>NZ_CP103374.1:5667500-6112952 GCF_024981055.1 Pseudomonas sp. BW7P1 | reverse complement strand
ACGAAAATTCGGGAGTCGTTGACGAAATGGGCCGGCATTTTAACAGGCTCAGCGATTTGTGCCGCTCTCTCCGACTTGTGACGCAGCACGCGGTTCAAATTTGCCGGTTTTGTTACTTTCGCGGAGGATGCGCGGTGATTTTGCGGCTAATGTACTCATTCGTGACACAAAATAACGTTTTGATAACCGTTGTCATTGGTCATTGGTCTTCGCAACGGCATAATGCCCGCCGCCCACATCATTGCAGAGTCTAGGGAGTCAGCTTGTCTACGCCTGTCGAACCCTTGCGTTTGCTGCTCCTGGCCGAAGAGCCGGCGTGGACAGCGTTATTGCGCGAGTGTCTGGCTCCAATGGGGAGCGCGGCGGTGCTGGTCAGCGCGCCGAGCTGGGAGTCCGTCAGCAGTCTGTTCGAAGACAACCACCATGCGGTGTTGTTGACCGTTCCCGCGTTGCAGCCGGCGCCCGGGCGCTGCAGTCTGCCGACCGTGTTGCTGCTGGAGTCCGAACCGGCAGCCGTCCCCGATGGGGTCAGCGACTGGCTGGTGTTCGATGCCCTCGATGCGGGCATGTTGCGCCGTTGCCTGCGCCATGTCCGTGAGCGCGGCGTGCTGGAAAACACCCTGCAACGCCTGGCCGAGCAGGATCCGCTGACCGGCATCGCCAACCGCCAGGGTTTTCAGACCTTGCTGACAGCCCGCCTCGCCGAGAACGACGGTCGCGGTCTGGCCCTCGGGCATCTCGATCTCGATAACTTTCGCTACGCCAACGATGCCCTCGGCCATCAGGCCGGGGATCGCTTGATCCTGCAGGTGGTTGCCCGGCTGAAAAGCCAGCTGGAGGCCGGCGATCAACTGGCACGCCTGGGCAGCGATGAGTTCGCCCTGCTGATTGACACCCGCCGCGCTCCGCAACGGGCCGAATGGATGGCCGAGCGCATCACCGAAGCCTTGGCCGAACCTTACTGGATCGACGGAGAAAGCCTGTTGATCGGTTCCAGTCTGGGCATCGCTCACGCCCGGGCCCAGGGTGGCGCCGATCCGCTGATGTGGCACGCACACATCGCCATGCAGCAGGCCAAAAGCACGCAAGGCTGCACCTTTCATATTTTCAACGAGCGGATCAACCGCAACGCACGCAGCATCGCCGACCTCGAAAGCGAGCTGCGCCGGGCCTTGCGTCGCGATGAACTGGAGCTGCATTACCAGCCGCGCCTGAACCTGCAGGACGGCCAGATCGTCGGCCTCGAAGCGCTGGTGCGCTGGCGCCACAGCGAACGCGGCCTGCTGCCGCCGAGCGAATTCGTGCCGCTGGCCGAACAGAGCGGCCTGATCGTGCCGCTGGGCTACTGGGTGATTTCCCGGGCCCTGCGCGACATGCAGGTGTTGCGCGAGCGTGGAGTGCCGGCGCTGCACATGGCGATCAACCTGTCGTTCCGCCAGTTCCAGGACAGCCAGTTGCTGCCGACCCTCAGCCGCTTGATCGCTGAACGCGGGGTCGAGGCGCAATGGCTGGAATTCGAACTGACGGAAACCGCCGTCATGCGCCGCAGCGATCTGGTCAAGCAGACCATGGACGCCCTCGGCCGCCTCGGCGTGCGCTTCTCACTGGACGACTTCGGTACCGGGTTCTCGTCGTTCGTGCACCTCAACAGCCTGCCGATCACCTTGCTGAAGATCGACAAGAGTTTTGTCGGTGGCATGGAGCAGCGCGAGGAAAACCGCAAACTGGTGCACGCGATGATCAACCTCGCGCACAACCTGCATCTGGAAGTGGTGGCCGAAGGGGTGGAAACCCCGGAGCAACTGGATCTGCTGCGCGGGTTCGGCTGCGATCAGGTGCAGGGATACCTGATCAGCAAGCCGTTGCCGCTGGCAGAGCTGGTTGACTACCTGATTGCCGACGCCAGTCAGCCTCCGCTGGGTATCGTGGTTTAGCCTTGAATCCCTGTGGCAGCGAGCCTGCTCGCTCCCGCAAGGTGAAACTCATTCGGCTCGAACGACCTTGAACCCTTGAGCTGGCGACTCCAGCCGAATCATACGTTTCATCTTCCATTCGAACGCCAGCGTCAGACAGATCGCTGCGCAGGCCAGGCCGAGCGCCAGTCCCCACCAGACGCCGGTCGGTCCCCAGTGCAAATGGAACGCCATCAGCCAGGCCGACGGCGCGCCGATCAGCCAGTAGCAACCGAGCCCCACCAGAAACGTGGTTTTTGCATCTTTCAGTCCACGGATGCAGCCCATGGCAATTGTCTGGGTGCCGTCAAACAGCTCGAACCATGCCGCGACAGCCAGCAGGCTCACCGCCAGGCGAATGACTTCGGCAAATGCCGGATCATTGTGATCGAGGAAGAGCCCGACCAGTTGATTTGGCAGCAGCCAGAACACCATGGCAAACCCCAGCATCACCACCGCGCCGAAGGCGATGCCGACCCGGCCGGACATCCGCGCATCGTCCAGTTGCCCGGCGCCGAAATGCTGGCCGACGCGCATGGTGATGGCATAGGACATGCCCGCCGGCACCATGAACGCCACAGAAACGATCTGCAGGGCAATCTGATGCGCCGCCAGTTGGGTGCTGCCCATGGTGCCCATGCACAGCGCCGCGAAGGCGAACAGCCCGACTTCCACCGCGTAGGTGCCGCCGATCGGCAGACCCAGGCGCCACAACTCTTTCAGGTATTGCCGGTTTGGCCGCGACAGGCCGTGGCGCAATGGATAGGCGTCATAAGCCGGATGCCGACGGATGTGCCACGCCAGTGCCAGCGCCATGCAGTTGGCGACGATCGCCGTGACCAGACCGATACCGGTCAGCCCCAGTTTCGGCAAGCCGAACATGCCGGTGATCAGCGCGTAGTTGAGCAGGAAGTTGGCCACGGTTCCCCCGAGGCTGATGACCATCACCGGCGTCGCCCGGCCGATGGCACTGGTGAAGCCGCGCAAGGCCATGAAGCTCAGGTAGCCGGGCAGGGCGAACGGCAGGGCGATCAGAAACTGCCCGGCGGCGTTGACGTTGGTCTCGGTCTGACCGAACAGCAGCAACACCGGTTTCAGGTTCCACAGCAACAACCCGGCACCCAGCGCCATCAGCCACGCCAGCCACAATCCGGCCTGGGTCAGCCGGGCGGCACCGAGTATGTCGCCGGCGCCCTGACGGATTGCCACCAGGGTGCCGACCGCCGCAATAACGCCGATGCAGAAGATCGACACGAACGAATAGCTCGCCGCACCCAGGCCACCGCCGGCCAGTGCTTCCGGGCTGAGACGCGCCATCATCAGGGTGTCGGTCAGCACCATCAGCATGTGCGCCAACTGCGAGGCGATCAACGGCCCCGCCAGCCGCAGGATGGCCCAGAGTTCGGTACGCACAGGACGCTGCATGGTTTCACATCCTTATAAAAGAGGGAGCAAGAGACCGCCGATTCTCGGGGTTTGGCACAGGATGCACAAAGGGATAAAAAGGATGGGTGGCATGATTAAAACTCATCCTGATTCAATTCTGCTAAGTTGACGCCATCCCGCAACCGGAGCCCTGTGTATGTCCCGTCGCCTGCCCCCCTTGTATGCCCTGCGCGCATTCGAAGCCGCGGCGCGGCACAGCTCGTTCACCCGCGCGGCCGAGGAGTTGTCGATCACTCAGAGTGCGGTGAGCCGACATATCCGCACGCTTGAAGAACACTTCGCCTGTCGGCTGTTCCACCGCAGTGGCCGCAATCTGCAACTGACCGAGTCGGCCCGTCTGCTGCTGCCCGGCATCCGTGAAGGTTTCGCGGCCCTGGAGCGAGCCTGCAATACCTTGCGCGCCGAAGATGACATCCTGCGCATGAAAGCCCCTTCGACCCTGACCATGCGCTGGTTGCTGGCGCGGCTCAGTCGTTTCCGCCATTTGCAGCCGGGTAATGAAGTGCAACTGACCAGTGCCTGGATGGACGTGGATTCGGTGGACTTCAATAACGAACCCTTCGATTGCGCGGTGCTGTTGAGCGACGGGCATTTTCCGCCGGACTGGGAGGCCAGCCTGTTGTTCCCGGAAGAGCTGATCCCGGTGGGCGCGCCCAACCTGCTCAATGACCAGCCCTGGGATGTGGAGCGACTGGCCGCCACCGAACTGCTGCACCCGACCCCGGATCGCCGCGACTGGCGCAGTTGGCTGGAGCACATGGGCCTGTCCGATCAAGTGTCGCTCAAGGGCGGGCAGGTGTTCGATACCCTCGAACTGGGGATGATCGCGGCGGCCCGGGGTTATGGCGTCTCCATGGGCGATCTGCTGATGGTGGCCGAGGATGTGGCCCAGGGGCGCTTGAGTCTGCCGTGGCCGACGGCGGTCGCCAGCGGCCTGAATTATTACCTGGTATGGCCGAAGACCCGTCCGGGAGGTGAACGTTTGCGCCGGCTCAGTGATTTTCTTCAGGGTGAGGTTCGGGCGATGGAACTGCCGCAGGTCGCGCGCTTGAGCTGAAACGTTCGAGCCGCCACAATGCCGGCCCTCGGCCATAACCCTGCTGAGCGCTCAAGTATTCGCGTTCACCGCCGAATACGTCCAGGTGGAACCGTCGTGCCGGTTTCACGCCTCACCCCCATTATTAGAAATGTTCCGAGCCGCGATCAGGGAGGATACGCAGACTCGGCCAGGAGCTGTCCATGTCTCAACCTCGCGCCCGGATCGCCTCGCAGCTGGGCCTTGCGCTCGCTGTGATACTGGCAATTGTCATCAGCGGCAGTACCGTGTTCGCCCTGCGTTCGCTGGACGCCGCCAACCTGTCCACCCGTGAAGAACACCTGGCCAGCGAGGCACGCCTGCTCGCCGATCAGTTGAGCACCTTCCATGGCACGCTGCGTGAAAGCACCCAGCGCCTGAGCGGGTTGTTCGAGAAGCGCTTCAGCGCCGGCCTGAGCCTGCATGCCGACGAACCGGTCAACGTGGCGGGCACCCGGACCCCGGGTCTGCACCTGGGCAGTGAAGTGCTGAACAACAACTTCAAGGAAGTCGACGAGTTCAAGCAGATGACGGCGGGTGTCGCCACGCTGTTCGTGCGCAGCGGCGAAGACTTCGTACGGGTCAGCACCTCGCTGACCAAACAGGACGGCTCCCGCGCCATCGGCACCTTGCTCGATCACGCGCACCCGGCCTACGCGAAGTTGATGGCGGGGCAGGGCTATGTCGGCCGTGCGCTGCTGTTCGATCGCTCCTACATGACCCAGTACACCCCGGTGCGTGACAGCAGCGGCAAGGTGATCGCGGTGTTGTTCGTCGGCTTCGATTACACCGATGCGCAGAACGCCCAGTTCGACAACCTCAAGCGTTTTCGCATTGGCCAGAGCGGTTCCCTCGCGCTGTTGGACGAACAGAACAAATGGCTGGTAGCGCCAGCCGGTGTGCAGGCGCCTGATCAGGCGGTGCCGGTGGTCAGCGGTCTGGCGAAAACGCCAGGCAAGGGCCGCTTCTGGAGCGATACGTCCGAAGACTTCTACAGCATCGCCGTACCGTTCGAAGGCGGACCCTGGTCGGTGGTGGCGAGCATGCCGAAATCCGAGATCCGCGAAGTCACCTGGAGCGTCGGCATTCAACTGGCCATCGGCAGCCTGCTGGCGATGTTGATCGCGGTGGGTTCGGCGGTGTGGCTGCTGCGCAGCAAGCTGCAACCGCTGGGTGATCTGGTACGTCAGGCCGAAGCCTTGGGCGACGGTGATCTGAGTGTGCGCCTGAATGTCTCGAGCAACGATGAAATCGGCCAGTTGGCCCGCGCCTTCAACCAGATGAGCCAGGCCCTGTCGACCATGGTCGAGCACATTCGTCGCGCCTCGGAAGAGGTCAACAACCGTGCTCAGGCGCTGTCCGGTCTGTCCGGTGGTGCGTATGAAGGCATGGAGCAGCAGTCCGGTGAAATCACCAGCATGGCGGGCGCGGTTGAAGAGTTTTCCGCCACCTCGCTGAACATTGCCGACAACATGGGCAACACCCAGCGTCTGGCCCAGGAAAATGCCCGGCAGACCCAGATCGGTCGCAGCTCGATGGAAGAAGCATCGTCCTCGCTGGAGCAGATTGCCGGCGCGCTGAACACCACGGCGACCGTGATCAACACGCTCGGTCAGCGCTCACAGGAAATCGGCGGCATCGTCAGCGTGATCACCTCGATTGCCGAACAGACCAACCTGCTGGCGCTCAACGCAGCCATCGAAGCGGCCCGTGCCGGCGAGCAAGGTCGCGGTTTTGCCGTGGTGGCGGACGAAGTGCGCAATCTGGCTTCGCGCACCCGTCAGGCGACCGACGAAATTTCCGGAATGATCCACAGCATCCAGCAGGAAACCGGCAACGCCATCAGCACCATGGAGCAGGGCAACGTGCTGATGCAGGAAGGCCTTTCGCGCAACGCCAATGTCGCTTCGGCGCTGGCGCGTATCGATGAGCAGAGCCGCTCGGCCGGGCAGCAGTTTGCGGCAATCACCACGGCGACTCAGGAGCAGAGCAGCACCGCGACGTTGCTCAGCAGCAATCTGCAGAGCATTGCGCTGGCCAACAGCGAACAGCGTGAGGTGGTTTCCAATCTGGCAGTCACCGCCAAAGAGCTGGAGAAGCTGGCGGCGGATTTGCGTTCCGAGGTTGATCGCTTCCGCTGATGCATCTCTGAAACAGCTATCGCGAGCAAGCTCGCTCTCACAGGTTTCCCGCTGAACACACAATGGTGTCTCGACACAAACCCCTGTGGGAGCGGGCTTGCCGGCGATCGGGACGCCCATATTTCAGCACCTACTGAGTCGCCGGCCGATACTGCAACGCTTCGGCCAGATGCTCGCGATTGATATCCGCGCACGTTTCCAGATCCGCCAGCGTCCGCGCGACCTTGAGCAACCGATGCGCCGAGCGCAGCGACAGGGTCAGCCGCTCGCACGCCGATTCCAGCCAGGTTTCATCGGCTGTGGATAACTTGCAGTACCTTTTCAGACCCGGTAAATCGAGAAACGCATTGGCACAGGCCTGGCGCTTTTGCTGCCGCTCGCGGGCTTCGGCCACCCGTGCGGCTGCGCTGGCGCTGTCTTCTCCCGGTTTTGCCACAGGGTTCAACGCTGTCGCTTCGCGCGCCACCGTCAGGTGCAGATCGATCCGATCGAGCAACGGCCCCGACAGCTTGTTGCGGTAGCGCTGCACCATGTCCGGCGTACACGAGCATTTGCCGCTGGGCTCACCGAGGTAACCACAGGGGCAGGGATTCATCGCCGCCACCAACTGGAATCTTGCGGGGAAACGCACGCGCTCCCTGGCCCGGGCAATCACGATGCATCCGGACTCCAGGGGTTCGCGCAGAACCTCCAGTACCTTGCGATCAAACTCCGGCAACTCATCGAGAAACAGCACGCCGTGATGGGCGAGGGTGATTTCGCCGGGTTGCGGTTTTGAGCTGCCGCCGACCAGTGCCGGCCCGGAGGCCGAGTGATGGGGTTGGCGGAACGGGCGCTGTGGCCAGTGAGTCAGGGGAGCGCCGCTGGCCACGGATTGAATCGCCGCCACCTCCAGTGCCTCACTCTCGGCCAGCGGCGGCAGCAACCCCGGCAATCGGCTGGCCAGTAACGTCTTGCCCGTCCCAGGCGGCCCGCTGAACAGCAGGTTGTGCGCGCCGGCAGCGGCAATCAGCAGCGCCCGTTTGGCAGCCAGTTGACCCTGTACTTCGTTCAGGTCTGGATAGGGTTTGGCGGCATGGATCAACCCATCCGAGACATAGGGTTCGACCGGTGTATGTCCATTGAAATGCGCCACGGCTTCGAGCAGATGATCCACCGCAATCACTCTCAGTCCCGAAGCCAGACAAGCCTCCTCGGCATTCGCCCGCGGCACCACCAGCGTCCGCCCAGCCTTGCGTGCTGCCAGCGCCGCCGGCAACACCCCGCGCACCGCCCGCACTGCACCGGATAACGCCAGTTCGCCAAGGCATTCCACATCATCCAGCGTCAATGTCGGCACTTGCACACTCGCCGACAGGATCCCCAGCGCAATCGCCAGATCGAACCGTCCGCCATCCTTGGGCAAATCCGCCGGGGCCAGATTCAGCGTGATCCGCCGCGCCGGAAACTGCAGACCGGAATTGATGATCGCGCTGCGCACCCGATCCTTGCTCTCTTTTACCGCCGCCTCAGGCAAGCCGACCATGGTTAGCGAGGGCAGACCATTGGCCAGATGAACTTCGACGGTGACGGCGGGGGCATCCACGCCAATCTGGGCGCGACTGTGGACGATGGCGAGGGACATGGTCGTTCCTTGAGTTGAATCGAGGGGCCGCTTCCTGCGGGTTTTTGAAGGGTAGTTGAGCGGGGTTCTAGCGTTTGAGTAGAGGTTTACAAGACGTATCAGAAAGCGGTTGTGCGGGCCTATGCACTCACGCTGAAGCGTTGACTCTCGAGAAGTATTAAAGGATTCTCGCGCTCGAGGACTGCAATTGCGCATTTGTCGGGACTGGGCACCAGCAAGGCTCCCCCGCATTTTTGGCAGTAGAGAAGCTGGTTTCTCTGAAGTAGTGACGACGGGCCAGCCCGTCGGATTCTGAACCCAAGGCCGTAAAGCCAGGAGCTAAAGAATCGCTGCGACTACTCCTCCAAATACAAAAAAGGCGTCCTGTCGGACGCCTTTTTCTTTTTCTGATTCAGTATCTTCTGCCTGCCAACAGACCACTTGGCTCAAGCTCAGGTCCGCACGTAACGGCGACTTCAATATACCTTCGTTGATTGGCTGACATATTTCCAGCCAGTCGGAGTGCTTCGAAGTGTAGTTCCACAACCTGAAGTAACTTTGCCTTTCGCTTTTTTGGGCTCATACGCACCTCGTGCGATTGGATTTCTGATTTGGAGACCTTTCGCGTCGTTACGCTTCCAGTCTGGAATGTCATCCCACGGGTAGATCGCAGGCCCCTCCCACAGGAGGCATTCCTCAATTGCCTCTGTGGTAATTGGCTCAAATTTCACCGCCGTCGCGTCTATGTTTGGAGTCTTCGGAGCAATTTCCTTGAGAAAAAATTTGTAGGCGATCTTTCGCGAATTTGATCTGAACGTCTGGTTACGAAGATCCGTTGCTTTGCCTTTTCTTCTCATCGTTTTCATCTGACTGGATCTGGTCGCAGAAGATAGCCACCAGAGAGCGTGCAGCGAAATCAGACGCGGGGGACGTGTTTTGTAGGACGCTACTTCTGTGAGTGGAGGATTTTGGAGTAGCGGGTTGAAGATTTTTGAAACGAAAAGGTCACCTCAGTGACACACCTGAAATGACCATAAGTCGGGATGCTGAATGGGTGATAAGGCATTCAGATCAACTGCCTGGCCTTTCTCCACCAAGAACTTATCAGTGAGTGTTTTAACTGTTCCCGTTCTACCACCATCAACGGCACATCCTGCAACCGAATCCACGGCTGGTTATTCCAGTGCAGCAAACTCAACGACATCTCGGGCCAATTCAGCAGGCTTAGCTGTGGGCGTTCGCTTGTGGTGGGGTGCTGGGCGTCGCGCAGGGTGGGGATGACCTGATGGGTGAGCCATTCGCGCAGGGCACGGTATTCGGGGCAGTAGTGATAGACGAGGAGGGCGTAGATGCCGGATTCGCTGATCAGGAGGGTATTTTCGATCTGGTTGTGGATCAGGGTTTTGCGGGTTTGGTATTGGTCCGGGTCGAGTTTTCGCAGCATGCGTTCGTTGAGATAAATATGCAGCAGGCGGCCCAGATCACGGGCAGAGAACCAGGGTTGGTTCTGGATGAGGAGGGCGTGGAGGGGGAGTTTGTAGCGGGTGAAAACCTGAGGAGTGAGATACGTATCTTCGTTATTCATTGAACAGCTCCTTTTGCTTTAGGGCTGCCCTCAATTGTCGCCAAACAATTGGTGGCAGTCGTACGCGGGTTGGCGAACCGGAGCAAAAGGGACCCGGCAGACCCGAAGGTCTCCCACGCACAACCGCCATGACTCGATGTGGCGGTAAACATAACCGCCATCATGGTTGTCGTGCGCCTTAAGCTTTCCGAGCCGCCAAACCCGGTGCTGAACATTCAGCATTGGGTGAGCTTAGGAATCAGGGCTTCACGACGCAATCGGACGACGGGCTTGCAAGCTGTAGGATTCTGCCGAGAGTCGGCGGCGAATCCTGATTGGCGGGAAGGTCGTTCCGACCTTCATTCGCGGGCAAGCCCGCTCCCACAAGGGGCCGCATTCACAAAGAAACGAGGTGTTATTCGGCCGGCGGCGTCAGCTTCGCTTCCAGCTCAGCCACCTTCGCCTCAAGGCTCTCAAGCCGGGCGCGAGTGCGCGCCAGTACCACCATCTGACTATCGAATTCTTCCCGGCTCACCAGGTCCAGTTTGCTGAAGGCGCTTTGCAGCAGCATCTTGAACTGGCTTTCGATTTCGGTTTTTGGCAGTGGCGTGTCGCCACTGAACAGGCGAGAGGCGGTGCCGCTCAGGGCGTCGAGGAAGTCTTTGGGCGCGAGCATGGGATATGTCCTGGAAACAATGGCCGGCAGTGTATCACGCAGTGTCTATAGTCATTCGCGCGGGCCGGGATGCACGCTTTTCGCGCAAAAGGACGAACGGCTGCGCACCGTTGTTGTGCGTATCCCGTGTGCCATTTCGGTGATGGCATCGACGGCCGCGGCCAAGGGATTGAAATCAGGGGATTTTGGCGAGATGGCAAGCTTTCTGCTTAGTCGGTTGTGACCCATGCACTGATGCAGTCGCTGTGACGAATGCAGTGCGCCGGACGGGACGGGGAGTTTCGTCGGGAGCGGTTAGCTGGCGTCAGTCGGGCGGGTAGGGCCGACGATGCGTTACAAAGCCAGGCACTGCGCTTAGACTTGAGTCGGGTTTGTTTTCCTGGGGCAAGTCCACCAATTCGGGAGAGAGTTTCATGAAGCTAGTCACTGCCATCATCAAGCCGTTCAAGCTGGACGACGTGCGCGAGTCGCTGTCCGAAATCGGCGTGCAGGGCATTACCGTAACTGAAGTCAAAGGCTTCGGTCGGCAGAAGGGTCACACCGAGCTGTATCGCGGCGCGGAATATGTGGTCGATTTTCTGCCCAAGGTGAAAATCGACGTGGCCATCGACGACAAGGATCTGGATCGGGTTATCGAGGCGATAACCAAGGCTGCCAACACCGGCAAGATCGGTGACGGCAAGATCTTCGTGGTCAATCTGGAACAGGCGATTCGCATCCGTACCGGCGAAACCGATACCGACGCGATCTAAGCGCCGCCACAAACCCAACGCCCCAGGAGAAAACAATATGACTCTGCGTAAATTCGCAGGGCTAGGCGCCCTGTTGTCTATCGTAATGCCCGGTCTGGCCATGGCGGCAGACGAAGTGGCAGCTCCAGTCCTGAACTCCGGCGACACCGCCTGGATGCTCACCTCCACAGCCCTCGTGCTGTTCATGACCATTCCCGGCCTCGCGCTGTTCTACGGCGGCATGGTTCGGTCGAAAAACATTCTTTCCGTGATGATGCAGTGCTTCGCCATTACCGGTCTGATCAGCGTCCTGTGGGTCATTTATGGCTACAGCATCGCGTTCGACACCACCGGCATGGAGCAGGGCGTCGTCAACTTCAACTCGTTCGTCGGTGGATTCGGCAAGGCGTTCCTGGCCGGTGTCACGCCAGCGAGCCTGACCGGCCCGGCGGCGCTGTTCCCCGAGGCAGTCTTCATCACCTTCCAGATGACCTTCGCGATCATCACCCCGGCGCTGATCGTCGGTGCGTTCGCCGAGCGGATGAAGTTCTCCGCGATGCTGATCTTCATGGGCATCTGGTTCACCCTGGTCTATGCACCGATCGCGCACATGGTCTGGTCCGGCAATGGCGGCCTGATGTGGGACTGGGGCGTACTCGACTTCGCCGGTGGCACCGTGGTGCACATCAACGCCGGTGTGGCCGGTCTGATTGCCTGCCTGGTACTGGGTAAACGCAAAGGCTTCCCGACCACCCCGATGGCGCCACACAATCTGGGTTACACCCTGATGGGCGCGGCGATGCTGTGGGTTGGCTGGTTCGGCTTCAACGCCGGTTCCGCCGCAGCCGCCAACGGCACCGCCGGCATGGCGATGCTGGTGACTCAGATCGCGACCGCCGCAGCCGCACTGGGCTGGATGTTCGCCGAGTGGATCACCCACGGCAAACCAAGCGCACTGGGTATCGCGTCCGGTGTGGTTGCAGGCCTGGTTGCGATCACTCCGGCCGCTGGCACCGTGGGCCCGATGGGCGCACTGGTGATCGGTCTGGCAGCAGGCGTCGTGTGCTTCTTCTGCGCCACCACCCTGAAACGCAAACTCGGTTATGACGACTCCCTGGATGCCTTCGGCGTGCACGGTATCGGCGGTATCCTCGGCGCGATCCTCACCGGTGTGTTCGCCGCACCGTCGCTGGGTGGCTTCGGCACCGTCACCGACATCGCCGCACAAGTCTGGATTCAGTGCAAAGGCGTCGGCTTCACCGTGATCTACACCGCGATCGTCACCTTCATCATCCTCAAGGTGCTGGATGCCGTGATGGGTCTGCGCGTGACCGAGGAAGAAGAATCGGTAGGCCTGGATCTGGCACAACACAACGAGCGCGGCTACAACCTGTAAGCACGCGCCGCAAAAAACTTGCCCGGTTCGCCGGGCATTTTTTTGTCCGGAATTTTTCATCCCTGATGTGGCTGAATGGAATTCTCGTACGGCTTTGGTCGTGTTTACGACGGGCGTTTTTCTGCGGCCAATGGCTTACACCATTGAAGGAATATTAGGGCCTTTGTTTTTTTTCAGAGCGCGCTAGAATGCGCCCCGAACGTGCGGAGAACTGTATGTGGCAACAGACTCTGATAACCCTGCGGGCACGGCCCCGGGGCTTTCATCTGGTAACGGAAGAGTTGCTTGCCGGGCTGCCTGAACTCAAGGCATGCCGGGTCGGTCTGTTGCATTTGTGGCTGCAGCATACCTCGGCGTCGTTGACCATCAACGAGAACGCCGATCCGGCGGTACGTCGCGACTTCGAACGATTTTTCAATCGTCTGATCCCACAAGGAGCAGACGGCTATGAGCATAACGACGAAGGCCTGGACGACCTCCCGGCGCACTTCAAGGCCAGCGTGCTGGGTTGCCAGATCAGCCTGCCGGTTTCGGCGGGTCGTCTGGCACTGGGCACCTGGCAAGGCGTTTATCTGGGCGAGCATCGCGATCATGGCGGTGCCCGCAAAGTCCTCGCCACCTTGCACGGTGAAGAGGCGTAAACCGTTGGTCACCAATGGTTGTCGATTTTTTTACGGCGGCTTTCGACAGTCGCCAAAGCTGGTCTATAACTAATCTGCTTTTCGCAAGTCATGAGGTAGAACATGAGCGACGATGATCTGGAAAACGACGACCTCGAAGTAGGCGATGAAGACGAGGCCGATGAGGGTCTGGAAGCGGCAGCGGATGACGTTGCCGAAGACGATGGCGGTGACGACACACCGGCCCCGGTAGCCAAAGGCAAGGCCAAGGCTGCAGTGTCGGTCGACGAGATGCCGAGCATCGAAGCCAAGAACAAGGAGCGCGATGCCCTGGCCAAGGCCATGGAAGAGTTCCTTGCGCGCGGTGGCAAGGTTCAGGAAGTGGAGGCCAATGTGGTCGCCGATCCACCCAAGAAGCCGGACAACAAGTACGGCAGCCGCCCGATCTGAGGCGTGTCGCTCGCTTGCTGAAAAAGCCCGCCGTCGCTGCGGGCTTTTTCATGAGCGAAAGAAATCTAGCTGCGGCTGTTCCAGCGGGCGAGCACGACAGGCAAATCGTTCAGGCTGCGAATCTCGGCATCCGGCAGACGCTCCGCTTCCCACGGCTTGCCCGCCGGGTTGAACCAGATCGCCCGCAATCCCGCCTGCTGCGCCCCGGCAATGTCATCTCCCGGATGATCGCCGATATGCACCGCCGCCTCGGCGCTCACGCCACCGCGCTGCAGGGCTTCATGAAACAGCCGCGCATCCGGCTTGGCAATGCCGATGTCTTCGGCGCACAGGGCGAACTTGAAGTAGTCCGCCAGGCCGAGGCGTCGCACATCGGCATTGCCGTTGGTGACCACGCCGAGGGCGTAGTGCCTGGCGAGGGTTTCCAGGATCGGCTCGACCTCCGGGAACACCTCGATCTGGTGCCGCGCATGCAGAAACACTTCAAAACTCTTGTCCGCCAGCTCCGAGGCCTCACTGTGGGCGTACCCGGCTTCTTCCAGCGCATGAAACAACACACGGCGCCGCAGCGCGCTGATGCGGTGCTTGAGTCCCGGTTCGCTGACCAGTACGCGCTCGCGGATCGACCACAGATGCTCCACCGGCACTGCGCCCAGATTCGGCGCATGTTCGCCCAGCCATTCACGCAAAACCGCTTCGGCGCTGACGATCACCGGAGCGGTGTCCCACAAGGTGTCGTCGAGGTCGAAGGTGATCAACTGGATACTCATGAATCGTCGCCTTTCATGCGTTTGGCCCGTGGGTGGGCGCTGTCGTAGACCGCCGCCAGGTGCTGGAAGTCCAGGTGGGTGTAGATCTGGGTGGTCTTGATGTCCGAGTGTCCGAGCAGTTCCTGCACCGCGCGCAGGTCCTGAGAGGATTCCAGCAAATGGCTGGCAAAGGAGTGCCGCAGCATGTGCGGATGCAGGTTCTGCCCCAGTTCACGCTCGCCGGCCAGTTTGACCCGCACCTGAATCGCGCGCGGTCCGAGGCGCCGGCCTTGCTGGCTGACGAACACCGCATCGTCCGCCGGGTTGCTCAGTGCCCTCAGCGGCAGCCATTGCTCCAGGGCCTCCCGGGCTTTTTGGCCGACCGGCAACAGACGTGTCTTGCTGCCCTTGCCGAGCACCTGAACCATGCCGTCGGCGAGATCGAGCTGATCGAGATTGAGCCCGGTCAGCTCCGACAGACGCAGGCCGGATGAATAGAACAGCTCCAGAATCGCCTGGTCGCGTCGGGCCAGAAAATCATCCTCGACCGCGCCTTCGAGCAATTGCAGCGCTCGGTCGGTATCGAGGGTTTTCGGCAGGCGTCGTTCGCCTTTGGGCGGTGTCAGGCCGGTGGCCGGGTCGTGATCGCAGAGGCCTTCGCGATTCAGATAGTGATAGAGCCCGCGCACCGCTGACAGCAGGCGCGCCAGACTGCGTGAGGACTGGCCTTGCGCGTGCAGGCGGGCGATCAGGCTGCGCAGATGCTGGATATCCAGGGCCTGCCAGCTTCCGATGTTCTGTTTGTTGCACCAGCCCAGGACTTTATCGAGGTCGCGGCGGTAAGCCGACAGCGTGTGCGGCGACACCTGCCGCTCACTGCGCAGGTGCTCGCAGTAAGCGTCCAGTTGTCGTTCCATGCTCAGCGTACCGAGCGCAGGGAACTGTTGACCCGTGGCAGCACGCGGCCCATCACTTCAGCGATGTAGCTGAGAAACAGGGTGCCGACCGAGCTCTTGTAATGCTGCGGGTCACGGCTGGCGATGGCCAGAATTCCGTGGATGCCCTGGTGGCTGACCGCGACCACGGCGGTGGAGCCGATCTGTTTGCGCTGCTCTTCGCCGAACAGGAAGTCCAGTTCGTGTTCACGCAGGCTGCCGCTGACGCTCTTGCCTTCGGTAAGCAGGCCGCCGATGGCGGTCTGCGCGTCGGCGTGAGTGACCCAGCGACCGACCGGAGCCGGATTGTCACCCAGCAGGATCAGGCTGACGAAGGGCACCTGGAAATCCTGGCGCAGGCTGTCTTCGACACTGATCACTACGTCTTCCAGTGTGGCTGCATCCATCAGCGCGAGGATCAGGCGGCGGGTCTTGTCGAACAGACGATCATTGTCCCGGGCCACGTCCATCAAATGCGAGAGGCGGTGGCGCATCTCGATGTTGCGGTCGCGCAGAATGGACATCTGGCGCTCGACCAGCGACACGGTATCGCCGCGGCGATGGGGGATGCGCAGGGACGGCAGCAGTTCTTCATGTTCGACGAAGAAATCCGGATGAGCCTCCAGGTACGCGGCAACCGCTGCCGCCTCCAGGCTTTCGGGTGCTGTTTCAGTGGACTTTCGGGCGGGTACCTGAGGCTTGTCAGTCATGGCTTCTGCTCACTCAAAGACGCACTTGTCCTTCGTATACACGCACTGCCGGACCGGTCATCAACACCGGTTGGCCGGGGCCTGCCCATTCGATGGACAGGCGCCCGCCCGGCAGGTCGATCAATAGTGGCGAATCCATCCACCCCTGGCTGATCGCAGCTACAGCCGCCGCGCAGGCGCCGGTACCGCAGGCCTGGGTTTCCCCGGCACCGCGTTCCCAGACGCGCAGTTGTGCGCGGTGACGGTCGATGACCTGGAGAAAACCGACGTTGACCCGTGCCGGGAAGCGCGGGTGGTGTTCGATTTTCGGCCCCAGTTCATGCACCGGTGCGGTGTTGATGTCCTGCACACGCAGGACGGCGTGGGGATTGCCCATCGACACCGCCGCCAGCTCGACCGGCGTACCGTCGACGTCGATCTGATAACTCAGGGCCTGTTCGTCCGCCTGGAACGGAATCTCCGCCGGCAGCAGGCGCGGGGCGCCCATGTTCACACCGATCTGGCCGTCGTTACGGACGTCCAGTTCGATGATGCCGCCCTTGGTCTCGACGCGAATTCGCCGCTTGGCGGTCAGACGCTTGTCGAGCACGAAGCGGGCGAAGCAGCGTGCACCGTTGCCGCACTGCTCCACTTCGGAGCCGTCGGAGTTGAAGATCCGGTAACGGAAGTCCACGTCCGGATTGCTCGGTGCCTCGACGATCAGCAACTGGTCGAAGCCGATACCGGTGTGCCGGTCACCCCACATTTTTGCGTGCTTGGGCTGAATGTGCGCGTGCTGGCTGACCAGGTCGAGGACCATGAAGTCATTGCCCAGGCCGTGCATCTTGGTAAAACGCAGCAGCATGGGGTTACTCCGGCAGCAGGCTTTCGCCGGCAAACAGCTCGGCCACGGTCTCGCGGCGACGCACTTCGAATACCTGATCGCCATCTACCAGCACTTCGGCGGCACGGCCGCGAGTGTTGTAGTTGGAACTCATCACAAAGCCGTAGGCCCCGGCTGAATGCACGGCCAGCAGGTCACCTTCCTCCAGCGCCAGTTCACGATCCTTGGCGAGGAAGTCGCCGGTCTCGCAGATCGGGCCGACCACGTCGTACTTGCGTGCAGCGGTGTCGCGCGGCTTGACCGCCGTGACGTCCATCCAGGCCTGGTACAGGGCCGGGCGGATCAGGTCGTTCATCGCCGCATCGACGATGGCGAAATCCTTGTGCTCGGTGTGCTTGAGATACTCGACCTGTGTCAGCAGCACGCCGGCGTTGGCGACGATGAAGCGGCCCGGTTCGAACACCAGCGCCAGATCGCGACCGTCGAGACGTTCGCGCACGGCCTTGATGTAGTCGGCAGCCAGCGGCGGCTCTTCATCGCGGTAACGCACACCCAGGCCACCACCGAGATCGATGTGGCGCAAGTGGATGCCGCAATCGCCCAGGCGGTCCACCAGATCGAGCAGGCGATCGAGGGCGTCGAGGAACGGCGGCAGGGTGGTCAGTTGCGAGCCGATATGGCAATCGACGCCGACCACTTCCAGGTTCGGCAGGTGCGCGGCACGCACGTACACGTCTTCGGCGTCGGCGATGGCGATGCCGAACTTGTTCTCTTTGAGACCGGTGGAAATGTACGGGTGGGTGCCGGCGTCGACGTCCGGGTTCACGCGCAGGGAAATCGGTGCACGAACGCCCAGCTCGGCGGCGACCACTTGCAGGCGCTCCAGCTCGTCGGTGGATTCGACGTTGAAGCAATGCACACCGACTTCCAGTGCGCGACGCATGTCGTCACGGGTCTTGCCGACACCGGAGAACACGATCTTGTCGGGGCTGCCCCCGGCCGCCAGCACGCGCTCCAGCTCACCACGGGAAACGATGTCGAAACCGGCGCCGATGCGGGCCAGGACATTCAGCACACCGAGGTTGGAGTTGGCCTTGACCGCGAAGCACACCAGGTGCGGCATGCCGGCCAGCGCATCGGCGTAGGCCCGGTACTGGGCCTCGATGTGGGCGCGGGAGTAGACGTAGGTCGGTGTGCCGAAGCGATCGGCGATGGCGGACAGCGCCACACCTTCCGCGAACAGCTCCCCGCCACGGTAGTTAAAAGCGTCCATGGCGATCCCTTAGTAGACGTCGTGCTTGTGAGCCTTGGAGACAGGCTTTTGCGAAGACTGGGCTTGTGCGGCCGGATCCTGATCTTCATCGGGCAGGTACAGCGGGCCTTTCTGACCGCAGGCCGAAACGAGGCAGGCAACCGCGACGATCGCAGCGATGGAAGAGATCAGGCGCTTCATGGCGAAATCCTTGAAAATGCGTTAATTGCGCCGGAGTATACCGGCCACCCGTCAGCTTGCCTATGCGACGGGGTCCCCGTCCGGCGGGGCTTGCCCGAAGCGCGTGCAGGCAGAGGGATTGGTCGTTATCCTTTGCAATCGGCCGGCCGCGTCCGTATCTTGCGGCGCTTGAGCCTGATCAGACATTTTTTGAGGTTGCCGCAATGAGTTTGTCCGAAGCCCGTTTCCATGATCTGGTCGACGCCACCCAGCAGGCGTTGGAGGACATCTTTGATGAAAGTGGCCTGGATCTGGACATGGAGAACTCGGCCGGTGTGCTGACTGTCAAGTTCGACAACGGCAGCCAGTTGATATTCAGCCGTCAGGAACCTCTGCGTCAGCTATGGCTGGCCGACCGTTCCGGTGGTTTCCATTTCGACTATGACGAGCAGGTCGGCAAGTGGGTCTGCGAAAAGACCGAAGAGTTGCTGGGTGAAATGCTGGAACGCATCGTCTGGGAGCGCGCCGGCGAGAAACTCGATTTCGACGAAATCTGAGATGAGCACCACGCCACGTCCTGCCAAACCGCTCTACAGCAATGTCAGTCCGGCAGTGTCATCGCCGTGTACCGGCGTCTGTCGGCTGGATGAACAGAAGGTCTGTCTCGGCTGCATGCGCCACGTCGAAGACATCCGCGAATGGCGTTCGGCCGATGACGAGCGCCGTCGGGTGATCTGCGAACAAGCGGCCCGGCGCAGGCAGCTCTGCGGGACGTAGCTTGTATATTTTTTGAGCTGTGATAGTGTCCGAACATGCCTCAACCCATCGAGGCCTGGTAAAAACCCCGTCTTTTTTGGCGGGGTTTTGCTTTTTTTGTGTGCAGAAGAAAGGAGTCTGCCCGGATCATGACCGCACCTTCCATCACCCTTACCCGTCTGGACGTGCAACGTCTGGAGCGCCTGATCGACAGCCTGGATGACACGCTGCCGGGCGTGATTGCGCTGCAAACCGAACTGGATCGCGCCGATACCCTGGTCGGCCACGATGAAGTGCCCGCCGATGTGGTAACGATGAATTCCCGAGTGCACTGTCGCGAAGAAGGCAGTGGCAAGGACTACCACCTGACGCTGGTCTACCCGAAACACGCCAACGCCGACGAAGGCAAGATTTCGATCCTGGCCCCGGTCGGCAGTGCGCTGCTGGGCCTGAAGGTCGGCCAGCACATCGACTGGCCGGCACCGGGCGGCAAGACCCTGAAACTGACTTTGCTGGAAGTCGAATCGCAACCGGCCAACGGTGGCGATTTTCCCGAGTGACCCTGCCTCAGACCTGCTCGAGCGCCTCGTTCAGAGCGCGTTCCAGGTCGGCCTTGTAACGCAGATACAGATTGCTCGAACTCTGCCCGTCACCGATCACACCCGACAGGTCCAGGTCGGTGATGTAGCAGCGGTAGCGCTGGGTTTCCCGACGCTGGCCGACGATTTCCCGGGCGACCACGCTGAACAGCTGGTCGCCATGTTCCAGTTCGCAGAATTCTCGCTGATTGCAGTACAACGTGACCTGCACCTCGCCAGGCGCGGCCTTGCCGACGATCGCCTGCACGTCGTAGAACGGTTTGTCGGCCGGCGTCTGTGGCGGCGGACGCATTTCGACCCGACGTGCACGTCCCGGGCCTGATGGCAATAACTGGTAATACAGGATTTCAAGGCCGGCGGCATGGCCTGAATCCATCGGCAGCAGCGCTTCGCGCCGGAACTGGATCGATTGCAGGAACCGCTGCAAGGGCACCAGCAGGCTTTGCTCGTCGTGGTACGGCAAGTGTTGTTGCCACAACGCATTGAATTCGTCGAGCACATACAGCTCGGCCGTCTGTTCGGTGATCCGGTAGAACACTTGAATGCATTCAGGTTGGCCCATAGGCAGGATGAGCGCGAGGTCGTGGTCTTCCAGCGCCATCGGGTCCAGATGCAAGGGGCTGTAGCGCGGTTGCTCCTCGCCCAGGTAATCGAGCAGTGCCGGCAGGGTGGCGAGAGCGACATGGCTGACCTGGCCCGGCACCAGTTCCAGCACGTGGTAATGCTGCTGCACCTGGATCAGGTAGCGGTGATTCAGGTCGCTGAGCAGCAGGTTCTGCGCGGTATCGACGATCTCTTCCACCCGTCGGGCGATGAACTGCGCGCGGTTGTGGCAGAAACAACGCACTCGAAGCGACGGCTGTTGCGGTCCGCCCGGCAGGTTGTTGAGGTAGTCGCGCAGGCAGTCGAGCAGCGCATGCGGGCCGTCGAAGCGGTTGACCAGCACTTCGTTCCAGCTGTTGAGCGTGACCTGATCCAGCGTCAGTACGAGGTTTTCGCGCACGCCGGCATAGCTCAGCGAATCCGTGCGCTCGGTGGTCATCAGAATGTTCAGGTCGCGATGGTGCTTGAGCGGATCGATGCCGACATTCACCAGCATCAGCACTTCGCTCGGCACGCTGGCGCGCAGCAACGGTTCTTCGGCGACGGTCGGCAAGGGCAGGGCGATGCTCTGTTGCAGGCTGCCGAGCAGATTGAACAGCTCGAATTCGCTCAGATCACTGGTGCCCGGATGCAGGGCCAGTCGGGTGCTGCTGTCGATCACGCCGTTGCGGTGGCACCAGGTCAGCAGCTCCAGCAGATGGCGGCAGCGCTTGATCGGCGCGAAGTGTTCCCATTCCAGCGCCGTCAGGCTGCCGTTGTACAGGCCCCACTGGGTTTGCCCGGGTTCCTTTTTGTTCGGTGACTGCACCAGGGTCAGTGTGTCCTCGGCCAGGTCCGGGGCGATGCCGGGGTTGATGAACTCGACCTTGTCGGCCTTGCGTTCGAACGCGGCGTACAGGCGCCGGCCGAGAACGTTGAGATCGCGCTTGTTGATCAGGCTGACGGTCTGTTCGGAGCGGGCGAACTGGGCCAGGAAGCGATAGCTGTAGTTAAGCTCGTTGACCAGAGCCCGGCGCTCGGTGCCGACCTGGCGCACTTTCCATTGGCTGCGGCTGTCGAGCAAAGCCAGTTGCCGCTGGTCCCAGTGCCATTCGCCGGCCAGTCTTTCCAGCAGCGAGCGTTGCCAGCTCTGGGTGCGACTGTTTCCGGTGAGCTTGCGGTTGACCTTCAGATACAGCGCCCGTCGCACCAGTTCCAGCCGTTCCGGTTCGTTGCGGGCGGTAAGGTATTCCTCGATCCGACGGTAAATCACCATGTACGGATCCAGTTCGTCGAGGTCGAGTCTGTTGGCAAATACCGCCGCTTTGAAGCGCAGGCTCAAGCACTGAACCTGTGGATGCTCGCTGGCATAGACCTCGATCAGCAACAGCTTGAGCACCGACTTGTAAGGCGATTCGATGCCCTTGAACAACTGCCAGAGTCCGGCACCGACGAACTCGCCGGGCGGAATGTGCGCCAGAGGCCCCAGATCGAGGGTTTCATCGTTACGGATGAAACGCTTCGAGAGCAGCGTGTGGGTGTACTGGTCGTACGTCCGCTCTTCGTAGACCGGCACCAGCCACCAGATCGGTGTACGTCCGGCCAACCAGATCGCAGTGCGGTAGAACTCGTCCAGCAGCAGGTAATGCTGGGTGGTGCCGCAATCTTCGGAGCTGAGCTGGGTATCGCGCTCGCCCTTGACGAAACGCACCGGGTCGATCAGGAAGAAATGCGCCTCCGCGCCCTGACTCGCTGCCCAGGCTTCGAGCAGCTGGCATTTCTTGCGCAGTTCGGCGATTTCGCTGTCGCTCAGGTCGGGCGCATGGCAGACCCATACGTCCATGTCGCTCTGGTCGGCCTGGGCCAGGGTGCCGAGGCTGCCCATCAGGAACAGGCCGTGAATCGGGCGTGGCGGGTTGCTGCCGTGGCGCGGTTTGTAGGAGAACGAGCGGGTCAGCCGCTGGGCTTCGGCGAGTGCATCGGCATCCGGCTCGTAATTCGACAGTCCAGCGGGCGTGCTGCCCGAGACATAGCCGGGCAACAGCGGATGATTGACGTGAAAGAACAGTGGCAGCAAGGTCAGCACGCTTTGCTGGCGTGTCGACAGACCTTCCCGCGCCCGGTTCAGGCGGCCATCGTTGAGTTTCAGAAAGCGTGCGCGCAGCTGGCTGAGTACCTTGCGGTCGATTCCCTCGTCCAGGTCGGGGCGGATTTCATGGGTGCGGGTCATGTCGGCTCAAACCGGCTCGAAGGGCACGGAGACAGGGGTCACGGAATGCGAGGGAGTTTAGCGCCTGTGCAGCGCGAGCATTAAGCTGATTTTGTTTTTTGACGCCAGATTTCCACCGCGCGACGCCGACGATAGCTCAAGCCGGCCCGCGGAAATCCCCTGGCAGAGGTTTCCGTGGGCAAAGTGGGGAAAATCAGGCGGTTTGTTGCTCTTTGAGAATTGTCAGTACGGTTTGCACGTTCTGTGCGGCATCGCGACCGAGGCTGGTCAGATAACCGCCATCAGGCTGGTCGGTCAGTTCTTTTTCGTAGAGGCGTTTGGCAGCAGCGATATGTTTCGGGGCAGCGGTCTGATGGATTTTCAGACCTTCCTGGGAACTGTCCAGGTTGAAGAGTGCGAGGACTTCCAGTTCGGCAACCAACTCAGGGGTAAGCGACATAAGGACTCCAGACTTTCTAGGAATTGAACGACAGCGCCCCTAAGGTGAACCTGCCGGCGCGGCCTGTCCAGTGTGCGCCAGGGTTTTTGTCTCGGGGGTGGATTCCAGTGTAGTCAGGGGCCGGGAGAAGGCCGGTTGGAAGGGTGACAAATTGTGTGGGAGCGGGGACGGCTCCCACAGCGGGGTATCCGGTTACGGCTTTTCCGGCGGCAATTCAGGCAGGGCGCGAAGGGCCGCTTCGTACCATTCGGTATTGAACGCGCGGTCTTCGTCAAGCATGGCGTCGATTTCGTACGCCAACACGTGGGCCATCATGTTCAGGATGTCTTCACGCTCATAACCGACCAGGGTCAGCTTGTTGAACGTCGCCTTGGCCGCGGGCGGGTTGTCGCTTTCGATCTGGTTTTCGATGGCTTCGATCAAAGTGCTCTCGGTGAACGCTTCGTCGTCGTTATCGATGTCTGTCGGCTCGCTCATGGCAGGCTCCTCAAGGAAAGGCGTCAGTTTACCCGCATTCAGCGGCGTGATGCTGCTGGCGGGATTCCCCGGAGCGATCTATAAACAGGCACTGCCCACCCCGCACGGCCTGGAGGCTATGTGATGTTCAAGCTTTACGGATTCTCAGTCAGCAATTACTACAACATGGTCAAACTGGCGCTTATGGAAAAGGGGCTGCCGTTCGAGGAAGTCACCTTCTACCCGACGCCCACGCCGGAGTCTCTGGCCATCAGCCCGCGTGGCAAGGTGCCGGTGCTGGGAGCCGAAGGGGGCTACATCAATGAAACGATGGTGATGCTCGAATACCTCGAAACCACCCAGAAGGGTGTTCCGCTGCTGCCGACCGAACCGTTCGCCCGGGCGCAGGTGCTGGCGGTAGCCAAGGAAATCGAGCTGTACATCGAATTGCCGGCCCGTGCCTGTTATGGCGAAGCGTTCTTCGGCGCGGTGCTGCCGGAGGCGATCAAGGAAAAAACCAAGGCTGAATTGTTGCTGGGGTTCGCAGCGTTGGGCCGTCATGGCAAGTTCGCCCCGTATGTGGCGGGCGACAGCCTGAGCATCGCGGATCTGTACTTCCTCTACAGCGTGCCGCTGGCGGTCGCGGTGGGACACAAGCTGTTCGGTCTGGATCTGCTGGCGGACATGCCGAAGGCCAAGGCGTTGCTGGAGCGACTTGAGCAGAATCCGCATGTGCAGAAGATTGCAGCGGACAAGGAAGCGGCGATGCCTGCGTTTTTGGCGATGATCGCGGCCAGGAAGTAGACGTTTTATTTTGGAGCCAGTGCGCGGGCAAGTCGATGATTCGACTTGCCCGCGATGCTTTCAGCGGCTGGCGATCAACGCCTGACCGCGAGCAACAGCCGCCTTGACCTGCGCCGGCGCAGTGCCGCCGATGTGGTCACGGGCATTCACCGAGCCTTCCAGGGTCAGTACGGCAAACACGTCCTGTTCGATCTGGTCGCTGAACTGACGCAGTTCTTCCAGGCTCATTTCCGCCAGATCCTTGCCGGTATCGACGCCGTACTTCACCGCGTGGCCGACGATCTCGTGGCAGTCACGGAACGGCAGGCCACGGCGAACCAGGTAGTCGGCAAGGTCAGTGGCAGTGGAGAAACCGCGCAGCGCCGCTTCACGCATGATCGCGTGTTTCGGCTTGATCGCCGGGATCATGTCGGCAAAGGCACGCAGCGAGTCGCGCAGGGTATCGGCGGCGTCGAACAGTGGCTCCTTGTCTTCCTGGTTGTCCTTGTTGTAGGCCAGTGGCTGGCCTTTCATCAGGGTCAGCAGGCCCGTCAGTGCGCCGAACACCCGGCCGGTCTTGCCGCGTACCAGTTCCGGCACGTCGGGGTTTTTCTTTTGCGGCATGATCGAGCTGCCGGTGCAGAAACGGTCCGGCAGATCGATGAACTGGAACTGCGCGCTGGTCCACAGCACCAGCTCTTCGGAAAAGCGCGACAGGTGCATCATCGCGATGCTGGCGGCCGAGCAGAATTCGATGGCGAAATCACGATCGGAGACGTTGTCCAGCGAGTTGCCGCCGACGGCGTCGAAGCCCAGCAGTTGTGCGGTGTATTCCCGGTCGATCGGGTAGGTGGTGCCGGCCAGTGCGGCGCTGCCCAGCGGCATGCGGTTGGTGCGCTTGCGGCAATCGACCAGACGTTCGTAGTCGCGGCTGAGCATTTCGAACCAGGCCAGCATGTGATGCCCGAAGGTCACGGGCTGGGCGGTCTGCAGGTGAGTGAAGCCCGGCATGATGCTCGCGGCTTCACGCTCGGCCTGTTCCAGCAGGCCTTTTTGCAGGCGGGTGATCTCGGCCAGGATCAGGTCGATCTCGTCACGCAGCCACAGGCGGATGTCGGTGGCGACCTGGTCGTTGCGGCTGCGGCCGGTGTGCAGCTTCTTGCCGGTGATGCCGATGCGGTCGGTCAGGCGTGCCTCGATGTTCATGTGCACGTCTTCGAGGTCCACGCGCCAGTCGAACTGGCCGGCTTCGATTTCGCCCTGGATGGTCTTCAGGCCATCGATGATGCTGTCGCGCTCGGCATCTGTCAGCACGCCGACTTTGGCCAGCATGGTGGCATGGGCGATCGAACCCATGATGTCGTGGCGATACAGGCGCTGGTCGAAAGTGACGGAGGCGGTGAAGCGGGCGACGAAGGCGTCGACGGGTTCACTGAAGCGGCCGCCCCAGGACTGATTGGTCTTGTCAGTGCTCATGAATTCGCTCGTATCGGCTTGAAGAAAGAAGGCGTGAAACGCTGGCGCGGATAATAACAGGGTTGCCAATCCTGTCGCTGACACTGGTCGATACGTTTTTTTCTCATCTCTGCGTTCATAGTCTCCGCCGGTTCCGGGGGGATTTGCGTAAGGATATTTTCCGATTGAGCAATATCCGCCCGGCGAGCGTCTACAGTTGGACTAAGGGTCGGCGCGACTGTGGAACGTGCAAAGGTTCAGCCGCCGACTATCAAGAAGAGAGGGGTGGGTGTTTTGACCATCGGCATACCCTGCGTAAAACGCAGACAGCAGCGAGCCTTGAGTGGCGCGTCCCGGGTATCGACAAATATTGCCGGGCGACGTACGGCACTTTTTGGCGCTCGCGCTAGTCTTAGCGTGGATCGCGGTGACGGACGTCACTCCACTTGTCTACGCTATCCTTGTGCGAGACTCACGCAGGAATCCAGCGCAATATGAATGTCCTGATCGTTGATGACGAACCACTGGCCCGCGAGCGCCTCGCCCGAATGGTGAGCGAGCTCGAGGGCTACACAGTCCTGGAGCCCAGCGCCACCAATGGCGAAGAGGCGTTGGCACTGATCGACAGCCACAAGCCGGATATCGTGCTGCTCGATATCCGCATGCCGGGCCTCGATGGCCTGCAGGTCGCTGCCCGCCTGTGCGAACGCGAAACGCCACCCGCCGTGGTGTTCTGCTCCGGTATCGATGAATTTCCCTTGGAGGCCCTGCAGGCCAGCGCCGTGGGCCATGTGGTGAAACCCGTGCGAACCGAACATCTGCAGGAAGCCCTGAAAAAGGCCGAACGTCCGAATCGGGCTCAGCTGTCTGCCCTGACCCGCCCTGCTGCGGAAAGCGGCAATGGCCCACGCAGTCATATCAGCGCCCGCACTCGCAAGGGCATCGAACTGATCCCGCTGGATCAGGTGGTGTATTTCATTGCCGACCACAAATACGTGACCTTGCGCCATGAAAGCGGTGAAGTCCTGCTGGACGAGCCGCTCAAGGCGCTGGAGGACGAGTTCGGCGAGCGCTTCGTGCGGATTCACCGCAATGCACTGGTCGCCCGCGATCGGATAGAACGGCTGCAACGCACACCCCTGGGCCACTTCCAGTTGTTCCTCAAGGGCCTGAACGGTGACGCGCTGATCGTCAGTCGCCGCCATGTGGCGGGCGTGCGCAAAATGATGCAAGGGCTTTAATCCGCAGGCTGCGGGTGGTTCTTCGTGCTTTTCACCAGGCATTGCCGGCCAGGGAGGCCACGCCGTTTCTGATTCAAGTCAAAGTGGATTTGGCTGAGCTGTTATCATCCGCCGTATCTATTCAGTACGGATTGATCCATGTCCTCTCGCGAAATCCGCATCGCCACCCGCAAAAGTGCACTGGCCCTCTGGCAGGCCGAATACGTCAAAGCCCGTCTGGAAGCAGCCCATCCGGGACTGCTGGTGACGCTGGTGCCGATGGTCAGTCGCGGCGACAAGCTGCTCGATTCCCCTCTGTCGAAAATCGGTGGCAAGGGTCTGTTCGTCAAGGAGCTGGAAACCGCGCTGCTGGAAAATGAAGCCGACATCGCCGTCCATTCGATGAAGGACGTGCCGATGGACTTCCCCGAAGGCCTCGGCCTGTTCTGCATCTGCGAGCGCGAAGACCCGCGTGACGCCTTTGTTTCCAATACCTTTTCAAGCCTGGATGCATTGCCCGCCGGCAGTATCGTCGGCACTTCGAGCCTGCGTCGTCAGGCGCAATTGCTGACGCGCCGTCCCGATCTGGAAATCCGCTTTCTGCGCGGCAACGTCAATACCCGCCTGGCCAAGCTCGATGCCGGCGAGTACGACGCGATCATCCTCGCAGCGGCCGGCCTGATCCGGCTGGGGTTCGAAGACCGCATCACCTCGGCGATCAGTGTCGACGACAGCCTGCCGGCCGGTGGCCAGGGCGCCGTCGGTATCGAATGTCGCAGTGCCGATACTGAAATCCATGCCTTGCTCGCACCGTTGCACCACGCCGATACGGCTGACCGCGTGAGCGCCGAGCGTGCCCTCAACAAGCACTTGAATGGCGGTTGCCAGGTGCCGATCGCCTGCTACGCCGTGCTCGAAGGCGAGCAACTATGGCTGCGTGGCCTGGTCGGAGAGCCGAGCGGCGGCAGGCTGCTGGGCGCGGAAGCCCGGGCGCCGCGCTCTGAGGCTGAAGCGCTGGGTGTGCAGGTTGCCGAAGCTCTGCTTCGCCAGGGGGCCGACGATATTCTCAAGGCAGTCTATGGCGAGGCAGGCCACGAGTGACCAGCTGGCGCCTGCTGCTGACCCGCCCCGCCGACGATTGCCAGGCGCTGGCCGAAGTGCTGGCCGGTCAGGGGATTTTCAGCAGTTGCCTGCCGCTTTTGGAAATCGCCCCTCTGCCGGTCTCTGACACAATGCGCCGGACATTTTCCGGATTGTCGTGTTACAGCGCGGTGATCGTTGTCAGCAAACCGGCTGCGCGCCTCGCCGTGCAACTGCTTGACGTCGATGGGGCGTCGCTGCCGACGCTGCCCTGGTTCAGTGTCGGCGCGGCGACAGCGCAGATACTCCGGGATCGGAACCTCGATGCACATTGCCCGGACAAGGGCGATGACAGCGAAGCCTTGCTGCAATTGCCCCGTTTGCTCGAGGCCGTTGCACGGCCTGGCGCACAGATATTGATCCTGCGCGGGGAGGGCGGTCGCGAGCTGCTGGCCGAGCGCCTGCGCGCGCTTGGTGCTAGTGTCGAGTATCTGGAGTTGTACCGCCGTGACCTGCCGGACTATCCGCCGCAGGAACTGCCCCGACGGATTACGGCGGAACGCCTGAACGGGCTGGTGGTCAGCAGTGGACAGGGTTTTGAGCACCTGCGCCAATTGGCCGGCGATACCTGGCCGGCGCTTGCGCAGATGCCGTTGTTTGTTCCAAGCCCAAGGGTCGCCGAGCAGGCACGTGCCGCCGGGGCCCGAACAGTTGTGGATTGTCGCGGCGCCAGTGCCGCGGCTTTGCTGACGGCGTTACGGGGGTACCCCGTGCCCGTTCTCTAATGCAAAGGATGGATACGTGAGCGAAACAGCCTTGCCTAAAGATGACGTTCAACCTGTGATCGATGCACCGGTTGATGCACCGCCACCGGTCGCCGAGCCGCGCCGAGGCAACGGATTGGCCATTGTCGCACTGCTGCTGGGCGCCGCCGGTGTTGCGGTGGGTGGCTGGGGTGTCTGGCAGGTGAAGCACCTGCAGGCCAATACCCAGGAGCAATTGAGTCAGGTGCAGGCGTTGAATGATCAGGCCCAGAGCCTGAAACTCAACGAGCAGCGTCTGACCGAGCGTCTGGCACAATTGCCCGGCGCCGACGAACTCGCCGATCGCCAGCGTCTGGTGACGCAGCTCCAGGGCGATCAGCAGCGCCTCAATCAGCGTTTGGAAACCGTCCTCGGGGCAAGCCGCAAGGACTGGCGTCTGGCCGAGGCCGAGCATTTGCTGCGTCTGGCGAGCCTGCGCCTCTCTGCCTTGCAGGACATCAGCAGCGCTCAGGCACTGGTGCAGGGTGCCGACGATATTCTGAAGGAGCAAAACGATCCGGGTTCGTTTGCCGCGCGTGAGCAAGTGGCGAAAACCCTGGTGGCGTTGCGCAGTACCGAGCAGCCCGATCGTACCGGTCTGTTCCTGAAACTGGGCGCGCTGCGCGATCAGGTCATCGGACTCACCGAGCTGGCGCCCGAATACAAGGATCGTGGCGATTCGCTGCTGGGTCTGACCGCCGATGGTGACGGTGCCAGTCGCTGGGCGCAGTGGTGGGACCAGATCTCGCGTTACATCCGCATCGATTTCAACGCCGACAAGAACGTACGGCCACTGCTCGCCGGGCAAAGCCTGAGCCAGGTGCGCCTGGCCCTCAGCCTGTCGCTGGAGCAGGCGCAATGGGCGGCGCTCAACGGTCAGGCAGCGGTCTACACCCAGGCCCTGACTGAAGCGCGGGATGTGCTCAAAGGCAACTTCAACCCGGACAATCCGCAGAGCAAAATCATGCTCGAACAGGTGGCGGAGCTGAGCAAGCAACCCGTCACGGTTGTCACTCCGGATCTGGCGGGCACCCTCAGTGCGGTGCAGGCCTATCTGGAGCGTCGCAACGTCAACGCTGAAGACTCGGTGAAACCCTTCGCCAGACCTGCTGCCACCGCGCAGGAGGCCACACCATGAAACGCCTGTATGTCATCGTGTTTCTGGTCATCGCAGCGACAGCAGCCCTCGGACTGGCGATCGCCGAGCATTCCGGTTACGTGCTGGTGGCTTACAAGAGCTTCCGCTATGAGTCGAGCCTGTGGGCGACCCTGGCCCTGGTCGCGGTGTTGTGGCTGCTGATCTGGGGTATCAAGGCACTGGTCGAACTGGTGCTGACTTCCGGTGGCGTGGTCAATCCCTGGTCGCGCCGCAACCGCAGTCGCCGCGTGCAAGTGGCGATCGAGCACGGCCAGCTGGACCTAGTCGAAGGTCGCTGGGCCAGCGCCCAGCGTCATCTCTACCGGGCCGCCGAGGCCGAGCGCCAGCCGTTGCTGTATTACCTGGGTGCCGCCCGTGCCGCCAATGAACAAGGCAACTACGAAGAAAGCGATCGGTTGCTGGAACGCGCCCTTGAGCGTCAGCCACAGGCCGAGCTGGCCATTGCCTTGAGTCACGCGCAACTGCAGACCGATCGCGGCGATACGGAAGGCGCGCTGGTGACCCTGCAGGCCATGCGCGAGCGTCACCCGCACAATGTCCAGACCCTGCGTCAATTGCAGCGTCTGCATCAACAGCGAGGTGATTGGTCGGCCGTCATCAGGCTGTTGCCCGAGCTGCGCAAGGACAAGGTCCTGCCCCCCGCCGAACTGGCCGAGCTGGAGCGTCGCGCCTGGGGCAAGAATCTGTCGCTGGCAGCGCATCGCGAAGAAGATGGCGTGGCTGGTCTGCAGTCGCTCAATCGCGCCTGGCAACAACTGAGCTCGTCGCAGCGTCAGGAGCCGCCGCTGGTTCTGGCCTACGCCGAGCAGCTGCGTCAACTGGGTGCTCAGGTCGAAGCCGAGGAAGTGCTGCGCAGCGCCCTCAAGCGCAAGTATGACAGTCATCTTGCGCGGCTTTATGGCCTGGTGCGTGGCAACGATCCGGCGCGTCAATTGCAGACCGCCGAAGGCTGGCTCAAGGATCACCCCGCGGACCCGAGCCTGTTGCTGACCCTCGGTCGACTGTGTCTGCAAGCCAGTCTTTGGGGCAAGGCGAGGGATTATCTGGAAAGCAGCCTGCGCACCGAGCGCAATCCCGAAGCCTGTGCCGAACTGGCGCGATTGTTGGCTCGACTCGGCGATACCGAACGCAGCAATCAGTTGTTTCAGGAAGGTCTCGGTCTGCTGGATGAGCGTTTGCTGGCCGCGCCGTTGCCGGCCCAGGCGCATGCCTGAATCAGCGAGGGAGCACGCTCCCTCGCTCGCACTTTCGCCTGTATAGTGATCGCTTTTCCCCCTTCCTCGGCAAAGTCCTACAGAGGACTACACCCATTCCTCTCATGCCTGTCGGGATTTCCCTACACTTCTGGTGAAGTGTCGTCAGTGGTCCGCCTTGAAAGGCCGAGGCCCTTTACTCTACCGTAACTGCCTGTCTTTATTGTTACGGATTAGCCATGTCGGCGACCTGCTCACGCTCCCTGTTTTTTATGGTTTTCACGGCGGGAATCCTGGCGCTGGGAGCTTCCTACTACCTTGAATACACAGTCGGCCTCATGCCGTGCAGCCTGTGTCTGGTGCAGCGACTTTTCCTGAGTGTCCTCATCGCCTGCTGCGCAGTGGCCGCTGTGCACGGACCCAGGCGTTTTGGTCTATCGCTCTACTGGTCCGGTGCACTGTCGGCCAGCCTAGGCGGCACGATGGCTGCGTGGCGTCAGGTACTGCTGCAGAGTGATTCGTTGCATCACATGGCGCAGTGTTCGCCCGGCATGCAAGAGTCGTTCGGCCATCTGCCCTGGCTGTGCGCTCTGCGACGGATGTTCAATGACAATGAGGACTGCGCGCAATTGTCCTGGACATTGTTCGATCTGAGCATTCCGGAGTGGAGCCTGCTGTTTTTCGTCGCCATGTCGATCCTGGCGATTTATCAATTGCTGCGGCTGGCCTGGAACGCTCTGCAACGACCGCTCAGCGACGAACCGTCGCATCGGGTGCTGGTCAGGGATTAAACACTTGTATGAACTTTCTCTTCTGCGTAACTTGAAGCCATAGACGTGCGGGCATAATCTGGCCCGCACGTGTCATTGGATTCGTGTTGCTCGATGACGCCCTGCCTGTCCGCCTCTCAAAGCAAAAACCCGGAAACGAGGCGCGGGTGCAGGGCAGCATGACCCACAAGGGAAGAGAGATCGCCATGCTCGAAAGTTGTCAGAATGCTCAGGAACGTTGGGGTGGAGTTCATCTGCTGATCGACCGCTGGCTCCAGGAGCGTGAGGACTTGGTGAAGGCGTTTCGCGAGTTGCGTGAAGCCCGGCCTGCGTTTGCAGACAAGTCGAAGAACGGTCGATTCTGTCAGATCCTGGTTGATTACCTGTCCGCCTGGCACTTCGAGGTGTGCGAGCAATTGGTCAACGAAGCCAGGGCGTTCGACGATGTGCGCGGACTGGAACTGGCAGACAAGGTCGGGCCTCGCCTGGACGAGATCAAGGACTATGCGTTGTCATTCAACGACCACTGTCACAAAGGCGAGTGCAATGATCCTGAGCGTTTTGCCGAAGCGCTGCAAAAACTTGGAGGGCAGTTGCGGGAACGTTTCGAACTGGAAGACTGCCTGATCGAAGTGCTGCATACGGCCCACAAGGAAGAAGATCCGGTTCAGGCCTGAGCCGACCCTGCAAGACACCAGAACGGTGCGCCAACAGCGCACCGTTTTTTATTGCGTGTTCAACTGGTCGCGCCGCGCAACTCGACTTCGAACACCAGCGGTGTGAACGGTGCGATCAGGTCGCCGGCACCGTCGGCGCCGTAAGCCTGATTCGATGGAATCACCAGACGCCACTTCGCACCCACCGGCATGTTTTGCAAGGCGGTGCGCCATCCGGCGATCACACTGTCGAGGTTGAACCACTGTGGTTGAGTATTCTGGTCGAACACGGTGCCGTCCGGCAGACGACCGATATACAACACCTGCACCTTTCCGTCGGGACCCGCCTTCGCGCCATTGCCGGGTGCCAGTTCGGTCAGCAGGATGCCATCAGCCAATTCTTTAACACCGGGCCTGGCTTTTTCCGCCGAGAGAAAGCGTCGCTCGTTCTCCATCGCGGCGTCGGTCGAAGGCATGGTCGCCTGCTCGGCCGTCTGCGATTCGTGATCGGCCAGGATCTGCTCGATGCGTGCTTCACTCAGTGCCAGAGGCTTGCCTTGATAAGCCTGCTGCAGGCCTTCGATCAATGCCTGGAGTTGTAGCTGCGGCACTTCCTGGCGCAGTCGCTCACCGAGACTGGCGCCGAGGCTGTAAGCCAGATCGTGGGCATCGTTCGCCGTGGTTTTCTCGTCAGCCTGAGCCACGCAAAACATCATGCAGAGGGATAAAAAAAGGTAGCGCGACATGGGCACTCTCCGTCCTGAATTGCGGTGGATTATGCCAGCGCGAACGTCTGCAACGGTGAACTGCTTTTGCCAATGCGCAGAAGTTTTTCGCGAGCCTGCAACCGAGTGCTTCCATTACGGTCAACATGCCCTAGCGGCGGTAGCAGCAGAGGTCTAGTATGAGCCGCACTCACGTCAGCCAGGAGGTAAACCATGTCGGCCACCAAGAAGCCTGTAAACACTCCGTTGCATTTACTCCAACAACTCTCGGGCAGCCTGCTCGAGCATCTGGAAAACGCTTGCTCCCAAGCTCTGGCTGATGCTGAAAAACTGCTCGCCAAACTGGAAAAGCAACGCGGCAAGGCGCAAGAGAAACTGCACAAATCCCGCACCAAATTGCAGGACGCAGCAGCAGCCGGCAAAGCCAAGGCGCAGACCAAGGCCAAGGCTGCCATGAAGGAGCTGGAAGATCTGCTCGATGCGCTGAAGGTCCGTCAGGCCGAGACCCGCAGCTACATTCTGCAGCTCAAGCGCGATGCCCAGGAAAGCCTGAAACTGGCCCAGGGTGTCGGTCGTGTACAGGAAGCCGCCGGCAAGGCGCTGTCTCTGCGTTCGGCCAAGCCGGCAGCGGCACCTGCGAAAAAAGCGGCTGCCAAACCTGCTGCAAAAGCACCGGCCAAAACGCCAGTGAAAGCCGCTGCAAAACCAGCTGCGAGTAAACCCGCAGCAGCCAGCGCTGCCAAACCTGCAGCTAAAACCACAGCGGCCAAACCCGCTGCCAAACCTGCGGCGAAAACCGCTGCTGCAAAAGCGGCTCCGGCGAGAACTGCCGCTGCCAAGCCAGCCACCAAAGTAGCTGCCAAACCGGCAGCAAAACCGACCGTTAAAGCCGCTGCCAAACCAGCCGCCAAAACTGCTGCAGCCAAGCCTGCGGCAAAAGCTGCTGCCAAACCGGTTGCTGCCAAAGCGGCAGCGAAACCAGCGGCCAAACCGGCTGCCGCCGCGAAGCCTGCAACGACCGCAGCCAAGCCAGCGGCCGCTGCCAAACCGGCCGCCAAGCCAGCAGCGAAACCTGCTGCAAAACCTGCTGCAAAACCTGCGGTGAAAAAACCTGCCGCTGCCAAGCCAGCCGCCAAGCCAGCTGCCGCCAAGCCAGCAGCAAATCCAGCTGCAGCAAAACCAGCCACGACGCCTGCTGCCAAACCTGCCGCAACGGTAACCCCGGCTCCGACCGCAGCACCGGCATCCACCGCCACTGCCTCGACCACCGCCACCACGCCATCCCCGGCGTCGAGCGTCGCCAGCAACCCGAGCAGCGCTTCCTAAGCGCCGCTCGCCGCGACGCGCAGCACTTGCAGCGCGTCGCGGTTCAGGTTGGCCGCCGGGCCGGCGAGCACCTCCAGCCAGTCACTCGATTCCTTCGAATTACGCTTCCAGCCTTGCGCGGCGCCTTCAAGTCGCGACAGAAGTGCACGCTCCGCTTCCAGCTCCAATCCCTTGATCTGCTCGCGCATGCCCTTGAGCACCGGATCGGTCTCGGCCAGGGTTTTCCACTGCATGCGTAATGTGCGTAACGGTTGCACCACTTCCCGGTCCCAAGGCTCTGTCAGTTCCAGAAGCTGCCGGGCACGCACCTCGTCGCTCGTCGCATCGCGCTGTTCCAGCCATAAACCACACAGCATCAGGCACACATTGGCTCCCGTCGATTGCAGGTGCAGGCAGGCCTCTTCCACGCCGGGACGGGCGTAGACGGCAAGGGCAAAGCTCCACAGGTCAGAGGACATCGTGCTACTCGCGCCAGTTGCGGACGAAGCTGGTAGACTCCGCCGCCATTATGATCCGACTTCAGAACCTGACTTTACAGCGTGGCCCGCAACGTCTGCTAGAAGACGCCGAGCTGACCCTGCACGCCGGCCATAAAGCCGGCCTCATCGGTGCCAACGGCGCCGGCAAATCCAGCCTGTTCGCCTTGCTCCGTGGTGAGTTGCACCCGGACTCGGGCGACTGCCTGCTGCCGGCCGACTGGCGTATCGCCCACATGCGCCAGGAGGTCGACACCCTCGAACGTCTGGCGGTCGACTACGTGCTCGACGGCGACCTGCGCCTGCGCGAAGTCCAGCGTGACCTGGCTGCCGCCGAAGAGGCTCACGACGGGGCTGCCCTGGCACGTCTGCACGCCGAACTCGACAGCGCCGATGGCTACACCGCCGATGCCCGTGCGCGCAAGCTGCTGGCCGGTCTCGGATTCACCAATGAGCAGATGGATCGTCAGGTAGGAGATTTCTCCGGTGGCTGGCGGATGCGTCTGAACCTTGCGCAGGCATTGATGTGTCCGTCAGACCTGCTGCTGCTCGACGAACCGACCAACCACCTGGACCTCGACGCCATCATCTGGCTCGAAGAGTGGCTGAAAAGTTACCCCGGCACCTTGCTGCTGATTTCCCACGACCGGGACTTCCTCGATGAAGTGGTCGATCACGTGGCCCACGTCGATCAGCGCAAGCTGGTGCTCTACCGTGGCGGCTACACCGCGTTCGAGCGCGCCCGTGCCGAGCGCCTGGCCCAGCAGCAACAGGCCTACGAGAAGCAGCAGGCGCAACGTGCGCACATGGAAAGCTACATCGCCCGGTTCAAGGCCCAGGCTACCAAGGCCCGTCAGGCCCAGAGCCGGATCAAGGCGCTGGAGCGCATGGAAGAGCTGTCGGCGGCCCATGTCGATTCGCCTTTCGATTTCGTGTTCCGCGAGTCGACCAAGATCTCCAGCCCGCTGATCGATCTGTCCGATGCGCGCCTGGGTTACGGCGAAAAAACCATCCTGGAGAAGGTCCGGCTGCAACTGACCCCCGGCGCGCGGATCGGTTTGCTCGGTCCCAACGGTGCCGGTAAATCGACCCTGATCAAGAACCTTGCCGGCGAGCTGTCACCGCTGGCCGGGCGCCTGACCCGTGGCGAGAACACCGTGGTCGGCTATTTCGCCCAGCATCAGCTCGATTCGCTGGATGCCAAGGCCAGCCCGTTGCTGCATTTGCAGCGCCTGGCGCCGACCGAACGCGAGCAGACCCTGCGCGACTTCCTCGGCGGTTTCGACTTCCGGGGCGGGCGGATCGACGAACCGGTGCTGAATTTCTCCGGTGGCGAAAAGGCCCGTCTGGCCCTGGCGTTGATCGCCTGGGAACGGCCGAACCTGTTGCTGCTCGACGAACCGACCAACCACCTCGATCTGGAAATGCGCCTGGCGTTGACCATGGCATTGCAGGAGTTCAGTGGCGCGGTGCTGGTGGTTTCCCACGATCGGCATCTGCTCAAGAGCACCACCGACAACTTCTTCCTGGTCGCGGACGGCAAGGTCGAGGAGTTCGACGGCGACCTCGAGGACTACGCACGTTGGCTGGTCGAGTATCGTCAGCGCAACGCCCCGGTCAGCAACACGCCGGTCAATCCGGACAAGACCGACAAGAAAGCCCAGCGCCAGGCCGCCGCTGCGTTGCGTCAGCAATTGGCGCCGCACAAGCGCGAAGCCGACAAACTCGAGGCCGAACTGGGCAAGCTGCACGAGAAACTGGCCAAGGTCGACGCCAGCCTCGGCGACAGCGATCTCTACGAGCCGGCGCGCAAGAACGAATTGCGCGACCTGCTGGCCGAACAGGCCAGACTGAAAGTCCGTGAAGGCGAACTTGAAGAGGCGTGGATGCAGGCGCTGGAAACCCTGGAAAGCATGCAGGCGGAGCTGGAGGCGCTGTCCTGATGGAGGCGCTCAAGCTGCCGTTGCCGGCAGAGTGGATCGAACCGGTCTGGCTTGGCGTGCAGATTCTCTTGATCCTGCTGGCAGGCTACTTCGCTCAGCGCGTTGTCGCCCGTTTCCTGACCCGTCTGGGAGAAAAGTATCCGCTGCCGCCGCAGTTGCTGATGCCGCTGCGTGGTGGTCTGCGCTGGCTGATCATGGGCAGCGCGCTGATCTTCGTGCTGGAGCGCCTCGGTGTTTCTGCCACCGTGCTATGGACCGCGTTGTCCGGTTTCGTCGCCGTCGCGGCGGTGGCGTTCTTCGCCATGTGGAGCGTGCTGTCGAACCTGCTCTGCGCGATTCTGATCTTTACCGTCGGCCCGTTTCGTCTCGGGGATGTGGTCGAGCTGGTGGACACCATCGACAAGCCCGGCGTCAAAGGCCGGGTGGTGGCGATCAATCTGCTTTACACCACGCTGATCGAGGCTGAAGAAACGGGTACCGACAGCGCGATGGTGCAGGTGCCCAACAGCCTGTTCTTCCAGCGTTCGGTAAGGCGCTGGCGCGGGTCGGATGTGTTTCCTTCCAGCGGTTTCGAAAAGTGATCGGGCGTCGGCCACGCCGGTCGGCAACCGCAACATCCTGAAAAAAATCGGTAGTCATCCAGCCTGAATCCCATTAGCTTGGACATTTGTCACGAGTCTGAGTCGAGGTGTGCGATGGAGCTTCAAACATGGCTGGCGTTTTTTGCCGCGTGTTGGGTAATCAGCCTTTCTCCGGGCGCCGGTGCGATTGCGTCGATGTCCAGCGGTCTGCAATACGGTTTCTGGCGCGGTTACTGGAACGCCCTGGGCCTGCAACTGGGCCTGGCGCTGCAGATCGCTATCGTTGGCGCAGGTGTCGGCGCAATCCTCACCGCTTCGGCCACCGCGTTCCATGCGATCAAATGGTTCGGTGTCGCCTACCTGGTTTACCTGGCGATCAGGCAGTGGCGCGCACTACCGATGGACATGAGTGATGAGGCGGCGGTACGCCCGATCGGTCGGCCGATGGCGCTGGTGTTCCGTGGCTTTCTGGTGAATATCAGCAACCCGAAGGCGCTGGTGTTCATGCTGGCGGTGCTGCCGCAGTTCATCAATCCTCACGCGCCGCTGCTGATCCAGTACGTGGTGATCGGCGTGACCATGATCTGCGTCGACCTGATCGTCATGGCCGGCTATACCGGGCTGGCGTCGAAGGTACTGCGCCTGTTGCGCACACCGACCCAGCAGAAACGCATGAACCGCACGTTTGCCGGGCTGTTCATCGGTGCGGCGGCGTTCATGGCAACGTTGCGCAAAGCCGCCGCGTAGAGCGGGCAGGCATAAAAAAGGCGACCTTTTCAGGTCGCCTTTTTCGTTTCCGGTTGCCGGTCAGCGCAGAATCACTGGCGCTGTATCACGCGGCAGATTATTGCGCTGCTGCGGTTCACGCGGTTGCTCGTAGCCACCACCGCCGAGCTGCTGGCTCAGCTGTCCGGCCACGTCTTCACCCAGCGCCTTCGAGACCTCGCGCACCACCCGTGGGCGGTTGAGCGAGATCTTGATGTCGCGGTGGTTCACCAGTTTGGTGTCCTGCGCTTCGCCCATCGCCGTGAAGGCCGAGGTGATTTCGTAGGTTTTGGTGTTGATCAGGCTGAAGTCCGCCACCAGTGTCAGGCCCAGTACGGCTGAATAGCTGTCGGTATTGGCCAGCTCGTTCATGTCCTGGGTGAAGTCGATGTCGGACACCGTGCCGAACAGCACGTAGTCGGCGCCCTTGAAGTTGCCGGCCTTGATCCGCTTGATCACGTCGTAGACGTCGCCCTTGGACGATGCCGTGTACGGGGTGCCCTGCACCAGCTGGAACATCCCTGTGCGCAGGATTTCACCCTTGATGTCGCCGGTGAATTTGCGCAGCTCGCCTTGTTCGATGTAGCTGGTGGACGCTTCGAGCTCGTTGTAGCTCGAAGAGCCGCTGGCGCTGTAGTAACCCTCGCGGTAGTTGTTCTGCGCCGAAACGATGTGGATGTATTGCTCCACGCGTTCCTGATACGCCAGGTCCGTCACCGCGACTTTCGGGGCCGCTTGCGCGCCGAGCGCGCAAGCCAGGGCCATCATGCCAATCCATGTGCGCATCGATTAACGCTCCGTGGTCTTGCGGATCTCTTTCTCGTCCATCCACTCGGCCAGACCGCTTTCAACGTCGATCAGTTGCAGGCTGAATTTGTAGAAGACGTCCTTGTAATCGCTGCTGCGCTTGACGATCGAGCTGATCGAACCTTCAAGGCGGTATTTGGCGGCGATCATGTTGCCGGTCTTGGCCACGGTGCTCTTCTTGTACAGACCGCTCTGGTTTTGCAGCTTGAGTTGGTCGACCTGGCTCTGCATCGCGGTGTTGTCGCTGGCGAAGCGGGCGGTGCCGGACTTCATCAGCTGGGTCTTGATGGTGGTGGTGATCTCGCGGGTGTCGATGTATTCGCTGGTCTTGTTCTTCACGTCATAGACCTGCACCACCGGGCGGCCCTGCAGAACGCCGGACTGGGCCAGGGAGCGGGTCATCGATTCGGCAATCATCTGCAGGTCGGTGGAACCGAATTCGTTGGTCACGGTTTCAACGGCCTTGGTATCGCCGTAGCTGATGTTCTTGCTGCCCAGGGTCGGCGACGTGTTGGCGCAGCCGGCGGCCAGCAGGGCGAGGACGGCGATGAAGGAAAAGCGTGCAAACATGGGAATGCTCTCTGAATCGGGAATAGAGGGGCGGGCTTAAGGGGTCTTGAGTTCCAGACGGAAGTCCACGGCTTTGGGCGTCGGGGCAATGCCCTGGATGAAGCTGGTCTGGGCGCCGTACATCATCTGGCTCTTCCAGACTTCTTCTTCGGCAATCGGGAAACCTTCCGGCCCCAGCCAGGCGAAGCGGTAATAGAACGTCTTGTTGCTGTTGAGGGTGTTGGTCAACTGCACATTGACGGTCATGAAGCCGTTCTCGCGGGCGACGCGCATGGCGCCGACGGCGATGTGTTTTTGCGGGCCCATGGCCACGACCTTGCTCGCGGCGCTGCCCGGCTCCGGGGGCGGCGGGGTGGCGCAGCCGCTGGCCAGGACGGCGAGGGCGGCGACGGCGAAGAGTTTGAAGCGCATGCAAAGACTCCGTTCTTAAGGTTGTTTGAGGCTGGCCACGGCAGTGCCGGCGGTGCTTGGGGTCACGTGAGCGGCGAGGCCGGCGGCGAAGACCTGATTGCCGACGGCGCGCAGGGTGACGACCTGATAACGCTGATCGACGTTGACCTTGACCACCGAACCGCCCACGGCGCTCGGCAGGGTGACCTGGTGTTCGCCCTTTTTCAGGCGCAGGCGCACCACCTGGGTGGTGTCCGGCAAGGTGCGCCACGTACGGGTATCGGCACCTTCGAGCACCGCTGAAGAGATCCCCACGGCCAGACCCGCCAGCGGATTGGTTTCGTTGATTTTCTTCTGCGCCACGCCTTTGGTGATCGCGCGCACGGTGGTGCGCAGGATGATCCCCGGCATGTCATCGCGCAGGGCACGGCGCGACATGGCAGTGGTGCTGTTCAGGGCGGTCAGGTCCAGTTGCTGACCGTCGACACCGATCTGCGCGAACGTTGCGGTCGAGGTGTCAGGCTTGATGATCGGGAACGACAGCGGGGTAATGACCACGTTGTCGGAAATCGGCAGCGGCAGCGGTACGCGGATCGAATCGCGGGCCGGCGCCAGACCGCTCTGCACCACGATCAGGACGTCGCTGTCATCGCTCTTGGCCGGCTTGTCGAGATTGATCAGCGCCTGCTCCAGCAGCGGCGTTTTCGGACGCAGTTCGGCGGCCTTGCGATAGCCCGGTGCAGCAAGGTCCTTCTCACCCAGGGCTTCGTAGACGAAACCGGCCAGGTAATGGCTGAACGCGCTCTGATAGCTGTTTTTCAGGCCGATCACTTCCGGGGCGTCGAGACTGGCGACCGGGTAGCCTTGCAGGTCCTTGTACTCGGTCTTGATGCCTTGCTTCTCGGCTTCCTCTTCGCTCTTGAGGTATTCCTTGTCACGCAGATCGGCGATTACCGCTTCGCGTTCGTGAGTCTTCTTGATCGCGGTGCGGGCGCCGTCGAAGTCGTTGACCGCCAGCAGGTTCAGGGCCATCTGCGTGGTCAGCATGACTTTTTCGTAGTCATAGCCTTCGTAGCGACGGACCTTGTCATTGACCAGGAAACTGCCGAACTGGGCCAGGTACTTGTCGGTGTCGAGCTTGACCGAGTCTTCCCATTTGCCCACCACCTGGTCGGCGCTGGTCCAGGCGTTCTGGCTGCCGGACAGATCGCCCTTGGCGCGCAGCAGTTCACCTTTCTCGAAGTAATACAGCAGGTCCTTGTCCGGGCCGGTGTTGTTCTTTTCCAGCAGGGTCAGGGCGGCGTCGACGTTGCCGGTGGCCAGTTGCTGGTTGGTCTGGGCCAGTTCGGAATCGTAATTGCGAAACGCCGAACAGCCGGACAGCAGAGTGACGGCGCCAAGCGCGATCAGAGTGGGAGCGCGAAATGCCATGGGGTACTTCTTCCATGAGTAGCGACAGCCTCGGGTGCGGGTCGGGCTGCTGGGACCGATCGACAGTGGCGTTGGCCTCCTGCCAATTCCTCATAAACAGAGGAGCTTTAATGCCTCGTTGCGATAACGAGGGCGCGGCATTATAGGCGGGCGGTGCTGGCTATGTAATAGCTTTTTAATCGCACTGCTTAGTCGAATGCCATCACTTGCTTCATGCTGGATACCGTTCGCGTGTCGCCTGTGATGATGTCCCGGAAGGCACTCCCGTTGGCGTAGATCCGATCGCCAAGTGCACGCAAGCCGATGACCTGGCGATCCTGATCAATGCGGATTTTCAGAGGTGCAGCACTTGGCGCCGTAGGCAGGCTGATCGAGTGCTCGCCTTTCTTCAGACGCAGGCGCAGTACCTGGGTGAGGTCGGGCAGGGTGCGCCAGGTGCGGGTATCGGCGTGCTCGAAACCGTCATGCTGGGTCACGTAAGAAGCCTTGGCGGGATTGCGGCGGTTATCGGTGCCTTGAACGTCCGCCGCCAGGAATGCTCGATAAGTGGTGCGCTGAATGATCCCGGGCATGTCGTCACGCAGGGTGCGCAAGGACATGTCGGTGATGTTGTTGACGGTGATCAGCTTCCTTTGACGACCGTCGAGCGTTATCTGGTTGAAAGATTGAGTGGAGGTATCGGGCACCATCACCGGAAACGAGATATTGGCGACGATCACCTGTCCGTCGTCGAGCTTCACCGGGTAAGGCACGCGCACCGAGCTGCGGGCAGGGGCCAGCCCGCTTTGCACAATGATCAGCACATCGCTTTCGCCCGCCTTGAGCCCGGGACTGTCGAGGTCGCGCAGCGCCTGTTGGAAGAATGGTATGTCAGGACGCAGTTCGATCGCCTGGCGATAACCCGGTGCAGCCAGGTCCTTTTCACCCAGCGCTTCATACGTGAAACCGGCCAGATAGTGGCTGAACGCACTTTGATAGCCGTTTTTCAGGGCAATGACCGCTGGCGACTCGAGCATGATCACCGGATAACCCTGCAGGTCCTTGTAATGCACACGGGCGCCCTGGTCCTTGGCGGCGTTTTCGACACGCTCGTATTCGAGCTCTCGTTGCCGGGCGATCAGTGTTTCGCGCTCGTGGGTCTTCTTGATGTCCGCACGGGCGCCGTCGAAGTCATTCACGGCCAACTGGTTCAGGGCCATTTGCGTAGTCAGCATGACCTTTTCATAGTCATAGCCATCGTAACGACGAAGCTTGTCGTTGATGATGCTGCCCCATTCATTGCCCAGGGCGGACAGCAGCTTGTCGCCAGTGGTTTCAATGGTGTCCTGGCGCTGGATCACCCTCTGTTCGGCGCTGCGCCAGGCCACCTGGCTTTGTGAGAACTCGCCGGCAGCGCTGAGCACCGCACCTTTCTCGAAGTAATACAGCAGGTCTTTTTCTTCATCCGGGTTATGTGCCTCGATCAGAGCCAGCGCACCGTCGGTGTTGCCTGCTTTCAATTGATCGGTGGTTTGTTGCAGTTCCAGATCGTAATTGCGGTAGGCCCCGCAACCGCTCAGTTGCACGAGCGCACTCAACAGCAAGGGAAACAGCAGGCAATGGCGCATGACCACGAGATTTTCCTTAATCGAGAGAAGCGGGAGGCGACGCAGTATAGGGGCGAGTGATGGCTATGTGCTGCATGACAATGCACGTTATCCGTCCCGGTTGGCGAGAAAGCTTGAGTCAGGCCTGCTTGACGTGAACAATGTGTTACTTCGCATTTCCAATTGAGATCCTTTCATGACTGCCTCGTCCCGATTCCTGGCCTGGCTGGTGTTCCCGCTGTTTGCCCTGAGCAGTTTCAATCTGTTGGCCGATACCGTGGAAGGCGCGCCCCGGGCGCTGCACCTGCTCGATTACATCAGCGCCGACTACCCGCCAACGGTAGAGGCGGGCAAGATTGTCGACGATGCCGAATACCGCGAACAACTGGAATTCACCCGGGCGTTGCAAGGGTTGATTGCCGCAATGCCGGCCAAACCGGAGAAGGCCGGTCTGGAGCAGGGCATCGATGCTCTGCTCGCCGCCATCACCGCGAAGCAGGACGGCGCGGACGTCGCCCGTCAGGCCCGGCAACTGGGGGCAAAACTGGCGGTGGCCTATGAAGTCAGCCAGGCGCCGATCATCACTCCGGACCCGGCCCGTGGTGCGCCGCTCTACGCCCAGCACTGTTCGGTGTGTCATGGCGCCAACGGGGCCGGGGATGGCCCTGCGAGTGTCGGCATGGAGCCCGCGCCGGCCAACCTGCGTGATGCCACGCGTCTGGATCATCTGAGTCTCTACGCAATCTTCAACACCCTCGGCCAAGGCGTCGAAGGCACCGACATGCCGGCCTTCGCCGATCAACTGGACGACCGTCAGCGCTGGGATCTGGCGACCTACATCGCGCAGTTCAGTGCCGACCCGGCCACGACCAAATCCGACAAGACCTACAACATCGCCGACCTCGCCCGTCAGACACCGGCCGAAGTGCAGGCCGCCGAAGGCGCCGAAGCCGCCGCGACCTTCCGCGCGCAACGGGCGCAGCCGCCGCAGGTCAAGCGCGGCCCGGCGCAGTTGCTCGACTACACCGCCGCGACCCTGGACAAGAGCCTGGCCGCGTACCGTGCCGGCGATCGTGATCAGGCGTATGACTTGTCCGTTGCTGCCTATCTGGAAGGCTTCGAGCTGGTTGAAAGCTCGCTGGACAACGTCGACGCCAACGTGCGCAAGGACACTGAGAAATCCTTGATGGCCTACCGGCAATCGCTGCAGGACGGCTTGCCGGTGGAGCAGGCCGAGCAGCGCCTTGACGCGGCCAAGGGCAAACTCAAGGCGTCTGCCGATTTGCTGGGCAGCGACGGTCTGAGCTGGTCGCTGAGCTACATTTCCGGGCTGCTGATTCTGCTGCGCGAAGGCCTAGAGGCGATTCTGGTGCTGGCGGCGATCCTCGCGTTTCTGCGTAATACCGGCCAGCAATCGGCGGTGCGCAGCGTCAACGTCGGGTGGGGCCTGGCGTTGCTGGCCGGTCTCGGTACCTGGGCGCTGGCGGCGTATGTGATCGATGTCAGCGGCTCCCAGCGGGAACTGCTGGAAGGCGCCACGGCGCTGTTCGCCAGCGTCATGGTGCTGTGGCTCGGGGTGTGGATGCACGACCGTCGGCACGCGGCGGCCTGGCAGGATTACATCAAACAGAGCCTGGTCGGTGGCGGTGGGCGGTTCGGTTTTGCGGTGCTGGCGTTCTTCTCGGTGTATCGCGAGCTGTTCGAGGTGATTCTGTTCTACGAAACCCTGTGGCTGCAGGCCGGTCCTGCCGGGCACAACGCAGTATTGGCGGGCGGCGCTACGGCGCTGGTGCTGTTGTTCGGTCTGGCCTGGATCATTCTGCGCGGCTCGGCAAAGTTGCCGCTGGCGCTGTTTTTCAGCATCAACGCGGCGCTGCTGTGCGCACTGTCGGTGGTGTTCGCCGGCCACGGCGTGAAAGCGTTGCAGGAAGCCGGGATCTTCGGCACCCGGCCGGTGGCGTTCTTCGATTTCGAATGGCTGGGGATTCACGCCGATGCCTATTCGCTGGCGGCGCAGGCGGTGGCGATTGCGGCGATCATCGTGCTCTACGGTCGCAGCCGGGTGGCGGAAAAGCGCCGTGTGGCGGCCTGAAATGATGCGCGTATGGATCGATGCCGACGCCTGCCCGAAGATGGCTAAAGAGCTGGTGGTGAAGTTCGCCCTCAAGCGCCGCTTCGAGGTGGTGCTGGTGGCGGGGCAGCCGCAGAGCAAACCGGCGCTGGCGATCGTCAAACTGATCGTGGTGCCGAGCGGCCCCGATGCGGCGGATGATTATCTGGTGGAGCACGCGGTGCCGGGCGAACTGGTGATCTGCAGCGACATCCCGCTGGCCGACCGGCTAGTGAAGAAGGGCGTTGCAGCGCTGGACCCGCGAGGCAAGGAGTTCGACGCGCAGAACATGGGTGAACGACTGGCGACGCGCAACCTGTTCACCGACCTGCGTGAACAGGGCCAGGTCAGCGGCGGCCCGGCGCCGTTAGGCGACCGGGAGAAGCAGGCGTTCGCCAATGCCCTGGACCGGATCCTCACCAGGCTCACCCGCAAACCCTGAACATTACACAAATCCCTTGTGGGAGCGGGCTTGCTTGCGAAGGCGGTGTGTCATTCAACGAATAGTTGTCTGACCTGACGTCTTCGCGAGCAAGCCCGCTCCCACATTGGTTTGTGTTCGACCAAGAGATCAGGCGTCGTTTTCGTGGGTCAGCTCAAGCACGCGATCGACCAGCTTGTTGATCCCCGAAGCCGCCTCACTGATCGACTGCGCCAGCATGTAGGCCGGGGTGGTCACCAGTTTGCGCGCCTTGTCTTCGATGATGTCGGTCACGGCGCAGTCTTCGTGGGTGGCGCCCATCTTGCCGATGGCCGTGGCGGTGTCGGCATCGTTGCCGATGGTGCAGGTCACGCCCGGGCCGTAGATCTTGGCGGCCAGTGCCGGCGAAATGCACATCAGGCCCACCGGTTTGCCCGCTTCGGCAAAGGCCTCGGCCAGCGCCAGTACGTCCGGCTGAACGCAGCAGCCGGCGCCATCGGCGGCGAAGTTCGACAGGTTCTTCGCTGCGCCGAAACCGCCGGGCACGATCAGCGCATCGAAGTCATCGACATCGGCTTCACGGACATCCTTGATGTTGCCCCGGGCGATGCGCGCCGACTCCACCAGCACGTTGCGCGACTCGGGCATCTCTTTGCCGGTGAGGTGGTTGATCACATGCAATTGCGCGACGTCCGGGGCGAAGCACTGCACCTGGGCGCCACGCTGATCCAGGCGCAGCAGGGTGATGACGCTCTCGTGGATCTCGGCGCCGTCGTACACGCCGCAACCGGACAGGATCACTGCAACTTTTTTGCTCATGGGGTTCTCTCCAGATTCATGGCGCTAAATGTCCACTAATTTGTCGCTCGTTGCCATAGGGGCAAGCCGTCGCTACACCTAGGATCAGTGCACACGGATCTCATCAGGGCACGTCATGAACTTCATTCTGTATGCGGTGCCGTTGTTCTTTGTATTGATCGCGGTCGAGCTGATCGCCGACCGTCGGCGCGGGGTGAGCAACTATCGCCTGGCCGATGCGGTGAGCAGCATCAGCACCGGGGTGCTGTCGACCACCACCGGCCTGCTGACCAAGGGCGTGGGGCTGGTGACTTACGGGTTTGCCCTGGAGCATCTGGCGCTGTTCAGGTTGCCGGCGGACAGTGTTGGGGTGTGGGTCTTCGCCTTTGTCCTCTACGATTTCTGTTACTACTGGCTGCACCGGATGGGCCATGAACGGAACATCCTCTGGGCCGCTCACTCGGTGCATCACCAGAGCGAGGACTACAACCTTTCCACGGCCTTGCGCCAGACCAGCACCGGGTTTCTGCTGGGCTGGATCTTTTACCTGCCGATGGCCGTGCTGGGCGTGCCGTTGCCGGTGTTCGTCAGTGTTGCCGCGCTGAATCTGCTGTATCAGTTCTGGGTGCATACAAAGCACATTCCCAAGCTCGGCTGGTTCGAATGGTTTTTCGTCACGCCGTCCAATCATCGGGCCCACCATGCACAGAACGCTCTCTACATGGATCGCAACTACGGCGGGGTGTTCATTATTTGGGATCGCCTGTTTGGCTCGTTCCAGGAAGAGGACGACAACGAGCCGGTGATTTTCGGCGTGACCACACCGTTGGCGAGCTGGAATCCGTTATGGGCGAACCTGCAGTTTTACGTGCAGCTCTGGAATGATGCGCGGCGCGCCGGGAGCACATGGGACAAACTGCGAATCTGGTTCATGCGCACCGGATGGCGCCCGGCGGACGTGGCAGCGAAATATCCGCTGAGCAAGCCGGATCTGAGCCGGTTCAGCAAATTCGAAGTGCCGTTGGGCGCCCGACAGGAGTGGTACGTGCTGCTGCAATTCGGCGTGTATGTGGCGCTGGGCAGTTATCTGATGAGTCTGGAGCGCAGTCTGCCGACCGGTGCCCTGGTGCTGGGCTGGGGCGCGATGGCGTCGGGTCTGTTTGTGCTGGGCGTGGCCCTGGAGAATCGCCCGTGGGCGCTGAAGCTGGAGCTGTTGCGACTGGCGGCGAACCTGCCGCTGGTGTGGCTGGCGCCGCAGGTCGGGTTGTGGCCGGCCAGCCCCGAAATCTGGGCCGGCCTGCTCGGTTACAGCCTGCTCAGCGGCATCGGGCTGTATTGCTGTCGCCGGCGGGTTACTCGGTGGGTGTCTTAGGCTCGGCCGCCTTGGCCTGTTCGGCTTTGTGCCGTTCGGCCCTGGCCAGTTGCTCGGCCTGTTCTGCTTCGTAGACCTTTTTCGCCAGCCGGGCATTCTTGAACCGGCGGCGCAACCAGAGGCCGCCCCCCAGCACCAGCAGCGCACCGAGTACCCACAGTTCATATTTCTTGATGCTGCCCAGCATGCCTTCGAGCACCGCACCGAAGTGGTACGCGGCTGCGGCCAGGGCCGCGGCCCAGATCGCCGCACCGATGCCGTTCAGCAGCAGATAGCGTCCGGGCGGATAGCCTGACAGGCCGATGGCCACCGGCATCACCGTGCGCAGGCCGTAAACGAAGCGGAAACTCAGGACCCAGATGTCCGGGTGTTTGCGGATGTGCTCCAGTGCGCGGTCACCCAACATTTGCCAGCGCGGTTTGCGCGCCAGCAACTTGCGCCCGTGCTTGCGGCCCAGGAAGTACCACAGCTGATCGCCGGCATAGCTGCCGAAGAACGCCACGACCACCACCAGGTTGATGTCCATGTAACCACGGAACGCGAGGAAGCCCGCGAGCACCAGGATGGTTTCGCCTTCGAAGAACGTGCCGAGAAACAAGGCAAAGTAGCCGAAGTCATGCAGAAATTGTTGGAGCATTGTCTGGGTGCTGGCGAAATGAACGCGCAGCCTAACCCTTCGGACACATTCAGGAAAGTGTCGAAATGTGTCTCGACGTTAACATTTCCTACAACGACAATGGATTGCGGCTACGTGTCACAGGGGTGCACATAACTGTAATACGACCGTCATAATGGCCGCTTATAACTGTCACGCTCGCCCGTCTGCGCGGGCTCAGGAGTCTGCCGTGAGCTTTACCCCAGCCAACCGTCTGTTCCCTGCCACCCGCCTGCGTCGCAATCGTCGTGATGACTTTTCCCGGCGTCTGGTGCGTGAGAACGTGTTGACGGTCGATGACCTGATCCTGCCGGTGTTCGTGCTCGACGGTGAAAACCGCCGCGAAGCCGTGGCCTCGATGCCCGGTGTCGAGCGCCTGACCATCGACCTGCTGCTGGAAGAAGCGGCGAAATGGGTCGAACTGGGGATCCCGGCACTGGCGCTGTTCCCTGTCACGCCATCCGAACTCAAGTCCCTCGATGCCGCCGAAGCGTGGAATCCCGAAGGTATCGCCCAGCGCGCCACCCGCGCCCTGCGTGATCGCTTCCCGGAGCTGGGCGTGATCACCGACGTTGCCCTCGATCCGTTCACCACTCACGGTCAGGACGGCATTCTCGACGAAGAAGGCTACGTGCAGAACGACATCACCGTCGATGCACTGGTCAAACAGGCGTTGTCCCACGCCGCTGCAGGTGCCCAGGTGGTGGCTCCGTCGGACATGATGGACGGCCGCATCCAGGCGATCCGCGAAGCGCTGGAGCTGGCCGGTCACGTCAACGTGCGGATCATGGCCTACTCGGCCAAGTACGCCAGCGCCTATTACGGGCCGTTCCGCGATGCCGTGGGATCGGCCGCGAATCTGGGCAAGGCGAACAAGGCTTCCTATCAGATGGATCCGGCCAACAGCGACGAAGCGTTGCACGAAGTGGGCGCGGACTTGTCTGAAGGCGCGGACATGGTCATGGTCAAGCCCGGCATGCCTTACCTGGACATTTTGTTCCGGGTAAAAGATGCCTTCAAAGTGCCGACCTTCGTCTATCAGGTCAGCGGCGAATACGCCATGCACATGGCGGCGATCCAGAATGGCTGGTTGAGCGAAGGCGTGATCCTCGAATCCCTGACCGCCTTTAAACGTGCCGGCGCTGATGGCATCCTGACTTACTTTGCTGTCCGTGCCGCTCAATTGTTACGAGAGCAGAAATAGCCCTCCCAGGAACATTCGATGAATACCGAAGGACTCACTGAAGTTGCCGTAAAAGAAGCTCAACCCGTGGTCGAGCAGATTACCGAGACCCCGCCGGAACTCGAACCTGCGCCGCCCGCGCCGGCCACCGAGTCCGCCGCAGCGGCACCGGTGATCGCGATTCCCGGACTGGATGACAGCAGCCTGTATATCCACCGGGAATTGTCGCAACTGCAGTTCAACATCCGCGTGCTGGAACAGGCACTGGACGAGTCCTACCCGTTGCTGGAGCGGCTGAAGTTCCTGCTGATCTTCTCCAGCAACCTCGACGAATTCTTCGAAATCCGCGTCGCCGGCCTCAAGAAGCAGATCACCTTCGCCCGGGAACAGGCCGGTGCCGACGGCTTGCAGCCGCATCAGGCCCTGGCCCGCATCAGCGAGCTGGTGCACGGTCATGTAGACCGCCAGTATGCGATTCTCAACGACATCCTGCTGCCGGAGCTGGAAAAGCATCAGGTGCGCTTCATCCGTCGCCGCTACTGGACCACCAAGCTCAAGACCTGGGTCCGTCGCTACTTCCGCGACGAGATCGCGCCGATCATCACTCCGATCGGCCTCGACCCGACACACCCGTTTCCGTTGCTGGTGAACAAGAGCCTGAACTTCATCGTCGAGCTCGAAGGTATCGACGCCTTCGGTCGCGATTCCGGTCTGGCGATCATCCCGGCGCCGCGCCTGCTGCCACGGATCATCAAGGTGCCGGAAGAAGTCGGCGGCCCTGGCGACAACTATGTGTTCCTGTCGTCGATGATCCACGCTCACGCCGATGACCTGTTCCAGGGCATGAAGGTAAAGGGCTGCTACCAGTTCCGCCTGACCCGGAACGCCGACCTGGCGCTCGACTCCGAGGACGTCGAAGACCTCGCCCGCGCCCTGCGTGGCGAGTTGTTCTCCCGTCGTTACGGTGACGCCGTGCGTCTGGAAGTCGCCGACACTTGCCCGAAACACCTGTCGGACTACCTGCTCAAGCAGTTCAGCCTGAGCGAGACCGAGCTGTATCAGGTCAACGGTCCGGTCAACCTGACCCGTCTGTTCAGCATCACCGGTCTGGACAGCCATCCGGAGCTGCAATACACGCCGTTCACGCCGCAGATCCCGAAGCTGCTGCAGAACAGCGAGAACATTTTCAGCGTCGTCAGCAAACAGGACATCCTGCTGCTGCACCCGTTCGAGTCGTTCACCCCGGTGGTCGACCTGCTGCGTCAGGCCGCGAAAGACCCGCACGTTCTGGCTGTGCGCCAGACGCTGTACCGCTCCGGCGCCAACTCGGAAATCGTCGATGCGTTGGTGGATGCCGCGCGTAACGGCAAGGAAGTGACGGCGGTCATCGAGCTGCGGGCGCGCTTCGACGAAGAGTCCAACCTGCAACTGGCCAGCCGTCTGCAGGCGGCGGGTGCGGTGGTGATCTACGGCGTGGTCGGCTTCAAGACCCACGCCAAGATGATGCTGATCCTGCGCCGCGAGGCCGGCGAGATCGTGCGTTATGCGCACCTCGGCACCGGTAACTACCACGCCGGCAACGCCCGTCTGTACACCGACTACAGCCTGCTGACCTCCGACGACGCCTTGTGCGAAGACGTCGGCAAACTGTTCAGCCAGTTGATCGGCATGGGCAAGACGCTGCGCATGAAGAAGCTGCTGCATGCGCCGTTCACCCTGAAGAAGGGCATGCTCGACATGATCGCCCGCGAGACGCAATTCGCCCTCGACGGCAAGCCGGCGCACATCATCGCCAAGTTCAACTCGCTGACCGATCCGAAGATCATCCGCGCGCTGTACAAGGCCAGCCAGTCCGGCGTGCGCATCGATCTGGTGGTGCGCGGCATGTGCTGCCTGCGTCCGGGTATCGCCGGGGTTTCGCACAATATTCACGTGCGCTCGATCATCGGCCGCTTCCTCGAGCACACCCGGGTGTTCTACTTCCTCAACGGTGGCGAGGAGCAGATGTTCCTCTCCAGCGCCGACTGGATGGAGCGCAACCTCGACAAGCGCGTCGAGACTTGCTTCCCGGTGGAAGGCAAGAAGCTGCTGACCCGGGTCAAGAAGGAGCTGGAGCTGTACCTGACCGACAACACCCACAGCTGGAGCCTGCAATCTGACGGCCGCTACATCCGCAACACGCCGACCGGCAACCAGAACCCGCGCAGTGCGCAGGCGACGTTGCTGGAGCGGTTGGGCAGCCCGATTCTGCCGGTGAGCAGTTGACCGCAGGTCTCAAAGCAATAAAAAAGGCGATCCATCCGGATCGCCTTTTTTCTACCTGCCGGTTACTCAGCGCACAGTCAGGACAATGCCAACCCGCGTCAGCCACTCGGCCTCAAGCGCGAAGTCGGCCTGAGTCAGCTGGTTCTCATTCAGCCAGTTTTCCGGGAACTCCACGTCGAGGTTGTCGCCATTGGCGTGCAACGCCACCTGCGGCATGGTCTGGGTGCCGCGAATGTGATGGAACAGGATCGCAAAACGCAGCAGTACACACAGGCGGATCAGTTTGTCGCCGTCCTCGCCGAATTCGGCGAACTTGTCCTTGGGGATGTTGCGGCGGTGGCCGCGCACCAGCAGGGCGAGCATTTGCTGGTCTTCGCGGGAGAACCCGGCGAGGTCCGAGTGCTCGATCAGGTAGGCGCCGTGCTTGTGGTAGTGGTAGTGGGCGATGTCGAGCCCGACTTCGTGCACTTTCGCCGCCCAGCCCAGCAGTTCGCGCCAGATGCCGTCTTCCAGCTGCCAGTCCTCGGCCACCTGATCGAAGGCGTGCAGCGCTTTGCGCTCGACCCGTGCGGCCTGTTCCAGGTCAACGTGGTAGCGCTCCATCAGCGAGGTCAGGGTGCGTTCGCGCACGTCTTCGTGATGATGGCGGCCAAGCAGGTCGTAGAGCACGCCTTCACGCAGCGCCCCTTCGCAGTGATCCATGCGCTGCAGTTCAAGGGCGTCGAAGATCGCTTCGAGGATCGCCAGGCCCGCCGGGAAGATCGCCCGACGGTCAGGCTTGATGCCTTCGAAGTCGATCTTGTCGACGTCGCCGAGCTTGAACAGGCGACGCTTGAGCCACGCCAGGCCTTCGGCATTCACTTCGCCGGCGCCGTGTCCGCCAGCCTTCAACGCCAGGCCGATGGCGCGGATGGTGCCCGAGGAGCCGATGGCTTCATCCCAGGTCAGGCGATGCAGGGCGTGTTCGATGCTCATGATTTCCAGACGCGCCGCCGTGTAGGCCTGGGCGTAGCGGGCCGGGGTGATCTTGCCGTCCTTGAAATAGCGCTGGGTGAAGCTCACACAGCCCATTTGCAGGCTTTCGCGCAGCAATGGCTCGAAGCGCTGGCCAATGATGAATTCGGTACTGCCGCCGCCGATGTCGGCGACCAGGCGCTTGCCCGGGGTGTCGGCGAGGGTGTGGGACACGCCGAGATAGATCAGGCGCGCCTCTTCACGGCCGGAGATGACTTCCACCGGGTGACCGAGGATTTCTTCGGCGCGGTGGATGAATTCCAGGCGGTTGCGGGCTTCACGCAGGGCGTTGGTGCCGACGATCCGCACGGCGCCCAGCGGCATGCCGTTGATCAGTTGGGCAAAACGCTTGAGGCAATCGAGCCCGCGCTGCATGGATTCTTCGTTGAGATGGCGCTCTTCGTCGATGCCGGCGGCCAGCTGCACCTTCTCCCCGAGGCGTTCGAGAATACGGATTTCGCCGTTCTGGGCCTTGGCCACGACCATGTGGAAGCTGTTGGAGCCCAGGTCGATTGCGGCGATCAGGGACAGATTCTTGGCTTGAGATTGCGGCATGGTCAGGGGTCTCGGTCGATAACCCTGACATCGTGCCACGATCACAGGCTGCCGCCAACGCGCAGAACTGAAAGGCTTGATTCAGCACAAGTTTGTGGGCCTCGGGGCTGCTTTGCAGCCCGGCGGGAGCAAGCTCCCTCGCCACAGAGAATGGGCAGGTTCAGTGAGTGACTTCGACCGTGCCAATGAAATTCGCCAGCTCCGGCGTCTGCGGATCGGCAAACAGCACTTTCGGATCGCCCACTTCGTGCACCTTGCCCTGATGCATGAACACCAGTTTGTCCCCGACTTCCCGGGCGAAGCGCATTTCGTGGGTGACCATGATCAACGTCATGCCTTCCCTGGCCAATTGCCGGACCACGCTGAGCACTTCGTTAACCAGTTCCGGGTCCAGCGCCGAGGTGATTTCGTCGCACAACAGCACTTTTGGCGACATCGCCAGCGCCCGGGCAATCGCCACGCGCTGTTGCTGTCCCCCGGAAAGCCGATCCGGGAACGCATCGAACTTTTCACCCAGGCCAACGCGCTCCAGCATCTGCCGCGCCAGTTCCGCAGCCTTGGCCTTGGGCACTTTCTGTACCACTTGCGGCGCGAGCATCACGTTTTCGCCCACCGTCAGATGCGGGAACAGGTTGAATTGCTGAAACACCATCCCGACTTTCTGCCGCAGGCTGCGCAGGTCGGCGCGGGCGGCGTCGAGGTATTCGCCGTCGACTTCGATCACGCCGTCGTTGATCGATTCCAGGCCGTTGAGGGTGCGCAGCAGGGTGGATTTGCCCGAGCCGCTGCGGCCGATGATCGCCACCACCTGGCCTTCCTCGACGCTCAGGTCGATGCCTTTGAGCACGTGGTGATCGCCGTAGTATTTATGCAGGGCGGAAATTCTAAGCAGAGGCATGCAGTCTCCTTTCCAGGTAGCGCGCACTGAGGGACAGGGGGTAGCAGAGCAGGAAATAGCCAGCGGCGACGAGGCCGTAGACCATGAATGGTTCGAAGGTGGCGTTGGCGAGCATGCCGCCGGTCTTGGTCAGTTCGGTGAAACCGATGATCGAGGTTACGGCGGTGCCCTTGACCACCTGCACCGAGAAACCCACGGTCGGCGCCACGGCAATCCGCAGTGCCTGCGGCAGGATCACGTAGCGCAGTTGCTCCAGCGGATTGAGCGCCAGGCTCGAGGAGGCTTCCCACTGACCATTGGGGATCGCCTCGACGCATCCACGCCAGATCTCCGCCAGGTAGGCGCTGGTGAACAGCGTCAGGGCAATCGCCGCCGCCATCCACGGGGAGATTTCCACCCCCGCCAGCGCCACGCCGAAGAACACCAGAAACAGCTGCATCAGCAACGGCGTGCCCTGGAACAGTTCGATCCAGGTACGGGCAATGCTGCTCGGCAGCGGATTTTTCGAGATGCGCATGATCAGGATCAGCAACCCGACGAGCCCGCCGCCGATGAACGCCACCAGCGACAACGCCAGTGTCCATTGCAGGCCGGTCAGCAGATTGCGCAGGATGTCCCAGAACGTGAAATCGCTCATTGACCGCTCCTTGCGTTGCTCGTCGACAGGTAGCGCCGGCCGAGCCAGTTCAATAACTGACGGATCAGCAGCGCCATGCACAGATAAATGAGGGTGGTCAGGGCGTAGGTTTCAAAGGCGCGGAAGTTGCGCGATTGAATGAAGTTGGCGGCGAAGCTCAACTCCTCGGTGGCGATCTGTGAACACACGGCCGAACCGAGCATGACGATGATGATCTGGCTGCTCAGGGCCGGCCAGACCTTGCCCAGTGCCGGCCGCAGCACCACGTGGCGAAACGCTTCGAAACGGCTCATCGCCAGCGCAGCCGCTGCTTCCAGTTGCCCGCGCGGGATCGCCTGGATGCCGGCGCGGATGATTTCCGTCGAGTAGGCGCCGAGGTTGATCACCATCGCCAGCACCGCCGCCTGCCACTCGGAAATCTGCACGCCGAGGGACGGCAGGCCGAAAAAGATGAAGAACAGTTGCACCAGAAACGGCGTGTTGCGGATCAACTCGACGTAGACACCGAAAACCGCCGCGAACGGACGGATGTTCCACGCCCGTACCAGCGCCCCGACGATGCCCACGCCGACACCGAACAAAGCACCGATGGCGGTCAGCTCAAGGGTGAACAGCGCCCCGCGCAGCAGCAGCCCGGTGTTTTCCACCACCGGCAGGAAATCGAATTGATAGGCCATCAAGGTCTCCCGCGTCGTCGGTCAGAGGTCGGCCGGCAGTGGCTCTTTGAGCCAGGTCTGCGCATTCTTTTCCAGCGCGCCGTCAGCCTTGGCGCCGGCCAGAATCTCGTTGACCTTGCCCAGCAGCGCCGGCTCGTTCTTGTTCACGCCGACGTAGACCGGCGAATCCTTGAGCTTCACTTTAAGCGTCGGCACACGCTTCGGATTCTTTTCGCTGATCGCGACCATCACCACGTTGCCGCTGGCAATCAGATCCACCTGGCCGGCGAGGTAGGCGGCGATGGTCGAGTTGTTGTCTTCGAAGCGCTTGATGGTCACGCCTTCGGGGACGACCTTGGTCAGCTCGATGTCTTCGATGGCGCCACGGGTGACGCTGATGGTCTTGCCCTTGAGGTCGTCCAGGGTGCTGACGGCAGCATCTGACGGACCGAATACCGCGAGATAGAACGGCGCGTAGGCGCGGGAGAAGTCGATGACCTTTTCGCGCTCGGGGTTCTTGCCGAGGCTGGATATCACCAGATCGACCTTGCCGGTGGTGAGGAACGGGATGCGGTTGGTACTGTTCACCGGCGTCAGTTCGAGTTTGACCTTGAGCTGGTCGGCCAGCAGTTTCGCGGTGTCGATATCGAGGCCGCGCGGCTTCATGTCGGGGCCCACCGAGCCGAACGGCGGGAAGTCCTGGGGCACGGCGACTTTCAAGGTGCCGCGTTTGACTACGTCGTCCAGACCGTCGGCATGGGCGGGGGCCTGGCTGAGCATCAGGCCGGCAAACAGGGCGGCAAGGAGGGCGCTGTAACGCTTCGTCATGGACAATCTCCGGATCGGCGGGAAGTGAATGCTGCGATCGGACAGAGCACGGGGCATGCCAACGTACCGGTTTGAGCCCGCAAAGCCACGGGTTTTCCGGGTTTCATCGGTCTTACTGGTCTGAACAGTCAGGGTGATTTACGCACTGCGATAGCGCATCGGCGTGGCTCGTCGAACCCCGCTGGGGCACGACTTGCCTGATGCCTGGAATAGCTTTACAACTGGCCGCACCTTGGCCTGGACCGTCTGGAAAACCATGAACTCGATCTCTCGCGCTGTACCCGAAGTGGCGCTGCAAGCGATCCGCAAACTGATTACCGAACAGGGCTTCGGCCCCGGCGATGCGCTGCCTTCGCAACGGGATCTGGCGGTGCAGCTGGGCGTCAGCCGGGCCTCCTTGCGCGAAGCGTTGTCGTCATTGAGTGCGCTGGGGGCAGTCAGTATCCAGCCGGGCAAGGGCGTGTTCGTACAGGCGCCGGTAGAGTTGCCGCGTGGAGCGGTGGCGCCGGTCTGGCCGTTTGCGGCCCAGGCTTCGCCGCTGGAGATCTTTCAGTTGCGCTATGCGCTGGAAGGGTTTGCCGCCGGGCTGGCGGCGGTGACGCTGAGCACGTTCGATCTGGACGAACTCGAAGACAACGTGGCTGCCATGCGCGAACAGCTGCGCACCGGTGACTTCGAAGCCGCAGCGAAACTGGACTTCGAATTCCATCAGCGAATCCTGCGGGCCAGCGGCAATCAGGCGATGCTGAACATCCTCACGGCCAGCGCCGAGATCTTTCTGGAAAGCCAGAAACTACCGTTCATCCGGGCCGAGCGGGCCATGGAAACCTGGCAGGAACACCGCAAGATCCTCCGCGCTCTGGCGCGCCGGGCCTCTGCTGCCGCCCAGAAGGCCATGCAGGAGCACGTGCGCAACGCAGCCCTGCGCACGGGAATTGCGTTTATCGCCCCCGCCGGCGCGTGACTTGAGCTATACCCAAACTCATCGAGTGCCATAGCAAGACTCAATCATCTGCGGCTTCCTGAACAAGGGAAGGGCGGCTATGATGGGCCACGTTTTTTTGCTTACAACCTGGAGAATTCCATGAGCAGCGATCTGATCAAACACGTTAGCGACGCTAGCTTCGAAGCCGACGTACTCAAGGCCGAAGGCGCTGTCCTGGTCGACTACTGGGCTGAATGGTGCGGCCCTTGCAAAATGATCGCTCCGGTTCTGGACGAGATTGCAGAGACTTACAAAGGCAAGCTGACCGTTGCCAAGCTGAACATCGACGAAAACTCGGAAACCCCGGCCAAGCATGGCGTACGTGGCATCCCGACCCTGATGCTGTTCAAGAACGGCAACGTGGAAGCGACCAAGGTCGGCGCGCTGTCGAAGTCGCAACTGGCTGCTTTCCTCGACGCCAACATCTAAGCGTCGCTGTAAGGATTGTCCTCAAAAAGCCCCGCAATTTGCGGGGCTTTTTGCGTATTCAGGGCTAGACGCTCCGAAACTCAGGTGATACATTCGGCCCCGCACTGGTTTCTCCACTGCCCCCTGCTAGCCGTCGCCGACGCACTCCTTTTCGAACAAGTACGCGATCCTGTCGCCTTCTCCGCGGCGCGGCCTCATTAAGCCAAAAGCTTAATTTCCCCCCTCCATAAATGATTACGTCATTCCTATATGAATCTGACTGAACTCAAGCAAAAGCCGATTACCGAACTGCTCGAATTGGCCGAACAGATGGGCATAGAAAATATGGCCCGTTCGCGCAAGCAGGACGTGATTTTCTCCCTGCTGAAAAAGCACGCGAAAAGCGGTGAGGAAATCTCCGGTGATGGCGTGCTGGAGATTCTCCAGGACGGCTTCGGCTTCCTGCGCTCCGCTGACGCTTCCTACCTCGCCGGCCCTGACGACATCTACGTCTCGCCGAGCCAGATCCGCCGTTTCAACCTGCGCACCGGTGACACCATCGTCGGCAAGATCCGGCCGCCGAAGGAAGGCGAGCGTTATTTCGCCCTGCTCAAGGTCGACACGATCAACTTCGATCGTCCGGAAAACGCCAAGAACAAGATTCTCTTCGAGAACCTGACCCCGCTGTTCCCGAACGTGCGCATGAAGATGGAAGCCGGCAACGGTTCCACCGAAGACCTGACCGGTCGTGTGATCGACCTGTGCGCCCCGATCGGCAAAGGCCAGCGCGGTCTGATCGTTGCTCCGCCGAAAGCCGGTAAAACGATCATGCTGCAGAACATCGCAGCGAACATCGCCCGTAACAACCCTGAAGTTCACCTGATCGTGCTGTTGATCGACGAACGTCCGGAAGAGGTGACCGAAATGCAGCGCACCGTGCGCGGCGAAGTGGTCGCCTCGACTTTCGACGAGCCGCCGACCCGTCACGTGCAGGTTGCTGAAATGGTGATCGAGAAGGCCAAGCGCCTGGTCGAACACAAGAAGGACGTGGTGATCCTGCTCGACTCCATCACCCGTCTGGCCCGTGCCTACAACACCGTGATCCCGAGCTCCGGCAAGGTGCTGACCGGTGGTGTCGATGCCCACGCCCTGGAGAAGCCGAAACGTTTCTTCGGTGCCGCGCGTAACATCGAAGAGGGCGGCTCGCTGACCATTATCGCCACCGCGCTGGTTGAAACCGGCTCGAAGATGGACGAAGTGATCTACGAAGAGTTCAAGGGCACCGGCAACATGGAGCTGCCTCTGGACCGTCGCATCGCCGAGAAGCGCGTGTTCCCGGCCATCAACATCAACAAGTCCGGCACCCGCCGTGAAGAGTTGCTGACTGCCGACGACGAACTGCAGCGCATGTGGATCCTGCGCAAGCTGCTGCATCCGATGGACGAAGTGGCAGCCATCGAGTTCCTGGTCGACAAGCTGAAAACGACCAAGACCAACGACGAGTTCTTCCTGTCGATGAAGCGCAAGTAACATCGTCGGTCGAGTCCGGAGAATGGCGTCCCTCGGGGGACGCCATTTTTTTTGCCTGTTTTTTGTCCGGGTCATGGGAGGTTCCTGATCTGTTAAGGTCAGTGAATCGGTAAAAACAACAGGCAGCTCTGAGGCTGTACAAAAAACAACCATCTGATTGGCATCAAGGATTTATGAGCACACTGGCTTATCGAAGGGATATCGACGGCTTGCGCGCAGTCGCAGTGATGGCCGTGGTGCTGTTCCACTTTGGCGTCCCGGGATTTACTGGCGGATTCGTCGGTGTGGACGTGTTTTTCGTGATTTCCGGCTACCTGATTACCTCGATCATCTGGAACCAGCGCCAGGCCGGGCGCTTCAGTTTCGTCGAGTTCTGGGCCCGGCGTGCGCGGCGGATCCTGCCGGCGCTGTTTGCGATGATCATCGCGGTGCTGGTGGTGGGCTGGTTCCTGCTGGCGCCCAAGGACTACGAGGAACTGGGGCGGTCGGTGCGCTACCAGGTGACCTTTGTCTCGAACGTCCTGTTCATGCGCCAGGACGGCTATTTCGACGTCGCCTCGGACCTCAAACCACTGCTGCACACCTGGTCGCTGGCGGTGGAGGAGCAGTTCTACATTGTTTTCCCGTTGCTGCTGACGTTGTTGTCGAGCCGGCTGAAACATTGGCGACTGGCGCTGTTCGGCGTATTGCTGCTGTCCTTCGGGCTGAGTGTGTGGGCAATCAATCACCACCCGGAGAAGGCGTTCTTTCTGCTGCCGATGCGAGCCTGGGAACTACTGGCCGGTGCGATGTTGGCGGTGGCACCGAAACACGCATGGCGTTTGAAACCGTTGGCCGCGCAGCTGTTGAGCCTGTCGGGCATGGGGCTGATCCTGCTGGCGGTGTTCATCTATGACAAGTCCACGCCGTTCCCGGGTGCGACTGCACTGTTGCCGGTGCTGGGGGTGGTGCTGCTGATTCTGGCCAACGGTCATCGCGAAACGGCAGTGGGTCGGTTTCTGAGCAGTCGGGTGATGGTCGGGCTCGGTCTGATTTCTTATTCCTGGTACCTCTGGCACTGGCCGGTCTTTGTATTTTCCAGCTATGCCAGCGTCGAAGAGGCCGGTCCTGTGGATAGCGCGGGATTGATTCTGCTGACGCTGGTGCTGGGTTACCTGTCGTGGAAGTTCGTCGAGACGCCATTTCGCGAGCGGCGTCTGCTCGCGGGGCGCCGGCAGGTCCTGCTGGCCGGGTTCTGCGGCATTCTGATCCTGGGGCTCGCCGGGCAAGCCCTGCGCTGGACCGATGGCTTGCCGTCGCGTCTGTCCGAGCAGGCACTGCAATACGCCGACGGCCGCGAGTGGCCACCGGAGCAGCTGGCGTGCCTGACGGACGACAAGGCTGCGGACGACAAATTGTTCTGTCATTACGGTGTCCGTGGTCTGCCGATCCAGGCTCTGGTGTGGGGGGACAGTCACGCGACGGCGCTGATCCCGGTGCTGGAAGACGGGGCGAAAGCCCACGGTGTCAGTGTCACTCTTGCCAGTTCAGCCGGTTGCATTCCGGTTGAGGGGCTGGAAAGCGACCGGGCGTGTGCGCACTTCAATCAACGGATCGAGCAGGCCTTGAATGCGAAACAAGTGAGTGATGTGGTGCTGGTCGCTCGCTGGAGTCTCTATTTGTACGGCGAAGCCAACGGCGATCTGGAGCATGCGTTAAGAACGCCGGGCGGTCAGTATGATCGGGCTGTCGCTGAACGACGCCTGGCCGACGGTCTGCGTGCCGGTGTGGCGCGGCTGCGCGAGGACGGACGGCGGGTCTGGCTGGTCAAGGAAGTGCCGTTGCAGGCATTCAGTCCGCCCTATCGCCTGACACGCCTGGCGATGCTGGGCCACGCGGTGGAGGGTGTCGGTCTGGCTGTCGACGAGCATGAAAGGCGTCAGGGCTTTATCACTCGGTTGTTCGCAGAACTGGCGCAGGATCCGATGGTGCGGATCGTCGATCCGGCGCCACAACTGTGTGACGAGCACGGTCTGTGCCGCGCCGAACGTGATGGTTACTCGCTGTACAAGGATGACAATCACCTGTCGGAAGTCGGTGCGCGAAGGGTGGCGCCGATCCTCGAGCCGCTGTTTCTTGTTCTGCAGGGGGAGAAAAATCTGGGAAAAGCCCAGGCGAATGCAGCCAAGTAAGCCATGACGGGCTGCCAGCGACCGGCATAGCAGGTAGGATGTACGCCTATTTTGAGGGTGCCATCGTCAATGAAATTCAAGGATCTTCGGGATTTCGTGCAGCAGCTTGAGCAGCGCGGAGAGTTGAAACGCATCCGGATTCCCGTCTCGCCGGTGCTGGAAATGACTGAAGTGTGCGACCGCACACTGCGGGCCAAGGGCCCGGCACTGCTGTTCGAGAAACCGACCGGCCATGACATTCCGGTGCTCGGCAACCTGTTCGGCACGCCCGAACGGGTCGCCATGGGCATGGGCGCCGAGTCCATCAGCGAACTGCGCGAGATCGGCAAGCTGCTGGCCTTCCTCAAGGAGCCGGAGCCGCCGAAGGGCCTGAAGGACGCATGGTCGAAGCTGCCGATCTTCCGCAAGATCATCGCGATGGCGCCGAAAGTCGTCAAAGACGCACCCTGCCAGGAAGTGGTCATCGAAGGCGACGACGTCGATCTGGCAATGCTGCCGGTACAGACCTGCTGGCCGGGCGACGTGGCGCCGCTGATCACCTGGGGCCTGACCGTCACCAAGGGGCCGAACAAGGATCGGCAAAACCTCGGCATCTACCGCCAGCAAGTGATCGGCCGCAACAAGGTCATCATGCGCTGGCTCAGCCACCGTGGTGGCGCGCTGGATTTCCGTGAGTGGTGCGAGAAGCATCCGGGCCAGCCGTTCCCGGTGTCCGTGGCCCTCGGCGCGGATCCGGCGACCATTCTCGGCGCGGTCACTCCGGTGCCGGACAGCCTCTCCGAATACGCCTTCGCCGGGCTGTTGCGCGACAGTCGCACGGAACTGGTGAAGTGCCGCGGCAACGACCTGCAAGTGCCGGCTACCGCCGAAATCATCCTCGAAGGTGTGATCCATCCGGGTGAAATGGCCGACGAAGGCCCGTACGGTGACCACACCGGTTATTACAATGAAGTCGACAGCTTCCCGGTGTTCACCGTCGAGCGCATCACCCACCGGATCAAACCGATCTACCACAGCACCTACACCGGCCGTCCGCCGGATGAGCCGGCGATTCTCGGCGTGGCGCTGAACGAGGTGTTCGTGCCGATCCTGCAGAAGCAGTTCCCGGAGATCACCGACTTCTATCTGCCTCCGGAAGGCTGCTCGTACCGCATGGCCGTGGTGACGATGAAGAAGTCGTATCCGGGGCATGCCAAGCGCGTGATGCTGGGTGTCTGGTCGTTTTTGCGACAGTTCATGTACACCAAGTTCGTTATCGTCACCGACGACGACATCAATGCGCGGGACTGGAACGACGTGATCTGGGCCATCACCACGCGCATGGACCCCAAGCGCGACACGGTGATGATCGACAACACGCCGATCGACTACCTCGACTTCGCTTCGCCGGTGTCGGGGCTCGGCTCGAAGATGGGTCTGGATGCCACCCACAAGTGGCCGGGCGAAACCACTCGCGAATGGGGCCGGGTCATCGTCAAGGACGATGCCGTCACCCAACGGATCGATGCCATCTGGAATCAGTTAGGAATAGATTGATGCGTGTAACCCTGCAGCCCTCCGGAGCGGTGCTCGAGATACGGCCCGGAGAGCGGATTCTCGATGGTGCGCGGCGCCTGGGCTACGAATGCCCGCAAAGCTGCCGCAACGGCAATTGTCACGTGTGTGCGGCGCTGCTGGTGGAAGGCCGGGTCGAACAGGCCGGCAAGGTGCATGACCACGGCGAGTTCTACACTTGCATAGCGCAGCCGCTGGAAGACTGCATCCTGCTGTGGGATGGCGTGCTCGCGCTGGGAGAACTGCCGGTGCGCAGCCTGTCGTGTCAGGTCATTGAGTGCCGGGACGTCGGTGGCGACACCTGGCGCGTGCGTCTGCGTGCGCCGGCCGGCAAGCCGCCGCGCTATCACGCCGGTCAATACCTGATGATCGAGCGCGAAAGTGGCGAGAAATCGGCCTTTTCCATGGCTTCCGCGCCTCACAGCGGCCGTGACCTGGAAATCCACGTACTGGCGCGTGAAGCCAGTGCCCTGAGTCTGATCGAACAACTGCAGCGCAATGCCATGGTGCGGGTCGAATTGCCGTTCGGCGACACCCATCTGGCGGAACTGCCGGACGGGCCGCTGGTGCTGATCGCCGCCGGTACCGGCATGGGCCAGATCCACAGCCTGATCGAACATTGCCGGGCCAGCGGCTTCAAACACCCGGTGCACCTGTACTGGGGCGTGCGTCGTCCGGAAGATTTCTACGAAATCGAGCATTGGGACGAATGGCTGAAGCTGCCCAATCTGTTCCTGCACAAGGTCGTCAGTGACCAATGCGGCTGGGAAGGGCGCTGCGGGATGTTGCATGAGGCGGTGTGCGAGGACTTCCCGGACCTGAAATCGCTGCACGTCTACGCCAGCGGCTCGCCGGCGATGGTCTATGGCACCCTGGATGCGCTGGTGGAGGCCGGGATGGATGCCCACCAAATGCGCGCCGACGTATTCGCGTATGCGCCGCGCTCCTGAGTCTTTCTAGAACCGCACACCCGTTGTCACCATGGCCGCGTTGGCGCCGAGAAACACCAGCTCGGCGCCCAGCGGGCCATAGTGGGCGCCGACCGACGGAATGATCACCGGTGCAACGCCGAAGTGATTGAGCGGGATCTTGTCCTTGTAATCACCTCGATAGCCCTGCAACAAGCCGCCCGTGAGTTTCACGTACACCGGGTAACCGGCGCTTTCGAAGCGTTTGCCTGCGTAGGCGTAATTGGAGCGCTGACTGAACGAGTTACGGAAAGTTGCTCCGCCAAATACCCAGCCGGATGCCTGATTGCGCTCGATGCCGATCAAGTCCTGATGATTATTGTGTTCGGGGTCGGGTGAGTAATGTTTGGTATAGACACTGGTCTGTGCGTACCAGAAACCTTTGTCTTGCGTGTCGTCCGCGGCCAGCGATGGAGCGGCCTGAATCATCAACAGTGCGGCCAGAAATCCTGGTTTTTGCATCGTGCAGCCTCGGTTGAACGGGTTGGCTTGCGCCAGAGGAAAGCCGTTTTACGCAGGCGATCAGCGACGGTAAATATTGGAAGTCCGAAATTTTAGTAGGAAGAATCCCGAGATTTCATGAACGAAACCTGAACGAAGAGAGGGCTAACGATATTTCATTCGGATATTTAAGATATCTGCGCAATGGTATTAGGCTATATCAAACAAGATAGCCCTCGCGGATAACCCCGAATTAGCGCTATCCAAGGTGTCATACATCCTTTAGCACTTTTCGTTTTACAGTTACTGCTATATGTTCTATCAACTGAATTGTGCTTACATCTTGTAATACTTGCAGGGCCGAATACTTTCGTCATGACAGCCATTGAATCTGCTTTTCTGAATCTGGCTTACCCTCCGCGGCTCGATCTGGGGCCGCAGCTGACTCACGAACAACTCCTCGCCTCCATGCAGTCGACCATGGCGCGCCACAAGGGCGGGCCGGTGTGGTTGTTCGCGTATGGTTCGCTGATCTGGCGGCCGGAATGTTCGGCGGTGGAGCGGGTTCGTGGACGGGTGCATGGCTATCATCGCGGGCTCTACCTGTGGTCGCACGAGCATCGCGGTACGCCGGAAATGCCGGGGCTGGTGTTCGGTCTGGATCGTGGCGGTTCGTGCAGCGGCTTTGCCTATCGGTTGCCGGAAGACAACCTCGACAGTGCGCTGTATGCATTGTGGAAACGCGAGATGCCGTTTCCGTCCTATCGCCCGCACTGGCTCAACTGCCGTCTTGAAGATGGCAACCGGGTACAGGCGCTGGGGTTTGTATTGGAACGACACCTGCCCAGCTATGCCGGCAATCTGCCGGATCATGTGCTGAGTCAGGTGTTCGAAAGCGCTTGCGGGCGTTACGGCACGACTCGCGATTATGTCGAGCAGACCGCTCACGCCCTGCGCAGCCACGCCATGCCAGACCGGAATCTGGAGGCGCGGCTCAAGCGCTGTCGGTCAAAAGCCGATCAGGCCACTGCCTCGCGACTCTGACTGGCGGCTCGCTTGTGCATCAAGGTCGGGGCCAGGAAGGCCATCGACAGCAGGCAGGCGCCCACCAGCAGCACGAAACCGCCGTCCCAGCCGAAGTGGTCCACGGTGTAGCCCATCGCGGCACTGGCCGCGACCGAACCACCCAGGTAACCGAACAGGCCGGTAAAGCCTGCAGCCGTACCGGCGGCTTTCTTCGGTGCCAGTTCCAGGGCCTGCAGGCCGATCAGCATCACCGGGCCATAGATCAGGAAGCCGATGGAGAACAGCGCGATCATGTCGATGGTCGGGTTGCCGGCCGGGTTCAGCCAGTAAACCAGGGTCGCCACGGTCACCAGGGCCATGAACACCATACCGGTCAGGCCGCGGTTGCCACGGAAGATCTTGTCCGACATCCAGCCGCACAGCAGCGTGCCCGGAATGCCCGCCCACTCATAGAAGAAGTACGCCCACGACGTCTTGTCGACGTCGAAGTGCTTGGCTTCCTTGAGGTAGGTCGGTGCCCAGTCCAGTACGCCGTAGCGCAGCAGGTAGACGAAGACGTTGGCCATGGCGATGTACCAGAGCATTTTGTTACGCAGCACGTATTTGACGAAGATTTCCTTGGCGCTGAATTCATCTTCGTGGCTGGCGTCGTAGCCTTCCGGGTAGTCGTTCTTGTACTTCTCGATCGGCGGCAGGCCGACCGATTGCGGGGTGTCACGCATGGTGATGAAAGCAAATGCCGCCACCGCCAGGGCCACCGCTGCCGGCACGTAGAACGCTGCGTGCCAGTCATTGAACAGGCCCATGCCGATCAGGAACAGCGGGCCGATCAGGCCGCCGCCGACGTTGTGCGCCACGTTCCATACGGACACCACGCCGCCGCGTTCTTTCTGCGACCACCAGTGCACCATGGTCCGTCCGCTCGGCGGCCAGCCCATGCCCTGGGCCCAGCCGTTGATGAACAGCAGGATGAACATCATGGTCACGCTGGACGTTGCCCAGGGCGCGAAACCGAAAATGAACATCACACCTGCCGAAACCAGCAGGCCGAAGGGCAGGAAGTAGCGTGGGTTGGAACGGTCGGACACCAGTCCCATGAGGAACTTGGACAGGCCGTAGGCAATGGCGATGGCCGACATTGCCAGACCCAGATCGCCCCGACTGTAGCCTTCGTCGATCAGGTAGGGCATGGCCAGGGAGAAGTTCTTGCGCAGCAGGTAGTAACCCGCATAACCAAAGAAGATACCGGCGAAGATCTGCCAGCGCAGGCGTCGGTAGGTACTGTCTATTTTTTCTTCAGGCAAAGGAGCCTGATGTGCGGCAGGTCGAAAGAAAGCAAACATTCAAGAGCTCCAGATTTCTTGTTTTGACTGCGGATGCGAATGTTACAGTTTCGTTACCGAAAATAGCACCGGTTCCCGTCGGCAAAACAGCGGAAAATGTTGGAAGTCGCACGTTCTTTTACGAACCTGTCGCTCAGCTGTAAGAACAGGGCGTTTTCACCACTTATGAACGTGGGGCGGCTTAGACTCGCGATCGGTCAACCGACTGTTCTGCAGAGATGAATGATGGCTTTGAAGGTTCGCATGATGATGCGCCGCTTATTGGTGGTGACGGTTATTGCCGTCGCGGCGCTCACACTGATATACGCCGACCACCCTGCCCAGTCCGGTTTGCGTAATGCCACGGTGCTGATCATCCGTCATGCGGAGAAACCGACCGAAGGCGCGGTACTCAATGCCCGGGGCGAACAGCGGGCTCTCGCCTACGCCGACTATTTCAATCCGTTGAAGCTGGATGGGCAGACGCTGACCCCTGAACGATTGATTGCCGCAGCTGACAGCCCGGTGAGCTCCCGCTCGCGCCTGACCCTGACACCGTTGGCCCAACGCCTGGACCTGCCGGTCGAGCAGCCTTACATCAACGGGGACGTGCATGAGCTGGTCAGGCTGCTGCGCCAGAGCAATGAGGCGCCGACGATCCTGATCGCCTGGCACCATGGCCATATCAACAAGCTGATTCAGGCGTTCGGCGGCGACAGTACGGCCCTGATGGGGCAAAAAAAATGGCCGGACGAGGTGTACGACTGGCTGATCGTGCTGCGCTTCGACGATCAGGGCCGGATCATCAGGACCGACAGCCGGAAGGTTCTGGAGCATTTGTTGCCAGGCGACGAGGCGGATGCAAACCAAGGGAAATAGTCTGTCGGAGAAGTTACTTGTGGGGGGATTCCTTCACGCTTGCACCCAATTTCCCGTCAAGGCTTGGGCAATTTCCTGCATTTACTTCAGAAGCCGCGCTATTCAGTTGAAAATCATTGCTCCGTAACCTTTGTGATGTTGCCGAGAGGGCGCGTCAGTGCGGAAGGTACGGGAATGAAGCAATGGATCATGGCTGTCGTTTTGTTGGTCATTTTCCCTGCTCAGGCGGGAGAAGTATTTGTGATTCCGGACAACACCCCCAGGCCGGTTTACCCGCCTGCGTTATCGAGAGCGGGGATCACCGGTGACGTTAAGGTCCGTTTCATGGCCAATTCGGATGGTTCGGTGAGCGAAATCAGCATTCTGCAAAGTGATCATCCGGATCTGGCGCAAGCGGCCAGGGACGCGATAGCTCAGTGGAGGTTCAAGCCGTGGACGGTTGACGCCGGCAAGCCTGCCAGACAGGAAATCGTGGCGCCCATGGTCTTTCTCCTCGAAGCGCCGGAGGGTGCCCATCAATGGGTTCAGCAGTTGAAATGCCGAGAGTTCAACGAACTGCTCAATCGAATGCCCGAGTATTCATGGGTCGACTCGGCGCCTTTTCACTATCTCCGTGACCACTTGTCGAGCGCTCTTTTCAAGCCACCACTGTCGAAAGATGAAAGACTCGCGCTGATTGCCAGACTGAACCGAAGCGTGGAGGGCGTCGTCTGGCGTTGTCGACAGTGGCCGGTGAGCAGGTTCACGAGGTTTTTGCCGGAAGATGTCCGCAAGTTGCTTTAGTGACGGACGCAGTGAATGGCGATCCGGACAGCATACGAATCGCCAGTTGAGTCAGCGCACCTGCACCACCACCTTGCCCACAGCCTTGCGCTGCCCCAGATCATTGATGGCCTGTGCCGCCTCGCTCAACGGATACACTCGCGACACCAGCGGCTTCAGCTTGCCCTCTGCATACCAGCCAAAAAGTTGCTGGAAGTTCGCCGCGTTATCCTGGGGCTGGCGCTGGGCGAAGGAGCCCCAGAACACCCCGAGTACCGCCGCGCCCTTGAGCAGCGCGAGGTTGACCGGCAGTTCGGGAATGCGCCCGCTGGCGAAACCGACCACCAGCAGTCGGCCATTCCAGGCGATGGCGCGAATGGCCTGGTCGAACAGGTCGCCGCCGACCGGGTCGTAGATTACGTCGGCGCCCTGGCCGTCGGTCAGGCGTTTGATTTCGTCCTTGAGACTGGTTTCGCTGTAGTTGATCAGTTCATCAGCACCGGCAGCCTTGGCCACGGCGAGTTTCTCGGCACTGCTGGCAGCGGCGATTACCCGGGCGCCCATGGCCTTGCCGATCTCCACGGCGGCCAGACCAACGCCACCGGAGGCGCCGAGCACCAGCAGGGTTTCACCCGGCTGCAGATTGCCGCGCTGCCTGAGTGCATGCATCGAGGTGCCGTAGGTCATGCTGAACGCGGCGGCGGTGTTGAAATCCATCGTCGGTGGAATCGGCAGTACGTTATAGCCCGGTACCGCGACCTGTTCGGCGAAGCTGCCCCAGCCGGTCAGGGCCATGACCCGATCACCGACCCTCAAGTGACTGACCTTTTCCCCCACCGCGCTGACCACGCCGGACGCTTCGCCACCGGGCGAGAACGGAAAGGGCGGCTTGAACTGGTATTTGCCCTCGATGATCAGCGTGTCCGGAAAGTTGACCCCGGCGGCGTGCACGTCCAGCAGGATTTCATTCTTCTTCGCGACAGGACTGGCGACGTCTTCCAGCACCAGCGATTCGGCAGGGCCGAAGGCTTTGCACAGCACGGCTTTCATCAGGGCTATTCCTTTGGGAGTGATGGCCGATAAGTGTAGGTGTGGCAGTCAACGGGTCAACGAGCATGCCCGGCCCTGATAGTCCGCCATAAGCTTGTGCTTGCGCGGCGGGTCGTTATGCTAGGCCGCAAACCGGATAAGGAGCGAATTGTGAAAGCGTGGATCATGTTGTTGCTGGCCCTGTCTCTGCCTGTGGCAGCGCTGGCCGAAGAAGCCAAAGAAGGCGAGGCGCCGAAGGTCAACTACATCACCTTGAGCCCGCCGTTCGTGGGCAACTACGGGCTCGACGGCACACCGAAGCTCAAGGTCTACAAGGCCGACGTGGCGTTGCGGGTGACCGGCGACGAAGCGACCAAACTGGTCAAGGCCAACGAGCCGCTGATCCGCAATCAGCTGGTGGCGCTGTTCACCCAGCAGACTACCGATGCGATGGGCAGTATCGAAGGCAAGGAAAAACTGCGTCAGGAAGCCTTGAAGCAGACCCAGCAAGTGATGAATGACGAAACCGGCAAGCCGGTGGTCGAGGATCTGTTGTTCAATAACCTGATCATTCAGTAAGCGGCGTTGCTGCGGATCAGGACGCCAGGCTCCTGCGAAAGCGCGCCAGGGCGATGCAGAAGAACAGTAATCCGATGACGGTCAGCGCCAGCAAGTCCGGCCAGACCACACTCAGCCCGGCGTCGCGGAACAGAATTGCGGCGCCGAGGCTGACGAAATGGGTGGAAGGCGATCCCTGCATGACCCATTGCAGCCACTGCGGCATGCTGTCCAGCGGCGTACTGCCGCCCGACAGCAGCAACATCGGGATAATCACCGGGATGGCCAGCAGGCCGAACTGCGGTGTCGAGCGCGCCAGCGTTGCCAGGAAGATTCCCAACGCGGTGCTGGCGAACAGATAAACCGCCGTGACCAGCAAAAACAGGCCCAAAGAGCCGGACAACGGTACGCCCAGCGCGCCTTTGACGATCACCTCCAGCGACAACCAGGTGCACAGCACCACCACCAGCATATTGCTCCAGATTTTCGCCAGCATGATTTCCAGCGCGGTCAGCGGCAGCACCAGCAAATGGTCGAGGGTGCCATGTTCGCGTTCCCGCAGCAGCGCCGTGCCGGTCAGGATGATCGCCAGAATGGTGATGTTGTTGACGATCTGGATCACGGCCAGAAACCAGCCACCCTCCAGGTTGGTATTGAACAGGGCCCGGGTCGTCAGCTGCACCGGGGCAACGGCCTGCGCATTGGCCTGGCCGGCGTAAGCCGACAGCTCGCGCTGGAATATCCGGCCGATGTAGCCGGCACCCATGAACGCCTGGCTCATGGCGGTAGCGTCGACATTGACTTGCACGGCCGGTTGACGGCCCGCGAGCAGGTCGGTCTGGAAACGGGCCGGAATGTTGATGACGAATGTGTACTGGCCGCTGTCCATGACTTCATCCAGTCGTTCGTAGCGCAACGGGACGGGGGGCTGGAACTCCGGAGGTTGCAGCGACTGGGCCAATTGGCGTGAAAGGGCGCTGTGATCCTCATCGACAATCGCCACGCTGGCGTTATGCACGCCGATTACTGATCCGGCGGCCGGCATGTAGATGGCTACGGTAAAGGCGTAGAACAGGAACAGCAGCAACACGCTGTCGTGACGCAGACTTGTCAGTTCCTTGAGCCCAAGTCGCAGGATATGCGTGAACTTGTGCATCAGGCCTCCTGCTTTTTCAACATGACCAGGCTCAAGCCGGTGAATGCGATAAAGAAGCCGAACAGCGCCAGGCACTGTGGCCAGAGTTGTCGCAGATCCAGCGCTTTGGTGAACGTTCCAACTGCGATGTCGAGGAAGTGGCCGGCCGGGAACAGCGTGCCCATCACGGCAGCGGCGCCTTCCAGCGACGAGCGCGGCACGATCAGGCCGGAAAATTGAATGGTCGGCAGGCTGGTGATGATCATGGTGCCCAGGATCGCTGCGATCTGCGTTCGGGTGAATGCCGAGATCAGCAGCCCCATGCTGGTGGTGGCCAGTACATAGAGCAGCCCGCCGAACGCGAGGGTCAGACCGCTGCCCTTGAACGGTACGCCGAACAGCCAGCGATTCATGGCTGCCAGTACCGCGAGATTGATCAGGCTGACCAGCAGATAAGGCGTTTGCTTGCCCAGCAGAAACTCCAGACGCGTCAAGGGGGTGGCGTAGAAGTTGGTGATCGAGCCCAGTTCCTTCTCGCGCACGATGCCGAGCGCCGTCAGCATCGCCGGAATGAACGCCAGGATCAATGCCATCACACCGGGGCCGATCGCATTGACGCTGACCACATCCTGGTTGTAGCGAAAGCGGGTTTCCAGGCTGGCGGCAGTCAGTGGGTTGAGTGCGCGGCTGCTCTGTTCGGCCAGTTGCTCGAGATTGGCCTGATGGACGGCCTCGACGTAGTTGCGACTGGTTTCTGCGCGAAACGGCATGCCGCCATCCAGCCACGCCGCCACGGCCGGCCGACGTCCGGCGTACAGGTCGCGGCCGAATCCGGGCGGGATCTCCAGCGCCAGTTTGATTTCCGAACGTTGCAAGCGTCGGTGCAGGGATTGCGCGTCTTGAATGACGGGCTGCTCGGCGAAATATCGCGAACCACGAAAGGCTTCCAGGTAGGCACGACTTTGTGGTGTCTGGTCCTGGTCGTACACGGCGAAAGCAAGATTTTCCACATCGAGGGAAATCCCGTAACCAAAAATCACCATCATGAAAATGGCGCCCAGCAGCGCGAACGCCAGGCGCACCTTGTCGCGCAGCAATTCTTTGCCTTCACGGCTGGCCACCGCCGCCAGACGGCCGAAGCTGAAACCAGGTTCGGTGTTGGCCATGGCCGGGGCCATCGGGGCGGACGTTGGTTCGGGTGTCGGCGACGCTTCGCTGTTGTCCTGGGCTTGCTCAAGGCAGCTCACGAATGCAGCCTCCAGGGATTCGCCATTGAATTGCTGCTGCAGGGCGGCCGGTGTGTCACAGGCCAGGACCCTGCCCGCATGCATCAGGGAGATGCGGTCGCATCGCTGCGCTTCGTTCATGAAATGGGTGGAGAGGAAAATGGTCACGCCCTGATCACGGGACAGCTCGATCAACAGTCGCCAGAAATCGTCTCGTGCTGCCGGATCGACACCAGAAGTCGGTTCATCCAGTATCAGTACTTCCGGGCGATGCAAGACAGCGACCGCCAATGAGAGGCGTTGGCGCAGTCCCAAGGGCAAAGCGCCTGACGGTTGATCGGCGACGCCTTGAAGATTGAAGCGCTGAATCAAGGCGTCGATGCGTGGGGCGCTCTCGATCTTGGGCAGGTCGAACAGGCGTGCATGCAGGTCCAGGTTCTGCCGGACGCTGAGTTCGCCATACAACGAAAAGCTCTGGGACATGAAGCCGACACGCTTGCGTGTGGCCAGATCCCTTGCGTCCACCGGGTTGCCCAGTAGCGTCGCGCTGCCCTCACTGGCTGGCATCAGCCCGGTCAGGACTTTCATGGTGGTGGTCTTGCCGCAGCCATTGGAGCCGAGGAAGCCAAAAATTTCACCGCGCCCGATGGCGAAGCTGACGTGATCCACCGCGGTGAAGTCGCCAAAGCGCAATGTCAGATCGTGGGCTTCGATGGCGATATCGGTGGTGTCGTTGCGAGGTGGTATCTGCAGAGGTTGCGGGTCGTGATGGCTGTCACCCTGAAAGTGGGTGAAGGCATCATCGAGTTTGCCGCTTGGGGTGACGGCTGCCAGATCTCGGCTCAAACCCGAGGCAATCATCCGGCCACCGTCGAGCATCAGACAGTGCTCGAATTGTTCGGCTTCTTCCATATAGGCCGTGGCGACCAGCAAGGTCAGTTGCGGCCGCTGGCGCCGCACGTCGTCGATCAGTTCCCAGAAACGTCGCCGGGAGAGCGGGTCCACACCCGTGGTGGGCTCGTCGAGGATCAACAGATCCGGCTCATGGATGAGCGCACAACACAGCCCCAGTTTCTGTTTCATGCCGCCGGACAATTTGCCGGCCGGGCGGTCAGCGAACCTTAGCAAGTCCGTGGCGCGCAGCAGGTTGTGCAGTCGTTGTTCGCTTTCGTCGGCGGGCAGACCGAACAGCGTGGAGAAAAATTGTACGTTCTCGCGGATCGAAAGCTCCGGATACAAATTGCCACCCAGCCCTTGCGGCATGAAGGCGATGCGCGTGTACAGCGTGTTGCGATGGGTGCGATCCTGAATCGGGCCGCCGAGGACTTCCAGCTGTCCCTGCTGCAGGGCTTTTACACCGGCGATCAGCCCCAGCAGGCTGGACTTGCCGGCACCGTCAGGGCCGATCAGACCGCAGCGGGTCCCCGCCGGCAGATCAAATGCAATCGCGTCCAGGGCTCGCTGCTGGCCATAGCGGTGCGCGATGGCGCTCGCCCGAACCGCGATGCCGTTCATTGCAGATTGGCCGGCCAACCGATCGGCGCCGTGCGCACGTAGCCGACGCCGGGCATGCCGGGCTTGGCCTGCGGTACGTTGCCAGGCTCAGTCAGGCGCAGCTTGACGCGAAAGACCAGTTTCTGCCGCTCGTCGCGAGTCTCGACCTCTTTGGGGGTGAACTGCGATTTGGCCGCCACGAAACTGACTTTCGCCGGTAAAGGCCGGTCGGGCAGTGCATCCAGCACGACCCGCGCGTCATCGCCCACTGCCAGGTGTCCGGCCACGGACGCCGACAGATAAAGATTCATGTACTGATCATTGGGATCGATCAACAACAGGACTCGACCGCCAGCGCCCAGCACTTCGCCGGGTTCGGCCATGCGCAGCTGGATAACGCCGTCGATCGGCGCGCGCAAACTGCTGTCATCGATTTCACTGGTCAATTGCGCTACCTGGGCCTGAGCTGCGCCGATGGCCGCGCTGACGGCGGCAACCTGCGCCCGGGCTGCCGCTACGGCTGCGTTGCCGGTGCCGATGCGCGATTGCAGTTGATCGATGACCTGTGCGCTGACAAAACCATGCTTGAACAACGACTGGGAGCGACCGAGTTCCTGCTGGGCCAGCAGTTGTTCACTCTGGCGCAACTGTACGTTGGCCTGGGCGGCAGCCAGGTTTTCCTGGGTACGGATGACCTCGGCCTCGGCCTGGTTGCGCTGGGCCTCCAGGGTTCGGGTATCCATTCGGGCAAGTAACTGACCTTTGCTGACTTTGTCACCTTCATCGACCAGCACTTCGGCGAGGCGTCCGGGCGTTTTACTGGCGATTTGCACTTCGGTGGCTTCCAGGCGCCCGTTGCCGGAGGACAGACCCTCGGGCAGACGGCTGCTCACGGACTTCCAGTAACCGAAACCGCCGGCGGCCACCAGCAACACGATGAGAGAGCCGGCAAATAAAAGGGAGGAACGGCTGTGCGCTGACATGGGGGCATCCTGCGACTGTAGCGTCCAGTTTGACGGTTCAAGCGCAGTTATCGATTGATATCAATCAAATGAGCGGCAAACCTGGTTTTTTACCGCAAGCCGAGTATCGCCGCCCACTGCTCGGCCGTCACCGGCATCACCGACAGTCGCGAGCCTTTCTGCACCAGTGGCATCTCGGCCAGCGCGGCCTGCTGCTTCAGGTAATCCAGTTTCAACACCCGGGAAAACGTCTCGACATGAGCGACGTCGATGGCGCTCCAGGCGTTTTTCTCCGGCGTGGCTTTCGGGTCGAAGTAGTGGCTTTCCGGTTCCAGTGCGGTGGGATCCGGGTACGCGGCCTGGATGATTTTGCCGATCCCGGCAATCCCGGGCTCAGGGCAGCTGGAGTGATAGAAAAAGAACTCATCTCCTGCCGCCATGGCCCGCAGGAAATTGCGCGCCTGATAGTTGCGCACCCCGTCCCAGCGCGCTTTGCCGAGCTTTTCGAGACCCTTGATCGAGAGTTCGTCGGGCTCGGATTTCATCAGCCAAAAGGCCATGTCGTGTGCTCCTGAAAGGGTCATTGGGCAGGTTGTCGGGCAATTTTATGACAAACCGACAGTCGGTTGACGCCAGCATTTGCGCAGCGGTTCACGTTGTCGCAAAATGCCGGCCTTTAAAGCTTGACGCTGCTGCACGGCCTACGAATGGAAACCGCTGCTGTCATCGTGATGATGTGCCTTGAGGGGGGCAATCGATGAAACGCAAACCGGATTTGCTGTGGACTTTGGTGATTTTGTTCGGCTTGGGCGTCGTGACCACCGGTTATGCGCAAAGCCTGTGGGCCAACAAGACCGATGCTCCGATCGAAGTAGCGCAACAGGTACAGCAGTCAACCGCATTCAAACGCTGAAACCGTCTTTCCGACGCCGCTGACTCCCTCGCGGCGTCTACCCTGCGAAATATCGCGCCCTGTCGGTCACCGTTCCCTGCAACGGTACATCCCAGCTGGCCTGCGCCAGTCGTTCGACTTTCTGACATTCATGGGCCAGGCCCAGCAGCGTCGGCTTGCGCCAGCTTTGGCGGCGGGCCAGATACGCCAGGCTGCGGTCGTAGAAACCGCCGCCCATTCCCAGGCGCCCGCCGACGTCGTCGAATCCCACCAGTGGCAACAACACCAGATCCAGTGCCCATATCTTGCGCTGACGGGCCGGATTGATCCGTGGTTCCAGGATGCGGAAGCGATTGCGCCGCAGTTTCTCGCCGGGGCTGATCTGCTGAAAGACCATTTTGGTGCGTGGCCAGGCGCTCAGCACCGGCAGGTAGGTCTTCTTGCCTCGACGCTGTGCGGCGCGCAACAGCAGGCGCGGATCGATTTCGCCGTCGGTGGGCAGGTACAGGGAAATGTGCTTCGCCCGGCGAAACTGCGGGTCCTGTGCGAGCTGTTTATACAGGCCTTCGGCGGCCGCTCGTTGCTGGCTCGGCGTCAGGGAGCGGCGAGCCTTGCGCAGCAGGCGGCGCAGTTGGGGGCGGGGCAGCAGCGCGGGTTCGGTCATGGTCGGCTTCGGCAGGATGAGGACGAAAACGTACGCATAAAAAATCCGATGCCGGCATGCACCGGCATCGGATTCGAATCAGGCTCCCCGGATGAGCCGCTGTCGACTTAGCCCTTGAACCCGAGAGTTCAAGGTGGAGGATGCAGTAGGCTTTAAGGCTTTCCGTCTGGCGGACATGCACACCAGCCCAACGTGCAACCCCCAGGGTAGTGCAAATCGGCTCAGGGACATCGTCAACTGGCAAGCACCCCAGGGAGTGCGGCGAGTATACCTCAAGCGGTCCGGTGAATCAGCCCTTGCTGATGTCCGGATCGTCGGCCAGCGCCAGATCGACCCGATCGAGCAAGTCGCGTACCTGTTCACGGGTCGAGCCGCTGGTCTGGATGTCCGGGCGCTCTTCCTTGTGCAAGAGATCGTGGGTGATGTTCAGGGCGGCCATCACGGCGATGCGGTCGGCACCGATGACTTTGCCGCTGCTGCGGATCTCGCGCATCTTGCCGTCCAGATAGCGTGCGGCACTGACCAGGTTGCTGCGTTCTTCCTGGGGGCAGATGATCGAATATTCTTTGTCGAGGATCTGCACGGTAACGCTATTGCTTGAACTCATGAGTCTTGCTCCAGGGCCTTGAGGCGCGAAATCATCGATTCGACCTTACGCCGGGCGATTTCGTTTTTTTCAATGAGGTGAGCGCGTTCCTCGCGCCAGGTCTTTTCCTGAGCTAGTAAGAGTGCGTTTTGACTCTTTAGTTGCTCGACCCGAGTAATCAGCAGCTCGAGTCTGGCCATCAGCGCTTGCAGGTCGGTGTCTTCCATTGTGTCCACTGATTCGGTCTGATGGGTTTGGCCGGGAGGCAGCCTTTAATGGTCTTGGCGTGTCTGTCGATGTAGGATACAAGGCCTTCATTCTAGACATAGCGCCGTCTGGCGCCTAGCTGCCCATGCCCATTCAGAATTCCCCGTACCAAGCCTTTGCCACCCTGCTGACTGCCAGCGGTCACAACGTCTCGCCTGCCGAACTGCATGGCCTGCTGCTCGGCCGCAGCTGCGCCGGTGCCGGCTTCGACAATGAAGGCTGGCTGATCGACGCCGCCGAAGTGCTCGATGGCGACATCCAGGACAACGTCCGCAACGCCCTCGTCGGCCTGCAGGAGATGGTCAAGGGCGAGCTCACCGGCGACGACGTGACCGTCGTGCTGCTGTTGCCGACCGATGACGTGCCGCTGGCCGAACGCGCCGCCGCACTGGGCCAGTGGTGCCAGGGCTTCCTCACCGGTTTCGGCCTGAACTGCCGCGACAGCAGCATGCTGAGCACCGAGGCCACCGAGGTGTTGCAGGATCTGGCAGCGATCTCCCAGGTGCAAGATGCACTGGAAGAATCCGAAGACGGCGAAAGCGACTACATGGAAGTCATGGAGTACCTGCGCGTAGCGCCGCTGCTGCTGTTCTCCGAAACCAGGAAAGCCGACGTGCCGCCAGCGGCCAAGCCGTCGCTGCACTGATCGCCGTGCCAGGGAAAGCCGTCTGCCCATGATCCATATCCCGAAAGCGGAATACGCCCGGCGCCGCAAGGCGCTGATGGCGCAGATGGAACCCAACAGCATCGCGATCCTGCCTGCCGCCGCGGTCGCCATCCGCAACCGCGACGTCGAGCATGTCTATCGCCAGGACAGCGACTTCCAGTACCTCAGCGGTTTCCCCGAGCCACAGGCGGTCATTGTCCTGATGCCCGGTCGCGAGCACGGCGAGTACGTGCTGTTCTGCCGTGAACGCAACGCCGAGCGGGAACTCTGGGACGGCCTGCGCGCCGGCCAGGAAGGCGCGATCCGTGATTACGGCGCCGACGACGCTTTCCCCATCACAGACATCGACGACATCCTGCCGGGCCTGATTGAAGGCCGCGACCGGGTGTATTCGGCGATGGGCAGCAACCCGGAATTCGACCGCCACCTGATGGACTGGATCAACGTGATCCGCTCCAAGGCCCACCTCGGCGCCCAGCCGCCGAACGAATTCGTTGCCCTGGATCACCTGCTGCACGACATGCGCCTGTATAAATCGGCGGCAGAAGTGAAGGTGATGCGCGAAGCGGCGCGGATTTCCGCCCAGGCTCATATCCGTGCGATGCAGGCCAGTCGTGTCGGATTGTACGAGTACAGCCTGGAAGCCGAACTCGATTACGAATTCCGCAAGGGCGGGGCGAAGATGCCGGCCTACGGATCGATCGTCGCGTCGGGGCGTAACAGTTGCATCCTGCATTACCAGCAGAATGACGCGCAGCTCAAGGACGGCGATCTGGTATTGATCGACGCCGGTTGCGAGATCGACTGCTATGCCAGCGACATCACTCGCACCTGGCCTGTGAACGGCAAGTTCTCGGCCGAGCAGAAGGCGATCTACGAACTGGTATTGGCCGCGCAGGAAGCCGCCTTCGCCGAAATCGCCCCGAACAGGCACTGGAACCAGGCGCACGAAGCGACGGTTCGGGTCATTACCGCCGGATTGGTGAAACTGGGATTGTTGCAGGGCGAGGTGGATGAGTTGATCGCTTCGCAGGCCTACAAGGCGTTTTACATGCACCGCGCCGGCCACTGGCTGGGCATGGATGTGCATGATGTCGGTGAGTACAGGGTCGGTGGCGAATGGCGCGTGCTGGAGGTCGGCATGGCGCTGACCGTGGAACCGGGCATTTACATCGCTCCGGACAACCAGAATGTAGCGAAGAAATGGCGCGGCATTGGCGTGCGCATCGAGGACGACGTGGTAGTGACCAAAAGCGGTTGTGAAATCCTGACGGGTGGCGTGCCGAAAACCGTCGCCGAGATCGAAGCGCTGATGGCGCAGGCACGGACCGGTGCAGCATGAGTCGGGTCAATCTGGCAATCATCGGGGGTGGCCTGGTCGGCGCCAGTCTGGCGTTGGCGCTGCAGGCCGGGGCCAGGGCGCGTGGCTGGAAGATCGTGCTGATCGAACCGTTTGCTCCCGGCGACAGCTGGCAGCCAAGTTACGATGCCCGCTCCTCGGCGCTGTCTTTTGGTTCCCGACAGATTTATCAACGGCTGGGTGTGTGGCAGGAAATTTCCCGTCGCGCCGAGCCGATCAAGCAGATTCACGTGTCCGACCGTGGCCGTTTCTCCACCGCTCGATTGTCGGCGATGGAAGAGGGCGTGCCGGCGCTGGGCTATGTTGTGGAAAACGCCTGGCTCGGTCATTGCCTGTGGCAGCACGTCGACAAGGACGTGATCAGCTGGCGTTGCCCGGCGGAAGTCACTCGCATGGAGCCGCTGCCGGACGGCTATCGCCTGACCCTCAACGATGAGACCACTCTTGAGTGCGATCTGGCGGTACTCGCCGATGGCGGCCGCTCCGGTCTGCGCGAGCAACTGGGCATCAACGTGCGCAAGCGCCCTTACAACCAGAGCGCGCTGATCGCCAACATCACCCCGAGCGAAGCGCACAACGGCATGGCCTTCGAGCGCTTCACCGACGAAGGCCCGATGGCTTTGTTGCCGCTGCCGGAAAACCGCTGCGCGCTGGTCTGGACCCGTCTGGGCATGGACGCGCAACGTCTGGCGCAACTGAATGAACGCGACTTCCTCAGTGAGTTGCAAGGCGTGTTCGGTTACCGCCTCGGCACCCTGAAACAGGTCGGCGCGCGGCATCTGTATCCGCTGTCGCTGGTGGAGGCCGAAGAGCAGGTGCGCCCGCATCTGGCCGTGCTCGGCAACGCCGCCCACAGCCTGCACCCGATCGCCGGGCAGGGTTTCAACCTGTCCCTGCGCGATGCCGATGCACTGGCCGCCGCACTGCTGGCCAGCGACAAACCGCTGGGGGACTTCGCCACGTTGCAGGCCTATCGCGAGCGTCAGCGTCTGGATCAGGACCTCACCATAGGCTTCTCCGATCAGGTCACGCGGCTGTTCGGCAGTACCCAGCCACTGGTTTCGCTGGGGCGCAACATCGGTTTGCTGGGTCTCGATCTGCTGCCGCCGGCCAAACGCTGGTTCGCCCGTCAGGCCATGGGATTGGGGACCCGGCCGGATGCGTGAGCGGCTGATCGGACAGTCTGGCAAGGCACGGCCGATGCGCTGGATCATGAGTGTCTACTTGCCGTATTTCGATGTCGGTAATCCGATGGTGCAAATCGGTAAAACCCTTTACGTGCGGCTCAAGCCGCCAGCGAGACAGGTTTAAAGCATGGAAATGCGCGCGGATGTGCTGATTGTCGGAGCCGGAATGGTCGGCAGCGCCCTGGCGCTGGCGTTGCAGGACAGCGGGCTGGAAGTCCTGCTGCTCGATGGCAGCCCGCTGAGCGTCAAACCCTTCAATGGCGATGCGCCGTTCGAGCCACGAGTCAGCGCGCTGTCGGCAGCCAGCCAGCGGATTCTCGATCGCCTCGGCGTGTGGGACGGCATCGTCCACCGGCGCAGCAGTCCGTACACCGACATGCACGTCTGGGACGGCAGCGGCACCGGGCAGATCCACTTCTCGGCCAGCAGCGTGCACGCCGAGGTGCTCGGCCACATCGTCGAAAACCGCGTGGTGCAGGACGCCTTGCTCGACCGTTTGCACGATTGCGATCTGGGCCTGCTGGCCAATGCGCGGCTGGAGCAGATGCGTCGCTCCGGTGACGACTGGCTGCTGACCCTGGCCGATGGCCGCACCTTGCGTGCGCCACTGGTGATCGCGGCGGACGGCGCCAACTCCGCCGTGCGCCGTCTGACCGGTGTCGCCACCCGCGAATGGGATTATCTGCACCACGCTATCGTCACCAGCGTGCGCAGCAGCAAACCGCACCGCATGACCGCATGGCAGCGTTTCACCGATCACGGGCCGCTGGCGTTTTTGCCGCTGGAGCGGGACGGGCAGCAGGACTGGTGCTCGATCGTCTGGTCGACCACGCCGAGTGAGGCCGAACGGCTGATGGCGTTGGATGAAGCGGATTTCTGCCGTGAGCTGGAGCGCGCCTTCGAAGGCTGCCTCGGCGAGGTCGTCAGCGCCGACCCGCGGCTGTGTGTGCCGCTGCGTCAACGCCATGCCAAGCGCTATGTGGCCGAAGGCCTCGCGCTGATCGGCGACGCGGCGCACACCATCCACCCGTTGGCGGGGCAGGGGGTGAATCTCGGTTTCCTCGATGCCGCGGTGCTGGCCGAGGTGTTGCTGCAAGCCAACGAACGCGGCGAACGCTTGGCGGACGTGAAAGTCCTGAGCCGCTACGAGCGCCGGCGCATGCCGCACAACCTGGCGCTCATGGCGGCGATGGAAGGCTTCGAGCGATTGTTCCAGGCCGATCCGCTGCCGCTGCGCTGGTTGCGCAATACCGGGTTGAAAATCGTCGAGCAGATGCCCGAGGCCAAAGCGCTGTTCGTGCGTGAAGCGTTGGGGTTGACCGGGGACTTGCCGGCGCTCGCCAAGGCCTGACGAACGTCGTGCAACATCTGGTAACTCCTTGGGAAAGTGATCGATTGAGCTGGTAAATGTGAGTCCTTATCATTTGGGCCACTTTTTCCGACCGAGAGATCACTTCCATGTTGGCATCCAAGCGTCTTCTGACCGCCCTGGCCCTGACCCTGATCGGCAGCACCGCCGCCCAGGCCGCCGACGAGGTAGTGGTCTACTCCTCGCGCATCGATGAGCTGATCAAACCCGTGTTCGATGCCTACACCGCCAGGACCGGCGTGAAGATCAGGTTCATCACCGACAAGGAAGCGCCGCTGATGCAGCGCATCAAGGCCGAAGGCGAGAACGCCACCGCCGACCTGTTGCTGACCGTCGATGCCGGCAACCTGTGGCAGGCCGAGCAGATGGGCATTCTCCAACCCTTCACCTCGAAAACCATCGACGCCAACATTCCCCTGCAATATCGCTCCTCCAGCCATGCCTGGACCGGCCTTAGCCTGCGCGCGCGGACCATCGCCTATTCCACCGAGCGCGTGAAACCGGGCGAGCTGACCACCTACGAAGCGCTGGCCGACAAGAACTGGGAAGGTCGCCTGTGCCTGCGCACGGCGAAGAAGGTCTACAACCAGTCGCTGACCGCCACCCTGATCGAAGTCCACGGCGCCGAGAAAACCGAAAAGATCCTCAAGGGCTGGGTCAACAATCTGTCCACCGATGTGTTCTCCGACGACGTCGCGGTGCTCGAAGCGATCAATGCCGGCCAGTGTGATGTGGGCATCGTCAACACCTACTACTACGGTCGCCTGCACAAGCAAAAGCCGGATCTGCCGGTGAAACTGTTCTGGCCGAACCAGGCGGATCGCGGTGTGCACGTCAATCTGTCGGGCATCGGCCTGACCAGACATGCACCGCACCCGGAAGCGGCCAAGGCGCTGGTGGAGTGGATGACCACGCCTGAGGCGCAGAAGATCTTCGCTGACGTGAACCAGGAATTCCCGGCGAATCCGGCGGTCAAGCCTTCGGAAGAAGTAGCGGCATGGGGGCAGTTCGTGGCCGATACGCTGCCGGTCGAAGTGGCGGGCAAGCGTCAGGCTGAAGCGATCCGGATGATGGATCGGGCGGGCTGGAACTGACGCCACGTATTGAAGCCTGCCGATTCATGGCAGGCTTCGTCATTTTCTAGAGAGCGTTTCCTTGTCCCACCCCGCCCAACGCCGCTGGTACCCCATTGTCTTCGCCATCGCCGCGTTGGTGCTGCTGCCCCTCAGCGTCCTCTTGCTGTCGTGGCAGACCATCGACCAGCAGATCTGGTCGCACCTGTGGGAAACCCAGATGCCACGCCTGCTGGGCAACACCCTGACGCTGGTCCTCGGCGTCGGCATCGGCGTGACCCTGCTGGGCGTCAGCCTCGCCTGGCTTACCAGCCTCTGCGAATTCCCCGGTCGGCGCTGGCTCGACTGGGCGTTGATGCTGCCGTTTGCGATCCCGGCCTATGTATTGGCATTCGTCTTCGTCGGTCTGCTGGACTTCGCCGGTCCCGTGCAAAGCCTGCTGCGCGAATGGTTCGGAACCGGTCTGCGCCTGCCCCGGGTGCGCTCCACCGGCGGGGTGATTCTGGTGTTGGTGCTGGTGTTCTATCCCTATGTTTACCTGTTGGCGCGCACCGCGTTTCTTGCTCAGGGCAAAGGCTTGATGGAAGCGGCGCGGGTCCTCGGACAATCACCGTGGCAGGCGTTCCGGCGGGTGGCATTGCCGATGGCGCGACCGGCCATCGGCGCTGGCGTGGCGCTGGCATTGATGGAAACCCTGGCGGATTTCGGCGCGGTGTCGGTGTTCAACTTCGACACCTTCACCACCGCGATCTACAAGACCTGGTATGGCTTCTTCAGCCTGTCGAGCGCTGCGCAACTGGCCAGCCTGTTGTTGCTGGTGGTGATGCTGGTGCTGTACGGCGAACGTCGCGCCCGTGGCGCCAATCGGGCGAGCAACGAGCGACCGCGGGTCAAGGCGCTGTATCACCTGCGCGGGGCCAGGGCCTGGGCAGCGACCGGGTGGTGCGGTCTGGTGTTCGCCTGTGCGTTTGTCATTCCGGTGCTGCAACTGCTGGTGTGGTTCTGGCAGCGCGGGCGTTTCGATCTGGATGAGCGTTACGCCGGGCTGATTCTGCACACCTTGTATCTGGGCGGCATGGCGGCGCTGATTACCGTCAGCGTGGCGATGTTGCTGGCGTTCGCCCGGCGTCTGGCACCGGCGCCGGCCATCCGCTCCGGCGTCAGTCTGGCCAATCTCGGCTACGCGTTGCCGGGCTCGGTGCTGGCGGTGTCGATCATGCTGGCGTTCAGTTATCTGGATCGGGAGCTGGTGATTCCGCTTTCAGGCTGGCTCGGCGGTGCGGGCAAACCGCTGCTGCTGGGCAGTCTGGCGGCGTTGCTGATGGCGTATCTGGTGCGCTTCGTGGCGGTGGCTTACGGGCCGCTGGAAAGCAGTCTGGCGCGTATACGGCCCTCTTTGCCCGAAGCGGCACGTAGCCTGGGTGTCAGTGGGCCGCGACTGTTTTTCAAAGTGTATCTGCCGTTGCTGTTGCCCGGCACGCTCAGCGCTGCGCTGCTGGTGTTCGTCGATGTGCTCAAGGAAATGCCGGCGACCCTGCTGATGCGCCCGTTTGGCTGGGACACGCTGGCGGTGCGCATCTTCGAGATGACCAGCGAAGGCGAATGGGCGCGGGCATCGTTGCCGGCGCTGACGCTGGTGCTGGTCGGTTTGTTGCCGGTCATTGGACTGATCCGTCGTTCGGCCCACAGAAACACTTAGTAGTGAGACCCGAAGCATGCGGCTACAATGCGCGGCATTCGGTGCGGTCCGTCTGACAGACCTTGTCGCTGAAGTCGGCTGAGGGCCTTCCTTGCGGGGTTTTCAAACCGTGCAGCAGCGCTCCGCACCTTCGCCACGCCCGGAAGGAGAAACCCATGGGACAGCGTACGCCTCTGTATGACCTGCATCTCGCCCTTGGCGCGAAGATGGTCGATTTTGGCGGTTGGGACATGCCACTGCATTACGGCTCGCAGGTCGAGGAGCACCACGAGGTGCGACGCGATTGCGGGGTGTTCGATGTTTCCCACATGACCGTGATCGATGTCACGGGCCAACAGGCCAGGGCCTGGCTCCGGCACTTGCTGGCCAACGACGTCGAACGCCTGCACAGCCCGGGCCGGGCGTTGTACAGCACGATGCTCAATGAGCGCGGCGGCATTGTCGATGACATGATCGTCTATCGCCTCGATGACGGTTACCGGCTGGTGGTTAACGCTTCGACTCGCGATCAGGATCTGGCCTGGATGCAGGCGCAACTTGTCGGCTTCGATGTGCAGCTGCGCGAACGCAACGATCTGGCGATGCTCGCCATTCAAGGCCCTCATGCCCGGCAGAAGATTGCCGAACTGGTGACCCAGTCCCGCGCCAGTCTGATCCAGATGCTCAAGCCATTCGAAGGCCAGGTCGACGGCGACTGGTTCATTGCCCGTACCGGTTACACCGGCGAAGACGGGCTGGAAATCGCCCTGCCGGCCGATCAGGCCCCCGGATTTTTCAACGACCTGGTAGGCGCCGGCATTTCTCCCATCGGTCTTGGTGCCCGCGACACGTTGCGGGTGGAAGCCGGCATGAATCTCTACGGTCAGGATATTCATCAAGACGTTTCGCCGCTGGCCTCGAACATGGCCTGGAGCATCGCCTGGGAGCCGGCCACGCGCCGGTTCATCGGTCGTGATGCGCTGGAAGCGGAAAAAACCGCTGGCGTGCAGCACAAACTGGTGGGCCTGGTGCTCGAGGAACGCGGGGTTTTGCGTGCGCATCAGGTGGTTCGTATCGCTGATGTTGGCGAAGGAGAGATCACCAGTGGTAGTTTCTCTCCTACGCTTAGCAAGTCGATTGCCCTGGCGCGCGTACCGATGGCGACAGCCGACCGCGCCGAAGTGGAAATCCGTGGCAAGTGGTATCCGGTACGAGTGGTCAAACCGACCTTCGTCCGCCACGGCAAAACCTTGATCTAACCTTTCCCGGCGGGTACGACCGCTGACAATTTCTTGAGGACACCGAGCATGAGCAATATCCCCGCCGACCTGCGTTTTGCCGAAAGTCATGAATGGGCGCGCCTGGAAGCCGACGGCACCGTCACCGTGGGCATCAGCGATCACGCACAGCAAGCGCTGGGCGACGTGGTGTTCGTCGAGCTGACTGAAGTCGGCAAGGTGTTTGCTGCCGGTGATGCGGCGGGTGTTGTGGAATCGGTCAAGGCCGCTTCCGACATCTACGCCCCGGTCGGCGGCGAAGTGATCGCGGTCAACGAGGAACTGGCGGATTCACCGGAACTGCTGAACGAAGAACCGTATGAGTCGTGGATCTTCAAGCTCAAGCCAAGCGACAAGTCCGAGCTGGACAAGCTGCTCGACGCCGATGCCTACAGGAAATCCATCGGCGAATAAGTTTCACGCAGCACCGCAAAGCCCCGATCCGTCGGGGCTTTTTTCTGAACACAGCCTTTTTATCGGGGATGGCTCAGGCGTTGCCCAGCACCGCTTTGACCGCCGCCACCGAGCGCTCGACATCGGCTTTGGTCATCGCGGTGAACATCGGCAACGACACGATCAGCCGTCCGACCCGCTCGGCCACCGGCAACATGCCCTCCTTGAAACCGCGCTCACGGTACAGGCTCAGCAAGTGGATCGGCGGATAGTGATATCCGATGCCGATACCCAGCGCCTGCATCTGCTCCATGAACGTGGCCCGCGCCGGCAAGCCGTCCTTGCGCTCCGGCAATACCAGCTGGAACAGGTGCCAGTTACTGTTGGTGAAATCGGCCGGCGGCAGTTGCGCGCCGTATGTGGCTTCGAAGTCGTCGCCAAAGCACTTGAAGTAATGACGCGCCAGTTCCTGACGATGGGCAGTGAGGGCTTCGATGTGGGCGAACTGGCCGAGGCCGATGGTCGCTGCGACGTCGGTCATGTTGAATTTTCCGCCGAGTACATCGACATCCAGACCGTCGAAGCCAGTGCGGGTGACGCCTTGCAGGCGATATTTCTCCGCCAGACGTGCTTCCTCGGGCGTGTTCAGCACCAGGCAACCACCTTCGGAGCAGGTCACGTTCTTGTTGGCCTGGAAGCTGAACGACACGAAGTCGCCGCTGGCACCGATGCGCTGGCCGTTCCAGCTCGAACCGAGGGCCTGGGCGGCGTCTTCGACGATGCGCAGGTTGTGATTTTTGGCGATGGCGTACAGGCGCTCCATGTCCACCGGCAGCCCGGCGAGGTAGACCGGGATGACCGCTTTGGTGCGCGGCGTGATGGCCGCTTCCAGTTTATCCAGGTCGATGTTGCGCGTGACCGGGTCGATGTCGGCGAACACCGGGGTGGCGCCCACTTCAAGAATCACGTTGGCGGTGGCGACCCAGGAGATCGGCGTGGTGATCACTTCGTCACCCGGTCCGATGCCGGCGATGCGCAGGGCGATTTCCATGGTGCAGGTGCCGGAGTTGAAGGTGCGCACCGGGCGCCCGCCGAAATACTCCGACAGTTGCGCTTCGAAGGCCTGGACCTTCGGCCCGCTGGTGATCCAGCCGGAACGCAGGACGTCGCCGACGGCGGCGATGGTGGCTTCGTCGATAACAGGTTTGGAAAACGGCAGAAACGGCAGTTGGCTCATGAGGACTCGATCATCCAAGGGTTGGGCACGTGTTGCTGGTGCCACAGCATGCCCCGTTCGATCACCCGCCGCCAAGCCGTCCGCGACGGCATCGACTGCTATGCTGGTTTGACCGTGTTGCATTGACGCCGAGCGCCAGCCAGGAGAGAGCCCGTCATGTCCCAGTTGCCGTCCTTGAGCCAGTTACGCGACCCCCATGCCTTCCTGCGCCGGCACCTCGGCCCCGATGCCGCCGAACAGCAGGCCATGCTCGACAGCCTGGGCCTGGGCAGCCGGATCGAACTGATCGAGCAGACCGTTCCGCCCGCGATCCGACTCAATCGTGAGCTTGACCTGCCGCCCGCGCTGGACGAACAGGCTGCGCTGGCAAAACTGCGCGGGTACGCCGAACAGAATCAGGTCTGGACCAGCCTGATCGGCATGGGCTATCACGGCACTCTCACGCCGACGGTCATTCTGCGCAATGTGCTGGAAAATCCCGGCTGGTACACCGCCTACACGCCGTATCAACCGGAGATCGCCCAGGGCCGGCTCGAAGCGTTGCTCAATTTCCAGCAACTGACCATCGACCTCACCGGTCTGGAGCTGGCCAATGCTTCGCTGCTCGATGAGGCCACCGCAGCTGCCGAAGCCATGGCGCTGGCCAAGCGTGTGGCGAAGTCGAAGAGCAATCTGTTTTTCGTCGATGAAAACTGTCATCCACAAACCCTTTCCGTAGTCCGGACTCGCGCCGAAGGCTTCGGTTTCGAGCTGATCGTCGACGCTGTGGATAACTTGAAGCAACATCAGGTGTTCGGCGCACTGCTGCAATACCCAGACACCCACGGCGAGGTCCGCGATCTGCGTCCGTTGATCGATCATCTGCACGCGCAACAGGCGCTGGCTTGCGTGGCAGCCGATCTGCTGAGTCTGTTGTTGCTGACGCCGCCGGGTGAACTGGGCGCCGATGTGGTGTTCGGCTCATCCCAGCGCTTTGGTGTGCCGATGGGGTACGGCGGGCCGCATGCGGCGTTTTTCGCCAGTCGCGAGGAATACAAACGGGCGATTCCCGGGCGCATCATCGGTGTCTCTAAAGACGCGCGGGGCAACGTGGCGTTGCGCATGGCCCTGCAGACCCGCGAGCAGCACATTCGCCGGGAGAAGGCCAATTCGAACATCTGCACCGCTCAAGTGCTGTTGGCCAACATCGCCGGTTTCTACGCGGTGTATCACGGTCCGGAAGGGCTGAAACGTATTGCCCAGCGAGTCCATCGGCTGACCTGCATCCTCGCTGCCGGCCTCGAGCGTCACGGTATCAAACGCATCAACCAGCAGTTTTTCGACACGCTGACCCTGGACGTCGGCGGCGCGCAGACCGCGATCATCGAAAGCGCTCAGGCTGCGCAGATCAACCTGCGCATTCTCGGTCGCGGTCACCTGGGTCTGAGTCTGGATGAAACCTGTGACGAGCGCACCGTCGGCAAACTGTTCGATGTGCTGTTGGGTGTCGATCATGGGCTCAACGTCGAAGAACTCGATGCCGAAGCGCTGGTTTGCGGAATTCCCGAGAACCTGCAACGCAACTCGCCGTATCTGCGCCACCCGGTGTTCAACGCCCATCACAGCGAAACCGAGATGCTGCGTTACCTGAAGCAGTTGGAGAACAAGGATCTGGCGCTCAACCAGTCGATGATCCCGTTGGGCTCCTGCACCATGAAACTCAACGCCACCAGCGAAATGATCCCGATCACCTGGCCGCAGTTCGCCAATCTGCACCCGTTCGTGCCCCGGGAGCAGGCGGTCGGTTACACGCTGATGATCGAAGAGCTGGAGCGCTGGCTGTGTGCGATCACCGGGTTCGACGCGATCTGCATGCAGCCCAATTCCGGGGCTCAGGGCGAGTACGCCGGGTTGCTGGCCATCCGCAAATACCACGAAAGCCGTCAGCAGGGCGGGCGCGACATCTGCCTGATTCCGTCCTCGGCCCATGGCACCAACCCGGCCTCGGCGCAGATGGCCGGGATGCGGGTGGTGATCGTCGAGTGCGACGAGGCGGGCAACGTCGATCTGGAGGATTTGAAGGCCAAGGCTGCCGAGGCGGGTGACAAATTGTCGTGCCTGATGGCGACCTATCCGTCGACCCACGGTGTTTACGAGGAAGGCATCAGCGAAATCTGCGACGTTATCCACAGGCACGGCGGTCAGGTGTACATGGATGGCGCCAACCTCAATGCCCAGGTCGGGCTGGCGCGGCCGGCAGATATCGGCGCCGATGTGTCGCACATGAACCTGCACAAGACCTTTTGCATACCCCACGGTGGCGGCGGTCCGGGCATGGGGCCGATTGGCGTGCGTGCGCATCTGGCGCCATTCGTCGCCAATCATCCGGTGGTGCCGATCGACGGGCCGCAACCGCAGAACAGCGCGGTGAGCGCAGCACCCTGGGGCAGTGCGAGCATTTTGCCGATCAGCTGGATGTACATCGCCATGATGGGGCCGCAACTGGCGGACGCCAGCGAAGTGGCGATTCTCGCGGCGAATTACCTGGCGCAGCATTTGTCCGGTGCCTTTCCCGTGCTCTACACCGGGCGCAATGATCGGGTGGCCCATGAATGCATTCTCGACCTGCGACCCCTGAAAGCGCAGACCGGCATCAGTGAGGAAGACGTCGCCAAGCGCCTGATGGATTACGGCTTCCACGCGCCGACCATGTCGTTCCCGGTGCCGGGCACGCTGATGGTCGAGCCGACCGAGAGTGAGTCCAAGGCTGAACTTGACCGCTTCATCGGCGCGATGCTGAGCATCCGTGCGGAAATCACCGAAGTGCAGAACGGCAACTGGCCGGCCGAGGACAACCCGCTCAAGCGGGCGCCCCATACGCTGGCCGATGTCACCGGCGTCTGGGAGCGGCCTTACAGCATCGAGCAGGGCATCACGCCGGATGCGCACACCAGGGCGCACAAGTACTGGCCGGCGGTGAATCGGGTGGACAACGTCTATGGCGACCGCAACCTGTTCTGCGCCTGTGTGCCGGTGGACGATTACCGCTGATCGGCGGGCAAAAAAATGCCGCTCGTGTGAGCGGCATTTTTGTGGGCGACAGGTTTATTCCGAAGCTACGGCGTTCTTCGCCAGGATCGCGTTCGCCAGTTCCATGTCCGTGGCCTGCAAGCCAGGGTTGTCGGCGCGGACTTTCTGCATGGCGGCTTCCAGGTACGGGCCACGGATACCGCCATCGCTGGCGACGAAACTGCCGGCGTCGTCCTGGGCGGCGACGATCAGCTTGTGATCCTTGAAGGTCAGGTACGTCGAGCCGGTGGTGGCGCCGGATGAAATGACGTTACGCCAAAAGCTGTCGGCCATTGCCGAACCGACGGGCAGAGACAGCAGGGCGAGGGTGGCGACAGCAAGTTTGAGACGCATGAGGGGTGACTCCACTGGTGTTGAATAACGGGTTGGATCGCCATTTCGTCGATCCGGTTCCGTGCCGGATTACTTCTGCTCGCTCTGCGGTGTCACCCGCAGCACCTCCTCGATGGTCGTCACCCCCGCCGCGACTTTTTGCGCACCGGACAGTCGCAGGCTGCGCATGCCTTCCTTGAAGGCCTGACGCCGAAGCGCGGTCAGATCGGTATCCGGGCTGATCATCGCCTTGAGGCTGTCGGTCAGTTGCATGATTTCGTAGACGCCGGCGCGCCCGTGATAACCGGTATCGCGGCACTCCAGGCAACCGATGGCCCGTTGTGCGTTGCCCGGCAGCGGTGCCTGCCATGGCCGGGTCAGGGTTTGCCAGTCCTCTTCGGCGACCGGCAGCGGCGCCTTGCAGTGCGGACACAGCGTGCGCACCAGGCGCTGGGCCATGACGCCAAGCACCGTGGCCTTGATCAGGTAATGCGGCACGCCGAGTTCCAGCAGGCGGCTGATGGCGCTCGGCGCGTCGTTGGTGTGCAGGGTCGAGAGTACCAGGTGTCCGGTCAATGCGGCCTGGATCGCCATTTCGGCGGTTTCCAGGTCACGGATCTCGCCGATCATGATGATGTCCGGGTCTTGCCGCATCAGTGCCCGTACGCCGGAGGCGAAGGTCAGGTCGATGTTGTGCTGGACCTGCATCTGGTTGAAGGCCGGCTCGACCATCTCGATCGGGTCCTCGATGGTGCAAAGGTTGACCTCCGCGGTCGCCAGTTTTTTCAGGGTCGTGTACAGCGTGGTGGTCTTGCCCGAACCGGTCGGGCCGGTCACCAGAATGATGCCGTTGGGCTGGCGGGTCATGTCCTGCCAGCGGCGCAGGTCGTCGGCGGAAAACCCGAGCTGGTCGAAATCCTTGAGCAGTACTTCCGGGTCGAAGATCCGCATCACCATTTTTTCGCCGAAGGCGGTGGGCAGGGTCGACAGGCGCAGTTCCACTTCACCGCCGTCCGGCGTCTTGGTCTTGACCCGGCCGTCCTGGGGTTTGCGCTTTTCGGCGACATTCATCCGACCGAGGCTTTTCAGGCGGCTGACGATGGCCATCGTCACCTGTGGCGGAAACTGATAGACGTTGTGCAGCACACCGTCGATGCGAAAGCGCACCGTGCCTTGCTCGCGCCGTGGCTCGATGTGGATATCGCTGGCCCGTTGCTGGAAGGCGTACTGGAACAGCCAGTCGACGATGTTGACGATGTGCGCGTCGTTGGCGTCCGGCTCCTGATCGCTGGCGCCGAGGTTGAGCAGTTGTTCGAAGTTACCGAGGTTGCTGCCCGGCTGGTCAGCGTTGCTGGCGCCGCTGACCGACTTGGCGAGGCGAAAGAACTCGACGCTGAAGCGCTGGATGTCCGCCGGGTTGGCCACCACCCGTTTGACCGGCAGTTTCAGGACGTGGGTCAGATCGGCTTCCCAGCCCGTGACATAAGGCTGGGCGCTGGCGACGGTCACCGCATCGCGGTCGACCGACACCGCAAGAATCTTGTGGCGCTGGGCGAAGGCGTAGGACATCAGCGGCGTGACGGCGGCGACGTTGATCTTCAGCGGATCGATCCGCAGGTATGGCTGGCCGGCCTGCTGGGCCAGCCACAGGGTCAGGCTTTCGAGGTCCAGGTGTTTGCCCGGACGGCTGAGGTCGTCGAGCTGCTGGCCGGCGATGAACTCCAGCGGATGCATCTGACCGAGGGTCGCCTGCCGACGACGGGCGTTCAGCGCGTGTTCGGCGGAGTCCTGGCTGATGAAGCCCTGAGCGACCAGTTCACGCAATACATCATTGAGATCCAGCCAGCGGTCCTGAGTGGCAAGTTGAACGGACATGCGGGCTCCTTTTGAACGACAGTCCGCAAAGGATAGTCGCGGCCCCGCCGACCGTTGGGCCACTACCCGACGAAGGCGTTTCTGCTTTTTTCAGCCGGCCGCCTGAGTCGGCGCACCCCACGCCGCATCGGGGTTTTGCAGATTCACCGAACACACGCTGATCAGGTTACGAAGTTTTTCCGCGATCACCCCGGCGCGATGCCAGCTCAGGCCACCCATGATGATGTCGATGGACAGCAGGTCGTCCAGACGCTGGACATTGACCTGTTCCGGGGTGAGGAACTGCAGGGCGAACAGATTCAGGACCCGCACCAGCAAATCCGGTTCGGCCTCGGCCAGTATCTGGTACTGCGCAAGGCAATGAGCGTTGCTGACGTTCCACACATCGGTACGGGGCGCCGGGGTGTTGACGGCTTCAAGGTGCGGCATGACAGATCTCCGGAATGAGTGCAGAAATTTTTACATTCGAGACCGGGCATTTCTTGTCTAAGATGAGCTGATCTGGCGGCCGTAATGAATAGCCAGTTCACCAAATACTTTTTTTGAGGATTGTTTATGCAAAGCGAGCTGGACAGCTACGACCGACGCATTCTCGCCTTGCTGCAAGAGGACGCTTCCCTGTCCAGCGCACAGATCGCCGAGCAGGTGGGCCTGTCGCAGTCGCCGTGTTGGCGACGGATTCAACGGATGAAGGAGGAGGGGATCATTCGGGGTCAGGTGACCTTGCTCGATCGCAAGAAAATCGGCCTGAACACGCAGATCTTCGCCGAAATCAAACTCAACGCCCACGGTCGTTCGAACTTCACCGAATTCACCGAGGCGATTCGCGGCTTTCCCGAAGTGCTGGAGTGTTATGTGCTGATGGGAGCGGTGGATTTCATGTTGCGCATCGTCGCGGCGGACATCGAGGCGTATGAGCGGTTCTTCTTCGAAAAGCTGTCACTGGTGCCGGGAATTCAGGAAGTGAACTCGATTGTGGCGTTGTCGGAGATCAAGTCGACGACGAGTTTGCCGGTATTGCGCTGAATGCCTTTGTGGCGAGGGAGCAAGCGCCCTCGCCACAGTTTCTGTTGTCGGGGATTACAGGCGCAGCAGCGTTTTCCAGGCACGATTCTGATAAACCGCAATCGCCTGATGCTTGCGCGCATCGAGCAGTTCATCGGTGATGGTCGGCTCGTTGGCCAGTTGCGCCAGTTTGTTCAGCTCACCGTACAGCCGGTCCATTTCCGGGATCTCCAGCACGTTGCGCGCGTGGTGCAGCCAGACCTGGATGCGTTCGATGCGCGGCAGTTGCTCGGCCAGATCTTCCGGTTGCTGCTGATAACGCTGCAATTGCAGCGAAGTGGCTTCTTCGCCCAGCAGGCGCGGCAGCCAGCTTTGCAACTGCGCGGCACCCTGGCGATTGCCACGCGTGTTGCGGTCGGCAGCCCAGGTGCGGGCCAGCAACCAGCGAGACGCGTTCAGCGAGAACAGGCCCCAGCGCGGGTCTTCCAGTTCTTCGAGAAATTGCTCCGGTGCGGCTTTGCGCACGTCTTCGTCTTCAAGACCCACCTGTACCAGCGGACGCCAGTCTTCCAGCAACGCATCCAGTGCCACACGCAGATCGTGGGTCGACTGACGCGGTGCGGCCTGGCCGAGGCTGCTGAGCAGGGCGCGCATTTCAGCGAGGTTCTCGACCCAGTCCTGCAGCAGGCGCCAGTGGCCGTTGAAACGATACTGTTCGGCCAGACGCTGGCTGCTGCCGAGCAAGTGCCAGCTCAGGGCGGCGAAAGCGTCGTCCAGCGGGGTTTCGGCGGTGATGGCCGGCGCCGGCAGGCTCAGCGAATAGCTGTTGGCGTCGTACAGACGATAGCCGCGCTCGGCCTTGCTGATATCACACGGCATCAGGGCCAGGGTTTCGGCCAGTTCGGCGGCCAGCTCCAGCAGCGCGGCAGGTTCGCCCTCGCGCAGTTCCAGTTCCAGCTCGCAGATTTCTTCTTTCTGTTTGCCGACCACCACGTGGCCCAGGTCCAGCGCAGCTTCGATGACCACTTTGGTCTTGCCGCGCCCCCAGGCGATTTCGGCACGCTCGCGGACGAAGTCGGTGGTGAAGATGGGTTTCAGGGTTTTCTTGTCCAGGTCGGCAAGGGACGCGGGCCAGCATTCGCCGTCGAGTTTCTTCACATCGAGTTTGGCTTTGGGCAGGTGCCAGTCGTACTCGTTACGCTCGGACAGACCGGCAACGCTCTGACCGCGGGTCTTGAGGGTCTGGATCACTTCTTCGCCGTCCTTGCGCAGGCGCAGGGCGACTTTGGCTCGGGCCAGGTCGCGTTCGGGCGTGTCGAAGTACTGATTCATCAACTCACGGCGTTCCCAGCCACTTTTGTTGCGTTTTTTCAGGAGAGGGTGCTCGCGCAGGGCGGCGAGGGTTTCGCGGCTGACGCGGAGTTTGATTTCGGTTTCTTTCTGCATGGCCGGAAAATCCAGGATCGGGAGCGCAGCCGGGGAATGTGTGGCTGCCAAGGCCGTGCAGTGTACAGGACTGAACCTTCCTACGCCTTGTGGCGGTTTATTCCTGTCGCCGGATGGTTCTATGATGGACTTCAATCCGGGAGTTGGAGTCAGCGATGCCTTTGCCATCCATGCAGGACCAGTTCGCTGCACTGATCGCCGTGCCGTCGGTCAGTTGCACCCAACCGAATCTGGATCAATCCAACCGGCCGGTGATCGATCTGCTCGCCGGATGGCTCGGCGACCTGGGTTTTGGCTGCGATATCCGGCAGGTCAGCCCCGGCAAGTTCAACCTGCTCGCCAGCTTTGGCAGCGGCCCCGGCGGGCTGGTGCTGGCCGGGCACAGCGACACGGTGCCTTACGACGATGCGCTGTGGAAAACCGACCCGCTGAAACTCACTGAAGTCGACGGCCGCTGGGTCGGCCTCGGCAGTTGCGACATGAAAGGCTTCTTCGCCCTGATCATCGAAGCCGTGCAGCCGTTGCTCGACCAGCCGTTCAAACAGCCGTTGCTGATTCTCGCCACCTGCGATGAAGAAAGTTCGATGTCCGGCGCCCGGGCGCTGGCCGAAGCCGGGCAACCGCTGGGTCGGGCAGCGGTGATCGGTGAGCCGACCGGGCTCAAGCCGATTCGCATGCACAAGGGCATCATGATGGAACGCATCGATATCCTCGGGCAGAGCGGCCATTCGTCGGATCCGCGCCTGGGGCACAGCGCCCTCGAAGCCATGCACGATGCCATCGGCGAGCTGCGCGGCCTGCGCCTGCTGTGGCAGCGGGAATTCAACAACCCGCAGTTCAGCGTGCCGCAGCCGACCATGAACTTCGGCTGCATCCATGGTGGCGACAATCCCAACCGCATCTGCGGCCAGTGTTCGCTGGAGTTCGATCTGCGACCGCTGCCGGGCATGGACCCGAAAGTGCTGCGGGCCGAGATCCTGCGCAAGCTCAATCCGGTCGCCGAACGGCATCGGGTGAAGATCGATTACGCGCCGTTATTCCCTGAAGTGCCGCCGTTCGAGCAGTCCGAGGACGCCGAACTGGTGCGAATGGCCGAAAAACTCACCGGCCACTCGGCCGAAGCGGTAGCGTTCGGCACCGAAGCGCCTTATCTTCAGCGCCTTGGTTGCGAAACCATCGTACTCGGCCCCGGCGACATCGCCTGTGCTCACCAGCCGGACGAGTACCTTGAAATGTCACGTTTGCAGCCTACCGTGCATCTATTACGGCGGTTGATCGAACATTACTGTCTCAAAGCTGTATAAATTGCCGTCCTGCCAACCCGTATTCATGAGGAGAGCGCGCGTGTCGCCAAGCCTGTTCCGACGATAACCATCAGCCCGCTGTGCGTTTTCCGTTTCGCCCCTTTTCCGGCTGCTATTTATTACAGGCCCAGGTTCATGCCCGAATACGTCAATTGGCTTCGTCACGCGTCTCCTTATATCAATGCCCACCGCGACTGCACCTTCGTCGTCATGCTGCCCGGCGACGGCGTGGAGCATCCGAATTTCGGCAACATCGTCCATGACATCGTGCTGCTGCACAGCCTCGGCGTGCGGCTGGTGCTGGTTCACGGTTCCCGTCCGCAGATCGAAACGCGCCTCGCCGCGCGCGGCCTGACCCCGCATTACCACCACGGCATGCGCATCACCGATGCTGCCACGCTGGAGTGCGTGATCGATGCGGTCGGCCAGTTGCGCATCGCCATCGAAGCGCGGCTGTCGATGGACATGGCCTCGTCGCCGATGCAGGGCTCGCGCCTGCGGGTGGCCAGCGGCAATCTCGTGACGGCAAGGCCGATCGGCGTGCTGGAAGGTGTCGACTATCACCACACCGGCGAAGTGCGCCGGGTCGATCGCAAGGGTATCAACCGCCTGCTCGACGAGCGTTCCATTGTGCTGCTGTCGCCGCTGGGGTACTCGCCGACCGGTGAGATCTTCAACCTGGCCTGCGAGGACGTCGCCACTCGCGCCGCCATCGATCTGGGAGCCGACAAACTGCTGCTGTTTGGCGCTGACCTCGGCCTGATCGACGAAAACGGCAAACTGGTGCGCGAACTGCGCCCGCAACAAGTGCCGGCGCATTTGCAGCGTCTGGGCAGCAACTATCAGGCAGAACTGCTGGATGCCGCCGCTGAAGCCTGTCGTGGCGGTGTGGCGCGCAGCCATATCGTCAGTTATGCCGAGGACGGCGCACTGCTGACCGAACTGTTCACCCGCGACGGTGGCGGTACGCTGGTGGCCCAGGAGCAATTCGAACTGGTGCGCGAAGCGGCGATTGAAGACGTCGGCGGTCTGCTCGACCTGATCAGTCCGCTGGAAGAGCAGGGGATTCTGGTACGCCGCTCCCGTGAAGTGCTGGAGCGCGAGATCGAGCAGTTCAGCGTGGTCGAGCGCGAAGGGATGATCATCGCGTGCGCAGCGCTCTATCAGATTGCCGACTCCGATGCCGGCGAGCTGGCGTGCCTGGCGGTGAATCCCGAGTATCGCCATGGCGGACGCGGCGATGAACTGCTGGAGCGCATCGAGACCCGTGCCCGGGCGCAGGGCCTGAAGACGCTGTTCGTCCTCACCACCCGCACCGCTCACTGGTTCCGCGAGCGCGGCTTCGAACCGAGCAGCGTCGAGCGCCTGCCGGCGGCCCGGGCTTCTCTGTACAACTATCAGCGCAATTCGAAGATTTTCGAAAAATCTCTGTAACGTGGTGCCCTCATCGCGAGCAGGCTCGCTCCCACAAGGTTCACTGAGCCTGTGTGGGAGCGAGCCTGCTCGCGATAGCGTTTATTCGGTTACAAACTTCGCACTGACATACGGCGAGTAATCGGGCAATACGCTTTCGACCTTGCCTTGTTCCTTCAAAAATTTCGCCGTCTCGCCAATCGCCTTCGCGGTACCACCGTCCAGGAGCGCTGCGGTCCGTTGTGTCCTGGCATCGGGGAACGCCGAACCCGCGAGCAATTCCGGGACGTCGGCGGCATTGGCACCGGTCAGTTTGGCGATTTTCTGCACAGGCTCCGAGTCGGCCGTCCAGCTGTCTTTATGAGCGGCATAGTCGGCGAACGAGTCCAGGGTCACCTTGGCAAATCTGGCCACTACCTCCGGATGCTTCTCGGCAAAGTCCTTGCGCGCGACCCAGACTTCGAAGGTTGGAGCACCCCACTGGCCGACCTGCGCGGCATCGGTCAGGGTCTTGCCGGTCTTGCGGATTTCACCCAGCGCCGGCGACCAGACGAAGGCGCCATCGATGTCGCCACGTTTCCAGGCCGCCGCTATTTCTGCAGGTTGCAGGTTCACCACTTTGACTTTCGAGGCATCCAGGCCCCAGTGCTTGAGTGCGCCGAGCAGGCTGTAGTGGGAAGTGGACACGAAGGGTGTGGCGATGGCCTTGCCCACCAGATCTTCCGGTTTGTCGATGCCACTGCCATTGCGCACCACCAGCGCTTCGGCGGCATTGATCTGCGCCGAAACGATAAATGCGACGATCGGCAGATTGCGTGAAGCGGCGGCGGCCAGCGGGCTGGAGCCGAGGTTGCCGATCTGGACGTCACCGGAGGCGATGGCTGTCACTACTTCCGGACCGCTGTTGAAGCGGCGCCAGTCGATTTTTTCGCCTATGGTCTTTTCGTAAACGCCGTCGGCCTGGGGGACTTTGCTTGGATCGATGCCGGTCTGGTAGCCAACAGTGAGACTGGAAGCATGGACAGAAAAAGAAATCAGCGCTGACACACAAACTGTAACAAATTGACTAGATAGTGCGCGTTTGGCCATGATGGCGTCGCCTTTTCGATAGGGTTTGACGAATCGGGGTTTCGCCAAAGCTAATCGATCTAAAAAAAGGCTCACAAATACCATTTAGGAATGAGCTTAGTCGCCGATACGCTGTATCCCGGTACGGATGGCCGCTGTTGGCTATATTCCTGAAGGGTATTAAAAAGTATAAATAAATTCTTTTTGGATTTATCTGGAAGTCTCTACCCTGCAAGGACCGAATAACTGCGATTAGACCTTGGTCGTAGACACACAAGGTTGCGATTGACTTGTCAGTCACGGTCTGGCGCTAATCGCGCATCTTAGGATCCAGGGGCGACAGACCCCGGACCAGGAACACAAGAATTAGAAACGAGAGGAGCGATACATGAACAAGTCCACCCTGGCTCTGGCCGTGGCGGTAGGGGTTATTGCGCAGCAGGCAGGCGCAGCCGGTTTCATCGAAGACAGCAAGGCCACCCTGGGCCTGCGTAACTTCTACATCAACACTGACAACCGTGACAGCGCTGCCAGAACGGCTTCCGGTGTACAGAGCAAGAACGAAGAGTGGGGCCAGGGCTTCGACCTGCGTTTCACCTCCGGTTACACCCAGGGCACTGTAGGTTTCGGCCTGGATGCCATCGGTCTGCTGGGGATTCGTCTTGATTCGGGCGGCGGTACCAACGGTGCAACCTCGACTTCCTACGGCGGCACCGTGTTTCCGAGCAAGTCCAACGGTGAAGCTGTCGACAACTTCTCGAGCCTGGGCCTGACCGCCAAGGCCAAGATCTCCCAGACCGAACTGAAGCTGGGTACCCTGCAGCCGAAGAACCCGGTCATCGTGACCAACGACGGTCGTCTGTTGCCACAGACCTGGCAGGGTGGCCAGATCACTTCCGGCGAAATCAAGGACCTGTCTCTGGTTGCCGGTCAGATCGAAGCCGTGAAAGGTCGTAACTCCAGCAACAACGAGAACCTGTCCATTGGCGGTGCCAACGCTCGTGTCGCCAACAGCAACAAGTTCTACTACGCCGGCGGTGACTACAAGATCACCAAGGACCTGACTGCCCAGTACTACTACGGCAACCTGGAAGACTTCTACAAGCAACATTTCCTGGGTCTGGTTCACAACTGGGCAATCGGCCCGGGCGTGCTGAAGTCTGACCTCCGTTACTTCCACAGCTCCGACGACGGCGCCAACGGCAACAACTCTGCCTACTTCAGCAACGGTAACTATGTCGGCAACGTCAGCGGCAAGGGTCCTGTCGACAACAATCTGTACAGCGGCCTTTTCCTGTACACCGTTGAAGGTCACACCTTCGGTGGCGGCTACCAGGTTTCCAATGGCAGCTCCGACTTCCCATGGCTGAACCAGGGCGACGGCTCGTCGAACTACACCATTACCGACATGCAGATCCAGAAGTTCGGTCGTGCCGGCGAGAAAACCTGGCAAGCCCGCTACTCCTACGACTTCGCCAAAGTCGGCCTGCCAGGCCTGACCGCCGGTATGGTCTACCTGCGTGGTAGCGACATCGACACTGTGGGCTCCAACCGTCGTGAGAACGGCAACGGTGCTTCCGAGTGGGAACGCGACCTGACCATCGGTTACGTGATTCCGGAAGGTCCGGCCAAGAACCTGGGCTTCATGTGGAAGAACGCTACCTGGCGCAACGACATCCCGGGTCAGCGCGACCAGGATGAAAACCGCCTGATCGTCAGCTACTCGATCCCGCTGCTGTAATAGCGCGCTCGATCAGTTGATGTAGAAAAGCCCCGTCCGGCATTGCGCCGGACGGGGCTTTTGCGTTTCGGGTCCGGCCCACCCCCGTAGACCTTTCCCGACATTTCCCTCTTTACAGCAACTCAAGGCCTTCTCGAACCTTGGGGCCGATGTTCGGTGCGTTGCCGGCGAGCGTCCAGTGAACAGAAGTTTAATATTCTTAAATGATCTAGATATCTAGTTATTTATTCTTTTTATGAATGGCAAATCCCGAGCTACAGTTGAGGTCTCCAACCACTCATCAGGAGCAGCACCATGAGCCTCAGACTCGGCGATATCGCCCCCGATTTCGAACAGGATTCCAGCGCCGGCAAGATTCGTTTTCACGAGTGGCTCGGCAGCAGCTGGGGCGTGCTGTTTTCCCATCCGGCGGACTTCACTCCGGTGTGCACCACCGAGCTGGGTTTCACCGCCAAGCTCAAGGATGAGTTCAGCAAACGCGGCGTTAAAGCCATCGCGCTGTCGGTCGACCCGGTGGATTCGCACCACAAGTGGATCGAGGACATCAACGAAACCCAGAACACGATCGTCAACTTCCCGATCCTGGCCGATGCCGACCGCAAGGTGTCCGATCTCTACGATCTGATCCATCCGAATGCCAGCGACACTCTGACCGTGCGCTCGCTGTTCGTGATCGATCCGAACAAGAAGATCCGCCTGACCATCACCTACCCGGCGAGCACCGGGCGCAACTTCCACGAAATCCTGCGGGTGATCGACTCGCTGCAGCTCACCGACAACTACAAGGTGGCCACACCGGCCAACTGGCAGGACGGTGAAGAAGTGGTGATCGTGCCGTCGCTCAAGGACGAAGAGGAAATCAAGCAGCGCTTTCCGAAGGGCTACCGCGCGGTCAAGCCGTACCTGCGCCTGACGCCACAGCCGAACAAATAACCTTCCTCGGATCGTTCCCAAGTTCTGCGTGGGGGCGATCAGCAAAAACCACGATGCAGGGTTTCAGGCCGTTTTCACGGCCTGTTTTTTTGCCCGGAGAAAAGTGAAACGTATATCTCCATAAAGAATAACCAAATGAATAAATATGATTTATAGATATATTAATCAGCTGTTAAGGTCACTGACATTGAAGCGAGATCGCAACCCGCGAATCGCCGGTAACGCGCAAGGAATTGTCTGAATGCTGGTCGTCTCACTCGGTGGCAGTCCCAGTCAACGCTCCCGTTCCGGGGTGTTGCTGGAGCGCTCGCAACGCTGGTTACAGCAGCAAGGGGTGGAAGTGGTGAGTTATCAGGTACGGGATTTCCCGGCCGAGGACCTGCTCCATGCCCGCTTCAACAGCCCGAAGGTGCTCGACCTGCTGCAACAGATTGAAAACGCCGACGGCTTGCTGATCGCCACGCCGGTCTACAAGGCGTCGTTCTCGGGCGCGCTGAAGACCCTGCTGGATCTGCTGCCGGAACGTGCCTTGAGTCACAAGATCGTTTTGCCGATGGCCACCGGCGGCAGCATCGCCCACATGCTGGTGGTCGATTACGCCCTCAAGCCTGTGCTGTCGGCGTTGAAGGCGCAGGAAATGCTGCAAGGGATTTTTGCCGAGGACAGCCAGATCGCCTATGGCGAAGGCAGTGCGGCGGCGCAGTTGGCGCCAGCTCTGGAGCAGCGGCTGCACGAGGCACTGGACCAGTTTGTCAGTGCCATGGCCCGCCGGCCGAAGCCGCTGGAACCGGGGTTGTTGAACGAACGTTTGTTGAGTGCTCGCTGGAGCATTTGAGCCACATCGAAACTTGAAGTACTGGCCTTACTCGCCCGCCAACGGGCAAGCAGGTGCAGCCAAAACCCAACAGCAAAAAAGGAGAGCGCTATGCGCACTGTATTTTTGCGTCGTGGTCTGGTCGCTCTGTTTGCTGCGGCTGTGTCCTTCGGCGCCATCACTCAAGCACAGGCCGAGACGCTGCGGATCGGTTATCAGAAATACGGCACGCTGGTGCTGCTCAAGGCCAAGGGCACACTGGAAAAACGCCTCGCCGCCCAAGGCGTCGACGTGCAGTGGACTGAATTCCCCGGTGGCCCGCAACTGCTGGAAGGCCTGAACGTCGGTTCCATCGACTTCGGCGTCACCGGCGAAACCCCGCCGGTCTTCGCTCAGGCGGCGGGCGCCGACCTGCTCTACGTGGCCTACGAGCCGCCCGCGCCCAACAGTGAGGCGATCCTCGTGCCGAAAGATTCGCCGATCAAGTCGGTGGCGGATCTCAAGGGCAAGAAAGTCGCCTTGAACAAAGGCTCCAACGTCCACTACCTGCTGGTGCGTGCGCTGGAAGACGCCGGCCTCAAGTACACCGACATTCAGACCGTATTCCTGCCACCGGCCGATGCCCGCGCCGCGTTCGAGCGCGGCAGCGTCGACGCCTGGGTCATCTGGGACCCGTACCAGGCCGCCGCCGAGCAACAACTGCAAGCACACACCCTGCGTGACGGCAAAGGCATCGTCGACAACCACCAGTTCTACCTGGCGACCAAACCCTACGCACAGAAACATCCCGAGGTGATCAAGACCCTCGTGGAAGAAGTGCGCGCCGTCGGTGAGTGGTCGAAAGCCAATCCGCAAGACGTCACCCAACAGGTCGCGCCACTGCTCGGCTTGCCGGCGGACATCACCCTGACTTCGGTGAAACGCCAGGGCTATGGAGCGTTGTTCCTCACCCCTGAAGTGGTCGCTGCACAACAGAAAATCGCCGACACCTTCTACCAGCTCAAGCTGATTCCCAAGCCGTTGAGCATCAAGGATGTGATCTGGACCCCACCGGCCGCTGTGGCCCAAAACGCTGTTACCCAAGCCCGGTAAATCGAATCCCCTAGGAGACCACTCCATGAGCCTCAACATCTTCTGGTTCCTGCCTACCCACGGCGACGGCCATTACCTTGGCACCGCCGAAGGCGCCCGCGCCGTTGACCACGGCTATCTGCAACAGGTCGCGCAAGCGGCGGATCGACTGGGCTTTGGCGGCGTGCTGATTCCCACCGGCCGCTCCTGCGAGGACTCGTGGCTGGTGGCGGCATCGCTGATCCCGGTCACTCAACGTCTGAAGTTCCTTGTCGCCTTGCGCCCAGGGATCATTTCCCCGACGGTGGCGGCGCGTCAGGCGGCAACACTGGATCGTCTGTCCGGCGGTCGTGCGCTGTTCAACCTGGTGACCGGCGGCGATCCGGAAGAGCTGGCCGGCGACGGTCTGTTCCTCGATCACGAGGAGCGTTATCAGGCTTCGGTGGAATTCACCCGGATCTGGCGCCGCGTACTGGAAGGCGAAACCGTGGATTACGACGGTAAGCACATCAGCGTGAAGGGCGCCAAATTGCTCTATCCGCCACTTCAGCAGCCGCGTCCGCCGCTGTACTTCGGCGGCTCTTCGGAAGCCGCACAGGATCTGGCAGCGGAACAAGTGGAAATGGTGCTGACCTGGGGCGAGCCGCCAGCGGCTGTGGCCGAGAAGATCGAACAGGTTCGCGCCAAGGCCGCCAGGCTGGGTCGCACCGTGCGCTTCGGCATCCGCCTGCATGTGATCGTACGAGAAACCAACGCCGAAGCCTGGCAGGCGGCGGATCGTCTGATTTCGCATCTGGACGATGACACCATCAAGCGTGCCCAGGCTTCGCTGGCGCGCTTCGACTCGGTCGGTCAACAGCGCATGGCCGCGCTGCACGGAGGCAGTCGCGACAACCTCGAAGTCAGCCCCAACCTGTGGGCCGGCGTCGGTCTGGTGCGCGGCGGTGCCGGGACGGCACTGGTGGGCGACGGCCCGACCGTGGCGGCACGGGTTAAGGAGTACGCGGCGCTCGGTATCGATACCTTCATCTTCTCCGGTTATCCACACCTTGAGGAATCATATCGGGTGGCCGAGCTGCTGTTCCCGCACCTCGACGTCGAACGCCCGGAACTGCCGAAAAGCGCCGGTTATGTCAGTCCGTTCGGCGAGATGGTGGCCAACGACATTCTTCCCAAAGCCGCGTCCCAGAGCTGAGGCGCCGCCATGAAGAAATTTATCCACAGCCTCGCGCCCTGGGTGTTGCCGGTGTTGCTGCTGGCGGTGTGGCAGTTGTCGGTGTCGGCGGGCTGGCTGTCGACGCGGATTCTGCCCGCACCGGTGGCCGTGATCGAAGCCGGCGTGAGCCTGGTGCGCAGCGGCGAAATCTGGACGCACCTGGCGATCAGCGGCTGGCGCGCAGCGTTGGGCTTCACCATCGGTGGCAGCATCGGCCTGGTGCTGGGATTCATCACCGGTCTGTCGAAGTGGGGCGAGCGCCTGCTCGACAGCTCGGTGCAGATGATCCGTAACGTGCCGCACCTGGCGCTGATTCCGCTGGTGATTCTGTGGTTCGGCATTGATGAGTCGGCGAAGATTTTCCTCGTGGCGCTGGGCACGTTGTTCCCGATCTACCTCAACACTTATCACGGCATCCGCAACGTCGATCCGGCGCTGGTGGAGATGGCGCGCAGTTATGGCCTGTCCGGTTTCAGCCTGTTCTGGCAGGTGATTCTGCCGGGGGCATTGCCTTCGATTCTGGTCGGCGTGCGCTTTGCGCTGGGCTTCATGTGGCTGACGCTGATCGTGGCGGAAACCATCTCTGCCAGTTCCGGCATCGGTTACCTGGCGATGAACGCCCGGGAGTTTTTGCAGACCGATGTGGTGGTGCTGGCGATTCTGCTCTACGCGGTGCTCGGCAAACTGGCCGATCTTGCGGCCCGTGGACTTGAACGCGTGTGGTTGCGCTGGCATCCGGCCTATCAAGCGGCGAAAGGAGGTGCGGCATGACCGCTCAACAACCTCCACGCTTGCTGCGCGGAATTCCGCTGGCGGTGCGCAACCTGCAAAAGACCTTCGGCGCGCGGCAGGTGCTGCGCGCTATCGACCTGCACATTCCGGCGGGGCAGTTCGTTGCTGTGGTCGGGCGCAGCGGATGCGGCAAGAGCACCTTGCTGCGTTTGCTCGCCGGCCTCGACCAGCCCACCGGCGGCGATCTGCTGGCAGGTGCCGCGCCGCTCGGCGATGCCCGGGAAGATACCCGGCTGATGTTCCAGGAGGCGCGGCTGCTGCCGTGGAAAAAGATCATCGATAACGTCGGGCTCGGCCTGAAAGGCAATTGGCGCCCGCAGGCATTGGAAGCGCTGGAGGCGGTGGGCCTGGCCGATCGTGCCAATGAGTGGCCGGCGGCGTTGTCCGGCGGGCAGAAGCAGCGTGTGGCGCTGGCCCGGGCCCTGATTCATCAGCCGCGCCTGCTGTTGCTCGACGAGCCGCTGGGTGCGCTGGACGCCCTGACCCGCATCGAGATGCAGCAACTGATCGAGCGTCTCTGGCAGCAGCACGGTTTCACCGTATTGCTGGTGACCCACGACGTCAGCGAGGCGGTGGCGATTGCCGACCGGGTGATTCTGATCGAGGACGGTGAAGTCGGTCTCGATCTGCAGGTCGAACTGCCGCGCCCTCGGGTGCGTGGCTCCCATCGGCTGGCCGCGCTGGAAACCGAAGTGCTCAACCGTGTGTTGTCCCTGCCCGGCGAGCCGCCGGCGCCGGAACCTGTTTCACCCTTGCCTGCGCAACTGCGCTGGGCTCAATAACTCAAGCAAACGACAGGAATCAATGCCATGACTATCAAAGCCATCAACGTACGCAACCAGTTCAAGGGCTCGATCAAGGAGATCGTTCTCGGCGACGTGCTGTCGGAAATCGACGTGCAGACCGCCTCCGGCATCGTCACGTCGGTCATCACCACCCGTTCGGTCAAGGAGCTGGAACTGGAGGTCGGCAGCGAAGTGATCGCCTTCGTGAAATCCACCGAGGTGTCCATCGCCAAGTTGTAAGCCTGTGAGTAAAAAACAACCCCGGAGGGTGTGAGCCCTTCGGGGTTTTTGTGTCTGTCGCGTGCGGCGCTAGAGTATTCGCTTGGGCAGATAGGGCGGCAGATACAGCCCGATGTAGGCATCGAACACGCGCATTCCTTCCTCGGCCATGCGCGGGGTGATCTGTCCATGCTGCTGCACCGAGCGGGCGTAGACGCGGTCGCCCAACTCCATCGCCAGGGCGAACACATCGACGTCATCCGGCAGCTTCGGCAATTCGAAGTGATGATCGAACAGTTTGTGCATCAAGTCGCCGAGTTCGAGGTCATGCTGGCGGTCGGCCTGGGTGACTTCGGTCAGGCCGTGCTGCGCGAGGATGAGTTGGCGGGCGGCGGCGTCTTCGTCGTAGATCTCCAGCATCCGTTGTTCGACCAGCCGTGACAGGTCGCGCCAGTCGCGCAGGGCGTCGTGATCGATCGGTGCCTGCAGGCAAGCGCGAAAAGCCGCGTGTACATCCGCCGTCAGACCTTCAAGCAACGCCGGGACGCTGGCGAAGAAATGGTAGACCGAGGAGGGCGGGATCTGCGCGCGCTCGGCAACGCTGTAGATCGACAGGCTCGCCACGCCCTCGGCGGCCAGCAGCGTACGCGCGGCGTCGAGTATCGAGTCGATCCGCGCCTGACTGCGGGCACGGGGTTTACGGACGGGGGCGGGACGCGTCATGAATGTCTCCTGCGGGGCAGCGGGCATTGTACGCAGAGCTTGAATCTCTGCCACAGAGGCCAATAAAAAAACGCCGCGGGCTGAGCAGCCAACGGCGTTTTCATTTGCTGCAATCCGCTTAAACGGTGTGCAGGTACCAGTTGTACTCAAGGTCGGAGATGGAGTGTTCGAACTCCTCCAGCTCGCTTTCCTTGCAGGCGACGAAGATGTCGATGTATTTCGGATCAATGTACTTCGCCATGACTTCGCTGTCGTCCAGCTCGCGCAGGGCATCGCGCAGGTTGTTCGGCAGGCTCTGCTCGTTTTGCTCGTAGCTGTTGCCTTCGGTCGGGGCCGGTGGCTCGATCTTGTTGGTCAGGCCGTGATGCACGCCCGCCAGCACCGAAGCCATCAGCAGGTACGGGTTGGCGTCGGCGCCGGCAACGCGGTGTTCCAGGCGGACCGCGTCGGCGGAGCCGGTCGGTACGCGCAGGGCCACGGTGCGGTTGTCCAGACCCCAGCTCGGCGAATTCGGCACGTAGAACTGCGCGCCGAAACGACGGTAGGAGTTGACGTTCGGGCAGAGGAAAGCCATCTGCGCGGGCAGGGTCTCGAGCACACCGCCGATCGCGTGACGCAGTGCGGCGTTCTGCTCGGGATCCTCACTGGCAAAAATGTTTTTGCCGGCTTTGTCGAGAACCGAAATATGCACATGCAGACCATTGCCTGCCTGGCCGGGGTACGGCTTGGCCATGAAAGTGGTGTCCATTTCATGGTCATAGGCGATGTTCTTGATCAGACGCTTGAGCAATACCGCGTAGTCGCAGGCCTTGATCGGGTCGGCGACGTGGTGCAGGTTCACTTCGAACTGCGCCGGGGCGCTTTCCTTGACGATGGCGTCGGCGGGGATGCCTTGCTCTTTCGCGCCTTCCAGAATGTCCTGGAGGCAGTCGACGTATTCGTCGAGGTCGTCGATCAGGTAGACCTGGGTCGAATGCGGGCGTTTGCCGGAGATCGGCGAGCGTGGCGGCTGAGGGCGGCCGTTCACGTTTTCCTGATCGATCAGATAGAACTCGAGTTCGAAGGCTGCGCAGATGGTCAAGCCAAGCTCGTCAAACTTTGCAACAACTTGACGGAGCACTTCACGCGGGTCGGCGAAGAAAGGGTCGCCTTCGAGTTCGTGCATGGTCATCAGCAGCTGCGCGGTCGGACGCTTCTGCCAGGGTTCGTTGCTCAGGGTGCCGGGGATTGGATAGCAGATACGGTCGGCGTCGCCGATGTCCAGGCCCAGGCCGGTGCTTTCCACCGTCGAACCGTTGATATCCAGGGCAAACAGGGAGGCCGGCAGGTTGATGCCTTTCTCGTAAACCTTGTGGAGGCTGGTGCGTTCGATGCGCTTGCCGCGCACCACACCATTCATATCCGCAATCAGAAGGTCAACGTACAGAACCTCAGGATGTTCCTTAAGGAACGCGTTCGCTTCGTTAAGCTGAACGGCACGCGGGGGTACCGACATGATGCAACACCTTTGTTGTTAAAAATATCAATCATTGATCTTTTCTGGTTTCAGTCAACCCGAACGGCATGCCGAAGTCAAGCGAGGCCTTTTCTGCCCTGAAAAAGCGCGGCAAGGGCATTTATGGGGCACTTTGGGGCATTTTTTTATCCGCGAAAGACGTGCCACCCGCAGGCTTGAGCAGGCCGTGTTGTATTTTTTACGGGGGTGTTGTGTAAAAAAATGAACAAGGCTAAGCTCGGGTCAAACCCATAACAGCAATAATACCGGGGTGCTTCATGTATCGCCTGCCGTTAATCGGCGTCACCGACTGCTCCGTGCGGTACGGTCTGCATGCTTACCACATCAGTGGCGACACGTCCGTCCGCAGCGCAGCCGACAACCAGGCTCGCATTCTGCCGGTGATCTCTTTGTCCGTGGCGGATCAGGCGCCGGCGTCCGATATTCTGGACGCGGGGATGGGCATCCCTTTCAGTGTTTCTCCTTTCAATATAGATCCCTTTCCTGCTCCCGGCCGGTACCGAGTCCTTCGCCGTGCCCGTGATTCTGCACACTCTGGATGTGCACAGGAAATGCAACGCCAGCGTAAAGGGCAGGTAAGCTCCTCCTTCATTGTCCATGCGCGGTGCCGGGCGTAAGCCGGCACTGCGCGCAAACAAGCCCCCTTTAACGCGACGCCCCGTGCGTCAAACCTGCCTGACACCTGTCAGGAGACACAGCCCAGAGGCATTTATGAGCAACAACCTCGACCAGCTCACCGATTGGTTGAAAGACCACAAGATCACAGAAGTCGAATGCATGATCAGCGACTTGACCGGCATCACCCGGGGCAAGATCTCGCCGACCAACAAGTTCATCGCCGAAAAGGGCATGCGCCTGCCAGAGAGCGTTCTGCTGCAGACGGTGACCGGCGACTACGTCGAAGACGACATCTATTACGAACTGCTCGACCCGGCCGATATCGACATGGTCTGCCGTCCCGATCAAAGCGCCGTGTATCTGGTGCCATGGGCCATCGAGCCGACCGCCCAGGTGATCCACGACACTTACGACAAGCAAGGCAACCCGATCGAGCTGTCGCCGCGCAACGTGCTCAAGAAAGTCCTGAAGCTCTATGCCGACAAAGGCTGGCAGCCGATCGTGGCGCCGGAAATGGAGTTCTACCTGACCAAGCGCAGCGACGACCCCGACTATCCGTTGCAGCCGCCGGTCGGCCGTTCCGGGCGTCCGGAAATCGGTCGTCAGTCGTTCTCCATCGAAGCGGCGAACGAGTTCGATCCGCTGTTCGAAGACGTCTACGACTGGTGCGAACTGCAGGAACTGGACCTCGACACGCTGATCCACGAGGACGGCACCGCGCAGATGGAAATCAACTTCCGTCACGGCGATGCCCTGTCCCTGGCCGACCAGATCCTGGTGTTCAAGCGCACCATGCGCGAAGCCGCGCTCAAACACGATGTGGCCGCGACCTTCATGGCCAAACCGATGACCGGCGAGCCGGGCAGTGCGATGCACCTGCATCAGAGCATCATCGACATCGAGACCGGCAAAAACATCTTCTCCAATGACGACGGCACCATGAGCCAGCTGTTCCTGCACCACATCGGTGGCCTGCAGAAACTGATTCCGGAGCTGTTGCCGCTGTTCGCCCCGAACGTCAACTCGTTCCGCCGCTTCCTGCCGGATACCTCGGCACCGGTGAACGTGGAGTGGGGCGAGGAAAACCGCACCGTGGGCCTGCGCGTTCCGGATGCCGGCCCGCAGAACCGTCGGGTGGAAAACCGCCTGCCGGGCGCCGATGCCAACCCCTATCTGGCGATTGCCGCGAGTCTGCTCTGCGGTTACATCGGCATGATCGAGGGGATCAACCCGAGCGCGCCGGTGGTGGGCCGTGGTTACGAGCGCCGCAACCTGCGCCTGCCGCTGACCATCGAGGACGCCCTGGAGCGCATGGAGAAGAGCGCCACCATCGAGAAATACCTGGGCAAGAACTTCATCACCGGCTACGTCGCGGTCAAGCGGGCCGAGCATGAAAACTTCAAGCGCGTCATCAGTTCGTGGGAGCGCGAATACCTGCTGTTCGCCGTCTGATACGCCCGGCGCGGCGCACGCACGCCGCGCCTTCACCGATAACAAGGAGAATTGGCATGACCAGCAACAACCCGCAAACCCGTGAGTGGCAAACCCTCAGCAGCGATCACCACCTGGCCCCGTTCAGCGACTTCAAACAGCTGAAAGAGAAGGGCCCACGGATCATTACCAATGCCAAGGGCGTGTACCTCTGGGACAGCGAAGGCAACAAGATCCTCGATGGCATGGCCGGCCTGTGGTGCGTGGCCATCGGCTACGGTCGCGATGAACTGGCCGATGCCGCCGCGAAACAGATGCGTGAACTGCCTTACTACAACCTGTTCTTCCAGACCGCGCACCCACCGGCGCTGGAACTGGCCAAGGCGATCGCCGACGTCGCGCCGGAAGGCATGAACCATGTGTTCTTCACCGGTTCGGGCTCTGAAGGCAACGACACCATGCTGCGCATGGTTCGCCACTACTGGGCGATCAAGGGCCAGCCGAACAAAAAAGTCATCATCAGCCGCAAGAACGGCTACCACGGCTCCACCGTGGCCGGCGCCAGCCTGGGCGGCATGACGTATATGCACGAACAGGGCGACTTGCCGATCCCGGGTATCGTCCACATTGCCCAGCCGTACTGGTTCGCCGAAGGCGGCGACATGACCCCGGAAGAGTTCGGGATCTGGGCGGCCAATCAGCTGGAAGAGAAGATTCTGGAAGTCGGCGTCGACAACGTCGGTGCTTTCATTGCCGAGCCGATCCAGGGCGCGGGCGGTGTGATCATTCCGCCAGACACCTACTGGCCGCGCATCAAGGAAATCCTCGCCAGGTACGACATCCTGTTCGTGGCGGACGAAGTGATCTGCGGTTTCGGCCGTACCGGCGAATGGTTCGGCAGCGATTTCTACGACCTCAAGCCGCACATGATGACCATCGCCAAAGGCCTGACGTCCGGTTACATCCCGATGGGTGGCCTGATCGTGCGTGACGAGGTGGTGAAGGTGCTCAACGAGGGCGGCGATTTCAACCACGGCTTCACCTATTCCGGGCACCCGGTGGCGGCGGCGGTGGGTCTGGAAAACATCCGGATTCTGCGCGAAGAAAAAATCATCGAGCGCGCCCATGAAGAAACGGCACCGTATTTGCAGAAGCGTCTGCGCGAACTGAACGATCACCCGTTGGTGGGGGAAGTGCGCGGGGTCGGTCTGCTGGGGGCCATTGAGCTGGTGCAGGACAAAGCCACTCGCAAGCGCTATGAAGGCAAGGGTGTGGGCATGATCTGCCGCCAGTTCTGTTTCGATAACGGCCTGATCATGCGCGCCGTGGGCGACACCATGATCATTGCGCCGCCGCTGGTGATCAGCAAGGCGGAGATCGATGAGCTGGTGACCAAGGCCCGCAAGTGCCTGGACCTGACCCTCAGTGCATTGCAGGGCTAAGTGCTAGGCTCTGAGCGATGGAACTGTCGTGCTGTCGCTCGGAGCCTTTGCAAAGGCTGGTCTTTTCTTGAAAGACCGCCTCGTATCTTGCCAGACTAGCCGCGGTTCCAGTTGTCGGGGTTCGGCCGCTGAACAAAGTGGTTCAAAAAAGAAAAATTTGGAGCATGACGCATGAAGGCATTAGGTAAAAAGTTTGCTGGCAAGACACTTCTGGCCCTGTCCGTCGCGGGCATGATGGCGGGCGCGGTGCACGCGGACGACAAAGTGCTGCACGTCTACAACTGGTCCGACTATATCGCTCCGGACACCATCGCGAACTTCGAGAAAGAGACGGGGATCAAGGTGGTCTATGACGTATTCGATTCCAACGAAACGCTGGAAGCCAAACTGCTGGCGGGCAAGTCCGGCTACGACGTCGTCGTGCCTTCGAACAACTTCCTGGCCAAGCAGATCAAGGCCGGCGTGTACCAGGAACTGGATCGCTCCAAGCTGCCCAACTGGAAGAACCTGAACCAGGACCTGCTCAAGGCCGTGTCGGTCAGCGACCCGGACAACAAACACGCCTTCCCGTACATGTGGGGTTCGATCGGCATCGGCTACAACCCGGAGAAGGTCAAGGCTGCGCTGGGCGTCGACAAGATCGATTCCTGGGACGTGCTGCTGAAGCCGGAAAACATCGCCAAGCTCAAGGGCTGCGGCGTGAGCTTCCTCGATTCACCGACCGAAATGCTCCCGGTCGCGCTGCACTACCTGGGCCTGCCAACCGACTCCCAGAAGAAAGAAGACATCAAGAAAGCCGAGGACCTGTTCCTCAAGATTCGTCCTTCGATCACCTACTTCCACTCCTCCAAGTACATCTCGGACCTGGCCAACGGCAACATCTGCGTAGCGGTCGGCTATTCGGGTGACGTGCAGCAGGCCAAATCCCGTGCCGCCGAGGCCGGTGACAAGGTGAAAGTCAGCTACGCCATTCCGAAGGAAGGCGCCGGCAGCTTCTTCGACATGGTCGCCATTCCGAAGGATGCCGAAAACGTTGAAGGCGCCTACAAGTTCATGAACTTCCTGCAGAAGCCTGAAGTCATGGCCGGCATCACCAACGCCGTACGTTTCCCGAACGGTAACGCCGCTGCAACACCTCTGGTAGAGAAAGAAATCACCAGCGATCCGGGCATCTACCCGCCAGCCGACGTGCAGGCCAAGCTGTATGCCATCGCCGATCTGCCGGCGGCGACCCAGCGTGAATTGACTCGCAGCTGGACCAAGATCAAATCCGGCAAATAAGCCGGTTTGAGGCCGTCACCGCTGGCCGTCGCCTTCATCCGGGCGGCCAGTGGTGCAATTAAATGACAGAAAGTTTTGCTGCAACGGTTTTTCGAAGGTAAGTTGCGCGCCGGTTTTGTTGCCGGGCAACCGTGACTGTCATGCAGTGCGGGGCAACTTGGGCCCAACTGAATTAGAGGACCTCCACTTGCCTATTTTTTCTTCCTTGCGCAATGCCCTGCTGGCCGCTGCCGGCCTGACGTTCGCTGTCGGTGCCCAGGCTGCCGGTACTGTGCATATTTATAACTGGTCGGATTACATCGGCGAGAACACTCTGACCGACTTCCAGAAAGAAACCGGGATCAAACCGGTCTACGACGTGTTCGATTCCAATGAGACCCTGGAAGGCAAACTGCTCGCCGGGCGTACCGGTTACGACGTGGTCGTGCCGTCGAACCACTTCCTCGGCAAACAGATCAAGGCCGGCGCGTTCCAGAAGCTCGACAAGGCGCAACTGACGAACTACGCCAATCTGGATCCGGTGCTGCTCAAACGCCTGGAACAGAACGACCCGGGCAACCAGTACGCCGTGCCGTACCTGTGGGGCACCAACGGCATCGGTTACAACGTCGACAAGGTCAAGGCCGTGCTCGGCGTCGACAGGATCGACTCCTGGAGCGTGCTGTTCGAGCCGGAGAACATCAAGAAGCTGCACAGCTGTGGCGTCGCGTTCCTCGATTCGGCCGATGAAATGATGCCGACCGTGCTCAACTACATGGGCCTGAATGCCAACAGCACCAATCCCAAGGATTACGAGAAAGCCACGGCCAAGTTGCTGGCGGTGCGCCCATACGTCACCTACTTCCATTCCTCGAAATACATCGGCGACCTGGCCAATGGCGATATCTGCGTGGCCATCGGTTTCTCCGGCGACATCTTCCAGGCCAAGCATCGCGCCGAAGAAGCCAAGAAGGGCGTAAACATCGCCTACTCGATTCCGAAGGAGGGTGGTGCGCTCTGGTTCGACATGCTGGCGATCCCGAAGGATTCGTCGAACGTCAAGGAAGCCCACGCCTTCATCAACTATTTGCTGAAACCTGAGGTCATCGCCCAGGTCAGTGATTACGTCGGTTACGCCAACCCCAACCCGGGTTCTGACAAGCTGATGGAACAGTCCATCCGCACCGACGAAGCGGTTTATCCACCGCAGGCCGTGCTCGACAAGACTTATGTGTCCATCGAGTTGCCACCGAACATTCAGCGTTTGATGACCCGCAGTTGGACCAAGGTCAAGTCGGGTAAATAACGCGCAAACCATCCTGGGTTCGTCTTGCGTGGGCGAACTGCACTGTTTTTTTTCTGGGAGTTTCGTAAATGGCAGTTGCCTCCGGCGCCTATAAGAAAGCCCTCGAGGGCGACCAGACACCCAAGCAGGTGCTGGTTAAAATCGACCGGGTCACGAAGAAGTTCGACGAGACGGTTGCCGTGGACGATGTGTCCCTGGAAATCAAGAAGGGCGAAATCTTCGCCCTGCTCGGCGGTTCGGGATCGGGCAAATCCACTCTGCTGCGGATGCTGGCAGGGTTCGAACGGCCCACGGAGGGGCGCATTTTCCTCGACGGCGTCGACATCACCGATATGCCGCCGTACGAGCGACCGATCAACATGATGTTCCAGTCCTACGCGCTGTTCCCGCACATGACCGTGGCGCAGAACATCGCGTTCGGTCTCAAGCAGGACAAGATCCCGGCCCCCGAGATCGATGCCCGCGTGGCCGAGATGCTCAAACTGGTGCAGATGAGCCAGTACGCCAAGCGCAAGCCGCACCAGTTGTCCGGCGGCCAGCGTCAGCGTGTGGCGCTGGCGCGCTCCCTGGCCAAGCGGCCGAAGCTGTTGCTGCTCGACGAGCCGATGGGCGCGCTGGACAAGAAACTGCGTTCGCAGATGCAGCTGGAACTGGTGGAAATCATCGAGCGCGTCGGCGTGACGTGCGTGATGGTGACCCACGATCAGGAAGAGGCCATGACCATGGCCGAGCGCATCGCGATCATGCATCTGGGCTGGATCGCCCAGATCGGCAGTCCTATCGACATCTACGAAACCCCGACCAGCCGTCTGGTCTGTGAATTCATCGGCAATGTGAACATTTTCGAAGGCGAAGTGATCGACGACGCCGAAGGCCACGCGACCATCACCTGCAAGGACCTCGACCGGCAGATCTACGTCGGCCACGGCATCAGCACCTCGGTGCAGGACAAGTCCGTGACCTACGCAATCCGTCCGGAGAAACTGCTGGTCACCGCCGAAATGCCGACCTGTGAATACAACTGGTCCAGCGGCAAGGTGCACGATATCGCCTACCTCGGCGGGCACTCGGTGTTCTACGTCGAATTGCCGAGCGGCAAGCTGGTGCAGTCGTTCGTGGCCAACGCCGAACGCCGTGGCGCACGTCCGACCTGGGGCGATCAGGTGTACGTGTACTGGGAAGATGACAGCGGCGTGGTACTTCGCTCATGAACATGCGCAAATTCAAACGCCGGCTCAATCGAATAATTCCCGGTGGCCGTCAACTGGTCATCGGGGTTCCGTTCATCTGGCTGTTCCTGTTCTTCATGCTGCCGTTCTTCATCGTCCTGAAGATCAGCTTCGCCGAAGCGGACGTGGCCATCCCGCCGTACACCGAGATCTACACCTACGCCGAGCAGAAACTGCAGTTGCTGCTGAATCTGGGCAACTACGCGATGCTCGGCGACGACGAGTTGTACCTCTCGGCGTACCTGGGTTCGTTGAAGATGGCGTTCTTCAGTACGCTGCTGTGTCTGTTGATCGGCTATCCGATGGCCTACGGCATCGCCACGGCCCGCAAGGAAACGCAGACCGTGCTGGTGCTGCTGATCATGATGCCGACCTGGACCGCGATCCTGATCCGGGTCTACGCGTGGATGGGCATCCTCAGCAACAACGGTCTGCTCAACGGTTTCCTGATGAGCATGGGCCTGATCGACGAACCGCTGCAGATCCTCAACACCAACCTGGCGGTGTACATCGGTGTCGTCTATTCGTACCTGCCGTTCATGATCCTGCCGCTGTACGCCAACCTGGTGAAGCATGATCCAAGCTTGCTGGAGGCAGCGTCCGACCTGGGTTCAAGCACCTTCAACAGCTTCTGGAAAATCACCGTGCCGCTGTCCAAGAACGGCATCATCGCCGGCTGCATGCTGGTGTTCATCCCGGTGGTGGGCGAGTTCGTGATCCCGGAACTGCTGGGCGGTCCGGAAACCCTGATGATCGGTAAAGTGCTCTGGCAAGAGTTCTTCAACAACCGTGACTGGCCGGTGGCGTCCGCTCTGGCGGTGGTGATGCTGGCGATCCTGATCGTGCCGATCATCCTGTTCAACCGCAGTCAGGCCAAGGAAATGGAGGGTAAAGAATGAAGCGCTTCCGTTTCTCCAGCCTGATGCTGGTGCTCGGCCTGTTGTTCATCTACCTGCCGATGCTGATCCTGGTGATCTACTCGTTCAACGCCTCGAAACTGGTGACGGTGTGGGGCGGCTGGTCGGTGAAGTGGTATGTCGGCCTGCTCGACAACACGCAACTGATGGGCTCGGTGGTGCGTTCGCTGGAAATCGCCTGCTACACCGCCGTCGCGGCAGTGGCGCTGGGTACGCTGGCGGCGTTCGTGCTGACCCGCATCACCCGCTTCAAGGGCCGTACGCTGTTCGGTGGCCTGGTGACGGCGCCGCTGGTCATGCCCGAGGTCATTACCGGTCTGTCGCTGTTGCTGCTGTTCGTGGCCATGGCGCAGATGATCGGCTGGCCGCAGGAGCGCGGTATCGTCACCATCTGGATCGCTCACACCACGTTCTGTGCGGCGTATGTGGCGGTGGTGGTGTCGGCGCGTCTGCGTGAGCTGGACCTGTCGATCGAAGAGGCCGCCATGGATCTGGGTGCGCGGCCGTGGAAGGTGTTCATCCTGATCACCATCCCGATGATCGCGCCGTCGCTGGCGGCGGGCGGCATGATGTCGTTCGCCCTGTCACTGGATGACCTGGTATTGGCGAGCTTCGTCTCCGGCCCTGGCTCGACGACCCTGCCGATGGAAGTGTTCTCGGCGGTGCGTCTGGGTGTGAAACCGGAGATCAACGCTGTGGCCAGCCTGATTCTGTTGGCAGTGTCGCTGGTGACCTTCCTGGTCTGGTTCTTCAGCCGCCGTGCCGAAGAGGCGCGCCGCAAGGCGATCCAGCAGGCGATCGAAGAAAGTGCCGCCGATTCGTGGAAGCAACCGGACGTGCGCCGGGCGCCGACGCCGGAAGTGGCTTGAGCAAAACCGGGTTGGCCCTTCCTCAAGGCCAACCCAATTCAAAATGTGGGAGCGGGCTTGCTCCCACATTTGGTTTTACGCAGTCCAGGGAGAACGGCGGATGACTTCAACGAAATTCATCGGCTTGAACCCCGGCATCTGATCTTTCAGCACATCGGTCTTCACATTGCCGAATGTGGTCTGCGGGCGATGACGCAAGCCGTCGGCAAACGCGCAGATGATGCACTCCTTGAAACCCTCGCCCCGTGGATGCGCATGCACCACCGCTTCACGCTGCACCGTGGTGAAAGCGGCGTAATCCATGCCCAACACGTCCATTTCGACGCCTGCGGTCACCAGCGCCACGGTCGGTCGCAAATGCTTCGGCACGCCTGGCGTGGTGTGCAGGGCGATCGACAGCCAGACCTGTTCGATGTCGTCATCGCTCAGACCGTAAGGCTTGAGAAATGCGGCCGCCGCGTTGGCGCCATCGACTTCGAAACGCTCGTCATCACTGCGGTGACCTTCGACCAGACCCAGGTCGTGGAACATCGCGCCGACGTACAGCAGCTCAGGGTCGTAGGCCATTTGCTTGCGTTCACCGCTCAAGGCGCCGAACAGAAAAACCCGCCGCGAGTGGTGGTAAAGCAGGTCGGACTCGATGTCGCGGATGTATTCGGTGGTGGCTCGGGCCAGGGCGCTGTCAGGGATCTTGATGCCGGCAATGGTCGTGGTCATGTTGAACTTCCTCATCGAAAACGCCGTTGCGGCGCTGGTGAAGAAAGTCTGTTCCCGGGGACAGAACCGGACAATCGATCCATGGCTGCGATCCTTGCCATTCCACCTGCAAATCGTGCCAGCTCGCTTCTGCGACGAGGATTGGCTAGGGTTGGCGCTGATCCGCCATTCCAGGGAGCCGACATCGCCATGAACAGAACCGTTGCCATCGTGGTGTTCCCCGGCGTGCAGGCGCTGGACGTCAGCGGTCCCATGGATGTGTTCGCCGAGGCCAATCGCTTCCTCGCGCCGGAGGATCACTACCGGCTGGAAGTGATCGGCGTCGAACGCGGGCCGATGGCGTGTTCGAACGGGCTGACCCTGAGTGCCCATCGGCACTTCAGCGATGTGCGGGAAGTTTATGACTTGCTGCTGGTGGCCGGTGGGCCGCAGCTGCCGTTCCTGGATTTCGGCGAGGCGTTTGATGCATGGTTGCGCGAGGCTTGTGGGCGAGCACGGCGGTTCGGCTCGATCTGCAACGGTGCGTTCATGCTCGCCCGTGCCGGGTTGCTGGAGGGACACACGGTCACCACTCACTGGAACGATGCCGGAGCGCTGGCGAAGTTGTGCCCGTCGAGCCGGGTCGAGGCCGATCGGTTGTACGTCGAGGATGGTCAGCTCTACACCTCGGCGGGGGTGACGGCGGGGATCGATCTGTCGCTGTACCTGCTGGCGCGTGATTACGGGGCCGATGTAGCGCTGAGCGTGGCCAAGCGGCTGGTGGTGTTCACCCAGCGCTCGGGCGGGCAGTCGCAGTTCAGTCCGTTTCTCACGCCGCATGCCGAACCGACGTCGGCGGTGGCGATGGTGCAGTTGTACGTGCTGGCCAATCTCACCGGTGACCTGACCATCGCCGATCTGGCGAATGCCGCGAACATGAGTGCGAGGAATTTCTCCCGGGTGTTTGCCCGAGAGGCGAAAGTGACCCCGGCGGAGTTCGTCGAGCGGGCGCGGGTGGATGCGGCGCGGGTCATGCTCGAAAGCACCACGGCGCCGCTGAAGACGGTGGCGTATCAGTGCGGGTTTCGCGACGCGCAACACATGCGCAGCGTGTTCAACCGGCGGCTGGGGGTGACGCCGCAGCAATTCCGGTCGAATTTTGCGGCGATGGTTTGAACCGCGCTTACTGCGCTGCCCGCGCCGGCAACAGTTTCAGCGTACTGCGCGTATTCGCCGTCACCTCTTCATCACTGAAATGCGCCTGCACATACAGCCCGTCCACATACGCCTCCGCCTGATCGTCATAGTGGCTGTCGAACGGCACGCCGCTCTGGCCGACCGGGTTGATGGTCAGGCTGTGAGCCGGATCCGCGAAGTCCACCAGCCGCCGGGTCGAAGGGCCGTAGGTCACCGGCCACGGCGCCGGGCCGATCTTCGCCGACAGGTTGTTCGGTACTTCATGGGAGCCGGGTGCGGCGAACGGGCCGACGTTGAAGATGCGGTCCAGCGGTTTCTGCTGCCCCAGCGGATGACCGTGGGTCAGCGTGTGGGCCTTGCCCCATTGCCAGCCGGAGGGATCGTCGCCGAGGGTCTGTTTCAGGTGCGCCATGCTCGCCTGCCACGCGGTGCGCACGGTGTCGGCGCGGCTCTCCTTGCCCGGGGTGTTGCGGTTGTCCCACCACGGTGAATCGGCATTCGCCGCAAGGCGCGGTAACGCCGCATCGATCACGCGGGTCGACAAAAGGGTCTCGAACATGTCGTTGCCCAGCTCATCACGCATTGCCGCGTCGGCCAGGTCATAGAGGAACTGGTTGAACACCGTCGCGCTGACCGAGTCCAGCGGGTAGTCGCCTTGCCACTGCGCCAGTTGCCCGACCAGTTTCAGTTGCGCCGGGTCGCTCACCACTTCGCGCAATACCGGCAGCAGCGGCGCCAGCACGCGCGGGCCATAACCGGTGGTGGTGCCCAGTTGCAGCTTCTGATTGGCCTCGTTGTCCCACTTCACGTTCTTGTCGGCGAGCTGGCGGTTGAGTTGCTGGCCACGGTCGGCGAGGTTGTAGTAACCGGGAATCTCCAGGCCGGTCGGCGACACGGGCTGGAAATTGGCCGAGACGATATAGCCCCGGGCCGGGTTCTCTTCCTGCGGGTTGGCGCTGAACGGGAAGTAACCGTCCTTGTCGGCCTGATTGCCGCTGCCGTCGAGGATGAACGCGGGTTTGACCCCGGCCGGACGCTTGGGCAACAGCGCCGAAGCCCACCAGGCGATATCGCCCCTGGCGTTGGCGTAGACGATGTTCAATCCCGGCGCCTGCACCTTGGCCGCTGCGGCGCGGGCCTTGGCCAGAGTGTCGGCGCGGTTGAGCTGGTAGAAACCATCGAGGATCGGATTCGGCGTTTCGAGGAACGCCCACCACATGGCAATCGGGGTTTTCCCGGCGGCCGTGCCAAGCGCATCGTTGACGATCGGCCCGTGGGGCGATTGGCGCAGGGTGATGGTCACCGGGGCCTGGCCCTTTACGGCGATCTGCTGTTCGGTGCTGACCATGTCCGTCCACTGGCCGTGATACCAGACCTGGTTCGGGTTGTCCGGGTTGACCTTTTCGGCGATCAGGTCGAGGTCATCGTTCTGGAACATGGTCAGGCTCCAGCCGAAATCCAGGTTGTGTCCCAGAAACGCAAACGGCACCAGCGCCTGATGATGGCCGTAGAGTTCAAAGCCCGGCGCCGACAGCTGCGCTTCGTACCACGCCGACGGCACCGAGAAACGGATGTGCGGGTCGCCGGCCAGCAAGGCCTTGCCGCTCTTGCTGCGATTGCCGGCAATCACCCAGGCGTTGCTGCCTTCGAACTGTGGCAGACCGTTGTCGATCAGTGCCTGTTCGCTGAGGCGGGCGAGGGTGTTCAAGTCTTTCCAGTCATCGGCAGCGAGGGCCGGTGCGGTGCCGGCGCGGCCCTTGGCGAGCACGCCCTTGGGCTGCCAGTCGAGGTCGAAGACGTTGAGATAATCGGGGCCGAGCTGATCGCGCACATACGTCAGCAACGGTTCGGTGCGAAACGCAGCGGCGAAGCTGTAAGCCATGTAGCCGGCGACGCTGATGGTGTCTTCGGCGGTGAAGGGCCGCTTGGGGATGCCCAGCACGTCGAACTCGACCGGGGCGGCGTGCGAGTCCTGATACTGGTTGATGCCGTCCAGATAGGCTTGCAGGGCCTTCCACGCCGGTGACTGCTTGTCCAGGCCGGCCACATAACTGGCGGCGCGCTCGCGGATGCGCAGGCTGCGAAACAGTTTGTCGGTGTCGAGCAGTTTCGGCCCGAGCACTTCGGCCAGTTCGCCCCGGGCCAGACGGCGCATGGCTTCCATCTGGAACAGACGATCCTGGGCGTGCACGTAGCCGAGGGCGCGATAAAGGTCGGTTTCGTTTTCGGCACGGATGTGCGGCACCCCGCGCTCGTCGTAACGCACGGTCACCGAGCCTTGCAGGTTACGCAACTCCACCTGGCCCTGACGCGTCGGTTGCTTGCTGTAGAGGTATCCGCCAACTCCGATGGCAGGAATGACGATCAGCAGCGCAAGTACGGTCAGGCCTTTTTTCATGAAAAATCTGCTCCCTGTCGTTCTATTTATATGAAGGCATTGATGGTGCTGATCCAGTTGAAGCGCGCAACCGGGATTTCATAACACAGTATTTCTGGAATAGGAAGTTTCCTTCAGGTTTTCGGGAAGTGCACTACAGGTCTGTTATTGCGACGTTTAACCGGGCAGGCCTATAAAAGACCTCGAGAAAAAAAGCGGAGGACTAAAACGAAGTTTGCGAATTCGATACATGGAATAACTGACATGGAGAAGTCGTATGAGTGATATTGAAAACTATCTTGGACCACACAAGCAGACTGCGCCGGGGAAATATGAACTGGCACCGATACCCATCCAGACAACTGCGCCGGTTCGATTGGCGCAGGGTGGGTTTTTCTCGGGGAGTTGGGGATTGAATGAAGGACCGCATAGAGGCACCGGTCAAGGTTCTGGTCAACTGGATCCGTTAACTCCGTTTATTTGGGATGACTTGATGCATGAGCAGCAGAATGCTCAGGCGCATATTGATCTTGAGTACGCTGGAATATTCAGCAATCTCGGAGCTGTCGCCACTAATGAAGTAGAGCAGGCCAGGCAGGCGGCCGGTATCGGACTTTCATTGCTTCAGAAAGTCAAGGCCGATCAGGAAGTAACCATTCAGGTTATTCACGCGAAGTTGCTGGAGTATCGTGCCCATACCGAGGGCGCTTATTCCTTGTATGGTCATAATCCGTTTTTCCTGATGAAGGATTTGTCCTTCAGGAAAATACGGGAAAGTCTGGCGTCGCCGGTGCCGGATGTTTCCATCGCTTATGCGGCCATCGACAGGGCCTATCGTTCGGCCATGGAACTGCGGCGCCTTGCATGGGTGATGGCCATTATCGGCAATCAACTACCGGGCCTGGCTGCACGAAGAAGTCAGGTGGAGGGGGCAGCGCAACTGACCAGGGACGCTCGGGAGATTCTTGCTGCCGAAAGGCTGTCCGTGGTCAATCTGGAAACGAATATCCGCTTCCAGTTTCTGCCGGGATTTCTCGTTGAAAGAATCGCTGCGGCGGCGGGGTCAACCGGAGGCAGTCTTTCTCAAACACTCACGAATTATAAAATCGCAGCGGACAACATTCGCGCCGCCGAGCAAGCCGCCGTCCGGCCCTATGCGATCGCCAACCCGGCGATCAACGCCCCGTTGAGCAAGCCCGAGCTCGAGGCGTTGAAAAACCTGGTGGACCTGCAGGCCACTACGGATCTGGGCAGGCGCTGGCAGGACTATCACGCTTCGCTTCTGCATTCGGAAAACGCCCGGCATATGGTCGCGGCGGCGGACGCATTTGCCGGTCTGATCACCCGGGCTCAGGAGGCGGAGCGGTTGCAGCAGGAGATACGCCTTGCCCGGGAGCAGGAAGCCTGGCATTTGCAGGAGCAGGCACGCCTGCGGGAAGAGGCGCGAATTGCCGCCGAGGCAGAAGCAAGACGCATAGCCAATGAGCAAGCGCGGGCAGCGGCAGAGGCTCTTCGTTCCGCCCATACCTTCCGCGCACCGGGTGCCACTTCTGCCGCCGGGCCACTGTTCATGACGTCGGCCGGAGTCCTGGCGGTTGCCGAGGCCGCTTCGGTCAGCCTGCAAGCGGCCGTTCGCAGTGCCATTACGGCTTTGGGCAGTCTGGCGGCCAGCGTCGGGGCAGGCGCGGTGGTCGGTGTCAGCGCATTGGTCTACTCCTCGAAACTGGGTAACGGCGAACTGCCGGACCGTTATGCATTCAGTACGCCGCTGTCGGACATCGCGCCTGATCCGGCGCCAGACCTGCACGCCATTGCGGCTGCCGGGGGCGTGGTCGATCTGCCTTACCGATTCAGTTCGAAGACCGATGCGAACGGGCAGTCAGAGGTTTTTGTCGTCAGGACCGATGGCCTGAACGTTCCGTCGACTGTCAGGGTGCTGGCGGCTTTCTATGACGCCGAACGCAACGTCTACACCGCAACCACCGCCGATGTTCCGCCACGCACCCTGACCTGGACGCCGATCGTAAACCCGGGCAACAACTCGACAATCTTACCGGCCGAACCGACGGATCCACCTGTCTACACCGGAGCGACGGTGATCCCGGTCGAGGGACGCCTCGATTCGTTCCCGGCGGTATCCGAAGCCGGATTCGATGACTATGTCCTGGTGTTCCCGCTGGACTCCGGGCTGCCGCCGAACTACATCATGTTTCGGGACCGGCGGGAGGATCCGGGCGTCGCGACAGGGGTGGGTCAGGTGGTGTCGGGGAACTGGCTTGCCAGCGCATCGCAAGGCGAAGGCGCGCCGGTGCCAGCGCAGATTGCCGATCAGTTGCGAGGGCGGGAGTTCAGGAATTTTCGGGCGTTTCGGGAGGCGTTCTGGAAGGCGGTGGCCGGGGATCCGGAGTTGTCTCGTCAATTTAAAACAGTAAACATCCTTGAAATGGCAAATGGAAATGCTCCTTTTGCTCCAGAAATAGAACGGGCAGGAGGAGCCGGGAAATTCGAGCTACATCATAAAATTTATATTTCGAATAATGGCAGTGTCTATGGTTTGGAAAATATTACTGTGGTCACGCCTAGCCGACATAAAGAAATCCACAGAGGACAGCGGCCAAATGATTAACAAGACGATTTCAGACTTTACGGAGAGAGAGTTTTTGGAGTTTGTTTCCGCAATATTCGATCCAAGCTCACGCACGGAGGAGGAAGGTGTTGCACTGGTTTCGGAGTTTAGGCGTTTGACAGAGCATCCGAGTGGTTCAGATTTGATCTATTACCCGCGGGAAGGTAGGGAAGATAGTCCGGAAGGAGTTGTGCAGGAAGTTAAAGAGTGGCGGGCTTCGAAAGGAAAGCCTGGATTTAAATCGGAATAGATCCTTGGCAGTGCCCTTGTTGTCTGAGTAGCGGTAAGGGCACTTTTTTTGTTGTGAGACATTAATTAGGTTGGTGATTGCCATGTCAGTAACTAGTAAGCGTATAAGCGATCTGTTGGAGTCTGAATTTTTGAGCTTTGTTACAAGGGTTTATAATAATGATTACGATACTGAGGAACAGCATATTGATGCTGTTTTAGAGTTCAAGGCTTTGAGCGAGCACCCCTCCGGTTCAGACCTGATCTTTTATCCGGAGCCAGGAAAAAGTGGGCCAACAGAAGTGGTTGAAGAGGTGAAGGCATGGCGGGCCGCCAACGGCAAACCTGGGTTTAAAGTGGTTTAGTTGTGGAGTGTGGCGAAACTCTCACTCCCCACTCAACCATGGGCAGTAGCAACCGACCGCCAACGTATGAGTCGCATTCACCGGACGATCATCACTCAACGCCTGCAGGATCGGTTCGATAAAACTGTTGCTGGAATTACAGGTCAGGCCTTCGCTGTAGGGGCCGAAGTATGCCAGTTTGCCGCTGCGGTCCCAGATCGCCACGGCGGGGCTGGCGGGGATCTGTTCGGAGCCGGGCAGCACTGCGATGGTCTTGAGGTTGCTGAGAGTGGCGGGTAACTGGCCGTGGCTGCCGGCCTTCTGCACGGCGAAGAACTCCACACCCTTGGGGCCGAACTGTTCAACCATCTCGGTCAGGTGCTGCTGATTGCCGACATTGCACGGGCAGGCCGGGTCCCAGAAATGCACCAGGCGGATATTGCCGGGGCCGGCGAGGTCGTCGGGCAGGCGCAGCGGGTCGCCGGAAAACACCGCGGTATGTTCGCTGAACGCCCGCAGATAACGGCCCTGAAACCAGTCGTACGCCACCCACAGCACGCCGGCACACACGATGGCGAGCAGGCTGGCAAACAGTGCGGTGCGGTAGGGCGGGCGCATGGTTTTCGATCCTCGGGAGCGCGCTAGCTTGCCATGCTTGCTTCTACAGATGAATATCGCAGGCCGATAAAGTCTGTTTACCGTTCTGGAATTGCCCATGTCTGTTGCTTTCGATCCCGATCATCTGCGTGCGAGCCTCAAGCCGTTGGCCGAGTGGCAGCCGTTGTCCGAGGAGGCGAAAGCGTATCAGCGGTTCTACAAGACCGACTTCCCGGAGCGCGATGTCTGGCGCGGCATGGGCCGCTTCGACGTCGATGGTTATGAACTCGTCAGCCATTGCTGGTGGCCGGCGGAAACGGCCAGGGCCACGCTGTTTCTGGTGCACGGTTTTTATGATCACACCGGTCTCTATCGGCATGTGATCGAGTGGGCGCTGGATCTGGGGTTTGCGGTGATTGCCTGTGACTTGCCCGGGCATGGTCTGTCGAGCGGGCCGCGGGCGAGCATCCGCGATTTCTCCGAGTATCAGGATGTGCTGCAAGGCCTGTTCGCCGAGGCCCGCTCGATTGCCCTGCCACAGCCGTGGCACCTGTGCGGGCAAAGCACCGGCGGGGCGATCATTGTCGACCATGTGCTCAATCACGGTGAGAACAGCCCGGCCCAGGGCCAGTTGATTTTGCTGGCGCCGCTGGTGCGGCCACGGGCCTGGGGCTGGTCGCAGTTCAGTTACTACCTGCTGCGACCTTTCGTGCGGGGCATCGCCCGGCGTTTCAGCGAAAACTCCAACGACCCGGATTTCCTGCCGTTCCTGCAAGCCGACCCGCTACAGCCCAAGCGTTTGCCGACGGCGTGGGTCGGGGCGTTGTCGCGCTGGATCAAACGAGTGGAATACGCGAAAAAGAGCCCGCGTCGGCCCCTGATCGTCCAGGGCCAGGCGGATATGACCGTGGACTGGCAACACAATCTGCAAGTGATGAAGTGGAAGTTCGACCGACCGCAGATTCTTCTGATGGCCGATGCGCGGCATCACCTGGCCAATGAAACGGCACCGATGCGCGAGGAGTATTTCGAGTTCTTGAGCAAGCGGATCAAGGGCCGCAATCGCTAGATCACTGGCTTGGGTTCGAGGTGCTCTGGCCGACGGCCAGCCCGGCGCGAATCGCTGCCAGCGCCGCCTGATAGTAGGCCTTGCCTTCGGTGGATTCGGCAAAGGTCGCGAACTCTTCCAGCTCTTCATCCGACAAGTCGCGATAGACATACAGCAGCGTGTTGTTCAGGTCGGCACCGATCTGATCCATCAGGCGCTGGCGTTGACTGTTCAGCATCCCCTGGGCCTGACCGCCGCCGAGCAGGCCGGGGATCATCGAACTCAGGCTGTCTGCCGCCACGCCGGCAATCGCCAGGCTGACTTCGGCGCCGGCCTCGCGGGCGGGCAGGGCTTGGGCGAGATGGCCGATGATCAGCAGGCGATTGTCGCTGGCCTGCATCTTCGGCAGACCCCTGGCGTTTTTCGCCAATTGATCGCGGCGGGTCGCCAGCAGTTCGGCGGCGACGATCTTTTTGCCCAGCGGCGACTGGAAAAATGCGAGGGCCGGCTTCGGATCGGCGAGGTTTCTGCGCAGTTGCGCCTCGGCGCGCTGGTCCACGGCCTGGGGGGCGAAGCGCTGGTTGCTGTTGTTCACCAGCGCCTGAAACACCGCCGGCGGCAGGCTGCTCTGGTAACGCTGTTGCGCGGCGCTCAGGGCGTCATTGAAATGCGCGCGTTGGTCCGGCCAGCCGGCGACCTTGTACAACTGGTCGTGGCCGTCTGCCCAGGCGGGCAAAACGCAGAACATCAACAGTGAAAAAAGCAAACGGCGCATAGGGACTCCTGTCGGCAGCGGACTATTCTCCGTGCGGTGCCGGTACTTGTCGAGAATTCGTATCAAGCCGCCGCGTGGCTCTGTCGCAATTCTTGCCGCAGGCATACTATGCGCGCCATGCAAATATCCTCTGAACACCCGCTGCTGTTACGTATCGTCGACGACCTGGCCGAGCGTGGCTGGTCGCAGCAGAACATTTTCCTGCCTGCGGATCTGACCCGCGCGCTGGCCGCCGAGTGCCGCAAACGCGAGGCCGAAGGTGAACTGGCGCCGGCGGGCGTCGGGCGCGGGCCGTTTACGGAGGTCCGCGAGGGCATTCGTGGCGACCATATCCAATGGATCGATCCGGGTCAGGCCGAGGCCAGTGACCGTTATCTGAACCTGATGAACAGCCTGCGCGAGGCCCTCAATCGGGGACTGTTCCTCGGTCTGGAAGACTTCGAATGCCATTTCGCCCTGTACCCGCCGGGTGCGTTTTACCGCAAGCATGTCGACCGTTTTCGCGACGATGACCGGCGCATGGTCTCGGCAGTGATCTACCTCAACGACGGCTGGCTGCCGGAGGATGGCGGGCAGTTGCGCATGTATCTGGAAGGTGATCGGGTCCATGACGTGCAACCCACCGGTGGCTGCCTGGTGGTGTTTCTTTCCGGCGAAGTGCCTCACGAAGTATTGCCGGCCAGCCGTGAGCGGTTGTCGCTGACTGGCTGGTTCCGTCGTCGTGGCAACGAGCCGTTCTGAGATGCACAGGATCCTCGTGAGTCGCTGCCTGCTGGGTCATCGCGTGCGTTACGACGGTGGTGCCAGCGGGCCGTTCGACCTGCTGGAACAGTGGATCGCCGAAGGTCGCGTCGTACCGCTGTGCCCGGAAGTGGCCGGCGGTTTGCCGACACCCCGGGCGGCGGCGGAGATCCCGGGCGGGCAGGGCGGTGAAGTGCTCGATGGCCTTGCGGCGGTGATCACCACTGAAGGCGAGGACGTCAGTGCGCAGTTTCTCGATGGCGCCCGGCAGGCATTGGAGCTGGTGCGAAAACACGGAATTCGCGTGGCGGTGCTCAAGGCCAACAGTCCTTCCTGCGGGAACCTGTTGACCTATGACGGGACGTTCAGTGGCGTGAAGGTGAGTGGCGAGGGGGTGACTGCCGCATTGCTCAAGCGCCATGGCGTGCAGGTCTTCAGTGAGTTGGAGTTGTTGCAGGCTGCACATGCCCTGACACAACTCAATTAATCGCACGCCAGAAAACACTGTGGGAGCGAGCCTGCTCGCGATTGCGCTTTGTCAGCACCGGTATTGGTGGCTGAAAGGTCGCTTTCGCGAGCAGGCTCGCTTCCACATGGAAATTGTGTTCACTTCGGGTCTTCAGAGGCCTGCACGCTCAACCACTTCTGCGACAACGCCTCCAGCCGCCCATCCGCCCTGATCCGCTGCAACGCATTCTCAAGGCTCGCGTGAAACGCCGGGTTGCCCTTCTGAAACGGTATCGCCAGATTCACCGGCGGCCCGACCTTCGGCTTCTCTTCCGTCAGGGTCTGGATCAACACCAGCGGGCGGGGTTGCTCATCCTTTTTCGCCAGCAACTGCGCATTGACCTGTGTGTAAGGCTCGCTCACGTCGAAACGATCCTTGAGTTCCGGGGTCAGTGCTATGTGGTTGAGCGCGACGTCGTACTTGCCGCTTTCGACGCCCTGAAACATATCGGCCTCGTCGGTGACAATGAAATCGGCGCGTACATCCAGTTCGCGGGCCAGTTGTTGCCCCAGCTCGACCTCGAACCCTGTGAGGGTGTCGTCATCCTTGAAATTGAAGGGCGGTGTATTAGCCTCAAGGGCGATGCGCAATTCGCCTCGGTCGTTGACGTCATCAAGCAGTTCGGCGTGAGCCAGAGGGCTCAAAAGGGGAAGCAGGCAGATCAGGCCAGGCAGAAAGCGCATGGTCACTCCTTTGAAATCATTGTCGCGGCCTGTTGGTCAGGCTCGCTTTGCTATGGTTGTCGAGTGCCTTCGACAACGAATGGTCATGAAGTTGTCATGACCGCGCGGATTTTACGGAAAAACTGGAGAAGAGAATGAAAACAATCATGTCACGTGCTGTATTGGCCGGGTTACTGATGAGTGCTTCGGTGCTGGCCAGTGCGGCCACGCCTGCGCCGAAGGGTGCCGAAGTGTTCATCGTTTCTCCCGAGGACGGTGCCACGGTTTCGCAGACCTTCACCGTCAAGTTCGGTACCAAGGATGTCGCGCTCGCGCCGGCCGGTGATGCCACACCGAACACCGGTCACCACCATCTGCTGATCGACGCCAAGGACATCGTTCCGGCTGGCGCAGTGGTGCCGACCGACGCCAACCATATGCACTTCGGCAAGGCGCAGACCCAAGCCGACATCAAACTCGCGCCAGGCAAGCACACCTTGCAGCTGGAACTGGGCGACAAGAACCACGTGGCTTTCGACCCGCCGGTGGTCTCGAAGAAAATCACCGTCAACGTCGAATAAAAAAAGGGAGCCCTTCGGGGCTCCCTTTTTTCAGTGACGAGGTTCAGGCAAAAGCGCTTTTCACTTGCCGCTTGAAGCTTGCCACGCGTAGCTGCAATTAAAACAGCACACGGCTACGGATGGTGCCGTTGACGTGTTGCAGCTTCTCTTGCGCCAGCTCCGAGTACTCGGCGTCGACGTCGATCACCACGTAACCGACCTTCTCGTTGGTCTGCAGGAACTGACCGGAGATGTTGATGCCGTTTTCGGCGAAGACCTTGTTGATCTCGCTCATCACACCCGGGATGTTCTCGTGGATGTGCAGCAGGCGGTGTTTGCCAGGGTGAGCCGGCAGGGCCACTTCCGGGAAGTTCACCGACGATACCGACGTACCGTTGTCGCTGTACTTGACCAGTTTCTCTGCCACTTCCAGACCGATGTTGGCCTGCGCTTCAGCGGTGGAACCACCGATGTGCGGGGTCAGGATCACGTTGTCCAGGCCGCGCAGCGGGCTTTCGAACTCTTCGTCGTTGGAACGCGGCTCGACCGGGAACACGTCGATGGCGGCGCCGATCAGGTGCTTGTCCTTGATCGCGGCGGCCAGGTGCTCCAGCTCGACCACGGTGCCGCGTGCAGCGTTGATCAGGATGCCGCCCTTCTTGATGGCGCGGATTTCCTTCTCGCCGATCATCCACTGGGTCGCAGCGGTTTCCGGAACGTGCAGGGTGACGATGTCGGACATGCCCAGCAGCTCGTGCAGGTTGCCGACCTGAGTGGCGTTGCCCAGCGGCAGCTTGGTCACGGTGTCATAGAAGAACACCTGCATGCCAAGGCCTTCGGCCAGGACCGACAGCTGGGTACCGATCGAGCCGTAGCCGACGATGCCCAGTTTCTTGCCGCGGATCTCGAAGGAGTTGGCTGCGGACTTGATCCAGCCGCCACGGTGGCAGGATGCGTTTTTCTCGGGGATGCCGCGCAGCAGCAGGATCGCCTCGGCCAATACCAGCTCGGCCACGGAGCGGGTGTTGGAGTACGGTGCGTTGAACACGGCGATGCCGCGCTCGCGGGCCGCTTCCAGGTCGACCTGGTTGGTGCCGATGCAGAAACAGCCGACGGCCACCAGCTTCTTCGCGTGATCGAAGATCTCTTCGGTCAGTTGGGTGCGCGAACGAATGCCGATGAAGTGAGCGTCAGCGATCTTTTCCTTGAGCTGGTCTTCCGGCAGGGAGCCAGTCAGGTATTCGATGCTGGTGTAGCCCGCCGCCTTGAGGACGTCGACAGCCGATTGGTGGACGCCTTCGAGAAGAAGGAACTTGATCTTGCTCTTATCGAGAGAAGTCTTGCTCATCTGCGTAAACCTGTATCCCGGAGAAAAATGGCAGGGAGGGGAGCAGCCTGGAGCTGACCCGCACGGCAAGAATGCCGTCGCCGCAGAACAGGCCTTGGGCACTGGCCTGCGGGGTCGGTATGCTAGCATAGCCGCCCTGCTAATCACTCATTCCTGCGACGTGAAGCGTTCTCAGGATGACCATGAATTGTTCGAGAGTTCTGTCGATGACCAATCCTGCCCTGATTGATGAACTGAAGACCCTGGTCGAACCCGGCAAGGTCCTGACCGACGCCGACTCCCTGAACGCGTACGGCAAGGATTGGACCAAACATTTCGCCCCGGCGCCGAGCGCCATCGTGTTTCCCAAGACCATCGAGCAAGTGCAGGCCATCGTCCGCTGGGCCAACGAACATAAAGTGGCGCTGGTGCCATCGGGCGGGCGCACCGGGCTTTCCGCCGCTGCCGTGGCCGCCCATGGCGAAGTGGTCGTGTCGTTCGACTACATGAACCGGATTCTCGACATCAACCTCACCGACCGTACCGCCGTGTGTCAGCCGGGCGTGGTCACTGAGCAATTGCAGAACGCTGCCGAAGAACATCACCTGTACTATCCGGTTGATTTCGCTTCCGCCGGCTCCAGCCAGATTGGCGGCAATATCGGTACCAATGCCGGCGGGATCAAGGTCATTCGCTACGGCATGACCCGCAACTGGGTGGCGGGCATGAAAGTGGTCACCGGCAAGGGCGACGTGCTGGAACTGAACAAGGACCTGATCAAAAACGCCACCGGTTACGACCTGCGCCAGCTGTTCATCGGCGCCGAAGGCACCCTCGGATTTGTGGTCGAAGCCACCATGCGCCTGGATCGCGCACCGAAAAACCTCACGGCGATGGTCCTTGGCACCGCCGATTTCGACTCGATCATGCCGGTGCTGTACGCCTTTCAGGGCAAGCTCGACCTGACCGCGTTCGAGTTCTTCTCCGACAAGGCCCTGGCCAAGGTCATGGGTCGTGGCGATGTCCCGGCACCGTTCGAGACCGACTGTCCGTTCTACGCCTTGCTGGAATTCGAAGCGACCACCGAAGAGGTGGCCAACAGCGCCCTGGAAATCTTCGAGCACTGCGTGGAGCAGGGCTGGGTGCTGGATGGCGTGATGAGCCAGAGCGAAACCCAGTTGCAGAACCTGTGGAAGCTGCGCGAGTACATCTCGGAAACCATCTCCCACTGGACGCCGTACAAGAACGATATCTCGGTCACCGTCTCGAAAGTGCCGGCGTTCCTGCGAGAAATCGACGCGATCGTCGGCAAACACTACCCGGATTTCGAAATCGTCTGGTTCGGCCACATCGGCGACGGCAACCTGCACCTGAACATCCTCAAGCCGGACAACCTGAGCAAGGACGAGTTTTTCGCCAAATGCGCCACCGTCAACAAGTGGGTGTTCGAAACCGTTGAGAAGTACAACGGTTCGATCTCTGCCGAGCACGGCGTGGGCATGACCAAGCGCGATTACCTGACCTACAGCCGCTCGCCGGTGGAAATCGAATACATGAAAGCGGTCAAGGCGGTGTTCGACCCGAACGGCATCATGAACCCGGGCAAGATCTTCGCGGCTTGATCTGCAATCCCTGATGAATCAATGAAGGCAGGAGTCGGTAATGAGCTATCAGCACCAGTATGTCGACGGTACGCGGATTCATTTTCCGCTGGGGAAAGTGGTGTGCATCGGCCGTAACTACGCCGAACACGCCAAGGAGCTGGATAACCCGGTCCCAACCGAGCCGCTGCTGTTCATCAAGCCGGGCAGTTGCGTGGTGCCGCTGGAAGGCGGCTTCAGCATTCCGACCGAGCGCGGCTCCGTGCATTACGAAGCGGAAATCGCCGTGTTGATCGGCAAGCCGCTGTCGACCAAGCCAAGCCGTGAGGAAGTGCTGGACGCGATCTCCGGTTTCGCCCCCGCGCTGGACCTGACCCTGCGCGACAAGCAGGCCGAGCTCAAGTCCAAGGGTCTGCCGTGGGAAATCGCCAAGTCGTTCGATGGCGCGGCGGTGATTGCTCCGTTCGTGGTCGGCAGTACCTTCCCCGACCTCACTGACATCGGCATCCGCCTGACCATCAACGGCGAAGTGCGCCAGGACGGCAACAGCAGCGCGATGCTCAACCCGATCGTGCCGATGATCCAGCACATGGCCGGCTGCTTCTCGCTGCAGGCCGGTGATGTGATCCTGACCGGCACGCCGGTGGGAGTCGGCCCGCTGAACGTTGGCGATGACATCGTGCTGGAATTGCCGGGCGCCAGCCGCTTCACCAGCAGCGTGCGCTGATCCGGGCGTCGCGTTCCCGAGCGGGAGGTGGCGGGCTTGAGTTGAATGCTCAAGCCGGCCACCTCCCGTTTTTGTTGTGTGATCGAGTGTGCAAAGACGCAGGGCAATCCCGCCATTTGCCGTTTTTTTCACATCCTGTCCGGATAATTCCGGTCATTCTGGCGTCTGAGCCGGCCTCTTTGTGCTATTACCCATAGCCTGAATTTTCGGAACACGTCCTTCGATGCCATTTCAAGCTCAGCTCAATCCTGCTCGTCGCTCACGTTTTGCCCTGCGCTGGTATTACTGGCTGCTGCTGGCAGTCGCTGCCGCTTACGGTCTGGCGCACGCGATGCATTGGGATGACCGGGGCCTGCTCTGGCTGCGCGAGCGCTTCGAGAGTCCGGCCGAACGCACGGCCAGCATCTGGTTGCCGGACTATCGGGTGGTGATCGACGGCAAATTGCTGCCGGGCATGGAAAAGGACGAGGCCTCGGACCTGTCCTACGATTCGCAGAGCAAGACCCTGTTTTCGGTGATGGGCAAGAACCCGTTCCTGGTCGAGCTGACCTTGCAGGGCGACGTGCTGCGCAAGATGCCGCTGGTGGGCTGGAGCAACCCGGAAGGCGTGACGGTGCTGGGCAACGGCCTGCTGGCGATCGTCGACGAGCGCCAGCACATGCTGTCCATCGTGAAGGTTGATGCCGCTACCCGCGAACTCAAGCGCGACGATTTCCCGAAATACGACCTCGGCCCTTCGCAAGACCAGAACAAGGCCTTCGAAGCGATTGCCTGGGATCCGCGCAATCAACAGTTGCTGTTGGGCGAAGAACGTCCACCGGCACTGTTTACCTGGAAAAGCGACGGCAGCCAGACCCTCAACGGTGACAAGCAGAAGCTGCCGAACGACGAGCTGGACATCCGCAACCTGTCGGCGCTGGCCGTCGATCCGCGTACCGGCCATACCCTGGTGCTGTCCGCCGATTCGCATCTGCTGCTGGAGCTGGACGAGAAGGGCGAGCAAGTCAGCTTCATGACCCTGCTCGGTGGTTTCAACGGCCTGAAGAAAACCATTCCCCGCGCCGAAGGCGTGACCATGGACGAGCAGGGCACGCTGTACATGGTCAGCGAGCCGAACCTGTTCTACCGCTTCGAAAAGCAGAAATAACCTGCCCGCCGCCGCAAGGTTGTCGTCCGGGGCAAGGGGCCTTTAAGCTTTGGTTCAGACAGGCGTGATATTTCATCCGCCTGTTTTGATCCCGAGCCCAGCCCGAATGCGTCGACTTGCCCGTCCCAAGCCACTTCTGATCATCCTTTCGGTCATTACCCTGCTCGCATTGATTGCGATAGGCCAATACCTGCGCCTGTTCGAGCGCGCCTGGTTCAACCTGCAAAGTCACTGGCAGCCCCATCGCATCGAAGCGATCAATCTGGATCAGTACCACGTAGCCATCGAGGGCCGGGTCATCGAAGGGCTGAACGATGACGTCTCGGCGCTGACCTACGATCCGGTGCGCAAGACTCTGTTCACCGTCACCAACAAGAACGCCGAGTTGATCGAACTGTCACTGGACGGCCGGGTCCTGCGTCGTGTCGCGTTGGTTGGATTTGGCGATGCGGAGGCGGTCGAGTTCATCAGCGCCGATACCTACGTCATCAGCGACGAGCGCCAGCAGCGTCTGATCAAGATTCATCTGGAGCAGGACACGACGTTCCTCGATGCGGCGGATGCCGAGCAGATGACGTTGGGCGTGCACATGAGCGGCAACAAAGGGTTTGAAGGACTGGCTTACGACTCGGTGGGCAAGCGCCTGTTCGTGGCCAAGGAGCGCGATCCCATGCTGATCTACGAAGTGCACGGTTTTCCGCACTTCAACCCGGAAAAATCCTATGCGGTGCACGTGATCAACAATCCCAAGCGTGATGCCGGAATGTTCGTGCGCGACCTGTCGAGCCTGCAATACGACGAGCGCAGCGGCCATCTGCTGGCGCTGTCGGACGAGTCGCGGCTGATTCTGGAGCTGGATGTGGACGGGCGGCCATTGAGCACGATGTCGTTGAGCGGTGGTCGGCAAGGGCTGAAGAAAACCGTGCCGCAGGCGGAAGGTATCGCGATGGATGACGACGGGACGTTGTATCTGGTGAGTGAGCCGAATCTGTTCTACGTCTTCAAGAAGCCTGCGCAACCCTGACCAATACCCAAAACACTGTGGGAGCGAGCTTGCTCGCGATGAGGGAGGGTCAGTCGCCAAACATGTCGACTGTCACACCGCTATCGCTAGCAAGCTAGCTCCCACAGGTTTTTTCATCTGCCCACAAAGATGTAGGTAGTTTCGGCTTATTCAGCCTTCAGTGTTTTCACACCTTCGGAAGTACCCAGCAACAGCAGATCCGCAGGACGCGCCGCGAACAGGCCGTTGGTGACCACGCCGACGATCGCATTGATCTGCGCTTCCAGCTCCACCGGGTTGGTGATCTGCAGGTTGTGCACGTCGAGAATGATGTTGCCGTTGTCGGTCAGCACACCTTCGCGGTAGACCGGGTCGCCGCCCAGTTTCACCAATTGGCGGGCAACGTGACTGCGGGCCATCGGGATCACCTCGACCGGCAGCGGGAAGGCGCCGAGCACCGGCACCAGTTTGCTGCCGTCGGCGATGCAGATGAAGGTCTTGGCCACGGCTGCGACGATCTTCTCGCGGGTCAGGGCTGCGCCGCCGCCCTTGATCAGGTTCAGGTGCGCGTCGCTTTCGTCGGCGCCGTCGATGTAGAACTCCAGGTCGCTGACCGTGTTCAGTTCGTACACCGGAATCCCGTGGCCCTTGAGGCGCGCGGCGGTGGCTTCGGAGCTGGCGACCGCGCCATCGAACGCGCCCTTGTGCCGGGCCAGGGCGTCGATGAAGCAGTTGGCGGTGGAGCCGGTGCCGACGCCGATGATGCTCTTGTCGTCGAGTTTCGGAAGGATGAAGTCGACGGCGGCCTGGGCCACGGCCTGTTTGAGTTGATCCTGGGTCATGCGGGCTCCGGAAGCGGGCAAGGGAAGAACGGAAAGGCCGGCATTATAGCCGCAAGCCGGGCTAAAACCTCTGCAATCGTGTGGTCGTGCGGCCGAAAGCCGGGTTAGACTCGTTGGCCCTGCCCAACCCGCTCAGTGATGCTTTCCGATGCTCGAACAGTACGTCAAGAAGATCCTCACCTCGCGCGTTTATGACGTTGCCGTAGAAACCCCGCTGCAGAACGCTCGCCAGCTCTCCGAGCGGCTGGGCAACGACATCTGGCTCAAGCGCGAAGACTTGCAGCCGGTGTTCTCGTTCAAGATTCGCGGCGCCTACAACAAGCTGACTCAACTGACTGACGAAGAGCGTGCTCGTGGCGTCGTCACCGCCTCGGCGGGCAACCATGCCCAGGGCCTGGCCCTGGCGGCGAAAGTGCTGGGCGTGAAAGCGACCATCGTGATGCCCAAGACCACTCCGGAGATCAAGGTCGAAGGCGTGCGTTCCCGTGGCGGAAAAGTGGTGCTGCACGGGGATTCGTTCCCGGAAGCCCTGGCCTACTCGCTGAAACTGGTCGATGAAAAAGGCTACGTCTACATCCACCCGTATGACGATCCGCACACCATTGCCGGGCAGGGCACCGTGGCGATGGAAATCCTGCGCCAGCACCCGCAGCCACTGGACGCGATCTTCGTGCCGGTGGGCGGCGGCGGTCTGATCGCCGGCATTGCGGCCTACGTGAAATACCTGCGGCCGGACATCAAGGTCATTGGCGTCGAGCCTGACGATTCCAACTGCCTGCAAGCGGCGCTGGCGGCGGGCGAGCGTGTGGTGCTGCCGACCGTGGGCATCTTCGCCGATGGCGTGGCCGTGGCGCAGATCGGCCAGCACACCTTCGATATCTGCAAGGATTACGTCGATGAAGTGATCACCGTCAGCACCGACGAGATCTGTGCGGCGATCAAGGACATCTACGACGACACCCGTTCGATCACCGAACCTGCCGGCGCGCTGGGCGTGGCCGGGATCAAGAAGTACGTCGAACAGCGCGGCGTCAGCGGCAAGACGTTCGTCGCCATCGACTCCGGGGCCAACGTCAACTTCGACCGCCTGCGCCACGTCGCCGAGCGCGCCGAGCTGGGTGAGGGCCGCGAAGCGATCATCGCCGTGACCATCCCGGAGCAGGCCGGCAGCTTCAAGGCGTTCTGCGAAGCCATCGGCAAGCGCCAGATCACCGAATTCAACTACCGCTACAACACCGGCAGCGAAGCGCACATTTTCGTCGGCGTGCAGACCCACCCGGAAAACGATCCGCGCAGCGCACTGCTGGCGAGCCTGACCGAACAGGGCTTCCCGGTACTCGACCTGACCGATAACGAACTGGCCAAGCTGCACATCCGGCACATGGTCGGCGGACGCGCGGCGCAGGTGGTCGATGAAGTGGTGCTGCGCTTCGAATTTCCGGAGCGTCCGGGGGCGCTGTTCAACTTCCTCAACAAGCTCGGTGGCCGCTGGAATATCTCGATGTTCCACTACCGCAACCACGGTGCAGCGGACGGCCGCGTGGTGGCGGGTCTGCAAGTGCCGCACGAGGAACGGCATCTGGTGCCCGCCGCGCTGGCGGAAATCGGCTACCCGTACTGGGATGAAAGCGACAACCCGGCCTATAAGCTGTTTCTTGGCTGACGGGCTACGCTGATGGGCAGGCCATAAGGAAATTCGACAATGGAAACGCTGACTGCCCTGAAAACGGCACACATGGTCGCAACGGTGGTTTTGCTGGCGAGTGCACTGGGGTTGGGTATCTGGGTGCTGCTCGCGCGACGCAAGGGTGATGCGACGGCGGGCAGCCGCACCTTGCAGCGACCACGGGTATTCCTCTGGCTGCTGATGGGGCTGGCGCTGCTGAGCATGCCGTTCACCGGCTGGTGGATGGTGCATCTGGTGGGCTGGCCGCTGGGGCAGACGTGGATTCTGGCCTCCAGCGTGCTGTACACCGTGGCGGCGCTGGCGTGGTTCTGGCTGCTGGTGCGCCTGAACCGCTTGCGCAAGACGCCGGGTGGTGTCGGCAGGTTCAGCCTTGCACTGGCGTTGTTCAGTTTTGTCTGCTTTGTGGCGATTGCCGGGTTGATGGGCGCAAAGCCGATTTAGGACTTGGGACCGAGTTGACCCCAATCGCGAGCAAGCTCGCTCCCACAGGATTTTCTCCAGACCACGATAATGTGATCGACGCATAACTCTGTGGGAGCTGCGGTGCGACGATTCGACTTGCCAGCGATGACGACATCAGTCGCGCAGCGAAATCACCGGCCAGCCGCGCTTCTCGGCTTCGGCCCGCAGATTCGGATCCGGATCAACAGCGACCGGATTCACCACCTGTTCCAGCAGCGGCAGATCATTCATCGAGTCGCTGTAGAAATAGCTGTCTTCCAGCGTATGCCCGGTCTCTTCCAGCCAGCGGCTCAGGCGCGTCACCTTGCCTTCGCGGAAACACGGCACATCGGTGCTGCGCCCGGTGTATCGGCCTTCCTGCATCTCGCACTCGGTGGCGATCAGGGTTTCAACGCCCAGGCGCACGGCAATCGGGGCGGTGACGAAGCGGTTGGTGGCGGTGATGATCACCAGTTTGTCGCCGGCGTCGCGGTGTTTTTTCAGCAACTCCAGCGCCTTCGGCAGCACGATGGGTTCGATGCAGTCGCGCATGTAATCGCTGTGCCATTGCTCGAGCACGGCCATCTCGGTGCGGCCGAGGATTTCCAGGCAGAAGTTCAGGTAGGCGGCGTTATCCAGTCTGCCCGCCAGGTAATCCTGATAGAACTCGTCGTTGCGCGCCTTGTAGGCGATCGGGTCGAGGAAGCCGCGCTCGCACAGATAGTCCCCCCAGGCGTGATCGCTGTCGCCGCCGAGAAGGGTGTTGTCCAGATCGAATAAAGCCAGGCGCATTGCAGTTACCCGCTGAAAAGTCAGTAAAAAGGCCACAAGAATACGGTCTTTTCACAAGAGTGCACATAAGCTCGGAACCTTCGTTGCCGCCTTCACAATCTTTGTGGAACAATGCGGCGACATGCGTTTGCGAGGTTGTTGCCGTGATCGACCCCGATGGTTTCCGTCCTAATGTCGGGATCATTCTGACGAATGACGCCGGGCAGGTGCTATGGGCTCGCCGTATCAATCAGGATGCCTGGCAGTTTCCGCAAGGGGGAATCAATCCCGAGGAAACGCCGGAAGACGCCTTGTACCGCGAGTTGAACGAAGAAGTGGGCCTGGAACGCGAAGATGTAGAAATTCTCGCCTGTACCCGGGGCTGGTTGCGCTATCGTTTGCCGCAACGTCTGGTGCGAACCCACAGTCAGCCGCTGTGCATCGGCCAGAAACAGAAATGGTTTCTCCTGCGCCTGATCTCCAACGAGCAGCGGGTGCGGATGGATTTGACCGGTAAACCGGAGTTCGATGGCTGGCGCTGGGTCAGCTATTGGTATCCGTTGGGCCAGGTGGTGACATTCAAGCGCGAAGTGTATCGCCGCGCTCTCAAAGAGCTTGCCCCGCGCCTTTTAGCGCGCGACTGACGACGGAGTTCGACCCCGAGCCATGCTCAATACGCTGCGCAAGATCGTCCAGGAAGTTAACTCCGCCAAGGATCTCAAGGCGGCGTTGGGGATTATTGTATTGCGCGTCAAAGAGGCCATGGGCAGCCAGGTCTGCTCGGTCTATCTGCTTGATCCCGAGACCAACCGCTTCGTCCTGATGGCCACCGAGGGCTTGAACAAGCGCTCGATCGGCAAGGTCAGCATGGCACCCAACGAAGGTCTGGTCGGCCTGGTCGGCACGCGTGAAGAACCCCTGAACCTCGAAAACGCCGCGGATCACCCGCGATACCGCTACTTCGCCGAAACGGGCGAGGAGCGTTACGCCTCGTTCCTCGGGGCGCCGATCATTCATCACCGCCGCGTCGTCGGCGTGTTGGTCATCCAGCAGAAAGAACGCCGTCAGTTCGATGAAGGTGAAGAAGCCTTCCTCGTGACCATGAGCGCGCAGCTGGCCGGCGTGATCGCCCATGCCGAGGCCACCGGGTCGATCCGTGGCCTGGGCCGGCAGGGCAAGGGCATCCAGGAAGCCAAGTTCGTCGGTGTGCCGGGTTCGCCGGGCGCGGCGGTCGGTACGGCGGTGGTCATGTTGCCGCCGGCCGACCTCGATGTCGTGCCAGACAAGTCTGTCGACGACATCGATGCCGAAATAAAACTGTTCAAGAAGGCGCTTGAAGGCGTGCGCGCCGACATGCGCAACCTGTCGACCAAACTGGCCACCCAGTTGCGTCCCGAAGAACGCGCGTTGTTCGACGTGTACCAGATGATGCTCGATGACGCGTCCCTCGGTAACGAAGTCAAAACCGTGATCAAGACGGGCCAGTGGGCCCAGGGCGCGCTGCGTCAGGTGGTGACCGACCACGTCAACCGTTTCGAATTGATGGACGATGAATACCTGCGTGAGCGGGCGTCGGATGTGCGAGACCTCGGTCGCCGTCTGCTGGCCTATCTGCAGGAAGACCGCACGACCAACATGGTTTTCCCCGACAACACCATCCTGGTCAGTGAAGAACTGACCGCCACCCAGCTCGGTGAAGTGCCGGAAGGCAAGCTGGTGGGGTTGGTCTCGGTACTGGGTTCGGGTAACTCTCACGTCGCGATCCTGGCCCGGGCCATGGGTATTCCGACGGTGATGGGTGTAGTCGACTTGCCGTACGCCAAGGTCGATGGCATCCCGATGATCGTCGACGGGATCAAGGGCGAAATCTACACCAACCCAAGCGAAGTGCTGATCAAGCAATTCGCCGACGTGGTGGAAGAAGAGAAGCAGCTGGCACTTGGGCTCGACACCCTGCGCGACCTGCCGTGCGTGACCCTCGATGGCCATCGCATGCCGCTGTGGGTCAACACCGGTCTGCTGGCGGACGTGGCGCGGGCACAGAAACGTGGCGCCGAAGGCGTCGGCCTGTACCGCACCGAAGTACCGTTCATGATCAACCAGCGCTTCCCGAGCGAGAAGGAACAGCTGGCGATCTACCGCGAACAGCTCGCCGCGTTCCACCCGCAACCGGTGACCATGCGTACGCTGGACATCGGCGGTGACAAGGCGCTGTCGTACTTCCCGATCAAGGAAGACAACCCGTTCCTTGGCTGGCGCGGGATTCGCGTCACCCTCGATCACCCGGAAATCTTCCTGGTGCAGACCCGCGCCATGCTCAAGGCCAGCGAAGGCCTGAACAACCTGCGGATCCTGTTGCCGATGATCTCCGGCATCCACGAACTCGAAGAAGCGTTGCACCTGATCCACCGGGCCTGGGGCGAAGTGCGCGACGAAGGCACCGACGTGCCGATGCCGCCGGTGGGCGTGATGATCGAGATTCCGGCGGCGGTCTACCAGACCAGAGAGCTGGCGCGGATGGTGGACTTCCTGTCGGTCGGCTCCAACGACCTGACCCAGTATCTGCTGGCCGTGGACCGCAACAACCCACGGGTGGCGGACCTCTACGACTACCTGCACCCGGCGGTGCTGCAAGCCTTGCAGATCGTGGTGCGCGATGCCCATGCCGAAGGCAAGCCGGTGAGCATCTGCGGCGAGATGGCCGGTGATCCGGCAGCCGCCGTGCTGTTGATGGCAATGGGTTTCGACAGCCTGTCGATGAACGCCACCAATCTGCCGAAAGTGAAGTGGATGCTGCGTCAGCTCAATCTGAGCAAGGCGAAGGATCTGTTGGCGGAACTGATGACCATCGACAACCCGCAGGTTATCCACAGCTCGCTGCAACTGGCGTTGAAGAGTCTCGGGTTATCGCGGACGGTCAAACCGCTCTGAACAGAAGATCGCAGCCTTCGGGCTGCGATCTTCAGAGATTGATCTCCACTTCCCCCAAATGCCCGCCGTACGGCCCGAAACTGCGCTCCACCATCCGCCGCGTCCCGTCCGCCTGCACGATCAGCGCCGTACTCGCCCGGGTCCCGTAACTCTGGCTGGCAATGAACACACTCGACAGCAACGACTCGGTTGCCAGCCCCACGCCGGTATCCGGCAGCTCGGCGAACGGCGCCGTTTGCGCATCTCCCAGCAGCGCCAGCAACTGTTCGGGCTGCGGATCATCCAATACCGCACTCAATGCCGCCTTGGCCTTGAGCAGTTTCGGCCACGGCGTATCCAGTCCGGCGTTTGACAGCCCATAGATACCCGGTTGCAACATCACCGGTTCCGAAGACCGCGCGTTGAAGTGCCACAGCTCGTGGGCGTTACCCAGCAGCAGGTTGAACCCGGCATATTCCGGCGAACGGGCGACAACGTCGGACAAGTAGTCATCGATCGACAGGTTGCCGGTCAGAAAGCCCGCCACGAGTTCGCCCCGGGAGCGCCGTGCCGGCGGTTGATGCGGATCGCGGATGTTGGTCAGCGCAGCGAAGCGCCCGTTCTCGCCGAGGCCGAGCCAGGTGCCGCCAGCTTCCAGATCCCGTCCGGCGTAAACCTGCGGCGATTCGGGCCACTGGGCCAGCGGCAGGCTGGGCCGGGCGTAGAACTCGTCACGGTTGGCCGCGACGATCAGCGGCAGGGCATGTCCCGGCCGCCAGGCGAAAACGATCAGGCACATAAGGTGGTCCTTGTGTGTTTTTTGCCCACTCTACGCAGACATCGTCCGTGCATCCATCGCCAGTGGAGCCGAAGGGTATCCATCCGTTACCATGCCGCTCCGGTTTTGGGATGCGCCTCTGGAGGCAGTCATGGAATTTCTGCTCTATCTGGCGCTGGGTGCCTGCGCAGGCGTACTGGCGGGGCTGTTCGGAGTGGGCGGCGGGATCATCATCGTTCCGGTGCTGGTGTTCAGTTTCACCTTGCAGGGCTTCGATCCGTCGATCCTGACCCACCTGGCCGTCGGCACATCGCTGGCGACGATCATCTTTACCTCGGTCAATGCCGTGCGTGAACATCATCGGCGTGGGGCGGTACGCTGGTCGATTTTTGCCTGGATGACCGTCGGCATCCTGCTCGGTGCCGGTTTCGGCGCGCTGACCGCCGAGGCGATCTCCGGGCCCAACCTGCAGAAGATCATCGGCGTGTTTGCCCTGGTGATTGCGGCACAGCTGGCGCTGGACATTAAACCCAGGGCCAGTCGGACGGTGCCCGGCAAACTCGGCCTGACCGTGGCCGGCAGTGTGATCGGCTGGGCCTCGGCGATTTTCGGCATCGGCGGCGGCTCGCTGACCGTGCCGTTCCTGACCTGGCGCAGCGTACCGATGCAGCAGGCCGTGGCGACTTCGTCGGCCTGCGGGCTGCCGATCGCCGTGGCCAGTGCAATAAGTTTCATGATTCTGGGCTGGCATGATCCGTTGCTGCCGGCCCATAGTCTCGGGTTTGTGTATCTGCCGGCGTTGCTCGGCATTGCCCTGACCAGCATGGTGTTCGCCCGTCTCGGCGCGCGGCTGGCACACAGGCTGTCGCCGAAGTTGCTGAAACGGCTGTTCGCCGCTTTGCTGTTCTGCGTGGGGCTGAGCTTTTTGTTCTGAGCAGGTCCACAATCCTGGCTTAATCCTGAGGTGGCAGCGTCGCCCGGGAATTTTGAAGATTTGAACGCTAACGAGGACTCGCAATGCTGCCTTACCCGCAGATCGATCCGGTGGCCCTGGCCATCGGTCCGCTGAAAATCCACTGGTACGGCCTGATGTACCTGGTCGGCATTGGCGGCGCATGGCTGCTGGCCTCGCGCCGGCTCAACCGTTTCGACCCGACCTGGACCAAGGAGAAACTCTCCGACTTGGTGTTCTGGCTGTCGATGGGGGTGATTGTCGGCGGGCGACTGGGCTATGTGCTGTTCTACGATCTGAGTGCCTACATCGCCAACCCGACGCTGATTTTCGAAGTGTGGAAGGGCGGCATGTCGTTCCATGGCGGCTTTATTGGCGTGATGCTGGCGGCGCTGTGGTTCGGCAAGCGCAACGGCAAGTCGTTCTTCCAGCTGATGGACTTCGTTGCGCCGATGGTGCCGATCGGTCTGGGCGCCGGGCGTATCGGCAACTTCATCAACGCCGAGCTGTGGGGCAAGGCCACCGATGTGCCCTGGGCCATGGTGTTCCCGCCGTTCAGCGACCCGGCGCAACTGCCGCGTCACCCGTCGCAGCTGTATCAGTTCGCGCTCGAAGGCGTGGCGCTGTTCCTGATTCTCTGGCTGTTCTCGCGCAAGCCGCGCCCGACCATGGCCGTTTCGGGCATGTTCGCGCTGTTCTATGGCATCTTCCGTTTCATTGTCGAATTCGTCCGCGTACCGGACGCGCAACTGGGCTACCTGGCCTGGAACTGGCTGACCATGGGTCAGATCCTCTGCGTACCGATGATCATCGGCGGGCTGTTCCTGATCTGGCTGGCCTACCGTCGTGCCCCGTCGGCGCCGGTTGCACCGACAGCTTAAATATTCGAACCCCGGGGATGTCTGCCGGGGCTCAAGGACACAGGTAACTCATGAAGCAATATCTCGATCTGGTGTCGCACGTCATCAACAACGGCACCAAACAGGCCAACCGTACCGGCGTGAACACCATCAGCTTTCCGGGCGCGATGCTGCGCTTCGATCTGCAGGAAGGTTTCCCGGCGATCACCACCCGCAAGATGGCCTTCAAATCGGCCATCGGCGAGATGTGCGGCTTTCTGCGCGGGGTGAACAACGCCGCCGGATTCCGAGCGCTGGGCTGCAAGGTCTGGGATCAGAACGCCAACGAAAACGCCCAGTGGCTGGCCAACCCGTTCCGCCAGGGCGAGGACGACCTCGGCGAGATCTACGGCGTGCAATGGCGCAAATGGCCGGCGTACAAGCAGATCCCGCTGAGCAACACCGCCGCCATCGAGCAAACCCTGAGCAACGGCTACAAGCAGATTGCCCAGGGCGAAGAAGACGGCCAGGCCTACGTGGTGCTGTACAAAGCCATCGATCAGGTGCGCCAGTGCGTCGACACGATCATCAAGGATCCGGGCAGCCGCCGCATCCTGTTCCACGGCTGGAACTGCGCCCAGCTCGATGAAATGGCCCTGCCGCCGTGCCATCTGCTGTACCAGTTCCACCCGAACGTCGAGACCAAAGAGATCTCTCTGACTCTCTATATCCGCTCCAACGACCTGGGGCTGGGCACGCCGTTCAACCTCACCGAAGGCGCCGCGCTGCTGAGCCTGATCGGGCGCCTGACCGGCTACACGCCGCGCTGGTTCACCTATTTCATCGGTGACGCCCACGTCTACGAAAACCACCTGGACATGCTCAACGAACAGCTCAAGCGCGAGCCGTTTGCCATGCCGAAGCTGAAGATTTCGGATCGCGTGCCGGAGTTTGCCAAGACAGGCGTGTACCAACCGGAATGGCTGGAACGGGTGGAGCCGAGCGACTTCTCGCTGGAAGGCTACGAGCACCATGCGCCGATGACTGCGCCGATGGCGGTCTGACAGACTGCCATTAACCCTGTGGGAGCTGGCTTGCCAGCGATGACGGCAGCACATTCAACATTGATGTGACTGTAAAACCGCTATCGCTGGCAAGCCAGCTCCCACAATGTTTTGTGGTGTTGTCAGTGGCCGTGGCTTCGGCCCACATGGGAATGCTCGACCTCCGCCGCGACAACCCCGCCACTGACTTCCAGCCGCTGCAATATCCCGCACTGATCCGCTTCCGGCCCTTCGCCACAACGCTGGCGCAGGTCGAGCAGTTGCGTCTGCAACGCCAACAACCCGTCGATCCGCGCCTTGACGTGCTGGATGTGCTCGTCGATCAGTGCATTCACGCTCTCGCACTGATCCTGCGGGCTGTCGCGCAAGGCGAGCAGGCTGCGGATTTCTTCGAGGGTCATGTCGAGGGTGCGGCAGTTGCGGATGAAGGTCAGGCGTTCGGCGTGGGCCTGGGTGTAGACGCGGTAGTTGCCGTCGCTGCGGGCCGGTTCCGGCAGCAGGTTTTCGCGTTCGTAGTAGCGGATGGTTTCCACAGCGCAATCGGTCTGTTTCGCCAGTTCACCGATCTTCATGACGGCAATCTCCAAAAAGGGTGCTTGACCCTATAGTGGCTACAGGGTCTTTACTTGGCAACAGGCACCTTCATGGACGCGACCAATGAGCGATTCCCAGCACACCCACCCTCACAGCCACAAACCGGGCGACGGGCACGATCACAGTCATAAATTGCAGCCTGTGCATAAGCATTCCCACGGCGGCGATTCCTGCTGTTCATCGAAAGCCGCTGCGCCGGCGCTGGTACAACTGAGCAAGGCGAAAAGCGCTGACGCCCGCTTGAGCAGTTTCCGCATCGAGGCGATGGACTGTCCGACGGAGCAGACGCTGATCCAGAACAAGCTCGGCAAGCTGGCCGGGATCCAGCAACTGGAATTCAACCTGATCAACCGCGTGCTCGGCGTGACTCACAATCTGCCGGACACCGCGCCGATCATCGACGCGATCAAATCCCTCGGCATGCAGGCCGAGCCGCTGGAGGCGGGCGTCGAAGCACCGGTCACCGCCCCGGTGAAAAAACACGGGTGGCCTCTGGCGCTGTCCGGCGTCGGCGCACTCGCTGCCGAAGTCATCCACTTCACCAACGCTGCCCCGACCTGGGTGGTGGCGATCATTGCATTGATCTCGATTCTCAGCGGCGGCCTCACCACCTACAAGAAGGGCTGGATTGCCCTGAAGAACCGCAATCTCAACATCAACGCCCTGATGAGCATCGCCGTGACGGGCGCGGTGTTGATCGGCCAGTGGCCGGAAGCGGCGATGGTGATGTTCCTGTTTACTGTGGCCGAGCTGATCGAAGCGCGTTCGCTGGACCGCGCGCGCAACGCCATCAGCGGCCTGATGCAGATGACGCCGGAGCAGGCGACTGTGTTGCAGGCTGACGGCAACTGGGTCGAACTGGAGGTGAAAAACATTGATCTTGGCGCTCGCGTGCGGGTCAAGCCTGGCGAGCGCATCGCCCTTGACGGTGAAGTCGTCAGCGGCAGCTCGACCATCGATCAGGCGCCGATTACCGGAGAAAGCCTGCCAGTGGAGAAAACCGTCGGCGACAAAGTGTTCGCCGGCACCATCAACCAGGCCGGTTCGCTGGAATACACCGTGACCGCAGCGGCGAACAATTCCACCCTGGCGCGGATCATCCACGCCGTGGAACAGGCGCAAGGTGCACGGGCGCCGACCCAGCGCTTCGTCGATCAGTTCTCGAAAATCTACACCCCGGTGGTCTTCGTTCTGGCCCTGGCCGTGGCGATCATCCCGCCGCTGTTCATGGGCGCCGCGTGGTTCGACTGGATTTATCGCGCGCTGGTGCTGCTGGTCGTCGCTTGCCCGTGTGCACTGGTGATTTCCACCCCGGTGACCATCGTCAGCGGCCTCGCGGCGGCGGCGCGCAAAGGCATTCTGGTCAAGGGCGGCGTGTACCTGGAGGGCGGTTTCAAACTCGACTCTCTGGCCCTCGACAAGACCGGCACCATCACCCACGGCAAACCGGTGCAGACCGACTATCTGTCCCTCGACCCGACCGCCGACTCCACGGCCCCGGCGATTGCCGCCGCACTGGCCGGGCGTTCCGATCACCCGGTCTCGCTGGCCATCGCCAATGCGGCTGTGGATAAAGGTTTCGCGACGCTGGCTGTGGATAACTTCGAAGCGCTGGCCGGACGCGGCGTAAAAGGCGAGGTCAACGGCCAGGCTTATCACTTGGGCAACCACCGACTGGTCGAAGAGTTGGGCCTGTGCTCGCCGCAACTGGAAGAAAAACTGTTCGCGCTGGAGAAACAGGGCAAGTCCGTGGTGTTGCTGCTTGACCGTTCCGGTCCGCTGGCACTGTTCGCTGTGGCTGACACGGTCAAGGAAACCAGTCGCGAGGCGATACGTCAGTTGCATGATCTGGGCGTGAAAACCCTGATGCTCACCGGCGACAACGTCCACACCGCGCAGGCGATTGCGGCGCAGGTCGGCATCGATCAGGCCAAGGGCGACTTGTTGCCGAGCGACAAACTGCAGGCCATCGAAGAACTGTATGCGCAGGGCCGTCGTGTCGGCATGGTCGGCGACGGCATCAACGATGCGCCGGCGCTGGCTCGGGCGGAGATCGGTTTTGCGATGGCGGCGGCCGGTACCGATACGGCCATCGAGACCGCTGATGTCGCCCTGATGGACGACGATCTGCGCAAGATTCCGGCCTTCATCAGCCTGTCGCGCCATACCGCCGCTATTCTGAAACAGAACATCGCACTGGCGCTGGTGATCAAAGCGATCTTTCTTGGGGTAACCTTCGCCGGGCTCGCCACCATGTGGATGGCGGTGTTCGCCGACATGGGCGTGAGCCTGCTGGTGGTGTTCAACGGTTTGCGCCTGCTGCGCAAATAGGAAGAGGGACGGTTGTGCTGAGTGCCGAGCTGAAAGCGTTTTACATGGTGGCCCGTCTGGGCAGCATCACGCTGGCGGCGAAAAAGCTCGGCCTCAGTCAACCGACCGTGACCACCCAGATCCGCAACCTGGAAAGCCAGTATTCGGTGGAGCTGTTCTATCGAGGTGGCCGGCGCCTGAGTGTCAGCGACGAAGGCGCGCGGCTGTTGCCGATGGTCAAGGCGCTGTTGCAGCAGGAAGCCGATATCGAATTCTTCCTGCGTAACAGCGGTCAGGTGCAGGGCACGCTGCGCATTGCTGCCACGGCGCCGTATTACATTCTCGATCTGGTGAAGACTTTCCGCGAGCGCCTGCCGCAGGTGGAAGTGTCGGTGGAAATCGGCAACTCGCAGCAAGTGCTCGAAGCGCTGGAGGATTATCGGGTGGATGTCGCGGCGTCCTCTCAGTTGCTCGATGATGCGCGGCTGATCCGCCGGGTGCTGGGCAGCGATCCGCTGGTGCTGGCGGTGCATCGCAATCATCCGCTGGCAGCGCACGACCATGTGACGCTGAGCGCCTTGGCCGGACATACCCTGTTGATGCGCGAACCGGGTTCGACCACCCGTCGCCTGACCGAAGAATTGCTGGCCGGCGCGGGAGTCAGTTTCGGCCCGTTGCTGGAAATCGGCAGCCGCGAGTCGATCCGCGAGGCGGTGCTGCGCAATATCGGTATCAGCATCATTGCCCGTCAGGAAGTGCCGCACGATCCGCAGTTGCGCGTGCTGACCCTGGAGAATGCGCCGCAGATCCCCGAATACCTCTACTGTCTCAAGGAACGCAAGAACGCCCGGTTGCCGGCGGCGTTTCTCGGGCTGGCGCAGGAAATGTCCCCGGCCTGAGATCTTCAGTGCCTGTTCAGGCCTCATCGCTAGCAGGCTAGCTCCCACATTGGATCTTCAGTGAATACAATGTTGTTAGCACCCGGCTCCCCTGTGGGAGCTAGCCTGCTAGCGATGGCGGCAGCCCGGACAACGGATAACCTCAAATCTGCCAATACCACTATCGGTCGTTTTTGCCTCGTTGCCATATGACCGACGCATTACAACTCTAGGATTCGTCTCATCCGCTTGATGAGGCCTGTCCATGAACCCTGCAATCGCAACTGCCCTGACCAACCCCGGCGCACCCATGAAAGTGCGCGGCGTGCAGAAGCGCTTCGGCGCCTTTACCGCGCTGGATAACGTCTCCCTCGATGTCGCGGCCGGTGAACTGGTGTGCCTGCTCGGCCCGTCGGGCTGCGGCAAGACCACGCTGTTGCGTTGCATTGCCGGTCTGGAGAAGCAGGACAGTGGCGAGTTGTATCTGGGCGAGCGCGACGTTTCACACCTCGCGCCACAGGCTCGGGACTACGGCATCCTGTTCCAGTCTTACGCGCTGTTCCCCAATCTGACTGTCGAAGCGAACATTGCCTACGGCCTCGCCGGCAGCGGTCGCGACGAAGTGCGCCGTCGCGTCGGTCAGATGCTGGAACTGGTCGGCCTCAGCGGCAGTGAGAAAAAGTACCCGGGCCAGTTGTCCGGCGGCCAGCAGCAACGGGTGGCACTGGCCCGCGCCCTGGCGCCGGCACCGTCGCTGCTGTTGCTCGACGAACCGATGTCGGCCCTCGACGCACGGGTTCGCGAGCATTTGTGCACCGAGCTGCGTCAACTGCAACGTGACCTCGGCATCACCACCCTGATGGTCACCCACAATCAGGACGAGGCCATGCTGATGGCCGACCGCATCGCCGTGATGAACAACGGCAAGGTCGAGCAATACGCCACCCCGCAGGAAATCTACAACCGCCCGGCCACGCCGTTCGTGGCCGAATTCGTCGGCCAGGGTAACTGGCTGCCGTTCCAGCGCAGCAGCGACAGCCACGCCAAGGTCGGCGGGATGAACCTGCGCCTGGCCGACGGCAGCGTCCACAGCCCGTCGGGCCGGTTGTTCTGCCGCCCGGAAGCGATCAACGTCAATCCGCTGGTGCATGAAGAAAACCTGTTCCCGGCCAAGGTCCGCGAGATCACCTTCCTCGGCAACCGCTGCCGCATGAGCTTCGAGCTCGATCAATTGCCCGGTCATGCCTTGCTCGCCGAACTGGCGCCGGAAGCCATGCCGCGCCTCGGTGCCCGGCAGATCATGGTCGCGCTGCCGCCGCGCAGCCTGCAGGTGTTTGCCTGATGAGCGCGAACATGGCGCTGCCGCTACCGCACAAGCAGGCGCGGCAGGTGTCCGGGGCCGAGGTCGGTGACCGGATCTTCGTCCTTGGCGGCAAACTCCTGCTGCTGGTGCTGCTCGGTGTGGCGGTGCTGTTGCCGTTGCTGGCGATCTTCTGGCGCGGCTTCAGCAGCGAAGCCGGGCAGGGCGGCGGCTGGCTCGCCGCGAAGGAGCTGGTGACCAGCGACAATTTCCACTGGCTGCTCGGCAACAGCCTGAAAGTTTCCCTCAGCGTTGCGGCGATTGTCGTACCGCTGGCCTATCTGTTTGCCTACGCCCTGCAACGCACGTTGATTCCCGGCAAAGGCATCTGGCGAGGGATTTCGCTGCTGCCGTTGATGGCGCCGTCGATGCTGCCGGGAATCGCGCTGGTCTATCTGTTCGGCAATCAGGGCCTTTTGCGCGGGCTTCTCTCGGACAACATCTACGGTTTCTGGGGCATTGTTCTGGGTGAAGTGATCTACACCTTCCCACACGCCTTGATGATTTTGCTGTCGGCGCTGTCGTTGGCGGATGCACGACTGTTCGACGCCGCGTCGAGCATGGGCGCCAGTCCGGCGAAGGCCTTTCGCAGCATCACCTGGCCGGCAACTCGCCAGGCGGTGTTCGCCGCGTTCTGCCTCGTCTTCACCCTGACCATCACCGATTTCGGCGTGCCTGTGGTAGTCGGTGGCGACTACCAAGTGCTGGCGCTGGAAGCCTACAAAGCGGTGGTCGGCCAGCAGCAGTTCGGTCGCGGTGCGTTGATCGGCATGGTTCTGCTGCTGCCGGCGCTGTTCAGCTTCGGTGTCGATGCCTGGCTGCGTCGTCGTCACGGCGACGCCATGAGCGGCCGCGCCCAGGTGTTCAAACCGGCGCCATCAAAGAAGCGCGATGCCTGTTATCTGGCGATTGTCCTGCTGATCAGCGCGGCGTTGTTGCTGGTGTTCGGCATGGCGGTGTTCTCGTCGCTGGTGAAGTTCTGGCCGTACAACCTGTCGCTGTCGCTCAACCATTACCAGTTCAACGAGACCGCCGGCGGTGGCTGGCTGGCCTACGGCAACAGTTTGAAGATGGCGTTGGGCACGGCGTTGATCGGCAGCGTGCTGATCTTCACCGGCGCCTACCTGATGGAAAAGACCTGCAGCCAGCGCGGACTGAATCTGACGCTACGCATGCTCAGTTTCGTACCGATGGCGGTGCCGGGGCTGGTGCTCGGGCTGGGTTACGTCTTCTTTTTCAACCTGACCGGTAACCCGCTGCATGTGCTGTACGGGAGCATGACGCTGCTGATCGTCTGCACCATTGCTCACTATCTGACCACCGCGCAGATGACCGCCACCACCGCGCTGCGCCAGCTCGACGCCGAGTTCGAAGCCGCCGCACTGTCGCTCAAGGCACCGCTGTACCGGCATTACCTGCGGGTCACCGTGCCGATCTGCCTGCCGGCGCTGCTGGATATCGTGCGCTACCTGTTCGTCTCGGCCATGACCACCGTGTCCGCTGCGATCTTCCTCTACAGCCCCGACACCATCCTTGCGGCGGTGGCGGTGCTGAACATGGATGACGCCGGCAACGTCGGCGGCGCGGCGGCGATGTCGACCCTGATTCTGTTCACCTCGGCGGGCGTGTCCTTGCTGCTGGCGTGGGCTTCGCGCGGCTTGCTGCGCCGTTCCCAGGCCTGGCGGCAAACGGCGCCCGGCCACTGATTTTCCCACCCTCAACTCAAGACAGGAAAACGATCATGTTCAAGCCTATGGCCCTGGCCGCTGCTGTGCTCGCTACTTTCAGCCTGAATGCCTTCGCGGCGAAAACCGAGTTGACGGTGTATACCGCCCTCGAAGCCGAACAGCTCAAGAGTTATAAGGATGCGTTCGAAAAGGCCAACCCGGACATCGAGATCAAGTGGGTACGCGATTCCACCGGGATCATCACCGCCAAACTGCTGGCCGAAAAGGAGCGTCCGCAGGCTGACGCGGTGTGGGGCCTGGCGGCGTCGAGCCTGGCGATCCTCGACCAGCAAGGCATGCTGCAAAGCTATGCGCCGAAGGATCTGGGCAAGATCGGCGCGAACTACCGTGACGCCGCCAACCCGCCAGCCTGGGTCGGCATGGACGTCTGGGCTGCGACCATTTGCTTCAACACCGTCGAGGCCGAGAAGCAGGGCCTGAGCAAACCGGTGAGCTGGCAGGACCTGACCAAGCCTGAGTACAAAGGCAAAATCGTGATGCCGAACCCGGCGTCGTCCGGTACTGGCTTCCTCGACGTCAGCGCCTGGCTGCAAACCTTCGGCGAGAAGCAGGGCTGGGCCTACATGGACGGTCTGCACCAGAACATCGGCCAGTACGTTCACTCCGGTTCCAAGCCTTGCAAACTGGCGGCGGCCGGTGAGTTCCCGATCGGGATTTCCTTTGAATATCCAGCTGTTCAGTTGAAGCGTCAGGGCGCGCCGCTGGACATCATCCTGCCGAAGGAAGGCCTGGGCTGGGAGATCGAAGCGACTGCCGTGATCAAAGGCACACCGCATCAAGAGGCCGCGAAGAAACTGGCCGACTTCTCCGCCAGCGCCCCGGCGATGGATCTGTACAAGGAAAACTTCGCCGTCCTCGCCCAGCCGGGCATCGCCAAGCCGCAGACCGAACTGCCGGCCGACTACGAGCAGCGCCTGATCAAGAACGACTTTGCCTGGGCCTCGAAGAACCGCGACGAGATCCTGACCGAATGGCGCAAGCGTTATGACGGCAAGTCCGAGAAAGTCGCTGCCAAGTAAGATCTTCATCGACTGACAGGGGCCTCTTCGCGAGCAAGCACGCTCCCACATTGGCCGGTGTGAAACACACATTGTGTGAACACCGCCAAACCTGTGGGAGCTGGCTTGCCAGCGAAAGCGGTCTCTCATTCAGAGCACCTCTAGATGACACAACACAAAGACTTGCTGATCGTCGGCGCCGGCATCCTGGGCCTGTCCCACGCTTATGCCGCCGCCAGACGCGGTCTCAAGGTCACGGTTTTCGAACGTACCGCCACGCCACTCGGCGCCTCGGTACGTAACTTCGGCCAGGCACTGGTCACCGGTCAGCCACCGGGTGCGATGCTTGAACTGGCCAAAGCCAGCCGCGAAATCTGGGGCCAGTGGGCGCAGCTCGCCGGCCTGCAACTCAAGCGCAATGGTTCGTACCTGTTTGCCCGTACCGAGGCCGAGGAACATTTGCTCGAAGCCTTCTGTGCCGGACGCGCCGTTGAGCATGACTACCGCGTCGAGCTGCTGCGCGGTGCCGCGATGCGCGATCTGTATGGCGGCCAGTTCAGTCATCACCGCGCCGCTCTGCATGGCCTGGACGATCAACAGCTGTATTCCAGGGAGGCGATTCCAGCGCTGATCGAATACCTGCGCCGTGAACTCGGCGTCGAGTTTCACTTCTCGACGCTGGTGCGCGACGTCGAACCGGGGCGCCTGCACAGCACCGCCGGGATCTTCACTGCCGAGCAAATCATCGTCTGTTCCGGCCACGATTATCAGACCTTGCTGGCCGAGCCGATTGCCGCACTCGGCCCGCAAATCTGCCGTCTGCAAATGCTTCGCGCCCGGCCGCAGATTGACCTGAACCTGCAACACGCCTTGCTCACCGGCCTCAGCTGCGTGCACTACGGCGCCTTCGCTGACTTGCCGGAAGCGGCGGCGGTGCAGGCGCAGATCCTGCGCGAGCAACCGCACCTGCAGGAAAACGGCATTCACCTGCTGATCAGTCCGACGCCTTATGGCGAACTGATCATCGGTGATTCGCACCATTACGGCAGCGACCCTTCGCCGTTCAACGCCGAGCAAGTCGACATCTGGATGCTTGAGCTGGCCGAACAGACCCTCGGCTGCCAGGTGCAAGTGGTCGAGCGCTGGCAGGGTGTCTATGGTTCCCGGGGGCCGGGGCCGTTTTCGTTCCTGCGTCCGGCGCCGGGGCTGAGCGTGGCGCTGATGCACAGCGGCGTCGGCATGAGCGTCGGCCCGGCCATGGCCGAGCGCAATGTTGCACAGCTTTTTGGAGGGAACTGATGTTGAGTCGCGAGCAAGTCATCGACCGGGTGTTCGGCCTCTATGAGCGCTTTGGCGCCAGTGACTACATCGGCGAACCGGTGTCGCAGATCGAGCACATGTCCCAGGCCGCGCAATTGGCCATCGCCGAAGGCTTTGACGATGAGGTGGTGCTCGCTGCGTTCTTCCACGACATCGGTCACTTGTGTGCCGAAGGCGCGGAAAACATGGGCGGTTACGGCGTCGTCAGCCACGAACGACGGGGTGCGGACTATTTGCGTGAGGCCGGATTCAGCGAACGCCTGGCGCGGCTGGTGGAGTATCACGTCCAGGCCAAGCGCTATCTGACGCTCAGGGAGCCGGGCTATTACGAGCGCTTGAGCGAAGCCAGCCGCCGCACCCTGGAATATCAGGGCGGGGTGATGACCGAGGCTGAAGCCGATGCGTTCGAGCAGGATCCGCTGTGCGCCGTCAGTCTGCGGATGCGCCAGTGGGATGAACTGGCGAAGGAGATGGCCGTTCCGGTGATGGATCTGGGCGTGCTCAAAGACAAAGCGGCGCGGGTTCTGGCGGCCTGAGGTCAGCCGCTACAAATCTACAGCCAATGACTCGATCTGCTCCTGCCGTTCCGCCTGATTCAGCTTTGGATGGGGATTGAGCGAAGACCACTGCGGATGGGCCCGGGCCTTGTTCAGTGCTTCCGGCAACTTGCCTTCGCGCCAGGTCTTGTCCTGCGGTGTCGCCACCTGAACGGCATCCATCGCCGCATGACCACGGGTATTCAGCGCTTGCAGCAGTTGCCGCTGACGCAGGGCCAACAGGCGCAACACGTTGTCGTCGACCGTCAGTTCACGTTGTCCCTTGATCTTGCCCAGCAGGCGATTGCCATAGCTGCGGGCGGTTTGCAGGGCGCCGCCGGCAATTGCACCGGCCAGCGCGGCGGCGCCGAGGGTGATGCCGCCCACCAGCAGATCCACCCCGGCGCCGGCTGCCGCGCCGGCCGCGATCCCGCCGCCGACCCGCACGCCCAGTTGCTTGAGGGTTTCGGGGTTGAACAGGTCATCGCCCCAACGTCCGTCGAGCAGCGGCAGATCGCTGGCGGCAGCGTCCTGCGGGCGGAAGGCGTAGAGCTTGAGCAGCGCTTCTACACAACGTTGTTCGCGTTGGCGCACGGCTTTGCGCAGTTCGCTGATGGCCTGTTGTTCCTGCTCGGCGTTGCTCGCCACACTGCGCCGGCACGCGGCGCAGTCGATCAACAGTTCGGCGATCAGGCGTGCAGCACTTTGCTCGCGGGCGAGGCGCTGGGCCTGTTGATCGGCGATCAGGCGTTCAAGTTGTGGGCGGGCGTTTTCCAGCAACAGGGCAAGGCTTTCATACAGTCGTCGCTCGCCATCTTCGGGCGGGGCAACGCTGTCGAAACGCACCAACGCATGCAGTCCCAGACGCGCCAGCGCTTCACGCCAGTCCGGCTCGCGGTGGTTGGCACTGCTGACGAAATTCAGCACCGGCAGCAACGGCTTGCCGCAACCGGCCAGCACTTCCAGTTCATCGCGATACTTGGCCAGCACCGGTTCGCGGGCATCGATCACATACAGGCCGGCATCGGAGTCGAGCAGTTGCCGCAGCACTTTGGCTTCCTGTTCGAAACGCTGGCGTGCTTCGCTGCCGTCGAGAAAACGCGCCAATCGCGCCGGGCCGTCGAGGCGTTCGCCGGGGCGCTCCAGACGCTCGAGAAAATCCAGCAGGGCGATGGCGTCTTCCAGACCGGGCGTGTCGTAGAGGTCGAGCAACGGCTCGCCATCCACCGATAACCGCGCACCTTCGACATGCCGCGTGGTGCTCGGGCGATGGGAGACTTCACCAAAACCGACATCGCGGGTCAGGGTGCGCAGCAGTGACGTCTTGCCGACGTTGGTGTGGCCGACCACCGCCAGTTTCAGCGGCGCTTTCCAGGCATCAGTCATGTCCGTGCTCCAGCCAGTTCAACGGGGCGCTATCGGCAAATGGCAGCTCAAGCTGTTGCAGCGCGACGTGCCAGTCACCGAGGCGCTCGGCGTCCAGGGCTTGTCCTGGCGGCGCCTGCAACAGCCAGATGCGGGTCGCGGCGGCATTGCGCGCCAGCTCGGCGATCAGCGCCAGACTGCCGCGATCCGGCGAACGCCTGGGGTCACAGGCAATTGCCAGTCGCGCCGGCGGAAAGCGGCTGAGCTGCTCGAGCAGTTTGTTGCGCGATTCACGGCTGTCGAGGATACCGGCGTTGCCGACGTTTTTCGGCAGTGCCGGTGGCCATGGGTGTTGATCGTCGAGTTCGATCGCCACCAGCAACGCACCATCGCTGGCGAGTTCGCCGACGGCGCTTTCGACACGATGCAAGTGCGCAGGCTCGGGATCGGTGACGCCGAGGCGTTCGCTGGTCGGCATCAGACGCTCGCGCAGCTGGGCGTAGCCTGGCAGGTTCAGGTCCAGACGCAACGCGGCTTTACCGCGGCTCCAGCGCCAGAAGCAGAGCAGTGCCAGCAACAGACGCGGCAACACGCCGTACACCACCAGCACACCGACCAGCCAGGTCGCCCAGGCCTGACGGGCGCTTTCGATGTTCAATGCGGTGTCGCCGCTGGCGCGGATCATGTCCACGGTGGGTACGTTGAAGCCCAGCAGCGCCGGCAATGCGCCGAGGGCCCGGGTCATGTCGATGAACGTATCGGCACTGAGAATCGTGGTTTCCCAGACGAAGCCGTAGCGCCGGGTCGCCATCAGCGTCAGCAGCAAAACCAGCGCGCTGACCATCGCCAGCAACCACAGGCCATTGACCAGCGTGCCGAGCGCCCAGCGATTGAGTTTCTGACGTTGCAACATCAGCAGCAGGGCCGGGGCCAGTTGCGCAGCCTTGGCATCGCGGGCGAGTTTTTCACTGAGCCACAGCCACAAGCGGCCAAGGGTGGCGCCGTGTTCACCCGCGAAGATCAGCCCCAACGCCCAGCTCAACAGCAAGATCAGATTCAGCCCGAGCAGACTGCCGAGGGCCCAGAACACATTGACCGGCGTCTGACCCAATGCAGCGAAGGCCAGACCCGCGCCGCTCAACCCGGCGAGGATCGCCAGCAACACCAGCGCCAGCCGTGCGCCCTGCAACCAGTGCCTGAGCGCCGAGGTCAGGCCATCGCGCTCGGCCAGCCACAGGGCGCGGCGTTGAATGCGTCCCGACAGATCGCCACCGGCCGCGCGGGCCAGTCGATTGGCTTCCGGATCGTCCAGCGGGCCTGCGTGTTCTTCGCGCAGGCGCACGGTTTCGGTGAGCCAGAGGTTTTGCAGTGGAGTCAGTTCAGTCACGCGGCGTCCCGATGCTTGATTGAGCCGTGAGCATAACCGCTGTGGCGCTTATCGGGGTAAGCACGGCTCTGGTATCCTCGCCGGCATGACTAAATCACTCCCCCTCAGCCTGATCGCAGCCCTCGGTGAAAACCGCGTGATCGGCGTCGACAACAGCATGCCCTGGCACCTGCCGGGGGACTTCAAATACTTCAAGGCCACGACGCTCGGCAAACCGATCATCATGGGCCGCAAGACCTGGGATTCACTGGGTCGCCCATTGCCGGGCCGTTTGAATATCGTCGTCAGTCGTCAGCAGAATCTGGTGCTGGAAGGTGCGGAAGTCTATCCGTCGCTGGAAGCCGCCGTGGTGCGCGCCGAGCAATGGGCGAAAGAGCAGGGCGTCGACGAATTGATGCTGATTGGCGGGGCGCAACTCTATGCGCAAGGGTTGGCACAGGCGGATCGTCTGTATCTGACCCGAGTGGCGCTGAGCCCGGAAGGGGATGCGTGGTTTCCGGAGTTCGATCTGAACGAGTGGAGGCTGGTTTCGAACGTGCCGAATCCGGCTGAGGGCGACAAACCGGCTTACCACTTCGAAGTCTGGGAAAAAGCTTAGAACTGTGGCGAGGGAGCTTGCTCCCGCCGGGCTGCGTAGCAGCCCCAAAATATCAGGGTCGCTTCACAACCCGGCGGGAGCAAGCTCCCTCGCCACGAAGGTCAATCAAGCCTGAGCAAGCTCCGCATGCTCATCGGCTTCCAGCAGTGCCTTGTCGGTCTGCTGCATCACCTGGCTGGTGATCGCACCAGCGGTGATCGAACCACTCACGTTCAGCGCCGTACGACCCATGTCGATCAGCGGCTCGACCGAAATCAGCAACGCCACCAGCGAAACCGGCAAGCCCATGGCCGGCAGCACGATCAGCGCGGCGAAAGTCGCACCGCCGCCCACGCCTGCCACACCGGCCGAACTCAGGGTCACGATCGCCACCAGCGTCGCGATCCACAGCGGATCCAGCGGGGTGATGCCAACGGTTGGCGCAACCATCACCGCCAGCATCGCCGGATACAGACCGGCGCAGCCGTTCTGGCCGATGGTCGCGCCGAACGAGGCGGCGAAGCTTGCCACCGATTGCGGAATGCCCAGGCGTCGGGTCTGCGCTTCGATGCTCAGCGGAATGCTGGCGGCGCTGGAGCGGCTGGTGAAGGCGAAGGTCAACACCGGCCAGATCTTGCGGAAGAAGCGCAGCGGGTTGATCCCGGCCGCCGACACCAGCAAGCCGTGCACCACGAACATCAGGCCCAGGCCGAGGTAGGACACCACCACAAAACTGCCGAGCTTGATGATGTCCTGCAGGTTGGAACCGGCCACCACTTTGGTCATCAGCGCCAGCACGCCGTACGGGGTTAGTTTCATCACCAGACGCACCAGACGCATCACCCAGGCTTGCAGGGTGTCGATGGCGTTGATCACTTTCTGACCTTTCTCGGCGTCATCCTTGAGCAGTTGCAGCGCGGCAACCCCCATGAACGCGGCGAAGATCACCACACTGATGATCGAAGTCGGCTTGGCCCGGGCCAGGTCGGCGAACGGGTTCTGCGGGATGAACGATAGCAACAGCTGCGGCACATTCAGGTCGGCGACCTTGCCGGCGTAGTCGGTCTGAATGGTTTGCAGACGGGCCATTTCCTGAGTCCCGGCGACCAGGCCTTCGGCGGTCAGGCCGAACAGGTTGGTCAGGCCGATGCCGATCAGCGCGGCAATGGCTGTGGTGAACAGCAGCGTGCCGATGGTCAGGAAACTGATCTTGCCCAGCGACGAAGCATTGTGCAGACGGGCCACGGCGCTGAGGATCGAGGCGAACACCAGCGGGATCACGATCATCTGCAGCAGCTGTACGTAACCGTTGCCCACCAGATCGAACCAGCCGATCGAGGCTTTCAGCACCGGGTTGCCGGCACCGTAGATCGAGTGCAGCGCGACGCCGAATACCACGCCCAGCACCAGGGCGAGCAGGACTTTTTTCGCCAGGCTCCACGAGGTGTGACGGGTTTGCGCCAGACCGAAGAGCAGGGCGAGGAACACCAGCAAGTTGAGAATCAGAGGCAGATTCATGAGGACTCCAGAAAAGACTGTGCCAACAACCTTCCGGGGCTGTTGCGAACCGGCAAGCCTAACAGCTTGATTTCCAATGATTTAATACCGAAATCAAAGGTCATCCGTCGTTTTTGGAATAAGCGGGTGTCGCTCTCGGGGATGCAGCTGGCGTGAAACGGACGTGGACGGTCGCTGACAGACGAGGACTGTCACATTTATTTGTTAGCGTCGATTTCTTTGACCCGGGGAGAAAGCGTCGATGAAGTTCACACCGAAATTTCTGGCTGTCGCACTGACTGTGGGAATGGGCCTGGCCACTCAGGCATTCGCCACCGATCTGAAACACTGGCCGGCGGATCAGGCCAAGGCACTCGACGCGATGATCGCGGCCAACGCCAACAAGGGTAACTACGCGGTGTTCGACATGGACAACACCAGTTATCGCTATGACCTCGAAGAGTCGCTGCTGCCGTTCATGGAAAACAAGGGCCTGATCACCCGCGACAAGCTCGACCCGTCGCTGAAGCTGATGCCGTTCAAGGACACCGCCGACCACAAGGAAAGCCTGTTCAGCTACTACTATCGCCTCTGCGAAGTCGACGACATGGTCTGCTACCCGTGGGTGGCGCAGGTATTTTCCGGTTTCACCCTCAAGGAACTCAAAGGCTACGTCGACGAACTGATGGCCTCGGGCAAGCCGGTACCGGCGACCTATTACGAGGGTGATGTGGTCAAGAACATCGATGTTCAGCCGCCGAAGGTGTTCACCGGCCAGGCCGAGCTGTACAACAAGTTGATGGAGAACGGTATCGAGGTCTACGTGATGACCGCCGCCTCCGAAGAACTGGTGCGGATGGTCGCGGCCGATCCGAAGTACGGCTACAACGTCAAACCGCAGAACGTGATCGGCGTGACCACGTTGCTGAAGAACCGCGAGACCGGCGAACTGACCACCGCACGCAAGCAGATCACCGCCGGCAAGTATGACGAAAAGGCCAACCTCGGCCTGGAGCTGACGCCTTACCTGTGGACACCGGCAACCTGGATGGCCGGCAAGCACGCGGCGATCCTGACCTACATCGACGAATGGAAAAAACCGGTGCTGGTGGGCGGTGACACCCCGAGCAGCGACGGCTACATGCTGTTCCACGATGTGGACGTGGCCAAGGGCGGTATCCACTTGTGGGTCAACCGCAAGGACAAGTACATGACCCAGCTCAACGGCATGATGGCCAAGCATGCGGCAGCTCAGGCCAAGGAAGGTCTACCGGTGACGGCGGACAAGAACTGGGTGATCGTGAAGCCGGAAGAGATTCAGTAAGCTTCAAGGAAAAAATGCCCCGCACTTGGCGGGGCATTTCTTTGCGCAACGGTTGAGCATTACAGCCCGTCAAGCATCGCCTTGTTACGCACCGCACCCTTGTCGGCGCTGGTGGCCAGCAGGGCGTAGGCCTTGAGGGCGGTGGTCACTTTGCGTGGGCGCTTCTCGACCGGTTTCCAGCCCTTCTTGTCTTGCTCGACCCGGCGTGCCGCCAGTTCTTCGTCGCTGATCAACAGGTTGATCGAGCGGTTCGGAATGTCGATCAGCACCTTGTCACCGTCCTGTACCAGGCCGATTGCACCGCCGGCCGCAGCCTCTGGCGAAGCGTGGCCGATGGACAGGCCGGACGTACCACCGGAGAAACGGCCATCGGTCAGCAGGGCGCAGGCTTTGCCGAGGCCCTTGGACTTCAGGTACGACGTCGGGTAGAGCATTTCCTGCATGCCCGGGCCGCCTTTCGGGCCTTCGTAGCGAATGATGACGATGTCGCCTTCCTTCACTTCGTCGGCGAGGATGCCGCGTACGGCGCTGTCCTGGCTTTCGAAGATCTTCGCGTTGCCTTCGAAGACGTGGATCGACTCGTCGACGCCGGCGGTTTTCACCACGCAGCCGTCGAGAGCGATGTTGCCGTAGAGCACGGCCAGACCACCCTCTTTCGAGTAGGCATGTTCAACGCTGCGGATGCAGCCGTTTTCACGGTCGTCGTCCAGGGTTTCCCAGCGGGTCGACTGGCTGAACGCGGTTTGCGTCGGAATGCCGGCCGGACCAGCCTTGAAGAAATGGTGCACGGCTTCATCGTCGGTCTGGGTGATGTCCCACCTGGCGATGGCTTCTTCCATGCTGCGGCTGTGCACGGTCGGCAGGTCGGTGTGCAACAGGCCGCCACGGGCCAGCGAACCGAGGATGCTGAAGATGCCGCCGGCGCGGTGTACGTCTTCCATGTGGTACTTCTGGATGTTCGGCGCGACCTTGCACAGTTGCGGCACCTTGCGCGACAGACGATCGATGTCGCGCAGGTCGAAGTCGATTTCGGCTTCCTGGGCGGCGGCCAGCAAGTGCAGGATGGTGTTGGTCGAACCGCCCATGGCGATGTCGAGCATCATCGCGTTCTCGAACGCCTTGAAGTTGGCGATGTTGCGCGGCAGTACCGACTCGTCGTTCTCGCCGTAGTAGCGCTTGCACAGTTCGACGATGGTGCGGCCGGCCTGCAGGAACAGCTGTTCGCGGTCGCTGTGGGTGGCCAGGGTCGAACCGTTGCCCGGCAGTGCGAGGCCCAGGGCTTCGGTCAGGCAGTTCATCGAGTTCGCGGTGAACATGCCGGAGCACGAACCGCAGGTCGGGCAGGCACTGCGCTCGTACTCCGCAACCTTCTCGTCAGAAGCGCTGGAGTCGGCGGCGATGACCATGGCGTCGACGAGGTCGAGACCGTGGCTGGCCAGTTTGGTCTTGCCGGCTTCCATCGGGCCGCCGGAAACGAAGATCACCGGAATGTTCAGGCGCAGGGCGGCCATCAGCATGCCCGGGGTGATCTTGTCGCAGTTGGAGATACAGACGATGGCGTCGGCGCAGTGGGCGTTGACCATGTACTCGACGGAGTCGGCGATGATCTCGCGGCTCGGCAGCGAATACAGCATGCCGTCGTGGCCCATGGCGATGCCGTCGTCAACGGCGATGGTGTTGAATTCTTTCGCAACGCCACCGGCGCGTTCGATCTCGCGGGCAACCAGTTGACCCAGGTCTTTCAGGTGCACATGGCCCGGGACGAACTGGGTGAAAGAGTTGGCAATGGCGATGATCGGCTTCTTGAAGTCGTCATCCTTCATCCCGGTGGCGCGCCACAGTGCGCGGGCGCCGGCCATGTTGCGGCCGTGGGTGGATGTTTTCGAGCGGTAATCTGGCATGGAGCACTCCGGGCGGCTAATCACTTACTATCAGGTGCAAAAAGGGAGTGAGCTTCTATTGACGTCTGGAACACTCAGAAATGGCCGTGTGTCCTGATGTTGCCGATGACGTTGCGGGATCGCCGCTGGTCTCAGCCTGAGCTCATAAACCCGCCGGGGATGAATGGCGATGAATCTCGCGATTCTACACCGCTGGCGTCAGGAGGGAATGGCGCAAAACGTGGTTGCGGTGCAGACGCCGTGTGTGGAATGACGACCGGCAGGTTCAATCACCGCCCGGTTGCACCATGGCATTGGCGCGCAGGCCTTGGGCGCGACGGCTGATCCGGTTGTTCAAGGCGAGCGCCGCGCCACCGAGCACCACAAACGCGTAACCCAGTGTGGATTGCAGATGGGTCGGGCTCAGGCTGATCAGTGCACTGATCAGGCCGCCGCAGATGAAAATGATCGTGCTGCCGGCCGAAGCCGAGGTGCCGGCGCTGTCCGGAAACAGGCTCATGGCCCGGGACGTGGCCGCCGGCCGGGCGATGGTGGTACCGGCGGTGCAGATCAGCATCGGGATCAGCACGGTAGCCGGAGCCAGTGTGAAGCTCGACGACAGGTACAGCAGGGTCACCCCGGCAAAGAGGATCAGGCTCAGGCCGACGACGATCTGCCGGCCACTGGTGATGCGCCTGCTCAGCACGCTGGCGAGGATGCCACCGGCGACATAGGCCGCACCGTAAATCAGCAGGATCAGAGAGAATTCGTAGGCGGACAGTTGCAACCGGTCCATGAAGATCAGTGGCGAGATCACGATGAAGGAAAAATGGCAGGCGAACGCAAATGCCGAAATCAGCCAGTAGCCGACAAAATCGAAATTTCCCAGGACCCGTCGGTAAGCCTTGAGAAAGTTTGTGCGTGTACCGCGAGTGGCCGGTCGGGTGTTCTCCAGAAGCCGCCAGGCCTTGAACAGCACGACGGCTGATAACGCGATGAATACCCAGAAACTGCCGCGCCAGCCCAGTGTTGCCTGCAGGAACGTACCGGCAAGTGGCGATATCGAGATGAAAATCCCGCCGGCGGTGACCATCAGGATTCGCAGTCGATCACGTTCCTCACCTTCGAACAGGTCCTGGACCAGCGCCTGGGACAGCACAAAGCAACCGCAGCCCAGTGCCTGAACGACCCGGAACATCAGAAACAGCGAATAATCAGCCGTCATGACACAGCCGAGGGCGCCGAGCATGGAAACGCTCATGCCGGCGAGCAGCAGCCCCTTGCGCCCGATCACGTCCGACAGTGGCCCGATCAGCAGCTGGGCGACAGCGATACCGACGGCGAACAGGCTGATGGACAGCGCGATGTCGGCCGGATCGCTGCGAAAGTGTTCGGCCAGCGCCGGGAACGAAGGCAGCATGACATCCAGCGGGAATACGCCCAGCAATACCATCGCCAGTAACAGGCTGACGGCCGCGCGACGCTGTCGGGGCGCCACTGCGGATTTTCCGTTATCCATCAATCAGTCCTGCCTTGGCGAAAAGTATCCGGATTTGGGGTTCGGCGAAAAAACCTGCCTTTTTCAGTGCATTCAATGTGGCAATGCTGCCGGTGCGGGCGCGTCGTCGGTTGGCCTGCTCGGTGGTCAGTTCGTCGAGTATTTCGTGCACGGTGCTGTCGGCGATTCCGGCGTCACGCAGGCTTTTTCGAAGCCACGGCTCATCGGCTTCGAAGAAGGTCTTGATGATTTCCAGAAGGGTGGTGGCTGCGAACGTCTGGTGTTGCGGATCCAGATGCCGCCAGAGGTAGTGGAATGCTTCAGTGAAATAGCGACTGTGGCGGGCTTCGTCGGTGAGATGATCGCGCAGCATGTCGTTGACCCCGGACACCAGATTGTCCCGGCAGACATCGAGCAGTTCCCGGGCGATGATGGTTTCCGAGACGAAACCGAGCAGGAACCCTGTCAGCGGTCGCTGTTCCGGTGGGGTTCTGGCAATCAGCGTTTCCATCCGGGTGATTCGCCCGGGCATTACCGGGCGACCGCTGATGGCGTAGATCCCGGCGATCTGTTCCGCGACCTGATGGGAGAACAGGGCGTGGTAACCCTCATCGGTGTAGAGCTGAAGTGCAGCGGTTTTCATGGAGAGCGGGACATCGACCGGCAGTTCACCGTGGACAATGACCTCCACGGCGCGATTGACGATACGGTGTTCGAGCAAAGTGGTGTAATCGAGAAAGTGCACCAGATGCCGGGCAGTGAGCCGGTGCAACACCGAACGACCTGCCGCCTCGATGGCCGGGTGGGCGAGATAGGGCAGAAATGCCGGCGGGAACCAGTGACGGGTTTCCAGTTGTTGCATCACGTCATCCGGCAGGCGGTAATCGTGGGTACTGGTACGTACCGAGGCACGCGTGTTCCAGTCGCTCAGGGTGAACTGAAAGGCTGGTTCCGGGGCGGCAGCGTTCATGTCTGCACCTCACGCAGCAGATCGCGCATTTCCTGACACATCGCCTGGCCGTCGCTTTCCCCGCATCCGACGAAGAACAGGGGTTGCTCCGCATTGTTGTCGAGTTTCAGCAGCTTCTCGACCTGGGTATCGGAAAATGCCCCCGTCAGCCAGGTACCCATGCCCAGGGCCGTAGCGACCAGTTGAAACGTCTGTGAAAGGTGTCCGGCTTCGACGAATGCCATTCGATAGGCGCGCGAATGCGCGTATTTCCACCAGAGACGATCGAACCGGGCGGTGATGAACAGCCCCAATGGCAGGTTGTTGATGAAGTGCTGTCCCCCCAGCAAATTGCCGGGTGCGGTGTCGGGCAACGTGCCGATGAAGCTCAAGGCGTGTTCGGCAGGGTGATAGGCGTACAGGCCCGGGGCGAGCCCGGCGACATTCTGAACCACCGCGTAGCCCGCGCAGGCATTGAGCCCGCCACCGGAAGGGCTGCTGCGACGGGCACCAAGTCCTTCGGCGATGGTGTCGTCGCAATCGGCGTCCCGTTCTCGCAAATAGCCGAGTGACAGGTAAAGCAGGCTGCCGACATCGTCCAGCGACACGGCGGCGCCGGTGAAGGATCGGCACGTTTTCCGCCGGGTGAGTGAGTTCAACAGGCTGTCGTCATTCAGTGCCGGCGGTATCGGGAGTGCAATGAGCCTGTCGGGATCGTCATGCCCAGGAGAATCGGTCGGCGGCGAAGTGGCAAGTACGGCGCTGCAATGTTCGAGATATTGCCTGGACCATTCCTGAATGTTTTGGGGAGGCTGCTCGCAGGGAATGTCCCGCGTGCCGATATGGTAGATCTTCGATAGTTCATCCCAACCCCAGTCGGGCGTTGCGACTTTTGAAGGGATCAGTATTCCGGCATTCGATAGTTGTGTATCTATAGGGTTGTTATTGTTGAATGAGTTCGGCTCGTGAATTAGTTGCGTCAGTCGAGACGAGTATTCAAGGTCAAGTTCGTGCTGGCTGTGATCCTTGTAGTTCCAGACTATCAAGCCGGGTGATCGGGGGAGTATGAATAAATAAGGATTTATATGCATGTCAGGGGCACGCTGCTCTGGATTGTCATTTCAGAGGCGCTGGATAGCCGGCGATACCCAGCGCCCACCTTACTTAACGGGCTTTAGGTGCAACCAGAAAAGCCAGGTTTGCGAGGGTGCGGGATTCCAGAGTAATTGCTTTCATGATTGAACTCCTTGTTCATTGTTGCTTCGTGTTAGTGGATGCCACCTTCGTGGTGACGACTTAATAATAGTTAGCAATGGATTAATCGCAAGCAGATATTAAGTAGGAATTATCCAGTAATTTTGTCGGAGTGATCTTCGGCTGAAAGTTAGTGTGTAAGTTAAAGTTCAGTAAATAAAATATTCAGGGAAATATCCTGCAAGACTGCAGGACGATAAATGTAGGAAGGCAAAGTGGAAGGCAAAAAGAAGGGGAACCCGTGGGTTCCCCTTCACACCGCTTCAGTGCCGTGCCTCTGTCAGCTGTTTGGCAGCAGACGGCAGGTGATGCTCTTGATGTAGCGGGTTTCTGCAATGGCCGGGTGCACCGGGTGGTCCGGGCCCTGACCGCCGCGCTCCAGCAATTGAATGTTGCGGTCCAGGTGACGGGCACTGGTCAGCAGGATGTTCTGCAGATCGTCCTCGGGCAGGTGCATCGAGCAGGATGCACTGACGAGAATGCCGTCCTTGGTCAACAGGCGCATGGCCTGTTCGTTCAAGCGGCGGTAGGCGCCTTCACCGTTCTTCAGGTCCTTCTTGCGCTTGATGAACGCAGGCGGGTCGGCCACGATCACGTCGAAGCGCTCTTCGCCGGCCTTGAGTTCCTTCAGGGCCTCGAAGACGTCGCCTTCGATGCAGGTCATCTTGTCGGCGAAGCCGTTCAGCGCGGCATTGCGCTCGACGCCGTCGAGGGCGAAACCGGATGCATCGACGCAGAACACCTCGCTGGCACCGAATGCGCCGGCCTGCACGCCCCAGCCGCCAATGTAACTGTAGAGGTCCAGTACCCGCTTGCCCTTCACGTAAGGGGCCAGGCGCGCGCGGTTCATGCGGTGGTCGTAGAACCAGCCGGTTTTCTGGCCACCGATCACTGGCGCTTCGAACTTCACGCCGTTCTCTTCCAGCGGCACCCACTCGGGCACGACGCCGAACACGGTTTCGACGTAACGCTCCAGACCTTCGGCATCACGGGCGGCGGAGTCGTTCTTGAACAGAATGCCGCTTGGCTTGAGCACCTGGGTCAGCGCAGCGATCACGTCGTCTTTATGGGCTTCCATGGTCGCCGAGGCGAGCTGTACCACAAGAATGTCGCCGAAACGGTCAACCACCAGACCTGGCAGCAGGTCGGAATCACCGTAGACCAGGCGATAAAACGGCTTGTCGAACAGACGTTCGCGCAGGGACAGGGCCACGTTCAGGCGATGCACCAGCAGCGACTTGTCCAGCGGCAGTTTGATGTCACGCGACAGCAGGCGGGCGCAGATCAGGTTGTTCGGGCTCATGGCCACGATCCCCAGCGGCTTGCCGCCGGCAGCTTCGAGGACCGCCTGGTCGCCGGCCTTGAAGCCGTGCAACGGGGTGGCGGCCACGTCGATTTCGTTGCTGTAGACCCACAGGTGGCCGGCGCGCAGGCGACGGTCGGCGTTGGCTTTGAGGCGCAGGCTAGGCAGGGACATGACGTCGCTCCGGAAAAAAAGAGCGGGAGTATACCGTGTTGCGCCTTATGCCGGGTTTGGCGTGCGATGAAACGCGGCGGACCTCGTCACGAACAGGCCCACCCCCGTGTCCACCCGCCTGTGCTCTATGCCGACAGCGCGTCAATCAGCGCTTTGCTGAATGCCGGAATATCGTCCGGTTGGCGGCTGCTGATCAGGTTGCCGTCTTTTACGACTTCCTGATCGACCCAATTTACCCCTGCATTGACCAGATCGTCCTTGACGGTCTTGTAGCTGGTCATGGTCTTGCCATTGACCAGTCCGGCCGAAATCAGCAACCAGCTGCCGTGACAGATCACCGCGATCGGTTTGCCGGCGGAGACACCGGTCTTGACCAGATGTTGCGCGTCCTGGTCGATGCGGATGGTGTCAGAGTTCTGCACGCCGCCCGGGAGCACCACCGCGTCGTACTGATCGATGCTTGCGTCCTGGAAAGTCTGGTCGACCTTGAAATCGTCCGCAGGTTTATCGTGGTTCCAGCCTTTGACGCTGCCGGTTTCGGCAGAAAGGATGTCAACCTGCGCTCCAGCCTGCTCGAGTGCCTGTTTGGGACCGGTCAGTTCAACTTGCTCGAAACCATCGGTTACCAGAAAAGCGACGCGCTTGCTGCCGAGAGAATTTGCCATCGTCAAGCTCCTGAGTCTGTTGGGATTACTGCCCGAGACAGATGTAGAACTGTTCCGGGCCCTACAGATTCCGAAGGCCGGGGAAAAGTGAAAGTTCCTGCGAATTGCCCACTGATGTGTCGTTCGTCGGTTTTTAGGGGTTAGAATCGCCGCCTGTCCAAGAGTGTGTACTTATGTCCCAAGAGCTGACCACCGAACAGATTCAACAGTCCCTGCAAGGCATTAGCGTGCCGGCGCAGCCGCAGATCATGGTGGATCTGCAAATGGAGCAGTACATGCCGGACCCGGATCTGGAGACGATCGCCAAGCTGATCTCCCAGGACCCCGGCCTGTCCGGTTCGCTGCTGAAGATCGTCAATTCGCCGTATTACGGTCTGAGCAACAAGATCACTTCGATCAAGCGCGCGGTGAACCTGTTGGGCAGCCGCTCGATCATCAACCTGATCAACGCGCAGTCGATCAAGGGCGAAATGAACGACGACACCATCGTCACCCTCAACCGTTTCTGGGACACCGCCCAGGACGTGGCCATGACCTGCCTGACCCTGGCCAAGCGCGTCGGTACAGAGGCCTGTGACGAGGCCTATGCCCTGGGCCTGTTCCATGATTGCGGTGTGCCGCTGATGCTTCAGCGTTTCCCGGATTACATGACGACGCTCGAAAAGGCCTATGCCGATGCGGGTGCCGAACGGCGGGTCGTGGACACCGAGAACGATGTCTACAACACCAATCACTCGGTGGTCGGCTACTACACCGCCAAGTCCTGGCGCCTGCCGGAGCACGTCAGCGCGGCCATCGCGAACCATCACAACGCCCTGGCAATCTTCAGCGACGACACCTCGCGCAATACCCAGATGAAAAACCTGCTGGCGATCCTGAAAATGGCCGAGCACATCTGTTCGTCGTACCGGGTGCTGGGCAATCAGAGCGAAGATTTCGAGTGGCAGGCTGTCGGGCCGCTGGTGCTTGAATACATCGGTCTGTCGGACTACGACTTCGAAACCTTGAAGCAAACGATCCGCGAACTCGGCGCACACTGATCAAGACATTCATGATTCGAGACGCCCATGCCTGAATTGCCGGAAGTCGAAACCACCCGCCGCGGCATCGCCCCGCACCTTGAAGGCCAGCGGGTCAGCCGGGTGATCGTGCGTGACCGGCGGCTGCGCTGGCCGATTCCCGAGGACCTCGATGTGCGCCTGTCCGGGCAGCGCATCGTGCTGGTCGAGCGGCGAGCCAAATACCTGCTGATCAACGCCGAAGCCGGTACGTTGATCAGCCATTTGGGCATGTCGGGCAATTTGCGGCTGGTCGAGGTCGGAATGCCGGCGGCCAGGCATGAGCATGTCGACATCGAACTGGAATCCGGTCTGGCCCTGCGCTACACCGATCCACGGCGTTTCGGGGCGATGCTCTGGAGCAACGACCCGCTCAATCATGAACTGTTGATTCGCCTGGGGCCGGAACCGTTGACCGATCTGTTCGATGGCGAGCGGCTGTTCCAGCTGTCCCGTGGGCGTTCGATGGCGATCAAGCCGTTCATCATGGATAACGCGGTGGTGGTGGGCGTCGGCAATATCTATGCGACCGAGGCATTGTTTGCCGCCGGCATCGATCCGCGCCGCGAGGCCAAAGGTATTTCCCGGGCGCGCTACTTGAAGCTGGCGATCGAGATCAAACGCATCCTCGCCGCCGCTATCGAGCGCGGCGGCACCACGTTGCGCGATTTCATCGGTGGCGACGGGCAGCCGGGGTATTTCCAGCAGGAGCTGTTTGTCTATGGCCGCGGTGGCGAGCACTGCAAGGTTTGCGGTACGGGTCTGCGGGAAGTGAAGCTGGGGCAGCGGGCCAGCGTTTTCTGTCCGCGCTGCCAGACCTGACGGGACGCTGAAAAAGTCCTACGGTCTATAGTGAGTTGTCTCACTGTTCAGCCCGAAGGATCGTGCCATGAAATCCTCGCAAGCCCTTTTTCTCGCACTGCTGCTGTGTGCCAGTCTGACCGTTCAGGCCACGGAAGGCGGCAGCGGTGATCCGCGTTACACCATCCAGAATCCACCGGCCTACGCCATGATCGGCGACATGCTGATTGCCCGACCGCTGCTGGTGGCCGCGACGGTGATCGGTGCAGGGGTGTTTGTGGTGTCGTTGCCGTTTACCGCCCTGGGTGGCGGTGTCGGCGATGCGGGCGAGGCGCTGGTGGTGGCACCGGCGAAAGCGGCGTTCGTGCGTTGCCTGGGATGTACCGGGGAAGGATTCGAGCAGCGTGAGTGACGCGATCACAGCCTGGCGCTGCGATCGCTTTCAGAGGCTCAAGCCTTGCCGGTGATCCGGCGGTATTTCTCCATCAACTGTTCTTCAGTCTCCGGATGGGCTTCGTCCAGTGGAATGCAATCCACCGGGCAGACCTGCTGGCACTGCGGCTCGTCATAGTGGCCGACGCACTGGGTGCACAGGTTCGGGTCGATCACGTAGATTTCTTCGCCCTGGGAAATGGCGGCGTTCGGGCACTCGGGTTCGCAGACGTCGCAGTTGATGCAATCGTCGGTGATGATCAGGGACATGCTTACTCCAGCCGGGGCGGCAGGCCCGGGCGCTATGAATCAATGCGCGCAATTGTGCCGCATTGGCGCCCGCAGTGCACGCGGGCGCCGTTTGAACGGTCGTTACTTCTTGAAGCGCAGGGTCAGGGCGTCGGCCACCGCCGGGTGGACGAACTTGCTGATATCGCCGCCCAGGGCCGCGATTTCCCGTACCAGCGTCGAAGAAATGAACGAATAACGCTCCGACGGGGTGAGAAACAGACTTTCCACATCCGGTGCCAACTGACGGTTCATGTTGGCCAGCTGGAATTCGTATTCGAAGTCCGACACCGCACGCAGGCCGCGCAGGAACACATTGGCGTTCTGTTCCTTGGCGAAATGCGCCAGCAGCGTCGAAAAGCCGACCACCTCCACGTTCGGCAGGTGCTTGGTGACTTCGCGGGCCAGCTCGACCCGTTGTTCCAGCGGGAACAGCGGATTTTTCTTGGGGCTGGCGGCGACGGCGATGATCACATGGTCGAACAGGCGCGAGGCGCGTTCGACCAGATCGCCATGGCCCTTGGTAATAGGGTCGAAGGTACCTGGGTACAACACTCGGTTCATCGCGTCGTCCTGGCGGGAATCCGTTGGGGAGTCGGATGGTATCGCAGCCGTCCCGGTCGGCCAAGTCGCCTTTTGGGTAAGAAAGCACGATGGACGGTACGAATCTTCGGCTTTCTCAAGGGTTTTTCAGCCGTTCGCCGAGGGATGTCGCCAGTTGTGCTGTCAGGCCATAGACCGACAACTGCGGGTTGGCGCCGATGCTGGTAGGGAACAGCGAGCCGTCGTGAATCGACAGATTGCGCAACTGGTGATGGCGGCCAAGGCTGTCGGTAACAGCGGTTTTCGGGTCTTCGCCCATGGCGCAGCCCCCCATGACATGGGCACTGCCCAGGCGTGTGCGGTACAGCTCAAGGCTCAAGCCGTCGATCATTGCCCGGGCCTCGGCCAGGCTGTTCACGTAGCGCGCATCCGCATGCATCGGCATCACCGCTTTTGCACCGCCGGCGAACTGGATTTCGGCCATGACGTGGAAAGCCCGGCGCAAACCGTCCCAGGCGTAGGGCGAAACCTGATAGTCGAGCACGGGCGAGCCGTCACCACGCAATTCGACACTGCCGCCCTGACTGTCGGGATGAAAGCCGTCACGCAGCAACGCCAGCATGGCGTGGGTGTGCGGCAGATCCGCCATGTGCTGCGCGTTTTTCTGGCCGAAGCCGCCGAGCAGGGTGGCGGCCAGCGCCGGGTGCAGCGGCGGCACTTCGAGTTTGAAAGCCATCGGCCCGGTGGTGCCGTCCTTCCACTGGAAATGGTCGGAGTAGATCGACTGCGGCGCCCCGTAAAACGGGTTGATGACCTCGTCGAAGCGCCCGGCGGACATGTTCACCGGGTGCAGAAAGGTGCGTTTGCCGAGGCGTTTGTGCGGATCCGGTGCGTCCGAGCGCAGCAGCAGGGCAGGGCTGTTGATCCCGCCGCCGGCCAGCACGTAATGGCGAGCCTTGACCGTGATCTGCCGCCCGGTCGGCTCTACGCAGCGTTCGTCCATCGCGACGCATTGCAGGCCGGTCACCTTGTCGCCGTTGATCAGCAGTTTTTCGGCGCGGGCCAGGTAGAGCAGTTCGCCACCCTTTTCCAGGGTCGCCGGAATGGTGGTGACCATCATCGATTGCTTGGCGTTGGTCGGGCAGCCCATGCCGCAGTAACCGAGGTTCCAGCAGCCGCGCACGTTGCGCGGGATCACGTGCCAGCTGTAGCCGAGTTGTTCGCAGCCCTTGCGGATCACATCGTTGTTGGCGTTGGGCGAGACCATCCACGGCGCGACGCCCAGGCGCTGCTCCATTTTTTCGAACCACGGCGCCATGTCGGCGGGGCTGTGGCCTTTGACGTTGTGCTCTTTGGCCCAGTGTTCGAGGGTCGGTTCAGGTGTGCGAAAACTCGAGGTCCAGTTGATCAGGGTGGTGCCGCCCACCGCTCGGCCCTGGAGGATGGTGATCGCGCCATCCTTGCTCATGCGCCCGATGCCTTCCTGATAAAGGCTGCTGTAGGCCTTGTCTTCGAGCAGCTTGAAGTCGCTGCTGGTCTTGAGCGGGCCTTCTTCGATCAACAGCACCCTGTAGCCGGCGGCACTGAGGATTTCCGCCGTGGTGCCGCCGCCGGCACCGCTGCCGATGATCGCCACGTCGGCTTCCAGGGTCAGGTCGTCGGTCAGTTGTGCGCCGTTGTGGGTTTTCCAGCCACGGGCAAGGCCTTCGCGAAACGGGTCGGGTACGGGCATCGATCAGGTTCTCTTATTATTTTTCGGGGCGGCGCGGGACTTAAACCGTGGGCGGGCCGGGATAGCCGCAATGGGCCCAGGATTCGGCGCGGGTGTACCAGGCCATCATCACCATTTGCAGCAGGGAGCTATGCCCCATGCGCAAAAGGCTCAACGAACTGTTTTGCCAACGATCGAGAAAGTGCCGGATCGCCTCGGGACTGGCATTTTCCCAACTGCCCCAGATGCCGGTCAGCGGTCCGCGGGTCACGGCCATGCCCAGCACGTCGAACAACTGCCGGGTGAGCTTGAGCATTTCCGGTGACAGGTGATCGAGGCTGTAGTCCAGGGATTTCAAGGTGCCGTCGACGGCCGTGGGCATTTTTTTCCCGGCGACGGCGCCTTCGAGCATCACCGGAATCACGGCGCGCAGAAACAGCAGATCCCCGCTGCGCAACGTGCTGAAACCGTTGGCCGATACGCTTGATGAGCAGCCACTGAGGCTGGCACCGAGGCCGGCAGTGGCGAGGAAAGCCGTGGCGCCGAGGCTGAATTTGAGCAGGCCACGGCGCGAGAAGGCAGGTGTTTCAGTCAGGCTTGGGTGCATTGTTGTTATTACCCGGCGGTGACATTAGCGAATGAACAGTTTCTGGATCAGTTTCTGGATTGATTTGCCGTAGGGCGGATAGATCAGCCTTGCCGCGTTGAAGCGCTGTTTGACCAGCACACTCTTCGCCTTGCTGAAGGTCAGAAAGCCTTCATGCCCGTGGTAGTGGCCCATCCCCGACGGGCCGATGCCGCCGAATGGCAAGTCGTCCTGAGCCACATGCAGCAGGGTGTCGTTCAGGCACACACCGCCGGAATGGGTTTCATGGAGTACGCGGTTCTGTTCGCGTTTGTCGTAGCCGAAGTAGTAAAGCGCCAGAGGACGAGGCCGCTGATTGATGTAAGCGAATGCCTGATCCAGGTCCTGATACGGCACGATCGGCAGCAGCGGGCCGAAGATTTCGTCCTGCATCACGGTCATTTCATCGCTGACGTTCAGCAGCAGGCTGTGGGGCATGCGCCGGCCCTGACCCTGGTCGAACAGCGGAATCAACAGCGCTCCCTTGCCGGTAGCATCGCTGAGGTAGCTGTTCAGGCGTGCCAGTTGGCGTTCGTTGATGATGGCGGTGTAGTCCGGGTTGTCGGTCAGTGTCGGATAAAACCCGCACACCGCCTGACGATAGGCTTCGACGAAAGCGCCGACCCGCTCTTGCGGCACCAGCACGTAATCCGGGGCGACGCAGGTCTGGCCGGCGTTGAGGGTCTTGCCGAAGGCGATGCGTTCGGCGGCGTCCTTGAGCGGCACGTCGCGGGAGACAATGGCGGGCGACTTGCCGCCCAGTTCCAGAGTCACCGGTGTGAGGTTTTCCGCCGCGGCACGCATCACGTGCTTGCCAATGCTGGTGGCGCCGGTGAACAGCAGGTGATCGAAGCGCAGTTTCGAGAAGGCCACGCCGACATCGGCCTCACCGAGCACCACACAGACCAGGTCTTCGGGGAAGATCCGCGCCAGCAATTCCTTGAGCAGCAGACCGGTGGCCGGGGTCGACTCGCTGAGCTTGAGCATCACACGGTTACCGGCGGCGAGAGCACCGGTCAACGGGCCCATGGCCAGGAACAACGGGTAGTTCCAGGGCACGATGACACCCACTACGCCCAGCGGCTGGTACACGACTTTGGCAGACGCCGGCTGGAACGCGACGCCGACCTTGCGCCGCGAAGGTTTCATCCACTGATTGATATGCCGACTGGCGTAATGAATGCCGTGCAGGCTCGGCATCAGCTCGGCGAGCAGGGTTTCATCGGCGCTGCGATGGCTGAAGTCCGAACTGATGGCCTCGACCAGTGCCTGCCGTTCGCTGCTCAGCAGATCGCGCAGGGCCTTGAGCCATTGCTGGCGCTGGGCGGCGGGCGGCATCGGGTTGGCGGCGTAGGCGGCACGTTGCGCCTCGAACAACCGGGTGAGCTCCTCCAGCGGCTGTTGCAGCGTTTGCAGGTAGGCGATGTCGGCTGTCATTGTCGGCTCCGGTTTTATTGTCGTGAGGAACTTTTTAGAGTCTATGCTCTAGAAAGTCAAATGACTTCCTTGTGTTTTATCCAATTCCGGTTAGGCCGTAAGATGCCCTCCAACGCACTCTGAATTAAAGCTCAAGCCATGGCCCCACGGATCAAAACCAGCGAGCGCATCGTGCAGAACAGCCTCGAGCTGTTCAATCAGCAGGGCGAGCGCAGCATCAGCACCAACCACATCGCCGCCCACATGGAGATTTCTCCGGGCAATCTGTACTACCACTTCCCCAACAAGCAGGCGATCATCGCCGTGCTGTTCAGTGAGTACGAAAGCCTGGTGGACAGCTTCCTGCGCCCGCCCCAGGGCCGTGCCGCGACCGTCGAGGACAAGCGCTTCTACCTCAAGGAACTGCTGTCGGCGATGTGGCGCTACCGTTTCCTGCACCGCGATCTCGAGCATCTGCTCGACAGCGATCCGGACCTGGCCGCGCGTTACCGGCGCTTTTCCCAGCGCTGCGTGATTCAGGGCGCGGCGATCTATGAAGGTTTCGTCGCCGCCGGCATCCTGAAGATGGACCGGGTGCAGATCGAATCCCTGACCCTCAACGCGTGGATCATCCTCACCTCGTGGGTGCGCTTTCTGTGCACGACCCGCGAGAACTCCAATCACCTCAGCGAGCAGGCCATCAAACGCGGCGTGTATCAGGTGCTGGTGCTGGAAGCGGGGTTTGTCACCGAGCAGGCCCGCGATGAGGTCAACGCACTGTTCGAAGAATTCTACGTACCGTTGGCCCAGGCCCTCGAAGAAAGGTCCTGACCCATCCGCTCACAGGAGTCGTTCGCCATGCCGATTGCACAACTGATCAGCCCGACCACGCTGGAGGCCCGCAAGGAGCGGCCGGGGCTGGTGATTCTCGATTGCCGTTTTGCCCTCGAAGACCCGGACTACGGCCAGCGCAGCTATGCCGAAGGGCACATTGCCGGGGCGAGTTTCGCGGATCTGGAGCGCGACCTCAGCGGCCCGGTGACCAAGGGCGTGACCGGGCGTCATCCGCTGCCGGAGCCGGCGGCGTTGATCGAGCGTCTTCAGTCATTCGGCATCAACAACGACAGCGACGTGGTTCTGTATGACGACGGTCCCGGCGCCTACGCGGCGCGGGCCTGGTGGTTGCTGGCATGGCTGGGCAAGCGCGACGGCGTGTTCATTCTCGATGGCGGGCTCAAGGCCTGGCACGCGGCCGGTCTGCCGCTGAGTCTCGATCCGCCGGCAACGGTCCGGGGCAACTTCGGCGGTCATCCGGACAAAAAGCTGCTGCTCGACGCCGAGCAATTGCAGCAGCGCCTCGGTCAGCCAGGCCTGACCCTGCTCGATGCCCGCGCCTTGCCGCGCTTCAAGGGCGAAGTGGAGCCGATCGATCCGATAGCCGGGCACATTCCAGGCGCCCAGTGCGCGGCGTTCACCGACAATCTGGGCAGCGACGGACGCTTCCTGTCGGCCGACCAGCTTAGACAGCGTTTCGCCGCGAAACTCGGCGAGCGTTCGCCGGCCGATCTGGTGGCGTACTGCGGCTCCGGGGTGACGGCGTGTCACAACCTGTTCGCCCTGTGTCTGGCGGGTTATCCGTTGGGTACGTTGTATGCCGGGTCGTGGAGCGAGTGGATCAACGAGCCTTCGCGCGGGATCGCCACCGGCGAGTAAGCGCGTTCAGCGTTCCAGCCGCGCACTGCGATAGGCCGCTGGCCCCACGCCATAAACCTGTTTGAACTGCCGGCTCAGATGACTCTGGTCGGCAAATCCCAGTTGTGTGGCGACCTCCACCGGCAGGCAGCCGCTCTGCAACAGGCCCCGTGCGCGGGCGATCCGTTGCTGCATCAGCCAGGTGTGCGGCGGCATGCCGGTAGCGCGGCGGAACACCCGGGCGAAGTGGAAGGGCGACAGGTTCACCGCCGCGGCCAGTTCTTCCAGTGAGGGCGGCGCGGCCAGTTGTGCGTGGAGCAGCTCCTTGGCCATGACCACTGCGCGATGCTCTTTTCCGGGTTTGCCGTTGACCTGCACCGCGGCATGGCGTTGCAGCAGCAACATCATCATTTCGCGCCACACCGTCTGCTGTTGCAGGGCGGTGGCGGGGCTTTCCAGCAAGCGGTGCAACTGGCTGAAGCCGTTGACCAGATCCGGATCGCGATACAGCGTCGCGCCGAAGGCGGGCATCGGCGCGGTCGGCAATTCCAGTTCTTCAAGCAGCGAGGCAATCTTGCCGGTGTCCGGGTAGAACGCCCGATATAACCAGCCGTCCTCGGTGCCTTTGTGGCCGGTGTGCAATTCATCCGGGTTGATCAGCACCAGCGTGCCGCTGCCGGCCAGGTGTTCGGCACCGCGATAACGGTAGCGCTGGGCGCCGGCCATGATCATGCCGATCACGTAGCCGTCGTGGACGTGTGGGGCGAAACGATGCTCGATGTAGCGTGCCGAAAGCAGTTCGACACCGGCCAGCGGCGCGGTTTGCCAGAAACGGATCGACTCGCCCTGATCGTTCATGACGTCAGCCGCGCCCCGTGTCGGCCAGCCATTGGGGAATGCGCCGTTCCAGGTAATAGCCCGGCTGGCGGAACGAGCCGTCGACGAAACCGACATGCCCGCCCTTGTTCTGCAATTCGAACTGCGTCGACGTCGACAGCTCACTGGCCTGCGGCAGGCTGTGCGGGAACACGAATGGATCGTCTGCCGCCTGAATGATCAGGGTCGGTGTTCGGATCTCGCCGAGAAAGTAGCGGCTCGACGCGCGGCGATAGTAATCCTCGGCATCGACAAAACCATTCAATGGCGCAGTCACCCGGCCATCGAAATCCCAGAAGGTGCGCATGTTTTCCAGCGAACCAAGGGCGGCCAGTGCGGCGAGACCGTCCTCGCGGCCGTCATGCTGGAACTGGCGTTGCTTGTTCTTGATGTAGGCCACCATTTCGCGCATGAAGTGCGCTTGATAGACCTTCGAAAACCCTTTGCCGATGCGGTCGGCACATTGATCCAGGCGAAACGGCACCGACACCGCCACCGCCCCGAGCACACCGCTGGCACTGCCGGATTCCCCCAGATGCTTGAGCAACACGTTGCCTCCCAGGGAGTAGCCGACCGCATACAGCGGCGCCAAAGGGCGTTTGGCCTTGAGGTGGCGAATGGTTTCGGCAAGGTCTTCGCTGGCGCCGGAATGGTAACTGCGCGGCAACAGGTTCGGCTCACCCGAGCAGCCGCGCCAGTTCAGGGCGACGCTGGCCCAGCCTTGGGCGGCGAGCGCTGCCTGGATGCCGGCGACGTAAGGCGAATTGGAAGACCCGGTCAGCCCGTGCAACACCAGCACAAGCGGTGCTTCGGCGCTGTGCGGGCCGTGCCAGTCGAGGTCGAGGAAATCGCCGTCTTCCAGCCACAGTCGTTCGCGCTGGCGATCAAGGTGCACGGTTTTGCGCCACAACGGCCCCCACAGGGTTTGCAGGTGTGGATTGCCAAGGCCGAAGGCGGGGATGAACGGTTTTGACGAAAGGGACACGATGGCTCTCGATGCAGCGCAGCGAGCCTCGGCTGAAGCCCGCTGCTTTTTCAGGCCGGTCGGTTAACCGGCGATCACTGCCATACGTTGCCACAACGCGTAATACACCTGCCCGGATTTTTGCTCGCGGTGCAGGCGCCAGTTGCCTGGCAGACCGAGGGTCGATGGCGCGGTTTCGCTTTCAGTGTAGATCCACGCATCGTCGGCCAGCCATTGGCGTTCTTCCAGCAGGGTGCAGGCGGCGGGCAGCAGGTTCTGGTTGAACGGCGGGTCGAGGAACACCAGATCGAACGCGGTTGCAGGCTGGGTTTCCAGGTAGCGCAAGGCATCGGCGGTCTGCACCTGGCCGTTGGTGCAGCGCAGGGTGCCGAGGTGTTCTTTCAGGCTTGAGACCGCAACGTGGCTGGCGTCCAGTGCCTGACCCATGGACGCGCCGCGGGACAGCGCTTCCAGAAACAGCGCGCCGCTGCCGGCGAACGGATCGAGCACTTTGGCCCCGGCAACATACGGCGCGAGCCAGTTGAACAGGGTTTCACGCACACGGTCCGGCGTCGGGCGCAGGCTCGGTACATCGGGGAAGCTCAGTTTGCGGCTGCGCCATTCGCCGCCGATGATGCGCAACTGGTTCACGCCGTTGTGCAGTTTTTGTGCAGGTTTCTTCGGACTGGCCATTAATGCTCCGGAACCCCGAGCGGCTGCTCGGCGGGTTTGTCAGATGGGGCCGGTAACGGCTTTTGCGGCACGGTCGGGCCAGCGCTGACGATGACCATTTTGTCCGTGCTCAGGTGTTTGTTCAGGGCGTCGCGCACCTGCTCGACCGTCAGGCTCTGGGACTGACGCATGAAGTCGTCCAGATAGCTCAGCGGCAGGTTGTAGAAACCCATGGCGCCGAGCTGGCCGACGATATCGGCGTTGCTCGCGGTGGACAGCGGGAAGCTGCCGGCCAGTTCGCGCTTGGCGTCGTCGAGTTCCTTCTGGGTCGGACCGGTCTTCAGGTAGTCGGCGAGCACGTCCTGCACCAGTTTCAGGGTGCCTTCGCTCATTTCCGCACGGGTCTGCAGATTGATCATGAACGGGCCGCGTGCCTGCATCGGGCTGAAGGCCGAGTACACACCGTAGGCCAGGCCGCGTTTCTCGCGGACTTCACTCATCAAACGGGTGCCGAAGCCACCCCCACCCAGGATCTGGTTGCCCATCGACAGCGCGGCGTAGTCCGGGTCGTCGCGATCGATGCCCAGTTGCGCGAGCATCAGGGTGGTCTGCTTGGACGGGAACTCGATATGGCCAACGCTGGCCTTCGGCTCCTGCGGCTGGGCGATCTTCGCCAGTGCCGGGCCTTTCGGCAGGGCGGCAGAGACCTGACTGGCTATCGCCTCGGCTTCATTGCGGGACAAATCGCCCACCAGCGCAATCACCATGTTGCCGGCCGCATAGGCTTTGGCGTGGAATTCACGCAGTTGCGCCAGGGTGATTTTCGGCACGCTTTGCGCACTGCCATCGCTGGAATGGGCGTAAGGATGATCGCCGTACAGGCGCTTCATCAATTCCAGGCTGGCGAGCTTGCCGGGGTTCTGTTTCTGGTACTCGAAACCGGCGAGCATCTGGTTCTTGATGCGTGCAAAGGAATCGGCGGGGAAGGTCGGTTTGCCGATCACCTCCGAGAACAGCTTCAGCGCCGGTTCGCGCTTGTCGGCGGCACTCAGGCTGCGCAACGAAACGATGGCCATGTCCTTGTAGGCGCCGTTGCCGAAGTCCGCGCCCAGGCCTTCGAACCCTTGGGCGATGGCGCCGACATCCTTGCCCGCAACGCCTTCGTTGAGCATGGCGTTGGTCAGCAGCGCCAGGCCCGGTGCGTTGCCATCCTGGCTGCTTCCGGCGGAAAAGATCAGGCGCAGGTCGAACATCGGCAGTTCGCGAGCTTCGACGAACAGTACCTTGGCGCCTTCGGCGGTGTTCCAGGTCTGCACGTCGAGCTTGCGGCTGGCCGGGGCCTTGCCGTCGAGTTCGGCCAGCGATTGCAGCTTCTGGCTGGACTTGGCGTTATCCAGGGCTTCGCTGGCCTTGCTGTTGTCGCTCGGCGCCAGATACAGCGCGGCGGAGCCTATCACCGCCACGGCGATCAGGCCGAGCAGCAGGCGTGGGGTTTTGCGCTCACTCATGAGTCGTCTCCAGTGGCAGGACGTGGGCGACGCTGAGACGTTCGCGGGTGAAATACTGTTTGGCGGCGTTCTGGATGTCTTGCGGGGTGACGCTTTCCAGATCGGCCAGTTCGGTGTCCATCAATTTCCACGACAGGCCGACGGTCTCCAGTTGGCCGATGGCCGTGGCCTGGCTGGTGATCGAGTCGCGCTCGTAGACCAGGCCGGCGATGACTTGCGCCCGCACCCGCTCCAGTTCTTCGGCAGAGGGTGCAGTGGTTTTCAGCTGGTCCAGCAGCTTCCACAGGCCGGCTTCAGCCTGGGCCATGGTCTTTTTCTTCTGGGTGTTCGGCGTGGCCGACAGGGTGAACAGGCTGTCGCCGCGAGTGTAGGCGTCGTAGCTCGACGATCCGCCGGACACCAGCTCTTCACCGCGCTCCAGTTGTGTCGGGATGCGACCACTGTAGCCGCCGTCCAGCAGGGCCGAGATCAGACGCAAGGCGTTGATCGAGCGTTTGTCTTCGGAGGTGGCCAGGCTCGGCACGTTGAAACCGAGCATCAGGCTGGGCAGTTGGGTCTGCACGTGCAGCGTGATCTGGCGCTCGCCAGGTTCGGCCAGTTCCAGCGGTTTTTTCGATGGAGGCACGTCACGTTTCGGGATCGGGCCGAAGTAGCGCTGGGCTAGGGTTTTCACTTCGTCCGGGGTCACGTCGCCGACCACCACCAGCGTGGCGTTGTTCGGCACATACCAGGACTGATACCAGTGGCGCAGCTCTTCGACCTTCATCCGGTCGAGGTCGGCCATCCAGCCGATGGTCGGCGTGTGATAGCCGCTGGCCGGGTAGGCCATGGCCTTGTAGCGCTCGTAGGCCTTGGACATCGGCTTGTCGTCGGTGCGCAGGCGGCGCTCTTCCTTGATGACTTCGATTTCCTTGGCGAACTCGTCGGCCGGCAGACGCAGGTTGGCCATGCGGTCGGCTTCCAGTTCGAAGGCCACGCCCAGGCGGTCGCGGGCCAGCACCTGGTAATAGGCAGTGAAGTCATCGCTGGTGAACGCGTTCTCTTCGGCGCCCAGGTCGCGCAGGATCAGCGAGGCTTCACCGGGGCCGACTTTCTCGCTGCCCTTGAACATCATGTGCTCGAGGGCGTGGGACAGACCGGTCTGGCCCGGGGTTTCGTAGCTGGAACCGACCTTGTACCAGACCTGCGATACCACCACTGGCGCGCGATGGTCTTCGCGCACGACGACTTTCAGACCGTTGTCGAGGGTGAATTCGTGGGTCGGTTGCGGGTCGGCCGCCAGGGTCGAAAGGGGCAGGCAGACTGTGCTGAGCAGCAGGCCAGCAGCGCGGCGGGCTAGAGCATTCATTCGTTTTTAAACCTGTTCGGCTGCCCGCTTGGTCTTAGCCTAGGCGGGCGAGAGGTAGGGCGTGTCATCGATCATTACCAGTACCGCGCCGGGCCTGATAGTGTGCAGGGCAAGGCGCGAGGAGTGCGGTTTGGTTGTTCCAAATAAGCTCCGAGCAACGCAGCCCTGCACACTATCAGGCCCGGCCCTCCGGGTGGTGCCTGAAAACGGGCCATACTGCGTTGCAGTCCTTGGGAAGGAAAGCACATTCCCTGCGGCCTGCGCCTTGTCTGGCCCGTTTTCAGGCGGCCACGCGGTACTGGTAATGATCGATGACACGCCCTAGGATACTGATCCGTTTTACCGGCGACCACGCCTATCCGGTTTTGAAACTTGATCAGGTTGTATGGGTTTGCGGCAGAAGGCCCTGGTTTATCAGCTAGACTTCGCTTTTTCGCCGATTTTGCCGGCTAGTCCTTCATTAAAACGATTCCTTTGAGGTGCCGTTGGCTCCTCGACAAAATGTTGCGCGTGAACAAGCTGGGTGAAACACAGTCTGTTCTGCATCGAATATTTATTTGCCGGGGCGCCCCTGTGGCGCGTCGCTACCGTGAGATAGCCGTCCTCCATGTTTGGTTCCAACGACGACAAGAAGACCCCAGCTGCGGCTGGCGAGAAGAAAGGCCTGTTCGGATGGCTGCGTAAAAAACCGCAGGAACCCGTCGTCGAACAGCTGACAGCCATTCCTGAGCCGGCCCCGGTGCCCGCACCTGTAATCGAAGAAGCACCCGCCCCGGTTGTGCTCCCGATTGCCGAGCCGGTGTTGCAACCCGCGGCCGAGGCCGAGCCTGAAGTGCCGGCTGCCGCCGAACTGCCGCTGACCCCGGCTGCCCAGCCATGGCTGACCTTGCCGGTGGCGGAAGAGCCGGTGGCATTGGTCGAAGAGGCTGCACCGCACATCACGCCGCCGATTCCGGCACCGGTCGAACCCGCTCCTGTCATTCCGGAGCCCGTGGTTGCCGCCCCGGTTGCGCCGATTGTCGCCGCGCCCGAACCTGCACCTGCACCGGTCGTCGCTGCGCCTGTCGCGGTCGTTGAAACGCCGGTCGAGGCCCCGCGCACCGAAGAAACCAAGGCCGGTTTCTTCGCCCGCCTCAAGCAAGGCCTGTCCAAGACCAGTGCCAGCATCGGCGAGGGCATGGCCAGCCTGTTCCTCGGCAAGAAAGCCATCGATGACGATCTGCTCGACGACCTCGAAACCCGTCTGCTGACCGCCGACGTTGGCGTCGAGGCCACATCGGTGATCATCCAGCGCCTGACCCAGAAGGTCGCACGTAAAGAACTCGCCGATTCCGACGCACTGTACAAATCCCTGCAGGCCGAGCTGGCCGCGATGCTCAAACCGGTCGAGCAGCCGCTGAAGATCGTTTCGCAGAACAAGCCGTTCGTGATCCTGGTGGTCGGCGTCAACGGTGCCGGCAAGACCACCACCATCGGCAAGCTGGCGAAGAAACTGCAGCTGGAAGGCAAGAAAGTCATGCTCGCCGCCGGTGACACCTTCCGCGCTGCGGCGGTCGAGCAATTGCAGGTCTGGGGCGAGCGCAACAGGATTCCGGTGATCGCCCAGCACACCGGCGCCGATTCGGCTTCGGTGATCTTCGACGCCGTGCAGGCCGCCAAGGCCCGTGGCATCGACGTGCTGATCGCCGACACCGCCGGTCGCCTGCACACCAAAGACAACCTGATGGAAGAGCTGAAAAAGGTTCGCCGAGTGATCGGCAAGCTCGACGCCGATGCGCCGCACGAAGTGCTGCTGGTGCTCGACGCCGGTACTGGCCAGAACGCCATCAACCAGGCCAAGCAATTCAACCAGACGGTCGAACTGACCGGGCTGGCGCTGACCAAGCTCGACGGCACCGCCAAAGGCGGGGTGATTTTCGCCCTGGCCAAGCAATTCGGATTGCCGATCCGCTACATCGGCGTCGGTGAAGGCATCGACGATCTGCGTACCTTTGAAGCCGAACCCTTTGTCCAGGCACTGTTTGCCGAGCGGGAGCGTTCATGATTCGTTTCGAACAGGTCGGTAAGCGCTACCCGAACGGTCACGTCGGCTTGCATGAGCTGAGCTTTCGAGTCCGTCGCGGCGAATTCCTGTTTGTCACCGGCCATTCCGGTGCCGGTAAATCCACGTTGCTGCGCCTGCTGCTGGCGATGGAGCGTCCGACCAGCGGCAAACTGCTGCTGGCCGGGCAGGACCTGAGCACCATCAGCAATGCGCAGATTCCGTTCCTGCGCCGGCAGATCGGCGTGGTGTTCCAGAATCACCAATTGCTGTTCGATCGCACGGTGTTCAACAACGTTGCGTTGCCGTTGCAGATCCTCGGACTGTCCAAGCCTGAAATCGCCAAGCGCGTGGATTCGGCGCTGGAGCGCGTGGCGCTGTCGGACAAGGCCGATCTATACCCCGGCGACCTGTCCACTGGTCAGCAACAGCGTGTCGGCATTGCCCGCGCCATCGTTCACCGCCCGGCCCTGCTGCTGGCGGACGAACCGACCGGTAACCTTGACCCGCGTCTGGCGGCCGAAATCATGGGCGTGTTCGAAGACATCAATCGCCTGGGTACCAGCGTGCTGATCGCCAGTCACGATCTGGCGCTGATTGCGCGCATGCGTCATCGCATGCTGACCCTGCAACGCGGCCGATTGATCGGCGACGGGGAGGCCGGTGTATGAGTGCAACACGCAGTCCAAAGGTTTCCGAGCGCGTGGCCCCGAAGGCCGCCGATCCGCAGCCGCCCAAAAAGAAAAAACACGACGAGGACGATGGTCCGGATTTCACCACGCTGCTTCATGCCTGGATCGAAAGCCATCGCGCCAGCTGGATCGACAGCCTGCGCCGCCTCGGCAAGCAGCCGATCGGCAGCTTCTTCACCTGCATGGTGATGGCGGTCGCGCTTAGCCTGCCGATGGGCCTGTCATTGTTGCTGAACAATGTTGAACGTCTGGGTGGTTCGTGGCAGCGGGCGGCGCAGATTTCGCTTTATCTGGAGCTGGAAGCCAGTCCGGCTCAGGGTGAAGCGTTGCGTGACCAGATCAAGGGCATGCCGGGTGTGGCTGATGCTGAATATGTCGGTCGTGAGCAGGCACTGGAAGAGTTCCAGCAGCAGTCCGGATTGGGCGAGGCCCTGCGCGAGCTGCCGGAAAACCCGCTGCCGGGCGTTGTGCTGGTGACGCCGAACGAGGTCGACAAGCCGACCCTGGAAGCATTAAGACAAAAACTTTCCGAACTGCCCAAGGTACAACAGGCGCAACTTGATCTAGTCTGGGTCGAGCGTCTGGCGGCCATCCTCAAGCTCGGCGACCGCTTTGTCTTCGGTCTGACGGTGTTGCTGGTTTCCGCATTACTTTTGGTGATAGGCAATACCATTCGTCTTCATATTGAAAACCGCCGCACAGAGATAGAAGTGATTAAACTCGTCGGCGGCACCGACAGCTATGTGCGTCGTCCCTTCCTTTATATGGGCGCGTTGTATGGCTTCGGTGCAGGGCTGCTGTCCTGGGGTGTGCTGGCGTTCGGTCTGAACTGGCTGAACGACGCGGTGGTCGGGCTGGCCGGCTTGTACGGCAGTGATTTCGCACTGGCCGGAGTGCCAGTTGCCGACGGTCTGTCGCTCTTGCTTGGCGCGGTGCTGTTGGGTTATATCGGTGCATGGATTGCAGTCGCACGTCATCTCAGGGAGCTGGCGCCGAAGTAGAATCTTTTTTGCGCGTGATTGGCCTCGCGGTTTTTTGGGAACTTGTACCTGAGTTCCCGGTCAATTTTTCGCAGTGCCGAAAGGCGCGAGTATGTAAGTCGGAGGTTTTTTCGTATGACCAATTCTTTGCAACCTGCGTATGCATTGGTTCCGGGCGCAAACCTGGAAGCCTATGTGCACACCGTCAACAGCATTCCATTGCTGACGCCGGAGCAGGAGCGTGAACTGGCCGAGAGTCTCTACTATGAGCAGGATCTTGAGGCGGCTCGGCAGATGGTGCTCGCCCACCTGCGGTTTGTCGTACACATTGCCCGTAGCTATTCCGGCTACGGTCTGGCTCAGGCCGACCTGATCCAGGAAGGCAACGTCGGCCTGATGAAGGCCGTCAAGCGTTTCAATCCGGAAATGGGCGTACGTCTGGTGTCCTTCGCGGTGCACTGGATCAAGGCCGAGATTCACGAATTCATCCTGCGCAACTGGCGGATCGTGAAAGTCGCGACCACCAAGGCCCAGCGCAAGTTGTTCTTCAATCTGCGCAGCCAGAAGAAGCGTCTGGCGTGGCTGAACAACGAGGAAGTCCATCGTGTGGCGGAAAGCCTCGGTGTCGAGCCTCGCGAAGTGCGTGAAATGGAAAGCCGCCTGACCGGTCACGACATGGCCTTCGACCCGGCTGCCGAAGCCGACGACGACAGCGCTTTCCAGTCGCCGGCCAACTATCTGGAAGACCACCGGTACGACCCGGCGCGTCAGCTGGAAGATGCCGACTGGAGCGACAACTCCAATCACAACCTGCACGAGGCGCTGGAGGTGCTGGACGAACGCAGTCGCGACATCCTCTACCAGCGCTGGCTGGCAGAAGAGAAGGCCACGCTGCACGACCTGGCGCAGAAGTACAACGTGTCGGCCGAGCGGATCCGTCAGCTCGAGAAGAGCGCGATGAACAAGCTCAAGTTGTCGATTGCCGCATAACCGGTAGTCCGGCAATGAAAAACGCCCCGATCAGTGATGATCGGGGCGTTTTTGTTTGCCTGTCGGAAGGTTATTGGGCCCACGGTGCCCGACGCGAATCACCGAGGGTCAGCAGATAGCTGTCGCCACCCAACTGGCTCATCTGCTGGCGAATCCACCCGGCCCGGCGCGAAACATAGGAAGTCGGGTGGCTGGCGCTCCAGACCCGGGGGTTGGGGAGCACGGCGGCCAGGTAACTCGCCTGCTGCCGGGACAATGATTTGGCGGCTACGCCAAAGTGATGCCTTGCCGCCGCTTCGGCGCCAAACACGCCGTCATCCCACTCGACGCTGTTCAGGTACACCTCGAGAATCCGCTGCTTGGGCCAGAACACCTCGATCAGCGCCGTGAACCAGGCCTCAAGACCCTTACGCAGATAGCTGCGACCCGACCACAAGAACAGGTTCTTCGACACTTGCTGACTCAAGGTGCTGGCGCCGCGAATCGAGCCGCCGAGTTCGTTGTGGGCCAGTGCGGCCTTGATGGCGCTCAGATCGAACCCCCAGTGCTCGGGGAATTTCTGGTCTTCGCCGGCAATGACCGCGACCTTCAGGTCATCGGAAATCTCGTCCCACGGTTTCCAGGTGCGCTGCAGATCGATCGGCTCACCGTCGACCCAGGACTCGATCTTGCGTTCGACCATCAACGCCGTCCCCGGCGGCGGTACGAAGCGAAATACCAGCACCAGCAATACGCTGCCGCCCGCAAACCAGAGCAGAGCCTTCGTGAAACGACGGAGAAATGAACGGAGCATAGAGATGGCTTGGCCGAACCGGTTGAGCGGGCCATTATACAGACCCTGCCGATCGAGTCTGACTGGAGTTCTACATGCTGCGTAGCTTTCTGATGCTGGCTGCCTTCTTTGGTTTCACCGGTGTCGGCCTCGGCGCATTCGCCGCCCATGGCCTGAAAAACCGCCTGACTCCCGAGTATCTCGCGATTTTCCATACCGGCGTCACCTATCAGCTGGTGCACGCACTGGCGCTGTTCGGCGTGGCATTGCTGGCCACGCAGCTTCAGGGGCGTCTGGTGGCTTGGGCGGGCATCTCGTTCACCGTCGGTATCCTGCTGTTTTCAGGCAGTCTGTACCTGCTGACCACCATCGGCATCGGCAAGCTTGGCATCATCACCCCGTTCGGCGGCCTGGCATTCCTGATCGGCTGGCTGTGCCTCGGACTCGCCGCCTGGCGCCTGCAACCAACCGCTTGACGCCTGGTGCTGACCTTTAGGTCATGATCGGGCTAGAATGCCACCCCCTAAAAAGTGATGGCGGCGTTGCGCATGCGCATTCAGTTGAACGGTGAATCCTTTGAACTGCCCGACGGTGAAACCGTTGCGGCCCTGCTGACCCGTCTGGACCTGGCCGGACGCCGCGTCGCGGTCGAGCTCAATCTGGATATCGTCCCGCGCAGCCAGCATGCCGACACCACGCTCAATGACGGCGACAACGTCGAAGTGGTGCACGCCATCGGCGGCGGTTAACCGTCCGGCCTGCCTGGGCCGAGCATTCTGCAAGACCCTCACCCCAACAGAGGATTTCCCATGAGCATCGTTCGTAGCGACAAGCCTTTCGTTCTGGCCGGTCGTACTTACCAGTCGCGTTTGCTGGTCGGTACCGGCAAGTACCGTGACATGGAAGAAACCCGCCTGGCCATCGAAGCCTCGGGTGCCGAGATCGTCACCTTCGCCGTGCGCCGCACCAATCTGGGCCAGATCGAAGGCGAGCCGAACCTGCTCGACGTGCTGTCGCCGGATCGCTACACCTTCCTGCCGAACACCGCAGGCTGCTACGACGCGGTGGAAGCCGTGCGCACCTGCCGCCTGGCCCGTGAGCTGCTCGATGGCCACAACCTGGTGAAGCTGGAAGTGCTGGCCGACCAGAAAACCCTGTTCCCCAACGTGATCGAAACCCTCAAGGCCGCCGAAGTGCTGGTCAAGGAAGGCTTCGACGTGATGGTTTACACCAGTGATGACCCGATCATCGCCCGACAACTGGCGGAAATCGGCTGCATCGCGGTCATGCCGCTGGCCGGTCTGATCGGTTCGGGCCTGGGGATCTGCAACCCGTACAACCTGCAGATCATCCTTGAAGAAGCAAAAATCCCTGTGCTGGTAGATGCCGGTGTCGGCACCGCTTCCGACGCCACCATCTCCATGGAACTGGGCTGTGACGCGGTGCTGATGAACTCGGCCATCGCCCACGCCCAGCAGCCGGTCATGATGGCCGAAGCCATGAAACACGCGATCGTCGCGGGCCGTCTGGCCTACCTCGCCGGCCGCATGCCGAAAAAACTCTATGCCAGCGCCTCTTCGCCGCTGGATGGTCTGATCAAGTAAGAGCTATTGATGACTGAATCGAACGACACGCCAATCCAGACGGAAGAAGGCGACGAGCGCCAACACCGCCGCATCAAGAGTTTCGTGATGCGCGCCGGGCGCATGACCGAAGGCCAGCAGCGCGGCCTGGATCAGGGCGCGCCGAAGTTCGTCCTGCCGCTGGCCGATGCGCCGGTGGATTACGACCAGGTGTTCGGTCGTTCCGCGCCGCGTTCGCTGGAGATCGGTTTCGGCATGGGCCACTCGCTGCTGGAAATGGCCGCCGCTGCGCCGGAACAGGATTTCATCGGTGTCGAGGTTCACCGTCCGGGTGTCGGCGCGCTGCTCAACGGCGTGCTGACTCAGGGCCTGACCAACCTGCGGGTCTACGATTGCGACGCGATTGAAGTGCTTGACCGCTGCATCGCCGACAACAGCCTCGATCGGCTGATGCTGTTCTTCCCGGACCCGTGGCACAAGAGCCGTCACCACAAGCGCCGCATCGTTCAGGCGTCCTTTGCCGAGCTGGTGCGCAGCAAGCTGAAGGTTGGCGGCATCCTGCACATGGCCACCGACTGGGAACCGTATGCCGAATACATGCTGGAAGTGATGAATGTCGCCCCGGGCTATCGCAACCTCGCCGAAGACGGCAAGTGCGTACCTCGCCCGGCCGAACGCCCGATCACCAAGTTCGAACGCCGTGGCGAACGTCTTGGGCATGGCGTTTGGGATCTGAAGTTCGAAAAGCAATCCTGAGCATCACGCAATAAACATTGTGGGAGCGAGCTCGCTCGCGATGAGGCCATAACATTCAACATTTATGTCGTCTGTTACACCGCCATCGCGAGCAAGCTCGCTCCCACAGTTGTTTTGCGTGTGCTGAAAATCAGCGACGATCCGCGACCACGCCAATCAACACCAGCACCACCAACAGCACCGGCGCCAGACTGTAGTTGTTGAACTGGCTCAGGCCCTTCACCACCCAAGGGGTGGCGTAGATCAGCGCCGCGCCGCTGCCGATCATGCACAGCAGGGCCATCAGCGGGACGCGCAGGGCGCCGGCGATGCTGCCCAGGCGTTGCTCGACCCAGCCTTTGAAGTCGGCGCCGAACAACACCAGCAGGCAGCCCACCAGAGCCAGCGCGATTTCCGAGAGGTTGCTGCGGCTCCAGCGGGAGACAGTGGCAAGCAGGTCGAGTATCAAATCCATGCGGTTTCCCCGGGAGCCATTCAGCTCAGAAATTTCTGCAGCAAATCGTTGAGAAAGAGTTGTCCGCGCTCGGTGGCCGCCAGACGTGACGGTTCGACCTGCATCAGGCCGCTTTGTTCGGCTTCGTGCCTTTGTTCGTCGAGGCTTTCCAGTGGCAGACCGGTGCGCTCGGGATACAGGCGTGATTCGACGCCGGCGGTCAGGCGCAGGGCGTTCATCAGGAACTCGAACGGCATCTCGTCGTTGGTCAGGACTTTCTCGCCGGCCTGGAAGCTTTTGGCCGGGTTGAGGTAGTCCTTCGGCAAGCGCGTCTTCCAGGTGCGCACGATGCGCCCGTCCGGATGGCTGAGCTTGCCGTGAGCGCCGGCACCGATGCCGATGAAGTCGCCGAAACTCCAGTAGTTGAGGTTATGCCGCGCCGGGCGACCCGGTTGGGCATAAGCGGAAACTTCGTATTGCACGTAACCGTGTTCGGCCAGCAGCGCCTGTCCGGCCTCCTGAATGTCCCACAGCGTGTCGTCCTCCGGCAGCACCGGCGGCTGGTTCCAGAACACGGTGTTCGGCTCCAGCGTCAGCTGATACCAGGAGATGTGCGTCGGCTTCAGCTCGATCGCCTGGCGCAGATCGCTCAGGGCATCGTCCAGCGACTGGTCCGGCAAGCCATGCATCAGGTCGAGATTGAAGTTATCGAATCCGGCCTGGCGCGCCATGCCGGCGGCGCGAACGGCTTCATCGCCGTTGTGGATGCGGCCCAGGGCCTTGAGCTTTTCCTGCTGGAAGCTCTGGATACCGATCGACAGGCGATTGATCCCCAGTTTGCGGTAGGCGACGAACTTCTCTTGCTCGAAGGTCCCGGGGTTGGCTTCCAGGGTGATTTCGATGTCATCGGCAAACGGGATGCGTTGTTTGACGCCTTCGAGCAAGCGACCGAGCGCTTCTGCGCTGAACAGGCTCGGCGTACCGCCGCCAAAGAAGATCGAACTCAACTCACGGCCGTACACCGCGTGCAGATCCTGATCGAGGTCGGCGAGCAGCGCATCGACGTATTCCTGTTCCGGCAGCACCGGGCTGGCAGCGTGGGAGTTGAAGTCGCAATACGGGCATTTGCGCACACACCACGGAATGTGGATGTACAGCGCCAGGGGCGGCAGCGTCGGCAACGGCGCCCGAGGCGAGGAGGCGGCGCCGCCGAGGATCAGCGACGACGCGGAGGAGCTATCGGTCATTTCAAGCCCAGACGCTGGCGCAGCAGATCCATTGCACGGGCGCGGTGGCTGATCCGGTTCTTGTCGCTCGGGCTCAGTTCGGCACTGGACACGTTACGCTCCGGCACCCAGAACAGCGGGTCGTAGCCGAAACCGTGTTCGCCGCTGGCAGCGGTCAGGATGCGCCCGTGCCACAGGCCTTCGCACAGGATCGGCAGCGGATCGTCGGCGTGACGCACCAGCGCCAGCACGCAGACGAACTGCGCGCCGCGCTCGGCTTCAGGCACATCCTTCAAGGCGTCGAGCAGCTTGGCGTTGTTCGCCGCATCGCCCTTGCCATCGGCATAGCGTGCCGAGTAGATGCCCGGCGCACCGCCAAGGAAGTCCACCGCCAGGCCCGAATCATCGGCCAGCGCCGGCAGCCCGGAGATGCGCGCGGCATTGCGGGCCTTGAGGATCGCGTTCTCGACGAACGACAGGCCGGTTTCTTCCGGCTCCACGCTGCTGAACTCGCCGATCGAGCGCAATTGCACCGAGTCGCCGAGCATGGCCTGGAGTTCCTTGAGTTTGCCGGCGTTATGGCTGGCCAGTACGAGTTGCTTGAGGTTCATCATTCGCCGGGGAAGAGTTCCTGGTTGAAATTGATGGTGTTGATCTTGTCGCCGGTCTGCACCTTGATTTCGAAGGTGCGGGTTTCCTGCTGTTCCACCGGGTACTGCGCAATGTAATAGATCGCGCCCTGTTCGGTGACCTGGCGGAAATTCAGGGTCACGGTCTGGCTGGTCAGATCCTTCACCGTGCCGGTGACGTTAGCGATCAACGGCTTGCCATCCTTGATCACCGAAACGTTGATCACACCCTGGTTCTTGCTGCGGATCAGCTCGGCAGCCTTGGCGATGTCCGGTTGCAGGTAGGTCGAGTTGAAGGTGTTGTAGTGCACCGTCACGTCGCCGAAGGTTTCCTGGCGCTCGCTCTTGATGGCATCGGCTGCCACGGCCGACAGGCTCAGGCAGGCGGCCAGCAGTGCGGTAATCAGGCGTCCCATGTTCGTTCTCCTCGCAATGTCGTGGTTCAGACCGCGATTTTGTGATCCTGCAGCCCCGGGCTGCTGACGCGGTAGATACCGATCTCACCTAACAGATTAGGCCATAGCTTACTGGCCCACCCGTGGCGGTGCTGTTGATCCACGGCAAGCCGATCAATGACCTTCGCCTCACGTTCGCGACAAAGTTCTTCAAAGTCTTCGAAGGTGCAGAAGTGAATGTTCGGCGTGTTGTACCAGGTGTACGGCAGGAACTCGGAGACCGGCATCCGGCCCTTGCTCGCCAGATACCAGCGGCAGCGCCAGTGGCCGAAGTTGGGGAAGGTGATGATGCACTGACGGCCGACGCGCAGCATTTCGTCGAGGAGCTTGTCGGGATAGTGCACGGCCTGCAGGGCCTGGGTCATCACCACGATGTCGAAGCTGTTGCTGGCGAAGTTGCCCAGGCCCTTGTCCAGGTCCTGCTCGATGACGTTGATGCCCTTGGCCACGCACTCGGCAATGTTGTCCGGGTCGTTTTCCAGGCCATAGCCGGTGACTTGCTTGTTGTCGCGCAGCCAGGTCAGCAATTCGCCGTCACCGCAACCGAGGTCGAGCACGCGGCTGCCGGCGGGGATCCATTCCTGGATGATTTCCAGATCAGCTCTCATGGCTTGTTCACACCGTAATTCGGTTCATGTAATTGCCGAACGCCTGCAGATAGCGCGGGATCGGAATCAGGAAGGCGTCGTGGCCCTGGGGCGCGTCGATTTCCAGGTAGCTGACGTCCTTGCGCGCGGCCATCAGCGCATCCACCAGTTCCCGCGAGCGGGCCGGGGAGAAGCGCCAGTCGGTGGTGAAGGACATCACGCAGAATTTCGCTTTGGCGCCTTCGAAGGTTTTCGCCAGGTTATCGTCGAAGTTGGCCGCCGGATCGAAGTAGTCCAGTGCCTTGGTCATCAGCAGATAGGTGTTGGCGTCGAAGCGTCCGGAGAACTCTTCGCCCTGGTAGCGCAGGTAGCTTTCGACCTGGAATTCGACGCTGTGGAAGTCGTAGTTGAGCTTTTCGCTCTTCAGGCCACGGCCGAATTTCTCGCCCATGGAGTCATCGGACAGGTAGGTGATGTGCCCGACCATCCGCGCCAGCATCAGGCCGCGCTTGGGGATCACGCCCTGTTCCTGGAACGAGCCGCCATGAAATTCCGGGTCGGTGAGGATCGCCTGACGCGCCACTTCGTTGAAGGCAATGTTCTGTGCCGACAACTTGGGGGCCGAGGCGATAGCCAGGCAGTGGCGAACGCGGTCCGGATACGTGATGGTCCATTGCAGCGCCTGCATGCCGCCGAGGCTGCCACCGATCACGGCCGCCCATTGGCCGATGCCGAGCAGATCGGCGAGGCGTGCCTGGCTGTGCACCCAGTCTTCTACCGTCAGCACCGGGAAATCGGCGCCGAACGGCTTGCCGGTGTCCGGGTTGACGCTGCTCGGACCGGTGGAGCCGTTGCAGCCACCGAGGTTGTTCAGGCTGACCACGAAGAACTTGTTGGTGTCGACCGGTTTGCCGGGGCCGATGCAGCTGTCCCACCAACCGGGCTTGCGGTCGTCGACGCTGTGATAGCCGGCGGCATGGTGGTGGCCGGACAAGGCGTGGCAGATCAACACGGCGTTGCTCGCTTGCGCATTGAGCGTGCCATAGGTTTCGTAGATCAGGTCATAAGCGGCCAGCGAACGGCCGCAGGCCAGGGCCAGCGGTTCGCTGAAGTGCGCCGTTTGTGGCGTCACCAGACCAACAGAATCGGGGGGGAAGGCAGCTGGCATCGACCCTGCTCTCGTTGAAATGAGGCGTAAGTCTAAAGACCGCTGCCCCCAGCGGCAAGCAACGATCAGGGGTGTTGAAGTCCCGGCAAATCCGGCAGTTTTTTGGGGGCGTGGATGCGCACACGTTTCTGCCGGTTCAACTCACCACTGAGCAAACTGACCTGACCCTTGGAAACCCCGAAAGCCTTGGCCAGAAAGCCCATCAGGTACGCATTGGCCTTGCCCTCGACCGGGGGTGCGGTCAGACGGATTTTCAGGCGGTCGCCGTGCAGCCCGGCGAAGTCATCGCTGCGGGCTGCCGGTTGCAGGTGACATTCGAGAATCAGGTCGTCACCGTCCCAACGGAACCAGCTCACATCAACAGGCGCAGGATTTCCGGCATCATCGTCATCGCCGCGAGGTTGTTGATCACCAGCATGTCGATCAGCTTCAGCGCGAGGAAGGCGAAGATCGGCGACAGGTCCAGACCGCCCATGCTCGGCAGGAGGCGGCGGAACGGCGCGAGGGCCGGTTCGCAGATCTGGTTGACCAGTTCGGCGCCCGGATTGTGGCTGCCCGGTGCGACCCAGGACAGGATCACGCTGATGATCAGGGCGAAGAAGAAAATCTTCAGGAACAGCGCGGTCACGCCGATGATCGACCAGATGAGCAGTTGCAGCAGATTGCCGGTGGTGCCATAGGTCAGCAGCAGGGTCAGGGCCATCAGCGCCAGTTGCACGAGGATTGCCAGTACCAGTGACGACATGTCCAGGCCGAACAGGCTCGGGATGATCCGGCGCAGCGGCTTGAGCAGCGGCTGGGTGGCCTTGACCACGAACTGGCACAGCGGGTTGTAGAAGTTCGCCCGCACCAGTTGCAGGACGAAGCGCAGCAGCACGATCAGCAGGTACAGGCTGCCGAGGGTTTGCAGCACGTAAACCGCTGCGGTGTTCAATCCGATCATGTAAGGCTCCTTATTTGCCCAGTTGTTCGGCCATCTCGGCCGAGCGGTGCGCGGCGGCGCCGAGTGCTTTTTCCACCAGGGCTTCGAAGCCGCCGGCCTGGAACGATTTGATCGCCGCTTCCGTGGTGCCCGCTGGCGAGGTTACGCGGCGGCGCAGTTCGGCCGCATCGACATCGCTGGAAACGGCCATGTGTGCCGCGCCCAGCGCGGTTTGCAGGGTCAGTTGCTCGGCGGTTTCCTTCGGCAGGCCAAGTTTGACGCCGGCAGCGGTCATCGCTTCGATCAACAGGAAAAAGTACGCCGGGCCGGAACCGGAGACCGCAGTGACCGCATCCAGTTGCTGCTCTTCGTTCAGCCACAGGGCGATACCCACGGCGGACAGCAGCTCTTCAGCCTGCCGGCGCTGTTCGGCGCTCACGTCCCCGGTGGCGTACAGGCCGCTCACGCCCTGACGCAGCAGCGCCGGCGTGTTGGGCATGCAGCGCACGATCGGCTGTTCGCCGAGCCACGCAGTCATGCTGGCGCAAGTGATACCCGCCGCGATGGACACCACCAGTTGATTCGGTTTGAGGCTTGGGCGGATCGCTTCGCACACGGCTTTCATGGCCTGCGGCTTGACCGCCAGTACCACCACGTCGGCGCCGTCGATGGCCTGTGCGTTGTCGGCAAAGGTTTCGATGCCATGTTCGGCGCTGACCCGGCTGCGGGTTTCTTCGCCCGGATCGCTGGCGCGGATGTGTGCGGCTTCCAGACCCTTGGCCCGCAGGCCGCCGATCAGGCTGGCGGCCATGTTGCCGGCACCGATAAAGGCAATACGCGTGTCGCTCATGTCAGGTCCTTATCTGGAAATCATCAGGATTGGGCGTAGTCGCGAGCGCCAAACAGGGCCGTACCGATACGGACCCAGGTGGCGCCCTGGGCAATGGCCGACTCGAGGTCGTGGCTCATGCCCATGGAAAGTGTGTCGAGCGGCAGGTCAAGGTCGGCCTGCAATTTCCGGACGGCGGCGAAGGCAGCGTCTTGCTCGGCGCGATCATCGGTCGGCTCGGGAATCGCCATCAGCCCGCGCAGCTTCAGGCGCGGCAGGGCGCTGATGGCCCGGGCCAGGGCAGGCAGGTCGGCCGGGGTGCAGCCGGATTTGCTGGCTTCACCACTGACGTTGACCTGAATGCAGACATTCAGTGGCGGCAGGTCCGCCGGGCGTTGTTCGGACAGGCGTTGGGCGATTTTCAGGCGATCCACGGAGTGCACCCAGGCGAAATGCTCGGCAATCGAGCGGGTCTTGTTCGACTGAATGGGGCCGATGAAGTGCCAGATCAAGGGCAGGTCGGCCAGTTCGAGCTGTTTGCCCAGGGCTTCCTGCAGGTAATTCTCGCCAAAGTCGCGCAGGCCGGCGGCATACGCTTCGCGCAGGGCTTCGGCGGGTTTGGTCTTGCTCACGGCCAGCAGCCGGACGCTGTTTTCATCGCGGCCGGCGGTCGCGGTGGCGGCATGAATGCGTGAACTAACGAGGGCGATGTTGTCTGCTATCGTGGTCATCAAGAGGCGCCAGCGGTCTGAAGGTTCGCGGCATTCTACTGGAATTGAGGGACGCTATGGATATCACTGAACTGCTGGCCTTCAGCGCCAAACAGGGCGCTTCCGACCTGCACCTGTCGGCCGGTCTGCCGCCGATGATCCGTGTGGATGGCGATGTGCGGCGGATCAATCTGCCGGCGCTGGATCACAAACAGGTGCACGAACTGATTTACGACATCATGAACGACACCCAGCGGGTGGAGTTCGAGAAACATCTGGAAACCGACTTTTCCTTCGAAGTGCCGGGCGTGGCGCGGTTTCGGGTCAACGCCTTCAACCAGAATCGTGGCGCCGGCGCGGTGTTCCGTACCATTCCGTCGAAAGTGCTGAGCATGGAAGACCTCGCCATGGGCGATGTCTTTCGCAAGATCACCGATTCGCCGCGCGGGCTGGTGCTGGTGACCGGACCGACGGGTTCCGGCAAGTCCACCACCCTGGCGGCGATGATCGATTACCTCAACACCCACCGTCACCACCACATCCTGACCATCGAAGACCCCATCGAATTTGTCCACGAATCGCGCAAATGCCTGATCAATCAGCGTGAAGTCCACCGCGATACCCGCAGTTTCGCCACGGCCCTGCGTTCGGCTCTGCGTGAAGACCCGGACGTGATTCTGGTGGGCGAGATGCGTGACCTGGAAACCATCCGGCTGGCGCTGACCGCAGCGGAAACCGGGCATCTGGTGTTCGGCACACTGCACACCACCTCGGCGGCCAAAACCATTGACCGGGTGGTGGACGTGTTCCCGGGTGACGAGAAGTCCATGGTGCGCTCGATGCTGTCCGAGTCATTGCTGGCCGTGGTTTCGCAGACACTGATCAAGAAGATCGGCGGCGGCCGGGTGGCGGCGCACGAGATCATGCTGGGAACGTCGGCGATCCGTAACCTGATCCGTGAGGACAAAGTGGCGCAGATGTATTCGGCGATTCAGACCGGCGGGTCGCTGGGGATGCAGACACTCGACATGTGCTTGAAGGATCTGGTGACCAAGGGCCTGATCAGTCGTGAACATGCGCGGGAGAAGGCGCGGACGCCGGATAACTTCTAGCCAAAAAAAACGCAGCCCGGGGGCTGCGTTTTTTGTGATCTGCAAATGTCAGCGTTGAACCACGCGCATCTGCTTGCCGCCCGGCTCTTTCGGCAGCATCCGCTTGGCAACCACGTAATGCTGTTCCCAGTACGGTTTGTTCAGCGTATCGATGCTCACCGCTTTGCCGCGGCGCGGCGCATGGATGAAACGGTCGTTGCCCAAATAGATGGCAACATGATTGACCCGACGGCTCTTGATGTTGAAGAAAATCAGGTCGCCAGGTTTCAGATCCTTGCGCTCGACTTTCTCGCCGTGACCGCTGGCCATGGCATTCGAGGTGCGCGGCAGGTCGAACGTGGCGTCGTTGAACGCGTATTTCACCAGACCGCTGCAGTCGAAGCCTTTGCTCGGGCTGCTGCCGCCCCAACGGTAAGGTGTACCGAGGACGTTCACCGCGCGGCTGAGGACGTTGCTGCTTTCCTTGTTCGCCATCGCGGGAACCAGCTTGCCGTGACCCTTGCTGGCGAGCGTGGTGTGTTTCGTTTGCTTGCCTTTGTTCGAGGGAGCAGAGGCATGGGATTTGGGGGTGAAGCCGTTGACGTTGGGCAGACGTTGCTCACGATTGGTGGCGTGGGCGGCCAGTGGCATTAATAGGCAAATGGTTAGCCATGTCTTGAAAAATGGACGCATAGGCAGGGCTCGTATAGGTTAGCGCGCAACTTTATAACAGCTTTTTTGTCCCTTCCGAGGCCGTTGGTCGATTCAAAAGGCGGGCAACGGAACCAAACAAGCGGCAAATAGACGCCATTGTCGGACAGAAGTCAGGTGCTACAAGGCTTTGACGGACCACAAGGTAACATTTGCCGTACGTCGGCTTCCTGTAAAAAAGTCACAAAGAATTAAAGAAAATTTATCTATTGCGTGAATCGAGGTCTTCATGAACCGCTATCAACTGCCCCAGGTAAAGGAAAAGGACACCCATAGCAAGGTGATCGGTTACCTGTTGTGGATCTTCGGTTTTACCGGATCCCACCGCTTCTATTACGGCAAACCGGTGACCGGCACGATCTGGTTTTTCACCTTCGGACTGCTGGGGATCGGCTGGCTGATCGACGTGTTCCTGATCCCGGCGATGGATCGGGAAGCGGACCTGCGGTTTGCGGCGGGGCCGATCGAATACAACGTGGCGTGGATTCTCCTGACGTTCCTCGGCGCGTTCGGCGTGCACCGGATGTATCAGGGCAAGTGGATCAGCGGGGTGGTGTATCTGCTGACCGGCGGGTTGTTCTTTCTGGGAGTGCTGTATGACTTCTGGACACTGAACGATCAGGTGTCGGTGCGTAATGCCGAGGGGCGGGGCACCTTCCAGTAAGCAATGGCGAGGGAGCAGGCTCCCTCGCCATTTTTTCAGGCCTGGTGAGTGATCCGGCCGTCCACCAGGGTGTAGCGCACGACACCCGGCAGACTATGGCCGATGAACGGGCAGTTTTCGCCCTTCGACAGCCAGGTCTCGCCGGCCACGGTCGAGGCCTTCGGATCGAACAGCACGATATCCGCTGCACCGCCCACCGCCAGTTTGCCCGCCGGCAGGCGCAGGGCGTCGGCCGGGCCGGCGCCCAGGCGCGCGAGCAGGGTCGGCAGGTCCAGCAGGCCGTCTTCGACCAGCGTCATCGCCAGCGGCAGCAACAGCTCGACGCTGCTGATGCCCGGTTCGGTCGCGCCGAACGGTGCCAGTTTGGCATCACGCTCGTGGGGCTGGTGATGGCTGGAAATCGCCGAGATCACCCCGGATTTCACCGCTTCACGCAGACCGTCGCGGTCGGCGCGGGTGCGCAGCGGTGGTTGTACGTGATACAGGCTGCTGAAGTCGATCAGCGCTTCATCCGTCAGGATCAACTGATACAGGGCGACATCCGCCGTGACTTTCAGACCGCGGGCCTGGGCCTGTGCGATCAGGGCTGCACCACGGGCACTGGTGAGCTGGCTGAAATGTGCGCGCACGCCGGTCTGTTCCACCAGCAGCAGATCCCGGGCCAGGGCCACGGTTTCGGCGGTTTCCGGGATACCCGGCAGGCCGAGGAAACTGGCGGTGGGGCCTTCGTGGGCCAGGCCGCCGTCGGCCAGGTCATGATCCTGGGAGTTGAAAATCACCGTCAGGTCAAAGGTCGCCGCGTAGTCCAGCGCCCGGCACAGGGTGCGGGTGTTGCGGAAGCTCTCAAGACCGTTGCCGAACGCCACGCAACCGGCGTCGCGCAGGGCTGCCAGCTCGGCCAGTTGTTCGCCGTCCAGGCCTTTGCTCAGGGCGCCGATCGGGAACACCTTGGTGTTGCCGGCCTCGCGGGCGCGGTCGAGGATCAGCTCGGCCACGGCGGAAGTATCGAGCACCGGTTTTGTCTTCGGCGGGCAGCACAGGCTGGTCACACCGCCGGCTGCCGCTGCACGGGTTTCGCTGGCGATGCTGCCCTTGCGGCTGTAACCCGGCTCGCGCAGGGCGACGTTCAGGTCGACGAGGCCTGGAGCGGCGACAAGGCCGTGGGCATCGATGGTTTCCACGGCGCTGAAACCGGCTGGTGCAGCGCCGAGGGCGACGATCTTGCAGGCTTCAACGTGAATATCGGTGATTTGATCCAGGCCGCTGGCTGGATCGATGACGCGGGCGCCGAGAATGCTGAGCTTCACTGGGCGTTCTCCTGCTCGAATTGACGCTGCGCGGTTTGTCCGCTCATGGCCATGGACAGCACGGCCATACGGATCGCGATGCCGTAGGTGACTTGATTGAGGATCACCGAGTGCGGGCCGTCGGCGACTGCCGACTCGATCTCCACGCCACGGTTGATCGGCCCCGGGTGCATGACGATGCAATCGGGTTTGGCGCCGGCCAGGCGCGCGGTGGTCAGGCCGAACAGGCGATAGAACTCGCCCTCGCTCGGCAGCAGGCCGCCGGTCATGCGCTCACGCTGCAGGCGCAGCATGATCACCACGTCGACGTCTTTCAGGCCTTCGGTCATGTCGGTGTAGACCTTCACGCCGTACTGCTCGATGCCGATCGGCAGCAGGGTTTTCGGCGCGATCACGCGGATGTCCTGGCAGCCGAGGGTCTTCAGGGCGAGCATGTTCGAGCGCGCCACCCGCGAATGCAGGATGTCGCCGACGATGGCCACCGACAGGTTTTCGAAGCTGCCCTTGTGCCGACGGATGGTCAGCATGTCGAGCATGCCCTGAGTCGGGTGCGCGTGGCGGCCGTCGCCGCCGTTGATGATCGCCACTTGCGGGCAGACGTGCTCGGCGATGAAGTGCGCGGCGCCCGAGTCACCGTGGCGCACGACGAACATGTCGGCGGCCATGGCTTCGAGGTTGCGCAGGGTGTCGAGCAGGGTTTCGCCCTTGCTGGCCGACGAGGTCGACACGTTCAGGGTGATCACGTCCGCCGACAGCCGTTGGGCCGCCAGTTCGAAGGTGGTGCGGGTGCGGGTGGAGTTTTCGAAGAACACGTTGCACACGGTCTTGCCGCGTAGCAGCGGGACTTTTTTCACGGCCCGTGCGCCAACTTCGAGGAACGAGTCGGCGGTGTCGAGGATTTCCGTCAGCAACTCCCGGCGCAGGCCGTCGAGCGAGAGGAAGTGTCGCAGCTGGCCCTGATCATTGAGCTGCAGCGGGCGCTTGGTATCTAGAGGCGTCATCGCGAAGGGGACTCTCAATAGGGCGGATTAAAGGGCAAGATCTTGCAGTTCGAGGGCCAGTTCCGGGCCGGACAGCTTGACCCGCTCATGGGCGGCCAGCGACAGCGTCGCGCCGACCACGTTGGGGCGGATCGGCAGTTCGCCGGCGTCCAGATCCAGCAGGCAGACCAGCGTCACGCTGGCCGGACGGCCATAGTCGAACAGTTCGTTCATGGCGGCGCGGATGGTCCGGCCGCTCATCAGTACGTCGTCGATCAGCACCAGATGCTGGCCTTCGATTTCGAAGGGCAGGGCGGACGGGCGCACTTGCGGGTGCAGGCCGTTCTGGCTGAAGTCGTCGCGGTAGAAGGAAACATCCAGCGTGCCCAGTGGCGCGTCGCTGCCCAGTTCTGCGAGCAGGGCCTGGGCGACCCAGACGCCGCCGGTGCGGATGCCGATGTAACGCGGTTCGCTGATATTGCGCTGGGCAAGGTGCGCCTTGAGGCGGGTCGCCATCTGGCTGATCAGATCGGCGGGATTGGGCAGGCTCATGGTTGCTCCTTCTCGGGGCCGAGCCGGTTCTCGCGAACCGGAGCTCGGGTTGTAGCCAAAAGAAAAGCGCCGTAGCGCTTGTCAGGATTCAAACAGTGCGGTGTTTTCGTCGAGCCAGCCCTGCAACAGCAGGGCGGCGGCGATGGCGTCCACCGGGTTGTCGCGGTAGCTGCCTTTCTGCCCGCCGCGCACCAGTCGTTCGCCCTTGGCTTCGAAGGTCGTCAGGCGCTCGTCGTGGGTGTAGAAGGGCAGGTTGTAGCGGCCGTTGAGACGGCGGGCGAATTTCTCGGCGCGGGCGCACATCTCGCTGGGCGTGCCGTCCATGTTCAGTGGCAGGCCGACCACCACGGCGTCGGGTTTCCACTCCTTGATCAGGGCTTCGACCTGGTTCCAGTCAGGCACGCCGTTCTGGGCCTTCAGGGTGCACAGCTCGCGGGCCTGACCGGTGATCACCTGGCCGACCGCCACGCCGATCTGTTTGGTGCCGTAGTCGAAGCCGAGGATCAGGCGCAGGGCCATCAGGCGTGCCCTGCCTGGCTGGTCAGCAGGCTGAGGTTGATTCCCAGGTGCTTCGCCGCCGCTTCCAGACGCAGTTCGCTGCGGGTGTTGAACAGGATGTCGGCGTCGTACGGGCAGGTCAGCCAGGCGTTGTCGGCCAGTTCGGCTTCCAGTTGCCCGGCTTCCCAACCGGCGTAACCGAGGGTGATCAGGCTTTTCGCCGGGCCTACGCCGTCAGCGATGGCGAACAGCACGTCCTGGGACGTCGACAGTGCCAGTTCGCCGTCCAGCTCGACAGTGGCCTGGAAGGTCTTGCCCGCCGGGTGCAGGACAAAACCGCGATCGGTCTGCACCGGGCCACCGATGAAGATCGGCACATGCTGGCACAGCGCTGGCGGATCGATGTCCGGGCGCAATTGCTCGAGGATGTCGGCCAGATTCAGCTCTTGTGGTCGGTTTACTACCAGCCCCATGGCCCCATTGGCCGTGTGCTCGACGATGTAGGTCAAGGTGTGGGCAAAGTTCGGGTCGGCCATGTGTGGCATGGCGATCAGGAAGTGATGCTTGAGGTAGCTGGGGCTGACGTTTTTCATGTGCGGTAGTGTGGCGTTCGGGGGGCGAACTGACAAGCTGGAGCGGTCAAAAGATCGGCTCAGTTGCTGGACAGCCGGTCGCCCCGGGCGAATTTCCAGGTGCGGATGATTTCCAGCCGGTCGATGTCCGACAGGTCCCCGGTAAACGGTGCAAACGGTGCGGCCAGACGCACGATGCGCTGCGCCGCCTGATCCAGCAGCGGCTGACCGGAAGATTCCAGCACCAGCACTTCATACAGCGAGCCGTCGCGGTTGATCGACACCATCAGCCGCAAGTTGCCGTAAATCTGCTGGCGCCGGGCTTCTTCGGGGTAATTGAGGTTGCCGATGCGCTCGACCTTCTTGCGCCATTCGTCCTTGTACCAGGCGCCCTTGTCGCGCATGGTCGAGGCCGCGCTCAGGCGGTGGATGCGCGGGCGTTTGGCGTACAGCTGTTGTTCGTTGGCCAGCTCGGCTTCGAGGCTGGCGATGTCGCTGGAAAGCTGCGAGCTGTCGAAAGTCGGGGCGTCGACCGTGGGTTTGGTCTCGGTCTTGGCTTCTTCTTTCTTGGTCGGCGCCTTTTTCGGCTTCGGCGCGACGGTGGTTACCGCCGCCTTGGGCGCGGCTTCCTGCACCTGCGGTTTGGCGGCCGGCGGCGGCGTGACTTTCTTGACCTGATTGTCCTGGAATGGCGCGACCTCGGTGGTCTTGGGGATCGCTTTCTTGTCGAGGGTGCCGCTGCCTTCCTGGTTTTCCTGGGCGAGGAAATCGGCCTTCGCCGGCTTCTTTTCGCTCTTGAAGGTGGCGAGGGTGATTTCCAGGGTTTTGCTGATCTGCCGGGGCTCGACCATGGTGAAACCCACGCCGAGCAGCAGCGCCAAATGGATCAGCGCCGCGAGAAACAGGGTAAATCCGAGGCGATCGACCGGGCGCACGCCGCGGTGGGCGAGTTCAGCAGGCAGATCGGACGGAAGTGTCATGACAAGAAAACCAACATCGCGTTTTTCACAGGCCGCGCATGATAACGCAATGTTGGTTTCACGCCTTGGGCTTCAAGCATCAAGCGACAGGCTGCATGTGACACACATCAACCTTGCAGCTTTTTCTCGATGGCATCCATCAGCATCCCGCCGATGTCGGTGCCGAAGGCATTGTCGATCTCGCGGATGCAGGTCGGGCTGGTGACGTTGATTTCGGTCAGGTGCTCGCCGATCACGTCGAGGCCGACGAACAGCAGGCCTTTCTCGCGCAAGGTCGGGCCGACCTGGGCGGCGATCCAGCGATCCTTGTCGGTCAACGGACGGGCTTCGCCACGACCGCCGGCGGCGAGGTTGCCACGGGTTTCGCCCAGGGCCGGAATCCGCGCCAGGCAGTAATCCACCGGCTCGCCGTCGATCATCAGGATGCGCTTGTCGCCATCGACGATGGCCGGCAGGTAAGCCTGGATCATGATCTGCTGTTTGCCGTGCAGGGTCAGGGTTTCCAGAATCACCGACAGGTTCGGATGACCGGCGGTATGACGGAAGATCGACGAACCGCCCATGCCGTCCAGCGGCTTGAGGATCACGTCACCGTGATGGTCGGCGAATTCGCGCAACACGTCCGGGCGACGGCTGACGATGGTCGGCGGCGTGCACTGCGGGAACAGGGTGGCGAACAGTTTTTCATTGCAGTCGCGCAGGCTCTGCGGCTTGTTGACCACCAGCACCCCGGCGGCCTCGGCCTGTTCGAGCAGGTAGGTGGAGTAGACGAACTCCATGTCGAACGGTGGATCCTTGCGCATCAGGATCACGTTCAGGTCGCTGAGCAGGGCGTCCTGTTCGGCACCCAGTTCGAACCATTTTTCCGGGTTGGCGAAGACCTTCAACGGCTTCATCCGCGCCCGGGCCTGACCTTCAGCCTGATAAAGGTCCTTCTGCTCCATGTAGAACAGTTCCCAGCCGCGCTTCTGCGCCGCCAGCAGCATGGCCAGCGAGCTATCCTTTTTATAGGAAATGCTGGCGATAGGGTCCATGACAATCCCGACGCGAACGCTCATTGGGTTTTCCTCGAAAATTGGCTACCGGATCGGTATGAAAAAGTGCCGCCAGAGTGGCGCCGGGCGGGTTTGCGGTCAAGGAAAAACCCGTCGATAGATTGCGTCAGGAGACTGTGCTAAAAAGGCTGCCAGCTGCACTGGCCCTTGAACAACAAGGGTTTCCAGCCATCACTCATCGCAAAACGGACAAATTGATTCGCAAAGGCGACGGTAGAGCCCCCTTATGGAACAGCAGTCCAGCGCCTTGAAGGTCATGGTGATCGACGACTCGAAAACGATTCGTCGCACCGCCGAGACCCTGCTGAAAAATGCAGGGTGCGAAGTCATCACCGCAATCGACGGTTTCGACGCCCTGGCGAAGATTGCCGACCACCACCCCGGGATCATTTTTGTCGACATCATGATGCCGCGTCTGGATGGTTATCAGACCTGCGCTTTAATCAAGAACAACAGTGCCTTCAAGGCCACGCCGGTGATCATGCTGTCGTCCCGCGACGGGCTGTTCGACAAGGCCAAGGGGCGGATTGTCGGCTCCGATCAATTTTTGACCAAGCCTTTCAGCAAGGAAGAACTGCTCGACGCGATTGCGGCCCATGTTCCGGGCTTTGCCGCTGATTTGCCGCAGTAAGACACGCACAGTGACGCTCGGCCAGCGGGCCCGGTGTCGACAAGAAAAAAATGGGGAAGACCATGGCACGTATTCTGATCGTCGATGATTCGCCGACCGAAATGTACAAACTGACCGGCATGCTGGAAAAGCACGGCCATGAAGTGTTGAAAGCCGAAAACGGCGCCGACGGCGTGGCCCTGGCCCGTCAGGAAAAACCCGATGCCGTGTTGATGGACATCGTCATGCCCGGCCTCAACGGTTTCCAGGCGACCCGTCAACTGACCAAGGACGCTGAAACCAGCCACATCCCGGTCATCATCATTACCACCAAGGATCAGGAAACCGACAAGGTCTGGGGGACTCGCCAGGGCGCCAGGGATTACCTGACCAAGCCGGTCGAGGAAGACATGCTGATCAAGACCCTGAACGGCGTGCTGGCCGGTTGATCGCGCCGTCATGAGCGAGTCGCTGACCGCGTTCGAACTGTTGTGGCAGATCGATCAGCGCTGTCGCCTGCTGGCCGCAGACCTGCCGTCGCAACCGGCGCGCCAGGATCGCTGGAGCGGCATCGGCTTTCGCCTCGGCGAGCACTGGTACGTCGCGCCGATGGGTGAAGTCAGCGAAGTCCTGCCCGAACCGCGTTTCACCCCGATGCCGGGGGTGAAGCCCTGGGTCAAGGGCGTGGCCAATCTGCGCGGGCGGTTGTTGCCGATTCTGGATCTGTGCGGATTCTTCGGGCATGAGCTGTCGCCGATGCGCAAGCAGCGGCGGGTCCTGGTGGTGGAGCATCGGGACGTTTTTGCCGGCGTGCTGGTCGATGAGGTCTTCGGTCTGCAGCATTTCGAGCAGGACAGTTTCGAACCCCTCTCGATCAGGAAGCGGCAGGGCTCCAAGGGCGAGTTCGTCAAAGGGTATTTCCGGCGCGAGCAGAACTGGCGGGTGTTCAGCCTGTTTGCGCTGGCGCAGTCACCGAGTTTCATGCACGTCGCGGTTTAACAGGCGAGGACCGATGATCAAAGCAAAAACCAGCAAGCCCGCAGAAGGCTCGCGCAGCCGCTCGCAGATCATTGTGCTGTTCATCGCGCTGATCGTGTTCATCATGCTGCTGTTCGCCAACTTCGCTTACCTCAACACCCAGGCCAATTACGACAAACAGTACATCGGCCACGCCGGTGAGCTGCGGGTGCTGTCCCAGCGGATCGCCAAGAACGCCACAGAAGCCGCCGCCGGCAAGGCTGCCGCGTTCAAGTTGCTCAGTGATGCGCGCAATGATTTCGCCCAGCGCTGGGGTTACCTGAAAAAGGGCGACCCGGCCACCGGGCTGCCGCCGGCACCGTCCACCGTGCGCCCGGAAATGCGCGCCGTGCAGCTGGACTGGGAACGCCTGCTGAAAAACACCGACGCCATCCTCTCCAGCGAACAGACCGTATTGTCCCTGCATCAGGTGGCCGCAACCCTCGCCGAAACCGTTCCGCAGTTGCAGATCGAATACGAGAAAGTCGTCGAGATCCTTTTGCAGCGCGGCGCCCCGGCAGCGCAGGTAGCGATGGCCCAGCGTCAGTCGCTGCTGGCCGAGCGGATTCTCGGCGCAGTGAATACCGTGCTCTCCGGCGACGAAAACTCGCAGCAGGCCGCCGATGCCTTCGGCCGTGACGCCACGCGTTTCGGCCAGGTGCTCAACGGCATGCTGCAAGGCAACCCGACGCTGAAGATCAGCCAGGTCGAGGACCGCGACGCCCGTGCCCGCCTGAGCGAGATTTCCGAGCTGTTCCAGTTCGTTTCGGGCTCGGTGGATGAAATCCTCGAAACCTCGCCGGAGCTGTTCAAGGTCCGCGAGTCCGCCACCAATATCTTCAGCCTGTCGCAGACCCTGCTCGACGAAGCCTCGCACCTGGCCAGCGGATTCGAGAACCTCGCGGGCGGGCGCAGCACCGATACCATCGGCGGCTACGTGCTGGGGTTGCTGGCGCTGGCGTCGATCATCCTGATCGGTATGGTCATGGTCCGGGAAACCAACCGTCAGTTGCGCGAGACCGCCGAGAAGAACGAGCGCAACCAGAACGCGATCATGCGCTTGCTCGATGAAATCGAAGACCTCGCCGACGGTGACCTGACCGTGACCGCTTCGGTGACCGAAGACTTCACCGGAACCATCGCCGACTCGATCAACTACTCCGTCGACCAATTGCGTGACCTGGTGGCGACCATCAACCTCACCGCCGGCCAGGTCGCCGCAGCGGTGCAGGAAACCCAGGCCACCGCCATGCACCTGGCCCAGGCCTCGGAACATCAGGCCCAGCAGATTTCCGAAGCCTCGACCGCGATCAACGACATGGCCCAGTCCATCGATCAGGTGTCGGCCAACGCCGCCGAATCTTCGGCGGTGGCCGAGCGTTCGGTGGAAATCGCCAACAAGGGCAACGAGGTGGTGCACAACACCATCCACGGCATGGACAACATCCGCGAACAGATCCAGGACACCGCCAAACGCATCAAGCGTCTGGGCGAGTCGTCCCAGGAAATCGGCGACATCGTCAGCCTGATCGACGACATTGCCGACCAGACCAACATCCTCGCCCTCAATGCGGCGATCCAGGCGTCGATGGCCGGCGATGCCGGGCGCGGGTTTGCGGTGGTTGCCGATGAGGTTCAGCGACTGGCGGAACGTTCGTCTGCCGCGACCCGACAGATCGAGACGCTGGTGCGGGCGATCCAGACCGACACCAACGAAGCCGTGATTTCCATGGAACAGACCACCACCGAAGTGGTGCGCGGCGCGCGGCTGGCGCAGGATGCCGGTGTGGCCCTGGAAGAAATCGAAGGCGTGTCCAAGACCCTCGCGGCGCTGATCCAGAGCATTTCCAACGCGGCGCAGCAGCAGACGTCTTCGGCCGGGCAGATTTCCCTGACGATGAACGTGATCCAGCAGATCACCTCGCAGACGTCGTCCGGCTCCACGGCCACTGCCGAAAGCATCGGTAACCTGGCGAAAATGGCCAGTCAGTTGCGGCGTTCGGTATCCGGGTTCACCTTGCCGGCGGCGGCAGCACCCGCTACGGGCAAGGCGTGAGGCCAGCAGGCGAGATCATGTCGAGCGGAGTGGTTATGGGTGACCGGCACGACTACGTGGCCCTCGAATGGATCAAGGGCGAGATTGCCGAAACGCTGAAACAGGCGCATCAGGCCATCGAAGCCGTGCTCGACGATCCGCAGTCGGTGCCCGGTCTGGACGAGTGCCTGGCGTGCATCCATCAGGTCCACGGCAGTCTGCAGATGGTCGAGTTCTACGGCGCGGCACTGCTCGCCGAGGAAATGGAGCATCTGGTCGAAGCCCTGCAGAACGATCGCGTCAGCCACCGTGATGAAGCCTTGCACCTGCTGTTGCAGGCCTTCGGCCAATTGCCCGCCTACCTCGAGCGCGTGCAAGGCGCCCGCCGTGATCTGCCGCTGGTGGTGTTGCCGTTGATCAACGATCTGCGCAGCGCCCGGGGCGAAAGCCTGTTGTCCGAGACCAGCCTGTTCAGCCCGCAATTGCCTGAACTGGCGCCGCTGAGCCGGCAGGCGCTGGCCCTGCTGGAACCTGCCGAGCTGTCCAGCGTGCTGCGCAAGTTGCGACAGATGTTGCAGATGGCGTTGGCGGGACTGTTGCGCGAGCAGGACGATCAGACTCACCTCGGCTACCTCGGCAAGGTTTTCGCTCGCCTGGAAGCCTTGAGCGGCGAGGCTCCGTTGAGCCCGTTGTGGCAGGTCGCCTCGGCGCTGGTCGAAGGCATGCGCGAAGGCCGGATCGCCAACAGCCCGGCCCTGCGCAGTCTGTTCAAGGACGCCGACAAGGAGCTCAAGCGCCTGCTCGAGCAAGGCATGGCCGGTCTCAACCAGCCACCGCCTCCCGAGCTTTTGAAAAGCCTGCTGTTCTACATTGCCAAAGCCGAACATCCCACCGGGCAGATGCTGACCATGAAAGATCGCTACTCCCTGGACGACGCGTTGCCTGACAGCGCGATGGTCGACGAAGAACGCGCCCGCCTGGCCGGGCCTGACCGCGATGCCATGCGCTCGGTGCTCGCGGCGTTGTGCGAAGAACTGGTGCGGGTCAAGGAACGTCTCGACCTGTTCGTGCGCAGCGACCGCCAGCACGCCTCGGATCTGGACAGCCTGCTGGCGCCGTTGCGGCAGATCGCCGACACCCTCGCGGTGCTCGGCTTCGGCCAGCCGCGCAGGGTCATCATCGATCAACTGGCGGTGGTGCTCAGTCTTGCCCAGGGCCAGCGCGAGCCGAACGACGCCACACTGATGGACGTGGCCGGTGCCTTGCTTTACGTCGAAGCGACCCTGGCCGGTATGGTCGGCACGGTGGAACCGGAGAGCCCGGAAGACTCGCGACTGCCGACCACCGACCTGACGCAAATCCATCAGATTGTGATCAAGGAGGCGCGCATCTGCCTGCAACAGGCCAAGGACATGATCGTCGACTACATCGACGCCGATTGGGATCGCCAGCAACTGCAAGACTTGCCGGCGCTGTTGACCCAGGTGCGCGGTGCGCTGGCAATGATCCCGCTGGCCCGTGCGGCCGGCCTGCTGGAAGCCTGCAACGGTTTCATTCGCGAGCATCTGCTGCTCGACCCGCACGAGCCGGGCTGGCAACAACTGGACAACCTCGCCGATGTCATCACCGGTATCGAGTATTACCTCGAACGCCTGAGCGACGATCCGCTGGCCTCCGGCGAGCCATTGCTGGACGTCGCGCAGAAAAGCCTGGCGCGTCTCGGCTACTTTCCTGACGAGCCGCCGAGTGAACAGCATGTACCCGTGCTCGACGACGTGCTCAGCCCCGGCGAAGCGCTGGTGATGCAGGACCTGCAGGAACTCGATGACCCCGCCATCGTGAAGTCGCTGGCCGATGTGCTGGCCAGTCCGGTCTCGGCGGTCAACCCGCCCGCGTTGACCACGCCCGGCAGCCTGCTGCCACCGCCCGCCGATGAAGAACCGGTGGACGATGAGTTGCGTGAAGTGTTCCTCGAAGAGACCGGGGAAGTGCTCGATGTCCTGCGCGACTACCTGCCGCGCTGGACCGCCGATCCGCAGGACCGCGCAGCGTTGAGTGAACTGCGTCGAGCATTCCACACCCTCAAGGGCAGCGGGCGCATGGTCCGGGCACTGGTGCTCGGCGAGCTGGCCTGGGCCGTGGAGAACCTGCTCAACCGGGTGCTGGAACACAGCGTCGAGCCTGGCCCGGCCGTGCAACAGTTACTGACTGATACGTTGCTGGTGCTGCCGGACCTGATCGCCGAATTCGCCATCAACGGTCAACGTCAGCGCCAGGATGTCGATCACCTGGCGGCGCGGGCTCACGCCCTGGCGAGGGGCGAGGTGCCGTTGCCCGCCGAGGACGTGGAAGACGTAGCGGCACTCGATCCGCTGTTGCTGGAGATTTTCCGCAACGAAGCCGAAACCCACCTCGCCAGCCTCAACCGCTTCCTCGATCAGGCCGCCGAGCATGTGCCTCTGCAGGCCAGCGATGAACTGCAACGGGCGCTGCACACGCTCAAGGGCAGCGCCTCGATGGCCGGTGTCGTGCCGATTGCCGAACTGGCGGCGCCGCTGGACAAACTGGCCCGGGAGTTCAAGGCCCATCAACTGGCGCTGGACCTGGACGAAGTGGAATTGCTGCTGGAGGCCGAAGGTCTGTTCCGCGTCGGCCTGCGCCAGCTCAAGCTTGATCCACTGGCGCCGATTGTCGGTGCGCAGTCGCTGATCAAGCGCACCGACACCCTGCTGGGCGAACGTCTCGAATCCATCCTCAACGCGCCGAACAACAGCCTGCGGGTCAAGCGTGATCCGCAACTGATCAACAACTTTCTGGCCCAGGGCATGGACATCCTGCTCGACGCCGAAAACCTCTTGCAGCGCTGGCAGCAACATCCCGGCGAGCGCCAGGAGCTCAGTGCGTTGCTGGATGAGCTGACGACCCTCGGCGAGGCTGCGCACCTGGCGGATCTGTTGCCGGTGGATGTGCTGTGCGAAGCCTTGCTCGACCTGTATGGCGCCGTGGAAGAAAGCAGCCTGGCGGTCAGCGAGCGGTTCTTCCTTGAGGCCCAGCACGCCCACGAAGCGCTGATCAACATGCTCGACGAACTGGCCGCCGGCCAGGAAATCACCCCGCAACCCCAGCGTATCCGTGCACTGCACGAACTGCTGGACGAAAGCCTCGACCCGTCGGCCATGGGCCTGATTCGCAGTGACGGCAGTCGCACCCTGAGCATTCATGAGCTGGGCAGTGCTACCGCCGAGCTGCAAAAGAACATCGGCGGACCCGGCGCGGATGACGAGATCGTCGAGATCTTCCTCGAAGAGGCGGTGGATATTCTCGACAGCGCCGGACAAGCCTTGCAGCGCTGGTTGCATGACCCGGAAAACGGCGCGCCGCTTTCATCGCTGCAACGGGACCTGCACACCCTCAAGGGTGGTGCACGGATGGCCGAGGTCGAGGCCGTCGGCGACCTGGCCCAGGAGCTGGAAAGCCTTTACGAAGGTCTGGTGGATCGCCGCTACAGCCACAGCGACGCCTTGGGCCGACTGTTGTTGCAGAGCCATGAACGCCTGGCGTTGTACCTCGATCAACTGCATGACCGGCAGCCGCTGAAGCCGGCACAAGCGCTGATCGACGCGATCCGTCAGTTCCGTCAGGGCCACTCGGGCGCTGGCGAGACGCCGCCGGAGGCCGCCAGCCATGACGGCGCCGGACCCGACCCGGAACTGCTGGACATCTTCCTCGAAGAAGGTTTCGACATCATCGAGAACTCCGGCGCCGCGCTGTTGCGCTGGCAGGCCGAGCCCGGCAACCGCCAGGAAGTGGAAACCCTGCTGCGCGATTTGCACACCCTCAAGGGCGGTGCGCGGATGGTGGAAATCGGCCCCATCGGCGACCTCGCCCATGAGCTGGAATACCTGTACGAAAGCCTGTCTTCAGGCACCCTGCAAAGCAGCGCCGAACTGTTTGCCCTGTTGCAGCGCGGCCATGACCGCCTGGCGCAGATGCTGGATGCGGTGCGCGCCGGCCAGCCATGCCCGCCGGCAGATCGACTGATCGGTGCGATCCAGAACTTCAGCCATCCGGCGCCGGTGGAGACCCCCGCGCCGATTTTGCCGGCGCCGGTGAAGAGCGAGCCTGCCGCGCCCGCTGCCGAGGTCGGCGCGGATATGGTCAAAGTCTCCGCCGAATTGCTCGATGAGCTGGTCAACCTTGCCGGGGAGACCTCGATTTTCCGTGGGCGCATCGAGCAGCAGGTCAGCGATGCGCAGATCGCCCTGAACGAGATGGAAACCACCCTCGAGCGCATGCGTGATCAGTTGCGCCGCCTCGACACCGAAACCCAGGGGCGGATTCTCAGCCGGCAGCAAGTGGACGCCGAGCGCCTGGGCTACGAAGAGTTCGACCCGCTGGAAATGGATCGTCATTCGCAGTTGCAGCAGTTGTCCCGGGCGCTGTCCGAATCCGCCTCCGACCTGCTCGATCTCAAGGAAACCCTCGACCGTCGCACACACGACGCCGAGAACCTGTTGCAGCAGCAGGGCCGGATCAATACCGGGTTGCAGGAAGGCCTGATGCGCACGCGCATGGTGCCGTTCGAGCGCATGTTGCCGCGGCTCAAGCGCATCGTCCGTCAGGTCGCCGAAGAACTGCACAAGGACGTGGCGTTTACCGTCGGCAACGCCGAAGGCGAGATGGATCGCAACGTGCTTGAGCGCATGGCCGCGCCGCTGGAGCACATGCTGCGCAATGCCGTCGACCACGGTCTGGAACCTGCCGATGTGCGCCTTGCGGCGGGCAAACCGGCACAAGGTCAGATCTCCCTCGATCTGACCCGCGAGGGCAGCGACATCGTTTTCGACATCCGTGACGACGGCGCCGGGGTGCCGCTGGACGCGGTGCGGCGCAAGGCGATCAAGCGCGGATTGCTGGCGCCAGACGCGCAGATCAGTGACCGCGATGTGTTGCAGTTCATCCTTCAGCCGGGTTTTTCCACCGCCGAGAAAATCACCCAGATTTCCGGACGTGGCGTGGGCATGGACGTGGTCCATGAAGAAGTGCGGCAACTGGGCGGCACCATGAGCATCGACTCGGTGCCGGGGCGCGGTGTGCATTTCCGTATCCGCCTGCCGTTCACCGTCTCGGTCAACCGCGCGCTGATGGTGCAGTGTGGCGAGGATCAGTACGCCATTCCGCTGAACACCATCGACGGCATCGTCCGTGTCTTGCCGAATGAACTGGACGGGTATTTCCGCCTTGATCCACCGACGTACGAATACGGCGGTCGGCGTCATGAACTGGTTTATCTGGGTGAACTGCTGAAAACCGCGCCACGGCCGAAACTGATCGGCCAGAGCCTGCCGCTGCCGGTATTGCTGGTGCAGTGCAACGACCGGCACATCGCGGTCCAGGTCGACGCCATGGCCGGCACCCGGGAAATCGTGGTCAAGAGCCTCGGCCCGCAGTTCGCGGCGGTGCAGGGCGTATCCGGGGCGACGATCCTCGGCGATGGCCGGGTGGTGCTGATTCTCGACCTGCTGGCGCCGATCCGCGCAATGCAGGCACGGTTGCCGCAGCGTCCGGCCAGTCACGAGATCGACAGCGAACCGCAGAAACCACTGCTGGTACTGGTGGTCGACGATTCGGTGACCGTGCGCAAGGTCACCAGCCGGCTGCTCGAACGCCACGGCATGAACGTACTCACCGCCAAGGACGGAGTCGATGCGATGTTGCTGCTGGAAGACCACATGCCGGACCTGATGCTGCTCGACATCGAAATGCCGCGCATGGACGGCTTCGAAGTGGCGACCCGGGTACGTCAGGATGAGCGCCTGCAACACCTGCCGATCATCATGATCACCTCGCGCACCGGCCAGAAACACCGTGATCGCGCCATGGCCATCGGCGTCAACGACTACCTTGGCAAGCCTTACCAGGAGTCGGTGCTGCTCGAAAGCATTGCCCGTTGGAGCAAAAAACATGCATGAGCGGCCTCACAACCCACACAGCAGCCAGCTCACGGGACTGCTGCTGCCGCTGGCGGATCGCAACCTGATCCTGCCCAACGTGGCCATCGCCGAGCTGATCGACTACCAGGCCGGCGCCTTCGACCTCGATACGCCGCCGTGGTATCTGGGTCGGGTGACCTGGCGTGAGCGGCAGATTCCACTGCTGAGTTTCGAGTCGGCGTGCGGCAACAAGATCGTCATCGGCGAACGGGCGCGGATCGTCATCCTCAACGCCCTCGGCGGATTGCCGAATTTGCGCTTCATCGCCCTGCTGGTGCAGGGGATTCCGCGCTCGTACAAGCTCGACAGCCAGTTGAGTTACGTCGACGTGCCGTTGTGCGCGCTGGAGCAGGCGGCGGTGCAGGTCGGGGAGCAGGTGGCGAAGGTGCCGGATTTGCTGGGGTTGGAGAAGTTGTTGGTGGATGCAGGACTGACTCACTGATCCACAATTTTTATTGTTTTCACTGGCCTCATCGCTGGCATTCATTACGCTGACCGTAACGGTTCGCCACCGCGCTTGATTGATGCCCCTTGATCACACTCCTAAGGTAGCTCCACGACAGCGAACCCCGTGGAGTGAGCATGACAACAACAATATCCCCCGACTCGCGCTGGACGCGGCGGCGCGACGAGAAGCAGCGGCGCCTCGACAAGGTGCGCGGGCTGGCCGACGGTGCGGTGTTGCCCACCGACCGGATCGTCGCGGCGCTCGAGGCGCTGATCCTGCCCGGCGACCGAGTGGTGCTGGAGGGCAACAATCAGAAGCAGGCAGATTTCCTCTCGCGCTCCCTGGCCAAGGCCGATCCCGGGAAGCTGCACGACCTGCACATGATCATGCCCAGCGTCGGGCGCTCCGAGCACCTCGATCTGTTCGAACGCGGCATCGCCCGCAAGCTCGATTTCTCCTTCGCCGGCACCCAGAGCCTGCGCATCAGCCAGTTGCTCGAAGACGGCCTGCTGGAAGTCGGCGCGATCCACACCTACATCGAACTCTACGCCCGGCTGGTGGTGGACCTGATCCCCAACGTCGTGCTCTCGGCCGGATTCATGGCCGACCGGGCCGGCAACATCTATACCGGCCCGAGCACCGAAGACACCCCGGCACTGATCGAACCGGCCGCGTTCAGCGACGGCATTGTCATCGTTCAGGTCAATCAACTGGTGGACGATGTCAGTGAGCTGCCTCGCGTGGACATTCCGGCATCGTGGGTGGATTTCGTGGTGGTGGCGGACAAGCCGTTTTACATCGAGCCGTTGTTCACTCGCGACCCGCGTCACATCAAACCTGTGCATGTGCTGATGGCGATGATGGCAATTCGCGGGATCTATGAAAAACACAACGTCCAGTCGCTGAACCACGGCATCGGTTTCAACACGGCCGCCATCGAATTGATCCTGCCGACCTACGGCGAGTCTCTCGGTCTGAAGGGCAAGATCTGCCGCAACTGGACGTTGAACCCGCACCCGACCTTGATCCCGGCCATCGAAAGCGGCTGGGTCGAAAGTGTGCATTGCTTCGGCACTGAGCTGGGGATGGAAAACTACATCGCCGCCCGACCGGATGTTTTCTTTACCGGACATGACGGCTCGCTGCGGTCCAACCGGATGTTCTGCCAACTGGCCGGGCAATACGCGGTGGACCTGTTCATCGGCGCGACCCTGCAAGTCGATGGCGACGGCCATTCCTCCACCGTCACTCGTGGCCGACTCGCCGGTTTCGGCGGCGCGCCGAACATGGGCCACGACCCGCGCGGCCGTCGTCACGGGACCCCGGCATGGCTCGACATGCGCCATGACGATTCGCAACAGCCGATGCTCGAACGCGGCAAGAAACTCGTGGTGCAGATGGTCGAGACCTTCCAGGAAGGCGGCAAACCGACCTTTGTCGAAACCCTCGATGCGGTTGAGGTGGCGAAGAAAAGCGGCATGCCGCTCGCGCCGATCATGATCTACGGCGACGACGTCACTCACTTGCTGACCGAAGAAGGCATCGCCTACCTGTACAAGGCGCGCTCGCTGGAAGAGCGTCAGGCAATGATCGCGGCGGTGGCCGGCGTCACGGCCATCGGCCTGCGCCACCACCCGAAGGACACCGAACGCATGCGCCGCGAAGGGCTGATCGCCTTGCCCGAAGACCTCGGCATTCGCCGTACCGACGCCACCCGCGAGTGGCTGGCGGCGAAGAGCGTGGCCGATCTGGTCGAGTGGTCCGGCGGCCTCTACAACCCGCCCGCCAGGTTCAGGAGTTGGTAATGCACGCACTCAATCTGCAACCGAAAACCATCACCCTCGCCGAGCGCCTGGCGGATCTGGCCGTGGATGCGCTGATCGATGAAGCCGACCTGTCGCCGAAACCGGCACTGGTCGACCGGCGCGGTAACGGCGCTCACACCGATCTGCACCTGGGATTGATGCATGCCTCGGCGCTGGCGCTGTGGCCGGCGTTCAAGGAAATGGCCGAGGCTGTACTCGCGTTCGGCGAGATCGGCTTGCCGTTGCGCGAAGCCATCGGCCGTATCGGACGGGAAGGCGAGCAAGCGATGCTCGCCACCACCCACGGCGTAAACACCCATCGCGGGGCGATCTGGGCGTTGGGCCTGCTGGTCACAGCCGCTGCGCTGGACACGAAATCCACCGGTCCCGGCGCCGTCACTTTGCGCGCCGCACGTCTGGCGTTGCTCGATGATCGTCATGCACCGCGCCCGCTGAGCCATGGCGCGCAGGTCGCGCAACGCTATGGCGCTCGCGGTGCCCGGGAAGAAGCGCAACTCGGCTTCCCGTCGGTAGTGCAACGTGGCCTGCCGCAGCTCAAGCGCAGCCGTGCCGCCGGCCATGGCGAACAGAACGCCCGACTGGATGCCTTGCTCGCGATCATGACCGACCTCGCCGACACCTGCGTGCTGTACCGCGCCGGCGAGCCGGGTCTGCAGGCGATGCAGCACGGTGCCCGTGCGGTACTCGATGCCGGTGGCAGCGCCAGCCTCACCGGTCGCCGCCGCCTGCACGAACTGGATCAACAACTCATCGCATTGAATGCCTCGCCCGGTGGCGCCGCCGATTTGCTCGCCACCACGCTGTTGCTCGACCGGATCGAGCGCGACGGCCTCTTTCAGGGAGCGTTTTGATGGAAACCTTATCCTTTGAATTCCCCGCCGGGCAGCCGCCACGGGGGCGGGCGCTGGTGGGCTGTGTCGGCTCGGGCGATCTGGAAGTGCTGATCGAACCGGGTCTGGCCGGCAAGCTGACGATCAATGTGCAGACCTCGGTCAACGGTGCGCAGCAGCGCTGGCAACATCTGTTTGCTCGGATGTTCGACGGCACCACGCCACCGGCAATGGCCATCGATATCCATGATTTCGGCGCGACACCGGGTGTGGTGCGCCTGCGTCTGGAACAAGGCTTCGAGGAGATCGGTCATGACTGACACCTCGGCACTTTTGCGCAAACATTCATTCGTCGAACTCGGCGCACGGCAACGGGCGAAAGCCTTGCTCGACGCCGGCACTTTCCGCGAACTGCTCGACCCGTTCCAACGCGTCATGTCGCCATGGCTCGAACGTCAGGGCGTAGTGCCGCAGGCCGATGACGGCGTGGTGATCGCCAAGGGCAGCGTCGGCGGTATGCCGGTGGTGATCGCCGCAATCGAGGGGGCGTTTCAGGGTGGCAGTCTCGGTGAAGTCGGTGGCGCGAAGATTGCCGGCGCGCTGGAACTGGCTGCCGAGGACAACCGCAAAGGCATCCCGACCCGCGCCATCCTGCTGTTGGAAACCGGCGGTGTGCGTCTGCAGGAAGCCAACCTTGGCTTGGCGGCGATTGCCGATATACACGCGGCGATTGTCGATCTGCAGCGTTACCAACCGGTGGTCGGCGTGGTGGCCGGCAGCGTCGGTTGCTTTGGCGGGATGTCGATTGCTGCCGCGCTGTGCAGCTATTTGCTGGTGACCCAGGAAGCACGCCTCGGCCTGAACGGTCCGCAGGTGATCGAGCAGGAAGCCGGGATCGAGGAATACGACTCCCGCGACCGGCCCTTCATCTGGAGCCTGACCGGTGGTCAGCAGCGGTTTGCCAGCAGCCTGGTGGACCGTTTTGTCGCCGATGATGTGGCGCAGATTCGCCAGCAGGTCGGCGAGCTGCTGCAACAAGGCCTGCCGAAACAACCGCGCAGTCAACGGGCCGAGTGGTTCCTGCAACGCCTGACGAGCCTGGACACTGACAAGCAAATCGAGCCTTCGGTGGTTCGCGACCTGTATCAAGGAGAGCGCTCATGAGCGGTTATTCCGTGCGCGGTTTGAACTGGTTCAACGCCTTGAGCGCTGGCGCGAAGGCCGTTGAGGGTTTGCCGCCCTCGCTCAAGGTCGCCGACGCGCCACTCGGGCGTTTTATCGCCGTGGTCGCCGATCCGCAAAACCGTTTCCCTCGTGCTCGCAACGGCGAAGTCGGTTTGCTCGAAGGCTGGGGTCTGGCCAAGGCTGTGGATGACGCGATCACCGTCGACCATGACAAAACACAAAAGCGTCCCTTGATTGCCATCGTCGATGTACCGAGCCAGGCCTATGGCCGCCGCGAAGAAGCCCTCGGCATTCATCAGGCCCTGGCCGGCGCGGCGGATGCCTACGCCCGAGCGCGTCTGGCCGGGCATCCGGTGATAGCACTGCTGGTGGGCAAGGCCATGTCCGGGGCATTTCTGGCTCACGGGTACCAGGCCAATCGCTTGATCGCCCTGCGGGATCCGGGGGTGATGGTGCATGCGATGGGCAAGGCGTCGGCGGCGCGGGTCACCTTGCGCAGTGTCGAGGAACTGGAGGCCCTGGCGGCCAGCGTGCCGCCGATGGCCTACGACATCGAGAGCTACGCCAGCCTTGGACTGCTCTGGGAAACCCTGTCGGTGCAACAGATCGATCAGCCGACGGTGGAGGATCTGGCGCGGGTGACCGAGTGCCTGAAGCAGGCCATCGGTAATATCGGTGCGACGAATTTGAGCAGTCGTCTCGGTGCAAAAAATCGCGAAGCCTCCAGCCGCGTGCGTGAACTGCTGAGGGCGCAGTGGTGAACATGCCACTGGCCCACGATCTGCTGTGGGGCATGACGCCGGCGCAGTTGCCGGGGGATGCGCCGCAGTGGGCGATTGATTCGCTGGCTGCCGGGCAACCGGTGGTGGTGCGGCGTGCCGTGAGCGCTGAAGGTCTGGTGGCGGTGGGCGTGCGCGGAGCATTGCGCGAGCAGCGGCTGGCGGCGTTCATGGCGAGCGATTCGATTGCTTGCCAGGTCAGCCCGGAAGCCCTTTGTCATGTCGAGAGCGAGCGTGATCTGCCGGTCATGCAGGCGCTGCGGCAACTGCGACCGGTGCTCGATGATTGCGGTTGGGTCTGGGGCGTCAGCGGCAGTGCCGGATTTGAATTGGCCAGCGGGTTTGCGGCGATGCACGAGACCAGTGATCTCGATCTCATCCTGCGGACACCGCAACTCATCACCCGTAATCAGGCCCGCAAACTGGTGGCGGTTTTCGATCAGGCGATTTGTCGAGTGGATATGCAATTGCAGACACCGTTCGGCGCGGTGGCCCTGCGCGAGTGGGCCGGAAACGCTTCGCGGGTGCTGCTGAAAAACGATTGTGAAGCTCGTCTGGTCAGCGACCCGTGGAACCCCCAGGAGCAGGCCGCGTGAGCAGCTTGCTGGTGTTTCCCGGTCAGGGCGCGCAGCAGCCCGGCATGCTCCGGCGTTTGCCTGGGGAAACGTTGATCGAGGCCAGCGATTGGCTCGGTGAGGATGTCTTGCGGCTGGACTCCAGCGAGGCGTTGCGCAGCACCCGGGCGGTTCAGCTCTGCCTGCTGATCGCCGGTGTCGCGGCCTCGCGGCAGTTGTTGCAGGACGGTTTCACCGCCGATTACGTCGCCGGCCTCTCCATCGGTGCATACCCGGCAGCGGTGGTTGCTGGGGCGTTGAGCTTCAGCGACGCGTTGCATCTGGTCAGCCTGCGCGGTGAATTGATGCAACAGGCTTATCCACAGGGCTTCGGCATGACCGCGATCATCGGTCTGCAATTATCCACAGTCGAAACGCTGCTGGCGCAGGTGCATGGCGCAGATTCGCCGGTGTATCTGGCCAACATCAACGCCGATAACCAGGTGGTGATTGCCGGCAGCGACAAGGCGATGCAGGCCGTGGCCGAGCTGGCGCGCAGTCATGGCGCCGGGGTGGCGAAACGTCTGGCGGTCAGCGTGCCGTCGCACTGCCCGTTGCTGGATGAGCCTGCGCAAACCCTTGCCGAAGCGTTCGCCAGCGTGGAATTGAAAACACCAGAAATCGCTTACCTGAGCGGCAGTCGCGCCAGGCCTGTGACCCAGGTAGAAGCGCTGCGCGACGATCTCGCCTTCAACATGTGTCGCGTGGTGGACTGGCGCGGCACCGTGCAAAGCGCCTACGAGCGCGGCGTGCGACTACAGATCGAACTGCCGCCTGGTGCGGTGCTGACCGGGCTGGCGCGCCGGGTGTTCGAACAGGGGACTGTCACGGCCTTCGACAGTGCCCGGCTCGACACCTTGCAGGCGCTGTTGCGAGAGGAGGAGGGCCGACGACCCTAAATCACCGACTCAGGCTTCGAACAACAAAAACAACATTCGACGATGCACTTTGAGGACTACAACAATGATTATTTACGGTGTGGCGCTGCTGGCGATCTGTACGCTGGCAGGGGTGATCATGGGTGACCTGCTCGGCGTGCTGCTGGGGGTCAAATCCAATGTCGGCGGGGTCGGCATCGCCATGATCCTGTTGATCTTCGCGCGGTTGTGGATGCAGAAACGCGGCGGCATGACCAAGGATTGCGAAATGGGCGTCGGCTTCTGGGGCGCCATGTACATTCCGGTGGTGGTGGCGATGGCCGCACAACAGAACGTCGTCACCGCGCTGCACGGCGGCCCGGTGGCGGTGCTGGCGGCGATCGGTTCGGTGGTGGTCTGTGGCTGCACGATTGCCCTGATCAGCCGCACCCACAAGGGCGAACCCTTGCCCGACGAGCCGGCGGAAATCTCCCCGGTCGGCACACCGGTAGGAGGTCGCTGACATGTGGGATCTCATTGAAAAAGGTCTGGAACACAACGGTCTGATCACCGCGTTCGCCTTCGTCGGCGTGATCATGTGGGTCTCGGTGATCCTCTCCAAACGCCTGACGTTCGGGCGGATTCACGGCTCGGCGATTGCCATCGTCATCGGTCTGGTGCTGGCCTGGGTCGGCGGCACGATGACGGGCGGGCAGAAGGGCCTGGCGGATCTGACCCTGTTCTCCGGCATCGGCCTGATGGGCGGCGCGATGCTGCGGGATTTCGCCATTGTCGCCACAGCATTTGAAGTGCAGGCGACCGAGGCGAAGAAGGCCGGGATGATTGGCGTGATTGCGCTGCTGCTGGGCACGATCCTGCCGTTCATTGTCGGCGCGTGCATGGCTTACGCGTTTGGTTATCGCGATGCGGTGAGCATGACCACCATCGGCGCCGGTGCGGTGACTTACATTGTCGGCCCGGTGACCGGTGCGGCGATTGGCGCGACGTCGGATGTGATGGCGCTGTCGATTGCCACCGGGTTGATCAAGGCGATTCTGGTGATGGTCGGCACGCCGGTGGCGGCGCGCTGGATGGGCCTGGATAACCCGCGTTCGGCGATGGTGTTTGGCGGGCTGGCCGGGACGGTGAGCGGCGTGACGGCGGGGCTGGCGGCGACGGATCGGCGGCTGGTGCCTTATGGGGCGTTGACCGCGACCTTCCACACCGGACTTGGGTGCCTGCTTGGGCCTTCGCTGCTGTTCTTCATCGTTCGCGGGATTGTGGCTTAAGGGTGACCTGTTTCTGTGGCGAGGGAGCTTGCTCCCGCTGGACTGCGCAGCAGTCCCGGCTCTTCAGATAAAGAGCGGGGGCCGCTCCGCGCCCCAGCGGGAGCAAGCTCCCTCGCCACTGGGTGTCAGGTCTGGCGATTGGCATACATCCGACATTCCGCCAGCAACGCCAGCAGATTCGGATCCCGCTCCTTGGCCTTCAAGAACACCACACCAATGTGCTGCTGCAACCGGTACTTCTCCTGCAACGGGATCAGCTTCACCCGGTTCTCGTACACCGCCGCAATCCTGCCCGGCAGCAACGCATAACCGACCCCGGAGCTGACCATGCTCAGCAGGGTGAAGATATCGTTGACCTGCATCGCCACCTTCGGCTCGAACCCCGCCTGGCGGAATACCCGGATACCGTCCTGGTGGGTGGCGAAGCCTTGGGTGAGGGTGATGAAGGTTTCGTCGCGCACCTGCGCCAGGTCCACTTCGCTGCGTTGGGCGAACCGGGAATCGGCCGGGGTGGCGAGGAAGATGTCGTCGGAAAACAGCGGAATCTGTTCACAGTCCGGGTCGTTGACGGTGTCGTCCAGCGACACCAGGATCGCGTCGACTTCCATGTTTTTCAGTTTGTAGAGCAGGTCGATGTTCGAGCCGAGGATCAGGTCGATGTTGAGTTCGCTGCGGCGGATCTTCAGGCCCATGATCAACTGCGGCACGGTCTTTACCGTCAGCGAATACAGCGAGCCGAGCTTGAAGCGTTCGGCCGAAAAGCCGGCGGCTTCGCGGGTCAGGCGTACGCTTTCGACCACATCCTGAATCAGCTTCTGCGCCCGCTCTTCGAGCACGTAGGCGCTTTCCAGCGGCGTCAGGTTGCGGCCTTCGTGCTTGAACAGCGGGCAGCGCAGGGCGCTTTCCAGCGAATGGATCGCGCGGTGCACGCTGACGTTGCTGGTCTGCAGTTCGGCGGCGGCGCGGGCGAGGTTGCCGGTGCGCATGAAGGCGAGGAACACCTCGAGTTTCTTCAGGGTCAATTCTTCGTCGATCAGCATGGCGCGGACTCTTCCTTGGTATCGCTCGATTGTGCCCAAATATCAGGACAGGTGCAGGCCCGCGTTGAACGGAAACATTGCGCTTTTACGCTCAAGCCCCGAGCCTTGCGCGCTGCGGTAATGAAATCGAGGTGTGCGACACATGTATCACGGAGAAAAACTGAACGCCTGGACGCATCTGGTCGGGGCGATAGCGGCGTTCGTCGGGGGCGTCTGGATGCTGGTGATCGCCAGCCTCGACGGCAGCCCGTGGAAGATCGTCAGCGTGGCGATTTATGCCTTTACGTTGCTGGTGCTCTACAGCGCATCCACCGTGTACCACAGCGTGCGCGGGCGCAAGAAAGCGATCATGAAGAAGGTCGATCACTTTTCGATCTACCTGCTGATTGCCGGCAGTTACACGCCATTTTGTCTGGTGACCCTGCGCGGGCCGTGGGGCTGGACGCTGTTCGGGATCGTCTGGGGGCTGGCGCTGATCGGCATCCTGCAAGAGATCAAGCCGCGCTCCGAGGCGCGGATCCTGTCGATCGTGATCTACGCGGTGATGGGCTGGATCGTGCTGGTGGCGGTCAAGCCGCTGATCGACGCGCTGGGGATGGCCGGGTTTGTCTGGCTCGCATCCGGCGGTGTGCTGTACACCGTGGGGATCATTTTCTTTGCACTGGATGATCGCCTGCGCCATGCCCACGGGATCTGGCATCTGTTTGTCATCGCCGGGAGCCTGCTGCACTTTGTGGCGATTCTGTTTTATGTCTTGTAGATCACCCAAAACCTTGTGGGAGCGGGCTTGTCCGCGATGACGGACTGTCAGTCACGCCTGTGTTGATGGCGCCACCGCAATCGCTGGCAAGGCAGCTCCCACAGGGACCAGGGTTTGCAGCTGTATCTGCGCGCGGCTGCTGAAGATCTGCAACAGGTCGCCGAGGGTATGCGGCGGCGGTTCAGTGGCGCGAGTCACGGCGTACAGCGTGATCGGCAGCGGCGGGGCGAGAGGGCGGATCACGGTGCTGGTCGGCGAAGCACCGAGCGCGGTGAACGGGTCGATTACCGCCACGCCCGCCCCGGATTCCACCATCGCCCGGGCCAGTGAGTAAGTCTGCACGGCAATCCGCACCCGAGGCGCTGGCTCGACGGCTTCCAGATAGCTGTCGAGCCGGGCGGCAAGCGGGTCGGCGCTGGACAGCCCGATCAGCGGCGCCCCGGCCAGTGCCATCAGCGACAACGGCTGACCGGCGTCTTCCTGCGGCCAGTAACCTTTCGGCGCCAGCGCCACCAACACCCCCGAAGCCAGGGCCTGCGCCTTCAGCCCCGGATGATCCGGCAATTGCAACGTCAGGGCCACATCCACTTCGCGCATCAGCAGGTTCTGCATCAATTCGCGGCTGTGCGCGCTGGACAGTTCACAGGCGATGTCCGGGAACTGCACCGTCCATTGCCGGATCGCCGGCGGCAGCAATGACAGCGCCAGCGCCGGGGTCGCGCCGATCCGCAGGCTGTGGCCGGGCTCGCGGCGCAGGCTCTGGGCCAGACGCCGCACGCCTTGCAGGCTTTCGGTGACCTTGTCGACTTCGCGCTCCAGCTCCAGCGCTTCCGGGGTCGCCTGCAACTTGCCGCGCACCCGCAGAAATAACGGAAAGCCCAGTTGCTGCTCGGCATGCTGCAGCACCTTGGTCACCGCCGGTTGCGAGACGTGCAGCAACTGTGCAGCGGCGCTGACCGAGCCGGTCTGGCGGATGGCCTGGAAAATCTCGATGTGGCGAAGGCGCATGGCGAGTCCATAACCTTTGTTTATAGGTCTGGCATCTTTATTCATTGTTCGGCGCTTGTCACCTCACCCTAACCTCAGCCTCGTCTTCAAATAGAAATAAGGACGGACATGACTCAGCGCGTGTGCATCATCGGCGGCGGTGTGATCGGGTTGGCAACGGCCTATGCGCTGGTGCGTGAAGGGTTCGAGGTGACGGTGGTCGAAGCGCGGCAGTCGCTGGGCAGCGAAACCAGTTTCGCCAACGGCGGCCAGTTGTCCTACCGTTACGTTGCGCCGCTGGCCGATGCCGGCGTGCCGTTGCAGGCAATCGGCTGGATGCTGCGCGGCGATTCACCGCTCAAGTTGCGTCCGCGTCTGGACCCGGCGCAGTGGCGCTGGATGGCGTCGTTTCTCGCCGCGTGCCGTACCTCGGTCAACCGCGAAAACGCCGCGCATCTGTTGCGTCTGGCGCTGTTCAGCCAAAGCACACTCAAACGCTGGCGCGAGGACGACGGGCTCGACGGCTTCAACTGGCGGCGCAACGGCAAGCTGGTGACCTTTCGCAATGCCGCCCGCTTCGATCATGCGCGAAAGAACCTGGCCGATCCGCAGCAACAGCAGGTGTTGTCCGCCATCGAATGTGCGCAACTGGAACCTGCACTGAGTGACGCGCCGTTTGTGGGCGCGATCTACACGCCGGATGAAGAGGTCGGCGACTGTCACGGTTTCTGCCAACAGTTGGCAGCGCGATTGAAGGCGTCGGGCCGCTGTGAGTTTCGTCTCGGCCAGTCAGTGATCGGTATTCGCCACAGCCACGGCGCCGTCACGGCCATTGAGCTTGGCGACGAAATTCTGCCGGTCGAACAACTGGTGATCGCCGCCGGCCATCGCAGCCCGTTGCTGGCACTGCCCGGCCTGCGCCTGCCGCTGTATCCGCTGAAGGGCTACAGCCTGACCGTACCGATTGGCAGTGAACACCGGGCACCGGACGTCAGCATCACCGACTACGACCGCAAGATCGTCTACGCCCGCATCGGCGAGCAACTGCGCGTGGCGGCGATGGTCGACATCGTCGGTTTCGACCCGGCGGTGGACCCCGAGCGACTGGCGCTGATCAAGCGCCAGGCCCGCGACACCTTTCCCGACGCCGGCCACTACGACGCCGCCATCGAGTGGGCCGGCATGCGCCCGGCCACCCCGACCGGCGTTCCGCTGCTGGGCGCCACGGCGTATCGCAATCTGTGGCTCAACCTCGGCCACGGTGCGCTCGGTTTCACCCTGGCCTGCGGCAGCGGGCAGTTGCTCAGCGAACTGATCGGCGAACAACGCACATCCATTGATCTGCACGGGTTCAATCCCCGTGCGGCGTAAAGGTTTCTGCTAAAACACCCCACCCACAACGGAGAATAACAATGCAAAAAATCACGTTGCTCGGCTGCACACTGGCGTTGTTCATCGGCGCCCAGGCGCAGGCCAATGAAGTGCCGCTGACCGGTACGCTCGGCAAGATCGCCAGCGCCAACAGCATCACCCTGGGTTATCGCGATGCGTCGGTGCCGTTTTCGTATGTGGGCGATCACACCGGGCAGCCGATGGGGTATTCGGTGGAACTGGCGGACAGGATCGTCGAGCGCATCAAACAGCAACTCGCGCTGCCGGAGCTGAAGGTGAAGTACAACCTGGTGACCTCGCAGACGCGGATTCCGCTGGTGCAGAACGGCACGGTCGACCTTGAATGCGGTTCCACCGGAGTGACGGCCGAACGGCAGAAGCAGGTCGCCTTCTCCTACGGTTTCATCTACGTCAAAGGCCAGTTGTTGACCGCAAAGGACAGCGGCATCAAACGCTTCGACGATCTGCGCGGCAAGAACGTGGTGACCACCGCCGGCACCACCAACGAGCGCTATCTGAAGAGCTACAACCTCGACCGCAAACTGAACATGTTCGTGATCAGCGCCAAGGATCACGGCGAGGCGTTCCAGATGCTGCAATCGGGGCGCGCGGCGGCGTTCTACATGGACGATGCGTTGCTTTACGGCGAGCGGGCCAAGGCGCGCGATCCGCATCACTGGGTCGTGGTGGGGGAGGAGCAATCGAGGGAAATCTACAGCTGCATGGTGCGCAAGGATGATCCGCAGTTCCTGGCGCTGGTCAACGGTGTGTTGGCTGACCTGTACAGCTCGGGGGAGATCAACGGGATCTACCGCAAGTGGTTCGAACAACCGATCCCGCCGAAAGGCTTGAACCTTGAGTTCCCGATGACAAGCGAACTCAAGGCAATCATCGCCAGACCGATCAGTGATCCGGTGCAGTGACGGGTCAGAAATCCCCCCACAGTTGCTGCGCCACCGCCAGCGCTACAACCGGCGCGGTCTCGGTGCGCAGCACGCGCGGGCCGAGGCGGGCAGCGTGGAAACCGTTGCCTTTGGCCTGCTCGACTTCGGCGTCGGACAGACCGCCTTCCGGGCCGATCAGGAACGCCAGCGTCGCAGGCCTGGCATGGCTGACCAAAGGCTCGGCCACCGGGTGCAGGACCAGTTTCAGTTCGGCTTCGGTCTGTTTCAGCCAATCGGCCAGCAGCACCGGCGGATGAATCACCGGCACCCGCGAACGACCGCATTGTTCGCAGGCGCTGATCGCCACCTGACGCCAGTGCAGCAGACGTTTGTCGGCGCGTTCATCCTTCAGGCGCACTTCGCAGCGCTCACTGAAGATCGGGGTGATTTCAGTCACGCCCAGTTCAGTGGCTTTCTGGATCGCCCAGTCCATCCGCTCGCCCCGGGACAGCCCCTGACCGAGATGGATGCGCAGGGGCGATTCGACTTGGCCTGCGAACTGTTCGTCGATCTGTACCACGACACGCTTTTTGCCAACCTCCACCAGCGATCCGCGAAACTCGTGGCCGGAGCCGTCGAACAGCTGCACCGCATCGCCCTCGGCCATGCGCAGCACGCGGCTGATGTAATGCGCCTGGGCTTCCGGCAGTTCGTGTTCGCCGGTGCCGAGGGGGGCGTCGATAAAGAAGCGGGACAGTCTCATTTCGGGTCTCTGGAAAGGTGTGAATCAGTTAAAACGGTGTCGACTTGATTCGCGAGCAGGCTCGCTCCCACAGGGAACTGCATTCCAAATGTGGGAGCGGGCTTGCTCGCGAAAGCGGTAGTCCGGTCACCGCTGAAGCTTAAGTGAAATAGATCAGCCCGGATCACGGAACCCGGGATGGAAATCCTTCGGCACCGCCACGCTGACGCTGTCACGGGTGGCAATGTCGATGCCTTCGCTGGCGACTTCGGCGAGGAAGTCGATCTGCTCCGGGGTGATCACATACGGCGGCAGGAAATACACCACGCTGCCCAGCGGACGCAGTAGCGCGCCACGCTCCAGGGCATGCTGGAACACCTTCAGACCGCGGCGTTCCTGCCACGGGTAGGCCTCTTTCGTGGCTTTGTCCTTGACCATTTCGACGGCCAGCACCATGCCGGTCTGGCGCACTTCCGAGACATTCGGATGATCCGCCAGGTGCGCGGTCGAAGAAGCCATGCGTTGCGCCAGCGCCCGATTGTTCTCGACCACGTTGTCCTGCTCGAAGATATCCAGGGTCGCCAACGCCGCCGCACAGGCCAGCGGGTTGCCGGTGTAGCTGTGCGAATGCAGGAAGGCACGCAGGGTCGGGTAATCGTCGTAGAACGCGTTGTACACCTCGTCGGTGGTCAGGCACGCGGCCAGCGGCAGATAGCCGCCGGTCAGGGCTTTCGACAGGCACAGGAAGTCGGGGCGGATGCCGGCCTGTTCGCAGGCGAACATCGTTCCGGTGCGGCCGAAGCCGACGGCGATTTCATCGTGGATCAGGTGTACGCCGTAACGGTCGCAAGCCTCGCGCAGCAGCTTGAGGTACACCGGGTGATACATGCGCATGCCGCCGGCGCCCTGGATCAGCGGCTCGACGATCACGGCCGCGACGCTGTCATGATTTTCCGCCAGCGTTTGTTCCATGGCGGCGAACATGTTGCGTGAGTGTTCTTCCCAGCTCATGCCCTGCGGACGCAGGTAGCAATCCGGGCTCGGCACCTTGAGGGTGTCCATCAGCAGCGCCTTGTAGGTCTCGGTGAACAACGGCACGTCGCCGACCGACATCGCCGCCATGGTTTCGCCGTGGTAGCTGTTGGTCAGGGTGACGAAGCGCTTCTTGTTCGGCTGGCCGCGATTGAGCCAGTAGTGAAAGCTCATTTTCAGCGCGACTTCGATGCAGGACGAACCGTTATCGGCATAGAACACCCGGTTCAGGCCTTCCGGCGTCATTTTCACCAGGCGTTCGGACAACTCGATCACCGGCTGATGGCTGAAACCGGCCAGAATCACGTGTTCCAGCTGATCGACCTGATCCTTGATGCATTGGTTGATGCGCGGGTTGGCGTGGCCGAACACGTTGACCCACCAGGAACTGACGGCATCCAGGTAGCGCTTGCCTTCGAAGTCTTCCAGCCAGACGCCTTCACCGCGTTTGATCGGGATCAGCGGCAGCTGTTCGTGGTCTTTCATCTGGGTGCAGGGATGCCACAGCACCGCGAGATCGCGTTGCATCCACTGGTCGTTCAGGCCCATGTTCAGTCTCCTCGAGGCGGCTCGCGTCAGGCGCGGGCAAACAATCGCACAAGCCTATGCAATGCGTCGCGCCGGGACAACCCATTGCGGCGATTGGGCTACTTTGTATGGGCCGATAGACGTCGCTGGCGGCGTTTTGATGGCTGACGTATTCTTCGCGGTTCTTTGGGTCGACTGACCCGCAAAACCGCTTTTTCCTACGTGTATTTCCGGAGTTCGCTGAATGTCTGTCGGTTGGCTGCGCGCCTGTGCGCTTGTGGTGTTGGGGCTTTTCAGCGTTACGGCGCTGGCCAAGGAGAAAACCGCGATCGTGATCGGCGGCGGCCTGTCGGGTCTGACCGCGGCTTACGAGCTGCAGAACAAAGGCTGGCAGGTCACGCTGCTGGAAGCCAAGTCGAGCCTGGGTGGCCGCTCGGGCATGGCCACCAGCGAGTGGATCGGCAACGACAAGGCCCAGCCGGTGCTGAACAAGTACGTCTCGACCTTCAAGCTGAGCACCACGCCGGCGCCTGAGTTCGTGCGTACCCCGGGTTACCTGATCGACGGCGAGTATTTCTCCGCTGCCGACCTGGCCACCAAGCAACCGGCCACCGCCCAGGCCTTGAAAGCCTTCGAGAAAACCCGTGACGATCTGGCGCGTTCGATCGACGATCCGCAGAATCCGGCGGCGACCAACACCCTGCATGCGCTGGACCAGATCAACGTGTCGAGCTGGCTCGACAAGCAGAACCTGCCGGCCACCGCCCGCCAGCTGATCAACCAGGATATTCGCACCCACTACGACGAACCTTCGCGTCTGTCGCTGCTGTACTACGCGCAGCAGAGCCGGGTCTATCGCGGCGTGTCCGACCGTGACATGCGTGCTTCGCGTCTGGTTGGCGGCAGCCCGGTGCTGGCCCAGGCCTTCGTCAAGCAACTGAAAACCATCAAGACCAATTCCCCGGTTTCCGCGATCGTCCAGGACAAGGACGGCGTGACCGTCAAGGTCGGCAGTGTCGGCTACCAGGCGGACTACGTCGTGCTGGCGGTGCCATTGCGCGCCCTCGACAAGATCCAGCTGACCCCGGCGCTGGACGCCCAGCATCTGGCCGCGATCAAGGGCACCAACTACGGCTGGCGCGACCAGATCATGCTGAAGTTCAAGACGCCGGTGTGGGAAAGCAAGGCGCGCATGTCCGGCGAAATCTACAGCAACACCGGTCTGGGCATGTTGTGGATCGAACCGGCCATGAAGGGCGGCGCCAATGTGGTGATCAACCTGTCCGGTGACAACGCCCGTGTCATGCAGGCCTTCGGCGACAAGCAGATGGTCGATCAGGTGCTGATCCGTCTGCATGCGTTTTATCCACAGGCCCGTGGTGCGTTCACCGGTTATGAAATCCGCCGCTACAGCACCGACCCGGGGACTGGCGGTTCGTACCTGGCCTTCGGCCCGGGCCAGATCAGCAAATACTGGCGCCTGTGGGAGCGTCCGCTGCAGCGCGTAGCGTTTGCCGGCGAACACACCGACACGCTCTACCCGGGCACTCTGGAAGGCGCACTGCGCACCGGCCAGCGTGCGGCCGGCCAGGTAGAAGATCTGGCGGCGGGCAAGTCTTTCGAGCCGATCAAGGTCGGCCCGGCAGCGGCCACAGCAGCAGCGGCGGCAGGTGCAGCCGGTGCGGCGACAGCGGCGAAGAAGAAGGGCAACTTCTTCACCAACCTGTTCGGTGGTTCGGATGACGAGAAGAAACCGGAGCCAGTGAAAGCGCCAGAGCCGGCACCTGCTCCAGCCGCCCCGGCGCCTGCCCCGACTCCGGCACCTGCGCCAGCCCCGGTGGAAGCGCCGAAGCCAGCGGCCCCGGTGAAAACCGAGCCAGCCAAAAAAGCAGCAGCCAAGCCGGCAGCGAAGAAGCCTGCGGCCAAGACCGAGGCGAAAAAAGCCCCGGCCAAACCTGCAGCGAAAAAGGCTGAACCGGCGAAGAAGCCAGCCGCCAAACCGGCAGCGACTCCGGCAGCCAGTACCGACACCAAAGCGCAGTAAGGCTTTGCGGTGAATGAAAAAGCGCGGCTTTCAGGCCGCGCTTTTTTATTGCCTGTCAGATAGCTATCGCGAGCAGGCTCGCGATGGGGGCAGTCCAGGCACTGAAATTTCAAGACCTGTCAGCTAATCTCCCGTCACACTTTTCACCTTTAACTTTTCCTTAACTCCCTTGTTCAAGACTCTTGATCGTATTTCTCGATATTTCAAAGCGAAATTTTCCGCTTTAAATCGATAGATAACTCGCTAGTCTTGGTTCGCAGTTCTCACAGGATTTGGGCAATGCAGCTACGTAACTCTTCTTCGCGCTACGGTTGGGTCAGCCTCTTCATGCACTGGGGTGTGGCACTGGCGGTCTTCGGATTGTTCGGCCTCGGCCTGTGGATGGTTGACCTCGGGTACTACGATCCCTGGCGCAAGGCCGGTCCTGACCTGCACAAGAGCATCGGTCTGGTGCTGCTGGGCGTGATGGTGTTGCGGGTATTGTGGCGTTTTGTCAGCCCGCCGCCACCCACGCTGCAGAGCTACAGCCGCATGACCCGCATCGGCGCAAAGTTCGGCCACGGGTTTTTGTACCTGGCGCTGTTCGCCGTGATGATTGCCGGTTACCTGATTTCCACCGCAGACGGTGTCGGGATTCCGGTGTTTGGCCTGTTCGAAGTTCCTGCCCTGGTTTCCGGACTACCGGATCAGGCAGATACCGCCGGTGCGATTCATCTCTACCTGGCATGGGCGCTGGTAATTTTTTCCGGTCTCCATGCGTTGGCAGCATTGAAGCACCACTTTATCGATCGTGATGCGACCCTCACTCGAATGCTCGGTCGCAAAGCCTGAAGCTCAACCTCGACTCAAAGGAAAAGAAAGCATGTTGAAAAAGACTCTGGCCGCTCTGGCAATCGGTTCCGCCGTGCTGTCCGCCAACGCAATGGCCGTTGACTACACCGTCGACAAGGAAGGCCAGCACGCCTTCGTCGACTTCAAGATCAGCCACCTCGGCTACAGCTTCATCACCGGTACCTTCAAGGACATCAGCGGCAAGTTCAGCTTCGATGCGGCCAAGCCTGAAGAGAGCAAGATCGAGTTCGACGTGAAGACCGCCAGTGTGTTCACCAACCACGCCGAGCGTGACAAGCACATCGCCAGCAAAGACTTCCTGGACGTAGGCAAATTCGCTGATGCCAAGTTCGTCTCCACCAGCGTCAAATCCACCGGCAAGAACGCCGATGGCAAAGACACTGCCGACGTGACCGGCGACCTGACCCTGCACGGCGTGACCAAGCCGATCGTGGTCAAGGCCACTTTCCTGGGTGAAGGCAAGGATCCATGGGGCGGCTACCGTGCCGGCTTCGAAGGCACCACCAGCATCAAGCGCTCTGATTTCGGCAAGATGATGGATCTGGGTCCGCAGTCCGACAAAGTCGACCTGTACATCTCGTTCGAAGGTGTCAAAGCGAAGTAATTTTCGCCGGATACAAAAAAACGCCCCCGGTCTTGCGACCGGGGGCGTTTTTTATTGCCCGGTGAAACTCAGCGATTGCGGGTCAGCAAGGCCGGTTTTTCGCCGCGGGGGCGGCTTGGCAATTGATCGAGCTGCTCAGGCGTCGGAAAACGGTCGATTTTCGATTCCTTGTGCATGATCTTCGGGCCGCTGCTGCGCGGGTTCTGCACGGCCGGTTCGCCACGTTGCTGATCGTCACGGGCCGGACGGCGGTTGCGCGAGTTGTCGTCGCGACGACCCTGGCCATCACGCGGAGCACCGTTGCGAGGACCGTTGCGTTTGCCCTGGGAGGCTCCGTTGCCCGAGCCGCTCCCGTTGCGGCCACCATTGCGGCCCTGGGACTGGCCATTGCGTGGTGCGCCCTGACCTTGACCCTGTCCACCCGGGCGACGGCCACGACCTGCGGCCGGCGTCTGTTTGGGTACGTAGTCGACGCGGTTGCCGAAGTTATCGATATCGTCGTCGAGGAATTCATCCGGTGCGCGATCGGCAGGAGGACGTGGCGGCTGGCTCGACTGGCGCGACTCACGGGCCGGAGTGCCCTCGCGCTGCTTCTGCTGACGGGCCGGACGCTCGCCACGCTCACTGCGCTCACCACGTTCGCCGGCCGGTTTTTCCTTGCCTTTGTCCTTGCCCTTGTCCTTGCGGCCACCACCATTCGAGCCGTCACCGCGTGGGCCGCGGGCATTGCGGGAGTTGCGCATGTCCGGACGCTCGCGCACTTCCGGCTTCTCGGCCTCGATGGCGCTGGCATCGAAGCCCATCAGGTCGCCGTCGGCGATTTTCTGTCTGGTCATGCGTTCGATGCTTTTCAGCAGTTTTTCTTCGTCCGGTGCCACCAGCGAGATCGCTTCGCCCGAACGACCGGCGCGGCCGGTACGACCGATGCGGTGCACGTAGTCTTCATCAACGTTCGGCAGCTCGTAGTTGACCACATGTGGCAACTGGTCGATGTCCAGACCGCGGGCCGCGATGTCGGTGGCGACCAGGACGCGCACCTGATTGGCCTTGAAGTCGGCCAGGGCCTTGGTGCGGGCGTTCTGGCTCTTGTTGCCATGGATTGCTACAGCCGGCAGGCCATGTTTGTCCAGGTACTCGGCCAGACGGTTGGCGCCGTGCTTGGTGCGGGTGAACACCAGCACCTGCTCCCACGCGCCGGCGGTGATCAGGTGCGCCAGCAAGGCACGCTTGTGGCTGGCCGGCAGACGGAAGACGCGTTGTTCGATGCGCTCGACCGTGGTGTTCGGCGGCGTCACTTCGATGCGTTCCGGGTTGTGCAGCAGCTTGCCGGCGAGGTCGGTGATGTCTTTGGAGAAGGTCGCCGAGAACAGCAGGTTCTGGCGTTTGGCCGGCAGGCGGGCGAGGACTTTCTTCACGTCATGGACGAAGCCCATGTCGAGCATGCGGTCGGCTTCGTCCAGCACAAGGATTTCAACGTGGGACAGGTCGATGCTGCCCTGGCCGCACAGGTCGAGCAGACGCCCCGGGCAGGCGACCAGCACGTCCACGCCACGGGACATGGCCTGGACCTGCGGGTTCATGCCGACGCCGCCGAAAATGCAGGCGCTGACGAATTTCAGGTCACGGGCGTAGATCTTGAAGCTGTCGTGAACCTGGGCCGCCAGTTCGCGGGTCGGGGTCAGGACCAGGACGCGCGGTTGGCGCGGGCCGTGGCGCTGGGATTTGTCCGGGTGACCGTTGGGGAACAGCCGTTCCAGGATCGGAAGGGCGAAACCGCCGGTTTTACCGGTACCTGTCTGTGCCGCAACCATCAGGTCGCGACCTTGCAACACGGCGGGAATGGCCCGCTGTTGCACCGGAGTAGGCTCGGTATAGCCCGCGTCTTCGATAGCGCGGACCAAAGCCTCGGAGAGACCGAGGGAAGCAAAGGACATGAGTAATCCTGTTTCAGTTAGGGCTTGGCCCAATGGGAGTCTTGCCTGGCGCGAATGGCGTTCAAGAGGACGCAATCCCGTCCGGTCCTGCTGCGGTACCGAAGGCACGTCCGGAGCGCTCGCGCGGGCTGAAAAGCTGCGCTGTAGCGGGGCGGGAGGCCTGTTACGGTTCCGGGCGTCCGGGCGTGAGCCTGGCGGGAACGCCGGAGTATAACAGAGCAATCACTGTGCGCCGCGTTCCTGCTGCTCAACGGTTTTGCCGCTGGCGGTGGCGCTGCTCAGCGGTTTGCCCGGAACCGGCGCTGCGCCGTAGCGCGTACTCAGTTCGGCATAGGCCGGCTCGCGCTTGAAACGCTTGAGTTCAGCGCCGAAGCGCTGCACCAGCAAATCCATCCCGACATTGCGCCTTACGGCCAGAAACTGGCTCTGGCGGCTGATGACGACGGGGTTCTCGGTGATCTGGTCGCGAATATCCAATTCATCGAGCAAGTGCTGACCCACGCGGCGATCGGTGATCAGCAGGTCGATGCGCCCACGCACCAGTTTGCCGAAATTGGCTTCGTGGGTCGGGGCCGGTTCCCGGTTGAACAGGGTCGATTCGCTGAAGTCCGGACTGTACAGATAACCTGGCGAGGTGCCGATGGTCAGACCCTTGAGGTCCTGCAGAGTACGAAACGGGTGCGGTCGCTCGTTGGCGTAAAACATCACGAATTCCACGTCCGACAACGGTTCGCTGGGGTAGAGGAGGGTGGCGTCTCGTTCGTCGCTGTGAAAGATGTCCAGCGCACCGTCCGCCTGGCCGGTTTCGAGCATCGACAGGCAGCGTTTCCAGGGCAGGAATTGCCATTCGACGTCGATTCCCAGGCGCTTGAACACGATGGCGGTGGTTTCGAAGTCCAGACCGAGCTTCTTGCCGTCGGCTTCGTACACGTACGGTGCCCAGGGTTCGGTGACGATACGCAGCTTTTCGCCTCGAGCCGCAAAGCTCAGGCAAGCAAAAACCAGCACGGCGAATAACTGCGTGATCAAAGGCATGACTTGAGATTACGACGAGAAACGCCAAAGAGCCAGAAACTGGCTGCAGAAGCTCTGTTTCGGGCCTTGAAAGCAAAAGATCGCAGTGGCGACAACCCCACGGGAACTGTCGAAACTTGCGATCTTCCGATGTTGCATGAAACGTTCAACGTGAGCCGTGATGCGGTCTCAGCGCGGCAGCTTCAGATTGTTCCAGATCGCCAGGCTGGGTTCGGCCTGGTTCATGGAGTAGAAGTGCAGGCCGGGTGCACCGCCTTGCAGCAGACGTTCGCACATTTCGCTGACGACCTGTTCGCCAAAGCGCTGAATGCTTTGGCTGTCATCGCCGTAGGCTTCCAGTTGCTTGCGGATCCAGCGCGGAATTTCCGCACCGCAGGCATCGGAGAAGCGTGCGAGCTTGCTGTAGTTGGTGATCGGCATGATCCCCGGAACGACCGGAATGTCCACGCCCAGCGCCTGCAAACGGTCGACGAAGTAGAAATAACTGTCGGCGTTGAAGAAGTACTGGGTGATCGCACTGTCGGCGCCGGCGCGGGCCTTGCGCACGAAGTTGGCGAGATCGTCTTCATAGTTGCGCGCCTGCGGATGCATCTCCGGGTAGGCGGCGACTTCGACGTGGAAATGATTGCCGGTTTCTTCACGAATGAATTCGACCAGTTCATTGGCGTGACGCAACTCGCCGCTGGTCATGCCCATGCCGGATGGCAGGTCGCCACGCAGGGCGACGATGCGCTTGATGCCGGCAGCCTTGTACTCGTTCAGCAGGCCGCGCAGGTCGTCCTTGCTGTCGCCGACGCACGACAGGTGCGGGGCGGCGGGGATTTTGACTTCGCTTTCCAGCTGCAGCACGGTGTTCAGCGTGCGGTCACGGGTCGAACCGCCCGCGCCGTAGGTGCAGGAAAAGAAGTCGGGATTGTAGGTGGCCAGCTGACGGGCAGTGGCAAGCAGTTTTTCATGCCCGGCATCGGTCTTGGTCGGGAAGAACTCGAAGCTGTAGCGACGTTCCTGGGACATCGGGGGACCTCCAGTTACGAGCGGCAAGCTACAAGCTTCGAGAGAAGCGGAGGTGCGCTGATCTCTCGTGCGTGAAACCTGCTGCCTGAAACTGTTTTGAAATAGGGGCAGAGCTTCAAGCTCCGTACGGCAAGCCCGGCTTTTGACCTTGCTTGCCGCTTGAAGCTTGAAACTCGCAGCTGCTCTTGGCTCTTAGTAGCGGTAAGCGTGCGGCTTGAACGGGCCTTCGACGGTCACGCCGATGTAGTCAGCCTGTTGCTTGGTCAGTTTGGTGACCACGCCACCGAAGCCGCGAACCATTTCCAGGGCCACTTCTTCGTCGAGTTTCTTCGGCAGTACTTCAACGGTCAGGCGCTCGGCTTTCTGGGCGGGCGACAGGTCGGCGTACTTCTGGCCGAACAGGAAGATCTGCGCCAGAACCTGGTTGGCGAACGAACCGTCCATGATGCGGCTCGGGTGACCGGTGGCGTTGCCCAGGTTCACCAGACGACCTTCGGCCAGCAGGATCAGGTAGTCGTCGTTCTGCGCATCGAATGCGCCAGGGCCGGTACGGTGGATCTTGTGTACCTGTGGCTTCACTTCTTCCCATGCCCAGTTCTTGCGCATGAAAGCGGTGTCGATTTCGTTGTCGAAGTGACCGATGTTGCAGACAACGGCGCGCTTCTTAAGGGCTTTGAGCATGTTTGCGTCGCAAACGTTGACGTTACCGGTGGTGGTCACGATCAGGTCGATCTTGCCCAGCAGCGCCTTGTCGATGCTCGCTTCGGTGCCGTCGTTGATACCGTCGATGAACGGCGAAACCAGTTCGAAACCGTCCATGCAGGCTTGCATGGCGCAGATCGGGTCGACTTCGGAGACCTTGACGATCATGCCTTCCTGACGCAGGGACTGGGCCGAACCCTTGCCCACGTCACCGTAGCCGATGACCAGCGCCTGCTTGCCGGACAGCAGGTGGTCGGTGCCGCGCTTGATGGCGTCGTTCAGGCTGTGACGGCAGCCGTACTTGTTGTCGTTCTTGGACTTGGTCACCGAGTCGTTGACGTTGATGGCCGGGATGCGCAGTTCGCCCTTGGCCAGCATGTCCAGCAGGCGGTGAACGCCGGTGGTGGTTTCTTCGGTCACGCCGTGAACGCGGTCCAGAACCTGTGGGTATTTCTTGTGCAGCAGCTCGGTCAGGTCGCCGCCGTCGTCGAGGATCATGTTGGCGTCCCAAGGCTTGCCATCCTTCAGGATGGTCTGCTCCAGGCACCACTCGTACTCTTCTTCGGTTTCACCTTTCCAGGCGAAAACCGGGATGCCGGCAGCGGCGATGGACGCGGCGGCCTGATCCTGAGTCGAGAAAATGTTGCAGGACGACCAGCGCACTTCGGCACCCAGGGCAACCAGGGTTTCGATCAGCACGGCGGTCTGAATGGTCATGTGGATGCAGCCGAGGATTTTTGCGCCCTTGAGCGGCTGCTCGGAAGCGTACTTGCGGCGCAGACCCATCAGGGCCGGCATTTCCGACTCGGCGATGATGGTTTCGCGACGGCCCCAGGCAGCCAGGGACATGTCGGCAACTTTGTAATCGTTAAAATCTGCAGGCGTGATAACAGCGCTCATGAGAGCCTCCATTCGTAATGTATGCGAATGGGCGCCGTTGTGCGTTTAGTGTCCGGCCTGAGCCGGTCAACGCCCCATCCGAGCCTGACAGGTTGAACCTGCTGCAGCGCCCCTCGGACAGGTGGCGGGAAAACGGTATCAAGTGAAGGTTACCGTTTTGAAACGGGGGCGATTATAGCCGTCTGGACTGATCTTCCAAAGGGTTTCTGTCGGCCAGATGAAGATCGCCAATCGCGACCATAGTAGAAGCCTCATGGAGCATGACCGCTCAGTCTGCCAAGATGGCCCCATCATTCGGCAAGACGCTCAGGAGTGAAGATGAATTTCCACACCCGCAAGTGGGTAAAACCCGAAGACCTCAACCCCAACGGCACCCTGTTCGGCGGCAGCCTGCTGCGCTGGATCGACGAAGAGGCAGCGATCTACGCCATCGTTCAACTGGGCAACCAGCGCGTGGTGACCAAATACATTTCCGAGATCAACTTCGTCAGCGCCTCGCGCCAGGGCGACATCATCGAACTGGGCATCACCGCCACCGAGTTCGGTCGCACCTCGATCACCCTGACCTGCGAAGTGCGCAACAAGATCACCCGCAAAAGCATCCTGACCGTCGAGAAAATGGTCTTCGTCAACCTTGGCGAAGACGGCCTGCCGGCGCCGCATGGGCGGACCGAGATCAAGTACGTCAAAGACCAGTTCAAGGATGACGTGCCCGTTACCGAGTAATCGGCGCACTCCACAGAACCGAAGCCGGGCGGCGTGTGTCGTAGCCTTATGACCCCGCCACCGGTTTCCCGCCATGACTACACCAACAGAAGGCAAGAACCCTGACCTCTCGGCCAAGGAACAACACGAAGTCGAGAAAAACCAGCCGCCCCGGGCGGCGGTCCTGCATGAAATCATCCGCAAACAGGGCGATCAGGAACTGGACCGCAGCATGGCCGCGTTGTGGTGGTCGGCGCTGGCGGCCGGGCTGACCATGGGCCTGTCGCTGATGGGCATGGGGTTACTCAACTCCCGTCTGCCCGAGGGCGACGAATTCAAGGTGATCGCCAGCTTTGGCTACTGCGCAGGTTTTCTCGCGGTGATCCTGGCTCGCCAGCAGCTGTTTACCGAAAACACCCTGACCGCCGTTCTGCCGGTCATGACCAAACCGACGCTCGGCAATTTTGGGCGGCTGATCCGGCTCTGGACAGTCGTGCTGTTCGGCAACCTGTGCGGCACGATTCTGGTGGCCTACGTGATGCTGGAACTGCCGATCTTCGACAGCAAGACCGACATCGCCTTCCTCGAAATCGGTCGCAAGGTCATGGAAAACCATGCCGGCCAGATGTTCGCCAAGGGCATCGTTTCCGGCTGGATGATCGCCACCATGGTCTGGATGATCCCGTCCATGGAAAGCGCGAAGGTGTGGATCATCATCCTCATCACCTACCTCATGGCGCTGGGCGACTTCACGCACATCGTAGTGGGTTCGGCGGAGGTGTCGTATCTGGTGTTTGCCGGCGAGTTGCCGTGGCGTGATTTCTGGGCGGTGTTTGCCGGGCCGACCCTGGCGGGGAACATCATCGGCGGCAGTTTCATCTTCGCCCTGATCAGCCATGCGCAGATCCGCAGCGAAAGCGGTGCGCCGAAAGAATCGGCGGATCAGGCCGAAAAGCCTGATCCGCAGCAGATCAGAAAATGATCAGTGGTGCGTCGGTTCGGCGGTGGTCGCCGGTTCATCTCGGGTGGCGTGCCGGACCAGTTTGCCGATGGTCAGGCCCTGCAACAGGATCGATGACAGCACCACGATGTAGGTGATGCTCAGCAGCAGATCGCGCTCCGTACCCAGCGGCAGGGCCAGGGCCAGGGCCACCGAAACGCCGCCGCGCAAACCACCCCAGGTCAGGATCCGGATAGTGCCGCGCGGCACCGTGCGCCAGCGGCGCAACAGGACAATGGCAGGTGCCACGGTGAGCAGGCGCGACAGCAGAATCGCCAGCGCCAGCAAACTTGCCGCTGCCACGTGCAGCCAGTTGAACGGCAGCAGCAACAGCTCCAGACCGATCAGCGCAAACAGCAGGGCGTTGAGCATGTCGTCGAGCAATTCCCAGAAACCGTCCAGGTATTTGCGCGTCATGTCGTTCATTGCCAGATTGCGACCGAGGTTACCGATGATCAGACCAGCGACCACCATCGCAATCGGCGCCGAAACGTGCAACTCGGTGGCCATCGCCGAGCCGCCGATGACCAGCGCCAGGGTCAGCATGACTTCGATCTGGTGCTGCTCGATGCTCTTGATCATCAGGTACACCAGATAACCGATCAGGCCGCCGAACAGCACGCCGCCGATGGCTTCATGGGCAAACAGCAGGGCGGTGGCGCCGATGGTCGGGGTTTCGCCCAGTTGTGCGATGCCCAGCAACACGGTGAACACCACCACGGCGGTGCCGTCGTTGAACAGCGACTCGCCGACGATGGTGGTCTTCAACGGTTTCGAGGCATTGGCGGTGCGCAACACGCCGAGCACCGCGATCGGGTCGGTCGGGGAAATCAGTGCGCCGAACAACAGGCAGTAGAGGAAGCTCACGTGCCAGCCGAACAGGGCGAAGATGTAGTAGGCGAGGCTGCCGATCACGGCGGTGGCGATCAGCACACCGAAAGTTGCCAGCAGACCGATGGGCCAGCGGTAGCTGCGCAGGTCGTTCAGGTTGACGTGCAGGGCGCCGGCGAACAGCAGGAACGACAGCATCCAGTTCATCAGCAGATCACCGAAGTCGATCTGGCCGATCAGTTGCTGCACGCGTTCTTCAAGGCCGGGATAACCGAGCAGGCTCAGGCCTTGCAGCAGCAGGGAAAACATCAGAGCGGTCACCATCACGCCGATGGTCGGAGGCAAACCGATGAAGCGGAAATTCACGAAGGTCAGCAGGGTGGTGAGGCAGATGAATGCGGCGACAAGTTCAAGCATCCGGGGTCCTTTGGATGGGAGGTGAAAAGACAGCGCGCCGGTTCGAGGGCGCAAGGGTTGGATGGGTAGACACCGGGCGGGGGCACAGTTGCGTGTTCCGGGCAGGATTTTCGGGATTTTGTCTGCGCATGACCGGGTGTATCGAGGTCACTTGACGTATAAACATCACCTGACACATCGCGAAGCAAAGACCTGATCAAGTGGCTCAGGTTCAACAGCAGGCATGAAGGAGCGGGACGTGCTGGCGACAGTTCTGGTGTTGATGGCGGCGCTGCTGCACGCCGCATGGAATACCCTGATCAAATTCAGCGCCGAGCGCCTGCTGGTGGTGGCCTGCATGGACACCGTGGCGCTGTTGTTCGTGGCGCTGGCGTTTCCTTTCATAAGCTTGCCGCCGGCAGAAATCTGGCCGTGGATTCTGGCCTCGGCGGCGTTCGAGCTGCTGTATCGCTATCTGTTGATCCAGGCCTATCGGGTCGGCGACCTGGGGCTGGTCTACCCGTTGATGCGCGGATTGTCGCCATTGGTGGTGCTGGCGCTGACCCTGATCTTCGCCGGTGAAGTGCTGACCACCCAGCAGATCTTCGGAATCATGCTGATCCCGCTGGGCATGGCCTGCCTGCTCTGGCAGGGCGGTGGCGGGAAACACTTGCCATGGTCGATGCTGCCGGTGGTGGCGCTGATCGGGCTGTGCATCGGTTGTTACACCTACATCGATGGCCAGGCCTTGCGGCGCTGGTCGCATCCGCTGGATTACCTGGTCTGGGTCACGCTTCTCAGCGCCTGGCCGTTCCCGATGCTGGCGTGGGTCGCCAGGCGGCCGGCGTTTCTGCAGTTCTGGCGCGAACAATGGAAGCTGGGGCTGGCAGTCGGGTTCTGCGTGTTGTTCAGCTACGCTCTGGTGCTGTGGGCGATGCAGTTGGGGTCGATTGCTGAAGCGGCGGCGTTGCGTGAAATCAGCGTGATTCTCGTGGTGCTGTTCGGCATGCGCTACCTGAAAGAACCTTTCGGCCGGCCACGGCTCTTAGCCTGTGGGCTGGTGCTGATCGGCATGCTGGTGATGAAGTTCTGACCCGCCAACACTCTAAAAACTGAAGAAGGACGGCGTTATGACGGTGGCTCTGTGGTGCGTTTTCATTGCGATTTTTCTGCCCTACGTGTGCACGGGCGTGGCCAAGGCTGTCGGTGGTTACCGGCTCAGTGACAATCACGATCCCCGGGACTTCCTGGAAAGCCTGAACGGCGTGGCCCGACGGGCCCATGCGGCGCAATTGAACAGTTTTGAAGTGACACCGGCCTTTGCGGCGGCAGTAATCGTCGCGCACCTGGTGGGCACGGCGGAGCTGGTGACGGTCAATGTGCTGGCAGTGCTGTTCATCACCAGTCGCCTGCTCTACATCATTTGCTACCTGGCGGACTGGGCGATTCTGCGGTCGCTGGTTTGGTTTGTCGGGATGGGGCTGATTGCCAGTTTCTTCTTCGTTTCAATCTGAAGCTGGAAGGATCGCAGGCTGACGAGGCCGGCGATCCTTCGCGCAGCGCTTATTGCTTGTCGGCCACCTGCGGCACTTGCGGCAATGCCGCGCCTTTCGGCCAGAGCATCCAGATCTGCCCCTGCTGCTTCATGTCGCCGGCCAGTTGCCCGGCGGCATCGCCGGTGCCCCAGAACAGATCCGCACGAACCTCGCCGGCAATCGCACCGCCGGTATCCTGCGCCGCCACCGGGCGTACCAGCGCCGTGCCATCCGGGCGGGTGGTCGACAGCCACAGCAGGCTTCCCAGCGGAATCACCTTGCGATCCACCGCCGCGCTGTAACCGGCGGTCAGCGGCACATTCAACGAGCCGCGCGGGCCTTCGTTGCTGTCCGGGTTGCGGGTGAAGAACACATAACTCGGATTGCTTCCCAGCAGTTCCGGGATACGCGACGGGTTGGCCTTGGCCCAGTTGCTGATCGCGCCCATGGTCACGTCTTCTTTCTTCAACTCGCCCTGTTCCACCAGCCAGCGTCCTATCGGACGGTATGGGTGACCGTTCTGGTCGGCGTAGGCGATACGCAGCTGTCGGCCGTCATCGGTCTGAATCCGCCCTGAGCCCTGGATCTGCAGAAATTGCAGGTTCATCGGATCGGTCAGCCAGGCCACCACCGGTGCCTTCACCCCTTTGCTCTCGATGGTCGCGGCGTCGTCGTAAGGCTTGAGTACCCGACCTTCGAGGCGTCCGCGCAGGCGCTTGCCTTTCAGTTCCGGGTAAATGCTGTCCAGCGAAACAATGATCATGTCCTCCGGCACGCCATACACCGGTACGTTGGCAGTGGCGGTCTGCGTCAGGCTGCCGGGATAGACCGGTTCGTAGTAGCCGGTGATCAGGCCGTTGGGATTGTCGTTTTCGGCGCGCAGGCCAAAGACGTCGAGGTTCTGTTTGAGGAAGCTGCGAATGTCGCCGGCGCTTTGCGGCACATTGGCTGCCGCTGCGCAGGTGGCGCCCCAGATCGGGTCAGCCTTGAGCCGGGTGCAGGCGCTGCGCCACGAACCGAAACCGGCCACCAGATCGCTGTCGGAAACCGCAGGCAGAGATTCCCAGGTGGCGCTGGAGTAAGTGGCCAGTGCGTGGGTTTTCGGCTTGGCACTGTCGCCGCCGGTGCAGCCGGCGAGGATCGCCAGCAGCGGCAGGGTAGCGACGAGCGGGTGACGCCAGGCCTTGAAACGGCTGTTCATGGAGAATTTCCTGTGTCGGTTGCTGCGTGCTCCATGCGCGCCAGCAACCCGTATTGTTAATAGGGCTATTGGTGTTTGGCGGTGACGCGAGGATACTGGCCGCCGAATTCCGTGACCTGAAGCCACCATGACTCTCAAAAGAATTTCTGTTGTATTGCTGGCCTGTCTGACCTTGTCCGCCTGTGGCGGTGTCGATCCCAACTCTCCGCTGGGTCAGCGCAAGGCGATCTTCAAGCAGATGCTCAAAACCGGCGAAGACCTGGGCGGCATGCTGCGCGGACGCATTCCCTTCGACGGGCCGAAATTCACGGAGGGCGCGATCAAGCTCGATGCGCTGTCCCATGAACCGTGGAAGCATTTCCCTTCGGTGCGCGAAGAAGATCACACCAGCGCCAGGGACGATGTCTGGCAGCGACAGGCACGTTTCCAGGAAATGGCCCGCACTCTTGAGGCCGCCACCGGTGAGCTGGTGATCGCCAGCAAGGTTCAGCCTTACAAGGCCAGCAACCTTGGGCCGGCGGTGCAGAAGGTCGAAGATGCCTGCAGTGCCTGTCATAAAGAGTTTCGGGATCATTGATCCTGATGTGCGGTGACGGAGAAGGCTCCTTCACCGCCTATGGCCTGCCGGATCACTTGTCCAGTTCGTCCAGCGCGTCCTGCAATTCCTTGCGCGATTCGGCGAGCTTGTTCTTGCGCTTGTCGATTTTCTCCGGGTCGCCTTTCTTCATGGCCTTGTCGAGGTCGGCCTGGCGCTTGCTCACTTCATGCTTGGCATCGAGCACCTTGTTTTCGCGTTCCTTCTTCAGGCCGGCATCGGTGCAGTGTTCGGTGACTTCGCGCAGGGCGGTTTCGAGGCCAGCCTGCTGGTCAGCATTGCCACGGGATTTGGCCTGTTCGATCTGATTGATGATGCCTTGCTTCTTGGCGGCACAACCGGTCAGGCCCGGGGCGTCTTCGCCAGCCATCGCGGAGGCGGCCATTGCGCCGCAAAGAGTCAGCAGGGCGAGCGGTGCGAGAAATTTCATAAAAGCTCCATGTGCAAGGGCAATCGGGTCGGGGAAGCACTGCGCTGTTGGAGCGCCTCGCCGACCGTTGGGTTCCCGGCGTACCGGGATGCATGTTCAGAAACCGTCGATTCCGGCGGTGCGCAAGGTTTCACTCAGGGCCAGTACCTGCGGGTCGCGGAAAAAGGCGCTCAATTGCGCCGCACGACCGGGGCCGATTCCGGGTTCTGCCTGCCATTGTTCGGTATTTCGTTGTGCCAGCGCTTGCCATGAATCAGCCAGGGTGGCCTGACCGGTTGGCGGCAGTCCGAGGGCTTTGAGCCACTGGGTGAACGGCCGCTGGCGAGCACTGTGAAAACTGTGAAGCAGGCGAGCACTGCTGCGCTCGCCGAGGCCGGCAATCTTAGCAAGCTCTGGCTCGTCGAGGGTCAGCCAATCCAGCAGGCTGTTCAGTCGGCCTGTTTCCAGAAGTTTCTCCCACGTACCGCGACCGACATGGGGCAGTGCCAGTCCCTGTTTGCCGCCAAGCCAGGTCAGGCGCGCGAGGAATTGACTCTCGCATCCGGGCGTCGGTTGCCAGCAGCTCAGGGAGTGAAAGTCACTGGCGAGCGGCACCTTGAGCTCGACACGCTCCGGGCTGCGCAGCACAACGCTGTCGAGCCGCGGAATGGTCATTCCTGCCAGGCTGATCGCCACCTGATCACCGGGACGAATGTCCAGTTCCTGCCAACGATTCAATGAGCTGACGCTGACTCGCCTGATCTGGCGGTCATCGAGCCTGACCGGCGCCAGTTCCAGCACGGGAGTGATACGCCCGGTGCGGCCGACCTTGAAATCGACCTTGCGCACATCGGCCAATACCTGGGCGAACGGGTATTTCCAGGCCACGGCCCAATAGGGTGAGCGCGCCTGCCAGCGTTCGGCGGGAGGACGCTGGCTCTGCCGCAAGACAATGCCGTCACTGGCGAACGGCAATGGCGAGTGATACCAGTGATCGCGCCACTTTTGCGCGTCGGCAAGACCACCGACGGGTTGGCTGTAAGGTTCCGTCGTGGCGAAGCCCAGTGTCGTCAGCCCGGTGATTCGTTCTTTCAGGGTGTTCGGTCCCAACGGCCAGTCCCACACGAAAAGCCCGATACCCGCTGCCTGTTCGACGCTCAAGTCCTTGCGTCCCATCAGGCCGGCAACGGTCGCGCGGGCGTTGGCACTGCCGGTGCGGGCCTGGATATGGTCGTTGAGTCGCCAATAGAGTTCACCCTGCACCGACAGATCCAGAGGTTGTGTCAGCTGTCGGGGAATGGCGTTGATCTTCTGCGCCGAGGCCGTCCAGTCCTGCCCGCGAACGCCGTCGCCGCGACTGATCGCCTGTTGTAACCGTCCGGCGCGGTAGATCAGCGTGACGGCCACGCCATCGACCTTGGGCTGTACCCAGACCTCTTTGCGGTTACGCAGCCATGCTTCGACGCTTGCTGCATCGTGAAGCTTGTCGAGGCCGGTGTGGACGATTGGATGCGCGACCGGACCTGATGCGGTGCGGAACGGCCTGGTCGGTGAGGGCAGTTTGAAGCACTGGCGCCATTCGCCGAGCCGGATGCGGGACTGGTCATAAAGTTCGTCGGCGATCAGCGAGCGGCCTTCGCGGTGATAGGCGTCGTCCCACTGATCGATCTGCTGTTGCAGGGCGGCGATTTCGCTTCGGGCCCGGTCGGCAGCCCAGTCCGGGCAATCGTCAGCGAAGGCGCCGAGGTGGATGGAAAACAGCAGGAAAAAACCAGACAGGCGCGATATGGCAAGCATCGTGAGCGTCCTTGCTCAGGGAGATACCTGAAGGCTAGCCCGGATTTTCAATCGGGCCGGGTGGCTGTTTTGCCGGGTGTTTCGCGGCCATGAAAAAGCCCCGCACGGCGCGAACCGTGCGGGGCTTTTTGTGCCGCCAGGGAAGTCTTACAGGCCGGCTGCCGAACGCAGGGCGTCGGCGCGGTCGGTTTTTTCCCAGGTGAAAGTGGAGAAGGTGTCTTCGCCAACAGTCTTGGTCTGCGGAGTACGACCGAAGTGGCCGTAGGCTGCGGTGTCCTGGTACATCGGGTGCAGCAGGTCGAGCATGGTGGTGATTGCGTATGGACGCAGGTCGAACACTTCGCGGACCAGTTTGATGATCTTGTCATCGCTGATCTTGCCGGTGCCGAAGGTGTTCAGCGAGATCGAGGTAGGCTGGGCCACACCGATCGCGTAGGAAACCTGGATCTCGCAACGCTCGGCCAGGCCGGCAGCCACGATGTTCTTGGCAACGTAACGGCCGGCGTAGGCAGCCGAACGGTCAACCTTGGATGGGTCCTTGCCGGAGAACGCGCCGCCGCCGTGACGGGCCATGCCGCCGTAGCTGTCGACGATGATCTTGCGACCGGTCAGACCGCAGTCGCCTACCGGGCCGCCGATGATGAACTGGCCGGTCGGGTTGATGTGGAACTGGGTGTCCTTGCTCAGCAGTTCTGCAGGCAGTACGTGCTTGACGATCAGCTCCATCACGCCTTCGCGCAGGTCGTTGTACGACACTTCAGGGTTGTGCTGGGTCGACAGCACCACGGCGTCGATGCCGACAACCTTGCCGCCTTCGTAACGGCAGGTCACTTGCGACTTGGCGTCCGGACGCAGCCATGGCAGCAGACCCGATTTGCGGGCTTCGGCCTGGCGCTGTACCAGCTGGTGCGAGAAGGTGATCGGTGCCGGCATCAGCACGTCGGTTTCGTTGCTGGCGTAGCCGAACATCAGGCCCTGGTCGCCGGCGCCCTGGTCTTCAGGCTTGGCACGGTCAACGCCCTGGTTGATGTCAGGGGACTGCTTGCCGATGATGTTCATCACGCCGCAGGTAGCGCCGTCGAAGCCGACGTCGGAGCTGGTGTAACCGATGTCGCAGATCACGTCACGAACGATCTGTTCCAGGTCGACCCATGCGCTGGTAGTCACTTCACCGGCCACGATGGCCACGCCAGTCTTGACCAGGGTTTCCACGGCCACGCGTGCGTGCTTGTCCTGGGCGATGATGGCGTCCAGCACTGCATCGGAAATCTGGTCGGCGATTTTGTCCGGATGCCCTTCAGACACGGACTCGGAGGTGAAGAGGGAGTATTCGCTCATCTCGATGTTTTCCTGAATTTACCGATGGTGAGTGTCGCCAGACGGCCGCTGAAAGTGGCGGACCTGGATCTGGAAACCATTACGTAAGCCTACATAGAGGCTTTCCCCGGGAACGAGTCCCGCAGCGGTGGCCCAACGGGCCAGATCGTCCTGTTCAAACCCCAACCACAGATCACCGCAGGCCTCCCTGGCCCAACTCTGGTTGTGGCTGCATAACTCTGTCACGAGCAGGCTACCGCCCGGTTGCAGCAGGCCGGCCATGTGCTTGAGCGCTTCGGCCGGCGCAGCGAAATGGTGCAACACCATGTTCAATACCACGCAATCGGCCTGAAGGCTTGTGCCATTCAATGCATCGGCCAATCGCAGGCTGACGTTAGTCAGCTTTTCACGTTCACACACCTGTCGCGCCAGTTCGAGCATCGCCGCGCTGTTGTCCAGTGCGGTTACGGTGCCGAAGCGGCGTGCCAGTTCCGGCAGGAATGCTCCATCGCCGGGGCCGACTTCGATGGCCGAGGCTGCACCATCGAAATTCAGTTTGTCGAGCAGGGCCAGCACGCTGTCACGGTACTGCGGGAGTCCGGCAATCAAGTCCTGCTGAGCGCGGAATTTTTCCGCGACCCGGGCGAAAAAGTCCTGGCTGGCAGCAGCCCGTTGTCCGTGGACCTGGCCAATGCGTGCCTGCACATCGTCCGGCAGCGCCAGATTGTCGACTTCTTCTAACAGGGCGCTGTGCAACTTGCCGCCCAGCAGCTCGGTATGGGGCAGGGCGCGGCGATAGAAAATCGCGTTGCCTTCGCGGCGGGTGGCCACCAGATCCGCCTGTGCCAGCACCTTCAGGTGGTGGCTCATGCCGGACTGACCGATACCGAAAATCTGTGCCAGCTCCAGTACGCCGAACGAATCGTTGGCCAGGGCGCGCAATACATTCAGCCGCAGCGGATCGCCGCCGGCCTTGCACAGGGCCGCCAGCTCGTCGCAATCGTCATGGCGAATGGAAGGCACACGTAAATTCATAGGGCCGCAGTCTAGTGATGGCCGAAAAACACCGCAAGGGCAATATCAAAAAGTTTTGATATTGCTCGATGGATGGCACTTCTCACGGACCGGTCAGCTCTACAAACGAACAGCGGAAAGGTTTCATCAACCGAAACCGATGTTATCCATGGGAAAAACGCCTCCGGATGACTATCTGTCATTGCCCCGAGGCGCTCGGGTGAGGGAAAATGCCCTCCTTTTTTCCGTTTCAATCCATTCACACCCAGGAGATCAGCGATGCCTAGCCGTCGTGAGCGTGCCAACGCCATTCGTGCCCTCAGCATGGATGCCGTGCAAAAAGCCAACAGCGGCCATCCCGGTGCCCCCATGGGTATGGCAGATATCGCCGAAGTGCTTTGGCGCGACTACCTCAAGCACAACCCGAGCAATCCATCGTTCGCCGACCGTGACCGCTTCGTGCTGTCCAACGGTCACGGCTCGATGTTGATCTACTCGCTGCTGCACCTGACCGGTTACGACCTGTCGATCGACGACCTGAAGCAGTTCCGTCAACTGCACAGCCGTACCCCGGGCCACCCGGAATTCGGTTACACCCCGGGCGTTGAAACCACCACCGGCCCGCTGGGTCAGGGCCTGGCCAACGCCGTGGGCTTCGCCCTGGCTGAAAAGGTCCTGGGCGCGCAGTTCAACCGTCCCGGCCACAACATCGTCGACCACCACACCTACGTGTTCCTGGGTGATGGCTGCATGATGGAAGGCATTTCCCACGAAGTCGCTTCCCTGGCCGGCACTTTGGGCCTGGGCAAGCTGATCGCCTTCTACGATGACAACGGCATTTCCATCGACGGCGAAGTCGAAGGCTGGTTCACCGATGACACGCCGAAGCGTTTCGAATCCTACAACTGGCAGGTGATCCGCAACGTCGACGGTCACGATCCGGAAGAGATCAAGACCGCCATCGAGACCGCTCGCAAGAGCCCGCTGCCGACCCTGATCTGCTGCAAGACCACCATCGGTTTCGGTTCGCCGAACAAGCAGGGCAAGGAAGATTGCCACGGCGCCCCGCTGGGTGACGCGGAGATCGCCCTGACCCGTCAGGCGCTGAACTGGAACCACGGTCCGTTCGAAATCCCGGCCGACATCTACGCCGAATGGGATGCCAAGGAAAAGGGCCGTGCGGTCGAAGCCGAGTGGGATCAGCGTTTCGCTGCCTACTCCGTCGCATTCCCGACCGAAGCCAACGAACTGATCCGTCGCCTGAGCGGCGAGTTGCCGGCCGATTTCTCCGAAAAGGCCGATGCCTACATCGCGGACGTCGCGACCAAGGGCGAAACCATCGCCAGCCGTAAAGCCAGCCAGAACACCCTGAACGCGTTCGGTCCGCTGCTGCCGGAAATGCTGGGCGGCTCGGCGGACCTGGCCGGTTCCAACCTGACCCTGTGGAAAGGTTGCAAAGGCGTCAGCGCCGAGGACGCCAGCGGCAACTACATGTACTACGGCGTGCGTGAGTTCGGCATGACCGCCATCATGAACGGCGTCGCCCTGCACGGCGGTCTGGTGCCTTACGGCGCGACCTTCCTGATGTTCATGGAATACGCCCGCAATGCTGTGCGCATGTCCGCCCTGATGAAGCAGCGCGTGATCCACGTCTACACCCACGACTCCATCGGTCTGGGCGAAGACGGCCCGACGCACCAGCCGATCGAGCAACTGACCAGCCTGCGCAGCACGCCGAACCTCGACACCTGGCGTCCGGCCGATGCCGTTGAATCGGCGGTGGCCTGGAAAAATGCCCTGGAGCGCAAGGACGGCCCGTCGGCGCTGATCTTCTCCCGTCAGAACCTGCAGCATCAGACCCGCGACGCCGGCCAGATCGCCGACATCAGCCGTGGTGGCTACGTGCTGAAGGACTGCGCGGGCGAGCCTGAGCTGATTCTGATCGCCACCGGTTCGGAAGTCGGTCTGGCCGTTCAGGCCTTCGACAAACTGACCGCACAGGGCCGCAAGGTGCGCGTGGTTTCCATGCCATGCACCAGCGTGTTCGATGCCCAGGACGCCAGCTACAAGCAATCGGTCCTGCCGTTGCAGGTCGGTGCGCGTATCGCGATCGAAGCGGCTCACGCCGACTTCTGGTTCAAGTACGTGGGTCTGGAAGGTCGCGTGATCGGCATGACCACCTACGGCGAATCGGCTCCGGCTTCGGCACTGTTCGAAGCGTTCGGCTTCACCCTGGAAAACATCCTGGGTCAGGCTGAAGAGCTGCTGGAAGACTGATACAGATCAGGTGTCGTCTTAACTGACACCATCGCGGGCAAGCCCGCTCCCACATGGGCGATGTAGATCCTTGTGGGAGCGGGCTTGCCCGCGATGGCGGTCGGTCGGGCAACATCGCTCTGACTGATACACCACGGTAATCGAGAACCCCATGCCTCAACCGCGTCCCTACAAAGTTGCACTCAACGGCTACGGCCGGATTGGTCGTTGCGTCTTGCGTGCGTTGTTCGAGCGAGGCGAGAAGGCTGGCTTCGAGATTGTCGCGATCAACGATCTGGCCGACATGGCCAGCATCGAATACCTGACACGCTTCGACTCCACTCACGGTCGGTTCCCCGGCGAAGTGAAGGTCGACGGCGATTGTCTGCATATCAATGGCAACTGCGTGAAAGTCCTGCGCAGTGCCACCCCTGAAGGCATCGATTGGGCGTCGCTGGGCGTCGATCTGGTGCTCGAATGCTCCGGCGCCTGGCACACCCGTGAAGACGGCCAGCGTTTCCTCGACGCTGGCGCGCCGCGTGTGCTGTTCTCGCAGCCGATGGCCAGCGAGGCGGATGTCGACGCCACCATCGTTTACGGCGTCAATCAGGATTGCCTGACCGGCGAAGAGTTGCTGGTGTCCAACGCTTCCTGCACCACCAACTGCGGCGTGCCGCTGCTGCGTCTGCTGGACAAGGCGATCGGCCTGGAATTCGTGTCGATCACCACGATCCACTCGGCGATGAACGATCAGCCGGTCATCGACGCCTATCACCACGAAGACTTGCGCCGCACCCGTTCGGCGTTCCAGTCGGTGATCCCGGTGTCCACCGGTCTGGCGCGGGGCATCGAGCGCCTGCTGCCGGAACTTGCCGGGCGAATCCAGGCCAAAGCCGTACGCGTGCCGACGGTCAACGTGTCCTGCCTCGACATCACGATGCAGACTGCGAGTGACACCGACGCCGATGAGGTCAACCGGATCCTGCGCGACGCCGCCACCAGCGGCCCGCTCAAAGGTCTTTTGGCCTACACCGAACTGCCTCACGCAAGCTGTGATTTCAACCATGACCCACATTCGGCCATCGTCGATGCCAGTCAGACCCGCGTTTCCGGCCCACGGCTGGTGAACATCCTGGCCTGGTTCGACAACGAATGGGGTTTTGCCAACCGAATGCTGGATGTTGCAGAACACTATCTGCAGACAGCGACTTCAAAAAAACCGTAGGAAGTGCGACCCATGACCGTGTTGAAGATGTCCGACCTCGATCTGCAAGGTAAGCGCGTATTGATCCGCGAAGACCTCAACGTCCCAGTCAAGGACGGTGTTGTCACCAGCGATGCGCGTATCCTGGCTTCGCTGCCGACCATCAAGCTGGCCCTGGAAAAAGGCGCAGCGGTGATGGTCTGCTCGCACCTGGGTCGTCCGACCGAAGGCGAGTTCTCCGCCGAAAACAGCCTCAAGCCAGTCGCCGACTACCTGAGCAAGGCCCTGGGCCGCGAAGTGCCGCTGGTGGCTGACTACCTGGGCGGCGTTGACGTCAAGGCCGGCGACATCGTGCTGTTCGAAAACGTGCGCTTCAACAAGGGCGAGAAAAAGAACGCCGACGAACTGGCCCGGCAATACGCCGCCCTGTGCGACGTGTTCGTGATGGACGCTTTCGGTACTGCTCACCGCGCCGAAGGTTCGACCCACGGTGTGGCCAAGTTCGCCAAAGTGGCCGCTGCCGGCCCGCTGCTGGCCGCTGAGCTGGATGCACTGGGCAAGGCCCTGGGCAACCCGGCCAAACCGATGGCGGCCATCGTTGCCGGTTCCAAGGTCTCGACCAAACTCGACGTGCTGAACAGCCTGAGCCAGATCTGCGATCAACTGATCGTCGGCGGCGGCATCGCCAACACTTTCCTCGCGGCAGCCGGTCACCCGGTCGGCAAGTCGCTGTACGAGCCGGACCTGCTGGACACCGCCCGCGCCATCGCCGCCAAGGTCAGCGTGCCGCTGCCGGTGGACGTGGTGGTTGCCAAGGAATTCGCCGAAAGTGCTGCAGCGACCGTGAAACTGATCGGTGATGTGGCAACTGACGACATGATCCTCGACATCGGCCCGCAAACCGCGGCCAACTTCGCCGAGCTGCTGAAATCTTCGAAAACCATCCTGTGGAACGGCCCGGTCGGTGTGTTCGAGTTCGACCAGTTCGGCAACGGCACCAAAGTGCTGGCCGAGGCCATCGCCGAAAGCGCAGCGTTCTCGATTGCCGGCGGTGGCGACACCCTGGCGGCCATCGATAAATATGGCGTGGCTGAAAAGATCTCCTACATTTCCACCGGCGGTGGCGCGTTCCTCGAATTCGTCGAAGGCAAGGTGCTGCCGGCCGTTGAGGTCCTGGAAAGCCGGGCCAAGGCCTGAGGCCGCCCGTTTGGCCAGGCAAAGGAGTGTTCAGATGGTCAAGTCGCTAGCGCTGTTGTTGCTGACCGGTACATTGGCAGCCTGCGGGAGTCATCCGAAGGCTGCGCCCGAGCCGGCACCCGGCGAGGACCGTAAAGGCTGCTACCAGGCCGACTGGCAGGCCGAAACCAACCCGGTGCTGAACAAGCGCTCGGGGCCGGAAGGCCTGGACAAATACGAGACGCAAACCCCGGCCAAGGAACATGGTTGCCCTTGACCGGTCTGACTCTTTAACTCAGGGCCGGCGGCGTGTGCTGCCGGTTGAGGAACACGGATGAAAGGCTTGATCGCCGTTGCGGCGCTGGGATTGTTGGGTGGTTGCGCGCAGTGGAACCCGTTCCAGTCGTCCGCCCCTGTGGACAACTGGACCACCTGGACCTGCGACAGCCAGGCCAAGGTGCTGTGGCGCTACACCGACGCCGGCCAGAAGGAAGTCGATGTACGGCTGGGCGGTGGCGATCAGGTCTATCGCCTGAAAGAAGAGCCGGGCGCCTCGGGCGCTTTGTACAGCGACAACATGCTGGCGTTTCACATCAAGGGTAATGAAGGCCTGGTCTACTGGGTCGCCACCAATGATCTGATCGGCCGGGGCTGCAAAGCCGAATAAAACAGAATTTGCTGTATCGAATCACCAGACCGGGCCTCAACCCCCGATCTGCAATCACTTGAATAGCCGCCGCCGCTCCGGCAGGCTGGCACGATTAACGACCCAAACCGGGAGAGAGACACACAATGGCACTTATCAGCATGCGCCAGATGCTGGACCACGCAGCCGAGTTCGGTTACGGCGTTCCAGCCTTCAACGTCAACAACCTTGAGCAGATGCGCGCCATCATGGAAGCCGCTGACAAGACGGACTCCCCGGTGATCGTCCAGGCTTCGGCCGGTGCCCGCAAATACGCCGGTGCCCCGTTCCTGCGTCACCTGATCCTGGCGGCGATCGAAGAATTCCCGCACATCCCGGTGTGCATGCACCAGGACCACGGCACCAGCCCTGACGTCTGCCAGCGTTCCATTCAACTGGGCTTCAGCTCGGTGATGATGGACGGCTCCCTCGGCGAAGACGGCAAGACCCCGACCGACTACGAATACAACGTCCGCGTGACCCAGCAAACCGTGGCCATGGCTCACGCCTGCGGCGTATCGGTTGAAGGCGAGCTGGGCTGCCTGGGTTCCCTGGAAACCGGCATGGCCGGTGAAGAAGACGGCATCGGCGCCGAAGGCGTTCTGGATCACAGCCAGATGCTGACCGACCCGGAAGAAGCTGCTGACTTCGTCAAAAAGACTCAGGTCGACGCCCTGGCCATCGCCATCGGCACCAGCCACGGCGCCTACAAGTTCACCAAGCCGCCTACCGGCGACGTGCTGGCCATCGACCGCATCAAGGAAATCCACAAACGCATCCCGAACACCCACCTGGTGATGCACGGTTCCTCGTCGGTTCCACAAGAGTGGCTGGCGATCATCAACCAGTACGGCGGCGACATCAAAGAAACCTACGGCGTACCGGTTGAAGAAATCGTCGAAGGCATCAAGCACGGCGTGCGCAAGGTCAACATCGACACCGACCTGCGTCTGGCATCCACCGGCGCCATGCGTCGCCTGATGGCCACCAACCCGAGCGAATTCGACCCGCGTAAGTTCTTTGGGGAAACCGTAAAAGCAATGCGCGATGTCTGTATCGCTCGTTACGAAGCGTTCGGCACTGCTGGCAACGCTTCGAAGATCAAGCCGATCTCGCTGGAAAACATGTATCAGCGTTATCTGAAGGGTGAGTTGAACGCCAAGGTCAATTGAAACTGGGTGTTTAGCCGATTGAATGAAAAATCCGCCGAGAGGCGGATTTTTTATGGGCGACGATATTCTCGGGTCATGAGGCTATCCAAAAGCCAGAGCAAACGGCGAGAAGAGAACGGATATATTTACTAAACAGCGGCTGCTGCTTGATTGTCCCCTTTGATTAGGTGAGGGTAGAAGTTTTAGTTCCTTCTAAGAGAATGAACAGTTTAGCAGTCCGAATGAGACTAAATTCGCTTGTAAGGGATCTGCCTTCGGTTAAAAAGTGTATGTTGTCAGGATTAATAAGGATCGGAAAGTCTGAGGAATGGTGCGGATTTAGCAGGACGTTCCCCGGATTATCCGGGTCGTGTATTGAATAATAATCTTCATGAGGTTCGCCGACTATAGTAAGGCTACTATAAATTTCTTCATCAATACTCAATTTTTTTATGTTTTCGATCTTCACTGTGTTTGTAATGTTTGTAGTCGGTGAAGTTATCTTTATAGTTTGTAGTTTCTCTTCAGCGGACTCGATTTTACCTTCCAGTACTTTTGATTTGTTATTTTCTGATACCACGACAACGATTTTGGCGCCAGGCATACAAATAATTTTTGGCTGAATGTTTGAGTCGCTCATTTTTTCAGGGAGGGTAGAAGTGTCAGGTTTTTCTAAGAGAATTAACAGTTTAGTAGTCTGAATGGGTGTGAATTCGCTTGCAAAGCTTGGTACTCCAACGGGCACAACTGAAAATTCTTGAATATCAACATCATCGTCCGATCCGTATAGTTGAGATAGGAGGGGGTTGGGTAGTTGGTTTAGTCGGAGCGATTCTTGCAGGACGTTACTCAGATCAGCCGGGCCGGGAATTTTATAATATCCTTTTTCATCTTTTTGAAATTTTCTGACTATACGAGCATCATCAAGAGAGCTTGCATCAAGCATCACTTGTTTTATGTTTTCGATCTTTACTGTGTTTGTAATGTTTGTAGTGGCTGAAGTTATATTTATAGTTTGTAGTTCCTCTTCAACGGACTCGATTTTACCTTTCCGTACTTTTAATTTGTTATTTTCTGATACCGCGACAACGATTCTGGCGCCAGGCATACAAATGATTTTTGGCTGAATCTGTGAGTCACTCATTTTTTCAATCTCCTGGAGGGGTGTTGCATAAGATTGAATTTTTTTTGTTAACTGAAAACTGTCAGAGTTGACAGTTTTTTATGATTTTTTGAATTGCGCGTTATTCAGTCCTGCAATATCGAAACAGGATTGAGTGGGTGGCTTTTCACATTTTTTGATAAGAAATGGTTCAAGCAATGGGGTCAACCAAAGAATCCGCCATGGGTGGGTTCTTTGGTTTCTCGCTTGCAGATCAGTGATTACATTTTTCAATAAATACATCCGTCCTCTTATCGTATCTTTGCTTGTCGTCTATCGGGTCCTTATCGAAGGAGGGCGTACAGAACCTAGGGAAACCAGAAGCCATAGAAAGAACGAGTGACCGCGTAAACCACGTTTGCAAGCGATATTTCTGCCCAGATTTCATAACCAGGATCGTTTCCAAAACCCTCCGTTTGAGTATTGTTATCTCTATATGGCAGGCTAAACACAGTTGCAGAGTTCGGGGAGGTGATCGTCACCGGTGCAAATATAATTGTTGGCGGTGACGGGCTATAAGGTTGGCCATTAGGTGCCATGACGAGGTCTGCATATATTGTGAGGAGGCTGCCAGGAACAACGTTTGGTGTGGGTGGAAAAATGAAGCGTGTTCCCGAAGCCTTTTTATAAGGGCCGGGATTTCTCTGAAAACCAGCTGGCAGAATATTTCCGTTGGCTCCCGGCGTTCCAGCGGCAAGAAAATCAGGAGATTGCAAAGCTGGCGCAATGAAGAATGGAGGAGGGGTGGTGGGAGTTGCCATGACGTTCACCTTTCATGCTGTTGGGTTGTTATTCTTGTGTGGATGTTAAATCAATTAAGATGCAAGCGGGAGATGAAAGTTCTAGGTCCTTCTTAAAAGATCTAATAGTTGTAGGAGCCTGATAGAAATGTCCGATTCTAATGAATGGGTCTAAACTAAATATTATATCGTTTCCATCGATTAGATAGTATTCAACGTCAGGATTAGCGAGCGAAGATTCTAAAGATCGAACTACAGGGGTTTCGGGTAAATGGGATAGTTGGGGTGGCGGGAAGTTCAACAGATCAACCAGGTTGGGTATTGTATAACCTCCATTTGCATCTTTTTGAAATTTGCTGACTATCTGAGCATTACTAAAAGCGCCTGCACCAAGCACCGCTACTTTTATGTTTTCGATGTTCACTGTTTTTCTAATGTTTGTAGTATCTAATCTTAGCATTACAGTTCGTTGTTGCTCATCAATGAACTCGATTTCACCCTCCACAACTTTTAATATTCCATTTTCTGATATCACGCCACTGAATGGGGCGCCAACCGTATAATAGATTTTTGGCTGAATCTGTGAGTCACTCATTTTTTCAATCTCCTGGAGGGGTGTTGCATAAGATTGAATTTTTTCTTGTTAACTGAAACTGTCAGAGTTGACAGTTTTTTATGATTTTTTGAATTGGGTGTTATTCAGTCCGGCAATATCGAAACAGGATTGGGTGGGTGGCTTTTCACATTTTTTGATAAGAAATGGTTCAAGCAATGGGATCAACCAAAGAACCCACCATGGGTGGGTTTTTTGGTTTCTCGCTTGCAGAGATTACATTATTTCAATAAATACATCCGTCCCCTTATCGTACTTTGCTTATCGTCTATCGGGTCCTTATCGGGGGCGTACAGAACCTAACACCAGAATGCGTAGCAAGAACGAGTGACCGCGTAAACCACGTTTGCAAGCGATATTTCTGCCCAGATTTCATAGCCAGGATCGTTTCTAAAACCCTGGATATTATTTTTGGTATCTTCATATGGCAGGTTAAACATAGTTGCAGAGTTCGGGGAGGTGATCGTCACCGGAGCAAATGTAATTGTTGGCTGTGACGGGCTGTAAGGTTGGCCATTAGGTAACATGACGAGGTCTGCATATATTGTGAGGAGGCTGCCAGGAACAACGTTTGGTGTGGGTGGAAAAATGAAGCGTGTTCCCGAAGCCTTTTTATAGGGGCCGAGATTTCTTTGAAAACCGGCCGGCAGAATATTTCCGTTGGCTCCCGGCGTTCCAGGGGGAAGAAGCTCAGGAGATTGCAAAGCTTGCGCAATGAAGAATGGAGGAGGGGTGCTGGGAGTTGCCATGACGTTCACCTTTCATGCTGTTGGGTTGTTATTCTTGTGTGGATGTTAAATCAATTAAGATGTGAGTAGGAGGTGGAAGTATTTGGTCCTTCTTAACAGGCCTAATATCTGCAGGAGCCTGATAGGTACTTCCGCCTCCTCTAATGGATGGGACTAATCCATATATTATATAGTTTGCATCGATAAAGGCTGTACCGTAAGGATCAATAGTGATCAAAGATCCTAAAGATGGAAATACGGGGTTTTGGGGTTGTTGGGGTTGTTGGGGTTGTTGGGGCGGTTTTGACAGGTCGTTCCCCGTATCATTCGGGTCGTGTATTGTAAAATATCCACTTCCATTGTTGTGGAATTTGCTGACTATAAGAGCCTTATCATAAAATTTTTCATCAAGATTCAATTTTTTTATGTTTTCGATTTTCACTGTTTTTTTAATGTTTGTAGTATCCCTTATCACTACAAGTCGTTGTTGCCCATCAATGGACTCGATTTCACCGTCCACAACTTTTAATCTTCCATTTTCTGAAACCACGGCACTGATTGGGGCGTCAACCGTATAATAGATTTTTGGCTGAATCTGTGAGTCACTCATTTTTTCAATCTCCTGGAGGGGTGTTGCATAAGATTGAATTTTTTTTGTTAACTGAAAACTGTCAAAGTTGACAGTTTTTTATAATTTTTTGAATTGCGCGTTATTCAGTTCGGCAATATCGAAACAGGATTGAGCGGGCGGCTTTTCACATTTTTTGATAAGAAATGGTTCAAACAATGGGATCAACCAAAGAACCCGCCATGGGTGGGTTCTTTGGTTTCTCGCTTGCCGTTCAGTGATTACATTTTTGGCTCGACGTGATCCAACGCCTGACTCACCGCCAATTCCCCCAGCATCACCACTTGCGCGATGCCCAGCGCGGTCTTGCGGTGGGAGGGCGGGAGAATCGCGGCGAAGTTGTTGAGCATTTCGCTGGCGGAGCCGAGGGTTTCGCTGGCGTTGGCCAGCAGGGATTCGGTGTTGTAGGCGGGGTTGGCGAGGAACATGGGGGCGGGTTCGTTGACCGTGGCCATGACGCGGGCGCCGGGGCAGAGGTAGTGGTCGAGGGCGCGTTCGGCGGCTTCGTTGAGTTTTTTGGGGTCGAGGGGATCGTAGGGGGAGGCCGGATCGGTTTCTGGCGGGTTAGGCGTAGGTTTGAACATATGCTGAAAACTCCTGTAAGGAGCTGCCGGTCCTTCCCTACTAAAAGAAGGGTGGCAGCTGTGCGCAGGTTAGTAGACCGGGGAGTATTCAGCATTGACCGGCGCGCCGAAGCGCCCTGCGCACAGCCACCATCACAGTCAGACTGGAATGTCTGATGGACAGCGTGTTGCACCTGACTGAAAACACCACGGGCTACTAAACCCGATCACTGCGAATCAGTGACCCGAATCAAGTTACCGATGGCCCTCCAGGCGCACAAGCCGGCGGATTCTGGCGCAGCGGTAGGCCGCGACGCAAGCCGTTGTAGGCTTCGGGACGTTGCGCCGGGCTGGTTTAAACATAACCGTTTAAATATCAGCGCTGCCGCAGCCGCCATCGCTGGCAAGTCGAATCGTCGCACCGCAGCTCCCACAGGTTATTTGTTGTGGTCAATGTCCAGTTTTGAGAACGTCACCTGCCCACCCTCGCTGGTGTACCCGGTGTTGTCCTGCACATACACGCCGGCCTTGAAATACAGCGGCCTGTTGCGCCAGGTCGCGCTGATCTGCGAATCCCACTGGTACCCGGCTGCGCTGATGCCCAGCGCGCCACCGGGGCTCAGGTGAATGAGGTAGTTGAACTCGCGATCCAGTTTGATCCCGGTCGCCAGGGTAATCACCCGGCCTTCGTCATCATCCGGGTGCATCCGCACCTTGATCACCAGGTTGCCGGACTCCAGTTTGCTCTTGTATTGATACTCCAGTTTCACCAGCGGCTTCTGGCTTTCATAGGCGTGGATCTGGCCGATGACGATCTTGCCGGAGCTGGGCACCTTGTTGACCGCGAGGGTCGCGCGCAGCAGGTTGTCGGCGTCCGGGTAGTACCAGTTGCGCAACGTGCCGTTGCTGTAGGTTTCGCGCAGTTCGGTGCGCGGGTAGATGGCGTTTTCGGTTTTCGAACCGGTCACCGGGGACCAGAAAAACAGGGTGCCGGTGTCGGAATGGAAGTACTGATCCTTGAAGCCGTTCACCAGCCGGGAGGTTTCGACGGTTTGCGGCGGGCTGCCAACGGGAACGCTGAGGTTCCAGGTTGCGAGGTCGATCATGTCGGTTCTTCCACTCTGTTTTTGCTGCACGCACGTGCGAGACGCTCTGGCCCGCGCCTCTTGGGGGCGGCCTTTATAAGCGTAGAGGGATTTTTTGTTAACGGCCGTCTGGCGGATGATTGGCGCCAACATCCTGTCGAAATGCCATGTTTCCCGGTTTCCTTGGGCTGCAGGGGTGACCGTTAGTCGGCTACTCATGAGTTTGATTACATGATGGCTTGATGACAGCTACTGCTTTTGCATATCCCGGACTAGAGTGAAGGCTCAGCAAGAGTACGGTTTTCACGAGAAACCGGCCGCGTCCCGTTAGGATGTCCCGACAAGAGAAGCAGCATGGAATGCGCGCAAACCCAGCCAGGTGAAGGCAGCTCCGTCCTTTTGATCGTTGATGATTACCCTGAAAACCTGATCAGCATGCGCGCCTTGCTGCAGCGTCAGGACTGGCAGGTCATGACCGCCGCTTCCGGTTTCGAAGCGCTCAACCTTTTGCTCGAACACGACATCGACCTGGTGCTGCTGGATGTACAGATGCCGGGCATGGACGGTTTCGAAGTCGCGCGCCTGATGCGCGGCAGCCAGCGAACACGGCTTACGCCCATCATTTTTCTCACCGCCAACGAGCAGTCCCAGGACGCCGTGATCAAGGGCTATGCCAGTGGCGCGGTGGATTACCTGTTCAAACCGTTCGACCCGCAAATCCTCAAGCCGAAAGTCCAGGCGTTGCTGGAGCACCAGCGCAATCGCCGGGCGCTGCAGCGTTTGAGTCAGGACCTGGAGTCGGCGCGGGCCTTCAATGCTTCAGTGCTGGATAACGCCGCTGAAGGCATTCTGGTGCTGGCCGAGGATGGCTTGATCCGCTTCGCCAACCCGGCGATTTCCCGTTTGTTGAATGCGCCGGTGAAGGAGCTGGAAGGTCAGGAATTTCTCGATTTCCTGCAGAAGCCGCACATTCCGCTGTGGGCTGATTCCGAGTTTTACGCCAGTTACAAACGTGGCGAGACGCTGCGTTTACATGACGCGCTGCTGCGAACCGTACCGGGTCAGCAGGTGCCGGTGGCGCTGTCCTGCGCCGCGTTGCCGAGTGAACAGCACGCGATGGTGGTGACGGTGCTGGACATGTCGGTGGTGCGTCATCTGCATCAACAGCTAGAGTTTCAGGCCGTCACCGATCCGCTGACCGGGTTGCTCAATCGTCGCGGCTTCTACCAGACGGTGGAAAACCTGCTGTTACGCGGTGAGCGCACAGACAGCAGTTGGGTGCTGATGTACCTCGATCTCGACGGCTTCAAACGGGTCAACGATTCCCTCGGCCACGATGCCGGCGACCGGGTGTTGCGCTGGGTCTCCGAACAACTGAAAGCCTGCCTGCGGCCATTCGACATTCTGGCGCGGATGGGCGGTGATGAATTCACCGCGTTGCTGGACCTGGAGTTTCCCGAGCAGGCGGCGAAGATTGCCGAGAAGCTCATCGAACGGGTGTCGATCTGTCAGCAGATTGAAGGGCTGGATATCGCGCTGGGTGCCAGTATCGGCATCGCCACGTACCCGGATTGCGGCAATAACCTTGATGGCTTGATGCGCGCCTCGGACATCGCCATGTACGAGGCCAAGCGGGCCGGACGTCAGCAGTATCGCTTCTACGATCATGAAATGAACGGCCGCGCCCGTTCACGGCTGATGCTGGAAGAAAGCGTGCGCACCGCCATCGAGAACCGCGATTTCAATCTGGTGTATCAGCCGCAGGTGGCGATTGGCGACGGCAGGATTCGCGGTTTCGAGGCGTTGCTGCGCTGGCAGCATCCGAGTGTCGGCGATGTCCCGCCGGGGTTGTTCCTGCCGTTGTTGGAAGAGGCCACGTTGATCAGTCGGCTCGGCAGCTGGATCTATCATCGCAGCGCCGGGCAGCGTAAGGCCTGGGAGGCGGAGTTCGACCAGGATCTGGTGATCGGCGTGAGCCTGAGCAACACCCAGTTCGGCCTGCCGAATCTGGTGACCGAATTGCGCCAGGTGCTGGAACGTCACGGCTTGCAGCCGCAGCAGATGGAAGTGGAGGTCACGGAAGAGGCCTTGACGGTCAATCCGGACGAAACCCGCAAACAACTGAAGCTGCTGCGCAATCTCGGGGTGCGGGTGGCGCTGGACGATTTCGGTTCCGGCTCGTGCTCGCTCTCGCATTTGCGGGACCTGGATCTGGACACGCTCAAGCTCGATCGCCACTTGATCGCCCGATTGCCCGACTCGACCCGGGACGCTTCGCTGGTGCGCAGTGTTATCGCGCTGGGCAAGGAATACGGCTTGCTGGTGATCGCCGAAGGCGTGGAAACCCTCGAGCAATACCAATGGCTGCAAGCCCACGGCTGTGAATATGTGCAGGGGTTCCTGGTGGCGCGGCCGTTGGTCGCCGAGGACACCTCGCGGTTTGCCGAGCCTTTCGACTGGAGCGCGCTGGCCGGTTGAATTCGCTACACTGGCGGCCTTTTCATGACCCGTGCCGCCCATGACTGCGTTGAAATACCTCCAGGCCTATCCCGCGCCATTGCAGGATCAGGTGCGCCGATTGATTGCCGAAGACCGCCTCGGCGATTACCTGAATCAACGCTATCCAGGCCGCCACGATGTGCAGAGCGACAAGGCGTTGTATGGCTATGCGCTGGATCTCAAGCAAGAATTCCTGCGCAACGCGCCGGCTATCGACAAGGTCTTGTTCGACAACCGCCTCGACCTGACCCATCGCGCACTCGGCCTGCACACCACGGTGTCACGGGTGCAGGGCGGCAAACTCAAGGCAAAGAAAGAAATTCGCATCGCCTCGTTGTTCAAGGAGGCCGCGCCGGAGTTCCTGAAGATGATCGTCGTGCACGAACTGGCGCACTTCAAGGAGTCGGACCACAACAAGGCGTTCTATAAATTATGTGAGCACATGCTGCCGGGCTATCACCAGATCGAGTTCGATCTGCGGGTGTACCTGACGTGGCGGGACATGCAATAAAAAATAAAGAAACGGAGCGCAGGCATGGACGTGAGCAAGACCAAGAGCAGTTTCTATCGGCGCCTGTACGTGGCGTACCTGATCGACAGCGGCCTGGCCAGCAGCGTGCCGGCGCTGACCGACGTCACCGGCATGCCCCGGCGCACGGCGCAGGACACCATTGCGGCGCTGGCGGATCTGGATATCGTCTGCGAGTTCGAACAGCAAGAAGGCGCGCGCAACCATACGGGGCGCTACCGGATTCGCGAGTGGGGGGCGATTGATCGGGGGTGGATCGAGCGCAATTTGCGGCAGATCAAGGCTGTGCTTGAGTATCCCTGAGTCTTGCAGTGCTTTGGCTGGCGCCATCGCGAGCAGGCTCGCTCCCACAAAAGACACGATTCCTTCAGTCGGAATGCAATCAAATGTGGGAGCGAGCCTGCTCGCGATGGGGCCTTCAGGAACGCCGCATACCAATATGCGGAATGTCATCCTCCAGATATTCCTCACCCGCCACCACAAACCCGTACCGCCCGTAGTATCCCTGCAAGTGCGCCTGGGCCGACAGATAGATCGGCACTTCAGGCCAGCGCTTCTCGGCCTGTTTCAGCGCCTGTTCCATCATCTTGTGACCCAGACCCTTGCCGCGTCCGGCCGGCGCCGTCAGCACTCGGCCGATCACCACGTCGCCGCCCTGGGATTGCGGGTCCAGCAGACGCAGATACGCCACCAGTTGATCACCGTCCCAGCCCATCAAATGGCAGGTATCACCGTCCAGATCCTGGCCGTCGGGGTCCAGGTAGGCGCAGCGCTGTTCGACCACGAACACTTCCGAGCGCAATTTCAAAAGGGCGTACAGCTGTTCCAGCCCCAGATCGCTGTGATGTTTGCAGACCCACTCGATTGTCATCTTCCGATTCCTTGAACGTCGTCACCCGATACTAAGCGCCACGTCGAAATATGTCTGTATGGCTGAGAAATCTGTGACATAGGCCAAAATGCCATCATTCCCTTCTGGCGGTGCCGACATCTTTGTGTAATCTGCTGCTAAGCGCTGTGCAACGGCTTCAATGAGCTAATGTTAGGGCCTGGGACTCGCCGTTGGGGGGATCTTGGGGTTTTGACTGAAAACACGCCGGGCGGCCCGCCCGCTAAGGATTTTCAAGCATGCCGCGATTGCATCGAGCGTTGGCTTTGATCGGATTGCTGTTGCTGGGTCAAAGCGCTGCAGCGGAAAAACTGCGCCTGGTGTTCGACATCTGGCCGCCCTTTACCGATGTCACGCTGGTCAACGGCGGGTTGGCCACGGACATCGTCAGTACGGCGCTGGCCCGGGCCGGCTATGCGAGTGACTATGAACAGGTGCCATGGGCGCGGGCCATGCTCGGCATTGGCGAGGGGCGTTACGACGTGCTGGTCAACGCCTGGTACAACGACGAGCGCACGAAACTGGGGCAGTTTTCCGACGAATACCTGCTCAACCGCGTGCGCTTTCTCAAGCGCAAGGACACGCCCATCGAATACAACAACCTGCAAGAGCTGCACACTTATCCGGTTGCGGTCGTGCGCGGCTACGCCTATTCGGCGCCGTTCGATGCTGACACCGCATTGCAGAAGGTTCCTGTGCATAACTTCGCCATGGCCGTGCGGATGCTGGCGGCGGACCGGGTCAAGCTGACCCTTGAAGACGAATACGTCGCCCGTTATTACCTGGCACGGGAATCACCCAAGGTGCGCAACGCGGTGGAGTTCCTGCCCAAACCATTGAGCGAAAACAGCCTGCACATTCTGGTCAGCCTGAAAAACCCGGAGCACGCACAGATCGTGGCCGGGTTCGACAAGGCCATTGCGGCGATGAAGGCTGACGGCAGCTATGACAGGTTGCTGAGGCAGCACGGCATGTAGAGGAGAGCTTCGAGCGACCGCTTTAAACCTCCTTGATCAAGTGCGCCGCCAGCGTCCGCAACGGTCCAAGCTGACGGCAGATCAACGCCAGTTGCGTCTGTACCAGTCGCTGGCCTTCGTCGATCTCGTCGGGCATTTGCTCAAGCTCGTTGGCCAGCGCTTCTTCTTCATCGCTCTGGATTGCGATCGGCGTTTTGCTCGCCAGACCCTGGGCGATTTCGTCGATGCTGCTGGCCAGTTTCACTCCCGCGCCATCGATCAGATGCTCACGCACCTCGGCCGGCAACTGGGTTTCCCGGTGCGCGCCAAGGCCCGACAGGTAGCTGAGCAAGGTGTGCGACAGCACCAGGAAGCGGAAACCTACATCGGCTTCTTTACGGAAATGCCCCGGCTCCATCAGCATGTTTGCCAGCGTGGTCGACAACGCCGCGTCGGCGTTGTGCGCGTTGCGCCGAGCGAGGCGATAGGCGAGGTCGTCGCGCTTGCCGGCGGCGTATTGCTGCATGATCTGGCGCAGGTAGATGCTGTTGCAGGTCAGGGTGTTGGCCAGCACCTTGTTCAGGCGCCGACCCTGCCAGTCCGGCAGGAACAGAAATACGGTCAGCCCCGCGATCAGACTGCCTAGCAGGGTATCGAACAGCCGTGGCACGAACAGCCCGTAGCCGTCGCCGACCTGGTTGAAGCAGAACAGCACCATGATCGTGATTGCCGCGGTGGCTACGGTGTAGCGGGTCGTGCGGTTGGTAAAGAACACCACACCGGCGGCGATGGCGAAACACGACTGCACCAGTGGGCTGGGGAACAGATCGAACAGCGCCCAGGCGATGGTCAGGCCGATGGCGGTGCCGAGAATCCGCTGGCCGAGCTTGCGTCGGGTGGCGCCGTAGTTCGGCTGGCAGACGAACAGCGTGGTGAGGATGATCCAGTACCCCTGCGACGGGTGAATCAGATGCACCATGCCGTAGCCGATGCTCAACGCCAGCGGTAGGCGCAGGGCGTGGCGGAACAACAAAGACGTCGGTGTCAGTTGGGTGCGCAGGCGAGTCAGCACATCCTTGAAGTTGCGCGGCGAGCGGTCGAGCAGGCTGCTGTCGGTGGCGTCGGCCAGCGCATCGGGGTTGCTCGCGTCGCTGAGCAAGCGGTCGAGGGTGCCGAGGTTGGCCGCCAGCGCGCGCAGCGAACGCAACAGGCCGCGCCAGGCCGGGTTGCTCTGGATGCGCAGGTGTTCGAGGGAGGCGTGCAGGTCGTTCAGGGCTTCGGCAAAACCGGCGTCGTAGACGAACGGCTGGCGCATCTGGATCGATTCGGCCAGCGCCCGGCAGGCCTTGCCTTGCTGGCGCAACAGACGCTGGCAGCGGAACAGTACGTCGCTGTGAAAAAACGCTTCGGCCAGTGCGTTGTAAGGGTAGTGCGAAGAGCTGGCGCGTTCGTGGATGTCCTGCGCCAGAAAGTACAGCTTGAGGTAACGACTGACTTTCGAGCCGGGGCGGCCATTGCCGACCCGATGGAGAATGATTTCCTTGGCGCTGTTCAGTGCCGCGACGACGCGGCCGTTCTGTTGCGCGAGTTCCAGGCGCCGCGCTTCAACGTCCAACTGACGGATCGGCTCGAACAGCGAGGCTTTCAACTTCAGGTAATAACCCAGTTCACGGAACAGCCGCGCCAGGCTCTGCTGCACCGGCTGGTTGGAAAACATCGCCTGCCACAGCACCGACAGCAAGCCGTACCACGCGGCACCGGCCACCAGCAGCATCGGTTCGTGCCAGAAATCCGTGACCGCGCCGCCGCGCTGGTCGACGCCGATCATGGTGTAGACGGAGAGGATCAGGGTCGCTGAGGCAATCGCCCCGTAACGCTCACCGAGCGCACCGAGCATGGTCAGGCCGAAACTGGCCAACGCCAGGGCGATGACAAAAACGATGGGGTAGGGGAAGAGCAATTCCACCGACAGTGCCGCGACGCTGAAACACACCAGCGTCACCGCCAGTGCATTGAGGCGGCCCTGCCAGCTGTCGTCGGTCTCGGCCAGGGCGCTGGCGATGATCCCGAGGAACAACGGGATCAGCAGCCCCATTTCATCCTGATACCAACACAGCGCCATGCTGCCGGTCAGGGCGATGAACACCCGCACGCTGTAGCTGAATTTATCCAGCGCCCACAGGCGCCGCAAAGACTGACGAAACGAGGTCGAGGACATGAAGTGCGAAGGCCTTCCGAGGCGATGCCGCTAAATTGAGCCAGTAATGACGTCGACGCAATGGCGCCGATCACATCCGACAGCAAAAAGTGTTCCGCACGGTCTTCAAGTCAGACGTATTGCGCTGCCGCGTAACCCGATGCCCAGGCCCACTGAAAGTTGAAGCCGCCCAGATGTCCGGTGACATCCAGCACTTCGCCGACAAAGTACAGGCCCGGGCTTTTCAGCGATTCCATGGTCTTGGACGACACTTCACGGGTGTCGACGCCGCCGAGGGTGACTTCGGCGGTGCGGTAGCCTTCGGTGCCGGCCGGGACGACTTTCCAGCTGCCGAGCTTCTCGGCGATGTCCGCCAGTTCGGCGTGGGTGTATTGCTTCATCGGTTTGGAGACGAACCAGTTGTCCGCCAGCAGGTTGGCCATCTTCTTGGTGAAGATTTCCCCGAGCAGGGTTTTCAGTTCGCTGTTCGGGCGCTCGGCGATTTGCTGTTGCAGCCAGCTTGCGGCGTCGTGGTCGGGCAGCAGGTTGATCTCGACGGTGTCGCCCGGCTCCCAGAACGAGGAAATCTGCAGAATCGCCGGGCCGCTGAGGCCACGGTGGGTGAACAGAATGTTCTCGCGAAAGCTCTGGTCGTTGCAGCTGACCAGGCAATCCACCGAGGTGCCGGACAACTCGGTGCATAGCTCCTTGAGCTGATCGGTGATGGTGAACGGCACCAGCCCGGCGCGGGTCGGCAGCAGCTCGTGGCCAAACTGTTTGGCGACCTGATAGCCGAAACCGGTGGCGCCCAACGTCGGGATCGACAGGCCGCCGGTGGCGATCACCAGCGACTGGCACTGGATCTGGCCGAGGGTGGTGTCGAGCAGATAACCGCTTTCGACTTTCTCGATGGTCTGGATCGAGGTGTCCAGATGCAGGTTGACGCCGACCTGATCGCACTCGTCCAGCAGCATGCCGAGGATGTCGCTGGATTTGTTATCGCAGAACAACTGACCAAGTTTTTTCTCGTGATACGGCACGCCATGCTTGGCGACCATGCCGATGAAATCCCACTGGGTGTAGCGGGCCAGCGCGGACTTGCAGAAGTGCGGATTCTGCGAAAGAAAATTGCCCGGCTCGGTGTACAGGTTGGTGAAGTTGCAGCGCCCGCCGCCGGACATCAGGATTTTCTTGCCGGCCTTGTTCGCGTGGTCGAGCAGCAGCACCTGACGCCCGCGCCCGGCGGCGGTCAGTGCACACATCAACCCTGCGGCGCCGGCGCCAATGATCACGACTTCGGTAGAGCGCAAAACGGTGTCCTCACACAAAATTCAAATTCACCGGAAACCAATGTGGGAGCGAGCTTGCTCGCGATAGCGGTGTGTCAGTCACAAAGATATCAACTGACAGATTGCAATCGCGGGCAAGCCCGCTCCCACAAGGATCTACTTTGGATGGTAGATCGTTTACAAAGCCCGAACGCGCAGCGAACGGCCCTTGATCTTGCCGTTGTTCAAACGCTGCAGTGCCTGCATGACCACGGTGCGCTCCACCGCCACGTAGGACTGGAAGTCGAAGATCGCGATCTTGCCGACCTTCGCGCCCGGAATGCCGGCTTCCCCGGTCAGTGCACCCAGAATGTCGCCCGGACGTACCTTGTCCTTGCGCCCGCCAGCGATGCACAGCGTGCTCATCGGTGGTTGCAGCGGGGCACCGCCCTGGGATTTCAGGTTGTCCACCTGATCCCAGTTCAGCGGGGTTTTCTGCAGTTGTTCGATGGCTTGCGCGCGATGCGCTTCCGATGGCGCAACGAGGCTGACCGCGATGCCTTTCTCCCCGGCCCGACCGGTACGGCCGACGCGGTGAATGTGGATTTCCGAATCCCGGGCCAGCTCGACGTTGATCACCATGTCCAGCGAATCGATGTCCAGGCCACGGGCCGCGACGTCGGTGGCCACCAGCACCGACGTACTGCGGTTGGCGAACATCGCCAGTACCTGATCGCGGTCACGCTGCTCCAGATCGCCGTGCAGGCCGACGGCGGAAATGCCCTTGGCGGTCAGGTGATCGACGGTTTCCTGCACTTGCTGCTTGGTGAAGCAGAAGGCGACACAGGATGCCGGACGGAAGTGATAAAGGACTTTGGTGACCGCGCTCATGCGCTCTTCCGGGGAAATCTCGTAGAAGCGCTGCTCGATCTGGGTGTCGTCGTGAAACGCTTCGGCCTTCACCGTTTGCGGATCACGCATGAATTTCGACGCCAATTGCTTGATGCCCACCGGGTAGGTCGCCGAGAACAACAGGGTCTGACGACGTTCCGGGGTCTGCTGGATGATGTCTTCGATGGCGTCGTAAAAACCCATGTCGAGCATGCGGTCGGCTTCGTCGAGGACCAGCGTGTTGAGGCCGTCGAGCGCCAGCGAACCCTTGCGCAGGTGCTGCTGGATACGCCCCGGAGTGCCGACGATGACGTGCGCGCCGTGCTCCAGCGAACCGATCTGCGGGCCGAACGGTACGCCGCCGCACAGGGTCAGGACCTTGATGTTGTCTTCGGCGCGGGCCAGACGGCGGATTTCCTTGGCGACCTGGTCGGCCAGCTCGCGGGTCGGGCAAATGACCAGTGCCTGGCAACCGAAGTAGCGCGGATTGATCGGGTTCAGCAGGCCGATGCCGAACGCAGCGGTCTTGCCGCTGCCGGTCTTGGCCTGGGCGATCAGGTCCATCCCCTTGAGGATCACCGGCAAGCTCTGCGCCTGGATCGGCGTCATCTGGGCGTAACCGAGGGATTCGAGGTTAGCCAGCATGGCGGCGGACAGCGGCAAAGTATTAAAAGCGGTGGCGATGGTGGTCACGGGACTGGCCTGCAAAACAAAATGTCGCGCAGTGTAGCAGCCCCGTGCCACTTTCCTCGAAAGTTCTGGACGAACAGCGACGAAAACCCAGGTGACAGGACTTGTCCGTGGCGAGGGAGCTTGCTCCCGTCGGGGCGCGAAGCGGCCCTCGCTTTTCTACTGAAAAAGCAGGGGACTGCTGCGCAGTCCAGCGGGAGCAAGCTCCCTCGCCACAGAAGCCGCTCCCCACAGATCAATGTTCGATGTGTTCTTCCGGCCGTTTCGCGCGTCGCCCGTCCTCTTTCGAGAGTTGCGAAAAGATAGTCGCCGCCAGCATGGCCATGACACCCACGGTCACGAATGTCAGTTGAAACGCGCCCAGCACGGTTTCAACGCCATCATTGCCGATCTGCGATGTGAAGCCGCCGAGCAGGGCACCGGCGCAGGCCACGCCGAGACTCAGCGACAACTGCGCGACCACCGACAACAGGCTGTTGCCGCTGCTGGCGCTGGCGTCGTCGAGGTCGATCAGGGTTACGGTGTTCATCGCGGTGAATTGCAGCGAGTTGATCGCGCCGAGAATCGCCAGCAGACACAGCAGCAGCCAATAGGGCGTCTGCTCACTGACCAGGCCCATGCTCGCCAGCATGATCCCCAACGCCAGCGTGTTGCCGGTGAGCACGATGCGATAGCCGAGGCGCTCGATCAGCGGTCGCGCCATCCACTTGGCAAACATCGCGGCAGCGGCCAGTGGCAGCATGCTCATCCCGGCCTGGGACGGTGAATAACCCAGCGCCACCTGCAGCAGCAACGGCACCAGAAACGGCAAGGCACCGCTGCCCAGGCGGGCGAACAGGTTGCCGATAATCCCCACCGCGAATGTCCGTGTCTTGAACAGCGAAGGCGCGAACAACGGATTCTCCACACGTCCGGCGCGCAGCCAGTACGCCGCCAGACAGGCCATGCCACCAAACAGCAGCAACATCACCCGCAGGTGCGGCAGGTGCAATTCGCCGAGACCTTCCATGGCGATGGTGATCAGAATCATCGCCGCGCCGAACAGCAGGAAACCCAGGCTATCGAAGCGCGTGCGCTCGGTGCCGCGCAGGTCGGGAATGAACTTCCACACCGCGTAGCAACCGATGACGCCGACCGGCAGGTTGATCAGGAAGATCCAGTGCCACGTCAGGTACTGCACCATCCAGCCGCCCATGGTCGGGCCGATCAGCGGGCCGAGCAGGCCGGGAATGGTGATGAAGCCCATGATCCGCACCAACTCCGAGCGCGGGTAGGCGCGCAGCACCACCAGTCGTCCGACCGGCAGCATCAGTGCCCCGCCCAGGCCCTGGATCACCCGGGCGCCGACCAGCATGGTCAGGCTGCTCGACAGGGCGCAGAGCAGCGAGCCGAGGCTGAACAGCAGGATCGCACCGAAGAAGATTTTCTTGGTGCCGAAGCGGTCGGCGATCCAGCCCGAGGCCGGAATCAGCAACGCGACGGTGAGCATGTAGGCAATGACCACGCCCTGCATCCGCAGCGGGTCTTCGGCCAGGTCCCTGGCCATGGCCGGCAGCGCGGTATTGAGAATGGTCCCGTCGAGGGATTGCATGAAGAACGCGATGGCGACGACCCACGGCAACCAGCGGGCGGTAATGGCGTCGAGCGGCGGGCGGTTGGGCATGGAACCTCTGGTGGCTTGTTAGTCCGAATGCATGACTGAACCTTAAAGTCTGTGGCGAGGGAGCTTGCTCCCGCTCGACGGTGAAGCCGTCGTAAATCCTGCCTGTGCGGTATTGCTGGAAAGTCGCATCGGCAGGTATTGGGGCTGCTGAGCAGCCCGGCGGGAGCAAGCTCCCTCGCCACAGTTGTTGCGTGCTGCTTTTACAGGGTCAGGGTCAGACGGCTTACCAGCGCCCCCGGCAGCAACGCCGATGAGGTGTTGCGCTGGCTGTAGGTACCCGGCGACAGCAGCAACTCCCGCTCGGCGGTCAACGCTTCCAGCTGCGAACCCAGCAGGCTGTAGGCGCTGTCGTCGAAACGCATGGTGCTGACCGGCGCCTGGATCTCACCGTTTTCTACCCAGAACGTGGCAAACCGGGTCATGCCGGTCAGGCGCGCTGCCGGTTGATCGGAGAAGTTCAGGTACCACAGATTGCTGATGTACAGACCGGTGCCCAACTGCTTGAGAATCTCGGCTTGCGGCAGATCGCCCGCCGCCATGTTCAAGGCGCTGGGTGATTCTCCGCCGCTGGCGCCGTTGGCCGTCAGACCGTATTCGGCGGCGCTGCGTGACCCCACCAACTGATCGCCCGCTTTGCCTTCGATGATCAACCGCAGATCGCTGCGCGGATAACCTTCACCGGAAAACGCCGGGCTCAGTGAGCCGCTGACTTTTTCGTCGAGCGTCACCAGCGGGCTGAACGCCTGATCGCCGGCATACAGCTTTTGCAGCGGACTGCTCTTGCTGGCAATCGACTGCGCCGAGAAGCCGCCCCAGCACAACATGCCCATGATTTCTTCCAGCGCTGCCGGTGCCAGATAGGCGCGGTATTGGCCGGGCGGCAAGGTGCGCAACGGTCGTGCGAGAAATTCGAGCTGCTCGCGTGCCTGCCGGAAACGTGCGGCGAAACCTTCGCTGCTCCACGCGTGCCCGGCGTAGCTGGCTTTCACCGCTTCGCCGTTTTCGTGAAACAGGCTGAAGTCGAAGTTGAAGCTGTTGGCCTGATGCCAGCCGAATGCGCCGGAAGAACTGGCGAAGCCGCGGCTGATGGGACCGGCGGCATAGAAGCCGACCAGGTCCAGGCCTTCGGCTGCCTGAGCGATTTCAGCGACCACCTGCTCGGTGTCCGGCAGCGGATATTCCTGCACATTCTGGCTCTGCCAGCCGTCGTGGTTGAGCAGCAGGTAGGGATCCTGTGGCAGCAGCGGCAGGGTTTCGCGCAGTTGTTGCAGGCCCTCGGCCAGCCGTTGCAGGTCGGTGGACTGCTCGCCGGAGAGGGTGATGTGCAGGTCGGCATGGCGACCGTCGTCGATCAGTTTCAGGCCGATGGTCGCCTGCTGGACTTGTCCGGCCTGACGCACTTTGGCGTGGTTGAAGCGTACGAAGGCCGACGATTCGGCGTCGTAACTCAGGGTGAACTGTTCCGGCTCGCGCACGGCATCGCGCAGCCAGTTGACCAGCACCTTGAAGGTCTCGACCTGGCTTTTGGAAATACTCATCAGGCGTCTCCCCCAAACACATCAACATTGCTGAACACGCAGGCCGGTGAAGCGTGGCCGACGCGGATCACCTGGTTCGGTTCGCCCTTGCCGCAGTTCGGCGTGCCCAGCACCCGGGTGGTGCCGGCGTTGCCCACGGCGCGCAGGCTCTTCCAGAAGTGCGCGGAAATGCCCCGGTAGTTCGGATTCTTCACCACACCCTTGAGTTCACCGTTTTCGATCAGCTGGCCCCATTCGCAACCGAACTGGAATTTGTTGCGTGCGTCGTCGATCGACCACGAACGGTTGGTGCTCATCAGGATGCCGTTTTCGATACCGCCGATCAGTTGCTCCAGAGACTGATCACCCGGCTCGATGTTGAGGTTGGCCATGCGGTCGATCGGCGGTCGGTTCCAGCCGCAGGCGCGGCTGTTGGCGACGCCGTCGAGACCGGTGCGGAACTGTGAAAGCGCTCCGCCCAACGGCCGTACCAGCAGGCCCTCGCGAATCAGGAACTGTTTGCTGGCCCTGGAGCCGTCGTCATCGTGGCCGTAACTGGCCAGCTCTTCGGGGATGTCCGGATCGAAGGTCACGTTGAGCAGTTTCGAGCCGTATTGCAGGCTGCCGAAATCCGAGGCTTTGACGAAACTGGTGCCGGCGTAATTGCGCTCGTCGCCGAGGATCCGGTCCAGTTCCAGCGGGTGGCCGATGGATTCGTGGATCTGCAGCATCATCTGGTCGGGCATCAGCAGCAGATCGCGGGGGCCTTGCGGGGTGTTCGGCGCGAGCAGCAGTTGCAGCGCCTGATCGGCGACTTGCGGGCCGGCGCCGATAAGGCCGCAGCGGCTGATCACGTCGGCACCGCCCTGCTGGCCGAAGTTTTCGCGACCGAGGCTGCGGGTCTGGCTGTCGCTGCCGTCGTAGGCGGTGACGTCCAGGCCCGGATAGACGAAGCGCTGGGCCTGGCGCAATTCGGCCCCGGCGCTGCTGAGGTAGATCTGTTCGACGTGGGTGATGCCGAGGCTCACTTCCCAGTTCACCAGGCGCTCATCCTTGGGCACCGAGGCGGATTCCGCGCCGAGCAGCTCGAAGCATTCGCTCAGGGACGCAAAGGGTTGTTGAAGATTGGGTGAAAAGTAATCGGCGCGGTCGCCGGACACCGGCTGGTGGCTCAGGTCGAGCAGGGCGTGGGGCTTGATTCGCCGGGCCTGCTGCTCGGCGCGTTCGAGGGCGGCTTGCAGACCTTGTTGCGACAGATCATTGGTCGCTGCGTAGGCTTCGACGCCGTTGACTCGGACGGTGAGCATCGCGCCTTCATCGCGGCTCAGGCTCGGTGGTTCGGCGACGTTCTTGCGCACTGACAGGTACTGGCCGGATTCGCGTACATACCGCAAGGAAAAAAACTCGGCGCCCGTGCGCAAGGCAGCGAAGCGCTGCTTGAGCCGGGGGTGGAAATCGAACATCAGGGAACCTCCTTGTTATGGGAGTAGCGGCGAAGCGGATTCGGCGGGGAGGGGTGAAACGGTTGCGCGAGGACTAGAGTAGGCCTGCGTGGAGGTAGGATCAAGTGAAGAGGGGGTGTAGGAGGATTTACTGTGAAACAGGGGAGTTTGCAGTGAATCGCATGGCCTCATCGCGGGCAAGCCCGCTCCCACAGGTTTTTTGGTAGTTACAGAATCTGTGAACGACGCAAAAACTTGTGGGAGCTGGCTTGCCAGCGATTAGCCGTGACGCGGTATTACGACTTACTGGGCTACAGCACTCACTTCACGCAGCGCCTTGCCTTTCACCGGCGCATCGCCGGCGACGTAGTACGGCGCCTTGCTGCGGGGCAACGGCTGACGGCCACGGATCTTGTCGGCGATTTTCTCGGCCATCATGATCGTCGGTGCGTTCAGGTTACCGGTGGTGATGATCGGCATGATCGAGGCGTCGACCACACGCAGACCCTGCATGCCATGCACGCGGCCCTGGCCGTCCACGACCGCCATTTCGTCGGTGCCCATCTTGCACGAGCAGGATGGGTGGAACGCGGTTTCGGCGTGCTCGCGGATGAACTTGTCCAGTTGCTCATCGGTTTGCACTTCGATACCCGGGCTGATTTCACGGCCGCGGAAGGCGTCCAGCGCAGGCTGTTGCATGATTTCACGGGTCAGGCGGATGCCGTCGCGAAATTCCTGCCAGTCCTGCTCGGTGGCCATGTAGTTGAACAGGATGCTCGGGTGCTGACGCGGATCCTTGGATTTCAACTGGATGCGACCACGGCTCGGCGAACGCATGGAACCCATGTGCGCCTGGAAGCCGTGTTCCTGTACGCCGTTGCTGCCGTTGTAGTTAATCGCCACCGGCAGGAAGTGGTACTGGATGTTCGGCCATTCGAATTCCGGACGGGTACGGATGAAACCGCCGGCTTCGAACTGGTTGCTGGCGCCGATGCCGGTGCCGTTGAACAGCCACTCGGCACCGATGGCCGGCTGGTTGTACCAGAGCAGCGACGGGTACAGCGAGACCGGTTGGGTACAAGCGTATTGCAGGTACAGCTCGAGGTGGTCCTGCAGGTTTTCGCCGACGCCCGGCAGATCGTGAACGACCGGGATGTCGAGGCTTTCCAGCAGTTTTGCCGGGCCGACGCCGGAGCGTTGCAGCAGTTGTGGCGATGCGATCGCGCCGGAGCAGACGATGACTTCCTTGCGGGCGCGGGCTTCAACGCGCTCTTCGGCAGCGCCGACCAGATAACGCACACCAATGGCGCGCTTGCCTTCGAACAGCACCTTGTCGGCCAGGGCGTGAGTGACGATGGTCAGGGTCGAGCGCTTCTTGGCGATGTCCAGATAACCACGGGCGGTGGAAGCACGACGGCCTTTCGGCGTCACGGTGCGGTCCATCGGGCCGAAGCCTTCCTGCTGATAACCGTTCAAGTCTTCGGTGCGCGGGTAACCGGCTTGGACGCCGGCTTCGACCATGGCGTTGAACAGCGGGTTGTTGCCCGCTTTCGGCGTGGTCACGCTGACCGGGCCGTCGCCACCGTGGTAGTCGTTCGGGCCGATGTCGCGGGTTTCCGCCTTGCGGAAATACGGCAGGCAGTCGAGGTAGGTCCAGTCTTCCAGGCCTGGCAGTTTCGCCCAGCCGTCGTAGTCCATCGCGTTGCCACGGATGTAGCACATGCCGTTGATCAGCGAGGAACCGCCGAGACCCTTGCCGCGACCGCATTCCATCCGGCGACCGTCCATGTGCGGCTCCGGATCGGTTTCGTACGCCCAGTTGTAGCGACGACCTTGCAGCGGGAAGGCCAGAGCGGCCGGCATTTGCGTGCGGAAGTCGAAACGGTAGTCCGGGCCGCCGGCTTCAAGCAGCAGCACGGTGACGCCTTCGTCTTCAGTCAGGCGGGTCGCCAGGGTGTTCCCGGCAGAGCCGGCACCCACAATGATGTAATCGAATTCATGGGACATTGAATGCACCCTCTTTGAAAGTTGGTCAGGTCGCCGAATAGCCACTTATTGTGGCGAGGGAGCTTGCTCCCGCTCGGCTGCGCAGCAGTCGCAAAATCTGCGACCGTGCTCTGTCTGGATAAACGCGATGTCTGGAGTCGGGGCCGCTTCGCAACCTGGCGGGAGCAAGCTCCCTCGCCACAAAGGCCCCGACTTCAACGTTGCGTCGGATCAGAACACCGAGACGTAATCGCCCAGCTCGACCTGTACCGATTTGATGCGAGTGAAGTTGTTCAGCGAGCTGATGCCGTTCTCACGACCGACGCCCGACTGCTTGTAACCACCAACCGGCATTTTTGCGTCGGACTCGCCCCAGGCGTTGATCCAGCAGATACCGGCTTCCAGCTGATGGATGATGCGGTGGGCGCGGTTCAGGTCGCGGGTGACGATACCGGCGGCCAGGCCGAAGTCGGTGTCGTTGGCGCGACGGATCACTTCTTCTTCGGTTTCGTAGGTCAGGATCGACATGACCGGGCCGAAGATTTCTTCACGGACGATGGTCATGTCGTCGGTGCAGTCGGTGAACACGGTCGGTGCCACGAACGCGCCCTTGGCGAATTCGCCGTCGGTCATGCGCTCGCCGCCGCACAGAACGCGGGCGCCTTCTTCTTTACCCTTGGCGATGTAGCCCAGCACGTTTTCCATGTGCGCGAAGCTGACCAGCGGGCCGAAGTTGGTGTTTTCGTTTTCCGGGTTGCCAACGCGGATGCGGGCGACGCGCTCGACGATCTTGGCTTCGAAAGCGGCTTTCAGGTGGCTCGGCACGAACACGCGAGTGCCGTTGGTGCAGACCTGACCGGAGCTGTAGAAGTTGGCCATCATCGCGGTGTCGGCGGCGCGATCCAGATCGGCGTCGTCGCAGATGATCAGCGGGGACTTGCCGCCCAGCTCCATGGTCACGTCTTTGAGCGACGAGGCCGAAGCGCTGGCCATGACCTTCTTGCCGGTATCGGTGCCGCCGGTGAAGGAGATTTTCTCGATGCGCGGGTGCTCGGTCAGCCAGGTGCCGACTTCACGGCCGCTGCCGGTCAGGACGTTGAACACGCCGTTCGGCAGGCCTGCTTCGGTGTAGATCTCGGCCAGTTTCAGGGTGGTCAGCGAGGTGACTTCGCTTGGCTTGAAGATCATCGCGTTACCGGCCGCCAGGGCTGGCGCGGATTTCCACAGGGCGATCTGGATCGGGTAGTTCCACGCGCCGATGCCGGCGACGACGCCCAGCGGCTCGCGACGGGTGTAGACGAAAGAGGTATCACGCAGCGGGATCTGTTCGCCTTCGATGGCGGGTACCAGGCCTGCGTAGTATTCCAGCACGTCGGCGCCGGTGACGATGTCGACGTATTTGGTTTCGGAGAAGGCTTTACCGGTGTCCAGGGTTTCCAGGGCGGCCAGTTCATCGTTGCGCTCGCGCAGGATGTCGACGGCGCGACGCAGGATGCGCGAACGCTCCATGGCGGTCATCGCGGCCCAGATTTTCTGGCCCTTTTCGGCGCTGACCACAGCGCGCTCGACGTCTTCCTTGGTCGCACGTTGCACGTGTGCGAGGACTTCACCGTTAGCCGGGTTGATGGCTTCGAAGGTGGCATCGCTGCCGGCGTCGGAGTACGCGCCATCGATGTAGAGTTTTTGCAGTTCGAAACGGGCCATAGTGTCCTCGCAAGTGCATAAGTGGTTGGCCTTGGCCACCGCGATCAGGCTGCGGCGGCGTTCAGGGGCCGAGCGTTTTCTATGTGCTCTGGCTCACCTTCTTGGCCAATTGGAAATCCATGTATTCGTAAGCGATCTGTTGCGCCTGCGCAGTGTCGAAAGCGTCTCCCGACAGCGCGCCGCGCAACCACAAGCCGTCAATCAGAGCTGCCAGTCCACGGGCGGCGCTGCGCGCGTCTTCGAGCGGCAGTACACGCCGGAACTCGCAGCACAGGTTGGAATACAGACGGTGATCGTTGATCCGCTGCAACCTGTGCAAAGACGGCTGGTGCATGCTGGTGGCCCAGAAGGCCAGCCAGGTTTTCATTGCCGGGCCATTGACCTGGCTGGCGTCGAAGTTGCCTTCGATGATCACCTGCAGATGCGCCCGGGGGCTGCTGTCTGCCAGCGCCTGACGGCGCAGGGTGACGTTCTCGCTGAGGACGCTCATCAGATACCGCATCGTGGCGGCGATCAGGCCGTTCTTGTCCTGAAAATAGTGACTGATGATGCCATTCGAGACACCGGCCAGACGGGCGATCAGCGCAATGCTGGCGTCCCCCATTCCGACCTGATCGACGGCCTGCAAAGTGGCTTCGATCAGTTGTTGGCGGCGGATGGGTTGCATACCGACCTTGGGCATCTTGCACATCTCCTTAGGCCTTCCGACGGGCGATGAACGCCGATCGGATCGAGGGCCAGTCTATTTTGTTTTGATTGAACGTTCAATCAACAAAGAATAAGATCTGCGACAAATCGTCGCTGCCTACAGATTTTTCCTACGAGTAAGTGGCGATAAACCGACATCCGAAAATGCTCGAAACCTGCGCGGGGCAAGGCGCGGTTCGACGTTCGATGGACGTGTTGAATGGGCAAGACGCTCACGGCCAGGTTTCGGATGAACGTCCGGGCCCCGGCCACGACGGCGATTCGCGATGCCATCTCTGCAGGTTCGGGCTTTTTTCGGGGTGTCTTTATATCACCCGCCGGTCGGCTGCCAACTAACCGATTGGTCGGGTTCCGTGTTGCCTTGTGTTCTTCTCTCGCACTGCCTGGAGCATTTGTGCCATGAGTTCTGCCTCGCTTATAAAGACCCCGCCCGAGAAGGTGACGGTCAACGGTTGGGTGTTCTACACCTCGACCGTGCTGATTCTGTTGTTGACCGCCATTCTGATCATCGCCCCGCAAGAGGCCGGCAGAATGCTGGGAGTGGCTCAGGCCTGGTTGTCCCGCAGCTTCGGCTGGTACTACATGGTGGTGATCGCCGCTTACCTGGTGTTTGTGGTGGGCCTGGCGTTTTCCTCCTACGGCAAACTCAAACTGGGTGGCAAGGACGATACCCCTGATTTCAGTTACGGCGCCTGGGCGGGGATGCTGTTCTCGTCGGGTATCGGTATTTCGCTGCTGTACTTCGGCGCATCCGAACCGCTGGATCATTACTTCAACCCGCCGGAAGGTGCTTCGGCCACTAACCTGGCGGCGCGTCAGGCTGTTCAGCTGACCTTCCTGCACTGGGGTCTGCACGGCTGGGCGATCTACGCACTGGTCGGTCTGGCCGTTGCCTATTTCGCCTACCGTCACAATCAGCCGCTGGCGCTGCGTTCGGCGCTGTACCCGCTGGCGGGCGAGCGTTGGGTCAAGGGCGCTGCCGGTCATGCGGTGGACGGCTTCGGCATGTTCGTGACCCTGCTGGGTCTGGTGACCAACCTGGGGATCGGTTCGCTGCAGGTGTCCTCCGGCCTGGAAAACCTGTTCGGCATGGAGCACAGCAACACCAACCTGCTGATCGTGATCATCGTGATGAGCACCGTGGCGACCATCGCTGCCGTGTCCGGCGTGGAAAACGGCATCCGTCGTCTGTCCAACCTCAACATCATTCTGTTCAGCGGCCTGCTGATTTTCGTGCTGCTGTTCGGCCCGACCCTGCACCTGCTCAACGGCTTCGTGCAGAACATCGGCGACTACCTCAACGGCGTGGTCATGAAGACCTTCGACCTGTACGTCTATGAAGGCGACAGCGCCAAGTCCGACCGCTGGCTGGGCCTGTGGACTCTGTTCTACTGGGCCTGGTGGATTTCCTGGGCGCCATTCGTAGGCATGTTCATCGCGCGTATTTCCCGTGGCCGTACCGTGCGTGAACTGGTGGCCGGCGTGCTGCTGATTCCGCTGGGCTTCACCCTGGCGTGGCTGTCGATTTTCGGTAACTCGGCGCTGGATCTGGTGATGAACCAGGGCGCAGTCGAACTCGGCAAGACGGCGCTGGAACAGCCGTCGATGGCGATCTATCAGTTGCTGGAACACTACCCGGCGTCGAAAGTCGTGATCGGTGTGTCGATCTTCGTGGGTTTCGTGCTGTTCCTGACGCCCGCCGACTCCGGCGCGGTGATGATGGCCAACCTTTCCTGCAAGGGCGGCACCGTCGACGAAGACGCGCCGCACTGGCTGCGCATCTTCTGGTCGGTCGTGATCACCCTGGTGACCATCGGCCTGCTGTTCGCCGGTAACTTCGAAGCCATGCAGACCATGGTGGTGCTGGCCGGTCTGCCGTTCTCGGTGGTGCTGGTGTTCTTCATGTTCGGCCTGCACAAGGCGATGCGTCAGGATACGCAGATCGAACAGGAGCAAGCGCAACTGGCTGAACGCGGTCGTCGTGGTTTCAGCGAGCGTCTGACTCAACTGGACCTGCAACCGAGCCAGTCGGTGGTGCAGCGTTTCATGGACAAACACGTGACTCCGGCGCTGGACGATGCGGCGGCGCAGCTGCGTGCCCAGGGTCTGGAAGTGCAGACGTTGCTGGGTAAATCCAAGCGCTGCATGGGCGTGCGGGTCGAAATGGAAGAGGGCAACCCTTTTGTCTACGAAGTGAGCCTGGACGGCTATCTGGCGACCCCGACCGAATCGGCCCAGTCCGATGAAGCGCGCCAGCGTTACTACCGCGCCGAGGTGTACCTGCACAACGGCAGCCAGGATTACGACCTGATGGGCTTCACGCAGGATCAGATCACACGCGATGTGCTCGATCAGTTTGAAAGCCATCGGCAGCTCCTTGGCCGGGTGTACAGCTGAGTTGTAAGCGACGCGGTGTTTCAGTGAAACCGCGTCGCCTTCATTGCGGGCAAGCCCGCTCCCACATTGGAATGCGTTCCCCTGTGGGAGCGGGCTTGCCCGCGAAGGGGCCATCGGATGCACAGATGATTTAGCCGATGCCCCAAAACAAAAACGCCGCGATCCTCTCGCGGCGTTTTTGTGTCTGCTCTCTTTACCCCAGGTTCTTGCCGAGCAGCGCGTGATACAGCTCGCTGTCGCCGAGAATCCCCACCACATGGTTGTTGTCGTGCAGCACCAGCTTGTTGCCGGTCTGATAGCGAATCTGCAACGCGTCACGCATGCCGATGTTCGAGTCCACCAGTGTCGGACGACGTTCGAGGCCTTCCACCGCTTGCCCCGGCACCCAGTTCTGCAGGTCGAGTACCGAGCCGTTCTTGCGGGCGCCCTTGATGGTGTTGCCTTCGGCCAGATCCAGCCAGGAGTCGGCGCCCGGATCCAGGCACACCGAACCGTTGATGCGTTTGCAGTTGTCCAGGGTGCGCATCAGGCTGCGACCGCACAGCACGTTCAGCGGGTTGGTGTGGGCGACGAAGGTTCGCACGTAATCGTCCGCAGGGTTGAGCACGATTTCTTCAGGCTTGCTGTACTGGATGATCCGGCCGTCTTTCATGATCGCGATGCGGCTGCCGAGTTTCAGCGCCTCGTCGAGGTCGTGGCTGACGAATACGATGGTCTTGCTCAGCTTGCGTTGCAGTTCCAGCAGTTCATCCTGCAGGCCCTGACGGATCAGCGGGTCGAGCGCCGAGAACGGTTCGTCCATCAGCAGGATGTCGGCGTCCATCGCCAGCGCACGGGCCAGGCCCACGCGCTGCTGCATGCCGCCGGACAGCTCGTTGGGCTTCTTGTTGCGCCACTGGGTCAGGCCCACCAGCTCAAGCTTGTCGTCCACCAGTTTGCGCCGTTCCTTTTCGGGACGGCCCTGCATTTCCAGACCGAAGCTGATGTTCTCGCGCACGGTCAGCCAGGGCATCAGGGCGAACTTCTGGAACACCATGGCAATGCGCTTGGTGCGCATCATTTTCAGTTCGGCAGGGCTGCAGGAGGCGATGTCGATCTGCTTGCCTTCGTGCTCGACGAACAGCTTGCCGCGACTCACGGTGTTGAGGCCGTTGATGCAGCGCAACAGGCTGGATTTGCCCGAACCGGACAGCCCCATCAGTACGCAGATTTCGCCTTTCTTGATATCCAGGCTGGCCTTTTCGACACCGACGATCTGTCCGGTCTTTTTCAGGATTTCATTGCGGGTCATGCCTTGATCCAGCAGCTTGAGCGCTTCACGTGGATCCTTGGCGAAGATAACGTCGACGTTATCGAAGCGAATAATGCTCATGCGTCACCCCCTGCTTTGGCATCGGGTTGTTTGCAGATACGGTCGAGCATGATCGCCAGCAGTACGATCGCCAGGCCTGCTTCGAAGCCCAGGGCGATATCAGCAGTGTTCAGTGCGTTGACCACCGGTTTGCCGAGTCCGTCGGCGCCCACCAGTGCCGCGATCACCACCATCGACAGCGACAGCATGATGCACTGGGTGATGCCGGCCGCGATGCTCGGCATGGCGTGAGGCAGTTCGATCCGTGAAAGCAGTTGGCGACGCGAGCAGCCGAAGGCCTTGCCGGCGTCCATCAGTTCTTCCGGGACATCGCGGATGCCCAGGTAGGTCAGGCGGATCGGCGCAGCGATGGCGAACACCACCGTGGAGATCAGGCCCGGGACCACGCCCAGCCCGAAGAGGGTCAGGGTAGGAATGAGGTAAACGAAGGTCGGTACGGTCTGCATCAGATCGAGCACCGGCCTCATCAGCGTGTAGAACATCGGTTTGTGCGCGGCGACGATGCCCAGCGGCACGCCGATGACCACGCAGACCAGGGTCGCGAACATGACCTGGGCGAGGGTTTCCATGGTTTCCTGCCAGTACCCCAGATTGAGGATCAGCAGAAAGGAGGCGACCACGAACGCGGTCAGGCCCCATTTGCGTTGAATGAAGTGCGCGAGCAGGGCGATGAGACCGATCAACACCAGCGGGTTGAACCAGGTCAGCGCAAACGTCACGCCGTGGATCATCGTTTCCAGGGTCACGGCGATTGCGTCGAAGGTGCTGGCGCCGTGTTGCGTCAACCATTCGACGAAGCCCGCGATGTACTGGCCTAAAGGGATTTTCTGATCAATCAGCATGGTAGTGAACGTCCGCATGCAAGGAAATAAACAGCCCGGACGGCCGGAGCCGTCCGGCATAAACGATTACTGCAGTTTGGCTTTCACGGCCTCCAGGCCAGGTTTACCGTCAATGGTGGTCACGCCAGCGAGCCAGGTATCGAGCACCTGTGGATTCTTTTTCAGCCAGGCCTTGGCGGCCGCTTCAGGCTTCATCTTGTCGTCGAGGATGTTGCCCATCAGGGTGCTTTCCATGTCGACGGTGAACTCCAGGTTTTTCAGCAACTGGCCGACATTGCTGCATTCCTCGACGTAGCCCTTGCGGGTGTTGGTCGCGACAGTGGCGGCGCCGAAATCCGGGCCGAAGAAGTCGTCGCCGCCGGTCAGGTATTGAATCTTGAAGCGCTTGTTCATCGGGTGCGGCGCCCAGCCGAGGAAGACCACGGCGGTGTCGCGTTTCTGTGCGCGATCGACCTGCGAAAGCATGCCGGCTTCGGACGACTCGACGACCTTGAAGCCGGCGTCCTTCAGGCCGAAGGCATTCTTGTCGATCATGCTCTGGATCAGGCGGTTGCCGTCGTTGCCAGGCTCGATGCCGTAGATCTTGCCGTCGAGTTCCTTCTTGAACTTGGCGATGTCGGCGAAGTCATGCAGGCCCTTGTCGTACAGCGCCTGCGGAACGGCCAGGGTGTATTTGGCGCCCTTGAGGTTGGTGCGCACCACTTCCACGGTGCCGGCATCACGATAGGCCTTGATGTCGTTTTCCATGGTCGGCATCCAGTTGCCGAGGAACACGTCCATGTTCTTGCCGTCGGCCAGCGACTTGTAGGTCACGGGTACGGAGATCATGGTGGTCTTGGTCTTGTAGCCGAGGGCTTCGAGCACCACGCTGGTGGTGGCGGTTGTTGCAGTGATGTCGGTCCAGCCGACATCGGAGAAGTTAACGGTACTGCACTGCGCCGGTTCTGCGGCTTGAGCCAGCAACGGCAGACTCAGCATGGCGGCCAACAACAACGACGGGGAACCTTTCATGGATGGACTCCTTGGTGTTTTTTTTGGCAGTGTTCCGACTGGACCACCGCACTTATAGGTTGCGGTTGGGTGGCGTTCTGGAGACAGCTCTGTCACGGCGCCTTGCAATCGAGTCGATACGATCATGTACCAGTGAAAAACTGACGCCTACAGGGTGCGTCGTATCCAGTACAGGGATGGTCGCATCCAGTGTCGGTGACGTCGCTTACAGCTTTTTTCAGCCCTTTTTGGCCATCTGAACCGCATAAAAACGGCGAAAACACGGGGCGAAACCGGCACGGCGTTCGTGGGCATGAGTGCGTCGGTGTCAGACGCCGCACGACCCGGGAAAAGTCCGATGATGCGGGCATTCCGGCGGATCGCAGCTTGAGCGTAGCAGCTCCGCCAGCGGGCGCTTCACGCCCCGGACCGGCACTCTCAGGAGCTCTGCATCAATGGCTATCAGCGTTTTCGACCTGTTCAAAATCGGCATTGGTCCCTCCAGTTCTCACACCGTGGGGCCGATGCGCGCCGCGGCGCTGTTCGTCGAGTCATTGCGCGACAAGCACCTGCTGGAGCAGGTGCGGCGGATCGAAGTGCAGTTGTACGGTTCGCTGTCGGCCACCGGCGTCGGTCACGGCAGCGACAACGCGGTGATCATGGGCCTGATGGGCGAGTGGCCGGACGCAATCGATCCGTCGCAGATCGGCCCGCGCATCCAGGCCCTGCGTGAAACCCACACCCTTTTGCTGGACGGTCGTTTGTCGGTGCCTTTCATATGGGCCAGGGACATGCGTCTGATCGACGAGAACCTTCCGTTCCACCCCAACGCCATGACCCTGGTTGCCGAAGGCGATCACGGCGAGATTCATCGCGACACCTACTATTCGGTCGGCGGCGGTTTTGTCGTCGATGAGGCGCAGGCCTCCAGTGGTGTAGTAGATCTGGATCGCACCGAATTACCTTATGACTTCTCCAGCGCCGTCGAATTGCTGGACCTGTGCAAGAAGAACAACCTGCGCGTGGCCGAACTGATGATGGCCAACGAGAAGGTCTGGCGCAGCGAAGAGGAAATCCGCGCCGGGCTCATGAAGCTCTGGCAGGCGATGCAGGATTGCGTCGAGCAGGGCCTCAAGCACGAAGGGATCCTGCCCGGCGGCCTGAACGTGCGTCGGCGGGCGGCGAAGCTGCACCGCAGTCTTCAGGAGTTGAACAAGCCCAATGTGATCGGCTCGACCCTCAGCGCCATGGAGTGGGTCAACCTGTTCGCCCTGGCGGTCAATGAAGAGAACGCGGCCGGCGGGCGCATGGTCACGGCTCCGACCAATGGTGCGGCGGGGATCATTCCGGCGGTGTTGCACTACTTCATGAGGTTCAGCGAAGCGGTGACCGACGCCAACGTGGTCGACTTTTTCCTTGGCGCGGCGGCGGTGGGCATCCTGTGCAAGAAAAACGCTTCGATCTCCGGCGCCGAGGTCGGTTGCCAGGGTGAAGTCGGCTCGGCCTGCGCCATGGCAGCGGCGGGGCTGGCGGAAGTGCTCGGTGCCACGCCGGAACAGTTGTGCAACGCGGCGGAAATCGGCCTGGAACATAACCTCGGTCTGACTTGCGATCCGGTGGGCGGCCTGGTCCAGGTACCGTGTATCGAGCGCAACGCGATTGCGGCGGTGAAGGCGATCAATGCGGCGCAGATGGCTTTGCGCGGCGACGGTCAGCACTTTATTTCGCTGGATCGGGTAATCCGCACCATGCGCGATACCGGCGCCGACATGCATGACAAATACAAAGAGACTTCGCGAGGCGGGTTGGCGGTCAGCGCGGTCGAGTGCTGATACCGAGTCGCCCCAATCGCTGGCAAGTCGAACCGTCGCACCGCAGCTCCCACAGGGTTTTGAGGTGTTACCAAAACAGCAGCAACACCAAACAAACTGTGGGAGCTGGCTTGCCAGCGATGAGGCCAGACCAGTCAAAACTGCGCACCAAGTGAGCATCGGCAATAAAGCGCGCCACCTTTTGGCGCGTCGCAATCAGATAAGAGCGTTTCCCACTTCCATGGCGGGCTCCGCTCAGCCTGCCGTTCGTCATCCGTGCCATCGGTGACACTGCAGGACAATCCCCCGCAGCCCTGTTCCCACAAGTGCTACCGATCTGCTCACGCACGCCGGGGCAGGGCACTCCCCGCCACTGATGACACTTCGAATAACCTCTCGTCGGACCGCTTGTATAGACGCGTCGCGACGTCGTTTTCAGGAGTTATTGAACAGCCATTCAATTTCAGGCATGGCAATTGCTCTGTCATAACAAAGCCCCGTCTCACGCAAGAGAACGTTGGCAATAACAAGAGCCTCCGCCTGAGGCCATCACCCGCTTTGTGTGAGGAGATACCGCGATGACGTCGTTCAACTCCGGGGCTCAACCCCAGAACCGTGCGCCTCAATCCATCGGCTTTCTGCTGCTGGACAATTTCACGCTGATTTCCCTGGCTTCCGCAGTCGAACCGCTGCGCATGGCCAACCAGTTGTCCGGTCGCGAGCTGTATCGCTGGACCACCCTCACCGTCGATGGTGGCCAGGTCTGGGCCAGTGACGGCCTGCAGATCACCCCCGACGCCTCCATGCACAAAGCCCCGGCCCTCGACACCATCATCGTGTGCGGCGGGATCGGCATTCAACGCACCGTTACCCGTGAACACGTCTCGTGGCTGCAAAGCCAGGCGCGCCAGTCCCGTCGCCTCGGCGCCGTGTGCACCGGCAGTTGGGCCCTGGCCTGCGCCGGTCTGCTCGATGGCTTCGATTGCAGCGTGCACTGGGAATGTCTGGCGGCGATGCAGGAAGCCTTTCCGCGCGTGGCGATGAGTACCCGTCTGTTCACGCTCGACCGCAACCGTTTCACCAGCTCCGGCGGCACCGCACCGCTGGACATGATGCTGCACCTGATCAGCCGCGATCACGGCCGTGAACTGTCCGCCGCGATCTCCGAGATGTTCGTCTACGAGCGTATCCGCAACGAGCAGGATCACCAGCGCGTGCCGCTCAAGCACATGCTCGGCACCAATCAGCCGAAACTGCAGGAAATCGTTGCGCTGATGGAAGCCAACCTGGAAGAGCCGATCGACCTCGACGAACTGGCAGTGTACGTCGCCGTCTCCCGTCGTCAGCTCGAGCGCCTGTTCCAGAAATACCTGCACTGCTCGCCGTCGCGTTACTACCTCAAGCTGCGCCTGATCCGCGCCCGACAACTGCTCAAGCAGACGCCGATGTCGATCATCGAAGTGGCGTCGGTGTGTGGTTTCGTGTCGACGCCGCACTTCTCCAAGTGCTACCGCGAATACTTCGGCATTCCGCCGCGTGACGAGCGGGTCGGTTCCAACACCACCCAGCAGGTGGCGATGCTGCCGCTGCCGCAGGCCATCGTGATGTCGCCGCTGTCCGGGCCGATGTCGGCGCTGAGCCAGGCGCGCAACGAGTCGACCTTCGCCAGCGTGCGTCTCTGATCAGAGCGCTCGTTTGAAGTACACGACGCGCTCGGTTTCCTCGAAGCCGAGCGCCTTGTGTGTCGCTTGACTGGTCAGGTTGTCGACGCCGGTGTCGGACGCCATTTCCACACAGCCGTTTTCCCGTCCCCACTGCGCGACGTGCTCGATCAATCGGGCCGCCACGCCTTGACGGCGTTGTTGCGGTATCACGTAGATACCTTCCAGGTACACCACCGGTGAACTGTCGGTGCCATTGACGTAATCGGTGCGTAGTGAGGCTTCGGCGAAGCCGACTGGGTGGTGCTGTATGTCGTAGGCGATGAAGTTGATATAGCGCTGCGGCGCATTCAGTTGCTGCTCGGTTTCATCACGATGCTCGTGTTCCGAAGCATCGGGCCAGAGGGCCTGGCGCAGGAGCAGCCAGCCCGGTTGTTCGCTGGACTGGCAGATCTGGATATGGAACATCGGCGTTCGCTCATGATGGCCTTCAGGGCCGTCACTCTAGCAAACGCCGCAGAGGTCAGGCGCGGGTCTGCTGATACTGCGCCAGGGCCGGCAACAACTGCTTGTCGATGGCTTCGCGCACGATCGGCTGGATGCTTGCGCTACTGGTGTACATCTGTTTGACCATGGTGCGCAGCGTGTTGGCCCGCACATCGTCCAGCCCCCTTACCGCGCACTCACAGGCCTGCTGGGCCGTCGAGCCGGACGGTACTTCGAATCCCAACGACTTGAGTTGGCCCAACAGGTCTTCCTGATCGATCAAATCGGCATACATCATGAGGCGAATCCTTCTTCGGCAACGGAGGTCGTGACTCGATTCTGGTAGGCCCGGACAGGCACGGCAAGGGCGATTTGTCGCAGTGGCCGCGACGACTATGAACAGGTCGTTTTCGGCTAACTTGCGGCCCCGAGGAGTGGGCACACTGGCCTCAGCTTGCTTCACGAAGGTTTGGTCACCCTCGCCGCGGCAGCTCCTCAACAGTACCCTTGCCCCGATCCTGTCACGGCTTGTATCGGGGCTTTTTTTGTCGATGCTTTCTCAGCGCTGCAACACCAGTATCCGCGACAACAATTCATCCCTGTCGATATAACAGCCCTGAAAATGCCGGGCTCCGGTGGACGGGTCGAAGGCATTGCGCGCATGCAAGGTGCGGCGGTTGTCGAAGCACCACAGTTCGCCCGGATTGAGCCGCTGCATCACCCGGAAGCGTGGTTCGCGGGTCATGGCGATAAAGCGCCGGTAAGCCCGGTACAGCAGCGGCATTTGCTCCACGGACGTGTCGAACGCACCGCGCAGAAAGTTGGCCATGCGGATTTCCGCGACCCGACCCGACGCATCCAGAGCGATGATCGGCGCCAGGCAGCGATAGTCGCTGTGGCGATCCTTGTTGCGAAACTCCACCGGGATCTCGCACAGCGCCTGAAACGATGATGGATCTTCCTGACGCAACGCTTCGGCAATCGCAAACCCATCGACGAAAATGCTCTCGCCACCCTCGGCGTCATTCACCAGGCAATGCAGAAATTGCAGCCCCGGTTGCAGCTCGCGGGTCGGCAGGTCGGTATGCAATGGCAGGTTGAAAGCGGTGTAGGCATTGCTGTCGGCATCGGCCCTGGATTGCACGTTGAACAGCACACCGAAATTACTCTCGCGGATGAACGAAATGCGCTGGGCGATCAGCTTCAGCGAGCCGGACTCGGTGGGCACGCCGCGCACCAGCGTCAGGCCAATGTCGCGTACCGCCAGCAACCATTGCAACAGCGCGGCGTTGTCGTTCATCAGAGCCGTGTGGTCGAACACCGGCACCTGTAAATCGCTGTGCCACAAAAAGGCTTTCGGCCTGGCGGCCAGGCGTTCGGCGCGGGACGCGTCGTCATAAGCATGGGCCCGCAGCCAGCCGGCATCGAAGCGGCTGAGGTGGCCGTCCTGCCAGTCGACGCGCAGGCAGCCGTCGGTGTCGATCTGCACAGTGGAGGGCGACAGGTCTTGCGCCGCATCGACGATCTCGAACACCTGCTCGCGGGTCACGCTGTAGACGCATTGCGGACACGGGCAATTGTCCCGCAGCCACACGTGGTGGAACGGGCTGGTGCGCCCGTCGGCCCAATCGATGAGGACGCGATCCGTCAGGTTCTGCGCGCCGTCCAGCGCGCTGATCAACGGATAGGTACGGTAATCGGCAACAGCGGCGGCGGTTTGCATGACGGCTCCTTGCAATGGATGGATTTACCGGGCTGGTGGCAGGGCAATGACCCGGCCGATGTACGCCGGGGCGGGCAGGTCGGCCTGCTCGGCGACAATGGCTTGCAGACGGCTCAGGGTGTCCGGGGTAAAGGGTGCCGAACGCGGCCCGGCGAGGTCGACGTGCAGCAGCATCTGTTCGTTGCCGGCCAGTTCCTTGTCACCGCCGGCCAGGTGCAGGCTGTGATAGAGGTGCAGGCGTTTCTGGTCGTGGCCGATGATCTGCGTGCGCACTTCAACTTCGGCGTCGAGCTTCACTTCGTGCAGATAGTTGAGGTGCAGTTCGAGGGTGAACAGCGAGTGGCCGCTGGCTTCGCGATTGTTGCTGTCCATGCCGAGGCGATCCATCAGGGCGTCGGTGGCGTAGCTGAAGATCAGCAGGTAGAAGGCGTCGCGCAGGTGGCCGTTGTAGTCGACCCAGTCGGGAATGATGCGGGTCTGGTAGGTGGTGAGGGTGGGCATGGTCTCTGTTCCGCCATTGAGGGTGTCTGGGCTGCAGTCTTCGCGAGCAGGCTCGCTCTCACAGAGGATTGCATTTCAACTGTGGGAGCGATCCTGCTCGCGAAGAGGCCGGTATTGCTGGCGCAAGGATTATTCGCTGAAGCTCATCCCGTGTTTTTCTTTGGTGGTCTTCACCGCCTCAAGCACTGCCAGCAGACAATCATCTCGATAGCGTTCCAGCGCCGAGATACTGTGCCGACCCAGTTGATCGCTGGTGCCCTCCACCACATCGTCGATCAACTTGTCGGTCAGTTCCGGTGCCGGCAAGTACGTCCATGGCAACTGCAATGCCGGGCCGAACTGCGACATGAAGTGGCGCATGCCGGCGTCGCCACCGGCCAGGGTATAAGTCAAAAACGTGCCCATGAACGACCAGCGCAGCCCGGCGCCAAAGCGGATCGCATCATCGATTTCACCGGTGGTCGCCACACCGTCGTTGACCAGGTGCAGCGCCTCGCGCCACAGCGCTTCGAGCAGGCGGTCGGCGATGAAGCCCGGCACCTCCTTGCGCACATGCAGCGGGCGCATGCCGAGGGATTCGTAGACTTTCATCGCCGCTTGAACCGCTTGCGGCGCGGTGTTCTTGCCGCCGACCACTTCCACCAGCGGCAGCAGGTAAACCGGGTTGAACGGGTGACCGACCACGCAGCGTTCCGGGTGGGTCGAACTCTCGTAGAACTCGCTGGGCAACAGGCCGGAGGTGCTGGAACCGATCAGCGCATTCGGCTTGGCCGCTGCGCTGATCTTGCTGTGCAACTCCAGTTTCAGCTCGAGGCGTTCCGGGGCACTTTCCTGGATGAAATCCGCATCGCGGACGCATTCTTCAATGGTCGCCACAAAGCGCAGACGATCCTGTGAAGCACCCGGTGCCAGTCCGTTTTTCTCCAGCGCGCCCCAGGCATTGGCCACGCGTTTGCGCAGCGCCGCTTCGGCGCCCGGCGCCGGGTCCCAGGCCACCACATCGAGGCCATGGGCAAGGGCGCGGGCGACCCAGCCGCTGCCGATGACGCCGCTGCCCAGTGCTGCGAAGGTTTTGATTTCGGTGATAAAGCTCATGGTCACTTCCTGAATGGTTAGCAGAACCCTGTGGGAGCGGGCTTGCCCGCGATAGCGCCGGTACTACCGAAAAAAATCTGTCGGTAGAAACACCCTCATCGCGGGCCAGCCCGCTCCCACAGGGTCAGAGGTGAATTCGAATCAGCCGCGCTGGGTCAGGCCCATCTTCTTGCGACCTTCCGCCGGGGTCAGTACCCGGGCGCCGAGGCGGCTGAGGATCTCGGTGGCGCGTTCGACCAGTTGGCCGTTGGTCGCCAGTACGCCTTTGTCCAGCCACAGGTTGTCCTCAAGACCGACCCGCACGTTGCCGCCGAGCAGCACCGCTTGCGCAGCCATCGGCATCTGCATCCGGCCGATGCCGAAGCCGGCCCACACGGCGTCGGCCGGCAGGTTGTCGACCATGGCTTTCATGGTGGTGGTGTCGGCCGGTGCGCCCCACGGGATGCCCAGGCACAGCTGGAACAGCGGGTTGTCGAGCAGGCCTTCCTTGATCATCTGCTTGGCGAACCACAGGTGACCGGTGTCGAAAATCTCCAGTTCCGCCTTCACGCCCAGCTCGGTGATGCGCTTGGCACCGGCACGCAGTTGTGCAGGGGTAGAGACATAAATGGTGTCGCCGTCGCCGAAGTTCAGGGTGCCGCAATCCAGGGTGCAGATTTCCGGCAACAGTTCTTCGACGTGAGCCAGCCGGGTCAGCGGGCCGACCAGATCGGTGTTCGGGCCGAACTCCATCGGGCGCTCGCCCGGGCCGATCTCCAGGTCGCCACCCATGCCGGCGGTGAGGTTGACGATGATGTCGACGTCGGCTTCGCGGATGCGCTCCATGACTTCGCGGTACAGCGCCACGTCGCGGCTGAACTTGCCGGTCTGCGGGTCACGGACGTGGCAGTGCACGACCGTGGCGCCGGCCTTGGCTGCTTCCACCGCGGCTGCGGCGATCTGTTTCGGGGTGACCGGCACGTGAGGGCTCTTGGCGGTCGTGTCGCCAGCACCGGTGAGTGCGCAGGTGATGATGACGTCGTGGTTCATGGTGCGTTTTCCTTCAGGCGTGATGGGGCTGTCCGCAGCCCGTGGCGGGTTGCGAAACGTCGGTCGGTTCCCTCTCCCTTCGGGGAGAGGGGCTTTTCAATCGGGATTTATTTGCTGGTGAGCTGGAGGTTTTCCGCTGCCGGCTTGCCATCGAAGGTGGTCACGCCTTCGAGCCAGCGCTGTTTGTCCTGCGGGTGATCCTTGAGCCATTGCCTGGCCGATTCGAAGGCGTCCTTGTGATCGAGCAGCGGCTGCATCATCCGGCTCTCGTCTTCGGCGGTGAACGTCAGGTTGCTCAGCAGGCGGCTGACGTTCGGGCATTGTTCGGCGTATTTCGGTGCGGTGACGGTCCACACGGTGGCCATGCCCTCGTTCGGGCCGAGGGCGTCGTCGCTGCCGGTCAGATAGGTCATCTGCACGTTGACGTTCATCGGGTGCGGCGCCCAGCCGAAGAACACCACGGCCTCCTTGCGGCGCACGGCGCGGTCAACGGCGGCGAGCATGCCCGCTTCGCTGGACTCCACGAGCTGGAACTTGCCGAGGCCGAACTGGTTTTTGGCGATCATCGCCTTGATCTGGGTGTTGGCACCCGAGCCTGGCTCGATGCCGTAGATCTTGCCGCCCAGTTCTTTCTCGAATTTGGCGATGTCGGCGAAGGTTTTCAGGCCCTTGTCCGCCAGATAGGTCGGCACGGCGAGGGTGGCGCGGGCGTCCTTGAGGCTGGGTGCTTCAAGTACCTTGACCTGGTTGGCCTCGACAAACGGGGTGATGGTCTGGGTCATCAGCGGGTTCCAGTAGCCGAGGAACAGATCCAGACGCTGATCACGGATCCCGGCGAAAACGATCTGTTGGGACGCGCTGGTCTGTTTGGTGCTGTAGCCGAGGCCGTCGAGCAGGACCTGGGCCATGGCACTGGTGGCGATCACGTCGGTCCAGTTCACCACACCCATGCGCACGTTCTGACAGGATGCGGAATCGGCCGCCATGGCGCTGGCGCTTAAAAACGCGGTACCGCTGAGTGCGAGAACACAGCTGCTGATCAGTCGTTTCATGTCGGGTTCCTCGGCAGGTCGTTATTGTGGGTTCCGGCGTCTGTCGCGCCGGTGATGCCAAATTACGCAGCAATGCCCCCGTAAAAACGCACTGCGGCGACCAGCTCTTGCACTGCAGCGACCTGTCCTCTTGAATGCCGCCGACAACTGGCGTATCAACGTTGCACGCTACCCGCTGACCGAGTGCGCGCCATGTCCCAGGATTTCTACTTTCTGTTGATGCCGGGTTTTTCCGCCATCGGTTTCATCTCCGCGATCGAACCGCTGCGGGTGGCCAACCGCTTTCGCGGCGAGCTGTATCGCTGGCATGTGCTGAGTGCCGATGGCGGGGCGGTGCTGGCGAGCAATGGCATGTCGGTCAACGCCGATGCGGCGCTGGAGCCACTGAAAAAAGGGGCGACGTTGCTGGTGGTTGCCGGTTTTGAACCGCTGAAGTTTGCCACTCCCGCGCTGGAGCACTGGCTGCGACGGCTGGACAACGAAGGTGTGACCCTCGGCGCCATCGACACCGGCAGCTTCGTCCTCGCCGAGGCCGGCCTGCTCGACGGTCATCGCCTGACCCTGCACTGGGAAGCCATCGACGCGTTCAAGGAGTCCTATCCACAACTGAGCGTCACGCAGGAACTGTTCGAGATCGACCGCCGGCGCATCACGTCCGCCGGCGGTACCGCGTCCATCGACCTGATGCTCGACCTGATCGCCCAGGCCCACGGCCCGCAGCTGGCGATCCAGGTCAGCGAGCAATTCGTATTGGGGCGGATTCGTCCGCGCAAGGACCACCAGCGCATGGAAGTCGCCACGCGTTACGGCATCAGCAACAAGAAACTGGTGCATGTGATCGGCGAGATGGAGCAGCACAGCGAACCGCCGCTGACCACCCTGGAGCTGGCGGAATCGATCAAGGTGACGCGGCGGCAACTGGAGCGCCTGTTCCGATTGCACCTGAACGACACGCCGAGCAATTTCTATCTGCGCCTGCGCCTTGAGAAAGCCCGGCAACTGTTGCGCCAGACCGACATGAGCGTGCTGGAAGTCAGCATCGCCTGCGGGTTTGAATCACCGTCGTATTTCACCCGCAGCTACCGGGCGAAGTTCGCCCGGTGTCCGCGTGAGGATCGCCGGCGGGAGACCGTTTGACGGACAATTACAGTCAATTATGGTTTTTGGTATAAATTATAGCTGTCGCAATAATTGAGTATAAAGTCATGTCCAGCAACAACGGCTTCGTCTTTCGCCGCCCCGCTCTGGCACGCAGCGTTGCCGATGGCCTTGTGGGTGCGGGCCTGCAGGATTTCACCTCCGGCCTTTTTCTGGCCGCGCCCCGTCGCACAGGCAAAAGTACCTTCCTGCGGGAGGATCTGATCCCGGAATGCCAGGCGCGGGGCTGGCTGACGGTTTACGTCGACCTGTGGGCCGACAAGGAGAAAGACCCTGCCGACCTGATCGCCAGTGCGATTGCAGGTGCGTTGGTACCCTTTGAAAAGGGCATTCGCAAACTGGCAAAGAGTATCGGCATCGAAAAACTCAGCTTTCTGCGCACCTTGTCCTGGGATTTCACCAAGCCGCAACTGCCGGCCGGTGCGACTCTGACTCAAGCGCTGGAACTGCTGCACAACGTCGCCGAAAAATCCATCGTGCTGGTGATCGATGAAGCCCAGCATGCGCTCACCACCGCTGCCGGCATCAATGCGATGTTTGCCCTGAAGGCCGCACGGGATCAGCTCAACCAGGGACGTGAAGGCGAGGGCCGCGGGTTGCATCTGGTATTCACCGGTTCCAATCGCGACAAGCTCGCCCATCTGGTGCTGGGCAAAAGTCAACCGTTCTTCGGTTCGAGCATTACACCCTTTCCGTTGTTGGGGAAAGAGTTCACCCAGGCGTACACCTTGCATCTCAATGCCCATCTGGCCGAGACCAACCAGTTCAATGCGGCCGATATCGACGACGCCTTTGAGTTGGTGGGCCGGCGCCCGGAAATGTTGCGCACCATCATTGGCGAGGTCGCGCTGGAACTGGGCGAGGCCAGCAATCTGGGGCGGTTGCTGCAAAGCCGGGCCGAATTGTTGCGCGCCGGTGTCTGGACCGAGTTCGAAAGCGCCTGGAACGCTCTGACAATCCCTCAGCGCGCCGTGCTGGAGGTGATGGTTGAGCGCTCGCGAAACAACGAGCCTTTTGCGCCGTTCACCGACAGCACGCTCACGGCGGTCAGCAAGGCACTGGAAAACATGGGCAGCGACGTGGTGCCGGGTACCCAGACCATTCAGGCCTGCATCGATGCCCTGCGCGACAAGGAGCTGGTGTGGAAGTCGAGCCGTGGTGGCTATGCGCTGGAGGACAAGTCCTTTGGCGACTGGCTCAGTGCGCGCAAAGCGGGCTAGTCACTTTTTCAGCAATGCCGAGCACGCTGTCTTGTAGGCTTCATGCTGATACTTGTTCAACGTGCCCGGCAGCGGGAAATTGTGCTTTTTGGCCTGGGCATTGATCGTCTGCGGCGACAGCAGCGTCACCTCGCAACCGTCCAGCAATTGAAACACGCCCTCGATCTTGAACGTGGTCGGCCCGCCGGCAAACTCGCCTTTCTTGCTGCGTTTCTTGATTGCGATGCGATCAATCGAATTCTCTCGAACGAACGATGCCACTTGCGCGGCGAACAGCTTCACGTTCGCCGCATCGTCGTCATCGTCCAGGGCAATTTTCTTCGTGCTCAGAGCGACATGGCTCAATACCGAGCCGTCGAGGGACGCCACGGCGATGATCGCTTCACTGCCTTTGATTTCGATACCGCAGATGTTCATGTGAATCCCTTGATTGGCTGAAGAGGTGCAGCTTACAGCTCAAGCTGGTTGGCAGTGATACCAAACGCCGCTGCAATCTTCTCGCGAGTGGCCTTGCGCGGCTTTGCAACGGTTTCTTGCTGGGCGAAGGCTGGTTGCGAAATGCCCATTCGTTTCGCCACTTCTTCCTGAGTCAGGTTGAGATGTTCGCGCCAGGCGCGAACCGGGAGGGCGCCATCAACGATGCGGCTAACGACTTCGTGGGGAATCATGCTTTCCATCTTTGACTCACTCCTGGCCTATCGACTCCAAAAACTCCGACCGCTCGTCACTCATCCGCGCCACGCAGTCATTCTGCGCAATCTTGAACGCCTTGCTGCCTTCCGTTGCCGGGAAGGCTTCGACGGCGCAGTCGGCGTCGCGGGTTTTCAGCCATTGTTGCTGGGCGTTCTTGAGTTTTGCGCTGATGTCGGCCAGCTGTGCCGGGTTCTTGCCGTAGGTCGCCTGCATGCGCTCGTTCAGGCTTTTGTAGTTGTCCTTGAGCAGGTCTTCGGCGGTGGTGCGGCTGTAGGTCGAGCATTCCAGGGTCTGGACGTCGTTTTCCACCGCGTCGCACGGGTTGTTGTCGGACTCTTCGGCGGCGTGTACGCCGGTCGCAATCAGTGCCAAGGCCAGGAAGATCGATTTCATTGATGTCGCCGCTCTAATCCAGTGGTGTTTCCGGGATGCGGCAGATTCTGGCTCAAGCTCGCAGGCTTGAACAGGTGGCTGGTCGGACCGCCTGGCGACGCTTTGTCGCGGATTGACGCTTTCGGCAATTCCCCTGTCGTTTTTGCACCCGGCTGGTCGCGCACCGAGGCATATGCTGGCCCCAAAGCGCCGGCAGACGATTCGGCGCATGAATCGCCAATAAGGGGACGCCTGATGAGCCCAGCCGAATTACACGCCGACAGCATCGTTATCGACGGTCTGATCATTGCCAAATGGAACCGCGAGCTGTTCGAAGACATGCGCAAGGGCGGTCTGACGGCGGCCAACTGCACCGTGTCGGTGTGGGAAGGCTTTCAGGCCACGGTCAACAACATCGCTGCCAGCCAGAAACTGATTCGCGAAAACAGTGACCTGGTGATGCCGGTCCGCACCACCGCCGACATCCGCAGGGCCAAGGAGCAGGGCAAGACCGGCATCCTCTTCGGCTTTCAGAATGCCCACGCGTTCGAAGATCAGATTGGCTACGTCGAAGTGTTCAAGCAGCTCGGCGTCGGCATCGTGCAGATGTGCTACAACACCCAGAACCTGGTGGGCACCGGTTGCTACGAACGCGACGGTGGCCTGTCGGGCTTCGGTCGCGAAATCGTCGCCGAGATGAACCGTGTCGGCGTGATGTGCGACCTGTCCCACGTCGGTTCCAAGACTTCCGAAGAAGTCATCCTCGAATCGAAAAAACCGGTCTGCTACTCCCACTGCCTGCCGTCGGGGCTGAAAGAGCACCCGCGCAACAAGTCCGATGAGGAACTGAAGTTCATTGCCGACCACGGCGGTTTCGTCGGCGTGACCATGTTCGCGCCGTTCCTCGCCAAAGGCATCGATTCGACCATCGACGACTACGCCGAAGCCATTGAATACACCATGAACATCGTCGGCGAAGACGCCATCGGCATCGGCACCGACTTCACCCAGGGTCACGGTCAGGACTTCTTCGAATACCTGACCCACGACAAGGGCTATGCCCGCCGTCTGACCAACTTCGGCAAGATCATCAACCCGCTGGGCATCCGCACCGTCGGCGAGTTCCCGAACCTGACCGAAACCCTGCTCAAGCGTGGCCACTCCGAACGTGTGGTGCGCAAGATCATGGGCGAAAACTGGGTCAACGTCTTGAAAGACGTCTGGGGCGAATAAGCCGACGCTTCCCGAATACTTTCCCCCGGCCGTCCGCGCCGGGGGCAACACCAAAATTTTTCTGGAGTTAAGTTTCCATGGCCAAGATCGCCCCGCAATTGCCAATCGAAGTCGACAGCGAGACCGGTGTCTGGACCTCCGACGCCCTGCCGATGCTGTACGTGCCGCGGCATTTCTTCGTCAACAACCACATGGGCATCGAGGAAGTGCTGGGCGCCGAAGCCTATGCCGAAATCCTCTACAAGGCCGGCTACAAATCCGCCTGGCACTGGTGTGAAAAAGAAGCCGAGTGCCACGGCCTGGAAGGTGTCGCGGTGTTCGAGCACTACATGAAGCGCCTGTCGCAGCGCGGCTGGGGCCTGTTCAAGATCCAGGACATCGACCTCGACAAAGGCACCGCCAGCGTCAAGCTCGAACACTCGGCGTTCGTCTATGTCTACGGCAAGGTCGGGCGCAAGGTCGACTACATGTTCACCGGCTGGTTTGCCGGTGCCATGGATCAGATCCTCGCCGCACGCGGCAGCAAGATCCGCACCGTGGCCGAGCAGGTCTACGGTGGCTCCGAAGAAGGCCACGACGACGGCCTGTTCACCGTCAAGCCGTTGTAAGTCGAGGAACCCGCCATGGCTTTCGAAGCAATGTTCCAGCCGATCCAGATCGGCAAACTGACCATCCGCAACCGCGTGCTCAGCACCGCGCACGCCGAGGTCTACGCGACCGACGGCGGCATGACCACCGAACGGTACGTCAAATATTACGAAGAGAAAGCCAAGGGCGGCATCGGCCTGGCGATCTGTGGCGGTTCGTCCGTGGTGGCGATCGACAGCCCGCAGCAATGGTGGAGTTCGGTGAACCTGTCCACCGACCGGATCATTCCGCACTTCCAGAATCTCGCTGACGCCATGCACAAGCACGGCGCCAAGATCATGATCCAGATTACCCACATGGGCCGTCGCTCTCGTTGGGACGGCTACAACTGGCCGACCCTGATGTCGCCGTCGGGCATCCGCGAACCGGTGCACCGCGCCACCTGCAAGACCATCGAGCCGGAAGAGATCTGGCGGGTGATCGGCAACTACGCGCAAGCGGCGCGCCGCGCCAAGGCCGGTGGCCTGGACGGCGTCGAACTGTCGGCGGTGCACCAGCACATGATCGACCAGTTCTGGAGCCCTCGGGTCAACAAGCGTACCGACGAATGGGGCGGCACCTTCGAAGGCCGGATGAAGTTCGGTCTGGAGGTCCTGAAAGCCGTGCGTGCCGAAGTCGGTGACGATTTCTGCGTCGGCATGCGCATCTGCGGTGACGAGTTCCACCCGGACGGTCTGTCCCACGAAGACATGAAGCAGATCGCCAAGTATTACGACGACACCGGCATGCTCGATTTCATCGGCGTCGTCGGCTCGGGTTGCGACACCCACAACACCCTGGCCAACGTGATTCCGAACATGAGTTATCCACCGGAGCCGTTCCTGCACCTGGCGGCCGGGATCAAGGAAGTGGTCAAGGTTCCGGTGCTGCATGCGCAGAACATCAAGGACCCGAACCAGGCCACGCGGATTCTGGAGGGCGGTTACGTCGACATGGTCGGCATGACCCGCGCCCACATTGCCGACCCGCACCTGATCGCCAAGATCAAGATGGGCCAGGTCGACCAGATCAAACAGTGCGTCGGCGCCAACTACTGCATCGACCGTCAGTATCAGGGTCTGGACGTGCTGTGCATCCAGAACGCCGCGACTTCCCGTGAATACATGGGCGTGCCGCACATCATCGAGAAATCCACCGGGCCGAAACGCAAGGTGGTGATCGTCGGTGCCGGCCCGGCGGGGATGGAAGCGGCCCGGGTGGCAGCCGAACGTGGTCACGACGTGACGCTGTTCGAGAAGAAAGAATTCATCGGCGGCCAGATCACCACGGCAGCCAAGGCGCCGCAGCGTGACCAGATCGCCGGCATCACCCGCTGGTTCCAGCTGGAGCTGGCGCGGCTGAAAGTCGATCTGCGCCTGGGCACGGCGGCGGATGCCGACACCATCCTGGACCTGCGTCCGGACATCGTGGTGCTGGCCGTCGGCGGGCATCCATACCTGGAACAGAATGAACACTGGGGAGCGGCTGAAGGGCTGGTGGTCAGCAGCTGGGACGTGCTCGACGGCAAGGTCGCGCCGGGCAAGAACGTGCTGGTCTACGACACCATCTGCGAGTTCACCGGGATGTCGGTTGCCGACTTCCTCGCCGACAAGGGCAGCCAGGTCGAGATCGTCACCGATGACATCAAGCCGGGCGTGGCCATCGGCGGTACGTCGTTCCCGACCTACTACCGCAGCATGTACCCGAAAGAAGTGATCATGACCGGCGACATGATGCTGGAGAAGGTCTACCGCGAAGGCGACAAACTCGTCGCCGTGCTGGAGAACGAATACACCGGCGCCAAAGAGGAGCGGGTGGTGGATCAGGTGGTCGTCGAGAACGGCGTGCGCCCTGACGAAGCCATCTACTACGCCCTCAAGGATGGCTCGCGCAACAAGGGCCAGATCGATGTCGAGGCGCTGTTCGCGATCCAGCCGCAACCTTCGTTGAGCAGCCATGGCGACGGTTACCTGCTGTTCCGCATCGGTGACTGCGTGGCGCAGCGTAATACCCACGCCGCGATCTACGACGCCCTGCGGTTGTGCAAAGACTTCTAAAGATTTGCACATGACCCTGTGGGAGCGGGCTTGCCCGCGAATGCATTCTGTCAGTCACCTGTGCATCGACTGACCCGGCGCTTTCGCGAGCAAGCCCGCTCCCACAGGAACACGCCGAACGTGTTTCTCCAGGCTGTACTGGTGGGAGCTTCACCATGTTGAACACCCTTCTTCCAATCCTGTTGTTCGCTGCCCTGGGCCTTGGTGTCATCGGCGCGTGGCGGCGGGTGGCCATGTGGCGTCGGGGCCGGGCCTCGAAGGTCGATCTGATCGGCGGCCTGTTCGCCATGCCCAAGCGTTACATGGTCGATCTGCACCACGTGGTGGCGCGGGACAAATACATCGCCAACACCCACGTCGCCACGGCGGGCGGGGCGGTGGCGTCGATCGTGCTGGCGATTCTGGTGCACGGTTTCGGCCTGCATAACCGCATTCTCGGCTATGCGTTGCTGCTGATGACGGCGGTGATGTTCGTCGGGGCGATCTTCGTTTATCGGCGTCGGCTCAATCCGCCGTCGCGGTTGTCGAAAGGGCCGTGGATGCGCCTGCCGAAAAGCCTGCTGGCATTCTCGGCCTCGTTCTTCCTGGTGACCTTGCCGGTGGCCGGGATCCTGCCGGAAAACTTCGGCGGTTGGCTGCTGGCGGCCATTCTCGGCATCGGTGTGTTGTGGGGCGTGTCGGAACTGTTCTTCGGCATGACCTGGGGTGGCCCGATGAAGCACGCCTTCGCCGGGGCCCTGCATCTGGCCTGGCACCGTCGCCCCGAGCGGTTCTCTAGAAAAGACGGGCGCGGCGGTCGTTCCACCGGTTTGAAACCGCTGGACCTGAATGACCCAACCGCGCCGCTGGGTGTGGAAAAACCCAAGGATTTCACCTGGAACCAGTTGCTCGGTTTCGACGCCTGCGTGCAGTGCGGCAAGTGCGAAGCGGCGTGCCCGGCGTTCGCCGCCGGCCAGCCGCTGAACCCGAAAAAGCTGATTCAGGACATGGTTGTCGGCCTCGCCGGCGGCACCGATGCCCGGTTCGCCGGCAGCCCTTATCCGGGCAAGCCGGTGGGCGAACACAGCGGTAATCCGCATCAGCCGATCGTCAACGGTCTGGTGGACGCCGAAACCCTTTGGTCGTGCACCACCTGCCGTGCCTGCGTCGAGGAATGCCCGATGATGATCGAGCACGTCGATGCCATCGTCGACATGCGCCGTCACCTGACCCTGGAAAAAGGCGCGACCCCGAACAAGGGCGCCGAAGTCCTGGAGAACCTGATTGCTACCGACAACCCTGGCGGTTTCGCCCCGGGCGGGCGGATGAACTGGGCGGCGGACCTGAACCTCGACCTGCTCAGCGAGAAGCAGTCCACCGACGTGCTGTTCTGGGTCGGCGACGGCGCCTTCGACATGCGCAATCAGCGCACCTTGCGCGCTTTCGTCAAAGTGCTGAAAGCGGCCAGGGTCGATTTCGCGGTGCTCGGCCTGGAAGAGCGTGACAGCGGCGACGTGGCTCGCCGTCTGGGCGACGAAGCAACGTTCCAGTTGCTCGCCAGACGCAACATCCAGACCCTGGCCAAATATCGCTTCAACCGTATCGTCACCTGCGACCCGCACAGCTTCCATGTGTTGAAAAACGAGTACGGCGCCTTCGACGGCAACTACCTGGTGCAGCACCACAGCACCTACATGGCGGAAATCATTCAGGCCGGCGCGCTGAACCTCGGTCAGCACAAAGGCAACAGCGTGACCTATCACGATCCGTGCTACCTCGGCCGCTACAACGGCGAATACGAGGCGCCCCGGGAAGTGCTGCGCGCCCTCGGTATCGAAGTGAAAGAGATGCAACGTTCCGGCTTCCGTTCGCGCTGCTGCGGCGGCGGTGGCGGAGCGCCGATCACCGACATTCCGGGCAAGCAGCGGATTCCCGACATGCGCATGGAAGACATCCGCGAAACCGGTGCCGAACTGGTGGCCGTGGGTTGTCCACAGTGCACGGCGATGCTCGAAGGCGTGGTCGAACCGCGTCCGCTGATCAAGGACATTGCCGAACTGGTGGCCGACGCGCTGCTCGAAGACGCCGCGCCGAACAAGTCGGCCACCCCGGCCAGACGTGAACCTGCGGAGGCCCACTGATGAGCGACATTATCCGCCGCGATCCCCGCGCCGAATGGATCGCACGCAACCGCCTGCACCCGCTGCACGCGGCCATGCAGCCGGCGCAACACAGCTGGATGGGCCCCAACGGGATCATCCGCAAGAACCTGCACGGCATCGGCTTTATCGGGCCGAACGGCATCAAGCGCATTGACCGCAGCGGCGCCCAGCAGGGCGGGGCGGTCAAACGTTCGGCAGCGGTGGAAGTGCAATTGCCGCTGCACCAGGTACCGGTCCCGGCGTTCTACATCAGCGTGGTGCCGGACATGGTCGGCGGGCGCTTGAGCAGCCACGACCGCGACCTGCTCGGCCTCGCTCATCAGCTGGCGGGCAGCGACGGCGCCGTGCTGGCGGTGGTGTTCGGCGAGCACAAGGAAAACGCGTTTGCCACCGCCGGTGTTGATCGCTTGCTGGTACTGGACGGTGAACAATTCAACGGTTATGCACCGGAGCAGCGGATTCAGGGCCTGCGGGCTGTGGATAACCAGTTCAACCCGCGTCACTGGTTGCTGCCGGACAGCCGCAGCGGTGGCGGCGAACTCGGTCGGCGCTTTGCTGCGGCACTGGGCGAACGCCCGGCCACGAGGGTGTGGCAGGTCAAGGACCAGGCATGCATTGGCCGCGCCGGTGCAGGCTTGCAGGATCTTGCCCGTCCGATTGCACGGCTGATTCTGGCCTCGGCCGAATGCGCCGAGCCGGTCAGCGAAACCCGTCACGAAGCGCTGCCGGTGGAGTTATCCACACCTGTTGCGCGCAGCCTGTCGCGAATCGAGGATCTGGGCGCAGTGGCGGTAGACCCGGCGGCGATCCCGATGGCCGAAGCCGAGTTCATTTTCTCCGGCGGCAACGGTGTCAAGGACTGGGAGCTTTTCCACAGGACCGCTGCTGCACTGGGTGCCACCGAAGGCGCCTCGCGAGTGGCCGTGGATGACGGCTTCATGACCCGCGACCGTCAGGTCGGCGCGTCCGGCACCTGGGTCACCGCACGGGTTTACGTGGCGGTGGGGATTTCCGGGGCGATCCAGCACCTGCAGGGCATCGGTGCCTGCGACAAGGTGGTGGCGATCAACCTCGATCCGGGTTGCGACATGATCAAGCGTGCCGACCTGTCGGTGATCGGCGAAAGCGCGGAAATTCTTCAGGCCTTGATCGCGGCGGTAGAGGCTTACCGCAACGAAGCCAAGCGCGATGCGGCTTAAGGAACGGTTATGAGCACAAAGATCATCAGTCTGGTTTCAATCGGCGCACACCCGACTTCCGGTCGGCCACGACGCGCCGAACAGGATGCACGGGCGGTGGAGCTGGGCCTGCAACTGGCGGGTGACAGCCTGCAAGTGCTGCATGCCGGCGACGTAGCGGAGCCTGCACTGCGCGCCTATCTGGGCATGGGCCTGGATCAGATGCATGTGCTGGAACAACCGGCCGGTGCGGATGCGTTACCGGCGTTGACCGACTACCTGCGTGATGCCGGTGCCCAGGTCGTGCTGACCGGCAGTCAGGCGGAAACCGGTGAAGGTTCGGGCATGCTGCCGTTCCTGCTGGCCGAAGGGCTGGGATGGCCGCTGGTGGTGGGATTGGCGCAGGTCGAATCGATCAACGATGGTTCGGCGCTGGTGCTGCAGGCTTTGCCGCGAGGGCAACGGCGTCGGCTGAAGGTGCGCCTGCCGTTTCTCGCGACTGTGGATAACGCCGCGCCCAAGCCGCGGCAAAGCGCTTATGGTCCGGCGCAGCGCGGCGTTCTTCAGGCAAAAGATGTGGAAGTGGTGGATGACGAACTGCTTGCGCTCGCGACCCTGCAACCGGCCAGGCCGCGGCCGAAACGCTTGAAGGTGATCAAGGCCAAGAGCGGGGCGGACCGGATGAAGGCGGCCACGGCCAAGGCCAGTGGGGGTGGGGGGCAGGTGCTAAAAGGCGTGACGGCGCAAGCGGGTGCTGAAGCCATTCTCAAGCTGCTGATCGAAGAAGGTGTTGTCCGCTGAATGCCTGTCCGGCCCCTCTTCTGTCGGAAGAGGGGCGTTTACCCACAATCCCTGTTGGCGGATCTGTGGATAACGTGTTCGCCCCTCCCTGAACCCCACGCCCATCAAGCCTTCCAGCCCTCAGGTCAAAAAACGATCAGCCTAACTTGCGGTTTTTTCGGGCTTTTTCCCAAGGATAACTTCTCAAGTTGCCCCCAATCTCTGTTGGCCCTTCTGTGGATAAGATGTTCGCTATCCGCTGCAAGCCATATAAACCGTGGCTTACGATGGGTTGATCGAAAAATGATCAATTCGACCTTTTGAAACAATCATCTTCACGTAAACCCCGATTTATCAAGTCCTCCAGCGTTTTTCCACAACACCCGCCAAGTTACCCCCGAACTCTGTTGGCGCTTCTGTGGATAAGGTGTTCGCCATCCTCTGTAGTCCAAGTATTCCGTGCTCTTCAGGGTGTTGATCAAAAAATAGACAATCATCGCCGGAAACCCTGCTTCTGGATAAGTCACGGTTTTTCTTCACAAAAGCCCCGCTATTTTTCCGCGTCATCCACAGTTGTCCCCATTTGCTGTGGGTGCCTGTGTGGATAACTTGTTCGCCAATCTCTGCAAGCCCCGGCGGCTATAGTCCAAATGGCAATTGATCAGATTTCATACAGTTCTAAGGGCCTGCCTTGACTTCAAACCGGCCGCTGTCTTCACTGCAATTGCACAAGGATCGCCGTCACTTATCCACATCCGGTTCAGGGAGAACGCGTGATGGATACCCAGCCACATCGCTCATCCCTCAATCCCCGCTTGCTGTCAGCCCAGAAGCCGCGCACGCGCACATTGCGTCGTGCCGCCAATCAGCACGCCCGTCTGTAGCGCCTGAAAACTGCCTTCACCGTTGTACTGCCGCCGGGCGTGCCCGGAGGCCAGATGCCCGTTCGTCCATCGATCGCAGGCAACCGCAGAGTTGCCCCATCTGCCTGAGAGAGGAATCCCCTCATGACACGGATCGCAACCCCCATCAGCGACATCAAGGAACACTACGACGTGATCGTCATCGGCTCCGGATACGGCGGCGGCATTGCCGCGTCGCGCCTGTCCCGGGCCGGAAAACGGGTGTGCCTGCTGGAGCGCGGCCGGGAAATCCAGCCCGGCGAATACCCCAACACCATGATCGCCGCAACCGAGGAGTTGCAGGTGCACGATCCTGACGGCCATATCGGCTCGCGCACCGGGCTGTTCGATCTGCACGTCAACGCGCAGCAAAACGTGGTGGTCGGCTGTGGCCTCGGCGGCACGTCGCTGATCAATGCCAACGTTTCGCTGGAACCGACAGCCGATGTATTCAAGGATCCACGCTGGCCGTTGGCGGTGCGCGAGGACCAGGATGGTTTGCTCAAGGCGGGTTACGAAAAAGCCCGAGAGATGCTCAAACCCAACCCTTACCCGGACACCGCGCCGGATCTGCCCAAGCTCGATGCCAACAAAAAATCCGCGGACTTCCTCCAGCAAAGCGCGCATTTCTACAAGCCGCCGATCAACGTGACCTTCGACAAACTGCCGAACAACCTCAATCACGTCGGTGTCGAGCAACTGCCCTGCAACCACTGCGGCGACTGCGTTTCGGGCTGCAACAACAAAGCCAAGAACACCACGCTGATGAACTATCTGCCGGACGCTACCAATCACGGTGCGGAGATTTTCTGTCAGGCCCAGGTGCGGCATCTGGAGCGCGATGGCGATGGCTGGATCGTGCACTTTCAGTATCTGGACAGTGGCCGCGAGAAGTTCGACGCACCGACGCTGTTCGTGAAGGCCGACATTGTCGTGGTGTCTGCCGGTACCCTGGGCTCCACCGAAATTCTCCTGCGTTCCCGGGACAAGGGCCTGGTGATGTCCGGGCAGCTCGGCGAGAACATGAGCGGCAACGGCGATATTCTCGGCTTCGGCCACAATTGCGCCCAGACCATCAACGGCATCGGTTTCGGCACCCATTCGGCCAAGGAGATGAAACCGGTCGGCCCGTGCATCACGTCGATCATCGACATGCGCACCGAAGGTGACAGAAGCAGCCAGATGGTTATCGAGGAAGGCTCGATCCCGGGCGCTCTTGGGCGGCCGATGGTGCCGGCAATGGCCGGGTTCGCCGAACTGATCGGCGTGGCCACCGACGACAGCTTCAGCGGCAAGGTGAAGTACAAGGAGCGCGAAGCCGAAAGCTTTCTGCGCGGCCCCTACTACGGCGCGCTGCACAACATGCAGACGTACCTGATCATGAGTCACGACAGCGGCCAGGGGCGCATGGTCCTCGACGACAAGGATCAATTGCGCATCGACTGGCCGGGCGTTGGCGAACAGGAAAACTTCAGGATCGGCAATGAGCGGCTGCACCAGAGTACCAAGGCACTGGGCGGGATCTGGGTCGAGAACCCGATCTGGACCAAACTGCTCAGGCACAGCATCGTCTCGGTGCATCCGCTGGGCGGTTGCGTGATGGGCGAAGACGCTACGCAAGGTGTGGTCAACCACAAGGGCCAGGTGTTCAGCGGTGCCAGCGGCACCGATGTCTACGCCAACCTGTACGTGACCGACGGTGCGGTGATTCCGACTTCATTGGCGGTCAACCCGCTGCTGACCATCTCCGCCGTCAGCGAACGCAACATGGGACTGCTGGCCGCCGACCGTGGCTGGAAGATCGATTACACACTGCCTTCGGCGCCGCGCAAACAACCGGTGCCACCGACGCTCGGCGTGCAGTTCACCGAGACCATGAAAGGCTACTTCTCCCGGGCCTTCACCGCTGCGCAGAGCACGGATCTGAAGGTCTACGAGGCGGCGGCCAAACGCGGCGAAGCGGACAATTCGCCGATCGACTTCACCCTGACCATCACCGCCAGCGACCTCAACCGGATGATCAAGGAGCCGGAGCATGCGGCAACCATCGTCGGCACGGTGAACGCGCCGGCGCTGTCGCCGCAGCCGCTGACTGCAAGCAACGGCGTGTTCAACCTGTTCGAGCAATTCGAGCAACAGGTCGACACGCGCCACATGAAATACGACATGAAACTGACCGCCGAGGACGGCAACGACTATTTCTTCAGCGCGTTCAAAACCGTGCCGGAAGACAACGGCGTGCTGAATATCTGGCACGACACCAGCACGCTGTACGTGACCTTGTATCGCGGTCCGGACAAGTCCGGCGAGGTGATCGGCTCGGGTGTGATGCACATCAAACCGGCGGATTTCGCCAAGCAGATGACCACCATGAAAGTGCTCAATGCGCGCAACGAGCGTGAGCGCATCGAAGGGCTGGCGCGGTTCGGCAAGTTCTTCGCCGGGATCCTCTGGGAGAGTTACGGCGGGGTGTTCGCCGGCGACAAATACTTCAACCCCGACGCACCGCCACGCTTGAAACGGCCGCTGGATGCGCCGACGCCGGATGTGCATTTCTTCCCCACCGAGGACGGGGTGGAACTGCGCCTGAGCCGCTATCAGGCCGGCAGCAAAGGGCCGGTGATGTTGGTGCACGGATTGGGTGTGGGCTCGAATATCTTCTCGACCGATACGATCCAGACCAACCTGCTGGAGTTTCTCTGCAAGCACGACTACGACGTGTGGCTGCTGGACTTCCGGGTGAGCATCCTGCTGCCGGCGAGCAAGAAGGAATGGAACGGCGACCAGATCGCCCGGTACGACTTCAAGGCCGCCATCGCACAGATCCAGCAGAAGACCGGCGCGAAGGACGTGCAATGCGTGGTGCATTGCTACGGCGCGACCACGTTCTTCATGTCGTTGCTGGCCGGGTTGCAGGGCGTGCGTTCGGTGGTCTGCTCGCAGATCGCCGCCGACACGGTGGTCGCGACAGCAACAGGGCTCAAGGCCGGCCTGCACTTGCCGGGGATGCTCGACGCCATCGGCATCAAATCGATGACGGCGTATGCCGACAGCAAGGAGAACTGGTTCAACCGCCTCTACGACAAGGCACTCAACGGCTACGCACGGATCGAAGCCCAGGGTTACTGCACCAACCCGGTGTGCCACCGCATCACCTTCATGTACGCCTCGCTGTATCGCCACGACACCCTCAACGAGACGCTGCACGACAACCTGCATGAACTGTTCGGCGAGTCGAACATCGAGACCTTCGAGCACCTGGCGCTGATCGTGCGCAAAGGGCACCTGGTGGATTTCAAGGGCAACGATGTGTACATGCCGCACTTCGACCGGCTGACCATGCCGATCTGCTTCATCAGCGGTGCGGAAAATCAGTGCTACCTGCCGGAAAGCACGCTCAAGACCTATCAGCGGGTCTGCGAGAAACACGGACCGGAGCGTTACAGCCGGCATGTGGTGCCGGGTTACGGCCACATCGACTGCATGTTCGGCAAGAACGCGGTGGTCGATGTGTATCCGATCATCCTTGAGCACCTGGAGAAAACCGCCCTCGGTTGATCTCGGACCGAGTCGACTGCATCGCTGGCAAGCCAGCTCCCACAGGGTTTTGTGCCGGTCACAAAATCAGCAGACACCCCAGTCCAATGTGGGAGCGGGCTTGCCCGCGAAGGCGACAGGTCAGGCACTACATCTCTCGGGTTGCACAAGGAAATGGATGACATGGACAGCTACATCCGCTGGTTTCAACGCTTCATCTGGCTCGGCATTGCGATGAACATGGTGTTCGCGATCCCGGCGCTGTTCGCGCCGGGGTTGCTGACATCGGTGGTCGGCCTGCCGCCACAACTCTCCGACCCGTGGCTGGAAAACGCCGGAATGCTGCTGGTGGGTATCAGCGTGTTCTATATGCCGTCGGGCTTCAACGCGCCGCGCTACGTGGTGCATTCCTGGCTGTGCGTACTGACGCGGCTGATCGCCGTGGCGTTCTGGATCTACCTGATCGACACCAGCAGTCAGGGCTCGGTGTTCGTGCCGATGTTGATGGGTGACCTGAGCTTTTTCCTGATCCTCGGGATTCTGCTGTACCTCGGTACCACTCCTGAGAATCGACCCCTGGCGCTGCTCTGTGACGGCTGGCGTGAATGGCGGGCGGCGTGGGCGCGGCACTGGCAGAACCACGCATTCAAGGTCGGCACGCTGGTGGTGGTCGCGCTGCTGGCATTCATCGGCTACCAGACCTGGTATCAAATGCTGCGGGTGGTGCCGGAGCAGGAGTATGCCTCTGACGAAGATCACTACAAGTACGCCGCGATCGGCCTCGGCATCGAAGCACGAATCCCGTATTACCTGTTTTCCGTGCTGCCGCAGATGTGCCCGGAAAAACTGCCGAAACCTGGCGGCTGGGAAGTCTTCGGCTTTCTGTTCGAGAACGGCAAGGACCTGCCGATCGGTATGGCCAAGCGGCAGATCGGTTACCCGACGGTGGAGCCGAACTGCGCGCTGTGCCACACCGGCTCGTACCGGGCCAATGCCAGCGACGTGGCGGTCAATGTGCCGAGCGCACCGGCCAATACCCTGCAACTGCAAGCCTTCCAGTGGTTCGCCTACGATTGCGCCAGCGACCCTAAATTCACCACCGACGCGGTGATGGCGGCGATCAACGGCAAGTTCCAGCTCGGCTTTTTCGAGCGGCTCTATAACCGCTACCTGATCATCCCGATGGCCAAGACTGCGCTGCTCAAACAGAAGCAGGCCTATGCCTGGCAGAAACTGCGCCCGCCGCAGGGGCCGGGGCGTACCGACACGTTCAACCCGACGAAAATGGTGGTGTTCGGCTTCCCGGATGACTCGACCATCGGCACCGTCGACCTGCCGCAAGTGTGGAACCAGAAACCCCGGGAATCGATGTACCTGCACTGGGACGGCAATAACAACAAGATCCACGAGCGCAACTACGCCGCCGCCATGGCGGTGGGGGCGACGCCGGAATCGGTGCTGCCGCCGAGCTTCAACCGCGTGACCAACTGGCTGCTCGGGCACAAGGCTCCGGCCTGGCCGTGGGCACTGGATCAGGCCAAAGTCGCCCGGGGCAAACCGATCTGGGAAGCCAATTGCGCCGGTTGCCACGACTTCGGGCGTGCCGACACCGGGCAGGTCACCACCAACATCGACCAGCTCGGCACCGATCCGCATCGTCTGGATTCGTTCACCACCGGGTTGGTGGCGGCGTTCCACACCTTCAAGAAACCGCCGTTCGATTTCGGCGCTTACCGCAAGACCCAGAGCTACAGCAACACGCCCACCGACGGCATCTGGCTGCGCGCACCGTATCTGCACAACGGTTCGGTGCCGACCCTGTGGGACCTGCTGCAACCACCGGAAAAACGTCCGCAGGTGTTCATCACCGGCTCCGATATCTACGACCCGGTCAACGTCGGTTTCGTCACCAGCGGCGCCCAGGCGAAAGCCTCGGCGGACTTCAAGTACGACACCCGCCTGGAGGGCAATCACAACAGCGGTCACCTGTATGGCACGACGCTGTCGGACGACGACAAACGTGCGCTGATCGAATTCATGAAAACCCTGTGAACCCCTACGGATAGAGGATTACGCCATGTCAGCGGTCGGTCATCTGAAACACGAGTACGACAAGGTCAAGGTTCGTCTGCACGGTTTGCTCACGCGCATCGAAATGGCCTGGATGAAGCTCATCAGCGAACTGGAACCCGAAGAGTTCCAGGCCATCATCAAGCTGCTGCAGCGCGGTCACGATCAGGCGCAGTACGTGCTGAAAAACGGCGAGTTGCCGGCCGATGAACCCGCGGTGCCCTGGGAGTTGTCCCACGGTTTGTCGATTCTGCGTATCGGCAATGCGACGCCGTTGCCGCAATCGCCCGATCAACTGCAGACCCGGGTGCTCAAGGACGGCACGCTGCTGGGCTGTCGCAAATGGGAGCTGCTGGATCTGTTGTGGAGCGAAGCGCTGCTCAAATGGATCGAAAACCTGCGGCACCACGCCACCTTCGGCACCGATCCGGCCATGGTGACCATGGGGCGTGAAGTGACGCTGGCGATTGCCGGCGACTGGGGCACCGGGCCGTTCAACAGCCATGCGCCAGCGGTTTCAGTCGCCAACCAGATGCAACTGGCCAACGCCGACTTCACCATTCACCTGGGGGATGTCTATTACGCCGGTACCCATTCCCAGGAAGACACCGACATGTCCGGTTGGCCGATGGGCACCCACGGCTCGTTCACCCTCAATTCCAACCATGAGATGTACAGCGGCGCCCACGGTTATTTCAAGGAACTGGCCGCGCGTTTTCCGGGACAGCAGGGCACCAGCTACTTTGCCTTGATCAACGATGACTGGCTGATCGTCGGGCTGGACACGGCGTATGCCTCGGACGTGATGAACCTGTACATGGACGGCACGTTGAACGAGCCGCAGATCGCCTGGATGAAGGGCTTGCCCAAACGCAAGAAACTCATGGTGCTCAGCCATCATCAGGGCCTCGATATTACCGGGCACAACAAGACCGCCCTGTATCAACCCGTGTGCGATGCACTGGGGCGCGAGCCGGATTACTGGTACTGGGGGCATCTGCACAACGGCATCGTCTATGCCACCCAGGGCGGGTTGCATGCGCGCTGCGCCGGACACGGCGCAATTCCCTATGGCACCACCAGCGAGCTGAACGGGCATTCGCGGATACTGTTTTCCGAGACGCAGGATGCGAAGGATCCGGACTATCCGCTGCGGGTGTTGAACGGGTACGCGAAGATCAGGTTGGTGGGGGAAGAGATTTTCGAGGAGTTTATCGGGGAAGATGGATCGGTGAGGTGGTCATCGCAATGAGGCGGTGTCTGTAAGGACGCCATCGCGGGCAAGCCCGCTCCCACAGTGGAACGCGTTTCCCTGTGGTCGCGGGCTTGGTCCGGGCGGCGATCGGACGAAGCTTTTTGATTTTAGCCCTGAACCGGAACACCCTTGAGGTACGGCGCAGGCTCGGCCCCCAGGTTGCTCAGCATCCGCTCGCTGTACCAGTCGACGAAGTTGACCACGCCAAACTCATAGGTCTTGGAGTATGGCCCGGGCTGGTACGCGGTGGAGTTGATCCCGCGCTGGTTTTCTTCGGCCAGGCGACGGTCCTGGTCGTTGGTCGCATCCCACACCTTGCGCATGCGCTCGACGTCGTAGTCCACGCCTTCCACGGCATCCTTGTGCACGATCCACTTGGTGGTGACCATGGTTTCCTGAGCACTGATCGGCCACACGGTGAACACGATGATGTGGTCGCCCATGCAGTGGTTCCACGAGTGCGGCAGGTGCAGGATGCGCATCGAGCCCAGATCCGGGTTCTTGATCCGGCCCATCAGTTTGGCGCAGCCCTGTTTACCGTCCATGGTCATCGACACGGTGCCCTTGAGCAGCGGCATGCGCACGATGCGGTTGCGCAGACCGAAACTGGCGTGGGCATAAGGGATTTTCTCGGCTTCCCAGGCAGCAGCAGAGGCGGCGACGTGATCCTTGAACGCCTGGTCGGCGCGCGGGTCGGTAACGTCGTCCCACTCCAGCAGGGTTTTCAGCAACTCCGGGTGCGAACCGTTGCAGTGGTAGCACTCGCGGTTGTTTTCCAGCACCAGTTTCCAGTTGGCCTTTTCCATCAAGGTGGTTTGCACCGCCACCTTGGTGTTCTCCATGTCGTAGGGTTCCATGTAGTGGTTCAGGGTCGACAGGAAGTCATCGATGGCTGGCGGGTTTTCCGCCAGGCTGACGAAGATGTAGCCGCCGGCGGTCTTCACGTTCACCGGTTTGAGGCCGTACTGATTCATGTCGAAATCGGCGCCCATCTCGGTACCGGCGAACAGCAGGCGGCCGTCCAGTTCATAGGTCCACTGGTGGTAGTGGCAGACCAGTTTGGCGACCTTGCCCTTGTCGCTGGTGCACAGGCGCGAGCCACGGTGACGGCAGACGTTGTGGAAGGCATGCACCACGCCTTCGGCGCCGCGAATGACGATGATCGGGTTCTTGCCGATCTGCAGGGTCAGGTAGTTGCCCTTGGCCGGGATTTCGCAGGTCATGCCGGCGATCAACCATTCCTTCTGGAAGATCTCCTGCATGTCGATATCGAACAGGCGCTCGTCACTGTAGAACGGTTGCGGCAGCGAGAAGGTGCGTTCGCGCTCCTGCAGCATTTGTGCGGTGGCCTTGCGTGCGGGTTCCAGCGGGTCGCCCAGGCTGATTTTTGCGGTGTCCATCGATGAATTCCTCAAGGCCATCTGCGTGGCCGCGAAAGTGGCTGATCAGGGTTGCAGCGCAAGGTGTAAAGAAACCGTTTGTGTTGGGGCGAGTGTGGGGCCGGCGCAGGCGCGAACCTTATCCATGGGCGACATGGTGCAATCTGTTCCCGACGCGCAACCCCCGGTGCCTGAAGGCTGGTCGCGATAAGTATGTGAATGTCGCGGATAGGTAAACGGGGCGTTCAAGCTATACGCAGAATCGCCACATGAAGGCCGACAGTCGGCCGTGGAGAACAGCATGTCGAACAGCTTCCTGAATCCGGTCACCACCCAGACCTGGGCCAATGGCCGACACATCGTCCGTTGCGTCAAAGTCATCCAGGAAACCTGGGATGTGCGCACCTTCTGCTTCATGGCCGACCAGCCGATCCTGTTCTTCTTCAAGCCCGGGCAGTTCGTCACCCTGGAGCTGGAAATCGAAGGCCAGCCGATCATGCGCTCGTACACCATCTCCAGTTCGCCGTCGGTGCCCTACAGCTTTTCGGTCACCATCAAGCGGGTGCCGGGAGGCAAGGTGTCCAACTGGCTGCACGACACGTTGCACGAAGGCCAGGAACTGGCGGTGCACGGCCCGGTCGGGCTGTTCAACGCCATCGATTTCCCGAGCCCGAAAGTGCTGTACCTCAGCGGTGGCGTCGGCATCACTCCGGTGATGTCCATGGCGCGCTGGTTCTACGACACCAACGGCAACGTCGACATGACGTTCATCCACAGCGCCCGCTCGCCCAAAGACATCATTTACCACCGCGAGCTGGAACACATGGCGTCGCGGATCGACAACTTCAGCCTGCACCTGATCTGCGAGAAACACGGCCTGGGCGAACCGTGGGCCGGGTATCGCGGTTACCTGAATCACAAGATGCTGGAACTGATGGTGCCGGACTTCCTGGAACGCGAAGTGTTCTGCTGCGGCCCGACGCCTTACATGAACGCGGTCAAACGCCTGCTGGAAAACGCCGGCTACGACATGAAGCGCTACCACGAGGAATCCTTCGGCGCCACGCCACCGGAAGCCCGCGCCGACGCAGTGGAACAGGCCGAACAGGCCGCCGAAGCACCGGAAATCCCGGCGGCGGATCTGCATCTGGTGGAATTCACCTCATCGGACAAGAGCATCCGCGTGGCCCCGGGCGAGACCGTGCATGCGGCGGCGGCCAAGGTCGGCCTGATGATCCCGAAAGCCTGCGGCATGGGGATCTGCGGGACCTGCAAGGTACTCAAGCTCGGTGGCGAAGTGGAGATGGATCACAACGGCGGGATTACCGAGGACGACGAGGCCGAGGGGTACATTCTTTCTTGCTGCAGTGTGCCGAAGGGGGATGTTCGGATCGAATATTGAATTCAGTTTGCAGGCTTGGGGGCGGTCTCTCATAGGGGAGATCGTATGAAGTCATCAGTTGCTGTTTTAAATAAATTCTAATGCGGCGAGAAGTCCAAAGAGCAAAAAAGTCAAGCCGGAAATTCTCTGATATTTATATAGTGTAAGTAGCGTGCGTTTGAAGTCTGGCGGAAAATTTTTAATATCTTTTGCGCTCAGTTTCCCTTGATAAAGGTAGATTTCTGGGCGTTTCAGGAAGCTAAAAATTTCCCCCATCATGTAGATCCGCCCCCGCACGCCTCCATGCCATAGCATCATAAGGCCTCCGGCGATCGAACTGTTTTGAAGGCTGTTCATTATTAGTTCTATTTTTGTTTTTGCGATATATAAAACGATGCAGTTAATTATTATGAGTGCGGCGAAGTTTATGATGTTTAGAATGATAAAAGCATCTCTTGCAGCTTCATAACTCATCGGGTTTTCTCGTAAATCAATTCACCGGCGATTTCGCCGCCTTTTTCGCCCATATAGCCGACCGTAAAGGATCCGGCTCCCGCAACCAGTACTCCACACAGTACCCCGGCGATTCCTGCGGTCGATACCCCGAGTGCTACGCAAATGGTGGAGGCCGTGCCTGCACCTACAGCAGAACCGAAAGCTCCACCCAGAAAACTGCCGGTTTCGGTGAATTTAATCTTTTCGCACGCCTCGGCGCTCCCGTTTGTGCAGACATCCCGAACCTTCATTGCCGAAGCTCCGCCACCCACGGCTGTACCAATCCATCCTCCATATTTCACGTATTGCGAGGCTTTCACCACGCCTTGAATGTGACTGGCGTATCCGGGTGCCTGGCCGATGCCGCCAGCCTTCCTCCAGCGGTGCACCAGGTGCGGATGCTCGATCCCTAGAGCGATCTTGAGGTTTGGGTGATCAGGGAGGCCAATGACTTTCTTCGTCAATCCAGTGAGTTGTCCGTCCAGCCGTTGAAGTAATTCGGCGCGCCGCTTTTTGAATGCCTTTGAATTCAGGCTGCCATTGGCCTTCATAGTGTTGTTATGCAAAGCCTCAATGTCGTTCAAGGCGGCTTTTATGCCGTCCAGATGATTAGCCGCCATGGCAGTCCCGACCCCAATAACTTTCGAGCCATCTGAAAGCGTCCTTCTGATGACCTCATAGTGCTGAGCAAAAAAGTCCGCCTCTTCCAGCGTCAACGGCGCCAGCGCCATGCTGACGATGTGCGCGGTTTCCATCAGCAGTGATTCTTCATAGGTGCATTGCTGATTGTCCGGGTCGCTCAGGACAATCAGCGTTCCGGCTTTCACCATGGCTTCCAGCGGATTGAGGCTTTTGAATCTGGCGATGACATTCGGGTTGGGCGACGGAAACAGTTGCGCCTGGAGTTTCTCGGCGGGCAGGCTTTTCGGCACGATGTAGAAGCCTGGCTCCTCCGGTGCCGGCAATTCCTGGGGCCAGTGTTCGCGGGGGAAAAATCGCAAGTCGTTGACCGGATGCGCAGATGAGAGCGGGGCTGAGTTCAGGCGCGTCACTTTCAGGTTTTGCTGGTGAACGGCCCGCAGTAAACGGTGCGGGTCGGGCTTCGCTGCGGCCTGTGGAAGCATCGACAAGCGTGGTGTCCTGGCCGCGCCGGTGAGCGTACCGTGCCTGTTTTGCTGCAGGGTTCGGGACTGGTTCAACAGGTTTCGTTGTTCCTGCGCAAGGGCATTGATCCCTTGCTGCGGCGTCAGGCGTCCGACCGCTACCTCTTCGGTAATTCGCTTGGCGAAGTACGCGACTTGTTGATGGAACTGCACCCGTGCAATGCCATACGCCAGATGACGGTTTCCGATGGTCAGTGCCTGTCCAAGAAGGTTGCCGGCGGCGTCCTGCACATCGCACAGATCATGCTGCCGTGAACTCAACCCGCTTCGCCCCACGAGGTATAGCCGGTGGTGCCTGCAATGTGGTGTACCCAACTGATGCCGCGGTAACGAATGGCCAGTTGTTCTTGAGGCTGGGCATCGTTTTGCAGGATCACGTGGGGCACCTCCTGCGACAGTTCAGCGAGAACCGCCCCGTCGAGGGTGATCGAATAGAATTTCTCCTGCTGCCCCTGGGGCGAAGTGCGGTAGAGGCTGATCGTGCAGTCCAGCTCTTCGCTGTTCGAATGCGCCTGAGCCAGCAATGGGGAAGATTTGTCGACCGCTTTGGTGATGATGACCGGCCGGTGGACGGGTTTGCCGAGGTTGGCGTCGCGGCGAATTTCATGGCTCAGGGCGAACACCATGATTTCATCGGTATGGGCCGTCTGGTATTTGTTGCCGACCGATTCCGGCGTCGAACATCCGGCTGAAATAAGGCCTTGGGTCTTGCCGGTGATGGTCATGTAGGCAGGGTTCGCCATAGTCTGCACTCCTCGAAAATGGAGTCGGCAGTCTATGGCGAGGCTTGTTTGGTTTATGTAGGCCTTGGTGTAGGTCGTTTCTGAAAATGCTCAGTCGATAAACAGGTCTGTCATCAACTTCGCATCACTCCCCGGTTCAAAGCGGTAATGATCGAACTCGGTCACGCCGCTTTCCCGCAAGATTTCTTCATCAATCAACAACCGACCGGTAATCTGCCGGCCGCTGCTGTTCAGAATCACATGTGCCGCGTCCGCCATGATCGCCGGCGTGCGCGCATGCTTGAACGACTCGCGATTGCCCAGCTGAAACTCGATCGCCGCCGTGGCGATCATGGTCTGCGGCCACAGCGAATTGACGCTGATTCCGTAATTGGCGAATTCCTCGCTCATGCCCACCGTCAGCATGCTCATGCCGTACTTGGTCACGGTGTAGGGGCTGTATTGGGCGAACCATTTGCTGGCCATGTTCAGCGGCGGTGACAGGTTGAGAATGTGTCCAGAGGATTTCTTCAAATAGGGCAACGCCGCCTGGCTGCACAGCAACACCGCACGGGTGTTGATCTGATGCATCAGGTCGAAACGCTTGAGTTCGATGTGCTGCACACCGGTCAACTTGATCGCCCCGGCGTTGTTCACCAGTGCATCGATCCCGCCGAAATGCTCGTTGGCCCGGGCCAGTGCCAGACACACCGCCTCTTCATCGCGAACATCCAGTTGCAGCGCAAGCGCCTTGCCACCGGCCGCTTCAACTTCCGCAGCGACGCTATGAATGGTGCCGGGCAGCTTGGCGTGGGGTTCGGCGCTCTTGGCGGCGATCACGATGTTGGCCCCGTCCCGCGCAGCCCGCAGCGCAATCTCGCGCCCGATGCCACGGCTGGCGCCAGTGATGAACAAGGTTTTGCCTTTTAGCGACATGCGCAAGCTCCTGCTTGTTGTTATGTGAGCGAAGGCTCGACAGACAATGTAGACGATGGAGCTGAAGCGGGAAGGAGAGGCAGGCTGTGGCGGGGAGCAGGCCCCCGCGCCACAGGGAGGCGATCAGGCCGACATGACTTCACGAATGTCGCGGGCCAGTTCGCGTACGCGTTCTTCTTCGGTGTCCCACGAGCACATGAAGCGTGCGCCGCCCTTGCCGATGAAGGTGTAGAAGCGCCAGCCGCGTGCGGTCAGGGCGGCGATGGCCGGTTCCGAGAGTTGCAGGAACACGCCGTTGGCCTGGACCGGGAACATCAGCTCCACGCCCGGAATGTCGCTGACCAGTTCCGCCAGCAGTTGCGCGCAGTGGTTGGCGTGGCGGGCGTATTTGAGCCAGGCGTCGTTTTCCAGAATGCCGACCCACGGGGCCGACAGGAAGCGCATCTTTGACGCAAGCTGCCCGGCCTGTTTGCAGCGGTAGTCGAAGTCTTCCGCCAGTTTGTGGTTGAAGAACAGGATTGCCTCACCCACCGCCATGCCGTTTTTCGTGCCGCCAAAGCACAGCACATCGACACCGGCCTTCCAGGTCAGGTCCGCCGGCGAGCAGCCGAGGAATGCACAGGCGTTGGAGAATCGCGCGCCGTCCATGTGCAGGTTCAGGCCCAGTTCCTTGCAGGTGTCGCTGATGGCGCGGACTTCTTCCGGGGTGTAGACGCTGCCGACTTCGGTGGCCTGGGTCAGGGTCACGACGCGGGGTTTGGGGTAGTGGATGTCCTGACGCTTGAGGGCGACTTCGAGGATCGAGGCCGGGGTGATCTTGCCGTTCTCGGTACCGGCGATCAGCAGTTTCGAGCCGTTGGAGAAGAACTCCGGCGCGCCGCATTCGTCGGTTTCGACGTGGGCGGTTTCCGAGCAGATCACGCTGTGGTAACTCTGGCACAGCGACGACAGGGCCAGGGAGTTGGCGGCGGTGCCGTTGAAGGCGAAGAACACTTCGCAGTCGGTCTCGAACAGCTTGCGGAAATAATCGGAGGCGCGTGCTGTCCATTCATCGTCGCCATAGGCGCGCTGGTGGCCGTGGTTGGCCTGTTCCATGGCAGCCCAGGCTTCAGGGCAGATACCGGAGTAGTTGTCGCTGGCGAATTGTTGGCTCTTGTCGGTCATGGCCGGCTTCCGTGATCGAGGCGCTTGTGGCGCTTCGTTGGTCAATGATGGTGCGCACTTTACCGAAGATCATCCGGGGAGCACACGGGATGTCGCTGTCAGAACTTTACAAGGATGCGAGCCGATTATGCACCTGAGCCGGCGCGACGGCGCACTCGATCTGCTCAAGTGGCTGGCGCTGCTGAGCATGCTGCTCGATCACCTGCGATATGTCGGGATCAGCGCCGATTGGCTGTATGTACCGGGGCGGCTGGCGTTTCCGTGGTTCTGCCTGGCGATGGCGGCTAACCTGGCCCGTGTCGGCGCCGTCAGGACCGAATGGCGCTATCTGTGCCGCTTGCTGCTGTTCAGTCTGCTCAGCGAGATTCCCTACCGTTTGTACGTCCCCGATCCCGACACCTTGAACGTGATGCCCACGCTGGCGCTGGGCCTGCTGGTAGCGCGGGGCTGGCAGGATCGGGCGCCGCTTTCACGGCTGCTGGGCGTCGGCGCCTTGCTGGTGGCGGGTTTCTTCCCGCAGTGGCTGATGTTCGGTCTGTTCGGTGTTCTGTTGCCGCTGGCGCTGCTGCTGGTGTTTCGTCGGCACTGGGCCTTTGGCCTGTTGCCGGGTCTTGTGTGTCTGGCGGCGAATCAGTGGCAGGTGCTCTTCGAATCCGCGCAGTCCGGCAATCGTGTGGCGACCCTGGGCATTGCGGCCTGCCTGATCGCGCCGCTGTGCGGAATGTTCCTGTTGCGACATGCCACTTTCCTCCGCGCGCCACCCCTGCGTCGCTGGGCGTATGCGCTCTATCCCGCGCATTTCCTTGTGCTCCTGGCCTTGCGTCAGCTCTTTGTTTGAGTCCGTCGTTGTCGCCATGTCGTAAACGCACCTTTGCGTGGCGTCCGTAGGCATTTGAGCTGCCTGCGCCGGCCATACCATCGGCATCAAAGGGCACTGCCATCATTGCCAGTGCCTTACCGAGACGAATGGCGCACAGATGCCGCTGGGAGAGACGCGATGTTCAGCAAGCAAGACCGGATCCAGGGTTACGACGATGCACTGCTGGCGGCGATGAATGCCGAGGAGCAACGTCAGGAAGATCACATCGAGCTGATCGCGTCGGAGAACTACACCAGCAAACGCGTGATGGAAGCCCAAGGCAGCGGCCTGACCAACAAGTACGCCGAAGGTTATCCGGGCAAGCGCTATTACGGTGGCTGCGAGCACGTCGACAAGGTTGAAGCGCTGGCCATCGAGCGCGCCAAGCAACTGTTCGGCGCCGATTACGCCAACGTCCAGCCGCACTCCGGCTCCTCGGCCAACAGCGCCGTGTACCTGGCCCTGCTGCAGGCGGGCGACACCATTCTCGGCATGAGCCTGGCCCACGGCGGTCACCTGACTCACGGCGCCAAGGTGTCGTCCTCGGGCAAGCTGTACAACGCCGTGCAGTACGGCATTGACACCAGCACCGGTCTGATCGATTACGACGAAGTCGAGCGTCTGGCCGTCGAGCACAAACCGAAGATGATCGTCGCCGGTTTCTCGGCCTACTCGAAAACCCTCGACTTCCCGCGCTTCCGTCAGATCGCCGACAAGGTCGGTGCGCTGCTGTTCGTCGACATGGCCCATGTCGCCGGTCTGGTGGCCGCCGGTCTGTACCCGAACCCGCTGCCGTACGCCGACGTGGTCACCACCACCACCCACAAGACCCTGCGCGGTCCCCGTGGCGGCCTGATCCTGGCCAAGGCCAACGAAGAAATCGAGAAGAAGCTCAACGCGGCGGTCTTCCCCGGCGCCCAGGGTGGCCCGCTGATGCACGTCATCGCCGCCAAGGCCGTGTGCTTCAAGGAAGCGCTGGAGCCAGGCTTCAAGGCCTATCAGCGACAAGTGATCGACAACGCCCAGGCGATGGCGAGCGTCTTTATCAAACGTGGCTACGATGTAGTGTCCGGCGGCACCGACAACCACCTGTTCCTGGTCAGCCTGATCCGTCAGGGCCTCACCGGCAAGGATGCAGACGCCGCTCTCGGTCGCGCTCACATCACCGTCAACAAGAACGCCGTACCGAACGACCCGCAGTCACCGTTCGTCACTTCCGGCCTGCGCATCGGCACCCCGGCGGTGACCACGCGCGGCTTCAAGGTGGCGCAGTGCGTGACGCTGGCCGGCTGGATCTGCGACATCCTCGACAACCTCGGCGATGCCGATGTCGAGGCCAATGTCGCCCAGCAGGTTGCGGCCCTGTGCGCAGACTTCCCGGTTTATCGCTGAGCGTTCTGGAGTAAATGACTATGCAACGCTATTCGGGCTTCGGCCTCTTCAAGCACTCCCTCAGCCACCACGAAAACTGGCAGCGCATGTGGCGCACGCCGACCCCGAAAAAGGTCTACGACGTGGTCATCGTCGGCGGCGGCGGGCACGGTCTGGCGACGGCCTACTATCTGGCCAAGGAACACGGCATCACCAACGTGGCCGTGGTCGAGAAGGGCTGGCTGGGCGGTGGCAACACCGCGCGCAACACCACCATCGTTCGCTCCAACTACCTGTGGGACGAGTCGGCGCACCTGTACGAACACGCGATGAAACTGTGGGAAGGCCTGTCTCAGGACCTGAACTACAACGTGATGTTCTCCCAGCGCGGCGTCTACAACCTGTGCCACACCCTGCAGGACATCCGTGATTCCGAGCGTCGGGTCAGCGCCAACCGCCTCAACGGCGTCGATGGCGAACTGCTCAACGCCAAGCAGGTCGCGGACGAGATCCCGTACCTCGACTGCTCGAAAAACACCCGTTACCCGGTGATGGGCGCCACCGTCCAGCGTCGCGGCGGCGTGGCCCGTCACGATGCCGTGGCGTGGGGCTTTGCCCGTGCCGCCGACGCCCTCGGCGTGGACCTGATCCAGCAGACCGAAGTGATCGGTTTCCGCAAGGAAAACGGCGTGTGCATCGGCGTTGAAACCAACAAGGGCTTCATCGGCGCCAAGCGCGTCGGTGTGGTCACCGCCGGTAACTCCGGGCACATGGCCAAACTCGCCGGCTTCCGCCTGCCGCTCGAATCCCACCCGCTGCAAGCGCTGGTGTCCGAGCCGATCAAACCGATTATCGACAGCGTGATCATGTCCAACGCCGTGCACGGTTACATCAGCCAGTCCGACAAGGGCGACCTGGTGATCGGCGCCGGGATCGATGGCTACAACGGCTACGGCCAGCGCGGTTCGTACCCGGTGATCGAGCACACTATCCAGGCCATCGTCGAGATGTTCCCGGTGCTGTCGCGGGTGCGCATGAACCGTCAGTGGGGCGGCATCGTCGACACCACGCCGGACGCCTGCCCGATCATCTCGAAAACCCCGGTACCGAACATGTTCTTCAACTGCGGCTGGGGCACCGGCGGCTTCAAGGCCACACCGGGCTCGGGCAACGTGTTTGCCGCGAGCCTGGCCAAGGGTGAAATGCACCCGCTGGCCGCTCCTTTTTCCATCGATCGCTTCCACAGCGGTGCGTTGATCGACGAACACGGCGCTGCGGCTGTCGCCCACTAACAGGAGAAATTTCCCATGTTGCATATCTTCTGTCCTCACTGCGGCGAACTGCGCTCCGAAGAGGAATTCCACGCCTCCGGCCAGGCGCACATCCCGCGCCCGCTGGATCCGAACAGCTGTACCGACGAGGAGTGGGGCGACTACATGTTCTTCCGCGACAACCCGCGCGGTCTGCATCACGAGTTGTGGGATCACGTCGCCGGTTGCCGCCAGTACTTCAACGTCACCCGCGACACCGTGACCTACGAGATTCTCGAAACCTACAAGATCGGCACCAAGCCGCAATTCACCGACAAGGCTGACCCTGCGAAAACAGCCACGCCGGCGCTGGGAGAGAAGGTATGAGCCAGACCAATCGCCTGTCCAACGGTGGACGGATCGACCGCAACAAAGTGCTGAGCTTCACCTTCAACGGTCAGAGCTACAAAGGCTTCGAGGGTGACTCGCTGGCCTCGGCGCTGATCGCCAACGGCGTTGATATCATCGGCCGCAGCTTCAAGTATTCGCGTCCTCGCGGCATCTTCGCCGCCGGTGCCGAAGAACCGAACGCCGTGCTGCAGATCGGTGCCACCGAAGCCACCCAGATCCCTAACGTGCGCGCCACGCAGCAAGCGCTGTATCAGGGCCTGGTCGCCACCAGCACCAACGGCTGGCCGAGCGTCAACAACGACATGATGGGGATTCTCGGCAAGGTCGGCGGCAAGCTGATGCCGCCGGGTTTCTACTACAAAACCTTCATGTACCCGCAATCGTTCTGGATGACGTACGAGAAGTACATTCGCAAGGCTGCCGGTCTGGGCCGTTCGCCGACCGAAGTCGATCCGGACACCTACGACTACATGAACCAGCACTGCGACGTGCTGATCGTCGGCGCCGGCCCGGCCGGTCTGGCCGCTGCCCTGGCCGCTGCGCGCAGCGGCGCGCGGGTGATCGTCGCCGATGAACAGGAAGAGTTCGGCGGCAGTCTGCTCGACTCCCGCGAAAGCCTCGACGGCAAGCCTGCCGTGGAGTGGGTCGCCAGTGTGGTGGCCGAGCTGAAGAACACTCCGGACGTGCTGCTGTTGCCGCGCGCCACGGTCAACGGTTACCACGACCACAACTTCCTGACCATTCATGAGCGCCTCACCGATCACCTCGGCGACCGCGCGCCGATCGGCCAGGTGCGCCAGCGCATCCACCGCGTCCGCGCCAAGCGTGTGGTGCTGGCCACCGGTGCCCACGAGCGTCCGCTGGTCTACGGCAACAACGACGTGCCGGGCAACATGCTGGCCGGTGCAGTCTCGACTTACGTGCGCCGTTACGGCGTGGCACCGGGTAAAAAGCTGGTGCTGACCACCAACAATGATCACGCCTACCGCGTGGCGCTGGACTGGCTCGACGCCAGCCTGCAAGTGGTGGCCATCGCGGACGCCCGCAGCAATCCACGGGGTGCGCTGGTGGAAGAAGCGCGTGCCAAAGGCATTCGTATCCTCACCGGCAGCGCCGTGATCGAGGCCCGTGGCAGCAAGCGCGTGACCGCTGCCCGGGTGGCGGCCATCGATGTGAAAGGCCATGCCGTGACCAGTCCCGGCGAGTGGCTGGACTGCGACGTGATCGCCAGCTCCGGCGGCTACAGCCCGGTGGTGCACCTGGCTTCGCACCTCGGCGGCAAACCGATCTGGCGCGAAGACATCCTCGGTTTTGTACCGGGGGAAGCACCACAGAAACGCGTGTGCGTCGGTGGCGTCAACGGTGTCTACGGTCTAGGCGATTCCCTGGCCGACGGTTTTGAAGGTGGCGTACGCGCCGCAGCAGAAGCCGGTTTCCAGACCGTGGAAGGTGTGTTGCCGAAAGCCCTGAGCCGCCACGAAGAACCGACGCTGGCGCTGTTCCAGGTGCCGCACGAGAAGGGGACTTCCCGGGCGCCGAAACAGTTCGTCGACCTGCAGAACGACGTGACCGCCGCCGCCATCGAGCTGGCAACGCGCGAAGGTTTCGAGTCGGTCGAGCACGTCAAACGCTACACCGCGCTGGGCTTTGGCACCGATCAGGGCAAGCTCGGCAACGTCAACGGCCTGGCGATTGCCGCCCGTTCGCTGAACGTGACCATCCCGCAGATGGGCACCACGATGTTCCGTCCGAACTACACGCCGGTGACGTTCGGTGCGGTGGCGGGTCGTCATTGTGGGCACATCTTCGAGCCTGTGCGTTACACCGCGCTGCATCAGTGGCACCTGAAAAACGGCGCCGAGTTCGAAGACGTCGGCCAGTGGAAACGTCCGTGGTACTTCCCGAAAAACGGCGAAGACATGCATGCCGCCATCAAGCGCGAGTGCAAGGCCGTGCGCGACAGCGTCGGTCTGCTGGACGCTTCGACCCTGGGCAAGATCGACATCCAGGGCCCGGACGCTCGCGAATTCCTCAACCGCGTGTACACCAACGCCTGGACCAAGCTCGACGTGGGCAAGGCCCGTTACGGTCTGATGTGCAAGGAAGACGGCATGGTCTTCGACGACGGTGTGACGGCGTGTCTGGCGGACAACCATTTCGTCATGACCACCACCACCGGCGGCGCGGCTCGCGTACTGCAATGGCTGGAGCTGTATCACCAGACCGAATGGCCGGAGCTGAAGGTGTACTTCACCTCCGTCACCGACCACTGGGCGACCATGACCCTGTCCGGCCCGAACAGCCGCAAGCTGCTCAGCGCCGTGACCGACATCGATCTGGGTAACGAAGCGTTCCCGTTCATGACCTGGAAAGAAGGTCTGGTCGGCGGTGTGCCGGCGCGGGTGTTCCGTATCTCGTTCACCGGCGAGCTGTCGTACGAAGTCAACGTCCAGGCCGACTACGCGATGGGCGTGCTGGAAAAAATCGTCGAAGCCGGCAAGCAGTACAACCTGACCCCGTACGGCACTGAAACCATGCACGTGCTGCGGGCCGAGAAGGGTTTCATCATCGTCGGCCAGGACACCGACGGCTCGATGACCCCGGACGACCTGAACATGGGCTGGTGTGTCGGTCGCACCAAACCGTTCTCGTGGATCGGCCAGCGCGGCATGAACCGTGAAGACTGCGTGCGTGACCAGCGCAAACAACTGGTGGGCCTGAAGCCGATCGATCCGACCAAATGGCTGCCGGAAGGTGCGCAACTGGTGTTCAACACCAAGCAGGCGATCCCGATGACCATGGTCGGCCACGTGACCTCCAGCTACGCGCACAACTCCCTCGGCTATTCGTTCGCCCTGGGCGTGGTGAAGGGCGGTCTGAAGCGCATGGGCGAGCGGGTGTTCGCGCCGCTGGCGGATGGCAGCGTGATCGAGGCGGAAATCGTTTCTTCGGTGTTCTTCGATCCGAAGGGTGATCGCCAGAACATCTAACACCACAGTACCTGTGGGAGCGTGGCTTGCCCGCGATGAACGACGATGCGGTGTATCAAGCAAAAACGCGCCGCTCCCATCGCTGGCAAGCCAGCTCCCACAGGGATTACGAATTCAGGAAGGGTGCTTTATGACCGCAGCCAACGTTTACCAACAACGCCCGACCACCGGGGCCAAGGCCGAGTCGTCGCTGCATCACGCCGACCTCGCCAGCCTGGTCGGCAAGGGCCGCAAGAATGCCGGCGTGATCGTGCGTGAAAAGAAACTCCTCGGCCATCTGACCCTGCGTGGCGACGGCCACGACGCCGCGTTCGCCGCCGGTGTGCACAAGGCGCTGGGCATCGAATTGCCGGGTGCCTTGAGCGTGATCGTCAAAGGCGAAACCAGCCTGCAATGGATGGGCCCGGACGAATGGCTGCTGATCGTGCCGGGCGGTGAAGAGTTCGCTGCCGAGCAGAAACTGCGTGAAGCGCTGGGCGACCTGCACATCGCGATCGTCAACGTCAGCGGCGGCCAGCAGATTCTCGAACTGAGCGGCCCGAACGTGCGTCAGGTGCTGATGAAATCCACCAGCTACGACGTACACCCGAACAACTTCCCGGTCGGCAAGGCCGTGGGCACGGTGTTCGCCAAGTCGCAGCTGATGATTCGCCACACCGCCGAAGACACCTGGGAGCTGCTGATCCGTCGCAGCTTCTCGGATTACTGGTGGTTGTGGTTGCAGGATGCGTCCGCCGAATACGGCCTGGCCGTTCAAGCCTGACACTTTCCCCTTGTGGGAGGGCATCTCCTACCAATGTTTCAGGAGTCACCCGCTATGAGCCGCGCCCCGGATACATGGATTCTGACCGCCGACTGCCCCAGCGTGCTCGGCACCGTGGACGCGGTGACGCGTTTTCTGTTCGAGCAGGGCTGCTACGTCACCGAGCACCACTCGTTCGACGACCGGCTCTCGGGCCGTTTCTTCATTCGGGTGGAATTCCGCCAGCCCGACGGTTTTGACGAGCAATCCTTCCGTGCCGGCCTCGCCGAGCGTGGGCAGGCGTTCGGCATGATCTTCGAGCTGACCGCGCCAAATTACCGGCCGAAAGTGGTGATCATGGTGTCCAAGGCCGATCACTGCCTCAATGACTTGCTCTACCGCCAGCGCATCGGTCAGTTGTCGATGGATGTGGCGGCGGTGGTGTCCAACCACCCGGACCTCAAGCCACTGGCCGACTGGCACCAGATTCCCTACTACCATTTCCCCCTCGACCCCAACGACAAACCGGCCCAGGAACGGCAGGTGTGGCAGGTGATCGAGGAGGCCGGCGCCGAACTGGTGATCCTCGCCCGCTACATGCAGGTGCTGTCGCCGGAGCTGTGCCGCAAGCTCGATGGCAAGGCGATCAATATTCATCACTCGCTGCTGCCAGGCTTCAAGGGCGCCAAGCCGTATCACCAGGCCTACAACAAGGGCGTGAAGCTGGTGGGCGCCACGGCGCACTACATCAACAACGACCTGGACGAGGGGCCGATCATCGCCCAGGGCGTCGAGGCGGTGGATCACAGTCATTACCCGGAAGACCTGATTGCCAAGGGCCGCGACATCGAAGGCCTGACCCTGGCTCGGGCGGTGGGTTATCACATTGAGAGAAGGGTGTTTTTGAACGCCAATCGTACGGTCGTTCTTTAGATTGCCATCGCTGGCAAGCCAGCTCCCACAGGGTTTTGTGTCGTTCACAAATCTTGATTTCAACCCGATCACTGTGGGAGCTGGCTTGCCAGCGATGAGGCCATAACAGGCAACACAAGAATCAGCATCTGTACCCGAGCACTTAACGCGCTGCCTGCCTGGGCGGCGCGGTTCCATAAAAACAACAGCGAGGTGAAAGCATGTCTGGCAATCGTGGTGTGGTGTATCTCGGCGCTGGCAAGGTCGAAGTGCAGAAAATCGACTATCCGAAAATGCAGGATCCGCGTGGCAGGAAGATCGAGCACGGTGTCATCCTGCGCGTGGTTTCAACCAACATTTGCGGCTCCGACCAGCACATGGTGCGCGGTCGTACCACCGCCCAGGTCGGTCTGGTACTGGGGCATGAGATCACCGGTGAAGTGATCGAGAAGGGCAGCGACGTCGAAAGCCTGAAAATCGGCGATCTGGTGTCCGTGCCGTTCAACGTGGCTTGCGGACGCTGCCGTTCCTGCAAGGAGCAACACACCGGCGTCTGCCTGACCGTCAACCCGGCTCGCGCCGGCGGTGCCTACGGTTACGTCGACATGGGCGACTGGACCGGCGGCCAGGCTGAATACGTGCTGGTGCCGTACGCCGACTTCAACCTGCTGAAACTGCCGGACCGCGACAAGGCCATGGAGAAAATCCGCGACCTGACCTGCCTTTCCGACATCCTGCCGACCGGCTACCACGGCGCCGTCACTGCGGGCGTCGGTCCGGGCAGCACCGTTTACATTGCCGGCGCCGGCCCGGTCGGTCTGGCCGCTGCGGCATCCGCCCGTTTGCTCGGCGCGGCGGTGGTGATCGTCGGCGACGTCAACACCATCCGTCTGGCCCACGCCAAGGCACAGGGTTTCGAAATCGTCGACCTGTCGAAAGACACCCCGCTGCACGAACAGATCGCCGCATTGCTGGGCGAGCCTGAAGTGGATTGTGCGGTGGACTGCGTGGGCTTCGAAGCCCGCGGCCATGGTCACGACGGCGTCAAGCACGAAGCCCCGGCCACGGTGCTCAACTCGTTGATGGGGGTGGTGCGCGTCGCCGGCAAGATCGGTATTCCGGGGCTGTACGTGACCGAGGATCCGGGCGCTGTCGATGCCGCTGCCAAGACGGGCAGCCTGAGCATCCGCTTTGGTCTGGGCTGGGCCAAATCCCACAGCTTCCACACCGGGCAGACCCCGGTGATGAAGTACAACCGCCAACTGATGCAGGCCATCATGTGGGACCGCATCAACATCGCCGAAGTGGTGGGCGTGCAGGTCATCAGCCTCGACCAGGCGCCGGAAGGCTACGGTGAGTTCGATGCCGGCGTGCCGAAGAAGTTTGTGATTGATCCGCACAAGTTGTTCAGTGCGGCGTAAGTTGTAACCAGGAAAAAGGGCGACCGTCAGGTCGCCTTTTTTCTTTGCGTTGGCGTGTGCCGCCAGAGAGGCTTTCGATTAATGGAAAGCGCACGTTTGAACGTCACCGCCCTGGGTCGCGCAATCATCATTACTCCAGCCTTTTCCGGTCAGGCTGATCGGCGAGCCCTTTTTCAAGACCAGTGAGGCGCCGACTTCCGACCCCTTGCTTTCATATTGGCAGATGACGCGGGCCGCGTTGGTCGTCGTTTCTTTTGCTCGTGCGGCTGTGAATGGCAGCGCCCGGACATCGCTCTCACTGGCAGTGCCGGGATCGACATCGACTTCAACCTCGCCATAGGGGCTCGTTGCTTCGAACTTGCCGTCACCCGTTTTTTTGAATGACGTCGCCTCCAGGCAGTCCGCGTGGGCTGCGCCGCCAAGCGTCAGGGCGATGACTGAACCGGCAATCAGATACTTGAGCATGGGTCGTACTCCGTTACAGGGTTGGAGTATTCATGTTCAGAGATTGTCGTTTTGGCAGGTACTGTCAGATCTGACAGTCATTAAGCCCGTTTTGGAATAAAGGACCGGTTGTACTCGTCGGTTTCGGTCACTTCACAGACGAATGCAGCCATGGCGCCCGTGCCGTTCATCAGCGGGTCTGCTGTGTTTCACTTTTTCTGTACGTGGTCGCGTTCAAAATGCATGCGCTGCGCTCGGAACATGCCGACCGATACTCGGTCAAACCGGCAGTTTTCCCCTTCGTCGCTGAAGGGTTTCACGCCACAAGAGGATGTCTGAATGAAGATTTCACGCGGTTTTGCCCTGGCATCGCTCCTGACCCTGGCGGCAGGGCCGGTGTTTGCCGGTTTCAGTCTGAATGACGTGGCCGGTGCGGTATCGGGCATGCAGGGCGGAGACAAGGCCGCCGCTGCTGCGCCGACTTCGGAAACCGCCGGTCTGTTGAGTGCGTTGAGTGCGCTGAACGTCACGCCGCAGCAAGCGGTCGGCGGCACCAGTGCCATGCTGGGACTGGCGAAAAACCAGCTCAGCAACACGGATTATTCGCAATTGGCCAAGGAGGTGCCGGGTATCGACAAACTCTCCGGCGGCGGTGGCAACCTGGCGGCGCTGAGCGGATTGCTGGGTTCGTCCGGCAAGTCCGCCGGACTGGAAAATGCCCTGGGCAACGTCAAGGACACCAATGACCTGAACAACGCTTTCGGGGCGTTGGGCATGGACAGCAGCATGGTTGGCCAGTTTGCCCCGATTCTTCTGCAATATCTCGGTCAGCAGGGTGTCGGCGGCTCGTTGCTGCAAAGCCTGGGCAGCATCTGGGGCACCGGCAACTGATCAGCGGCGCTCGTTGCGCAGCTCGGCAATGCGCCGGTCCTTCTCGTTCCAGAGCTGGTTGACCCAGCTCTGGATTTTCTCGCGAAACAGCGGATCGTTCTCGTAGTCGCCCTGCCACAGCGACGGGTCCAGCTCACGGGTGCGGATGTCGATGATCACCCGTGGCACGTTGCCGCTGATCAGGTCCCAGAAACCCGGAATCCTCGGCTGTGGATAAACCACGGTCACATCCAGAATCGCGTCCAGCTGTTCGCCCATTGCTGCCAGCACGAACGCCACACCGCCAGCCTTGGGCTTGAGCAGGTGATTGAACGGTGACTGCTGCTGGGTGCTTTTGGCGGCGGTATAGCGGGTGCCTTCCAGATAATTCACCACGGTCACCGGCTGACGCTTGAACAGCTCGCACGCCGCTTTGGTGATTTCCAGATCCTTGCCGGCCAGCTCCGGGTTTTTCGCCAGAAACGCCTTGGTGTAGCGCTTCATGAACGGGTAATCCAGCGCCCACCAGGCCAGGCCCAGGAACGGTACCCAGATCAATTCCTTTTTGAGGAAGAATTTGAAGAAGGGGGTGCGCCGGTTGAGGGTCTGGATCAGGGCCGGGATATCGACCCAGGACTGATGGTTGCTGATCACCAGATAGGACGTGTCACCGCGCAGGTCATCGCCACCACGGATGTCCCATTGCGTGGGTATGCACAGACGGAAAATCAGCTTGTCGATTTCCGCCCAGGTTTCGGCGATCCACATCACCGCCCACGAGGCGTAGTCGCGAAAGCGTCCCGGCAGGATCAGCTTGAGCAGGGCGAACACCATCAACGGGCCGAACAGCACCAGGGTGTTGAGCAACAGCAGCAGGGTGACGAGACAGCCGGTGAGCAGGCGGCGCATAAGCAACTCTTGAAAGCGGATGGGCGCGCCATGATAAGTGGCTTCGGGCGACAGGCCAAATCGGCGGTGACGAATGTTTCACCTTTGGCGCGTTAGCCTTGCGGGAACGATCAGGCGGACAGCGGTCTAAAATCTCGCTTCAGAGCCCCCATTTCCCAAGGAAGCCCTTTACGTGAAATCTCTCCTTGCATTGCTTTCCCTCGTCGCCCTGCCGGTGCTGGCGGCCGAGCCGACCCTGTACGGGCGCTACGAATACATCGCGCTGCCGGAAATCGGCGGCCAGGTGCTCAAGGCGAAAATGGACACTGGCGCGCTGACCGCGTCGCTGTCGGCCAGGGATATCGAAACCTTTACTCGTGACGGCGAAGACTGGGTTCGCTTCCGTCTCGCCACCAAAGACGCGAGTAACCAGGTGTACGAACACAAGATCGCGCGGATCAGCAAGATCAAGAGTCGCTCGGATGAAGAGGACGAGGGCGAAAGCAGCGAAGTGGCCAAGCGTCCCGTGGTCGATCTGGAGCTGTGCCTGGGCAACGTCAAGCGTACCGTGGAGGTCAACCTGACCGACCGCAGCCATTTCAATTATCCATTGCTGATCGGTGCCAAGGCCTTGCGCGAGTTTGGCGCAGCGGTAAACCCGGCCCGGCGTTTCACCGCCGACAAGCCGGACTGCTAAGTGGTCTCATTGACGTAACGTCAGGCTTGGGGCACCGTTCGCGCACTCATTCCACAGGCTTGGACGCCATGCCTCATATCCTGATTGTCGAAGACGAAGCGGCGATTGCCGATACGCTGATTTTTGCCTTGCAGGGCGAGGGCTTCACCACGACCTGGCTGAGCCTCGGCGCGGCAGCGCTGGACTATCAGCGCCAGACACCGGCCGATCTGATCATCCTCGACATCGGCCTGCCGGATATCAGCGGTTTCGAAACCTGCAAGCAGCTGCGTCGGTTCAGCGAAGTGCCGGTGCTGTTCCTCAGTGCCCGGGATGCTGAAATCGATCGGGTGGTGGGCCTGGAAATCGGTGCCGACGACTATGTGGTCAAGCCGTTCAGCCCACGGGAAGTGGCAGCGCGGGTTCGGGCGATCCTCAAGCGCATGGCGCCCCGTGCGCCGGTCGACGCATGGTCGGGGATGTTCAGCATCGATCTCGAGCGGGTGAAGATCAGCTATCGTGGACAGCCCCTGAGCCTGACCCGGCATGAATTCCGCCTGCTGCAATGCCTGCTCGAACAGCCGGAACGGGTATTCAGTCGCGAGCAATTGCTCGATGCGCTGGGCGTGGCGGCTGACGCCGGGTACGAGCGCAGCATCGACAGTCATATCAAAAGCGTGCGCGCCAAGCTGCGTCTGGTGCGCGCCGAGGCCGAGCCGATCCAGACTCATCGCGGCCTCGGTTACAGCTACAGCCCGGGGCACAGCTGATGCCGCTCGGGCTGCGAATTTTTCTGGTCTATGTGCTGTTCATCGGTCTGACCGGATATTTCGTGCTCAATACCGTGATGGAGGAAATCCGTCCCGGCGTGCGTCAGTCCACCGAAGAAACCCTGGTCGACACCGCCAACCTGATGGCGGAAATCCTCAAGGATGATTTCAAGGCCGGCACCCTCAGCCAGAATCGCTGGCCCGAGCTGCTCCGGGCCTACGGCGAGCGCCAGCCGAAAGCGACGATCTGGGGCCTGCCGAAAAACCAGGTCAACCACCGCATTTACGTCACCGACGCCAAGGGCATCGTGGTGCTGGATTCCAGCGGTCTGGCGGTCGGTCAGGATTACTCGCGCTGGAACGATGTCTACCTGACCCTGCGTGGTGAGTACGGCGCCCGCTCCAGTCGCAGCGATCCGGATGATCCGACCTCTTCGGTCATGCACGTCGGCGCGCCGATCCGCGACGATGGCCGGATCATCGGTGTGGTCACGGTGGCCAAGCCCAACAGTTCATTGCAGCCCTATGTCGACCGGACCGAGCGCCGGTTGCTGGCTTATGGCGCCGGGCTGATTGCGCTGGGCCTGTTGTTCGGGGCATTGCTGTCGTGGTGGCTGAGCCGCGCGCTGCACCGTTTGACCGGTTATGCCCAGGCGGTCAGCGAGGGACGGCGGGTGGAAGTACCGCATTATCGCGGTGGCGAGCTGAAACAACTGGCAAGCGCCGTGGAACAAATGCGTACCCAGCTTGAAGGCAAGGCTTACGTCGAACGTTACGTCCACACCTTGACCCATGAATTGAAGAGTCCGCTGGCGGCGATTCGCGGTGCGGCCGAGCTATTGCAAAGCGAAATGCCGTTGGCGCAACGCCGGCGTTTCATCGGCAACATCGACAGCGAAAGTGCGCGCATGCAGCAGTTAATCGAGCGGCTGCTCGATCTGGCTCAGGTTGAGCAGCGCCAGACGCTGGAAGAGCGTGTCGCCGTGCCGCTTGCGGCGCTGGTGGATGAAGTGTTGCACGCGCAGGCTGCGCGCATTGAAAGTAAACAGCTGCGAGTCGAGTGCACTGTCGCGGCGGAGTTGACGCTGATCGGTGAGCCGTTTCTGTTGCGTCAGGCTCTGGGCAATCTGCTGGAGAATGCGCTGGATTTCACTCCGTCACGGGGGCTGCTGCGATTTGAAGCCGAACGAATTGGCGAGCAGATCGAGTTCCGCCTGTTCAATGAGGCCGAGCCGATTCCCGATTACGCATTGGCGCGCCTGACCGAGCGCTTCTACTCGCTGCCGCGCCCCGAGAGTGGACGCAAAAGCACCGGGCTCGGGCTGAACTTCGTCGAGGAAGTGGCCAAGCTGCATGGCGGCTCTCTGCGCATCGACAACCTCGAAGGTGGCGTGCAGGTGCGATTGCACCTGCCGTGATCACTCAGGACAGGGTCGCCGTCTCGCTGAGACGGGCCTTGCTTTTGCGATGCGCCCATTGCAGCGCCGGTCGTTCAATGCAGATCCAGGAAGCGGCGGCCAGCACGATCACGATCAGCGCCGACACGATCATGGACGGCACGAATGGCAGCGAGGTCTTGTTGATCACCAATTGCTGCACGGGAAACGCGTACAGATAGATGCCGTAAGACAGATCGAACCGGCCCCGAAGGGTACCGTCGACATACAGCAGACCCAGACTCAGTGTCGCCAGGCAAATGCACAGCGTGACGACGACGCCGGCCATCGGCGTTCCCGTTGCAAGCGCAATCAGGCCGAGGCAGGCCGTCAGCGTTATTGCCAATCGATGTCTGGCGACCAGGTATTGCTTGTAGAAAGCCAGGAGCGACCCGGCGAAAAAGGCGATACCGGCATAGCCATACACCGCCAGTTTCTGAGCCAGCGCCGAGGCGGGGCCATTGCCCAGCACATAGGTCGCAATACAGAACGCCACCAGCGTTGCACCGACCATCGCCGCCCGGCGGTACAGACTCAACGCGGCCGCCACCAGCAGGTAAAAGGCGAATTCGATCTTCAGCGTCCACAGACTGCCATTGAAAGACTCGCTGAAGATAAAGCCGTTGGTGATTTCATCGATTGCCGCGCGACCGAACAACGAGATGCGCAGGAAGTCGATCAGCGCCGCAGGACCGGTGACATAGCCGTCGGCCAATATCCCGCCCGCCACAAACGTCATGATGAATGCGCAAGCGATCAGCGCAGGGAAAATCCGCGCGACACGCTTGGTCAGATAGTCGGTGACGCTGCTGGCATTGAGGAAACTATGGGTGATCAGCAGGCCGGAGATCGAGAAGAAGGCGATGACGGCGATACCCCCCAATGAGTTGTAACCGGCGATGCCGGGCTCTTCCAGACCTGAAAGCGCGAAGTGGTGACTGACCAGCACCATCAGTGCCGCAAAATGCCTGATCAAGTCGAATGAGTTGTTTCTCAACTGAATAATCCTTATTCGAAACCGGCCCGCACGGTTCGCAATGGTCCTGTATTGAATGACGGGAACAGCGTTTTACAGGTATTTCCACACAAAGCCCACAAAACCGCCATCACAAACCCATACAGCCTTTGCAGACTCGCCCCATTCCAACAAGGGAGCGTTCTGATGAACCGAAATCTGACATTCAAGCTCGGGGCCATTGCCCTGTTGATCCTGTTACTGTTGATCCCGCTGCTGATGATCGATGGCGTTATCGATGATCGCCAGCAACGGCGTGACGGCGTCCTCGACGAGATCGCCAGAAGTTCCAGCTACTGCCAGCAGATCAGCGGGCCGGTGATGGTGGTGCCGTATCGCAAAGTGGTGCGCACCTGGAAAACCAAAGAGAAGAGCGGCGAGCGTTACCAGGAAATCGGCGAAGAGCGTGGGCGTCTGTATTTCCTGCCGGAGCGTTTTGAGCTCGACGGCCAGGTACAGACCGAGCTGCGCGCCCGGGGCATTTACGAAGCGCGGCTGTTCCATGCCGACAATCGCATCAGCGGGCACTTCGCGCTGCCGGCACAGTTGGGGATCAAGGAAGACTTTGCCGATTACACCTTCGATGCGCCGTTCCTGGCGGTCGGCATCAGCGATATTCGCGGGATCGAAAATGCCCTGAAGCTGGAGCTGGGCGCGCAGCGTCTGGACTTCCTGCCCGGCACTCAGGTTGGCTGGCTGGGCGAGGGTGTGCGAGTGACGCTGCCGGCGCTGGACACCAGCAAGACCACGGAACTGGCCTTCGGTTTCGACCTGCGCTTGCAGGGCACCGGCTCGTTGCAGGTGCTGCCGGTGGGCAAGACCAGCCGCGTGAACCTGGCAGCCAACTGGCCGCACCCAAGCTTCATCGGCAACTTCCTGCCGGCCAGGCGTGAAGTCAGCGATCAAGGCTTCAGTGCCGACTGGCAGACCTCGTTCTTCTCTACCAACCTGCAAGAGGCCATGAATCGTTGCGCTTCGGGAGACGACTGCGAGGCGTTCAACAGCCGCAGCTTCGGGGTGAGTTTCATCGATCCGGTGGATCAGTACCTGAAGAGTGACCGGGCGATCAAATATGCGCTGTTGTTCATCGTCCTGACGTTCGCCGGTTTCTTTTTGTTCGAGATATTGAAAAGCCTGGCGGTGCACCCGGTGCAGTACGCGCTGGTGGGGGTGGCGCTGGCGTTCTTCTATCTGTTGCTGCTGTCGTTGTCGGAACACCTGGGGTTTGCCCTGGCGTATCTGCTGTCGGCCAGTGGTTGTGTGTTGCTGATCGGTTTTTATGTCTGCCACGTGCTGCGCAGCGTGCGCCACGGCCTGAGTTTTTCGGCAGGGCTGGCGGCGCTGTATGGCCTGCTGTATGGCTTGCTGAGCGCCGAGGACTATGCGCTGCTGATGGGCTCGCTTTTGCTGTTCGGCCTGCTGGGCGTGTTCATGGTGCTGACCCGTAACCTGGACTGGTACGGCGTCGGGCAGAAACCGGCCAGACCGCTGGAGTTCGATCTCGGAGCGGTGCAATGAGCCGGTTCGTAGGGTTGCGTGAGGAACAGCGGGAGGCCGAGGTATTGATGACGCTGATATGTGCGTCATTGCCTCCCGCGCCGGGCTTCAGACCTTTGGCATCGTCGCAATCATCGACGGCCGCTGGCTCACCTCGAAGTACCAGTGGGCCAGTTGCGGGTTGGCCTCACGCCAGCCGAAATCCGCAAAGCGCAGATCCAGATAGCCCAACGCACAGGCCACGCTGATCGCGGCGATGTCGAAATGGCTGGTCAACTCGGCAATGGCGTCGCGCTCCAGCAGCGCCAGGGTGCGGCGAATCTTGTTGCGCTGGGCTTCGAGCCATTCGTCCCAATGCTTCTCCGGGGCGCGCAGCACTTGCTCGTAACGCACCAGGACGGAGGCGTCCATGATCCCGTCGGCCATCGAGGCCAGGGTCAGGCGCCGCCAGCGGGCCGAGCCGTCGCGAGGGATCAGTGGATTGCCGACGTGCTGGTGGTCGAGGTAGTCGAGGATCACCCGGCTGTCATGAATGACATTGCCGTCGGCCAGACGCAGGGCCGGGATCTTGCCCAGCGGGTTGTCGTCGTTCAGCGCAGCATCGGGGCTGACCGGTGTCAGGACGCATTCCTGCAGGGCGACGCGATCCTGCTGGCCGGTCTCGTGCAGCAGCACCATGACTTTGCGCACGAACGGGGACAGGGTGTTGTGGAACAGGGTCATGCTGGGAGCGGACATCGGCAGGGTCTCGGTCAAGGGCAATGAACGGGCAGCATAGCCTGTCAGCGCCTTGGCTCAAGCCTTTTGTGGGAGCGAGCTTGCTCGCGATAGCGGACTGTCAGTCGCCTGGATTGTGAATGAACAGACGCTATCGCGAGCAGGCTCGCTCCCACGGGTTTTTCAGCTTCGCCACAGCAGGCCGCGCAGGGCTAGGGCGGCCGGCACACCCAGACCGATCCAGCTCAAGCCGTCCCAGATTCCGTCGCCCAGCAGTGCGGCGAACAGCCCCGCCGCGCTGAGCAACGCGATCACCAGCGGTGTGCTGAAGACTTTCCAGAAGTTCGACTGACGCGGTTTCATGCCGAAGCCTCCGCCGTTTCCGCCACCGGTTTTGCCGCCTTGCGCCGTACCAGCCACAAGTACACGCCGCTGCCGAGAACGATGATGGTCAGCACATCGAGGGTGGCCCAGAGGATCTTCATCGGCATGCCGCCGTAGTCGCCAAAGTGCAGCGGTTGCGACATGCCCATGGCGTCCATGTACCACGGTCGTTCGGCCACCGCCGTGACCTGCAGGGTGCTGGCGTCGATCAGCACCGGCGTCAGCAGATGCGAAGTCAGGTGGGTGCCGCCCTTCATGAACACCGAGTAATGGTGCTCGCTGGAAAACCGCGTGCCGGGGAAAGCGATGAAGTCCGGTTTCATCCCCGGTGCGACTTCGCCGGCGATGTCCAGCAGGCGGGTGGCAGGGGCGAGGTGAATCAGCGGCGGGGCATCGCGGTAGGGCGCGATCATGGCGTTGAGCGAGTCGTTGCGCCAGGCCGCGATGATCAGGTCGGCACAGGCGCTGATGACCCCGGTGACGCCGACCACCAGCGCCCAGGTCAGGGTCACCACGCCGATCAGATTGTGCAGGTCGAGCCAGCGCAGTCGGGTGGATTTGTCCTGGCGCACGGTGCCGAAATCCAGGCGACGCATGAACGGCAAGTACAACACCGTCCCGGAGACGATCGCCACCACGAACAGCACACCCATGAACGCCAGCAGCAACTTGCCCGGCAGGCCTGCGAACAGGTCGACGTGCAGACGCAGAATGAACAGCATCAGTCCACCGTTCGCCGCGGGCGTTTCCAGGACTTCGCCGGTGCGGGCGTCGAGCATGAAGGTGTGCGAGGAATTCGGCTCGGTGCCGGGGGTCTTCGCCATGATTGTCAGCACGGCGTTGGGCTCGTCGTCTTCGAAACCGAAGTACTGCACGACTTCGCCGGGGCGATGGGCCTCGGCGGCCTGCACCAGTTGCGCCAGGTCGAGGTGCGGCGTGTCGGCCGGCATCTCCCGCACTTCGGGGGCGTCACCGAGCAGATGCTCGATCTCATGATGAAAGATCAGCGGCAGTCCGGTCAGGGCCAGCAGCAGCAAAAACACGGTGCAGATCAGGCTGGTCCAGGTGTGGATGAACGACCAGCGACGGATTGTTTTACTTTTCATTTCATGACCTTCAAAAGCACCAAAGCCGTCCACGAGGGACGGCCTGGTTGCAGGGCCTGTTTCAGCTCACGCGTTTACCACTTGTAGGTGGCACTGGCGACGACGCTGCGCTGGTCGCCGTAATAGCAGTAGAAGCTGTCGCAGGTGGAAATGTAGTCCTTGTCGAACAGGTTGGTGGCGTTGACTGCCACCGATGCGCCTTTGAGGCTGTTGTCCAGACGACCGAGATCGTAATGCACGCTGGCATCGAACACGGTGTAGGCGTCCGCCTTGCCCAGCCAGGTGTTGGCCTTGTCGCCGTAGGTGTTGCCGGTGTAGCGCACGCCCCCGCCAATACCGAAACCATCGAGCACGCCGCTGTGCCAGGTGTAGTCGGTCCACAGCGAGGCCTGCTGGTTCGGCATCAGTTGCAGGCGGTTGCCCTTGTCGACGCCGTTCTGCACTTCGGACTTGGCCAGGGTGTAGGCGGCGATGACTTTCAGGTTGTCGGTGACGTCGGAGGTGGCTTCCAGTTCCAGACCCTTGACCTTCACTTCGCCGGTCTGGCTGGTGATCGATACACCATTGACGAAGGAACTCACCGAGACGTTTTTCTGGGTCAGGTCATACACCGCAGCGCTGAGCAGGGTTTTGCTGCCCGGTGGCTGGTACTTGATCCCCAGTTCCCACTGTTTGCCTTCGGTCGGCTTGAGCGATTCCGTGGAGGAGGCGTCGGCGCCACTGGTGGGCTGGAAGGACTCGGCGTAGGAAAGGTACGGCACGAAGCCCGAGTCGAACACGTAGCTCAGTGCGGCGTTGCCGCTGAAGGCCTTGTCGCGGTCGGTGTTGGTCGCATCGCCCTTGTTGATGAACTTCGTGCCGGTGTGCACCCAGTCTTCACGGCCACCGAGGGTCAGGCGCCACTGGTCGAGGGCCATCTGGTCCTGCACGTAAAGACCGGTCTGGTAAGTCTTCTGGTCGTAGTCGTAGAACGCGGTGGAGCGCGCCGGACGCACGATCGGCTGACCATAGATCGGCTTGAGCACGTTGGTGGTCAGGCCGTCACCGAAGATCGAGGTGTAGTTGGTGTTGCTGCGCTGGTGATCCAGACCCAGCAACAGGGTGTGGCGAATGTCACCGGTGGCGAAGTCGGCCTGGAAGTTGTTGTCCACGGCGAACTGGCTGATGTCCTCTTCGACACTGGTGCTGGTACGACCGACATTGCCGGCGTCGTCCACCTGGGTGTACGGATACGAACCCGGAGTCAGGCTCTGGAACGACAGGTCCGACTTGGTGTAGCGCAGGTTCTGCTTGAACTGCCACACATCGTTCAGGCGATGTTCGAAGGCATAACCCAATGCGTAGTAAGTGCGGTCGTAGTATTCCCAGTCCGGATCGCCAAGGTTCTTGTGATGGGACACCTTGCCGAACGGCATGTCGATCTTGGTGCCCTGCACCGGCAGGAACTGGCTGGTGATGCCGGTATCGTCGCGGGTGAACTGGGTCAGCAGGGTGAATCTGGTGTCGTCGTCGATGTTCCAGGTCAGGCTCGGCGCGATGTTGTAGCGCTTGTTATCGACATGGTCGATCTGCGTGCCGCTGTCGCGCACCACACCGCTGAGGCCGTAGAGAAATTGCCCGGCGTCGTCGATCTTGCCCGTGCTGGCGAAGTTGATCTGACGGTGATTGTCGCTGCCGTACTGCAACTGGATCTCGCTGCTCTGCACATCGCTCGGACGGCGGCTGACCATGTCCAGCAGACCGCCCGGCGGGGTCTGGCCGTAAACCGACGAGGCCGGGCCGCGCAGAAGGGCGAGGCGGTCGAGGTTCCAGGTTTCCTGTTTCGGGTTGGCGTACACGCCTTTGGGCAGTGGCAGGCCGTCGAGGAACTGGGTCGGTTCGAAACCACGCACCCGCAGCCAGTCGGAACGGGTGTCGCTGCCATAGCTGCTGGCGGTGATACCCGGCATGTAGCGCACGGCGTCATCGAGGCTGTGGACGCTGCGGTCGTCCATCTGCTGGCGAGTGGCGACGGAGATCGAGCGCGGTGCTTCGACCAGTGCGGTATCGGTCTTGGTGCCGGCGGCGGTGCGGGTGGCGGTGTAGCCCTCGACCGGGCCCCAGGCGCTTTCCATGTTTTCCACACTGATCACGGACGTTTCCGGCAACGCCATCACGCCATCCGGCACGGCAACCAGCGTGTAGGTTCCGGCGCTGCTCTGTTGCAGTTGCAGACCGGTGCCCAGGAGAGCTGCGCGCAGGGCCCCCGCCGCATCATATTGGCCATTGACCGGGGCCGAGGTCTTGCCTGCGGCCAGTGCCGGGCTCAGCGACAGCGCAAGGCCGCCCTGGCTGGCGATCTGATTGAGGGTGGTCGCCAGTGGTGCGGCCGGCAGGTTGTAGGCGCGAACGCTCGATGCCTGTTCAGCCGCGATCGACGGGCTGCTGGACAGCGGTGTGCAGAGGGCAATGGCGACCGCCAGCAAACTGGGGCGCAACAAGGTGTCTAGCGAACGGGACATACGGCGGCTCCTGAATGGAAATATTTCTCAATTGCCTGTGTGCCGGACGAGATTCGAAAAGTGATAGGGCTGGATGAAAATAATTTCGATTAACGGACGGCATGGTGGCTGAAGTCAGCTGAAAGTCCGTTTTCAGGGGGGAACGGGATTTTTATCAGGGCTTCGGCTCAGCCTTGGCCACGGTGACCCACCAGGGGGTGTGCTGTTCGATCTGCACCGGCAGGGTCGGTAACAGGGCGTTCAGGGCCTTGTCGGTATCGTGCAGCGGGAAACTGCCGGTGATGCGCAAATCGGCGACGTCCGGCGCGACGCCCAGATGGCCGCGACGATAGCGGCCGAGTTCGTGCACCAGATCGGCCAGGCGCGCGTTGTCCACCACCAGCATGCCGCGAGTCCAGGCATCGGCGCCGGGGCCGAGCGTCGCAACCGCGTCCAGCCCGTTGTCGCGAATCAACACTTGCTGGCCTTCGCGCAGGATCTGCTCCTGCGGGTCGGTTTGCGCATGTGCAGCGACGGCCGACTGCAACACGCTCAGGCGCGTGCCCTGTTCTTCGCGCTTGACCAGAAACCGCGTGCCCAGCGCACGCATGCGGCCTTCGCGGGTTTCGACGATAAACGGTCGCGCATCGCCATGGCCGGTTTCGATGAGGATTTCGCCGTCCTGCAACACCACCAGCCGCTGTTTGTCATCAAAGCGCACGTCCATGGCGCTGTGGGTGTTGAGATTGATCACGGTACCGTCCGCCAGCCGCACGGTGCGTTGTTCGCCGGTGGCGGTGCGCTGGTCGGCGAGCCAGTAATCCAGTGGCAGGTAGTGTTCTGCGGCAAACAGCGACAGACCGATCACCGCGACAACGCTGGCCAGACCGCTGCCCAGTTTGCGCACACGCCGCCGGATACCTTCGCGCGATTGCAGCAACGCAGCGCGGGCAGGGCCGTTGGCCACACTGAAACGCTGATCGAGCATGCCCAACTGGCGCCAGGCCCGGGCGTGCTCTTCGTGGGCGGCGTGCCACTTGGCGAACTCTTCGCGCTCCAGCGGGCTGCTGGAATCGAGGGTCAACTGCCACGCGATCGCGGCATCCAGCACATGGGCCGGGACGGGTCTGGAACTGGCCGGGTTCACGTCGGCTCACCGTACAGGGCGATGTAGCACTGGCGGATGCCCTGAGCCAGATACTGGCGTACACGCGGCACCGACACGCCGAGTCTGTCGGCGATCTCGGCATGGGTCAGACCGTCCAGACGGTTATAGAGGAATGCGGCGCGGGCCTTGGTCGACAATTGGCCGAGCAGGCGATCGATGGCTTTGAGGTCTTCAAGAATCAGTTGCTGCTCTTCCACCGACGGCTGTTCGCCTTCGGGAATCAACATCAGTTCGGCGAGATAGGCCTGCTCCAGCGCGGCACGACGGAAGTAGTCGAACAACAGGCCTTTGGCGATCGCCACCAGAAACGCCCGGGGTTCGCGGGGCGTCAACAGTTCATCACGGCCGAGCAGACGGACGAAGGTGTCCTGGCTCAGGTCTTCTGCACGTTGCGGGCAGGCCACGTTGCGCCGCAGCCAGGCCAGCAGCCAGCTGCGATGGTCGCGATACAACGCACCGACGAGCTCACTGTGAGGGCTTTGGGCTGACGACACGAAGGCACCGACTGGGAAATGTTAACCAACGAGAATTGTTCGCGATTGTGGCAGAGGTGGGAATGGTTAGCAATTGGCCACCGGTCGGGTTCTCGGGGCGACAACCCTGGACCTCAGAACGAATGTGTCTGCTGACGGCGCTTCCACTGACTCAGGCGTTGCTGCAGATTCAGCGGGCTGTGAATCTGTTGCTGACGCGCGCGGCTGAACAGAATCAACGCCAGTTCCGCGGTTGCCAGTGCGTCGGCGCTGGCATGGTGACGCTCGAACACATCGAGCCTGAACCAGTTGATCCAATCGTCCAGACCGGCTTCGCGGATGTGCGCCTGCGGACAAACCAGCGGCGCGATGTCGGCCACATCGAGAAATACCTGCTGCAGCTTGTGCCCCAGGTGTTCTTTCATGGCCCGGCCCAACATGTGTTGATCGAAGGGTGCATGAAATGCCAGTACCGGACTGTTCCCCATGAATTCCAGCAGGTCGACCAGCGCCTCGGCCGGTTCGCTGCCGGCGGCAATCGCATTCGGCCCCAGACCGTGGATCAAAACGCTGGGGCTGACCTTGAGTTCACGACATTGCAGGGTCCGTTCGAACTGCTGGCCGAAGTCGATGGCGCCGTCCTCGATCACCACCGCGCCAATCGACAGCACCCGATCCTTGTTCAGATTGAGCCCGGTGGTTTCCAGGTCCAGCACCACCCAGCGTTGCTCGCGCAGACTGCACTCGCTCAGGTCGCGGATCACCGGCAGTTTCTCCAGCCGTCGTTGCAGATCGTCCGCCAGGACCGGGCTGGCCGGACGCAGCCACGAGAACAGGTTCATAGCTGATACCGCAAGGTCAGGCTGCTTTGCAGGCGTTGGGCCTGGCGCAGGGATTCGCGCAAGATGCGCCGGTCCAGATGATTGAGGCTGTCGGGATCGACCCGGTTGGAGTACGGCAGGTTTTCCCGCGTCTGTAACTGATGCTGTTGCAGGCGGGTCTGCTGGATGAAGTGGTAGGCCTCTTCGTATGCCGCGCCATCCAGCCGGTCGATGACGTCTTTGTTCACCAGTTGGCGAAAGCGTTCGAGGGTATTGTTGGCGTCGATGCCGTTGGCCAGCGCCAGCAGGCGTGCGCCATCGACAAATGGCGTCAGCCCTTGGATCTTCAGGTCCAGCGTGGCTTTCTCGCCGTTCTTTTTCGTCAGCACAAACTCACGGAATCGCCCCACTGGCGGACGGTTGCGCAGGGCGTTCTCGGCCATCATTCGCTGGAACAGTCGATTGTCGCCGACCTGATCCAGAATGCCCCGACGCAGCTGCGCGCAGCCCTGCTCGTCGCCCCAGACCACCCGCAGATCGAAATAGATGCTGGAGCCCAGCAGGTTCTCCGGCGTCGCTTCGCGGATGAACGCGGCAAAGCGCCGGGCCCATTCGGCGCGGGACAGACACAATTGCGGATTGCCGGCCATGACGTTGCCCTTGCACAGGGTGAAGCCGCATTGCGCCAGACTGTTATTGATCTGTTGCGCAATGGGCAGCAACTTGCCGCGAATCTCCGCCGCATGCGCGGCATCCCGGGCTTCGAACAGAATGCCGTTGTCCTGATCGGTGTGCAGGGTCTGCTCGCGCCGGCCTTCGCTGCCGAAGCACAGCCAACTGAACGGCACACCGGGGTCACCTTTATCGGCGAGGGTCAGCTCGATCACCCGGCATACGGTGTGATCGTTGAGCAGGGTGATGATGTGAGTGATCTGGGTCGAGGACGCACCGTGAGCCAGCATGCGCTCCACCAGTTGGCCGATCTCGCCACGCAGATTCACCAGTTGTTCAACTCGCTGGGCGCTGCGGATGGTGCGCGCCAGGTGCACCAGATCGACCCGCTGCAGCGAAAACAGATCCCGTTCGGAAACCACGCCGCACAATCGCTGATCCTTGACCAGGCAGACGTGGGCGATGTGTCGCTCGGTCATCGCAATCGCCGCGTCGAAGGCGCTGTGATCCGGCGACAGATAGAACGGCGAGGGTGTCATGTGGCGTTCGATGGGGTCGCTGAAATCACCAATGCCTTCAGCCACCACATGACGCAGGTCGCGCAGGGTGAAAATCCCCAGCGGCGCCTTGTGCTCATCCACCGCGACGATGCTGCCGACCTGTTGCTCGTGCATCAGCTTCACCGCTTCGCGTAGCGCAGTGGTCGGGCTGCAGGTGACTGGATGACGCATGGCCAATTCGCCGAGACGGGTATTGAGCGAATACTGGGTGCCGAGGGTTTCCACGGCTTTTTGCTGGACCTGCTGGTTGACCTGGTCGAGCAGGCTGCTCACCCCGCGCAGGGCGAAATCGCGGAAAGTATTGGAGAGGGCGAACAGCTTGATGAACGCCGGTTTGTTCAGTTGCAGGCAGAAGGTGTCTTCGCCGGCGAGGTGTTCGGTGCGAGTCGCCCGCTCGCCGAGCAGCGCGGCGAGGGGAAAACACTCGCCGGTGGTGATTTCAAACGTGGTTTCGGTGCCGCCCTTGGCCGTGTGCGGACGCTCGCCGACCACCCGGCCCTGCTTGACGATATAGAAGTGTTCGACCGGCCCGTCGGCGGGCTTGATGATGCTTTCGCCCTGACCGTAAAAGCGCAGTTGGCATTGTTCCACCAGATAGGCGAGGTGGGCGTGTTCCATCTGATTGAAAGGGGGGAAGCGCTGAAGGAATTGCAATGTGCCCTGAATGTTCTGCAACACCGCGGTTTTCCCTGCCTGGGTGAAGGCGTCCGCTTTACTCATAACCATTACCGCAGTCTTTTTCGAATTGTTGTTATCGGATCGTTGCAGCCATGGTCGGCTCCCCGGCGCGGGGTGCCCATTGGACGTAAGTCTAGGTTTTCACGACCGTCGGGCGGTTTCGGACATACCCTACAGAAATACTCGGAATTTCTTCGGTTCACCTATTGGAAAAGTTTCCGACGAAGTGCACATTGAAGCTCTGCCCGGCGATGTCTGACCACTGTGCCAGAGGATCGATTTCGAGAATGTAGAGAACGCCATGTCCGACCACGATATTTTGAGCGACGCCGAACAGGAGGCGCTGCGGGAGCTGATGTTCGAGCCCGAATTGCCTCCTCAGCGGGTTTTGATCGTCGATGACGACAAGGACGCTCGAGAACTGCTGGCGGATATTCTCGGTCTGGACGGCATTGACTGCGTAACGGCCGCCAGCGGCGAAGAAGCGCTGAGGATGTTGATGCCCGATACGGATAACCGGCGACGGATCGGGCTGGTGATCACTGACCTGCGCATGGGAAATGTGGGAGGGCTGGAATTGATCCGGCGGGTGCGGGAATCTGAACGCGCCGCACTGCCGATCATCATTGTCTCCGGCGATGCATCGGTGAAGGATGCCATCGCGGCAATGCACCTCAGCGTGGTGGATTTTCTGCTCAAGCCGATTGATACGGCGAAGTTGCTTGGGCTGGTCAAACATGAATTGGGGATCGAGCCCTGGGTATAGCGGCCCGAACGAAAAAGCCCTGATTGAAGATCAGGGCTTTTTCATGTCCGGCGTCCGCGCAGGTTACAGGCCGTTGGCGGCCTTGAACTCGCGCCGACGACGGTGCAGGACCGGCTCGGTGTAACCGTTCGGCTGTTTGGTGCCTTCGATTACCAGTTCGACCGCCGCCTGGAAGGCGATGTTGCTGTCGAAGTCCGGCGCCAGCGGACGGTACAGCGGATCGTTGGCGTTCTGACGGTCCACCACCGGCGCCATGCGCTTGAGGCTTTCCATCACTTGCGCTTCGGTCACGATGCCGTGGCGCAGCCAGTTGGCGATGTGCTGACTGGAAATGCGCAGCGTTGCACGGTCTTCCATCAGGCCGACGTCGTTGATGTCCGGCACTTTCGAGCAACCCACGCCCTGATCGATCCAGCGCACCACGTAACCGAGAATGCCTTGGGCGTTGTTGTCCAGTTCGTTCCTGATTTGCTCCGGCGTCCAGTCCGGGTTGACCGCCAGCGGGATGGTCAGGATGTCATCGACCGAAGCACGGGCACGTTTGGCCAGTTCGGCCTGACGGGCGAACACGTCGACCTTGTGGTAGTGCAGCGCGTGCAGCGCGGCGGCGGTCGGCGACGGAACCCAGGCCGTGTTGGCGCCGGCCAGCGGGTGAGCGATTTTCTGTTCGAGCATCGCTGCCATCAGGTCGGGCATCGCCCACATGCCTTTACCGATTTGCGCACGACCCTGCAGGCCGGTGCTCAGACCGATATCGACGTTCCAGTTTTCGTAGGCACCGATCCATTTCTCGGCCTTCATGTCAGCCTTGCGCACCATCGGGCCGGCTTCCATGGATGTGTGGATTTCGTCGCCGGTGCGGTCGAGGAAACCGGTATTGATGAACACCACGCGCTCGCTGGCCGCCTGGATGCAAGCCTTGAGGTTGACCGTGGTGCGGCGTTCCTCGTCCATGATCCCGACTTTCAAGGTGTTGCGCTTGAGGCCCAGCACGTCTTCGATACGACCGAACAGCTCGTTGGTGAACGCCGCTTCTTCCGGGCCGTGCATCTTCGGTTTGACGATGTAGACCGAACCGGTGCGGGTGTTCTTGCGCGAGGTGTTGCCATTCAGGTTGTGCATCGCCGCCAGGCAAGTCACCAGACCGTCGAGGATGCCTTCCGGTACTTCATTGCCGTGTTTGTCGAGGATCGCGTCGATGGTCATCAGGTGACCGACGTTGCGCACGAACAGCAGCGAGCGGCCGTGCAGCGTCAGTTCGCTGCCGTCGACTCTGGTGTAGGTGCGATCCGGGTTCATGGTGCGGGTGAAGGTCTGACCGCCCTTGGTCACGGATTCCGCCAGGTCGCCCTTCATCAGGCCCAGCCAGTTGCGGTAGATCACCACCTTGTCGTCGGCATCGACGGCGGCGACGGAGTCTTCGCAGTCCATGATGGTGGTCAGTGCCGCTTCCATCAGGATGTCTTTGACGCCGGCGGCGTCGGTCTGGCCGACCGGGGTGCTGGCGTCGATCTGGATTTCGAAATGCAGACCGTTGTTCTTCAGCAGGATCGCGATCGGTGCCGATGCGTCGCCCTGGAAGCCGATCAGTTGTGCGTCGTTGCGCAGGCCGCTGTTGCTGCCGCCCTTGAGGGTGACGACCAGTTTGCCGTCAGCGATCTTGTAACCGGTGGAGTCGACGTGGGAGCCGGCCGCCAGTGGCGCTGCTTCGTCGAGGAAGGCACGGGCGAAGGCGATGACTTTGTCGCCGCGCACCTTGTTGTAGCCTTTGCCTTTTTCCGCGCCGCCGGCTTCGCTGATGGCGTCGGTGCCGTACAGGGCGTCGTACAGCGAGCCCCAGCGGGCGTTCGAGGCGTTGAGGGCGAAGCGGGCGTTCATCACCGGAACCACGAGTTGCGGGCCGGCGGTACGGGCGATTTCGTCATCGACGTTTTGCGTCGTTGCCTGGAAATCAGCCGCTTCTGGCAGCAGATAACCGATCTCTTGCAGGAAGGCTTTGTAGGCCACGGCGTCGTGCGGCTGACCGGCACGGCTCTGGTGCCAGCCGTCAATACGGGCCTGGAAGTCGTCGCGTTTGGCGAGTAGGGCTTTGTTCTTCGGCGCCAGGTCGTGAATGACCTTGTCGGCACCTTCCCAGAATTTGTCGGCGGTGAGGCCGGTACCGGGAATGGCTTCGTTGTTTACGAAGTCGAACAGGACTTTGGCGACCTGCAGGCCACCGACTTGAACGTGTTCAGTCATTGCTTGCCTCACTCTGCTCAGCTATTTCGCTTTTCAGCTCTTCAATTTAACAATGAAGCCTCTGGCCATTTAAACCACAAACCCCTCGACCAGTACATGCCATCGCTGGCGGCTGGGCTGGGACCAATCAACGGCTTGGGGGCCTTGCTGACAGGGCTTTCAGGGTTGCGAACGTGCCTTGGGCAGACATCGATCCAACGTTATGTAGTGCGCGCTGCGGCATACTACATGATGACTTGCGGTTGTGAAAATCAGACTAATTACGTCGTTCTGCGACCCCATGACGCATTGCGGTCACGGCGCGGAACGGGATGTTCTCAAAAAACCAATGGATTGTTCCAGTTAAATATAAAAAGTTGTACACGATTTGTGATTTCGAGCGTCTGAGGCGCCGCTCGAACCCTTGCCTATACTTGGTTTTCCACTACAAGCGTCATGAGAAGAGGGCTGCGCCATGGATCACCTCGTACTCACCGTCTTCGCGCCGGACAAGCCCGGACAGGTCGAGCGCATCGCCCAATGCATTGCCGAGCACGGCGGCAACTGGCTGGAAAGCCGCATGTCACGGATGGCCGGGCAGTTCGCCGGGATTCTGCGAGTCGGGGTGCCAGCGGAGGCTTACGATGAATTAGTCGATGCCTTACAGGCGCTGTCGGCACAGGGCATTCGTGTGCTGGTGGCCGAAAGCGGAATCGAACAGGCGTGCACCTGGAAGCCGATCACCATGGAGCTGGTGGGGAATGATCGTCCGGGCATCGTGCGTGACATCACCCGATTACTGAGCGAACAGGGCGTGAACCTCGAACGACTGGTGACCGAAGTACGTCCGGCGCCGATGAGCAGCGAGCCGTTGTTTCATGCCGAGGCGATTCTGGCCTTGCCGCTCACCTTGTCGCTGGACGTGTTGAAATCACGTCTGGAGACCCTGGCTGATGACTTGATGGTGGAATTGAGTTTGCGTGCAGAGGAATGAAATGTCGTGGCAGGTTATCCAGTGATAACGTGCATCCGCTTGTGGATAACCTGTAGAGACTGCCTTCCAGGCCACGTCCGCCGTGGTTTTGCCAAGATTGATCAAAAAACCGCCAGCATTCAGTGACTTGCGCACAAACGGCGGGGATCACGCTGTGGATAACCTTGGGAAGGAACGGTGCAGGCCACGAGAACCGTGGCCTTTGGAGGGGTGTTTGTTTTTTGATCAACTGCGCCGGCGCAGACTTATCCACGCATCGACGCTGTACACCGCCAGACCGGCCCAGATAAACATGAACGCAATCAGCGTGCTGGACGACAAGTGCTCGCCGAACAGCAACACGGCTTGCAGCAGCACCAGGGTCGGCGCCAGATACTGGAGGAAACCGAGGGTGGTGTAAGGCAGGTGTCGTGCGGCCGCGTTGAAGCAGACCAGCGGAATGAGCGTCACCGGTCCGGCCGCCACCAGCCACCAGGCTTCGGAGGTGGTCCAGAAGGTGGCCTGGGCGCTGGTAGCGGTCGGATTCAGCAGCAGCCACGCGAGGGCAATCGGCACCAGCATCCAGGTTTCCACCACCAGCCCCGGCAACGCCTTGACCGGCGCCTGTTTGCGGATCAGTCCGTAGAAACCGAAAGTCAGCGCCAGCACCAGCGACACCCACGGCAGACTGCCGACCTGCCACACCTGCTGCGCCACGCCCACGGCAGCCAGGCCGACGGCGATCCACTGCATCCGCCGCAGACGCTCGCCGAGGATCAGCATGCCCAGCAGCACGTTAACCAACGGGTTGATGTAGTAACCCAGACTCGCTTCAAGCATCCGGCCATTGTTCACCGACCACACGTAAGTCAGCCAGTTGGCCGCGATCAACGTGCCGCTGAGTGCAAGAATCGCCAGGCGTTTCGGATTGTCGCGCAGTTGCTGCCACCAGCCCGGATGTTTCCAGACCAGCAGCAACAGCCCGCCGAACAGCGCAGACCACAGCACGCGGTGAATGATGATCTCCACCGCCGGCACTTCAGCGATGGCTTTGAAGTAAAGCGGGAAAAGGCCCCAGATGATGTAGGCACTCAGGCCCAGAATGTACCCGCGACGCGGGTTGGCGGCTTGCATGCAGAGTCCTTGCTCAGGCAACTGACAAAGCGGTGATTGTACGGGCAGTTGTATAGACGTGTCGTGTCAGAAAAGCTTCAACGGCTCTTCATTCAACGCCGCCAGCTGTTCACGCAACGCCAGCACCTGATCGCCCCAATAACGCTCGCTGCCGAACCACGGAAAACTGTGGGGGAACGCCGGATCGTCCCAGCGTCGGGCCAGCCAGGCGCTGTAATGCATCAGGCGCAGCGCGCGCAGCGGTTCGATCAGCGCCAGTTCGCGCGGATCGAAATCATGGAATTCGTTGTAACCGTCCATCAATTCCGACAGCTGTACGAGACATTCCTGACGGTCGCCGGCGAGCATCATCCAGATGTCCTGCACCGCCGGGCCCATGCGACAGTCGTCGAGGTCAACGATGTGGAACATCTCGTCGCGGCACATCATGTTGCCGGGGTGGCAGTCGCCGTGCATGCGGATGTTCCGGTGCGGCGTGGCGGCGTAGATGTCTTCCACCCGCTTGAGCAAATCGCGGGCGACGGACTCATAGGCCGGCAACAGGCTTTTGGGGATGAAGTCGCCTTCCAGCAAAGTGCGCAGCGAGTCATGGCCGAAGTTCTTCACGGTCAGCGCTTCGCGATGTTCGAAAGGCCTGGTTTCGCCGACCGCATGCATGCGCCCGAGCAACTGGCCGAGACGATACAACTGATCGAGATTGCCGGGCTCCGGCGCCCGGCCACCACGTCGGGGAAACAGGGTGAAACGAAAACCGGCGTGTTCGTGCAGGGTCTGGCCGTTGTGGACAAGTGGCGCCACCACCGGAATCTCGACGTTGGCCAGTTCGAAGGTGAACCGGTGTTCTTCGAGAATGGCTTCGTTGCTCCAGCGCTGCGGGCGATAGAACTTGGCGATCAGCGGTTCGGCGTCTTCGATGCCGATCTGATAGACGCGGTTTTCGTAACTGTTGAGCGGCAGGATGCGCGCGTCGCTGAGAAAACCGATGCTTTCGACGGCATCGAGCACGAGGTCTGGGGTGAGGGTTTCAAACGGGTGGGCCATGCTGACTCCTGCGCGCGGCAGGCTGCCGCGTCCGGCCAGGCATGTTAGCGCAGACGGGCTGTCTTGAGGGGGATCGTTCCCGTGCAGTGCACGGGAACGATCAGAGCGTAGCGGCATCAGGCGCCGATGATCCCGCCGTCCTCGCGGGTAATCGCCATCACCGAAGAGCGCGGCTTGCCGTTCGGCAAGTGCTCGGGGAAGGTCGAACCGCCGTTTTCACCCGGATGCTGAATCCCGACAAACAGGGTTTTCTGGTCTGGCGAGAAGGCGATCCCGGTGACTTCACAACCGATCGGCCCGACCATGAACCGGCGAATCTCTCCGGTCCCGGGGTCGGCGCAGAGCATCTGGTTGTTGCCCATCCCGGCAAAGTCCCCGGCGTTGCTCGAATCACCGTCGGTGAGAATCCACAGTCGGCCCGCCTTGTCGAAACCGAGGCCGTCCGGGCTGTTGAACATGTTTTGCGGGGTGATGTTCGACGAGCCGCCCTTTGGCGTTCCGGCGTGCACGCTCGGGTTGCCGGCGACCACGAACAGATCCCAGGCAAAGGTTCTGGAGCCGTGATCATCGCGGTCGGTACGCCAGCGCAGGATCTGCCCGTAGACGTTCTTCTCGCGGGGGTTCGGACCGCCCACCGGTTGCCCGTCTTCGCCGCGTTTGGCGTTGTTGGTCAGGGTGCAATAGACCTGGCCGTCTTTCGGGCTGACCACGATCCACTCCGGACGGTCCATGCGTGTGGCGCCGACTACGCTGGCTGCCAGGCGTGCGTGGATCAGCACTTCAGCCTGATCGGCAAAACCGCTGCTGGCGTCGATGCCGTTCTTGCCGTGGGTCAGTTCGATCCACTGGCCCTGGCCTTTCGGATGGTCGGGGTTGCCGTCGCCCGCGTCGAACTTCGCCACGTACAGGGTGCCGTGATCGAGGATGTCGCGGTTGGCTTTGGCGTTGCGGTGATTGATGCGGTCGCGGCTGACGAATTTGTAGATGAACTCGCCGCGTTCGTCGTCGCCCATGTACACCACGGCGCGACCATCGTCGGTCTCGGCCAGGGCGGCGTTTTCGTGTTTGAAGCGACCGAGGGCGGTACGTTTGACCGGGGTCGACTGCGGATCGAACGGGTCGATTTCCACGACCCAGCCGTGACGGTTCAGCTCGTTCGGGTTCTTCGCCATGTCGAAGCGCGGATCGAACGGATGCCAGTTGATCTCGCGGCTGGCGGCTGTCACGCCGTAGCGTTTCTGCGCCGGGTCGAACTGTTGCTGGGCGTTGCTGCTGCCGAAGCAGTCGGTGAAGTTTTCTTCACAGGTCAGGTAAGTGCCCCACGGTGTCTTGCCGTTGGCGCAGTTCTGGAAGGTGCCGAGGACTTTCCTGCCATGCTTGTCGGCACTGGTTTTCATCCGTTCATGGCCGGCCGCCGGACCGCTGATGCGCAGCGGCGAGTTGCCGTGAATGCGCCGGTTGTAACGTGAGCCCTGGACGAACTGCCACTGGCCGTTCCTGCGCGCCACTTCGATCACCGACACGCCCTCGCAGGCCAGGGCCTTGCGCACGTCTTCCGCCGACTGCGGCAGACCGCCATGGGGGTAGAGGTAGCGGTAGTTGGTGTATTCGTTGTTGATCGCCATCAGGGCGCGATTCTTGTCGTCCGGGAAGGCGAACAGGCTCATGCCGTCGTTGTTGTCGCCGAACTGTACTTCCTGTGCAGCCGCGGTGCCGTTGCCGCTCGGGTCGAAGGCCGGACCATTCTTGTGCAGGGGCTGGCCCCAACTGATCAGCACCGACGACTTGTAGCCCTTGGGCAGGCTGATGACGTCGGTGGTGGCAGCCGGAATGCTGTCAAAGCCGAGCAGGCGGCTGTTGCCGGCGCTGATCCCGGTGGCCAGCGCGCTACGGCTCAACAGGCTGCCACCGAGAAACATCGCCGCACCGCACAGTGCGCCGGCACCGATGAAACCGCGACGGCTCATGCCGACCATTTTTTCCAGGTCAGTGGATTGGTTTTCTTCTAATAGGCTCACTTCAGGCTCCCTGCTTGGTTTTGGCAGCCACCTTAATGAGAGGCGATGAAGCTTTTGTTGCAGGGCTTGCGGTTAGAGCGGTGTGCCGATCAGTACATTGGACGGCGCAAATTGCACCCGCACCGGTTGTTCGACGCTCAGTTGGCGGGTGCGCAAGTGCAGCGGCTCAGCCAGGGCGCAGAGTGTCTGGCCATTGGGCAGGGCGATGCGCACTTCGCTGGGGCCGTCCTCGGCATCGAGAATCGCTTCGAGAGTGCCTTCGAGAAGATTGTGACCAGATGTTGCAGATTGCCCGTTGCTCAACAGTTCGAGCCAGCCAGCCTTGATCAATGCCACCACTTCGGTGCCGGTTTGCAGTTCCAGATGCACGGTGCTGTCGTGGGTGATCTGCGCGTCGATGCACAGGCCTTCTGCCAGTTCGAGACGGATCAGGTCATTGCGGCCCTGAGATTCGATGCCGAGGACTTTGCCGTGCAACTGATTGCGAGCGCTGGTCCTGAGCATCAAACGCCCGAGCAGATCCAGATCGCTGGCGTCTTCGGCAGCTTCCAGCACCTGCGCCTGCAAGGCCTGCAACTTCTGGTAAAGACGCAGCACCCGCTCGCCTTCGCTGGACAGTCGGGCGCCACCGCCCCCCTTGCCGCCGACAACCCGCTCCACCAAGGGCTTTTGCGCCAGATTGTTCAACTCATCGATGGCGTCCCATGCCGCCTTGTAACTCAGGCCCGCGCTTTTGGCGGCGCGGGTTATCGAGCCCTGTTCGGCGATGTGTTGCAGCAACGCGATGCGTTGCGGGCGGCGGACGATGTGCTGGGACAACAGGCTGGGCAGGGACATGTCGGGTGCTTTGTGCTGGGCTGATGGAGGAGGAAGTTGGCCGCTTGGCGCGTGCGAGTCAAGCCGCGTCGCCCGGTTTCGGTGTGCGGGCCAGGCAATACACGTCGACCCGCGTGGCGCCTGCGTCCACCAGCAGCCGCGCCAGTGCCTGAGCCGTGGCACCAGTGGTCAGTACATCATCGACCAATGCCAGATGCCGGCCGCGCACGTTGGCCTGCGGCAGCAGATTGAAGGCGTTGCGCAGATTGCGCTTGCGCGCCTTGGCATCCAGTGCCTGCTGGGCGTCGGTGTCCTGGATACGTCGCAGGATATGTTCTTCACAGGGCACATCCAGTCGCTTGCCGAGCCACCGCGCAAGCATGGCCGCCTGATTGAAGCCGCGTTGCCGCAGACGCTTGTCCGCCAATGGCACCGGCACCAAGGCATCCGGGCGCGGGAGGTCTTCGTCGAAGCGATGTTGCAGAAACTGGGCGAGAACCTCGCCCATCAGGTTGCCAAAGGGCCATTTGGCGTTGTGTTTGAAGCGGGTGATCAGGCTGTCCACCGGAAACCCGTAAGACCAGGGCACCACGACCTGTTCGAAGGCGGGCGGATTCCTCAGGCAGTCGCCGCAGGTCAGGCCTGCTGCGGGCAACGGCAATGCGCAAGTCATGCATTGATCTCCCAGCCAGGGCAAGTCGGTTTCGCATGCGGTGCAGAGGGGGGTATCAGTTTCCGCCGGCTCATCGCAAAGCAAACAGGATTGGTTGTTATTTAACCAGATGTAAACCTGCATTTCTTGATGTGGTTGACAGTGCATGACTCTTCCTTAAATATGCCGAACATCCGTGTCGTGCCTGTGGGTATTCCGTTTCCCCAGGCGCAAGCCAAGCATAACCAAGGAACCACCCATGAGCGCCAGCACCACTGCCTCCCTGCGTCACGACTGGACTTTGGCCGAAGTCAAAGCACTCTTCGTTCAGCCGTTCAACGACTTGCTGTTCCAGGCGCAGACGGTGCACCGCGCGCATTTCGATGCCAACCGCGTCCAGGTTTCCACCCTGTTGTCGATCAAGACCGGCGCCTGCCCGGAAGATTGCAAATATTGTCCACAGTCGGGTCACTACAACACCGGCCTGGAAAAAGAAAAGCTGATGGAAGTGCAGAAAGTCCTTGAAGAGGCTGCCCGCGCCAAGGCCATTGGCTCGACCCGGTTCTGCATGGGCGCTGCGTGGAAGCACCCTTCGGCCAAGGACATGCCTTACGTGTTGAAAATGGTCGAAGGCGTGAAGGCCATGGGCCTTGAAACCTGCATGACCCTCGGTCGTCTCGATCAGGAACAAACCGAAGCTTTGGCCAGGGCCGGCCTCGACTACTACAACCACAACCTCGACACTTCGCCGGAGTTCTACGGCAGCATCATCACCACCCGCACCTACAGCGAGCGTCTGCAGACCCTGGCCTACGTGCGCGATGCCGGCATGAAAATCTGCTCCGGCGGCATCCTCGGCATGGGCGAGTCTCTCGATGACCGCGCGAACCTCCTGATCCAGCTGGCCAACCTGCCGGAGCATCCGGAGTCGGTGCCGATCAACATGCTGGTGAAAGTCGCCGGCACACCGCTGGAAAACGCTGACGACGTCGATCCGTTCGACTTCATCCGCATGCTCGCCGTGGCGCGGATCCTGATGCCGCAATCCCACGTGCGCCTGTCCGCCGGCCGCGAAGCGATGAACGAGCAGATGCAGGCCCTGGCGTTCTTCGCCGGCGCCAACTCGATTTTCTACGGCGACAAACTGCTGACCACCGCCAACCCGCAGGCCGACAAGGACATGCAGTTGTTCGCACGTCTGGGCATTCAGCCGGAAGCCCGTGAAGAGCATGCCGACGAAGTGCATCAGGCCGCCATCGAGCAGGCGCTGGTGGAACAGAAGAGCAGCGAGCAGTTTTACAACGCGGCGGTCTGATCGCCCGTTCTTCTCAGGTGCTGCTTCGGGCGGCGCCTGCTGATTCATTGGCCACCGTGAGGCTTGCATGTCTTTCGATCTCGCCGCACGCCTTGCTGCCCGTCGTGCCGAAAATCTCTATCGCCGGCGACCGCTGCTTGAAAGCCCGCAAGGGCCGCAAGTGGTGGTCGACGGCCAGCCGCTGCTGGCGTTCTGTAACAACGATTACCTTGGCCTGGCCAATCATCCGCAAGTGATCGAAGCCTGGCGTGCCGGTGCCGAACGCTGGGGCGTTGGTGGCGGAGCGTCGCATCTGGTGATCGGTCACAGCGGCCCGCATCACGAACTCGAAGAGGCCCTGGCCGACCTCACCGGCCGCCCGCGTGCGCTGTTGTTCACTACCGGTTACATGGCCAACCTCGGCGCGGTCACGGCGCTGGTCGGGCAGGGCGATACGGTACTGGAAGACCGGCTCAATCATGCGTCGCTGCTGGATGCCGGATTGTTGTCCGGCGCACGCTTCAATCGCTATCTGCACAACGACGCCGGCAGCCTGGCCAAGCGTCTGGAGAAGGCCACCGGCAATACGCTGGTGGTCACCGACGGCGTGTTCAGCATGGACGGCGATCTGGCCGATCTGCCGGCGCTGGTCCGGGAAACCAAGGCCAAGGGTGCGTGGCTGATGGTCGATGACGCCCATGGTTTCGGCCCTCTGGGCGCGAACGGTGGCGGGATCGTCGAGCATTTCGGTCTGAGCCAGGAGGACGTGCCGGTGCTGGTCGGCACGCTCGGCAAAGCGTTCGGCACGGCGGGCGCGTTCGTGGCCGGCAGTGAAGAGTTGATCGAAAGCCTGATCCAGTTTGCCCGCCCCTACATTTACACCACCAGCCAGCCGCCGGCGCTGGCCTGCGCGACGCTGAAAAGTCTGGAGCTGCTGCGCAGCGAACACTGGCGCCGCGAGCATCTGCAAACGCTGATCCGCCAGTTCCGTCACGGTGCCGAACAGATCGGTCTGGAGCTGATGGACAGCTTCACGCCGATCCAGCCGATCCTGATCGGTGATGCCGGTCGGGCCGTGCTTCTGTCGCAAATGCTGCGTGAGCGGGGGCTGATGGTCTCTGCGATCCGTCCGCCGACCGTGCCTGTCGGCAGTGCGCGGCTGCGGGTCACCCTGACCGCCGCCCACAGCGAAGCGCAGGTGCAACTATTGTTGGAAGGACTGGCCGATTGCTTTGCCCAGCTGAAGTCGGAGCCAAGCCATGCGTGATCGACTGTTTCTTCTCCCCGGCTGGGGGCTTGGTGTTTCCCCCCTGGAACCGTTGGCGGCGGCGCTGCGAGGGCTCGACGAACACCTGACGGTGGAAGTCGAACCGTTGCCGGAACTGGAGTCCAGCGATCCTGCGCACTGGCTCGACGAACTGGATGAGCGTATTCCCCAGGACGTCTGGCTGGGTGGCTGGTCGCTGGGCGGAATGCTGGCTTCTGAACTGGCGGCGCGGCGTGGTGAACATTGCTGCGGCTTGCTGACGCTGGCGAGCAATCCTTCTTTCGTTGCTCATGAACAGTGGCCGAGCGCGATGCCGGGGGAAACATTTGATGCGTTTCTGGCGGGCTGTAGTGCTGATCCGCGTCAGACCCTCAAGCGTTTTTCGCTCCTGTGCGCTCAGGGTGGACAGGACTCTCGCGGGTTGTCGCGACTGTTGCTGGGCGGTGCGCCGAGTACTTCTCCGGCAGCGCTGATGGCAGGCCTGGAACTGCTGGCACAACTCGATACCCGTGACGCCTTGCAGGCATTTCGTGGCCCGCAATTTCATCTGTTCGCAGGGCTCGACGGGTTGGTGCCGGCAGAGGCAGCGGGGCAAGTGTTCGCGTTGCTGGCGGATGTCGAAGTCGGTCTGATCGAACGGGCCAGCCACGGGTTTCTTCTGGAGGATCCCCACGGTGTCGCGGGGGCGATCCAGGCATTTTTACATGAGTGCGGTGATGACTGATTTGTCTTTTGCGGCCCTGCCCGGCGGCTTGCCTGACAAGCGCCAGGTAGCGGCTTCCTTTTCCCGCGCCGCGGCCAGTTACGACAGTGTGGCCGAGTTGCAGCGCGATGTCGGTACGCAGTTGTTGAACCGTCTGCCGACGGGTTTTCTGCCACGACGCTGGCTGGATCTGGGCTGTGGCACCGGCTATTTCACCCGTTCATTGGCCGAACGTTTTGCCGATAGTGAAGGATTGGCGCTGGATATCGCCGAGGGCATGCTCGAACACGCCCGGCCTTTGGGCGGTGCCATGCATTTTATCGCGGGTGATGCCGAACGCTTGCCGTTGCAGGAGTCGACCTGCGATCTGATTTTCTCCAGTCTGGCGGTGCAGTGGTGTGCGGACTTCGAATCGGTGCTCGGCGAGGCTTTCCGGGTGCTCAGGCCGGGGGGGATTTTCGCGTTTGCTAGTCTTTGTGCAGGAACGCTGTACGAACTGCGCGACAGTTGGCGGCAGGTCGATGGCCTGGTGCATGTCAACCGCTTCCGCGAGTTCGCCCGCTACGAACAATTGTGCACGGCCAGTGGTTTGTGCACGGTCAGCCTGGAGAACCGGCCGCATGTGCTGCATTACCCGGATGTGCGCAGTCTGACCCATGAGCTCAAGGCGCTGGGTGCGCATAACCTGAATCCTGGTCGTCCGGGCGGTCTGACCGGGCGGGCGCGGATTCTGGGGCTGGTCGAAGCGTACGAACAGTTTCGTCAGCCTCGCGGTTTGCCGGCGACTTATCAGGTGGTCTACGCCGTGTTGGAGAAACCCTTATGAGCGCAGCCTATTTCATTACCGGAACCGACACCGATGTCGGCAAGACCACCGTAGCCGCCGGGCTGCTGCATGCCGCCAGGTCGATGGGATTGAGTACGGCAGCGGGTAAACCGGTGGCATCCGGTTGCATCGTGACGCCCAAGGGTTTGCGCAATTCCGATGCCTTGGCATTGCAGGCCGAGTGTTCCGTTCCGTTGACTTATCAACAGGTCAATCCTGTGGCGTTCGAACCGGCCATCGCGCCGCATCTGGCGGCCCGCGAGGCAGGCGTGGCGCTGACCGTGCAATCGTTGCTGGCGCCGATGCGCGAGATCCTGGCCATGAACGCCGACTTCACGTTGATTGAAGGCGCGGGTGGCTGGCGGGTGCCGTTGGCGGATCAGGATAATCTGTCGGACTTGGCCATTGCGCTGAAGCTGCCGGTGATTCTGGTGGTGGGTGTGCGTCTTGGATGTATCAGCCATGCATTGCTGACCGCTGAAGCGATTGCCCGTGACGGGCTGCAACTGGCCGGTTGGGTGGCGAACATCATTGATCCGAAGACTTCGCGGCTGGAGGAAAACCTCGCGACGCTGGCCGAGCGCATTCCGGCGCCGTGTCTGGGGCGTGTGCCCAAGCTCAAGGCGGTCAGCGCCGAGTCTGTCGCCGAGCATTTGCAACTGGATCTGCTTGACTGATTCTGGCTATGACAAGGCACTGTGCCATTAGTGTTTTTGACGGGTGTTTTTCTGACGTCTCTGGTTCAATGACACCCATTGATCCTTCCCAAGGATGAGCGCTCCCATGGAAATCTCTGGAAACACAGCTTTTTATGCAGGTCTGAGCACCATTCAGACCGGGCAGAACCGCGTCGATCAGGCGGCCAGCCAGATCGCCAACAGCACCATCGAGCGCTCGGTCACCAGCCAGTCCTCCGAAGCCCAGGTTGACCGCCTGCGCAGTATCGATCGCAGTCAGCAAATGGACCCGAACAGCGCCATGGCCGAGATGGCCCAGGGCAAATTTCAAGTGGAGCTGGGCGCGAAAGTCGCCAAGGCGTCCGATGAAATGCTCGGTACGATCATCGATACGTTTGCCTGATTATCCGATATTCGCGTTGCCGGACGCCGCGACTGTTCGCGGCGTTTTTCGTTGTAAGTCCTTCTCCCTCAACTAATCTTTTTTCATTGCACATGGCTTTGTCGGGCGCATGTCGCACTGCTGTACCCGGCATTCGGAAAATGTGATGACGAACGGCAAAAGAACGGCGCTTGACAAGATTTCGGCGTAAACGTATGTTTCAAACAACTGTTTGACCGTCACAACAAATCAATGCGGTCGTTCATTCCCGGTTACATCAGCAGAGGTTTATCGCTATGCCTGACTACAAGGCCCCCTTGCGTGATATTCGCTTCGTACGTGACGAACTGCTCGGCTATGAAGCGCACTATCAGAGCCTTCCAGCCTGCGCAGACGCAACGCCGGACATGGTTGACGCCATTCTCGAAGAGGGCGCCAAGTTCTGTGAGCAGGTGCTGGCGCCGCTGAACCGCGTGGGCGATCTTGAAGGTTGCACCTGGAGCGAGTCCGGCGTGAAAACCCCGACCGGCTTCAAAGAGGCTTACAAGCAATTCGTGGAAGGCGGCTGGCCAAGCCTGGCTCACGACGTCGAGCACGGCGGTCAGGGTCTGCCTGAGTCGCTGGGCCTGGCTGTCAGCGAAATGGTCGGTGAAGCCAACTGGTCGTGGGGCATGTACCCGGGCCTGTCGCACGGCGCGATGAACACCATTTCCGAGCACGGCACTCCAGAGCAGCAAGAAGCCTATCTGACCAAGCTGGTGTCCGGCGAATGGACCGGCACCATGTGCCTGACCGAACCTCACTGCGGCACCGACCTGGGCATGCTGCGCACCAAGGCCGAACCTCAGGCCGACGGCTCCTACAAAGTCTCCGGCACCAAGATCTTCATCTCGGCCGGTGAACACGACATGGCCGACAACATTGTCCACATCGTACTGGCCCGTCTGCCGGATGCACCGGCCGGCACCAAAGGCATTTCCCTGTTCATCGTTCCGAAGTTCCTGCCGAACGCCGACGGCACCATCGGTACTCGCAACGCAGTGAGCTGCGGCTCCATCGAACACAAGATGGGCATCCACGGCAACGCCACCTGCGTGATGAACTTCGATGGCGCGACCGGTTTCCTGATCGGCCCGGCGAACAAAGGCCTGAACTGCATGTTCACCTTTATGAACACCGCACGTCTGGGTACCGCGCTGCAAGGTCTGGCCCACGCCGAAATCGGCTTCCAGGGCGGTCTGAAATACGCCCGCGACCGTCTGCAAATGCGTTCCCTGACCGGCCCGAAAGCGCCGGACAAGGCCGCTGACCCGATCATCGTGCACCCTGACGTACGCCGCATGCTGTTGACCATGAAGGCATTCGCCGAAGGCAACCGTGCGATGGTGTACTTCACTGCCAAACAGGTGGACATCGTCAAATACGGTGTGGACGAGGAAGAGAAGAAGAAAGCCGACGCACTGCTGGCCTTCATGACGCCGATTGCCAAGGCGTTCATGACCGAGGTCGGTTTCGAGTCCGCCAACCATGGCGTGCAGATCTACGGCGGCCACGGCTTCATCGCCGAGTGGGGCATGGAGCAGAACGTTCGCGACAGCCGCATCTCGATGCTGTACGAAGGCACCACCGGCATTCAGGCACTCGACCTGCTGGGCCGGAAAGTGTTGATGACCCAGGGCGAGGCTCTCAAAGGCTTCACCAAGATCGTCCACAAGTTCTGCCAGAACAACGAAGGCAACGAAGCCGTCAAGGAATTCGTCGCACCGTTGGCTGCACTGAACAAAGAGTGGGGCGAACTGACTATGAAGGTCGGTATGGCCGCCATGAAAGATCGTGAAGAAGTCGGCGCGGCCTCCGTGGACTACCTGATGTACTCCGGTTACGCCTGCCTGGCTTACTTCTGGGCCGACATGGCACGTCTGGCTGCCGAAAAATTGGCCGCAGGTACCACCGACGAGGCGTTCTACACCGCCAAGCTGCAAACCGCGCGCTTCTACTTCCAGCGCATCCTGCCGCGTACCCGTACGCACGTGGCCACCATGCTGTCGGGCGCCAACAACCTGATGGACATGAAAGAAGAAGACTTCGCACTGGGCTACTAAGCCTTAACGCAGTCCTTCAAAAAACCGCTGCTCCTTCGGGGGCAGCGGTTTTTTTTATACCCGGATTTCCCCAATTCCGGGGCTCATTCCCCAGCATGGATAAGGGCGCTGCTCGGCCGAACCCTTGCGCTTATTGATTCAAAATGTTTCCAGAAGAGTGGCCAATTAATTGCACCGCCCGATTTACCGGTGCTTTTCAGAACTGCCTGCTCAAAGAAGCAAGACGCCCGGTACTTAACAACAACAGTCAGGGTGAAGCCTATGAACATCAGTCGACTTGCTCGTTTGACCTTCTGGTTACCCGTCGCGCTGGCAGTCCACAGCGCATGGGCCGCCGACCCCGCCGAAGTCGATCCTCCCGTGCCGGAGGTTCCCTCGCTGCAATCGTTGCGCGGGATGGTGCCCCCCGATCCGTCCGGGACCGAGGGCGGGCGCAAGGTCGACCTGATGACCGACTACGTGCTCAATCGCCAGGCCGCGATCTTGCTGGGCAAGGCGCTGTTCTGGGACATGGAGATCGGCAGCGATGGCGCCACCGCCTGCGCCTCCTGCCACTACCACGCCGGCGTCGATCACCGCATCACCAACCAGCTCAACCCCGGCCAGGCACACACCAACGCCAACGTCGCGTCGATCTTCAACAAGCCGTTTGTGGCCTCGGATATTCCGGGTGACGTGGCGTCCTACGCAACGTTGTCCGGCGGCAAGGGTGGCCCGAACTACACGCTGAAGAAAACCGACTTCCCGACTCACGTGCTGAGCAATCCGCTGGAGCGTAACTCGCCCATCGTGTACTCGACGGACGATGTGGTCGGCTCGCAAGGCGTGTTCGATGCCAACTTCGTCAAACCCAATCAGGCGCGTTTCGACAAATGTACTCAGCAGCCGGACGGTATTTTCCAGGTCGGTGGCATCAACGTTCGCCGCAGCACCGGGCGCAATGCGCCGTCGGTGATCAATGCCGCGTTCAACGTGCGCAACTTCTGGGACGGTCGGGCCAACAACGTGTTCAACGGCTTCTCGCCGTTCGGCAATCGCGATCCGGATGCCGGGATCTACGTGACCAGCGAGCGCAGCACAATCGCGACCAAAGTGCGGCTGGCGCTCAACGATGCGTCAGCCGCCTCGCAAGCGGTCGGCCCGCCCGGTAGCCCGGTGGAAATGTCCTGCGGCGGTCGCACCTTTGCCGACATCGGCCGCAGGATGCTCGACACGTTGATGCTCAAGCAGCAACGGATCTCATCCACCGATTCGGTACTGGCTCCAGTATCGGGCGCACGACGGCCGACCTATCGCGAGCTGATCAAGAACGCCTTCCAGCCCCGGCTGTGGAACGCCACGCAAAACGTTCTGGTGGGCGGTGCGCCGTACACGCAGATGGAGGCCAACTTCCCGCTGTTCTTCGGCCTGGCGATCCAGATGTATGAGGCGACGCTGGTGTCCGATCAGGCGCCGATCGACGCCTACCTGCAAGGCGATCACACCGCGATGAACGCGCAACAGATCGAGGGCATGAATCTGTTTCTCGGCAAGGGTAAATGCGTCAATTGCCACGGCGGTCCGGAGCTGACCAACGCCGCCAGCCGCCTGCTGATGCATCCGCGCGAACGCATCGAACGGATGGTGATGGCCGACAACCTGACCACCCTCTACGACAACGGCTTCTACAACACCGGCGTGCGTCCGACCTCGGAAGACCTGGCCCTCGGCGGCGCGGATGCGTGGGGCAACCCGTGGTCGTTCACTCGGCAGTACAACACGGTGTTGCAGGGCGGAAAATCGGTCGATCCGCTGGACGTCGATGTCTGCACGTTCGAGGCGCCGTTGAGCGCGGCCATTCCATGCGATGCCACGCTCAAGCCGAATGTCGGTTTCCGCGATTCGGTCGACGGCGCGTTCAAGACGCCTACTCTGCGCAACATCGCGCTGACCGGGCCATACTTCCACAACGGCAGCCGCTCGACGCTCAAACAGGTAATGGAGTTCTACAACCGTGGCGGGGATCGGCGCGGGGAAGACGCCAACAACACCAGCGGCTTCGAGCATCCGGCGGTGAACCAGCACAACACTTCCAACCTCGACCCGGACATGACGGCACTGAACCTGACGCCCGATGAAATCGACGCGCTGGTGAAATTCATGGAAGTCGGCTTGACCGATCCGCGCGTGGCCTGGGAGCGAGCACCGTTCGATCATCCGTCGCTGGTGATCCCGCAAGGCCATATCGGCGATGAAAATGCCGTGACCCAGCGCCCGGCCAGTCCGAAAGTCACCACCCGTCAGGCGATGGACGCATCGCTCAATCTCAAGCCTTACGGTGCTGAAGGCAGGCCGGCGTCCGAAGGGCCATTACAGCCGTTCTACAACGATCTCTGAACAGAAAAACAGACCATGGCCATCAAGAATGATGGCCATGGTGGCCGTCTAGCGGCCATTCCGCAAAAAACCTTACTGAATCCCTCAGCAACCGACGATTTCGGCCGTTAAAGAGACAGCCTGTGATCTGGATCACATTGTGTGTGCTTAACTGGCCATATTGCAGGCACAATGCCATCTCTTTGCCAAGACGGTCGGAGCTTTACCCTTGCCGCGTTCTTCCGCTGTACGTTTCAGTCACTTTTTACCTTCACTGCTGTTGTTGCTTGCGGGGCTGGCGGCCGCGTACGTCAAAGACCTCAATGTGTTCTTCACCTCACTGTTCAACGTGCTGCCGACCCTGGTGCTGTTGCTGGGCGGTTCGTATTGCGCGGTCTATCGACGCCAGCGTGAACTGTTTCTGATGGTCACGGTGTACATCGCCTACTTTCTGCTCGACACCCAGACCGACTATTACCGCGACAACGGCAAGGTGCGTGAAGACGCCGCCGTGGTGTTCCATCTGGTCTGCCTGCTGCTGCCGTTGCTGTTCGGTCTGTTCGCTGCGTGGCAGGAGCGCACGCATCTGTTCCAGGACATGGTGGCGCGTTTCGCCGTGCTGCTGGCTTTCGGCAGCGTGGCGCTGGGACTCGAGCAAAGTTATCCCCAGGCCCTGTTGATGTGGCTTTCGGAGATCCGCTGGCCGGCTTTGCACGGGGCCTGGATGAGTCTGATCCAGATGTGCTACCCGGTATTTCTTTCGGCGTTCCTGCTACTGGCCTGGCAATATTGGCGCCATCCGCGTCCGCTGCATGCGGCGCAACTGGTGGGGTTGCTCGGGGTGTTCTGGATGCTGCCGAAAACCTTCATTCTGCCGTTCACGCTGAACATCATGTGCAGCCAGGTGATGCTGATGATTGCCGCTGCGGTGGCGCATGAAGCCTATCAAATGGCTTTTCGCGACGAGCTCACCGGACTTCCGGGGCGTCGCGCACTCAACGAGCGCATGCAGCGTCTGGGGCGCAACTATGTGCTGGCGATGAGCGATGTCGATCACTTCAAGAAATTCAACGACACCCATGGTCACGACGTGGGTGACCAGGTATTGCGGCTGGTTGCCAGTAAACTGTCGAAAGTCAGTGGCGGCGGCCGGGCATATCGCTACGGCGGTGAAGAGTTTGCCCTGGTGTTCGCGGGCAAGACACTCGAGGAGTGCATGCCGCACCTGGAGGTCATCCGGGAATCGATTGCGTCCTACAACATCCAGCTGCGCAATCAGGAAAGCCGTCCGCAGGACGATCAACAGGGGCGCCAGCGTCGTGGCGGCTCCGGTGCGTCCAGCGTATCGGTCACGGTCAGTATCGGTGTCGCCGAAAGAGTGGAGCAGCGCACGCCGGAAGACGTGCTCAAGTCCGCCGACCAGGCGCTCTACGCTGCCAAGGGCGCGGGACGGAACTGTGTGATGGCCTTCGGTCAGAACCGCCGTGGCGCGGTACGTATGGACAGCGCAGCGAGTTGAGCGAAGGCGCGTTCAACGTCCGGCATTGTTAAACAAAAGAGCCCGCTGATTGCGGGCTTCTTATTGGCCAGTTCGGTGACCAAAAATAACAAACAAGTCATGGCTTGACCCTATGTGTCGCAAAAGTTGTTGGGTTACACTCCGACTCAACGAAAACTTCCTTCCACGAATCACCTGTTTTGATCTTTGCGAGGTTTGCCATGGCTGACTATAAAGCGCCGCTGCGCGATATGCGCTTCGTCCTCAATGAAGTGTTCGAAGTCGCCAAGCTCTGGGCCGAACTGCCGGCACTGGCCGAGACTGTCGATGCCGAAACCGTCGAAGCCATTCTTGAAGAGGCCGGCAAGGTCACCAGCAAAAGCATCGCGCCCCTGAGCCGCGCGGCCGACGAAGAAGGCTGCCGCTGGGCCGACGGTGCGGTTACCACACCGGCCGGTTTCCCACAGGCCTATCGGACTTATGCCGAAGGCGGCTGGGTCGGCGTCGGCGGTGATCCGGCCTACGGCGGCATGGGCATGCCCAAGGCTGTGTCGGCTCAGGTCGAAGAGATGGTCAACTCCGCCAGCCTGTCCTTTGGTCTGTACCCGATGCTGACCGCCGGCGCGTGTTTGTCGATCAACGCCCACGCCAGCGAAGAGCTGAAAGCCGCTTATCTGCCGAACATGTACGCCGGCATCTGGGCCGGTTCCATGTGCCTGACCGAGCCGCATGCGGGCACCGATCTGGGCATCATCCGCACCAAGGCCGAGCCTCAGGCCGACGGTTCCTACAAGATCAGCGGCACGAAAATCTTCATCACTGGCGGTGAACACGATCTGACCGAAAACATCATCCACCTGGTGCTGGCCAAGCTGCCGGACGCACCGGCGGGGCCGAAAGGCATTTCACTGTTTCTGGTGCCGAAGTTCCTGGTCAATGCCGATGGCAGCCTGGGTGCGCGCAACCCGGCCAATTGCGGTTCGATCGAACACAAGATGGGCATCCAGGCCTCGGCTACGTGCGTGATGAACTTCGACGACGCCGTGGGTTATCTCGTCGGCGAGCCGAACAAAGGCCTGGCCGCGATGTTCACCATGATGAATTACGAGCGTCTGGGCGTCGGCATACAGGGCCTGGCGTCCGGTGAGCGCTCTTATCAGAACGCCATTGAATACGCCCGCGATCGCTTGCAGAGCCGTGCGCCGACCGGCGCGCAGAACAAGGACAAAGTGGCCGACCCGATCATCGTCCATCCGGACGTGCGTCGCATGCTGCTGACCATGAAAGCCTCGAACGAAGGCGGCCGTGCGTTCTCCACCTACGTGGCGATGCAACTGGATACCGCCAAGTTCAGCGAGGACGCAGTCACCCGCAAACGCGCCGAAGATCTGGTGGCGCTGCTGACGCCAGTGGCCAAGGCGTTTCTGACCGACCTGGGTCTGGAAACCACTGTCCACGGCCAGCAAATATTCGGTGGTCACGGCTATATTCGCGAGTGGGGTCAGGAGCAACTGGTGCGTGATGTGCGCATCACCCAGATCTACGAAGGCACCAACGGCATTCAGGCGCTGGATCTGGTCGGTCGCAAGATCGTTGGCAGCGGTGGTGCGTTCTACAAACTGTTCGCCGACGAAATCCGTCATTTCACCGCAACCGCCAGTGCCGACCTCGGTGAATTCATCAAGCCGCTGAGCGATGCCGTCGATACCCTCGACGAACTGACTTCGTGGCTGCTGGACCGGGCGAAAACCAACCCGAACGAAATCGGCGCAGCGTCGGTCGAATACCTGCAGGCCTTCGGTTATACCGCCTACGCGTACATGTGGGCGCTGATGGCCAAGGCATCGTTGGGCAAGGAAGCGCAGGACGATTTTTATGCGAGCAAACTCGGCACCGCGCGGTTTTACTTTGCCCGTCTGCTGCCGCGTATTCACTCGTTGAGCGCATCGGTGAAGGCGGGCAGCGAGTCGCTGTACCTGCTGGATGCCTCACAGTTTTGAGGACGTGACGCCATGTAAGCGATCTCTTACATGACGTGCTGCTGTTCTCCCATAGGCGCAGATTGGATCCAGAGCTAATCTACTTTCCATGGACGTAGCGCAGGAAGCGCAAAGCAATAACACGGACACGTAAGGATTCTGCCAGGGTGGCGGAGTGAAATGGATGTCAGGGAAACAGTCTGCAAAGCCCCGCTTCGGCGGGGTTTTCTTATGCCCGCAGAAAATTTTCAGCCCAAGGAATCCAGAGCCGGCGAGCCTTTGAGAGGTTTGTCCTCGCGCTGCATCACTTCTTCCAGCAAGGTCCTGAGCAACGCCAATGACGCCTGTTGGCGTTGCACATCACGGCACACCAGACCCACCTTCAGCGGTACTCGTGGTTCGCTGATCGGTTTCCACAGCAAATCCTGATCGTCGTATTCCTTTTGTGAGCGCCCGGGCAGCACCGTCGCCAGCCGTGTGTGGGGCAGGCTGTCGAGAATCCCCACCATATTGTTCAGCTCCGCCTGCACCTGCGGGCGTCGCCCGAGGCTGGCCAGTTGCGCCTGCCAGATCTGACGGATCTGGAATTCTTCTCCCAAAAGCAGCATGGGCAATTCGGCAGCCTGACTCATCGAGACCTTCTTGAATTCCCGCAGCGAATGATCCGCCGGAATGACCAGCGTCAATTCATCTTCGTACAGCATCACGCCGTGCAGACCCGGCTGGCGTGGCGGCAGATAGCTGATGCCGATGTCCAGCGAACCATTGAGCAGGCGTCGCTCGATCTCCAGTCCCGTCAGTTCATAAATCTGCACCACCAAATGCGGCTGGGCCTTGCGCACCCGTTCCAGCATTTGCGGCACCAGGCTGGTGTGCACGGTTTGCAGCACACCGATCGCCAGCGTACGCAGCGCCTGTCCCTTGAAGTTGCCCAGCGCCTCGCGCGCACGTTGCATGCCATCAAGCAGTGGCAGCGCGTGGTTGTACAGCGTATGGGCGGCGAGGGTCGGCAGCAGGCGTTTGCTGCTGCGCTCGAACAGGGTGACGTCGAGGTTCTGTTCCAGATGGCGGATCTGCTGGGACAACGCCGGTTGAGAGATCGACAAGCGTTCGGCGGCACGCCCCACATGGCCTTCTTCGTAGACCGCGACGAAATAACGCAGTTGTTTGAAATCCATAAGTGATACTTATCGAAAATGCTGGGAAATCGAAATGGCTCGGCGCCTTGAAGACGCCTAGTCTAACCGCATTCACAAGGCTTGCAGGGCCGGAAAGCGCAATGACCAGCGTTTGCTTCGAAAGTGTTTACATAGGCAGTTCAAAAAACCTCAATCGAGGTTTTTTTCAATGAATCTGTTCAGCTTGCGGCGCCAGGCGCCGAGCCTCGATGACCTGACTTTTGAAACCCATGTATCGGATGCCGCCGATGGCCTCAATGCCGGGCGCCTGATGCCCAGCGTCGAGCGCCCACAGCAGGTTTTCGTTCGCGGCCAGGGTTCCTGGCTTTGGGACAGCAATGACCGTGCCTACCTGGACTTTTCCCAGGCCGGCGGCGCCAACAGCCTGGGCCACAGCCCTTCGGCGCTGGTCAAAGCCATCGCCAGCCAGGCGCAGGCCCTGATCAATCCCGGCTTCAATCTGCACAACCGCGGCATGCTCAGCCTCGCCGAGCGTTTGTGTGCCAGCACTTCCAGCGATCAGGCGTATCTGCTCAACAGTGGCAGCGAAGCTTGTGAAGCCGCGATCAAACTGGCGCGTAAATGGGGTCAACTGCATCGCGGCGGCGCCTCGCGGATCATTGTCGCCAGACAAGGCTGTCACGGGCGTAGTCTGGCGACGATCTCGGCGTCGGACAGCTGCAACCTGCACAACCGCTTCGCGCCGCTGTTGCCGGGCTTCGATCTGGTGCCGTTCAATGATCTGCCGGCGCTGCATGCTGCCGTCGATGCGCAGACCGTGGCGATCATGCTCGAACCGATCCAGAGCGATGCCGGTGTCATTCCGGCGACCGAACATTACCTCAAGGGTGTCGAACGCCTGTGCCGTGAACTGGGAATTCTGCTGATCCTCGACGAAGTACAGACCGGCATTGGCCGCTGTGGCACATTGCTCGCCGAACAGTCCTACGGCGTGCGCGCCGATATCGTCGTGCTCGGCAAGGGCCTTGGTGGTGGCGTTCCATTGGCTGCATTGCTGGCGCGAGGCAAGGCTTGCTGTTTCGACTCCGGCGAGCTGGGCGGTACTCATCACGGCAACGCACTGATGACAGCCGCCGGCCTGGTGGTGCTCGACAGCGTGCAGGACGGCGCCTTCCTCGAACAGATCCGGGACAACGGCCAGCATCTTCGCGAAGGGCTCGCCCGTCTGGCCCATCGTTATGAACATGGCGAGTTGCGCGGGCAAGGGCTGTTCTGGGGACTGACCCTGTCGGAAGACTCCGCAGAGGCCGTGGTCAAAGCCGCGCTCCACGAAGGCTTGCTGCTCAACGCCCCACAAGCCAACTGCCTGCGCTTCACCCCGGCGCTCACCGTCAGCAAGGCCAACATCGACGAAATGCTCCTGCGCCTGGCCCGCGCATTCTCCCGGGTACGCACTGCGCAATTGCAATGCCGCAAAGGGATTGCCGTTTGAGCTGAAGTTTCCCACCCGAATCCAAGAACCGTCTCGCGGTATAACGCACGCCCCACGTCTGATTCTTTTGGCGTGGGGCGTTTTTTTGTGCGCCGGTAATGGCAAACAAATGGCGATATCGCGGGTTGCACTGAACCCTGACAAACGGCACAGGTCGATTAGCTTGTATGGCTCAGTCGAGCCAGCCCCCAATCAGGAGCTGCCCCATGGACTTCATCCGCATCATCATCGCCATTATCTTGCCGCCGCTGGGCGTGTTTCTTCAGGTCGGATTCGGCGGTGCGTTCTGGCTCAATATCCTGCTGACGCTGTGCGGCTATATCCCGGGGATCGTGCATGCGGTGTACATCATCGCCAAGCGCTGAGTTTCAATCCGCCAGGCCCATCACTCGCCGATAGAAACGCCACTCCTGCTCCAGCGCGTGGGCCTGGTTCGCGGCCCGGCGAAAGCCGTGGCGTTCGTCGGCGTAGTAATGCGCTTCGACCTCAATGCCGTTGTGCTCCAGGGCCGCAACCATGTCGCGGGTCTGTTGCGGCACCACAACAGCGTCCAGTTCACCCTGAAAGAAAATCACCGGTACGCGAATGTTGTCGGCATGCGATAACGGCGTGCGCGCGGCGTAACGGCCGGCATCTTTCTCCGGATCGCCGATCAGCCAGTCCAGGTAGTCGCCTTCGAACTTGTGTGTCGCCCGGCCCAGAGCCACCGGATCGCTGACGCCATACAGGCTGGCGCCGGCGCGAAACACCTGATGGAACGCCAGGGCGCACAGCGTCGTGTAGCCACCGGCACTGCCGCCTCGGATGAATGCACGCTCGCCGTCGATCATGCCGCGATCATTCAGGTAAGCGACGACCGCACAGGCATCCTCGACATCCACCGCGCCCCAGCTCAGATGCAGCGCTTGTCGATATTCCCGGCCATAACCGCTGCTGCCCCGGTAGTTGAGATCCGCAACAGCGAAGCCGCGCTGCGTCCAGTACTGGATACGCGGGTCGAGCATCGGGTAACAGGCCGATGTCGGGCCGCCGTGGATGAACACCACCAGCGGTGGTTTCTCATCGCCACTCGTGGCCGGGTAGAAGAAGCCGTGCGCTTCACCTGAACCGCTCGGATAGCAAAGGGTTTGCGGGCGGCTGATGCGGTCGGCGGGCAGCGGTGCAATGCCGCCGGCCAGCAATTTCACTTCACGCGACTTGCGATCAATGGCGATCACGGCTGAAGGGCTGATCGGTGAGGCGGCGATGCAGTAAATGAACTGATCATCGACAGCCAGATGACGGAAGCGGCTGAAGTCGCCAGTGAAGTCTTCACCGTTGAGCGCCAGACGACCAAAACCGCCTTCGCTCCAACTCGCCAAAAAGCCTTCGTCGACGGGCAGCCAGGTGCAGCCGCCGAGTTGCCATGGAGCTGGCGCATGATCGGCTTCGGCGCTGGCTAACGGCTGCAAGCCTTCTGTCGACTCGACCCACGGTTGCCAATAACCACCACGATCGGTCAGACAGCCCAGTCGGCCGTTGGCATCGAAACGCGGTTGTTGGATCGACTCTTCAAGTGCTTCACCAGCCACGCAACGCGGGGCGAAAAAATCGTTGTCCGAGCGTTCGGCGAGCATCAGTCGGGTGGAGGTCCACGGCTGATGCGGGCGGCTCCACTCTATCCATGCAAGGCGTTGGCCGTCCGGGCTGATAATGGGCGACGCGTAAAAATCCGCGCCTTCAACCAGCCTATGGCGTTCGCCACTCGCCAGATCGATAGCCACCAGCCGATGTCGATCACCGTTCTCTTCAACAGCCAGCACCTGCCCGTTGGCAAAATGCAGATCACCATATCGGCATTCCCCGGACGTCAATGCCACGGGTTCGCCGTCCAGCGTCTGTCGGTACAACTGCTGGTCCGCCTCGTTGACGAAAACCACTCCATCGGGCGTCAGACAAAACGCCCCGCCGCCATATTCGTACACCCGGCTGCGCACGCTGAAACCCGCAGGCGTCAGACATTTCGCCACGCCGTCGCGCCAGTGCCAGATCCGGCACGCGGCATCGGCGGGGCGGTATTCATTCCAGAACAAACCAGTGGCGCCGAGCTGCAATTCGGCGAAATCCACACCGGCGGTAACGGCGGCAGTGGCGCTGAAAGGTTCAGCCTTTGGCGATGAGGCGCGAGTTTCGTTCATTGCGAAAGGCCAGTTGTTCGATGGTCTGGGAGGCGTGCTCGGCTTCTTCGCGGGCCTTGAGGATCACGCCGTGATGTTCGGATTTGCTGCACACCGGGTCGGCATTGCTGGCATCGCCGGTGAGCATGAACGCCTGACAGCGGCAGCCGCCGAAGTCCTGTTCTTTCTCGTCACAGGAACGGCACGGCTCGGGCATCCAGTCATAACCACGAAAGCGGTTGAAGCCGAACGAGTCGTACCAGATGTGCTGCATGCTGTGGTCGCGCACATTGGGAAATTGTACCGGCAGTTGTCGGGCGCCGTGACAGGGCAGGGCGGTGCCGTCTGGCGTGACCGTCAGAAACAGACTGCCCCAGCCATTCATGCAAGCTTTCGGTCGCTCTTCGTAATAGTCCGGGGTGACGAAAATCAGCTTGCACGGATGCCCTTCGGCTTCCAGTTTGGCGCGGTATTCGTTGGTGATGCGTTCGGCGCGGACCAGTTGCTCTTTGGTCGGTAACAGACCGACACGATTGAGCTGCGCCCAGCCGTAGAACTGGCAGGTGGCGAGTTCGACGAAGTCCGCTTCCAGAGCGATGCACAGTTCGATGATGCGGTCGATCCTGTCGATGTTGTGCCGATGGGTGACGAAGTTCAGCACCATCGGATAGCCGTGGGCCTTCACGGCGCGAGCCATTTCCAGTTTCTGCGCGAAGGCTTTTTTCGAGCCGGCGAGCAGGTTGTTCACTTGCTCGTCGCTGGCCTGGAAACTGATCTGGATGTGGTCGAGACCGGCCTTCTTGAAGTCGCTGATCTTCTGCTCGGTCAGGCCGATGCCGGAGGTGATCAGGTTGGTGTAAAAGCCCAGCTGACGCGCTTCGCGGATCAGTTCGGCGAGGTCCTGACGCACCAGCGGTTCACCCCCGGAAAAGCCCAGTTGTGCCGCACCCATCTCCCGGGCTTCGCGGAATACCTTGATCCACTGTTCGGTGCTCAGCTCTTTGCCCTGCTCGGCGAAATCCAGTGGATTGGAACAATACGGGCATTGCAGCGGGCAACGGTAGGTCAGCTCGGCGAGCAGCCACAGCGGCAGGCCGATTTCCGGTTTGGCCGGGACTTGCGCCGATGACTCAGGCAAGTTCGATCCAGTGCTGCGCACGGGCAACCTCCATGAATTGCTCGATGTCGTCACCGAGCTCGGGCACGCCGGGGAACTGTCTGTCGAGTTCGGCGATGATCGCCGCGACATCCCGTTCACCGTCGATCAGGCCGCCAATCAGCGCGGCACTTTCGTTGAGCTTGATCATGCCTTCCGGGTACAGCAGCACGTGGCCTTTCTGGGCCGGTTCGTACTGGAAGCGGTAGCCGGGGCGCCAGCTCGGGGTCTTGCTGCGGTCGAAACTCATAAGGCGATTCCTTTATGCCAGACCCGTTGATCGGTGACGCTGTGATACGGCGGGCGGTTCAGTTCGTAAGCCATGCTCATGGCATCGAGCATGCTCCAAAGGATGTCCAGTTTGAACTGGAGAATTTCCAGCATGCGCTCCTGGCCTTCGCGGGTCTTGTAGTGTTCGAGCGTGATCGCCAGACCGTGCTCGACATCACGCCGCGCCTGACCGAGACGGGTTCGGAAGTACTCGTAACCGGCCGGGTCGATCCAGGGGTAATGCTGCGGCCAGCTGTCGAGGCGCGACTGGTGGATCTGTGGCGCGAACAGTTCGGTCAGCGAGCTGCTGGCGGCTTCCTGCCAACTGGCGCGGCGGGCGAAGTTGACGTAGGCGTCCACGGCGAAACGCACGCCGGGCAGTACCAGTTCCTGGGAGCGCAATTGATCCGGATCGAGGCCGACGGCCTGGCCTAGACGCAGCCAGGCCTCGATGCCGCCGTCTTCGCCGGGGGCGCCGTCGTGGTCGAGCAGGCGCTGGATCCACTCGCGGCGGATCTCGCGATCCGGGCAGTTGGCCAGGATCGCGGCATCTTTCAGGGGAATGTTCACCTGATAGTAGAAGCGGTTGGCAACCCAGCCCTGGATCTGCTCGCGGGTCGCCCGGCCTTCATACATCGCCACGTGATACGGGTGATGAATGTGGTAATAGGCGCCCTTGGCACGCAGGGCCGCTTCGAATTCGGCGGGGGACATTGGAGTGTCAGTCATGTCTGTTCTCCGGGAACAACCATTGGATTCTTTGGTGTCTGTCAGGACGCCTTCGCTGGCAAGTCGAATCGTCGAACCGCAGCTCCCACAAGGTTCTGTGGCGTACACAATACCTGTGGGAGCTGTTCGACTTGCCAGCGATGAGGCCCTCAGCTACAGCACGATGCTCATGCCGTCATACGCCACTTCTACATTGCGCCGAACCAGTTCTGCGCGCTCCGGCGAGTCTTCGTCGAGAATCGGGTTGGTGTTGTTGATGTGGATAAGCACCTTGCGCTGCTCGGGAAGCTGTTCCAGCACTTCGAGCATGCCGCCGGGGCCATTTTGCGCGAGGTGGCCCATTTCGCGGCCGGTGCGGGTGCCGACGCCACGGCGCTGCATTTCATCGTCGTCCCACAGCGTACCGTCCACCAGTACGCAGTCGCTGCCGGCCATGATATCCAGCAGCGGTGCGTCGACCTTGCCCAGGCCCGGGGCATAGAACAGTTTGCCGCCGGTGCCGAGGTCTTCGACGATCAGACCGATGTTGTCGCCCGGATGCGGATCGAAGCGGTGCGGCGAGTAGGGCGGAGCGGCACTGCGCAACGGCAGCGGGGTGAAACGCAGGTTCGGGCAGGCGGCGACGGTGAAGCTTTGGTCGAGTTCGATGCGGTTCCAGTCCAGCCCGCCGTTCCAGTGCTTGAGCATGGTGAACAGCGGGAAGCCGGTGCTCAGGTCCTCATGAACCATGTCCGTGCACCAGACCTGATGCGGGCAGCCTTCGCGCAGACTGAGCAGGCCGGTGGTGTGGTCGATCTGGCTGTCCATCAGGATGATTGCACTGATGCCGGTATCACGCAGGGCCCGACCCGGCTGCATCGGGGCGAAGCTCTGGAGCTGCGCGCGGATGTCCGGCGAGGCGTTGCACAGCACCCAGTTCACGCCGTCATCGGAAAGGGCGATGGACGATTGGGTACGGGCCTTGGCATTCAGGCTGCCGTCGCGAAAACCGGCGCAATTGACGCAGTTGCAGTTCCACTGCGGAAAACCGCCACCGGCGGCCGAACCCAGAATCTGGACGAACATGAACGCTCCATCATTTCAACGCTGAAAATAAAACGCCCCGGCGAGCCGAGGCGTTGCACTGCAATTCTGACGAGACAGAACTCAGCGGCTGGCGAAGTACATGGTGACTTCGAAGCCGATGCGCAGGTCGGTGTAGGCAGGTTTGGTCCAGGCCATCGGGTGACTCCTTTTTCGGGTGGGTGAGATAGCGCTATCCATAGGTATAGTCCACGGCAGCGCCGAGATGTTCCAAATAGTTAGGTGGCTATGTTACTCAAAATTTCAAAGGTATTGCCCGTGAATCTTTGAGAAAGCTCCTTGCAGCCTTGGTAATGATCATTTTGCCGCTCGCCATGGTGCGCCTGGCGCTGGGTCATTGGACAGACCGTACCAGCCGCCTTCGGCGCGGATCAGGCGTTGTGCGGCGGCTTGCAATGCCGGGCGATCCAGTTGAGTGATGGCGCTGCGCAATTGCAGCAGATAATCCGACGAGTGGCCGGAGAGACGGGCCTGCCACAGAAGCTCGGCCGCCTCTTTGCCAGTCAGGGCGGTTTCATCGAACTGATCGGCAAGCGTCTGGCGTTGCTGGGTGAGGCTGGCGTCATCGAGTTGTTCGATCAGGGCTGGCAGGTCATCGAGGAACTGCTGAATGTGCTCGAGCAATTGCGCTGCGCTGGTCGTTGGCGATTGCACACCGAACAGCATTCCGCTTTGGCCATGGATCTGGCGCAACCCGCTGAAAACCGCATAACCCAATTGCAGCTCGACTCGCAGGCGTTGGTAGAACGGCGTTTGGCACAGGTGTGCGAGAAGGCGGCACGCGGCTTCTTCAGCGACTTCCTGGCTGGCGGTGGGGCAAAACAGTAGCAAGGCGTGTTCGTTGGACGCACTTTCGATCCGGTGCCACAGGTAACCGGCGCTGATTGCCGACGGTGCGGGTAATGGGTTGTCCGGTGTGCCGGGGATGCGACTCAGGGCCAGGCCCATGGCGGTTTGGGTCTGTGAGTTGAGGCCCAGCGCCAGACCGTCCCAACGGGAAGTTGTCCACAGGTTGGCGACGTCATCGGATTCGCTCATCGCTGGCAGGCAGTGTTCGGGCAGTGCCTTGAGTAGCTGACGAATCGGTATCAATGGTGCCTGCGGCTCTTCCTTTGCTGAATTGGCGCCTACTTGTGTCAGAGATTTAAGCGCATGTTCCAGCACAGCTGGCAGCGTGTCCTGCAGACCGGTCACTCTCAGCAGCCACTGATTACCCGTCGCGCAGAACGACAACTCGACCCCGGCTTGACGGGCGTCGTCAGACACTTCCTGCAGTCTGTGTTGCAATTTCGACTGCAGCTCGGCGGTGGCCGCTGCTTCAGTCTGCCAGCGCACGTACACCGCGCCTTCGTCCCTGTTGTCCGGCAGCGCCTGACTGAATTGCATCGGCGAGCGCTCACGGCGGCTACGCGAGCGATCCTGAGCAAACGTGCGCAGGCCACGGTGAGCGCTGGTCTGGCCACGGATCAGGCCGGCGTTGGCAAGCGGTTCGGCTGTGCGCAGGAAGGGATTGGCGGTCGGCAGATGCCAATGGGGACTGAAGTTATCCACAGTGCCGATCTGGCCGAGAATCCCTTTGAGCGCGGCTACGGCTGAATCGCACAGGCCGCTTTCGAGTTGCTCGCTGTCGAGCTGCGCCAGTTGCAGTGCGCCGCTGACTTGCTGTCGGCGTAGATGCAGTGCCGAATATTCCTCACGCAATGTCGACCAGTCCCGCTGCGCGGCGAAGAAACTCAACCAGTCCAGGGATTGCTCGCGAATGAGGTCGAAAGAACCGGCAACTGCAGTGAATTGAAGATGCAGCAATGCTTGCCCGGCGAACTGGTACTGCACGCAGGCGTGCAAGTTGTCTGCAAGCCCTTGCTGCCGCAAATGAGCGAGCAATCCGCCGGGCTTGGCACTGTTCAGCCAGTGGCAGAGGAACGCCAGCGCTTCGGCGGACGACGCCGGCAAGTCTTCCAATGCAAACAGCAGATTGCCGCGCCGCTCGCCGACCTGTTGATAAGTTGCGTGTGGAGTGTCCATCAAACGAACGGGGGCTGCCTGTTCGGTTTTATCCCCAGGTGCCAACGTGGCGGCGAACTGCTCGGCCAGGGCTCTCAGCTCTTCGATGCTCTGCGGTCCGGCCAGGCTCAGGATCATCTGTCCCGTGCGGTAAAACCGGTGATGGAAGTCTTTCAACGACTGCTGGAACTCCGCTCGTTCTACCGGCAGGCTGTCGCGGTTTCCGGCATGAAAGCCACGCAAAGGATGTGCTGCCGACAATCCTTCGAACAGCGCCTCTTTCTGCTGAGCCGCCGCATCCTGCGACCACGCAATAAACTCCGCCTGCAATACTTCCCGTTCCCGCAACTGATCGTCCGGATTCATACGCGGATGGGCGAGCATGTCTGACAGGCGCTCCAGCCCACCGCTGAAGGACGCTGGCGGCAACTCAAAGAAGAAATCGGTGGTGCGCTCGCGAGTGCTGGCATTCACCTGGCCGCCGTGACCTTGTACGTAGGCCATCAGCCCTTGCTGTGCAGGAAAACGCGCGGTGCCGAGAAACAGCAAATGCTCGAGGAAATGCGCCAGCCCCGGCCACGCCAATGGCACGTCATGGCTGCCGGCAGTCACCCGCAGTGCGGCGGCACTGCGCTTCAGGCCGGGCACGTGACGCAGGTTCACGCGCAGGCCATTGGTCAGGGTTTCAGTATGGGGGCGGGGGTGAGTCGGCGCAGGCATGGGCACTTCCAGAACGGTGAGGTGCCCATGCTAGCGGATTAGCGCTTGTTGAGCGCGTCGTAAAGTTCGGGACGGCGGTCGTGGAAGTAACGGTTGGCATTGCGCGAATCGACCATTAACTGGCGATCCAGCTCACCGACGATCAAGGCTTCGTCCAGTCCGGCCTGAGCGATACGACTGCCATCCGGCGCGGCTATGCTGCTTTGCCCGCAATAATGGATGTCGCCCTCCTGGCCGCAATAGTTGGCGTAAGCCACGTAGCACTGGTTTTCGAAGGCGCGGGATCGCACCGAGACGTCGGCAATGAAATCGAAAGGAATCATGTTCGCCGTCGGCACCAGAATCAATTCGGCACCCTCAAGGGCCAGGCGCCGCGCGTTTTCCGGGAACTCCAGGTCGTAGCAAATCAGGAAGCCGAGCTTCCAGCCGTTGAGCTCGACGATGGGAAACTCGCCATCGCCGGGGCTGAACATCGACCGGTCGAGATCGCCGAACAGGTGCGTCTTGCGATAGTTGCACAGGCGTTCGCCGTTCGAATCGATCAACTGCACGGCGTTGTAGATCTGCCCTTCGGCGGTGCGCTCGGGGTAGCCGTAAAGGATCGCCAGCCCGGCCGCCTTGGCGATCCGTCCGACTTGCTGAGCCCACTCACCGTTGTAGACCTCGGCCAATGTCGCGACCGCTTCCTTGCCGATGTTGTAGCCGGTCAGAAACATCTCCGGTACCACCAGCAGGTCGGCACCTTTGGCCTCCATCGCCAGTTGATGCAGGCGCTGGAGGTTGGCGGGCGGTTCCAGTGGCAGCGGTGGGCATTGGTAAAGGGCTACGCGCATCGTGATTCCTCTTATTCAGGCAGGACGATCGGGCCGATGTCGTTGAACACATCACCCGGGCCGGGGTTCTCTTTATGAGTGGACCCGCCGAAGTGCTTCATGATTCCCCATACCGCGTTGAGCGAGGTCTGTACCGCGCCTTCGACCCAGGCCGGCGTCCACGACACGTCGTCGCCGGCGATGAAAATCCCGCGCTGCTCCGGCGGCATGTCGTCCTGCATGAAGTGTGCGTACATGCGCTGGTTGTAGCGGTAATGGCCGGGCAGGGCACCTTTGAATGCACCGAGGAAATGCGGATCCGCTTCCCAGGATACGGTAATCGGATCGCCGATGATTCGCGCGGCGATGTCGACTTTCGGGTAGATCTTCTTCAACGCATCCAGCGCCAGTTTCACGCGTTTTTCCACCGGGTGCGGGAGCATTTTCAGAGCATCGCTCATCCACGAATACGACAGGCAGATCACGCCCGGCTTGTCGTCGCCGTTGTCGAACAGGTAGGTGCCGCGGGTCAGGCGATCGGTGAGGGTCATGCTCATCAGATCGCGACCGGTTTCCGGATCCTTGTCCTTCCAGAACGGACGGTCGACCATCACGAAAGTCTTCGACGATTGCATGTAGCGCGTGCGATCCAGCGCCATCCACATCTTCTGCGAGAACAGGGTTTCGTCGCATTCGATCTGGGTGGTCAGCAGCCAGCTCTGGCAGGTGGTCAGTACGGCGGCGTATTCGCGGGTGTCACCATTGTTGTCGGTGACTGCGAAACGTCCGCCAGGCGCGTGGGCGATTTTCTTCACCCCGGAGCGCGGAGCACCGTGGTGCAAGGATTTCAGACTGGTGCCTTGCGGCCAGTGAACGCAGCGTTCCGGCGCATGACGCCAGATGCCCTGCGGCACTTGCTCCACACCGCCGACCACCAGGTGCTGGTGATCGTCGCAGTTGGTCATCACCACGCGGAAGATTTCCAGCATCGAGTTGGGGAAGTCCGAGTCCCAACCGCCGGTCCCGAAACCGACCTGACCGAACACTTCGCGATGATGGAACGACAGTTTGGCGAAGGCTTTCGACGTGGCGACGAAGTCGTAGAAGGTGCGGTCGTCCCATAGCGGCACCAGGGTGTTCCACAGTTCCTTGAGTCGTGGCACATCGCGGTCGCGGATGGCTTGTTGGATATCGGCGAACTGCGAGCCCGCCTCGAGTGCGTCGGCCCAGGCGTCAGCCACTTCCTGGAACAGTGCGGGAAGATCCTTCAGGCTCCGTGCGTAATGGGTTTTGCCTTCGAGGTCGATCACGGTGCTGCCGGAAGCCGGGGTCAGCGGGTTGGGGAAGGGCCTGGTTTCCAGACCGAGTTTGTCGACATAGTGATAAAACGCGGTGGAAGACACCGGGAAACGCATGCCGCCAAGCTCGGCGACGATGCCGTCGGTGCCGTTGAAGGCCTGCGAGCGCAAGCGGCCTCCGAGCTTCGAAGCCTCATAAACGACCGGCTTCAAACCGAGTTTCATCAACTCGTAAGCCGCCACCAGACCGGCGATGCCGGCACCGACGATAGCGACTTCGGCACCGTGGTTGTGCTCGGGGATACTGCCCAGGCCGGCTGGATGTTCGATCCAGTCGTCGAAGGCGAACGGAAAGTCCGGGCCGAAAATGGTGATCGGTTTCTTACCGTCTGCAGGATGGCGATTGTTCTTGTTCATGGCTGACCTTGCTGGCGACCCGACGCTGGAGGCGCGTCCGAGTATAGGAAAAGATGCCAGCCATTCTAGGGAGCGTAGAACACGTTAATAAGACGCAAAATGTCGTCGTTTTGAACGTTAGCGCTTCAATTTGACGAATCAGTTGGTCAGACTGGATGCCCGCGATCGATTTTGCTGCTGAGGATGATCGAGGTCGTGGTCTTGTCCACACCGTCTACGCTGCCGATCTGATCCAGCAATTGATCCAACTGTTCCGGCGAGTCGGTTCGCAGCCACGCCACGTAATCAAATTCGCCACTCACGGCACACAATTGCTGAACCTGAGCCATCGCGCTCAACCGTCGCAATACTTCTTTGCCCGAGCGCGGTTGTACCTTGATTCCGACATACGCCTGCAACCCGCCATCCACCACGCGCTGGCCCAGACGTACGCCATAGCCGGTGATGACTTTGGCCTTTTCCAGCCGCGCCAGTCGCGAAGTCACGGTCGTGCGGGCGATCCCCAATTGCCTGGCCAGCATTGCCACGCTCTCGCGAGCGTTGATTTGCAGGGCGGCGATCAACTGGCGGTCGATTTCATCGAGCACGGGTGGGCGGATGTCGGGCAAGAGACTTCTCCACGCAGATACGAAAAAGCCGCACACAGGTGCGGCTTTTTTCATGTTTGGTGGGCCCACACGGACTCGAACCGTGGACCAAAGGATTATGAGTCCTCTGCTCTAACCAACTGAGCTATAGGCCCTCAGTAGGTCGCGGATTATAGCGACGGTTTCTCGGCTGTGCTATCCGAAAAATCGGATACGGCTATGCGAAGAAACGTTGCGGCGAATTCCTCTGGCGGCAACGGCAGACTGACGATGTAGCCCTGGATCTGTTCACAGCCTTCGGCGGCGAGGAATTGCTGCTGGGCCTGGGTTTCCACGCCTTCGGCGATCACGGTGAATTGCATGCTGCGGCCCAGGGCGATGATGGCGCGCACAATCGCGGCGTCGTGCGGGTCGTCGGGCAGGCCGCGGACGAAGGACTGGTCGATCTTGAGGATGTCCAGCGGCAGGCGTTTGAGGTAGCTCAGCGAGGAATAGCCGGTGCCGAAGTCGTCGATGGCCAGTTGTACGCCGAGGTGTTTGAGTTGATGCAGCACCGCCAGCGCCTCTTCGGCCTGGCTCATGATGAAGTTTTCGGTAATTTCCAGTTGCAGCAAGTCAGGCTTCAGGCGGTTGTCCTTGAGCAACTGTTCGATGCGCCCCAACAGATTCGGCTGGCGCAGTTGTGCGCCGGCGAGGTTTACCGACAGCGGTCCCAGGGATTCGTAAATCTGGTTCCACTCGAACATCTGCCGGCAGGCGGTTTCCAGCACCCAGTCGCCGATCTGCAGAATCATGCCGTTTTCTTCCGCCAGCGGGATGAAATGCTCCGGCGGAACTTCGCCGAAGTTCGGATGGCGCCAGCGGATCAGGGCTTCGGCACCGACCAGACGGTGATCGTCGAGACTGATTTTCGGTTGGTAGTAGAGGTACAACTCCTCGCGCTCGATGGCACGGCGCAACTCATGCTCCAGTGCCACCCGTTCGCTGGCCTGTGCAGTCAGGTCGCGGGTGTAGCTCTCGACGCGGTTGCGGCCCTTGGCCTTGGAGCGGTACATCGCTGCGTCGGCGTTCTTGATCAGGGTGGCAACATCGCAGCCGTCGCGGGGATAGAGGCTGGTGCCGATGCTGGCACTGATGAAAAACTCGTGTTCGCCGGCCTGGAACGGTGCGCCAAAGCAGTTCAGCAGTTTGGAGGCGATATTGTCGGCATCGCCGGCCTGTTGCAGGCCCGGCAGGAGAATGATGAATTCATCGCCACCGAGCCGCGCCACTGTATCGATATCGCGAAGTTGTTCCTTGAGGCGCACGGCAATGCCCTTGAGCAACAGATCACCGACCGGGTGGCCGAGGCTGTCGTTGATGTGCTTGAAACGGTCGAGATCGAGGAACAGCACGGCACCCAGACCACCGTTTTCCTGCTGACTGTTCAATGCCGTCAGCAGGCGGCTTTCGAACAGCGTCCGGTTGGGCAGACCGGTCAGTGGGTCGTGGTGGGCCTGGTAGTCGAGTTTCGCCTGGGCGTGCTTGAGGCTGGAAATATCCGCAAACACCGCGACAAAGTGAGTGATGAGGCTGTCGCGATTGCGCACGGCGCTGATGGTCAGCCAGCTGGGGTACAACTCGCCATTCTTTCGCCGGTTGGAAATCTCGCCTTGCCAGTGGCCTTCGTCGGTCAGTTGATGCCACATCGCCGCGTAGAACGCGCTGTCATGCAGCCCGGAGGCGAGCAGGCGCGGCGTATGGCCGAGCGCCTCGCTTTCGCTGTAGCCGGTGATTTCGGTGAATGCGCGATTCACGGCGCTGATGTGCTGTTGCGTATCGGTGATCAATACGCCTTCGGCGGTACTCTCGAACACCGTTGCGGCCTGTTGCAGTTTTTCCTGCATCAGGTGGCGTTCGGTGATGTCCCGGGCGATGGTCAGCATGCAGTCGTCATCACCGATCGGCAGTGGACGGCTGGAGACTTCACAGAGACGGATCTGCCCGTCGCTGCGGCGAATATGACAGGTGAAGTCGCGAACGAAACCGTCACGGTGCAACAGATCGAGCATTTGCTTGCGCTCGTTGAGGTTGACCCAGATTCCCAGATCCAGTGCCGAGCGGTCCACCGACATGGCACTGTTGAAGCCGGTGATACGGCTGAAACCTTCATTGACTTCCAGTAACAGGCCATCGCTCTGACGCGAGAGCAGCAGGCCGTCCGGCGAGGCGTGGAAGGCTTTGGCGAACTTTTCTTCGGAGGTTTGCAGCAGCTGTTGGGTTTCCTTGAGCTGGGTGATGTCGCGAACCACAACGACCAGTGCAGGTGTCGTGTCGAGCTCGAAGGGCTCGGCGGAAATCAATCCGGTGAACACTTGCCCGTTGCTGCGGCGAAAGGGCATCTCCAGATTGCGAATGCTGCCGGCCTGCAGCCGTTGCAGCAGGCCGGGGCCAACGCCGGGTATACCCCAGATATTGAGTTCGGTGGCGGTCTGACCGATGACGTCTGCCGCCTTGAGTCCGATCTGCTCTTCAAATGCTTCGTTGACCTCCAGCAGGCAGCCATCGGACAGACGCGCGATCACCAGAATGTCCGGGCACTGCTGGAAAACCGAGGCGAATTTCTGTTCGGACAGGCGCAGGGCTTCTTCGGTGCGCTTGGTTTCGCTGATATCGATCATCAGGCCGCGCATGACCGGCTCGTGACCGTGCTCGATCAGACTGACAATGTCACGCACCCACAGGCAGCGGCCGTCGGCGGTGATCACCCGGTAATCCAGGCTGTGGTCCCGTCCGGCAAGCACCTCGTGATCGCAGAAACTCTGCGCACGGGTGAGGTCTGCCGGGTGAATGATGTTGCGCCAGAACCCCGGAATCAGCCAGTGAGACAGCGGATAACCGAGCAGATCCTCGGCATGGGGCGACACATAGCTGTAGGTGAAATCACTGATCCGCGCTTCCCAGGCAATGGCCGACAGACTCTCCACCAGGCCACGATAGTGGTATTCGCTGCTGCGCAGTTCCTGTTCGAGGTCGATGCGACGGGCGATTTCCGAACTCAGACGGCGATTGATACGGATGACCATCGCCAGAACGATGATCAGAAACAACAGGCCAGGCAGCCCGTAGATCAAAAGATCGGACCAGAATGTCCGATGATCGAGCACGTTGCCTACCCAATGCTCCTGAATGCTGCTGATTTGCTCCGGGGGCATGTCGGCCAGGACTTTATCCAGAATGCCCACCAGCATTTTGTTTTCCCGAGGCACCCCCATCGCCAGTTGATAGCGATAAGGGGTTTCGCCGCTGACATACAGACCATCGAGCTTGAGCTGGCGCAGGCTCCAGACACTGGAGGCCAGATCGCCGACCACAGCGTCCACTTCGTCGGTGGCCAGGGCCTGCAGCGCCGAACTGACGTTGGGCATGGCGACCAGATTCAGATCGGGATGATGGGTGCGCAGCAGTTCATGGGGTGCATAGTTTTCGACAACGGCGATCTTCAGCCCGTAGAGGTCATCGATCTTGCGGGGTTGCGGGCCGCCGACGTGGGCGAGGATGACGATCGGAAAATCCAGGTAAGGACGGGTGAAGGCCAGATAACTCTGGCGCTCCGGGGTCGACATGATGCCGGGCAACAGATCGATCGTGCCGTTTTTGGCCTGTTCGAGCACGGCTGTCCAGCTCGAGGGTTCGATTGGCGTAAGTTTGATGGCCAGGCGCTGGCGGATCACATCGATATAGTCTGCGGCCAGGCCCTGATAGCGGTTCTGGTCATCGCGAAACTCGAAAGGTGGCCACGATGCATCGACACCCAGGCGCAAGTCCGGGTGAGCCGCCAGCCAGCTACGTTCTTCATCGGTCAGAGTCAGCGCGTCAGCCGTTGCGGTCCAGATCATCAGTGACAGCAAAAAAAGCACGGACGCCAGTCTGGGCATAACGGTCTCGTTATGGCACGGGGGAATGCTTCGAGTGTAGACGGGCTGTGCGCAAGGGAAGGCAGTGCGAGGTATTTAATCTGCCCTGAAAGCAGAACCCCCGGCCTGGGCCGGGGGTTCTGGGATCACTCGTCGAGGAACGAACGCAGGTGTTCGCTTCGCGTCGGGTGGCGCAGCTTGCGCAGCGCCTTGGCTTCGATCTGACGGATCCGCTCACGGGTCACGTCAAATTGTTTGCCGACTTCTTCGAGCGTATGGTCGGTGTTCATGTCGATACCGAAACGCATGCGCAGCACCTTGGCTTCACGGGCAGTGAGGCCGGACAGTACTTCGCGGGTCGCTTCCTTCAGGCTCTCGACCGTGGCGACATCGATTGGCGACTGCATGGTCGAGTCTTCGATGAAGTCACCCAGATGAGAGTCTTCGTCATCACCGATCGGGGTTTCCATGGAGATCGGCTCTTTGGCGATCTTCAATACCTTGCGGATCTTGTCCTCAGGCATTTCCATGCGCTCACCCAGCTCTTCCGGGGTCGGTTCGCGACCCATTTCCTGCAACATCTGCCGGGAAATGCGGTTGAGCTTGTTGATCGTCTCGATCATGTGCACCGGAATACGGATGGTGCGAGCCTGGTCGGCGATCGAGCGAGTGATCGCCTGACGGATCCACCAGGTGGCGTAAGTCGAGAATTTGTAACCACGACGGTATTCGAACTTGTCCACGGCCTTCATCAGACCGATGTTGCCTTCCTGGATCAGGTCGAGGAATTGCAGGCCACGGTTGGTGTACTTCTTGGCGATGGAGATCACCAGACGCAGGTTCGCTTCAACCATCTCTTTCTTCGCGCGGCGGGCTTTTGCCTCACCGATCGACATGCGACGGTTGATGTCCTTGATCTCGGCGATGGTCAGACCGGTTTCGGTTTCCAGCGCGATCAGCTTCTGCTGGCAACGGATGATGTCCGGCTGTACGCGGCCAATGGCCTCGGCGTACTTGCTTTTGCCTTTTGCCAGGTCGTCGGACCAGCTTTCATCGACTTCATTGCCCGGGAACTGGCGCAGGAAGTCGGCACGCGGCATGCGTGCGTCACGTACGCACAGCTGCATGATCGCACGCTCTTGCTGGCGCAGACGATCCAGGGCGCTGCGAACGCGCTCGACCAAGGCTTCGAATTGCTTCGGTACCAGCTTGATCGGCATGAACAGATCAGCCAGAACCAACAGCTCGGCAATCGCCGCCTTGTTGTGACGACCGTGCTTTTTCAGGGCCTTGCGAGTGATTTCCATCTGCTCGGCCACGGCGCCGAAACGCTGCGCGGCAATGACCGGGTCCGGACCGCTTTCGGCTTCTTCTTCGTCATCCGACGCTTCGGCGTCATCGTCCTCGGAATCGTCGTCCGCTTTTTCGGTTTTCGCATCGATAGGCGGAGGCACTTCGGCAGCGGGTGGCGTAGTGCCGTCGTCCGGATCAATGTAACCACTCAGGACGTCGGACAGGCGACCGCCTTCGCTGGTGACCCGATCGTACTCGGAGAGAATATGGTCAACCGTGCCGGGAAAGTGCGCGATTGCACTCATCACTTCACGGATGCCCTCTTCGATACGCTTGGCGATTTCGATTTCGCCTTCACGAGTCAGAAGCTCGACCGTACCCATTTCACGCATATACATGCGCACCGGGTCAGTGGTGCGACCGATATCGGTCTCCACCGCTGCCAGCGCAGCGGCGGCTTCTTCCGCAGCGGCCTCGTCGGTATCGGCGTCGGCCAACATAAGGGCGTCCGCATCCGGAGCACTCTCGTGTACGGGGATCCCCATGTCGTTAATCATGCGGATGATGTCTTCCACCTGCTCCGGATCTGAAATATCCTCGGGCAGGTGGTCGTTGACCTCGGCGTAAGTCAGATACTTCTGCTCACGACCCAGTTTGATCAACTCAATAATACGAGACTGCTGTTGCGCTTTTCCGGACATAACACCCTATCCACTGAAGGTCTTGGCGGGCAAAAAACAAGCCGAGGATTATACCTGAGCTATGACCTCACGCGCCAGTTGAGGTCGGGTTTGATGCAGGAACATCACGTTTGAGCAGGTCGAGCAGCAAATATTTTTCTTCGGTGCTCAGATCGCTTTGACGTGATTTCCTGAGAAGTTGTTCCAGCTTTCGCTCACGCTGGCGGGCTGACAAGCTGGTTATGGTGTCGAAAAACTGTTGTTCAAGGTTTTCTCCGTTGATCAACCACTCCTTTTCTGCCAGGCGGGTCAGCAATCGGCCTTGTTCGGTACCATGCCATCGCGAGATCAACTGAAAAGAGTTTAGCTGAGGATTCTTTTGTACGGCTTCCAGTGAGGCCACCAGCAGCTGGGTATTGGTATTGTCTTCGTCCGCGAAATGGCTCGCGGTCTCGACTTTCAGGGCCAGTTGCGGGTGATGGATCACCGTCCGCAGGGCGGCCATGATTGGTGGCTCGACCGGAGCCGGCACTCTTGGGGCATGCGATTGATCGCGATCTGCGCCACGCTTGCCGTTCTTGTCCCAGGGTTTCTTGTCCCATTTTTTGCCGCCGGCCCCCGGTTTCTTGGGTGTCCATTCCTGCTGCGGCACGTACATCTCCTGTGCCTGCGGCTGATGGTAGTCGCTGTAGTCCGGCATGGCGTCGTAATCGATGCCCGGATCGTAGGCGGGTGGCGCTTCCTGTGGTGCGCTCTGGGCCAGTTGGCTGACGGTCTCGCTGCTCAGGCCGGTGATTTCGGTCAGGCGCTGGCGCATCAGGATCCGCAGATTGGCTCCCGGCACCTTGTCGATCAGCGGCGCGGCGAGGGTGGCCATGTGTGCCTTGCCTTCAAGCGAGCGCGGATCGGCTTCTTCGGTCAGTTGCTGGAAGAAGTAGTCTGCCAGTGGTTGTGCGTGCTGATTGATCCGGGCGAGAAAGGCGTCGGTGCCTTCGGCGCGGATCAGGGTGTCCGGGTCTTCGCCTTCGGGCAGAAACAGAAAGCGTGCCCGACGGCCGTCCTGCAGGCTGCTCAGCGTCGCCTCGAGCGCGCGCCAAGCGGCGTTGCGACCGGCCTGGTCGCCGTCGAAGCAGAACAGCACATTCGGTACGACGCGGAAAAGACGCTTGAGGTGTTCCTCGCTGGTGGCTGTACCCAGTGTCGCAACGGCGTTGCGCAAGCCTTGCTGGGCCAGGGCAATGACGTCCATGTAGCCCTCGACGACGATGATTTCGTCGAGGTTACGGTTGTTCTTGCGGGCCTCATACAGACCGTAGAGTTCCTGGCCTTTATGAAAAACCGGGGTTTCCGGCGAGTTCAGGTATTTCGGCTTGTCATCGCCGAGAACCCGGCCGCCGAATGCAATGACGCGTCCTCGAGCATCGCGGATCGGGAACATCACTCGATCGCGAAAGCGGTCATAGCGCTTGCCGGTTTCGGCGTTCTCGATCAGCAGGCCGGCGTCGATCATGGCTTTCTGCTGCAGGGTATCGCTGCTCAGATGCTTGAACAGATTGTCCCAGCCCGGTGGGGCGAAGCCGAGGCCGAAGTCCCGGGCAATCTCACCGGTCAGGCCGCGGCTCTTGAGGTAATCCACGGCCGCTTTGCGTGCCGGATGACTTTTAAGTGCCTGACGGTAAAAATCGGCGGCAGCGGACAACAGCGGATAGAGCGGCGAATCGGTCGGCTGTCGTGGCTTGTGCGAGCGGCTGCCCTCTTCGCGGGGGACTTCCATGCCGGCGGCTTTGGCCAGGTCCTCGACGGCCTGGGGGAAGTCCAGATTGTCGTGGTCCATGAGAAAGCCGAGCGCGTTGCCACCGGCACCGCAACCGAAGCAGTAATAGAACTGCTTGTCGGGGCTCACGCTGAATGACGGGGTTTTCTCTTGGTGGAACGGGCAGCAGGCGGTGTAGTTCTTGCCGGCCTTCTTCAGTTGCACGCGCGAGCTGACCACGTCGACGATGTCGGTGCGGTTCAGCAGGTCGTCAATGAAGCTCTGGGGAATCAGCCCGGCCATGGCGTTCTCGTCGTCTGCGCGGTAAAGGGTTCTATGCGAAGGGCGACCGGGCGCGGGTCATGCCTGAAAGCGCACGATAGGTGCGGTTCGACCGGTGTCGTCTGCGCATTTGCTGTCGGGAAGTGTATCTGCCGAAAAGCCACTGACGTTAGTACCTATCAGTCTTCGACCATTTGAAAGTGTTGCGCTGAATCCGCATGCGGCCGGTTTAGGGCCTCGGATAGCTCATGAAACGGGCACGCAAGCAGGTGCCTTGGGCTGATCGTCGTAAGAAGAATCAGTGGGTGTGCTCGTCAGCAGCCTTGAAAGGCTCGTCAGAAAAGACGTGCACCGCTGGCAAAAGAGCCAGGTCTGACGCGGTGAAGCGGATTTGTCTCGGTCGCGTCTGCGGCTTCGACGGTGAAGCATCAAGCGTTTTCCGCAAATGCCATAAGCCCGGCGGAAGGCCGGGCTTGGCAGAAGCTTGCTACGAACGTCTGTGTATTAGTACAGACGAACGGCGCGGCGCTGTTCGCGCTGAACTTTCTTGGCGTGACGCTTGACAGCGGCTGCTGCCTTGCGCTTACGCTCGGAAGTTGGCTTCTCGTAAAATTCGCGGCTACGAACTTCAGCCAGTACACCGGCTTTTTCGCAGGAGCGCTTGAAACGACGCAGAGCTACGTCGAAGGGTTCGTTCTCTTTTACTTTGACGGCTGGCATCCAGAGCTACCTTCATTCATTACCGGGGTCAACATCCTCGCGGCAAAAGAGCACTTGAAGACGTCGGTTTTTAAGGGTTGCGGATGTTAACCCCTCAACGCTCGGAATGCAAAGCCTCTGATCGAAAACCGCTGGTCGGGGCATTCTGTGACGACTATTATGCGCGCCTTCGAATTCAGCCTAAACAAGGCGCAAACCCATGCTAGTACTGGGATTAGAAACTTCTTGCGACGAAACCGGCGTCGCATTGTACGACAGTGAGCGCGGTCTGCTGGCCGACGCCCTGTTCAGCCAGATCGACCTGCACCGCGTCTATGGCGGCGTGGTGCCGGAGCTGGCTTCGCGCGATCACGTCAAGCGCATGCTGCCCTTGATTCGTCAGGTGCTGACCGAGGCCGACTGCGTGCCGACCGAGATCGATGCCATCGCCTATACCGCGGGCCCCGGTCTCGTCGGGGCATTGCTGGTAGGCGCATCCTGTGCTCAGGCGCTGGCTTTCGCCTGGGGTATTCCAGCGCTTGGCGTGCACCATATGGAAGGCCATTTGCTGGCGCCGATGCTGGAGTCAAAACCGCCGGAGTTTCCGTTCGTCGCCTTGTTGGTGTCCGGTGGCCATACGCAGCTTGTTCAGGTCGATGGCATCGGCCGGTACAGCCTGCTCGGCGAAACCCTTGATGATGCTGCGGGCGAAGCCTTCGACAAAACTGCAAAGATGATGGGCCTCAATTATCCGGGTGGTCCGGAAATCGCCAGATCGGCGGAGAAGGGCGTTGCAGGACGCTTCACCTTTCCGCGTCCGATGTGTGATCGCCCGGGGCTGGATTTCAGTTTCAGCGGCCTGAAGACCTTCGCCCTCAATACCTGGCAGCAATGCGTCAGCGCCGGGGACGACAGCGAGCAAGCCCGTTGCGACATCGCGCTGGCGTTCCAGCAGGCCGTGGTGGAGACTTTGACCATCAAGTGCAAGCGCGCACTGAAGCAGGCCGGCATGAAGCGTCTGGTCATCGCCGGTGGTGTCAGCGCCAACAAGGCGTTGCGTATCTCGCTGGAAAAAATGCTGGGTGACATGAAGGGCGACGTGTTCTACGCCCGCCCGCAATTTTGCACCGACAATGGCGCGATGATTGCCTTTGCCGGATGTCAGCGCTTGCAGGCCGGTCAGCAGGAAAGCCTGGCAATCAGCGTACAGGCCCGCTGGCCAATGGAGCAGTTGTCGGCGCTGTGATAGTGACGCTTGCGTACGGTATTTAAAAATGCCGTTCGCGCCCGGCAAACAGGTCGCGTAGATTGCCCCGGTGACGCCAGACGATCAGCAGCGTGAGCGTGCTCATCGGCAACAGCGCTGCCGGTTCCTGCCAGGCCAGTAATGGCAGGGTCAGTGGCGTGGCGATCAGTGCTGCCAGCGAGCTGGTGCGGGTCAGGTAGAACGTCAACAGCCAGGCGCATACGGCCAGCAATGCCGCGGGCGGATACAGGCCCAGCAGCATGCCGGCCGCGGTTGCAACGCCTTTGCCACCGCGAAAACGGAAGTACAGCGGGAACAGGTGACCGATCACGGCACAGACGCCGATCCATGCCTGATCCTGCAGCGCAAGGCCCGCCGCCGAAGCGATCAGCACCGGCAGCAGGCCCTTGCAGAGATCACCCAGCAGGGTCAGGATCGCGAGTTTGCGACCGGCCAGGCGCAGCATGTTGGTGGCACCGGCATTACCCGAGCCACTCATTCGCGGATCCGGATTCCCGGTCAGGCGGCTGAGCAAAATGGCGAAGGACAGCGAGCCGAGCAGGTAGGCGAGGATCGCCAGTGACCAAAACATGCTAACTATTCCGGGCGAGGACGCCCTGATTCTAACGGCGCAATGCGCCCTTGTCGTGCAGCGGAGAGAAGTGCTTGGACAGAGTGTTTATCGAGGGCCTGGAAGTCGACACCGTGATCGGTGCCTACGACTGGGAGCGCGGCATCCGACAGTGCCTGCGACTTGATCTGAGCTTCGCCTGGGACAATCGCCCGGCCGCCGCCGGCGACGATCTGACGCTGGCGCTCGACTACGCCAGTGTTTCCACTCGAATCCAGGCTTTTGCCGAGCAGGCGCAGTTTCAGCTTGTCGAAACGTTCGCTGAGCGTCTGGTTGAAGTGCTGATGGCCGAATTCAAGATCACCTGGGTGCGCCTGAAGCTGACCAAGCCAGGCGCGGTTCCAGCCGCCAAGGGTGGTGTCGGTGTGGAGATCGAGCGCGGATGTCGCTGACTCAGGTCTATCTCGGGCTCGGCAGCAATATCGAGCGCGAAACTCATTTGCGCGCGGGCCTGGACGCCCTGGCCGGTTTTTTGGTGGATATTCGCTGCTCGGCGGTGTTCGAAAGCCAGCCGGTGGGGATCAAGAGCGGCCCGTTCTTCAATTTCGTGGTATCGGCCTGCACCGATCTGCCGCTGATGGAGCTGGATCGACGGCTGAAATTCATCGAGGCGGATAACGGTCGTTATGCCCCGGATCGCAAGGGGCTGCCGCTGGATATCGACGTCCTGCTGTATGGCGACCTGGCAGGCAATTTCGACGGACTGATCCTGCCTCGCGCCGAAATTCTGAAAAATGCTTTTGTGTTGTGGCCGCTGTCACTGATCGCACCGGATCGGGTGCATCCTGGTGTGGGAAAAAGCTTTGCCACTCTGTGGGCCGAAGCGCAGATCGATCAGGTGCTGGCACCGGTCGGATTTGAATGGCGCGGTATTCAGCTCACGCCTTCGGACTTGTTGAGCTGACTGGCGCCATCGCGGACGGGTTCGCGATGGCGCCAGAAATTCTCAAGAAGAAGCTGATTCCTTGTAAGCCTTCAACGCCTTGAGCCGTTCACGCTTGAGTGCTTCGCCCAGTTCCGGGCCCTTGAATCCTTTCTCCAGCAACGGCTGAACCGCAACGCCCCGCGCCACATTGGCTGCGCCTCGCAGATAATCCGCCTGTGGATAACTTCGCTGTTCAAGTCCCTTGCGTCCGCGAGCATCCATCTCGCAGGCCATAATGAACTCTTCAAAACGCTGCGGTCTGCGATAAACGTCAAAGCTCTGCAGCAGCTCCAGCAAGGTCGAAGCCTTCAGTTCCAGCGCACGATGGCCGTGGGTGTGGTACTGCCCGACCAGCAAAGCCAGTTCCTGACAGTCCTTCGGTGCCTTGAAGCGCTCGTTGACGGCTTTTATCAGTTTCAGACCTTTGTGCTCATGGGCGATGTGCCGTGGCCATTCTTCCTGCGGGGTCAGGCCTTTACCGAGGTCGTGCAGCAGGCAGGCCCAGCGCACTGTCAGCGGTTGTTTGTGCAGGGCGGCTTGCTCAAGCACGCTCAAGGTATGAATGCCGCTGTCGATTTCCGGGTGGTGGTTTTCCGGCTGGGGCACGCCGAACAGGGCGTCAACCTCGGGCATCAGCACTTTGAGTGCGCCACAGTCACGCAACACCTGAATGAATACCTGAGGTTGATTTTCCATGAGTGCGCGAGAAATCTCTTTCCAGCTGCGCTCAGGCGTCAGGGCTTCCAGCTCGCCGGAGTCGCTGAGCTGGTGCATCAAGTCCAGGGTCTCGGGGGCGACCTTGAAGCCAAGCTCTGCGTAGCGAGCCGCAAAGCGGGCGACACGCAGGACTCGCAACGGATCTTCGGTGAACGCGGGGGAAACGTGGCGCAGGATTCGGTCTTCCAGATCACGCTGACCGTGATAGGGGTCCGTCAGATTTAGCTGATCGTCCTCGGCCATGGCGTTGATCGTGAGGTCGCGGCGAGTCAGGTCTTCTTCAAGCGTGACCTCGGGGCTGGCGTGAAAGGTGAACCCGCCGTAACCGCGACCGCTCTTGCGTTCGGTGCGGGCGAGGGCGTATTCCTCGCCGCTTTTCGGATGAAGAAACACAGGAAAGTCTGCGCCTACCGGGCGAAAACCCTTGGCGAGCATTTCTTCGGTGGTGGCACCGACCACCACCCAATCGATATCGGTGACCGGTTTGCCCAGCAGGCGATCACGTACTGCGCCGCCGACCTTGTAAATCTGCATAAAAAACCTCCGTTGGCCCGACAGGATAACCCTTGCGCCGGACTTTCGGAGGTCGGAACGGGATCAAAGATGAATGACCGCCAGATCGAGCCGACCGTAATCCCCTTCGCCATGTTCGCTGCGGGGGGGGACATGATGGGTTTTCATGATCTGGTCGCCCTGCAGGGTTTCCAGATGGATATCGAACCCCCAAAGCCGATGCAGGTGCTTGAGGACCTCCTCGGTGGAGTCGCCCAACGGTTTGCGATCGTGCTGCTGATGACGCAGGGTCAGCGAACGATCACCGCGCCGGTCGATGCTGTAGATCTGCACGTTCGGCTCGCGGTTGCCCAGATTGTATTGTGCCGCGAGCGTTTCGCGGATGATCCGATAGCCGCTCTCGTCATGGATGGCGGGTACCAGCAGATCGTCTCTCTGGTCATCATCGAGGATGCTGAACAGCTTGAGGTCGCGAATCACCTTCGGCGACAGGTACTGCAGGATGAAACTCTCATCCTTGAAGCTGCTCATGGCGAACTTGATGGTCGACAGCCAGTCGCTGCCGGCGATTTCCGGGAACCAGCGACGGTCTTCTTCCGTCGGTTCTTCGCACATGCGCCGGATGTCGCGGTACATGGCAAAGCCAAGCGCATAGGGGTTGATGCCGTTGTAGTAAGGACTGTCGAAACCTGGCTGGAACACCACGCTGGTATGGGACGCCAGGAATTCCATCATGAAACCGTCGGTGACCAGTCCTTCGTCGTACAGGTCGTTCATCAGCGTGTAGTGCCAGAAAGTCGCCCAGCCTTCGTTCATTACCTGGGTCTGGCGCTGTGGATAAAAATACTGGGCGATCTTGCGCACGATGCGCACGATTTCCCGTTGCCACGGCTCCAGCAACGGCGCGTGTTTTTCGATGAAGTAGAGGATGTTCTCCTGCGGCTCGGCCGGAAAACGGGCATTGTCCTTGTCGCTGAACTTGTCCGCACCTTTGGGAATGGTGCGCCACAGGTCGTTGATCTGTTTCTGCAGGTGCTCTTCGCGGTCCTTCTGCCGGCGCCGCTCCTCCTCGGCGGAAATCGGGTACGGGCGCTTGTAGCGGTCGACACCGTAGTTCATCAGGGCATGGCAGGAATCCAGCAGGTCCTCCACCGCGTCGATGCCGTGACGCTCCTCACACTGCATGATGTACTGCTTGGCGAACACCAGGTAGTCGATGATCGAGCTGGCATCGGTCCAGGTGCGGAACAGGTAATTGCCCTTGAAAAAGCTGTTGTGACCGTAGCAGGCGTGGGCCACCACCAGTGCCTGCATGCAGATGGTGTTTTCCTCCATCAGATAGGCGATGCACGGATCCGAATTGATCACGATCTCGTAGGCCAGTCCCATCTGCCCGCGACTGTAGGACTTCTCGGTGCTGAGGAAGTGCTTGCCGTAGGACCAGTGGTGATAGCCCAGTGGCATGCCGACCGAAGCGTAGGCGTCCATCATCTGCTCGGCGGTGATCACTTCGATCTGGTTGGGATAGGTATCCAGGGCATAGCCGGCCGCGATCCGGGCGATTTCGCGGTCGTAGGCCTGGATCAGCTCGAACGTCCATTCAGAGCCGGTGGAAATGGGTTGGCGCTTCTGCTCTTTGGCGGTCATGTCACTAACCTGCGCTGGAAGAGTTCACGGAAGACCGGGTAGATATCTCCGGCCGAGACCAGCTGCTGCTGGGCAAAAGTGTCGGAAAAGGCTTCGGCGATGCGTTCGTATTCGTACCACAGGGCCTGATGTTCGCGCGGTGTGATCTCCACATAAGTGTAGTACTGCACGAACGGCATGATCTGGTTGATCAGAATGTCGCGGCAGATCGGCGAGTCATCGTTCCAGTTGTCGCCGTCGGAAGCCTGGGCCGCGTAGATGTTCCATTCATTGCTCGGGTAGCGTTCGGCCATGATCTCCTGCATCAGTTTCAGGGCGCTGGAGACGATGGTGCCGCCGGTTTCCCTTGAATAGAAAAACTCTTCCTCGTCCACTTCCCGGGCGCTGGTGTGATGGCGGATGAACACCACATCGATCTTGTCGTAGTTCCGCTTCAGGAACAGATACAACAGGATGAAAAAGCGTTTGGCGATGTCCTTGGTCGCTTGAGTCATGGATCCGGAGACGTCCATCAGACAGAACATGACCGCTTTGGAACTGGGGTTCGGTTGCTTGATCAGCAGGTTGTACTTGAGGTCGAAGGTGTCGAGAAACGGAACGCGATGGATACGTGCGCTGAGTTTCTCTATTTCCGCCTCAAGGTCCTGAATGTCGCCGAAGTTGTCCGGTTCTTCGCGTTTCAGGCGCTCCAGTTCTTCCTTGACCTCACGCAGCTTGGCGCGGCTGCTGCCGGACAGTGCGATTCGGCGGGCATGGGCCGAGCGCAGAGTACGGATGATGTTGATCCGGGATGGGTTGCCCTCGTTGCTGATCCCGGCGCGAACCGTTTTGAAGGTATCGGTGCCGGTCAGGTTGCGTTTGACGAGGTTGGGCAGTTCGAGATCCTCGAACATGAACTCGAGAAATTCTTCCTGGGTGATCTGGAAGACGAACTCGTCCATGCCCTCGCCGGAGTTGCCGGCCTTGCCCGGTCCGCGGCCTCCGCCACCTCCCGGCGGGCGGGCGATGTGCTCACCAGCGGTGAATTCCTTGTTGCCGGGATGGACCACGGTCTGTTTGCCGCCGCGACCATGGTGAAGCACCGGTTCATCGATGTCGCGACCGGGAATGCTGATTTGTTCGCCGTGCTCCATGTCGGTAATGGAACGCCGGCTGACCGCCTCTTCGACAGCCTTCTTGATGTGGTCACGGTAACGCCGCAGGAAGCGCTGGCGGTTTACCGTGCTCTTGTTCTTGCCATTGAGGCGTCGGTCGATCACATAGCTCATGAGAGGCCCTCCGGGCAGCTTCAAGTAGTGAGCTGCGAGCCGCAAGTGCAAGCATATGCCCTGGCATCAGGGCTCATGCGTTTTTAACTTGCAGCTCGAAACCTGTAGCTTGCAGCTGCTTTACTGCGATTTCCGGACCCGCAGATACCACTCGGACAGCAGTCGTACCTGTTTGTCGGTGTAGCCGCGCTCGACCATTCGTGTAACGAAGTCGTTGTGTTTCTGTTGATCCTCTTTGCTGGCCTTGGCATTGAAGCTGATGACCGGCAGCAGGTCCTCGGTGTTCGAGAACATTTTCTTCTCGATGACCACCCGCAGTTTTTCGTAGCTGAGCCAGGTCGGATTCTTGCCATTGTTGTTGGCTCGGGCGCGCAATACGAAGTTGACGATTTCGTTGCGGAAATCCTTCGGATTGCTGATACCGGCCGGTTTCTCGATCTTTTCCAGTTCCTCGTTGAGGGCTACGCGGTTGAGGATCTCGCCGGTTTCCGGATCGCGGTATTCCTGATCCTGAATCCAGAAGTCCGCATACAGTACGTAGCGGTCGAAGATGTTCTGGCCGTATTCGCTGTAAGACTCGAGATAGGCCGTCTGGATCTCCTTGCCGATGAACTCGATATAACGCGGTGCCAGATACTCCTTCAGATAGCGTAGATAGCGTTCACGGACTTCCGCCGGGAACTGTTCCTGTTCGATCTGCTGTTCCAGCACATAGAGCAGGTGTACCGGGTTGGCGGCGGTTTCATGGGGGTCGAAGTTGAAGACCTTGGACAGGATCTTGAATGCGAACCGGGTCGACAGACCGTTCATGCCCTCGTCGACACCTGCTGCGTCGCGGTATTCCTGGATCGATTTGGCCTTTGGATCGGTATCCTTGAGGTTTTCGCCGTCGTAAACCCGCATCTTGGAATAGATGTTGGAGTTTTCCGGCTCTTTCAGGCGCGACAGCACAGTGAACTGCGCCAGCATCTTCAACGTGTCCGGCGCGCAATGGGCCTTGGCCAGGGAACTGTTGAACAACAGCTTGTCGTAGATCTTCACTTCGTCGCTGACCCGCAGGCAGTACGGCACTTTGACGATATAGATCCGGTCGATGAACGCTTCGTTGTTCTTGTTGTTGCGGAAGGTATGCCACTCCGATTCGTTGGAGTGGGCCAGCAGGATTCCGGTAAACGGAATCGCGCCGAGACCTTCGGTACTGTTGTAGTTGCCTTCCTGGGTTGCAGTCAGCAGCGGGTGCAGCACCTTGATCGGTGCCTTGAACATTTCGACGAATTCCATCAGGCCCTGGTTGGCCCGGCACAGCGCACCGGAGTAGCTGTAGGCGTCAGCGTCGTTCTGCGGGAACTCTTCCAGCTTGCGGATATCGACCTTGCCCACCAGCGCGGAGATGTCCTGGTTGTTCTCGTCGCCCGGTTCGGTCTTGGCCACGGCGATCTGGTTGAGGATCGACGGGTACAGCTTGACCACACGGAACTGGCTGATGTCACCGCCGAATTCGGCCAGGCGCTTGGTGGCCCATGGCGACATGATGGTGTTCAGGTAGCGCCGGGGAATGCCGAAGTCTTCTTCGAGGATCGCGCCATCTTCGGTGGCGTTGAACAGACCCAGGGGCGATTCGAATACCGGCGAGCCCTTGATGGCATAGAAGGGCACTTTTTCCATGAGCTGTTTCAGCTTCTCGGCCAGGGACGATTTACCGCCGCCGACGGGACCGAGCAGGTAGAGGATCTGTTTCTTCTCCTCGAGGCCCTGGGCGGCATGACGGAAATACGACACGATCTGGTCGATGCATTCTTCCATCCCGTGGAAGTCTTCAAAGGCCGGATAGCGGCGGATCACCTTGTTGGAGAAGATTCGCGACAGCCTCGAATTGGTCGAGGTGTCGAGCAGCTCCGGTTCGCCGATAGCCATTAACAGACGCTCGGCGGCGGAAACGTAGGCGCTGCGATCCTTTTTGCACAGTTCCAGGTATTCCTGCAGCGAGAATTCTTCCTGGCGTGTGGACTCGAAGCGTTGTTGGAAGTGGCTAAAGATACTCATGACGTCACCTCGCTCGATACGTGGAGCCGACGCCGGATCACTCAGTCGATGCTGGCAAGCAGCTGCGATGACAGCTGTTGTTTACCCCCCAGAACCCTTTCGCGATCGACAATCGCGAAAGTCACTCCCGATGACCCGTGCGCCGGTGTACCGGCTCTCCCCTGTTTTGGATGGCCTGGGCTTAAGGATAGTTGGGAATTCGGGAGGTAAAGGCGAGATACGTAATTAGTTGTGGCAGACCGTTCGTCTGCCACCGCGCGAGCCCACGGGAGCCGGGGCCTGCACGTGACAAAAAAATTATTCGGAAATGCCTTGCGCGGTTTCCGAAGGAAAGGTCGTACGCCAAAGCTCGAAGCCGCCGTCCATGCTGTACACGTCGGAGAAGCCCTGGCTGATCAGATAAGCCGCTGCGCTCTGGCTGGAGTTACCGTGATAGCAGACCACCACCAACGGGGCGTCGAGGTCGGCGTTGCGGATGAAATCGGCAATGGAGTGGTTATCCACATGCTTCGATCCTGCGATGTGCAGCGCGGCGTAGGTCTGCGGGTCACGGATATCGACCACCACGGCACCTTGCTCGCGCAGGGCCTGGGCCTGTTCCGGGGGGATACGTTTGAATTCGCTCATGGCGGGTTCCTGTGGCTCGGCTGAAAACGCAGTCTAACGCGGGGCGCTGACTGGCGAGGTTTCGGTGGTCGGTGGGGCGACGGGAGGCAGGGCGCCGCCGTGTTCGTCGCATTTGCACGACAGCCGTTCAAAGCTGTCGACGTTCATCAGGGTCATGCTTCCGCCCCATACGCAACCGGTGTCGAGGGCTGAAATGCCGGGCTCGTGGACATCGCCTTCCAGTGCCGCCCAGTGGCCGAAAATGATCCGCAGGCCACGGGTCTTGCGTTCCTTGTGCTGGAACCACGGCTTGTAGCCCGGCGGCGCCGTGTCCAGGCCTTCCTTGCTCTTGAGGTCGAGCTTGCCTTCGGCGGTGCAGAAGCGCATGCGCGTGAAGTAGTTGGTGATGATCCGCAGCCGGGCCACACCTTTGAGTTCGCTGTCCCACTTCGTCGGCTCGTTGCCGTACATGCCGTCGAGGAAGGCCGGGAGCAGATTGTCATCGCGCAGGGCGGTCTCGACTTCTGCGGCATACTTCAGGGCCTTGCGCAGTGACCATTGCGGGGGGATGCCTGCATGAGTCATGGCGACTTCGCGTTGCTCGTCGTAGTGCATGAGTTTCTGCTGACGCAGCCACTCCATCAGTTCGGCACAGTCCGGTGCTTCGAGAATCTCGCGCAGGGTGTCGGACTTTTTCATCCGCTCGATATTGTTTGCGGCGGCCAGCAGATGCAGGTCGTGATTGCCGAGGACGCAGACCAGTGACTCGCGCATGCCATAGAGAAAACGCAGGGTTTCCAGCGATTGCGGGCCACGGTTGACCAGGTCGCCTACCAGCCACAACCGGTCCACTGCCGGGTCGAACGCGACTTGCCCGAGCAGGCACTTGAGCGGTTCGAGACAGCCCTGCAGGTCGCCGACGGCATACGTCGCCATCAGTGCAGCGCTCCCGGAACGGCGAGGCGGAAGGGTTTGATGATCGCGTCGAAATGCTTGCCGTCGCTGGCGACCATTGCATAGCTGCCCTGCATCGTGCCGACCTTGGTGGTCATGACTGTGCCGCTGCTGTAAGTGTGGCTTTTTCCTGCGTCGATCAAGGGTTGCTGCCCGACGACACCGGCGCCGCGCACTTCCTCGACATGCCCGTCGCCATCGGTGATCACCCAATGTCGGGACATCAGGCGGGCCGGCTGTTCGCCATTGTTCTGCACGGTGATGGTGTAGGCGAAGGCGAAGCGGTCATGCTCGGGTTGCGATTGGTCTGCCAGATAGTGAGTAACGACGCTGACATCGACCTGATAACGGGGATCGGACATGCAAGAGGCCTTGAGGACTTGGCGAAAAGCGGCTATCGCCGATGGGTTGAGTCTAGGCAAGTATCGGGCAGGAGACCAGAGTGGCGCTCTTGCCCGGGAGCGATGCGTGCCTGTCAGTCGGCTTTCGGGGCCGGCGCAGGTTTGTCGGCGAGCTGGTCGGCCAGGCGCACGAAGGCAGCCAGATCGAGTTGCTCGGGTCGCAGACTGCCATCGACACCGGCGGCCTCGATCTCGGCATTGCTCAGCAATTGTTTGAGGGTGTTGCGCAGAGTCTTGCGGCGCTGGTTGAAAGCTTCGCGCACGACGCGCTCCAGCAGGCGGTGATCCTTGGCAGGGTGCGGCAGTACCGCGTGAGGCACAAGACGCACTATGGCCGAGTCGACCTTTGGCGGCGGGTTGAATGCACCTGGACCGACGTTGAACAGATGTTCGACCCGGCAATGGTACTGAACCATGATCGACAGACGACCCCAGTCACCACCACCCGGACCGGCAGCCAGACGCTCAACGACTTCCTTCTGCAGCATGAAGTGCATGTCACGAATGATCGCGGCATTGTTCAGCAGGTGGAAAATCAGCGGTGTGGAAATGTTGTACGGCAGGTTGCCGACCACGCGCAGGCTGTTCGGTGCGGCGTTCAGGGTATTGAAGTCGAACTTCAGCGCATCACCCTGATGCAGGTTGAAATTGCTCTTGCCGGCAAACTGCTGGTTGAGGATCGGGATCAGGTCCTTGTCCAGTTCCACGACGTCCAGCTGCGCGCCGGAATTAAGGATGCCGGCGGTCAGTGCGCCCTGGCCCGGTCCGATTTCCAGCATGCGGTCACCGGATTTGGCATTGATGGAGCGCAGGATGCGGTCGATGACGCCGGCATCGTGCAGAAAGTTCTGGCCAAAGCGTTTGCGCGCCTTGTGTTGGTATTGCTCGGTCATAAACGGGTCTCGGCCATCTGGTAGGCGGTTTCCAGGGCGACTTGCAGACTGCCGGTGTCAATCTTGCCGCTGCCGGCCAGATCCAGGGCGGTGCCATGGTCGACGGAGGTGCGGATGATCGGCAGACCCAGGGTCACGTTGACCGCTGCGCCGAAGCCTTTGTACTTGAGCACGGGCAGGCCCTGGTCGTGGTACATCGCCAGCACTGCGTCGCAGTGCTCCAGATATTTGGGGGTAAACAGAGTGTCGGCAGGCAGCGGGCCACGAAGGTCCATGCCCTCGCCGCGCAGGCGTTCCAATGTCGGTTCGATAATGTCGATTTCTTCATGGCCCAGGTGTCCGCCTTCACCGGCGTGCGGGTTGAGCCCGCAGACCAGGATGCGCGGCCGGGCGATGCCGAATTTGTCTTGCAGATCGGCGTGCAGGATCCGTGTGACACGCTCCAGTCGCTCGGGCGTGATCGCATCGGCGATGTCGCGCAGGGGCAGGTGAGTGGTCACCAGTGCCACGCGCAAACCGCGGGTAGCGAGCATCATCACCACTTGAGCGGTATGGGTCAGATCAGCGAGGAATTCCGTGTGGCCGGAAAAGGCGATGCCTGACTCGTTGATCACACCTTTGTGCACCGGGGCGGTGATCATTCCGGCGAAGTCGCCGTTCAGGCAGCCGTTGCCGGCGCGGGTCAGGGTTTCGAGGACGAAAGCGGCGTTGGCCTTGTCCAGTTGTCCCGCGACCACCGGAGCGCTGAGCGGAGTATCCCAGACATAAAGGCTGTTGGCCGGCGCCGGTACGTCCGGCCAGTGATCGGGCGAGACGGGCACCAGGCTGACGGCCAGCCCCAGCTGCGCGGCCCGCTCCTGGAGCAGATCACGGCTGGTGATGGCGATCAAAGGGTGTGGCTGGGCTTGCGAGGCGAGCAGCAGGCAAAGGTCGGGACCGATGCCTGCCGGCTCGCCAGGTGTCAGCGCGAAACGCTTGGGTTTCACTGCGCTGCCTGGTCTGCGCCAGGGAGTTTGATTTCTACGTACGCTTCGTCACGGATCTGACGCAGCCAGGTCTGCAGCTCCTCGTCGTACTTGCGGTTACGCAGTACGGTCATCGCTTGCTGCTCGCGGGCCTGTTCGGTGCTGTCGGTGGCGCGACGGCCAAGGACTTCCAGAACGTGCCAGCCGTACGGGGTTTTGAACGGCTTGGACAGCTCACCCTGCGGAGACTTGGCCATCACGGCGCGGAATTCCGGTACCAGCGCGTTCGGGTCGATCCAGTTCAGGTCGCCGCCGTTGAGGGCGGAACCCGGATCTTCCGAGTATTTCTTCGCCAGTTCAGCGAAATCTTCGCCGGCTTCGATGCGGTTATACAGCGACTGGGCCAGTTCCCGGGTCTTGGCTTCGTCGCGGACCGGACTTGGCTTGACCAGGATGTGACGCACATGCACTTCGTCGCGCATCTGGCTTTCGCCGCCGCGTTTCTCCAGCAGTTTCAGGATGATGAAACCACCCGGAGTGCGTGCCGGTTGAGTGATGTCGCCCGGCGACATTCTGCTCAGCTCGCGATCGAACGGTGGTGGCAGTTGAGCGGCTTTACGCCAGCCCATGTCGCCGCCCTCGAGGGCGTTGTCGCTGCCGGACCTGGCAACGGCCAGTTGACCGAAGTCGGCGCCCTGCTTGAGTTGCTGATAAACCTCCATCGCCTGACGAGCGGCGCTCTGAATCGCTTCGGAGCTGGCGCTTTCCGGGGTAGGAATCAGGATATTGGCCAGGTGCAGTTCTTCGGACAGCTGCATCTTGCCCAGGTCGGAAGCGAGGAAGTTTTTCACTTCCTGTTCCGATACCTGAATGCGCTCGGCAACACGACGCTGACGCACACGGCTGATGATCATTTCACGACGAATCTGTTCGCGGGCATCCTCATAGGAGAGGCCGTCGCGGGACAGGGCAGCGCGGAACTGATCGACCGTCATGTTGTTGCGCTGGGCAATGGTGCCGACAGCCTGATTCAGTTCTTCATCGGTGATGCGGATACCGGAGCGCTCGCCGATCTGCAGTTGCAGGTTTTCGACGATCAGGCGCTCGAGCACCTGTTGATCCAGCACGCCCGGAGGTGGCAAACCGCCGCCACGCTTGGCGATGGTCTGCTGAACTTCATGGACGCGTTGATCCAGCTGGCTCTGCATGACCACGTCGTTGTCGACGATGGCCACCACTTTATCGATAGGCTGTACCGCGGCGTTGGCTGCGGTACCCAGGAACAGCGCGCCCAGCATCAGCGGGCGCAGACAATCAGAAAGCTTGGTCTTCACGTTGACGATAACCTTGGATGCCTTTGTCGAGGAAGCTCTCTACCTTGGCGCCGGTGAGGCCGCCGAGTCCCTTCAGAACAATTTGGAGGAAGACGCCGTGGTCGCCTTTTTCGTTTTGCGGAGCTTCCTGACTGAATTCGTCGTAAGAAACCCAGTAACGGTTGATCAGGCGCAGTTTCCAGCAGCAGTTGTCGTATTCGAAACCACCGAAGGCTTCCAGCGTGCGGTTGCGGTTGTAGTCGTACTGCCAGCGGCTGATCGCGCTCCACTGTGGAACGATCGGCCAGATGACCGAGAAGTCATGCTGCTGGATCTTGTAGTAATCCTTCACGTAGCCAGGCTGGCCCGGGGTGCCGTAATCACCACCACCCACCGACCATTTACCGGTGTTCTGGTCGAACCGGACCTGATCATTGCGATAGCGATAGCCGACGTTGACCACCTTGTTCGGGTTGTCTTCAGGCTGGTAGTGGAACATCGCACTGCCGGAACGCGGGCTGTGGCTGTCCGGATCCCAGTTGTAGTCGGCAGTGGTGCGCCAGTCGCGGTTCCAGCGGTATTCGTATTCCAGAGCATAGGGCGATACGTCGGACTGGGCGTCCTTGCGATCCTTGAACGCGATACCCGGCAGTTGTACTTCACGATCCTTGAAGTAATAAGCCTGACCGATGCTGATGCGTTGACGCTCGAAACCGTCGTCTTCGATCCAGCGGCTGGTTACACCCAGCGACAGCTTGTTCTCGTCGCCGACGCGGTCGGAGCCGGAGAAGCGGTTGTCGCGGAACAGCGAGGCGTAGTTGAAGGTGTATTCACTGGTGTCGAATACCGGAATGTCTTCCTGATCCACCTTCGGCACATAGAGGTAAAACAGACGCGGTTCCAGGGTCTGGCGGTAGTTCTTGCCAAAGTAGGACGTGTTGCGATCGAAGTACAGGCCGCCATCGACGCTGGCGATCGGTACACCGCGGCTCTGGTTGCTGTCGAAGGTGCCATTCAGCTTGTTCTGCTCGGCAGTCTGCGCGGCAATCTGCGATTTACCGGTACCGTCCAGGTCCAGCTGGTACTGGGTGTACTGATACTTGAGCGATGGCTTGAGGAAGCCATAGGTCCAGTTCATCGGCAGGCTGACACCAGGCTTCAGGTTCAGACGGTCGCCATTGGCGCGGGCCAGGCCCTGGATGTTGTTGTCCAGGCGAGGTTCGGTAGTGATCCCGTCTTCCTGAACAAATGTGCCGCTTTTCAGATCACGATCAAACCGCACAATCTCGGTCTCGTAATCGAAGTTCAGGCCTTCCGGGTGATACGGCAGCTGGCCATTGAAGGTGATCTGCGGCAGACGACCGTAAGGCGTGATGTTCGAAACGGTTGCCAGCTGGTACTGCTGAGCATTCAGGGTCGCGGTGTACGAATCGCCCCGATAGGAAATCAGACCCTGCTGATTCACGAAGTCCTGGCTCTTCACACCGATCTGGTCGGTGGTCAGGTCCTGGAAGTAGTACGGATCGCTGATCTTGGTGTAGTCAACCTGGGTGAACACGCGGGAGTCCAGGCCACCCTTGTGTTGCCAGTTGTACATGTAGCGATTCTTTTCGTAATCGGTCTGCTTGCTGCGATCGGTGTCTTCGTCGTTGAGGTACGCGGCACCGAACTGACCTTCGCTGGACTTGGTCAGGTAGCGGAATTCGCCTTCCATCAACAGGCCGCGCTTGCTCATGTAGCGTGGATACAACGTGGCGTCGTAGTTCGGTGCCAGGTTGAAGTAGTACGGGGTCACCAGCATGAAGCCGGTGTCGCTGCCGGTGCCGATGGTCGGCGGCAGGAAGCCCGACTGACGACGGTCGTCGATCGGGAAGTAGATGTACGGGGTGTACAGGATCGGAATGTCCTTGACCCGCAGCGTCACGTTGGTCGCGGTACCGAAGCCGGTGGCAGGGTTCAGGGTGATGTTGTTGCCCTTGAGCTGCCAGGCGTTGCTGTTCGGTTCGCACGTGGTGTACGTGCCGTCTTTCAGGCGGATGATCGCGTTTTCGGCACGCTTGGCGTACAGCGCGTTACCGCGGATGCGCGATTTGTGCATCACGTATTCGGCGTTGTCGACCTTCGCTTCACCGGTGTCGAGCTGCACATCGGCATGGTCGCCGACGATCAGCGCGCCGTTGTCGCGGATGCGCACGTCGCCCTTGAGTTCGGCGCGGCTCTCGGCCTGATAGAGGCTCGCTTCCTGGGACTCGACCTGCATGCTGCCCTGACGCAGAACCACGTCACCGGCCAGCGTGCCGACCTGATCTTCGGTGTTGTAGCGCGAGGCTTTCGCGCCGATAAAGGTCGGGGCGTCACTTTTATTCGTCTTGTCATTCATGCCAGGACGAATCGGTTCGATATAGGAACCAGAGCAGTAAGGACCGGTTTCGGCCAACTGGGCGGCGGTGAGCTTCTCGCGCGGAACCCAGTCGAGGTGACTGTAGTCTTCGCTACGGGATTTCAGGCCTCGGCCCTTGGCTTCGGTAACCAGCACGGGCTTGGGCCCGGAGTCCGAAACCGTACCGTTCTCGGCCGGCGCTGCACCGGTGGCGCTGACGGCGCTGCCGTCATGCACCGGACGCGGGGGCAATGCCGCCGTCGGGGTTTTCGGCGAGCATGCCCAGCCGCCCGTAGGCGAGACGGCGCAGTCATACTGCTCGGCGGCCACAACGAACGAACTGGCCAGAGGTTGCATAGCCAGCAGACTGCCGGTTACCAACAACGGAAATTTTTTACGAAACGCGGGGGATTTCAATGCCATCTTATTAGTCCGGGCTTCCTGCGTGCCATCTGCCCGCGGTGTGGGCCGCACGCCTCTCGATGGTCTGAAAAAGATGCTGGATAATAAAGCATGACCCGCTTGACGGCTAGCGCCGTCGGAGACCCTTGCAATGCCTGACCAAGATGTACGCTTGCAACACCTGAAAGTTTGGCTCGATGAGCAGTTGGCAATACTTTTCTCCACTCAGGGCTGGGGTGCAGTCCCCCCGGCCACATTGACTGCAGCCAGCAGCGACGCGAGTTTCCGCCGTTATTTCCGCTGGGAAGGTGCCGGTCGCAGTTTCGTCGTGATGGACGCGCCGCCCCCTCAGGAAAACTGCAAACCGTTCGTGGATATCGCCTTTTTGCTGGCGAAATCCGGTATCAACGTGCCGAAAATTTATGCAGAAGATCTCGATCGCGGGTTTCTTTTGCTCAATGATCTGGGCAACAAGACCTACCTCGACGTGATCGACAGCGAAAATGCCGACGCATTGTTCAGTGATGCCCTGCAGGCGTTGCTGGCGTTTCAGCAGTTGCCGATGGTGGCGCCGTTGCCGAGCTATGACGTCGCATTGCTGCGTCGCGAGCTGGAATTGTTCCCCGAGTGGTACGTGAAGCGGGAGCTGGGCATCGAGTTCGATGCCAGCCAGCAGCAACAATGGCAACAGGTCAGCGATCTGCTGATCGACAGCGCGCTGGCCCAGCCGAAGGTGCTGGTACACCGCGACTATATGCCGCGCAACTTGATGATCAGCGAGCCGAACCCCGGCGTGCTGGACTTCCAGGACGCGGTGTATGGCCCGGTGACTTACGACGTGACGTGTCTGTTCAAGGATGCGTTCCTCAGCTGGCCTGAAGAACGTGTGCACGGCTGGCTCGAAAGCTACTGGCAGCAGGCGGCGGCACTCAACATTCCGGTACAGCCGGATTTCGAAGACTTCCTGCGCGCCAGCGACCTGATGGGTGTGCAGCGCCACTTGAAAGTCATCGGCATTTTCGCCCGCATCTGCCATCGTGATGGCAAGCCACGCTACCTCGGCGATGTACCCCGTTTCTTCTCCTATATAGAGACCGTGATCGCCCGCCGTCCGGAGCTGGCGCCACTGCAGGCGCTGCTGGCCAGTCTGCGCGCCGGAGTAACGGCATGAAGGCAATGATTCTGGCGGCGGGCAAGGGCGAGCGCATGCGCCCGCTGACCCTCACCACGCCCAAACCGCTGGTGCGTGCCGCAGGCGTGCCGTTGATCGAGTATCACCTGCGCGCCCTCGCGGCGGCAGGTTTCAGCGAAATCGTGATCAACCATGCCTGGCTCGGCCAGCAGATCGAAGACTATTTGGGTGACGGCTCGCAATTTGGTCTGAGCATCCGTTACTCGCCTGAAGGCGAACCGCTGGAAACCGGTGGCGGCATTTTCCGCGCCTTGCCGCTGTTGGGCGACGAAGCGTTCCTGGTGGTCAACGGTGATATCTGGACCGATTACGACTTCAGCGTCTTGCACCAGCCGATCACAGGTCTGGCGCATCTGGTGCTGGCGGACAACCCGGCCCATCACCCGGCCGGCGACTTCAGCCTGGTCGGCGACCAGGTACAGGACGGCCAACCGGACTCGGCGACCCTGACCTACAGCGGCATCGCCGTGCTGCACCCGCAACTGTTCGACGGCTGCACGGACGGCGCCTTCAAACTGGCGCCGTTGCTGCGCAAGGCCATGGCGGACGGGAAGGTCAGCGGTGAACGACTGAAAGGTCGGTGGGTCGATGTCGGCACGCACGAGCGTCTGGCTGAAGCCGAATCCTTGATAGAAGCGAGTCGCTGACATGTTGTGGCCAGGGACTCTGATTGGAGCCGGAGCGGGATTTGCAATCGCCAGCATTCCGGGGGCCATGCTTGGGGCGTTGTTGGGACAGGCGCTGGATCGGCGCCTGCATCTGCAAAGCTGGGGGCATCTGCGGGAAAAACTCGGCGGCCAGCCGATGCTGCGCAACGACGAGTTGTTGTTCGTCCTGCTTGGGCGTCTGGCCAAGAGCGACGGGCGCGTCACCGACGGGCATATCCAGCAGGCACGTCAGGAAATGCGCGCGCTGGACATGAGCGAACCGGCACAGCGCCGGGCCATTGCTGCGTTCAATCGTGGCAAGTCCGGCGGTGATCGCCTGCGTGGTTATCTGCGACGTCTGAGTGCTCAACCCCATGCCGCCGAAGGTGTGTTGCGTGCCTGCTGGCGGATGGTCTGGGCCGATGGTCGGGCCGGCAGCAGCGAGCGCGAACTGTTGGCGCAGTGGGGCAAATGGCTGGGCTGGACGACTCATCAGATTCAGGCGCTGGCGGCGGATTACGAACCGCACAAGCGTCCGATCGTCAGCGCAGCGGTGAGTTATCAGGAAGCGATGCGTCTGCTTGGCGTGTCGGCAACCAGCGAACCGGCGCAGATCAAGCGCGCCTATCGCCGTCTGCTCAGTCGTCATCATCCGGACAAGATCGCCGGCACCGGGGCGACGCCGGCTCAGGTGCTCGAGGCGACCGAGAAGACCCGCGAATTGCACAATGCCTACACCTTGATTCGCGAACGCCGGGATTTCCGCTAGATGAAAAAAAGATCGCAGCCCGGGCTGCGATCTTTTTTTTGTGCTCTGTCAGTCAGGATTCTGCGGATTCAACCAGCCGCGCACGCGACGGAACAGTTGCTCCTGTTCGGCCTTGTTGTCGGGCAACGCTTTGAGCGCCACTTGGCTGAACGCCGAGGTCTTCAAGCGCTTGCTCGCCTGTAGGCGCTCCAGCGCGGCGTTGCGGTCCAGCGGCTTGTCCATATAGAAGATGTCGGCGGTCGGCAGCTTCAGCAATGGCGTCAGTTCTGCCAGTTCAGGCTTGGCCTTGGGGGGCATCTGCGCGGCGATCATCAGCAGTTTTTCCACCTGTGCAGTCTGCTTTTCGTTCAGAAAGCGCGCTGCCCAGTAGGCGCCGGTACCGTGCCCGAGGACCACGATACTGCGCGCACCCTGCTGTTCGGCGTAGCCGATCGCGGCGTCGATGCGGGCGAAGATTCGTTCGGCGTCGATCTTGGACTGTTCTTCGGCGGTTTCGGCAACGACCTTGTCGGCCACCTCCGCTTCACCGCCGGCGGCCTGCTCGATCGGTTCGGCGGTGGTCGAGTCCTTGCTGCCCGCATCGGCGCTTTTCGCCGCCACGGGGGCCTCGACTGCGCGAGGTGCAATGGTATCGCTTTGCACATCGGGCAAGGTGATACTCAGGGTGTTCCAGTGGGCATCCGGCAGCTTGCGACGCAGCGGACCGACCGCCTGGGGCCAGTCAGCGGTTTCGCCGACACCGGGGACGATGATCACGGCGCCTTTGGGTTCGGCGGTGTTGGCCGGTTTCCACAGCGCGAGAAAGGTGTCGCTGCCGGCCTGCAACTGTTGCTGTTCCTGGGCCGGGACTTTGCGTTCGAGTGCCGAGGCCTCTTCCTGACTACGCTCAAGCAGCGGCTGGCGTTCGACCGGTTTTTCTTCAGCCGGCTTTTCAGCGGCGGGGGCGGGCGCCGGATCGGCGGCTTCGACGGAAAACGCACAAGGCAGGATCAGCGACAGGCACAATGCCGGCATTGCCAGGCGGGAGACAGGGAGCATCGGTTATTCCAGGCCAGAAAGTATCCCGGCAGCCTAAAGGGTTGATCAGAATTTGTCAGGTGATGAGATTTCAATGATGCGTGTTTGCTGCCTGTGGGTTATCGGCTGTCTGGCGTTTCCCTTGATGGGGTGGGCGGCGCCAGCGCCTGCGAGCCCTGTTGCGCAGTTGTCGGCGAGCGAACGGCAATGGTTGACGCAACACGCCGAGTTGCGCGTCGGCCTGATTTTGCAGGCGCCATACGCGCAATACGACCGGCGCTTGCAACGGCTGTCCGGGGCTAATGTCGAGTTGATGAAATGGATGGCCAAGGCCCTCGACATTGAACTGAGCTGGCGCAATTTTCCCGACCTGGAGCAGCTTGAAGCCGCCGCCCGGGACGGTGAGATCGATATTGCCCCGGGCCTGACCCAGACGCCGGGCGGGCTGCGCCTCTGGCAGTTCTCCGACCCTTATATGCGTGTGCCGCAACTGGTGGTCAGCGACCAGAAATCCAGCCGCTCGGTCGAGCTGGAAAAACTCGACAGTCAGGCCAGGGTGGCGGTGCGCATGCCCAGCGCCACCGCCGATTACCTGCGCGGAAACTATCCCCATCTCAATCTGCAAGGCGTACCGCTGGAGCGTCAGGCCCTGCAGCTGTTGCTGAGCCAGCAGGCGTCCTATGCAGTGGTGGATGAGGCGCAACTGGGGCGTCTGTCGACAGAGCCTGAGTTTGCCGGGCTGGTGGTGGTGGGCGATATCGGGTTGCCGCAACTGCTGCGGGTCGCCACCCGTCGCGACTGGCCGGAACTGGCCGGGATTGTTGAAAGTGCCTTGCGGGCGATCCCGGCGAAAGATCTGGAGCGCCTGCACACACAATGGCTGCAACCCAAATACCCACGGCTCTCGGAGTTGCCGGGGTTCTGGCAGAACCTGAGCCTGTTGTTCGCTGTGTTGCTGCTCAGTTGTGCGGCGATTGTTTTCTGGCAGCGGCGTCAGCAACGCAGCCTCGAACAACGCCTGCTCGCCGCCCGGGACGACATCGCCCTGCGCGCTGCGAGTGAAGAAGCCCTTCGTCTGACCCAGTTTTCCATCGACCAGAGCACCGTCGGCATTCTTTGGGTCAACTGGGACAGCCATGTGCGTTACGCCAATCGCGCAGCGGAACACATGCTCGGTTATCCACAGGGCGCACTGATCGAGCGGCCGCTGATCGACTTCGAACCCGGCCTGCACATGGATCGCTGGCTCAATTTGTGGAAGCGCGCGCGGGCCAGCGAGGAAGGGCCGCTGAGCTTTGAAACCAATTGTGTGCGGGCCGATGGAAGTGTTTTGCCAGCGGATGTGTCGCTGAGTTTCCTGCGCTTTCGCGACAGCGAATATCTCGTGGTCTACCTCACCGACGTGACGGAACGCCGCCGCGCCCTGGCGGCGTTGCAGGAAAGCGAGGCGCGCCTGCAAGGCATCGCCGCCAACGTGCCGGGGCTGGTGTTCCGTCTGGAACGGGCGCCGGTGAGCGGACAGATCGACTTTGCCTACATCAGCGAGGGTAGCGAGAGTCTGGTCGGTTACGCGCCGGCGGTCATTGCCCATCGAGACATGGGGCTGCGCAGTCTGGTGCATCCGGACGACAAGGCCGGTTATCACCAGACTCAGGATCACGCGCTGGATACCGACAGCGACTGGTCGTGGCAGGGGCGGATCCTGACGCGCCAGGGCGAGCAGCGCTGGGCCGAGATCAAGGCCATCACCCGACGACTGGAGGATGGCGCTTGCGTCTGGGACGGCATTGTCTGGGACATCACCGAAAGCAAACGCATCGAACTGGAATTGGCGGCATCGCGCGAACAGTTGCGCGAACTGTCGGCGCACCTCGAAAGCGTGCGGGAAGAGGAGAAGGCGCGCATCGCCCGTGAAGTCCACGATGAGCTGGGGCAGATGTTGACGGTGTTGAAACTGGAGACATCGATGTGCGAACTGGCCTACGCGCAACTCGACCCGGGTCTGAACGAACGCCTGAGCAGCATGAAACGCCTGATCGCCCAGTTGTTTCAGCTGGTGCGCGATGTGGCGACGGCGTTGCGCCCGCCGATCCTCGATGCCGGCATCGCCTCGGCGATCGAGTGGCAGGCCCGGCGTTTCGAGGCGCGCACGCAGATTCCGTGTCTGGTGCAGGTGCCGGACAATCTGCCGCCGCTGAGCGACGCCAAGGCCATCGGCCTGTTCCGCATCCTTCAGGAGGCGCTGACCAATGTCATGCGCCACGCCCGGGCGCATACTGTGGAGTTGACGCTGGCGCTGGAGGGCACCGATTTGTGTCTGACCGTCAGCGATGATGGCGTAGGATTTGTCGCCGCTGCGGGCAGGCCGACATCGTTCGGGCTGGTGGGCATGCGCGAGCGTGTGTTGATCATGGGCGGGCAGTTGTCAGTCGACAGCGCGCCGGGCGAGGGCACCACCCTGAGCGTGCGGGTGCCGCTGGATGAGGAGAAGTAAGTGATCCGTGTACTGGTAGCCGAAGACCACACCATCGTTCGCGAAGGCATCAAGCAATTGATTGGCCTGGCCAGGGACCTGCAAGTGGCGGGGGAGGCGAGCAATGGCGAGCAGTTGCTCGAAACCCTGCGCAATGTGCCGTGCGAAGTGGTGCTGCTGGATATATCCATGCCCGGGGTCAACGGGCTGGAAGCCATCCCGCGCATTCGTGCGCTGAACAATCCGCCGGCGATTCTGGTGTTGTCGATGCATGATGAGGCGCAGATGGCCGCCCGGGCCCTGAAGGTCGGTGCCGCCGGTTATGCGACCAAGGACAGCGATCCGGCATTGCTGCTGACAGCAATCCGCAAGGTGGCGGCAGGCGGGCGCTATATCGACCCGGATCTGGCCGACCGCATGGTCTTTGAAGTCGGTCTGACTGATACGCGACCGCTGCATTCATTGTTGTCGGAGCGCGAGTTTTCGGTGTTCGAACGCCTGGCCCAGGGCGCCAACGTCAACGACATCGCCCAGCAACTCGCCCTGAGCAGCAAGACCATCAGCACGCACAAGGCGCGGCTGATGCAGAAACTCAACATCACCTCACTCGCCGAACTGGTGAAGTACGCAATGGAACACAAGCTCCTTTGATGTCCATATCCGCCAGCGACAGCCGCTTTTGCCGTGACTTGCGGCTTGCAGCCTGCCACTCGCCGCTGCCTTATCCATTAACGCCATCCTTGTAGGGCAATCCCTACCCCAAGCCCTCCATCCGGCTGAGGCGATTCTCTCCTGCGCCCCGATTTGCGTGACTGCAAGCAGCCACTAGGCTTAATCCCACAGCAGTCATCAATAACAAAGGTGTGGGTATGAGCCAGGTCGATTCAAACGCAGGGGCCAGCGATGTGCTGGTCAGCTTTCGTGGAGTGCAGAAGAGCTACGACGGCGAAAACCTGATCGTCAAAGACCTCAACCTGGACATCCGCAAGGGTGAGTTCCTGACCCTGCTCGGGCCGTCCGGCTCCGGCAAGACCACCAGCCTGATGATGCTCGCCGGTTTCGAAACGCCGACTGCCGGCGAAATCCTCCTGGCCGGGCGGGCGATCAATAACGTGCCGCCGCACAAGCGCGACATCGGCATGGTGTTCCAGAACTACGCGCTTTTTCCGCACATGACCGTAGCCGAGAACCTGGCGTTCCCGCTGACCGTGCGTGGCCTGAACAAGAGCGACGTCAGCGACAAGGTCAAGAAAGTCCTGAGCATGGTCCAGCTCGACGCCTTTGCCTCGCGCTACCCGGCGCAACTGTCCGGCGGCCAGCAACAGCGTGTGGCACTGGCCCGCGCACTGGTGTTCGAGCCGCAACTGGTGCTGATGGACGAACCGCTCGGCGCCCTCGACAAGCAACTGCGCGAACACATGCAGATGGAAATCAAACACCTGCACCAGCGCCTCGGCGTGACCGTGGTCTATGTGACTCACGACCAGGGCGAGGCCCTGACCATGTCTGACCGCGTCGCAGTGTTTCATCAGGGCGAGATCCAGCAGATCGCCCCGCCGCGCACTCTTTATGAAGAACCGAAAAACACCTTCGTCGCCAACTTCATCGGCGAGAACAACCGTCTCAACGGTCGCCTGCTCAGCCAGAACGGCGAGCGCTGTGTGGTCGAGTTGGGGCGCGGGGAAAAGGTCGAGGCGCTGGCGGTCAACATCGGCCGGACCGGCGAGCCGGTCACCCTGTCGATCCGTCCCGAGCGTGTCAGCCTCAACGGTTCGAGCGATCAATGCGTCAACCGCTTTTCCGGGCGGGTGGCCGAATTCATCTATCTGGGCGACCACGTCCGGGTGCGCCTGGAAGTCTGCGGCAAGACCGACTTCTTCGTGAAACAACCGATTGCCGAGCTTGATCCAGCGCTCGCGGTCGGCGACGTGGTTCCGCTTGGCTGGCAGGTCGAGCACGTTCGCGCGCTCGATCCACTAGGGCGTCCCCCTGAGGCGCACTAAAACGCCCCGCAATACCAACACCAATCCTGCACGTGGAGAGAACAATAAATGTTGAGATCCCTGAAGTTCACAGCCCTGTCCCTGGGCCTGATGGGTGCGGCAAGCGCTATGGCCGCCGGCCCGGATCTGACCGTGGTGTCGTTTGGCGGGGCGAACAAGGCGGCGCAAGTCAAAGCCTTCTACGCGCCGTGGGAAGCGGCGGGCAACGGCAAGATCGTCGCCGGCGAGTACAACGGTGAGATGGCCAAGGTCAAAGCCATGGTCGACACCAAGAGTGTGTCCTGGGATCTGGTAGAGGTTGAATCGCCGGAGCTGTCCCGTGGCTGCGACGAAGACATGTTCGAACAGCTCGATCCTGCGCTGTTCGGCAAGTCCGAAGACTACGTCAAGGGCGCGATCCAGCCGTGCGGCGTGGGCTTCTTCGTTTGGTCGACCGTGCTGGCCTACAACGCTGACAAGCTGAAAACCGCACCGACCAGCTGGGCGGATTTCTGGGACACCAAAAAATTCCCGGGCAAGCGCGGCCTGCGCAAAGGCGCCAAGTACACCCTCGAATTCGCCCTGATGGCCGACGGCGTTGCGCCGAAGGACGTCTACAAGGAGCTGGCCAGCAAGAACGGTCAGGACCGCGCCTTCAAGAAACTGGATGAACTGAAACCGAACATCCAGTGGTGGGAAGCCGGCGCCCAGCCGCCGCAGTACCTCGCGTCGGGTGACGTGGTCATGAGCTCGGCCTACAACGGTCGTATCGCTGCGGTGCAGAAAGAGTCCAACCTGAAAGTGGTGTGGAACGGCGGCATCTACGATTTCGACGCGTGGGCCATCCCGAAAGGCCTGGACAAGGCGCGTGCCGAAGCGGCGAAGAAATTCATCGCGTTCTCGGTGCAGCCACAGCAGCAGAAGACCTACTCGGAAAACATCGCCTACGGCCCGGCCAATTCCCAGGCTGTGCCATTGCTGGACAAGGCGATTCTCAAAGACATGCCGACCACTCCGGAGAACATCGCCAGTCAGGTGCAGATCGACGTCAGTTTCTGGGCTGACAACGGCGAGCAACTGGAGCAGCGCTTCAACGCCTGGGCTGCGAAGTAACCCAAAACTCCAACTTCGGGAGTGGACTGTTGTGGCGAGGGAGCTTGCTCCCGCCCGGGTGCCAAGCACTCACGAGTATCCCAGGGCTGCTGTGCAGCCCGGCGGGAGCAAGCTCCCTCGCCACACAAGCCAATTCCCACAGGTTGCATGAATCAGAAAGTACGATTTGCGGAGTACGTCATGGCTATCGCCGTTCCCCTGAACGAGGGCAACAGCCCCACCTTGAAGCAGCGGCTCAAGCACGCCGAACGGGTCAACCGCTGGAAGGCCCAGGCGCTGATCGCGCCGCTGGTGCTGTTTCTGTTGCTGGTGTTCCTGGTGCCGATCGTGGCGCTGCTCTATAAAAGTGTCGGCAACCCGGAAGTGGTGGGCGGCATGCCACGCACCGTGGCGGCCATCGCCAGTTGGGACGGTCGCGGACTGCCCGCCGAACAGGTCTACAAGGCCGCCGGCGAAGACCTCGCCGAAGCCCGCAAAAACCAGACGTTGGGCGATCTGTCTAAACGCTTGAACATGGAGTTGGCCGGCTATCGCAGCCTGCTGACCAAAACCGCCCGTTCGCTGCCATTCGCCAGCGAACCGGCCTCTTATAAAGAAGCACTGGAAGGCCTCGACGAACGTTGGGGCGATCCGGCCTATTGGCAGGCCGTGAAGCGCAACACCAGCAGCATCACCCCGTTCTATCTGCTGGCGGCGGTGGATCATCGCATCGACGACCTCGGCGAACTGGCCCCGGCCACACCGGATCAGGCGATCTACCTCGACATCTTCGCCCGGACCTTCTGGATGGGCCTGATCATCACCGTGATCTGCCTGGTGCTGGCCTATCCGCTGGCGTACCTGCTGGCCAACTTGCCGTCCCGTCAAAGCAACCTGCTGATGATTCTGGTGCTGTTGCCGTTCTGGACTTCGATTCTGGTGCGGGTGGCCGCCTGGATCGTGTTGCTGCAGTCCGGCGGATTGATCAACAGCGCACTGATGGCGATGGGCGTGATCGACAAACCGCTGGAGCTGGTGTTCAACCGCACCGGGGTCTACATCTCGATGGTGCACATTCTGCTGCCGTTCATGATTCTGCCGATCTACAGCGTGATGAAAGGCATCTCGCCCACCTACATGCGTGCCGCGATTTCCCTCGGTTGTCATCCGTTCGCCAGTTTCTGGCGGGTGTATTTCCCGCAGACCTATGCCGGTGTCGGCGCCGGTTGCCTGTTGGTGTTCATCCTCGCCATCGGCTACTACATCACCCCGGCGCTGTTGGGCAGCCCGAACGATCAAATGGTCAGCTATTTCGTCGCGTTCTACACCAACACCAGCATCAACTGGGGCATGGCCACTGCACTCGGCGGCTTGTTGCTGCTGGCGACCGTGGTGCTTTATCTGATCTACAGCTGGCTGGTGGGCGCCAGTCGCCTGCGCCTGGGTTAAGGGGAATTTGAAATGCTGAGTCCTTATATGTCCCCCGTCGAGCGGGTGTGGTTCTACAGCCTGCGGATCCTCTGCGGCCTGATCCTGTTGTTCCTGATTCTGCCGGTGCTGGTGATCGTGCCGCTGTCGTTCAACTCGGGCAGTTTCCTGGTGTACCCGTTGCAGGGCTTTTCGCTGCACTGGTATCAGGACTTTTTCGCCTCGGCGGAGTGGATGCGCTCGCTGAAGAACAGCATCATCGTCGCCCCGGCGGCGACCGTACTGGCGATGCTGTTCGGCACGCTGGCGGCCATCGGTCTGACCCGTGGCGATTTCCCCGGCAAGGCGCTGGTGATGGCGCTGGTGATTTCCCCGATGGTGGTGCCGGTGGTGATCATCGGTGTGGCCAGCTACCTGTTCTTCGCGCCGCTGGGGCTGGGCAACAGTTTCTTCTCGTTGATCGTGGTGCACGCGGTGTTGGGTGTGCCGTTCGTGATCATTACGGTGTCGGCGACGTTGCAGGGTTTCAACCATAACCTGGTGCGGGCGGCGGCCAGCCTCGGCGCTTCGCCATTGGTGACGTTCCGTCGGGTGACCTTGCCGCTGATTGCGCCGGGGGTGATTTCCGGTGCGCTGTTCGCCTTTGCGACCTCGTTCGATGAAGTGGTGGTGACGCTGTTCCTTGCCGGCCCAGAGCAGGCAACGTTGCCAAGGCAGATGTTCAGCGGCATTCGCGAGAACCTGAGTCCGACGATTGCAGCGGCGGCGACGCTGTTGATCGCGTTCTCGGTGATTCTGTTGCTGACGCTGGAATGGTTGCGTGGGCGGAGTGAAAAACTGCGCACTGCTCAAGTCTGACGACTGCAATATCCGGGTTGTCTGCCATTCATGCGCTGAATGACAGACAACCCCGATTCCCCAGCTACGCTTGTGCTCAGCTCCCACATCTATAAGAGGCTGCGCACGATGAGTCTTTCCTCCTTCAAGATCGCTCACAAACTGATCACCGGCGCCGGGGCCATCGAGCAACTGGCGGCCGAGCTCACGCGGCTGGATATCGACAACCCGCTGATCGTCACCGATGCCGCGCTGGTCAAGTCCGGCACGGTGGCGCTGGCGCTGGCACAGATCGGCGAGCGCGAATACGAAATCTTTGACCGGGTGCTGCCGGATCCGGAAACCGCCATCGTCGAGGACTGCATGCGTGTCTATCGCGAAGGCGGGCATGACGGGCTGATCGGTCTCGGCGGTGGCAGTGCCATCGACATTGCCAAGAGCGTTGCCGCCTATGCCGGTTATCACGGCGCGCTGGAAGATCTGTTCGGCATCGATCAGGTGCCGCGCAAAGGTCCGCCGCTGATTGCCATTCCGACCACGGCCGGCACCGGTTCCGAAGTGACCAACGTGGCGATTCTTTCGGACAAGGTCGCCCAGTTGAAGAAAGGCATCGTCAGCGACTATCTGTTACCTGACGTGGCGCTGGTCAGTCCGCAGATGACCCTGACCTGCCCGCGCAGCGTCACCGCCGCCAGTGGCGTCGATGCGCTGGTGCATGCCATCGAATCCTACCTGTCGCTGAATGCTTCGCCGATCACCGATTCGCTGGCCATCGGCGCAATCAAGCTGATCGCCCGGTCATTGCCAAAGGCCTATGCCAATCCCTCCAACGTGCAGGCCCGGGAAGACATGGCCACCGCCAGCCTGATGGCCGGCATGGCGTTCGGCAATGCCGGAGTCGGCGCGGTGCATGCGCTGGCGTATCCGCTGGGCGGGCGTTTCAACATTGCCCATGGTGTAAGCAATGCGCTGTTGCTGCCGTATGTCATGACCTGGAACAAAATGGCTTGTGTCGAACGGATGCAGGATATCGCCGAAGCCATGGGGGTGAAGACCGCTCATCTGAGTCTCAATGACGCCGCCGACTGCGCCGTCGCGGCGATGGCCGAGCTGTGTGCAGCGGTGGAAATCCCGCAGGGGCTGCGCAGTTTCGGCGTGCCCGAGGACGCGATCCCGGCCATGGCGGTAGAGGCCGCGGGAATCGAGCGTCTGATGCGCAACAACCCGCGTAAGCTCAGCGCTGCCGACATCGAGAAGATCTACCGGGCGGCGTACTGAGAACCCGCCGGTCATCGGTCATGGCACAACCCAATCATCGCGGTCACGGTGCGCGCGCGGAAACTTGAGGTATACAATGCGCGCCATCGTGATTTAGCTCAGAAAAGGTGCGTCATGCAGCCCTTCCTTATTGCCCCGTCGATTCTTTCCGCCGACTTCGCCCGCCTGGGCGAGGAAGTGGACAACGTTCTGGCCGCCGGTGCCGACATCGTTCACTTCGATGTCATGGACAACCACTACGTACCGAACCTCACCATCGGCCCGATGGTCTGTGCCGCGCTGCGCAAGTACGGCATCACCGCACCGATCGACGCGCACCTGATGGTCAGCCCGGTGGATCGCATCGTCGGCGACTTCATCGAGGCCGGCGCCACCTACATCACCTTCCACCCGGAAGCCACGCTGCACGTCGATCGTTCGCTGCAACTGATCCGTGAAGGCGGCTGCAAATCCGGCCTGGTGTTCAACCCGGCGACCCCGCTGGACGTACTCAAGTACGTGATCGACAAGGTCGACATGGTCTTGCTGATGAGCGTCAACCCGGGCTTCGGCGGGCAGAAGTTCATCCCCGGCACCCTCGACAAGCTGCGCGAAGCCCGCGCGATCATCGATGCCTCGGGCCGTGACATCCGCCTGGAAATCGACGGCGGCGTCAACGTCAACAACATCCGTGAAATCGCTGCTGCCGGCGCCGATACCTTTGTCGCCGGCTCGGCGATCTTCAATGCGCCGAACTATCAGGAAGTCATCGACAAGATGCGTTCCGAACTGGCGCTGGCCCGCCCATGAGTGGATTCGAGCAGCTGTTCCCGGGTCAACTGCCAAGGCTGGTGATGTTCGATCTGGATGGCACGCTGATCGATTCGGTACCCGACCTGGCGGCGGCGGTGGATAACATGCTGCTCACTCTCGGGCGCAAGCCTGCCGGTATCGAATCCGTACGCGAGTGGGTCGGCAATGGCGCGCCGGTGCTGGTACGCCGGGCGCTGGCCGGCGGCATCGATCATTCTTCCGTGGATGATGTGGAAGCCGAACATGCGCTGGAAGTGTTCATGGAAGCCTACGGCGCCAGCCATGAGCTGACCGTGGTCTATCCCGGTGTGCGCGACACCCTGAAATGGCTGCACAAGCAGGGCGTGGCCATGGCGCTGATCACCAACAAACCGGAGCGCTTCGTCGCGCCGTTGCTGGATCAGATGAAGATCGGCCGCTACTTCAAATGGATCATCGGCGGCGATACCCTGCCGCAGAAGAAACCCGATCCGGCGGCGCTGTTCTTCGTCATGAAGATGTCCGGCATTCCGGCCTCGCAATCGCTGTTCGTCGGCGACTCGCGCAGCGACGTGCTGGCGGCGAAAGCGGCGGGGGTCAAATGTGTCGCGCTCAGCTATGGCTATAACCATGGCCGGCCGATTGCCGAGGAATCCCCGGCGCTGGTGATCGACGATCTGCGCAAGCTAATTCCCGGTTGCCTGGATACGGCCGCTGAGATAACGTTGCCCGACGCTTCTCAATCCCCTTCTGGAAACGCCATCGTGGTGGTTACCCGCAAACTCTGGATGAAAGTCATCAAGGCCCTGGCCCGCTGGCGTTGGCGCGCCTGACTTGTTCCTGGCCGGCCTGCCGGCGTGTTTGCCTACCTGACTGATTTGCACCTCACACCACGAGGCAATTTATGATCCGCGAAGAATTCCTGCGACTGGCCGCTGACGGCTACAACCGCATTCCGCTGGCCTGTGAAACCCTGGCCGACTTCGACACGCCGCTGTCGATCTACCTGAAACTGGCCGACCAGCCCAATTCCTACCTGCTCGAATCGGTGCAGGGTGGCGAGAAATGGGGCCGTTACTCGATCATCGGCCTGCCATGCCGCACCGTGCTGCGGGTTCATGATCATCACGTCAGCATCACCGTCGATGGCGTCGAGACCGAAAGCCACGACGTCGAAGACCCGTTGGCTTTCGTTGAAACCTTCAAGGCCCGCTACAACGTACCGACCATCGCCGGCCTGCCGCGGTTCAACGGCGGACTGGTGGGTTACTTCGGTTACGACTGTGTACGTTATGTAGAGAAGCGCCTCGGCAAATGCCCGAACCCGGATCCGCTGGGCGTGCCGGACATCCTGCTGATGGTCTCCGATGCGGTGGTGGTGTTCGACAACCTCGCCGGCAAGATGCACGCGATCGTGCTGGCCGACCCGGCGCAGGCCGATGCCTACGAGCAGGGCCAGGCGCAATTGCAGGAATTGCTGGAAAAGCTGCGTCAGCCGATCACCCCGCGTCGTGGCCTGGATTTCAGCAAACAGCAGGCGGCCGAGCCGGTGTTCCGCTCCAGTTTCACTCAGGATGACTACGAAAAAGCCGTCGACACCATCAAGGAATACATCCTCGCCGGTGACTGCATGCAGGTCGTGCCGTCCCAGCGTATGTCGATCGACTTCAAGGCTGCGCCAATCGACCTGTACCGCGCGCTGCGTTGCTTCAACCCGACGCCGTACATGTACTTCTTCAATTTCGGCGATTTCCACGTCGTCGGCAGTTCGCCGGAAGTGCTGGTGCGGGTCGAAGACAACCTGATCACCGTGCGCCCGATTGCCGGCACCCGTCCTCGCGGGGCCACTGAAGAGGCGGACGTGGCGCTGGAAGAAGACCTGCTGTCCGACGACAAGGAGATCGCCGAGCACTTGATGCTGATCGACCTCGGTCGCAACGACACCGGGCGTGTTTCGGAAATCGGTTCGGTGAAGCTCACCGAGAAGATGGTCATCGAGCGTTACTCCAACGTGATGCACATTGTGTCCAACGTGACCGGCCAGTTGAAAGAAGGCCTGACCGCCATGGATGCACTGCGGGCGATCCTGCCGGCGGGCACCTTGTCCGGGGCGCCGAAAATCCGTGCGATGGAAATCATCGACGAACTGGAACCGGTCAAGCGTGGTGTTTATGGCGGGGCGGTCGGTTACTTCGCCTGGAACGGCAACATGGATACCGCGATTGCGATCCGCACCGCCGTGATCAAGAACGGTGAGCTGCACGTGCAGGCCGGTGGCGGCATCGTTGCCGACTCGGTGCCGGCGCTGGAGTGGGAAGAAACCATCAACAAGCGTCGGGCGATGTTCCGGGCTGTTGCACTGGCTGAGCAAACCCCGGACTGAGTGACGGGGCATTCAGCCATAAAAAAACGCGGCGCCTGTGAGGGCGCCGCGTTTTTTATGGCCTTCTGATCAGAAGTCGAGGCTGACGCCAACATTGATCCCTTGCTGGGTAAAGTCGTCATCCTTGCGGACGTTGTAACTGGCACGAAGGGCGACTTCCCTGGTGAGGTTGTGGCTGACGCCCAGGTTCAGGCGGTTCAGGTTGGTCTGCGGTGTGTAGCCTTCCAGGGTGTAGCGATTGTTCGGCAGGCTGTTGAGGTTCATCGTCAGATCCTGAGCGTCGTCGTTGTATTCGCGCTCATGGGCGAATTCGCCGAAGACCTGGGTCTGTGCGCTGATCTGGTATTTACCCTGGATACCCAGGCCGAGACGACGGGAGTTGCGCGACTGGTCGTCGAAGGTCAGTGCCGTGGCATCTGCGCCTTTCTCCGAATAACCGTCCACTTCCACCTTGCCGAAGTCCGCGCTGACGAATGGCGACAGGTGCCACGGGCTGCTGGCCTCTGGCGCGATGTCGTAGCCGACGCGGCCGCCGATGGCCAGTACGTAGCCGTCGGTATCGCCTTTCTCGCCGCGTTCGTTGACCCCGAGCTGGAACTTGCGCTTCAGGCTGTCGTAGTCCAGATGCCCGGCGGTAACGGCCAGGTCACCCCACCAGCGGTTTTGCTGGTACTGGGCGAATGCGGTGCCCATGTAGGAATTGAGCTTGTACTCGGAGTCGTTGTCGCCGGCTTCGATTTTCTGGTGATAGAAACCCGCCGCGACACCGACACGCCAGGCGTCGTCGAGACGGTAGCTGCCACCGATATTCAGGTTGTAACCGTTGCCGTCGGCGCTGGCCCCGGCGTGCTGGTCGTCGAAGTCCTGATGCTGGCCGCCAGCGGATACAATCGCCCGCCATTGGCCGACGCCTTGCCAGTTTTCCCAGTCGGCCAGCCATTGATTGCGCAATTCGTCTTGATGTGCCCGCAGGGTGCCCTGGGCCATTTCCGGCAGCAGCGTCAGTTCCCACGGGGCGGCCAGCAACGAGTAGGCGTAGTCGGCGATCAAGCGTTGCCCGGCTTCGGTCGGGTGCACCGCGTCGTTGTAGATCAGCTTGGTCGGATCCGGCGTGGCGCTGTTGATCCCGTACCGGGCGTTTTCGGTGCAACCGCTGCCGCTGAAGCAGGTGGCGACCAGGTTCTGGTCGGTGGCCAGGCCGAACTGTGCCGGGTTGGCAAACGCTTCCTTGAGCAGCACCGGTACGTTCAGCGGGATCACGTTGGCGCCGACGGTCTGCAACTGACTCACCAGCTCGGTGTTGAACTGAGCACTGAGCTGTGAGGTGAAGGCTTGCAGCGGCGAGCCGTTTATAGCCGGGGTCAGGCCGATATCCGGCAACAGCCAGACCATGATGTAGCGGGCACCCGCGCCTTGCAGGGTGCGGACACTGTCGGCCAGTCGGTCGGCGGCGGCGTTGGCCTGAGACAGGCTGGTAACACGGCCCTGAAGGAAGTCGTTGCCGCCCCCGGTCAAGTAATACAGGGCATTCGGATCGGCGCGGAAACCGTTCGACGGCAGATAGCCGGCGCGGGTGCGCTCGTCGTTGGCGGATGTGCTGGTGATCGAATCGAGAATCTGGTCGGTGCGGTAACCGCCGACTGCCCAGTTATTGCCATCCGGCAAACCCTGGCCGGCACGTACCGCCGAGTCGGCGGAGGCGGTCTGGTCCGGTGTGAAGCCCAGGCGACCTCCGAGCAGCTGTGTGGCGTTCAGCGAGTAGAACTCGCCGCTGCCGTCCTGGTAGTTCGGACCGGTGCGGTTGGTGAACCGTTTGACCGAGCCGGCCGGACCGTCCGGATCGGAAAATGTCCCGGCGTCGCTGAGACTGTCGCCGAACACGATGAAATTCGAATAAGGGTTGGGTGCTGCATTCGCCTGGGCGCAGGCCAGTGCGAGCAGGCATCCGGCAAGCGGTACAAACAACGTCTGTTTGATCATGAGCAAGTCCGTTTATTTATTGTTGTATGGAACGAAACGACAGTACCAAAAACATCCGGCGTTTTGCCATCGGTCGTCAACCCTCCCATAGTTTTCCCCCTTCAGGTCCGGCCATATTGCACGCTCTGCCCAGCTAAGTTACTGTGCCGAGACGTATGAATGAGACCTTTCCCGTGTTGATCGTCAGCAAACTTCTGGATCAAGTCATCAAGGCCCACGCCCGCTGGCGTTGGCGCGCCTGAATCTTTTCTGCCGGCCTTGCCGGATCTGTATCGCTCTGCCTTCCTTGCCCGTTTGAAATGTCGCGTTGCCGTCGCCACTTGCGCGTCCGACACCGCGCAGCGTCCGGTCAAGTCATCTGAAGGCTGTTTCAAATTCAGAATTAAAGAGGTTCGAAACGCCATGTTGCTGATGATCGACAACTACGACTCCTTTACCTACAACGTTGTGCAATACCTCGGCGAGCTGGGTGCCGAGGTCAAGGTCGTGCGCAACGACGAGTTGACCATCGCCGAAATTGAAGCGCTCAACCCGGAGCGCATCGTGGTGTCCCCCGGTCCGTGCACGCCGACTGAAGCCGGCATTTCCATCGACGCCATCAAACACTTCGCCGGCAAACTGCCGATCCTCGGTGTGTGCCTCGGCCACCAGTCCATCGGCCAGGCCTTCGGTGGTGATGTGGTGCGTGCCCGGCAAGTGATGCACGGTAAGACTAGCCCGGTATTCCACGAGGACAAGGGTGTATTTGCCGGTCTGAATCGTCCGTTGACCGTCACCCGCTATCACTCCCTGATCGTCAAGCACGAGACTTTGCCCGATTGCCTGGAACTGACGGCCTGGACGCAGCACGATGACGGTTCGGTCGACGAAATCATGGGCCTGCGTCACAAGACCCTGAACATCGAGGGCGTACAGTTTCACCCGGAATCGATCCTCACCGAGCAGGGCCATGAACTGTTCGCCAACTTCCTCAAACAAACCGGCGGCACGCGCTAAGGACTCTCCATGAATATCAAGACAGCCCTGAGCCGTATCGTCGATCACCTCGACCTCAGCACCGAAGAAATGCGCGACGTGATGCGCGAAATCATGACCGGGCAATGCACCGACGCGCAGATTGGCGCGTTCATGATGGCCATGCGCATGAAGAGCGAGAGCATCGACGAAATCGTCGGTGCAGTGTCGGTGATGCGCGAGCTGGCGGACCAGGTCGAGCTCAAGACTCTCGACGGCGTGGTCGACGTAGTCGGCACCGGCGGTGACGGTGCGAACATCTTCAACGTGTCCACGGCCTCGGCGTTTGTCGTTGCCGCTGCCGGCTGCACCGTGGCCAAGCACGGCAATCGTGCAGTGTCGGGCAAGAGCGGCAGCGCCGATTTGCTGGAAGCCGCCGGCATTTACCTCAACCTGACGCCGGTTCAGGTGGCGCGTTGCATTGACAACGTCGGCATCGGTTTCATGTTTGCCCAGACCCATCACACAGCCATGAAGTACGCCGCCGGTCCGCGGCGTGATCTCGGCCTGCGCACCCTGTTCAACATGCTCGGCCCGCTTACGAATCCGGCCGGCGTCAAACATCAGGTCGTCGGTGTATTCACCCAGGCACTGTGCCGGCCATTGGCCGAAGTCTTGCAACGGCTGGGCAGCAAGCATGTGCTGGTGGTGCATTCGAAGGATGGTCTGGACGAATTCAGCCTCGCTGCGCCGACTTATGTGGCTGAGCTGAAGAACAACGAAATCACTGAATATTGGGTCGAGCCGGAAGATCTGGGCATGAAGAGCCAGAGTCTGCACGGCCTTTCGGTCGAAGGCCCGGAGGCTTCGCTGGCGCTGATCCGCGATGCACTGGGCAAGCGCAAGACCGAGAACGGTCAGAAGGCTGCCGAAATGATCGTGCTCAATGCCGGTGCGGCGCTTTACGCTGCCGATCTGGCGACCAGTCTGAAAGAAGGCGTGGCGCTGGCCCACGACGCTCTGCACACCGGCCTTGCTCGGGAAAAACTCGAGGAGCTGGGTGCCTTTACCGCGGTATTCAAAGTGGAGAATGAGGGATGAGTGTACCGACGGTTCTGGAAAACATTCTGGCCCGCAAGGTTCAGGAAGTCGCCGAGCGTAGCGCCCGTGTGAGCCTGAGCGAGCTGGAAAGTCTGGCCAAGACGGCCGATGCACCTCGCGGTTTTGCCCAGGCGTTGCTGGCGCAAGCGAAGAAAAAACAACCGGCGGTGATTGCCGAAATCAAGAAGGCTTCGCCGAGCAAAGGCGTGATCCGCGAGAATTTCGTTCCCGCCGACATCGCCAAAAGCTATGAGAAGGGCGGGGCGACCTGTCTGTCGGTGCTGACCGACATCGATTACTTCCAGGGTGCCGACGCGTACCTGCAACAGGCCCGCGCTGCATGCACGCTGCCGGTGATCCGCAAGGACTTCATGATCGATCCGTACCAGATCGTCGAAGCCCGTGCGCTGGGCGCTGATTGCGTGCTGTTGATCGTTTCCGCGCTGGATGACGTGAAAATGGCCGAGCTGGCTTCGGTGGCCAAAGGGGTCGGCCTCGATGTGCTGGTGGAAGTCCATGACGGCGATGAACTGGAGCGCGCGTTGAAAACCCTCGATACGCCACTGGTCGGGGTCAACAACCGCAACCTGCATACTTTCGACGTGAGCCTGGAAACCACCCTTGACCTGCTGCCACGCATTCCGCGCGATCGCCTGGTGGTCACCGAGAGCGGGATTCTCAACCGTGCCGATGTCGAGCTGATGGAAATCAGCGACGTTTATGCGTTCCTGGTCGGTGAAGCGTTCATGCGCGCCGAAAGCCCGGGCATTGAGCTGCAACGTCTGTTCTTCCCGGAGCGCGGTGTTCCGGTGAGCGGTTCGACCCTCGACTGATCGACTCTCGCAGGCGCCCGTATCCCTGTGGGAGCGGGCTTGCCCGCGAAGGCAGCATAAGATCACCTCAGGCTCAACGTCCTATGGAAACCTTATGATCCCCACTTCCCTGACCATCGAAGCCGGTCTGCAAGCCGAACAGGATCTGCTGGCCTCGGTCTGCGCCGGTAATGCCGAATTCGGTCTGCTGTTCTGGCAACCGAGCGATCGCGCGCTGGTCATGCCGCGACGTCTGAATCGCCTGCCCGGATTCGATCAAGCCTGTGAAATCTCCGCAGCTGCCGGCTGGCCGGTGTTGCTGCGTGAAACCGGTGGCGAGCCTGTCCCGCAATCGGCTTCGACGGTCAACATCGCTCTGGTCTATGCACCGCCTCGCAGCGAAGGCGATCTGAACCGCATCGAAACCGGTTACCGTCGTCTGTGTGATCCGATCTGTCAGTTGTTGGATGAATTGGGTGGCACTTCGTCGCTGGGTGAAATCGACGGCGCATTCTGCGACGGTCGTTTCAACGTCAACCTGGACGGCCGCAAGATGGTGGGTACCGCTCAGCGCTGGCGCCAGAGTCAGGGCGGTCAGCGCCCGGTAGGGTTGGTGCATGGTGCGATGCTGGTGGATGACGAGCGCGAGTCGATGGTCGCGGCGGTCAATCGTTTCAACGAGGCATGTGGTCTGGAGCAACGGGTGCGTGCCGCAAGCCACATCGCCCTGCATGAAAAATTTCCCGCGCCCGATGCCTTGACGCGTCTCGATGAGCTCTTTCGTTTGATGCTGGCGCAGATCTATACCAGCTGAGTTTCGTAACTCAGCGGGTGCCGAAGACCACCATGGTCTTGCCTTTCACGTCCACCAGGTTGCGTTCCTCAAGATCCTTGAGCACGCGACCGACCATTTCCCGTGAACAACCGACAATCCGGCCGATTTCCTGACGGGTCACCTTGATCTGCATGCCGTCGGGGTGGGTCATGGCGTCCGGTTGTTTGCACAGTTCCAGCAAACAGCGAGCGACACGACCGGTGACGTCGAAGAACGCCAGGTCGCCGACCTTGCGCGTGGTGTTGCGCAGGCGTTGTGCGATTTGTCCGCTGAGCACGTAAAGAATGTCTGGATCCTGCTGCGACAACTCACGGAATTTGGCGTAGCTGATTTCTGCGACTTCGCACTCGACCTTGGCCCGCACCCAGGCACTGCGCTCCTGTTCCTGGCCGGCCTGTTCGAACAGGCCCAGCTCACCGAAGAAATCTCCGGCATTCAGGTACGCGATGATCATCTCGCGGCCGTCGTCGTCCTCGATCAGGATCGTGACCGAGCCGCGGATGATGAAGTACAACGTGTCCGAGCGATCCCCGGCGCAGATGATGTTGCTCTTGGCCGCATGGCGCTTGCGCTGGCAATGCATCAGCAGCTTGTCGAGGTTCTTGATTTTGGGTGTGGGGGTAATACCAACCATGGTTGTATCCCGAAAAGACTGCACGGTTATATTTGGTTTTTATATGAGGCGCTGAGGCGATCGCTACAAATACTGACTGGGCGCCAGTGAATTGGCGCCAGCTTACCAGACACTTCGTCGATAATTCGAGAAATTACCTACGCTGACGCGGCATTGGTCCTAGGAACTGCCCTCGCAGTCAAGCCGGGTCCCTGTGCTAAGCTGGCGACCCTTTTTTCTACAGTGGAGTCTCGGCGATGAAGGCACGCATCCAATGGGCTGGCGAAGCCATGTTCCTTGGCGAATCCGGCAGCGGTCATGTCGTGGTCATGGACGGTCCGCCGGACGCCGGTGGTCGCAATCTGGGTGTCCGCCCGATGGAAATGCTCTTGCTGGGCGTTGGCGGTTGCAGCAATTTCGATGTGGTCAGCATCCTGAAGAAGGCCCGTCAGGCCGTTGAAAGCTGCGAAGCGTTTCTGGACGCCGAACGCGCGACCGAAGATCCGAAGGTGTTCACCAAGATCCATATGCACTTCGTGGTCAAGGGCCGTGGCCTGAAGGAAGCCCAGGTCAAACGTGCCATCGAGCTGTCGGCGGAGAAGTATTGCTCGGCCTCGATCATGCTCGGCGCGGCCGGCGTGGCGATCACCCACGACTACGAAATCGTCGAACTCGGCTGAGCCGACATTCAACTATCATAAAAGCAGTGCAGACTCTGGCGATCCCCCGCTGACGTCTGCATAATGCGCCACTTTTTTCAGGGCAGTGATCGGTCAGCCGACGGATCATCCGCCTGAACAGATAACCAAAATCGCCATCGCGAAGAGGTGTTAACCGTCCTACGCAGGTGCGTCGTTCGCACTTGACGGGCATGCTTGATCACGCGGCCGGGCCGCATACATAGAGAGTTTTTAACGGTGAAAAGCAAACTCAAGCTCCACGGGTTCAACAACCTGACAAAGACCTTGAGCTTCAACATCTATGACATCTGCTACGCGGAAACCCCGCAGGACCAGCAGGCTTACGTCGAGTACATCAATCAAGAGTACAACGCCGAACGCCTGACGCAGATTCTCACGGAAGTTGTCGAAATCATTGGTGCCAACATTCTGAACATTGCCAGTCAGAACTATGAGCCTCAGGGTGCCAGCGTCACGATTCTGATCTCGGAAGAACCGGTCACCCCGACCGAAAGCCAGATCGAAGAGTCCCCGGGTCCGCTGCCGGAAATCATCCTGGCCCACCTCGACAAGAGTCACATCACGGTGCATACCTACCCGGAAATCCATCCGGACGCCGGTATTGCGACGTTCCGTGTGGACATCGACGTGTCGACCTGTGGTGTCATTTCACCGCTCAAAGCGCTCAATTTCCTCATTCACCAGTTCGATTCGGACATCGTGACCGTGGATTACCGTGTGCGCGGCTTCACCCGTGACGTTGAGGGCAACAAGCACTTCATCGATCACGAGATCAACTCGATCCAGAACTACCTTTCCGAAGACACCCGCGACGCGTACCAGATGACCGACGTGAACGTGTACCAGGAAAACCTGTTCCACACCAAAATGCTGCTGAAGAACTTCGAACTGGATAACTACCTGTTCGGCGATGCCACCAGCAACCTGTCGTCCGAGCAACGTGCTCAGGTGACCGAGCGTGTGAAACACGAAATGCTGGAAATCTTCTACGCACGCAATATGCCGAGCTAAGAATTCCTGGCGCAAAAAAAGGCGACTGCTTTGCGGCAGTCGCCTTTTTTATGGGCGGTTTTCAGATTCGGTAGGTGCTTTTGGTCATCACTTTGGCCAAAAGACTCATGCCGAATTTCACCGGTGCAGGAAAGCGGAAACCACCAGCTTCCAGTGCGCTTTCTGCGTGATGTTCTTCATCGATGCGCATCTGTTCCAGAATTGCCCGGGATTTTTCGTCCTCGGCCGGCAATTGCTCCAGGTGCTCGTTCAAGTGCTTGCATACCTGATGTTCGGTGGCTGCGACGAAACCGAGGCTGACCTTGTCGCTGATCAACCCGGCGACTGCCCCGATCCCGAACGACATGCCATAGAACAGCGGATTAAGCACGCTGGTGTGACTGCCCAGCTGATGAATGCGTTGTTCGCACCAGACCAAGTGATCGATCTCTTCTTCGGCCGCGTGCTCCATGGCTTCCCGCACCTGGGGCAGCTTGGCGGTCAGGGCCTGGCCCTGATACAGCGCCTGGGCGCAGACCTCTCCGGTATGGTTGATGCGCATCAGGCCGGCGACATGACGGGTGTCTTCATCGCTCATCTGTGCATCGGGTTGCAGGATGGCTGGCGACGGACGGTACGGCTGGCCGCTGAAGGGCAGCAGGGTCCGCATCGCGGCATCGGCTTGCAGCAGAAGACGGTCGATTGGCGAGTAGTGACGTTGGGTAGTCATGCTGACCTCCGGGAAGAATCTCGGCGGCCAGTTTAACCGAATCGGCCGGGGAAGGTTTGCGCTGGGTCATGTGGGAGCAGGGCGCCCCCACAGATTTCGAGTCGATCAGCCCGGCGGCCAGTTCATCTGACGTTGACCGAGTACGTGCATATGAATGTGGTAGACCGTCTGCCCACCCTTTTCATTGCAGTTCATCACCACCCGGAAGCCTTCCTCGCAACCCAGTTCCAGTGCCAGACGCTGGGCGGTGAACAGGATATGTCCGGCCAGTGCCTTGTCGTCTTCGGTCAGGTCGTTGAGGGTACGCACCGGTTTTTTCGGGATGACCAGAAAATGCACAGGTGCCTGCGGGGCGATGTCGTGGAACGCCAGAACCTGGTCGTCCTCGTAGATGATCTTCGCCGGGATTTCCCGGTTGATGATCTTGGTGAACAGAGTATCCACAGCTGTTTTCTCCGTTGTGTGAGCTGGGCCGAGTGTACCCACGAGGGATCACCGCGCCCAGCCGTTTGCCTGTCCGCCCTTCAGCGTGGGCAGTAAGCTTTGTTGACCATGCCGACGATGGTGCGGTTGAGCCAGCGCGAACCCAGCCGCGGCAGGAAGGCGAACCAGCGGTTACGCCGGCCGGGAATGATGATCGCGCGGTTTTTTTCCAGGGCGCGCACGGTATACAGCGCGACTTCCTCGGGACTCATCAGCAGATTGCTGGCATTGAGTTTTTCGTTGTTCAGTTGTGCCGTGCGGAAGAACCCGGTGCGTGTGGGGCCCGGGCATAGTACCGAGACTTGCACCGCGCATTTTTTCAGTTCCACCCGCAGTGCTTCGGAAAAATGCAGAACGTAGGCTTTGCTGGCGTAGTAGGTGCTCATCCACGGGCCGGGATTGAACGCGGCTACCGACGCCACGTTGAGAATCTGCCCGCCACCCTGCAGGGCCATGCTGTTGCCGATTGCATGGCACAGGCGGGTGAGGGCGAGGATGTTCACCTCGATCAGATCCTGCTCGGTCATCCAGTCCTGGGCCAGGAACGGACCGCAAGTGCCGATACCGGCGCAGTTCACCAGGAGATCGATCTGCCGGTCGCCTTCTTCAAGTTCCAGCAGAAACCCGGAAAGACGCAGCGGCTCGCCCAGATCGCAGGCCCGGAACAACACCTCCACGCCAAAACGCTGAGTCAGTTCGATTGCAATGCTTTCCAGCTGGTCACGCTGTCGGGCCACCAGAATCAGGCTGCGGCCACGGCGGGCCAGAGCTTCGGCCATGGCCAGGCCGATGCCGCTGGAGGCGCCAGTGATCAGAGCGTAACGGGTCATGCAGTTCTCCATCGCAACAGCTCCCCGCCGTGGACGCAGGTGTCACGGCGGGGAGCGCTGTTCATTCTTTCGCAGAGTCTACAGGGGCGGGCGAGTCTTGCGCTGCATCCTCGGCTGAATTCGCAGGTTCGACCTCCACATCGACCTCATCGGCCGTCACCGAACCGCTTTCATAACTGCTTTCAAGACTGGTTTCGTACTCCTGCTGAATCGCGGAAATGCCGCCGAGCAGGCCACCGACGAAAAACAGGCCGATGAAGACGATCCACAGGGAGCACAGTACTTTGACGGCAGTACTGTTAGGTGGCGGTGGCGGACCATAGCGATTGGCGCCGTCATTGCCCGGCACGACCATGATGACCAGCGGAAAGAAACTGCCCACGAACGGAACCAGAGTCAGCAGCCATAACCAGCCGGACCAGCCGATGTCGTGCAGACGCTGAATGCTGAACAGGATGCCGATGATCGCGAAGGCCAGAAACAGGAAGAAAGCAAAGATACCGCCGATGATCAGCCCCGAGGTCGAATCGGTGCTTACCAGGCCCAGGCCGATCAACGCCAGTACGCCCACGATCGGCAGGGTCACCAGACTCAGCACCATCGACCATGCCAGGTAGCGAAGGCGGCCGATCCGGCCTTCTGCACTCAGCGGCTTGAGCGTGGCGAATTCCGCCTGTTGCTCACCGACATTGGCCCGGGGCGGGGCGTAGGGAGAGTCGGGTTCTGTCACGGGGGCGGAATGTTCCTGCACATCGGACAGATTCAGTTCGATGATGGTGTCCGGCTCGATCCGGGCGTCGATCCCCGTCTTGCCCAATGCTTGCAGATAAACCTGGGCCTCACTGTGCGACAGGTCGCGTTTGAGGGCAACGACGCTGCCGTTGAACAGGCGCTCGATGGCGCTCACGTCGCTCTTGAACAGGTCGGCCAGATTGAGTTTGGCGGTGGTGATATCGACACCGGGCTGCAGGGCACCGTCGAAAACGATCTTGTAGCGGGGGTCGCTCATGGCCGAGGCATCCTTGTCGCGAAGAAGTTGAGTTGATTCGTGTCGCAGTTGCCAAGTGTAAGGCCAGTCAGGCTGCAACTGGCCGGAATTTTCTCAGCGTGGCCAGCGATTCGGTAGCTGTGCCGCATGTTTCAGGGCTTGGCGATACTCTGCATCGAGGCGCTCCACCAGTTGGTCCACGCTTGGCAGATCGTCGATCTGGCCAACCCCTTGGCCGGCCGACCACACGGTTTTCCAGGCTTTGGCCTCATCGTTGATCGGCTTGAGTTTTTCGCCGAAGTTCACTTCACCCCTGCCTTGCAGTGCTGCCATGTCGAAACCGGCAGCCTCCAGGCTTTGACGCATGAAGCTGGCCGGAACGCCAGACACTGCAGGAGTATGAATGATGTCCGCTGCCTTGGCTGTCAGCAGCATTTCCTTGTAGGCGTCGGGCGCATGACTTTCGGTCGTACCGATGAATCGCGTACCAAAGTAGGCCAAATCCGCACCGAGCAGCTGTGCGGCGAGAATCTCATGGCCGTGGTTCAAACATCCTGCAAGCAGCAGCGTCTTGTCGAAGAACTGGCGAATCTCGGCAATCAATGAGAACGGACTCCAGGTGCCGGCATGTCCGCCGGCGCCGGCGGCAACGGCAATCAAGCCATCGACACCCGCTTCTGCGGCTTTTTCCGCATGGCGGCGAGTCGTCACGTCGTGAAAAACCAGGCCGCCATAGCTGTGCACCGCATCGACCACTTCCTTCACTGCGCCGAGGCTGGTGATGACTATGGGCACCTTGTGCTCGACGCAGATGTTCAGATCCGCTTCCAGACGCGGGTTGCTCTTGTGAACGATCAGGTTCACGGCATACGGCGCCGGGTTATCGAGTGTCGCCAGTCCGGCTTCGATCTGTTCCAGCCAGGCCTTGAATCCGCTGCTTTCGCGTTGATTGAGCGCCGGGAAACTGCCCACCACGCCGTTGCGGCAGCATGCGAGCACCAGTTCAGGATTGGAGATCAGAAACATCGGCGCGGCCACGACGGGCAGACGCAGGCGTTGTTCGAGCAGTGCGGGCAGCGACATCGAAAGTCCCCCGGAAAGTTATGCCTGTTGAAGTTAGAACGGCTTGACCACGACCAGAATTACGATAGCCAGCAATATCAGAACCGGCACTTCATTGAACCAGCGATAAAAGACATGGCTGCGGGTGTTCTCGCCACGGGCAAATCGTTTTACCTGCGCGCCGCACATGTGGTGATAACCGATCAGCAGCACCACCAGCGTCAGTTTGGCGTGGATCCAGGCACCGGAGCTGAAAATGCCCGGGTTCAGGTAAATCAGCCAGCCACCGAAGACCAGCGCAGCGACCATCGCCGGGCCCATGATGCCGCGATACAACTTGCGCTCCATGATGCTGAAGCGTTCCTTGCTGATCGTGTCTTCACTTTGGGCGTGATAAACGAACAGTCGCGGCAGGTAGAACAGTCCGGCGAACCAGCACACGATGCTGACGATATGAAGCGCTTTGATCCAGAGATAGAGCATTTTTGGTTATTCCCTCATTCACGGTAGGCCGGATAGTAGAGGCTTGAGCGTCCGCACGTCACCTTGGCGGTTGTCGCAGGGGCGCGCGGCCCCTATTATCGACGGCTTTCCAGTGGGTTCGTTGAGGGCAGGTTTATGGTCAAGGTCGGTATCGTCGGCGGCACGGGTTACACCGGTGTCGAATTGCTGCGTCTGTTGGCACAGCATCCGCAGGCAGAAGTGGTCGTGATCACTTCCCGATCCGAGGCCGGTCTGGCCGTGGCTGACATGTACCCGAACCTGCGCGGCCACTACGATGGTCTGGCATTCACGGTCCCGGACATCAAGACCCTGGGCGCTTGCGACGTGGTGTTCTTCGCTACTCCGCACGGCGTTGCTCATGCGTTGGCCGGTGAATTGCTGGCGGCGGGCACCAAGGTCATCGACCTGTCGGCGGACTTCCGTCTGCAGGACGCCGATGAATGGGCCAAATGGTACGGTCAGCCCCACGGAGCACCGGAGCTGCTGGACGAAGCGGTTTATGGCTTGCCGGAAGTCAATCGTGAGCAGATCAGGAAGGCGCGCTTGATCGCGGTACCGGGTTGCTATCCGACCGCGACGCAGCTGGGTTTCCTGCCGTTGCTCGAGGCGGGCATTGCCGATGCTTCGCACCTGATCGCGGACTGCAAGTCCGGTGTCAGCGGTGCCGGTCGTGGCGCTTCGGTAGGCTCGCTGTATTCCGAAACGTCGGAAAGCATGAAGGCTTACGCGGTGAAAGGTCACCGTCATCTGCCGGAAATCCGTCAAGGGCTGCGTCGTGCAGCGGGCAAGGATGTCGGCCTGACCTTCGTGCCACACCTGACGCCGATGATCCGTGGCATTCATTCCACGCTTTACGCGACCGTGGTGGATCGCTCGGTGGACTTGCAGGCACTGTTCGAGAAGCGTTATGCCAATGAACCGTTCGTCGATGTGATGCCTGCTGGCAGCCATCCTGAAACGCGCAGTGTGCGTGGTGCGAATGTCTGCCGTATCGCGGTTCATCGTCCGCAGGACGGTGATCTGGTGGTGGTGCTGTCGGTGATTGACAACCTGGTCAAGGGCGCTTCGGGCCAGGCCGTGCAGAACATGAACATTCTGTTCGGTCTGGAAGAGCGTCTGGGTCTGTCCCACGCGGGCATGTTGCCGTAACGCTGATACTGCTGACTGAAAAGGCCCGTCTGACGGGCCTTTTTGCATTTTCGGTCGCCGATGACCTTATTGATATACCGTAACAATAGTTGACCGATTTTCTAGGACAAGCGGATAATGCGCGTCATCACGCATTATGGCGGCGTAACGCCGGGAGAGAGTCAGCATGAGCGTCGAATCCTTCACCCCCACGGCTTTGCAATTCACCCAGGGTGCCGCGCACAAAGTGAAGAGCCTGGTCGATGAAGAGGGGAATGATCGCTTGAAGCTGCGCGTATTCGTTACGGGCGGCGGTTGTTCAGGGTTTCAGTACGGCTTCACCTTCGATGAAGATGTGGCTGAGGACGACACCATCGTCGAACGCGAAGGTGTGAGCCTGGTGGTCGATCCGATGAGCTTCCAGTATCTGGCAGGTGCCGAGGTGGACTATCAGGAAGGTCTGGAAGGCTCGCGTTTCGTGATCAAGAATCCGAATGCCACCACGACTTGTGGTTGCGGTTCTTCGTTCTCGATCTGATCTCGCTTCACCGTACACAACAAAACGCCGCAGAACCTCACGGTCTGCGGCGTTTTGTTTTTTGCGTTTTGTCCTAGTTGGGATAGATGGCGCCAAGCACGCGCAGCCCCTTGGCGCCAGTGACGCTGGGGCGATTGGCGCTTATGCCTTCGAGACAACAATGGGCGAGCCAGGCGAAGGCCATGGCTTCGACCCAGTCCGGATCTACACCGTGGGTCGCAGTGCTGGCGACCTTCGTGTTGGGCAGAAGGTCGGCAAGACGCTTCATCAGCGCAGCGTTGTGGGCGCCGCCGCCGCAGACCAGAAGCTCTTCAGTATTCGATTGGGCACTTTGCAGCGATTCGACGATGGTCAGAGCTGTCAGGTCGAGCAGTGTCGCCTGTACGTTTTCAGGGGCGAACTCCGGCAAGCGCGACAGTTGCCGTTCAAGCCAGGGCAGGTTGAACACTTCCCGGCCGGTGCTCTTCGGGCCTTTCGTTGAGAAGAACGGATCGCTCAGCAATGCGTTGAGGAGAACAGGCTCAACTCTGCCACTGGCTGCCCATTGACCGTTGCGATCATAGTTCTCGCCACGCTCTCGGTGAATCCACGCATCCATCAGAACATTCCCGGGGCCGCAGTCGAATCCGGCTACAGGTTTGTTCGGCTCGATCAGGCTGATATTGCTGAAACCTCCGACATTCAGAACGGCACGGTTGCCGGTACGCTCTTCGAACAACGCTTCATGGAAGGCAGGAACCAGAGGGGCGCCCTGGCCGCCGGCCGCCACGTCACGACTGCGGAAGTCGCTGACAACGGTAATCCCGGTCAGCTCGGTCAGCAGGGCAGGATTGCCGATCTGTACGGTGAAACCGCGTGCAGGCTCATGGCGAATGGTCTGGCCATGGCTGCCAATCGCGCGAATGGCTTGCGGTTCGAGTTGTTGCTGCTCGAGCAGGGCGTGGATACCTTCGGCCGCAAGCTTTACCCAGTTCTGCTGGGCGATCGCCGAGCGGGCGATTTCGTCGGGACCGCTGGCGCACAAGCCAAGCAGCTCGGCGCGCAGGGGTTCAGGCATGGGGATGTAATGTGTGGCGATCAGGTTGATTGCCGAGGTTTGCTCGATCAGGGCGATGTCCAGACCGTCGAGACTGGTTCCGGACATCACGCCGATATAAAGAGCCATGGCTTAGCGCTTGCTCGAGGCCAGCATGGTGGCCTTCTCTTGGTCCATGCGGGCCATCAGCGGTTGGCTCTGTGCCAGGAAGCGCGCACGCTCGGATTTGGCGATCGGATCGGCCATCGGTAGCTTCTGGCCCAATGGGTCGACGTGAACGCCGTTGACCTGGAACTCATAGTGCAGGTGCGGTCCGGTGGAGAGGCCGGTGGTGCCGATATAACCGATCACCTGGCCCTGCTTGACGGTACCGCCGGTTTTCACGCCTTTGGCGAAGCCTTGCATGTGGCCGTACAGCGTACGGTAGGTGTTGCCGTGCTGAATGATCACGGTGTTGCCGTAACCACCGCGACGACCGGCCAACAGTACTTTGCCGTCACCGGCAGCCTTGATTGGCGTACCGCGTGGAGCGGCGTAGTCGACACCTTTGTGGGCGCGGATCTTGTTGAGAATCGGGTGTTTGCGGCCCATGGAAAACTTGGAGCTGATACGGGCGAAGTCTACCGGGGTGCGGATGAACGCCTTGCGCATGCTGTTGCCATCAGCGGTGTAGTAGCTGCTGTTGCCTTGCTTATTGGTGTAGCGCACGGCGGTGTAGGTCTTGCCGCGGTTGGTGAAGCGGGCGGACAGGATCGGACCGTTGCCGACGGCTTTGCCATTCACCACTTTCTGTTCGTAGATCACATCGAACTCGTCACCCTGGCGGATATCCTGGGCGAAGTCGACGTCGTAGCCGAATACGCTGGCCATGTCCATGGTCAGGCTGTGGGAAAGTCCGGCACGGGCTGCCGACTGGGATAGTGAACTGTTGATCACACCGTGGACGTAAGCAGTGCGAACCGTTGGCTTGGCGGTCACTCGATTGAAGACATAACCCTTGTCGTTCTTGGTGAGCGTAATGGTTTCAACATCACTGACCTTGCTGTGAAGATTGGTCAGTTGGCCTTGCGGATTGAGCTCGAATTCGAGTTTCTGGCCGTGTTTGAGCTGACTGAATTGCTTGGCTTGTTTGTCGCTGGCCAGAACTTCGTGCACGGCAGCGGCGGGGAGGCCAACCTTCTCGAACAATGTCGAAAGGGTGTCGCCCTTGGAGACAATCACTTCCCTGTGGCCTGGAGCCTTCTTTTCAGGCGCGACCGGTGCAGGCGCTGGTGTGGCCTGGGCGGTTTCAGGTGCGTCTTCGGCGCTGTTTTCGATCTGTGCGAAGGGTGAGGCTACTGGTTCATTTGTGGCTTGAACCGCGTCAGCAGCGTCTTGATCTTGTGTCAGTTGTTCAG
>NZ_CP103374.1:5337500-5662500 GCF_024981055.1 Pseudomonas sp. BW7P1 | reverse complement strand
ATGTATCACTGCTGGGGGTAGAGCACTGTTTCGGCTAGGGGGTCATCCCGACTTACCAAACCGATGCAAACTCCGAATACCAGCAAGTGCCGAGCATGGGAGACACACGGCGGGTGCTAACGTCCGTCGTGAAAAGGGAAACAACCCAGACCGTCAGCTAAGGTCCCAAAGTTATGGTTAAGTGGGAAACGATGTGGGAAGGCTTAGACAGCTAGGAGGTTGGCTTAGAAGCAGCCACCCTTTAAAGAAAGCGTAATAGCTCACTAGTCGAGTCGGCCTGCGCGGAAGATGTAACGGGGCTCAAACCATACACCGAAGCTACGGGTATCACGCAAGTGATGCGGTAGAGGAGCGTTCTGTAAGCCTGTGAAGGTGAGTTGAGAAGCTTGCTGGAGGTATCAGAAGTGCGAATGCTGACATGAGTAACGACAATGGGTGTGAAAAACACCCACGCCGAAAGACCAAGGTTTCCTGCGCAACGTTAATCGACGCAGGGTTAGTCGGTCCCTAAGGCGAGGCTGAAAAGCGTAGTCGATGGAAAACAGGTTAATATTCCTGTACTTCTGGTTATTGCGATGGAGGGACGGAGAAGGCTAGGCCAGCTTGGCGTTGGTTGTCCAAGTTTAAGGTGGTAGGCTGAGATCTTAGGTAAATCCGGGATCTTAAGGCCGAGAGCTGATGACGAGTTGCCTTCAGGCGACGAAGTGGTTGATGCCATGCTTCCAAGAAAAGCTTCTAAGCTTCAGATAACCAGGAACCGTACCCCAAACCGACACAGGTGGTTGGGTAGAGAATACCAAGGCGCTTGAGAGAACTCGGGTGAAGGAACTAGGCAAAATGGCACCGTAACTTCGGGAGAAGGTGCGCCGGTGAGGGTGAAGGACTTGCTCCGTAAGCCCATGCCGGTCGAAGATACCAGGCCGCTGCGACTGTTTATTAAAAACACAGCACTCTGCAAACACGAAAGTGGACGTATAGGGTGTGACGCCTGCCCGGTGCCGGAAGGTTAATTGATGGGGTTAGCTAACGCGAAGCTCTTGATCGAAGCCCCGGTAAACGGCGGCCGTAACTATAACGGTCCTAAGGTAGCGAAATTCCTTGTCGGGTAAGTTCCGACCTGCACGAATGGCGTAACGATGGCGGCGCTGTCTCCACCCGAGACTCAGTGAAATTGAAATCGCTGTGAAGATGCAGTGTATCCGCGGCTAGACGGAAAGACCCCGTGAACCTTTACTATAGCTTTGCACTGGACTTTGAATTTGCTTGTGTAGGATAGGTGGGAGGCTTTGAAGCGTGAACGCCAGTTTGCGTGGAGCCATCCTTGAAATACCACCCTGGCAACTTTGAGGTTCTAACTCAGGTCCGTTATCCGGATCGAGGACAGTGTATGGTGGGTAGTTTGACTGGGGCGGTCTCCTCCTAAAGAGTAACGGAGGAGTACGAAGGTGCGCTCAGACCGGTCGGAAATCGGTCGCAGAGTATAAAGGCAAAAGCGCGCTTGACTGCGAGACAGACACGTCGAGCAGGTACGAAAGTAGGTCTTAGTGATCCGGTGGTTCTGTATGGAAGGGCCATCGCTCAACGGATAAAAGGTACTCCGGGGATAACAGGCTGATACCGCCCAAGAGTTCATATCGACGGCGGTGTTTGGCACCTCGATGTCGGCTCATCACATCCTGGGGCTGAAGCCGGTCCCAAGGGTATGGCTGTTCGCCATTTAAAGTGGTACGCGAGCTGGGTTTAGAACGTCGTGAGACAGTTCGGTCCCTATCTGCCGTGGACGTTTGAGATTTGAGAGGGGCTGCTCCTAGTACGAGAGGACCGGAGTGGACGAACCTCTGGTGTTCCGGTTGTCACGCCAGTGGCATTGCCGGGTAGCTATGTTCGGAAAAGATAACCGCTGAAAGCATCTAAGCGGGAAACTTGCCTCAAGATGAGATCTCACTGGAACCTTGAGTTCCCTGAAGGGCCGTCGAAGACTACGACGTTGATAGGTTGGGTGTGTAAGCGCTGTGAGGCGTTGAGCTAACCAATACTAATTGCCCGTGAGGCTTGACCATATAACACCCAAGCAATTTGCGCTTAAAAGCCAGATTGCGGTGTGTGAAGACGAAACGAACCGAAAGTTCGAGTTCACAAACACCGATGGCTGTCACATACCCGATTTGCTGAAGCGAGGCCATCTTGTCACGACTCGGCACACAGAATTTCTTGACGACCATAGAGCATTGGAACCACCTGATCCCATCCCGAACTCAGAAGTGAAACGATGCATCGCCGATGGTAGTGTGGGGTTTCCCCATGTGAGAGTAGGTCATCGTCAAGATTAAATTCCGAAACCCCGATTGCGAAAGCAGTCGGGGTTTTGTTTTGCGCGCAGAAAAACGGCTGTTTGATTTCTATGCAACGGCTCGGTGCGTGGCTATTATTCGGACCTCATTGTGAGGTGAGGCCCGCATGCTGAGGTTGTTGAATCTTCTGAAGGATGGTCGATTCCATTCTGGTCAGACTTTGGGTGTTGCTCTGGGAATCAGTCGAAGTGCGGTCTGGAAGCAGTTACAGCACTTGGAGGCCGAACTCGGGCTGACCATACATAAAGTTCGAGGTCGAGGTTATCAATTGGCTTCGCCTTTGACATTGCTTGATTTGCCCAGAATTGAGGCAAATCTTGTCGGCTGGCCTATCAGTCTCTTTGACTCAATCGACTCTACCAACGCCGAAGCATTACGTGCGATCGATCGTGGTCAGGCGGCGCCTTTTCTAGTGCTGGCTGAGCGACAAATTGCCGGACGTGGGCGCAGGGGGCGAAAGTGGGTCAGTCCATTTGCCGAGAACCTTTATTACAGTCTCGTATTGCGCATTGATGGCGGAATGCGTCAGCTTGAGGGCTTGAGCCTGGTCGTGGGGCTTGCTGTCATGCAAACCCTGCGTTCGGTTGGGGTTTCTGGTGCAGGGTTGAAGTGGCCCAATGATGTTCTCGTTGGTCGAAAGAAGATCGCCGGGATTCTGCTTGAGCTTGTAGGGGATCCGGCAGACGTATGTCACGTGGTGATGGGAGTTGGTATCAACGTGAACATGCAGTCCGCTGATGAAGTCGATCAGCAATGGACCTCGATTCGCCTGGAGTCGGGTCGAAATTGCGATCGTAATAATCTGGTGGTGGGGTTGAGCAAGCAGTTGCAGCTCTATTTGCAGCGCCATCAGTCAGGCGGTTTTACTTCGCTTCGGGCAGAGTGGGAGGCGAATCATCTCTGGCAGGCACAATCGGTTGAGCTGACCGCAGGTGCCGCTCAGGTGAATGGCGTGGTGCTGGGTATCGATAATCAGGGTGCGCTTCGGCTGAAGGTTGATGGTGTGGAAAAAGTCTTTAGTGGCGGCGAGCTCAGCTTGAGGTTGCGTGATGATTCTTGAGCTCGACTGCGGCAACAGTTTTATCAAGTGGCGCGTACTGCAAGCTCAGGCCGGTACTTTGGTCAGGGAGGGCGTGGTTGATTCTGATAAGGCGCTGGTCGACGCGCTGCGCTCGCCGGGAATCTCATTAAGTAAGTGTCGACTCGTCAGCGTCAGAACCGACGACGAAACCAGTGAACTTATCGCGTTGCTCAGGCGGGAGTTTGGTATTTCTGTCGTTTGTGCTGCGCCCGCCCTTGAGATGTCCGGTGTCAAGAATGGTTATGAGGACTACGAACGCCTGGGGCTTGATCGCTGGCTCGCGATGCTGGGCGGCTTTCATTTGGCCGGCGGTGCCTGTGTGGTGCTGGATTTCGGAACAGCGGTGACTTCTGATTTCATTTCATTGGATGGCGAGCATCTGGGAGGCTTCATTTGTCCTGGTATGCCGCTCATGCGAAACCAATTGCGTACACACACACGCAAGATTCGCTATGGGGATCAAGCCGCAGAGCAGGCCTTGCTCAGCAAGGCTCCCGGGCGTAACACTGTTGAAGCGGTAGAGCGAGGTTGTTCGCTGATGCTGAGGGGGTTCGTGTTAACTCAGCTCGAGTTGGCTCGCTCCTACTGGGGGGAGTCCTTCACTGTATTCATTACTGGCGGGGATGCGGAGCTGGTTTCTGATGTAGCACCAGATGCTCGGGTTGTTTCCGATCTGGTATTCGTGGGATTGGCTATGGCGTGCCCTTTGTCCTGAGGTTTGTATGCGTTGGTTGTTTCTGCTGCTCCTGGTACTCAATATTTTTTATTACGTCTGGCATCAGCAAGAGGCTCCGTTGCGCGCAAAGGATGTAACGCCTCTGAGTCTCTATCGGGGTTCGCAGCAGGATATTCGTTTATTGAGCGAGGCAGGCGATGTCTCGCGTGAAAGACGATCTGGTGGGAGGGCTGAAGGGCAATGTCTGTATATAGGTGGTTTGGTGCGTCAGGACTCCGCTCAGGCATTGGAACAGCGTTTGACGGAGTTCGGAGCGAAGGCGCTGCCAGTACCCAAGGAGCTTTCTAGTGACCTGTACTGGTTTCGAATTACGCCCGAGACCCAGCGTTCACTGGGGGATGCTCAACTGCAAAACCTTTCCAAGGAATTCAATGAGTTAAAACACAAAATAATGCTATGCGAGGGGGTTGCACCTACCGAATAGTTTGCATAGAATGGCGCCCGCTCCACAGCGAAGACCATGAAAAGGTTAGCGCGGCGGGGCGATGTCAATGCAGCTAACCTCAAGTTTTTAAATGAGAAAATGCTTGACAAGGGTTTGGCATAGTATAGAATGCCGGCCTGATCAGGAGGGGTTCCCGAGCGGCCAAAGGGATCAGACTGTAAATCTGACGTCTACGACTTCGAAGGTTCGAATCCTTCTCCCTCCACCAGATTTTAGCGTGAGCTGCAGGCTCCGCGGGTATAGTTTAGTGGTAGAACCTCAGCCTTCCAAGCTGATGATGCGGGTTCGATTCCCGCTACCCGCTCCAAGTTTGCAGAATATGCAAAAGTGTTACGCTCTTGTAGCTCAGTTGGTAGAGCACACCCTTGGTAAGGGTGAGGTCAGCGGTTCAAATCCGCTCAAGAGCTCCATATAACAAGGCAGATATGAAAATATCTGCCTTTGTTTTAATGGTTAGGGTTGTTTGCTTATTTCTTCTGTTAGGGGTGATATCGATGGCTAAGGAAAAATTTGATCGTTCCCTACCGCACGTCAACGTCGGAACTATCGGTCACGTTGACCACGGTAAAACCACTCTGACCGCTGCTCTGACTCGCGTCTGCTCCGAAGTTTTCGGTTCGGCCGTAGTCGAATTCGACAAGATCGACAGCGCTCCAGAAGAAAAAGCTCGCGGTATCACCATCAACACCGCGCACGTTGAGTACAACTCGAACATTCGTCACTACGCTCATGTTGACTGCCCAGGTCACGCTGACTACGTGAAGAACATGATCACCGGTGCTGCCCAGATGGACGGCGCGATCCTGGTTTGCTCGGCTGCCGATGGTCCGATGCCGCAAACTCGTGAGCACATCCTGCTGTCCCGTCAGGTAGGTGTTCCGTACATCGTGGTTTTCCTGAACAAGGCTGACCTGGTAGACGACGCAGAGCTGCTGGAACTGGTTGAGATGGAAGTTCGCGACCTGCTGTCCACCTATGACTTCCCAGGTGACGACACTCCGATCATCATCGGTTCTGCTCGTATGGCGCTGGAAGGCAAAGACGACAACGAAATGGGTACTACCGCTGTCAAGAAGCTGGTAGAGACTCTGGATGCCTACATCCCTGAGCCGGTTCGTGCTATCGACCAGCCATTCCTGATGCCGATCGAAGACGTGTTCTCGATCTCGGGTCGCGGTACTGTTGTGACCGGTCGTATCGAGCGCGGTATCGTTCGCGTTCAGGATCCACTGGAAATCGTTGGTCTGCGTGACACCACCACCACCACCTGCACCGGTGTTGAGATGTTCCGCAAGCTGCTGGACGAAGGCCGTGCTGGCGAGAACTGCGGCGTTCTGCTGCGTGGTACCAAGCGTGACGACGTTGAGCGTGGTCAGGTTCTGGTCAAGCCAGGTTCGGTTAAGCCGCACACCAAGTTCACCGCAGAAGTTTACGTTCTGAGCAAGGAAGAAGGCGGTCGTCACACTCCGTTCTTCAAAGGCTACCGTCCACAGTTCTACTTCCGTACTACTGACGTGACCGGTAACTGCGAGCTGCCAGAAGGTGTTGAAATGGTAATGCCAGGTGACAACATTCAGATGACTGTTACCCTGATCAAAACCATCGCGATGGAAGATGGTCTGCGTTTCGCTATCCGTGAAGGCGGTCGTACCGTCGGCGCTGGCGTCGTAGCCAAAATCATCGAGTAAGTAGTTGTAATGTATTTTTCGGGCCGGCATAATGGTCGGCCTGATTTTGTTTTAGGTCAGTAGCTCAATTGGCAGAGCGACGGTCTCCAAAACCGTAGGTTGGGGGTTCGATTCCCTCCTGACCTGCCAGATTCACCAGGTGTGTCTGGCTTTCTTTTCACAGGATCCTCATAGATGACTCCTAAAGCTGAAGCTCAAGGCTCTCGCTTCGATCTGCTTAAGTGGCTTGTAGTGGTCGCTTTGGTGGTTGTTGGCGTTGTAGGCAATCAGTATTATTCTGCTTCGCCGATCCTGTACCGTGTACTCGCTTTGCTTGTTATTGCTGCTGTGGCTGCCTTTGTAGGCCTGCAGACTGCCAAGGGCAAGTCTTTCTTTGTACTGGTTAAGGAAGCTCGCACCGAAATTCGTAAAGTCGTATGGCCAACCCGTCAAGAAACCACTCAGACCACGTTGATCGTTGTGGCTGTTGTTTTGGTTATGGCGTTGTTGTTGTGGGGGCTTGATTCCCTGCTGGGTTGGCTCGTTTCCTTGATTGTCGGCTAAGGGTGTCTCGTGGCTAAGCGTTGGTACGTTGTGCATGCTTACTCGGGTTACGAGAAGCATGTCATGCGCTCGCTGATTGAGCGCGTAAAGCTGGCTGGCATGGAAGATGGCTTCGGCGAAATTCTGGTTCCCACTGAAGAAGTGGTTGAGATGCGTAATGGCCAGAAGCGCAAGAGTGAGCGCAAATTCTTCCCAGGTTATGTGCTGGTTCAGATGGATATGAATGAGGGTACTTGGCACTTGGTCAAGGATACTCCTCGTGTGATGGGCTTTATCGGTGGTACCGCTGACAAGCCTGCACCGATCACTGATAAAGAAGCGGAAGCTATCCTGCGTCGCGTTGCTGACGGCAGTGACAAGCCGAAGCCGAAGACGCTGTTTGAGCCGGGCGAAACTGTTCGCGTCAATGACGGACCGTTTGCAGACTTTAATGGTGTCGTTGAAGAAGTTAACTACGAGAAGAGCCGGATCCAAGTGGCTGTGCTCATTTTCGGTCGCTCTACCCCGGTAGAGTTGGAGTTCAGTCAGGTCGAAAAGGTCTAACTGAGCAAGCATCCCAACCCCGCAGCCCTAGGCTGTGGGGTTTTGTCGTCACTGGGATAAACGCGCAAGTAACCGGGGAGCCTCTCGAGGCGTTCGAACCCGTAATTGGAGTGCCTCATGGCCAAGAAGATTACCGCTTACATCAAGCTGCAAGTGAAGGCCGCTCAGGCTAACCCAAGCCCACCTGTTGGCCCTGCTTTGGGTCAGCACGGCGTGAACATCATGGAGTTCTGCAAGGCTTTCAACGCCCGTACCCAGGGTCTGGAAGCTGGTCTGCCGACTCCAGTGATCATCACTGTCTACAGCGACCGCAGCTTCACTTTCGAAACCAAATCCACCCCTGCTTCGGTTCTGCTGAAGAAGGCGGCCGGTCTGACCAGCGGCTCCGCTCGTCCGAACACCGTTAAGGTTGGCACTGTTACCCGTGCTCAGCTGGAAGAAATCGCGAAAACCAAAAACGCGGATCTGACTGCAGCTGATATGGATGCAGCCGTGCGTACTATCGCCGGTTCTGCTCGTAGCATGGGCCTTAACGTGGAGGGTGTGTAATGGCTAAGCTGACCAAGCGCCAAAAGGCTATTGCCGAAAAAATCGAAGCAGGCAAGGCCTACAACTTCGAAGAGGCCGCAACTCTGCTGGCTTCGCTGCCAGCTGCCAAGTTCGTCGAGTCTTTTGACATCGCCGTTAACCTGGGTGTGGATCCGCGTAAATCTGATCAGGTCGTTCGTAGCGCTACTGTGCTGCCGCATGGCACTGGCAAGACCGTTCGCGTTGCCGTATTCACCCAGGGTCCAGCTGCTGAAGCCGCTCTGGCTGCCGGCGCTGACCGTGTAGGCATGGATGACCTGGCTGCCGAAATGAAAGGTGGCGACCTGAACTACGACGTAGTGATTGCATCCCCGGATGCCATGCGCGTTGTAGGTCAACTGGGTCAGATCCTCGGTCCACGTGGCCTGATGCCTAACCCGAAAGTCGGTACCGTAACGCCAGACGTAGCCAACGCGGTCAAAAACGCCAAGGCTGGTCAGGTTCGTTATCGCACCGACAAAAACGGCATCATCCACACTTCCGTTGGCAAGGTCGGCTTCGAAGCTGGCAAGCTGAAGGAAAACGTTGAAGCTCTGATCGCTGATCTGAAGCGTATCAAGCCAGCTTCCTCGAAAGGTATCTACGTCAAGCGCGTTACCCTGAGCACCACCATGGGTCCAGGCCTGGTCATCGACCAGAGCTCGCTGAACGCGTAAGACAAGCGTTGACGCGGTTGTTCGCGTCAATTGAAAAAAATTGGGGTCCCTGCCTGGCGGGGGCTATCCAAGACCGTAGGCGACGCAAGTCTTAAACCATCAAGCCTACGCAGATGGTGCTCCCGATTCCTTACCGAATCAGACACCAAAACGACATTCGGTTTCGATCGAATGAAACGGTAACAAGCAGGAGTTAAACCCGTGGCAATTAAACTCGAAGACAAGAAGGCCATCGTCGCTGAAGTCAACGAGGCTGCCAAAGTCGCTCTGTCCGCTGTCGTGGCCGATGCCCGTGGCGTAACAGTAGGCGCGATGACCGGACTCCGTAAAGAGGCCCGCGAAGCTGGTGTTTATGTACGTGTCGTGCGTAACACCCTGCTCAAGCGCGCCGTTGAAGGCACCGAGTACTCGGTTCTCAACGACGTGTTCAAAGGCCCGACCCTGATTGCATTCTCGAAAGAACACCCGGGCGCTGCTGCCCGTATCTTCAAAGAGTTCGCAAAGGGTCAGGACAAGTTCGAAATCAAGGCAGCTGCGTTCGAGGGCAAGTTCCTCGCAGCTAACCAGATCGACGTATTGGCAACTCTGCCGACCCGCGACGAAGCAATTTCTCAGCTGATGAGCGTGATTCAAGGCGCTACCAGCAAATTGGCTCGTACTCTGGCGGCAATTCGCGACCAGAAAGAAGCTGCTGCAGCCTGAGGCTGAGCGTTTCCTCTCTCGCGTTTTTTGTTTATTTCGATGGCCGCACAGGCTGTCCCCCAATTCAGGAATTGAGTCATGTCTCTGACTAACGAGCAAATCATCGAAGCGATCGGCCAGAAATCCGTAATGGAAATCGTTGAGCTGATCAAGGCAATGGAAGAAACCTTCGGCGTGACCGCTGCTGCTGCCGTAGCTGCTGGTCCAGCTGCTGGTGCTGCCGCTGCTGCTGAAGAGCAAACCGAGTTCAACGTTGTTCTGGTTGAAGCCGGCGACAAGAAAGTAAACGTGATCAAGGCAGTTCGTGAACTGACCGGTCTGGGCCTGAAAGAAGCCAAAGAGAAAGTCGACGGCGCTCCTCAGGTTGTAGCTGAAGGCGTTTCGAAAGAAGCCGCTGAAGACGCCAAGAAGAAGCTGGAAGAAGCAGGCGCTAAAGTCGAGCTGAAGTAAGCATCGACTTTGCTCCTCCAGCCCGAGCGTCAAGCGACAGGCTGATGGCTGGTGGCTTATGCCACCGGCCTTTTTCCGTTATTGGCGACCGACCAGGTCGGTGCTGATAACGAGCTGAAACCACCCGATGTGGTGGCGCAAACCATGGGGTTTGCACGATTTTCTGGCTGCTCCCGCCGGGAGGGGCCAAACAAGCAGGTGACCAAGCTGGGGAACGCTGATGGCTTACTCATATACTGAGAAAAAACGTATCCGCAAGGACTTTAGCAAGTTGCCGGACGTCATGGATGTGCCTTACCTCCTGGCCATCCAGCTGGATTCGTATCGTGAATTCTTGCAAGCGGGAGCGACTAAAGATCAGTTCCGCGACGTGGGCCTGCATGCGGCCTTCAAATCCGTTTTCCCGATCATCAGCTACTCCGGCAATGCTGCGCTGGAGTACGTCGGTTATCGCCTGGGCGAACCGGCATTTGATGTCAAAGAATGCGTATTGCGCGGTGTAACTTTCGCCGTACCTTTGCGGGTAAAAGTGCGCCTGATCATTTTCGACAAAGAATCGTCGAACAAAGCGATCAAGGACATCAAAGAGCAAGAAGTCTACATGGGTGAAATCCCCCTGATGACTGAGAACGGTACCTTCGTAATCAACGGTACCGAGCGTGTGATCGTTTCCCAGTTGCACCGCTCCCCGGGCGTGTTCTTCGACCACGACCGTGGCAAGACGCACAGCTCCGGCAAACTGCTGTACTCCGCACGCATCATTCCTTACCGCGGTTCGTGGCTGGACTTCGAATTCGACCCGAAAGACTGCGTATTCGTACGTATCGACCGTCGCCGCAAACTGCCGGCTTCGGTATTGCTGCGCGCGCTCGGCTATACCACCGAAGAAGTACTGGACGCCTTCTACACCACCAACGTATTCCACGTTAAGGGCGAAAGCCTGAGCCTGGAGCTGGTGCCTCAGCGCCTGCGTGGTGAAGTAGCGGTCCTCGACATCCAGGACGGCAATGGCAAGGTGATTGTCGAGCAGGGTCGTCGTATCACTGCCCGTCACATCAACCAGCTGGAAAAAGCCGGGATCAAGGAGCTGGATGTACCTCTGGACTATGTTCTGGGTCGCACCACCGCCAAGGTCATCGTGCATCCGGCAACCGGTGAGATCCTGGCAGAGTGCAACACCGAGCTGACAACCGAAGTTCTGGCGAAAGTCGCCAAGGCTGGTGTGGTTCGTCTTGAAACCCTGTACACCAACGACATCGACTGCGGTCCGTTCATCTCCGACACGCTGAAGATCGACTCCACCGGCAACCAATTGGAAGCGCTGGTCGAGATCTATCGCATGATGCGTCCAGGCGAGCCGCCAACCAAAGACGCTGCCGAAACGCTGTTCAACAACCTGTTCTTCAGCGCTGAGCGTTATGACCTCTCTGCGGTCGGCCGGATGAAGTTCAACCGCCGTATCGGTCGCACCGAGATCGAAGGTTCCGGTGTCCTGAGCAAGGAAGATATCGTTGCGGTCCTGAAGACCCTGGTCGATATCCGTAACGGCAAAGGCATCGTCGATGACATCGACCACTTGGGTAACCGCCGTGTTCGCTGCGTAGGCGAAATGGCCGAGAACCAGTTCCGTGTTGGCCTTGTACGCGTTGAGCGCGCGGTCAAGGAGCGTCTGTCGATGGCCGAAAGCGAAGGCCTGATGCCGCAGGACCTGATCAACGCCAAGCCGGTTGCGGCGGCGGTGAAAGAGTTCTTCGGTTCCAGCCAGCTGTCGCAGTTCATGGACCAGAACAACCCGCTGTCCGAGATCACCCACAAGCGTCGCGTTTCTGCACTCGGCCCTGGTGGTCTGACTCGTGAGCGTGCAGGCTTCGAAGTCCGCGACGTTCACCCGACCCACTACGGTCGTGTTTGCCCGATTGAAACGCCGGAAGGTCCGAACATCGGTCTGATCAACTCGCTGGCTGCTTATGCACGCACCAACCAGTACGGCTTCCTCGAGAGCCCGTACCGTGTGGTGAAAGAGGGTGTGGTCACCGACGACATCGTGTTCCTGTCCGCTATTGAAGAAGCCGATCATGTGATCGCGCAGGCTTCGGCGACCATGAACGAGCAGAAACGCCTGGTCGACGAGCTGGTTGCCGTTCGTCACCTGAACGAGTTCACCGTCAAGGCGCCTGAAGAAGTCACCTTGATGGACGTTTCGCCGAAGCAGGTCGTTTCGGTTGCGGCGTCGCTGATTCCGTTCCTCGAGCACGACGACGCCAACCGTGCGTTGATGGGTTCGAACATGCAGCGTCAGGCTGTACCAACCCTGCGTGCCGACAAGCCGCTGGTAGGTACCGGCATGGAACGTAACGTGGCTCGCGACTCCGGCGTTTGCGTCGTGGCTCGCCGCGGCGGCGTGATCGACTCCGTGGATGCCAGCCGTATCGTGGTCCGTGTTGCCGATGACGAAGTTGAAACCGGCGAAGCGGGTGTCGACATCTACAACCTGACCAAGTACACCCGTTCGAACCAGAACACCTGCATCAACCAGCGTCCGCTGGTGAGCAAGGGTGATCGCGTTCAACGCGGCGACATCATGGCCGACGGTCCGTCCACCGATATGGGTGAACTCGCTCTCGGTCAGAACATGCGCATCGCGTTCATGGCATGGAACGGCTTCAACTTCGAAGACTCCATCTGCCTGTCCGAGCGTGTGGTTCAGGAAGACCGCTTCACCACGATCCACATCCAGGAACTGACCTGTGTGGCTCGTGACACCAAGCTTGGCCCAGAGGAAATCACTGCGGACATCCCGAACGTGGGTGAAGCTGCACTGAACAAACTGGACGAAGCCGGTATCGTTTACGTAGGTGCCGAAGTCGGCCCGGGCGACATTCTGGTCGGTAAGGTCACTCCGAAAGGCGAGACTCAACTGACGCCGGAAGAAAAGCTGCTTCGCGCAATTTTCGGTGAGAAGGCCAGCGACGTTAAAGACACTTCCCTGCGCGTGCCGACCGGCACCAAAGGTACTGTCATCGACGTTCAGGTTTTCACCCGTGATGGCGTTGAGCGCGACAGCCGTGCCCTGTCGATCGAAAAGTCCCAGCTGGACGAGATCCGCAAGGATCTGAACGAAGAGTTCCGCATCGTTGAAGGCGCAACCTTCGAACGTCTGCGTTCCGCTCTGGTAGGCCACAAGGCCGAAGGCGGCGCGGGTCTGAAGAAAGGTCAGGACATCACCGACGAAGTGCTCGACGGTCTCGAGCATGGTCAGTGGTTCAAACTGCGTATGGCTGAAGATGCTCTGAACGAGCAGCTCGAGAAGGCTCAGGCCTACATCGTTGATCGCCGCCGGCTGCTGGACGACAAGTTCGAAGACAAGAAGCGCAAGCTGCAGCAGGGCGATGACCTGGCTCCGGGCGTACTGAAGATCGTCAAGGTTTATCTGGCAATCCGTCGTCGCATCCAGCCGGGCGACAAGATGGCCGGTCGTCACGGTAACAAGGGTGTGGTCTCTGTGATCATGCCGGTTGAAGACATGCCGCACGATGCCAATGGCACCCCGGTCGACGTAGTCCTGAACCCGCTGGGCGTACCTTCGCGTATGAACGTCGGTCAGATCCTTGAAACCCACCTGGGCCTTGCAGCCAAGGGCTTGGGCGAGAAGATCAACCGGATGGTCGAAGAGCAGCGCAAGGTCGCTGAGCTGCGTACTTTCCTGGACGAGATCTACAACCAGATCGGCGGTCGCAACGAAGATCTGGACAGTTTCTCCGATCAGGAGATCCTGGATCTGGCGAAGAACCTGCGTGGCGGCGTTCCTATGGCCACTCCGGTGTTCGACGGTGCCAAGGAAGTTGAAATCAAGGCCATGCTGAAACTGGCGGATCTGCCAGAAAGCGGCCAGATGCAGCTGACCGACGGCCGTACCGGCAACAAGTTCGAGCGTCCAGTTACCGTTGGCTACATGTACATGCTGAAGCTGAACCACTTGGTAGACGACAAGATGCACGCGCGTTCTACCGGTTCGTACAGCCTGGTTACCCAGCAACCGCTGGGTGGCAAGGCGCAGTTCGGTGGTCAGCGTTTCGGGGAGATGGAGGTCTGGGCACTGGAAGCATACGGTGCTGCTTACACTCTGCAAGAAATGCTCACAGTGAAGTCGGACGATGTGAACGGTCGGACCAAGATGTACAAAAACATCGTGGACGGCGATCACCGTATGGAGCCGGGCATGCCCGAGTCCTTCAACGTGTTGATCAAGGAAATTCGTTCCCTCGGCATCGATATCGATCTGGAAACCGAATAACACGTGACGCGATCGAGAGCGGGGCAGGACTGCCCGCTCTCTGCTCCGCCAGGAGGAAAGGCCTTGAAAGACCTACTGAATTTGCTGAAAAACCAGGGTCAAGTCGAAGAGTTCGACGCCATCCGTATCGGATTGGCCTCGCCTGAGATGATCCGCTCGTGGTCGTTCGGTGAAGTTAAAAAACCGGAAACCATCAACTACCGTACGTTCAAGCCTGAGCGTGACGGTCTGTTCTGCGCCAAGATCTTTGGCCCGGTAAAGGATTACGAGTGCCTGTGCGGTAAGTACAAGCGCTTGAAGCATCGTGGTGTGATCTGCGAGAAGTGCGGCGTTGAAGTTGCACTGGCCAAGGTTCGTCGTGAGCGCATGGCGCACATCGAACTGGCTTCGCCGGTTGCCCATATCTGGTTCCTGAAATCGCTGCCGTCCCGTATCGGCCTGCTGATGGACATGACCCTGCGCGATATCGAACGCGTTCTCTACTTCGAGAGCTATGTCGTTATCGATCCGGGCATGACCACGCTTGAAAAAGGTCAGCTGCTGAACGACGAGCAATACTTCGAAGCGCTGGAAGAATTCGGTGACGATTTCGACGCCCGCATGGGTGCCGAAGCTGTCCGCGAACTGCTGCACGCTATCGACCTGGAACACGAGATTGGCCGTCTGCGTGAAGAGATTCCGCAAACCAACTCTGAAACCAAGATCAAGAAGCTGTCCAAGCGTCTGAAGTTGATGGAAGCCTTCCAGGGGTCCGGCAACCTGCCAGAGTGGATGGTGCTGACCGTTCTGCCGGTTCTGCCGCCGGATCTGCGTCCACTGGTTCCACTGGATGGCGGTCGCTTCGCGACTTCCGACCTCAACGATCTGTATCGTCGAGTGATCAACCGTAACAACCGTTTGAAGCGCCTGCTGGATCTGTCCGCTCCGGACATCATCGTGCGCAACGAAAAGCGTATGTTGCAGGAAGCTGTCGATGCACTGCTCGACAACGGTCGTCGTGGCCGCGCCATCACCGGTTCGAACAAGCGTCCTCTGAAATCCCTGGCCGACATGATCAAGGGTAAGCAGGGTCGTTTCCGTCAGAACCTGCTCGGTAAGCGCGTTGACTACTCCGGTCGTTCGGTAATTACCGTAGGTCCGACCCTGCGTCTGCACCAGTGCGGTCTGCCGAAGAAGATGGCTCTGGAGCTGTTCAAACCGTTCATTTTCGGCAAGCTGGAAATGCGTGGTCTGGCGACCACCATCAAAGCGGCCAAGAAAATGGTCGAGCGCGAACTGCCAGAGGTCTGGGACGTTCTCGCTGAAGTGATTCGCGAACACCCGGTTCTTCTCAACCGTGCACCGACCCTCCACCGTCTGGGTATCCAGGCGTTTGAACCGGTACTGATCGAAGGTAAGGCTATTCAGCTGCACCCTCTGGTCTGCGCCGCGTACAACGCCGACTTCGACGGCGACCAAATGGCCGTGCACGTACCGCTGACACTGGAAGCCCAGCTCGAAGCGCGTGCGTTGATGATGTCGACCAACAACATTCTGTCGCCAGCCAACGGTGAGCCAATCATCGTTCCGTCGCAGGACGTTGTACTGGGTCTGTACTACATGACTCGTGAAGCGATCAACGCCAAGGGCGAAGGTCGTGTGTTCGCGGATCTGCAGGAAGTTGACCGTGTGTTCCGTGCCGGCGAAGCCGCACTGCACGCCAAGATCAAGGTTCGTATCAACGAAACCGTGAACGACCGTGACGGCAACAGCGTTAACAACACCCGTATCGTCGACACCACCGTCGGCCGTGCGCTGCTGTTCCAGGTTGTGCCAAATGGTCTGTCGTTCGACGTCGTCAACCTGCCGATGAAGAAAAAGGCGATCTCCAAGCTGATCAACCAGTGCTACCGCGTGGTGGGTCTGAAAGAGACCGTGATCTTCGCTGACCAGTTGATGTACACCGGTTTCGCCTATTCGACCATTTCCGGTGTTTCCATCGGTGTGAACGACTTCGTCATCCCGGACGAGAAAGCTCGCATCATCGGTGCTGCCACCGATGAAGTGAAAGAAATCGAGAGCCAGTACGCCTCCGGCCTGGTAACCCAGGGCGAGAAGTACAACAAAGTGATCGACCTTTGGTCGAAAGCGAACGACGAAGTTTCCAAGGCGATGATGGCCAACCTCTCGAAAGAGAAAGTCATCGACCGTCACGGTGACGAAGTCGAGCAGGAATCGTTCAACTCGATGTACATGATGGCCGACTCGGGTGCGCGGGGTTCCGCAGCACAGATTCGTCAGCTGGCCGGTATGCGTGGTCTGATGGCCAAGCCGGACGGTTCCATCATCGAAACGCCGATTACCGCGAACTTCCGTGAAGGTCTGAGCGTACTCCAGTACTTCATCTCGACCCACGGTGCTCGTAAGGGTCTGGCGGATACCGCGTTGAAAACCGCTAACTCCGGTTACCTGACTCGTCGTCTGGTAGACGTGGCGCAGGATCTGGTCGTGACCGAGATCGATTGCGGCACCGAGCACGGCCTGGTGATGACTCCGCACATTGAAGGCGGCGACGTTGTAGAACCGTTGGGTGAACGTGTACTGGGTCGTGTCATTGCCCGTGACGTATTCAAGCCGGGCACCGAGGACGTCATCGTTCCTGCGGGCACCCTGGTAGACGAGAAGTGGGTCGAGTTCATCGAGCTGAACAGCATCGACGAAGTGATCGTGCGTTCGCCTATCAGCTGCGAAACCCGCTACGGCATCTGCGCCAAGTGCTACGGCCGTGACCTGGCTCGTGGTCACCTGGTGAACATCGGTGAATCGGTTGGCGTAATCGCTGCCCAGTCCATCGGTGAGCCGGGTACCCAGCTGACGATGCGTACGTTCCACATCGGTGGTGCGGCGAGCCGTACTTCCGCGGCCGACAGCGTTCAGGTGAAGAATGGCGGTACCGTCCGTCTGCACAACCTGAAGCACGTTGAGCGTGTGGATGGCAACCTGGTTGCTGTGTCGCGTTCCGGTGAGCTGGCGATCGCAGATGACTTCGGTCGTGAGCGCGAGCGTTACAAGCTGCCATACGGTGCGGTGATTTCGGTTAAAGAAGGTGACAAGGTCGACGCTGGTGCCATCGTGGCCAAGTGGGATCCGCACACTCACCCGATCGTTACCGAGATGAAAGGTACTGTGACCTTCGTGGGCATGGAAGAAGGCATCACGATCAAGCGTCAGACCGACGAATTGACCGGTATGACCAACATCGAAGTGCTCGATCCGAAAGATCGTCCGGCTGCCGGCAAGGATATTCGTCCTGCCGTGAAGATGGTCGATGCCAACGGCAAGGATCTGTTGTTGCCAGGTACCGACGTTCCGGCTCAGTACTTCCTGCCTGCCAACGCTTTGGTTGGTGTGGCGGATGGTGCTCAGATCGCAGTGGGTGACGTTGTTGCGCGTATTCCGCAAGAGACTTCGAAGACTCGCGACATCACCGGTGGTCTGCCGCGTGTAGCCGACCTGTTCGAAGCCCGTCGTCCAAAAGAGGCGTCGATTCTGGCTGAAGTCAGCGGCACCATCGCGTTCGGTAAAGAGACCAAGGGCAAGCGCCGTCTGGTCATCACTCCGAACGACGGTAGCGATCCGTACGAAGAGCTGATTCCGAAGTGGCGTCACCTGAACGTGTTCGAAGGCGAACAGGTAAACCGCGGCGAAGTTATCTCCGACGGCCCGAGCGATCCTCACGACATCCTGCGTCTGCTGGGTGTCAGCGCGCTGGCCAAGTACATCGTGAACGAAATCCAGGACGTTTACCGTCTGCAAGGCGTGAAGATCAACGACAAGCACATCGAGACCATTCTGCGTCAGATGCTGCGTAAGGTTGAGATCTCTGAATCCGGCGATTCCAGCTTCATCAAGGGCGACCAGATGGAACTGACTCACGTACTGGTAGAGAACGAGCGTCTGAATGCGGAAGACAAGTTTGTCGCCAAGTTCACCCGAGTTCTGCTGGGTATCACCAAGGCGTCGTTGTCGACCGAATCGTTCATATCGGCGGCTTCCTTCCAGGAAACCACCCGCGTACTGACCGAAGCGGCGGTAACCGGCAAGCGCGATTACCTGCGCGGCCTGAAAGAAAACGTGGTCGTGGGTCGTCTGATCCCGGCCGGTACCGGTCTGGCTTATCACAGCGAGCGCAAGCGTCGTCGTGATGCGGACAAACCGTTGCGCGTAAGCGCCAGTGAAGTGGAAGCTGCACTGACCGAAGCGCTGAACTCGAGCGGTAACTGAGTTCTGCGATAAATGAGCTGAGGCCCTGATCGCGCCGTTCATCGAATCGAGACAGTTTGTCGAAGTTCGATGGGCGGGGAGGTCGGGGCCTTGCCTTGACTGGGGGCAAGATCCTCTTTAGACTCTTGATCCCCTAAATTTGGCGGGAATCCGTTCCTGCCATTTTGCTTTTCTTGCAAGACAATAGCGTCGCAAGACAACAGTGGAGCTAGTAGATGGCAACTATCAACCAGCTGGTACGTCAGCCGCGTAAGCGTATCGTCGAGAAATCCGACGTGCCTGCGCTGCAGAACTGCCCGCAACGTCGTGGCGTGTGCACCCGTGTGTACACCACTACGCCGAAAAAACCTAACTCGGCACTGCGTAAAGTATGCCGTGTGCGTCTGACCAACGGTTTCGAGGTTTCCTCGTACATCGGTGGTGAAGGCCACAACCTGCAAGAGCACAGCGTGGTTCTGATCCGTGGCGGTCGTGTAAAAGACTTGCCAGGTGTTCGTTACCACACCGTTCGCGGCTCCTTGGATACTTCCGGCGTTAAAGGTCGTAACCAGGGTCGTTCGAAGTACGGTACCAAGCGTCCGAAGTAATCGGTCGTTTTGCAGTTTTTTATTTTACTGAGTCGATAAGAGTAAGGTCGGGCGCGCATCCTCGCGGATCTGTCCCGAACTAACCTGAAGACCGTTTGAGGGCTTATCAATGCCAAGACGTCGCGTAGCAGCAAAGCGTGAGATTCTGGACGATCCGAAATACGGAAGCCAAATCCTCGCCAAATTCATGAACCACGTTATGGAAAGCGGCAAGAAAGCCGTTGCCGAACGTATCGTTTATGGTGCCCTGGAAACCGTTGCAGCTCGCAAGACCGGCACCGATCCCCTGGAACTCTTCGAAAAAGCACTCGACGCCATCGCTCCGCTGGTCGAAGTGAAGTCGCGCCGTGTTGGCGGTGCTACTTACCAGGTTCCGGTCGAAGTTCGTCCTTCGCGTCGTAACGCTCTGGCAATGCGCTGGCTGGTAGACTTCGCCCGCAAGCGCGGCGAGAAGTCCATGGCTCTGCGTTTGGCTGGCGAACTGCTGGATGCTGCTGAAGGTAAAGGTGCTGCTGTTAAGAAGCGTGAAGACGTGCACCGTATGGCCGAAGCTAACAAGGCTTTCTCGCACTACCGCTTCTAATTTTAGCTTCACTAATTTTGCGAGGGCTTTATGGCTCGTACTACTGCAATCAACCGCTACCGTAACATTGGTATCTGTGCTCACGTTGACGCGGGCAAGACCACTACTACCGAGCGGATCCTGTTTTACACAGGTCTGAGCCACAAAATGGGCGAGGTGCATGATGGCGCCGCGACCACCGACTGGATGGTGCAGGAGCAGGAGCGGGGTATTACCATTACTTCCGCTGCTGTTACCACTTTCTGGAAAGGTTCCCGTGGTCAGTATGACAACTATCGCGTAAACGTTATCGATACACCGGGTCACGTTGACTTCACCATTGAAGTAGAACGTTCCCTGCGCGTACTCGACGGCGCTGTCGTTGTTTTCTGCGGCACCTCCGGTGTCGAGCCTCAGTCCGAAACCGTATGGCGTCAAGCCAACAAGTACGGCGTTCCACGTGTTGTTTACGTGAACAAGATGGACCGCGCCGGCGCGGACTTCCTGCGCGTTGTCGGCCAGATCAAGAACCGTCTGGGTCACACCCCGGTTCCGGTCCAGCTGGCCATCGGTGCTGAAGATAACTTCGAAGGTCAGGTTGATCTGATCAAGATGAAGGCTATCTACTGGAACGAAGACGACAAGGGCACTACCTATCGTGAGGAAGAAATTCCTGCGCATCTGGTAGAACTGGCCAACGAGTGGCGCAACAACATGGTCGAGGCTGCTGCCGAAGCCAGCGAAGAACTGATGAACAAGTACCTTGAAGAAGGTGAGCTGTCCGTCGAAGAGATCAAGGCAGGCCTGCGTGCGCGCACCCTGGCTAGCGAGATCGTTCCGGCTGTCTGCGGTTCGTCGTTCAAGAACAAGGGTGTTCCCCTGGTTCTCGACGCTGTTATCGACTTCCTGCCTGCTCCGACCGAGATCCCTGCGATCAAGGGTATTCACCCTGATCTGATCGACGTGCCGAAAGACGAAGTCAAGCCAGAGCAGTACGACGAGCGTCACGCTGATGACGACGAGCCGTTCTCGGCGCTGGCGTTCAAGATTGCCACCGACCCGTTCGTGGGTACTCTGACCTTCGTTCGCGTTTACTCGGGCTTCCTGACCTCCGGTGACTCCGTCATCAACTCGGTCAAGGGCAAGAAAGAGCGCGTTGGTCGTATGGTGCAGATGCACGCCAACCAGCGTGAAGAAATCAAGGAAGTGCGTGCGGGCGATATCGCCGCTCTGATCGGCATGAAGGACGTCACTACCGGTGATACCCTGTGCAACGCCGACAAGCCGATCATCCTCGAGCGTATGGATTTCCCTGAGCCTGTGATTTCGCTCTCCGTTGAGCCGAAAACCAAGCAGGACCAGGAGAAGATGGGCATCGCACTGGGCAAGCTGGCTCAGGAAGACCCGTCGTTCCGCGTCAAGACCGATGAAGAAACCGGTCAGACCATCATCTCCGGTATGGGTGAGCTGCACCTGGACATTCTCGTTGACCGCATGAAGCGCGAGTTCAACGTTGAGGCCAACATCGGCAAGCCGCAGGTTTCGTACCGCGAGAAGATCACCAAGTCCAACGTCGAGATCGAAGGCAAGTTCGTTCGTCAGTCGGGTGGTCGTGGTCAGTTCGGTCACTGCTGGATCCGCTTCTCCGAACCGGATGCCGACGAAAAAGGCAACATCACCGAAGGTCTGGTTTTCACCAACGAAGTTGTTGGTGGTGTGGTTCCTAAGGAATACATTCCGGCGATCCAGAAGGGTATCGAAGAGCAGATGAAGAACGGCGTTGTTGCCGGCTATCCGCTGATCGGCCTGAAGGCTACCGTGTTTGACGGTTCCTACCATGACGTCGACTCCAACGAGATGGCGTTCAAGGTCGCTGCATCGATGGCAACCAAGCAACTGGCCCAGAAGGGTGGTGGCGTGGTTCTCGAGCCGATCATGAAGGTGGAAGTCGTTACTCCGGAAGACTACCTGGGTGACGTGATGGGTGACCTGAACCGCCGTCGTGGTCTGGTTCAGGGCATGGAGGACTCGGTCTCCGGCCGTGTCGTTCGTGCTGAAGTTCCGCTCGGAGAGATGTTCGGTTACGCAACCGACGTTCGTTCCATGTCTCAGGGTCGCGCGAGCTACTCCATGGAATTCTCCAAATACGCCGAAGCTCCGTCGAACATCGTCGAAGCTCTCGTTAAAAAACAAGGCTGATTCAGCCCCCCTTTAGGCTAGGAGTTAATTGTCGTGGCTAAAGAAAAATTTGATCGTTCCCTACCTCACGTAAACGTTGGCACCATCGGCCACGTTGACCACGGTAAAACCACTCTGACCGCTGCTCTGACTCGCGTCTGCTCCGAAGTTTTCGGTTCGGCCGTAGTTGAATTCGACAAGATCGACAGCGCTCCAGAAGAAAAAGCTCGCGGTATCACCATCAACACCGCGCACGTTGAGTACAACTCGAACATTCGTCACTACGCTCACGTTGACTGCCCAGGTCACGCTGACTACGTGAAGAACATGATCACCGGTGCTGCCCAGATGGACGGCGCGATCCTGGTTTGCTCGGCTGCCGATGGTCCGATGCCGCAAACTCGTGAGCACATCCTGCTGTCCCGTCAGGTAGGTGTTCCGTACATCGTGGTTTTCCTGAACAAGGCTGACCTGGTAGACGACGCAGAGCTGCTGGAACTGGTTGAGATGGAAGTTCGCGACCTGCTGTCCACCTATGACTTCCCAGGTGACGACACTCCGATCATCATCGGTTCTGCTCGTATGGCGCTGGAAGGCAAAGACGACAACGAAATGGGTACTACCGCTGTCAAGAAGCTGGTAGAGACTCTGGATGCCTACATCCCTGAGCCGGTTCGTGCTATCGACCAGCCATTCCTGATGCCGATCGAAGACGTGTTCTCGATCTCGGGTCGCGGTACTGTTGTGACCGGTCGTATCGAGCGCGGTATCGTTCGCGTTCAGGATCCACTGGAAATCGTTGGTCTGCGTGACACCACCACCACCACCTGCACCGGTGTTGAGATGTTCCGCAAGCTGCTGGACGAAGGCCGTGCTGGCGAGAACTGCGGCGTTCTGCTGCGTGGTACCAAGCGTGACGACGTTGAGCGTGGTCAGGTTCTGGTCAAGCCAGGTTCGGTTAAGCCGCACACCAAGTTCACCGCAGAAGTTTACGTTCTGAGCAAGGAAGAAGGCGGTCGTCACACTCCGTTCTTCAAAGGCTACCGTCCACAGTTCTACTTCCGTACTACTGACGTGACCGGTAACTGCGAGCTGCCAGAAGGTGTTGAAATGGTAATGCCAGGTGACAACATTCAGATGACTGTTACCCTGATCAAAACCATCGCGATGGAAGATGGTCTGCGTTTCGCTATCCGTGAAGGCGGTCGTACCGTCGGCGCTGGCGTCGTAGCCAAAATCATCGAGTAATCTCTTTTTCGAGATGGCTTGATGAGTTGAAAAAGCCCCCGCTCAGCGGGGGCTTTTTTATTGGGTTGACACCTATCTGGGGCGTCTATAGAATTGCGCCTCCTTTTAACGGGCGTATTGCGCCCGGTGGGAATAGCAGCCGGAGTCTGAAATCCAATGCAAAATCAGCAAATCCGTATCAGGTTGAAGGCTTTTGACCATCGCCTGATCGACCAATCAACCCAGGAAATCGTGGAAACCGCGAAACGTACTGGTGCTCAAGTGCGTGGTCCAATTCCACTGCCTACCCGTAAAGAGCGGTTTACCGTTCTGGTTTCCCCGCACGTCAACAAAGACGCGCGTGACCAGTACGAAATCCGCACTCATAAGCGCGTTCTGGACATCGTTCAGCCAACGGATAAAACCGTTGATGCACTTATGAAGCTGGATCTTGCGGCCGGTGTGGAAGTGCAGATCAGCCTCGGCTAAGACTCGGTCTTGGTCGTGTAACGCTCTGAAATGGGCGGCCATAGCGGGTGAAAGCCCCGTACACTCATGAGGTTTACAACATGACTATTGGTGTAGTCGGTCGTAAAGCGGGTATGACCCGTATTTTCACCGAAGAAGGTGTCTCCATTCCGGTCACGGTCATTGAGATCGAGCCGAATCGCGTCACCCAGTTCAAAACTGAAGAAACCGATGGCTATCGTGCAGTGCAAGTCACTGTCGGCGAGCGTCGTGCTTCCCGTGTAACAGCTGCTCAGGCTGGCCACTTCGCCAAGGCGAACGTTGCTGCCGGTCGTACCGTGCTGGAATTCCGTCTTGAAGAAGGCGAATACAAGGCCGGTGACCTGATCAACGCTGAAATCTTCGCTGCTGGTCAGCTGGTTGATGTAACCGGTCAGTCCAAGGGTAAAGGCTTCCAGGGTACGATCAAGCGCTGGAATTTCCGCGGGCAAGATAACACCCACGGTAACTCCGTATCCCACCGCGTCCCAGGCTCTATCGGCCAGTGCCAGACTCCTGGTCGTGTATTCAAGGGCAAAAAAATGTCCGGTCATATGGGCGCTGAGCGCGTGACCGTGCAGTCCCTGGAAGTAGTGCGCGTGGACGCTGAACGCAATCTGTTGTTGGTCAAGGGTGCTGTTCCTGGCGCTACTGGCGGCAACGTGGTTGTACGTCCAGCAGCCAAGGCTCGCGGTTAAGGGGAAGCTGACATGCAATTAAATGTAAATGACGCTCAAGCGATCGAAGTTTCCGAACTGACATTTGGCGGCGAGTTCAACGAGACGCTGGTTCACCAAGCAGTCGTGGCCTACATGGCTGGCGGCCGTCAAGGTAGCAAGCAGCAAAAGACCCGTTCCGACGTTCGTGGTGGCGGTAAGCGCCCATGGCGTCAGAAAGGTACTGGCCGTGCTCGTGCCGGTACTATCCGTAGCCCAATCTGGCGTGGCGGCGGTACCACTTTCGCAGCTCGTCCACAGGATCACTCCCAGAAGCTGAACAAGAAGATGTATCGCGCAGCAATGCGTTCCATCCTTGCTGAGCTGGTGCGTACTGATCGTCTGGTCGTGGTTCAGGATTTCGCAGTTGAAACTCCGAAAACCAAAGACCTGCTGGGCAAGCTGAACAACATGAGCCTGAACGACGTACTGATCGTGTCGGACGCTGTTGATCAGAACCTGTACCTGGCTGCTCGCAACCTGCCGCACGTAGATGTACGTGATGTGCAAGGTTCCGATCCAGTTAGTCTGATCGCATACGACAAGGTGTTGATCACCGTGTCGGCCGTGAAGAAATTCGAGGAGCTGCTGGGATGAACCAGGAACGCGTATTTAAAGTTCTGCTTGGCCCGCACGTTTCCGAGAAGGCTACGGTTCTGGCGGACAAGAAAGGCCAGTTCGTTTTCAAGGTTGCTACCGATGCAACCAAGCTGGAAATCAAGAAGGCCGTCGAAAGCCTGTTCAGCGTGAAAGTTGAGCGTGTTACTACCCTGAATGTCCTGGGTAAGAGCAAGCGCACCGCTCGCGGTCTGGGCAAGCGTAATGACTGGAAGAAGGCAGTTATCTCCCTTCAGCCAGGCCAAGATCTCGATTTCAGCAGCAGTGCTGAGTAAGGAAGGGGTGCATCATGGCAATCGTTAAATGCAAACCGACTTCCCCTGGCCGCCGTTTTGTGGTCAAGGTGGTCAACCAGGAGCTGCACAAAGGCGCTCCTCACGCACCGCTGCTCGAGAAGAAGTCGAAGTCTGGTGGTCGTAACAACAATGGCCGCATTACCACTCGTCACGTTGGTGGTGGTCATAAGCAGCATTACCGTATGGTCGATTTTCGTCGCAACGACAAGGATGGCATTGTCGCCACCGTCGAGCGCATCGAATACGATCCAAACCGTACTGCTCACATCGCTCTGCTGTGCTACGCAGACGGCGAACGCCGCTACATCATCGCCCCTAAAGGCGTGAGCGCTGGCGATCAGCTGGTAGCGGGTGCTCTGGCTCCAATCAAGCCAGGCAACGCTCTGCAACTGCGCAACATTCCGGTTGGTTCCACTGTACACGGCATCGAACTGAAGCCAGGTAAAGGTGCACAGATCGCTCGTTCCGCTGGTGCTTCGGCTCAGTTGATCGCTCGTGAAGGTGTTTACGTTACCGTGCGTCTGCGTTCCGGTGAAATGCGTAAAGTGCTGGCTGAATGCCGCGCGACCCTGGGTGAAGTCTCGAACTCCGAGCACAGCCTGCGTTCGCTGGGTAAAGCTGGTGCCAAGCGCTGGCGTGGCGTTCGCCCAACCGTTCGTGGTGTTGCCATGAACCCGGTTGACCACCCACATGGTGGTGGTGAAGGTCGTACCTCTGGTGGTCGTCATCCGGTATCGCCATGGGGCTTCCCGACTAAGGGCGCGAAGACTCGTGGTAACAAGCGTACCGACAAAATGATCGTCCGTCGTCGCAAGTAAATAGAGGGATACGACAGTGCCACGTTCTCTGAAAAAAGGTCCTTTTATTGATCTTCACCTACTGAAGAAGATCGAAGTGGCGGCGGAAAAGAACGATCGCAAACCAATTAAGACTTGGTCGCGTCGTTCGATGATCCTGCCACAAATGGTCGGTCTGACCATCGCAGTACACAACGGTCGTCAGCACGTCCCAGTTCTCGTTAACGAAGACATGGTCGGCCACAAACTGGGCGAGTTCGCCGGTACCCGCAACTATCGCGGGCACGTGGCAGACAAGAAAGCCAAGCGTTAAGGGGTAAGGAAATGGAAGTAGCCGCTAAGTTGTCGGGCGCTCGAATCTCCGCCCAGAAAGCCCGCTTGGTCGCCGACCAGATCCGCGGGAAGAAGGTGGGCGACGCGCTCAACCTGTTGGCTTTCAGCAGTAAGAAAGCCGCCGAGATCATGAAAAAAGTGCTGGAGTCGGCCGTGGCCAACGCCGAGCATAACGAAGGCGCAGACGTTGATGACCTGAAGGTCAGCACTGTTTTCGTCAACGAAGGGCGTTCGCTGAAGCGCATCATGCCACGTGCCAAAGGCCGTGCTGATCGCATCGTCAAGCGGTCTTGCCATATCACTGTCAAGGTTGCTGACAAGTAACGGAGTCGAAGAGATGGGTCAGAAAGTACATCCCATTGGCATTCGCCTGGGAATCGTCAAGGAGCACACCTCCGTCTGGTACGCAGACGGTCGGACTTATGCGGACTATTTGCTCGCAGATCTGAATGTGCGTGAATATCTCCAAGACAAACTAAAAAGCGCGTCCGTAAGCCGTATCGACATTCATCGTCCGGCTCAAACTGCACGCATCACCATTCACACCGCTCGCCCAGGTATCGTAATCGGGAAGAAAGGTGAGGATGTTGAGAAACTGCGTCAGGACCTGACCAAGCAAATGGGTGTGCCTGTGCACATCAATATCGAAGAGATCCGCAAGCCGGAGCTCGACGGTATGCTGGTTGCCCAGAGCGTAGCTCAGCAGCTGGAGCGTCGTGTGATGTTCCGTCGCGCCATGAAGCGCGCCGTACAGAACGCCATGCGCATTGGTGCCAAAGGCATCAAAATCCAAGTGAGCGGTCGTCTCGGCGGTGCTGAAATCGCACGTACTGAATGGTATCGCGAAGGTCGTGTGCCACTGCACACCCTGCGTGCCGATATCGACTATGCCACCTACGAAGCTCACACCACTTACGGTGTGATCGGTGTAAAGGTTTGGATCTTCAAAGGCGAAGTAATTGGTGGTCGCCAAGAAGAACTGAAACCACAAGCACCAGCGCCTCGTAAAAAAGCTGCTAAGTAAGGGGTACGCCAAATGTTGCAACCAAAGCGTACGAAGTTCCGCAAGCAGATGACCGGCCACAACCGTGGTCTGGCGCTGCGCGGTAGCAAAGTCAGCTTCGGCGAGTTCGCGCTGAAGTCTGTTGCTCGTGGTCGTCTCACCGCTCGTCAGATCGAGTCAGCGCGTCGTGCTCTGACCCGTCACGTAAAACGTGGTGGCAAGATCTGGATCCGTGTATTCCCGGACAAGCCGATCTCCAAGAAGCCTCTCGAGGTTCGTATGGGTAAAGGTAAGGGTAACGTGGAATACTGGGTTGCCCAGATTCAGCCAGGCAAAGTCCTGTATGAAATCGAGGGTGTTTCTGAAGAGCTGGCGCGTGAGGCTTTCGCCCTGGCTGCTGCAAAGCTGCCGCTCGCCACCTCCTTTGTTAAGCGGACGGTGATGTGATGAAAGCGAATGAACTTCGTGAAAAATCCGCACAGCAGCTGAACGAGCAACTGCTCGGCTTGCTGCGCGACCAGTTCAATCTGCGTATGCAGAAAGCAACTGGCCAGTTGGGGCAGTCTCATCTGCTCTCGCAAGTTAAGCGTGACATCGCTCGCGTGAAGACTGTGCTCAACCAGCAGGCAGGTAAGTGATCATGGCTGAAGCCGAAAAAACTGTCCGTACGCTGACTGGCCGTGTTGTCAGCGACAAGATGGACAAAACCATCACCGTTCTGATCGAGCGTCGCGTGAAGCACCCGATCTACGGTAAATACGTTAAGCGTTCGACTAAGCTGCACGCGCACGACGAAACCAATCAGTGCCACATCGGCGACAAGGTCACTATTCGTGAAACTCGTCCGATGGCCAAGACCAAGTCTTGGGCGTTGGTTGAAGTTCTCGAACGCGCTGTGGAAGTCTAAGGGCTAGGGGTCGGAGAAATTATATGATTCAGACTCAATCCATGCTCGATGTGGCCGATAACAGCGGCGCTCGCCGCGTTATGTGCATCAAGGTGCTGGGTGGCTCCCATCGTCGTTACGCTGGTATCGGTGACATCATCAAAGTTACCGTGAAGGAAGCAATTCCTCGCGGTAAGGTGAAAAAAGGCCAAGTGATGACTGCTGTTGTAGTCCGCACTCGTCACGGCGTACGCCGTGCTGATGGCTCCATTATCCGCTTTGATGGCAACGCTGCTGTTCTGTTGAACAACAAGCAAGAGCCGATCGGCACCCGTATCTTTGGGCCAGTGACCCGTGAACTTCGTACTGAGAAGTTCATGAAGATCGTCTCGCTCGCCCCAGAAGTGCTGTAAGGAGATCCGACATGCAAAAGATTCGTCGTGACGACGAGATCATCGTGATCGCCGGCAAAGACAAAGGCAAGCGCGGTAAGGTGCTGAAGGTTCTGGCTGACAACCGTCTGGTTGTTGGTGGTCTGAACCTGGTCAAGCGTCATACCAAGCCTAACCCGATGTCGGGCGTACAAGGCGGTATCGTCGAGAAAGAAGCGCCACTGCACGCTTCCAACGTTGCCATCTTCAACGGCGAAACCAACAAGGCTGACCGCGTTGGTTTCAAAGTGGAAGACGGTAAGAAAATTCGTGTCTTCAAGTCGACCCAAAAAGCGGTTGATGCTTGAACACTGCTAGGTAGAAGACCATGGCACGACTACAAGAGATTTACCGGAAGGAAATCGCTCCCAAGCTGAAGGAAGAACTGAAGCTTGGCAACGTGATGGAAGTTCCGCGCGTTACCAAAATCACCCTGAACATGGGTCTGGGCGAAGCGATCGGTGACAAAAAAGTCATCGAGCACGCTGTTGCTGACCTGGAAAAGATCACCGGCCAGAAAGTCGTTGTGACCTACGCTCGCAAATCCATCGCTGGCTTCAAAGTCCGCGAGGGTTGGCCGATCGGTGTCAAAGTGACTCTGCGCCGTGAGCGTATGTACGAGTTCCTGGATCGTCTGCTGTCGATCTCCCTGCCTCGGGTTCGCGACTTCCGCGGCCTGAATGCCAAGTCCTTCGATGGTCGTGGCAACTACAGCATGGGCGTGAAAGAGCAGATCATCTTCCCGGAAATCGACTACGACAAGATCGATGCTCTCCGCGGTCTGGACATTACCCTGACCACCACTGCCAAGAACGATGACGAAGGCCGCGCTCTGCTGCGTGCTTTCAAATTCCCGTTCCGCAACTGATTGGAGTAGGAAAATGGCCAAGAAGAGCATGAAAAACCGTGAGCTGAAGCGTCAGCTCACCGTTGCCAAGTACGCCGTCAAGCGTGCAGCGCTGAAAGCAATCATCGTGGATCTGAACGCAAGTCCAGAAGCGCGTTGGGAAGCTGCCGTAGCTCTGCAGAAGCAGCCACGTGATGCAAGCGCTTCGCGCATGCGTAACCGCTGCCGTCTGACTGGTCGTCCGCACGGCGTTTACCGCAAGTTCGGCCTGGGCCGCAACAAGCTGCGTGAAGCTGCAATGCGTGGTGACGTTCCAGGTCTGGTCAAAGCCAGCTGGTAATCGCTGTCAGCGTCTCGATGGTCGGGATCTCAGGAGCCTGACCATCGGTGACCTTGAAGATGAATCAAGCCCCTTTTGGGGCTTGATTCATTTCTGGGGTGTGTCTAGAATGACCGGCTCGCCTGAGCCCGTGTTTTTCTGCCCGGAGTTTCTCGGCGACAAGTAGTAGCCGCAAGGCTAATTTTTCTGTATTAGGAGCGTCTAGCCCATGAGTATGCAGGACCCGTTAGCGGACATGCTAACTCGAATCCGTAATGCCCAGATGGCTGAAAAGTCCGTCGTAAGCATGCCTTCTTCCACGTTGAAGGTGGCTGTTGCCAAAGTCCTGAAGGACGAAGGTTACATCGCGGGTTATCAGATCAGCAGCGAAACCAAGCCGCAGCTGTCTATCGAGCTGAAATATTTCGAAGGCCGTCCGGTTATCGAAGAAGTCAAGCGCGTTAGCCGTCCAGGCCTGCGTCAGTACAAGTCCGTCGAAGAACTGCCAAAAGTACGTGGCGGTCTCGGTGTGTCTATCGTCTCCACCAACAAGGGTGTGATGACTGATCGTGCTGCGCGCGCTGCCGGTGTCGGCGGCGAAGTTCTTTGCACTGTGTTCTAAGGGGGGATAAGCATGTCTCGCGTCGCTAAGAACCCCGTTAAGCTGCCAGCCGGTGTCGAAGTAAAATTCGCAGGCCAGCAGCTTTCGGTGAAGGGTGCCAAGGGTACTCTTGAACTGAACGTCCATTCGTCCGTTGAAATCGTTGAAGAAGCCGGTGAGCTGCGTTTTGCTGCTCGCAATGGCGATCAGCAGACTCGCGCAATGGCCGGTACCACTCGTGCGTTGGTAAACAACATGGTCCAGGGCGTAAGCCAAGGCTTCGAGCGCAAGCTCCAGCTGGTCGGTGTTGGTTACAAGGCGCAAGCAAAAGGTCAGGTGCTGAACCTGGCTCTTGGCTTCTCGCACCCAGTGGATTACGAACTGCCGGAAGGCATCACCGCTGAGACTCCTAGCCAGACCGATATCCTGATCAAGGGCATCGACAAGCAGCTGGTGGGTCAAGTGGCCGCCGAGATCCGCGACTTCCGTCCACCAGAGCCGTACAAAGGCAAGGGTGTGCGCTACGCGGACGAAGTCGTCCGTCGTAAAGAAGCCAAGAAGAAGTAGGGCATAGCAAATGACCGACAAAAAAGTTACTCGACTGCGTCGCGCTCGCAAAGCACGCCTGAAAATGCACGAACTCGAAGTCGTGCGTCTCTGCGTGTTCCGCTCTTCGCAGCACATCTACGCCCAGGTCATTTCGGCCGACGGCAACAAAGTCCTGGCAAGCGCCTCGACTTTGGATAAAGAACTGCGTGATGGCGCCACTGGCAACATCGACGCGGCCACTAAGGTTGGCCAGCTGGTCGCTACGCGTGCTAAGGCCGCTGGCGTCTCGCAGGTGGCTTTCGACCGCTCTGGCTTCAAGTACCACGGCCGCGTTAAAGCGCTGGCTGATGCTGCTCGTGAAGCTGGGCTGGAGTTCTAAGTTATGTCAAATAACGACCAAAAGCGCGACGAAGGCTACATCGAGAAGCTGGTTCAAGTTAACCGCGTAGCAAAAACCGTTAAAGGCGGCCGTATCTTCACTTTTACCGCGTTGACCGTGGTTGGTGATGGTAAGGGCCGTGTTGGCTTCGGCCGTGGCAAGTCGCGTGAAGTGCCTGCTGCGATCCAGAAGGCAATGGAAGCTGCTCGCCGCAACATGATCCAGGTTGATCTGAACGGCACCACTCTGCAGTACGCAATGAAGTCCGCCCACGGCGCTTCGAAGGTGTACATGCAGCCTGCTTCTGAAGGTACCGGTATCATTGCTGGCGGCGCAATGCGTGCTGTCCTCGAAGTTGCTGGCGTCCAGAACGTTCTGGCCAAGTGCTACGGCTCGACCAACCCTGTAAACGTGGTTCACGCCACTTTCAAGGGTCTGAAGGCCATGCAATCTCCTGAATCCATTGCGGCCAAGCGTGGTCTGCGTGTTGAGGAGATCAAGTAATCATGGCTACCGTAAAAGTTACGCTGATCAAAAGCATGACCGGCCGCATCCCTAACCACAAACTGTGCGTTAAGGGTCTGGGTCTGCGTCGCATCGGTCACACTGTAGAAGTCCAGGATACTCCCGAGAATCGCGGGATGATCAACAAGGCTTACTACATGCTGCGTGTCGAGGGTTAATCGATGAAACTCAATGATCTGAGTCCAGCGCCGGGTTCCCGCCGCGAAAAGCATCGTCCGGGCCGTGGTATCGGTAGTGGTTTGGGCAAGACTGGTGGCCGTGGTCACAAAGGTCAGACCTCCCGCTCCGGTGGCACCATTGCTCCAGGCTTTGAAGGCGGTCAACAGCCGCTGCATCGTCGCCTGCCGAAGTTCGGTTTCGTCTCCCTGAAGGCCATGGATCGCGCAGAAGTGCGTCTGTCCGAACTGGCTAAGGTGGAAGGCGACATCGTCACCGTGCAGTCCCTGAAAGATGCCAACGTGATCAACGTCAACGTACAGCGTGTGAAAATCATGCTGTCCGGTGAAGTGGCTCGCGCTGTCACTATCGGCAAGGGAATCGGCGCCACCAAAGGTGCGCGTGCGGCTATCGAAGCAGCTGGCGGCAAGTTCGAGGAATAAATGGCTAAGCAAGGTGCTCTCTCTGCGCTCGGCAAAGGCGGTATGTCTGAACTCTGGGCTCGTCTGCGTTTTCTGTTCCTGGCGATTATCGTCTACCGAATAGGCGCACACATCCCGGTTCCAGGTATCAACCCGGACCGACTCGCGGACCTGTTTCGACAGAATGAGGGGACCATTCTTAGCTTGTTCAACATGTTTTCCGGCGGCGCGCTGGAGCGGATGAGCATCTTTGCACTGGGGATCATGCCGTACATTTCGGCATCGATCATCATGCAGCTGATGACTGCCGTCAGCCCGCAGCTGGAGCAGTTGAAGAAGGAAGGTGAAGCTGGCCGTCGCAAGATCAGCCAGTACACCCGCTACGGCACCGTCGTCCTCGCTCTCGTTCAGGCCATTGGCATGTCCATTGGTCTGGCGGGGCAGGGCGTTGCGTTCACTGGTGACTTTGGCTTCCATTTCGTCGCGGTATCCACGTTTGTGGCTGGCGCGATGTTCATGATGTGGCTGGGTGAGCAGATTACTGAGCGTGGTGTAGGCAACGGTATCTCGATGTTGATTTTTTCGGGTATCGTCGCCGGTCTTCCGAGAGCGATCGGGCAGTCTTTCGAGTCTGCGCGTCAGGGTGATATCAACATCTTCGCTCTGGTTGCCATCGGTTTGCTGGCAGTAGCGATTATCGGTTTCGTGGTGTTCATTGAGCGTGGCCAGCGTCGTATCGCTGTTCACTACGCCAAGCGTCAGCAGGGCCGTAAGGTTTTCGCTGCGCAGACCAGCCACCTGCCGCTGAAAGTGAACATGGCCGGTGTTATTCCGGCTATTTTCGCGAGCAGCATTCTGCTGTTCCCGGCTTCGCTGGGTGCCTGGTTCGGTCAGTCTGAAGGTATGGGCTGGTTGCAGGACATCTCGCAGTCGATCGCTCCTGGTCAGCCGTTGAATATTCTGCTGTTTAGTGCAGGGATTATTTTCTTCTGCTTCTTCTATACGGCGTTGATGTTCAATCCGAAAGACGTAGCGGAAAACCTGAAGAAGTCCGGTGCCTTTATTCCGGGCATCCGTCCAGGCGAGCAGTCTGCGCGCTACATTGATGGCGTTCTGACTCGTTTGACCATGTTCGGTGCTCTTTACATGACGGCCGTGTGTCTGTTGCCCCAGTTCCTGGTGGTTGCGGCAAACGTTCCGTTCTACCTTGGCGGGACCTCGTTGCTGATCGTGGTCGTGGTTGTGATGGACTTCATGTCCCAAGTACAATCGCACCTCGTTTCGCACCAGTACGAATCCCTGATGAAGAAAGCCAACCTGAAGGGTTACGGCAGCGGCATGTTGCGCTGAGTACCCATAAGGTTCGAGGAGTTGGTGATGAAAGTTCGTGCATCGGTGAAAAAGCTGTGCCGTAACTGCAAGATTATTCGCCGCGAAGGTGTTGTTCGAGTAATTTGCAGCGCGGAACCGCGTCACAAACAGCGCCAAGGCTGAGTGTGATTGTGCTTCAAGCCCGGCAGCTAGTGCGCTGCCGGGTTGATTATTTGTTATTACAGCGATATTATCTCGCGCCCTATTTCTTGGCTTCCGGGGCGTAGGTAGCTGTCAATTGGAGTCCCACTGAATGGCCCGTATTGCAGGCGTTAACATTCCAGATAACAAGCATACTGTTATCTCGCTGACCTACATCTATGGTGTTGGTCGCACTACTGCGCAGAAAATCTGTGCAGTGACTGGGGTAAACCCAGCAGCAAAGATCAAGGATCTGAGCGACGAGCAAATTGAACAGCTGCGTGGCGAAGTGGCGAAGTTCACCACTGAAGGTGATCTGCGTCGCGAAATCAACATGAAAATCAAGCGCTTGATGGACCTCGGTTGCTATCGCGGTCTGCGTCATCGTCGTGGTCTGCCAGTACGCGGTCAGCGTACCAAGACCAACGCGCGTACCCGTAAAGGTCCGCGTAAGCCGATCCGCAAGTAATCGCCCCAGCGAATCGACAGGAATTTAATCATGGCAAAACCTGCTGCTCGTCCTCGTAAAAAAGTTAAAAAGACAGTGGTTGATGGCATCGCCCACATCCATGCCTCTTTTAACAACACCATCGTGACCATTACCGACCGTCAAGGTAACGCTCTTTCCTGGGCTACCTCCGGTGGTTCGGGTTTCCGCGGTTCCCGCAAGTCCACCCCGTTCGCTGCTCAGGTAGCTGCTGAGCGTGCTGGTCAAGCTGCGCTGGAATATGGCCTGAAAAACCTCGACGTAAACGTCAAGGGCCCAGGTCCAGGTCGTGAATCCGCAGTCCGCGCTTTGAACGGCTGTGGCTACAAGATCGCCAGCATCACCGACGTGACGCCAATCCCGCACAACGGGTGCCGTCCGCCGAAGAAGCGCCGCGTGTAATCCAGGAGATTGTAAAGAATGGCTCGTTACATTGGTCCAAAATGCAAACTCGCTCGTCGCGAAGGCACCGATCTCTTCCTGAAGAGCGGCGTGCGCGCGATCGAATCGAAGTGCAACATTGAAGCAGCACCTGGTATCCACGGTCAGCGCCGCGGTCGCCAGTCCGACTACGGCACCCAGCTGCGTGAGAAGCAGAAGGTTCGTCGTATCTACGGCGTTCTCGAGCGTCAGTTCAGCAGCTACTACAAAACTGCTGCCAGCAAGAAAGGTGCAACCGGTGAAAACCTGCTGCAACTGCTCGAATGCCGTCTGGACAACGTCGTATACCGTATGGGCTTTGGCTCGACTCGTGCCGAATCCCGTCAGCTGGTATCTCACAAGTCGATCAGCGTTAACGGTCAAACCGTAAACGTTCCTTCGTACCAGGTTCGTGCTGGTGACGTGGTCGCTGTTCGCGAGAAAGCAAAAAATCAACTTCGCATTGTCCAAGCTCTCGATCTGTGTGCTCAACGTGGCCGCGTAGAGTGGGTAGAAGTAGACACTGAGAAGAAGTCGGGCGTTTTCAAGAACGTTCCTGCTCGCAGTGATCTGTCCGCCGACATCAACGAAAGCCTGATTGTCGAGCTCTACTCCAAGTAAGGGCTAGAAAATAGGTGCATCCATGCAGATTTCGGTAAATGAGTTCCTGACACCCCGCCATATTGATGTGCAGGTTGTCAGTCCAACCCGCGCCAAGATCACTCTCGAGCCTCTCGAGCGTGGTTTCGGCCACACCCTGGGCAACGCGCTGCGCCGCATCCTGTTGTCCTCAATGCCCGGCTGCGCAGTAGTCGAGGCCGAGATTGACGGTGTGCTCCACGAGTACAGCGCCATCGAAGGTGTACAGGAAGACGTAATTGAAATCCTGTTGAACCTTAAAGGTCTGGCTATCAAGCTGCACGGCCGTGACGAAGTTACGCTGACCTTGTCGAAGAAGGGTTCGGGGGTGGTTACCGCTGCCGATATTCAGCTGGATCATGATGTCGAGATCGTTAATCCCGATCACGTAATCGCTAACCTGGCGTCTAACGGCGCCCTGAACATGAAGCTCACCGTAGCTCGTGGTCGTGGTTATGAACCAGCCGACTCGCGTCAGAGCGATGAAGACGAAAGCCGCAGCATCGGTCGCTTGCAGCTTGACTCTTCGTTCAGCCCGGTTCGCCGTATCGCATACGTGGTGGAAAACGCCCGTGTGGAACAGCGTACCAACCTGGACAAGCTGGTTATTGATCTGGAAACCAACGGTACTCTGGATCCTGAAGAGGCTATCCGTCGTGCTGCAACCATCCTGCAACAGCAGTTGGCTGCGTTCGTGGACCTCAAAGGTGACAGTGAGCCAGTGGTTGTCGAGCAGGAAGACGAGATCGATCCGATCCTGCTTCGCCCGGTTGACGATCTGGAACTGACTGTACGTTCGGCTAACTGCCTTAAGGCGGAAAACATCTACTACATCGGCGACCTGATTCAGCGTACCGAAGTAGAGCTGTTGAAGACTCCGAACCTGGGCAAGAAATCCTTGACTGAAATCAAGGACGTTCTGGCCTCCCGCGGTCTGTCCCTCGGCATGCGCCTCGACAACTGGCCGCCTGCAAGTCTTAAGAAGGACGACAAGGCGACTGCCTGATCGTCGTAATCACCGAACGTAGTGTTTGGTAAGGAATGAACCATGCGTCATCGTAAAAGTGGTCGCCACCTGAGCCGCACCAGCTCGCACCGCAAGGCCATGTTCCAAAACATGGCTGTGTCGCTGTTCGAGCACGAGCTGATCAAAACTACTCTGCCAAAAGCCAAAGAACTGCGCCGCGTTGCCGAGCCGCTGATCACTCTGGCCAAGACAGACAGCGTTGCTAACCGTCGTCTGGCTTTCGACCGTACTCGTTCGAAAGCTATCGTTGGTAAGCTCTTCAACGACCTGGGCAAGCGTTACGCTACCCGTGAGGGTGGCTACCTGCGCATCCTCAAGTGCGGTTTCCGCGCTGGCGACAACGCGCCTATGGCGTATGTCGAACTGGTTGATCGTGCTGTCGGTGGTGAAGCTGTATCCGCTGAGTAAGACGTCAGTCTGAAACAAAAAACCGGGCCCAGTGCCCGGTTTTTTGTGTCTGTAAGAAATGCGCCGTTCGTACAAGCTTCTACCCTGTTGAGGTCTGCACTATATGTCGGGGTTTATCGTTAGTATTTTTCTATTGATAGCCATAAGTTAATGAATTTGTGGCTGTCATAGTGATGATCGATACTCCCAACAAGCCGATTAGCCGGCAGTTCAAGACTGACAGAGGAAGAAAATCGCATGAGCCAGAACAAGACGCTTACGACTGCCAGCGGCGCGCCTGTCGCCGACAACCAGAACTCTCGTTCCGCCGGGCCACGTGGTCCGTTGCTGCTCGATGATTTTCACTTGATCGAGAAGCTTGCCCACTTCAACCGGGAGAACATTCCGGAGCGCCGTGTACACGCCAAAGGCTCGGGCGCCTACGGTACTTTCACCGTCACACGCGATATCACGCAGTACACCAGCGCCAAGCTGTTTTCTGCTGTAGGCAAGCAGACACCGACTTTCCTGCGATTCTCCACGGTGGGTGGTGAGCGCGGATCGGCTGACACCGAGCGTGATCCTCGTGGATTCGCTCTGAAGTTCTATACCGAAGAAGGTAACTGGGACATCGTTGGTAACAACACTCCGGTGTTCTTTATTCGCGATCCACTGAAATTCCCCGACTTTATCCACACCCAGAAGCGTCTGCCGCAAAGCAACCTGAAAAGTGCGCAGATGATGTGGGATTTCTGGTCGCACTCACCTGAAGCGCTGCACCAGGTCACCATCCTGTTTTCTGATCGCGGCATTCCGGACGGCTACCGCCATATGCATGGTTTCGGCAGTCATACTTACAGCCTGATCAACGCACAAGGTGAGCGTCATTGGGTGAAGTGGCACTACAAGACCATGCAGGGAATCAAGAATCTCGCCCCGGCTGAGGCGGCACGCCTGGCAGGCACAGATCCAGACTACGCACAACGTGACCTGTTCGAGGCCATCGAGCGCGGTGATTTCCCGAAATGGCGGGTCTGCATCCAGATCATGACCGAAGCTCAGGCCGCGGCGCATTACGAGAACCCGTTCGACGTGACCAAGACCTGGTCGCAGAAAGAGTTCCCGCTGATCGAAGTCGGTGAGCTGGAGTTGAATCGCAATCCGCTCAACTATTTCGCGGAGGTCGAGCAGGCTGCGTTCGGTCCGAGCAACATGGTGCCAGGCGTAGGCCTTTCGCCGGATCGCATGCTGCAAGGCCGAGTGTTCGCTTATGCCGATGCGCATCGCTACCGTGTAGGCACCAATCACCAGCAACTGCCGGTGAACGCTCCGCGCAGTCCGGTCAACACCTATCAGCGCGATGGCTCGATGGCATTCGGCAGTAACGGCGGTGCGACCCCCAATTACGAGCCGAACAGTTACGTGGAGTCGCCGAAACAGGCGTCGCACTACGCCGAACCCGCACTGGCCTTGAACGGTGCTGCTGATCGCTACGATCACCGGGAAGACACCGATTACTACAGCCATGCCGGTGCACTGTTCCGTTTGATGAGTGAGGAGCAGAAAGCCCTGCTGGTCAGCAATATCGCGGGTGCGATGGCAGGTGTTTCGAGTGACGTGGTAGACCGTCAGTTGCAGCATTTCCACAAGGCCGACCTGGCGTATGGAGAAGCAATCGCAAAGCTGCTCAACGTACAGCTTAACGAAGTCTAAACGAGAAGCAGAACCGCCCTCATTAGGGCGGTTTTTGCGTTATTTAACCTGCTTTTCTCAGAATTTCTTCGCTTTTATTGCGCGAAGTAAGTGACCTGACAGTCAGGTTGGTTCAAACTACAGACTTTCAAGAAGGGAGATGTAGGGCGATGCAAGGCCACCCAGACGTTATCGATTACCTCAACACGTTGCTGACCGGCGAACTGGCCGCGCGTGACCAATATTTCGTTCACTCGCGGATGTATGAGGACTGGGGATTCACCAAGCTCTACGAACGAATCAACCACGAGATGGAAGAAGAAGCCGGTCATGCCGACGCTTTGATGCGCCGCATTCTGATGCTCGAAGGCACGCCGCGCATGCGTCCTGATGATCTGGATGTCGGCACCACGGTGGAAACCATGCTCGAAGCGGATCTGCGCCTGGAGTACAAGGTGCGTGCCGCACTGTGCAAAGGCATCGAGCTCTGCGAGAAGCACGGCGACTACGTAAGTCGCGATATCCTCAAGCTTCAGTTGCACGACACTGAAGAAGATCACACCTACTGGCTGGAAAAGCAGTTGGGCCTGATCAAGCTGATCGGTATCCAGAACTATCTGCAATCCCACACCTCCTGATTGCAGCTGCTACAAAAAAGCCCCTGTCACTGATGAAGTGACAGGGGCTTTTTCGTGCCCGTCAATCAGGCTCTATCGCGGATCAGCAGCGGTTTGAGGTAATGGCCGGTATGAGACTGCTTCATCTCGGCCACTTCCTCCGGCGTACCGGTAGCAATGATCTGACCGCCTTTCGAACCACCCTCCGGGCCGAGATCGACCAGCCAGTCGGCGGTCTTGATCACGTCGAGGTTATGTTCGATCACGACCACGGTGTTGCCGTGGTCGCGCAGGCGATGCAGCACATCGAGCAGTTGCTGGATATCCGCGAAGTGCAGACCGGTGGTCGGCTCATCGAGGATGTACAGGGTCTTGCCGGTGTCGCGCTTGGACAGCTCGCGAGACAACTTGACCCGCTGGGCCTCACCACCGGACAGCGTCGTGGCCGACTGCCCGAGCTTGATGTACGACAGACCCACATCCATCAGCGTCTGCAGCTTGCGCGCCAGCGCCGGCACCGCGTCGAAGAACTCCCGCGCTTCCTCGATCGTCATCTCGAGGGTTTCGTGGATGCTCTTGCCCTTGTATTTGATTTCCAGGGTTTCGCGGTTGTAGCGCTTGCTCTTGCACACGTCGCACGGCACGTAGATGTCCGGCAGGAAGTGCATTTCCACCTTGATCAGGCCATCGCCCTGACAGGCCTCGCAACGACCGCCCTTGACGTTGAACGAGAAGCGCCCCGGGCCATAACCACGGGAGCGGGACTCGGGCACGCCGGCGAACAGTTCGCGGATCGGCGTAAACAGGCCCGTATAGGTCGCCGGGTTGGAGCGTGGTGTGCGCCCGATCGGGCTCTGGTCGATATCGACAACCTTGTCCAGATGCTCCAGACCCTTGATGCTGTCGTGGGCCGCGGCTTCCAGGGTGGTTGCACCGTTGAGTGCCGTGGCGCTCAGGGGGAACAGCGTGTTGTTGATCAGCGTCGACTTGCCCGAGCCGGAAACACCGGTCACGCAGGTCAGCAGGCCGATCGGAATCTCCAGATCGACGTTGCGCAGGTTGTTGCCACGAGCGCCCTTGAGCGAGAGCACCTGCTTCTTGTTGCGGGGAGTACGTTTGGCCGGCACTTCGATCTTGACCCGGCCCGACAGGTATTTGCCGGTCAGCGAATCCGGGTGCGCCATGACTTCGTCCGGCGTGCCTTCGGCGACGATCTGCCCGCCATGAACCCCGGCACCCGGCCCGATATCCACGACGTAGTCGGCCAGACGGATCGCGTCCTCATCGTGCTCGACCACGATCACCGTGTTACCGATGTCGCGCAGATGCTTCAAGGTGCCGAGCAGGCGATCGTTGTCGCGCTGGTGCAGGCCGATGGACGGCTCATCGAGGATGTACAGAACCCCGACCAGTCCGGCGCCGATCTGACTGGCCAGACGAATCCGCTGGGCTTCGCCGCCGGACAGGGTATCGGCGCTGCGATCCAGCGACAGGTAGTCCAGCCCCACATTGACCAGGAACTGCAGGCGCTCGCGGATTTCCTTGAGAATCTTGTCGGCGATTTCGCCCCGGCGGCCGGTCATTTTCAGCTCGCCGAAGTAGTCGCAGGCATCGCCAATCGGCAGGTTGGTCACCGCCGGCAGCGTTTTCTCGCCAACCCACACGTGTCGCGCTTCGCGTCGCAGGCGGGTACCGCGGCAGTCCGGGCAGGACTGGGTGCTGAGGAACTTCGCCAGCTCTTCGCGCACGCTCGCCGATTCGGTTTCACGGTAGCGGCGCTCAAGGTTGGGCACGATGCCTTCGAACGGGTGCGAGCGCTTGACGATGTCGCCGCGATCATTGAGGTACTTGAAATCGACGTTCTGCGAACCGCTGCCGTGCAGGATGTACTTCTGCTGGTCGGCCTTCAGCTCGTTGAAAGGTTTTTCCAGGCTGAACCCGTAGTGTGCGGCCAGCGAGCCAAGCATCTGGAAGTAATAGACATTGCGCCGGTCCCAGCCGCGTATCGCACCTTCGGCCAGGGTCAGTTCGCCATTGACCAGGCGCTTGATGTCGAAGAACTGTTTTACCCCCAGGCCATCGCAGGTCGGGCAGGCGCCGGCCGGGTTGTTGAAGGAAAACAGTTTGGGTTCCAGCTCGCTGATCGCGTGGCCGCAGATCGGGCAGGCGAAGCGCGCGGAAAAGATCATTTCTTCGCCCGGCTCGTCGTCCATCGGCGCCACCAGGGCGATGCCGTCCGCCAGCTTCAGGGCAGTCTCGAAGGACTCGGCCAGACGTTGCTGCAGATCGGCGCGAACCTTGAAGCGGTCGACTACCACCTCGATCGTGTGCTTCTTCTGTTTGTCGAGCTTCGGCAGTTCGTCCAGCTCGCAGAGCCGACCGTTGACCCGTGCCCGGACGAAACCCTGGGCACGCAGCTCTTCGAACACCGACAGATGTTCGCCCTTGCGTTCGCGGATCACCGGTGCGAGCAGCATCAGCTTGCTGCCTTCCGGCTGGGCCAGCACCAGGTCGACCATCTGGCTGACGGTCTGGGCCTCCAGCGGGATGTCGTGATCGGGGCAGCGCGGTGTACCGACGCGTGCATACAGCAGGCGCAGGTAGTCGTAGATTTCGGTGATGGTGCCGACCGTGGAGCGCGGGTTGTGCGAGGTCGACTTCTGTTCGATGGAAATGGCGGGTGACAGACCTTCGATGGTGTCGACGTCGGGTTTTTCCATCATCGACAGGAACTGCCGGGCATAGGCCGACAGGGATTCGACATAGCGGCGCTGACCTTCGGCGTACAGCGTGTCGAAAGCCAGGGACGACTTGCCGGATCCGGACAGGCCGGTGATGACGATCAGTTTGTCCCGTGGCAGGGTCAGGTCGATGTTCTTCAGGTTGTGGGTACGGGCCCCACGTATCAGGATCTTGTCCAAAGTGGCCTCGCTCGGCGGGCTTCGAAAACACAGGAGTATACGGCCAAATACTGGATGGATGCACACTATCGAATGAAGGGTTTTTCGCCTTGCATGAAGAGAATTTCATCTGTACGTGGCAAAGCGTCGCGATATACCCCGTCTTTCGATGGGACTGGTAGAATCGCCGCCGGTTCACACGAGGTTTTTCCATGCACGATCCCCACAGCGAACGCATGAGTGGCAGCGAGACCCGCGCGGCGAGCGGTCTGGCACTGGTGTTCGCCTTCCGTATGCTTGGCATGTTCATGGTGCTGCCGGTACTGGCGACCTATGGCATGGATCTGGCGGGAGCGACCCCGGCTCTCATCGGGCTGGCGATTGGCGCCTACGGCCTGACCCAGGCGATTTTCCAGATCCCGTTCGGAATCATTTCCGACCGTATCGGCCGCCGTCCGGTGATTTTCCTGGGGCTGATCGTCTTCGCCCTCGGCAGCGTGCTGGCGGCCCAGGCGGATTCGATCTGGGGCGTTATCGCCGGTCGCATCCTGCAGGGCGCCGGGGCGATTTCCGCGGCGGTCATGGCTCTGCTTTCCGACCTGACCCGCGAACAGCATCGCACCAAAGCGATGGCGATGATCGGTATGACCATCGGCCTTTCGTTCGCCGTGGCCATGGTGGTCGGCCCGCTGCTGACTCGCGCATTCGGTCTTTCCGGCCTGTTCCTGGCCACTGGCGGCATGGCGCTGGTGGGTATCGTGATCGTGCAGTTCATGGTGCCGAAATCCACCGGGCCGCTGAGTCATCGCGAGTCCGGTGTTGCGCGTCAGGCATTGATGCCCACGCTCAGGCACCCGGACCTGCTGCGTCTGGATCTGGGCATTTTTGTGTTACATGCGATGTTGATGTCGAGCTTCGTCGCGCTGCCTCTGGCGCTGGTGGAAAAGGCCGGGCTGCCCAAGGAACAGCACTGGTGGGTCTACCTCACAGCCTTGCTGATCTCTTTCTTCGCCATGATCCCGTTCATCATCTACGGCGAGAAGAAACGCAAAATGAAACGAGTTTTGCTCGGCGCCGTCATGACGCTGATGCTCACTGAGCTATTCTTCTGGCAGTTCGGTGACAGCCTGCGGGCTCTGGTGATCGGCACGGTGGTGTTCTTCACCGCGTTCAATCTGCTGGAGGCTTCGCTGCCGTCGCTGATCAGCAAGGTTTCACCGGCAGGCGGGAAGGGTACGGCCATGGGCGTGTATTCCACCAGCCAGTTCCTCGGTTCGGCACTCGGCGGGATTCTCGGTGGCTGGATGTTCCAGCATGGCGGTCTGTCGGTTGTGTTCCTCGGATGTGCCGGGCTGGCTGCCATCTGGCTGGCCTTTGCTGTTACCATGCGCGAACCACCCTACGTGACGAGCCTGCGCTTGCCGTTGTCGCCCGAGGCGATCCGCGAAGCGGGTCTGGTCGAGCGCCTCAGGGCCCTCGTGGGGGTAACGGATGCAGTGATAGTCGCCGATGAAGCGGCTGTTTACATCAAACTGGATAAAGAATTAGTGGATCGCGACACCCTCGAACGCCTGGTGAACAACCCGGCCGAGGCTGCTTGCGAAGCCTAGGAGAACGTTATGGCCCGTGGGGTTAACAAAGTCATATTGGTCGGCACTTGCGGCCAGGATCCCGAAGTTCGCTACTTGCCTAACGGTAACGCCGTGACCAACCTGAGTCTGGCAACCAGCGAACAGTGGACCGACAAGCAGACCGGTCAGAAGGTCGAGAAGACCGAATGGCACCGCGTATCGATGTTCGGCAAGGTTGCCGAAATCGCCGGCGAATACCTGCGCAAGGGTTCGCAGGTTTACATCGAAGGCAAACTGCAGACCCGCGAGTGGGAAAAGGACGGCATCAAGCGTTACACCACTGAAATCGTGGTCGACATGCAAGGCACCATGCAGCTGCTGGGCGGCCGTCCACAACAGGGCGACCAACAAGGCGGTGGCAATAACTATCAGCAGCAGGCGCCACGCCAGCAGGCCCCGCGTCCGCAGCAGTCGGCACCGCAACAGCGTCCGGCTCCTCAGCAGGCCGCACCGCAACCGGCTCCGGATTTCGACAGCTTCGATGACGACATTCCGTTCTGATTCGCTGCTGCATCCGCTTTGAACAAAAAGGCCCGTCGCTGAACACGACGGGCCTTTTTCATGGGCGCAGGTTTTTCAGTCGAGAATCAGATGCGGCAGGAACCGGCTCGAATCCTTGGTGATCAGGCTGTTGTCCTCGCGCACGCCAATTCCCGCCGCCTGATCGCCGATGACCCATGACCCGATCAGCGTGTAGCTGTCATCGAACTTCGGCAGCGGCGCAAATTCCTGCAGGATGAAGGGCGCATCCGTGTAGGGACCATCCTCTTTGACGATCAGACCGTCGGCAGTTTGCAGCTCGATGTTGGCACCTTCCCGGGAGAAGTAGGGTTTGCGTACCCAGCCTTTCGGCACAGCGCTTCCCGGATTCGGATCAAGATGCGCCGCCAGCAGATTCGGATGACCCTTGTGCAACTCCCAGAGCAGGGGCAGGGCGCCCTTGTTCGAGAGAATGGCTTTCCACGCCGGTTCGAAAAACTGCGTATCGCAGTCGGCAATGGCGGCGCCGAACGGCTCGTGGAAGATGAACTCCCAGGCATGCAGCTTGAACAGGTGCGGGATCCAGCGATCCTCGAGGTCGACGAAACGCCCGTCACTCGTCAGGCCGATGTCTTCGATATCGATGTGCCGGGATTCGATGCCGACCTTTTCCGCGATCAGTCGCAGGTAGTCTGTGGTGCCCTTGTCTTCGACGGAGCCTTTCATCGAGGCAAAGTAGAAAGGACGCTTGAGCTTCAACGCGGCAAAGGCTTCATGCAATCGTGTGTCGATGCTGTTGAACTGGTCGGCATGGCGCGGCAGCATCCCGCGCTCGATGCATTGCTCCAGCCAGCCCCACTGGAAGGCCGAGGCCTCGTAAAGGCTGGTGGGCGTGTCGTAGTTGAGTTCCAGCAGTTTCGCCGGACCGTTGCCGCTGTAGGAGAAGTCCATGCGCCCGTACAGATGCGGATGACCTTCCAGCCAGGACGTTCGGATCATGTCGTAGTACGGCGCGGGGATGCTCAGGCGATCGAGCAGTTCTTCGCTGTGCACGACCCGATCCACCAGATCCATGCACATCTCATGCAGTTCGGCAGTCGGATCCTCGAGATCGTTTTCGATCTGTGCGAGCGTGAACTGGTAGTACGCGCGCTCGTCCCAGTAGGGCTCGTCGTCGATGGTGTGGAACAGAAAGCCGAGGCTTTCGGCCGTCTGTTTCCAGTCGTGGCGCTCGGCGCAATGGATCTTCTTCATCAGCTGCTCGAACTGCCCCAGCCGCCCCAACCGCTGCGGGCGCTGGACTGGCTGCCGAAACCGCCACGGGACGTCGAAGACGCCACGTTGACCGGTTTGCTCCGGGAACCGGTGTAGTCCGAACTGCTGCTGGTGCGCGTCGATTCGATACGCCGGTTCAGCGTCGAAGTGCCGTACGTCTGACGGGCAGGGCGGTCACGATACACCGTCCGCGTGTTGTTGCTCATGGCATTGCCGATCAACCATCCGGTGAGCCAGCCGTTACTCGACCCGCCACCGCTGGAGACGTGAGTCGTGCTCTGGGTCTGGACAGGTTCGGCATCGCCCGCCGGCATCTGCGCATTGGCAATCGCATCGAGGTTCTGCGCCGGTTCGGGATTTGGCGGCACCTTGAAACCACCGAGCTTCGGTACAAAACGCCCGTCGGAATTTTTCTGACACCAACCGGCGGCAAAGTCTGCGTCACACTTGCTTTTGTCGTCATACGCCGGGGCAATGCGCCGGTGTTCGGCCAGCGCTGCGACGTAGGCGTTCGAGCAGGCATCGGCTGCCACTTCGGCGTCGACGCACTGTTCCACGCTCTGGAAGGTGCGCTGTTGTGCCTCGGCGGTTGCTTCACCGGAAATCGCCAGGGCCACCGAAGCGGCCAGCGACAGTTGGACGTACTTGCTTCGTTTCATCTCAGGCTTCCTGCCGATCAGTAGGACGGGGTCATGCACGCAGCGTTGAGCATGCCGACGCTGATTGCCACCGCCGCCACGTAGATGCCGGCGGCGACTTCACCGTTGGCGATGCGTTGCGATGTGCCCTTGAGCACCAGCCCGGTGGCCAGAAAAGCCAGCAGTTGCACCACGGCAGCGATCACGGCCCAGAGGACGAAATCGAGGACGTTGATCGAGTGAGCGATGATGTTGCTCGCCGGAATCGCGAAACCGATGATCGCACCCGACAGGGCGATGGCCGCCGCGTTGTTGCCGGCGCGAATCAGTTCGAACTCCTTGTGCGGCGTGATGCGTGTGTAGACGAACTGAAACAGCATGAACAGCAGTACGGCGCCGATCAGATAGGCGACGAAGCCCACCAGCGCGGCCTTGTTCAGGGAGACGGACAGCACTTCCAGCATGAGGAACTTCCTTTTAAATGGTGCTCAGATCGGTGGTGTACAGCGAGATGCCCAGCGATGTGCTCAGGCTGACGGTGCCTTCTTCGTCCTGTTCGACGGAGAACAGCAGCAGTTCGCGGCGGTCGGTCAGGCCGGTTTCCCGGGCGTACAGCATCGAATGGTGCTCGATGGTGTAGGACTCGTCGGGATTGATCACCTGCTCGGTGAGCGGGACCAGTTCGGTCTGACCGCGTTCGGTGCCCCATTCGCGGGTAAAGGTGACACCCTCATGGGTATAGGCCGGCAGACCGATCAGGCTGTTCGGGCCCGCCAGGCGCTGCAGCTCGGCATCACTGTTGACCGTGACGTAGCTGAGGTAATTGAACAGCGTCACCGATTCGATCTGATCGTCGCCGGTGACGTGAACCTGCAGCCAGAAATCTTCGTTGTCCAGGTAGTAACGATGCAGCTTGTTCGACTGACCGAGGTCGATCCAGCCGGCGCTCCAGATGGCCTGGGCATCGGGAACCCTTACCGAGGTGCTGCCGTCGAGCAGCAGGCCGAGCGTCGAATCGAAGCGGATCGCCTTGCCCTGCGCCAGCCCCAGCGGACCGCCGGCCGCCTCGCGTACGGGGGCCGGGCCGGTGCCGAGCAAGTTCTTTAACCATCCCATGGGTACATTCCTTGAAGCGGGTGGAGGTGTTCTTTGGCAAAACGCCGCTAGTGTACCGGCCTCGTGACGAACGAGCAGGCAAAAAAGAAGGGCACCGGGTGCCCTTCTTTTCCCTGTCGCCCTTACTGGGCCGACTTCTGCTTCAGGCGCTCGAGAATCGCGTTGGCGCTGCCTTCGTTCGGCGTGATGCCGGCTTCGCGCAGCTTGCGGTCCAGGTCGTTGCCGGTCGTGGCATCGGCCAGTTCGTCCTGAGCGTTCAGCTCGGCGGCGCGTTGTTTTTGCTTTTCCTGCAAACGGTTCAGGGTGCCGACCGCGGTTTCCAGTTTGCCATTGGCGCCGCCGCTGGCGATGGACGCACTGACCTGGGCCTTCTGCACGCTTTCACGGGCCTTGGCCATGTCCACTTGCTGGCGCAGGCTCTTGATCCGCGCTTCGGCCTTGTTGATGTCCTTGCGCATGTTGTCGGCGTAAGTGCCGAACTCGTCGCTCTGGGCTTTCTCGGTGTTCAGGTCGTTGGTCAGGGTCGAAATCGCTTCGGCGACTTCCATGGCCAGGTCTTCACGACCGGCGTTCAGCGCGGAAACGGCCTTGGCTTCCAGATCCTTGATCTTGGCGTCGTACTCGCTCACGCGGTCGGCGGAGAGTTTGTGCTTGGCCATGATGGTGACCAGTTCGCGACGGGCATTGGACAAGGCGCTGTCGGCGTCACGGATTTCCTGGTCGAGGATGCGCAGGGCCTGTTGATCGACGATCGCTTCGCCGACTTCACTGGCGCCGCCGCGCAGTGCGGTGAACAACTTGCTCCAGATGGACTGAGTCATTGGATATTCCCTGTTGATTACTTGAAGAAGTGTTCGAAGGCTTCGCTGGCGCGCTGCACGTTATCGACCAGGGTTTTCACCTCGGTAACCACGTTGGTCAGGCTCGAATCCGCGCTCAGTGCGCCGAACATGTTGTAGACGGTCTGCCCGTTGGGCATGGTCTCGATGCCGATCGACGACAGCGGGAACATTTCCCGGCTGCGCAACACGGCGTCGTTGAAGGCGCGCACGTCGGTGATCGAATCGATGTCCACCAGCACGGTATCGACGATGATTTGCTGACCGGCGATGGCGATGTGAATCGGCAGGCCGCCGAACTCGTTCATTTCCAGTTTGAGGCTGGGTTCGGCGCTCTGGATCAGGGACAGCGTGATCTCGTGCGATGCCACCTCGTCCAGCGCCTTGAAAGCGTTGTAGAGGCTATCGATGTTCCAGTTGTTGCCTGCGCTCATGTAATTCTCCGACATGAATGAGCCAGCCAGAATCGGTTGGCGTAGCTGTTGCTCCATTTGCTTGAGCAAGCTTCGGTTTTCGGGAAGCACCCAAGTTTCGTGTTTCACATAACCGGCGGCAGCCAGGCCCGCGCGCATCTGCTTCATGTAGAAGCTCGACGGCTTTTTCGCGGACGGTGTCGAGCGCACTCCCTTCGGGCTCTCCGATTTTGTTGCGGGGGAGTTGCTTTTCATGGCGATGACTCCGTTATGAACATCTCACGCGTGAGCCACACTACAGCCAATCCAAAGTGCCATCAATGGCTCACGCGTGAGTTTTTTTTAGTGCACGAAAAAAAGGCCCGCAACATGGCGGGCCTATATGTTGACGAAGCTTCGTTACAAGGATTGGCGGCTGGCCGCGATGAATTCGTCTGCCGAGACCACGCTGGCGTAGGCAAATGCCAGCGAAGACATAAACGCCGCATGCACCTGGGCCGCCGGCACGGTCACGCCATTGAATTCCAGATCGCGGGTGGCGCAGGCATCGTGGATCACCGTGACGGTGTAGCCCAGATCCGCCGCCGCACGGGCGACACCATCGATGCACATATGACTCATGCTGCCGACCACCACCAGTTCCTTGATGTCTTTCTCATCGAGGATCGATTGCAGTTCGGTTTCGCGGAAGGCGTTGACGAAGTGTTTGAGCACCACCGGTTCGTCGGCGCGGTTGAGCACCTTGGGGTGCAGCTTTGCGCCCTCGGAACCCGGAGCAAAAAACGCTGCGTCTGCAGAGGCGAACTCGTGGCGGATATGGATCACCGGTTTACCCGCTTCACGGAACGCGGCGATCAGTCGGGCGGCGTTGTCGGCGGCGGCATCGACGCCTGACAGCGGCCACTTGCCCTGGGGGAAGTAGTCGTTCTGGATATCGACTACGATGAGTGCTTGCCTGGCCATGGGGTGTCCTCGAAGTGTTGTTGAGAGTGGATTCAGTATTGGCGCGAAGCGCGGTTTCGAGGATTGGCCGCACCGACAATAAGCAGGGGAAAACTGACAATGGGTGTTGAAAGGGCCGTTGCCGAGCTGGGCGTGCTGATTTATCCCGGTGCGCAGATGGCGGCGGTGCATGGTTTGACCGACCTGTTCGGCGTGGCCGAGCGGATCGCTGCCGAGCATCGGGCCGAGCAATTGCCGCGCCTGCGGGTCAGTCACTGGCAGGTCGGCTCCGATCACGCGCCGGTACGGATCCACGACAGCCATCCGGCAACCGATACGGGATTGCTGGCGGTGTTGATCCCGCCTTCGATCGCCGGGTTCAGCGCAGAGCAGGCAACACCGCAACTGCTGCAATGGCTGCGCGAGCAACACGCCCGGGGCGCGACGTTGGGCGGGGTCTGCGTGGGTTCGTGGCTGCTGGCCGAAAGCGGCCTGCTCGACGGGCGCAGCGCCACCACTCACTGGACCTCGGCCAAGGCCTTTGCCGAGCGTTATCCGCACATCAAGCTCAAGGCTGACACACCGGTTGTCGATGACGGCGACCTGATCACCACTGCCGGGCTGATGGCCTGGTCGGAGCTGGGACTGCGACTGGTCGATCGATTGTTGGGGCCGAGCATCGCCAGCGCTACCGCGCGGTTTCTGGTGATGGATCACAGCGACAGCGCCAGTGCCTGCGGCAGCAACTTCGCGCCGATCCTCGGCCATGGCGATGCGTCGATTCTCAAGGTCCAGCACTGGCTGCAGAGCACCGGTGCGACCGATGTATCGCTTGGGGCGATGGCCGAACGCTCGGGCCTGGAAGAGCGCACATTCCTGCGCCGGTTCCGTGCCGCGACCGGGCTGAAACCCACCGAGTACTGTCAGCACCTGCGGGTCGGCAAGGCCCGGGAAATGCTCGAGTTCACCAACGGCACCATCGATCACATTGCGTGGACGGTGGGTTATCAGGATCCGGGGGCCTTTCGCGCCATCTTCAAGAAAATCACCGGGCTGACACCGAGTGATTATCGCAACCGGTTCGGCGTGTCCCCGCCGACAGCGCTGGCAAAATAACACCGGTCGGTCGTGCAAAATGCCGGGGCCATGGCCCCGGTCGTGCAGATTGAAACGGGCGGGGTGCCAGTACGAAATGGCTAATGCACTGATTCCCGTGAATTTTCCCGCGACGCTGATTTGGCCTGATCTCTGCACCCTCAGACCTACATTCACCGAGCCGCTGGAAGGGGGACGCATGACCCCGACACCTCGCAAAAAATTAGTCGTCGCCCACTCCGTACGCCCCGACGCGCCGCAGCACGAAGTGCAGACCAACAGGGCACTGGCCCGTTGGATGGCGCAGATTCTCGGACTGAAATTCGGCGGCAGCTACGACGCGCAACAACACCGTGGTCGCGATTTGTATCTGCTGCCGACCCAGACCATTGTCGGCACCGCCAGCGCCCATGCACTGGGCATCAAGGGCCCCGGCGATCTCTGGGGTGGCTTCGTCGAGCACGATTTCATCTGCACCAAAGCCATCAGTCATGGTTTGCGCAGCCATCTGGCCCATGCGCCGCAAGGCTGGTCACCGCTGTTTTCCGAACGCACGCGCAATGTCGTGCTCGACGGGCTCAGTGTGTTTGCGCTGGAAGATGCGCGGCCCGCCGCTGAACATCTTCTCTACAGCGGGCCGATCCGTCTCAAGCCGGTTCACGCCTGTGCCGGGCGCGGCCAGGAAGTGATCGAAAGCCTGGATGCGTTCGACGAAATCCTCGTCCGCCCTGATGCCGCGAAGCTCTTCGCTGAAGGTGTGGTGCTCGAACAGGACCTGAGCCGGGTGGTCACCCACAGCGTCGGCCAGTCGTTCATCGGCGACCGCGTGCTCACTTACTGCGGTGATCAATACTTGACCGAAGACGCCCACGGCGAAGAGGTCTATGGCGGCTCGAACCTGCTGGTGGTGCAGGGCGGCTATGACGATTTGCTGAAACTGGAGCTGCCGGACGATGTGCGGTTGGCGATTGAACAGGCGCAGGTGTTCGACAGCGCGGCGGATGAGGCCTATCCACGTTTCTACGCTTCGCGTCGCAACTACGACATCGCTCAGGGCCTGGACAGCAATGGCCGATCGCGCAGCGGCGTGCTCGAACAATCCTGGCGCATGGGTGGCGCCAGCAGTGCCGAAGTGGCGGCGTTGCAGAGTTTCGTCAACGACCCTGCGATGCGCGGGATCCGCGTCTCGTCGGTGGAAACCTATAGCGACCGGGCACTGCCGGCGGATGCCATCGAGGTCTATCGCGGCCCGGCCGAGACCAGCGACTTTCTCCTCAAATACGTAACGGTCCAATCCTATGACGGCTAGAAGCGAAAGCATTCAGATCGACATTGATGACGAGCAGATGAGCGGGACCTTTCTCAGTCCCAGATCGAAAGTCCCCGGCGTGTTGTTCGTGCACGGCTGGGGCGGCAGCCAGGAGCGGGATCTGGAGCGGGCCAGAGGCATCGCCGGTCTGGGGTGCGTGTGCCTGACGTTCGACCTGCGCGGGCACACCGGCGGCACCGGCATCCCGTTGAGCCGGGTCACCCGCGAAGACAACCTGCGTGACTTGATGGCGGCCTACGACCGGCTGCTCGCCCATCCGGCGCTGGACACCTCGGCCATCGCGGTGGTCGGCACCAGCTACGGCGGTTATCTCGCCTCGATCCTCACCTCGTTGCGCCCGGTGCGCTGGCTGGCGCTGCGGGTGCCGGCGCTGTATCGCGACGAACAATGGCACACGCCCAAGCGCGATCTGGACAAGGCCGACCTGCGCGATTATCGCGGCACCCTGGTGCGGGCCGACAGCAACCGGGCATTGCATGCCTGCTCGCAATTCACCGGCGACGTGCTGCTGGTGCAATCGGAAACCGACGACTATGTGCCTCACGCGACGATCATGAGCTATCGCGCCGCGTGCCAGCAGACCCACTCGCTGACACACCGCATCATCGACGGCGCCGACCATGCCCTGAGCGATCCGACGTCGCAGCAGGCGTACACCTCGATCCTCGTCGACTGGATCACCGAGATGGTGGTGGGCGAGCGGTTGAGCATCATTCAGTCGCGCTGATCACGGCTTGGGTTTCTTCTCGATCCGCAGCGCCTTGGCCTTGGCCTCCACCACCAGGTACATCACCACGGTGATCAACAGCGGCAGCAGAAAATAGATCGCCCGATAGGCCAGCAAACCGGCCACCAGGCTGCCGCGTGAAGCCTCGTGTTGCAGCAGGGCGACGAACACGGCTTCGAGCACCCCGAGCCCCGCCGGAATATGGGTGAGGACCCCGGCAATCGCGCTGATCAGCAGCACACCGAGCACCAGCGGGTAGTCGAGTTTGCCCGGCAGCAAAGTGAAAATCACCGCGGCCATCAGCGACCAGTTCAGCGCACCGAGCAGCAGTTGCAGAACGGCCATGCGCAGCGACGGCAGGTTGATTTCCACCCCGCGGATCGACCATTCGCGTCGTCGGGAAAAGCGGCACGCAAGCAGATAACCGGCACTGAGCAACAGCAACAGCACGCCGATGCCCTGCAACGCTCCGCTGCTGACTTTCCAGCCCGGCGGCATGCTGACCAGCCCGCTGCTGAATACCGCGCCGGCAATGGTCATGTAGCCGAACCAGTTGGTGGCCAGGCTCAGTCCGAGGATCTTGGCGATATTGCTTTTGCTCACCCCGAGCCGCGAATACAGGCGATAGCGCATGGCGATTCCGCCGACCCACGCGCTCAGATTGAGGTTGAACGCATAACTGATGATGCCCACCGGCAGGATCTGTTTCCAGGTCAGGTCCTGGCGGATGTAAGTGCGGCCGATCAGGTCGAAACTGGCGTACACCAGAAAACTCAGCAGCGTCAGGCTGGCGGCGACGAGCAGCGTGCGCACCTTGAAGTCGGCGAGGGTTTGCAGCACTTCAGCCCATTCGATGCGGGTGGCGAACAGCGTCAACAAGACGATCAGTGCAAGAAAGAACAGCAACGTCAGTGGACGCTTCCAGCGGCTCCAGCGAGAGCTGGCCGAGGTCGGCGAGTGCGTTGCGGCGTGCGCATCGGAACGGCTCATGATGGATCGCTCCCGCGCTTGCCAATGAAGGGTTTCAAACGGGGTTTATGCGCGGGCAGCCAACCGGCCATGGCCGGGAAATGGCGCAAAAAGTGAAACACCAGAAACCCCACGGTCATGTGCCAGATGCGCCCACGCGGGGCCTTGTCCGGGTCCATGGTCTTGCAGTGGTTCTGGCTGAGGTCTTCGAGACGCTCGAACAGCGCCTGATTGAAGGCCCGGTCGCGGATCAGCACGTTGGCCTCGAGGTTCAGCGACAGGCTCAGCGGATCGAGATTGCTCGAGCCGACGGTGCTCCAATCTTCATCCACCAAAGCGACTTTGCCGTGCAGCGGTCGCTGGCAATATTCGTGAATCTGCACCCCGGCCTTCAGCAGGTAGTCGTAGGTCATGCGCGCCGCGAGTTTGGCCACCAGCATGTCCGGCTGGCCCTGCAGGATCAGTCGCACATCGACACCGCGCCGGGCCGCGTTACGCATCTCGCGCAGCAAGCGATAACCGGGAAAGAAATAGGCATTGGCGATCACCACCCGGCGTTTCGCCCGACGCAGCACCTGCAAGTAAACGTCTTCGATATCGGTGTGATGTTGGTCGTTGTCGCGAAACACCAGGCGCACCTGACCGTCATGTTCGGTGAACGCCATTTCTGCCCGTCGCTGGCGCCGGCGCTGCCACCAGAAGCGCGCCCGGCCGGGGCGACCGCTTTGCAGCAGGGCGAAATGGTGAATATCGGTCACCGCCGGGCCCTGGATTTCCACCGCGTAATCCTGCTTTGCCTCGGGGCCGAAATCGGCCAGGTGATCACCGGAAAAATTGATCCCGCCGATGAAAGCGATCAGCCCGTCGACTACCACGATCTTGCGATGCAGGCGACGGAACCAGTTGGTGCGAAAACCAAGGTGTTTCGGTGCAGGGTCGAAGATCTGCAAATGCACGCCGGCATTGCTCAGCGCCGCCAGATAACCGGTGCTCAGTTCACCGCAGCCGAAGCCGTCGAGACTGACCGTAGTGCGCACGCCACGTCGGGCGGCATCGATCAGGATCTGCTGCAGTTCCTTGCCGACCTTGTCTTCGAAAACGATGAAGGTTTCCAGCAGGATTTCGCTCTTGGCCGCACGCATCGCGTCGAAGACTCGCGGGAAGTATTGCTCACCGTTCTCCAGCAGTTCGACACGGTTGCTGCCCTGCCAGCCATAGTCGACCTCGACGTGACCGGGTTCGCGGATCGGCGGGTTGATGGTGATTGTGTCGGCGGCGTTTTTTTCCAGCGGCGCGCTGCTCATAGTTCGATCTCCACGGACAGCGGTACATGATCGGACAGGTGTGACCAGGGCCGGTTGGCAAGGACCCTGGGCTGGCGGGCCTTAAGGTTGCGCACGTAGATGCGGTCCAGCCGCAGCGCCGGCCAGCGCGCCGGAAAACTGCGTGCCGGCCTGCCCTGATGTTCGGCAAACACTTCACGCAGTCCGCAAGGCGCAAGCAGCGCATCGGCGCGCTGGCGCCAGTCGTTGAAGTCGCCGGCGACAATGACCGGCACGTCGTCGGGCAGCTCGGCCAGGCGTTTGCCCAGCAGTCTCAGCTGGGCGTTGCGATGGCTTTCCCGCAGGCCCAGGTGCACGCAGATCGCATGCAGTTCACGATCGTCTCCCGGCAGGCGCAGGACGCAGTGCAACAGGCCCCGGTTTTCGTGGCCGCTGATCGAGACGTCGAGGTTGTCGTGGCGCACGATCTGGAATTTCGACAACAGCGCATTGCCGTGATCGCCATCGGGGTACACCGCGTTGCGCCCGTACGCGAACTGTGGCCACAGGCTGTCGGCGAGGAACTCGTACTGCGGCATGGCCGGCCAGTTGTCATAGCGCTTGGGATGGTGTTCGTGGGTGCCGTGCACTTCCTGCAAAAACACCACGTCGGCGGACACGCTGCGCACCGCCTCGCGCAATTCCGGAAGAATGAAACGCCGGTTCAGTGCGGTGAAGCCTTTGTGGGTGTTGACCGTCAGCACCGTGAAGCGACGTACCGTGGTGATGACGGCGGCCTGTTCATCGGTGACGCCGACCGGCTCGGGAATGCTCATGCCAGCACTCCTTCGGCAACCGGTTCGCCGGGAGCCGTGACAAGGTCTTTGTCGAGGTCGAATCGATGCAGCAGGCTGCGCGCATCGAAAGGTGCGCGGACTTTGACGTCGTTGTCGAAGTAGCAGAAGACTTCCCGGGATTTGCGCGCCCGGGGCTTCAGGCGTGGGGCGATCAAGTGGGCGTCACGGGGTTGCCGACCGTGCTGCCAGGTGTCGATGCGTTCGGCCCAGCGTTTGATGGCCGTCTCGGTGTAGCCGCTGGCGTAGAGTTCTTCGGCACCGTGCAGGCGCAGGTAGACAAAATCGCTGGTGAGATCCTCGCGATACGGCCACTTGCCGGCGGTGTCAGCGATCACCAGCGCTGTGTTGTAGCGTTTGAGCAAGCGGACGAAGTCCGGATCGATGAAGCTGTCGTTACGGATTTCCACGGCGTGCCGCAGAGGTTTCTTGCCGTAGGCCTTCAGGCTGGCGTGGCCGTGCAGATGAGCGTCGTGCTGGCGGGCGAGTGCAGCGGCCGCCTGGGTGTCGTGAGGAAGCTGGGTGAGGAAGTGTTCGAAAAGCGTCGGGTCGAACTTGAAGCTGGGCGGAAACTGCCAGAGTATCGGGCCGAGCTTTTCCTTCAGTTCGAGCACCCCGGAAGCAAAGAAATTCGCCAGGGGCTTTTCGATATCGCGCAAGCGGCGGATGTGGGTGATGAAGCGCGGTGCCTTGACGCTGAACACGAAATCGTCAGGCGTCTCGGCGTACCACTGGGCGTAGCGTTCCGGCCGTTGCAGGGCGTAGAACGATCCGTTGATTTCGATGCTGTTGACCGCCCGGGAGGCGAACTGCAGTTCGCGCTTCTGTGCCAGCCCCCGTGGATAGAAGTCGCCACGCCACGGGGCATAGCGCCAGCCCGAAATCCCGATATGAATCGCCGTCATGCCGTCCTCCCGTCGAAAGTCCTCGTGCAGCCTCTGTCTGGTGATGACTGTGGGCGGTTCGGGAAAGTTTCGACGGGACTACGGACGGTATCTTCTGGTGCAAGCGTCGGATCAGTGGCCGGCAACGATGCGTGTGGAGCCTGCGGCGGACTCGGCATGGACCGGGCCCAGGCGGTCGAGGCGACCGCTCAACGCTGTCAGCGCCCATGCCACCAGCACGACCAGCCCGCCGATCCACGCGGTATGGATCAGTCCGATGTGCGCGACAATCAGCCCGCCGCCCCAGGCACCACCGGCAATACCGAGATTGAACGCGGCAATGTTCAGCCCCGAAGCCACATCCACCGCCTGCGGCGTGTGATGTTCAGCCTGACGCACCACGTAAACCTGCAAGCCCGGCACATTGCCGAAAGCGACGGCGCCCCAGACCAGCACCGTCGCCAGCGCCAGCCACGGATTGGCGGCGGTGAAGGTGAGGATGAACAGCACGGCGGCGAGCAGGGCGAAGATGATTTTCAGAGCGCTGATCGGCCCGCGTTTGTCCGCCAGTTTGCCGCCCCAGATATTGCCGACGGCCACCGATACGCCATACACCAGCAGCACCAGGCTGACCGCGCCGGCACTGAAGCCTGAGAGGTCCTGAAGAATCGGTGCCAGGAAGGTGAACGCAATGAACGAGCCGCCGTAACCGATAGCGGTCATGGCGTACACCAGCAGCAGGCGTGGCTGCTTGAGCACCTGCAACTGTTGCAGCAACGAAGCCGGTTTGCTGTGGGCGATGTTTTTCGGCACGTACAGCAAGCTGCCGATAAACGCGATGACACCCAGCGCCGACACGGCAAGGAAGGTTTCACGCCAGCCAAAATGCTGGCCGATGAAGGTGCCCAGCGGAACCCCGGTGACCAGCGCCACGGTCAGCCCGGTGAACATGATCGCAATTGCACTGGCAGCTTTTTCCTTGGGCACCAGGCTGGTGGCGATGGTCGAGCCGATGGAGAAGAACACGCCGTGGGCCAGACCGGTGACGATCCGTGCCAGCACCAGCGATTCGTAACTCGGCGCGAGCCAGGCCAGCAGGTTGCCGAGGGTGAACAGCACCATCAGCGACAACAGCAACAGTTTACGCGGCACTTTGCCGGTGAGCGCGGTCAGTACCGGTGCACCGATGGCCACGCCGAGGGCGTAGAGGCTGACCAGCAGGCCGGCGGACGGCAGACTGACGCCGAGATCGGCGCCGATGGTGGGAAGCAGGCCAACGATGACGAACTCGGTCGTTCCGATGGCGAATGCGCTGAGGGTCAGCGCGAGCAAGGCAATGGGCATGACGGCACTCCGGTAAGGGGATTGAATGGAGCGCAGTGTCGGGGATTGGCAGGGGGCGAAAAATACAGGGATGGGCATTTGATATTTGCGTGGCACGCAAATATCAGCCCGTAAGCTGATCGTTCCCACGCTCTGCCTGGGCATGCCTCCGTGGACGCTCTGCGTTCGCTCTTTGACACGCGGAGCGTCTCTGGCTGCATTCCCACGCGGAGCATGGGAACGATCAAAGGTGCTCTTGAACTTTGCCGGTCAACTGTCGATCAGTTCCTTACAGGTTCAACCAAGGGAGCTTTGCGTTTTGACCAGGTTCAGGATCGCGATTCTATTGGGGGCATTGCTGTTGTCCGGCGGCCACGCAGTGCAAGCCGCCAGTCTGCCGGGCGTCCCGGCAGCCACTGCAAAAACCGCCGAACCCGAGCCGCTGGTGCAGGGCGGACTGCTCGGCGCCATCAGTTCCAGCATCGATGACGTGCAGGACAAACTCGACCTCAACGAGCATCTGGTCGATGCCTGGCGCCTGCGTGCCGACCGGGCGGCGGATGAAGTCGACAGACTGGTCAATCAGCCGTCGGATCGCTCGGGGTGGAGCGTGGCCGGGGATTTCATGATGCTGTCCGGCGTGTGGCTCGGCACCTTCGCCGTGCTGACGGTGCTGGGCAGTGTCCTGGTCAGGCGGATGCGCGAGGGGCGCTGGTTGCGCACCCGCCAGCGCAGTCAGGACCTGATCGGTTATTGGTTGCCCTACACGCTGCCGGCACTGATCTGTCTGCCGTTGACCCTGTACGTCAGCCATTTTCTGCCGGCCTCGGTCGGCCGGGCGCTGGCACTGTGTTTTGCCTATGCCACCAGCAGCGGCATTTTTTCCACCTCGATGCTGTTGTGCGTGGTGGTCATGTTCAACATCGGCCACAAGCGACGGGCGGTGCAGATCATTCGCGACTACTGCCCGAAACCGCTGTTCCTGATCGGCTTCCTTGCAGCGCTCAGCGATGCGCTGACCAGCCCGCAGATCGCCCGGCAACTGGGCGGTAACATCACCAGCAGTGTCGCGGTGTTCACCGGGCTGCTGGCCTCCATCATCTTTGGCTTGCTGGTGATTCGCCTGCGTCGGCCGGTGGCGCACCTGATCCGCAACCGTTCGCTGGCGCAGCGTCTGAAGCAACCGTCGTTGCAGGAATCGCTGCGGATCTTTTCCGGGCTCTGGTACTGGCCGATCGTGTTGATGGTGCTGGTTTCGGCGGTCAATCTGATCGGCATTGGCGAAGACAACCAGAAAGCCTTGCGCTGTGCGTTGTTCACCACCGTGCTGCTGATCGGCACGGTGTTTCTCAGTACAGTCCTGCAGCATCTGTTCAAGTCGCGTCGGGCCGAGGCGATCCAGCGCAGCAGTGCCTACAAGGAGCGGTTCCTCAGTCTGTTGCATGCGCTGCTGCGGATCGTCATTGCGATTGCATTCATCGATATTCTCGGGCGGATCTGGGGTGTTTCGCTGATCGACTTCGCGCAAAGCAGCACCGTCGGTCGGGCGATCAGCAATGCCTTGAGCAGCATCGGCCTGATTTTCCTCGTGACGTGGCTGTTGTGGGTGGTGCTCGATACGGCGATTCAGGAAGCGCTGAAACCGCCGGTCAACAAACGCTCGGCGCGCCAGCCCAGCACCCGGGTGAAAACCATCCTGCCGCTGTTGCGCAATGCGATCAAAATCATCCTGGTGGTGATCTGCGCGATCACCACCATGGCCAATCTGGGCATCAACGTTGCGCCGCTGCTGGCCGGTGCCGGGGTGGTCGGCCTGGCCATCGGTTTCGGTTCGCAGCAACTGGTGCAGGACGTGATCACCGGGCTGTTCATCATCATCGAAGACACCCTGTCGATCGGCGACTGGGTGGTGCTCGACTCCGGACATGCCGGGACCGTCGAAGGCCTGACCATCCGCACCCTGCGTCTGCGCGACGGCAAGGGTTTCGTGCATTCGGTGCCGTTCGGTCAGATCAAGGCGGTGACCAATCAATCACGGCAGTTTGCGTTCGCGTTTTTCTCGGTGCAGTTCACCTATGACACGGATGTCGACAAGGCCATCGAGCTGATACGCGAGGCCGGGGATTCGATCCGCGAAGACCCGTTCCTCAAGTACAACCTGCAAGGTCCGCTGGACGTATTCGGCGTGGACAAAATGGACTTGAACGGCGTGGTGCTGACGGCGCAGTTCCGTACCGTGTCCGGCGGGCAATACGCGGTGAGCCGGGCCTTCAACCAGCGTTTGAAAAAGCTTGTGGATAACAGCCCGTGGGTGCATTTCGCGCAGACTTATCCACAACAGGTTCTGTTGCCCAAGCGACAGGAAGACGAGGGGGTGGCGCATTCGTCGGTGATGCTGCCGGAGCAGGCGCGTACTCAGTGACGGGTCAGCCTGTCGCGGATTTCGCTCATGAGGGATTGATCCAGCTCCACCCAGAACTGCGGCTTGCCGGCGACTTCGGCTGCCACCGGCAAGCCGTCGCGATACACCAGCCGATTGCTCGCCAGCGCCGGGACTTTCGCGCCGGGCAGCAAGGTGCCGGCGAGGTTCAGCGGATCGACCCCGCACACGGCTATCAGGCTGCCGTCATGGGGCCGGCGGCGCACTTCGCGCAGCAGCGGAATCGCTTCGGGCAGGGCGAATTGCTCGCCGGCCAGGCCACTGACAAATCGTCCGCCGCGAATCTCACCACGAGCCTCCAGTCGATGGAACGTGCGCAAGAGTTCGCGCCAGCTCGGCAGCCAGTCGGCCTCGCGCTCCAGCAGGCGCCAGAACACCACGCCGTAACGACGCAACAGGGTCATGGCGATATGTTCGAGGGATTCGGGCGACGCGGTCTGACGGCTTTCCACCACCGGCCCGCGACGCAACAGCGCCCAGCGCCCGGCATCGTCCATGCCACCCACGAACGGCCCGCGCCCGCGTCGACTGCTGCGTTGCTGACGCTTGCTCGCCGGCGTGATCAGCGCGCGCAATCCGGCAAAGCTGTCGGCATTCACCAGACCGGCACCCACCAGTTCCTGCAAGGCGATCTCCAGTTCGCTGCGCAGCAGGTGCGCTTCGTGAGTCAGCTCATCGAAAAACAGCGCCCCGTGCTGACTGAGGGCCTCGAAGACTTTCTGCGTCCTGGGTGACAGTTCGGTGACCGGCGTCTGTTCGGCCAGCGAACTCCACAAGCCGACCTGGCTGCGCGGCAGTAACACCACCGGCGTGTTGCGCAGTGCCGCTGCGCCGGTTTTCTGTCGGGCGCTGAGCCGCGTCCACACCAGTTTGCCGCTGCGGCACAGATCATCCAGCCAGCTCGGCGAATAGTCCTTGAGCCGCGCCGCAAGGAGGTCGCTGTCCCAGGCCGAGGCGGCTGCCGGATAGCCTTCGAACTGACCGACAATCGCCGGCAACATGGCGCTGCCCTGACCCCGGGTGGATGGAGACAGATGCTGCCAGTCGAACAGGAATCGCATGAAGTCCTGCAACGCCACCGGTTCGATTTCCCGGCGCAGACGCTTGACGGTGTAGCGGTGGATTCGCGCCAGCAGATGCCGCTCGCACCATTCCTCAATCGTCAGCCCCGGCGTGAAGCGTCCGCGCAGCACATAACCTTCGCGCTCCAGTCGGGCCAGGGCCTGATGGACGTCTGCCGGTGGCAATGACAACGGCTCGGCGATGGCCTCCAGAATCAGCGGGCCGAAGGCGCCGAGCCGTGCACGGATGACTTCCACCAGGGCATCGTCGGCAGTCCAGGCCTCATCGAAACCGGGCAACGCCGGCAGTGCCGAGTGCGCCTGTGGATAAAGCGCTTGCAGACAGGTCAGGCGCTCCCGTGCCAGCCACAGCGAGTGGTCGTGATCGATCTGCAATCGACAGGCTCGACCGGTGTCGGCCAGGACATTCAGCCAGTCGCGCCATGGCGGGTTGGCCTCGACTTCGCGGTCAGTGATGCACGCCAGGCTCATCAACGCTTCGTGTATTTCATCGGCGCTGCCCGGTGTCGGCCATGCTTCTTCGCGCACGGCATTGATCGCGTCGGCATCCAGCGCGCCCAGATCATCGGTGGATTGCGGATCGCTCCAGCGGCGGTTCAGCACCGCCTGGGTACGACGCTCTTCCAATGGCGCGTCGTCGAGAAAGGTGTAGGGCCGGGCACTGAGGATTTCCGCGGCCAGCGGCGAGGGCGCCGGAAGGTCGCGGGCGATCAGCCGCACTTCGCCACGCTCCATGCGCCGCAGGAGTTCGAGCCAGCCCTCGCTGTCCATCGCTTCGTGCAGGCAATCGTCGAGGGTCTGTTCCACCAGCGGATGCTCGGGGATTTCCCGTTCGCCGGCGAGGTTTTCCAGGCAGGCGATCTGATCGGGAAACACGCTGGCGATCAGGTCTTCGCTTTTCATCCGCTGCAATTGCGGCGCGACTTTTCGCCCGCCCGTGTAGCGCGGCAGGGCCAGCGCCACCCCGGCATTCCAGCGCCAGCGCACACCGAACAGCGGCGCATCCAGCACCGCCTGAATCAGGATGTGCTCGGCACTGTTGCTGTGCAGATAGCGCCAGACGTCGTCGAGTTCGAAACTGTGGCTGGTGGACAGCGACAGCACGATGGCGTCTTCGCTCGCGGCAGCCTGCAATTCGAAGTTGAAGGTGCGACAGAAACGTTTGCGCAGCGCCAGACCCCAGGCCCGATTGATTCGGCTGCCGAACGGCGAATGAATGATCAGTTGGGTGCCGCCGGATTCGTCGAAAAACCGTTCCATCAGCAATGTGTCGCGGGACGGCAGGGCGCCGAGGGCGAGGCGGGCGCGGGCCAGGTAATCCACAAGCTGTTCGGCGCTGGCCGGATCCAGTCCCAGGGTTGCAGTCAGCCAGTCGAGGGCCGGTTGCAGGTTGCCGGGGCTGGCACTCAGCAATTCGTCGAGCTGTGCCTGCAGGCGCGCCACGGCCATCGACAATTCGGCGCTGCGACCGGGAGCCTCGCCGAGCCAGAACGGAATCGTCGGCGGCTGGCCCTGGGCATCCTCGACCCGCACCTTGCCGGTTTCCACCCGCAGGATCCGGTAAGAGGTATTGCCGAGCTGGAACACATCGCCGGCAATGCTCTCCACGGCGAAGTCTTCGTTGACGCTGCCGATGTTCAGGCTTTGGGGTTCCAGCAGCACGCTGTAGTCGGCGTTGTCCGGGATGGTGCCGCCGCTGGTGACGGCGGTCAGCCGTGCGCCGCGCCGCCCGCGCAGGGTCCGGCTCACCGCGTCGCGATGCAGATAGGCACTGCGGATGCCCTGGCGACCGTTGTAACCCTCGGCGAGCATGCTCAGCAGCGCCTGATAGTGTTTTTCATCGAGACGGGCGTAGGGTTCGGCGTGACGGAACAGTGCGAGCAAGTCGTCTTCGGCCCATTCCTGACAACTGACTTCGGCGATGATCTGTTGCGCCAGCACGTCCAGCGGTGCTTCGGGGATGTGCAGGGTATCGAGCTCACCCCGGCGCACGCAGTCGAGCAGCGCGGCGCATTCGATCAGGTCATCGCGGGTCGTGGCGAACAGTCGCCCCTTGGGCGTGCCACCGACCTGGTGTCCGGAACGGCCGACCCGTTGCAGAAAACCGGCAATCGAACGCGGCGAGGCGATCTGGCACACGAGGTCGACTTCGCCGATGTCGATCCCCAGTTCCAGCGATGCGGTGGCAATCAGCACTTGCAGTTCGCCTCGCTTGAGTCGCTGCTCGGCATCGAGGCGAAACTCCTTGGCCAGGCTGCCGTGGTGCGCCGCTACGGCGTGTTTGCCGAGGCGTTCGCTCAGGTGTCGGCTCAAGCGTTCGGCCAGGCGTCGAGTGTTGACGAAAATCAGCGTGGTGCGGTGTTCCCGGGCCAGTGTGGCGAGGCGGTCGTAGACCAGTTCCCAGACGTCATTGGCCATGACCGCCGACAACGGCACCGGCGGTACTTCGATGCCCAGGTCCCGTGGGCGGGCGTGGCCGATGTCGATGATTTCACAGGGACGCTCATGGCCCACCAGAAACCGCGCAACCGCATCGATCGGTTTTTGCGTGGCCGACAGGCCGATGCGGGTCAGCGGTTCGCTACACAACGCCTGCAAGCGTTCGAGGCTCAGGGCCAGGTGGCTGCCGCGTTTGCCGGCAGCGATGGCGTGGATCTCGTCGACAATCACCGTGCGCGTGGTGCCGAGCATTTTTCGCCCGGATTCCGAGCCCAGCAGTACGTAGAGCGATTCCGGGGTGGTGACCAGAATATGCGGCGCGCTCTTGCGCATGGCGGCGCGGTCTTTCTGCGGGGTGTCGCCGGTGCGTACGGCGGTGGTGATTTCCAGTGGCGGCAGATCCATCTGACGTAACTGTTCGGTAATCCCCTCAAGCGGATTTTGCAGGTTGATACGGATGTCGTTGGACAGCGCCTTGAGCGGCGAGACGTAGACCACCAGGGTTTCGTCGGGCAGACCGCCCGGGTTTTCCAGGCCACGATGGACCAGTTCGTCAAGCACGGCCAGGAACGCGGTGAGGGTCTTGCCGGAACCGGTGGGCGCGGCGATCAGGGTCGAGCGACGCTGACGGATCAGCGGCCATGCGCGGGCCTGGGCGGCGGTGACCGTCGCGAAAGTGCGGTTGAGCCAGGCGCTGACGGCAGGGTGAAAGCCTGCCAGGGCCGCGTCCTTGGGGAGGGGCAGATTCATGTCTGCAGTTATGCGGGTGGACGGGCGAAGTTGCAAGTACCGCCGGGGATCTACACTTTACGGGTGACGGTTGCGCACTAAACCCGCAAAATGCAACGATTCCGGCAATTATCGACGACGGTGCACCCCGCATTGTCGCCAAAGCCATCGTTTCAATCAGACTGGGCCTGCTGACTCTATGCGAATGCGCCTTATGTTACTGGGCGGCGGAAATGCCCTTGGGCAGGCGCTGATTCGCCTCGGTGCAGAGGAAGACATCGGTTTCCTCGCTCCCCGCCCGCCCGAAGACGGCTGGGATGCCGCGAGCCTGACACAACTGCTCGACGACACCCGTCCCGATGCACTGATCAACCTTGCCTACTATTTCGACTGGTTCCAGGCGGAAGCCGTCAGCGAAAGCCGTCTGTCGGGCCAGGAACGCGCCATCGAACGGCTGGCCGAGCTGTGCCAGCATCACAACATCGTGCTGGTGCAGCCGTCCAGCTACCGGGTGTTCGATGGCTCCCGTGCCACCGCCTACAGCGAAAAGGACGAGCCGGTGCCGCTCGGCCTGCGAGGTCAGGCCCTGTGGCGGATCGAACAAAGCGTGCGAGCCACCTGCCCGCAACATGTGTTGTTGCGCTTCGGCTGGCTGCTCGACGACAGCCCGGACGGGATCCTCGGGCGCTTCCTCGCCCGTGCCGAGCAACCGGACGAGTTGCTGCTGGCCGACGACCGTCGGGGCAATCCGACCCCGGTCGACGATGCAGCACGGGTGATCATTTCGGTACTCAAGCAACTCGACTGCGCCGCGCCGCTGTGGGGCACTTACCACTACGCCGGCCATGAAGCGACCACACCGCTGGCGCTGGGGCAGGCGATTCTCACCGAGGCCCGCAGCCTGCACCCGCTGGCGATCGAAGAGCCGACCGCCCAGGCTCACGCCGCACGCGAGGATGCCGCCGAAGAGCCTCAACACGCGGTGCTCGCCTGCAAGAAAATTCTGCACACTTTCGGGATCAAGCCGCGCGCCTGGCGTGCCGCGCTCCCGGGCTTACTGGATAGGTTTTATCGTCATGGCTGAAGGCCCTGTTCTAATCACTGGCGGCGCCGGTTTCATCGGTTCGCACCTGACGGACGCGTTGCTCGCCAACGGCCATTCGGTACGGATCCTCGATGACCTGTCGACCGGCAAACGCAGCAACCTGCCGCTGGACAATCCCAGGGTCGAACTGATCGTCGGCGATGTCGCCGATGCCGCACTGGTCGCCCGAGTGATGCAAGGTTGCAGCGCCGTCGCGCACCTGGCCGCCGTGGCCTCGGTGCAGGCTTCGGTGGACGATCCGGTGAAGACGCACCAGAGCAATTTCATCGGCACGCTCAATGTCTGCGAAGCCATGCGTCAGGCGGGCGTCAAGCGTGTCCTGTTTGCCTCCAGCGCGGCGGTCTACGGCAACAATGGCGAAGGCCAGTCGATCGACGAAGACACGCCGAAGGCACCGTTGACACCGTATGCCTCGGACAAACTGGCGGGCGAACACTACTTCGATTTCTATCGTCGCCAGCACGGTCTGGAACCGGCGATCTTCCGTTTCTTCAACATTTTCGGCCCGCGCCAGGATCCGTCCTCGCCGTACTCCGGCGTGATCAGCATCTTCAGCGAGCGCGCGCAGAAAGGCCTGCCGATCACCGTGTTCGGCGATGGCGAGCAGACCCGGGATTTCATGTACGTCGAAGATTTGGTCGATGTGCTGGTGCAGGCCCTGGAACAACCTGAAGTGCAAGTCGGTGCGGTGAACGTCGGCTGGAACCAGGCGACCAACCTCAAGCAGATGCTGGCCGCGCTGGAAGCGGTGGTCGGTGAGCTGCCGCCGGTCAGCTTCGGCCCGGCGCGCTCCGGCGATATCCGTCATTCGCGAGCGAACAACGGTCGCTTGCTCGAGCGCTTCAAGTGCCCGGCACAAACGCCGATGAGCGTCGGCCTGGCGCGTCTGCTCGGCCGCTGAGCTTCTCGCAGACGTGAAAAAGGCGCCTTTTGACAGGCGCCTTTTTCACGGCCGGAATTCAACAGATTTCCTGTAGCGAGGGAGCTTTGCTCCCCGGTCGATGGCGTAACATCGCCGTCAGTTCTGAGCCTGCCCGCCACCAAGCCTCATTCACCACCACGTGAACGTTCTTTGATTGCTCGCTTAGAACTTGTAGCCCAGACCGACCATGTACACAAATGGATCGACGTCGACATTCACTTTGGCGCGAGTGCCCGGAGCCACGGCGTTGTTCTCCACAGTGGCGCGGGTGTCGATGTCGATATAGCGCACCTGGGCGTTGAGCATGATGTTGTCGGTCAGCATGTAGTCGGCACCGACCTGCCAGGCCAGGCCCCAGGAGTTTTTCGCCTTGAAGTTGCTGAAGCCGTTGGACTGGGCTTCGCTGCCCACGTGTTCGTCGTAGATCCAGGTGTAGTTGATGCCGCCGCCGATGTACGGCTGGAACGCCGACTTCGAATCCAGCGGGTAGTAGACGACGCTCAGGGTCGGCGGCAGGTGTTTCAGGGTGCCGAGTTTGCCGTTGGCCGCCGGCAGGGCAGTGCCCTTGAGCTTCACGTCATGTTCGAACGGCGTGGCGGCCAACAGCTCGATACCGATGTTGTTGGTCAGCATGTAAGCGAAGTTCAGGCCCAGTTGGGTGTCGCTGCTCATGGTCGCCTTGCCGCCCAGGTTGGTGCCGCTCAGCGGACCCTGATCGACCTTGACGCTGGAACTGTCGGCCTTCGGGTTGACGGTGATCGCACCGGCACGAACGATGATGTCGCCGGCTTCGTGGGCGTGGGCGAGCGGGGCTGCGAGCGCGAGGGCAAACAGCGAAGCGCTGAGCAAGGACTTGTTCATGGAAGCTCCCAAAGGACGTTAAAAATGTTTGATGTCCTATGGTACGAATCCGTCTGATACGGTCTTTTGACTCAGCTCAATGAAACAGTGATGGACGGTTTTTTTGTGGAACCTTTGCTCGCGAAGCCGATTTGGCGGGCTATAACTGATTGCCGGAATTACTCCGGCAGTTCATAGACGTAGATCTTGTCCGCCTCCATCTGATACCCGGCATCGGCCAGTTCGCTGGTGGACGGTTTGACCTGCAACGGTCCTTCGACCCAGTACGGCTGATACAGCTCGTCGAGCTTCACGCCGACGGCGCTTTTCACATGCACGATCTGGTTCGACGGTGGCGGCGGCACATGGATGCACGCGCCGAAATACGGCACCAGCAGAAAATCTGTGGTGCGGCCTTCCTCGCTGACTTCCAGCGGCACGATATAGCCCGGCAGGCGGATGTTCTGGCCGTCGAGGCTTTGCACCACCGGGGCATTGGGCATGTCCTGTTTGGCGGCGGGCGCCGATTCGGCGGACAACGCGTCGCCCATCTTCGACAGGTCGTGCAGCGGTGTCATGTTCGGCACCTCGGGCGCAGCGTCCGGGGGGATCATCTCCGACCAGGTCAGGTCTTTCGGTGCCACCGCCCACACGGGCAGGGCGACCAGCAACAGCAGCGCAAGCACGGCGCGGGGCATGGTGAACATCCTCATAAACGGATCGACAGGCCATCGGCCAGGGATTGGCGATACGCGCGCCAGGCCGGCACGCTGCCCATCAGCAGCGCGGCAGCCAGAATGCCACCGAGCAGCGTCCATTCATACTCGCTCGGCCAGGCCAGCGGCAGATACAACCCGTAATTGGCCTGCACATAACCCTGTGCCGCAGCGATGCCGATGTACAGCAGCGCCAGCCCGGCGATCACCCCGGTCAGTGCCAGGGTAAAGGCTTCCAGCACCAGCAGGCTCGCGATGTGCCATGGTCGCGCACCCACCGACCGCAGGATCGCCATTTCGCGGCGACGTTCGTTGAGGCTGGTGAGGATCGCCGTGAGCATGCCGATCAAGCCGGTCAGCACCACGAACAGCGAGACCACGAACAGCGCTTTTTCGGCGGTGCTCATCAGGCTCCACAACTCTTGCAAGGCCACGCCCGGCAGGATCGCCAGCATCGGCTCGCCACGGAATTCGTTGATTTCCCGTTGCAGGGCGAAGGTGGAAATCTTGCTGTTGAGACCGAGCATGAATGCGGTGATCGCTTGGGGCGTCAGGTCCATGTTGCGCGCCTGCTCGGCGCTGATGCGCCCGTTGCCACGGGCCGGCACACCGTTGTGCCAGTCGATGTGGATCGCCTCCATGCCGCCGAGGCTGATGTGCAACGTGCGATCCACCGGCGTGCCGGTGCGCTTGAGAATGCCGACCACGGTGAACGGTTTGTCGTCGTGCTTGACCAGGCTGATCGCCGCCACGCCGTGGGCCAGCACCAGTTTGTCGCCGAGTTTGTAATGCAGCGCCTCGGCCACTTCGGCCCCGAGCACCACTTCGAACGGATCGGTCGCGAAGGCGCGGCCGTCAGCCAGTTCCAGATGTTGCTGGCGACCGTACTGGTAATGCTCGAAATAGGCTTCGGTGGTGCCCATCACCCGGTAGCCGCGATGGGAATCGCCGAGGGACATCGGGATCGCCCACTTCACCTTCGGGTCATTGGCGAAGTGTTCGAAGCTGTCCCAGCGAATGTTGTTGGTGGCGTTGCCGATGCGAAACACCGAATACAGCAGCAGGTTCACCGAGCCGGAACGGGCGCCGACGATCAGGTCGGTGCCGCTGATGGTGCTGGCGAAACTGGCCTTGGCTTCGGTGCGCACCCGTTCCACGGCCAGCAGCAGGCACACGGAGAGGGCAATGGCGAACGCGGTAAGCAGGGCGGTGAAGCGGCGGTTGGCGAGGCTGGCCATGGCCAGACGGAACAGATACATCTCAGACCTCGGCAGACGTGGCGGCGCGATTGAGTTCGGCCAGGGACAGGTGACGGTCGAACAGCGGTGCCAGGCTCTGGTCGTGGCTGACGAACAACAGGCTCGAACCCGCCTCACGGCACTCGGCGAACAACAGGCGAATGAAGTTTTCCCGGGCGTCATAATCCAGCGCCGAGGTCGGCTCGTCGGCGATCACCAGTTCCGGTTGACCGATCAGTGCACGTGCAGCGGCGACCCGTTGCTGCTGACCGATCGACAGCGAGTCGGCGCGTCGGCCAAGGATGCTTTCATCCTTCAGACCCAGGTGGGCGAGCAGGGTAGCGGCCGCCTGATCGACACTGCCGTGACGCTGTTTCGCGCGTTCTGCACGCAGCTTCGAAAAGTGGCATGGCAGTTCCACGTTCTCGCGCACCGAGAGAAACGGCAGGAGGTTGAACTGCTGGAAAATGTAGCCGGTGTGATCGACGCGAAAGCGGTCGCGGGCGCCGGCACCCAGTCCGGTCAGTTCCTGGCCGAGCAGGCGAATGCTGCCGCGGCCAGGCTTCTGTACCCCGCCGAGCAGGCCGAGCAGGGTGGTCTTGCCACTGCCGCTGGGCCCTTTGAGGAACAGGGTTTCACCCCGCTCCAGACGAAACGCCGGGATGTCCAGCAGCGGCGGATGACCGGGCCAGTTGAAGCCTAGGTCGGACAGTTCGATGAGTGCTTGGGTCATGGCGCCGTTCGTGATCAGAATTTCAGGGCGGCGGCTTTGGCCGTCACTTCCGTGCCTTGCTGGCCGCTTGGGCCGATCAGTTGTACCTGGATTTTCTGGGTGGCCGGGAAGGTATTGAAAATGTTTGCCAGATCCAGGGTGTTCAAGGCGCCAGGCGCGGCGCAACTGAGCTGGTAGTGAGCGTGGATCTCGCTGTGGTCGTGATGGTGTTCGTGACCCTTTTTGGCAGGTTCTTCGTGATCGGGCTCATCGGCTTGCGGCTCGTCGCCGAACAGCGGGCTTTCCAGCTCCATGTTTGAAATTTTGCAGCCGGCAGCGGCAGGAAGACTGAACAGCACGACCGGTTTCTCCAGTTGCGCACGAACGGCGGCGACCTTGGCTTTGTCCGCATCGCTGCTGGCGACGTGTTCAAAACCCACGAGGTTCATCGCCGGGCTTTCCAGCTCCAGCTCCAGGGTCTGGCCATCGAGCGCGGCGTTCAGGCGACCGACGCCATGTTCGTGGGTGCCGAGGCTGCCGTGCTCGTGATCGTGATCATGATCATGTTCGTCGGCAGCCTGGGCGATGGCCAGCGGCAACAGGGCAAACGGCAAAGCGAGCAGCAGACGACGCATGGCGGACTCCGGGAAGTAAAGTGAAGAGTTTGTTATGTAATCTTGTAACAAAAGTCCGCAGAGTTTGCCCGCCCGCTTGGCGTTATACAAGTCCCATGGGAGCATGCAGGTCAGAAATGTGCGGGAGCGAAGTTATGTTGCGAATACGCGGAACCGTCGGCGAGTTGCCGGTGGATTTGACCCTGGAACTGGATGAAAGCGACTGGGCCCGGCTCGGTTCGCAGTTTGGCGTGCAGGTGCAAACGACCCAGCCGCAAACTGCAACGACGCCTGTAGCGCGACCGGTCAATCAGGATGATGCGTTGTGGCAGGTCGCCAGGGATCTGTTGCGCAAGGCCGGGCAACTCAGCGGGCCGGAGTTGCTGGACCAGCTCGAAGGCCTGACCGGCAGCGCGGCGGCGGGCAAGCGCCTGCTGGTGCGCCTGCGGCATTCGTCGGATGTGAAAGTGGCGAGCGGCGGGGATACGCCGCTCTACAGCTGGATCGAGTAAGCGCTTAGTACAGCGCGGCAAACACCTTGCGACGGTAGGCGGTCACCAGCGGGTGATCGTTGCCCAGCAGTTCGAACACTTGCAGCAAGGTCTTGTGCGGCAGGCCTTCGCCGTAGCTGCGATTGCGGATGAACAGCTTGAGCAAGGCATCCAGCGCCGCTTCGTATTGCTGACGGGCCAGTTGCTGGATCGCCAGTTGATACACTGCTTCATCGTCCTGCGGGTTCTGCGCCAGACGGCTTTTCAGGTCGGCGGCATCCGGCAGGTCGCGGGCCAGGCCGAGAAACTTGATCTGCGCCTTGGCACCGGCCAGCGCAGCCTTGTGTTCATCGCTCTTGACCGCATCGAGCACGGTTTGCGCTTCGCCCAGTTCTCCGCGCTCGGTCAGGCAGCGGGCATACAGGATCAGCGCTTTGGCGTTGGTGTTGTCTTCGTTGAGCATCACCACCAGCGCCGCCTCGGCATCGGCGTAACGACCGTCATCGAACAGCGCCTGGGCCTGTTCGAACGGATCGGCGGCGGCCGGCGGTGGCATTTTTACGTGAGGCTCGAGCAAGGCGCGCACGGCGGATTCCGGTTGTGCGCCGGCAAAGCCGTCGACCGGTTGGCCATCCTTGAACAGCACCACGGTCGGCAGGCTGCGAATGCCGAAGCGGGCGACGATGTCCTGCTCGATGTCGCAGTTGACCTTGGCCAGCAGCAACTCGCCCTGATAACTCTCGGCGATGCCTTGCAGCATCGGCATCAGCGCCTTGCACGGCGCACACCATTCGGCCCAGAAATCCACCAGCACCGGTTTTTGGAAGGAAGCCTCGATCACCGACTGGTCGAAGTCGGCCGTCGTGGCGTCGAAGATGTACGGCGTTTGCTGACTCATGGGGTCTCTCGTGAAAGCGTGAATGGGGCAACTATACGGTCAGGCGCGGGCCGCATGGTAGAGGCTGACATGGCGAAACTCTTCGGGTTCGGCCAGATCCGGCAGGGTCATGGCTTCGAGCATTTCGATCCGCCGGTACAGCGGATGGCGGAAATCCCTGACCCGCGAATCCGCGACCAGCGCTTCGCGGCCACGGCTCAGGAAGGCGTCGAGCAGCGGCAGGTTTTCCCGGTCATAGAGAACGTCGGCCACCAGGATCAGATCGAAGCGATCCGCCTCGGCGAAAAAATCCGTGGAGTAGCTCATCCGCACGTCATTGAGTTCAGCGTTGGCCCGGCACGCGGCAATCGCCAGCGGGTCGAGGTCGCAGGCCATCACTTCCAGCGCGCCGGCCTTCACGGCGGCAATGCCGGCGATCCCGGAACCGGCACCGAAATCCAGCACGCGTTTGCCGCGCACCCACTCGGGAAACTCCGCCAGATAACGCGCCACCGCCAGACCGCTGGCCCAGCAGAAACTCCAGTACGGCGGTTCGTGCAGGATCCGCCGGGTTTCCTCCGGGCTGAATTCCCGGGCCATGTTGTCGCCGTCGATCAGCCACAGTTTCAGGTCAGTGTCCGGCAGCGGGCAGGCCACCAGTCGGGCGTCGCCGAGCAACTCGCCCAGCGCCCGTTGCAGGTCCGGCGGTGCATTCATGGGGCTTTGACAAATTGCAGTTGGCCCAGGGCCTGGGTGGTCGGCTGGCTGATGGTCTGCGACGGCAGATGCAGGATCAACTGGCCGGACTGTGTGGCGCGGCCACGCAGTTCAACCCGCGCGCCGACGGGGAAGGCATCAGGATTGAAGCGCAGGCGGAACGGCAGAACCTGGTTGTTGCCGATCAGGCTGGAGCTGGCGAGCAATTGTTGCGGGCGACTTTTCTCGTCGATCACCAGCAGCGCCAGTTCGACTTCGGCGCCTGCCGGTACGCCCTGCAAAGTACCGCTCAATTCCCGTTGATACGCGGGCAGAGGACCGAGGTCGGCGGCTTCTTTAGCCTTTTTCTGCGCCTGTTGCGGTGCCGGGCCCGGCGTTGGCGGTTGCGGCTTGGGCGCGTCGCTGCCACAGGCCACCAGCAGGCTGAAAACACTGAGCAAAACGAGCGGTCGTAGCGACATGGGTGGCTCCGTCAAAATGAAATCCATGGATCAAACGATCATGGCAGTCTGTATACCGCAAAGCCTATGGCTTGTCTTGCCACCGGGATGCGCTACCATGGCCCTCCCTTTTTTTGTTGCCAGCCACCATGCACTGTCCCTTCTGCGGTGCCAACGACACCAAGGTCATCGACTCGCGTCTGGTCGCCGAGGGCGAACAGGTGCGCCGCCGGCGTGAATGCCTGGCCTGCGGCGAACGTTTCACGACGTTCGAGACGGCCGAACTGGTGTTGCCGCGCCTGATCAAAACCGACGGCAGCCGCCAGCCGTTCGATGAAGAAAAACTCCGCGCCGGTATGCAGCGCGCCTTGGAGAAACGTCCGGTGAGCGTCGAGCGTCTCGAGTCCTCGCTGGTCCATATCAAACACAAGCTGCGCGCCACGGGCGAGCGCGAGGTCAAGTCCCTCGTGGTCGGCGAACTGGTGATGGCCGAACTGCAGAAGCTCGATGAAGTCGCCTACATCCGTTTCGCGTCCGTGTACCGCCGCTTCCAGGACCTCAACGAGTTCCGCGAAGAGATCGACCGTCTCGCCCGTGAACCGGTGAAAGAATGACCACCGCCGCCGAGCAGGCCATCCTCGATGCCCACTTCATGGCTCGGGCCCTGGAGTTGGCGCGCAAAGGGCATTACACGACTCATCCCAATCCACGGGTGGGCTGCGTGATCGTGCGCGACGGGCAGATTGTCGGTGAAGGCTGGCATGAACGCGCCGGCGAGCCCCACGCCGAAGTTCACGCCCTGCGCGCAGCGGGCGAACTGGCGCGGGGCGCCACCGCTTACGTGACCCTCGAACCGTGCAGCCATCACGGCCGCACGCCGCCCTGTGCCGATGCGCTGGTGAATGCCGGTTTAAATCGAGTGGTAGCGGCGATGCGCGATCCGAATCCGCAAGTCGCCGGGCGCGGTCTGCAGCGTCTGGCCGATGCCGGCATCGCCACCGAAAGCGGTGTATTGGAAAGCGAAGCCCGCCGGCTCAACCAAGGTTTTCTGAAACGCATGGAACACGGCTTGCCGTTCGTGCGGGTCAAGTTGGCCATGAGCCTCGACGGGCGCACGGCGATGGAAAGCGGCGAAAGTCAGTGGATCACCGGCCCGGCGGCACGTTCTGCGGTGCAGCGCTTGCGCGCCCAGGCCAGCGTGGTGCTGACCGGCGCCGACACGGTGCTGGCCGATGGCGCACGCCTGACCGTGCGTGGGGATGAACTGGGGCTGGATGCCGGGCAGACCGCGCTGGCCCTGAGCCGTCCGCCATTGCGGGTGCTGATCGACGGACGTCTGCGGGTGCCGCTGGAGGCGCCGTTCTTCAAGGCCGGCCCGGCGCTGGTCGCCACCTGTGTGGCCATCGAAGAACAGTATGCCCACGGCCCGGAGTGCCTGATCGTGCCGGGTGACGACGGTCAGGTCGATCTACATCAACTGCTGATCGAACTGGCCAATCGCGGCGTCAACGAAGTGCTGGTCGAGGCCGGCCCGCGACTGGCCGGCGCGTTTGCCCGGCTCGGTCTGGTCGATGAGTTCGTGATCTTTATCGCCGGCAAGTTCCTCGGCTCCACGGCGCGTCCGTTGCTGGACTGGCCGCTGGCTTTCATGAAGGATGCGCCGGAGCTGAAAATCACTGAAATTCGCGCGGTTGGCGATGACTGGCGAGTCACTGCAATCCCTGTCCCGCCGGCGAGCGTATAATTCCCGGCCATCGTTTTAGCGCTGGCTTCGTTCTCGAGGAGAACCCCATGTTTACCGGCATCATCGAATCCATCGGCAGTATCCGCGCACTGACCCCAAAGGGCGGTGATGTGCGGGTGCACGTCGAAACCGGCAAGCTCGACCTGAGCGACGTCAAACTCGGCGACAGCATCGCGGTCAACGGCGTGTGCCTGACCGCTGTGGAATTGCCGCGCAACGGCTTTGTCGCCGACGTCAGTCGCGAAACCCTCGACTGCACGGCCATGAACGATCTGAAAAGCGGCAGCCCGGTCAACCTGGAAAAAGCCCTGACCCCGACCACCCGTCTCGGCGGGCATCTGGTCAGCGGTCACGTCGACGGGGTCGGCGAAGTGGTTTCGCGCAGCGACAATGCCCGCGCCGTGGAATTTCGCATCCGCGCGCCGAAAGAGCTGGCCAAATACATCGCCCACAAAGGCTCGATCACCGTCGACGGCACCAGCCTGACCGTGAACGCCGTCGATGGCGCCGAATTCCTGCTGACGATCATTCCGCACACCCTGAGCGAAACCATCATGGCGTCCTACAAGCCGGGTCGCCGGGTGAACCTGGAAGTCGACCTGCTGGCGCGTTATCTCGAGCGTCTGCTTTTGGGCGACAGGGCCGCTGAGCCTGACTCTTCACAAAAGCCCGGTGGCATCACCGAAAGCTTTCTGGCCGCCAACGGCTACCTCAAATCCTGACTGAAGGGGGTGCCTTGTGGCGCTCAATAGCATCGAAGAACTGGTTGAAGACATCCGCCAAGGCAAGATGGTCATCCTCATGGATGACGAAGACCGCGAGAACGAAGGCGACCTGATCATGGCCGCCGAATGCTGCAAGGCCGAGCACATCAACTTCATGGCCAAGCACGCCCGTGGCCTGATCTGCATGCCGATGAGCCGTGAGCGCTGCGAAACCCTGAAGCTGCCGCTGATGGCGCCGCGCAACGGTTCCGGTTTCGGTACCAAGTTCACCGTTTCGATCGAAGCGGCCGAAGGCGTGACCACCGGCATTTCTGCCGCTGACCGTGCGCGCACCGTGCAGGCGGCTGCGGCGAAAGACGCGAAAGCCGAAGACATCGTCAGCCCCGGCCACATCTTCCCGCTGATGGCCCAGGCCGGCGGCACCCTGGCCCGTGCCGGTCACACCGAAGCCGCCTGCGACCTGGCGCGCATGGCCGGCTTCGAGCCGAGCGGCGTGATCTGCGAAGTGATGAACGACGACGGCACCATGTCCCGTCGCGCCGAACTGGAAGCTTTTGCCGCCGAGCACAACATCAAGATCGGCACCATCGCCGACCTGATCCACTACCGGATGATCCACGAACGTACCGTTCAGCGGATTGCCGAGCAGCCGCTGGACAGCGAACTGGGCCAATTCAACCTGGTGACCTATCGTGATTCCGTGGAAGGCGACGTGCACATGGCACTGACCCTGGGCACCGTTTGCGCCGAAGAGCCGACCCTGGTTCGCGTGCACAACATGGATCCGCTGCGCGACCTGCTGATGGTCAAGCAGCCTGGCCGCTGGAGCCTGCGCGCCGCCATGGCCGCGGTCGCCGAGGCCGGCAGCGGTGTGGTGCTGCTGCTCGGTCACCCCCTCGATGGCGACGTGCTGCTGGCGCACATCCGCGAAACCGGCGATCAGGCGGCGGTGAAAAAGCCGACCACCTACAGCATCGTCGGTGCCGGTTCGCAGATCCTGCGTGACCTCGGCGTGCGCAAAATGCGCCTGATGTCTGCGCCAATGAAATTTAATGCGATATCCGGTTTCGATCTGGAAGTTGTAGAATACGTGCCCTCCGAATAATGACCGGTTGTTTCCGGACCCGAATTCGCGGCAAATAAATCACTGAGGGACGCCAAACAGACGCGTCCCGGCTCTTTAAGAGATCTGACGAATGACCCTGAAGACCATCGAAGGTACCTTCATCGCCCCTAAAGGCCGCTACGCTCTGGTAGTGGGCCGTTTCAACAGCTTCGTGGTTGAAAGCCTGGTCAGCGGTGCAGTTGATGCCCTGGTTCGCCACGGCGTGAGCGAAAGCGATATCACCATCATCCGCGCACCTGGCGCCTTCGAAATCCCGCTGGTTGCGCAAAAAGTCGCCCAGAAAGGCGAGTTCGCAGCAATCATCGCCCTGGGCGCGGTCATTCGTGGCGGCACTCCGCACTTCGAATACGTGGCTGGCGAATGCACCAAGGGCCTGGCCCAGGTGTCCATGGAGTTCGGCGTACCGGTCGCTTTCGGCGTCCTGACCGTCGATTCCATCGAGCAAGCCATCGAACGTTCCGGCACCAAGGCCGGCAACAAAGGTGCTGAAGCTGCCCTGTCCGCTCTGGAAATGGTCAGCCTGCTGGCGCAGTTGGAGGCCAAGTGATTAGCGACGAAAGCGATCGTTTCAACCCGCGCGATCCGAAACCTGCGGATGCCGGCAAGCCATCGAAAAGCGCCAAGCGCCGCGAAGCCCGTCAGCTCGCGACTCAGGCCCTGTATCAGTGGCACATGGCTCGGCAGTCGTTGAACGAGATCGAAGCGCAGTTCCGGGTCGACAACGATTTCACCGATGTCGACGGCGCGTATTTCCGCGAAATCCTGCACGGGGTTCCGGCCAATCGTACCGAAATCGACAACGCGCTCACGCCTTGCCTGGATCTGGCGATCGAAGAGCTGGATCCGGTCGAACTGGCGGTTCTGCGCCTGTCCACCTGGGAACTGCTCAAGCGCGTCGACGTGCCGTACCGCGTTGTGATCAACGAAGGTATCGAGCTGGCCAAAGTGTTCGGTTCCACCGACGGCCACAAGTTCGTCAACGGCGTGCTCGACAAGCTGGCTCCGCGCCTGCGTGAAGCTGAAGTGAAGGCGTTCAAGCGCTGATCCGCGCTTGAACACTTTTTCTCGGCCATGGGCGAGTTTGAGCTGATCCGCAATTTCTTCGCCGCCGCGCCCTGTGCGCAGGGCGGCGAGGGCGTTGCACTGGGGATCGGTGACGACTGCGCCTTGCTGGCGGTTCCTTGCGGGGAACAACTGGCGATTTCCACCGATACGCTGGTGGCCGGCGTGCATTTCGCCGACCCCTGCGATCCGTTTCTGCTCGGTCAGCGTTCGCTGGCCGTGGCGGTCAGCGACCTCGCTGCCATGGGCGCCATGCCCGTTGCCTTTACCCTTGCCCTGACCTTGCCGACGGTGACTGCCGATTGGCTGCAAGCCTACGCCCATGGTTTGAACCGCATGGCGCAAAGCTGTGGCGTGGCGTTGGTCGGTGGCGATACCACTCGGGGGCCGTTGAGCCTCACTGTCACTGTGTTCGGTCGCGTCCCGACCGGCCAGGCCCTGACCCGCAGTGGCGCGCAGCCGGGCGATCTGCTGTGCGTCGGCGGTGAGCTGGGCAATGCCGCCGGCGCCTTGCCGCTGGTGTTGGGGCAGCGTGAAGCCGACCCGCACATTGCCCGGCCGCTGCTCGATCATTACTGGTCGCCGCAACCGCAACTCGCCCTCGGTCAGGCTCTGCGTGGCAAGGCCACTTCGGCGCTGGATATCTCCGACGGCCTGCTCGCCGATTGCGGCCATATCGCCCTGGCCTCGAAAGTTCGCCTCGAAATCGAGCGTGAGCGTGTGCCGCTGTCGGACGCACTGGTGGCGTTTCTCGGCCAGCGTGGCGCCGAACGGGCGGCCTTGAGCGGTGGCGACGATTACGTGCTGGCCTTCACACTGCCGTCCATCGAGTGGCCGGCGCTGATTGCCGATGGCTGGCCGATCCATGTGATCGGGCGTGTGGCCGAAGGGCAGGGCGTCGTGTTGCTGGACCGCGAAGGACACGACATCACCCCGCAAGTCCGGGGTTATCAACATTTTCAGGAGTCACCGTGACAGATCACCCGAAACAGGTTCCCGGCGAGTTCGTTCCGCCGTCGGTCTGGCGCAATCCCTGGCATTTCATTGCGTTCGGCTTCGGTTCGGGCACCTTGCCCAAGGCACCGGGCACCTGGGGTTCGCTGGTTGCGCTACCCTTTATTCCGTTGTGGCAGATGTTGCCCGACTGGGGCTACTGGCTGATGCTCGGTATCACCATGCTGTTCGGCTTCTGGCTGTGCGGCAAGGTCGCCGACGATTTGCGGGTACACGATCACGAAGGCATCGTCTGGGACGAGATGGTCGGGATGTGGATCACCCTGTGGCTGGTGCCGGAAGGCTGGTACTGGCTGCTCGCCGGGTTCCTGATGTTCCGCTTTTTCGACATTCTCAAGCCGTGGCCGATCCGCTGGATCGACCGGCATGTGCATGGCGGCGTCGGCATCATGCTCGATGACGTGCTGGCGGGGGTGTTCGCCTGGCTGGCCATGCAGGGTCTGGTGTGGATTTTCGCCTGATTTCAAGGCGTGGATGAGGACACAGGGATGGCTCGACGCGGGTTGGCGATACTGTTTTTTATCCTGTTGGGTGCTGTTGCCCAGGCACAGGATGCACCGCCGTCGGTCATTCACCTGGCCAGCGAAGAGTGGGAAGACTACACCGCCGCCGACGGTCATGGTCTGGGCTGGGACATATTGCGCAAGGTGTTCGAACCCGCTGGCGTGTCCCTGGATATCCGCACCGTGCCGTACACCCGTTCGGTGGGGCTGGTGCAGTTGAAGGAAGTCGATGCTCTGGTCGGTTCCTATCGGGGCGAAGCGGATCAGGTGCTGTACCCGAAATGGAATTTCGATTCCGATCACATCTACGCGCTGGGGCTGGCCAGCAATCCGGCCCCGACCGAAGCCACTCTCGGCAAATACCGGTTGGCCTGGGTGCGTGGTTATCGGTATGAAACCTACCTGCCGAACATCAAACGTTACAACCAGATCGAACGCCGCACCGGAATCCTGTCGATGCTCAGGCAGGGTCGGGCGGATTACTACATCGACGCATTGACGGAAATCGAGGCGGTGCTGAGAAATACCGCCGATGCTTCGCAATTTCGCTATACGCACCTCGCGGAGTTGCCCCTGTACCTCGGGTTTGCCGATACCCCGCAGGCTCGCGCACTGATGTCGATCTACGACCAGCGCATGGAGCATCTGGTGAAAAGCGGCGAGTTGAAGCCGATCTTCGAACACTGGAAGCAACCGTATCCGTTCGACCGAGGGCAATGACGGCAGACCTGTCATCAAACTTTTTGATCGTTATGGCCGATAATTCAGCCTAAGCGTCTGTAGGAACCTGCTGTTACAATGCCGCCCAGCGAATCTCGGACTTTTTAGATCAGGAGCACACCGGTGCCTGTCGTTTTTGTCGCCGCTTCCAAGCTGCCAACGCCTTTTGCGCAATTCACCATGCACGGTTTTCTCGATGAAGCCACCGGCCGCGAACACGTCGTGCTGAGCCTGGGTGAGATTGCCGACGGTGCCCCGGTACTCGGCCGGTTGCACTCCGAATGCCTGACCGGCGACGCCTTGTTCAGCCAGCGTTGCGACTGCGGCTCGCAACTGGAGGCCGCGCTCAAGGCGATTGCCCGTGAAGGTCGTGGCGTGTTGCTGTACCTGCGCCAGGAAGGTCGTGGCATCGGTCTGCTGAACAAGATCCGTGCCTACGAATTGCAGGATGGCGGCGCCGACACCGTTGAAGCCAACGAGCGTCTGGGCTTTGCCGCCGACCAGCGTGACTATGCCATGTGCCTGCCGATGCTGGAGCATCTGGGCGTCAAATCCCTGCGTCTGATGACCAACAACCCGCGCAAGGTCAAAGCCCTGACCGACATGAACATCGTCGTCGCCGAGCGCGTGCCGCTGCACACCGGCCACAACCCGCACAACAAACTCTATCTGGCGACCAAGGCCAGCAAGCTCGACCACATGATGGGCAACGAACATCAGGGCGAGGTAGACCGGGCGTGACCCGCGGTCAGGTGCGCCGCCGCCTGTCGGTCGCCTGGTGGAAGTACCTGGCGCTGGCACTGGTGCCGCTGTTCGTGCTCAACGCCTTGTTCGGCGAGAGCGAAGCGATCATGCCGGTGCTGGCGATGCCGTTGTTCATCGCCGGCGTGGCCTCGATGTTTGTCAGCCTGAAGTTTTTCGGTCGTTACAAGCACGCGCTGATCGCCACGCAAAACGCCCTCGATACCCCTGAAGAGCCTGCCGCCTGGATCGCCCTGGCGGCGCGGCGACGCACGGCGTTCCTGGCGGCGGGATTGCCGGCGTGGATCGGCGCGCTGGCGGTGTTCGTCGGTCTGGAAGCGGTGCCGCTGATGCTGTTGGCGTTGTCCACGGCGGTGCTGTTCTACCTCTACCGTATCCCGCGTCAGCTCGGTTGATGCATCGTCTGTGGCTGGCGCTTCTGCTGCTGGCCGTCAGCAGCGAAACCCTGGCCGCTCTGCGGGTGGTCAGTCTCGCGCCATCGTTGTCTGAAATCGTCGTTGAACTGGATTCGGCCGATCTGCTGGTGGGCGCTCTGGATGCCGGTGACCGGCCATCCGCAATCAGGGACGTGCCTTCGGTGGGCCGTTATGGTCAGCTCGACCTGGAGCGGCTGCTCAGCCTCAAACCTGACTTGTTGCTGTTGTGGCCCGGCAGTGTCGGCCCGGCTCAGCGCGATCAGCTCAAGCATCTGAATATCCCGACCTTTGTTGCCGAACCCCACGATTTCGAGCAGTTGACCCTGCAGATCGAAGCCATCGCTGCGCAGCTCGGTCGTCCTGAGCGTGGCGTCGAGCTGGCGACCGGATTGCGGCACAAGCTCGTAGCGCTGCGCCAGCGCTACCGACGGGAAACACCGCTGCGGGTGTTCTATCAAGTCTGGGACAAGCCGCTCTACACCATCGGCGGCGGGCAGATCATCAGCGATGCGCTTGAAGTGTGCGGCGCGCGCAACGTGTTCGCCGACATGACGCTGCCGGCACCGCAGGTGAGCATCGAGGCCGTTTTACAGCGTGATCCCGAAGTGATTCTGGCCGGCGATCAGCCGCAACTGGAGGCGTGGAATGCCTGGCCGCAGCTGGCAGCGGTCAGGCACCGGCAGTTGCTGCTGGTCACCGACAAGGGGCTGGAGCGTCCGAGCGGGCAGATGATCGAAGCAACTGCCAGGCTCTGCCAACAGATTGCGCCAGACCGCTGACCGCTAGAGCTGCGGTGTCCAGGTCACCCCGAACATGAACGCCCGGCCTTCCTCGCGATAGCCAAACTGACCGCCATCATGGCTGTACAGCGTCCGGCTGTAACCCTTGTCCAGCAGGTTATCCACCTTGAAGTCCAGCTTGATCTCGCGGTTCAGCGCCCAACTGCTGCGCAGCCCGAGCAACGCATACCCTCCCAATGGCTGCTGGTTGCTCAGGTCGTCATAACTGCTGCTGACGGCCTGCCAACTGGCGCCGAGGCCGAGGCGGTCGAATTGTCGATCCAGATCCCAACTCAAGGTGCGACGGGCGCGCCGCGCCAGGGTGTGACCGGTGTCGCGGTCTCGGGGATCGATGATTGCCACGCCGAGGTTGCTTTGCCACCCGAGCAGTTCCTGTTTCAGCGCCGCTTCAAAGCCGTTGATTCGCGCCGAGGCGACATTCTGCGGGCGTGAGTTGCTGCCGAAGATGATCGCGTCTTGCAGATCGGTACGATACAGCGACGCCTCCAGGCGGCTGCTGTCGCTCAGCTGGCTGCGCCATTGCAGCTCGTAGCTTTTCGAGGTTTCCGGTTTCAGGTTCGGGTTGCTGAAGTCCGGGTAGTACAGGTCGTTGAAGGTCGGTGCGCGGAAGCCTTCGCTGTAGCTGAGCAACAGATCGTTGTCCGGGTTGACCGGCAATGTCAGCGTGCCGCTCCAGCTGTTCTGGCCGCCGAACTGCTGGTTGTCGTCACGGCGCAGGCCCAGTTCGGTGGAAAAACTGTCGGCCTGGAAGCGATGCTGGATGAATGCGGCGCGGTTCCAGCGGCTGTCCTCGTCGAACGCAGTGCTGCTGTTGACCCGATCCTCGTACCAGTCACCGCCAAGGATCAGGCTGTTGCGCGCATCCAGGGTCAGGTCGTTCTGCCAGCTCACCGAATCGCGATAGGTGTTGAACACCGTACGTTCGTCGCTGAGCTTATCGAGGGATTTGTCGCGGTTTTCGCTGTGGCCGAGTTCCAGACGGGTTTTCCAGCGTTCGTTGATCCGCGCGTCGATATAGCTGCTGAAACTGCTGACGGCGAAATCGCTGTAAGGCTGTTGCTGGACGGAGTCGAAGGTGACCGGGTCGAAGCGTCCGAACGAATTGTCGAATTCGCTTTTGCCACGGTTATCCAGCAGGTTGGCGCCGACTTCGATGTCATCTGTCAGCGCATGACTGAGGCTCAGGCTGATGGATTTGTTGCGGTAGGCATCGTGATCGCTGTCGCTGGGATAGGACTGGTGGGTGCGGTCGATGCCGGCCGTTTCGTCGAGGCTGGCGCCGAGGTTGAAGCGGGTTTTGTCGTCGCCGCCGGACAGACCGATGCTGCGTTCCCAGGTTTGGTTGCTGCCGAAACCGACATGCATCCGCGGCTGCAGTCCTTGTTCGTCGCCGCGCCGGGTGAAGATCTGAATCACCCCGCCAATCGCATCGCTGCCATAGATTACGGAACGCGAACCGCGCAGCACTTCGACACGTTCGATCTGTTCGATGTTGAGGTGCTGCAGGTTGCTGTCGCCGGACGTCGAGTTGCCGATGCGCTGGCCGTCGACCAGCACCAGGCTCTGCGCCGACTGCGTGCCGCGAATGTAGATTCCCGGCAGACTGCCGCGCCCGCCGGTTTGCGCCACTTGTACGCCGGGCACCCGTTGCAGTAGGTCAGTGACGCTGCGCGGTTGCAGGCGCTCGATGTCTTCGCGGGTGAATATGGTGTTGGCGGCGCTGCTGTCGTTGCGGGCTTCCACCTGGCGATTGGCGCTGATCAGCAGGTCCGGCAGTTTCAGGGCCTGATCGCGTTCGAAGGTGTCTGCGAGGGCGTTGGCGGTGGGCAGCAGGAGGAAGGGCAGGGCGAGGCGCGAGAGGTTCATCGGCAGTCCATCGATCATTCAGGTGCACATAAATTTTCCAGCAACACAAAGCACTGTGGGAGCGGGCTTGCCCGCGAAGGCGGCGGCACAATCAACATTAAAGTTGGATGTGCCGGCCTCTTCGCGGGCAAGCCCGCTCCCACAGGGGTAGTGTGTTTTAGCGAGTCAGCGGTCAAGCAGCTCCAGGCGCTCACGTACTGCCGCCTCGATCCCGGCCTCGTCCAGGCCGCATTCGGCCAGCATCTGCGCCGGTTTGGCATGCTCGACGTAGATGTCCGGCAAGCCCAGATGCAGCACCGACTTGAGGATATTTTCGCGGGCGAGGAATTCGCTGACCGCACCGCCGGCGCCGCCCATGATCGCGTTCTCTTCGACGGTTACCAGCAGCTCGTGGCTGTTGGCGATTTCGCGTACGAGTGCTTCGTCCATCGGTTTGACGAAACGCATGTCGACCACGGTGGCGTCCAGGGTTTCGGCGACGTTCAGCGCTTCGGCCAGCTGCACGCCGAACACCAGCAGGGCGACTTTGCTGCCCTGACGACGAATCACGCCCTTGCCGATCTCGATCGGCTCGAGGTTCTTTTCGATGGTCGCGTTCGGGCCGGTGCCGCGTGGGTAACGCACCGCCGCCGGACCGTTGTACAGGTGGCCGGTGGTGAGCATCTTGCGCAATTCGTTTTCATCGCTCGGGGTCATGATCACCATGCCCGGGATGCAACGCAGGTAGGACAGATCGAAACTGCCGGCGTGGGTCGGACCGTCCTCGCCCACCAGACCGGCGCGGTCGATGGCGAACAGCACGTCGAGGTTCTGTACCGCGACGTCATGCACCAGCTGGTCGTAACCGCGCTGCAGGAACGTCGAGTAGATCGCCACCACCGGTTTGGCGCCTTCACAGGCCATGCCGGCCGCGAGGGTCACGGCGTGCTGTTCGGCAATCGCCACATCGAAATAGCGCAGCGGGAAGCGTTCGCTGAACGCCACCAGATCCGAGCCTTCTTTCATCGCCGGGGTGATGCCCACCAGGCGCGGGTCGGCAGCGGCCATGTCGCACAGCCATTCACCGAACACACCGGAGTACTTCGGTCCGCCGGCCTTTTTCGGCACGGCGGCCGGGGCGTCCAGCGGTTCGAGTTTGGTGATGGCGTGGTAACCGATCGGGTCGACTTCCGCCGGGGCGAAGCCCTTGCCTTTCTTGGTCACGACGTGCAGGAACTGCGGCCCCTTGAGATCGCGCATGTTGCGCAGGGTGGCGATCAGGGTCGGCAGGTCGTGGCCGTCGATCGGGCCGATGTAGTTCCAGCCCAGCTCTTCGAACAGGGTGCCGGGCACCAGCATGCCTTTGGCATATTCTTCGGTGCGGCGAGCGATTTCCCAGGCGCCGGGCAGGCGCGACAGCACTTTCTTGCTGCCTTCGCGCATGCTGGCGTAGGTGCGGCTGGAAAGGATCTTCGCCAGATAGTTCGACAGACCACCGACGTTGCGCGAGATCGACATGTCGTTGTCGTTGAGGATCACCAGCATGTTGGCGTCGACTTCCGGCGCGTGGTTCAGCGCTTCGAAGGCCATGCCGGCGGTCAGTGCGCCGTCGCCGATCACCGCAATCGCCTTGCGATCACTGTTCTGCAGGCGGGCGGCAATGGCCATGCCCAGCGCGGCACTGATCGAGGTGCTGGAGTGGCCGACGCCAAAGGTGTCGTACTCGCTCTCGGAGCGACGCGGGAAGGCGGCGATGCCGTCCTTCTGGCGCAGGGTTTTCATGCGCTCGCGACGACCGGTGAGGATCTTGTGCGGATAGGCCTGGTGACCGACGTCCCACACCAGCCGGTCGTCCGGGGTGTCGAAGACGTAATGCAACGCGATGGTCAGCTCGATGACGCCCAGGCCGGCACCGAAATGCCCACCGGTCTGGCCGACCGTGTAGAGCAATTCCAGGCGCAACTCATCAGCCAGGGTTTCCAGCTCGGCTTCGCCTAACCGGCGCAGGCCGTCCGGCGTGTTCGCGCGGTCGAGCAGGGGCGTGGTCGGGCGCTTGCGGGGAATCTCATGGAACGTCGTGGGCATCAGGCGAATCGTTATAGGTATAAAAGATGCGGCAGTTTACCTGATGCATCGTCCCCTGCCCACGCGTTGGTCTTTTTTGGCTGATCAGCCTTCAGTTGCGCCGGTCGACGATATACCGGGCCAGATCGCGCAATGGCTCGGCGGCCGCGTCAAACGGTCGCAGTGCGTGCAGGGCCTGATCGCGCAGTTCCAGGGCGTATGCCTTGGCGGCATCCAGGCCAAGCAGGGCCGGGTAGGTCGGCTTGTCGCGGGCGATGTCCGCGCCCTGGCGTTTGCCGAGGGTTTCGGTATCGCTTTCGACGTCGAGGATGTCGTCCTGCACCTGGAAGGCCAGGCCGATGGCCTGTGCATAACTTTGCAGGGCCTTGAGTTCATCCTTTTCGGCACGGCCACTGGAAAGGGCACCGAGTTTCACGCTGACTTCGATCAGCGCGCCGGTTTTGTGCCGGTGCATCTGTTCCAGAGCTTTCTGATCGAGCTTGAGGCCGACCGAGCCGAGGTCGATGGCCTGGCCGCCGACCATGCCCGCCGGGCCCGCTGCGTGGGCCAGTGCCGTGACCTGTTGCAGGCGGATATCCGCGCTCAGATCGCTCAGGCGTGGATCGAGCAAAGCGCTGAACGCCAGGCTCTGCAAACCATCGCCAGCAAGAATCGCGCAGGCTTCGTCGAATTTTTTGTGGGTGGTCGGCTGGCCGCGACGCAGATCGTCGTCGTCCATCGCCGGCAAATCGTCGTGTACCAGCGAGTAAGCGTGGATCAGCTCCACCGCGCACGCCGCGCCGTTGGCCTGTTCGGCCTTGCCGCCGAGGGCTTCGCATGCCGCGTAGGCCAGCAACGGACGCACGCGCTTGCCGCCGTTCATCACGCTGTAACGCATGGCTTCATACAGCCGCGCCAGCTCTGGCAGCGGCGCGTTGAACAGGGTTTCCAGTGCCGCATTGACCCGCGCCTGGCTGGTCGCCGAATACGCCGCGATCATTCCGGCTGGTCCGCGTCGAAGGGTTCCTCGGCGAGTTCGCCATCGCGCTCCAGCAACACCTGGACCTTCTGCTCGGCCTGGGCCAGCGCTGCCTGGCAGTCACGGGTCAGACCGATGCCCTGCTCGAAAGCGGTCAGCGACTCTTCCAGAGACAATTCACCGTTCTCCAGACGCTCGACCAGCACTTGCAGGTCGGCGAGGGACTGTTCGAAATCCAGTGCAGCTTTTTTGCGGGCCATGGCGGCTAATTCCGGTTGACGTTAAACCGGCGCGACACTAGCAGATAGGGGGTTTATGGGCAAATGAGCGGCGGTTTCACGGTCATCGCGGGCGGATGGAAAACGGGTTTTGAACGTGACGAAAGTTATTCGGCTCATTTTGTGAGCCGAATAAGTCCGCTATTCGGCTCACGCCTCGTAAATGTGCGTGATTCCCACCGCATTTCAAGATGTATCCGATTGTTAAAAAACTGCCGAATCGCTAACCTTCGCGCCTTCTACGACCCGACAGTCACGGGTCTTTCAGACGAAACGCAGTTTTCACCGCTGTGAAGTACCGAGGATCGGGTGCAAGGTTTCGTTCAGGCATGGCAGGAGGCATTACATGCGTTCATTTTTTTTGCTGCTGATCGGGCTGGCCCTTGCGCCGGCTTTGTTGGCTGCGCCGACTGCCGAGATGACGGAACCGGTGGGCGGCTGGCGCTACAACGGCTTGCTCGACCGCAGTGAAAACCCGCAAGTCGCCTATCCCACGCCGCCGATCGACCGCGGCATCCAGCGCAATCGCACGATGATCCAGGGCCAGCTCAAGGCCATCGGCAACCAGCGCGGACCGCACACCCTGGCGGTCAACGGCAATCCGCTGAATCTGTACACCGATGATGACGGGCGCTTCGCCCGGCCTTATGCGTTCGGCGCGGGCTCCAACAGTGTCGAAGTGCGCAGCGCCGAGGGCCAGTCGCTCAAACGCGTGCAGTTCTACGAAGCGAACAATCTGCGCACACCGGCGCGGATTCGCGTGGTGCTGGGCTGGGACGATCCGAAGGCCGAACTCGACCTGCACATCATCACGCCGGACGGCCAGCATGCGTTTTTCGCCCACACGGCGTTGACCAACGGCGGCGGTCTGGACCCGGACGGCGTCGATGGCCCCGGCCCGGAAATGTTCACCATGACCGCGCCGCTGCATGGCACCTATCTGGTTTACGTCAACTATTGGGGCAACTTCGGCGACGGCGGCTATAACTTCGAGGAGGCCAGCAACCAGAACGAGGTCATCACCTCGCAAATCACGCTGGTGCTCAACGAAAACACCGTCGACGAAAAACGCGAAACGTTCATCGTGCCCCTGCGGGCCATCGGTGATCTGCTGCTGGTCAAGACTTTCAACTATTAAGCATCCCGCAACCACGGATGAACAGCCGAGCTTTGGGAACATGAGCGAGAAGATGAGCGAAAACACTGAGACCCCGGCGACCGCCGCACCTACCGCCAAACCTTCCCGGCGCTGGCCGTTGCTGGTGGCCGGCCTGTGCCTGGTGGCCGGCGTGGCGGGCGGGCTCGGCTGGCTGATGCACAAACCCAGGCTGCCGGCGGCGGCCCTGGCCAGCGACAAGCTCGGCCTGAGTCGCCCTGATGCGCTGCTCGAAACCCGCTCCCTGAGCCAGTTGCCCAAGGACCTGCTGACGGTGCCGTTCCTCAAGGCCACGCTCACCGAGGATTTCGTCTTCTATTACGAAACCCACGCCGACCGTCTCGGCCTGATCGGCAGTCTGCGGCGGATCATCTACGAGCATGACCTGAAGCTGCAGGACAGCCTCATCGAGCAACTCTTCGATCAACCGGCGGACGTCGCGCTGTGGCGCGGCGCCGATGGTCGCCTGAAGGATTTCCTGCTGGTGATGGACCGCGGCGGGCTGGCCAGGCTGCTGGAACCGCTGGCGAAGGTCGCGCTGGATGACTCGCAACTGAGCGTGCTCAGCACCCTGAAAGTCGGCGGCGATGATGTGCCGCTGTATCAACTGACCTACAACGCCAGCAAATCCCTGTTGTTCGCTTCCCGTGGCGACAAACTGGTGGTGGTGTCCAACCCGGCCAAGTTCTACGATCCGGAAAACGGCGCTTCCGAAGAATCCGGTCACGTTTCTGCGCAAGCGCTGGCGGCGCTGCTCAACGGCGAAAAGCTGTTCCCCGAAGCGTTCGGGTTGCCGGTCAAGGCACCGGAAATCAAGCAACGTCTGTCGGTCAATTCCAGCGTCCTCGCCATGGGTTACCAGCGTTTCATCCCGAATTTCGCCGGCCTGCGTTTCGACATGGACGACAAGGGCTGGCACAGCTTCCTGGCCATGGATGAATTGGACAATCAGCCGGACTTCGATTTCAAACCGGTGTGGCAGGCCATGCCCCTGGGCGCCAGTGCCTGTGTGACCTTGCCGGTGGCGGCCGAACCGCAGAAACCATTGCTGGTGAAGCTCGGTGCCGAAAAAGCGGTGGCGCAGAAACTCACCGAACACGTGGCCGGCGCGGCGGGCCTGTGCTGGTACGCTGATTCGCGGCTGTACACGCCGTTGCTGGTGGCCAGTCTGAAGGACGAAGACAGTGGCAAGCTCGACGCTGATATCGGCACGTTGTTCGATTCGATGGTCGGCGCCTACGAAAGCAAGGTCGACGACCACGCCTTCCCGGTGGTCGAGAAGCAGGAAGGCCAGAGCCATCTCTGGCAGCGTCAGGTCAGCTCCAATTTCGGCCCGTATGCAGCGAAGGATGCCGAAAACCCGGATGCGATCACGGGGCGTGCCTTCATGAAGGTCAGCCTCGCGCGTCACGGTTCGACGCTGTTGTTTTCCCTCGACGACAAACTGGTCGACAAGGCCCTCGGCACCCTCGACAAGCGCTTCCCGCCGATGGCCGACGTGCTGCCGAAAGACGTGCTGATGCCGATCTACTTCGGCCCGGATTCCATGGCGCAACTGATGCAACAGGAAACCCTCGACAGCCTGCCCCAGGACATGGAACCGGTGTTTTACAACGCCGCGCAAACCTACCTGATCCCGAAACTGCGCACCCTCGGCGGCTACGGCAAATATGCCCTGACCCTGCCTGAAGGCAGTGAACCCGACGGTCACTGGCAATGGCTGCCGCTGGAGTGGAAAGCGCTGTGACAGCACTTATCCGCAGCCTCGGCTTGTTCGCACTGCTACTGAGCGCGGGCGCCCGAGCGGTCGAAACGCCGGCGCTCGACCCCGCGCAATCTCAGGTCTTTCGCGCCTGGTTCGTGCGCATCGCTCAGGAGCAGTTGAGCAAAGGCCCGAGCCCGCGCTGGTATCAGCAGGACTGCGCCGGGCTGGTGCGGTTTGCCGCCAACGAAGCGCTGAAAGTCCATGACGACAAATGGCTGCGCAGCAACGGCGTGTCCAATCGCTATTTGCCGCCGGAGCTGGACCTGAGCGCCGACCAGCGCAAGCTCGCCCAGCAATGGCAGCAGGGCGGCGGCAAGGTCGGGCCCTACGTCAATGCGATCAAACTGATTCAGTTCAACAGCCATCTGATCGGCCGCGACGTGTCCCAGGCACGGCCCGGCGATCTGATGTTTTTCGATCAGGGCGACGACCAGCACCTGATGATCTGGATGGGCCGCTACATCGCCTATCACACCGGCACGACCACCCCAACCGACAACGGCATGCGTTCGGCAAGCCTGCAGCAACTCATGACATGGAAGGACACCCGATGGATACCCGACGCAGCCAACCCCAACTTCATCGGCGTCTATCGACTGAACTTTCTCTCCCAATGACCGGTGCCCGCATGTTGCGTTTACTGCCTTTTCTGTTGTTGTTAGCCCTGCCGTTTTCGGCGGTAAATGCCGATGACTCTGTCGAGCCAAGCGGCTACGCACCGGTCTCCGGTGAAAGCTTCTTCCTGCTGGCCGACAGCAGTTTTGCCAGCGACGAGCAGGCGGTGGTGCGCCTCGAAGCGCCGGGTCGTGACTACCGTCGTTTCCGCATGGAACCGTATGGCGGCGCCGACATCCGCGTGTACAGGATCGATAAGCCGCTGGATTTCCTCAAGCGCCAGAAGAACCTGCACCGCGTGGTCAGCGACGGCCAGTTCAAGGGCGAAGGCCTGTCCAACACCCTCGCGTATCTGTGGGACAACTGGTACCGCAAATCCCGCCGGGTGATGCAGCGTGCGTTCTCTTACGAGTCGCGTCAGCAAGTCACCGAGCAAGTGCCGGAACTGAAGATGGGCAACGCCATCGCCGCGCCGACGCCGTACGACGCGCAACCGCAATTCGCCCTGATTCCGGGCCTGCCGGTGGTCAGCCAGTTCCGCTATCCGCTGTGGCAGGCCAAACCGATCCAGCCGCCGACCGGGGTCAACCTGGCCGGATCCTCAAGCGAGTTCGTCAGCGTCGCGCCGGGTAACGTCTACATCCCGCTGGGCAATCTGAAACCGGGGCTGTATCTGGTCGAAGCGCTGATCGGCAAGTACCGCGCAACCACCATGGTCTTCGTTTCCAACACCGTTGCCGTGAGCAAGATTGCCGGTGATGAACTGCTGGTCTGGGCTGCACGCAAGCACGAAGGCAGCTCGGTGCCGAAGGTCAATGTGTTGTGGACCGACGGCCTCGGCGTGATGAGCAGCGGCGCCACCGACACCGACGGTCTGCTGCGCCTGAAACACGTCAGCCCGGAGCGTTCGTTCGTCATTGGCGAGGACGAAGAGGGCGGCGTATTTGTCTCGGAAAACTTCTATTACGACAGCGAAATCTACGACACCAAACTCTATGCCTTCACCGACCGGCCGCTGTATCGCCCGGGTGACTGGGTGTCGCTGAAAATCGTCGGTCGCGAGTTCAAGAACGCGCGGGATTCGGTACTGCCGGGCGCGGCGGACGTCGATGTCAGCGTGCTCGATGCCACCGGCACCGAGTTGCAGCGTCTCGATCTGAAGCTTGATTCCAAGGCAGGTACCCAGGGCCGTTTCCAGTTGCCGGACAACGCGGTGGCCGGTGGTTACGAGATTCGCTTCAACTACAAGGATCAGGCCTACAGCAGCGCGTTCCGGGTGGCGGAGTACATCAAGCCGCATTTCGAAATCTCGCTGAACCTCGCCAAACAGGACTATCGCACCGGCGAAGCGGTGAAGGGCAGCCTGGTGCTTCTGTATCCGGACGGCAAACCGGTGGCCAACGCCAAACTGACCCTGAGCCTGCGCGCCCAGCAACTGTCGATGGTCGACAATGAGCTGCAATACCTCGGGCAATTCCCGGTGGAACTGACCAGCACCGAACTGACCACCGACAGCAAGGGCAATGCGACCCTCGACCTGCCGGCCGCCGACAAGCCGAGCCGCTACATGCTCACCGTGTTCGCCAGCGATGGCGCGGCGTATCGGGTCAAGACCACCAAGGAAATCCTCATCGACCGCGGCGCCGCCAGCTTCCGCCTGACTGCACCTCAGCGCTTCAGCGCAGTCGGTGACAAGGTCGCATTCAGCTACGCCAATGAGGGTGGCAGCGAACAGGCTCGGGCCGTTGTGCCGAGCAGCTACAGTTGGGTGCGTCTGGAAGACCAGAGCACCGGCGAAGGCAAACTGGCGGCCAAAGACAAAGGCTTCAGTGTGACGTTCGATCGTCCGGGGACCTACAACCTGTCGCTGAAGGATCAGTTTGGCCGGGTGCTCGGTGGCACCGGTCATTCGGTCACCGGCGATGGCGTCAAGGCCGTGCCGGGCACCGTGGAAATCGTCCTCGACAAACCCGAGTACAAGGCCGGTGACGAAGCACTGGCGCTGATCACCTTCCCGGAGCCGGTCAGCGATGCACTGTTGTCGCTGGAGCGCGACAAGGTCGAAGCCACCGCGTTGCTGGCCAAGGGCGGTGACTGGCTGAAACTGGAAAAACTCAGTGACACCCAATACCGCGCCCGCATTCCGGTGAAGGACAACTTCGCGCCGAACCTGACGTTCTCCGTGCTGTACACCAAGGGCGGTCAGTACAGCTTCCAGAACGCCGGGATCAAGGTCGTCGCGCCGCAGATCGACGTGGCGATCAAGACCGACAAAGAGACGTATCAGCCAGGCGATACCGTGACGGTCGACCTGACCACCCGGTTCGCCGGCAAGGCTGTGCCGGCGCACCTGACGGTCAGCGTGGTCGACGAAATGGTCTACGCGCTGCAACCGGAAGTCGCGCCGACCATCGACCAGTTCTTCTACCACCCGCGCCGCAACAACGTGCGCACCAGCGCCAGCCTGTCGTTCATCAGTTACGACGTGGCCTTGCCGGGCAGCCCGGGGGCGCCGGGCAAGGCCAATCGCAGCGAGCGCGGAGTGAAAGTGCTGGAACGGCCTCGCCGCGAAGACGTCGACACCGCCGCATGGCAACCGGAGCTGCTGACCGACGCCGACGGCAAGACCCGTTTCACCTTCAAGATGCCGGACTCGCTCACCCGCTGGCGCATCACCGCGCGGGCGATTGCCGATGATGGTCAGGTCGGGCAGAAGAAGCAGTTCGTGCGCTCGGAAAAACCGCTGTACCTGAAGTGGAGCGGGCCGAGCAAATTCCGCAAGGGCGATCAGCCGCAACTCGGCGTGTTCGCCTTCAGCCAGGCCGAAAAACCGGTCAAGGCTGAACTGGTGACTCACTACGCCGGCACCGAACAGCGCCTGCCGGTGACCCTCAACAACGGCATCAACTACCTGCCGTTGCCGGCGTTCGCCCTGGCTTCCGGCGAGTGGACCGCCGAGCTGGTGCAGGACGGCAAAACCGCCGACGCCCTCGCGGTGCGCCTGACCGCGACCGGTGAAGGCTGGCAAGTGACGCAGACCCAGAGTCTGGACGTGGCCAGCGGCGATACACCGTTGAGCCTGCCGGCAGACGCCACCGACATTCGCCTGCGTCTGGATGACAGCCCGCAAGCGCTGTTCCGTTCGGCCCTCGACGATCTGCTCGGCTATCCCTACGGCGGTGTCGAGCAGACCGCCAGCCGCCTGCTGCCGCTGAGCATTGCTTACCCGTCGCTGGCGTCCAACCCGCAGATCCGCGACCGCTTGCGCCTGATCATGCAGAACAGCCGTCTGCGTCTGGTGCAAATGGCCGGGCCGTCGGCGAGCTTCACTTGGTGGGGCTTCGACGGCGAGCCGGATGCGTTCCTCACCGCTTATGCCTATTTCGCCGACTGGAACGCCAGCCGGGTGCTCGAGCTGACCCTGCCGCCGGAGCACTGGCAGCGGGTGCTGGAGGTCTACGCCAAGCAGGCGCCGAACACACCCTTGCTGCAACGGGCGCTGATCCTGTCGTTCGCCAGACAGATGCATCTGCCGGTCAACACATTGCTCAGTGGCTTGATGGAGGATCTGTCCAGGGCCGGTGAAGGCAATGCCGAAACCTTGATGGACGACGGTGAAGACAGTCTGGTGATGAGCGATCCGGAATCGGCGCTCGGTCTGGCGGCGGCGCGGGTCTTGACCGCATCGCTGGCCACCCAGTCCAAAGTCGCGTTGCCGGATGCGTTCAATCGTCAGCTGAGCGCTGCGCAACAGCGTCTGGCCGTCAGCTCTCAACCGTTTGTCGAAGCGCTGAACCTGTCGCTGCAACCGTTCGATCAGGCCCGTGCGACAGCGCTGCTGCAACGCCTGTTGCCGCAGCAATCGACCCTCGAACGTGCGCTGGCGCTGACCTGGCTGCAACGCAGCATCGCTCAGGCCTCGCCGACCATCGCGCTGGCCCCCGGCGAAGGCTGGAAGAAAAACTACGGCGCGACCGGCGAGATGTATTGGACGTGGCAAGGTGCGACGCCGGTGCCGAGCGTGTTGACAGTGTCGGGCACTCAGGAGCGTCCGTTGCGTGCCGCGCTGAGCTTCCAGACCCGGCAACCGGCGGTCGATCCGATGGCCGTGACCATCACCCGTCGCCTGTCGCGTCTGGTGCCGGGTGACGAAGCCTTCACCTTCAAACTGGAGCCGGTCGGTACTAAACCATTGTCCAGCGACAGCCTGTACCTGGACGAGGTGATCCTCACCAGCAAGGCACCGAAACCACTGCGTTACGGCATGCTCGAAGTGCCGTTGCCGCCGGGTGCGGATGTCGAGCGCACCACCTGGGGCATCAAGTTGCAGGGCAAGGACGGCACCGAGCCGACTGCGCTGGAGAAAGCGCGGTTTGAACCAGGCCAACTGGCCTACGCCGTGCCGGTGGATGCGCTGAGCGGTGAATTGCGTCTGCGCCATCTGGTGCGCTTCTCGCAGAAGGGCCAGTTCAACCTGCCGCCGGTGCGTTTCACGCAGGTCTACGCGCCGCAGCATCAGGCACAGGAAGCAAAAGCCGCTCTCGGCCAGGTTACGGTCAACTGACATGACCCGGCCGCTGCTGTGGCTGCTGTGTCTGATCCCTGCGCTGGCGACGGCGCAGGATGAGCCCCTGCGCGTGGCCTACAAGGGCGAATTGTTGTCGCTCAACACCACGCAACTGATCGCTCGCGAGCCGTTGCCTTCCAGGCTGGATACGCCGCTGGGCAGTCTGTGGAAAGTGTTCGTCTACGCGTGGCTGGTGGATACCGGCGCGCAAGAGCCGGCGTATGAATGTCGCGGGCAATCGAAGGAAGAAGTCTATTGCTGCAGTGCGGGCGGCAGGATCGAGCGTGATCAGGCGCTCGTGAAGTCCTGCGGGTTGTATTTCGAGCCGGCGCGGCTGGGCATAACCGCTGGCGATTGGAAAACCTATTGGCAGGCGCGACAGGCGCCGTCGTGGTTGCTGGACCTGCCGTCGGTGCAGCCGGCTACTCGGGTGTCCGTGGCTGACTTGCTGAAGGTTTTGTCTTGGTTGCCGGCTCAGGATCAGATGCGTCGTGTGCTGCTCGATGTGGTGCTGAACGCGGCGGATGGCAATGCCGTCGGTGAACTCGGCGGCCGCTTGCGGGTGAAGACCTGGAGCTGGCTCGGCGATCAGGACCCGCAATCACGTCAGGGCGGATTCGCCGGCTGGACGGCAGATGGCTCGCCGATCTGGGCCGGTGGCCGGGGGACCAGTCAGATGGTGTTGCGGCATTACGGTTCGGCCCTGGCAACCGTGTTGCCCGCATCATGGCCGGCGGACGCGGGGCGATGTGTCGAGGTCGGTCTGTTTTCGCGTTATCCCGTTACCCGAGTCCTGGCCGGTGATCGGGCGGTGACTTCAGGCCCGTTGCAGGGCGATTACCGCGTCGAATTCGCCAACGGCAATGCGCTGGGTATCCACAGCGACGGCGAACTGTTTCTGCTCAACGACAAGCTTGTGGCGCGGCTGGATCGCGAAGAATACGTCGCTCGTGTCCTCGAACGTGAAGCCAGACCGGAACCCGCCGAAGCCGCCAAAGCTCTCGCCGTGGCGATCCGCACCTATCTGCTGCAAAACGCCACGCGCAACGGCGAATGTCTGAGCATCGATGACAGCAGCACCCGCCAACGGGTCGCACCACGTCCAGCCTCTGTCGAGTCGCGCAACATCGCGGCGTGGACGGCGGATCTGGTGTTGGCCGGGAGCAACGTCACCTATCACTCCGATCAACCCGGCCCCGACAAACTGGCCTGGCAACACGCCGTCGAACAAGCCAATGCCGGGCAGCGCTACGACGCGATCCTGCTCCACGCCTATCCGCGCGCCAGCCTCAGTCGCTGGGACAACCCGGTGGCGTCCTGCGAAGCGCTGCCCGCTGCGCAAGACTGGCTGCAGAAGCAGCGGCGTGGCTGGCGTCCGAAGCTGGAAAGCGAAACCGGCTACAACGAAGTCAGCACCTTCGCCGTCTGCAAACTCGCCTTCGGACGCCCCTTCGTCGACCGCGAACGCCAGCGCATCTACGTGCGCGGCGTGCTGTCGTTGCAGGATCGCCTCGACCTGACTCACGAATACCTGCACCTGGCCTTTGAAGCACACCCCAACGGCCAGGATGAAACCTACATCGAAGGGCTCGCCCGTCATCTTTTGCTGGAATAGACCATGACACTCCGTTTTCCACAGGCCCTGCTGTTGCTCTGCGCATTCAATGCATTGCCGATGGCGATGGCCGCCGACAGCGTCAAACTCGACACCCCGGTCGGTGGCTGGCGCACCGGCGCGCCAGACGGCGAGGGGGAAGACTTCCGCCAGACCGTCAACTACCCGGCCTCCTCGGTGAACACCCCGGTCGGCCAGGCCAACACCGCCCGCATCAGCGGCGAAATCAAAGCCACACCGAAAAACAAAGAGCCCGGTCGGCTGATCGTCAACGGTGTCAGCATGCCGTTGAAAATCGACGACAGCGGCCGCTTCGACCGCCCGTTTTCCTTCCCCAAAGGCAGCAACAGCGTCGAAGTCCGCAGCCCCGACGGCCAGCAACATCACCGCACCCAATTCCTCAACGCCAGCGGCGGTGCGACCCCGGCCAAACTGCGCGTGCTGCTGTCCTGGGACAGCGACGGCACCGACCTCGACCTGCACCTGATCACACCCGACGGCGCGCACATCTGGTACGGCGATCGCGTCGCCCCCAACGGAGCGGCGCTGGATGTCGACGTGACTACCGGCTTCGGCCCGGAAATCTTCGCCATGCCGGCGCCGATCAAGGGGCAGTATCTGGTGTATGTGAACTACTTCGGCGGTGGCTATCGCGGGGATGACGAGGGCGGGGAAGAGGCGGTGCAGCCGCTGACCACCGCGCAGGTGACGGTGATTACCGAGGAAGGGACGCCGAGCGAGAAGATGGAGACGTTCGTGGTGCCGATGCGGGCGGTGGGGGAGTTGACGTTGGTGAAGTCGTTCAGTTATCCGTGAGGGCCATTGGGCAGCAGGTTGCTGCCCAATTCCATTCAATCACTCAGGCCGCTAATTCAGGTCGGAAGCTGCTGGTGGTCAGACGCTTGAGCGCAATATCAAGAGACTGATCATCGAACAGTTTGCTCTTGCGCGCCGCTGCACCGGCGCCACCGTCCCAGTGCTGCAATGCTTCGCGCACCGCAGGAACGGTCGCCGATACTCCCTCCCGGCTCAACAGCCAGTCAACCGTCGCCAACAGCCCATCTGCGAAGGTAAACGCCAGTGACGTTTGGTCGGGAAGTTGACGATCCAGCGAGGCCCATCAAGTTCGTTGGTGGCGGTCACGTGCATCTTGCCGGTTTCTACTTCATTGGCTTTGCACGCCGCTGCGTAAAGACGATAGTTCTGCGCAAAGCGCTCTTTGAACATCAATGCGATGCCTTTGCCCATCACGGCCACGGTGTTCACTGTGTTGACGAGGGCTTCGGTCTTGGCTTCCAGCAGGTTGCCTTGGGTAAATCTGATCATTGGAAATACCATTTGGGACGCGCATGGGTAAAGGCCAACTCACAGTGCTTTTAATACTTACTCCTCATCAAAATAATCGCGATCCAGCGTCGGCAGGCGTAACAAGCGAGATGTCACACCCACTTCATGATCCATCATGAGGTGCACCAGTCGCGTCCCGTCTACCAGCACAATACCGTCCACCGATTTGGCGAAGTCAACGGCGTGTGCCGTAAAACCAGAGGTGGTGATGAACACACCGCGCTTGGCTTTTTGTCCTGCGAGCGCGCCATAGAACGCCTGTAACTCAGGTCGGCCAACCGTGTTCTGCCAACGCTTGGCCTGTACGTAAACCTTTTCCAGCCCCAATTTATCGAGCGAGATAATGCCGTCGATGCCGGCATCACCGGAACCTCCGACACGTTGCAAGTCGTTGCGACTGGCGCCGTAACCCAAGCGATGAAGCACATCCAGCACGATCACCTCAAAGCGGTTGGGGCTGACCTGGAGCAAGTTATCAAGAAGGTCTGCCGCGGTGGCATCGCGCATTTCCTTCAGCGCTCGCTCCAGTCGGTCGTCGGGGCTTTCGGTGGCGGAGGCCAGATCGGGCTCGACACTTGGCTGGTCATCCAGCGGCTCAGCGTCCGGTGCGACTTTCAGCTTCACGTTCATGTAGCCGATTGCTAAATGCTCCACATCCTTGGCTGACAGTGGAAATGCATGCTCTTTGGCGTACTGCACACCTGCATCGGTCAACTTCCAATAACCGCGCTTGGCACTGCTCGAAAGACCGGCACGCTTGAGTCGGTCGTGCGCCCAGCCTGATCGGTTCTTGTAGATAGCCTGACCACTTGCAATCAGTTCTTCGCGCTGAGCTTCAGTCAGTTGCAGCATTTTTGCTGCTGCTTCATGGGCATCCCGAGCGATTGCTCCCTCGGGTTTTGTCGCGAGAAAACGCAGGATCGGCTCAATGAACTGATCGTAGGTTGGAACGGACATGGCGCATCCCTGTGCTGATGGTGTTTTCGTGCTGATCGGATGACGATTGTAAATCAACGGTGAATTGGGAGGGTTTCTCGACGAAAGCGTTGGCAAGTGAACGTGTAAGTCGCTATGTCAATTCCATCCTCAGTCCGGAAAAACACCGCAAAGAGCATTGCCTTGGTAGCCATGGACGATTGGCCCCAGCACCATGAACGGACCGCACGCGTAGAACGGGGATGGCACTTTTTGTTGTGAGTCGAGCATTACGACTTCTTTTCCAAGCTCGTCGTGACCAATGGACTGCTCGGAAAAGGATGTACACACCGGCAGCTTCAATGGCACGGGAATTACCAGCGCCCACAGGGTAATCCCGCACCATTCCCGTGTGGGTGTCGACGTGACCGTTCTGCTGATCCGCGGCGTGATTGCGCCATGGTATTGCGATTTGTAAGCGTCGGTCTTGAGCGTCGTTTTTTCCGGGAGCGATACGATTGCTCCAACACATCCTGTAAGACAAAGGCATAACGTGGCTGCCATGCCAGTTGACTTCAGGTGTGAGCTGATGAATTGGGGCATCGATAATAAACGTCCTTGTGGGGTGGCTTGAGCCATCAGAGTCGCCATCGCTTCCAGCAGTAGAGGCTCTGTTGTGCAAGATAAAACCGACCCCCGGTCAATTTTTCAGCAGGCATTAAAAAGCCGGCTTGTGGCCGGCTTCTCGGGGACTGGCTTGGTTTATTTTTGGTAAACCGCGCCAGCCTTCAAAACGTACATCCGGATCTTGCGTCCGGCTGTGGGACTTGGTCAGACAGTGATCTGCCGCGTCAGGCGTCATCTGGGCCGCTGGGCGGGTCGATGCGCGAATGTGGGGCGCAGGATACTGAGTTTTGCTCCTGATTCCCAGCTTGAAGTGCGGTTTAGAGCGATCAAACTGCAGAAAATCGAGGATTTGTACCGAGTTTCAGGGCCTCATCGCCAGCAGGCTGGCTCCCGCTTCAGAGAAACGGCACCACCGGCCGCCGCTTGCCCAGTGTCGACCACCAGAACACCCACCCCAGCACATGAATCCTTTGCTCCTCGATCTGCGCGGCGCGGAAGATTTCGTCCGGGTATTCGGCGCTGTTGTGGCTGCGCAGGCGCAGGGCGTTGCCGGGCATGCGGTGCAGGTATTTGATGCGCAACATGCCGTCGTGTTCGATGGCGTAGATTTCGCCGTCCACCACTTGGGTCAGGCTGCGATCGATGGCGAGGGTGGAGCCGTCTTCGATCTTCTCGGCCATGCTGTTGCCGATCATGTGGGTACAGATGGCGTCGGTGGGGTGGATGTCCAGGGATTCAAGATGGCTGCGGGGCAGGCGGACGGTCTGCTCCGGGTCCTTGATGACATGGGTCTTGCCGGAGCCGGCTGCCGTGGGCGCTTCCTTGTAGAGCGGCAGTTCGATGTCGGTGGATTCGAGCACCGTGTAAACGCCACTGATGGACTGGGCATCGAACGTATCGCCCGGACCCGCCTGCAGACGCGGGGCGTCTTTCGGGCCTTCGCCGGTCCTCAGCCAGAGACTGTTGACCGATAACAGGCGCGCCACCTCTTCCATGCGGTACGCGGGGACGCCCCGGGTGTACCAGTTATGAACGTTTTGGGCTTCCGTGCCCCAGAACTTTGCGAATCCCGTGGTGGTGATGTTCGCAGCTTCCAGGAGTGCCTTGAATCTTGGACCGCTAGTGTTCTTTCTCATAAACACGAGTCTAAGGCCGGCCCAGAGCGCTTTGAATAAACCTGGCGTTCAAATCGAGGCAAATTTTGCGACGGGATGTAAGACGTACTTGTGGGAAATTACACACACTAAAACTTTTCTGTAGGCAGCCATAAACAAAGCGTTTAAGTCCCTGCCCGTCAGGCACAAAAAACCCCGGATCAACCGGGGTTTTCTTCAAGCGTGTCGCAGGTCGAGAGACTTAGCCTTTGTAGGCAGCAACCGACTTGGTGATCGCGGCGCGGGCAGCGTCAGCGCCGTCCCAGCCTTCGATTTTGACCCATTTGCCTTTCTCGAGATCCTTGTAGTTCGCGAAGAAGTGCTCGATCTGCTGGATCAGCAGGGCTGGCAGGTCGGTGTATTCCTTCACGTCCACGTACAGCTGGGACAGCTTGTCGTGCGGGACTGCGATGACTTTGGCATCGCCGCCGCCGTCGTCGGTCATGTTCAGGACGCCGACCGGACGTGCGCGGATCACCGAACCTGGCGCAACCGGGTAAGGGGTCACGACCAGCACGTCCAGGGGATCACCGTCGTCAGCCAGGGTGTTCGGGATGAAACCGTAGTTGGCCGGATAGAACATCGGGGTGGCCATGAAACGGTCAACGAACAGGCAATCGCTGTCTTTGTCGATTTCGTACTTGATCGGCGCGTGGTTGGCCGGGATCTCGATCGCGACGTAGATGTCGTTCGGCAGGTCTTTGCCAGCCGGAATCTTGCTGTAGCTCATTGGGCGTTGCCCCCGTTAGTAGACCAAAACACTTGGCCGGATTGACCAAAAAGTGGCGGCGATTATAGGCATATTCGACCCGCGATGCCATGCACCGAAAGTCGTCCGGGCCTTACTCGTGTGCCTGATAGACCGGGTCCGTGGCCTGAAGTTGCTTCAGTCGGGCCAATGGATCCTGGCGGTAGAAAAGTCGCAGCTGCGCATACACCTGTGGATAAGCCTCGTGCAGCAGGTCCGGGGCGCTGAAAAAGTATTCGCTGGTGACGGCAAAGAACTCGGCCGGGTTCTCGGCGGCATACGGGTCGATGACCGTTTCGGCGTCGGGATGGCGGTCGAGCTGGCGGTTGAGATCATCGTAGGCCGCCTGCATGACCTCGGCCCAGTCGCTGACCCGCATGTCGGCGTGCAGCGGCGGCAGGCCATTGGCGTTGCCGTTGAGCATGTCGAGTTTGTGCGCCAGTTCGTGGATCACCAGGTTATAGCCTTCCCAGCCACCACTGGCCATCACTCCGGGCCAGGCGAGAATGACCGGCCCCTGCTGCCAGGCTTCGCCGCTGTGCTCGCCATCCCACTCGTGCTCGACGCCACTGGCATCGCGATGGCGCTGCGGGCTGAGGAAGTCGTCGGGGTACAGAATGATTTCGTGGAAGCCCTGATACCAGTTCAGATCGCCGAGGTACAAAAGCGGCAACTGCGCCTGGGCTGCGAGCAGCAGACGCTGTTCCTGATGCAGTTCGACACCGGGCAGGGCGGTCAGGTGTTTGTCTTCGAGGAACAGTACGCAGGCTTCGCGCAACCATTGGTCCTCTGCCGGGCTGATGCCGTCAAGAAAGCTCAGTTGGTGGCGCACCCGTTGCCACATGTCATCGGCAATCGGGTGCCTGGCCAGAATGCGCCGGCGTCGCCAGGCGCTCAGTGACCACATCGGATCAGCGCGATTCGGCTTTGGAACCGGCGCCGCCGAGGCGGCTGCGCAGCATGCCGATGATCATCGGCACCAGCGACAGCAGGATGATACCGACCACCAGCAGCGACAGATTCTTCTTGATGAACGGTACGTTGCCGAAGAAGTAGCCCAGGGTCACCAGGCCGCCAACCCACAGGATCGTGCCGAACACACTGAAGCCGAAGAAACGCGGATAAGGCATTTTTGCGACGCCGGCGACGAACGGCGCAAACGTACGGATGATCGGCAGGAAGCGCGCCAGGGTCACGGTTTTGCCGCCGTGCTTGTCATAGAAGTCGTGAGTCTGTTGCAGATAATCCCGACGGAAAATTTTCGAATCCGGATTGCTGAACAGTTTTTCCCCTGCGGTCCGTCCGATCACGTAGTTGGTGCTGTCGCCGAGAATCGCCGCCAACATCAGCAGGCCCGCCAGCAGCACCGGGTCCATGCCGCCGCCTGCGGCCACTGCGCCGGCGATGAACAGCAACGAATCGCCCGGCAGGAACGGCGTGACCACCAGACCGGTTTCGCAAAAGATGACCAGAAACAGGATGGCGTAGATCCAGGTCCCATAGTTGTTCACCAGCATGTCGAGGTAGACGTCGAGATGCAGAATGATGTCGATCGGGTTGAAATCCATGTGGGCACCTGTGGTGATGGCCCGACTCGGCAGGCCTGTGCGGATGATTCGGTGTAAGCCTACAAGCGGGTGTAGTTTTTCTTACAGGCCGGAAAGCACAGGATTATACGATCTGACAGGTGAAAAGCGCGTTGGTTTTGTAGCGGGGCGTTTCGAGGGGAAACGAGGCGCAAGCCCCTGTGGCGAGGCGGACTGTTCCTTCGCCACGATGGCCTGTTAGAAAAAATCAGAGTTCGTCGCTGATCGGCAGAATGTAGTTCTTGAACTCGGTGTCTTCCTTGAATCCGATGGATTCGTAGGTTTTCTGCGCCACTTCGTTGTCGCTGCTGGTGGAAACGCGCATCCGCACGGCCTGGGTTTCCTTGGCCATGCGCTTGGCGGTGCGGATCAGGTTGTCGGCGACCAGTTGGCGGCGGGCATCTTCGGCGACATAGATGTCGTTGAGGATCCACACGCGCTTGAGCGACAGCGAGGAGAAGCTCGGATAGAGCTGGCAGAAACCCAAGAGCTTTTTGTCGTCGTCATCGGCCAGGGCCAGATAAATGACCGATTCCTTGCGCCGCAGGCGTTTTTCGAGGAATGCCCGGGACGAGTCCGGATAGGGCAGGGAGCCGTAGAATTCACGATATTTGACGAACAGCGGGGCCAGCAGGTCCAGGTGTTCGAGGGTCGCTTGAATAATCCGCATGATAGGTCTCGTCTTCAAGTGGCTGTCTTCAACTGCTCTGACGGCGATGGGAAACCCGGGCGGCCGTGCGTCGATCCTGCCTGAAACCGGCGCACCAAGGCAATGCGGAAACGGTTCAGGCGGGGGGCGGATCGAGTAGGAAATTACTCTTCATATCTGCACCGGCTTCCGATTCCAGCGTCTGAACCTGCGCTTCGTCCTTCAGATTGACCCCCGACAGCTGCCGTCTACAGGCTTCGCGCATCAGATACAGCAGGCGATGGGCCGCCATGCCGTAGCTCAAGCCTTCCAGCCGCACATTGGAGATGCAATTGCGGTAGGCATCGGTGAGGCCGACCTTTGGATTGTAGGTGAAATATAAACCGAGGCTGTCCGGCGAGCTGAGACCCGGGCGCTCTCCGATCAGCATCACGACCATTTTTGCACCCAGCAACTGGCCGATTTCGTCGCCAATCGCCACTCGGCCTTGCTCAACCAGCACCACGGGTGCGATTGACCATTCGTCGGCGGTCATCTGTTCTTCCAGTCGGGAGATGAACGGCAAGGTGTGGCGATGCACCGCCAGCGCCGAGAGGCCATCAGCCACGACAACGACCAGATCCACCCCGCCCGGATGCGCCAGGGCGTATTCGCGCAGGGTTTGCGCCGATTGATCGCTCAACTTGCGTCCCAGATCCGGGCGTTGCAGGTAACTGTTGCGATCCGTCGCAGCGCTGTGCAACAGCAGGCTGTCGCGCTGGCGCTCGGCCAGTTGAGCGCTGATCCCGGCGTGATCGAAGGGCAGATGCACCGCATCCCGGGCCTGTGCGTGGGCGAACTGGAAATCCAGCTGCGCCCGGGTCGGCAGGCTGGTGCCGGTGCGGCCGAGGGCGATCCGCGCCGGGGTCAGGCGACGCAGCTCAAGCCAGGGGTTTTGTGGATCGACTGGCGGTTTTTCCATCTGACTCATCCCAGTTGCGCCAACGCCTGGCGGAACGCCGGCGGCAGGTTGTTGCCGAAGCGGACCTTGCCGTCCGCCTGGGTGAAGATGCCCATGTTTGCCAGCCACTGCTCGAACTCCGGCGCCGGTTTCAGGCCCAGAGTCTGGCGCGCATAGAGCGCGTCGTGGAACGAGGTGGTCTGGTAGTTGAGCATGATGTCGTCGGAGCCGGGGATACCCATGATGAAATTGATCCCGGCCACGCCCAGCAAGGTCAACAGGGTGTCCATGTCATCCTGGTCGGCCTCGGCGTGGTTGGTGTAGCAGATGTCGCAGCCCATCGGCACGCCGAGCAGCTTGCCGCAGAAGTGGTCTTCGAGGCCGGCGCGGATGATCTGCTTGCCGTTGTAGAGGTATTCCGGGCCGATGAAGCCCACGACGGTGTTCACCAGAAACGGCTTGAAATGCCGCGCCACGGCGTAGGCCCGGGTTTCGCAGGTCTGTTGATCGACGCCGTGGTGGGCGTTGGCCGACAACGCGCTGCCCTGACCGGTCTCGAAATACATCAGGTTTTGCCCGAGCGTGCCACGATTGAGGCTCAGGCCCGCCTCGTAACCTTCCTGCAACACGTTCAGATTGATACCGAAACTGGCGTTCGCCGCTTCGGTGCCGGCAATCGACTGGAACACCAGATCCAGCGGCACTCCCCGGTTTATGGCTTCTATTGAGGTGGTGACGTGGGTCAGCACACAGGCCTGGGTCGGAATGTCGTAACGCTGGATGATCGCGTCGAGCATTTCCAGCATCGCGCAGATCGAGGCGATGCTGTCGGTGGCCGGGTTGATGCCGATCATCGCGTCGCCGTTGCCGTACAGCAGACCGTCGAGAATGCTCGCGGCAATGCCGGACGGCTCGTCGGTCGGGTGATTGGGTTGCAGCCTTGTGGATAACCGTCCGCGCAGGCCGAGGGTGCCGCGAAACTTCGTCACGACGCGGATCTTCTGCGCCACCAGCACCAGATCCTGCACGCGCATGATCTTCGACACGGCGGCGACCATTTCCGGCGTCAGGCCGGGGGCGAGGGCACGGAGGCTGGACTCGTCGGCCGCTTCGCTCAGCAACCAGTCGCGAAAGCCGCCCACCGTGAGATGGCTGACAACTGCAAAGGCCTGCTTGTCATGGCTGTCGATGATCAGTCGGGTGACTTCATCGGCTTCGTAGGGAATCAGCGCTTCCTGCAGAAATTGCGTAAGCGGGATGTCGGCCAGCGCCATTTGCGCGGCGACCCGCTCGCCATCGTTGAGCGCGGCGACACCGGCCAGAAAATCCCCGGAGCGCGCCGGGCTGGCCTTGGCCATCACGTCCTTGAGGCTGTCGAAGCGGTAGGTCTGGGCGCCGACGGTATGGGCAAATGCGGCCATGGGGCGCGGTCCTCCTGAATGAATGCTTTTAGTGCAGGCACCGAACCTGAGGCCCGGTGCCGGTGCAACTTCTAGATACCTTCGAGCATAGCGTCTGCCGGTGCTTCGGAGCGTTGCTTGGCGGTCAGTTGGAAGTACAGGTAACCGGCAGCCATGAACCCGAGGAACACGCCACCGATCAGGGTGTTGAACCAGGCCATCGCCACCAGGCACACCAGCGCCAGAAACAGCGCGATCCCCGGCACGATCGGATAGCCCGGAGCGCGGAAGGTGCGCTCAAGGTTCGGCTCGGTTTTACGCAGTTTGAACAGGCTGAGCATGCTGATGATGTACATCACGATGGCGCCGAACACCGACATGGTGATCATCGCAGCGGTGAGGCTCATTCCTTGCAGATTGACCAGGCCGTCGCTGTAGATTGCGGCAATGCCGATCACACCGCCGGCCAGAATCGCTCGGTGCGGGGTCTGGAAACGCGAGAGTCTGGCCAGGCTTTTCGGCAGATAACCGGCCCGGGCGAGGGCGAAGAACTGCCGCGAATAGCCCAGAATGATCCCGTGGAAACTCGCCACCAGACCGAACAGGCCGATCCACACCAGCATGTGCATCCAGGTCGAGTTGTTGCCGACCACCGCTTTCATCGCCTGAGGCAGCGGGTCATTGATGTTCGCCAGTTGTCGCCAGTCGCCGACGCCGCCGGCCATCACCATGACGCCGATGGCCAGGAACACCAGGGTCAGGATGCCGCTGACATAAGCCTTGGGAATCGTGCGTTTCGGGTCCTTGGCTTCCTCGGCCGCCATGGCCGCACCCTCGATGGCAAGGAAAAACCAGATCGCGAAAGGAATGGCGGCGAAGATCCCGGGAATCGAGCCGAGACTGAATTCACTGGAGCCCGACCAGCCATTGAGCACGAAGTTGCTGAAGCTGAAGCCCGGTGCGACCACGCCCATGAACACCAGCAGTTCGGCGACGGCGAGCACGGTGACCACCAGTTCGAAGGTCGCGGCAATACTCACGCCGAGAATGTTCAGGGTCATGAACACGAAATATGCACCGACCGCCGCGACTTTCGGATCGAGCTCCGGATATTGCACGTTGAGGTAAGCGCCGATGGCCATGGCAATGGCCGGTGGGGCGAAGACGAATTCGATCAGGGTGGCGATGCCGGCGATCAACCCGCCTTTCTCACCGAAAGCCCGACGGCTGTAGGCAAACGGCCCGCCCGCATGGGGAATGGCGGTGGTCAGTTCGGTAAAACTGAAGATGAAACAGGTGTACATGGTCGCGACCATCAGGGCCGTGACCAGAAAACCCAGGGTTCCTGCGGTGCCCCAGCCGTAACTCCAGCCGAAGTATTCGCCGGAAATCACCAGGCCGACGGCAATGCCCCACAGGTGCAGGGTGCCGAGTGTGGGTTTGAGCTGTGTGGTGGAAGTCATAAGTCCTCTCTGTCTTTTTTATTGTTCGATCTGTTGGACTTTCGGGTGCAGCGGTTGAGTGGGTGGATGCTGTTCACGCAGCGGCGGTGTTCACACAAATCCTGAATGACGGGTACGCAAGGCCCGTGCCAGAGCGGCCAGGCTTTGTGTTGTGTCACCGAGGACGCCATCGCTGGCAAGCCAGCTCCCACAGTTTTCTGTGGTGTTCGGACTTGCGCAGCTCCCTGTGGGAGCTGGCTTGCCAGCGATAGCAATTTGGAGGGCGACACCGATAGTTCGGTGTCGCCCGGTTTTTCAGAAGAAGCCCAGCGGGTTGATGTCGTAGCTCACCAGCAGGTTTTTGGTCTGTTGGTAGTGGTCGAGCATCATCTTGTGGGTTTCACGGCCGACACCGGACTTCTTGTACCCGCCGAACGCGGCGTGCGCCGGGTACAGGTGGTAGCAGTTGGTCCACACACGACCGGCCTTGATGGCCCGGCCCACGCGATAGGCGCGGTTGATGTCGCGGGTCCAGAGGCCGGCGCCGAGGCCGAACTCGGTGTCGTTGGCAATCGCCAGGGCTTCGGCTTCGTCCTTGAAGGTGGTGATGCTCACCACCGGGCCGAAGATTTCTTCCTGGAACACGCGCATCTTGTTGTTGCCCTTGAGCAGGGTCGGCTGGATGTAATAACCGGAAGCCAGGTTGCCTTCGAGTTTTTCCACCTTGCCGCCGGTCAGCAGCTCGGCACCTTCGCCCTTGGCGATTTCCAGGTACGACAGGATCTTGTCGAATTGCTGCTCGGACGCCTGGGCGCCGACCATGGTGTCGGTGTCGAGTGGGTCGCCGCGTTTGATCTGGCTGACTTTCTTCATCACCGCTTCCATGAATTGCGGATAGATCGACTCCTGAACCAGGGCACGGGACGGGCAGGTGCAGACTTCGCCCTGGTTGAAGAACGCCAGCACCAGACCTTCGGCGGCCTTTTCAATGAAGCTTGGCTCGGCCTGCATGATGTCTTCGAAGAAGATGTTCGGCGACTTGCCGCCCAGTTCCACGGTGGACGGGATGATGTTCTCGGCAGCGCATTTCATGATGTGCGAACCGACCGGGGTCGAGCCGGTGAAGGCGATCTTGGCGATGCGCTTGCTGGTGGCCAGGGCTTCGCCGGCTTCTTTGCCGAACCCTTGCACCACGTTGAGCACGCCGGGTGGCAGCAAGTCGCCGATCAGTTCCAGCAGCACGCTGATGCCCAGCGGGGTTTGTTCGGCAGGTTTGAGCACCACGCAGTTGCCGGCAGCCAGCGCCGGGGCGAGTTTCCACGCGGCCATCAGGATCGGGAAGTTCCACGGGATGATCTGGCCCACCACGCCCAGTGGTTCATGGATGTGATAGGCCACGGTGTTGCCGTCGATTTCGGCGGCGCTGCCTTCCTGGGCGCGCAGGCAGCCGGCGAAATAACGGAAGTGGTCGGCGGCCAGCGGGATGTCGGCATTGAGGGTTTCACGGATGGCTTTGCCGTTGTCCCAGGTTTCGGTGATTGCCAGGGTTTCGAGGTTCTGTTCGATGCGATCGGCGATTTTCAGCAGGATCAGCGAGCGGGCCTGGGCAGACGTCGCGCCCCAGGCATCGGCAGCGGCGTGGGCGGCGTCCAGAGCCTTTTCGATGTCTTCGGCGGTGGAACGCGGGAATTCGGCAATCGGCTGGCCATTCACAGGCGAGGTGTTGGTGAAGTACTGACCTTTGACAGGCGCGACGAACTCGCCGCCGATGTAGTTACCGTACTTGCTCTTGAACGAGACCTTGGCGCCTTCAGTACCGGGGTGAGCGTAACGCATGACGATTTCTCCTTGGCTTTTGTATTTGTCGGGAGGCGCATGTGCGCTTGCCATAAGCGTAGAGCAAAGGCCGGGCCACTGCCGTGCAGGTCAGGAAAATCAAGGTTTTGCGTGATTTCTATCGGACAAGTGGCAAGCGGCTGTGACGGTATCGGTACAGCCCGGGTGACAGTTTGTACCGCTTCTGGCACAACCCGTGACCGGGCGGTCTTGCCAGCATTGCAAAGACCGGTTGGCTGGAGGATGCTGAGCACCACTTCACGCATGGGCCGATGAGCCTCGGGGAGAATAATAAGAAATGCACGACAACCATTTGAGTCGCCATGCCCGACAGGTTCTCACCGTCACCCAGGGCAAGCCGCATCTGCATGGCCCCGGTGCCGATCCGTCGATTGCCCGTTCGTGGCTGCGTTGTCTTGAGGACTATCACCTCGATCCGGCCCTGACCATGGCGCCGACCGTGCTCGAACACGGTCGAATCCTCGAAAGCCGCGAACGGCTGCAACAGGTGTTGCAGATCGCCGGCAATGAAATGAGCAGCCTGCATCAACAACTCTCCGGCGCCGGAAACGCGGTGCTGCTGACCGACGCGCGCGGGGTGATCCTCAACTGCGTCACCGCTCCTGCCGAACGCAAGATCTTCGAGCGCGCCGGCCTCTGGCTGGGTTCAGACTGGAGCGAGGCCTGTGAAGGCACCAACGGCATCGGCACCTGCCTGGTTGAACGTCAGGCCCTGACCATTCATCAGGACGAACACTTTCGCGGGCGCCACACCGGCCTGACCTGCTCGGCGAGCCCGGTGTTCGATCCCCACGGCGAACTGCTGGCGGTGCTCGACGTGTCCTCGGCGCGGCCGGACGTTTCGCGCCAGAGCCAGTTTCACACCATGGCGCTGGTCAATCTGTCGGCGAAGATGATCGAGAGCTGTTACTTCCTGCGTTGTTTCGATAATCAATGGTTGCTGCGTTTCCATCTCCAGGCCGAGTCCGTCGGGCTGTTCAGCGAAGGGTTGCTGGCGTTTGACGGGGAAGGGCGGATCAGTGCGGTCAACCAGAGCGCATTGAACCTGCTGGGGCACATTCGTGGTGGTTTGCTCGGCAAACCGGTAGAAGCGTTTTTCGATTGTTCGCTGGATGAGCTGCTGGGTCGCGCCAGTGCCCAGGCCTGCGCCAGCTGGCCGTTGCGCACTCGTGACGGACGGCATCTGTTTGCCGTATTGCGTGGAGAGGCGCGCAAGCCGTCTACCGTCCTGCCGAAACCGACAGTTCCCGAATCACCGCGCATGGCCGGCATTTGCCTGGGTGATGCCGGGCTGCAGACGGACTTTCGCAAGGCTTTGCGGGTATTCGAGCGCGACGTGCCGCTGTTGATCAATGGCGAAACCGGCTCTGGCAAGGAGGCGTTCGCCAAGGCTGTGCACAACGCCAGTCAACGCGCAGGCAAAGCGTTCGTCGCCCTCAACTGCGCAGCGATTCCCGAGAGCCTGATCGAGAGCGAACTGTTCGGCTATCGCGGCGGCAGTTTTACCGGCGCACGCAAGGACGGCATGCGCGGCAAATTGCAACAGGCCGATGGCGGCACGCTTTTCCTCGACGAAATCGGCGACATGCCGCTGGCCTTGCAGACCCGTTTGCTGCGAGTACTGGAGGACCGGCAGGTGGTGCCGATCGGTGGCGAGCCGGAAGCGGTCAACGTGCGGATCATCAGTGCCACTCACCGCAATCTGCTGGAGCGAGTGGCGGACGGCAGTTTCCGCGAGGATCTGTATTACCGCCTCAATGGGCTGGAAGTGGCGCTGCCGCCATTGCGCGAGCGCAGTGACAAATCCCAATTGCTGGATTTCCTGCTGGCGCAAGAGGCGAGTGGTGAAACGATCCTGGTCGAAGAACCGGCGCGCCGGGCCTTGCTCGGGTTCAACTGGCCGGGCAATGTGCGGCAGATGCGCAATGTGCTGCGCACGCTGGCGGCGTTGTGCGATGAAGGGCGGATCGGACTGGAGGATCTGCCGGCGATGTTCCGGCAGGTACAACCGTTGTTGGTCAAAGTCGATGAAGTGTCGTCCGGACAACCACTGGAGGATGCCGAACGGCTGGCATTGCTTAATGCGCTGGAGCACACGCGCTGGCACATGACCCATACGGCCGAGCAACTTGGCGTCAGTCGCAACACCCTTTATAGAAAGCTGCGCAAACACGGGATTGCCCGCAGCGCCTGAGTCCCCCTCCTGATCATTCCCACGTCGAGGCGTCGAACCGTCCGCGTGGGAATGCCTCCCCGGACGCTCCGCATCTGCTCCGGGACGCAGAGCGTCCTTTGTTGGGGTCAGTCCGGAGCGTGGGAACGATCATGTCGGGTGATCAGCTAAAGAGTGCGATTTCCCCCTCCCTGCGCTAACCTGCGGCCATGTTTTACGAGGTCGACTATGCACATTCATATTCTGGGTATCTGCGGGACTTTCATGGGCTCGATGGCGGTTCTGGCCAAAGAGCTGGGCCATCACGTGACCGGCTCCGATGCCAACGTCTATCCGCCGATGAGCACTCAGCTCGAAGCCCAGGGCATTCAGCTGACCCAGGGTTACGACCCGGCGCAGCTCGAGCCGGCACCGGATCTGGTGGTGATCGGCAACGCCATGTCTCGGGGCAATCCGGCGGTGGAATATGTGCTGAACAAAGGCCTGCCGTACGTCTCCGGCCCGCAGTGGCTGGCCGACCATGTGCTGCAAGGTCGCTGGGTGCTGGCGGTTGCCGGTACGCACGGCAAGACCACCACCAGCAGCATGCTCGCCTGGGTGCTGGAACACGCCGGCATGAGTCCGGGTTTTCTGATCGGTGGTGTTCCGCAGAACTTCTCGGTGTCGGCGCGTCTGGGTGGCACGCCGTTCTTCGTGATCGAGGCCGACGAGTACGACAGCGCGTTCTTCGACAAGCGTTCGAAGTTCGTCCACTACCGTCCGCGCACCGCGATCCTCAATAACCTTGAGTTCGATCACGCGGACATTTTCCCCGATCTGGCGGCCATCGAGCGGCAGTTCCACCACCTGGTGCGCACCATTCCGAGCGAAGGACTGGTGATCCATCCGACCACCGAACCGGCTTTGCAGCGGGTGATCGAAATGGGCTGCTGGACCCCGGTGCAAACCACCGGTGCCGGCGGTCAGTGGCAGGTCAAGTTGCTGAAGGATGACGGCTCGGCGTTCGAAGTGATGTTCGAAGGCGAGTCTCAGGGCGTGGTCGAGTGGGAATTGACCGGTCAGCACAACGTTGCCAACGCCCTGGCCACGCTGGCCGCCGCACGTCACGTCGGTGTCGTGCCATCCATGGGCATTGCCGGGTTGAGCAGCTTCAAGAGCGTCAAGCGCCGGATGGAGAAAGTCGCGCAAGTGCGCGGCATCACCATCTATGATGACTTCGCCCACCACCCGACCGCGATCGCTACCACCCTCGATGGCTTGCGCAAACGCATCGGTGATGCACCGCTGATCGCGATCATCGAGCCGCGCTCCAACTCCATGAAGCTCGGCGCCCACCGTGACGGTCTGCCGGACAGCGTGGTGGATGCCGATCAGGTGATCTGGTACGCACCGGCCAACCTCGGCTGGGATCTGGCTGGCACTGCCGCGCTGTGCACCGTGCCGTCGATCGTCAGCGATTCGCTGGAAGGCATCATCGAACGCGTGAAGAGCCAGGCCCAGCCCGGCACCCACGTGGTGATCATGAGCAACGGCGGCTTCGGCGGCCTGCACGGCAAACTCGCCGAGGCGCTGAAATGAACACTCGCTTTCAGGACGGCGGCCCGGAACGCATCACGCTGGCGATGACCGGCGCATCCGGCGCCCAATACGGCTTGCGCCTGCTGGATTGTCTGGTGCGCGAGGATCGGGAGGTGCATTTCCTGATCTCCAAGGCTGCGCAACTGGTGATGGCCACCGAGACGGATGTGACGCTGCCGGCCAAGCCGCAATCGATGCAGGCGTTCCTGACCGAATACACCGGTGCCGCCGCCGGGCAGATTCGGGTGTATGGCAAGGAAGACTGGATGTCGCCGGTGGCCTCGGGCTCCGGGGCGCCGGCGGCGATGGTGGTGGTGCCGTGCTCAACGGGTACGCTGTCGGCCATCGCCACCGGCGCCTGCAACAACCTGATCGAACGGGCGGCGGACGTGACGTTGAAGGAGCGTCGCCAGTTGATTCTGGTGCCACGCGAAGCGCCGTATTCGAGCATTCACCTGGAGCACATGCTCAAGCTGTCGAACATGGGCGTGACCATCCTGCCTGCTTCGCCGGGCTTCTATCACCAGCCGCAGACCATCGACGACCTGATCGATTTCGTGGTGGCACGGATTCTCAATCTGCTGGGCATCCCCCAGGACATGCTGCCGCGCTGGGGCGAGCACCATCTGAGCAGCGATGAATAAGCTGCTGGCGATCCTGCTGATGTTGCAACTGACCGGCTGTGCCACGGCGCGCACGCTCGATGCGGCGAAACCCGGCGCGCCGGTGGTGTATTCCGGCACGCGACTGGATCTGTATGCGATGAATGGCGGGTGTTGCGCGATGGATCGGTTCGGCGCCGAAGCCCCGCAATATCCCGCGGTGGATCTGCCGGCCAGCGCATTGCTCGACACACTGCTGTTGCCGTTGTCGTTACTGACGGTGATCGGTGTAGGGTTTCAGGCGACCGGCGGCCTGTAGAAAAGACCGCAGCCCATGGCTGCGGTCTTTTTATTTGCCCAGCTTCCTCAGTTCATCCGACTCGACGATGCGCACGCCGTCCTGTTCCTCCAGCGCCAGGCGCCACATGGCTCGGGCCAGCTGGCAGGCTTCGATGCCGCGGTACTTGCCGGGAATCAGTTTCGAAAAGGGGGCGGCCAGTTGCTCGCCCAGGCGAGGCTCGCTGCGCTCCCCAAGCAGCAGGGATGGCCGGCAAATGGTCAGTTGCGGCCAATCCTGCGCGCGCAATGCATGTTCCATCTCGCCCTTGACCCGGTTGTAGAAAATCGAGGACCGGCGATCGGCTCCGAGGGCGCTGATCACGATCAGGTGCCGTGCCCCCATTTCCCGGGCACGCTTGGCGAACGCCACCACCATGTCCAGATCCACGGCGCGGAATGCCTCTTCGGAACCGGCCTGCTTGATAGTGGTGCCGAGACAGCAATACGCGATGTCGACCCGGCCGGCCAGTTGCGGCAGGAAGGTCTGCGGATCGCCGACGGGGTTTTCCAGGTGCGGATGTTCGGCCAGCGGCCGGCGTGAAGGGGCCAGGACACGGGTGATCGTGGGCTCGTTGAGCAAACGGTCGAGCAGGTGCTCACCGGTCAGCCCGGTGGCGCCGGCAAGCAAGACATGCTGAGGCGTCAAGTACATAGTGTCTCTCCCTTGATACTGTTCAGCTTAGTTGCTGTTTGTCGCTCCGTCGTTCAACGCAGCACTTTGCAACGCTTTTCTCGCCTGTTGCTTGCGCAGTAGCTGCCAGTGCGAAAGCACGGTTTTCGGTGCCCAGATCTGCGGTTCGGACGCTTCGAAATTGTCCGCCAGTTCGCGCTCGGCAACGGTGGCTTTGGCCAGTTTGAAGGCTTGCTCCAGATCGTCAGTCTGGTTCAGCGCCTGGGCAAACAGGGCATCGCCGAAATAGGTGAAGTTGGCCTCTTCGGAGCAGCCGAACGATACGCGGTCGGCGCGCGAGGCGGTCATGATCAGTGTGCGTTCGTCCTTGAGTGCCGGAATGAAGCCGCCGGAATAGCACGCCGAAATCACGATGATCTTGTCGCGGTTCTTCAGCGGCGCGAGCACGGTGGCGAGTTCGTCGGCGGGCAGATCGGCCAGCTCCATGCGCGGCTGGTCGAGGACCAGTTCGTGTTCGGCGGTGCCATGGCTGGTCAGGTAGATGAAGATCAGGTCTTCCGGACCGCTGCGTTCGGCCAGGGTCTGGGCGGCGCGACGCAGGTTTTCGCGGGTGGCCATCGGTCGGTCGCCGAGGTGGTCGCGATGGTTGACCAGGCGGATCTGGCCAACGGCGCCGAAACGGCTGGTGAGCATGTTGGCCACGTAGTCGGATTCGCGCAGGAACACGCTTTGCTTGCCGTCGCCGCCGAGGGTCAGGGTGTACAGCTCCACTGCCGGGGTCGAGGCCGGCACATTGGCCAGCGCCTCGTCGAGCAGACGGCCCTGAGCCAGCAGGCCGAGTTCGAGGGTGTCGGGCAACAATTTGCCGTCGGCGTCGCGCACGCGCTGGCCGTTGATCCAGGTGCCGCTGAGCACGGTGCCGTCGGTGAGCACCAGGGTGCCGCGTCCCGAGTAGCTGTCGCTGTCGAATCCGCCGATGTAGAAACTGCCATCGGACAGATTCAGACGGCCCTGGCCACTGAAACGCCAATCGTTGAAGTAGCCGATGTAATGGCTGCCGTCGGCACCGATCAGTTCGCCCTTGCCGGTCAGCGCGCCTTCCTTGAACTGGCCGAGCCAGACGTCGCCGTCAGCGTTTTCGTAACGGCCCTTGCCGTGCAGTTGATTGTTCTTGAAGCCGCCGACATAGATGTCGCCGTCGGCGCTGTTGAAGGTGCCGTTGCCTTCGAGCTGGCCATTGATGAAGTGGCCGCTGAACTGATTGCCGCTGGCATCGCCGCGCTGACCTTCGCCGTTGGGTTTGCCGTGCAGGAACTGGCCCTGATAGGAGCTGCCGTCATCCAGCTCCAGGCGACCGAGCCCGGAATACTGGTCGTCCTTGAATTCGCCGCGATAGGTCATCGCGTTTTCCTTGAGGGTGCCTTCGCCTTCGCGCCGGCCCTGCTTGAAACCGCCGGTGTAGCTGCCGCCATGGGTGGTCAGCGTGCCCTGGCCGTCGAACAGGCCCTGCTGGAAGTTGCCGCGATAGACCTCGCCATTGCTGCCGTGCCATTCACCCTGGCCGTGCCACTGCCCCTTGTCGAAGGTACCGGCGTACCAGCTGCCGTTGGGGTAGTCGACCCGGCCCTGGCCTTGCAGCAGGCCGTTGACCAGTTCGCCGCGATAGCGGCCGCCATCGGGCAGACGTGCGTCCGGGGGCAGCAGCGATTCGCCGTCGCCGCAAGCGGTGAGCATCAGGGTCAGGGCAAGCGGTGCAAGAGCAGCAAGTTGGCGCATAGCGGGATCCGGGCAATTAGGCGACCGAGTATGCCGCAGCTATGTGACCTTATACAGCCGGCAGAGAGGAGTGGATGCGAAACCGCGTGAGCCGTTTCGCATCCCGGCACTCAGACGAAGCAGAGTGACAGCGGTTCGGCGATGTAGGCCGGTTTGTCCGAGCCTTCGATCTCCAGGGTGGCGGTGGCCTTGAGCAGCCACTGGCCGGGTTTCTTCTCGGTCACTTCACCGAGGTCGACCTTGAGCCGGACCTTGGAGTTGACCTTGACCGGCTGGATGAAACGCACGCTGTCCAGACCGTAGTTGACCACCATCTTCACACCTTGCGGCAGGATCAGGATGTCTTCCATCAGTTTGGGGATCAGCGACAACGACAGAAAACCGTGTGCAATGGTGCTGCCAAATGGCGTTTGCGCGGCTTTGACCGGATCGACATGGATGAACTGATAATCCCCGGTGGCTTCGGCGAACAGGTTGATGCGTTCCTGATCGATGGTGAGCCATTCGGAACGTCCGAGTTCCTTGCCGACATAATCTTTGAGCTCTGCAACTGGAACATAGGGCATTGAGACTCTCCTTGGGTTCATCGGTTTTATCGTTTTTCAGGTGGGGGATTTGCCCGCCCTGCGAACCACTGTAGATCATCATGGCGATTTGCTCAGGTCAACCGACCATGCTTTTGGCGAATGCCGGTCCATAGCGCAGGCGTGCTTATAATGCCGACGACTTGCGGGTTGGAAAGTAAGATGGAGATGACGGATGTTGCTACGCGGCCTGACGTGGCTGGTGCTGTTTCAATTGCTCGGCACGGCCCTCAATCATTTGCTGTTGCCGGTGCTGCCGGGGCCGATCATCGGCCTTTTGCTGTTGCTGGCGTTCCTGATCGTGCGCGGTGAAGTGGGCGAGCCGCTGAACCTCGCTGCCGGCAGTCTGTTGCGCTATTTGCCGTTGTTGCTGGTGCCGCCGGCGGTGGGCGTGATGGTTTACGCCACGGCGATTGCCGCGGATTTCTGGGCCATTGTCGGTGCGTTGGTGCTCTCGCTGATCCTGTCCATGGCGTTCGCCGGGGTGCTGATGCAACGACTGGTCAAGCATCACGCGCCGCATTCGGAGGAATCCTGATGCTGTTTGACTGGCAAGGTGCCTGGGCTTCGGTGATTCACCATCCGCTGTTCGGCATCGGCATCACCCTGGGCGCCTATCAACTGGTGCTGGCGGCCTTCGAGAAAACCCGCTGGATCTTTCTGCAGCCAGTGCTGGTTTCCATGCTGCTGGTGATCGGTGTGCTGGTCGGTTGCGGCCTGACTTACGTCGAGTACCGCAAGAGCACCGAGATCCTCAGCATTCTGCTGGGCCCGGCGACCGTCGCGCTGGCGGTGCCGCTGTATCTGAACCTGCGGCGCATCCGCCAATTGTTCTGGCCGATTTTTACTACGCTGGTGATAGGCGGGGTGGTTGCCACGGGTATGGGCGTGGCGCTGGGCTGGTGGTTCGGTGCCGATCACATGATCCTGATGACCATGGCACCGAAGTCGGTGACATCGCCGATTGCCATGCTGGTGGCCGAGCAGATCGGTGGCGTCGCGGCGCTGGCGGCTGTGTTCGTGTTGATCACCGGGGTGATCGGCGCGATCTTCGGCCCGGCGTTGTTGACCCGCCTCGGTGTGCACAGCCCTGAGGCGCGCGGCATGGCGCTGGGCATGACCGCGCATGCGGTCGGCACGTCGGTGGCGTTGCAGGAAAGTGACGAGTGCGGCGCCTTCGCGGCACTGGCGATGAGTCTGATGGGCGTGGCCACGGCGGTCTTCCTGCCGTTGGCGGTGACAATGGTGGTGTAAGGAAATGTCTATGAGTCTGCCGCTTTTCCCGCTGAACACGGTGCTGTTTCCCGGCTGCAACCTGGATCTGCAGATCTTCGAGGCACGTTACCTGGACATGATCGGTCGCTGCATGAAACAGGGCGGCGGCTTTGGCGTGGTGTGCATCCTCGAAGGCCATGAAGTCGGCGCTGCCCCCGAAGGTTTCGCCATGGTCGGTTGCGAAGCGCGAATCACTGATTTCCAGCAGCAGGACAATGGATTGCTGGGCATCCGGGTGCAGGGCGGGCGCCGCTTTCTGGTGCAGCGAACCGAAGTGCAGCGTGATCAACTGATCGTCGCCGAGGTCGAGTGGCTGGACGAAGAACCCGAGCAACCCTTGCAGGATGAAGACGCCGACCTGGTGGCCCTGCTCAAGGCTCTCGCCGAGCACCCGATGGTCGAGGCGCTGAACATGGGCATCGAGGCGGCAGGGCAGCAGTCGCTGGCCAATCAACTGGCGTACCTGTTGCCGTTCGCCGAAGAGGACAAGATCGACCTGCTGCAACTCGATGACCCACAGCAGCGACTGGATGCGATCCAGGCGCTGCTCGACGAGTTGCAGGGCGAACTGTTCGCCTGAAGCGGCTTATTCGGGCCAGACGATATCGTTGGCGAACCACTCCTTGCCTTTGTCCAGCGTCAGTATCGGTTTGCCGGCCTCGGCGACCTTGTCGATCAGAGTGTCATATTCATATCGGTTGTAGGCGCCTTGATGGGTTCGCTCCTCTATATCCATTCGAGATTCGTATCCCGCCTCATGAGCAATGTCTTCGACTTTCGCAGCGCGCGTGTGGGTCGAGTCGAGCATCCACAAGCGTCCCAGCTCTATGCCTCGTTTGGACGTCGATATCAGTGCTTCGAGCTCGTCATCGGGAAACCACGCCCCCTTGTCTCCAGCTGCGCCGTTGAGTAGATGATTTTCCTCTCTCAGGACGATTTCCATTTTTCGCGTGTCGATGACATAAGCGAATATGACGACCTGATTGTGTCGGATGGTTTCGTAATTTCGTTCGGAATCCAGCTCCACGTCCGAGGCATCGGACCAGTCGTTGTCGGACTCCCCTGATTCGTTGTCCGACTCTCCAGGCTTGCGCCCAGGGTATTTGTTTTTCTGGCTGTTGTAGCGCAGGTATTCAGGATCGGGCGAGTCAATGCCTCTGCCGGCATATTGATGAACCAATTTGAGGCTGACGGTGGCACTGATCGGTTTCTCGGTCGTTGCTCCGCGAGGATGTTTTAACCGCGGCAACATCCGGCCATCGTTGTAGAACTCGAACGGCGTGCGCTCATCGGCTCTGAACAGGGCCGGGATGTCTGTCCGGAACAAACAGTCGCTGGCGTTGCGCAGATAACCCAGTTTTGCCAGGAATCCGTCGAGGAATTCGCGGCTGACACTTTCGCTGAAGTCGGGGTAATCACCCAGATCGCCGAGGCCCAGCCGGCCATTCCTCAGCGGCAGGAGTAAAGGTTCTATTTCCTCATGCAGAGCGTCAAAGCGTGAAGGATCGTCGGCATCAACGGAACGGGTCCTGTGTTGCGTTACCCATTCGGGAAGTGCTGAAGGATTGACGATCAGGTCGTCGCGCAATCGGATGTGTTGAAGGGGTGACAGGTTGCAGGAGCGCAGTTCCATGATTCGCTCACCGTGAGTCATTTGTGGATACAGCTGTGCGAAATACGTACTCAGCAATTGCGACTTGGTCACTTTCAAGTGTGCGGGCATCGATGTGATTCGCGGCTGTCTTGTGGGCACCGCCGATGTCCCGCCAGAGTTGTCTGCATTCGGCCGTTTGAGCGGATTGCCTGTACCGCTCTGTCGAGCAGGGCTCCAGGTCGACTCACCGGCATTCCTGAAAAGCGCAGGCCCCGGCGCAAGCTTTTTGTACAGATCCATTGCCCGATAGGTACCCAGGCTTATATCGAACTCCACGTACACCGTGCCGACATCTTTCACATCGACGAACTTGCGTCCGACCACATAACGCAAGCCTTCTTCGTTGGCCGGTTGCATATTGCGCAGCAATCCGGGGCTCAACAGATAGCTGCTCAGCGCGGTTGCCGGGTCTCGCTGCAGGTCGGGCAGGTCCGAGACTTTGATTCTCGAGGTGCCGGGTATCGCTGCGGCTGTCTGGTTTTGGCCCGGGTGTCCAGGGTTCGGTGTCGTCGGGGCGGGGAGCGACGGATGTGCCTGCTGATCCGGTATCTGCGGTCGCAATCGGGGAACCTCTAACGATAGATCGGCGGGTGTGCCGGTACGTGGCAGGGTTGGCAATGAAGGATTTTTGGGACGCATGGAGTCATTCCTTGACGATGGTCAGGTGTTCGATCGATATCGAACGGGTCGTGTCGCTTTCGAGCCTCCAGCGATTGTTGAGGATGTTGTAGAAAATCCTCCCGGGAGCGCCATCATGAAGACGAAGGTTCAACACCGGCAGATCATGGGTTTCCAGCTCTTCGCGTTGCCGGTGAGCGGCGATGTCCAGAATCATCGCCTGAATCGTTGGATAACCCTGTGCATCGACGGCGCAGAGTCCGATCACTTCAAACAGGGCATTGATCCGGTAACGGTTCCCGGATGAAACCACCACCTCAACGGTTTCCAGCGGCAACTGTGGATCGTTGCTGTCCGGCAGATGAACATGAATGCTGCCGATTTTGATTAGATCGTCCTTGATGGAGAGATCGCCGGGGCTGATCCGCTCCTGCAAATGACCGGTGTGAATGAGCCAGGTAGAGGAGCCCGAAACGAAGGCGTCCGCTTGAGCAGTAGACAGCCGCACGGAAATACCTCTGGCGGGATACAGCTCATAGGTTGCGGATCGCCCCTCCAGCCAATAGCTGGTGTTGTGCTCGTCAGCCTGAAAATCGACCCGCTGTGGAGTCCTCTTCAGCGTGCGCTTCGTGATGCCGGGCTTGAGGAATGTGTATCGTCCTGCACGTTCGCGCAGCGATGCCCGGCTTCGAATGACGGTATAACCGGTCTTTTTTGCATCATCGATATACGAGTTGCGCGGAACGTCGAGGTGGTAGGAAACACCGTCGCGCATCACCAGAATGACCGGATGATTGATCTTCCAGCCCGAAGCCATGATGCCGCCACCCTTGTCGGTTTTCTTGTCTGGCCTTTCTTTCACGATCCCATGTAAGGAAAGCAGGCCTGACGGGTGATTGAACGTGATGGTGAAGTGGACATCCCTGTAGCCAAGAAACGTCAGTGCACCTGTCTCGGTTTTTGAAACGGTGTAGATGGCCCTGACTTCATTGATTTCGGTGCTGTCATGCTCAACGTAGATCGTACTGGACGCGGCCTGATCGTTTTGCGTGGCTATCAGCGTCGAATGACGTGTCTGGCGGGAAATGAAGTAGGACGAATGTGCGTTTTTCGAAATCCTGCAGGGATAGTCATTGACCGGGGCCGGGGAAGTCCTGTTCATGCCGACTGTCAGGACAGTGACGCTGAGCGTCAGCTCGCCGGTTCCCACGATGTTGGCAGGCCATATCGGTTGCAGGTGGAAGCCGTCCTGGGTAATGAACACCCATTTGTCATTGTGCAGTGAGCGCTTGCGACCGACTGTCCGGTAGACCGCTTCAAGCACCAGTTCCCGTCGCGGAGTTCCGGGCGAATCGTCGCGCAGCGATTCGATCACCAGCGCATCATCACGCAAGTACCAGCGCTGGATGGCTTCAAGCGTCACGCCCAGATAGACCGTGCTCGTCTCTGCACCGTCATCGGTGATGGATACGGTACGGCACATCGGGTCGAGAATATAGGTGTCGTTACCCGGCCCGCCGACGACGGTCCCGTGGATGCCGCGAACGGAAATCCGGTCATCGCCCGCACCGGCGTCAACGTGGTCGTCACCGTTGGCGGAAATGATGTCCGCCTGATCGGACCCCGTCACGCGATTGGCCGCACCGGCGAGCGTCTCGACCTTTTCGATGGACTTGAGCGTCGAGTGCAGCACAGGTCCCCGCGCCGGGTTCGCGGGACGCAACTTCAGCGTGCCTTTCTTCAGGTCAATGTCATAACCGAGATGGCGCGGTGGGTCGGGAATGTGATCGAGATGCCTGTGCGTGCCTTGCAGCCATAGCAGATCGATACCGTCCCCTCCTGACAGCTCGCTGACCTTGATCGGGTCGAGCGAGAGCGATTCGCAAGCCGACTGAAAGAGAAACGAATCATCCTTCTCGCCGCCTTCGAGGACTTTCCTGCCCGTGCCATAGCTGAAGAAGTTGGTTTTTTTCCGTAAGCCTTGCACGGTGTCATTGCCTGCACCGAGGCTCCAGAAAACGCCTTTGGCCGGATCGGTTTTTGTTTTGGCAATGATGACGTCCGAGGTCGGCAGGCCATCCCTTGCGTCATAACGGTCATCGGTGTCACTGATGGCTGGCCGATCCTCGGTGACGTACGGGGTTTCGCCACGGGATTCATCCCACTGAAAGCGATAGAGGCGAGTGGGCTGCATCTTCACCTCGAACCGGCCATTGACGATTACGTCGATACTCTCCTTGAATTCATTGTCCAGCCAGCCAAGGCTGCGGGTCTTCAGGGCTTTGGCGTAGTCCGCAGTGGTTTTGGCGACCAGGTAGCGATCCATCAGCGCCTTGTCCTGGTCCTGACCGGTGAATGCAAACCAGCCGGCACGCCAGCGTTCGATCACGGTCAGTTCGATGTAGTCGTCAATGTCGTCGACCGCCCGGACGGCGCCATAGATCTTCGCCCCGACGATCATGATTGCGGCAGCGGCGATACCCACCGGGCCTGCAGCCTGAAATCCCGCCAAAGCGGCACAGCCGAGCGCCAGTGAAAGTACGCCGCTGAATACACTCAGCCCACCGGTGACATACAGGTCCTGCGCTTCCTTGCCCTGGGCCTTGGCCGCATCGTTGAAGGATTTGATGGCGGTGTAGATATCGAAGGGCAGCGTCAGCACGCTGGCGATCAATCCGGCTCCGCGACACAGCCATTTGCCCATGGAAGTCTTGCCGAATTGTTCGAAGGCCATGGAGCCCTGGCGGATCATATGTTCGCCGGTTTTGCTCAGGGCGTACTCGACCCCCAGTGAAGTGATTTCCGAGAGACCACCGCCGACGTTGATCAGCGCTTCAGCCGTGTCACCTTTCTTCAGTGCGTCGATGGCGCCGATGTAAGCGCTGTAGAGTCCGTACGCCTGCATCCCGACGCCCATGCTGGCCATCCCGCGGCTTTTGGTTTTATCGACCCAGTCCGGCAGGTGTTCGGGCAACGGGTCTCGGCGAATGTCCAGGCGTTGGGTGGCGTTCAGCAGGTGGTTGATCTTGTTCATGGCGTCAGCGAATTCACCGGTGGGCCTCTCTCGCATGAGCGGCGGGGCATCGGGAGAGCGCTGGGTGACGATTTCGTACAGCAGGGGCGGGATCTGAGCGTTTTCCGGTGAGGGGACGGATCTCATGCGTTGTTCGACCTGAGCCGTATCGAACTCCAGTGCATCGATGAACGCTTGGTCAGGTTCGGAAAAGTAGGTGTTGGTCGCCGAGAGGTTTTCCCCATCGATTCGGCCGCCCAAGGCTTGGAGCGTCTGGCGGCTGACGCTGAATTCTCCGATGCGCAGAGGGCCGAACAGGGTGTCGAGATCCGCAAGCCCGGGTTTTTGGCCCGAGGGCTGAAGGGGCGGTTCCGGGTGGATGTTCAGGTCGGATATTTTGATCGGAGCTGGCGGTCGGTCAGTCCGGTATAGATCGTTTGATTGATTCTTCAAAGTCATTGCTCTTTTCACAAGTCCGTTTGTGGTGCTGCTGCCGGAATGTGGCATGGGGCACGGACTTGTTCATGAGCATTTGCTTTGCCAAATGTTTGATGACGTTCACCGGCGCCGGGGGCGCCGATGAGCGTTGAGTGCGGGCTCAGTAGGCATATCGCAACAGGGTATGTGGCAGATGCCGCAATACAAAGAAACCGAACAGGGCGACCAGCGCCGGCAGCACCAGCCACCAGACTTTTTGCGGCATCGCTTCAAGGGGGGACTGGCGCTGGATCAGCCACAGGCTCGCTGCGCAGACGCAGGCGGCGAGCATGGCGCCGGCCAGGACATCCGTCGGCCAATGTGCCCCCAGATACACCCGTGACAGCGCGATCGCCAGCGCCGGAATGCAGCCGATCAACAGCCAGGTCAGGCGCAGTCTTGGCGGTTGTCCACGTCCGGCCAGCACCGCGAGCGTCAGGAACAGTGCGAACGACCCGGACGCATGGCCGCTGGGCATGCTGTAACTGGTGATCGGGTCGGTCAGCACCTCCGGGCGCACCCGGGCGAAAAACAGCTTGGTTCCGGTGTTGGCCAGTGCGGTGACGAGCAGGGTACTGCCGGCGAAGATCGCCTGACGCCACTGGCGGCACAGCAGCAACAACCCTGTCAGCAGGGCACTGAACAGCAACATGTTGCGGAATTCGCCGATCAGGGTGAAAACCACTGCGACCTCGTCGAGCGCTGCACTGCGGTGCTCCTGCACGAGGGTCATGACGCCTTGGTCGAGTGCCGTCAGATAGGGATAGCCGATGAACAGCGCAATCAGGATCGACAGGCTCATGCTGCTGATCCAGATCGTCGCCCGGCGGTGACGGCGCAGGCTGCTGTTGGCGCTCAGGCCGACCATCACCGCAATGCTGGCGGCGACGATCCCGGCCTGCAGCCAGAAACCTTCCGGCAATGGCAGACGAATCGCCGCCCCGGTGGCCCAGCCCGGCAGCAGGTAGGCGATGCTCCAGCCCGCCGCAGCCAGCAGACTGACGGCAACGAAGCGCGGGAAGGGCATGTCGCACATTCCGGCGACCATCGGCAGCATCGGGCGCAGCGGGCCGATGAAGCGTCCGACCAGCAGGCTGGCGATACCGTAACGCTGGAAATAGGTCTCCGCGCCGGCCATCCACTCCGGGTGATGACGCAGGCCCGGCAGGCGTCGGATGTTCTGGTGGAAGTGGCGACCCAGGAAATACGAAATCACATCCCCGAGAATCCCGCCAAGAAACCCCAGCAACAGGGTTTCGCTCAACGACAGCGCACCGCTGCCCGCCATGACTGCCACGGCGAACAGCAACACCGTACCGGGCACGATCAATCCGGCAATCGCCAGACATTCCACGAACGCCACAATGAGCACGGCGGCGGCCAGCCACTGCGGATTGGCGGCCAGCCACCCGGTCACGCTATCGAGCCATGGGCCCATACAACACACTCCATTTCATTGATGTCCCTGGCCGGCGCAGCGCAGAGGGGAAATTCACAGCAGAAAATAATCGCGTCCTTCGACCTGACCCCGGCGCAGCGGGTTCCGGGTGCACCACTGGGCGTAGGATGCGTCGACGAAGCGATACATCAAATGCTCGTCACGCCCGTGGGGAATGCCCAGGCGGGTGGTCTGGATAATGTGGCCAGGCGCGGGGCCGGTGTCTTCCACCAGCAAAATTTCGTGATCGAAGCGTTTGGCATCCCAGACCGGGACCTTCAAACCCAATGCCTTGCACAGCAGGGTCTGCCCGGCGCAGAGCTTTTGCGGCGGTCGCGGGCGACCCTGAGCGTCGGGATTGTTCAGCAGCATCTGCGCCAGACTGGCCGGTCCGCTGATCTCGTCCACCCACGGATAGGCCGATTTGATCAGCACCGCATTGCCAGGCCCTTGGGCACTGAAGTTCAGCGAATCGCCGCCACGGGCGTAGTACATATAGATGTGGCCGCCATCCAGAAACAAAGCCTTACGCTTTTCCGTGTAGCCGAGGGAGGCGTGGCTGCCTTTTTCCTCGCAGTAATACGCTTCGGTTTCAATGATTCGGGCGCTGAGCCACAGGTCACCGACCCGGTGGCGGATGACTTTGCCCAGCAGATCCTGGGCCAGCACTTGGGCATCGCGGTCGAAAAAAGCGTCCGGAAGGCCCAGCGGCAGGCGCTCGGCGCGGGCGCGAACGGTCAGGTTGGACATGGCAAACGGTGTTTATCCAGGCGAAAGAGGTCGTGATGATAACAATCCGAGCCTTAATTACGGCTGAACATCGGCAAATCGCCGTCCATTTCGACCATCCGCCCGTCACCGCTGTTAGTCCCGAGACGCGACAGCTATAATCTGCCGCTTTCCTCTTTGCCAAGACCCCAGCAGACCATGACTGAGTCCGTTCTTGACTACATGACCCGATTGGGTCGCGCCGCCCGCGAAGCTTCCCGGGTCATCGGCCGTGCCAGCACCGCGCAGAAAAACCGCGCCCTGCTGGCTGCCGCCAATGCTCTGGACGCCGCCCGCACCGAGCTGGCGGCAGCCAATGAACAGGATCTGGCCGCCGGCCGTGCCAACGGTCTGGAGCCTGCATTGCTGGAACGTCTGGAACTGACCCCGGCCCGCATCGACGGCATGATCGTCGGCCTGCGCCAGGTGGCGGCCCTGCCGGACCCGGTCGGTGCGATCCGTGACATGAGCTTCCGTCCGTCGGGCATTCAGGTCGGCAAGATGCGCGTGCCGCTGGGCGTGATCGGGATCATCTACGAATCCCGTCCGAACGTGACCATCGACGCCGCCAGCCTGTGCCTGAAGTCCGGCAACGCGACCATCCTGCGTGGCGGTTCCGAGGCGATTCACTCCAACCGCGCGATTGCCGCCTGCATCCAGCGCGGTCTGGCCGAAGCCGAACTGCCGGCCGCCGTGGTGCAAGTGGTGGAAACCACCGACCGCGCCGCCGTTGGCGCCCTGATCACCCTGCCCGAGTACGTCGATGTGATCGTGCCGCGCGGTGGCCGTGGCCTGATCGAGCGCATCAGTCGTGACGCCCGGGTGCCGGTGATCAAACACCTGGACGGCATTTGCCACGTTTATGTCGGCGAGCATGCCGACCTGCCGAAAGCCCGGCGCATCGCCTTCAATGCCAAGACCTATCGTTATGGCATCTGCGGCGCGATGGAGACCCTGCTGGTCGATCAACGTGTTGCGAAGGATTTCCTGCCGTCGATGGCGGAACAGTTCCACGAAAAAGGCGTCGAGCTGCGTGGTTGCGAGCGCACCCGGGCGATCATCGAGGCTGTAGCGGCGACCGAAGAGGACTGGAGCACCGAGTACCTGGCACCGATTCTGTCGATCCGCGTGGTCGACGGCCTGGACCAGGCCATCGAACATATCAACCGTTACGGCTCTCACCACACCGATTCGATCGTCAGCGAAAACCTCGCCGACACCCGGCAGTTCGTGGCTGAAGTCGACTCGGCGTCGGTGATGATCAACACCCCGACCTGTTTCGCCGATGGATTCGAATACGGATTGGGTGCCGAGATCGGCATTTCTACTGATAAGCTGCACGCCCGTGGCCCGGTGGGCCTCGAAGGACTGACCTGCGAGAAGTACGTTGTGGTCGGTGATGGCCAGTTGCGCGGCCAGGCGACGGTCTGACTTGTCCGACCTCGACCCGAAAGTGCCGAAGTCCGGCAGAAAGCCCCGTCCCCGGCGTATTGGCGTATTGGGCGGAACCTTCGATCCGGTACATGTCGGCCATTTGCGTGGCGCGCTGGAAGTCGCCGAGGCGCTGGGGCTCGATGAGCTGCGCATGATGCCCAGCGCCCGCCCGCCGCATCGCGATACCCCGCAGGTATCGGCGCAGGATCGGCTGGCAATGGTTGAATGCGCGGTGGCCGGAGTGCCGCCGCTGGTGGTGGACGCCCGGGAGCTTCAGCGGGACAAACCGTCCTGGACCATCGACACCCTGGAGTCGCTGCGTGCCGAAATGGCCGCAGGGACCCAGGTTTTTCTGCTTTTGGGCTGGGACGCATTTTGCGGCCTGCCCACCTGGCATCGCTGGGAGGAGTTGCTCCAGCATTGCCACATCCTGGTGCTACAGCGCCCGGATGCCGACAGCGAACCGCCGGATGCCTTGCGCAACCTGCTGGCAGCGCGTTCGGTGAGCGACCCGCTGGCCCTGAAAGGGCCGGGCGGACAGATTGCATTCGTCTGGCAGACACCGCTCGCGGTCTCCGCCACCCAGATCCGTCAACTGCTGGCCAGCGGTAAGTCGGTACGTTTCCTGGTGCCCGACGCGGTCCTGGCCTACATCGATGCGCACGGTCTGTATCGTGCGTCGAACTGAACAAGGCGTGCTTCACTGATACGGGTCAACGTATCGCCAAGCCGCCGAATACATGAGCAAAACGAGTTTTATATGACTGACAAAGATGTAAGCAAAGTTAAGCGCAAAGGTACTTTCAAGAGCGCCCCGTTGCCGGAAGTCGCCAGCACCCAGGAGCCGCTGAAAGGCGACGAACTGGTCAAGGTGGCCGTGGCAGCCCTGGAAGACGTCAAGGCCCAGGACATCCAGATCATCGATGTGCGCGACAAGCAGAGCATCACCGACTACATGATCATCGCCACCGGTACGTCCAACCGCCAGATCAACGCGATGCTGGAAAAGGTTCGCGAAGAGGTCAAGAAGAACGGCGCTCGTCCGTTGGGCGAAGAGGGCAAGGGTGACAGCGACTGGGTACTGCTGGACCTGGATCTGGTGATCGTGCACATGATGACCGCCTCGGCCCGTCAGTTCTACGACCTGGAGCGCCTGTGGGCCGGTGCCGAGCAAAGCCGTGCGAGTGATGGCAAGCATCACAGCCCGGAAAACACCCACGAGCATTTCGCCAAGCTCAACAAAGACCAGCTGTAAGGGATCGCTGTGCGCCTGCGACTGATCGCCGTCGGTTCACGCATGCCCAAGTGGGTGGAAGAAGGCTGGCATGAATATGCCAAGCGTCTTCCGTCCGAGCTGGCACTGGAACTGGTGGAAATTCCGCTCAATACCCGTGGCAAGAATGCCGACGTGGCGCGCTTCATCCGTCAGGAAGGTGAAGCCATGTTGGCCAAGGTCGGGCACAACGAGCGGGTCGTCACCCTCGAAGTGCACGGCAAGCCCTGGAGCACCGAGCAACTGGCGGTAGAACTCGACCGTTGGCGGCTGGATTCGCGCACGGTCAATTTCATGGTCGGCGGCCCGGAAGGGCTGGCGCCTGAAGTCTGTGCCCGCGCCGACCAGCGCTGGTCGTTGTCGCCGTTGACGCTGCCGCACCCGTTGGTGCGCATCCTTATCGGCGAACAGTTGTATCGTGCCTGGACCGTGCTGTCCGGCCACCCTTACCACAAGTAATCCTGCCCTCATGTCCCAGCCGATCCGCATCAAGGACCACGAAAAAGACGCACGCCTGGTGCGTAGTCGCGTCGTGTTCGGGGCCATTGCGATCGTTGCACTGATCGGTGTGCTGATTGCCCGGCTGTATTTCCTGCAGGTCATCCAGTACGAGTACCACTCGACGCTTTCGGAAAACAATCGCGTCCATGTCCAGCCGATTCCACCGACCCGCGGCCTGATCTATGACCGCAACGGCGTGGTGGTGGCAGACAACCGTCCGAGCTTCAGCCTGAGCATGACCCGGGAACGTTCCGGCGACTGGCAGCAGGTGCTCGACGTGATCGTCGAAGTGTTGCAGTTGACGCCGGAAGACCGGGTGATCTTCGAAAAACGCATGCGTCAGGGGCGCCGGCCGTTCGAACCGGTGCCGATCCTGTTCGAGCTGACCGAAGAGCAGATCGCTCGCATCGCGGTGAACCAGTTCCGTCTGCCGGGCGTGGAAGTGGTCGCGCAGCTGGTTCGTCACTATCCGCAGGGCGCGCATTTTGCGCACTCGGTGGGTTACATGGGGCGGATCAACGAAAAAGAGCTGAAGACCCTCGATCCGGTCAACTACAGCGGCACCCACCATATCGGCAAGACCGGTATCGAGCGTTTCTACGAAGCGGAACTGCACGGTCAGGTGGGTTACGAAGAGGTCGAGACCAACGCCCGGGGGCGTGTGCTGCGGGTACTCAAGCGGACCGACCCGGTGCCGGGCAAGGACATTGTCCTGAGCCTCGACATCAAGCTGCAGGAAGCCGCCGAAGCGGCACTCGGCGGGCGACGTGGCGCGGTGGTGGCGCTGGATCCGAGCACCGGCGAAGTGCTGGCGATGGTCAGCCAGCCGAGCTTCGACCCGAACCTGTTCGTCACCGGTATCAGCTTCAAGGCTTACGCCGAGCTGCGCGACTCCATCGACCGGCCACTGTTCAACCGTGTCCTGCGTGGCCTGTACCCGCCGGGTTCGACGATCAAACCGGCGGTGGCGATTGCCGGTCTGGACGCGGGCGTGGTGACGGCGTCGAGCCGGGTGTTCGACCCGGGTTACTACATGCTGCCCAACTACGATCACAAGTACCGCAACTGGAACCGTACCGGTGACGGTTTCGTCGACCTCGACACGGCGATCATGCGCTCCAACGACACCTACTTCTATGACCTGGCCCACAAGCTCGGCATCGACCGGTTGTCGTCGTACATGAACAAGTTCGGTATCGGCCAGAAGGTCTCGCTGGACATGTTCGAAGAGTCTCCGGGCCTGATGCCGTCCCGCGAGTGGAAACGCGCCACCCGCAAGCAGGCGTGGTTCCCGGGCGAGACCCTGATCCTGGGGATCGGCCAGGGCTACATGCAATCGACGCCGCTGCAACTGGCCCAGGCCACCGCGCTGGTGGCCAACAAGGGTGTGTGGAACCGTCCGCACCTGGCCAAGACCATCGAGGGCGAAAAACCCAAGGACGAGAACCCGATGCCGGACATCGTCCTGCGCGACCCGTCGGACTGGAACAAGGTCAACCATGGCATGCAGCAGGTGATGCACGGCGCTCGCGGTACGGCGCGCAAGGCATCGATCGGCGCGCAATACCGGATCGCCGGCAAGTCGGGTACGGCCCAGGTGGTCGCGATCAAGCAGGGCGAGAAATACGACCGTTCCAAGGTCCAGGAACGCCACCGCGACCACGCCCTGTTCGTCGGTTTCGCCCCGGCCGACAACCCGAAAATCGTGGTGTCGGTGATGGTCGAGAACGGTGAATCCGGTTCCGGCGTCGCCGCGCCCGTGGTGCGTCAGGTGATGGACGCCTGGCTGCTGGATCAGGACGGACGCTTGAAGGCCGAATACGCCAGCCCAATCAGTGCGGAGGCTACGGCCCGTGAAGAATAATTTCGATCGCATGCTCTCCAGCGAGGATGTGATGCGTCGCCGCGCGACGCTGTTGCAACGCCTGCATATCGACGGCCCTTTGCTGGTCCTGCTGCTGATCCTCGCCGCCGGCAGCCTTTTCGTGCTCTATTCGGCCAGTGGCAAGAGCTGGGACCTGCTGGCCAAGCAGGCCACGTCGTTCGGCATCGGTCTGGTGTCGATGATCGTCATCGCCCAATTCGAGCCACGCTTCATGGCCCGCTGGGTGCCGCTCGGCTATGTGATCGGGGTGGTGCTGCTGATGGTGGTGGACATCATGGGCCACAACGCCATGGGCGCGACCCGCTGGATCAACATTCCAGGGGTGATCCGCTTCCAGCCATCGGAATTCATGAAGATCCTGATGCCGGCGACCATTGCCTGGTATCTGTCCAAGCGCACGTTGCCGCCGCAGCTCAAGCATGTGGGGATCAGCCTGATGTTGATCGGCGTGCCGTTCATTCTGATCGTGCGTCAGCCGGATCTGGGGACGTCGCTGCTGATTCTGGCCGGTGGTGCGTTCGTGCTGTTCATGGGCGGGCTGCGCTGGCGCTGGATCCTCAGCGTACTGGCGGCTGCCGTACCCGTGGCGATCGCCATGTGGTTCTTCATCATGCACGACTACCAGAAGCAACGGATCCTGACCTTCCTCGACCCGGAAAGCGATCCGTTGGGCACCGGCTGGAACATCATTCAGTCGAAGGCCGCCATCGGTTCCGGCGGCGTGTTTGGCAAAGGCTGGCTGCTGGGCACCCAGTCACACCTCGACTTCCTGCCGGAAAGCCACACCGACTTCATCATCGCGGTGCTGGGCGAAGAATTCGGCCTGGTGGGCATCTGCGCGCTTCTGCTGATCTATCTGCTGCTCATCGGTCGCGGTCTGGTGATTACCGCCCAGGCGCAGACGCTGTTCGGCAAGTTGCTCGCCGGTGCCTTGACCATGACTTTTTTTGTTTATGTTTTCGTCAACATCGGTATGGTCAGTGGCCTGTTGCCGGTCGTAGGGGTGCCGTTGCCGTTCATTAGCTATGGCGGAACTTCGCTGGTGACGCTGCTGTCAGCGTTTGGGGTTTTGATGTCGATTCATACGCATCGCAAGTGGATCGCACAGGTTTGAATAAGGTGAAGAGTTCAATGCAAGTAATGCGTGACTGGGCGACACGATACGCACCGTGGCTCGGCCTGGTAGGCATCCTTGGCAGCGCGCAGGAAGCGCTGGCCGGCGATTACGAAGGCTCGCCCCAGGTGGCCGAATTCGTCGGCGAAATGACCCGCGATTACGGTTTCGCCGGCGAGCAACTGATGGCGGTGTTTCGCGAGGCGCAGCGCAAGCAGGCGATTCTCGATGCCATTTCCAAACCCGCCGAGCGGGTCAAACAGTGGAAAGAATACCGGCCGATGTTCATTACCGACGCGCGGATTGCCCGCGGTGTGGACTTCTGGCGTCAACACGAAGCGGTCCTGGCCCGCGCCGAGCAGGAATACGGCGTTCCGGCCCAGGTGATCGTGTCGATTATCGGCGTTGAGACCTTTTTCGGACGTAATACCGGCAATTACCGGGTGATCGATGCGTTGTCCACGCTGGGATTCGACTATCCTCCCCGTGCCGAATTCTTCCGCAAGGAGTTGCGTGAGTTTTTGCTGCTGGCCCGCGAAGAGCAGGTCGACCCGTTGACCCTCAAGGGTTCCTACGCCGGGGCGATGGGCCTGCCGCAATTCATGCCGAGCAGCTTCCGCGCCTACGCGGTGGATTTCGACGGTGACGGACACATCAATATCTGGAACAACCCGGATGATGCGATCGGCAGCGTCGCCAGCTACTTCAAGCGTCACGGCTGGGTGGCCGGCGAGCCGGTGGTCAGTCGTGCCGATGTGCGCGGCGAACAGGTGGATGAAGGCCTGACCGCCGGCATCGAACCGACGAAAACCGTCGGAGAGTTGCGAGCGCTGGGCTGGTCAAGTCATGATGCGCTGCGCGATGATATGCCGGTTACTGCATTTCGCCTGGAAGGCGACAACGGTCCGGAATACTGGATGGGCCTGAAGAATTTCTACGCGATCACGCGTTATAACCGCAGCGTGATGTACGCCATGGCCGTGCATCAACTGTCTGAAGAGCTGGTAAAAGCACGGGGCGTCAAGTAATGCAGGCATGGCCTATCAACAAACCCCTGAAACTGGTGGCATTCGCCGCGTTGGCGATCATGGTCGCCAGTTGCTCGACCAGTCGTGCGCCCACCCAGAAATACGCCTCCAACACCGTTCGTGCCCAGCCGGGTCTGGACATCAACCGGGCCCACAAGGACGGTGCGCCATGGTGGGACGTCGATGTGTCGCGCATCCCGGATGCCACGCCGACCCTGCACACCGGTCCGTACAAGGCCAACCCCTACACCGTGCTGGGCAAGACCTACTTCCCGTTGCAGGATTCCAAGACCTACGTGGCCTCGGGCACGGCGTCCTGGTATGGCACCAAGTTTCATGGGCAGAACACCGCCAACGGCGAAGTCTATGACCTGTACGGCATGAGTGCCGCCCACAAGACCTTGCCACTGCCCAGTTACGTTCGTGTGACCAACCTGGACAACAACAAGAGCGTGATCCTGCGGGTCAACGACCGTGGACCGTTCTATTCGGACCGGATCATCGACCTGTCCTATGCGGCTGCGAAGAAACTCGGCTATGCCGAAATCGGCACCGCGCGCGTCAAGGTCGAGGGTATCGACCCGCAACAATGGTGGGCCGCCAGGGGCCGTCCGGCGCCTTTGATGCTCAACGAGCCACAAGTCGCGCAGAATAATGCGCCGGTGATCACGGCTTCGGCGGGCACCATCGAGCAGTGGACGCCACCGCCGCAGCAACATGCCTCCGACACTGTACCTGTACAGATCGGCGCAAAAAAAAACGCTTCTGCGCCAGCGTCTGGCCAGTATCTGCAGGTGGGCGCGTTCGCCAACCCGGACGCTGCAGAACTCCTGAGGTCGAAGCTCAGCGGGATGGTGAGCGCTCCGGTGTTCATCAGCTCGATCGTGCGCAATCAGCAGACCCTGCACCGGGTACGCCTGGGACCGATCGGTTCGCCGGGTGAAATCGCCCAGGTGCAGAACAGCGTGCGCCTGGCCAATCTTGGTTCGCCAAGTGTGGTCACCGAGTAAACGTAGGACTTGATTGACGGTTCACCAGCGATTGGGGGGTGAACCAGGTTGTTGGCTCGTCGAAGAACAAAAGCCCGGCAAAGGGTGACTGGAGTGAGCAACTGAACACGCGATGACTCGTTAGAAAGTCATCTGATTAGTTTTGCCTTCGGGCAGTTTCCATTAGCGATTTCGAGAGACGGATGAACATCACCACCTTTGCCAAACGCCTGTGCCTGCTAGTCCCGCTGCTCCTCTCGCCAGCCGCCTTCGCGGCCGAGATGATGCCGTCGCCACCTCAACTGGCCGCAAAGGCCTATGTGCTCATGGACGCCAGCAGCGGCAACGTGCTGGTGGAGAACAACGGTGACCAGCGTCTGCCACCGGCCAGCCTGACCAAGCTGATGACCGCGTACATCGCCACGCTGGAAATCCGTCGTGGCCAGATCGGTGAAAACGATCCGGTAACCGTCAGCGAAAACGCCTGGCGCACCGGCGGTTCGCGGATGTTCATCAAGGTCGGCTCGCAAGTGACCGTCAGCGACCTGCTGCACGGCATCATCATCCAGTCCGGCAACGACGCCAGCGTCGCGGTGGCCGAGCACATCGCCGGCAGCGAAGACGCCTTCGCCGACCTGATGAACAAGACGGTCGCCGATCTGGGCATGACCAATACCCACTTCATGAACCCGACCGGTCTGCCGAACCCCGAGCACTACTCGTCGGCGCACGACATGGCGATCCTGGCGCGCGCGATCATTCACGAAGATCCGGCTCACTACGCGATCTACTCGCAGAAAGAGTTCTTCTGGAACGGCATCAAGCAGCCTAACCGCAACCTGCTGCTGTGGCGCGACAAGACCGTCGACGGTCTGAAAACCGGTCACACCGACGAAGCCGGCTACTGCATGGTGTCCTCGGCCGTACGTGACGGCATGCGTCTGATCGCCGTGGTGTTCGGCACCAACAGCGAAGTGGCCCGTGCCGCCGAGACCCAGAAGCTGCTGACCTACGGTTTCCGCTTCTTCGAAACCCAGACCTTCTATCAGAAGGGCACCGAACTGGCTCAGGCCCCGGTGTGGAAAGGCACCACCAGCCAGGTCAAGGCCGGTCTGGCTGAAGATCTGACCATGACCCTGCCGAAAGGCCAGCTGAAGAAGCTCGCTGCCAGCATGACCATGAACCCGCAACTGACCGCGCCAATCGCCAAGGGCGACGTGATCGGTAAAGTCGAAGTGAAGCTGGACGACAAGGTGGTGCACAGCGCCGACCTGATCGCCCTCGACGCTGTCGAGGAGGGTGGTATCTTCCGCCGCATGTGGGATAGCATCCGTCTATTCTTCTACGGCTTGTTCAACTGATACGAGTTGACCTGCAGGGCCCCGTTCCCCTCCGGAGCGGGGCCTTGTTCGTTACCGGGCTTACGCTTTAGAGGCCGTTACGCCATGACCGATACCGAAGTAAAGGCGCCAAAGATCGAATTTCCGCAGGTTGATTATCCGGTTAAGGTGATCAGCGACACGGGCGTCGGCAACAAAGACAAGATCATCGACATCGTCAAGAAGCACGCGAAGATCAACGATGAGCGTGTGGACGAGCGTCAGAGCAGCAACGGCAAGTACACCACCATCCAGTTGCACATTGTCGCGACCGACCAGGATCAGCTGTACAACATCAACAGCGAACTGCGGGCGACCGGCTTCGTACACATGGTGTTGTGATGCCGGGCACGCTGGGCTTTCGCGAACTTGGCCAGATGGCTTACGAGCCGGTCTGGCATGCCATGCAACGCTTTACCAACGAGCGCGGCAGTGATGCCGCCGACGAAATCTGGCTCGTCGAACACCCGCCGGTATTCACTCAGGGCCAGGCCGGCAAGGCCGAACATCTGTTGCTGCCGGGAGATATCCCGGTGGTGCAGGTCGACCGCGGCGGGCAGGTGACTTACCATGGTCCGGGCCAGCTGGTGGCCTACCTGCTGCTGGATGTGCGCCGGCTGGGTTTCGGTGTGCGGGATCTGGTCAGCCGCATGGAGCGGTGCCTGATCGAACTGCTGGCCAGCTACGGCGTCACCGCCGTGGCCAAACCTGATGCTCCCGGCGTCTATGTCGACGGAGCGAAAATCGCTTCTCTGGGTTTGCGGATTCGCCACGGTTGTTCCTTTCATGGCCTGGCCCTGAACGTGGATATGAACCTGGAGCCGTTTCGACGGATTAATCCCTGCGGCTATGCCGGGCTGGCGATGACCCAGCTGAGCGATCACGCAGGATCGATTGAATTTGCCGAGGTAAGTGCCCGGCTGCGCGCGCAGCTCGTCAAACACCTCGACTATGCTGAGCAGACGACCCTGACGGGCGGAATCGACTGATATGACTACTGATGCAGTGCAAACCATGAACCCGACGCTCGACGTGACCGAGCGCCCGGCCCCGCGTCCCAAGGTTGAAGCCGGCGTCAAGCTGCGCGGCGCCGAGAAGGTTGCACGCATTCCGGTGAAAATCATTCCGACCACCGAACTGCCGAAGAAACCCGACTGGATCCGCGTGCGCATCCCGGTTTCGCCGGAAGTCGAGCGCATCAAGAGCCTGCTGCGCAAGCACAAGCTGCACAGCGTCTGCGAAGAAGCATCCTGCCCGAACCTGGGCGAATGTTTCTCCGGTGGCACCGCGACCTTCATGATCATGGGTGACATCTGCACTCGTCGCTGCCCGTTCTGCGACGTCGGCCATGGTCGCCCGAAGCCGCTGGACGTCAACGAGCCGGAAAGCCTGGCCATCGCCATCGCCGACCTGAAACTCAAGTACGTGGTGATCACCTCGGTGGACCGCGACGACCTGCGTGACGGCGGTGCCCAGCACTTTGCCGACTGCATCCGTGAAATCCGCAAATTGTCGCCGAACGTACAGCTCGAGACGCTGGTTCCGGACTACCGTGGCCGCATGGACATCGCCCTGGAAATCACCGCGGCCGAGCCGCCGGATGTGTTCAACCACAACCTGGAAACCGTGCCGCGCCTGTACAAGGCCGCGCGTCCGGGTTCGGACTACCAGTGGTCGCTGACCCTGCTGCAGCGCTTCAAGCAGATGATGCCGCACATTCCGACCAAGTCCGGCCTGATGCTGGGTCTGGGCGAGACCGATGACGAAGTCATCGAAGTGATGAAGCGCATGCGCGAACACGACATCGACATGCTGACCCTGGGCCAGTACCTGCAACCGTCCCGCAGCCATTTGCCGGTGCAGCGTTTCGTACACCCGGACACCTTCGCCTGGTTCGCCGAGGAAGGTTACAGGATGGGCTTCAAGAACGTCGCTTCCGGCCCGTTGGTACGCTCTTCGTACCACGCCGACGAGCAGGCGAAACTGGTCAAGGCCGAGCTGCTCGGTTCCTGATTCAGCGCTGAATACGAAAATGCCCGCCGGGTTGAACGTCCGGCGGGCATTTTTTTGCCCGGCTTACACTCGTCAGTGACTTTTCCCGCAATCTGCGGCGCAGCTGAGCCCCTTCAGTTTGTCGCCGTTCCTGACTACTGTGTGTGCATGACCGCACACAGGGAGATCCATGGATGACCGTTCGACCCACCCACACCCTTCTTCCGCACAAGCCTGTGCCGGCGCTGCCGGCGGAAGGACTGATAGGCGTCATCGCGCCAGCAGGTCCGGGTGCGCTGGATACTGAAAAGGCCATTCAGTGGATGCGCACCCGGGGTTACGGTTTGCGGGTGTTTCCGGGTGTCTACGAAAAGGATGGCTATCTGGCCGGCAGCGATGAGGTGCGTCTGAATGATCTGCATGCCGCGTTCGCTGACGAAGAGGTCGATGCCATCATTTGTCTGCGGGGCGGTTACGGTACGCCAAGGCTGCTGGACCGGATCGACTACGATCTGCTGGCACGCCATGCCAAGCCCTTCGTCGGCTACAGCGACATCACCGCACTGCACCTGGCCATCAGCCGCTACGCCGGGTTCGTGACCTTTCACGGGCCACTGTTGAATGCCGACCTGCTGGGGGACAAGGAACCTCCGACGGTGACGTCGTTCTTCGCCATGCTGCGCGGTCAAATGAAAGCTGGCAGCGTACTGAGTCATCCGGTGGCGTATCCACTGACCACGGTCGAACCCGGCGTCGCTCACGGGCGTCTGCTGGGTGGCAATCTGGCGATGATCGCATCGACCTTGGGCACGCCTTACGAAATCGATGTCGAGGGCGCGATTCTGCTCATCGAGGATGTCAACGAGCCGCTGTATCGCATCGACCGCTTGCTGACCCAGATGCGTCTGGCCGGCAAGCTGTCCAGATTGCGCGGGGTGCTCGTCGGGGATATTGCGGGAGTGGATGTGGACGCTCTGAATCGCCTGCTCAAACAGACCTTTGAGCCACTGCGCATTCCGGTGCTGTCAGGTTGGCGCAGCGGCCATTGCGATCCGAATCTGACCCTGCCTCTGGGGGCGCTGGTTCGGCTGGATGCGGGGAAGAAGGAGTTGATGCTGGAACAGGATCTGGTGATCAAGGCATAGAAACTGATCGCCCGATAGCCAGTCATCGCGGGCAAGCTTGCTCCTACAGTTTTCAGGTTGTACGCAGAATTGCGATCACCTCTAAACCTGTGGGAGCGGGCTTGCCCGCGATGCTTTTACTGGTTACGCAAGCTTTCCAGCAACTTGTGCGTCGGATAACCATCCGCCGGCCAGCCAAATGATTGCTGCGCACTGCGGATCGCCTTGCGGGTATTGGCGCCAATGATGCCGTCAGCTGTGCCCGCGTCGTAGTTGCGCGCGGTCAGCAGGTTCTGCAGCTCGATGCGCTCGGTACGGCTCAGCGGCAGATCATCCTTCGGCCAGGTGCCGTTGATCAGGCCTGCGCCGTTGAAGCGCTCGGACAACAGGCTGACGGCCAGGGCATAGGACGACGAGTTGTTGTACTTGAGGATCGCGCGAAAGTTGTCGAGGATCAGGAACGCCGGGCCACGATAGCCGGCCGGCAGCAGCAGGGCCGCCGACAATTGCTCGGAGCCGGCGGGTGCCTGGCCACCGTTGGGCAGGATCACACCCAGCTGTCGCCATTCGGCGACGCTCTTGCGAATTGCGCCATCTGCCAGGGTGTAATTGAAACCGCTCGGCAGTTGCACCTCGAAGCCCCATGGCTGGCCGCGTTGCCAGCCGGAGCTTTGCAGGTAGTGCGCGGTGGATGCCAGTGCGTCAGCCGGGCTACCCCAGATATCGCGGCGACCGTCACCGTCGAAATCCACCGCGTGGGTATTGTAGGTGGTCGGGATGAACTGGGTCTGGCCCATGGCGCCGGCCCAGGAGCCGAGCATTTTCTCAGGTGTGATATCGCCCTGTTGCAGGATCTGCAGGGCTGCGATCAGTTGCGCATGGGCAAAAGCCGGGCGGCGACCTTCGTAGGCCAGGGTCGCCAGTGAATTGATCACCGACTTGGTGCCCTGGAACTGGCCGAAATTGCTTTCCATGCCCCATACCGATACCAGCGCCTGACGATCGACACCATAGCGTTGCTCGATGCGTTGCAGGATATCGGCGTACTGGTTGATCAGCGCCTGGCCTTTGCGCACTCGCAGCGGCGACAGGGCGCCATCGAGGTATTCCCATACCGGCCGGGCGAATTCCGGCTGGCTGCGATCGGCACGAATCACACTTGCGTCAAAGCTGACATTGGCAAAGGCGCGATCGAACACGTCGGGGCGGATACCGGCGGCCAGGGCGTCCTTGCGGAAACCTGCCTGCCACTCGGCGAACGTCTGGGTCGGTTGCAGGTCGAGGTCGTCGCCCGATGGCACTACCGGCGGGACGATGGCAGGTGCCGTGGCAGCGGGGGCGGCCTGAAGCGGTTGCGCGTCGGCGGCGGTGGGTTTTTCCGCGCAGGCGACAAGCAGAATGAAACTTGTGGCAGCGATCAGCTGGCGAACGGGCCAGCGACGGGAAAGACTGAGGGGCATGCACAGGTCCAGGGGATACGAATCAGGTGCAGACCTTACCATGAGGAGGGGGTGCTGCGCTTCAGGCGGCCAGAAAACAAGAAGCCTCCCAGCTGTCAGACTGGAAGGCTTCGCGGCGGTAGCTGCCTTTACCCTTGGAGGGGCGTTCCTGGCGGCTGCGGAACAGGGGTTGGGCGATGATGGACTTGGCCTTGTTGTGGCCATGTTTCGATGGCTTCTTGCTCATGAGGTTCTCGCGAGTGGGTGGGTTTTGCGCGGCAAATGATCTGCCGATGCGGGGCGTTTGTCCATAGGACCGAAGGCGGCAGGTTCTGTAGGAAATGCGGGATCGCACACAGGGCGATCCCGAATTTCATTCGGCGGGTAATGTCAGGCGTTGACCTGCCATCAACAATGCCAGTCGACTCAGGCTCATCCACGGCGAACCGGTCGCCTGTCCCTTGATCTGGGCATCGATGCGCTGGGCTTCCAGCAACAATTGCGCCCAGCGTGGCGCCGAGTAGCGTTGCAGGGCCTTGCTCATCAGCGGCTTGCGCTTGTCCCAGACCGGTGGTTTTGCCTGGCTGAAACACTTGTCCAGCGGCGTGCCCTGGCTGTATTGCAGGGAAATGTTGGCCAGCAGGCGCAACTCCCGGGCCAGGGCCCAGAGAATCACCGGCGGTTCGACCCCTTCACCGCGCAGCCCTTCGAGCATGCGCAGCGCGTGAGCGGGTTCGCCGTTGAGTACCGCGTCGGTCAGGCCGAACACGTCGAAGCGCGCACTGTCGGCCACGGCCGCCTGCACGGTTTCGAGGGTGATCTGCCCGTCCTCGGCCATCAGCTTGAGCTTTTCGATTTCCTGCGCGGCAGCCAGCAGGTTGCCTTCGACCCGCGCGGCGATCAGTTCCACTGCATCCTGGGTGGCCGACAGTCCGGCCTGGGAAAGGCGCTGACGAATCCAGCTCGGCAGCTGATTGGCATCCACCGGCCAGATCTGGATGAACTGGGTCTGCTGACCCTCGACCAGTGCCTTGCCCCACTTGGTCTTCTGCGCGCTGCCGTCCAGCTTGGGCAGGCTGATCAGCAGCACCGTGTCCTCTGCGGGGCGCGAGCAATATTCGATCAGTGCGGCTGCGCCCTTGTCACCAGGCTTGCCGGAAGGCAGGCGCAGTTCCAACAGGCGCTTTTCAGCGAACAGCGACATGCTGGCGCCGGCCAGCAGCAGTGTACCCCAATCGAAATTGGCGTCGGCGGCGAACACCTGGCGTTCATCGAAACCTTGTTGACGGGCAGCGGACCGAATGGCGTCGGCCGCTTCCTGGCACAGCAGCGGGTCATCGCCGCTGATGATATAGACCGGCGCGAGAACACCTTGCAGGTGTTTGCCGAGTTGGGCGGGAGCGAGCTTCATAAGAAAGGACGAACGGGGCGCCTGAGCGCCCCGGACTTCTTATTGCTGCGGCAGTTCGAGCGGAGACTGCTGCGGCGTTTCCGCTTCAGCCTTCTGCGCCGCTTCCAGAGCGTCGGCTTCAGCCTTGGCCCGTGCATTGGCGGTTTGCTGCAAGGCATCCAGCTGAGCCGGCGTCAGTTGCTGCAGACGCAGCATCATGCGCTGTACCAGTTCGCGGCGGGTTTCACGGCGAGCATCGTTGGCTTCCTGATCGGAGCCCACCAGGTTGTTGCCGTCATGGATGAACACTTTTTGCACTTCAAGCTTGTCGCTTTTGAGCAGCAGGTTGTTTTCGCCACGGATGTCGTAATTGAGCACGGTGCTTACCTGATACTCGCCCGTACGGCCGGCACCGGCGTAGCTGAGGATGCGCTGGTTTTCCTGCTCATTGGCCAGGTACAGCTTGTATGGCGCACCGGAGACGATCCTGACGCCGCTGGCCTCCAGCAGCTGACGCAGTTGCGTCACGGTTTCGCCGTAGGCGTTGCGGGCGCTCAGATCGAGTTCCTTGATCGTCAGTTCGGTGGTGCCGGTACCGCGCAGCTGGAAACCGCAGGCGCTCAACAGGACCGCGAGGCCCATCACCAGCAAGTTGCGTTTGATCATTGTGTTGCTCCCCTTGAAACCATGTGGGCCGGCTCTACGGCCCGAAAGGTTTTACAGGGCGCCAGGCAAGCCCGGCGCCCGATCCAATTAGCTGGCGACGATATTGACCAGTTTCCCGGGCACTACGATCACTTTGCGGATAGTCAGGCCATCGACGAAGCGCAGCACGTTTTCATTGGCTCGTGCGGCGGCTTCGATTTCTTCACGGGTGGCGGCGGCCGGCATTTCGATCTGGCCGCGCAGTTTGCCGTTGACCTGGATGACCAGGGTCAGGCTGTCCTGCACCAGTGCGCTTTCATCGACCACAGGCCAGCCGGCGTCGATCACCGGGTCAGCGTGGCCCAGGCGGTTCCACAGCTCATGGCTGATGTGCGGCGTGATCGGAGCCAGCAGCAGGGTCACGGCTTCGAGGCCCTCGTGGACCAGTGCTCGATCCTGCTCGGTGGCCTGGGCGGCTTTCTCAAGCACGTTCATCAGCGTCATCACCTGGGCGATGGCAGTGTTGAATTTGTGGTTCTGGCCGACGTCGTGGCTGGCCTGCTTGATGGCCTGGTGAGTCGCGCGGCGAACGGCTTTCTGCTCGTCGCTCAGGCCGGCGATGTCCAGTTTGCCCGGGAGGCCCTGAATCACGTGCGCCTGAGCCAGGCGCCAGACGCGCTTGAGGAAGCGGTGCGCACCTTCGACGCCGGAGTCGGACCACGCCGCGCTCATGTCAGGTGGCGAGGCAAACATCATGAACAGACGGCAGGTGTCCGCGCCGAACTGGTCGATCATCGATTGCGGGTCGACGCCGTTGTTCTTCGATTTGGCCATCTTCTCGGTGCCGCCGATTTCCACCGGCAGGCCGTCGGTTTTCAGTCTGGCACTGGTTACGTTGCCTTTGCTGTCGCGTTCCAGGTCCACGTCCGCCGGGTTGAACCAGGTGTAGGCGCCGTTGGCTTCGCGACGATAATAGGTCTCGGCGATCACCATGCCCTGGGTCAGCAGGTTCTTGAACGGCTCGTTGGAGCTCACCAGGCCTTCGTCGCGCATCAGCTTGTGGAAGAAGCGCGCATAAAGCAGGTGGAGAATGGCGTGTTCGATACCGCCGATGTACTGATCCACCGGCAGCCAGTGGTCGGCTGCGGATTTTTCCACCAGGCCGCCTTCGAAGTGCGGAGAAGCGTAACGGGCGTAGTACCAGGACGACTCGACGAAAGTGTCCATGGTGTCGGTTTCACGTTTGGCAGGCTGGCCGCATTTCGGACAGTTGCATTCGTAGAACTCGGGCATGCGCGCCAGCGGCGAACCGGCACCGTCCGGTACCACGTCTTCCGGCAACACGACCGGCAACTGGTCTTCCGGCACCGGCACGTCACCGCAGGCATCGCAGTGGATGATCGGGATCGGGCAACCCCAGTAGCGCTGACGGCTGATGCCCCAGTCGCGCAGGCGGAACTGGGTGCGCGAGGCGCCGAGGTTTTTCTTGATCAGGGCGACTTCCATGGCGTCGAACGCGCCGGCGAAGTCCAGGCCGTCGAACTCGCCGGAGTTGATCAGCGTGCCATGTTCTCCGTAGGCGTCCTGCCATGGCGCAGGGTTGGTGTCACCGGAACTGGTGCGCACCACGGATTTGACCGGCAGGTTGTACTTGTGGGCGAACTCGAAATCGCGCTCGTCGTGAGCCGGCACAGCCATGACCGCGCCATCGCCGTAGTGCATCAGCACATAGTTGGCGACCCACACCGGCAGTTTTTCACCGGTCAGCGGGTGCTCGACGAACAGGCCGGTCGGCAGGCCTTTCTTCTCTTGAGTGGCGACGTCGGCTTCGGCAACGCTGCCGCCCTTGCATTCGGCGATGAAGGCTTGCAGCTCAGGGTTGTTCTTCGCGGCGAGGGCGGCCAGGTGATGCTCGGCAGCCACGGCAACATACGTTGCGCCCATCAGGGTGTCCGGACGGGTGGTGAAGACTTTCAGGGTGCCGCTTTCGCCGATCGAGTCGACGTTGTACGGGAACTGCACTTCCATCCCGCGGGACTTGCCGATCCAGTTGCGCTGCATGGTCTTGACCTGTTCCGGCCAGCCATCCAGTTCATCGAGACTCTCCAGCAGCTCATCCGCATAAGCGGTGATCTTGAAGTAGTACATCGGGATTTCGCGCTTTTCGATCAGCGCGCCGGAGCGCCAGCCGCGACCGTCGATCACCTGTTCGTTGGCCAGAACGGTCTGGTCGATCGGGTCCCAGTTCACGGTACCGTTCTTGCGGTAGATCACGCCTTTTTCGAACAGGCGGGTGAACAGCCATTGTTCCCAGCGGTAGTATTCCGGCTTGCAAGTGGTGACTTCGCGTGTCCAGTCCACCGCCAGGCCCAGGCTGCGCAGCTGGGATTTCATGTAGGCGATGTTTTCGTAGGTCCACTTGGCCGGGGCCACATTGTTCTTCATCGCGGCGTTTTCCGCCGGCATGCCGAAGGCGTCCCAACCCATCGGTTGCAGTACGTTCTTGCCCAGCATGCGCTGGTAGCGGGAGATCACGTCACCGATGGTGTAGTTGCGCACGTGCCCCATGTGTAGCTTGCCGCTGGGGTAAGGGAACATCGACAGGCAGTAGTAAGTCTCCTTGCCTGGCTGTTCACTGACTTCAAAGGACTTTTGCTCGTCCCAGAAAGACTGGGCGGCGGCTTCGATTTCACGGGGCTGATATTGTTCGTGCATGGCTACTTTTGTACTGGATAGGGGGTGGCCTAATCCTCTTCAATGCGACATCCGGAGCGGGCCGGACGGGCTGGAAGTGGAGTTACAGGAAGCGCCGTAGCATACATGACCGCGCTTGGCCTAGGGAAACCCTGATTGCAGCCGTTTGACCCGCTGAAATCGCGGCGAGGGCCGTTGGTCGCGGCGCGCAGCCGGTTTGTGCAGCGAAGCTAAGCTCTAACTGGGGAGTGAGTCTTATCTTCAATGAGGTGAGGGATGGTGGAGTCACGGCAAAGAAACATAACCAAACCCGAGTTGTACGAGCGGTTGATCGATCGTCTGGGCATGGCCCTGGACGCTGCGAAAACCGCTGGACGGCTGCGCGACGAGCGTCCCCTGGAGCTGGAATTGCGTGGCTTGAGCCCCGCCGAGTTCAATCTGGTCAAGGCCTATCTGGATCGCAGTGAGCGTGAATCCCACGGATACCTGTCACAGGCAGTGAAGCAACTCGATGCAGTCCACTCGGCCAAGGTCATCTGGCTCAAGGACAAGGCGCCCGGCAAAGATCCCGTCAAGGTCCGTACCCTGCAGGCCAAGTAAACCCGTGGCAGGTCAAGAAACGGATCTTTTTCAACGAGATCCGCACCTGCCGGTTGTCGCGCTGTATCAACCCACTTAGGCTTCGGGCATCTTTGGAGATGCCCGATGCCTTTTCGCTATTTCATTAAACAACTGTTGTTGCCGCCCGGCGTTCTCTTGCTGCTGTTGCTCGTCGCCTGGTGGTTGCGGCGTTCACGGCCGCGACTGGCCGGATTGTGTTTTGCCTTGGGTTTTGGCGGGTTCTGGCTGATGAGCCTGCCGGTGGTCGTGCAATGGGGCGCCAAGGCGCTGGAACGTGAGCCGCCACTGGCCCGGGAAGCGTGGACAAGCCTGGCGCAACGTGCCGACGCGATTGTGGTGCTGGGCTCCGGACGTGAGCGCGGTGATCTGGCCTGGGGTGAGGATCAACCGACCGGCGTCGGGCTCGAACGGCAGCGTTATGCGGCACGCCTGGCCAAGGCGTCAGGCCTGCCGGTTCTGACCAGCGGTGGCCTGCATTACGGAACGCCGCCGACCGAAGCGAAACTGATGGCCGATTCGTTGCGCGATGATTTCGGCGTGACGGTGAAATGGCAGGAGGGTGAAAGCCGTACTACGTGGGAGAACGCCGAGTACAGCGCCAGGGTGCTGTTGCCGGAAGGGGTCAAACGTATCGTGCTGGTGACCCAGGCCTGGCACATGCCGCGTGCCGTGTGGAGTTATCAACAGGCCGGATTCGAAGTGGTGCCGGCGCCGGTCGGCTTTCTCGGTACCGACAATGCGCGACCTTTCGGTGGCTGGCTGCCGGAGTTCAAGTCGATCTGGCAGAGCGGGCAATTGATGAACGAGGCGGTGGGGCAAGTCGGTTACTCGTTGTTCTACCGTTGAACAGACTTGTGGCGAGAGCGGTTGCTCCCGCTGCTCTGACGACTGCTGCGCAGCCGAGCGGGAGCAAGCTCCCTCGCCACGGCGACCGTTGTTGCTTCAGAGGGTCTTGGACATCCGGTTGGTCATCAGCGCCCAGCCAAACAGCACCACGCACAGGATGATCAGCGGCCACGAGCGCCACTGCAGATACGGCGTCAGGTCGTGCATCGGCACCACCTCGCCATACAGCACGCCTTGTTCGAACTGCGGAATGCGTTCGGTGATCTGGCCGAACGGGTTGATCAGGCCGGTCACGCCGTTGTTGGTGGCGCGAATCATCCAGCGTCCGGCTTCAAGCGCACGCATCTGCGCCATTTGCAGGTGTTGCAGCGGGCCGATGGAGGTGCCGAACCAGGTGTCGTTGCTGATGGTCAGCAGCAGATCGCTGTGTGCGGCCAGGCCTGCTGCGAACTCCGGATACACCACTTCATAGCAGATGAACGGCGCAATCTGATAACCCTTGGCCTGCAACAGCGGCTGTTCGGCCGGTCCGCGGGCGAAATCGGACATCGGCAGATCGAAGAACGCGATCAGCCCGCGCAACAGATCCTGCAGCGGTACGTATTCGCCGAACGGCACCAGTTTCTGTTTCAGATAGGTGCCATCACCTTCGCCGACCACGGTGATGCCGTTGAAGAAGCGTTTTTCGTGGCGAACGGTCTGGCGGATCGGTACGCCGGTGATCAGTGCCGACTTACGCTCGGCGGCAAAGGTGCCCATCATGTTCAGGTAGCCCTCGGCGGACTCCTTGAGCACCGGGACGGCGGTTTCCGGCCAGATCAGCAGATCCACCGGTTTCGAACGGAAACTCAGGTCACGGTACAGTGCCAGTTGCGCGTTGAGCTGTGCCGGGTCCCATTTCATGCTTTGCTCGACGTTGCCCTGAATCGCGGCAACAGTCAGTGGTGCGCCGGAAGGGCTGGTCCAGGCATGGCCCTTCAAGGCGATGCCCGCCGCCCAAGGGCCGACCAGCAGCACCAGCCCGGCGGCGATAAAGCCTTTGCGACCGGTCTGCAGCAGACGTGGTGCGTTGTAGATCAGCGCAGCAGTCAGTGCCAGCACGAACGACACCAGCCACATCCCGCCCACCGGCGCGAGCCCGGCCAGCGGGCCATCGAGCTGGCTGTAACCGGAATATAGCCACGGGAAACCGGTGAGGAACCAGCCGCGAAACGCTTCCTGGCCAACCCACAACGCCGCGAACGCCAGGGCATCGGCCAGCGGCGCCTCGTTGCGACGCAACCAGCGCGCCCACAGCCACGCGGGCAGGGCGAAGAACCAGGCAATGGCCGCCGTGAAGATCAGCATCAGGAACCCGGCCAGCAGCACCGAAGCGCCGCCGAAATGGTGGATGCTGTAGTAGATCCAGCTGGTGCCGGCGCCGAACAGGCCGAAACCGAAGCACCAGCCCCGGCCAAGTGCCTGGCGCGGGCTCAGTTCGCGCAGGCCGGCATAGAACAGGCCGACCGCCAGCAATGCAAGCGGCCAGAGATCGAACGGCGCCAGCGCGAAGGTGGTGATTGCGCCGGCCGCCACGGCCAGCAGGTTACCGGGCCAGCCGGGGCGGGTTGTCCAGCGCAGGGGGTATGTCATCAGCTATTTCCTGTATCGCGCCGGGTCTGCTGTTACGCAGGGCAAGGCGCGAGGAGTGAAGTTTGGTTTTTCAAATGAACGACGAGTAACGCAGCCCTGCGTAACAGCAGGCCCGGCCCTGCGGGTTACGCCTGAAAGCGGGCCATGCTGCGTTGCAGTCCTTGGAAAGGGAATGCCATTCCCTACGGACTGCGCCTTGCCTGGCCCGCTTTCAGGCGTAACGCGATGCAGGAAATAGCTGATGACATACCCCAATCCTTAATGTTTACCGGGCGATTGGCGTCAGTCGCAGCAAGTGAATCCGACGGCTGTCGGCGTTCAGGATGCGGAAACGATAGGCGCCGATTTCAGTGATTTCGTTGCGTTTTGGCAAGTGCCCGAACGCGCTCATCACCAGCCCGCCGACGGTGTCGAACTCGTCGTCTGAGAATTCGCTGTCGAAGAACTCGTTGAAGTTCTCGATCGGCGTCAGGGCCTTGATCAGGAAATCACCGCTGGGCAGCGGCTTGATGTAACTGTCCTCTTCGACGTCGTGCTCGTCTTCGATGTCGCCGACGATTTGCTCGAGCACGTCTTCGATGGTCACCAGACCGGCCACGCCGCCGTATTCGTCGATGACGATGGCCATGTGGTTATGGTTGGCGCGGAATTCACGCAGCAACACGTTCAGACGCTTGGACTCCGGCACGAACGTGGCCGGGCGCAGCAGGTCCTTGATGTTGAAGCTGTCGCCGTTCTCCTTGAGGATCAGCGGCAGCAGATCCTTGGCCAGCAGCACGCCCATCACGTCGTCATGGCTTTCGCCGATGACCGGGTAGCGCGAGTGGGCCGAATCGACCACGGCGGGGAGGAATTCGCGGGGTGTCTGGGTCGCCTTGATGCTGATCATCTGCGAGCGCGGCACCATGATGTCGCGCACCTGCAGGTCAGCCACCTGGATGGCGCCTTCGACGATGGCCAGCGCTTCGCTGTCCAGCAGTTTGTTCTGATGTGCATCGCGCAGCAGCTCCAGCAGCTCCTGGCGGTTCTTCGGCTCGTGGGCAAAAGCCTGGGTCAGTTTACCCAGCCAGGACTTCTGCCCGTTGCTCGATCGATCTTCGCTCATAGCGATTACTCTGAATCCTTTGTTGTAACGATAGGAGATGTTTCGGTTTCGTCGTCCGCGTACGGATCGGGATAACCCAGTTCGGCCAGCAATTCGCGTTCCAGTGCTTCCATTTCCTCGGCTTCCTCGTCCTCTATATGGTCGTAACCAAGCAGATGCAAGCAGCCGTGAATGACCAGATGTGCCCAATGGGCATCGAGTGCCTTGCCCTGTTCGGCCGCTTCGCGTTCGACCACGGCCACGCAGATCACCAGATCGCCCAGCAACGGGATGTCGAGAAACTCGTCGGGTACCTCGGCGGGAAAGGACAGGACGTTGGTCGCGTAATCCTTGTGACGCCAGGTGTGATTCAGTTCCCGGCCTTCCTGTTCGTCGACCAGGCGAATGGTCATTTCCGAGTCGGCGGTGCGCTGGCGCAGGGCCAGTTCGCACCATCGGCGAAATTCGGCTTCGGTCGGCGCAGACGCTTCGGTCGCGATTTGCAGGTCAAGCTCAAGCATCGTGGCGAGTGTCCTTTGGCGCTGTATCAACCGCACGCGTCTCGAAGCGCTCGTAGGCTTCGACGATGCGCTGCACCAATGGATGGCGCACCACGTCCTTGGGCTGGAAGTGGGTGAAGCTGATGCCCGGCACATCCTTCAGGACTTCGATCACATGATGAAGGCCGGACTTGGTGCCGCGCGGCAAGTCGACCTGAGTGATGTCGCCCGTGATTACCGCCGTGGAGCCGAAACCGATCCGGGTCAGGAACATCTTCATCTGCTCGATGGTGGTGTTCTGACTCTCGTCGAGAATGATGAAGCTGTTGTTCAGTGTGCGACCGCGCATGTAGGCCAGCGGCGCGACTTCGATCACCTGGCGTTCGATCAGCTTGGCCACGTATTCGAAGCCGAGCATCTCGTAGAGCGCGTCGTAGAGCGGTCGCAGGTACGGGTCGATCTTCTGCGACAGGTCGCCGGGCAGGAAGCCGAGTTTCTCACCCGCTTCGACCGCCGGACGCACCAGCAGGATGCGACGGATCTGCTCGCGCTCCAGAGCATCCACGGCGCAGGCCACGGCCAGATAGGTCTTGCCGGTACCGGCCGGGCCGATGCCGAAGTTGATGTCGTTGCCGAGGATTTCCTTCACATAGCGCAGCTGATTCAGGCCGCGGGGGCGAATCATGCCTTTCTTGGTGCGCAGGGCGACGGAGGCTTCGGCGGGAGCGTGGTTGTCCAGTTGCTCGACGGCCGACTCCTGGAGGAACAGGTGAACCGTATCCGGTGACAGCTCTGAACCCTTGGTTTCCCGGTACAGGCGACGAATCAGGTTTTCCGCGGAAGTGGTGTGTTTGGGTTCGCCGATCAGCTCGAACTGATTGCCGCGATTGCGGATCTCGATGGCCAGGCGCTGTTCGATAAGGCGCAGGTGCTCGTCGAACTGCCCGCACAGGTTGGCGAAGCGGCGAGCCTCAAAAGGCTCGAGGATGAAACGATGAGGTTCTATGGGTGCGTTCAAGGTCGTATTTAGCCGCCCTGGGGCAATTGGGATGAAATCAAGGATAACGCCAGTGGCGTGGGTGCGAAAGCTCTTAAAAAGCCTGGCACCGATTCAGCCCTCTGGCGCGGTCTCCTTGCGGTGTCACTGAATCAACGAGCCGCGCAGCGAGTGTGGTTGTGCCGAATCGATGTGCACGTCGGCGAACTGTCCGATCAGGGTCGGATTGTCGCAGCGGAAGTTGACGATACGATTATTCTCGGTACGCCCTTGCAGCTCGCCGGGGTCTTTCTTCGAATAGTCGGTTACCAGAATCCGCTGAATCGAGCCGACCATTTGTCGGCTGATCTCGAAGCCTTGCTGATTCAAACGGTGCTGCAAGGCGTTCAAGCGTTCTTTCTTCAGTTCTTCCGGGGTGTCGTCGGCCAGGTCGGCAGCCGGGGTGCCAGGGCGCTGGCTGTAGACAAACGAGTAGGAAAAGTCGAAACCGACGTCCGCAATCAGCTTCATGGTCTGTTCGAAGTCTTTCTCGGTTTCCCCCGGGAAGCCGACAATGAAGTCCGAGCTGATGCAGATGCCCGGTACGGCGGCGCGCAGTTTGCGCAGTTTGGACTTGTACTCCAGTGCCGTGTGGTTGCGTTTCATCGCCGCCAGGATCCGGTCCGAACCGGATTGCACCGGCAAGTGCAGGTGCTTGACCAGCTCCGGAACCTCGGCGTGAGCCTGGATCAGACTGTCGGAGAACTCCAGCGGGTGCGAGGTGGTGTAGCGGATGCGGTCGATGCCGTCGACAGCGGCCACGACGCGGATCAGTTCGGCCAGGTCCGCCAGGCGCCCGTCGTGGGTCAGGCCGCGATAGCCGTTGACGTTCTGCCCCAGCAGGGTCACTTCACGCACGCCGTTCTCGGCCAGGTGGATGATTTCGGCAATCACGTCGTCGAATGGCCGGCTGACTTCTTCGCCGCGGGTGTAAGGCACCACGCAGAACGTGCAGTACTTGCTGCAGCCTTCCATCACCGACACGTAGGCGCTCGGGCCGTCGATGCGAGGCTCGGGCAGGTGGTCGAACTTTTCGATTTCCGGGAACGAGACGTCGACTTGCGGCAGCTTGCTGATGCGCGCAGCGTCGATCATTTCCGGCAGACGGTGCAGGGTCTGCGGGCCGAACACCACGTCGACGTACGGGGCGCGATCACGGATCGCCGCGCCTTCCTGGCTGGCCACGCAACCGCCGACGGCGATCACCATCTCCGGGTTGGCCAGTTTCAGTTCGCGCCAGCGGCCGAGCTGGGAATACACCCGGTCCTGGGCGCGTTCGCGGATCGAACAGGTGTTGAGCAGAATAACGTCGGCGTCTTCGGCGCGCGCGGTGACTTCCAGGGCCTGGTGTTCGCCCAGCAGATCGACCATGCGCGAGCTGTCGTACTCGTTCATCTGGCAACCGTGGGTTTCGATATAAAGCTTCTTGGCCATGGAATAGGGTCGTCACGTGGTTCAAAGAACCGCGCATTATAGGGAACATGTCCCCAGGTTCCTACCGTTGCGCGTCCGGCGGCTATGCTATAGTTCGCGCCCTCATTTTTACCCCGATGTGTTGTCCGCCCGCCATGACCAAACGCGAAGCTCCAATCTACAAGGTGATTTTCCTCAACCAGGGCCAGGTGTTCGAAATGTACGCCAAGCAGATTTATCAGAGTGATCTGTGGGGCTTTCTGGAAGTGGAAGAGTTCGTCTTTGGCGAGCGCACTCAGGTGGTCGTCGACCCGAGCGAAGAGAAGCTCAAGGCTCAGTTCGAAGGCGTGGTGCGCAGCTTTGTGCCGATGCATTCGATCGTGCGCATCGACGAAGTGGAGCGTCTCGGTACGCCGAAAATCAGCGAAGCCCGCGGCGGTGTTGGCAATGTGATGCCGTTCCCGGTACCGATGCCCGAGAAGTAAGCGGGGCGGGAAAGGCGTTAAGGCAGGGGCGAGAACGGCGTACGCCCGTCGGCGCTCTGCAGTTCCATCAGGTATTTACGGAAAATTTGCCCCAGGACCTGGGTTGCGGTCTCGAGATCTTCGCGGGACATCTTTTCAGAGACTTCGTCAGCAGTGTCGAGCGCATCTTCGGCGCCGTTGACCGCGGCCATCTTCAGCACGATGTAAGCCTGAATGTTGTTGGCCTGCACGCCTTCACCGTGGAAGAACATGGTGCCGAGCTTGAATTGCGCCTGGGCGTGGCCTTGCAGCGAGGCCTTTTCGAAATAGCTCAGGGCTTGATTGAGGTCGCGCGGCGCATTCTTGCCGTCGTAGTAAAACTCACCCAACTCGTATTGCGCTTGCGCATCCCCTTCATCCGCTGCCTTTTGGCAGGCGGCGAGGGCCTGCGTGACATCTTGCGGCTGAGTATTGAGGGTGCAGCGACCCATCGCCGGGATCAACAACGAGTTGCCGCCTGCCTGTGCATGTGCGAGCAGCGGCTGAAGGAGCAACAGGCAGCCCAAGGCAAGGGTGCGGCCGGTGCGGTTCATGGGAATCGACTTACCTCTGAAGGGCGCGCGGACCCGTCGAGGGATCCAATAAGCGCGCATTATGAAATAAGCAGGGGCCACCTTACAAAGTCTTTACTCGATTTTCTGCTGTGTGGGGCATAGATCACCCGGTTTGCGGGAGATTGTTGGCAGAAGCGTCGGAGAAAACGCTGGAATGTAGGTTAAAGCTGACGCTGGCAATGGCCAACGTCAGCGATCAAGCCATTACTTCAGTTTGGCGAACGCGCGCTCGGCAGCATCGAGGGTCAGTTTCAGCTCCGCTTCGCCGTGGGCGATCGAGGTGAAACCGGCTTCGAATGCGCTCGGAGCGAGGTACACGCCACCCTCGAGCATCAGGTGGAAGAAGCGGCCGAACAGCGCTGCATCGCTGGCCATCACGTCTTCGAAAGTCACAATGTCGTCAGCGCCGCTGAAGTACAGACCGAACATGCCGCCGGCCTGGGTGGTCACGAAGGGAATGCCCGCCGCGTCGGCGCGCTGTTGCAAGCCGTCGAGCAGGCGAGTGGTGTAGTCGGTCAGCTCGGTGTGGAAACCCGGACGGCTGATCAGGCGCAGGGTGGTCAGGCCGGCGGCCATCGCCAGCGGGTTGCCCGACAGCGTGCCCGCCTGATAGACCGGGCCCAGTGGCGCGATGCGCTCCATGATCGAACGCTTGCCGCCGAAGCAGCCGACCGGCATGCCGCCGCCGATGATCTTGCCGAAGGTGGTCAGGTCCGGAGTCACGCCGTAGTGAGCCTGGGCGCCGCCGAGGGCGACACGGAAACCGGTCATCACTTCGTCGAAAATCAGCACCACGCCGTGTTTGTCGCACAGCGAGCGCAGGCCTTCGAGGAAACCCGGCGCCGGCGGCACGCAGTTCATGTTGCCGGCCACCGGCTCGACGATGATGCACGCCACGTCCTGGCCGACCTCGGCGAGCATTTTCTCAACGGCGTCGATGTCGTTGAACGGCAGGGTCAGGGTGTGTTTGGCGAAGGCGGCCGGTACACCAGCCGAGCTAGGCACGCCCTGGGTCAGGGCGCCGGAACCGGCCTTGACCAGCAGGCTGTCGGAGTGACCGTGGTAGCAGCCTTCGAACTTGATGATGCTGTCACGGCCTGTGAAGCCACGGGCCAGGCGGATCGCACTCATGGTCGCTTCGGTGCCGGAGCTGACCATGCGCACCATTTCCATCGACGGGACCAGCGAGCAGACCAGATCGGCCATCTCGGTTTCCATCGCGGTCGGCGCGCCGTAGGACAGGCCGTGCTGCAGCTGGTCACGCACGGCGTCCAGCACCTCGGGATGGCTGTGGCCGAGGATCATCGGGCCCCAGGAACCGACGTAATCCACGTAACGCTTGTTGTCTTCGTCGGTGACATAGGCACCTTCGGCGTGCTTGAAGAACAGCGGAGTGCCGCCAACGCTCCTGAACGCGCGAACCGGCGAGTTCACGCCACCGGGAATGTGTTTCTGGGCATTGGCAAACAAGGTTTCGGAACGAGACATGATCGGGCTCTCAGACTTTTAGTAATTCGTTGAATGCGCGGGCGCGGCGGGTGACTTCGGCGGTGCTGTCGGCGCCGAACAGGCCATGGACCACGGCCAGCAGATCGACGCCGTGGGCCACCAGCGGCGCGGCGTTGTCGAGGGTGATGCCGCCAATCGCGCAGATCGGCAGGTGCAGCGTCTGGCGGGCCTGATCGAGCAGGTCGAGGCTGCAGGTCGGTGCGCCGGGTTTGGTATTGGAATTGAAGAAGCGACCGAAGGCGACGTAGCTCGCGCCTTCTTTGACAGCCTGTTCGGCCAGTTCAAGCCGGGCGTGGCAGGTCGAACCGATGATCGCTTTGGAACCGAGCAGGGCGCGGGTCGGTGAGAGCGGGCCGTCGGTCTGGCCCAGGTGTACGCCGACGTTCAGGCGCGCGGCCAGTTCGGCGTCATCGTTGATGATCAACCGGGTCTTGTAGCGCTCGCACAGATCACGCAAGGCCTCGGCCTCACGCAGGCGGCGGGCTTCGTCGCTGCTCTTGTCGCGGTACTGCAGCAGGGTGACGCCGCCTTCCAGCGCGGCTTCCACATACGGCAGGAACTTGCCGGCCAGCAACGGACCGTCGGTAATGGCGTACAGGCCACGTAGTTTCATCAGGCACACCTCACGACATTACGAGCAGAAATCCAGCGGCAGGCGACGCGGTACGAACTGGCCTTTGCCCAGTCGTTCGGCATCGCGCAGGGTGCGCCAGGTGTAATCCAGCGCGGTACGCACGGCGCTGGCGAGGTTTTCGCCCTGAGCCAGTCGACCGGCGAGCGTGCTGGCGAGGGTGCAGCCGGAGCCGTGATAGCTGCCCGGCAGGCGCTGGCACTTGAAGGTTTCGCGCAGGCCGTCCCGGCTGTACAGGCGATTGTGGATTTCGGTTTCGTCGCCGTGGCCGCCGGTGATCAGCAGATTTTTGATGAACGGCAACAGTTTTTCAGCGCACTCGTCCGCGGTACCTTCTGGCAGTTCGGCGAGGATCCGGGCTTCGGGAAGGTTGGGGGTGGCAATGATCGATAGCGGCAGCAAGCGTTCGCGCATGGCGTAGCCGACCTCGTCCTTGCCCAGGCGTCCGCCGCCGCCGGCGCGCAGCACCGGGTCGCAAACTACAGGCAAGTGTGGGTGCGCCTGGAGCAGCTCGACAACGGTGTCGACCATTTCCAGGGAACCGAGCATGCCCAGCTTCACAGCCGCAACGTCGGAGTCGTTGAGCACGGCATTGGCCTGGGCCAGTACCCACTCACGGTCGAGGACGCGAAAGTCAGTGACGTTGACGGTGTCTTGCACGGTCAGGGCGGTGACGGCCGGAGCCGCATGGCAACCCTGAGCGAGCAGGGCTTCGATATCTGCCTGCAGGCCGGCGCCACCACTGGGGTCGTGGCCGGAGAGACAGAGGACAACGGGGCGGGAGCTGTAGATATTCATGGTGCGCGAGCTTACCACCAAACCTGTTTTTCGGGTGTTGTGGCGCAGCCCTTGGCCGATAACCCGGATATCCGGCGCCGAGCGGCATCCTGCAACCGACCGATCCGACAGCTCTAGCTCGGTACTTTGCTCTGAAACGCCCGTTCTAGAGCCTTTGTCGGAAAAATTTCCATGGTGCTCAATGGCCATCAACGGCTATGCTAGAGTGGATCCAAACCAATAACAGGTAATATCGGTTTTACGTCATCTCAAAGGGAATGGGGGGCTTCCTGACGCAACCGGACAAGCCACGCTGGGGCTTCAATGCGCTATTTGTTGATGTTGCTGTTCTGTTTGCCCCTCCTGGCAAACGCCGTCGAGTTCGACGAGTTCACCCAGAGCCTCCCGCTGGGTCGATCCCTGCAAGTGTTCGAAGACCCGAGCGGTCAGGCGAGCATTGCCGACGTCCGCGCGCAGGCCGCTGCCGGACAATTCAAAAAACACGATAAAGCCACGCTCAATGCCGGTTACTCACGTTCGGTGTTCTGGCTGAAGATCGACCTGCATTACCGCCCGAGCAATCCGGCGGCGCAGCGCACCTGGCTGCTGGAGCTGGCCTATCCGCCGCTCGATCACCTCGACCTGTATCTGCCCGATGCCACCGGCGAGTATCGTCTGGTGCGTCAGACCGGGGACGCGTTGCCGTTCGCCAGTCGCGAGATCCGACAGAACAATTACCTGTTCAATCTCACGTTCAAGCCTGATCAGCAGCAGACGGTGTATTTGCGACTGTCCAGCGAAGGTTCCATCCAGGCCCCGGTGACGTTGTGGTCGAGCACCGCGTACCTCGAAGATCAGCCGTTGCGTCTTTACGTGCTGGGCCTGATTTATGGCGTGCTGCTGGGGATGCTGGTCTACAACCTGTTTATCTACCTCAGCGTGCGCGACACCAGTTACCTCTATTACATCTTCTATATCGCATCGTTCGGCCTCTACCAGCTGTCGGTCAATGGTGCGGCGGTCGAGTATTTCTGGCCCGACAACCCTTGGTGGGCCAACGCTGCCACACCGTTCTTCATTGGTTGCGCGGGGCTGTTCGGCAGTCAGTTCGCCCGCAGTTTCCTGCAGACGAAGAACCACAGTCGCTGGCTCGACCGTCTGTTGATCGCCCTGATCATCTTCGGCGCCGTGGTGATCGGCCTGTCGCTGATGACCAGTTACGCCCTGGCCCTGCGCCTGGCGACGACACTGGCACTGACCTTTACCGTGGTGATCTTCGCCGCCGGGATTCTTGCCTGGTGGCGCGGTCTGCGCGTGGCGCGCTACTTCATCATCGCCTGGTCGGCGTTTCTGCTCGGCGGGATCGTCAACACGATGATGGTGCTGGGCTTGCTGCCGAATGTGTTCCTGACCATGTACGCCAGCCAGATCGGTTCGGCCATCGAGGTGGCCCTGCTGTCGCTGGCGCTGGCCGACCGTATCAACGCGATGCGCGAGCAGCAGGCTCAGACGCTGTTCGACGCCGGCCAGAAACTCGAAGTGCTCAACCAGCAACTGGCCCACAGCAACAAACTCAAGGACGAATTCCTCGCGACCCTGACCCACGAACTGCGTACGCCAATGAACGGAGTGATCGGCTCGCTGGAGTTGATGCAGACCGTCGAACTGGATCCGGAGCTGGAGCAATACCAGCAGACCGCCGCCGGTTCGGCGCGGGACATGATGCGCATGGTCAACGGTATCCTCACCCTGACCGAATTGCAGGCCGGCAAGCTCAAGGCCACGCCGGGCAGTTTCAGCCTGAGGGCGGTGGTGGAGGCGCTGCGCGTGCAGTTCGAAGGCAACGCCTCGAGCAAGTCGCTGGACTTCAAGGTCGACGTGCTGCCGACACTGCCGGATCGATTGAATGGCGACAGCGCCAAACTCGTGCAATGTCTGGAGTGTCTGCTGGACAACGCGATCAAGTTCACCCGGGTCGGCGGTCTCGCCTTGCGGGTCACCGGCAAGCCGTCGACGGACAATCGCCTGGCGCTGTCTTTCGCCGTGATCGACACCGGCATCGGTTTTACCGATCTGGGCGAAGCCACGCTGTATCAGCGCTTTTTCCAGCTCGACGGTTCAATGACTCGCGAGTACGGCGGTTTGGGCGTCGGTCTGGCGATTTGCCGACAGCTGGTGGAATTGCTCGGCGGCAAGCTCACGCACCGTTCCGAGCCGGGGCGCGGCAGCCGTTTTCAACTGGACGTGGAGTTCGAGTTGCCGGCGGTTGAAGCCGCGCCGACGCTTGTTCGCGATGCCATACGCGCACCGCAGGACTGCACCGTGTTGCTGGTGGACGACAACAGCGTCAATCAACTGGTGATGCGCGGCATGCTGCTCAAACTCGGTTTCCGCGTGCGCACCGCCGACCACGGTGCCGCAGCCATCGAATGCCTGCAGCGCGAGCCGTTCGATGCGGTGCTGATCGATTGCCAGTTGCCACCGCTTGATGGTGTGTCGCTGTGCTGCCAGATCCATGACTTGCCGGGCTGCACCCATCTGCCGGTGTTCATGATCGCGCAGGGCGCGGATCGCGAGCACTGTGCGTCGGGCGGGGTGATCGATTACTTGAGCAAACCGGTGAAATTCGAGGACTTGCAGGTCGCCATGCGGCGACGGGTATTGAGTTGTTGATGGGGTGAAAGCGCCGCGATTTAGGCCGATATGACACTTTGATCGGTCCGGGGGCGGTGCTTAACTGAAGCTCTGGCCGATCAAGGAGCCCCGTCATGAACCTGCATCAATTCGCCGAAACCCACGAAGTGACCAACCAGCCACCGTCGCTGGACGGCACCAACCTGTACCGCATCGACCTGCCGTTGCAGGAATGGTCGCGGCGGTTCGGCGCCGGTTGGGCCGAGTCGCGGATCGATGCCTACGGTGCGCTGGCCGGTGGTCCGCTGATGGAAGCCGGGTTTCTCGCCAACCAGAACAAACCGGTGTTCGCCAGCCATGACCGCTATGGTCATCGCATCGATCTGGTGGAATTCCACCCTGCCTACCACGAGCTGATGCGCACGGCCATCGAGCATGGCCTGACGTCGTTGCCCTGGGCCCATCCACAGGACGGTGCCCATGTGGCCCGGGCCTCCATGACTTACCTGCACAGCCAGGCCGAGGCGGGCAGCGGTTGCCCGCTGACCATGACCTTCGCCAGTGTTCCCGCACTGCGCTTGCAGCCTGATCTGGCTGAGCAATGGCTGCCGAAAATCCTCGCCACCGAATACGACCCGCGAAATGTCGGCATGGCCCACAAGGCCGGTGTGACCATTGGCATGGCGATGACCGAGAAACAGGGTGGCACCGACGTGCGGGCCAACACCACCAAGGCTTATCCGGTGGGGGCCAGCGGCCCGGGCCAGGCTTATGAGCTGGTGGGCCACAAGTGGTTCTGTTCGGCGCCGATGTGCGACGCGTTCCTGACGCTGGCGCAGACCGACAAGGGCCTGACCTGTTTCCTGCTGCCGCGTCATCGTCCGGATGACACGCGCAATCAGTTCTATATCCAGCGCCTGAAGAACAAGCTCGGCAATCAGTCCAACGCCTCCAGTGAAGTGGAGTTCCGGGGCGCACTGGCGTGGATGGTCGGTGAAGAAGGGCGCGGCGTGCCGACCATCATCGAGATGGTGGCCATGACCCGTTTCGACTGCATGGTCGGTTCCAGCTCGCTGATGCGTCAGGCGCTGACCCAGGCCAGCCATCACTGCGCCCACCGCAAGGTCGGCGGCAAACTGCTGAGCGAACAGCCACTGATGCAGAACGTGCTGGCCGATCTGGCACTGGAAAGCGAAGCCGCGCTGGCCCTGAGCCTGCGCATGGGCAAGGCGCTGGATCATCTGACTGATCGCCATGAGGCGCAATTCGCCCGGCTGGTGACGGCGGTGGGCAAATACTGGATCTGCAAACGTGCGCCGGGGATGATCAATGAAGCCGCCGAATGCATGGGCGGCGCCGGGTATGTCGAAGACAGCATCCTGCCGCGCCTGTACCGCGAAGCGCCGGTGAATTCGACGTGGGAAGGTTCCGGCAACGTGCAATGCCTGGATGTGTTGCGTGCGCTGTCGAAAGAGCCGGGCGTTCTCGATGTGCTGTTCAACGAACTGGGTGACGGCCATGGCGACAAGCGGCTGGCTGCACATATCCAGCAATTGCAGGCGTCATTCAAGGACACCGGCGACATTCAATACCGGGCGCGGCAACTGACCGAAGACATCGCGCTGGGGTTGCAGGCGAAGCTGTTGCTGGAGGCCGGGAATTCGGTGGTCAGCGATGCCTTTATTGCCAGTCGCCTGAGTGGCGGCGGCCGGGTCTACGGCGCGTTGCCCCGTGGGCTGGAGGTCGAAGCGATCGTCGCCCGCTCGACGCCGCAAGGTTTCTGACTGCAATGTCCAGGCACCGAAAGTCCTTTCGGGAGCTGGCTTGCCCGCGATGACGGCCTGTCAGTCAACATCGATGTTGAATGTGATGGCCTCATCGCGGGCAAGCCCGCTCCCACAGGGATCGCCTGTACCTGTCAGATTGATGAATAGCCACAACGCCACTGTTTCCGTGAAGCCACGATGCAGGCAAGATGAAGCTCTGCAAGTCAGAACACAGGAAGCTGATCGTGACCGAAGCGTTTATTGTCGTTCAAACCGCCGAACAGGCCGTGGATCGTCTGGCCGAGCTGCATGAGCGGGCCACCACGGCGCTGAACTCGGCGCTCAAGCGTTATCTCAAGGATCGCGTCGAGCCCGACGCCGGGCAACGAGCCCTGTTCCGTTATCCCGAACTGCGTCTGACCTACCACTGCCAGGGCGAAGTCCCGCAGACCACCCGTGCTTACGCCAAGGTGCAGTTGCCGGGCACCTACAGCGTCACCGTCACCCACCCGACGGCGTTTCGCAAATATCTGCTGGAGCAGCTTACGCCGCTGATGCACGACTTCACGGTGACCGTCGAAGTCGGTGTCAGCGAGCAGAATATTCCTTACCCCTACGTGGTCGAGCAGGGTGATGAACTGGCCGGCTCCGGTGTCACCGCCGCCGTGCTGGCGCGGGTGTTCCCGAGTACCGACCTGTCTGCCGCCACCGACGGCATCGCCGACGGTCTCTACGACTGGGAGAACACCCATCCGCTGCCGCTGGCGCTGTTCGATGCGGCGCGCGTCGACTTCTCGCTGCGTCGTCTGGTGCACTACACCGGCAGTGACTGGCGCCATGTACAGCCATGGATTCTGCTGACCAACTATCACCGTTACGTCGACCAGTTCATCGTTCACGGTCTGGAGCAATTGCGCCGCGACCCGCGCTTCGTGCGCATGGTATTGCCGGGCAACGTGATCATCGAAAAAGGCATGGACCACGGCGAAGCCTCGGCCATAGCGGCCGGCGTGGTCTGGCACCGTTACCAGATGCCGGCCTATCACCTGATCGCCAGCGATGGCCACGGCGTGACCCTGGTGAACATCGGCGTCGGCCCGTCCAACGCCAAGAACATCACCGATCACCTGGCGGTACTGCGTCCGCATTGCTGGCTGATGATCGGTCACTGCGGCGGCCTGCGTCAGTCGCAGACCATCGGCGACTACGTATTGGCCCACGCTTACATGCGTCGCGACGGGATTCTCGACCGGGTGGTGCCGCCGAACATTCCGATCCCGGCTCTGGCCGAAGTGCAACTGGCGCTGCAGCAAGCGGCGGCCAACATCACCGGCGAGAAGGGCGAAGAGCTGAAAAAACGCCTGCGCACCGGCACCGTGCTGACCTACGACGACCGCAACTGGGAATTGCGCTGGGCCCAGGAGCGACCGCTGATCAACCTGTCCCGCGCCGTGGCGGTGGACATGGAAAGCGGCACCATCGCCGCCCAGGGCTATCGCCTGCGGGTGCCCTATGGCACGTTGCTGTGCGTTTCGGACAAACCGCTGCACAGTGAAATCAAGCTGCCGGGTTCGGCCAACGCGTTCTACGAGCGCGCGGTCAGCCAGCATTTGAAGATCGGTATCGAAGCGGTGGACCTGCTGCGCACCGAACTCAATTCGCTGCACTCGCGCAAACTGCGCAGCTTCGACGAGCCGCCGTTCCGCTAACGGTTTGTCGTGGTCATTTGGCGGTCGGGGCACTAGCATTGTCAGCCCCGACCGTTAGATGTTCTTTTCGCCATGTCCCGTCCTCAACGTCCACCTTCCCGCCGCCCCGGCGCGAAGCCGTCCTCTTCAGCCCCGCGCCGTGTGGCCAAGGCACCACCCGCCGAGCCGAAGCTGATCCTGTTCAACAAACCGTTCGATGTGCTGACGCAATTCAGCGACGGCGAAGGGCGGGCGACGCTCAAGGATTACGTCGATATTCCTGGCATTTATCCGGCCGGGCGGTTGGATCGTGACAGCGAAGGTTTACTGTTGCTGACCAACGACGGCCAGTTGCAGGCGCGGATCGCCGACCCGAAGCACAAACTGGCGAAAACCTATTGGGTGCAGGTCGAAGGCGTGCCGACGGCCGAGCAGTTGCAGCGTCTGCGTGACGGTGTCGAATTGAATGACGGCATGACCCTGCCCGCCGAAGCGCGGCAACTGGATGAGCCCGAGCTGTGGCCGCGCAATCCGCCGGTACGCTTTCGCGCAACCATTCCGACAACTTGGCTGGAACTGGTGATTCGCGAAGGACGCAACCGTCAGGTGCGGCGGATGACGGCAGCGGTCGGGCTGCCGACGTTGCGGCTGGTGCGGGTCAGGATCGGTGACTGGACGATCGAAGGGCTCGATCAGGGCCAATGGAAGGAAGTGCCGGCACGCTTATAAGGCGCCGGATTCGATCAGGCCGATCACCACGCTCTTGATGATGAACGCGGCCACGCCCAGGCCCAGCACGAAAAACAGAATGAACGAGCCGAAGCGCCCGGCCTTGGACTTCTTCGCCAGATCCCAGACGATGAAACCCATGAAAATGATCAGGATGCTGACCAGACCGGTCATCATCCACTCTTCAAATACGGCTGGATCCATCGGGCATCTCCGGCACTGTGCGGCAGAAAGGGCGGCGGGGAGTATACGCCAGCGAGGCTTGACGCGGCATTGACCTGCGTCGGTGTGCCGCAGTCATTCGTCGCCTGTACTGGCTCCTTCGCGTTTGCAATGCATTCCCCTGCTCGCGAAGACGGTTTCAGTTGCGCAGATGCGTCAAGGGCAGTTCGGTGCTGTTGAGCACCTGATTCAGCACAAAGCTCGAACGCACGCTGGTCACGCCTTCGATGCGGGTCAGGTGCCCCAACAGCAGCTTCTGATAGTGGTCCATGTCCGGCACCACCACCTTCAGTTGATAGTCGGCATCGACCCCGGTCACCAGGCTGCATTCGAGCACCTGCGGCAAGGTGCGGATGGCCGCTTCGAAGTTCTCGAAACGCTCCGGTGTATGCCGGTCCATGCCGATCAGCACGTAGGCCGTCAGGCTCAGTCCGAGCATCTTGCGGTCCAGCAGGGCCACCTGCCGCGAGATGTAGCCGTCGTCCTCCAGTTGTTTGACCCGACGCGAGCATGGGGACGGTGACAGACCGATGCGCTCGGCCAGTTCCTGGTTGGAGATGCGGGCGTCGCGCTGCAATTCCGCCAAAATGCTCAGGTCGTAGCGGTCGAGTTTGCTCATGAATCTGTCCTTTGTCCTGACTATTGCGGCGGATTATCTATCCGGGGTTAAAAATTGCGCAAGTGATGTTTATTTGAGCAATCTTCGCAATCATCTGTCGCAGCCTCAGGCCTATCCTTATCACCAGAATCACTGCTCGGTAACACAGTCCACTGCGGCCCGCCCAATCAGGCCCGCCGCGGCCGCCGCCCCCACCGGGGACGTGCCGGCCCCCGAGCTGCACACTGTCCAGAAGACGGCGTGAGGTGAGCCGGCGTCAAAAGCGTCGAGCCAGGACGAAGTTCTCTGAAGGGGAGGCCGACGGGTCTCCCTTTTTTCTCGCCCGCGATTTGACCTCTCCCGCTCAATAAATAAATGGCGTGACTGATAACCTGTTGCAGAACCCGGTGTGCCCCTTCCCGGTCTTAGCTACAGGCACTCTTAATGACAGGCTTTGGCCCGCAGTGAGGAATTTCATGAAGTCGCGTATCTGGCGTGTGGCCAGTGTTGGTTTGCTGTGTGTGAGTGTCTGTGCCCAGGTGCTGGCCGATGAACCGCAGAATCGTGGCCCCGACGGCGGCGGACGCGGGCCGGAGCATCAGGGCAACAATCAGGGACATGGCGGCGGTGGTCAGCAGCGCGGCCAGAATAATCCGCAGCGGCAGAACAACGACATCATTCGTGGCGACAACAGCCGTCAGTTCGAGCACAACGGTCAGCAGAACCACGGCCAACCGAACAACGGCCAGTGGCAGAACCAGAACCAGCCACGTCCGGCGTACAACCCCAACCCGGTACGCCAGCCGCCACCGCCGCCGCAACTGCCGGCCAATGACCTGCCGATCCAGCCGCGTCCCGACACCGTGCGCCAGACCCAGGAACCGCGTCAGGGTTACTACCGCGACGAGCGTCCGCAGAATGGTTATCACCAGAACTGGCAAACCGGCAACCGTCCCAACGACAACCGCTGGCCGGGTCGTCCCGATGGGCATGGCAATGGTTGGGGTCCCGGCCCGCAATACCGGCCGGGGCATGTGATCGACCGCTTCCCGGATCGTGATTTCCGCGTGCCGTATCGCGGTCAGGATTATTTCTATTCCGGCGGCTACTGGTATCGCCCGCAAGGTCCGCGTTATGTCGTGGTTCAGCCGCCACGGGGGATCCGTATCCAGTACCTGCCGGATTACGCCCGTGAGGTGTGGATCGGCGGTTCGCTGTTGTTCCTGGCGGCAGGCTCGTACTACGCCTATCAGGAAGCGACCCAGGATTACGTGGTCGTCGAGCCGCCGGTGCAGCAACCGCCGCAACCGACGGGCAACGGCTACGACGTGGAAGCGTATCCCGCCAACGGCCAGTCGCCGGAGCAGGTCCAGCAGGACGGCTATCAGTGCTACCAGTATGCGGTGCAGCAAAGCGGCTTCGATCCGCGTACCGCAACCTATCAGCCAGCGCCCGAGGTGGTGCAGGCCTACCGCCAGGCCCAGGGCAATTGCCTGAGCAGTCGCGGTTATCAGGTCAACTACTGAGCACGGGCAGCTTGCACCACTTCCTGCGGGTCGGCGTGCACCAGCACTTCGGCCCGCGGGTAGGCCGCATGGATCGCATCGGCGGCCTGATCGCTGATGCCGTGGGCGACTGACAGCGTCAGTTCCCCCGGCAGCTCCAGATGCAATTGCACGAACCAGTGATTGCCGGAAATCCGCGTACGCAGATCGTGGGCGCCCAAAACGCCCGGCACAGCGCAGGCCAGTTCGAGCATGTGCTGACTGACAGCCACCGGCAGCTCTTCATCCATCAGCACCGAAAAACTTTCCCGGGCGATCTGGATCGCGCTCCACAGGATGTACACGGCAATCCCCAGACCGAACCAGGCATCCAGTTGATGAAAACCCAGGCCCGCCAGGATCAGGGCAATCAGGATGCTGCCGTTGAGCAACATGTCCGAACGGTAATGCAACGAATCAGCCCGCACCGCGTTGGAGCCGGTCTGTTTGATCACCCGGTGCTGCAGCATCAGCAGCGTCGCCGTCAGCACCAATGAAAACACAATGACGCCGATGCTGATCCAGGGCGCGCCGAGCGGTTCCGGTCGCTGGATGCGCTCGTAAGCCTGCAATGCGATCAGCACCGCACTGCCGCCAATGAACAGCGCCTGCGCCATGCCCGCCAGGGATTCGGCCTTGCCGTGACCATAGCGGTGATCGTCATCCGCCGGGCGCAGCGCGTAGTGCACCGCCAGCAGATTGAGCAATGAAGTGACGCCATCAAGGGCCGAGTCGGTGAGGCCGGCGAGCATGCTCACCGAACCGCTCAGCCACCAGGCGATGGCTTTGGCGATGATCAGCGTACAGGCCACCGCCACCGAGGCGCGGGTCGCCAGCCGCAGCAGGCGGGCGTGTTCGGGGCTGGAGGTCATGGGTGCGTCGATTCCTTATGCGGCAGGTTGCAGGCCGAACATCGCCAGTTGCTGGGTGCTGCCCTTGTGCTGGATCAGGCGCGGGTCGTCCAGCGGCAGATGGCGGCCCAGTTCTGTTTCGAGAATAGCCTGCAACTTGAGGTTATCGACCTGGCCGTCCGGGCCGATGGCTTGCTTGAGTTTGGCCGGATCGACCTGCGCCGTGTGGCCCGGTTCGAAATAGATCGCGCCGGTGGTGAAGTCCACGGCAAACGCGATCAGGCCAGGGATGATGTAGAACAGCAGGCCCACGGCATCGAGCACGGCAATCGCCGGGTCGATCTTGCCGTCGATCTGGCCGCGCCGGTCGGGATAGAAAATCGACCCGCACGCAGTGATCTGAGTGAGCAGGGTGGCAACCAGTACACCGCCGATCAGGCGAAAAGGTAAGCGCATGTAGATAACTCCTGAGTCATTTGAAAACGAAGCATCGTCGTGTGGAATTAAGACCCCGACAAACACCCGGCAGTTCGCCGTTATACTCGCCGCTCTGTTTGGGAGCCAGCATGATTTCTTTGCCGATCGACGAAGTTTTACCCGCCCTGCGTGAAGCCCTCGCGACACGCCACGAAGCCGTGCTAGAAGCACCGCCCGGCGCCGGTAAAACCACCCGCGTGCCCCTGGCCCTGCTCAATGAAGCATGGCTGAACGGGCAGACCATTCTCATGCTCGAACCCCGTCGGCTGGCCGCGCGCGCAGCGGCGGAGCGGCTGGCCAGCGAGCTGGGCGAGAAGGTCGGTGAAACCGTCGGTTATCGCATCCGCCTCGACAGCAAGGTGGGCACCAATACGCGCATCGAGGTGGTCACCGAAGGTATTCTCACCCGGCGCTTGCAGGACGACCCGGCGCTGGAGGGCGTGGGCCTGCTGATCTTCGACGAATTTCACGAACGCAGCCTCGACGCCGATCTGGCACTGGCCCTCAGTCTGAACGGTCGCGAGCTGTTTCGAGCTGAACAACCGCTGAAGATTCTGTTGATGTCCGCCACCCTTGAAGGCGAACGTCTGGCCAGTTTGCTTGACGACGCGCCGATCCTGCGCAGCGAGGGCCGGATGTTCCCGGTGACGATGCGCTGGGGCCGACCGTTCCAGCCCGGCGAATACATCGATCAACGCGTCACGCAAACGGTGCTCGAAGCCCTGCACGATGAAACCGGCAGCCTCTTGGTGTTCCTGCCGGGGCAGGCGGAAATCCGTCGGGTCCATCAGCAACTGGCTGACGCCATCGGTGAGCGCAGCGATGTGTTGCTCTGCCCGTTGCACGGCGAACTCGATCTGAATGCCCAGCGCGCCGCCATCGACCCGGCACCGCATGGCAAACGCAAAGTGGTGCTGGCCACCAACATCGCCGAGACCAGCCTGACCATCGACGGCGTGCGCGTAGTGATCGACGCCGGGCTGGCGCGGGTGCCGCGTTTCGATCCGGGCAGCGGCATGACCCGCCTCGACACTCAACGCATCTCCAAAGCCAGCGCCACCCAGCGCGCAGGCCGGGCCGGGCGTCTGGAACCGGGCGTGTGTTATCGGCTGTGGTCGCAGGATCAGCACGAACAACTGGCGGCTTATGGCAGTGCGGAAATTCTCTCGGCGGATCTTGCGGGCCTGGCCTTGCAACTCGGGCGCTGGGGCGTGGCGCCGGGTGATCTGATCTGGCTGGACGTACCGCCCGCCGCCGCTTATGCACAGGCTCAGGATCTGTTGCAGCGCCTCGGTGCGCTGGACGGTGAAACCCTGAACCGTCACGGTCAGGCCATGGCTGAATTGCCGGCCCATCCGCGCATCGCTCATTTACTGTTGCGCGGTCAGACGTTGGGGCTGGCGAACATGGCGTGTGACGTCGCCGCGTTGCTGGGTGAGAGGGATATCTTGCGCGGCGCCGGGGCGGATCTGCACAGCCGTCTGGTGCTGCTGTCCGGCGAAGAGCGCGCGGCCCGCGGCGCTCAGGGCGGCGTGCAGCGCGCCCGGCAACTGGCGCGGCAATATCGCGGCTTGCTGCGCGGCCAGCCGATCGAACCGGTCAGCGATCCCGATCACCCACGCTGGCTCGGCGCCTTGCTGGCGCTGGCCTATCCGGATCGTGTCGCCCAGCAGCGGCGTGCCGGTGGTGCCGAATATCGTCTGGCCAACGGCCGGGCGGCGCTGTTCGCTGAAGCCGACAGTCTGATGAAAGAACCGTGGATCGTGATTGCCGACCTCGGCAGCCGTCAGGGCCAGCGCGAGGAACGGATTTATCTGGCGGCGGATTTCGACCCGGCGCTGTTCGATTCAGTGCTGGCCGAGCAGGTGCACAGCGTCGATCAACTGGACTGGGATGAACGTGAAGGCGTGCTGCGCGCCGAGCGCCAGCGCAAGGTCGGCGAACTGATCCTCAGCCGTGAACCGCTGACCGGTCTCGACGAAAACGCCCGCAGTCAGGCACTGGTCAATCTGGTGCGGCGCAAGGGGCTGGAGCTGTTGCCGTGGACTGCGGAACTGCGCCAGTGGCAGGCGCGAGTCGCGTTGCTGCGCCAGCTCGACCTGGACGCCAAAGGCGACAGCCAGTGGCCGGATGTCAGCGACGTGATGCTGCTGAAAACCCTCGAAGACTGGCTGATGCCTTATCTGGGCAAGGTCTCGCGCCTCAGCCATTTCGCCAACCTCGACCTGTCGAGCATCGTGCGTAATCTGCTGCCATGGCCACTGCCGCAGCAGCTTGATGAGCAGGCACCGCATCACTTGAGCGTACCGTCAGGCTCGTCGATTCGCCTCGACTACAGCGAGCAGCCACCGATCCTCGCGGTGCGTTTGCAGGAGCTGTTCGGCCTTGCCGACACACCGCGCATCGCCGGCGGGCGGCAAGTGGTCAAGCTGCACCTGCTGTCGCCCGCACGACGTCCGGTGCAGGTCACGCAGGATCTGGCCAACTTCTGGCGCAGCACCTATGCCGAAGTGAAGAAGGATCTGAAGGGGCGGTATCCGAAGCATTATTGGCCGGATGACCCGCTGGTGGCTGAAGCGACCGCACGGGCCAAACCGCGGGGTACTTGAGAGTCAGCGGCTGGCCTTCGCCGTCAACTGCTCCCGGCAGTAATCGGCAAACAGCTGCGCCGGTTTGGTCAGTTGTCCGCGTTTGAGCCACGCGGCCACGAGGCCTGAGCCGGTGACGTCTTCGACGATGTCCACGCACACGACCTTCTTGCCGTCGTAGGTGCATTCCGAATGCGGGCGGGTCACCAGGATCGAGAAGCCGAAACCCTGGCCGACCATGCCACGCACCATTTCAATCGACGGCGAGCTGAATTCGATGCGCGGCGACAGCCCGAGTTCTTCGAACAGGCTGACGAAGTAGGTGCGGCTCGGTTGCACGTCGAGCAGGATCATCGGCTCCAGGCACAAATCCCGCAGCGATACTTGCTTGAGCTGAGCGAAGCGGTGATCCGCCGGGAGCAGGGCGTAAGGCCGCTGGGCCGGCATCAGCGGTTCGGTTTCGATGGTGGCGTCGAGGTCGTGCTTGTACAGGATCGCCAGGTCGAAGGTGCCCGAGGTCAGGCCTTGCACCAGTTCCTGCTGTTCGCCGTCGCGGATGCGGATCTTCACCCCCGGATACAGCGCCGAGAAGCCGGCAATCAGTTGCGGCAGGTAAAGCGGAGCGACCGTTTCGAAACAGCCGATATCGATCTGCCCGGCCACCACGTCGTTATCGGCAAGGGCGTTCTGTTCGAACTCCTTGGCCATGCGCAGCAGTTCCTGGGCCTTGCGGAAGAACCGCGCGCCGCTCGGCGTCAGGGATACGCCCTGGGCGTGATGGCGGATCAGCAGTTGCACGCCAAAGCTGTCTTCCAGCCCCTTGATCGCCGTGGAAATCGCCGGTTGCGCGATGTACAGCTTGCGCGAGGCTTCGGCGACGCTGCCGCATTCGACGGTGGTGATGAAGTATTTCAACTGACGCAGGTTGTAAGCGGCCACGGTGAACCTCAAAGCGAACGGATTTCACATCCAAGCAATTTGTAAGCCGCCGGCCTCCGTTCTGTCGGCGGTTTTTTTGTCCCTGAACAATAGCCCCATACGTGCGCGAGGGGGCCATCGGCTGGTTACCTTTTTTATTGTCTGCGAAGACATTTTTACTGGTTTTGCCCCGCGCGGGCCTGAGCGACTATCGACTGAAGCTGTTTATAAAAGAATAAAAGTCCAGGGAGCATCCACCGTGTTCGAACTTGCAGACTGGCAGCGCAAGGCCGCTGAATTGAGCTATCCATACCAGGCCGTGATCGACGGCAAGTTGTGTGACACGCAGTCGGGGCAGACCTTTGCCGCGATCGACCCGGCCACCGGCAGGCTACTGGCCGATGTGGCCGCGTGTGGTGAAGCCGATGTCGATGCGGCGGTGCGCAATGCGCGGCAGGTGTTCGAGGCAGGCATCTGGGCCGGGCGTTCACCGACCGAGCGCAAACAAGTGCTGCTGCGTCTGGCGGATCTGATCCTGGCCCATCGCGAAGAACTGGCGCTGCTCGATTCGTTGAACATGGGCAAGCCGGTGATGGACGCTTACAACATCGACGTACCGGGCGCCGCCGGGGTGTTCCGCTGGTACGCTGAAAGCCTCGACAAACTCTACGATCAAGTCGCACCGAGCGCCTCGAACGTGCTGGCGACCATCACCCGCGAAGCGCTGGGCGTGGTCGCCGCCGTGGTGCCGTGGAATTTCCCGCTGGACATGGCCGCGTGGAAACTCGCTCCGGCGCTGGCGGCGGGCAACTCGGTGATCCTCAAACCCGCCGAGCAATCGCCGTTCTCTGCATTGCGCCTGGCTGAGCTTGCGTTGGAAGCGGGGTTGCCGGCCGGTGTGCTGAACGTGCTGCCGGGGCTCGGCGAGCAGACTGGCAAAGCCCTGGGCCTGCACCCGGATGTCGATTGTCTGGTGTTCACGGGTTCGACCCAGGTCGGCAAATATTTCATGCAGTACTCCGCGCAGTCGAACCTCAAACAGGTGTGGCTGGAGTGCGGCGGCAAGAGCGCCAACCTGGTGTTCGCCGACTGCAAGGATCTGGATCTGGCGGCGCAGAAAGCCGCGTTCGGGATCTTCTTCAATCAGGGCGAAGTCTGCTCGGCCAACTCGCGGTTGCTGGTGGAACGCTCGATTCATGATGAGTTCGTCGAACGTCTGAAGGTGCAGGCCGAACGCTGGCAACCGGGTAACCCGCTGGACCCGGCAAGTGCGGCGGGAGCGATTGTCGACGCACGTCAGACCGAGAGCATTCTGCGCTTCATCCACCAGGCCGAGCGTGAAGGCGCGAGCCGCGTCTGTGGCGGGCAGCAGCTGAGTTTCAACGGTTCGGACAACTTCGTTCAGCCGACGATTTTCACCGACGTGCAGCCGCACATGACCCTGTTTCGCGAAGAAGTGTTCGGCCCGGTGCTGGCGGTGATTCCGTTCGATGATGAAGCCCACGCCTTGCAACTGGCCAATGACAGCGTCTACGGTCTGGCCGCGTCGCTGTGGACCGATGATCTGCACCGTGCCCATCGGGTGGCGCGGCAATTGCGAGCCGGTACGGTGTCGGTCAACAGCGTCGATGCGCTGGACGTGACCGTGCCGTTCGGCGGCGGCAGGCAATCGGGTTTCGGCCGCGATCTGTCGCTGCACTCGTTCGACAAATACACCCAGTTGAAAACCACCTGGTTTCAACTGCGCTCATGACAGCCGCTCACAACAAAAAAGGAGATCCGGCGATGACCACCTCACGTGAAACCCGCGACTACCAGGCCGCCGATGCAGCGCACCACATTCATGCGTTCGTCGACCAGAAGGCCCTCAACGACGAAGGCCCACGGGTGATGGTGCGCGGTGAACGCCTGCATCTTTGGGACAACGACGGTCGGCGCTACCTCGACGGCATGTCCGGGCTGTGGTGCACCAACCTCGGTTACGGGCGCAAGGATCTGAACGCGGCGGCGAGCCGGCAACTGGAGCAGTTGCCGTACTACAACATGTTTTTTCACACCACCCACCCGCAGGTCATCGAACTCTCCGAGTTGCTGTTCAGCCTGCTGCCGGGGCACTACAGCCACGCGATTTACACCAACTCCGGCTCCGAAGCCAACGAGGTGCTGATCCGCACCGTGCGCCGTTACTGGCAGGTGCTGGGCAAGCCCGAGAAGAAAGTCATGATCGGTCGCTGGAACGGCTACCACGGTTCGACCCTGGCGGCGACGGCCCTCGGCGGCATGAAATTCATGCACGAAATGGGCGGGATGATTCCCGACATCGCGCACATCGACGAGCCGTACTTCTTCGCCCACGAAGGCCATCTGACCCCGGCGGAATTCGGCCTGAGGGCGGCGCAGCAACTGGAAGCGAAAATCCTCGAGCTGGGCGCCGACAAGGTCGCCGGTTTCATCGCCGAACCGTTCCAGGGCGCGGGCGGGATGATCTTTCCGCCGGAAAGCTACTGGCCCGAAATCCAGCGCATCTGCCGCAAATACGACGTGCTGTTGTGTGCCGATGAAGTGATCGGCGGCTTCGGTCGCACCGGCGAATGGTTCGCTCACGAATACTTCGGTTTCGAGCCGGACACCCTGTCCATTGCCAAGGGTTTGACCTCCGGTTACATCCCGATGGGTGGCTTGATCCTGTCGAAAAAAATGGCTGACGTGCTGGTGGAGCAGGGCGGTGTGTTCGCCCACGGCCTGACCTATTCCGGGCACCCGGTGGCGGCGGCGGTGGCGATTGCCAACCTCAAGGCATTGCGCGATGAGGGCGTGGTAACGCGGGTCAAGGATGACATCGGCCCGTACCTGCAACAGTGCCTGCGCGAGGTGTTCGGCAATCACCCGTTGGTGGGCGATATCCAGGGCACGGGCATGGTCGCGGCGTTGCAGCTGGCTGAAGACAAAGCGACCCGCAAACGCTTCGCCAATGAAAACGACATGGCCTGGCGCTGCCGCACGATCGGTTTTGAAGAGGGGGTGATCATTCGTTCGACCCTGGGGCGGATGATCATGGCGCCGGCGCTGATTGCCAGTCGTGAAGAAATTGACGAGCTGGTGGGCAAGACCCTGAAAGCGGTTGATCGTACGGCGCAGGAGTACGGCCGGCTCTGAGAAATTCGTAAAGCTCAAGGGCCCCTTCGCGGGCACGCCCGCTCCCACAGGTTTCTCGGCTAACACAAATATTGTGTACTTTCGGGATTCCTGTGGGAGCGAGCCTGCTCGCGATTTGCGTCAGTCGATTCACCACTGTTTCAGCTGTCTTGCACCCCCTCCGTGCACCCCCGCCCGACGCGCCCTTTCGTGGTGCGCACTACCCAGTTTTTTCATCGTTCGCGTCTAACTATTTCCTCGTTTTCCTGACGCCGGGCCTGGGTCAACATCGATTTCGCCAGCCAAGGCATTGCCCGCCAGAGTCCAGCAGAGACCGCAGCGTGCGATCGCGACACCACGGCTGGCCGTACTGCCCATGACAACTAAATCAACAGCGTTGGGAGTGCTCCATGAACAAGTCCTTGTTTACCCGTCTTGCATGTCCTCTGGCGATTTCCGTCCTTTCGGTCACCGGCGCCCAGGCCGGCACCTTGTCGATCGGCCACACCACGTGGGTCGGTTACGGCACCCTGTATCTGGCCCAGGATCTGGGTTACTTCAAGGAAAACGGCTTGACCGTCGAATTGCCGGTCGTCGAGGAAGCCTCGATGTACATGGCCGCTCAGGCGTCCGGGCAATTGTCCGGCTCGGCTTCGACCATCGACGAAGTGCTCAAGTACCGCCCGCAGTTCTGCTTCAAGGCCGTGGCCGCGCTGGATGACAGCCATGGCGGCGACGGCGTGCTGGTCGGCAAGAATGTGAAAAGCCTGCAAGAGCTCAAGGGCCAGGCGGTGGCCGTCAACGAGGGTTCGACTTCGCAGTTCTGGCTCTCGTACCTGCTGAAAAAGAACGGCATGAGCATGAGCGACATCACCGTGCAGAACATGACCGCCGACGATGCCGCCACCGCGTTCATCGCCGGTCGCGTGCCGGCCGCCGTGACCTGGGAGCCGCATCTGTCGATGGTGCGCGACAAGCAGCAGGGCAAAGTGCTGATCGACAGCAGCAGTACGCCGGGCGTGATCGTCGATGTGGTGGCGCTCAACTGCACGGTGATCGAGAAGCAGCCGGAAGACGTCAAGGCGCTGGTCGCCGGTCTCTACAAAGCGGTGCAGTACACCAAGGATCATCCACAGAAAGCCTACGAAATCATGGCCAGGGGTGTCGGCGGTTACCTGTCCGATCCGAAGGAACTGGCCGCCGCCGCGCAAGGCGTGCGTTTCTACGATCAGGCCATGAGTGAGAAGCTGCTGGGCAAACCGGGCGCGCCGGGTGACAGCGCACCGCTGATCAAACTGGCCAACGAAACCGCCAGCGAATTGCAGGGCAAGCCCTACAACGTCAGCAATGACGATCTGGTGGATAACCGTTTCGTCAGCCCGCTCTAGGAGACTGCTCATGTTCAAGCGCAATTCATGGCTGAGCCGCTGCATCACGCCGAAGACCGGATTGCCGGTGTCGGTGGTGTGGAGCGCCAGCGGTCTGGCCTGGGTGTTGCTGGTCGGCCTGTGGGCCGGATTGTCCTACGGCGGCATCGTGCCGGGTATGTTCCTGCCGACGCCCGGTGCGGTGGTCGAAGCGGCCCTGCGCCTGAGTCGTGACGGCACCCTCGGCCAGCATGTCTGGGCCAGTGTCGAAGTGGTGATGGTCGGCTTCATCGTCTCGTCGCTGGTGGCGGTGCCGCTGGGCCTGCTGATGGGCAGCTTCCGCATCGTCCAGGCATTCCTCGAACCGATGGTCAATTTCATCCGCTACCTGCCGGTGACCTCGTTCGTGCCGCTGTTCATCCTCTGGATCGGCATCGGTCTGGAGCAGCGGGTGTCGGTGATCATTTTCGGCGTGTTCTTCCAGCAACTGGTGATGGTTGCGGACGTGTCCAAAGGCATTTCCAAGGACTTGATCAACGCCTCCTACACCCTCGGTTCCAACCGGCGCGACGCGGTGCTGCACGTGATCGCCCCGGCGTCGCTGCCCGGCGTACTCGACACCTTGCGGGTGACCATGGGCTGGGCCTGGACCTATCTGGTGGTGGCCGAACTGGTCGCCGCATCCAGTGGCCTCGGCTACTTGAGCCTCAAGGCCATGCGCGGCTTTCAGGTGGATGTGATTTTTCTCGCCATCGCGATCATCGGCCTGCTCGGCCTGGTCACCGATCAACTGTTCCGCTTCTTGCGTTTGAGGATTGCCGCATGGGCTCAGTAACCGCTGCCAACCGTCGTTTCATCGAGCCGGTCGCCGCACCGGCACACGCCGCACCCAGGTTGCAGGTGGACAAGGTCAGCCTGCGTTACAGCAAACCCGGCGGCGGAACCTTCACCGCGCTGGAGGAAGTGTCGTTCGAGGTGCCGGACCAGCAATTCGCGGTGCTGGTCGGGCCGTCGGGCTGCGGCAAGTCGAGTCTGCTGTACCTCACTGCCGGCCTGGCCGAGCCGACCTCCGGCGAGATCTACGTCGGCGGTCAGCAAGTGCAGGGCCCCGGCGCGGATCGCGGGATGGTATTCCAGAGCTACACGCTGTTTCCGTGGCTGACGGTGCGGCAGAACGTCGAGTTCGGCCTCAAGCGTCGAGGCATGCCGGCGGCCAGGCGCAAGGAAATCGTCGATCACTACGTCCATGAAGTCGGCTTGTCAGGATTTGCCGACAACTACGCCAAGCAGTTGTCCGGCGGCATGATGCAGCGGGTGGCGATTGCCCGGGCCCTGGCCAACGACCCGCAGATTCTGCTGATGGACGAACCCTTCGGCGCCCTCGACAGCCAGACCCGTCTGCAAATGCAGCAGCTGTTGTTGCGGGTGTGGGGCAACAGCAAGAAAACCGTGCTGTTCGTCACTCACGATATCGATGAGGCGATCCTGCTGGGTGACCGGGTGTACGTGATGGGCGCGCGGCCCGGGCGGATCAAGCAGATTCTCGATGTGCCGATCGAACGTCCGCGTTCGCTGGACATGGTCATGGAGCGCTCGTTCATCGACATGAAGCGGCAGATCTTCGGGCTGTTGCACGACGATCTCGAAGAGGCTCACTGAGTTCAGTTGGGTGGCAGGAGGAACTTCGCAATCACCGGCAGATGATCGGAAATGCGCAAGGTATCGTCCTGCCGCACCGTGGCTTCGACCCGTTTGATTTTCGGGCTGTAGAACAGGTAGTCGACCGTGCGGTCCGGGCCGTTGAGGCCGGGGTCGTTGGGGTAGTGGGTCAGCCACCTGGCACGGTCGATGCCGCCGGCTTCGTTGTTGGTCGGGATCATCGGGTACTTGTCCCACAACAGATGCAGCGCACTGTCCACGGAGTAGGGCGTGCGCTGTTCGACCGGCAGACGCCGGTACTGGCCGAGCGGCAACAGGTTGAAGTCGCCCCCGATCAGCCACGGCGTGCCATGGCTTTCGTGTTTGTCGAGCACCTTGGCCACCGCCATCACCTGCGCCTGCAAGGTTTCGTCCGGCTGCATGGCACGATCCAGATGCGTGTTGAACACCACCAGTTGCCCGCCATCGCTGAACGGCAGGGTGGTGGCGAGCAGGGCGTTTTTCGGCTGGAACTGGCGGCTGATGACATTCAGCGGCTGCACCGGCAATTGCACGCGTTCGGCGTGTTCGATGCGGTAGCGGCTCAGGGTGGCGAGCTGTCGGCCGACGCTGCCGAAGATATGTGGATCGGGGACGAAATCGGCCTTCCAGTCAAAGGCGTGTGCGCTGCACGGGTAGAGGTCGGTGAGGCGTTCCTGCAACAGCTTGAGCTGGTTCTGATAGTCGCTGGCCTTGGCGCCGTCATCCAGTTCCTGGATCAGCACCACATCGGGCTGTTCGTCGCGGATCACCCGGGCCACTTCATCGAGGCTGAAGGCCATGTCTTCCGTGGTCGGGGCTTCGTCGTCGCCACGGGCCAGGTCGTTCCAGAACACATAACGCTTGCCCGCCAGGTATTGCACGTTCCAGGTCATGACCTTCAGCGCCTGGCCGGGCACCAGCGTCGGCGGTTGCCCGGTGCAACTGACCGGCAGGGACTCCCGGGCGTCGGGGCGCCAGGTCAGGCTGAAAATCATCACGCCGATCAGGGCGACGGCCAGCAGCACAGAGAGCAGGATGTAGCGCAGTAGACGGGTCATGGCTCGGCTTGTAGCGATACGGAAGTGGTCCCGAGCATACCCGAGACCCGTCGCTCGGCCCAAGCCCGGAGCGGTCAGACCCTTCCGTCACGTTTGTCGGGCAATTCGCTGATCAGCATGAACAGGCGGAACAGCACCACGCTGGTGAACAGTTGCAGGAAGCTGTGACCGCTGTCGATCAGTACGGCGATCAACGGATTCTGCGGATCGGGATAGACCTGCAACGTCAGGCCCTTGAGCAGCCACAGCGGCCCCATCACACAGAGGATGCACACCAGAATCCGCAGGAAATGCCCACGGCTCAGGCGCAGGCTTTCCTTCATGGCCTGCAACGGGCCGTAGCCGCGCAATACCAGCAGGTACTCGCCGAAGGCCAGGGTGACCATCAGCCACAGGCCCGGCAGGAAGTACAACGACAGACCGAGCAGGATCAACAGTGTATTGAGCGCAGTGAGCACGGCAAAACGTGGCCACAGACGCGCCGCCATCGCCAGCAAGTCGAGGGTCTGCGGGGATTCGCCACGGGTGCGGGCGTCGAGAAACAGAATCAGCGCGGCGGTGTACAGCGGGTAGACCAGCAGGCCGACGATCACGCTGATGGCCGAATAACCGTCCGGGTCACTGGCGTGATCGACCACTTGTTGCAGCGCGGCTTCGAAGATCACCAGCGGCAGGCACAGCTGGACGATCCGCGCCAGATTGCGTTTAAAGAAATACAGCGAGTCACGCAGCACATCGAAGGCATTCATCAGTCGGTATCGCAGGTCAAAAACAGTGGCTCACTTTAACCGATGAAGTGCTGCGGGGCGCAAACGTAAACGTTCGGTAAAGACCATTGAAACATTCTGTCACTGCCTCCATTACGTAGGTGCGCCTCCTCCACCGTGGACGAGGGCAACGTTATCTCCGGCAATCTACGAGGTCGCCATGAACAGCGAAGAGCAAACCCTGATCGATGGACTGTTTTCCCGGCTGCAACAGGCCGAAACGGAGGCAGCCCCGCGCGACGCCCAGGCCGAGGCGCGGATCAAGGAACACCTGACGCGCCAGCCGGCCGCAGGCTATTTCATGACCCAGGCGATTCTGGTGCAGGAGGCCGCGATCAAGAGCCTCGACGAACAGAACAAGCAACTGACTCAACAGGTTCAGCAACTGCAGGCCGAACTGCAATCGGCCAAGGCGCAAAGCGCGGCCCCGGCGTCGAGCGGCGGCGGTTTCCTGTCGAGCATCTTCGGGAGCAGCAGCCCGCGCCCGGCACCGACCCAGAGCGCCCCGGCCTCCACCGGCGGCTGGCGTGAACCGGCTCCGCAGCAGAACTTCGGTGCCCCCGCACCGCAACAGAACTTCGGCGCGCCACCGGCGGGTTATGGCCAGCCACAAGCGGCTCCGGCTGCCGGCAGCAGCTTCCTCGGCGGCGCCCTGAAAACCGCAGCCGGTGTGGCCGGTGGCGTGATGCTGGCACAGGGCATCAGCAGCCTGTTCCATCACAACCAGCAGCCGCAGGAAATCGTCGAAGTGATCAAGGAAGAGCCGGCCCAGGTCAACGATCAGGGCAATGATGGCTGGGGCGATGACCAGCGCATGGCCAACAACGACTCCTGGGGCAACAACCAGGGTGGCTTCACCGACACCGACTACAGCGATGACAACTCATCGTTCTACGATGACGATGATTCCTTTGTCTGATAAACGGTAAGTCACCGGGCAATACCCCACTCCGTGGCGAGGGAGCTTGCTCCCGCTGAGCCGCGCAGCAAATCCGTCTTCAAGAGGATGGGCCTGCTGCGCAGTCCAGCGGGAGCCAGCTCCCTCGCCACACTGCTTTTTACTGGCATACTGAGCGCCTTTTTTCGGGCCTGGTGCCTGATCCGGCTCATGCGCGTCAGCGCTCACAGGAACTCCGGTGAAAAAAATCGCAGTGTTCGCCGATGTGCAGAACCTCTACTACACCGTCCGCCAGGCCTATGGTTGCCACTTCAACTACGCGGCGCTGTGGGCGGATGTCAGCCGGCACGGGCAGATCGTCGAGGCCTACGCCTACGCGATCGACCGGGGCGACAGCAAACAGCAGCAGTTCCAGCAGATCCTGCGCAACCTCGGTTTCACCGTGAAACTCAAACCCTACATCCAGCGCAGCGACGGCTCGGCCAAGGGCGACTGGGATGTGGGCATCACCCTCGACATCATGGACGCCGCCGACCATGTCGATGAAATCGTCCTGGCCTCCGGTGATGGCGATTTCGACATGCTGCTCGAACGCATCATCAACAAACACGGTGTACAAGCGGTGGCCTACGGCGTTCCCGGCCTGACCGCCAACTCGCTGATCCGTGCCGCCAGCCGTTATGTGCCGATCGAAGGCACACTTTTGCTGAAGAATTGAACGGAGTTGAACCCGGTTTGGAACGCATTGCAGTCATCGACTTTGAAACCACCGGCATTTCGCCGAGCAGCAGCTGCCGGGCCACGGAAATCGCCGTGGTCATGCTGGAAAACGGCCGCATCGTCGAGCGTTACCAGAGCCTGATGAACGCCGGCGTACGCGTCCCGGCCTTCATCGAACAACTCACCGGCATCAGCAACGCCATGTTGCGCAGCGCGCCGTCGGCTGAACAGGTGATGAACGAAGTCAACGAGTTCGTCGGCTGCACGCCGCTGCTGGCGCACAACGCCGCGTTCGACCAGAAGTTCTGGGACTTCGAACTGGGCCGGATCAAACGCACCCGTTTGCAGAACTTTGCCTGCTCGCTGCTGCTGGCCCGACGCCTGATGCCAGCGGCGCCGAACCACAAGCTCGGCACGCTCACGACCTTCGCCCAACTGCCGCACACCGGCCAGGCGCACCGGGCGATGGCGGATGCGGAGATGGCGGCGAACCTGCTGGCGCACCTGGCGGATGAGTTGCGGCACAAGCACGGCGTGCGGGAGTTGTCGCACGACCTGCTGTGCAAATTGCAGAAAGTCCCGGCTGCCAAGGTTGGCGAGCATTTGCAGCGCTGCCGGATGAGGTAGCGCAGCGGGCGAGGAGTGAGGTCACAGGGTTTTTCGTTCGGCACCGCTGGGGATTTCCGTCAGGAACAGACTATCCAGAGTGCGGAATGCAAGTGGCAAGTCGATGCGGAAGGACGGTTGCGAGTAGGGCTTGTAGATCATCCTGTCCTTATCTACGGCTGTTCTGGCTTTGATGGTCTGATGGTTATGCTGCCAATAATTTCTAAGTTGTGAATTGTCGAGGTTGTGTAAGAGTGCCGAAAGGTTGGCCTTATCCTCTGGATTGTTGATGTCCTGCAAGATGTTATTTGCGAAATTCAATAGATATTCAGCGAAATGAACTGGGCCGTTGAGGGTTTCCGGGTTGAAGCAAACCGAGAACAGATACTCGGAAAATGCCTTGGAAATACCATGTTTATCTTCAAGTCCGAGTTCATCGAAGATTCCGGAGTCACCAATAATTAGATTTCCGAAATTGGAGATTATTGTGTCTTTTATTTCTTGTTTTTTGCGATTTGCTTTTTCTTCCAGTTTTGCGGCGTCTTTTGAGTTGGTGAAGGTGCTTTGATAACGCCCGACGAGGACGAGTGGATCCATAGCATTGATTTCTTCAAGTATGTTTTTACCCGTTTCAATGTATTGCTTTTTGAACAGGCTGAATATGGCCTGACTGATTCCTCGTGCTTGATCTTTCGCCAATTCACTACTGGTTGAATGCAAAGTCTTTTCATTGCCGTGCAGCATGAGCGCTTGCCAAAGCCGTTCGCGCTTGGTTCTGGTGGTGCAGTGATTCCTGAACGTCATCAAGTCATGCAGACCCAAAGCACCTCGCTCGGGAGGAGCCAGTTTCGCGATGATCCCGGTGTATCCGTTTTCGTCTCCATAGACAAGTTTGATGATGGCGCACTCCGCCGCAGACAGATGCGAAACGGTGCTTTTTTCTTGGCTGGTGATGTTCTCGTCAAGGAATTTCGAGACGTATCGGACAGCGGTACTGCGGAAATCATTGAGTTCTTCACCGTTGAGCAGGGAGTGATTGGGCAATGTATCGATCAGATATTCAATGATCGTGACGGCTTTCTCTGTCTCAAGCGCGCCGCTATGGCTTGTGACAATTCGCCAGAACTCATGTAGCCCTGACTCATTGTCCAAAGGAGGAAGCGCGAATATCTGATCGAGAAAGGGCTTTATGGCGTTGGTCTTGAACAATTCGTCTTTCTTGTTCAGGAGAAAACGATGGGACTCCGATGAAATGGGTTTGGAAAGTCTGGCGATGAGGTGAAGGTGCTTCTCCAGAGGACGGCTCTTGTCCTGAAATACAGCCCTGGAGCGCCGCTCGGACTCTGGAAAATGATCAGCGCTCTGAACCGGCGCGTCAAACAATCTGGATAGCAGGAATTGTATATTGGGACTGTCGGAAAGATTTGCTTTGAAGGAATTGTAAAATTCGGAATTTTTCAGGCTGTTGCCTTCTTGAATCCAGCTGAAAGCCCCGGATTTTCCGCTGGTCTCACTCTCATAGATCTTCCGGAAAGTCGAAGGCGAATAAAGGAAGATCAGCGTCAGGAGGAGGATATCGCGTTTATTGAAATCACTGTTGTGGAAGTCGACTTTTTCGATGTCCAGCAATACCAGAGTGTTGATGAGCCGCTTGATTTTACGAATGTCGCCGATGAAAGGCGTGTAATGATGAAAATCCTTGTCGTTGAACAGATTGATCAGTTCAAGGGATATCAGTTTGAGTTCGTTGGCGCCGTCACTGGAAACGTTAAGCGTCTTGCTAAGTACGCTCTCGAAATAACGTGTGACAAAGGACGTGAGATCTTGGGCGTTGAGGAAAATACTTGTTTTGATGTTGATGAACTTTTCGAGAAATTCATGGGTTTTTTCGGAGTCAGGGTTTTCCGGTGTGATATTTATCTTTGAAGTGTCATAGCAGATGACGTAGCTGATGTTGGGTAACCTGAAACTGCGTTTGATTGAAAACAAAATGCTTTTGGCAGATGACCAATGCATTCGATCAAGATCGTCAACGATGACAATGATTCTGGTATTGATGTTGTTTAAAACATTCTCAATTTCCTCCAGGGTGGAGTCGATTGAGTCGTTGTTGAGGGAGAGTGTTGCTTTTATATCGAGCAAGGAAGTTTTTTTCTTGTCCTTGACCAGGTTTTCGTAGCGTTTGAATAGCGGTCGTAGTGACGGTGCGAAAACATGTTGTTGAATGTTGCTTATGAGATCGTCGATGAATTTTTCTGTGAGGTCTGTGCCGTCTTCATAACGCAAGGGTTCGAAGTGATGGACGATGATGCTTTGCCGCTTCTTCTCTTTCCAGTATTTACAGCAGAGATTCACGAAACTCGATTTTCCTGCCCCCCAAGGCGCATCGATACCGAACACCAGGCTTTCTGACGAGCCTCCATTGAGCACGCGTTCGGCAAAGATGTCAGCCTGTTCCTTGACGTTCAGCAAATCTTCTTCAGACTCCTCGATCACCCGGTCGCTGATGAAATAAGGGTGGGATTCGCCTCTCTTGAACGTGTGCACGAAGGCTCTGCTCATCGCTACCCACGCGATGAACACTGGGGAGGCAGACATGCAGGCGAGTTGCGAGAAATTCAGTTTTTCCAAGTATTTTGCATAGAATTCGTTGCCAAACCCATCGCTGCTGAATGAAAGGTAGAAGCCGAGAAGAGTGACGAGCAGCAAGTCGATACGACAGCTTTTGATCAGCTTGTACGATGTGTCGAGTGCATTTCTGCTGGCGGCATAGATCAGACATGAGGCGATGACAATAAATGCCATAATCCCGATGATCCAGAAATCCAGCTGCAACGAATCGAGATGTTTGTTTAACAGAACCCCTATGATCCGGCCCATGGCCCAGGCCTCGCCAACGAGGATGCCTGAGAGAAAGAATTGCAGGAGTGGAGTGATTTCGCTGGCCCGCAGTCCTTTGCAGTATTCCGAGAAGCGCATTCTCTTTCCTTGTAAATGTTCAATTGCCGTGTCGGGTGCCGAAGGCGATGGCCCTCGAATGTGATATCAGAATGATATCTGCGCCCAAGCGTTTACCCAAGCGACGAAGACTTCAACGCTTGCTCAGTCGACCTTTTTTTTCGCTGTCCCCTTCGATATGCCCCAACGGCACCCGCTTCTCTATCGCACTCGACAACACGATCGACGTCTTGCTGAACCCGAATTTCGCCACCCGGTTGATCAGCTCCTCCAGCTCGGTCATCGAGCCTACGGCGGCCTGCATGATCACGCAGGGGTCGCCGGTGACGCGGTGGCATTCGGTCAGTTGCGGGATGCTGATCAGTTCGTCGTACACCTTCGGGTTGCCATGCTGGTTCAGGCGCAGTTCGATGACGCACTGGATCGGCAGGCCGAGTTTGGCCATGTCGACCTTGGCCGAGTAACCGGTGATCACGCCGCTGGCCTCGAGTTTGGCCACGCGTTCGGCGACGGCAGGGGCGGAGAGGTTCACTTTGCGGGCGAGGTCGGCGTAGGACGCGCGACCGTTTTCGAGCAGGGCGCCGAGCAGCATGCGGTCGTATCTGTCCAAGGTCGGACTCCTGAAAATGCCAGACTTTCGAAATCGCGGTTAGGGCCGTCGATCTCCGTGTTTTCAAAAGTGTACCGGCGCTATAAACAGGTTTTGTAACTTATTTTTAGCGGTTGGCCTTTCTAGAATAACCCATCCCCTGAGTCTGACTTTCGAGCTGCCCATGTCTGCCTTGCGTCGTTTTTCCTTGCCGTTGATTGCTGCGTTCTTTGCGTTGTACGTGATTTGGGGATCGACCTATCTGGTGATCCGCATCGGCGTTGAATACTGGCCGCCGCTGATGCTGGGCGGCGTGCGCTTTGTAATTGCCGGCACTCTGATGTACGCCTTCCTGCGCTGGCGCGGGGCTCCGGCGCCGACCTGGGCGCAGTGGAAAGCGGCGGGGATCATCGGGATTCTGTTGCTCAGTTTCGGTAACGGAGCGGTGACGCTGGCTGAACACACGGGCGTGGCATCGGGGGTCGCTGCACTGGCGGTGGCGACGGTGCCGTTGTTCACCTTGCTCTGTGGATATTTCTGGGGCGCGCGCAATACCCGTCTGGAATGGGCCGGGGTGGCGATGGGGATTGTCGGCATCGCCATGCTCAACATGGGTTCCAACCTGCAATCGAGTCCGCTGGGCGCGGCGTTGCTGATTTTCGCGGCGGCGAGCTGGGCCTTCGGCTCGGTGTGGAGCAAGCACTTGCCGCTGCCCCAGGGCGCAATGGCCAGTGCCGTGGAAATGCTGGTGGGTGGCGTGGTGCTGCTGATCGGCAGCGCAGTCAGCGGCGAGCAGCTGGAGGCCATGCCGCCGCTGGAAGGCTGGCTGGCGCTGGCGTACCTGATCTTCTTCGGCTCGATCATCGCCTTCAACGCCTACATGTACCTGTTGAAAAACGTCCGCCCGGCGGCGGCCACCAGTTATGCCTATGTGAACCCGGCGGTGGCGGTGCTGTTGGGGATCGTGTTCGTCGGCGAGACCATCGGGATCGAAGAGGCGCTGGCAATGCTGGTGATCATTGGCGCAGTGGTGCTGATCGGTCTGCCGCAGTGGCGGCGTCCGGCACCGGCAGAGGTCTGCGAGCCCGATGGCATTGCGACGGAGCAGCGTGCGAATTAGGGTAAACTGCGCGCCATCGCACACTTGCCCTGATTTTTCCTACGGTACTCCCATGACTTTCGCCACCCTTGGCCTGATCGAACCCTTGCTGCGCTCCCTCGAGAAGCTCGGCTACCAGACCCCGACGCCGGTGCAGGCGCAAGCCATTCCGGCGGTGCTGGCCGGTCGTGACCTGATGGCCGCCGCCCAGACCGGGACCGGCAAGACCGCCGGTTTCGCTTTGCCGCTGCTGCAATTGCTGGCGATGGAAGGGCCGAAAGTCGCTGCCAACTCGGTGCGCGCGCTGATCCTGGTGCCGACCCGTGAACTGGCCGAACAAGTCCACGAAGCCGTGCGTCAGTACGCCGAAAATCTGCCGCTGCGCACTTATGCGGTGTACGGCGGCGTCAGCATCAACCCGCAGATGATGAAGCTGCGTGGCGGTGTCGACCTGCTGGTCGCGACCCCGGGCCGTCTGCTTGACCTGTTCCGTCAGAACGCGCTGAAGTTCAATCAGCTGCAAACCCTGGTGCTGGACGAAGCCGACCGCATGCTCGATCTGGGTTTCACTGAAGAGCTGGCGAACATTTACCGCGCGCTGCCGAAAAAACGTCAGACGCTGCTGTTCTCCGCGACTTTCTCCGATGACATCCGCCTGCTGGCCGGGCAGATGCTCAACGATCCGCTGAGCATCGAAGTCAGCCCGCGCAACGTGGCCGCCAACACCGTCAAGCAGTGGATTGTCACGGTGGACAAGAAGCGCAAGCCGGAACTGTTCGTGCATCTGATGCGCAAGAACAAGTGGAAGCAGGTGCTGGTGTTCGCCAAGACCCGCAACGGTGTGGACGCGCTGGTGGAAAAACTCCAGGGCCTGGGCGTGAACGCCGATGGTATCCACGGCGACAAACCCCAGGCCACCCGGCAGCGCGCGCTGGACCGTTTCAAACTGAGCGAAGTGCAGATTCTGGTGGCCACCGACGTGGCGGCCCGTGGACTGGATATCGAAGACCTGCCATTGGTGGTCAACTTCGATCTGCCGATCGTGGCCGAGGATTACATTCACCGTATCGGTCGCACCGGCCGTGCGGGCTCGACCGGTGAGGCGATTTCGCTGGTGTGTGCCGATGAAGTGAATCTGCTGTCGGCCATCGAGATGCTGACCCGTCAGACCCTCAAGCGTCAGAACGAGCCGGACTTCGAGCCTGATCACCGCGTGCCGGAAACCGATGCCAGCGGTCAGGTGATCAAGAAGCCGAAGAAACCGAAAAAGCCGAAAGCGTCCGGTGGTGGTGGCAAACGCAATCTGGGCAAGTGGGTGGACAGCGGGGATAGCCAGGCGCCGGAACCTTCGATCAAGCCTGTGCGTAAAGTACCGGCGTTCAATACCGGGCCGCGCAAGCGCAAGCCTTAAGCGTCAGATCGGATCGTTCCCGCGCGATGCGGGAACGATCAGTTACGCTGTTTCAGCCAGTCCAGCAGGCCAATTCCGGCCGCCCGGCCACTGGCAAAACACGCCGTCAGCAGATACCCGCCCGTCGGCGCTTCCCAGTCCAGCATTTCCCCCGCACAGAACACTCCTGGCAATGCCTTGAGCATCAAGCGCTCATCCATCGACTCGAACGTCACGCCGCCGGCACTGCTGATCGCTTCATCCAGCGGACGGGTTTTCACCAGCGTCAGTGGCAGAGCCTTGATCGCCCGGGCCAGCAACGCCGGATCGGCAAACGTCGCGGCGTCAGTGAGTTCACGCAGCAACGCCGCTTTCACCCCGTCAATCCCGACCTGACTGTGCAGATGCTTGGCCATCGAGCGCGAACCCCGGGGCTTGCTCAAGGCCGCCTGCAATTTATCCACAGGTCGGCCGGGCAGCAGGTCGATGTGAATGACAGCCGCGCCATATTGATTGATTGCTTCACGAATCGGCGCCGACAGGGCGTAAATCAGGCTGCCCTCGATGCCGGTCGCCGTGATCACGCACTCGCCCAGACGCGGAATGTCGTCGTTCAAACCGATGGCGATATTTTTCAGCGGCGCGCCGGCGAATTTGCTGACCATCAATTCGCTCCAGGCCTGCACCTCGAAGCCGCAATTGCTCGGTTGCAAAGGCGCCAGTCCTACGCCGCGCTGCTCCAGCGCCAGCATCCACGCACCGTCGGAACCCAGCCGCGACCAACTGCCGCCGCCGAGGGCGAGCAGGGTGGCTTCGGGACTGAGGGTTTTCTCGCCTTCCGGGCTGTCGATGCGCAGCGCGCCGTTTTCATCCCAGCCGAGCCAGCGGTGGCGGGTGTGGATAACCACGCCGCTGTCGCGCAGGCGCTTGAGCCAGGCGCGCAGCAACGGCGCGGCTTTCATGTCGGTGGGGAACACCCGGCCGGAGCTGCCGATGAAGGTTTCGATGCCGAGGTCGTGAATCCAGCGGCACAGGGCGTCGGCATCGAACGCGCGCAGCAGCGGGGCGATGTTCGGGGCGCGTTCGGCGTAGCGGGAGAGGAAGGCCGGCCAAGCCTCGGAATGGGTGATATTCATGCCGCCGACCCCGGCCAGCAGAAACTTGCGGCCCACCGAAGGCATGCCGTCGTACAGGTCGACGCGCATTCCCGCCTGGCTCAGCACTTCGGCGGCCATCAGGCCGGCGGGGCCACCGCCGATGATGGCGACGTGAGCGGGAAGGGCGGCGGAAGTCTGGGTCATGGCAGCGGCAACAGCGTGGCGGAATAAGCCGCGCATTCTAGCAGCAGCGGCCATCGTCAGGCCTGATCAAAAAACAACCAGTGCGCTGCGGGCCATGTTCAGCGTGGGCTGTAGTCCCTTTCGCTCAGGTTATCCACAGGCCGTTCCACAGCCATTGTGGGTAACGCAGCACAACTCAATGACAACCGGATGACTGCCAGACACGCTGCGCGCTGTGATGCAGGATGCCGTGACGCCGAGCGAGGGCCAGGCGGTCCTTGCTGTAACCGCCGCCGATGACACCGACCACCGGGATGTCACGGCCCAGGCAATGGCGCATCACGCTTTCGTCACGGGCGGCAACGCCTTCGTCGGTCAGTTGCAGATAACCGAGAGCATCGTCCTTGTGCACGTCGACACCCGCGTCGTACAGCACCAGATCCGGCTGGTACAGCGGCAGCAGATAGTTGAGTGCATCGTCGACGACTTTCAGGTAGTCGGCATCGCCCATGCCGTTGGGCAGCGGAATGTCCCAGTCGCTCTGGGCCTTGCGTGCAGGAAAGTTCTTTTCGCAATGCAGGGAAACAGTGATGGCTTCCTGGGTGTCGTGCAGAATCCGTGCAGTGCCGTCGCCCTGATGCACGTCGCAATCGAAGATCAGCACCCGGTTCACCCGGCCGCTCTGCAGCAGGTAGTGGCTGATGATCGCCAGATCATTGAAGATGCAGAACCCGGCGGGGTAATCGTAGTGGGCGTGGTGGGTGCCGCCGGCCAGGTGACAGGCCAGGCCATGTTCCAGCGCTTTTTCCGCTGCCAGAATCGAGCCGCCCACGGCCCGCACCGTACGTCGGGCCAGGGCTTCGTTCCATGGCAGTCCCAACCGGCGCTGGTCTTCGCGAGACAGTTCGCCGCTCATGTAACGCTCGATGTAGCTGCGGTCATGGGCCAGGGCAAGAATGTCGGCGGGGCACAGTTCAGGGCGCAGCAGGTCTTCGTCGCGGGTCAGGCCGCTGTCCACAAGGTGATCGCGCAGCAAGCGGAACTTGTCCATGGGAAAGCGGTGATCCGCCGGAAATTCCGGGCTGTAGTCTTCGTGGTAGATCAGCGGCAACGGCATGGTGGGCAATTCATAAAAGGCTGCGGAAAGAGTGCAAAGCCTAACAGCGATGTAGACTGACGGCATCAAGCGGAGGGGCGGGATGGAACCGATACTGGAGCTGGAAAGCGCAAGGTTGCTGATGCGCCAGTGGCAAGACACGGATCTGCCGGCATTTGCGGCGATGTGCGCCGATCCACAGGTGATGCGCTACTTTCCGGCGCCTTTGAGCAGGCTGGAAAGCGCAGCACTGATCGGCCGTGTCCGTGGCCATTTCGCCGAGCACGGTTTCGGATTGTGGGCGCTGGAGCGCAAGGACACTGGCCAATTCATCGGTTTCACCGGGCTCGGCGTAGTCGGTTTCGATGCGCCTTTCACTCCGGCGGTGGAGATCGGCTGGCGTCTGGCGAAGGAACACTGGGGGCTGGGATATGCCAGCGAAGCGGCGTGGACGGCACTGCGCTGCGGTTTTGACCGGCTGGCTCTGGAGGAGATCGTGTCCTTCACCGCGCAAAGCAATCTGCCGTCGGAAAAAGTCATGCAGGCCATCGGCATGCATCACGATCCGGCCGATGATTTCGATCACCCGAAACTGGCGGTCGACCACCCGTTGCGTCGACATCTGTTGTACCGCATTACCAGGGAGCAATGGCTGCAGACCCTGCATGGCTAAGCCGACACGGACGTTTACAAGGGCGCGACCAAGGCTCGCGCCGGAACCTGAATTGGCCGCCGCAGCCCGGCTGCGCGGCATAGCGTTGTGTGAGGAGAGTCTGAATGAGCCAAGTGTTGGAAGATCTGGTGGATCTGCTGACCCTCGAACCGATCGAGGAAAACCTGTTCCGTGGTCGCAGTCAGGATCTGGGCTTTCGCCAGTTGTTCGGCGGCCAGGTGCTCGGCCAGTCGCTGTCGGCGGCCAGTCAGACGGTTGAGGAAGCACGTCATGTGCATTCGATGCACGGTTACTTCCTGCGTCCGGGCGATGCCAAGTTGCCGGTGGTCTACTCGGTTGACCGCGTGCGTGACGGCGGCAGTTTCAGCACCCGCCGCGTGACCGCGATCCAGAAGGGCCACCCGATTTTCACCTGCAGCGCTTCGTTCCAGTACGACGAAGAAGGCTTCGAACACCAGAGCCGGATGCCGCAAGTGGTCGGTCCGGAGAACCTACCGTCGGAGCTGGAACTGACCCAGCAACGCGCACACTTGAGCCCGGAACACATGCGCGAAAAACTGCTGTGCCCGAAACCGATCGAAGTGCGCCCGGTTACCGAAAAGGACCCGTACAACCCGCAGCCGGCGGACCCGATCAAATATGTGTGGTTCCGCGCCGACGGCGCGTTGGCCGACATTCCGGCGCTGCACAAATACCTGCTGGCCTACGCTTCGGACTTCGGTCTGCTGACCACGTCGATGCTGCCTCACGGCAAATCGGTCTGGCAGAAGGACATGCAGGTCGCCAGCCTCGACCACGCCTTGTGGTTCCACAACGATCTGCGCGCCGATGACTGGTTGCTCTACGCCATGGACAGCCCATGGGCCGGCAACTCCCGCGGGTTCTCCCGTGGCAGCGTGTTCAACCGTGCCGGGCAACTGGTGGCATCGGTGACTCAGGAAGGTCTGATCCGTCATCGCAAGGATTGGGCATGAGCCTTGCGAATGTGCGGCACTGGGTGTTCGACATGGACGGTACCCTGACCGTCGCCGTGCATGATTTCGCGGCGATCCGTGTGGCGCTGTCGATCCCGCCCGAGGACGACATCCTCACTCACCTCGCCGCGTTGCCTGCCGATGAAGCAGCGGCAAAACATGCATGGTTGCTGGAGCATGAGCGGGATCTGGCGCTCGGCTCGACCCCGGCAGTCGGTGCGGTGGAGCTGGTGCGCGACCTGCACGCACGGGGTTATCGTCTTGGCATCCTGACCCGCAATGCGCGAGAGCTGGCCCATGTGACGCTGGAGGCCATCGGGCTGGCTGACTGCTTTGCAGTGGAGGATGTGCTGGGCCGCGATGAAGCACCGCCGAAACCGCATCCTGGTGGCCTGCTGAAACTGGCCGCTGCCTGGCAAGTGCCGGCGAGCGAGATGGTGATGGTTGGCGACTACCGCTTCGATCTCGATTGCGGTCGGGCAGCGGGTAGCCAAACGGTGCTGGTGAACCTGCCGGACAATCCCTGGCCGGAGCTGAGCGACTGGCATGCGAAGGATTGTGTCGAGTTGCGGCGGATGTTGTTCGCTTGATTCATCGGTTGTCGGAGCGGGCCCCATCGCTGGCAAGCCAGCTCCCACAATGACTTGCGCGAATGCAAATTCTGTATCCGCTACAAATTCCCTGTGGGAGCTGGCTTGCCAGCGATGGGGCCAGATCAATCCCCACTGGATTTATTGGTCGAAGATGGCTTTCTGACCTTCCGGCGAGGTCAGCATGCCGTCGCCGTTGTGTCCGACGCCGGGCACTTCCACCAGACGCTGATTCACCCCTTCCGGATGCCGGCGCAGCAGGTAACTGAAAAACATTTTTCCGCGCATCAGGCGATAGGCGCCCTGCGCTTCGGCGGCGCAACTCTTGTCCAGCGCCGGGTGTTGCGGGTCGGTGTCCTGCTGGCCCAGCAGATAAACCACTTCGCGTTTGATGTAGCGGCCTTCGAGCTGCGCGGGCGTTTGTCCACCCGAGTAAATGGGCGGATCCACCAGCCCGTACTTCCAGCGATTGAAACCCGGACACTGCGCATGATCGAACGCCACTGGCCGTTGCTCGTTGAAGTAGGCGTAGGACGACGGATTGGCCACCACATAACGCAGGCGAATGCCTTCGGTCTTGAGTGCCGGTTGTTCGCGGGCGAGCAGGGCATAGCGCTGCACCACCTGACCACCGCCGGAATGGCCGAAGATCACGATCTGCTTCACGTCCGGAAACTGCTTGCGATCGGTCAGTCGCCCGACGATTTCATCCAGCACAGCGTAGGAACTCAGCGGGTTCGGCCCTGTGGATAACCCGCCGCCCATCCATTCATTGCCTTTCCAGCGCAGCACGCTGGCTGGCAATGAGTAGAGCGCGACATCGCTTTCATTGAGAAACTGCGGGGCGATCACCAGGGTGTTGGCGGTTTGCCCGGCCAGTTCGGCGGCGCTCTCGCCACTCTTGCGATAGGTTTCGGCGTTGCGCAACTTGCCATGAATGACGATCAGCACCCGCTCGATTTTTGCCGGTGCCGGGCCGATGCCCACCGCCATTTCACCGGCCTGCAATTGCAGGCGCCCGGGACTGATTGCGTCAACGCCGGCCGCTTGCGCGGTGCCACCGATCAACAGTAAAGCCAACAGCCATCTATGCATTTACAGGTTTTTCGCCGCAAAGGTATCGCACTGGCCGACCTGGCCCTGGGCGAATCCGGTTTTGAACCAGCGCACCCTTTGCGCCGACGTACCGTGAGTGAACGAGTCCGGCACCACACGGCCCTGACCCTGTTGTTGCAGGCGATCATCACCGATGGCATTCGCTGCGTTCAAGGCTTCTTCGACGTCGCCCGGCTCCAGCCAGTTCAGGCGTTTCTGCGCATGGTAGGCCCAGACGCCGGCCAGGCAATCGGCCTGCAGTTCCTGGCGCACCAGCAGTCCGCCATCGCCTTGCATCTGCCGACCCTGCTGGCGGGCGGCCTGAATTTTTGCCGAGACGCCCAGCAGCGTCTGCACATGATGTCCGACTTCGTGAGCGATCACGTAGGCCTGGGCGAAGTCGCCGGCCGCCTTGAAGCGCTGGGCCATTTCCTGGAAGAACGCCATGTCCAGATAGACCTTCTGGTCCGCCGGGCAATAGAACGGGCCGGTGGCCGAAGTGGCCATGCCGCAGGCCGAGTTGACCCGATTGCTGAACAGCACCAGGGTCGGGTCTTTATATTGGCGACCGGCCTGTTGGAAAATCGCACCCCAGGTGTCTTCGGTGTCACCCAGGATCGAGCGCACGAATTCAGCCTGCTCATCGTTGGCCGGTGGAGCCTTGCGGGTTTGCGAAGAGGGGGCCGATTGTTCGGTCATCTGTCCGGTGAGTTGACCGAGGATCTGCAGCGGATCCTGTCCGGTGATCCAGCCGATACCGACGATCAGCAGAATCGCCCCGAGGCTCAGGCCCTTGCCGCCACCGAAGCGCATGCCACCGCCACCGCCCATGTCATCGCCACGGGCGTCGACGACGTTGTCACTGCGTCGGCCTTTTCTCCATAGCATGCGGGAATCCTCGTTCGTGTATGTGGTGATGAGTGTTGCTGGTCAGTCAGTGTGGCGCCAGTCCGGTCGTCAGACACTGGAACGGTGTCGGCAGTTCGATGGTCCGGTCAAGGGGCATGGGACTGATGCGGACTATAACCGTGCGTCAGCAAAAGTTCTGCCCGAGCGAAGTTGTGCGTTGTTCGCCCGGTATTTCGAATGTTATCTGTAAGCGCCACAGCGCTGGCTCTAGATTGTTGCGCAGTCTCTACATGGAGGTCTCATGACCGTCAGCACCCCCCTTTCCGGCGTCAACCAACCCTTCAAGGGGATCCTGCTGATTGTCGTGGCGACGTTTCTGTTCTCCAGCCACGATGCACTGTCGAAATACCTCTCCGGTTTTTATCCGATTGTCATGGTGGTCTGGGCGCGGTATCTGGTGCACACACTCTTGATGGCGGGGATTTTCCTGCCGCAATCCGGTCTGCGAGTTTTGCGCACCCGGCGTCCGCTGTGGCAAGTGGCACGGGCGTTGTGCCTGCTGGGCACCAGCCTGTTTTTTACCACGGCACTGTTGTATATCCCGCTGGCCGAGGCCACGGCGGTCAACTTTCTCGCACCGGTACTGGTGACGGCATTGTCGGTGCCGCTGCTCAAGGAACGGGTGACCCGGGGCCAATGGATTGCGGTGATTTGCGGGTTCATCGGCGTACTGATCATCGTCCATCCCGGCGGTGAACTGTTCACCCCGGCGGTGCTGTTGCCGTTCTGCTCGGCGCTGTTTTTCTGCTTCTATCAATTGCTGACACGCAAGCTCAGCGAGTTCGACAGCCCCACCACCAGCAACTTTTTCGCCGGGTTGTGCAACACGCTGGTGATGACTGCCCTGGTGCCGTTCTTCTGGCAGGTGCCGAGCCTTGGCCATGGTTTGTTGATGCTGGCGCTGGGCACCTGCGGGATGACGGCGCACCTGTTTCTGACCCAGGCGTTCCGCCATGCCGCACCGGCGCTGCTGGCGCCCTTCGGCTATTGCCAGATCGTGTTTGCGGGGCTGTTGGGCTGGCTGCTGTTCGCGCACACGCCGACTCTGATGACGGTGATCGGAATTGCGGTGATCTGTTGCAGCGGGCTGGCGGCAGCGTGGCAGCAGAGCCGGCGCTGAAAGAAAAACCGGCCTGAGGTCAGGCCGGTCGATACAGGACGATTACTCCGTGACGGCAGGAATCTTGCGCGGTGCCATGAAGTACATCCAGGTCAGCGCTATGAAGTACATCGCCGGGATCAGGGTGAACAACACGGTGTAGTTGTTGTTTGTGACGGTGAGGATGTGGCCGACGATCTGGGTCATGAACATCCCGCCGATTGCCGCGCACATGCCGCCGAAACCGAACACCGTGCTCATCATGTGCTTGGGCGTGTAGTCCATCACCAGACTCCAGATGTTCGCTGTCCAGGCCTGATGCGCGCCGATGGCCAGGGAGATGGCGGCGACGGCGATCCACAGGTTGGCGGATCCGGCAGCCATCACCACGCCGATGATGCAGCAGGCGAACAGGAACATCGACAGCAGCCGCGCCTTGATCGAGTTCATGCCGCGACCGATCAGGAACGAAGACAGAATCCCGCCGCCCACGCTGCCGAAGTCAGCGGTGACGTAAATGATGATCAGCGGAATACCCATCTGGGTGACATTGATGCCCAGGTTGTATTGCTGATTGAGAAACGGTGGCAGCCAGTACAGGTAGAACCAGAACACCGGCGCGGTCAGCGCGTAGGCGAGGGCGAAGGCCCAGGTGCCGCGCATGCGCAGGATGCGCGAGAACGGTACGCCGGCCTGTTCCGGTTCGACTTCTTTCTGGATGTAGTCCAGCTCCGACTGTTTCACGCTCGGGTGATCTTCCGGGTTGAAATACTTCAGGCCCCAGAACAGCAGCCAGATCCCGCCCAGTGCCGACATGCACAGGAACGCGGCCTGCCAGCCCCACACATGCAGGATCAACGGCAGCAGCATCGGGGTGAACATCGCACCGACGTTGGTGCCGGCGTTGAAGATGCCGGTGGCTACCGCACGTTCGCCGGCCGGAAACCACAGGCGCGTGGTCTTCACGCAGGCCGGGTAGTTGGCCGCTTCGGTCAGGCCGAGGATGAACCGGCAGACCATGAAGCCCGCTGCCGAGGTCGCCAGACCATGGGCGCCGGTCGCCAGGCTCCACAGCAGCACGGCGCAGAAGAACACGCGTTTGACGCCGACCCGGTCGATCAGCCGTCCTTGCAGCACGAAGCCGATGGCGTAGCCGACCTGAAACCAGAAGTTGATGTTGGCGTAATCCATCGCCGTCCAGCTCATGTCCCTGGCGAGGATCGGCTGCATGACGCCGAGGGCGGCGCGGTCGATGTAGTTCAGGGTGGTGGCGAAAAACACCAGCGCCAGCATGCCCCAGCGGGTCTTGCCGACGGCCATGGCGCCGCGGAGCTTGTCGCCGATGCCACCGGTGGCAGTGCTCATGGCCGGGGCCATGCGGGAAGTCTGTGAAGGGATCATGTGTTCCACCCGTTTTTGGATTTGTTATTTGGTGTGCTTTTTTGTGCACGCTGCGACCGGTGCTTCAGATCCGGACTCAAGGTGAAAGGGATGTTGGGCAGTGGGCAAAAAATCGTCAATTCGCCGGACCGGCATTGTGTTCGATAATCGCACGCAAAACTAACCGGGTAGTACAGTTTAAATTGCTCATTGAAAAACCGGGACCAATAATTCGCCCACCTTATAAAAGCGGCGCAATCCCCGTAGCCGACGTTTCCACCGGGAGTTGAAACATGCAGCGATCCATTGCCACCGTTTCCCTTAGCGGAACCCTGCCGGAAAAACTCGAAGCCATTGCCGCCGCCGGGTTCGACGGGGTGGAAATCTTCGAGAACGATCTTCTGTATTACGACGGCAGTCCCCGGGAAATCAGGCAGATGTGTTCCGACCTCGGAATTGCCATCACTCTGTTCCAGCCGTTTCGCGATTTCGAAGGCTGTCGCCGTGACCGGCTGGAGCGCAATCTGGAGCGGGCCGAGCGCAAGTTCGACCTGATGCAGGAGCTGGGCACCGACCTGGTGCTGGTGTGCAGCAATGCTTCCCCCGACAGCATCGGCGATCGGCAGATCCTGATCGATGACTTGCGACTGCTGGCCGAGCGCGCCGGTGCTCGCGGCCTGCGCATCGGCTATGAAGCGCTGGCGTGGGGTCGGCACGTCAATACTTATCAACAGGTCTGGGACATCGTGCGCCAAGCCGATCACCCAAGCCTCGGCGTATTGCTCGACAGCTTTCACACACTGTCGCTCAAGGGCGATCCACGGGCGATTGCCGAGATTCCCGGTGACAAGATCTTTTTCGTGCAAATGGCTGACGCGCCGATCCTGGCGATGGACGTGCTGGAGTGGAGCCGGCATTTCCGTTGCTTCCCCGGACAGGGCGAATTCGATCTGGCGGGGTTTCTCTCACCGATCATTCAAAGTGGTTACACCGGGCCGCTGTCGCTGGAGATCTTCAACGACGGCTTCCGCGCCGCGCCACCTCGGGCCAACGCCGCCGACGGTTTGCGTTCGCTGCTGTATCTGGAAGAGAAAACCCGGCAACGTCTGGAGCAGGACATCCGCCCGGTGGATAACCGTGAAATCCTCTTCGAGACACCGAAGGCCAGCGAATACAACGGCATCGAGTTTCTGGAGTTCGCCGTCGATGAAGCACTCGGTGCCAAGCTGTCGAACTGGCTGGAACGGTTGGGCTTCGTCAAGGCCGGGCAGCATCGCTCCAAGAGCGTCAGCCTGCTGCGTCAGGGCGATATCAACCTGATTCTCAACTCGGAGCCTTATTCCTTCGGTCACAGTTTCTTCGAAGCCCACGGCCCTTCGCTGTGCGCCATCGCCGTGCGGGTCAAGGACAGTGCCAGTGCCCTGGCCCGCGCCGTCGCCTATAAAGGTCAGCCCTATCGCGGACTGGTCGGTCCCAATGAATTGGAGCTGGCAGCTGTGCGTGCGCCGGATGGCAGCCTGATTTATCTGGTGGATGAGGACGCGGATGTCTATGGCACCGACTTCAATCTGCTGCCGGGCGTGGTGAACCGGTGCGGACTCAAGCGCATCGACCACATGGCCATGGCGCTGCCGGCGGACAGCCTCGACAGTTGGGTGTTGTTCTACAAGAGCCTGCTGGATTTCGAGGCCGATGACGAAGTGGTGTTGCCCGATCCATACGGTCTGGTGAAGAGCCGGGCGCTGCGCAGTCGTGACAGCTCGATTCGTCTGCCGCTGAACATTTCCGAAAACCGCAACACCGCAATCTCACACGCCTTGTCGAGTTATCGCGGCTCCGGGGTGCATCACATCGCCTTCGACTGTGATGACATTTTTGCTCAGGTCCGCCACGCGAAAGAGGCGGGCGTGCTGCTGCTGGATATTCCGCTCAACTATTACGATGACCTCGCGGCGCGTTTCGATTTCGATGACGAGTTTCTCAGTGAACTGGCTTACTACAACGTGCTCTATGACCGCGATGCTCAGGGCGGCGAGTTGTTTCACGTTTATACCGAGCCGTTCGAAGGGCGTTTCTTCTTCGAGATCATCCAGCGCAAGAGTGGTTACGCCGGCTATGGCGCGGCCAACGTGGCGGTGCGGCTGGCGGCGATGGCCAAAGCACGCAGTGGCGCCGTTCGCCAGGCGAAGTTGTAGGAAATTCGTAAACGCGGGATTAAACACGGGCCTCGCGGCTTCCTTCACTGTGCCGCGCGGCCCATAATCGCCTGCCTGTGCAGTGATGGCCGTGAGCCCGCAATGACAATGACTTCAGAACTTTCCGCAGCCCCCGTCGTACCAGTGGTAGAGCCGCGCAAGAGTCGCAAGAACAACCCGGAAAAAACCCGCGAGAACATCCTTCAGGAAGCGATCGTCGAGTTCGTGCAGCAAGGTCTGTCCGGTGCTCGTGTCGATGCGATCGCCGAACGTATCCACACCTCCAAGCGCATGATTTATTACTACTTCGGCAGCAAGGAGCAGCTGTACGTCGAGGTGCTGGAGAAGCTCTACGGCGATATTCGCAGCACCGAGAACCGCCTGCATCTGGCCGAACTGCCGCCGGTAGAGGCGATCCGGCGCCTGGTGGAATTCACCTTCGATCATCACGACCGCAATGTCGATTTCGTGCGTATCGTCTGCATCGAAAACATCCACAACGCCGAGTACGTGAAGCGTTCCGATGCGATCAAGGCAATGAACAACACGATTCTGGATTCGCTTGGGGAGATCCTGGCGCGGGGGGCCGCTGAAGGCGTCTTCCGCGCCGGGCTCGATGCGCTGGATGTGCATCTGCTGATCAGTTCGTTCTGCTTCTATCGTGTGTCGAACCGCCACACGTTCGGTGAGATCTTTCAGATCGACCTGCCGGACGAATCCATCAAGCAGCGCCATCGCGAGATGATTTGCGAGTCGGTGCTGCGCTATCTGCAAGCCTGAGCGCTAATGGGGGGCGTTGCCCCCTATCCGTTCATGCTTTGAAAATGTGCCAGCATTCGCTGCGCATCCGGCGCCACGCCACTGAACAGTTCAAACGCCTTCACCGCCTGAAACACTGCCATGCTGCCGCCATCCAGGGTACGACAGCCCAGAGCACGGGCGTTGCGCAGCAATTCGGTTTCCAGCGGGAAATACACGATCTCCGCCACCCACAGGTCCTTGCGCAGCAACGCCGCCGGTACCGGTGTGCCCGGAAGCTTGGCCATGCCCACTGGTGTGGTGTTCACCAGCCCGTCAGCGTGGCTCAGCGTGCTTGCCAGATCATGCCCGGCCAAGGCGCGACCAGTGCCGAAATGCTGATTGAGGTTGTTGACCAGGCTTTCGGCGCGCTCCGCATCCACATCAAAAATGCTCAATTGCTGCACGCCTTCGCTCAACAAGGCGTGAGCCACCGCCGCGCCGGCGCCACCGGCACCCATCTGGACCACACGCTCGCGGGCGACGTCTGGCAGGCCACGACGAAAACCCTCGGCGAAACCCAGGCAATCGGTGTTGTGGCCGACGCGTTGGCCGTCCTTGAGCACCACCGTGTTCACGGCACCGATGCCTCGGGCTTCCGGAGACAATGCATCGAGCAGCGGGATAATGGCCTGCTTGCACGGAAAGGTGATGTTCAGCCCGGTGTAGTTCATGCGCTCGGCGGCCAGCAGCAGATCGGGCAGGGCACGGCTGTCCAGTTGCAGTTGATCGAGGTCGATCAAACGGTACAGGTAACGCAGCCCCTGTTCGTCACCCTCATGTTCATGCAGTGCCGGGGTGCGGGAGGCCTGAATGCCGGCGCCGATCAGCCCGGCGAGTATCACGTTTTTGCGGTTCATGCGGTTCACCCCTTCAACCGCTGGCTGAAATGCTCCAGGGCCAGGCGATAGCCGTGGCTGCCGAAGCCGCACATGACGGCCGTGGCGATGGCCGACACGAACGAGTGATGACGGAACGGCTCGCGTGCGTGGACGTTGGAAAGATGCACTTCGATGACCGGTAATTCACTGGCGACCAGGGTATCGCGGATCGCTACCGAGGTATGTGTCCAGGCCGCCGGGTTGATGATGATGCCGGCGCAGCGTTGGCGGGCGCCGTGAATCCAGTCGAGCAGTTCGCCTTCATGGTTGGTCTGACGAAACTCCACGGCCAGGCCGAATTCTTCGGCGGCGCGCCCGCACAGGGCAGAAATGTCGGCCAGGGTTTCGTGACCGTAGGTCGCCGGTTCACGGGTGCCGAGCAGGTTCAGGTTCGGGCCGTTGAGCACCAGAACGATAGGGGGCATGGGGGAAAACTCCACTTATTGTTGTTGGCTTGGGCCGAGGATTTCGGCTTGTGGAGCTAAATTGTACTAGATGGTTACTTTAATCAATTGCTCGACATCGACAGTCCTGTTTTGTGTGCGGTGATCGGACGTTACTGCGGCAACTGCTCGACCAGAAAATCGATGAACGCCCGGACGCGCAGCGGCATATGGCGGTTTTGGGGATACAGCAACGTGAACGGTCGCGAACGTCCGCTGTAGGGTTTGAGCACTTCCACCAGCGAACCGTCGGCCAGTTCTTTCTCGACGATGAAGCGATAAGTCTGGAACAGACCGGCGCCGTGTCTGGCCAGGGTCACGCCACCGAGCACGTCATCGGAGCAACAGAAATTTCCCTCGGCGAGGATTTCCCGTGGCGCGTCTTCGTCATAGAACAGCCAGGTGATCCGCCGCCCGTTGCTGGGCAATTCATACTGAATGCACTCGTGCTGCCCGAGGTCTTCGAGGGTCTGCGGCATGCCGGCGCGTTTGAGGTAGTCGGGACTGGCAACCACCGCCAACGCTGCGTCTTCCAGATGCCGGGCGATCAGACCCGAATCGGGAATCGCCCGCACGCGGATCGCCATGTCGTAACCCTCACCGACGAAGTCGATGTTGCGGTTACTGATGTGCATGTCGACCTTCACTTGCGGAAAACGCGCATGAAAGGCCGGCAACATCGGCAGGATCCGATGGTGGGCATAGGTCGTGGGAATACTGATGCGCAGGGTGCCGGACGGTTCCTGCTGCCGGCCCATGACCTCCCGTTGCGCCTCCACCAATTGAGCCAATGCCTGACGGCATTCTTCGTAGTAGCGCCGGCCACTGTCGGTCAATTTCACGCTGCGGGTGGTTCGCGCGAACAATCGCACCCCCAGGCGTTCCTCCATGCGCGACACCGAGCGGCTGACCGCGGCAGGCGTCACCGAAGCCGCCTGCGCTGCAGCGGTGAAACTGCCGCACTCGGCCGCCAGACAAAACAACTCGATGCTGCCCAGCTGAAGATCGTCGAAGTGTCGCTGCATGATTGATTACACCGGGGAATGAGTCTTCGTGTGTAGCAAATGCGCGGACATTGCGAAAGAACTGCTTACCATTTTTCCCGTGGCTTGAGCCGTGCCCGCACTAGGCTCGAAAGGTAGCGACCACCGCAAGCGTCGGCGCCGGCAATCGGATTTGCCAGGGAATGGCAAATGTTGAAACTCTTGAACCTAACGGATGGGTTAGCATGAAGGTATGCAGTTACAAAGGGCTGTCTGTGGTGATCATGTTGCGTGATGAACATTGTCCGCCCCATGCGCACGTAGATTCAGGTGCATGGAGTGCCCGCTTCAAATTCAGCTTCTGGCACAACGGCGTGGAGCTGTGGGATGTGGTGCCCCTGTCGCGTCGGCCACCGATTGTAGTGCTTGAGGGGCTTCGTCAGTCGCTGCGCGAAACGGATCATCTGCGGCGGGCCCGTCGAATCTGGTGGACCCGTCTGCAGACCGCCTGTCTCGATCACCAATGGTGGGACGGGGACTCGAACGAAGTGGCCGTCATGCGCGAAGTCACCGGTGCGACTTTCAGAATCGGATCGGCGTATTACGAACCGGAAGAAAACAAAACCCTGCTGGCCCTGGTCGGTGCTCGGGAAGGTGTGGAGATCGAACTATGAAAACAGTAAAAGCCGGTTTGCATGCTGATCGACCGGTCACGGAAAAACGTCTCGATGAAGCTGTCGATCGCGGAGGGCTGCGTCGTCGCAGCAGCTTGCAAGCCGTAGCGGTAACGTTTCAGAAACCATGCATTGCGATCCACTTCGAAGACGGCAGTGGCTTACTGTTGCCTGTGAGTCTTTATACCGAGTTCGATGACTTCGAACCGGATGACTTTGCACAGCTGAAAATCGGTTTTGCCGGTACCGCCCTTTGTCATGAAGGCAAGGATCTGCAGATATCCATCGCCGGCATGATCTCGGCCAGTCAGCCCTTGATGTCGATGGCTGCATCGGTGATCGCCTCACGCAACGGACGTCAGAGCAGCACTGCGAAGGCTGAAGCGGCACGGGCCAACGGCAGGAAGGGCGGGCGCCCGCGCAAGATCGATCCCGTGCCGTGAGCAGGTACAAAAAAGCCGTCGGTCAGGACGGCTTTCTTGTTTCTGGCACCTGCAGATCAACGCCGGGTCAGCAGCACACCGGACTCCATGTGGTGAGTCCACGGGAACTGGTCGAACAGCGCACAGCGGGTGATGCGGTGGGTGTCGTGCAGTTGCGCGATGTTGGCCGCCAGCGTCTCCGGGTTGCAGGAGATGTACAGGATGTTATCGAAGCGACGGGTCAGTTCGCAGGTGTCCGGGTCCATGCCGGCCCGTGGCGGGTCGACGAACACGCTGCCGAACTCGTAGCTCTTCAGATCGATACCGTGCAGGCGACGGAACGGCCGCACTTCGTTCAGGGCTTCGGTCAGCTCTTCGGCGGACAGGCGCACCAGGGCGACGTTATCCACAGCGTTTTCGGCCAGATTGCTTAACGCAGCGTTGACCGAAGTCTTGCTGATTTCCGTGGCCAGCACTTTGCGCACCCGCGTCGCCAGCGGCAGGGTGAAGTTGCCGTTGCCGCAGTACAACTCCAGCAGATCGTCGCTGCGATCGCCCAAGGCTTCGTATGCCCAGTTGAGCATCTTCTGGTTCACGGTACCGTTGGGCTGAGTGAACGCGCCTTCCGGCTGGCGATAGCTGAAGGTGCGTCCGCCGACTTCCAGTTTCTCGACCACATAATCGAGGCCGAGCACTTCGCGCTTACCCTTGGAGCGACCGATGATGCTGACGCCCAGGTCCGCCGCCAGTTGGGTGGCCGCCGCGTGCCAGTGCTCGTCCAGCGGACGGTGATAGCACAGGGTGATCATCGCGTCGCCGGCCAGGGTGGTCAGAAACTCCACCTGGAACAGCTTGTGGCTCAGCGCCGCACTGGCCTGCCAGGCTGCTTTCAATTGCGGCATCAACTGATTGATACGCAGGCTGGCGATCGGGAATTCCTCGATCAGGATCGGCGTGCGCTTGTCGTCCTGGGAGAACATCGCGTAATGCCGTTCACCGGCCTCGCGCCACAGGCGGAACTCGGCGCGCAGGCGGAAGTTCTGCAGCGGCGAGTCGAACACCGCCGGTTCCGGTGCATCGAACGGGGCCAGCAGGTCACGCAGGCGCGTTACCTTGTCTTCAAGTTGTGCGGCGTAGGCCTGGGAATCAAAAGTCATGCGTTGAACCAACCCAGCTTGATCACGAACAGAATCGACAGGATTACCAGCGCCGGGTTCAGCTCACGGGCGCGGCCGGACAGCAGTTTGATTGCAGTCCAGGCGATGAAACCAAAGGCGATGCCGTTGGCGATGGAATAGGTGAAAGGCATTGCCAGGGCGGTGACCACGACCGGCGCGGCAACGGTGATGTCTTCCCAGTCTATTTCCGCCAGGCCCGACGTCATCAGCACGGCGACGAACAGCAGCGCCGGCGCGGTGGCGAAGGCCGGTACGCTGGCGGCCAGCGGCGAGAAGAACAGCGCCAGCAGGAACAGGATCGCCACGACGATCGCGGTCAGGCCGGTACGGCCCCCGGCGCTTACGCCGGCGGCGGATTCGATGTAGCTGGTGGTGGTCGAGGTGCCCAGCAGCGAGCCGGCCATCGCAGCGGTACTGTCGGCGATCAGCGCACGGCCCATCTTCGGCATGTGGCCGTCCTTGCCCATCAGGCCGGCACGCTTGGCGACGCCGATCAGGGTGCCGGAATTGTCGAACAGATCGACGAACAGGAAAGCGAAAATCACGCTGACCAGGCCGATGTCCAGTGCGCCCTTGATGTCCAGTTGCAGGAAGGTCGGGGCCAGCGAAGGTGGCATCGAGGTCACGCCGCCGAACGGGGTGAAGCCCATCACGATCGAAACGATGGTCACGGCGAGAATGCCGATCAGTACCGCGCCGCGCACTTTCAGGGCTTCAAGGGCTACGATCAGCGCGAAGCCGAGGGTGGCGAGAATCGGTGCCGGTTGTTTCAGGTCACCGAGGCCGACCATGGTGGCCGGGTTGCCGACCACGATACCGGCGTTGTGCAGGGCGATCAGCGCCAGGAACAGGCCGATACCGGCGGCAATCGCCGAACGCAGCGGCAGCGGGATGCTGTTGATGATCCACTCACGGATGCGGAAGATCGACAGCAGGAAGAAACACACGGCCGAGATGAACACGGCACCCAGCGCCACTTGCCAGGTGTGGCCCATGTGCAGCACGACGGTGTAAGTGAAGAAGGCGTTCAGACCCATGCCCGGCGCGAGGGCGATCGGGTAGTTGGCGATCAGGCCCATGACCGTGGAGCCGATGGCGGCCGCCAGACACGTGGCGACGAACACCGCGCCCTTGTCCATGCCGGTCTCGCCGAGGATGCTCGGGTTGACGAACAGAATGTAGGCCATGGCCAGGAAGGTCGTGACGCCCGCCAGAATCTCGGTCCGCACGTTGGTGTTGTGTGCCTTGAGTTGAAACAGCCTTTCCAGCATGTCTGCTCCCCGTGGCGCGCGTGGCGCCGTGAATGTATCGACCTCAACAGCAAAGCACAGACCGTACCAGGCGTCTGGGAAATTGTGGTGGGCCGGAAAAAGCCGCGCATCATACCAGCAGCGTGAGGAATATGGCGGATGTTGGCGTCGATCGTCGGCGAAGTTTTGCACCACGACCAAGTGCGCCATACTGCGCGCTGTTTTTTCGGGGATGGATGGCATGAACAAGGGTTGGATGAAGGCCTGCGGGCTGATCGCACTGCTGATGAGCACAACAAGCGCTGCACTTGCCGCCTCGGCACCGCCGCTGAGCGAAGTGAAAGTCATCAAGGTGCAGTCATCGTCCTGCGGTCTCGAGGACATTACCGATGGTCAGGTGCAGACCCGTTGCGATCACGGCGGCCCGGGCATCAAGGTCTACGTGCTGGAAATCGGCTATGGCCAGAGCCAGCCTCGGGCGGCACTGGACGGGTTTGAAGTGAACGGTACGCGAAGCCCGGTGTGCGCCTTCGATAACGGCAACCTGACCGAGTGCACGCCCGGCAGCAAAACCGTCGGCTCTCTGTATACCTTCGATCTGGCAGGTCGCCAGGAGGGCACGTTCACGTTCAGCAACACGTCGATCAACGCCCCGCGCAATACATTGTCGACGCAGCTTTACATCAAATAACGAAAGAGGCCGGCGGGCTTGTGCCTGACATCCTGTCTGTGCAGGCGACGTCAGGCCTTCACCTCGTCCATCGGCACATGCATCCGGTCGCGACTGGCCAGGGTCGGGAACAGTTTGATCCAGGTCCCGGTCACCACCAGCGTGCCGATGCCACCCATCACTACCGCCGGCACGGTGCCGAACCAGTGGGCGGTGAGGCCGGATTCGAACTCGCCCAACTGGTTCGACGCACCGATGAACAGGCCGTTCACCGCGCTGACCCGGCCGCGCATTTCGTCCGGGGTTTCCAGTTGCACGAACGAGGCGCGGATCACCATGCTGATCATGTCCGCCGCGCCGAGCACCACCAGCACCGCCAATGAGAACCAGAACGACGTCGACAGGCCGAAGGCGATGGTGGCGACGCCGAATACGCCGACGGCGGTGAACATCACCCGACCTACATTGCGCTCGACGGCGAAGCGTGCCAGGAACAGCGACATCATCAACGCGCCCACCGCCGGCGCCGAACGCAGCAAACCCAGCCCCCACGGTCCGGTCAACAGAATGTCCTTGGCGAACACCGGCAACAGTGCGGTAGCCCCGCCGAGCAGTACGGCGAACAGATCCAGTGAAATCGCCCCGAGGATGTCCGGGCGGCTACGGATGAAGCGAATTCCCGCCAGCAGTGAGTCCAGGGTCGCCTTGCCCTTGTTCAGCGGAGTCTGTCGGGCAGGCAGGTTGAGCATCAGCGTGCAGGCAATCACATAAAGCACCACGGTCGGGCCATACACCCAGACGCTGCCGAAGGCATAAAGCAGACCGCCAAGCGCCGGGGCGACGATGGTTGCCGATTGCTGTGCTGACTGCGCGGCGGCGACTGCCCGTGGGAAGAGGGCGCCGGGCACAATACTTGGGAGCAATGCCTGAGTGGTCGGCATCTCGAACGAGCGCGCGGCGCCGAGCAGGAACGCCAGGATAAAAATCATTTCCCGGGTGACATGATCGGTGGCGCTGCCAATGGCCAGAGACAGCGCGATCAATGCCTGCAGCGACTGGCAGATTGCAGCGACCTTGCGTCGATCGTAGCGGTCGGCGACATGCCCGGTGTGCAGCATGAACAGCACCCGCGGCGCGAATTCCACCAGCCCGACCAGGCCCAGGTCGAGCACGTTGCCAGTCAGTTGATAGAGGTTCCAGCCAATCGCCACGGTGAGCATCTGAAAACCGCTGGCGGTGAAGATCCGGGCCAGCCAGAACGCGAGAAATGGACGGTGGTGACGTAACAGCAAGGGCTCTTGGCTGGGCATCTGCGGGCCGGTCTTGATCGAGGGGAACCGCGAGATTATCACCAGTCTGTAACAGGGAGTTGCCATGATGAAAAATTTAGTTAGCCAGACATCGAATTTCCGCCGTCAGGACATCGAACCGGCCAGGGATGTATTTCAGAGCGTTGCCGGGACTGTGAGGCAACTTGTCACGCGGCAATAGACCACGCGGTTTCTCGTCGGAAATGGGACTACTCTTTCTACGTTGATTGATCCAGATCAAGACCCTTCGCGGAACTGATCCGTGACCCGTCGGCAGACTCCCTGCGTCGCGATGCCTGTAAAAAGAAGAACGAATCCGAGTTCGCCGCACTCCATACCCGTGGGGGCAGTGGTTCAAGGTCGCCAGCCCTGGAACCGTTATCTGACAGAGGAAAGCTTATGTTCGGTTTAGAGGCACTCGATCTCGCCCGAATCCAGTTTGCGTTCACCATCTCGTTCCACATCCTGTTTCCGGCGATCACCATCGGTCTTGCGAGCTATCTTGCGGTGCTGGAAGGTCTGTGGCTGAAAACCGGCAACGACACGTACCGCGATCTCTACCATTTCTGGTCGAAGATCTTTGCCGTCAACTTCGGCATGGGCGTGGTCTCGGGGCTGGTCATGGCCTATCAGTTCGGCACCAACTGGAGCCGTTTCTCGGATTTTGCCGGTTCAGTCACCGGGCCTTTGCTGACCTATGAGGTGCTCACGGCGTTCTTCCTCGAAGCCGGTTTCCTCGGGGTGATGCTGTTCGGCTGGAACAAGGTCGGGCGCAAGCTGCACTTCTTTTCCACGGTCATGGTGGCCATCGGTACATTGATCTCGACGTTCTGGATCCTGGCGTCCAACAGCTGGATGCAGACACCGCAGGGGTTCGAGATCGTCAACGGCCAGGTGATCCCGACCGACTGGCTGGCCATTGTCTTCAACCCGTCATTCCCTTATCGCCTGATGCACATGGCGACTGCCGCGTTCGTCGCGACGGCGTTCTTCGTCGGCTCGTCGGCGGCGTGGCACCTGCTGCGCGGCAAGGACAACCCGGCCATTCGCACCATGCTGTCGATGGCGATGTGGATGGCGTTGGTCGTTGCACCGATCCAGGCAGTGATCGGTGATTTCCACGGCCTCAACACCCTCGAACACCAACCGGCGAAAATCGCTGCAATCGAAGGCCACTGGGAAAACGTCGGCAATGAAGCGACGCCGCTGATCCTGTTCGGCTGGCCTGACATGAAGGAAGAGAAAACCAGATATGCCGTGGAGATCCCGTATCTCGGCAGCCTGATCCTGACCCACTCGCTGGACAAACAGGTACCGGCGCTCAAGGAGTTCCCACCTGAGGACCGGCCGAATTCGACCATCGTGTTCTGGTCGTTCCGGATCATGGTCGGCCTCGGTTTCCTGATGATCTTCACCGGACTCTGGAGCCTGTGGCTGCGCAAGCGCGACACGCTCTACACCTCGCGGCCGTTCCTGTACCTGGCGTTGTGGATGGGGCCGTCCGGGCTGATCGCGATCCTGGCCGGCTGGTTCACCACCGAAATCGGCCGTCAGCCCTGGGTGGTCTACGGGCTGATGCGTACGGCGGATGCGTCGTCCAACCACAGTTTCATGCAGATGAGCATCACGCTGATCATGTTCGTGGTGGTGTATTTCGCGCTGTTCGGTGCGGGACTGGGCTACATGATGCGTCTGGTGCGCAAAGGGCCGAAGACCGACGAAGGCAAGGAAACCAACGACGGAGGTCCCGGCCAGAAACGTACACCGGCCCGTCCGTTGTCTGCTGCCGATGACGAAGGCGCCGAACACGACCGCACCCTGACCAAGGAGATTTGAACCATGGGTATTGATCTTCCGCTGATCTGGGCCGTGATCATCATCTTCGGCATCATGATGTACGTGGTCATGGACGGCTTCGACCTGGGGATCGGGATTCTCTTCCCCTTCATCCCCGGCAAGACGGATCGCGACGTCATGATGAACACCGTGGCCCCGGTGTGGGACGGCAATGAAACCTGGCTGGTACTGGGCGGCGCGGCATTGTTCGGCGCGTTCCCGCTGGCCTATTCGGTGGTGCTGTCGGCGTTGTACCTGCCGTTGATCTTCATGCTGATCGGGCTGATTTTCCGTGGCGTGGCGTTCGAGTTCCGCTTCAAGGCCAAAGACGCCAAGCGTCACCTGTGGGACAAGGCGTTCATCGGTGGCTCGGTGGCGGCGACATTCTTCCAGGGGGTGGCGCTGGGTGCGTTCATTGACGGGCTGCCGGTGGTCAACCGGCAATACGCGGGCGGTTCACTGGACTGGCTGACACCGTTCACGGTGTTTTGCGGCGCCGCGCTGGTGGTGGCTTACGCCTTGCTCGGTTGCACCTGGCTGATCATGAAGACCGAAGGCAAGCTGCAGGAGCAGATGCATGATCTGGCGCGTCCGCTGGCCTTCGTGTTGCTGGCGGTGATCGGTGTCGTCAGCCTGTGGACACCGCTGGCCCATCCGGAAATCGCGACACGCTGGTTCAGCATGCCGAATCTGTTCTGGTTCATGCCGGTACCGATTCTGGTGCTGGTAACGATGTACGGTCTGATCCGCGCGGTGGCACGCAATGCCAATTACATGCCGTTCCTGCTGACCCTGGTGCTGATCTTCCTCGGCTACAGCGGCCTGGGCATCAGCCTGTGGCCGAATATCGTGCCCCCGTCGATCTCGATCTGGGACGCCGCCGCACCGCCGCAGAGCCAGGGTTTCATGCTGGTCGGTACGCTGTTCATCATTCCGTTCATCCTGGGGTACACCTTCTGGAGCTACTACGTGTTCCGCGGCAAGGTCACCCACGAGGACGGCTATCACTAGGGACGATCAGGATGGCGCCAGCTGCGGCGCCATCTCCCTCAACCGGAGGATGAAATCATGACCGGCAAACATTCCCTGCATGACATTGACGAAGCCGAAAAAAAGCCGCTGTGGCAGCGGCTCGGCTGGCTGGCGATGATCTGGATCGGCAGTGTCGGCGCGCTGTTCATTGTCGCCAGCCTGATGCGCCTGTTCATGAACGCCGCGGGCTTGACCACGCACTGAAACTTCCCACCCCGTCGCCATGCGGCACGGATTTCTGACCCTCCGAGCGGAGGGTTTTTTGTCCGGATTATTTGCGCGCCTTGAGGATGACAAATTTCGGTGTGGCCGCGACCTGCTCGACACCCCGGAACAGGCGCGCCAGTTTGCTGTGATAACCCAGGTGCCGGTTGCCGACGATGTACAGCGCACCGCCCACCACCAGTGCTTCGCGGGCTTGCTGAAACATGCGCCAGGCGAGGAAGTCCCCGACCACCTGTTGTTGATGGAACGGCGGATTGCACAGCACGACGTCCAGGGATTGCGCTTCCTGTCCGGCCAGGCCATCGCCGGCGCGCACGATGACTTCTCGTTCACCCAATGCTGCGCGCCAGTTCTGCGCGGCTGATTGCACCGCCATGAACGATTCGTCCACCAGCGTGTAATGCGCATCGGGGTTTTGCAGGGCACTGGCGATGGCCAGCACGCCGTTGCCGCAACCGAGGTCGGCGACTCGCGCCGCGCCGAGGCTTGTTGGCAAGTGCGGGAGGAAGGCACGGGTGCCGATGTCCAGCCCTTCACGGCAGAACACGTTGGCGTGATTGAGCAGTTCGATGGCCGGTTGTTCGAGGCGATAACGGCTGGGGTAGGGCGAAAGCGCGGGAGTCTTGGCTTCGGGAGTGGAAATCAGCAATCGGGCCTTTTTCACCGCCAGTGACGCCTGAACCGGTCCGATGTAACGCTCCAGCAGATCACCGGCAGCGCGGGGCAGGTGTTTGATCATGGCGGCGGCCACCACTTGTGCGCCAGGTGCCAATTGCCCTTGCAGACGAATCAGTTGTTCTTCCAGCAGCGCCAGGGTTTTCGGAACACGGATCAGCACCCGGTCGAACGGCCCGACCAGCGGTTCGCTGGCCGGCGTGCCGCGCAGTGCATCGAATGTGTGGCCGTTGCGCAGCAAGTTTTTTTCCAGGCCTTGAAACGCCAGAAAGGAATCGCCGCTGGTGCTGACCTGCACTTTGCCCAAAAGGCTGATGGCCAGCGCGCCGAAACTGTCATTGAGTACCAGAACCCGTGTCTCGACCGGCAGATTCTGTTCCGCCAGATGATTGAGCAGGTATTCGTCAGCCGCATCGAAGGCTTGCAGCGGTTCGTTCTGCTGTTCGGGCTGGCGGATCAGATCGAGTTGGGCGAAGGGCGTATCGAGCAAAGGCATGGTGCAGGGACTCTGGGTAATCGTCGGGTGTCCCGCGGCCCAGGGTAGCGTGCGGCGGAACCGTCCGAGTGGACAGCGGCGCGAGGTTTCGCGTCATCACTCAGGAAGGTCGCAAATGGTACTTTTTTTTCGAAGGCAGCAGTTGTTTGTTTTAAGGGGGCGACTAGATGATCCCGGCCTTGGCGGCGGCGATGACCGCGGAGATCTTGTTGCAGACGTTCATTTTCACAATCACGTTCTGCACGTGATAGTTCACCGTGCGTTCGCTCAGGCTGAGGATTCTGGCGGTTTCATAGGCGGTCTTTCCGGAGGCACAGAGCTTGAGTACTTCGATCTCCCGTGTGGAGAGGCGAGGCGGTCGAACCCTCTCGGGGCGTGAAGGAAGCGTGCGGGCGAAGAGTTCACTCAGATGGCTGGTGACATAGAACATGTAGCCAAAATGCTCGTACAGTTCGATCGAAGTGATGGGGCAGTGGGGGCGGGCCAGACTGAGAATGCTGCACAGACCGCTGTCCTCATGATGAAAGGATTGCGACCAGCCGTGCTCCAGTCCCTGTTCTTTCAACGCCTCCCACAATTGAGGTGTTTTTGAGAACAGTTCTTCGCTCCATGTAATGGGCAGCATTGAGCGAAAGCAATGGTCTACAACCGGATCAAACTCCCAGTGTCTCTCTTCTTCATACTGCTGATTCCAGAGCTGGGGATAGTTATTGATACGCAAGGGCTTCGGCAATATGTTCCGGTCAGGGGAGGCGATTGAAATCCCGCAAAACCGGAAACCGAGGTTATTGGCAAACGTCAGCAGAATCGGGTAAGCAGTTTCCACTCTGGTTGTGAAAGTCAGCTGCTTTATTTGCGACTCCTTCCAGATCTCCATTTGAAATTTCTCCGAAAGTTTTCACTGGGGTGCAATCTTGGATCCAAGTGGAATGCACGGAAAAGAGTGTAGGATATTTCCTATACCGACGTTTGGAATTTTTTGCTCTTAAGACAGGAGGTAATTAATCGTTTGTGATTAGCGATATTTGACTATTGGATTGACTGCATCATTTAATAGTCGTGATATGTCATTTCGCTAGTATTCGATGCATAACTTTCTCATCAAGAAACTTGGGTTAATTCACTACAAATCGTAGGTTTTTTATTGAGCGTCAGTGCGTGACACTATGGCTATTGCCCAGGGAGTTACCGATGACCGCCAGCGCAGAAAAATTCAGTCGCCAGACCCTGCTTGATGTGCGCCCGTTGACGCCGAGCCTGTTCACTTTGCGAACCACCCGCGATGCCGGCTTTCGCTTTCGCGCCGGTCAGTTTGCCAGGCTCGGCGTGACCAGGGATGACGGCAGTACGGTGTGGCGGGCCTATTCCATGGTGTCTTCGCCATTCGACGAATTCCTCGAGTTCTTTTCCATCGTGGTGCCAGGCGGGGAATTCACCAGTGAACTGAGCCGGCTCAGGGTGGGCGATACCTTGCTGGTGGATCGTCAGGCCTTTGGCTATCTGACGCTGGATCGTTTCGTCGATGGCCGGGACCTCTGGCTGTTATCCACAGGCACCGGCGTGGCACCGTTTCTATCGATCCTGCAAGACTTCGAGGTCTGGGAACGATTCGACCGAATCATCCTCGTCTATAGCGTTCGGGAGGCGAGGGAGCTGGCTTATCAACAGCTGATCGCCGAACTGATGCAACGGGATTATCTGACCGAATACGCGCACAAGTTCCAGTTCATTCCGGTCGTGACGCGCGAGCCACATGCCGGTGCCCTGAACGGGCGCATTACCACCCTTATCGAAAACGGGAAGCTGGAGCAGGCAGCGGGTGTGGCGCTGGATCCAGCCCATTCGCGGGTCATGCTTTGCGGCAATCCACAGATGATCGACGACACACGGGCCCTGCTCAAGCAAAGGGGCATGAGCCTCAGCCTGACGCGGCGGCCAGGTCAGGTGGCGGTGGAAAACTACTGGTGAAAAAACGGCGCCCTCAGGCGCCGTTCATGGATTTCAGGGCCGGTTGTTCTGGGCCTTGAGCAAGTCGCGGATCTCGCCCAGCAACTCTTCTTCCTTGGTCGGAACCGGTGGCAGCGTCGGAGCCACGGCTTCTTCGCGCTTCAGGCGGTTGATGGCTTTCACGCCCATGAAGATCGCAAAGGCAACGATCACGAAGTCCAGGACGCTCTGGATGAATTTGCCGTAAGCCAGCACCACCGCAGGGGTCGTGCCTTCGGCTGCCTTGAGGGTGATGGCCAGATCACTGAAGTCCACCCCGCCGATCAACAGGCCGATTGGCGGCATGATGACGTCACCGACAAACGACGAAACAATTTTGCCGAAGGCTGCACCGATGATGATACCGACGGCCATGTCGACCACATTGCCTTTGACCGCGAAGGCCTTGAACTCGCTGAGCACGCCCATAGTTATTTCCTTGTTACAGATGAGTTTGGTGTACGCAGTGTAAATCAGCAAAACGCGTCCTGCGCGAAACACCTTCTTACAATGCTCGCTTTTATCGACACATCAATTCGCGATTAGTTTGCAAAGTGCCACTAATCGCGCGCGAATTAATCCGTAAGCCTCTGATGGTAAAGCTGTTTTTCTCAATCGCAGGGGTGTGGATTTTCTATTTATCTTCGCTGTCGTGACTCTCTAGCCTCTGGTTGGCGCACCTGGATGCGCCTCAAACAACAGAGGAATCTGAAATGAACTCCATGCCTGGTCGCCGCAGCGTCGGCGTATTAGCCGCCAGCCTGCTGACGCTTTCCGTGAACGCTGCCCCCCTGACCCGGGATAACGGAGCAGTGGTCGGTGACAACCAGAACTCGCAGACTGCCGGGCCCAATGGCCCGGTGCTGCTACAGGACGTGCAGCTGATTCAGAAGCTGCAGCGCTTCGACCGCGAGCGCATTCCCGAACGCGTCGTCCATGCCCGTGGCACCGGTGCTCACGGCACATTCACCGTGACCAATGACCTGAGCGATCTGAGCAAGGCCAAGGTCTTCGCCGCGGGTCAGGTCACGCCGGTGTTCGTGCGTTTCTCCTCGGTGGTACACGGCAACCACTCTCCGGAAACGCTGCGTGATCCACGGGGCTTCGCCATCAAGTTTTACACCGCTGACGGCAACTGGGACCTGGTAGGCAACAACTTCCCGACGTTCTTTATCCGCGACGCGATCAAGTTCCCGGACATGGTGCATGCGTTCAAACCCGATCCACGTACCAACCTGGATGATGATTCCCGTCGTTTTGACTTCTTCTCTCACGTTCCGGAAGCCACCCGTACGTTGACCGAGCTGTATTCCAACTCCGGGACGCCAGCCAGTTACCGGGAGATGGATGGCAATAGTGTGCACGCCTATAAGTTGGTCAATGACAAAGGCGATGTTCATTACGTAAAGTTTCACTGGAAAAGTTTGCAAGGGATCAAAAATCTCGATCCGCAGCAAGTCGTAAAAGTTCAGGGTCAAGACTACAGTCATATGACGCATGATCTGGTGAGTCATATAAACAAAGGAAACTTTCCAAAGTGGGACTTGTACATTCAAGTACTGAAGCCACAAGATTTGTCCAAGTTTGATTTCGATCCACTGGATGCAACCAAGATCTGGCCAGGTATTCCGGAGCGAAAAGTTGGACAAATGGTGTTGAACCGAAATCCCGCGAATGTGTTCCAGGAAACTGAACAAGTGGCCATGGCACCTTCGAATGTTGTACCGGGAATCGAGCCATCTGAAGACCGTTTGTTGCAAGGTCGTATATTCGCTTATGCCGACACCCAGATGTATCGCCTGGGTGCCAATGCCCTGCAGTTACCCGTCAATGCGGCAAAAGTGGCGATAAACAATGGCAATCAGGATGGCGCGATGAATACCGGGGCGAGTCATTCGGGTGTCAACTATCAACCTAGCCGTCTGCAGCCCCGTGAAGAGACGCAAGGTGCACGCTATAGCCAGACGCCTCTGCAGGGCAGCACGCAACAAGCGAAGATTCAGCGCGAGCAGAACTTCAGGCAGGCCGGCGATCTGTATCGCTCGTTCAGCAAGAAGGAGCGTCAGGATCTGATCGAGAGCTTTGGCGGGTCCCTGGCGAGCGCCGATGACGAAAGCAAGCACATCATGCTGTCTTTCCTCTATAAGGCTGATCCGGAGTACGGCACCGGGGTGACCAAAGTCGCCAAGGGTGATCTGGATCGGGTCAAGGCTCTGGCGGCCGCACTGGTCGACTGACATCCCTCCATTCAATCCCCCGGCGCCGATTGATGAAGGCTGCGTTATCATCGCGGTTTTTGCCGGGGGTTCAGATGGCCAAGGCCAAGCGCATGTACGGCTGCACCGAGTGCGGCGCAACCTTTCCCAAGTGGGCCGGGCAATGCAGCGAATGCGGCGCCTGGAACACCCTGACCGAAACCATGATCGAGAGCGGCGCTGCCGCCGCACCGAGCGGGCGCACCGGCTGGGCCGGGCAGCAGGCGCAGATCAAGACCCTGGCCGAAGTCAGCATTGAAGAGATTCCGCGTTTTTCCACAGCCTCCGGCGAACTGGACCGGGTACTCGGTGGTGGTCTGGTGGACGGCTCGGTGGTGCTGATCGGCGGCGATCCAGGTATCGGCAAGTCGACGATTCTGTTGCAGACCCTGTGCAATCTAGCCAAAGGCATGCCTGCGTTATACGTCACCGGTGAGGAGTCCCAGCAGCAAGTCGCCATGCGCGCACGCCGTCTGGGCTTGCCGCAGGACCAATTGCGGGTCATGACCGAAACCTGCATCGAAAGCATCATCGCCACCGCCCGCCAGGAAAAGCCCAAGGTGATGGTGATCGATTCCATCCAGACAATCTTCACCGAACAACTGCAATCGGCACCGGGCGGCGTGTCTCAGGTACGCGAAAGTGCGGCATTGCTGGTGCGCTACGCCAAGCAGAGCGGCACGGCGATCTTCCTGGTCGGCCACGTGACCAAGGAAGGCGCGCTGGCCGGCCCTCGTGTGCTGGAACACATGGTCGATACCGTTCTTTATTTCGAAGGCGAACCCGATGGTCGCTTGCGCCTGCTGAGAGCGGTGAAGAACCGTTTTGGCGCCGTCAACGAACTGGGCGTGTTCGGCATGACCGACAAGGGGCTGAAAGAAGTCTCCAACCCCTCGGCGATTTTTCTCTCTCGCGCTCAGGAAGAAGTCCCGGGCAGTGTGGTGATGGCAACGTGGGAAGGGACCCGGCCGATGCTGGTGGAAGTCCAGGCTCTGGTGGATGACAGCCATCTGGCGAATCCGCGTCGGGTCACCCTCGGACTGGATCAGAACCGCCTGGCGATGTTGCTGGCGGTACTGCATCGCCATGGCGGCATTCCCACCCACGACCAGGACGTGTTCCTCAATGTGGTGGGTGGGGTGAAGGTGCTGGAAACGGCATCCGACCTGGCATTGATGGCCGCAGTCATGTCGAGCCTGCGCAACCGCCCGCTGCCTCATGATTTGCTGGTGTTCGGTGAAGTCGGCCTGTCGGGCGAGGTACGTCCGGTGCCGAGCGGTCAGGAGCGTTTGAAGGAAGCCGCCAAGCACGGTTTCAAGCGCGCGATCGTGCCCAAGGGCAACGCGCCGAAGGAAGCGCCGGCAGGGCTGCAGATCATTGCGGTGACGCGTCTGGAGCAGGCGCTGGATTCACTTTTCGAGTGATCAGAGTTCCATCAATGCCCCAAGCTCCCGTTCCAGCTCGGCCTCGTCCCCGAGGTTGAGCTCGATCAGACGGCGCAGGCGCTGGATCGATTCCAGACTGATGTACCGGCACTGGAAGCCCAACTGGGCATGATCGTCATGTGCCAGTTGCACATCCATCTGGATATCGGTGTCGTCGCTCAGGTGGATATCGACGTTGAAATCCTGTGTATCGTCTCCCAGCCACGGCTCCGGCCGCTCGATCAGCAGCCCCTTGAGCGACAGGTCGATCAGCTTCACCGGCCAGATGTATTCGCCCTGGCTCAATTCGGTTCTGGCATTGAACGCGATACGTTTGAAGCGGCGACGCTCGGACGGGTGCTCGCTCATGGCGCGATCCTCTTGACGGTACGCTGACTATAGACCCGCCATGCCGGACGCTGCCAGTCGGGCAGGGCGTCAGACCAATGTCGGGGTATGGTCTTTGCTGCCAGTAGCGCTAAACTCGGGGTGGCTGTCTTTCTTGTCCACCCTGGCTGGAATAATAAAATGAAAAATAATAATAGCCTGCTGCGCCACTTACCCTGGCTAGTGCTGGCAATCGTAGGAGCGTGCGCCCTGGGCGTAGTGGCTTTGCGCCGAGGCGAGGCGATCAACGCCTTGTGGATCGTGGTCGCCGCCGTGGCCATCTATCTGGTTGCGTACCGTTACTACAGCCTGTTCATCGCAAACAACGTGATGCAACTCGATCCACGCCGGGCCACCCCCGCCGTGCTCAACAACGACGGTCTGGATTACGTTCCGACCAACAGACACATTCTCTTCGGACACCACTTCGCGGCCATCGCCGGCGCGGGGCCGCTGGTCGGCCCGGTACTGGCGGCGCAGATGGGCTATCTGCCCGGCACATTGTGGCTGATCGCCGGCGTGGTGCTGGCCGGTGCGGTGCAGGACTTCATGGTCCTGTTCATGTCCACCCGTCGCAACGGCCGTTCCCTGGGCGACATGGTGCGTGAAGAAATGGGCCGTATCCCCGGCACCATCGCGCTGTTCGGCTGCTTCCTGATCATGATCATCATCCTCGCGGTGCTGGCGCTGATCGTCGTCAAGGCCCTGGCCGAGAGCCCGTGGGGCATCTTCACCGTCATGGCGACCATCCCGATCGCGATGTTCATGGGCATCTACATGCGCTACATCCGTCCGGGCCGCATCGGCGAGATCTCGGTGATCGGTGTGGTGCTGCTGCTCGGTTCGATCTGGCTGGGCGGGCAGATTGCCGCCGATCCGGTGTGGGCCAAGGCCTTCAGCTTCACCGGCGTGCAAATCACCTGGATGCTGATCGGTTACGGTTTTGTCGCGGCGGTACTGCCGGTCTGGCTGATCCTCGCGCCACGTGACTATCTGTCCACATTCCTCAAGATCGGCACCATCATCGCCTTGGCGATCGGCATCCTGATCACCATGCCGGAGCTGAAAATGCCGGCGCTGACCCAATTCGTCGACGGCACCGGCCCGGTATGGAAGGGCGGTCTGTTCCCGTTCCTGTTCATCACCATCGCCTGCGGTGCGGTATCGGGCTTCCACGCGCTGATCTCGTCCGGCACCACGCCGAAACTGCTGGATAACGAAACCAACGCCCGCTACATCGGTTACGGCGGCATGCTGATGGAGTCGTTCGTGGCGATCATGGCCATGGTTGCCGCTTCGGTGATCGAGCCGGGCGTGTACTTCGCCATGAACAGCCCGGCTGCCGTGGTGGGTGGTGATGTGGTGGCGGTAGCGACCGCGGTCAGCAACTGGGGCTTCGCGATTACCCCGGATGCCCTGCAGGCCGTGGCCCATGACATCGGCGAAACCACCGTCCTGGCCCGCGCCGGCGGTGCACCGACCCTGGCGGTCGGTATCGCGCAGATCCTGCACAGTGTCCTGCCGGGTGAAAACACCATGGCGTTCTGGTACCACTTCGCGATCCTGTTCGAAGCGCTGTTCATCCTGACGGCGGTGGACGCCGGCACCCGTGCCGGGCGCTTCATGCTGCAGGATCTGCTTGGTTCCTTCGTGCCGGCGCTCAAGCGTACCGAATCCTGGACCGCCAACCTGATCGCCACCGCCGGTTGTGTGGCGATGTGGGGCTGGTTGCTGTATCAGGGCGTGATCGATCCGCTGGGTGGCATCAACACCTTGTGGCCGCTGTTCGGTATCTCCAACCAGATGCTGGCCGGTATCGCGCTGATGCTCGGCACTGTGGTCCTGATCAAGATGAAGCGTCAGCGCTATATCTGGGTCACCCTGCTGCCGGCGGCCTGGCTGCTGATCTGCACCACGACCGCAGGCTTCATCAAGCTGTTCGATGCCAACCCGGCCGTCGGCTTCCTGTCGCTGGCCAAGAAGTACAGCGATGCACTGGCTGCGGGCCAGGTGGTGGCGCCGGCCAAGAGCGTCGAGCAGATGCAGCACGTGATCTTCAACGCCTACACCAACGCAACGCTGACCGCGCTGTTCCTGTTCGTGGTGTTCAGCATCCTGTTCTATGCGCTCAAGGTCGGCATCGCCGCCTGGGGCAAAAAAGAGCGTACGGATAAAGAATCGCCGTTCCAGGCGCTGCCGGACGCGTAACCAGAGGATTGCACTATGTTCAATGACCTGAGTCGCCTCGGTAAATACCTCGGTCAGGCTGCGCGCCTGATGGTCGGCATGCCCGACTACGACACCTACGTCGAGCATATGCAAACCAAACACCCGGACAAACCGGTGATGAGCTACGAAATGTTCTTTCGTGAACGTCAGGAAGCCCGTTACGGTGGCAAGGGTGGGCCGAAGTGCTGTTGATCTGACAGCCCGAGGTTGATGCAATCCCTCTGTGGGAGCGGGCTTGCCCGCGAAAGCGGTGTGTCATCGAGCAATGACGTCGACTGACAAGCTTCTTTTGCGAGCAGGCTCGCTCCCACATTTGTTTTGTGTTGTTCATCCATTTTGTAAAGGGGATCGAAGTTGTCTTCTCCAATACCGGTAACGGTGCTCAGCGGCTTTCTCGGCGCCGGCAAGACCACTTTGCTGCGTCATCTGTTGAAAGCCGAGCATGGCCTGAAAATCGCTGTGATCGAAAACGAGTTCAGCGACGCCGGCATCGACACCCAACTGCTGGGCGACGAGCCGGTGCAAGTCATGACCCTGGCCAACGGCTGCGTCTGCTGCACCATTCACACCGATCTGACCAAAGCCCTGTATCTGCTGCTTGAGCGCCTGGACAGCGGTGAAATCGCGTTTGATCGACTGGTCATCGAATGCACCGGTCTGGCTGATCCGGCCCCGGTGGCGCAGACGTTTTTCATCGACGAAGAATTGCGCGAGCGTTACCTGCTCGACGGCATCATTACCCTGGTCGACGCGGCTCATGCCGAGTTGCACCTGACCCAGACCATCGCCCAGGCGCAGATCGGTTTTGCCGACCGTTTGCTGGTGAGCAAGACCGATCTGGTGGACGAAGCTGCGTTCACTGCGCTCAGTGAACGCCTGACCCGCATCAACCGCCGGGCGCCAATTCGCGTGGTGGAACACGGCAACATCGACCTGGCTGAATTGCTCGATGTGCGCGGTTTCAACCTGAATGCCGATCTCGGTGGCGGAGTAAGTCTGCGGCCGGTGAGCAAGGCACCGTCCATCGACCGGATTTCCAGTCTGGTGCTGCGTACCGATCAGCCGCTGGATATCGACCGGCTCAGCGAGTTCATGAATGAACTGCTGGAAGCGCACGGCAAGCAATTGCTGCGCTACAAGGGCGTGTTGAACATTGCGGGTGAGGATCGGCGGCTGGTGTTTCAGGGGGTGTTGAAACTCTACGGCTTCGACTGGGATACGGAGTGGGCCGAAGGCGAGGCGCGGGAAAGCGTGATCGTGTTCATCGCCGACGAGTTGCCGGAAGAGAAGATTCGGGCGGGGTTTGCCAGGGTGGCGGCGAACTGAGTCCGCCGCTGTTTCAGCGTGCGGAGCCGCTGAGAATTGTCTGTTCCAGATGATCCAGATGACGGTTCATCAGCGATACAGCCTGGGCAGTGTCGCCACGCTCGATCGCCTCGACGATCCGGGCGTGATCCTGCCAGCCGCAACAGCTGTGCGTGGTTTCAGTGCATCGCGCAATCGCCAGTGAGGTCAACGGCACCAACGTGCCGAGAAAATGCGCCAACGGTGCATTGGCCGCCACTTTGGCCAACTGCAAATGAAACTCCCCGGACAGGCGGATCGCTGCGCCCCGTTGGCTTTTATCCACAGCCTGGCGCTCACGCTCGATCAGGGTGCGCAGGCGTTTCAGATCTTCAGCCTGAGCATGCTGACATGCCAGTCGCACCAGCGTGGTCTCGGCCAGACGCCGGGCGTGCAGCGCCTGACGTGTCTGCTCGGCGTCCGGCGCAGTTACCCTTGGCCGATGGTTGGCCCGCAGCACGATGATCTGTTCGTGGGACAACCGGGCCAGCGCCCGACGCACGTCTGCACGACTGACACCGAACATCTGCTTGAGACTTTCTTCGGTGAAACGGCTGGCGGTATCGAGGCGCTGTTCAAGGATTGCATCGAATAATCGCGGATACAGCTCATCCATCGGCACTTGCAGCCGGGAGAAGGACCGGGCCGCCGGGGACTGGCGAGGATGTGACGGCGTGGCAAGACTGTTCATGGCCGGTCTCCAGTGTGAAGTGTTTCAGTGGTTCAGGTGGTCATCCGGAATATTCAGCTCGACTCCCATTCGCTGGCCTTCACGCAGGATGTGCCGACGCATCTCGGCGCTGGCCTGAGCGCTGTTCTTGCTGCGGATCGCGCGCACCACGGCTTCGTTCTCCTCAAGGCGTTCGGCCAGGTGTTGCGGCGAATTGCGCAGCACCTCGGCGCTTTGCTTGAGGGCGTTGCTGGTCTGTTGCACCACGCTCTGGAAAATCGGGTTCGAAGTCAGGGTGAACAGCTCTTCATGAAAGGCGATGTAGGCGCTGACACCGGCCTCGCTGTCGCCGGCTTCGAGGGCTTCGCGCATGTCCATCAGGGTCAGGCGCAACTGGCCGACTTCCTTGCTGCTGATCGACTGCGCCACCAGGCCAACGATGAACGGTTCGAGGGTGTAGCGCAGCTGCAGCACGTCTTCGAGGCTGGCACCGGCCACGGCGCTGTCGTGGCTTTGGCTGTCACTGGCCTGGGCGTCGAGTACCACCACGCCTTTGCCTGGCATCGAGCGCACCAGGCCGAGGGTTTCCAGCACGATCACCGCTTCACGCAGGCTCGGGCGGCTGATGCCCAGTTGCTCGGCCAGTTCGCGCTGGCCCGGCAGCATCTCGCCGGAGCGCCATTGGCCGCGGGCGAGGGCGGCCCGGAGTTTTTCTACCACTGAGTTGACGACGGTTGATGTAGTAATCACGTATTCGCTCCATGCGCCGTGCCTGCATCTGCGCAGGCACGGCGGTCATTCAGAATTCTTTGGCCGCTGCCTGAGCGACCGTTTTTCTTGGCTGAAAGGTATAGCCCTGCTGACCGCTGAGCACCTTGTTTGCCCGTTGCACGTCGATGTCCCTTTCCCAGCGAGCGATGGCCACGGTGGCGACGCAGTTGCCGATCAGGTTGGTCAGCGCCCGGCCGATGCCCATGAACCAGTCCACCGCCAGCACCAGCACCAGACCGACCACCGGAATCGCCGGGATGGCCGTCAGCGTCGCCGCCAGGATCACCAGGGCCGAGCCGGGAATACCGTGGGCACCTTTTGATGTGATCAGCGACACCAGCAAGATCGTCAGCAGGTCGGTCATGGCCAGCGGCGTCCCGGTGGCGTTGGCGATGAACACGATCGCCAGGGTCAGGTAGATCGAAAAGCCATCGAGATTGAACGAGTAACCGGTGGGAATCACCAGTCCGACGGTGGAGCTGCCGATACCCAGATGTTCCAGCTTGCGCATGATCTGCGGCAGTACGGCGTCGGATGACGCGGTGCCCATGACGATCAGCAGTTCTTCGCGCAGGTATTTGAGCAATGGCCACATGCGCAGGCCGGAGAGGCGCATCACCAGGCCGAGAATCAGCGCGACGAAGGCCGTGCAGGTCAGATAGAACAAACCGACCAGGCTACCCAGATGTTGCAGGGAGTCCAGGCCATATTTGCTGGTGGTGAAGGCGATGGCACCAAACACGCCGATCGGTGCCAGACGCACGATCATGCCCATGATCCGAAAGATCACATGGCTCAGCTCGTTGATCAGTCGCGAGATCCCGGAAGCGGCTTCGCCCACCAGATTCAACGCGCTGCCGAACAGTACCGAAAACAGCAGCACTTGCAGGATGTTGTTGTCGGCGAAGGCGCCCAGTACCGATGTCGGGATCAGGTCCATCAGGAACTGGGTGGTGGTGTGCATGTGCTGGCCGCGTTCGGCGATGTCGCCCATGTCGGCGGCGGACAGTTGCTCAAGATGGATATTGGCGCCGCTGCCGATCCCGGTGCTGAACGCGAACACCAGACCGATCACCAGCGCGAGGGTGGTCAGCACTTCGAAGTAGATCACCGACTTGAGGCCGATGCGCCCGACCTTCTTCAGATCGCCCGCGCCGCTGATGCCACTGACCACCACGCAGAACACGATCAGGCCGATGAGCATCTTGATCAGTTTGATGAAACCGTCGCCGAGCGGTTTGAGCTGGGCCGAGTATTCAGGAAGGGTCAGTCCGCAGACGATGCCGAGCATCAGGCCGAGAACCACTTGGAGGAAGATTGAACGCGAGCACCATCTGAGCATGGGAGGAATCCTGGTCGGTGTCCTGGCTGCCGTGCGCGGGGCGCATCAGATTCAGGACTTAATTATTGTGGTCTTACCGGTATGTCCAGTGCGGGTGCAGTCTAGGCGCTGTTTTTTGCGGATCGCAAGTGAAAAATGACGAATTGGCATGACCGGTCTGACCAGTGGTGATATTTCGTTGTCCAGACGCAAACGGGTTGAAAGGTTCGAGGATCGATGCAGAGGCCGAGCATTTTTTAAATCGGTGATATTGCAAAAGCCATGAGTGGTGGCGGGAAGAAAGTGGGGGGTTCTGATGGAGTTCCCTGTAGCCGATCAATACTGGATCGGCTACAAAGTTTTTACTGATCAGATTTCATCAGGGCGATCAATGTAAGAGGCGTTTCGCTCAAGGATTGTAAAACGAAATTTGAAGGGTCTTCCGCCCTTGTCGGCGAAGTAGGTGAACGTTGAGTCATGTAGTTTGTGCGTATGCAATAAGCCTGGCGACCCGGAGACCTTTAGATAGGCCTCCAGTTTATTGGATTGATGGTTATCGATAGAGAGGGGAATTCCCTGTTTTCCTATCAGTTGATAAACGTTCGATCCTTCGGGATCGAATGCTCCCAGAATCCCGTTCTTATCGAGGCTCAGGCATTTTCCGTAATAGGGGCCAGGGGTCCGGATATAGAGTCTGTATCCCTGCTCGGTATGCCTGAAATACAAGGTCAGACGGGGTTCCGGGCGAATGCCCAGGAGGTGCGAATCATTGCGTGATTGCGGCTTTCCGCTGAAATGCCCTCCACTGAACAGTGGAGAGGTCACAGTGGCTGGCGCGCCATTGACCACGTCAAGGAAGTGCACCAGATCAGTTTGTATGCCAATAGTTGCAATAAAGGATTTTTGTCGGTCGGTACTCATGTTGCTCTCAATATCCATATTGTCTTTTTCCGGCGGCAAGTGCTTCGTTGCTCATGCGCAGGGCATGGATGATGGGCTGTTCGAGAGTTGGATGGGGAGGAGGTTTGTGCATCAAATTGTTTAATGGTTCTGATGCTGTTTGATGCAGTATTTTTTGGGTTCCAAAGTTTTATGTGTTCTTCGCTTTTTGTTCGGCTATAAAAAAGCCCGATCATTTCTGATCGGGCTTTTTTGTGCGGTAGTGCGGGCTTGTTAAGCGCCGTATACCGGCAGTTTCTTGCAGATGGCTTTGACTTTCTCACGAACGGCGTCGATCACCGCTTCGTTGTTCAGGTCGGCCAGGATGTCGCAGATCCAGCCGGCCAGTTCCTTGCACTCTGCTTCCTTGAAGCCACGAGTGGTCACAGCCGGAGTACCGAAGCGCAGGCCGGAGGTGACGAACGGGGAACGTGGATCGTTTGGCACGGAGTTCTTGTTCACGGTGATGAATGCTTTGCCCAGAGCGGCGTCGGCGTCTTTACCGGAGATTTCCTGCTTGATCAGCGACAACAGGAACAGGTGGTTTTGAGTACCACCGGACACCACGTCGAAACCGCGCTCGATGAACACGCCGGCCATGGCCTGGGCGTTTTTCACCACTTGTTGCTGGTAAGCCTTGAACTCTGGCTGCAGTGCTTCCTTGAAGCAGATCGCCTTGGCGGCGATCACGTGCTCCAGCGGGCCACCCTGGGCGCCCGGGAATACTGCGGAGTTCAGCTTCTTCTCGATGTCGGCGTTGGCGCGAGCCAGGATCAGGCCACCACGTGGACCGCGCAGGGTCTTGTGCGTGGTGGTGGTGACGACGTCAGCGAACGGAACCGGGTTCGGGTAGACGCCAGCGGCGACCAGACCGGCCACGTGAGCCATGTCGACGAACAGGTAGGCGCCCACCTTGTCGGCGATGGCACGGAAGCGCGGGAAGTCCAGAACCTGGGAGTAGGCAGAGAAACCGGCCACGATCATCTTCGGCTTGTGTTCTACCGCCAGACGCTCGACTTCGTCGTAGTCGATCAGGCCGTTGGCGTCGATACCGTACTGGATGGCGTTGTACAGCTTGCCGGAGGAGGAAACGCTGGCGCCGTGGGTCAGGTGACCGCCGTGAGCCAGGCTCATGCCCAGGATGGTGTCACCGGCCGACAGCAGGGCCAGGTAAACAGCAGCGTTGGCCTGGGAACCGGCGTGTGGCTGAACGTTGGCGTAGTCGGCGCCGAACAGTTCCTTGGCGCGGTCGATGGCCAGTTGCTCAACGACGTCGACGTACTCGCAACCACCGTAGTAGCGCTTGCCCGGGTAGCCTTCGGCGTACTTGTTGGTCAGTACCGAGCCTTGAGCTTCCATCACCGCTGGGCTGGTGTAGTTCTCCGAAGCGATCAGCTCGATGTGTTCTTCCTGGCGCCGGGCTTCTTGCTCCATGGCGGCAAAAAGATCGGCGTCGTACTTGGCAATAGTCAAATCACGGCTGAACATGGCGGTCCTCAAGGATCGGGGGCAGAAAAGGGGGGCATTCTAACCCAACGGGTTTTGGATGGCATATGAAACGACATCATGTCGCAGACAAGTGGCGTTCATGACCAGATATGTGGCGTCCGTGCCGGCCTTTCCTGGCCAGCCGGTTCGCACAATAGCCGAGGCCGGTCGGCGATTGTGTGATCGACATCAATCCCGGCTCACGAAGACCGCGCCGCCGATCTTCAGTCGAACATGAACAGCGCATCATTGCTGAACTGCGCTTCGAAGCGGGTGGCCGGCATGGGACGCCCGAACAGATAACCCTGAACCTCATCGCAACCGTGCTCGCGCAGGAAGTCCAGCTGTTCATGGGTTTCCACGCCCTCGGCGATCACCGCCAGGTTGAGGCTGTGGGCCATGGCGATGATCGCCCGGGCAATCTGCGCATCCTGCTCGCCGGATGGCAGGCCGTCGACGAAAGTGCGGTCGATCTTGAGCACGTCGATCGGGAATTGCTTGAGGTAGTTCAGCGACGAATAACCAGTGCCGAAGTCGTCGACCGCGATGCTCAGGCCCAGGTTCTTCAGGCCGGCGAGGATCTGCATCGCCTCGCTGACTTCGCGCATCAGGATACTTTCGGTCAGCTCCAGCTCCAGACACGCCGGCGGCAGGCCGGTTTCCTTGAGGATGGTGGCGATCCGCGTGCCGAGCTGGCCGTCGGAGAACTGCCGGGCAGAAATGTTCACCGAGACCTTCGGCACGCGCACGCGGCTCTGGTGCCAGGTCTTGAGCTGACGGCAGGCTTCGCTGATCACCCAGTCGCCGACGTCCACCACCAGTCCGAGTTCTTCGAGCACCGGGATGAAATCCCCTGGCGGCACCAGCCCGCGACGGGGATGACGCCAGCGCAGCAGGGCTTCGGCGCCGGTCAGGCGTTTGCCGTCGCCGCTGAACTGCGGCTGGTAATACAGCACGAATTCGTTCTGCTCGAGGGCATGGCGCAAGTCGCTTTCCAGCTCCAGACGCTCCAGCGCACTGGCGTTCATGTCGGCCTGATAGAACTGGAAGTTGTTCTTGCCGCGCTCCTTGGCGTGGTACATCGCGGTGTCGGCGTTCTTCATCAGCTGGCTGAGTTCGTTGCCGTCCTGCGGGCTCAGGGCGATGCCGATACTGGCGGTGACGAAGAATTCGCGACCTTCCAGCACGAACGGTCGCACCAGACTGCCCAGAATCTGTTCGGCCACATGGATCGCCCGGTTCAGCGCCATCTCGCGGCTGGAGCGATGCTGCAGCAGCAAGGTGAATTCGTCGCCGCCCATCCGTGCCACCGTGTCGTCATCGTCGACGCAGGCCAGCAACCGGGTGGCCATGTCTTTGAGCATGCGGTCGCCGGCGGCGTGACCAAGGGAGTCGTTGATCGGCTTGAAACGGTCGAGGTCGAGGAACATCAGCACCACCCACGACTTCTGCCGTTCGGCCGATTGCAGTGCGGTGTGCAGGCGATCCTGGAACAGCGTACGGTTCGGCAGATGGGTCAGGGCGTCGTAGTAGGCGAGGCGGTGAATCCGCTGCTCGCTGGCCTTGCGTTCGCTGATGTCGCTGAAGAAGCACACGTAACTGGCGAGGTCGCCTTCATCGTCGAGCACGGCGGTGATGCCGACCCACGCCGGGTAGTGTTCGCCATTGCGCCGCTTGAGCCAGACTTCGCCTTCCCACGTGCTGTGCTGATGCAATTGCTTGAGCACGTAGCGCAGGTGCGCGTCCTGTTGTTCGTCGACGGTGAGCATGTTCGGCAACTGGTCGAGCACTTCGCTCACCGCATAGCCGCTGACCCGGCTGAACGCTTCGTTGGCCTGAACGATGTAGCCGGCCGGGTCGGTGATCAGGATCGCCGACGTCGAGTGCTCGAATACCGTGGCCGCCATGCGCAGGTCTTTTTCGGCACGGCGTTGCTGGCTGATGTCGCGACCGACCCCGAGCACGCCCTCGAATGCACCATGCTCATCCCACACCAGTACCAGGCGCAGTTCGATCGGGATCTTGCGGCCATCGGCGCGCAGGCAGTCGAACAGGAACATCTGGGTCTGCACCTGGCTGCGCAGGATGGCCAGTTGCTCGGGCTTGTCCAGGGCCTTGCTGACCCGATCCATCAACTGATAGATGCCGTTGAGTTGCTGCGGGTTGGCGATGGTCGATTGCCAGCCGTTCTGGAAAATCCACTCGGCGTCATAGCCCAGCACTGCTTGCACCGACGGGCTGACGTAGTTCAGCGACAGTTTGCTGTCGGTGGAGAAAATCACGTCGCTGATGCTTTCGGCGAGCATCCGGTAGCGCTGTTCGCTGTCGCGCAGGGATTCGCTGGCCTCGATCTGCTCGGTGATGTCCTTGGCCACGCCGATGATCCGCGTCACCTGATCCTGCTTGTCCCGGGCCAGCGCCTGCTCGCGGATATCGAAACGCCGCCACTTGCCGTCACGGTGACGGAAGCGCAACTGGCATTGCAGCAACTGGCTGTAACCGGCGTGGCGCTGCATCTGTCGCGAACGATGGTAGTAGTCGGCGTCTTCCGGGTGCAGGAGGATTTCCCAGAAATACTCGCCCATCTGATGCAGTTCGGTGCGGTTGTAACCGAGCGTCTGGCCCAGGTGGTGGTTGCTGAAGATCATCCGCTGGCTGATCACATCCTGTACGTACAGGTGATCCGGCACGGTGCGCACCACATCCGACCAGAATCCTTCGCGCTCCAGCAGCGACAGTTCGATCAGCTTGCGGCTGGTGATGTCGTTGATGCTCAGGATCACGGCCTTGTAGTCGTGCTGTTCCCGAGGCAGGCGCAGGACCAGCCAGAGGTGCTGGTCGCGGCCATTGATGTCCGGCAGTCGGATTTCCAGTTCCAGCTGTTCCTGTTGCTGAAGCACGGCGTCGAGCACTTGATTGCCGATGGCGCACTGACTGTGCGGACGGCCGTCGATCAGCAATTGCCAGGCGTGCTCGCAGGAATTGACGTTGAGCAGTTGCAGCGCCACCTGATTGACCTCGGTGACCCTCAATTCCTGCAGCAGTTGCAGGCGCTGTGACGGTTGGTCGAGCCAGGCCTTGAGCTGATCGCCGGTCTGGATCCGGGCTCTCTCGAAAACCTGCTTGAGCCCCGACAGATCCAGCACGCACAGCGCCACGCCGGTGCCTTCGAAAATATCCTGATAGCGACGACGCCCCTCATGCACCTGGCGCTGTCGGCGGCGCATGTTCAGCAAGGCGATGAACGGCAGCAGGGACAGCGCCAGGCCCAAAAGACATTTGCCGATAAACGCCGGCAACAACTCTTCGAGCACATGTTGCCGGTCGAATAGTCCGCGCAGTTGCCAGTCACTGCTGCTCAGGGGCACGGTCAGTACGCTGTTGGCCAGATCCTCAGGCGTCAGGGTGCTGGCCTTGATGGACGGCAGGCCTTCGTCGCGGCTGATGATCTGGTGGTTGATGCGATTTTCCACCAGCCAGAGCGGGCGAATGCCGGTGTCGCCCTGTTTGGTCAGCGAAGAGAAGAATGTCGGTGTCAGGCGCAGCGCCCAGTAACCGCGCGTGCTGCCACTGGCCTGATGGAGCAACAGATGCACCACCGAACCGTCGTCGGCGTTGCTGAAATAGTGCGCCTGGGCATGACTGCGACGCACCAGATCGCTGAGGTAGTCGGCGTCCTTGCTGTCTGTGGCGCTGTCGCTGAGGATTTTCCCCGAGGGGCTGAGCAAGGCCAGGCTTTGCAGGTCCGGCAGGGATTTCTGCAGCTTGCGCAGCAGCGCCTGCTGTTCGTCGGCGGACTGTGGCTGTTCGACGATCGGTAGCAGATTGAGGGCGATCTGCGCGTTCAGCGACATGTTCAGGCTGACTTGCGAAGCGAGATCGGCGGTGTAGTCGATGGTGTACTGGCGCTGGTTTTTCTGGGTCTCGCGCAACTGATCGAGCAATTGCCAGAACAGCAACGCCAGCAGCATCAGCACCAATGTTGCCAGCGCGCCCTTCAATGTTCCGCGCAGGGACGAGCCGGGCGCCGGTTGGGTGCTGCTCACAGAGGCTGGCGGAGTGACATTGGACAAGCTGTAATCCTGCGGTCTGGCTGGACTGGCGCGACGTGCACTATAAGCCGGGCGCCCAAAGGGCGGCTAGCATGCCTTGAGTTGTGGCGAAGTGCCAGCCCCGCTCGGCTGGACTGCCTTCCGTCATTAAGGTAGCTTTGCCGGTTACGCGGGAGCGTTCCAGCTCCTAGACTCAGACTTTTTCCGCGCGCACGCATTGATGACCATCAAATGAACGACGCGCACCGGTCTGGCCGGGCATCGCCTGCGCTTCAATCATTCATCTGTCACTGACCCAAGGTTCTCCATGGCTCAATACGTCTTCACCATGCATCGGCTGGGCAAAGTTGTTCCGCCGAAGCGGGAAATCCTGAAAAACATTTCGCTGTCCTTCTTTCCGGGCGCCAAGATCGGTGTACTCGGCCTCAACGGTTCGGGTAAGTCCACGCTGCTGAAAATCATGGCCGGCGTCGACACCGAATTCGAAGGCGAAGCGCGCCCGATGCCGGAACTGAACATCGGTTATCTGCCGCAGGAGCCGCAACTTGATCCGACCAAGACCGTGCGCGAAGTGGTCGAAGAAGCGGTCAGCGTGATCAAGGATGCCCAGGCCCGCCTGGACGAGGTCTACGCCGCCTACGCCGACCCGGACGCCGACTTCGACAAGCTGGCCGCCGAACAGGCCAAGCTTGAAGCGATCCTGCAGGCCAGCGACGGTCACAACCTGGAGCGCCAGCTGGAAGTCGCCGCCGATGCGCTGCGTCTGCCGGCCTGGGACGCCAGGGTCGAACACCTGTCCGGTGGTGAAAAACGTCGTGTGGCCCTGTGCCGTCTGCTGCTGTCCGCCCCGGACATGCTGCTGCTCGACGAACCGACCAACCACCTGGACGCCGACTCCGTCGCGTGGCTCGAACACTTCCTGCACGACTTCCCGGGCACTGTGGTCGCGATCACGCACGACCGTTACTTCCTGGACAACGTCGCCGGCTGGATTCTGGAACTCGACCGCGGCGCGGGCATTCCTTACGAGGGCAACTACTCGGGTTGGCTGGAAGCCAAGTCCGAGCGTCTGGCCCAGGAATCCAAGCAGCAGTCGGCTCACGAAAAAGCCATGAAGGAAGAACTGGAGTGGGTGCGCAAAGGCGCCAAGGCCCGCCAGTCGAAATCCAAGGCACGTCTGCAGCGCTTCGAAGAAATGCAGTCGCAGGAATTCCAGAAGCGTTCGGAAACCAACGAGATCTACATCCCGGCCGGTCCGCGCCTGGGCGACAAGGTCATCGAATTCAAGAACGTCACCAAGGGCTATGGCGATCGCGTGCTGATCGACAACCTGTCGTTCTCCATGCCCAAAGGTGCCATTGTCGGCGTGATCGGCGGTAACGGTGCCGGTAAGTCGACCCTGTTCCGCATGCTGATGGGCAAGGAAACCCCGGACTCCGGCAGCATCGAGATCGGCGAAACCGTGCAACTGGCCTGTGTGGACCAGAGCCGCGAAGACCTGGACGGCAACAAGACCGTGTTCCAGCAGATCTCCGACGGTTCCGACCAGATCCGCATCGGCAACTACGAGATCCCGTCGCGTACCTACGTCGGTCGCTTCAACTTCAAGGGCGGTGATCAGCAGAAGTTCGTCAAGGACCTGTCCGGTGGTGAGCGCGGTCGCCTGCACCTGGCGCTGACCCTGAAGGAAGGCGCGAACGTTCTGCTGCTCGACGAACCGTCCAACGACCTCGACGTCGAAACCCTGCGTTCCCTGGAAGAAGCCCTGCTGGACTTCCCGGGCGCCGCCATTGTGATCTCCCACGACCGGTGGTTTCTTGACCGCGTCGCGACGCACATCCTGGCGTACGAAGACGACTCGCAAGCGGTGTTCTTCGAAGGCAACTACACCGAGTACGAAGCCGATCGCAAAAAACGCCTCGGCGAAGCAGCGGCCCAGCCACACCGGGTACGCCACAAGAAACTGGCCTGATTTCAGGCCGGTTGCATGAAAGAGCGGAGCCTTCGGGCTCCGCTTTTTTTTGCCTGCAATCTGGCCTGATTTATAAAATGTGTACTATCTGGTTTCATAAATGCGACATTTTTGTTTGTTGCTGTGTACATGTTGTTTGTTACAGTCCGGCTCAATCCAACGACAACAAATCTGCCGAGACTTTCCCATGATCGAATCCGTCGACTCCTTTCTCGCCCGTCTGAAAAAACGCGATCCGGATCAACCCGAATTCCACCAGGCCGTCGAAGAAGTCCTGCGCAGCCTGTGGCCCTTTCTCGAAGCCCATCCGCACTATCTGACCTCGGGGATTCTGCAGCGCATCTGCGAGCCGGAACGGGCAGTGGTGTTCCGGGTGTCGTGGGTCGACGATCAGGGCAAGGTGCAGGTCAATCGCGGTTTCCGCATCCAGATGAACAGCGCCATCGGCCCGTACAAGGGCGGTTTGCGTTTCCATCCTTCGGTGAACATGGGCGTGCTGAAATTTCTCGCCTTTGAGCAGACCTTCAAGAATTCCCTGACTTCGTTGCCCATGGGCGGTGGCAAGGGTGGTTCCGACTTCGATCCGAAGGGCAAGAGCGACGCCGAAGTCATGCGTTTCTGTCAGGCGTTCATGAGCGAGCTGTACCGCCACATCGGCGCCGACGTGGACGTGCCGGCGGGTGATATCGGGGTCGGTGCCCGGGAGATCGGTTTTCTGTTCGGCCAGTACAAACGCCTGAGCAACCAGTTCACCAGCGTGCTGACCGGCAAGGGCATGACCTATGGCGGCAGCCTGATCCGTCCGGAAGCCACCGGTTTCGGTTGCGTGTATTTCGCCGAGGAAATGCTCAAGCGCCGCGAGCAGACCGTCGCAGGCAAGCGCGTGGCAATTTCCGGATCCGGCAACGTTGCGCAATACGCGGCCCGCAAAGTGATGGATCTGGGCGGCAAAGTGATTTCGCTGTCCGACTCCGAAGGCACGCTGTATTGCGAGGCCGGCTTGAGCGAAGAACAGTGGCGGGCGCTGCTGGAACTGAAAAACGTCAAGCGTGGGCGGATCAGTGAGATGGCCGCGGCATTCGGCCTGGAGTTCCGCGCCGGGCAGTTGCCATGGGCGTTGCCGTGCGACATTGCGCTGCCGTGCGCCACCCAGAACGAACTCGACGCCGAAGCGGCTCGGACCTTGTTGCGCAACGGCTGCATCTGTGTGGCCGAAGGCGCGAACATGCCGACCACTCTGGAGGCTGTGGATATCTTTATCGAGGCCGGGATCCTGTTCGCCCCGGGCAAGGCATCCAATGCCGGTGGCGTGGCGGTGAGCGGTCTGGAGATGTCGCAGAACGCCATGCGCCTGCTGTGGACGGCGGGCGAGGTGGACAGCAAGCTGCACGGGATCATGCAGTCGATCCACCACGCCTGTGTGCATTACGGTGAGGAAAACGGGCGGATCAACTACGTCAAAGGTGCGAACATCGCCGGCTTCGTCAAAGTCGCCGACGCGATGCTGGCGCAGGGCGTGGTTTAAGCCCCTCGGTTCAAGAGTGATCGATACGGATCACTTCGATCAGTTGATTGCCGGCCGGGCGTTGCCACAGCACTTCGTCATTGAGCCGTGCGCCAAGCAGAGCGCGGCCCAGTGGCGAGGCCCAGTTGATCAGGCCGTTGGCGGCATCGGCCTGGTCTTCACCGACCAGCTGTACCCGACGCTCGGTGCTGTGCTCGTCGGCGTAGGTCACCCAGCTGCCGATCTGAACTTTTTCGTTGGATGTCGGGATCGGCACAACCTGCGCGCTGCCGACCCGTTGGTTGAAATAGCGCAGATCCCGTTCCAGATCGGCCAGCCGCTGCGGGTCGGACTGCTCGCCCATGGCGGCCTGTGCGGTGTGCAGGGCCTGAAGCTCGGCGACTTTTGCCTGCAACTGGGCGAGCCCCTGTGGCGTGACGTAATTGGGCTGGCTGCTGACCTGCCGTTCGACCGGCTGGTCGGCCTGTGCGACGGCATTATCTTCGTTGACGAAAGCACGGCTCATGGTGACCTCCTGTGACAACCGTTGGGCCATGGTCTCAGGCATTTGGTTTCACCGGATGTCTGGATGCGACCTATTGCGAACGATAAGCCCGGGCGGCGTCCTGATCCTTCTGTTGCTGCCAGGCTCGCTCGCGCTCGTCCCAGTGTTCGTTGCGATACTCCTCGCGATCCTTGTTTTCCAGCATCGCCTGACACTGGCGGAAACCATCGCTCCAGCCCTCGGCGTATTGCGGATCCTTGAGATAGCGCGGCACGTTCTTGCGAAATTCGCCACTGATCGAACCGGCCGCCTGGCGACCGCTGATGCAGCCGTCATCGAAACCGTCGGCGAACGCCGGCGGATAACCCTTGGCGATCAGATCCTCGTGGGTGCTCTGACAGCCACCCAGCAACAACAATGCGCCCACAAAACCCGCATACCGCCACATCTGAATCTCCCGCGCCATTCTCCGGCTTACAGGGAAAGTCTAGAAGCGGATTCGTCGACGGGGTGTGAAAGGAAGATCAAAACCTCAGTAGTGATACCACTTCACTTCGAGCATCACTTCGGTCTCCGGCGTTGCCAGATGGCTGAATTCACGCTGCGCACTCAGGCGCAAACCCAGGTTGCGGGACAACTCCCATTGCTGGTTCAGACTCAGGCTGCGGCGCACTTCGCCGTTGAAGAAGTAATCGCCCTTGGCCTCCACACTGAGGTTGCCCAACGGGTTTTTCCACAACACGCCGCTATTGAAACCGCCTGCGGGGGAAACGAATTCGGCGAAGTCATTGTTGTGTTCGATCCGCACCGTACCGAGGGCAAAACCGAGTACGTCGTCACCCAATTGCCAGGTGCCGCCACCGCCGCCATTGACATGGCTGACCAGATTTTCATCGTCATGCTTGCCCGGCACCCGCTCCAGGCCACCGGTGACTTGCCATGAGAGCGGCTGCAACAGCGCATTGCGCGGCGTCAGTGAGCGGATGGTCGCCAGATCCAGTTGCTGGAATTGCCAGTGATTGCCTTCATACTGGCGCAGCTTCATCTGCAGAATTTCGATCTGCGCACCGAGGGGAAAGCTTTCGGCGTTGTCATTGAGGTCGTGATAGGCCATACGCAGCCCGTATTCGCCGAACGCGCGGTCACCACGAGTACCGAGGCCGGCCTGCCAGGTGCGGGACTCGTGGCCGTCTTCAGGCAGGCCCGGTTGCGGGATCTGCAGTTCCGGCGCCGGGTTCTTGTTGATCGCACGCAGCAGTTCAAAACTGCGCTGCGCCCGTTGCGGGTCACGCTCCTGGCCGTTGGCGCGGTAGCGCTCCAGACGATACGCGGCGTCGATGATCAGCGCTTGCCGGTCGCGGGGCAGGGCCTTGAAGGCCGGGTCCTGCAACACCTGCTGATCAGCGCTGACTTTCAGCACCCATTGCTGTTCGTCATTGTTCAAAGGTTCTGCGCGGCTGAGCAACTCACGCTCGCGGGACGGGCGATATTCGATGTGCTCGACCAGCCCGGCTTCCTTCACGGCCTTGACGGTATCGGTGGGAATTGCGGTCAGCGGGAATTGCTCGGTCAGGCGCAGGCTCGGGCGCGCGACCTGCAACAGTTCGAGCAGGCGATAGGAACAGTTTTCGTCGAAAAAGAAGTAATCGAACTTGATCTGCTTCAGCTCCCAGACGTGCTCGACCATTCGTGCGGTTTCCGCCTGCGTCAGATTGAGCCGGTATTCCCACAGGTCGCGGTTTTCCAGGCTGCGGTATTCCGAGAGCTTTTCCTGGTACGGCACCAGCGCGAACAGGCCGGGATAACCGCCCATCAGGCCTTTCCAGGCATACAGGATGCTGTTGTCGGAGCCTTCGATGTAGGCGCCGAAGTTGATCGCGTAGCTGAGCAGCGAAGTCTTGTCGCTTTGCACGTCGGCCTGGTCGATGCGCAGCAGCGTGTGGCCGAACATCGACGATGGGCTGTTGAGGTAGGCCGCCGGGAAAATCATCACCGTGCTGTGGGGCGAGACGTCCTTGAACCATTTCTTGAATTCGGCGCAGTCCGGCGTCGGCAGGTCTTGAAGGTTGAGTCGCTCTTTCAGCCAGCGGGTGCGCGCCGGGTAAACGCACTGGGCGTGCTGTTCACCGAGGCTGGCGGGGGCGTACAGCGCCTGGACGGTGGCCGCCAGTTCATGGTCGGGGTGTTCGTTGCCGTCGGGGGCGAGGAAGAACTTTTTGTCGCTGACGTAGCTGCGCCAGCCGCCGAGCTTGGCGGTTTCGTAATGGCCGAGGGAAATCCAGAAACGGTCGTTGGCCAGTTGCTGCAAACGTTGAGGGTCGATGTGAGGCGCGGCGGATAGCGGGGCGCAGACACACAGCGCCAGCCAGGCAAGGCGTTTGAGCATAAATGGCAACTTAAGTCGAAAGAAACAAAAGACCCAAAGAGGGGCGGGTCGAAAAAACAAAACCCGCTTCCCGAAGGAAGCGGGTGGGGTCGAGCTTAAGCCTGAGTCGCGTACTTGGCCAGACGAGGGTCTGCTTTCAGCACGGCCAGGGTGTTGGTATGCACGTCTTCAGCGGTCACGTCAGCCTTGCTGAAGATCTGCTGGAAGTGCTCGTGAGTGACGGCGGCGAAATGCGCACGGTCTTCCGGCGCCACGCCCAGTACCACGGCATAGGTCGTCAGCGCTTCGCCGTTGCCTTTGGCCATGTCTTCGGAGAGCTCGTTCATCATGCCGTTCATGGCAAACCAGGATTTGCCGCCGTAGGTCAGCGCTGCGTTGGTGGAGCAACCGTTGGTGCCGGAAGTCATGCCGAACGTGGCGTTGCCCGAGGTGCCGTTGGTGGTGGATGCCAGGAAGTGAGCGGGGGTGCCACGCTGGCCTTCGAACAGCATGTTGCCCCAGCCGCAATCCGGACCGCCTGGCGCCTGAGCCATGGCGTTGATGGATACAGCGGTGAAGAGAGTACCGAGAAGAATCCGTTTCATAGCTTTGTTCTCTTTTATGTGCGTACCAATGGACAGGGTTCTGGCCCCGCTCTCTACATCAAAACGCCGTTTGGCGAGTTTTGTACAGACCTTCTGGCGCCAGTGGGCCGGTATTAGTTCCAGCCGCGCAGTTTGGAGTTTAGGCACGTTCCGGCGGTTCCGTGATTTTTTACACAATATCTGGAATAAAGCCCACACCACCGGACCGGCCGTGGCAATGACCGGTTGTCTAAGCTTTGTCGGGTGGCGCGCCTTGCCAGTGGGGCACGGGCAGCGCCAGAATGCCGCTATCTGCCCCGCCTGATTGTTAAGGAAGCCCGATGCCTGATCCTGTTGCTGCCAGCTTGCGTCTTGCGCCCGAAGCGCTGACCCGTCCGTTTTCCGCTGAACAGTTCAGCTTCACTACCACCAATGATCTGGAGCCCTTTCGCGGTGTGCTCGGCCAGGAACGCGCGGTCGAAGCCTTGCAGTTCGGTGTGGCGATGCCACGCCCCGGTTACAACGTTTTCGTCATGGGCGAGCCCGGCACCGGCCGTTTCTCGTTCGTCAAACGCTACCTGAAGGCCGAAGGCAAGCGCCTGCAGACCCCGGCGGACTGGGTCTATGTCAACAACTTCGATGAGCCGCGTGAACCACGCGCCCTGGAGCTGCCGTCGGGCAGCGCTGCCGCTTTCACCAGCGACATCAGCGGCCTGATCGACAACTTGCTGGTGACGTTTCCCGCAGTGTTCGAGCACCCGTCCTACCAGCAGAAAAAAAGCGCCATCGACCGCGCCTTCAACCAGCGCTACGACAAGGCGCTGGACGTCATCGAACGTCTGGCCCTGGAAAAAGACGTCGCCCTGTATCGCGACAGCAGCAACATCGCCTTCACGCCGATGCTCGAAGGCAAGGCGCTGGACGAAGCCGAATTCGCGCAATTGCCGGAAGCCGAGCGCGAGCGTTTTCACGATGACATTTCCGGCCTCGAAGAGCGCCTGAATGAAGAACTCGCGAGCTTGCCGCAATGGAAGCGCGAGTCGAGCAACCAGTTGCGCCAGCTCAACGAAGAAACCATCACCCTGGCGCTGCAGCCATTGCTCGCGCCGTTGTCGGAAAAGTATGCGGAAAACGCCGGGGTCTGCGGTTACCTGCAGGCGATGCAGGTCTACCTGTTGAAAACGGTGGTCGAGCAACTGGTCGATGACAGCAAGACCGATGCGGTGGCGCGCAAGCTGCTGGAAGAGCAATACGCACCGAGCCTGGTGGTCGGTCATCCGAACAGCGGAGGCGCACCGGTGGTGTTCGAACCGCACCCGACTTATGAAAACCTGTTTGGCCGCATCGAATACACCACCGATCAGGGTGCGCTCTACACCACGTATCGCCAATTGCGCCCCGGTGCGCTGCACCGTGCCAACGGTGGTTTCCTGATCCTTGAAGCTGAAAAAATGCTCAGCGAGCCATTTGTGTGGGATGCACTCAAGCGTGCCCTGCAATCGCGCAAACTGAAAATGGAATCGCCGCTGAGCGAGATGGGGCGCTTCGCCACCGTGACACTCAATCCGCAGCACATTCCGCTGCAGGTCAAAGTCATCATCATCGGTGCGCGTCAGTTGTATTACACGCTGCAGGACCTCGATCCGGATTTCCAGGAGATGTTCCGCGTCCTGGTGGATTTCGACGAAGACATCCCGATGGTCGACGAAAGCCTGGAGCAGTTCGCCCAGTTGCTGAAAACCCGAACCTCGGAGGAGGGCATGGCGCCGTTGACCGCCGACGCCGTGGCGCGTCTGGCGACCTACAGTGCGCGTCTGGCCGAGCATCAGGGGCGGTTGTCGGCGCGGATCGGCGATCTGTTCCAGCTGGTCAGCGAAGCGGATTTCATCCGGCACCTGGCCAATGATGAAATGACCGACGCCGGCCACATCGAGCGCGCCCTCAAAGCCAAGGCCACGCGCACCGGTCGTGTGTCGGCGCGGATTCTCGACGACATGCTGGCGGGGATCATCCTGATCGACACCGACGGTGCGGCGGTCGGCAAGTGCAACGGCCTGACGGTGCTTGAGGTCGGCGACTCGGCGTTTGGCGTGCCGGCGCGGATTTCCGCCACGGTGTACCCGGGCGGCAGCGGCATCGTCGACATCGAGCGTGAGGTCAACCTCGGTCAGCCGATCCACTCCAAGGGCGTGATGATTCTCACCGGGTATCTGGGCAGCCGTTACGCTCAGGAATTTCCGCTGGCGATTTCCGCGAGCATCGCTTTGGAGCAATCCTACGGTTATGTCGATGGCGACAGTGCATCGCTGGGCGAGGCGTGCACACTGATTTCGGCGTTGTCGAAGACACCGCTCAAGCAATGCTTCGCCATCACCGGCTCGATCAACCAGTTCGGTGAAGTGCAGGCGGTGGGCGGGGTCAACGAGAAAATCGAAGGCTTCTTCCGTCTCTGTGAAGCGCGCGGGCTGACGGGCGAACAGGGCGCGATCATTCCGCAAGCCAACGTGGCTACGCTGATGCTCGACGAGAAAGTGTTGGCGGCGGTGCGTGCCGGGCAATTTCACGTTTATGCGGTGCGTCAGGCGGATGAAGCACTGAGCCTGCTGGTGGGCGAACCTGCGGGGGAGCCGAACGAAGCGGGCGAGTTCCCCGAAGGCAGCGTCAACGCGCGGGTGGTGGAGCGTCTGCGGGTGATTGCCGAGATGATCAGCGAAGAGGATCTGAAAGAAGCCGAGAAGGAACTGGCGCAGGAGGCGCTGGCCGAGGCCAAACCGGCGTAAGTCAGACTGCTGTCAAAGAAATGGGAGCCTCGTGCTCCCATTTTGTTTTGTCGCGAACGTCGGTAAAAGTGCCATCACTCTGGCGTCAATATTCACACAATGACCATTCGGCGCCTTCTGGTTCCATTCGGTTGGCGCGGCGGACTTTTCTTCTATTCTCAGCTCAAGGACATCGACAGTATCACGGGATCGAAACAGTCCTTCAGCAAGGGCTGAACACCAGCTTTACCGAGGGTCGCCGCCATGTCGCGCAACCTCTGCCTCACCCGTCAGTGCCTGGGTCTCGTGACCCGAATCGAATGCGCCGTCAAGCCGTTGGCCGGCGATACCGGCATGTGGACGTTGCTCTTCGCCGCCGGCATGGCCGGTGAACAACCTTCCGCCATCAAGGCCCAGGGGCCGTTTCACGGGCCGGTCGCCGCCGAATCGATCCTCGATACCATTGTCGAAAGCCTGACGATGCATGGCTACGAACTGGCCAACGATCCGCAGATATGGTCCTTGCACCTGCAAGCCCAGTTACGGCAGATCAACGGCGGACGCGGACGCAGTCCCGGCATTTTCGATCATTAGCACCGATCATGGCGCTGCACCCTGGCTCTGCGCTTTCTCGAGCTTGACCTCAAAGCCGTACTGCACGGTGGCGAGGTCGGTGCGCTGATAGGTTTCCACGTGCGTCGGGCGGCCGTAGAAATAGTGCACGCCAAACAACGCCGGGCCTTCTGCGCCCGCGTCGTGGCTGACCGAGAGAATCTGTTTGAGGTAGTTGCCGCTATCGTCCTTGACGAAGAATCGCCATTCACTGGCGGGAAACAGTTTCAGGTCGACCACCAGTTCGTTATTCCTGATTTCCAGGCCTTTGGGCAACGCCCTGGCTTCGTAGGACTGTTTCGCCACGGTGGCCAGGAACAGGGGCATCGAACCGACGGCTACCGCAGGTGTTTCCGGGAACAGGTTCAAATCGTAGGTGATGGTCGCTTGCAGCGGATCCACCTGATAGGCCTCGGCCGGTAGTTCGATCGGCTCATCAAGTTTGCCGTTGTGTTTTTCGGTGAAGAATGTCACCGGACTTTCTCCGGGACTCAGATCGTCGCCCAGCAGCTCGTCATTGAAGGTCTTGCGGTGATCGAACTCGATACGCGCAGCGCTCGGCTCTTCGACCGATTGACGAATATGGATGCTTTTTTTCAGGTCATCCTCGGTCAGTGACGCCCCCTTGAGCCAGTTGGGAGCCTGATCGTCGTAGACAGTGATCGCCAGATCCAGCGGCTGCACGGTTTTTGCCGTGGTGTGCGCGTCGAATTCGCGGATCGGCAGGTCCAGTGGCTTGCGGGTGACGGTCGCCTCGGAGAAATCCAGCACGCTGACTTCCAGGGTGTCGATCGGGCCGTTGAAGTAGACCTTGTTATAGCGGCGCGAATGCTGTTGCTCGAAGGTGCGCTGGTCATCGTTCAGCTGTTTTTCGAGGTCTTCGCTCCAGGCCTTTTGCTGTTGCAGGTGCGCCAGTTGTTTGCGGTAGAAGTCGATCTGCTCGGGACTTTCATTGATGGCGCCAGCACGCACCAGGTACTGGCCGGTCGTGTCACGGGCCTGGACGATCAGCGGATTGAGCGGCGTGCTGGCGACTTCCGGGGCGAGCGGCAGGCTGTTACTGAATTCGACTTCGGCGTAGTTCTTTTCCAGCTTCAACAGGGTCACGCTGAGGTTGGCGTCGGTTCTTGTCTTGCCGACATCCTTTTTGCCCAGATCGAAACTGTGCAGGCGTTTCGGCGCGATGACTTCCACCTGACCTTGCAGGCTTACGGGACGCGGCCGGGTTTTCTTGTCGACGTCCAGACCTTCGATGAACGGGTAGGTCACGGTCAGGTCGTCAGGATTGGTGACGTTGGAGCTGGAAGGGCTCAACTGAATGCCCGGATCGGTTTCCGACCATTCCGGCTGGTAGGCGATGACCCGCTTGTTGCTCAGGGTCACCGATTGCCATTCCACGCCATGGGGAAACAGGAACCCGCCGGGAATGTTGAGGTTGAAGGGGAATACCGGCTGCAGGTCGGTGAGGTAATCGGAGCTGGCGTCCTTGTGCAGCACGAACAGACCGTTGATGAAGGTGTCGACGAGCGCCTGGGGCGTCGGATAATGCTTGATTACGCCGAGAGCGTCTTCACCGTATTCGGTTCTGGGGGGCTTGCTGTCGAGTCGCTGTTGCGCGCGTTCCAGCAGCAACAAAGAGCCGCCGAGTTCGGTCACGGCATCCTTGAGTTTCGGGTCGGTGATGGCGTCCAGCGATTGTTCGAACTGCGCGGTCTTCTGTTCGAGGCTGAGCGGGTGTTTTTTTTCCTCACCGGGTGAGCAGCCGCCGATCGATAAGGCGAAGCAGATTCCGGCGGTCATTAACGGTAATCGCACATCCATTTCCAGTCGTCCTGTCCACTGTCGCTGGGCTGTCAATGGTTTGGACACTAGCAGAAAAACTTTGACACACACACGCAGGTGGCGGATTTCCCGGCGGTTTCTGGCTGTCATGGGGGGCTGATATACTCGCCGGCGTTTACAACCCCCCTTGTGTGAGAGTCAATGGAACGCTTTATCGAAAATGCAATGTACGCCACGCGCTGGCTGCTGGCGCCGATCTATATCGGGCTGTCCCTCGGGCTGCTGGCGCTGGCATTGAAATTCTTCCAGGAAGTGTTTCATGTCATTCCCAACGTCTTCTCCATGGCCGAGTCCGAACTGATTCTGGTGTTGCTGTCGCTGATCGACATGGCGCTGGTGGGCGGCTTGCTGGTGATGGTGATGATTTCCGGCTATGAGAACTTCGTGTCCGAGCTGAACATCGATGAGGGCAAGGAGAAGCTCAGCTGGCTGGGCACCATGGATTCCTCGTCGCTGAAGATGAAAGTGGCGGCGTCGATCGTGGCGATTTCCTCGATCCACCTGCTGCGGATCTTCATGGACGCCAAGAACGTCGATCCCCAGCATCTGATGTGGTACGTGATCATCCACATGACCTTCGTGGTTTCGGCATTCGCCATGGGGTACCTGGACAAGCTCACCAAGCACTGATGAGTCGTCGACAGCTGTAACAAAAAACGCCCGTCCGTTGCGAAACAGACGGGCGGTGTCGTTTGTGGCTTGTGCTTTGTGGCGCCGAGGCATATCCCTGTAAGTGTCCCGGTCCGCTACCGCGTGAGGTGCGTTCATGAACCTGCAAGAATTGAATGCGTTTGCCATCGCCAGGAAGGTCGATGAGTTGAACCTGATCTCCATGGAAGGCGGCATCTATCTGCTCGAGGCGCGCATGCATGGCGCGGCTTACCCGCTGAGCGATCCCCAGGGCAAGTTGCTGACGCTGCGGTCGGTGGAGCATGCCAGGGATATCCTGCATAACTTTCCGGTGCTGCCATTCAATCTGGTTCATACCTCGGTGCACGATGAAATGTGCGGTCTTGGCGCCAGCGCTGAAGAAAGCCTGAAGGTCCCGTTGGCGTGGCGCTCGGCACTGTAGGCCAATAAGCGGGCATCTGTGCTAGTCTGCTCGCCCTTTTTGGTTCCGGGCGCGCCGGGACTCGCTGTGTACGCACGGCATGTCCTGAGGCCGTCCGCACAGCGGAGCAGTGTCATGTCCGAAGTAAATCTGTCCACCGACGAAACCCGCGTCAGCTACGGTATCGGCCGTCAGCTGGGTGACCAGCTGCGTGACAACCCGCCACCGGGTGTCAGCCTGGAAGCCATCCTGGCGGGCCTGACCGACGCATTCGCCGGCAAGCCAAGCCGTGTGGGTCAGGAAGAACTGTCCGCCAGCTTCAAGGTGATCCGCGAGATCATGCAGGCCGAAGCCGCTGCCAAGGCTGAAGCCGCCGCCGGCGAAGGTCGTGCGTTCCTGGCTGAAAACGCCAAAAAAGAAGGCATCACCACCCTGGCTTCCGGTCTGCAATTCGAAGTGCTGACTCAAGGCGAAGGCGCCAAGCCAACCCGTGAAGACAACGTGCGTACCCACTACCACGGCACACTGATCGACGGCACCGTGTTCGACAGCTCCTACGAGCGTGGCCAGCCTGCAGAATTCCCGGTTGGCGGCGTGATCGCCGGCTGGACCGAGGCTCTGCAACTGATGAACGCCGGCAGCAAATGGCGTCTGTACGTGCCGAGCGAACTGGCTTACGGCGCTCAAGGCGTTGGCAGCATCCCGCCGCACAGCGTTCTGGTGTTCGACGTCGAGCTGCTCGACGTTCTGTAATCCCGTTACCCTGCACAAGCGTGGCTTGTGCAGGGTTTCTTCGCCGTTCTCATACTTCGATCCTGTGCTGCACTTCACTGGTCGGGCGCAACGCCCGGGCATAGCAGAACAGGAACAGATTGCGCACCAGCTCCTTGAGTACCAACGGTTCGCTTGAACTCAGGCCGCTGACGTCCAGATCCCCCTGATCCTGCAATTCGTGCAGGGCTTCTTCTTCCAGTACTGCGCATACTTCACCGGTTTCCCGATGCAGGATCCTGAGGTATGGGTGCGGGCGATCCAGCCAGGCGTCGATCAAATAAGTCATGGTTCTCATCTCCATTGAAAGGCTTTCAATGAGAATAATTCTTATTCGTCAAATAGCAAGCGCCTATTGGCGGTTCGTGACTTTTTGTGGATAAAGATTGCGTAAGGTCAAAACGGCTGGCGGTTGGCCATTGCGTGGTATTTGCGGGGGATTGCGAAAGGAGGTGAAACTCCATCCCGCGACGGACGCGGGATGGAAGACAGCAGGATCAGACTTTTCTGACGAATTCGGACTTGAGTTTCATCGGCCCGATGCCGTCGATCTTGCAATCGATATCGTGATCGCCGTCGCACAGGCGAATGTTCTTGACCTTGGTACCGACCTTGACCACCAGCGAAGTGCCCTTGACCTTCAGGTCCTTGATCACGGTGATGGTATCGCCGTCCTGCAGGACGTTGCCGACCGAGTCTTTCTTCACGGCATCATCGGACGCCACTTCGGCTTCACCGGCGGCAGACCACTCGTGGGCGCACTCCGGGCATACCAGTTGGGTGCCGTCTTCGTAGGTGTATTCGGAATTGCATTTCGGGCAGGGTGGCAACGTGCTCACTAAGGCTCCTTGAAGAGGGGATCGCTAAAAGTCGCACATTGTATAGGGTTTTAGTCCCGGATGGCAGGCAACAAAAAACCGCAGGCTCCAATGGTGGCTGCGGTTTCTTGATGACGTGCCGTTGATCAGTGCGTGCGGGCGACCGCGAACTCGCTCAGTTCAACCAGGGCATCGCGATACTCGCTGGCCGGCAGCGCCTCGAGGCACTTGATGGCACGGGCCACATAGTCTCGGGCCAATTGTGCGGTGTATTCCAGCGAACCGGACGCTTCCACGGCAACGCGGATGCTTTCCAGGTCTTCGATCCCGCCTTTCTGGATCGCCTGGCGCACCAGTGCGGCCTGTTCCGACGTGCCTTCACGCATGGTGTAGATCAGCGGCAGGGTCGGCTTGCCTTCGGCCAGATCGTCACCGACGTTCTTGCCCAGGGTTTCGGCGTCGCCCTTGTAGTCGAGCAGGTCGTCGACCAGCTGGAACGCCACGCCCAGGTGATCGCCGAAGGTGCGCAGGGCTTCGCTCTGCTCGGCAGTCGCACCGGCCAGCGCCGCAGCGCTGTGGGTCGAGGCTTCGAAGAGCATCGCGGTCTTGCCGCGGATGACTTCCATGTAGGTTTCTTCGGTGGTGCTGGCGTCACGGACCTTGGACAGTTGCAGCACTTCACCTTCGGCGATGATGCGCGTGGCCTGGGACAGTATCTTCATCACCGGCATCGAGCCCAGTTCGACCATCATCTCGAACGAGCGCGAGTACAGGAAATCGCCGACCAGCACGCTCGGGGCGTTGCCCCACATGGCGTTGGCGGTCGAACGGCCACGGCGCATGCCTGACATGTCGACCACGTCGTCATGCAGCAGGGTGGCGGTGTGCAGGAATTCGATGGTGGCGGCCAGCAGGCGCAGGTCGTCGCCTTCGCGCCCCAGGGCCTTGCCGCACAGCAGCACCAATAAAGGACGCAGGCGTTTGCCGCCGGCCGACGTGATGTAATCGCCGATTTTCGATACCAGCGGCACTCGGGAAGTCAGCTGCTTCTTGATGATGCCGTCGACGGCGCTAAAATCGTCCGCCACCGCGCGGTAGAAAGCTTGGGGTTGCATCAGCGACAGGTGCTCCAGAAGGGTTGCGCGGCATGCTAGGACCCACATCCGGGCCTGTCAAGGCGCGATGGACGGCCCCTTGCGTGGCGCTTGCAGCTTGCGTACAATCGCGCACCCTGAACTTCCTGGGCAGCACCTGCCTTACGCAATTGCACTTGGGCCGTTCCAGCCCCATGCAGCCATGCCAGCCAATACCTCTTCTTATAAAGAGCTGGGTGAGCAGGATTATCGGAGAAATACCATGTACGCAGTAATCGTTACCGGCGGTAAGCAATACAAGGTCGCTGAAGGTGAATACCTGAAGATCGAAAAACTGGAAGTCGCTACTGGCGAATCCGTGACTTTTGACCGCGTTCTGTTGGTCGCCAATGGCGACGACGTGAACATCGGCGCACCTGTTGTTGCTGGCGCAACCGTCAAGGCTGAAGTGATCTCCCAAGGTCGTCACGATAAAGTCCGCATCATCAAGTTCCGTCGCCGCAAGCACCACATGAAGCGTATGGGCCACCGCCAGTGGTTCACCGAGATCAAAATCACCGGTATTCAGGCTTAATACAGCCTAATTCCTCACTAGGAGAATTGAACTCATGGCACACAAAAAAGCTGGTGGTAGTACCCGTAACGGTCGCGACTCAGAAGCCAAACGCCTTGGCGTGAAGATGTATGGCGGCCAGGCCATCAAGGCCGGCAACATCATCGTGCGTCAGCGCGGCACCCAGTTCCACGCTGGCTACGGCGTTGGCATGGGCAAGGATCACACCCTCTTCGCGAAAATCGAAGGCGTGATCAAGTTTGAAGTCAAAGGCGCCTTCGGTCGTCGTTACGTGAGCGTTGTCGCAGCCTAACTGCGAGAGTGCTGGAGAAGCCCTGTCTTGCGACGGGGCTTTTTCGTTTGTGGGGTGAGTCTCTTGCAAAGCTGTTTGTATGGGCTGCCGGCGTACGATGCAGGTCGTGGTTTGGGGTCGCTGCGCTCATTTTTGCAAGAGTCTTATGTCTTGATTGTTTTTCGGCTCGTCCGTACGGCGAGAGGCGTTGGTTATGAAGTTTGTTGATGAAGTATCGATCCGCGTAAAGGCTGGCGACGGCGGCAATGGCTGCATGAGTTTCCGTCGGGAAAAATTCATTGAAAACGGTGGCCCGAACGGTGGTGACGGTGGTGACGGCGGTTCCATCTTCATGATGGCCGACGAAAACCTGAACACCCTGGTGGACTACCGTTACACCCGTCACTTCGAGGCCGAGCGTGGTTCCAACGGCGGCAGCACCGACTGCACCGGCAAGAAGGGCGAAGACCTGATCCTGCGCGTACCGGTCGGTACCACGATCATCGATTCGGCTACCCAGGAGGTCATTGGCGACCTGACCAAGTCCGGTCAGAAGCTGATGGTGGTGCAGGGTGGTTGGCACGGTCTGGGCAACACTCGTTTCAAATCCAGTACCAACCGCGCGCCACGTCAGACGACGCCTGGCAAGCCGGGTGAGCAGCGTGATCTGAAGCTGGAGATGAAGGTGCTGGCTGACGTCGGTCTGCTGGGTCTGCCGAACGCCGGCAAAAGTACCTTTATTCGTTCCGTTTCGGCTGCCAAGCCGAAAGTTGCCGATTACCCGTTCACTACGCTGGTGCCAAACCTGGGTGTGGTCAGCGTCGATCGCTGGAAGAGTTTCGTCATCGCCGACATTCCGGGCCTGATCGAAGGCGCTTCCGACGGTGCCGGTCTGGGCATCCGCTTCCTCAAACACTTGGCGCGTACCCGTCTGTTGCTGCATCTCGTGGACATGGCGCCGCTGGACGAAAGCAGTGCGCCGGACGCCGCTGAAGTAATCGTCAACGAGCTGATCAAGTTCAGTCCATCCCTGGCTGAGCGTGATCGCTGGCTGGTGCTGAACAAGTGCGACCAGATCCTCGAGGAAGAGCACGAAGAGCGCGTGAAGGAAATTGTCGAGCGTCTGCAGTGGGAAGGCCCGGTCTACGTGATCTCGGCCATTGCCAAAGAAGGTACCGAGCGCCTGACGCGCGACATCATGCGTTATCTGGAAGATCGCGCAGATCGTCTGGCCAGTGATCCGGCCTACAAGGAAGAGTTGGCCGATCTCGATCAGCGCATCGAAGATGAGGCTCGTGCACAGTTGCAGGCGCTGGACGACAAGCGTGCCCTGCGTCGTAGCGGCGTGAAGTCGGTCCATGACATCGGTGACGATGACTGGGATGAAGAAGACGTGGATGACGAAGACGGTCCGGAAATCATTTACGTGCGTGACTGATTCGTTGAAGTAAACTTAAGCGCCGCTCAATCGAGCGGCGTTTTGGTATCTGGAAATCGATTGTTGGTCACGAGTAACCACGAATAACGTCACGGGCAGCGCTGGGTCGCGCTGCCCTCAAGCTAAGGTTGAAGATGATGCGGAGCAAAGTGACAGGTGCGCAGCGTTGGGTCGTGAAGATCGGCAGCGCTTTGCTGACAGCGGATGGCAAGGGCCTGGATCGCAAGGCGATGGGTGTCTGGGTCGAGCAGATGGTGGCCTTGCATGAGGCTGGCGTCGAGTTGGTGCTGGTGTCCTCCGGGGCGGTGGCGGCCGGCATGAGCCGTTTGGGCTGGACCGCACGACCCAGTGCGATGCACGAGCTCCAGGCTGCTGCGGCAATCGGTCAGATGGGGCTGGTGCAGGCGTGGGAATCAAGCTTCGCCGAGCATGACCGGCACACGGCGCAGATTCTCCTGACCCATGATGACCTGTCCGACCGCAAGCGCTACCTGAACGCCCGCAGCACCTTGCGTGCGCTGGTCGAGCTGAAAGTCATTCCGGTGATCAACGAAAACGACACGGTGGTCACCGATGAAATCCGTTTCGGCGACAACGACACGCTGGCGGCGCTGGTGGCCAACCTGGTCGAGGCTGATCTGCTGGTCATCCTGACTGATCGTGATGGCATGTTCGACGCCGATCCGCGCAGCAATCCCGATGCTCAGCTGATTTACGAAGCGCGTGCCGATGATCCGACCCTGGATGCGGTGGCGGGCGGTACCGGTGGTGCGCTGGGGCGCGGTGGCATGCAGACCAAGCTGCGTGCGGCGCGTCTGGCGGCGCGCTCCGGGGCGCACACCATTATTGTCGGTGGTCGTCTGGAGCGGGTGCTCGATCGTCTGAAGGCGGGCGAGCGCATTGGTACGCTGTTGTCGCCTGAACGCGGCATGCTGGCGGCGCGCAAGCAGTGGCTGGCCGGCCACTTGCAGACCCGGGGCACGCTGGTACTGGATGACGGCGCCGTTTCTGCGCTGTCCGAAGGTCACAAGAGTCTGCTGCCGGTCGGCGTCAAGCTGGTTCAAGGCAGTTTCCGTCGCGGTGAGATGGTGGTTTGCGTGGCGCCGGACGGTCGTGAGATCGCTCGCGGATTGGCCAACTACAGTGCGCTGGAAGCACAAAAAATCATCGGTCAATCGTCGGATGCGATTGTCGGTTTGCTGGGTTACATGGCTGAGCCGGAGCTGGTTCACCGTGACAATCTGATTCTGGTCTGAGGAAAAGCGCGATGCGCATGGCAAAAGGATTGTTGGGCTTGCTGATGGCGTTGCCATTGCTGGCTTCGGCTGAAGAAATCGGCCAGGTGTCGACGGTGTTCAAGTTTGTCGGGCCGAACGACCGGATCGTGGTCGAGGCGTTCGACGATCCGAAGGTCGAGGGTGTGACCTGCTATCTGTCGCGCGCCAAGACCGGAGGCGTGAAGGGTGGCTTGGGGTTGGCCGAGGACCGTGCGGAAGCGTCCATCGCTTGCCGTCAGGTCGGGCCCATCAACTTCAAGGGTGAGTTGAAGGATGGTGAAGAGGTGTTCAAGGAGCGCACTTCACTGGTATTCAAGACCATGCAGGTGGTGCGTTTTCTCGACAAGAAGCGCAATACGCTGGTGTATCTGGTCTACAGTGATCGTCTGATCGAGGGCAGTCCGCAGAATGCGGTGACAGCGATTCCGATTCTGCCGTGGGCGTCAGTCCATTAATCGGTATCAGAAGGGGGGGGGTCGTGTGACTCCTCTTTTTTTTGCTGCTGCTTCACCGGATTGCAGGCAATAAAAAACCGACCCTTGGGTCGGTTTTTTATGATTACGTCGCTCAGGCAGCTGCTTTCAGTGCCTTGACGTGACCATTCAGGCGGCTCTTGTGGCGAGCAGCCTTGTTCTTGTGGATGATGCCTTTATCGGCCATGCGGTCGATAACTGGCACAGCCAGAACGTATGCAGCTTGAGCTTTTTCAGCGTCTTTTGCGTCGATGGCTTTAACTACATTCTTGATGTAGGTACGAACCATGGAACGCAGGCTGGCGTTGTGGCTGCGACGCTTCTCAGCCTGTTTTGCACGTTTTTTGGCGGAAGGTGAGTTGGCCACCGTCGAGCTCCTCGAAAGACTTTTTAGGAAATAGCAAACAAAATAGGCCGCGAATCATGCCGATGAGTTGAAGTCTTGTCAAGGGCGCTTGAAACGTTCCGCTAAGTGGTAGGCGTGGTGCGACGGGATATTTCTTTCCGGCGTGTGACCTGTAAACTCGCGAGCTTTGGCTCTGTGCTGTTGCGGCGCGGAGTATCGCACAAGTAGGCGCATTGTTCGCCTGCTGTTTATCGACAGGCACAAGTTCCTTCAATGAATCTGCTCAAATCGTTGGCCGCCGTCAGCTCTATCACGATGCTTTCCCGGGTTCTCGGGTTTGTCCGCGACACGCTCATCGCGCGTACGTTTGGCGCCGGAATGGCGACCGACGCCTTTTTTATTGCCTTCAAACTGCCGAACCTGCTGCGCAGAATCTTTGCCGAGGGGGCGTTTTCCCAGGCATTCGTGCCGATTCTGGCCGAGTACAAAAGTCAGAAGGGCGAAGAGGCCACTCGCACCTTTATCGCCTATGTCTCCGGGCTTCTGACTCTGGTGCTGGCGCTGGTGACGGCGCTGGGCATGATCGCAGCGCCCTGGGTGATCTGGGCCACTGCACCGGGTTTCACCGATACGCCGGAGAAATTCCGACTGACCTCCGATCTGTTGCGGGTGACCTTTCCTTATATATTGCTGATCTCTCTGTCGTCCCTGGCGGGGGCGATTCTCAACACCTGGAACCGGTTCTCGGTGCCGGCATTCGTGCCGACCCTGCTCAACGTCAGCATGATCGTGTTTTCGCTGTTCCTGACGCCGTACTTCGATCCACCGGTCATGGCCCTCGGCTGGGCGGTGCTGGTCGGTGGCCTGGCGCAGTTGCTCTATCAGCTGCCGCACCTGAAAAAGATCGGCATGCTGGTGCTGCCGCGGCTTAACCTGCGCGATACCGGTGTCTGGCGCGTCATGAAGCAGATGCTGCCGGCGATCATCGGTGTCTCGGTCAGTCAGATCTCCCTGATCATCAACACCATTTTCGCTTCGTTCCTGGTGGCAGGCTCGGTGTCGTGGATGTATTACGCCGATCGCCTGATGGAGTTGCCGTCCGGCGTACTGGGCGTGGCGCTGGGCACGATTCTGCTGCCGACCCTGGCCAAGACCTACGCCAGCAAGGATCGTCACGAATACTCGCGCATTCTCGACTGGGGTTTGCGCCTGTGCTTCGTGCTGGTACTTCCGTGTGCGCTGGCGCTGGGCATTCTGGCCGAACCCCTGACCGTTTCACTGTTCCAGTACGGTCAGTTCAGCGGGTTTGATGCGGCCATGACCCAGCGGGCGCTGATTGCCTATTCTGTCGGACTGCTCGGGATTATCGTGATCAAGGTGCTGGCACCGGGTTTTTATGCGCAACAGAACATCCGTACGCCGGTAAAAATCGCCATCTTCACTCTGATCGTCACGCAGTTGTTCAACCTGGCCTTGATCGGCCCGCTGGCCCATGCCGGTCTGGCCCTGGCAATCAGTGCCGGTGCCTGCCTGAATGCCGGGTTGCTGTTCTATCAACTGCGCAAGCAGCGGATGTATCAGCCACAGCCAGGCTGGCTGAAGTTCGCATTGAAGTTGTTGTGTGCGGTGGCGGTGATGTCGGCGGTGCTGTTGCTCGGCATGCATTTCATGCCGGCGTGGGATCAAGGCCACATGCTGGAGCGCTTCCTGCGCCTGGGCGTGCTGGTGGTTGCCGGCGTCGTTGCGTACTTCGGCATGTTGCTGGCGCTCGGTTTCCGTTTGCGCGACTTCAATCGCAAGGCGTTGAACTGAGATTTCACCCTTGATTGGCGGGCGCGGGCCGGCGGTTTTGTCGGCTCGATCACTTTGGGTTACGGTGTTGCCTGTCGTCGGCCGTCGTGTGTGGTTATAATCGGCCACTTTATGAGCAAGAAGCGCGTTATGCAGCTGGTTCGAGGCCTTCACAACTTGCGCCCCCAGCATCGGGGCTGCGTCGCCACCATTGGCAACTTTGACGGTGTTCACCGTGGTCACCAGGCTATCCTGGGCCGACTGCGTGAGCGTGCGCTCGAGTTGGGCGTACCCAGCTGCGTGGTGATATTCGAGCCGCAGCCACGGGAGTTTTTCGCTCCGGAAACCGCGCCGGCGCGTCTGGCCCGCTTGCGCGACAAGCTGCAGCTGCTGGCCGCCGAAGGTGTCGACAGGGTCTTGTGCCTGGCGTTCAACCAGCGCTTGAGCAAACTCAGCGCCAGTGAATTCGTCGATACGATTCTGGTGGATGGTCTGGGCGTGCAGCATCTGGAGGTCGGCGACGATTTCCGTTTCGGCTGCGACCGCCTCGGCGATTTCGATTTTCTGCTGCAGGCCGGGCAGGTTCACGGTTTTACCGTGGAGGCCGCGCAAACCGTCGAGCTGGACGGCATTCGCGTCAGCAGCACCCAGGTGCGCAACGCGTTGGCCGCCGCCGACTTTGCTCTGGCCGAGCGTCTGCTGGGCCGCCCGTACCGGATTGCCGGTCGCGTGCTGCATGGCCAGAAACTGGCCCGCCAGTTGGGTACGCCCACGGCGAACATACAACTCAAGCGCCGTCGCGTGCCGTTTACCGGAGTTTATCTGGTAGACGTGGAGATCGACGGCAAGACCTGGCCCGGCGTCGCCAACATCGGCGTACGGCCCACGGTTCAAGGTGATGGCAAGGCCCACCTTGAAGTACACCTTCTGGATTTTGCCGGCGATCTGTATGACCGGCGTCTGACGGTGGTTTTCCACCAGAAGCTGCGTGAAGAGCAGCGTTTCGCCTCCCTTGAGGCATTGAAAGCGGCGATCGCTGCGGATGTCGCCGCCGCCCGTGCACTAGCCGCACCTAGCGCCCATCGCTAATGAAGAGCCTTAAATGACCGACTATAAAGCCACGCTTAACCTTCCGGACACCGCCTTCCCAATGAAGGCCGGCCTGCCACAGCGCGAACCGCAGATCCTGCAGCGCTGGGACAGTATTGGCCTGTACGGAAAGTTGCGCGAGATTGGCAAGGATCGTCCGAAGTTCGTCCTGCACGACGGCCCTCCGTACGCCAACGGTACGATCCACATCGGTCACGCACTGAACAAGATTCTCAAGGACATGATCATCCGCTCGAAGACCCTGTCGGGCTTCGACGCGCCTTATGTCCCGGGCTGGGATTGCCATGGCCTGCCGATCGAACACAAGGTCGAGGTGACCCACGGCAAGAACCTGGGGGCGGAAAAGACCCGCGAGCTGTGCCGTGCCTACGCCACCGAGCAGATCGAAGGGCAGAAGACCGAATTCATCCGTCTGGGCGTGCTGGGCGATTTCGCCAACCCGTACAAGACCATGGACTTCAAGAACGAAGCCGGTGAAATCCGTGCCCTCGCCGAAATCGTCAAGGGCGGTTTCGTGTTCAAGGGCCTCAAGCCCGTGAACTGGTGCTTCGACTGCGGTTCGGCCCTGGCCGAAGCGGAAGTCGAGTACGAGAACAAGAAGTCCTCGACCATCGACGTGGCCTTCCCGATCGCCGACGAAGCCAAACTGGCCGCTGCGTTCGGTCTGCCGTCGCTGAGCAAGCCTGCCTCGATCGTGATCTGGACCACCACCCCGTGGACCATTCCGGCCAACCAGGCGCTGAACGTTCATCCGGAATTCACTTACGCGCTGGTCGATATCGGCGACAAGTTGCTGGTTCTGGCCGAAGAGCTGGTCGAATCCTGCCTGACCCGTTACGGCGTCGAAGGCACCGTGCTGGCCACCGCACCGGGTTCGGCGCTGGAACTGATCAATTTCCGTCATCCGTTCTATGACCGTCTGTCGCCGGTGTACCTGGCCGACTACGTGGAACTGGGCGCGGGCACCGGCGTGGTTCACTCCTCTCCGGCCTACGGCGTGGATGACTTCGTGACCTGCAAGAAATACGGCATGGTCAACGACGACATCCTCAACCCGGTTCAGAGCAACGGCGTTTACGTGCCGTCGCTGGAGTTCTTCGGCGGCCAGTTCATCTGGAAAGCCAACCCGGCCATCGTCGACAAACTGACCGAAGTCGGTGCGCTGATGCACACCACGGTCATCGAGCACAGCTACATGCACTGCTGGCGCCACAAGACCCCGCTGATCTACCGCGCCACCGCGCAGTGGTTCATCGGCATGGACAAGGAGCCGGTATCCGGAGACACCCTGCGTCAGCGCTCGCTCAAGGCCATCGAAGAGACCTCGTTCGTGCCGGCCTGGGGCCAGGCGCGTCTGCACTCGATGATCGCCAACCGTCCGGACTGGTGCATCTCCCGTCAGCGCAACTGGGGCGTGCCGATCCCGTTCTTCCTGAACAAGGAAAGCGGCGAACTGCACCCACGCACCGTCGAGCTGATGGAGGAAGTCGCCAAGCGCGTCGAAAACGAAGGCATCGAGGCCTGGTTCAAGCTGGACGCTGCCGAGTTGCTGGGCGATGAAGCGGCGCAGTACGACAAGATCAATGACACCCTCGACGTCTGGTTCGACTCCGGCACCACGCACTGGCACGTGCTGCGCGGTTCGCACCCGATGGGCCACGAAACCGGCCCGCGTGCCGACCTGTACCTGGAAGGCTCCGACCAGCACCGTGGCTGGTTCCACTCTTCCCTGCTGACCGGTTGCGCCATCGACAACCACGCGCCGTACCGCGAGCTGCTGACCCACGGCTTCACCGTGGACGAGTCCGGCCGCAAGATGTCCAAGTCCCTGGGCAACGTGATCGCGCCGCAGAAAGTCAACGACACCCTGGGTGCCGACATCATGCGTCTGTGGGTCGCTTCGACCGATTACTCCGGCGAAATGGCCGTATCCGAGCAGATCCTGCAACGCAGCGCGGACGCCTACCGCCGCATCCGTAACACTGCGCGCTTCCTGCTTTCCAACCTGACCGGTTTCGATCCGTCCAAGGACCTGCTGCCGGCCGAAGACATGCTGGCACTGGATCGCTGGGCGGTGGATCGCACCCTGTTGCTGCAACGCGAACTGCAGGAGCACTACGGCGAATACCGTTTCTGGAACGTGTACTCGAAGATCCACAACTTCTGCGTGCAGGAGCTGGGTGGTTTCTACCTCGACATCATCAAGGACCGCCAGTACACCACCGGTGCCGACAGCAAGGCCCGTCGTTCGTGCCAGACCGCGCTGTTCCACATCTCTGAAGCGCTGGTGCGCTGGATCGCGCCGATCCTGGCCTTCACCGCCGACGAACTGTGGCAATACCTGCCGGGCGAGCGCAACGAGTCGGTGATGCTCAACACCTGGTACGAAGGTCTGACCGAGTTGCCGGAAGGCTTCGAACTGGGTCGCGCCTACTGGGATCGCATCATGGAAGTGAAGGTGGCGGTCAACAAAGAGATGGAGATCCAGCGTGCGGCAAAAGCCGTTGGTGGCAACCTGCAGGCCGAAGTGACGCTGTACGCTGAAGACGCGCTGAGTGCCGACCTGGCCAGGCTGAGCAACGAACTGCGCTTTGTACTGATCACCTCGACTGCCAGCGTTGCGCCGTTCGTGCAGGCTCCGGCCGATGCCGTGGCCACCGAAGTCAGCGGCCTGAAGCTGAAGATCGTCAAATCGGCCTTCCCGAAATGCGCCCGTTGCTGGCACTGCCGCGAAGACGTCGGTGTGAACCCGGAGCACCCGGAAATCTGCGGCCGTTGCGTGGACAACATCGATGGCGCCGGCGAGGTTCGTCACTATGCCTGATTCCCTTGGCCGTTTCGGACGGCTGAGCTGGCTCTGGTTGAGCGTGCTGGTACTGGTCATCGACCAGGCCAGCAAGTTCTACTTCGAAGGCAAGCTCGAGATGTACCAGCAGATCGTGATCATTCCCGATTACTTCAGCTGGACCCTGGCCTACAACACCGGCGCTGCATTCAGCTTCCTGGCTGACAGCTCCGGCTGGCAGCGCTGGCTGTTCGCCCTGATCGCGGTGGTCGTCAGCGCAGTGCTGGTGGTCTGGCTCAAGCGTCTGGGCCGCAACGAAACCTGGTTGGCCATTGCGCTGGCGCTGGTGTTGGGCGGCGCGCTGGGCAATCTGTATGACCGCATTGCACTCGGCCATGTGATCGATTTCATTCTGGTGCACTGGCAGAACCGCTGGTACTTCCCGGCGTTCAACTTCGCCGACAGCGCCATTACCGTGGGTGCAGTGATGCTGGCACTGGACATGTTCAAATCCAAGAAATCCGGAGAAACCGTTCATGACTGAACAGGTATTGGCTGAGCAACGCATCGGCCAGAACACGGAAGTCACCTTGCACTTTGCATTGCGCCTGGAGAACGGCGACACGGTCGACAGCACTTTCGACAAGGCCCCGGCGACCTTCAAGGTCGGCGACGGCAACCTGTTGCCGGGTTTCGAAGCGGCGCTGTTCGGTTTCAAGGCCGGAGACAAGCGCACGCTGACCATCGAGCCGGAAAACGCGTTCGGCCAGCCGAACCCGCAAAACGTGCAGGTCATGCCGCGTTCGCAGTTCGCGGGCATGGAGCTGTCGCCGGGTCTGCTGGTGATCTTCAACGATGCGGCCAATACTGAGCTGCCGGGTGTGGTGAAGGAATTCGATGACGCGCAGGTGACCGTCGACTTCAACCATCCGCTGGCCGGCAAGACGCTGACCTTTGACGTGGAAATCTTTTCCGTCAAAGCGCTGTAAACGCTGTTCTGCAGGGGCCGGACCGGCTCCTGCATTGATCTGAATCCTTCGCGCGCAAGACACGAGGCACAGCATGCAAATCAAACTCGCCAACCCCCGTGGCTTCTGCGCCGGTGTGGACCGGGCGATCGAAATCGTCAACCGCGCCCTGGAAGTCTTCGGGCCGCCGATCTATGTGCGTCATGAAGTGGTGCACAACAAATTCGTCGTCGAAGACCTGCGCAGTCGTGGCGCGATCTTCGTCGAAGAGCTGGATCAGGTGCCGGACGACGTCATCGTGATCTTCAGTGCCCATGGCGTCTCGCAAGCGGTACGCACCGAAGCTGCAGGCCGTGGCCTGAAAGTGTTCGACGCCACCTGTCCGCTGGTGACCAAGGTGCACATCGAAGTTGCGAAATACAGCCGCGACGGTCGCGAATGCATCCTGATCGGCCACGCCGGACATCCGGAAGTCGAAGGCACCATGGGCCAGTACGACGCCAGCAATGGCGGTGCCATCTACCTCGTCGAAGACGAAGAGGATGTGGCCGAATTGCAGGTGCGTAACCCGGAGAAACTTGCCTTCGTCACCCAGACCACGCTGTCGATGGATGACACCAGCCGGGTCATCGATGCCCTGCGCACGCGTTTCCCGGCCATCGGCGGGCCACGCAAGGACGACATCTGCTATGCCACGCAAAACCGCCAGGATGCGGTCAAGCAACTGGCCGACGAATGCGACGTGGTGCTGGTGGTCGGCAGCCCGAACAGCTCCAACTCCAATCGTCTGCGTGAGCTGGCCGAGCGCATGGCTACGCCGGCCTACCTGATCGATGGCGCCGAAGACCTGCAAAAAAGCTGGTTCGATGGTGTCGAGCGTATCGGTATTACCGCGGGGGCTTCCGCGCCGGAAGTGCTGGTGCGCGGCGTGATCCAGCAATTGCAGGCCTGGGGTGCCACCGGTGCCGACGAACTGGCCGGGCGAGAAGAGAACATCACCTTCTCTATGCCTAAAGAGCTGCGCGTCCGCTCGATCTGAACGCTTTATCCTTTCGGCACAGCGCCTGTTCAGCCTTTTCGCTGGTCAGGCGCACGCGACCGGTCGCCGCCAGCACCAGTTGAAGCTGGCTGACCGGCTCGCGGCTCGAACAGATATGTAGTTTTCCTGCCTGAAACGCCCGCCCGGGCATCAGCGGTTGCCCCAGACTGCTGAACCGTATGTACCGACTGACGAACCAGTTGCCGACAATGGGTATTCGCCCATCGCTGGCGTGCTCGACCAGCAGCGGATTGCTGCTGTCTTCCGGCCCCTTGCCACTGACATCCAGAATGATCCGCCAGCCCCGGCTCCAATCCCCGTCGATGCCGTGAATCACTACGGTCTGATTGCGTGTGATCGCCTGGCTGCGGGCATTGCGGATCCCGCTGATCAGTGACTCGGCGGCCTGCTGCCGATGGTTCGACTCCTTCAGCGTGGCGAGCGCCGGACTGACCAGTGACAGAACAATCGCGCCGATCGCCAGTCCCATGAGCAGTTCGACCAGACTGAATCCCTGTTGCGGCATGAGCATTTCCTCCTTGAAGCGGGGTGTGCGACGCGATCCGTGCGCCGGGCAGGGCAAATCAACCGACGTAACCCGGTCGAATGTTCTAGGTTTACAGGGCAGGTATAGCCGACGGCAACGGAGGGCATCGATGGATCATCGTACAAAAGGTTTCACGCTGATCGAGTTGCTGGTGGCGGTCGCATTGGTTGTGATCCTGATCACGATGGCCGTACCGGCGTTTACCCGATCGATACAGAGCAGCAAGGCCGATACCGAAGTCGGCGACCTGCAGCGGGCGCTCAACTATGCACGACTGGAGGCCATCGACCGCGGGACCACCATCCGTTTGCGCCCGACGGCCGGGGGCAGCGTCTGGACCGGCGAATTGTCGGTCTACGACAGTACTGGCACTTCGGCCAATGTATTGCGGGTTGTTCCAGCGATGAGCAGCGGCGCCACTCTGACGCTAACCTCAGGAGTGAACGCGCTGGATTTCAACAATCTGGGGGGACTGGCGGCACCGTCCACGGCGGTGGTGTTCAGCTATACGCTGGGAACCCAAAGCAGGACGCTGAACGTGTGTCTGAACGGACGAATTCAATCGGGTGGAAGCTGCGGATGAGGGCAGGGAGCAGAGTTGCACAGGAAGGCATGTCGCTGATCGAAATCCTCGTGGCATTGCTGGTGCTGACGGTCGGCTTGCTGGGGGCGGCGGCGGTTCAGCTCAATGCGCTGAAATACACCGACAGCTCGCGGATGACCAGTCAGGCCAGTTTCATCGCCTACGACATGATGGACCGCATTCGTGCCAACTCCGGAGCCGATTACACCGTGACGCCGCCGACCTCGGGCAACCTGAATGTCACCCGGGATCAGGACCTCTACGACTTCACCGCCAATATCGTGAATTTCGGCGGACCGACCGCCACCGGCAGCATCACCCTGAACCAGCGGGTGTACACCATCACCATCAACTGGAGTGACTCGCGGGCCGCCAACACCGCGAGCGCCCCGCGCAGTTTTGTCCTGACCAGCCGGGCCACGGTCGATCCGGTGGCGTCGCCATGAAGCGCCATAACCGGGGTTTCGGTCTGATCGAAATGCTCATCGCCCTGGCGCTGGGGCTGATCATTGTGCTGGGCGTCGTGCAGACATTTCTGACGGCGAAAAATACCTACGTCAGCCAGAACACCTCTGCGGCCATGCAGGAAGATGCCCGGTTCGTGCTGAGCAAGATGATTCAGGAAATTCGCATGGTCGGGATGTTCGGCTGCCTTGGGACCATTACCGATTCCAGCACCGGCGGTGATTTCAATGCTGCACAGATCACGCCGATCAGTTGGGACAACACCAATCTCAAGTTGACGCTGGTCACCGCCGACGTTGGCAGTGGCGGGGGAACACCGACCTGGACGGTGATTTCCGATTGCCGCAACAGCGCAACGGCCTACAGCAACCTGCAGACGCCGGCGGCCGGGCAAATCGCATTCCCGATCCGCCGTCTGATCTACAGCTTCAGCAACAACCAGATCCTGATGGGCACCGGTAGCGGTACGCCGACCCAGCAGGTATTGGTGAACAACGTCAGTGCATTTACGGTGATGTTCGGGCTCGCCGCTTCGGCGACGGATGTCTCTGCCTCGACCTACAGCAGCAACCCCGGCGATCCGGCACGGATCCGCAGCGTACGCCTGACCCTGACCCTTACCGACCCGAACAACCGGGTCGCCAACCAGACCTTCAACGTGGTTGCCGCTCTGCGCAACCGCTTGCAGTGAGGGCCGGCGGATGAATGTTTCTCTGCATCAACGAAGAACCCAGCGTGGCATGGTGCTGCTGGTCAGCCTGGTGTTTCTGCTACTCCTGACGGTGATCGGCCTGTCATCGATGCAGAGCGCCAACCTGCAGGAAAAGATGGCCGGCAGCGTAAGCCTGCGCAATCAGTCGTTCCAGACCGCCGAGGCAGCGCTGCGAATCGGTGAAAGTGCGGTGCAACTGAGCAGCTATTCGCTGGCGGTGTGTGCCAATGCCACCCAGTGCGCACCGCCGGCGGAGTCATCGGTGGTCAGTGCGGCGGGCTTCAATTCGACGTCCGGGGTGACCTGGATCGCTGCCGGCAGCGGTTTCTACGGGGTACAGAACATCGGCACCACGCTCACTGCGGTGAACGTCCCGAGCAATACCTCGGCGACGCTGTACCGGGTCACGGCGGTCGGCATCGCCGGCAGTTCACGCAGTGTGGTGGAGAGTGTCTATGCGAAGTACTGAACGACGCTCTGGTGGGTGGTCGTGGTTCGCGGGATTGCTTGCGGGTTTATATCTGACCGCTCCGGCCTATGCGTTCACGCCGTCGGATTCGCCCTTGCTCAGTGCCGCCGCCGTGCCGCCTAATGTCATCCTGCTGATCGACGACTCGGGCAGCATGAACAGCATCATTTACGCCGCGGGTTTCGATCCCACGGTCACTCGCACACCGGCCCGACAGTGCAACGCCGTGATTGGTTTGTGCCTGAGTTCCACAGCCATCACCGGCGACCCGATATTTCTGTCGAGCCTGCCGACCTCAGGCTGTTCCGGTGGCGCCTTCGCGTTCTACAACAACAGCCTGACGCCACTGTGCCTGAAGCTGCCGGATCCGGTGGGAGGCGGCAATACCCGATACAACGGGGATTACATTTCCTATGTGGTCGGCCTGGCCATCAGCAACGGCACCCGCGACTTCACCACGGGTGCGATCCCCAACGACTATCGGATCAACGTCGCGCGCAACGTTTCCACCGCCCTGGTGACCAGCAACCGTAACCTGCGTTTCGGTTTGTCGACCTTCAACGCGGCCACCAGCAACAACCCGGGTAACGGCGGCTACATAGCCCGATCCATCAGCGACCTGGCACCCGTCAGCGGCAGCGTGACCCAGGCTCAGGCCGACAGCAACTACAACGCACTGATCTCCGCGATCAGCGGCTTGAGCGCCGTGGCCAATACGCCATTGGCGGAGACCTATTACGAAATCACCCGCTACATGCGTGGCATGGCGCCGTACTACAACTCCACGCCCAGCACCTACACCAGTCCGATCCAGTACCGCTGCCAGAAAAACTACGGGGTAGTGATTACCGACGGCCTGCCGACCTACGACCGCACGTTCCCGACCAACGACCCGCTGGGCGGCAGCCGCCTGCCGAACTGGGACGGTATCAACAATGACGGCAACAACCTCAACGGTGACAACGAGGGTGACACGCTGTACCTGGACGACATCGCCAAGTTCGCCTTCGACATCGACATGCGTTGGTCCGGTACGGATGCGGCTGGCAAGAGCTGGAACGCGGTGGATTTCCCCAAGCAGAACATGAACACCTACACCGTCGGTTTCACCGCCGATAACGACATGCTGTCGGACGCGGCAGCTTATGGGCAGGGCAGGTATTACCAGGCCACCGACAGTGCCGGGCTCAATACCGCACTGTCGGCGGCCTTGAGCGACATCACTTCCAAGGCCGGTTCCGGCGGCAGTGGCGTGACCAGCGGTACGACGCTGGTGAGCGGCAGCAGCTATTTCCAGACCAGTTACGATCCCCGGGACTGGCGCGGCACCATCAAGTCCTTCGGTTTCACCTCGAGCGGGACGGTCAACACTTCGACGGTGCTGTGGACGACCGACACCGCCATCGTCCCTGGCGCCACGGCACCGATCTATCAATCGTGGAATACCTTGAGCAACGCGGCGGTAACGCTGGCTTACGGCAACTTCTCTGCGGCTCAGCAGACAACGCTGGGCCAGAGTCTGCCCACTGGTATCAGTGGCAACGATCTGGTGGAGTGGAGCAAGGGCACCAACAAGACCGGGCTCAAGGTTCGCAGCGTATTGCTGGGGGACATCATCAATTCGCCGCTGGTGCTGGCTTCGCCCTCGGACAAGACCGCTTCCGATCTCTCGGGCGACACCACCTACACCAGCTACCTGACCTCCAAGGCTGCGAACATGAATGCCAACCTGGTGGTGAACGGCAATGACGGTTTCGTCAGCGTCATCAACCCGGCCAACGGCACCCGGCGTTATGCCTACATGCCGTCGAGCGTTCTGCCATCGCTGCGATTGATCGCCGACCCCAACTACATCAACGGCGTCAGCCACAAGTTTCTGGTGGACGGGCAGGTCGGGGTCTATGACGCGCAGTTCGGCACAGCCTGGAAAACCCTGGCCATCGGCGGTACCGGGGCCGGCGGCAAGACGTTCTATGCATTGCAGTTGTTCGACGCCTCGGCGGGGAACATTCTCAATGCACTGTGGGAAGTCAGTGCACCGGCTACTGCCAGCACCGCGAACGTTTTCAATGATCTGGGTTACGCCTATGCCCGTCCGGAAGTGGCACGCTTGGCCGATGGTCGCTGGGCGGCTTTCATCGCCAACGGCTACGGCAGCAACTCGGGAGTGGCGGCGTTATATGTGCTGGACGTGCGCGACGGGTCGTTGATCAAGAAAATCGTCATCGACAGTACCGAAACCACCAACGGACTGTCCTCGGTGAAGCTCAAGGTCAATTCGCAGAACGTGGTGCAGGCCGCATACGGCGGGGACCTGAAGGGCCGCCTGTGGAAGTTCGACCTGAGTGCGACCACCACCGACAGCTGGGGCGTGGCGTTTTCCGGCAAGCCACTGTTCACCACGGCGGGCGGCACGACGCAACCGATCACGGCGCAGCCGTTGCTCGCGGACAATTCATTGGGGGGAAAACAGATTTTCTTCGGTACCGGCAAATTCAACGAAACCGCCGACAAGACCAACAAGGATCTGCAGGCGTTCTACTCGGTGTGGGATGCCGATGGCGGCTCGGGGCAACTGACAGTCAGCAGTTTGCAGGCGCAGGCCATCACCGGTGTGGTCTCGGGCAGTTCAGGGCAGTTCATTACCACGACCCAGAACGACACCACTTATCCTGCGGAGAAGGGTTGGTATCTGCCATTGGTGTACAACAACGTATTGATCGGCGAACGGGTGATCAACCAGGCCAGCCTGGTGCTGGGGCGTATCGTATTCACCACCGCCAGTGTCGATACCACCGACCCGTGTTCCAGCTTCGGTACCGGCAAACTGGTCGAACTCGATGCATTCAGCGGTAAGATGCTCAACTATGCGGTCCTCGACACCAACGCCGACGGCCTGGTCGACACCAATGACACGATTTCCAGCGGTGTGGTGTTCAGTGGTGGCATTCCTACCTTGAACGCCATCGTCAACGGCGCATCACGCAAGATCGTGAACGATTCCAGTGGCGGGATCACCACCCTGGTGGAAAAATCCGGCGGTGGCAGCCGTCGTATCATGTGGCGACAAATACAGTAAGCGAGAGTTGAGGCATGCGCAGATCCATCCGAGGTTTCACCCTGATCGAAATCATGATCGTGATTGCGATCATCGGGATCATCATCACCATTGCCGCACCGAGCTATACCGAATACCTGAAGAAGGGGCGCCGCGCCGAAGTGGCCTCGCTGCTGAACGAGCAGGCGCAGACCCTCGAACGCTTCTACACCCGGAACAACATTTACACCGGTGTCACCGGGCTCAGCACGGGCAATGATTTCTACACCATCACCCCGACCATCGCTGACCAGACTTATCTGCTGACCGCTACCCGCAAGGCCGGCACGACCATGGCCGGCGACAAGTGCGGGGACTTCACCCTCACCAACACCGGTGTGCGCAGCATGGTCAACGCGACAGCCGGGCTCGCCACCAAGGATTGCTGGGGCCGCTGAGCCGCATTCATTCGGGTGCCTTTTGCGCCCGCTGTCTTTTTTACGGTTGGAACAAACATGACCAGGCAACAGCAAGTGGTGATCGTCGGTGGCGGGGTGATTGGCCTGCTGACCGCGTACAACCTCGCCTCCGAAGTACGCAGCGTAGTGCTGCTGGATCGTTCGAACGTGGGCCAGGAGTCCTCCTGGGCCGGCGGTGGTATCGTTTCCCCTCTTTATCCGTGGCGCTATAGCCCGGCGGTCACGGCGCTGGCGCACTGGTCACAGGATTTTTATCCACAGCTGGGCGAGCGGTTGTTTGCCGATACCGGCGTCGATCCTGAAGTTCATACCACCGGCCTGTACTGGCTGGATCTGGATGACGAAGCCGAAGCGCTGGCCTGGGCCGAGCGGGAAAAACGCCCGTTGCGGGCTGTGGATATCTCGGCGGCCCATGATGCGGTGCCGGTGCTGGGCGGTGGATTCTCCCGGGCGATCTACATGGCTGACGTGGCCAACGTGCGCAATCCGCGGTTGGTGAAGTCCTTGAAAGCGGCGTTGCAGGCGCTGCCGAACGTGACGATTCACGAGCAGTGCGAGGTCAGCGGGTTTGTCCGGGAGGGCGAACGGGTTGTCGGTGTGGATACCTCGAGGGGCGTGATCAACGGCGATCAGGTGGTGCTGACGGCGGGGGCGTGGAGCGGTGAGCTGCTCAAGACGCTGAATCTTTCGCTGCCGGTAGAGCCGGTCAAGGGCCAGATGATTCTCTACAAGTGCGCGGCGGACTTCCTGCCGAGCATGGTGCTGGCCAAGGGGCGTTATGCGATTCCGCGACGGGACGGGCATATCCTGATCGGCAGTACGCTGGAACACGAGGGTTTCGACAAGACCCCGACGGGCCCTGCACTGGAAAGCCTCAAGGCCTCGGCGGTCGAGTTGTTGCCGGCGCTGGCGGATGCCGAAGTGGTGGGGCACTGGGCCGGGTTGCGTCCGGGCTCGCCGGAAGGCATTCCCTATATTGGACGGGTGCCCGGATTCGATGGTTTGTGGCTCAACTGCGGGCACTATCGCAACGGATTGGTGCTGGCACCGGCCTCCTGTCAGCTGTTTGCCGATGTGATGCTGGGGCGAGCGCCGATCATCGATCCGGCGCCTTATGCCCCGAACGGGCGTATCTAGTCAGTTTCTCTTCTGGTGACTGACAAATCGCTTTCGCGGCCAAGCCCGCTCCTACGGCGTTTTGCTCAACACCGTGGGAGCGGGCTTGCCCGCGAAAGGGCCCTTAATCCAGGCCCAGTTTCTTCAGTCGATAGCGCATCGAGCGAAACGACAGATTCAACCGCTGGGCCGCTGCGGTACGGTTCCAGCGGGTTTCTTCCAGCGCCTGCAGAATCAGTTTGCGTTCGACGTTCTCCAGATAGGCTTCCAGGTTGTCGATCTGCGTGAGATCGGCCATACCGCCCTCGACTGCGCAATTGCCCTCGCTCAGACGCAGGTCGTCGGCCTCGATCACGCGGTTTTCGCACAGGGTGTGTGCGCGTTCGAGGACATTCTCGAGTTCTCGCACATTTCCCGGGAAACGGTAGTTCTTCAATGCCTCCAGCGCTTGTGGATGCAAGCGCGCCACCGGTTGGCCGGTACCGTTCGCCAGGCGCTTGAGCATGTGGGCGGCCAAGCCCTCGATATCGTCACGACGTTCGCGCAGGGAAGGCACACGCAATTCGATTACGTTCAGCCGGTAATACAGGTCCTGGCGAAAGCGCTCGGCAGCGACTTCGGCGTCCAGGTCCTTGTGGGTGGCGCAGAGAATTCGCACATCGACCACGGTTTCCTGCTGGCCGCCGATGCTGCGTACGGCTTTTTCCTGGATCGCCCGCAGCAGCTTGACCTGCATCGACAGCGGCAAGTCCGCCACTTCATCGAGAAACAGCGTACCGCCATGGGCGGCCTGGAACAGCCCCGGCTTGTCGTCAACCGCGCCGGTGAAACTGCCTTTGCGGTGACCGAAAAATTCGCTTTCCATCAACTCCGAAGCAATCGCCCCGCAATTCACCGGTACGAATGGCCGGCTGGCACGTGGCCCCTGTTCATGAATCAGGCGGGCGGCCAGTTCCTTGCCGCTGCCGGACTCCCCGCTGATGTAGACCGGCGCCTGACTTCGGGCCAGTTTGTCGATTTGATTGCGCAGATTGCGCATCGGCAACGAGTCACCCAGCAGCCGGCGATCGATTGACGTGCAGACGTTGCCTGTCGCCGGCATGCGCAGCGCGGTTGTGACCAGTTCGCGCAGGCGAGCGAGGTCCACCGGTTTGGTGAGGAAGTCGAAAGCGCCGGCCTTCAGTGCGTTGATCGCGGTTTCCAGGCTGCCATAGGCGGTGATCATCGCCACCGGCAATTGCGGGTGGCGTTGCTGGATGTGCTGAACCAGCTCCAGCCCGGTGCCATCCGGCAGGCGCATGTCGGTCAGGCACAGATCGAATGTGTCGCGACGCAGCAGGGCCTGCGCTTCGCCGAGGTTGCGAGCGCTGAAAGTGTCGAGTTTCATCCGTCCCAGGGTGATTTCCAGGAGTTCGCGGATATCCGGTTCGTCGTCGACGATGAGGATTTTTTGCCGTGGGCTCGTGTTCAACTTTGTTTCCGTCCATGAGCAAAGGTGATGCGAAAGCAGCCGCCGCCTTGGCGTGGTTTGAAGTCTAGGCGGGCCTGGTTGCTTTCGCACAGCTCACGGGACAGATAAAGCCCAAGGCCGGTGCCCTGGCTGCTGGTGGTGAAGAAGGGTTCGAACAGATGTGACTGCTGATCCGGCGCCACGCCTGGGCCGTTATCTTGCACTTCGAGCACGGCCAGCTGGCTTTCGCGGTCGACGAACAGTGTCAGCCAGACTTCGGCCGGATCGTGCAGCAGGGCGCTGTGACGCCAGCCGTTGCGCAACAGATTGTCGAGAATTTGCGTCAACTGACCAGGATCCATCAGCGTGCGGAAGTCCCCGGTGTCGATCCGCAAATGAATCCGCTGACGTTCGCCGGCCTGTTCCCGGGCTTCGGCGACGAACTGCGTCAGCCAGGGCGCGAGGTCCAGCCGCTGCGGCGCGCTCTGCTGGCGGCGGGACAGTTGCAGGACGTTTTCAATGACTCGGTTCATGCGCTGGGAGTGATCCTGGATGATCTGCGTCAGACGCCGGTCTGCGCCGTCGAGTTCCTCGGATTCCTGCAGCAGCTGCGCTGCATGGCTGATGGCACCCAGCGGATTGCGGATCTCGTGGGCGATACCGGCGGTCAGACGCCCGAGTGCGGCGAGTTTCAGCTGCTGGGCCTGTTGAGAGATCTGCGCGAGGTCCTCGAGAAACACCAGGGTCTGGCGGTTCGGGCTCTGTTCCAGTGCGATGAAGCTCGGTTGCAGCTCCAGACCGTTGGCTGCGATTTTCAGGCTTTGCGGTCGCAGGGCCGGATTGTTGAGCCACAGATTCAGGCGCTCGACCAGCGCGGTCGAATACTCGTCGATCAACTGGCCTTCCAAAGGCGACTGCGCCAGCAGCGTCCGGGCGCTGTGGTTGGCCAGTTGTATCCGGCGCTGCTCATCGAGTACGAGAATGCCGGTGCGCATGCGTTGCAGAATCAGGGCATTGAGGGCCTCGAGGCTGACCACTTCGCTGGCCCGTTGCTCGGCGAGCGTCTCGCTGACTTCGAGACGGCGGATCAGCCCCTGCACCATGAGCGAACCGGCAAAACACAGAGCGCCGAGGGTGCCGGCTTGCAGATAATCATTGGCGCTCAACGGATGGTTGAAACTCTGCAAAAAACTGAGACCGACGATGCCAAGCGCGCCGATGGCCGCGATCAACAGGCCGATTCTTCGTCGCAGCAGGGTGTTGCTGATCGCTACCGAGACGATCAGCAGATTGCCGACCGGGCTCGCGACGCCGCCAGCGGCGTAGAACAGCGCGCACAGCAGCAGGATGTCGACCAGTGCCAGACCGAACAGCTGGGCGGGGCGGCGGATGTTTTCCAGAAACACCACCAGCAGGATGTTCAGCACCAGGTACAACCAGCTGCCATTGCGCAGCAACTCGTCATCGGCTGACGTCAGCAGGCGGTTGTCCATGTTGCTGGAGATCAGCAGCACAAGGGTGATGCCGACGCTTAAACGGTAAAGGTGATAAAGACGCAGCAGTCGCTGGGCCTGTTTGCGAGTGGTGCTGGTGGCCTCAGCGAGCACTGGAGCCGGGGCCTTGCTCGAGATGAGCCTGGCTGCAATACCACTGTTGTTGCAGGTTCAGCGCACGGTCGCGGGGCAGATGCACGCCGCAGTGAGCGCAGCGCACCATCGGTGCGGCATCCCGTTCGTGGGAGGAGGGCGCAGGTGCGACGGGGGCTTTGAGTTTGCGCCAGAGCCAGACGGCGGCAGCGATCAGGGCGATCCAGAAGAGTAAACGAAGCATGATGGGCGGCTTTTTGGCTGATGATCCGGCAGTTTAGCCAAGGACTCGACAGGCGCACAGCGTAATAAAAGGTGGCAATGAAAAAGGGAGATCCGAAGATCTCCCTTTTTTCAACATCACTGAGTTGATCAGTCGAACAGACCAAAGGTCATGTAGCTGAACCAGGAACGGTCGGTATTGCTCGACTCGGTTTCCGGCGGCTCGATCACTTCGCCGTTTTCGTCTTTGGGCTTGAGCTCGTTCGGGATCGCGTCTTTCGCGTCCTGGAACTGCTTCTGCACGTCCTGGTTGGCGCGGGTTTCTCCCGGTGGCAGCGGTGGACGGGACTCGATCAGACCCAGAGTCGCCTTGCTCAGCCACGAACGGTTGTCGGCTTCGGCCACCGACGGTACGAACTGGCCGTCTTTCAGGCTCGGGTGGTTCGGGTAGTTGAGTTTCAGGGTTTCCAGACTGGTGGCTGCCAGCTCGTCCAGATGCAGACGCTGGTAGGCTTCGGTCATGACCGCCAGGCCATCGCCGACCGACGGGGTTTCCTGGAAGTTTTCCACGACATAGCGGCCACGGTTGGCTGCGGCGACGTAGGCCTGACGGGTCAGGTAGTAGTCGGCCACATGGATTTCGTAGGCGGCCAGCAGGTTACGCAGGTAGATCATGCGCTGCTTGGCGTCCGGCGCGTAGCGGCTGTTGGGGTAGCGGCTGGTCAGCTGGGCGAACTCGTTGTAGGAGTCGCGGGCAGCGCCCGGGTCACGCTTGGTCATGTCCAGCGGCAGGAAGCGCGCCAGCAGGCCGACGTCCTGGTCGAACGAGGTCAGACCCTTGAGGTAGTAGGCGTAGTCGACGTTCGGATGCTGTGGGTGCAGACGAATGAAGCGCTCGGCAGCGGATTTTGCAGCTTCCGGCTCCGAGTTCTTGTAGTTGGCATAAATCAGTTCGAGCTGTGCCTGATCCGCGTAGCGACCGAACGGATAGCGCGACTCAAGAGCCTTCAGCTTGGCGGTGGCGCTGGTATAACTGTTGTTGTCCAGGTCCTTTTGAGCCTGCTGGTACAGCTCGGTTTCGCTCAGGTTTTCGTCAACGACTTCCTTCGATGAGCAAGCGGCGGTCAATGCGAGGATGGCGATCAGCAGCAGGTGTTTCACTTGCATGGCGGCTTGCGTCCCTATGACGGCCGCTGTCTTGGGCGGGGCCGTCCTGTTATGATGAGCGCCCCGTTGGGGCAAAAGACGCCGTATTTAACCACAAGCGCGCAGCCGAAACCAAAGGCTGTAGCCGACGCCCAGTCCGAGCATGTCCGATAAAATTGAACTTCGCGCAGAGGTGCCGTCCGAATTGGGCGGCCAACGCCTCGATCAAGTCGCCGCCCAACTCTTCGCAGAGCACTCCCGCTCGCGCCTTTCCGCCTGGATCAAAGAAGGTCGCCTGACTGTGGACGGGGCGGTCATCCGCCCGCGCGACATCGTTCATGGCGGTGCCGTCCTTGAACTGACCGCCGAGCAGGAGGCCCAGGGTGAATGGGTCGCCCAGGACATCGAGCTCGATATCGTCTACGAAGACGACGACATTCTGGTCATCAACAAGCCGGCAGGGCTGGTGGTGCACCCGGCTGCCGGTCATGCCGACGGCACCTTGCTCAACGCCTTGCTGCACCACGTGCCGGACATCATCAATGTTCCGCGCGCCGGCATCGTGCATCGTCTGGACAAGGACACCACCGGTCTGATGGTGGTGGCCAAGACCATTCAGGCGCAGACCAAACTGGTCGCGCAGTTGCAAAGCCGCAGTGTCAGCCGGATCTACGAATGCATCGTGATCGGCGTGGTGACGGCCGGCGGCAAGATCAATGCACCTATCGGTCGTCACGGCCAGCAGCGCCAGCGCATGGCAGTGATGGAAGGCGGCAAGCCTGCCGTCAGCCATTACCGTGTGCTGGAGCGTTTCCGTTCCCACACCCACGTGCGGGTGAAGCTGGAGACCGGTCGTACCCACCAGATCCGCGTACACATGGCGCACATCAACTTTCCGTTGGTCGGCGACCCGGCCTACGGCGGTCGTTTCCGCATCCCGCCGGCGGCGAGCCCGACCATGGTCGAGTCCCTCAAGCACTTCCCGCGTCAGGCGCTGCACGCGCGGTTCCTGGAGCTGGATCACCCGACCACCGGTGAGCGCATGAGCTGGGAATCGCCGTTGCCGGAGGATCTGGTCTGGCTGCTGACCCTGCTCAAGCAGGATCGCGAGGCTTTCGTCGGATGAACTGGCTGACGCCGGACTGGCCCGCGCCGGCCAGCGTCAAGGCCTGTGTCACCACCCGCGAGGGCGGTGTCAGCGAGGCGCCGTTCGACAGTCTCAATCTGGGCGATCATGTGGATGACAGCCCGCAAGCCGTCACCGAAAACCGTCGGCGTCTGACCGAGTACTTTTCTATAAAGCCTGCGTGGTTGCAGCAAGTCCACGGAACGGACGTGGCGCATGCCGATCCGTCCGTTGTAGCCACGGCGGATGCCAGCTGGACGGCAACACCCGGTATCGCCTGTGCGGCAATGACCGCCGATTGCCTGCCGGCGCTGTTCTGCGACCGTGCCGGTACTCGCGTTGCTGCGGCGCATGCCGGTTGGCGCGGACTGGCGGCCGGCGTGCTGGAAGCCACCCTCGATAGCCTGGATGTGCCGGCCGAAGACATTCTGGTCTGGCTCGGACCGGCCATCGGCCCGCAAGCCTTCGAAGTCGGCCCGGAAGTCCGGGAAGTCTTCATCGATCAACTGCCCGAAGCCGAGACAGCTTTTGTCCCGAGCCATAACGCGGGCAAGTTCATGGCCGACATCTATAAGCTGGCGCGACTGCGTCTGGCGGTTCGCGGTGTCACCGCTGTGTATGGTGGCGGTTTTTGTACCGTGACCGATCCGCGCTTCTTCTCTTATCGCCGTGCGTCGCGCACTGGTCGCTTCGCCTCCCTCGTCTGGCTTGAGTCGCCCGGCGCCCGCTAAGCTTGTCTGATCTGCATCAACTCCCTGACGCTTGAATCTTCCAGAATCGACCGCATCTATAGCGGTATCTGGCAGGTTTCTTTATTCAGGATGGTTTTCAGGTCCGGCCTGCTCAAAAGGAAGGTGACCCATGCGTATAGACCGTTTAACCAGCAAATTACAGTTGGCGTTGTCCGATGCCCAATCCCTGGCTGTCGGCCACGATCATCCGGCCATCGAGCCGGCGCACTTGATGCAGGCCATGCTCGATCAGCAGGGTGGTTCGATCAAACCCCTGTTGATGCAGGTGGGCTTCGACGTCAACAGCCTGCGTAAAGAGCTGACCAAAGAGCTCGATCAATTACCGAAAATCCAGAACCCGACCGGCGACGTGAACATGTCGCAGGATCTGGCGCGTCTGCTCAACCAAGCTGATCGTCTGGCTCAGCAGAAAGGTGACCAGTTCATTTCCAGTGAACTGGTACTGCTCGCCGCAATGGATGAAAACAGCAAACTCGGCAAGTTGCTGCTCGGCCAGGGCGTGAGCAAAAAGGCGCTGGAAAACGCCATCAACAACCTGCGTGGTGGCGAGGCGGTCAACGACGCCAACCACGAAGAATCGCGTCAGGCCCTGGATAAATACACGGTCGACCTGACCAAGCGTGCCGAAGACGGCAAGCTCGATCCGGTGATCGGTCGTGACGATGAAATCCGTCGCACCATTCAGGTGCTGCAACGCCGGACCAAGAACAACCCGGTGCTGATCGGCGAGCCTGGCGTGGGTAAAACCGCGATTGCCGAGGGGCTGGCCCAGCGCATCATCAATGGTGAAGTGCCGGATGGCCTGCGCGGCAAACGCCTGTTGTCCCTCGACATGGGGGCGCTGATTGCCGGCGCCAAGTATCGCGGCGAGTTCGAAGAGCGCCTGAAGGCGCTGCTCAACGAATTGTCGAAGCAGGAAGGGCAGATCATTCTGTTCATCGACGAGTTGCACACCATGGTCGGCGCCGGGAAGGGCGAAGGCTCGATGGACGCCGGAAACATGCTCAAGCCGGCTCTGGCCCGTGGCGAATTGCATTGCGTCGGTGCGACCACGCTCAACGAGTACCGCCAATATATCGAGAAGGACGCAGCCCTCGAACGGCGCTTCCAGAAAGTGCTGGTGGACGAGCCGAGCGAAGAAGACACCATCGCGATCCTGCGTGGCCTCAAGGAGCGTTACGAGGTTCACCACAAGGTGGCGATCACCGACGGCGCGATCATCGCGGCGGCCAGGCTCAGCCATCGTTACATCACCGATCGGCAACTGCCTGACAAGGCGATCGACCTGATTGACGAAGCCGCCAGCCGCATCCGCATGGAAATCGACTCCAAGCCGGAAGTGCTGGATCGTCTGGAGCGTCGCCTGATTCAACTGAAAGTCGAATCCCAGGCGCTGAAGAAAGAAAGCGATGACGCGGCGAAGAAACGTCTGGAAAAACTCCAGGAAGAAATCGATCGCCACGAGCGTGAGTATTCGGATCTGGAGGAAATCTGGAACTCGGAAAAAGCCGAAGTGCAGGGTTCTGCGCAGATTCAGCAGAAGATCGAACAGTCCCGTCAGGAACTGGAAGCCGCGCGACGCAAAGGCGACCTGAACCGGATGGCCGAGTTGCAGTATGGGGTGATCCCGGATCTGGAACGCAGCCTGCAAATGGTCGACCAGCATGGCAAGGCCGAAAACCAGTTGCTGCGCAGCAAGGTGACCGAAGAGGAAATCGCCGAAGTCGTCTCGAAGTGGACCGGTATTCCCGTGTCGAAAATGCTCGAAGGCGAGCGCGACAAGCTGATGAAGATGGAAAGCCTGTTGCATCAACGCGTGATCGGTCAGGACGAAGCGGTGGTCGCCGTGGCCAACGCGGTGCGGCGTTCTCGTGCCGGATTGGCTGACCCGAACCGTCCGAGTGGCTCGTTCATGTTCCTCGGGCCGACCGGCGTCGGTAAAACCGAACTGTGCAAGGCACTGGCGGAATTCCTCTTCGATACTGAAGAGGCCATGGTGCGGATCGACATGTCCGAGTTCATGGAGAAACACTCCGTGGCACGTCTGATCGGTGCGCCGCCAGGCTACGTCGGTTACGAAGAGGGTGGTTATCTGACCGAGGCGGTACGGCGCAAGCCTTACTCGGTGATCCTGCTGGACGAAGTCGAGAAGGCCCACCCGGATGTGTTCAACATTTTGCTGCAGGTGCTGGAGGATGGTCGTCTGACCGACAGCCACGGGCGTACGGTGGATTTCCGCAATACCGTAATCGTCATGACCTCCAACCTGGGTTCGATGCAGATTCAGGAACTGGTCGGCGATCGTGAGGCACAACGTGCAGCGGTGATGGATGCGATTTCCACTCACTTCCGTCCGGAGTTCATCAACCGGGTCGACGAAGTGGTGATCTTCGAACCATTGGCGCGGGATCAGATCGCGGGCATTACCGAGATCCAGCTCGGTCGGCTGCGCAGTCGTCTGGCCGAGCGCGAACTGAAGCTGGAGCTCAGTCCGGAGGCGATGGACAAGCTGATTGCCGTCGGTTACGACCCGGTCTATGGCGCACGGCCGCTGAAGCGTGCGATCCAGCGCTGGATCGAGAACCCGTTGGCGCAGTTGATTCTGTCGGGGCGTTTCCTGCCCGGCGAAACTGCAACCGGTGTCGTGGAGAACGACGAGATCACGTTCAACTGATACTGAAACTGGAAGGCCTCGCACTGCGAGGCCTTTTTTTTCGCCAGGCTGTTGAACTCTAAGGAAAAGGCTTGTAAAGTGCGCCCCGCAGTCAGTCACCCACAGGGTCTCAGCTCACTGAGCTGAAATCCGAAACAAGTTGCAAATCATTAACTTGAAAGCGATTTGGGGGTTGACAAAGGTGATCCAGGTTGTAGAATGGCGCGCCTCAGACACACGAACGCAGCGATGCGAAAACGATGTCGAGAAGCTGCAAGTTTCACCGCAGTAACTTGAAATATGTAGTTCCGTGATAGCTCAGTCGGTAGAGCAAATGACTGTTAATCATTGGGTCCCAGGTTCGAGTCCTGGTCACGGAGCCAATTTCAAATCGGGGTATAGCGCAGTCCGGTAGCGCGCCTGCTTTGGGAGCAGGATGTCGGGAGTTCGAATCCCCCTACCCCGACCATTTTTGGGTCGTTAGCTCAGTTGGTAGAGCAGTTGGCTTTTAACCAATTGGTCGTAGGTTCGAGTCCCACACGACCCACCATTTTTGAAACCAGTTTGCGCTGGGATCGAATCTTAAGATCAGAGGCCAAAAGCGCTGATCGAAGAAGGCGATCTTTGAAAGGTCGCCTTTTTTTTACCGGGGTATAGCGCAGTCCGGTAGCGCGCCTGCTTTGGGAGCAGGATGTCGGGAGTTCGAATCCCCCTACCCCGACCATATAAAAAATCCTCGTATCGAAAGATACGGGGATTTTTTTTGCCTGCGGAAAATATTTTTTCTTTCAGCGCTATCGGACAAAACAAAGCCGCGCACGCCATCAAGGCATGCGCGGCTTTGTTTTGTCGGGAAGGGCTGGATATCAGGCGCCGTCGCGGTCTTTCAGGTGTTCGAACAGTCCCTTGGGCATTTTCTTGCCATTGGCTTCGTAGTTGGCTTTGACGTTGTCGTAAGCCTCTTGTTCGTCGATGAAACCGTCGTGGTTGGTGTCGATCTTGTCGAAGTCCGAGTGCGGCGCGACCTTCAGGAATTCGGCGCGAGAGACTTTGCCGTCGCCATCGGTATCGGTCCTGGCCATCGACGCATCGCCGCATTTGCCTTCACCGCATTTGCCCTCCGGGGTTTTGACCGAGGTTTCGGCCGACGCGACCATGTAACCCTGAGCCAGTGGCTGCGCAGCGAAGACCGAGCCAGACAGCATCAGGCCGCCAGCCATTACGGCACCGACCAGGCCAAGGGAGGTTTTGCCAATTTTCGAAGTGCGGGTCATTTCATTCTCCTTCGGTTGCACAGCGCAACCACACGTTAAGGGCGATCAGCCGGAGCAGGTGCGCCCGGGTGTGGCCATTAGGCGGTGGCGATGTATCGCGTCTGTGTCGAGGAGCTGGGGCGTTTGTAAGCGAAGGTGGGGAAAGCGGGGGGCAGATACAGTAGAAGACAAAACGCCGTGGAGGCGAGCCCGCCCCCACGGCGTTTACATCAGTGCAGCTTCAGCCGTGGCTCGGTGCCGCGTCCGATCTTGCTGCCCAGCATCAGCATGGCGGTGCGGAAAGGGCCGTACAGTGCCATCTGGTGCATGCGGTACAGCGACACGTAAAACATCCGCGCCAGCCAGCCCTCGAGCATCACGGTGCCGGTCAGGTTACCCATCAAGTTACCCACAGCCGAAAAGCGTGACAGCGAAATCAGCGAACCGTAGTCGGTGTATTTGTACTCCGGCAGGGTCTTGCCTTCGATCCGCAGTTTAAGCGACCTGGCCAGCAACGATGCCTGCTGGTGTGCCGCCTGGGCCCGTGGTGGAACGTTGCGGTCCGAACCCGGTTGCGGGCAGGCTGCGCAGTCGCCGAACGCGAAGATGTTTTCGTCACGGGTGGTCTGCAACGTCGGCAGCACCTGCAGCTGATTGATCCGGTTGGTTTCCAGGCCGTCGATGTCCTTGAGGAAACCCGGTGCGCGGATCCCGGCAGCCCAGACTTTCAGGCTGGCCTTGATCTCATTGCCATCGGCAGTGATCAGGCTGTCGGCGGTGACCTGGCTGACCGACGCATTGGTCATCACATTGACCCCGAGTTTCTCCAGCGTCTTGTGTACCGGCCCGCTGATGCGCTCCGGCAGCGCTGGCAGCACCCGGGGCCCGGCTTCGATCAGGGTGATGTGCATGTTTTCCGGTTTGATGCGGTCCAGTCCGTAGGCCGCCAGCTCATGGGCCGCGTTGTGCAGTTCTGCCGCCAGTTCGACGCCGGTCGCGCCGGCGCCAACGATGGCCACGCTGATCTGCTGCACCGCATCGGTCTGCCCGGCGTGTGCGCGCAGATAGTGATTGAGCAGTTGCTGGTGGAAACGCTCGGCCTGTTTGCGGGTGTCGAGGAACAGGCAGTGCTGTGCTGCGCCCAGGGTGCCGAAATCGTTGGTGGTGCTGCCGACGGCGATCACCAGCGTGTCGTAGGGCACCTCTCGTGCCGGAACCAGTTCGATGCCGTTTTCGTCGTAGGTGGCGGCGAGCTGGATTTTCTTCTGTTCACGGTCAAGCCCGCTCATGCGCCCGAGCTGGAACTCGAAGTGGTTCCATTTGGCCTGAGCAACATAGTTGAGTTCGTCTTCGGAAGAGTTCAGCGATCCGGCGGCCACTTCGTGCAACAGCGGTTTCCAGATGTGCGTCAGGTTCGCGTCGACCAGCATGATGCTGGCAGTGCCGCGCTTGCCCAGAGTCTTACCCAGACGGGTAGCCAGCTCCAGACCGCCGGCGCCGCCGCCGACAATGACAATACGATGGGACATGGGAATAGCTCGCAAGGTTTTTAAAGGAAATCGGTGCGGTTACCCGAGCGAGCGCGATGCTGCTCATAGCGTCAGGTAACTGATCAAACGGCTCAACAGGCCCAGACCAATGGTCACTGCCAGCACCAGCACCAGGAGCATCCATGGCCGGAAAGGCCGGCGCTCGACACGGTGCTGGGACAACTGCAGGTACTCTTCGACATGTTTCTGGTCTTCGGGGTTCAGGCGGCTGGTCATAAAGGCCTCGTCAGGTAGACGTTGCTGAAGGTGAACAAGCTACAGCGGTTTTCAACCGGGATTGAATGCAGCATAGCCACTGTCCGGGACCGGTTCGACAGCCACCCTGTCCTCGAGGCGAATGACCCCGCTTTGTAACACCCGCGCGGTGATTCCGCCATGCCCGCGCACCGCCTGGAATGTTCCGGGGCCGAGGTTGTTCTGCAGGCGCGCGCACGGCTGACACCAGCCCGTGGTTTCGAAAATCGCCTGACCAATGCGAAAACGTCGCCCCTTGAGGCTGAAAAGATTGATTCCGCTGATAACGAGATTGCGCCGCAGTTCTTCAGGTGTGACCGGTTGTTCTGCCGAACGACCCATCAGGGCGCTGATGACGGCCAGATGTTCCCACTGAATCAGCGTCACCTGCCGCGCATTGCGTACCCCGGGCCGGGCATGGTCGCCGGTAAGACCGGCTTCAAGCCGCGCTTCGACCGCATCGAGCACAACCATCGGTCCCCTGGATTCGGGGCGCACGCCAATCCAGCAGACGCGTCCGGTCTGCGGGACATCGGCAATCAATTGCTGAAGCGGCGTCACAGACTGATCCCGACATCGAACAGGATGCTGCGGCCCAGGTTGCTGCGCAGGAAATCCGGTGCATCAGGATGGGCGAACAGCACCCGGGCGAACGTCGGCCCTACCAGTGACAACGAGCGCCAGCCCTGACGAAGGTATTCGGTGGGCGGCGGAAAGTGGCTGTTGAGGTCGAGCACTTCGCGCTTGAGGCTGGCGAAGGCGATGATGTCCAGTTCCCCCAGGTCCATGCCGCGCTCCTTGTAGTTATGCGCTTTCTTGCGCAACGTCGGCGCCAGCCGCAACAGGAACTCGTTGGCAGGGATCCGCCGTGGCTTGGCTTCACGGCGCACCAGTTGGCTCAGGGAAAAGGCGCTGCGCCGCCGTTGCAGTTCATCACGCCATTCATCGTTGAGGCGGCGCCCTTCGTCGAGAACGAAGAACACCTCGAAATTGGCATCGCGAAACAACACGTCCGGCGGCTCGCCGGCGGGGGCGAATTCGTCGGCCCGATAGGGAATGTTGAGGCCTTGCAGCAGGCGCTGGCAGACCCAACGCTCACGCTCCCATTTGCGGGCATTGGACAGGAAAGCGTTGGCCTGCTCGGCCGCGATGGTCAGCAGGCGTAAATAATCCGAATCATCCATAGGCCCAAGCTTAGCGTTCAATTGCGACAAGCAGAAAGCTTTGCATCGGCTGTTTCCCCCGGGCGGCGGTGTAGACTTCGGCACAGGAGCGCCAATCAAGGGAGTCTGCGGTGCGAATGAAGGTGATGGGATCATGATCGGTGCAGAACTGCTGTCTTCGACGAGCCTGACCCTCGGCTGGCTGATTTACCTGCCGGTGCTGCTCTGGGCGATCTGCCGCGCTCCATGGGTCGAATTGTTCAGCGACAGCCGTCGTCAGCACTTGCTGTTCGGCACCGTGTTCGCGCTTTTTCTGCTGTGGATGGTGCGCAGGGATTTCGACACCGGTGTGTCCTATCACTTCATCGGCATGACCGCAGTGACGCTGTTGCTCGACTGGCCGCTGGCGATAGTGGGCGGGCTGGTCGCACAGATCGGGCTGGTTCTGCTGGGACGCCAGGATCTTGTGGCAGTCGGGGTCAACGGTGCGTTGCTGATCCTGCTGCCGGTGCTGATCACCGAAGGCGTGGCGATCCTGGTCGAGCGGGCGCAACCGCGCAATCCGTTTGTGTATATCTTCTGCTCGGGTTTCTTCGCAGCGGCCTTGTCGGCGCTGGCGTGTCTGGTGCTGAGCCTGACCCTGCTCTGGTATGACGGCCTTTTTGCCATGCCGGAATGGCTGGAAGACTTCATCGGATACCTGTGGCTGTTGATTTTTCCGGAAGCGTTCATCAACGGCATGGTCATCAGCGCTCTGGTGGTGTTCAGTCCGGAATGGCTGGAGACTTTCAACCGCACCCGTTACCTTTCGGCGCCCTGGAAGGATGACGATTCCAAGTCTTGATTCACATCAAATCCATACCGCGCGCGGTATTTCATGCTCGACCAAATTCCTTCAGGAGCAGCGGCATGAGCGTTTACGAGTGGGCGAGGCAGGAAACCCGGCAGAGTCTGCAAATGGCGCAGGAGGTCGGGTTCGATCCGGGATTGAGCCTGCGGGCCTTGCTCAGTGCGGTGGTGCAACAGAGCAAGGCGGTGCGCAACGCCGAGGACCTGGCCGACGAGTTGCGCTTTCTGGCAGAAAACCTCGACGACGATCAGGACTACGGCTTCATGCGGCCCTGACCAGGATCAGTGACGTGGGTCGAAATCGCCGGAAAACAATTCGTCCTCGGCATCCGGGGCGACCGGAATCTTGTGTTCTTCCGACGCCCAGGCGCCGAGGTCGATCAGTTTGCAGCGGTCCGAGCAGAACGGCCGGTATTTGTTCTCGGGGGTGAATTCCACCGGGGCGCCACAGGTCGGGCAATCAACGGTTGGGGTCTGGCTCATGATCGGCCTCCGGATAAAGTCAGGTAAAAGTGATGCAGGCGCTCGACCTCGCGGTGCAGCCAGGCGAGGTCACGGTCGTTGACCACCACATCGTCGGCGCGGCTGACGCGGTCTTCGCGGCTGGACTGGGCCTTCAGGATCGCGTGAACCTGCTGTTCGCTGGTCTGGTCACGCTGCAGGGTGCGTTCGATCTGCAATTGTTGTGGCGCATCGATCACCAGGATCCGCTGGGTCATCGCGTACTGTCCGGATTCGATCAACAACGGTGAAACCAGAATGGCGTAAGGCGATTTTGCCAGCGCCAGGTGATGGGCGATTTCCTCGGCGATCAGCGGATGCAGCAGGGCCTCGAGCCAGCGGCGTTGTTCCGGCACTTCGAAGATCAGCTTGCGCAACGCTGCGCGATCGAGCGTGCCGTCGGCCTGCAATACATCGGGGCCGAAGTGCTCGGCAATCTTCGCCAGCGCCGGGCGACCCGGCTCAACCACCCAGCGCGCCGCATGATCGGCATCCACGACATGAATGCCGAGATCGATGAAATGCTGGGCGGCCGCGCTTTTACCGCTGCCGATGCCGCCGGTCAGGCCGAGAATCCAGGGTTTTTCCACAGGGGTATTCATTTCAAACCGACAAACTGCCAATAGAAGTCGGTTATTTGACCACCCCAGAGCAAGGCAATCCAGCCGGCAATGGCCAGATACGGGCCGAAAGGAATCGGCGTCGAGGAATTGCGGTCGCGTAACTTGAGCAGAATCACTCCCAGAATCGCGCCCACCAGCGAGGACAGCAGGATGGTCAGCGGCAGAATCTGCCAGCCACCCCAGGCCCCCAGAAGTGCCAGCAACTTGAAATCGCCGTGACCGATGCCGTCCCTGCCGGTGAGCAGCTTGAACAGCCAGAACACCGACCATAGCGTCATGTAGCCGGCCACCGCTCCCCACAACGCATCGTGCAGCGAGACGAACAACCCGAAGCTGTTGATGATCAAACCCAGCCACAGCAACGGCAGCACCAGCACGTCGGGCAACAATTGATGCTCGGTATCGATCAGGCTCATCGCCAGCAAGCCCCAGGTCAGCGCGATCAACAGGCATGCCGGCCAGCCGAAGCCCAGATGCCAGGCAATGAACGCCGAGAGCAGGCCGCAGGCCAGTTCGGTCAAGGGATAACGCTTGCTGATCGGCGCCGCGCATGACGAGCAGCGACCGCGTAACAGCAGGTAGCTGAGCAGAGGAATGTTTTCCCAGGCGCGAATGCGGTGGGCGCAGTGGGGGCACTGCGAATGCGGCAACATCAGGTTGTACACCGGCAGCGGCGTTTCCACGGGCAATCCGAGCACGTCATGGGCCTGCTGGCGCCAATCGCGCTCGAGCATTTTCGGCAGGCGCCAGACCACCACATTGAGGAAGCTGCCGACCACCAGCCCGAGTATCAGAGCGGTGAAGACAAAGGCCAGCGGGTAGAGCGCGAAGAGTTCGTCGATGGGCATGTCAGATCGCTGAACCGAGTTGGAAGATCGGCAGGTACATGGCCACCACCAGTCCGCCGACGATGACCCCGAGCACCACCATGACGAATGGCTCCATGAGGCTGGTGAGGTTGTCGACCATGTTGTCCACCTCTTCCTCGTAGAAGCCGGCGACCTTGTCGAGCATGTCGTCCAGGGCCCCGGACTCTTCGCCAATCGCCGTCATCTGTATCGCCATGTTCGGAAACATGCCGCTGGTGCGCATCGAGAAATTCAGCTGCATGCCGGTGGCCACGTCCTGGCGAATGCGCAGCACCGCGCGCTTGAACACCACATTGCCGGTGGCACCGGCCACCGAATCCAGCGCCTCCACGAGCGGCACACCGGCAGCGAAGGTCGTCGACAGGGTGCGGGCGAAACGGGCCACGGCAGATTTGTACATCATGGTGCCCACCAGCGGCAGCTTGAGCAGCCAGGCGTCGCGTCGGTCACGCAGGGCCTGGGATTTCTTCAGGGCATGGCGGGTGCCGAAGAACGCCACGACCAGCACGCCAAGGATCGCCCACCACCATTGCTGCATGAACTCCGACAAGCCGATGACCATCACGGTGAACGCCGGCAGTTCGGCACCGAATCCGGAAAATACCGACTGAAACTGCGGCACCACCTTTACCAGCAGAATTCCGGTGACGACGGCAGCCACCAGAACCACGGCTGTGGGGTAGGTCAGGGCTTTCTTGATCTTCGCCTTGAGGCTTTCGCTCTTTTCCTTGTACGTCGCCACACGTTCGAGCAGGGTGTCGAGGGCGCCGGACTGCTCGCCGGCATCCACCAGGTTGCAGTACAACTCGTCGAAGTATTGCGGCTTCTTGCGCAAGGCCGCCGCGAAACTGTTGCCGGCGGCGACTTCCTGTTTGATCTCGTCCACCAGTTTGCGCATGGCCGGATTTTCAAATCCCTCGCCGATGATGTCGAAAGACTGCAGCAACGGCACGCCGGCCTTCATCATGGTCGCCATCTGCCGGGTGAACAGGGCGATGTCCAGCGGCTTGATGCGTTTGCCGAAGTTCAGCAACGACGCGGACTTCTTGCGCACCTTGCCGGGATTGATGCCTTGCTTGCGCAACTGGGCCTTGATCAGTGCGGGGTTTTGTCCGCTCAGTTCGCCGCTGATCCGGCTGCCTTTCTTGTCCGTGCCTTCCCAGGCGTAAACGCTGATTTTCGCTGCCTTGACCGCCATGTTCAGTCCTTGGTGACCCGGTTGATTTCTTCGAGGCTGGTGATGCCTTGCATGGCCTTGATCAGCCCCGAGGTGCGCAGGTCGTTGAAACCGTCCAGACGCATCTGGCTGTCGATTTCCAGTGCGTTGCCTTCGGCCATGATCAGCCGTTGAAGTTCGGGGGTGTTTTTCACCACTTCATAAATCCCGGTGCGTCCCTTGTAGCCGCCGTTGCATTGATCGCAACCGGCGGGTTCATAGATCGTGAAGCTGCCGATGCGTTCCTCGGGGAAGCCTTCCTTGAGCAAGGTTTCGCGGGGAATCTCGATGGGTTTTTTGCAGTGGTTGCACAGTTTTCGCGCCAGGCGCTGGGCAATGATCAGGCTGACCGAGGTGGCGATGTTGAAGCCGGGAATGCCCATGTTGTGCAAGCGGGTCAACGTTTCCGCTGCGCTGTTGGTGTGCAGCGTGGACAGCACCAGGTGACCTGTCTGCGCTGCCTTGATCGCGATCTCTGCGGTTTCCAGGTCCCGAATTTCGCCGACCATGATCACGTCGGGGTCCTGACGCAGGAACGAGCGCAGGGCCTGGGCGAAGTCCAGCCCCTGCTTCGGATTGACGTTGACCTGATTGATGCCTTCCATGTTGATCTCCACCGGGTCTTCAGCGGTGGAGATGTTGATGTCGACGGTATTGAGGATGTTGAGCCCGGTGTACAGCGACACGGTCTTGCCGGAACCGGTAGGGCCGGTCACCAGAATCATGCCTTGCGGTTGCTTCAGGGCGGCCAGGTACAACTCTTTCTGCTCCGGCTCGTAGCCGAGGGCGTCGATGCCGATCTGCGCACTGGACGGATCGAGGATCCGGATCACCACTTTTTCGCCCCATAGCGTCGGCAAGGTGTTGACCCGGAAATCGATCGACTTGGTTTTCGACAGGCGCATCTTCAGACGTCCGTCCTGGGGTTTGCGGCGTTCCGAGATGTCGAGGCTGGCCATGACCTTCAACCGCGCGGCGATGCGCCCGGCCAGTTGAATCGGTGGTTTGGCCATCTCACGCAGGATGCCGTCGGTTCGCACCCGCACCCGGTAGTTCTTTTCATAGGGTTCGAAGTGCAGGTCGGAGGAGCCGCTCTTGATCGCGTCCAGCAGCATCTTGTGGACGAAGCGCACCACCGGCGCATCATCGGCGTCCAGTCCTGCGATCGTGTCCTGCCTGCTGTCATCGACGGTTTCGACATCCAGTCCTTCCAGATCGACGTCGGCCATGTCTTCCAGACCGGAAGCGTGGGTGTCGAAGAACTTTTCGATGGCGTCGGTGAGCTTGTCGTCCTCCACCAGAATGGCTTCCGTGCTAAGCCCGGTGCTGAACTGGATGTCATTGATCGCCTGGTGATTGCTCGGGTCGGAGATGCCCACGAACAACTTGTTGCCGCGCCGCCACAGGGGCAGGGCGTGATGCTGGCGCACCAGTTTTTCACTGACCAGCCCTTTGGGCTGGGTTTCCTTGTCCAGGCAGTTGAGGTCGAGGAACGCCATGCCGAAATGCTCCGAGGCAATCTCGGCGACCTGCCAGCTCTTCACCAGTTTGTTCTGGACCAGATAGCTGACCAGCGACAGGCGATTGCGCTGGGCTTGCTGCCAGGCTTGCTGGGCGCTTTTTTCCGTGAGCAGTTCAGCCTTGACCAGCTGTTTGGCCAGGCCGCTCAGAGCGATGTCATTCATGGGAATCCCGGATGCAGACAGTTCATGACTTATAGCCTAGTCAAGTGACAGCGCCAAACACGCGGGGTGCAGGTGACAAAAAGTGTCAGATAGTGCGGTTGCAGGTTGTAGGAAAGACCTCGCATACGTGGTGAGGCCCAGCGCGCAGGGCTTTCAGCGTTTTGGCACGGGCTGTGCTGATACCTGTTCAGATCATGAGATTCCGACTCATGCATGGAGGAAGTCTATGAAAAAACAACAGGGTTTCACTTTGATCGAGCTGCTGATCGTCGTGGCGATCATCGGCATCCTGGCAACCATCGCGCTGCCGCAATACACCAAGTACCAGGCACGGTCGAAGGTGACGGCAGGGCTGGCGGAAATCAGCGCGCTGAAGGTGCCGTTCGAGGACACCATCAATCAAGGTACCGATCCGACACTGACGCTGGTGACCGGCAGCGCTTCCTACTCGACAACCAATTGCGGCACCGTGACGGCGTCGGGCACTGCATCCTCAGGGGCCGGCACCATCGTTTGCACGCTGGCCAACGCGCCGGCTCCCGTGCTGGGCAAAACCATCACGTTGACCCGCTCCGGTGGGGCAACGGGTAATACAGCCGGTGTCTGGAGCTGTGCTTCGACAGTCAACCCGGACTATGCCCCTAAAGGCTGCCCGGGCAGCGGTACTTGATCCCAGGCTGCCGAATCATGAAATGCCCCGCTTTGCGGGGCATTTTCTTTTGCCCGGCATTGCTCAAAAGCTTCAATCTTTTCAGCGTGTTAGGAACTTTCCGGAAAGCCGCAACTTGCATGTAGATAATTCGGTGGTCATGCAAATTGCATGATTCCGAAAATTTCGGATTCTATTAAGTAATTGATTTATAAGGGTTTAATTATTCCGTGAAAGTTGGCACAGCCTTCGCAACATACCCGGTAACCCTGCTGACAAGACACGCAGCAGACTTTCCAGAAAAAACAGGAGTTACTCGTATGAAGAAGTTCGCTATCACTGCCGCTGCTGCTACCGCGCTGACCCTGACCATGGCCACCGGCGCATTCGCACAATCCACTCAGGCAACCCAGGCTCCAATGACCTTGGCTGCCGGTGAAATGACCAAGGCGAAAGAAGCCACTTCCGACACCTGGATCACCACCAAAGTCAAAAGCGACCTGGTTACCGAAAAAGGCATTCCAGGCACTGACATCAAAGTAGAAACCAACAAAGGCGTTGTGTCTCTGTCCTCCACTGTTGCAGTGACAGAAGCCCAGAAGAAAATGGCTGTAGACATCACCAAGAAAATCAAGGGCGTCAAAGCGGTCTCCGCTGACGGCCTGAAAGCCGAGTAAGGCAAGACTTCTCGCCTGGACCGGGAGAAGACGCGACAGGCGGGCCGAGCAATACGTCTGCCGCACTTTAGAGTTCATGCGAACGGCCACAGGGAATGTGGCCATTACAGGCCCTGGCATTCGTGTCGGGGCCTGTTCTATTCAAGGGGCGGGAAAATGGTTCAGTCGCCGCGTTTGCTGTTGATCTGCCGCAGTCGATTGCCCTCGAAGCGCAGGTATTGATACATGCCGTTGCTCGGACCGTAGGTCCATTCCTCGACCTGAAATTCTTCACGGCGATTGGCACTGCGCTTATAGCCGAGGACATCACGGCTGACCGGTTCTCCGCATTTCTGCAGCACCTCGCTGGCGCGATCACCGAGGCTTACCAACTGGCTGCCACAGCGCAGGGTATCGGATGCCGAAGCCTGGCTGGCGACGAGCGCCAGCGCCATTGCGGCCAGCCATTGATTGTTCATCACTCGGCGTCCAGATGCATTTGTGTCACCACGCGACCGTCGCTTTCCGCTTCGCCCAGATTGGCGTCGATGAAATACACACGGTCGTCCGCCAGTTGGCCCTTGTCCACCAGATAGTCCTTGATGCTGCTGGCACGGTCCTGACCGAGCTGGCGCAGCAACACGTCGCTGGAACTCCAGAACTTGATCACGTCCGCACGCATTTTCGCGGTGCGCTCTTCCTTGCCCAGATCTTTCCATTCCGCCGGCGGCTGGGTTTTCAGGCGGGTGCGGTAGATGCCTTCGAGCAGCGGACCTTTTTCATTGTCCGGCACCTGGACCATCGAGGCCTGGGCCGGCACCTTGTCGCCACGGCGCTGGAGCATCTTGTAATAGTTGTACTGGTATTCGCGTTCCAGACGCTGTTCGGCAAGCAACGGCCCGTCGCTGCTTTGGGCGGCAGTGCCTTCGATTTCCAGACGCAGGGCCGGACGCTCCTTCAGCGCTTGCGACAGCTTCACCAGTGCTGCTTCGGCATCCTTGTTCAGTTCACTGGAGCCCGGGGCGAAGGACACGGTGCCCAGATCTTCCGACCCGCCGCCGCTGACCAGCCCGCCAATCAGTTTGAACGGCGCGGCAGCGGCCTTGACGATCAGATTGCGCAGGGTCTGCCAGACAATCGGCATCACGCTGAATTGCGGGTTGTTGAGGTCGCCGGTGACCGGCAGTTCGATGGAAATCTTGCCGTCCACGTCCTTGAGCAGTGCAATCGCCAGTTTCAGCGGCAGGCTCACGGCATCCGGGCTGTCGACTTTCTCACCCAGTTGCAGTTGCTCGACCACCACCTTGTTCTCGGCCTTGAGCTGGCCCTTGGTGATCAGGTAGTGCAGGTCGAGATTGAGTCGGCCCTTGCGGATCCGGTAACCGGCGAATTTGCCGGAGTAGGGCGTCAGGGTGGTCAGCTCGACCCGTCTGAAGCTGGTGGCGATATCGAGGCTGGCCATCGGGTCGAACGGATTGACTGCGCCCTTGATGGTCACCGGCGCATAACGATCGACCTTGCCCTTGACGTCGACGCTGGCCGGTTTTGCCTGACGGCTGTCGATGGTGCCGATCTGGCCGTTGAGCTGCTGGATTGCAGTGGCGAAGTTCGGCGTCAGGCTGAAGTCGGCGAAGTTGGCCGAGCCGTCATTGATGACGATGCCGCCAATGTGAATGCCCAGCGGTTTCGAATTGCCGGCAGGTTTTGCCGCTGCGGTTTTCGTTCCGGAATCGGCAGGTTGCGGGATGAGCAGGTCGTCGATGTTGGTGGTGCGGTCATCGTTGATCATGAAGCGCGCATACGGCTGGAACAGGTTGATCCTGTCGATCGACAGACTGTCGCCATGCTGATAGTTCAGACCTTCGACCACCACCTGCTGCCACTTGAGGAAGTCTCGGGTTTTCAGGGTGTCGAGGGTGTGCAACTGATCGACCTGGGCGCGACCGGTGACACTGAGAGCCAGCGGCTCGGTGCTTTTCAGGTTCACTTTCAGGTCGCTGCCGAGCATGCCGCTGCGCAATTCCAGGCGAATGAACGGATTGATGTAAGACTGCGCGACCCGCAGGTCGATGTCCTGGGTCTTGACGTTGAGCTGGGCGGTGACCGGCGCCAGGTTGACCACGCCGTCGGCGTTGATCTTGCCTTGTTTGCCCAGGCCGGCGTCGAGTTTGACGTTGAAGGGCGAGCCGTTGAGGCTGTCGAAATTCTGCAGATCGATGTTCAGCGGCGTGACATCCAGCGCGACTTCAGGCTTTGCCGAGCGGTCGGCCAGATGCACTTTGTAGTCGCGCAGTTGCACGTCCTTGAGCAGCACTTGCCAGGGTTTGCCCGGCGTGGTCGGTTCCGCTTTCGGCGAGTCGGCAGCGGCGGGTGTGTTTTTTGGTTCGGCCGCGGCTTTGGCGGCGGGTCTGGACGGCTGGCCGGCGAACAGTTTCTGCCAGTCCAGTTGCCCGTCCGCTTCGAGGGCGGCCCAGGTTTCGAGTTTCTGGCTGCGGATCTTGCCGACCACCACCTGTTGTTTGGCCAGGTCCACGCTGGTGTCGCTGACGTCGAGGCGGTCGAGTCTTGCCAGCGGACGTCCGTCCGGTGCCTTGATCGCAAACGGCGCAACGCTGACCGCCACGTTGCTCAGCAGCAGTTCGGTTTCCTTGGACAGGTTGAGCTTGTAGTCGGTGCTCAGACTGACCACGCCATTTTCCAGCACCAGCGGTACGGCGTCGCGCACATAGGGCCAGAACGCTTTCATCTGGCCATCGGTCACCTTGAGCGTGCCTTCGGAGGCAATCGGGATCAGGCTGAAGTTGCCCTTCCAGTCGATCTGTCCACCGGCCGGGCCGATGGCGACCAGAGTCATGTCGGCGTTGTCGTCAGGCAGGGTGCTGAGGTTGTTCAGTTCGAAATCGAGTTTGTCGTAGAGGAATTCGATCGGCTCGCTCGGGCGTGCATCCTCGAAATGCACGTTGCCACCGGCAAGTTTGATCCGGTCGATACGCAGCGGAAACGGCTTGGCATTCGGATCGGCCGGCGTCGGTTCGCTGGCCGGCAGTTTGAACAGACCGAGCAGATTGAGTTTGCCGTCCTTGGCGAACAGGACTTCGGTCTTCGGTTTGTCCAGTTCGATGTCGGACAGGTGAAGGGCTTTTGTCCACAGGCTGTCGAGTTGCAGGTTGGCGTACAGGCGTTCGAAACCGACCTGTTCCTTGCCCGGCTCGCCGATGACCAGGCCCCAAAGTGTGACTTCGAGGCTGAACGGATTGAGTTCGATACGCTGAAGATGCGCAGGCAGCGTGGCGTAGTTGGCCAGTTGCTGGTTGGCGACACGCAACGCAATGCCCGGCAGAATCAGAAACCCCAGCAGGCTGTAGAGGGCCAGAGCGGTCAACAGGGCGCCAATCGCGCGAATCAATCCTTTGGGCATGTGCGGCTTCATCTGTCTGAATCGGAGTGCCTTGGAGTATGGCACGCGATTGCGGTTCCGAAGCAATTGCTCAAGGCCAGGAGCATCCTGATTTTTCTGTGGGATTTGTCCTGTGCGGGTTTCAGAGCTGGAGAATCAGGGTCTTGAGCGGGTGTTGCCCGTCCATGGACGGGAAGTCCCGGCCCGGTGTCATCACGCTCCATTCGCGTACCGGGCGCCCGGCCTTTTCGGCGCAACGCAGGACCTGGTCGCGCCAGTCGTCCATGCTGACTTTTGCCAGGTTGTTGCAGCAGATCAGCACGCCGTTTTCGGCGGTGGTCAGCAGGGCGGGCTTGAGCAGGCTTTGATAATCGCGCAGCAGATCGACTGTACCGAACGCGCTTTTGGCCCACGCGGGCGGGTCGAGCAATACCAGGTCGTATTGGCGCTGTTCGAGACGTGGGTAGCTCGGCAGTTTCTGCCCGCGACGCTGACTGATCGGCAGGCCGGCCAACTGGCGGATCGCCGGAAAGTAGTCGGACTGGATGAATGCCATGGTCGGCAGTTGCGGATTGAGCAGGCCGTTTTCGCGTCCGACTGCCAGGTTGCCCTCGGCGAAGTCCAGGTTGCACACCTCGCGGGCACCGCCGGCGGCCGCGCTGAGACCGACCCCACAGGTGTAGGCGAACAGATTGAGTACGCTTTTGCCCTTGGCGTGGTCCTTGACCCAGCCGCGAGTGTTGCGCAGGTCCAGGAACAGCAGCGGATCCTGCCCGGCGTGGCGTCCGCGTACGCGGTAGTTCAGGCCCCACTCGTGGCCGACCAGATCGACCAGCGCAGCCTCTTCAGCGCGGTAGATGCGATCTTCGCGATCGATGCGCGAGTTGCCACGGGAGCGGTCGTTGTAGACCAGCAGGGTTTGCAATCCCAGCGTTTCATTCACCGTGGTGTGCAGCTGCAGCAGGTCGGCGAGTTCCAGTGTCTGGTGGAAACTCTGCACCATCAGTTGCGGGCCGTAGCGGTCGACGGTCAGTCCGCCGGCACCTTCCTGGCTGCCGTGGAACAGGCGATAGCAATCCGTGCCCTGGCTGTGCAGCTCGGCGAGCATATCCTGGCGTTGATCGAGGGCGGCGCGCAGCGCCTGATTCAGGGAAGACATGCTGGCGCCTTACTGGATGGAATCGGGGCGCGGGAGTTTAGCAGCTACTGAGCTTCATCTCAGCCCCATGCGCCGTTGGGCCCTTTGCACGGAGCCATTGCGCATCGCCCAGCGCAGTATAGGGGCGCTGCGCTTGACGCTGGCGCGAATCAGCTGACGTTGCAGCGGATTCTGCCGGGCATCCAGCATGTCGCTTGCCCAGTCCGGCAGCAGGTCGATACCGGCCTTCATCATCAGGTCGCCAAACGGTCGCGCCAGAACGCTGGGCGCCGGGGCATCGAGCAACAGGCGCAAGACTTCGCGGCTACGATCGTCGCATACCAGTTGTGGACGCATGCGTTGCAGGTAATCGGCCACAGCCTGCCGCGATTTCGGCACATCCCGGGCACCCAGACGCTCGGCAACCACGGAAATTTCCGCGTAATAACGGTCCTGATCCTTGGGCGACAGTTGCGGGTTGCGGTAACACAAATGGGCGGCGAGAAAGTTGCTGACTTCGGCCACATGCACCCAGGTCAGCAGATCCGGATCGCTGGCCGCATAGGGCCGGCCATCCGGCGCGGTGCCGACCACTTGCAGGTGAATGGTGCGGACTTTCTCGATCAGCCATTCGGCATCACGACGCGATCCAAACGTAGTGCCGGAGACAAACTGACTGGTTCGGCGCAAGCGGCCGAGCATGTCCTGGCGAAAGTTCGAGTGATCCCAGACGCCGGCCAGCGCCAATGGATGCAGCGCCTGCAGCAGCAAGGCACTGATGCCGCCGATCAACATGCTGCCGAAGTCGCCGTGCACTTGCCAGCTGATCGAGTCCGGGCCGAACAGGCCGGGATCGCCCTTGGGGTTTTCCAGATCGAGCTGGCCGAGGGACAGACCGGTCAGGCTCATGAGTTGGTTTTCGATACGGCTGCGAATGAATTCCATGGCAACTCGGCAGTGTCGGACGGCGCGGCCGGTTGACCGCGCCCGTGATTCTACTGGTTAAGTCGTTTGTCGATCAGCCCCTGCACCACACTCGGGTCGGCCAGCGTCGAGGTATCGCCAAGGCTGTCGAGTTCGTTGCAGGCGATCTTGCGCAGGATCCGGCGCATGATTTTTCCCGAGCGGGTTTTCGGCAGGGCCGGGGCCCACTGGATCAGGTCCGGTTTGGCGAAGCTGCCGATCTCTTTGCTGACATGGGCCAGCAGTTCTTTTTTCAACTCGTCACTGGGTTCGGCGCCGTTCATGGGCGTGACGAAGGCATAGATGCCCTGGCCTTTGACGTCGTGGGGGTAACCGACCACGGCGGCCTCGGCGATGCTGTCATGCAGCACCAGAGCACTTTCGACTTCGGCGGTGCCGATGCGGTGGCCGGAAACATTGATCACGTCGTCGATGCGTCCGGTGATCCAGAAGTCGCCATCCTCATCGCGGCGGGCGCCGTCGCCGGTGAAGTAGTAGCCGGGGTAGGGCTTGAAGTAGGTGTCGACCATGCGCTGCGGATCGCCGTAGACGCTGCGAATCTGCGCCGGCCAACTCGACTTGATCGCCAGCACGCCACTGCCGGCACCCTTGATTTCCTTGCCGTGCTCATCAAGCAGTACCGGTTGCACGCCGAACATCGGCCGGGTGGCACAGCCCGGTTTGATCCGTTGTGCGCTGACCAGCGGACTGAGCATGATGCCGCCGGTTTCGGTCTGCCACCAGGTATCGACAATCGGGCAACGCTGTTCGCCGACCACGTTGAAATACCATTCCCACGCTTCCGGGTTGATCGGCTCACCGACGCTGCCGAGCAATCTGAGGCTCTCGCGGGATGTTTCCTGCAAGGGGCCGGCACCTTCACGCATCAGTGCGCGCAGGGCGGTCGGCGCGGTGTAGAAGATGTTGACCTTGTGTTTGTCGATCACCTGCCAGAACCGCGAAGTGCTCGGGTAGCTCGGTACGCCTTCGAAAATCAGCGTGGTCGCGCCGTTGGCCAGCGGGCCGTAGACGATGTAGCTGTGGCCGGTGACCCAGCCGACGTCGGCGGTACACCAGAACACTTCGCCGTCGCGGTAATCGAGCACGTATTTGAAGGTCATCGCCGCCTGCAACAGGTAACCGCCGGTGGTGTGCAGCACACCTTTGGGTTTGCCGGTGCTGCCGGAGGTGTAGAGGATGAACAGCGGGTCTTCGGCGTCCATCGGCTCCGGCGGGCAATCGTCGCTGACGTCGCGCAGGGCCTGGTGATACCAGAGGTCGCGGCCTTCGACCCAGTCGACCTTGTTTTGCGTGCGTTCGACCACGACAACAGTGCTGACGTTGGGGCAGCTGTGCAGGGCCTTGTCGACATTCTGTTTCAATGGCACGAACTTGCCACCACGCACGCCTTCGTCGGCGGTGATCACGGTGCGGCAGTCGGCGTCGAGGATACGGTCGCGCAACGAGTCAGGAGAGAAGCCGCCGAACACCACCGAGTGAATCGCGCCGATCCGCGCGCAGGCCAGCATGGCGTAGGCCGCTTCGGGAATCATCGGCATGTAGATGCACACCCGGTCGCCTTTCTTTACGCCACGGCTTTTCAGCACGTTGGCCAGGCGACAGACGTGATGATGGAGTTGGTTGTAGGTGATCTGCGTGGATTCGGCGGGATCGTCGCCTTCCCAGACAATGGCGGTCTGGTCGCCGCGCTTTGCCAGGTGTCGGTCGATGCAGTTATGACTGACGTTCAGTTTCGCCCCGGCGAACCAGGAAGCCTCGCCCGTCTTCAGGTCATAGCGCTGGACGGTCTGCCACGGGGTGCTCCAGTCGAGGAAACGTGTGGCCTGATCGGCCCAGAAGGTGCTGGGGTGTTCAATGGATTCGCGGTACAGGCGCTGGTAGTCGTCCTGACTCAACTGGGCAGCCCGGCGAACGGCATCGGCTTTGGGGAACGTGCTGATATCGAACATGACGGTTCCTTATTCTTGTTGTGCGACAAGGATAAAGATGCGCCGAGAGCGGTGAGGGTTCAATACCTGTAAACAAACACCCCCTCATGGTGAGGGGGTGTGTCAAGGGCTGGATCAGCCGCGGTGACGGCCGCGGAAGTAGTTGATCAGACCTTGGGTGGACGCATCCTCGGCGGCGGTTTCCTCGCTGCCGACCAGACGGTTGTAGACGCCCTTGCCCAGTTCCTTGCCCAGTTCCACGCCCCACTGGTCGAAGGCGTTGATGCCCCAGACCACGCTCTGCACGAAGACTTTGTGTTCGTACATCGCCACCAGTGCGCCGAGACGACGCGGGCTGATGCGCTCGACCACCAGGGTGTTGCTCGGACGGTTGCCCGGGATCACCTTGTGCGGTGCCAGTTTCTGCACCTGGTCTTCGCTCATGCCTTTGTCGCGCAGTTCGGCTTCGGCTTCCGGCAGTGTTTTGCCGAGCATCAGCGCCTGGCTCTGGGACAGGCAGTTGGCGTACAGCCACTGATGGTGGTCGGATACCGGGTTGAAGCTGACGATCGGCACGATGAAGTCGGCCGGAATCAGTTGGGTGCCCTGATGCAGCAACTGGTGGTAAGCGTGCTGGCCGTTGCAACCGACGCCGCCCCAGATCACCGGGCCGGTATCGGTGGACACCGGGGTGCCGTCCTGACGCACGCTCTTGCCGTTGGACTCCATGTCCAGCTGCTGCAAGTGCTTGGTGATGTTACGCAGGTAGTGGTCGTACGGCAGGATCGCGTGGCTTTGCGCGCCCCAGAAGTTGCCGTACCACACGCCAAGCAGGGCCAGCAGGACCGGCATGTTCTGTTCGAATGGCGCGCTCTGGAAGTGCTGGTCCATGGTGTAGGCACCGGACAGCAGCTCCTTGAAGTTGGACATGCCGATGGCCAGGGCAATCGGCAGACCGATGGCCGACCACAGCGAGTAACGACCGCCGACCCAGTCCCACATCGGGAAGATGTTCTCTTCGCGGATACCGAATGCCACAGCCGCCGCGTTGTTGCTCGATACGGCGATGAAGTGACGGTACAGCTCGGCTTCCGAACCACCCTGGGCCAGATACCAGGCGCGGGCGGCCTGGGCGTTTTTCAGGGTTTCGAGGGTGTTGAACGACTTCGACGACACGATGAACAGCGTGGTCTCGGCGCGCAGCTTCTGCGTTAATTCGTGGAATTCGCTGCCGTCGATATTCGCCAGGTAATGGCAGCGCACGCCTTTCTGGGCGTAGGACAGCAAGGCTTCGGAGACCAGCTCCGGGCCAAGGAACGAACCACCGATGCCGATGTTGACCACGTCGGTGATCGGCTTCTCGGTGTAACCGCGCCACAGGCCGTCGTGGATCTTGCCGACCAGGTCGGTGATCTGGTTCAGCACCTTGTGCACTTCCGGCATCACGTTGACGCCGTTGACCGACAGCTTGTCGCCGACAGGGCGGCGCAGGGCGGTGTGAAGCGCCGGACGGCCTTCGGAAGAGTTGACGATTTCGCCGTCGAACAGCGCCTTGATCGCGCCCTTGAGATCGACTTCATTGGCCAGACCCACCAGCAGGTTGCGGGTCTCGGCGTTGATCAGATTCTTCGAATAATCGAGAAACAGTCCGCAGCTGCTGAGGGTGAACTGATTGAAGCGCTGCGGATCGGCGTTGAAGGCTTCGCGCATGCTGAAATCCTGCATGGCTTGGCGGTGGTCTTTCAACGCCTGCCAGGCAGGCAGAGCGGTAACGTCATGAGGAGTGCGGTAGTACGCCATCGCTGCGGTTTTCCTTTTTACTTGAACGGCCTTTTGAACACTGAAAAGACCTCCCCGCCATGTTTGGGCGAGGGGGGCAACTGCGTCGACACGATTACATTGGCGCAGGGCGAATACAGTAAACCCGGCGCGGCGATCTGTCTTGGCTTCTTCTGACCTGTTACCTGTACTTTTTTAACATCGATAACAGGAAAGACCGACAGACGGCGAGTCATTCGAGCAAGTCTCCTGCTGATCGCGCGCCTCGAACGGCGGGCAGTTTGCACGATGGGTGGGTAGGCAGCAATACGGTCTGGAAGGGGATGCAGCACGAATGAGGGAGCGAGCAGGCTTGCTCCCTCATTTTGCTGTTGCGGTGTTCAGGCGGGGGTATCGAGGTTCAGGTGCAGGTTGTCGATCAACCGAGTGGTGCCGAGGAACGCTGCCACCAGAATCACCAGGTCACGATCTTCTGCCGTCGCCGGACGCAGGGTCAGGGCGTGACGGACTTCCAGGTAATCCGGGCGCAGGCCGGCGGCTTCCAGCTGTTGGCGCTGTGCCTGGATCAAGGCCGGGAAGTCGCGCTCCCCCTGCCTGATCGATTCGGCGATGCTGCTCAAGGCGCGGTAAACCGCCGGTGCCACGGCACGCTGCTGTTCGCTGAGGAAACCGTTGCGCGACGACAGCGCCAGACCGTCGGCAGCGCGTACGGTCGGCTCGCCGATGATCTGGATCGGCATGTTCAGGTCGTGCACCAGTGCACGGATCACGGCCAGTTGCTGATAATCCTTCTGACCGAAGATCGCCAGGTCCGGCTGGACCATGTTGAACAGCTTGCTGACCACGGTCGCCACGCCTTCGAAGTGCCCGGGGCGGCTGGCGCCGCACAGTCCTTCGGAAAGCAGCGGTACGCTGACCCGGGTCTGGCCGGCCATGCCGTCGGGGTACATTTCTTCGACGGTCGGGGCAAACAACAGGGAGCAGCCGGCCTCCAGCAGCTTTTCCTGATCCGCCGCCAGCGTGCGCGGGTACTTGTCGAGGTCTTCGCCGGCGCCGAACTGCAGCGGGTTGACGAAAATGCTCGCGACCACGAAATCCACGCGTTGCCTGGCCTTGGTGATCAGTGCGATGTGGCCGCTGTGGAGGTTGCCCATGGTCGGGACGAAGCCGATGCGCTTGCCTTCGCTGCGGGCGCGGGCTACGGCTGCGCGCAGTTCACGTACGGTTTTGACGGTGTTCATGCGGAGAATCCGTGTTCGATCCCGGGGAAAGTGGCGGCTTTGACTTCGTTCACGTAAGCCTTCAGTGCGGACTGGATGCTGTTCTGGTCCTGCATGAAGTTCTTCACGAATTTCGGAACGCGACCACTGATCGACAGGCCGAGCATGTCGTGCAGGACCAGTACCTGGCCATCGGTGTCAGTGCCGGCGCCGATGCCGATCACCGGAATTTTCACCGCCTGAGTGATTTCGGCGGCCAGTTCGCTCGGTACGCATTCCAGCAGCAACATCGCGGCGCCCGCCTGCTCCAGAGAGATTGCGTCGGCGCGCATCTGGCGCGCCTGGTTTTCGTTACGCCCCTGCACTTTATAGCCGCCGAGAATGTTCACGGCTTGCGGAGTCAGGCCCATGTGGGCGCAGACCGGTACGCCGCGTTCGGCCAGCAGGCGGATCGATTCCGCCAGCCACAGCGCACCTTCGACCTTGATCATGTGCGCACCGGCCTGCATCAGCCTGGCGCTGTTGGTCATGGTCTGTTCGAGGGTGGCGTTGGCCATGAACGGCAGGTCGGCCAGGATCAGGGCGTCGGTGTTGCCGCGCTTGACGCAGGCGGTGTGGTAGGCCATTTCCTCGATGGTCACCGGCAGGGTGCTGTCGTGACCTTGCAGGACCATGCCGAGGGAGTCGCCCACCAGCAGCACTTCGACACCGGCCTCGTTGCAGGCGTGGGCGAAGGTCGCGTCATAGCAGGTCAGCATGGTGATCTTTTCACCTTTCTGCTTGAGGCTCTGGAGCGTGGTCAGGGTGATGGCTGGCATGTAAGAAATCCTCGTTCAGGCGCTTTGGAAACTACTGCGAGTAACGCGCGTGATTCGTCATCTATTCAGGCGCACGCTCTTTTGTCGTGCTTATAAGGCCTGGATTGCGCCCTTGTATGCCGGGTTGGCGGCAGCGGGACGCCTATAGTCGTGATGAGGCCTCAGGAAGTCAATTGCATGTGTTACCGCATTGTTACGACGGGAGTGTTACCGGCGTTACTGATGCGATTCAGCGGGCCGGCGGGCCTGATCTGCGGAGTTTTTGTCCTACAGGAAAGCTGAATGCGGGAGCCATTTTGCTCCCGCATCGGCGGTTTGGGTCAGGCGTGGGAAAGGCGTTCCAGGCCGACGAACGGGCAGGCAACCAGCAGATCTGCAAGTGTCCGGCCATCGGCCAGGCGCAGATTTTCGGGGGCCAGTTCGGCCAGGGGATAGAGGACGAACGCGCGTTCCTGCATGTGGTAATGCGGGACTTTGAGGCGCGGCTCGTCGATCAGGCGATCACCGTACAGCAGAATGTCCAGATCCAGCGTGCGAGGCCCCCAGCGCTCCAGGCGTTCGCGACCCTGATCGTTTTCGATGGCTTGCAGGGCGTCGAGCAATTCCAGCGGGGCGAGTGTGCTGTCCAGTGCGGCGACCGCGTTGGTGTAACGCGGCTGACCCGGCAGCAGCGAGTCGCTCTGGTAAAAGGCCGATACACCGACCAGTGTTGTACCCGGCAGATGCGCCAAGGCATTGATCGCGCTGCGCAATTGTTCGGCGGGGTCAGCCAGATTGCTGCCCATGCCGAGGTAGATACGCTCCATGCCTTATTCGCCCGAAGCGCCGGCGCGTTTGCGCTTGGCGCCGCTGCTGCGACGACGCTTGCGTGGGGCGCCGGTCCCGTCTTCCTTGCCGCTGAGATCACGGATCATGTCGCGGCGTTCGCTGTCATTGGCGTCCTGATAGTCGGTCCACCATTCGCCCAGACCGTCGGTCTGCTCGCCGGCGCTTTCACGCAGCAGCAGGAAGTCGTAGCCGGCGCGGAAGCGCGGATTATCCAGCAACAAATCGGCACGTTTGCCGCTGCGGCGTGGCAGGCGTTCCTGCATGTCCCAGATCTCGCGGATCGGCAGGGTGAAACGTTTTGGAATCGCAATGCGCTGGCACTGTTCGGCGATCAGTTCGTGGGCCGCTTCCTGCATCGCCGGAATCGGCGGCATGCCGCGCTCCTGCAGACGCAACACGCGAGCCGGCAGGGCTGGCCACAGCAGCGCGGCAAACAGGAACGCCGGGGTCACCGGTTTGTTTTGCTTGATCCGCAGATCGGTGTTGGTCAGTGCCTCGCTGATCAGCGTATGGGTGTATTCCGGGTTGTATTCCAGTGCGTCGGAACTGGCCGGGAACAACGGCGCGAACAATTGCAGATCGACCAGCATCTCGAAGGTGATGGCGCCATGTCCGGAGAGGAACAACTTGAGCACTTCCTCGAACAGTCGCGCCGAAGGAATTTCTCGCAGCATCGGTGCCAGATCGCGGATCGGCTGGACGGTGTGTCTTTCAATGCCGAAGTTGAGCTTGGCGGCGAAACGCACGGCCCGCAGCATCCGCACCGGGTCTTCCTGATAGCGCTGTTTCGGGTCGCCGATCAGGCGGATCAAATGGTTGCGGATGTCGTGCACGCCGTTGGCGTAATCGAGGATGCGCTCGCTGACCGGATCGTAATACAAGGCGTTGATGGTGAAGTCGCGGCGTTGCGCGTCTTCTTCCAGGGTGCCGTAAACGTTGTCGCGCAGAATGCGCCCGCTCTCGTTGCGCGAGGACTGATTGTTGTCTTCGTCGTCTTCGTTTTGCGGGTGATTGGCACGGAATGTCGCGACCTCGATGATTTCGCGACCGAAATGGATGTGTACCAGCTTGAAGCGGCGGCCAATGATCCGCGCGTTGCGGAATTCGGCGCGAACCTGTTCGGGGGTGGCGCTGGTGGCGACGTCGAAGTCTTTGGGTGTGATGCCCAGCAACATGTCTCGCACGCAACCGCCGACCAGATAGGCCTGATAGCCGGCGCCCTGCAGACGTTCGACAATGTTGACCGCGTATCGGCTGAATTGCGCCTTTTGCAGCGAATGTTGGCCGCTGTTGAGGACTTCAGGCGTGCTACGGATGTGTTGCGTACGACGCCGGGGCGTTCGGAGTGACTGGAACAGCTTCTTCAGCATGGGATGCACTGTTTGAAGGAATGTTCGGCCATACCAGAGAATGGCCGCATGATGGGCGAGGATTCTAGCATTTAGTCGAGGGATGGTGTAGGACACGGCAGATATGAGCTGCAAGCCGCAAGCTGCAAGGGTAAAGCGGGGGGATTTCGAGGATTTTGCGGGGTGGGAAACTACAAGGGGAGCCGAAGCTCCCCAAGAAGTAGTTGCGTGCTCTTTTTATTATTGATTCGGGCTTCTTGTTTTTGTTGAGCGCCCTCGCCATGAAGCTTTTCTTCATGACCCTCCCAATCGGGAGCCAAGAGCAAACGGATTGCTTTGGTCGCTGAATTGCAGTGATCTTTCGATCCAACCAGTACAGGCTCTGTCTTAGGACAGTTTTTTGTTGTTCTCGGCCTGGTCGTGGGGCAAGCCCCAAATACAATGCCTCTCCAAAAGAATCAGTTAGCTGCGCCTCTCGCCGTCTTGTTTTTATTGTGCGTGAGTCGATTCGTCTTATTTTTATTGTCTTGTGCATTGCTTGTTATTGTTCTTGTACCAGACATATAGCAGGTGCCGTGCCAACTTTTGCGAACCCCAGTAAAACAAGGGGTTAGGTCGATATATCCGTTTTTGGGGGGCGAAAAAAAGCCGGGGTTTCGTTACCGATAACCCCGGCTTCTGTTACGTGAAAAGACTGAGGTAACAGTTTTTTCACAGTTTCAACGGTTACCCGCACACTCGACAGGTAACGTTCAGCTCTCGCTGGCCACCCCGGTCTTGCGCCGTGGAATGCCCAGACGCTGACGGCGCTCCCACAGGCATTTTCGGCTGACGCCCAGTTTGCGCGCCAGTTCGGTTTCGGTCATGTGGTCCTGATGCTCGAGTACGAAATGCTGGAAGTAGTCTTCCAGCGACAGGTCTTCGGTCGGCTCGTGGCTGCTGTTGGCGGCGTTACCGGCCGGTTGTGCCGGCAGGCCGATGAACTCATCGTCTTCCAGATCCCCCAGTTCGATATCGATGCCAAGCAGGTCGGCGGAGATTTCCGGGCTTTCGCTCAGGATGACGGCACGCTCGACTGCGTTTTCCAGCTCTCGCACGTTGCCCGGCCAGGAATAGTGCCGGATCGCCTGTTCGGCATCGGCGGCAAACTTGAGGTCGGTGCGGTTGATGCGAGCGCTCTGGCGAGCGAGGAACGCATTGGCGATTTCGTTGACGTCGGCACCGCGTTCGCGCAGGGCCGGCAGTTTCAACGCGATCACGTGAAGGCGGTAGTACAGGTCTTCACGGAACTGGCCGATTTTCGCCAGACTCTTGAGGTCACGGTGGGTGGCGGCAATCAGTCGGACATCGACTTTCTGCGACTGTACCGAACCGACCCGGCGAATTTCACCTTCCTGCAGCACACGCAACAGACGGGCCTGAGCTTCCAGAGGCAGTTCGCCGATCTCGTCGAGGAACAGCGTGCCGCCGTCCGCCGCTTCCACCAGACCGGCGCGACCGGCGCTGGCCCCGGTGAACGCACCTTTCTCGTGGCCGAACAGCTCGGACTCGATCAGGCTTTCGGGAATGGCTGCGCAGTTCACCGAGATCATTGGCGCCTTGGCGCGCTTCGACAGGTTGTGCAGGGCGCGGGCCACCAGCTCCTTGCCGGTCCCGGACTCGCCCTGGATCAGGACATTGGAATCGGTCGGCGCGACTTTGCGGATCTTGCCGTAAAGGTCCTGCATCGGCGGGCAGGAGCCGATGATGCCGATCTCGCCATTGCTGCTGTCGGCGGTGGACTTGGCATGACCAGTGGCGGTTTTACCGGCAACGACTTCGCCGGCAGCCGGTGCCGACTGTCGATCGCGCAGGATCCGCGCCACGGCCTGCAGCATCTCGTCATGGTCGAAAGGTTTGGCGATGTAATCCACCGCGCCCATCTTCATCGAGTCCACCGCCGAGCGCAGGCTGGCGTAGCTGGTCATGATCAGCACCGGCGTGCCCTGGCCAAGCTTGATCAGCTCGGTGCCCGGGGCGCCCGGCAGTCGCAGGTCGCTGACGATCAGATCGAATGTGGGAATACTGAAGCGTTCTTGTGCTTCCTGCACGGAACCGGCTTCGCTGACCTGATACTGGTTGCGTTCCAGCAGGCGGCGCAAGGCGGAGCGGATAATGGTTTCGTCTTCGACGATCAAAATGTGCGGCATTGATTCGATTCTCTCGACGGTCTCAGTTCACAGCGGACGTCGCTTCGACATGGCGCGGCAAAGTCACCCGGATACGGGTGCCGCGCTGGCTTTGAACATCGGCCGGGCTGTCGATGGTGATTTGTCCATAATGCTCTTCAACGATGGAATAGACCAGTGCAAGGCCCAGACCGGTGCCTTCGCCAGGATCCTTGGTGGTGAAGAAAGGTTCGAACAATCGGTCCATGATGCTCGATGGAATGCCGCTGCCTTCGTCCTCCACGATCAGATCGACCGTGTGTTCGCCGGCTTCGCTCTTGACCCGCACCGCGCTGCCGGCAGGCGAGGCGTCGCGGGCGTTGGAGAGCAGGTTGATCAGCACTTGGGCAAGCCGTTGCGGGTCGCCTTCGACCCAGTGATCGGGGTCGCACAGATTGTAGAACTGGACTTCGAAGTTGCGTCGGTTCAAGGCCAGCAAGCCGATAGCGTCCTGAGCCACTTCCGCCAGACAGACGGGTTCGTCGCTGTGCTGGTGGCTGCCGGCGTGGGCGAAACTCATCAGCGACTGCACGATGCGTGACACGCGTTTGGTCTGCTCGAGGATCTGCCCGCTGATTTCCGTCAGTTCGCCATCCTCTTCGCGTTCTTCCCGAAGGTTTTGCGCAAGGCAGGCGATGCCGGTGATCGGGTTGCCGATTTCATGGGCTACGCCGGCCGCGAGACGACCGATACTTGCCAGTCGCTCGGAATGCACCAGTTTGTCCTCGAGCATCTGGGTTTCGGTCAGGTCTTCCACCAGCAGCACGAGGCCGCTGTTACCGGGGGCCAGAGGTTCGTCGATGGCGGCCTTGTGCAGGTTCAACCAGCGGGTCTGGCCATCGAGGGCCAGATGTTGCTTGTGCAAATGTTCGTCGGGCAGGTTGATGAAGCCTTGCAACAACTCTTTCCACGGATTGGCGATGGTGTTCAGGCGCGAGCCGACCACCCGTTGCGCGGCAATCCCGGTCAGTTCTTCCATGGCCTTGTTCCACATCAGGATTTCCTGATCCTTGGCCAGCGAGCACACGCCCATCGGCAGTTCCTGCAAGGTCTGGCGGTGGTAGCGGCGCAGGGCATCGAGTTCGGCGGCAAGACCCGTGAGGCGCGAGTGATAGTCCTCGAGACGGCTCTCGATGAAGTGGATATCTTCGGTGACGTAGTTTTCGCCGCCGGCCTTGTAGGGCAGGAAGGTTTCGACCATGTCCTGGGCAACGCTGGGGCCCATCAGGCCGGACAGGTTGGCCTCGATGCGGTCGCGCAATCGGCGCAAGGCGTACGGGCGGCGTTCGTCGAAAGGCAGATAAAGGTCGCGCAGAGCCTGTTCGACTTCCTTTTGCGCGGCCTTGGCGCCCAATGGCTTGGCCAGTTGTGTGGCGAACTCCTGCGGCGAAGCGGCATGCAGTTCCCGGCGTTGCGGACGACGCACGTTGTCCACTGCGCAGGCTTCTGCGGCGCTGGCTTCTTCCGGGCTGGCATTGGTGAACAGCGAAATCAGCGTGAACATCAGAACGTTGGCTGCCAGCGAGGCGATGGCCGCCATATGCCAACTGGTGTCGTCCAGCACGTAGATCATGTTCAGCAGTGGAATATAGAACCCCTGCAGATTGCCGACCAACGGCAGCAGCATGGTCACTACCCAGACCACGATCCCGGCAAGCAGGCCGGCCACGAAGCCGCGCCGATTGGCGGTCGGCCAATACAGTACGGAGAGCACGCCGGGCAGGAATTGCAGGGTCGCCACGAAAGCGACGATGCCGAGGTTGGCCAGGTCCTGCTCGGCGCCGAGCATCAGGTAGAAACAGAAACCGGCCATGATGATCGCGACGATCAACGCGCGGCGCGTCCATTTCAGCCAGCGATAAATGTTGCCTTCGGCGGGCGGCTGGTAGAGCGGCAGCACCAGATGGTTCAGGGCCATGCCCGACAGCGCCAGGGTGGTGACGATGATCAGGCCGCTGGCCGCCGACAGACCGCCGACGTAGGCCAGCAGGGCCAGAGCCTTGCTGTTGGCGGCGATACCGATGCCGAGGGTGAAGTACTCGGGGTTGGTGGTCGCACCGAGTTTCAGACCGGCCCAGAGAATCAACGGCACTGCCAGACTCATCAACAGCAGGAACAGTGGCAGGCCCCAGCTCGCACTGACCAGCGAGCGCGGATTGAGGTTTTCGGTGAAGGTCATGTGATACATGTGCGGCATCACGATCGCCGAGGCGAAAAACACCAGCAGCAACGTGCGCCATGGGCCTTCCTGCAAGGGCGTGTGCAGGGCGGCGAGGGCGGTCTGGTTCTGCAGCAGCCACAGTTCAAGGTGTTGCGGGCCGTCGAACACGCCGTACAGGGCGTAGAGGCCGACGCCACCAAGCGCCGCCAGTTTGATCACCGATTCGAAGGCAATCGCGAACACCAGCCCCTCGTGTTTTTCACGGGTGGCGATGTGGCGCGAGCCAAAGAAGATCGTGAACAGGATGATCAGCACACAGAACGCCAGGGCCACGCGATTCTGCACCGGCTCCCCGGTCAGAATGCCGATGGAGTCGGCCACGGCCTGGATCTGCAGCGCCAGCAACGGCAGGACGCCGATCAGCATGAAAATCGTGGTCAGCGCACCGGCCCAGGTGCTGCGGAAGCGGAAAGCGAACAGGTCCGCCAGCGACGACAGTTGATAAGTGCGGGTGATCTTCAGGATCGGATACAGCAGCACCGGCGCCAGCAGAAAGGCGCCGGAGACCCCGAGATAACTGGAGAGAAAACCGTAGCCGTACTGGTAGGCCAGGCCCACCGTTCCATAAAACGCCCATGCACTGGCGTAGACCCCCAGCGACAGGGTGTAGGTCAGCGGGTGGCGAATGATCGCCCGGGGGATCATGCCCCGTTCACTGATCCAGGCCACCCCGAACAGCGCGGCCAGGTAGGCGGCGCTGATCAGCAGCATGTGGGTCAGGCTAAAGCTCATCGGCATCTTTTTGGCTCTGCAGGATGAAGGTCACGACAATCAGGATCAGCCAGAGCAGATAAGGGCGATACCAGGCGCCCGTGGCGTCGATCCACCAATCCATGATGGCTGGAGAAAACAGGTAGATCCCCACGACCAGAAGCAGGACCAAGCGATAGATGTACATCCCGGCCTCTCTTTTTTATGCGCGTGCCCGAAAACGTGCGGCGATGGTAACGGATGGGCGCGCCACTGCAAGTGTCGTCACAGCAGTTGCGCTTCGGGCAGGGTCAGTGTGCGCGGTATCTTCGCTGCATCCCAGTGGGCGCTGCCCCATTTCAGCAGTTCCTGCGGCGAGGCGTCGGCCAGCTCAAGCCACGGGTCTTGTCCCAATGCACGCAGGGCTCGCAACAATAGCGGGGTGGCCTGGTCGGCCTGCAGCGGCGGCGAGCGATAAGACTTGCCCAGCTTGTGGCCGTCCGGCTGAGTAATCAATGGCAAATGCAGGTAACGGGGTTGGCGCAATCCCAGCAGCTCTTGCAGATAGAGCTGGCGTGGCGTCGAGTCGAGCAGATCGGCGCCGCGCACGATGTCGGTGATGCCCTGCCAGGCGTCGTCGAGCACCACCGCCAGTTGGTAGGCGTAGAGCCCGTCACGGCGGCGGATCACGAAATCGCCGACGTCGCGGCCCAGGTGCTGGCGGTATTCACCCTGCACCCGGTCCAGGAAGTGATACTCCAGCTCCGGCACTCGCAGGCGGATCGCGGCGTCGTTCTGGCTGTGGCCGAGATTTCGGCAGAGCCCCGGATAGATTCCGTGATAAGGCTCCAGTTGCTTGCGCGAGCAGGTGCAGGCGTAGGCGAGACCATGACTGAACAGACTGTCCAGCACTTGGGCGTAGGCTTCATGCCGATCGCTCTGGCGGACCATTTCGCCGTCCCATTCGAAACCGTAGCTTTCCAGCGCCTTGAGAATCGCGGCTTGCGCGCCCGGCTCCTCCCGGGGTGGATCGAGATCCTCCATGCGCACCAGCCATCGGCCGTTTACCGAGCGGGCATCCAGATAAGAAGCGAGCGCCGCTACAAGCGAGCCAAAGTGCAGGTGTCCACTGGGCGTCGGGGCAAAGCGGCCGATGTAGGCGGGGGTGTTGGCAGTCATGAGAGCAATGCTACTGGAGAGTGTAAAAACAGCAGAAACAAAAACGGAGCGTTCGCACGCTCCGTTCTTCGTTCAGGTCGGGATTACTTGCCGACCTGCTTTTCCTTGATTTCCGCAAGGTTCTTGCAGTCGACGCACATGTCGGCAGTCGGGCGGGCCTCGAGGCGCTTGACGCCGATCTCGATGCCGCAGGAGTCGCACCAGCCGTACTCTTCGTCTTCGATCAGTTGCAGGGTCTTGTCGATCTTCTTGATCAGCTTGCGCTCGCGGTCGCGGGCGCGCAGTTCGAGGGCGAACTCTTCTTCCTGGCTGGCACGGTCGGCCGGATCAGGGAAGTTGGCCGCTTCGTCTTTCATGTGATCAACAGTGCGGTCGACTTCCTGCATCAACTCCTGTTTCCACTTGGACAGGATCTTGGTGAAGTGCGCGCGCATGGGAGCGCCCATGTACTCTTCGCCCTCTTTGGGGGCGTAAGGCTCGAAACCGCTGAGTGTCTGACTTGCCTGTTGCTTTGCTTGGGTGGGCATGAAATGGACCGCCTCTACTCTTGTAATCCATTGCGCAGGATTGCTCCATCACCGACACCTGCCGGCCCTGCGACTGCAAGCGGGCGAACTTACCAGATCAATCCGGCCCGCGCTACTCCCGGATGTCGAGCCCGCGGCCGGCGGTGCCTGCAAATGTTTGCCAAGCCATGTCTGGTGGTGCTGGAGCCCTGACAATCACTGATTTTAGTCAATCCTGGAGCGTACGTTTGTCTTGTTACAGTCCAGTGTTCCTGAGGCTGTGACCACGGCGGGTTCTCGCTCGTTCCGGCAGATGGGTAGAATCGTCTTTTTTCACTCGTTGAAGGAAGGCCAATGGCTCAGCCCTACAGTGCGCGCAGTCGTGCGATCGAACCTTTCCATGTGATGGCGTTGCTGGCGCGGGCCAATGAATTGCAGGCCGCCGGCCATGATGTGATCCATCTGGAAATCGGCGAGCCGGACTTCACTACGGCCGAACCGATCATTCGCGCAGGGCAGGCGGCGCTGGCGGCGGGCAAGACCCGTTACACTGCCGCGCGTGGGATTCCCGAGCTGCGTGAGGCGATTTCCGGCTTTTATCAGACCCGTTACGGCCTGAATATCGACCCCCGGCGGATTCTGATCACGCCGGGCGGTTCCGGGGCGTTGCTGCTGGCCAGTGCGTTGCTGGTGGATCCGGGCAAGCACTGGTTGTTGGCCGACCCCGGTTATCCATGCAACCGGCACTTTCTGCGACTGGTCGAGGGCGCGGCGCAGCTTGTGCCTGTAGGGCCGGATGTACGCTATCAACTGACGCCGGATCTGGTAGAGCGCTACTGGGATCACGACAGTGTCGGCGCCCTGGTCGCTTCGCCTGCCAACCCGACCGGCACGATTCTGACCCGTGACGAACTGGCAGGGTTGTCCACAGCCCTCAAGGCGCGTCACGGGCATCTGGTGGTGGACGAGATTTATCACGGCCTGACGTATGGCACCGAGGCGGCGAGTGTGCTGGAAGTCGACGACAGCGCATTTGTGCTCAACAGTTTCTCCAAATATTTCGGCATGACCGGTTGGCGCCTCGGCTGGCTGGTGGCGCCCGATGCAGCAATCAGTGAGCTGGAGAAGCTCGCACAAAACCTCTACATCAGTGCGCCGAGCATGGCCCAACAGGCAGCGCTGGCCTGCTTCGAGCCGGATACCATTGCGATTCTCGAGGAACGTCGGGCCGAATTCGGCCGTCGCCGCGACTTCCTGCTGCCCGCGTTGCGGGAGCTGGGTTTCACCATCGCAGTCGAGCCAGAAGGGGCGTTCTATTTGTATGCCGATATCAGCCAGTTTGGTGGCGATGCCTTCGCGTTTTGCCGCCACTTCCTTGAAACCGAACATGTGGCGTTCACGCCGGGCCTGGATTTCGGGCGTTATCAGGCCAGCCATCATGTGCGCTTTGCCTATACGCAGGACCTCCCTCGCCTGCAGGAAGCGGTGGCACGCATTGGTCGCGGCTTGAAGAGCTGGCAAGGCTGATGCGCTTTCATCCTCCTCTCGAAGAAGGGCGATTGATCCGCCGTTACAAGCGTTTTCTTGCCGATATCGAAACCGTTGACGGCGAATTGCTGACGATTCACTGCCCGAACACTGGCTCGATGCTCAATTGTCAGGTCGAGGGCGGGCAGGTCTGGTTCAGTCGCTCGAATGACCCCAAACGCAAGCTGCCCGGTACCTGGGAAATCGGCGAAACCCCGCAGGGGCGATTGTTCTGTGTGAACACCGGTCGCGCCAACGGGTTGGTCGAAGAAGCGTTGCAGGCTGGTGTCATCAGCGAACTGGGCGGTTTTACCGCGCTGAGACGCGAAGTGGCCTATGGGCAGGAAAAAAGCCGCATCGATTTTCGCCTCGATTACCCGGGCGGACCGGCGTACGTGGAGGTAAAGAGTGTCACGCTGGGGTTCGACGGTACGGCGGTGGCGGCATTTCCCGATGCGGTGACACAGCGAGGCGCCAAGCACCTGCGTGAGTTGGCACATCTGGCGCGCGATGGAATTCGGGCCGTGCAGCTGTACTGCGTGAACCTGACCGGCATCGAGGCAGTGCGTCCAGCGGTGGAAATCGATTCGTCTTACGCCGATGCCTTGCGCGAAGCGGTGGCGAACGGGGTTGAGGTGCTGGCTTATGGGGTGCGACTGAACCATGAGGAAATGTTGATCGATCGCCGTCTGGATGTATTGCTCGACGGTTAAACGTCGACCCACAGCCCTTGGGCGTCTTCACGGCAATCAATGGCCGTCAGGGATTGCCCGGCGCACGGTCCCGCCACGCATTCGCCGTCCTCGATCAGAAACAGTGCGCCATGGGTGGCGCACTGGATCAGGCTGTTGCTCGGATCGAGGAACTGGTCGGGCAGCCATTCGAGCCCGACGCCGCGGTGCGGGCAACGGTTGAGGTAGACGTAGGCCCTTCCGGCCCGGCGCACGGCGAACAGTCTTTTCCCGTCGATCTCGAACCCGCGGCTGCCGGCCTCGCCCAGATCGGCGCCCGTGCACAGAAACTTCATGGCTATCCTCAAGTGTCAGGTCGTGTCCGGATATGTCCGAGCTTGACGTTCAAATGCAAACAATTATCAAATGGCCGCCTTCGCCCGTTGTGCGGTGGCGCTGCCGAGGATACTTGGCCTGACGTCTCGATGCCCGGGAAAATCCCATGAAGGAATGCTGCCTATGCGCCTGATTACTCGCGTTGCCGCACTGTGTGTCGGACTTCTGGTCAGTCACCAGGCTACTGCGGCCCAATTGCCGCAACGCTGGGTAAGCGCCGGTGGTGCCTTGTCCGAGTGGGTGAGTGCCCTGGGCGGCGAGGCCAGACTGGTGGGCGTCGACACGACCAGCCAGCATCCGCAATCCCTCAAATCGCTGCCGAGTATCGGCTATCAGCGCAGTCTGTCGGCCGAAGGTATTCTCAGCCTGCGTCCGGACATTCTGATCGGCACCGAGGAAATGGGGCCGCCGCCGGTGATTTCGCAGGTTCGCAGTGCCAGAGTACAGGTGGAGCTGTTTTCGGCCCGACCGGATCTGCCGACGCTGGAGAAGAACGTCACCCGTCTGGGGCGGTTGCTGGGCGCCGAGACTCAGGCGGCTCGACTGCTGCAAAGTTATCAACAGCAACTCGACGCACAGAAGGCGCTCGTGGTTGCGGTGCAGTCGAAACAGAAAGCACCGGGTGTGCTGTTGCTGCTGGGGCATGCGGGCGGCAAACCGTTGATTGCCGGCAGGGACACCGCCGCCGACTGGATGCTGCAACAGGCGGGCGGACATAACCTGGCCACTCACACCGGCTACAAGCCGTTTTCCGTGGAGTCGCTGGCCGGGCTCGATCCTGAAGTGCTGGTGTTTGCTGATCGTGCGCTGACTGGCGAAGCGGCGAAAGCGGCCTTGTTCAAGGAAAACCCGATCCTCAATTCCAGCCGTGCGGCCAGGTCCGGACGGGTTCTGGAGCTGGACCCGACGCTGCTGGTCGGCGGGCTCGGGCCGCGTTTGCCTGCTGCTTTGAAAACCCTGTCTGACGGTTTCTACCCGACCCAGAGCGGCCAATGAGCACGCTGGTCAAACCCCGTGGCTTGTTCATCGGCCTGATTCTGCTGTGTCTGTTGGCGATCTGGTTGTCGCTGGCTTTGGGGCCGGTCAGCCTGCCGCTGTTCGATACCTTGCGCGCGGCATTGCGCATGATCGGCGTGCCGCTGGCGCCGGACGGGCTGGAGCAGGCTGAGCTGATTCTCGGGCAGATTCGCCTGCCGCGGACCTTGCTCGGGCTGGCCGTTGGCGGCGTGCTGGCGTTATCCGGTGTGGCGATGCAGGGCCTGTTTCGCAACCCGTTGGCCGATCCCGGCTTGGTTGGCGTATCCAGTGGCGCTGCTTTAGGCGCGGCGGTGGCGATTGTCGGTGGTTCGTTCTTCGGCGGTTTGCCGGAATGGTTCGGCCCGTATCTGCTGTCTGTGTGTGCGTTTCTCGGCGGTCTTGGGGTGACGGCGCTGGTCTATCGTCTTGGTCGTCGCAACGGGCAGACCCATGTCGCGACCATGTTGCTGGCAGGCATCGCCCTGACGGCGCTGGCGAGTTCGGCAGTGGGGCTTTTCACCTATCTGGCGGACGATGCCACCCTGCGTACCCTGACCTTCTGGAACCTCGGCAGTCTCAATGGTGCGAGTTATGCGCGATTGTGGCCGCTGCTGATCATCAGCGCCGGCGTCGCGTTGTGGTTGCCGCGCCGGGCGAAGGCTTTGAATGCGTTGTTGCTTGGGGAATCGGAAGCCGGGCATCTGGGGATTGATGTCGAGCGGCTCAAACGTGAACTGGTGTTCTGTACGGCGCTGGGTGTCGGTGCCGCAGTGGCGGCGGCGGGGATGATCGGCTTTGTCGGGCTGGTGGTGCCGCATCTGGTGCGTTTGCTCGCCGGGCCGGATCATCGGGTGTTGTTGCCGGCTTCCGTGCTGGCTGGGGCCAGTCTGCTGTTGCTGGCGGATCTGGTGGCCCGGCTGGCGCTGGCACCGGCGGAACTGCCGATCGGTATCGTCACTGCATTCATTGGTGCGCCGTTCTTCCTGTATCTGCTGCTGCGAGGACGTGCCTGATGCTGAGTGCGCACAATCTGCACATCCGTCGTGGTCACAAGACGGTACTGGCTGATGTCAGCCTGCAACTGGAATCGGGTGAAGTGCTCGGCGTGCTGGGCCCCAACGGCGCCGGCAAAAGTACCTTGCTCGGGGCGTTATGCGGTGAACTCCGTGGCAGCGAAGGCAATGTTCTTCTCGACGGTGAAAGCCTGGATCGCTGGAGCGGCACTCAGCGTGCCCGGCGCCTGGCAGTACTGCCGCAGGTATCGACACTGGATTTCGCCTTTCGTGTCGAAGAGGTGGTCGGTATGGGGCGCTTGCCTTATCAGAGCGGAAGAGCTCGCGACGCCGAGATTGTGGCCGATGCATTGGCGGCCGCCGATGTCGGACACCTGAGTGGACGCAGTTATCTCGCGCTGTCCGGTGGCGAGCGCCAGCGGGTACACCTGGCCCGCGTGCTGGCGCAATTATGGCCGGGGCAGGCCGGTCAGACCTTGCTGCTGGATGAGCCGACTTCGATGCTCGATCCATTGCATCAGCACACCACGTTGCAGGCGGTGCGCGAATTTGCTGCTCGTGGCGCGGCGGTCATGGTGATTCTGCACGATCTGAACCTGGCGGCGCGCTATTGTGATCGTATCCTGCTGCTTGACGGCGGACGCCCGGTAGCGCTGGATACACCAGCGCATGTGTTGCGTCCTGAGTCGCTCAGGGCCGTTTTCGGTCTGGAAGTACTGGTGCAGCCACATCCTGAACGCGGGCATCCGCTGATCATCGCCCGCTGATTCAATCATCAAGGTGAAAACATGCGCGGGATTCTGCTGATTGCAGTGTTGTTACTGGGCGCTTGCCAGCATGTGACCCCGCCTCCGGTCAGTGGCGAGATTCTTGATCTGCGCACCGGAGCTGCGATGACCTCGCAGGAGCTTTTGGCGCGCCTGGGCAAGCCGGCGCGGGTGATCATCGGCGAGCAGCATGACAACGCCGATCACCATGCCGTGCAATTGTGGCTGCTGCAGAATCTCGGCGAAAAGCGTGCTCAGGGCAGTCTGTTGCTGGAAATGCTGACGCCCGATCAACAAGCGCGGGTCGATGGAGTGCGGCATGCACCCAAGCCGCCCGCTGACCTTGCGGTCGAACTGGCGTGGCAGGACGGTTGGGACTGGAATCTGTATGGGCCGATTGTCCGGTTTGCCTTCACACAATCCTATCCGCTGCTGTCGGCCAATCTCGATGACACGGAAATTCGTGGGTTTTATCGCAAGCCTCCCATTCTGAAAGGGGAGCGCAGTAGCGTTGCGTGGGTGAAAAACGAACTGGCACGGCAGATCAGCGATTCTCACTGTGGCTTGCTGCCTCAATCGCAAATGCCGGCGATGGTTGCGGTTCAGCAACAACGGGATCGGCGCATGGCTGTCCGTTTGTTGGCTGCACCTGCGCCTGCATTGCTGTTGGCCGGTGCGTTTCACGCGCGCAAGGATATTGGCGTACCGCTGCATATGCTGGATCTGGGCGCACCTGAAGCACCGACCGTGTTGAAGCTGGCGGAGCAGGGCAGCGAGGTTACGCCGGCCATGGCCGATTATGTCTGGTTCACGCCTGCTACACCGAAACCGGATTACTGTGCCGAAATGCGCAAACAGTTCGGCAAATGACTTTCCTGTGGGCAAAAAAAGACCCGGAAGAACCGGGTCAAATAACCGTGATTAGCCTGATGAGGAGATAATCTGAGAGTCCGAACCAAGGGCTTTTCAGAATATCGACTGATCTCGCGACCAGTTGTGATAATCATAGCGATTCTCATTAACATGTCAATCGATGTTTTTTCGTTTCTTTTGAATCGTCTGGTGAATGGCTGAAAATTCTCGAAAATTCAGGTTTCAGCCTGGACGCTCAAGGGCGGTGAGCTGCCTGTTGAGCTGATCGATGCGCCGCGCCATGCTTTCGATCAGGCTGTGGGCGATTTTCGGGTTGCTGCGGGTCATGCTCAAAAACTGGTCACCGGGAATCAGCATCACGGTACTCGGTTCGCAAGTGACGACAGTGGCGTTGCGCGGCTCCCCTGTGAATATCGCCATGGCGCCGAAGATCTCGTCCCTGGGTACGTCGCCAACCTTGTGACCGCCGACGAATGCCTGCGCATGTCCTTCGATGATCACGAATACGTGGTCGGCAGGGTCTCCCTCACGGATCAAGACCTCTCCAGCCTCGACCCGTTTGAATCCATTGGTGCTGCGAAACTCTCTCGGCTTCAGTTCGGCGACGGCATGAGTCAGCAGTGCCATTTGCCCGAGCAGATAGTTCAGAAATGAGTCCCAGCGTGCAGGATCCGTACGCAGATGTTGAAACAGGTCATTGCGCCGGAACGGTTGCAGACTCACGGGTGCATCGCAGCAAAGGATACAGTCCGCCCACCCCGGGCCTTGTTGCAGGCCGATCAGGTCACCTTCCTGCCAATAGAGCAACGCGCGGCCACCGAGGCGACCATTGACGGTGCCCTCTGTCAGTAGAAAGAGTTGATCGCCTGGCAATTGCGCCAGCAGATCCTGCGAGGCCTCCAGTTCCAGGGCGGGGCCGCATGGCGCAAGCCCCGGCAGCCATTGAGCGGGCAGGCTCTGCAAATGATTGATGAGCGCCTCGGCCGACGCCGATTGTTCCCCGAGCAGGTACATGAAGGTGAGTGCCCGTCAGTTCTTGTGGCGAGAAGAAATGGCTTCAAGCTGCTTGTTCAGAGCATCCTTGCGTTCAGCGGGAATGTCGTTCCAGTGCACATCCATCAATGCCCCTTCGATCGCATACAACAACACCTTCGACGCCCGGAACCCGCGCGTACGCACGGCCCGGTAGGCATCCACGGCGCCCAGGCGACGCAGATCCGAGGCGCTGTGGATGCCCACGGCATGCAGCCACTGCGCCGACGTCTTGCCAAGATTCTTCAGGTGTTGCAGTTCATCATTCATCAAGCCTCCTTGCGACGGCCGAATGGTGCGTGGGCGATCTTCTCAGGAGTGTAGCCATCAGTAGGAAAAGCGTGGTTCTTTGGTCGGATTCGACGCAAAAGCTTCTAAGAGGTGTCAGTTTTTCACTGAGGAATACGGCGGAGAGAGACTAATGGCACCTTGTCCAGCGCAAAGCGGGGGCGCTGGACGGGTTAATTTCAAGCGTTTCAGCGGGTGCGATAACGCAGACGCGTACCGAAATTCATCGACATCAGGATTTCATCGGCACTGAGTTCCGGGGGGAAGTAAGCACCGGAAATCTGCGCATGGGCCAGGCTGGCGCCTTCCAGTGATGCATTGCGAAAGTCAATGCCACGCAAGTCGGCGGAACGGAAGTAGGCGTCCCGGAAATCCACGCCGTCGGCATTCAGTTCACGCAGATCGAGGCCACGGAAATCACCACCGACCATGTCGATCGGGCCGTCTTTCGGGCGTTCCTTGTTGAAACCGGCAATGTCGTCCTTGTGCAGCAAGGCATAAAGCGGGGTGTCGAGAAGTTTCGGCTGGCTCATGTCAGATCACCTGTTGGTTTTATGACGCCAGTATAGTGCCACTATTTGACGGCCGTGAAGCGAGCGAGGGCTTCACGGCCGAAATAGTTTCTTACAGCCCCGGCAGACGCTGGCGAATTTGTGCCACGACGGTATCCAGAGTTCCGGATTCATTGGTCTGTACGCGTTTGCTGCGCAGGATTTCGTCCGGGGTCAGCGCTTCACGGCTGGCTTGCTGTGCTGCGATCACGGCCAGCGTGGCGTCGGACGGATCCTTCTTGTCAGCCTGACGAATCGCCAGCCAGCTCTCGATCACCGCTTGTGGTGCGTTGCAATCGAGGATCAGGAACGGCGTGCCGGTGGCCTCGGCAACCTTGGCTGCACTGTCACGTTGTTCGCGCTTGAGGTAAGTGGCATCGATCACAACCGGGAAACCGGCGTGCAGGATCACGTTGGCGATTTCATGCAGACGAGCATAAGTAGCGAGGCTGGCATCGGCACTGTAGATCCCGGCCTGTACATCGTTGGCGACGGTTTGTTCGCCGAACAGACGCTTGCGCTCGACATCGGAGCGCAGGCGAATCGCGCCCAGCGCTTCGACCAGGCGCATGGCCACGTGGCTTTTGCCGACGGCAGATACGCCATGGGTGATCGCCATGAAGCGCGAAGGAATGGTGCTGTAGCTTTCTGCCAGGTTGGCGTAGTTGCGGTACTGGCGCAAAGTGGTGGCGCGCTGTACCGGAGTTGCGTCGGCCGGCATGCTGAACAGCGCGACTTTCGCACGCACCAGTGCGCGGTAAGCCTTGTAGAAGTTCAGCACTTCCAGGCCCTGATAGTCGCCGGTCAGTTCCAGGTATTGGCTGACCAAACGGCGGGCCAGGGATTTCAGACCCCGGTCCTCAAGGTCCATCGCCAGGAAACCGGTGTCGGCCCAGACATCGGTGAAACGGAACGGCTCGTTGAATTCAATGCAGTCGAAGATCACCACCTTGCCATCGATCAGCGTGGCGTTGCCCAGGTGAATGTCGCCGTGGCATTCGCGAGTGAAGCCTTCGGTCTTGCGCTGTGCGAACAGTGGTTTCAAACGTTCGAAGCTGCTTTCGGCCCAGGCTTGCAGGGCATCCAGTTGCAGCAGATCGGCCTTGTCGCTGAGAAATGGCAGTATCTGCTCGAAGTTCTGACGAACCGGCGCCATCACGCTTTCAGGCGTGCCGGCGTCGTGCTCGGCTCGGACTTTCGGCGCGCTGAGGTGGAAGCGGGCAATCTGCTCGGCCATCTCGTCAATGTGGGTGGTTGTCAGCTCGCCATTGGCTTGCAGAGTGCTCAGCAGCCCGGTTTGCGGGAACTGGCGCATTTTCAGCACGTATTCGATGGCCGGGCCTTCGCCGCCCAATTGCGGCGCTTCAGCAGTGCCGGTGACCGGAATCACTTCCAGATACAAATCGTCGGTCAGGCGCTGGTTGAGACGCAGCTCTTCACCGCAAAAATGCTCGCGGGATTCGAGGCTGGTGAAATCGAGAAAGCCGAAGTTCACCGGTTTTTTCACTTTATAAGCATAAGGACCGGTGAGCAGGACCCACGAAATATGGGTTTCGATGACCTGGAACCCTTCGACAGGGTGCGGGTATAAGGCCGGGTTTTGCAGGGCAGCGATCAGGGACTGGCTCACAGGCGATCCTTCAGAGACTGGGGGAATTCGAGGTCGCCATTATGGCCGCTCGCCCGCTCGACGCAAACCTCGGAGCGCTCCTGTTGAGTATGAATAAAGTGCGTATAATCCGCCGCCATGACTCGTACTCGATCCCCCCGCACTCCTAAAAAACCACCTTCCCGGGGCCTGCGCCCATGGTTGGGCTGGGCCCTGAAACTCAGTCTGGTCGGCCTTGTGGTGCTGGCCGGCTTCGCCGTTTACCTCGATGCCGTGGTGCAGGAGAAATTCTCCGGCAAGCGCTGGACCATCCCGGCCAAGGTGTACGCGCGCCCGCTCGAGCTGTTCGTCGGACAGAAGCTGAGCAAGGACGATTTCCTCACCGAACTCGATGCCCTGGGCTATCGCCGCGAAGCCGTGAGCAACGGTCCCGGCGCAGCCGCGGTCAACGGCAACACCGTCGATCTGAACACCCGCGGCTTCCAGTTCTATGAAGGCCTCGAGAAACCGCAGCCGGTTCGTGTGCGATTCTCCGGTGACTACGTGGCCGAACTTTCGGCGATCAATGGTTCGAAGCTGTCGGTGGTACGTCTGGAGCCGCTGCTGATTGGCGGGATCTACCCGAAAAACCTTGAAGACCGGATTCTGATCAAGCTCGATCAGGTACCGCCGTATCTGCTGGAAACCCTGGTTGCAGTGGAAGACCGGGATTATTACAGCCACTGGGGCGTGTCGCCGAAGTCAATCGCCCGGGCAATCTGGGTTAACACGTCTGGCGGCAGGATGACCCAGGGTGGCAGTACGTTGACCCAGCAATTGGTCAAGAACTTCTACCTGACCAACGAACGCAGCCTGACCCGCAAACTCACCGAAGCCATGATGGCGATGCTGCTGGAGCTGCATTACGACAAGAAGGAAATTCTGGAGGCCTACCTCAACGAAGTCTTCGTCGGTCAGGACGGGCAGCGGGCGGTGCACGGTTTCGGTCTGGCCAGCCAGTTCTTCTTCGGCCAGCCGTTGTCCGAACTGAAACTGCATCAGGTCGCGTTGCTGGTCGGCATGGTCAAGGGCCCGTCCTATTACAACCCGCGTCGCAACCCGGAGCGGGCGCTGGAGCGTCGCAACCTGGTGCTCGATGTACTTGAGCAACAAGGCGTGGCTTCTGCCGAACAGGTGGAGGCCGCGAAGAAAATGCCGTTGGGCGTGACCACGCGCGGCAAACTGGCCGACAGTTCCTTCCCGGGCTTCATCGATCTGGTCAAGCGTCAACTGCGTGAAGACTACCGTGACGAAGACTTGACCGAAGAGGGGCTGCGGATTTTCACCAGCTTCGACCCGATCCTGCAGATGAAAGCCGAAGCATCGGTCAATGACACCTTCAAGCGTCTTGCCGGCCGCAAGGGTTCCGATGATGTGGAAGCGGCAATGGTCGTGACCAACCCGGAGACCGGTGAAGTCCAGGCGATGATCGGCAGCCGTCAGGCCAGTTACGCCGGGTTCAACCGGGCGCTGGATGCGGTGCGTCCGATCGGTTCTCTGGTCAAACCTGCGGTTTATCTGACGGCGCTGGAAAAACCGAGCCAGTACACGCTCACCAGCTGGTTGTCGGACGATCCGCTTTCCATCAAGGGCGCGGACGGCCAGGTCTGGAAACCGCAGAACTATGACCGTCGCTCCCACGGTACGGTTTTCCTTTATCAGGGGTTGGCGCATTCGTACAACCTGTCGACCTCGCGTCTCGGGCTGGCAGTGGGTGTTCCGAACGTGCTCAAGACCATCGGGCGTCTGGGCGTGACCCGAGAGTTTCCGGCGTTCCCGTCGATGCTGCTGGGGGCCGGTGGCATGACGCCGATCGAAGTGGCAACCATGTACCAGACACTGGCCAACGGCGGCTTCAATACGCCGATGCGCGGGATTCGCAGTGTACTGACCGCCGAAGGCGAGCCGCTCAAACGTTATCCGTTCCAGATCGAGCAGCGTTTCGATCCGGCGTCGATCTATCTGATCCAGAACGCCATGCAGCGGGTCATGCGTGAAGGTACCGGCAGCTCGGTCTACAACGTGCTGCCAAAAACCCTGACACTGGCCGGCAAGACCGGCACCAGTAACGATTCGCGCGACAGCTGGTTCGCCGGTTTCAGTCAGGATCTGCTGGCGGTGGTCTGGCTCGGTCGCGACGATAACGGCAAGACGCCGTTCACCGGTGCCACCGGTGCATTGCAGGTCTGGACCAGTTTCATGCGCAAGGCCGATCCGCTGCCGCTGGACATGCCGCAGCCGGACAACGTGGTTCAGGCGTGGGTCGATTCACGTACTGGCCAGGGCTCTGATGCCAACTGTCCCGGCGCCGTGCAGATGCCGTATATTCGCGGCAGCGAACCGCCACCCGGCGCATCCTGTGCGGGCGAAAGCCCGGCATCGGGCGAGTCGGTGATGGATTGGGTCAAGGGCTGGATGAATTAAGCGAAGAGGGTTTCAAGTGAACAAGTGGTTGATTCCAGCGGTGACCGCCGTGGCTTTGCTCAGCGGCTGCTCCACCGTACAGCGTGGTTCGATCCCGGTGGTGGACGCCGGCACAACCGTGTCCAACAGCGAGCGTCTTTCAGCCAACGGCGGCTTTCGCAAAACCACGGTCAAGCGCCCGGTACAAGGCCAGGCGCAATCCCAGGCCATCCCGCAGGGCGATACTGGCGTCGTGGTGATGGTGCCCGGTGGCGGCGCCGCGACGTCGGCACCGATCAGCACTTCGCCGATCGTTCCGGGGCCGGCCTCTGGCGGTATCACACCGGGCCCCTACAACCCTTCGCCGGTCGAGTCCGCGCCGATCAGCTCCGGCAGCTACAGCATGCCTTCATCGCCGAGCGGCATTCCTTCGGCCAGCAGTGGCGGCGGTTTGTCCGCTGATGAGCAACTGGACGGCCCGGTACTCGCTCTGCTGACCACTGCGCAGCAACAGCAGGCCGGCGGCGACCTGAATGGCGCATCCTCCAGCCTCGAGCGCGCTCAGCGCGTTGCACCGCGTGAGCCGCAAGTGCTTTACCGTCTGGCGCAAGTGCGCATGGCCCAGGGCGATGCCCCGCAAGCCGAGCAAACCGCGCGCCGTGCGCTGACCATGGCTAACGGTCGTCCGGACCTGCAGGCCAGCCTTTGGGAGCTGATCGCCCAGGCTCGCGAAAAGCAGGGTGATTCTGCTGGCGCTGCACTGGCCCGTCAGAAAGCCAGGGTTTCGCTGTGATGGACCCGCGTCTCTCGAAAGTCGCCGATCAACTGTTGTTGATCGAGCGTGAACTGCGTGCCCAGGGTTGGTGGGACGAGGTCCAGCCTTCTGTCGAAGCCTTGAGCAGTGTCGAGCCGTTCTCGGTCGACACCCTCGAGTTCGAGCAGTGGCTGCAATGGATCTTTCTGCCGCGGATGAAGGTGATCCTTGAGCAGGATCTGCCGTTACCCAAAGCCTCGGGCATTCAGGAAATGGCCCAGATGGTCTTCGCCCAGCGCAATCTGCAGGGCCAGGACCGGCAGTTGCAGGTGTTGCTCAAAGAATTCGATCTGCTGATCACTGCAGCTCATTGAACCGCCGACTGCCAGTGATTACTGGCAGTTTTCGGCGATCTGTTTCTGCGTCTCCGCGATACGCTCCTGACGTTGCGTATCGCTCAGGCGGCGCAGCTCCCCTTCGGTTTCCTCTCTCAGGCGCGGATTGTTCTGCAGCTGCGCCAGATTCGTGCGTGCCTGTTCGCAAAAGACCTTGAGCTGGTTCTGTTGGTCGGCGACCTGTTTTCTGACCTTGTCATCGATGGCTTTCTGATCACCCAGCGGGCCGCTGCCGGGTATGGCTGGCGGACGCGGGGGAGGCGAGGGCGGCGTTTGCACTGTCGTTGCCGGCTGACCTTGCGGCGGTTGTGCATCGAAGTGCGTGACACCTTGAGCATCGACCCATTTGTAGATCTGACCGGCCAGGCACCAGGGACTGAGGCCGATCAGCAGAGCGGCGAGAAGCGTTCGCATGCTGATTCCTTGGCAAAATTGCGCAATTGACGCTAACAGAGTAGCGCTTTTCAGGTTTTTTCTTGCGTTCTCATGTGGTTACCCACAATTAAGCACGTTGACGGCTTGACTTGGAGAGGGCGAAACAGAAGAATCCAAAGTCCGCTGTACAGGGACTGCCAGAAGCAGACCCTCTCGGCAGATCATGAGGCGCCTATCCGCGTCGACCTGTTACACCCGCAACGCGTTACCTCGCGCTGGGTGGGAAAGGCCCGCAACACTTGGGACGATCCCAATACTTGCTCAGTCAGTGCTGACGTAGTCGGCGACCACCGTCGCTCATGCTCTGCCGAGAAGTAAACCTATTAAGACCCGTTCGCCTTTTTGCGGACGGTATTCTGGCGTTTTAGAGGTGAACAACGTGGAGCTTTTATCTGGCGGTGAGATGCTCGTCCGCTTCTTGCGTGACGAAGGCGTCAAATATATCTACGGGTACCCGGGTGGTGCTCTCCTTCATGTTTACGATGCCCTGTTCAAAGAACCGGAAGTGACCCACATCCTGGTTCGTCACGAGCAGGCGGCTACCCATATGGCTGACGGCTATGCCCGTGCCACCGGTAAAGCCGGCGTGGTACTGGTGACTTCCGGTCCAGGCGCCACAAACGCCATCACCGGTATCGCTACGGCCTATATGGACTCGATTCCGATGGTGATCATTTCCGGTCAGGTGCCAAGCACCATGGTCGGCACCGATGCGTTCCAGGAAACCGACATGATCGGTATCTCCCGGCCGATCGTGAAGCACAGCTTCATGATCAAACACGCTTCGGAAATCCCGGAAGTCATGAAGAAAGCCTTCTACCTGGCGCAATCCGGTCGTCCGGGTCCGGTCGTGGTCGATATCCCGAAAGACATGACCAATCCGGCCGAGAAGTTCGAATACATCTTCCCGAAGAAAGCCAAACTGCGTTCCTACAGCCCCGCCGTTCGCGGTCACTCCGGACAAATCCGCAAGGCGGCAGAAATGCTCCTGGCGGCCAAGCGTCCTGTGTTGTACTCCGGTGGCGGCGTGATTCTCGGCAATGGCTCCGCGCCGCTGACCGAGCTGGCGAAAATGCTCAACCTGCCGGTGACCAACACCTTGATGGGCCTGGGCGGCTATCCGGGCACTGATCGTCAGTTCATCGGCATGCTCGGCATGCACGGCAGTTACACCGCGAACCTGGCGATGCACCACGCCGACGTGATCCTGGCGGTCGGTGCGCGCTTCGACGATCGTGTGATCAACGGCGCGCCAAAGTTCTGCCCGAACGCCAAGATCATTCACATCGACATCGACCCGGCTTCGATTTCCAAAACCATCAAGGCTGACGTGCCAATCGTCGGCCCGGTGGAAAGCGTTCTGACCGAAATGGTTGCGATCCTCAAGGAAATCGGCGAAACCCCGAACAAGGACGCCGTGGCCAGTTGGTGGAAGCAGGTCGATGAGTGGCGTGGTGATCGCGGTCTGTTCCCTTACGACAAGGGCGACGGCAGCAAGATCAAGCCGCAGACCGTGATCGAAACCCTGTGCGAAGTGACCAAGGGCGATGCCTTTGTGACCTCCGATGTGGGCCAGCACCAGATGTTCGCTGCGCAGTACTACAAGTTCAACAAGCCGAACCGCTGGATCAACTCCGGTGGTCTGGGCACGATGGGCTTCGGTCTGCCGGCGGCGATGGGTATCAGCCTGAGCTTCCCTGAGGCTGACGTCGCCTGCGTCACCGGTGAAGGCAGTATCCAGATGAACATCCAGGAGCTGTCCACCTGCCTGCAGTACGGTTTGCCGGTGAAAATCGTCATTCTGAACAACGGCGTGCTGGGTATGGTTCGCCAGTGGCAGGACATGAGTTACAACAGCCGTCACTCGCATTCCTACATGGAATCGCTGCCTGATTTCGTCAAGCTCGCCGAGGCCTATGGTCACGTCGGCATTCGTGTCACCGAGTCGAAAGACTTGAAATCGAAGATGGAAGAAGCGTTCGCCCTGAAGGATCGGCTGGTCGTGATCGATATTTCGGTCGATACCAGCGAGCACGTCTACCCGATGCAGATTAAAGACGGCTCGATGCGCGATATGTGGCTGAGCAAGACGGAGCGTACCTAATCATGCGGCATATTATTTCCTTGCTTCTGGAAAACGAACCTGGTGCTTTGTCTCGCGTAGTCGGCCTGTTCTCGCAGCGCAACTACAACATTGAAAGCCTGACCGTGGCGCCAACCGAGGACCCGACTCTGTCGCGTCTGACGCTGACCACTGTCGGCCACGATGAAATCATCGAGCAGATCACCAAGAACCTGAACAAGCTGATCGAAGTGGTCAAGCTGGTGGACCTGTCGGAAAGCGCTCATATCGAGCGCGAACTGATGCTGGTCAAGGTCAAGGCCACTGGCGCCCAGCGCGCCGAGATCAAGCGCACCACCGATATTTACCGTGGACAGATCGTCGATGTCAGTGCCAGCGTGTATACCGTTCAACTGACCGGTACCAGCGACAAGCTCGACAGCTTCATTCAGTCCATCGGCACCGCCTCGATTCTGGAAACCGTCCGTAGTGGCGTGACCGGTATTGCCCGCGGCGACAAAGTACTCAGCATCTAAACCAAATTAGCGAATGGCCTGAGCGGCCTGGATATAAAGGGGAAATTCATGAAAGTTTTCTACGATAAAGACTGTGACCTGTCGATCATCCAGGGCAAGAAAGTTGCCATCATCGGTTACGGCTCCCAGGGCCACGCTCAAGCGTGCAACCTGAAAGACTCCGGTGTCGACGTTACCGTTGGCCTGCGTAAAGGTTCGGCTACCGTTGCCAAGGCTGAAGCCCACGGTCTGAAAGTCGCTGACGTGGCTACCGCTGTCGCTGCCGCCGATCTGGTCATGATCCTGACCCCGGACGAGTTCCAGGGTCAGTTGTACAAGAACGAAATCGAGCCGAACATCAAGAAAGGCGCTACCCTCGCGTTCTCCCACGGTTTCTCGATCCATTACAACCAGGTCGTTCCGCGCGCCGACCTCGACGTGATCATGATCGCGCCGAAAGCGCCAGGCCACACTGTACGTTCCGAGTTCGTAAAAGGCGGCGGTATTCCTGATCTGATCGCGATCTATCAGGACGCCTCGGGCAATGCCAAGAATGTTGCGCTGTCCTACGCTGCGGGCGTTGGTGGCGGTCGTACCGGCATCATCGAAACCACCTTCAAGGACGAGACCGAAACCGACCTGTTCGGCGAACAGGCTGTTCTGTGCGGTGGTACCGTCGAGCTGGTGAAAGCCGGTTTCGAAACCCTGGTCGAAGCTGGCTACGCGCCGGAAATGGCCTACTTCGAGTGCCTGCACGAACTGAAACTGATCGTTGACCTCATGTACGAAGGCGGCATCGCCAACATGAACTACTCGATCTCCAACAACGCTGAATACGGCGAGTACGTGACCGGTCCGGAAGTGATCAACGCCGAATCCCGTCAGGCCATGCGCAACGCCCTGAAACGTATTCAGGACGGTGAATACGCCAAGATGTTCATCAGCGAAGGCGCTACCGGCTACCCTTCGATGACCGCCAAGCGCCGTAACAACGCTGCACACGGTATCGAAATCATCGGTGAGCAACTGCGCTCCATGATGCCGTGGATCAGTGCCAACAAGATCGTCGACAAAACCAAAAACTGAGTCGTCGACCCTTGTAAGAAAAAAACGCGGCCCTGGCCGCGTTTTTTCGTATGGGCGGGCTGTTCTGGTATAAAGCTGCATCGTTTGTGGTCGAACCGTCGTCCCAGACACCTGTCGAAAATGTCCAATCCGTTGCAAGGTAATGTTCATGAGCGAACGCCCCGAAGAGCCGAACCAGGCTTCAGACGCCGAAAGCCTGCTGCCCATCGATGAACATGTCGAAGAAGGGCATGACGCAGAAGGTCGGAAAGTCCGGCATCGTGGTATCTATCTTCTGCCGAACCTGTTCACCACCGCGAACCTGTTCGCAGGGTTCTACTCCATCATCAACTCGATGAGTGCTCAGGCTGCGTTGAGCGCCGGGGACGCGGCGAACGCGAGCAAGTACTTTGCCTTCGCGGCCATCGCGATCTTCGTCGCCATGGTGCTCGATGGTCTTGATGGTCGTGTGGCGCGCATGACCAATACACAAAGTGCATTCGGTGCCGAGTACGACTCGCTGTCGGACATGGTTGCCTTCGGCGTCGCGCCCGCATTGCTCGCATTTGGCTGGGCGCTGGGTGACATGGGCAAGGTCGGCTGGATGGTCGCCTTCATTTATGTAGCGGGTGCGGCGTTGCGTCTGGCGCGCTTCAATACTCAGGTCGGGACCGCCGACAAGCGTTACTTCATCGGTCTGGCCAGCCCGGCGGCTGCCGGTGTGGTCGCCGGGATTGTCTGGGCATTCAGCGATTACGGGATCCAGGGTTCGAAGATGTCGTTCCTCGTTGCACTGATGGTCGCGGCTGCCGGTATGCTGATGGTCAGCAACATCAAATACAACAGCTTCAAGGAACTGGATCTGAAGGGGCGCGTGCCGTTCGTTGCGATTCTGGCCGTGGTGCTGGTGTTCGCCGTTGTGTTCAGTGATCCTCCGCGCATTCTGCTATTGGTGTTCCTTGCCTATGCAGCTTCGGGGCCGGTGCAGTACTTGTTGCATCTTCGTCGCCACAAAAACGTCGAGTGATGTAATTTCCCTCATACTCCGCAGTCTATGGGTGCATCTGTCCTCCAAAACTGCGGAGTAGTCATGCTGATCAAATTCCCCAAAGCGTCTGATTGCCACGAGTCGGACGTCACGCCTGAATCCATTTATCTCTCTCGCCGACAATTGCTCGGTGCTACGGCGGCCGGTCTGGCCATGAGCAGTCTGCCGAGATGGGCCGGTGCCGAAGAGGCCGCCCGTTATGCCGATGTCGAGTCTGGCAATGCGCCCGCCTGGTTTGCCGAGAAGCAGTCTTCTATCAAATGGGGAGCCGTGAACGTCAAGGATGAGGCGATCACGCCCTATAAGGACGCGACTCACTACAATAACTTCTATGAGTTCGGTACCGACAAGGGGGACCCGGCGGCCAATGCCGGATCGCTGAAGACCGAACCCTGGAGTGTGGTGGTGGACGGGGAGGTGGGTAAGCCGGGGCGCTATGCACTGGAAGATTTCATGAAACCTTACCAGTTGGAGGAGCGCATCTATCGTCTGCGTTGTGTCGAAGCGTGGTCGATGGTGATTCCCTGGATCGGTTTCCCTCTTTCAGCGCTGCTCAAGCAGGTTGAGCCGACGTCCAACGCCAAGTACATCCGTTTTGAAACCTTGCAGGATCCCAAGAGCATGCCTGGGCAGCGTTCAGGGTTTGCCCTGATCGACTGGCCTTACATAGAAGGCCTGCGTCTGGATGAGGCGATGAATCCGTTGGCGATCCTGGCTGTGGGCATGTATGGCCGGGAATTGCCGAATCAGAACGGTGCGCCGTTGCGTCTGGTGGTGCCGTGGAAGTACGGTTTCAAGAGTGTCAAATCCATCGTGCGTATCAGTCTGGTCAGTGAGCAGCCAAAGACGACCTGGCAAAGCATTGCAGCGGATGAATACGGCTTCTACGCGAATGTGAACCCGACGGTTGACCATCCTCGCTGGACTCAGGCTCGGGAGCGACGTCTTCCCAATAGTCTGTTCAAGCCGAATGTGCGTGATAC
>NZ_CP103374.1:4310000-5332500 GCF_024981055.1 Pseudomonas sp. BW7P1 | reverse complement strand
GCTCCGTAAGCCCATGCCGGTCGAAGATACCAGGCCGCTGCGACTGTTTATTAAAAACACAGCACTCTGCAAACACGAAAGTGGACGTATAGGGTGTGACGCCTGCCCGGTGCCGGAAGGTTAATTGATGGGGTTAGCTAACGCGAAGCTCTTGATCGAAGCCCCGGTAAACGGCGGCCGTAACTATAACGGTCCTAAGGTAGCGAAATTCCTTGTCGGGTAAGTTCCGACCTGCACGAATGGCGTAACGATGGCGGCGCTGTCTCCACCCGAGACTCAGTGAAATTGAAATCGCTGTGAAGATGCAGTGTATCCGCGGCTAGACGGAAAGACCCCGTGAACCTTTACTATAGCTTTGCACTGGACTTTGAATTTGCTTGTGTAGGATAGGTGGGAGGCTTTGAAGCGTGAACGCCAGTTTGCGTGGAGCCATCCTTGAAATACCACCCTGGCAACTTTGAGGTTCTAACTCAGGTCCGTTATCCGGATCGAGGACAGTGTATGGTGGGTAGTTTGACTGGGGCGGTCTCCTCCTAAAGAGTAACGGAGGAGTACGAAGGTGCGCTCAGACCGGTCGGAAATCGGTCGCAGAGTATAAAGGCAAAAGCGCGCTTGACTGCGAGACAGACACGTCGAGCAGGTACGAAAGTAGGTCTTAGTGATCCGGTGGTTCTGTATGGAAGGGCCATCGCTCAACGGATAAAAGGTACTCCGGGGATAACAGGCTGATACCGCCCAAGAGTTCATATCGACGGCGGTGTTTGGCACCTCGATGTCGGCTCATCACATCCTGGGGCTGAAGCCGGTCCCAAGGGTATGGCTGTTCGCCATTTAAAGTGGTACGCGAGCTGGGTTTAGAACGTCGTGAGACAGTTCGGTCCCTATCTGCCGTGGACGTTTGAGATTTGAGAGGGGCTGCTCCTAGTACGAGAGGACCGGAGTGGACGAACCTCTGGTGTTCCGGTTGTCACGCCAGTGGCATTGCCGGGTAGCTATGTTCGGAAAAGATAACCGCTGAAAGCATCTAAGCGGGAAACTTGCCTCAAGATGAGATCTCACTGGAACCTTGAGTTCCCTGAAGGGCCGTCGAAGACTACGACGTTGATAGGTTGGGTGTGTAAGCGCTGTGAGGCGTTGAGCTAACCAATACTAATTGCCCGTGAGGCTTGACCATATAACACCCAAGCAATTTGCGCTTAAAAGCCAGATTGCGGTGTGTGAAGACGAAACGAACCGAAAGTTCGAGTTCACAAACACCGATGGCTGTCACATACCCGATTTGCTGAAGCGAGGCCCTCTGGTCACGACTCGGCACACAGAATTTCTTGACGACCATAGAGCATTGGAACCACCTGATCCCATCCCGAACTCAGAAGTGAAACGATGCATCGCCGATGGTAGTGTGGGGTTTCCCCATGTGAGAGTAGGTCATCGTCAAGATTAAATTCCGAAACCCCGATTGCGAAAGCAGTCGGGGTTTTGTTTTGTTCGCAGGAAAGTTTTTGTCCGCTGGATCGAACAAATTTGCACAGTTATTTTCGAATCAGAACACTAGAATATCCTCCATCTTTTTCGGAGCCAGAGCCGTTATGTCAGATTCGGTTGACGCCCCCGGGCTGTCAGATTTACCGCTGGATGACTTGGTGGCCTGCCATGAGTGCGATCTGCTGATGCGCAAGCCCAAGCTTGCCCACGGTGAGAAAGCACTCTGCCCACGCTGCGGTTACGAACTGTATGCCCACCGCCATAACGTGGTGCAGCGCAGTCTTGCCCTGGTCATCGCCGCACTGTTGCTCTACGTGCCGGCGAACTTTTTACCCATCATGCAGCTCAATGTCCTCGGGCAATCGTCGCAGGACACTGTCTGGAGCGGTGTTGTCGGCCTGTTCAATACCGATATGCGCGGTGTATCAGTCGTCGTATTTCTGTGCAGCATGCTGATTCCACTGCTGAAACTGCTGTGTCAGTTGTGCGTGTTGCTGACGATTCGTTTCAACATCGGTCGTAGCTATGGCTTGTTGCTCTACCGCATTTATCACCACCTCAGAGACTGGGGCATGCTTGAGGTCTACCTCATGGGCGTCCTGGTGGCGATCGTCAAACTGGCAGACATGGCAGCCATCACCATCGGTCTCGGTCTGGCCTGTTTCATCGGTTTGTTGTTGGTTCAGGTCTGGCTGGAAGTGGTGATGTCACCCCATCAGATCTGGCAGGCTTTATCAGGAGAAGATGCCCATGCGGGCGATTGATGCGGGCATTCTGATTTGCACCGAATGTCACGAATTGAACAGGCAGGAACCGGACAGCCATGAGCAAACCTGCACCCGTTGTGGTGCATGGGTCCATGCCCGCCGCCCAAACAGTCTGGCCCGCACCTGGGCGCTGTTGATTACGGCTGCCATCGTCTATATCCCGGCCAATGTTTTACCGATCATGACGGTCAGCTCGTTGGGACAAGGTGATCCCAGCACAATCATGTCCGGGGTGATCCAGCTGGTGCAGCACGGCATGATCCCGATCGCGGCCGTTGTATTCATCGCCAGTATCCTCGTGCCGACCTTCAAACTGGTAGGTATCGCGTTGCTGCTGTTTTCTGTGCAGCGCCGCCAGCCGTTATCCGCCCGCCAGCGGATCTGGATGTACCGTTTCATCGAATTCATCGGCCGCTGGTCGATGCTGGATATTTTCGTGATTGCCATTCTGGTGGCGGTCGTCAACTTCGGCCGGCTTGCCAGTGTCGAAGCCAATCTTGGCGCCATCGCTTTCGCCAGTGTGGTGATTCTGACGATGCTTGCCGCTGTCACATTCGATCCCCGACTGATTTGGGATAACACGGAGTCGGACGCCGACCATGACTGATTTGCCTGTAGCGAAAACCCGACCGGCCTCGAACTGGTCTGCCATTTGGGTACTGCCGTTGATCGCCTTGATCATCGGCGGCTGGCTGGGATGGCGTGCCTACAACGAAACCGGCATCGAAATTCAGGTGCGCTTCGAAAGTGGTGAAGGCATTCAGGCCAACAAGACCGAAGTGGTCTACAAGGGGATGTCGGTTGGCAAGGTAAAATCCCTCAAGCTCGACGACGAAGGTGGTACCAAAGGTGTAATCGCCACCATCGAGATGAACAAGGATGTCGATCAATACCTGAAGACCAGTACCCGCTTCTGGCTGGTCAAACCGAGCGTAACCCTGGCGGGTATTACCGGCCTGGAAACCCTGGTGTCGGGCAACTATGTCGCGATCAGCCCGGGTGAGGGCGAGCCGACCCGCAAGTTCAAGGCCCTGGCCGAGGAGCCGCCATTGTCGGACTCCAAACCCGGCCTGCACCTGACGATCAAGGCTGATCGCCTCGGTTCGCTGAACCGTGGCAGCCCGGTGTTCTACAAACAGATCCAGGTCGGTCAGATCAAGAGTTACGTACTGTCGGAAGATCAGAGCACCGTCGAGCTCAAGGTGTTCATCGAGCCGACCTACGCCAAACTGGTGCGCAAACATACGCGATTCTGGAACGCCAGCGGCATCAGCATTGACGCCAACCTGAGCGGGGTGAAAGTACGCAGTGAGTCCCTGGCCAGCATTGTCGCCGGCGGCATCGCCTTCGCCACACCGGAGAACCGCAAGGACAGCCCGCCAACCGATCCGAGCCTGCCGTTTCGCCTTTACGAAGATTTCGATGCGGCCGCCGCCGGTATCCGCGTGAAGGTCAAACTCAGCGATTTCGAAGGCCTGCAAGCCGGGCGTACGCCGGTGATGTACAAGGGCATTCAGGTCGGTAACCTCAAGGCACTGAAGATCGATCCGGATCTGTCCAGCGCCACCGCCGAACTGACCCTTGATCCATTGGCAGAAGAGTATCTGGTCACCGGCACCCAGTTCTGGGTGGTCAAACCGTCGATTTCCCTGGCCGGCATCACCGGTCTGGAAGCGTTGGTCAAAGGTAACTACATCGCCGTGCGCCCGGGCGACAAGGGCGGTGCGCCGCAACGCGAGTTCGAGGCCCGGCCGAAAGCGCCGCCGCTGGATCTGAAGGCGCCGGGCCTGCATCTGGTGCTGTTCACCGACAGCCTCGGTTCGATCGAGGTCGGCAGTCCGATTCTCTACAAACAGGTCAAGGTCGGTTCGGTACAGAGCTATCAGTTCTCAAAGACTCGCAAACAATTGGTGATCGGCGTCCATATCGAGAAGGAGTACGAGAACCTGGTCAACGCCTCCACCCGTTTCTGGAACGTCAGCGGCATTACGCTGACCGGTGGTCTGACGGGGGGCATTCAGGTCAAGAGCGAGTCCTTGCAGACCCTGATGGCCGGCGGTATCGCCTTCGAGACGCCGCAAGCCAAGGCGCCGTTGCAAAAGCGCATTCCGCGTTTCCGTCTGTTCGCCAACCATGACGAGGCCAACCAGAAAGGTGAGGTGGTGACCATCAAGGTGGATCGTGCCGATGGCTTGCGCAGTGGCACGCCGGTGCGCTTCAAAGGGCTGGATGTCGGCAAAATTGAAAGTGTGGACCTGACAGATGACCTGCAATCGGTGATCCTCACCGCGCGCATCACGGAAGTACCGGAGAAGATTGCCCGGGTCGGCAGCCAGTTCTGGGTGGTCAAGCCGGAGCTGGGGTTGATCAAGACCTCGAATCTGGAAACTCTGGTCACGGGTCAGTACATCGAAGTCCAGCCGGCGGCGAAGAGCCTCGGCCCGCAGAAGAACTTCGTGGCGTTGGCCAATCCACCCGAGCTGGCCAAGCAAGAGGCCGGCTTGAGTCTGGTACTGAGCGCAGCCCGTCGCGGTTCGCTGAAGCCGGGCGTACCGGTGACTTATCGCGAGATCACTGTGGGTAAAGTCACCGGTTACGAACTCGGGCAGACCGCCGACCGCGTACTGATACACATCCTGATCGAACCGAAGTACGCACCGCTGGTGCGCAGCGGCAGTCGCTTCTGGAACACCAGCGGCGTCGGTTTCGATATCGGTCTGTTCAAGGGGATGACGGTGCGCACTGAGTCGCTGGAAACGGTGATTCAGGGGGGGATCGCTTTCGCCACACCGGACGGTGAACGCATGGGTAATCCGGCACGGCCCGAGCAGACTTTCCCGCTGTTCGACAAGTTCGAAGACGAATGGCTGACCTGGGCGCCGAAGATTTCCCTCGACAAGTAATTCCGAGCCAAAGAAAAAGGGCCGTGATCCATCGGATCACGGCCCTTTTTCATACTCGCCGGTTAAACCTCATCCAGCTCCGGCTCGTCCGCCTCGACATTGAGGGTGGCTTTCACCACATCGTGGCGACGGATGTATTTCCAGTCCGCTTCGTCGATGTAGATGCCGGCCGGGCCGCTGCCGCCCTCCAGGTCGATGGCGACACTGGCGCAGACCTGCGGCTTCACACTCGCCAGAATCGGCACGAAGCCCAGCTGCAGGCTGGTTTCCAGCAAAGCGGCCTGATTTCTCTCATCGATGTCGGCTGCCTCATCGAGGTAGTACGGCAGACGTACACGACCGGCGAGATCGCGGTCCATCAAGTGCAGTAACAAGTACATGTTGGTCAGCGCCTTGATGGTCATCGTGGTGCCGTTGGACGCCGCGCCATCGATATCGGTGTGAATCACCGGATGGCCGTTGACCTTGGTGATCTCGAACGCCAGTTCGAACAAGTCCTTGAGGCCGAGCTGGTTGTGGTTTGCCGCCACCAGCCGCGCCAGGTATTCCTTGGCTTCTTCGTTCTTGTTGTCCTGTTCTGCACTCTGGCTCAGATCGAACACCGACAGGGTTTCGCCTTCTTCGTACTGACCGGCGCTGTGGATGATCTGGTCGATGTGCTTGAGGGCTTCCTTGTTCGGGGCCAGAACAATGCGGAAACTCTGCAGGTTGGACACCTGACGCTTGTTGATCTCGCGGTTGAACAGCGCCAGTTGGTGCTCGAGGCTGTCGTAGTCGCTGCGGATGTTGCGCAGGGTCCGGGCGATATCGGTGACCGCAGCACGACGCGCCTTGCCCAGGGTCAGGGCTTCATCGGTCCGGTGGGCATAGGCATTGATCAGCAGCGACAGTCGGCGCTCCATGTCATCTTCACTGTCGAACTTGGCCACGCCTTTGAGCCGCACCTGCGCGTACAGCGCTTCGATCTGGCCATCGGCACGCAACAGCCCTTGCCAGCTGTCCTGATAGTCATTGAGCAGCGGCAACAGGTTGTCCATGGAATCGTCGACCGGATCCATGAACGGCGTACCGAACGGCAGATCCGCCGGCAGCAGCTGACGGCGACGCAGGGCATCGTCGAGGGTGCGTTGTTTGGCTTCCATGTCGGCGATCTGCCGGCCGACCAGTTGCAGCTTGGCCGACAGTTGCTGGACGCGCTCGGTGAACGCATCGCTGGAACGCTTGAGCTCGTCCTGCGCCGCTTCCATCTGCGCCAGTTGCTCGAGCTTGTCGCCTTCTTCGGCGCTCAGGGTCTGGGTGCGACGGAAATCTTCCAGGGCTTTCTGCGCGTCCAGCACCTGCTGGTACAGCGCTTCGGTCTGGGTCTTGCTCGCGGCACGGTCAGCGGCCACGGCTTGCTGGGTCTTGAGCTGCTTGAGCTCTTTCTCCAGTCGTTCTTTCTGATCGCGCAGTGCTGCACGGTCAGCCAGTGCTTGGAGTGCCGGCGGCTCGATGTGCGAAATGTCGATCGACAGGCCCGGCACTTCGAAACGCTCGCCCTTGAAGCCGTCGAGGATCAGTTCGACCGATTTGACCCATTCGCCATCGTCATCGAGGGTGATGCCGTGCTCGCCCAGCGGCAGGCTGAACAGCGCGCTGTTGAACAGGCGCATCAGGCGTTCGACGTCCTGTTGCGAGAACTCTTCGCGCAGACGGGCATAGCTGTTGTTGTCTGCATGATCGAGTTGCTGTTTCACCGACTTCAAGCGTTTTTCCAGATCGCGAAGTCGCTCTTCGAGATCTTCTGCGCTGAATTGACGGGACTGCGCCAGCGCACCGGCCAGTTCGTCGTGGGCGTCCTTGGCGGCGAGCAGTTGCTGCTCCAGCACCTTGACGTCATCGATCAGGGCAAAGCGGTTCTTCAGCACCGACAACTCACCGAGCCAGCGCTGAATGCCGGATATTTCCCGTTCCAGTCGCATCAGTTCCTGGGTGCTGCCGCGCTGGTCGTTTTGCAGATCGTCCTGCTCGCGACGGTAGTGTTCGGCCTGAATCGTCAGCTCTTCCTTGCGCGCCGTGGCGTAATCCGACCAGGTGCCGAGCAACGAGTCGAGCAGTGGCGACAGACGATGCAGCTTGCCGCGTAGCACGTCGCGATGTTTCACCCCGTTGGCCAGGGCTTCGACCAGCGGACCGGCGGCCACCAGCGAGTTGTAGTCCTGTTCCATGCGACGCACATCGCGGAAGGCTTCTTCGCACGCGGCGATGTAATCGACGCTGCCGGAACGCAGGCTATGTTCGAAGGCATCGAGGAACAGCTGCTTGAGTTTGGCCGCAGTGATTTCGCGCATGTGCAGCAGGTTGATGAACAGCGCGCGGAAAGTCTTCAAGCTCTGCTCACTGGTGGAGCGCAGCGGGATCAGCGTCAGGTCCAGCGGGATCGACGTATGGCCACCGACCAGCAGACGCCGCAGTTCATCCGGCTTGAGCTCGTAGGCCTTCAGACCTTCCTTCTCAAGGTTGCTGAAGAGTTCTTTCTGACGCAGGCAGGTATCGTTTTTCTGGTAATGCGCCAGATCGAGCTGGCCGGCATAGGCAAAGAACTGATGGCCGAAACCGCCGCCCGGGCCGCGACCGACCACGCCGATCACATGTGGACCGTGGGGCAGGTTCACTTCAACGAGGATATAACTGGTGTCGGAAGCAAAGTAGAAGCGCCGGGACTGTTCCAGGCTGTATTTGCCGAAACTCATGTCCGACATGCGCGCCAGGATCGGGAACTGCAAGGCGTTGATCGAGGCGGATTTGCCGAGGTTGTTCGCGCCGTAGACCGACAGCGGCTCTTCCAGCGGAAACAGACCGAGGCTGTAGCCGGCCGTGTTCAAAAGGGCAAAGCGGCGGATGCCGTAGCGTTCCTGGCTCATGCATCGGACTCCTGTTCTTCGGCAATGGCGCGGGCCAGTGCCTCTTCTTCGCTTTCTTCTTCAAATTCCGATAAATCGAGCGGATCGTCGGTTTCCCGCAGTCGGGCCTCGGCCTCTTCGTCGATCAGTACCGGTGCCGGCAGCGGCAGAACGCTGTGGACGCTGGCCGCCAGATCACGGTCCTGCTGCACCGACAGGCACACGTCGAGGAAACGGTGCATCGGCGGCAGGAAACGGTACACGCCGTTTTCTTCCCCGGCGAAACCGAGCTGGGTCATGCGGCGCATGATTTTTTCTTCCAGCTCATCAACGGTCTGCACTTCGGCCTGGATGAACAGGTCGCGGTATTTTTCCAGCAGCGAAGGCAGTTCGTCGCGGCCCAGGCTGCCGCCGTCCAGCACGGCAATCGGGTCGCGCCCCTGGTCGGCCAGGTGCTCGACCAGGATGAAGGTGAACAGTGCCAGACGCTGAGCCGTCTTGTTCACCGCCGCTGCGGCCATGTCCGGTACGAAGTAATAGAAGCCACGGGTGTCGCAGACCAGTTCGAAACCCAGGGCCTTGAACAGCGTGCGGTACTGGTCCTGGAAGTTGGACAGTTGTGCATACAGTTCGGGGTCGCGACGGCTGACGTGGTAACCCTTGAACAGCTCGCGGAAGATCGGCGCGAGTTGAGACAGTTCGGAAAGATCAAGATGCATGTGGAGTGCTCGCAGAATCCTCGGCGGCAGGGTCGCGGGCCGAGAGCAGGGCGAAGGAGCGCAGGCTGACCCGGTGCTCGTGTGTGTGGTATTCGCGGCGTTCCAGACGCTCGCGCTTGAAGCGTTTTTCCCGCGACAGGCGCGAGAACCAGTAAAGCAATTCGTCGGTGGCGCCATCCGGTTCCTGATCCAGCAGCCAGGTCATCAGATCCGGCATCGGCAGGGACTCTTCGCAGCGGTCGACCATTTCCCGAACGGTGCGCGGCGCGCGCGGGGCATCGCCGGTCTTTTGCGATTTGTGCGCCTTGGGGAAGCGTGCCGGTTTCGGCTCGAATCGGGCCAGAGCGTAGACGTAGGCTTCAACCTGACTGGCGCTGCCGAGGAAGGTGCTTTGCGGTCGGGTGAACAGCGGCATCGCGGCTTGCGGCACGGCGTCGATGCCTTTACGGCGGATCGCTGCCAGAGCAAGCGCCGCGCCACGGGTCACGGCGTTGTGCCGACGTGCTTCTTCACGCAGCGGCAGCAGCAGTTCCCGGGCGTGACGCAGGGTCAACTGGGCGCTGGTCTGCATTTCGAGGATGCGCGCGTGGGTGCGCAGCAGCATGTCGTCATCGACCAGATGGCCGAGGCGCTGCTGTTCGCTGAGCATTTTCAACAGCACGGTTTCGACCTTGCGCACGCCTTGTTCGAAGGCGCCGTCGGCGTTCACCAGATCGATCATGGGTTCGACGTATTCGTCCCAGGTCGCCAGTACTTCGGCGTATCGCTGGCGCAGGGGGATCTGCCGGTCGCTGGTCTTGGCCCGTTCGGCCACGGCTACCAGCGCCTGTTCGTCGTTGTCGAGCTTCTTCAGGACGTCGCGCACGCGCATGTCGAGCAGGCGCAACTGGCGCGCCAGATCATTGCCGTCGCGGACGTCGAACGCATCCTGGATATAACCGGCCAGACGTTCGAGGTGACGCAGGTAGGCCTCGATCTCCAGACACAGGCCCAGACGGTGCTCCCGACGCAGGTAGGCGAGGAAGTCGTGGATCTGCGCGTTGAGTTCGAAACGGTTCGGGCTTTTCGCCACGGGGACCAGAATGTCGAGGCGAATCCACACGTCGAGAAGGCTGGTGATGTCCTGTGGCGTGCTTTCCAGTTGTTGGGCGGCCAGTTGCGTGCGCAGTTCGTTGAGGCTCAGGGTGCCCTGGTCGAAGTGCTCGCACAGTGGCTCCAGAAGTGCCCAGTGTTCAGCGAGGGCGCGCAAGACGCGCTTGGGTTCGATCATCGGAATGGCCGGCTGGTTGGCGATTAAAAGCCGCGATTGTACTGCATCACGGGCGATGCGATTCACTCTCGGGACGGGCTGTCGCTTTTTCTGAGGTGAAGAGCGGTGGTCAAGACTATCGATCAAGCGCAAGCGATCTTGAGCGAAGGGCGGTAGAATCAGCGCACTTCAGTTATCCACAAGTGGCCGACCCTTGCTAATCGAGTCCCGCCGCCGCGCCTATTTGAACGCCATGCAGGTGGTCAACTGGCTGCCGCGCACCGAATTGCCCTTCGCCGCACCGTCGCGGCCCGAGCTGCTGGAGCCTGCGGAGCCGGAGCCCGAGGTTTCACTGCCCGTGGCGCCGGCCCACGAGGCCGACGCGCCAGTGCAGCCGGTCGCACGTGTGGCCGAGCGGCCGAAGATCGAGGTCCCGCGACCGACACCTGCCAGCGGCCGTCCCGCCGCCAAATCGGTGGACGAGGCCGAGGAGACGCCGGTGGTCGTGCGTCCTGCACCGGTGCCGCCGCCCAGATTCGCCCTGCAGTTGCTACGCGCCGGTCGTTGCCTGTTGCTGGTGGAGTTGCCCACAGGCGAATCGTTCCAGAGCCGGGATCCTGCCTATCTGCTGCTCAAGGACATGCTGCGGGCCGCCGGTCTGCCGGATGCGCCGCAGATCGTCGGCGACCCGGTGCGTTGGCCGCTGCTGGTGCGCGGCACCATGGATCAGGGTCCGGAGGCGGCCCGGGATTTCGTCCAGGGTTTCCTTTCGGTGCAAATGGAGACGTCACCGTGTGCCTGCCTCTGGTTGATCGGTCTGCCGGCGGTGCGCTTTGCCGGTGAGAAGGACGCCGAGGCGTTCAACAGTGAATGGCAGATCGAAGGTCTTGGCCTGGCCTGGGCCGTGCCGGGACTGGAATTGTTGATGGAAGAGCCACAGCGCAAAGCCGCGGTGTGGCAAGCCATGCGTCGGCTGATGGCGCGCTGGAAAGAAGCGAATGAGTGATGCTGTAACCTTCCGTCCGATGGTCGAAGCCGATCTGGACGCTGTGCTGAAAATCGAATATGCGGCCTACAGCCATCCCTGGACTCGCGGGATTTTTCTCGACGGGCTGGGCAAATACCAGATCTGGCTGATGTTCGAAGGCGAGCAACAGGTCGGCCACGGCGTGGTACAGATCATCTTGGATGAGGCGCACTTGTTGAACATTACGGTCAAACCGGAAAACCAGGGACGAGGGCTTGGGCTGACTTTGCTCCAGTTCCTGATGTCCCGTGCCTATGCCGCGGATGCCCGCGAGTGTTTCCTGGAAGTGCGCGACAGCAACGCATCGGCGTTTCGCTTGTACGAGCGCTACGGTTTCAATGAAATCGGCCGCCGCCGCGATTACTACCCGGCGGTGGGTGGACGTGAAGACGCGGTGGTCATGGCCTGCACCCTGGTTGAGTGACCGGTCGTAGAAGCTGCTTCACCCGAGGCAGCTTCCGAGGATCCTTCAGCGTTTGCCGTCAATCGGATCGCGCCGCGCCAGTTCCGCTTCATCCAGGCCATCTGCGCCGCCAATGTTTTCCTCATCGACAATGCTCAAGTCCCAATCCGCCTGATTGCCAGCCCCCGGCTCATCCGCATCGCGCGCACCGTCTTCGCGAATCAGGGTTTCCGGACTCAGGTCATCGTCGGTCGGCTCGTGATCTGCCACCGAGGCGCCGGTCATGCCGGCTTCACGCACCCGTTCACGGGGGATGCGTCGTTCGCGCTCGCGATCCGGCAGTTCATCGCCGATCTTCGCGCTGGGTTGTTCGTCGTCGAAATCCAGCTCATGCACCGACCCCATGCGGTCTTCGTTGTCATCGACGGGCTCCGGTTGTACCGCGTCGAAGGGGCGTCGTGAATCAGTCATGGCAAATCCTCATACTGTGGGCCTTACTGAGGTGGACTCACCGGGTTCACGAGAATTCCAACGAAATCACTTGCGATCCTTTCGTGACCCCGACGGACGGTCGTCTGTCAAACCAGCGCATCTTTCTTGAGGCCTTACAGCATGCATGACTTACAAGACCTGATTGATAACAACGAGCGTTGGGCTGACGCAATCACCAAGGAAGACCCGGATTTCTTCGCCAAACTGGCCCGTCAACAGACGCCTGAATACCTGTGGATCGGCTGCTCCGATGCGCGGGTTCCGGCCAATGAAATCGTCGGCATGCTGCCGGGCGATCTGTTCGTGCACCGCAACGTGGCCAACGTGGTACTGCACACCGACCTCAACTGTCTGTCGGTGATCCAGTACGCCGTGGACGTGCTCAAGGTCAAACACATTCTGGTCACCGGCCACTACGGTTGCGGCGGTGTGCGGGCGTCGATGCAGGATCGCCAGTTCGGCCTGATCGATGGCTGGCTGCGGTCGATCCGTGATCTGTATTACGAAAAGCGAGAAGAACTCGCCAGACTGCCGACCGAAGAAGAGCAGGTCGACCGACTGTGCGAGCTCAACGTGATCCAGCAAGTGGCCAACGTCGCCCACACCAGCATCATCCAGAATGCCTGGCATCGCGGGCAGAGCCTGTCGGTCCATGGCTGCATTTACGGGATCAAGGACGGTCGCTGGAAAAGCCTGAACACGACCATCAGCGGTTTCGAGCAACTGCCGCCGCAGTACCGCTTGCGCCCGGTCGGCGCGCCGTAAACCGCCAGTCAGCGCACGCCTTGGCGGAGCCAGTTCTTTAAATAGTGCTGGCCTTCAAGGCTGGGCGGTTCGTCGTAACCGGTGATCCAGCCGCGACAATGAGCTGATCCGCAACCGCAGGCGAACTGCTTGAGCAGTTTGTCTTCGGTGGCGGTGAAATCCATCGTCAATCGCTCGCCCGGCTGAATGTCCCGCAGGGCCCACAGCCACAATTCGCTCATGTCGATGAACACGTTCGGGTCGCAGGAGTGTTCGATCAACCCGCAGAAACGTGGATCGTAAATATGGATACCGGCCTGCAATTGCCGGGTCTGACGGCCGCGATAGGGCAGCAACTGGCCCGAGATCCTGCACATGCGGGTGATGCGCAGAAATTCCCGGCGCGCGACGATTGCACAAGGTTTTCCTCTGCCATCGTGAATCACTTCGAAGTCGGCGTGCGCAGGGAATCCGAGGCGCACTGGAAGCGCCACGAAAGGGTAGATCCCCTCGGCATTGCTTGATGAACGCGGGTAAAGCACGTGCGTATTCATAACATTCCCTGTCAGCCAGGTGCTGCTACTTCTGCGGGGCGAACTCCTTTCGTCCCTCGCAGCACATTGGATCCAATATTCGCTTATATGAAATAGCAGATCTACTGTCATATCTGACAGGCGTTAAAGACGCCTCCCCGCGTCAGCCAAGGCTGACACGGGGAGGCGGTATTGCACATCAAATATGCGGAGCAGGCTCTGCGGTGTCCGGCAACGGACTCTGAAGCTGTTGCAACTGGGCCTTGATCGGCGTGGTGGCGCACTTGGCAGCGGCCTGTTCGGCGGTCAGGTTGCGGATCGAGGTGTAGAACAATTCACACGTCTTGACCTTCTGTGTCACCTGCCAGGTCTGGGTGCAGCTGTTCAGCAGGTTTTTCGGATCGGTGCCCGGTTTGCTGCCCATCCCCGCCTGCCAGCAAGCGGCGCTCAGGTCCTGGCCCATCACCTTCAGACCGGCCGCATCGGCCTTGGCCTGGGCGTCGTCGCCGGTGTAGCTCTTGGGGTCGGCGGCGTACCAGATATAGCTTGGGTGGTTGGAGCCCAGTACCGGCACGTTCACACCGGCGCTTGGAGTGATGGTTGCCAGGCCGAGCACGTTCACGGTCGGTCCGTATTGCTGTTTGATCCAGTTACGCACCGGTGCTCCGAAGGCCACCATCGGCAGGGTGGCGCCGCTGGCGCTGACGCTGACCTGTTTGACCATGGTGGTCTGGTAGTCCTTGAAGTAGCCGTAGACGCCCTCAAGATCGCTGCCGGCGCTGGCAGGCGCGGCAATGGGCGCGATGTCGACAATGGTTTGGTAGGCCGGCGTCTGGTTGGCCGGGATACCGTTGTCGGTCAACAGCGCGGCCCAGCGATCGGTGGTGTTGGAGCGCAGGTAGTCCTGAGCCTGGGTCAGTGAGTAATCCGGCGGGAAGTGCAGCAGTTCGACGCTTTTACGGTTTTCCAGCGCCATGCCCAGCGGCAGGAACAGATACCAGCTGTACGCCCATTTGCCGTCGGCGTTGAGTTTGCTGGCGCCGGCATAGGCCAGATCGCCGGCATCCAGCAGCGCGGTCAGCGGTTTGTCGTAATCTTTCGGTACACCGCTGATCTCGGCATGGATCTGATCATTGTCGTTCTTCACCAGCACCTTGGCGCCGGTGTAGCCATCGCGCTGCACGCTCTGGCTCAGGTAGTGGGCGACGGTCTGCTCAAGCGTCCAGTTGCGAAAGCAGATCACGTTGCAATTGTTGGGATAAGCGAAGAGGCGGGTGACGCGTTCGGTGCTGCCCAGTTTCAGGTCGACATCGGCGTGGGCGGCTGCGCTCAACGTGAGCGCAGCGAGGGTGAGTCCTGCGAGTTTGAACATGCTCAGATCCTTTTCAGCGTGGGGTTCCCCGTTGTTCGGGTGCGCCACATATTGGATCAGCCGCGTGATGGCGAGAAGCCGTCAGCCACGGTTTTTTGAGCCGGGTCGCCGGGCTCGCCCTCAGGCCTTGAACTGCAGGGCGTTGGTCAAGTCCCCCATTGGCTTCTGCCCCCGGCCGATCATCGCATCGTCGCGTTGTTTGATACCTGCCAATGTCTCCAGCTGGAAGACCCGGGTAATCAGACGCAGGATCGATGCGGTGTCATAGACCGTGTGATCCACCGTGCCCTTGCGGGCAAACGGTGACACGACCAGCGCCGGCACCCGGGACCCCGGCCCCCAGCGGTCGCCCTTGGGTGGCGCGACATGGTCCCACCAGCCGCCGTTTTCATCGACAGTCACGATGGCCACCATGTTTTTCCACTGCGGACTTTCCCGCAGCACTTTCAACGCACGGACGATGTGCCGATCTCCGGAGGCCACGTCGGCATAACCGGCATGCATGTTCAGATTGCCCTGGGGTTTGTAGAACGTCACGGCAGGCAGTTTGCCGGCTTCGGCATCGGCGAAGAATTTGTTGGTACCGGACTCGTCACCCAGACCGGCGTCGCGCAGACGCTTGCTGCGCTCTTCGGGATGCTCCGGGCCCTGTTGCTGGAAGTAATTGAACGGCTGATGGTGATACTGGAAGTTGGGGATTTTCGGAATCCCGCCGGAGTCCTTGAACTGATCCAGCGTCGCCTGCCAGGCACCGGCATACCACGCCCAGTCGATGTTCTTCTTCGACAGCTTGTCACCGATGTGTTCGTGGGTCTGGGGCACCAGGACGTTTGGCAGATCGGCCTTGGAATAGGCCGGGCGTTCCGGGTCGCGGATCCACGTCGGCCAATAGGGCGGAGCGAGGGTGTTGACGCCGTACCCGTCCGGGGTCAGCGCGCTCGGGCCGAACTGCGGCGGCCCTGTCATGGCGCTGGCCGGCGATTGTTCCAGAGGCTTGAGGCGCGGGTCGGCCGGGTCATCGCTTTGCAGCGCGGCGATCTGGCTTCTGGCGACCGAGTTGGCGACGTCCGGGTAGAACGGCGCGGTGGCGCTGATCAGGTATTGATGGTTGAGAAACGAACCGCCGAATGCTCCCTGAAAGAAGTTGTCGCACAGTACGAACTCTCGAGCCACGTCCCACAGCCGCAGGGAATAGCGGCTCTGGGCATAGTGCCCCATGGTCAGGCCGCCGGAGTCGGCCCAGGCGACGAAACCGTCGTTCTTGCCGCCGTTGATCTGCATCTGATTCTGATAGAACACGTGCCACAGATCCCGCGTGACCAGGCCTAAAGGCAGGTCCTCGGCATTCGGGCCTTTCAGAGCGAAAGGTGCGTTCGGCAGGTTTTCCTGAAATTGCACGCCCTTGGGATAGGTCACGCCATCGAGTGTCTGCGGGCCGATCTGCAATACACCGCCCCAGGCCGGCGGCAGGGTCTTCAGCAGACTGCCGTCGCGGTCGCGCTGCTGGTATTTCTCGGGCCTGAGTGCCGACAACGGCTTCTCCACACCGGGGAAATCACCGAACAGGTTATTGAAACTACGGTTTTCGGCGTAGATCACCACGACGGTCTTCACCTGTTCGCGCAGAGCCTTGTCCAGCTCGGCAGGCGAGAGCGGACGCTCGTCGGGTTTGCCCGGCTGATCAGCGGCATTCCCGCATCCGGCCAACGTGGCGCCCACACCCAACACCGCGACACCGCCGAGAAAACGGCGGCGGCTGGTGTCGGTGGGCTTGTCGGATTCTGGTGAGGAGGGATCTTTACCGTCGGTGTCGTCGTGCATGTAGAAGTCCGTTTATGCTTAATTGTTTCAGTATGTTTCGGGCGGACGCTAGCAAGGGAATGTGACGGTTGGGTGACATTTCCAAGGCGTAGAAACAAATGAGGGAGCCAGTACGCTCCCTCATGAGAATCACGCCTGGAGAGGATTTCGCCTCATGGCATCACCGGCGGCGTATACGCCAGCGTCGTCCCCAGCGCCCACAGCAACAGCAGTACCAACGGCGTGTGCACCAGCAGTTGCACGAAGGAGAAGCCGATCAGGTCCCGTGCCTTGAGTCCCAGCACCCCCAACAGCGGCAGCATGTAAAACGGGTTGATCAGGTTCGGCAGCGCTTCGGCGGCGTTGTAGATCTGCACGGCCCAGCCCAGGTGGTATTTCAGGTCGGTGGCCACCTGCATCACGTACGGCGCCTCGATGATCCACTTGCCGCCCCCGGACGGAATGAAGAAACCGAGAATCGCCGAGTACACGCCCATCAGCAGCGCATAGGTATCGTGGGACGCGATGCTGACGAAAAAGGTCGAGATATGGTGAGCAAGCGTCTGGGCATCAGTGCCCTTGACCGTGGTCATCAGCGCCGCGATCGAGCCGTACAACGGGAACTGGATCAGCACGCCAGTGGTGGTCGGCACCGCTCGCGCCACCGCGTCGAGGAAGCTGCGCGGACGCCAGTGCAGCAGTGCGCCAAGCATGATGAACAGGAAGTTGTAGGTGTTGAGCCCGGAAATCGCGGTGATCGCCGGTTTGGTCGAGAACTCGTGGAACAGCCATCCGGCCGCGAGCAGCACCAGCACGATGATCAGCAGCGGGCTGTGCTCCAGCCATTCGCCCGGGCGGGTGCGCGGTTGCAGCGGCGGCAGGTTGAAGGCCGGGTCGATGCCGCAGGCCTGGGCGTCGCGCGCCGAATTCGGGCCGGGCGCGGTGGCGTAGGCGATGATGATCGAGATCACCACCAGTGCCAGTAGCATCACCCCCGATTGCCAGAGGAAAATCGTCTGGGTGAACGGAATCACGCCAGTGATCGACAGGATCGACGGTGGCAGGCTGGCGGGGTTGGCCTGCAATTGTGCGGCGGACGACGACAGACCCAGTGCCCACACCGCACCAAGGCCCAGATAAGCCGCGGCTCCGGCGGCGCGGTAATCCATTTTCAGATCGCTGCGGCGGGCGAGGGCGCGTACCAGCAAGCCGCCGAACACCAGCGACAGGCCCCAGTTCAGCAACGATGCAACCATCGAAATCAGCGCGACCCAGGCCACGGCAGAGCGGCCGTTCTTCGGGATTCGCGCCAGACGATCGATCAGCTTTACGGCGGGCGGTGAACTGGCGACGACATAACCGCCGATTACCACGAAGGCCATCTGCATGGTGAAGGGGATCAGGCTCCAGAAGCCGTCACCGAAGGCCATGGCGGCATCGGTGGGTCTGGCGCCCATGGCCAGGGTGGCCAGCGCCACGATGATCACGGCGAGCGCGGCGAACACCCAGGAGTCGGGAAACCAGCGTTCGGCAAAACTGGAGCAGCGCAAGGCAAAGCGCGCAGAGCGGCTATCTTCGATATCAACGGCCACGGGAGTACCTCGGATTTTTATGTTTATTGTGGTCTTCGGGGCTTGGCCAGCCCGTCTGGACAGGTGCCAACAGTAAATCAACCGGCGGATTTTTGTGACCGTGTTTCGCTGAATCAGACTTTGGTCTAACGGGTTGTCCATCGAGGCATTTGCGTAGACCATGGGCGCCTTGGTTTTTTGCCTGCCAGAGTGCTTTGCCATGACTGCCCATTCCACTGCCCGACCGGCGCCGTTCAGCCGTTCCGACTACAAGACCCTTGGCCTTGCGGCCCTGGGCGGGGCGCTGGAGATCTACGATTTCATCATTTTCGTATTCTTCGCCCTGACCCTCAGCCAGCTGTTTTTCCCGCCGCAGATGCCTGAGTGGCTGCGCCTGCTGCAAAGTTTCGGGATCTTTGTCACCGGCTATCTGGCGCGTCCGCTGGGTGGAATCCTGATGGCGCATTTCGCCGATCGCCTGGGGCGCAAGAAGGTCTTCAGCCTGAGCATCCTGATGATGGCGCTGCCGTGCCTGCTGATCGGGATCATGCCGACTTACGCACAGATCGGCTATTTCGCACCGCTGTTGCTGCTGGCGCTGCGGATTTTGCAGGGGGCGGCGGTCGGCGGCGAGGTGCCGAGCGCCTGGGTGTTCGTGGCCGAGCACGCACCGGTCGGGCATCGCGGTTATGCGTTGGGCTTTCTCCAGGCCGGGCTGACCTTCGGTTATCTGATCGGCGCATTGACCGCGACCCTCCTGGCGCAAGTCTTCACGCCTGCCGAAGTGCTCGATTACGCGTGGCGCTATCCGTTCCTGCTGGGTGGCGTGTTCGGTGTGATCGGTGTGTGGCTGCGGCGCTGGCTGAGCGAGACTCCGGTGTTCATGGCCATGGAAGCGCAGCGTGAGGCCAGGCTCGAATTGCCGTTACGCACGGTGTTGCGCGAGCATCGCCTGGCGATGCTGCCGGCCATGATCCTGACCTGCGTGCTGACTTCAGCGGTGGTGGTGTTCGTGGTCATCACCCCGACCATGATGCAAAAAACCTTCGGCATGACCGCCGGCCACACGTTTGCCCTGAGTGCGCTGGGTATCGTTTTCCTGAACATAGGCTGCGTGATAGCCGGACGCCTGGTAGACCGCATCGGCGCCTGGCGCACGGTGATGCTGTACAGCCTGCTGCTGCCGCTGGGGATCGGCGTGCTTTACAGCTGTCTGATCAGCGGCGGGGATTGGGTCGGCCTCGCCTACGCCATCGCCGGATTGAGCTGTGGAGTGGTCGGTGCGGTGCCGTCCGTCATGGTCAGCCTGTTTCCGGCACGGATTCGCGTGTCGGGCATTTCCTTCACCTACAACATTGCCTATGCCGCGTGGGCCAGCGTCACACCATTGCTGTTGATCGGTCTGATGCCGTGGAGCCCATGGATCTGCGTAATGTTCTGCGCGGTGATGGGGGCCGTGGGCGTCGGCAGTGCGGCGTATTTCGGCTCGCGCATGCCGCGTGCAGGGCATTGTCAGGTGGCTGGAACCGCCTGACTTTTCGAGCCGTAACTATTTTTGTAGGACAAGGCCCGAACGCACTTCAGAAAAGATTTCCAAGGCCGATGGTTAGGCTGTAACCCGCTTTCCATCCAGTCCATCGGTGCTTTCCCATGTTCAACAAACGCCTCAAGCAAGAGCTGGCGGCTCTTCGTGAAGAACTCTCCAGCCTTCTGCAAGTGAAGGAGAGTCTGGAAAGCGAGATGCTGGTACTGACCCTTGAGCCCGACGGGCGGATTCAATCGGTCAATCAGAACTTCCTCAACGAAATGCTCTACAAGGGCCACGACCTGATCGGCCGTGCCCTCGAAGACATCGTGCCGGCCCATGTCAAATCCGACGAGTTTCATCACCGCTTTCGGGCCGCACTGAGCCGGGGTGAGCACTTTGCCGGCGCCGTGCGTCTGTTGCGTGGCAATGGCGAGGAAGCATGGTTGCGTTCGATTGCTCAGCCGATTCGCTCGTCGGACGGACGCATCAAGCATTTCTCGATTTTCTCCAGCGATCTGACCCGCACCATCGAAGCCTCCCGCGAGCACGAAAACCTGATAGGCGCACTGGTGCGCTCGACGGCCGTCATCGAATTCGATCTCAATGGCACCGTGCTGAACGCCAACGACCGGTTTCTCCAGGGCATGGGTTACAGCCTGGCGCAGATCAAAGGCAAACATCACCGCATGTTCTGCGAACCGGGCGAGGCCAACAGCGCCGAGTATCAGAATTTCTGGCGTCGCTTGAACAACGGCGAATTCGTGGCCGGCCGTTTCAAGCGAATCGACAGTCATGGGCGGGAAGTCTGGTTGGAGGCTTCCTACAACCCGGTGCTCGACGCCAACGAAAACCTCTACAAAGTGGTGAAGTTCGCCACCGTGATCACCGATCAGGTCAATCAGGAGCAAGCGGTCGCCGAGGCTGCCAACATTGCCTACAGCACCTCCTTGCAGACCGACAGTACCGCCCAGCGCGGGACTCGCGTAGTCACCGAGGCGGTCAATGTAATGCGCGACCTGTCGCGGCACATGCAGACTGCCGGCGAAGGCATCGAGGCGCTGAACGAGCAGTCGCAGGTGATCGGCACCATCGTCAAGACCATCAGCGGCATTGCCGAACAGACCAACCTGCTGGCGCTCAACGCAGCCATTGAAGCCGCACGGGCAGGCGAGCAGGGGCGCGGTTTTGCGGTGGTGGCCGACGAAGTGCGGCAACTGGCCTCGCGCACCAGCCAGGCCACCGAGGAAATCGTGGGTGTGGTCCGTCAGAACCAGGACATGGCGCGCAACGCCGTGGCGCTGATGACCGATGGCAAGCTCCAGGCCGAGCAAGGGCTGGCGCTGGCGGCGGAAGCGGGCACGGTGATCGTCGAGATCCAGGATGGCGCACAGAAGGTGGTGGACGCGGTCGGCCAGTTCGCCAACCAGTTGTCGAGCTGATATCTGCCAGTCGAAGGGATTGTCCAGGGCAATCCCTTCGCCGTTTTTATCCCGCTACAATCGGCTCTTTTCCCGGAGCAGATCCCATGAGCGAATCCTTTCGTCGCCCGGTTCCCCTGAACAAAGCCTACCGTTTGCTCAATCACGGGCCCACCGTGCTGGTCAGTGCCGCTCACGACGGGCAGCGCAACATCATGGCTGCGGCCTGGGCCATGCCGCTGGATTTCGAACCGCCGAAAGTCGCGGTGGTGCTGGACAAGTCCACCTGGACCCGGCAACTGCTCGAGGCCTCGGGCACCTTCGTTCTTAACGTACCGTGCGTGAATCAGGCTGACATCGTGCAAACCGTGGGTTCGACGTCGGGTCTGGAAATCAAGCGTGATCAAGGGCAGGACAAGTTCCAGGCCTATGGCTTGCAGACCTTCGCTGGCGAGCAGGTCGAGGCACCGATGCTGGACGGTTGCGTGGCGTGGCTCGAATGCCGGTTGCTGCCTGAGCCGCGCAATCATGAACAGTACGATCTGTTCCTGGCCGAGGTGATCGCGGCGCAGGCTGATTCGCGGGTGTTCAGCGATGGACGTTGGCATTTTGAAGGGCATGACGGTTTGCGCACTTTGCACCATGTGGCCGGTGGGCATTTCCTGACGATTGGCAATCCGGTGGATGGCAAGACGCTTTCGGTCTGATGGCTGGCTGTTGCAAGGTCGGGGGGACTGTCTGATCCATCTGGCGCATGCTCCGTAGCAGACATGGACCATTGGCCATACAAAAAAGGCTTACCTCTCGGTAAGCCTTTTTTGTATGGCATGGGAGTTCAGTGTGGGCATTACAAGTTGAGATGCCGCAGTGGGAGAGTTTTCTATCAGATCGATTTCATGGGTTTGATCAGACTTTCCGCCGGAATGCCGAACAACTCGTGAAGCTTCCAGATCATGGGAAGCGTCAGGGCGCGTTTGCCGTTCAGCACCTCATAAACGCGGTTTGTCCGGCCGATGGCAGGGACGAGATCGGCTGCCGACAGCCCGGACTGTTCCATCCGAAACCTTATGGCATCAATAGGATTGGGCAGATCGAGTGGGAAGTGCCTGGCCTCATAGGCCTCGATAAGGGTGATCATGATGTCGAAGTAATCACCTTCCGGCGTGCCGGGTTCTGGTTCATTCTCGAAAAGAGCGGACACGTCTTTGAGCGCCGCACGGTAGTCTTCTTCGGTATGAATCGGACGTATGTTCATGGGTTACTCCATTTCGACGGTATCAGCTTCGATTGCGTCGTACTGTTTGTGAGTGCCGACAAATTTTATGTACACCGCACCGAAGCGGTACGCCACGGCAACAATAAGGCGATAGGTATTGCCTTTGATATTGAATACAACTCTTCGGCTTTTCAGGATGCTGGCGCAAGCAAACTGTGACTTGATATCCACAGGTGTTTTCCAGCTTGCCTTTCTTGCTTCGTCTATCCATGCCAGCAATGGCTGCTCTGCTTCCGGATATTGTTCCCAAAAGACTTTTAGCTGACTGATGGCGATGATTCTCATGGCGTGATCCTAGTCCCGCAGTGGGACTGCTGCAACTCTGTCGGTGGATTCTGGACAAATGGTTGGTGTCAATTGATGACTTTTACCGATGCTGTCGGCAGTGGGGGGAAAGGGGGCGTGAGTGAATTCACTGGGTGAAGACTCTATCCCGGACAGCATTTTTCCGGTGTAGGAAAAGGCAATGTGATTTAGCCGAAACGTATTCATGGACATACAAAAAAGGCTTACCTCTCGGTAAGCCTTTTTCAGTTGGCGGAAGCGATTTCAGTCCCCCAACGCCACCCCTTCACGCCGTGGATCCGCTCCACCGGCCAGTGTTGATTTCCCCTGCGCATCCTTGACCCGCACGATGGCCTGGGTGCCGCTGGTCATGTCGATTTCGTTGACCGTGTGACCCTTGTCCTTGAGTGCCTGGATCAGCGTAGGGGTGAACTGACCTTGTTCCAGTTCTGTCGGCCCGTTGCGGCTGCCGAAGTTGGGCAGGCTGATCGCGCTTTGCGGGTCGAGGTTCCAGTCGAGCAGGCCGACGGTGGTCTTGGCCACGTATTCGATGATCTGCGAGCCGCCCGGAGAGCCGACGGTGGCGACGAACTCGCCGCTGTCACGATCGAAGATCAGGGTCGGTGCCATCGACGAGCGTGGACGTTTGCCGGGCTCCACGCGGTTGGCGACTTTCTGTCCGTTCTCTTCAGGGATGAACGAGAAGTCGGTCATCTGGTTGTTGAGCAAGAAGCCCTGCACCATCAGATGCGAGCCGAATGCTGCTTCGATGGTGGTGGTCATCGACACCGCACCACCGAAATCATCCACGGCGACCACTTGCGAGGTGGAAATGCGCAGCGGCGAGCGGTCCGGTGCGTAGGCAACCTGCACTCCCGGAGGTGTACCGGGCTTCGCGGTGTTCATGCTGCGGTCGCCGATCAGGCTGGCGCGGCTGGCCAGATAACCCGGGTCGACCAGCCCTTTGACCGGCACCGGTACGAAGTCGGTATCGGCAACATATTGCGCGCGGTCGGCATACGCCAGGCGCTCGGCTTCGGCGATCAGGTGGACAGCTTGCGGTGCCGGTTCGAGGCCGGCCGGTTTATCGGTCTTCACGGGTTTGAGTGGTGTCAGTGACAGACGCGGGTCGCGGGTTTCCAGCGCCTGCAGGGTGCCGAGGATCTGCGCCACGGCAATCCCGCCTGAAGAGGGTGGCGGCATCCCGCAAACCTGCCAGCGTTTGTAATCGGTACACAGCGGTGCGCGCTCCTTGGCCTGATAGTGCTGAAGGTCGTTAAGCGACAGGCTGCCGGGGTTGTTGTGGCCCTGCACTTTGGCCACGATCTCTTCGGCGATCGGCCCTTTGTAAAGTGCGTCTGCACCTTCCTTGGCGATACGTCTGAGCACGGCGGCCAAGGCAGGATTTTGCAGTCGTGTGCCGACGGCTTTGACGCTGCCGTCGCTGTTGAGGAAGTACGCGGCCATGTCCGGCGAGTGGCGGATCACCGGGTCGGATTCCAGCAACGAATGCAGTCGCGGAGAAATCGCAAAACCCTGCTCGGCGAGTTTGATCGCAGGCTCGAACAACGTGGCCCATGGCAGCCGGCCATGTTGTTTGTGGGCCAGTTCCAGTGCGCGCAGCACACCCGGCGTGCCGACTGAACGTCCGCCAATCTGTGCCTGCGGGAACGGCATCGGTTTTCCATCAGCCTGGAGGAACAGCTTTTCGGTGGCACCGGCCGGTGCGGTTTCGCGGCCGTCATAGGTACGCACTTGCTTGCCATCCCACAGCACGATCATCGCGCCGCCGCCGATCCCGGAGGATTGCGGTTCGACCAGGGTCAGCACGGCTTGCATCGCAATGGCGGCATCGATGGCCGATCCACCTTTACGCAACATCTCGCGACCGGCCTCGGCAGCCAGTGGGTTCGCCGCAGCAGCCATATGTTTATCGGCGTGACTGGCTTGCAGACCTGTGCGGTAACCGGAGGCGGCTTCCGGTGCCAGCGGCAGGGTCGAAGAGGGTGGAGCGTTGCAGGCGGCGAGGGTGAGGGCGCTGACGATCAGGGTCAGTGCCGGCAGGCGAAAGCGGCTCAGGGGCAGGGCTGGAAACACGCGGGGCTCTCCGTCCGTGGGATAAAAGTCTGACGGACTGTATCGGCCGACCGTGCAGGACGCAAACCGTCGGTATGTTTGTCCTTCATGCCCTGGCGACTTTTCTGTAGGGTCATACGCAAGCAAGAAGCCAGAACAATCAACAAGAGGCCAGCATGCACAGCGAGTTTCCGAGTCACTCCAGCTACCGCCAGCAGCGCGAACAGTTTCTTGCCGCCGCCAACACGGCCGGTGCGACGCTCAGCGCCTACGCACATCCGCGTTGCGGGCCGTTTGGTGAACCGTTGAGCACCGATGTGGCGGTGCTGGGGGATCCGCAAGCCAAGCGGCGTCTGGTGGCGCTCAGTGGCACTCACGGGGTGGAGGGTTATTACGGTTCTGAGTGTCAGATCGACTGGTTGAAGCAGTTCACGCCCGGTTCTTTACCGAAAGGTGTGGCGGTGGTGATGATTCACTTGATCAACCCGTGGGGCACTGCATGGCTGCGACGGGTCAACGAAGACAACATTGACCTCAATCGCAATCATCTGGATTTCAGCCAGCCCCTGCCGGACAACCAGGCCTACGCCGCGCTGCACGAGATTTACGCCTGCACCGATTTGAACGGTCCCGAGCGGCAGCGCGCCGATGCCTTGCTCGCTGCGCAAATGGCCGAGCACGGCTGGCCGGCGGTGATGTCGATTGTCGAGGGTGGTCAGCACACCCATCCCGATGGTCTGTTCTTCGGTGGCATCGCGCCGAGCTGGTCGAATCGCACGTTGCATCAGATCATCGAGAACCACCTGGCCGGTGCTGAAACCGTGATGTGTTTCGACCTGCACACCGGCGCCGGCGAGTACGGCCATCCGATGCTGCTGACGATCACCCGGGGGCCGTATCCGGCGTTGACCAAAGCGCAATCGATCTATGGCCCATGGCTCTATACCCTGCACACCGCTGCCGAAACCTTGAGCGAAACCGGTGTTGCGGCGACCGCCACCGGATACACCTCGCAGGCGCTGCTCGATGCGCTGCCGGGTGTGCAGTTGATGCCGTTTGTGATCGAGTGCGGGACTTACCCGGGGCCGGACGTACATCGTTACTTGCGCGACGATCACTGGCTGCATCTGCACGGCGATCCGCTGGATGCGACCGGGCGGGCGATCAAGTTGAACCTGCTGGAGCAGTTCTATCCGGCGGATCCGGACTGGCGGGCGATGGTGGGATTGCGCACGCGGCAGATATGGGCGAAGGGGCTCAGGGCTTTAGCGGGCGAGGGATAAACAAACGGCTTGCCTTTCGGTAAGCCGCTTTGGCCGCCTGGTGGTGCGCAGCGGTTTTGATTATGGATGCCGGAGGGTTAATTCTTGAATCCTGGCAGCCCGTTTGCTTCACGCCATGTCGCGACTGTACGGGCTATGCCAGAGGATGACGTGTCAGCACCTGGCTCAGGGTAGTAGATAAGGTCCATCTTGCTCGGATGCCCAACGATCTCGTTGAAGTGCAGCAATAGAATATCTGCACGGTCATCTGTCGGTGCTTTGTCTTCCTTTCTGATCTCGTCAATGAACTCAACGAAGTCTTGTTCGGTGTAATCAGAAAAGTTGTTTTTGATGAAAGGGTCGCTCATGCAGTTACCTCAATCCTGGTGTACTTCGACGTGATTTTTGGGGATGTGGACTCTGAGGTTGTCACCTGCGTCCATAGAGTGGAGACAGGGAAGCTTTTCGATCAAGGTGCGCGGCGATCATATCGACTTACCAGGATCCAAATGCTTACTCGGACGAAAAATCCTCTTTGTACGCCTTTCGCATCCTGTTTGTACGGAGTCGGGTAGGGCCATTGAGTGAGGCCGCTTTTCTTGATGCATAAAAAGGGCTGCCTTTCGATATGCCGTTTTCAATGCTTGGTGATCGACAGTCGTTTCGGTTATTGACTATGGATCTTCACTTCTCTTCCTTTTTTATCTCGTCAATGACAAGGCGTTGAGTCATTACTGACCTTTGAACCCAGGCAGACCCTGTGCAGCTCGCCATTCTTTCACAATCTGCGTGACCCCCCGAGGAGAACTATCCGCGCCTGTCTCCGGGTAATAGATCAGATCGGATCCGGCCGGGTGTTCGCTGATTTTCTCGAAGTGCAGCAGTAACAAATCAGCCCGACCATCGTCTTCGGCTTCTTCATCTTCTTTAACGAGTTCTTCCAACAACGCAACGAACTCGGTCTCTGTGTACTCCGAAATGCTGCTTTTCAGTAGATTGTCTTTCATGACTGGCCTATTCGTTCCGGTGGATATCGATATGGTTTCGAGGCGTATTTACTCGTAGATTATCAACGTTGTAGACGTCGCCACCCTCGGATACTTTTTCGAGATGATGAAGCTCGTAAGATCTTCTGCCGCCGACACTATCGGCTTTGCGCACCCTGGGTGCTTTACCTTTACGCATACGGCCAACACTTTGTTTTATGAACTGATCTGCCACGGCAGACTCCGAAACGGCCTTCCAAAAGGCCTCTCGGAACGAGTCGAAGCTTTGGAATTCGAGTCCCCTGAGTGAGTCTGCCACGTCTGTTGGAATTGGAACTCCCACCCCCGAGTTTGCTCCGGAGAGCCATATGCCCGACGAATCCTCCCCAACCCCCGTCACCGTCCCCGGCATCAACCTGGCCGGTTTCGAAAACACCACATACAACGACTTCAGTCCGGTCTCCGCCGGAAACACCAGAATGCAATCTTCGGCGGTGATGTCTTCGCCGGGCAGGATTTCTATCTGGCTGTCGGTGTTCGCGGCGATCGGGTGGACGAGGATCGTGCTCAGTGGCTCGCCGTGCTCCGGATAAACCAGCGGCGGCATCGCTCCCAGCGGCCCGCGTTGCGGTGTCCACAGAATGGTGATTCCGTTGAGCTTCGCCTCCATGGCGGTCTTGTCGCTGTTCCACTGGACTTTTACGGTACGCACCGAGTCGTCGCCCGAGGCTCCGGTGTGGATGCCGTAAACCTGCGTGACGCCTTCGGCATCGCGCCGGAACTGGAAGCGCACGCGAGTGGTTGCGCGAGACAGCGCGCGTAACTGATCGTCGGTGTAGAGCGTGCCGTCGCCCATTCGGGTCGGCAGCATCCCGAGGATGAACATACTGGCCGGGCCGCCGGCAGCACGTATGGCCCAGTTGAGCCGCTGCTGCAGGATGCCACCACCGGCCATGCGCGTCAGGGCCAGGATCGGCGCCGATTGCCTTCGCTACGTCATGGCTGGCGGCAGGAACACGCATGGCGCCCGCCACCATGACCTTGCCAAATTCTGATGCGGGCTGGGGTGTCGTGCCGGCATCCGTTCGACACCAGTTATCCGGTGTGCAGGATTTGGCAAATACCAGATCGTCGCGGGGTTTCGGGGTGGGCCATTCATCCGTTTGAACGTAGAGGGGTTCTGGCTCTTGGGGTGGATTCCAGGCGGCCCACGAGGCACCGCCATTCCAGCGCTTTCGATGCCATTCATCGTCGAAAAGGTATTTGTCCAGGTCCATGACAATTCCCTGTCTTGGGATCGAGACAGGGGAGCTTGTCGGTCAGGCTGAACGGCGATCAATTCGATTCCGGTGCTTGCTCGAACGAAAAATCCTCTTCGTACGTCTTTCGCACCCTGGTCCTACGGAATCTGGTCAGTTCGCCCGGAGGATCACTTTTCTCGAGACATAAAAAAACGGCCTACCTTTCGGTAAGCCGTTTTTGGTACTTGGTGGCTACACAGGGACTTGAACCCCGGACCCCAGCATTATGAATGCTATGCTCTAACCAACTGAGCTATGTAGCCAAGTGGCGCGCATTATTCCCCTGAAATGGAAAAGCGTCAAGCGTAAATTTCAAAATTTTTTCTACGCTTTCAACCGTTTATCAAAATCAGGCGTTCAACAGCGGCGAAGGGCAGCGTCGGAACCAGCGACTGGCCTGCTCATACGCGTGCGCCAGTTGCAGAACGGCGAAGTCTGCCTGATGCCGGCCGATGATCTGCAATCCCGTCGGCAACCCGTGGGCACTGAAGCCGGCCTGGACGCTGGCCACCGGGCAGCCGGACAAGGTGCCGGGTATCACCACCTCCATCCAGCGATGATAAGTGTCCATGCTCACGCCCTCGATCGCGGTCGGCCACGGCTGCGACTTGTCGAACGGGAAGACCTGCGCGCTGGGCAGCAGCAGATAGTCGTACTGCTCGAACAAGCGGGAGATTGCCCGATACCAGTCACTGCGTACCACCGAGGCGGCAAACACTTCGCTGGCCGAGAGCTTCAGACCGTTTTCCACTTCCCAGCAGGCTTCGGGTTTCAATAGCGCCCGTTTCTGTGGATCGGCATACGCCGCGCCAAGCGAGCCGGCGACCATCCAGTGGCGCAAGGTGCGCCAGCTGTTCCACAATTTTTCAGGAGCGAATTCCGGACGCGCCGGCTCGATCCGGCAACCCAGGCTTTCAAAGTCAGCGAAAGTCTTTTCACACAACGCGAGAATGCCGTTCTCCATGGGCAGATACCCGCCGAAGTCACCGAGCCAGCCGATCCTTGTACCGGTGAAGTCGCGCTCCAGCGGCGCCGTAAAGGCCTCACCGGATTCCCGGATCGACAGCGGTGCCCGCGCATCGCCGCCGGCCTGCACCGACAGCAGCATCGCGGCATCGCGCACGCTGCGTGCCATGGGCCCTTCATAGCCGAGTTGATCGAAGAACAGGTCGGCGCTGTCATCGAACGGCACGCGACCCTGAGACGGACGGAAACCGAAAATGTTGTTGAACGCTGCCGGGTTGCGCAGCGAGCCCATCATGTCGCTGCCGTCGGCCACCGGCACCAGATGCATCGCCAGCGCCGCCGCCGCGCCACCGCTGCTGCCACCGGCGGTTTTGCTCGGGTCATAGGCGCAGCCGGTGGCGCCGAACAACGGGTTGTAGCTCTGCGACCCGAGGCCGAACTCCGGGGTGTTGGTCTTGCCGATGATGATCGCGCCGGCGGCCTTGATCCGCTCGACCATGATGCCGTCACGCTCGGGAATGAAATCCTTGAACAACGGTGAGCCCAGCGTGGTGCGGATGCCGCGGGTCAGCGACAGATCCTTGATGGCGTGGGGCAGGCCGTGCATCCAGCCCCGGTATTGGCCCCGGCTCAGTTCGGCGTCTCGTGTGTCGGCCTGGGCCAGCAGATCTTCCGGTGCCTGCAGGCTGATCAATGCGTTGACTGGCGGATTGAAGCGCTCGATATGGGCAAGATAAGTCTGCATCACTTCGCGGCAGGAAACCTGGCGCAGGCGGATGCGTTCGGCGAGCTCGATGGCCTGCAACAGGACCAGTTCGCTGATGTTATTGGAATTCATGACAACGGCGCCCTTCAGACGGCTGGAGAAACGCCCCGGCTTCGTGCCGGGGCGGCAGAAATCAACGCATCAGGTTGGTCCACAGACGGTCCGCCAGACGGATTGCGCCTTCACCGCAGGTCTTGCTGAACACTACGTGGGTGCCCTCGGGAATATGCAGTTCCGGTGCATCCTTGAGGTTCGCATCGAGGAACGGTTCGACGCCTTTGATCGGGCTTTGATGCTTGAGGAAGTTCTGGGTCATCGCCGAGTTTTCCGGCTGGCTGAGAAACGCGATGAACGCCTTGGCATTCGCCGGATTCTTGCTGCCGGCAGGGATGACCATGTTGTCGACCCAGGCCAGAACGCCTTCTTTCGGGTACAGGTACTTCAGGCTCGGTTTCATCTCACGGGCGCGCATCGACGATCCGCCCCAGAACATCGACATATCGATTTCGCCCGAGGCGAGGTTCTCGCGGATCGAACCGGCCTTGGAACTGTAGGTTTTGACGAATGGCTTCTGCGCCTTGAGCAGCGTGAGGATCTGCTGCATCTGTTTCGGATCTTCGCTGCACAGCGGAATATTCAGGTACAGGCTGGCCATGTCGACCATGTCGCTGACCGAATCGAACATGTTGATCCGGCCCTGCAGCTCGGCTGGCGGCTCATAAAGCACCTTGTAACTGTCGGCCGGGCCTTTGTAGCGGCCACTGTCGAGCACCACGCTGGTAGTGCCCCAGATGAATGGTACCGAATAGGCGCCTTCCGGGTCCCAGCTCGGTTTTTTCAGGTTGTCGACCACACCGGCGTAGTACGGCTCCTTGACCGGATCGAAGCGCTCCAGCAGGTTTTCCTTGATCAGGATCGGAATGAACTGGTGCGAGGGAATCGCCACGTCGTAACCGGCGCCGCCCTGTTTCAGTTTGGCCAGCAGTGTCTCGTTGGAGTCGTAGGAGTCGACGGTGACTTCGATGCCGGTCTGCTTCTGGAATTTGGCGAGAATCTCCGGTGAAAAATAACCGCTCCAGCTCACCACGTTAAGTTTCTCGGCGGCCTGAACACCTCCGGCCATGACCAGCGGCACAGTCAGGAACAACGAAGTGCCGACGCTTTTTATCCACTTGCTCATGCTATTTCCCCACGGTTCTTGGAAGGTTCAAGCGTTCTTTTTGCCCAGCAGGTAAGACAGGCTGACAAACAGCACCGAAACGCCGAGGATCAGGGTCGACACGGCGTTGACGTCGGGTGTCACGCCCATGCGCAACAGGCCGAAAATGAAGATCGGCAGCGTTGTGGTGCCGGCCTGGGAGACCATCATCGAGATCACGAAGTTATCCAGCGAGACGATGAAGGCCAGCATCAGCCCGGAGAAAATCCCCGGCATCAGCAGCGGCAGGGTGACTTTGCGAAAGGTTCGCCATGGCCCGGCATACAGGTCGGCCGAGGCTTGTTCCAATGACAGGTCCATGTCGTTCAGCCGTGCCCGGATCGGCAGGTAGGCAAACGGAATGCAGAACACCGTATGGGCGATGATCAGATTGCCGTAACCGAGCGACAGGCCGATGGTGGAGAACAGCGCGAGCGTGGCGACGCCAACGACGATTTCCGGCAGCACCAGCGGCAGCATGATCGCGCCCATCGACAGTTGCAGGCCCTTGAACTTCGCGCCCCGTGAGGTACCGAGGGCCGCTAGGGTGGCAATCGCCGTGGCGACCATGCTCGCGCACACCGCGATCAGCAGACTGTTGCCGGCCGCCTGGCGCAATGCCTGATTGGCGAACGCGGCGCGATACCAGTCGAGGCTGAACCCGGTCCATACCGTGGCCGACTGGTTGGCGTTGAACGAGAACACCACCAGCACCACGATCGGCGCGTAGAGGTACAGGTAGAACAGGAAACTGAAACCGCCGAATCCGGGGAAATCCTGTACGCCCAGGCCCTTGCGTTTGAACAGACCGGTCATCACGCACCTCCTTTGGCGATGCGCTGGCGTTCGGCGCGCAGGGCATAGACTGTCAGTACCAGCATCACTGCCGCCATCAGCACCAGCGACAATGCCGCGCCGAACGGCCAGTTACGCGCATCGCTGAACTGCCGGAAGATCAGGTTGCCGAGCATCATCCGCGTGCCGCCGCCGAGCAGTTCCGGGGCGATCATTGCGCCCAGGCACGGCACGAAGGTGAGAATGGCACCGGCGAGAATGCCCGGTCTGGCGATCGGCAGCACCACTTTGCGCAAGGTGCGCAGGCGCCCGGCATAGAGGTCCTGAGCGGCCTCGAGCAGACGGATATCCATCTTTTCCAGCGTGGCGTAGATCGGCAGAACCACGAAGGGCGCATAGGTGTAAACCAGCCCCAGCAGCACGGCGCCATCGGTGTACAGCAACTGCAGCGGCTCATGGATGACACCCATGCCCATCAGGCTGTTGTTGATCACCCCGGTGTTGCGCAACAGCAGAATCCACGCGTAAGTGCGGATCAGCAGGTTGGCCCAGAACGGCACCGTGATCAGGAAGATCAACAGACCCCGCCGATGCGCCGGTTGCATGGCCAGCCATACCGCCACCGGAAAACCGATCAGCAGCGTGATGACGGTGGTCAGGCCGGCAATCCCGACCGAGCGCAGGGCGATGATCAAGTAGGAGTCGGCAAAGGCCAGACTATCGTCCATCTGCCGTTCGAACAGCAGGGAGGTGTAGGCGTCGCTGCTGAACACCTTGTTGACCCCGCCATAGGGGTTGGCTTCCATTAGCGAGTACCCGATGACGATCAGGATCGGCACCACCAGAAACAGTGCAATGGCGATCAGCGCCGGGCTGACACCGAGGAAGCTCTGGAACGCCCGTCGGCGTTCAAGCGTGTGGGTTATCGGTAAGGCGTGCATGGCAACTCCTCGGGCTCAATCGTGCAGGACGCTGGCGCTTCCCCGGTCGAACAGCAGACCGGCCTGACTGCCGACGGCAAAACGCAGGCTCTGATCGACGCAGTTGGGTGTGCGCACGGTGAGGCGCGAACCGTCGCCGAGGCTGACCTGGTATTGCAGGTCGGTGCCCAGATAGATCTGCGCTTCGACCCGGCACGGCAACGCAGTCTCTGTGTTGGCGGGCACCAGGTGCAGGCGCTCGGGGCGAACCGACAGGGTCACAGTGGTGCCCGGTTTCACGTCGTTGCACGGTTGTGCCGGCAAAGGATGTCCGGTCGGTCCGGCGAACCAGGCCATGCCATCCTCGACCCGAGTGACCGTGACCTGGATGAAGTTGGTTTCGCCGATGAAGTCGGCCACGAAGCGATTGCGCGGCCGTTCGTAGATGTCCTCGGGGCGCCCGACCTGCTGCACTTCGCCTTCGGACAGTACGGCGATGCGGTCGGACATGGTCAGCGCTTCTTCCTGGTCATGGGTGACGAAGATGAAGGTGATGCCGGTTCTGGCCTGAATGCTCTTCAGCTCTTCGCGCATGGCCTGGCGCAGCTTGAGATCCAGTGCCGACAGCGGTTCGTCAAGCAACAGCACCTTGGGATGTGGCGCCAGAGCGCGGGCGAGGGCGACGCGCTGCTGCTGACCGCCGGAGAGTTGCGCCGGTTTGCGGCTGGCAAAACGCTCCATCTGCACCAGGCCCAGCATCTCGCGAACCCGCTCGTCGATCTGCGTCTTGTTCATGACCTTGCCCATCGGGTGCGATTCAAGGCCGAAGGCCAGGTTTTCGGCGATGGTCATGTGCGGGAACAATGCGTAGTGCTGGAACACCGTGTTGACCGGGCGCTGGAACGGCGGGCGCTCGGCGATGTTTTCGCCGTAGAGCAGGATCTCGCCCAGCGTCGGAAACTCGAACCCGGCAATCATCCGCAGCAGCGTGGTCTTGCCGCAGCCGGAGGGGCCGAGAAGGGTGAAGAATTCGTTGTCGCGGATATCCAGGTCAATGTTTTTCAACGCCACCGGACCGTTGTCGGGATCGCCGTAGACCTTGCGTACCGAGCGGATCGACACCGCCAGCGTTTGCAGCGAATGCAGGGCATTCATGCGTTACCTCCGATTCCCCCATCGCCGGCGATTGCGCTGTCAGTCAGCGAATCGGTCGGGCCATGGATATTATTTTTCTGGGCAGGATCGAGATTGCGTTCGGGGTGAAACCAGCTGTTTTGTTGTTCTGCTGTGGCTCGATTATCGGCGAGGGGTTGCGCGAGGCGAAACTTCAATTTAAACATGGCAGGTGTTAGTTAATTTAATACCGACAGGTGTCAGGAATATGCCCGACCACCGCTTGCCGCCGCTCAATGCGGTGCGCGCATTCGATGCCGCCGCCCGCCTGGGCAGTTATGTCGAGGCCTCGAAAGCCTTGCACGTGACTCAACCCGCGATTGGCCGGCATGTGAAGCTGCTGGAGGACTGGCTGGGCATTCAGCTGTTCGAACGCACGTCGCGCGGGGTCAACCTGACGCCCGCCGGTGAGAAGTACCACCGCAAGATCGCCGCAGCCCTGCAGTTGATCATCGAGGCCGGCAAGGAGGCGCGTCCCAAAGAGGCCGAGCGCTGGCTGCGAATCATGGTGGTGCCGGGTTTCGCCAAGCGCTGGCTGATGCCGCGCATCGAGGCCATGCGGCATCTGCGTCCAGGGCTGAAATTCGCCATCGAACCGAATTCGACCTTCACCGAAGTGGATGGCAAGAACGCCGACCTCGGGATTGTCTACGGCCTCGACGGGCAGTACGCCGATTCTCGTGAAGCGTTGATCTGCCCGCGGGTGTTTCCGATCTGTACCCCGCAATACCTGGCAAGCATCGAGCCGCTCAGTGGCCCGGCCGATCTGGTCCGGCACGAGTTGATCCACGTCGATGACGGCGAGTGGTGGAACCTGTGGTTCGCCGCCCATGACCTGGATATTCACCTCAATTCCGACCTGCTCTACGTCAACAACGATCACGCGCTGTCGGTGGCCGAGAGCGGGCAGGGCATCGCGTTGGCCAATGAGGTGCTGGTTCGCGAAGAACTCAAGTCCGGCAAACTGGTGCGCGCCGTGGAGGCTCAGGTGAAGCTGGAAAGCTATCGGGTGTTGACGCCGTCCGCCGAGTTGTCGGCGGATGCGGCGTGGTTCGTTCAGTGGCTCAAATCCGAACTGGAGAAGGATTTTCCCGAGGCGCTGATCAACTGAGCCGGAAACGTGCGGTGTTGTCGCTCAAGGCCCGGCTGCCCTGGCTCAAGGTGTCCGCGGCGAGGTTCACGGCCCGCGCACCTTCGAGCAGGCGAACCGCTGCCTGATCGACCTGCTGGATATTGCCGCTGACCTCATCGGCGGTGCTCGCCTGTTCTTCGACCGCGGTGGCGATTTGCGCGAGGGTATCGGTGACGCTCTGCACGGCGCTGGCGATTTCCCCCAGGCGCTCGCCCAGTCCGGTGACCGCTTCCGCATCCGATTGCGCCTGGCCGCACGCAGCCTCCATCAGGCCCACGGCTTCGTTGACCGTGTTACGCAGACTGTCGACCGTACCGGCGATCTGCGCGGTGGACGATTGCGTGCGTTGCGACAGGCTGCGCACCTCGTCGGCCACCACGGCAAAACCACGTCCCTGTTCCCCGGCACGGGCAGCCTCGATGGCAGCGTTCAGTGCCAGCAGGTTGGTCTGCTCGGCAACGCCACGAATGGTATCGACCACCAGTTGAATCTGTTGCCCCTGCTCGCTGACCCGGCCCAGAGCCGCTGCGGTTTCGTTCAGCCGCTGATTGAGCTGTTGAATGCTCGCCGTGGTGCGTTGGCTGTCCCGGCTGCTGTCGGCGGCGATGCGTCGGGTCTGCTGAGCGCTGCCGGAGGCCTGTTCGCAACTTTGCGCCACCCCTTGAGAGGTGGCCGCCAACTGTGTGGCCGCAGCGGCGATCTGGCTGATCTGCAATTGCTGCGCTTCAACTTCGCTGAGCGCGCCACTGGAGTGATCGTTAAGGCTGCGCACCGCGTTGCTCAGTTGCGAGGTTTCGTGATCGACGCCCAGCAGGCTGGTGCGCAATTGCACCACGGCCACGTTGAGCGCGGTGCTGATCGAGGCCAGTTCATCACGCCCCGTGACGGGCACCTGGAGGCTCAGATTGCCATCACGCAGCGCTTCGGCGAGCAGCCTGATGCCGCTGGCGCTGCGGCGGATCGAGGCTTGCAGGCAGACGAACAGATACAGTGCCGCGAGCAACAGGCAACCGAAGATCGCCGCAACCACAATGAACTGACGGATCGCCGAGCCATGGTAATCATCCAGGCGCTGGTCCAGCGCCACCAGCGATTGCTGGCGCAGCGAGGCAAGGTTGCCAAGCAACGTGTCCAGGTTGCGCTCGAAATCTTCCGGCTTGAGCGTAATGCTGCCGCCGAACATGCCGTCATCCAGCACTTTCAGACCGGTATCCAGCTGCTTGAGGCTGTCGTGATATTGTCCGGCCCAGCCTTGCAGCGCATCTGGCAGTCGCGTTTCAAGCAGGCTTGCCGTTTTCACCAGTTGTTCCCGGGCGTCGCCGATGCGGCTGCGCAGATCGCGCAGTTGCAGGCGGCTTTGCAAGGTGAACTGGCCGGATACCACCGATGCCTGACCGACCGCCGCCAGCCGGCCGACCCGTTCGATCAGGTCTGGTGCATGTTGAGTGGAAATCTGTGTCAGCAAATAAGTCTCCAGCCACGGTGCGAGGATCAAGCGATTGTCCATCGCGATCTGTTCGCGCAATGCCTGCAGGGCGCCAAGGGCGCTGGTAAAGCGATCGTAACCGTCCGGCCACCAGCCGATCCCTCCCAGACTCTTTGAATCCAGTCCGCCGAGCGCGGTTTGCAGGGCCTGGTAACGGGCCAGGGTTTCTCCTTCCGCCCCTTCGGCGTGCAAGGCGTTGCCCAGATCCAGCGTGGCCTGGGCGACGGCAGGTTGCACGCCGTCGAATGCAGCCATGGCGGCGAGGGTCGCGGGTGTCGGTTGGCGGTTGGTTTCCGTGGCACGCCAGCGGGCGGCACGGTCGCGCTGAGCGGCGAGCAGGTTGTCGAGCGCATCGAGGGCCAGCAGTTGTCGCACGCCGGCACGTTCGCCGGAAATCAGGCTGAGCTTGTCGCGATAGTCCTGGCCGATCATCAACAGGCTGCCGGTCAGAGGCAGAATGAACAACAGAAACAACAACTGGAACTTACGCGCGAAGCCAAACCGCCCCAGCAATTTGATCCCCGGTGACAAGAAAGCCTGCATACCCCATGACTCCTCTGGACACCACGCACCATCGGCGTGCATCGCACTCGTCGCGAGCGCGATCAGTGCCCTGCTAAAAGGCTTCGAAAGTCTACTCTCGCCCGCTCTGTGGGCAGGCTCTGTAGCAAAACTTCCCATTCTCGATCCCCTTTGTAAGGGGACCGCGTTCAAGCAGAGAGGCAAGGCAAGAATCAGACCATGGCTTTGCGCTATCACTTGCGCCGCACTGAATGAATAGTTCGTTAGCTGGCTAAGGGGATGGCGCGGGCGCACCGAAAAATGGCACATTGACGCACATGCCCGTGTGCACCCACCTGCTGTACGGAAATTCCCATGGCTATCAGCAACGTTCAGACCGCCGCAACGCCGGCTCCTCCCCAAAGCAGTCCTCTGGTGATGCGCATCATCGGCGCGGTGGCGCTGGCGCATTTGATCAACGACCTGATCCAGTCGGTGCTGCCGTCGATTTATCCGATGCTCAAGGCCAACTATGGCTTGAGCTTTACTCAGGTCGGCCTGATCACCCTGACCTTTCAACTGACCGCATCACTGTTGCAGCCATGGGTTGGTTATCACACCGATCGCCATCCGAAAGCCTGGCTGCTGCCGGCCGGTTCGGTCTGTACGCTGATCGGCATCGTGATGATGTCGGTGGTGGGCAGCTTTCCCTTGATTCTGCTTGCCGCTGCATTGATCGGCATCGGTTCCTCGACCTTCCATCCGGAAGCCTCTCGTATTGCACGGCTGGCCTCCGGTGGACGTTTCGGCCTGGCGCAATCGACCTTCCAGGTCGGCGGTAACGCCGGCTCGGCATTTGGCCCGTTGCTGGCGGCAGCGATCATCATTCCATTCGGGCAGGGCAACGTGGCGTGGTTCGGGTTGTTCGCGGTGTTTGCGCTGTTCGTGCTGTACCGCATCAGCCGCTGGTACGCCAATCACTTGAATCTGTTCAAGCTCAAGGCCGGTCAGGCGGCCACTCACGGGTTGTCAAAGGGCAGGGTGGTCAGTGCGCTGGTGGTGCTTGGCTTGCTGGTGTTCTCCAAGTATTTCTACATGGCCAGCCTGACCAGCTACTTCACGTTCTACCTGATCGAGAAGTTCGACCTGTCGGTGGCAAGCTCCCAGTTGCATCTGTTCCTGTTCCTCGGTGCGGTGGCGGCGGGCACGTTCTTCGGCGGGCCGATTGGGGACAAGATCGGCCGCAAGGCGGTGATCTGGTTCTCGATCCTTGGCGTGGCACCGTTCACGCTGCTGATGCCCCATGTCGACCTGTTCTGGACCAGTGTTCTGAGCGTGGTGATCGGTTTCATCCTGGCCTCGGCGTTTTCGGCGATCGTGGTGTACGCGCAGGAACTGGTGCCGGGCAATGTCGGGATGATTGCCGGGGTGTTCTTCGGGCTGATGTTCGGCTTTGGCGGGATTGGCGCGGCGTTGCTGGGGCATTTCGCGGACATTTACGGTATCGAGTACGTGTACTTGCTGTGCTCGTTCCTGCCGTTGTTCGGGGTGTTGGCGATCTTCCTGCCAAGCACCAAAAAGGCCTGACGGGCTGAATTTCAGACATGAAAAAGCCGCGTATCGAACGCGGCTTTTTTCTGGCTGCAGCTTTTACACGTTGAAGCGGAAGTGCATCACGTCGCCGTCCTTGACGATGTAGTCCTTGCCTTCCAGGCGCCATTTACCGGCTTCCTTGGTGCCCGCTTCGCCCTTGTACTGGATGAAGTCGTTGTAGGCGATCACTTCGGCGCGGATGAAGCCTTTTTCGAAGTCGGTGTGGATCACGCCGGCGGCCTGTGGTGCGGTGGCACCGACGCGGACGGTCCAGGCGCGGACTTCTTCGACACCGGCGGTGAAGTAGGTCTGCAGGTGCAGCATTTCGTAGCCGGCGCGGATCACACGGTTCAGTCCAGGCTCTTCCAGCCCCAGGGCCTCGAGGAACATGTCCTTCTCTTCACCGTCGTCCAGCTCGGCGATTTCCGCTTCGATCTTGTTGCACACCGGAACCACCACGGCGCCTTCTTCTTCGGCGATGGCCTTGACCACGTCCAGGTGCGGGTTGTTCTCGAAACCGTCTTCGGCAACGTTGGCGATATACATGACCGGTTTGGTGGTCAGCAGGTGGAAGCCCTTGATGATCGCCTTTTCTTCGGCGCTCATGTTCTTCATCAGGCTGCGTGCAGGCTTGCCTTCGGTGAAGTGCGGGATCAATTGTTCCAGCAGGGCCTTCTGGGCCACCGCGTCCTTGTCGCCGCCCTTGGCGTTGCGTGCGACTTTCTGCAGTTGCTTCTCGCAGCTGTCGAGGTCGGCGAAGATCAGTTCCAGGTCGATGATTTCGATGTCGCGCTTCGGGTCGACGCTGTTGGAAACGTGGATCACGTTCTCGTCTTCGAAGCAGCGCACAACGTGAGCGATGGCGTCGGTTTCGCGGATGTTGGCCAGGAACTTGTTGCCCAGGCCTTCACCTTTCGACGCGCCGGCCACCAGGCCCGCGATGTCGACGAATTCCATGGTGGTCGGCAGGATGCGCTTCGGATTGACGATTTCCGCCAGGGCGTTCAGGCGCGGATCCGGCATCGGCACGATACCGCTGTTCGGTTCGATGGTGCAGAAGGGGAAGTTCTCGGCCGCGATACCGGATTTGGTCAAGGCGTTGAACAGGGTGGACTTGCCGACGTTAGGCAGGCCGACGATGCCGCAATTGAATCCCATGGTGTTTCCCCTTGGATTGGAGTCAGGCCTTCTGGCTGTGCAGGTTTTTCATCGCGCGGTTCCATTCACCGGCGAGGATATCCGGCAGCACGCCGAGGGCAAAGTCGATGCTGGCATCGAGTTTTTCCTGTTCGGCGCGTGGCGCACGACCCAGGACGAAATTTGAAACCATACTGGCGACGCCCGGGTGGCCGATGCCGAGCCGCAGGCGATGGAACGTATTCTGATTGCCCAATTGCGCAATGATGTCGCGCAACCCGTTGTGACCGCCATGGCCGCCGCCCACCTTGAGTTTGGCGACGCCGGGAGGCAGATCGAGTTCGTCGTGTGCCACCAGGATTTCTTCGGGCTTGATGCGGAAGAAACCGGCGAGTGCCGCCACGGCCTGGCCGCTGCGGTTCATGTAGGTGGTGGGAATCAGCAGACGAACATCCTGACCCTGATGCGAAAAACGCCCGGTCAGGCCGAAATACTTGCGATCGGCCACGAGATTCACGTTCTGTGCGTGGGCGATGCGCTCAACAAAAAGGGCCCCTGCGTTATGCCGGGTCTGTTCGTATTCGGCGCCTGGATTTCCCAGGCCAACGATCAGTTTGATGGCAGTCACGATAGGGGCCCTTCCTTGGAGTGGTGGATAACATCGCCGCAATCAGGAAGTGCGGCGAAAACGGACGAAAAAAGCTCATTTACCATGGATGTAAACTCCGCGTTCCCGCCCGCTTTCTCGCTACGTACCAGTCCGCGATGTTACCTGCTCACTCCGGCTTCACAGAGTGAATTACTCTGCAGCGCCTTCGGCAGCTTCTGGAGCAACACGTGGAGCGTGGACGTTGGCAACAGCCTTGTCATCGCCGTGTGCCAGAGCAACGAATTCAACGCCTTTAGGCGCTTTCAGGTCCGACAGGTGAATGATCGAACCGACTTCGGCCTTGGCCAGGTCGACTTCGATGAACTCAGGCAGATCCTTGGCTTCGCAGGAAACTTCGATCTCGTTCACGACGTGAGAGATTTCGCCGCCTTTCTTGACCGGAGCTTCTTCGTTGATGAAGTGAACCGGTACGGTAGCGGTCAGTTTCTTGCCGGCAACAACGCGTACGAAGTCGGCGTGCATGATGAACTGCTTGGCCGGGTGGCGTTGCATGGCTTTGACAATGACGTTTTGCTTGGTGCCGTCGACGTTCAGTTCGATAACGTGGCTGAAGGCAGCTTCGTTTTCGAACAGCTTGGCGATTTCCTTGGCCACGATGGTCAGGGATTGAGCAGGCTTGTCACCACCGTAAACAACGGCAGGGATGCTGGCGGCGTGACGCAGGCGGCGGCTCGCACCTTTCCCCAGGTCAGTACGCGCTTGGGCGTTCAGGATGAAATCAGTCATTTTGTATCTCCAAAATAGCCGTGTCCGGGTGACGTCTGCGACCGACGTCAAAGCGGCACGGGCAAAAAAGCCCCGCCCCAACATGTGTGTTGGGGCGGGGCGCTTTTCGTCAACGAGACATTTCGAGAAGGGCAGGGCCCTTAACGGAACATCGCGCTGATCGATTCTTCATTGCTGATGCGGCGAACCGCTTCGGCAACAACCGGTGCGATATCCAGTTGACGGATACGTGCACAGGCTTGTGCTGCGGCGGACAGCGGGATGGTGTTGGTGACCACCAGCTCGTCCAGCACGGAATTTTCGATATTCTCGATGGCCCGGCCCGACAGCACAGGGTGTGTGCAGTAGGCGAAGACCTTGGCTGCGCCATGCTCTTTCAGGGCCTTGGCCGCGTGGCACAGGGTGCCGGCGGTATCGACCATGTCATCGACCAGGATGCAGGTACGCCCTTCGACATCACCGATGATATGCATCACTTCAGAGTGATTGGCTTTCTCACGGCGTTTGTCGATGATACCGAGATCCACGCCCAGAGACTTGGCAACGGCACGTGCACGCACGACGCCGCCAATGTCCGGAGATACGATCATCAGGTTCTCGAAGCGCTGATCTTCGATGTCATCCACCAGAACCGGGGAGCCGTAGATGTTATCTACCGGAATATCGAAGAAGCCCTGAATCTGGTCAGCATGCAGATCAACCGTGAGAACACGGTCGATGCCGACTACGGTGAGCATGTCAGCGACGACTTTCGCGCTGATGGCCACACGTGCGGAACGCGGACGGCGATCCTGACGGGCATAACCAAAATAAGGAATAACAGCAGTGATACGAGTAGCCGAGGAGCGGCGGAAGGCGTCAGCCATCACTACCAGTTCCATCAGGTTATCGTTGGTCGGAGCGCAAGTCGGCTGAATAATGAAGACGTCTTTACCACGAACGTTTTCATTGATCTCGGCAGTAATTTCGCCGTCGGAGAATTTACCGACAGAAATGTCACCGAGAGGGATATGCAGCTGACGTACGACACGCCGAGCCAGATCGGGGTTAGCATTCCCCGTAAAGACCATCATCTTGGACACGCGCAGTACCTGAAGGCTGAGGGTATACCTGGATGAGTATAGGAAAATGGCAGGGGCGGCTGGATTCGAACCAACGCATGGCAGGATCAAAACCTGCTGCCTTACCGCTTGGCGACGCCCCTGTATCTGTTGCTTTCAAGTGCCGCGCACTTGATTCCGTTAGAGCAGACTTTGCAGCTTGCGATGCAACATCGAAACGTTGCTTCCTTTTGCTACAAACCCTGTAAGGGTCTCTGTCAGAAGGGCCGAGACTTTATCAGCTTCAGCTTTGCTTGGGAAGCCCCCAAACACACAACTTCCAGTTCCGGTAAGTTTTGCTTCGGTAAAATTACCTAGCAAATTCAATGCGTTACGTACTTCTGGATAACGCCTTGAGACCACCGGCAAGCAGTCATTTCGACTGTTTCCCTCGGGAACGGGGCGCACTTTAATGGGCGGCGTGTTACGTGTCAACAATGGATCTGAAAAAATTTCTGCCGTACTAACAGAGACTTGCGGCACGAGCACGACATACCACGGTTCGGCGGGTTCGACCGGAGTCAGTTTCTCGCCGACACCTTCGGCGAAAGCGGCGTGCCCACGCACGAAGACCGGGACATCCGCACCCAGGCTCAGGCCCAGCGTTGCCAGCCGATCGTCGTCCCAGCCCAGTTGCCACAAATGATTGAGGCCGAGGAGGGTGGTCGCCGCATTCGAGCTGCCGCCGCCGATGCCGCCGCCCATCGGCAGGATCTTGTCGATCCAGATGTCGATGCCGAGGGCGCAGCCGGATTGTTCCTGCAGTTTTTTCGCCGCGCGCACGATCAGGTTGCTGTCGTGGGGGACGCCGTCGAATTCGGTGTGCAGGCGGATCACGCCATCGTCGCGAACGGCGAAGGTGATTTCGTCGCCGTAATCAAGAAACTGAAAAATCGTCTGCAATTCGTGATAGCCGTCTGCACGGCGACCCAGAATGTGCAGCATCAGGTTGAGTTTGGCGGGTGAAGGCAGTGTCAGGCGTGGAGCGGTCATGCTTATTGCCCCAGCTTGCGTGGTTGCCAGGTCTTGATGACCAGGGTCACGTCCAGGTCGGTGCCGTGCAGCTTGATACGCTCGGGCAGCCAATAGCCGTCCTGCTGTGCATAACTGAGATATTCAACCTGCCAGCCGTCCTGATCCAGGCTGGCCAGGCGACTGTCGGCATCGAGCGTCAGACGGCTTTTGCTGGCCGGAGCCGGCAGGCCGCGAACCCACCAGGACAGATTCGATACCGGCAGTTTCCAGCCGAGCTGTTCTTCAAGCAGCGCTTCCGGAGACTGCGCGTCATAGCGGCCCTGATTGGCGACTTCCAGCGAAACCTTGCCCGGGCGACCAGTCAACCGCGCCGCGCCCCGACCCAGCGGGCCGGACAGGCGAATGTCGTAGTAATCCTGGCGTTGCAGCCAGAACAGTGTGCCACTACCCGAATCTTTCGGGGCGCGGATGCCGATCTTGCCGTCGATCTGCCAGCCGTCGAGGCCGCTCAGTTGCTGTTTGTTCGCGGCCCATTGTACAGGGCTGCCATGACCCTCGACGGACTCGCGGGCGCCGAAGCCCGCGCAACCGGCGAGCAGGGCGATGAGGCTGAAAACGATGACGTGGCGCAAAAACATGAGTTAAAGAGTCTCGGATCCGGTCAGGCGCTTGATGGTGCTGCGCAGGATGGTGCTGTCGGGCTGATCCTTGAGGAACTTGCCCCAGATTTGTTTCGCTTCGCGTTGATTGCCCTTGGCCCACAGGACTTCGCCCAGGTGAGCGGCGACTTCGTGATCGGGGAAACGCTCCAGGGCCTGGCGCAGGTATTTCTCGGCGTCATCCAGGTTGCCCATGCGGAAATTCACCCAGCCAAGGCTGTCGAGTACCGCGGGATCTTCCGGGTTGATCTGGTGTGCCTGCTCGATCAGCGCCTTGGCTTCGGCGTAGCGGGTGGTGCGATCCGACAGCGTGTAGCCGAGGGCATTGAGCGCCATGGCATTGTCCGGATCGCGCTTGATGATCTGGCGCAGGTCTTTTTCCATCTGCGCCAGGTCATTGCGTTTTTCCGCCTGCATGGCTCGGGTGTAGAGCAGATTCAGGTCGTCCGGATACTGCAGCAACGCCTGTTGCAGGGTTTTCCAGGCTTTGTCGCCCTGATTGTTGGCGGACAGGGTCTCGGCTTCGATCAGGTACAACTGGATGGCGTAGTCCGGTTGCGCATCGCGTTCGGCAGCCAGCTTGCTCTGGGCTTCGGCGGTCTTGCCGTTGTTCATCAGGATGTCGGCCTGACGCAGTTGCGCCGGCAGATAGTCGTTGCCGGGGCCGACCTGGGCGTACTCGATCAGTGCACCCTGCGGGTCGTTGCGTTCTTCGGCGATGCGACCCAGGTTCAAGTGGGCCGAGTCGACGTGGCTTTCCCGGGCGATCAGGTCTTCCAGGTAACCCTTGGCCTCGTCCCAGGCCTTGGCTTCCAGGCAGACCAGCGCCAGCGAGTAACGCAGTTCGTCGTCTTCCGGGTATTGCTGGACCAGAGTGGAGAACTCGACCTTGGCGTCATCCATCCGGTCCTGTTCCACCAGCATCCGCGCGTAAGTCAGGCGCAGGCGTTTGTCTTCCGGATACTTCCTGATGTTCTTTTGCAGCAGCGGCAGGGCTTCGCCGCCGCGGTTCAACCCTTGCAACAGGCGCGCGCGCAGCAGGATCGGGGCAATTTCGCCGTCGTCCGGCGGATTGTCCTCAAGCAGGGTCAACGCACCTTTGAGATCGCCATCCTGTTGCATCAACAGGGCCTTGCCGAAAATCAGCTGATTGTTGTGCGGGTGACGCTGCAACAAGCGGTCGAAGCTTTTCATCAGGCCGTTGCGGGTGTCCTGATCGGTGTCGGCGGCCGACAGGGCGAGGAAGTCGAAATGGGTGTCACCCTTGCCTTGCAGGACCTTCTCCATGTAGATCATCGAGTCGTCATAGCGCCCGGCACGGGCCAGTTGCACGGCGGCGGCGCGTTGCGCTTCGAGGTCGTCGGGGGCGTTTTTCGCCCAGATCAGCGCGGTATCGAGGGCCGGTTGGTCTGCGCCCAGGTATTCGGCGATACGGAATGCACGTTCGGAAACGCCCGGATCCTGGGTGTTGATGGCCTGGGTCACGTAGTTGTCCAGGGCGATGTCGAAACGATTGCGCTGGCCGGCGAGTTCGGCACTCAGCAGGCTGAACACGGTTTCCTCGCTGAACGAGCTGTAAACCTTGGGCTTTTCAGGGGCTGGCGTGGTGTCTTCGACCGACGGGGTGCCATCGTGCGAAACGGGGGCCAAGGCCTGGCAGCCGCTGAGGAAGACAAAAGCAAGGAGCAACGCGGAAGATCTATTCATATAGGAAGAGGACGACTAACCTGCGGTCGGATCATCATGACACAAGCCTTCGGCCAAACATAACCGAGTCTCGATTGTGGCCATTATAGGGGCCGACAATTGGGACAATAGTCAGCGGTAGTTGTTCTGAATCTGACGAAGTAGGACAATTGCCGGCTTCACGTCACCATCAGCGACTTTGAATGGCCTTCCTTGCACTCGGTATCAACCACAAGACTGCTTCCGTAGACGTCCGCGAGCGCGTGGCCTTTACTCCTGAGCAGCTGGTGGAGGCCCTGCAGCAGCTCTGCCGGCTCACCGACAGCCGCGAAGCTGCGATCCTTTCCACCTGCAATCGCAGTGAACTGTATATAGAACAGGATCAGCTTTCGGCCGATATCGTGCTGCGCTGGCTGGCCGACTATCACCATTTAAGCTTCGAAGAGCTGCGCGCGAGCGCGTATGTGCATGAAGATGATGCGGCAGTTCGTCACATGATGCGCGTCGCCTCAGGGCTCGATTCGTTGGTGCTGGGCGAACCGCAGATTCTCGGCCAGATGAAATCGGCCTACGCCGTGGCCCGTGAGGCCGGCACCATCGGGCCGTTGCTCGGGCGTTTGTTTCAGGCAACTTTCAACGCCGCCAAGCAGGTACGCACCGACACCGCCATCGGCGAAAACCCGGTGTCCGTGGCGTTTGCCGCCGTCAGCCTGGCCAAACAGATTTTCAGCGACCTGCAACGCAGCCAGGCCCTGTTGATCGGTGCCGGCGAGACCATCACCCTGGTCGCCCGTCATCTGCACGAACTGGGCGTCAAGCGGATCGTGGTGGCCAACCGCACGCTGGAGCGCGCCAGCCTGCTGGCCGAGCAGTTCGGTGCCCATGCGGTGCTGCTGTCGGATATCCCGGCGGAACTGGTACGCAGTGATATCGTCATCAGTTCCACCGCCAGTCAGTTGCCGATCCTGGGCAAGGGCGCCGTGGAAAGCGCGCTCAAGCAGCGCAAGCACAAACCGATCTTCATGGTCGACATTGCCGTTCCCCGGGACATCGAACCGGAAGTCGGCGAACTCGACGACGTTTACCTCTACAGCGTCGACGATCTGCACGAAGTGGTCGCCGAGAACCTCAAGAGTCGTCAGGGCGCGGCCCAGGCCGCCGAAGAGATGGTTTCGGTCGGTGCCGACGATTTCATGGTGCGTCTGCGCGAACTGGCCGCCGTCGATGTGCTCAAGGCCTATCGTCAGCAGAGCGAGCGCCTGCGTGACGAAGAGCTGCAAAAGGCCCTGCGTCTGCTGGCCAACGGCGGCAATGCCGAAGATGTGCTGAGCCAGTTGGCCCGTGGCCTGACCAATAAACTCCTGCACGCACCGAGCGTACAGTTGAAAAAGCTTTCTGCCGAAGGCCGCCTCGATGCGCTGGCCATGGCCCAGGAACTCTTTGCCCTTGAGGGCTCACCGGACAGCTTTTCGGATAAAAAACCGCAATGAAAGCGTCACTGCTCAATAAGCTGGATATCCTCCAGGACCGTTTCGAGGAACTGACGGCGCTGCTTGGCGACGCCGAAGTCATTTCCGACCAGACCAGGTTCCGCGCCTATTCCAAGGAATACGCCGAAGTCGAGCCGGTCGTCGAAGCCTATAAACAGCTGCTCAAGGCCCAGGCCGATCTGGAAGGCGCCCAGGCGCTGCTCAAGGACGGCGACCCGGACATGCGCGAAATGGCCGTGGAAGAAGTCCGCGAAACCAAAGAGCAACTCATCGAACTGGAAGCCACGTTGCAGCGCATGCTGCTGCCCAAGGATCCCAACGACGGGCGCAACGTGTTCCTCGAAATCCGCGCCGGCACCGGTGGTGACGAGGCGGCGATCTTCTCCGGTGACCTGTTTCGCATGTACTCGCGCTATGCCGAAAAACGTGGCTGGCGCGTGGAAATTCTCTCGGAGAGCGAGGGTGAGCATGGCGGCTATAAAGAGGTTATCGCCCGGGTCGAGGGCGACAATGTCTACGGCAAGCTGAAATTCGAGTCCGGCGCCCACCGCGTACAGCGCGTGCCCGCCACCGAATCCCAGGGCCGCATCCACACCTCGGCCTGCACCGTGGCCGTGTTGCCGGAGCCGGACGAGCAGGAAGCAATCGAGATCAACCCGGCGGACTTGCGCGTCGATACTTACCGCTCCTCCGGGGCCGGTGGTCAGCATGTCAACAAGACCGACTCGGCGATCCGTATCACCCACTTGCCGACCGGCATCGTGGTCGAGTGCCAGGAAGAACGTTCCCAGCACAAGAACCGTGCGCGGGCGATGGCCTGGCTGTCGGCCAAGCTCAACGACCAGCAGACCGCAGCAGCGGCCAACGCCATCGCCAGCGAGCGTAAATTGCTGGTGGGTTCCGGCGACCGCTCCGAGCGGATCCGCACCTATAACTTTGCCCAGGGCCGGGTCACCGACCACCGCGTCAACCTGACCCTGTATTCCCTGGACGAAATTCTCGCGGGCGGCGTCGAAGCAGTGATCGAGCCGTTGCTGGCCGAATACCAGGCCGACCAACTGGCAGCGATAGGTGAGTAAATGACCATCATCGCCAGCCTGTTGCGCGCCGCCGAATTGCCGGACTCGCCCACTGCACGCCTGGATGCCGAACTGCTTCTCGCCGCGGCGCTGGGCAAGTCCCGCAGCTTTCTCCACACCTGGCCCGAGCGCATCGTGCCCAGCGAAGCCGTGCTGGTCTTCGCCGAATACCTGCAGCGTCGTCGCAGTGGCGAGCCGGTGGCCTACATTCTCGGCCAGCAGGGTTTCTGGAAACTTGATCTGGAAGTCGCGCCGCACACGTTGATTCCGCGCCCGGACACCGAATTGCTGGTGGAGGCCGCACTGGAACTGCTGCCGGCGACTGCGGCCAGGGTGCTTGATCTGGGCACCGGCAGCGGAGCGATTGCCCTGGCCCTGGCCAGTGAGCGTCCGGCATGGAACGTCACCGCCGTGGATCGCGTGCTGGAAGCCGTGGCCCTGGCCGAGCGCAACCGTCAGCGCCTGCACCTGAACAATGTCACGGTGCTGAGCAGTCACTGGTTCAGCGCCCTCGAAGGCAAGCGTTTCGAGCTGATCATCAGTAACCCGCCGTACATCCGCGCCGCCGATCCGCACCTGGTCGAAGGTGATGTGCGTTTCGAACCGGAAAGCGCCTTGGTGGCCGGTATCGACGGGCTCGACGATATACGCCTGATCATCGCTCAGGCGCCGGCCCATCTGGAGGCCGGTGGCTGGCTGATGCTCGAACACGGCTATGATCAAGCCGAAGCCGTGCGCGATCTGCTGCTGACGCAAGGTTTCGAAGAAGTCCACAGCCGCACCGATCTGGGCGGTCATCAACGAATCAGCCTGGGGCGCCTGCCGTGCTGAATGATCAGGAATTGTTGCGCTACAGCCGGCAGATCTTGCTGCAACACATCGACATCGATGGCCAGTTGAAGCTCAAGGACAGCCGAGTGCTGATCGTCGGCCTCGGTGGGCTCGGCGCGCCGGCTGCCTTGTATCTGGCAGCGGCGGGTGTGGGCGAGCTGCATCTGGCGGACTTCGATACGGTCGACCTGACCAACCTGCAACGCCAGATCATTCACGACACCGACAGCGTCGGCATGACCAAGGTCGACTCGGCGCTCAAGCGCCTGAGCGCAATCAATCCTGACATTCGACTGGTGCCCCACCGTCGGGCGCTGGACGAGGATTCTCTCGCCGCCGCCGTGACAGCGGTGGATCTGGTGCTCGACTGCTCGGACAACTTCACCACCCGCGAAGCGGTCAACGCCGCGTGTGTGGCTGCGGCCAAACCGCTGGTCAGCGGCGCGGCGATCCGTCTTGAAGGGCAACTGTCGGTGTTCGACCCGCGTCAAGCCCAGAGCCCTTGCTACCACTGCCTGTACGGCCACGGCAGCGAAGCCGAGCTGACCTGCAGCGAGGCCGGCGTGGTCGGGCCGCTGGTCGGCCTGGTCGGCAGCCTGCAAGCGCTGGAAGCCTTGAAGATGCTGGCGGGGTTCGGCGAGCCTCTGGTGGGCCGCCTGTTGTTGATCGATGCACTGGGCTCGCGCTTTCGTGAGTTGCGGGTCAAGCGTGATCCGGGATGCAGCGTCTGTGGCAAGCAGCATGCGTGAGGCGCCGATCGCCGTTTTCGATTCCGGCGTCGGCGGCCTGTCGGTGCTGGCGGAAATCCAGCGGCTGCTGCCCAATGAATCGCTGCTCTATCTCGGCGATTGCGGGCACATTCCCTATGGCGAGAAGTCTCCGGAGTTCATCCGCCAGCGCTGCAATGTGATGGCCGGTTTTTTCCGTGAACAGAGTGCCAAGGCGCTGGTGATCGCCTGCAATACCGCGACCGTGGCCGGCGTCGCCGACCTGCGGCGTGATTTCCCCGACTGGCCGATCGTCGGCATGGAGCCTGCAGTCAAGCCGGCTGCCGCCGCGACGCGCAGTGGCGTGGTCGGCGTGCTCGCCACCACCGGCACTTTGCAGAGTGCGAAATTCGCGGCGTTGCTTGATCGTTTCGCCACCGATATCCGGGTCATCACCCAACCGTGCCCCGGGCTTGTGGAACTGATCGAAAGCGGTGACCTGCACAGCACCGCGCTGCAGGAGCTGCTGCGCCGTTACGTCGAACCGTTGCTGGCCGCCGGTTGCGACACGATCATTCTCGGCTGCACCCACTATCCGTTCCTGAAGCCGATGCTCAAGACGATGCTTGCTGACGACATCAGTCTGATCGATACGGGCGCCGCCGTGGCCAGGCAACTTCAGCGATTATTGGCCGAGCGGGAGCTGCTCGCCGCCGGTCCGAGCCGGCCCGCGAAGTTCTGGACCAGTGCCGATCCGCAGTTCTTGAAAAACATTTTGCCGTTGCTGGGACAAACGCCGGGCGATGTGCAACGCTTCCACTTGTAAAAAGATTGTGAAATAACCCGAATATCGGGTGAACTTCTGTTTAAGCGCCGATTTCTATACCGCTGAGTTACCTAAAAACCAAACGATCGTTCCGGAAAAGGAAGTTTCAACGTGAAGCGACTATTCTGCTTGGCCGCGATTGCGGCTGCACTGATGGGGCAAAGTTTTACCGCGCAGGCTGCTGGCGTCGAATTCGGGGTTGGTGCTACCAGCGATTCAACGATGACCTATCGCCTGGGGATGAATTTCGACTGGGACAAGAGCTGGCTGCAAAGCGATACCGGTCGCCTGACCGGCTACTGGAGCGGAGCCTACACTTACTGGGAAGGTGACAAGACCTCCAGCAACAACAGTCTCTCGTTCTCGCCGGTTTTTGTTTACGAATTCGCCGGTCAGTCGGTCAAACCCTACGTCGAAGCAGGGATCGGGGTGGCGTTGTTCTCCAACACCCAGTACGAAGACAACAATATCGGTGGGGCCTTCCAGTTCGAAGACCGCATCGGTTTCGGCCTGCGATTCAATGGCGGGCATGAAGTCGGAATCCGTGCCACGCACTATTCCAACGCCGGTCTGAGCAGCAACAACGACGGTGTGGAAAGCTACTCGCTGCACTACACGTTGCCGTTGTAAATCCGATGAAAAAGGAGCGCCAGGCGCTCCTTTTTTGTATTCAACGATACGCCGTGGTTATCCCCTGGCGTTCGTCGATGCACTCCGGCGCGCCCATCTCGAATTCGCGACAGATCAGCGGGCGTTTGTCGTAGATGGTGCACATCATCGTGTCGCGATCCAGCGCGGCGCACCAGCCGTCGTCCAGACGCAGCATCACTTCCCCGCCCCAATCATCGGTATCGATATAGCGTTCGGGCACGCCGGTGTCGGTGATCAGCATGACTTCGAGCCGGCAACAGCAGGCTGCGCAAGTCGCGCAGGTGATGACGGGCTCGTCGACCGACTGTAGAGGAATGGTCTTCATGGGCGCAGTGTACGGCAGTGATTCTCAAACGTGTGAAAGCGCTGACGGACGATGATTACGCCAGACGACGGGACACGTGATGCAACAACGGGAACAGCAACGCCCACAACATACCGATGCCAATCAGGGTCGGTAGCTCGCCGTAGGGAAATTGCACCCCGGCCAGCCGTCCGCCCGCGCAGTACGACAATGCACCACCGACGGCCCCGAGTGCGCTCGCCAACCACCAGGGACGAGCGCTCCATTGCAGACAATGGCGCAACGTCGTGGCGAGCAGCGCCCACAGCAACATCAGCCACAGTGGAATCAGCGGTGACAGATCCTTGAACTCGAAGACCCCGAGGCTGCGCAGGGCACTGTCCACGGCGGTACCGATAATCACCACGCTGAGAATCAGGCGACCTTCCGCCGCCCAACTGCTGACCCATCGCAGATGAATCACCAATACCGCCAGTGCCATCAGCAACCACAAGCTGTTGCCGCCGAGCACGCAGGCCAGCCAGCCTATCTGGAACAGCAGCGCATTGGCGATCCGCTCAGGCATCAAAGCGCCCAAGCAGGGGTGCCGGCATCGCCCCCGGTTTGGCCAGCAGCATTTGCGCGGTGCCAATGGTGCGTTCGAGGAATCCGCCCTCGCAGTAACACAGGTAAAACTCCCACAGCCGCAGGAAATAATCGTCGTAGCCCAATTCGGTCAGGCGACCGTGGGCGTGGCGAAAGTTCTCGCGCCACAGGTTCAGGGTCCGGGCGTAGTGCAGGCCGAAATCTTCCATGTGCAGCAGGTTCATGTCGGTGTCCCGGCTGACGATTTCGAGCATCTTCTGTACACACGGCAGGGCGCCACCGGGAAAGATATAGCGCTGAATGAAATCCACGCCGCGCCTGGCCTGCTCGTAGCGCTGCTCCCGGATGGTGATCGCTTGCAGCAGCATCAGGCCGTTGCTCTTGAGCAGGTGCGCGCATTGCTTGAAATAGGTGGGCAGGAAGCGATGGCCGACGGCCTCGATCATCTCGATCGACACCAGTTTGTCGTACTGGCCGGTGAGGTCGCGGTAGTCCTTGAGCAACAGCGTCACCCGATCCTGCAGACCGAGGTTTTCGATGCGCCGGGCGGTGAATGCGTATTGCTCTTTGGACAGCGTGGTCGTGGTGACTTTGCAGCCATAGTGCTGCGCGGCGTACAGCGCCATGCTGCCCCACCCGGTGCCGATTTCCAGCAGGTGATCGTCGGGTTGCAGGGCAAGTTTGCGGCAGATCCGTTCCAGCTTGTTCAGTTGTGCCTGTTCCAGACTGTCGTCGGGGCTGAGGAACTGCGCTGCCGAATACATCATGGTCGGGTCGAGAAACTGTTCGAACAGGTCATTGCCGAGGTCGTAGTGCGCGGCGATGTTTTTCTGCGAACCCTTGCGCGTATTTCGATTGAGCCAATGCAGACCGCGCGCCAGCCCCCGGCCGATCGTCGCCAGTCCGCCCTCCATGCCGTCCAGCACCTCAAGGTTGCTGACGAAGACGCGCACCACGGCGGTCAGGTCCGGTGAACTCCAGTAGCCGTGAATGAACGCTTCACCGGCGCCGATCGAACCGTTGCCCGCGACCATGCCCCAGGCCGCCGCGTCGAGGACATGAATCTCGCCCACCAGTGCGCTGCCCGGCGTTCCGAAGACCTGGCGCTCGCCGTCTTCGATCACCACCAGTTGCCCCTGCTTGAGCTGTGAGAGTTGACGCAGAACGCCACGGCGCAGCAGCGAGCTGGTGATGCCGTGCGAACTGAGCGGTAAGCTTTTGGCCGAAACGCTAGAGGATTTCATGGCGGTGCTCCTCGGGAGAGACAGTGGCGGTACGAAAGCTGTCGTCGGCCGTCCGATGGGGAAACAGCGGGGTGCGCTTGAGCAGCAAGCGCAGGGCCTGCCAATAGATCGCGAGGGCGGTTTTCGCGGTCATCCACGGAAAGCGCCATAGATGTCTGTGCAGGTTGCGCTGATCAAGAGGTTCGCGTTTCAGGTTGAGCGTGGCGTCGAACAGTTTGTGTTCGCCCTGCCAGTCCGCCATGTGCACGCCAAGGGTTTGCGCAGCGGGGCTGAAGCTCATGCGGTATTCAATATCCGGTGGCAGGAACGGCGACACATGAAACGCCTTGGCCACGGCAAAGTGCTGATGGAAGTCGCACACGCTGGTCGGTGTTCGCGCCGGCAGCACATAGTGATAACGCTCGCGCCACGGCGTGTTGCTGACTTCGCAGAGAATCGCCGCCAGTTGCCCGTCGGCTTCGTGGCAATAAAAGAAACTCACGGGGTTGAATGCCAGGCCCCAGCTGCGCGGTTGGGTCAGCAGACAGATCGCGCCCTGCGGTTCATGACCGAGAGCCGCCCCCACTTGCAAACGCACGGCATCGACCAGGCGCACACCGCGACCGGTGAAGGTCTTGAGGTAGTCGCTCTCGCGAAACGAAAACGGTGCAAAGCGGCTTTTGCCGGCCAGCGGTGACAGGTTCAGCACGGCGTCCTGTTCGGTCAGATCCAGATAGAGCAACCCGATCCGGTAGCGGAACTCATGACGGCGTGGGGCGAAGCGCCGATGGGCGATCCATCCGCTGTAGAGCGCGCTGTTCACAGGCTTTCTCCGAACGCGGCGGCGACACGCAGAGCACTGACGACGCCGTCTTCATGAAAACCGTTGGCCCAGTAGGCGCCACAGTAATGGGTGTGTTGCACGCCATCGAGTTCGGCCCAGCGCCGTTGGGCCGCCACGGCTGCGAGGCTGTATTGCGGGTGGGCGTAGGTAAAGCGGCCCAGCACTTTGGATGGGCTGATCCCGGCGCTCTGGTTGAGGCTGACGCAGAAAGTGGTATCGCTCTGGATGCCCTGCAGAATGTTCATGTCGTAGGTCACGGTCGCCTGGGTGTGGCCGGCTCCGCCGAGGCGGTAGTTCCAGCTGGCCCAGGCCCGTTTGCGTGTCGGCAGCAGGCGGGTATCCGTATGCAACACCACTTCATTGTCGGCATAAGGCAGTGCGCCGAGGATCTCTCTTTCTGCACGGCCGGGACTGCCCAGCAGTCGCAACGCCTGATCGCTGTGACAGGCCAGCACGACCTTGTCGAAATGTTCGATGCCCGCAGGGCTGTGAATCATCACGCCATGTTCGTCGCGGTCGATGCGGGTGACCGGGCAATTCAAGCGAATCCGATCTTTGAATGGCGCGATCAGCGGCGCAATGTAGGCACTGGAACCACCCTCGATCACCCGCCATTGCGGGCGATTGTTGACCGACAACAAACCGTGGTTTTCGAAGAAGCGCACGAAGAACTGCAACGGAAAATTCAGCATCTCGGCCATCGGCATCGACCAGATCGCCGCACCCATCGGCACGATGTAGTGCAGGATGAAGCGCTCGCCGTAGCCGTCGGCCTTGAGGTAGTCGTCCAGCGTGGTGTCGCCGCTGATCCGCTGTTCGGCGAGGTCTCGCCGGGCTTGCTTGTTGAAACGCAGGATGTCGCGCAGCATGCCCCAGAAACCCGGTGAAAACAGGTTGCGGCGCTGAGCGAACAGGCTGTCGAGGTTGTTGCCGTTGTATTCCAGGCCGGTATCGGGGTCGGTTACCGAGAAACTCATCTCGGTCGGTCGGCTGCTGACACCCAATTGGCCGAGCAGACGGATGAAGTTCGGATAGGTCCAGTCATTGAACACGATGAAGCCGGTGTCGATCGCGTAATCAGAGCCATCAACCGTGACGTTTACCGTGTGCGTATGGCCGCCGATCCAGTCGCCGGCTTCGAACACCGTGACCTCATGTCGACGATTGAGCAGATGAGCACAGGTCAGTCCGGAAATCCCGCTGCCGACAATCGCGATGTTCATATGATGTCCCGCATGGGGGGGGAGCTGCGTACCATGCGCTTGCCAATGGCGAGCTGTAACCGGGCGGGCATTTTTGACAGCGGCCATAGAGCTGCAATGAACAGCGCTGGAAAAGCGATTTCCAGTGGCCGTTCCTTGAGTCGGGCGAAGATGTACCGTGCAGCTTTATCCGCAGTCCAGCTCAAGGGCATCGGGAAATCATTCTTTGCTGTCAACGGCGTCTCGATGAAGCCCGGGCTGATAAGCGTGACTTCGATGCCCTCGTCTGCCAGATCGATGCGCAATGACTCGAACAGATAACGCAATCCGGCCTTCGACGCGCCGTAGGCCTCGGCGCGGGGCAGCGGCACGTAGGTCACGGAACTGGCCATGCCCACCAGATGCGGCGCGGTTCCTTTGCGCAGCAGGGGCAGAGCGGCTTCGATGCAATAACTGCTGGCCAGCAGGTTGGTGCGCACAACGTGTTCAACGATCGAGGCATCGAACTGCCTGGCGTCAACGTATTCGCAGGTGCCCGCGTTGAGGATCACGGTGTCCAGCGATCCCCAGGCCTGAGCGATCTGTTCACCGATTTCCCGAACGGTCTGACTGTCGGTCAGATCCCCCGGCACCACCAGCACTTGACCCGGGTAGCGCTGCGATAACACTCTGAGTGGCGCGACCTGACGGGAGCTGACCGCCAGGTGCGCCCCGGCTTTCAGAATTTCTTCAGCCAGCGCTGCGCCGATGCCACTGCTGGCGCCAGTCAGCCAGTAACGTCGTGGAGTCGAACGGGTCATCCCAGTCTCCTTTTCAGCCAGGTGATCACCCGGCCCAATATGGGTAAATGTTCGTAAAGCAGCGCCCCGGCATCGAAATAATCCCGATGGCGATAAACCTTGTCGCGCCAGAGCAGGTGCGAGCAGCCTGTGACCCGAATCAACCGTCCGCCGGCCAGACGCGGGTGGCGGTAACTCATGACCCAGCGCAGATAGCCTTCACAGTCGCCGATCTGGTCAAAACCGTGAAAGTCGAAGCGCAATTCGCTGACGTTGGCGTACAGCTCATTGAAGTAGTCGCGCAGTTGCTTCAGCCCCTGCACCTCGTGCAAAGGGTCGGTGAAATGAATGTCCTCGCTGTAGAGCGCGTCCAGAGTGTGCAGGTTGTCCTTGTTCAGTTGCGCAAACCGGCGGGCGAAACGGCGCAGAAATTCACTCATGGCCTTCTCCGACAGACGCGCGGGAGGGCAGCTTCTTGAACGCTGTCAGCGCCCGCTCCCGTGAGGTGCTCAGGTTGACGATCGGCGATGGATAGCCTGCGACACCGAACAGCCCGCCGGCACTGGCCGGGTCGTGCACTTCTTTTTTGTTCAGCCCGGCCAGTTCGGGCAGCCAGTGCTTGATGAACAGGCCTTCGCTGTCGAACTTTTCCGACTGGCTGATCGGGTTGAAGATCCGGAAGTAGGGTGCCGCGTCGGTACCGGTCGATGCGCTCCACTGCCAGCCACCGTTGTTCGCTGCCAGGTCGCCATCGATCAGATGACGCATGAAAAAGCGTTCGCCTTCGCGCCAGTCGATGAGCAGGTTTTTGGTCAGGAACATCGCTACGACCATCCGCAGGCGATTGTGCATCCAGCCGGTTTCGCGCAATTGACGCATGGCCGCGTCGATGATCGGCACGCCGGTGCGCGCCTCTTGCCAGGCTGCGAGTTCCTGAGGCGCATCGCGCCAGGCCAGGGCTTCGGTTTCCGTACGGAACGCGCGATGCCGGGAAACCCGTGGATAACCGACCAGGATGTGTTTGTAGAACTCACGCCAAAGGAGTTCGTTGATCCACGTGACGGCGCCGACCTTGCCGCTCTCGAATTCACCCTGATTGCTTTGCAGCGCGGCATGCAGGCACTGACGCGGCGAAATCACACCGGCAGCAAGGTAGGCCGAGAGCTGGCTGGTGCCGGGTTTGGCCGGAAAGTCGCGCTCGCTTTTGTAGTAGTCGATCTGCTCATCGGTGAACGTGTCGAGCCGGCGTCGGGCCTCGGCTTCGCCGGCGGGCCACAGATCCCGCAAGGATTGTGACGGTGCCGGGAAACCCTTGATGGCATCGGGTACCGAATCACTCTTCAACGTCAGTGGCGCCTGGGCTGACGGAACCTTTATCAGTCCCGGTATCGAGTGATGCAGACGTTCATAACAGACTTTGCGGAACTGGCTGAACACCTGAAAGTAGCTGCCGGTCTTGGTCAGGACGCTGCCGGGTTTGAAGAGCAACTGATCGAGATAACTTTGAAATGCGATCCCCTCGGCCCGCAGTTTCTCGGCAACGGCAGCATCGCGGCGGCTTTCGTGGACGCCGTATTCCTCATTCACATGAACGGCTTCGACCTGCAGTTGCCGGCACAGCTCAAGCAGTACTGCCGGGGCCTGATCCCAGTGCGGGGCGCTGCGTATCAGCAGCGGGATGTTCAGTTTGCCGAGGCTTTTGCTCAGTTCCCGCAGGTTGCGCAGCCAGAAATCGACCTTGCACGGTGCATCGTCATGTGCCTGCCATTGTTCGGGGCTCAACAGGTACACGGCCACGGTCGGACCACGCTCGGCGGCGGCCGTCAGGGCGGTGTTGTCATGTTGGCGCAGATCGCTGCGCAGCCAGATCAATTGCATGGTGTTCTCGGCCCGATTCATTAAATCAACCCACGCTGAAGGAGCGCCCGATGGGCCGACAGGGGATCGTCGGCCAGGTGCAGATCAGCGATCTCGGTGGTTCTTGCGGACAACTCGGCGTGGTGGATGCACACCGTGGGTCCGGCAATCATTTTTGGGCAATCGATGCCGCTCAACAGTTTTGGCAACTGACCGGAGTTCATGGCTTTGCTGGAATACAGCAGGACGCCGCGGGCTTGCAGGTGATCGACGGTCAGCGCCAGCTCCCCCGCCGGCAACGGCCAGTCGAACACCTGCACCGGGCAATCGGCGCTGCTGATCAGCCAGGCGCAAAGCCAAAGGTGTGGCTCGAGCAACAGATCCGACTGATTGACCAGCAGCAGCGGTGCGCCGCGCAATTGACGATTGTTATGGTAGATGCGTGCGCCGAATTTGCTACGCAGCCAGGAATGAAAAAACACCCGCTCCATCTGCGCGCCGAACTGGCCTTGCCAGCGCTGTTCGAGATCCGCCAGCAACGGCATCAGCAATTGCTCGCACAGGGTGCGTGGTGGATACAGCGCCATGGCCTGGTTGATGCTGTCGTCGAGGCTGCGTTCATTCAACCGGGTGACCGCCAGCAGGGCGGCCTGGCGCAGAGGCTGCCATTCATTTTCCGGTGGCTCATCGATGACCTGGGGAGTGTCGAGCAACGGTTTGACCTGACTGACCGCCACGCCACGGTTGAGCCAGGTGAGAATGTTCTGGATGCGCAGTACGTGCTCGGCCGAGTACAGGCGGTGACCCTTGGGGGTACGCTGGGGCACGATCAGTCCGTAGCGGCGCTCCCAGGCGCGCAGGGTGATCGCATTGACGCCGGTCTGGCGTGCGACCTCGCGTATCGGCAACCAGCCCTCGTCGAGGGCTTTCTTGAAGTCGGCGCCGAGGTCTTCGCGGGCGCTGCTGTCGGGTGTGTCGTTCATTAAATGGCGTTTCGCAGGCTGAGATTTTCCGGGTGCGGTTGCAGGTAAACCTGTTGCGCGATGTACGGATCCGGGTGTTGACGAAAGTGATGCTTGAGCAGTGTCAACGGCACCACCAGCGGCACGATGCCGTGGCGGTACTGGCCGATGACGTGCTGCATTTCCTGTTTGTCTTCGGCGCTGATGGCTCGTTTCAGGTAGCCGCTGATGTGCTGCAACACATTGCTGTGGGTGCGGCGCGTAGCGCAGGTGGAGAGCGCCGTCATCAACTGGCTGAAATAGCGCGGGCCGATTTCCACGGGATCGATCCGCCCCATGTTGCCCAGCAGATTACCCAGGGCCTTGTATTGCACCGGGTTGTGAGCCATCAGCAGGTACTTGTAGCGGGAGTGGAAATCGGTGAGGGCGCGGCGGCTCAAGCCTTGCCGAAGCACGTGTTGCCAGTCGCTGTAGGCGAACACTCGGGTGATGAAATTTTCCCGCAGGACCGGATCGTTCAGGCGCCCGGCTTCTTCCACGGGAAGGTCCGGATGCCGGTCACAGAATGCCCGGGCATAGATCCCGCGCCCGCTGCCGATCGGCGAGCCGTTGGGATGGTAGACCTTGACCCTTTCAAGTCCGCAGGATGGCGATTGCTGCATGAAAATGTAGCCGCAGATGTCCTTGAGCTCATCGGCCATTTTCTCGCCGTAGACGGCCAGTTCATCGGTGACGTCGGTCTGGTGATGGACAGTGCCGAGCGCCCGGGGATGATCAGGGTCGCCTACCAGACGAATCGGTTCGCGGGGAATGCCCAGACCGATCGCGACTTCCGGACACACCGGGACGAAATCGAAATATTCAGTGAGTGTGTGGGTGCACAGGCGCGATTCTTTGTGTCCGCCGTTGTAGCGCACTTCGGCCCCCATCAGGCAGGCGCTGATGGCGATTTTCGGTGGAGAAGCATCGGACATGAAGACACCTCGAATCTAAATTTGTACAGAGGATCATTTCTGTACAACTCTCCTTCAGCATAGATTCGTGGGTGTACAAGTCAAATTATTTGTACAAGAAAATATCGAAATTATCGCCAGCCCATTCTCCAGCGGCTGTCATCCTGCAGGGCATGCCAGTCCATTTGTTCGCAGCGCCGAGTCAGCACGGCCTGCAACTCGACTTCCTGCACCACGCCGTCTTCGTCGCGATGCAGCTCGGTCACCAGAAAATGTTTCTCGCGGTTTTGCGGGAGGGCTGCTGTCCATTTCGACAGCAGCAACTTGCTCGGATTGATGCGGTTCATTGCAGGTGTTCGTGCAGGCGACGTGCAGCTTCCTGGCCGCTGAGCCAGGCCCCTTCGACCCTTCCTGACAGGCACCAGTCACCACAGGCATAAAGTCCAAGATCGGCATCCGCCAGCGTGCCCCATTCATGGCTGGTGGCCGGGCGGGCATAGAGCCAGCGGTGAGCCAGACTGAAGGTCGGTGCCGGCATCGCGCTGTGCAGCAACTCGGCGAAGGCGCCGTGCAAGTGCTCGATCACCGCTTCCCTGGACAGGTCGATGTGCTGGCGGCTCCAGGCACTGCTGGCATGCAGGACCCAGGTGTCGAGGGTGTTGTCGCGTCCCGGCTTGCTGCGATTGCGGGCCAACCAGTCGAGCGGGCTGTCCTGTACGAAGCAGCCTTCGATGGGCGTATCCAGCGGCGTGTCGAAGGCGAGGGCGACTGCCCAGGTCGGGTCCATCTTCACACCGGCGGCGGCTCCGGCGAGTTTCGGTGCGGCGGCCAGCAATGCGGTGGCCTGAGGTGCCGGGGTGGCGATCACCACGTGGCTGAACGGCCCGTGCGTAAAACCTTCTGCGTCTTGCAAATGCCAGTGCTCTTCACCGCGATAGACCTCGGTGATCCGGCAGGCGAAGTGCACTTCCAGGCCGTCGAGCAGGCCACGGGTGATGGCGCTCATGCGTGGCGAGCCGACCCAGCGGGTCTGTTCGTCCGGTGACAGATTCAGTTGTCCGCCATGAAAGGTGTAGAGCTGCGGTGTCCACTCGGCGACCCAGCCTTTGCTCTGCCAGCGCTGAACCTCGGTCACGAAGCGCCGGTCGCGGGCGGTGAAATACTGAGCGCCCATGTCCAATGAGCCGGCATCGCTGCGCTTGCTCGACATGCGCCCGCCGCTGCCGCGGCTTTTATCGAACAACTGGACGGAGTGCCCGGCCTCTGTGAGGGCCTGGGCGGCGGAGAGTCCGGCGATGCCGGTACCGATGATTGCGATGGGTACAGTCATAGGGGCCTCGTTTACCTTTCTGTACAGACTACGCCGTGGATGAAACCTGTACAATTATGTTTTTTGGTATAACTTCCAGCGTTTTGGTTCTGACAGCTTGGCCTATTGTTAAACAATAGAACCTGCCTGATAGAAAAGATCCCTGCCTATAAAAATAGACTAGTGATCGAAGTAAAACGCCACGTGAGGAAGACGTCATGCACATATTGCTGACCGGCGGTACTGGATTGATCGGCCGCCAGCTCTGTCGGTACTGGTCGGGTCAAGGCTACCGGTTGACCGTGTGGAGCCGTCGTGCGGAAAAGGTCGCGACCCTCTGCGGCGCTCAAGTGCGTGGTATTGCGCGTCTGGAAGAGCTTGGCGACGAAGCGGTGGACGTGATCGTCAACCTCGCCGGTGCACCGATTGCCGACCGGCCATGGACTCACAGGCGCAAGGCGTTGCTGTGGAGCAGCCGGATCACCCTCACCGAGACGCTGCTGACGTGGCTGGAAAATCGCGGGCAGAAACCGTCGCTGCTGATTTCGGGGTCGGCGGTGGGTTGGTACGGTGACGGTGGCGAACGCGAATTGACGGAAGAGTCGCCGCCGGTGATCGACGATTTCGCCAGTCAGTTGTGCATCGCCTGGGAGGAAACCGCACAGCGCGCCGAAGCCATGGACATTCGCGTGGTGCTGGTACGGACCGGGCTGGTGCTGTCGGCCGAGGGCGGCTTTTTGCCGCGCCTGTTGCTGCCGTTCAAGCTCGGGCTGGGCGGGCCTTTGGGCAATGGTCGGCAGTGGATGCCGTGGATTCATATCGACGATCAAATCGCCCTGATTGATTTTCTTCTGCACCGCGATCAGGCGAGTGGTCCTTATAATGCGTGCGCGCCAAAACCTGTGCGCAATCGCGAATTTGCCAGAACGCTGGGCAGCGTGCTGCACCGCCCGGCGTTCATGCCGATGCCGGCCCTGGCCTTGAAGGTCGGGCTCGGCGAAATGTCACTGTTGTTGCTGGGTGGCCAGCGGGCCACGCCGGCACGCTTGCTGGAAGCCGGATTCAGTTTCCGGTTCACGGATTTACGCGCGGCCCTGGACGATCTGTCCGGCCGCCTTTGAAATAGGACGTTGCATGACCGATCACGCCTTGCTTCTGGTCAACCTGGGTTCGCCGGCTTCCACTTCAGTGGCCGACGTGCGCAGCTACCTCAATCAATTTCTGATGGACCCGTACGTGATCGATCTGCCCTGGCCGGTGCGGCGTCTGCTGGTGTCGCTGATCCTGATCAAGCGCCCCGAACAGTCGGCTCACGCCTATGCGTCGATCTGGTGGGATGAGGGTTCGCCGCTGGTGGTGCTCAGCCGTCGCTTGCAACAGCAGATGAAGGCGCGGTGGGGCCACGGTCCGGTGGAGCTGGCCATGCGTTACGGCGAGCCATCCATTGAGACGGGCCTGCTGAAGCTGGTGGCGGCGGGACACAAACGCATCACCCTCGCGCCGCTTTATCCACAGTTCGCCGACAGCACCACCACCACCGTGATTGAAGAAGCCAGGCGGGTGGTGCGCGAGAAAAAACTCGATGTGCAACTGTCGGTGTTGCAGCCTTTCTACGATCAACCGGAATACCTCGATGCGCTGGTGGCGAGTGCCCGACCGCACCTGCAGCAGGATTACGATCACCTGCTGCTGAGTTTTCATGGCTTGCCGGAGCGGCACCTGACCAAGCTCGATCCGAAGGGCAATCATTGCTTGAAGGGTGACAATTGCTGCAAGAACGCCTCGGCTGCCGTATTGGCCACCTGTTATCGTGCGCAATGTCTGCGCACGGCGGCCTTGTTCGCTGAGCGCATGGGACTGCCGGACGGCAAATGGTCGGTATCGTTTCAGTCGCGGCTGGGCCGGGCGAAGTGGATCGAACCCTACACAGAGGCAAGACTCGACGAACTGGCCAAAAGCGGCGTGAAGAAAATTCTGGTGATGTGCCCGGCGTTTGTTGCCGATTGCATCGAGACCCTGGAAGAGATCGGCGATCGCGGCAAGGAACAGTTCCGCGAAGCGGGAGGAGAGGAGTTGGTGCTGGTGCCGTGCCTGAACGATGACCCGCAATGGGCGAAGGCATTGGCGACGTTGTGTGAGCGGGCGCCGTTGGCCCTCTGAAAATCAAAAGCTTCGCGGGCAAGCCCGCTCCCACAGGGGATTAAATGTGGGAGCGGGCTTGCCCGCGAAGGCTATCTGAAAGACAAGCTGATCTGACTGCTGGAATCAGAGCAGCGGCTCATCCGCCTTCTTGTGTTTCCAGCTGTCGTTGCCCGGCAGGATCAGGTTCAGCGCAATCGCCACCACCGCGCACAGCGCGATGCCTTTGAGGCCGAAGTCGTCCGGGCCATTGCCGGTACCGATCAGCACACCACCGATGCCGAACACCAGGGTCACCGAAACGATCACCAGATTGCGCGCCTCGCCCAGGTCGATCTTGTGGCGGATCAGGGTGTTCATCCCCACCGCCGCAATCGAACCGAACAGCAGGCACAGAATCCCGCCCATCACCGGCACCGGAATGCTTTGCAGCAGGGCGCCGAACTTGCCGATGAACGCCAAGGCGATGGCGAAGATCGCCGCCCAGGTCATGATCTTCGGGTTGTAGTTCTTGGTCAGCATCACTGCGCCAGTCACTTCGGCGTAGGTGGTGTTGGGCGGACCGCCGAACAGGCCGGCAGCCGTGGTGGCGATGCCGTCCCCCAGCAGGGTGCGATGCAGGCCCGGCTTCTTCAGGTAGTCGCGACCGGTCACGCTGCCGACCGCAATCACGCCGCCGATGTGTTCGATGGCCGGCGCCAGCGCCACCGGGACGATGAACAGGATCGCCTGCCAGTTGAACTCCGGAGCGGTGAAGTTCGGCAGGGCGAACCACGGTGCCGCGGCAATCTTCGCGGTATCGACCACGCCAAAGTAGAAGGACAGGGCAAAGCCCACCAGCACGCCGGAGATGATCGGCACCAGGCGGAAGATCCCCTTGCCGAATACCGCCACGATCAACGTGGTCAGCAGCGCCGGCATCGAGATCATCATCGCGGTCTGGTAATGAATCAGTTCCGAGCCGTCACCGGCCTTGCCCATCGCCATGTTCGCGGCAATCGGCGCCATGGCCAGGCCGATGGAAATGATCACGGGCCCGATCACAACCGGCGGCAGCAGGCGGTCGATGAACCCGGTGCCTTTGATTTTCACGGCCAGGCCGAGGAAGGTGTAGACGAAACCGGCTGCCATCACGCCGCCCATGGTCGCGGCGAGGCCGAACTGGCCCTTGGCGAGAATGATCGGGGTGATGAAGGCAAAGCTCGACGCCAGAAACACCGGCACCTGCCGCCCGGTGACGATCTGGAACAGGATCGTGCCCAGACCTGCGGTGAACAGCGCCACGTTCGGGTCCAGGCCGGTGATCAGCGGCATCAGCACCAGAGCGCCGAACGCCACGAACAGCATCTGCGCGCCCGACAGCACCGTGCGCCAGAGCGGATCGTTGAACTCATCCTGCATGGTTACGAGTCCTTCTGCTTGGTGCCGAAGATCTTGTCACCGGCATCGCCAAGCCCAGGAATGATGTAACCGTGCTCGTTGAGTTTCTGATCGATGGACGCGGTGTAGATGATCACGTCCGGGTGGGCCTGTTCGACGGCGGCGATACCTTCCGGCGCTGCTACCAGCACCATGGCGCGGATGTCTTTGCAGCCGGCTTTCTTCAGCAGGTCGATGGTCGCGACCATGGAACTGCCGGTGGCGAGCATCGGGTCGATGATCATCGCCAGGCGTTCGTCGATTTCCGGAACCAGTTTTTCCAGGTAGGTGTGGGCCTGCAGGGTTTCTTCGTTGCGGGCAACACCGACGGCGCTGACCTTGGCGCCCGGGATCAGGCTGAGCACGCCTTCGAGCATGCCGATGCCGGCACGCAGGATCGGCACGACGGTAATTTTCTTGCCGGCGATTTTCTCGACCGACACAGTGCCGCACCAACCTTCGATATCGTAGGTTTCCAGTGGCAGGTCTTTGGTCGCTTCATAGGTCAACAGGGCACCGACTTCCTGAGCGAGCTCACGGAAATTCTTGGTGCTGATGTCTGCACGGCGCATAAGGCCAAGTTTGTGACGGATCAGCGGATGGCGGATCTCTTGGATGGACATGGGGAAAGGCTCCGGCGGCGGGCAAAAAAACCGGCCTAGATTAATCTATCCGAGGGTGATGTCCTATAGGACATACAGTACGTTAGTCCACAAATGCTTGATTCGGCCGTAAGGGATGCGTACCTTTGCCCGCTTTTCCGAAATCCGTCCCCCCTGGAGAGCGCCATGTCCGCTGATCTCGAGCATATCCGTCAAATCATGCGAGAGGCTGACTGCCTGTACACCGAAGCTGAAGTCGAGGCAGCCATTGCCCGCGTCGGTGCACAAATCAACGAACAACTGGCCGACAGCAATCCGGTGGTGTTCTGCGTGATGAACGGTGGCCTGATCTTCTCCGGCAAACTGCTCACCCATCTGCAGTTTCCACTCGAGTCGTCTTACCTGCACGCCACTCGCTATCGCAACGAAACCACTGGCGGTGACCTGTTCTGGAAAGCCAAGCCGGAAATTTCGTTCATCGACCGCGACGTGCTGATCATCGATGACATCCTCGACGAAGGTCACACCCTTGGCGCGATCATCGACTTCTGCAAACACGCCGGCGCGCGTGCCGTGCACACCGCCGTGCTGATCGACAAGGACCACGACCGCAAGGCCCGTCCGGACCTGAAAGCCGATTTCGTCGGCCTGCCGTGCGTTGACCGCTACATCTTCGGTTACGGCATGGATTACAAGGGCTACTGGCGCAACGCCAACGGGATCTTCGCCGTCAAAGGCATGTAATTCCGGGTAATCCCCGATCCCTGTGGGAGCGGGCTTGCCCGCGATGGCGGACTTTCTGACACATTGATGTCGGATTGATCGACGCTTTCGCGGGCAAGCCACGCTCCCACAGTTGTTTTGTGTGTGCTGATCCATCCGCAATACCCATGCTAGAGTGCTCGGCCCCGCCCTCCGGAGCCCGTCATGAGCCTCTTGATCCGCAGCTGCGCCGCTCTGTTGTTCACCCTCAGCCTGCCCTTGGCCGCTGCGCCGATGCACAGTCAGTTCCTGCCGCCTGACGACCTGACCCTGCGTGATGCCGAACCCGAACAGCAGCAACTGTTGCAGGTCACCGACTATTCGGTGGTGGTCGGCGCTCAGCGGCAGTCGAACCAGCAGCCGATTCCGGTCACCTCGCCGTTGATGATTCGCCTCAAGGGCAAGTCCCTGAACAAGGGGGCGACGATCAACCAGGTGCTGGTCAGCTTCGATGGCGAAAGCAAAAGCCTGAAAAAACCGGTGTATGACGACAAGCGCAAGACCCTGACCCTGTTCTATCCGCTGTCCCAATACCGGGTGATCATCGATCTGCTGCGCAATGACACCGTGTATGTGCAGTTTCTCAGCTACGCCAACGGCCATATCTGGGCCGATCTGCACACCGGCAGCACCCGCGCGCGTTGAGCCCCGTGCCCGGGCAGGGGTAAACTGCCCGCCCCGTGAAATATCTGCGAGCTGGAGTCGGCAATGCGTAAAGACAAGAAGCAAGTGATTGGTGACGAGATCGGCGATGAGCAGATCAAGCTGTTCCTCGATTTTGAGCCGGTCGACGCCACTTCGCCGTCGCTGCACAAACTGGTCAAGGCCTACCGTGGTCTGCGCATCGACGATTTCGAGCGCTTTCTGACGTTCTTCGTCGAGGCCGGTTATGACGTCGATGGCAAGGACGAGCATGGCAAGACCTTCATCGACCAGATCCGCGATCAACGCAATGCAGCTGAATACATCGAGCTGATCGAGAAAGCGCGCGGCTGAGAACATTCCGCAACTGTGGCGAGGGAGCTTGCTCTCGTCGGCGTACGAAGCGCCCCCGTCACAGAGGCCGATGTGCCAAAGGCCGGTATCAGGCATAAAAAACGCCCCGCACTCACTGAGTGCGGGGCGTTTTTCATGGACCGGATCAGGCGTAGCTTTCGGTCTCGTTACTGGCTTCGACCAGTTCCAGCGCGACGTTGTTCTGCGTGTTGATCTTGCGATACAGCGCAGCGTCGGTCTCCAGGACCTTTTCACGGGCCGGGAAGATTTCTGCCAGTTTGGCAGCCCACTCACCCTTGGCCTTGGCCGGGAAGCACTTCTCGATCAGTTCCAGCATGATCGAAACAGTCACCGAAGCGCCTGGGGAGGCGCCGAGCAGGGCGGCGAGGGAGCCGTCCTTCGCTGCCACCAGTTCGGTACCGAACTGCAGAATGCCGCCCTTTTTCGGGTCTTTCTTGATGATCTGCACCCGTTGGCCGGCCACTTCCAGGCGCCAGTCTTCGGCTTTCGCCTCGGGGTAGAAACGACGCAGGGATTCCAGGCGCTGTTCCATCGACTGCATCACTTCGCTGACCAGGTACTTGGTCAGGTCCATGTTGTTCTTGGCCACGGCCAGCATCGGACCGATATTGCCGGCGCGAACCGACAGCGGCAGGTCCATGAAGGAGCCGTGCTTGAGGAACTTGGTGGTGAAGCCGGCATATGGCCCGAACAGCAGGGACTTCTTGCCATCGACCACGCGGGTGTCCAGGTGCGGCACGGACATCGGTGGCGAACCCACGGCTGCCTGGCTGTAGACCTTGGCCTGGTGGTGCTTGACCACTTCCGGGTTGTCGCAACGCAGCCACTGGCCGCTGATCGGGAAGCCGCCGAAGCCTTTGCTTTCTTCGATGCCCGAGGCCTGCAGCAGCGGCAGGGCCGCGCCACCGGCGCCGAGGAACACGAATTTTGCGTCGACTTCGCGACTGCCGCCGCTGTTGACGTCCTTGATGCTCACGGTCCAGCCGTTGGCGTTACGCTTGAGGCCGGTCACGCGCTTGCAGTATTTGACCTGGGCATCCGGGGCGCTGGTCAGGTGCTTGAGCAACTGATTGGTCAGGGCGCCGAAGTTGACGTCGGTACCGTTGATCACGCGGGTGGCGGCGAGCACCTGGTCTTTCGGACGACCCGGCATCATCAGCGGCATCCACTCGGCCATCTTCGCCTTGTCTTCGGTGTATTCCATGTCGGCGAAGGCGTGGTGCTTGCGCAGGGTGTTGAAGCGTTCCTTGAGGAACGACACGCCTTTTTCACCTTCGACGTAGCTCAGGTGCGGCACCGGGCTGATGAAGGACTTGCACGAGCCGAACGTGCCTTTTTTGGTCAGGTACGACCAGAACTGCTTCGACACCTCGAACTGGGTGTTGATGTGCACGGCTTTCTTGATGTCGACGGTGCCGTCGGCATTCTGCGGCGTGTAGTTCAGCTCGCAGAGGCCGGCGTGGCCGGTACCGGCGTTGTTCCACGGGTTGGAACTTTCCGCGGCACCGGAATCCATCAGTTCGACGACTTCCAGCTTGATCGCCGGGTCGAGTTCCTTGAGCAGCACTGCAAGGGTGGCACTCATGATGCCGGCCCCAACCAGAACTACGTCGACTGCTTCGTTATGCGCCATTTAACGCGTCTCCAAAATCTGCAGCACCAAATTGTCGGCATGGCTGCCAGGTGTCCGGGGCAGGTCAGTGGCGCCCCAGGTACCCATGGCCAGGTTTGCCATGTCCGAATCTCGCAATTTTTCGCAACTTCGACGGATGCGTGCGGCCTGGCTTCAAGAGTCACATGAACTCATTTCAGCAGGTGGCTGGCAATTCGACTTATGGTCGAGACATCCGTTCGTGCAACCAAATCCGTAGCGGACAGGCTTCAGGCTCCGGTATTCGAGGCGTTCCCGTTCCTGTGTCGTTGGGCTGTTTCAGACGCTAATGGTGCATGTTCAGACGCAAAACTATTCATTTGCTCGCCACACTCTTGTGAAGTTGTGAAAACCCGTTTTTTTCACGCTCTTTTGAAGACGTGAACCTCAAAAAGGGCTGTCCCGGCTGGCACCGTGCCCTGAAGGGCAAACAACTCAGTGACCGCGCGTCATGACAGCTCTGCAGATTCGCGAAAAGCGGTGATATGCCGGGGAAACAGCAGGCACGCCAGCTTCACTCGATCTGTGTGGGCGGCTCTCTGTGGGCGATATGGATGCCAATGCAAGCGCATTGACGCTGTTGCGGGGCCCGATCAGGAGACGTCCTTATAATCGGGGGGAGATTGTATCGAAGAAATGCGGGGAGTTGGTCGAGTTTAATGACTTTTATTAGGCATCCGGTCAGATGCTCAACATCGCCTGGGCACGTGCGCGAGGGCGGTGCTGTTCGACACGGGCGCTCGCAGGCAGCGGCTGGTGCAGCCAGTTCAGGCGGATTTCTTCGATTTCGACCCAATCGTCACCCATGGGCTGCAGGCTGCATTGCTTGAATGCCTGGCAGTGGCCGTTGCGGTCGAGCAGGGCAAAGCTGCGGTGCAGGGGGCGAGGAGCGAATAGCGAGATCAGATAGCGCATGGTTTGGGTTCCTTCTGGAGATCTGAGGCAAAGCTTGTCAAAAGACCGTGAAGCGCACATGTAAGGGCGGTGAACAATCTGTGACAGGAACCGCGTGCGCCGCGGGGTTGTCCGAGATTTCAGTGCTGGTGACCCGCAGTGGCCCACCGCTATACTGCCGGCCTGTCTGTGCCTGATTCTGGAGAGAAGAGCATGTTGCAACGCCTGTTGTTCGGTTTGATCACTGTGACCAGTTTGACCCTGGTTGGCTGCGCCCACAGCCCGCAACAACTGAGCCCGGAACCGAAGCTGACCACTCAGCTGGCACCGGTCGGCCATGGCCAGCCAGTCGTGGTTCGCGTAGTGGATGGTCGTCCGTCGCCAACCCTGGGCACCCGCGGTGGCCTGTACCCGGAAACCAGCGCCATCACCGTACAGCGTGAGCAGATCGTGCCGAAGTTGCAGGCCCAGGCCGAAGCGGCCGTACGTCTGCTGGGCTTCACCCCGTCCAACGGCGCGATGAATGCTCCGCAACTGACCGTGACCCTGACCGAATTGAAATACCAGTCGCCGAAAGAAGGCATGTACGTGACTGAAGCCACCATCGGCGCGACCTTCCGCTCCGACGTGCAGAGCGGCAACCGTCGTTACACCGGCCGTTACGGCGCTTCGCTGGACCAGCGTTTCGGCATGGCGCCGAACCAGGAAACCAACACCAAGCTGGTCAGTGACGTGTTGAGCGATGCGTTGACCCGTCTGTTCAAGGATCCGTCCATCGGCCAGATCCTCGCCGAATAAGGCATGCGCCCGATGTGAAAAAGCCCGGGGCCAGTGATGGCTCCGGGCTTTTTTCGTTCAGGCGGCTTGCGAGTAGAAGTGGAGGACGCTGACGCCGGTCAGCAGATCGGTCTCGGGCAAGTCCGCATGCGGGTGCCCGCCGAGGGCGCAATACACCAGCCAGTGGCGGTCCTGGACATTGAAGGCCAGGCTGTCGACGAGGGCCTGTTGTTCGTCGGAGGGAGAGATGAGGTACAGACGATCCTGGTTTTCTGCGTGAAGCATGTCGCGTTCCGTTTACGTTTCGAGGCGAGCAGGGTGGCCGAAACAAATGACGATGCCGTGACACAGGACAGCCATCGGTCGATTGATGGGTTATTTGTCGCAAAAGGTAGGGCGATGGTGGAGGGTTTCGGTAGAATCCGCGCCGCGGTCGTCGGTCTGGCGTTCGCCATTCCGGTCTAGATTGAGGTCTGTGATGCACTTGATGACGCTGTTTGCCGCCCATCCCGCCAAACTGATCAACCTGCTGGCCCTGCTGCTGGCCTTTCCGGGCAGTTGGCTGCTGCACGCGACCCGTCGTCGTGAACAACGGGCGATGGCCAGTATCGCAGCCCAGCGCCAGAGCCAGCCGGATCAGGAACCGGTGCTGGACTGGGCGACCCTGCGCATGAACCGGTTTTTCTATCGTTTCGGTTTTGCCTGTCTGGGACTGGCGTTGCTGATTTCCTGGATCAGTACCCGCTACTGAGGGCTGCTTCGAAACCCGGCGGGAACGAGCGCCCTCGCCACAGGGCGCCGCCCGCCGTAAGCACTTACAGCGGCAAGCCTGCCTTGACCCGGTACTGATTGCGTACCGGCGTCGCATATTGCAGCACCAGATACGGACGATATTCTTCAGGGCAGGCCTCCAGACGGTTCTGCCACTCTTCCCGGGCCTTGGCCAGTTCCTCGGCTCCGAACACTTCGGCGGCCTTCGGCACATTCAGTTGAGGATCGGCATCGGCCCACTGCGCGTACGCCAGGTAGTGCACCGGGAACAAGCGGTAGCCGCCGAGAATCTGCTTGTCCATCTCGACCGCCAGTTGCTTGGTGTCTTCGAACAGTTCGGTAATCGGCGCGGCGAAGTTCACGTGCACCCGGCCCTTGTAGCCGGTGATGCCCTTGGCGATGCTCACGTCATCCTCGCCCGGCGCCTTGCTGTAGGTGCCGGTGGTGGCGCGGATGTACAGCTCGCGGGCCTTGGCCTGATCGCATGGGTCGTATTCGTAGCTGATCGACACCGGGGTCAGGTTCAGCGACTGAATGACCTCGCCGAACGGCTCGTCCTTGCGGCTCATGTGGAACATCTTGAGGATCGCCGACTCGGTGCGGTCGTCGCCGTCCTTGGCCCGGCCTTCGGCCTGAGCGATCCAGATCGAGGCGCAATCGTTGCGGATCGAGTGGTTGATGTAGGCCGACAGCAACTGGTACGCGGCCATTTTCTCGCGGCGCCCGGTGATCGAACGGTGCACGATGAAGCTCTTGTTCAGGCGCATCAGGTCGCTGACGAAAGGTTTTTGCAGCAGGTTATCGCCAATCGCGATGCGCGGCGTCGGCAGGCCGGCGTGATACACCGCATAGTTGACGAAGGCCGGGTCCATCACGATATCGCGGTGATTGGCGATGAACAGATAGGCGCTGCCGGACTTGAACTGCTCGACACCGGTGTAGGTCACGCCGTCGGTGGCGCGCTCGATGGTGTGGTCGACGTAGAACTCGACCTTGTCCTGCAACGTCGCCACGGACGTCACGTCAGCGAACTCACGACGCAGCCGATGGGCTATAAGAGGTTTGAGCATCCAGCCGAAGGCACCGGCGAAACGCGGGAAGCGGAAGTGGGTGAGGATATCTAGAAACGCCTTGTCGCCGAGCAGTCTTGCCAGTACCGCAGGTACTTCGCTGTCGTCGTAAGGTCGGATGGCATCGAATTCGCCCATCATGCTCTCTTGTTGGAAACGGCTAGGGTAAGTAAAGGTTTTGATCGAAAACCAACGGGGCATGGTCTGAAAAAGTAGCCAGACAAAAATAGCCCTGCAAATAGACCGGCGATTATACGCACAAGTCACCCGGGAGACCGCGATGCTGGAAAGCGCACTGTATGAATGTCCGTACTGTGGGGAGGAGGTCGAGACTTCCGTGGATCTGTCGGGAGGTGATCAGACCTATATCGAAGACTGTCAGGTGTGTTGTAAGCCGATCAAGTTTGTACTGCAGGTCGATGGTCAGGACTGGTTTCTGGAAGTGTTCAGCGAAAACGAGTGAGGTGTGCCCATGCGGCGAATCTACGAGCCGGCAAACCTGATGGAGGGCGAGATGCTCAAGGGCATGCTCGCCAGCGAAGGCATCGAGGCGCATCTGGTCGGGCGCGATCTGCTCGGTGGTACGGGCGAATTGCCGATCTTCGGGCTGCTCGGGCTTTCGGTCGAGAACGATCAGGCCGAGTACGCCCGCGAACTGATCAGCGCGTACAATGCCGCGCTGCCGCTGCCCGGCGATGAACCGGAGAGCTTCCCCGGTACGCTGGTCTGTTAGGCTGGCGTTCGTTTTACTTTTGAGTCGTGCTGCCCCATGTGTGGACGTTATGCCCTGTTTCGCTGGAACCGCGACTTCGCCGCGCTGCCAGGTTTTCCCGCCGATCAGCAGGCACAGTGGAACATTTCCCCCAATGATTCGGTGTTGATGTTGCGTGCCGAAGCCGACGGCCAGCGCAGCCTGGCCCGCGCCCGCTGGGGCCTGACGCCGCCATGGCTGACAGACCTGTCGCGCACGCCGGCCCACGCCCGGGCCGAAACCGTGGCTGAACAACCGATGTTTCGCGAGGCGCTGCGCCTGCGTCGCTGCTTGCTGCCGGCCAACGGTTTCTACGAATGGCGCGGCAACGTGCGCAAACAGCCGTACTGGCTGACGCCGGGAGAGGGTTCTTCGCTGTTTTTCGCGGCGATCTGGGAGGCGTATCCGGTGCAGGAACAAGTCTGGCTCAGCACCGCAGTGATTACCCAACCGGCAGCCAGTCAACGCCGACCGTTGATACTCGATGAGGCGGGGCAGGCGGCGTGGCTCGATCCCGAGACGCCGCTGCATGTCCTGCAAGGTCTGCTCGCCGGCGAACCCGCCGCCTTGCGCGAGCGGGTGCTGGCGAACCTGGTCAATGATCCGAAACTCAACGGGCCGGAGTGCTTGACGCCGGCCTGATCGGTCAGACCTTGAACTGATTGATCAACCGCCGCTGCTGTTCCGCCAGTTTGGTCAAATCCGCACTCGCCGAACTCGACTCGTCCGCCCCACCGGCCACTTCGTTCGCCACCTGACCGATGTTGATCACGTTGCGGTTGATGTCGTCGGCCACCGCGCTCTGTTCTTCGGCGGCGCTGGCGATCTGAGTGTTCATGTCGTTGATCACCGACACCGCCTGAGTGATGGTCTCCAGCGCTTCGGCGGCCTTGGCTGCCTGCTGCACGCTTTCGTCGGTGCGGTTCTGGCTGTCCTCCATGACCCGCACCACGTCGCGAGTGCCCTGTTGCAGTTGCTGGATCATGCTCTGGATTTCTTCGGTGGCTTTCTGGGTCTTCTGCGCCAGGTTACGCACCTCGTCGGCGACAACGGCAAAACCGCGACCCTGCTCACCGGCTCGGGCGGCTTCGATGGCGGCGTTGAGGGCCAGCAGGTTGGTCTGCTCGGCGATCCCGCGAATGGCAATCAGGATCGCATTGATGTTTTCGCTGTCCTTGGCCAGCGTTTGCACCACGTCCACCGCCTTGCCGATTTCCACGGCCAGCACACCGATCGAATTCGACGTGTCGCGCACGATCTGCATGCCTTGCGCCGCTGCCTGATCCGCATGGCTGGCGGCCTGCGCCGCCTGGGTTGCGTTGCGCGCCACGTCCTGGGCGGTGGCGGTCATTTCCTGCACAGCGGTGGCGACCTGATCGATCTCGGCCATTTGCTTCTGCACGCCGATGTTGGTGCGGATGGCGATGTCGGCGGTGTGTTCCGAAGAATCGCTGACGCTCTGCACCGACGTCACCACTTGGGTGATCATCGCCTGCAACTTGGCCAGGAAGGTGTTGAAGCCCTTGGCGATCGAGCCCAGTTCGTCATTGCGGTCACTGCTCAAACGACGGGTCAGGTCGCCTTCGCCCTGGGCGATGTCATCGAGCATGGTCACCATTTGCTTGAGCGGCCGGGCGATGCCGTGGCCCACCAGCCAGATCACCAGCAGGCCGAGGCCGGCGATGACCAGGCCGACCATGGCCATGCCGAAAGTGTCGGATTTACGCTGGGCGTCGAGGTCGCCCTGGAGTTTCTGCAGATCGGCCATCACCGCATTCAGCGGCAGTTGCAGCATCAGTGTCCAGCGCGCATCGGTCTGGCCGATACCGAAGGGCAGGTACAACTCGATCCGCCCCGACTCCTTGTTGACGGTGTAGGTCACTTCGCCGCGCTTGAGATTGGCCATGTTGGCAATCTGCTGGGCATCGAGAATGTCACTGACCTTCTCGCCGAATTTGCTCGGGTCCTTTGTATAGGCGACGATCCGGCCATTGCCACCGATCAGGGCCATTTGCCCGGCGCCGCCGTACAGTTTCTGGTTGGCTCCCAGCAGCATTTCCTGAATGAAGTTCACCGAGAGGTCGGCCCCGACAATGCCCTGGAAGGCGCCGTTGAGCATGATCGGCTCGATGAAGGAGGCGAGCATGACGATCTTGTCGCCCACCTTGTAGGGCGCCGGATCGATCACGCAGGATTTTTTGGTTTCTTTCGAGCACAGGTAGTACTCGCTGGCGCGTACGCCGGTGGACAGGACTTTCTGATCTTCGACGTCTACCAGTTTGTCCAGGCCCAGGGTGCCGTCCTCGTTGCGGAACCACCACGGCAGGAAGCGTCCGTTGGTGGCGTCGATGCCCACTACGCGGGTGCCGACATAAGCCGCGTCATTGTGATCCAGTGCGTTTTTTTCCCAGCCGATGTAGGTGCCGAGAATTTTCGGATTCTTCTCGACGTTTTCCTTGATCAGGCTGATCAGCTGTTCGCGGCTGACGGTCAGGCGCGGTTGGCCATCGGTGCCCGAGGTGCCGAGCAGGGCGTTGACCCGCACCAGTCCGCCGGCGATCAGCAGCGGTGCTTCCAGTTCGCGCTGGATCTGGCTGACCTGAGTCTGCGCCAGCGAAGTCAGGCGCTGTTCGATGACTTGCTCGAACTGCTCCTGGGTTCGCTGTTGAACCATCTCTTGAGTGCGAGCACCGGAAAACAGCGCATACAGCACCAGCGCAGCTACCACGCTGAGAACGATGGCGCCGGCCAGGGCCGCCACGGAAAACTGGATCGACTTGAATTTCATGGAAGCTCCGCACGCAAGAGGACATCTGCGCTGTTGTATCGGCAGCCACTATTGCGCCATGAGGCGAAGTGCGAGCAATTGAGGGCAGATGTCGCAAATGGAGCAGTGCGCGACGCAGATGCGCAGGGCTTTTCGGCGAATATGAATTTTTTCCTGCAGGGTTGGCAGACGCTTTCTGAAAAACAGATGCATCACGTCTGTTGTATCTGGCGTCGATACAATTACCCGCCTAGCATACGCGGCAAGTTTTCAGGGAGCTTTTGAATGAACAAGACTTTGGTTGTAAGTGCACTGAGCGCGGCTTTGTTGCTGGCCGGCTGTCAGTCGGTCAACACCACCAGCGGCGGTGCCGTGGGCGTGGAACGCAAGCAGTACATGTTCAGCATGCTGTCCTCGCAAGAGGTCGACCAGATGTATGCCCAGTCCTATCAGAAAACCGTAGGCGAGGCGTCCAGCAAAGGTGTGCTGGACAAGACCAGCAATGACGCGAAGCGTGTCCAGGCGATCGCCAACCGCCTGATCGCTCAGGCACCGAACTTTCGTCCGGACGCGGCGCAATGGCAATGGGAAGTGAACCTGATCAAGAGTGATGAACTCAACGCCAACTGCGGTCCTGGCGGCAAGATCATTTTCTACACCGGGCTGATCGACAGCCTGAAACTGACCGACGATGAAATCGCCGCGGTCATGGGTCATGAAATCGCCCACGCCCTGCGTGAGCACGGTCGTGAAGCGATGTCCAAGGCTTACGGCATCGAAATGGCCAAGCAGGGCGCCGGCGCATTGTTCGGCCTCGGCCAGGACAGCCTGGCGCTGGCCGACACCGTGGCCAACTACGGCATGACGCTGCCCAACAGCCGCGCCAACGAGAACGAAGCCGACCTGATCGGCCTGGAACTGGCCGCCCGTGCCGGCTACAACCCGAACGCCGCGATCACCCTGTGGAACAAAATGAGCAAGGCGTCCGAAGGTGCACCGCCGGAGTTCATGAGCACTCACCCGGCATCCTCCAGCCGGATCGCGTCGTTGCAGGCGGCAATTCCGAAGGTCATGCCGCTGTACGAAAAAGCGCCCAAGTCTTGAAACAAAGACCGCTCCCGCACTGCGTGTGGGAGCGGTCTGCCGGATCAAATCCAGCCGCTGCTCTGCATCGCCTTGTACACCGCGACGAGCGCCAGAATCATGAACGCCGAGGCGGCCAGTCGACGGATCAGGGTCAACGGCAGTTTTTCTGCGGCAAAGTTACCGGCCAATACCACTGGCACGTTGGCAATCAGCATGCCCGCCGTGGTGCCGATGATCACCAGCCACAGCTCCGGGTATTGCGCGGCCAGCATTACGGTGGCGATCTGCGTCTTGTCACCGATTTCCGCGAGGAAGAACGCAATCAGGGTGGTCAGGAACGGCCCGAACTTGCGGGCGGTGCTGGTTTCGTCGTCATCCATCTTGTCCGGCACCAGCGTCCACAGGGCGGTGGCGGTGAAGCTGGCCGCGAGTATCCAGTGAAGAACCGAGTCGGAGAAGAAGCTGCCGAACCAGGCGCCTACCGCACCGGCTGCCGCGTGGTTGGCCAGGGTCGCAGCGACGATGCCGGCAATGATCGGCCAGGGTTTGCGAAAGCGAGCGGCGAGAATCAGCGCGAGCAGTTGCGTCTTGTCGCCGATTTCGGCCAGGGCAACGATTGCGGTGGGAACGAGTAACGAGTCCAGCATCAGGATTTCCTAAGGGGCGGGTCGACACGGCTATGACACGTACAGCCTTCCCGCCCCGGGTAAGGTGTTCGTGTCATAGGTCTTGTCAAACCCTGCGAACCGTCTGTTGCGGACGCTTGGGTCGCATACGCCATGATCTGAGGATCAAGTGTGTTGACGTATACCGGACGAGCTTGGCGCTCGTGGGAGACTACTCCCCTAGGACGGAGCGGATTCTGCCTAGGCGCAATCCATTCGGCAAGCACTAATTTTCAGCTGCGTCTGGCCTGGTAAATCCGGAAACCATCGCCTTCGGCCTTGATCGCGCATGCGCCCAGATGCTCTTCGATCAGTGGCTGATACTTCAGGAAGCTGTTGGCCACAAGGCGCAGTTCGCCACCTTTTTTCAGATGTTTTGCCGCTTTTCGCAGCAAGTTTTCGGTGGCGAAATAATCGGTGTGAACACCGGTATGGAACGGTGGATTGCTCAGAATCGTGCTCAGATCCATCGGTGCTGCGTCGATGCCATCACCGGTCAACACCTCGGCTTCCAGACCGTTGGCCGCCAGTGTCAGGCGACTGCTGGCGGCTGCGAATGCGTCGACGTCCAGCAACGTGACTTGATTCTGTGGATAGCGACGCTTGACCGCCGCGCCGAGTACGCCGGCGCCGCAACCGAAGTCCAGCAGATGACCGCTCGGCAGTTGATCCAGATGCTCCAGCAGCAGAGCACTGCCGCGATCCAGTCGGCCATGGCTGAACACGCCCGGCAGGCTGATGACTTTCAGCGGGCCTTCGGCCAGCGGCAGTTCGTAGGTCTGGGCCAGGCTTTCCAGGGATTTGGCTTGCGGGGCGTTGGCTACCGTCACTTGCCACAACTGGCAGTGGCGCGCGCTGTCGAGCTTGCGCGGCTTGCCGAACGAGTTGAGCTGTTTGGACGCGCCTTCGATGCCGCTGCGTTTTTCCCCGACCAGAAACACTTCGCGCCCGGCCAGACGTGAGGCCACGGCATTGAGGAGGTAGTCGGTCAAATCCCTGGACTTGGGCAGGAACACCACTGCGCTGTCGAACTCGCGCTCCGGCACATTCACGCCGAAATGGCTGCGACCTTTGAAACGCGCCTCGAGCGCCGCCTGATCGCCGGCATGCCAGCACCAGCCGAATGCGTCGGGCAGGCGCCCGAGCAAGTCATCGGCGGGCAGACCGACCAGCAACAGCGAACCCTGGAATAACTCGACCTGACGAAGCAGTACTTCACTGCGCGGATCCATAACTGCTCCCGTGAAAAAAAGTGCCGCAGTTTATCAACTGACGACCCGCAGCGCCTTACCGCTGTAAAACGCCCGGGTGTTTTCCACCAGTTGGCCGACGATTCGCTGCCGGGCTTCGCGACTGCCCCAGGCGTTGTGCGGGGTGACGATCAGGCGCGGGATGTCGGTGGCGAGCAATGGATTGCCGTGGGTTGGCGGTTCGATGCTCAACACATCGGTGGCTGCGCCGCCGAGATGACCGTTGCGCAGCGCATCGGCCAGGGCCTGTTCATCGATCAGCCCGCCACGGGCGGTGTTGACCACGAAAGCACCGGGTTTCATCAATGCCAGCTCGCGGGCACCGATGAAGTGTCGGGTGTGTTCATTGAGCGGGCAGTGCAGCGTGAGGGCGTCGATCTGTGGCAGCAGTTCTTCCAGCGGCAGGCGATCCGGACGGGCCGGGCGCCCCGGAATCTGCCCGAGTAACACACGCATGCCAAACGCTTCGGCCAGGCGCGCCACCGCGCCACCCAGTTCACCGTGCCCGAGCAGCCCGAGGGTCTTGCCCTCCAGCTCGACGATCGGGTAGTCCAGCAGACAGAACTGTTTGGCTTGCTGCCAGCGGCCTTCGCCGACGGCTTTTTGATAATCGGCAAGACGCGTGGCGAGATTGAGCAACAGCATGATCGTGTGTTGCGCCACTGACGGCGTGCCGTAACCCTGGCAGTTGCACACGGTGATACCCCGGGCGCGAGCGGCGGCCAGATCGACATTGTTGGTGCCGGTGGCCGTGATCAGGATCAGTTTCAGTTGCGGGTTGGCGTCCATGGCGGCGGCATCGATCAGGATCTTGTTGCTGATGGCTACGGTCGCGCCTTGCAGGCGGTCGCTCACTTGCGCAGGCAACGTCTGGGGGAACAGTTGCAGGTCGCTGAAGCAGGCTTGCAGTGGCGCGAGGTCAAGGTCGCCCAGATCCAGGGAAGGGTGATCGAGGAATACGGCGCGGTGGGCGTTCGTCATCAACTGTACCTGTCGTGCTGTGAAGGGAAGGCGTAATCTGCCGAGCCTAACAGATGAAACCCCTGTGGGAGCGAGCCTGCTTGCGAGGCGTCGTCTCAGGCAACAACGATGTGGCTGACACATCGGCTTCGCGAGCAGGCTCGCTCCCACAGGAATGTAATGACCTCAAAGGAGCCCCCATGTACTGGACCGAGTTCTTGACCGTTGCACTGATCCACCTGCTGGCGGTTGCCAGCCCCGGCCCGGACTTTGCCGTGGTGGTGCGCGAGAGCGTGACCCACGGTCGCCGCGCCGGCACCTGGACGGCACTGGGCGTGGGCACGGCGATTTTCCTGCACGTCGGTTATTCGCTGCTGGGCATCGGGCTGATCGTTTCGCAATCGATCGTGTTGTTCAACGCCCTGAAATGGGCCGCCGCCGCTTACCTGCTGTACATCGGCTACAAGGCCTTGCGCGCGCAACCGGCCAAAACCGTGACCGACGATCTGCACAAAGAGGCCGGCGAACGCACCGCCCGTGGCGCGTTCACCTCAGGCTTCGTGACCAACGGACTGAACCCGAAAGCCACGCTGTTCTTCCTGTCGCTGTTCACCGTGGTGATCAACCCGCACACGCCGCTGGCAGTGCAGGCCGGTTACGGGATTTACCTGGCCGCTGCAACGGCAACCTGGTTCTGCCTGGTGGCGATGCTGTTCAGCCAGCAGCGCGTGCGCGCCGGTTTTGCCCGTATGGGCCACTGGTTCGATCGCACCATGGGCGCCGTGCTGATTGCCATTGGCGTGAAGCTCGCGTTCACCGAGATGCATTGATCGAGCTGAGCTGATTCAGGGCGTTGAGGTACTCCCGGGGATTGTCCCCGAGCAAACGGCGAAACATCGCGCTGAACGCCCGCGCGCTGCCATAACCCAGATCCCGCGCCACGCTCTGCACGCTGTCCCCGGCGAGCAGGCGGGGCAGGGCTTCCATCAGGCGCAGTTGCTGGCGCCAGGCATTGAAATTCATCTGCAATTGCTGCTGAAACAGCCTCGCCAGGGTGCGTGAGCTGGCCCCGACCTGCTGCGCCCAGTCTTCCAGGGTGTTGGGATGATCGGGCTCGCGCAGCAGCGCCAGGCAGATGTTTTGCAGGCGTCGATCGCTCGGCATCGGGATGTGCAACGGCAGGTTTTCGAGGCCGGCCAGTTCCTCCAGCATCAATTGCTGGATCAGCGGATTGTCGGCGTGGGGCGGGCCCTGCACCGCACGCAGGATCAATTCGCGCAGCAATGGCGTCACGGCCAGCACGCAACAGTGTTGCAGGCTGGCCGGGGACAGTTCGGGGGCGATGAACAACGAACGCATTTGCACATCCCCGGACATGAAGATCTCATGTCCCACCTGCGGCGGAATCCACACCGCGCGGCTCGGTGGAATGACCCACGCCCCTTGCGCCGTGACCACCCGCATGACGCCGCTCACCGCATACAGCAACTGCGCCTCGCGATGCAAATGCAGCGGCTGGTGTGCGCCGTCCAGGTAATCCCGGGGGTAGGCGCTCACCGGGCCGTGTTCGAAATGGCTGATCAACATGTCCGGTTCGCTGACTTGTATGGCAGGAATGCGCTTTTTCGCCAACTTAGCATAAGCGCTCACCCTCATCTGTTCACAACAAGAAAGCGTGCCGCGATGAATCAATCCAGAAATGTCATTCGCTACATCAACGCAGCTCATGTGATCGATCACATGTTCATGCTGATTTTTCCCGCTGCTGTCCTGGGCATGACCCAGGCCTTCGCCCTCGACTATGCCGCGCTGATCGGCCTGTCGCTGGGCGGCTTCATCGCGTTTGGCGCCTGTTCGCTACCGGCCGGCTGGCTCGGCGATCACTGGAGCCGACGACGGATGATGCTGGTGTTTTTCTTCGGTATCGGTGGTTCGGCAATCATCACCGGCCTCAGTAACAGCCCGACGTCGCTGGTCATCGGCCTGACCCTGATCGGCATTTTCGCCGCGATCTATCACCCGGTCGGCACGGCGATGCTGGTGGCCTACGCGCAGAATCGCGGTCGTGAAATCGGCATCAACGGCATGTGGGGCAATCTTGGCGTGGCGTTCTCGGCACTGATCACCGGTTTGCTGGTGGCGCAGTTCGGCTGGCGTTCGGCGTTTCTGATTCCGGGGGCCGTGGCCATCGTACTGGGGATCGGTTTTGCCTTGCAGGTGCGTGAGGAACCGATCCCCAAACGCCCGCACACTGCGCTCAAGAGCGCCGCCGGCCAGCGCATTTCGATGGTCATGGTGTTCGGCGTACTGGCTTTGGCCACCGCCACCGGCGGTGTGGTATTCAACGCCACCACCATGACCTATCCCAAATTGTTTCAGGAGCGCTTGCATGACTTGTTCGCCTCGCCGCAGACCCTGGGCGTGGTGGTGAGCCTGGCGTATGCGTTCGGTGCGGTGGCGCAACTGAGCATCGGACAGCTGTTGCACCGGGTCAGCCTGAAATGGCCATTTGTCGTGCTGACGCTGTTTCAGGCGCCACTGCTGTATGCCATGGCTTATGTCGAGGGCTGGGCGGTGATCGCGCTCGGTGCGGCGTTCATGTTCGTGGTGTTCGGTCAGGTGACGGTTAATGACTCGATGGTTGCCAATTTCGTTGCGCCGCACTGGCAATCCCGAGTGTTTGCCTTGCGTTACTGTTTATCGTTCGGTGCCAGTGCGACAGCGATTCCGCTGATTGCCTATGTTGAACCGCGCCATGGTTTTGTGGGGCTTTACCTGATTCTGGCGGGTTTTGGCGCTTTGACTTTCCTCGCTGCGGCGGTTTTCCCGCGCACGCCTTCCGAAGCGGCTGTAGGGCAAACGGCCTGACCGGTGAAGAAATCCGACAAATGCTGGCGCAAAGCTAGCATTTGTACGGCTCTGCAAATCATTCCTTTGGCTGATTTGGCTGGCGTATAAGGGTTCTAGAGTACAGAACTCCAATGCCAACACCGTGCAGTCAGAAAAGGGATTCTTATGTTGCAGACTCGCGTTATTCCGCCCGCCGAAGGGGCCTACCAGTATCCATTGCTGATTAAACGGCTGCTGATGTCGGGCGCCCGTTACGAGAAAACCCGCGAGATCATTTACCGTGACCAGTTGCGCTACAGCTACCCGACACTGATCGAGCGGGTCGCGCGATTGGCCAACGTTCTGACGGCCGCCGGTGTGAAGGCCGGCGACACCGTGGCGGTGATGGACTGGGACAGCCATCGCTATCTGGAATGCATGTTTGCCATTCCGATGATTGGCGCGGTGATTCACACCATCAACGTGCGCCTGTCGCCGGAACAGATCCTCTACACCATGAACCACGCCGAGGACCGCTTCGTGCTGGTCAACAGCGAGTTCGTCGGACTGTACCAGGCCATTGCGCCGCACCTGACCACGGTGGAGAAAACCCTGCTGCTGACTGATCTGCCGGAAAAAACCGCGGACCTGCCGAATCTGGTCGGCGAGTACGAACAACTGCTGGCGGCCGCGAACCCGCAATACGACTTCCAGGATTTCGACGAAAACTCGGTTGCCACCACCTTCTACACCACAGGCACCACCGGCAATCCGAAGGGGGTGTATTTCACCCATCGGCAACTGGTACTGCACACCATGGGCGTGTCGACCATCATGGGTGCCATCGACAGCGTGCGGCTGCTGGGTACCAACGATGTGTACATGCCGATCACCCCGATGTTCCACGTACATGCCTGGGGCCTGCCGTATGTGGCGACCATGCTCGGGCTCAAGCAGGTTTATCCGGGCCGCTACGACCCGGAATTCCTCGTCGAGCTGTGGCGCAAGGAGAAGGTCACGTTCTCCCACTGCGTGCCGACCATCCTGCAGATGGTGCTCAACGCCAAGGGCGCGCAGGGCACCGACTTCGGCGGCTGGAAAATCGTCATCGGCGGAAGTGCGCTCAATCGTTCACTTTATGAGGCGGCCAAGGCGCGGGGCATCCAGCTCACGGCGGCGTATGGCATGTCGGAAACCGGGCCGCTGGTTTCCTGCGCACACCTCAACGACGAGTTGATGGCAGGCACCGAAGACGAACGCACCACCTACCGGATCAAGGCCGGCGTGCCGGGGCCGCTGGTCGAAGCGGCCATCGTCGATGGAGACGGCAACTTCCTGCCCGCCGACGGCGAAACCCAGGGCGAGCTGGTGCTGCGTGCGCCGTGGCTGACCGAGGGCTATTTCAACGAACCGCAGAAGGGCGCCGAGCTGTGGGCCGGTGGCTGGCTGCATACCGGCGACGTGGCGACGCTGGACGGCATGGGGGTGATCGACATCCGCGACCGGATCAAGGACGTGATCAAGACCGGCGGCGAATGGATTTCCTCGCTGGACCTCGAAGACCTGATCAGCCGTCACGCCGCGGTACGTGAAGTAGCAGTGGTGGGGATCGCCGACCCGCAATGGGGCGAGCGTCCGTTTGCCCTGCTGGTTGTCCGTGAAGGGCACACCATCGGGGCCCGGGAGCTCAAGGAACACCTCAAGCCGTTCGTCGAACTGGGGCACCTGAGCAAGTGGGCGATTCCGAGCCAGATCGCCCTTGTTACGGAAATTCCCAAGACCAGCGTCGGCAAGCTCGACAAGAAGCGCATCCGCCTCGACATCACCGAATGGCAGGCCAACAACAGCACCTTTCTCTCGACGCTCTGAGCGTCCTGCGGCGCGCCGAAAACGGCGCGCCAGCCCCACCAAGCAAGCGCTAGGCTTGTGAAATCGGAAAAATCAGCCATCCTTGCCGGGCCGACATGTGTCGGACTGGCGTAAGGACTGTTCCAGAGTGGCCGGCCACTGCAAATCACACTTTAGAGGGATCAAGCAGTACCCCCTGCTGGCTATAGTCCGTCAAGGATTTTTAAGAACGGGGCAATGCAACATTGAAGCGATTTCGGGAAGCTCCTGGCACCCGGTCCTTCAGGCGTTTTTAAAAGTACTCACTGCCATAACAATAATGCACATGGAGTAGCGTCGATGACCTCAGTAAACCAGTTCTGGCGCCGGGCGAAACTGCCTCTGGCGGTCAGTCTTGCCTCCACGCTCGCCGGACCCGCATTCGGCGTCAGCTTCAATGTCGGTGAAATCGAAGGCCAGTTCGACTCCGCGCTCTCCCTGGGCATGAGCGTTTCGACCCAGCAGCCGAACAAGGACCTGATTGGTGTCAACAACGGTGGCCGGGGCCTGTCCCAGACCTCCGACGACGGTCACTTGAACTTCAAGAGCGGGCAAGCGTTCTCGAAGATCTTCAAGGGCATCCATGACCTCGAACTGAAATATGGCGATACCGGTGTCTTCGTCCGGGGCAAGTACTGGTACGACTTTGCGCTGCAGAACCAGGACCTGGAATACAAGGACGTCAGCAATCACAACCGCGACGTGGCAGCCCGTTCTTCGGGTGGCCAGATCCTCGACGCCTTCATCTACCACAACTACGCCATTGCCGATGAGCCGGGCTCGGTGCGTCTGGGCAAGCAGGTGGTGAACTGGGGTGAAAGCACCTTCATCGGTGGCGGAATCAACTCGATCAACCCGATCGACGTATCTGCATTCCGCCGTCCGGGCGCCGAGATCAAGGAAGGCCTGATCCCGGTCAACATGTTCTACCTGTCCCAGAGCATCACCGAAAACCTGTCGGCCGAAGGCTTCTACCAGATCGACTGGCAGAAGACCGTGACCGACAACTGCGGCACCTTCTTCTCCCAGCCCGACATCGTCACCACCGGTTGCGACGACAACCTGCGTGTGCTGAACAAGCGCTCGACCATTCCAGGTGTTGCCCTCGGCCCGTTGGCTGCCGCCGGTGTCGATGTCAACGAGGAAGGCGTGCTGGTGCGCCGCTCACCGAACCGCAATGCGCGGGACAGCGGGCAGTGGGGCGTGTCCGCCAAGTACATGTTCGATCCGCTGGCCACCGAGTTCGGTGCCTACTTCATGAACTACCACAGCCGTGCGCCGATCTTCAGCGCAACCGGTGCGCCACAGTCGATCTATAACGGCGTCAAGGCACTCCCGGGTCCATTCCAGGCCTTGGGGCCGCTGGTGGTGGCGGGGAACTCCGAGTATTTCATCGAGTATCCGGAGGACATTCGTCTCTACGGCCTGAGCTTCTCCACCACCCTGCCTACCGGTACGGCGTGGAGTGGTGAGATCAGCTACCGCCCGAACGCGCCGGTGCAACTGAACTCCACCGACATCCTGTTCGCCGGTGTGCGTCCGCTGGGCGGTGCTCTGACCAACGCTTCGATCCTCAACGGTGTTCCGGGGCAGGACCTGCACGGATACAACCGCAAGGAAATCACTCAACTGCAGACCACCCTGACGCACTTCTTCGATCAGGTCATGGGCGCCAACCGCCTGACCCTGGTGGGTGAAGTCGGCGTGACCCACGTCGGCGGGCTGGAAAGCAAGTCCGAGGCCCGTTACGGTCGCGATCCGGTCTTCGGTCCGGGTGAACTGCCATCCACCAATGGCCTCAATACCTGCTCGCAGATCCTCAACACCTCGACCATCAACGGTGCCGGCCCTGGCGCATCGACCAGCAACCGTTCCAGCAACTGTGACAACAACGGTTTCACCACCGCCACATCCTGGGGCTATCGCGCTCGCGCCATCTGGGATTACAGCGACGTGTTCGCCGGTGTGAACCTGAAGCCGAACGTGGCCTGGTCCCACGACGTCAAGGGTTACTCCCCGGGCCCGGGCGGCAACTTCGAGGAAGGTCGCAAGGCCATCAGCCTCGGTCTGGATGCCGAATACCAGAACACCTACACCGCAAGCCTGGCTTACACCAACTTCTTTGGTGGCGAATACAGCACGGTGGATGATCGCGACTTCGTTGCCCTCAGTGTTGGCGTGAACTTCTAAGTACAGTTTTTCAGGACGAACAAACCTATGAAAATAACAAAGAATCTGTTCCACGCCGGTGTTCTGGGTCTTTCGCTGCTGGCCACCAGCGTGATGGCGGCGGTACCGGCCGCCGAAGCCGACAAACTGGGCAAAAGTTTGACCCCGATGGGCGCCGAAATGGCGGGCAACGCCGATGGTTCGATCCCGGCCTGGAAGCCGCTGGCGAAGAACGCCGGCACCGTCGACAGCAAGGGCTTCCTGTCCGACCCGTACGCCAGTGAAAAGCCGCTGTTCACCATCACGGCGCAAAACGTCGACCAGTACAAGGACAAGCTTGCACCGGGTCAGTACGCGATGTTCAAGCGCTACCCGGATACCTTCAAGATGCCGGTCTATCCGTCCCATCGCGGTGCCACCGTACCGGATGACGTGTTCGCCGCGATCAGGAAGAACGCCACGACCACCACGCTGGTGGCCGGCGGCAACGGCCTGGAAAACTTCCAGACCGCCATCCCGTTCCCGATCCCGAAAGACGGTCTGGAAGTCATCTGGAACCACATCACCCGCTATCGCGGTGGCAGCGTGACCCGTCTGGTGACCCAGGCGACGCCCCAGGCCAATGGCTCGTACAGCCTGGTGTACTTCCAGGACCAGTTCGTGTTCCGCGACAAAATGAAGGATTACGATCCGGCCAATCCGGGCAACGTGTTGTTCTACTTCAAGCAGAAAGTGACCGCGCCGGCCCGTCTGGCAGGGACCGTGCTGCTGGTGCACGAGACCCTCGACCAGGTGAAGGAACCGCGCAAGGCATGGGTCTATGCGACCGGTCAGCGCCGTGTGCGTCAGGCACCGCAAGTGTCCTATGACGGTCCGGGTACTGCCGCTGACGGTCTGCGTACCTCCGATAACCTGGACATGTACAACGGCGCCCCGGATCGCTATGACTGGAAGCTCGAAGGCAAAAAAGAGATGTACATTGCCAACAACAGCTACAAGATCGATTCGCCGAACCTGAAGTACGCCGACATCCTCAAGGCCGGCCACATCAACCAGGACCTGACTCGCTACGAGCTGCGTCGCGTCTGGCATGTGGTGGCAACCTTGAAGCCGGGTCAGCGTCACATCTACGCCAAACGTGACTTCTTCATCGATGAAGATACCTGGCAGGCAGCGGTCATCGACCACTACGACGGTCGTGGTCAGCTGTGGCGCGTCGCCGAGGCCCATGCCGAGGACTACTACGACAAGCAAGTGCCGTGGTACGCGCTGGAAACCCTGTACGACCTGCAATCGGGCCGTTACCTGGCACTGGGCATGAAGAACGAAGAGAAACAGGCTTATGACTTCGGCTTCTCTGCCAGCAAAAGCGAATTCCAGCCGGGCAACCTGGGCCAGGACGGTATCCGCTAAGCTTTGACCCGAGGCCGCATCCTCGAAAAAAACGCCCCGACCGGTTCGGGGCGTTTTTTTTGCGTGGTGATTTTGTAGCCATTTGTAGCAACAACTTCATATGCACGCCGTTTAAGGCTAGTCTGCGGACATCTGCTACGCCGCCAACAGCCATTCGAACAAGAGCCGGCCATGACTGATCTGTCCCCGCTTCCGGGTCCTGCAAGCGTTGCCGTCACGGCATTGGACGGGCGTTTTTTTCGCCCTCCGTTGCCTGATGGTCATGTATTGCGACCACGTCTGTGTGAGCGCCTGCAAGCCGGGCTGGGTGGGCGTCTGTTGCTGGTCTGCGCCCCGGCGGGGTTCGGCAAGAGCTCGCTGGCCGTGGAGTTCTGTCAAAGTCTGCCGGGACACTGGCAAAGCCTGTGGCTGGGACTGAGCGCCCGGGACAGCGACCCGGGGCGATTTCTCGAGCGTCTGCTCGAAGGCCTGCAGGCTTACTTCCCGGGACTCGGCAGCCGCGCACTCGGGCTGCTGAAAATGCGCCAGCGTCATCAGCCGTTCGCCTTCGAGGAATGGCTCGATGGCCTGCTCGATGAGTTGGCACTGCACCTGCAACCGACCTCGCCGCTGTTATTGGTACTGGACGACTACCACCTTGCCCAAGGGCCGGTACTCGATCGCTGCCTGCAATTTTTCCTCAATCACTTGCCGGATGGTTTGCTGGTCATGGTCACCAGCCGTCAGCGGCCGGACTGGCATCTCGCCCGCCTGCGGTTATCGCGACAGTTGCTGGAACTGCATGAGCAGGATTTGCGCCTGACTCACGACGAAGCCCTGACCCTGCTCGATCGCCACAGCAGCTCGCTACGCGGCGAGGCCCTGGAAAACCTGATCCAGCGCAGTGAAGGCTGGGTCGCCGGTTTGCGTTTCTGGCTGCTGGCGGTGGCCGAGGCTGGAAGCGAGGCGGCGTTGCCTCAGGCCTTGAACAGCGGGGAAGGGTTGATCCGCGATTACCTGCTCGAAGAGGTCATCGATTGCCTGCCGGCCGAGGTGCAGGCGTTCCTCTACGACACCGCGCCGCAGGAACGTTTTTGCAGCGAGCTGTGCGATGCGGTGCGCGAATCTCACGACAGCGCCGAGATTCTGCGCTTCCTGTTGGCGCATCAGGTGTTTCTGGTGCCGCTGGACGAGCATGGGCACTGGTATCGCTATCACCATCTGTTTTCCGATCTGTTGCGCAGTCGGCCAATCGCTCGGGCGGTGGTTCCTGTCGCTACGCTGCACCTGCGTGCCTGTCGCTGGTTCAATGCTCAGGGCTTGCTGGACGAGGCCGTGGAACAGGCGCTGCGTGCAGGGCATCTGGATGTGGCGGCGAACCTGGTACAGAACCTGTCCGAGGAACAACTGCTGGCCGAGCAGAATGTCGGCATGTTGCTGCGCTGGAAAATGGACTTGCCCGATAGCCTGCTGATCAGCACGCCGCGCCTGATCGTGTTGTACAGCTGGGCGCTGGGGCTGGCATGCCAGCTCGATGCGGCCGAGGAGCTGGCCAGTCACCTGAGCCGGTTTCTGCCGGCGCCGTCGGCTACCGCACAGAAATCCATGCTGGCCCAATGGCTGGCGCTCAAAGGCATCATCGCCCGTGGCCGAGGGCATCGCGAACAGACCATCGAATATTGCAGCGAAGCACTGGAGAGCCTGCCGGCCAAGCGTTATGGCCAGCGTCTGATGTGCCTGTCGACCTTGTCCAACCTGGCGATTGCCGATGGTGATCTGTGGCGTGCACGAGGCTTGAACCGAGAATCTCTGGAGCTGGCGCAGCGGGTCGGCAATCCGCTGTTCGAGGCACTGGCCCACTACGACCGCGCCCGGGTCTTGCAAGCGCGCGGGGAAATTGTGCGCTCGCTCGATGAAGTGCAACAGGGCCTTGAGCGCCTGCGCGGATTATCGGCCCAGCGCTTGTATGCCGTGCGTGCACGGCTGACGCTGTACGAGGGATTTCTGTTGGCTATGCGCTTGCAGCCCGAAGCGGCGCGCCAGCGATTACAGGCGGGTTTGAGCGAAGCACGGGCCTGTCGGGATATCAGCGTGTTGATCGGCCATTGCGTTATCGCTCGACTTGATGGCAGCAGCGGCGACTGCGCAAGGGCCTTTGCCGAGCTGGCCGAAGCCGAGCGTCTGATGCACATCTGGGACGTTCCGCCGATCTACTATCTGGCGATGATTACGTTGGTCAAATGCGAGCTGTGGCTGGCACAGGGGCGGATTGACCTGGCCGAGGCCTGGCTGGCACGGCTGGGGCAGACTTACACGGGGGAACGGGCTGCAGCTCCGCCGGAATTTCATCCGCAGTTGCCGTTGCACGTCGAACTGCAACGGGCGTTACTGGACGTTATACAGGGACAACCGATGCTCGCTGAGGGGCGGCTGAACGCGCTGCTGGAGAATGGCCAACAAACTGGACGACAGCTACTCAGCGTGATGGCGCTGACGCAAAAAGTGGCATTGCTGTTGGCGGGTGGGCGCGAAGCTGAAGCCCGAAAGGCGTTGAGTCAGGCACTGGAGGCGGCTACCGGCGGTGTCCTGCAACCCTTCGACGCGCTGGTCAGGGAACATGCGGACTGGCTGCGCGGGCAATTGTCGCTGACTGCACCGACAGCTGTCGGTCAGCAATTGCTGGAGCACTTTCCGCAGGCGCCGGCTCGCTCCATTGTGGAGTCTGCCGCCACTGAACAGCTCAGCAGCCGGGAGCTCGCCGTCTTGCGGTTGATTGCCCAAGGTTGCTCGAATCAGGAAATCAGCGAGCAACTGTTCATCTCGTTGCACACGGTGAAAACCCATGCCAGCCATATCAACAGTAAGCTTGGCGTCGAGCGGCGCACCCAGGCGGTTGCGCGGGCCAAGGCGATGGGCGTCTTGACTTAGAGCGTAGCTCCAACCGGCACAAACAAAAAAGCCCCGAATCAATCGGGGCGTTTTTTTGTCTGTGCCCGGCCTGGGGGCAGGCCGGGAAGATCGAGTCAGGCTACCAGGTCGTTGGCGCTGAAGCTGTTTACACCTACCAGTTGGATTTCGAAATCCGCACCGGCGTTGCCACTTACGTTGCCCGACAATACGTGATCGACGAAGCGCAGTTGACCCGCGCCGGTGAACTGGGCAGATCCGATGAAAGAGAAACTGTTGAGGCCACTCTGCTGCAAGTTGGCATCGAACATTCTCAAGTCGATTTTGTCGCCTTGCAGGCTGCTGAAATCGGTGATGATGTCACGCAGGCTGCCCACACCCGTTTCACTCCACGTGCTGTACATAAACACGTCTGCGCCATTGCCACCTGTCATGGTGTCTACTCCGAATCCACCTATCAGTGTGTCGTTGCCGTCTCCGCCGTTGAGTTGATTATTACCGGCATTGCCGGTCATACGATTGTTCAGTTCATTGCCCACGCCATTGATGTTTGCATTACCGGTGAGAATTATGTTCTCCAGGTTGGCACCCAGCGTGTAGTCGATGGAGGTAAAGACCCGATCGAGATCGGTGAGCGAGGTACTGGTCTCGATCACCACATCGCCGATGTTGTCGACGTAGTAGGTGTCGCTGCCATCACCGCCGATCATGGTGTCGGCGCCGGCCTTGCCATCGAGGAAGTTGTTGCCGGCGTTGCCGGTCAGCACATTGTTCAGCTCATTGCCGTTGCCATTGAGGTTGGCGTTGCCCAGCAGGGCCAGGTTCTCCACGTTGGTGGCCAGGGTGTAATCGATGGAGGAGAAGACCCGGTCAATGTCGGTGAGCGAGGCTTCGAGTTCGATGACCTGATCGCCGACGTTGTCGACGTAGTAAGTGTCGCTGCCGCCGTTGCCGATCATGATGTCGGCGCCACCCTTGCCGTCGAAGACGTTGTCGCCGGCGTTGCCGGTCATGCGGTTGTTCAGCTCGTTGCCGGTGCCGTTGATGTTGCCGTTGCCGCTGAGCAGGATGTTCTCCAGGTTGGCGCCCAGGGTGTAGTCGATGGAGGTAAAGACCCGATCGAGATCGGTGAGCGAGGTACTGGTCTCGATCACCACATCGCCGATGTTGTCGACGTAGTAGGTGTCGCTGCCATCACCGCCGATCATGGTGTCGGCGCCGGCCTTGCCATCGAGGAAGTCATTGCCGGCATTGCCGGTGAGAATGTTGTTGCCGGCGTTGCCGGTCAGCACATTGTTCAGCTCATTGCCGTTGCCATTGAGGTTGGCGCTGCCCAGCAGGGTCAGGTTCTCGACATTGGTGCCAAGGGTGTAGTCAATGGACGAAAACACTTGGTCAACATCGGTGAGCGAGGCTTCGAGTTCGATGACCTGATCGCCGACGTTGTCGACATAGTAAGTGTCGCTGCCACCGTTGCCGATCATGATGTCGGCGCCACCCTTGCCGTCGAAGACGTTGTTGCCGGCGTTGCCGGTCATGCGGTTGTTCAGCTCGTTGCCGGTGCCGTTGATGTTGCCGTTGCCGCTGAGCAGGATGTTCTCCAGGTTGGCGCCCAGGGTGTAGTCGATGGAGGTAAAGACCCGATCGAGATCGGTGAGCGAGGTACTGGTCTCGATCACCACATCGCCGATGTTGTCGACGTAGTAGGTGTCGCTGCCATCACCGCCGATCATGGTGTCGGCGCCGGCCTTGCCATCGAGGAAGTTGTTGCCGGCGTTGCCGGTCAGCACATTGTTCAGCTCATTGCCGTTGCCATTGAGGTTGGCGTTGCCCAGCAGGGCCAGGTTCTCCACGTTGGTGGCCAGGGTGTAATCGATGGAGGAGAAGACCCGGTCAATGTCGGTGAGCGAGGCTTCGAGTTCGATGACCTGATCGCCGACGTTGTCGACGTAGTAAGTGTCGCTGCCGCCGTTGCCGATCATGATGTCGGCGCCACCCTTGCCGTCGAAGACGTTGTCGCCGGCGTTGCCGGTCATGCGGTTGTTCAGCTCGTTGCCGGTGCCGTTGATGTTGCCGTTGCCGCTGAGGAGGATGTTCTCCAGGTTGGCGCCCAGGGTGTAGTCGATGAAGGTGTACACCCGGTCGAGATCGGTGAGCGAGGTACTGGTCTCGATCACCACATCGCCGATGTTGTCGACGTAGTAGGTGTCGCTGCCATCACCGCCGATCATGGTGTCGGCGCCGGCCTTGCCATCGAGGAAGTCATTGCCGGCATTGCCGGTGAGAATGTTGTTGCCGGCGTTGCCGGTCAGCACATTGTTCAGCTCATTGCCGTTGCCATTGAGGTTGGCGCTGCCCAGCAGGGTCAGGTTCTCGACATTGGTGCCAAGGGTGTAGTCAATGGACGAAAACACTTGGTCAACATCGGTGAGCGAGGCTTCGAGTTCGATGACCTGATCGCCGACGTTGTCGACATAGTAAGTGTCGCTGCCACCGTTGCCGATCATGATGTCGGCGCCACCCTTGCCGTCGAAGACGTTGTTGCCGGCGTTGCCGGTCATGCGGTTGTTCAGCTCGTTGCCGGTGCCGTTGATGTTGCCGTTGCCGCTGAGCAGGATGTTCTCCAGGTTGGCGCCCAGGGTGTAGTCGATGGAGGTAAAGACCCGGTCGAGATCGGTGAGCGAGGTACTGGTCTCGATCACCACATCGCCGATGTTGTCGACGTAGTAGGTGTCGCTGCCATCACCGCCGATCATGGTGTCGGCGCCGGCCTTGCCATCGAGGAAGTTGTTGCCGGCGTTGCCGGTCAGCACATTGTTCAGCTCATTGCCGTTGCCATTGAGGTTGGCGTTGCCCAGCAGGGCCAGGTTCTCCACGTTGGTGGCCAGGGTGTAATCGATGGAGGAGAAGACCCGGTCAATGTCGGTGAGCGAGGCTTCGAGTTCGATGACCTGATCGCCGACGTTGTCGACGTAGTAAGTGTCGCTGCCGCCGTTGCCGATCATGATGTCGGCGCCACCCTTGCCGTCGAAGACGTTGTCGCCGGCGTTGCCGGTCATGCGGTTGTTCAGCTCGTTGCCGGTGCCGTTGATGTTGCCGTTGCCGCTGAGCAGGATGTTCTCCAGGTTGGCGCCCAGGGTGTAGTCGATGGAGGTAAAGACCCGATCGAGATCGGTGAGCGAGGTACTGGTCTCGATCACCACATCGCCGATGTTGTCGACGTAGTAGGTGTCGCTGCCATCACCGCCGATCATGGTGTCGGCGCCGGCCTTGCCATCGAGGAAGTCATTGCCGGCATTGCCGGTGAGAATGTTGTTGCCGGCGTTGCCGGTCAGCACATTGTTCAGCTCATTGCCGTTGCCATTGAGGTTGGCGCTGCCCAGCAGGGTCAGGTTCTCGACATTGGTGCCAAGGGTGTAGTCAATGGACGAAAACACTTGGTCAACATCGGTGAGCGAGGCTTCGAGTTCGATGACCTGATCGCCGACGTTGTCGACATAGTAAGTGTCGCTGCCACCGTTGCCGATCATGATGTCGGCGCCACCCTTGCCGTCGAAGACGTTGTTGCCGGCGTTGCCGGTCATGCGGTTGTTCAGCTCGTTGCCGGTGCCGTTGATGTTGCCGTTGCCGCTGAGCAGGATGTTCTCCAGGTTGGCGCCCAGGGTGTAGTCGATGAAGGTGTACACCCGGTCGAGATCGGTGAGCGAGGTACTGGTCTCGATCACCACATCGCTGACGTTGTCGACATAGTAGGTGTCGCTGCCATCACCGCCGATCATGGTGTCGGCGCCGGCCTTGCCGTCGAGGAAGTCATTGCCGGCATTGCCGGTGAGAATGTTGTTGCCGGCGTTACCAGTCAGAATGTTATTCAGATCGTTGCCGGTACCGTTGAGATTGCCTGAGTCTGTCAGCGTCAGGTTCTCGATGTTGGCGCCCAACGTGAAATCGACGCTGGAGAAAACCCAATCGGTATCGCTGAGCGAAGTACTTGTTTCGGTGACAACGTCACCGATGTTGTCAACGTAATAGATATCGCTACCATCACCGCCATCCATCGTATCGGCCCCGGCACCACCATAGAGCGAATTGTTGAGCGCATTACCGACCAGCGAGTCGTTGAACTGCGACCCAATGGCGTTTTCAATCTTGGCTCCATAGGCGATGGCGAGCCCGTTATTGATGGCGGTCTGGTTGTTCAGATTGGTGAACGACTTGCCAATCTGGCTATAGGCCCCTTCATTCAGGTCGATGCTGACAGCTGCCAGCTGGTTGCTTGCATCGATGGTGTCGTTACCGCCTGCATCCCAAATGGTCTCGAAGATCGATTGGTTTGCATCCCATTTGTACACATTGTCGCCGGTCTGCCAAAGCATGTTAACGCCGTACAGGCTCTGAATCGCGACGATATCGAGCACCATGGGAGTAGTGGGCTGGTAGGAATAGTTACTGTTGTAACTCATCACCGTGAAATGGACATCGTCCAGTGAGGGATCCAGCAGCGTGCTGTTGGTTGCACTGAAATCGAATGGGTGTTTGAGGCCCAGGGCATGACCGATTTCATGCACAAACGTCAAGAAGTCATAAGTGCCTTTGGATGGATTGGGGTCATTTGTCTGCGGACCTATCCATACGTCACCGCCAGCAGGGCTGTTGGCCGGAAAGTAGGCCCAGGCAGCGGTTTTGTCATCCATCAAGCGATAACCACCGAAGCGCAAATCACCGACGTTGTTCAGGGTATCGCTGGTCAAGGTGAAGTTCAGATTGGCGACAGCACTCCACGTGTTAAGTGCATTGATCGCTGCTGTCTTTTGACCTTGTGTCAGTTCATACAGTGCATTGTATTCGTTGTCAGGGCTGTAGTTGATGGCGAAATAAGAAGTGCCGGGCGCCATGAAGCTATAGCTGAGATTGGTCGGCCCGAGCGGCTTCCAGTTGGAGCCAAACCAGTATGTTCCGGAAATAATACTGTCGACCTTGGCGTTGCCGGTCAGTGACGCTGGGAGGCTTAATGAATACGTCTTGGGCGTTGGCATGCGGGATTTCCTGGGTGCGCTGCGGCCCTTCCTGGATACGACCGCTACAAAAAATGCGATTTTGCACCAGAAACAATGCATTTGACATCATTGGGCCACTATCTTTCTGATTAATGGCGTCAAATTACTGTCCGGGCGATCTATATCGGCATGTGAAGTAGAATCCTGAAGCAAGCCCACTTGCCGTTTGTCCAGGATCTCTATGTCCGTTTCCAGCCCCGTGCTTATCCGAGAAACCTTCCCCGTCGGTCCTTTGCAGTGCAACTGCACCATCATCGGAGACCCAATCACCAAAAAAGCCATCGTCGTCGATCCGGGAGGCAATCCCGATCTGATTATGGCGCGCCTCGATGCACTGGGTCTGAAAGTGGTGAGCATCATCCACACCCATGCGCATCTCGATCATTTTCTCGCCTCCGGTCAGATGAAGGAGAAAACCGGTGCAACCCTGCACCTGCATAAAGAAGATCAATTCCTGTGGGACAACCTGGAGATGCAATGCCAGATGTTCGGTGTGCCTTATACCCCGGTGCCATCACCGGATCGCTGGCTCAGCGATGATGAAGAGCTGGCCTGCGGCTGCGGCGTGGCGCTGCACACGCCGGGGCATACACCCGGTTCCATGAGCTTTTGGTTTTCCGAGGCTAAGCTGTTGATTGCCGGTGACACATTGTTCCGGCGCGGAGTAGGGCGCACGGATTTGTGGGGCGGCGATCAGGCGACCATCGTGCGATCGATCAAGCAGCGGCTGTACACATTGGACGAGGACGCGACCGTTGTGGCCGGACATGGCCCGGACACGCGTCTGGGTGATGAAATGCGGGAAAATCCGTTCGTGCGCGCCTAAACATTTTGTCACGAGTGCCCGGCGGAATTTTTGTGCATTGTCATGATCCAACGCCCGCAATGGTCCATTGCCAAACCGCCGTTGCACCACAGAATGCAGAAAAGTAGGAGCTCTCCATGTTCACCACGCGTCGTTTGATTATTGTCGCTACTGCCGTGGCCGTTTTGTCCGGCTGCGCCTCGCCCAACCCGTATGACAATCAGGGTCAGGCTGACGGTGGCTCCCAGGGCATGAGCAAAACCGCCAAGTACGGTGGCCTGGGAGCACTGGCCGGCGCACTGGCCGGTGCCGCCATCGACCACAACAACCGCGGCAAGGGCGCCTTGATCGGCGCTGCCGTTGTCGGTGCTTCTGCTGCCGGTTACGGCTACTACGCCGACCAGCAGGAGAAAAAGCTGCGCGCCAGCATGGCCAACACCGGGGTTGAAGTGCAGCGTCAGGGCGATCAGATCAAGCTGATCATGCCGGGCAACATCACCTTCGCCACTGACTCGGCGAACATCGCGCCGAGCTTCTACCAACCGCTGAACAACCTGGCCAACTCGCTCAAGGAGTTCAACCAGAACCAGATCGAAATCGTCGGCTACACCGACAGCACTGGCAGCCGTCAGCACAACATGGACCTGTCCCAACGTCGTGCGCAGAGCGTGGCCACCTACCTGACTTCCCAGGGCGTCAGCGGTGCCAATCTGTCAGCCCGTGGCGCCGGCCCGGATAATCCGATCGCCAGCAACGGTGACGTCAATGGCCGGGCGCAGAACCGCCGCGTTGAAGTCAACCTTAAGGCGATCCCGGGTCAGCAATACGGTGGTCAGCAGCAACAACCAGGTACGGTTCAGCAGTATCCGTAACCGTCAGGTACAAAAAAGCCCCCGGACAAGTGATTGTCCGGGGGCTTTTTGTTGGTGCGAAGGCTGATTACTTCTTCAGGCCGTAATGCTCATCGAGCATGCCCGGCGAGTTCGGCGTCTTCGGCGCATAGTCGCGCGGCGGCTCCTGATCCCGTGGTGGCGTCAGGCGCTCCCGTGGGGCCTGTGCCGCTTCGGAGTGCAGAGAGGCCAGAAGACGCTGACGGGTCTGCTCATCCAGGGCCAGGCGATTGGCGCCCTCGGCGAGGTGATCCTGCACTTCCTGATAACTCTGGGTCAGTTTCTTGACCAGATTGGCGGTGCTGTTGAAGTGGGTCACCACTTCGTTCTGATAACTGTCGAAACGTTCCTGAATATCATCCAGTTGACGCTGTGTGCGGCTGGGCGCGGCGTTCGGCGCAACGCGGGCGATCAGGAAACCAATGGCGACACCCACAACCAGGGCAAGAGTCGGTAACAACCAAACTAAGAGCGAGTGTTCCACGAGTCCTTCCTCTATAAACGGCTTTGCTTTACGTTAACGGCTCGAACCTGCGCTGTATACCGCGATTCACTCGCAATAGACTGGCACAGACAATTTGCTAGACGAGTCGACCCGATCCGAGGTCACGGAGTTCCTTCCTTGCTGATGCGTGAAACCCCTGTAGTGATTGATGGCCCGGTGGGTCAACTTGAATCCTTGTATCTGGACAATGAGCAGCCACGCGGCATCGCGCTGATCTGTCATCCCAACCCGGTGCAGGGTGGCACCATGCTCAACAAGGTCGTTTCGACTCTGCAGCGCACCGCGCGCGACGCCGGCCTGATAACCCTGCGTTTCAACTACCGCGGTGTGGGTGCCAGCCAAGGCTCCCATGATATGGGCAGCGGTGAAGTCGATGACGCACTGGCCGCCGCCGAGTGGCTGCGGGAAAAACACCCGGATCTGCCGCTGACCCTGTTCGGTTTCTCCTTCGGTGGGTTTGTTGCAGCAAGTCTCGGCGGTCGTCTTGAAGCACAAGGTGTAGCGCTCAAGCATCTGTTCATGGTCGCGCCTGCGGTCATGCGCCTGGGCGATCAGGATCAGTTGCCGCAACAGGGCGAACTGACCGTGATCCAGCCGGAAACCGACGAAGTGATCGATCCACAGCTGGTCTACGAATGGTCCGACAAACTCCAGCGCCCCCATGAGCTGCTGAAAGTGGCAGAATGCGGACACTTTTTTCATGGCAAGCTGACCGATCTCAAGGATCTGATCCTGCCGCGTCTCTCGAATTGATTGCAGTCTGACAAGCGATTACCCATGACGAACCGTACCCGCATCCTCACCGGCATCACTACCACCGGTACTCCGCACCTGGGCAACTACGCCGGTGCCATCCGCCCGGCGATCGTCGCCAGCCGTGACACGAACGCCGATTCGTTCTACTTCCTGGCCGACTACCACGCCTTGATCAAGTGCGATGACCCGCTGCGCATCCAGCGCTCGCGTCTGGAAATCGCCGCAACCTGGCTGGCCGGTGGTCTGGATGTGGATCGCGTGACGTTCTATCGCCAGTCCGACATTCCGGAAATCCCCGAGCTGACCTGGCTGCTGACCTGTGTCGCTGCCAAGGGCCTGCTCAATCGCGCGCACGCCTATAAGGCGTCGGTGGACAAAAACATCGAGACCGGCGAAGACCCGGATGCCGGCATCACCATGGGCCTGTACAGCTACCCGGTGCTGATGGCGGCGGACATCCTGATGTTCAACGCGCACAAGGTGCCGGTCGGCCGTGACCAGATCCAGCACGTGGAAATGGCCCGTGACATCGGCCAGCGTTTCAACCATCTGTTCGGCCAGGGCAAGGAGTTCTTCACCATGCCCGAAGCGCTGATCGAGGAAAGCGTCGCCACGTTGCCGGGGCTGGACGGTCGCAAGATGTCCAAGAGCTACGACAACACCATTCCACTGTTCTCCAGTGCCAAGGACATGAAGGACGCGATCTCGCGCATCGTTACCGACTCCCGTGCGCCGGGCGAAGCGAAGGATCCGGACAATTCGCACCTGTTCACCCTGTTCCAGGCGTTCGCCACACCGGCGCAGGCCGACGAGTTCCGCAGCGAGCTGCTGGGCGGACTGGGTTGGGGCGAGGCGAAGAACCGCCTGTTCCAATTGCTGGACAACGAACTGGGCGAGTCTCGCGAGCGTTACCAGCAATTGATCGAGCGTCCGGCGGATCTGGAAGACATCCTGCAGCACGGTGCGAAAAAGGCCCGTGCGGTCGCCACTCCGTTCCTCAACGAGTTGCGTGAAGCGGTCGGCCTGCGTTCGTTCGTCAATCAGGTGCAAGTGGCTGCCACCACCAAAAAGAAAGCTGCGAAAGCCGCACGTTTCGTCAGCTTCCGCGAAGACGACGGCAGCTTCCGTTTCCGCCTTCTTTCGGCTGATGGCGAGGAAATGATGTGCTCGCTGGGTTTCGAGGATGGCAAGTCGGCGGGCGCGGTCGTCAAATCCCTGCAATCGGGTCTTGCGTATGACATCCAGGACGAGCGCAACACGAGCTTCTCTGTCTGGGTGAATCGCGAACATGTTGCGAATGGCCCGGTGTTCGCAGACAGTGATGCTCGAAATGCAGCGATCAAAGCGCTGCGGATCGCTCTGACACCGGTTCAGGAATAATCAACGGGCCGGCCCGACCAAGGGCCGATTGCCATTCCCACGGGCCATCGCTACAGTGACGGCCCGTTTTTGTTGCCTTGCTAACGAATTATGACGCCCCTAGAACGATATCAAGCTGATCTGAAACGCCCGGACTTCTTCCATGACGCCGCGCAGGAAACCGCCGTGCGTCATCTGCAACGCCTGTACGACGATCTGATCGCGGCCGAGCAGAACAAGCCGGGTTTGCTGGGCAAGCTGTTTGGCAAAAAGGATCAGACGCCGGTCAAGGGCCTGTATTTCTGGGGCGGCGTGGGTCGTGGCAAAACCTATCTGGTGGATACCTTCTTCGAAGCCCTGCCATTCAAGGAAAAGACCCGTACCCACTTCCACCGCTTCATGAAGCGTGTGCACGAAGAGATGAAGACCCTCGGCGGCGAGAAAAATCCGCTGACCATCATCGCCAAGCGTTTTGCGGCGGAGTCGCGGGTCATCTGCTTCGATGAATTCTTCGTCTCCGACATCACCGACGCCATGATCCTCGGCACGCTGATGGAAGAACTGTTCAAGAATGGCGTGACCCTGGTCGCCACTTCGAACATCGTGCCGGACGGGCTGTACAAGGATGGCCTGCAGCGCGCGCGTTTCCTGCCGGCCATTGCGCTGATCAAGCAGAACACCGAGATCGTCAACGTCGACAGCGGCGTCGATTACCGTCTGCGTCATCTCGAACAGGCGGAGCTGTTCCACTTTCCGCTCAATGAAGCGGCCCACGAAAGCCTGCGCAAGAGCTTCCGTGCGCTGACGCCTGAATGCACGGCGGCCGTGGAAAACGATGTGCTGATCATCGAGAACCGCGAAATCCGCGCCCTGCGTACTTGCGATGACGTGGCCTGGTTCGACTTCCGCGAACTGTGCGATGGCCCGCGCAGCCAGAACGATTACATCGAGATAGGCAAGATCTTCCACGCCGTGCTGCTCAGCGGCGTAGAACAGATGAGCGTCACCACCGACGACATCGCCCGACGCTTCATCAACATGGTCGATGAGTTCTACGACCGTAACGTCAAGCTGATCATTTCTGCCGAAGTCGAGTTGAAAGACCTGTACACCGGCGGGCGCCTGACGTTCGAGTTCCAGCGGACCCTCAGCCGTCTGCTGGAGATGCAATCTCACGAATTCCTGTCCCGGGCACACAAGCCTTGAGCGGATTCGGCAAATAAAAAGGGCCTGCAGATGCAGGCCCTTTTTTGTGTCTGGTCGAATCGTCAGGCCGCTTGCTGGAACTGCTGTCGATACTGGTTCGGCGACAGTTCGGTGTGCTGACGGAACAGGCGTGCGAAGAAGCTCGCATCGTCGTAGCCCACTTCGTAGCTGATGGTCTTGATGCTCTTGCGGCTGCCGGACAACAGGCCTTTGGCCGTTTCGATGCGCAGTCGTTGCAGGTAGTGCAGCGGCTTGTCACCGGTGGCGGTCTGGAAGCGGCGCATGAAATTGCGGATGCTCATGCCGTGCTCGCGGGCCACGTCCTCGAAACGGAACTTGTCGGCGAAATGCTCTTCGAGCCAGTGCTGGATCTGCAGGATGATCACGTCCTGGTGCAACTTCTGGCCACCAAAACCGATGCGGCCCGGTGAGTAACTGCGCTGGACTTCATAAAGAATGTCGCGGGCCACGGCCTGGGCTACGTTGGCACCGCAGAAACGCTCGATCAGATAGATATAAAGATCGCAGGCCGACGTCGTGCCACCGGCGCAATACAGATTGTCTGCATCGGTCAGGTGCTTGTCCTGGTTGAGGTAAACCTGCGGAAAACGCTCGGCAAAGGCATTGAAGAAGCGCCAGTAAGTGGTCGCCTCCTTGCCATTGAGCAACCCGGCCTCGGCGAGCCAGAACACTCCGGTGGCCTCGCCGCAGAGCACGGCGCCGCGTGCATGTTGCTCACGCAGCCAGGGCAGGATCTGTGGATAACGCTGGCTCAGGGTGTCGAAGTCGTCCCAGAAGGCCGGAAGGATGATGACATCGGTGTTTTCCAGGCCGCCGTCCACCGGCATGACCACGTCACTGAAGCTGTTCACCGGTTTGCCGTCGGGGCTGACCAGGCGGGTTTCGAATGCCGGAGTCAGACCCTGGCCCAGTTGTTTGCCATAACGCAGGCTGGCCAGGTGGAAGAAATCCTTGGCTTGCATGAGGGTGGAAGCGAAAACCCGGTCGATCGCCAGGATGCTGACGCGCCGCAAGGGCGTGGAGACTTGCTTGGACATAATTCATCTTTTGTTTTTATAAGGGAAAGTGGTCACCAGACGGCTGGATCGTCTTATTTTTTGTCGGATGTGTCCAGTGTCCTGTATCGGGTGTGCGGCTTAGTCTCTGAAGGTCTGATCCCTCCAATTCATAAGAAAAGGTGTCGCATGATCCCCAGAACCCTGTTCAGCTCCGAGCACGAATTGTTCCGCGACAGCGTGCGGACTTTCCTTGAAAAAGAGGCCGTGCCGTTCCACGGGCAATGGGAAAAGCAAGGCTACATCGACCGCAAACTGTGGAACAAGGCAGGGGAGGCGGGAATGCTCTGCTCGCACCTGCCGGAGGAGTACGGCGGGCTGGGAGCGGATTTCCTGTACAGCGCCGTAGTGATCGAGGAAGTGGGGCGATTGGGTTTGACCGGAATCGGCTTCTCGCTGCATTCGGACATCGTTGCGCCTTACATCCTGCACTACGGCAGCGAAGCGCTGAAGCAGAAATACCTGCCGAAGCTGGTGTCCGGCGAAATGGTCAGCGCTATCGCAATGACCGAGCCTGGCGCCGGTTCCGACCTGCAAGGTGTCAAGACCACGGCGGTGCTGGATGGCGACGAATATGTGATCAACGGCTCGAAGACTTTCATCACCAACGGTTTTCTGGCTGATCTGGTGATCGTGGTTGCCAAGACCGACCCCAAAGCCGGTGCCAAGGGCACCAGTCTGTTTCTGGTAGAGGCGGGCACCCCGGGCTTCGACAAGGGTAAACGTCTGGAAAAGGTCGGAATGAAGGCACAGGACACGTCGGAATTGTTCTTCCAGGACGTGCGTGTGCCAAAGGAAAACCTGTTGGGCCAGGCCGGCGCCGGGTTTGCCTACCTGATGCAGGAGTTGCCACAGGAGCGTCTGACCGTGGCGATTGGCGGTTTGGCTTCAGCCGAAGCGGCGCTGCAGTGGACGCTGGATTACACCCGTGACCGCAAGGCGTTCGGCAAGGCCATCGCCGACTTCCAGAACACGCGCTTCAAACTGGCAGAAATGGCCACGGAGATTCAGATTGGCCGGGTGTTCGTCGACCGCTGTCTGGAACTGCACCTTCAGGGCAAGCTGGATGTGCCGACGGCGGCAATGGCCAAATACTGGGGCACCGACCTGCAATGCAAGGTGCTCGACGAGTGCGTGCAGCTGCATGGCGGGTACGGTTTCATGTGGGAATACCCGGTGGCCCGTGCCTGGGCGGATGCACGGGTGCAGCGGATCTATGCCGGCACCAACGAAATCATGAAAGAAATCATTGCGCGGTCGCTTTGAGTTTTGCAGTGAGTTGACTGGCCCCTTCGCGAGCAGGCTCGCTCCCACAAGGATCACGCTGTACCTGTGGGAGCGAGCCTGCTCGCGAAGCTTTTTAGCGGCTGATCACGGTGCCGGGTTCGGGTGATCCTTGTGAATCGCCTCGATGCCTGTCAGCACTTCGTCCGAGAGGTTCAGATAGTAACTGGCGATGTTACTGTCCAGTTGCTCCAGGGTTGTCGCACCGATGATGTTGCTGGTGACGAACGGTTGCTGGTTGACGAAGGCCAGAGCCATTTGCGCCGGGTCCAGGCCATGTTCCCGGGCCAGTGCCACATAACGGCTGCAGGCTGCTTCCGATTGCGGATTGAAATAGCGGCTGAAGCGGCTGTAGAGGCTCAGGCGGCCTTTCGGTGGACGGGCGCCGCCCTCGTACTTGCCCGACAGAAAGCCGAATGCCAGTGGCGAGTAGGCGAGCAGACCGCACTGTTCGCGAATCGCGATTTCCGCCAGGCCGATTTCGAAACTGCGGTTGAGCAGGTTGTACGGATTCTGGATCGACACCGCGCGTGGCCAGCCACGAGCTTCGGCCAGGGCCAGAAAACGCATGGTGCCCCACGGCGTTTCGTTGGACAGGCCGATATGGCGGATCTTGCCGGCCTTCACTTGCTCATCGAGCGCTTCGAGTGTGTCTTCGAGTGGCGTGAGGTTGGCTTCGGTCTTGTGCTTGTAGCCCAGTTGTCCGAAAAAGTTGGTGCTGCGCTCCGGCCAGTGCAACTGATACAGGTCGATGTAATCGGTCTGCAGGCGCTTGAGGCTGGCGTCCACTGCTTCGGTGATGTGCTGGCGGTTATGGCGCAGGTTGCGGTCGCGGATGTAGTCGATGGTGTTGCCGGGGCCGGCGATCTTGCTGGCGAGGATCCAGTCGGCGCGGTCGCCGCGGCTCTTGAAGTAATTGCCGATGTAACGTTCGGTGGTGGCGTAGGTTTCGGCTTTCGGCGGCACCGGGTACATCTCGGCGGTGTCGATGAAATTGATCCCGGCGCCCTTGGCTCTCTCGATCTGCGCGAAGGCTTCGGCTTCGGTGTTTTGCTCGCCCCAGGTCATGGTGCCGAGGCAGATTGCACTCACGTTCAGGTCGGTGCGGCCTAGCTGGCGATAGTCCATCGGGTGCTCCTTGGGCAAAGCAATCATAAAAGCAGGTTGAATATTTTTTCGCAATCTGGATAATTGCCGACCTCTTTCTGCAGTGGAAGTGATGCCCCGCCGCCGAAGAATCTTGCCGTTGAACGGACGCGCCGACCCGAGCCCCCGAAAGCGTCTGTATCCGGCTGCCTTTGACTTGTCAAAGTACGCACTATTCAGTAAGATCCGCCGTCTTATTTACAGGCGGCCCCTGAGGCTATAAAGAATGAAAACTTTTACTGCTAAACCGGAAACAGTAAAGCGCGACTGGTTTGTCGTCGACGCTGCTGGTCAGACCCTGGGTCGTCTGGCCACCGAAATCGCGAGCCGTCTGCGTGGCAAGCACAAGCCTGAGTACACCCCTCACGTTGACACCGGCGACTACATCGTCGTGATCAATGCTGAACAAGTACGTGTTACCGGTGCCAAAACCAGCGACAAAATGTACTACTCCCACTCCGGTTTCCCGGGCGGTATCAAGTCGATCAACTTTGAAAAGCTGATCGCCAAGGCCCCTGAGCGCGTGATCGAGACCGCGGTTAAAGGCATGCTGCCTAAGAACCCGCTGGGTCGCGACATGTACCGTAAGCTGAAAGTCTATGCGGGCGCTGCACACCCTCATACTGCTCAGCAGCCCCAAGAACTGAAGATTTAACGGAATAGTTCATTATGTCGGCGACTCAAAATTACGGCACTGGCCGTCGCAAGACCGCAACCGCACGCGTTTTCCTGCGTCCGGGTACTGGTAACATCTCCATCAACAACCGTTCGCTGGAAACCTTCTTCGGCCGCGAAACTGCCCGCATGGTAGTTCGTCAGCCGCTGGAGCTGACCGAGACTGTCGAGAAGTTCGACATCTACGTCACCGTGATCGGTGGTGGTGTAAGTGGTCAGGCTGGCGCAATCCGCCACGGCATCACTCGCGCTCTGATGGACTACGACGAAACCCTGCGTAGCGCTCTGCGCAAAGCTGGCTATGTCACTCGCGACGCCCGTGAAGTTGAACGTAAGAAAGTGGGTCTGCGTAAAGCGCGTAAGCGTCCGCAGTACTCGAAGCGTTAATTTCGCTTCCACGTTCAAAAAAGAACGCCCGATTCCTCACGGAACCGGGCGTTTTTTTATGCGTGCGATTTCTCGAATAATTGCGCTGTGACAACTTGCCACATTCGTAGACCCCCTATACTACAAGGCTTGAGGGCCAGCCCTCCGGGTAATTACCTTGTCAGAATTGGGGGTTTTCATTACCATTCGGCAAAATTTTTATAAGTACATTGTTTCATATTTAGTAGATGCCTGATTTAACAGGCCACAAAGCTGATGGGAGAGGACTGAATGAGCAATGACGGCGTGAATGCAGGCCGGCGTCGCTTCCTGGTAGCGGCCACATCCGTGGTGGGTGCTGCAGGAGCGGTGGGGGCTGCGGTCCCGTTCGTGGGGTCATGGTTTCCCAGTGCCAAGGCAAAAGCTGCCGGCGCACCGGTGAAAGTGAATGTCAGCAAAATCGAGCCCGGACAGCAGATGATTGCTGAATGGCGCGGCCAGCCGGTATTCATAGTTCGCCGTACCGCGGAAATCCTGGGGAATCTCAAGAAGATCGAAGGCCAGCTCTCCGATCCGACCTCCAAAAACTCTACGCAACCCACCTATGTCGACCCTGAAGTACGTTCGATCAAGCCGGAGATTCTGCTGCTGATCGGGATCTGTACGCACCTGGGTTGCTCACCGACCTTCCGTCCCGAAGTGGCGCCCGCGGATCTGGGCAAAGACTGGGTAGGTGGCTATTTCTGCCCTTGCCACGGTTCCCATTACGATCTGGCTGGCCGCGTCTACAAGTCGCAACCTGCGCCTTTGAACCTGCCAGTACCCCCGCATTCCTATGAGTCCGATGATCTGATTGTCATTGGCGTCGATACGGAGAAAGCGTGATGAGCAAGTTCATGGATTGGGTCGATGCGCGCTTCCCCGCCACGAAGATGTGGGAAGACCATCTCAGCAAGTATTACGCTCCAAAAAACTTCAATTTTTTCTATTTCTTCGGCTCGCTGGCGCTGCTCGTTCTGGTCAATCAGATCGTCACCGGTGTCTGGCTGACCATGAGTTACACCCCTTCGGCGGAAGAGGCGTTTGCCTCTGTCGAATACATCATGCGCGACGTCGAGTACGGCTCGATCCTGCGTCTGCTCCATTCCACCGGCGCTTCGGCGTTCTTTATCGTGGTTTATCTGCACATGTTCCGTGGTCTGCTCTACGGTTCGTACCAGAAACCCCGTGAGCTGGTGTGGGTGTTCGGCATGCTGATCTACCTGGCGCTGATGGCCGAAGCCTTCATGGGATATCTGCTGCCATGGGGTCAAATGTCTTACTGGGGCGCCCAGGTGATCATCTCGCTGTTCGGCGCGATTCCGGTCATCGGCAACGACCTGACCCAGTGGATTCGTGGTGACTACCTGATTTCCGGGATTACCCTGAACCGCTTCTTCGCCCTGCACGTGGTCGCTCTGCCGATCGTGATCCTGGGTCTGGTAGTGCTGCACATTCTGGCGCTGCACGAAGTGGGTTCGAACAACCCGGACGGTGTGGACATCAAGAAGCACAAGGATGAAAACGGTGTTCCGCTGGACGGCATCGCGTTCCATCCGTACTACACCGTGAAAGACATTGTCGGTGTCGTGGTGTTCCTGTTCATCTTCTGTTTCATTGTGTTCTTCTTCCCGGAAATGGGCGGCTACTTCCTCGAAAAACCAAACTTCGAACAGGCCAACCCGTTCAAGACGCCGGAACACATCGCGCCGGTCTGGTACTTCACGCCGTTCTACGCGATCTTGCGTGCGGTTCCTGACAAGCTCATGGGTGTTATCGCCATGGGGGCGGCCATTGCAGTGCTGTTTGTCCTGCCATGGCTCGACCGCAGTCCGGTCAAGTCGATGCGTTACAAAGGCTGGATGAGCAAAATCTGGCTGGTGGTGTTCTGCATTTCCTTCGTGATCCTCGGCATTCTGGGGGTTCTGGCTCCGACGCCGGAGCGCACGCTGGTGTCGCAGATCTGCACCTTCCTGTACTTCGCCTACTTCATTCTGATGCCGTTCTACACCAGGCTCGAGAAGACCAAACCGGTTCCGGAAAGGGTGACTGGCTGATGAAAAAGTTATTTTTTGCTCTGATTTTTGCTGCTCTGCCTGTGCTGTCTTTCGCTGCCGAACATGGTGGCCCTGAACTGGAAAAAGTCGACATCGACGTTTCCGACAAGGCCGCCCTGCAGGATGGTGCACGCACTTTTGCGAACTATTGCATGGGTTGCCACAGCGCCAAATTCCAGCGTTACGAGCGCGTTGCCGATGACCTCGGTATTCCGCACGAAATGATGCTGGAGAAGCTGGTGTTCACCGGTGCCAAGATCGGTGATCACATGAGCATCGGCATGCAGCCGGCAGACGCCAAGACCTGGTTTGGCGCCGCCCCGCCGGACCTGACTCTGGTGGCTCGGGTACGCGGTACCGACTGGCTTTATGGTTATCTGCGTTCGTTCTATGAAGATCCGGCGCGTCCATGGGGCGTGAACAACAAGGTCTTCCCGAATGTCGGCATGCCTAACGTGCTGGTCGGCCTGCAGGGTCGTCAGGTCGTGGGTTGCAAACAGGTGCAGATCGTCGAGGATGGCAAGAAGCAATTCGATCCGCTGACCGGTACGCCGTTGACTCATGAAGCTTGCGATCAACTGACCATCGTGCCGAAAACCGGCACCTTGAACGAAGAGCAGTTCGATGAAAAGGTCAAGAATCTGGTAACCTTCCTGGCTTACTCGGCTAACCCGGTTAAGCTGCAACATCAGCGCATCGGTACTTATGTCTTGCTGTACCTGGCGTTCTTCTTTGTGTTCGCCTACCTGCTCAAGCGTGAATACTGGAAAGACGTGCACTGATAACGCTTCAAGCAATTGCTGTTAATCGCGCGCGCCCAAGGGCGCCTCTGAAAACGCAACGTCTGCACAGCCAGGTGTTGCGGGAGGCGCCCTCTGGGCGCGCGCGTTTTTCCGGCTCCGATCATTTCAACAAGCGAGGAGGATCGCCATGGGCGTGACCAATCGGTTGGCCTGTTACTCCGACCCCGCCGACCACTATTCCCACCGGGTGCGCATTGTGCTTGCTGAGAAGGGTGTAAGCGCCGAAATCATTTTTGTGGAGGCTGGTCGCCAGCCGCCTAAACTGATTGAGGTGAACCCTTATGGCAGTCTTCCGACACTGGTCGATCGCGACCTGGCGTTGTGGGAGTCGACCGTGGTGATGGAGTACCTGGATGAGCGTTACCCGCATCCGCCATTGATGCCTGTGTACCCGGTGGCGCGTGCCAACAGTCGTCTGTTGATGCATCGCATTCAGCGCGACTGGTGTGGTCTGGTGGACCTGATTCTGGATTCGCGAACCAAGGAGGCGGCTCGTGCCGTGGCGCGCAAGGAGTTGCGCGAAAGCCTGACGGGTGTGTCGCCGTTGTTCGCCGACAAGCCGTTTTTCCTCAGTGAGGAACAAAGTCTGGTGGATTGCTGCCTATTGCCAATACTCTGGCGTTTGCCGATTCTGGGTATAGAACTGCCGCGGCCGGCCAAGCCGCTGCTTGATTATATGGAGCGTCAATTTGCGCGCGAGGCTTTCCAGGCGAGTCTGTCTGGCGTCGAACGCGATATGCGCTAAGGCTTAAGGAGCCGCTATGAACTCCAGTCGACCTTATCTGGTCCGCGCGCTCTACGAGTGGATTGTGGATAACGATTGCACCCCGCACATGCTGGTCAATTCCGAATACCCGGCGGTGCAGGTGCCGCAGGGTTTTGCCAGTGATGGACAAATTGTCCTGAATATTTCACCAAGTGCCGTGCGACATCTGCACATGGACAACGACGTCGTGACCTTCGAAGGTCGCTTCGGTGGCGTTCCGCACAGTCTGTATGTACCGATTGCCGCGATCCTGGGTATTTACGCCCGGGAGAACGGTCAGGGCATGGTGTTCGATCTGGAGTCGCCGATGGATGACGAAGACGAGATCGAGCAGGATGACGATGTTCCGCCACCAGACAGCGAGCCACCGCGCCCTAGCGGTCGACCCAGCCTGAAAGTGGTGAAGTAATAAAAAAAAGGCGATCCCGACCGGATCGCCTTTTTTGTGCCTGCAGGTTTTGTGTCAATCGATGTATTCGAACAGCTTCACGATCTTCTGCACGCCGGATACACCCTGTACCAGATTGGCAGCCTGGGTGGCCTCCTGTCTGGTCAGCAGGCCCAGCAGATAAACGATACCGTTCTCGGTCACAACCTTGATGCGTGAGCCTGGAATGCTGGCGTCGGTGAGCATCTGGGTTTTGATCTTGGTTGTCAGCCAAGCGTCGTTCTGACGGGCGAGGAAGCTCGAAGGTGCAATCACTTGCAGCTCGTTGTGCACTTTCTTCACGCGTTGCACGTTGGCGGCAGCCTGCTCGGCCTTGGCCTTGAGGTCCTCGCGAGGTGTCTGGCCGGCGAGCAGGACGACACCATTGAAGCTGGTGACAACGATGTGTGAGTCGTTGTCCAGAGCCGGATCGGCCTTGGCCACGTTGACGCCGACTTTGGTTTCGATCAGCGAGTCGTCAATTTTGCTGCCGAAGGTGCGGGTGCCGCGATCGTCTTCGATCGGTGCTTCGCGGCTGGCGTTCACCACCGAGGTGCAGCCGGTTATGCCGAGGCAAAGGGTCAAGGCCAGAAGGCCAAGGCGATTAGGGGTCATTCTTCACTCCCGAACAGTTGGCTGTCGATCAGATCGCAGAGGCAATGGATCGCCAGCAAGTGGACTTCCTGAATACGCGCAGTGACGTTGGCCGGTACGCGGATTTCGACGTCTTCAGGCAGCAGCAGCGAAGCCATTCCGCCGCCGTCGCGTCCGGTCAAGGCTACGACAATCATTTCGCGATCATGTGCGGCCTGGATCGCTTGAATAATGTTCGCCGAGTTACCGCTGGTCGAAATCGCCAGCAGCACATCACCCGGTTGGCCGAGTGCGCGTATCTGCTTGGAGAACACTTCGTTGTAGCTGTAATCGTTGGCGATCGAAGTGATGGTCGAGCTGTCGGTGGTCAGGGCGATGGCCGGCAGGCTCGGGCGCTCGCGCTCGAAGCGGTTGAGCAGTTCCGAAGAAAAGTGCTGGGCATCGCCGGCCGAGCCGCCGTTGCCGCACGAGAGCATTTTTCCCTCGTTGAGCAGGGCGTTGACCATTACCTGGCTGGCTTGCTCGATGTGCGGTGCAAGTACGTCCATCGCCTGTTGCTTGGTGTCGATACTGGCCTGGAAAAGCTGGCGAATTCGGGATTGCATGTCCATCTGTGTGACCTTAATTGGCGCGGCTGTCCGGCACATGAATGTGCAGCCCGCAAAGCAAAGAGCAAAAGTGTTGAGTGAAAGTGTCTGTTGGATGCAGGCAGTCAAGTGTCGAACGCATTCTGCAACCAGTTCAACTGATCCTGATGGCTGTCGATGGCCACCACGTCGAAGCGGCAAGGGGAATTTGCCCAACGCGACTCGTGCTGAAGAAAATATTGTGCGGCAAAAATCAGTTTCTGCCGTTTGCGCCCGTCGATACTGGCGAGCGCGCCACCCCATTGAGTGTTCTTTCGATAACGTACTTCGACGAATACTACTGTATCGCCATCGAGCATGACCAGATCAAGCTCGCCGCGTTTGCATGTCCAGTTCTGCGCCAGTAGGCGCAGACCCTGGTGTTGCAGATGCTCGAGCGCCTGGCGCTCGGCATCCTTGCCGCTTTGCAGGTGTGACCTGTCAGGCATCAGCGCGGAGTGTCCGGCAGACGCTGGATCTGGCCGCTGACAAACTGTGCCCATGGCAACTGGCGCACGACGCGTTGGCTCTGGGTCATGCCCAGGCTGCCCGACAGGCCTTCGATGCGACTGTCCGGCAAGGTCTTGAGCTGGCTCAGGCGTGGGGCCAGGCGATAGGCATCCGCGCCCATCGCATACAGGCGACCGAGGCTGCCGGAGGCTTGCGGCCATTGTGCGGTGACCTGTTTGCGCAGCGGATCATTGGCATCCAGCAGCCATGGGGTTTCGCAAAAGCGTACGCCGTTCATGTCGTTGTACTGGTTCACGTCGCCGCTGGCGCTGAACACGTGGGAGGTGGCGTAGACCGGCACGTCGCCGGCGTACTGGAAGTTCAGGGTCGGCTTGATCTGCTGGGCCTGTTGAGGGGTTGCGGCGAGGAAGATGAACTCGATGTCCTGGCGACGCGAAGGCTGTGCGGCGACGTTGGTGCCGGCAGCATTCTGCAGGCTCTTGGCGCGGGCTTCGCTCTGGCGCAGCTGGAACATGTCGGCGATCTGCTGGGCCAGCTGCACGGGCTGGTCGACGCGCTCGGTGGCGACAATGCTGCCGCCGTTGGCTTGCCAGTCCTGGCTGAATGCACGCAGGACGCGGTCACCCCATTCGCCTTTCGGCACCATGATCGCGGCGCGGTGCAGGCCGTCGGCGCGGGCACGACGGGAGACTTCGCGGGCTTCGTCTTCAGCGGCGAGGCCGAACTGGAACAGTTGCGCCGGGCCCTGGTCGCCTTCGCTGTAGTTCAGCGCCAGAGTGGTGATCGGCAGTTGCGGGCGGGTGCTCAGCTGTTTGACCAGCGGTTTTTCCAGTGGCCCGACGACCAGTTGCACGCCGTCTGCCTGGGCCTTGCGATAGAACTCGTCCATGCTGGTCAGGTGCGAGCTGTCGTAGAACACGATGGCCGGTGGTTTCTGCCCGGCTTGCTGGGCTTGGTAGTGCGCGGCCATGAAGCCGTCACGCAGAGCCTTGCCAACCGAGGCCAGCTGGCCGTCCTGTGGCAGCAGCAGGGCGATCTTGCTCAGAGGCTGGCTGGCCAGCTCCTTGAGCTTGGTCAGTGGCAGCGGCAGGTTGATGGCGGCCGGATGTTTCGGGTGCTGCGAACGCCAATCGTCGATGGCGGCCTGTTGCTGTTCCAGGGTGCCGGCGGTTTTCACGGCCAGGGCCAGGCTCATCCAGCCTGCGAGGTCGTCGGTCCCGTTGGGTTGCAATTGGTCGGTCGGCAGCGAGGCGATCAGGGTCCAGATGGCTTCGTGGTTCTTGCTGGCGGCTTCGCCTTCGAGCATCGGTGCGATGAAGATGCGTTCGCGAGCGGCAGCCAATGTCTGGCCATCGGCTTCGAGAGCACGGGCGTGAACCGTGCCGGCGCGAACCTGCAGCGGAATCGACATTTCACTCAGGCGTTGCAGGCTTGGGTGATTCAGGGCTGCCAGCGCGGCTTTCGGCTGGTTGCGGGTCATCGCCAGTTCGGCGGACAGGGTACTGGCGAAGGCCTGCTGACCTGGCTGGAGTTGCTCCATCGGCACTTGTTGCAGGATCTGCGCGGACTGTCCGGCATTGCCCTGACGGTAAGCCAGGTCTGCGGCGCTCAGGCGCAGCAGTGCAGCCTTGTCCGGCGATTTGGCCTGGGCGGCCTGTTCGAGCAGTTGCTCGATGCTGGCATCCGGTGTCCGTGGAAGTTCGCCAAGGCTGGAGGAAGGGGAGCTGGCGCAGGCCGCCAGCAAGGCAGCGAGGCAGAGGGCAGTGAACAGCCGCAGGCAAGCGATCATGTAAGTGTTCCTGATACTCGATCAAATTAGCGTCGAATTGTACCCAAGCGCTGGCCGGGGCGCGATGTTGCTGGTGTGAAACCGTCAATTTAGCTGATGTAAATGTTGCACGACCGCACAATGGTGCGACAAACCGTGTCTGTCGCGATCGCATCGCCGGTCGTACGACGCGCTACAATGGCGGCTTTTACCGATCATGAGGTGTGCGCTTTGACTGCTCCAGGTGCTTTGAATTCCGCTGCGGGCTCGCTTTATGTGGTGGCGACGCCCATCGGCAACCTGGATGACATCAGCGCCCGGGCGTTGAAAATCCTGCGCGAGGTCGCACTGATCGCTGCAGAGGATACCCGCCATTCCCAGCGCCTGATGCAGCATTTCGGCATCAGCACGCCGCTGGCGGCCTGTCATGAGCACAACGAGCGTGATGAAGGGAGTCGTTTCATCACGCGTCTGCTGGCCGGCGATAACGTGGCGCTGATTTCCGACGCCGGTACGCCGCTGATTTCCGATCCGGGTTATCACCTGGTGCGCCAGGCGCGCGCCGCCGGGATCAATGTGGTGCCGGTGCCGGGAGCCTGTGCATTGATCGCAGCGTTGTCGGCAGCGGGGCTGCCTTCTGACCGCTTCATCTTTGAGGGCTTTTTGCCGGCCAAGGCTGTTGGCCGCAAGGCGCGCCTGGAAGCCATCAAGGAAGAGCCGCGCACGCTGATCTTCTACGAGGCACCACATCGTATTCTCGAGTGCCTGCAGGATATGGAAACCGTGTTTGGTGCAGATCGCCCGGCATTGCTCGCCCGGGAAATCACCAAGACCTTTGAAACGCTCAAGGGCCTGCCGCTGGCCGAGTTGCGTGCGTTCGTCGAGGCGGATGGCAATCAGCAGCGTGGCGAGTGTGTTGTGGTGGTGGCTGGCTGGACCGCGCCGGAATCCGAAGACGCCGTCAGCAGCGAGGCCATGCGCATCCTCAATTTGTTGCTCGAAGAGATGCCGCTCAAGCGTGCGGCGGCGCTGGCGGCGCAAATCACCGGTGAGCGCAAAAACGTGTTGTATCAGGTTGCGCTGGATCAGCAAAAAGACACGTAACCGGTCGCGCAGAGCCGTTCGCGGGCTATTAGCGCTTGTTCTTCGGCCGCTCTGCCGTTAACCTGCGCGGCGGAGAGTCGATCGGACAGTCGCTGCCCCCTATGAAAATTAGGGGGGGGAGGAAAGTCCGGGCTCCATAGGGCGAAGTGCCAGGTAATGCCTGGGAGGCGTGAGCCTACGGAAAGTGCCACAGAAAATAACCGCCTAAGTGCTTCGGCACCGGTAAGGGTGAAAAGGTGCGGTAAGAGCGCACCGCACGTCTGGCAACAGTTCGTGGCTAGGTAAACCCCACTTGGAGCAAGACCAAATAGGGTCCCAAGGCGTGGCCCGCGCTGGGACCGGGTAGGTTGCTAAAGATGTCCAGTGATGGCCATCGTAGACGAATGACTGTTCAAGACAGAACCCGGCTTACAGATCGACTCTCCACCTTTTTCTTTTCCCTGCTTGAATTAAAGACGACAGGGCTGTTTATTATCAGCAGGCCTGCGCTGGAATTCCGGCAGCGGCAACCGCAGTAATAGCCATTTCCCACCTTGCTTCAATCAACAGCAGAAGCGCTTTTGTAATACCGAAAAAATCTTACTCTTAACAAATTACTTTAACTTTCGGGCGCAGCTCTCAGTGCTGTCTCAAGTTATTGGATAAAAGCATCCGCCGGATTCTCGTTGCTCCTCCTCTTATGCTCCTAAATCTCCGTTCTGTAAGGGTTTTCCTTTGATCCGCGCCTTGACGGTGTGGTGGGCGCATTCCTATAGTGTGCGCAAGTGGCGGAAAGTGGCATGAAGTGGGTTTTTTGAGCTCAAAACGATAAAAATTGGAGAAACGCTGACGTGTTTCGCGGAGCTAACGCTATCAGTCTCGACGCAAAGGGCCGTCTCGCCATGCCGAGCCGGTACCGTGACGAGCTCGTTTCGCGTAGTTCCGGCCAGTTGATCGTGACCATCGATGCCGTTGATCCGTGCCTGTGTGTCTACCCGCTCGATGAGTGGGAAATTATTGAAACCAAGTTGCGCGCGCTTCCTTCGCTCCGCGAAGAGAACCGTCGTCTGCAGCGTTTATTGATTGGTAACGCCGTCGACCTCGAACTCGACGGCAGTGGTCGTTTTCTGGTTCCGCCGCGCCTGCGCGAATACGCAAAGCTGGACAAGCGCGCGATGCTGGTCGGTCAACTGAACAAGTTCCAACTGTGGGACGAAGATGCCTGGAATGCGGTTTCTGCCGCTGACCTGGCTGCCATACAACAACCGGGCGCCATGCCTGACGAACTGCGTGATCTGATCCTGTGACTATTGATAGCGGCTTTAACCACATCACCGTACTGCTTGACGAAGCCGTCGAGGCTCTCGCCGTACGTCCTGATGGCTGCTATCTGGATGGTACGTTCGGACGCGGCGGGCACAGCCGGCTGATTCTCAGCAAGCTCGGACCGGATGGTCGGCTCATCGGGTTCGACAAGGATCCTCAAGCGATTGCTACCGGGCAAACGCTAGCGGCCGAAGACGGCCGCTTTGTCGTTGTGCAGCGCAGCTTTGCCGAACTCGGCTCGGAAGTTGCCGAGCGCGGTCTGGCCGGCAAGGTCAGCGGCATTCTGCTCGATCTCGGCGTTTCTTCGCCGCAGCTTGACGATGCCGAGCGCGGTTTCAGCTTCCTCAATGACGGTCCGCTGGACATGCGCATGGATCCGTCTCGTGGGATCAGCGCAGCCGAGTTCGTCAATACCGCGCCGGTGGAAGAAATCGCCCGGGTATTCAAGGAGTATGGTGAGGAGCGCTTCTCCGGTCGCATGGCGCGTGCCGTGGTCGAGCGCCGTGACATCACCCCGTTCGAGCGCACCGCCGACCTGGCCGAAGTCCTGAAAGTCGCCAACCCGGCGTGGGAAAAAGGCAAGAACCCGGCCACCCGCGCATTCCAGGGCCTGCGCATTCACGTCAACAACGAACTGGGCGATCTGGAGGCGGGTCTTGAAGCCGCGCTGGACTGCCTGGAAGTGGGCGGCCGTCTGGTCGTGATCAGCTTCCACTCGCTGGAAGACCGCATCGTCAAACTGTTCATGCGCAAGCTGGTGAAAGGCGAAGCCGACAATCTGCCACGCAACCTGCCGGTTCGCCACGTTGCCTTCGAACCGAAAATCAAGATCCATGGCAAGGCGCAAACGGCCTCGGACGCCGAACTCAAGGCCAACCCTCGTTCTCGTAGCGCCGTCATGCGCGTCGCGGAGAAACTCCGGTGAGCAAGCTTTTCGCCAAGCCACTGCCCGGCGGCAGCTTCATCATGCTGCTGCTCTTCATCGGCGTGCTCGTGTCGGCCATCGGCGTTTCCTATAGCGCTCACTGGAACCGGCAGTTGCTCAACACCCTTTACAACGAACTCAGCGTGCGCGACAAGGCGCAGGCCGAGTGGGGTCGCCTGATTCTCGAGCAAAGCACCTGGACCGCCCACAGCCGGATCGAAGTGCTGGCCACCGAACAACTGAAGATGCACATCCCCGGCGCGGCTGACGTGAAGATGGTGGCGCCATGATGAAACTCGAAGGGGCACTGTTCCCGTGGCGCTTCCGTCTGGTGGTCGGTCTGCTGGGCATGATGGTGGCCGCGATCTGCTGGCGAATCATCGACCTGCAGGTGATCGACCGTGACTTCCTCAAGGGCCAGGGCGATGCGCGCAGCGTTCGTCATATTCCGATTCCGGCGCACCGTGGCCTGATCACCGATCGCAATGGCGAGCCTCTGGCAGTGAGTACGCCGGTGACCACGTTGTGGGCCAACGCCAAGGAAATGCAACTGGCCAAGGAAAAATGGCCGGCACTGGCAGCCGCGCTGGGGCAGGATCCGAAAGCCCTGGCCGAACGTCTCGAAGCCCAGGCCAACAAGGAATTCATTTATCTGGTGCGCGGGCTGACCCCCGAGCAGGGCCAGGCCGTGCTCGACCTGAAAGTGCCGGGCGTCTATGGCATCGAAGAATTCCGCCGGTTCTATCCGGCCGGTGAGGTCACCGCGCACATGGTCGGGTTTACCGATATTGACGACCATGGCCGCGAAGGCGTCGAACTGGCCTATGACGAGTGGCTGGCCGGCGTACCCGGCAAGCGACAGGTCATCAAGGATCGGCGCGGTCGGCTGATCAAGGATGTCCAGGTCACCAAGAACGCCAAGGCCGGCAAGCCCTTGGCGTTGTCCATTGACCTGCGCCTGCAATACCTGGCCAACCGCGAACTGCGCAACGCGATCATCGAGAACGGCGCGAAGGCCGGCAGTCTGGTGATCATGGATGTGAAAACCGGCGAGATCCTCGCCATGGTCAACCAGCCGACCTACAACCCGAACAACCGTCGCAACCTGCAGCCGGCGATGATGCGTAACCGCGCAATGATCGACGTGTTCGAGCCGGGCTCGACCATGAAGGCGATCTCGATGAGCGCCGCGATCGAGACCGGGCGCTGGAAACCGAGCGACACCGTCGAGGTGTATCCGGGCTCCCTGCAGATCGGCAAATACACCATCAAGGACGTATCCAAGACCGAAGGTCCGGTGCTTGACCTGACCGGAATTCTGATCAATTCCAGTAACGTTGGCATGAGCAAGGTCGCATTCGACATTGGTGGCGAAACCATTTTCCGTCTCGCACAGAAAGTCGGCCTAGGGCAGGACACCGGTCTCGGCTTCCCGGGCGAACGTGTCGGCAACCTGCCGAACTACCGCGAGTGGCGCAAGGCTGAAACCGCAACGCTGTCCTACGGCTACGGTGTTTCGGTCACCGCGATTCAGCTGGTGCACGCGTTCTCGGCGCTGGCCAACAACGGTCGTCTCGCGCCGCTGACACTGATCAAAACCGACAAGGCGCCGCAGACCACTCAGGTGCTGCCGGAAGCTGTGGCGAAAACCATGCAAGGCATGCTGCAACAGGTGATCGAAGCGCCACGCGGCGTATTCCGTGCGCAGGTGCCGGCCTATCACGTGGCCGGCAAGTCGGGTACGGCGCGCAAGACCTCGGTCGGCACCAAGGGCTATGCCGAAAACTCCTATCGCTCGCTGTTCGCCGGTTTCGGCCCGATGAGCGATCCGCGTTACGCCATCGTTGTCGTGATCGATGAGCCGACCAAGGCCGGTTACTTCGGTGGTCTGGTATCGGCGCCGGTGTTCAGCCGTGTGATGTCCGGCACCCTGCGCCTGATGAACATCACCCCGGACAACCTGCCGACCACCCAACAAGCCAACGCCACCCCGGTCGTTCCGCTGAAAGCCAATGGAGGGCGCGGCTGATGTCTCTGAGTCTGAACAAGATTTTCCCCCACGCCGGCCACGATCTGCTGATCCGTGAGTTGGCTCTCGACAGCCGCAACGTGCGCGCAGGTGACCTGTTCCTCGCGGTGCCGGGCGGCAAGTTCGATGGCCGTGCACACATTGCCGATGCGCTGGCGCGTGGCGCAGCGGCGGTCGCTTACGAAGTGGAAGGCGCCACCGTGCTGCCGATCACTGATGTGCCGCTGATTCCGGTCAAGGGCCTGGCAGCGCAGCTGTCGGATATCGCCGGTCGTTTTTACGGTGAACCCAGCCATCATCTGAATCTGGTGGGCGTCACCGGCACCAACGGCAAGACCAGCGTGACCCAATTGGTGGCTCAGGCGCTGGATCTTCTCGGCCAGCATTGCGGCATCGTCGGTACTCTCGGCTCCGGCTTTCATGGCTCGCTGCAGAGTGGAATGCACACCACACCGAATCCGATTGCGATGCAGGCGACGCTGGGCGACCTGAAAAAGGCCGGTGCCAAAGCCGTGGCCATGGAAGTCTCGTCCCACGGTCTGGATCAGGGGCGGGTCACCGCGCTGGCGTTTGATGTGGCGGTGATGACCAACCTGTCCCGTGATCATCTCGATTACCACGGCACCATGGAGGCGTACGCAGCGGCCAAGGCCAAGCTCTTCGCCTGGAATGACCTGAAGTGCCGTGTCGTCAATCTGGACGACGATTTCGGCCGGCAACTGGCCGCTGAAAAGCGTGAGTCGCGCCTGATCACTTACAGCCTGCTCGACAGCAGCGCTTATCTGTATGTTCGTGAAGCGCAGTTCGACGACCATGGCGTGCGTGCCACGCTGGTCACGCCCCAGGGCGAACATCATCTGCGCAGCACGCTGCTGGGGCGTTTCAACCTGAGCAACGTACTGGCTGCTGTCGGTGCATTGCTGGGGCTGGATTACGCCCTCGACGAAATCCTCGACGTGCTGCCGAAACTCGAAGGCCCGGCCGGACGCATGCAGCGTCTTGGCGGTGGCACACAACCTCTGGTGGTGGTCGATTACGCCCACACGCCGGATGCGCTGGAAAAAGTCCTGACCGCACTGCGCCCGCACGTCAAAGGCCGGTTGCTGTGCCTGTTCGGCTGTGGCGGTGATCGTGATCGCGGCAAGCGTCCGTTGATGGCCGAAGTGGTCGAGCGTCTGGCCGATCGCGTGCTGGTCACTGATGACAATCCACGCACCGAAGATCCAGCCGTCATTTTTGAAGACATTCGCACCGGCTTCACGGCTGTGGATAACGTGACATTCGTGGCCGGTCGTGGCCAGGCCATCGCGCAACTGATCGCCAGCGCATCGGCCGATGACGTGGTTGTCCTGGCCGGCAAGGGGCACGAGGACTATCAGGAAATCAACGGCGTTCGCCACGCCTTCTCTGATCTGGTCGAGGCCGATCATGCCCTGACCGCCTGGGAGGTTGCCCATGCTTAAGGCCCTGAAACTCAGTGAGCTGACCAATGCTCTCGACGCACGACTGATCAGCGCGGACGCCAGTTTTGACGGCGTGAGCATCGACAGCCGTGCCATCAAGGCCGGCCAGCTGTTTATCGCCCTGACCGGCCCGCGTTTCGACGGTCATGATTATCTGAATGAGGTCGCCACCAAAGGCGCGGTCGCTGCACTGGTCGAACGCGAAGTCGGCGACAGTACACTGCCGCAGCTGCTGGTCAAGGACACCCGTCAGGCCCTCGGCCAGTTGGGGGCGTTGAACCGTGCTGCGTTCACTCGGCCGGTCGCGGCGATCACCGGCTCCAGCGGCAAGACAACGGTCAAGGAAATGCTCGCCAGCATCCTGCGCACCCGCGGTGCCGTGCTCGCCACTCGTGGCAACCTGAACAACGATCTGGGCGCACCGTTGACCCTGCTCGAGCTGGCTCCGGAACATACGGCGGCCGTGATCGAACTGGGCGCCTCGCGTCTGGGCGAAATCGCCTACACCGTCGGCCTGACCCGGCCGCACGTGGCGATTCTGAACAATGCCGGCACTGCACACGTCGGTGAGTTCGGCGGTCCGGAAAAAATCGTCGAGGCCAAAGGCGAGATCATCGATGGTCTGGCGGCGGATGGTATTGCCGTATTGAACTTCGACGACAAGGCCTTCGGTATCTGGAAGACCCGCGCCGGCGCACGCAAAGTGCTGACCTTCTCCCTGAGCAATCCCCAGGCAGATTTTTACGCCAGCGACCTGAGCACCGACGCCCGTGGTTGCCCGTCCTTCAACCTGCATACACCTGAAGGTGTCGAGCCTGTTCAGTTGAACCTGCTGGGCACGCACAACGTCGCCAATGCCATGGCCGCCGCTGCAGCCGCTCACGCTCTGGGCGTGTCGCTGTTCGGCATCGTCACCGGGCTTGGCGCGGTCCAGCCGGTCAAGGGACGCACCGTTGCGCAACTGGCGAAAAACGGTATGCGCGTGATTGATGACACTTACAACGCGAACCCCACCTCCATGTGCGCGGCCGTTGATATACTCGCCGGCTTTTCCGGCCGCACCGTTCTGGTGCTCGGGGATATCGGCGAGTTGGGCGACTGGGCGGAGCAGGGGCACCGCGACGTGGGCGAATACGCCCGGGGCAAGGTTTCCGCGCTTTACGCTGTCGGGCCGAACATGGTCCACGCCGTGAACGCATTCGGCAAAGAGGCGCATCACTTCGGCACGCAGGCCGAACTGATCCAGGCCCTGGGCGCCGAACAGGACAAAAACACCACCATTTTGATCAAGGGTTCGCGCAGCGCGGCGATGGAAAACATCGTTGCGGCCCTGTGCGGGACCAGTCTGGAGAAACATTAATGCTGCTGCTGCTAGCGGAGTATCTGCAACAGTTCTACAAAGGCTTCGCGGTCTTCCAGTACCTGACCCTGCGCGGGATTCTCGGTGTGCTGACCGCGCTGGTCCTGTCGCTGTGCTACGGCCCGTGGATGATCCGCACCCTGCAGAACCGTCAGATCGGTCAAGCCGTCCGTAACGACGGCCCGCAATCGCACCTGTCCAAATCCGGTACGCCGACCATGGGTGGCGCACTGATTCTGTCGTCCATCGGTGTCAGTACCCTGTTGTGGGCTGACCTGAGCAATCGTTATGTATGGGTCGTGCTGCTGGTGACCCTGCTGTTCGGCGCCATCGGCTGGGTCGATGACTACCGCAAGGTGATCGAGAAGAACTCCCGTGGCCTGCCAAGTCGCTGGAAATATTTCTGGCAATCGGTGTTTGGCCTCGGCGCGGCGATCTTCCTTTATATGACTGCCGCCACGCCGGTGGAGACCACCCTGATCCTGCCGATGCTCAAGGACTACAGCATTCCGCTGGGCGCCGCTTTCATCGTGCTGACCTACTTCGTGATCGTCGGCTCGAGCAACGCGGTCAACCTGACCGACGGCCTCGACGGTCTGGCGATCATGCCGACGGTGATGGTCGGCGGTGGCCTGGGGATCTTCTGCTATCTGTCGGGTAACGTGAAATTCGCTGAATACCTGTTGATCCCGTACGTACCGGGCGCAGGCGAGCTGATCGTGTTCTGCGGCGCGCTGATCGGTGCGGGTCTGGGCTTCCTGTGGTTCAACACCTATCCGGCGCAAGTCTTCATGGGCGACGTCGGCGCACTGGCGTTGGGCGCAGCCCTGGGCACCATCGCGGTGATCGTCCGTCAGGAAATCGTCCTGTTCATCATGGGCGGTGTGTTCGTGATGGAAACCCTGTCAGTCGTCATTCAGGTGGCGTCCTTCAAACTGACCGGTCGCCGTGTGTTCCGCATGGCGCCGATCCACCACCACTTTGAACTCAAGGGCTGGCCCGAGCCGCGCGTGATCGTCCGTTTCTGGATCATCACCGTGATTCTCGTGCTGATCGGCCTTGCCACCCTGAAGCTGAGGTAGAACGAGTGTCTCTGATCGCTTCTGACCACTTCCGCATCGTTGTCGGCCTCGGCAAGAGCGGCATGTCCCTGGTTCGCTTCCTGGCGAACCGGGGCGTGGCGTTTGCCGTGGCCGATACGCGGGAAAATCCACCGGAACTGGCCACGCTCCAGCGTGACTATCCGCACGTGGAAGTGCGTTGTGGCGAGCTGGACGTCGAGTTCCTGTGCCGTGCCGACGAGCTCTACGTGAGTCCCGGCCTGGCGCTCGCGACCCCGGCCCTGCAAGCCGCCGCCGCCCGCGGCGTGAAACTGTCCGGTGACATCGAGCTGTTCGCGCGTAACGCGAAGGCGCCGATCGTGGCCATCAGCGGTTCCAATGCGAAAAGCACCGTCACCACCCTGGTTGGCGAGATGGCAGCAGCAGCCGGCAAGCGTGTGGCCGTTGGCGGCAACCTCGGTACGCCGGCACTGGATCTGCTCAGCGATGATGTCGAGCTGTATGTCATGGAACTGTCGAGCTTCCAGCTGGAAACCACCGATCAGCTCAACGCCGAAGTCGCGACCGTGCTCAACATCAGCGAAGACCACATGGATCGCTACAGCGGTCTGCCGGCCTATCACCTGGCCAAGCACCGGATCTTCCGCGGCGCGAAGCAGTTCGTGGTCAACCGTCAGGACGCCCTGACCCGACCGCTGATGGGCGAGGGCCAGCCATGCTGGACCTTCGGCCTGACCAAACCCGACTTCAAGGCGTTCGGTCTGCGCGAAGAGAACGGCGAGAAATACCTGGCCTTCGAATTCCAGAACCTGATGCCGGTACGAGAGCTGAAGATTCGTGGTGCCCACAACCAGTCCAATGCTCTGGCGGCGCTGGCGCTGGGGCATGCGGTCGGTCTGCCGTTCGATGCCATGCTCGCGGCCCTGCGCAACTTCGCCGGCCTCGAACACCGTTGCCAGTGGGTGCGTGACCTGGATGGCGTCGGCTACTACAACGACTCCAAAGCCACCAACGTCGGCGCCGCACTGGCCGCCATCGAGGGCCTGGGTGCGGACATCAGCGGCAAGGTCGTGCTGATCGCCGGTGGCGACGGCAAGGGTGCCGATTTCAAGGATCTGCGTGATCCGGCGGCAGCCCATTGCCGAGCCGTGGTCCTGATGGGCCGCGACTCCGACAGGATCGGTCAGGCCATCGGCGACGCCGTGCCGCTGATCCGTGCCACTACACTGATCGACGCCGTGGAAAAATGCCGTGCCGCCGCCCGGCCGGGTGATGTGGTGCTGCTGTCGCCGGCCTGCGCCAGTTTCGACATGTTCAAGAATTACGAAGACCGTGGTCACCAGTTCGTCCGCGCCGTGGAGGATCTGGCATGAGCCTGCGAAACATCATCAAGCCGTATCCGTCGCCGATCATCACCGGACGCGGGATCGACCTCGATTTCCCGATGCTCGCCGGTTGCCTCGCGCTGCTCGGCCTGGGCCTGATCATGATCGCTTCGGCATCGACCGAGGTCGGTGCCGTGCAGTCGGGCAGTGCGCTCTACTACATGACCCGTCATCTGATCTACGTGGTGCTGGGGCTGGGCGCGTGCATCGTCACCATGATGATTCCGATCGCCACCTGGCAGCGTCTGGGCTGGATGATGCTGATCGGCGCGTTTGGCCTGTTGGTGATGGTGATCGTCCCCGGGATCGGTCGTGAAGTGAACGGCTCGATGCGCTGGATCGGTTTCAGCTTCTTCAACGTACAACCGTCCGAGATCGCCAAGGTGTTCGTGGTGATCTATCTCGCCGGTTATCTGGTGCGTCGCCAGAAGGAAGTACGCGAAAGCTGGATGGGTTTCTTCAAGCCGTTCATCGTGCTGCTGCCGATGGCCGGCCTGTTGCTGATGGAGCCGGACTTCGGCGCCACCGTCGTGATGATGGGCGCCGCAGCGGCGATGCTGTTTCTCGGCGGGGTCGGGCTGTTCCGGTTCTCGCTGATGGTGGTGCTGGCGGTGGCGGCGGTGGTGTTGCTGATCCAGATGCAGCCGTACCGGATGGCACGTCTGACCAACTTTGCCGACCCGTGGGCCGACCAGTTCGGTGCCGGTTATCAGTTGTCCCAGGCCTTGATCGCCTTCGGTCGCGGCGAGTGGCTGGGCGTTGGTCTGGGCAACAGCGTGCAGAAGCAGTTCTACCTGCCGGAAGCCCACACCGACTTCGTGTTCTCGGTACTCGCTGAAGAGCTGGGCGCGGTGGGTTCGCTGTGCACCGTGGCGCTGTTCGTGTTCGTGTGTATCCGCGGCATGTACATCGGTCTGTGGGCCGAGAAAGCCAAACAGTTTTTTGCCGCGTATGTTGCCTACGGTCTGTCGTTCCTGTGGATCGGTCAGTTCCTGATCAACATCGGCGTGAACGTCGGCCTGTTGCCGACCAAGGGCCTGACCCTGCCGTTCCTCAGTTATGGCGGCAGTTCCCTGGTGATCTGCTGTGCCTGCCTTGGCCTGTTGCTGAGGATCGAGTGGGAGAGCCGGACCCACCTGGGCAGTGAAGAGATGGAATTCCATGAGAGCGACTTCGCCGAGGAGCCGAACCATGGGCGCTAACGTATTGATCATGGCCGGCGGTACCGGTGGTCACGTGTTCCCGGCGCTGTCCTGTGCCCGTGAATTCCAGGCGCGCGGCTACACCGTGCACTGGCTCGGTACGCCACGGGGGATCGAGAACGATCTGGTGCCGGCCGCCGGCCTTGAGCTGCATCGCATCAACGCCACCGGCCTGCGCGGCAAGGGCAAGCTGTCGTTGCTCAAGGCACCGTTCATGCTGCTGAAGTCGGTGTGGCAGGCACGGGCGATCATTCGCCGCCTGCGTCCGGTGTGCGTGGTCGGTTTCGGTGGTTATGTGACCGGCCCCGGCGGGATCGCCGCCAAACTGGCCGGTGTGCCGGTGATCGTTCACGAACAGAACGCTGTGGCCGGCACCGCCAATCGGTTGCTGGTGCCGTTCGCCGCCCGGGTGTGTGAAGCGTTCCCCGACACCTTTACCCTGTCGGACAGCCGCCGTACCACCGGTAACCCGGTGCGCAGCGAGCTGTTCCTCGAAACACCGCGTCCGGCACTGGCCGGACGCAAGGCGCGTTTGCTGATCCTGGGCGGAAGCCTGGGGGCAGAACCGTTGAACAAGTTGCTGCCTGAAGCCCTGTCACAAGTCGCTGCCGACTTGCGCCCGGAAGTGTTTCATCAGGCTGGCAAAAATCACGATGAAGTGACTGCAGAGCGCTACCGCGCCGCCGGCGTGGATGCGCAGGTGCAGCCCTTCATCAAGGACATGGCTCAGGCCTATGGCTGGGCTGACATCGTGGTGTGCCGTGCAGGCGCATTGACCGTCAGCGAGCTGGCCGCCGCCGGTCTGCCGTCGATGCTGGTGCCCTTGCCCCACGCGATCGACGATCACCAGACCCGCAACGCCGATTATCTGGCCCGCGAAGGCGCTGCCTTCCTGATGCCGCAAAGAACGACTGGTGCCGCGGACCTTGCCGCGCGCCTGACAGAGGTCTTGATGCAACCGCAACGACTCGAAGAAATGGCCCGAGCGGCCCGCCGTCTGGCAAAACCCGAAGCCACCCGCAGCGTGGTCGATACCTGTCTGGAGGTGGCCCATGGTTGAGAATCAGAAAGCCATGCCGCAACCGGAAATGCGCCGCATCCGTCGCATCCACTTCGTCGGGATCGGCGGCGTGGGCATGTGTGGCATCGCTGAAGTGCTGCTGAACCTGGGTTATGCCGTGTCCGGTTCCGACCTCAAGGCGTCGCCGGTTACCGAGCGCCTGGAATCCTTCGGTGCGCAGATCTTCATCGGCCACCGTGCCGAGAACGCCGCTGCCGCCGACGTGCTGGTGGTGTCGAGTGCCGTGAACACCTCCAACCCGGAAGTGGCGACCGCCCTTGAGCGCCGTATTCCGGTGGTGCCCCGTGCCGAGATGCTCGCCGAGCTGATGCGCTACCGCCACGGCATCGCCGTCGCCGGCACTCACGGCAAGACCACCACCACCAGCCTGATCGCTTCGGTGTTCGCCGCCGGTGGCCTGGACCCGACCTTCGTCATCGGGGGCCGTCTGAATGCCGCGGGCACCAATGCCCAGCTCGGCACCAGCCGCTATCTGATCGCCGAGGCCGACGAGAGCGACGCCAGCTTCCTGCACCTGCAACCGCTGGTGGCCGTGGTGACCAACATCGACGCCGACCACATGGCGACCTACGACGGTGACTTCAACAAGCTGAAGAAAACCTTCGTCGAGTTTCTGCACAACCTGCCGTTCTACGGTCTGGCGGTGATGTGCCTGGACGATCCGGTGGTGCGTGAAATCCTGCCGCAGGTGAAGCGTCCGACCGTGACCTACGGCTTCAGCGAAGACGCCGACGTGCGCGCCATCAACGTGCGCCAACAGGGCATGCAGACCTTCTTCACCGTGCTGCGCCCTGATCGCGAGCCGCTGGATGTGTCCGTGAACATGCCGGGCAACCACAACGTGCTGAATTCCCTGGCGACCATCTGCATCGCCACCGACGAGGGCGTCAGCGATGAAGCCATCGTCCAGGGGCTGTCCGGGTTCCAGGGTGTCGGTCGCCGCTTCCAGGTCTACGGCGAACTGCCGGTGGACGGCGGCAACGTGATGCTGGTCGACGACTACGGCCACCACCCGACCGAAGTCGCGGCCGTGATCAAGGCCGTGCGCGGTGGCTGGCCTGAGCGCCGTCTGGTGATGGTCTATCAGCCGCACCGCTACAGCCGTACCCGCGACCTGTATGACGATTTCGTCCAGGTACTGGCCGATGCCAACGTGCTGCTGCTGATGGAAGTCTATCCGGCCGGTGAGGAGCCGATTCCGGGTGCCGACAGCCGCAAGCTGTGCAACAGCATCCGTCAGCGTGGTCAGCTGGACCCGATCTACATCGAGCGCGGTGTCGATCTGGCGCCGCTGGTCAAGCCGCTGCTGCGTGCCGGCGACATTCTGCTGTGCCAGGGCGCCGGTGATATCGGCGGTCTCGCACCGAAACTGTTGAAAAGCGAGCTGTTCGCCGGTGCCGTGGCCGCACCGGTCGAGGGGAAGTTGAAATGACTGCTGCCTACGCCAACCTGTTCTCCACCATTGCGCCGAAAGACTTCGGCCGTGTCGCCGTGCTGTTCGGCGGTCTGAGTGCCGAACGTGAAGTCTCGCTGAAGTCCGGCAACGCCGTGCTCTCTGCATTGCAGAGCGCCGGTGTGGACGCGTTCGGGATCGATGTCGGCGCCGACATTCTGCAGCGTCTGCTGAGTGAAAAGATCGACCGCGCCTTCATCATCCTCCATGGTCGTGGCGGTGAAGACGGCAGCATGCAGGGCCTGCTCGAAGTGGCCGGCATTCCGTACACCGGCAGCGGCATCCTCGCGTCGGCGCTGGCCATGGACAAGCTGCGCACCAAGCAGGTCTGGCACACGCTGGGCATTCCGACGCCGCGCCACGCCGTGCTGCGCAGCGAGGCCGATTGTATTTCGGCAGCGACGGAACTGGGCTTCCCTTTGATCGTCAAACCGGCGCATGAAGGTTCAAGTATCGGGATGGCCAAAGTGAGTTCTGCGTCCGAGTTGATCGACGCATGGAAAGCGGCCAGTACCTACGATTCGCAAGTGTTGGTCGAGCAATGGATCCACGGTCCGGAGTTCACCATCGCCACCCTGCGTGACCAGGTGTTGCCTCCTATCGCCCTGGGTACACCGCACACGTTCTACGACTACGACGCCAAGTACATCGCCAACGATACCCAGTACCGGATTCCGTGCGGGCTCGATGCCGCCAAGGAAAAAGAACTCATGGACCTCACGGCGCAAGCCTGCGAGGCGCTGGGGATCGCAGGTTGGGGTCGGGCGGACGTGATGCAGGACGCCGACGGCAAATTCTGGTTCCTGGAAGTCAACACGGCTCCCGGCATGACCGACCACAGCCTGGTACCGATGGCGGCGAAAGCGGCCGGTCTGGATTTCCAGCAACTGGTCCTGGCCATCCTGGCCGCCAGTGTCGATGCCGATGGCCAAAAAGAGGCGCGAGGTTAAGACCATGCAAGGCGCACAGCTCAGACATCAGCCACCCGCACCCGGCCGCAAGCCGGTGCCACGGGGTGCCAGCCGAATGGTGGCCAAAGAGCCGATGTCCGCGCGCCTGCCGAAAGCCAATTTCGGGTTCCTCAAAGGTCTGTTCTGGCCGGTGCTGCTGGTAGCGCTCGGTTTCGGCACCTACGAAGGCGCGCAGCGTCTGCTGCCGTACGCCGACCGACCGATCACCAGGATCGCCGTACAGGGTGACCTGAGCTACATCAGCCAGCAGGCGGTGCAGCAGCGGATCGCCCCGTATGTGACGTCGAGCTTCTTCACCATCGACCTGGCCAGCATGCGCTCGGAGCTGGAACAGATGCCCTGGATCGCCCACGCCGAAGTCCGTCGCGTGTGGCCGGACCAGGTGGTGATTCGCCTCGAAGAGCAACTGCCGGTGGCCCGTTGGGGTGACGAGTCGCTGCTCAACAACCAGGGCCAGGCGTTCACGCCCAAGGAGCTGGCGAACTACGAACACCTGCCGCAGTTGTTCGGCCCACAGCGGGCCCAGCAGCAAGTGATGCAGCAGTATCAGGTGCTGAGCCAGATGCTCCGGCCGTTGGGCTTCTCGATCGCGCGCCTGGAATTGCGCGAACGTGGCAGCTGGTTCCTGACCACCGGTGCCGGCAGTTCCGGCCCCGGCATCGAGTTGCTGCTGGGACGCGGCAACCTGGTGGAAAAGATGCGCCGCTTTATTGCCATCTACGACAAGACGCTTAAAGACCAGATTACGAACATTGCGCGTATCGATCTGCGCTACGCCAACGGCCTCGCTGTTGGCTGGCGGGAACCCGTAGCGCCGACGACAGCCCAACCCGCTGTCGCAAAGAATTAAGAAGAGGCAGGACCCATGGCAAACGTGCAAAGCGGCAAAATGATCGTCGGTCTCGATATCGGCACCTCCAAAGTGGTGGCGCTGGTCGGCGAGGTTGCGGACGACGGCACGCTCGATATCGTCGGGATCGGCACCCATCCGTCCCGCGGCCTGAAGAAAGGCGTGGTGGTGAACATCGAGTCCACCGTGCAATCGATCCAGCGCGCGATCGAAGAAGCCCAGTTGATGGCGGGCTGCCGCATTCACTCGGCGTTCGTCGGCGTGGCGGGCAACCACATTCGCAGCCTGAACTCCCACGGCATCGTGGCGATCCGTGATCGCGAAGTCAGCTCGGCTGACCTGGAGCGCGTACTCGACGCCGCCCAGGCCGTGGCGATTCCGGCTGACCAACGAGTGCTGCACACCCTGCCGCAGGACTACGTGATCGATAACCAGGAAGGCGTGCGCGAGCCACTGGGCATGTCCGGCGTGCGCCTGGAAGCCAAGGTCCACGTGGTCACCTGCGCCGTCAACGCCGCGCAGAACATTGAAAAATGCGTGCGTCGCTGCGGTCTGGAAATCGACGACATCATTCTCGAGCAACTGGCTTCGGCCTACTCGGTACTGACCGACGACGAAAAAGAGCTCGGCGTGTGCCTGGTCGACATCGGCGGCGGCACCACCGACATCGCGATCTTCACCGAAGGCGCGATCCGTCACACGGCCGTGATCCCGATTGCCGGCGATCAGGTGACCAACGACATCGCCATGGCGTTGCGTACCCCGACCCAGTACGCCGAAGAGATCAAGATCCGCTACGCCTGCGCCCTGGCCAAACTGGCCGGTGCCGGCGAGACCATCAAGGTGCCGAGCGTCGGCGACCGTCCGCCACGCGAACTGTCCCGTCAGGCCCTGGCCGAAGTGGTCGAGCCGCGCTACGACGAGCTGTTCACCCTGATCCAGGCCGAGCTGCGCCGCAGCGGCTACGAAGACCTGATTCCGGCCGGCATCGTGCTGACCGGCGGTACGTCGAAGATGGAAGGCGCCACCGAACTGGCCGAGGAAATCTTCCACATGCCGGTACGCCTCGGTGTGCCGCACGGCGTTAAGGGCCTGGATGACGTGGTGCGCAACCCGATCTATTCCACTGGCGTGGGCCTGCTGATGTACGGCCTGCAGAAGCAGTCCGACGGGATCTCGTTCTCGGGCATCGGCAGCCGCGACAGCTACAGCAACGATGAGCCTCAGGCACCGTTGCTGGACCGTTTGAAGAAGTGGGTTCAAGGCAACTTCTGAAGCTTTACCGCAACACCGCAACAAAATGCAGTAGGCGAAAAAACTAGAGAATGTAAGGAGAGGGAAAATGTTCGAACTCGTAGACAACATCCCCGCAAGCCCGGTAATCAAGGTTATCGGTGTTGGCGGTGGCGGCGGCAACGCTGTCAACCACATGGTCAAGAGCAACATCGAAGGCGTCGAGTTCATTTGCGCCAACACCGATGCTCAGGCGCTGAAAAACATCGGCGCGCGTACCATCCTGCAACTGGGCACCGGCGTGACCAAGGGCCTGGGCGCCGGCGCCAACCCGGAAGTCGGCCGTCAGGCTGCGCTGGAAGATCGCGAGCGCATCGCTGAAGTGCTGGCCGGCACCAACATGGTGTTCATCACCACCGGCATGGGCGGCGGTACCGGTACCGGTGCAGCGCCGATCATCGCCGAAGTGGCCAAGGAACTGGGCATCCTGACCGTTGCGGTCGTGACCCGTCCGTTCCCGTTCGAAGGCCGCAAGCGCATGCAGATCGCCGACGAAGGCATCCGCATGCTTTCCGAAAGCGTCGACTCGTTGATCACCATTCCCAACGAGAAGCTGCTGACCATCCTCGGTAAAGACGCAAGCCTGCTGTCGGCTTTCGCCAAGGCTGACGATGTACTGGCCGGTGCCGTTCGCGGTATCTCCGACATCATCAAGCGTCCGGGCATGATCAACGTCGACTTCGCCGACGTACGCACCGTGATGAGCGAAATGGGCATGGCGATGATGGGCACCGGCTGCGCCAGTGGTCCGAACCGTGCACGTGAAGCCACCGAAGCGGCCATCCGCAACCCGCTGCTGGAAGACGTGAACCTGCAGGGCGCGCGCGGCATCCTGGTGAACATCACTGCCGGTCCTGACCTGTCCCTCGGCGAGTACTCCGACGTGGGTTCGATCATCGAAGCCTTCGCGTCCGAGCACGCGATGGTCAAGGTCGGTACCGTGATCGATCCGGACATGCGCGACGAGCTGCACGTCACCGTGGTTGCCACCGGTCTGGGCGCCAAAATCGAGAAGCCTGTGAAGGTCATCGACAACACCGTTCACACCACCATGGCTGCCGCTCCGGTGCAACAGCAGGCGCCTGCGCGTCAGGAACAACCTGCCGTGAACTACCGTGATCTGGACCGTCCGACCGTCATGCGCAACCAGGCTCAGGCCGGTGCTGCGACTGCCGCGAAGATGAATCCGCAAGATGACCTGGATTACCTGGACATCCCGGCCTTCCTGCGTCGTCAGGCTGATTGATGGAATGTATCAGGGCTATGAAGGTGATTGGTGTTCAGCAAAGGCTCGGTCTGATATTATCGCCAGCCTTTGTTGATACCAGTTCGCAATTTGCGCTGAAGCGGCCCAAGCCATGATTAAACAACGCACACTGAAAAATATTATCCGTGCCACAGGTGTAGGCCTGCACTCCGGGGAGAAGGTCTACCTGACCCTCAAGCCTGCGCCTGTCGACACTGGCATTGTGTTTTGTCGCGCTGACCTCGACCCTGTGGTGCAGATTCCTGCCCGCGCGGAAAACGTCGGTGAAACCACTATGTCGACGACGCTGATCAACGGCGACGTCAAAGTGGACACGGTAGAGCACTTGCTCTCGGCCATGGCTGGCCTGGGCATCGATAACGCCTACGTCGAGCTCTCCGCGTCCGAAGTCCCGATCATGGACGGTAGCGCAGGACCTTTCGTATTCCTGATTCAATCGGCAGGCCTGGAAGAACAGGACGCCGCCAAGAAATTCATCCGCATCCTGCGTGAAGTGACAGTGGAAGACGGCGACAAGCGCGCCACTTTCGTCCCTTTCGACGGATTCAAGGTGAGCTTCGAGATCGATTTCGATCACCCGGTATTCCGGGACCGCACGCAAAGTGCAAGCGTGGACTTTTCCAGCACTTCGTTCGTAAAAGAAGTCAGCCGCGCGCGTACTTTCGGTTTCATGAGTGACATCGAGTACCTGCGCAAGCACAACCTCGCACTCGGCGGCAGCGTTGAAAACGCGATCGTGGTCGATGCCGATGGCGTACTGAACGAAGACGGCCTTCGCTACGAAGACGAATTCGTGAAGCACAAGATCCTCGATGCCATTGGCGACCTGTACCTGCTGGGCAACAGCCTGATTGGTGAGTTCAAGGGCTTCAAGTCCGGCCACGCACTGAACAACCAGCTTCTGCGCAAACTGATTGAGCAGAAAGATGCCTGGGAAGTCGTGACGTTCGAAGACGCCAGCACTGCACCGATCTCTTACATGCGCCCGGTTGCGGCAGTGTAGGTAAAAAACCTCTCTAGTTTTTTGAAGGCCACCCTTGGGTGGCCTTTTTTTATGCCTGCAGGCTTTGTATTGGCTGTGCCAGCGATGGGGCCGGAAAGGCCGCCCCGGCATCAAGCCATGACAACCCGATTCCGGCCTCCTTCCTTGGCCTGATACAGCGCCCGGTCTGCCGCGAACAGCAGTTGTTCCAGACTGATTTCACTGGCCGCTGTCCAGGTACCGATCCCGATGCTCACCGTCATCGGCCTGTCATCGCCCTCCAGGCGCGGCAATTGTTCGACAGCGGCCCGCACATGCTCGGCAATCTGCTGCGCGCCGGCGCTGTCGGTTTCCGCCAGAACCACCGAGAACTCTTCACCGCCATAACGCGCCACCAGGTCCGCCGGGCGGCGCACATTGGCGGTAATGACCCTGGCCAGTTCACGCAATGCCTGATCCCCGGCCTGATGGCCGTGCCGGTCGTTGAAGGCCTTGAAGTGATCGGCGTCGATCATCAGCAGCGACAAGGGTTTGCCCGAACGCTGGGCACGAAACCATTCATGACGCAGCGACTGATCGAGCATGCGCCGGTTGGCGACACCGGTCAGGGCATCGGTGGCGGCCAGTTGCGCCAGCTCGTGTTCGGCTCGTTGCCGCAGGCGCAGCTCCCGGGCCAACAGCCAGGTCAGCCATAGCAGCCCCACACACAGGACGCCGGTGGCGCCGCTGATCAGAATGGCCGTGCGTCGCCAGGCACCGAACACCTCATCGCTCGACAGTGCAACGATCACCGTCAGCGGCAGGTTGCCGACCTGGGAATAGGTATACAGGCGTTGTTGGTGATCCATGCTCGAAATGCTGTTGAAGCTGCCATTGCCGCTGCGGTCGCGCAGGATCCGCACCACGTTGGGGCGGTTGGCGAAGCTCTTGCCGATCGAGTCGCTCTGCAGATAAGGCTTCTGGGCCAGCAGAATGCCGTCGTTGTTGATGATGTTCAGGGTGCTGTCGACGCCGATATCGAGACTGTTGAACAACTGGTCGAAGTAGTCGAGCTTCATCGACGCCACGGCCACGCCCAGGAATTCGCCAGTGTCCGAGGAAATGCGCCGGCTGAAACTGATGCGCCACTGATCCGCGTCGTCGCAGTCGCAACGGGGTTTGAACGGGCGGCTGATGAACATGCCGGTGTCGCGGTTGAAGGCATGGGCGAGAAAGTAATCGCGATCGGCGAAATTTCCCGGCAGCGGAGTGATCCGCGAGGAATCGGCAATGACCTCGCCGTGCTTGTCGAGCAGCAGGATGTCGCCCTTGAAACGCGCCGTGGTGGAGCGGTCGAACAGCGCCAGGTGGCGGATCTGCGGCGATACGTTTTTCAGGTCTTCGCGCTGGGCGGCGGCGATCAGCCCTTGCAAAGTCAGGTCGTACAGCTCGACGGTACGCAGCACGTCGGCATCGATGAGTTGGGCAATGGTGGTGGCACTGCGGGTGGCCGATTCCTGAGCGTTGGCATGCTCGCGAATCAGCAGAAAAGTGACGATGCACACAATCGCGATCACGCTCAGCAGACTGCCGAGAATCAGCAGCCGCTCGGGACGTCCGGTCTTGCCCGCAGCAGGTGGGGTACGGCTCGCGATCATGGTTCGGTTATCGGTTGAAGATTCTTATAAGCGTAGTTCTACAAGCATCTCTGCCGCACGCAAGAAGAAGGCCAGCACTTTGGGCTGGCCTTCTTACTGTAGCGCCGATCTTAGAAGACGTTGATCGGGTAGTCGATGATCACTCGGTATTCATCTGTGTCGGTGTCCAGCGCGCCGTAGCCGTTGCCGCCACGGTTGGTGGCCCATTGCAGACGCACTGCCAGGTCTTTGGCCTGACCGCTCTGTACCACGTACTTGAGGTCGATATCGCGTTCCCAGTGCCTGGCGTTGCGGCCTTCGGCGCTGTACCACGCGGCGTAGCCCTTGCTGTCCGGATCGACTTTGGTCAGGTCCAGCGTGCCGCGCGAGTAGGACACCGCCGAGGTCAGGCCCGGCAGGCCGATGCCAGCGAAGTCGTAGGCGTACTTGAGTTTCCACGAGCGCTCGTTGGGGCCGTTGAAGTCCGAGTATTGCTGGGAGTTGTCGAGGTAGATGCTGTCGCCCTGGCTGATGTAGTCGAACGGCGTGTTGCCGTTGACTCGCTGGTAGGCGGCGGTGACGCTGTGATGGCCGATGCCGACGGTGAAATGCAGGCTGTAGGTGTTGTTGTCGATGTTGCCCAGCAGCGCGTCGCCGGTGTCCTGGGTGTGATAGAAGTGCAGGCCCGGGTTGAGGGTCACCAGGTCGCTCAGCGCCCAGGTGTAGTCCAGGTCGTAGTAGTACTGGTTCCAGATGTCCTTCAGTTCGGCCGCGTACAGGTTACTGGTCAGGCCTTCGACGCCGCTCCAGGACACGCCGGCCCAGTTCAGGTGCTGGCTTTGATCACCCTCGGCGAGGGTGCCGTAGGAGGTGCCGATGCGCTTGTGACCGCTCTGGTTGTAAGGTTTGGTGAAGCTGGCCTGGCCGCCCTCGATCATCCAGCCGTCGAAGCTGTGGTTGGTCAGGCTGACACCACGAAACGTCTGCGGCAGCATGCGGCTTTCACCGCCGGCGATCACCGGGTTGGTGAGGAACAGGTCACCGGCCTTCAGCTCGGTATCGAACGCACGCATTTTCAGCGTACCGCCCGCCGTGGAGAACGAGCCCGGCGCTTTGCCGTTGCCATCGCTGACCGGCAGGATGCTGGAGTTGTCCGTGCCGCCACCGCCGTCGAGTTTCAGACCGAGCATGGCGTGGGCATCGATGCCGAAGCCGACCGTGCCTTCGGTGTAACCCGACTGGAATTTGCCGAGGAAACCCTGGCCCCACTCGATGTTGTCGTCCGCGTGCTGCAGGCGGTTGCGATTCATGTAGTAGTTGCGAGCGTTGAGGTTGAGGCTGGAGCCTTCGACGAAGCCTTCTTTCTCGGCTTCAGCGGCGTGGGCAGCGGGGGCAATCGTTGCGGCAATTGCAATGAACAGCGGGGTGAAACGGGCTGGGTAACGCACTTGCGGTAAAGCTCCTTGGGTCAACTGACACTTCAATGTCTTGAGGTGCTGGATGTTTCTAATTGTAAGAGACGAACCGGACCGCTTTCACACCACAACGAAAAAAGGCCACTGAACATCAGTGGCCTGGAAGGACGACGGTTGAACGGGAAGAGCCAAACAACCGCGTCGAGGGAAACGTTGCGCGGTGTGCGGCTCAGCTGTCTTTCTCGACGCTCTGAACCCGGGCGTTTGCGGCCTGAGGGGCTTGCGTGGCGTCCTGCGCCTTGGCCATCACTTCTGCCTGATGCTGTTCGAATGCCTGGGCGCGAGCGGTATTTTGCGCTACGAACGACTGCGATTCTTCAGCCATCGCCATCGGCGACAGGATCAATGAGGACAAAACGAAAGCGCTGGCAATACCCATACTGTTGGACATCTTGAAAACCTTCTTGCTTGGCAAGTGCTGTTTGGTGCGGGCAAAGATAAGGTTGCCGGGCACCGGGAAACAGCGCGATTTTCATAAATGACTGTTACAGCAGAAGCAAAGATCAGTGGGGGAATCGTTATCGGGTTCGGCTTGATACGGACGCGGAGCGTCCCGGGCGGCATTCCCCACGCAGCGTAGGAACGATGAGGGTGGGGTCAGACCGGAAGATGAATACCAAAAGTGTTCATCCCCCGATCACTGCGCACAAACACATCGCCGCCATGCATCAGCGCGATCGCCTTGACGATCGCCAGCCCCAGGCCGTGGTTGTTGCCGCTGTTGCTGCGCGAGGCATCGACCCGGTAGAAGCGCTCGAACAGCCGTGGCAAGTGCTCGCTGGCAATCGGCGCACCGGGATTGGCCACGCCGATGCTGACTTGATGCTCCTCGACCGTGATCTGCACTTCGATGATCTGGCCCGGCGCGGTGTGTTGCACAGCGTTGCTCAACAGATTGATCAATGCCCGGCGCAGATGGGCGATCTCGATCTGCACCTGGGCGTCGCCGCTCACGTGCACCTGAACCTGTGCGTCTTCGAGGATAAAGTCGAGGTATTCGAGCGTGGTCGCTACTTCGTCGGCCAGAGACGTCGACGTCAGTTTGGTGGCCTTGCTGCCCTGATCGGCACTGGCCAGAAACAGCATGTCATTGATGATCGAGCGCAGGCGTTCCAGCTCTTCGAGGTTGGATTGCAGCACTTCGAAATAGTGTTCGGCGGAGCGTACGCGAGTGAGGGCGACCTGGGTCTGGCCGATCAGGTTGGTCAGCGGCGAGCGCAGCTCATGGGCCACATCGGCGTTGAACGATTCCAGCCGTGAATACGCCTGTTCGACTCGCTCCAGCGTCGAGTTGAACGAGTCGACAAACTGTTCCAGTTCCGGCGGCAGCGGCGACAGACGCAAGCGCCCGGCCCGCAGTGGCGGCGCCAGGCGCTGGGCCTCCTGGGACAGTTTGATCAATGGTTTCAGGCCGATCCGCGCGACCCAATAACCCAAGGCCGATGCCAGCAACACGCCGACAATCGCCAGGCCGATCAAGGCGATCAGCAGCTTGTGCTGGGTCTGGTGAAAGGTTTCGGTATCAATGCCGATCATGAAACGCAGGGGCGGGCGCTGATCCTTGGCCGGCAGTTCGGTCAGCAGCACTCTCAGCGGGTCTTCATGACCGGGCAGTGGCAGGTCGCGCATGCCCAAGGGGCCTTGGGCAAAGGCGCGGATCAAGGCATCCGGCCGGCCATATTCATAACGCGGATCGCCGCTCACCACCCAGAAATGGATGCGTTTGTCTTCCTCGCCGAGCAGGTTCAGCTTGGCGTTGATCTTCACCCAGTGCTCAGGCGTGCCGAAGCGGTTGAGTGCCGACTCGAGCACGCTGTAACGCGCATCCAGCTCGGCTTCCGGCAACAGCCCCAGGCCCTTGTCCACCTGTTGATACAACGCGCCGCCGATCAACAGAAAAACCAGCAGCGCCACCAGCGTGAACATCCCGCTCAGGCGCAGCGCTATTGAGTTACTGGACACCACGGCTCTCCAGCACATACCCCATGCCACGGATGGTGTGCAGCAGTTTCTCGTCGAACGGCCCATCGAGCTTGGCCCGCAGACGTTTGATCGCGACTTCGACCACATTGGCGTCGCTGTCGAAATTGATGTCCCAGACCATTTCCGCGATCGCGGTTTTCGACAGGATTTCACCCTGGCGCCGGGCCAGCACGCTGAGCAGCGAAAACTCTTTCGCCGTCAGATCCAGCCGGGTACCGGCCCGGGTGGCCTTGCGGCTGATCAGGTCGATCCACAGGTCGGCGATGCTCACTTGCACCGGTTCATGGCCACCGCTGCGCCGGGTCAGCGCTTGCAGCCGTGCCACCAGTTCGAGGAAGGAAAACGGTTTGCCGAGGTAATCGTCGGCGCCATCGCGCAAACCCCGGATCCGGTCTTCGACCCGTTCGCGGGCGGTGAGCATGATCACCGGCGTCTGTTTGCGCGCACGCAAGGCACGCAATACGCCGAAACCATCGAGGCCCGGCAGCATCACGTCGAGGACGATCACCGCGTAGTCGCTTTCCAGCGCCAGGTGCAGGCCCTCGATGCCGTCGCGGGCCAGGTCCACGATGTAACCCTGCTCCGTCAGGCCGCGGTGCAGATAATCCGCGGTTTTCTCTTCGTCTTCGATGATCAGGACGCGCATGACCTGCCTCAGTCTGTCGTTGCCAGCGCCGCGACGGGCGATGGTTTGGGCTTGTGGAACAGCCGCTCAAGCCACAAGTATATGACCGGCGTGGTGAACAGCGTCAGCATCTGGCTGACCAGCAAACCACCGACCACCGCTATCCCCAACGGCTGGCGCAGTTCGGCGCCGGTGCCGTAGCCGAGCATCAGCGGCAGGGCGCCGAGCAGGGCGGCCAGGGTGGTCATAATGATCGGTCGGAACCGCGTCAGGCACGCCTCGAAAATCGCATCCTGCGGCGCGAGTCCACGCTGACGCTGGGCTTCCAGGGCGAAGTCGATCATCAGGATGCCGTTCTTTTTCACGATGCCGATCAGCAGCACCAGTCCGATCAGCGCCATGATCGAAAAGTCCTGGCCGCAGATCCACAGCATGATCACCGCGCCGAGACCTGCCGCCGGCAAGGTCGAGATGATTGTCAGCGGATGGACGAAGCTCTCATAGAGCACACCGAGAATGATGTACACCGCCACCAGCGCCGCGAGAATCAGCCATGGTTGACTCTTCAGCGAACTCTGGAAGGCCTGCGCCGCGCCCTGGAAGTTGCCACTGATTGCGGTCGGCATGCCGATCTCGGCCTTGGCCTGGTTCAGCAGAATCACCGCGTCGCCCAGTGCCACGCCGGGTGCCAGGTTGAACGACAGGTTGGCGGCCGGGAACATGCCGTCGTGAGCGATGGACAACGGGCCGATGGTCGGTGCATCGAACCGTGCTAGCGCCGACAGCGGCACCATTTCCCCGCTCAACGGCGAGCGCAGGTAGAAGTAATTGAGGCTTTCGGCCTTGCCGCGTTGTGCGGTGTCCAGTTCCAGAATCACGTTGTACTGGTTGACCTGGGTCTGGAACTCGTTGATCTGCCGCTGGCCGAAGGCGTCGTACAGCGCCTCGTCGACATCGCTGGCGGTCAGGCCGAAACGCGCAGCGGCGCTGCGGTCGATGCTGATGTGGGTGATGCTGCCGCCCAGTTGCAGGTCGTTGGAAATGTCGCGGAATGCCGGAATGCTGCGCAGTTTCTCGGTCAGCTTCTGGGTCCAGGTGGCCAGCGTCGGCCCGTCGTTGCTCTTGAGTACGTATTGATACTGCGCACGGCTCGGACCGGAGCTGAGGTTGATGTCCTGACCGGCGCGCAGGTAAAGCACGATGCCGGGCACTTTCATCAGTTGCGGCCGGATGCGGTCGATGAACTGACTGGCCGAAACGTCGCGCTCGCCGCCTGGTTTCAAGGCAATCCAGAAGCGACCATTGGCGATGGTCTGGTTGCTGCCGGAAACGCCCACCGAATGGGAAAACGCTTGCACGGCCGGGTCGGCAGCGACGATTTCCGCCATCGCCAGGTGCTTCTTCACCATGTCGCTGTAGGAAATGTCCGCAGCGGCTTCGGTGGTGCCGAGAACGAAACCGGTGTCCTGCACCGGGAAAAAACCCTTGGGGATAAAAATATAGCCGCCGATCGCCATCGCCACGGAAACACCGAACACCGCGATCATCAGTTTCTGGTGGGCAAGGGCCCGGCGCAGGCCTTTTTCATACCAGCCGAGCAGGCGTTCGCTGAAGCCCGGTTTGTCGTGGGCGTGATGCACCGGTTTGCGCATGAACAGCGCGGCGAGGGTTGGCGCCAGCGTCAGCGACACCACCACGGAAATCAGAATGGTCGAGGTCGCCGTCAGGGCGAATTCCTTGAACAGACGCCCGACCACGCCGCCCATGAACAGCAGCGGTATGAACGCCGCCACCAGCGAGAAACTGATCGACACCACGGTGAAGCCGATCTCGCCGGCACCCTTGACCGCCGCATCGCGCATGCTGTCGCCGGCCTCCAGATGGCGGTGAATGTTCTCCACGACCACGATCGCATCGTCGACCACGAAACCGACCGCCACGACGATGGCCACCAGCGTCAGATTGTTCAGGCTGAAACCGAGTAAATACATCAGGGCGAAACTGGCGGTCAGCGACACACCGAGCACCGCTGACACAATCATCGTCGCCGACAGCTGGCGCAGGAACAGCGCCATCACCGCCACCACCAGCAGGATCGCGATCAGCAGGGTGATCTCCACTTCATGCAGGGAGGCGCGGATGGTCTGGGTGCGGTCGATCAGCACCTTGACCTGCACCGAGGCCGGCAGCATGGCTTCGAGGCCGGGCAGGGCGGCCTGGATGCGATCCACGGTCTCGACAATGTTGGCCCCCGGCTGGCGGGAGATCACCAGATTCACCCCCGGTCGGTCGCCGGCCCAGGCCTGCACGTAGGCATCTTCCGAACCGTTGACGACTTTCGCGACATCCTTGAGGTGAACCGGGGCGCCGTCCTTGTACGAAACGATGAGCTGGCTGTATTCCTCGGGGTGGAACAACTGGTCGTTGGTCGAAAGCGTGGAAATGCTCGACTCGCCATACAGCGCACCTTTGGCGAGGTTGAGGCTGGTCTGTTGGATGGCCAGACGAATGTCGGCGAGGGTCAGGCCGATGGCCGCCAGTTTGTCCGCCGAAGCCTGCACGCGAATCGCCGGACGCTGCTGACCGGTGATGTTGATCTGGCCTACACCGTCGATCTGACTGATCTGACGGGCCAGCAGGGTTTCCACCAGGTCACTGAGTTCGGTGCCGGGCATCTGCGTGGAACTGACGCTGAGGATCAGCACCGGACTGTCGGCCGGGTTGACCTTCCTCCAGGTCGGCAGGGTCGGCATGTCTTTTGGCAGTTTGCCGGCGGCGGTGTTGATCGCGGCCTGCACTTCCTGGGCGGCGGTGTCGATGCTCTTGTCGAGGGTGAATTGCAGGGTCAGCAGAGTGGAGCCCAGCGCGCTGCTGGACGTCATCTGGGTCATGCCGGGAATGGCGCTGAATTGCACCTCCAGCGGCGTGGCCACGGAGGACGCCATGGTGTCCGGGCTGGCGCCGGGCAGTTGGGCGGAGACCTGGATCGTCGGAAATTCCGCTTCCGGCAACGGCGCAATCGGCAGACGCGGGAAGGCAATCACCCCGACCAGCACCAGCGCGATGGTCAACAGAATCGTCGCCACCGGGTGATCGATGCACCAGGTCGAAACGCCTTTGTGTTGCTTCATGGCCTGGGCTCCGCTTGCACCACTTGCGGGGGTTCGCTCATGACTTGCACCGTCGAACCGGGTTTAAGCCGAGACTGACCATCGCTGACCAGTACGTCGCCGGGATTCACGCCCTGGATGATGTCCTGGCCGCTGCCCTGATAGACCGTCTGCACTTGCACGGCTTCAACCTTGTCGCCATTGACCCGGTACACGAAGTGTTGATCCAGGCCTCGCTGTACGACGGTGGGCGGAACCACCAGCGCATTTTTATCCAGTGCCGTCTGAATCTTTACCGTCACCAGCAGGCCGGGCCAGAGCTTCTGGTCGGGGTTGGTGAATTCGGCTTTGGCGCGGATGGTGCCGGTGTTGGCGTTGATCTGGTTGTCGATCAGGGTCAGGTGCCCTTCGCCGAGCAGGTTGGCGGTTTCGCCATCGGTGTCGGCGCCGATGTAGGCCTTGACCTGGGCGCGTTGCGGATCGCTGATCAGGCCTTGCAGGGTCGGCAGCAGTTGCTGAGGCAGGGAAAATTCGACAGCGATCGGGTCGATCTGGGTCACGGTGAACAGACCCTGAGTGTCGCTCATGCGCAGGAAGTTGCCTTCGTCGACCGTACGAATCCCGACGCGACCGGTGACCGGGGAGCGAATCTGGGTGTAGGAAAGCTGTACCTGCGCCGCGTCAATCGACGCCTGATTTCCCTGGGCAGTGGCCTTGAGCTGGTTGACCAATGCCTGTTGCTGGTCGTAGGTCTGCTTCGAGACGCCGTCGTCGACGCTGAGCAGTTTGTAGCGCTTGAGGTTGACCAGCGCCACTTGCAGCTGCGCCTGGCTTTCCCCCAGTTGTGCACGGGCCTGGTCGAGACTGGCGCGGATCGAGCGGTCGTCGATGGTGGCGAGCAGGTCGCCCTGTTTGACCAACTGACCTTCCTTGACGAACAGCTTGGTGAGGATGCCGTCGATCTGTGGGCGCACCACCACGCTGTGCAGCGAGAGCACCGAGCCGATGCCGCTGGTGTAGCGGGGGACGTCTTTTTCGCTGACGGTGACGACCCTGACCGGGATCGCCGTCGGGGCAGCGAGTCTGGCCGGTGCAGGTTTGATTGCATACCACAGGCCGGCGGCTGCGAGGGCGATCAGCAGGGTGGCGAGCAGGGCCTTGTTCTTCTGGATTTGCATGCTTGTGGGGCGCCGGAGGGGACGGGATTTGGGCAGGTTGGTTCTTTATAAACTTGTTTGGGGGTCAGGAGGGTGACGGCTGGCTGACGGCGCTGTCAGTTTCGGCTTTGACTTGGCGGCCTTTGGGCCGGCCATGCTGGTTTTGGGGTGTGTGTATATCCGTTTCTGCGGGGGGTGCCACTGGCGGTTTCGCCCTTACGGCGAGTCCCTTTTTCAAACGCCAAAAAGGAACCAAAAGGCTGGGCCCCGGCGTTCGGCGCCTCGCTGTGGCTCGGCGTTCCTTCGTTCCGGGATCCATCCGGGGGCATCGCCTACGGTTTGCTTCGCTGCACCTCCTCTCGATGCATGCGGCTTCGCCGCACGGTCGCTGCGCTCCCACCCCCGGATAAATCCCTCCACTCAGCCTGCCGAAGGGGCCAGAAGATCAAGAGCTTTACTCGAGCTAACGCTCATCGTGTTGAGTGGTGGGAAGCGAGAAGCGAGAAGCCAGGAGCGAACTGCTTTCCTGTGGGAGCCAGCCTGCTGGCGATGGCGGCCTGATAGCCGACCAGATCTTGTGGGAATGCAGCCCGGGACGCTCCGCGTTCCATTTTTGAACGTTTAAAAATGTGTGGGGTTTACCGAACCTTCCCACAATGTTTTCAGGTTGTCCGTCGGAAGCAGGCTCTCTAATCTTTGGCTGTCGCAGAAAACTCTGTGATCGGGTGTGAGAACCCTTAGGAACTGTTAATCCATCATCAGTACCACCATAATTGCCGCCGGCTTATCTGCTGCTTGCAATGTTTTATGGCGGCTGTGTGCGGGCGGACTTCGGTCCGGCCGGATCTGTTCCTACCGGTTTCTCACTCCGCACATAGCTGCCACCACTTCGTTGCGTGAGAAACGACGAGTGCTGGCGATTGAACAGGAACATTTCAATGACGAAGCCCGTACCCGATCCACCCTACGAATCCCCCACCCCTCTCGAAGAGGCCATGCGCGCCGAAGACCTCGCCCGTAACCGCGAAGCCATCAAACGCGCCCTCGACTATTACCTTTGCCCGAAGCCCTCGAAACCACGCCCGAGCACGATGTACATGGTCACTCCCAACGTCGATACCGAAAGCCTGTTGGTCAATGCCTGTGAATCCCTGGCCTCGGCCAGCACCATCGCCAGCAATTTCGCCAATGAACTCAGCGGCCCGCAGCGCAGTACGGCGCTCGGGATCCAGCAGATCATCATGCTGGCCGAACTGGCGGTGAACCGGGCGCTGGATCGGGTTGATCCGCAGACGTGATCCGTTAGTCGAGCAGTCCCAAAAAGGGACCGGTCGTACCCTTTTCGGGACTCTTTAAAGTCCCCGCGCGCAGGTATACTGCGCGCCTTCGCGGCTCATCCACCGGGCCGGACTTTTTGCTTCCCGGAGCTTTCATGACTTCCCCAATCGACAACGCCGTGAGCGATGTCCCGGCAGAGCTGGCCGAGGCTGGCGAAACAAAGCCGACCATTCCTGCGTTCAAGTTTCCGTTCAAGCCAGGTGAACTGGCCGCCGCCAAAGCCGCCAGACAGCCGCAGTTCAAGGGCAAGGGCGGTGATCGTCACGCCAAGACCCCGGGTGTGGCCCCGTCGGGTACTCGCCGTTCGATGGGCAAGCGCTGATTCCCTTCCTTTCTGCAGCCATCGTCTGTGATTTTCGGTCACAGTGATGGCTAAATGCTCAGTTGCTGAGCCAGATCAACGTTCAGTCAATTAGTGCGCTTAGAGTCAGCAGCCCTGCCGACTCTTTCCAATAAAACGAGCGCGCTTTCCATGAAGATCAATCTCCCGGTGACCGGGCGCAATGTCGAGATTGCGCCGGATGCGAACATTCTCTCGACCACCGATCTGACCAGCGCAATCACCTACGCCAACGACGACTTCATCAAAATCAGCGGTTACAGCCGTGACGAGCTGTTGGGCACGCCGCATAACCTGTTGCGCCATCCGGACATGCCGGCTCAGGCGTTTGCCCATATGTGGCAAACGCTCAAGCGCGGTCGGTCGTGGATGGGCCTGGTGAAGAATCGTTGCAAGAACGGTGATCACTACTGGGTCAGTGCCTATGTCACGCCAGTCACGCAGAACGGTGCGGCGGTGGAGTTTCAGTCGGTGCGTACGCGCCCGGATGCCCGGCAGATCGCTGCGGCGGAACGGGCCTACGCGCAATTGCGCGAGGGGCGGGTGTCGCGTTGGAGACGGCTGCCGGTGTCGGGGTTGCGGGCGCGGATCGTGGCGCTGACCGGTTCGGTGCTGGCGCTGGTGCTGGGGATTGAAGCCTGGCTGCGGCCGGAGTCCATGGGTATCGAAGTCACCGCGTGGGTCGCTGGCAGTGGAGCGTGCGCGCTGGGTGTCGGTTGGTTGCTGCGTCCGCTGGAGCGACTGACCGAACGCGCGAAACTGATTGCCGACAATCCGTTGAGCCAGGGCATTTACACCGGGCGGCGGGATCAGTTCGGGCAGATCGAGTTCGCCTTGCAGATGCTCGAAGCCCAGGTCGGCGCGGTGGTCGGGCGGATCGGCGATGCGTCGCAACGGCTGGCCGGGCATGCGGCGCAACTGGTCGATCATCTGCACAGCAGTCACACCAGCACCCTGGCGCAGCAGGCGGAAACCGATCAGGTGGCGGCGGCGATTCATCAGATGGCGGCCAGTGTGGCCGAGGTCGCCAGCCATGCGCAGCAGGCGTCGGTGGCGGCGGATATGGCGGGGACGGAAACCCGAGAAGGTCATTTGCTGGTGGGCGAGAGTCGCAGTGCGGTGTTGAGACTGGCTGAGGAGTTGGGCCGGGCGACCGAGGTGATTCATCAACTGGAAGGCCACAGCAGCGAGATTTCCGGGGTGCTGGAGGTGATTCGCAGCATTGCCGAGCAGACCAACCTGCTGGCACTCAACGCCGCAATTGAAGCGGCCCGGGCCGGGGATGCCGGGCGTGGGTTTGCGGTGGTGGCCGATGAAGTGCGGGGGCTGGCCCAGCGCACTCAGCAGTCGACCAACGAAATTCAACGAATGATCAGCACCCTGCAGAATGGCGCGCGGGATGCGGTGCTGGTGATGCAGCAGAGCAGCGAGCATGTGGATAACAGCGTCGAACAGGCGCAGCGTGCGGCCCGGGCACTGGACGGGATCAATGGGCGTGTCGAACAGATCACCGAGATGAGCCTGCAGATTGCCGCAGCGGTCGAGGAGCAGAGCGCGGTGAGCGAGGACATCAACCGCAACATCGTCAGCATTCGCACGGCGTGTGAGCTGACGGTGGATGAGGGGCGCCAGAGCCAGCTCAACTCACAGGACGTGGCCGGGCTGGCGGGGGATCTGCGCTCGCTGGCGCAGGAGTTCTGGGGGCGGCGGCAGGGATCCTAGGCCGCGCGCAGGGAAATGAACGCGTAAGTCTGCGGCGGTTCGGACACCACTTGTGCCCCGGCCGCCCTTACTTGCCCGGCGATGTCATCGCCGGAGACATGGAACAGCCATTCGCTGTCTCCGGCAGCCAGTGGTTGCGCCGTAACCTGATCGATCACCGAGGCAAACACGCCCATGTCCGGCAGATACGCGGTAAACCCGTCGCCCTTCAGTGCCGTGGTGCGGATCCCCAGTTGTCCGCAGATCGCATCCTTGATCCGGATGTCGTCGCGATCCGCCTGGCGCGAACGCTGGATCAGCGTCACCAGTTCCTGATCCTCCAGTTCGCCACCGACGATCAGCTCCGGCCCCTGTTCCCACGATTCCGGCGGGCAATCCTTGGCGGCAGGGTTCAGCGCAATGTGCGGATTGATTTCGGCGGGATAAATACGACACACCAGCGGCCGGCGTTCGTAGATGCGGCACCGCTTATCTTCGTCAAGATTCCGGCAGGGACCGACGTTGTAGGCGGCGAAGGTGATCGCCACATGGGCGTCGGACGTGCCGCTGCGCACGACCGCCGAACGCCGCTGTGCATGCTCACGCTGTTGCGCCGGCAAGCCCAGGCCGTTACCGAGAAACGCCTCCACCAGCACGATCACCTGACCGCCGTCGGCCGCCCACATGCGGGTTTCGGCCAGGGTCAGGGGCACGTGGTGATCGGTGCAGCATTTACCGCAGCCTACGCAGGAAAAGGTCGTATTCATTGAACGGGCAATCTTCAATCAGGGTATGAATCGGCGACATTAAGCCGCCGTACAGGCCCGGAGTGAAGCAAGTTGTGCGCCATTCGTTCAGGGTCTGGCGGCCTGACGGATCGAGTCCCATTCGGTGACGTACGCGGTTTTCGACTTCTTGTTGTACAGGCACAGTTCGGTGCCTTGCTGGCCCTTCATGTGTTTTTGCGGGTACTGGCCTTGCAGCAACAGCGCGGTGTAGCCCACGCGGTCATCGAATTGCGCCGCAGTGCCAACCGGTTTGGCGTCTTTCAGGCCGCTGGCCTTGGTGCAACTGGCGAGCACGGCTTTGTCGTAGGCGGCCCAGGCGTCGGGGCTGGAAGCGTGGGCGAATGGAGCGATGAGGCACAGCACGGAGAGGGCGAGGCGTTTCATGGTCGGGGCTTCCCTGGAGGTTGATCGCCAGAGTTTGAGTATGTCGCAGGATTTTAGTTTGTCAGTCCGGCACCAATTCCCGGCGGACCACATACATTCCAGACTTTTCATACAAATGCCGGGCCCGCAGGTTGTCCTCCAATACCTTCAGATCGACAAAGCCTTCGCGTCGATCCTGAAACACCTTGAAAGCGTGAAGCAATAACGCTTTACCCAGTCCGCGACCCTGCACCCGAGGATGCACCACCAGGTTCTTGATATATGAACTGGTCCAGCATTGCGCCACACCGATGACGCCTTCGCCATTGCTGGCGATGAAGCACAGTGCCGGATCGTACTCCGGATCGTTTTCAAACTGCTGTCGCCAGACGTCCAGCGCCGGTACCCGACCGCCACCTTGGCGGTAACCGACTTGCATGAGTTCATGCACGGCGGCCGCCTGTTCGCGGCTGTACGTGGTGAGTTCGATGCCTTGCGGCCACTCGATGGCCGGCACGTGCTGGCTCAGGTCGCGCCGCATCAGAAAGCAGAACGTCTCGCTCAAGACTCAGTAGCCCTGAGCGGCGACGTGTTTGGCCGCTTCGATCAGGCAGTGGGTCAACTCCGGCGAGGAGAACTTGGTCAGCACGCCGTTGGCCCCGGCGAGGCGGGCTTTTTCGCTGTTCATCGCGCTGTCCAGCGAGGTGTGCAACAGCACATAAAGGTGAGCGAAGTCCGGGGTCTCGCGCAGGGTCCGGGTGAAGGCATAGCCATCCATTTCGGACATTTCGATGTCGGAGACAATCAGGTTGATCTGCTGCGCCGTGCCTTGCAGGTCCAGCAGGCAGTCGATGGCCTCCTTGGCGCTGCGAGCGGTGTGGCATTCCAGGCCGAGGTTGCGCAAGGTGTGCACCGATTGCTGCAGGGCCACCTGGCTGTCGTCGACCACCAGAATCCGCGCGTTGCCCAGCACTTCGGCGTCTTCCATGCTCAGCTCGGTCGGGGCCATGTCGATTTGCGCCGGCGCGATGCCGTGGATGACTTTCTCGATGTCCAGCACTTGCACCAGCGTGCCGTCCACCGAGGTCACGCCGGTGATGTAGGCGCGGGAACCGCCAGAGCCGAACGGCGGAGGTTTGATGTCGGTGGTCAGGCAATGCACGATCTTGCTCACTGCCTGCACGTGCAGACCCTGCTTCGAGCGGCTGACATCGGTGACGATCAGGCAGCCGCCGTTCGGGTCTTCCAGCGGTCGTTCGCCGATGGCCCGGCTCAGGTCGATCACCGACAGGGAGTTGCCGCGCAGGGTGGCGATCCCTTTGACGTGGGGGTGCGACTCCGGCAGCTTGGTCAGCGGCGGGCAGGGGATGATTTCACTGACTTTCAGCAGGTTGATCGCCATCAGCTTGCCGCTGCGCAAGGTAAACAGCAGAAGCGAAAGTGAATCTGCGCGGGCTTTGTTGGAAGACATAAAAACCTTCTGCGAAAAAAGGTGATGGGCGAGGGTGAAAATCGCCAGAAACGAGTGATGCCGGGTTATCGGCGTCAAAAGGGTGGGCTTTAGGTTAGTTGTCGGATGGCGTTCCGATGCCGGATCTTTCAGCTTTTCAGGCCAAGCCGCTTGGCCAGCCGCCCCAGATTCGCACGATCCAACCCCAGTTCGCGCGCGGCGCTGGCCCAGTTGTCCTGATTGCGCTCGAGTGCGGCACTGATCAACTGCCGCTGATAGTGCTCGGTGGCGCTGCGCAGATCCCCGGAAATCAAAGGCAGTGAAGCGACTGCACTGGCGGTTTCCGGCGAGTTATCCACAACATCCCGTGGCAGATCGAGATCCATCGCACCCAGGCTGAGAATCTTCGGTCGTACCTTGCAGTTGCCCAGCGCTTTCAGTGCGCTGCGCCCGATCAGGTGTTCCAGTTCCCGCACGTTGCCAGGCCAGGTGTAGGCCAGCAGTGCTTCTTGGGCGTCACTGTTCAGGCGCAGGCTGTTGAGGCCCATGCGCGAGCGGTTCTGTTCGAGGAAAAAGCCGCTGAGCAGCAACACATCGCGACCCCGTTCACGCAGGGCCGGCACCCGCAACGGGTACACGCTCAGGCGATGGTAGAAGTCGGCGCGGTAGCGACCGCTGCGCACCTCTTCGGCGAGGTCGCGGTTGGTTGCGGCGATCAGGCGCACGTCGACCTGATGTTCCTTGTCCGACCCCAGGCGTTGTAACTGGCCGCTTTGCAACACGCGCAACAGCTTGGCCTGCACGGTCAGCGACAACTCGCCGACCTCGTCAAGAAACAGCGTACCGCCATTGGCCAGTTCGAACTTGCCGCGCCGGTCGCTGGTGGCGCCGGTGAAGGCGCCGCGCACATGGCCGAACAGTTCGCTTTCCACCAGGGTATCCGGCAGGGCCGCGCAGTTGAGGCTGATGATCGGTTTGTCGGCGCGCGGGGAGGCGGCGTGGATCGCTTGGGCAACCAGCTCCTTGCCGACACCGGTTTCCCCGGTGATCAACACAGTCAGGTCGCTGCCGCCCACCAGATTGATTTCTTCCACCAGCCGCTTGTGGGCCTTGCTCTGGCCGATCATTTCGCGGTTCTGCTGGCCGCTGGCCTGGCGATAGACCTCGGCACGCTGGTGTTCGTCTTCGGCGCGGATCGCCAGGCGTTCGATGCGTTCGGCGGCGTTGACCGTGGCCGAAGCCAGGCTGGCGAAGGCTTGCAGGGCGTCGAGTTCAATGGGCTCGAAGCGCTCGGGGTCGAGGGCGTCGAGGGTGATCAGGCCCCAGAGCTTTTCATCGACGAACAGCGGGCAGCCGAGGCAATCGTGGACTTCGAGGTGATCGTCCAGGCCGTCGACCAGTCCGTCATAGGGGTCGGGCAATTCGCTGTCGGCGGCGAAGCGGGTCGGCCCTTCGCCGGCCAGCAGCACTTCAAAGCGCGGATGTTCGCTGACCTTGAAGCGCCGGCCGAGAGTGTCGGTGCTCAAACCGTCTACCGCCAGCGGCACCAGCCATTCACCGTCGAGGCGCAGCAGGGCTGCGGCATCGCACGGCAGCAGGGCGCGCATGGCTTCAAGCAGGCGCCGGTAGCGCTCGCCTTCGGGCAATTCGCGGGAAAGGTCGGAAACCAGCGGGAGCAGAGCGGTCAGCAAAGATTTGGCGGACATGGGCTTGTAGTCAAAGGGACACGTTGTAGTCGAAGCGACTATAGAGGCACTTGTGTCAATCTGACTACATAAATTTCAAACTATTGATTTATATGGAAAATTTAATTGGCACGATAACTGAAATGGTCAAGGCACTTTTAAAGAAAGCTCAGGAGTCACCCTTATGCTTAGCGTTCAGGATCGTGCCATCGTCAAATCCACAGTGCCGCTGCTGGAAAGCGGCGGTGAAGCGCTGATCACCCACTTCTACCGCATGATGCTCTCCGAATTCCCGGAAGTCCGCCCGCTGTTCAACCAGGCGCACCAGGCCAGTGGCGACCAGCCTCGCGCCCTGGCCAACGGTGTGTTGATGTACGCCCGCCATATCGACCAGCTCGACCAGTTGGGCGATCTGGTGGCGAAAATCATCAACAAGCATGTGGCGCTGCAGATTCTGCCGGAACATTACCCGATCGTCGGTACGTGCCTGCTGCGTGCCATTTCCGAGGTGCTGGGCGATGAGATTGCCACGCCTGACGTGATGAGCGCCTGGGGTGCGGCCTACGGCCAGTTGGCCGAGATTCTGATCGGTGCCGAAGCCGCCATCTACGACCGGAAAGAACAGGCCGTCGGCGGCTGGCGCGGTGCTCGGGAGTTCATCGTCGCGGCCAGGGTCGAGGAAAGTGCGGAAATCATTTCGTTCTACTTCGAGCCGGCGGACAAAGGTCCGATTCTCGCTGCCGAGCCGGGGCAGTACATCGGCATGAAGCTGGTGCTCGATGGCGAAGAAATCCGCCGTAACTACTCGCTGTCCGCCTTGGCCAATAAAGGCCAGTACCGCATCAGTGTGAAACGTGAACCGGGTGGTCGCGCCTCCAATTACCTGCACGATCAATTGCACGTCGGCGCTCGCATTCAGCTGTTCCCGCCATCAGGTGAATTCACGCTGACGGCGAGCGACAAACCGCTGGTGCTGATCAGCGGTGGCGTGGGCATCACCCCGACCCTGGCGATGCTGGAAGCGGCACTGGAAACCGAGCGTCCGGTGCATTTCATTCACTGCGCGCGCAATGGCAGCGTGCATGCGTTCCGTGACTGGATCGACGGTCTGGCCGAGCGTCATCCGCAGCTCAAGCGCTTCTATTGCTACGCCGAAGATGACGGCGTGAGCCCGGCGGCCGACAAGGTCGGGCTGTTGAGCCAGGAACAGTTGGGCGAGTGGCTGCCGGAACAGCGAGATGTGGACGCCTACTTCCTCGGGCCGAAAGGCTTCATGGGCGCGATCAAGCGTCATTTGAAGGCGCTGGGTGTACCGGAGAAGCAGAGCCGGTATGAGTTCTTCGGGCCGGCGGCGGCTTTGGAATGATCTGAAACCGGGTTGCCCTCATCGCGGGCAAGCCCGCTCCCACAGAGTTTATGGCGTGCACAGAATTTGTGACCGGCGCTGAAACTGTGGGAGCTGGCTTGCCAGCGATTGGTCGTTACACGGCCCCTGATTCTTAAATTCTGTTTAAAGGTTAATCGTTTCTTAACCGGTTTATCGTTTATTCCCTGATGCTGATGATAGGCGCTCGTTCGTTTACATGATCAGGATCGCCCCCATGTCGCACTTCGCTTCCTCCCGTCGTATCAGCCTGGCCGCTGTGGGCCTGTCGGTTGCCTTGCTGTCCAGTCCGTTTGCCTTTGCCGAGTCCGCGTTGATCCAGCCGCAGAGCCTGATCGTTGATCAGAGCCTGCCCAAGGCCCAGCGTGATGCAATGGAACTGGCGGCGCGACGTTACGGCAGTTTCTGGAACAGTGGCGAGGAAGCGTTGGCCACCGCGGCCCTGTCGCCGCAGTTTGTCGACAAGACCCCGCCGGAAGGCCGGGTGCAAGGGCCGACGGGACCATTGCTGGCGTCGAAGTTCTTTCGCACGGCGGTGCCGGACCTGAGCTGCGAGATCGAGCAAATGATCGTCGCCGGTGATCGCGTGGTCGTGCATCTGCACTTTCGCGGGCATTTCACCGGTATGTTCAAGGCTCTCAAAGGGCAGGGCCAGCGTGTAGACTTCCGGGCAACCGATATCTATCAGATCGACAACGGTCGCATCGCGGCCAATTGGCATATCGAAGACAACATCAGCCTGATGGCGCAACTGCAAGCGCAGGCGCCGGCCGGCTGAACCATGGACTAGAAAGGGAAACGCGATGAGCGAGGAAACGATTCGATTGGGACGTGAGCGGCGCTATCTGGTGTTGCTGGGCGTCATCTGCCTGGCGCTGATCGGGGGCGCGCTGTACATGCAGGTCGTGCTGGGCGAAGCACCGTGCCCGCTGTGCATCCTGCAGCGTTATGCCTTGCTGCTGATCGCACTGTTCGCGTTCATCGGTGCGGCCATGCGCACTCGTCGCAGCATCACCGTGTTCGAGGTGCTGGTGGTGATTTGTGCGATTGCCGGAGCCGGCGTTGCCGGGCATCACGTGTACACCCAGTTCTACCCGGCGGTGAGTTGCGGCATCGATGTGCTGCAACCGATCGTCGATGATCTGCCACTGGCGAAGATCTTCCCGCTGGGCTTCCAGGTCGACGGTTTCTGCTCGACGCCGTACCCGCCGATCCTCGGCCTGTCGCTGGCGCAATGGGCCCTGGTGGCCTTCGTGCTGGTGGTGATCCTGGTACCTCTGCTGACCTCGCGTAACCGAAAGGCAATGCGCTGAATCAACTTTTCGGACGATGCGCCGATATCAGGAACGCCCCGATTTGCCGTGATGGAAATCGGGGCGTTTCGCATTTCAGAGTCTTGGTGAAAACACCGTGACGAAGGGCAAGGGAGGGTGCGGCAGATGTGCGACATGTTGTCACATACGCTGCGTCGCAGTGCCTTTCGCGGGCCTGGATTGGAGCGTTGTTACAAAAAAGGATTGGTCTGTTTCAGGGTTTTTCGGTTTTCGCACGCTTGTGCCGAAACAGGCAGTTTTAACAACTGCTGGCAATTGGCCAAAGCCCTTGGGTTATCGGGGTTTAAGCGCTCCACGGTGTCAGAAAAAGTCTTCGGAACTGTCTGATCCGAGCCAGGTACACCTACATTTTTTGGTGTTTTTGTTGAGAATCGATTTCGATAACATGCGGAACTTTTGCAAAAACGGTGATGGATTGTTGCTCGGAGCGATAAAAATTATTTCGGGATAAGACATGGTGTCCAGGGCGCTACCTAACTACAATCGCCCGCACTGAATTCCCGGCACTGTTCAACCTTTATAAGGAACTGAGCAGGAAGTCGGGTGTCGAGGGGCCGAAAGGCCTGCGAGACACCCAGGTGTCGGTGCCTTCCAACTTTCCGCACCAAATGGAATTGGTCTGTAACAAGGCCTTTGACCACGAATTCGAATAAGAACTGACCGCTGTCCCAGGATTTGTCGAGCGTCTGACGCGCGACGGGCGGCCCTTATTCAATCCAAAGAAAATGCCAACCCTTGGCAGGGTGAAGTGTTGGCGATCAAAACCCAACTGCATTGCGCAAGCTGCTTTAGAGGTCGTGAGATGAGTAAAAACAGGTACCCCAGATTACTAGGCCTAGTGCCGCTGCTCGGCACGTTGTTGCTGGGAGGCTGCAACATGACCTTGCTCAATCCAACGGGCCAGGTCGGCCTGGAACAGCGCAACCTGATCATCACCGCCACGCTGCTGATGCTGTTGGTCGTTGTGCCGGTCATCGTCATGACCTTCCTGTTCGCCTGGAAGTACCGCGCCTCCAACAAGAACGCCGTCTACACCCCGAAATGGTCGCACTCGACCAAGATCGAAGTGGCCGTCTGGACCATCCCGGTCCTGATCATCATTGCCCTGGGTTACATCACCTACAAGTCGACCCACTCGCTGGATCCGTATCGTCCGATCGAATCCGATGTCAAGCCAGTGACCATCGAAGTGGTCGCGCTGGACTGGAAGTGGCTGTTCATCTACCCGGAACAAGGCATCGCCACGGTCAACAAGATCGTGTTCCCGGCGCACACGCCAGTCAACTTCCGGATCACTTCGGACGCGGTGATGAACTCGTTCTTCATCCCGGGTCTGGGCGGCCAGATCTACGCGATGGCGGGCATGACCACCAAGCTGCATCTGATCGCTGACCGCAACGCTGAAATGGACGGTATCTCCGCCAACTACAGCGGCGCTGGTTTCACCGGTATGAAATTCAAAGCGATCGCAACTTCTCAGGAAGATTTCGACGCCTGGGTAAGTGAAGTCAAAAAGGCACCTAAACAGCTTGAACAAGCTGAATACGCAGCCCTTGCCAAGCCAAGCCAGAACAATCCAGTCGAGCTCTACTCCTCGGTCGCGCCGAACCTGTTCCAGACCATCGTCGACAAGTACGAAGGCATGAAACCGGGCAAGCCGCTGAAGCACGAGAAGAAAGAGAAAGAAGTGGCGGCAACGGATATGGACTCGAATTCGCATTCAGCTGCCGGGGCAGAGGAGTAAACGATGTTTGGTAAATTAAGTTGGGAAGCGATCCCTTTCCACGAGCCGATCGTGATGGTCACCATCTCGATGATCGCGCTCGGTGGTCTGGCGTTGTTCGCTGCAATCACCTACTTCAAGAAGTGGACTTACTTGTGGACCGAGTGGCTGACGTCGGTCGACCACAAGAAAATCGGTGTGATGTACATCATCGTTGCCATGGTCATGCTGCTGCGTGGCTTTGCCGACGCCATCATGATGCGTACCCAGCTGGCCATGGCCACCGAGGGTTCGCCTGGCTACCTGCCACCTGAACACTATGACCAGATCTTCACCGCTCACGGTGTGATCATGATCATCTTCATGGCGATGCCATTCTTCACCGGCCTGATGAACCTTGCAGTGCCGCTGCAGATCGGTGCCCGCGACGTTGCGTTCCCGTTCCTGAACTCCCTGAGCTTCTGGCTGCTGGTGTCCGGCGTCGTGCTGATCAACGTTTCCCTGGGCGTCGGCGAATTCGCCAAGACCGGCTGGGTTGCCTATCCACCGCTGTCGGGTCTGCAATACAGCCCTGGGGTGGGTGTGGACTACTACATCTGGGCGCTACAGCTATCCGGTCTCGGGACAACGTTAACGGGGGTCAACTTCCTCGCTACCGTGCTGAAAATGCGTACCCCAGGCATGAAACTGATGGACATGCCGATCTTCACCTGGACCTGCACCTGGGCAAACGTTCTGATCGTGGCTTCGTTCCCGATCCTGACCGCGACCCTGGCACTGCTGACCCTTGACCGTTACATGGATTTCCACATTTTCACCAATGAACTTGGTGGCAATCCAATGATGTACGTCAACCTGTTCTGGGCATGGGGCCACCCTGAGGTTTACATCCTGATCCTGCCGGCCTTCGGTATCTTCTCGGAAGTGGTCTCGGCCTTCACCGGCAAGAAACTGTTCGGCCACCACTCGATGATCTACGCTTCGGGCGCGATCTCGGTACTGGGCTTCATGGTGTGGCTGCACCACTTCTTCACCATGGGTTCGGGTGCCAGCGTCAACGCCTTCTTCGGTCTGGCGACGATGCTGATCTCCATCCCGACGGGTGTGAAACTGTTCAACTGGCTGTTCACCATCTACCAGGGCCGTCTGCGCTTCACCAGCCAGGTTCTGTGGACCCTGGGCTTCATGGTGACCTTCGCCATCGGCGGCATGACCGGCGTACTGCTGGCCATTCCGGGTGCCGACTTCGTTCTGCACAACAGCCTGTTCGTGATCGCGCACTTCCACAACGTGATCATCGGCGGCGCGGTATTCGGCTACATCGCAGGTTTCGGCTTCTACTTCCCGAAAGCGTTCGGCTTCAAGCTGCACGAAGGCTGGGGTAAAGCAGCGTTCTGGTTCTGGATCTCGGGCTTCTTCGTCGCGTTCATGCCGCTCTACGCTCTGGGCTTCATGGGCATGACCCGTCGTCTGAACGCCACCACCAACCCTGAGTGGGTACCGTACCTGTACGTTGCCATGTTCGGTGCGATCCTGATCGCCGTGGGCATCGCCTGCCAGCTGATCCAGCTGTACGTTTCGGTGCGTGACCGCAACAAGCCGGAAAACATGTGCGAACACGGTGACCCGTGGAACGGCCACACCCTGGAATGGTCGACCTCGTCGCCACCTCCGTTCTACAACTTCGCCGTGCTGCCAAAAGCAGACTGCATCGACCCGTTCACCGAAGCCAAGGAAAACGGTACCGCGTACCAGACTCCGGCCAAGTACGAGCCGATCCACATGCCGAACAACACCGCCACTGGCGTGGTGATGGGCGCACTGCTGACCGTGTTCGGTTTCGCGATGATCTGGCACATCTGGTGGTTGGCGATCGCCAGCCTGGCCGGCACTGTCATCTACTTCGTGATCCACGCTGCACGTGACGATCAAGGCTACATGGTGCCGGTCGACGTGATCGAACGCATCGAAGCCGAGCAGCACAAGCGTCTGGTAGCGGCCGGGAAGATCCCTGCTTCCGCGACCCGTGTTGAAACCAAGTTGGAACAGGCTTAAACAATGTCGAACTTAGTGACCAATGCTGGACACGCCCATGGCCATGACCATGGGCATGACGACCATCACCACGACTCGGGCGAGATGACCGTATACGGTTTCTGGCTCTACCTGATGACCGACTGCATTCTGTTTGCATCGATCTTCGCGGTGTACGCGGTACTGGTAAACAACGTTGCCGGTGGCCCGTCGGGCCACGACATCTTCGAACTGCCATACGTGCTGGGCGAAACCGCTCTGCTGTTGTTCAGCTCGATCACCTACGGCTTCGCCATGCTGGCGTTGTACAAAGGTAAAAAGCAGCAGGTTCTGGGCTGGCTGTTCCTGACCTTCCTGCTCGGCGCAGGCTTCATCGCCATGGAGATCAACGAGTTCCATCTGTTGATCTCCGAGGGCTTCGGTCCTAGCCGTTCGGGCTTCCTGTCGGCGTTCTTCACCCTGGTCGGTACCCACGGTCTGCACGTATCCGCAGGTCTGATCTGGATGGGCATCATGATGTACCAGGTCAACAAGCACGGCCTGACGGCGACCAACAAGACCCGTCTGAGCTGCCTGAGCCTGTTCTGGCACTTCCTGGACGTGGTGTGGATCTGCGTATTCACCGTTGTTTACCTGATGGGGACCCTGTAATGGCTAATGCACACTCCCATGACAGCCATGATGCTGGCCACGGCAGCGTAAAGTCGTACGCCATCGGCTTCATCCTGTCGGTGATCCTGACCGTCATCCCGTTCGGCCTGGTGATGTTCCCGACCCTGCCGAAGTCCACCACGCTGGCAATCGTCCTGCTGTTCGCGGTGATCCAGGTGATCGTTCACCTGTATTACTTCCTGCACCTGGACCGCTCCGTGGCTCAGCGTAACAACGTGATCGCGTTCGTCTTTACGGCCATCGTGATCCTGCTGCTGGTCGGCCTGTCGCTGTGGATCATGTTCAGCATCCACACGTTCATGATGGCGAAGTGAGGTAGACCCGATGTCGCTCAAGCACTTTATCCAAATCACCAAACCGGGGATCATTTTCGGTAACGTGCTTTCTGTGGCAGGCGGGTTCTTCCTGGCCTCGAAAGGGCATGTGGATCTGGCGGTGTTCCTGGCCGCCATGATCGGCACGTCCCTGGTCGTGGCCTCCGGTTGCGTGTTCAACAACTGCATCGACCGCGACATCGACCTGAAGATGGAACGCACCAAAAACCGGGTGCTGGTCCAGGGCCTGATCTCCCTGAAGCTGGCCCTGGTCTATGCGACCGTCCTGGGTGTTGCCGGCGTTGCGTTGCTGTACAAGGTGGCCAACCCGTTGGCTGCCCTGTTCGCCGTGATCGGCTTCATCATCTACGTCGGCTTCTACAGCCTGTACCTCAAGCGCAAGTCGGTTCACGGCACGCTGGTGGGCAGTCTGTCGGGCGCCATGCCACCGGTGATCGGTTACGTGGCCGTGACCAACAGCTTCGACATGGCCGCGCTGACCCTGCTGGTGATGTTCAGCCTGTGGCAGATGCCGCATTCCTACGCCATCGCGATCTTCCGCTTCAACGATTACCTGGCCGCATCGATTCCGGTGCTGCCAGTGAAGCGCGGAATCCAGGTGGCCAAGAAGCACATCCTGTTCTACATCCTGGCGTTCCTCGTGGCGACCTTGATGCTGACCTTCAGCGGCTACGCCGGCATGAGCTACCTCGCCGTCGCCGCGGCCATGGGCATGTACTGGCTGTACATGGCCTGGACCGGCTACAAGGCGGTGGATGATACGGTCTGGGCACGCAAGCTGTTCGTGTTCTCGATCTTCACCATCACCGCGTTGAGCGTCATGATGTCCCTGGACTTCAAGGTGCCGACCGAGCTGCTGCTGACGTACGCGCCGTAAGGTTCGAACGCTGTATGAGAAACCCCGTTCATCGAGAGATGAGCGGGGTTTTTTGTTGTCTGCACGAAAGGTGTTTATTGTTCTGCTATAGGCAACTTGCTTATAGTTTTTGAATGAAAGCAAGAAAACACGAGGTACCCCATGAAAAAACGCGACCTGTTTGCAGAATTGATGCAGGGCGTTGATGAGATGGCGGCTCAACGCGAAGGAAAAATCACGCTACGTAATACGACGCTTGAGGAGAAACCAGCTCCTGAAGTCGGTGCTCGGGAAATCGTAGCGTTACGGGAAAAACTGCACATGTCACAGGCCGTTTTTGCCAGACGAATCAGGACAAGTCCAAGCACCCTTAGAAACTGGGAACAGGAGAAATCGAAGCCCAACGCTCAAGCTGCCTTGCTGATCCGTTTGGTGGAAAAATTCCCTGATATGGTCGAGCGATTGAGCGCTGTTTAGAGTCGTTTCGAAGTCTGCGTAAAGCCCTGCACGCTTAATGTCGTGCGGGGCTTTTTTGTACAAGCCACCACAGGTTGCAGTGTTTCGGCAAAAGCCCTAGATTTGGATCCAACCCTGTCAGTTATGGCGCTATGCACTGCTCGCCGCCCGACTGTCGTAATCTGCAATTCTTCACGCATCGATCAAGAGGCTGGGCGAAATGACTGAGAGGATGACCTGCGACGAACGCTTCATTGCACTGGCAAAAGAGCTGAATTACGACATCAATGGCGAGAACACCGTGGGCGGCAATTACTCGCCGTTGGTGCGTCATCACGATGAGCTGTACATCAGCGGTATGGTGCCGCGTACGGAAGGAAAGATTCAGTATCCCGGCCGGGTCGGGCTGGAGCTGACCCTCGAGGATGCCCAGGCTGCCGCGAGCATAAGCGCCATGCGCTGCCTGGCGTTCATCGTCGATGCGATCGGTTCGCTGGACAAGGTCAGGGCGCTGTTACGGGTCACGGTCTATGTGAAGTCGACCCCTGATTTCGTTGACCTGAGCGAAGTGGCCAACGGCGCATCGGACGTTTTCAGTCATGTATTGGGTGATGCCGGGCGACACACGCGCACCACTGTCGGTGTCTATCAGTTGCCGAAAAACGCGGCCATCGAAGTCGACATGATCGCAGCCGTGCATCCTTCGACGTAATCCCGCAAAACCGAACAGCAAAAAGCCCCGCCTGAGATTCAGAGCGGGGCTTTTTTGTCTGTGCCGGTTTTATTGCGCTGCGATGCTGTAACCGTCGAACGCGGTCTGCTGCTGCAGGGCGGTGATGATGTTCTTGCGGTTGATCGCGTGTTCGGTACCGCTATTGTCGACGAAGGTTTCGCCCTCGATTTCCGCTTCTTCGCCTTCGCCGACAAAGGTGAAACCGAGGAATTCCAGCGCCTCACGATCCACACTCAGACGCGAACGCGGCGTGCGCATTGGCAGGGTCACACTGATGCCGTCCTTGCTGATGCTGAACACTTCGACGTCTTTCCTGGCGCGGGCAGCCTTGCTCTTGCCGCCGCTCGGATTGCTGATGGCCTGATGGGTCTGGTTGAGGATCTTCAGAGCCAGACCATAGACGATTTCCTGAAATGCCGGGTCGTCCTTGAAACTGGAGAGGATGCGGCTGATCGGAAACTTGCTGCTCAGGTCTTCAAGCGCCGCAATGTCGGCTGCCTCGGCGTCCTTCAGGCGCTTGAGCTGGCCCATCAGCTCGTAGGCCTGGTCGTCATCGAAGCGGTCGTGAGCCTGGCGGATCGCGGCACGCAGTTCGCGGATCTGCTCGCTCTCGCGAGTCGACTGGAATGCGTCGAGCACCATCTCGCTGATGATCTTCGCTTGTGGAATGTGTTGTGAAAGATTGATGGAGTTTTCGTATTCCGCTTTGGACGACAGGGTAACTACGGATTCAGCGGTGTTGAAATCGGACATTGAAATTTCACTACTTTTTAACTTGGGATAAGACGAGAAAGCATGGGGGCTTTTTCAGGCCGACTAATTTAGGGGAGAGGGGCGGTGTTGTCACGGATCAACGGCCCGATGGGGATCATTTGCCCGGCGAATTCAGGTTCATCGAACGGATGATCCATTGTTCGGCGTCCTGTTGATCCACCGGCAGCGAGAAGCGAAAGGTCGCCCCGCGCCCGACGACATCCAGCAAGCGGATCTCGCGCCCGTGCAGTTGCAGGATCCGGTGCACGATCCGCAGTCCGAGTCCGCCATCCCGTCGCGCACCACCGATATTGAAAGGACGCAGAAACAAACCTTCACGCAACTCGGCGGCAATGCCGGGGCCGGTATCGCTGACGGTGATTTCAACCGTTGCACCCCGGGGTTTCAGGTCGAGTTCGATTTCGCCCCCTGGCGGCGTATGACGCAAGGCGTTATCGACCAGGTTGGTCAGCACCCGTTCGATCAACCCGAGGTCGGCGCAGACGGTCGGCAGGTTGGCGCTGAAACTGGCCTTGAGTCCGACGTTTCGGGCTTCGGCGCCGAGTTCGAATTTCTGGAAAATGTCCTGGACCAGATCGGTCAAGGAAAATTTCTCCAGTACCGGCTGCACAAAACCATGTTCGAGACGCACCAGTTCCAGCAATGACTGCGCGAGCCCGCCGACCTTGCGGCTCTGGTCCAGGGCGATCCCCAGATAACGGCGCCGTTCTTCGGCAGACAGTGTGGCGTCCTTGAGCGACAGGGTTTCCAGATAACCGTGCAGCGAAGCCAGCGGCGTGCGCAAGTCGTGGGAAATGTTCGCCACCAGTTCCCGGCGTTCCTGGTCCTGGCGGGTGAGTGAGCGCCATTGTTCACCGAGGCGGTTCTGCATTTGCCGGAACGCTGCGTCGAGCACGGCGATTTCATCCGGGTCGGCGGACTTGTCCACAGGTGTCGGTGCGGCTGGCAGTGATTGGGGGACGCCGTCGATATCGAACCGGCTCACGGTTTCGGTCAACCGACGCAGCGGCCGGGTGATCAGGTTGAATGCCGTCAGACCGGCAATCAGGCACAGGAACGCCGCCAGCCCGATGGACAGCAGCGCCGTATTCAGCGCTGCGCTGGTGGCCCCGCGTTCGGCGAAGCGATCGTGGGCTTCACTGAGCAACACCACATAAAGATATCCGGCCGGCTTGCCGTTGACCTGCAACGGCGCCGCACTGAAGACCTTGCGGCCATCGATGCTGCGCGGGTCGTCGCCGAGGATCGGCAGCGGTTGTTCGTCGAGCAGTCGCCGGATCGGTTGCAGATCGACGGACTGCCGGCGCAGGCGTCCTTCCGGCGCCGCGTTGCCGACGATCCGGCCTTCGGTGTCGAGCAGGTACACCTCGACACTCGGGTTGACCAGCATCAACTGGCTGAACAGCTCGCGCACCGCGCCGGGCATCAGACCGTTGCTGTCCATCAGCACCGTGTCATGGGCGATGTGTTGCGCCAGGTCACGGGACAGGCCCTGCACCACCTCCAGCTCGTGCATCTGGCTGGAGCGCACCTGCAACCATGCAGACGTACCGCAGCACGCCAGCAGCAACACGGCGAATACCAGGGACAGGCGCTGCGTCAGGGTCAGTTTCATGGTTGTTCCGTACTCATGCCGAATTTGTAGCCACGGCCCCACACCGTGAGGATGCGCACGGGCTGGGCCGGATCGGCCTCGATCTTCGCCCGCAGGCGATTGATGTGGGTGTTGACCGTGTGTTCGTAACCTTCGTGGCTGTAGCCCCAGACCGCGTTGAGCAGGTCCATGCGCGAGAACACCTTGCCCGGCTGACGGGCGAAGAAATACAGCAGGTCGAATTCCCGAGGCGTGAGATCCAGGCGCTGGCCGTCGAGGGTGACCTCACGGGTGATCGGGTCGATGGTCAGGCCATCGAGACTCAGGCTGCCGGCGTCCATCTTCAGATTGCGCGCCATGGCGTCCACCCGGCGCAGCAGCGCCTTGACCCGGGCGACCAGTTCCAGCATCGAAAACGGCTTGGCGAGATAGTCGTCGGCGCCCAGCTCCAGGCCAAGGATGCGGTGCAGTTCGCTGGAGCGGGCGCTGGTGATGATGATCGGTGTGTAGCGGGCCATGGCCCGGGCACGGCGGCAGATTTCCAGGCCGTCCACCCCGGGCAGCATCAGGTCGAGGATGAGTGCGTCCCAGTGTCCCTGTTGCAGCAGGCGCATGCCTTCATCGCCGTCGGTGCTGTGGACCACTTCGAATTGCTCGTCACGCAGATGCAGGCAAATGAGGTCGGCGATGTGCAGGTCGTCCTCGACCACCAGGACGCGTTTGGTCTGTTCCATGAAGCTCAATCCTTCGGCGCAATAGGGCGCATTGTGCGGGTTTTCCTCGGGGCGAGTTATCACGAATTGTTTAACTTCCCGTGAGGATTTGGCGATCAACCCAAGCCTAGGCTGTGTTCCACGACAGGCATCTGGAATTTTGGGAGACGGCCATGTTTTCACGGCGACAGATTCTGGCAACGGGCGGCGGACTGGGGCTTGCAGCACTGCTGGCCGGTGTATTGCCAAAGTTATCCACGGGGTCGGCGCTGGTCGCTGAGGCCTACGCAGACGAAGCTTTTGAAGTATCCCATAGCGACAGTGAATGGCACGCATTGCTCACTGACGAGCAATTCGACGTACTGCGCAATGAGGGCACCGAGCGCGCCTACAGCAGCCCGCTCAACAATGAACATCGGGCCGGCACGTTTGCCTGTGCCGGCTGCGATCTGGCGCTGTTTTCGTCGGACACCAAGTTCGACAGCCGTACCGGCTGGCCCAGTTTCTGGGCGCCGCTGGAACACGCCGTGGCCACCCGCCAGGACCGATCCTTCGGCATGACCCGGGAGGAAGTCCACTGCCGGCGTTGCGGCGGTCACCTCGGCCATGTGTTCGACGACGGACCCAAACCCACCGGTCTGCGCTACTGCATGAACGGCCTGGCCATGACCTTCAAACCCGTGGCGGTCTGAGTCGTGGCCCGCCTGCAATCTTCTCTCACTACAGGACGACACCATGTGGCTCTTGGTTCTCGCTTATCTCGGCGGTGTGCTGACGATCGTCAGCCCGTGCATCCTGCCGGTTCTGCCTTTTGTCTTCGCTCGCACCGGGCAGCCGTTTATCAAGAGTGGCTTGCCGCTGTTGGCCGGAATGGCATTGACCTTCGCCCTCGTCGCGACACTGGCGGCGGTGGGCGGCGGTTGGGTGGTGCAAGTCAATCAGTACGGTCGCTGGCTCGCGTTGCTGTTCGTTGCACTGTTCGGGCTGACCTTGCTGCTGCCGCATCTGGCCGAGCGCCTGACCCGGCCGCTGGTGTCCGCCGGCAATCGTCTGTCGGAGGTCGCGGGGCAGGACAACCGTCCACGTCCCGGCGCTTCGTTTCTGATCGGTGTCGCAACAGGGCTGCTGTGGGCGCCCTGCGCCGGGCCCATCCTCGGACTGATTCTGACCGGTGCCGCGTTGCAAGGGGCAAGCATCGCCACCACGCTGTTGTTGCTCGCTTACGCGGCGGGCGCCGCGACGTCGCTGGCGGCGGCATTGTTGCTCGGCGGTAAGGTCTTTGCGCTGATGAAGTGTTCGATTGGCACCGGCGAGTGGATCCGTCGCGGGCTCGGTGCGGCGATGCTGGCTGGCGTGGCCGCCATTGCGCTGGGTCTCGATACCGGGATTCTGGCGCGGGTGTCGACGGCCTCTACCGGAGGGCTGGAGCAGGCATTGGTCGGCAGGCTTTCGGGGAAATCTCCTCAGGGCAACGGCACGATGATGGCGCAGATTCCCGCAGCGGATGACGCGGCGAACGGCAGCATGATGGCGGCTGGTGGCGCGATGAAAATGTCTGCGAAGGCACCGGGCTCATTGCCGGTCGAAGGCCAGTTGCCGCCGCTCGATGGCGCGGTGCAGTGGCTCAATTCCGCGCCGCTTGATGCTCAGGCATTGAAGGGCAAGGTGGTGCTGGTGGATTTCTGGACCTACTCCTGCATCAACTGCCTGCGCACCCTGCCTTACGTCAAGGCCTGGGCCGAGAAGTACAAGGATCAGGGCCTGGTAGTGATCGGCGTGCATGCACCGGAATTTGCCTTCGAGCGTGATGTAGGCAATGTCACCAAAGCCATGAAGGAACTGGGCATCAACTACCCGGTGGCCATCGATAACGACTACAGGATCTGGCGTGCTTTCAGCAATGAATACTGGCCGGCGCATTATTTTGCCGACGCCCAGGGGCGCATTCGCTACCACCACTTTGGCGAAGGGGACTACGCCGAATCGGAACGGGTCATCCAGCAACTGCTGCGTGAGGCCGGTGCGAAAACTGTTGCCGACGGTCTGATCAATGCCGATGCCCAAGGCGTACAGCTGGCGCCGGACATGAATCAGGTGCTGTCGCCGGAAACCTACATCGGCTACCAGCGTGCGGAACATTTCGTACCGGAAACCAGCCTTGTGCCTGACAAGGTGGCGGCTTACACGACGCCGACCAACCTGGCTCTGAATGATTGGAGCCTGGGCGGGCAATGGGCAGTCGGTGCCGAGCGCGCCACCGCCAGCGCTCCGGCCAGCCGCATCGTTTATCGCTTCCATGCCCGTGATTTGCACCTGGTGCTGGGACCGGGGACGGACGGTAAACCGGTGCGCTTCAAAGTGACCATCGACGGTCAGGCGCCGGATGATGCCCACGGTGTCGACGTGGCACCGGACGGCAGTGGTCGGGTCACCGAGCAACGCTTGTATCAATTGGTGCGGCAAACCAATGGGGTGAGGGACCGAACCTTCAGCATCGAGTTTCTCGACCCGGGCGTGTCGGCCTACGCCTTTACCTTCGGCTGATCAGGAGTTCACAGCATGAATACTCAAACTATCTGGCGTCGCGTGCTTTTGGGTGCTGCAGCAGCCGGGGTCGTAGCGCAATGCTCGGCGTTTTCCTTCGGTGCGGAAGAGGGGGTAGTCATCCCGCCGCCGGCGCTTGATGAAAACACCCAGGCGCACAGCGAAACTGCGGTGTTCGCCGGCGGCTGTTTCTGGGGCGTGCAGGGGGTTTTCCAGCATGTCAAAGGCGTGCAGAAAGCCGTTTCCGGTTACGCCGGCGGCGCAGCGAATACGGCGGAATATGAACAGGTCAGCGAGGGTGATACGGGGCACGCCGAGTCGGTGCAGGTCACCTTCGATCCGACACAGGTCAGCTACGGCAGCCTGTTGCAGATCTACTTTTCGGTGGCCCACAACCCGACCGAGCTTAACCGTCAGGGCCCGGACAGCGGCACCCAATATCGTTCAGCGCTGTTTCCGGTCAATGCCGATCAGCAACGGGTGGCTCAGGCCTACATCGCACAGCTCGATGCGGCGCATGCCTACAGCAAACCCATCGTGACCCGACTGGAAACCTTCAACGGCTTCTACCCGGCGGAGGACTATCATCAGGACTTCCTCACCGAGCATCCGACCTATCCGTACATCGTGATCAACGATCTACCGAAAGTGGCGCAGTTGAAGCAACTGTTCGCCGAACGTTATCAGGACAAACCGGTGCTGGTGAAAAGCGGGTCGTGATCACCGGTCGTGCAATGATTATGGTGCGGTCACTGGCGACTGTCGGGCGGCGAGGACTCGCAGCGTCCAGTAGAACTTCAGTGATCGGGTGCTGATCAGGCCGCACATGAAACCCGAAACAGTGGACTTGAGCAGTTGCATGTCTGCCGAGGCGTAAAGCTCCGGATGCATGTTCTTTTGATATTCGAAGTAAAAGTTCGCGAAAAAAAACATCAGAAACATGATCAGAATCTTGACGGTGCCCGGCATGATCAGTGCTGTCGCGGAGTCGTCAAGTGCCACGCCCTTACGGGAAAAAACCAGCCAGGCCGAGAGGCTGCCCAGCAGCAGCGCGCCCGTCCAGCTGCAAAAGAACAGGGTCGGATTGGTCGTCAAATTCAGGGAGTAGAACGACCACGCCAGAAACGCCGGTGGTGTTATGAGCATCGAAAGACGGCTTTCACGGGTGGGAGAAAAGGCCTTGATACCGAAATAAACCACCAACAGAAAAATCACATAGGCCCGTATCGGGGTGTTTTGCAAAACTGTGAGCATTTCGCAGCATCCATGCTGAAAAGGGAACGACGAGCATAGTCGTTGCCGAGCTCAAGATAAAAGTATCTGTCTGCCTGGTTAATTGATCATTGCGGTATCAGCGTTCGAGAGAGGGGGACCCGATTGGAAAAAATCACTGCGAATATCGCGCTCGACACTCGTGATGAACACGTAGTCAGGCTGGAATCGTTCAATGAGCGTGACGAATTCCTCGGCTTTGAGTGGCAGAAAATAAACATGCAATGTTTCGGCGAAGGTGGCTGACATCAAGGGAGATATTGACGAGCCAAACGAATCGCGTAACCAAAGCACTTTTTTCGGATTCAAGGCTTGCGCTGACTTGACCAGAAGAGGAGACGCCGGAGATGCGATATCGATGTTTTGACCAGCGAACAAGATTTCACCGGAGTTGAAGTCATGGTGTTCTACCGATAGTACGTATTCGTCTTGGTAACTGAGCACAATTTCATTGTCGCTCAACGACGCCTGCATTCTCAGAAACTGCGCCAGGTCGCCGCCAGTGCGCTCGCGAGTTTTCAATATCAGGGGGGCTCGATCGGGCGGCCACATCAACTGCGTATGGTTTGTTGACAAACTTTTACGCAACTCGTCGAAGGCGATCCATGCCCCTGCATTGTTCCAGTGCGTATCGGTCTTGTAGTAAAGCGGATGGGAAAGTCGTTCCTTTGCATTGAGCAATGCCTTTGTCGGATCGATATAAATATTGTCTCGAACACTCCGTAGCAGCACCTCGGTTGGCCTGGGGTGCACGTGCGAAATCCAGTCTGGCAGGAATTCCGGATATACGGAGTCCTTGTCAGGACCGATGACAATTCGAAATGCAGTTACACCCTTGTTGCTCAGCCACTGATCCCAGGACTCCACGGATTGCGCAACCTTTTTGATGGTATGCGTCTCCTGCAAGTCGAGGTTCCTGCGTTTGATCGAAATGTTGTCGGCAAATTCATCGCCCAGAAAGAGCCAGCCCTCCTTGCCGATGATGACTTTTCCCGGATTAATCGATATCCCTATGGGGTAAAGCAGTTTGCTGATGTATCCATGAAGCAGATCCATGTTGTACAGCACCTTGGACTTCCACCATTTCACGTCGCTCTGCGTCGTAAACACCTGGTAGAGGTTGATGATTGGAACGGTACACATGATCAATACCGTCAGGGTGAGTGCCGCGTATAAATGTCTTTTCACAGGCGAGCCCCTAGAAATTGAAATAGAGGAAAACGGGGCTTTTGCTCTGCACACTGGCGTACAGCGCGAGGCAAAACATTGTGGACATGGCGAGAGTCTTCGCCTTACCAAAAACAGAATGAACGGTAAGTTGGTAGGCGTTCTTTTGGAGGATGATCAGCAGCGCGATGGCAATCATCAATGAAGGTGCAAGGTGGATGACCAGCCCTGTGGGCAAGATCTCGAGCAATCGGTCGGAAAGCGTTCCTCCCCATGCAAGATTGGCGGTCGGGACGGTATGGGCGGAGAGTCGATGGATCGAATCGAAATCGACCATCCCTCGCAATATGCGCTGGGCATCGTCGATGGAGTCGGCTCTGAAGAACACCCAAGAGATGTTCACAAACATGAATGTGACAAACCATGCGACAGGATCCGGAAACGAAAGGCCTCCTTGTTTCCAGATCCGGTGCACGACAATGGCGCCACCGTGTAATGCTCCCCAAATGATGAACATCCAGCTCGCGCCGTGCCAAAGTCCGCCGAGAACGAATGTCACCATCAAATTGAAATACAAGCGCTGCCGGCCGCACCTGTTACCGCCCAGTGGAACGTATAGGTAGTCGCGAAGATAACGGCTCAACGTCATGTGCCAACGCCGCCAGAAGTCCTGAATGTCGTGCGCCTTGTAAGGTGAGTTGAAGTTGACAGGCAGCCAGATGTTGAACAACAACGCGGCGCCTATCGCCATATCGCAATAGCCGCTGAAGTCGAAATAGAGCTGGAAGGTGTATGAAAGGCTGGTCGTCCACGCACTGAAAAAATCATGACTGACACCCTGAGCGAATCCGGCATCCGCCCAGAGAGCAAACGTGTCGGCAATCATCACTTTCTTGAACAGGCCAATGCTGAAAATGAACAGGCCCATGACCACGTTTCTGTGGCGAATGACGAGGGTCCAGCGCGACTGAAACTGACTCATCATTTCTTTATGGTGAAGAATCGGCCCGGCGATCAGATGAGGAAAGAACGTCACGAACAGCGCGTAGTTCACGAAGTTGTACTCTTTCGCGAGGTTCTTGTAGCAGTCCACCAAAAAAGCGATTTGCGTGAAGGTGTAGAAGCTGATGCCCAGAGGCAAAATGACCTGGTAGAAAAACAGCTCGGTGCCGAGTGCCGAGTTGAGGTTGTCGACAAGGAAGTTTGTGTATTTGAAGTACCCGAGCAGGGCCAGGTCGGTGACAACCCCAATCCCCAGAATCGTCTTTTTTGACATGCCTGGACTATGGTTTGTCATGGGGGCTGCAAGGGCTTTTCCCACCACGAAATTGAAGGTGATGGAGAACAGGAGTAATGGAATGTAAGCGACGCTCCAATGTCCGTAAAAGATCAGACTGGCAATGACAAGCCAGACTTTTCCAGCCGTTATCAGTCGCTGACGATTCAGGAAGAAATACACAAAAAAAACGATGGGCAGATAAATCAGGAGGAACTTGGGTGAGCTGAAGGTCATGAGAGGCCCTGGATGCATCCGCGCTTTCAGAAACTGGCGGATTGTATTCAGGCGCAATGGGCTCGCGAATGCTGAAAAATCGGATTCAGACAGTTCCTACGGATATAGAGGAAAGAGCTTTCAAATCTGTTGAGTGTTTGAACAAGGAACACGAAAACTCGGTCTCTTCGTGGCCATCGAGCTGGTAGTTTCAGGCATGGACAGTAGCCAGTGACCTTGCAGGCGAATGGATTGATGCGAAACTTTGTCAGACTTTCCCCCATGTCCGCATCGCAAACTCGACGAAGCGCCGAAGCTTCGGCAGCCGATAACGATCCTGCGCATACAGCAAGTGCAAAGGACGACTCGGAGGCTGGTAATCGGGCATTACCGTGACCAGTCTGCCGTCGCGCAAATCCTGCTCCACCAGTGCGTCCGGCAGCATCACGATGCCCATGCCGGTGCGGGCCGCCTGATGCAAACCGGCTGAGGTATTCATCAGCATCGGCCCGCTGACATCGACCATGATTTCTCCGTCCGGGCCGCTCAGGCGCCAGCGCTTTTCCACTGATTGCCAGTCATCGCCGGCCGGGTAGGCAAACGAAAGGCAATCATGCTGTCGCAGGTCTTCAGGCGTCAGGGGCATGCCGCGCCGGGCCACATAATCCGGGGAAGCGCATACGGTCAGGGTGTAGTCGATCAGGGGGCGGGCGATCAGGTTCGATGGCTCGAAATGGCCGAGTCGAAACGCGACGTCGAGACCACTTTCCAACAGATCCGGGCGGCTGTTGGTCAGCACGACATCCATACGCACCTGTGGATATTGCAGGGAAAACTCGCTGAGCGCCGGGGCCAGGCGTTCGACGCCAAAGGTCAGCGGGGCGGTGATACGCAGCAAGCCGCGAGGTTCATCCAGGGTCTGCTCGGCCAGTCGTTCGGAGTCTTGCACCAAGCCCAGCACCTCCAGACAGCGCCGGTAATAGACCGTGCCGAACTCAGTCAGCCGCTGGCGGCGGGTAGTGCGTTGCAGCAACTGCACACCGAGTCGCTGTTCCAGTGCCCGCAGGTGATTACCGACCATGGTTGTGGACATTTCGCACTGCAGGGCGGCCGCGGTCATGCTGCCGGTTTCCACGACCTTGACGTAGACGCTCATTGACTGGAACAGATCCATTATCAAGTCCTGCTTATAAATGATTGAAGTTTTGTCGAGTTTATCCAGCTCTGGTGGCTAACCATACTGCAAACACACCGACCTTCACTGGAGTTTGAAGTCATGACCGCCGCCCTGATGAACACGTACCAACCGCTGGCCCTGAGTTTCACCAAAGGCCTGGGCACCCGTTTGTGGGATCAGGCCGGTCGCGAGTACCTCGATGCCGTCGCGGGTGTGGCGGTGACCAATGTCGGTCACTCGCATCCGCGGATTGTTTCGGCGATCAGCGAGCAGGCGGGATTGCTGTTGCACACCTCCAACCTCTACAGCATCGACTGGCAGCAGCAACTGGCGCTCAAACTTGCGCAGTTGTCGGGGATGGAGCGGGCGTTCTTCAACAACTCCGGCGCCGAGGCCAACGAAACCGCGCTGAAACTGGCGCGCCTGCACGGGTGGCGCAAGGGGATCGAGCAGCCGTTGGTGGTGGTCATGGCCAATGCGTTTCATGGCCGCACTCTCGGCACGTTATCGGCCAGCGATGGCCCGGCGGTGCGTCTGGGATTCAACGAATTGCCGGGGGATTTCGTCAAGGTGCCCTTTGGCGATCTTGAAGCGCTGGAGCAGTTGCAGCAGAGGCATGGCGAGCGGATCGTGGCGATTCTGGTGGAGCCGATCCAGGGTGAAAGCGGCGTGCAAATGGCGCCATCGGGTTACCTGAAAGCGCTGCGCGAGCTCTGCAATCGCCACGCCTGGCTGCTGATGCTCGACGAGATCCAGACCGGCATCGGTCGCACCGGCCGGTGGTTTGCGTTTCAGCATGAAGGCATCGTCCCAGACGTCATGACCCTCGCCAAGGGCTTGGGTAACGGCGTACCGATCGGTGCCTGCCTGGCGCGGGGCAGAGCGGCGGAACTGTTTACGCCAGGCAGCCATGGCAGCACTTTTGGCGGCAATCCGCTGGCCTGCCGGGTGGGTTGCACCGTGCTCGACATCATCGAAGAACAGGGTTTGCTGGAGAATGCCCGGGTACAAGGCGAGCGTTTGCTCAGCCGCCTGCGGGCGGAACTCTCGGACAACCCGAATGTGCTGGCGCTTCGTGGTCAGGGATTGATGATCGGCATCGAACTGAAGCATCCGGTCCGCGACCTGACCCTGATTGCCGCACGGGATCACGGGCTGCTGATCAACGTCACTCGCGGCAAGACGATCCGGCTGCTGCCGCCGCTGACGATTGATGAGCGGGAGGTAGGGATGATTGTTAGAGGGGTGGCGCGAGCGCTTGGCGAAAGCTGATCGTCCAGGTCGCGTCTGAAATGGCTGCCGGTTTTTCGGCAGGCATTTTTTGTTTAATCAGGGTAGTCCGACAAATCCGGCGCCAGCATCCGGGTCTTCGGTGCGCCGTTCGCGTTGTGCTGAATGATGTCCCGGGGCTGTCCTTGCTCATTGAAAAACACCTGGCCGATCCCTGCCGAATTCCACAGCCGTTCACCCGCTTCGGCATGTTCGGGAACGTACGGCACGATGCGCATGCGTCGGCGTTTGGTCAGCCAGTTCAGCGGCGAGCGGGGTGAGTAAAGCCAGCGGTTGAGGCGGTCAAACCATTCGAGCAGGGTCGGTGGGAACTCGTTCTTGATGCCGCTGCTGGTGATCTGCCAGATACGTGGACCGGCCTTGCGGTGTCGGATAAGCACTTCGTAAACGAAGGAATAATGCACGTCCCCCGACAGCACCACGTAACTGCCGGGTGTACGGGTGTGTCGGAAAATGTTCAGGATCACCTGAGCGGCGCCGCGATGGGCCATCCAGTTTTCCGCGTCCACCAACAGGGGATAACCGCACCAGCTGAAGACTTTCTGCACGGTTTCGATCAGCTTCACGCCGAAAATCGGTGCCGGAGAGACGATGATCGCTGAAGGGTGATCAAGCAGCTCTTGCTGCAATTCGGTCAGAGCTTCCCAGTCGAGCAGGCCGGAAGGTTGCTTGAGCGCCATCTCGCTGCGCCAGCGCCGGGTGCGGGTGTCGAGCACCACCAGGGCCGGACTGGTCGGCAGCACGAAATGCCAGTGCTGAAAGCGCAGCAGTTCATCAATCAGATCGTCCTGCACCGGCGCGTCGAGATAACGATCATAACCGCTGGCGCTCAGGCGCCGGGTTTTCTCCAGCAGTTCGTTGAATGCATCCGGGTTGTTGCCCCAGCCCTGGCACAACATATAGGCGATCAGCGCATTGCCGATGATGCGTCTGGAGAACGGATGGCCATAGGCGGTTTCCTCCCATTGCGCGGAAAGATTCCAGTCATCGGTGATGTCGTGATCGTCGAAGATCATCAGGCTCGGCAAGTGCGCCAACGCCCGGGCGACATTGCCCAGACCTGCCTTGAAGGTATCGATCCGGGTCTGTTCCAGGACATAGCGCTTGCGACGCTCGGGTCTCAGCGCCGGCATTTGTGGGCCGATCAATGTCCATGGCGTCGGTGACCACACCAACAAGTACATGGCCATGACTTCGGCGAACGTCACCAGATGGTTGTCCGCGCTGCTGCTGGTGAAAATCGGCTTGCGTGCGCCACCGAAAAATCGCTCACGCAAAGTCTCGTTGCTCTCGAGCGCCGGTAACAAATCTGCACGGTGGTAATAACTGGCCGGGTGTTCGTAGAGTCGGGCGCTGTCGCTGACCACGGCACCTTCGAGTTGCTCACCGAACAGGCCGAGCCGCTCGATCAAGGCATGAATCGCCCGCAGCATCGGACCGGCGACGTCATCGGCGTAAATCTGATCGCCGCTCATCATCAGCAGCGCCGGGCGTTCTTTTGGCTCGCTTTCAGCTGCGAGCAGTTGATCGACACAGAGCAAACCGTCAGCCGCAGGGTGGTGCGGTTTGCGGCAGGAGCCGTGGAGCAATTGATCGATCCGTGAGCGCACGACAAGGTTCGGGCACGTGGCTTTGCCATACAGCAGATGCGGCGCCCAGTCGGCGACGGGATGTCGGCCATCGATCAGCAAGTCGTAATCGACCCGCGTGTCGCAGGGCAGGGGGCTGTCGAGCGTGAGGTCTATCAGGTGAATGAATGCATGAGTTCCTACAGGAATAACCGTGCATTTCCCGGCATCCAGTGACATGTCTCCTATGCCTTGCAGGCGCAAGGTCAGCGACAGCTCGCGACTGCCTGCCAGCCAAAGCACGATACGCGTCGGTTCCAGACGTCGCAGCAGCGGCCCGGCCAAGACAGCAGGCAAAGGATTCAGGTCATCAAATGTCGGAGGCATCAGGGGAAAAGCTCGAGGCGCACAGGCTGGCGATGATAGCTCAGCCTGTGCCTTCAACCCTTAAGCGAGGCTTAAGAGTCCGACTTTTGCAGCTTCAGCGCCAACAGGCGCCATTCGGCTGGCTTTGCGTCGACGCTGGGCTGTTCCTGTACGGAGCAGTCGAAACGGTAGGTGACGTCGTCGCCATTCATGTTTCGCGCGGTGACGCTGTTGCTGAAGGAGTAGACCTGATCCTTGAAGCGTTGCGGCGCGATGCTTTTGCTGTCGGCAAAGCGGGCAGACGCGGGGAAGCGCAGGGTGCTGGTCACGAACGGGCTGCACATGACATACGCGAGCATCGACTTGTCACCCTGCGCATCGTTGCGCAGTTTTTTGCTCAGAGCTGACAGGGCTTTGCGCCCCTGGTCGTCACTCTGGTCCAGCACGGTTTGCACCGACAGGGTCTTCGGCGCCCGACTGGCGTAGTTCGGCAGCAAGGCTGAATCCGGTGGAGAGGGTTTGTTGTCCGGCTCGATAGCGGCAAACACCGGCGCGGCTTTCAGAGCAGCCTGGCTTGCGGTCGACTCGGCTTCCGGCAGCAGCGAGGTTGGTTCTGCGTCCTGCGCCACGACGTTTTCAGTTTGCGTGGCCTCATAGTCATGCGCGGACGGGAACAGTGAAAGCGTGATCGACAACACCACCATCCCCACAATCAAGCCACCCGCCGCCCCCACGATGTTGGCGTAGAACAGATGCCAGCTGCCGCGGTTTTTCACCACCCAGCGCCACATGAAACCCCAGGCCGCGACAAATGCCAGAAAACGCAGAAACTCCATTCGATCCTTTCCTTAAACCTGCAAAAACCGGAAATCAGCGTCGCCCCGACGATGGGCGCTGAAGATGGACGGCAAGATATCAAAATAGAAGCGTGATACCAGTGACGTAAGCGTTGTTCAGCGAAAGTTGAGTACGAAAAACATCAGCGTCGTGACGCCGGCAGTAAGTCCGCGCAGGCCAGCGAGCAGGTGACGGGCCAGCGGTTGTTCGGGTTGGGGGCGGCGGAGCATCCACATCCAGACTCCCGCAATCGCCCCGGCGGTTGTCATCACCTCCAGCAGGTCGCGGAGCAAATTTGCGGAGGACGGGGTGACGGCTGAGGGGAAAAGGCCGGAACATACAATCGAGATGGCCAGTGCCACCAGAAAACCGCTGGCGGCGCCTGCCAGATTGGCCAGAAGCAGATTCCAGTTGCCACGCTTCTTCACGACCCAAACCCACATGGCGGCCCAGGCGAAGAAGTAAAATAAGGCAAACATGCGGTTCGTTCCTTGAATGCAGTTTTTTTGGAGAGAGGTGCTATTGATGCGATAGTCAGCAATGGATGAGAAGATATCAAAATAGTAGCGTCGCGCCACTTTCTTCATCTGCGTAACGGACTACACATGCCTGGTATTTCTGGTATCTCGCGCCTGCTCGGCGCTTTCCTCCTTGCAATCGTAATGACTCCAGCATTTGCCGCCGACACCGCGGAGGTCGCCTGGAAGGGATACCTCTCTGATTGTGATCATTTTCAGCAACTGGTGAACAACGTTCAAAACGGGACCCTGACAGCCAGGGAAGCGATGCTCCGCATCGATAGCTTGATGCGACCCGTTTTTCTCCATCGCCAGCACCTCACCCAGGCAAACCTTGCCTCTGCCGACTATGCCCGTTGCGAAAACGTCATTGCCCAAGCGACCGAAATCTGGAACAACGAACATAACGTCCAGGACAAAGAGATCCTTCAAAAGGCCTTAAAGGCTGAGGCCGAGCATTTGGAGTCCCCGGAATACCGGCGCGCCCGCGCTCTGGGCTTTAGCGACGTGGGCGAACTGGGCAAGCTGCACGAGATCGCCGAGGATTCGGATATGGATGGCGAGGCATATCTGAAGACATTGATGATCACGGTCGACTGGGGTTGCGGCCGACATTTTCGTGCCGTGCGATACGTCAAACCCTATGTGATCTACAACACCCATCCCGATGAGGGCAGTTGCGCAATCTATAGGGAGGTCGCGGTGTTGGGGGGAGCCATGGTGGAGCGGGGCGATACCATCGATCGGGACGCGATTTTTCAATACGTGGGATGGAAGAGGCTGGAAGGGCCAGGCGGGTTCCCCGTCGACATTCAAGTGGTAAAAATACGCAAGTAATCCGAGGGGCTGTTTCTTCAGAGCGCGCGTCTGATTACAGAATGTCCTTTAAATAACCCTTGAGCGCGAGGAGCGGCTGATCCAGCTGCTCCAGCGACTGCGCCTGCCCGAGGTCGGTGGACAACTTGTGCAGTTCCCGCCCCATAGGTTTCTCGGTGCCACCCAAGGCATCCATCGCCAGTGCCAGGCACTCGCTCATCTTGAACTGGATCGCCTCGATATCACCCCTGCGCACCAGCAGTTCGAACACGTCTTTCTGATAGTCGCCCATGACCAGATCATCCCGCAAAATCGGGCTCAGGCCTTCTTCCTCGTAGGCGAGTTTCAGGGAGAAAAGGGCGACTGTTTCCAGTGACGTTTCCATGGGGTGAACCTGTGCGAGATCACGCCGGAGGGCCAGCGGCACTTTCCGGCAGGCGAAAAAAAAGGCCTTGCAAAGCAAGACCTTTTCTAATTTTGGTGCCCGAGGGAGACCGTAGGGTTCCATATATTACGTGGCTTGCAGCTAGATTATATAGCTAGGGATACATATAGGGATACACCTTGGAGCTTCCTAGCACGGGGATGTTCAGCCTTAGTAAGCTGAACACACCAAAAAAACCATTGAGAAAATCAAGCCTGCTGCTGGGCGCGTGTCCGTTCACGTTCACGCTGACGAATCCTCACCAAATAATCCGCTCGATTATTGTTTAGTAAGGTGTCGAGCTCTGCGTCAGGAATGATCCCTGTGCGGCTGACCTGGTCAATAAATTGTTCGTACATATTTGCCCCAGGCAAGTCAGCGCCTGTTTCTGTAGGCATTCGAATTACTCTCTCGACGTCATCTCTCGTTAAATTTGTAAAAAGAGGTAGCAAGAGTCGCTCGAATACGTCATTGGTCTTATTCCAGCTGCTCGATTCAGAAAGCAGCCCTAAAGCTCGTTCTTTTACCAGATCGGCCATACCGTGTTCTTGAATGGCCGTCACCAACCTTTCTATTCCGAATCCCAGGATTCGTTCTTTTACGACCGCATTCATTAGCGGGTGGCGTCCTATTCCTGCCATTGCAGGGAGTACGTCGGCCTCGGGGCCTATCCTCAAAAATTCGCTCAATCGTAGCCGAGCAGCATCGTCAATGAGGCTAATCGCCTCTGATGTTGCTGCTACAAGCCGAGCAACCGCAGGCAATCCGTTATCGTCAATTCGACGAACAAGAGTACTCATCTGTTGAGCAATTCTTGGCTCCGCGACATTTCTGTGAGTGTCCAGCAAGGAAGATAACGCCGCACCTATCTGGATTTTCTCGTGAACAGGGTTTCCAGCTTCGGCATACCCGAAGATGAGCGCATCAATGAGACCTCGAATTAATGCGTCTGAAGGATTTGCCAAAGGCGTCTGGCGTAACACAGTGGTGGCTTGATATCGATCCTTCGGAAAGTATTCGGAGGCTATGGTTGTAATGATTTCTGCGATGGCCGATTTACCCTGAATTGGAGGTTGGGACAAAACATGCTCAACCGCATTCCTTAGGTGCAGCCTGGCAAGCTCCGCCGAGGGACGATGAGGCACACCGGCCCTTTGGAAGGATGGGTGTGCACATTGATGGCGATCCTCCCGCAAGCGCTCAAGATCGGTCATTTGTTGATGGTCGAAAAAGTCCAAATCCTTTCGGCAGGTGGAGAGTATCGTGCGTTCGAATTCGAGCGCATTCTTTACCCCTTGATCATTGCCTTGGTTAATCTGAGAAATGTAGTTCTCATATTGAGTATTTATACGAATTGCGATGGGGTCGTTAGCCAGCGCCAGCTCACGAATCTTGTCAACTAGATCGAATACCACGGCGATCCAAGTGTGGACTATGGAGGATCTATAAGCCCCAGCTCGATAGCACTGGATTGATTCCGAGATGTAATCCCTTGAACGCTCAGCTCTGCACTTCAATGCCAAAGCATCTATGTCAGCTAAAGAGTCTGTCATCTGTAACTATTCCTTAATTGATTCATGAGCAAGCCCTTCCTAGGAAGACGGGTAGCAGCATTTTTAGCACAGCGCACTGAAACCTTGTTTCGCACGCGAGACTCATTCATTAGCGAACTTCCACTCTTGAGGATTTGCTAATTTCATGAAGGAACATTTTCTGTTTCGCTCCCTGGAATTTTGGTTCCCAATCAACATCTCGGCTGTCGCCATTGTAATGGTACTCTGTGCCTGAGATTATGATTTGAGTTCCCGTCGCGCTAGCAAATAATTTTAATGCATCTATGAATCGTCCTAGATCGACACCATGCATATCTTGTTGTTTGGGAGTGTCGAAAATAATGAAAGATATTTTCTGTTTATCCATCATGTAGAAACACTCCAGAAGAGCCGCGTGATAAGCGAGAATCACCCGTATACGGGTGCTACCCCCCAACTGCGATATTCTCTCTCCACCAAAAACTGGAGTAAAATCATTTTGGAATGTAATTTCACTTGAAACATTATTTGTGTCGAGAATTGCCATCCATTTCAACATGTTTGTATTGAGGATGGTGCGGAATTTTATAATTGAAGGATTGGTTTGCCCTCCTATTTCAAGTTCTTCTTTAGCTGAAATTGCTATCTCTTGGAGTGTTAACGATTCCAAGTATTTGATGGAGAGCGCTTCTAAATTTAGAATTGATTGTTTCTCATGCTCTAGGCTGAAAATTCTTGAGTTCGTTTGGGATACCGCTTCGACCAGTGCTTTAACTTCCGAAGCGCCTGACAACTTATTCCTTTTTTCAACCAAGGTTGTAACTTGTTCCTTGAGCTCTGTTCGTCGCTTTAGAATTTGTTCGGAGCGTAATTTCCCAATGTTAACATTTCGTTCTAAATCTTTTAGCTGATCTTTGAGGTATAGCAGATTTTTCCCATAAGAGTCTGAGCTGAAAGAAAATAATTGGCAGCTCGCTGAACTGCAAATTTCTTCAAATGATGTAAATACTCTTTTTGCCTCTTCGTTAAGGCTAAGTGTATTAATTTCTGTTTCTATCTCGGCATGGATTTGCTGAAAGCTTCGATCCCTTTTTGCGATGTCGGATAGTTCCCGATCTAGCGCTCTAATAGAGTCATTGTTCATTCCGATTATTTCGTCTAGTGCCTCAGTTGAAGCATTTTTGTTAGCGGAGCTAGACTGCAACTCTTCGAGTCGTTGATACAATGCCTTCAGTTCATGGTCGATTAATTCTTTATTGCCCGAGCCGTGAATCTTGTGAGCGGCCTCGTATTCTTTTTTTAAAGAGTAAACCTGTCTGTCCCGAACTTCTAATTCGCGCCTCGCCTCAATAAGCTTCTTTTTTTTGTCGAAAGCATTTTTGGGTGGGAGTCCGAGCAATATTCGTAAAACCTCTGAGGGCTGATCTTTGAGGAATGAATGCGCGGGGCTGTAGAACTTCCGGTATCCATCCTCTTGATCAAGATAGAATATTGGTAGCAAAGATGAGAAATAAGGATTGGCGGCCTTTTTTTCGTCAACTGATACGAGTGGCTGTATATCCAAATTTAGTAAGTTGAATAAGTATCGAGTGTAGTCGAGCTCGTTGTAAAAACTTTGTGTTGGTTGGCCAGGGGTGGATATTTCTATATCTACAGTTTTAGTAAAGGTTCGGCGTGCTGTAAATACTATTTCGTTGATTGATATATCTAGCTCGGCTCTAAGGCAATGGTCATAAATGTCGTCTCGAAAACTGCTTGGGTATCCAAGGCAGAATACTATTGATTTAATAAGAGGTGATTTTCCGCAGCCGTTTGGTCCAAACAGCTGTGTGATATCAGCTCCGAATTCCAAATTTTCTGAGGCCCAGCCAGAGGCGCCGCGAGGCAGAATCCTCAGTCGTAAAAGTCTCATATCAACTCCATGTCTAATTGTCGATTCACACAGACGTTTCTATAAGCACGTCGTATCAATGATAGGTTATAGGAAAGGTCGTCGTCGTTTGAAAGGGCACGTTCTATGACTTTTTGCCCTAAGACAGTCGCTGTCATGCGGTTGTCGGATTTTCGAATCGAAACTAGTGCGGAGCGTTCAAGAAAACTAATTGCCTTTACGGTGCGAATGCGCAATATCGCAGACCAGCCGATGTGTTGCGACGAACCCTTGAAGCCAACCATCGCGCTTTCGATCGATTCTCCTACCAGCTGACCAATCTCCGTAATTGAAGGTTTTCTTTTTTCCTTTGACAATAACAGTACGACTAATGCAATTAGAGGGAGTTGAAATAAAGCTTCATTGTTTAGATGGTATTTCTTTTGAATCTCTTCATTTGTAAATGATATCTCTATATTGCGACTGCTAACGCTTTCAAAAAACTGTTCATAGTTCATGATTTGCATCTCACGAGGGCGGAAAAGAAGCCTCCAAGTAACAGGTTTGGGTCGAGGTCGAAAATAATTCCTTGCTCTGTGAGGCGATTTCTTAGCTGAAGTATTATAGGGTTTGCGTCCGATAATTTTAAGCTTTTTCCGGCTTGAAAAATACTGTTGAATGATTCGTCTATATAAGAGGTTATCGAAATTATATCGAAGTCGGAAAGCCGGTTGCGATTTTCTCTCAACCATATATCCCAGCTGGTCTTGCATCTAGATGCGTATTCGATTTCGTCATTGCTAGCACCGGCTGAGGCAAGCGCTCTTTGAATTACAGAAGCTGATTTAATGGCCTTTGGGTCATCGCCTTTCAATAATGCTTTGTATGCTTCCCTAGAAATACATAAGAGGTCTAATAGGTCGTTTATCTCTATTGAAGCGTTTTCATTAATGGTTGACTCGCTCAGGTCTACTATTTTTCCTGACGATTTTTTTGACGTTAATTCTAATAAGCCAATGATGATTTGCTTGGACTCGTTGTGGTCGAGATCAATCTCGCTGTAATCATATATTGAGCTTCTTGCAAGAGATTCGAAATTGTGATTTTTTTCTTTGATGTACTGGACGTCGGTTTCAAATCTTAGTTTAGCTAATTTCGTTAAAGCGTCACTTTCGCAAATCTTGTCGGGGCTGTCTTGATTGAAGCACTCATTAAATTTTTCAGACAGAAATTTCACATATTCGTTTGTTGGGTCTTTTGCGGTTATACAATCAGCGATTGATTCAACTAAGTCATCGAGGTGTGTATTAGTCATGAAGACTATTTCAGCGCAGGTTTCCGGAAACAATATCGTATGCTGCAATAGTTTTCCGCCAAAGCTTTCCTTTACGAGCTTCGGATCTTGCGTCGCTTTCTTGGTTTTAGTCGATTTTTTTAATCCGAATATTTCGTTTATTGTCCAGTTTTTATTCGCTTTGCCTCTCGTTTTAACTTGGACGAATAAATAGTTGGCGCGGCCAGATTTAATTTTTCTAATAACGAAATCATCATGATAGTCGCAATATATTCTGTCGGTTTCTCCACCTTCTAATATAGCCAGCGCTGCTAAACTGGCCGCACGCACTTGCGCTTTATAGCGTGCAAATGTGTCGCGACCTACTTGTTCTCTTGGCTTGGCTGAATAAAACTCGTCATCAACATCCATGATTGTTCCGTAAATTATGATTGCGTCGGGTTCAGGTGACCGTACTGGCGTATTGCCCTGCCAGCTAGAATTAACCAAGTGGGCCACTCCCGCAAGCCTATTTGAAGGCCTATTCGGCTCTGTCTCCTTTTCCAGTCAGGCCATCAAGTGACCATTTTTTTGCGGATATTCAGTACTGGCTATGCTTACAGTGTGTTGGGATTTCTGTGGTTGTCGAGGCGAATATCCAAATATGACGCAGAGATCGAAAAAAGACGGACATCTCTGGAAAAATTTCAGCTAGAGAAAACCTGCGAGTCTGATAACCCGTGTAGGGAGCCCCCCTTCGGGAGGACCCATAAAATCTGCCGTGTCGGGTGCGCAGGCTGCGATGAAGTCAGGGTAGACCTTCGAAGATCCGGAGCTACCTGCCGCGTCTGTTCTCGCTGAAGGTTCACGCTGTGAAAAGGGGCGAGGGGAATGCTAATGCGGAGGTGTGCAAATACAGGTGTTCCGTGTGTTCCATGTGTTCCAGATTTACTGGAGGCCACGTCTTTCAAGGCTTTCAAAGGTGGAACACCAAATGCGAACAACCGGAACACCAGTTGCGCGGAACACGTTTGGTGTTCCGCGAATGCTGTTCCGGTTGGAGGGGAGAGCATCACCGCCTGCCGCGGCGATGCAAAGATGGTCACGCAGCCAGGAGCTGCTCGATAGAGATCGCGTTTGCCTTCTCACGGATTTCACTTTGGCTAATGTGTTGCCGCCCCATAGGTGCCTGCAATGGCAGGTACAGATCCTGCAGCGAGCTATATCGGCCCAGTGCTTTTTCGGCGGCGGACAATTGTGCTGCAACGTTTGCAAAGTCCTGAGCGGCTTTGTCCAGGCGGTCGGCCCAGAGGAAGCGAGCTGCTCGTAGCTGGTCTTGGCGCAGATCGGTCAAGTGCTGTTTGGTGACGGTGATAGTTTCATCGAGCTTTTCGACTTCGGCCGTCAAGGCATTCACAACGGTTGCGACTCCGCGTTTACCGCGTGTCGCCAGCGTCAGGGCCTCTGATGCCTGCTTGAGAAGCTTCTCCGCTCGTTGTTCGTCCGCGTCGTCTCCTTCACTCAATGCCGCTGCATAACCGGCTGCCGCTTGTTGCTCAGCAGATTGAGCTTTCTCAATTTCGGTGCGTTTTTCGTTCTCCAGTTTCTGAAGTTTGGTTGAAAGCTTTGCACGCTTATCCTGCAGCTTTTGGAGATCTGTCTGCGCGTGGCTGATTTCCTTCTGGGCCTTTTTGATATTGGTGTTCGCGAATCGCACACCGTCTTCCCAATCAATCAGGATTTGTAGCCGCTTGATCTCGGACGCGTGCCCCGCGTGAGGGGTGGAGTCGAAACCTCGTAATCAGCTTTTACAGCTGATTACGAGCTCTCTATAAGCCTCGACAGCACGTGACTGTTCCGTATCGTAGGGGGAGGGCGTCATTGGCGTTTCTTTTTTGCTTTTGCCAGAAGTCGCTCAAGCTCATCGATGTCGTCGTCGCTCAGATCGCTTTCATCACGTACATCGGATTCGATACTGGGCTCAGACTCTTTCCGGTTTGTATCAATAGGCGCTGCTAGTAGCTTCGGCTCCGGACGCATAAGAGCACGTGGAGACGATCCCGGTTGGGCTTCCATCTCAGAGCTTATCGCACCCACCTCAAGTAGCTTTGACGTGCCGCTCACCATCTGCCTTTTAAGCAGCTCTGCTTGTTCAGGTGATATCGCTCCAGCCTCTTTCATTTCGTGGATTTGTTGGATGACTGGAAGCGACTCGGCGATAGTTTGGATGCACATTGAGACGTGCACATGTCGATGGAAAACGCGTCTGTCCCAGATTGCTAACAACGTCTCTTTGAAGATTTCCATAACTTTCGCGAGTCCCAGGAAATCAAAGGACTTATCGCTGCCGGAGTCTATAGCTACTACCGCCAAGTCGCTGTGGCTTTCGCCCTCCATTGTGGCGATAGCTTGATAAATCTCGGTGACACCTTGGAGTGTGAGGATTAGTCGATCGGGGGTGGATCGTTGATCGTGATCTTCTACCAACAAGATGCTCAGCGTATCCATACCGCTAGCTATCATTTCCTTGGTTTCGGATTCACTCTGGTCGACATAATCCCGTTCCAGCATTGCTACCAAGAGAGGCAGACATTCCAATGTGAAGTGGATGTTTCGCGAAATTGCCCACAGGTCGCTGCCTTCAAGTGAAGGCGCGTTTTGCCACCAGTCTGGATCTTGGAGCATAGAAAGATGCATGATCTCAAGAATCTGTCTTTCGGCACTCGTGTACTGGGCGACGCGTAGGGAATAGTCGAGGAACGTACGAAAGTTGAATGCCGAGTTTGGATTATCGACGTCCTTCTTGCGAGTGACGTTCAACAACTCGCTGAACATGTCTTTCAATGAAGTCTCTCTGATGTCAGAGACTACATTTTTCACCGCTTTTATAAGGGCTTGACGTCTCATTTAAGCTCCATCTTTAGCTCGAGTCGCTTGATCGATCTTCCCGTAGACACGTTCATTAACCTGCCACTCGCGATTGACATGAGGTGACGTGTCAAAGTGTCTACGCCGCTTTACGCCATGCAAAAAAAAAGGCCTTGCAAAGCAAGACCTTTTCTAATTTTGGTGCCCCGAGGGAGACTCGAACTCCCACTCCTTTCGAAAACGGATTTTGAATCCGCCGCGTCTACCAATTCCGCCATCAGGGCTCAATGGCGGCGAAGTATAGAGAGGTGCCTACCGTTGGTCAATCACGTTTCATGGTCAATTTTCGATATTTCCGCTAGACTTTCCGGCCCTGCTAGACGAACCCCATCATGCGCGTTGCTGACTTTACCTTCGAGCTTCCTGATTCGCTGATTGCCCGCCATCCTCTGGCCGAGCGTCGCGGTAGTCGCCTGTTGACCCTGGACGGGGTCAGCGGCGCCCTGGCACACCGTCAATTCACTGATCTGCTGGAGCATTTGCGCCCGGGCGATCTGATGGTGTTCAACAATACCCGGGTCATTCCGGCGCGGCTGTTCGGGCAGAAAGCCTCCGGCGGCAAGCTGGAAATCCTCATCGAGCGGGTGCTCGATACGCACCGCGTGCTGGCCCATGTGCGCTCCAGCAAGTCGCCGAAACCGGGTTCGAAGATCCTCATTGACGGTGGTGGCGAAGCCGAGATGCTGGCGCGTCACGATGCGCTGTTCGAGTTGGGTTTTGCCGAAGAAGTGCTGCCGTTGCTCGACCGGGTCGGGCACATGCCGTTGCCTCCCTATATCGATCGCCCGGACGAAGGTTCGGACCGCGAGCGTTATCAAACCGTTTACGCCGAGAAGCTGGGTGCGGTGGCTGCACCGACCGCCGGGCTGCACTTCGACCAGACGCTGATGGAAGCGATCGCCGCCAAGGGCGTCGAGACCGCATTCGTGACGCTGCACGTTGGCGCCGGTACCTTCCAGCCAGTGCGCGTCGAGAAAATCGAAGACCACCACATGCACACCGAATGGCTCGAAGTCGGCCAGGATGTGGTCGATGCCGTTGCGGCCTGCCGCGCCCGGGGTGGCCGGGTGATTGCCGTGGGCACCACCAGTGTGCGCTCGCTGGAAAGCGCCGCCCGCGATGGCGTGCTCAAGCCGTTCAGTGGCGACACCGACATCTTTATCTACCCGGGGCGGCCGTTCCATGTGGTCGATGCCCTGGTGACCAACTTCCATTTGCCTGAATCCACATTGCTGATGCTGGTTTCGGCATTCGCCGGTTATCCGGAAACCATGGCCGCCTATAAAGCCGCCGTGGACAACGGTTACCGCTTTTTCAGCTACGGTGATGCGATGTTCATTACCCGTAATCCCGCACCGCGTGGCCCTGAGGAAACACTATGAGTCGCCAATGCCGTATGTCGTTTGAGCTGCTTGCCACCGATGGCAAGGCTCGTCGTGGTCGCCTGACCTTTCCCCGTGGCACCGTCGAGACGCCGGCCTTCATGCCGGTGGGCACCTACGGCACGGTCAAGGGCATGCTGCCGCGGGATATCGAGGCGATCGGCGCGGAAATCATTCTGGGCAACACCTTTCACCTGTGGCTGCGACCTGGCACCGAAGTGATCAAGGAACACGGCGACCTGCACGATTTCATGCAGTGGAAAGGTCCGATCCTGACCGACTCCGGCGGTTTCCAGGTGTTCAGCCTGGGCGCCATGCGCAAGATCAAGGAAGAGGGCGTGACTTTCGCTTCTCCGGTCGACGGCTCGAAAGTGTTCATGGGGCCGGAAGAGTCGATGCAGGTCCAGCGCGATCTGGGCTCGGACATCGTGATGATTTTCGATGAATGCACTCCGTATCCGGCTGACGAAGACGTCGCCCGTGTGTCCATGGAGCTGTCGCTGCGCTGGGCGCAACGTTCGAAGAATGCCCATGGCGACAATACGGCGGCGCTGTTCGGCATCGTTCAGGGTGGCATGCATCAGAATCTGCGCATGCGCTCGCTGGAAGGCCTGGAGAAGATCGGCTTCGATGGCCTGGCCATCGGCGGTCTGTCGGTGGGCGAGCCGAAGCATGAAATGATCAAGGTGCTGGATTACCTGCCGGGCATGATGCCGGCTGACAAACCTCGTTACCTTATGGGCGTTGGCAAACCGGAAGATCTGGTTGAGGGTGTGCGCCGCGGTGTGGACATGTTCGATTGCGTGATGCCAACCCGTAATGCCCGCAACGGGCATCTGTTCATTGATACAGGCGTGCTGAAGATCCGTAACGCGTTCCATCGCCATGATGATTCGCCGCTGGATCCGACCTGTGATTGCTATACCTGCCAGAACTTCTCCCGCGCTTATCTGCATCACCTGGACAAGTGCGGCGAAATGCTGGGAAGCATGCTCAATACCATCCATAACTTGCGCCATTATCAGGTGCTGATGGCTGGTTTGCGCGAGGCTATTCAACAGGGTACATTGGCCGCCTTTGTCGATGCCTTCTACGCCAAACGCGGGCTCCCCGTTCCGCCTTTGGACTGAGTTTTCTGACCCCAAGATTCAACATTTGCAACTGGAGTGCTAAATGAGCTTTTTTATCTCTAACGCCATGGCTGACGCGGCCGCACCGGCTGCAGCGCCTATGGGCGGCGGCTTCGAGTGGATTTTCCTGGTCGGCTTCCTGGTCATCTTCTACCTGATGATCTGGCGTCCACAGGCCAAGCGCGCCAAAGAGCAGAAGAACCTGCTGAACAGCCTGCAGAAGGGTGACGAAGTGGTCACCACCGGCGGCATCGCCGGCAAGATCACCAAAGTGGCCGATGACTTCGTGGTTCTGGAAGTTTCCGACACCGTGGAAATGAAGTTCCAGAAGGGCGCCATCGCCGCCACGCTGCCAAAAGGCACGCTGAAAGCGATCTAAGGTTCCAACTTCTACTCAATCGACGGGGCGCGCAAGGCGCCCCGCGTTCATAACGGGCGGCGTGATGCTGAACAAATATCCTCTGTGGAAATACATTCTGATCCTGGCGGTGCTGGCGATCGGTCTGATTTATTCCGCTCCCAATCTGTACCCCGATGACCCGGCCATTCAGATCAGCGGCGCCAGCACGGCCCTGCAGGTCAATCAGGCCGACCTGGACCGCGCGAGCACCGCGCTCAGGGAGTCCGGGATCAACGTCAAGGCTTCGAATCTGGCAGCGAACGGCAAGGGCGGTCTGATCCGTCTGACCAAGGCAGAAGACCAGTTGCCGGCCAAAGACGTTGTGCGCAAGGCATTGGGTGATGACTACGTCGTCGCGCTGAACCTGGCACAGACCACTCCGCAATGGCTGCGCAATCTGGCCGCGCACCCGATGAAGCTGGGTCTGGACCTGTCCGGTGGCGTGCACTTCCTGCTGGAAGTGGACATGGAAAAAGCCCTCGATGCACGCCTGAAAGTCTATGAAGGCGACGTCAAGAGCCTGCTGCGCAAAGAGAAGGTGCGTTACCGCAGTCTGCCGCAGCTCAACGGCGCCATTCAGCTGGGTTTCAGCGATGCTGACTCCCGCGAGCAGGCCCGTGCGCTGATCCGCAAGAACTTCAACGATTTCGACATTGTTCCGGCCGATCTCAACGATCAACCGGTGCTGCGTCTGGCGATGACCCCGGCCAAGCTGGCGGAAATCCGTGAATACTCCATCAAGCAGAACCTGACCACGGTACGCAACCGTGTCAACGAGCTGGGTGTTGCCGAGCCTCTCGTCCAGCGTCAGGGCGCCAACCGTATCGTGGTTGAGCTGCCGGGCGTGCAGGACACTGCCGAAGCCAAGCGTATCCTGGGCAAGACCGCCAACCTCGAGTTTCGTCTGGCTGCCGAACCAGGTGCTTCGAAAGCAACCTCCGAGACTTTCGAATTCCGTGAAGGCAAGCGTCCTCCGGCGCAGATCGAGCGTAGCCTGATCATCACCGGTGACCAGGTGACCGATGCCAAGGCCGGTTTCGGCGAGCACGGCACCCCTGAAGTGAACATCCGTCTGGATGGTCACGGTGGCGAGCTGATGAGCCGCGCGACCCGCAGCAACGTCGGTCGCAGCATGGCGGTGATCTTCATCGAGCAGCGTCCGGTGACCACCTACGTCAAGCAGATGGTCGATGGCGTCGAGAAAGACGTACCGGTGCAGAGCTTCAAGGAAGAGAAGAAGATCATCAGTCTGGCGACCATTCAGTCGCCGCTGGGTGCGCAGTTCCGCATCACCGGCCTGAACGGCCAGGGCGAGTCCTCCGAGCTGGCGCTGCTGCTGCGTGCCGGTGGTCTGGCGGCTCCGATGTACTTCGCTGAAGAACGCACCATCGGCCCGAGCCTGGGTGCGGACAACATCACCAAGGGTATCGATGCATCGCTGTGGGGCATGCTGTTCGTCTCGCTGTTCATCATCGCCATCTACCGCTTCTTCGGTCTGATCGCCACTGTCGCACTGGCGGTGAACATGGTGCTGCTGCTGGCACTGATGTCGCTGCTGGGGGCAACCCTGACCCTGCCGGGTATCGCCGGTATCGTTCTGACCATGGGCATGGCGGTCGACGCCAACGTGCTGATCTTCTCGCGGATCCGTGAAGAGATCGCCGCCGGCATGACCGTACAGCGTGCAATCAACGAAGGCTTCGGCCGGGCTTTCACTGCGATTCTCGACGCCAACCTGACCACCCTGCTGGTCGGCGGCATCCTCTTCGCCATGGGCACCGGCCCGGTGAAGGGCTTTGCAGTGACCATGTCCCTCGGGATCTTTACCTCGATGTTCACGGCCATCATGGTGACCCGCGCGATGGTCAACCTGATCTTCGGCGGTCGTGACTTCAAGAAGTTGTGGATTTAAGGGGCTGCCATGTTACGTACAATCAACTTCATGGGCGTTCGCAACTTCGCGTTCGGCGTCACATTGTTCCTTACCGTGCTGGCTCTGTTCAGCGTGTTCCACAAGGGCATGAACTGGGGCCTGGATTTCACCGGCGGTACGCTCATCGAGCTGACCTACGAGCGTCCGGCCGATGTCACCAAGGTGCGTGAGCAGCTGGTTACCGCCGGTTATCACGAAGCCATCGTGCAGAACTTCGGTGCGACCACTGACCTGCTGGTGCGCATGCCGGGCGAAGACCCGCAACTCGGTCATCAGGTGGCGGATGCGCTGCAAAAGGTTGGCGGCGAAAACCCGGCGACGGTCAAGCGAGTCGAGTTCGTCGGCCCGCAGGTTGGTGAAGAGCTGCGCGACCAGGGCGGCCTCGGCATGCTGCTGGCGCTCGGCGGCATCCTGATCTACCTGGCTTTCCGCTTTCAGTGGAAATTCGCGGTCGGCGCCATCGTTTCGCTGGTTCACGACGTGATCGTGACCGTGGGCATTCTGTCGTTCTTCCAGATCACCTTTGACCTGACGGTGCTGGCGGCGGTGCTGGCGATCATCGGTTACTCGCTGAACGACACCATCGTCGTGTTCGACCGGGTGCGTGAGAACTTTCGCGTACTGCGCAAGGCTTCGCTGATCGAGAACATCAACATCTCGACCACGCAGACCCTGCTGCGCACCATGGCCACCTCGATCTCCACCTTGCTGGCGATCGCGGCGCTGTTGTTCTTCGGTGGCGACAACCTGTTCGGTTTTTCCATCGCACTGTTCATCGGTGTTCTGGCGGGTACGTATTCGTCGATCTACATCGCCAACGTGGTGCTGATCTGGCTGAACCTGTCTTCGGAAGACCTGATTCCGCCGGCCAATACCGAGAAGGAAATCGACGACCGCCCGTAACGGCCTTCGTTTCCCGGTTGTCGGTCAAAAAAAGGCGCGAGTTGAACTCGCGCCTTTTTTATTGCTCCAAGGCTGGGAGAAGCGCGGGCGCGTCCCGCATGTGACGGTCAGGAGGTTCATGTGAACAAGTCGATGCTGGTTGGTGCGGTATTGGGTGCTGTCGGTGTGACTGCCGGTGGTGCGGTCGCCACCTACAGCCTGGTGAAAAGCGGCCCGGAGTACGCGCAGGTTCTGGCCGTTGAACCGGTCAAGACGCAGATCAAGACGCCACGTGAAGTATGCAAGGATGTCACTGTGACCCGGCAGGCGCCGGTCAAGGATCAACACCAGATTCTCGGTACCGCCATCGGTGCCGTGGCGGGTGGTTTGCTGGGTAACCAGATCGGCGGCGGCACTGGCAAGAAGATTGCCACGGTGGCCGGTGCGGTCGGTGGTGGTTATGCCGGCAACAAGGTGCAGGAAGGCATGCAGAATCGCGATACCTACACCACTACCCAGACCCGTTGTAATACGGTGAATGACATCAGCGACAAGGTCGTGGGCTATGACGTCCGCTATTCGCTGGACGGCAAGGAAGGCAAAGTGAGGATGGATCGTGATCCGGGCAACCAGATTCCGGTCGACAAGGAAGGCAGGCTGATCCTGTCGCAGAATCAGCCGGGTCAGTGACTGGCTGGTGACGTATACAAAGAAGCACCCTTCGGGGTGCTTTTTCATGTCCATAAAAAAACACCCCGAAGGGTGTTTTTATGGAGGCAGCGAAACGCTTAGCGCTTCAGCGAAGCCGGCAGGTGCGGCTGGATCGCAGTCAGAACTGCCTTGAAGCATTTGGTGTTGCCGGCAACGACATGGCCTTTTTCAAGGAAGTCGTGACCGCCGGTGAAGTCGCTCACCAGACCGCCGGCTTCCTGAATCAGCAGGGCGCCAGCCGCCATGTCCCACTCGGACAGGCCCGACTCCCAGAAGGCGTCGAAACGACCGGCGGCGACGTAGGCCAGGTCCAGGCTTGCCGAACCGGCGCGGCGGATGCCGGCAGTCTGGCCAACCAGGGCGCGGAACATGCCCAGGTAGTTGTCGAGGTTGTCCATCTGGTCGTCACGGAACGGGAAACCGGTGCCCAGCAGGGCGCCGTCCAGGCTGGTGCGACCGCTGACGCGCAGGCGACGACCGTTCAGTTGAGCGCCGCGACCACGGCTGGCGGTGAACTCTTCCTGACGAACCGGATCCAGAACGACGGCGTGTTCAAGGCGGCCACGGTATTTGCAGGCGATGCTGACAGCGAAGTGAGGAATGCCGCGCAGGAAGTTGGTGGTGCCGTCCAGCGGATCGATGATCCACAGGTATTCTTCGCCTTCGATACCGCTACCGGCGTGCATGCCGGTCTCTTCACCCATGATCGAATGATTCGGGTAAGCCTTGCGCAGGGCGTCGATGATTTTCTGTTCGGCGGCGCGATCCACCTCGGATACGTAATCCTTGGCGTCTTTTTCGTCGACCTTGATGGTATCCAGGCGCTCGATGGAGCGGAAGATCAGTTCACTGGCGCTGCGGGCGGCGCGCAGCGCGATATTCAGCATTGGCTGCATGGATGTGTCACCTAAGGTTGTTAAAGAAAGCCGCGCATTCTATCAGATCTTTTCTTCAGGTGAAGGTCGCTGTTCGCTTTCATAGCTTAACGGTAGGCTGTTCTGTAAGATTTGCACCCCTTTGCCAAGTCCGAGAGCGCCTGCCGTGCTGCAAAACATTCGTGTCGTCCTGGTCAATACCAGCCACCCGGGAAACATCGGCGGGACCGCGCGTGCCATGAAAAACATGGGTTTGTCGCGACTGGTGCTGGTCGATCCGCGAGCCTTTCCGCATCACGAAGCCGACGCTCGTGCTTCGGGTGCCGGTGACATCCTTGAAAACGCACAAGTCGTCGCCACTTTGGAGGATGCCCTGGTTGGCTGCAATCTGGTGCTTGGCACCAGTGCTCGCGACCGGCGTATTCCCTGGCCGCTGCTGGATCCGCGCGAATGCGGAGTCAAGGTGGTCGAGGAGGCCGGGCAGGGTGCAGAAATTGCGCTGGTATTCGGGCGTGAAGACTCCGGCCTGACCAACGACGAGCTGCAGCGATGTCATTTTCACGTGCACATCCCCTCCGATCCTCTGTTCAGTTCGCTGAATCTCGGGGCGGCGGTGCAGGTGCTGAGTTATGAGGTGCGCATGGCCTGGCTGGCCGCGCAAGGGCAGTCGACCCGGATCGAGAAAGAGGAAGTGGCCTCCGTGAAAAGCGCCGAGCTGGCGACCATGGATGAGCTGGAGCGATTCTATGAACACCTGGAACAGACCCTGGTGGCCATTGAATTCCTCGATCCGGAAAAACCACGGCACTTGATGGCGCGCCTGCGTCGGTTGTACGGACGCAGCTCGGTCAGTCGGGCGGAAATGAATATTTTGCGTGGCATCCTCACGGAAACCCAGAAAGCGGCCCGTGGCGAGCTCCTTAAGCGGAAGGATTAATGATGTTCGAGCGTTTGCGTGAAGATATCCAGAGCGTATTCCACCGAGACCCGGCGGCGCGTAACGCTTTTGAAGTCCTGACCTGCTACCCCGGCATGCATGCGATCTGGATTCATCGATTGGCCGGCATGCTCTGGCGCAACGATCTGAAATGGCTGGCGCGGCTGGTATCGAACTTCGGTCGCTGGCTGACCGGGATCGAGATTCATCCGGGTGCGAAAGTGGGTCGACGTTTCTTCATCGACCATGGCATGGGCATCGTGATCGGCGAAACCGCTGAAATCGGCGATGACGTGACGATTTATCAGGGTGTGACCCTTGGTGGCACCAGTTGGAACAAAGGCAAGCGTCATCCGACCCTGGGTGATGGCGTGGTCGTGGGTGCGGGCGCGAAGGTGCTCGGACCGTTCACGGTCGGTGCCGGTGCCAAGGTCGGCTCCAACGCTGTGGTGACCAAGGAAGTGCCTCCGGGTGCCACGGTGGTGGGCATTCCCGGACGAATCATCGCCAAATCCGATGATGAGACTGATGCCAAGCGTAAAGCCATGGCCGAGAAGATCGGTTTCGATGCCTATGGCGTGAGCGGAGATATGCCGGACCCGGTGGCGCGCGCCATCGGTCAATTGCTCGATCATTTGCAGGCGGTAGATGGTCGTCTGGAAGGAATGTGCGGGGCATTGAAGGATCTGGGCAGCAATTATTGCGCGAAGGATCTGCCCGAACTGCGCGAAGAGGACTTCGCCTGTGTAAAAGGCAAGGACGAAACCGCGACCCGCTGAAGCTATTGCAGGGCTGTTGCCGGCCGGTGTGCCATTAAGCCGCAGACCCTGCTATCATTCGCGCGCTCTTTTGCGGGTAAACCCGACTAAAGCACTAGGTCTTATAGTTGACTTAAATGCTCGGGAATTGCATACTCCCGCCCATTCCGAACTCCGTGGTAATTGTCCATGCGACTGACTACAAAAGGCCGATACGCCGTGACCGCCATGCTTGACCTGGCGTTGCACGCGCAGCACGGGCCGGTGTCCCTGGCCGATATCTCCGAGCGCCAAGGCATCTCCCTGTCCTATCTCGAACAGCTTTTCGCCAAGCTGCGCCGCAGTAACCTGGTTTCCAGTGTGCGCGGTCCGGGTGGTGGCTACCAGTTGTCCCGCGACATGCAGGGCATACAGGTCGCCCAGGTGATCGATGCGGTGAACGAATCGGTCGATGCCACCAAATGCCAGGGCCAGGGTGACTGCCATTCTGGCGACACCTGCCTGACCCATCACCTGTGGTGCGACCTGAGCCTGCAGATTCACGAATTTCTCAGCGGTATCAGCTTGGCCGACCTCGTAACTCGCCGTGAGGTGCAGGAAGTGGCCCAGCGTCAGGATCAGCGTCGTTGCAATGGCAAGGCGCCGCGCCTGGACAAGATTGAAGCGTCCGCCGTCGAATGACAGCCAGAGAGCCAGCGGCACGCCAGCCAGCCTGATTTAGGAGATAGTCCATGAAATTGCCGATTTACCTTGATTACTCTGCGACCACCCCGGTCGATCCGCGCGTTGCGCAAAAAATGAGTGAATGCCTGCTGGTCGACGGGAACTTCGGTAACCCGGCGTCCCGTTCCCACGTGTTCGGCTGGAAAGCCGAAGAGTCCGTCGAAAACGCCCGTCGTCAGGTGGCCGATCTGGTCAACGCCGACCCGCGCGAAATCGTCTGGACCTCCGGTGCCACCGAGTCCGACAACCTGGCAATCAAGGGTGCGGCACATTTCTATGCCTCCAAGGGCAAGCACCTGATCACCTCCAAGATCGAGCACAAGGCCGTCCTGGACACCATGCGCCAACTGGAGCGTGAAGGTTTCGAAGTCACCTACCTCGAGCCGACCGAAGACGGTCTGATCACGCCAGCCATGATCGAAGCGGCGCTGCGCGAAGACACCATCCTGGTGTCGGTGATGCACGTGAACAACGAAATCGGCACGGTCAACGACATCGCCGCCATCGGCGAACTGACCCGTTCCAAGGGCATTCTGTTCCACGTCGACGCCGCTCAGTCCACCGGCAAGGTCGAAATCGACCTGCAGAAACTGAAAGTCGACATGATGTCGTTCTCTGCCCACAAGACCTACGGTCCGAAAGGCATCGGCGCGCTGTACGTCAGCCGCAAGCCGCGTGTTCGCATCGAAGCGACCATGCACGGCGGTGGTCACGAGCGCGGCATGCGTTCCGGCACCCTGGCGACCCACCAGATCGTCGGTATGGGTGAGGCATTCCGTGTGGCCAAGGAAGACATGGCTGCCGAAAACGTTCGCATCAAGGCGTTGAGCGATCGCTTCTACAAGCAGGTCGAGCACCTGGAAGAGCTGTACGTCAACGGCAGCCTGACCGCCCGCGTTCCACACAACCTGAACCTGAGCTTCAACTACGTTGAAGGCGAGTCGCTGATCATGGCGCTCAAGGATCTGGCGGTTTCGTCCGGTTCGGCCTGCACCTCTGCCTCTCTGGAGCCTTCGTACGTATTGCGTGCCCTGGGTCGCAACGACGAACTGGCGCACAGCTCGATCCGCTTCACCTTCGGCCGCTTCACCACCGAAGAAGAAATCGATTACGCCGCGCAGAAAGTCTGCGAGGCCGTTACCAAGCTGCGCGCACTGTCGCCGCTTTGGGACATGTACAAAGACGGCGTCGATATCTCGAAGATCGAGTGGGCGGCACACTAAACATAGAAGCCGCCGGATACGGAACCTGTAGCGACGCGGCGATTTGCGCAGCGCTGCAGGGCCTCAAGAGCGGCCCTGATGAGTGAGGATTGAGAATCATGGCTTACAGCGAAAAGGTCATCGACCACTACGAAAACCCGCGTAACGTCGGCAAGATGAATGCCGAAGACCCGGATGTCGGCACCGGCATGGTCGGCGCCCCGGCGTGCGGCGACGTGATGCGCCTGCAGATCAAGGTCAACGACCAGGGCGTTATCGAAGACGCCAAGTTCAAGACCTACGGCTGCGGTTCGGCTATCGCTTCCAGTTCCCTCGCCACCGAGTGGATGAAGGGCAAGACCCTGGACGAAGCTGAAACCATCAAGAACACCCAGCTGGCCGAAGAACTGGCCCTGCCGCCAGTGAAAATCCACTGCTCGGTACTCGCTGAGGACGCCATCAAGGCGGCCGTTCGCGACTACAAGCAGAAGAAAGGCTTGATCTAAGCATTGGGCGACGAGTAAGGAGTCAACGATGGCTATCAGCATGACAGAAGCGGCTGCTCGACACGTGCGACGCTCCCTGGACGGGCGCGGCAAGGGTGAAGGGATTCGTCTGGGTGTTCGCACCACAGGCTGTTCCGGCCTTGCCTACGTGCTGGAGTTTGTCGACGAGGTGGTTGCGGAAGATCAGGTGTTCGAGAGTCACGGCGAAAAAGTGATCATCGACCCGAAAAGCCTGGCCTATCTCGACGGCACCGAGCTCGATTTCGTCAAGGAAGGGTTGAACGAGGGCTTCAAGTTCAACAACCCCAACGTACGCGGTGAGTGTGGCTGCGGCGAAAGCTTCAACGTCTGAGGCCGGTCGTGGGTATTCCTTGTCATTTCGCTTTATTCGAGTTGCAGCCTGGTTTTCGTCTGGATCTCGAGCAGTTGGCCTCACGCTATCGCGAGCTGGCGCGCGGTGTTCATCCGGATCGTTTCGCCGACGCTTCCGAGCGTGAGCAGCGTTCGGCGCTCGAGCAGTCCGCGCGGCTCAACGATGCCTATCAGACGCTCAAGAGTCCGGCCCGGCGTGCGCGTTACCTGCTGACCATCAGCGGGCATGACGTGCCGATGGAAGTCACGGTCCACGATCCCGAGTTTCTGTTGCAACAGATGCAATGGCGCGAAGAACTCGAAGATCTGCAGGACAGTGCCGATCTGGATGGTGTCGCCGCCTTCAAGCGTCGCCTGAAAAACGCCCAGGAACAGCTGAACGAAAGCTTCGCAGCCTGTTGGGATGATGCTGCGCAACGCGAACAGGCCGAGCGCCTGATGCGGCGCATGCAGTTCCTCGACAAGCTCACCTACGAAGTGCGCCAGTTAGAAGAGCGCCTCGACGATTAACCCAGTGCCGCTCCGGTCGCACGCCTGATATACAGATAAGTCCTGATCACGATGGCCCTACTGCAGATCGCCGAACCCGGCCAAAGTCCTCAACCGCACCAGCGTCGTCTGGCTGTGGGGATCGACCTGGGTACCACCAATTCGCTGGTCGCTGCGTTGCGCAGTGGTCTTTCCGAGCCGCTGGCCGATGCCGAAGGGCGAGTCATCCTGCCTTCCGCCGTGCGTTATCACGCCGATCGCGTCGAAGTCGGCGAATCGGCCAAACTGGCTGCGTCCTCCGATCCCCTGAATACCGTGCTGTCGGTCAAGCGCCTGATGGGCCGCGGCCTGTCCGACGTCAAGCAACTGGGCGATCAACTGCCGTATCGCTTTGTCGGCGGCGAATCGCACATGCCGTTCATCGACACCGTGCAGGGCCCGAAAAGTCCGGTCGAAGTCTCCGCCGATATCCTGAAAGTGCTGCGTCAGCGTGCTGAGGCCACCCTCGGTGGTGAGTTGGTTGGCGCGGTGATCACTGTTCCGGCGTATTTCGACGATGCGCAACGCCAGGCTACAAAAGATGCGGCAAAGCTTGCCGGTCTGAACGTGCTGCGCCTGCTCAACGAGCCGACTGCAGCGGCGGTGGCCTACGGTCTGGACCAGCATGCCGAAGGCCTGGTCGCGATTTATGACCTGGGCGGCGGTACTTTCGACATTTCGATTCTGCGCTTGACTGGCGGTGTCTTCGAGGTCCTGGCCACCGGTGGCGACAGTGCCCTGGGCGGTGACGATTTCGACCACGCGATCGCTGGCTGGATCATCGAGCGTGCGGGGCTGTCCGCCGATCTGGATCCGGGCGCACAGCGCAATCTGCTGCAAACCGCCTGCGCGGCCAAAGAGGCCCTGACGAATGCGGACAGCGTTGAAGTCACTTATGGCGGCTGGAAAGCGCAGCTGACCCGAGAAGCCTTCGATGCGCTGATCGAGCCGATGGTGGCCCGCAGCCTGAAAGCCTGTCGTCGTGCCGTTCGTGATTCCGGTGTCGAGCTGGAAGACGTGCACGCCGTGGTCATGGTGGGTGGTTCGACCCGTGTCCCACGTGTTCGCGAAGCCGTCGCCGAGGCCTTCGGTCGTCAGCCGTTGACCGAAATCGACCCGGATCAGGTGGTGGCCATCGGGGCTGCGATCCAGGCCGATACGTTGGCCGGCAACAAGCGCGATGGCGGCGAACTGCTGCTGCTCGACGTGATTCCGCTGTCCCTGGGGCTGGAAACCATGGGCGGCCTGATGGAAAAGGTGATTCCACGTAATACCACCATCCCTGTCGCTCGCGCCCAGGACTTCACCACCTATAAAGACGGCCAGTCGGCCATGGCCATTCACGTGTTGCAGGGCGAGCGCGAGCTGATCAGTGACTGCCGTTCTCTGGCGCGTTTCGAGTTGCGTGGCATTCCGGCGATGGTCGCCGGTGCAGCCAAAATTCGTGTGACCTTCCAGGTCGATGCCGACGGTCTGCTCAGCGTCTCTGCCCGTGAGCTGGGTTCGGGCGTCGAGGCCAGCATTCAGGTCAAGCCGTCCTACGGCCTGACCGACGGCGAAATCGCCAGGATGCTCAAGGACTCGTTCCAGCACGCCAATGACGACAAGGTCGCCCGCGTTCTGCGTGAGCAGCAAGTCGATGCCCAGCGCCTGATCGAGGCGGTGCAGGGTGCTCTGGAGGCGGATGGCGAGCGTTTGCTCGACGCCGAAGAGCGCATGGTCATCGATCTGCAGGTGCAGGAACTGACCGAACTGATGAAAGGTACCGATGGCCATGCCATCGAGCAGCAGACCAAGCGTCTGTCGCAAGTGACCGATGCCTTTGCTGCCCGCCGCATGGATCAGACGGTGAAAGCCGCTCTGTCGGGGCGCAACCTGAATGAAATCGAGGATATCTGATGCCGCAGGTCATTTTTCTGCCACACGAGAAGTTCTGCCCTGAAGGCATGGTGGTCGAGGCCGAGCCCGGCACATCGATTCTCGAGCTGGCCCACGAACACCATATCGAGATGGAAAGTGCCTGCGGTGGCGTCTGCGCCTGCACCACCTGTCACTGCATCATCCGCGAGGGGTTCGACTCGCTGGAAGAGGCTGACGAACTGGAGGAAGATTTCCTCGATCGTGCCTGGGGTCTTGAAGCGCAATCGCGTCTGGCCTGTCAGGCTATCGTCGGCGAGGAAGACCTCACCGTCGAAATTCCGAAATATTCGCTTAACCATGCGGCCGAAGCGCCGCACTGACTGGTAAGACTGTCATGAGCTACGGTTGGAATGATGTTCAACGTATTGCAGAAGAGCTGGCCGAGGCCAGGCCGGGTGTAGATCCGTATTCTGTCAATTTCGTCGAGTTGCAGCAGTGGATCAAGGAGCTGCCTGGCTTCGACGCCACCTCCGGCCGGGTCGGCGAGAAGGTGCTGGAGGCGGTTCAGCAGCTCTGGAATGATGAAATAGACTGATCGTCCTTGCAGGTTAGGCAATACCCAAGAACCCGCGTATAATTCGCGGGTTTAATTTTTCGCACATTACCGTTTCTGGAGTTACACCATGGCTGTTCAACGTACTTTCTCCATCATCAAGCCTGACGCCGTTGCAAAAGGCGCTGCCGGCGAAATCGTTACCCGTTTCGAAAAGGCTGGTCTGAAAGTGGTCGCTTCGAAAATGAAGCAACTGTCCAAAGCCGAAGCCGAAGGCTTCTACGCTGAGCACAAAGAGCGCGGTTTCTTCGGTGACCTGGTTGCTTTCATGATCTCCGGTCCGGTTGTTGTACAGGTTCTGGAAGGCGAAAACGCCATCGCTCGCAACCGTGAGCTGATGGGCGCCACCAACCCTAAAGAAGCTGCTCCAGGCACCATCCGTGCCGACTTCGCCGAGTCGATCGACGCCAACGCCGTTCACGGTTCGGACTCCGAAGCCGCTGCCGCTCGCGAAATCTCGTACTTCTTCGCAGCTACTGAAGTAACCACTCGCTAAGCATTGGCTTAAAGAGTGAAGGTGAATCCATGACTACATCGACTGTTAAAACAAACCTGCTGGGTCTCACCCAGCCGGAAATGGAAAAGTTCTTCGACTCAATCGGGGAGAAGCGTTTCCGTGCCGGTCAGGTAATGAAATGGATTCACCACTTTGGCGTGGATGATTTCGACGCCATGACGAACGTCAGCAAGGCCTTGCGCGAAAAGCTCAAGGCCGTTGCTGAAGTTCGCGGTCCCGAAGTGGTCAGCGAGGACATTTCCAGCGACGGCACCCGTAAGTGGGTGGTGCGCGTGGCGTCCGGCAGCTGTGTCGAGACCGTTTACATTCCCCAGGGCAAGCGCGGTACGTTGTGCGTTTCGTCCCAGGCAGGCTGTGCCCTGGACTGCAGTTTCTGCTCCACCGGCAAGCAAGGCTTCAACAGTAACCTCACCGCCGCCGAAGTCATCGGCCAGGTGTGGATTGCCAATAAATCCTTCGGCAGTGTTCCGGCTACCATCGATCGCGCCATCACCAACGTGGTGATGATGGGCATGGGCGAACCGCTGCTGAACTTCGACAACGTCGTGGCCGCCATGCATCTGATGATGGATGACCTGGGCTACGGGATCTCCAAGCGCCGCGTGACCCTGTCCACGTCGGGTGTGGTGCCGATGATCGATGAGCTGGCCAAGCACATCGATGTCTCCCTGGCGTTGTCCCTGCACGCACCGAATGACGCATTGCGTAACCAATTGGTGCCGATCAACAAGAAATATCCGCTTAAGATGCTCCTCGATTCGTGTGTCCGCTACATGTCCGCCCTCGGCGAGAAGCGCGTGCTGACCATCGAGTACACCTTGCTCAAGGGCGTCAACGACAAGCTTGAGCACGCCGTGGAGATGATCGAGCTGCTCAAGGATATTCCCTGCAAGATCAACCTGATTCCGTTCAACCCGTTCCCGCATTCCGGCTACGAGCGGCCGAGCAACAACGCCATCCGCCGGTTCCAGGATCAGCTTCACCAGGCAGGTTTCAACGTCACCGTCCGCACCACCCGTGGTGAAGACATCGACGCGGCTTGCGGTCAATTGGTCGGGCAGGTGATGGATCGCACCCGTCGCAGCGAACGTTACATCGCCGTGCGCGAACTGAGCGCCGACAGCGATCTGGCACAGAACGCCGCGAACCCTAACTAAGAGAGGATCTCTATGTCCCTGCGCTTTGCGCTGCTGTTGCTGTTGGCCAGCCTGAGTGCTGGTTGTGTCCTGTCGGGTGACTACAACCCGATGAAGACCAGCAAAGGCCGCGATGAAGCGCGGGTTGCCTACGTGCAGCTGGGACTGGGTTATCTGCAGCAGGGAATGACCGAGCGAGCCAAGGTGCCCCTGAAGAAGGCCCTGGAGCTGGATGGCTCGGACCCTGACGCCAATGCTGCCCTCGGGCTGGTGTTCCAGGCGGAGATGGAGCCGAAGCTCGCCGACGAGCACTTTCGCAAGGCGTTGTCATCCCGTCCCGCCGACGCCCGCATCCTGAACAATTACGGCAGTTTTCTCTACGAAGAGCAGCGTTACAAGGAAGCCTACGAGCGTTTTGAACAGGCCGCCGCCGATACCCTGTATCCTGAGCGTTCACGCGTGTTCGAGAACCTCGGCATGACGGCATCGAAGCTGGGGCAGCGTGAGCTGGCGCAGCAGCAGCTGGAAAAGGCCCTGCGTTTGAACCAGCAACAACCCCGGGCGTTGCTGGAAATGGCTGAGTTGTCCTACGAAGACAGGCATTATGTGCCGGCGCGTGACTATTACGACCGTTTCAGCCAGCTGTCCGAGCAGAATGCACGTAGTCTGTTGCTCGCCGTTCGGTTGGCAAAAGTATTTGAAGATCGCGACAAGGCCGCCAGTGCAGGCCTGCAATTAAAACGACTCTATCCCGGTACGCCGGAATATCAGCAATACCTGTCGGAGCAATGATGAAAGCGGCGCATCCCGAAGTTGTAGCAGCGACTCGCGTTAACCCCGGTGAGACCTTGCGCCAGGCCCGCGAAAGCAATGGCTGGTCGCTGGCCGAAGTGGCCCTCAAGCTCAACCTTACCGTGACCTCCCTGACCAACCTCGAAGCCGGCGACTTCGACAAGCTGCCGGGGCATACCTTTGCTCGCGGTTATATTCGCGCCTATGCCAAATTGCTCGGGATGGATCAAGCGGTCCTGGTCCAGCAGTTCGACCAATCCACCGGCACCGATTCCCAGGGCAGCAATGTCCATGCCCTGGGCCGGATCGAAGAGCCGGTCCGGGTTTCCCACACCATTTTGCGGATCGTCAGCCTGCTGTTGCTGATTGCAGTCATCGGCGGCGGTTTTGTCTGGTGGCAGGATCAGACCTCGCTGCGGACCAAGGATCTGACCACGCTGGCTCCCGAGCACGTCGAGGTCGAAGGCGCTGACGGTACCACGCAGATTCATCCGATCGACGAGCCGGAAGACCAGGCCGTTGCCGAAGGCCAGACCGAAGGCGCGACGGCGCTGGCTCTGCCTCAATCGGAAACCGCTGCAGAATCGTCCGGTGCCGAGCCAGTGGCACCGGCAAGCGCACCGGCAGCCCCGGCAGCGCCGGTTGTTCCGGCTCATACCCCGGCCCCGGTTGTCGCCGCTCCGGCGACACCTGCTGCCAATGTTCCCACCGCTCCGGCGACACCTGCTGCCAATGTTCCCACCGCTCCGGCACCGACCGCTACTGCGCCAGTCGCTCCTGCCGCCCCGGCGCCAACGGCCGAAGTCGCCGCTCCGGTTGCCGGTGAAGGCCAGGTGCAACTGCAGTTCACCGGCGATTGCTGGGCACAGGTCACCGATGGTCGCGGCAAGGTTCTGTTCAGCGGTCTCAAGCACAAAGGCGACAGCGTTTCCGTGGCCGGCAAGCCACCTCTGGCCGTGCGTCTGGGTGTTGCCCGGGCGGCGCAGGTCAGCTACAACGGCCAGCCGGTCGATGTCGCTCCGTTCACCAGTGGCGAGACTGCTCGCCTGAAGTTGGGTCAATAAGTCATGCACGGCGAATCTCCAATCAAACGTCGCGAATCGCGCAAGATCTGGGTCGGTAACGTGCCTGTGGGCGGCGATGCACCTATCGCGGTGCAGAGCATGACCAACAGCGATACCAACGACGTCGCGGCCACCGTGGCCCAGATCAACCGTCTGGAAGCCGCTGGTGTCGACATCGTTCGCGTGTCGGTGCCGGACATGGACGCTGCCGAGGCGTTCGGCAAGATCAAGCAACTGGTCAAGGTGCCGCTGGTTGCCGATATCCACTTCGACTACCGGATCGCTCTGCGTGTGGCCGAACTGGGTGTGGACTGCCTGCGTATCAACCCGGGCAACATCGGTCGCGAAGACCGCGTGCGCGCTGTGGTCGATGCCGCCCGTGACCGCGGGATTCCGATCCGTATCGGCGTCAACGCCGGTTCGCTGGAAAAGGATCTGCAGAAGAAATACGGCGAACCGACCCCGGCCGCGCTGGTCGAGTCCGCACTGCGTCACGTCGAGCACCTCGAGCGCCTGAATTTCCAGGACTTCAAGGTCAGCGTGAAAGCCTCCGACGTGTTCATGGCCGTTGAAGCCTACCGCCTGCTGGCCAAGGAAATCGTCCAGCCGCTGCACCTGGGCATCACTGAAGCCGGTGGATTGCGCTCCGGTACGGTGAAATCTGCCGTGGGCCTAGGTATGCTGCTCGCCGAGGGGATTGGCGATACCATCCGTATCTCGCTGGCGGCCGATCCGGTCGAGGAAGTGAAGGTCGGTTACGACATTCTCAAGTCCTTGCATCTGCGTTCCCGTGGCATCAACTTCATCGCCTGCCCGAGCTGCTCGCGGCAGAACTTCGATGTGGTCAAGACCATGAACGAGCTGGAAGGACGCCTTGAAGACCTGCTGGTGCCGCTGGATGTCGCGGTGATCGGTTGCGTGGTCAACGGCCCAGGCGAAGCCAAGGAAGCCCATATCGGCTTGACCGGCGGTACGCCGAACCTGATTTACATCGACGGCAAACCGTCGCAGAAACTGACGAATGACAATCTGGTGGACGAGCTGGAAAAGCTGATCCGCGAGAAGGCGGCCGAGAAGGTCGAAGCCGACGCAGCGGTCATCGCGCGCGGCTGATCGAACGAATTAAGGAATTTCTGTGAGCAAGTCCCTGCAAGCCATTCGTGGCATGAACGACATCCTGCCGGAACAGACGCCGGTATGGCGCTACTTCGAAGGCACCGTTTCGCGACTGCTGGATAACTACGGTTACAAGCAGATCCGCATGCCGATCGTCGAGTTCACCGAGCTGTTCAAACGCTCGATCGGTGAAGTGACCGACATCGTCGAAAAAGAGATGTACACCTTCGATGACCGCAACGGCGACTCCCTGACCCTGCGTCCGGAAGGCACTGCGGCTTGCGTGCGTGCGGTACTTGAGCATGGGATTACCGGTGGTGGCCAGGTGCAGAAACTCTGGTACATCGGCCCGATGTTCCGTCACGAGCGTCCGCAGAAGGGCCGTTATCGCCAGTTCCACCAGATCGGTCTGGAAGTCTTCAACCTCGACGGTCCTGACATCGATGCCGAGCTGATCATCATGACCTGGCGCCTGTGGGGCGAGCTGGGCATCCGTGATGCGGTCAAGCTCGAACTCAACAGCCTGGGCACCAGCGAATCCCGTGGCCGTTATCGTGAAGCGCTGGTCGAGTACCTCTCGGCGCACCACGACAAACTGGACGAAGACAGCCAGCGTCGGTTGAAGACCAACCCGCTGCGCGTGCTCGACACCAAAAACGCCGACACGCAGGCCGTCCTGGTCAATGCACCGAAGATGGCCGACTACCTGGATGACGAATCCCGTGCCCACTTCGAAGGCCTGAAGGCCCGTCTGGATGCCGTCGGCATTCCTTACGTGCTCAACCCGAAACTGGTGCGTGGCCTCGATTACTACAGCAAGACCGTTTTCGAATGGGTCACCGATAAACTCGGCGCCCAGGGGACCGTGTGCGCGGGCGGCCGTTACGACGGACTGGTCGAGCAGATGGGCGGCAAGCCGACCCCTGGCGTCGGTTTTGCCATGGGTATCGAGCGCCTGGTGCTGATGCTGGAAACCCTGGAGCAGATCCCGCAAGAACTCTCCCGTCAGGTCGACGTTTACCTCTGCGCCTTCGGCGAAGCGGCAGAACTGGCCGGTCTGACCCTGGCCGAGCGAGTGCGCGACCAGTTGCCGAACCTGCGCCTGCAGGTCAATGCCGGTGCCGGCAGCTTCAAGAGCCAGTTCAAGAAGGCCGACAAGAGCGGTGCGCTGTATGCACTGATCCTCGGTGACGACGAAATGGCCCAGCAAGTGGTAGGTTTCAAACCCCTGCGTGGCCAGGGCGAACAACAAAACATTGCCTGGGATGCGCTTGCCGCTCACTTGGCCACCTGCGTCGTGCAGGGTTGAAGCTGTCTTAACAGCCGATTTAGCGATTAAGGAGTATTGGGGTGTCGAGTACCGAAGACGAACAGTTGGCGGATTTGAAGGACTGGTGGGCACGCAACGGCAAACCTCTGGTCACCGGCGGCCTGTTGGCGCTGGTCATCGTGTTCGGCTGGCAGGCTTTCCACAAGTATCAGAGCAATCAGGCACAAGGTGCCTCTGTGCTCTATCAGCAATTGCTGGAAACCACGCTGACCCCGGATGGCAAGCCTGACGCCGCGCGCGTCGCGGATCTGGCCGGCAAGCTCAACAGCGAATTCGGCGGTACTGCCTATGCGCAGTACGGCAGCCTGTTCGTGGCCAAGGTCGCAGTCGACAGCGGCAAGCTCGACGATGCCGCGACCGAATTGAAGGCCATCGTCGCCAAGCCTGCCAACGCGGCGCTGGGTGAAATCGCCCGTCAGCGCCTGGCGCAGGTGCTGGGGGCACAGAACAAGGCTGACGAGGCCCTGAAACTGCTTGAAGGCGATGCCGACAAGTCGTTCCTGGCCACTCGTGAAGAACTCAAGGGCGACCTGCTGGTACAGCTGGGCCGCACTGACGAAGCGAACGCGGCGTATCAAAAAGCCAAGGCGGCACTGTCGGATGAAGCGGCGGTCGGCGGCCTTCAAATCAAGCTGGACGACCTGGCCAAAGGGGATGCGTGACGTGATCGGTTGGAAGCATGCAGCATTGCTGGCTCTGGCCATTCTGGCCACGGGTTGCAGCAGCAACAGCACCAAGGAATTGCCACCGGCCGAGCTGACTTCCTTCAAGGAAGAAGTGGTTCTGCACAAAGTGTGGAGTCGTTCGATCGGTGACGGTCAGGGTGAAACCTACAACATGCTGGTGCCGGCAATCGATGGTGACACCATCTACGCCGCCGACGTGACCGGCATCGTGATGGCCATGGATCGCAGCAACGGCGACGTGAAGTGGAAAAAGGAACTCGATCTGCCTGTCTCCGGTGCCGTCGGCGTGGGTTACGGTCTGGTCCTGGTCGGCACATTGCGTGGTGATGTCATCGCCCTCGACACCCTCAACGGTGAAGAGAAATGGCGCGCCCGAGTGACCAGCGAAGTGCTGGCACCTCCTGCCAGCAACGGTGACATCGTGGTCGTGCAGACCCAGGACGATCGTCTGATCGGTCTGGATGCTTCCTCCGGTCAGCAACGCTGGGTGTATGACAGCACTCCGGCCGTACTGACCCTGCGTGGCACCAGTGCGCCGCTCGCCACCAACCGCCTTGCGGTGGCTGGTCTGTCGACCGGTAAAGTGGTCGCTCTGGACATCTCCAACGGTGTGCCGGTCTGGGAACAACGGATCGCTATTCCGCAGGGGCGTTCGGAACTGGAGCGTGTGGTCGACATCGACGGCGGTCTGCTGTTGTCCGGCGGTACGCTGTACGTCGCCAGCTATCAGGGTCGCGTTGCGGCACTGGATCTGGAAAGCGGTCGTCAACTCTGGCAGCGCGATGCGTCCAGTTATGCCGGTATCGCCCAGGGCTTCGGCAACGTTTACGTGAGCCTGTCTTCGGGCACCGTTGAAGGTGTCGACGAGCGCTCGACCACTGCGCTGTGGAGCAACGACTCGCTGGCCCGCCGTCAATTGTCGGCTCCGGAAGTGTTCTCCAGCTACGTTGCAGTCGGTGACCTGGAAGGTTACCTGCATCTGCTGAGTCAGGTGGACGGTCGTTTCGTCGGCCGTGAGCGCATCGACAGCGACGGCCTGCGTGCCCGTCCGCTGGTAGTGGGTGACACCATCTACGTCTATGGCAACAGCGGCAAACTGGAAGCCCTGACCATCAAGTAACAACTATGCTTGGGGTTAACACCCCAGGCGGCCTTGTTCCACAAGGCTTGCAGCGCTTTCAGGCGTTGCCCCGAGCACCAGCCGCTGCCTCGCAGCGGCTTTTGTATTTTCTGAAATAACGAAGTGGAGAGCCGCATGGTTCCCGTAATCGCCCTGGTGGGCCGACCGAACGTCGGCAAGTCCACCTTGTTCAACCGCCTGACCAGGACCCGTGACGCCATCGTCGGCGACCTGTCCGGTCTGACCCGTGATCGCCAGTACGGTGAGGCCAAGTGGCAAGGGCGTTCCTACATTCTGATCGACACCGGCGGTATCTCCGGTGACGAACATGGTATGGACGAAAAAATGGCCGAGCAGTCGCTGCTGGCCATCGAAGAAGCGGATGTCGTTCTGTTCCTGGTAGATGCCAAGGCCGGTTTCACCGCCGCCGACCAGATGATCGGCGAACACCTGCGCAAGCGTAACAAGCGTTCCTACGTGGTCGCCAACAAGGTCGACAATATCGATCCGGAAATGGCCCGCGCCGAATTCGCGCCGATGGGCATGGGCGATGCGATTCCGATCGCCGGCGCCCATGGTCGCGGCATCAGCAATCTGCTGGAAATCGCCTTGAGCGAGTTCCCGAAGGATGCAGAAGAACCGCAGGAAGGCGAAGAGCAGGAAGAGGTCGCCGAAGGCGAGGAAGCCAAACGCATTCCGGGCCCGAGCGAAAAGGACGGCATCAAGATCGCCATCATCGGCCGGCCGAACGTCGGCAAGTCGACGCTGGTCAACCGCATGCTGGGCGAGGAGCGGGTGATCGTTTATGACCAGCCTGGCACCACCCGAGACAGCATCTACATTCCGTTCGAGCGTAATGACGAGAAGTACACGCTGATCGACACCGCGGGCGTGCGCAAGCGCGGCAAGATCCACGAAGAAGTCGAAAAGTTCTCCGTGGTCAAAACCCTGCAGGCGATCAAGGACGCCAACGTGGTGATCTTCGTCATGGACGCCCGCGAGGGCGTGGTCGATCACGACCTCAACCTGCTGGGCTTCGCGCTCGAAGCAGGTCGTGCAATGGTCATTGCGCTGAACAAGTGGGACGGCATGACCCCGGGCGAGCGTGACTATGTGAAGACCGAGCTGGAACGCCGGCTGTTCTTCGTCGACTTCGCCGACATCCACTTCATTTCGGCACTGCACGGTACCGGCGTGGGCAATCTCTACGCATCGGTGCAGAACTCGTTCAAGTCGGCGGTCACCCGCTGGCCGACCAGCCGCCTGACCCAGATCCTCGAAGACGCGGTCAGCGAGCACCAGCCTCCGATGGTCAACGGCCGTCGGATCAAGCTGCGTTATGCTCACCTGGGCGGTGCCAACCCGCCACTGATCGTGATCCACGGCAACCAGATCGAGAAAGTGCCGAATTCGTACGTGCGCTATCTGGAAAACACTTACCGCCGTGTGCTCAAGCTGGTCGGTACGCCGATCCGCATCGAGTTCAAAGGTGGCGAGAACCCGTACGAAGGCAACAAGAACACGCTGACCGACCGCCAGGTCAACAAGAAGCGTCGCTTGATGTCGCACCACAAGAAGGCCGAAAAGAAGCGTCGCGACAAGCGATAAAGCCGTTTCGAACGGCAAGCTTCAAGCAAGAGCGGAAAAACAAAGAGGGCTTCGCACGAAGCCCTTTTTTGTGGGCGGTGATTTCTGCTTGCTGCTTGTAACTTGCCGCTTGAGATTTGGAGCTTGCCGCTTGAAACTTGCAGCTCACCTGCAAGGGGCTTCCGATGATTACCAGCAAGTTGCCGAATGTCGGCATCACTATTTTCACGCAGATGTCTCAGCTCGCGGCGCAGACCGGAGCCATCAACCTGTCCCAGGGTTTTCCCGATTTCGACGGCCCGCAGGCACTGCGCGACGCGGTCGGTCGGCACATCGCCAGCGGCCATAACCAGTATTCACCGATGACCGGTCTGCCGGCCCTGCGCCAACAGATTGCAGCGAAGATCGCCCGCAGCTACGGCGTGAATGTCGATGCCGATCACGAGGTGACCGTCACCCCCGGTGCGACCCAGGCAATCTTCTGTGCGATTCAGGCGGTTATCCACAGTGGCGATGAAGTCATCGTGTTCGATCCGGCCTACGACAGCTACGAGCCTTCGGTGGAGCTGGCCGGCGGACGCTGCGTGCATGTGCAGCTGGGGCTGGATGATTTCTCCATCGACTTCGACAAGCTCAGTGCAGCGCTGAGCCCGCGCACGCGGATGATCATCCTCAACACCCCGCACAACCCCAGCGGCGCCCTGATCAGTCGCGCAGAGCTGGACCAGCTGGCGGCGCTGATCCGCGATCGCGACATCTATGTGATCAGCGACGAAGTCTACGAACACCTGGTGTACGACGGCGTTCCGCACGTGAGCGTGCTGGCCCATGAAGAGCTGTATCAGCGTGCGTTCGTGGTCAGCTCGTTCGGCAAGACCTATCACGTCACCGGCTGGAAAACCGGCTACGTGGTGGCACCGCCAGCGCTGACTGCCGAGCTGCGCAAGGTGCATCAATACGTCAGTTTCTGTGGCGTGACGCCGCTGCAGTATGCGCTGGCCGATTACATGGCCGGGCATCCGGAACACGTCGAAGAGTTGCCCGGTTTCTATCAGGCCAAGCGTGATCTGTTCTGTGATCTGCTGGAGCCGTCGCGTTTCAGCTTCACCCGGGTCACCGGCACCTATTTCCAGCTGGTCGACTACTCGCAGATTCGTCCCGACCTGAACGATGTCGAGATGGCGATGTGGATGACCCGCGAGCATGGTGTGGCGAGTATCCCGGTGTCGGTGTTCTACCGCAATCCACCTGAAGGCCAGCGCCTGGTGCGCCTGTGCTTCGCCAAACGCGAGGAGACGCTGCGGGAAGCAGCGGCAAAACTATGCGTGATCTGAGTGCTTTGCCTGATCTCAATCTGGCGCTGATCCAGACCAGCCTGGCCTGGCATGATCGCCAGGCTAACCTCGAGCACTTCGACGTCTTGTTGGAGCAGGCCCGGGGCGCCGATTTGATCATCCTGCCGGAAATGTTCACCACTGGCTTTTCCATGGAGTCCGAAACCCTGGCCGAAACCGAAAACGGTCCGACCAGCAAATGGATGAAGGCTCAGGCAGCGAAACTCAATGCGGTGATCACCGGCAGCGTGATCGTTCAGGCGGCTGACGGCAGCCATCGAAATCGCTTGCTCTGGGCGCGCCCCGACGGTGAAGTGTGGCATTACGACAAGCGCCATCTGTTCCGCATGGCCGGTGAGCACAATCACTACACCCCCGGCGAGCGTCAGGTGCAGTTCGAACTCAAGGGCTGGCGTATCAGGCCGCTGATTTGCTACGACCTGCGCTTCCCGGTGTGGAGCCGTGATGCGCAGGACACCGATCTGCTGCTGTACACCGCCAACTGGCCGGGGGCACGGCGTCTGCACTGGAACCGTCTGTTGCCGGCGCGAGCGATTGAAAACCTGTGCTACGTGGCGGCCGTGAATCGCATCGGCACCGACGGCAAGGGGTTTGCCTACACCGGTGACAGTCAGGTGCTGGATTTTCAGGGCGAGACCTTGCTGACGGCCGGGGAGGCTGACGGGGTATTCAAGGTGGTATTGGAAGCGGCACCACTGGCGGCTTACCGCGAGCGCTTTCCGGCGAATCTGGATGCGGACACCTTCGAGTTCACCTGATTTTTTGCGTTGTCAGTGCGGACCCCATCGCGGGCAAGCCCGCTCCCACAGTGACCGTTGTGTACTCAATGTCATGTACACCAGAAAACCCTGTGGGAGCGGGCTTGCCCGCGAAGAGGCCAGTTCAGGCAACATAAAGCCAGCAGGCATGAAAAAGGCCCCGGAGTTCGCACTCCGGGGCCTTTTTCATTTCAGCGGTAATTTACGCCGCTTTCGCTTCCGGCTGGCTCAGTGAGCGGTTCAGCGCGCTGAACAGTGCCTTGAAGCTGGCGGTGGTGATGTTCTCATCGATACCCACGCCGTGTACTGCGCGTTCGCCATTCACCCGCAGCTCGATATAAGCCGCTGCCTTGGCGTTGGTGCCCGCGCCGATGGCGTGTTCGTTGTAGTCCATGATCTCCACCGGAATCGGCAGGCCGGCCACCAGTGCTTCCAGCGCGCCGTTGCCCTTGCCGCGCCAGTGCAGGTTGGTTTCGCCCTGGCCCTTGCTCGCCACTTCCACTTCGACGGCGCTGTGACCGTTTTCTTCCTGCAGGCGATGGCTGACCAGCGCATACGGGGTGTTGGCTTGCAGGTACTCGGTGTGCAGCAACGAGTGAATCTGCTGGGCGGTCATTTCCAGGCCCAGACGATCGGTTTCGCGCTGCACGACCTGGCTGAACTCGATCTGCATGCGACGTGGCAGGCTGATGCCGTATTCCTGCTCCAGCAGATAGGCGATACCGCCCTTGCCCGACTGGCTGTTGACGCGGATCACCGCCTCGTAGCTGCGGCCGATGTCGGCCGGGTCGATCGGCAGATACGGTACTTCCCACAGTGCATCGGATTTCTGCTGGGCGAAGCCCTTGCGGATCGCGTCCTGGTGGGAGCCGGAGAACGCGGTGTGCACCAGGTCGCCGACGTACGGATGACGCGGGTGAACCTGAATCTGGTTGCACTCTTCGACGACCTTGCGCACGCCGTCGATGTCGGAGAAGTCCAGCTGTGGGTCAAGGCCCTGGGTGTACATGTTCAGTGCCACGGTGACGAGATCGACGTTGCCGGTACGTTCGCCGTTGCCGAACAGGCAGCCTTCGACGCGGTCGGCGCCGGCCATCAGGCCCAGTTCGGTGGCGGCCACGCCGGTGCCGCGGTCGTTGTGGGTGTGCAGGCTGATGATCACGCTGTCACGACGATTGATGTTGCGGTGGAACCACTCGATCTGGTCGGCGTAGACATTCGGGGTGGCGCATTCAACGGTGGCCGGCAGGTTGAGGATGATCTTGTGCTCGGGCGTCGGGTTCCAGACCTCGATCACGGCATCACAGACTTCCTTGGCGAATTCCAGCTCGGTGGCGCTGAAGGTTTCCGGCGAGTACTCGAAGGTCCAATCGGTGTCCGGCTGCTGGGCTGCGTATTTGACGAACAGCTTGGCAGCGTTCACCGCGATGGCCTTGATCCCGTCCTTGTCCTGATTGAACACGATGCGACGGAAGGACGGCGAGGTGGCGTTGTACAGGTGAACGATGGCTTTCTTCGCCCCGCGCAGGGATTCGAAGGTGCGCTCGATCAGGTCTTCACGGCCCTGGGTCAGTACCTGAATGGTGGTGTCATCCGGGATGTGGCCGTCCTCGATCAGCGTGCGCACGAAGTCGAAATCCGTCTGCGACGCGGCAGGGAACGATGCCTCGATTTCCTTCACGCCCACCTGCACCAGGGTTTTCCAGAAGCGCAGCTTTTTCACCGAGTCCATCGGCTCGATCAGCGACTGGTTGCCGTCACGCAGGTCGGAACTGCACCAGATCGGCGCGGCATCGATGGTTTTCGACGGCCAGGTACGATCAGGCAGGTTGATCACAGGAAACGGGCGGTATTTCGAAGACGGGTCTTTGAGCATGCTCATCGGGAAATTCCTTATTGTCTGGGCCGAAAAGAGGCGGCCTGCCGGTGGAACGAACGTTCTTGGAAAAGCGTGGGACGAGGCGCAGCGATTCAGCCCGGCAGTCGTGCGCTGACGAGGCACAGACTGCGGTGCTGGCGAAGCTGAATAAGGGTGTGAGAGGTTTTCATGCTTTCAACCCTAACCGCGGGGAATGAGGATGGCAAGCAGTCGAAAAAAATTGAGAGGAATACCCGGAAAGCGGATTTTTCCGAGATTTTATTCTTGAAATGGCGGTTATTGTTTAAGCGGATTGCGCATGCCATTCGTCATGCGCAATCCCCGTTGGAGGCTTTTCAGCCTGGAGTCAGGGCTGGAATGCGCCAATGAAAATTGCCGGATCGACTCGCGCATCGTTCAGGCTGACGTTCCAGTGCATGTGTGGCCCGGTGGCCCGGCCAGTGGCGCCGACCTTGCCAACCACCGCGCCGCGAGCCAGTTGCTGGCCGTTCTGCACATCGATCTTCGACATGTGGCAGAACATGCTGATGAAGCCCTGGCCGTGGTCGACGAACACGGTGTTGCCGTTGAAGAAGTAGTTGCCGATCAGGATCACCTTGCCCGCCGCCGGGGTCTTGATCGGTGTGCCCGCCGGTACTGCGAAGTCCAGGCCCGCATGGGGATTGCGCTCTTCGCCGTTGAAGAAACGGCGAACGCCAAACTTGCTCGACAGCGGTCCGTTGACCGGCTTGTCCAGCAGCAGGTTGCTTGGCGTGTTCGGGCTGAAACTGCGGTAGGCCTTGATCTGCTCGGCCAGCTCGCCCTCGATGCGCTTGAGGTTGGCCGGGTTCGGATTGACCTGTTGCGTATTCTTCAGCGTGATGTGCTGTTCCGGGTATTTCTTGTTGCCGACGGTGAAGTTCAGGTTTCGGCCGCCGCTGCTGATTTGCTGAACGCCGGGTTTGACGGTCAACGGAACGCCGACAATCGCCAGCCAGTTGTTCTGCTCCTTGACCACCAATACCGGCTTGCCCTGATACGTGGCTTTCGGCGCCTGCGCGGCAGCACCCAGATCGACGACCGCCACACCGCCCGGCACCGGTTTGTTCAGCAGCCGGGTGATGTAGCTGTCCGCGTGGGCATTGAAAGTCAGGCACAGCAATAACAGCGGAGCGAGAAAACGCGGCATGGATCAGTCCAGTAAAGAGAGGGTGACGGGCGTCAGGTGATTGTCCTCGACGCGTACTTGCAGTTCGCCTTCGCCCAGCCTGGCCTTCAGGCGCTGCCCGGTCCGGGTTTGTGATGCGCTGCGGATCGCGTGGCCACGCTCGTCGAGCAGAATGCTGTAGCCACGGCCGAGGGTGGCCAACGGGCTGACGACATGCAGCGTCTGCATCTGGCTGTGCAATTGCAGGCGGCGGTTTTTCAGGCCTTCGCGCATGGCGCGGGGCAGGCGTTCGGCAAGGCTGTCGAGGCGCTGGCGCAACAGGGCCAGTTGCCGTCCGGGATGCTGTCCGGCGAGGCGGGTTTCCAGGCGGATCAGGCGTTCGCGGCGGGTATTGAGCTGGCGTTCGAACGCCCGGCGCAGGCGCATGTCCAGATCATCCAGGCGCTGTGCCTGCTGACGCAGTCGTTCACCGGGATGGCGCAGGCGGCGGGTCATTCCTTCAAGCCGCAGACGATCACGCATCAAACGGTCACGCATGCGCATCACCAGTCGACGATACAGGCTTTCGACCTGACGGATCAGGTGGCTGGAGTCCGGAGCAAGCAGTTCGGCGGCCGCAGACGGTGTCGGCGCACGCACGTCCGCCACGAAATCGCTTATCGACACGTCGGTTTCATGGCCGACTGCGCTGACAATCGGCGTGACACAGGCATCCACTGCCCGGGCCACGGCTTCTTCGTTGAAGCACCACAGGTCTTCCAGCGAACCGCCGCCACGGGCCAGGATCAGTGCGTCGAAACCACGGGCGTCGGCCAGTTTCAGGGCGCGGACGATCTGCGTCGTGGCTTCCCGACCCTGAACGGCCGTCGGGATCAGCGTAAGTCTGACCTGCGGTGCCCGGCGACGGAACACGCTGATGATGTCGCGGATCACCGCGCCGGTCGGCGAGCTGATGATGCCGATGTGCTGCGGATGGGCCGGCAGCGGCACCTTGCGCTCGGCACTGAACAGGCCTTCGGCGCTGAGCTTTTCCTTCAGTGCATCGAACGCCAGACGCAGGGCGCCGTCGCCCGCCGGCTCCACGGTGTCGAGGATCAGCTGGTAGTCGCCACGGCCTTCGAACAGCGAAACCTTGCCACGCACCTTGACCGCCAGGCCATCCTTCAGTGCCTGACGCACGCGCACGGCGTTCTGCCGGAACAGCGCGCAACGTACCTGCGCACCGCTGTCCTTGAGTGTGAAGTACACGTGCCCGGACGCCGGACGGGCGAGGTTGGAGATTTCGCCTTCGACCCAGATGTTGCTGAACACGTCTTCGAGCAACACCCGCGCACGGCCGTTGAGCTGGCTGACGGTCAGGACCTCGCGGTCCAGGCCGAGTCTTGCAAAGGGATCTTTAATCATGGGGCGCAGTTTAAAGGCTTTCGCCGCTGAATGTCTGGAGGAAGTGTTGCACCAGTGGCGTGGGATTTTGCCGAAAGGCGAGGGCGACAGTGCTCTGACAATCTCCCGCCAGCGGCACAAATCGTACGCCGGGCGCAGCGATGTCCTGCATCGATTCCGGCAACAGAGCGATGCCGAATCCGGCCTGAATCAATTGCAGCTGTGTGGTCTTGCGCGACATCACGCGGGCTGCCCGGGGAAAAAAACCGTGACGCATGCACAGGTCGGCGCACAAATAACTCAATCCGCCGCGCTGCGGATGCGGAATGGAAATGAACGCTTCGTCCTTCAACTGCGCCAGATCGACTGCCTCCGCCAACGCCAGTCGATGATTCGTCGGCACGGCAAGCAGCAAGCGCTCGGTGTACAGCGGAACAATCTGAACACTTTCGCGCTGGCGCAGCACCGGAAGACGCAGCAAACCGATGTCGAGTCGACCCTCGGCAAGTTCTTCGAGCTGTGCCTCCGAAGAGAGCGTGCCGATGTCCAGTGAAACTCCGGGTTGCTGCTCCAGGTAAGTACTCATGTCGCGCAATAGTCGACCGCTGATCGGCACGGTGCTGGAGTGACACAGGCGCAGGGTGCCACGCTGGCCGTGGCCGATTTCCGTGGCCAGGGTGCTGGCCTTGTTCAATTCATTGAGCAGGTTTCTCGCCCGGGGCAAAAAAGCTTCACCAGCCGCAGTGAGGCGGGGCTGGCGCGCCGTGCGTTCGAACAGCGGCGTTTGCAGGCGGTTTTCCATGTCCTTGATCTGCCGGCTCAGCGCCGACTGGGCGATGAACAGGCGTTCGGCGGCAGCGCTGAAGCTGCCGCACTCGGCAATTTCCACGAAGTAGCGCAATTGACGGGTTGAAAGCACGAGGCATGCCTTTTCGAGATGGCTTGACGGTTTCGATGATATTAGTCGCATCTCTCGGCGCTGGCTAAAGTCATGGCTGGCTTATTAAAGGAAGCGAGCGGATGAGTGTGGCGGGGTTGTTGAACGAATGGGCGTGGAGCTTCGGAGGCTGGGCGGTTGTCGGGCTGGGCGTCGCGCTGGCTTACATCGTGTTCGGCATTGCCGGTTTCGGTACGGCCCTGGTGGCGGGCCCGATCCTGATTCTGTTCATGCCACTGTCGAAGATCGTGCCGTTGTTGGTGCTGCTGGATTTCATCGCGGCGTTCGGCAATCTGCTGCCGTCGCGGCGTGATGTGGCGAAGCCGGAGTTGCTGCGGTTGCTGCCGTGCATGGCGGTGGGATGCACCCTTGGGGTGATTTTCCTGCTTAACCTCAAGTCCGATCTGCTGTTGTTGCTGATGGGGCTGTTCATCAGTGCCTACGCGGTTTACAGCTTGTGGATCAAGGCGCGGCCGACGCGGTTGTCCGCCGGGTGGGCGTTGCCCATGGGCACGGTGGGCGGCCTGTTCGGGGCATTGTTCGGCAGTGGCGGCTTTCTTTATGCGATCTACCTCAACAGCCGACTGCCCAAGGATGCGGCACGGGCCACACAAAGTGCGCTGATCAGTTGCAGCACGGTGGTGCGTTTGAGCCTGTTCGCCGTCGCGGGGGTGTATGCCGAGCTACCCTTGTTGATGCTTGCGCTGTGCCTGTTGCCGGCCATGGCGCTGGGCTTGTGGATTGGACGACGGCTGACGATGCGATTGTCCCGCGAGGCCTTCGTGCGTCTGGTGACGTGGCTGGTACTGGCGAGCGGGCTGGCGTTGATCGGCCGCTACTTGAGCACTTGACCGGATTGTCTCAGGGATTAAGCTGCCGGCCGCGTTCGTCGCAGAACATCCTTTGACGCAGCAGGCTTGTACCATGAACTCCCAAAGTATCATCGTCCCGAAAATCTCCAGCCTGCCGGTGCACGAGCCCCGGGCCCGGGCGATTCTGCGCTGGCTGGTGCGCAAGAACATCGTCAAGGAAGCGTTGAGCACCTGTGGACGCACCGGCAATCGCATGGCCTACGCCATCGCCGATGGCGCCCGCGCGGTGGTGCTGCATCCGGAGGCGTTGCCGTTCGGCGAGCCGATCAATGGTCTGGAGATTGTCACCAAGCGCTGCATCTATACCCCGGCCAAGGGCTTTCTCGAAGAGGCCGGTTGTGCCGAATGCCGTCAGGAGATCGGCGAAGCACTGTTCGAAAGCCTGGAAGACTGGATGCCGGGTCGCACCGACAACTTCATCTGCCCGGAGTGCGGGCATGAAGACGACATCAACGGCTTTCTGTATTTGCAGGAGTGCGCATTTTCCAACCTGGGTTTCATCTTCAACAACTGGCTGGAAGCGGGGTTCAAGCAGAGTTTCATCGACGAATTCGCCGACTGGCTGGATCAGCCGGTGAGCTGGGTCAAGGTAGAGCTTTAGGGGGCGCTTTTTCCGTACATCAGCAACATTGATATAAGACAAGTTTTACATTGAACCCGAAGGGGTGTCTGACTATAATGGCGCGCTTCCATTTTCCCGCTCGGGAGCCCCCGCGATGCTGCGTATCAGCCAAGAAGCTCTGACATTCGACGACATTCTCCTAGTGCCCGGTTATTCCGAGGTGCTTCCTAACGAAGTCAGTCTGAAGACCCGCCTTACCCGTGGCATCGAGCTGAACATTCCTCTGGTTTCTGCCGCCATGGACACCGTCACCGAAGCCCGTCTGGCAATCGCCATGGCTCAGGAAGGTGGCATCGGCATTATCCACAAGAACATGACCATCGAGCAGCAAGCTGCCGAAGTTCGCAAGGTCAAGAAGTTCGAAGCCGGTGTGGTCAAGGACCCGATCACCATCGAGGCTGACGCCACGGTACGTGATCTGTTCGAACTGACCCGCATGCACAACATTTCCGGCGTTCCGGTGCTGCACGATGGCGATCTGGTCGGCATCGTCACCTCCCGTGACGTGCGTTTCGAAACCCGTCTGGATGCCACCGTCCGTGAAGTGATGACGCCGAAAGAGCGTCTGGTCACTGTCCGCGAAGGCGCCGACAAGAACGAAGTCCGCGAGCTGCTGCACAAGCACCGCCTGGAAAAAGTCCTGATCGTCGACGACAAGTTCGCCCTCAAGGGCATGATGACCGTCAAGGACATCGAAAAGTCCAAGGCCTACCCGCTGGCCAGCAAGGACGACCAGGGTCGTCTGCGTGTCGGCGCTGCGGTCGGTACCGGCAAAGACACCGGTGACCGCGTTGCCGCTCTGGTCAATGCCGGCGTGGACGTGGTGGTGGTCGACACCGCTCACGGTCACTCCAAGGGTGTGATCGACCGCGTTCGCTGGGTCAAGGAGAATTTCCCTGAAGTGCAGGTGATCGGCGGCAACATCGCCACCGGCGCAGCCGCCAAGGCCCTGGCCGAAGCGGGTGCCGATGCCGTCAAGGTCGGTATCGGCCCGGGCTCGATCTGCACCACCCGTATCGTCGCCGGTGTCGGCGTTCCGCAAATCAGTGCCATCGCCAACGTCGCCGCTGCCCTTGAAGGTACCGGTGTTCCGTTGATCGCCGACGGCGGCATCCGTTTCTCCGGTGACCTGTCCAAGGCCATCGTGGCCGGTGCGTCCTGCGTGATGATGGGTTCGATGTTCGCCGGTACCGAAGAGGCGCCGGGCGAGATTGAACTGTTCCAGGGTCGTTCCTACAAGGCTTACCGCGGCATGGGTTCGCTGGGCGCCATGTCCCAGGCTCAAGGCTCCTCCGACCGTTACTTCCAGGACTCCTCGGCCGGTGCCGAGAAGCTGGTTCCGGAAGGGATCGAAGGCCGTGTTCCTTACAAGGGCACCCTGAGCGCGATCATTCACCAGTTGATGGGCGGTCTGCGTTCCTCGATGGGTTACACCGGCAGCGCCAACATCGAAGAAATGCGCACCAAACCCGAGTTTGTGCGGATCACCGGTGCCGGCATGGCCGAATCCCACGTCCACGACGTGCAGATCACCAAGGAAGCGCCAAACTACCGCGTAGGTTGAGGCTTCAAGCAAAACGTCAAATGACCGGGGCTGTTTTATTCAGCCCCGAGTCGTTTCTGAATCAAGACTGTTTCTGAATTACTTAGACGAGACTGAATCATGGCCCTCGACATTCACGCTCACCGCATCCTGATCCTCGACTTCGGTTCGCAATACACCCAACTGATCGCTCGCCGTGTGCGCGAGATCGGTGTGTACTGCGAACTGCACCCGTTCGACATGGACGAGGATGCGATCCGCGAATTCGCTCCAAAAGGCGTGATCCTCGCCGGCGGTCCCGAGTCCGTGCACGAAGCCAACAGCCCGCGCTGCCCGCAAGCGGTGTTCGACCTGGGCGTACCGGTCTTCGGTATCTGCTACGGCATGCAGACCATGGCCGAGCAACTGGGCGGCAAGGTTGAAGGTTCCGAGCTGCGTGAATTCGGTTATGCCCGCGTTGACGTGGTCGGCAAGAGCCGCCTGCTCGACGGTATCGAAGACCACATCGACGCCGACGGCCTGTACGGCCTTGATGTGTGGATGAGCCACGGTGACAAGGTCACCAAAATGCCGGGTGATTTCCATATCCTGGCCAGCACCCCGAGCTGCCCGATTGCCGGCATGTTCAACGACGAACGCGCTTACTACGGCGTGCAGTTCCACCCGGAAGTGACGCACACCAAGCAGGGCGGTCGCATCCTGTCGCGCTTTGTCCTCGACATCTGCGGCTGTGAAGCCCTGTGGACTCCGTCGAAGATCGCCGAAGACGCGATCGCCAACATCCGCGCCCAGGTCGGTACCGACAACGTGCTGCTGGGCCTGTCCGGCGGTGTCGATTCCTCGGTGGTTGCGGCGCTGCTGCACAAGGCCATCGGCGACCAGCTGACCTGCGTCTTCGTCGACAACGGCCTGCTGCGCCTGCACGAAGGCGACCAGGTGATGGCCATGTTCGCCGAGAACATGGGCGTCAAGGTGATCCGCGCCAACGCTGAGGACCAGTTCCTGAACAACCTGGCCGGCGAAGCCGATCCTGAGAAGAAGCGCAAGATCATCGGCCGCACCTTCATCGACGTGTTCGATGCCGAGTCCTGCAAGCTGAACAACATCAAGTACCTCGCCCAGGGCACCATCTACCCGGACGTGATCGAGTCGGCCGGCGCCAAGAGCGGCAAGGCCCACGTCATCAAGTCGCACCACAACGTGGGCGGCCTGCCGGAAGAGATGAACCTGAAACTGGTCGAGCCATTGCGCGAACTGTTCAAGGACGAAGTCCGCCGTCTGGGTCTGGAACTGGGCCTGCCGTACGACATGGTCTACCGTCACCCGTTCCCGGGCCCGGGCCTGGGCGTGCGGATCCTCGGTGAAGTGAAGAAGGAATACGCCGACCTGCTGCGTCGCGCCGACCACATCTTCATCGAAGAACTGCGCAAGGCCGACTGGTACCACAAGGTCAGCCAGGCCTTCGTGGTGTTCCAGCCGGTGAAATCGGTGGGTGTGGTGGGTGATGGCCGTCGTTACGCCTGGGTCGTGGCCCTGCGTGCCGTGGAAACCATCGACTTCATGACCGCCCGTTGGGCGCACCTGCCTTACGAACTGCTGGAAACCGTGTCCGGCCGCATCATCAATGAAATCGAAGGCATCTCCCGCGTCACCTACGACGTGTCGAGCAAGCCGCCGGCGACGATTGAGTGGGAGTGATCCCTCCATACAGCATGCATTGACACAATCAAAAACCCTGGCTTCGGCCAGGGTTTTTTTTCGTCTGCCTGGAGGACAGATCAGACAGGAAGTCGGCTTTGCAGCTGCAGCCCGAGCTGCTTCAGTGCGCTGGACAATTGCTCAAGACTGTCGAAGGGGACGCGGTGTACCGAACCCCAGGATGGACGGTCGATGTAATAGCGGCCATCGGCGAACGTCTGGACAGGGGTCTGTACAATCTCGCCGTTCACACTCCGGTGAAATAACCGAAAGGCGCCTTGTGAACGTTCGAAAACATACATGCCTGCGCGATAAAGCAGTCGGTGTATTTGCAACTCGGTGCGGCTGACCGGTGCCGCTTCCATTTGCAGAAGCACATCGGCGTAGTGAGTTTCGAGATTCCCTTGTTGTGTGAGCGTCTGTGAATGGGGACCCCGTTCGATGTCGATACCCGGGTCGGTTGTCAAACGTTCTCCCTGCCCGGGGTCGACCTCTTCAATCCGCAGGCCGATGCCGCCTTCCAGTTCGCTGATGCCGGCGACGCCTCTGAACGTATTGGTATTTTCCACCCCTGTCAGTACCACCCATTTGCCGACATCGTTCATGGTTTTATCCAGGTACATGATGTCGGCTGTCAGGTGATTGGTGATGATCTGTTCCTCGGGGAGCGTGAGTGAAACAGTTTTTTTGTAGGTTGCCGCACAATCGGTGGCCTGGATTCGAATACCGTTTTGCCTGGCGCTTTTCACCAGCGCCAGCTCGTCAAACTGTTCGGCCGGATCCGTGCCGAGCCGACTCAGATATTGCTGCAGATCATCGGACATGACACCGGACCTGAAGTAGGCATTCAGGTCGGCCTGGGCAAAGTCACTGAGCAGTCGGCGCACGTATAGCGTTCTGACGCCCTGGCGCGCCAGGGCGGGCATGTTTTCAATGATCAGCCGCATGCTGGTGATACGGCCTGGCGTTTCGCCGATGACCAGCCCGCGCGCTTGCTCAAAAGCCTGGGCCGTGAAGTCCGTGAAACTTGTGGATGAGCTGAGCGCGGGTATCTGCGGACGCGGCGGCAGGTTCGCCCACGGGAGATTCTTGTAGAAGCGTCTGGCGGAGATCTGTAGGGCGCGGTACTTGTCGGCGAAATAGAGTGCATAACGATTCGGAGCGACCAGGCCACCATCGGGACCCACTCGCAGTTCAATATGGCTTTCACGTAGATTCAGGGCCCATCGTCGCAGTTCGAGCTCACGCTGCGGGTCTACTGCGTAAGGGGTTCTGATCAGGCGAATGGCGTTCGATGCGGAGGGCTGGGGCTCAGCCGGCAGAGGGGGGGACGGTTCAGGGTGCGTGACGGGGTGTTCCTGCTCTTCGAGCGATGGCGTGCGTGTATCAGGGTCAAGTACCACATCCACAGCGCATTGCCTGCCCAGGCACTGACCGCCCCCCTTGAGGCCCAATTGGCTCATGCGCTCCCAGATGCCTTCGCTGTTCAACCGCACGGGTATTGCGTGGATCAGTTGATTGGGTTTTGCCGGATCAATGATCGCCCAGAATCCACTGCCCTGCGAATCGCTGAAGTAACGCACGTAATAGGCTGTGTCATTCATCAGGATGGCGAAGGGTGGGTCGGTGTTCAGCCTGTAGATTCCCTGGTATTGACCGGGCTCGGCAACCGGAACCATTGCATCCAGTATTTCGTTGGACCGGTAGTGCGGCGGGATCTCTCGGGCCTGCACGGTTTCGGAGATCGCCGGGGGCAACTCATGCGCAACAGGCAGAATCTCGTTCGGTTCCTCTGACTCCAGCTCCATTTGCGTATCGGTTTCTGCCAGTCCGTTTGTCTCGGCGGCCTCGGAAGGCACATCGAGCTCTGGCAGTGCAACAGAGACCATAATGTTGAACAACGCGTCGATACCGCTGAGGATGGCTCCCAAAACGCCTTCCTTGCGCTCCTCGGAAGTCTTGCCATTGACCGCCTTGTCGATGTTCAGTCCCATTTCGGCGAGGCTGGCGCCGATCACCGGCAATGCCATCGGCCAGCCCACGACGGCCATTGGCCCGAACACCTTCAGGCCGACGCTCAGGTAGCCGATCCAGAGTTTCTTGCGCAGATCGCCATTGGAGGTCAAGGCCAGATCGGCTTCGGCGAACATCGCGTGGCGAACGGATTCGCGTAACCAACTGAAAATATCCGTCGTGACCGCACGGCTGGTTTGATTGACCAGAGAATGATCGGAATGCCCCCAGGTACTGACCAGCCGATTCATCAGGTCGCTGATGTTCTCGGCCATCGATTGTCGATCAGCCAGCGAGAAATGCTGGAGGAACAGTTCGCGAGGCGCTTTTTCGTTCAGTTGCTGCAATGCCCACCAATGCAGGTCAGTGGGTGTGTCCAGTACATGAAACACTTCGCTGTCGCCAGGTACGTATACGATTTGCCGCCCGCTCGGGGTCACGAAACGCAGGATGTCCGTGGCAATGTGCCCGTCGATTTCCAGGGCGTACGCGCGAATGTCCTGTCCGATTTCGGATTCGCTCTGCAGGGTGTGCAGGTCGATGGGCCAGGTCAACGGCCCGACGATGGCATTGATCGTCGTGCGAAAATCCTCGTCGCTCAGGTGCCCGTTTTCCCTGGCTTCGATGGCTTTGGAAAGAAAGTTGCATTTTGCCAGGCTGCGGAACTGGCTGGCGTAACGGTCCCAGAAAGTTTGCAGTTCGTTGCGATAACGTTCGCTGAAATTGATATTCCAGAAGTCATTCAGCACCTCGTTGCCATGCAGTCGTACTTCATTGGTGGCATCGAAGTTTTCGGCATCGGGTCCTGCGGTATAGAAGCCCCCATACAGATCCAGGAGGTCGGCATTGTCCTGGTCGGTGACGCGAAACCTGTGAATCACCAACTGCGTGAGTGTCAGGCTTTCATAGGGTTTCTCATGGTAATGCTGCCATCCGGTGAAGGACGCCGACAGGCTTTGGGCAGCCTTGAACCGGTGATAGTAGACGTGATCGGGGTCGAGGCCGATTACACCATGCTTGAGGAGTATTTCAGTGGCGACCTGGCGGGCCGAATCATTCAGGCTGGGGCAGGTATTCACCACCTCGGTGGCCATGGTCTCCAGGGCAGCCTTGTCGGCTGCATGGGGCAGTGGCCGGTTTTCTGTCGGACTCATATGCTCTGATCCTTGAGTGAGAGCACAGGAGAATGAGCCATCGTCCAATGGACGGTGTGGTAATCAGTTACTACCCGACGCCTTGGAATCTGCGGCCATCCGCCGCGCCGCCCTTACTGTTTCGCAACCGCAGGTGTATCGTATTCGCCTTTTGCGGGCGTACTGGCCCGTGGCTGATACGTGAGGTAGTTGTGTCCATGTCCTTTACCCGTCGACAGATTCTCGGTGGCCTGGCCGGTCTTGCAGTGGTGGGCGCGGGAGCCGGTGGTGCGACGCGGTACTGGCTGGGCAAGGTGGCTGACGCCAATGCCGGGCATGACTACGAACTGATCGCCGCACCGCTGGACGTCGAGCTGGTGCCAGGGCACAAGACCGAAGCGTGGGCGTTCGGGCCGTCGGCGCCGGGCACCGAATTGCGGGTGCGTCAGGGCGAATGGCTGCGGGTGCGTTTCATCAACCATCTGCCGGTGGCGACGACCATTCACTGGCACGGCATCCGCTTGCCGCTGGAGATGGACGGCGTGCCCTACGTGTCGCAGTTGCCGGTGCTGCCGGGTGAGTATTTCGATTACAAGTTCCGAGTGCCGGACGCCGGCAGCTACTGGTATCACCCGCACGTCAGCAGCAGCGAAGAACTTGGGCGCGGGCTGGTCGGGCCGTTGATCGTCGAGGAACGCGAGCCGACCGGATTCAAGTATGAAAAGACGTTGAGTCTCAAAAGCTGGCACGTCGATGAAGAAGGCCGGTTCGTCGAATTCAGTGTTCCGCGTGAAGCGGCCCGAGGCGGTACGGCGGGGCGGCTGGCGACGATCAATGGCGTGCCTTCACCGGTGATCGAGTTGCCGGCCGGGCAGATCACCCGGGTGCGCTTGCTCAACCTCGACAACACGTTGACCTATCGCATCAACATTCCCGGCGTCGAAGCGCAGATCTATGCGCTGGACGGCAACCCGGTCGAGCCCCGGCCACTGGGCAAGGAATACTGGCTCGGCCCGGGCATGCGCATCTGTCTGGCGATCAAGGCGCCGCCGGCCGGTGAAGAGCTTTCGCTGCGCAACGGCCCGGTACGCCTGGGAACCCTGCGCTCGGTGGCCAACACTGACGCGCCGACCGAGTGGCCGAAGGCACTGCCGGCCAACCCGGTGGCCGAGCCGGATCTGGCCAATGCCGAGAAACTCAACTTCAATTTCGAATGGGTCGGTTCGGTGTCGGTGAATGTCGATAACGGCAAACCGCCGAGCCTGTGGCAGATCAACGGCAAGGCCTGGGACATCACCGACAAGACCTGCGCCGACCGGCCGATCGCCAGCCTGAAACTGGGCCAGAGTTATATCTTCGAATTGAAGAACATGACCCAGTATCAGCACCCGATCCACCTGCATGGCATGAGTTTCAAGGTGATTGCCTCGAACCGGCACAAGATCGTGCCGTATTTCACCGACACTTACCTGCTGGGCAAGAACGAGCGTGCGCAAGTGGCGTTGGTGGCGGATAACCCGGGGGTGTGGATGTTCCACTGCCACGTGATCGACCACATGGAAACCGGCCTGATGGCCGCCATCGAGGTGAAGTGATGCGCCAGATTCGCCCCGCGGCGATCATCGACCGCAGCCGTGACCGCGATTTCATGCGTGAGGCCCTGACATTGGCGGCACAAGGCGCAGCCCTCGGCGAAGTGCCGGTGGGTGCGGTACTGGTACAGGATGGCGAGATCATCGGTCGTGGCTTCAACTGCCCGATCAGTACCAGCGACCCGAGCGCACACGCAGAAATGGTCGCGATCCGCGCCGCCGCGCAAGCGGTGGATAACTATCGTCTGCCGGGCAGCACGCTGTACGTGACCCTGGAGCCCTGCAGCATGTGCGCCGGACTGATCGTGCATTCGCGGGTGGCTCGCGTGGTGTACGGCGCGCTGGAGCCCAAGGCCGGGATTGTGCAGAGTCAGGGGCAGTTCTTCACTCAGGGCTTTCTCAACCATCGAGTGCTGTATGAAGGCGGGGTGCTGGCGCAGGAGTGCGGGGCGGTGTTGACCGAGTTCTTCCGGGCACGGCGCGCAAAACCGGCAGAATGAAAAACAACATCAAACCCTGTGGGAACTGGCTTGCCAGCGATGGCGTCGGCACACCAAGCATTGATGTCGACTGATCCACCGTTATCGCTGGCAAGCCAGCTCCCACAATTTTTTGCAGTGCCTGGAAGGGATCGTTACTTCTTCGCGACAATCACCGCCCGCATCGGCGCCGGCAGCCCTTCGATGGTCTTGCTGTGATCTTCCGGATCGAGGAAGTCACTCAACGACTGATACTTCATCCACTCGGTGCTGCGCTGTTCCTCGACCGTGGTGAAACTCACGTCCACGCAACGCACATCGCTGAATCCGGCGCGTCGCAGCCACAGTTCCAGCGCCGGCACCGACGGCAGGAACCACACGTTGCGCATCTGTGCGTAACGATCTTCCGGCACCAGCACCTGATGCTTGTCGCCTTCGACCACCAGCGTCTCCAGCACCAGTTCGCCGCCCTTCACCAGGCAATCCTTCAGCGCCAGCAAATGCTCGATCGGCGAGCGACGGTGATAGAACACACCCATGGAAAACACCGTGTCGAAGCCTTCCAGATTCGGCGGCAAGTCTTCGAACGGGAACGGCAAATGCCAGGCATTCGGCTCCGACAGGTAGCGCTGCACCGCCTGGAACTGGCAGAAGAACAGCCAGTTCGGATCGACGCCGATCACACTGTCGGCACCGGCACCGAGCATGCGCCACATGTAATAGCCGTTGCCGCAGCCGACATCGAGAATGCGCTTGCCTTTCAGATCCAGATGCGGAGAAACCCGCGACCATTTCCAGTCCGAGCGCCACTCGGTATCGACGTGCACGCCGAACAGATCGAACGGCCCCTTGCGCCATGGCGACAGGCCCATCAGCGCGGTACGCATCTGCGCACGGGTTTCGTCGTCGCAATCGGTGTCCAGTTTCAGGCCATCGAGCAGGTCGACTTCGCTCGGCCGGATTTTCGGCAGGGCGTCCAGTGCACTTTGCCAGCGCTCCAGATCGCCGTGGCCCTTCTCCATTTTCCGGTCGAGCTGCACTTGCAGGGTGTTGGCCCACTCGGCCAGCGGTGTGCCGGCCAAGCGGCGGGCGAGGGGGGACAGATCAATCATGGCAAGGCAATCAACGAGGCAAAGTTAAGGCACTGGAACCACGGCACGACTTTCGAGAACCCGGCAGCCAGCAGGCGCTCGCGGTGTTCTTCGAGGCTGTCGGGCTTCATGACGTTTTCGATGGCGCTGCGCTTCTGGGCGATTTCCAGTTCGCTGTAGCCGTTGGCGCGTTTGAACGCAACGTGCAGGTCGGTCAGCAGTGCATGTTCATCGGCATCGTTGAAGCGCAACTTCTCCGACAGGATCAGCGCGCCGCCCGGCAGCAACGACTGGCGAATGCGCGACAGCAACGCCGTGCGCTGCTGCGGGGCGATAAATTGCAGGGTGAAGTTCATCGCCACCACCGAGGCCGGTTTGAAATCGAGGGCGAGGATGTCACCTTCGATCACCTCGACCGGCAGCAACTCCTGGAACATCGAGTCCTGACCGTTGAGGTACTCACGGCAGCGCTCGACCATCGCAGCGGAGTTATCCACCGCAATCACCCGGCAACCGTCAGTGCGCACGTGACGGCGCAAGGCCTGAGTCACGGCACCCAGCGAGGCGCCGAGGTCATAGAGCACGCTGTTCGGTTGCGCGAACTGCGCCGCGAGCACGCCGAGGTTCTCGACGATGGTCGGATAACCTGGCACCGAGCGCTTGATCATGTCCGGGAATACCCGCACCACGTCCTCGTTAAAGGCGAAGTCAGGCACCTGGGCCATCGGCTGGGCGAAAATGCGATCGGGTTCTTTGCTCACGGCGGTTCCGGCGGTGTCGATGAAAAGGCCGGCATTTTAGCCAAACTGGCGCGCGGATGCGCGGCTTGTCTGATCAACCGCCCGATCAAAGGGCCGGACGTTTGCTCTGGGAAAATGCCGAAGCGGCAATGCCCCACTGCCCGAGCCAGTAGCTGAGAATGATGACGTAGGGCGCGGCATGAAACGGTGCGACAAACCGGTCGATGCCGATCACGCTGTCAGAGAACACGAACGCCAGCGCACCGCCGGCTGCGAGCAACGCCGAACGTTGCGGTACGCCACTGCCGAGGCGAGCCAGGGCGCGCCAGAGCATGGCGCTGATGGCTGTGCCGTAGACGATCACCGGTGCGGTCAACGGTCCGAGTCCGCTGCTGATCAATATGCCCAACAGCACGGCGCCAACGCCAACGGCCAGCACCAGCGGCAACACGGCCGGACGCCGGCAATCGCTGAGATAGGCCTTGAGGTACGCCAGATGCGCGACCAGAAACGCACCCAGGCCAAACACGAACAGATCCCCCGGCCACGCCAGCAGCACATCGCCGAGCAAAGAGAAAATCAGGCCCAGACTGATCCAGCGGCGATAGTCACTCGGCGGCGCATCATGCAGCCAGCCCAGCAGCGCCAATACCGGCAGTGGCTTGACCAGCAGACAAAGCAGCGCCGCATGGGTGCTGACGCCATAGAGAAAGGTCGCTGCGCCCATCAGCGCGAGGATCAGCCAGCCCACGATCAGTTCACCGAGATCGCGCAGTCGAAGGTTTCCACCGGCTCGACTTCAGGCTCCCAGGGTTGCTGCGATGTCAGGCGCAGGCGCCCCGTGCCGGTAGCAAAGGCCTGGAAGCGCCAGGTGGACAGACCGCCCGCGCCGACCATGCCGGAGTCTTTCGGACTGCTGTAAACCTCGGGGCTCAGTGCACGCAGCACGCCGCCGGCCGAGTCTTGGATGGCCCAGCGGTAGCCGGTGGTGGGGTTGCTTGGCAGCATGACGGTGAGGCTTTGGCCGTTGGTCAGCCGCACCGGGCATTCGCTCTGTTTTTCCACGGTCACGTTGGTGTTCGGTTGCGTGGCGCAGGCGGCCAGCAGGGCGAGGGACAGGGGGACAAACAGGCGAGTGGCGGACATAGGCTCAGCGGCTCCGGCGTTGGCGACGAACGGCGAGCATAACTGAAGATGAGACAAAGTGTGACGACGCCTTCGCGAGCAGGCTCGCTCCCACAATGGTCCGTGGCGAACACATACCTTGTGCTACTCGCCACAAACCCTGTGGGAGCGAGCCTGCTCGCGAAAGCGGTGCTCCAGGCGCTACTGAGCTATCAGAAAAGCACCTTCGCCACATCCGCAAACTTCTTGGCGAAATGTACGGTGATGCCTTCCTTCAAGTAATCCGGCAGCTCTTCGAAGTTACCGCGATTCGCCTCCGGCAAAATCAGCTCGAAAATCTTCTGCCGCCGCGCCGCAATCACCTTCTCGCGCACGCCACCAATCGGCAGCACGTGCCCGGTCAATGTCAGTTCACCGGTCATGGCCACGCCTTTTTTCGGTGGCTGATTACGCGCCAGCGAGAGCAGGGCACTGGCCATGGTCACCCCGGCGCTCGGGCCGTCCTTCGGCGTTGCGCCTTCCGGCACATGCAGGTGGACGAAGGCTTCGTCGAAGAACTTCGGATCGCCACCAAAGGATTTGAGGTGCGAACTGACATAGCTGTAGGCGATCTCCGCCGATTCTTTCATCACGTCGCCCAGTTGCCCGGTGAGTTTGAAACCGCGATTGAACGTGTGAATCCGCGTGGCTTCGATCGGCAGGGTCGCGCCGCCCATGCTGGTCCAGGCCAGACCGGTGATCACGCCGATGCCGGACAGCACCTGTTCGTTGCGAAACACCGGGTGGCCAAGGGAGGCTTCGAGGTCTTTCGGCCCGAGTTTGATCACCGCTTTCGGATCGTCGATCAGCTTCATGACTGCCTTGCGCACCAGTTTGCCCAGCTGCTTTTCCAGCTGACGCACGCCGGCTTCACGGGCGTAACCGTCGATCAGCGCCTTGAGCGCGTTGTCGCTGATACTCAGGCTGCCCTTGGACACACCGGCCTTTTCCAGCAGTTTCGGCCACAGGTGACGCTTGGCGATGGCGACTTTTTCTTCGGTGATGTAACCCGACAGGCGAATCACTTCCATCCGGTCCAGCAACGGGCCGGGAATCGAATCCAGGGTGTTGGCGGTGCAGACGAACAGGACTTTCGACAGGTCCATCCGCAGGTCGAGGTAGTGGTCGAGAAATTCGACGTTCTGTTCCGGGTCGAGGGTTTCCAGCAGTGCCGAGGCCGGATCGCCCTGGTAGCTCTGGCCCATCTTGTCGATCTCGTCGAGCATGATCACCGGGTTCATCACTTCGACGTCTTTCAGCGCCTGCACGAGTTTGCCCGGCTGTGCACCGATGTAGGTGCGGCGGTGGCCCTTGATTTCGGCTTCGTCACGCATGCCGCCGACGCTGAAGCGGTAGAACGGTCGGCCGAGGGATTCGGCGATGGACTTGCCGACACTGGTCTTGCCCACACCCGGCGGGCCGACCAGCAGCACGATGGAGCCGCTGATCTCGCCTTTGTAGGCACCGACGGCGAGGAATTCGAGGATCCGGTCCTTGATGTCGTCGAGGCCGGCGTGGTGTTTGTCCAGCACCTTGCGCGCGTGCTTGAGGTCGATCTTGTCCTCGCCGTACACGCCCCACGGCACCGAGGTCGCCCAGTCGAGGTAGTTGCGGGTGACTGCGTACTCCGGCGATCCGGTTTCGAGGATCGACAGCTTGTTCATTTCCTCTTCGAGGCGTTTTTGCACCGGCGTCGGCAGGACCTTGCCTTCCAGACGCTGCTCGAACTGTTCGAGGTCGGCGCTGCGGTCGTCCTTGGTCAGGCCCAGCTCCTGCTGGATGACCTTGAGCTGCTCCTTGAGGAAGAACTCGCGCTGATGTTCGCCGATCTTGCGGTTGACCTCGGCGGAGATTTCTTTCTGCAGGCGCGCGACTTCGACTTCCTTGCGCAGCATCGGCAGGACTTTTTCCATGCGCTTGAGCATCGGCACGCAGTCGAGCACTTCCTGCAGCTCATTGCCGGTCGCCGAGGTGAGGGCGGCGGCGAAGTCGGTCAGGGGCGACGGATCGTTGGGGCTGAAGCGGTTGAGGTAGTTCTTCAGCTCTTCGCTGTACAGCGGGTTGAGCGGCAGCAGTTCCTTGATCGCGTTGATCAGCGCCATGCCGTAGGCCTTGACCTCGTCGGTCGGCTCGGTGGGCTGGTGCGGGTATTCGACTTCCACCAGGTACGGCGGGCGATGGTGCTTGAGCCAGGTCTTGATGCGCACACGGCTCAGGCCCTGGGCGACGAATTGCAGCTTGCCGTTTTCGCGGCTGGCGTGGTGCACCTTGACCAGGGTGCCGTACTGCGGCAACGCCTTGGTGTCGAAGTGGCGCGGATCTTCCTGGGGCGTGTCCATGAAAAACAGGGCCAGGGAGTGGTGTTCGGATTTGCTGACCAGTTCGAGGGTTTCGGCCCAGGGTTCTTCGTTGACGATGACCGGCAGGACCTGTGCCGGGAAGAACGGGCGGTTGTGGATCGGGATGATGTAGACCTTGTCCGGCAGGTTCTGACCGGGCAGGGCCAGGCCCTTGCCGGGGACGTGGTGTTCGATGGGGTCGGTTTCGGTGTAGTCGTCGGGGTTCTCGGGGAATTCTTGCTGGTCGCTCATGGGGCACCTGCGCAATGGGGTATGGGTGTTAGATGGGGCAGGGTTTTGGTGGTTTCAATGGGGGTGGGTGTTTCTGGTTGTGTGTTCAGGGTTTTGACAGGGTTTCGGGGTGTGGGCTTGGCGGCCTTTGGGCCGACCAGGCTGTTTGGGTTTTGGGTGAATATCCGTTTTTTCGGGTGCTGCGGCCGGCGGTTCCGCTCTTACAGCGGCTCACTTTTCCAAACGCCGAAAAGTAAGCAAAAGGCTTGGCCCCTGCGTTCGGCGCCTCGCTGTGGCTCGGCGTTCCTTCGTTCCGGGATTCATCCGGGGGGGCATCGCCTACGGTTTGCTTCGCTGCACCTCCTCTCGATGTGTTTGGCTTCGCCAAACGGTCGCTGCGCTCCCACCCCCGGATAAATCCCTCCACTCAGCCTTCCGATGGGGCCGGCACGTCAAAAGCGGTACTTGAGCTAACGCTCATCGTGTTGAGTGGTGAGATACGAAAGGCGACGGAGTGCTTTTGCTTTGATCGTTACCACGCTCTGCGTGGGAATGCAGCCCGGGACGCTCCGCGTCCCTATCGAGCTGCCAGCGAATGCAGTCTGTCGCTGGCAGGTCGGTTTCGTCAGGGCGGCTCAGCTGTGTGTTGGGTAACGCTGTACTTCGACGTTATCCAGCACCCGATTCACCGCCAGCTCGGCCAGCATGATGATTTGCTGAATGGCCAGAATCGTCCGCCGCTGCGGGAGGTCGATGTGTGCGGCGATGTCGCTGGTCATGAGGTTGGCCTGTGCCAATGATTCGCAGGCGTGGACCAGCAGGCTTTCGCTGTCCTGGTCGGGGGCGACCTGGAACATGGTGCTGGGTTTATGGAAACGCAGGGTGGTGGCGTTGGGTTTCAGGTAGTGGTCGAGGGCGCGCTCGGCGGCTTCGTGGAGTTTTTTGGAATCTGGCGATTCGTAGGGCGATGCGTCGTTTGATTCGGGGGGATTGGGTGTTGGCTTTTTCATGGTGGAACTCCATTCGGGATGTGGAGTTCGCCGCTTACTGCGACCAAGCAATAGGGTGGCGAACCGTACGCAGGTTGGTCGACCAGGGAATGGATACCCGGCAGGGCCGTTAGCCCTCCCACGCACAGTTCGCCATTAAGCATGCTGAAAAGTGCGCCATTCTAAACCCGGACGACCAAGCCCGTTCGCTGAATTTGCAGCGACCCCCAAAGCCTATCCAGCCCGTTTCCTAGGGACAACCGACGCGCCTTGTCGGAATCGTCCCCGAAAAACACCTCGTCTGTAGGACGCAAGATTCAAAACAAATGCTGCTCCAGTCGCCTTGGCCCGTCGCCCGCTCTGTCGAGTATCCAGCGCTGGATGTCAGGCAGTTTGCGCAGCGCGGCAAACACCTTTGGGGAATGTTGCGGCGTGCACAGCACGTGTACGTTGGGCCCGGCGTCGAGGGTGGCGCAGACGTCCAGGCCTTCCTGGCGCAACTGGCGGACCCGTTCCAGCACGGTCAGGGTCGCTGGCCGCCAATAGAAAACCGGTGGTTGCGACGTCATGGCGATCAGGTGCAGTTCGGTGGCTTCGCGTTCCACGGCGTCGGCCAGTCGGAAGAAGTCACGTTCGAAAATGGCTTGGCGTACGTGTTCCAGACGCTGCGGCAGCAGCTTCAGGCGGGTCGGGTAAAACTCGCTGCTGTGGGCGAGCAGATGACCCTGGCGGGAGCTGACGTTTTTGTGTCGGGCATCGACCACGGCGATCAGGTCATGCAGCGGCCAGTGGTGTGCCGGGGCGATCTGCAGGGCCGGCTCCGAGAGCAGTCGCGCATTGCCGGGCCACTGCACGAAACCACCACAGACCGAGCGCGCCGCCGAGCCGGAGCCGGAGAGGCGCGCCAGATCGCTGAGGACGGGATGCGTCAGCGAGTGTCCGCGATACAGGACAAATGCCGCCGCGAGGGCGCTGAAGCCCGCTGCCGATGACGCGATGCCGGCGCCGGTCGGGAAACTGTTGGTGGTGGCGATGCGTAACGGTTGCCAGTGATCGAAGTGTTCGCGCAAGGCCTGCAGGTGATGTTCGATCCCGGCCCGCAGGGTGGGATCTGCCGGCACCAGTGCACCACGAGAGGTTTTCCACAGAATTTCGTCGGTCGTGCCATTGGCAAGTGGGGCCAGTGTGCAGAAGCTGACGCAACGGCTGAGGGTCATGGAAAGCGAGGCGTTGTTGGGCAACGTGTTCAGCGCATCGCGCATGCCCCAGTACTTGATCAGCGCGATGTTGGCGGGGGACGAGACGCTGGTGCGATTCATGACCGGGTGATCTCCAGGCCTGCCACCGCGAGAGGGGCGTCGAGTTGCCGGTAGCGCGCCAGCTCCAGCAGATTCGTTGCACCGAGTACCAGCAGTACGCCGGCCTGATCCCCGGACAATGCTCCGGCGCCGCAGATCTTGGCTGCACCGCCAGCCTGTTCTACCGCGCGAATCACTTGGGCGACGGCCTCGGGGACGACGCCCAGGGCTTCAAGATCGGCTTCGTAATCGCGTATCACCGCGCGAAAGGTTTCCGGCATCGGGCGTGTCTGGCGCATCAAGGTACTGAAACGCTCAGTGTTGCGCCGCATGCTGGCCAACAGCGGACTATCGGGGCCTTCGAGTCGATGGCGGGTGGCGGCAATGACCTGGCCGGTGCTCTCGAGGGCGGTGCCGGTGTTGAAGAGGCGCAGGGTAACGGGCAGCAGTTCCGAGGTGATGACGGGTAGCGCGTACACGTCGAGCTCGCCTTTTGCGTTGCGTCTGCCTTCGACGACCGATCCCAGCAGGCTGGTGTTGTGATCGATGCCCGATGGTTCGCCGTGCTGAAATCGTTCAATCGACAGGGCCAAGGGTTCCAGCGGGCAATCGTTTTCTGTCAGCCCGAACCCTTGCATCAGCGCAGCCGAGAGAGAAACGGCAAGCGCACCCGAGCTGCCGAAACCGGCACCCGGCGGAATCTGCGATTGCACCCGCAAGGTAAAACCCCGCCAGTGCTGCGGTGGGATTCGCAGGAGGAATTCACCGATGGCGCATTTGACCAGGTGATCGTGGCCAGCGTTGGCCAGGGCGGCGAAGGTCTGTGTGCCTGGCGTGGCCTGATATCGCTTCAGGGCCATGCGCATGCGTGCGGTGTAGTCGATCAATTGCCTGGCTGAATACGTCTGCTGCAGCAACAGATCGGGCAATTGCAGTTCAATCTCGCCGTCCTGTCGCGGCCTGATCCACACATTGCAGTAAAGCCCCACGGAACAGGCGATCACCGGGCATCCGTGCAGCGCCGCATGTTCGCCCATCAGGATGATTTTGCCGGGTGCTCTGGCGTGGATCATGGTCAGCGCCCCAGCCGCTGATGGGCCGATACCAGTTGATGCGAGGCCAGGGCGGCCATGATCGACAGTTCGCCGGCAAGTACCGTTGCGCCGAGAATTTCTGCCAGGCGCCGGGTGTCCTTTCCCGGTTTCTTGCTGCCCGGGATGATTCCCATCAAGGCCAGGGCTTCGCGTTGCGTACAAAGGGAGGTGCCACCGCCGACGGTGCCCAGTGGCACGTCCGGCATTGTGACCGAGGCGTAGATGGCATCGTGTTCACAGGCTTCGAAGCAGGTAATGCCGATGGCACTTTCCGCTACTTGAGCGACGTCCTGACCGGTGGCGATGAAGAAGGCGGCGAGGATGTTGGCATGATGGGCATTGCAGCCGATGGCGCCGGCCATGGCCGAGCCCATGAGGTTTTTCCGGTACTGCAGCTCGCACAGTGCCTCGGCGTCGGTCTTGAGAATGTCGTGGAGTATGTCTTTGCTCAGACGGACTTCGGCGTGGATCCGCTGGCCGCGTCCGTTGATGAAATTGACCATCGCCGGTTTCTTGTCCGTGCAGTAGTTGCCCGAAATGCCGAGGCACGAGACGCCGGTTGCCGGGGTGATCAACTCACGGATGACCCGGTCACAGGCAATGCTGGCCATGTTCATGCCCATCGCGTCTTCGGTACGGAAACGAAAGCGCAGATAGATCGTGGTACCGACCACCGCAGGCTGAATGTCTCGCAGATGCAAATGAGCGCTGCCCTGTTCGCAGGCCTGCCGGATCTGCTGGAGATTGTCGCGGATCCAGGCCAGAAAGGCTTCGGTCTGCAGGATGCCCGTGGAGCGAAATACCGGCGCACGGGTGATGCCCACCTCTTCGACCCGAACCACTGCGCCGCCGGCGGCATGCAGTGCCCGGCATCCACGGGCGGTACTGGCGATCAGCGCGCCTTCGGTGGTCGCCAGTGGGACATAGACCGGTTCCTGGGCCGTGATGGCCTGTCCCTTGACGAGCAAGGGGCCGGTGATGCCCAGCGGAATCTGGACGGAGCCGATGCGGTTCTCGCAATGGGCCGGCTGCGGTTCGCGGGTGTAATCGCCAATGCTGCGCAGTGAAGCTCCACTGATGTGTTGCAGGGCTTCACGGCGAATCAGGGCGGCTTCGTTGTGATCAAGATCGGCAGGCAACTGGTGAAAGCGGACCTGTCCTTTGATCAGTGCTTCGATCCAGTGATTGCCAAAGCGCGTATCGGCCATGGGGGCTCCGTGATTCAACCGCTACATGAGGTTGATGATCGGAGCAAACGGGAATAACCGCGCCTGTCAGAGTTGACAGTTTTTTATATCGATTGGCGATTGGCGCACAGAAAAAAGGCGATGCCTTCACAGGACATCGCCTTTTCCTTCACCGCCGTTAACGATTAATCCGGCAGTTTGTACGCAATCACATAATCACCCATCTTGGTGCCCAGCGAACCGTGACCGCCGACGACGAGCAGGACGTATTGCTTGCCGTCCTTGCCGGTGTAGGTCATCGGAGTGGCCTGGCCGCCCGCAGGCAGACGGGATTTCCACAGCTCTTTACCGGTGTTCACGTCATAGGCGCGCAGGTACTGGTCCAGCGTGCCGCTGAGGAAGCCGACGCCGCCGGCAGTGACGATCGAGCCGCCCATGCTTGGCACGCCCAGGGTGAAGCCGATCGGGATCGGCGAGCTGTCGCGGCTGGTGCCGTTCTTGCGTTTCCACACGACTTTGCCGGTGGTCAGGTCGATACCGGCAACGTAACCCCAGGCCGGAGCCTGGCACGGTACGCCGAAGGGCGACATGAATGGATGCATGATCACCGCATAAGGCGCGCCGGTGTTCGGTTGCACGCCAGCGGTTTCGCTCTCGCGCTTGCTGCCGGCAGCGACTTTTTCGCGCGGCACCATTTTCGAGACGAAGGCCATGTAGTTCGGGCTGGTGAACAGCATCTGGCGAACCGGGTCGACCGATACACCGCCCCAGTTGAACACACCGACGTTACCCGGATAGATCAGGCTGCCCTGTTCCGACGGAGGCGTGTACTGGCCTTCGTAGCGCAGTTCCTTGAACTGGATGCGGCACAGCATCTGGTCGAACGGGCTGGCGCCCCACATGGCTTTTTCGGTCAGTTCCGGGGCCAGCAGGTTCAGGTCCGAACGGGCCTGGGTCGGGGCGGTGTGGTCGCCTTTCACGGCGCCTTGCGGAACCGGGATCTCGCGGATCGGGATGATCGGCGTGCCGTCACGACGGTCGAGCACGTACAGGCTGCCCTGTTTGGTCGGGGCGATCAGCGCAGGCTTGATGCCGTCGGCGGTTTTCATGTCCAGCAGGGTTGGCTGGCTGCCGACGTCCATGTCCCACAGGTCGTGGTGGGTGAACTGGTAGTTCCAGCGTACCTTGCCGGTGGCCAGGTCCAGGGCGACGACACCGGCGCTGAACTTCTCGGCGCCCGGGGTGCGATCGGCGCCCCACTGGTCCGGAGTCTGGTTGCCCAGTGGCAGGTACACCATGCCGAGTTTTTCATCGACGCTGGCCAGCGACCACATGTTGGCCGAGTTGCGGCTGTAGATCTGGCCCGGGGCCAAAGGCTCGGTGGCGTCCGGCTTGTCGCTGTCCCAGTTCCACACCAGGTGACCGTCGCGCACGTCGAAGGCGCGGATCACGCCCGATGGCTCGTTGGTCGATTCGTTGTCGGTGACGTGACCGCCCATGATCACCAGATCACGGGTGATCGCCGCTGGCGAAGTGGAGTAGTAACCACCGGCGGTGAACGGGCCGATGCCCTGGGTCAGGTCGACCACGCCTTTGTTGCCGAAGCCTTCGCAGATCTTGCCGGTGTCGGCGTTCAGTGCGATCAGGCGGGCATCGGCGGTTGGCAGGTACAGGCGACGCGGGCAGGCCTGGGCGACGGCCTTGCCGGCTTCGGAGATAACGGCGGAGGCTGCGTTTTCAGACTTGGCGTAAGCGGCTTCGTCGTAGTACGACACGCCACGGCAGGTCATGTGGGCGAAGCCCTTGAAGCCGACCGGGCTCTTGATCTGCGGGTCGAAGCGCCACAGTTCCTTGCCGGTGTCCGGATCCAGCGCCAGCACCTTGCTGTGGGCGGTGCAGGCGTACAGCATGCCGTTGGCTTTCAGCGGGGTGTTTTCGTTGGTCAGCTCTACCGGGTCATCGGCGGTCGGCAGGTCGCCGGTGCGGATGCGCCAGGCTTCCTGCAGCTTGCCGACGTTGGCCGGGGTGATCTGCTTCAGTGGCGAGTAGCGGTCACCGAATTCGGTGCGGCCATAGGCCTGCCAGTCGCCATCCGGCATTTGCGGTGCGGTGCTGGTGGTGTCGGCGGTTTCGCGACCCAGTTCGCCGAAGGTTTCGCCCGGGTGGGTGAACAGGCTGGCCAGGGCGGTGACGCCGGCCAGAATCACGGCGACGGTCAGACCGCCGGTGCCCATCGGTGCAGGGCCGTTGAGCAGCAGCGGGCGACGGAACCACGGCAGCAGCATCACGAAGCCGAGGACGAACCACAGGGCCAGACGCGGCACCAGTTGCCACCAGTCCAGACCGACTTCCCACAGCGCCCAGACGGTGCTGGCGAACAGCACGATGGCGTACAGGCCCAGTGCTGCGCGACGGCGCATCAGCAGCAGGATGCCGGTCAGCGTGATGCCGATACCGGCCAGCAGGTAGTACAGCGAGCCGCCGAGCGTGCTCAGCTTGATTCCCCCGGCCAGCATGGCCAGGCCCATCAGTAGAAGCAGAATGCCGAGCAGGCTCGGTAGCAGACGGCCTCGACCCGAAGCACTTTCGGTGCTCATAGTGTGGTTCTCCGTGACGTTTCAAGTAGTCCCGCGCTTAAGTCACTTTAGATGACGATCAGGCGCGGGCATGGTTCATTACAAAATTGAAATCAGAACGACGACTGGATCTTGATCCCGCCGATCAGTGCGTCGTCGACCTTGTCCACACCGCCCGGATGGCGGATGTATTGCAGGTTCGGGCGCACGGTCAGCCAGTTCGTGACGTGCACGCCGTAATAGAGTTCGGCGCTGTATTCGGTGTCCTGCGGCGGCAGGTAGGACGGATCGTCGTAGTCGTAGACGGCGCGGGCCTGGTTGGTCGCTTCGGCGTTCTTGCGGTAGGCCGGGTTGACGTGGACGCGGGCGAGGGCGAAACCGATGTCGTCTTTGGCGCGGGCGTCGAACAGGCCTTTGTAGACCAGTCCGGCCTGGACATAGTTGTCGACGGCGTTGGTCTTCTTGTCGTGCATCGTGCCGTTGGCGAACAGGCTCAGACCGCGGGAATCGTCGCTGGCGACGCTGGTGATCTGCTGCTGCACACCCAGCCACACACCGTGCTTGCTCGAAGCGCTGCGATAAGCCTCGCCGCTCAGGGCCGCCGGCTGGCCGTTGTGGTCCTTATAGGCGTCGGTGGCCTTGGCGTTGCTGTAGTAGTAACCGGCACGGTATTCGCCCGGCAGGCCGTTGAGCTTTGGCGTCCACACCAGCTCAACGGGCAGGAGGGCGCCCTGGGTGCCGCTGCCGCTGAGTTTGAAGCCGTTGCCGCGATCGAGGTTCGAAGGGTTCTGCTCATAGGCGCCGACCTGTGCGTACAGCTCCGGCGTCAGGTGATATTTGACCCGCAGCGCCCATTGGCTGACCGGCCAGTTGTACCAGATGCCGCCGACCCAGTTGCCGACCTGGGAGCCGCAGAACGCCAGGTTCTGGAAGTCGCACGGGAAGCTGTTGAAGTCTTCGCCCTCACCGAAGCGGCCGACCTTGATGTCGAGTTTCCGGTCGAAGAATTTTTGCTGGTACCACATCTGCGTCAGGCGCGTGGTCTGGCCACGGCCCCAGACTTCCTGCGCCGAAGTGAAACCACCGACGCGCGGGTCGTTGATACGATCGTTGCTGATGTTGTTGCCGCTGCGTTTGGTCACGGTCAACTGAAATTCGGCGTCGTTCCAGCCCAGCAGTTTTTGCAGGTCCAGATGGGTGCCCAGGCCCCATTGGTCGCTGTAGCGTGCAGCGCGGTCATGGTCGTAGCCGCCGTGCAGGTTGCTGCCCATCTCACCGGTGTAGTCGAGCTTGAAGTCGATGCCTTTTTCCGAGAGTTCGCTGCGGGTGCCGTTCCAGTCACCGAGCATATACGGTGATTCACTGTCGAAGGCCGGAGCGGCCTGGGTGCAGGTGGCGAGGCCAAGGGCGGTGCAGCCGCCGATCAGGCGCAGGGTTGAGATAGCGCTGTCTCGGAAGAACGGAAAATCGGGCATTGAGTAGGTCTTTCTTGATCTTTTTGGGGGATGGCTGACCGCTACGATTTGACGCAGGCAGTGAAGCGGTTCAGCAGAAGGGCGGCAGGATAATGTCCAGTTACAAAAACACAAAGTGCTTTTGCAGACATGAACCCTTTCGGATTCGGTAACAGTGCGGCAATCGATCACATGGCCGGTGTCGACGGAGCCTGCGATCTTGCACGGTTCACCTACAGTTGAAGGAAGGCCTTCCACCGGCCCGGCCCCTCGGCTAAGGTGCGCGGCTTCTGCATTTTTACTTCGCTCAAAGGCCCGGCATGAACGAACACAATCCCGATCCGCTGCACGGCGTGACCCTCGAACAGATCCTCAATGCACTGGTGACCCACTACGAATGGTCGGGACTGGCCGAGCGCATCGACATCCGTTGCTTCAAGAGCGACCCGACCATCAAGTCGAGCCTGACCTTTTTGCGCAAGACGCCCTGGGCGCGGGAGAAAGTCGAACGGCTGTACGTGAAGCTGATGCGCACCAAGCGTCCGCTCTGAGATGAACGCCGTGCTGCGGCGACGTCTGATCACTTCGGCTGCGGTGCTGGGCTGGGCCGGGCTGGGGATTCAGCTGTACCTGATTTTCTTCGCGCGGTTGAGCATTGGCGCCAGTCTGTTGGGCGGGCTGGTGAGTTTCTTCAGTTACTTCACCGTGATCACCAACACCCTGGTGGCGGTGGTGCTGACTTGCGCGGTGACGGATCGCGAATCCGCTGCTCGCCGCTGGTTTCTGCAACCCTGGGTCAGCAGCGGCATCGCGGTGAGCATTGCCGTGGTGGCCCTGGCGTACAGCATTCTGCTGCGGCACTTGTGGCATCCGCAGGGCTGGCAGTTCATCGCCGACGAATTGCTCCACGACGTGATGCCGCTGCTGTTTCTGGCCTATTGGTGGTTGTGCGTGCCCAAGGGCACCTTGCGCCTGAAGCATCTGCCGTTGTGGCTGATCTATCCGCTGGTGTACTTCGTTTATGCGCTGCTGCGCGGGCATTTGCTGGGGGCCTACGCCTATCCGTTCATTGACGTGGCGCTGCTGGGTTATCCACAGGTGTTCGTCAATGCCGGGGGGATTCTGGTGGGGTTTGTGCTGATTGCGTTGCTCTTCATCGGCCTTGACCGCGGGTTCACCCCTAAACGGCACAACTGAGCGAACCCTGTGGCGAGGGAGCTTGCTCCCGCTGGGCTGCGAAACGGGAGCAAGCTCCCTCGCCACCAATGTATGCAGTTACTTTTCTTCGGAGCCTTCGGCGCGCCAGTAGCCGACGGCTTTGACGAACTGTTCGTCCAGCCCGTGCTCATCGAGCAGCACCCGGCGGATCTGCCGCGAAACTTTGGTTTCGGTCGCCACCCACGCATACAGATTGCCCTTGGGCACCTGCAACTGCTTCACGGTGGTCAGCAGGCTGTCCTTGTTGGCTCCACGCAGCACCCAGATCACGTTGACCTGCGCTGCGCTCTCAAGCGTTTGCTGTTCCTTGCCGTTTTCCACTTCGACCACCACCAGCGCCTTGCGATTGGCCGCCAGGCCTTCGAGGCGACGGGCGATGGCGGGCAGGGCGGTTTCGTCGCCGATCAGCAGGTAGCTGTCGAAGATGTCCGGCACGATCATCGAGCCACGCGGGCCGCCGATGTGCAGGAACTGCCCCGGTTTCGCCTGTTCGGCCCAGGTCGAGGCCGGGCCGTCGCCGTGGAGGACGAAATCGATGTCCAGTTCCAGCTTGTCGAGATCGTAGCGGCGTGGGGTGTAGTCACGCATTTCGGGCATCGGCACGTCGTTTTTGCCGGCACCGAGCACCAGGGTTTCCAGTGCTGCAGCCTGTTCGGCGTTCTGCGGGAACAGCAGCTTGACGTGATCGTCAGTGCCGAGGCTGATGAAGCCGGCCAGTTCCGGCCCGCCAAGGGTGATGCGGCGCATGCGTGGGGTCAGGTCGACCACGCGCAACACTTCCAAGCGACGACGTTTGATTTCATGCATCACACGATGGATGCCTTGGGTCTGGGCTTCAGTCATTCGGCGTTCTCCGGGGCAGGTTTAACGGCAGGGCCGTCGACGATGGCTTTGGCGGTGTCGTTGAGCAGATCGCGGACCCTCAGGATTTCTTCCGGGCTCCAGCGCCCATGGTGCATTTGCAGGGCGTGGCGCAGGTTGTGCACCGCTTCATGGATTTCCGGCGGCCGGTCGTGGCCGCGCAACGAACGCTTGCTGACGTCGATACGCATGCGCACGCCGTCCAGTGCCACGGCCTGTTCGCCGAGGGACTGACGGCCGGCATCGGTGACCGCATAGCGTTTTTTGCCGCCCTCGGCATCGCCTGTGATCATTTCGCTCTCTTCGAGAAATGTCAGGGTCGGGTAGATCACGCCTGGGCTGGGGCTGTAGGCGCCGTCGAACATGGTTTCGATCTGGCGGATCAGGTCGTAGCCGTGACACGGCTGCTCGGCAATCAATGCCAGCAACAGCAATTTCAGATCGCCGGGGGCGAATACCCGTGGACTGCGCCCGCCGCGTTCGCGGCCGTGGCGTTTTTCGAAGCCGTCACGGCTGTCGCCATGCACTCGGTGATGGGGATGATGGTCTCTCATTTCAGTCTTCTCTCGTCATGTTTAGATACAACTTAAGATATATCTTTTCCGAGAGGCAAGGCGTTTTTTTTGAAAGGGGACGGCAGCGGACGAATGGTCATCCGGGCGAGAAAGGAGAATCACTGCGTGCAGCGCTTGTTTGATCGTCCGGAAAAGAATGACCATGAAGTTAAAGCTGTCGCTCTATTGATAGTTGAGCTTATATTCTAAATATCAAAAAAAGTGCCGGGCGGTAATGTCCAAAGTACTGTAATTTTTTTTTAGTAAAACTGTGGGTAGGCCATGGATTACAGTTGTTTTTATTTATTTTGGGTTTTTAATGTTTTTTCTTTCAAGTTGCGAGGTTGTTTAACTACAAGTTTGTGGGAAGTTACCTGCTTACAATCGTGGAGCAAGCGTCGATCATGCCCCGGCGTTGAACTTCCATGTTTCAGGTCATGTTGGCCGCAGAAACGGGAACTTCAATGTTTCGATTCCTTAAAAAGAAAACAGGTACTGACCGATGTTCAAGAAAATCGCTTTCGCTGCACCGCTGGCTATTCTGGCTCTGAGTTCTTCTGCGGTATTCGCCGCCGGCGAAGCACGACACTCCATCAGTCTGGTGGCGCATGTACCGACCAATGGTTTCTACGTGGTGCCGACGGATCCGGATCTGGTCAACAAGGACCAGGACATGAGCTTCAGCCCGATCACCGGCACCATGAAACCGGTGGAAGGCTTCTTTGATGTGCGCAACAACAACGGTTCGGTTCACGGCTCACTGGAGGGCGTTCCGAAGCTGATCGGCGGTTCGAGCATCATCGACCTCCAAGTCGAGTTCAATGGCAAGGTGCTGACCCAGACTCCACAAATGGTCGTAGGCGAGTCCGAGTCGGATGTGAACTACCGCGCACCGGTGCGAATTACTGCGACTGGCAGTGACTTCACGCCGGGCGATTACACCGGCGCGGTCACCATGATGTTCGACGCTGTTCCACCGGTCGGTGGCAGCACGCTCTAATCCGTGAAGTAACAAAGCCGGCTGGCTGATGCATGCGTCAGTCGGCCGGACTTTTTCCGTTCGCATTCAGAGTTCGTTTTCATGTTCCCGATGACTTCCATCGCGACTGCACTTGCGTTGCTGTTTTGTGCCGGTGCGGCAGCGGCTGCCGAATCGGCCGGTACAACGCCGCGCAGTTTGCTGGCGCAGGCCAAAGGCTTGCCGAAAGACTTTGAAGAACACTTTTTCGATGTTCCTCTGGCTGTTCGGGTTGAACTCGATCAGCAACCGTTGGGTGAAGCGATGATCGTGCTGAGCCGCGATGATCGCATCACGCTGCTTGATTTCACCGATACCAATGAAAACCGTTTCGGTCCCGCCGAACGGGAAAAATGGGCCAGCTATCTCAAGCCCGGCGTGCCGCTGGGCGGTTGCAGCGGCCAATGTCCGGAGCAAATGCTCGCCGTGCACTACAACCTGGAAAACTCGCTGCTATCGATCGTCACCGAGAATGCCGAGCGAGATAGCGAAACCCCGCGTTTCTACGAGCAGCCCCAGGGCGGCAGCACCGGCCTTATCATGCGCAACCAGCTCAACCTGAACGGCGGTCAGGATCAGGATCTGGGCGGCCGCTATGGCCTCGAAGCCAATGGCAGCCTGGGTAACTGGACGCAGACTTTCAACATGCAACTGGCCCGCCTTGGCGGACCGGACGACAAGCTCTATCACGCGGTGTACGAGTTGCACACCCAACGCGAACTGCAGGGCAGCTTCCTGCGCATGGGCTATTTCACGCCGACGTCCGAAGGCTTGACCCGACAACCCCGTTCCTTCGGCAACAGCCCCGACACCACGGTCGGTGTGATGTACGGCAGTTCCGACAGCCTGGCAGTGGATCTGCAAAACCCCAGCGTCTACCCGATCTATGTCACGGCCAACCGCCAGGCCTCGGTGGAGATCTTTCGCGACGGGTTGTTGATCAACACCCAATCCGTGCCAGCCGGTCTGCAGACCCTCGACACCCGGCCATTGCCCGGTGGCATTTATGAAGTGGAAGTGCGACTGATCGAGGACGGCCAGATCACCTCCACCACTCAGGAGCTGGTGTACAAGCCGAGCAACTGGCGTAATCCCGAAGAGCGCTGGCGCTACAACGTATTTGCCGGCCAGGAAACCAAACTGCTCAGCAACTGGGACCGCCAGGCCAGCGGCGATGCCACGGCCGGTGCTTCGCTCAACTATCTGTTGCATCCGCGCGTGATCCTCGGTCTGTCCGCCCGCCAGGTTCGCGAGAAATTGCAGTACGGCACCTCGATCGACTGGACCCTCGCCAACAGCGTGAGCATGTTCGCCAACGTCTACACGACCGAAGACCATGGCACCGGGCTGGATCTGCAAGGCCTGTACAACTACGGGGCCGGCAGCCTGGTGGTCAGTCACAACCGCAGCTGGCTTGACACCACCGACATTTACGACACGCTGCCGGACGGCACCCGCATCCGTCAGCGCAATGTTTTCACCGGGCAGACCAGCAACTCCTCGCTGGCGCTCAATCACCGGGTCAGCCGCAACAGCTCGCTCAATGCCCGGGTTTTCCACAGTGAAGGTAACGTAGAAGGCGTCGGCCTCGATCTGGGCTGGACCCAGCGCACCACGGTGTTTGGCAGCGACTCCAACTGGCGGCTGTCGGTGTTCGACCGACCCGGCAGCTACAGCAGTGGCGATGCGCGTAACCGGGGCGTGGATCTGAGCCTCAACGTCGCTTTGGGCGGTCCGGGCCAGCAGATCTCCGGCAGCATCGGCACCCGTACGGCAAGGGACGGCAGCCGGGACAACAACGGTTCGCTGGGTTACCGCAAGAACTTCGACGATCACGTTTTACAAAGCGTGATGGCGACTGTTCTGACAGATACCTACGGAATCGGCCTGAACGGTCAGGCCAACTTCAGCACCGATATCGTCAATGGCGATGGCTTCGTCCAGCGCTCGTCCTACAACGGCAACTACACCGGCGGCCTGAACCTGGACAGCACGGTGGCCGTCGGTGGGCAGGCCATTGTCATGACCAGCCAGCCTCAGGGTCGGGGCGCGGGGATGATCGTGGATGTGGAGTCCGACATCGACGGCATCGCCCTGCGCGCCGACGACTTGAGCGGTGGCAGCGCGGCCCTGCGGCCGGGGCGCAATTTCATTCCGATCACGGCTTACAGAAACAGCTCGGTGAGCTTCGACTTTGTCGGCAACGATGTGCCGGCGGCGTCCATCGAACCGGCACGAACCCGCTATCACATGAACAAGGGCGGCGTGGAATACCGCAAGGTGCGCGTGATGAAAACCTTCACGGTGCTCGGGCGCCTGCTCGATCCCCAGGGACGGCCGCTCAAAGGCCATCACGTCATCAACCACGCCAGCCGTGGGGTGAGCGAGGTGGACGGGTTCTTCTCTATGGAAATGCATGCCGGCTCGCCGACGCTGGAAGTGCGGTTTGCCGATCAGTTGCTGTGTCAGTTCCGGCTCGATCCGCAGCAGGGGCGAGTGGAAAACAATGTGTTGATGATCGGCGACCTGCGGTGCAGTCCGGACACGTTGGCCGATGCGACCGTTTCCGGGCAGAAGGCGGGCTGAAGCATGAAAAAGACGTTCTCCTGGCTTGGCCTGCTCACGGTATTGAGCATGCCGTTGGCGCAAGGGGCGAACCAGGAAATACGGGCGTTGTTTCAGCCCGATCCTTCGAAGCCCTGGAAAAACACATTCATCAACAAGACGCCGAACAGCGGTTACTGCGCGACCTATCCGGATCAGTGCGAAGCCAACAATATGTTCAGTATCCAGGTACCGATTCGTTTCAGCTCAGCGGGTTCCTTGCCTCAATACACCAGCATTCGCGTAAAGGCCCCTGCCAATTGGCGGCGTTTGACGGTCACCAATCAGCAGACTCAGGAAAGCCATGCCGTTGAGGTGCGAATTATCGGTTTGGGTTCCAGATACAGGCTCAGCCAGCCGGTAACCGAGTTGACCGGTGAGAGTGATGTACGCGAAGGCCACCGAAAGCTGTGGCTGAACGATTCCTGGGTCTATGCACCCGCACCCTGCCAGTACAGCGGAGTAGGTGCCTACAATCCGCTCGGCTATCAGTTTTTCTGGAAAACGCCGCAGGAAGAGGAATGCATCAAATATTCCGCATTTCGCATTCCGGACATTCAATTCGATTCTCTGGATATTGCTTATGAACTGCGTACTCCCGACCCGCTGGCCATGTCCGCCGGCTTGTATACCGGGTCGTTGACCTACAGTGTCGGGCATGGTGCCGATTTCAGCATGGGCACTTCGCTGGTGGTGGATGACCACAACGTGACGCTGGACTTCGTACTGGACGTTCAGCACACCCTCAAAGTCGACCTGCCTCCCGGCGGTAATCGCATTGCGCTTGAGCCTGAAGGCGGCTGGCAACCATGGCTCAATACCCGGCGCATTCCCGAACGGTTGTACCGCGATCAGACGTTCCATATTTCGGCCAGTTCGCGCTTCAAGATGTTTCTCCAGTGCGGTCGCGGCACGATCAGCGATTGTTATCTGTTCAATGACGCCGACACCGTCGCGGCGCGCCTGTTCATCAGCGTCACGTTGCCGAACGGCTTGACCGACGAGAGCGGCAAACCGGTGAGGCGCCGACTGCTGCGTCCCATTGCAGATGGCTACGCGGTTTTTCAACCCGGAATGTACGTGGATCGTCAACAGGGAACCTTGCATTTCGATGTGGAGAAGGCGTCCATCAAGACGATGTTGACGATGGATCGTGGCAACAAATATTCCAACACGGTTGTCGTTGTGTTCGATTCGGAAATCTGAGCGCTCCTGGCTTTTGAATTATCGACGGAGAGTATGTGCATGAAGCAATTAGTGGTTTTTTTGGGCCTGTGCATGGTTTGTCTGAACGCCCAGGCCGGTCCTAACATCAACATCGGCGTGGTCTACGACTATCTTGCCGGCGATAAAAGTACTTATCTCAAACGCGTCTACAACAGCGGTGACAGCACCGCGTTCGTCAAGATCAATGTGCTGGAAATCATCTACAACGCCGACGGCACTTCCACTGAAGTGCCGGTCAAGGTGCAGGCCGATGCGGGCGCCCGGGACGGCGTGATGGCCAGTCCCGCACGCTTGATCATCCCGGCCCAGGGTATGCAGGGCACTCGTTTGCTGTTCATGGGCGAACGTGACAAGGAGCGTTACTTCCGTGTGCGGTTCGTTCCGGTGGTGCCAGAGAAGGAGGACGAGTTTGCGGTGTCCAGCGAAGAGCGTGAGGAATACAAGAAGAGCCTGACGGCGGGCGTCAACGTCATGGCCGGTTTCGGTACGATCTTTTTCGTACGCCCGCACAACGCCCGGTTCGATACGGTGATTGATGACAAAACGAGCACTTACAAGGTACGCAACAACGGCAACACCGTGGTGGTGATCGACGAATTCAAGAGCTGTTCGAAGTCCGACGAAACCGAATGCGACGCCACCACCAAACACCACGTCATGGCCGGCAAGACCTTCGAATTCGAGAAAAAACCGGGACGCGAATATCGCTTCATCCTGGTCGAAGGCGACAGCAAAAAGAACCTGAAAACCGCCGGTTGACCCTCAGGGAAACGAAAAATGATCAGACAATGGATGGCCCTGACGTCGGCCGCAGGATTGGGATTGATAAGCACCTGGGCGTTCGCGGCGCGGGAAGAACTGGAGTTTTATGTGTCGGTGCACATTCCGACGCTGCAGTTTTACGTCATACCCAGCGAGCCGGACTGGATTCATCGCGAGCAGCGCCTGCCCTGGGATGTGAACACCTCGACCCTCGGCAGCCTGCGCAGACATTTCGACGTCCGGCATGACAGCAGCGCCATCGAGGCTCGCCTTGAGAGCTTTCCCTATTTGACCAACGGCAAGGATCCGAATGCGCACATCCTTTTACGGGTGTTCTTCAATGGCAAGTTGCTGAGCCACGACCCGGTTCCCCAGCAAGTGGTGACGGCAGAGGAAGCGCGCAAAGGAGCCCGGGTGCTGTTGGAGATTCAGCCGGTGGAGCAGTCCGACGGCTACAAGCCGGGGGACTATTTCGGCACCGTCAACCTCATGTTCAACGCGGCCGCTCCCCAGGGATAGACAGGGATCGGGCACAGGACATCGCCATTCAGTGCAAGGACGTAGCAATGATTTTCAGGCTCCAAAGAAACAGGATATTCGTATGCGCGGCCGGCGTGATGTTTTGCGCCTCCGTGCAAGCTGTCACTCAAGAGATGCGTGCCAGTTTCATACCCGATCCGTCGAAACCGCAGAACAATGCGTTCGTCGACCAGACGGTACAAAGTGGTTATTGCGGAACATACGTCGCTGACTGCAAGGCCCACGACCTGTCTGGCGTTCGTCTGCCATTGCGCTTCGCTTCCGTGCGCTCGATCGAACCAGGGGCGACGGTGCGCAACGGTGCGATGTTCAGAATCCCCAATCTCTGGCGCAGCCTGACAGTCAGGAATGTTGTGAGCGGGGAAACGGCCACGGTTGAAATGAGAATCGGCGGGTTGGGCACTCAGTACGTTTTGAGCGACACGGCGAGGAACCTGACCGGGGCCGCCACCGATGAACAGGCCCATCAGGATCTGTGGGGCGGTCGAGGCTGGTGGTTTCCCTCAAGGCCTTGCGACGCCGGAGCGATGACGGCTTTCGGGCCGAACTTCTATCGAGCGTTCTGGCGCGGACCGTCGGAAACCGATTGCAGTAAAGAAGCCGCGTTCCGGATTCCCTGGATGACTTATGACTACCTGGACGTGGGCTATGAACTGCGCACGCCCAGCCCGTTCACGATGTCGGCCGGGATTTATACCGGTGAGCTGATCTATGGCGTGGGGCCGGGGCTGGACATTGATGCGGGCGATAACCTGCTACCCAGCAATGCCTCCGTCACATTCAGGTTCGTGCTCGACGTGCAGCACATGCTCAAGATCGACCTGCCGCCGGGGGGCGACAGGATCGAGCTGGTACCGCAGGGCGGCTGGCAAGCCTGGTTGCAGGAAGGGCGGCGACCTGTCCGGTTGCTCAAGGATCAGACCTTCAACATTTCCGCTTCTTCGCGATTCCGGATGTCCATCCAGTGTCAGTACGGCGGTATCGGCGCCTGCGCGTTGCGCGATGCCGAATCCGGCAGCACCTTTCCCCAGGTCTATATGAGCGTGAGTCTGCCCCATGGCATCACTGACACGGCAGGCCAGCCGGTGAAGCACAAGCGCCTGACGGAAAACCCGACCGACACCCTGTTTCAACCAGGGGTTTTCGTGGATCGGGCGCCCGGCACCTTGCACTTCGAAGTGCCGAGCCGTTACATGGAGAGCATGTTGCAGCCCGGCCAGGCCAAACAGTATGCCGGCAATGTCACGGTGATCTGGGACTCGGAAGTCTGACCGTGTTCATGGCCTCAGGTCGGCATGGGCAACAGACCATGCCGACGCATGATCGTGAAGGTCAGCGAACGTCCCAGACCCTGACGTCGGTACGCCAGTTCGGTGAGCTCGCGTGCGTATTCCTCGTCACTGATCGGTGCAGCCGAATCGGGTGCGTGCCGTTGTTCAAGCCGGGTCAACTGGCGCTCGTATGAGGCGTCGTTGATCCGGTACGCTTCGGTCTGATGCTCACGCAGATAGCGCTCCCAGAACGGTTGTTCGAGCATCCCGTTGACCAGCCCGTCTCCGGTCTCCAGCTCGATAACGGTGCTGTAGGCATTATCGATACTGGCTCGCGTCACACCTGCAATGCCTTCGTACAGCATGAATTCGGACTGCCAGGGCAGATCGAGACGGGCCCCCAGGCGGGTCTGATAGGCCAGATAGATCTCGACCTCTTCTTCGCGGCTCGGACGAGACAGCGCATCGGCCCGGGCAATCTCGTTCACCCGTTCCAGGCGCGCGGCGCCACGGGCCAGTTTCACCAGCCTGCCTTCGAGCTCCACTGCCGATGTGGCGTAGGAGTATGCCAGCGAGGCGAGGGCCTGCACCCCCATGATGTTGAAGACTTCGGAGCTGGCATCGGCGCAGGAGGCCGGTTGTTCAGCCATGCGAAACAGGTTTTCACGCAGCTCGGTATCCATGTCCATGGCGTCGATCAGATCCCAGACACGCCGGGTCAGAATTCGGCGTGAGGAACCACCGTTCCGGTAGTCGGCAGACTGAGTCAGGCTGTCGATGATCTGGAAGAAACCCTGGGCATTCGGTTCGTGCATGAGGTTGTCCCAGGCTTCGTTGCGGTAGGTCGATAGCCCCGGATCATCGTCGCTCCAGAATAGCGAGTCGCCACTCATCGACCACTTGTCGCGAGTTTCGGCGGCAAGGAACGAATAATGGTTTTCCCGCGGCAGCCCCACCGAGTCACGGTATTGATAAAAGGTCTCGCGATCTTCGGGTTCCAGAAAACTGACTGCCAGTCGGGTACGGGCAACGAGCCAGGCATCCGTCGATCCCGGCTCGACATTCGGCACATGGGTGATTGCCGGACTGGACAGATCGAGAAAGAAGCCCTGAGGGCGTCGATGGGGAGAGAACAGTCCTTGTGGCCAACTGTCGATACCGGCGTAAGCCAGATCCAGCACGGTCAGGTGCGGCATGCGACTGACGTCCGGCGCTCGTCCCAGCTGGTTGAGGGACAGTCGCAGGACGCGCAGGCGGGTCAAATCTCTGAGCTGCGCCCATGATTCGGCTGTCAGGCGAATCTCATTGCGGCTGAGCCGCAAGGTCTCCAGTCGTTGCATTGCGGCAATTCTTTGGGGCAGCAGTTTCAGGCCGCAGTGGCGGGCACTCAAATGATGCAGGTTGGGGAAATGCTTCAGGAGCCCGCCGGAGGCCGGGGAGAAGCGGGCTCGATCAAGATTCAGGGTCGTGACCTGATCGAACCAGGCCTTCAGATCGGGGAGGGTTTTCCACCATTTTTCAAGGTCGGGTCCCAACACTTCATTCGAAAGATCCAGCGTGTAGCCATCCTCTAAACGAATACTGCGCTCGTTGAACGCATGCGCTTCGCGTCTGAAACACGCCAGCAGGCGATCAGTGATGGTACTCGCCCCGGCTGGAATGATCCCGGGGCCATCGGGATCGAAACTTCTCAGTGAGTTCCTCCACTCGTCGAGCAGACTCTCCAGCCTTTGCAGCTCATCCTTGAGTTCCCGGACCTTCTCGAAAGGATCACGCCCTGCCGGCAGCGAACTGACGAACATGTCCACTTCCCGATCACTCAACCCGGGATACAGTTCTTTCACCCGTTGTTCGATTGTCCGGGCCGATCGGGAAAAGACCGGCCCCCGCAACAGGTTCTCCAACGACGTTTGCACGACGGGCCGGATCGAGGGCTCGAGCATCAGGGTGCGACGCTCCCTCGGCGATTCGCTCATTGCCATCAGCCATTGCCTGAAAGCACGACCCTGACCTGGTCTGTATCCGGTTTGTTGTCTTGCCTGAGCGGGAATCGCCTGCAGGATCGACTCGTACAAATCGGCCAGACCGGACAACGGGCGCCGGTTGCCGTCGAAGACTTCATAGCGGCCATGCCCGTCATGCAAAAGGACGCGGATTTCGCTTGCATCCGTAAGACCTGCGCTGCAACGCAGTGGCCCGTCAAACGAGCCATCGCGCACTTCGATATGCAAATCGCGATAGGTGTCGCTGTGCAGACGGAGCAGATTCAAAGCCAGGCGTTCGGTGTCCGGTGTCGGTCGTTCATTCTCGCCAAAACCTTCGAACGCCCGCGTCGTGCGGGTTTCGAAAGCGCATTCACGGGCAGTCGCCCTGAGGTCAAGGGGAAGGCGGTCATGGTTGTCCAGAGCGTCCAGTTCGCGCTGGCGGGCGTGGGCGACCAGCCGTTCGGCGATGGTTGTCGGCAAGTCCGGGAACCGACGTTGAAGCTCAAGAACCCGCGAGTCATGGCTGATCGTGCGATACCGATAGGTATATTGCGCAATGTCCTGTCGGCGGGCATCGACCTGGTTCCCCAACAGATTACGCAGGGTCTGCACTTGTCGTTCTCTCGGAACCCGGGCGCCAAGCAATCGCTCCAGCTGCGCGTCATCGAGAAAACCGGCCACCTGTTCCGGCAGTCTGCCAGCCATGACATCCGCCAGGCTGACGGTCAACGTCCGTGACGGTTGGGCGTTGGCGTTACCGTAAATGTGTGCGGCGCTTTGTCCCTCGGCACCCTGATAAACCTTCAATGCGCAGTCTTCGGGCCAGCCCGGCAATTCGGTCACCAGTTGTTCGAACCAGAAGGACGAGGGATCCATAGGGCGCCCGGCGCGAATATCCGAGACGGCGGTTGCAGTGTCCCGCGATGCCTGGAAACGCTCGAGCGTGTCTTCCAGCAGTAACGGAGGGGGATCGTTTTCGACATACATCCGGCGCAGTGCATGCTCTTCCGTGCCACTGATCAGGCGGACAGTCTCCAGTTGCGGATCACTGAAGCCCTCCGCCATGGCGCCGAGGCGTCGCATCAATTTCGGACCTGCCCAATCATGCGGGTTTTCACCTTCATGAACCCAGGCGCCACGACCGTTGTAGCGAAGTTTCGGCGCATAGGCGCCGGGACGTGCCGGATGCTGGATACGATACTGGCCGTTGTGTGAATCCTGTCTGACTTCATAGTGCTTGCCATCGAGTGTCAGCACGTTTTTGCCGGCATGTTGGTAAAGACCTTTGGCGTCACGACGAGAGTCGGGCGGTGGCGGCGCTCCACTAATCTCATACGGGCCGAGGTCGGGGTGCCACAGACGGGTATTACCGTCGGGGGATATGACTGGCAGCATGTTGTCGACAAAGGACGAAACCTTGAGTTTGAACGCCTTTCCGATCTCGCCGCCGACGGCGAATGTGCCCAACTGGATGACGTCGGTCAGGACTCCGAGCACGTGTTCGCCAAATGCTGCCCAATGCCCTTGCGCCAGATCGATCCAGCCCTCTACAGTGTCCGTGATCAGTTGATAAGCGGTATAGGCCATCATGAGCTCACCGACAACAGGAACAAAAGGCGTAAGAACCAGCAGGGCTGCCTGGAAAATGTCGGAAAGCATTTTTTCGAAATTGTCCCACCAGGCCCAGCGTTCCTTTCGGTCGGCCATTTCGGTTGAAACGGCGATGTCTCGAGCATCGTTGAAGATCTTGTCGATTTTTCGCTGGTACTGATGCTTCCACAGATTCTGCGTGAACGGTCGAACCTGAAAGGCCAGTCGGGGTTTATCCACCGGAGTGGGGCGCCAGGTCGGCCCCGGATCCAGACGATCCTTCTCTTTCGGCCATTTGAACGCGTTCAGTCGCTGGTCGAGTCCGGCAAAGAAATGACCGCGCTGTTGCTGATCGATGAATTGGCTGAAAAATTGCCAATAGTTACTCTGTCCTTTGGACAGGGTCTCGTTGGCACGTAGCTGGCGAGTCAGTTCGCTGACGAACTCCAGCGACGAGGCGTACTCCTTCAACGGGTGCTCGGGGTCATGGGGAACGTAAGCAATCATCCGGTCTTCACCAGCGCTCTGCCGCTCGACCGAAGTGAACAGCACGATTCCGGTCAATGCGGCATCCATGATCGACAGCTCGCAACATTGCATGACCTTGCCACCCAGCGTCAGCCCGGATTGCCCTTCGGCCATGCCCAGAACCACGGCATGGGCGTTGCTGCCGATGTCATTGGTCAGCAGTGCCAGATGCGCGGCGAGTATCAACGCAGCTTTCTGGCTGTCGGTTGTCTGTTTCTCAAGCGCGGCACGTGTCGCGGGATCGCGAGGCAGCAAATGGTGTCGCAGATAACGGGTGTAGCGTTTGCCGATATCCAGTTCTCGACACAATGTCTTGAACTGCTCGATTGACATTTTCTGTTTGATTTCCAGTACATCGAAGTGTCCGTTTTCATCGGGTTTACTGATGAAGTTGGAGTCGGCGGTAAAGGTTTCGTTACTTGCAAAGTTGTGTAGCGCTGCGTCCAGCAGGGACACCGTTCGACTGGCAAAGCCAGGCAATAAATTGAGGCTGTACCAAGGTGATGACTTTGGGAAATACAATCTCAAGAAAGTTTGCTTGACATTGAGGGTAAGACCAAACTTTTCCTTGAGTTCTTTTTTCAGCAAGTGCACCGCGAATGACTCGAGACTTTTTATTTTGTTCAGCGCCTGGTCAGTCTGGTTCTGAGCCTGCCAGGCGGCGATATTTGCCGCTTTCGCCGATGCCTGAACGTGCTTTTCGTGCCAGGAGTGCTTCTTCAGGGAGGCAGCATTCAATGCCAGGGCACGAGACAGTGAAGTCTGTTTGAATGTGTCGTCAAGAGTGTTTTTGATGAGCTCGTAGTGTCGACCTTTTATCGTGGGAGTTGTTGTTTGAAGTGGGTTGTCATTTGTTTTCAGGCTGGACATCTGAATTCCATTTCGTTTGTCAGGAAAACATTAGCGTATTCCTCTGCTGTTTAAATAAAAGTCAGAATATTGTGTCGGAAGACAAGCGGATTCCGTGATTCATGTTCATGAATTCGAATGCAAAATCCAAATAAATATGACCTGTTGCTGATATCGGGAAAATGACGCACCACCCTTCAGCGGAGAGCCACCTCCACCGGTTGACATTGCGTGTGGCTACCCGGTTGCAGGTAGTTGTTGAGAATCGGGGCCATTCCCTTGAGTACCTGTACCGGCAACGCCGAAGTGAATTTGAAATTCTCCGCCGAACGGCCGGGAACGTACGCGGTGAGTGTGCCGAAATGGCTGTCGCCGATGTAGAACACAAAGGTCGCGGTACGGTTGATCGATTTCGAACTGAGGATTCGTCCGCCGGAGCCGATCGCTTCGATACGGTTGTCACCGGTACCGGTCTTGCCGCCCATGATCAGCGGCCGGCCATCAGCCATTTTGAAACTGCCGGAAACACGTTTGGCGGTCCCCGAGTCCACCACCTGAGAGAGTGCCTCACGCATGGCCGTGGCGACTTCGGACGGCATCACCCGTTTGCCCACATGCGGGTCGTTGACCAGTTTTGTCTCGTAAGGTGTGCCGGCGGCAAAATGCAGGCTGTCGATACGCAGGGTCGGCATGCGCACGCCGTCGTTGAGGATGGTGCCGATCAACTCGGCCAGCGCGGCGGGGCGGTCGCCGGAGCTGCCGATGGCGGTGGCCAGCGACGGCACCAGATGATCGAACGGGTAACCGACTTTCTGCCAGCGCTGATGGATGTCGAGGAACGCTTCGATCTCCAGCATGGTGCGGATGCGGCTGTCACGGGCACCTTTGTGTTTGCTCTTGAACAGCCAGCTGTAGACCTCCTGACGCTCGAACTGACTGGCCTTGACGATCTGGCTCCAGGTCGCGTCCGGGTGATTGAGCAAGTAGCCGATCAGCCACAGGTCCAGCGGATGGACCTTGGCGATGAAGCCCTGGTCCGGCAGGTCATAGGTGCCGGGACCGTAGGCCAGATAAAGCCGTTCGAGGCGCTCGTCGGTGAGTTTTTCGGTGATTTTCACGCCCTTCAGATGTGAGCGGACAAAGCTGTTGAAGTCTTCCTGGCTGGCGTCGGGCAGTAGATAACGGTGCACCGCAGCCATGCGGATCGGGGTCGGGCGCATGCTGTCGAGGAAGGTGTCGAGGCGGGCCCGGGTGTCCTTGTTCTTGTACTTCTTCCAGAACTTGAGCAGGAACGAAGTGCCTTCGCGATCGGCGAACGAGGCGAGGTATTCCTGGCGCCGTGGGTCGCGGTCGTCCTTGAGCAGTTCGGCGCTGTTGTTGGGGCCGGAGTAGGTGGTGTAGCGCACCAGATCGCGCATCAGACGAATGAACGGCAGGTTGATCGACTCGCGCAGGGCGTCGCGCAGGGTCGGCATGCGGCCGTTGTCTTCCTTGCGGAAGTTGTGGAATACATGCAGCCCGCCACCGGTGAAAAACGCCTCGCCGGGGCTGGCGGAGTATTTGCGGTCGAGGGCCGCGGAGAGCATTTTCGACAGGTCGTGATCCTTGTTCTGGATCAGATAATCGATCACCCATTGGGTCAGGCGATCCTGATCCGGCACCTCGACTTTTTTCAATTCCGGCACAGACATGGCGCCGTATTTGTCATGCAGTTCGGAGATGATCTGCAGGTAGGTGGTCAGCACCCGCATTTTCGCCGTGGAGCCGAGTTCCAGTTTGCTGCCTTCGTTGATGTCGAACGGCTGGTCGGTGCTGTCGGTCTGCACCCGCACGCGCGAGCCGTCCGGGGTCAGTTCGAACAGGGTGAAGCTGTAACGCACTTGCGTGGTGCTGGTGGGCGTCAGCAGGCGTTCGCCGAGCAGGCCGATTTCGGCGGCGTAAGCCGGGTCGGCGAGTTTTTTCAGGTAGGCGGTGGCCTGGGTCTGCAGCTCGCCTTGCAGGGTGCTGGTGGCGGAGAGGTCGAGGCGGTCGAGGTCGTACAGCGGGCGATTGAGCATGGTGGCCAGACGGCTGCGGGCGACGCTGATGCCTTTGTTGGTTTCGATCGGCTGAATGGTCGGCTGGGTCTGCCAGTCGCGGTAAGTGACCTTGCTGGCCAGAGCCGCATCGGCGAGGGCGGTGTCGATCACTCCGTTCTGTTTGAGCAGGCGCAGGTGACTGTCGGTGAGATCGGCCAGCTCTTCCCGGCCCTTGGTCAGGTAATGGGAAGGACGGCGCTGGGCGATCATCAGCGAGAGCATTTCCCGCAGGGCCAGGCCCTTGTCGGCCATGGTCTGCGGATCGGTGGCGGTACTGGCCAGTTTTTTGTTGGCTTCATTGAAATCGGCGCCGTACCAGACCCGCAAGCCTTCGGCCATGCCGTGGACTTCACCGTGCCCCGGCACCGCCGACAACGGCACGCTGTTGAGGTAGTCACGAATGATGTTGCGCCGCGCCGGCAAGGTATCCGGGCCGGCCTGATAGGCGCGGACACTGGCGGAAATCATCTGGCGGATTTTCTCGGCACCGTTCACCGTCAGCCCATCAGGCGAGTGGCGATATTTTTCCAGTTGTGTGGCCAGGGTGCTGCCGCCCGCCGATTGCCCCGGCAAGTGCAGCAGCTTGGCGACCTGCGACCATGCCGCCATGCCGAAGCGCGGCCAGTCCACCGCCGGGTTGGCCAGCGGTTGTTTCGGGTCGAGCAGAAAGCGGTTTTCGATGAACAGCAGGCTGTTGACCACCACCGGTGGAATCGACTCGAAACTCGAATACAGCTGCTGCGGATAGTTGTACTGATACAGCGGCGCGGCACGGCAATCGGTGATCGACAGCCCGGCCTGGATCTTTTCGGAGTAGGGCACGAACAGGCCCTTGTCGGTATAGCCGAGCAGGGCCGGGGAGAAACGCGTCTGTTCGGTGATCACGTAATTGCGCTTGAGCAATCGCGGCAGAAATTCGTCCAGCGAGCTGTAGCCCAGACGCAGATCGAATGGCCCGTTGCCCGGATAACGAATGGCTTCGCTGGGGCCCGGTTGCAGTTCATAGGTCAACTTGGCGGCGTACTGGCTGACCTCGCGGGATTGAAAACGCGAGGTGCGCATTTCCTTCATCGCGGCCAGCCCCACGACCACCGCAATGATCAACACCAACAGCCAGAAAGCCTTCCACCCATGCCGGTTGCGACGGGTTTTTTCAGGGACAGGCGCTTGATCCACACGTTCAGTCGGAACCACTTTTTCACTCGAATCGGTTTGCCACAAAGCGCCCATAGTCGATTGATCCATTCACGCAGATTGATCGGACTTGACTGAAGCTTAGTCGGTGGTTGGCGCGGGTGAAAAAATTGTGAAGCGGTGACCCTGAACAAATCTGCACGGGGGGCAATCCGTCGGCAGTGCGTGTGCAGGTCTCGGGAAAGGGCGGAACAGAGCGGTTGGCGGGTAAATACGACTTGGGTAGGGGCATGACGCTGCACCCTTGCTGTGCAATACTCGGCGCCCATTTCGGCAGTGAATAATCCGGTTTTTTCAGGAGTGTTTGTCTCGAAATCCCGATTCATAACGATGCTTGTCGCTGAATAAGTCGGTTTTTAGAGTGAAATATCCTGCTGGAAGCTTTTTATACTGCCAGCCCCGCTGATCCTCAGGCCCGGACCTGGAGGACGCGTCAGCCCACGAGGCCGGCGCGGTGTCGGGAAGCCACGGCTTATCGGTCGACGCTTCGACACTCGGTGGTCTATCCAATAACAAGACGAGGAAGTCCCCCATGCCAGTCGGCAATCACCCGCCCCATGGCGAGACCGCGAACGGCGGTCCACTCAAACGCGAACTCGGCGAACGGCATATCCGCCTGATGGCGCTCGGCGCCTGTATCGGTGTCGGTCTGTTCCTGGGGTCGGCCAAGGCCATCGAAATGGCCGGCCCGGCGATCATGCTGTCCTACATCATTGGTGGTCTGGCGATTCTGGTGATCATGCGCGCCCTCGGCGAAATGGCCGTGCACAACCCGGTGGCCGGTTCCTTCAGCCGTTATGCACAGGATTATCTCGGCCCGTTGGCAGGGTTTCTCACCGGCTGGAACTACTGGTTCCTGTGGCTGGTGACCTGCGTCGCGGAAATCACTGCGGTAGCCGTGTACATGGGCATCTGGTTCCCCGATGTGCCGCGCTGGATCTGGGCGCTGGCGGCGCTGGTCAGCATGGGCTCGATCAACCTGATCGCGGTGAAGGCCTTCGGTGAATTCGAGTTCTGGTTCGCCCTGATCAAGATCGTCACCATCATCGCCATGGTGCTCGGTGGTATCGGTATCATCGCGTTCGGTTTCGGCAACGACGGCGTGGCGCTGGGGATTTCCAACCTGTGGGCCCACGGCGGTTTCATGCCCAACGGTGTCACCGGCGTGCTGATGTCGCTGCAGATGGTGATGTTCGCTTATCTGGGCGTCGAGATGATCGGCCTGACCGCCGGTGAAGCGAAGAACCCGCACAAGACCATTCCCAATGCCATCGGCTCGGTGTTCTGGCGGATCCTGCTGTTCTACGTTGGTGCGCTGTTCGTGATCCTGTCGATCTACCCGTGGAATGAAATCGGCACCCAGGGCAGTCCGTTCGTGATGACCTTCGAGCGTCTGGGCATCAAGACCGCCGCCGGCATCATCAACTTCGTGGTGATCACCGCTGCGCTGTCGTCGTGCAACGGCGGCATCTTCAGCACCGGGCGCATGCTCTACAGCCTGGCGCAGAACGGTCAGGCACCGGCGGGTTTCGCCCGCACTTCGAGCAACGGCGTGCCGCGTCGGGCGCTGCTGCTGTCGATCTTCGCCCTGCTGCTGGGCGTGCTGCTGAATTATCTGGTACCGGAAAAAGTCTTCGTCTGGGTCACCTCGATCGCCACCTTCGGCGCGATCTGGACCTGGGTGATGATCCTGCTGGCCCAGCTGAAATTCCGCAAAGGCCTGAGCGCCAGCGAACGGGCAGGTCTGAAGTACAAGATGTGGCTGTATCCGGTCAGCTCCTATCTGGCGCTGGCGTTCCTGGTGCTGGTGGTGGGCCTGATGGCGTACTTCCCGGACACCCGCGTGGCGCTGTATGTCGGCCCGGCGTTCCTGGTGCTGCTGACCGTTCTGTTCTACGTGTTCAAGCTGCAACCGACCGATGCGTCGCAAGGTGCGGTGCGTTCGGTTTCGTAAAACGTCAGCGCTGAAACTGAAAGCCCCGGTCGATTGGCCGGGGCTTTGTTTTTTCCTGGATATGGCCACGGTGGGCACGGACCTGTCCGTCCGCTCGTCTGAAAGAGCCGCTAAGCTGTAATTTCTGACAGTGGCGGGTTTTCAACTTTTAGTGATCATATTGTTGGAACTGATTTCAGAGGATCGGATATGAGGATGACTGATTTTTTCGACCGCGAACTTGGGTCGCGACAGGTCGTGCGGTTTTTCCTGATCGCCACGATGCTGTACATCCTGCCGCTGATCCTCGCCGACTTTCCCTACATCGACGACACTTGGCGCTCTCTGGCTGCCGGTGATGCCTGGACAGAGCGGGGGCGACTGTTCATGGACTGGCTGTACCATGCATTGACGTTTACCGGTGCAGCGCCGAACATTTTTCCCCTGCCGCTGTTAATCGCCACGGTGGCCATGTCATTGGCCCTGAGCCGACTGACCTTTCACTACTTCCCCGAACCGACGCTCGCCTCTTGTCTGGTGGCCTTGCCGCTCTGGTACAACCCGTTCCTGTTGCAGAACCTGTCTTATCAATATGACGGCGCCGGCATGGCCCTGAGTCTGGTCGCGGTGATTTACGCGATCACGTTTGGCGGCACTTCCCGGATTCAACGCTGGCTGGTGCCTTCGGTGTTGCTGGCGCTGGCGACCGGGCTGTATCAGATCAGCCTCAATGTGTTTCTCGGACTGGCCTGTGTGGAATTGCTCAGGGCTGTTCATCGGCGCCTGCCCTGGGCTGAGCTCTGGCCACTGGCGGGCTGGAAGCTGGCGCAACTGGCGCTGGGTGTGTCGATCTACTCGGTCACGGCCTTTCCGTTCACGGACTTCGAACGTACCGAACTGCTCGACTTCAGTGCCGATTCACTGTTGCAGATCAGCACCAGTTTCGCTGACATCATGAAGCAGGTGGCGCTGTTGTTTCACGGTGGTTATACGGCGGTATTCGTCGTGTTGCTGGGGTGTGCATTGGTCGGCGTCGCAGGGTTGGGGAGGCAGATTCGCTTGCGGGGTGACTCACCCGCAAAAGGCTTGCTCCTGGGATTGATGTGCCTGCTGACGCTGCCGTTGATCGTGTTGCTGGTGCCGGGCATGACCCTTTTGTTCCGCGATTTCAATGAAGGTGCACGTACGCTGATGGGGTTTGGTGTGCTGCTGATGTTGCTGTTCTATCTGGCATATCTGGGGTTGGCACCGCTGCATCGGTTTCTGCCTCTGACACTGGCGATTCCGCTTCTGGCCACGCTGTCGCTGTCCTTTGCCTACGGGCGGGTGCTGACAATGGAGAAAACATTCGCCAGTAGCGCTTTGTATAGCCTCAGTCATGACATTTCCTCTCATCGAGAATTGCGGGAAGCCAAGCGGATTTATCTGTCAGGGAGCGACTCCGACCGTTGGCTTGTAAGCGCGACGGGCACGTTCAAACAACTGCCGGTACTGCGCTACCTGCTGAGCATCGGCTATTTCATGCTCCCGGAAAACCTGCCCTCGGCCGGCATCACCAATGTGGTCGCCGAACCCGAGCAGGGCAGTCCCGACCGTGTTGACTATCAGGGATTCCCGGTCCTGGTGGACAGCCTCTATTACCGCATCTATTTGAGCGGTGATACCGGTTATATCGTGGTGAAAGAGCCACCTCGCGGTCGGGTGCTGCAATGGTGACCGTTAGTCTGAAACCACCTCCGACCTGTAATTTCTGACAGTAGACCGCTTCCACACCTTGCCCTAGCTTGAAAGCCCGCCCATCGCACACTGCAAGGATTGACGATGAGGATCTTGTGGAACGGGTTTTCTGCGCAAACAGCCATCGGCCTGGCGGGTACGTTGATTCACTGGCAGCTCTTTTTCGTGTTGATCGGCGCCGTGCAGGCGACGCAGTCAGCGAGCAATTTCGCCGCATTCTGCATCGCCGCCGCCTTCTCGTCATACATGAACACGCTCTACACATTCGAGACCGGAACGTCTGCATGGGCGTATCTGGGGTACATGGGCGTCATGGGCATCTTCAGTTACGGCGTCGGTGTGTTTGGCGATTTACTGGGTTTGCCAGGACTGGCGACGGTATCTGTGTTTTCACTGTTGAATCTGTTGCTGGGGTACTGCTTTTTCCGGTTTGTGATGTTTCGGGGGCGACAGTCATGAACTTATCAATGCCGCAGGTGCTTTCCTCAAAGGCCCCTTGTTCGCCGACGGGACCTCTGGTCGTCGACCTGGACGGAACACTTTTGAAATCGGATCTGCTGTTCGAATGTGCAATGGCCTTTGTTCGAGAGGCTCCCTTGCGCCTTTGCAAACCTTTGATCTGGCTTTTCAGTGGTCGGTCATATTTGAAAGAGCGCCTGGCGCAGGCAATAAACCTTGATGTCGCGACACTGCCTTATAACCCGGATGTCCTCTGGATGATCGAGGCGCAACGCAACAGCGGCCGGAAAATAGTGCTGGCAACGGCCAGCCATCACTCCCTGGCGGTACGCATCGCCGAACATTTGAAAGTGTTCGATGAAGTTTTGGCGACTAACCTCGAGCGCAATCTGTCAGGCAAACATAAGCGTGATTTGTTGGTGGAGTTGTACGGTGAAGGGGAATTCGACTACATCGGCAACTCGTTTGCCGATCTGCCGATCTGGCGTTCGGCCAGGCTCGGTTATGTCGTCAATCCGTTACCGGGTGTCGAGCACGCTGCCCGGAAGTTGGGCAACGTCGTACAGGTAGTTCGTCCGCACGCTGCGAGCCTCAGGAGTTGGTACAAAGCTTTGCGCATGCATCAATGGGTGAAGAACACGCTGATTTTTGTCCCTCTGCTGGCCGCGCATCAATTGACCAATCCGCTGACGCTGTGGCATGGCGTGCTGGCATTCGTATTATTCGGGTTATGTGCATCGGGGGTCTATGTCCTGAACGACCTGCTCGATCTTGCCGAAGATCGCAGACACCCGACCAAACGCAACCGGCCCTTCGCCAGCGGGGAGTTGTCGATCAAGTCCGGGTTGATGGTTTTTCCCTTGTTGTTGCTGGTGTCCTTCACGGGGGCCTGGATATGGCTGCCGTTTCAATTCGTGGGGGTACTCGCCTGTTATTACGGATTGACATTGATTTATTCGCTGGTATTGAAGCGGCTGATGGCGCTCGATGTCATTGCCCTGGCCCTTCTGTATACCCTGCGCATCATTGCCGGGGGCACCGCCTTCGAACTGGAACTGACGGGCTGGATGCTGGCTTTTTCCATGTTCATGTTTTTGAGTCTGGCGCTGGTGAAGCGCTACGCCGAACTGTTGCTGGTGCTGCACAGTGGTAACACCGGGAAAACCGGAGGACGGGACTATTTCCCCGCCGATCTGGCAATGCTTTCCTCATTGGGCGCTGCATCCGGTTACCTGGCAGTGATGGTGCTGGCACTTTATATCCATGACAGCGCGACCACTGTGCTTTATGCACACCCCCGGTGGATCTGGCTTGCCTGCCCGGTGCTATTGCTGTGGATTACCCGCATCTGGCTGCTGACCCATCGCGGCCGAATGAATGAGGACCCGGTGGTCTTTGCCTTGCGTGATCGCCTGAGCCAGGTCATGGGCGCGGTGTTTTGTGCGATTTTCTGGGTGGCGTCATGAGGACCTCGCTGACGTCCTGGGGAAACTATCCACCCTTCATGCAGAGCGTCCATTCATGCCGTTGGCGAAGCGAAATCGGACCGCGGTTGCAACGACTGGTCGCCCTCCATGGTTCGACCTTGCCGTTCGGTAATGGCCGCAGCTATGGCGACAGCTGTCTGGCCGCCAGTGATCATGTGTTGCAGTTACGTACGCTGGATCGCTGGATAGAGGCCGACTGGGAGAACGGCATCATCTGTGCCGAGGCGGGAGTCACTCTGGGCGAGATCCTGCAACTGGCCATCCCGCGTGGATGGTTCTTGCAGGTCACACCCGGAACGCAGCATGTGACGCTGGGCGGGGCAGTGGCCAATGATGTTCACGGCAAAAATCATCACCGCCGCGGCACGTTTGCCCGTTCGGTGGTGAGTTTCGGTTTGCATCGATCCATTGAGCCGCCGATGGTCTGTTGCCCGACAGAAAACCCACAGTGGTTCGCCGCGTCAGTGGGAGGACTGGGGCTGACGGGGGTCATTACCTGGGTAAGCCTGCGCCTGCGCAGAATCCAGTCCAGTCTGATCGATACGCTGCAGGTGCGCTTTGACAGCTTGAAGGATTTTTTTGACCTGTCTGACGAATTGGACAACCGGCACGAATACAGTGTCGCGTGGATCGATTGCCTGGCCAGAGGGCGTACGTGCGGGCGGGGTATCTACACGGCCGGCAATCATCGCGAAACGGGTCCGCTTGAGGTTGCCTCTCCACATGCGCTGCGTTTACCGATCCGGTTACCGGTGTCGCTGGTCAATCCTGTCACATTGAAGCTGTTCAACCATTGTTACTGGAATCGGCAACCGGAAACCCGGCAATGTCGGACGCTCGCTTACCGTCCGTTTTTCTATCCCCTGGATCGTATCGAACACTGGAACCGCCTTTACGGTCGCAAGGGGTTCCAGCAATTTCAGTGTGTTCTGCCGAGCGGCGAGGCTTCGGCCGCGCTGGCCGAGCTGCTCAAATCCGTTGCGCGCAGTAATAACGGTTCCTTTCTCGCCGTCCTCAAGCGCTGCGGCGATATTCCATCGCCGGGGCTTATGTCATTTCCAATGCCGGGCACTTCACTGGCGCTGGATTTCCCACAGAGCCGAACACTGAACAAAGCGCTCCTGCCAAGCCTCGATGCCATTGTCAGGGAAGCGGGTGGACGTTTGTATCCGGCAAAGGATGCCCACATGAGCGGCAGTGATTTCCGCTGTGCCTATCCCGCCTGGGAACAAGTGGAAGCGATGCGCGACCCCGCCCTGATTTCCCGTTTCTGGCAGCGAGTCATTCAATGAAAAAAATTCTCATTGTGGGGGCCACCTCGGCCATTGCCAGCGCGTGCGCGCGACAATGGGCGGCTGAGGGAAGCGAATTCTTTCTGGTCGCCAGGGACGGGCCAAAGTTGCAGCAGACTTGTGCCGATCTGCAAGCACGGGGTGCGGGTGCAGTGACGCCATACTTGATGGACGTCAACGAAGTCGCCGGGCATTCGATGATGTTGGAGAGCTGCCTGACGACCTTGCAGACGGTGAACATTTGTCTGATTGCCTATGGTTCCCTGCCAGATCAACAGGCATGCGAACAAAGCGTCGAGTTGACTTTGGAGGCCTTTGTCACCAATGGCTCTTCGGTGATTGCCCTGCTGACGCTGTTGGCTGACCGGATGGCCGCCCAGCGCAGCGGCACGCTGGCGGTCATCTCCTCGGTTGCTGCAGATCGCGGGCGGCCCGGCAACTATGTCTACGGTTCAGCCAAGGCAGCGGTCAGCACCTTTTGTGAAGGTTTGCGCGCACGTTTGTTCAAGTCGGGCGTGCATGTCATCACGATCAAGCCCGGGTTTGTCGATACACCGATGACGCAGGGGCTGAAGATACCGGCGTTGCTGGTCGCGCAACCGGAGACAGTCGCCCGAAGGATTGTCGCGGGCATCGAAGGCAAGACAGCGGTGCTTTACGTACCTGGATTCTGGGCGTGGATCATGTGTTTGATCCGGGCGATACCAGAGCCGCTTTTCAAGAGGCTGAATCTATGAATCAGTCTCTGGTGTTCTCCGGATGGCGCTATCGGGTTCTGATTGGCTCGGTGGTCTGCTCCGCTCTCCTTTATCTGGCCCTTTCCCTGTGGGGCGGGTGGCCTGCCGTGAGCGCGGCGGTCAGACGAGTGGGATGGTGGGAGGGAGGAAAAGTCGCCGGCCTGGTTCTGCTTGGTTACGGTCTGCGCTTTTTGCGTTGGCAGGTTTACCTCAATGCCTTGCGTCATCCGATGCCATGGTGGCCGAGTCTGAAAATCTACCTGGCGGGGTTTGCCCTGACCACCACCCCTGGCAAGGCTGGCGAGGCGTTGCGCGGCGTTTTGCTCAAGCGTCGGGATGTGCCCTATGTGCACAGCTTTGCTGCGTTATTCAGCGAGCGGCTTTCGGATTTGCTGGCAATGGTTGCGCTGGCTCTTTTTGGTCTGAGCACTCACCCCGAATGGCTGTCGATGATTGTCGCCTGTCTGGTGCTGCTGGCCTGCTGCATGTTGCTGGTGTCCCGGGCCAGTCTTGTCACGAAGATCAATAGTTGCCTCGAACACAGGCACGGCCTGTTTTCCCGTTTACTGCGCCATGCCGTTCAAGTGTTGCACCAGTCTCGTAGATGCCATACCCCGAGCCGCCAGATTGGCGCGACACTTTTGAGTGTGTTGGCTTGGGGACTTGAAGGGCTGGCGTTTTACTGGATTTTGATAGCGATGAACGCAGACGTGAGTCTGACGTCCGCGATTTTTATCTATGCCGTTTCCATGCTGGCGGGGGCATTGAGTTTTATGCCGGGTGGCCTGGGCAGTGCTGAAGCGGTGATGGTGGCGTTGCTGGTCTCGGGTGGTGCCGGTTTACCGGATGCCATAGCGGCGACAGTCTTGTTGAGGTTCGTCACGCTATGGTTGGCAGTAGGTTTGGGGGCGGTCATGTTCATGCAAATCGAGCGATAAATACTCCAAGGCCGGCGCAAAGTCTGCAAGGGGAATGCGCCGGTTTGATTTTCAGGCCGCCACCCCATCCTGCGGCTCAAAACTGTCCGCCCGCGCCATTTGCCACATCCGCGAATAGAACTCGCCGTTCACTTCCCCGGTGAGCAGTTCCCCCGGTTTCAGGAACACATGCAGCTGCGAGAACAGCTTGATCTCGGTGGCCGACATGCGCCGTACCAGATGCTTGGCCGAGAGTTGCGACGGGTGATCGAGGCCGGCGGCGGCGAGCATTTCCGCCAGTGCCTTGAGCGTATTGCGGTGGAAGTTGTAGACCCGCTGGGCCTTGTCCGGCACCACCAGTGCGCGCTGGCGCAGGGCGTCCTGGGTGGCGACGCCGGTCGGGCATTTGTTGGTGTGGCAGCTTTGCGACTGGATGCAGCCGATGGCGAACATGAAGCCCCGCGCCGAGTTGGCCCAATCGGCGCCGATGGCCAGCACGCTGGCGATGTCGAAGGCACTGACGATCTTGCCGCTGGCACCGAGCTTGATCTTGTCCCGCAGGTTCAGGCCCACCAGCGTGTTGTGCACGAACAGCAGACCTTCGCGCATCGGCACGCCGATGTGGTCGGTGAACTCCACCGGCGCGGCGCCGGTGCCGCCTTCCTTGCCGTCGACCACGATGAAGTCCGGCAGGATACCGGTTTCCAGCATGGCCTTGGCGATGCCCATGAACTCCCACGGATGGCCGAGGCAGAACTTGAAGCCCACCGGTTTGCCGCCGGACAGTTCACGCAGTTGCTGGATGAAATGCATCATCTCGATCGGTGTGGAAAACGCGCTGTGGCGAGACGGCGAGATGCAGTCCTCGCCCATCAGGATGCCGCGGGTATCGGCGATTTCCTGGGTGACCTTGTGCTTGGGCAGAATCCCGCCGTGACCGGGTTTGGCGCCCTGACTCATCTTGATTTCGATCATCCGCACCTGCGGGGTCTGCGCCTGGGCGGCGAAGCGTTCCGGGTCGAAACGGCCGTCGCTGGTGCGGCAGCCGAAGTAGCCGCTGCCCAGCTCCCAGGTCAGGTCGCCGCCGTGTTCGCGGTGGTAAGGGCTGATGCTGCCTTCACCGGTGTCGTGGGCGAAATTGCCGAGTTTCGCACCCTGGTTCAGTGCGCGGATCGCGTTGGCGCTGAGGGAGCCGAAACTCATGGCCGAGATGTTGAACACTGACGCGGAGTACGGCTGGGTGCATTGCGGGCCGCCAACGGTGACGCGAAAGCTGTTCGGATCGCTCAACGGCGCCGGGCGCATCGAGTGGCCGATGAACTCGAAGCCGGACTGATACACGTCGATCAGGGTGCCGAACGGTTTGTCGGCGCTTTCGTTCTTGGCCCGCGAGTACACCAGCGAACGCTGGGCGCGGGAAAAGGGCAGGGCGTCGCTGTCGGACTCCAGCAGGTACTGACGGATTTCCGGGCGGATGCCTTCGACCAGATAGCGGATGTTGCCCAGGATCGGGTAGTTGCGGCGCACCGCGTGGGGGCTCTGCATCAGGTCGAACAGACCGAGCAGGCTTAGCACCCCGGTGACGGCAGTGATCGGCCACAGCCAGTCATGGTCGAGAAAGGGCAGGCTGGCGAGGGTGAAAATCACGCAGACGGCAAAGAAGGCGTAGCGGCTCAGGAGTGACAGGCTCATACGGTTTCCCTGGTTCGGACGGTTTTTTGCGGCAGTCAGGCGTTCTGCGCCTGCAGGAAGATCGAAAACAACTCCGACTGGGATTTGATTCCCAGCTTGCTGTACATGTGTTTCTTATGGACTTTCACGGTTTCAACAGAGATTTCCAGCTTACGGGCGATTTCTTTACTGGAGCAACCGCTGAGCATCAAACGCCCGACATCCAGCTCCCGGGCGGTCAATTGCGCGCCCTTGAGCTGCTGCACCGACGCTTCGAGCTGCACCCGCCAGTCCGGTTGCGCCGGCGACGGGGCGAGGGCGACGATTTCATTGATTTCATAGGGCAGGCGCTGGCGCAACAGGCCCAGCACCCACGGCTGGATCAATGACAGCAGGGCGATCTGCTCGCCGCTGAAACGCTGTTTGCTGCCCAGTGACAGGCACAGCGTGCGATCGCCTTCGAGCTGGCAATTGAACTGGATTTCGTCTGCCACCACATTCAGACGAAAGTATCGCTGGTAATACTCGGTCAGCTCGAAATGCTCCGGCGCCACCTCCGACAGGCGATACAACCCGGTGCGCGACTGCTCGCGGCAGGCGATGTAGAACGGGTCGAGCAGGTACAGACCGCGCAGATAATCCTGAAACAACTGATCGGGACTGCCGTCTTCGCCGGGGCATTCGGCGAACACCTGCGGGTGGCGGTCGGCGCTGAACAGCAGCGCGACCCAGCTATCGAACGTGACGTACTGATCCAGCAGGCGCACCAGTTGCGCCCAGAAATTCGGCTTGTCGAGGGCGTCGATCAACTGCCCGACGGCGCGGTGCCAGGTGATGTCGTCAAACGAAACTGTCATGCCTCTACCCCTATCGGGTTACCCCGGCCGCGTGATTCCCCGGTCGGTCGAATGGGAAGCATACTGGCCCACAGACCGCCGCCGGGCAATCCTTCGACCCCGGCGCTCATCACAAGGACTCCCCATGAAAGTCGAACTCGCCCAACTGGCGGGCCGTGACAAAGACACGGCGTACAACCTGGAACGCGCCCTGGCGGCGATTGCCGAGTGCCCGGCCGACACGCAACTGATCGTGTTTCCCGAAACCCACCTGATGGGCTTCCCGACCGCCGACACCGTGGCGCAGATCGCCGAACCGGTCGACGGCCCGACCGTCAGCGCGGTGCAGGCCGCTGCCCGCGAACGCAACCTTGCCGTGGTGATCGGCATGGCCGAAAACGACAACGGCCGCTTCTACAACACCACGCTGCTGATCACCCCCGAAGGCATCGCCCTGAAATACCGCAAGACTCACCTCTGGGCCTCGGATCGTGGTGTGTTCGAGGCCGGCGACCGTTATGCCACCTGCCTGTGGAACGGCGTGCGGGTCGGTCTGCTGATCTGCTACGACATCGAATTCCCGGAGTCCGCCCGTGCCCTGGCGCAACTGGGTGCGCAGTTGTTGATCGTGACCAACGGCAACATGGACCCGTACGGCCCGACCCACCGCACCGCAATCATGGCCCGGGCCCAGGAAAACCAGGCGTTTGCGCTGATGGTCAATCGCGTGGAAGCGGGGGATGACGGGCTGATGTTTGCCGGCGGCAGTGCGCTGGTGGACCCGTTGGGCACGGTGCTGTTCGAGGCCGGGCGTGAGGAAGGACGGTTCAGTGTCGAGCTGGATTTCAGTCAGCTGGCGCTGGCGCGCAAGGATTATCGCTATCTGGATGATCAGCGGTTGAAGTTGCCGGGGGAGGTGGTTGAACACGCTTCTGGATTGCGGGAGCTGCTGATTTCTTCGCGCTGATCCGGATTTTGTATGGGTCGGACTGACGCCTTCGCGGGCAAGCCCGCTCCCACAGGGGATCGAGCTTGCTCGCGATAGGGGCCGCCCAGACGACACATCTGTTTGACCCAAGAACAACAACGCACTACCCAAAACACTCGCCGAACTCGGCCTCTGCCATAAATCCAATAAAATCCGGAGTAAGTCGCCCATGGCTCGTTTGCAACGCACCCTTTCGCTGGGGTCGGTGGTGCTGTTCGGCATCGCCTACATGACGCCGATCATTGTCCTCGGCACGTTCGGCATCCTCGCCCAATCCACCGCAGGCATGGTGCCCGCCGCGTATCTGGCGGCGCTGGTGGCGATGTTCTTCACCGCCATGAGCTATGGCCGCATGGCGGCTGCATTCCCGGTGGCGGGCTCGGCCTACAGCTACGTGCGCAAGGCCATCAGCCCGAAACTCGGTTTCATCGCCGGTTGGGCCGTGCTGCTCGATTACCTGTTTCTGCCGATGGCGATCTGGCTGATCGGCGCCGCGTACCTCGCTTCGGCCTTCCCGTCGATCCCGCAGTGGATCTGGGTGCTGGCGTTTATCGGCATCACCAGCGCGATCAACATCATCGGCCTGAAGCTGGCCAACGGCATCAACGCCTTGCTGATGCTGGTGCAGTTTCTGGTGCTGGTCGCCTTCGTCGCCCTGTGCGTGCATTACCTCAGTGGCGACGCCAGCACGCCATTGTGGTCGATCAAACCGTTCTTCAACGGCGACATGCAGATGCCGTTGATCATGAGCGGCGCCGCCATCGCCTGTTATTCATTTCTCGGTTTCGATGCGGTCAGCACCTTGACCGAAGAAACCCGTGATGCACGCCGCACCATCCCCCGGGCGATCATGCTGATCACGTTGATCGGCGGGCTGATTTTCGTCGCTGTGTCGTACTTCGTGCAGGTCGCCCATCCGTCGTTTCAGTTTGATAACGTCGACTCGGCGGCCTACGAAATTGCGCGCAACATCGGGGGTGATCTGTTCGTGTCGATCTTCCTGATCGGCCTGATCGTCGGTCAGTTCGCTTCGGGTCTGTCTGCCCAGGCCAGTGGCTCGCGGCTGCTGTTCGCCATGGGCCGTGACGGTGTGTTGCCCAAGTCGTTCTTCGGCACTTTGCACGAGCGTTTCGGCACCCCGGTCAACAGCATCCTGCTGTGTGCGGTGGTAGCCTTGCTGGCGCTGAAACTCGACGTGACCACCTCGACGTCGTTCATCAACTTCGGCGCGTTCCTGGCGTTCAGCCTGGTCAACCTGTCAGTGATCTTTCATTACTGGATCGGTGGCGAGAAGAAAGGCCCGCGCGAGTTGATGCTGTTTCTGATCTTCCCGTTCATCGGTCTGGCGGCGGACTTGTGGCTGATGGTCAGCCTCGATCACCTGGCGGTGTATCTGGGCCTGAGCTGGCTGGCGATTGGCGTGGTGTATCTGGCAATGCTCACGGGTGGTTTCCGCCGCCAGCCGCCGGAGATGGATTTCCAGGAAGCGGGCTGACCTGACATCAGGCCGCAGGCCGGGTCTGGCGCAACGGCAGTTGCACGCGGAACGTGGTGCCGACTCCCGGCGTGCTGCTGACTGAAATGTCCCCGCCGTGCTTTTTCACGATGCCGTAAGACAGGGACAGACCCAGGCCTGTCCCCTGGCCTACGGGTTTGGTGGTGAAGAACGGATCGAAGATTTTCTGCAGGGTGTCGGGCGCGATGCCCGAACCGTTGTCGGCCACTTCGATGATCGCCGACTCCCCTTGCACAGCGGTGCGCAGGGTAATGGTGCCGCGTTCGGCACCCATGGCCTGCGCCGCGTTGACCACCAGGTTCATGATGACCTGATTGATCTGCGAGGGCAGGCATTCGATCTCCGGGATGTCCTGATATTCCTTGACCACGTCGGCCTTGTATTTGAGTTCGCTGGCGACGATGTTCAGCGTCGAATCGATCCCCTGTTGCAGGTTCGCCCATTGCCATTGCTGTCGGGCGTCGACCCGGGAGAAGTCCTTCAGATCCTTGACGATCTGCCCGACCCGGCCGATGCCTTCCTTGGATTCGCGGATCAGCACCGGAATGTCTTCCAGCAGAAAATCCACATCGAGGTGTTCACGCAGTTGCTGCAGTCGCGCGGCCTGTTCGGCGGGCAGGCTCTGTTCGGCGGTCCGACAGGCGCCGAGCAGGGTCAGCAGTTGCTGAAAGTAGCCGTCGAGGGTGCCGAGGTTGGAGGAAACGAATCCGATCGGGTTGTTGATTTCATGGGCGACGCCGGCGGCCAGTTGCCCCAGCGAGGCGAGTTTTTCCGATTGCACCAGCTGGCCTTCCAGTTGCTTGCGTTCGTCGATTTCCCGCTGCAGGGCCTCGCTGGCCTGGCGGAACTGCGCGGTGCGCTGGTCCACCAGGTGTTCCAGATGATGCATTTGCAGCGACGCGCGTTCGGTCATCTGCCATTTCGTCAGCAGGGTGTTGGCCATCTGCTGGACTTCAATGTTGTCGAAGGGTTTTTTCAGGATCAGCAGCCGGTCATGGGCGTGCAGGCGATCGAGCAGTTCATCCCAGGAATAGTCGGAATAGGCGGTGCAGACCACCACCTGCAATTGCGGATCCTGCAGCCACAGTTGCTCGATGGTCTTTGCCCCGTCCCAGCCGTCGGGCATGCGCATGTCGACGAAGGCCAGGGCGTAGGGGCATTGCTCCTGCAAGGCCAGGTTGAGCTTGGCCAGGCCTTCTTCGCCGCCATAGGCCGAGTCCAGTTCGAACACGTCCCGTCGGGGATGGGCGGGTGCACCGAACAGGGCCGCTTCCATTTCATCCAGTGCCACCGACTGCGCCCGGTTGGGCGTCAGGATCTTGCGAAAGTCTTCGTGGATCGACGGCATGTCGTCGATCAGCAGGATGCGGCGGTTCGACAGTTCGCTCATGCTTGCTCCGTTACCTTGATCAGCGGAATCTGCAAGGTGAACACGGCACCCAGTCCGGGCCCGTCGCTGTGGGCAGTGAGGTGGCCGTTCATCTCGATGGCCGCCAGGGCGCAACTGTGCAGACCGAAGCCGTGGCCATCCTTGCGGGTGGTGAAACCGTGGGCAAAGATCCGCGTCATGTTCTCCGGTGCAATGCCCTCGCCATCGTCCCTGACGCTGATTTCCAGAAAGCCTTCATCGACGATCTTCACCCCCAGGGTCATGGTCCGTGGGCGGTTGCTGAGGTCGGCCATCGCGTACTTGGCGTTGCTGATCAGGTTGATCAGGATCAGCAGCAGGCGGTGCTTGTCACCCATCACCTGGGGCACGTCGCCGTATTCCTTGACCACCGTGACGTGATGCCGGGTGAGCGCCCCGGCATTCATGCGCAGGGCGTCTTCGAGCAGTTCATTGATGTACAGCGGCTCGGTCATGCTGTTGGCCCCGGCATAGGATTGCTGGGTGGCGACGATGTCCTTGATGTGATCGACGCTCTTGTTCATCTGGGCCAGTTCGTCGGCCATTTCCTGCTGTTCCTGGGCGATGGCGCCCACCAGCTGATTGAGGTAGCCGGGCAGCAGCTTGCCCTTGGCGTCTTCGGTCAGGAACACCCCGAGATCGTGCGGGTGTTCGTTGATCAGCTGCATCGCCTTGCCCAGCCCCAGGGCCTTGCTGCTGTGCAATTTGCGCGAGATCAGGTCGGAGGAGATGTTCACGCTGTTGAGCACGTTGCCGACGTTGTGCAACACGTTGGTGGCAATTTCCGCCATGCCGGCCTGGCGTGCGGCGTCGAGCAGTTCGCTCTGCGCGCTCTTCAGTTCGCGAGTCCGCTCGTCGACCCGTTGTTCGAGCACATCGTTGGCCGTCTGCAACGCCGCATTGACCCGGTTGATCTCGGCGAAGCTGCGAATCAGGCGGATGGCCAGCCACAGCAGCGACAGCATCAGCAGGACAGAAAACACCAGCAGAAAGAAATGGTACTTCTGGTCCGTTCGTTCAGCCTGCTGCTGATCCAGGTCGAGCATGTTGGTGATGGTGTCCAGCCGCTCGGCGACGGGTATCGCCTCGATCTGATCGAGCAGGTGGTTGACGATCGGTTGTTCGCGCAGGATCAGAGCGATGTGTTCGCTGAGGATCCTGATCGGCATCTGAAAGTTCGCCGGCAGGCGTTGCGCATTCACCGCCAGTTTGTTCAAACCCACTTCAATGTCCGAGGCCTTGTCGTCGGAGGCGACCTGAGCGAACTCCAGGGCGCTGAGCAACAGGTCATAGGTGTCGGTGACGATGTTCTGCAACTGGATCTTGTCGAGGTCGGCCAGATTGGCCAGTTGCGCCTGAATGTCATCCTCGGCGCTCGGCAGAAACGCCAGGGAGTTGCGCAACAGCGCGTTGTGCGACTTGAACTGTTCCACCAGTCGGGTCTTTTCCTGCATGGCGTCCAGAAAGCGTTCGCGGGCATGGTCCCATTGCCCGGATTCGTCACTCTGCTGCCCGGGCTCCATGGATTCGAAGCGTGCCCACAGGCGATTCATCTCGTTCATTGGCGAGACCAGCGGGTCGTAATTGTGGGTGATTGCCACCCGGGCCTTGAGGACCTCGCTTTCCCACTGCGAATCCTGTTGCTTGATCTGACGGATCAGGTCCCGGGACTCGGTGTAGGTGGTGGTCTGCCCGGAGCTGGATTTGAGGTAGAGAAACACCAGGATCGAGGCCAGCACGACGGCCAGCAGACTGAGCAACAGCAGGCTGCGCCGCCCCGAGACGGTGGTCATCATGGCTGGCCCTCCCAGTGTCCGGTCAGGGTCTTGAGAAATTCGATGATCAGCGCCTTGTCTTCCTCGCTCGGCATGCGCCCCAGCTGATACTGGAACATCACGTCCACGGCCCGTTCCAGCGTGGGCGCAGAACCGTCGTGAAAGTACGGCGCGGTCAATGCGACGTTGCGCAGGCTCGGCACCTTGAACACGGCCCGATCGGCCTCGTCTGCGGTCACGTTGAAGCGGCCCTGGTCGGCCTCCGTCGGATGGCCACGGTCGGCGATGTAATCGCCGAATACCCCGAATTTCTGATACATGTTGCCGCCGATGTTCACGCCCTGATGGCAGGCAATGCAGCCGTAGTCCTTGAAGCGCTGATAGCCGTATTTTTCATCGAGGGTCAGGATGTCGGTGTTGCCTTGCAGGTACTGGTCGAAACGTGAACCCGGTGTCAGCAGTGTGCGTTCGAAGCTTGTCAGGGCGTTCTGGATATTGGCTTTGGTCACGGCGTCCGGGTAGGCGGCGCCGAACGAGCGCTGATAGTCAGGATCGCCGGCAATCCGCTGCACGACGGTGTTCCAGTCGTTGCCCATCTCGTGGGGGCTGGTGATGACGACATTGCTTTGTTCCTCCAGCGTCTCCACGCGCCCGTCCCAGAACTGGCGGAAGTTGAGGCTGGCATTGAATACGGTCGGGGTGTTGACCGCTACCGGCAGGCCATCGAACCCGAGGGACAGGGCCCGGCTGTCGGCACCGTTCTTGTCCAGTTGATGGCAGCTGGCGCAGGACAGGCTGTTGTTCACCGACAGCCGTGGGTCGTGGAACAGCCGGCGTCCCAGTTCGACCCGTTCCGGATCCTGCCGCGGCATGTCGGGCAACGGTTTGAGCGGTTCGTCCAGCGGCGCGGCACCGATGCCGGTGCAGCAAGCGAAAAGCATCAGGCACAGAACTCGGCATGACCGGTACGTCGTCAGCGTATTCATGCCGCGCTCCACGGGCCGGGCAAGCCGGCAACCAGCAGGCGGGCGAAAGCGTCCGCCGGCAGGGCTTTGCTGAAGTGGAAGCCCTGGCCCTCCTCGCAATGGTGTGCTCTGAGAAAGGCCAGCTGTTGTGCGGTCTCCACGCCTTCGGCGATGACGTTCAGGTTCAGGCTCTTGCCCAGGCTGATGATCGCGCCGACCAGCGCGGCGTCGTTGCTGTCATGGCTCAGGCCGCGAATGAACGATTGATCGATCTTCAGGACATCGATGGGGAAACGTCGCAGATAACTCAGGCTGGAATACCCGGTGCCGAAGTCATCGATGGCCAGCCTGACGCCCAGCACCTTCAAGCGATTCAGAGCGCGCATGGTGGCGTCGACGTTCTGCATCAGTACGCCTTCGGTGATTTCCAGCTCCAGCAGACGGGGATCCAGCCCGGTCTGTGCCAGCACCTGTTCGATGCCCTCGACGAAAAGACGCTGGCGAAAGTCGATGGCCGAGGTGTTGACCGACATGCGGATCGGCGGCAGGCCCGCCGTCTGCCATTCCCGGGTCTGGCGACAGGCCTCGCCCAGCACCCACTTGCTCAACGGCACGATCAGGCCGCTGTCTTCGGCCACGGGGATGAACTCCGACGGAAACACCCAGCCGTGCCCCGGTTTCTGCCAGCGCACCAAGGCTTCGGCACCCACCACGCGACCGCTGGCCAGATCGATTTTCGGTTGGTAGTGCAGGACAAATTCGTGCCGTTGCAGCGCCTGACGAATGCCTGTTTCGATACCTTGCTGTTCCCTGGCGCGCTGGTTCATGGCTTCGATGAAGAAGCTGATCTCGTTCGGGCCGTTTTCCTTGGCGCTGCGCATGGCCGTTTCAGCTTTTTTGATCAGCTCGATGGCCTCCAGACCGTCGTCGGGGTAGAGGCTGATGCCCAGGCTGGCGGTGACGCTGAGGTCATGGCCGAGGATCGTTTGCGGAATACGGATGGCCGCCAGCAGTTTTTCGGCGATGCCGTGAGTCTGGTGGGGGTGATCGATGTCGCTGAGAATCACCACGAACTCGTCTGAGCCGTAGCGAAACACCGAGTCGGATTCGCGCACGGTGTTCAGCAGTTGCTGACCGACCCGTTTGAGCATTTCGTCGCCGGCGGGGTGGCCGAGTGCATTGTTGATACGCTTGAAGCGATCCATGCCGAGAAACATCACCACCAGTTGTTTGTCGTGACGCCGGCAGGCCGCCAGCGACTGACTCAGGCGGTCCCCCAGCAAGGTGCTGTTGGGCAGGCCCGTGAGGCTGTCGTATTGCAGCAGGTGCGAGACCTTGAGCAATTCATGCACCCGCGCCTCGATGGTTCTTTCGAGGTTGAGCATTTTCAGTGCTGCGTCCTGGGCCAGCTGCCATTTCCAGGTCAGGGCATTGGCCATCTGGCGGATTTCCAGCGAATCGAACGGTTTTTTCAGGATCAGCAGTTGATCGCCGAATTCCAGGCGTTCGGCCATGGCCTCCCAGCTGTAGTCGGAGTAGGCGGTGCACAGGGCGATTTGCAGGTTCGGATCGATCGCCCAGAGTTTTTCGACGGTTTCCAGACCGTCCCAGCCCGGGGGCATGCGCATGTCGGTGAAGGCGAGGGCATAGGGACGGCCTTCGTCCAGCGCGTCCTGCACCAGTTTCAGGGCTTCCTGGCCCTGGTAGGCCGAGTCGAGCTGGAAGGTCAGGTGCGGCGTTTGCCGGGTGCCGAACAGCGTCTGTTCGAGGCCGCTCAGATCCCTGTCGCTCTCCGTGTCGGGACAGAGGATCTTGCGGAAGTCGGCATGGATCGCCGGTGTGTCGTCGACGATCAGGATCCGCCGGTTGGTCTGGGGAAAAGGCGCTTTCATCCGTCGTCCTCCCCGGCAAGCGGGGTGCTCGCGCTCCCGGCCTTCAACAAACGGGCAGCCTGCTCGGGACTGACGGCTGCACTGAGGCACAAGCCCTGTACGCTCTTCAACGTTGTGCTGGACGCAAGGGGCGCGCCCTGATCCGAAGACTGGATGCCCTCGGCGCTGATGTCGATCCCCAGATCCCGGGCGAAATTGACGATCGCCCGCAATCTGCCGGCCCCCTCATCGTCCTGGGCCGCATTGTCGATCAGGGACTGGGAAAGCTTGAGGTGATTGACCCGGTAGGTCTTCAGGTAATCGAACGATGAATATTCGGTGCCGAAGTCATCGATGGCGATGGTCACACCCAGTTCGCGCAGGCGTGGCAGCGCATCGTTGTGGGTCCATTGGGTCTGGGCCAGTGTGGCTTCGGTGACATCGAAGCGCAGATCCCATGGCGCCAGCTCCCAGCGGGCCGCGATGCGCAGCACGTCGTAGATGAGTTCGGGTCCGCTCTTGAGCTGCGCCAGGGAAATCTTGATCGCCATCACCGGCGGTGCCACGCCCTCGTTCTGCCACTGGCGCATCTGCCAGCAGGCCTGATTCAGGATCCAGCGCCCCAGTGGAATGATCGCGCCGGTCTTTTCCGCCGCCGGCACGAAGGCCGAGGCCGGCAGCAGGCCGAGCCTGGGATGCTGCCAGCTGACCTGCGCGGCCATGCCCAGAATCCTGCCGCTGTGCAGGTCCACTTCCGGCAGGTAGTCGAGTTTCAGGCCGCCCCCGGTGAGGGCCGTCATCAGTTCCTCGGTCAGGGTCATGCGTTCGGCCACTTCCCGGGTGATTTCCTCGGAATAGAATTGATACTGGTTGCGCCCCGTCTCTTTGGCGCGGTACAGCGCCATGTCGGCGCCGGCCAGCAGACTGTCCGCATCCAGACTGGCGGAGCGGTAAAGGCAGATGCCGATACTGACGGAGATGTGTACGGCGTTGCCTGCCAGGTGATAAGGCTCCAGCAGCGCATCGCGGATCTTGGCGGCAATGGCGGCGGACCGGGTCGGATCACTGACGTCCAGTTGCAGGAGCGCGAATTCATCGCCACCCAGGCGCGCCACCACGTCGTTTTCCCGAACGCTGGACTTGATCCGCCGCGCCACCTCCTGCAAGAGCAGATCGCCGACCGGATGACCGAGGGTGTCGTTGATCCGTTTGAAGTGATCCAGATCCAGGTAGAACACCGCGAAGGGCGCCGCTCCCCGGCGGGCAGCGGCAAAGGCCTGGTGCAGGCGCTCGATCAGCGTGGCACGGTTGGCCAGCCCGGTGAGGCCGTCCGTGCGGGCCAGATGGGCCATTTTTTCCTCGGCCAACCGGCGCTCGGTGATGTCGAGAATGATCCCTTCGACTTCCAGCAGGCGGCCATCCTGATCACGCACCGGCACGTAGCGGTTCTCCACCCAGCGCCAGGAGCCGTCACCGGTGTGCAGGCGAAACTCGATCGAAGCGCCTACGGCATCGCGCTCCAGCACCCGGGCCATGGCGGCGTCGACACTGGCCTGATCATCGGGGTGGATCAGCTTTCGCGCCCAGTTTTGCACCCCCACCAGATCGGCCGCCGCATGCCCGTAGCGGGTGATGTTGTGGGACATGTACATCAGCGGAAACGACGGCTCGCCGCGCAGCCGGTACAGGATGGTCGGGCTGTTCTGCACGATGATGTTGGCATCGGACAGCTCGCGCGTGCGTTCCTGCACGGCCTGCTCCAGCAGATTCATCTTCAGCGCGGCGTCTTCGGTCATTTGCCATTTGACGGTCAGGGCACTGGCCATCTGACGGATTTCGATCGCATCGAACGGCTTTTTCAGGATCAGCAGGCGATCGTTCAGGGGCAGCCTGCGGTCGATCTCTTCGAGTGCATGATCGGAATAGGCGGTGCACAGAACCACTTGCAGCTTGGGATCGACCTGCCAGAGCCGCTCGATGGTTTCCAGGCCATCCCAGCCCGGCGGCATGCGCATGTCGATGAAAGCCATGGCGTAGGGACGACGGGCGGCCAGGGCGGCTTCGATCTTGTCCAGCGCTTCCCGGCCCTGAAAGGCCGAGTCCAGTTCAAAGGGGGTTCTGGATGATTCCGCCGCGCTGGACGGGGTGCCGAACAGCAGGCTCTCGGTTTCGTCCAGATTGCCGTCCGCAACGCTGGATGGTTTGAGGATTTTTGCATAATCGTCGTGGATCGACGGCGTATCGTCGACGATCAGCACACGGCGATTGACCGGGCCGGGCTGTGCGCTCATGACGCCATGCCTGCGGGTTCACGCACTTTCGTCATCGGGAGCATCCTTTTCCCTCGCTTCAAGCCTGCGCACTGGCCGATGGTGTTGTTCGGTGACTTGAGCATAGTTGTCCGGACACGACTTCGCCTGTCGTGTTGTAAACGAGGATTTACAGGTCCGCCGCGCAAAATCATCTAGCCTTTCATGCAGGCGCGGGCAAGCGGGGCGGTCTGTCGGTGCGTCATCCTTATCCACCGTTTTGCGCGAGGCCTCGCCATGGAAGAGCAACCCGTCCCGACTTCGGCCCGACGACCTGCGGTTCTGCTCGTCGATGACGAGGAACCGATCCTCAACAGCCTGCGCCGTCTGCTGCGTGGCCAGCCCTACGACGTCTTGCTTGCCACCAGCGGTGCCCAGGCGCTGGAAATACTGGCGCAACGCCCGGTCGATCTGGTGATGAGCGACGCGCGGATGCCCAACATGGACGGCGCCACGCTGCTGGCTCAGGTTCACCGGCTCTATCCGGCGACCACGCGGATCATGCTCACCGGCTATGCCGACCCGTCGGCGATCATCAAGGCCATCAATGAAGGCCAGATCGACCGTTACATCAGCAAACCCTGGAACGATGAGGAAATGCTCCTGGTTCTGCGCCAGGCGCTGGAACACCAGCATCTGGAGCGCGAGCGCCAGCGCCTGGAACAACTGACCCAGGTACAGAACGAACAATTGAGGCTGCTCAACAGCACCCTGGAAAAACATGTCGCCGCCCGCACCGCCGAACTGCAGCAGACCGCCGACATGCTCGACCTGGCCTATGAGGAGCTCAAGCACAGTTACGTGACCGGCACCGAAGTGTTCTCGCTGCTGGCCAATCTGCGTCTGCCGCCGGCCAAGCAGACCAACCGGCAGATCATCGAACTGGTGCGCGCCTACTGCAAGGCGCATGGCCTGGACGAAGCTGCCAGTCGCGACCTGACCATGGCTGCGGCGCTGTACAACATCGGCAAGCTGAGCTGGACCGACGGCATGATGACCACGCCTTCCGACCTGCTGCACAGCACTGACCGCGACCGTTATCGGGCCTACCCGAAACAGAGCGAGTCGCTGCTGATGACCCTCGATCCGATGAAGGATGCGGCGCGTCTGATCCTGCACCACCAGGAGCGTTGGGACGGCAGCGGTTTTCCCGACCGGCTCAAGGGCGAGGCCATCCCTTTCGGCTCGCGCCTGTTGAAGCTGGCGGTGGACTTCGTCGAGTTGCAGCGCGGGCTGATTCTGGAGCGGCAGATGAACAGCGACGAAGCCTTGCTGTACCTGCGCCAGTACGCCGGCAGGTTGTACGATCCTGACCTGGTCGAAGACTTCATTCAGGTCTGCGCGGCGTTCCTCAACGATGTCGTGCTGGCCGACCCGAACGTCAAGGTGCTGGGCACACGGGAACTGGCGGCGGGGATGATCCTGGCGCGCAATCTCAATGCCGACAACGGCATGTTGCTGCTCAATGCCGGCAAGGTCTTGAGCGCTCTGCTGGTGGACAAACTGATCAGCTTCGAAGCCATGGAAGGTGCAAGGTACAAGGTGTTCGTCAAGGTCCCGGACGGCCTGGAACCGGCGCTCGAAGCCCGGGGTGGATGACGTCGCTGTCATCGGCGTGGGATCCTTGCGGTTTTATCGACGCCAGTGACGGACCCATGACTTCTGCATCGACTGTAACCCCACGCATCATTCGCATTGCCGCCGCCTTGCTGATCGGCCCCGATGGCCGGACCCTGCTGGTGCGCAAGCGTGGCACCACGGCGTTCATGCAGCCCGGCGGCAAGATCGAGCCCCACGAGTTGCCGGTGCATGCCTTGGCCCGTGAGCTGGAGGAAGAGCTGGGGCTGGTGATCGATCCGGCGCAGGCGAGTTTTCTCGGCCAGTTTTCGGCACCGGCTGCCAACGAGCCGGGGTTTGTCGTGCAGGCCGATATCTTTCAACTGCACATCGACGCTGAAGTGTCGCCGGCGGCCGAGATCGAAGAGGTGATCTGGATCGACCCGGCCGTCAACGGCGATGTGGTTCTCGCCCCGTTGACACGGGACCTGATCCTGCCGTTCCATCGAGCCTCGCTGACTGCGACCGCCTGATCATTCACGCCAAGGACTTCGCCATGATCCCGTTGCCGGACCTGTTGATTTTTGCCGCCGCCGCACTGCTGATGGTCCTGACGCCGGGGCCGAACATGATCTACCTGATTTCCCGTTCGATCTGTCAGGGACGCAAGGCCGGGGTCACATCGCTGCTGGGGGTGGTCGCCGGGTTCTTCGTGCATATGTTTGCGGCGGCGGCGGGTCTGACGGCGGTGTTTCTCGCGGTGCCGATGGCCTATGAAGTGCTGAAGTGGGCCGGTGCGCTGTACCTGCTGTGGCTGGCCTGGCAAGCGGTGAAACCTGGCGCGCGCTCGCCGTTCGAAGTGCAGGCACTGCCGGCGGACTCCTCGCGCAAACTGATCACCATGGGTTTTCTCACCAGCGCCCTGAACCCGAAGATCGCGGTGTTCTATCTTTCGGTTTTCCCACAGTTCATTACCCCCGAGCACGGCTCGGTGTTCAGTCAGAGCATCATTCTGGGCCTGACCCAGATCAGCGTCAGCTTCAGCGTCAACCTGTTGATCGCCCTGTCGGCGGCGGGAATCGCCTCGTGGTTCGCCAGCAACCCGACCTGGCTGGCGGTGCAGCGCTATTTCATGGGGGCTGTGCTCGGCAGTCTGGCGGTGCGACTGATGCTTGAGCAACGCAAGGCAGCCTGAACATGTGGATCGAGCGGCTCGACGCCAGCCATGCGCTGGCCTATCGGGAGTTGATGCTGGAGGCTTACGACCGGCATCCGCAGGCGTTCACTTCCAGTGTGCGCGAGCGGGCCGCGATGCCGCTGAGCTGGTGGGAATCGCGCCTGACCGGCAAGCTCGATGTGGTGTTCGGTGCGTTCGAAGCCGGTCGGTTGGCGGGTATCGTCGGTCTGGCGTTCGAAGCTCGGGAAAAGGCCCGGCACAAGGCAACGGTCTTCGGCATGTATGTGTCGGCCGGGTTCCGTCAGCACGGATTGGGCCTGAAACTGATGGAGGCGGTGCTGGACGAAGCGCAGCGGCATCCGGCGTTGAAAGTCATTCAACTGACCGTCACCGCCGGCAATGCAGCCGCGTTCAACCTGTACCGGCGCTGCGGCTTCGTCCAGTTCGGGCTGGAGCCGATGGCGGTGCGGGTCGGCGAGGACTACTTCGACAAGATCCATATGTGGCGTGAACTTCGATCTCACCCATGACCCTGTGGGACCGTCAACGAGCCGCGCTGACCCCATCCAGCGTCGAGAACGACGTGTCCTTGGCCGTCAGCAGGAAGTCGCGCATGTAAGGCGCGTCCAGCATGTCGGCGCGGATCGCCGCGTACAGCGTCGCAAACAGGCCTTTCTCTCCCAGCCGCTTGGCTTTCACATAACCCCGCGAACTGTATTCATGCAGTGCCCAGTGCGGCATGCCGCACACGCCTCGGCCGCTGGCCACCAGTTGCATCATCATGACCGTCAGTTCTGACGTGCGCACCTGCGCGGGCTCGATGTCGGCGGGTTCGAGGAAACGGGTGAAGATGTCCAGCCGGTCGCGTTCGACCGGATAGGTGATCAGGGTCTCGCTCAGCAGGTCTTCGGGGACAATGTAGGGCTTGCTCGCCAAGGCATGCTGGTTGGCCACTGCGAGCATGGCTTCGTAGGTGAACAGTGGCACATAGGTGATGCCGGCGATTTCCAGCGGGTCGGACGTCACCACCAGGTCCAGATCGCCCCGGGCCAGGGCCGGCAGCGGAGCGAAGGAGAAACCCGAGGCCAGGTCGAGTTCGACTTCCGGCCACGCATCACGGAACTGGTCGATGGTCGGCATCAGCCACTGAAAGCAACTGTGGCATTCGATGGCCATGTGCAGACGCCCGGCGGTGCCCCCGGCCAGACGCCCGATGTCCCGTTCGGCGGCGCGCAGCAGCGGCAGGGTCGCGTCGGCCAGTTGCAGCAGGCGCAGGCCGGCGCTGGTGAACCGCACCGGTTTGGTCTTGCGCACGAACAACGGCATGCCCATGCGTTCTTCCAGTTCCTTGAACTGGTGGGACAGCGCCGACTGGGTCAGGTGCAGGCGATCGGCCGCATCCACCAGACTGTCGGCTTCGCGCAGGGCATGCAGGGTTTTCAGGTGACGGATTTCAAGCACTGCATGCTCCATGAGGGAAATTTGTGATCAACACGAAAAGGTTGAGTTTGTCTCATGTTGTTCCGGCTGTCGACAATGGCGCCATCTTTTACTCAATGGAGAACACTCGACATGGCCGTGGCCCACACCCTTGGTTTCCCCCGCATCGGCGCCGACCGCGAACTGAAAAAAGCCCTTGAGGCCTACTGGAAGGGCGATCTCGATCAGCCGGCCCTGAATCAGGTCGGCCGCGAGCTGCGCGCCAGGCACTGGCAATTGCAGAAGGACGCCGGCATCGAGCTGTTGCCGGTCGGCGATTTCGCCTGGTACGACCAGGTGCTGACCCACTCGCTGACCTTCGGTGTGATTCCCGAGCGCTTCGACGGTGTGCGCGACGCACGCGGTCTGCCGACCCTCGACACACTGTTTGCCATGGCCCGTGGTGCCACGACGTCCTGCTGCGGCGGCGAGCCCGCCAAGACTCAATATGCACAGGAGCTGACCAAGTGGTTCGACACCAATTACCACTACCTGGTCCCGGAATTCTCCGCTGAACAACAGTTCAAGCTGAGCTGGGAACAGCTGTTCGATGAAGTCGAAGAAGCCAAAGCGCTGGGGCACAACGTCAAACCGGTGATCATCGGCCCGTTGACTTATCTGTGGCTGGGCAAGGCGAAAGGCGCTGACTTCGACAAGCTCGACCTGCTCGAGCGCCTGCTGCCGGTGTACAACGAAATCCTCGGTCGCCTCGCGGCGCAGGGCGTGGAGTGGGTGCAGATCGACGAACCGATCCTCACCCTCGATCTGCCGCAAGCGTGGAAAAACGCCTTCGAACGCGCCTATCACATCCTTCAGTATTCGCCGCTGAAAAAACTGCTGGCGACCTATTTCAGTGGCCTGCAAGACAACCTGGGCCTCGCTGTCGGCCTGCCTGTACAAGGTTTGCATATCGACGCCGTGCGTGCGCCGGCGCAACTTGGCCAGGTGCTGGATCGCCTGCCGACCTACAAGATTCTCTCGGTGGGGCTGGTCAATGGTCGAAACGTCTGGCGCTGCGAACTGGAGCAGGCACTGGCGCAGTTGCAACCGGCGCAGGAGCGTTTTGGCGACAACCTGTGGGTCAGCAGTTCCTGTTCGTTGCTGCACAGTCCGGTGGATGTCGAGCGTGAAGACAAGCTCGATCCGGAACTCAAAAGCTGGCTGGCCTTCGCCGTGCAGAAGTGCGCAGAAATCTCCGTGCTGCGTGATGCGCTGAACGATCCACAAGCGCCGAACGTGCAAAGCGCTCTGGCGCAGAGCCGCGCCATTCAGCAAAGCCGTGCCCGCTCGCCGCGTATCCACAAGGCCGATGTGCAGGCGCGGATCGAGGCGATCAATGCCAGCGACAGCCAGCGCCGTTCGCCGTTCGCCAAACGTATCGCCGCGCAACAGGCACGTTTGAAATTGCCGTCCTTCCCGACCACCACCATCGGCTCGTTCCCGCAGACCGGTTCGATCCGTCTGGCGCGCCAGGCGTTCAAGCAGGGCAAGCTGTCGGCCAACGACTACCACGACGCCATGCGCAGCGAAATTCGCCACGCGGTGCAAGTCCAGGAACGTCTGGGCCTGGATGTGCTGGTGCACGGTGAAGCCGAGCGCAACGACATGGTCGAGTACTTCGCCGAGCAACTGGACGGCTACCTGTTCACCCGTTTTGGCTGGGTTCAGAGCTATGGCTCGCGCTGCGTGAAGCCCGCTGTGATTTACGGTGACCTGAGCCGCCCGCATGCCATGACCGTGGACTGGATCACCTACGCCCAGAGCCTGACCGACAAAGTCATGAAAGGCATGCTCACCGGCCCTGTGACCATGCTGATGTGGTCGTTCCCCCGTGAAGACGTGTCGCGCAAGGTCCAGGCGCAACAGCTGGCGCTGGCCCTGCGGGATGAAGTGACGGATCTGGAACGTGCCGGGATCAAAATCGTGCAGATCGACGAAGCGGCGTTTCGCGAAGGCCTGCCGCTGCGCCGCGAGCAATGGCAGGAATACCTCGACTGGGCCGTGGAAGCCTTCCGCCTGACGGCCTCGGGCGTGAAGGATGAAACCCAGATCCACACCCACATGTGCTACAGCGAATTCAACGACGTGATCAAGGCCATCGCCGACATGGACGCCGACGTGATTACCATCGAGACCTCGCGCTCGGACATGGAATTGCTCGAAGCCTTCGAAGCGTTCGATTACCCGAACGACATCGGGCCGGGCGTCTACGACATCCATTCGCCACGGGTGCCGGACACGGCGGAAATGGTCAAGCTGATGAGCAAGGCCGTGAAGCGGATTCCGGCCGAGCGGTTGTGGGTCAACCCCGACTGCGGCCTGAAGACCCGTGCCTGGCCGGAGACCGAAGCGGCGCTGGTCAATATGGTCGCGGCAGCCCGGCAGCTGCGCAGTCAGTTGGCCTGATAAAACGGGGGAGCGGGCTCACCGCTCCCCCGTTCGTTTTCACAGATTCTCGAAATGGACCAGCACTGACGAGCGCTTGCCAATGTCGGCATAGGGCAGGGAAGGATCGTCGGCGTGGGTCAGAGACCGGTGTTCGGGCAGTTTCAAATGAGCCTTCTCGAAATCGCGAAAACCGGGTGTCGCCTTTGAGTAGTGGAAGTGGGCGTACCACAGCAGTTTTGGCGGTGCCTGGGTCCGGTCACGGATTTCGTACTCCTGCAGATAATCGATACGACCGTCCTTGCGTTTACCGAGGTTTTTCAACGGGGCGGTTTTGCGGATGTCCACTGCGTTCTGGCCGATCAGATCGTCGAGCATGCCATCGGTTGGATGCTTGCTGTTCAGTGACTGACGGGTGCGCATCTGGCGCCCACGGATCCGCAGTTCGGTGGCTTTGCCACGCAGCGTGGCGATGAGCGGATTCTGGGTGTCGATCTGCTCGATCTTTTGCGCTCGGTGAATCAGCTCGTCAGCTTCGCTGACCATCATGTGCTCAAGATCGACCGGCAACATGTCCTGCCGGGCGTGGGCATTTACCTTGACCTCGTACGCCGGCAATCGATCCAGCCGGGTGCGCGCCTCTGTCACCAGTGCGCCCAGATCCCGTTCCATGGGCGACGGTGGTCGGGCAGGCGCATTCAGCAGGCGATACTTGCCGTTGCTGCCCTGTTCCCAGATCTCCTCGACACCGCCCTTGCCGGTCAGGTGATAGCGGCGTGTCCGGGTACTCGATTCCCAGTGTTCGACACCGATCAGCAACTGATCGTCTTCGGTGGTGAAGATCTTTTTGCTGCTGCGCCCCCTGGCAGCGGCAACCGTTGGCAATTCCAGCGTCTTGCGTGCCCGTTCGGCCATTTTCTCGATCCCGGCCAGCAGGGGCGGGACGTCATCCATGTAAAAGTGCTGGGAATAGCTGGCCGTCCATACGTTCATGGCTCGTCGAAACTGCGCATAGGTGTCGAGGCAGTCCTGCAGGATCTGGTTGCGCTGGCCCCGGGTCGCGCCGGTATCCGGCAGGCTGAACTGGGTATAGAGCGCCCGATCCATTCTGGCGCGCAGCTCCCGTGCCTGGTTTTGCAGAAAATGCCAGGACACTTCGCCGAGATTGTCGTGACACTGGACGATTTCCAGCAGGTTGCCGGTTCTGAGGTAGAGCAGGTTGCCTTCGCTGAGGCGTGTGTTCAACGCCTCGACTTCAGGTCGTATGTGGGCCTTGTCCCGGGGCAGGCTGATGCGCTCGTACCAGTGGTTGAGATCGCGCATCAGGCTTTCGATTTCATCGGTTCGCTGCAGCGTTTCGAGGCGCAATCCGTGTATTTCCCGGTGCAGGGAAATGTGTTCGCCGAGCCTGTCTGCCGGCAGTCCGGTCAGGCGTTCGATCAGCGGGTCGATGCGCTCGAGCAACGGGCTGATCTGATGGTTGACGTGATGAACGCGCAATTGAAGACGATCGGCCACCTTCCAGGCATCGAGGCTCATGCATTCGATGACCTTGCGTCGTTTGTTGCCATGGGTCAGGGGCAGCAGATCGTTCAACAGTCGATAGCGACGACTGGCGATCTCGATATCGCCGATACAGGCTGCATCGGCGGCGGCCAGCAAGGCCGGGCGCTGGTCGCGAGGCGCGTTGTTGTAGCGGTTGATGATGACGTGGCTTTCGGCGAACCGGATGTCGATCTGCCGTGCCAGGTCATCGGTCACCTGGGTCAATTGTTGTTGACGTCGAAAAACACGATCACCCCACCAGCGTGGCAATCGCTGGCGGATGCTCGCGGGCCAGACGGGATCCAGCGCATCGGCCAGATGCCCGACGACATTGCCACCACCCGCTCCGCCTCCCTCGAATGCTGTTCCGTACACCCCGAAATGAGTGTCCCAGTTACCCGCCTCATCCAGGGCGATCGGCTGCTTGTAGGTTTTCTGCGCGTTGCCTGCCAGGCGCCAGCCTCGTGAGTCCTTGCTCAACTCTACCTTGTAGACCTGTCCCTGACGGACCACGAAATCGCCGTCGGCGTGTCGATAGACGTTGCGAAAAAGGCCGGTGCTGGCCGGTTGCAGGCCGCTCAGGAAAACAGGCTGTGGGTATTCGTAGCCGACGAATCGCGTTGCCATATGTCTGGCTCTTCTCGTGACGTCTGCCTGGAGTGCAGCGGGGCCGGCATTCAGTTTTCGCAGTTGTCGGCTTCGCGTCAGTGCCACAGCACTGCTGCCTGCACCGGCTGCTGCACCGACGGTGGGCAGGATGTCCATCGCCGCATCGATCAACGCCAGCAGCAACCCTTCGATTTCGGCCAGCCCATCGCCCACCGCACCGCGCAGAAAAGCGCTCACTGCCTGATTCGCACCCGTCCAGGCGTCGTACAAGCCGATGGCCGTACCGACAAACGGCACCAGCCCCAGGGCCATTTTGATGTAGCCGAGTGCGCGCGGACCGCTGAGAGCGTAGCGCTCCAGATACAGCGTACTGTTGGATCGTGAAGAGTCTCGATGGGCCATGATCAGTCGGCCCATATGGGCATCAAGCAAGTGGTTGGCCAGAGAAGTGGAATCCGGCCAACGTACCCCGACCCCGATCAGAGCGTCGTAATGCCTCAGCACAGCGTGTCCGATGCGCTGTTCATGAGCTCTCACATTGCCCGACAGGGCCCGACTTGCCAGATAACGGCTCCACTTTTCCTGAACGCACAGATTGAACAGGGCTCTGCGTGCGCCTTCCAGACTGTCATGGCGGCGCAGGCACTGGTTGTCGGGACTGTCTGGCAAGTACAACAGAGTGGTGCCGCTGACCTGATCGTGGATGAAGGTCACCCCGGACAAGGCTACCGGCCCTTCGTTTGGCGTGTCTCGACCGCCGACGGTGAGGAGCGCGGGAAGCAGGACGATGTGCATGTTTTCCGCTCGCCTGGCAGGGGGCGTGTCGGCGTCAATGGCAATCTTCAGGATGCGCAGGTCGTACGGGCCAATCTGATTTTGCAGGCGGGCGCATTCTCCTTGTAGCCCGAGCATCAGCCGCCAGGGTTCCAGCAGGCATTCGCGGCGGTGTTCGCAGATGAACGGCGCTTCATCGTCAGCCCCCATGAATGTTCGCCTGATCAGTGCTTCGTACGCTTTGGGCAGGTCCAGATCGGGCAGTGTCTTGACCAGGTAGGATTTGTTGATACCGGTCATCAGGATCTTGCGCTCCGTCTCGTCCGAAGCGCTGACCTCAACCTGCATGAAACCCAGTCGCAGCAGCAGTGGTTCAAAGCGCATGGACGGCGTGTTGTCGATATTGAGTTGGGCAAGATCCGGCAGTGACAGCCTGCTGCGCGTCTTGATCGGCACCATTTCCAGTTTCTGAGGTGTACCCGGTGCACCGGGCGCGGCGACCGTGTGCCTTTGCAATGCAACCGAGTCAGGCAGATCCAGTTGTATGTCGAAAGTGCCTTTGAGCGAAAAATCCTTGCTCAACCGGGCGTGCAAATGTTCTCGGGTGAAGTCTTCGCGTCGGGGCAGAGCGACTTCCAGCAGGCGATTGCTACGCCGCATGGCTTTGATATAGGCCTCGATCAACGTCCGCATTGCGCTGCGCTCGGCATCGGACAGGTTGCTCAGCCAGCCTGGCAGGCCGGAGGCTATGGAGTGGCTTGTATATTGCTCACGCAGGTGACTGACCGCCAGATACAGTGCAGCGTTCGCGGGGACTTGTAGCGCAGAACGATATTGCAGGCGCACGACTTCCAGTTGTTCGGCCCGCTGCGCCGAGGGTAATTGAGCGAGTTGCTGACGTATCGTGCCAGCCTGTTCCTCGAACTCATGGGTCACCTGATTCAGGGCATGTTGCAAAGGATCACCGGCGATTCGCTTCAGGCGCAGGGTCAGCCCCTCGTCCTGCTCCGCAATCTTGAACAGCTCACGCTCCATCTCGCGGCGACTGTCGAACCGTCGCAGGCCGCCCCCGGTTCCGGGCCAGTACAGCAACAGGCTGTGTGGCGCGTTCGACTCCGACAGAACCCTCGGATGAGTGAGGACCAAAGGACCGCCGAGTGTTTGTTCTCGGGGCGATGAGCCCGGCTGCTCGTGCATCACCAGCGAGATGTCGGCTGCGCACAGATCGGTCCGGTTTTCCCCGGTGTTTTCCAGTATCGATTCGAGTGCCCGCCATTGAGCCTCGCTCACTTGCCCGAGTATCCGCTGGAGACCGGCCTCGGCAAGCAGCGCGGTTTTGTGTGCCTGATGAAGCAGGGTGAATTCGCGATTGAATGTAACGGTGTCCAGCACCCGCTCACGGTAGATCAGTGCTTGAGCGGCCACATCCGCCATTCGCTCGGCCTCTTCCATGCGCCGGAGAAAAACGTCGAGCGTTCGTTGCCCTTCTTCGCCGGCCCGGCTCGCCCAGGTTTGCAGCGCATTCTGTTGTTGCAGCAACGCTGTCTTGCGTACTTCCCAGGGAATGTCGGCGAACAGTGCGCCAAACAGAGGTGATTCACCCTCGGGCAACGAAGGTGGCGGTATCGTCGAGGGTGGAGGTGACGCCAGTACACCGGCGATGCTGTGCTGGCCATCCACACGATCGGCCGGAACCAGAGCCCGGATGGCCTGTTCAACCAGATCCAGCGAGCTGTCCGGACTCTGGCGCAAGGCGCTGAGTCGAGCCTCCTGTATCCGGCTCAGCCATTCACTCATGGCGCGGGCCAATGGCAGAGCGCCGAGGCTGTATTCAAAGTGAATCACCGGGGCTGACAATGGCTGTGCAATGAAGGGCTGGGCACGCAGCCATGACTCCATGTCGTTGCGGCTGGCGAAGGACTGCAAGGGCACCGGCCGATGCGGCAAGTACAGTAATTGCTGCGCAGATTGTCGCTCGCCGACACAGATAACCCACGCGCCGGGTATACGGCTCCGGCATTGGTTGTCGAACACCAGTTCCAGGCGCTCTCTGTGTATCGGCTGATTCTCCATAAGCGGTTCGGAAAACGGGTCGTCCATGAGCCGCCACAATGGCCGTAGCTGGTCCTCGGTCAGGGCGCGCCGGGCCAGCGCGACCTGCGCCGTTGCTTCCAGATGGACGAGGTACAACCGTTCGGCGTGCTCCCGGCGCGAGAGCGGCGTGCCGGGGGCGCGTGCAGCCCAATACGCGTTCCAGCGCCGGTCCAGTTCTTTCGATGGATCGAGTGTTTTGATTCGGGTCAGTAATGGCTGCGGTGCAAGGGCATTCAACGGGTGGCTGGCGTCCGGACCGACCACTTCAACGTGGCGGTCCGGTGTCAATTCAGCCCGGTTTCTCTGATGGATGAACGCGAGGATCGATGCAAACCCGACCAATTGTTCGGGGTGCGCATCTGTTGCCGAAAAACGCAGGCCTGCATCCGGCGCTCCCAGATCCAGTTCGCGTTCGAGCAGATCAGTCAGCGAAGTGCGAATGGAAGGCACACCGGCCATCAACTCGCGCAACGTCTGACTGGCGTTGCGCCAACGTGTGGTGGCGTCCTGCAGCAGGGCGCTGTCCACGTTCTGCGGCAAGGGTTCTGAAGCAGGCCACATTTGCGGCGCCGGCGTGATGAGTTCGGTAAACAGGCTTTCGGACATGATCGACAGGCTCGCGATGAGGAGCGGGAGATCCGTTCCATCTGGCGATCATTGAAGAAAGAAAGCCGCACGCGCCGGTGTTACATGGTTATGGCGTTCCTCGATGACCGCTCGGCACTCTTCATCAAACTGTCATCGAACTGTGGCAGCGCGCTTGAACAAACTTCATCAGACTCGCGCTCTACTGGGGTTCTGCGTTTCGGTGTTTTTCATGTTCAAGGGAATTTTTGCAATCGCGGCTTTGTTGGCCGCGGTTTTTTTCGGGCAGGCGTCTTTTGCGGCGTCGCGTTGCGACGTCAATGTACCGACCGAACGGGTCGATCTGGCACAGGTGAGCCTGGCGTACCAGAGCATCGGTCGTGCGTCGGATCCGGCGTTGCTGCTGGTGATGGGCCTGGGCGGGCAGTTGATCCACTGGCCGGACGAAGTGGTGGTCGCGCTCTGTCAGCAGGGTTTCCGGGTCATTCGCTATGACAACCGCGATGTCGGGCTGTCGACCTGGCGCCAGGCACCGATCGAGGCCAACCTGACGTTTGAAGTCTTGCGCTACAAACTCGGCCTGCCGGTGGCGGCGCCTTACAGCCTGACCGACATGGCCGACGATGCGCTGGGCCTGATGGACGCGTTGCATGTCGAGCAATTCCACGTGCTCGGCGCGAGCATGGGCGGGATGATCGCCCAGCACCTGGCGGCCATGGCCCCGCAGCGGGTCGAGAGCCTGACCCTGATCATGACCAGCTCCGGCGCCGAAGGCCTGCCGGCACCGAGCGCGGCGCTGGTGCAATTGCTGTCGCGGCGCGGGGCCCCCAATCGCGAAGTGGCGCTGGAGCAACAGGCGGATCTGCTGGCGGCGCTGGGCAGCCCGATGGTGACCGATGATCGCCAGGTGCTGTTGCATCAGGCGGCGGTGGCCTATGACCGAGCGTTCAACCCCGAAGGCGTGAAGCGCCAGATCATGGCGATTCTCGCCGAGCCAAGCCGGGTGGCGCTGCTCAATCAGTTGCGGGTGCCGACCCTGGTGGTGCACGGCACCGCCGATCCGTTGCTGCCGGTGATGCACGGCGTGCATCTGGCGGCGCACATTCGGGGCAGTCAGTTGAAGCTGATTCCGGGCCTGGCCCATCGCTTTCAGGAGGCGTTCAAGGCGCCGCTGCTGGCGGCGGTGCTGCCGTATCTGCAGCAGCACCGTGAAGACACCTCGCACTGGGCGCAGATCGAACCGATGGGCGAGCGCAACCTGCTCTAGCGGGGGGGCGTGCAGATCATGAGCGAGTCCCGGGGCGGTACCGTGAACTCAATTCAGCGCACGATCTTGTCCACGTGAATCCCCAGTTTCTTCAACCGGTACCAGAAACTGCGCTCGGAAATCCCGATCAGTTGCGCTGCCGCAGCCTGCACACCGTTGCTCTGCGCCAGCGCGGCGAGGATGTAGGCTTTCTCCACCTCGGCCAGCGCCGCTTCCAGGTCGGCCGGCACGCTGCCCTCGGCGACCGGGGCACCGGGCTCGGTCGGCTGTGAGGCAAACAGATACGCCGGCAGGTCCTGCTCTTCGATCTGCGCGCCGGAAGCAACGATGGTTGCGCGCTCGACGCAGTTCTGCAGTTCACGAATGTTTCCCGGCCACGAATAACGGGCCATCGCCTGCAACGCCTCGGCACTGAAACCGCTGAAGCGTTTGCCCGCAGCAGCACCCAGGGTGTGGGCGAAATGCCGGGCCAGCGGGGCGATGTCTTCGACCCGCTCACGCAAGGCCGGCAACGGAATCGGGAACACGTTGAGGCGGTAATACAGGTCTTCGCGAAACTCCTTGTTGGCCACCGCGTCCAGCAGGTTCTTGTTGGTCGCGGCGATGACTCGCACATCGACCTTGCGCTCGCGCGGATCACCCACCGGTTCGATGACGCGTTCCTGCAGGGCACGCAGGATCTTCGCCTGCAACGCCAGGGGCATCTCACCGATTTCATCGAGAAACAGCGTGCCCTTGTCCGCCTGCTGGAAGCGCCCGATCCGGTCCGATACCGCGCCGGTGAACGCGCCCTTGCGGTGGCCGAACATTTCGCTTTCCAGCAGTCCTTCCGGGATCGCCGCGCAGTTGACCGCGACAAACGGCTTGTCGGCGCGATTGCCGTGCTTGTGGATGGCCCGGGCGACCATTTCCTTGCCGGTGCCGCTTTCGCCGGTCAACAGGATGGTGGCGTTGCTTTCGCGCACCGAGTCGATTGCGCTCAGGACCCGGCGAAAGCTCGGGCTGTCGCCCACCAGACTGTCGATCTGCTGATGCTCATCGAGTTCGGCGCGCATGCGCAGGTTGTCTTTGAGGATGTCGCGAAATTGCAGGGCCTTGCTGACGGTGATGTCCAGCTCATCGATGTCGAAGGGTTTGGCGATGTAATCGAAGGCGCCGTTGCGCATCGACTGCACGGCGTTTTTCACCGTGCTGTAGGCGGTCATCACGATCACCGGCAACTGCGGATAACGGGTCTTGATTTCCGCCAGCAATTGCGGGCCGTCCATGCCGGGCATGCGCCAGTCGCTGATCACCAGATCGATGTCTTCGGACTCCAGCACCTTGAGCGCGTGCAGGCCGTTACCGGCGGTGAACACCGCAATGTCGTTCTGACTCAGGGCCGATGCCAGCAGGTCGCAGAGCTTGGGCTCGTCGTCCACCACCAGTACGTTATGCGTCATCGCTGTCCTCGTCGAAATCTTCACCGTTGGCCGGAATGTACAGGCTGAAGGTGGCTCCGGCATCTTTTTCGCTGACGCACTCGATGCGCCCGTCATGGTTTTCCATGATCGAGAAGACTTTGGCCAGACCGAGCCCGGTGCCGGACGCCTTGGTGGTGACGAACGGTGTGAAGATCCGTTCGAGCATGTCCGCTTCGATGCCCTGGCCCGTGTCGCTGATACTGATGACCGTATTGTTTTCGTCGGTGTGAATGCCCAGGGTCAGGCGACCGCCGTCGGGCATGGCGTCGATGGCGTTGACGATCAGGTTCAGGCCCGCCTGTTTGAGTTGCTTTGCATCGGCGTACAAGGTCGCACCCGGCGCGCGGTCGTCGATCTGCACGTCGATCTTGTGGCTGGCCAGCTCCGGCGCGCAGAAGCCCACCAGATCATCCACCAAGGGCCGTGCCGGTTGGGTCGAACGCAGTGGCGCACTGGGCTTGGCGAAGTCGAGAAACTCGGTGATCAGGTCGTTGATGCGGCTGACTTCACTGACCACGTATTCCAGATGACGCTTGTCGGTCTCCGGCAGGTCGGCGCGCCGGTGCAGCAGTTGCGTGGCGGTCTTGATGATGCCCAGCGGGTTGCGGATTTCATGGGCCAGGCCCATCGCCACTTCGCCCAGCGCGTGCAGACGGTCACGGCGCCGCAGTTGCGACTCCAGATGCTGCAACTCGCCGAGGCGTTCGCTCATGTGGTTGAAGATGCTGCTCAGTTCCGCCAGTTCATCGCCGCCGGTGACCGGCAGGCGCTGGCGGTAATCCCCGGCAATCACCGCTTGCACGCCTTTGGCCAGCCCCCGCAGCGGCTTGGTCAGGCGTTCCGACACCAGCCAGCCCACCGCCAGTGAAGCCGCCGAACTGAGAATGAAGATGAGGATGAACAGGTTGCTCTGATTGACCAGTCCCACCAGCGTGGTGTGGCGCAGCAGACCGCTGAATACCACGCCTTGCAGCTCGCCGTTTTCGTTGAGAATCGGTCGGTAGATGCCGCTGTAGCGGTTGGTCGACTGCTCGATCGGTTGCTTGGTGCTGCGCAGTTGCTGTTCGATGCTTTCCGGAACGACTGCCGGGTGATCTTCAAAGCGCTGGGTGGAAAAGATCTCGGAGAAGTCGGCGTCTCTGGCCAGGTACAGACGCAGGTCCAGAGAGTGCACGTCAGCGACGCTGGTGAGGAAACTGTTGTCGAGGTAGGTCACCACGATCAGTTTGTAGTCGGTGCCGTCCTGCTCGCTCTCGAAGGTCGACACCACGGCGCCGGTCGCCACGCCGCCGACCTGCAGGGTTTGCAGCACGGCTTTGGGCGCGGTGCTGATCTGCCGCACGATGTCGTCGGCGGCGGTGCTGAACACCACTTTGTGATCGCTGTTGCGCATCAGTGCGACCACGTCGATGCCCATGGAGTCGGCAATGTCGGCGGTGAGCTTGTCGCGCCGGGCCGACTGCCGGTCCGTGGGCGGACGGGTGTAGCGCAGGAACAATTGCGCGGCCCGGGCGTTGTCGCGCACGATTTCGCGGATCTCGTCCTCGACGATCTTGGTCGATTCCTGCAGCCAGATGCGCACGTTGCTGTCGAAAATCTGCGACAGGGTGGTGGCCGCCAGCTCGGCGGCGATCATGGTCGGAACCACGCTGACCAGCCAGAACGCCAGCACCAGTTTGCGTTGCAGGCTCCAGCCGGAAAGGGCGAAGGGTCGGGCGGTGGCGTGTCGGTCTTTGCTCATCATGCTCGCTTATTGTTGTTCGCTTATCGCGGTCGCCATGGCCGGATCGGTGCGGTCCGGGCGGATGAAAATCTTCACCAGCCGCAGCAGGTGATTGAGTACGGGATGGCGATGGCGGAAAAACACCGTATTGCCGATGAACGAACAGCCCAGGCGCAGCTTACTGGCATAACCGGCCTGGCCGCACGCGTAGATCGGAATCCGGTGTTCAATACAGTAGCCGACATTCGCCAGCCAACTGCGCATGTACAGCTTGTGCTCGCGGGTGCGGGCCAGATCGTGGGCGAAGAACTTGTCCACCAGACGTTGTTCGTCCAGCAGTACCAGGTTGAACGCGACCAGCTCATCGCCGACCCAGTACAGGACGCAGGCGGCGCGTTCGTCGAGGTGTTCCAGCACCTGGCGGAAATAGGCCGCCGGCAGGCATTCGAAGGCCAGGTCGCTGCGCGCCAGCGTGGCTTCGTAGAGCCGCATCATGGTCGGCAGGAGGTCGTCCACCGAACGTCGCCATTCGATGCGCGGGCCGGTTCCGCGCAAAGTCCGGCGCAGCTCCTTACGGGTGGATTTACCCAGGGTGCCGAGGTAGGCGTCGACCGAGGCGAAGGTGATCGGCAGCTCGGCACCGGGCAGTCCCGGCATGCTTTGCAATCCGGCTTCGTGACAGGCCTGCAGCCATGGCGGATTGCGATGGGAAGCGTCCTTGACCGCCAGCAGGCCGATCCCGGCCTGATCCGCATCCTCGCGGGCCAGTTCCAGCAGGCGTGCGAACAGCGATGGCAAACGGGCCGGATCGAGTGACGGGAGCGTGCCGACATGGCATTGCTCGGCCACCGGCGAACCGAGGGCGTACAGACGAATGTCGAACAGCCCCGGCCATTGCCGGCGCAGCCACTGGCTGACACGCTTGCCGGTACCTTGCAGGGTGGTGTCCAGCGAATACGCGGTGGTAAACGCCACGACCCCCGCAATCAGGCGCTGCTCTTCGAACAACGCCAGATAGCGCCACTGAAAGCCCTCGATGCCGGCCCGTTCAATGGCGCGATAGTAGGCCCAGTCTTCGAGTTCCTCGGGAAAGCAGGCATTCCACGCGTCGCGATCAATCGCTTCGATGGTTGAAAAGGCTTGGGCCGTGATCACGTCGTTTCCTTAACCGGCATGGCAGGTCGTTTTGCAGTCGCTTCACGCTCGCTGCCGGTATTCCTCGGTGGGCAGGGAATGAGCGGAGGGCGCAAGGTCGGTGCGGTGGTTGTCGATGAATTGCACGCTCAGTTCCACGACACGTCGGTACTGCAGGTCGACGGTGATCATGTGATAGCAGTCGTCCAGCAGGATTTTCACCACTTCGCCGCCGAGTTTGCGTTCCACGTAATCGGCGTTCCAGCGGCTGGTGATGTCGTCCTCGATGGAATGCAGCACCAGTGCCGGCACGGTGATCGAAGGCATGCGTTTGCGCACCACGGCGTTCATCCGGTGCAGTTCGCGCACCGTCACGCCTTCCATGGTCAACAGGCCGGCCTCACTGCTGTGGCCTTCTTTCATCTGCCGCTCGACGATGGCCCGCAGGCGCTCGTTCTTGATGCCGTAGGGCGGTTTCTCTTCGAACTTGCAGATGTGTACACCGAACGGGATTTTCATCAGCAACGGCGTCAGGAATGCCAGTTTGTGGATGCTCCAGCCGTCGTACTTGAGCGTCGTGGAATACATCAGCAACCCGGCCACCTGACCCGGATGCTCGGACGCCACGTACATCGACATCACCGCCCCCATCGACAGGCCGCCGACGAATACCTTGCTGTGCTGGCGACGAATGCCGACGAAGGTCTTGCGCACGCCTTCGTACCAGTCACGCCAGCCGGTGGCTTGCAGGTCGGCGTTGCCGCCGCAGTGCCCGGCCAGGGTCGGCACGTACACCGTGCAACCGGCCTTGGCCAGTCCCACGGCGACCCGACGCAACTCCGTCGGGGTGCCGGTGAGGCCGTGGATCAACAACACCCCGACCTCCCCCGTGCCGAGAACGAAACCGGCGTCACCTTCGCCCAGATCGATCCCGGCCGCGTTCATCGCTTCATCGCCCTGGCCAGCAGACGGTCGAGCAGGGCGAGGCCCAGGTCGATTTCCGGGTAGCTGATTTCCAGCGAAGGCGCGAGGGTGATCACGTTCTTGTAGTAACCGCCCACGTCGAGGATCAGGCCCAGTTTGCGCCCGTCGATTTCGATGTCGCCCTTCATGCCTTCCTCGACCATGAAGTCCAGGGTGGCCTTGTCCGGGGTGAAACCGTCCGGGGCGCAGATTTCGCAGCGCAGCGCCAGGCCCAGGCCGTCGACGTCGCCGATGATCGGGTAGCGCTTCTGCAGATCCTGCAGGCCTTCAAGGAAATATTTGCCCTTGGCCATGACCATCGCGCCGTAGTCGACTTCGCTGGTCATTTTGAACATTTCCAGGCCCACGGCGGTGCCCAGCGGGTTGGAGGCGAAGGTCGAATGGGTCGAGCCTGGCGGGAAAACTTTCGGGTTGATCAGCTCTTCTTTGGCCCAGATGCCGCCCAGCGGGTTGAGGCCGTTGGTCAGTGCCTTGCCGAAGACGATCACGTCCGGTTTGACGTCGAAGTGCTCGATCGACCACAGCTTGCCGGTGCGATAGAAGCCCATCTGGATTTCGTCGACCACCAGCAGGATGCCGTGCTGGTCCAGCACATGCTTGAGTTCGCTGTAGAAGTTCATCGGCGGGATCACATAGCCGCCGGTGCCCTGGATCGGCTCGACGTAGAACGCGGCGTATTCGCTGGCGCCGACTTTCGGGTCCCAGACACCGTTGTATTCAGTCTCGAACAGGCGGGCGAACTGCTGCACGCAATGGCTGCCGTATTCTTCCTTGGTCATGCCTTTCGGGCCGCGGAAGTGGTACGGGAACGGGATGAAGTTGGCGCGTTCGCCAAAGTGGCCGTAGCGGCGGCGATAGCGGTAGCTGGAGGTGATCGATGAGGCGCCGAGGGTACGACCGTGGTAACCGCCTTCGAAGGCGAACATCAGGCTCTTGCCGTTGCTGGCGTTACGCACGACTTTCAGCGAGTCCTCGATGGACTGCGAACCGCCGACGTTGAAGTGCACGCGACCGTCGAGGCCGAACTTCTTCTTCGCGTCCACGGCGATCATTTCCGACAGCTCGATCTTGCCCTTGTGCAGGTATTGGCTGGCGATCTGCGGCAGGGTGTCGATCTGCTGTTTCAGCGCATTGTTCAGGCGCGGGTTGGCGTAACCGAAGTTGACCGCCGAGTACCACATCTGCAGGTCGAGGTAGGCCTGGTCTTCGGTATCCCAGACGTAGGAACCTTCGCAGCGGCTGAAGATGCGCGGCGGTTCGATGTAGTGAACGGTGTCGCCGTAGGAGCAGTATTTGGCTTCTTTTTCCAGAAGGATCTGGTCTTCCTGGGTAGCGATTCGAATATCAGACATGGTGGAAGAGTTCCTGGGTTTCCGGGTTGAAAGGGGTGGCATTGGCGGCGCTGGCCTTTGGCAGCAGGGCCAGCAGCGCCGGCAGTTCGGCGAAGCTGTCGAAGCGGGCGTAAGGGATCGCGTGGCGCTCGCAGTAATCGGCGAGGCGACCCTTGGCGAAGACGAAGTCGGCGGTGGAGGACACGCACATGTCGGACTGGCCGTCGCCGATCACCAGCACCCGTTTGTTGCCGGGCGTGGACTTGCATTTGCAGTTGCCGGAGGCTGCGCGGCAGGCATCGCTGGAATGCGGGAAGTCGATGCGCCAGCTCTCGTGATCGAGTTGTCGCAGACGGTTGGCGAGGATCGGCAGCAGGGTCACGTAGTTGCGCGAAAGAATCCGCGCGATGCCTTGCTCGATGCCGTCGCTGACCACTTCGAACGAGGCGCCCAGGCCGATGGCGTGGTCGACGAAGTCGGGGAAGTCCGGATCGATCTCGATGCTGTCGAAGAACTCCAGCAATTGGCCGGGCGTGGCCTTGACCAGCGAGAGCTGGCGGCTGAGGCATTCACGGGAACCGATTTCACCGGCCAGCCATTGGTTTTCGATCGTTTCCCAACTCGGGTCGGCGAAGCGTTCGAGGATGCTGTCGATCACGTCGGTGCGGGTGATGGTCCCGTCGAAATCACACACGATATGCCAGTCAATCATCTGCATTACCTATTGGTCAGAGCGCGTTGTGTGCGCTTGCCGGGGGGATAGAGCAGGGACTGTGCCAAGTGCCGGAAGCCCTTGCGGGCGGGGCCGATGAGGCGCTTTGGCCATTCGAAGCTACAATTTTTGTAGCTCGCTACAAACAACATGAGTGCTTGCGTGGCAGGTGGCATCCGGGGGTTGATGCGCGCATGTCCAATTAAAGGAATGGCCTCATGAAGAGGAAGACACTGTTTTTACTCGTGGCGCTGAGCGCTTTTTCGGCCAGCGCATTCGCGGACAGGATTACCGGGGAAGCGGGTGTGGGCCTGGGTTATCAGCCTCACGACCCGAGCGGCAGCCGTTATGAAACCCGTCCGTTGCCGTATCTGGACCTGGACTGGGGAGACGTCAGCCTCAGTACCGACGACGGCCTGACCTGGAGTGCGTTGAAGACCAATGGTTTCAGTGCCGGGCCCTACCTGAATTACCTGCCGGGCCGCACGTCCAACGGCGAACTGCGCGGCTTGCGCGATGTGCCGGACATGGCCGAGGCCGGTGGTTTCGTACAGTACGCGCCGGCTGACTTCTGGCGGGTGTTCGCCTTCGTCGGCCAGGCCATCGGCGGTAATGGCGGGCAGGGCGGCGTGCTCGGTCGGGTCGGCGGCGAAATCGGCTATCCCCTGGGCGGCGGCGTGATCGGCAGCAGCAACCTGACCGCGCATTTCGCCAACGCCCGGCAGAACAATACGTTCTTCGGTGTCAGCGACAAGGAAGCCCTGGCGTCCGGCATCCGTGCCTATAACGCCGGTGGCGGCCTGCAAAACATCGCGTTGACCCAGAGTTTCGAGTTTCCGCTTGGGCCGCAATGGTCGCTGGTGAGCAGTGCGAGCTGGATTCACCTGACGAACTCGGCGGCTGACAGCAGCATCGTGAAGAGCGTCGGCGACACCAACCAGGGCGAGGTGCAGATGGCGATCGCCTATAAATTCAAGTGACCCCGGCGGGAACTGGTCTGGCCTTTGCAGACAGCCGTGACGAACCCATTGTTTCAGGATGTTCTTCATGGCTCGCCCTGCTTACCGTCTGCTGGCCCATTCGTTGTGGGACCTGATTCCCGTCACCCTCGGCCTGGCCCACTTTGCCTTCGTGGTGTGGCTGGTCCTGGCCTTTGATGCGCTGTCCTGGTGGGCGCTGGTGCCACTGGCGCTGGGCTATGCGGTGAGCCTGTCATGGAGCATCAACAGCATTTCCCACAACCAGATCCATAACGCTTACTTCACCCCGGCATGGCTCAATCGCGCCTTTGACCTGCTGCTGTCGGTGACCATCGGTTTTTCCCAGACCCTCTACCGCGATATCCACAACCGCCATCACCGGGGCAACTCGGACCGACCGGGGGCGGATGGCAAGACCATCGATCCGCTGTCGATCTATCAGCGCGGCAAGGACGGCCAACCCGAGAATCCCTGGGCCTACACCTTTCTGAGTTTCTTTCGCGACGACCCCAAGCCGATCTACGACGAGATGCGGCGCAAGCGTCCCGCCGATGCGCGCTGGGTCAAGGTGGAAATCGCTGTGACGCTGGCGTTCTACGCCGGGCTGGCAATCTGTGACTGGCGGGCGGTGCTGGTGTTGCTGCCGTTCTGGTATCTGCGCCAGGCGCTGTCTTCGCTCAACGGTTACTACGAGCATTTTGGCGGTAACCCGGATTCGCCCATCGCCTGGGGCGTCAGCGCCTACAGCCCGCTGTACAACCTGCTGTGGATGAACAACGGCTACCACGCCGAGCATCACTACCGGCCGAAAATGCACTGGACCCGGGTCAAGGCGTTTCATCGGGAGATCGCCGGGCAGCAGCGGGAGGCGGGGGTGAAGGACATTCCGGTGGCCCATGGCCTCGGGTTTCTGGTGGCGCATCGCAAGGATTGAGTTGCCGAAACCGTGGGAGCCCGCAGGCTCCCGCGACCGTTCACCTCAGTTTTCCTCACCCTCGGCCAGCAGCGCAATGCCGCCCATGATCACGGCCACCCCCAGCCAGTGCAGCAGGCTGATCTGTTCACCCAGCCACAGCCACGATCCCAGCAACACGCCGACGAACACCAGCGAACTGAGCGGGAACGCCAGGGACAGGCTGCTGCGCCGCAGAATCAGCATCCAGACGAAGAACGCGCCAATGTAACAGGCGATCGCCACCAGCACGCCCGGCGCCTGGGCGACGCCGAGCAGCCATTGCAGGGTGAAGTCCATTTGCCCCAGTTGATCGCCACCGACCTTGGTCGCGATCTGTCCGCCACTTTCCAGAATGATCAGCAACGCCCAGAGCACCACGGTGCCGAGACGGCCGTGCAGCCAGTCCATCGAGCCATTCCTTTTGAGTATCAGTTGAGAATCAGGCATGGCCGACACACACGAGCATCACGCCCGCCGTAATCACCAGGGTGCCCAGCCAGCGCCGGCGGCTGACGGTTTCGCCGAGGAACAGTTTGCCGGCCAGCACCACGCCGCAATAGGCCAGCGCCGCCGCAGGAAACAACAGGCTCAGCGGCGCCCGGGACAGCGCTTCGAGCCAGACGAAAAACTCAATCACGTAGGCGCCGATCCCGCACCACAGCAGCGGCGCATTGAACACCTGGCCCCAGAACGCGCCCAGCCGAAAACCGCCTTCCAGTTCCGGCAAACGGTCCAGGCCGAGCTTGAAACAGAGCTGGCCTGTCACGTCCAGCACGATGGAAAACGCCACCAGCAAAATCACGGTCAAGGTCATGGGAACAGCTCCTCGAACAACTCGATCAGCGCCTGATTGGTCGCCGAGTTGCGCAGCAGATCGGTCTCGCTCCAGCGTTCGGCCGGGGGCTGGTCGGACTTGGCTTCCCAGCGCTTGAACGCGTTGCTGAAGGCCGGACGGGCGAACTCACCGCAAATGTCGATGCCGAGCACGCGCTTGCTGGCCACCAGGCTGCGAATGGCCTGAAGCAAGTGGCTCAGACGCATCTGGCCCTGATCCCAATTGGTCGCGGCGTCTTCGCTGGCCAGCACGTCCTTGTCGATGGTGATCCACACGGCTTTGGTCGGAAGACTGGCGATCATCCGGTCGAGAAACGCCGACCAGTCCTGATCGGCCAGATTGTGCCAGTGCAGCAGGTTTTCCTGTTGCTGATGGCCGGCGCCGTCACCGACCCGACCCCAGACTTTCGACGGCGGGTGCTGCCACGGAAACAGCTGCAACACCCCGCGCTTGAGCGCCCCGAGATTGCCGCCCTTGATCTGCGGATTTTGCAGATCGTCGCTGCACGGGCCGAGTGTGACGATGCGTTCGATGTTCGGCAGTTTCAGCGCCTGATTGACCCACGAGCCGCAATGGCGACGTGGCGCGAAGTGCACCCAGTCGGGATGGTTGTCGAAGTGGATCAGGCTCACCGGCTCCGGCAGGTCAGTCAGGAACGCAGGCGTCAGATGGTGGTAGTCGCCGGAGCCGACGAAAAAGATTTCCGGTGCAGGGCCGCTGTGTCGGGGACGCTCGCGCAGGCGTTCGGCAAAGCGGCGGAAGGTGCGTTCGCTGGACCAGAGCCGCAGTTTCGGGCCGAGGTCAAGCAGGTCCAGGCGCCGGGCACGGCCACTGTCGAGCAGCCGCGCGATGGAGGCCTGAGCGGTCAGGCTGTGGTCGAGATCTAAAATGTTCAAGGTCGCAATTCACCCTTGGCAGACCCTCCCAGACACCGGCCTCATCGAACATGAGCGCCGGCCGGACGGGCATTTCGGGGTAAATGCAAGGGACGGGCCAGCCTTTCGGGCGTCAGGCGTGCAGGCGTACCCAGACGCTGACCAGCACGGTCGCCGCCATCAGCCATGCCACTGCGGCAACGGCCAGCGAAGCTTCGAGGCGCAGCCGGTCGACCATCACGTACAACGTCGCGAGATACACGAAGTACGGAATGATCGACCACATGCCGAACACGATGGTGGTCTTCAGGTCATCGACCGAGCGACCCTTGCCGACGACGTAGTGGGCGATCAGGGCAAAGGTTGGAAACAGCGGCACCAGACCGGCGATGTAATAGTTTTTGGTTTTGGCCAGCATGGCGAGGATCACCACCACCGCCGCACCGAGAAAGGCTTTGAAAATCAGATCCACATCGTTCTCGCTTAATGGCTCAGGCCGTATTTTTTCACTTTGTCGAACAGCGTGGTCTTGGCCATGCCCAGCTCCAGACTGGCCTGGGTCAGGTTGCCGCCGCTGCGCTGCAGGGCATCGCTGAGCAGGTTGCGTTCGAAGGCTTCCACCGCTTCGGCGAATGCCAGACCCTGCCCGCCGCTGCCGGCACCGGACTTCTTGAACGCCGGCAGACCGAGGGCGAAGCGCTCGGCGACGTTGCGCAACTCGCGCACGTTGCCCGGCCAGTCGTGGCTCATCAGGCTGGACAGGGTCTGGTTGTCCAGCTCCGGCAAGGTGCGATCGAAGCGCAGGGCCGACTGCTGGGTGAAGTGTTCGAACAGTTGCAGGATGTCTTCGCGGCGCTCGCGCAGCGGTGGCAGTTCCAGGGTCACCACGTTGAGGCGGTAATACAGGTCACTGCGAAACTCCCCGGCCTTGCTCGATTCGTCGAGGTCGGACTTGGTCGCCGCGATCACCCGGCAATCCACCGCCACGCTCTGGTTCGAGCCGAGGCGTTCGAGGGTGCGCTCCTGCAACACCCGCAGCAGTTTGATCTGCAACGGCAGCGGCATGCTTTCCACTTCATCGAGGAACAGCGTGCCGCCGTCGGCGTGTTCGATCTTGCCGATGCGCCGCTTGCCGGCGCCGGTGAAGGCGTTGGCCTCGTGGCCGAAGATTTCGCTTTCGAACAGGTTCTCCGGCAGACCGCCGCAGTTCAGGGCGACAAACTGTTTGCCGTGGCGACGGCTGAAGTCGTGCAGACAACGGGCGACCAGTTCCTTGCCGGTGCCGGTTTCGCCTTCGATCAGCACGTTGGCCGAGGTGTCGGCGACGTTGGCGATCAGCTCGCGCAGGTTCTGCATGGCCGGCGAGCGCCCGATGATCCGTCCTTCAAGGGAATCGCGTTCGGCCAGTTGCCGACGCAGGGACGAGACTTCGCGGGCCAGGCTGCGTTGCTCCAGCGCACGCCGGGCGACGTCCACCAGCCGTTCCGGGGAGAACGGTTTTTCCATGAAGTCGTAGGCGCCTTTCTGCATGGCGCCGACGGCCATGGAGATGTCGCCGTGACCGGTGATCAGCACCACCGGCAGGCTGCGGTCCCGTTGCTTGAGGCGGGTCAGCAGTTCCAGGCCATCGATGCCGGGCAGGCGAATGTCGCTGATGACGATGCCGGCGAAGTTGTCACCGACCTGCTCCAGCGCTTCCTCGGCACTGCCGACGCCGATGCAGGGGATGTCTTCCAGGGCCAGTGCCTGCTGGCAGCCGAGCAGCACATGGGGATCGTCTTCGACGATCAGCACACTAAGGTCGTTGTTCATATTGGCTCGGCAGGGTCAGGGCTTACCAACGGTAAACTGAGGACGAAAGTAGTGCCGCCGCCGGCCGGGTGTTCGACACCCAGATGCCCGCCGGTGGCGGCCGCCAGACTGGCGGAGAGGGTCAGGCCGAGGCCCAGGCCCTGCTCGCCGGGTTTGGTGGTGAAGAACGGCTCGAACAGATGCTTGCGCGCTTCGGCGTCGATGCCGTGACCGTTGTCGCGCACTCGCAGGCGATATTTGCCGTCGAAGGCTTCGCCTTCCAGCCACAGTTCCGGCAACGGTTGTGCTTGCATGGCGTCGAGGGCGTTGCCGATCAGGTTGACCAGAATCTGTTCCAGCCGTGTCTGGTCGATTTGCACCTGGACGTCGTCGAACCGGCGATGAATCTGCAGGGCGGCGTGTTCGACCCGTGCGCCCAGCACTTGCAGCGCGGCGTCCACCGCTTTGCCAAGGCTGGCGCGGCCCTTGTCGTCGCCGCGCCGGGCGAACGAGCGCAGGCTGGCGGTGATCCGGCCCATGCGGTCGATCAGGTCGTTGATGGTTCTGAGATTGGTGCTGGCGACGTCGAGCTGGCCGCGCTCCAGAAAACGTACAGTGTTGCCCGACAGCGTGCGCATCGCCGCCAGCGGCTGGTTGAGTTCGTGGGCGATGCTGGTGGACATCTGGCCGATGGCCGCGAGTTTGCCGGCCTGCACCAGTTCGTCCTGGGCGCGGCGCAGGGTTTCTTCGGCCTGACGGCGTTCACGGATCTGGCTCTTGAGCCGTTCGTTGCTGGCGCGCAGGTCGGCGGTGCGTTCGGTAATCCGACGCTCCAGCTGATTGTTGGCTTCCTGCAGGGCCTCGCGGGCGGCGAGGCGGGTGGCGATGACCTTGCGCCGCTCGTTCCAGGCAATCAGCAGAAACGCCACCAGCGCGAAGGCGACCGCCACCAGAATCCCCTGATTGATCGCTTCGCGCCGCAGATCCTGCAACGGCGTGAGCAGGGTGAAATTCCACGGGGTGTCGCTCAATGGCCGGGTTTGCGCCAGGTAGCTGATGTTCTCTTCATCGCGATCCTGTTGCGGCAGCACTTCGCTGTTGGCCGGGAAGGTGAGTTTTTCCACGCCTTCGGCCAGGGTTTCCCGGGCCAGCGGTTGCAGTTCGTTGAGCGGGAACCAGTAATACTGCAGGCTGCGGGCAAGTTTTTCCTTGGTCTCGTCGCTCAGCGGCACCACGGATTTCAGGCGCCGGGCCGGATCGCTGGAGAGAATGATGATGCCGTTCTCGTCACTGACGAAGGCTTCCAGACGTGCCCGTTGCCAGCGCTCCTCCATGGCTTCCATGCGCACCTTGACCACCGCGACGCCGATGATCTTGCCGTGTTCTTCCAGGCCGTGGGCCAGGTAATAGCCGGGTTCACCGTTGGTGCTGCCGATCCCGTAGAAGCGTCCGGGCTGGCCACGCACCGCGTTCTGGAAATAGGCACGGAACGACAGGTCTTCGCCCAGGTAGCTGTCGACATCGCGCCAGTTGCTGGTGGCCATGACCCGGCCGGTGGTGTCCATGACGTAAATGGCCCGACTGCGGCTGCGCCGGTTCAGGCCTTCCAGATAATCGTTGACCGTTTGCCGGTGCTCCGGGGTCGGGTCGTCGAGCAACTGCGAAACGCTGGATTCGAGTTCCAGCAGGCTGGGCAGGTAGGTGTATTTGCTGATTTCGCTTTCGACGGCCCGGGCGTTGAGTTCGAGCTGGCGCTGGCCGTTTTCGCTGAGGCTGCGAATGCCGAAGTGTTCACTGACCCAGAAGCCGGCGTAACCCAGTCCGACCATCAAAACGATGATCAGCGGCGGCAGGAACAGATGGCGGATCAGACGGGGTTTCACGGCAAGTGATGGCGTGGTTGCGCGATAGAGATTGGGGTCGCATTTCATCACAGATGCCTTGGGTCAACCACAACACTTACCTTAAAGCTGCCACTGCCCCTGTGGGAGCGGACTTGCCAGCGATAGCGGTCTGTCAGTCGACATCATCGACAACTGACAGGGCCCCTTCGCGGGCAAGCCCGCTCCCACAGGGATCGCAGTGTTTTAGTGCTGCAGGATTTTCTCGAGGAAATGCTGCGCGCGTTCGGAGCGTTGGCTGATATCGCCGAAGAACTCTTCCTTCTTGCAGTCTTCGATGATCTGGCCCTTGTCCATGAAGATCACCCGATCCGCCACCTTGCGGGCAAAGCCCATTTCGTGGGTCACGCACATCATGGTCATGCCTTCGTGGGCCAGTTGCACCATCACGTCCAGCACTTCGTTGACCATTTCCGGGTCCAGCGCCGAAGTCGGCTCGTCGAACAGCATGACGATCGGGTCCATCGCCAGCGCACGGGCAATGGCCACACGCTGCTGCTGGCCGCCGGACAGCTGGCCCGGGTGTTTGTGGGCATGCGCCGACAGGCCGACGCGCTCCAGCAATTGCAGGCCTTTTTTGGTCGCTTCTTCCTTGCTGCGGCCCAGCACCTTGATCTGCGCAATGGTCAGGTTTTCGGTGATGGTCAGGTGCGGGAACAGTTCGAAATGCTGGAACACCATGCCCACGCGCGAACGCAGTTTCGGCAGGTCGGTCTTCGGGTCGGCAATCGAGGTGCCATCGACCACGATGTCGCCTTTCTGGAACGGCTCAAGGGCGTTGACGCACTTGATCAGGGTCGACTTGCCCGAACCGGAGGGACCGCAGACCACGATCACCTCACCTTTCTTGACCTCGGTGCTGCAATTGGTCAGCACCTGGAAGTCCCCATACCACTTGTTGATGTTCTTGATAGAGATCATACGGCGAACCTTTTTTGCAGACGCTTGACCAGCTGCGAGGCGGCAAAGCTGATGATGAAGTACACGAGACCTGCGAAGATCAGGAACTCATTCGAACGGCCAATGATGTCGCCACTGGCGCGCGAGGCGTTGAGGAAGTCCACCAGGCCCACGGTGTAGACCAGCGACGTGTCCTGGAACAGGATGATGCTCTGCTGCAGCAGCAGCGGGGTCATCTTGCGGAACGCCTGGGGCAGGATGATCAGGCGCATCATCTGGCCGTAGTTCATGCCCAGTGCCTGGGCGGCACCCATCTGGCCTTTGGGGATCGACTGCACGCCGGCCCGGACGATTTCGCAGAAGTACGCCGCTTCGAACATCATGAAGGCCACGATGCACGAGGTGAACGCGCCGATCGGGGTGTCTTCGCCGGTGATCCAGCGCAGCACGAACGGCACCGCCAGGTAGAACCAGGTGATCACCAGCAGCAGCGGGATCGAGCGGAAATAGTTGACGTAGGCGCCGGCGAGGTTCGACAGCAGTCTGTTATGGGACAGACGGCACAACGCGAGGAGGGTGCCGAGGATGATCCCGCCGACCACGCCCAGCGCCATCAGCTTGAGGGTCATCAGCATGCCGTTCCACAGGCCGGGAATGGCCGGGACGATGCCACTGAAATCGAATTCCATCATTTACCCCCCACGGAGATCAGGCCGGGCACGGCGACTTTCTTCTCGACCATGCGCATCAGCAGCATCAGGCTCATGTTCAGGGTGAAATAGATCAGGGTCGCCAGGGTGAACGCCTCGAACAGGTTGGCCGAGAACTCGGCGGTCTGTTTGGTTTGCGCCAGCAGTTCCATCAGACCGATCAGCGAGGCCACGGAGGAGTTCTTGAATACGTTCAGGAATTCCGAGGTGAGCGGCGGAATGATGATCCGGTAGGCCTGGGGCAGCAGCACGTTCCAGTAGATCTGCGGCAGCTTGAAACCCATGGCGCGGGCGGCGGATTCCTGGCCGCGTGGCAGCGCCTGGATACCGGTGCGAACCTGTTCGCAGACCCGGGCGGCGGTGAACAGGCCCAGACAGACGACAACGCTCAGGTAGGCCGAGGTGGTCGGGTTCAGGTCCTGCTTGTACCACTCCTGCAGGTTTTCCGGCAGCAGATCGGGCACCAGGAAGTACCAGATGAACAGCTGAACCAGCAGCGGCACGTTGCGGAACAGTTCGACGTAGCAGGTCGCGATGCCCGATACGATGCGGTTCGGCACGGTGCGCATGATGCCCAGCAGCGAGCCGAGTATCAGGGCGATGATCCAGGCCACGATGGCGATGGCGATGGTCCAGCCCAGGCCGGAGATGAACCAGTCGAGATAGGTCTCGCTGCCCACACCGGTGGACTTGAAGAACACGCCCCAGTCCCAGTTGTAATTCATTAGGGTCTCCCCTCGATTCGATCGATGTACAAGTGCCCGCCTGGGGAAGATCCTTTCCCGCCCTGATTGTGAAAATCAGGCACACGCGATCGGCTCGAAAACCACCGGGTCGAGTGTTCCAGTTGAAACCAGCAGGTATTGACTGTCGCCCGAGGGAGGGTTGGCTCCCTCAGGCAACAAGGTTAGATCAGGTATCAGATCTTGACGTCGGGTGCAGGCTTGTCGCTCGGATTGGCGATCAGCTCTTTAACCTTGTCGCTCATCGAGAAGTTCAGGTTCAGACCTTTCGGCGGGATCGGGCTTTCGAACCACTTGCTGTAGATCTTGTTGATCTCGCCGGACTTGTAGAGCGCGACGATGGCGTCGTCTACCGCCTTCTTGAAGGCCGGGTCGTCCTTGCGGACCATGCACGCATAGACTTCGAAGGACTGTGGAGTGCCGGTGATGACCCAGCCGTCCGGGTTCTTGGCCTTGGCTTTTTCGCCGGCCAGCAGGGCGTCGTCCATCATGAAGGCGACGGCGCGGCCGCTCTCCAGCATGTTGAAGGCTTCGCCATGGTCCTTGGCGGAGATGACGTTCATGCCCATCTGCTTGTCGGCGTTCATCGCCTTGATGATGCGCTCGGAGGTGGTGCCGGCGGTGGTCACGACGTTCTTGCCTTTCAGATCGGCAAAGTCGGCATAGGAAGGCTTGCCTTCCTTGTCTTTCTTGACCAGCAGACGGGTGCCGATTTCGAAGATGTTGTTGGTGAAGGCGACCTGCTGGGCGCGTTCGGCGTTGTTGGTGGTGGAACCGCACTCGATGTCCACGGTGCCGTTCTGCACCAGCGGAATACGGGTCTGCGAGGTCACCAGGTTGTATTTGACGTTCAGGTCGGGCTTGTTCAGGTCCTTTTTCAGGGCTTCGACGATAGCGACCTGAATGTCGTGGGAGTAGCCCACGGGTTTGCCCGAAGCATCGGCGAGGTAGGAGAACGGAATGGAGCTGTCACGATGTCCGAGGGTGATGGTGCCGGAATCGTTGATCTTCTTAAGGGTGCCGGTGAGCTCGGCAGCGAAAACTGGTGTGCTGATCAGAGCGGCAGCAATGGCTGCGCCCAGGATATGGGGAACGATGCGCATCAAATTTTCCTCGACATTGTTTTTTTTATGGAGCCGGTTGAGCGGGCCCTTTTGTACTTCGAATGCCTGACGGCTCCTATTGTGCTGGCGCAACAGGCATTCGTCGAAGGAGTGTAGAGCATGAGTCGTGCCAGACCAGTTGCGACAGGTTAACTGGTTGATTTCTATGACGATTAAAGTTTTGGGATGGCTTTTTTGGACGTTTTTGATCCGGTTATCCGAACCGACCGACAGGTCGTGTTCGGAAAACCGAATGCTGACGGCTCAGCGCCAGACGGGCAGCAGGTCCAGGGTAAACAGCAGGTGCGAGACCGCGCAGATCACTCCGAAAAACAGCACCAGAACAATCATGGGCGTGCCGCCCCAGACGCGGTAATGCGGGCTGCCAAAGCGTGCGCGCGAGGCCCGGGCCAGCAGCGCCGGGGTGATCACGGCCCAGAGCGTTGCGGCCAGCCCGGCGAAGCCGATGGCATGAATGAAGCCTTCCGGCCAGAGAAACCCGCAGAACATCGGCGGCAGGAAGGTGGCGGCAGCCGTTCGCAGGCGGCCCATGGGCTGATCGTCGAAGCCGAGTACGTCGGCCAGATAATCGAACAGGCCCAGGGTCACGCCGAGAAACGAGCAGGCCACGGCGAAGTTTGAGAAGAAGGTCAGCAACAGGTCGACATGGGCGCTGTCCAGGCGCGAACCGAGAGCGCTGATCAGCACATCAATGTTGCCGCCGCGCTGGGCGATGTCCTTGAAGGCTTCGCGGGGAATATTGCCCATGCTGCACAGCATCCACACCAGATACAGGCCCAGCGCAATCAGCGTGCCGCCCAGCAGGCAGGCGCGGATGCGCCGAGGGTCCTTGCCGAAATGTTTCATCAGGCTCGGCACATTGCCGTGGAAACCGAACGAGGTCAGGCAGAAGGGCAGGGTCACCAGCAGGTAGGGCCAGTAACGGCTGTCGCCGCCGTTCAGGTCGAGCAGCGTGGCCGGTTGTACATGGCCGAGCAGACCGCCGAAGGTCAGGAAAAACGCCAGAATCTTTGCGCCGAACACCACAGTGGTCATCCGGCTCACCGCCGAGGTACTGAGCCAGACGATGAACGCCACCAGCACGGTAAAACCCAGCCCGCCGAGGCGCGGCGACAGCGAGATGCCCATGGACTGCACGGTGTGATGGATCACTGAACCGCTGGCGGAAATGTAGGCGTAGGTCAGGGTATAGAGCACGAAGACGATGCTCAGACCGTTGATCCGGCTCCAGGCATGCCCCAGCAGATCACGAGTGATGGTCGAGAAACTCGCCCCTTCGTGGTAGTTGAGGTTGGCCTCGAGAATCATCAGGCCCGAATGCAGGGTGCAGAGCCAGGCAAACACCAGCACCGCGACCGAACCGTAGAACCACAGCCCGGACATGATGACCGGCAGGGAAAACATTCCCGCGCCAACGATGGTGCCGCCGATGATCATGGCGCCGCCCAGGATCGAGGGCGGCCGTTCGAGGACGGAGGATGAAGCGGGTGAATCGAGTGAGGTGGCACGCATGGCAGGGCCTGCATAGATATTGTTATGACGGATCGCTCCAGCTCGCCCCTCTCGGGGCGAGCGGCGTTCATCGGATGTTCAACGGTGCTGACAGCCGGCTCACGGCCTGCAACAGGAAAAGGTCCTGCCCCGGCAGTGCATCGAACGACAGGCCTACCGGCAGAGCGCCCGGTGCCGCCACCGGTACGGTGATGCTCGGCGCTGCGAGATTGCTGGCCGGGTCGGTATTGCGCACGAACCGCTCGAAATGGCTTTCATCCGCGCAATCAGTCAGCAGCGGCGCGCTGCAACTGACCGTCGGGTAGGCCATCAAGTCCAGTCGGTGATGCTCGAACAGCTGCCGGTACTCCTGCTCCAGCCGGACTTTGCCCATCAATGCCTGCACATAATCGGTGTAGGAAATTGCCGGGCTTTCCAGTTGCGTGGTGAGGATTTTCTTGATGCCGGGATCTGCGATTTGCGCCAGGACGTCGAGAAAATCTCCGCCGCGGCCTTCCTTCATCAGGAAGCGTGGGAAATCGATGAAGAATTCGTAGATCGGCAGCGGAAACTGGATGTATTCGTTTATCTCACCGATCACCGCGTCGTTGATCGGTACGAACTCTACGCCTGCGCTGGCGAGTGCATCGATGGCGGCGCGGCAGTCACGGCTGACGTTGTCGTCCAGATCGGCCCAGAGGAAGCGTTCGGGCAGGCCGATGCGCAGCGGTCGATCCTCGCGCAGCGGCGTGACGTGCTGGCCGGTGAGGTGGCCGTGAACGAACCGACAGTCTTCCACCGTGCGTGTCAGCAGGCCCGGGGTGTCCTTGGTCTGCGAGACCGGGACAATGCCGTCGACCGGATACTCGCCGGTGGTCGGGCGCAGGCCGACGATCCCGCAGAAGGCCGCCGGAATGCGCACCGAACCGCCGGTGTCGGTGCCCACCGCGCACGGTACCAGCCCGGCGGCGACGGCGGCGGCACAGCCACCGCTGCTGCCCCCGGCGCTGTGACGTTCGTTCGCCGGGTTGATGACCCTGCCGTGGCTATGGTTGGCCGAGGTCACGCCGAACGACAGTTCGTGCATGTTGTTCTTGCCCACCACGCGCGCGCCCAATTGCTTGAAGCGCGCCACGATGCCGGCATCGTGCTGCGGCCGGTAATCGGCCAGGCCGGGCGTGCCGGCGGTGGTCGGCATGCCGCGGACATTGATGTTGTCCTTGAAGGACACCGGCAGCCCGTAAAGCGGCGCCAGGCGATCAGCCTCCGGGGCATGGCCCAGCGCCGTCGGATCGAAGGTGATGAAACTGTTCAGATGTTGCGTTTTTTCGTGGCGCTCGCGCAGGGCTTGCTGCCAGGTGTCGAGGCAGAGCTCGCCACGGCGCAATCCGTTGACGAGCTGTTCGATGGATAACTGACTGTACATGGAAGGTCTCGGCGAAAAGAGGAGGGCGCCATCAGCAGTAGCGGTATTGCGGGACCAGACCGTCGAGCGGATTGCCGTCGATCAGATCGCCACCCAGGCTGCTGATGACCGAACATGCTGCGTTCAGGGCCGTCTGGATCGAGCCTTCGGCCCAGCCGCCGGTGAACGATGCGCCGCAGCCGGCCAGATAAAGCCCGGTGTCCTGGCGCGGGTCGAGGGCGGTGCGGAACTGATAGAACAGCCGTTCGGAATAGATGTCGTCGCCGGGGAAATTCAGCTTGAAGGCGCCGAGGGCGTGCTTGTCGGTCAGCCAGTCGTATTCGAGCACGTAGCGCTGATAGTCGCCGTCGAGCGGAACCAGGTGACGGGCGAATTCCGGGGCACTCATCGCCAGTTCATCCACCAGCCGCAGGCAACGCTGTACCTTGTCGGTCATGGAGACCATCTTGTGCGAGTCGTCTTCCCAGGTGTAACTGATCAGCACCACGCCCCACGAGTCCGGATCCTGCGGAGCGTAATCCAGGCAGTACACGCCCTTGACCAGAGTGTCGGTCTGGATGTTCTGCGCCAGGCCGTGTTTGAGCCAGAACTTGTCTTTGGTCAGGATGAACAGCTTGGACGAGCCGACCATGTGGGTTTCGTTGATCGCCCGGGCCACGTCACGGTTCACGAATGCCTGGTTCTGCGTGAGCTTGAGATTGACCTGCAAGGCGCGGGTCGTCGTGGTGGTGATCACCCGGTCGCAGGCATAGGTTTCGCCGTTGCTGCCGGCCAGCAGGATTTGCCCGTCGGCGCCCTTGTTGATCGATTCGATGCGCGTGCGGCAAATCATGTCGCGCAGCTGCATGCCGTTGAAGCGTGTGTCGGCGATCAGTTCTGCCAGCGAAGAAATACCGTTCGGTACCAGTCGCTGATTGACCTCCAGTGCGTTGACCACCAGCCGCAGGATTTCGGTGAACGAGGCGCGATAGACCGACTGGAAACCACCGGAGCCGATGCCCAGCGAGCCGAACAGGTGGAAGTCTTCCGGTTTGCGCCAGGCCTTGCCGCCCGGCGGGTTCTGGCTGGTGAAGATGCGCACCATGGCCGAGTAGAACGAGCTGTCGCCGAAGCAGTCCAGATAGCGTTGCCATTCCGGCTGCACTTCACGGAAGTTGTGTTGTTTGAGCAAATCGGTCAGCAGCAGCGGCGGGGCAAGGTGGGTGCCGTCGTCCAGCACGGCGCCTTCGCGCAAAAAGGCATTCCAGCCCTGGTGCACGGTACTGAACAATGCCGGCGGCGGCTGCATCGCGGGCCAGTGGTGGGTCTCGCCACGGTAATGCAGTTCGGTATCGACCACCCCCGGATCGGGAAAGGCTTCGGTGGTCTGGATGCCGAATTTGTTCAGGTAATGGAACAGCCCGACCTCGCTCGGCGGAAAGCGCATGGCGCCCATTTCCGCGATGAACTGCGGTTGTTCTGCATCGAAGCACTGGGTCAGCAAACGGCCGCCGATATGGCTTTCCTCGGCCTCGAACAGGGTCACGCGACGGGCACCGGCACGCAGCAGTTCATAGGCCGCTACCAGCCCGGTCAGGCCGGCGCCGACGATGCCGATGTGTTTTTCCGCGGTGTGCGCCGGCAGGCAGCCGATGGCCTGGTCGGCGTTGCGCAGGAACTGACCGTAATCGTAAAGCAGGTCGACATAGGGGAAAGACAGGCACGCGGTAGCCTGGCTGGCAGGATTGTTCATGGAGTTCACAGGGGTAATTCTCGGTCGGTCAGATGATGAGCTGCAGGCTTTCGAGCGCGCGGTCGGGATTGAGCAAGAGGATTTTCTTGCCCTGGATTTTCCACTCGCCGTCGAGGTTGATCAGACGATGTTCGACGGTGGCCGGGTAATGCCATTCGCGGTCGCCACGGGCTTCGCAATACAGCAGGTTGCTGCTGGCGACGGCGCTGTACGACGGCTCTTCAATCGTGATCCGTGGTCGCTGGGCAATGTGCAGGCAGCGGCTTTTCGGCTGCTGGGAAAAGTTGCGGGCATTGTCCAGACGGTTGATACGCAGGGTGGTCAGAAAGCGGTCTTCATACACCAGCGAGGACTCGTGCAGCGGGCTGCGTTGATCGCGGGTCATCGGAATCCAGTAGGTGTAGTCGTCGCTCAGCAATTGTTGCCAGGCTTCAAAGTCCTGTTGGTCGAGCAGGTGCATTTCGGTCTCGAGCAAACGCTCGATGGCCCGTTCAGTTTGATCGTGGTGCATGGTCGTTCCGCATCAGGTTTTGCCAAGTGTCGTAGAAGTTGCGCATCGCCAGTTCACTGGTGCCGGACACCACGCGCGTCTGGTCGTGGGTCTCGCCCGGTTCGAACAGGCGAGCGACGTTGACCCATTCGTTGGCATCGCTGTGCAGACCTTCCGTGGCCCGCTCGTACATCTCCACGTCGTCATGGGCGACCATCGAGCACGGCGAGTTGATCAGGTTGTTGTACTGCACGGTCCGCTCCAGCAACTGTACCGGAGCACCTTGCAGCTCGAAGATCCATGACTCGACGACGGTTTCCTGCGCGCTCACCGGGCGGATCACCCGCAGGGTCTGGATCGGGCCCTTGACCATCAGGTTGGGGAAATACACGGTGTTGTGACGGGTGTCGTCGAGAATGGCCCGGGCCTGGTCTTCGCCGTAGCTTTCCACCATCAGTTCCCAATAACCGGGAATGCTCGTGTAGGCCTTGTGGATCGAGTTGCTGACCCCGGTGTGTCCATGGCCGTTGGGCCAGACGCGGATGCCCATGCCGGCGAAGAATTCGTACGAGCCCATGAACGGCGAGAACAACTCCACGGCCATCGGCGCAGGCCGGCTCTGGTCGCCGGTTTCCTTCCACAGGCGGATGGCTTCGCCCGCCGAGGATTCGTGGGCGATCATCGGGTGGCAGGTGTCGGTCTGGTTGTCGACCACCATCTTCCAGTTGCAGCGATGCCTGTGCAGCAGCGGTTGACCGACCACACGCAGCTGACCTTGCGGAGAGCGCATGACCATGTTGTCCAGCGTCGACAGCGACTCGCCGAAAAACTCGTCGAAGCCCATACCGGTTTCACTCAGGCGTACGAACACGAAGCCGCGATAGTTGCGCACCGCCGCGACAGGTTGCATGCCCTTGTGGGCCGAGCAACTGCTCAGGTCGCAGTCGTCGTATTCCTTTTTCACCGGGATGCTCAGCAGCTCGCCGTCGGTCTTGAACGTCCAGGCGTGATAGGGGCAACGCATGAAGCGGCCCACATTGCCACGCGCTTCGGCCAGCACTTTCACACCTTTGTGCGGGCAGCGGTTGTGCAGCACCACGATGTCACCGTTCTTCTGACGCACCATTGCCAGCGGTCGGCCGGCGAGGGTCGCGGTGAAATAGTCGCCGGTCTCGGGGATCAGGCTGTCGTGGCCCAGGTAGCACCAGCTGGCGGCAAAGACACGCTGTTGCTCCTGTTCGAACAGTTGTTGATCAAGGAACAGAGACTTGTGCACTTCTCTGCCATTGAAATAGTTGTCCAACGGGGAGTCCTCTTCAGATCGCCAGTTTCAGGCGCTGGCTTTTCGCCCGGGAAACGCAGGGATAGATCCGTGCGCTGCAGGCCGCTTCTTGTTCGCTCATGATGAAGTCCCGGTGCTCGACGTCGCCTTCCAGCACGTCCAGCGCGCAGACACCGCACTCGCCGCGACGACAATCGGAGATCGGGTCGAGGCCGGCGGCTTCGAGGGCTTCGAGCAAGCTCTGGTCGGGGCCGACCTCGATGCTCACGCCGGAATCCGCCGCCTCGACCGTGAAGCCTTTGGCGCTTTCGTCCGTGGCGACGTTGAACACTTCCAGATGGATGCGATCGCGGGGCAGTCCGGCGGATTCGGCATGGCTCAGGATGTCGTTGAGCATCGCTGCCGGGCCGCAGACGTAGAGCCGGTCTTCGGGGCTCAGGTCGGCGAGCACCTGGTGAATCGTCGGGCGTTGACCGGACAGGTGCAGGCTCATCCGTTCCTGCAGCAGTGCGCGCAGCGCTTCGGCATAGGCCGCATCGTCAGCGCTGCGGGCGAAGTAATGCAGGTGTGGCGAACGCTCCAGCGCTGTCAGATGGCGCAGGATGCCGGTCAACGGGGTGATGCCGATGCCGCCAGCGATGGCGATGTCGCGGCCGGAGCGGCTGTCGAGCGGGTAGTTGAAGGTGTTGAACGGGCCTTCAAGCTGCACCTGATCCCCGACCGCCAGCGAGTGCAGGTACTGGCTGCTGGCGGATTCGTCACTGAGACGGATGGCGAAGGTGAATTGACCTTCGGCGCAGTCGCCCAGCTCTACGGTGGAGTAATGACGCCATTCGCCCGAAGGCGCTATCAGCCATTTGAAGTGCGCTCCGGCGTGGGCAGATTCCGTAGCGGCGGGGGCGCCGCTGACGGTGATTTCCTTGATCGATGCCGACAGCATCCGGCAATGGGTAACGGTGTAATTCATGCCGGGTTTTCCTGGGGCAGCGGCGTTTCGTGCAGGTACAGCCAACGGGTGCTGTGCTGATGCACGCGCAGGATCGCCACGGAAATGCGCGAAGTCTCGCGCTGGTTCTGGCGATGGGTTTCCTTGTAGCGCAGGGCGACGGTCGGGCCTTCGTGCCAGATCGTGTGCAGGTCGCTGATATCGATCTCAAGGCCTGGTCGGGCACCGACCGCCCCTTTGAACAGTTGCTCGACCTGGGCCCGACCGACCACGGCGGCCGAGGTGGTGACCATGCTGAAGTCTTCGCTGAAGACATCCATCAGCGGCGCGATGGCGGCTTCGCCGGCGCCGTCGGCATTGGTGAAGACGCGATGAATCAGCTCATGCACGTGGTGGATGCTGTGGCGTGCTTGTTCAACCGGGTTGTTGTTCATGGCATTCCTTTGGAGGGTTCAGTTGACTCATTTGAAACAGCGGGAACAGTCCGACCAGCGCGGCAATCGCGAACGTGGCGTGGTAGGCCGGGGTCGAGTCGAATTGTTTGAGCAGCAGGTTGTAGATCATCAGAAACAGGGCCGCGCCGACGCTGAACGACATCTGCCGGTTGATGTTCCAGATCACGCTGGCCTTGTGCGTCTCGCCGCCCTTGAAGTCCATCAGCGAGGTGGTTTGCGCGGTGTTGGCGCCGATCCCGCCGCCGATGCCCATCAGGCTGTAGGCGATCACGATGACCTCGATATCGGTCGGTGCATTCACCAGCATCAGGGTGGCGATGCCGGCGCTGTGCAGCAGCATGCCGAGGGTGAACAGGCGTCGGGCGCCGATTCTGTTGTAGACCCGGCCACAGAGCAGCATCGCGATGAATGCGCCGATGGCGTAGAGGATCATGAACATGCCGGTCAGGCGTGCGCTGAAGTGCAGGGTGTTCTGCAGAAAGAAGATGCTCATCAGGTTGACCCCGGTGAACACGCCGGGAATTGCGTAATAGATGAAGATCGAGGTACTGAGCTTTTTGCTCCTGAGCAGGCTCAGGTCAATGATCGCGTCGCTTTTGCGACGGTAGTGCAGCAGGTACAGCGCCACGAACATCAGGCCTGCCGCGACACAGGCAATGGCTTCGATGGCAGGATAGTCGCCGCCGTACAGCGACATGCCCATCAGCAAGCTGCCCAGGGCGGCGCTGACCAATAGCAAACCGAGGATGTCCGGGCGTGGCAGGCTGGTGGGGCGCGCTTCGCGGATCCAGAACCACGACAGTGCTGCGGCGATCAGCGAAAACGGAATGTTGCTGTAGAACACCCAGCGCCACGAACTGCTGTCGACGATGATGCCGCCGACGGTCGGCGAAATCGCCGGGGCGATCAGGGCCACGGCCATCACCAGCGTGGAGATTTTCGCCCGTTGCTCACCCTGGAACAGGTTGAAGGTCAACGCCTGGCCCACCGGAATCAGCAACCCGCCACCGATGCCCTGGACGAAGCGCCAGATCACCAATTCATGGAAGCTGTCGGCCAGGCCGCACATCCACACGGACCCGGTAAACACCAGCATCGAGGCGGTGAGAATCTCGCGGCTGCCGAAGCGCCCGGCCAGCCAGGTGCTGACAGGAATGATCAGCGTCAGACCGAGGATGTAGGCATTGGCCACCCAGGCCACCGAAGAACTGCTTACTTGCAATGTTGCCGAGATACTTGGCAATGCCACGGCAGACATGAATATGTTTATGCAGTCAATAAAAAAGCCGATCAGAAAGATCAGCGCGATCTTGTAGCGATAGTTCATTGTTGTTTCCTCTTTGTCGCAAAGCATAGGGGCGATGGACTTGGAGTGTCGATACGACTATCCTTGAAACAATGTTTGAAGGAATTAAACAGTGAACGCTACCGCCATGCATGCTCATCTGAATCGGGTTCAGACATTTCTTGCCGTAGTCGATTTCGGTTCTTACACCAAGGCCGCGAACTATCTGAGTATCAGCAAAGCCATGGCCAGCCTGCATGTCAAGGCACTGGAAGAAGTTCTTTCGGCGACGCTGCTGATCCGCAACACCCGAAACATATCGCTGACTGAAATAGGTCAGGACTTTTATGAAGAGTTCAAGGGCATTGTCGCCGATATCGATAATGCCTTTGATAATGTGCTCAAGGGTAATAACCGGGTTTCCGGAAAGTTACGAATCAGTTCAACCAGTGAATATGGCGAGAAGTTCATTCTTCCGTTGATCCCGTTATTCAGCGAGCGTTATCCGGAAATTCGCCTGAGCTACAACTTCAACTCTTCGTTGAATGATCTGGTGGCGGAAAAACTGGATCTGGTCGTGCGTCTTGGCAATCTGGCGGATTCGGCCTTCAAGAGTCGCAAGCTGGCGGATTATCAGATCGTGCTGGTGGCGACTCCGGCATTTCTCGAACGTTACCCGGTGGCGCAGCCGCAGGATCTGAACGGTGTGCCCTGGATTGCCAACAGCAATCTGCAGGCGCCTACGCAATGGGTTTTGCGCGATGATCAGGGGTGTGCGGTGGAGGTCAATGGCACCAGCCATTTCGAATCCAATTCCTCGACGGCGATTCGTTCGATGACCTTGTCGTCACTCGGCGTCTCGGTGCTGCCGGGCTGGGTGGTCGAGGATGATATCGCCAGCGGACGCCTGGTTCGCCTGTTGCCGGCGTATGCGTTGCCTTCGCAGTCGATCAACGTCGTTTTCCCTAACACCGCGCATCTGCCACACAAATCCCGGGCGTTCATCGATTTCCTCCTGCTGCACCTGGCGCAGTAACGCAAAAGCCCCTGAATCTCGCGATTCAGGGGCTTTCGTTTGAGTGGCCTGAAGATCAGGCCGCTTCGATCTTGTTGCGGTTCTGCTCGACCTGGTTCAGGTAGGCCGCCAGTTTTTCCTGCTCGGCCGGGGTGGTGAACAGGCCCAGTTTGCTGCGGCGCCACAGGATGTCATGGGCTGTGGTTGCCCATTCTTCGGCGCACAGGTAATCGACTTCACGGGTGTAGAGACCACCGCCGATGTGTTCGCCCATGTCGGCGAGGGTGTCCACGCCTTCGAGCATGCGCCAGGTACGGCTCCCGTAGGTGGTGGCCCAGCGGCGGGCAATTTCGCTTGGAACGAAGTCGAACTTGTCGCGGATCAGCGCACTCAGGGCCTGCGGCGTGGTCATGTCTTCACCGCCGGGCAGGGTGGCGGTGGCCGTCCAGCTCGGGCGCATCTGTGTGAAGAACGGCATCAATTGCGCCATCGCCGATTCGGCCAGTTTGCGGTAGGTGGTCAGCTTGCCGCCGAACACCGACAGCAGCGGCGCTTCTTCGGTGCTGCCGGACAACGCCAGGGTGTAGTCGCGGGTCACGGCCGACGGGTTGTCGGATTCGTCGTTGCACAGCGGGCGTACGCCCGAGTAGGTGTGCAGGATGTCCTCACGGCTGATCTGCTTCTTGAAGTGAGCGTTGACCACTTTGAGCAGGTAATCGGTTTCGCCGTCGGTGATCGCCACTTTGGCCGGGTCGCCGGTGTATTCGCGGTCGGTGGTGCCGATCAGCGTCAGGTTGTTCAGGTACGGAATGGTGAAAACGATGCGCTGATCTTCGTTTTGCAGAATGTGCGCGTGATCGCCTTCGTACAGCTTCGGCACGATGATGTGGCTGCCCTGGATCAGGCGGATGCCGTACGGCGACTCCATCTTCAGGTCGTCGCGTATGAACTTGGCGACCCACGGGCCGGCGGCGTTCACCAGCGCTTTGGCGGTGATCGAAAACAGGCTGCCGTCGGCGCGTTCCAGGTTCAGGTGCCACAGGCCCTTGGCGCGACGGGCGCTGACGCAACGGGTCTGGGTATGGATGTGCGCGCCTTTCTCGCGGGCAGCCATGGCGTTCAATACGACGAGGCGGGCGTCGTCGACCCAGCAGTCGGAGTATTCGAAGCCTTTGCTGATTTCGCTTTTCAGCGCGCTGTCGGCGCCGAACTTCAGGCTTTTCGAACCGGCGAGTTTTTCGCGCTTGCCGAGGTTGTCATACAGGAACAGGCCGGCACGGATCATCCATGCCGGACGCAGATGCGGACGGTGCGGCAGCACGAAACGCATTGGCTTGACGATATGCGGGGCCTTGGCCAGCAACACTTCACGCTCGGCCAGGGCTTCACGCACCAGGCGGAATTCGTAATGTTCGAGGTAGCGCAAGCCGCCATGGATCAGCTTGCTGCTGGCGGACGAGGTGTGGCTGGCCAGATCGTCCTTTTCGCAAAGGAACACCGAGAGACCGCGACCGGCGGCATCCGCTGCGATCCCCACGCCATTGATCCCGCCGCCGATAACGGCGAGGTCGTAGATCTCGGAGATGGGGGGCGTACGCAAGGTAGAGGTGGACATCGGCTGGCCTCGGGTTCTTTTGGTTTTATGTCTTGGAAATCGAACATGAATGTTCATTTACGAAAATGGTAGCCCATTAAGAGGCGCACAGCCAGCCGACTTCGATTGAAAAAACTCATCGAAGGGCGGCGAAAGGAAAATATTCGAACATGAAATGCGCGTCAGGGCGCGGAAAGGGGCGCTTGTGAGATCGCTTTCGTCGGATCGCCGCCCGGGGCAAGCCCGCTCCCACAGGACTTTCGTTGTTCACAGAGCTGATGAACGCAACAGACACTGTGGGAGTGGGCTTGCTCCGGGCGGCGATCCGACGAAGGCACCAGTACAGGCGCTGAGGATGTAAGGAGTTAAACGACTTCCAGACGAATCTTGTGCTGACTCAGCAGTTGCGCCAGGGCCGGTACCGGTTGCTGATCGGTGACCAGGCAATCGATCAGGCTGATCGGGCCGAGACGGATCATCGCGTTCCGCCCGAACTTGCTGGAGTCCGCTGCCAGGATCACCTGTCGCGCATTGGCAATGATCGCCTGGGATACCCGCACTTCCTGGTAATCGAAGTCGAGCAGGCTGCCGTCTTCGTCGATGCCGCTGATGCCCACCAGCGCGAAATCCACCTTGAACTGATTGATGAAGTCCACGCTCGCCTGACCTACCACGCCACCGTCGCGACGTACGTTGCCGCCCGTCAGCAGCACATCGAAATCATCCTTGGCGCTGAGCATCGAGGCGACGTGCAGGTTGTTGGTGATGATTTTCAGATGGCTATGGTTGAGCAGGGCGCGGGCAATGGATTCGGTGGTGGTGCCGATGTTGATGAACAGCGAGGCGTGATCGGGAATCTGTGCGGCGACGGCTTCACCGATACGTTGCTTCTCATCACGCATCTGATCGGCGCGCATCGCGTAGGCGGTATTCTCGACGCTGGAATCATAGGCGGCGCCACCATGGTAGCGACGCAGCAGATTGGCTTCCGCGAGCTGATTGATGTCGCGGCGGATGGTCTGCGGGGTAACAACGAACAACGTGGCCATTTCCTCGATGCTCACATAGCCGCGTTCGCGGACCAGCTCGAGGATTTGCTGCTGACGGGGAGGCAGATTCATGGGGCTTCCTTTGGGCTGCCGTGCAAAATTTGCCCATGATGCCGCAGGAATCCGCTCCCGACCAGTTACATGCCGTTACCAGTCCTCAGACTGGCTTATTCAGCGTCCTCACGTTCCCAGTCACGGGTACGGCTGACGGCTTTTTTCCAGCCCTTGTACAGTTTCTCTTTCGCCGCTTCGTCCAGGCTCGGTGCGAATTCGCGCTCGATCACTGCCTTGCCGCGCAGCTCTTCCAGGCTGCCCCAGAAACCGCACGCCAGGCCGGCCAGATAGGCAGCGCCCAATGCGGTGGTTTCGCGCATTTGCGGACGCTCGACCTGCGTGCCGAGGATGTCGGCCTGGAACTGCATGAGGAAGTTGTTCGCCACCGCACCACCGTCCACGCGCAGGGCTTTGAGGCGTTCGCCGGAGTCCTGTTGCATGGCGTCGAGGACATCGCGGGTCTGGTAGGCGATCGATTCCAGGGCTGCGCGAATGATGTGATCCACACGCACGCCGCGAGTCAGGCCGAACAGTGCGCCACGGGCATACGGGTCCCAGTAGGGGGCGCCCAGACCGGTGAAGGCCGGCACCAGATAGACGCCGTTGCTGTCCTTCACCTTATTGGCGAAGTATTCGGTGTCGTGGGCGTCGTTGACGATTTTCAGTTCATCACGCAGCCACTGCACGGTCGAACCACCGTTGAATACCGCACCTTCGAGCGCGTAGGCCACTTCGCCGCGCGGGCCGCAGGCGATGGTGGTGAGCATGCCGTGTTGTGATTTCACCGCTTTGTCGCCGGTGTTCATCAGCAGGAAGCAACCGGTGCCGTAGGTGTTTTTCGCCTGACCCGGCTCCACGCACATCTGGCCGAACAATGCAGCCTGCTGGTCACCGGCGATACCGCCGATGGCGATGCCGCTCTTGGTGCGACCGTAGATTTCCGAGGAGGCTTTGACTTCCGGCAGCATTTCGCGAGGAATGTCGAGGATCTCCAGCATCTTCGAATCCCACTCGAGCGTATGGATGTTGAAGAGCATGGTGCGCGAGGCGTTGGTGTAGTCGGTGACGTGCACCTTGCCGCCGGTGAATTTCCAGATCAGCCAGCTGTCGACGGTGCCGAACAGCAGCTCGCCGTTGCGGGCGCGTTCACGGCTGCCTTCGACGTTGTCGAGAATCCACTTCAGTTTGGTGCCGGAGAAGTACGGGTCGGTGACCAGGCCGGTGTTGTCGCGGATGTAGTCTTCATGCCCGTCGCGCTTGAGCTGCTGGCAGATCTCGGTGCTGCGGCGGCATTGCCAGACGATCGCGTTGTAGACCGGGCGGCCGGTGGTCTTGTCCCAGACCACGGTGGTTTCACGCTGGTTGGTGATGCCGATGGCGGCCACCTGATCATGATGCAGACCGGCCTGGGCCAAGGCTTCGACCATCACCGCGCTCTGGGTGGCGAAGATTTCCATCGGGTCGTGTTCGACCCAGCCGGCCTGCGGGTAATGCTGGGCGAATTCGCGTTGTGCGGTGCAGACCACGTTCGCATCGCGGTCGAAAATGATTGCGCGGGAACTGGTCGTACCCTGATCGAGGGCAATGATGTAGTTCTTGTTCTGAATGTCGGTCATGTCGATTGCCTTGGACGAAATAAGGGAGAGTGGGCCGTGACGCGGGCTCGATATGGGCAGGAACCCGCGCCGACTGTTTCAAGAGGTTCTTGGTTTGCCGTCAATGGCCGGTACTGCATCCTTTGTAGCAGGTGTGGCGCCGGTCAGGTGACGGGCAATCAGCCCGCGATACCCGGCAGCGCCGAGGCAGGCACCGACAATCGGTGCAAAAATCGGAATCAGGAAGTACGGGATTTCACGGGCGCCGGTGAAGGAAATTTCACCCCAGCCTGCAAAGAAAGTCATCAGTTTCGGACCGAAGTCACGGGCCGGGTTCATCGCAAAACCGGTCAGCGGGCCCATCGAACTGCCGATCACGGCGATCAGCAGACCAATCAGCAGCGGCGCCAGCGGACCTTTCGGCAGGCCGTTGTTATCGTCGGTCAGAGACATGATCACACCCATCAGGATCGCAGTGATGATCACCTCGACCAGGAATGCCTGGGCGGTCGACAGGGCAGGGTTCGGGAAGGTGGAGAACACCGACGCCAGCTCCAGGCTGGCGGCCGAGCCACGAACCATGTGGTGGGTCTGTTCGAAATCGAAGAAAAGATTGCTGTACAGCGTGTAAACCAACAGCGCGCCGCAGAAGGCGCCGGCGACCTGGGAAAGCATGTAGAACGGCAGTTTGCGCTTTTCGAAGTCGGCAAAAATGCTCAGGGCAATGCTGACGGCCGGGTTCAGGTGCGCGCCGGAAACACCGGCGGTGAGGTAGATCGCCATGCTCACGCCGACGCCCCAGATGATGCTGATTTCCCACAGGCCGAAACTCGCACCCGCGACCTTGAGCGCGGCGACGCAGCCCGTACCGAAAAAGATCAGCAGTGCAGTACCCAGAAACTCGGCCAGGCACTGGCTCGAGAGCGATGGTTGCTGTAACGCAGTTGTCATTGAAAACCTCGGTTTTTGTTGTTGTCTGGCGCGTTTGCCGACAGGGCAAGGCGCGATCTTCGCCGGGGCAGGATCCCCATCCTGATCCCGGTTTACTGCTGGGTGCTGCGATGACGATGATTCTTGTATTATTCAGATTCGAAAAAATATAGACAAGAAACAAAGCTGTCAAAGGTCGAAAGTGAACCGTCAGTCACAAATAAACTATCAGTCATGTGAATGATCCTTCTGGTCACCTCACCGACGATCCTCTTGTCGGCCTGCAAGCCACGGGAAACGTGGCGCGCAGTAGAGCCTTTTATGTGGCGATGGCCTAGAATCCGGCGCAGGATCTTTTGCCACTGCCGAGCCTGGAGCTGCCATGACCCCTGCGTTGGACTTGTTGAAAAAAGTTCGTGCCGAACATCGCGTGCACAGTTACGAACATGACCCCAAGGCCGCGTCCTACGGACTTGAGGCCGCGGAAAAACTGGGGCTGGAGCCGGCGCAGGTGTTCAAGACGCTGCTGGCGGCCAGTGAAAAAGGTGAATTGCTGGTGGCGGTGGTGCCGGTCGTCGGAAGCCTCGACCTCAAAGGGCTCGCCCACGCCGCAGGAGTGAAAAAAGTAGAAATGGCCGACCCGGCCGCCGCGCAACGCTCCACGGGTTATCTGCTGGGCGGCATCAGTCCGTTGGGGCAGAAAAAACGTCTGCGGACCTTCATCGATCATTCCGCCGAGGGTTTTACGACCATTTATGTCAGTGCCGGGCGACGTGGGCTGGAAGTCGAACTGGCGCCCGCCGTCCTGGCCGAGCACACTCAGGCGAAGTTCGCCGATATTGGTCGTGCCTGATCTCTGTATGAAGAAAATTGTCCGGTTCTGTCACTGGCGCTGATTTTTCCTGCGCTGCATGCTCAATCGACTGACACAGGGAGAAGGTTATGCAGCTCGAGTTTCATCAGGTCGACGCATTCAGTGATCGGCCCTTCAGTGGCAACCCGGCGATGGTTTATCGCCTCGACGCCTGGCTCGCGGACGACTTGATGCAGAAGATCGCCGCCGAGCACAACCTGGCGGAAACCGCGTTTCTGGTGCGCGAAGGCCAGGCCTGGCATATCCGCTGGTTCACGCCCACCACCGAGGTGCCGTTGTGCGGTCACGCCACACTGGCCAGTGCTTATGTGTTGTACGAGATCTACAAGGAAACGGCCGAGCGTCTGGATTTCACCTGCAAGTCCGGGCCGTTGAGTGTCAGCCGCGAAGGCGGCCGGTTGTGGCTGGATTTTCCGGCCATCGAGGCGGTCGAGAAAGGCGTCACTGTGGAGATCGAGCGGGCGCTGAATGTTCAGGCGGTGGATGTACTGAGTTCCAACGAGCTGTTCGTGGTACTGGATTCGGAGCAGGCGGTGCTCGATTGCGCGCCGGACATGGTTGCTCTGGCCAAACTGCCCTGGCTGGGCGCCATCGTCACGGCCCGGGGCAATCAGCATGATTTCGTCTCGCGCTACTTTGCACCGGCCATCGGGATCAATGAAGACCCGGTGACCGGCTCGACCCATTGCAGTCTGATTCCGTATTGGTCAAAACGTCTGGGTAAAACCAGCCTGACCGCGTGTCAGCGTTCGGCGCGGGGCGGGGAGTTGTTCTGTCGGCTGGAGGGCGAGCGGGTGAAGATCGGCGGCAATGCGACGCTCGTTGCGAGCGGCACCTTGATGTTGGGTTGAGGCAAAAAGAAAGGGAGCCATCAGGCTCCCTCTTCTTTATGTGGATCAGAGTGCGGTGCTGTAGCGGCGAACACCGTTCTCCACGGCCGGAATGTGTGCGGCCGTGCTGCCGGACGCCTGGAACAGCACCAGATGTTCCGCTGCCACACGAATCCCGACATCCACGCCGACCTGATGGTCAGCATGGCTCGGGAAGATCGATTCCAGTTGCGCGCCGGTTGGCAGTTGCAGGCGGTACAGCGTCGAGGCACCGAGGAAGGTCTTGCCGACGATCCGCGCTTTCAGCGCACTGTCCGGCGCATAGACAATGTCATCCGGACGCAGCAGCACATCCACCGCGCCGCCGGTCGGCCAGGTGTAGGCGCGGTTGCCGCGCAGTTCGCCGAGTTCGGTGTGCACCGATTCCGGGCTGCCGAGCTGACCGCGAATGAAGTAACCCTGACCGATAAAACTGGCCACAAACGGTGTTGCCGGTTCGTGGTAAAGGTTGTACGGCGTGTCCCACTGTTCCAGCCGGCCTTCCTTGAACACCCCGACGTGATCGCTGACGGCGAAGGCTTCTTCCTGATCGTGAGTCACCAGAATCGCACTGGTGCCTCGGGCCTTGAGGATGTCACGTACTTCATGGCTGAGCTTGCGCCGCAGTTCTCCATCGAGGTTGGAAAACGGCTCGTCGAGCAGCAGCAATTGCGGCTCCGGCGCCAAAGCGCGGGCGAGGGCGACACGTTGCTGCTGGCCACCGGACAGTTCGTGCGGGAAGCGCTTGCCGAGGTTCTTCAGGTTGACCAGCTCGAGCATTTCTTCGACGACACGCTCCCTGTTCGGATGCTTGCGAATGCCGAAGGCGATGTTGTCCGCGACACTCAGGTGCGGGAACAGCGCGTAATCCTGGAACACCATGCCGATCCGGCGTTTTTCCGGGGCGAGGGTGAAGCCGGCGCTGGAGATGATTTCACCGCCAAGCTGGATTTCCCCTTCGTGCACCGGTTCGAAACCGGCGATGGCGCGCAGGGTGGTGGTCTTGCCGCAACCGGACGAGCCGAGCAGGCAACCGATGTCACCGGCGTTGAGGTGCAGATTGAGGTTCTGCACCACACGTTGATCTTGATAGCCGCAAGCGAGGTTGCGCAGGTTCAGCAGTAATTCATGACTCATGCGTGGTGATATGCCGGTTCGACGAGGAACTCGAGCAGGGCCTTCTGTGCGTGGAGACGGTTTTCTGCCTGATCCCAGGCGACGGACCGCGGATCATCGAGCAGGTCGAGGCTGATTTCCTCACCGCGGTGGGCGGGCAGGCAGTGCATGAATAGCACGTCTTCGGCGGCCAGGTCGAGCAGGGCGCGATTGACCTGGAAAGGCGCGAACAGCTGGAGACGCTTGGCGGTTTCTTCTTCCTGGCCCATGGAGGTCCAGACGTCGGTGCTCACCAGATGCGCGCCGCGCACAGCGTCTTTCGGATCGCGGACGATGGTCACCCGGTCGCCGGCCTTTGCCACGAACTCGGGGTTCGGCTCGTAGCCTTCCGGGCAAGCCACGCGCAACTGGAAGTCGAACTGGATCGCCGCTTCTATATAGCTGTTGCACATGTTGTTGCCGTCGCCGATCCAGGCCACGGTCTTGCCCTGGATCGAGCCACGGTGTTCAAGGAAGGTCTGCATGTCGGCCAGCAACTGGCACGGGTGCAAGTCATCGGACAGGCCGTTGATCACCGGCACGCGGGAGTTGGCGGCAAATTCGGTCAAGGTGCTGTGGGCAAAGGTACGGATCATCACCGCATCGAGCATGCTCGACATGACGATGGCGCAGTCGCCGATGGGCTCGCCACGGCCCAGTTGAGTGTCGCGCGGCGAAAGAAAGATCGCCTGGCCACCGAGCTGGATCATGCCGGCCTCGAAGGAGATCCGGGTACGGGTCGAGGATTTCTCGAAGATCATCCCCAGGACGCGGTTTTTCAGAGGCTCGAACAGTACGCCGCGGTTACGCAGGTCCTTGAGCTCAACGCCTCGACGGATCACGCTGACCAGCTCTTCGGGCGTGCAATCCATCAGGGAGAGAAAGTGCCTTGCGCTCATCATTGACTACCTTTTTGTTACAAACCGCAGATGCTCAAAGCCTTGTTTTTCGGAACAACGGGCGAGACCTGCGGCGTAAGCCGCACGGGGCGACGAAATAGGGGGAGGCGCGATATTGACACTAAATGTCGCGTTTTTCCAATAGGCTGCGATTCTTGCGGATTAAGCAGCGGTGACGAGGTCGCTTGAAGTGTCGGTTTGGAGGCGGATTCCGGACCTTTGTACACTGGCGCCGCCGGGCTTGGCAATCAGGCAGGGCGGGGATGGAGCAGGCCTGGTCGGTTTGCGACCGGTCGGCCATGGATTCGCTGGTCGGATGTCAGACCTGAAACATTTGCTAAAGCAAAGTGCTGGGTTATAAATAACTCACGAGCGACGCAGGAAGCCTCCGCATGGAATCGAAAGAAAAACTGTTGATGGAATTGCTGGGCCACACGGCTCGCTCACTGACTCATCTGACCGCATCGGTCACCTCCTTGTCCTTCGAACTGCTGCGCAGTGAAGACGAAGTGGTCAAGACCGCCGGGCGCCACATGATCGATCGCATGGCGACCATCAGCACCGGGCTCGACGAGCACTGGCGTCTGATCGGCGAACTCACCGGGGTGCACGTTGCCCACGAGCAGATCGAAACCATTCAGGAAATCCAGCTGGCAGCGCCGCCCCAGTTGCCCTCCAATTGATTGCGCCGGTATCGGCTTGCCTGATGGCCGTCGATTCACAAGACGAACGTCGCTGGCGCGGCCCCCGGCCACGGGCCATAGTTTTGTTCCCGCAGGCGTTACGGCCTGCCCAGAACAAGACAGAGACTGGCCATGACCAAGACTCTCCACCACCGTGCCTGCCACCTGTGCGAAGCCATCTGCGGCCTGAGCATCGAAACCACCGAAACCGACGGCCATGTGCAGATTACCTCGATCAAGGGCGATGCACTGGATACGTTCAGCCGCGGGCACATCTGCCCCAAGGCGGTGGCGCTGCAAGACATCCAGAATGATCCGGATCGCCTGCGCCAGCCCATGCGCCGGGTCGGCAGTGAATGGTCGCCGATCGGGTGGGAAGAGGCTTTTGAGCTGGTGGCTGAAAAGCTCTCGGCGATTCAGGCGCGTCATGGGCAGAACGCGGTCGCGGTGTATCAGGGCAATCCGAGCGTGCACAACTACGGGCTGATGACCCACAGCAATTACTTTCTGGGCCTGCTGAAAACCCGCAATCGTTACTCGGCAACTTCCGTCGACCAACTGCCGCATCACCTGACCAGTTACCTGATGTATGGCCACGGTTTGCTGCTGCCGATCCCGGACATCGATCACACCGATTTCATGCTGATCCTGGGCGGCAACCCGCTGGCGTCCAACGGCAGCATCATGACCGTACCGGACGTGGAAAAGCGCCTGAAGGCGATTCAGGCCCGAGGCGGCAAAGTGGTGGTGGTCGATCCGCGACGCAGCGAGACGGCTGCGATGGCCGATCAGCATCTGTTCGTGCGTCCCGGCGGCGATGCGGCCTTGTTGTTTGGTGTGCTCAATACCTTGTTCGGCGAGGGCCTGACCCGCGACAGCCATTTGCCGGTGGACGGCCTGGACGACGTGCGCGCAGCGGTGGCGGGGTTCACCGCTGAAGCGATGAGCCCGTTGTGTGCCGTACCGGCCGAACGGATCCGCCAACTCGCCAGGGATTTTGCCGCTGCGCCAAGCGCGGTCTGCTACGGGCGAATGGGCGTTTCCACCCAGGCCTTCGGCACGTTGTGCCATTGGGTGGTGCAATTGATCAACCTGGTGACCGGCAATCTCGACCGCGTTGGCGGTGCTCTTTGCACCGAGCCGGCGGTGGATCTGGTCGCATCCACCTCGGGTGGGCATTTCAACAAATGGCAAAGTCGTGTTTCGGGGCGCCCGGAGTACGGTGGTGAATTGCCGGTCTCGGCGCTGGCCGAAGAGATGCTCACCGAAGGCGAAGGGCAGATCCGCGCGTTGATCACCGTGGCCGGCAACCCGGTGCTGTCCACGCCCAATGGCCGGCAACTGGAACAGGCACTGGACGGGTTGGAGTTCATGGTCAGCGTTGACCTGTACATCAACGAAACCACCCGTTATGCCGACCTGATTCTGCCGTCCACCTCGGCGCTGGAGAACGATCACTACGACACCACGTTCAACCTGTTCGCCGTGCGCAACGTCACCCGATTCAACCGGGCAATCCTTGCCAAACCCGAAGGCGCTCTGCATGACTGGGAGATCTTCGTCGGCCTGGCCAAGGCCTTTGCGGCGAAGACCGACAAGGAACTGAAGCCGACGATGCCGCCGGCGAATATGATCGACATGGGCCTGCGCATGGGACGGTATGGCGACGCATCCGAGTACAAGTTGTCCCTGGCGACACTGTTCGATCATCCGCACGGCGTTGATCTGGGGGCGCTGAAGCCCAACCTGACACCGCGATTGAAGACCGCCAACCAAAGAGTCCAGGCAGCGCCGCCGGAAATTCTCGCCGATCTGGCGCGTTTCTCCGCCCTGCAGGCGCCGGCTGCCGGTGAACTGCTGATGATCGGTCGACGTCACGTGCGCAGCAATAACTCGTGGATGCACAACTATCATCGACTGGTGAAGGGCAAGCCGCGTCATCAGTTGTTGATGAATCCTGAGGATCTTGCCAGTCGCGGGCTCAGTGACGGACAGCTGGTGCGGGTCAGTTCACGGGTCGGCCAGGTCGAGGTCGAAGTACTTGGCAGTGCGGACATGATGCCGGGGGTGGTCAGTCTGCCCCACGGCTGGGGTCATGCGCGGCCGGGTGTGCAGATGGCGATTGCCAGCGGACAGCCAGGTTCCAGCGCCAACGACCTGACCGATGAATGCCGGCTCGACGAGCTTTCGGGCAACGCGGCGCTCAACGGTGTGCCGGTGACCGTGGTGGCGGCTTGAGCAACTCTGTCGGGGAGACCGAGCAGGGCGCTCGGGATTCCGTTACAATGCGCCACCGTGCCGACCCACGAGTCGGAAAGTTCAGCCGAGGTGCTCCATGGATATCATCGAAACGATTAAAGAGCAGATTGCCAACAACACCATTCTGCTTTACATGAAAGGCTCGCCGAATGCCCCGCAGTGTGGCTTCTCCGCGAAAGCTGCGCAGGCTGTAATGGGCTGTGGCGAGAAGTTCGCCTACGTCGACATCCTGCAGAACCCGGAAATCCGTGCCAACCTGCCGAAGTACGCCAACTGGCCGACTTTCCCGCAACTGTGGGTAGCCGGTGAACTGGTCGGCGGCAGTGACATCATGGCTGAAATGTTCGCCAACGGTGAGCTGCAGACCCTGATCAAGGATGCTTCCGCCAAGGCGGCTGCGGCCAAGTCCGAAGCTTGATTGGTTTCAGCCCGGATTTCGGCGAGTCTGAAGTCCGGGCAATAAAAAGCCCCGCCTCTCGAAAGAGTGCGGGGCTTTTTAATGTCTCGGGTTCAGCGCTCGCTGATTACTCGTCGTCGCCCATCTGCGATTGCAGATAGTTCTCAAGACCGACTTTATCGATCAGGCCCAGTTGGGTTTCCAGCCAGTCGATGTGTTCTTCTTCGGATTCGAGAATGTCTTCAAGCAGTTCGCGGCTGCCGAAGTCGCCAACGGATTCGCAGTGAGCGATGGCGGCCTTCAGGTCTGCATGACCAGTGCGCTCGATACGCAGGTCGCACTCCAGCATTTCCCGGGTGTGCTCGCCGATATGCAGCTTGCCCAGGTCCTGCACGTTCGGCAGGCCTTCGAGGAACAGGATGCGCTTGATCAGCTTGTCCGCGTGTTTCATCTCGTCGATGGATTCGTGATATTCGTGCTTGCCCAGCTTGTTCAGGCCCCAATCTTCGTACATGCGCGCATGCAGGAAGTACTGATTGATCGCGACCAGCTCATTGGCAAGGATCTTGTTGAGATGCTGGATGACTGTAACGTCGCCTTTCATGATGGGAGTCCTGCCCTAAGTTGCGGTATATAAGGCGGAGTTTGAGCCTGGCACTTATAAGTGTCAAACCTAAGTTATTGAATAATATATGAAAATTAATCGGAATAAGAATGTTTGTGTTCCGCGTCTAATCCCTAAGCAATTGATTTTCAGGCATAAAAAAACCGGACAATCGTCCGGTTCTTCGAATTCTAGGCAATTACGCGGCGGTAAATTCCACCGGGTAGGGGATCGCGGCCTGGGCGGTTTGCAGCTTGGTGAGGGTTTCGCGCACCACTTCCTTCGCGAGGCAGGCACATTTGCCGCATTGGCTGGCTACGCCGGTGGCCTGACGGACTTCTTTATAGCTGCAGCAACCTTCATAGATCGCTTCGCGGATCTGTCCGTCGGTGACGCCAGTGCAGAGGCAAACATACATAAGTGAGAACCGTCGCTGGTTGTGGCTCAATTGCGATGGATCTTAATGTTAACGAGAATGATTGTCAAAGTGCTTTCCCAACGGTTTTCATCGCCAACGGCTGTGACTGACGAACGGTGGTCCATGGCTGAGTGCCGGCCAGGAATTCGCGAAAAACCTTTGAGGACAGTCCAAACACGCAGTGTATGATGGTCGGCCCTTGCGAAGAGGGTTTGTGTCACAGGGCTGTCGCCTGAGGGTGACAGGCTGATGCGAACCCCGAACTTCAAGTTTCTACACCAGGAGATATCAATGAGCGTACTCGTAGGCAAACAAGCCCCTGACTTCACCGTCCCGGCCGTACTCGGCAATGGCGAGATCGTTGACAGCTTCACCCTGTCCTCGGCCATCAAAGGCAAATACGGCCTGGTGTTCTTCTACCCGCTGGACTTCACCTTCGTCTGCCCGTCCGAGCTGATCGCTCTGGACAACCGCATGGCCGACTTCAAGGCACGCAACGTCGAAGTGGTCGCCGTTTCGATCGACTCGCACTTCACCCACAACGCCTGGCGCAACACCCCGGTCAACAATGGTGGCATCGGTCAGGTGAAATACACCATGGCTGCCGACATGAAGCACGAAATCGCCAAGGCCTACGACGTTGAGTCGGAAGGCGGCGTGGCGTTCCGTGGCGCGTTCCTGATCGACGACAAGGGCGTTGTCCGCTCGCAGATCGTCAACGACCTGCCGCTGGGCCGCAACATGGAAGAGCTGATCCGTCTGGTCGACGCGCTGCAATTTCACGAAGAGCACGGCGAAGTCTGCCCTGCCAACTGGAAAAAAGGCGACAAGGGCATGAACGCTTCGCCGGAAGGTGTTGCGGCTTACCTGACCGAGAACGCTGCTGCCCTGTAAGGCGCTTCGTCGAGGTACAAAAAAACCGGCTCTTGAGCCGGTTTTTTCATGCGTGGGATTTAACCTGACGAGGATCAGTCGTCGAAGTCTTCCCAGCCGCCCATTTGTTTCCAGCGGTTGACGATGCCGCAGAACAGCTCGGCCGTCTTCTCGGTGTCGTAACGCGCGGAGTGCGCTTCACGGCCGTCGAAATCGATGTCCGCTGCCTGGCAGGCTTTCGCCAGCACGGTCTGACCGTAGGCCAGACCCGCGAGAGTCGCGGTGTCGAAACTGGAGAACGGATGGAAAGGATTGCGCTTCATGTCCAGCCGCGCGACGGCGGCGTTGAGGAAGCCAAGATCGAAGCTGCTGTTGTGGCCGACCAGAATCGCTCGCTTGCAGCCGTTGGCCTTCAAAGCCTTGCGCACGCCACGGAAGATGTCGGTCAGGGCCGTTTCTTCGCTGACCGCCATGCGCAACGGGTGATCGAGCTTGATCCCTGTGAACTCCAGGGCAGCCGCTTCGATATTGGCGCCTTCGAACGGCTCGACACGGAAGAAATAAGTGTGATCCGGGTAGACGAATCCCTTTTCATCCATGGCGATGGTGGTCGCGGCAATCTCCAGCAATGCGTCGGTGGCCGAGTTGAAACCACCGGTCTCTACGTCGACGACAACCGGCAGGTAGCCGCGAAAGCGTGCTGCCATCGGATGGCGGGAACCACCGCCACCTTGACCGTCCAGTTCGTCGTCGAAATGGTCTTCACTCACGCGTGTTCCTCCAGCAGGCGCCAGCGCAGTTTTTCACCGGCGCGCAGCGGGATGACGTTCAGCTCACCGAATGGCAGGCTGGTCGGGGCGGTCCATTCTTCACGAACCAGAGTAATGTGATCGGCATTGGCCGGCAGGCCGTAGAAACGAGGGCCGTTGAGGCTGGCGAACCCTTCCAGCTTGTCCAGCGCATTGCGCTGTTCGAAGGCTTCGGCGTACAGCTCGATGGCGGCATACGCGGTATAGCAGCCGGCGCAGCCGCAGGCGGCTTCCTTGGCGTGCTGGGCATGGGGGGCCGAGTCGGTGCCGAGAAAGAACTTCGCGCTGCCGCTGGTGGCTGCATCGAGCAGCGCTTCCTGATGGGTATTACGCTTGAGGATAGGCAGGCAGTAGAAGTGCGGCCGGATCCCGCCCACCAGCATGTGGTTGCGGTTGTACAGCAGGTGATGCGCGGTGATGGTCGCGCCGACGTTAGCCGAGGCCTCGTTGACGAACTGCACGGCATCGCCGGTGGTGATGTGTTCGAACACGACCTTGAGTGCAGGGAAGCGCTCGACCACACGGCGCATGTGTTCATCGATGAAGATTTTCTCGCGGTCGAACACGTCGACGTCGCCACGGGTGACCTCGCCGTGGATCAGCAGCGGCATGCCGACTTCGGCCATGGCTTCCAGTACCGGGAAGATCTTGTCGATGCTGGTGACCCCGGAATCGGAGTTGGTGGTCGCGCCGGCCGGGTACAGCTTGGCGGCGTGCACGAAGCCGCTGGCCCTGGCTTCACGGATTTCTTCGGGCCGGGTGCGGTCGGTGAGGTAGAGCACCATCAACGGCTCGAAACGACTGCCGGCCGGTCGGGCAGCGAGAATCCGCTGGCGATAGCCGTCGGCTTCAGCGGCGTTGCGCACCGGAGGTACCAGGTTGGGCATGATGATGGCGCGACCAAAGGTGCGCGCAACATCTGCAACGGTGTTGGTCAGCACGGCACCATCGCGAAGATGAATGTGCCAGTCGTCGGGACGCAGCAGGGTCAGGCGGTCGGACATGAGGGGATTCCAGGCGGGTCAAACTGAGGCGAATGCTACCGGAAAAGACTCTTGCAGGCACTCGCTATCAAGTTTTGCGACGCGTGTCCGATATCCTGTAGGTATGCCGTAAACATGTATGTATCGGTCTTTTTGTTGTAGAAGCCAATGGAGCCTCCCGTGCGCCAGCGTTATTTAGCCTTGCTCAGTGTGTTTGCCAGTCTCCCCGCGATGGCACTGACCTACCAGACCCGTCTGGAGAACATTGAGTGGACGGTGGAAGGCGACAAGTTCGAATGCCGCCTGACGCAGCCGATCACCGACTTCGGTTCGGGCCAGTTCGTGCGCAAGGCGGGCGAGCAGGCGATCTTTCGTCTGAATGCCTACAACGCGATGCTCGGCGGTGGTTCTGCGACGTTGCTTGCCGCGGCAGCACCCTGGCAGCCGGGACGCAATGACATCAATCTGGGCAGCGTCAGAATCGGCACCGGCAACGTGTTGTTCAACAGTTCGCAGTCGCAGGCCGGCGGGTTGATCAGCGGTTTGCTGGAAGGTCGCAGCCCGGTGGTGCGGCGTGCCTCTGGCGATGGACGAGTGTCCGAAGTGCGTCTGCTGCCGGTCAAGTTCAGCAAGGCGTTCAACGACTATCAGACCTGTGTGGCGAAATTGCTCCCGCAGAATTTCGATCAAGTCAAAAACTCGCAGGTTGGCTTTCCGGGCGAAGGCACCGATCTGGACGCCGCCGCGAAAGCCAAATTGCAAGTCATGCTCGAGTTCATGAAGGCCGACCCCACGGTCAACCACATCGAGCTCGATGGCTATTCCGACAACAGTGGCAATCGCCTGACCAATCGCGAGTTGTCGCGCCGCCGGGCGCTGGCGGTGGTTGATTTCTTCAAGGCCAACGGCATCGCCGAATCGCAGATCACTGTGCGTTTCCACGGCGAGCAATACCCGCTGGTGCCAAACACCAATGCCGCCAACCGGGCGAAGAACCGTCGGGTCACCGTCAAGCTGGCCCGTGTGGCACCGGTGACTGCTCCTGCACCGCAAGCCAGTGCACCGGCCAATGCGGCGGCAACATCATGACTGGATGGTCACTCCCGTCTGCATGACGGAATGTGTCGCTTTGTCGTCTCAAGCTGTCGCGCCTCTGTAAATTATTGCGTTTGAGCGGTAGACTCCCCGGCTTTCCGTAGAACCCCGTGGAGTGATGGCATGGCGGACGTAAACAAGGTCGTTCTGGCGTATTCGGGCGGCCTGGACACTTCGGTGATCCTGAAGTGGCTGCAGGATACTTATAACTGTGAAGTCGTGACCTTCACCGCTGACCTGGGTCAGGGCGAAGAAGTCGAACCGGCTCGCGCCAAGGCGCAGGCCATGGGCGTCACAGAAATCTACATCGACGACCTGCGCGAAGAATTCGTGCGTGACTTCGTGTTCCCGATGTTCCGCGCCAACACCGTTTACGAAGGTGAGTACCTGCTGGGTACTTCCATTGCACGTCCTCTGATCGCCAAGCGTCTGATCGAAATCGCCAACGAAACCGGCGCTGATGCCATTTCCCACGGCGCGACCGGCAAGGGCAACGACCAGGTGCGTTTCGAACTGGGTGCCTACGCACTCAAGCCTGGCGTGAAAGTGATCGCCCCCTGGCGCGAGTGGGACCTGTTGTCCCGCGAGAAGCTGATGGACTACGCCGAGAAGCACGCGATCCCGATCGAGCGTCACGGCAAGAAGAAGTCCCCGTACTCGATGGATGCCAACCTGCTGCACATTTCCTATGAAGGCGGCGTGCTCGAGGATACCTGGACCGAGCACGAAGAAGACATGTGGCGCTGGACCGTCTCTCCGGAAAACGCACCTGACAAGCCGCAATACCTGGAACTGACCTACCGCAACGGCGACATCGTTGCGCTGGACGGCGTCGAAATGTCTCCGGCCACTGTGCTTGCAACGCTGAACAGGATCGGCGGTGCCCATGGCATCGGTCGTCTCGACATCGTTGAAAACCGCTATGTCGGCATGAAATCCCGTGGCTGCTACGAAACTCCGGGTGGCACCATCATGCTGCGGGCTCACCGCGCCATCGAATCGATCACCCTGGACCGGGAAGTCGCGCATCTCAAGGACGAACTGATGGCGAAGTACGCCAGCCTGATCTACACCGGCTACTGGTGGAGCCCGGAGCGCCTGATGTTGCAACAGATGATCGATGCTTCTCAGGTCAATGTGAACGGCGTCGTACGCCTGAAACTCTACAAGGGCAATGTGATCGTGACCGGCCGCAAGTCGGACGATTCGCTGTTCGATGCCAACATTGCGACGTTCGAAGAAGACGGCGGCGCCTATAACCAGGCCGACGCGGCGGGCTTCATCAAGCTCAACGCGCTGCGCATGCGCATTGCCGCCAACAAGGGGCGCAAGCTGTTCTGAGGTCCTTGGGGCTGATATGAAATGGCGGCCTTGTCGTTGTGACAGGGCCACCATGCTGTAAATCCTTCTGTCTACCTGATCGATGTCGGTCAGCGTTCCTGCTTCCATTCATTGTGTTTCGCATCTTGTACCAAAGTACTGCGTGTATCTATTGATCAATTCAGATTTTTCCCGATGCAGTAATGCGCAGTGAGTGAGTGTCGTAAACAATCCAGTAGGCAGTTCCCGCAGGTTTTTTATCCTGTTTAAGCGATTTCAGTATGGCTTCTTCAGGTGAGGGGCCTGGAGTGTCATCGGTTAATACGAGGATTATTCCAGGCGAGTGCCTGGCGGGCTTCCGGATTTGTTTGTGCAGCAGATCTGCTGTTGAATCGACATTCACTCCTCGAACATCAATGATGCATAGTGTGCTCAACGGTTTAGGGGGGGGTTACAAGATGTACCTTGAGTGTTTCCGGGTTCGATGACTCTCTGGATGAAGGCGATGTTGCTTCAAATGCCTTCAGGAAGTTTTTTTCGTTATTGAAGTCGGAGGGCGCATAAAGGGATCGGTAGTTGAAGTTCAAGGTCATGAAGAAAAGAAATAACAAATAGAACGGGAAGCAGATCAGGAACCAGATGTAAATTTCCCGCTCGTCATTGTCAAGAAATGGCAGGGATACCGCTGCAGAGGTTTCGGAGATGAAAGCGAATACGGCAATTATATTGATCGGGTTGGCGGGTTTTTTGTTGATCTTTGACATGTTTGTTACTCATGTTTATGGTCTTTCTCGTGAAGTTGTTGTTGGATTCAATTTGGGGAGGGAATGATTTCAATTCTTGTTATTTGGTATTTACATCAAAAGTAATCGGATTGATATCGGTAGGTTGTTTCCTTTCTTTTTCATGTGGAACATTTTTTCGCAGGCGTCACTGTTTGGTTTTTTGCTGCAGGGTGTTTTGGTGTTGAATGATTCGCTTGGGCTGAAGTGTCGTCTCTTTGCTCATGGGTAATTTCTGTAGGATAAATCTCTATTACCTGTAAGAGTCGTCTTTCGCTGCCAGCAAAACTGAACTTCACTATGCCAAGGGTGAAATGACTACGTTATTGTGCCGGTTCTAAAAAATCGAACAGCGAAACTGGACTTGCCCATGAATAAAGTGCTGATCGTGGATGATCATCCCGTCATTCGCCTTGCTGTGCGCATGCTGATGGAGCGTCATGGCTACGAAGTCATTGCAGAAACGGACAACGGAGTAGATGCACTGCAACTGGCCCGCGACCAGATGCCCGATATTGTCATTCTGGATATCGGCATACCCAAGCTTGATGGACTGGAAGTCATTGCGCGCCTGACGACAAGTGCACTGCCCATGAAAGTGCTGGTACTGACATCCCAGGCACCCGGTCATTTTTCCATGCGTTGCATGCAGTCAGGGGCGGCAGGCTATGTATGCAAGCAACAGGATCTGACTGAGCTGCTCAGCGCCATAAAAGCTGTTTTGTCCGGATACAGCTATTTTCCGAATCAGGCCTTGCATACCGTGCGTACCAGTCTGGGAAATGCCAGTGAAGCGGACATGGTTGATCGTCTGTCCGGGCGAGAAATGATGGTGTTGCAGCAACTGGCGCGGGGTAGAACCAACAAGGAAATCGCCGATGGCATGTTTCTCAGCAACAAGACAGTCAGTACCTACAAGACTCGTTTGCTGTTGAAACTCAATGCGCGCTCACTGGTGGATCTGATCGAGCTGGCGCAGCGTAACGGGCTGGTCTGATGGTTTACAGCCGCCGACGAATCCTGGACGGATCGGTATCGACTTGCGTCGGAAAGTAAAAAGCCTCCGTTGCGGGAGGCTTTCAAAAGTCACAGATCAAAATCGTAATCCAGCAATTGCTTCTGCAGTCGACGCTCTTCGAGCAGGTTATCGATGGTCCGGCGCTTGCTGAGGTTGGTCTTGGCGACTTCGACTACGGGCTCGGCGTCGTCGGTATCGGCAGCGGCGAAATCGTCATCTACGTCCAGTTGTTCTTTGCTGTCAGTCATAAGGTTAGCTCCAGGCTGAGACTGCCTTTGGCGCTCCTTATATCGATATTCCTGCTACGGGTAAAAAAGATTTTTTCAATCGACGAATCGAGAAAACCAATAGCCAATCAATCGTCAGAGGTTTTGTGTTTGTACTCGCACAAATCCTCGATCCGGCAACTGCCACAACGCGGCTTGCGTGCCAGGCAAACATAGCGCCCGTGCAGAATCAGCCAGTGGTGAGAGTCCAGCAGGTAGTCTTTTGGCACAAACTTCATCAGCTTCTTCTCGACCTCGACCACATTTTTGCCAGGGGCAATACCGGTACGGTTGCTGACCCGGAAAATGTGAGTGTCCACCGCCATTGTCAGTTGACGAAAAGCAGTGTTAAGCACGACGTTGGCGGTTTTGCGGCCAACGCCGGGCAGGGCTTCGAGCGCTTCGCGTGTCTGCGGGACCTGACTGTCATGCAGTTCCATCAGCAGGCGGCAGGTCTCGATCACGTTTTTGGCCTTGCTGTTATAGAGGCCGATCGTCTTGATGTACTCGGACAGGCCTTCCACGCCCAGGGCATGAATGGCCGCTGGCGTATTGGCGACCGGAAACAGCTTCGCGGTGGCCTTGTTTACCCCGACGTCAGTGGACTGTGCGGACAGGATCACTGCGATCAACAGTTCGAAGGGCGAAGAATAAGCCAGTTCGGTCTTGGGTTCGGGATTGTCCTCGTGAAACCTGCGGAAGATCTCCAGACGTTTGGCGGCATTCATGGGTGATGCTTTTCCTCGGGTGAAGCGGGGCGGGTCCAGGCCTGGCGGGCCGCGAGCAATAACCCCAGCAGAATAAAGGCGCCAGGTGCCAGCGTCGCGAAATGCAGGCCGTCGGCAAACAGGATCAAACCTTGCCAGCGCTCAGAAAGGTGATGGCCGATGCTGCCCTGACCGATCAGTTCGCGCAACACGCCCAGCACTGTCATCAGCGCGGCAAACAGCCCGCACAGTCTCAGTCTTTCACTGATCGGCAGGCGAAAAAATCCATTGTGTTCCAGTACAACGCATTGCAGGCCGATCAACCCCGAGTAAAGGCTGATCGATTGATGCCACTGCAAAGAGGCGCTTTGCAGGAGAATCTCGGCGCAGCTGGCCAGCGTCGCAGCCAGCACCAGGCTGACGGGCAACAGGCTCTCGCCGCTCAAGCGCGAACGCAGTGCTGTCATACACAAGCCGTACGCGCTCACTGCGACGGTGAACAGCAACAAAGTCCCCAGGGAGCCGGCCACGGAGTCGGTAGCACCGATCAACAGCACCAGCATCATCGAGTTCGACAGTGTCGCTGACGTGTTCATGGCGCGCTCCCCAGCAGGCTCGTCCGGTGCTCGTCGAAATAACGCAAGGCATCGTGGATGGCGTTGATGGTCGCGCGGGAGGTAACGGTTGCGCCCGCGATCTGGTCGAATTGCCCCTGATCCTTTTTCAAGGCCCATCCGGCATCCGTCGGCTGCTTGCTCGATTTGCCCATAAACGTCTGAAGCCATGCATTCGGCCAATCGCCGACATGCCCGCCAAGCGCGGGTGTTTCGGTTTGCTCAAGGGTTTTCACCCCGAGCAGTCGGCCATCGGCATCGACGGCAATCAGCAACTCGATGCGGCCCGCGTAGCCCTCGGTCTGGCTGCGCAACAGCACTGCCACAGGCTGCCCGGCGCGGGTCGCTCGATAACCGCCCAGCAGCAGACTGTGGCTCAGGTCCGTGTCGGTCAGCGTCAGAGGTTGTTCCAGAGGCTGGTTGTCGTACGCATCGACCGAAAGTACGTCCAGCAGTTTGCGATCTTCGAGCTGGCGCTGTTCGGCGGCGATGTGCGGCGCATTGCTGTATTGCACAACACAGGTCACGCCGACACCTGTCATTGCCAGCAGCGCCAGAGTAGTCAGGCTGCCAGTGCGGTTCATGGCGTCACCTGCGTCTGACGGGCAGTGGCAAAGCGCTCCAGCGCCGGCACGCACAGGTTCATCAGTAGCACTGCGAATGCCACGCCGTCCGGATAACCGCCCCAGGTACGAATCAGATAAGTCAGCAGGCCGACTCCCACACCGAACAGCCAGCGGGCAAGTGGGCCTTTGGCCCCCGACACCGGCTCCGTGACGATGAAGAATGCTCCCAGCATGGTCGCCCCGCTCAGCAGATGAAACAGCGGCGATCCATGGGAGTCCGACCCCGATCCGTTCCAGCACAGCAGGCTGATAATGAACAGGCTGGCGAGCATACCGACCGGCGCCTGCCAGCCGAACACCCGACGCTGCAGCAGGAACAGCCCGCCGGCGAGAAATGCCAGATTCACCCATTCCGCACCATGGCCGCCGAAACGGCCGAACGCCGGGTTGCTGGCAAACAATTCATCGATGGTCAGGCTTTTATTGATGCGCAGACTGTCCAGTGCAGTAGCCTGAACCCAGGCGTCCGGCGCCTCGCCCAAGTTGAACACCCGGCCGAAAGCTGCCGTCAGATCCATGCCATGGGACGGCCAATGAGTCATCGGCTGCGGAAACATCACGATGACCAGAGCAAAACCGAGCATGGCGGGATTGAAAGGATTTCGGCCCACGCCGCCGTACAACTGTTTGCCCAACAGCAAGCCTGAGGCAATCGCCGTGACCGTCAGCCACCACGGGCAGTAAGGCGGCAGGGCGATGGCCAGCAGCGTGGCGCTGACCACCGCGCTGCCATCGGTCAAAGTGCTTTGCAGTGGCTGTAGGCGCAGACAGGTCACGGCGGCTTCGACGCTCAAGGCTGTGGCGACGGACAGGATCAGGTTGATCAATACGCCCCAGCCGTAAAACCAGAACAACGCCAACAACCCCGGCAATGTCGCCAGCAGAACCAGCTTCATTGCCTGTTGCAGGCGTTCGTCTCTGGTTTCAATGGATGACATGAGCTTGCACCTGCCGCTCCGCCTCTTGCAGACGGGTGCGGGCTTTATCGAGGACTTCGGCCGGGGTGTCATCGCGTCGCTGCAATTTGTTCAGGTCGGCGCGAGCATAGGCCAGTTCGGTTTTCAGCTGACGAAGCTGATTGTCGATCGGACGTTTCTCGACCCGCACAAGATCGGGCAGCGGTTGATCGCTCGCGGCTTCGGCGTCGTGCAACGCTTGTTCGGCTTCACGCAGCGCTTGTTCGAGCGCAGCAATCTGCTCCGGCGGAGCCTCCGCGGTCTGCGCCTTTTTCAGCTCGGCACGGCGCATCGCCAACTGGATTTTTGCTCGTTTCAGGTCGGCGTCTTTCGCTGGGGCTGTCACGACCGGCGCAGGTGCGGCGCTGCTTTCCAGTTTCGCCAGGGCCTGTTCGGCGGCTTCGAATTGTTGCTGCAACACGATCAATTGCGACTGCTGTTCGAAAGTCGGCGGATGGCCGAAGGCCTTCAACGATTTGTGCAACTGGGCGCGGCTCATCGCCACGTCGATCCTGGCCTTTTTCAGCGCGGCGTCGGCGGTCGCGGCTTTCTGCGCCCGCACTCGTTCCAGCGCGGCCTGCACCGGATCGAGCGTGGTGGACGCAACTTCAACCTGTGCCGTTCGCTGCGCCCGGGCCTCACGTTCGGCCTGCTTCTGTTGTTCTTCCCTTTGCAGCCGGGCGTTACGCCGTTCGAAACGTTGCCGGGCATGATCACGCTTTTGGGTGCGCGCCTGTCGTTCTTCGGGGCTGTTGGCCAGGCCGCCCACCACTGGCATCGTTCCGAGCGGCAGCGGGTGCATCTCGATGCAATCGACCGGGCAAGGTGCCACGCACAGGTCGCAACCGGTGCACTCGTCGATGATCACCGTGTGCATCAGTTTCGCCGCGCCGACGATGGCATCGATCGGGCAGGCCTGGATGCATTTGGTGCAGCCGATGCATTCGGCCTCGCGGATAAACGCCACTTGCGGCGGCGCCGGACCACGACTGACGTCCAGCTCCAGTACCGGGATTTTCAGCAGCTGTGCCAGAGCTTCGATGGTTTCATCGCCACCAGGGGGGCACTTGTTGATCGGCTCGCCACCGGCGATGCCTTCAGCGTAGGGTTTGCATCCGGGATGGCCGCACTTGCCGCATTGGGTCTGCGGAAGCAAGGCGTCGATGCGTTGAATCAGACTCATGTTTTGATCAGTCCACTGAATCCGAGAAAAGCCACAGCCATCAGTCCGGCGCCGATCAACTGGATCGGCAGGCCACGAAAGGGCAGGGGAATATCGTTGTCGGCCGTGCGTTCACGCAAATCGCTGAACAGGCTCAACACCAACCAGAAACCCAGGCCGGCGCCGAGGCTCAGCGCCGTTGCATGAAGCAGGCCTTTATCCGTCTGCGCGTTGATCAGCGTCAGCCCCAGCACGCCGGCATTGCCCAGCAGCAGCGGCCACAACCCGTCGAACGGCATATCGGGTCGCCAATGCGCCAGCAACTTCAGCAACGGCGCGATCAGCAGGACGCTCAGCGGCAGGAATACGAACAGACGCAGGAATTCCAGTTGCAACGGCACCAACAGCCAATGCCGGACCGCGTAGCCCGTCAGACCGACAATCAACATCAGGCACGACGTTGCCAGCCCCAGCGCATGCACCTGACGAGGCTCGCCAGCCAACAGCGGATCGACACCCAGCGGCGAGTGCAACACTAAGTTGTTGATCAGCGCAGCACTGAAGAGCGTAAGCACGAGTTCGGTCATGGTTCTGTCGGTGAGAGCGGGCGGGTGTCACTTAAGATTAGGCATAATCCGGCCGCCATGACGGGCGGGCCAGATATGAAAAATCCCACAGGCGCACGGGGTACGCCGGTGGGATCGATCAGTGCAGAACCTTACTTGATGCGCTGACCTGGCTTGGCGCCGCTGTCCGGGCTCAGCAGGTAGATTTCTTCACCGCCTGGGCCGGCTGCCATCACCATGCCTTCAGAGATGCCGAACTTCATTTTCCGTGGCTTGAGGTTGGCGATCATCATGGTCAGGCGACCGTCGAGCTTCGACGGATCGGGGTAAGCGCTCTTGATCCCGGAGAACACGTTGCGTCGCTCGTCACCGATATCCAGGGTCAGACGCAGCAGCTTGTCCGCGCCCTCCACGTGTTCGGCCTTGACGATCAGCGCCACGCGCAGATCGACGGCGGCAAAGGTGTCGAAGTCGATTTCCGGCGACAGCGGGTCCCTGGCCAGTTCGCCATTGCCGGCAGGCGCGGCGGCGCCGGTGTCGGTCTGGCTGGCGGTCAGGTCTTCTTTCGAGGCGTCGGTCATGGCTTGCACTTTTACCGGGTCGATGCGGGTCATCAACGGTTTGAATTCGTTCAGCTGGTGGTTGGCCAGCAGGGTGGTGTGGTCGTTCCAGATCAGCGGGGCGACGTTGAGGAACGCCTCGGCATCGGCGGCCAGCACCGGCAGCACCGGCTTGAGGAAGATCACCAGCTGGCGGAACAGGTTGATCGCGGTGGCGCAGACCGCCTGGACTTCATCCTGCTTGCCTTCCTGCTTGTTCAGCGACCACGGCGCCTTGTCGGCGATCCAGGCGTTGGCGCGGTCGGCCAGGGCCATGGTTTCGCGCATGGCACGGGCAAAGTCGCGGGCTTCATAAGCGTCGGCGATGCTCGGCGCGGCAGCCAGGAAGGCTTCGGTCAGTTCCGGTGCAGCGTTGGTATCCACCAGCAGGCCGGCGTTGCCCTTCTGGATGAAACCGGCGCAACGGCTGGCGATGTTGACGACTTTGCCGACCAGGTCGGAGTTGACCTTCTGCACGAAGTCTTCGAGGTTCAGATCGAGGTCGTCCACGCCACGGCCGAGTTTGGCCGCGTAGTAGTAGCGCAGGTATTCCGGCGACAGGTGATCCAGATAGGTGCGGGCCTTGATGAAGGTGCCGCGGGACTTGGACATCTTCTGACCGTTGACGGTCAGGTAGCCGTGCACGTTGATCCCGGTCGGCTTGCGGAAACCCGCGCCTTCGAGCATCGCCGGCCAGAACAGGGCGTGGAAGTTGACGATGTCCTTGCCGATGAAGTGGTACAGCTCGGCGGTGGAGTCCTTGCCCCAGAATGCGTCGAAGTCCAGCCCCGGCGTGCGGTTGCACAGGTTCTTGAAGCTGGCCATGTAGCCGATCGGTGCGTCCAGCCACACGTAGAAGTACTTGCCCGGCTCGCCCGGAATCTCGAAGCCGAAGTACGGCGCGTCGCGGGAGATGTCCCACTGTTGCAGGCCGGCATCCAGCCATTCGGCGATCTTGTTGGCCACGGCGTCCTGCAGCGTTCCGCTGCGGGTCCAGGTCTGCAGCATCTGCTGGAAGTCCGGCAGCTTGAAGAAGAAGTGCTGGGAATCCTTCAGTACCGGGGTGGCGCCGGAGATGGCCGACTTCGGATCCTTCAGATCGGTCGGGGCATAGGTCGCGCCGCATTTTTCGCAGTTGTCGCCGTACTGGTCTTCGGTGCCGCATTTAGGGCAGGTGCCCTTGATGAAACGGTCGGCCAGGAACATTTTCTTTTCCGGGTCGAAATACTGGGTGATCGAGCGCTGGGCGATGTGCCCGGCATCACGCAGCTTCAGATAGATCTGGCTCGACAGCTCACGGTTTTCTTCGGCGTGAGTGGAGTGGAAGTTGTCGAAATCCACCAGAAAGTCGGCAAAGTCGGCGCTGTGTTCGGCCTGGACGTTGGCGATCAGTTGTTCCGGGGTAATGCCTTCCTTTTCCGCGCGCAGCATGATCGCCGAGCCGTGGGCGTCGTCGGCGCAGACATAAATGCACTGATTGCCGCGATGTTTCTGGAAGCGCACCCACATGTCGGTCTGAATGTACTCCAGCATGTGGCCAAGGTGGATCGAACCGTTGGCATAGGGCAGGGCGCTGGTGACGAGAATCTTGCGTGGTTCGGACATGTGGGGCTTCGCTACTTGATGAAACGGAGGTCGGCCACTATAAAACGCCCGAGCATATTTTTCACCCTGTGAGCGCGTTATCGGGTTTGTGTCGTAGGATACCCGCCATCTTTTCCAGTCTTGTTATCGGAGTTGCCCATGAGCGCCGTCACTCGCGCAGCGGTGGAAGCCGTCCTCAGCCAATACACCGACCCTTACCTGAACCAGGATCCGGTCAGCGCCGGTTGCGTGCGCAACATCGACATCGCCGGTGACCGCGTCAGCGTGCAGCTGGAAATCGGCTATGCCGCCGGTCTGTTCAAGAGCGGCTGGGCGCAACTGCTGCAACTGGCCATCGAAAACCTCGACGGTGTCGTGACAGCCAGGGTCGAGGTCAACAGCGTGATCGCCGCGCACAAGGCCCAGGCGCAGATTCCAGGGTTGGCCAACGTCAAGAACGTGGTCGCGGTGGCGTCGGGCAAGGGCGGTGTGGGCAAATCCACCACCGCCGCCAACCTGGCGCTGGCACTGGCCCGCGAAGGCGCGAAGGTCGGGATTCTCGACGCCGATATCTACGGCCCGAGCCAAGGGATCATGTTCGGCATTCCCGAAGGCACCCGTCCGCAGGTCAAGGATCAGAAGTGGTTTGTGCCGCTGCAGGCCCATGGCGTGGAAGTGATGTCGATGGCCTTCCTGACCGACGACAACACGCCGATGGTCTGGCGTGGGCCGATGGTCTCCGGTGCACTGTTGCAACTGGTCACGCAGACTGCCTGGGGCGATCTGGATTACCTGGTGATCGACATGCCGCCAGGCACCGGCGACATCCAGCTGACCCTGGCGCAGAAGGTCCCGGTGGCCGGTGCCGTGATCGTCACCACCCCGCAGGATCTGGCGCTGCTCGATGCGCGTAAAGGTGTGGAAATGTTCCGCAAGGTGAACATTCCGGTGCTGGGCGTGGTGGAAAACATGGCCGTGCACATCTGCTCGAACTGCGGACATGCCGAGCATCTGTTCGGTGAGGGCGGTGGCGAGAAGCTGGCGACCCGGTACGGCGTCGAACTGCTGGCTTCGCTGCCGCTGTCGATGTTGATCCGCGAGCAGGCCGATGGCGGCAAGCCGACGGTGATTGCCGAGCCGGACAGCCAGATCGCCATGGTCTATCAGGAACTGGCCCGCCACGTCGGCGCGCGCATCGTGTTGCAGGAAGCGGCGTCGCCGGCGATGCCGAACATCACCATCAGCGACGATTAAAACGTATCGGTAAGACGCAGGACAAAACTGTGGGAGCGGGCTTGCTCGCGAATGCGGTGGATCAGACAACTGATGGGTTGAATGACACTCTGCATTCGCGAGCAGGCTCGCTCCCACGTTGGGTTTTGTGTTGTCGGCTAGATGCGCAACCCGCCATCCATCTCCAGGATCCGGCCGGTGTAGTAATCGTTCTCGAAAATGTATGCCGCCGAATGGGCGATCTCTTCCGGCTTGCCCATGCGCTTGAGCGGAATGCCCGACGTCATTTTCTCCAGCGCTTCGGGTTTCATGCCCAGAGTCATCTCGGTTTCGATGAAGCCCGGTGCGATGCCGGCCACGCGAATGCCGTAACGCGCCAGCTCCTTGGCCCAGGTCACGGTCGCCGCAGCGACACCGGCCTTGGCGGCGGAGTAGTTGGTCTGGCCGACGTTGCCTGCGCGGGAGATCGACGAGATGTTGATGATCGCGCCGCTGATCTTCAGCTCGACCATTTTTGCCGCCACCTCACGGGTGCAGAGGAACACGCCGGTCAAATTGACGTCGATCACTGCCTGCCACTGGGCCAGGCTCATTTTGGTCATCTCGCCGTCCTTGATCTTGAGCAGCAGACCGTCACGCAGGATTCCCGCGTTGTTGATCAGGCCGTGGATCGCGCCGAAGTCTTCGGCGACCTGGGCGACCATGTGCGTCACCTGCTCTTCATTGGCAACGTTGCACAGGTAGCTGCGGGCTTCGACACCCTTGGCCTTGCAGGCCGCGACCGCGTCATCGAGCTTTTCCTGGTTCAGGTCGACCAGTGCCAGCTTCGCGCCCTTGCCTGCGAAATACTCGGCCATCGAGCGGCCCAGGCCTTGGCAACCGCCGGTGATAATGATTACTTTGTCGTTGAGTTGCATTCGCATGCCCCCGAGAGCAGGTCAGAGTGGTGTTGCTTGCAGGGCGGCTCTCGATCTGCACCGGCTTTGGGCAGGTTGCACATGAGAATTGCCCGATGGTGTAAACGGGACTTGATCCCGAGCGCCCGTCCGTTTTTATGACGGATTTTATTTAAGGAGTCATAAATTGAGCGTTGAAGCGGCCAAGAATGCCCGAGAATTGCTTCTCAAGGAATACCGTGGCGTATTGTCGACCCACTCCAAATCAATGCCCGGTTTTCCGTTCGGCTCCGTGGTTCCCTACTGCCTGGACGAGCAGGGCCGGCCGTTGATCCTCATCAGCCGCATCGCCCAGCACACTCACAACCTGCAAAAAGACCCGAAATGTTCGCTGCTGGTGGGTGAGCGCGACGCCGATGACGTGCAGGCCGTTGGCCGCCTGACCTACCTGGCGGAAGCGGAAAAGCTTGAAGACGCGGCGGCCATCGAAGCGGCTGCCGAGCGTTACTACCGCTATTTCCCCGAATCGCAGAATTACCACAAGGCCCACGATTTCGATTTCTGGGTGCTCAAGCCTGTGCGTCATCGCTACATCGGCGGTTTTGGTGCGATTCACTGGGTCGATCACCTGACCCTGGCCAACCCGTTCGCCGGCAAGGCCGAGATCAGCATGGTCGAACACATGAACAGCGATCACGCCAAGGCCATCGCGCATTACGTCGATCTCGCCGGGCTGCCGAAAACCGTCCCGGCACAAATGGCCGGGATCGACACCGAAGGCATGCATCTGCGCATCGGTCAGGCGTTGTACTGGCTGCCGTTTCAAGCGCCTTGTCATACGCCGATACAAGTGCGCGAGGCCTTGGTTTCTCTGGCTCATGCCGAGGTCTGGCCAAATAATGCGGTGGCCGACGCTTGAATTCACGAAAGGGCGACGTCATCTAAGGCTTACTGCAAGGCATTTCTTGCGTTGAGGAAATTTTGATGCGCCCTTTCTTGTTGCTCTTTCTACTGTTCCCGGTGCTGGAGCTGTTCGTATTCGTCAAGGTGGCAGGATCGATCGGATTTTTCCCGGCCCTGCTGCTGATCATTCTCGGCTCGATGTTCGGCGTGTTCGTGCTGCGTATCGCCGGACTGGCAACCGCTCTGCGTGCCCGTGAAAGCCTGAACCGCGGCGAACTGCCTGCGCAGACCATGCTCGAAGGCCTGATGCTGGCACTCGCCGGTGGCCTGTTGATCCTGCCTGGCTTCATCAGTGACGTGGCCGGTCTGGTGCTGCTGTTGCCGTTCAGCCGTCGTCTGTTTGCCAACAAAATGCGCCAGCGCGCCGAAGAGCAGGCCATGCGTCAGCGCGCGTTCGCCGATGATCTGCAACCTCGCGGCGGTCCTGCACCGCGTCAGCCTCTGGGCCGCGAAGGCGATGTGATCGAAGGCGAATTCGAACACCGCGACAGCAAGTGACTTCTGCATTTCACACGGCACCTTCGGGTGCCGCGTTCATTTTTGGGGCAAATCGACGTAGCTCGCCGCAAAAAAATTTTAGCCCCCACCCTTGTAATAGGCTTATGCGCCCCTATGTATCGGTCACCGAAAGGTTTCCGGTTATCTGAACCGGACAGACTTCCGCGGTTCGCTCGACGAACCGCAACCGGCGCAGGCCGGATTCGTTAAACCCGCCGGGACTACACCGGCCGATGAAAACCACAATTAGGAGAGATCGACAATGAAGCTTCGTCCTCTGCATGACCGCGTCGTCATCCGTCGCAGCGAAGAAGAAAAGAAAACCGCTGGCGGTATCGTCCTGCCAGGTTCGGCTGCCGAGAAAGCCAACCACGGTGAGATTCTGGCTGTAGGCCCGGGCAAGGCACTGGAAAGCGGTGAAGTGCGCGCACTGTCGGTAAAAGTGGGCGACAAGGTTGTGTTCGGTCCGTACTCCGGCAGCAACACTGTGAAAGTCGACGGCGAAGACCTGCTGGTAATGAGCGAGAACGAAATCCTCGCTGTTATCGAAGGCTGATTACCCGCTCATTTTCCCGCTACTACAAAGTATTTAAGGAATATCGATCATGGCTGCTAAAGAAGTTAAATTCGGCGATTCCGCTCGCAAGAAAATGCTGGTTGGCGTAAACGTCCTGGCTGACGCGGTAAAAGCGACCCTGGGCCCGAAAGGCCGTAACGTGATCCTGGCAAAAAGCTTTGGCGCTCCGACCATCACCAAGGATGGCGTTTCCGTTGCCAAGGAAATCGAACTGAAAGACGCCTTTGAAAACATGGGCGCTCAGTTGGTCAAAGACGTTGCTTCGCGTGCCAACGATGACGCGGGCGACGGCACCACCACCGCTACTGTACTGGCCCAGGCCATCGTCAATGAAGGCCTGAAAGCCGTCGCTGCCGGCATGAACCCGATGGACCTGAAGCGCGGCATCGACAAGGCGACCATCGCCATTGTCAAAGAGCTGAAAGCTCAATCCAAGCCATGTGCGGATTCCAAGGCCATTGCCCAGGTCGGCACCATCTCCGCCAACTCCGACAACTCCATCGGCGACATCATTGCCGAAGCCATGGAAAAAGTCGGTAAAGAAGGCGTGATCACCGTTGAAGAAGGCTCGGGCCTGGAAAACGAACTGTCGGTTGTAGAAGGCATGCAGTTCGACCGTGGCTACCTGTCCCCGTACTTCGTCAACAAGCCGGACACCATGGTTGCCGAGCTCGACGGCCCGCTGATCCTGCTGGTCGACAAGAAGATCTCGAACATCCGCGAAATGCTGCCAGTGCTGGAAGCTGTTGCCAAAGCCGGCCGTCCACTGCTGATCGTTGCCGAAGACGTTGAAGGCGAAGCCCTGGCGACGCTGGTCGTGAACAACATGCGTGGCATCGTTAAAGTCGCAGCCGTCAAGGCGCCAGGCTTCGGCGACCGTCGCAAGGCCATGCTGCAGGACATCGCCGTTCTGACCGGCGGTACCGTGATCTCCGAAGAGATCGGCCTGAGCCTGGAAAGCACTACCCTGGAACACCTGGGCAACGCCAAGCGCGTGACCCTCTCCAAGGAAAACACCGTTATTGTTGACGGTGCTGGCAGCGAAAGCGACATTCAGGCTCGCGTTGCACAAATCCGTGCCCAAGTCGAAGAAACCTCTTCGGACTACGACCGTGAGAAACTGCAAGAGCGTCTGGCCAAGCTGTCCGGCGGCGTTGCAGTGATCAAGGTTGGCGCCGGTTCCGAAGTTGAAATGAAAGAGAAGAAAGCCCGCGTTGAAGACGCCCTGCACGCAACCCGCGCAGCCGTTGAAGAAGGCGTGGTACCTGGCGGTGGCGTTGCGCTGGTTCGCTCGCTGCAAGCCATTGCCGATCTGAAAGGCGACAACGAAGACCAGAACGTTGGTATTCAGTTGCTGCGTCGCGCTGTTGAAGCGCCGCTGCGCCAGATCGTTGCCAACTCTGGTGACGAGCCAAGCGTGGTGGTTGACAAGGTCAAGCAGGGTTCGGGTAACTTCGGTTACAACGCTGCTACCGGTGAATACGGCGACATGATCGAAATGGGTATTCTGGACCCGGCAAAAGTGACTCGTTCGGCTCTGCAAGCGGCTTCGTCGATTGCCAGCCTGATGATCACCACTGAAGCGATGGTTGCTGACATTGCTGAAGACAAGCCAGCCATGGGCGGCATGCCAGACATGGGCGGCATGGGTGGCATGGGCGGCATGATGTAAGCCAGCCTCACCCCGAAACGAAGAACCCCGCCTGCGATGAGCAGGCGGGGTTTAATGAGATGGTCAGCCTGACCGAGAAGCCCTGCAGGTTTACGCTTGCAGGGCTTTTCTCGTTTTCGGCGGAGGATCTCTCATGAACACGATGACGCTTCTCGGTATCGACATTGGCAAACACAGTTTCCACCTGCATGGCCAGGATGCCAAAGGTCATCAGGTACTGCGCAAGAAAACCAATCGCGGCCAATTGCTCAGCACCTTGGCCCAGCTACCGGCCTGCACGGTGGTGATGGAGTCATGCGGCGGCGCTCACTGGCTGCCTCGACAGATCGGCACTTTGGGCCACAAGGTGAAGCTGATCGCCCCGCAGTACGTCAAACCGTTCGTCAAAGGCAACAAAAGCGACTTCATTGATGCCGAAGCGATTTGCGAGGCGGCAAGCCGCCCCGCGATGCGCTTCTGCTCGATCAAAACCGCAGAGCAACAAACGCTTTCAGCGCTGCATCGTGTCCGAGATTCCCTGAGTGGCCATCGCACCGTCGCGATCAACCAGATTCATGGGTTTCTGCTGGAGTTCGGGATCAGCCTGCCTATTGGAACCGCTGCGCTGCACCGTGTGCCGACGTTGCTCGACAACCCGCAACACTTGGTGCCGTTGCGCCTCAAGGGTTTGGTGATGCGTCTCTACCGGCAGATTCAACAACTGGACCAAGAGATCAAGGACATCGAGTCCGACCTCAAGCATCAGTTGAAAGAGGACGACGCCGGAAGCCGTTTGCAGAGCATCCCTGGCATCGGCCCGATCACTGCCAGCGCCTTGCTGGCAGATATAGGGGATGTCTCGAACTATCGCAGCGCACGTGATTTCTCGGCTTCGTTGGGGTTGGTACCGAAACAGCATTCAACCGGCGGAAAGACAGTGCTGCTGGGGATCACAAAACGCGGCGACAAGCACATACGCCGGCTGCTGGTGCAGGGCGCACGAGCCATCATGCAGCATATCGACGGTAGGGATGATGCGTTGGGGCCTTGGGTTCGAGAGCTGCTGACGCGTCGGCACTCCAATATCGTCGCCTGCGCGCTGGCGAACAAACTGGCGCGAATCGTGTGGGCGGTACTGGCCAAAGGCGGCCAGTACGACCCACATCCGAAAGCTTGAATGTACAGCTTTAACACCGGCTTTTGCGACGTCACTGACTGATGACAGTAAACGGCAAACGGCCCGACTGAGAACCTGGCAATAAAATCAGCTTCAGAGGCTGAGGGTTTTTTCAGGACAGTCGGGAGCGGCTACTCATCGAGGGCCGAGCGTTGTGGCGCAACGCTCACAATGAGCCCGGATACATTAGCGCAAGCCAGCTTTACCGAAAACAGCCCATGAGGTTGCAGGAGATGGGCTGACCATACATTTTATTGCCCGTCAAAAAGCCTCGGGATCATCGGCCCGAGGCGTTTCGATCAGCGTTCACTGACTTGCGGATTGCCCTCTTTGGGGGCTTTCCAGCCAAGCAGCTGTTGCTTGAAGCCATAACTGGCGGTCTGGTAATACGAGATCGCGCGGCTGATCAGCGGATCGTTGCTGTCGACCCGGGATTCGCGGCTTTCGCTCAGCGCATCGTCATGCCGGCGCAGGCCCTGGCGTGGGCTGAGGATCGCCAGGTCCTTGCCGTCGAACAGCCCCAGATGCTGATAGTTGCCCACCACGACCCGAGGCGGCAGCGGGTTGTCCTGCAGCAGATTGCGACCGAAGAACGTCGATTGATAATCCAGGTTCAGCAACCCCAGCAGGGTCGGCGCGAGATCGATCTGGCTGGCCAGTTGCGCGTTTTCCCGTGGCTCGATCAGCTTGGGCGCATAGATGAACAGCGGGATCTGGTAATTGGTGATCGGCAGGTCTTCCTTGCCCGCACTGCCGGCGGTGTGGTCGGCGACGAAGATGAAGATCGTGTTGTCGAACCACGGTTTCTGCCGCGCCTGCTCCAGGAACTGGCCGATGGCGTAGTCGGTGTACTTCACCGCACCATCGCGACCGTTGCCGGATTTGATGTCGATGCGGTTTTCCGGGTAGGTGTACGGGCGATGGTTCGAGGTCGTCATCAGCTGCAACAGGAAAGGTTGCTGCTTGGCGTAGTCGGCGTCCGCCAGCTTCAGGGTCTGCTTGTACAGATCTTCGTCGGCCATGCCCCAGGCATTCTTGAAGTGGATTTCCGACTCGTCGACGCTGCTCTGATCGACAACGCGATAGCCGTTGCCGCTGAAGAATGCGTTCATGTTGTCGAAGTAGCCACGGCCACCGTACACGAACACGCTGTCATAGCCGACCGCGCTCAGTTGCTGGCCGAGGCTGGCGAAACCGCTTTCGCGACCGATGCGTTTGACGATCGAACGGCCCGGTGTCGGTGGAATGGCCAGGGTGATGGCTTCCAGACCCCGGTCGGTACGGGTGCCGGTGGCGTAGAAATTGTTGAAGTAAAGGCTCTGCTTGCGCAACGCGTCGAGGTTCGGCGTCAGGTTGCGCCCGTCACCATTGCTGCCCAGGTATTTGGCACTGAGGCTCTCAATGGTCACCAGCACAATGTTCGGTTTGCGGGTGACACCGGGGTTGTCGATATTGCGGCGGATATCCTGTGGATCCTGACCGACGAAACGGGCATTGGGCTCATTCAGTTCGGCACGCATCTGACTGGCGACTTTATCCGTCGGCAGGCTCTTGTAGAACTGACTGTAATCCAGCTCGTTGTTACGGAATGCGGCGAAGAACTGATACGGGCCATTGCTCGCCAGTTCGTTCTGATAGGCGTTGCCACCCTGAGCGCGCGGTGCGTCCTGGCTGATCAGTTGCAGACTCAGACCCGCCACCACCAACAGCGCCAGCGCGTTGAGCAGCCGACCACGCAATGGCGGCAGCGGGGCGTCGAGTGCGGCATTGAACGGCTTGCGCAGCGCGAAACTCAGCGCGATGGCCAGCACCGCCAGAAGGCTCAGCAACTTGCCGATCGGGTAGGACTCGAGCACGTTGTTCAGCACTTCGTCGGAATACACCAGATAATCGACGGCGATGAAGTTGAAGCGAACCCCGAACTCGTCCCAGAACAGCCATTCGGCCACGGCCGTGAACAACATGGCGTACAGGCTGACGGTCAGCAGTCCCTGAAGGAACCAGCGGTGACCCCGGCGGCGCCACAGAGCCGGCGGGCACAGCAACAGATACAGCCCCATCGGCAGGGCGGCATAGGCGAGGAAGGCCAGGTCGTACACCAGGCCAATGCCGAATACGGACAACGTTCCACCGCCAGCCTCATTCAGATGAGTCAGCAGCAGTACGATACGGGTGAGGAGGAATACCGCCAGCCAGGTGCCGGTGACCAGTTGCAGATAGCGCATCGGCGCCGTCTTGAGAAAAACCATTGTATTGAGTTCCTTTTATCAATGGCGCGGGAGTTTCGCGGCGCCACTGTAATCAGGCTGTGAATCGATGGTGAAAACTTTGTTAAAAAATTACTTAAGTCAGGCAAATTCGGCTGTCGGGCCGCCAACCCTAGCCCTGAACCGAAACAGGCCGTAAGCTGCGCGGGCCATGATGGCCGTTACTGTGTACGCGAGAGGTGCCCGTGCGAATTCTATTGGTCGAAGACAACCGCGATATCCTGGCCAACCTGGCTGATTACCTGGGCCTGAAGGGCTACACCGTCGATTGCGCCCAGGACGGTCTGTCGGGCCTGCATTTGGCAGCCACCGAGCACTATGACCTGATCGTGCTCGACATCATGTTGCCGGGCATCGATGGCTATACCCTGTGCAAACGCCTGCGCGAAGATGCCCGCCGCGACACGCCGGTGATCATGCTTACCGCCCGCGACCAGCTCGATGACCGCCTGCAGGGCTTCAAGTCCGGGGCCGACGATTATCTGGTCAAACCTTTCGCCTTGTCGGAGCTCGCGGCGCGAGTCGAGGCGGTGATGCGTCGGACCCAGGGCGGCGGTCGTCGCTCCCTGCAGGTCGGCGACCTGAGTTACGACCTCGACACGCTTGAAGTGACCCGCGAAGGCAAATTGCTCAAGCTCAACCCGGTCGGTCTGAAACTGCTTGCGGTGTTGATGCAGAAGAGCCCGCATGTACTGCGTCGGGAAATTCTCGAAGAAGCCCTGTGGGGCGATGACTGCCCGGACAGCGACAGCCTGCGCAGCCACGTCCACCAGTTGCGCCAGGTGATCGACAAGCCTTTCGCCAAACCGCTGCTGCACACCGTGCACGGCGTGGGCTATCGCCTGGCCGAGGGCCGCGATGGAGTTTAAGCAAAGCCTTGCCCAGCGGATCATCATCGCTTTTGCATTGATGAGTGCACTGGTGGCAGGGGCCTTCGCCATGGGCATCGTCGCGACGGTGCACCTGGTGGAAGAAAAACTGATCTCCGCCGGGCTGGGCGGCGACCTGCAGCGCCTGTTGCTGATGGACAACGTCTCGGACTGGAGCCATCGGCCGGAGCCGGATCAGCTGTTCTATTTCAGCGGCGGTCCGGGCGACTTCGAGCTGCCCAAGGATCTGCGGCACCTGGATTCGGGCTTCCACGAAGTTTTTCGCGAACAGCTGTCGTATCACGCGATGGTCGAAATCGTCGACGGCCGACGCTATGTGTTACTGCAGGATCAAAGCGATTTCGAAGAGCGTGAGCGCGTGCTGTTTGCCGTGGTGCTGGTCGGCTTCGTACTCAGTCTGGCGCTGGCGGTGTTCCTGGGCTGGGTGCTGGCGCGCAAGGTGATGGCGCCCGTGGTGCGGCTGGCGCGTCAGGTGCGTCACCGCGATCAGTTGCTGGGGCTGGCCCCGCCGCTGGCCCCGGACTATGCCGCCGATGAAGTGGGCGAGCTGGCGGTGGCCTTCGATGCGACGTTGGGGCGTCTGCGCCAGGCGCTGACCCGAGAGCGGCTGTTCACCAGTGATGTCAGCCATGAGCTGCGTACGCCTTTGATGGTGTTGGCCAGTTCCTGCGAATTGCTGCTGGAAAACCCGGACATCGATCAGCGCGGTCGTGCCCAGGTCGAGCGGATTGCCCGGGCCAGCGAAGAAATGCGCGAACTGGTACAGACTTTCCTGATGCTGGCCCGCGCTCAGCGCGAAGATGCGGGGGCGGGCCCCCGGGACAGCCTCGGCCAGGTGGCGGACAATTTGTTGGGCCTGTGGCGCGAGCCGATCGAATCCAAGGGGCTGAAGCTGATTTTCGAACCGGGCAACCCGCCGGACACTCTTTACAACGCCACGTTGCTCAATGCGGTGATGGGCAATCTGCTGCGTAACGCATTGCACTACACCGAGCGGGGTTTCATCCGGTTGACACTCAATGCCAATGGTTTTGTGGTCGAAGACTCGGGCGTGGGCATTCCCGAGGAGAAGCGTCAGGAGATGTTCAAGCCTTTCGTGCGTGGTAATGAAAAACGCGGAGAAGGCCTTGGCCTCGGGCTTTCACTGGTTCAACGGATCTGCGAAAACCAGGGCTGGAGCGTCACTTTGAGTACGATGGAACCCAATGGCTGCCGTTTCGAAGTAGATCTTGGCAAACGCGAGTCCCTCCCAAACAGCACAAAAAAGCTGCCAACCTGAACAAATGCTGTATAACCTTGAAATAATTCGTGGGTTTACGCGACGTTTTTTTCACAAAGGGATGACCTGACGCTGACACGCCCCTGCATAAGGTGGGGATATCAGCAATTCAGGAGTCCCGATAATGGCCGGCCCGATCAAGCTCGATTTTTCCGAGAAGTACGACGATAACCATGCGCAGAAATATCTGCGCAAGCACCAGGATGGCCTGGGACGTCGCCTGTCCAACTGGCGTGATCAACAGTTGGCCCGCAAGGCGTTGACTCTGGTCGGCGAACCGGGACTGGTGCTGGATCTGCCGTGCGGTGCCGGGCGTTTCTGGCCGTTGCTGGCAGAAAAACCCAATCGGGTGATCATCGGGGCAGACAATTCCGAGTCGATGATCAGGACGGCGATGCAGGCGCAGCCGGCGGATGTGGTGAAGCGGGTACAACCCTTGCACACGTCGGCGTTCGACATTGCTTTGCCTGACAATGCCGTGGACAGCATTTTCTGCATGCGTCTGCTGCATCACATCGGCGAAGCCGAACATCGGCAGGCCATTCTGCGTGAATTCGAACGCGTGACCCGGGACAGTGTGATCATTTCGTTGTGGGTGGATGGCAATTTCAAGGCCTGGAAACGCAAGCGCGCCGAGAAACGGCGCGGACAGGAAGGTTACCAGAACCGGTTTGTGTTACCGGCCGCTACGGTTGAAAAGGAATTCGAAGCGGCAGGATTCAGGATCCAGGAACAACTGGACTTCATTCCGCTCTATGCCATGTGGCGAGTTTACGTATTACGCAAGAGGTAAGAGGATGGCAGTGCAATTTGCAGCAGAAACGGAAGTCGCTCCCCAGGATCGCTTCGACTATTACTGGAACCAGCGCGGTGAATGGGTAGAAGAACCCAACGTGCGTCGTGGTGGCGAAAGTGGAGTACAGCGAGTGGTGGGGCGCGATGGGCAACTGCTGTATGCCAAACGCCAGACAGGACATATCTATCGCAGTTGGCTGCATCCGTTCGGGCGGCCGACCGTATTGCGTGAACTGGACGCGCTGACCGGCGTGACACGGTTGGGCGTACGGGTACCGGAAATCGTTTTCTGTGGTGCGCAGCCCGATCCAGTGCACAAGTGGCGGGCGTTGCTGGTCACCAAATCGCTGGACGGTTTCCAGGAACTCGAACAATGGGAAGCTGGAGGCGGCCGCGAGCGACACGGTGAAGCCGTTTATGAACGCGTGCTCAAGGACCTCGCCGAGAATCTGGCCCGTATGCACAAGGGCCGCTGGCAGCACAGCTGCATTTATATCAAGCACGTTTTTGTCAGCGTCACCGGCGAGGGTGAGTCGGCCAACGTCCAAGTGGCACTGATCGATCTGGAAAAATGCCGCCAGCGCCTGACCGCTTATCGTGCGGCGTCCCACGACATGAAACAGTTGCGTCGCCACTCGTCGTTCAGCCCGGCGGACTGGAAAAAACTCGTCTATTTTTACGAGACGGCGTTTGGCAGCGCTATCAAGGGTTTATAGCGATGAAACTAGAAATTGCACGAGGTTTGTTTCTGGTAGGAGCCTTGGCAGTTGCATCATTGGCGGTGGCGGCCTGGGAACAGCCACAAATGCAGGTGATCGGCAAATCGGGCAACGATGCCCATTGCCCGATGCCACGGGTGGCCAAGGCCACCGTGGCCACTCAACCGGACCATGATCTGCTGCTGTTCATGTTCGGGCTTTCTCAACGGATGAGGCCGCAGAGTTGAATCGATTGAAGCCTCTTTCTACAAGAGCCAAAGGCCTTGCATATGCGAGGCCTTTTTTATTGCGGCATCAGCTGGAAGGCTTGGGGTCGGGGCTGGCCAGCAGGGTATAGACACAGGGCAGGACAAACAGGGTAAACAGTGTCCCGATCGACATCCCGGTGGCAATCACCGTACCGATATCAAAACGGCTGACCGCGCCTGCACCCGTGGCCACGATCAGTGGCACCATGCCGAACACCATCGCGGCAGTGGTCATCAGCACCGGCCGCAAGCGAATCGCTGCCGCTTCCTCTACGGCCTCCCGAGCCGTCAGCCCCTTTTCCTTGCGCAGCTGATTGGCAAACTCGACGATCAGGATCCCGTGTTTGCTGATCAGGCCGATCAGCGTCACCAGGCCGACCTGGGTGTAGATGTTCATGCTCGACCAGCCGAGGAACAGTGGAATCAACGCGCCGCAGATCGAGAGCGGTACGGTCACCAGGATCACCAGCGGATCGCGGAAGCTCTCGAACTGGGCGGCCAGCACCAGGAAAATGATTGCCAACGCCAGGGCGAAAGTGACCCACAGTGCGCTGCCTTCCTGCACGAACTGCCGTGAGGCGCCGCCATAGTCGAAGGCAAAACCGGCAGGGGCCTCTTCTCGGGCGATCTGTAACACACTGTCGATGGCTTCGCCCATGCTGACCAGCGGAAACCCGGACAGCTTCGCCGCATTGAGCTGCTGGAACTGGTTGAGCTGTCGCGGTCGTGCCCGGTCGGTCACGGTGATCAGGGTCGACAGGGGCAGCAACTCGCCCTGTGTGTTTTTCACGTAGTAATTGTTCAGCCAGTCCGGATTGTCGCGATAGGCCCGCTCGACCTGAGCGATGACCTTGTAGCTGCGGCCTTCGATGGTGAAACGGTTGATTTCCGCCTCGCCCAGCAAGGTGGCGAGCGTGCCGCCCAGATCCTGCATCGACACGCCCATCTGTGCCGCCTTGGCACGGTCGATATCGACCACGACTTCCGGTTTGTCGAAGGCCAGATCCAGGTCGACGAACGCGAACTTGCCCGACTCCATCGCACGTTTCTTGATCCGGTCGGCCACTTGCAGCAGCGGTTCGTAGTCATTGGCGGTGTTGATCACGAACTCGAACGGCAGACCTTCACCGGTGCCGGGCAGGGAAGGCAGGTTGAAACCGAAGATCTGCAGGCCTGGAATGCTGCCGAGCTTGCCCTGGACTTCAGGAAGGATCTGCATCTGGGTACGGTGGCGTTCGTTCCATGGCTTGAGCAGGAAGCCGCCGATGCCGCTTTGCACACCGTTGTAGCCATTGATCTGGAACGACGAGTAGTACTCCGGGAATTCCTTGAAGATCTTCACGAACTCTTCGGTGTAGGTGTTCAGGTAATCGAGGTTGGTCGGTTGCGGTGCGTTGGCCATCATGAAAATGATGCCCTGGTCTTCGTCCGGCGCCAGTTCCGATTTGGTGAACTTGAGCAGCACCGGAATCAGGCACAGCACGATCACCGCGAACACCAGCACCACCGGGCGCGTATCGAGAGTGCCGTGCAGCATGCGCTGATAACGGCGCTTGAGGCTGTCGAAGATCCGGTCGAGTCGATGGGCAAGGCCCGTGGGGTTTTCCTCGTGACGCAACAGCAGTGCGCACATCATCGGCGACAAGGTCAGGGCGACGATGCCGGAAATCACCACGGCGCCGGCCAGGGTCAACGCGAACTCCTTGAACAGCGCACCGGTCAGCCCGGTGAGGAAACCGATCGGTGCATACACCGCCGCCAGGGTGATGGTCATCGACACCACCGGCATCGCGATTTCCCGGGCCCCCTCCAGAGCGGCCTCCAGCGGCGTCTTGCCTTCCTCGATATGCCGGTGGATGTTTTCCACCACGACGATGGCGTCGTCCACCACCAGCCCGATTGCCAGCACCATTGCCAGCAGGGTCAGCAGGTTGATCGAGTAACCCATCATCTGCATGAAGAACATCACGCCGATCATCGACAACGGGATGGTCACCACCGGGATCACCACCGAACGCAGGGCGCCGAGGAACAGGAACACCACCACGATCACGATCAGCACCGCCTCGAACAGGGTTTTCACCACCTCGTCGATGGACGCCTGGATGAACAGCGTGGCGTCGTAGGCGATCTCGCTCTTGAGGTTGGGCGGCAACTGGGCTTCCAGCTCCGGCATGATCTTGCGCACTTCCTTGATCACGTCCAGCGGGTTGGCCCCGGGGGTGGCCTTGATGCCGATGTACACCGACGGCGTACCGCCGAAGGAACTGATGGAGTTGTAGTTCTCCGCCCCCATTTCCACCCGCGCCACATCGCTCAGCAACACGCGACTGTCACCGTTGACCTTGAGCGGAATCTTGCCGAAGGCCTCGGCGGACTTCAGCTCGGTGTTGGCGTTGATGCTGGTGACCACGTATTCGCCTTTCACCTCACCGGCGGCGGAGAGGAAGTTGTACTGGCGCACGGCGTTGGTCACGTCGCCGGCGCTGAGGCCGAATCCGGCGAGCTTCACCGGGTCGATCCACAGACGCATGGCGAACACCTGGTTGCCGAGGATTTCCGCCTCGGCCATGCCCGGCAAGGTCGCCAGTTTCGGCTGGATCACCCGTGACAGGTAGTCGGTGATCTGCGGGTTGCTCAACTCCTTGCTGAAGAAGCTGATGTACATCAGCGCCGAGGCGTCGGCGGACTCCTTGCTCAGCACCGGGTCTTCGGCATCCTGCGGCAGCTTGTTCTTGACCTCGTTGGCCTTGGCCAGCAGTTCGGTGAACAGGCGATCGCTGTTGGAGCCGATGCGTGCGTAGATCGAGATCACCGAGAAGTTCTGGCGGCTGACCGAGGTCATGTAGTCGATGCCCTCGGCACTCGCCAGACTCTGTTGCATCGGCTGGGTGATATAGCCCTGAATGGTTTCGGCGTTGGCCCCGGGATAAGCGGTGGTCACCGTGATCAGGGCGTTTTCCATTTGCGGGTACTGGCGCAGCGGCAGCTTGCTCCAGGCCTGGAAGCCCAGCAGCACAATCAACAGGCTGACCACGGTGGCGAGCACCGGGCGGCGAATGAACGGATCGGTAAAGGCCATGGGAATTCCTTGATCAGTCGACGCGACGCGGACTGTTCTGTTCGCCGAGGGTCTTGTCTTCGCTGATGGCGATGTGGGCGCCGTTGTCCAGTTTGATCTGGCCGGCCGTCACCACTTGTTCGCCGCTCTGCACGCCCTTGTTGATCATCACCAGGCCATCACGGCGTTCACCGGTCTCGATGAAGCGGCGCTCGGCGATCAGTACCGGCTGACCCTGGTCGTCCTTCTCGACGCTGCCGTCCTCGGCTTTCTTCTGTCCGACCACGTACAGCGAGTTGCCGTAGAGGGTGTAGGTGACTGCGCTTTCCGGTACCACGATGTGCTTCTGCGGATCCGGCAACAGGACTTCGAGGCTGGCGAACATGCCCGGCAGCAACTTGCCGTCAGGGTTGGCCAGCGTTGCGCGAACCAGAATGTTGCGGGTGGTGCTTTCGACGATCGGGTTGATGGCGCTGATGGCGCCGGGGAAGGTCTGCCGGGGGTAGGCCGCGACCGAGATCTGGACTGGCTGACCGATGGCCAGTTTCGGCACGGATTGCTCAGGCACGTAAAAGTCGGCGTAGAGGCTGCTCAGATCCTGCAGGGTAGCGATTTTCGTGCCGCTGGCGAGGTAGTCGCCGACGTTCACCTGACGGATGCCGATGGTGCCGCTGAAGGGGGCGACGATGCGTTTTTTCGCCAGCGAGGCATTGAGCTGATTGACCGTTGCGCGGTTCTTTTGCAGGACCGCCGAGAGCCTGTCGTATTCGCCTTTGGAAATGGCGCTGCTGCCCACCAGCTGACTGCCGCGACCGAAATCCAGTTGCGCCAGACCGAGGTCGGCCCGGGCGGTTTCCAGCAGGGCGGACTCGACAGCGCTGTCGAGTTGCAGCAACGGTTGCCCGACCTTGACCTTCTGCCCCGATTCGAATTTCAGCTCGGTGACGGTGCCGGCGACTTCCAGGCTCAGCTCGACGCCTTGCAGAGCCTTCAACGTGCCAACGGTGGGCAGACGCATCTGCCACGGGCGCTCGGTGGCAGTGGCCACGGCGACGCTGATCGGCGGCTTCGGTTTGGCAAAACCCTGGATCATGGTGTAGATCGAGAAGGCCTTGTAACCGGCGAGAAGCAGAACGATCAGCAGTACAACACCCAACATGATCAGCATGCGGCGACGCAGCATATTCCAGTTCCTTGGAGAAAATCAGGCGAGACAGGCGGGCACATTACCCCGACTCCGGCAGGGATTCCAACTGCCAGTTTTTACAGGGTATGGGGGATAAGGTAGAGGAGGGGGCACCGCCGACCGGACGGTCGGCGGCGATTTTCAGGCCATCAGGTGCAGATGGTTGTCCCAGAGCCCTGCGGGCAGATCCAGCGGCTTGGCCAGCAGTTCATCCTGGCGGCAATCGTAGTAGCGGCAACGTCCTTGCCCAGAAGTCACGACAAAGCCGTCTTTCACTGCACCGACGCCGGCGCAGTCGGGCAGCGGTGCATCGAGGCGCACTTCGCCGCTGTCCAGATCCCAGATGAAGAAGCGGTTGCCACGTGGTGCGGTCAGCGCCACCAGACGCAATTCGCTGTGCACGGCGACGCTGGCGGTGTAGTGCCCCATCGACTGCAACTGATGATCCGGCACCGGAAACGCCACGAACGGCTGGCCCGGACGCTTGATCGCCAGCAATTCGGAGCGCTCCTGGGAAGGCCCCATGAACTGCTGGCCGGCGACGATGGTGCCGTCGCTGGCGATGCCCAGGTGGCGCACGCTGTTCATCTGCTGGGCGAGGGTTTCCTTGCTCAGCAGGGTGCCATCTCGTTGCATCAGCACCAGGCTCGGTTCCATGGCGTCGAGGTTCATGTCGACCCGGCTTTCGGCCTCGGTGCGGATTCCGCCGTTGGCCACCACCAGGGTTTCGCCATCGGGCATCCACGACACCTGATGCGGGCCGAGGCCGTGGGTGGAAATCTCGCCGCTGTGCACCAGGCGTTCACCCTCGAACCTGTACACCCCGAGCAGGCCGCGGCCCGGATCGCTGGTGTCGTTCTCGGTGGCGTACAGGTAATCGCCGCTGTGGTGGATCACCGCGTGGCCGTAGAAATGCCGGTTCGGCTGCGAGGTCACGGTCTGCAGCAAGGCACCGTCGCGCAGATCGATCAGGTAGCTCTCGGTGCCCGGACGCCGGGCGACGAACAGCGCGATCGGCAGCGTCGGGTGATTGATGATGTCGTGGCAGCGCTGGCCGACTTCGGTGGCGAACACCCGGGTGCCGTCCAGCCGATAACCGACGGCGTAGTGCCTGCCGTCGGTGTCGTCCCGCGCCGACAGCAGCAGCGGGCTCTGATCCTTGCGCTTGAACAGCGTCCAGCCGCCCAGTGTCACTGCTCCCAGCAGCAAACTACCTAAAGTCAGAGCCTGGCGTCGCAGCATGGCACTTGCCCTCATCAGTCACCGTCGTTGGCGTTGAAGCCCAGTTGAATGCCCAGCGCCTTGGCCAGTTCGCCTTCGTGCAGGCGATGGACGACGTTGAGGCTGTCATAGATGTCGTTGAGCTGTTGGCGACCGGCGTCGTCTTCGAGCATTTCGGTCAGCGAGCGCTGTGTGCTGCCGAACAGCTTGAGCGAAGCCGCGTACGCCGCGTCGATCTTGTCCGCCAGCGGTTTCTGTTCGGCTGGCAGCAAGCCGCGCAGGCCTTTGTTATCGACGCCTTCCCAGACGGTTTTGGCAGCGGCCAGGCTGGCTTCCATCGCCGTCAGCGACGACTGGCTGCGCCATGCATCGGCCTGGAACGGTTGCGGCACGCCTTTGCTCTGACGGCCCATCGGGGTGCCGAGCTTTTTCTTCAGGGTGTCGAGGGCGGTGACCTGTACCCGCAGCAGATCGGCGATCGCTTCGTGGGAGTCGGCGTAGCGCTGGTTGGGGAACTTGCTCATCTGCGCGAGCATGCCGTCGGTGTTGTTCCAGTTGCTCAGAATCTCTTCGGCCAGTTGTTTCTGGCGTTCGCCGATGGCCACCAGCAACGGGCAGTATCTGGCTTTCTGTTCGTCGTTGGCCACGTCAGGCTTGGCGTCGAACAGGATGTATTCGTAGGCCGACAACCCCTGGACCACGACACTGGACTTGGCCAGGGCGGCGGCGTCGATCTGCGGCTGGCTGCTGACCAGTTGCTCGACCTGACGGCCGACCAGGTTTTTCTTGTCCGGCCAGAACTGCACCTGCCACGAACGGTTGCCTTCGGACAGCGGGCCGATCAGCAGCGGTTGCAGCTCGGCCCAGGCTTTCTGTGCGTGCAGGAAGTCGGCGCGGGCGGTTTCCAGATTCTCCTTGCCCTGGCAGTAGGCGAGGGCGCTGACGGCCAGTTGCCGGTCAGCCTCGACCCAGCGGGTGTAAGTCGGCAGGATCACCGATTTGGCGATGGCGGCCGAGGTGACGGCTTGCGGATCCTGCGGCGAGCAGGCGCCGAGGGCCAGTGCGGCAAGGCTGGTGAACAACAGCTTGGGACGGAACATGTCGGGCTCCCGATTCTTTTAAGTGTTTAAAGTGAATTCAAGAACGCCAGCAGCGCGGCACGCTGCCCGGCATTGAAAGACAAAACCTGTTGCTGCGCCGCACGGGCTTCGCCGCCATGCCAGAGCACGGCTTCGAGCAGGTTGCGGGCGCGACCGTCGTGCAGGAACTGGGTGTGGCCGCTGACCGCCTGTGTCAGGCCGATGCCCCACAACGGCGGGGTGCGCCAGTCACGACCCCCGGCCTGGAATTCGCTGCGGTTGTCCGCCAGGCCCTCGCCCATGTCATGCAGCAACAGATCGCTGTACGGACGAATCACTTGATTGGCCAGTTCAGGTTCGGCCGCGTTGGCGGCGGTGGTGTATTTCGGTGTGTGGCAGGACTGGCAGCCCGCCTGGAAAAACAGATTCTTGCCGGCCAGCACCTGCGCATCGTTGACGTTCCGGCGGGCGGGAACGGCCAGGTTGCGGGTGTAGAACAGCACCAGGCGCAGGATGTTGTCGCTGACTTCCGGTTCGCCGTCCGGGCCGTTGCCATTCGGTGCCTGTTTACAGGCGGTTTGCGCATCGGTGCAGTCGTCGAACGGTCGCAGACTGGTCGTGAGGCCCATGTCTCCTGAGAACGCGTGAACATTTTGCTGATTGAGATTCGGTTGCCCGGCTTTCCAGCCAAATCGGCCCATTACGGTCTTTTGCTGCTCGTCGTCCCAGACCCGGTTGGGTCGGCCGTTGATGCCGTTGTTCTCTTTGGCCTGTGCGGTGGCGTTGGCGAGGATGGCTTCTTCCGGAATGGCTTCGAGCAGGCCCAGACCGATCATCGGCGGCGCGACCCGTGCAGAGAAACGTGTGTCCGGGTGCATCGGGCCATAGCCGAGCTGGCTGAACTGCAACACCGGTTTGCGCAGCTCGACTTCGGTGCCGTCCTTGAAACGCACGGGCACTGGCGTGTAGTCGACCCGCACCTTGCCTTCCGGCGCCACGCCCGGGATCGCCATGTCCTGGAACTGCCCGCCGTAGACCGGCTCCGGCACCACCCCGACCTGCTCGATCAATCTGGCGTACTGCGGCGCATCGGGAATCGACAGACGCACCAGCATTGACACGGCGTTGGGTGCATCCGGCGTCGGTGGATGGCCGCGCCCGTCCTTGATGTGACAACCCTGGCAGGCGTTGGTGTTGAACAGCGGGCCGAGGCCATCACGGGCGGTGGTGGTCGACGGCGCGATCACCCAGGGGCTGCGAAAGAAACTGTTGCCGACGCTGAAGTCCACGCGGCGCGAGGGCGGCAGATTGGCCGAGGGCTGGGAGAATGCATTCTGATCCGTCTTGCGCACGGTCGCCGCGCCGCCGGAACGGGCCTCGCCGGGTTCGGCCCTGGTGAAATGCGGGGCGTCATCGCAGGCACTCAGGCCCAGGGCCAGAAACAGTGCGGACAAGCGAAGAGGCAACGACGGCATCAGACTTCCTGCGGACGGGCAAAAATAAAGGCGCAAAGTCTAACAGGGCGTGGGAGTTTGAATAAGAGGAATTATCGTTTGCTTGATGCACGTCAGGCCGGCCGAAACGAACAAGGCGACCCGAAGGTCGCCTTGTTCAGCCAGACAGTGTCGATCAGAACTCGTGATCGGCGTTGTCCGGGTTCAGGTCGCTGATGCCCAGTTTGCCGGCAGCCGCTTCGATCGAGGCGGTCTGCTTGACCAGCGAGGCAATGGCATCTCGCACGATCTGGTTGCCCGCGGTATTGCCGGCGGCGATCAACTGGTCGTAGTGCTCACCCTTGTTGGCGTGATCGACCATGACCTGGATCCTGGCTTCGGTAGCGGCCAGATCGGCTTTCAGGGCGGTGTCGGCAGCCGGGTCAACCTTGGCCACCAGCGACGACAGGCTCGGACCGGTCAGTTTGGTGCCGTCGACGCGGGTGTACTCGCCCAGGTAAACGTTGCGAATGCCCTTGGCATCGTAGAAGTGCGAGTTGTGGGTGTTGTCGCTGAAGCAGTCCTGTTCGTCTTCCGGGGAGTTCGCTTCCAGTGACACCTTCATGCGCTCGCCGGCCAGCTCGCCCAAAGACAGGCTGCCCATGCCGAACAGCATTTTGCGCAGGCCGCTTTCAGCCGGCTCGGCTTCCAGGGTGGCGCGGTAGTTGTCGGCCACGTTCGGTTTCCAGTTGCCGACCATTTCTTCCAGGTCGCTGACCAGCAGCTGGGTCACGGCTTTCAGGTAGGCACGACGGCGATCGTTGTGACCGCCGGTGGCTCCGGCGCCTTCCAGGTAGTCCGAGGCCGGACGGTTGCCGGCGCCCGGACCGGTGCCGTTCAGGTCCTGGCCCCAGAGCAGGAATTCGATGGCGTGGTAGCCGGTGGCGACGTTGGCTTCGGAACCGCCCAGCTCGTTCAGGCTGGCGAGTTTTTCCGGAGTGATGTCCTTGACGTCGACCTTGTCTTCGCCGACCTGCACTTCAGTGTTGGCAATGATGTTGGCGGTGGCGCCCGGATTGCCCAGTGCGTGTTCGTAGGATTTGTCGACGTAGTCGATCAGACCTTCATCCAGAGGCCAGGCGTTAACCTGACCTTCCCAGTCGTCGATGATGGTGTTGCCGAAGCGGAACACTTCACTTTGCAGGTAAGGAACGCGGGCAGCGATCCAGGCTTCACGCGCGGCTTTGAGCGTGTCGGCGTTCGGCTTGGCGAGGAATGCATCGATAGCGGTCTGCAGGGTTTTCGCAGTGGATTCGGCATCGCTGTAGACGGCGAAGACCATGTCGGCGTAGTGCGCGACCACAGCCTTGGCGGCGGCTTCGTCGACTTTACCGGCAGCGGCAGGTGCAGCCGGTGCGGCGGTGCTGGCGGCTGGCGTCGGCGCAGCCGGAGCGGCGGCCTTGTCTTTGCCTTCGCCGCAACCGGCGAGGGAAATGGCAATGGCCAGCAGACTGGCGGTAGCCAGAGGCATACGAATCATGGCGAACATCCTGCTTCGGTAATTGAGTGGACAGGCGCTTGGGTGCGCAAAAGCTGCGACATAATGCAAATCTTTCGCATTATGTGTAAAGGGTTGCAGCTGGAAATATTTCTTGTTTGCGCAGGGGTTGCCCTGGATCAACGGCGCCGGTTTCGCCCCGGCAACGGTTGGCGGCGACAGGTTCAGAGAATCACGGCATTGCTGCGTTGCGCCTGCTTGAGATAGACGCTCAGTTCCCGCGCCGGCAGTGGCTTGCTGTAGTGATAGCCCTGGCCTTCGTGGCAGCCTTCGGAAATGATGTAAGTCTCCTGCTCGGCGGTTTCCACGCCTTCGGCGATCACCTGCATGCCCAGGCTCTTGCCCAGTTGGATGATGGCGCGAACGATGGTCGCGTCATCGTCGTCGTCCAGCAGGTCCTGGACGAAACTCTTGTCGATCTTGATCTTGTCCAGTGGCAGGCTCTTGAGATAGCTCAGCGAGGAGTAGCCGGTTCCGAAGTCGTCGATGGCGATCAGTGCGCCGGAGCGGCGCAGGCTCAGCAAGTGCTGGGCGGCGGTGCTGATGTCTTCCATCAGGCCGGTCTCGGTGACTTCCAGCTCCAGGCTGCGTGGCGGCAGGCGGTACATCTGCAGCAGGTTGTTGACCACCCGCGGCAGCTCGGCGTGGTGCAGTTGCACTGTGGACAGGTTGACCGCCATGCGCAGGTCGACGAAACCCTGATCGTGCCAGTCGCGCAGTTGCTTGCAGGCCTGATCCAGCACCCATTCGCCGATGGCAATGATCGTGCCGTTCTGCTCTGCCAGCGGAATGAACAGGTCCGGCGGCACCAGTCCGTGCTCCGGGTGTTGCCAGCGGATCAGCGCCTCGACGCCTACCACGCGATGATCGCGATAGCTGATCTGCGGTTGATAGACGAGGTAAAACTGATCCCGCAGCAAGGCGTCGCGCAAGTCCTTTTCCAGCTCGCGACGGCGGCGCATTTCGCTGTCGACGCTGGCGATATAAAACTGATAGCGGTTGCGCGAACGGGTCTTGGCCAGGGTCATGGTCTGCTCGGCTTTCTGCAACAGCTTCTCGGTGCTGTCGCCATCCTCCGGAAACAGCGTGATGCCGATGGTGGCGCGCAGGCGGATCTCTTGATGGTCGAGGGCGAAAGGGGCTTCCAGATCGTCGAGGATGCTTTGCGCCAGTTCCGCCGCTTCGTAAGGTTGTTCGATGTCGGCCTGCACCAGGGCGAACTGGTCGCCACCGAGTCGGGCGAGGGCTCCGAGACGACCGCTGTGGGCGCGCAGACGATCCGCCAGGGCCAGCAGCAACTGGTCGCCGGTCTGGTAGCTGAATTGTTCGTTGATGCCCTTGAAGTCATCCAGCCCGACACACAACACGGCGACCCGACGCTGCAGCTTGCCGGCGTCCACCAGGATCTTGTCCAGTTGCTGTTGCAATTGCTGGCGGTTCGGCAGACCGGTGAGGAAGTCGTACTGGGCCATGCGCAGCAGGCTGTTTTCCGCTTCATGACGCAGATGGGTATTGCGTTCGATGGATTCGAGCAACTGGTTGGCGGTGTTGATCCAGATCCCGAGTTCGTTCTTCTCGTGTCCCTTGATCTGCGGAATCTTGTGTTCGCTGGGCCGGTCCGGGTTGATTTCGGTGAGGTGTTCGATGATCCGCGACAGCGGCTTGGTCAGCAGCCAGTGATAGACCAGATACAGCACCAGCCCCAGGGCCAGTGCGCGCAACACGCCGGAAATGAAGATGATCACCGAACTGACGATGAAACTCTGGCCGTAGGTCGCGGTATCGAGGGTGATGCTCAGGTCGCCGTAATACTCGCTGTAGGGTCCGCGACCCACCAGTTGGGTGGTGAACGTGCGTTCCTGGCCGAGGATCAGGTCGGTCAGCCAGCGGCTGCTCGATTGCTGCAATTCACGGGACTTTTGCGCGAGCATCGCTTCGTTGGGATGCCCGATGGATGCCTGACGCACGGCGTCGTCCTGGAACAGGCCTTCGATCACCTGCATGCCCATTTCCCGGTCCAGGCTGTAGACCGCCTGGGTGGAGGGATCACGGAACATGTCGAGGATGCGTTCGGCGTCGCCGGCGACCGCCTGGCGTGTCTTGTAGGCATCGAAAACGATTTGCGCGCAGCTCAAGACCACGCCGACGATCAATGCCGAAAGGAGCACGACCCGGAGCAACTTCACCGACAAGCTGTTCTTGAGTTCCAGCTTCAAAGGGTTATTCCTTGTTCCGTGCGGGTAGCGTCAAGTTGCCATGAGTATTGGCAATCCCGTGATGGCAGTCAAAGGGACAATCGAACCGCGGAAAAATTGTCCGTGGCCTTGGCCGAAATGCGGCTGCCTGGAGCGTTTGTCCTGATTGTACTGTGTCGGTAGTTTTGCCCTGCAACTTGAGGGACGTCAGACAAATTTTCCTCTGTTTGATGGTAGTTCGCCGTGGCTCGGGAGCAAGGGCGCAAGGGCTGCTTTGCGTGTGGGAAACGGCTCTGTTTGTGACGGGATTCGCCGACCTGATCGTGCAGAAATAAAAAACCCGGCAAAAGCCGGGTTTTTGTCTGGCGTGCAGCTCAAGCGGTGAAGGTCTTGCCTTCGAACTGCTCGGCCACGAACTTCCAGTTGACCAGGTTCCAGAATGCCTCGACATACTTCGGACGCAGGTTGCGGTAGTCGATGTAGTAGGCGTGTTCCCAGACGTCGCAGGTCAGCAGCGGGGTGTCGCCGCTGGTCAGCGGGTTGCCGGCGCCGATGGTGCTGGCCAGGGCCAGGGAACCGTCAGCCTTTTTCACCAGCCAGCCCCAGCCGGAACCGAAGGTGCCGATGGAGGTTTTGCTGAACTCTTCCTTGAACTTGTCGAACGAACCGAACGCCGCGTTGATGGCGTCAGCCAGTGCGCCGGTTGGCTGACCGCCGGCGTTTGGTGCCAGGCAGTTCCAGTAGAAGGTGTGGTTCCAGACCTGAGCGGCGTTGTTGAAGATACCGCCCGAGGAAGTCTTGACGATTTCTTCCAGGGTCTTGCCTTCGAACTCGGTGCCTGGCACCAGGTTGTTCAGGTTCACGACGTAGGTGTTGTGGTGCTTGTCGTGGTGGAATTCCAGGGTTTCCTTGGAAATGTGCGGCTGCAGGGCATCGTGTGCGTAAGGCAGCGGCGGCAATTCGAAAGCCATGATGATTCTCCTAATCAGGTCTGTTGCGGTGAGCGCAAGGCCGATCACGGGCGGCCAGAAATGCACCGGCGAGTTTTTACTCTTTGCGGCGCAGGGTTCGGATCATAGCACCGGGGGTGCGGCTTAACCACGCAACAACTGTGTGGGATAGAGGTTCCAGAGCCTTTTGGAATAAATCAGCTGGCGACTATCAATTGTCCCGCCACCGTGAACATCATCACCGCCACCAGCAGATCGAGAATTCGCCAGGTACCCGGCCGCGCCAGCCACGGTGCCAGCCATGCAGCGCCAAACGCCAGGGTGAAAAACCACAACAGCGAAGCGCTCGCCGCACCCACGACATAAGCGCCGGGCACCGATTGCTGTGCACCGAGAGAGCCGATCAGCAGCACGGTGTCCAGATAGACGTGGGGGTTGAGCAGGGTCACCGCCAGTGCACTGAGCATCACCGCCCGCAATGAGCGCACGGTCTGGTTTTCACCCTGTTGCAGGCTCTGTTTCGAGAAGGCCCGGCGCAACGCCTGGCTGCCGTACCAGATCAGGAATACCGCGCCGCCCCAGCGGGCGACCGCCAACAGTGTCGGATTCTGCGCCAGCACCGTGGCCAGGCCGAATACCCCCGCCGCCACCAGCAATGCATCGCAGGCCACGCACAGCGCGGCGACCGGCAAATGATGTTCACGACGCAGGCTCTGGGCCAGGACAAAAGCGTTCTGGGTACCGATCGCCATGATCAGCCCGAAGGCCACCAGCAGGCCGTTGGTATAGCTTTGCCACATGACGGTTACTCCGCGTTGGCTGCGAGATCGCGCAGCACTTGCATGGCGCGTTCGGCGTCGGCCTGGCCGACGAACAGATGGTCGTGGTAGTAGCCGGCAATCACGTTGCAACTGATCCCGGCCTTGCCCAAAGCAGTGGCGAACGCGGCGGTCAGGCCGACGGCCTCCAGTGCCGAATGCACGTTCAAGGTGATCCAGGCGGCGACGTAGTCGAAGCTGAAACCGGCTCGCTCGGCATGGGACCGTTCGAGAATCACCGTCAGGCCTTCCTGTTCACGGAAACTTCCAACCACTTCCAGACCGCTCGGCAAATGTCCATCGCGCACGGTGCAGAACACGTATTCGCCGGCATTGAACTGCGGGCTCATGCTGCGCAGCAGGGTGGTCAACGAGGTTTCACCAGCCATGGGGAGGATCCTTGATAAAGAGTGATTGCTGGCTATTCTCCGGGCAGACGCTGTATAAGAAAAACCAATAGTGCTGATCGCTCATTAGGAAAACTGATGTTCGACTACAAATTGCTTTCCGCTTTGGCCGCCGTGGTCGAGCAGGCCGGATTCGAACGGGCGGCGCAAATCCTCGGGCTGTCGCAGTCGGCGATTTCCCAGCGGATCAAACTGCTGGAAGCGCGGGTGGGCCAACCGGTGCTGGTGCGCGGAACTCCACCGTCACCCACGGAAATCGGCCGGCGTCTGCTCAACCATGTTCAGCAGGTGCGCCTGCTGGAACGGGATCTGCAAAGTCTCGTGCCGGCGCTGGACGAAGAGGGACTGCCGGAGCGTCTGCGTATCGCATTGAACGCCGACAGCCTCGCGACCTGGTGGGCCGAGGCGGTGGGGGACTTCTGCGCCGAACAGCATCTGTTGCTCGACCTGATCGTTGAAGACCAGACGGTCGGCCTCAAACGCATGCGCGCCGGTGAAGTGGCGGCTTGCCTGTGCGCCAGTGAGCGACCGGTGGCAGGCGCCCGCAGCGTATTGCTCGGGGCGATGCGCTATCGGGCGCTGGCCAGTCCGGCGTTCATCGGGCGACACTTCCCCGACGGCGTGCGGGCCGAACAACTGCCGCGCACCCCTGCGCTGGTGTTCGGCCCGGACGACTTTCTGCAACATCGTTATCTCGCGTCTCTGGGGGTCGATGGTGGTTTTGAGCATCATTTATGCCCGTCATCCGAAGGTTTCATCCGCCTGGCAGAAGCCGGGCTCGGCTGGGGGTTGGTGCCTGAACTGCAGGTGCGCGAGCAACTGGAGCGCGGCGTTTTGCGTGAACTGTTGCCAGATAAACCGATCGACGTGCCGTTGTACTGGCATCATTGGCGCAATGGCGGCCAACTGCTGGGGTTGTTGACCGAGCAATTGGTGCGTTCGTCGTCGCAATGGCTGGTGCCGTTGGACTGACGGCCATCGTCAAGACTCACGAATCAGGCAAAACGAAAGACAGCGGAGCTCTACATGAAAATTCTGGTCACCGGCGCGAGCGGCTTCATTGGCGGGCGCTTTGCGCGTTTTGCCCTGGAGCAGGGCCTGGACGTGCGGGTCAACGGCCGCCGGGCCGAAGGCGTCGAACATCTGGTGCGTCGTGGTGCCGAGTTCGTTCAGGGTGATCTGAGTGATCCGGAGCTGGTGCGTACGCTCTGCGCCGATGTAGAGGCCGTGGTGCATTGTGCCGGCGCCGTCGGGTTGTGGGGGCGCTATCAGGACTTTCATCAGGGCAATGTGCAGGTCACCGAAAACGTGGTCGAGGCCTGCCTCAAGCAGCGGGTGCGGCGCCTGGTGCATCTGTCGTCGCCGTCGATCTATTTTGACGGTCGCAACCACCTCGGCCTGACCGAAGAGCAAGTGCCCAAGCGTTTCAGGCACCCCTATGCGGCGACCAAGTATCTGGCCGAGCAAAAGGTCTTCGGCGCCCAGGAGTTCGGCCTCGAAACCCTGGCCTTGCGCCCGCGCTTCGTCACTGGCGCCGGGGACATGAGCATTTTTCCGCGTCTGCTGAAGATGCAGCGCAAGGGGCGTCTGGCGATCATCGGCAATGGTTTGAACAAGGTCGATTTCACCAGCGTGCACAACCTCAATGAGGCTTTGTTGAGCAGCCTTCTGGCAGCCGGTTCGGCGCTGGGCAAGGCCTACAACATCAGCAACGGTGCGCCGGTACCGTTGTGGGATGTGGTCAATTACGTGATGCGCAAAATGGAAGTCCCACAGGTCACCCGGTACCGGTCCTACGGACTGGCCTACAGTGTGGCGGCCCTTAATGAAGGCGTTTGCAAACTCTGGCCGGGACGTCCCGAACCGACCCTGTCGCGCCTGGGCATGCAGGTGATGAACAAAAATTTCACCCTCGACATCAGTCGCGCCCGGCATTATCTGGACTACGATCCGAAAGTCAGTCTCTGGACGGCCCTCGATGAGTTCTGCGGCTGGTGGAAGGCGCAGGACATTCATTGATACGAAGTGCTGAACCCAGCCGCAGGTCGAGGGTCAATCCCTGCGGTTGCGGGGTTTATACTGCGCCGCAATCAGCCACTACCGGGTTTCACAAAGGTTGCCTCAATGTCCATGCGTAACGATGCTCACGACGACGATTTCGACGATGTACCCAGTCTGCGTGCCGACACCCTCGATGACGACGATTTCCCCACCACGGCGCGCACGTCCGTGCATTTGCGCACGCCGCCGGCGGTCAAGGTCAAGTCTGCCAGTACCGGGCCGTTGTGGGCGCTGGTCGGCGCCTTGTTCTTTGCCTTCATCGGTCTGGCCTGGTGGAGTTTCCAGCAGATCTCGCTGATGGAGCAGCAACTGGTGGCGACCCAGGAAAGTTTCGCGCGGATCAGTGAGGAAGCGGCAGGGCGTCTGCAGGATATTTCCGGCAAGGTCGTGGCCAGCCAGACCAACGTCAACACCGACAGCGAAGCGCTGAAATTGCAGATCAAGCAATTGCAGAATGCGCTTCAGGATCAAAGCAAACAGCAACAGGGCGTGGCCGGGCAGGCGACGGACCTGGACAAGCGTCTGGCGCAGATGAGCGCCCAGGCCGCTGAGCAACAGAACGCCAACGCCCAGTTGCAGGTCCAGGTCAAAGCCCTGAGCGCAGAGCTGGCGACGCTGAAAAGCACACCGGCCGATACCGGCAGGATCGACGCGCAACTCAAGGGCTTCGATGCGCAGTTCAAGAGCCTCGGTGCCGACATCACCACCCTCAAGAAACAAGGCAGTTCGAACGCCGCCATCGAACGTCTGGAACAGGAAATCGTCGTGCTCAAGAGCGAGCAGGACAACCGTCCGGCAGCGCAGGGCGCCTCCAGCACCGCCGAGTTCGATGCGTTTCGCGGGCAGATGACCCGCAACATCAACACCCTGCAGGCGCAAATCCAGAACCTGCAACAGCAGATCAACGCCCGGCCTTGAGCCTTTTCTGTGGCGAGGCAGCGACCGCCCTCGCCACCGTAACATTCAGAAGCTTTGCGAATATCCCTGCATCCCTTAACGCCGTCTACGCTCTTGAAACACCAACAGGAACGAGGGATGCGTCATGGGGTTTGTGCAAAGACTGGCCTGGCTCGGCGCGGTGCTGTTGTTGAGTTTTTGTCAGGCCAATGCGGCCACGGAAAAGGACGACAGCAAGGCGGCCATCGCCCTGCTGGAAAAGGCGCTGGCCTACTATCACGACAACGGTGACAAGGCGTTCGCGGCATTCAGCCGCCAGGGCGAATTCGTCGACAGGGATCGCTACGTGTTCGTGGTCGATACCAAGGGTGTGATGCTCGCCAGCGGCGGGCCGTCATCGGCGCTGATCGGCCGGGATGTGAGTGAAGTGCTCGGGCCGGATCTGCAGAAAGCCTTCAAGGATGCCTTGAAAGTGCCGGAAGGCAACGGCATTCAGCAGGCCGAGTACCGTTGGCAGAATCAGGCCGACGGCAGGGTCGAGCGCAAGCATGTGTTCTATCAGCGCATCGGTCAGCGGATTCTGGCGGTGGGCTACTACCTGCCGCGAGCGTCGGCGGAGCAGGCGAAATCCTTGCTCGACAAAGCCGCTGCCGATTTGATCAAGGACGAAAAGGGCACGCTGACGGCGATCAATTCGCTCAAGGGCGGGTATCTGCAGGATGACCTGTATGTGTTCGTGGTGGATCTGAACACCCGGCGCTACGTCGCCCATGGCACCAACCTGCGATTGATCAACACCGACTTCGCCAAGGTCAGGGACCCGCAAGGCAAACCGGTGGGCGAACCGATTCTGGCGCTGATCGGCAAGCAGGACGAGGGTGAATACGAATACCGCTGGAAGAATCCGGTGACCGGCAAGGTCGAGGACAAGCACGCCTACCTGAAGAAGGTCGGCGGGTTCCTGGTGGCGGTCGGTTATTACAGCGCTTGAGTGCACATCCCTGTGGGAGCGAGCTTGCTCGCGATGCAATGTGTCATTCACCAATATCGTTGACTGACACACCCCCATCGCGAGCAAGTCGAGTCGTCGCACCGTCGCTCCCACAGGTCATGCGGTGTTCGTTGGTCAGCGGACGCCGTGCTCACGCCCGCGCAACAAGCGGTTCGGCATGGCAATCGCCGCTGCCAGCCCCAGCAACGAAACCCCGGCGCTGACCATCAGCAAATGCCGGAACGTCACCAGCAACTCGGCGCGCAACGCGTTCTGCGCATCGCCGGGAGCTGCGTTCAACCCATCGAGCAACACATTGCCGGAATGGCCTTCACCGAGCAGCGATGCGCCGGTCAGGTGGGCGAAGCTGGAGTCCTGCAACAACGCCAGCAACAGCGCCGACATCAACGCCACGCCCACCGCGCCACCCAACGAGCGGAACAGATTGGTGGTGCTGGTGGCGACGCCGATGTCCTTTTGTTCCACCGAGTTCTGCGTGCCGACCAGCGATGTCGGGAACTGCATGCCACCGGCGATACCGCTGAGCAACATGAACAGGCTGCTGACCAGCGTCGCACCGGGCGGGCTGAAAGCCATGCCGAGAATCGAGATCGGCATCAGCAGCGCACCCGTGAGAATCTGCGGCTTGTAGCGCCCGGTGATCGAGGTACGGCGTCCGGCGAAATACGCACCGATCGGCAACCCCATCGCCAGTGGCAGCAAGTGCAGTGCCGCGCTGTCCGCACCGGCACCGGTCACGCTCTGAAAGCGCAGCGGCATCAGCACGATCAACGAAATCGCCTGGAAGCTGCAGAAGAAAATCGTGCACCAGCACAGCAGGGCGTTGCGGTTGGTGAACAGATGCATCGGCAGCAACGGCTCCTGCGCACGGCGTTCATGCCAGACAAACACCGCCAGTACCGCCACCGCGCAAGCGAACAGACCAAGCACTTCACGGCTGCGCCATGCATGACCCTGACCGACCTGAGTGATCGCCAGCAACAGTGCGGTCAGACCGATGATCATCAGCAGAGTGCCGAGGTAGTCGATGACCGGTTTGCGCTGGGGAATCGGCAGACCGACCAGATTGCGCCGAGCCACCCAGTACGCGCCAAGGCCCAGCGGCAAGTTGATCAGGAACACCCAGCGCCACGAAAGATATTCGGTCATATAGCCGCCGAGCACCGGGCCGGCAACGCTGGCCACCGCATACATGCTGCTGAAGTAGCCCTGATAGCGACCACGCTCCCGGGGCGGCACGATATCGCCGATGATCGCCTGGCTCACCGAAATCATTCCGCCGGCGCCGATCCCCTGGAAAATCCGCGCCAGCACCAGTTGCTCCATGCTCTGGGCCATGCCGCAGAACAGCGAAGAAAGAGTGAACAGGCCCATGCCGAACAGCATCAGTTTGCGCCGCCCGTACAGATCGCCGAGCTTGCCGTAGATCGGCACCGCCACGGTCATCGCCACCATGTAGCCGGAAATCACCCACGCCAGCAGGCTGACGTCCTTGAATTGCGCAGAGATGGCCGGCATGGAAACGGCGACGATGGTCTGGTCCAGTGCGCCTAGAAAAATCGCCAGCATCAGCGCGACCAGCACGCTGCGAATGGCCGGTTTGGGCGTTTCGGGGTGATTGAGAGTGGTCACGGGCAAACCTGTGGGCAGAGTTGATATCCGCCGTGGCGAGCGGATCAGTGCTCGCCAGTGTAAGTCGATAGCAGGCTATTCGATAGCCTCGTACGGAAGCCCGACGTAATTTTCTGCAATGGTTTTTTGTCCCGCTTCCGAGCTGACAAAGTAGTCCAGTTCCGAGGCGCTGATCCGCTGACTGAAGTCGTCGTGTTCGTCGAAACGATGCAGCATCGAGGTCATCCACCAGGAGAATCGTTCGGCCTTCCACACTCGCCGCAGGCAGATCTCTGAATACTTCTCCAAAAGTTCGGTGCGACCTTCGCGATAGACCTTCAGCAAAATCCTGAACAGCGTGCTGACATCGCTGGCGGCCAGATTCAGCCCCTTGGCCCCGGTCGGTGGAACGATGTGAGCTGCATCCCCGACCAGAAACAGGCGCCCGTACTGCATGGGTTCGACCACGAAACTGCGCAGCGGCGCGATGCTCTTTTCAATCGACGGACCGGTCACGAGTTTTTGCGCCAGATCCTGGGGCAGACGATGGCGCAGCTCCTCCCAGAAGCGTTGATCCGACCAGTCGTCGACCTTTTCCTCGGCCGGCACCTGCAGGTAATAACGGGTGCGGGTTGCCGAACGCATGCTGCACAGGGCGAAGCCGCGTTCGTGACGGGCGTAGACCAGTTCGTCATGAACCGGCGGTGTGTCGGCGAGAATGCCCAGCCAGCCAAATGGATAGACGCGTTCGAAAACCTTCAGGCATTCAGCCGGAATCGATTGCCGGGCCACGCCGTGGAAACCGTCGCAACCGGCGATGTAATCGCAATCGACGCGCCAGGTTTCGCCATTCTTTTCAAACGTGACAAAGGCCTCGCCGCTTTTCATGCCACCGGGAACGACATGGTCGGCCTCGTAGAAGGTCTGTCCGCCGGTCTCCCGACGAGCGGCCATCAGGTCGCGGGTGACCTCGGTCTGGCCATAGACCATCACGGTTTTGCCAGCGGTCAGCGCCTGCAGATCGATGTGTACCCGACGCCCGTCCAGGGCCAGTTCGAACCCTCCGTGCACCAGGCCTTCGGCGTCCATCCGCTGACCCACCCCAGCTTCGCGCAAAAGCTCTACCATGCCTTGTTCAAGTACGCCGGCACGGATTCGTCCGAGGACATATTCAGGTGTCTGGCGCTCGATGATCAGGGTGTCGATGCCGGCGTTGTGCAACAGTTGGCCGAGCAATAATCCGGACGGACCGGCGCCGATGATGGCGACTTGGGTTTTCAGCGTTTTCATTGTTTTTATGACTCGCAAGCTTCACACGACAACAGCCGGTGAATGATTTTCAGGATTCGAGTGCTTGCATTTTTCCCTTGCGGGTCTGTCAATTGAAGGTGAAAACTGAGCCGATACCTGTACATTCTGCCAATCGGTGCGATTATCGCCCGCAACCTTCGAGGCCTGGATTGAAGTGATGAACAAGCCTGACCTGCCTTCGATTCCGGTGTTCAAGCTCTACGGTGAAAGCCTGGACTGGCCGACCCCTGACTTGCTGCACTGTGAAACCATTTCCAAACGCAGCCGCGAACATCAATGGGAAATCAAACCCCACCGTCACGCCGATCTGTGCCAGTTGCTCTTCGTATTCAAAGGTCAGGCAGAGCTTGAAATCGAAGGCCAGCGCACGCAACTGAACGAACCCGCGATCCAGATCCTGCCACCGCTGTCGGTGCATGGATTCCGTTTTTCCGAGGACGTCGAAGGATTCGTCGTGACCCTCGCCACACCGTTGATCAACCATTTGCAAGCGCAGCTGGGCAGCGCGGTGCAGGCCCTGGCCCAGGCCGGGAGCTACCCGGCGGGACAGGATGCGGATTATCTCAATAGCCTGTTCGCCGCATTGCAGGCCGAATACAACGGTCATCAACCGGCGCGGGAAATGCTCATGCATTCGCTGGTGAGCGTGATCATGGTCTGGGTCAGCCGTCAGGCGATCCGCCGTCATAACGCCAGTCAACGTCCGCAGCGTCAGCGCGAATACCTCAACGGGTTCATTCAACTGGTGGAGGAGACGTACAGACAGCACGTCAAGGTCGAAGACCTGGCGCATCGTCTGGGCATTTCCGTTTCGCACCTCAACGGCACTTGCCGCGAACTGGCGGGGCAGCCGGCGTTGCAGATCATGCATGAGCGTCAATTGCTGGAAGCCAAGCGCCTGCTGACGTACACCAGCATGACGATTTACGAGATGTCCGAGGTATTGGGTTTTTCCGATCCGACCAACTTCACGCGCCTGTTCCGGCGCCGGGTGGGGATCTCGCCAAAGGCATTCCGCGACCGACTCAAATCCGAACGACAAGAGAGTGAATAGGCGGGAGCGAGCTTGCTCGCGAAGACGGTGTATCAGCCGGCAATTTTGCCACCTGACACGCCGTCTTCGTGAGCAAGCTCACTCCCACAGACGACCTGTATCAGCGCAGGGCGTTGAGCGTGGCGTTGTGAGGGATGCAGCGCTCGAAGTTGCAGCTCGCGTATTCACGGGGCAGTTGCCGCAACTGCTCCACGCGCCATGCCGCGGTGCCGTACAGCGCCAGCGTGGCTGCGCAGGTGATGAAAATCGCGAGGTATCTTCTTGTTCTGGTGCTCATGATCATGGCGGTGACCTCTGAACGAATACCCGTGGGTACTACTTTCAGCATAGGTCAGCGCCGGCGAGTTGCCAGCTGCGGTGCGAGCGTGTTTACAGGCCGATATCCCATTGCGGGTTTTCGGGAAAACGCAGTACCAGGAAATCCAGCAGGCTGCGCAGTGCCGCCGGCATGTGCTTGCGTGAGGCGTACACCGCATAGATGTTCATCCGCCGAGGTTCGGCGTCGGGCAGCAGGCGCACCAGTTCGCCACTGTGAATATGCACCCCGGCCTGATAGGTCGGCAGCATCGCCACTCCGGCGCCGGCCAGTGTGGCACGGAGCAGGGTGCTGGCCTCGTTGGCGCTGATGTTGCCCTGCACCGGCACCGAAACCGGCTCGCCATCCTCTTCGAAATGCCACAGGCTCTTGCCGAAATAGGAGTGGGTCAGGCAATTGTGCCGGCTCAGATCTTCAACCCGCTGTGGCTGCGGATGTTCCTGCAGATAGGCGGGCGCCGCGCAGACCACCGAGCGGCAGACCGTCAGGCGGCGGGCGATCAGATTGGGGTCGAGGTCGTTGCTGGTGCGGATCGCCAGATCGATGCGTTCATCCACCAGGTTCACCGTGCGATCGAGCATTTGCAGATCGATGCTGACGCCCGGATAGCGTTTGACGAACGCGGCCATGGCATCAGCCAGTTGCGCCTGGCCGAACGAGGTGCTGACACTGATCCGCAACAGACCCCGTGGTGCGTCGTCGGGTTCGCTGACGGCGGCCTGCATGTCGCTGGACAGTTCGAGCATCTGCCGGCAGCGCGGCAGGATTTCGTTGCCGGCGGCGGTCAGGCTCAGTTTGCGCGTGGTGCGATGCATCAGGCGCGCGCCGACCCAGTCTTCCAGTTCCGCCAGATACCGCGACACTACCGGTCGCGACAGGTCCAGGTGATCGGCCGCCGCCGACTGGCTGCCCAGATCCACCACCGTGACAAACACCCGCATTGCTTGGAGACGATCCATGATTTGCCCGCTTTCAGAAACAAACTATGTTCAAGCATCGCATTTTTTGTAATGAGTCTGGCAACTAAGCTCTGTCCCATCGCCAAACGCGGCATTCGAACAGCGGAGCAACCCATGATCGGCTTCACCACTCTCAAGCGTGTTTTACTGGCCACCGCCACCCTCGGCTTCGCTGCCCACGCAGCGGCCGCCAACCTGAGTCTCGATGTCTACAACCCTGGAACCAACGCTATCTTCCCGGTGACTTCGGTGCTGGTCAGCGGTGAGAAGGACGCGATTCTGGTGGACGCCCAGTTCGGCAAGTCCCAGGCCGAGCAAGTGGTGGAAAAGATCCGCGCCAGCGGCAAGCAACTCACGACCATCTACATCAGCCACGGTGATCCGGATTACTACTTCGGGCTCGACACCCTGACCCAGGCCTTCCCGAACGCCAAGGTGCTGGCTTCGCAGCCGACCGTCGATCACATCAAGCAAACCGTCGACGGCAAACTCGCCTTCTGGGGCCCGAAAATGGGCGCCGACGTGCCGGCCAAAACCATCGTGCCGGGCGTGCTCAAGGGCGACAGCCTGATGCTCGAAGGGCAGAAACTGCAGGTGGTCGGCCTGGAAGGCAAGCAACCGGATCGCAGCTTCGTGTGGATTCCCTCGTTGAAAGCCGTGGTTGGCGGTGTGGTCGTCGCCGAGAACATCCACGTCTGGATGGCCGACACCCAGACTGCACAATCCCACGCCGACTGGCTGGAAACCCTGCACTCGATCGAAACCCTGAAACCGAAAACCGTGGTACCGGGTCATTACCTGGGTGACAGCACCCGTTCGCTGGCCGCCGTGAAATTCACCGCCGACTACATCAAGGCCTTCGACGAAGAAACCGCCAAGGCCAAGGACTCTGCCGCGCTGATCGGCGCGATGAAAAAGCGCTACCCGACACTGGGCGAGGAAAGCTCCCTGGAGCTGAGCGCAAAAGTCGCCAAGGGCGAGATGAAGTGGTAACCCGATTCTGAAAAACGCAGCACTCTCAAGCCAACTGGAGAATGTCATGAGCAAGATCGCAATCATTGGCGCCACCGGCCGTGCCGGCAGCCAATTGCTGGAAGAAGCCCTGCGTCGCGGCCACAGCGTCACCGCCATCGCCCGGGATACCTCGAAGATCGGCGTCCGCACCGGTGTGGTCAGCCAGAACGTCGACGTGCTGGACGCTGCCGCGCTGCAAGCCGCTGTTGCCGGTCATGATGTGGTGATCAGCGCCGCGCATTTCGCCACGGTGCCGGCCAGTGCGCTGATCGGCCCGGTGAAACAGGCCGGGGTGAAACGTCTGCTGGTGGTCGGCGGTGCCGGTTCGCTGTTGCTGCCGGACGGCACCCGGGTGATCGACAGCGCCGGTTTTCCGGCCGAGTACAAGGCCGAAGCCAGCGCCGGTGCGGCGTTCCTCGATACCTTGCGCCAGGAGAAGGAACTGGACTGGACCTTCCTGTCGCCGTCGGCGCTTTTCTTCGAAGGCGAGCGCACCGGCAAATTCCGCGTCGGCAAGGATGACTTGCTGGTGAGCGCCGAAGGCCAGAGCTCGATCAGTTTTGCCGACTACGCGATTGCGCTGATCGACGAAGTGGAAACGCCGAAGCATTCGCGTCAGCGGTTTACCGTCGGTTACTGAGTTTCGACTCCGATCCAATGTGGGAGCGAGCTTGCTCGCGAAGAGGGCGTGTCAGTCGACATCAACGTTGAATGACACACCCTCTTCGCGAGCAAGCTCGCTCCCACAGGATATTGGGGTGTTCAGCGGGTATGAGCCTGCTCCACCAGCCAGCCCATCAATTCCTGCAACTTCGCCGATGGCTCCGACGCCGGCGCCACGATGTAATAGCCCAGTCCCGTCTTCACCTTCAGATCGAACGGCATCACCAGTCGCCCGGCGCTCAAGTCGTCGCCGATCAACGACCAGTCGCCAATCGCCACGCCTGTCCCATGGGACGCCATCGACATCGCCTGATCCAGTGTCTCGAAATGCTGGCCGCTGCTGATGTTGTTCAAGTGCAGTTCGGCGGCTTCAAGCCAGAGTGTCCAGTCGTCATCGGTGTGGGTTGGGTGCAGCAGCAAGTGTTGTTGCAAGTCCGACGGCGTGTGCAGGGCCGGTGAGCCCTTGAGCAACGTTGGCGAACAGACCGGCGTCAGTTGTTCATCGAACAGATGCAACGCGGCAGGCGATTCGTGGGGAGCGGGGCCATAGATCACGGCGGCGTCGAACTGCTCGCGATGAAAGTCCACGCCGTGTTGCAACGACGCCGTGAGTTTCACCGGCACGTCCGGGCGCTCGCGCTGCCATTGCAACAGCCGTGGCAACAACCAGCGCATCACGCAGCTCGGTGCCTTGAGTTGCAGGGTTTCGCGCCTGGCGCCGATCTGCTCCACCGAATCGCCGATCAGGCTGAACACCTGCTGCACCCGCGGCAGCCATTCGCGACCTTCGGCCGTCAGTTCCAGGCCACGGGCCAGGCGAATGAACAGCTCATAACCCAGATGCTCCTCAAGCCCGGCGATCTGCCGGCTCACTGCGCCTTGGGTGATATGCAACTGCTCGGCGGCCCGGGTGAAGTTGCAGCACTGCGCGGTGATCAGAAACGTGTGCAGGGCGGGCAGGGGAGGCAGTCGTTTCATGTGGATCCAAGCCATGACGTGAGGACATGGCTAGTATGAGCTTTTATCGATTGTTGCGGCTACGTGTCGCCCGTTTCAATGAGGCCAATCACCGGTCCTTTTAAAGCCCGGTGCCTCAACGAACAAGAAGGGCAAAGACATGGCGACGTGTGGCGAAGTACTGGTCAAGTTACTCGAAGGTTACGGGGTCGAGCAGGTGTTCGGCATTCCCGGGGTGCATACCGTGGAGCTGTATCGCGGGCTGGCCCGTTCGAGCATCAACCATGTGACTCCGCGTCACGAGCAAGGCGCCGGTTTCATGGCCGACGGCTACGCCCGCACCAGCGGCAAGCCGGGTGTGTGCTTCATCATCACCGGCCCGGGCATGACCAACATCACCACCGCCATGGGTCAGGCTTACGCCGATTCGATCCCGATGCTGGTGATCTCCAGCGTGCAGTCGCGCAGCCAATTGGGCGGCGGTCGCGGCAAGCTGCATGAACTGCCGAACCAGAGCGCACTGGTCGGCGGCGTGGCGGCGTTCTCCCACACCCTGATGTCGGCGTCCGAATTGCCGGGCGTGCTGGCCCGTGCGTTTGCACTGTTCCAGGCCGGGCGTCCGCGTCCGGTGCACATCGAAATTCCGCTGGACGTGCTGGTCGAAGAAGCCGACGAACTGCTGACCAGCGTGCCGGTCCACATCGACCGCGCCGGTGCTGCGCCGGCCGCCGTGAGCCGCATGACTGAACTGCTGGCCGGCGCCCAGCGTCCGCTGATCCTTGCCGGTGGCGGCGCCATCGACGCGGCTGCCGAACTCACCGAACTGGCTGAACGGCTCGACGCGCCAGTGGCCCTGACCATCAACGCCAAAGGCATGTTGTCGTCCAGCCATCCGTTGCTGATCGGTTCGACCCAGAGCCTGGTCGCGACCCGCGCCCTGGTGGCCGATGCCGACGTGGTGCTGGCGATCGGCACCGAACTGGCGGAGACCGACTACGACGTGACCTTCGCCGGTGGTTTCGAAATCCCCGGCAAGCTGCTGCGCGTGGACATCGATCCCGACCAGACCGTGCGCAACTACCCGCCGCACGTGGCGTTGGTCGCCGACTCGCGCAACGCGGCGCAGGCGCTGCTCAGTGCGCTGTCGCACAAACCGCTGGCCGAACGCCGCAACGATTGGGGTCAGGTGCGCGCTGCGCGTCTGCGTGAGGAACTGGCTACCACCTGGGACGCTCCGACGCTGGCCCAGACCCGTTTCCTCGAAACCGTGCTGCATGAACTGCCGAGCGCGGTGTTCGTCGGCGACTCCACGCAACCGGTGTACACCGGCAACCTGACCTTCAACCCGGAGCGTCCGCGCCGCTGGTTCAACTCGTCCACCGGTTACGGCACGCTCGGTTATGCCTTGCCGGCGGCGATTGGCGCGTGGCTCGGCGGCCATCCGGAACACGGCGCACGTCCGCCGGTGGTGTGCCTGATCGGCGACGGCGGTCTGCAATTCACTTTGTCGGAGCTGGCCAGCGCCGTGGAGGCGCGCACCCCGGTGATCATCCTTCTGTGGAATAACCAGGGTTACGAAGAGATCAAGAAATACATGGTCAACCGTGCCATCGAGCCGGTGGGCGTGGACATCTACACCCCGGACTTCATCGGCGTGGCCAAGGCCCTGGGGTGCGCGGCAGAAGCGATCAGCTCGGCCGAACATCTGCGCGGTGCACTGCGCGCTGCCAGCGATCGTCAGGGCCCGACCCTGATTGAAATCGACCAGACCCAATGGATGAAGGCGGTGGCCCAATGATGAATTTCCCGACCACACTCGACGGCCTGTACATCAACGGCCAATGGTCCGCTGGCCGCGAACACCTGCGCGTGATCAACCCGGCCACCGAAGCGCTGCTGACCACGGTCAACGGCGGTGACGAAAGTGCCGTCAATCAAGCGGTAACGGCGGCGACCGAAGCCTTCAAGGGCTGGTCGAAAACCACCGGGACCGAACGAGCGACGATCCTGCGCAACATCGCCAACGGCGTGCGCAATGGCCGCGAACATTTGATGAAGTTGCAGTCGAGCAACAACGGCAAACCGCTGTTCGAAGCGGGCATCGATGTCGACGACGTGATCGCCACGTTCGAGTACTACGCCGGACTCGCCGAAGGCCTCGATGCAAAACAGGACAGCAACGTGCCGCTGCCCGGCGACGACTTCAGCGCACGTCTGCGTCGCGAGCCGTGCGGGGTGGTCGGGCTGATCGTGCCATGGAATTTCCCGATGGTCACCACCGCGTGGAAACTCGCCCCGGCCCTGGCCGCCGGTTGCTGCGTGGTGCTCAAACCGTCGGAAGTCACGCCACTGCCGGAACTGGAACTGGCGGCCATCATCGCCGAATCCGGGCTGCCCAAAGGCGTGTTCAACCTGGTGTGCGGCACCGGTCTGGCAGTCGGTGCGCCGCTGTCGGCGGACCCGCGCATCGCCAAGATTTCCTTCACCGGCAGCAACGCCGTCGGTGTGCAAGTAATGCAGCGCGCCGCGGAAACCGTGAAGGGCGTAAGCCTGGAACTGGGCGGCAAATCCTCGCTGCTGATTCTGGAAGATGCCGACCTCGATCTGGCGGTGGAGCTGGCCTGCGGCGGCGGTTTCTTCAACGCCGGGCAAATGTGCTCGGCCACCAGCCGGGTGCTGGTCGCCGATGAACTGGCCGATGAATTCCTGATTCGTCTGAAGGCCCGTGCGGAAAAAATCCGTGTGGCCGATCCGTTCGATCCGGACGTCGAGATGGGCGCACTGGTCAATCAGGCGCAGTACCAGCGAGTGCTCGGCCACATCGACCGTGGACTGAGCGCCGGTGCCAGGCTGATCTGTGGCGGCAATCGTCCCGACGATCTGCCACGCGGCTATTTCTTGCAGCCGACGATTTTCACCGAAGTGCCCCTCGACAGTGCGCTGTGGTGTGAAGAGATCTTCGGCCCGGTGATCTGCGTGCGCAGTTTCGCATCGGAAGCCGAGGCGATTGCCCTGGCCAACGACAGTCAGTTCGGTCTGGTGGCCAGCGTGGTCACGCGTAATCCCGAGACCGCGGATCGGGTCGCCAACGCCTTGCAGGCGGGGCTGGTGTGGCTCAACGCGCCGCAGGTGATTTTCCCGCAGACCGCGTGGGGTGGTTACAAGCAGAGCAGCATCGGTCGCGAACTGGGGCCGTGGGGCCTGGCGGCATTTCAGGAAATCAAGCACGTGGTTCGCGCGCTCTGAATGCCCGAAAAAGGTCAGCGCATGCCTCGCAACGAGGCATGCGTCGGTGTCATGGCTCCAATGAGTTTTTATCGATAGTCAGGTGTTTTGCACGACCTCAGGATGAACCCGCAGACCACGCTCAAGCCCTTTGAAACCGGGTGCTTGGGCGATATCGGTCAGGCAGATGCAAGGGTTGCGATCAATCTCATACTTAGAAGAATAATGGGAGTCCTAAATGGGCGAGCACGATCTGAACAGGCGTCAATTCATCAAAACCGTCGGCGTGGCCTCGGTGGCTGCGGCGGCGATGAGCATGCCCTTTATCCGGGCCAGTGCCAGCGACACCCGTTTTTCCGGCAAGACCCTGCGCCTGCTGACCTGGTCCGATGACACGGGCCTGGCCGCACTGCGCAACATCGCTGCAACGTTCGAAGCCAAGACCGGTGCCAAAGTGATTGCCGACCGCACCGGCAGCACCTCGGAAATGGTCGCCAAACTCAAGGCCGGCGGTGACCGTCCGCAGTACGACATCATCACCCTGGCTGGCGTTGGCGCCGAAGGTCTGGCCGCTGCCGGACTGCTGGAAAAACCCGATCTGAACCGCATTCCCAACCTGATCGACGTCCCGGAAAAATACCGCACCGGGGCCAACGGTCACGGCATCGGTTACCTGCTGTGGTGCAACAGTCTGATCTACAGCACCCGCACCCAGAAAGAAGCTCCGGACAGCTACGCCGCGCTGTGGGACGCCGATCTGGCACCGAACATTTTCCTGCCGCCGCCGAACTGGACCGAGGCAATGGACCTGATCATCATCGCCGCCAGACTGGCCGGTGGTGACGAGCACAATATCGAGCCGGGTTTCAAGAAACTCGCCGAACTCAAGGAACGCGTGGTGACCCTGGGCGAAAACCCCAACCAGATCGCCGAGCTGTTTCGCACCGGTTCACTGGACATGGGCGGCCTCTACGCCCCGGCGTTTTTCCCCAAGCAGATCCGCGATCCGAACTATGGCCTCGGTGCCACGTTCGGGATGAAGGAAGGTTTCTACACCGACCTGATGCTCTCGGTGATGCCGAAGAACCGTCCGGGCGACACCGACCTGGCCTACGCCTTCATTGACCACTCCCTCGACCCGCTGGTGCAGGGCAAGATGGCCGAAGACATCTTCAACGGTCCGGTCAACGCCAAGGCGATCATTTCCGCCGAAGCGCGCAAGAGCCCGTTCATCCTCACGCCGGAGCAGATCGCGGAGAAGGCGATCATGCACGACAACGCCTTCCTGGCGACCGTGCATGACCAGTGGATTCGTCGCTACACGGAAATCTTTTCTTCCTGATCGAGTGATGGACGCAGGTTCTTCAAACACCGAAGTACCTGTGGGAGCGAGCTTGCTCGCGATTGCGGACTGACATTCACCGACAGTGTCGACTGACAGATTGCTATCGCGAGCAAGCTCGCTCCCACAGGTTTCTCGGTGAATTTGAAGGCAGTGTCTGTCAGTTGTTTTTCCATTGACGAGATCATTGCTATGGAACATCAATCCCTGACCCGACCGGTCGGCGCGGGTGACGTGCGCCCGGCGCGCGGTGTTTCACCGACCGCACGTGCGTGGTTTTTCCTTTCGCCGTCGATGCTGTTTCTCGGTGTGCTGATTGCTGCCAGCCTGCTGGTGCTGCGCATGAGCGTCGGCACCAAAGGCGCGGAGTGGTCCGGTTTCAGCCTGGCCAGTTACGCGCAGTTGCTCGAGCCGTACTATCTGAAATCGTTGCTGCTGACCTTGCGTCTGGCGCTGATCAGCGCGGTGATCGCCGTAGTGTTGGCGATCCCGGTGGCGTACACCATGTCGCGCCTGACCTCGCCGTTCGTGCGGCGGATCTTTCTGGCAGCGGTGCTGTTGCCATTGCTGGTCAACCTGCTGCTGCAAAGCTATGGCTGGCTGGTGATCCTCGGCCCCGGCGGCATGCTCAATCAGACCCTGATGGGCCTTGGCCTGATCAAGCGTCCGATCATGTTGCTCTACAACCAGAACGGCGTATTGATGGGCCTGGTGCAGACCGCGTTCCCGCTGGCTGTGCTGCCGATTGCCAGCGCCATGCGCGGTGTCGCCCGCAGCTACGAAGAAGCTGCCGCGACCCTTGGCGCCAGTCGTTTTCAGGTTTTCCGTCAGGTGGTGTTGCCGATGAGTCTGCCGGGGATCATCACCGGCGCGACGCTGGTGTTCGCCTACAACGCCAGCAGCTTTGTGGTGCCGTTGTTGCTCGGTGGTCGGCGCGTACCGATGCTTGCGGTGATGGTGCATGACCAGATTGCTCCGCTGATGAACTGGCCCGCTGCGTCTGCCGCCGGGGTGGTGTTGATTGTCACCACGCTGGCGATCATGACCTTGTCCGAATATCTCACCGGTCGTCGTCGCCGTCTGCTGGAGGCTTCGCAATGAGTGCCCTGATCAAAAGGCGTCAGTCGCTGTTGCCGGGCGATACCGGTAAGTTTGCCGGCATTCTTTCCGGGATCATTTTGTTCCTGGCGGTGTTGCCGATCCTGACCATGATCGTGATGTCGTTCAGCGGTGCGTCGAACCTCGACTTCCCGCCCGGCAGCTACAGCCTGCAGTGGTACAAGGCGGCGTGGCACACCTTCGTTTCGCCGGATGCCAGCGATGTGCTGAGCCTCGGCCAGGCCATGGGCACCAGTCTGCTGGTGTCGTGTCTGGCGATGATTGGTGCCACGCTGATCGCGGTGCCGGCGGCTTACGCGCTGACCCGTTGCGAGTTCCGTGGCAAGGGCGTGGCGTTGCAATTGATGTCGCTGCCGCTGGTGTTCCCGATGGTGGTGCTGGGGCTGGCCTTGCTGCTGGTGTTCGACAGTCTTCCGTTCCACATGACCACCTCGCGACTGGTGATCGCCCACGTGATTCTGGCGCTGCCGTTCGTGGTGAAAAACTGCACGGCGGCCATGCTCTCCATCGGTAGTGAAGTCGAAGAGGCGGCGCAGATGCTCGGGGCCTCGCCGCTGCGGGCCATCGTCGATGTGGTGGTGCCGTTGATGAAATCGGGGATTCTGGCGGGGATGTTGCTGGCGTTCATCGTCTCGTTCAACGAGTTCACCGTGACTTATTTCCTCTACACCATCGACGTGATGACCGTGCCGATCTGGATGTACAGCCGCACCGTGTCATCGCTCGACCCTACCGTGTTCTCGTTTGCCGTGCTGATCGTGCTGATCGACTTCGTCCTGATCTGGGCGCTGGAGAAGCTGGTCGGTGAGGGCGGCGTTTCCTTTTGATTTCTTGAGGTGATTTTATGTCTGGTCTGATTCTGGAAAACGTCGAGAAACACTACGGCTCGGCCTGCGCGGTAAAAGACGTCAACCTGCATTTGCCCGAGGGCAAACTGGTGTGTTTCCTCGGCCCGTCGGGCTGCGGCAAGACCACGTTGCTGCGCATGATCGCCGGGCTGGAAACCCTCACCGGCGGCGAGATCCGCCTGGACGGCGAAGACATCGGCCACACCCCGGCGCATCTGCGCAACTTCGGCATGGTGTTCCAGTCGCTGGCGCTCTTCCCACACATGACCGTGGGCGAGAACATCGCTTACCCGCTGAAACTGCGGGGTGTGAGCAAGGCCGATCAACAGGCGCGGGTGGTGGAGTTGCTGGAAATGATCCAGCTGCAACCGATGATCGACCGTCCGGTGGCGAAACTCTCCGGCGGCCAGCGTCAGCGGGTAGCGATTGCCCGGGCGATTGCTTCGCACCCGAAAATCCTTTTGCTCGACGAGCCGCTGTCGGCACTGGACGCCAAGTTGCGCGAGTCGATGCAGGTGGAAATCCGCCAGCTGCAACAACGCCTGAATATCACCACCATCATGGTCACCCATGATCAACGCGAGGCCATGACCATGGCCGATATCGTGGTGGTGCTCGGTGAGCACCGGGTGCAGCAAGTGGGCACGCCGATCGAAATTTACCGGCACCCGGCCAACGAGTTTGTGGCGGACTTCATCGGCTCCGGCAATATCTTCCCGGCCACGGCGCTGGGCGATGGCAAGATCGTGCTGCCGGGCGGCGATGCCCTGCAAGTGCCGATTTGCAGCAGCATCGGGGTCGGGCAGAAAGTCAAAATGCTGATCCGCCCCGAAGACCTGCAACTGTCGGCGCCCCAGGCCACAGCGGGCAATCGCCTGCTGGGCAAGGTGACGTTTGTGCGCGACATCGGCGCAACCATCGAGACCACGGTGGAATGTTCAGGGGTGACCTTCACGGCGCTGAGCACGCCGTGTCAGGGCATCGGGCTGGGAATCGGGCATCCGGTTTCGGTGACGTTACCAAGTGAGGCGTGTCGGCTACTCGGCGCCTGATCAGACGCTCAGCCGAAGGCGCGCCAGATCCCTCAACGGCGGCGCGCCGAACAACCGGCTGTACTCGCGGCTGAATTGCGACGGGCTTTCATACCCCACCCGATACCCGGCTGCCGAGGCTTCCAGTCCTTCAGCCAGCATCAAGCGCCGCGCCTCTTGCAGGCGCAATTGCTTTTGATACTGCAACGGACTCATCGCCGTCATCGCCTTGAAGCGGTGATGCAAGGTCGAGACGCTGAGGTTCACTTCCTTCGCCAGATCATCGATGCGCAGCGGCTGTTCGAAGTTGCCGTTGAGCCATTTGATCGCCTGGCTGATGCGGTGGCTCTGGCTGTTGGCGATGGCGATTTCGTAGAGCCGATGGCCCTGCGGACTGCGCAGCAGGCGATAGAGAATCTCCCGGCGGATCAGCGGCGCGAGCATGGCGATGTCTTTCGGCGTGTCGAGCAGACGGGCCAGACGCAACACCGCATCGAGCATCGCGCTGTCGATCTTTTCCACATACAGACCGCGACCGGTGGGTCGGGTCGGCACGCCCATCGGGCCGGCATCGGCGATCAGTGCGGTGATCTCCGCCGGATCGATGTCCAGGCGCACGGCGAGGATCGGCTCTTCGGGCGAGACATTCACCACCCGCCCGCTCAACGGCATCGAGACCGAGACCACCAGATAATTCAGTGGATCGTAATTGAAATATTCGTCCGCCAGCCGCACCTCTTTGCGGCCCTGGGCCATGATGCACAGCGCCGGTTGCGCGAGTACCGGGGCGAATTCGTGGGATTGGGTGTGGCGCGACATGAACAGCGAGCCGACGGCGGTGGCGTAACTGCCGTCTTCGGACGTGTTGCGTCGAATGAGCGCCGCCAGTTCCGCTCGCTGCTTTTCCATGTCGGCTTCCATGTCGGCATCGTGCGGCGCTTGAAAACGATCGAATGACGTCATGCACAGCCTCCTCGGCAAGGGATGGAATGGGAGCAGAGCATAAATTTGTGCAAGCGCAAGCGGTAGACACATCCTGCGAAATGCTTGCCTGATCCTGCACAGCGTTGCATGCCTGCCCAGACATGACAGGGCGCATTGCGGAAAACTTGCTCGAAACCGCTGTGACAGGAAGGTGACAGTCATTCATGACTTGTTACAGGCCTGAAGGACAGTCTCGCAGGATTGTGCAACGCAACGGCAGGAATCGACTAACGGCGAGCATTGTCCGGCCCTTAACCTTGGATCCTGTCGCAGCCCGTCCCCGGCTGCCACACGACTCCCTGGGAGGGTTGAACATGTCCAAGCAGATTCCCGTCAGTCATATGGCCTTCGTTCGAGCGCGCGCCGGGCGTTCGGCGGAACTCGGCATGCGCCTGAGCGCGCTGATCGAACCGTCCCGTGCCGCCGCCGGTTGCCTGAGCTTTTCCCTGCAGCATTCACAGTGTGATCCCGAGCTGTGGCTGGTCTCCGGTTTCTGGAGCAACCAACAGTCGATGACCGCCTATTTCAGCAGCCCGTCAATGGAAGTGTTTGCCGAGCTGGTGCAGGACCTGGTGGTCAACAGCCTGGATTTCCATACGTTTAAAGACGTGTCGGCGGCGCAGGCGCTGGGCCAGGGTTGCGCGCCGATACACAAACTCGCCGGTTGAGGGTTTAATGGCCGGCCTATCTGACTGAGCCAGGACCTGCGACATGGCACGTAAAGAATTTGAACACTTCGAAGCGGTTTCCGCTGTAGTCCCCGTCGAGTTGGGCAGCAACAAGGGTTATTTCGCGGCAATCGCGGTCAAGGCCCTGGTTGACGGCGGTGCGCCGCGCTTTCACAAACTGTTGAATGACCAGGTATTCCCTGGTGCCATTGCCGCCGATGAAGCGGCCATCAATGAGCTGGACAAGCTCAAGGGCGTCACTGATGACGCCGAGCTGATCTGGTAACTCCGTTTACTTGACGGCGCCCGGGCGCCACATCTTGAACAAGGCTTCCGGCCCCAGCTGGAAGTAGTCCGCCGGCCCGCCGCCGCGCAGAATCGGTTCTGCGGCGGCGGTGTCGTAGATCCCGTCCTTCAACAGCCATTTGGCGATGTGCACGGCGACCACTTCGCCGAGCACCAGCCAGCTCGGCACCGTCTCGCCGTCGGCGCGCTGCAACTGAATGATCTGCGTGACCTTGCATTCGAAGGACACCGGGCTTTCGGCCACGCGCGGCACGGCAATCATTTTCGACGCCACCGGCGTCAGCCCCGCCAGTTCGAACTCGTTGACCTCCGGCGCGACCGCCGCGCAGCTCTGGTTCATCTGCTCGGCCAATGGGCGGGTGGCGAGGTTCCAGACGAACTCGCCGGTCTGCTCGATGTTGTTCAGGCTGTCTTTGCGCCCGACGCTGGAGAACCCGATGATCGGCGGAATGTAGTTGAACGCGTTGAAAAAACTGTAGGGCGCCAGGTTCAGCCGACCCTCGGCGTCCTGCGAAGAAATCCAGCCGATGGGGCGCGGGCCGACGATGGCGTTGAACGGATCGTGGGGCAGGCCGTGGCCGTTGGCCGGTTCATAGAAATGGATGTCATCGGACATGGCGAGGGTGTTCCTGAAGGCTTTCGGAAGCGGGCAATAGTGCAAGTCCGGCCTGCGAAGATCAAATGCAGTTCTGCAGAAATGAACAAGCCCGGCAATGGCCGGGCTTCGGTGTCTGCGTTCGCCGATCAGCTGATGGCTGCGGCGGTACCGGTTTTATCGAAACCGTCAGCAGCGAGGGCCGCGGCGGTGCCGGTCTTGTCGAAACCATCAGCCGCAATGGCTGCAGCCGTACCGGTCTTGTCGAAGCCATCTGCCGCAACGGCTTTGCCGACGTTGGTTTTATCGAAACCGTCGGCGGCGTAGGCGCCCGAGTGGCTGGTTTCGATGGCGGCGCTGGCGCCGGAAATGAAATCGGCGGATTTGGTTTTGTCCGAGCCATCGGCGGCGAAGGTGTTGGCAGCCAGTACGGACAGGGTCAGGGCGAGGATCAGTTTGGTTTTCATGGTCGTTCTCCAGATTCGAAATTCGTTGGCGGTGTGTCTTGCATGGGGTTCATGCTACGCCAATTAAATTGATTAAAAAGCGCAAAATAATGCTAAAAACAATCGATTAACTTGATATTAAGGGCGACGCATTCAATTCGTCTCGTCGTGGGAGCGAGCGACGCGCAGTCAATCGATCAGGTAGGTAGAGGATGCGGCAGGGGCATTAACCGGTGATTAATCGCCGCTTTTGGCTTGTGTGACAGATTTTTCATACATTCCCGACCGGTTTTTCACCCTCGCAACGCCAGTCTGCCGGCGGCCAGAAAACCAAGAACCGGCCGTCACACACTGGAGCTTTGCTTGCAATGAACAAACTGCCTCAAATCACCCTGGCCTTCTGGGTCATGAAAATCTGCGCGACGACCCTCGGGGAAACCGCAGGGGATTTGCTGTCGATGACCCTCAACGTCGGCTATGCCATGAGCTCGCTGATCCTCATCAGCGTGTTCGTCCTGACGCTGGTCACGCAACTGATGTCCAGGACTTACAAACCGCTGCTGTACTGGATCGTGATCCTGTCGACCAGCACCGCCGGCACCACCATGTCCGACTTCATGGACCGCACGCTGGAGCTGGGCTATGCCACCGGTTCCATGATCCTGATCGCGATCCTGCTGGCAATTTTTTCGGCGTGGCGCCTGAGCGGCGATTCGCTCAATGTCACCAAGGTGCAGAGCTTTCGTGGCGAGATGTTCTACTGGATGGCGATTCTGTTCTCCAACACTTTGGGCACCGCGCTCGGCGACTACCTGGCGGATGACTCGGGCCTGGGCTTTGCCGGTGGCGCGCTGTTGATCGGCTCGGCGATTGCCGTGGTGGTGCTGCTCAAGTACTTCACGAAGATTTCGACCGTCGCGCTGTTCTGGGTGGCGTTCGTGCTGACCCGGCCGTTTGGCGCGACCCTGGGCGACCTGATGACCAAGTCCCATGAGAAGGGCGGTCTGGACTTCGGCACCATTGGTTCGTCGGTGGTGCTGGCGGGGATTCTGCTGGTGATGATCGTGGGCGCGTCTTATGCGCAGAAGCGGTTTGGTAAGCAGGGTGCGGCTGCCGAGTTGACTTGATACCGGGTTGCCCCATCGCTGGCTTGCCAGCGATGGGGCCAGAACAGCCACCGTTGCAGTGGCTGAACAAATCCGGTCAGTCAGTGACGATGCGCGAGTGTTTCTGGGTGTCTTTCATGGTGATGTACACCAGCAGGGACACCGCGATGCATGCGGTCACGTACCAGTAGTAACCGGTTTCCATGCCGATGCTCTTGAACCACAGCGCGATGTATTCGGCGGTGCCGCCGAAGATCGATACGGTCAGTGCGTAGGGCAGGCCGACGCCCAGGGCGCGGATCTCGGTCGGGAACAGTTCGGCCTTCACCACGGCGTTGATCGAGGTGTAGCCGCTGACGATGATCAGCGCTGCCATGATCAGGAAGAACGCGCCCCACCAGGTCTGGATGGTGTGCAGGGTCATCAGGATCGGTACGGTGAAGATCGTTCCGAGCACGCCGAAGGCGATCAGGATCGGACGACGCCCGATCTTGTCGGACAGGCCGCCGATGATCGGTTGCAGGCACATGAACAGGAACAGCGTGGCCGCCGAAATGGTGGTGGAGTCGGAGATGCTCATGCCGACGGTGTTCACCAGGTATTTCTGCATGTAGGTGGTGTAGGTGTAGAACGCCAGCGTACCGCCCATGGTCAGGCCGACCACGGTGAGCAATTCCTTCGGGTGACGCAGCAGGGTGCGCATGGCGCTTTCCTTGGACTTCTCTTTTTTCACGAAGGATTCGGTTTCTTCCATGCCGCGACGCAGGTACAGCGCAACGATCGCGCACAGCGCGCCGATGGCGAACGGAATGCGCCAGCCCCAGGCGTACAGCTGTTCGGTGGTGAGTATCTGTTGCAGCACGATCAGCACGCCGAGTGCGATGAGCTGGCCGGAAATCAGGGTCACGTACTGGAAGCTGGAGAAAAAGCCGCGACGTTCCCTGGTCGCCATTTCCGACAGGTAGGTGGCCGAAGTGCCGTATTCGCCACCGACCGACAGGCCTTGCAGCAAGCGGGCGAACACCAGCAGGATCGGCGAGACGATGCCGATGGTTTCATAACCGGGGCTGAGGGCGATCAGCAAGGAGCCGAAGCACATCAGGTACACCGAGGCCATCAGCGCTTTCTTGCGGCCGACCTTGTCGGCGTACAGGCCCATCAGCCAGCCACCGATGGGGCGCATCAGAAAGCCCACGGCGAAAATCGCGGCGGTGTTCATCAATTGGGCGGTGGTGGAACCGGCGGGGAAGAAGGTCTTGGCGAAGTACAGCGAGAAGGCGGCATAGACGTACCAGTCGTACCACTCGACCATGTTGCCGACGGAACCGCTGAAGATCGACTTGATGCGACTGGCGGTGGTTTTTTCTTTGACCGGCACTGCTGCCGACCCAAGAGGCAGGGCGTTGGAGTTATCCATTGAAGGATCCTTCGTTTAATTGTTTTTGTGGAGCGCGTGGAAACGCAGCCTGCGGGGGCTATAGCAGGAGCTGTGCCAACGGGGAGAGGGCCGGATTAGAAGGGTTGGGGAGAATAGATGAGCGGAAATCCGCTTATGTATGAGTTGCGTTGAGCGGAAAGTCGCTCACCCTGACGGATAGACCATTGTTGTCTATGCCGGCCTCTTCGTCGGAACGCCGCCCGGAGGGGCCCGATCAGACCCTGTAAAAATCAACTGCCCTGCACAAACATCTCCCGGGTCAACCCATGCCGCTGCATCTTTTCATTGAAGGTGCGCCGGGGCAGTTGCAGCTCCTCCAGTACGGCTTTCACATCCCCCTTGTGCCGGGTCAGCGCGGCCCGCAGACACTGCGCCTCAAACGCTTCTTGCTGCGCCGCCAGCGACTGGCCCGGATCGATACCCTGCACCGGTTCATCCAGCCCCAGCACCTGCCGCTCGGCGACGTTCGCCAACTCGCGAACGTTGCCCGGCCAGTCGTGACTCAGCAGATGGCTCAATTGCGCACCACTGAGCGGCGGGAAGGTCCGGCCCAAACGTTGGGCGGCGCTCTGGGCGAAGGATTCGAACAGCAATGGAATGTCTTCGCGACGATCCCGCAGTGGCGGCAGGCGCAGTTGCGCAACGTTCAGGCGATACGCCAGATCCTCGCGAAAGCGCCCGGCCCGGGCTTCGTCCAGCAGATCGGGTTTGGTGGCCGCCACGATGCGCAAGTCCACGCGAATGCTCTGGTTGGACCCCAATCGTTCCAGCTTCTGCTCCTGCAACACCCGCAGCAGTTTCACTTGCTGGGCCAGCGGCATGCTTTCGATTTCATCGAGAAAGAGCGTCCCGCCATCTGCGTATTCCAGCTTGCCGATGCGTTTGCCGGAAGCCCCGGTGAAGGCGCCGCTCTCATGGCCGAACAGCTCGGCTTCGAACAACTGCTCCGGGATCGCTGCGCAGTTGAGTGCCACGAAGGGTTTGTCGGCGCGGGGGCCGAAGTCGTGCAGGCAGCGGGCGACCAGCTCCTTGCCACTGCCGGTCTCCCCACGGATCAGCACGTTGACCGGCAGGGGCGCCAGATCCAGCACCTGCCGGCGCAAGGTCTGCAAGCCACGGGATACTCCGAGCAATGTTGCCTCGAGTTTCGCGCGGTTGTCGGCCTGCGTGTGCAATGCGCGGTTCTCCAGCACCAGCCGGCGTTTGTCGAGCGCCCGGCGCAGGCTGCCGAGCAGGGTCTCGGGGCTGAAGGGTTTTTCCAGAAAATCATAGGCGCCGTCGCGCATGGCTTCGACGGCCATCGGTACATCGCCATGGCCGGTGAGCAGAATCACCGGCAGGTCGGCATCCCGGCGCTGGACTTCGGCCAGCAGCTCAAGACCGCTGAGGCCGGGCATGCGCACGTCGCTGAGGATCACCCCGGCAAAGTGTTTCGGCAGCGCCGCCAGGCAATCCTCGGCACGGCTGAACAGCTGCACTTCGAATCCGGACAGGCTCAGCCACTGCTCGACGGCACTGCGGATACTGCTTTCGTCATCGACCACCATCACCGCGTTGAGCATCAGATATGCGCCTCCAGATCGATTGGCAGGGTCAGGCTGAACACCGCGCCGTTTTCGCCATTCTCGGCTGTCAGGCGACCGCCGGACTCATGGACGATGGCGAAGGATACCGCCAGTCCCAGACCGAGGCCGTCGCCCACCGGTTTAGTGGTGAAAAACGGATCGAACACCTGACTCAGATGCTCTTCGGCAATGCCGCCGCCATTGTCGATGACGCTGAGGCGCCACAACTGTTCATCGGCTTCCAGACGGATTTCCAGACGTTTGCAAGGCTTGCCCTGCATCGCATCGAGGGCGTTGCGCAGCAGGTTGATCAGCACTTGTTCCAGGCGTATCGCATCGCCGCGCACCCAGGCCGGACGGGTCAGGTGCAGCACGAGACTGACCTGTTCGTCGCGCATTCTGACGTCCAGCAATTGCAGAGCCTGATCGACCACCGTCGCCAGGTCCAGCCGCTCGCGCAAACCGCTGGGGCTCTTGCGGGCGAAGGTTTTCAAGTGACCGGTGAGGGCTGCCATACGCGTGAGCATCTCATCCACCGGTTTGAGTGCCTTGCAGGCGTCATCGACCCGGCCGTGATCGAGCAGCAGCCTCAGCGTTGCAAGCTGCATGCGCTGGGCGGTCAGCGGCTGATTGATTTCGTGCGCCAGCGCGGCGGACATTTGCCCGAGGGCCGCGAGTTTTGCCGATTGCACCAGACCATCCTGAGCAGTGCGCAAATCCCGGGTACGTTCCTCGACCAGTTGCTCAAGCTCTTCGCGGCTGCGCTGGCGCATTTTCGCCAGGCGCCAGCGTTGATTGAGGAACAACAACAGAAACACCAGCGCCAGCCACACCCCGGCGGCGGCGAGCCCGGCATTGCGCTGGTCTTCGAAGGACAGTTGCGGGCGGCGCAGCAGGTGCAGGGTCCAGCCTTCGGCCGTCAGCGGCAGGGATTCCCACAGGTAATCTGCCGTGCCCTGCGGCCCCTCGACCCGACGCAGGTCGCTGTTGTCATCGAAGCGGCGCAGCGACAGATGAGTCAGCGGCACCAGCGATTGTTTGTCGTACTGGCGAGTGGTCTTGATCTCCCGGTAATCGGCCGGGGTCAGCGGGTGCAGCAGGCGATAGCGCCAGTCGGGCTGGTTGGCGATGAAGATGATGCCCCGGGCATCGCTGACCAGCAGCGTGTCGTTGCCGTGGCTCCATTCGCGCTCCAGCTCCGGGAATTCGAGTTTGACCACCATCGCCCCGAGGAACTCGCCGTTGTCGCCGAGCACCGCGCTGGACAGGAAATAACCGGGAATTCCGCTGGTCACCCCGACCGCATAAAAGCGCCCGGTGCCCTGGGTGCGGGTCTGGCTGAAGTACGGGCGAAAACCATAGTTGTGACCGACGTAACTGCTGGGCAAGCGCCAGTTGCTGGCGGCTACCGCAAGGCCGGTGTGGTCGAGCAGTTCAAGGGTCGAGGATTGTGCGGCGCCGTTGATCTTTTCCAGCTTCAGGTTCAGCGCTGCTTGCTGCTCGGCATCCACGGGACCTGCCAGCGCCGCACGCAATTGCGGGTCCAGCGCCAGCACGGCGGGCAGGGCGCGGTAGCGGTCGATCAGGGTGTGCAGCGAGTTGGCGTACAGCGCCAGTTGCTGGTTGGCCCGGGCGGCGTCCTCGACCAGCGCCTGGCGTTCGGCGTGACGGATCGCAAGCGTTGCAGCGAGGGCGGCGCCGGCGAGGATCAGCAGGGTGTATAGCGTCAGGCGCACAAGGCGTGAGGTCGCGGGCATGGACGTATCAGGCGCAGAATGGGGCGAGCACGATAGCATGCACAGGCGGACTTCTCGCTAGGTGCCACCGTGGCGTGCACGTCTGATCACAGATTGGGTCTGCCTCAATTGTCTGATGGTTTCATTCGTTGCCGTTCTCACTGTTTCACGTGTATCACCGGCAGCGTTGCCGAAAATTTTGCTGAGCGGCCTGTAGGTGTGGATAGCGTCACGCCCGGCGGCTTCGAACAGGCTGTCCAGTACGCTGACGGCTTCATTCAGGATTGAGATCATTCCGGAGATGTTTCGATCGGCACGGGTGAGCTTTTCGTCGGTCAGTTCCAGACCCGCTCCTGCAATCTCATGAAGTATTTCAAAGGTGCCGGTCACTGTGCTCAATGCCGCACCGATTTCGCTCGAGAACGGTGTATTGGCGGCCTTCATGCCAATACTGGCACCGACATTCAGAGCCTCTTTGCCGCCCTTCATCCAGCCCTTCATGTTCATTTCAATCATACCTAGCCCGATGCCTTTGAACTTGTTGTAGGCGTACGAACCATAGTTCATGGCCTTGTAGTCACCTTTATTGATGATCCTCTTCGGATCCAGTTTCCCGGACTTGAATTTGACCGATGCGCCGAGGCTCGTACGCTCCAATGCATAATCGAGCCCCATGCTCACTGCCTTTTTCGTTACCACCCCGAGGCTCGCGCCAACGGCAATACCGGGGGGGCCAGTGACACTACCCAGCGCCGCCGCTGTCGCTCCGATGCCGATACCTGCTCCATAAGAGATGGCTTGTGCTGCAATGTGTGCGCCAATCCTCAATGCAGCCGATTGTCCGTGAGCCCAGGCAGACTGGTGATTGTTGATTTGTTTTTCGGCCTCTTGTGCACGTCGTGTAGTGAGCTGCAGGATTTTTGTATGCCGGTTCAATGCGCGAGATAGAGTCATGTCGGCCTGGTATTGCTTTTTATAGGCTGCGCTTTGGGACCGCCTTGTGGAGCGTTGCGGTTCGGTTTCGAGAAAGTTGTCCATGAAGTCCCAAAGCTCTTGCCCGTCATCGTCGATGGAGGTGATGGGTTCATTCCCCACAAACACATACAGGTTCAACCCGTCCACATCCCCCGCCGGATCGGCACTGACCCATCGCCCCAGCCAGTCGGCGTAGTAACGGGCACCGTAGTAATACAGGCGGGTGACATCCATTTCCTTGCCCGAGTAACGGATAAACCGGTAATCCACTTCGATCAGCGTTCGCGCTGTCATCCAGGCCGTGGTGCCGAACGGCAGATAACCTTCGTGGCTGATTACCCGTGCCTGTTGGTCCAGCTCCAGCGAAACCGACCCCAGATGATCGCTGCAGGTGTAGCGCAGTTGATCGGCCTCGATGCCCGTCGGTCTGCCGGTCACCCAGTGCAGGCAGACCACGCTGCCACTGGCCAGCGGCAGGTTGATCAGGTGCAGTTCTTCAGCGTTGTCTTTGCTGCGAATTTCCAGCCCGGGACAATAGCGCACTTCGTGGAAGTGATTGACCTTCGCGGTGTGAGTGTCGTGACGTTTGTACACCCGCTCGCCCTGGCTGTAGCGGTAATACTCTTCGTCGTTGGCGCCGCTGCCGTCGCGGTCGACGAGGATTACCCTGTCCAGCTCGCCGCGATTGTTCCATTGCAACGGCACGCCGGGTTGCAGAGCCTGAAGGTTGCCGGCAGGATCGAACAGTTTTTTGAAGTCCGGAGGTGGATCACCCTGCTTCCAGCGCACGCCCCGATTGCTTGACGGATCGATCGCCATCTCGGCGGTGTGGCTGGCGCCGTCGCGGATGTGGACGGTTTTGACGAGGTTGTCGCCGTTGTCGTACTCGTATGTTTCGATGTAGTTGCGCCGGTCGGCAGGATCGGTGGGCTGCGGCCGGCCGAGGTTGTCCGAGGGCGGGGCATCGGCATGGCCGGTGGCGCGGATCAGCCGGTACAGCGAGTCATAGCCAAAGGTACGGTGGCCATCGACTTGCTGGTTGCGGAAGAAGGTCGGTGTCCAGGCGTGATCGAGAATACGGGTGATGTTGTACATCCGGTCGTATTCATATTCGAAATCCTGAAGCGCGGCCCCCGATGCCTTTCGCACAGAGTGGCGATGCAGGCGACCGTTGGCGGCACGGTAGTGCCAGTAGCTGGTGACGTCGTTACCGGTGAGTTGTTCGATGATCTGTCCGGCGGCGTTGTACCGGGCATCCTGTAACACCGTTTGCCAGGTAGTTACCCCTTTCAGTTGCAACTGCACCCGATTGAGTTGACCGGCCACGTCGTATGTCGACAGTTGCCGGTGTCCCCCAGAATCGGTCTGAGTCAGTACCGTACCCAGAGGGCTGAAGCTGTGACGACTGGCAAAGGATTTGTCATCGTGAAAAGTGCGGGTTTCGTGCAGTCCTTGGCCTGTCAGCCCGACACTGTGAAATTCGACGGTGCCGGATAGGTCGCTTTGTTCGATCAACCGCCCGCGCAGGTTATGGCCAGCGTCATGTGCGGAGTCGGCGTACGTCATCGTTTCGACGTCTGGAATGCCGTTTTCTTCAATGCTCAACGGGCGCATTTGGTCATCGTAGGTCATGACCCGATGATTCCCGTTCGCGTCCCAGGACCGTTCGGGCAACCCGGCCAGCCCAGGCAGGATGACGGTTGTGCCCGCATCGACGCTGACCGCTCTGAGCACCTGACCATCGAGTGCGAAAAGCGTGATGGTATTCGCGATGGACAGACGCGGGTCGCGTTGAGCCACCGGTCGTCCGGCTACATCGTAGTGTTGGCGGGTGATGAGCGCCTGAACTTCCTCACCCGCCATCTTGCGCAGGTATTCGATCTGCCGAATTTCGAGCGCGCGTGAGTCATGAACCCGCAAGGTGGGCGTATGCCAGTGAACGGACTGTTCCACAGAACGGGCTTCTGGCGTGCTCATCGGTGCGCAGAGCGTTGCCGCATCAGGAACTGATTGTCTGTAGTGCCCATTTCCTTGTACCAGGCCATGCCTTTTTGCATTCGGTTGATATAGTCCAGCGTCTTTCCGGTCTTTTGTCGCAGGCCTGAGCGGGTGATCGGCTCGAGCGTTTCACGGGACGTCATGTGATTGACGTTGGGAATGTGATCGGCTGGATAAACGACGTCCGTACCCAATGCGTCAAAAGCCGCCTCGGCCCAGGCGGAGCGTTGTTCGACTGCCTCTTTCCATTCACTGAGCATCGTTTCGATCTTGCCGATCTTGACGGGATCGAGACGGTTTTTGATGTCCTCAGCCTCCACGGCCCGGGCGAACAGGTTGAACGCTCCGCCAAGAATCGAGATCCATGCTCCTACCAACCGCCCCATCACAAATTCAGGGTTGAGTACCGAGTTGAGCGCCGGGTGGATCAACTCGTCCTTGATGCTCTGCCAGTTGCCGTGGATGTCGTTGACGGCTTCGGGGATCCCCATTGCCTTGTCGATTGCAGTCAGGGAAATGGTTGAGGTCTGCGGTATGAGTGCGCCGATCAGCCCCAGGCTTGTGACCGGAGCGGCCATGCCACCCGCGATGTCTCCGCCGACGTTGCCACCCGTCACCGCCTCGATGAAGGGCAAGCGGTTCAATCTGCTGTGAGAGGCAATATGCCGGACATCCGGGATGTAATACCCGATCTGCTCTCCGCCGAGGTTCCCGGCTTCATAGCCGAATATCCCTGTGGCCACTTCGCCAACCGTGTTCGCCAACAGCCTCCGCTTGATGTGCTTTTGGTGGATGACGTTATCGATCTGCACCAGCGTCTGCCCGGCAATGCCCTCCAGTGTCGACACAAAACCCGAGTACAGCATGATGACGCTCTCTGCCTTCGTACCTCCCGAAGGATCGACATAGCGAAGCGGATTATTCCCCACAAACGCATAGCGATTCAGCCCGTCCGCATCCCTGGCCGGATCGGCGCTCACCCAGCGACACAACCACGGCGCGTAATACCGCGCCCCGTAGTAATAAAGCCCGGTGACATCCATTTCCTTGTCCGAATAACGGGTGAACTTGTAGTCCGCTTCGATTTGCGAGCGGGCAGCCATCGACGCGGTATTGCCGAAGGCGTAATAGCTTTCGCGACTGATCACCTGCGCCTGTTGATCAGTCTCTGTCACGCTTGATCCCAAGTGGTCGGCAAGGCAATAACACACACGATCCCGATCGATACCGGGTGGTTTGCCCAAGACCCAGTGCAGACACGTCACCTCGCCGACACCGGTGGCGACAGTGATCCGGTGCAGTTCTTCTCCGCTGCTTTTGGTACGGATTTCCAGGTTGCCCACATAGTGCACTTCTTCGACGTGGCTGACTTTGCGAGTGTGGGTTTCGTGGCGTTTGTGGACCCTTGCGCCCTGGCTGTAGTGATACAGCTCCTGATCGGGCGGACCGCCGGGGTGCTCCACAAGGATCAGCGATTGCAGTTGATGGCGGCTGTTCCAGTTCATTGGCTGGCCGGGTTGCAAGGCCTGCAGATTGCCGGCGCGGTCGAACAACGCGCCAAAGTCCGGGTCCGAATCCCCCGGTTTCCAGCGCACACCGCGATTGCTGGCGCTGTCGTTGAACATCTCGCGGGTGTAGGTGTTGCCCTCGCGAACGTGGGTCAGTTTTTTCAGGTTGTTGCCGTCGTCGTATTCGAAAGACTCGACATAGTTGCGCCGGTCATCGGGATCGGTGGGTTGCGGCCTGCCGGGATTGTCCGCGGGCGGGGCGTCGCTGTAACCGGTGGCGCGGGTCAGGCGGTACATCGAGTCATAGCCGAATGTGCGTTCACCGTCGACTCGCTGGTTGCGGAAAAACGTCGGTGTGTAGGTATGGTCGATAATACGGATGGGGTTGCCCACCCGGTCGTATTCATACTCGAAATCCTGAATCGCCGGCTGCGAAGCCTTTTGCGCATATTGTCGAAGCAGACGTCCGTCGGCCTCGCGGTAGTGCCAGTGGTTGGTCACGCCATTGCCGAGTTGCTGTTCGGTGATCTGGTCTGCGGCGTTGTAGTGCGCGTCGTTCAAAATGCCCTGAAAGGTTTGACCGCTGAGTTGCAGTTGAACCCGGACAAGCTGCCCGGCTATGTCGTAGGTCAATTGTTGAACATGCCCGCCGGCGTCGGTGGTTTGCAGCAGAGCGCCGACGGCGCTGAAGCGCTGGCGGCCGGTGCAGACCTTGCCATCCTCGAAGGTGCGGGTTTCTTCCAGTGCCTGGCCGCTCATGGCGAAGCTGTTGATTTGCACCGTGCCTGATGGATCGCTCAGCGCTGTCATTTGCCCGCGCCGGTTGTACGTCGGGTCGCCCGAAGCGGTTTCATGGCTGAAAGTTTCGAAGTTCGTTGAGCCGTTTTCTGCAACGGCCCGCAAGCGCAACTGTGGGTCGTAGGTCATGTTCCGGTGATTGCCGTTTGCATCCCAGCCTTGCAACAGTTCACCACCCAATCCTTGCAGGACCGTGTTTTCGCCACCGTCGACGTTGCGGGTCTTGAGCTCCGTGCCGTCCAGCCTGTGCAAGGTCGTTGTATTGGGCTTGGGCAGACGCGGATCCCGCTGTGCAACCAGATGACCGGCAGCGTCATATTGCAATCGGCTGATGAGCGCTCGTGCTTCTTCTCCGGCCACTGTGCGCAGGTACTCGACTTGCCTGACGGCTTCGCCGCGAGGTCCGATTGCCGACAGCGTCGGTGTGAGAGGGTGCACGCTGGCGTTCATGATCTGATCCGTTTTGCGGGCGCCGGTCTTTTCGCGGGCCTGGCCAGTGGCGGTTCTTCCGTGTCGTTGTAGTCATAACTGAGCTTGAACCACGGATGCAGAAGGTCATACGCCAGATGGCCGAGGGCGTTGATCGTCTGGATCTGACGACCCAGCGCGTCGTAGAACATCCGGTCGTGATAGCCGTGCTCGCGCATCGCGCTGTCATTGATGCAGCGATGGGTGTTGAGGAAATAGGGGCGGTAGACCCGTATGGTTTCGCCCTTGTGGTTGTATTCAACACGACTTTGCACCCGCCAGCGCTGAAGGGCTGGCAGTTCAATCGGCCTGCCATCGGCGCCGGTCGCGAGGCCGTCCTCGGGCGTGGCGACAAAGGCATCGCCCGGCGGGACGAGTTGTTTGCTTTGCAACTCGCGACCAAAGCCGTCCACGTAGCGGATGGTCATCTGAATCTGTTGCAGCGGATCGGTGTGGTAGCGGTCGGCGACCAGACTGAGACTGTGCACCGGTTGCCTGAGGGTTGAATGGATGAGATCGAGCAGTTTCTGTTCACTGGCCGTGGGTTTTTTCCGGTTCAGCCAGCGCAGCGCACAGGCGCGGATGTGGCCGTCGGGCAGGATCAGGCCGTCGGCGATCCATTGCTTTCTTTCGCGCAGCACCGCGTTGCGCGGGAGCAACGGCATCCAGCTGAACAGCTCGGTGCGCACCGCGCTGGCAGCGGATGCCAGTACGGTTTTCGGATGGGCCAGGGCGTATTCGACGCTCAGGTCAGGCTGCGGCGGGTAAGCGGACAATCGTTCGAAACCGGCTGGCAGCCCCTCTTCGGTGCCATGAAAGCTGTGGACAATCGGCTGGCCGCCCGGTTCGTACAGCACTTCCTGAATGTTCTCGTTGGGGTCCGTGATGCTTTGCGGCAGCAGGGTGTGCATGTCGTGGTTCACGGACGTCACGCAGCCGTCCGGCAGGGTGATGGCAATGCTCAGCAGATGGTCTGCGTCCCAGGTGATGTGCGTCACGCCATGGCTGGCGGTCTGCTGCACGTCGGTGACATGGTAAAAACCGCTGGCATCGGCATAGGTGAAAAAGCCGCTTTTTGCTGACCACAGGTTTTTCCGCTGATCTTCATCCGTGTCCGGCGGAAAAAACAGGTTCATGGGTTCGTAACCGATTTTTGTCAGCTCGTCCCGGATGACGATCGGCACATCGTCATACGCCGCCAGGGCCTTCCTGTCGAACACGGCCTGCTCGGTCGGCCCTTGACGTGGCGGATAGAGGATATGGCCGTCGTCCTCCAGATACGTGTGCTGTGTGAGCGAGGTCAATTCCCGGGCGGCTGTCCACTCGGTGCTGTCCTTGTACCGGTCGAAGTTTTCGAAACTGATGTCTTTTGCTTGCAGCCCGCCCGGCAATGCCCCTTTGGGCAATGTCAGCGCGTTGCCGCGCTGACGCCAGGGCAAGCCGAGCAGCCAGTGGCCGTCAGTGATCAGGTGAGTGAAACCGGCAAGGGTCTCGGTCAGATAAAAGGACTGCTGTTGCTCATCGTGGCTGTCCTCCCAGGCTCGCAGTTGATCCTCTCGATCTAAGGGGGATGTGTCCGTCTCTGTGCGGCGGCGAGCGCAGGCGACCGTGAAGCCGTGAGTCAGATGGCCGTACTCGTCCCGTTCCAGATTGACCGTATGCTCGCAACGCGGGTCGTCCATGAACCTTTCGTATTGATGGCTGCGGGTTTCCAGTTCGAGTACCAGCAGGCTGGACGGATTTTCTTTGACCACTCGAACCAGATAGCGCGATTCGCTCAGGGAGAACAGGTGTGCCGGAGCGGGGTCGTCTGCCTGACACACCTCGGTGCGCAACGGGCGACCGGCCAGGGCGTAGGCGATTTCGCGATGGTCGTCGGCCTTGCGCCTTTTGCGAACACGTTCCTTTCTGCCTTTGGCATCGAACGTTGAAATAACCGTGGGCCCCAGCGGCGTGATCTCGTCGTCGAGTTCGCAGATGCCTTTCAAGACAGGATCGGTGCTTCTGCCGGTGTGAAACCAGTGCGTCGTGCGCATCGGTGCCGTATGGCCGCTTTCCGCCTGGCCCGGTTCCAGTTCACTGTCGGTCTGGCAGACTTTGCCGAAACCGCGAAATTCGCGTTCGTAGCCGTCGTAGTAGCCCTCGAAGTACTCGTGGAACTGCATCAGGTAATTGCCGGTGATTTCATCGTCCTGACGCAACCCGTGAAGCACCATCTGGGCAAAGGGCAGAAGGCAGACCGGACGTCGGCGCGCCATCAGTTCCAGGCGTTTTTCGTCCAGCCAGAATTGCGCACTGCTGCGATGTTGCAGTGTGGCGCTGTAGCCCATGTTGTTGTTGCAGCCGGTGAGCAGGTAGGGCCGTTCACTGACGAAGTGATACACCCAATGCTGCGGCGTCATGTGGGGTCGGGTGAACAGCAGGCTGGCGCAGCCAATGCCCTGCAGGTCGGCAAAGGTCACCTGGCAGAGGTTGTCGTAGCGAATGCCTTCGGGCCATGCAACGATGAGCGGGACTTGCTCAACAGTATTGCCCCCGTGATTCCAGTAGATCTCGAAGTGATCGGAACACAGGCGAATCAACGCCGGTGCACCGGAACCGTCGAGATCGGCAAAGCGAATCCGGTTGGCATCGAAGTCCGCGTAGTCGAAGGGCAAGTCGCTGATTGCAACCGCCTTGCCGAATCTGCCATGGCCCAGATTGGCCCAGGTTTCGATCCGGTCGTGACGCACCCGGCACAGACCCGGGAGGTCACTGGCGTGCAGGTTGCCGAACATCACCAGTTCGGTGCGGGCGTCGCTGAACAGCGGCAGTCGGTCCGGAGTGTGCGGTACATCCTTGCCGGGCGCGAAGCCTTTTTCCCGAACATTGGCGTACACCCGGACGCTGTTCGGGCCGATCAGGGCCATGGAGTCCAGACCGTCGCCGCTCAGATCGCCCAGTTGCGCCAGCTGATGGAAAAACTCCACAGGGAACTGGCTGAACGGTTTGAACAACGACCAGGTGCCGTCCGGATCGAGGGTGTAGAAACCGCTGCCGCCGGGTTGCGCGACGACCCAGTCGAGGCGGCCGTCACCCGTGAGGTCGGTGAGGATCTGCACCACCGGTCTGTTGCTGTCGGCGTTCGGAATCAGCGGCAGCAGTGTCCAGGGCCCGTAAACGATTTCGTCCGTGCCGGGTTCGCCGCGCAAGGGTTCGCGGTAGTACCAGGCGCCTTCGTACTGGCAGAGAAATCCCGGCAGGCCCTCGCCGTAAAGATCGACGCAATGGTAGGGCTGGCCGTCGTTGAGGCCGGGCATGTGGTCGAGTTGCAGGAAGGGTTTGGGGGAGGTGTCGAGTGTCAGCGCTTCATAAAAATATTCCAGCGGCGGCAGGTGTCTGACGCGACCTGTAGCGTCATAACTCATGTAATGCGCGGCTTTCAGGTGGTTGTACAGGTGCGCTGTGGGTTCGTGCTCCAGCAGCAGGCGATCGACCAGCACCGGAGCGGGGCCGGTGTGGTTGAACAACAGAAACTGCCGGCACAGGCGCCGGGTGCCGACTTCAAAGCCGTAACGATGATTGCGAAACGGATCGGAACGTACCGGCCAGGCATCCTCGTTGGCGTCATACGATGGAACATCGTCATATCCGGCGGTGCGTTCGCCGTAGTCAACGATCAGTCGGAACAGCCAGTCGAGTAATTCAGGTTGCGCGATATCAAGGCAATACAGATCGGCACTGGCGGTCTTGTTGCAATAACAGACCTGCCGCAGGTAGCGCTGGGCACTGTAGTCAAAACGGGCGTCGGTGACTTTGTCGTCCGTCTTGTACTGGTAAAAGATGTTTTCGCCCACAGGGTTCCTGACTTCCACCAGCAACCACACTGCGACAACGGTCGGGTCCGCCGGGTCATGGATGCAGGCATCCAGGGTGTAGCCATAGCAATACAGAGTGCCGTCTGCTCCAAAGACCACCCAGAACGGGTGACCGCCCTCGGCGGGAGTCCAGAGCTCGTAGCGGGTGAAAGTCGTTTCCAGGCGCGGAATGTAGCGCACCACGGAATAGGTTTTGGCGCTCTCGCCTTTACCGTGCGTACGCTTTGCGGTCTTGATCATGCCGCGCGTCGTCAGTTCGGGCCGCAATTCGATGCCGTCAGCCAGCATGGCGTCCGTTGGCAGGTTGTGCGGCACGCCCTTGCTGGTTTTGCGCGAGATGGCAGAGGACGGCAGATCCCAGCCGAGGCCGCACTTGCCGTTGCCCCCGTTACCGTCATAAACCAGTTGCAGCTCGGGAACCAGCGTCCGGCCGGAGGCGGACAGTGTTGGCAGCGACAAGGCGTAAGAGCGCTGCCCGGTCGCACCGATCTCACCCCAACTGCGCCCATTCGTTGCAATGGACGCTGTCTTTGCAATCGAGGGAGGCGTGACGAGCGCATCTGCATCAAGGGCCATGGCAACTCAACCTGAAGATGTCGAGTCGTCACGCTAGCAGAGCGGTAGTGGGGCAGGCACCTGTCAGATCTGACAGGTGCCGACTGACGGCAGGCGAAAAAAAAGCCGGGCGGTCATCGCTGACCGCCCGGCTTTCTACAGACCGCTGAAGCGCTTACTGCACTTCCACCGCCAGGCTTTCGCTGATCTTCTGTTGCCAGATCGCAGGGCCGGTGATGTGCACCGATTCACCTTTGCTGTCCACCGCGACGGTGACCGGCATGTCCTTGACCTCGAACTCGTAGATCGCTTCCATGCCCAGCTCGGCGAACGCCAGCACCTTGGACTTCTTGATCGCCTGCGCCACCAGATAAGCGGCACCGCCGACGGCCATCAGGTACACGGCCTTGCTGTCCTTGATCGCGTCGATGGCGGCCGGGCCGCGCTCGGACTTGCCGATCATGCCCAAAAGGCCGGTCTGCTCGAGGATCTGACGGGTGAACTTGTCCATCCGCGTGGCGGTGGTCGGGCCAGCCGGGCCAACCACTTCGTCACCGACCGGATCGACCGGGCCGACGTAGTAGATGAAGCGACCTTTCAGGTCCACCGGCAGGGTCTCGCCCTTGTTCAGCATCTCGACCATGCGCTTGTGCGCGGCGTCGCGACCGGTGAGCATCTTGCCGTTGAGCAGCACGGTTTCGCCCGGCTTCCAGCTCTGCACCTCTTCCGGGGTCAGGGTGTCGAGGTTGACGCGACGGGCCGACGGGCCGGCTTCCCAGACGATTTCCGGATAGGCGTCCAGCGGTGGCGCTTCCAGCGAGGCCGGGCCGGAACCGTCGAGCACGAAGTGCGCGTGACGGGTAGCGGCACAGTTCGGGATCATGCACACCGGCAGGGAGGCGGCGTGGGTCGGGTAATCCATGATCTTCACGTCGAGCACGGTGGTCAGGCCACCGAGGCCCTGGGCGCCGATGCCCAGCTGGTTGACCTTCTCGAACAGCTCCAGACGCATTTCTTCGATGCGGTTCTGCGGGCCACGGGCTTTCAGCTCGTGAATGTCGATGGATTCCATCAACACTTCCTTGGCCATCACCGCGGCTTTCTCGGCGGTGCCGCCGATGCCGATACCCAGCATGCCAGGCGGGCACCAGCCGGCACCCATGGTCGGCACGGTCTTCAGGACCCAGTCGACGATCGAGTCGGACGGGTTGAGCATGGCCATTTTCGACTTGTTCTCGGAGCCGCCGCCCTTGGCCGCCACGTCCACTTCCACGGTGTTCCCCGGGACGATGGAGTAGTGGATGACCGCCGGGGTGTTGTCCTTGGTGTTTTTACGCGCACCGGCCGGGTCGGCCAGGATGGAGGCGCGCAGGACGTTTTCCGGCAGATTGTAGGCGCGGCGCACGCCTTCGTTGATCATGTCGTCCAGGCTCATGGTCGCGCCATCCCAACGCACGTCCATGCCCACACGCACGAACACGGTCACGATGCCGGTGTCCTGGCAGATCGGCCGGTGGCCGGTGGCGCACATGCGCGAGTTGATCAGGATCTGCGCCATCGAGTCACGGGCCGCTGGCGATTCTTCGCGCAGGTAGGCTTCGTGCATCGCCTGGATGAAGTCCACGGGGTGATAGTAGGAAATGAACTGCAGGGCGTCGGCAACGCTCTGAATCAGGTCGTCTTGCTTGATCACGGTCATGAGTCGCGCTCCTCTAAAAGACGGGAACATTTAATAGGGCAGCTTCGAACTCCGGGCTTCGAGCGGCAAGGCAAGGACAGTACGCGGACTGCCTGAGCCTGAGGCTTGATGCTGGCGGCTTGAAGCTGGCCCTTTGGGCCGGGCACGCCTGGCTGCTGGCGCGACGCTAAAAAGGCGCGGCAGTATACCGCGCCTCGGTGGCGGGCACATCTGCCGGGAGTCATTCGTTGGTCGCATGGCTGCAGGTTTTTGACGCCAAATACCCGGCCCGAAAATCAATGGTCATTTATCGACTGGCCCTCTAAAGTGGCAGCCGGTCTGTAGAGTAGGACACTCGGTCAGCCTTTTATCGCACGGTGAGTCAACGATTGACCCATAACGCCATTCAACGTCTTTTGCTCAAACGCTTCGCCCTCGCTGCAGCCACCTATGGATTGGCCTTGCTGCTGCTGTGGCTGGCGTATTTCACCGGTCACTATGAAGATTCGCTGGCCGGCGTCGCCGTCGGCAGCGCGCTGGTGGTGATCAGCCAGGCGGTGCTGTTCGTCATCTTCCTTTCCGGGCGCAACCTGCGGTTCCCCGACCCCAGCCTGACCGAGGCGCAAGTGCTGCTCGGCCTTGGCTGGCAGACGTGGCTGATCGCCCATCTGGAAGAAGCCCGGGGCGAGTTCCTGGTCTTCTATGTGCTGATCCTGCTGTTCGGCCTGTTTCATCTGTCACGGCGGGCCTTCGTGCGCTGCGCGATGCTGGTGTTCTTCAGTTTCTGCGCGATCACGCTGTGGGACGGTTACCACTTGCGGCTGCACGACCCGGCGCTGTCCGCGTTGCAGGCCTGCATCCTGCTGATCGTGCTGGCCTGGCTGGTGATCTATGCACGCTTCGTCCAGACCTCACGGCAACGCATGCGCCAGCGCCGCTTTGCCTTGCAGGCGCATCAGGACACGTTGCGCGGGATGATGCGTCAGCTCGAGGACCTGGTGGCCACCGACGAACTGACCGGGCTGTTCAACCGCCGGCACTTCCTGCGTCTGGCCACCCGCGAACTGAATGCGATGGAGGCCGATGTGGTGCATGGTCTGGCGCTGATCGATCTCGACCATTTCAAACGCATCAACGACCTGCATGGCCATGCCGCCGGCGATCAGGTGCTGCAGGCTTTCGCCGGCGTCGCCGGTGCCTGTCTGCGAGACGGCGACGTGCTGGCGCGTTATGGTGGTGAGGAATTCGTGGTGCTGCTGCCCGATTGCAACGCCGAGCGCCTGACCGCTTGCTGCGAACGGCTGCGCATCGCTTTCACCGACGTGGAACTGGTGGGCCTGAACGTGAAAAACCTGAGCCTTTCCGCCGGCATGACCCTGCTGGAACTGGGCGATGATCTGGACGATGCCTTGCAGCGTGCCGATCAGGCGCTGTACCGGGCCAAGCGCGACGGGCGCAACCGTTGCGCGGCAGCGTGGGAGAACGTCGATGCCTGAACTGCGGGTCGGTGAACGTCAGTGGTCGGTGGTGGCGGGCAGCAATCTGCTCGACGCCCTCAATCAGAATGGCGTGGCGGTGCCTTACAGCTGCCGCGCCGGCAGTTGCCATGCGTGTCTGGTGCAATGCGTGCAGGGCTTGCCCGCCGACAGTCGCCCGGATGCCTTGAGTGCCGAACAGCGTGATCAGGGCTGGCGCCTGGCCTGTCAGTGTCAGGTGGTGGAAGACTTGCAGGTACACACCTTCGACCCGCTCACTGACGGTCGCCCGGCGACGGTCGAAGCGCTGGACTGGCTCGGCGACAGCGTGCTGCGTCTGCGCCTGACACCCCAGCGACCGTTACGCTACAGCGCCGGCCAGCATCTGGTGCTGTGGGCCGGGCACGTTGCGCGGCCGTATTCACTGGCGAGCCTGCCGGAAGAAGACCGTTTTCTGGAGTTCCACCTCGACTACCGTCAGCCCGGCGAATTCAGCGACGCCGCCCGGCGCTTGCAGATCGGCGACCCGATCCGCCTCGGTGAATTGCGCGGTGGCGCGTTGCATTACGACCCGGACTGGCACGACCGGCCGCTGTGGCTGCTCGCCGCCGGCACCGGGCTCGGCCCGTTGTTCGGTGTGTTGCGCGAGGCTTTGCGTCAGGATCACCGGGGTGCCATTCGCGTCATTCACCTGGCCCATGATGCCGATGGACATTACCTGGCCAAACCCCTTGAAGCACTGGCTGCGCAACGGGAAAACCTCAGCGTCGAACTGTGGACGGCGGCCGAGTTGCCGGGCGCTTTGGCGCAACTGCGCCTTGTCTCCCGACAAACCCTGGCCTTAGTCTGCGGCTCGACCGCCAGCGTCGACGCGTTTGCCAAGCGTCTGTTTCTGGCCGGACTGCCGCGCAATCAACTGCTGGCCGATGTCTTCCTGAGCCGTGGTTGAGCGCTGAATTCTCAGACGCGAGACCTGCCATGCCCGAAGCCATCCTGCTGCAACGCGAACGCGGTTTGCTGACCCTGCGCCTCAACCGCCCGGACAAGAAAAACGCCCTGACCCGCGCCATGTACAGTCAATTGGCCGAGGCGCTCAAGCAGGCCGATCACGATCCCGAGATCAGCGCCGTGCTGATCACCGGCAGCTCCGAGTGTTTCACCGCCGGCAACGACATCGCCGACTTCATCCAGCAACCGCCGAGCGACCTCGACAGCCCGGTGTTTCACTTCATGCTCCAGTTGCTCGAATGCCGCAAACCGGTGATCGCCGCCGTGGCCGGAGCGGCGGTGGGGATTGGCACGACGCTGCTGTTGCACTGCGATCTGGTGTACGTGGCCCGGGATGCGCGGTTGCGCATGCCGTTCGTCAATCTCGGGTTGTGCCCGGAGTTCGGCTCCAGCCTGATCCTGCCGCGTCTGCTCGGGCAGGCCAAAGCGTCGGAACTGTTGCTGCTCGGTGAGGGCTTCACGGGTGAACAAGCGGCGCAATGGGGGATCGCCACCGAGGCGCTGGGCAGTGGTGAAGCAACACTGGCCAAGGCGCGGGAGATGGCGCTGCGGTTTGACGAGTTGCCGGCCGAGGCAGTGCGCATCAGCAAACAGTTGATGCGCGCGCCGGATCGCGAGTTGATTCGCAAGGTGATCGAGGAGGAGGGCGCGCTGTTCACCCAGCGGCTGCGGTCGCCGGAGGCGCTGGCGGCGTTGACGGGGTTCATCAAACGGCACTGAGTATAAAGTGTCGCCGCTGCCGCTAGCCTCCTATCGACAGCGGCGGAGTTGCGCAAAACTCCTCTGAGTTAGAGCCCCAAAAATCCCTGTTATTCATACAGCGGGATTTGATGATTCAAGACAGCAGTCCGCGTCCAATAGCGCTGGGTGTAACCGCGCCATCGAGGTTGAGGACTATTGTGTCGTTGTCGGTCAGGGTGGTTGATTCGTAGCGAGAACTTTTAACTTGCGAATATGCGTAATAGCCAGCTCCATCGGCATAACGGGTGTCCAACGTGCCGTTGAATAAAAACCTCGCAACAGCGTAGCGAGAATCGGCGGTAAAGTTATTTCGTATTGCGCTGGTAAAGAAGCGTCCGTCAGGCAAAAATTTTGCATCAATAAAATCTGTATCGACTGAACCTAACTGGATGGACATATCTTTGCCTGAATTGAACTGGATGTTGCGGGTGCCGTCATTTTCCAGACTGAATAACAATCCTGAGGCGGCCAATGAATTTTTGTCAACGGTAATGCCAATGCCCAGGGTGCGATTGTTGGGTTGTTTCACGAGTTTCGAAAGATAAAGGGTTTTGTCTGATTGAAGGTCGGCAATCAGCAGGAATCCGTCTTTTTGATAATTTTTATCTAGTGTTCCATCTTTTTTGTATTTTGCAAGAACGATAGCATCAGGTTCTCCGTGATAGTCTACACGTACTTCACCCCCGCAAAGGTAATCGAGGTGGTTATCGATAGTCAGACTAAAGAGTTTTAAGTGGGGATAGATTGGATGCTGGGCGCAGTTAAAGCCCGATCCATTGAATGTTGGATCTAACACACCGTTATGATCGATGCAGACAATATAACTATTGGTATGTTCGAACGAGCCAGCGGTGTGGATGAGAAAAATTCGGTCCTCTGCAATCAGAGAGGTGCTGGACTTATGACTTTTTGCAGTGCTTGATTCATATGAGGGCGTTCGCAAAGATTGTGATTTTTCCAGAAAAACTTGAGCGCAGGCAGTTCTGGAATGTTCGTCCGGGTTATCTTCGGGTGCACGGAACAGGAATATTCCTTGTGTGCCGAACTCTTTGTTTATTGAGCCGTTCTCATTAAAGCATATGGCGGCTTTGTCTATAAATAATTCGCCGCTGTCAAAGTTGAAAAGGCGTCCAATTAATAAAATCTTGTTTTCGAGGAAGTTTATTTCTTCGTTTAAAAGATAGGTTTGATCTGAATTGCCAAATTGTCCATGGAAGAAGCCGTTGTCGGCAAATGTCTTATCGATAGAGCCATCTGTATTGAGGCGTGCCAGTGTGTTGATGCTCAAGTTGGGGTCTTTATAGGCTGTGCCTGCGACGTAAGTTTTGTTGTCTGTGCTGACCGCCACAATATTTGAATTATAGAATGGGTAGTTTGGGTCTGGAGTGTCCAGAGAAGTAGTACCGTTTTCTCCAAAACCAGGATCGAGTTCGCCTGCTGTCGCGGAAGGTTCGTGTTTGCTATTCATGACCATTTCCTTGCGTGGATATAATTCTTTGGATTTTCGAATGTTCAGATTTTTTGAGTAGCCAGATGCGCTGCCACACGCTACATAAGAAACGGGCACACTGAGCGGAACAACTGTTAGAGTTGTCAGGTTTTTAGAGCGTTTAGAGGTAACGGTTATAGCTGCGGCTGCTTTGGCGAAATTCAGACGCGAAAAAGCCCCGCCATTCACATGGCGGGGCTTTTCATTTACAGCAACCGGTCACTCAGACCTGCGGGTCGCCCACGTGCAGGATCTTCATGCCGTTGGTGCCGCCGGTGGTGTGATAGCTGTCGCCCTTGGTCAGGATGACCCAGTCGCCTTTTTCCACCACGCCGCGCTTGGTCAGCTCGTCGATGGCTTTCTGGCTGACTTCGCTCGGCGGCAGGGATGCCGGGTCGAACGGCACGGTGTACACGCCACGGAACAGCGCTGCGCGAGCCTGGGCTTCACGGTGCGGAGTGAAGCAGTAGATCGGCACCGACGAGCGGATACGCGACATGATCAGCGGGGTGTAGCCGCTTTCGGTCAGCGCGATGATCGCCTTGACGCCCGGGAAGTGGTTGGCGGTGTACATGGTCGCCAGCGCGATGCTTTCGTCGCAGCGCTCGAATTCCTTGCCGATGCGGTGGCTGGACGTCTTGCTGGTCGGGTGCTTCTCGGCACCGACGCAGATGCGCGCCATCGCCTGCACGGCTTCCAGCGGATACTGGCCGGCAGCGGACTCGGCCGAGAGCATCACGGCGTCGGTGTAGTCGAGCACGGCGTTGGCCACGTCGGACACTTCGGCGCGGGTCGGCATCGGGTTCTGGATCATCGACTCCATCATCTGGGTCGCCACGATCACGGCCTTGTTGTGGCGGCGTGCGTGCAGAATGATTTTCTTCTGGATGCCCACCAGCTCGGCGTCGCCGATTTCCACGCCCAGGTCGCCACGGGCAACCATCACCGCGTCGGAGGCCTTGATCAGACCGTCGAGGGTTTCGTCGTCGGCCACGGCTTCGGCGCGTTCGATCTTCGCCACCAGCCAGGCAGTGCCGCCGGCTTCGTCGCGCAGTTGACGGGCGTAGTTCATGTCGGCGGCGTCACGGGGGAAGGACACGGCGAGGTAGTCGACTTCCATTTCCGCGGCGAGCTTGATGTCGGCCTTGTCCTTGTCGGTCAGGGCCGGCGCGGTCAGACCGCCACCGCGACGGTTGATGCCTTTGTGGTCGGACAGCGGGCCGCCGATGGTCACCACGCAGTTCAGTTCGGTGGCGGTGGCGGTCTCGACGCGCATCACCACACGGCCGTCGTCGAGCAGCAGCTCGTCGCCCACGCCGCAGTCCTTGACCAGGTCCGGGTAGTCGATGCCGACCACCTGCTGGTTGCCTTCGGTCAGCGGATGGCTGGTGGAGAAGGTGAACTTGTCACCGATCTTCAGCTCGATGCGCTTGTTGGCGAATTTGGCGATACGGATTTTCGGGCCTTGCAGGTCACCCAGCAGGGCAACGAAGCGGCCGTGCTTGGCGGCAAGATCACGCACCAGCTTCGCGCGAGCCTTGTGCTCGTCGGGGGTGCCGTGGGAGAAGTTCAGACGGGCGACGTCCAGGCCAGCCAGAATCAGCTGTTCGAGAACTTCCGGCGAGTGACTGGCCGGGCCAAGGGTAGCGACGATTTTGGTACGACGGACGGACATGCAAAGACTCCTCAGGTTCAAGCGCCAGCGAAGGCTACTATGCTCGAAGGGTGTAGTCATTGTTCGTTTGCACTACTTACGATTTTCTTTTTTGAACGCGACAATCGGCGCAAACGGCTCTGAAGATTTCTCGCAAGGGGTCGATACAGAGCACAAGACAGGAGAACCCCCATGCGATTGTTGCCCATTGCCGCCCTTGCCCTCAGCGTCCTCGCCGTTTCGGGCTGCACCCGTTGGTCGATGAATCATCATCTGAACAACGCCTACAGCGCCTATGACCGGGGCAACTGCGAGCAGGTGATGCTCGAACTGTCCAAGGTCGAACGCGCCAGCCGCGCCCGCCCCTACGTCTGGCCGGAAGTGTCGATGATGCGCGGTCAGTGCCTGGAACGGCAAAAAATGTTCATCGATGCGGCGCAGACCTATCAGTTCATCATCGCCTCGTACCCCAACAGCGAATACGCCTACCGTGCCCGGGCGCGTCTGGAAACCTTGCAGAGCCTGGGCCACTACCCGACCCGCAGCGCCGCCGTGGTGCCACCCGCCCGTTTCTGATGGCGCTTGTCATACAAAAGCTGGCTGCTTGTATAGGGTGAGCTATAGTCCAGAGACACCGGTGCAGATGCGTTCTGTACCGGCGCAACACCTGCGACCGGCATGAGCAGTACGTGGCGAGCGCCACACCGGAAGCGGGGAGAGCGGGCCTGTCGGGCAGGTTCGTTCCGAAGCACAGTGCGGCCCGTTCAAGGGCCATGCATGGCGATACGCTCATGTTTACCGACCGTCGAATCGAACGGCACCAGTTGCCGTATTTTCTGCGAGTGTTCAACAGCGTTACCGACAAACCCATCGGCTTTATCGGCAACGTCTCCGAAGACGGGTTGATGCTCATCAGCCAGTTGCCGATGATGATCGGCGCCGAGTTCAAATTGCGTCTGAAAATCCCGGTGGGCGACGGCTGCCAGCAGGTGATCGACCTGACGGCATGCTGCCTGTGGTGCCATGAAGATGCGACCCCGCAACATTACGACGCCGGCTTCAGCCTGTTCCGCACGCCCCCGGAATACGGGCAACTGGTCGAGGCCTTGAAGCAGTACTTCAGTTTTCAGCCGTTGCCGGCTTCGGCCTGATTCAAAAGCTTCGCGGGCAAGCCCGCTCCCACAAGGACATTGCTGATCCCTGTGGGAGCGAGCCTGCTCGCGATGGCGTCGGTCTGAACAGCTCAAGGCTTAAGGCTAGCCGATAGCAATCGCCCGCTCGTTATCCAGCGTCTTTTCCGCCAGCAACAACCCCATCTCGCTCAACTGATAGATCGCCATCGCCAGGTGCCGCGGCTTGTCGTCCAGGCTATCGGCCAGGTCCAGCAACAGAATGCTCACCGAAGAAAAGGTCTCGTAGGTCTGAATGGCGATCGCCTCGGGGTTGATGTCCGGATCGACCTTGAACATCTGCATGCCGCGATCCACGGAGTTGCGCGGTTTTTCGGCCTTGGGGTTGAGGTAGAAGTCGAGGGCCCGGTGGGCCGCGTCGTGGAGTTTTTTTGAATCGATTGAAGCGTAGGGGGAGACCGGATCGGGTTGATCGGTCGGGTCCTTTGGATCGGTGTCCGCAGGGGGATTTGGAACTGGTTTTTTCATGTATTTCGTACTCGTCGTTAGGGCCACCATCTGGCTCGCGACTAAACGAGAAAAGGGTGGCGGCTGTAAGCAGGTTAGTCGACCGGGAGTACGTACCGGCGCGCCCGGAGGCGCCCTGCGAACAGCCACCATCGAGTGCGGGGATAGGGACTACCCGACTGGATGACGCTTATGCGCAACGTACTGAAGACCCCGGGCGACTAAACCCGGCCGCTGATTGGCAGCGACGGGGATCAAATTACGGGGCAACGCCAGGGCGCACAAGCCGGCGGATTCTGAGGGATTTGTAGGCAATGGCACAAGGCGTCGTAGCCCGCTGTTACGACTTGCAGGACGTTACCGGAGCGGGTTGTGGGAAGAGTTACCGCTGGTCGGGACTGTCAGAAGTGTCAGGTGTGGCAATGAACGCTATCGACATTCAATGGCTTCAAGTCTCGCGGTTAGCAATGTGGCCCACTGAGGAGGGGATGATGGATAAGTATGAAAGTGGTGCTGGTGACCCCATCGATCCGGGAACGGGTAACTCATCCCCGGCACAATTGGATGGCGAAAAGGCCCAGATACTGCAAATTGATTTTCCGCCCAATGATGCCTTATTGGGCAGCAAAGTCATTGTCCGTGGGCGGGCGGTGCCGCAAAATCCTTCCGAGGAGGTTGTAGTTGAAGTAAACGGAACTTTCTATCCGCCCAGAGACGTTAACGGTTATTGGCAAGTACAAGACGACCTTACGAGCTTGCCTTATCCGACCGTAATATTTGCCGCCATGATCCGTAATCCGATGCAAAGGGTTTCAAAGTCTGTCACGTGGAGAAAGGACTGTCGTACGTCCATTGATTTTCCGGCTAACGGGGCAGTTCTTCCTCAGGGGCAATCTTTTAACGTAAAGGGCACCGCTATTACAGGGTCTACTGTCACGGTTAAAAATGTTTCTACTGGCCAGGTATTGGGCACTCGTACTCCTGGTGCGCGAGGCTACTGGGAACTGCCGATCCTTGCACCTACCTCGGATACATCATTCACCATTGAAGCTGTTCACGACGGCCTGGGTGGATCTCATGTTCCCCACCGAGTCACTTATGTATTAGCTCCAACCAATAAGGCTCCCGAGATTACTTTACCTGTGGCGGGAACTGTCCAAGACCAAAAATTCAGAATTTCAGGAAAAAATGGTGTGTCGGGAGCCACCATGCAGATGTTCATTGACTTGACGCAGATTAAAGTCGGTGAAGCGGCAGTCGAAGGAGATAACTGGAGTGTGGACGTGAGTGTTGACCCAGGACGACGTTCACTGGTGGCCAAGCAGATATTGAACAATGATCCACCGGGAATCAGTCTGCCTCGTTCCTTCGACATCCGCCCACCCGCATTGACCAACGTCAACGTCACTGTTCCAGTTGCAACCATCGTGAAGTTTGACGGTGACGGTTACGACGGTGCCACGGTCGTGATCACTGTGATCAGCGGCCCGGGTGGATCAGCACCGGGAGAGGCAAAAGTAGTCGGCGGCAAGTGGGAAACCAGCGCAACGAACTGGCCCGATGGCCTCTACAAGATGAGTGCGATCCAGAAGGTTGCCAACAACGCAGGGGGCTGGATCGAATCTTTGCCATATCCGTTCGAATTCCTGTTCAAGTTTCCGCCCCCCTCCGATGTGGTTTCCACACCGGAGTACAGTACGACGCTCTCTGGCAAAGGTGTTTCAGGCGCGACGGTGTCGCTTTATGACTCTGATGGAACCACTAAAATAGCCCCGGATGCCCAGGTCGGTTCCAATGGCCAGTGGTCCAGTAAGGCCTATGTCGAATGGGGGCCTACGTATGATCGAATCGTTCGCGTCCGACAGTCCCTGAATGCCCAGCAATCCGACTTCGTCGAGCACAAAGTTCGCATCCCGCCGATTGCACCCGGCATTGACAGGGTTCCACCTGAGGGGCTGTCGCCCACCTTCACCGGCACCTGCGAATTGAATGCCCAGGTCAATCTCGTGTTCAGCGGCAGCGGCACCTCGTATCCCGCCACGGTGACCGGCAGAACCTGGAGCTATCAACGTGAGACACCTTTTGCCCCGGAGGTCGACCATACCGTCACGGCGACCCAGATAGCTGCCCAGCAGATTTCGCCTGCGGCCACTGAAACGTTCCGGCTCTTCAAGCCCATGATCCCGCCGGTCATCACCGAACCTGTAAAGGATTCCGAGGTCGGTCGTGACGTGATTTTTCAAGGAACGGACGGTATGACAGGTGCCACGGTGTATTTGTGGGACTACGTGAGCGGCGATACTTTGGGCTTCAAAAAGCTGACTACCGACGGGGCATGGGAAATCCCTGTTGTGAAACTGAAATTTGGCCGTTGGGTGGTTCGGGCAAAACAGGAGATCGATGGGCGGGAGTCGGCGGGCAGTGAGTTGCATCCCTTCGATGTCGCGTTGCTTGCTCCGGATTTCACAACACCGCAAGAGGGCGGCAGACTGACGCGAACTTCGATCATCGAAGGTCAGGGCGAACCGCTGGGGACGGTCGATGTGTTCCTGGAAGGTGCTGTCGAGCCGCTACTCAAACAGTTGCCAATAGGCCTCGACGGCAAATGGAAAGGCGAAGTGACGTTGCCTGTGGGACATAAAATCATTCGGGCCAGGCAATATTTCGAAGACCAGACCTCCAAAGACAGCGTGCAGGTGAACTACAGCGTGGTTCCAGCCCCTCCGGTGTTGGAAACGCCTGTGCCGGGAGCGCATGTGGGCCAAGGTTCGGTCGCCTCAGGTTTCGGCGTGTCGGGGGACACGATCACCCTCTGGATGATCCGTGCCGGGGCAGTGAAGGCAGGAGAAACCATGGTGCAGGCCGATGGAACCTGGTCGGTCGCCATGAACGTCACGCAGCCCTCTCGAGAAAACCACTTGGTGGTGACGGCCACGTCGGACGATTTCCGGTCCGACGGTTCCGCAGAGCGGTCAGTAATTCTGGGCACCTACCGACCCGTCCTCGAGAAACCCGCCGAAGGGCAACCGGTCAGTGATCCGGTTCGTTTCGCAGGTTTGGGCCGAGCGGGCGTCATGCAGGTCCGAAGCTGGTTCAACCCTGAGCGAGTGTTGGCGCAGGCCACGGTTTCCGGCGGAGCCTGGCAAGGCGATGCGACGGAACCGTTACCCTCTGGCGGCCAATGGTGCTGGATCCAGCAGACCATCACCGATGATGCAGGCGGCGCGACGATTTCCGATCGTGTATTGAGCTCGCGCTTTGAGGTCCAGCCGACGTCGCCAGGCAAGAATCCATCTGGTCGTCCCGACAAACGGCGTGCATGACTGTCATTTCTGACAGTTGTCATGAGCCGCCGACTGGCGCCAAATCGAATCAACCGAACAGATGACCCGACAACAAGTGCGGGTCGTTGGGATGGCTTTTGCCGCAAGGAAACTTACCATGGCCAAGACCCGCAAACGTCCCGCCGAGCAAATGTATGAACAATTGTTCCCTACGCAAGCGCGCCGACAAAAATATCCTGGCCTGCAAGCCTATCTGAGCCAGGGTGGTTCGATCTTTCCCTTGGTGGAAAAGGGTATTCAGGGTCTGGTGAAGGATTACCGGATGAGCCGTGAAGATGCGCAAGCGTTCCTGCGCCAGGCCAGCAGTATGGCCATCTACATCAGGCGTCGGTTCATCGAGCATTCCTTGACGGGCGGCCAGCAGGAAAAAACCGGAAAAGCGCTGAAAAAAGCTTCATCAAGCGGGCTGCTTGCAATGGTTCCGGGTCCCACTTTCGAGACATTGCTCAACCCGGACTTCGACGGTTCCTGCCCACCGAATGCGCTGGAAGGCCGGTGGTCGCCTGTCGCTTATCTGGTGGAGCTGTTGCAGTGGGTCAGCGGGCGTATCGAGAGTGTCGGGGACACCGAGGCTGAATACCTGCTGCACAACCGTCGCACCGACCTGAAACAGTTGGTTGTCGATTTCAACGCGGTTTATCAGTCGATCTCTGCGGTCGACATCATCAACCAGGTGCTGGAAACCTTCATCAAGACACACGGGACTGTAACCGATCTGGTAGAGGCCTTGATCGAGGCACGCTACCCCAATGAACTGCCTTACTTCCAGCATTGGGTCACCGTCGACTCGGTGGCCCTTCAGTTGGGCATGTCGGTGGGTAATTTCGCGCACATGGTTGACCTGCAGTTTCCTTACTTTCTGCGAGCGGACGGCTGGGACGACGATGCCGGCCGTGCGCTGGCCCATGCATCGCGTCTGGGGCCTTACCAGCGAACGTTGTTGACTGAGGCGCGAGCAGCCTTCGATGACCGGGAAACCTTCTTCAACGCCAACTACGGTTCGGATAATTACGATAAGTATCAGAATCTCAATCAGTTGAAATTTTTCGGCGAGCGGACTTCACTCGATGTTCCCGGCGTTGAATCCCTTCTATCGTTCCGCGCGTTTGCCCCGGTGCGTTCCCCGAATGTGACATTTGCGGATGAGCCGCTATCAGACCCGCAAAGTGCACATTTCGGCTCAGTCTACGTAAACGCCGCAACCGACCCGCCTGTCGTTGTTGCAGATGATGCCAGCTTGCGTCAAACACTGACGATTGGTCCGGATACGCAGGCTGATTTCGAATACTACGATCGACTGAACCGCAAGGTACGTCTGGATAAATGGCTGGACCTGCGCAGTTTCGAGGTGGACGCAATGCTGGTGGCCGCCATGCGCGCGGAAGTGCGCGGTGGTGCGAAGGCCGGTGAGTGGTGGATAACCGATAACGTGGTGCACGCGCTGGGACTGTTCCAACTGCTGCGTGAGGCCCATGGATGTAAAGCGCTGGACTTTGCCGTCTTCCTGGATGAGATAGCGGTATACGGAATCGGCGAAGAACCCTCGCTGTTCGATCAGGTGTTCAACGGGCAGGGCGACTATCGCCAGCCCTTCTTGCTCGATGGCAAGGATTTTCCGGCGATACCCGCAGCAGGCAGCAGCGACCCGACGGTCATTCAATTGTGCAGCGGTCTGCAGATCGATCTGTTGACCTACGGTTATCTGGCACTGGCGATAGCCGATGCTCTGGGACTTGGTAAAAACCTGAAACGTACGCCAGCGGTGGTTTCAGCCTTTTACCGGTTGGTGAAGCTGGCGCGGTTGCTGAGCGTCACCCCGGTGGAAATTGTGCTGATGCTGACCTTGTTGGGAGAGGGGAACAGCTGGCTCAACGGGCTGGCGGGTTTGCCACAAATCAATACCAAACGGGGCGAAACGCCGGATGTCTTGAATCTCATCTATGCGCTGCATTCGTGCGTAGGCTGGTGCAAGGAGCGCAACCTGCCGGTACTCGGGATGTTGCAGATGGTGGCAGAGCCACAAGCCAGTGGCACGCCCTCCGAAGCTCAGCTGCAATTCTTCGACAAAATCGCAAGTCTTTTGCCAGCGACCCTGTTGACCAATGCCGGATTCCTGATGGCCGACGTGCCGCCTGTGCCTGCGGGAAACTGGCTCGATTTCCTGGCGTCGCTGGCCGATGCCAATGGCCTGGTGCTTGCTTTCGCCGGGAGCGAGTCTCAATACCTGAGCGAAGCTCGCCTGCGACTGGATCGTGCAGTGCAGGATGGTCTCCCGGTCATGATTCCCGAGCTGCGGGCCGCCATCGTCGAAAAAATGCTGGTTGTTCTGTTGCAGGCCAGGGAGGCGCAAGTCTCGTTGGCCAAGGAAGCTTTGGCCGTCCTGACCAGCCTTGATTCCGAGCTGGCAATAGGGGTTCTCACCTGGGCAGGTACCACAGTCTATCGACTGCTGCGCGAGATTTCCGAGCGGGTCGCACAGAACCCGCAAAATGTCCGAAGTGAGCACTTCGCCGAAGCGGATCCGCTGCTCAAGGCTTTGGCCAATGTGCAACGCTTGAGTGCGGTCGTGACTGCACTGGGGCTAAGCGCCGCCGTGTTACGGGAATATCTCGACTATGGCCATCGGGCGTGGCTCGGTCAGTCGAGCAAACACGAGTTCTCGATGAGCACGCTCTATTACCTGACGGCGCTCACCCGTGCGTTCGAGATGAGCGAGCAGCCCGAGCAGGAATTGCTGGACTATCTGCGCGCCGTTGACAACCTGCCAGACAACATCACCGGAGATTCGCTGAGGCTTGCCCAAGAAGCCGGCTACATCAAGTTGGCGAGGTTCTTTCGCTGGAGCGTCGAGGAGGTGCGCGAGTGCGTCGTTCACATCGATCCATCCCTCAAAATTCTGAAAAACCTGCGTCAACTGGATCTGTTGATGCGCATCCGCACGCTGGCGGAGCACAGTGGTATGGATGCCCGGACGATTTTCATGCTTGGCAACTTGCCGGAGGCCATTGACCAGGCGGCCTACGCCGACGCGGCCGAGCACGCCCTGCTGAGCCAGTCGCAAACGCGAGCGCTTGATCCGCAGTTTCCGCCGGATGTGGAGCAACTGGTCGTCAGGACCTGTGTGGTGGACAACACCGAGGTCGTGGCCAACAAACCGGGAGCGAAAATCACCTACACCGTGTCACTGAAGGATGCCGAAGGCGCGCCGCTGAAGGGCATCAGGGTGTTGTGGCAAGCCAGTCTCGGCACCATTGCGACAAAGACCACCGATGAAAACGGAGAACTCAGGGCCGAGTTCATTCCAGGCTCGGTGCTGGGTAGCGATGTGCCCAGCTTCTGGATGGATCTGTTCAAGCCGGTCAGCGCGCCCGAAATCCGGGTTGTTCCTGACGCCGAGACATTGTTCTTCCCAGGCCCGTTGATGTCCGCAACCCCGCTGGCGAGCGCACCTGCGGGCGAGGAAGTGCAGTTGTACGCCGAGCTGCGGGACGACTTCAAAAACCGTGGGCCGAATCAGCTCGTAGAGTGGTTCGCCATCCCTGACATAGAGGATGAAGACAAGTCGGCCGTCATCCGGCCATCGGGGCAATCCTTCACCGATGGACAAGGGCTGACAAAAGTATTTGTCCATGCGCCTGAAGGTGGAACGTTCAAATTTGAAGTTCGCAGCCAAGGCAGTAATAAAAGCGCTTTTTTCGAACCGATCCAGTTCCTGCCGCCGGCTTGAGCAAGGTCGCTTGCGGGGTGTGACATTTCGATGATTGCTTGAGGAGCAAAGACCATGGCAACGATTGGCAACATTGGCGGGTTGCAGGAAAAGCGTCGTCAGGCGTTGCTCGCGTACGCCATCGGGCAAATCCGCAAAGACAATGTCAAAAAGTACGCCTTTGTGAGAACGCCGGAAGATCTGCTGGAACTTCTGCGGCTTGATCCTCTGGATAGCCATTTGGTGCAAAGCGCCTGGGTCGCCGAAGCCGTGAGTTGTGTGCAGCAGTACATCCGTGCGGTGTATCACAAGCTCGAGCCTGGCTTTGAGAACGTCGAATTCGAGAAGAAGGATCTGGAGGCGTGGAAGTATTCCGGCGACTACTCGACCTGGGCGGCGGTGAAGATGATCCAGACCTATCCGGAAAACGTCGTTCACCCGTCTGTGCGTATTGGCAAGACCAGTCTGTTCAAAACGTTTGAAAACGACTTGAACCAGGCACGCCTCACGACCGACAGCGTTCAGGCTGCGATGCAGGCATATCTCGATGAGTTCGTGAAAGTGTGCGATCTGGACATGGTCAGTGCCTGTATGGACGGAAAGTCTCCGGAGCTGACGGATTACTATTTCATCAGTCGTACACGCAGTGATCCGCGCCAATATTATTGGCGCAAGGCCGAGGTTGAACTCGGATCTGCAGAAACAGCGCTGAACCCGGCAGCGTGGAGTGAGCCGCTGCCCGTGGACATCCCTGTGGACGTACGGGTGCTGGACATGCGGCCCGTGGTGTGGAACGGGCGGCTGTGTGTCGTATGGGCTACCTGGCGCGACAGGGTCGAGCAACAGGATCAGTTTTTACCCGACAAACTGGACGTTTACGTGGCTTTCAAGCGCCAGAACGATCAGTGGTCGCCGCCGACGACGTTGCTCACCCGGGAATATCAGGAAAAAACTTCTCCGGTCGGCGCCCGGCTGATCGTCACAGTCTGGACTGATTATCAGATTCCCAAGGGCAAGCTCGGGGTGTTGCTGACCAACGAAAAAACGGGCGTTGGCGCCATCAACGAGAGTTCCGTCCGTGATGTGTTCTTGCGCACAGTCCCTCATGACAATGGCGCCTGGCTCGAGCATGTGGCGAGCAAGCGCTTCACTGGCATGGAGATGATTCAACATCCGCTGATGAATCAGCCGCAGGTGGTGGCCAGTGATTCACCGGCAGGCGCTCTGACGGAGTTTCTGGGACTGCACGCCACGGCTCATCGCGTCGGCACGGATGATGTGCTGGTGGTTCAGGGTTATTGCTGGTTGACGGGGCTTTCCGGAGCGGACGTTTCCCTGACATTGACTTTGGTAGACAGGCTTGACACTGATCCCGCCCCACTGACCGGAAACTATCCACTGGCAGGCGGCTGGAACACCATTTCGCAGGTTTTTACTCGCACCAAGGGTTCCTGGACACAACCGGTCTTCTTCACATTCGGCAGTGCCGCCCAAGGGGTCAAACGCTTTGAGGTGCGGGTCAAGGATCTGACGGATTTCGTTGTTCCGACCCTGCACAAGAACACCCAGAACGCGGCGCAGTTTCTATCGTTCAACCAGGCGCATCTTGCGCTCAAGTTCACCCGACTCAATTCGCTGTTCGGCCCCGAACTGGTGTCGCGTGCCAGCATTTCCGTCGATGCCGTGCTGGACTGGTTCACTCAGTTCCTGGAGGAACCAGGGCCTTCGAGTGCGCCGTTCGAAGAGCCGAACGGTGCGTTCGACAGTGCCAATGGCCGGCATTTCTGGGAGCTGTTCTTTCATATGGCGCATCTGGTCGCCACGCGTCTGCGCGATGAGGAGCGTTTTCAAGAAGCGCTCGACTGGCTCAACTACCTCTTCGATCCCCAGGCGCCGGCCGATCCGGAGGATCCGCCCGTGGACAACCCGAAACCGCAGTATTGGCGATGCCGGCCGTTGAACAGCGACGGCAACCCGGGACATGAAGCCTGGAACCCGATGGACCCCGATGCCATTTCCTATGGAGCGCCCAGGCACTACCGGATTCTGGTGTTCTGCGAGTACGTTAAGACATTGATTGCAAAGGGGGATTGGTACTATCGCCAACTGACCCGAGACAGCCTGGCAGCGGCCAGACTGTGTTACGTCAATGCCCAGTTTCTGATGGGCAAGGCACCGTCGGTTCGCGCAGTGAACCGCTGGCAACCGATCACGCTCGGCGCTCTTTTGTCCGCCAGCGAGTCACGACCCAGGCTTGAAGCCTTTGAAAAGACACTGGCATTCAGCCTTGGGGATTTCCCGTTGGCCACCGATGCCGACGCCCGTTCAGGGTTGCTCGGCTCGGACATTTTCATAAACCCTCTGAATGAACGGTTGCTTCAACTTTACGCGTTGCCTGGCGAACGCCTGGAGAACCTGCGCAACAATCGCAGCATCGACGGTACGCCACTGCTCATTGATCTGTTCTCTGCGCCCGCAGATCCCGGACAACTGATGCTTGATCTGGCTGCCGGGAGCAGTGGTGCGCCAAGAGCGCTGGGCGGTCGATTGAAAGTCATTGCTTTCCGCTGGCGTGTCTCGTTCGAGGTCGGATTGCGCGCTGCGCAGCTGTTGGCGGATTTTGGTACGCAGGTCCTGAACCTGATGGAGCGAGCGGACCAGGCTGAATTGCAGGAAACCCAGCAACAGCAATTGATGGAGCTGGGTGACTTCACTCACAAAATGCAAGAGCAGACCCTCGAACAATTGCGCCTGCAGGTCACCGCGCTGGAGCAGAGCAAAGCCGTGGCACAGGAGCGTGCCGACGCTTATGACCGACTCTATGTCGAAGGCATTTCATCGGTCGAATACGAGGTGATGGACAAGATTCAGTTATCGAAAGAGCTTTCACTCATCGCCTCCAGCATCAAGCCGGTTGGCGCAGCCATTGCCGCGCTACCCAACGTTTTCGGATTGGCGTTCGGTGGACACAGGGTCGATAAAATCACCGATGCCGTGGTGTTCGGACTGAACGTAGCCGCCTCGATCAAGCAAATGGAGGCCGACAAACAAGCGACGACCGAAGCCTACCGTCGTCGGCGCAATGATTGGGGGCTGCAGCGCAATCAGGCACTTGCGGAAGTCCGCGCGCTGGATGCACAGATCAGTGCGCAGAGGCAATCGGTCCTGGCGGCTCAAACCAATCTGGAGCAGACCCTGCGAGCCAACGCGCACGCATTGACGATCTTCAACTTCCTCAAAAAACGTGCGACCAGGGCCGAGCTGTTCAGATGGATGCTGGGACAGCTTAAGGCGCTGCATTATCAGGCTCACGATGCGGTTGTCAGCCTGTGTCGCAGTGCGCAGGCATCGATGAACGCAGAGACCGGCGATTACGATTCGCTGCGCCCGTTACCTCAGGTCTGGCTGGACGCTCGACACGGCCTGACGTCGGGTGAGCATCTGCGAATGTGGCTGCTGGGTATGGAGCATGACTACATGCAGCGTTATCAGCGACGGCTGGAGCTGCGCAAGACGGTATCCCTGCGCCAATTGTTCGATGACACCATTGATCCTCAGTCCGCTCTTTACAGCTGGTCGGAGGCATTGGCGCAATTGAGGACAAGTGGATCGCTGGATTTCTGCCTGACCCAATTGCTGTTCGATCGCGATCATCCGGGGCATTACTGCCGGCAGATCAGTTCGGTCGCGGTCCATCTGCCCGTCGTGAAAGGTGCCTTTCAGGATGTGCACGCGACGCTGACGCAGATCAGCAGCAAGATCGCGACCAAGGCAACAGCGCAATCGGTCGCGCATCTACATGACCCTGCGGGTTCCGTGGCGCCTTCCGACGTGTTGATCAACCTGCTTGCCGGCCAGTCGATTGTCGTATCGACGGGACTGGCCGATAACGGCCTGACCAGTCAGAAACCCGACGAAGGCTTGCTCAATCCGTTCGAAAACACCGGAGCGGTTTCCTGCTGGCAGTTGAAGTTCCCCTGGCCGCAAAAGGAACCACAGGTCGCCATCCTGGAGTCCCTGACGGACATCATTCTTGAGATCTGTTTTACCGTCAGGGCGGGCGAGCCGACTTTCATGCGTCAGGTCGAGGACATGGTGACCCTGGCCGAGTTACCCGACAAAAACAAAAAACGCAAAGGAGCGGGCAGACATGCGTAAGCAGAATGTGCTTGCCAACCAGAGCCTGGTGAAAAACGGGTCCTTCCGTCAAACCTTGACCGGTTGGACGGTGTACCCGAGAGGCAGTACCTGGGTTCGGGTTGTGGGACAGGATTACAACGGCCTGCCGGTCAATACACTGTCGGTCGGGAATGCGGCCTCAGTCAGCCAGGAAATCGTTGCCCCCATGGATCCTGGCGTTGACGCGGTCTATGTCCTGAAGTTTCTGTGTGAATCGCGTCATTCCGGCACAGGTTTTGTACGTATCAGTAGCGAGGGGATGCCGCCACTGGAGATTCAGATTCCTCCTGGTCGTCAACGCAACGCAGGACAGCCGCTCGCGTTTGAGCCGGTCCCGTACGAGGTTGCGCTGGATTCGACGTTCCGCGCGGGTGCCACTCTGACTTTCAGTGTCACCAGCCCGTCGAGTGAGCCTGATGACTATCATTTGTTGCTGTACCTCACTGACATCACCATCGAATTACACCTGCAGCCGTTGGTGTTGCAGGCCTTCAGCCTCGACGAGGAGTCACACCCGCCGACCGCGCCGGTGCCTCTGTGCCTGGGGGCGCAGGACCTTGGGATCCACCAGCTGAGCTTCGATGTCGCAGACGGGAATACCTGGCAGGATACCGATTACTCCCTGGAGGTAGACGACAATCCGCTGGGGGCGATCGTCGCCGATCCTGACTGGTCGGTTGACCATCCGCTGGACGGGCGTCGTTCGCTGCGTTGTCCGCCGCTCGACCTGACGTCGCCACACTCGATGACACTCACGCTGTTCAACCAGTACAGCGCCGAACCCTATCGGTTGGCGGCTTCGCTGTGGCATCACCGATTGAAATTTCTGCAAGTGCAGGAGGCGGCCTGTTTTCCGGTAATTGAGTACAACGAAAGCGTCGAGTTGGGTGTGCAGGTGGGATCGTTCTACACGGACGAAACACTTGAAGGGCTGACCGTTAACTGGACCGTGGTCGGGACATCCATTCAGGTTGCCGCGGTCACCGATGCCGGAGGCTGGGCGTACTTCGACTTTACGCCGGATGTCGCGGGTACTTTCACCGTCGTCGCCTCGGTCGCGAGCCTTTATTACGCGTCGGGTGCTGTGACGCAGAGCATGGAAGTGCAGGGGCTGGAAACGGATCCCTGGCGGGAGGTCATGGCCGTTGTCGCTGACGAGGCAACCCCTTGGGCGTTAAAGACCGGATGGCCAAATCGGGGTTCGACTTATCGCCTGATGGCAAAGGTGCCAGAGGTTCTTGTCGGAACCACGCTGTCGCTTGAATGGGAGGGAGATTCCCAGGAGCAACTGGAGGTCGTTGTCAGCCCGGCGATCAAGGAAAGTGTGCCGGTAACGTCCACGCGTGAAATGCTGTGGACATTGACGTGCGCGGATGAGCTGGACGGCAGGTTCGAATTGCAGTTGAACTGCTCAAAATTGCTCAAGCCATCGCCATATAAAAGCATGCGGCTGGCACGCAACGAGATCGAGATCGGCAGGGTGCGCGAGGCAGACAAGACGTGCGTCGTGGATGAGGATGAAAGTGCTACCGTTCAGCTCGAGGTGTTGCATCGGGTGGCGGCGGGCAACGGTGAGCCGGTTCAGGGAGCGTTGGTCAATTGGTTGCCGCCGGACGGGAGCGCTGTCGATTCGACCACGGGTGCGGGCGGCTGGACCAGCTTCACCTGGCAGCCGACCAGCGCCGGAAACCACTCGGTTGTGGTACAGATCCAGGCGCACCCGGACGCCATACCGGTCGAACGGACTTTTGTTATCCCTGCAGTTGCAACCAACCCCTGGAAAAGCCACGTCAGTTATTTCCTTGATGGCGTTGAAGTCGAGCGCAACACGCTCGGGTTGCTCTGCCACCGTGGACAGACCCATACCCTGAAAGTCTTGCCGGACACCGCCAGCCCGTGGATCGGGAAAAGCATCAGCCTGCACTGGCGCCATGCCGATCCTGTGATCGGATTGACCATCAGTGAGCTGGGATCACCCAAAACGCTGCGCCCCGAGGGTGTGGAGTGGACGCTTTCCTCTCAGGCAGGCACCAGTCAAAGCAGGCCGTTCGAAGTCGAGTTGCATATTGAGGGCGAGTCCAGTGTCCGCGAATTGTCCGGGCGTTTGATGCACCCGAATCTCAAGGAAGAGCTGAACCAGCTGCTCGATCAGGTTTTCGCACAACTGACCGGTCAACCGTTCCACCCCTGCCTGGGTGCGCGTCATCAATTCAATGCGTTTCCCAATGCACTCAGCCCATTGCTGGGGCTGGATCTGTTTCTGGAGTGGGCGGGAACGTCTGCCGCCGAGTTGGGTGCAACGGTCACCCCTGCGCTGGACCGGCCGCAGCGTCTGGACGCCGGCGGGGCGATATGGGCGCTGGACTTTACCCGTGCGGTAGCTGGTCAATTCATGCTCACCTTGTCTTTACCTCAGCTTGGTTTTGCCTTTACTGCCACGCCTATGGTGCTGGATCACAACAAGCTCAGGCTGACGGTGTTGCGCGGCCCGGCAATAGACCCTGTCGTCGGGATGGACAAGGCGTGGTTCTGGGCCAGGGTGGTTTCTCATTTTACCGGCGGACCGGTTGCAGATGCGCCGGTGACATGGGAGGCCGAAGGTACAAGGGTTGAAGTCAAGACCGATGACGAGGGTAACAGTGGTTTTGCGTATGAACCGAAATCCCCCGGAGCGCATCCGGTCACGGGTTCGGTTGTCAGCCGTTTTGATAACTTTCAAGAGTCGCCCTCGGCAGAGGTTAACGCTTTGGGCGTCGATCCCTGGGAGCAGATGTTGTCCGCTTTCGATGGATTGCCTCGGCATCGGCTCGGAACACAAACCTACTTCCCGCGCCGCAACGCGGAGCATGCGCTTGAGATTTCGGCACCCGCCGGCAATGCCTTGATCGGACGCGCGCTGACACTGGGGATGAGCGGCGAGGGACCCGCCGGACTGGGGTTCGCTTTTGTCCCGGCCAACACACTTGGATTGGCGCGAGTATTCAACGGTACTTTGCAATTCCCGTTCTCCGTGAAGGATTTGAAGGACGGCAGCTGCGCGCTGCGCCTCGCCGCCGAGCGGCTGGCGCGACTGTCGCCACCGATGCATATGTCGGTGGGGAAAGGCGATCAGGTGCTGACGATCAGTGCAGTCAATCGTGCCGCCCCGAACCTATATTGGGGAGAGGAGTTTGTTGGCGTAGTGAAGCTTTTCTCGTCCATAAGCGGGAAGGCGATGGTCGGTGTGGAAGTCAATTGCTCTGGGGAAAACGGAGAGACTTTTACCAGGGTCACCGACTATTACGGGAATGCGACGGTGCGGTTCGTCCCGAAAACTCCCGGTCCGTCAGCTGTGGTTTGCTCCGTGGGGACGGGGGCGTCTTCGCAGTCGGTTACGCTTCCATATGAGTTGTTGGAGCCTCGGGAAATAGCGTCGCTTACCAGTCCGAATACTTCAGGTCCTGTTGGGACAAGGGTTTCAGCAGAGATCCTGGTGGTGTCGGCGCGCAATGGTCAGCCACTGCAGAACGTCGAAGTCAAATGGGCATTCCTGGACCTCGTCCTTCCACCCTCGACGACGGATGTTGCGGGAAAGGCGAAGGTGGAATTCAGACTGCCAAACATGAATCGTGCGCTTCTTGAAGCGACCGTGGTGGGCGGGCTTGCTGGTTGGGCAGGAAATTATCTCGAATTCAGGATGACACCCAATGAATAGTTCATCGGTTACTTCTCAGACCTGGCTGCAGAACTTCAGACCCTACGTGAATGGCGTAAAAGTAAGGTGGCCTGACCTGTCTTTGCATCTGGTCGCAGGACAGTGCATCGACCTGACGCTGGAGTTTGAATACAGCTATTTGATAGGTGATCCGGAATCCCCACTGAAATTGTGTTGTGAGCAGGATGCGGAGTCGTTGGGGTTGGTGTGTGATCCACCCTTTGGGCAGTTGGTCGAGATGGCCGAGGGACTCATCGAACTGACTTGGCATATTTGTGCTTCGGGGACTTCAGGCGGTTCTTTTAATTTGCATTTCGAGATGCCTCTTTATCAGGGAATGCCGCCTTCACCTTCGATTCCCGGAAAACTGATCACCATCGATCAGGACTTGAACGTGTGCTTTGACAACTTTCCAGTTGAGTTTGGTAAAAGCGCTGCCTTTCCCTGTTTTGGAGCAGTTCATACGATTACAGTGCTTCCTGCCGTCAACAGCGCCTTGCTGGGTAAGGAGGTGAGACTGAAGTGGATCGGCCCCTCACCTTCACAACTCAATGTAATGTTGACTCCATCCATTGGCACATCGCAAACGCTGACTGCCGAGGGATGTAGCTGGACGTTGAACTGTAAACAAAGCAAAGAAAAAGGAGAGTGGGCCTTACATGTGCTGGTACTGGATCCAGCGCTAGAGTCAGTGCCTTTGCCAATGTCGCTGGGTCACAACCTGGTAACGGTTGAGCGTTGGTCGTCTGAGACAAGCGGTTCAGGTTGGCCACCGCTTCCGCACCACCAGATCATTGCTACTTCCACGTTCCTGAAAGTGCCGGCTGAAGGTGTTGAAGTCAGAGTCTCGGCTCCCAACGGAACTTCTTATGGTTACACGGACAAAGACGGTAAATTTAGTGCAACAGGAGAAGGGGTTTTCTTGGGGGTCCGCAACAAATACAACAACTCTTGGGTTTGAACCCGATTTTGGTTTCACTTCAACGAGCAACGCCTTTTCAGCGAGAAAAGGCGTTGTGTTCGCTGCTTAAATGATTCCTGCTTTTTTCCACTCCAGATAGCGTGTTACCCATGCAGCTCCCAGCTCGTGAGGGTGTGAATCCATTATCGAAACTCCAGTTGCACTCAATTGTTCCTGAAGCGCTGTCCGGGTATTTCCGTATTCGACTGTACCGCAGTAGGTGAGCGCCTCCGACATTGTCTGTACTGGAGATTGTCGTACTTCATCGAGCAGTCTTTCACGCAAGTTTGCCACCAGAACCCGATGCTGCTGACTCAGTCTCTTGACCGCAGTCAGCAATTCATCACCGTCGTCGCGCACGTTGGTCACCAGTATCACTAACGCCCGGCGCTTCTGTCGGGTCAGCAAGTGATTGACCGCTGCACAGTAGTCGGCCGGTTTTTGCGAGGTGTCCAGATCATAAACACCGTTGAGCAACACCTTGAGTTGCCCTGCCCCCTTGGCCGGTACAATGAACCGCGGCTGATCACTGGCGAAGGTGGACAGCCCCACCGCATCCCCCTGTCGCAGCGCCACATGACTCAACAGCAGACATGCATTCAACGCATGATCGAAATGCGACAGCTCTCCATCCTGACTGCGCATGTTCCGCCCGCAATCGAGCATGAAAATGATCTGCTGATCCCGTTCGTCTTCGTATTCCCGGGCAATCGGCGTGCGATGGCGGGCGGTGGCTTTCCAGTCGATCTGGCGCAGGCTGTCGCCTTCGCGAAATTCCCGCAGTTGATGAAACTCCATTCCCTGGCCACGGCGTTGGAGCTGGCGTACGCCGAGCTGGCTGAGCCAGTTGTCCACCGCCAGCAACTGGCCGCCGTAGAGGCGGGCGAAGTCGGGGTAGACGCGGGTGTGGCCGGTGAGGTTCAGCAGGCGTTTGCCGGACCACAGGCCGAAGGGGCTTGGCAGGTTGAGTTCGCAGGTTTCGAAGGTGAAGTGGCCGCGTTTGAGCGGGCGCAGGCGATAGCCGATCTGGCTGCGCTGGCCGGGTTGCAGCTCGGTGTCGAGCGGCAGGTTTTCGAAGTTCAGGCCGGCGGGGACGTGGTCGAAAATGTGAATGACCTGAGGCTGATCGAAATCGTGTTCGACTTCCAGCCGGATTTCACTCCAGCGACCCAGTGCCAGGCTGCCGGGCAGTTGCCGATGTACGCGGGGCGAGGGCAGGCGTTTGAGGCGCAGCGCGTCCAGCAGGCTCAGCGCAAACAGCGCCAGCAGCAAACCCCAATTGATCGACAGCAGGCTCGACGGTACTTCCACATCCAGTGCCTGCAAGGTGCCGAGCACAATGCCGATGGCCAGCAGCAATCCCAGCCAGATCAACAATAGACGCGAGGGTTTCACAGGCGCGGCGCCGGCACTTGGTCGAGCAATTGCAGGAGCACCTGGTCGACTTGCAGCCCTTCGATGTCCAGCTCCGGCGCCAGGCGTACCCGGTGACGCAAAACCGCCAGCGCGCAGCCCTTGATGTCGTCGGGCATCACAAATTCGCCACCGCGCAACAGCGCTCGGGCGCGGGCACAGCGCACCAGTGCAATGGAGGCGCGCGGACCCGCACCGAGGGTCAGCCCCGGCCAGCTGCGGGTGCTGCGGGCCAGGCGCACGGCGTAATCGAGTACCTGATCGTCCAATGGCAGATCACTGGCGATGCGTTGCAGGGCCTGCACGTCCCTGGCTTGCAACACGGTGCGCAGCGGTTGCACGTCGAGCATGTCGGCGCGGGTCGAGCGACTGACCTGGCGCACCATGTCCAGTTCCTGCTCGGCGTCGGGGTAATCCATGCGCACCTTGAGCATGAAGCGGTCGAGTTCGGCTTCCGGCAGCGGGTAAGTGCCTTCCTGTTCGATCGGGTTTTGCGTGGCGAGCACCATGAATGGCTGGGCAATCGGCAGGGCGCGGCCTTCGAGGGTGACCTGACGTTCCTGCATCGCTTCGAGCAGTGCGGCTTGAGTCTTGGCCGGGGCGCGGTTGATCTCGTCGGCCAGCAACAAGTGGGTGAACAACGGGCCTTTGCGCAGTTTGAACTGCTCGGTCTGCAGGTCGTAGACCGCATGGCCGGTGACGTCGCTGGGCATCAGATCCGGGGTGAACTGGATGCGGGCGAACTCGCCGCCGAAGCATTTGGCCAGGGCCCGGACCAACAGGGTTTTACCCAGCCCCGGAACACCTTCGAGCAGCACATGGCCACCGGCAATCAGCGCGGTGAGCACGTCGTCGATCACCGGGTTCTGGCCGATCAGTGCTTTTTGCAATTCACCGCGCACCGCCTGGGCCAACTGGCTGGCGCGTTGGCGTTGCTGGGCCACGTGGCCGGGCGAGCCGGGTTCGATGTGTTCGGTCATAGCGAGTTCCTCAGGGCTTGCAGGTGGGCGACCTGACGGCAGAATTCGGCGCTGGACATCCGCCGTTTCGGTGCCGGGCTCAGGGCCTGGCTGATGGCGCGGGTCGGCTGGCGGGTCAGGCGCGACAGGGCCAGCCATTGCTCAGCGACGTTCAATTGGTCAAAACCGGGGTGACGGTGACGGGCACGGTGCATCACGTCTCGCTGCAGGGCTTGCAGCAAGGTCTGCTGGCCGTTGTGACGCAGGATGAAATCGGCACTGGCGCGCAGATGCTCCATCAACTGACGACGACCGCTCGGGGCGGGCAGCTGCACCGGACCGTGGCGCACACCGACATGCCAGAGCCACAGACCAATCAGTACCAGCAGGGCGACGATGGCTTGTGGGAAATAGCGCCAGAGCAGGGTCAGCAGATCGTCGTGTTCGGTGTTGTACAGCAGCGTCACGGCGGTGTCGGCGCTCAGGTACCAAAGCAGCCAGGCATTGTCGTGCTCTGCAATGGCCGGGGTTTTCCACAGGTCGGCATCCGTGACCACGGTGATCGTGCCGTTTCCGTACACCAGTTGCATCATGTGGGTGGCTTTGGCGCTGTTGGCCCAGGCCTGGGCGAGGTTTTTCGGGTCTTCGAGGTGGAACGCGGTGTCGAACCCGGCGTAGGCAGGGGCGTCTTCGTCTTCCAGATAGAGCTTGGTCAGGTCGGGGTAAGGGGCTTCGCCGGCATCCGGCGGCGGGTCTTTCAGATCCTTGCTGAGGGATTGATGCAGTTGCACACGATCGAGCAGCAGGTCATTGCTCTGGCCGGTCTTCTCATCCCATAGCGACTCGGCGACGAACACCAGCCGCCCGCCCGCCCGGGCCCAGTTCAGAACCTGATCGACCTGACGCGCAGTCATGTTCGAGCGGTCGTTGAACAGCAACAGGGTGTGCTGGCGCGGATCGATTTCGGGCAATACGGTCAGGCTTTCGGCAGGGTCGACGTTTATCCCGTGACCGCGCAAAAACATCTCCGCCGCCAGATACGGGTTGGCTTGCGCGGCGGGGGACGGGCCATGATCGACCACGACCTGGTAAGGCGTGGCCTTGAGGTACAGATAAACGCCCAATGCGCCCAACAGAGCGAGGATCAACGCGCCGGCCAGCCAGAGTGCGCGCCGGTTCAACGGGCAGCTCCGTTGCCGAACAGCGTACGCCAGCCATCGCACAATTCCTGTTGCAGGTGCGCCGCCGGGGCGCGGTGCCCGTAGGCCATGTTCTGCCAGTGACCGGTCAGACTGCGGCTGTAGGCGAGCAGGTCGGGATGCTGCAAGTGTTCGATCCGGGCCAGTACTTCGTTTTCGGTGTCGGCAGGTTTCAGGGTCAGGTTGAAGTCGTGCAGCAGATGACTGAGCAGCGCCCGGTACAGCAGGCCGAGCGCCGCACGGGGCTGGGTCTGCCAGAGTTGTTCGGCACGGGCGGCGATGTCGTCGGGCAGGGTTTCCTTGCTCAGGTCGAGACCGAAGGCTTGCTGTGGCACGGGCCGTTTTGTCCGTACCGGCAGTGATGGACGACGGCTGACGAACGTTTGCAGAAGCTCGCGATAGCGCCAGATCAGCCAGCCGATTGCGCCGATCACGACGGCCCACAGCAACACTTCGATCGCCTTGGCCACCCCGTTCAGGTGTTGACCGTTGAGCCAGTCCAGCAAGGTTTTGAGCCATTGTGGGGGAGCGCTTTCCCGGGACTTTTCAGTCGTGGCGGGATCTTCGCCAAAGCGGTAACGGGTAACGGCTTCCTTGTTCTTGAACGGCGGTTGTTCAAGCAAAGCCTGGATGCTGTCGCGGGATGCCTGACTGGTCAGTGGCTGATTCAGAAGTCGTGGCGCATCCGGAGCGGTGGCGGGATCGGCGGCCCATGTGCAAGGCACTCCCGGCAGCAACAGGCCAACCACCAGCAGCAAACCGAGTGCGCTGCTGTTCAGGCGCTGACGCAAGCGGCGGAATACCAGTTCGATGTCCCATGCTTCCAATACCGTGCGCCGGTTCAGATAAAGGCTGAAACCGCAGGCGACGTAGATCGGCTCCCAGATCACCAGCACCAGGGCATAGAATGCATTGGTCAGGTGTTCGAGCCAGCGCCATTCGTGGTCGGCGGCGAAGATCAGGCTCTGCCAGTCCCGGTCGGTTTCTACCTGCTGCGGCAGGAGCAGGTAGAACAGCACCATCAATCCGATCCAGAGGGCGGTTTCCAGATGGACGCCGATGATCGTCAGCCACTGCGCCGCGCCGGCATTGCGTTGCAGCAACACCCGAAGACGTTGCTGGCGGGCTAGGCCACCCAGGCCTTCGAGCTGCACCACCGGCATCAGGAAGCTGCGACTGAAGCTCAGGCGTCGCCAGGTCAGGCTGGCCAGCAGTTGCGGTTTGAGCAGGCGCGGCCATTGGCGTAATGCTTCTTTCAGGGTGGGCGTTTCGCCGAACAGGGCTTTGGACAGGATGTAAAGCGGCAAACGTTCGTAAGCGGGTTTCAGCCACCAGAAGATGAACACCGCGAGCGATGGTGAATCCCACAACAGCAGGCTGAACACCCCAAACAGCGGCAGGGTGAGGATGGCCCAGCTGGTCATCAGCAGACGCCGGTATTGCTGGCTCATGCGCACGCCCAGGTCCATGGCTTCCCATGTGGTACGCGGGCGGATCACCACGGTGGCGTCACTCAGGCGCATGGCGGGTCCTTCCGGCGAACAGCAGATAGGTCGCCACGCAGAGCCAGAGCCCGGCGCCGACCAGGTATTTGGTCTGCGGCGTAACCCCGGTGCGTGATGACCAGTAAGCCTCGATAAACGCGGCGATCAGCAGTAACAGCATCACCCCGCAGATCAGCAGTACGCTCTGGCGCGCCGCACGCTTCAGAGCCTCACCCCGTGTCAGGCGTCCCGGTGCGATCAACGCCCAGCCCAGTTTCAGCCCGGCAGCGCCCGCCAGGGTGATGGCAGTGAGTTCGAACGCACCGTGCCCGATCACGAACGACCAGAAGGTCTGGCCGAAGCCGATTTCACTCAGATGCCCGGCCACGCTGCCGATGATCAGGCCGTTGTAGAACAGGAAAAACCCGCTGCCCACTCCCAGCAGCAAACCGCTGGCGAATGTCTGAAAGGCAATGCCGATGTTGTGCATGATGTAGTAGCCGAACATCACCCAGTTTTCGCTGGCGGCGCGTTCGGCAGTGCGCCCGAGATGGCCGGCGACCGGATCGTACATGCCCTGCATCTCGCGTACCTGCTCGGCGGGAAGCAGGTTGTAGATCAGTTCGGGATTCAGATATACCAGTACGCCGAATCCGATCAGGCTGCCGAAGAACAGCAGCGCGGCGGCCAGCACGACGCGCCATTCGGCCCGTACCAGCCGTGGAAATCCGGCCAGGATAAAGCCCAGCAGATTGGCGCTGAGCCGGCTGCGATGACGGTAAAGCTGTTGATGGCCGCGCAGCACCTGCTGTTGCAGCGAGTCGATGAGAAAACTGCTGTAGCCACGCTCCTGTGCCAGCGCCAGATGCTGACAGAGTCGGCGGTAGGCCTTGGGAAAGTCGGCCACTTGCGAGGTGTCCTTGCCGCGCTCCAGACGTTCGAGGGCGAGGGTGAAACGCTCCCATTCGGCCTTGTGGCGGGTTTCAAAAAGGCTTTGCTTCATGTCGGCCCCAGCAGGCCACGGGCGATGCCATTGAGTTCGCCGACGGCTTTCGGTGCGCTGATGTGCAGTGGCTGGGCCAGCAGCGCCGCGAGTTCATTGACCCGTGCCGTCGACAGTTCGCCCTGGCGCTCGGCAAAGGCGAGCAGGGCGCGTTGTTCGATCAGGGTAAGCGGGACCGGGGAGCGACGAGGCTCGGCATCAGGCAATGACGGACGCTTGAGCGGACGCTCGCTGTAGACCACCAGCGTACCGGCCGCGATGTCACCGAGGCGTTTGAAAGCAGGATGTTGCAGGCAACTGAGGGCGCCGAGGAAATAGCCGAACGGCATCAGATCGACGAAACGCAGCAGATTGCGCAGCAGCGAGGCCGACCAGCCGACTGGCGTGCCGTCGTCGTGCACCACCCGCAAGCCCATCCATTGCTTGCCCGGCGAGCGCCCCTGGCGCAGTACCTCGAACAGGACCATGTACCACCAGCTCACGGCGAACAGCAGCAGTGAACCCAGGCCGATGCCCAGTTGGCCGAGCAGTGCCAGCAGCATGAACAGCAGCCCCAGGATCAGTCCGCGCAACACCAGATCGATGGTGAACGCCACGGCGCGCACCATCAGGCCGGCGGGACGCAGCGGCAGGTCGATGCCTTCCGGCGTTTCGACCTGATGCCGTGTGTCCAGCGGCGGTGTCAGCGTTGCTTTCCCTGGCGGTGCTGTGGTCTCGAGCATGGGCTACCTGATGTTGCCGGATCGGGATGCGAGTGAATCCGATGCTAGCAGCCTCACGGGGGGAAACGACATAACTATGTATCGCCCTTCGCTCAGGCAAATGTGCCTGAATGATGCCGTGCTGGCCGCGACGACGGTCGAACGCCTAGACTTTGCCGATCTTCAGTTCAGGAACCGCCCGTGACTTCCATCTTCTGGTACGACTACGAAACCACCGGCATCAATCCCCGATGTGACCGCCCGTTGCAGGTGGCGGGTATCCGCACCGACCACGATCTCAACGAAATCGACGCGCCGGTCAATCTCTACTGCCGGCCCAGCGAAGATATCCTGCCGCACCCGGCAGCGTGTGCAATCACCGGCATCACCCCGAGCCGTCTTGCCGAACAGGGTTTGAGCGAAGCCGACTTCATGACCCGGGTCCACGCCCAACTCGCCGCTCCCGGCACTTGCGGTGCTGGCTACAACACCTTGCGCTTCGACGACGAGATGACCCGCTACAGCCTGTACCGGAATTTTTTCGATCCCTACGCCCGTGAATGGCAGGGCGGCAACAGTCGCTGGGACCTGATCGATGTGGTGCGTGCCGCCTGTGCGTTGCGTCCCGACGGACTGGTCTGGCCCACCGATGACGAAGGCAGGGTCACGCTCAAGCTCGAACGCCTGACCGCCGCCAATGGCATCGATCACGGCAACGCCCACGAAGCCTTGTCGGACGTGCGCGCCACCATCGCCCTGGCCCGATTGATCCGCGAGAAGCAGCCCCGTTTGTACGACTGGCTGTTTCAGCTGCGCAGCAAACAGAAGGTCCTGGACCAGATTCGTCTGTTGCAACCGATGGTGCACATTTCCGGACGGTTCTCGGCGGCGCGCAGTTTTGTCGGTGTGGTGCTGCCGCTGGCCTGGCACCCGCGCAACAAGAACGCGCTGATTGTCTGTGATCTGTATCTGGACCCGCAGGGCCTGCTCGACCTGGATGCGCAGACCTTGCGTCAGCGCCTGTATACCCGTCGCGACGAGTTGGCCGAGGGCGAACTGCCGGTGCCGCTCAAGCTGATTCACATCAACAAGTGCCCGGTGGTCGCGCCGCTGTCGGTGCTGCGTGTCGAAGATCAGCAGCGTCTGGGGCTGGACATGGCGCTTTATCAGGCCCGAGCATTGCGACTAAGTGACGCACAGCAAGTTTGGAAAGATAAGATCCCGGCGATTTATGCCAGCGAAGATTTCACCCCGAGTGAAGATCCCGAACAACAGTTGTACGACGGATTTATCGGTGATCGTGACCGGCGACTATGTGAGCAAGTGAGGACGGCAGATCCGGCGCAATTGGCACGAGAACATTGGCCGTTCGATGATGAACGTTTGCCTGAATTGTTGTTTCGATATCGAGCGCGTAACTTTCCGGATACGTTGAATTTCGAAGAGCAAGAACGCTGGAAAATCTTTTGCCGGCAACGCTTGTCCGACCCTGAATGGGGCGCCCCTAATACCCTGGAATCTTTTGCAGAGACGGTGGAGCAATGGTTGCTAAATGCGACGCCGATGCAGAGTGAGGTGCTTGTTGAATGGCAGAACTATGCCCAGGCATTACGCAAACGTTTGAATCTTTGAAATCGAACATGTCTGCCACATGAATGACAGGCATAAAAAAACGCCAGCGAATGCTGGCGTTTCCTCTTGTCGCAGGTGCTCTGCGACGGGAGCTGCGGCTTAGCCCAGCAGGGTAGCCCAGCCTTCAACCGCTTCAGCGCCCCACTTGGCTTTCCACTCTTTCAGAGTCTTGTGGTTGCCGCCTTTGGTTTCGATGACTTCGCCGTTGTGCGGGTTTTTGTATTGTTTAACTTTGCGTGCACGCTTGGTGCCGGTAGTTTTTACCGCAGCGCCACGTGGGGCTTTGGTTTTGGAATCCGGATCCAGCAGCGCGATGATGTCGCGCAGGGACTTGGAATATTCACCCATCAGGGTGCGCAGTTTGCCTTCGAATTCCAGCTCCGCTTGCAGTTTGTCGTCTTGCGACAGGTTCTTCAAACGGGCTTGCAGCTCTTTGATTGCTTCTTCTGTGGCGCGATATTCGTTGATCAAGGACATGATTACTACCTTATGTAGGAGTGCACGATGGCAGGGGACAGTGCGGCAATAATAGTCAGGCTGTTTCATCAAGTAAACATTTAGCCAGGCTTTTTATTTGAATTAGTTACGTCGAAAAGCGCTGGTTTGAATGTTCAGTTAAATAATGTGATGCATTCTTCACGAATATTCACAGTCGCCTGTTCGTACATGACGTTTGTCGCGCCAGGATCCTGACGTTTGGTTGTGTCAAAAAAATCTGAGGCGAGTCCCGGCGGGGGCTGGAGCTCATGAATACTGCAGTTTTGTGGCGCAGTCGCTAGAATGGCCGCCTTTGCGAAGTTCTGGAGTTTCCCCCTCATGCGCACTTTTCGGCTGGTGATTTCTTGCCCGGACCGCGTTGGCATCGTTGCCAAAGTCAGTAATTTTCTGGCAGCCCACAATGGCTGGATCACCGAAGCGAGCCACCACTCGGACAATCAGGTCGGCTGGTTCTTCATGCGTCACGAAATCCGTGCCGACTCCCTGCCTTTCGGTATCGAAGTATTGCGCGAGAAGTTTGCGCCGATCGCCGAAGAGTTCTCGATGGACTGGCGCATCACCGACACCGAGCAGAAAAAACGTGTGGTGCTGATGGCCAGCCGCGAATCCCACTGCCTGGCCGATTTGTTGCACCGCTGGCACAGCGATGAGCTGGATTGCGAGATCTCCTGTGTGATTTCCAACCACGATGACCTGCGCAGCATGGTCGAGTGGCACGGCATTCCTTATTACCACGTCCCGGTCAATCCGCAGGACAAGCAACCGGCTTTTGATGAAGTGTCGCGCCTGGTCAAGCAGCACGATGCCGACGTGGTGGTGCTGGCGCGCTACATGCAGATCCTGCCGCCGGACATGTGCCGCGAATATGCGCACAAGGTCATCAACATTCACCACAGCTTCCTGCCGTCGTTCGTCGGCGCCAAACCGTATCATCAGGCGTCGCTGCGCGGCGTGAAGCTGATCGGCGCGACCTGCCACTACGTGACCGAAGAGCTGGACGCCGGTCCGATCATCGAGCAGGACGTGGTGCGTGTCAGCCACAGCGACAGCATCGAAGACATGGTGCGTTTCGGCCGTGACGTCGAGAAAATGGTGCTGGCCCGTGGTCTGCGCTATCACCTGGAAGACCGCGTGCTGGTGCACGGCAACAAGACCGTGGTGTTCTGATCGCAGCTTTGCGGTTGAAAAGTCAGGGGCCTGGGCGTTCAATCGCTCCAGGCCCTTTTTTTTGTCTCAGCCCCGGAGAAAACGTCGATGAGCGATCCACTGGACAAAGCCACTTCCAAAGCACCCGCCACTTTGGGTGAGGGCTGCCTGAGCCGCTATGACCCGGATGACATGACGCCCGAGGACGGCACGGAGTTTCCCGGCGCGGCCGAGTTGTGGGAACAGCTTCAGGAAGAACAGGACGACGTCAGGAAGCCTGTCTGACGCTCAGCAGCTTCTTGAGCAGCGGTCGGCCCAGCATCAACACAAACACCGGGCCACCGACAAGCAGATAGAAATAATAGGTCACCACGCGCCAGATCAGGATCGCCGCGGCGGCGGTGGATTTGCCGACCATCGGAGTCAGCAATGCCGCCGAGGTCAACTCTGCTGCGCCGGCGCCACCCGGCAGCAGGCTGAACTGGCCGGCTCCCAGCGAAAGCATCTGGATCAGAAAGGTCCAGGCCCACTGCAAGTCCGCCCCCAAACCGCGCAACGCCAGATACAGCACGCTGTAACGCAGCAGCCAATGCACGCACGCCAGGGCAAAAACCTTGATCAGGGTCGGCCATGGCAATTTCAGAGCGTCGGTGAAGGCCGCGAGAAAATGCAGCAGCTTGCGTGCCCAGCGTCGCCGCGTGCCCGGTTGAACGTTCAGGCGGGCCAGCAGACGGCCACTCCAGCGAATCAGCAGGCGGTGATAGCGCGCCACCAACACACAACTGAACAGACCGCCGAACAACGACACGGCGCTGACCGTCAGCAGCCATTCCATTCGGTCGCTCAGATGCTGAAACAAGGCATAAATCAGAATCCCGCTCAGGGCACAGAGGAAAAACAGCAGATCGCTCAACTGGTCCATGGCGAATACCGCGCTGCCCCTGGCCGGGCGTACACCGTTGCGAGCCAGCAGCGCCATGATGGTCAGTGGCCCGCCACTGCCGCCGGGCGTGGCGCACCAGGCGAATTCGGCGGCCATCACCACGCCCAGGCTTTTCAGCGGCGTGACCCGGTCTCGCTGATCGCCAAGCAACAGCCGCAGGCGCAAGGTGTTGATGCCCCAGCACAGCAGGACCATGGCGAACATGAGCAACAGCCAGTGCAGCGGAAAGGCTTGCAGGCGTCCCCAGGTTTCGCCGCCGCCCAGCAGAACCGGAATCAGCACTGCGGCCAGCAGGCCGATCAATAACAGCATGCCGCGATTCACGCGGGGAATTCCGGTTGCGTGCCTTGTCGCCCCAGCCAGTCGATCTTGGTCATTGGTTGTCGTCCGTCCGCCAGCAGGCGTTCAAGGGTTTGCCACCAGTAATCCCGGGAAAACCGGTGGCGCATGTCCACCGGATGCAAGCCTAGTCGAATCACCGGTGCCTGGCGCCAGCGTTGTTCACGCCATTCGCTGACCCGTTTCGACAGGCCGCGACGCCAGGGACTGCGTGCGCTCCAGACCAGCCCCGGAGCCTCGACCGGGATGAAGTCCGGCAAGTGATAAAGGTGTTGTGCATCACTGGTGTAGCGCAACGGCAATTCACCCAGTGCCTGACGAGTGCCTTCGCTCATCAGCCAGGCCGGGGCGACGAAACCGTGCAGCGGCCAGTCGTGGCGCCGGAACAGCTCGATGCCCGGGCGAATGCGGGACAGCGCGGCTTCCCGGGACAGCTGAAAAAATTCGCCTTCATGGGTGTAGACCCGGCGCATGAACCAGTCTCGCGGGGTTCGCGGACCGGGCTCGATGTCTTCATGGAAACAGCCGTGCAGGGCCAGTTCGTCACCGCGGGCCACACGTTCGTCGAGCATCCGGTAAAACCGGGGATGGGCATCCACGGCAGCCTGTCGATGGAAGTCCGGTACCACCAGCCACGTCATCGGGATGTTGCCCAACCCGTCAACGGCTTCGACGAAGGCTTGATAGTCGGCCCATGTTGAAGGCGCCACGTCGTGCAGCACCAACAACACGGCAGGCCGCTCGAGGCGCTCAGCCATTGGCCACCTGCGCAGCCGAATCACCGAGCACGGCGTGATAGTGGCCCAGCAGGCTGTCGACCACTCTGTCCCAGGCGTAATGCCGTTCGACATGCTGACGCGCCTGTCGACCCAGGCGTGCGGGATCTCTGCTGAACAGCTCGCGTACGGCATTGGCCATGGCGTGTGGATTGTTCGGTGCACAGAGCAGGCCGCAGGCGTCGTTGACGATTTCCTCGAAGGCCCCGGCCGCCACTGCGACCACCGGTGTGCCGCAGGCCATCGCCTCCAGAATCACCAGACCGAAGGTTTCCTGATCGCCGGCATGCACCAGAGCGTCGGCACTGGCCAGCAAGCGTGCGACTTGCGCTGCCGGGCAGAAATCATCGATCACACTGACGTTGTCGGGAACTGTCGCCGGCATTGCCGAGCCGACCAGCAGCAAGTGATAGCGCGGGCCGAGGCGCTGCATGCATTTGAGCAGCACCGGCAGGTTTTTCTCTTTGGAGCCGCGTCCGGCGAAAATCAGCAGGCGGGCGTCTTCGGCAATGCCCAGTTCTGCTTTCAGCCCAGGGTCACGAGCCTCAGGATGAAAGGTTTGCAGATCCACGCCCAGGGGCTGGACGAAAACATTGCTCACGCCCAGACCGCGCAGCTTGTCGGCCATCACCCGGCTTGGCGCCAGCACCCGGTCAAAGTTGCCGTATAACCGGCTGACATACGCCTCGACATTCGGTGTGACCCAGTGGCCCACGCGGTTGCTCGCCAGCAGCGGCAGATCGGAGTGGTAAAAGCCGATCACCGGTACGTCCAGTTGCCGGCGTGCATCCAGCGCCGCCCAGGCGGTGAGATAGGGATCACCGACTTCGATCAGATCCGGTTGCAAGTCGTGCAGGACGTTGCGCCACGGCGCCAGTCGCAGCGGAAAACGGTAGCCCTTGCCAAAGGGCAGGGCCGGGGCGGGAACCTTGTAAACGCCATCCTGCTCGCCGTAACGCGCGCCAGGGATCAGCAGGCTGTGATGAATGCCGGGTTTGAGCCCCAGACGACGGTGCTTGGCATCCAGATAGGTGCGTACGCCGCCGCTGGCCGGGGCGTAAAACATGGTGATGTCGGCGATGTGCACGTGGAACGGCCCTCCGCTCGTTGATCTCCCTCGGTTGACCTTTATCAAGAATAGATGTTCGGTCGGGATCGAGCAGGGGGCGAAAAGCGCCTGACCCTCTCCGGGGAGGAGAGGGCAGGTTATCGGACTTAAATGCGGAAGCTGCCGACCAGTTGCTTCAGGCGCGAAGCCTGCTGTTCCAGATCCGAACAGGCACGCAAGGTCGCCTGCAGGTTCTCGACGCCTTCCTGGTTCAGCGTGTTGATCTCGGTGATATCGACGTTGATCGACTCGACCACGGCGGTCTGTTCCTCGGTCGCGGTGGCCACCGACTGGTTCATGCCGTCGATTTCGCTGATACGTTGGGTCACGCTGTTCAGGCGCTCGCCGGCGAGATTGGCGATTTCGACGCTGTCCTGGCTGTGGCGCTGGCTGTCGCTCATGGTGCTGACGGATTCCCGGGCGCCGACCTGCAGCTCCTCGATCATGGTCTGCACCTGTTGCGCCGATTCCTGAGTGCGGTGCGCGAGGTTGCGCACTTCGTCCGCTACCACCGCAAAACCGCGACCGGCTTCACCGGCCCGGGCGGCTTCGATGGCGGCGTTGAGCGCCAGCAGGTTGGTCTGCTGGGAAATGCTGGTGATCACTTCCAGGATCTGGCCGATGTTCACGGTCTTGCTGTTCAGCGATTCGATGTTGCTGCTGGAGGCGCTGAGCATGCTCGACAGTTGGTTCATGGCCTTGATGCTGCGATCCACCACTTGCTGGCCGTCTTCGGCCAGGCCACGGGCGTCGCTCGCCTGAGTCGAGGCCTGGGCGGCGTTGCGGGCGATTTCCTGGGCCGCGGCACCGAGCTGATTGATCGCCGCCGCCACGCTGTTGGTGCGCGAAGCTTGCTGGTCGGAGTTGTACATCGACGAGTTGGACGCCGCGACGACTCGCAGCGCGACTTCGTTGACTTGTCCGGTGGCCGACGACACTTCGCGGATCGAACCGTGAATTCGCTCGACGAAACGGTTGAATGCCGTGCCGAGCACACCGAATTCATCCTGGTTCTGAATGGTCAGACGCTTGGTCAGGTCGCCTTCGCCGTCGGCAATGTCTTCCATGGCGCGGGTCATGACATGCAGCGGCTGGATCAGGATACGGATCAGCATGCCGAGCAGGGCGATGATGATCGCCACCGCAATCACGGTCGCGATAACGGCCGAGGTACGGAACTGGCTGAGCATCGAGAAGGCTTTGTCCTTGTCCACCGACAGGCCGATGTACCAGTTCACCGACGGCAGGCCCTTGATCGGGGCGAACGTGACGATGCGGGTCTTGCCGTCGACAGTGACTTCACTGAAATCGCTGCTGATGCGCGGCGTGTCCTGCGGGTAGGCTTCCTTGAGCGACTTCATCACCAGCGCTTTGTCCGGGTGCACCAGGATCTTGCCGTCGGCGCTGACCAGGAATGCGTAGCCCATACCGGAGAAATCCCGGGCGCTGAGGGTGTCGATCAGGGTTTGCAGGCTCAGGTCGCCGCCCACCACACCGACGCTCTGGCCGGCTTTTTTCGCGGCGGTGGCGATGGAAATGATGGTCTGGCCGGTGGCCGCGTCGATGTAGGGTTCGGTCAGGGTCGAGGTGCTGCTGCTTTCGGCACCTTTGTACCAGGGGCGAACCCGTGGATCGAAACCGTCCGGCATCTTCGCGTCCGGACGGATGGTGAAGTGCCCGGTGGCGTCGCCGAGGTAGGACGCCATGAATGTCGAAGTCAGGGCTTTCTGTTCCAGCAGGCTGGCGACGGCGGCCGGCTCGGGATTGATGGCGATGTTCTGTGCCGCGTTCTCGATCAGCAGGATGCGCCCGCTGAGCCAGGTCTGGATGTTGTCGGCAGTGACCTCGCCCATTTCGTTGAGGTAGTTGTTCAGGTCATCGCGAATCGCATTGCGCTGCAGCCAGTCGTTGTACAGCGTGAACGAGGCGAAGGCGGCAATGACGATGAGGGCGGCGGCAAGCAGGATTTTATGGCTGAAGCGTAGATTTTTGTTCATGGCTTGGGGTTCCGCTAAGGTCTTAATGTCCAGCGCGTGCTTTTATAAGAGCGCGCAAAATGGGCAGGGGTGAAAGCTCACTGATATTTCCGTCTCTCCTTAGGGAAATCTCAGACCGGATTTTTGATCGGGTCTCTCATTTCTCTCTATCGGCCATGCTCGACAAAGATTAACTATTGGGTGACCAAATGCCTGACTCTTCGCAACTCGTTATCGGTGCCGATCTTTCCGGGCAACCGATCGCCCAGGCGATGCGCCTGGCCAACCGTCACGGATTGGTGGCCGGCGCGACCGGCACCGGCAAGACCGTTACCCTGCAAAGGCTGGCCGAAGCCTTCAGCGATGCCGGCGTCGCGGTGTTCGCCGCCGACATCAAGGGTGATCTGTGCGGCCTCGGCGCTGCCGGCAACCCTCAGGGCACGGTCGCCGAGCGCATCGCCGGCATGCCGTGGCTCAATTTCCAGTCCAGGGCTTATCCCGTCACCTTGTGGGACATTCACGGTGAGTCCGGTCATCCGCTGCGCACCACGCTGAGCGAAATGGGGCCGTTGCTGATCGGCGCGTTGCTGGAACTGACCGACAGCCAGCAGTCGGCGCTGTACGCGGCGTTCAAGGTCGCGGACCGCGAAGGCTTGTTGCTGCTGGATCTGAAAGACCTGAAAGCGCTGCTCAACCACCTCAAGGACAACCCGCAACTGCTCGGCGAAGACGCGGCGTTGTTCACTGCCGGCTCCAGTCAGGCGTTGTTGCGGCGCCTGGCAGTCCTCGAACAGCAGGGGGCCGAAGCGCTGTTCGGCGAACCGGCGCTGCAACTGGAAGACATCCTGCAACCGACTGCCGACGGTCGTGGGCGGATTCATTTGCTTGATGCCAGTCGTCTGGTGCACGAAGCGCCAAAAGTCTACGCAACGTTCCTGCTGTGGCTGCTCGCCGAGCTGTTCGAGCAGTTGCCGGAGCGGGGCGATGCCGACAAACCGCTGCTGGCGCTGTTTTTCGACGAAGCGCACTTGTTGTTCGGTGATACGCCCAAGGCCTTGCAGGAGCGTCTGGAGCAAGTGGTGCGGTTGATCCGTTCCAAAGGTGTCGGAGTGTATTTTGTCACTCAGTCGCCAAGCGATCTGCCGGATAGCGTGCTGGCGCAGTTGGGCTTGCGGGTGCAGCACGGACTGCGGGCGTTCACCGCCAAGGAGCAGAAATCCTTGCGGGCGGTGGCGGACGGGTTCCGGCCGAATCCGGCGTTCGATACGTTATCGGTGTTGACCGAGCTCGGGATCGGCGAGGCGCTGGTCGGCACCTTGCAGGAAAAGGGCACGCCGGAGATGGTCCAGCGCGTACTGGTGGCACCGCCGCAATCGCGGATCGGGCCTTTGACCGAGACCGAACGCACGGTGCTGATTGCCGGATCGCCGTTCAAGGGGCGGTATGACAAGCCGATCGACCGTGAGTCGGCGTATGAAATCCTGACGGGACGCAAGAACCTGGGGCCTGAAACCGAGGCGATCCCTGGCAAACCGGCGCCAGAGGAGCCGAGTCTGGCGGACAAGGCCGGGGAGTTCCTCGGCACTGCCGCAGGGCAAGCGCTGAAATCGGCGATGCGTCAGGCGGCGAACCAGTTGGGCCGGCAGTTGGTGCGTGGGTTGATGGGATCGTTGCTCGGTGGCAGCAAACGCCGCTGATCGGGAGCGTCAGGGTTTGGTCCTGGCGTGCGCCGCGAGGCGCTCCAGGGCCGCCCGCAGGTTCGGATCGCTGATCCCTTCGGCGGTCGACTGAATGGTCGCGGCGGCATCCGTCGACAGGTCCAGCGTGTGTCCGGTTGTTGCGGGCCGGGTGACGGGAGGGCGCACCGAGAACTTGATCCGCGTCAGGCTGGTGAACTCGTCGAACATCTGCAATTGCCGCAGCAGGCGTTTCTGCTGGTAGCGCAGGCGCGTGGCCCAGTGGCCGTCGGTGACCACCAGCGACAGTTCGCCTTCGCGCCACCTGGCCACATGGCAGTGTTCGCGGGCGGCGGGTTGCAACTGGCTTTCGAGCAGGCGTTGCAGGTGGGCCAGGCGTTGGGCCTGGCCGAGGATGGCTTTCAAAGGCCTGGCTTCGCGTAACAGAACGGCGGGCGCCTTGGCCGTGAGTGGGCGAAATGCCATGATCCAACACCTTATCTGACTGAGGCGCCATGGTAGCAGACGGCTGCCATTTCAATCGCCCATTGCTTTTGTCCCTGCTTTGCCCATTAAATCAACGATTAACTTCTGTCGCCAAAGGCTTGAAGTTGAGCAAAACGTCCCTATTTTAAGTGAGCCCCGTCAAAGCGCAGTGCCAGCATCGTGGAATATCCCCACTTTCCTCACTTCCGTTTCCGGGTAGAATGCTCGTTCGCATGCGGCCATGAGGGCTGCACGGGCGACGCTCACGGGGCCGCCCTCCATCCCTTTAGTGTGGAAGATCCTGCCGATATGTTTGCGCCTTTGTTAAAGAAACTTTTTGGAAGCAAGAACGAGCGTGAAGTCAAACGCATGCTCAAGACGGTGCAGCTCGTCAATGCCTTCGAAGAGAAGATGGTCGCCCTCTCGGACGATCAACTGCGCGCCAAGACCGCAGAGTTCAAGGACCGCATCGCCAAGGGGGAGACCCTCGACAAGCTGTTGCCCGAAGCCTTCGCGGTCGCCCGCGAAGCCGGCAAGCGCGTCATGGGCATGCGCCACTTCGACGTCCAGCTGATCGGCGGCATGACCCTGCATGAAGGCAAGATCGCCGAAATGCGCACCGGTGAAGGCAAGACGCTGGTGGGGACCCTGGGGGTTTACCTCAACGCGCTGTCCGGCAAGGGCGTGCACGTTGTGACCGTGAACGACTACCTGGCCCGCCGAGACGCCAACTGGATGCGTCCGCTGTACGAATTCCTCGGCCTGAGCGTCGGCATCGTGACGCCGTTCCAGCCGCCGGAGGAGAAGCGCGCCGCCTACGCCGCCGACATCACCTACGGCACCAACAACGAATTCGGGTTCGACTACCTGCGCGACAACATGGCGTTCAGCATGGAAGAGAAATTCCAGCGCGAACTCAACTTTGCCGTGATTGACGAAGTCGACTCCATCCTCATCGACGAAGCGCGTACCCCGCTGATCATTTCCGGTCAGGCCGAGGACAGCTCGAAGCTGTACATCGAGATCAACAAACTGATCCCGAAACTCAAGCAGCACGTTGAAGAAGTCGAAGGCGTAGTCACCCAGGAAGGTCATTTCACGGTCGACGAGAAGACCCGTCAGGTCGAACTCAACGAAGCCGGGCACCAGTTCATCGAAGACCAGCTGACCAGTATCGGCCTGCTGGCCGAGGGCGAGAGCCTGTACTCGGCGCACAACCTGAGCCTGCTGACCCACGTCTATGCCGGCCTGCGTGCGCACAAACTGTTCAACCGCAACGTCGAATACATCGTGCAGGACGGCCAGGTCGTTCTGGTCGACGAACACACCGGCCGTACCATGCCGGGTCGTCGTCTGTCCGAAGGCCTGCACCAGGCCATCGAAGCCAAGGAAAACCTGAACATCCAGGCCGAAAGCCAGACCCTGGCTTCGACCACGTTCCAGAACTACTTCCGTCTGTACACCAAACTGTCCGGCATGACCGGTACGGCCGACACCGAAGCGTTCGAATTCCATCAGATCTATGGTCTGCAGGTTGTCGTCATTCCGACCAACAAGCCGTTGGCCCGCAAGGACTACAACGACCTGGTGTTCCTGACCGCCGAAGAGAAATACGCGGCGATCGTCAATGACATCAAGGAAAGCATGGCCGCCGGCCGTCCGGTGCTGGTGGGCACGGCGACCATCGAAACCTCCGAGCACATGTCCGCTTTGCTCGTGAAGGAAGGTATCGAACACAAGGTCCTGAACGCCAAGTTCCACGAAAAGGAAGCCGAGATCATTGCTCAGGCCGGTCGTCCGGGCGCCCTGACCATCGCCACCAACATGGCCGGTCGTGGTACCGACATCCTGTTGGGCGGCAACTGGGAAGTGGAAGTGGCCTCGCTGGAAAACCCGACCCCTGAGCAGATCGCCCAGATCAAGGCCGACTGGCAGAAACGTCACCAGCAAGTGCTGGAATCCGGCGGCCTGCAGGTGATCGCGTCCGAGCGTCACGAATCCCGTCGTATCGACAACCAGCTGCGTGGCCGTGCCGGCCGTCAGGGCGATGCCGGTTCCAGCCGCTTCTACCTGTCGCTGGAAGACAGCCTTATGCGCATTTTCGCCTCCGACCGGGTGAAAAACTTCATGAAGGCCTTGGGCATGCAGCCTGGCGAAGCGATCGAGCACCGCATGGTGACCAACGCCATCGAAAAGGCCCAGCGCAAGGTTGAAGGCCGCAACTTCGACATTCGTAAACAACTGCTGGAATTCGACGACGTCAACAACGAGCAGCGTAAAGTGATCTATCACATGCGCAACACGTTGCTGGCCGCCGACAACATTGGTGAAACCATTGCCGACTTCCGCCAGGACGTACTGAACGCCACCGTCAGCGCCCACATTCCGCCGCAGTCGCTGCCGGAGCAGTGGGATGTGGCCGGTCTGGAAGCCGCGATTGCCAGCGACTTCGGCGTGAAGCTGCCGATCCAGCAATGGCTCGACGAAGACGATCACCTGTACGAGGAAACCCTGCGCGAGAAGCTGATGAACGAGCTGGTCGCCGCGTACAACGAGAAAGAAGACCAGGCCGGCGCCGAAGCACTGCGCACCTTCGAGAAACAGATCGTGCTGCGCGTGCTGGACGACCTGTGGAAAGACCACCTGTCGACCATGGACCACCTGCGTCACGGCATCCACCTGCGCGGTTATGCGCAGAAGAACCCGAAGCAGGAATACAAGCGCGAGTCCTTCACGCTGTTCTCCGAGCTGCTGGATTCGATCAAGCGCGACTCGATCCGTGTGCTGTCGCACGTTCAGGTGCGCCGCGAAGATCCGGCCGAGGAAGAGGCGCGCCTGCGTCAGGAAGCCGAGGCACTGGCCGCTCGCATGCAGTTCGAACACGCCGAAGCCCCGGGGCTGGAGCAGCCGGAAGCACTGGTCGGTGAAGAGGTCGATGTGGCCCTGGCCACCGCACCGGTTCGCAACGAGCAGAAGCTGGGCCGCAACGAACTGTGCTACTGCGGTTCGGGCAAGAAATTCAAGCATTGCCACGGGCAGATCCAGTAAACCCCGTTTCAATCGCTGAAATACCCGCGCCGCGACCGGCATCAGCCGTCGCGGCGTTTTGCCATTTACACCACCGTCACTATGTCTGGCGGTGCTGACATCATTGAGTAAGGAGCGCATTCATGGCTGTTGGTCTTGGTCCTTTGCCAACGTTGCACCCGGTTGCCGGTTTTGAACTCGGTATCGCTTCGGCCGGCATCAAGCGCCCTGGGCGCAAGGATGTCGTCGTGATGCGCTGTGCCGAAGGTTCTACCGTGGCGGGCGTGTTCACATTGAACGCTTTCTGCGCAGCGCCGGTGATCCTGGCCAAAAAACGTGTGCAGAACGCTGTACGCTACCTGCTGACCAACACCGGCAACGCCAACGCCGGCACCGGCGAGCCGGGTCTGGCCGCCGCCGAGCGCACCACTGCGAAACTGGCCGAACTGACCGGCGTGGATGCCAGCCAGATCCTGCCGTATTCCACCGGCGTGATCGGCGAGCCGCTGCCGGTCGAGAAGATCGAAGGCGCCTTGCAGGCTGCACTGGACGATCTGTCGGAAAACAACTGGGAAGCCGCCGCCACCGGCATCATGACCACCGACACCTTGCCAAAGGGTGCCAGCCGCCAGTTCCAGCATGACGGCGTGACCATCACCGTCACCGGCATCAGCAAGGGCGCGGGCATGATCCGTCCGAACATGGCGACCATGCTCGGCTACATCGCCACCGACGCCAAAGTCTCCCGCGACGTGCTGCACAACCTGATGCTGGACGGCGCCAATAAATCGTTCAACCGCATCACCATCGACGGCGACACCTCGACCAACGACTGCTGCATGCTGATCGCCACCGGCAAGGCTGCACTGCCGGAAATCACCCGGGCCGAAGGCGAGCTGTTCGCCAAGCTGAAACGGGCGGTGTTCGAGGTGTGCATGGACGTGGCCCAGGCCATCGTGCGTGACGGCGAGGGCGCGACCAAGTTCGTGACCGTTGAAGTCAACGGCGGCGGCAATCACCAGGAATGCCTGGACGTCGGCTACACCGTGGCCCACTCGCCGCTGATCAAGACTGCCCTGTTTGCGTCCGACCCGAACTGGGGCCGGATTCTCGCCGCTGTCGGTCGTGCCGGCGTGCCGGATCTGGACGTGAGCAAGATCGACGTGTTCCTCGGCGACGTGTGCATCGCCAGCCGTGGTGCGCGTGCAGCGACCTACACTGAAGCCCAGGGCGCGGCGGTGATGCAGCAGGAAGAAATCACCATCCGTATCGAACTGGGTCGCGGCGATTGCAGCGAAACCATCTGGACCACCGACCTGTCCCACGAATACGTGAAGATCAACGCCGAATACCGCACCTGATCCCTGCCAAAGAGGGAGGTCCGCGGACCTCCTTTTCTGCTGTCCCATGAAAGGACCCGAACATGAGCCTTCACCTGATCATCGGCGACAAACTGCTTTCCTCCTGGTCCCTGCGCGCCGCACTGGCGCTTGAACTGACCGGTGCACCCTACACCGAAGAACTGGTCAAGCTCGGCAAGCCCGACACCCGCGAGCGACTGCTCAAGCATTCGCCGACCGCCAAGGTGCCGCTGCTGAAAACCGCTCGAGGCACCATCGCCGACTCTCTGGCGATTGCCGAATACCTGGCCGAGCAGTATCCATCCGAACAACTCTGGCCAACCGATATCGCGGCTCGCGCCCAGGCGCGTTCTGCCTGCGCGCAAATGCACAGCGGTTTCTTCGCCATGCGCAATCACATGCCGTTCAACCTGAGCCATGACGCACCGCTCAATCCGGTACCGCCGGAGGTGAAAGTCGATGTCGAACGCATGCTCGCACTGTGGGCCGAATGCCGTGCGGCGGCGACCGAAGAGGGGCCGTTCCTGTTTGGTCGCGTGTCGCTGGCCGATGCGTTCTTCGCGCCGATTGCCGTGCGCCTGCGAACCTATCAGGTGAAGCTGCCGGCGGAAGATGAAGCCTATGTTGAAACCGTCTACCAATGGCCAGCCTTCCAGGCCTGGCAAAAGGCCGGACTGGAGGAATTGCAGCCGTGAAACGCGTACACGTCGCCGCCGCCGTCATTCGTGACGACAGCGGCAAAATCCTTATCGCCCGTCGTGCCGATACTCAGCACCAGGGTGGTCTGTGGGAGTTCCCCGGTGGCAAGGTCGAGGCCGACGAGTCGGTGCAGACTGCGCTGGCCCGTGAGCTGCAGGAAGAGTTGGGCATAGTTGTCGGCGCCGCCCGTCCGTTGATCAAGGTTCGTCACGATTACCCGGACAAACAGGTGTTGCTGGATGTCTGGGAGGTTTCGAGTTTTACCGGCGAGCCTCACGGCGCCGAAGGCCAACCGCTGGCCTGGGTTTCGGCGAAGGAACTGACGAACTACGAATTTCCGGCAGCCAACCAGCCCATCGTGGCGGCTGCGCGTCTGCCCGCTGAATATCTGATCACCCCGGAAGGCCTGGAAGCCCCGGCCTTGCTGCGCGGCATCCAGAAGGCGATTGCCGGCGGGATCAAGCTGATCCAGCTGCGTGCGCCCAATGGTTATGACCCGAAGTACCGCGACCTGGCGGTGGACGCGGTCGGTTTGTGTGCCGGCAAGGCGCAGTTGATGATCAAGGGGCCGTTCGAGTGGCTTGGGGATTTTCCGTCCGCCGGTTGGCACATTACTTCGGCGCAGCTGCGCAAGTACGCCGCCGCCGGACGACCGCTGCCGGCGGAGCGCTGGTTGGCGGCGTCTTGTCACAGTGCTGAAGAACTGGCGCTGGCCGAGCAAATGGGCGTGGATTTCGTCACCCTGTCGCCGGTGCAACCGACCCTGACTCACCCGGACGCACAGCCGCTGGGCTGGGAGCAGGCTTCGACATTGATCGAAGGTTTCAGCAAACCGGTATTCCTGCTGGGTGGAGTCGGCCCGGCGGAGCGCGAGAAAGCGTGGAATGCCGGGGCTCAGGGTGTGGCGGGGATTCGGGCGTTCTGGCCTGAGGCTTGATTCTTTATTGAGGCTGTTGTCCCCTTCGCGGGCAAGCCCGCTCCCACATTTGATTGCATTCCAACTGTAGGAATACATTTTCCTGTGGGAGCGGGCTTGCTCCGGGCGGCGTTCCGACGAAGGCGTCCTGACAGTCGCTACTGATCTGAAGGTTTCGCCGCCGGCTGCCACAGAATCTCGGCAACACCCTGGCGCCGTGCAATCAGCCTCGCCGCCACAAACAACAGATCCGACAAGCGATTTATATAAGCCAGCCCAACCCCGGCCAGCGGTTCAATGGCGTTCAAATGCTGACAGCGCCGTTCTGCGCTGCGCGCCAGGCTGCGACAGACGTGGGCCTGGGCAATCAGCATCGAACCGCCGGGCAGAATGAAATTCTCCAGCGGCCCCAATTCTTCGTTCCACACATCGATGGCGGCTTCCAGCCTTTCGATTTCTGTTGCGTTCAAGGCCTGGTATTCCGGCATCGCCAACTCGCCACCGAGATCGAACAGTCGATGCTGACAAGGCGCCAGAACCTCGATCAATTCGTTGAGCCCGGGACAGGTCTCGCGTTCGGCGCTCAAGCCGGCCAGCAGCACGCCGACCTGACTGTTCAGGGTGTCGACTTCGCCAATGGCTTCGATGCGCGGGTGATCCTTGGGTACGCGGCGACCATCGCCGAGGCCGGTCTCGCCTTTGTCGCCGGTGCGGGTGTAGATCTTCGACAAGCGAAAGCCCATGGGTTACCTCGGTAGTTGATTGGTTTGGGCAGCGATGGGCGCCGGTTGCGCGAGCGGCAGGCGCAGGGTGAAACAAGTGCCTTGCCCCGGTGTGGACTGCACTTCCATCTGTCCCTTGTGATTGTTGGTGATGATGAAATACGACACCGACAGCCCGAGCCCGGTGCCCTGGCCGATTTCCTTGGTGGTGAAGAATGGTTCGAACGTGCGTTTGCGCACGTTCTCGCTCATGCCGATGCCGTTGTCCTCGACCTGAATTTCCGCCCAGGGCGGATTGAGCCGGGTACGCAGGATGATCCGCCCCGGTTCGCTGTCGTCTGCGCGCTGGTGGATCGCTTGCGCAGCGTTTTTCAGCAGATTGAGCAATACCTGTTCGAGTTCGTTGGCGGTGCCCGGCACCGGCCCGAGTGCCGGATCGAACTGGCGGATGATCGCCTGGCCTTTGAAATCGAAGCCGATGGCCAGATCGAAGTCGTTGCCGGCGATCTCCACCGCTTGATCGATCAGGGCCGGCAGGTCGCACGGCGCCATCTGTCGCGTGCTGCGACGGCTGAAACTGAGCATGTGGGTGACGATCTTCGCCGCCCGGGCGCCGGCCTGCTGGATGCCGTCGAGCAGTTGCGGGACTTCCCGGGCTTGCAGGTAGCGGTTCACAGTCTCCAGCTCGATACCCAGGTGTTCGGCCTGTTCGAGGTTCTTCGGCAGGTCGGACGACAGGCGTCGACGAATGTTTTGTACGTTATGCAGGATCGCGCCCAGCGGGTTATTGATTTCGTGGGCCATGCCGGCCGCGAGGCCGCCGACCGAAAGCATTTTTTCCGACTGCACCATCATTTCTTCCAGAGACAGACGCTGGGTGATGTCGTCGATCCGGATCACCACGCCACGCCCGGCACCGCCCATCAACGGGTAGAAGGTCAGGGCGTAGTGCTTGGGTTCGTCGTCCTTGAACCAGGTCACCCGCTCGATCTTCGCCACGGTGTGTTCTTCCACCGTTTGCTTGAGTTGCGGCAGAAACGGCTTGAGCGGTTCGAAGGCGAGGAAGATCGGCTGGTTCAACGCTTCGTCCAGCCGCGTACCGGAGAGGGCGCTGGCCTCCTGGTTCCACTGGGTGACGTAGAGCTGCTCGTCGAGGGCGATCAGCGCCGAAGGCATGGAGTCGATGATGCTGTTGAGGTAGTTCTGAAAGCCTGTGAGCTTTTTCTCGATCTTGCTGCGTACCTGGACTTCCAGTTCCAGTTTGCGATTGGTGTGGCGGGTTTCTTCGGCCAGGCCTTGCGCCTGATCGTAGGCCGCCTGCGAGTCGTCGCGGGCACGCTTGAGCTGCTGTTCCCGGGCTTCGATGCGCGAAAGCATGGTGTTGAAGGCCTCGGCCAGGCTGCCGATTTCATCGTGGTTGCCACGGGAGGCGCGCAGGGCGTAGTTCTCTTCGCGGGTTACCTGACGGGAGAGTTCTTCGAGTTCATGGATAGGCCGGGTAATCAGGCGTTTGATCTGTCGGGCGATCACCAGCCACAGCAGCACGCTGAAAATCAGGATCCCCAGGCTTGCGGTCAGGGTGCCGGTGTAGAACGCCATCGGCAATTCGCTGCTGGCCACCAGCAACAGATGACCTGGCGCAGTGCCGGGGCGGGGCAGGGTGATCAGTTGATTGCTGCGAAACTCGGTGAGCTGCCAGGCTTCGATGTGCCGGTAGCGTTCCGGCAGGTTGAGCTTGTCGCCGCGCTGCACCTGAGCGATGCGCTCGCCTTTGCCGTCATACAGTGCAGCGGCGCGTAGCGGCGAGTAGCTGTCGAGCTCCTTGAGCAGGCGCTCGGCGCTTTGCGGTGATTGCAAGGCTTCGGCGATCAGGCTCGGGTTCGCGACCAGGCGGCCGATGGTCTGCAGCGCCTGGGGTGCCATGCTTTCCTGGGAAATGTAATAGGCCGCGCTGATGAAAGTCAGGTTGGCGACCAGTAATACGGTGGTCAACAGCACCAGCAGGGCGGCCAGCAGTTTCTGGCCGACCGGCAGGTTTTCGAGGCGCTGGCGCAATGGCATCAGTTTTATCGCTGCAAAGGAACAAGTGGGCAGCGTAGCCGCTGCTCAGTCGACGGGCAATCCGAGACTGTGCAGATGGGCTGTCAGCCGTTGCTGCAATTGTTGAAGATGCGGCAGGCTGATTTGATGGCGTTGCGCAACTTTGCAGGCATGGCCCAACAGGTAACTGATCTCTGTGCGGCGTCTGTTGACCACGTCCTGATACATGGAAGAGAAGTTGGCCGCGGTGGCATGAATCACCCGCTCGACTTCCTGTTGCAGGTTGTCGGCCGCCGCAGGCTGACCGCAACGCTCCAGCAATTCGGTCAGTTCGGCACACAGGGTGGCGACTTCGCAGTGATGTTGCTGCAGACCGCCATTGCGGCAGTCGTGTAATACGGTCAGAGGATTGATCGCACAATTGAGCGCCAGTTTTCGCCACAGACGGGTGAGAATGTCGGCGCTCCATTCGTGGGGGATTTTTGCAGCTTCCAGATCGTCGAGCCAGATCGGCGCCACAGGATGGCCGGCATCACCGAGCCAGGTGTAGCCATGGCCGGCGAAGACCACGCGCCAGTCACCGTCGCGAAATGCGCCTTCGGTGCTCGATGCGCTGATGCAGCGTACCAGCGGCACGAGCGCCGCAACGGCTTCCTGGCTGCCGAGGCCGTTCTGTAGAAGAATCAGTTCGGCGTCCGGCGCCAGGCGATGAGCCACGGCGGCCACGGCGCTTTCGGCGTCGTAGGCCTTGCACGCCACCAGCAGGCGGCGGATCGGTCCGGGGCTGTCCGGGGTTTCGCCTGGGATGACGTAAGTGCTGGCGATGCCTTGTTCGACGAGGGTCAGCCCGCCAGCGGTCGCATAGTCATGCAGGCGGTCGATGTCACGCAGGATCAGCCGCACCGGCAATCCGGCCCGGGCCAGTCGCGTGGCCCAAAGGGTGCCGAGACTTCCGGCGCCGAGGATGTGCCAGGGGGTGGACATCAGTTTTTCACTCGGTAAGGTACAGGCATGCAAGGCTCGCCGTGTCGGTGGGTAAAGAGCCGTTATAATGAGCCCGATTTTAACCGCAAGCCAAGCGCGCCGCGTCCTGAACGAGCGCGCCTTTTTATTGGAGAGATTACATGCCGTCGTTCGACGTGGTATCCGAACTGGACAAACACGAGCTCACCAACGCGGTCGAGAACGCCGCGAAGGATCTCGATCGTCGTTATGACCTGAAAGGCAAGGGCAGCTACGAGTACAAGGAAAAGGAACTGACCGTCAACCTGACCGCTGAAGCCGAATTTCAGCTGGAAGCGATGATCGAAATCCTCAAATTGGCACTGGTCAAGCGCAAGATCGATGTGCAGTGCCTCGAGGTCAAGGATGCTTACGCATCGGGCAAGGTGATGAAGCAGGATGCCGTACTTCGGGAGGGCATCGACAAGGAGCTGGCCAAGAAGATCGTCGCTCATATCAAGGACGCCAAGCTCAAGGTGCAGGCCGCCATTCAGGGCGAGCAGGTGCGCGTGACCGGCAAGAAGCGTGACGATCTGCAGGAAGCCATTGCAGCACTGCGTGCCAAGGAGTTCGGTATGCCACTTCAGTTCAACAACTTCCGCGACTGAGCCACCTCGGTCGGGAACCTCTCGGCGTTTTCAGCGTCCGAGGGCCAAGCAGCGGCAGAAACGATTGAGCCTCAAGGGACTCGGTCTTTCTGCCGTTGATCTTTCATAGCCCGGGTAGCCGGAAATAAGGAGATAAAAGATGGATTTGAATGCTGAGGTGGACAACCTGGTCAAGGTGTCCCAGGCGTGGATTCCGATGATCATGGAGTACGGCAGCCGTGTGCTGCTGGCGGTGATTACCCTGGCCATCGGCTGGTGGTTGATCAACAAGGTCACGCAAAAGCTGGGCGGCCTGCTGGCCCTGCGCAATGCCGATCTGGCTCTGCAGGGTTTCATCAGCAGTCTGGCCAACATCGTGCTCAAGGTGCTGCTGATCGTCAGCGTCGCGTCGATGATCGGTGTCGAGACCACGTCGTTCGTCGCGGCGATCGGTGCGGCGGGCCTGGCCATCGGTCTGGCGTTGCAGGGCAGCCTGGCGAACTTCGCCGGCGGCGTGCTGATTCTGCTGTTCCGTCCGTTCCGTATCGGTGACTGGATCGAAGCGCAGGGCGTGGCGGGTACTGTCGACAGCATCCAGATTTTCCACACGGTGCTGCGCACCGGTGACAACAAGACCATCATCGTACCGAACGGCAATCTGTCGAACGGCATCATCACCAATACCAACCGTCAGCCGACCCGCAAGGTTGTGTTCGATGTGGGTGTCGATTACGAAGCCGATCTGCAAAAGGCCCGTCAGGTGCTGCTGGATCTGGCCAAGGATGATCGCGTTCTGCAGGATCCGGCACCGCAGGCCGTTATTTCGACATTGGGTGACAGTTCGATCACTGTTTCTCTGCGTGTGTGGGTTAAAACCGCAGACTACTGGGATGTGATGTTCATGTTTAACGAACAGTCCCGTGATCGTTTAAAGGCGGCCGGTATCGATATTCCGTTTCCACAGCGAGTGATTCGTGTGGTTCAGGAAACAGCGGTGTAATGATAGGTTGCTAATTAATTGCCTGATTTGTTGGTCAGGCAGTTATTACAAGTGACCGATAACAAAAAAAGGCCCATCCGAAGATGGGCCTTTTTCATTCAACCAAACTAACCACTGACGATTACAGGATGTTCAGTGGGTACTCGGTGATCAGACGGAACTCTTTGATGTCGCCTTCGCCTTCATCAGCGTTGGCAACGTGCCAGGCTTGACGAATACGGAAGGACAGATCTTTAGCCGGACCGCTCTGAACCACGTACTTGGCTTCAAAGTTGGTTTCGTGGTGTTTGCCGTCTTCACCATAGAGACCGGTATAAGCGCTACCCGCTGGAGTGTGGGTGCCGTCGATGTCCCAGCCCTTGACGTAACGAACCATGAAGCTCAGGCCAGGAACGCCGTACTCGGCCATTTTCAGGTCGTAACGGGCTTGCAGGGATTTCTCGCCTGCACCGTTGAAGTCAGAGTACTGGATGGAGTTGGCGAGGAAGATCGAGTCGCCACCACGGTTGTTTTTGCCCACGCCGATGTAGTCGAACGGGGTGTCGCCGTTGACCTTCTGGAAGGCCAGGGTGAAGGTGTGTGCCTTCAGGAACGACAGGGCTGTCGCCAGGGAGTATGTGGTGTTGCTGATGTCGCCGGCTTTCGCGCTACCGGTATCGGTGGTGCGATAGATGTTGAAGTCAGTGTTCAACGAAGTGTTTTCACTGAACGGCGTGGTGTAGTTCACGTTGGCGTAGTACTGGTTCCAGATGTCTTGCAGCTTGGCGCCGTACAACGATGCGGTCAGGTTGTCGGTGATGCCGTATTTGCCGCCGAAGTAGTCGATGCTTTTTGCTTCGACGCCAGCGTAGGTGGCGTAAAGGCCGCCTTCACGGGCGTTTTTGTCCTGGCTGGTAGCCGAGTAGAAGTGACCGGCTTCGAGATCAAGATCTTTGATCTCGCTGCTCTGCAGCTGGAAGCCGCTGGCAGTTTGCGGAAGGATACGGGAACCGCCGATAGCGAACACTGGAGCCGTGGTTGGCTGCTGGTCGCCGATTTTCAGCTCGGTCTTGGAAATGCGGAACTTGATGGCAGCGCCGGCCTTGCCCTGGCTGTCGTTGACGTCATGGGCGTAACCGTTGGCTTTGACAGCATTGCTGCGGCTCATGTTACCGGTACCGCTGGTACCGTCACCGCCGTCCAGTTTTACAGCCAGGTAACCGAATGCATCGATACCGACGCCTACGGTGCCTTGGGTGTAACCGGAGGTGAAGTTGCCGAGGAAACCCTGGGTCCAGTCTTTCTGGTCGTGGCCGCCGTTCTTGTTGTCCCGGTTGAAGTAGTAGTTCTTCAGCGTCTCGGTCAGTTTGGCGTCTTCAACAAAGCCTTTGGCTTCTGCCTGGTCACTTACAAAAGGCGCGGCCGTAGCCAACTGGGAACTGGCTGCTGTAACGGCCAGTGCGATCATGCTCCACTTCATCACGCGCATCGTGATTTGCTCCTTTGGTTTTAGAAGAGTACTGCCGTCCCACCTGTTTTATTATCTGGGCGGCTCTTTCTTTTTGTGTCGGCGCAAACTTATATCACGCCGACAATGTTGGCGATACTTGCGCCTACAACCTTTCATGTTCTTTACGACGCTGTCGCAAATGACTGGGTCGATGTCGCAAATTCACAGTACCCATGCAGCCGGGCTGACAACTTTATCGCTGTTTCTGAGCCTTTCTGCATCGGTAAAAAAGAGTCCCTGGCAAAACACTTGAATCTCCATCGGGCAACCCTGCCACTGTTTTTCTGGGGTCTTGAGTGTCCACTTCCCGTGGGGTACTCATGGCCCATTTGAGTATGAATGCAACAAGCGTGCACAAACCGCGGAATCGATGCGGTTATTTTCTTTCGTACCCGCCTGTCTCTGTAAAAACCTTGTAAAACCGGGGTTTCTGGCACGCAGTTGACGGGGGTTGACGCCCCCCTGTTGCCTGGTGCTGTCACAGGTGTTTCAGCCCGCGACAATCAAAAACGTTACCGGTTCACCCTGTCAGTGAGTATTTGGCGGATACTCAAGCCATTGAGCGTAGACGCGCTGTACGGTTTTGGTGCAAAAATTTTTTCCGGCTGTGCTGAATTCAGACACCTGGGTCCTGTCATGAGCCTGAACACGGCAGCGCGCTGCGGTCATTCCGGCGGTTTGCACGGCTTGATCGGTCTCGTACTGGTGCGCAATCACCGGAAATGTTCCATGTCGGGGCACCGTTTCGCCGTGAAGGGCCGGGCAATCAAAGGTATGCTGCCGTCCTGTCGCTTGGTGCGCCGTCCCCGCAGGAGGCCCGCTAAGCTGAATAATGCCGATCAGCCGGGAGTGCATGCAGTGTTTGCTTTAGATCCACGACTTCAACAGGACAGCCTGACCATCGGCGATTTCCCGCTCTGCCGATTGCTGCTGTCCAATGACGCCAACTACCCCTGGTTCATCCTGGTGCCTCGTCGCGACGATATCAGGGAGTTGTTTCAGTTGGATGTCGCCGACCAGCAGCGTCTGTGGCAGGAAACCACCGCGCTGGCCGAAGTGCTCAAGGATTCGTTCGATGCCGACAAGATGAACGTTGCCACCCTGGGTAACGTCGTCAGTCAATTGCATATGCATGTCATTGTGCGCAAACGTGACGATGCCGCGTGGCCGGCGCCGGTCTGGGGCAAGCATCCGGCCAAGCCTTACAGCGAGGAGCAGGTAGCGGCGATTCGTGAACGTCTGCGCCTGGTGCTGGATGAAGATTTCAAGTTTCTGGAGGGCTGAATCATGAGCCTGGAACAACGTGTTACCGATCTGGAAAGTCGCCTGGCGTTTCAGGACGACACCATTCAGGCGTTGAACGATGTGCTGGTGGAGCAGCAGCGTGTGGTTGAGCGTCTGCAGTTGCAGATGGCCGCAGTGCTCAAGCGTCAGGAAGAGATGGTCGGCCAGATCGGCTCCTTCGAGGAAGATGCGCCGCCTCCGCACTACTGAGTTTCAGCCTTTTTCCGGACGATAAAAAACCGCGAGCAGCCAGGCTGTTCGCGGTTTTTTCGTTGTGAATCAGCGACGCGGCAGGGCGGCGATCACGTCTTCGGCCTGCAGGCCTTTGTCACGGTTCATCACCGAGAACTCCACGCGCTGGCCTTCGACCAGTACGCGGTGGCCTTCGCCGCGGATGGCGCGAAAGTGCACGAAAATATCATCGCCGGAGTCCCGGGAGATAAAGCCGAAGCCCTTGGAGGTGTTGAACCACTTGACGGTGCCGGTATCGCGGTTGCTCATGTCGTAGCTGGTTGGAGCGACAGCCGGGGAGGACTTGTAGAAACTGACGGCCAGGTGCAGGACCACGGCAACCAGAGCGATTGCCAGGCTGAACAGAACCGCAGGCTGACCGGCGATGACCGGCATCGGTGCGATCAGGGTCAGGGTTTGCAGTACGACGGTCAGAACCAGAAGGGCGCTGACCAGATTTTGCAGATGCTGGCGCGGGCCTTTGTTCCAGTTAGGGATCACCGGAGCAATGACCAGGTTCAGCAGGCCGAAAAAGGCCAGGTAAAGTGCATCGGGTTGTTGCAGGTAAGGAACGGCTTCGGATTTCAAGCTGGGTATGAACGACAGCAGCAACGCCGCTGCGCCCATCAGCAGGTGGACGATTTTCAACATTTTTATTGACTCACGTTATGACGGCTCACAAGGAAGAGCTGAAGGCGCACGGTTCGCTTCGAAACAATAAGAGGCGTTGGACACGTGCCCGGCATCAGCCTATGCGCAACACCCGGAAAACGGGGCGTAGCGACACATTGCCTATTTAACAGCAAAGCCCGTAACGACTCAAATCACCCCGGCCAGCGGCGAGTGTGGGGCGATTTGTCGCCTCTATGGGCTCGATACGGGGGCTGCGGGGCGAGGGTGCCCTTGCTACAGTGAAACGGCATCTGCTGGATGAACTCAATCGCCTCAGGGGGTAAACATGGCAATCGATATCGGTATCAGTGAAGAGGATCGCAAATCCATCGTCGAAGGGTTGTCGCGTCTGCTGTCGGACACCTATGTGCTGTATCTGAAAACCCACAACTTCCACTGGAACGTCACCGGACCGATGTTCCGCACCCTGCACCTGATGTTTGAAGAGCAATACAACGAACTGGCCCTGGCCGTGGACTCGATAGCCGAGCGCATCCGCGCACTGGGTTTCCCCGCACCGGGCGCCTATGCGACTTATGCGCGTCTTTCTTCTATTAAAGAAGAAGTGGGTGTGCCGAGTGCCGAAGACATGATCAGGCAGTTGGTCGAAGGCCAGGAAGCCGTCACTCGTACCGCTCGCGGCATTTTTCCACTGCTGGACAAGGTCAGTGATGAGCCGACGGCTGATCTTCTGACTCAGCGCATGCAGGTTCACGAGAAAACCGCCTGGATGCTCAGGGCGTTGCTCGAAGCCTGATCGGGCAGGCGCACGGACACAAATTGTGGGGCGTGCGCCTTTTTTGAAACGTGAAAAGGCATCCAATGATGTAAGAAATTCGGAAGGCGATCTGCCGCTCCATGATCCTCCCTACTGTGTTGGCTTATCCTACGCAGACGGACAAAAAGTCGTCTGGATATGCCGTTGCCCCTGCGCATTTAATGAGTTGACAGGATGTTGCCTCGACAAGAGGCAGCGATGGCAAAGGAGTGTCAACGATATGGAAGATGGAGAGAGGCGAGATGGCCTCGTCATGGGTTTGCGACAGGAGAGGGGGCTGGCGCCGCTTCTTGAAGAGTTCGACATGACATTGATCCGGCCGCTGGCCCGTTCGGTGCGGCTGAATGGTTTTGCGACCTGCCTGCGGCTGGAGCAGGTTTACTGGAATATTCTGGGCCGCATGGCTGAGAACAACAGCTGTTCGGTCGGGACGCTGTTGTCTCGTGTGGATCGCGAAGTGCATCTGCGCCATGGCGGGGTCAAGAACTTCAGCGGCCTTGTGCGGGTGGTCTGTGTCGTCCACGGCCTGCGGGATGCCTCGGCGACAGCCGGGAGTTGTCGGTGAGGGGGCGGCCTGTGCAGTCTTCCGGCTGCACAGGCCGCATTTAATGGATATAATCCCGCTCTTTCGCCACACCGCCCTGCGGGAGCTGGCAATCTGATCGCCGAGACAACTCCATGCCGATGTACGATTACCAATGTGCTTCCTGTGGTCATCAGTTGGAAGCCATTCAAAAGATCAGTGACGCACCGCTGGTCGATTGCCCTGCCTGTCAGGCACCAGAACTCAGGAAACAGCTGTCCATGCCAGGCTTTCGTCTAAGCGGCAGCGGTTGGTACGAAACCGATTTCAAGACCGGCGCGAAGAAGAATCTGGCCGGTGGCGACAAATCCGACTAGGGTTCAGGCCCGGGTCCAACGACACGCGAGAGCATCCACCGGTCGCACGGAATCTGAGTGCGGCGGATCTCCACCGAATTTCGAATTACGAGAAGCGAAACCACTACCATGATGCGCAGCCATTATTGCGGCCAACTGAACGAAAGCCTGGAAGGCCAGGAAATTACCCTTTGCGGATGGGTTCACCGTCGCCGCGACCACGGCGGGGTGATTTTCCTCGATATCCGTGATCGTGACGGTCTGGCCCAGGTGGTATTCGATCCGGATCGCGCCGAAAGCTTCGCCGCCGCCGACCGCGTTCGCAGCGAATACGTCGTGAAGATCACCGGCAAGGTGCGTCTGCGTCCGGCCGGTGCCGTCAATGCCAACATGGCTTCGGGTGCAATCGAAGTGCTGGGTTACGAGCTGGAAGTGTTGAATGAGGCCGAAACGCCTCCGTTCCCGCTGAACGAGTACTCCGACGTCGGTGAAGAAACTCGTCTGCGCTACCGCTTCCTCGACCTGCGTCGTCCGGAAATGGCCGAGAAGCTGCGTCTGCGTTCGCGCATGACCACCAGCATCCGTCGCTACCTCGACGAGAACGGCTTCCTCGACGTGGAAACGCCGATCCTGACCCGTGCGACTCCGGAAGGCGCGCGCGACTACCTCGTGCCGAGCCGTACCCACGCCGGTTCGTTCTTCGCCCTGCCGCAATCGCCACAGCTGTTCAAGCAGCTGCTGATGGTGGCCGGTTTCGACCGTTACTACCAGATCGCCAAGTGCTTCCGCGACGAAGACCTGCGTGCCGACCGTCAGCCTGAGTTCACTCAGATCGACATCGAGACCAGCTTCCTCGACGAAAAAGACATCATGGGCCTGACCGAAGGCATGATCCGCAACCTGTTCAAGGAAGTGCTGGATCTGGAGTTCGGCGAATTCCCGCACATGACGTTCGAAGAAGCCATGCGCCGTTACGGTTCGGACAAGCCGGACCTGCGCAACCCGCTGGAGCTGGTGGACGTTGCCGACCAACTGAAAGAAGTCGATTTCAAGGTCTTCAGCGGCCCTGCCAACGACCCGAAATGCCGTATCGCCGCACTGCGCGTGCCAGGCGGGGCGAGCATGCCGCGCAAGCAGATCGACGACTACACCAAGTTCGTCGGCATCTACGGTGCCAAGGGCCTGGCGTACATCAAGGTCAACGAGCGCGCTGCCGGTGTTGAAGGCCTGCAGTCACCGATCGTGAAAAACATCCCGGAAGCCAACCTGAACGTGATCCTCGATCGCGTTGGCGCAGTCGACGGCGATATCGTGTTCTTCGGCGCCGACAAGGCCAAGATCGTCAGCGAAGCCCTGGGCGCGCTGCGCATCAAGCTCGGTCACGACCTGAAGCTGCTGACCTGCGAATGGGCACCGATGTGGGTCGTCGACTTCCCGATGTTCGAAGAGAACGATGACGGCAGCTTCTCCGCCTTGCACCACCCGTTCACGGCGCCGAAGTGCACCCCGGAAGAGCTCGAAGCCAATCCGGCTGGCGCGCTGTCCCGTGCCTACGACATGGTTCTGAACGGCACCGAGCTGGGTGGCGGTTCGATCCGTATCCACCGCAAAGAGATGCAACAGGCGGTATTCCGTCTGCTGGGCATCAACGAAGAGGAACAGGAAGAGAAGTTCGGCTTCCTGCTCGATGCCCTGAAATACGGTGCGCCGCCACACGGTGGTCTGGCCTTCGGTCTGGACCGTCTGGTGATGTTGATGACCGGTGCCCAGTCGATCCGTGAAGTGATCGCCTTCCCGAAAACCCAGAGTGCCGCCGACGTGATGACGCAGGCGCCGGGTGTCGTGGATGCCAAGGCACTGCGCGAATTGCACATTCGTTTGCGCGAAACGCCAAAGGCTGAGTAAGACGGGCCTGAAGGCGCATCTTCGGATGCGCCTTTTTTCTTTCTGCAAGGAACAGGTCGAGATTTTTTGTTTGCCGGCTGCGCAATGTGCCAAGCGGGCAAGGTTTCAAAGAGAATTCGGAGCGAGTTATGGCAGGTCATTCCAAGTGGGCGAACATCAAGCACCGCAAAGAACGTCAGGATGCCAAGAGAGGCAAGATCTTCACCAAGTGGATTCGTGAACTGACCGTCGCGGCCCGTCAGGGCGGCGGCGATCCGGGTTCCAACCCGCGTCTGCGACTGGCCCTGGACAAGGCGCTGGGCGCCAACATGAGTCGTGACATCATCGATCGTGCCGTGGCCCGTGGTGCCGGTGCGACCGAAGCGGACAACGTTGAGGAGCTGACCTACGAAGGTTACGGTCCCGGCGGTGTGGCGGTGATGGTCGAGTGCATGACCGACAACCGCAACCGCACTGCCGCAGCCGTGCGCCATGCGTTCAGCAAATGTGGCGGCAACCTCGGGACTGACGGTTCTGTGGCCTATCTGTTCGAACGCAAGGGGCAGATCAGTTTCGCGCCGGGTGTTGATGAAGACTCCCTGACCGAAGCGGCGCTGGAAGCCGACGCCGACGATGTGGTTGCTCATGAAGACGGCTCGATTGACGTGTTCACCTCGTTCACCAGCTTCTATGCGGTGCGCAATGCGTTGGAAGTGGCGGGCTTCAAGGGTGATGATGCGGAAATCGTCATGCAGCCGACCACCAGCACCGAGCTGGATCTGGAAGGTGCGGAGAAGGTGCTCAAGCTGATCGACATGCTCGAGGATCTGGATGACGTGCAGAACGTCTATTCCAACGCGGACATTCCGGAAGACGTGGCGGCTCGGCTCGGTTAAGACCGACTATTCTCCACTGTGGGAGCGAGCCTGCTCGCGAATGCGGACTTTCATGCAGCCTCGTTGCCGAGGATGAAACCGTTTTCGCGAGCAGGCTCGCTCCCACATTCGTTATTCGTTGTATTTGATCTTTTGCCTTTACCGAATCCTCAGGCGTTATGACTTTAATTCTTGGTATCGACCCCGGTTCGCGCATTACCGGATATGGCGTGGTACGCGATACCGGACGGGGTTGCGTCTACGTGGCTTCCGGCTGCATTCGCACCGGCGCCGGCGAGTTGCACGAGCGTCTGCAGATCGTCTATCGCGGCGTGCGGGAGATCATCCAGACCTATGGCCCGGTGACCATGGGCATCGAGAAGGTGTTCATGGCGAAGAACGCCGATTCCGCGCTGAAGCTGGGGCAGGCTCGGGGAGCCGCCATTGTTGCTGGCGCTGAAGAAAGTCTGGAGATCGCCGAGTACACGGCAACCCAGGTCAAGCAAGCGGTGGTGGGCACTGGCGCCGCCAATAAAGAGCAGGTGCAGATGATGGTCATGCATATGCTGAAGCTGACCAGCAAACCGCAGATCGATGCGTCGGATGCCCTGGCAATCGCCATTTGTCATGCGCACACCCGGTCAAGCCTGCTGCCTCACGGTCTGGGTACCGCACGCAGTCGTGGCGGTCGCCTGCGTCTCTGATAGCATCAGCAGTCAAATTTCCGGAAGGCGGATCTCGTGCCTGGGTCGTCGGCCCGAAAACCGCTTTTCGACAGTCGCCAGCCCACGGCTGGCCAACGCTCAAGGATCTGAAACGTGATTGGACGCCTGCGGGGCACCCTCGCTGAAAAACAGCCGCCGCATCTGATTCTGGATGTAAACGGCCTCGGGTACGAGCTGGAAGTGCCCATGACCACCCTGTATCGCCTGCCGTCGGTCGGGGAGCCGCTGACCTTGCACACGCATTTGGTCGTACGCGAAGACGCGCAGTTACTCTATGGTTTTGCCGGCAAGCGTGAGCGAGACTTTTTTCGCGAGCTGATCCGTCTCAATGGTGTGGGTCCGAAGCTGGCGCTGGCCTTGATGTCGAGCCTGGAGGTGGACGAACTGATCCGTTGCGTGCAATCCCAGGACACCTCGGCGCTGACCAAGGTGCCGGGCGTGGGCAAGAAAACCGCCGAGCGCTTGCTGGTGGAGCTCAAGGACCGTTTCAAGGCCTGGGAAACCTCGCCGGCCATGTTTGCGCTGGTGCCGAACCAGCCGGACGGCCCGGCGCCGGTCAACACCGCCGAGAACGACGCGGTCAGCGCGCTGATTTCCCTGGGCTACAAGCCGCAGGAAGCCAGCAAGGCGATTTCCGCGATCAAGGAAAAAGGCTTGAGCAGCGAAGACATGATCCGACGCGCCCTGAAGGGAATGATTTAAGTGATTGAAGCTGATCGTCTGATCGCCGCCACGCACAGTCCGCGTGAGCGCGAAGAAGTCCAGGATCGGGCGATACGTCCCGTCAGCCTGGCCGAATACATCGGCCAGCCGACCGTGCGCGAGCAGATGGAGCTGTTTATCCAGGCCGCCCGGGGCCGTGGCGAATCCCTCGACCACACCCTGATCTTCGGTCCGCCGGGGCTGGGCAAGACCACTCTGGCCAATATCATTGCCCAGGAAATGGGCGTATCGATCAAGAGCACCTCAGGGCCGGTGCTCGAGCGACCGGGCGATCTGGCGGCGCTGCTGACCAATCTTGAGCCTCACGATGTGCTGTTCATCGATGAAATCCATCGTCTGTCGCCGATCGTGGAAGAAGTGCTGTACCCGGCGATGGAGGATTTCCAGCTCGACATCATGATCGGTGAAGGCCCGGCGGCACGTTCGATCAAGCTTGATCTGCCGCCGTTCACCCTGGTCGGTGCGACGACGCGGGCGGGGATGCTGACCAACCCGTTGCGCGACCGTTTCGGGATTGTCCAGCGTCTTGAGTTCTACAGCACTGCGGACCTGGCGACGATTGTCAGCCGCTCGGCGAACATCCTCGGTTTGCCGCTGGATCCTGAAGGTTCTTTCGAGGTCGCCCGTCGTGCCCGTGGCACGCCGCGAATCGCCAACAGACTGTTGCGTCGGGTGCGGGATTTCGCCGAGGTCCGGGCCAAGGGGCATATCACCAAGTCCGTTGCCGACCTGGCACTCAACCTGCTGGATGTCGATGAGCACGGTTTCGATCATCAGGACCGGCGTCTGCTGTTGACCATGATCGAGAAGTTCGATGGCGGACCGGTCGGCATTGATAGTCTGGCCGCTGCGATCAGCGAGGAGCGTCATACCATCGAGGATGTGCTGGAGCCGTATCTGATTCAGCAGGGCTACATCATGCGCACGCCGCGAGGCAGGGTGGTGACCCGGCATGCGTATCTGCATTTTGGTTTAAACATTCCGTCACGAATGAGCGAAACACCCGTGGCAGACGAGTTTCTCGATGCCTTGGACGATTGATACACATTTATTGGCGATTTATTCAGCGTTTGTACTGTCTCAGGACGGTACTTTTGCGGTAAAGCCTTTGAACAATGAAAAACAGTTGCCTGGCCGGATTGGCAACCCGAGGAGTAAGCACTAGAGTATGCGCGCGCAAAACGGGCTTGAGCCGTTCGCACATCGTTGTCGCGTTTATTACGAGGACACCGATGCGGGCGGCATCGTGTATTACGTTAATTACCTCAAGTTTATGGAACGGGCTCGAACCGAGCGGCTCCGGGAGCTGGGCTTTGCCCAGTCGGCGCTGGCAGGTGAGGACCTGTTGTTCGTCGTGCATTCCAGCGAAGCGCGTTATCACGCGCCGGCGCGATTGGACGACGAACTGCTGGTAAGCGCTGATGTAATCGAATTGAACCGTGCCAGCCTGCGCTTTCGACAGCAGGTCAGGCGGGCAACGGATAATGTGCTGCTCTGTGAGGGGCAGTTTCTGGTGGCCTGTGTGCGCACTAACAGTTTGAAACCCCGGGCCCTTCCCGAAGACTTGCGTACGGCTTTCGCCGAGGCGGTCGGCACGGGTACACACTTGAAGCAGGAGATAAAGCGTGGAAGCTAACGTCGTCGACCATTCCTCCATGTGGAGCCTGGTCAGCAATGCCAGCATCGTGGTGCAGTTGGTAATGTTGACCCTGGTGGCCGCATCGGTGACCTCATGGATCATGATCTTTCAGCGCAGCAATCTGCTGCGCGCCGGTCGACGTGCCCTGGAGAGCTTCGAGGAGCGCTTCTGGTCGGGTATCGATCTGTCCAAACTCTACCGTCAGGCCGGCAGCAACCCGGATCCGGACTCGGGCGTCGAGCAGATCTTCCGTGCCGGTTTCAAGGAGTTCTCGCGTCTGCGCCAGCAGCCGGGTGTCGATCCTGAAGCGGTGATGGAAGGCGTGGCCCGTGCCATGCGTGTGGCCATCTCCCGCGAGGAAGAAAAACTCGAGCAGAGCCTGCCGTTCCTGGCCACTGTCGGCTCGGTCAGCCCGTATATCGGTCTGTTCGGTACCGTCTGGGGGATCATGAACTCCTTCCGCGGTCTGGCCAGTGCACAACAGGCCACTCTCGCCACAGTGGCCCCGGGTATTGCCGAGGCCCTGGTCGCTACCGCGATCGGCCTGTTCGCCGCGATCCCGGCCGTTATCGCTTACAACCGTTTCTCTGCCCGCAGCGAAACCCTGCTGGGCCGCTACTACACCTTCGCCGATGAGTTCCAGGCGATCCTGCACCGCAAAGTGCACACCAGCGAAGAATAAGCAGGTATTTCCCGATGGCTTTAATCACTCGAGCCCGACACAAGCGCAAGCCGGTCGCCGAGATGAACGTAGTGCCTTACATCGACGTGATGCTGGTGCTGCTGGTCATCTTCATGGTGACTGCGCCGATGCTCAATCAGGGCGTGAAGGTGGATCTGCCCAAGGTTTCCAGCGAAGCCTTGCCGCAGGACAACAACACCCAGGTGCTGACCATTTCGATCAAGGCTGACAAGACCTACTACTGGAACCTTGGCAGCGAAGTCGACACCGAGAAGCAACAGGACCGGGCCATGACCCTGCCGCAGATGACCAGCGCGGTGACCAAGATCATCGCGGCCGGCAATGATAACGGCAAGCGTACCCAGGTCTTCATCCGTGGCGACAAGTCCGTCGATTATGGCTCCGTCATGGGCGCCATGGGCGGGTTGCAGAAAGCCGGGGTCGGTAATGTTGGTTTGATCACCGAGGCCCCCTGATGCAGCAACAGCGAGAGCCGTCCGCCTCGGAAAGCTACTTCTGGCCCAGCGTCTGGGCGATTGGCTTGCACGTGCTGGTGTTCGGCATGCTGTTCGTCAGTTTCGCCATGACGCCTGAGCTGCCGCCGGCCAAGCCGATTGTCCAGGCGACCCTTTACCAGCTGAAATCGAAAAGTCAGGCGACCACCCAGACCAATCAGAAGATTGCGGGTGAGGCGAAGAAGTCCGCCGCGCGCCAGACCGAAGTCGAACAGATGGAGCAGAAAAAGGTCGAGCAGGAGGCAATCAAGGCGGCGGAACAAAAGAAAGAAGAAGCGGCTCAAAAGGCCGAGGAAGCCAAGAAGGCCGATGAGGCGAAGAAAGCGGAACAGGCGAAGAAGGCTGACGAAGCCAAGAAAGCCGAAGACGCGAAGAAAGCCGCCGAAGCCAAGAAGGCAGAAGAGAAACAATTGGCTGATATAGCCAAGAAGAAAGCTGAAGAAGAAGCCAAGAAGGCTGCTGAAGAAGAGGCCAAGAAAGAGGCCGCTGAAGAAGCCAAGAAGAAAATCGTCGAGGACGCGAAGAAGAAAGCCGCCGAAGACGCCAAGAAGAAAGCCGAAGCTGAAGAGGCGAAAAAGAAAGTCGCCGACGAAGCCAAGAAGAAAGCGGCTGCCGATGCTGCGAAGAAGAAAGCGCAGGAAGCGGCACGCAAATCGGTCGAGGAAAAGAAGGCCCAGGCACTCGCTGACCTGTTGTCCGACAAGACCGAGCGTCAGCAGGCTTTGGCGGATGAACGTGGTGACGAAACCGCGGGCAGCTTCGATGATCTGATTCGTGCGCGGGCGGCGGAAGGCTGGGCTCGTCCTCCTTCGGCACGCAAAGGCATGACGGTTGTGCTGCAGATCGGCATGTTGCCGGACGGTACGGTGACCACGGTCAGCGTGGCCAAGTCCAGCGGCGACGGTCCGTTCGATGCGTCGGCAGTGGCAGCGGTCAAGAATATTGGACGTTTGACGGAAATGCAGGGAATGAAGCCGAGCGATTTCGCTCCGTATCGTTCATTCAAGATGACATTCACACCTGAGGATCTAGCCTTGTGAGAAACCTTCTTCGAGGAATGCTGGTCGTGATCTGCTGCATGGCAGGGATCGCGATGGCGGATGAAAAGAACATTCTGGTCACTAGCGGCAGCGATCGGGCGACCCCGATCGCCGTCGTACCGTTCGGCTTCCAGGGCGGTGCCGTGCTGCCGGATGACATGGCTGAAATCATTGGCAACGATTTGCGGAACTCGGGCTATTACTCGCCGATTCCGAAGCAGAACATGATCAGCCAGCCAAGCCAGCCGAGCGAAATCATCTTCCGTGACTGGAAGGCGGTGGGGGCCCAGTACATAATGGTCGGCAATATTGTTCCGGCGGGCGGTCGTCTGCAGGTGCAATGGGCGTTGTTCAACGTCGCCACCGAGCAGAAAGTGGCGGACGGCAGTGTTTCCGGTACGACCGAGCAGCTGCGTGACATGGCGCACTACATCTCCGATCAGTCGTTTGAAAAGCTGACCGGTATCAAGGGAGCATTTTCGACCCGTCTGCTGTACGTGACGGCCGAGCGCTTCTCCGAAAAGAACACCCGTTACACGCTGCAACGTTCGGACTACGACGGTGCCCGTGCCGTGACCCTGCTGCAATCGCGCGAGCCTATCCTGTCGCCGCGTTTCGCACCGGATGGCAAGCGCATCGCCTATGTGTCGTTCGAACAGAAGCGTCCGCGCATCTTCATGCAGAACATCGACACCGGTCGTCGTGAGCAGATCACCAACTTCGAAGGCCTGAACGGTGCTCCGGCCTGGTCGCCGGATGGCAATCGCCTGGCGTTCGTACTGTCGAAGGACGGCAACCCGGACGTCTACGTGATGAACCTCGGCTCGCGCCAGATCACCCGAGTGACTGCAGGTCCCGGCATCAACACCGAACCGTACTGGGGCAAGGATGGCTCGACCATCTACTTCACTTCCGACCGTGGCGGCAAGCCGCAGATCTACAAGACCAGCGCCAATGGCGGGGGTGCCGAGCGTGTGACGTTCGTGGGCAACTACAACGCCAACCCGAAGCTGTCGGCTGACGAAAAGACCCTGGTGATGATCCATCGTCAGGACGGTTTCACCAATTTCAAAGTGGCGGCTCAGGATTTGCAGCGCGGAAGTGTAAAAATCCTCACTGATAGCACTCTGGACGAGTCGCCTACTGTTGCGCCCAACGGCACCATGGTAATCTACGCCACCCGCCAGCAGGGCCGGGGAGTCTTGATGCTCGTGTCCATTAATGGACGCGTGAGGCTCCCGCTTCCTACCGCTCAAGGCGAAGTCAGAGAACCGTCCTGGTCCCCTTACCTGAACTGACGCGGCGCTTTACGTTTTACTTAACACACTGGGGTTCATTAGGAGTTTCACGATGGAAATGCTGAAGTTTGGTAAATTTGCTGCGCTGGCTCTGGCCATGGCTGTAGCTGTAGGTTGCTCGTCCAAGGGTGGCGACAACGCCGGTGAAGGCGCTGTTGATCCAAACGCTGGTTACGGCGCAAACACTGGTGCAGTTGACGGTTCCCTGAGCGAAGAAGCTGCTCTGCGCGCAATCACCACCTTCTACTTCGAATACGACAGCTCGGACCTGAAGCCAGAAGCCATGCGCGCTCTGGACGTTCACGCCAAAGACCTGAAAGCAAACGGCGCTCGCGTTGTTCTGGAAGGCAACACCGACGAACGTGGTACTCGTGAGTACAACATGGCACTGGGCGAGCGTCGTGCGAAAGCCGTTCAGCGCTACCTGGTACTGCAAGGTGTTTCCCCAGCTCAGCTGGAACTGGTTTCCTACGGCGAAGAGCGTCCAGTTGCTACCGGCAACGACGAGCAGTCCTGGGCTCAAAACCGTCGCGTCGAACTGCGTAAGTAATTCGATATGCGAACGTGCCGTCGTGCTGTAACTGTTCTGGCTCTCAGCCTCGCGCCGCTTGCGGTGTGGGCTGCGGTTCCTGTGGTCGATGACAACTCCGGTTATAACAATAGCGGGAGCAGTTATCCGCCTGCAGGTTACGGTACGAACGGCGCCTATGCCGGGGGAGCGGCTACGGCCCCTGCCTCGGCACAAGGCATGCTGTTCAACCAACTGCAACAGATGCAGGATCAGATATCGCGCCAGCAGGGTGTGATCGAAGAACTGCAGAATCAGGTTGCGCGCATGAAGCAGGAATCCCTGGAGCGATACCAGGATCTTGATCGGCGCATAGGGTCGGGTGTTGCACCTGCCGCGACTCCAGAGAATTCTTCAGCCGGTGGCGATGCAGGCGCTGCTGCCGGTGCCGCCGCCGGTGCCGGGGCTGCTGCAGCCCAGGCGCCCGCCGCGAGCAGTGAGCCGGGTGATCCGGCCAAGGAAAAGCTGTATTACGATGCTGCCTTCGACCTGATCAAGGCCAAGGACTTCGACAAGGCCAGCCAGGCGTTTTCTGCGTTCCTGCGAAAATACCCGAACAGTCAGTATGCGGGTAATGCCCAGTACTGGCTGGGTGAGGTGAACCTGGCCAAGGGCGACCTGCAGGGCGCAGGTCAGGCTTTCGCCAAGGTTTCGCAGTTGTATCCAAAGCACGCCAAGGTGCCGGACTCGCTGTACAAGCTGGCTGACGTAGAGCGCCGTCTCGGTCACACCGACAAGGTCAAGGGGATTCTGCAGCAAGTGGTTTCCCAATACCCGGGCACCTCTGCAGCCCAACTGGCACAACGCGATCTGCAACGCATGTAACTGTGTTTGCCCGTCTGGAAGAAACCCGCGCCTGTCGCGGGTTTTTTCGTTAGAATTCACGCCCTTTTATGAAACACGCTTCTGGTGATCTACGCGTTGGCGGGGTTGCCTGAAGTGCCTGACGGAGGCGGACAGCCTGTTTAGCTGTTACGCCCGTGGCGACTATGCAAGACACATTGAGAATCACCGAAGTTTTCTACTCTTTGCAGGGGGAAACGCGGACTGCCGGGCTGCCCACTGTTTTTGTGCGCCTGACCGGTTGCCCATTGCGTTGCCAATACTGCGACAGTGCCTACGCGTTCAGCGGCGGCACGATTCGTACGCTCGACGATATCCTTGAGCAGGTAGCCGGATATCGTCCTCGCTACGTCTGCGTCACTGGCGGTGAGCCGTTGGCGCAACCGAATGCCATTCCTTTGCTCAAGCGATTGTGTGATGCCGGTTACGAGGTCTCGCTGGAAACCAGCGGCGCTCTCGATATTTCGGCGGTCGATCCACGGGTCAGTCGAGTTGTCGACTTGAAGACCCCGGACTCGAAAGAGGCGCATCGCAACCGTTATGAGAACATCGAGCTGCTGACGCCCAACGATCAGGTGAAGTTTGTCATCTGTTCACGGGAAGACTATGACTGGGCAGTATCGAAGCTGATTCAGTACGGTCTTGAGCGGCGCGCTGGCGAAGTGCTGTTTTCCCCCAGTCACCACGACCTGAACGCTCGGGATCTGGCGGATTGGGTGGTGGCGGATAATTTGCCCGTACGCCTGCAATTGCAACTGCACAAGTATCTGTGGAATGACGAGCCGGGGCGCTGAGATGGCAGAACAACTGAACACTCCTGAAAAACGTGCGGTCATTTTGCTGTCCGGCGGTCTGGACTCGGCAACGGTGGTTGCCATGGCCCGCGCGGAAGGTTATCGCTGCTACACCATGAGCTTCGATTACGGCCAGCGCTCCCATGCCGAGTTGCATGCTGCCGCACGCGTTGCCCGCGATCTGGGTGTGGTCGAGCACAAGGTCATCGGTCTGAACCTCAACGGCATGGGTGGTTCGGCCCTGACCGACAGCAATATCGATATACCGCAGGAGCCGGGAGAAGGCATTCCGGTGACTTATGTGCCGGCGCGCAACACCGTGTTCCTGTCTCTTGCCCTGGGTTGGGCTGAAGTACTGGGTGCCCGTGACATCTTCATTGGTGTCAACGCGGTGGATTACTCCGGTTATCCGGACTGCCGTCCTGAGTTCATTGAATCTTTCGAGCGCATGGCCAACCTTGCGACCAAGGCCGGTGTGGAGGGCAACAGTTTCCGTATCCAGGCTCCACTGCAGAACCTGAGCAAGGCCCAGATCGTCCAGGCGGGTGTGAAGCTCGGTGTCGACTACGGGCTGACCGTTTCCTGCTATCAGGCGGACGATGAAGGCCGTGCCTGCGGCAAATGCGACAGCTGCCGACTGCGTGCAGAAGGCTTCGCAGCGGCCGGAATCAGCGATCCGACACGTTATTTTTGATTTTTTTCAAATTAGGTGTTGAATAGTCCTTAGAAATCAGTATTATACGCGCCACCACACAGCGGGTCGTTAGCTCAGTTGGTAGAGCAGTTGGCTTTTAACCAATTGGTCGTAGGTTCGAATCCTACACGACCCACCATTTTTGATGTTTTTAAAAGTCTGGAAGGCCCACGAAAGTGAGGATTTCCGGATTTTTTTTTGCCTGCGATCTGGCCTCTCCTTTTGGCGGCGTTGCGCCGACACAGGTCAGAATCATCTTTTGCATCACCGGGATATTCTGTAGCCTTGCGCAGCTTCAACGCTGTCCGTGCCTGATAACACTCACTCTCCCGGCGGTACCCTCATGCGGTCCGGAGCCGGGTGTATACTCGACTTTCGCGCGAATGCGCCTGCAGGTCTTGCGAACATGACGCAGATTTCCGAACGCCTTCTGGTACAAGCCCACCTCGACGCCAAGCAGCCCAAACCGCTGACTGCCGAGGAGGAGGCTTTTTACCGTTCCGCCATCGCCGCCGAGCTCAAGGCTCAGGACGCGGTGCTGGTCGCCCATTTTTATTGCGATCCGATCATCCAGGCCCTTGCCGAAGAAACCGGCGGTTGCGTTTCCGATTCTCTGGAAATGGCCCGTTTCGGCAATGCCCATCCGGCCAAGACCGTGGTGGTCGCCGGTGTGAAGTTCATGGGTGAGACCGCGAAGATTCTCAACCCGGAAAAACGCGTGCTGATGCCGACCCTGGAGGCGACCTGCTCGCTGGATCTGGGATGCCCGGTGGACGAGTTTTCGGCGTTCTGCGATCAACATCCGGAACGTACCGTTGTGGTGTACGCCAACACTTCGGCAGCCGTGAAGGCCCGGGCGGACTGGGTGGTGACGTCGAGCTGCGCACTGGAGATCGTCGAAAGCCTGATGGATAACGGCGAAACCATCATCTGGGGGCCGGACAAGCATCTGGGCACCTACATCCAGCGCAAGACCGGCGCCGACATGCTGCTGTGGGACGGTGCATGCATCGTTCACGAAGAGTTCAAGTCCAGGCAACTGGAAGACATGAAAGCGCTGTACCCGGATGCGGCCATTCTGGTGCACCCGGAGTCACCGACGTCGGTGATCGAACTGGCGGACGCTGTTGGTTCAACCAGTCAATTGATCGCTGCCGCACAGTCGTTGCCGAACAAGACCCTGATCGTGGCCACCGATCGTGGCATCTTCTACAAGATGCAGCAGCTGTGCCCGGACAAGGTCTTCATCGAGGCGCCAACCGCCGGTAACGGCGCGGCGTGTCGTAGTTGCGCCCATTGCCCGTGGATGGCCATGAACACCCTTGAGCGCACGCTGAAGTGCCTGAAGGAGGGGGCGAACGAGATCTTCGTCGACCCGGCGCTGATTCCCCAGGCCATTCGTCCGCTCAAGCGCATGCTGGATTTCACTCAGGCTGCGCGGATGAAGCTGGCAGGCAACGCCTGATTCTGTGCTACACAAAAAAACGCCCCGATCGTATCGGGGCGTTTTTGCATCCACAGGATTACTTCGCTTTCTTCGGAATCCGCACCAGTTGCGTATCCGAATAGATGTCGTGCCAGGCGCGTTTCTGTTTATCGAACAGTGACCAGAAGAACCCCAGGCCCAGACACAGCCACGAAGCGATCGAAACCATGAATCGAAGCAGCGCCTGCCACAGACTGATCGCAGTGCCATCGGCGTTCTGCACACGAATGCCCCACACCTGCATGCCCAATGTCTGGCCTGCGTGAGTCCAGAACTTGGCGAAGAAGCCGAACAGCACCAGCAGCAGCACTGTGGAGTACAGGGGGTCCCCATCCAGCTTGCCGGCATCGGTCAGGACCCGCAGACGCTCCTCGCCGATGATTGCGGCCTGAATCATCTTGTAGATGCCGCCAGTCACGATCAGCAGGGCGGTGCACAGCAGAAAATCATAGAACATCGCTGCCAGACGACGGCCCAGGCCGACGGCGGGGAACTCGCCCTGGGGATTGAGCAGGTGTTTCGACATGGCAGCCTCTGGATGGAAAGTGAAGCGCCATTTTACGGATTCGCGCGCACAAAAAAGCCCCTGATATCAATATCAGGGGCTTTTTCGTTTCAGAAAATCAGGCTTCAGCGATGACTTCGTCAGCTTGCATGCCTTTCTGGCCCTGCACTGCAACGAAGGTCACTTTCTGGCCTTCTTTCAGGCTCTTGAAGCCGTTGCCCTGAATGGCGCGGAAATGCACGAACAGATCCGGACCGCTTTCTGGAGTGATAAAACCAAAACCTTTCTCGTCGTTAAACCACTTGACGGTACCGCTCTGACGTGTGGACATTTCTTATTTCCTTTGACGCAAAAATTGATGACAGTCTCTTCCTCATGAAAGAGTACTGGGGCTGGTTGCAGGAGAGTAAGAAGACGTCGAACGGGATGTAGCTAACTTGTAGGCTACTGCCCAGGTCACGATTCCAAGCTGACCCATGCAAACACAGTGGGCAAACTCTACGCCAACTACATGAGGAAATACAAGCCCTGTGAAGGCCGCGGATTTCCTGTGCTTGCCGGCTGTTAGTCAGTTCACTAGTCGGGCTTATACGATTAGCCTGTTCAATTGTTTTCGATCGTTATAAGCCAAGTTCATATTCGAATCGAATGTAAGGAAAGTGCACTGTTTTATGGCGATTGCGTTACACATTAGTGCACGCATAACGCAATCGCGTTACTTATAGAAACAGTCAATCATCCACGATAGTAGCGTTGTGGAACGAATGGCATTTTGCTTACAAGCATTTGCACCTTTTTCCCACGAACAATGGCCCAGACTGGCGTGTCCAGGGCGACGTAGGTGCTGTCGAGGTAACCCATCGCCAATGGCCCTCCCAACGTCGGGCCGAAGCCGCCGCTGCACACGCTGCCGATGATTTCGCCGGCTTCGTTGACGATTTCTGCACCTTCACGGACCGGTGTGCGTTCCTGCGGCAGCAGGCCGACGCGTTTGCGTGCGACACCGTTCTGCTGCTGGTTGAATACCTGTTCTGCACCCGGGAAACCGCCGGCACGCGCGCCATCGGCGCGGCGCGGTTTGGAAATGGCCCACAGCAGGCTTGCTTCGATCGGCGTGGTATCGGTGTTCATATCGTGCCCGTACAGGCACAGGCCGGCTTCCAGGCGCAGCGAGTCACGGGCACCGAGGCCGATGGCGGCGACTTCCGGTTCGGCCAGCAGGGCACGGGCGAGTTTTTCCGCGTCGGCTGCCGGAACCGAGATTTCGAAACCATCTTCACCGGTGTAACCCGAACGGCTGACGAAGCAATCCACACCCAGCAGTTTCACGCGGGTGAACTGCATGAAAGTCATTTTCGCCACTTCCGGCGCCAGGCGCGCAAGCACTGTGACGGCTGCCGGGCCCTGCAGGGCGAGCAAAGCACGGGCTTCGAACAGCTCGGTAATGGTGCATTGATCGCCGATGTGTTTTTGCAGATGGGCCAGGTCCTGATGTTTGCACGCAGCGTTGACCACCAGGAACAACTCGTCATTGCCAAGGTTGGCGACCATCAGGTCATCGAGAATGCCGCCGGTTTCGTTGGTGAACATCGCGTAGCGCTGCATACCCGCCGGCAGGTCGATGATGTCCACCGGCACCAGGGTTTCCAGGGCTTTGGCGGCATTGGCGCCGCTCAGGCGGATCTGGCCCATGTGCGACACATCGAACAGCCCGGCCTGCTCACGGGTGTGCTGGTGCTCTTTCATCACCCCCAGTGGATATTGCACCGGCATGTCGTAGCCGGCGAACGGCACCATGCGGGCGCCGAGTTCGAGATGCAGAGCGTGCAACGGGGTTTTCGACAGTTGTTCGGTGGACATGCGTGACTCCTTGATTCACATCAACCCTCTGCCGGAGGGAGAGGGGACCGGTTTTGTGTTCTCTCCCGCAGGGAGAGTGAGTTAATGACGCGATCAGCACTCGATAATGTTGACCGCCAGACCGCCGCGGGCGGTCTCCTTGTATTTGCTTTTCATGTCGGCGCCGGTCTGGCGCATGGTGCGGATGACCTTGTCGAGGGAGACGAAGTGCTGCCCGTCTCCACGCATGGCCATGCGCACGGCATTGATCGCCTTGACCGAGCCCATGGCGTTGCGCTCGATGCAGGGCACCTGCACCAGCCCGCCGATCGGATCGCAGGTCAGGCCGAGGTTGTGCTCCATGCCGATTTCGGCGGCGTTTTCCACTTGCTGCACGCTGCCGCCGAGGACTTCGCACAACGCACCGGCCGCCATCGAACAGGCCACACCCACTTCGCCCTGACAGCCGACTTCGGCGCCGGAAATCGAGGCGTTTTCCTTGTACAGAATGCCAATGGCTGCCGCGGTCAGCAGGAAACGCACCACGCCGTCATCATTCGCACCAGGAATGAAGCGCATGTAGTAATGCAGTACTGCGGGAATGATCCCCGCCGCGCCATTGGTCGGTGCCGTGACCACGCGCCCGCCGTGAGCGTTTTCTTCATTGACGGCGAGGGCGTATAGATTGACCCAGTCGAGCACCGACAACGGATCGCGCAGCGACGATTCCGGGTTCTTGCACAGTTGCCGGTGCAACGCCGCCGCCCGTCGCTTGACCTTCAAACCACCCGGCAGGATGCCCTCGTTGCGACAGCCGGCGGCCACGCAGTCCTGCATCACTTGCCAGATTTTCAGCAGGCCGGCACGGGTTTCCGCTTCCGGGCGCCAGGCGCTTTCGTTGGTCAGCATCACCTGGCTGATCGACAGCCCATAAGTGGTGCAGTGACCGAGCAAATCCCTGGCACTCTTGAACGGGAAGGTCAACGGCGTGGCGTCTTCGACGATACGGTCGGCTCCGGCTGCATCTTCGTCGACCACAAAACCACCGCCGACCGAGTAGTACTCGCGGCTGCGGATCTGTAATCCCGCTGCATCGAAGGCACGGAAGATCATGCCGTTGGGGTGATAAGCCAGCGGCTTGCGGATCATGGCCAGGTGTTCTTTCTCGTTGAACACGATGCTGTGTTCGCCGAGCAGGCTTAAACGACCGCTGCTGCGAATGTCCTGCAGACGGGCAGCGACGGTTTCAGTGTCCACGGTATCCGGATGTTCGCCTTCCAGACCCAGCAGCACGGCCTTGTCGCTGCCGTGGCCCTTGCCAGTGGCGCCGAGGGATCCATACAGCTCGACCCTCACGCCAGTGGTGGCCGACAGCAGGTTTTCCCGGCGCAGGCCTTCGACGAAACGCGCAGCAGCGCGCATCGGGCCGACGGTGTGTGAGCTGGAAGGGCCGATGCCAATCTTGAACAGGTCGAACACGCTTAACGACATGGTTGTTCTCCGGTTTCTTGTTATGGGCACATCAGGCACGCGTGAAAGGGGCGGGCGAACCCGCCCCCTCACAGGTCAAGCGTAGCTTTCGATCGACGGGCAGGCGCAGACCAGGTTGCGGTCGCCGAACACGTTGTCGACGCGGCCGACCGGCGGCCAGTACTTGCCTTCGATCAACGACGCCACCGGGTACACCGCCTGCTCGCGGCTGTACGGGTGAGTCCACTCGCCCACCAGTTCCGCTGCGGTGTGCGGTGCGTTCTTCAGCGGGTTGTCGTCCTTGTCCAGCGTGCCGTTCTCCACCGCGCGGATTTCTTCGCGGATGCGGATCATGGCGTTGCAGAAACGGTCCAGTTCTTCCCTGGATTCGCTTTCGGTCGGCTCGATCATCAGCGTGCCGGCCACCGGGAACGACATGGTCGGGGCGTGGAAGCCGAAATCGATCAGGCGTTTGGCGACGTCATCGACGCTGATGCCGCTGCTGTCTTTCAACGGGCGCAGATCAAGAATGCACTCGTGCGCCACCAGACCATTGCTGCCGGTGTACAGCACCGGGTAATGCTCTTCCAGGCGACGGGAAATGTAGTTGGCATTAAGAATCGCCAGTTGCGAAGCACGCTTGAGGCCTGCGCCGCCCATCATGCGAATGTACATCCAGGTGATCGGCAGAATGCTCGCGCTGCCGAACGGTGCCGCGCAGACCGCGCCTTCCTTGCGTTCCATGTGACCATGGCCCGGCAGGAACGGAGCCAGGTGCGATTTCACGCCGATCGGGCCGACGCCCGGGCCGCCACCACCGTGGGGGATGCAGAAGGTCTTGTGCAGGTTCAGGTGCGAGACGTCGCCGCCGAACTTGCCCGGTGCGCAGAGGCCGACCATCGCGTTCATGTTGGCGCCATCGATGTACACCTGGCCGCCGTTGTCATGAATGATGCCGCAGATTTCGCGGATGCCTTCTTCAAACACGCCATGGGTCGACGGGTAGGTGATCATCAGCGCTGCAAGGTGTTCGCGATGCTCGATGGCCTTGGCGCGCAGGTCTTCGATGTCCACGTTGCCACGAGCATCGCACGCGGTCACGACCACGCGCATGCCGGCCATGTTGGCGGTGGCCGGGTTGGTGCCGTGGGCGGACGACGGGATCAGGCAGATGTCGCGACGGTCTTCGCCACGGCTCTGGTGGTAGGCACGGATCGCCAGCAGACCGGCGTACTCCCCCTGGGAGCCGGCGTTCGGTTGCAGCGAGATCGCGTCGTAACCGGTGGCGGCGCAGAGCATCGCTTCCAGTTCGTCGGTCAGTTGCTGGTAACCGGCGCTTTGCTCGGCCGGGGCGAACGGGTGCAGGGCGCCGAATTCGGCCCAGGTCACCGGGATCATTTCGCTGGCGGCGTTGAGCTTCATGGTGCACGAGCCCAGCGGGATCATGGTGCGATCCAGTGCCAGGTCCTTGTCCGCCAGTTTGCGCAGGTAGCGCATCAGCTCGGTTTCCGAGTGATAACGGTTGAACACCGGGTGGCTGAGGATCGGCGACTGACGCGCCAGCGCGGCTGGAATGGTGCTCTGAGCGGAGGCGGCGAGAGCGGCGAAATCCGGCAGAGTCTTGCCTTCGGCGAACAGCCCCCACAGGGTTTCGATGTCGGCCTGGGTGGTGGTTTCGTCCACCGACAGGCCCAGACGCTGGGCGTCGATCACGCGCAGGTTGATCTGTTGAGTGCGAGCCTTGTCGTGCAGCGCAGCAGTTTGCGCACCTGTGGCCAGGGTCAGGGTGTCGAAGAAGCTGACTTGCTCGACGGTCACGCCCAGTGCGCTCAGACCCTTGGCCAGGATCGCGGTCAAGTGGTGCACGCGGTTGGCGATCCGGGTCAGGCCTTTCGGGCCGTGGTACACGGCGTACATGCTGGCGATGTTGGCCAGCAGCACTTGTGCGGTGCAAATGTTCGAGGTGGCCTTCTCGCGGCGGATGTGCTGCTCGCGAGTCTGCATCGCCAGACGCAGGGCCGGCTTGCCGAAGCGGTCAACCGAAACGCCGACCAGACGGCCCGGCATGTCGCGCTTGAACGCATCTTTGGTGGAGAAGTAAGCCGCGTGCGGGCCACCGAAGCCCAGCGGCACGCCGAAGCGTTGTGCCGAACCGATGGCAACGTCTGCACCGAACTCGCCCGGGGCGGTCAGCAGGGTCAGGGCCAGCAGGTCGGCGGCCACGGCAACCAGGGCATTGGCAGCGTGGAAGCGTTCGGTCAGTTCGCGGTAGTCGAACACATCACCGTTGCTCGCCGGGTACTGCAGCAGGGCGCCGAAGAATGGCGTCACGTCGGTCAGTTCGCGCTCGTCGCCCACCACCACTTCAATGCCCAGCGGCTCGGCACGGGTGCGCAGCACGTCGAGGGTTTGCGGATGACAGTGGATCGAGGCGAAGAACTGGTGGCTGCCCTTGTTCTTGCTCAGGCGTTTGCAGAAGGTCATGGCTTCGGCAGCGGCGGTGGCTTCGTCGAGCAAGGAGGCGTTGGCGATCGGCAGACCGGTGAGGTCGCTGATCAGGGTCTGGAAGTTCAGCAGCGCTTCGAGACGGCCCTGGGAAATTTCCGGCTGGTAAGGGGTGTAGGCGGTGTACCAGGCCGGGTTTTCCAGCAGGTTGCGCAGGATCGGCGATGGCGTATGGCAGTTGTAGTAGCCCTGGCCGATGTAGGTCTTGAACAGCTGGTTCTTGCCGGCGATGGATTTGATCATCGCCAGGGCGTCGGCTTCACTCAGGCCGTCGTCGAGGCCGAGTACGCTGGTGCCCTTGATGCTTTCCGGGATGACACTGGCGGTCAGGGCTTCGAGCGAGTCGAAGCCGAGGCTGTTGAGCATGGCCTGCTCGTCACCGGCGCGAGGGCCGATGTGACGAGTAATGAATTCGTTGGTGGTGCCGAGATTTACTTGGGTCATGTCAGGTTCCTCAGGCTTCGGCTTGGGCTTTGATCAGACGGTCGTAGGCGTCCTGATCCAGCAGCTTCGCAACAGCCGATGCGTCGGCAGGCTTGAAGCGGAAGAACCAGCCCTCGCCCAGCGGATCTTCGTTGACCAGTTCCGGGCTGTCTTCCAGCGCCGGGTTGGTCGCCAGGACTTCGCCGTTCAGCGGCATGTAAACGCCGCTCGCGGCTTTGACCGATTCCACGGTGGCCGCTTCGGCGCCTTTCTCGTAAGCCTGCAATTCAGGCAGTTGCACGAACACCACGTCGCCCAGGGCGTTCTGCGCGAAAGCGGTGATGCCAACGGTGACAGAGCCATCGGCTTCAGCGCGCAGCCATTCGTGATCTTCGGTAAAACGCAACTCGCTCATGGAATCTCCTAAGGGCCAGACTCGTCTGGTGGACGCGGTGGAATACTCGGGCAGCAATGCCCTGATTTATGAGCGGTGACTTAGCAAGAACGCGGCCAAAGTTAAAATATCCTTATAAATCAATTGGTTGATGAGCTTTGCGGTGAGCGTGATCGAGCTGGCTGTAGCGAAATCGCTACAGCTTGGAGCGAAGAAAAAAGCTGAAGTGGATCAAAGCCTTGCACGGCGCTGATCGGAGAGAGGTGTAGCGATATCGTTCCGCTGTAGCGCTTTCAGTACAGTTGGAGGTCGCTTTTGTCGGGGTCAGGCTTTTCCTGAAATCCCGTACTTGCGCAGTCGATGGGCAATCGCGGTGTGTGAGGTCTGCAGACGACTGGCCAGTTGGCGGGTCGAGGGGTAGCTGACATAGAGTTTCTCCAGCAGCGATTTCTCGAAGGCTTCCACCGCTTCTTCCAGGCTGTCGACGTCGGTGTCGGTCTGGCGTGCGACCGCGGTGCCGGCGATGTCGAGGTCGCCGATGTCCACCAGGCTGCTTTCGCAGATCGCCGCCGCGCGGAAGATCACGTTCTGCAATTGCCGCACGTTGCCCGGCCAGCGGTTGCCGAGCAGCGCCGGGTAAGTGCCGGGGGCGAGGCGGCAGACCGGGCGCTGGATCTGCGCGCAGGCCTGCTGCATGAAATAGCGGGCCAGCAACAGAATGTCCTGACCGCGCTCGCGCAGCGGCGGCACTTCGACGTTGAGCACGTTGAGGCGGTAAAAGAGATCTTCGCGAAACAGCCCTTCGCTGACCATTTTCTCCAGATCGCGGTGGGTCGCGCTAAGGATTCGCACATCGACCTTCACTTCGCGATCACCGCCTACTCGCCGGAAGCTGCCGTCATTGAGGAATCGCAGCAGCTTGGCCTGCAGGTACGGCGACATCTCGCCAATTTCGTCGAGAAACACCGTGCCCTGGTTGGCCAGTTCCATCAGCCCCGGTTTGCCGCCCCGTTGTGCACCGGTGAAGGCGCCGGGGGCGTAGCCGAACAGTTCGCTCTCGGCGAGGTTCTCCGGCAGGGCCGCGCAGTTCAGTGCCAGAAACGGTGCGTTGTGTCGAGCACTGCTGGCGTGACAGGCGCGAGCCACCAGCTCCTTGCCGGTGCCGGTTTCGCCCTGGATCAGCAGCGGTGCATCGAGCGCCGCCACCCGTTGTGCGCGGGCCTTGAGGGTGCGGATCGGCGGGGACTCGCCGAGCAGCGCGTCGAAGCCTTCGGCGTGATCGTGATGCAGCGCCGAGAGCTGCTCGCCGATGCGGTTCGGTTGATACAGCGTCAGCAGGGCGCCGGCGTCGGTGATCGGTGTGGCGTCCAGCAACAGGGTCTGGCCGTTGACGGTGATTTCCCGCAGCGGCAGGCGGAAACCCTGTTCGAGCAGGGTTTCGAGCAGGCCTGGATCGTTGAACAGCTCCGAGACACTTTCACCCGCAGGTTCGCGACCGTACAGGGCGATCAGCGCCGGGTTGGCCAGCAGCACCTTGCCTGCGCTGTCCAGCGCCAGCACCGGATCGGTCATCGCCGCGAGCAGGGCATCGAGCTGCAAGTGTCGACGCTGGCCGGGGAGGATATCGACGACGACCACGGCCTCCACACCTCGCACCCTGAACAGTGCATCTTTCAGTTCTTCGAGCACTTGCGGGCTGAGGGTCGGGGCGTCGATGTAGACGTTCGGCGGGACCATTTCCACCGCATCCAGATTGAGGTTGCGTCCACCGAGAATCGCCAGGACTTCCTGGGTGATGCCGACGCGGTCGATGAAGCTGACGTGGATACGCATGGGGTGGTTCTGGGTTCTGGAGTACGGAGGGGGGCAAGTATGCCTTGGGGCGGGGAAATGGTGAAATCCGGCCAACCGATGTGGGAGCGAGCCTGCTCGCGATAACGGTGTGTCAGCAAAGAAGATGTCGACAGAAAAACCGCAATCGCGAGCAGGCTCGCTCCCACAATAGATCTGTGGTGTTCAAGGTAGGGCAGGGTCACTCGAAATGCTCGGGATTGACCGGATCCCCGGATTTCATATTCAGCTGCGTACGAATGTCTTCAAACATCAGGTCGTAATGCTTGTGCACCGAGCCGATCTGGCTATGGCTTTTGGGGATGCCGTACTTTTCGGCGATCTGCGTCACGTTGCGAGCGAAGTTGTAGGCCTCTTCCTTGGGCAGAAAGAACGGTTCGTTGACCTCTTTGCCCTGGATGCTTCCAATCAGCCGGAACTGTATTCCTTTGCCTTTTTGCGGATCCTGCGACACCTCGTATTCGAGGCGGATGTTGTAGTTGACGTCATCCTGGGTCAACGCGTGCCGCTCGATGTGCAAATGACCGGGTTCGAACTGGGCCATGGTGTTCTCTCCTTTCAAGGCATGGGAGAAGGGCAGACCTGGAGTCTGCCCCAGCATTTCATTTTTATCGGTAGGTGATGCCGGGTTTCGCGGTACTGACGCGAGTGCCGGCGGTGCCCTGGACGATGGCTTCGATGTCAGCCAGCGAACCGATCACCGCAACCTTGCCAGTATGGCGCGCAAATTCGCAGGCTGCCTGCACCTTCGGCCCCATGGAGCCGGCGGCGAAGCCCAGGCGCTCCAGTTCATCAGGGTGGGCCTGGGCGATGGCTTTCTGGGTCGGCTTGTTGAAGTCGACGTAGGCGGCGTTGACGTCGGTGGCGATCACCAGCAGATCCGCTTCCAGTTGTTCGGCGAGCAATGCCGAGCACAGGTCCTTGTCGATGACGGCCTCGATGCCCTTGAGGTTGCGCTGCTCGTCATACATGGTCGGAATGCCGCCACCGCCGGCGCAGATCACGATGCTGCCCTTGTCCAGCAGCCACTTGATCGGGCGGATCTCGAAGATGCGCTTGGGTTTCGGGCTGGCGACCACGCGACGGTATTTGTCACCGTCGGCCTTGACCACCCAGCCTTTCTCTTTGGCCAGGCGCTCGGCTTCTTCTTTGGCATAGACCGGGCCGATGAATTTGGTCGGGTCTTTAAAGGCCGGGTCTTTGGGGTCGACTTCGACCTGGGTGAGCAGGGTGGCGAACGGGACTTCGAAGTCCAGCAGGTTGCCCAGTTCCTGTTCGATGATGTAGCCGATCATGCCTTCGGTTTCGGCACCGAGCACGTCCAGAGGGTAGGCTTCATCGGGTTTGTAGGAGAGGCCTTGCAACGACAACAGGCCGACTTGCGGGCCGTTGCCGTGGGCGATGACCAGTTGATTGCCGGGATGGATCTTGGCGATTTGCTCGGTGGCGATGCGGATGTTGGCGCGCTGGTTGTCAGCGGTCATCGGCTCGCCACGGCGGAGCAGGGCGTTACCGCCCAGAGCTACGACGATACGCATGGTGTTGGTCCTTCTGAAGAACAATCAGGTCTGACAGAGCGAACGCGGTCATTGTGGGAGCCGGGCTTGTGTGGGAGCTGGCTTGCCAGCGATGCAGGCGCCTCGGTTATTAAGTTGCAACGAGGTGATGCCATCGCGGGCAAGCCCGGCTCCCACAAAAGCCAGCTCCCACAGTGACCTTGTCGTGTCAGTGAGAGCTGCGCCGGTTTACAGATCAGCCAAAGTCGAGACCAGAATCGCCTTGATGGTGTGCATGCGGTTTTCCGCTTGCTCGAAGGCGATGCAGGCCGGCGACTCGAACACGTCGTCGGTCACTTCGATGCCGTTGGCCAGGTGCGGGTACTGTTCGGCGATCTGTTTGCCGACCTTGGTATCGCTGTTGTGGAACGCCGGCAGGCAGTGCATGAACTTGGTGCGCGGGTTGCCGGTGGCTTTCATCAGCTCTTTGTTGACCTGATACGGCAGCAGTTGCTTGATGCGTTCACCCCAGGCATCGACCGGCTCGCCCATCGAGACCCAGACGTCGGTATGCACGAAGTCCACGTCCTTGACCGCCGCTTTCGGATCTTCGGTCAGGGTGATGCGGGCGCCGCTTTCTTCGGCGTATTTGCGGCAGCGCTCCACCAGATCGTCATGGGGCCACAGGGCCTTCGGTGCGGCAATGCGCACGTCCATGCCAAGCTTGGCGCCGATCAGCAATAGCGAGTTGCCCATGTTGTTGCGGGCATCGCCCAGGTAGGCGTAGCTGATGTCATGCAATGGCTTGTCGCTGTGTTCGCGCATGGTCAGCACGTCGGCGATCATCTGGGTCGGGTGGTATTCATCGGTCAGGCCGTTGAACACCGGTACGCCGGCGAACTTGGCCAGCTCTTCGACGATTTCCTGCTTGAAGCCACGGTACTCGATGGCGTCGTACATGCGACCCAGCACGCGGGCTGTGTCCTTCATGCTTTCCTTGTGGCCGATCTGCGATGAATTCGGGTCGATGTAGGTGACGTTGGCGCCTTGGTCGTAAGCGGCGACTTCGAACGCGCAGCGAGTGCGGGTCGAGGTTTTTTCGAAGATCAGGGCGATGTTGTTGCCCTTGAGGTGTTGCTGCTCGGTGCCGGTGTACTTGGCGCGCTTGAGGTCACGGGACAGGTCCAGCAGATAACGCAGCTCGCGGGTGCTGTGATGTTCGAGACTGAGCAGGTTACGGTTGTGGATGTTGAAAGCCATGATGGATCTCCTTGCGTACTCGGTTGTCCCCCTGGCCGCGACTTTCTGTTGAAAGAAGGTGAGTCGCGGCCAGGGCTCAGCGTTTTAGTAATCGATCGGGTCGCGCACGATCGGGCAGGTCATGCAGTGGCCGCCGCCGCGACCACGGCCCAGTTCGCCGGCGCTGATGGTGATGACCTCGACCCCGGCCTTGCGCAGCAGCGTATTGGTGTAAGTGTTGCGGTCGTAACCGATGACGACCCCGGGCTCCAGGGCCACCACGTTGTTGCCGTCATCCCATTGTTCGCGTTCGGCGGCGAAGCTGTTGCCGCCGGTTTCCACCACGCGCAGGTTCGGCAGATTGAGCGAGCTGGCCACCACTTCGAGGAAGGTTTTGTTCTCCCGGCGTACGTCCATGCCGTAAGGTTTGCTTTCGTCAGGACGGATGATGAACGGCACGATTTCCTTGACCACTTCCGGGAAAACGGTAACCAGGTCGCGGTCGCAGAAGCTGAACACGGTGTCCAGGTGCATCGCTGCGCGGGATTTCGGCAGGCCGGCAACCACGACTTTGTCCGCCGCGCCTTTGGCGAACAGCGACTGTGCCAGTTGACCGATGGCCTGGCGCGAGGTGCGCTCGCCCATACCGATCAACACCACACCGTTGCCGATCGGCATCACGTCGCCGCCTTCGAGGGTGGCCTGGCCGTGGCCCTTGTCCGGGTCGCCGTACCAGACTTCGAAGTCGGCGTTGGTGAACTCCGGATGGAATTTGTAGATGGCGGTGGTCAACAGGGTTTCCTGACGACGGGCCGGCCAGTACATCGGATTGAGGGTCACGCCGCCGTAGATCCAGCAAGTGGTGTCGCGGGTGAACTGAGTGTTGGGCAGTGGCGGCAGCAGGAAGCTGGAGTGTCCCAGGTAATCGCGGTACATCTTGATCACGCTGGCGCCTTCGCTGTCCGGCAGATCCTCGCCGGCCACACCGCCGATCAGGAATTCGGCGAGCTTGCGCGGCTCCAGGCCTTCGAGCCAGCTGCGCACTTCGTTGGTCAGGCCGACACCGACGGTGTCCGGGGTGATCTTGCGATCCAGAATCCATTTCAGCGCTTCGGGATTGCCGACGATGTCGGTCAGCAGGTTGTGCATTTCCAGCACTTCGATCCCGCGCTCGCGCATCTTGGTGACGAAGTCGAAGTGGTCGCGCTTGGCCTGATTGACCCAGATGACGTCGTCGAACAGCAGTTCGTCGCAGTTGCTCGGGGTCAGCCGCTGGTGGGCCAGGCCTGGGGAACAAACCATGACTTTGCGCAGTTTGCCGGCTTCGGAATGGACGCCGTACTTAACTTTTTCCGTGGTCATTTCAGTGATCCTCCAGAGACAAAACGTTTGGCAGTTACAGAGTCAGGAAGCCGTCGTAGAGACCGTAGGCCGCCACCAGGGCACCCACGACCACCGCGGCGAAAATCAGCTTCTCGACGTGGGTGAAAACCGGTTTGTGAACTTCAAGCTTGGCCTTGGCGAACAGGATCGCGCCGGGGGCATAGAGCAGGGCCGACAGCAACAGGTACTTCACGCCGCCGGCATACAGCAGCCAGATCGCGTAGACGAGGGCGATGGCGCCGATGATCAGGTCCTTGCGCCGTTCGGCGGCAAAACCTTCATAGGTTTCGCCGCGCACTGCCAGCAGCAGCGCGTAGGCCGCCGACCACAGGTACGGCACCAGGATCATCGAGGTGGCGAGGTAGATCAGCGACAGGTAGGTGCTGGCCGAGAACAGGGTAATGACCAGGAACAGCTGCACCATGGCGTTGGTGAGCCACAGGGCGTTGGCCGGTACGTGGTTGGCGTTTTCCTTGCGCAGAAACTCCGGCATGGTGTGGTCTTTGGCGGCGGCGAACATGATCTCCGCGCACAGCAGCACCCACGACAGCAATGCCCCCAGCAGCGAGATGATCAGACCGACGCTGATCAGTACCGCGCCCCAGTGACCGACCACATGTTCGAGCACGGCAGCCATTGACGGGTTCTGCAGTTTGGCCAGTTCCGGCTGGGTCATGATGCCCAGCGACAGCACGTTCACCAGCACCAGGAACAGCAGCACGGTGATGAAACCGATGACGGTGGCCTTGCCGACGTCCGAACGTTTTTCCGCCCGGGCCGAGAAGATGCTCGCGCCCTCGATGCCGATGAACACCCACACGGTGACCAGCATCATGTTGCGCACCTGGTTCATCACGCTGCCCAGATCCGGGTTTTTCACGCCCCAGATGTCAGCGGTGAAGATGTCCAGTTTGAAGGCGAACAGTGCGATCAGGACGAACAGCAGCAGGGGGACGACCTTGGCGACGGTGGTCACCAGGTTGATGAACGCCGCTTCCTTGATCCCGCGCAGCACCAGAAAGTGCACGGCCCACAGCAACACCGAGGCACCGACGACGGCCGCGACCGTGTTGCCTTCACCGAACACGGGAAAGAAATAACCGAGCGTACTGAACAGCAGCACGAAGTAGCCGACGTTGCCCAGCCAGGCACTGATCCAGTAACCCCAGGCGGACGAGAAACCCATGTAGTCGCCGAAACCGGCCTTGGCGTAGGCGTACACACCGCCGTCCAGGTCAGGTTTGCGATTGGCCAGGGTCTGGAAGACGAAAGCCAGCGTGAGCATGCCGACGGCGGTGATGGCCCAACCGATCAGCACCGCGCCGACGTCGGCGCTGGCTGCCATGTTCTGTGGCAAAGAGAATATTCCGCCACCGATCATTGAACCGACTACCAATGCAACCAGTGCACCTAGTCGTAGTTTTCCGGGAGCTTCAGACATTGCATGACTCCATTGCAGGAGAGAAGAGTTCACAGCGTAGTTCTGTTGGCTTTTCAAACAGCTGACGTAGATCAGTGCATGCTCACATTCCATTGTTAATGAATGACTTATGAAGCCGATGCTGGCATAAGGCTTGTGTCTGGAAGGCCCGTCCCAGAGGCCTTTCGATGGTGCGGTTGGGAATGGATCCTATTGCTTTCGAGTTATCACGCTAGTTGCTTTTGGACTTTTGGCAAATTTTTCACATCTGTTTTCAGCACAGAATTGATTTATCAGGATCAGCGCACAAAACTAACTTCCTGTGCTATGCGTTAGCGTCATTCGCTATATATAAGTGGATGTTGTTCGGTAATCCCTGATAAACGCCGCCCAGTTTTATCCGCTTGGTTAATAGTTGTTACAAATAGAACCTCGCCACATATTTCAAGGAGATTTGAATGTCGCAACCGACGCAAAAGCTGCGCCTTGGCGCACTGATCGCCCTGGTGGTGGGGTCGATGATCGGCGGGGGGATTTTCTCTTTGCCGCAGAACATGGCGGCGCGGGCCGATGCCGGGGCGATCCTCATCGGCTGGGGGATCACCGCCATCGGCATGCTTACGTTGGCCTTCGTGTTCCAGACCCTGGCCAACCGCAAGCCGGAACTGGACTCCGGCGTCTATGCCTACGCCAAGGCCGGGTTTGGCGACTACATGGGTTTTTCTTCGGCGTGGGGTTACTGGATCAGTGCCTGGCTGGGCAACGTCGGGTATTTCGTGTTGCTGTTCAGCACCCTTGGCTACTTTTTTCCGGTGTTCGGCCAGGGCAACACGCCGATCGCCATCGGTTGCGCTTCGGTGCTGCTGTGGGCCGTGCATTTTCTGGTGATGCGCGGAATCAAGGAGGCCGCGTTCATCAATCAACTGACCACCGTGGCCAAGATCGTGCCGTTGATCATGTTCATCGTCATCGCCGCCGTGGCGTTCAAGGCCGACATCTTTACCCGTGACATCTGGGGCCGCAGCAACCCGAACTTCGGCGGGGTGATGGATCAGGTGCGCAACATGATGCTGGTGACGGTGTTCGTGTTCATCGGTATCGAGGGCGCCAGCGTTTACTCGGCGCGGGCCGAGAAACGTTCGGATGTCGGCCGCGCCACGGTGATCGGCTTCATTGGTGTGTTGGCACTGCTGGTGCTGGTCAATGTGTTGTCGCTGGGGATCATGAGCCAACCGGAACTGGCGACCCTGCAGAACCCTTCGCTGGCGGCGGTGCTGGAACACATCGTCGGGCCCTGGGGGGCGCTGGCAATCAGTATCGGCCTGGCGATTTCATTGCTTGGTGCACTGTTGTCATGGGCGTTGCTGTGCGCCGAAATCCTCTTCGCCACGGCCAGGGACAACACCATGCCGGCGTTCCTGAAAAAGGAAAATGCCAACCACGTGCCGGTCAATGCGCTGTGGCTGACCAACGTGATGATCCAGATTTTCCTGCTGATCACACTGTTTTCCGCCGGCACCTACACCAGCCTTATCTACCTCGCCTCGTCGATGATTCTGGTGCCGTACCTGTGGTCGGCGGCGTACGCGGTGCTGTTGAGCGGGCGCGGCGAAACCTATGAACATGCCTCGGCCGAACGCACCAAGGATCTGCTGATCGGCGGTATCGCCCTCTGCTACGCGGTGTGGTTGCTGTACGCCGGCGGGGTGAAATACCTGCTGTTGTCGGCGTTGCTCTATGCACCGGGCGTGATCCTGTTCGCCAAGGCCAAGCATGAACAGGGCGAGCCGCTGTTCACCACGATCGAGAAGGGGATTTTCACCTGTGTGATCGCCGGGGCCGGGCTGGCGGCTTACGGTTTGTACAGCGGTCTGCTGTCGTTGTGAGGTTGCGACATGGACGTGGGCCGGACCGGGGATACGGGATTGCTGCGAGCACTGGAGGTGCTGGAGGGCGAGCGGGTAACGGCGCGGGAATTGTCAGCCCGCGCCGATGCCTGGCGCCCGTTCCGCGGTTATGCGGCGCAGTTGCTGTGGACGTCTTTGAGCAGGGCAGACTGATCCTGCTGATAGGGGGGCATTATTGGCCCCATCGCTGGCAAGCCAGCTCCCACAGTATCCGGGCCGTACAAAAAATCCGCTGACACCGTTGGACCTGTGGGAGCTGGCTTGCCAGCGATGGCGGTCTGAAATTCACCACTGCGCTCGATGTGATCCCAATTCAGTTGCCGGCAACGACCATTGCAACGGCGTTCCAGCAATACTCAGCGGCGCCTGGAGGCGATGTGCCAACCCCCAGGGTGTCTGTTCCACCTGCGAGTTCTGATCCTGTTCATTTTCCGGACGCAACGCTTCGTCCGTCCCCGCGCCATGCTCGATCAACAACTTCGCCGTCCGCGCCAGCGACAATCGCGCGCTCCCACCTTGACCACTGCGCAGCCTTTTGGTCAGCAACCTGATCGCACTCGCCGCCATCAGATACCCGGTCGCATGGTCCAGGGCCTGCACCGGCAGCGGCGTCGGTTTGTCCGCCTGCTTCCAGCGCTGCCCGGCCTCGGCAATCCCGCTGCTCATCTGCACCAGGCTGTCGAAGCCCCGGCGGTTCTGCCACGGGCCGCTCCAGCCGTAGGCGTTGAGGCAGACGTCGATCAGCCCCGGTCTCAGGTGCCGGCGGCGTTCGACGCCATAGCCGAGGTGTTCGAGCGCATCGGCGCGATAGCCGTGCAGCAGAATGTCGGCATCCTTGAGCAAGCCTTCAAACACTGCACGATCTGCCGGTTGCTGCAGGTCCAGCCGTGCGCAGCGTTTGCCGAGGGTGACTTCCGGCACCACGCCGGGTTCGTTCCAGGTCGGCGGGTCGATGCGCAGGACATTCGCGCCCATGCCCGCGAGAAAGCGGCTGGCGGTCGGGCCGGCGAGGACGCGGGTCAGGTCGAGCACCTTGAGTCCGGCCAATGGTTGCGCCAACGAGCCTTGCCAGGGTTGATGACGTTCGTCTTTCCCATCACTGAAATGCACCAGGGGTTCGGCATTCACCGCCAGTCCCTGGGGATGTTTTTGCCACTGTTCCCAGCTGCGCATCCGGGCAGCGCAACCCTTGGCATCGACCACCGCCTGCTCCAGATCGGCACTGGTCCAATGCGCGACTTTCGCCGCCATCGTTGCGCGATCGGTACAGGCACCGAGCACGCTTTCAGCAGCGGCGCGGTGATGCGGGGCGTTGGTGTGCAGACGAATCCAGCCGTCCCGGGTCGCGTAATCGCCGGCTACCGGATCCCATAGCGGCGGCACTTCCCAACCTGTTGGCCGTAGTGAGGTGGCGAACCAGAACGAGGCGAGGCGGCGGTCCACTTCAAGGGTAGGTAAATGTCCGGTTTGCTGCCGGAGCAATTCGCTGATCGCCTGCCCGGCTGCGGCAATGCTCGCGCAGGCCAGGTCGGTGACGGCAAACGCCGAGGGCAGGGCGCCCTTGCCGGTGAACGGAATCGGTGTGCCGGGCAAACCGAGTGCGGCTTGAACGGACGTGAGCAAATCAGTCATCGAAGGCCCTCCGGAACGAGAGGGCAGAATAGTGCAAAACGCTGTTGGCTTAGATGAAACACACACTGTCCCCTGTGGGAGCTGGCTCGCCAGCGATTACGGAGTGTCAGTCAGCAATGTATCGACTGATCTACCGTCATCGCTGGCAAGCCAGCTCCCACAGGGATTCAGGACGACCGCAATTACACGCGGAACTGATCCATCAATTTCATCTGCTGGCTGGCCAGGGCATTCAACTGGCTGCTGATCGCTGCCGACTCGGTGGCCTGTCCGGTCAGGGTTTCGGTGACCGTGCGGATCGCCGAGACGTTGCGGTTGACCTCTTCGGCCACCGCACTTTGCTGTTCGGCGGCGCTGGCGATCTGCAAGTTCATGTCGCTGATGACGGTGACCGCATCGCTGATCTTGCCGAGGGCGTCCACGGCCTGGCGGATCTGGCCGGCGTTGTTGTGGGCCTGGGCCTGGCTCGAATGCATGGTGGCGACCACGCCACGGGTGCCGGTCTGGATGCGTTCGATCACCACGCGGATTTCTTCAACCGAATCCTGGGTGCGCTTGGCCAGGTTGCGGACCTCATCGGCGACCACCGCGAAACCACGACCGCTTTCACCGGCCCGGGCGGCTTCGATGGCGGCGTTCAGCGCCAGCAGGTTGGTCTGTTCGGCGATGCTGCGGATCACTTCCAGCACCGAGCCGATCTGTTCGCTGTTGACCGCCAGTTCTTCGACTTCGGTCACCGCTTTGCTGACTTCATCGGCCAACTGGTTGATGTCACGGGTGCTGCGCTCGATGATCGACAGGCCGTCCCTGGCCGACTGGTCGGCGCCTTTCGCCGCGCTGGCGGCGTTCGAGGCGCTGTTGGCGACGTCGTGGGCCGTGGCGCTCATTTCGTTGGAGGCGGTCGCCACCTGATCGATCTCGCGGAACTGCACCTGCATGCCTTCGCTGGTCTGGCGGGCGATTTCCGACGATTGATCGGCGGTGCCACGGGCCTCGGTGATGCTTTGTTTGATCTGCGCGATGGTCGGTTGCAGCTTGTCGAGAAAACGGTTGAACCAGTTCACCAGTTCGCCCAGTTCATCCTTCTTGCTGTAGTTCAGGCGCTGGGTCAGGTCTCCTTCGCCGCTGGCGATGTTCTTCAGCATCTCGGCGACGCTGTTGATCGGCCGGGTCACGCCCGAGGCAGTGAGCCAGATCAGCACCAGGCCGATCAGGCCGGCGATCACGGCCACCGCCAACGCGGTCATTACGCCGGTTTGCTGAGCGTCATCGAGCACCGCTTGCAGCTTGACCGAGTCGGCCAGCAGCACTTGTTTCGGCAGGTCGATGACCACGCCCCAGGCGCGGGAGTTACCGATAGGATCAACCGGATACACGGCGCGGATCAGGTCGCCCTGTTCGAGGATCTTCGGCGTGCCGGCGCTCAGCAGTTGCAGGATGTCCTTGCCTTCGGCACCCAGGGTTTCGGCGATGCCTTTGCCGACCTTGGTCGCGTCGGTGCTGTAGGCACCGAGCACGCCGCTGCCGGAGACGATCAGCATGTGTCCTGCACCGTTGAACAGTTCGCGTTGGGAACCCACGGCCGCCGCTTGCAGGGCGTCGAGGGCGATGTCGATGCCGACCACGCCGATGGCTTTGCCGTCCACCAGCAGCGGCACGGCAATGGTGGTCATGAGCATTTCCTTGCCGCCCACGGTGTCGGCGTAAGGATCGAGCAGGCAGGTGCGCTTGTTGTCGCGAGGGCAGGTGTACCAACTGTTATAGGGCGTACCGCTGAGGCTGAGGGTGGTCTTGGTCATGTCCTCTTCGACCATGATCGTGTTCAGCGCAGAACCGGCGGCGCGGCTCCAGTACGTGGCGAAGCGCCCGGCTTCGTTGGACTGGCGCGCGGCGTCATTGACGAACTCGCTGTCCTTGCCGTCGAGGCCATTGGGTTCGAAGGCCAGCCAGATGCCGAGCACCTTGCTGTTGCGCTCGAACGCGGTTTTCAGGCTCAGGTTCAACTCTTCACGCAAGGCTCCGGCGTCCAGCGAACGCTTGGCGGCCATGACGCGCATGTCCTTGATCTGATCGGCCAGTGCGGTGATCACCACCAGGCTCTCGCCGAAGGTCTTCTGCACTTGAACCGCCTGTTCGGCAGCCTTGGCCTGCAGCAGATTCTGCACGCTGGCGGTGAGCATCTTGCTGCTCGATTCACTGACCAGTTCGTCGTTCTGGTTGGTCTGGTAGATGTTGATGCCGACGATCAGCGCCACCACGCCGAGCAGGCAAAGCCCGGACAGCAGGACGATTTTCAGGCGAATGGACAGGGAGTCGAACATGGGACGTTCTCGCGAATGAATGAGCTGTTGGCTACGGGGCACGGAATTGCCCGGTTCGCCAAATCCATTCAGCGCCATTCAATGCTCATCGGCGCGAGGCGAGGCGGCATGAGCCGTCTGCCGACGAACGGTCGCGGCAAAACGTTTGCGCGGGGAAATGCCCTGGAAAGCGATGAAAAATCAGGAAATCTCTGGCCGGGATTCCGGGCGCGACCAGATCCAAAGGTTGCCCAGCGTCATGCCGGCAATCGCCAGGTAGACCGGCCAGCCGTGATCGAGCATCACCAGCATCAGGGTCGCGCACAGCAGCATGCTGACGGTGGCGCTGACCTTGGCCTTGCGGGCGATGATCTTGCCATTGCGCCAGTTGCTCAGGATCGGCCCGAACAGCCGGTGGTTTTCCAGCCAGGCACTCAGGCGCGGCGAGCTGCGGGTCGCGGCCCAGGCGGCGAGCAGGATGAACTCGGTGGTCGGCAGGCCGGGCACGACGATGGCGATCAGGCCGATGCCGAGGCTGACGTAGGCCAGCAGGCCGAACAGCAGGCGGGCGAGTCGGGAGGAGGCGGGTCGGGGCATGGGCTCAGCGAGTGGCTTATGAGACAGGGCAGGAATCTTACAGACTTACGCAATTCCTTGTGGGAGCTGGCTTGCCAGCGATAGCGTCCGGTCAGTCGACATTGATGTTGTCTGACACGCCGTCATCGCTGGCAAGCCAGCTCCCACAGGGTTTTGCGGTGTGATCAGGGTCAGGCCGGCTCAGCTTCCGTGGCGTAAGCCTGTTCCAGCAGCACGGTGAAGCGGTTGAACGCATCGAGCGCGCCTTGCTCCACTTCGGCTTCTTCCTCGGCACTGAACGGCAGCGAGTCGAGGGTGCGCACGAAGCTTTTCCAGCCTTCGGCCCGGCCACCTTCAGGCTCGCCGAGGTGACGTGCGCCGAAGGTTTCACTCAGGTCCAGCGCCACCGCGCGTTTGATCAGGAACGCAGCGCCGAGCTTGGAACCCTCGGACACGAAGATCCAGCCCAGCGCGCGGGCCTTGCTCGGGTTTTTCACCGCACCGGCAACGGGCGCCGGCACTTCGGTGTCGAGGTCGGCGAGGTCGGCCCTGGCCGCTTCGGCGCGGCAGCGGGCCGGCAGATCAGGGACGATGGCGGTCAATTCGGCATCGTTGTACAGCGAGACCAGTTCCGACTGGAACAGGTACTGCGCGACCACGAAGCGGGCGAAACTGGCGCGGGTCTCGAACGGCGCGTGGGCCTTGACCAGTGCATCGAGCTTGCTGTGCGGCTCATGGGTGATCTGGTTCAAGCGTTGCGAACGCAGGGCTTTTTCCGGGGTGCTCATGGGATGTCCTTGATAAAAGAGGCGCTTGATAACGAGACGAACAAGAAGTCACGGGAACGTAAAAAAACCTCACTGCGTGCTGATTCACACACGCAGTGAGGTGGGGCGGATCAGATATCCCAGACCAGATTGATCGCGAAGTTGCGACCCGGCTGGGTCAGGCGATCGAGGTTGGCCGGTTGTGTCACCGAAGCTTCGCCGACGCTGTCGTAACCGCGCACGTCATCCCACAACCAGTATTTCTTGTCGGTCAGGTTGTAGATGCCGCCGCTGACGGTGACGTCGTCGGTGACCTTGTAGTAGCCGGCCAGATCGAGAATGCCGAAGCCCGGGGATTTGAATTGACTGCTGACACCGTCCGGCGACTTGAAGTTGGTGTCGTCGACGCGATCCTTTTTCTTCACAACGGTCCAGCTCAGCAGGCCGCCGTAGTTGTCCTGGTCGTAACCCAGACCGAATACGCCGGTCAGAGGATTGACGCTATTGAGCGGCTCGCCGTTGTCGTTGTTGCGTCCGTAGGCGTAGGAAATCGAACCCTGGGTGTACAGACCTTGCGGCGCGCCGAAGGAATCCAGGTTCAGGCGACCTTTGACTTCGGCACCCTTGATGGTGGCGTGCTTGATGTTGCTGGACTGGAAGGTCAGCTCGCTGTAGCCCGGGGTGACGGCGTCTTCGTTGATGAAGTCGCGGTACTTGTTATAGAACACCGCCACGTCGAACGAGCCTTGCTCGAAGTTGCCGCGCAGACCGGTTTCATAGCTTTTGCTCTTTTCCGGTTCCAGGTTCGGGTTCGGCGCCACGTTGTAGCCGGTGGTGCTGTTCTCGAAGCGACCGTACAGCGCTTTCGCGGTCGGGGTGCGGAAGCCTTCGGCGTATTGACCGTACCAGGTGTAGTTGTCGGTCAGGGCGTAGGTCAGGCCGAATTTCGGCGAGACTTTATGCCAGGTCTTGTTTTGATCGCTGACCGTGCCCTTGCCGTCGGCGGCCACGGTGTTGAGGAACTCCTGAGTGATATGTGGCTTGAGCTGGGTGTAGTCGTAGCGCAGGCCCGGCAGGAAGGTCCATTTGTTCCAGCTGATCTGATCCTGGGCGAACAGGCTGTAGGTGTTGATGGTCGGGTCAGGGAAGTCGCTGGACTTCTTCAGCACGTCGGTCGCACTGGTGGCGCCGATGGCGGTGCAACCGCGACCGACTGCCAGGCACTTGCCGTCGCCGCTGCGTGAACCGGTGACCTTTTGCTGTTTGATCGTGGTGCCGTAGGTCAGCACGTGATCGGTGTCACCGATGGCGAATGCCTTGTCCAGTTGCGCATCGAACACCCATTGTTTTTCTTCGTAGATCGTGTCGCGGGTACGCAGCACTTTACGGGTCATCGGGTAGTAAAACTCGTCGGTGCTCTGGTCGGTCTTGGCGGTCTGGTGGTTGAGGCTCCACTTCACGTTGTCGGCCAGCAGGCTGTCGAGGGCGAAGCTGTGTTCCAGGCCGAAACGCTCACGGGTGACGGTGTCGTTGCCGGTGCGCCACTGGTACATGCCGCCGGGCAGCACGCTGTTGGAAATGGTCGGGGCACCGTTGAAGAACGGGCCGCCGTAAGCACTTTTCTGATCGGTGTCGCGATCATCCTTGTACTTTTCGTAGGTCAGGCCCAGACGCGAACCTTCGTTGTAGTTCCAGCCGATCTTGGCCAGAACGTTGGTGGCTTTCACGTCTTCCGGGTTGGCGGCGGTGCGCTCCAGGCCGGTGCCGTTATTGCTGCCGTAGGAATCGGTTTCATGGCCGTCGCGCCGGCTGTAGTGCAGCAAACCGTCGAACTGGTCGGCGCGACCGGCGACGGTGGCGGATTTCAGCCAACTGTCGTCGGCGGAGCTGTAGCCGGTCTTCAGGCGGGCGCCGACATCTTTGCCGGGCTTGATGATGTCGTCCGGGTCGAGGGTGTAATAGCTCACCGCGCCGCCGATGGCGTTGCTGCCGTACAGCACCGAGGCCGGGCCGCGGAGGATTTCCACACGTTTGACGATTTCCGGGTCGACGTAGTTGCGCTGGGTCTTGGCGTACGGGCCGTTGAAGAAGCCGTCCGGTACCTCCACACCATCTACTTGAGTCAGAATGCGGTCACCGTCGATGCCGCGAATGTTGTAGCCGCTGATCCCGCCGCGCTGGCCGGCGCCGCCCACGGAGACGCCCGGCTCGTAGCGCACCAGATCCTTGATGGTGTTGACGTTGTTGCGGTCCAGATCCTGTCGGGTCTGCACGGTGACGGTGGCCGGTACGCTGTTGACTGACTGTTCCTGACGGGTGGCGCTGATGGTTACCTGCTCGAGGTTGAGTGCGCCGCTGTTGATGCGTTTTTCCAGCACGACATTGTTGTGGCTGATTTTACGGAAGCTCAGGTTGGTCCCCACCAACAAGCGCTCCAGGGCTTTTTCCGGTGGCAGCGAACCACGCACGCCCGGCGACGACACGCCTTTACCCAATTCAGCCGGCAAGCCGACCTGCCAGCCGGTGACGGCAGTGAACGCGTTGAGCGCCGACACCAGCGGTTGCTGGCCGATGGCGAACGCGTAATCGCCCATGTTACGTACCGGCTGCTCGTTGGCGGCCATCAGCGGCGCGGTGCCGGCCATCAGGATGGCGGCGGTCAGCAGCGACAGTACGCGGGAAGGGGAGGAAGTCTGGCGGGTAAGGCGTGAGGACATCGATAGCGCTCCGTGTCGCACGAATCTTTATAGGTGCTGATTCACGTCCAAAGATGCGAATCAATTGCATTGGCTATAACGAGACGAACGAGCTTCGGCTATCGAGTAAAAATAATTCTCATTTAGTTCAGGATCACCAACGCCGGGAATTCCTGAAGCCTGGCTGAGGTGATGTGAGCAAGCGAACGCACCACATCCAGCGGCTGGTCGAGACGGTAATTGCCGGTGACGGCGACGTCGGCCAAGTGTTCATTGGTGTTGATGATGAAGCCCGGATAATAGCGGCGCAGCTCCGCCAGCACCTGGCTCAGCGGACAGTTCTCGAAGATCAGCCGCCCTTGCACCCACGCCAGATCGGTGGCGGCATCGGCCTTGGCCGGACGGTCGAAACCATTCGGGCCGATGCGGATGCTTTCCCCGGCGGACAGACGCACGCGGGCATCGTCACGGGTCGTACGCAGATCGACGTCGCCACGTTGCACTTGCACCTGCGCCACGCCATCCAGATAGCGCACGGCGAACGCGGTGTCTTGCACGCTGGCTTTCACCGGCCCGGCGTCGATTTCCAGCGGTTGGCTGCGGCTGGCCGGAATCTCGAAAAACGCTTCGCCTTGATACAGGCGTGCCACCCGCTGACGATCGTTGATCGTGCTGGAAAAGGCGGAATTGGTGTTGAGCAGGACTTTCGAACCGTCCTCAAGCTGCAAGCGTTGACGCTCGCCGACCACCGTCAGGTGATCGGCCTGCAGACGCATCGGCAGGTTGCTGAAACTGAACAGTCCGAGAATCAGCACCGCTGCGGTGGCCAGCGGTTTCCAGTGCGGTCGCAGGCGTGTGAGGACGGTGACTTTCTTTGGTTTGGTCGCGAGGTCTTGCGCGCACTGGGCGATCTGCGGGCCGTCCCAGATCGCTTGGGCCTTGGCGAATGCCTGGGCGTTCAACGGATCGGCCGCCAGCCAGGCATGAAACTGCCGGGACTGCTCCTCGTCCGGGCTGCCGAGCACAATGAGCCAATCCAGAGCTTGGTCCATTGCATTGGCAGCGTCCTGCGCCGTGTCGGGCGAAGGAGGGCGGTGGATGTCCGTCACGGTTTTTCCTCGGCAGTGTCTGTGCACGGCTGTTTTTTAGTGAAGCGTAAAAGTCGGGCAAGGGTAACAAAGCCCGATGATCAGTGCAGTCGATCCTGAGGTATACAGAAAAGCCCTACAGCATCAGGCGTCATTCAAACGCTCGGCGACACCGATGCAGATGGTCATGATCAGTTTGAGTTCTTTCTGTACCGTGCTGAGAGAAACGCTCAGCTCTTCGGCGATCTCCTGGTAACTGTGACCGTGCAGACGGCTGAGGATGAAGATTTGCTGCTGTCGAGGGCTGAGTTCACCAAGGCTCACGTTCAGGCGCTCCAGCAATTGTTCGGCATGGGCGGCGTCTTCGGCGCTGCTGGCGGGGGCGGCGACACTTTGCACCACGTCCTGCGGCACGTCGTCGACCATGGTTCGCGAATGAATCTTGCGGGCACGCAAATGGTCCAGCGCCAGGTTGCGTGCGGTCTGGAAGACGAAGGGTTCAAGGTGATCGATGGCTCGTTCGCTCAGCGCCCGCGTGACCCGTAGGTAGGTTTCCTGCAACAGGTCTTCGGCGGTGCTGTGATTGTTGACCATGCGTTCCAGCGTACGCAGCAGTGACGTGCGCTGGGCGAGGAAAACGTGATTGAACTGCGACTGACTCACGGGAGGGCCTGATCCATTTCGAGCGAATGATAATGCTTATCATCCGCTCGAGTGGTCAAGTGTTGATTTCGGATTGAAATCAAAAACCTGTGGGAGGGGGCAGGCGTTTTATTCCGCGTTGCACAGCGCCAGGCAGTTATCGAGCATGCGGTTGGAGAAGCCCCATTCGTTGTCGTACCAGGCCAGCACCTTCAGCAGTTTGCCGCTGGATTTGGTGTGGTTGGCGTCGAAGATCGACGACAGCGGGTTATGGTTGAAGTCGCTCGAGACCAGCGGCAGGGCGTTGTAGCCGAGGATTTTCGAATGCTGGCTCGCGGCTTTCATCAAGGCGTTCACTTCGTCGGCCGAGGCTTCGCGCTTGAGTTGCACGGTAAGGTCCACCAGCGACACATTGATCACCGGCACGCGCACGGCCATGCCGGTCAGCTTGCCGGCCAGTTCCGGCAGCACCAGGCCCACGGCTTCGGCGGCGCCGGTCTTGCTCGGGATCATGTTCTGCGTGGCGGAACGGGCGCGGTACGGGTCGGTGTGATAGACGTCGGTCAGGTTCTGGTCGTTGGTGTAGGCATGGATGGTGGTCATCAGACCGCTTTCGATACCCAGTTCCCGGTGCAGCACCTGGGCCACCGGGGCCAGGCAGTTGGTGGTGCACGAGGCGTTGGAAATGATCTGGTGCGACTGGCGCAGAATGTCGTGGTTCACACCATAAACCACGGTGGCATCGGCGCCCTTGGCCGGGGCCGAGATGATGACTTTGCGCGCACCGGCAGTAATATGCGCGGCGGCTTTGGCCCGGTCGGTGAACAGGCCGGTGCATTCGAACACCACATCAATCTTTTCCGCCGCCCATGGCAGTTCGGCGGGGTTGCGGATGGCGCTGACAGAAATGCGGTCGCCGTTGACGGTCAGACTTTCGTTGTCATGCGCAACTTCAGCATCGAACGTGCCGTGAACGGTATCGTATTTGAGCAAATGCGCATTGATCGCGCTGTCGCCCAGATCGTTGATGGCGACGATCTGCAAATCCTGACGATAGCCCTGGGTATACAGTGCGCGCAGGACATTACGGCCGATGCGGCCAAAACCATTGATTGCGATTCGAAGAGTCATTGAGCAGCGCCACCGTCGTTTTGTTGTTGGAATTACAAGATTATTCGCAAAAAAATAGAAAACAAGCCTTTTTGGTGGCAGTATTTTGTTTTATCTACAACGAGTGACCTGAATCAACTGGTCCGAATGGTCAAGGAAACCGCCCGTCATCCCACGCGTGCGGGCGCCTTGGTCAGCATAGACAATCAGGTCGCCACATCCGTTAGCCTGGAGTTCTACACATGCATCCCCGCGTTCTTGAGGTCACCGAACGGCTTATCGCCCGCAGCCGCGCCACGCGTCAGGCTTACCTTGCGCTGATTCGCGGCGCTGCAACCGACGGGCCGATGCGCGGCAAGCTGCAGTGCGCCAACTTCGCCCACGGCGTGGCCGGATGCGGCAGCGAAGACAAGCACAGTCTGCGGATGATGAACTCGGCGAACATCGCCATTGTGTCGTCGTATAACGACATGCTCTCGGCACACCAGCCGTACGAAGTCTTCCCGCAACAGATCAAGAACGCGCTGCGCGAAATCGGTTCGGTCGGCCAGTTCGCCGGCGGTACCCCGGCCATGTGCGACGGCGTTACCCAGGGCGAGCCGGGCATGGAACTGAGCCTGCCGAGCCGTGAAGTGATCGCGATGTCGACGGCGGTGGCGCTGTCCCACAACATGTTCGACGGCGCGCTGATGCTCGGCATCTGCGACAAGATCGTGCCGGGCCTGATGATGGGCTCGCTGCGTTTCGGTCACCTGCCGACGATCTTCGTGCCGGGCGGGCCGATGGTCTCGGGGATTTCCAACAAGGAAAAAGCCGACGTGCGGCAGAAGTACGCCGAAGGCAAGGCGACCCGTGAAGAGCTGCTGGAATCGGAAATGAAGTCCTACCACAGCCCCGGCACCTGCACCTTCTACGGCACCGCCAACACCAACCAGTTGCTGATGGAAGTCATGGGCCTGCACCTGCCGGGCGCGTCCTTCGTCAATCCGAACACGCCGCTGCGCGAGGCCCTGACCCGCGAAGCCGCGCATCAGGTCACGCGTCTGACCAAACAGAACGGCAACTTCCTGCCGATCGGCGAAATCGTCGACGAGAAGGCGCTGGTCAACTCGATCGTCGCGCTGCATGCCACCGGCGGCTCGACCAACCACACCCTGCACATGCCGGCCATCGCCATGGCGGCGGGCATTCAACTGACCTGGCAGGACATGGCCGACCTCTCCGAAGTCGTGCCGACCCTGAGCCACGTTTATCCGAACGGCAAGGCCGATATCAACCACTTCCAGGCGGCGGGCGGCATGTCGTTCCTGATCCGCGAACTGCTCGAGGCCGGGCTGCTGCACGAAGACGTCAACACCGTGCTCGGCCATGGCCTGAGCCAGTACACCAAAGAGCCGTTCCTGGATAACGGCAAGTTGGTGTGGCGCGAAGGCCCGACCGAAAGCCTCGACGAAAACATCCTGCGTCCGGTGGCCCGTGCGTTTTCGGCAGAGGGCGGCTTGCGGGTGATGGAAGGCAACCTCGGTCGTGGTGTGATGAAGGTGTCTGCGGTGGCACTGGAAAACCAGATCGTCGAAGCGCCGGCGATGGTGTTTCAGGATCAACAGGATCTGGCCGACGCTTTCAAGGCCGGTCTGCTGGAAAAGGATTTTGTCGCGGTGATGCGCTTCCAGGGTCCGCGATCCAACGGCATGCCGGAACTGCACAAGATGACGCCGTTCCTCGGCGTGCTGCAGGATCGCGGTTTCAAGGTGGCGCTGGTCACCGACGGGCGTATGTCCGGCGCGTCGGGGAAAATCCCGGCGGCGATCCACGTCAGTCCGGAAGCTTATGTGGGTGGCGCTTTGGCGCGCGTGCAAGAGGGCGATATCATCCGCGTCGATGGCGTCAAAGGTACTTTGGAACTCAAGGTGGACGCCGCCGAATTTGCAGCGCGCGAACCCGCCAAAGGCCTGTTGGGCAACAACATCGGCAGCGGTCGCGAACTGTTTGGCTTCATGCGTCTGGCCTTCAGCTCGGCAGAGCAGGGCGCCAGCGCCTTCACTTCTGCCCTGGAGACGCTTAATTGAAACTGGCTTTGGTCGGTGACATCGGAGGCACCAACGCGCGGTTCGCGTTGTGGAAAGATCAACAGCTCGAATCGGTACAGGTGCTGGCCACAGCCGACCACGCCAGCCCGGAAGAGGCAATCAGCCTCTACCTGAGCGGGCTCGGCCTGGCGCCGGGCGCCATCGGTTCGGTATGCCTGTCGGTGGCAGGTCCTGTCAGCGGCGACGAATTCAAGTTCACCAACAACCATTGGCGCCTGAGCCGCAAGGCGTTCTGCCAGGCGTTGCAGGTCGAGCAATTGCTGCTGATCAACGACTTCTCGGCCATGGCGCTGGGCATGACCCGTTTGCAGCCCGGCGAATTCCGTGTGGTCTGCGAAGGCGAGCCAGAGCCGTTGCGTCCGGCGGTGGTGATCGGCCCGGGCACCGGTCTGGGTGTCGGCACCCTGCTCGATCTGGGCGAAGGCCGGTTTGCCGCGTTGCCGGGGGAAGGTGGTCACGTCGACCTGCCGCTGAGCAGCCCGCGTGAAACCCAGCTCTGGCAACACATCCATAATGAAATCGGCCACGTCAGCGCGGAAACGGCGTTGAGCGGCGCTGGCCTGCCTCGGGTGTACCGGGCGATCTGCGCGGTGGATGGCCATGAGCCCAAATTCGATACGCCGGAAGCCATCACTGCAGCGGGCCTTGCGGGCGATCCGATTGCCCTGGAAGTGCTGGAGCAGTTCTGCTGCTGGCTCGGTCGTGTGGCCGGCAATAATGTCCTGACCACTGGCGGTCGCGGCGGCGTGTACATCGTTGGCGGCGTGATTCCGCGCTTTGCCGATTTCTTCCTCGAAAGCGGTTTCGCCCGCAGCTTTGCCGACAAGGGCTGCATGAGCGATTACTTCAAGGGCATTCCGGTGTGGCTGGTGACGGCGCCGTACTCGGGGCTCGTCGGTGCGGGAGTGGCGCTCGAACAGGCTTGAAGCCGAGTCGCTTTCATCGCTGGCAAGCCAGCTCCCACAAGGTCTTGTTCACATTCTGAAAATGTCTGCATTCCTGTGGGAGCTGGCTTGCCAGCGAAGAGGCCAGAACAGACAACAAAAAACCAAGGTTCTTAAGGCATAATCCGCCCAATTCCAACAACAAGGATGCCTTCGAAGTGAGTTCAGTCAACAAGTCGATTTTGTTGGTCGATGACGACCAGGAGATACGCGAGTTGCTGGAAACCTACCTGACCCGCGCGGGTTTTCAGGTACGGGCCACGGCCGACGGCGCCGGTTTTCGCCAGGCGCTGAACGAGGCACCGAGCGATCTGGTGATCCTTGATGTCATGCTCCCCGATGAAGACGGCTTCAGCCTGTGCCGCTGGGTGCGTCAGCATCCGCGTCAGGCCCAGGTGCCGATCATCATGCTCACCGCCAGCTCCGACGAGGCCGATCGGGTGATCGGTCTGGAGCTGGGCGCCGACGACTACCTCGGCAAACCTTTCAGCCCTCGCGAACTGCAAGCGCGAATCAAGGCCTTGCTGCGCCGCGCCCAGTTCGGTCAGGAGCGCAGCGGCAGTGAAGTGCTGGCCTTCGATGAGTGGCGACTGGACATGGTCAGTCATCGACTGTTCCACAACGACGGCGAGGAAGTGATTCTGTCCGGCGCCGACTTCGCACTGCTCAAGCTGTTCCTCGATCACCCCCAGGAAATCCTCGATCGCGACACCATCGGCAATGCCACCCGTGGCCGGGATCTGATGCCTCTCGATCGGATCGTCGATATGGCCGTCAGCCGTTTGCGTCAGCGCCTGCGCGACACCGAAAAGCCGCCACGATTGATCCGTACCGTGCGCGGCAGCGGCTACCAACTGGCGGCCAATGTGGTTGCCGGCAATGGCCACTGAGTTTCTGCGCAACATCGCAAGCAAAGTGCCGATGCCGCGCTCGCTGCTCGGGCGGATGTTGCTGCTGACGTTGCTGGCGGTGTTGTTTGCGCAGACGTTGTCCAGCGTGATCTGGGTGTCCCAGTTGCGCGCGACCCAGCTCGAAGGCCTGGTCACCAGCGCCCGCAGCCTCGCCCACTCGATGACCGCCAGCGTCAGTTACTTCCGTTCGCTACCGGTGGCCTACCGGCCATTGGTGCTCGATCAGTTGCGCAGCATGGGTGGCACGCGATTTGTGGTGACACTGAACGACAAACCGCTGGGCATGGAAGTGCTGCCGGTCACACCGCGCAAGGCAGCGGTGCTCCAGGCGGTGGATGAAGTGCTGCGTCAGTCATTGGGCCAGGACACCGACATTCTGGTGACCTTCGTCAGCCCCGATGATCTGCGGATCTTCAACGCCGGTTTGAAGCTCGATGAGTTGCCACGCTCCTGGGCGCATTACGCACTGACCCTGGAACCGGTGAATCCGCCGGTCCTGGTGACTCAGATCCAGTTGGCGCCCGGTGAATGGCTGTACATCGCCTCGCTGTTGCCCGAGCCCTACACCAGTCTCGAAGAGCAAGGCCTGCCGACGCAGCAGGTGTGGTTCATTGTCTTCACCAGCGGTTTTCTGTTGTTGTTCATCGGCTTGCTGGTGCATTGGCAGAGCCGGCCGCTCAAGCGTCTGGCGCGGGCGGCCCGGGACTTGTCGCTGGGCGCGGACGTCGAGCCGGTGGCCGAGGGCGGTGGCAGTGAGGTGGTGGAAGTGGGTCGTGCGTTCAACACCATGCGCGAACGCATCAGTCGTTACCTCACCGAGCGCAGTCAGTTGTTCAGCGCGATTTCCCATGACCTGCGCACGCCGATCACCCGCCTGCGACTGCGGGTCGAACTGCTCGAAGACGAACAACTGCAAACCAAGTTCGGCCGCGATCTGGACGAGCTGGAACTGCTGGTCAAAGGCGCGCTGCAATGCGTGAAGGACACCGATATTCACGAAAACATCGAGCCGGTGGATCTGAACCATGTGCTCGACTGTCTGGTGGAACCCTATCTGGCGCCCAACGGCAATGGCCGCGTAACCCAGCAGGGACGGGCGCTGGCGGCGTATCCGGGCAAGCCATTGGCGCTCAAGCGCTGCATCGGCAACCTGATCGACAATGCATTGAAGTACGGGCAGAACGCACACCTGCACATTGACGACGACGAAAGCGCTTTCGTGCTGCACGTCGATGACGAAGGGCCTGGCGTGCCGGAGCAGCGGCTGGAGCAGGTGTTCGAGCCGCACTTCCGCTTGGCGGGACAGCAGCAGGGGTATGGGCTCGGGTTGGGGATCGCCCGCAACATTGCCCATAGTCATGGCGGTGAAGTGACGTTGCAAAATCTGCGTGAAGGCGGATTGCGCGTGACCCTGCAATTGCCGCGCTCGGCGGATTGATCCGAATGTCACCGGATGGTGACAAAACCCGTCCCCTTCGTTACAAGCCAGCCCCGCCCCGTTGTTTAGACTGCCCGCAGTCATAACAACAAAAAAGGCCTTCCATGGATCTCTTCAATCCGGGCTTCAGCAGTTGGCTGAACGCCCCTGCCCACCAGCAATGGCTCGCCGATGAAGGCCTGCGCCTGCTGGCGTTTGCCAAGGCTTCACGATTGCCCGAAGGCTTCGGCAACCTCGATGAGCGCGGTCAGCTCCAGGCCGGCGCGCAAGCCGAAACCATGAACACCGCGCGCATGACCCACAGCTTCGCCATGGCCCACATTCAGGGCCTGCCGGGATTCGCCGACCTGGTTGATCACGGCATTGCGGCATTGCGCGGTCCGTTGCGTGATGCGCTGCACGGTGGCTGGTTCGCCGTCGCCGAACACCGCGACGGCAACACCGGCAAGAATGCTTATCTGCATGCTTTCGTGGCCCTCGCGGCGAGCTCCGCCGTGGTCGCCCAGCGTCCCGGCGCGCAGGCATTGCTGGACGATGCCATCGACATCATTGACACGTATTTCTGGAGCGAAGAAGAGGGCGCCATGCGCGAATTCTTCAACCGTGACTGGCGCGAAGAAGAAGCCTACCGCGGCGCCAACAGCAACATGCACGCCACCGAAGCGTTCCTCGCGCTGGCCGATGCCACCGAAGACCCGCGCTGGCTGGTGCGTGCACAGCGTATCGTCGAGCGGGTGATCCACGGTCATGCCGCCGCCAACGATTACCTGGTGATCGAACATTTCGACCGAAACTGGCAGCCGCTGCGCGATTACAACCATGACAATCCCGCCGACGGCTTCCGCCCCTACGGCACCACGCCGGGCCACGGTTTCGAGTGGGCGCGGCTGTTGCTGCACCTCGAAGCGGCGCGGGTGCAGGCCGGCATGCTCACGCCCGGCTGGCTGGTCACCGATGCGCAGAAGCTGTTCGAGCACAACTGCCGTCATGGCTGGGATGTCGATGGCGCCCCGGGCATTGTCTACACCCTCGACTGGAACAACAAAGCCGTGGTGCGCCATCGCTTGCACTGGACCCACGCCGAAGCCAGCGCCGCCGCCAGTGCCTTGCTCAAGCGCACCGGCGATGCGCAGTACGAAGCCTGGTACCGGCTATTCTGGGAATTCTGCGAAGCGAATTTCATCGACCGCTGCGACGGCAGCTGGCACCACGAACTCGATCCGCAGAACCGTCCAAGTGCCGATATCTGGGCGGGCAAACCCGATCTGTATCACGCCTGGCAGGCGGTGCTGATTCCGCGGCTGCCGCTGGCGCCGAGCATGGCGACGGCGCTGGCGCAGTCGTCCCGGCCCGTTCCTGTGTAACCATGCGGTGACATTTGCGCGTCCCTTCGTTACCTGCGAGGGGAAACGCTCTGTTTAAACTCGTGTGCAGCGCAAGCACCAGACTTGCATGCATAACAACAAGAAAGGTACATCTCAGATGAATGCGATTTCTCGCCTCGCTACTGTCATTTCTGTCGCCTCCCTGTTCCCGCTCGCTGTGCTGCCCCTGAGTGTTTCCGCTGCCGAATCCAAAGGTTCGGTGGAAGTCGTGCATTGGTGGACTTCCGGTGGCGAAAAAGCCGCCGTCGATGTGCTCAAGGCACAAGTGGAAAAAGACGGTTTCACCTGGAAAGACGGCGCTGTCGCCGGCGGTGGCGGTGCGACTGCCATGACCGTGCTGAAAAGCCGTGCCGTCGCCGGCAACCCGCCAGGCGTGGCCCAGATCAAAGGCCCCGACATCCAGGAATGGGCCTCGACCGGTCTGCTCGACACGGACGTGCTGAAGGACGTTTCCAAGTCCGAGAAGTGGGACAGCCTGCTCGACAAGAAAGTCTCCGATACCGTGAAGTACGACGGTGATTACGTGGCCGTGCCGGTGAACATTCACCGCGTGAACTGGCTGTGGATCAACCCGGAAGTCTTCAAAAAGGCCGGTATCGCCAAAGCCCCGACCACCCTTGAAGAATTCTACGCCGCCGGTGACAAGCTCAAGGCTGCGGGCTTCATTCCGCTGGCTCACGGCGGTCAGCCTTGGCAGGACAGCACTGTGTTCGAAGCGGTCGTGCTGTCGGTGATGGGCGTTGATGGTTACAAGAAAGCCCTGGTCGATCTGGACAACGCTGCCCTGACCGGTCCGGAAATGGTCAAGGCCCTGACCGAGCTGAAGAAAGTCGCGACCTACATGGACGTCGACGGCAAAGGCCAGGACTGGAATCTGGAAGCGGCCAAGGTCATCAACGGCAAGGCCGGCATGCAGATCATGGGCGACTGGGCCAAGTCCGAATGGACCGCCGCCAAGAAAGTCGCCGGCAAGGATTACGAGTGCGTAGCCTTCCCGGGCACCGACAAGGCGTTCACCTACAACATCGACTCCCTGGCCGTGTTCAAGCAGAAGGACGCGGGCACCGCGGCCGGTCAGCAGGACATCGCCAAAGTCGTGCTGGGTGAAAACTTCCAGAAAGTCTTCAGCATCAACAAGGGTTCGATCCCTGTGCGCAACGACATGCTCGCCGACATGGGCAAGTACGGTTTCGACTCCTGCGCCCAGACCGCTGCCAAGGACTTCCTGGCAGACGCCAAGACCGGCGGCCTGCAGCCGAGCATGGCGCACAACATGGCGACCACGCTGGCCGTACAGGGTGCGTTCTTCGATGTCGTGACCAACTACATCAACGACCCGAAAGCCGACCCGGCCGACGCGGCCAAAAAACTCGGCACTGCCGTCAAGGCTGCCAAGTAATGCTTGGCCTGTAGGAGCGAGCCTGCTCGCGATAGCGGACTGTCAGCCACTGAAAGTGTGAGCTGACACAACGCAATCGCCAGCAGGCTGGCTCCCACAGGGATCGCATCCGTAATTCTTAATCCTTCTACTGGATCTTCCCATGAGTTCTGTTGCTGTGTTCAGCAAGGCCTCGCCGTTCGACGCATTGCAGCGCTGGCTACCGAAACTGGTACTGGCGCCGAGCATGTTCATCGTTCTGGTGGGCTTCTATGGCTATATCCTCTGGACGTTTGTCCTGTCGTTCACCTCGTCGACCTTCCTGCCGAACTACAAGTGGGCAGGGCTGGCGCAGTACGCACGGCTGTTCGACAACGACCGCTGGTGGGTGGCGAGCAAGAACCTGGCCGTGTTCGGCGGCATGTTCATCGCCATCACCCTGGTGATCGGCGTGACGCTGGCGATTTTCCTCGACCAGAGAATCCGTCGCGAAGGCTTTATCCGCACCATTTACCTGTACCCGATGGCGCTCTCGATGATCGTCACCGGTACCGCGTGGAAATGGCTGCTCAACCCGGGCATGGGCCTGGACAAATTGCTGCGGGACTGGGGCTGGGAAGGCTTCCGTCTCGATTGGCTGATCGACCCGGATCGTGTGGTGTATTGCCTGGTGATCGCGGCGGTCTGGCAAGCCTCGGGCTTCATCATGGCGATGTTCCTCGCCGGTCTGCGTGGCGTTGATCAGTCGATCATCCGTGCCGCCCAGATCGACGGCGCGAGCATGCCGCACATTTACTGGAAAGTGGTGCTGCCAAGCCTGCGTCCGGTGTTCTTCAGTGCGGTGATGATTCTGGCGCACATCGCGATCAAGAGCTTCGACCTGGTGGCGGCCATGACGGCCGGCGGCCCGGGTTACTCCTCCGATTTGCCGGCGATGTTCATGTACTCGTTCACCTTCAGCCGTGGGCAGATGGGCATGGGCTCGGCCAGTGCAATCCTGATGCTCGGTGCGATCCTGGCGATCATCGTGCCTTACCTGTACTCCGAGCTGAGGACCAAGCGTCATGACTAGTCTCGCTGTCAAACCTTCCATCAGCCTGAGTCGCATCGCGATCTACGCGGTGCTGATCCTTGCGGTCCTGCTGTATCTGGTGCCGCTGGTGGTCATGCTGCTGACCAGCTTCAAGACCCCGGAAGACATCTCCACCGGCAACCTGCTGAGCTGGCCGACCGTGGTCAGCGGCATCGGCTGGGTGAAAGCCTGGGCGACCGTTGACGGCTACTTCTGGAACTCGATCAAGATCACCGTTCCGGCCGTGATCATCTCCACCGCCATCGGTGCGTTGAACGGCTATGTGCTGTCGTTCTGGCGCTTCAAGGGTTCGCAGCTGTTCTTCGGCCTGTTGCTGTTCGGCTGCTTCCTGCCGTTCCAGACCGTGCTGCTGCCTGCGTCGTTCACCCTCGGCAAGATGGGCCTGGCGAGCACCACCACCGGCCTTGTGTTCGTGCACGTGGTCTACGGGCTGGCGTTCACCACGCTGTTTTTCCGTAACTACTACGTGAGCATTCCGGATGCACTGATCAAGGCCGCACGCCTGGACGGTGCGGGGTTCTTCACGATCTTCCGCCGGATCATCCTGCCGATGTCGACCCCGATCATCATGGTCTGCCTGATCTGGCAGTTCACCCAGATCTGGAACGACTTCCTGTTCGGCGTGGTGTTCTCCAGCGGGGACTCGCAACCGATCACGGTGGCGCTGAACAACCTGGTCAACACCAGCACCGGGGCCAAGGAATACAACGTGGACATGGCGGCGGCGATGATCGCCGGGCTGCCGACCCTGCTGGTCTATGTGGTCGCAGGCAAGTATTTCGTGCGCGGGCTGACAGCCGGCGCAGTCAAGGGGTAATCATGGCTACGCTCGAACTTCGCAATGTAAACAAGACCTACGGTGCCGGTCTGCCGGACACCCTGAAGAACATCGAACTGTCGATCAAGGACGGTGAGTTCCTGATCCTTGTCGGGCCTTCGGGCTGCGGCAAGTCGACCCTGATGAACTGCATCGCCGGCCTGGAAACCATCACCGGCGGCGCGATCATGATCGGCGACCAGGACGTCAGCGGCATGAGCCCGAAAGATCGTGACATCGCCATGGTGTTCCAGTCTTACGCGCTGTACCCGACCATGAGCGTGCGCGAGAACATCGAGTTCGGTCTGAAGATCCGCAAGATGCCTCAATCGGCCATCGACGAAGAAGTCGCCCGGGTGGCCAAGCTGTTGCAGATCGAGCACCTGCTCAATCGCAAGCCGGGCCAGCTCTCCGGTGGCCAGCAACAGCGCGTCGCCATGGGCCGTGCCCTGGCGCGTCGACCGAAGATCTATCTGTTCGACGAACCGCTGTCCAACCTCGACGCCAAGCTGCGGGTCGAGATGCGCACCGAAATGAAACTGATGCACCAGCGTCTGAAAACCACCACCGTCTACGTGACCCACGACCAGATCGAAGCGATGACCCTGGGCGACAAGGTGGCGGTGATGAAGGACGGGATCATCCAGCAGTTCGGTACGCCGAAGGAGATCTACAACGACCCGGCCAACCTGTTCGTGGCGAGCTTCATCGGTTCGCCGCCGATGAACTTCATCCCGCTGCGCCTGCAACGCAAGGACGGTCGTCTGGTGGCGCTGCTTGACAGCGGCCAGGCCCGTTGCGAACTGCCGATGGCGATGCAGGATGCCGGTCTCGAAGACCGCGAAGTGATCCTCGGCCTGCGTCCGGAGCAGATCGCGCTGGCCAATGGCGAAGGCAACGGCCTGCCGGGCATCAAGGCTGAAGTGCAGGTTACCGAACCGACCGGTCCGGACACCCTGGTGTTCGTCAACCTCAACGAGACCAAGGTTTGCTGCCGACTGGCGCCGGACGTGGCACCGCAGGTGGGCGAGACCCTGACCCTGCAATTCGATCCGTCGAAAGTGCTGCTGTTCGATGCCAAGAGCGGCGAGCGCCTGGGTGTGGCGGGTCTGCCGAAGACCGAAGCGCACAGCGCCAATGTCGCTCAGTTCAAAGGTCGGTAAGAAATCAATGTGGGGGTGAGCCTGCAACAGGCTCATTTCTGCAGGGAATGTAAACCGCGTTGGAAAAAAACAGTTAATAACAATAAAGACGAGGATGTAGGGATGAAAAAGAAACACGTCAATGCCCGGTTGATCTGCCAAGTGTCAGCCGCGGCCGCATTGGTCATGGCCGGCAATGCCATGGCCGCCGATGCATTCAGCTCCGATTCCAAATGGATGACGGGTGACTGGGGTGGCGAGCGGACCAAATTGATCGAGCAAGGCATCGACATCAAGGCTGACTACGTCGGTGAGATGGGCGCCAACCTGCATGGCGGCTACAACGACGACAAGACCGGCCGCTACAGCGACCAGTTCGGTCTGGGCGTGGCTCTGGACCTGCAGAAACTCTGGGGCTGGGACAACACTCAGGCCAAGATCCAGCTGACCAACCGTAACGGTCAGAACATCTCCAATGATCGCGTTGGCGATCCGCGTGCCGGCACCCTGTCTTCCTCGCAGGAAGTCTACGGTCGTGGCCACATGGTGCGCCTGACCCAACTGTGGATTCAGCACCAGTTCTTCGACAACAAGCTCGACGTCAAGGCCGGTTACTTCGGTGAAGGCGAAGACTTCAATACCTTCCCGTGCGACTTCCAGAACCTGGCGTTCTGCGGCTCGCAGGTCGGTAACTGGGCCACCAACATCTGGTACAACTGGCCTGTCAGTCAGGCCGCGATCCGCGTGAAGTACAACATCAACGACGAGCTCTACGCGCAGATCGGCGCGTACAACCAGAACCCGTCGCAGCTGGAACACGGTAACGGCTTCAAGCTCAGCGGCAGCGGCACCAAAGGTACCGTGCTGCCGGTCGAGCTGGTCTGGTCGCCGAAAGTCAACAGCCTGCCCGGCGAATACCGTGTGGGTTACTACAAGAGCACGGCCGATGCCGCCGATGTTCGTGAAGACATCAACGGCAACGACGCGGCAACCACCGGTAATGCCTACCGCACCCACAGCAGCAAGCACGGCTACTGGTTCGTAGCGCAACAGCAACTCACCAGCCACAACGGTGACGCTTCCCGTGGTCTGAACATCGCGGCCAACGCCACGTTCCACGACAAGGACACCAACTTCATCGATAACTATCAGTCGGTGATGTTTGTCTACAAAGGCCCGTTCGACGCCCGTCCGAAGGATGACATCGGTATCGGTGCGGCGCGTATCCACGTCAACGACGACGTGAAGAAGAACGCCGAGCTGCTGAACGTCTCCAACGGTGTTTCGGACTACGACAATCCGGTGTTCTCGCCGATTCGCGAGACCGAATACAACTACGAGATCAACTACGGCTTCCACGTCACCAACTGGCTGACCGTGCGTCCTAACCTGCAATACATCACTCATCCGGGTGGTGTGGATGAAGTGGACAACGCTTTGGTCGCCGGCCTGAAAATTCAGTCTACGTTCTAACGCTGTTGCGATAAGCTCCTCTCCATGTGCGCATATTTGCGGACGGCCAAGGCTGTCCGCTTTTTTTTGAGGGCGGCGCAGCCCTGTGAAAGACGAGTTCAGGACCGTGGCAAATGCATGAGCATCCGCTGCAACGCTTTTTCAAATCCTTGCGCGAACGACCGGTGTTCGCCTGGGAGCGCTATCAGATGCGCGATGTGCTGGTGATCGACCATCCGTTGTGTCAGGCGGTGTTCAGTCGTCAGGGGGCGCAATTGCTGCACTTTCAGCCGCGCGGGCAAAAGCCGTGGTTATGGTGCGCGGCGAAGTGGCCGCATGTCGGCGCAATCCGTGGTGGCGTACCCGTCTGTTGGCCGTGGTACGGCCGCCATCCGAGTGAAAACGCTTGGCCGTCCCATGGCTGGGCGCGACTGCTGGACTGGAAACTGCTCGACAGCAGCACCGCCGACGACGGCGTACGCCTGCATTGGCAATTGCAGCTGTGTGACTGGCAGGTGGATCTGCACGCGCACCTGGGCGAACGCATGGAATTGCGCCTGAGTACCGAGCATCAGGACGACATGCCGTGCCAGTTGAGCCAGGCTTTGCACGCTTACTGGCGTATTGGCGACGTGAGCGAGATAGCGCTGTCTGGGCTCGAAGGGGCGCACGGATACGATCAGTTGAACCGTGAAGTCTGCCAACAGGAAGGTGAGTTGCGGGTCGATGGCGGCTGTCAGCGCGTGTTCCAGCACGACGGCGAATTGCAACTCAAGGATCACGCCTGGCAGCGTGAATTGTGCATCGATACCGGTGACAGTGCGGACACGGTGGTGTGGCATCCGGGGGCGCGGCCGTTGCTGGGCGTGACCTGGGATGAAGTCTCGGAATTTGTCTGTGTCGAAGCGGCGGCGGGGGGCACCGACAGCCTGCATCTGGCGCCGGGGGAGAAGGCGCATTTGAGTTTGCAGGCTTGGGCTGGAGTTTAGTTTGTTGCTGCCGGCCTCATCGCTGGCTCGCCAGCGATGAGGCCGGCTCATCCAATAAAAATTTATCAGGCCCTAGTTAGTTGAACTCGTCACCCACCGGATACCGGCTCGCATTCAGGCTCTCTTTGATCTTGCGCAGATGCGGCTGGAAATCCACCCCGCGACGCAAGGTCATCCCCGTCGCCAGTACATCCAGCACCGTCAACTGAATGATCCGCGAAGTCATCGGCATGTAGATGTCGGTGTCTTCCGGCAGCGGAATGTTCAGGCTCAGGGTGCTGGCCTTGGCCAGCGGCGAGTTCTCGGCGGTCAGGCCCAGCACCGAGGCGCCGTTCTCCCGGGCGATGCGCGCCACTTCCACCAGCTCTCGGGTACGCCCGGTGTAGGAAATGATCACGAACAGCTCGCCAGTGTGCGCCACCGAAGCAATCATGCGTTGCATCAGCACGTCGGCATGGGCGGTGACCGCCAGGTTGAAGCGGAAGAATTTGTGCTGCGCATCCAGAGCCACCGGAGCCGAGGCGCCGAGACCGAAGAAGTGAATCTGCCGGGCCTGGATCAACAGGTCGACGGCGCGGCTGATCAGGTTCGGGTCGAGCGCCTGGCAGGCGCTGTCCAGCGAGGCAATGGCGCTGCCGAAAATCTTTTGTGTGTAAGCCTCGGGATTGTCGTCGGCTTCCACTGCGCGGCTGACGTAAGCCGCGCCACTGGCCAGGCTCTGGGCCAGTTGCAGCTTGAGTTCGGGGTAGCCGCTGACGCCGAACGAACGGCAGAAGCGGTTGACGGTCGGTTCACTGACAGAAGCGGCCTGGGCGAGGGCGGCGATGCTGAAGCGGGTGGCCTGCTGTGGGTTGAGCAGGATCACTTCGGCGACTTTGCGTTCGGCCTTGTTCAGCTCTTCAAGGCGACTCTGGATCTGTTCCAGTAAATTTCGCACGCGGTCCATATGGATTTCCTGAGATTCACCGGCGCCGATAAGCGCGCGGCCATGCAAATTGGGCCTTTGATGGGGCCCGTGACGGTGGCCTATCCTACTGATGGCTCCGATCGACCACCACTCGGAATCTGTATTTTGCGAAAATGTTGTGGTTATTACTACATTTTCCCTTGAGTGATACCTTGAAAAAAGGTATTTGTAGCTTAACTTGATAAAAGAACAAACATCATGCCTTCGATTACGGTTGAACCGTGCACCTTCGCCTTGTTCGGCGCCTTGGGCGATCTGGCCCTGCGCAAGCTGTTTCCTGCCCTTTACCACCTCGATGGCGCCAGCCTGCTGCATGAGGACACACGTATTATCGCGCTGGCCCGTGAAGCGGGCACCGAGCAGCAGCACCTGGCATTCATTGCTGCCGAGCTGCGCCGCTACGTGGGCAAGGAACTGGACGAGGCCGTGGCCGAGCGCTTTCTGGCGCGCCTGACCTACCTGCACGTCGACTTCCTCAAGGCTGAAGATTACGCGGCGCTGGCCGAGCTGGCCGGCAATACGCAACGCATGATTGCCTACTTCGCCACCCCGGCGGCGGTTTACGGCGCGATCTGCGAGAACCTGGCGAACGTCGGTCTGGCGGAAAACACCCGCGTGGTGCTGGAAAAACCGATCGGCTCGGACCTGGAATCCTCGCGCAAGGTCAACGACGCCGTGGCGCAATACTTCCCGGAGAATCGCACCTACCGCATCGACCATTACCTGGGCAAAGAGACGGTACAAAACCTGATCGCCCTGCGGTTCGCCAACAGCCTGTTCGAAACCCAGTGGAACCAGCATTACATTTCCCACGTGGAAATCACCGTGGCCGAGAAGGTCGGCATCGAAGGTCGCTGGGGCTATTTCGACAAGGCCGGCCAACTGCGTGACATGATCCAGAACCACCTGCTGCAACTGCTTTGCCTGATCGCCATGGACCCGCCGGCCGACCTGTCCGCCGACAGCATCCGTGATGAAAAAGTCAAAGTGCTCAAGGCCCTGGCGCCGATCAGCCCGGAAGGCCTGACCACTCAGGTGGTGCGCGGGCAGTACATCGCCGGGCACAGCGAAGGCAAATCCGTACCGGGCTACCTCGAAGAGCCGAATTCCAATACCCAGAGCGATACCGAAACCTTCGTTGCCCTGCGTGCCGACATCCGCAACTGGCGCTGGGCCGGTGTGCCGTTCTACCTGCGCACCGGCAAGCGCATGCCGCAGAAGCTGTCGCAGATTGTCATTCACTTCAAGGAACCGTCGCACTACATCTTCGCTCCGGAGCAGCGTCTGCAGATCAGCAACAAACTGATCATCCGCCTGCAACCGGACGAAGGGATTTCCCTGCGGGTGATGACCAAGGATCAGGGCCTCGACAAGGGCATGCAGTTGCGCAGCGGTCCGTTGCAACTGAATTTCTCCGACACCTGGCGCAGCGCGCGGATTCCCGATGCCTACGAGCGGTTGTTGCTGGAAGTGATGAACGGCAATCAGAACCTGTTTGTCCGTAAAGATGAAATCGAAGCCGCGTGGAAATGGTGTGACCAGTTGATCGCCGGGTGGAAGAAATCCGGTGATGCGCCCAAGCCGTATGCGGCCGGGTCGTGGGGGCCGATGAGTTCCATTGCACTGATCACGCGGGACGGGAGGTCGTGGTATGGCGATATCTGATGTGAAGCTGCCCGAGGGCGTGAATGTCCATGAATTCAAGAGCCCGGTGCTGCTCGCCGAAGGCCTGGCGCTGAGTGTCGCCAAGCAGTTGAGCGAGGCACTGGCCGCACGCGGCAGCGCCGTACTGGTGGTGTCCGGCGGCCGCAGCCCGGTGGCGTTTTTCCAGCACCTGGCCAGGCAGGAGCTGGACTGGTCGAAGGTTGTCGTGACCCTGGCCGACGAGCGCTGGGTGCCGGTTGAGCACGCCGACAGCAACGCCGGTCTGCTCAAGCAGTATCTGCTCAAGGGCCCGGCAGCCAAGGCGCAGTTCCTCAGCCTCTACAGTGCGGCGGCCAACGTCGAGCAGGCTGCCGAGCACGCCGATCGGTTGCTCGCCGAGTTGCCACCCATCGACGTGCTCGTGCTGGGCATGGGCGATGACGGCCATACCGCATCGCTGTTCCCGGACAGTCCGAACCTGACGCAAGCCCTGCAAGCCGATGGCACCCGTCGTTGCTGGCCGATGCTGGCGCCGAGTGTGCCGCGTCAACGCCTGACCATGAGCCGGGCGCTGCTGGCTTCGGCCAGGCACAAGATTCTGTCGATTTCCGGTCAGTCGAAACTGACCACCCTGAATGCCGCACTGGCATCCACCGACGTCGCCGCCATGCCGGTTCGCGCGTTTCTGCAACCCACGCTAGAGATTTACTGGTGCCCATGAGCCAAGGAACAGCCGCTATGACAACCCCATCCCCGACCGTTTCCATGGCGGACAAAGTTGCCCTGATCGACAGCCTCTGCGCCAAGGCGCGGATCCTGCCGGTGATCACCATCGCCCGTGAACAGGACGTGCTGCCGCTGGCCGATGCCCTGGCCGCCGGTGGCCTCACCGCGCTGGAAGTGACCCTGCGATCGCAGTTCGGCCTCAAGGCGATCCAGATCCTGCGCGAACAGCGCCCGGAGCTGGTGACCGGCGCCGGCACCGTACTCGACCGCAACATGCTGGCCGCTGCCGAAGCGGCCGGTTCGCAATTCATCGTCACCCCGGGCATCACCCGTGACCTGCTGGAAGCCAGCGTTGAAAGCCCGATCCCCCTGTTGCCCGGCATCAGCAACGCCTCCGGCATCATGGAAGGCTATGGTCTGGGTTATCGCCGCTTCAAGCTGTTCCCGGCTGAAGTCAGCGGCGGCGTGGCGGCCATCAAGGCCCTCGGCGGTCCGTTCGGCGAAGTGAAATTCTGCCCGACCGGTGGCGTGGGACCTGCCAATATCAAGAGCTACATGGCGCTGAAAAACGTCATGTGCGTGGGCGGTAGCTGGATGCTCGATCCCGAGTGGATCAAGAACGGCGACTGGGCCCGCATTCAGGAATGCACCGCCGAGGCGCTGGCGTTGCTGGACTGATCGCTTCACCCGACACTTCGTTGTGTGTTCTACGGCTTTACGGTGCGCTTGGTCGGCGCACCGTTTTTTTTTTGCCGGGGAAAAATCCGTGGCGACATTGCGCGATACATAGTTATCGCACGACGTCTTTTTCATGGCGCTAACCTGCGTTTTTCTTATGGAAGAGAGAACGCATCATGGATCACCAGCCGTCATTGCCACCCGTTTATCAGCTGGCGCCCGAGCAAGTCGCCGGGCCATATTTTCGCAATCCCAGACTGTTGCGCCGCAACATCAGCGAAGGCGCCGAGGGACTGCCTTTGCTGTTGCGCCTGACCATCGTCGATGCCATGACCGGCGAACCGGTCAGCGGCGCGCTGGTGGATATCTGGCACTGCAATGCTCGAGGGACTTATTCGGGCTGGAGCCGGATCAACCCGGATCAGGAAGTCGATGTCGAGGACATCGGTTCCATCCCGCGAACCGACGATGACACCTACCTGCGCGGCGGCCAGTTCAGCGATCACAAGGGCAGGGTGCGATTCACCACGATCTATCCGGGGTTCTATGCCGGCCGGGCGTTGCATATTCATGTGGCGGTGCGCATCGTTGTCGGCAGCGAATATCTGGACGAACGCAATGTGGCCTGGGTCGGGCAGCTGTACTTTCCCGAAGTCGTCTCACGTTCGGTACTCAACGCCAGGGCGTATCGCGGGCGGGCGTCCTCGCCACTGAACAACTGCCAGGACCATTACTACACCCGGATGGGCGGAGAAGCCTCGACGCTGACGGTCTGGCCGATCAGCCGCGATTCCCATGAGGACGGTTTCTTCGGTCATCTCACGATCGGCATCGACACCTTTGCGGTGTCGTCGCAGATCAAACCCGAGGACTTCGACAAGTACACGGTTTAGCGCAGTTCGTCGAGTGCCCGAATCAGCAATTGGATTTCCGCGGCCGTGGTGGTCAGCGCCGGTGTGATGCGGATGCACGGCCCGCATGCGGCCCCGTGGCGTACGACGGTAAACAGGTTGTACTCGCCGAGCAGGCGCTCGACCATCGCCTGCTGGTCGGCATGCCGGGTAAAGCGCATCGAGGTGATGCCGCAGTACAGACGCGGATCGTCCGGGGTGGTGACTTCGATGCCCGGCAGGTTGCGTACGGCGCTGACCCACAGGTTGCGCAGGTAGTTCAGCCGTGCGCCCTTGGCCGCCGCACCGCCCAGTGCACGGTGTTCCTCGAACACCAGCGGCAGGGTCATCAGCGCCGGAATGTTCGGTGTGCTGTGGGGCGTGCGGGAGCGGATATCGTTGAGCGGGGAATGCATTTCGCCCATGTCCGGGTCGATGTCGGCCAGACGTTGAGGGGCGATGTAGATAAAGCCCAGGGTCAGCGGCGAACCGATCCATTTGTGCAGGTTGTACCCGGCGAAGGCGATGCCCAGCGTCTCCAGATCAAACTCGATCTGGCCGAGGGCATGGGCGCCATCAAGGATGATGTCTACGCCATGTTCCCTGGCCAGTGCGGCGATGGCCCGCACCGGCATCACCAGTCCGGTACGGTGGGTGACGTGGGTCAGCGCCATCAGCTTGAGCTTCGGATAACGAGTGAATGTTTCTCGGTAAGTCGCCAGCAGACTTTCGAAACTGGCCGGGTGCGAGTGCTCGATCTCGATCAGTTCGACCCCGCGATGGCGGGCCAGCCAGCGCATGGCGCTCTTGACCGTGTCATATTCCAGGTCGCAGATCAGCAGCTGATCGCCTGGTTGCAGGCGGTTGTAGTTGCGGATCAGCGATTGCAGGCCGGCGGTGGCGTTCTGGGTGAAAGCGATGCTTTGCGCGCGCACGCCAATCATCTCGGCGAGTTGCGCGCGGATGTCGAAGCTGTCGTGCTGTTCGAATCGCTGGCGTGCGTAGACCGAGTTGCTGTTGTTGATCAGTTCGATGTGGCGCTGATAATCCTCGACCACTGTGCGTGACATGCGTCCGAAGTAACCGTTTTCCAGATTCACGGGGCCGGGGTGGCGGTCGTATCGGTCGGCGAACGTTTGCCAGAAGGCTTCGTCTCGGGCACGGCGGGTGTTATCGGGCATGGTCGGCTCGGCTCAGGAGGCGCCTCAGTGGCGCGGGGCGGGTTTGCCGTGTTTGGCGCGTAACGGTTCAAGCAGCTCCGACAATCCGTTGTGATCGATCTCATGCATCAGTGCGAGCAGGCCGCCGAGTTCACCCTGGGGAAATCCTTCTCGGGCGAACCAGTTCAGGTAAGGCCCCGGGAGGTCGGCAATGATCCGCCCTTTGTACTTGCCGAAGGGCATTTCGCGGGTGATCAGCAACTCGAGTTTTTCAGGATTCATCAAAGGGATCGTCTGGATTCGAAACAGTCTGGAAAATACAGGCATTCTGCATGCAGGCCAAATGACAGATCATGCAAAAAACAGGCATACAGATTTTTTATTTATTCATAACGTATTGAAAATTAAAGATTAATTGTAATTCTGGAAAATGGCACGGCCGCTGCAACAGTCCTTGCAACTTCAACCAAAACGCAAGGAACTGGAAAATGACTGACCTCAATAAAGAAGCCATCTCTGTCCTCAATGATCTGATTGAAACCAGCAAGGACGGCCAGGAAGGGTTCAAGACTTGCGCCGAGGACATCAAGCATCCTGAACTCAAAGCCCTGTTCGCGAAACGCTCTGCCGACTGCGCCACGGCGGCGGCTGAATTGCAGGCGACCGTGCGCTCGATGGGCGGCGATCCGGAAACCTCCACCAGCGTAAGCGGTGATCTGCACCGTCGTTGGGTCGACGTCAAAGCGATGTTCACCGGCAAGGACGAAGAGGCCGTGCTCAACGAAGCCGAGCGCGGTGAAGATCACGCGTTGAAGGCTTACCGTGAAGCGATCGAGAAGATCAACAAGCACAACCTGGTGGGTATTCGTGATCTGGTCGAGCGTCAGTACCATGGCGTGCAACGCAATCACGATCAGGTGAAAGCGCTGCGTAACCAGGCCCGCGCACGCTCTTGAGCGTTTGAGGCCAAAAAAAACGCCAGCTGGTCTGGCGTTTTTTTGTGTCCGGATTTAACCGGGGATCATCAGCCAATGCTGATGGCCGGCAAGGTCGGCAAGGTCACGGTCTGCTGTTTGCGCGGCGCCAGGATCTCGGCCTCACCATCGACCACCAGCTCGTCGCGCTGATTGAAAACTCGGGTGGCGATGCGTACGCGGAATTTAGGCAGTTTTTCGAGGATTTCCAGGCGCACGGTAAGCGTGTCGCCGATCTTCACCGGTTTCTGAAAACTCATCTGCTGACCGATATAAATGGTCCCCGGCCCAGGCAGCTCGCAGGCCACTGCGGCACTGATCAGCGCGCCACTGAACATGCCATGGGCGATGCGCTCCTTGAACATGCTGGCGGCGGCGAACTCGGCATCCAGGTGCACCGGGTTGTGGTCGCCGGACATCGCGGCGAACAGCTGGATGTCGCGCTCCTCGACAGTCTTGCTGTAGCTGGCGGTCTGGCCCACTTCAAGGGCTTCGTAAGGGATGTTGGTAACCTGGGTCATGGGTCTGAATTCCTGTGACGGATGAAATGAATACACAAAAAAGCTATTCGCTGCGGTGCGGGCGGGGATGGCTCAAGGCCTGGTCGATCCAGGCCAGGACATCGGCGGTCACTTCGTCGCGGTTGCTCTCGTTGAACAATTCGTGCCGAGCCTGGGGGTAAATCTTCAATTGCAGGTTCTGGCTGCCGGCCGAGCGCAAGGCGTTGGCCAGATCAGTCAGACGCTTGCCTTCGCTCACCGGATCACATTCGCCGCCGATCACCAGCAGTGGCAGGCCCGGGTCGATCTGGGCGAGATTGGACGCTTTACTGATTTGCTGCAAGCCACCGAGCAGGTCGATCCACAGCTGATTGGTGCAGCGAAAGCCGCACAGCGGGTCAGCGGCATATTTATCGACTTCGGCCGGATCGCGACTCAGCCAGTCGAACGCGGTACGTGTCGGCTTGAATTTTTTGTTGAATGAACCGAACGACAGCCACTCGATCAGGGCACTGCGCCCCTTGGGGCCCTGGCGCAATTTTTCGAAACGGGCGATCTGCCGCGCCGTTCGATACAGCGCCACCGGCTGGAAATTCGAGCCGCTGAGAATCGCGCCGTGCAGGCTGGCGCTGTGATGCAGCAGATACGCCTGGACGATGTAGCTGCCCATGCTGTGCCCGAGCAATATGATCGGCACGCCGGGATGACGCTGGCCGATGCACTGGTTGAGGCTCGCCAGATCGCCGACCACCTTGCACCAGCCATCGTCGTCGGCAAAATGCCCCAGCGTCCCGTGATCGGCCGTTTTGCCATGACCGCGCTGATCCGGCGCGTACACACCGTAGTCTGCAGCGCAAAACGACGCTGCCAGTCGCCCGTAGCGGCCGCTGTGCTCGGCCATGCCGTGGGCCAGCAGAATCACCGCTTTCAGCGGCGCAGACGGCAGCCACTGGTTGACGAACAGACGGCTGCGGTCACTGGCGTCCAGCCAGAAGGTGTCGTGGATCATGGCGCTTCCTTTTGCTGCCTGCTTTTGCTGAAGGGGCTCGAAGACGTTGCATTGTATAGCGCGTCCGATCCGGTCACGCCACGGCAGGAAGATTCATACGATCAATGAGGACCTTGCCCGTATTTGCCTGATTGACCATAGCTGCTAGTGTCCGTGAAGCCCCGCTTTTTGCTGTGTGCTTTTCCATGGACGGGAGAGGAGTGACAGCGACGCGGTCCCGGATCGGCTCAGGTAAAGAGGACAAGAACAATGCAACCTGATTTCTGGAATGACAAACGCCCGGCGGGCGTACCCCTGGACATCGACGTGAATGAATTCAAGTCGGTGATCGAGGTGTTCGAGCGTTCCTGCAAGAAATTCGCTGATCGCCCGGCGTTCAGCAACATGGGCGTGACCCTGACCTACGCCGAACTCGAGCGTCAGAGCGCCGCGTTCACCGGTTACCTGCAAGCCCACACCGACCTGGTGCCGGGCGATCGCATCGCCGTGCAGATGCCCAACGTCCTGCAGTATCCGATTGCCGTGTTCGGCGCCTTGCGCGCCGGGCTGATCGTGGTCAACACGAACCCGCTGTACACCGCGCGAGAAATGCGCCATCAGTTCAAGGATTCCGGTGCCCGGGCGCTGGTGTATCTGAACATGTTCGGCCAGAAGGTCCAGGAAGTGCTGCCGGATACTGACATCCAGTACCTGATCGAAGCGAAGATGGGGGACCTGATGCCCGCTGCCAAGGGCTGGCTGGTCAACACCGTGGTCAGCAAAGTGAAGAAAATGGTCCCGGACTACTCGTTGCCCCAGGCGCTTTCCTTCAAGAGCGCGTTGCGTATGGGCCGGGGCCTGGGCATCCAGCCTTTGAAGGTTGGCCTGGACGACATCGCCGTTCTGCAATACACCGGCGGCACCACCGGCCTGGCCAAGGGCGCGATGCTCACTCACGGCAATCTGGTGGCCAACATGCAGCAGGTTCGCGCCTGCCTCGGTCAGTTCGGCAGCGATGGCCAGCCACTGTTGCGCGAAGGGCAGGAGGTGATGATCGCGCCACTGCCGCTGTACCACATCTACGCCTTCACCGCGAACTGCATGTGCATGATGGTCTCCGGCAACCACAACGTGCTGATCACCAACCCGCGTGACATCGGCGGCTTCATCAAGGAGCTGAAGAACTGGAAGTTCTCGGCGCTGCTGGGGCTCAACACCCTGTTCGTCGCGCTGATGGATCACCCGGACTTCAAGACTCTGGATTTCTCCACGCTCAAGCTCACCAACTCCGGCGGCACCGCACTGGTCAAGGCCACCGCCGAGCGCTGGGAGCAGCTCACCGGTTGTCGGATCACCGAAGGCTACGGGTTGACCGAAACCTCGCCGGTCGCCTGCACCAACCCCTACGGCGAACTGTCGCGGATCGGTACGGTCGGCCTGCCGGTGCCGGGCACCCGGCTGAAGGTCATCAATGACGAGGGCGTCGAGCAACCCTTGGGAGAGCGCGGCGAACTGTGCATCAAGGGCCCGCAGATCATGAAGGGTTACTGGCACAAACCCGAAGCCACCGCCGAGGTGCTGGACGCCGAGGGCTGGTTCAAGTCCGGAGACATTGCGGTGATCGACCCGGACGGTTTCGTACGCATCGTCGATCGCAAGAAAGACATGATCATCGTCTCCGGTTTCAACGTGTATCCGAACGAAATCGAAGACGTGGTGATGGCCCACCCGAAAGTCGCGAACTGCGCGGTGATCGGTGTGCCGGACGAGCGCTCGGGCGAGGCGGTGAAGCTGTTTGTGGTGGCCCGGGAAACCGGGGTCAGCCTGGAAGAGCTGAAGGCCTACTGCAAGGAAAATTTCACCGCGTACAAGGTGCCAAAACACATCGTGCTGCGTGAGTCGCTGCCGATGACGCCTGTCGGGAAGATTCTGCGGCGGGAGCTGCGCGATATAGCCTGATCGGTGAATGGCCGCGCTTCGCGCGTTCGCGGGCAAGTCGAGTCGTAGCACCGACTTGCCCGCGATATTTTTGGGCGTATGACCCCGAAATTCGGGACTTTCAGGGTGTTATAGGATTTTTGCTCTAAAATGACTGCCAATAGTTCTTGAGTCATTAAAATGACTGTAGGGGCCGCTTTTGGCTCTAGTCGACCCTCGGCAAAGCTGCTACTCTCGGCGCGCTTTGTGACTTCTCGGCCTGCAAAAAGCCAGATTCACCAATACAAGACAAACACCAATAATAATCGCATCAAATGCGGTGCTGAATTCGCGTTGCTGAGGAGTGGGCTTCCATGATCGAAGACTTTTGGAAGGATAAGTACCCCGCTGGAATTGCTGCCGACATCAATCCAGATGAGTACCCGAATATTCAGGCAGTGTTGAAGCAATCCTGCCAACGCTTCGCCGACAAACCGGCGTTCAGCAACCTGGGCAAGACCCTCACCTACGGTGAACTGTACGAATTGTCCGGTGCGTTTGCCGCTTATCTGCAACAGCATACCGATTTGCAGCCCGGTGATCGAATCGCCGTGCAACTGCCCAACGTGTTGCAGTACCCGGTCGCCGTCTTCGGTGCCATCCGTGCCGGGCTGATCGTGGTCAACACCAACCCGTTGTACACCGCGCGGGAAATGGAACATCAGTTCAACGATTCCGGCGCCAAGGCACTGGTGTGCCTGGCCAACATGGCGCACCTGGCCGAAGCCGTGGTGCCGAAAACCGGGGTCAAACACGTCATCGTCACCGAAGTCGCCGACCTGTTGCCGCCGCTCAAGCGTCTGCTGATCAACAGCGTCATCAAGTACGTGAAGAAAATGGTGCCGGCCTATCACCTGCCCAAAGCCGTCAAGTTCAACGACGTGCTGAGCAAAGGCCAGGGCCAGCCGGTCGCCGAAGCCAACCCGGACAGCGGCGACGTCGCCGTGCTGCAATACACTGGCGGTACCACGGGCGTGGCCAAGGGCGCGATGCTCACTCATCGCAACCTCGTCGCCAACATGCTGCAGTGCAAGGCGCTGATGGGCTCCAACCTCAATGAAGGTTGCGAAATCCTGATCACACCGCTGCCGCTGTACCACATCTACGCGTTCACCTTTCATTGCATGGCGATGATGCTGATCGGCAACCACAACATCCTGATCAGCAACCCGCGCGACCTGCCGGCCATGGTCAAGGAACTGTCGAAGTGGAAGTTCAGCGGTTTTGTCGGCCTCAACACGCTGTTCGTGGCCCTGTGCAACAACGAAGGTTTCCGCAAGCTGGACTTCTCGGCGCTGAAAGTCACCCTGTCCGGCGGCATGGCCCTGCAACTGGCCGCCGCCGAACGCTGGAAAGCAGTCACCGGTTGCCCGATCTGCGAAGGCTACGGCATGACTGAAACCAGCCCGGTAGCCACGGTCAACCCGATCCAGAACATCCAGATCGGCACCATCGGCATTCCGGTGCCGTCGACCTTGTGCAAGGTCATCGATGACGCCGGTGTCGAACAGCCGCTGGGGCAAATCGGTGAACTGTGCGTCAAGGGGCCACAAGTGATGAAGGGCTACTGGCAGCGTCAGGAAGCCACCGACGAGATCCTGGACAGCGAAGGCTGGTTGAAAACCGGCGACATCGCGCTGATTCAGCCGGACGGCTACATGCGCATTGTCGATCGCAAGAAAGACATGATCCTGGTCTCCGGTTTCAACGTGTACCCGAACGAGCTGGAAGACGTGCTGGCGACCCTGCCGGGCGTGTTGCAGTGCGCGGCGATCGGCATTCCGGACGAGAAGTCGGGCGAGGCGATCAAGATTTTCATCGTGGCCAGGCCAGGCGTCACGCTGACCAAGGAAACGGTGATGGAGCACATGCGCGCCAACGTCACCGGCTACAAGGTGCCGCGTTCGGTGGAGTTCCGCGATGCGCTGCCGACCACCAACGTCGGCAAGATCCTGCGCCGCGAATTGCGCGACGAAGAGCTGAAGAAGATCAAGGCCAAGAGCGCCGCGTAAAGCAAAAAGCCCCGCAGATGCGGGGCTTTTTGTTGGTGTGGGGCTTGATCGGTTACTGACGGAACGCCGCAAAGTTCACGTTGGTGCCCGCCGGACGCATGTCCTGCAGGTACGAGTCCTTGTCGGCGCTCAGTTCCAGACTCAGGGCCGCCTTGCGTTTGCCTTCGTTGCGGATCACCAGGCCGTCGAGCTTTTCCCGCAGGAACGCGGTCGGCACTTTCAGGTGCAGCAGTTCGTCGGTGGCCGGGGTGTGCATCAACAGGTGAATCCACTCGTACTGACCGATGGCCAGACGCTTCACCGGCAGATCGAACCACCAGATGTTGCGGTTGCGGTTCAGTTCGGCGAAGTGGCAATTGTTGGTGCCGAGCACGGCACCGCCCAGTTCCTGGTTGCGACGGGCGATGGCCTGCTTTTTATCGAGTTTCATAACATTCCTGCGGGATCGGTTCTGTGGCGCCTGACGCCTTATGGTGGGCATTCTCGGGGCAACGCTCGCAAACATAAAGCCCAACCTGCGCGCCACGACGAAATGAAGCCTGAAAATAAATGAAACTTGGCGTAAACCCGGCCAGTCAATCGTTACGCACTGACTTTTCCCCTTCAATGCACCCAGGAGAAACACCATGAGCGGCACAGGCGATAAAGTGAAAGGCATGGCCAACGAAGCTGTCGGCAACATCAAGCAAGGCGTCGGTAAAGCCACCGACAACACCAAGCTGCAAGCCGAAGGCAAACTGCAAGAGAAGAAAGGCGAGGCCCAGCAAGCGGTGGGCAAAGCCAAGGACGCGATCAAGAAAGGCGTCGACAAAGCTTGATTGCGCCTTGAACGAAACACTGAAGCGGCCATCCAAGGATGGCCGTTTTTGTGTGCCGTTCACATGCCGTCACGGATCACAGTGTTTCAGAGTCGCCAAGTAGGCTACTTTGATGAGAGAACACGGCCCCTGAGTCGCCACGACTTCAACCTGTTTTGCGGCGAAAGGAGACGCGAATGATTTTCCCCGACATGAAAGGCCTGCCCCTGCACCGGGTCATCGTGCGTACCGTCACCGAGTTCATGGATGACGAGATGTCGACCTATGCCTCGGCACTGGCCTACCAGATGCTGTTCTCGTTGTTCCCGTTCATTCTGTTCCTGATTGCCCTGATCGGTTTCCTGCACCTGCCGGACTTCTTCTCCTGGCTGCGTCTGCAATCGGAGCTGGTGTTGCCGCCCCAGGCGCTGGAGCAGGTCAACCCGGTGATAGACCAGTTGCAGCAATCCAAGGGCGGCCTGCTTTCCGTGGGTATCGTCATTGCCCTGTACACCGCGTCCGCCGGTGTGCGCCTGATGATGAGCGCGATGAACGCGGCCTATGACGTGGTCGAGGGCAGGCCGATCTGGAAGCGCTTTCCGCTGTCGATTTTCTACACGGTCGGCATCGCCGGCATGTTGCTGGTGGCCGCCGCGCTGATGGTGCTGGGGCCGCAGGTAATGACGTGGATCGCCGGGCAGGTCGGTCTGGAAGACTTCATCGTCACGGTGTGGACCATTGCCCGCTGGCCGGTGATCGTGATCCTGATGATGGTGGCCGTGGCGGTGATCTACTACGTGATGCCTGACGTCAAACAGGAGTTCCGTTTCATCACGCCGGGCTCGGTGCTGGCGGTGGTGGTGTGGATCGTCGCGTCCCTGGGCTTTGCGTTTTACGTCAAGACGTTCGCCAACTACAACGCCATGTATGGCAGCATCGGTGCGATTATCGTGCTGTTGCTGTATTTCTACATTTCTGCTGCCGTTTTGTTGCTGGGGGCGGAGATGAACGCGGTGATCGAACACATGTCCAGCGAGGGCAAGGACCCGGGCGAGAAAGTCCCCGGCGAACTCGACGAACATCCCAAACAACACGTTTCCGGCCTGGGGCGCTATCCGTCGCTCAAGCCGAACACAGACGAAGCCTGATCATGATCCGTGACATCCTGAAGATGGGCGACGAACGCCTGTTGCGCATTGCCCCGCCGGTGCCGGCCGAGATGTTCGACAGCCCGCAGCTGTGGCAACTGATCGACGACATGTTCCAGACCATGGAAAGCGTCGGCGGCGTCGGCCTCGCCGCGCCGCAGATCGGTGTCGACCTGCAACTGGTGATCTTCGGCTTCGAGCACAGCGAACGTTACCCGGACGCCGAAGCCGTGCCACAGACCATTCTGATCAATCCATTGATCACGCCGTTGAGCCCGCTGATGGAAGAGGGCTTTGAAGGCTGCCTGTCGGTCCCCGGGCTGCGGGGCGCGGTGGATCGCTACCAGCAGATCCGTTACGAAGGTTTCGATCCCAAGGGCGAGCCGATCGTGCGTATGGCCTCGGGTTTTCATGCGCGAGTCGTGCAGCACGAGTGCGATCACCTGATCGGGCGGCTGTACCCGTCGCGCATCACCGATTTCAGCAAGTTCGGTTTCACCGAGGTGATGTTCCCGGATCTCGACCCCGACGCCGACGACTGATCAGCCCGCCGGCGGCACCCGCTCCATGGCAATCATCGGCTTGCTCCGCGCGTAACGGCTCAAGCGTTCGGCCATGGCCTGGGGCAGGGCGGGATCGAAGGTAAAACCGCGCCGCTCGTAGAATCCGCGCAGGTCCGGGTGGCAGAACAGCCAGACCGGCGCCTTCACATCTTTCACCGCGGCCGCGATCAATTGCGCGGCGATGCCTTGTTCACGACAGGCCGGATCAACGAACAGCCCGGTGAGCCAGTGCCCGCCGAACACCGGTCGCAGACACAGCGCCGCCACGATCTCCTCGCGCCGCGCCACCCATAATTGCGCCTCGCGCACCGCTTTCATCGACGATTGATGCTGGCGGTAGAACTTGTTCATCAAGGGCCAGGACAATTCATCGAGCTGGCTATATCGGGTATCGGTCATCACTCGGGCTGCCGGTTCAAAAAGAGGCGGGATTATAAGGATCCCGGCTCGCAAAAATAATCTGCAAGATTTCTCGCAGGTGTTGCACAGAACGATCAGACCCTCGTTCCGAGCCACGCCATGCCCCATTATTTCGACGATGCCCATCGCCAACAGATCGAGACCCTGAGCCGACGCTTCACCGCCCGTACCGACTGGCCGACCTGGTTGTTGCTGTTCGGTGTTTATGCCGGCTGGTTCGCCCTTGTGGCGGGCAGTGAGTGGCTGGGCCTTTGGTGGAGCACGTTGCTGCTGATTCCATTGCTGGTGCTGTGGCTGTCGGTACAACACGAACTGCTGCATGGCCATCCGACGCGCTGGATTGTGGTGAACAAAGTCCTCGGTTATGCGCCGTTCGCCGTGTGGTATCCCTACACGCTCTATCGCGACAGCCATTTGCAGCACCATCGCGATGAAGACCTGACGATCCCCGGTCTTGACCCGGAAAGCCGTTACCTGAGTGCCGGGCGTTGGCAGGGCTGCTCGCGATTCGAGCGCAACCTGCACTGGCTGAACAAGACTGTGCTCGGTCGATTCATTCTCGGCGCGCCGCTGGCATTGCTGGCGCTGGCCGGTGAGGAACTGCAACGCCTGAAAAACGGGCAGCGTCAGGCGTGGCTGATGTGGCTGACCCACGGTGCCTTGACTGTGCTGATGCTGATTTTTATCGCTTGCTACAGCTTGCTGCCGGTGTGGCATTACCTGTTTTTGATCAGTGTGCCGGCGCTGTCGATTGCAATGGTCCGCTCTTACTATGAACACCGGCCACACGCACAACCGCAGCAGCGCACGGTGCTCAACGAGGCCGGATGGCCGTGGCGCTGGCTGTTCCTGAACCTGAATTTCCATCTGGTGCACCACGATTTGCCGAAGCTGGCGTGGTACGACTTGCCCAAGGCCTACCGCATGCGTCGCGAGCAATGGGTCGAACGCAGCGGCGGCTTTCTGGTGCAGGGTTACGGGCAATTGTGGCGCGAGCATGGCCTCAAACCGATCGACAGTCCGCAGCATCCCTTCAGTTGAGGAAACCATGACGTCAGGTTACGCAGAGCTGTTGATGTACATCGCACCGGAGCCGATCCGGGCGGCGAATGAGCAGTGGCTGGCGCGAATGCTCGATCACCTGGACGGCTCGCGGCTCAGTGCCGAAGGCCTTTCGCTGCCTGAACTCTGGCTGTCGCCGCAATTGCTGCTGACCCAGACCTGCGGCTATCCACTGATGACCGCGCTGCGCGGGCAGGTGAGGATTGTCGGTCGTCCACGCTACGAGTTGCCGGATGCGACGGCCGGCAATCATTGCAGCCTGATCCTGGCCCGGGCCGATGATCCGCGCCAGAACCTGGCGGCGTTCTTCGACAGTCGCGGGGTGATCAACAGCGAGGATTCCAACAGCGGCATGAACCTGTTGCGCCAGCGTCTGGCGCCGCTGCATCGGGACGGCCGTTTTTTCGCCTCGGTGAGCCTCAGTGGCGGCCATCGCCAGAGCCTGCGCTGGTTGCGTGAAGACCGTGCCGACCTGGCGGCCATCGACAGCGTGACCTTTGCATACCTGGCGCAACACGCCGCCGAAGAGGTCAGCGGCTTGCGGGTGGTGGCGCGCAGTGCGCTCAGTCCGACCTTGCCCTTCATCACGGCTGCCAGTGCTTCGCACGCGCAGATCGAACAACTGCGTCGGGCGATGAATCGTGGCCTGCAAGACTTGCCGGACGTAGCTCGCATCTTGGGATTGGCACAAGTCCTGCCCGCCAGTGAAAGCGATTACCTCGTCCTGCTGGATTATCAGCGCGAGGCCGTAGAACTGGGTTATGACCGCTTGCGCTAGCGGTTTTGAATAATTCTTTAATTGAATATAAAAATTCTTTTTAAGTATTTTTAACGCATAAGGCGCCTTGCTAGGATCGCGCCACCGGACGACCGGACATTCAGCGACCCTTGACCAAGGAGCCCCCATGTCCGGCGCCGACTCATCTCATCGAAATCATGTGAACACGTTGTTTCGCGACCATTACCAATGGTTGTGCACACGTCTGCATCGGCATTCGAACGACGCAGCCACCGCCGAAGACCTCGCCGCCGAAACCTTCGCACAGCTGCTCGAAGCGTCGACCCTGACCGCCATCCGCGAGCCCCGCGCCTTGCTCACCACTATCGCCCGGCGCCTGCTGTATGAGCGCTGGCGGCGGGGCGATCTGGAGCGTCGGTATCTGCATCAGCTTCAACAGGGCGACCATGATCACGCGCCATCTCCCGAAGACCTGGCACACCTGGCGCAAAGTCTCAAACATCTGGACCGGACGCTGCAGCGTCTGCCGGGCAAGGTGCGCTCGACCTTTCTGCTGGCCCGCATCGACGGCCTGACCTACCCGCAAATCGCCGCCGAACTGGGCATCTCCCAGCGTTCGGTGAGCCTGTACATGACCCGTTCCCAAGCCCTGTGCAACCGCCACAGCGCCAACCAAACCCTGATTTCCTCCCAGAACAAGAGGTCCGCATGAGATCGATCAAAAACCTGCTCGGCAGTTCGCTGCTGGCCCTGACCCTGACGGCCGGGCACGCCGTGGCAGCGGAAAACACGGCGCCGATCCACTTCGGTGACATCACTTGGGAAAGCGGCAGTTTCATCACCGAAGTGCTGCGCCTGATTGTCGAGAAAGGCTACGGCTACCCGACCGACACACTGCCGGGCAGCACCGTCAGCCTCGAAGCGGCGCTGGCGAAAAACGACATCCAGGTGATCGGTGAAGAGTGGGCCGGGCGCAGTCCGGCCTGGGTCAAGGCTGCGGCCGAAGGCAAGGTGTTCGGCCTCGGCGACACGGTGAAGGGCGCCACCGAAGGCTGGTGGGTGCCGGAGTACGTGATCAAGGGTGACCCCGAGCGCGGGATCAAACCGCTGGCGCCGGAACTGAAATCGGTGGCCGACCTGCCGCGCTACAAGGATGTATTCAAGGACCCCGAAGACCCGAGTCGTGGGCGCTTCCTCAACAGCCCGACCGGCTGGACCTCGGAGATCGTCAATAGTCAGAAGCTCAAGGCCTATGCGCTGAACGACAGCTTCGTCAACTTCCGCACCGGTTCCGGCGCGGCGCTGGATGCCGAGGTGGCGTCGTCGATCAAGCGCGGCAAACCGGTGCTGTTCTACTACTGGTCGCCGACGCCGCTGCTCGGTCGTTTCAAACTGGTGAAGCTGGAAGAGCCACCGTTCGATGCCGAAGCCTGGAAAACCCTGGCCGACGCCAACAACCCCAACCCGAAAGGTACCCGCTCGATGCCGGCGAGTCTGGCGATTGGCGTGTCGGCGCCGTTCAAGGCGCAGTACCCGGAGCTGGTGACGTTCTTTGAGAAGGTCGACTTTCCGATCGATCTGCTGAACCGGACCCTGGCCGGAATGAGCGAAAAACGTCAGCAGCCACGCCAGGTCGCCGAGGCATTTCTGCGCGATCAATCGCAAGTATGGAAATCGTGGGTTCCGGGAGAGGTGGCGAATAAAGTCAGTGCGGGTCTGTAGTTCTTTTCCGGTCATTAAGTTGTTTTAAAGTTACCATTGCGAGTCTGTCGCAATGGCAACAAACCTTCCGCCCGCTGAACCGTTTCTTGTCCTTATCTTGTCCGGAGTCGCCGGATGCTGGCCGACTAGTGGCCTTGCGCAAGGCTTTGCGCTGTCTATGCTCACACGTAACTAACTATGTCGACCGCAATCAAAGCGCCTCGACGGCAACCGGTTAGCCGAGAACAAAGCTGCCAGAGTGCGCAATCCAAGGCACCGACACTTAACCGGCAAGGAGCATGTTTTTTAAATGGAAGTTCTTTTACGCGTTAGGAGTGGCCCGTTCGCGGGCTATCAAGAGAAGGATGTCTTGATTAGAGCGTCGCTGCATGGACTCTTTGATTAATCATCATTTATCACCTGACAACTTCCTCCCGTGGAGGAATGCGTGTGCCTGTTCTGTGGAACGTAGTGGTGGATTCTGAAAGAGCTGAACTTTCATCAAATCAAAAGACCGCGCCGAAGGTGATACAAACATGTTCAACCTACATCACAAGGCTGACCTGCAGGAAATCGAACGTTTCAGCTGTGCCCTGACCGAAGCCAACGCCAAGCTGGAGGCGATCAGCCGTTCCATGGCGATGATCGAATTCACCCCCGACGGCATCGTGCTGGATGCCAATGAAAACTTCTGCAAGACCATGGGCTACAGCGCCGAGGAAGTACGGGGCAAGCATCACCGGATCTTTTGTGAAGAAGCGTTTTATCGCAGCGAGGAATACGCGAAATTGTGGCGTGACCTGGCCCGTGGCGAACCGCTCAGCGGGACTTTCCTGCGTTTGAACAAACGCGGTCAGGAGATCTGGCTGGAAGCCAGTTACATGCCGGTGTACGGCCCCGACAAACAGGTTCGAAGTGTGATCAAAGTGGCCTCGGACATTACCGCGCGGGTGAACAAGGAAAACGAAGAGGAAAGCATGCTCGCCGCCATCAGCCGTTCGATGGCCGTCATCGAGTTCACCCCGGAAGGCAATGTGATCTCGGCCAACGACAATTTCCTCAAGACCATGCAGTACTCGCTCAACGAAATCGTCGGTCACCATCACAGTCTGTTCTGTCACCGTGCCGAAGCCGAGTCGGCACAATACAAGGCGTTCTGGGCCTCGCTCAATCGCGGCGAATATCACTCGCACCGCTTCGAGCGCAAGAACAAGTCCGGGCAGACCGTCTACCTCGAAGCCTCCTACAACCCGCTGTTCGACGCCAAGGGCCGGCTGTACAAAGTGGTGAAATTCGCCAGCGACATCACCCATCAGATGACCACCTTACAGACCGCTGCGGAATCGGCCCACAGCACCTCGGTACAAAACGATGCCTGTGCGCAAAAAGGCTCACAGGTCGTGCAGCAGACGGTGCAGATCATTCAGGACATTTCCCGCGACCTCAACGAAGCGGCGCTGAGCATCGATGCAGTGAGCAAGCAGTCGGACATCATCGGTACCATCGTCCAGACCATTCGCGGGATCGCCGACCAGACCAACCTGCTGGCACTCAACGCGGCCATCGAAGCGGCGCGGGCCGGTGAACACGGACGAGGATTTGCGGTGGTGGCGGACGAGGTGCGCAGCCTCGCGGCGCGGACCAGTCAGGCGACCCTGGAGATCGTCGATGTGGTGCGCAAGAACCACGAGTTGTCACTGAGTGCGGTGTCGAGCATGCAGTCGAGCCTGAGCCGCACCGGGCTTGGGGTGGAGCTGGCGAACGAAGCGGGGGACGCGATCCGCGAGATTCAGCAGGGCTCCCGGCATGTGGTGGATGCGATCAGCCAGTTCAACGAGACGTTGCAATTGAACTGACGGCCTGGAGATAAAAAAGGATCCCCGCGGGGATCCTTTTTCTTTGCGTCGTTTTTCAGCTTCAGAGCGAAGCAAGGAACTTGTCGGCCGACTGGTCGCTGAGCTTGACCGAGTTGGCGTCCTGCTTGTTCTGCTTCTCGGCTTCGGCCAGTTTCACCTTGTCCTGCAGACGGTCGGCGATCTCTTTGTTGATGGCCTGTTGTTTTTCCGGCGGCATCGCTGCGATGTCATCTTCGGTCAGACCCATTTCCTTCAGGATGCTGTCGCGCAGGCGCTGTTCCGGCGACTTGCTCATGTAGTCCTTGAACTCGTCCAGCGCCGAAGATCCGGAGGATTTGGTCGGCGAAGTATCGGAAGTTTGCAGGGCAACACGGGTCTTGGCGAACGCCTCGTCGACGTTGTCGCTGATGCGTGTGGCTTCGTTGACCTGCTGGGTAGCGAGTTGCGTGGCCGAGGTTTGCACCTGATTGGTGGCTTCGGCGGTTTGCGCCTGTGCCTGGTTTTGCAGGGTTTGCAGCATGGCGCCGTGGAGCCCGCCTTGCAGACCGGCCGCTGCCGTGGCAGTTGCATCGTCATTCAGCTGCTTGGGCAGGTGGATGATTTGCTGTTGTTTTGCACTGACCAACATGATGAAAGAACCTGTAGGTAATGGCTGTCAGTCCTTGGCAGCAAATACCGTGCCCACCCAATAAGTTCTTTTATTTCAATGGCTTGTGTTTTTCGTAGGCAGGCTAAGCGGTCATCCCTTGCCGGAGGGCGGCAGAAGATGACCGTTGTCCGTCAGCGATGGGCGATATTTTCCAGCGCCAGATTGCGTGTGCGTGGACCGAAATAGCCGATGGTCAGCATCACGATCAACATGCTGGCGACGATGAACGCCAGCACGCCCGGCGTGCCGAAGTGGTCGAGAAACAGACCGATCAACAGGCTGCTGAACACCGTCGACAAACGACTGAACGAATAACAGAACCCCACCGCCCGGGCGCGGATGTTGGTGGGGAACAGTTCGCTCTGATAGGAGTGATAACTGAAGCTCAGCCAGGCGTTGCAGAAGGTGATCATCACCCCGCAGAAGATCAGGCCGAAGGCGCTGGTCTGCAACGCGAACAAAGTGCCGAAAGTCATGGCGCCCAGGGCCGAACCGACGATCTGCCACTTGTTTTCGAAACGGTTGGCGAATTTGACGAACAGCAGCGGCCCGAGCGGGTAGGCGAGGGTGATGATGAACGCGTACATCAGGCTGTGAGTGACGCTGACACCCTGGCCGGACAGCAGCGCCGGCAACCAGTTGCCGAAGCCGAAGAAACCGATGGCCTGGAAGATGTGGAAGACGATCAGCATCAGTGCGCGGCGGCGGTACGGTGGTTGCCAGATATCGGCGAAACGACCCTTGCCTTCGACGTCGATGGCCACGGTTTCCGGCGCATCCAGAGGCTGAAGGTGATCTTTTTCGCAACGTGCCTCAATGGCTTCCAGAATCCGGTTGGCCTCATCGAAGCGTCCATGCTGGGCCAGCCAGCGCGGCGATTCCGGCAAGCGCTTGCGCAGCCACCAGATAAACAGCGCAAACACCGCGCTGGCCAACACGACCCAACGCCAGCCGGACACCCCGAACGGCGCCTGCGGTACCAGCCACCAGGACATCAGCGCCACCGCCGGTACCGACAGAAACTGCACGAAAAACGCGAAGGCGAACGCTGAACTGCGCATGCGTTTGGGGACCAGTTCCGAGAGGTAGGCGTCGATGGTCACCAGCTCGATGCCGAGGCCGATGCCCACCAGAAAACGCATGCAGATGATCCCCAGCGCCGAACTCTGCAGGCCCATCAGCACCGTGGCGACGGTGTACCAGACCAGCGCGAAGGTGAAGATCGCCCGTCGCCCGAAACGATCCGCCATCGGGCTCAGCAGGCTGGCGCCGAGAAACAGGCCAAGGAAGGTCACCGAGGCGAAGGCCGCTTGATCGGAGAAACCGAACACGCCCTGATTGCCGGTGGCGAAAATGCCGTCGCGGATCAGGCCGGGGCTGATGTAGGCAGTCTGGAACAGGTCGTAGAGTTCGAAGAAACCTCCGATCGACAGCAGCGCCACCAGCCGCCAGATCGTGGCGACTGCCGGCAGGCGGTCGATGCGGGCGGAAATCCGGGCGGCGCGTATCGGGTCGGTGCCGTCGCGTTGCGCGGCGGCGGGGGCGTGTGCAGTCATGGGCTGATCCATTTTTTTATGATGGAAAAGCTTAGCCTGCTATCGGAAATCAAGGATTGCTTATATCGGCGTCTTGAGCAGGAAAACCGCCGATTTCTTGCAATATCCGCTTACCAATCAGCGATTCATGCTGCGGGTGCCGGATCCGGCAGCGCCGAGGCCGGCAGGCCGAACACCTTATCGAACAGCCAGTTGAAGACGAAGGTGTAGCAAGGAATGAACACGATCAGCGCCAGATCCAGCAGAAAGGCCTGCACCAGGCTGATGTTCATCCACCACGCGATCAGCGGAATCAGAAATACGATCAGCGTCAGTTGAAAGCCGACGGCGTGGGCGATGCGGCGTTTGACTGTGCGGGTACGCGAGGCCTGACGACTTTCCCAGTGCTCGAACAGCGAGGTGTAAATGAAGTTCCAGGTCACGGCGATGGTGGTGATGATCACCGCCAACGGGCCGGTACTGCCGGGGGAGGTGCCGGACAGCAGCGCCAGGCCGAGGGCCGAGAAGGTCATGCCGATGACTTCATAGAGCGACACGTAGACCAGTTTGCGTTTGACGCCTTGCATGGGGAATTGCCTCTTTCTTGCGACTTGTGGCCAGCCGGGCTGGCGAAGGCGACGAAAGATAGCTTCAATGACGATGACAGAAAAAGTCATCAGCTTTCAGTTTTATTGACAGGTCCATAAATTGAATTTCAACAGCGAAAGCATCGAGCTGTTTCTCGCCGTGATCGAGCGCGGTTCGTTTTCCGCGGCGGCCAGGGCCTTGGGCAAAGTGCCGTCGGCGGTGAGCATGGCCATCGGCAATCTGGAGGCCGAACTCGGTTATGCGTTGTTCGACCGCAGCAGCCGCGAACCGCAACCGACGGCGATGGCGCTGTCGCTGGTGCCTCATGCGCGACTGATCGCCGATCAGCTCAAGCAGTTGCAGGTGCACGCGGTGCAGTTGTCGTTGGGGCTGGAAAGCAAATTGTCGATCGGCGTGGCGACGGATATCGATCGTCGGCGGTTGCTGGCGGCAATCAAGCAGATCAGCGAGCGTCATCCGCTGCTCGACATCGAAGTGCTGACCGCGCCGCAGGATGATGTGCTGGCGATGCTCCACAGCGGTCGGGTCAGCGTATGTCTGGCGTTCGCCGGGTTGAGCGTGAACGTGCTGGAGCGCTTTCAGTTTGTCGGCAGCGAGCGGATGATCGCGACGCTGGCGGCGGACAGTCCGTTGTTGCAGGGGCAGGATCTGTTTCTCGAGGATTTGGTGCAGGTGCGGCAGATTGTCGTCGGCAGCCGCGATCTGCCGATCAGCGAAACCCGGCCACTGGTGGCCGAATCCCACTGGCGCACCGACAGCCTGGAGACGGCGCTGGAGATGGTGGAAGCGGGGCTGGGCTGGGGCAATTTCCCGTTGTCGGTGGTGCAGCCGTGGCTGGACGCGGGGCGATTGAAACGGCTGAACTTTCGCAACATCGAAAACGGCCTGGTGCTGCCGGTGCACGCGGTGTGGCTCAAGAGCCAGCCGTTGCAGAAAGGCGCGCTGGCTCTTGTGGAGTTGCTGGGCGGTTGAGTCAGGTGCTTTCGCGGATTTTCAGTTCGAAGCCCATGTCCTCTACCGGTCGCGCCACGCTGTTGCCGGCCATCAGCGTCAGCATCTGCTCCGCCGCACGCCGGCCGATGGCTTCACGCGGGGTGTTGATGCTGCTCAGACGCGGCACCATGTGCTCCGACATTGGCAGGTCGTTGAAGCCGAGGATCGCCACTTGCTCGGGGATCCTGATCCCGTTGCGCAGCGCTTCGAGCAGGGCACCCTGAGCCAGGTCGTCGTTGCCGAAGAAGATCGCATCGACATCCGGATGTGCCGCCAGCAGTTGCAGGAACAACTCGCCGCCCAGGCCCACGGAGGAAGAACGCGGGGTCAGCACTTCCAGATCCGGGTCGTAGCGACCGGCCTTCTGCAGTGCCTTACGGAAACCTTCACCGCGCAGCAGGGTGCGCTGATCGAGTTGCGCGCCGATGTAGGCCAGACGCTTGCGACCCCGGGACAGCAAATGTTCGGCGGCGGTTTCCCCGGCGCTGAGTTGCGAGAAGCCGACGCAGTTCACCCCGGCGGCGCTGTCCAGTTCCATCATGTACACGCAGGGAATGTTGCTGGCCTCGATCATCCGCCGCGAGGTTTCGGTACGGTCGAAACCGGTCAGCAGAAGGCCGCGTGGCTGATAAGCCATGTAGTTGCGCAGCAGGTTTTCTTCTTCATCCCGGGAATAGTGGAAGTTGCCGATCAGCACTTCGAAGCCTTTGGGCGTGAGCACCCGATGAATGGCTTCCAGCGTATCGATGAACAACAGGTTGGCCAGCGAAGGCACCAGGACCACCACCGAATGGCTCTGGGCCGAAGCCAGGGCGCGGGCAGCAGGGTTGACCACATAGTTGAGTTCCAGCGCGGCCTTCTGGACTTTCTCCACCAGTTCGGTGGCGACGGTGCTGACCCCGCGCAGGGCGCGGGAGGCGGTAATCGGACTGACGCCGGCCAGCCGGGCGACTTCATTGAGGGTGGGACGGCCGGTGGTGCGAGTGTTTTTATCGTTTTTGGGGGTGGTCATCGGGCGGCTTGCCAAACAAAAATCAAGGCACTAAGGTAGCGCTGTCCTTATGCAGCTGCAAATGCGTGAGCGAGGTCCTGCCTGATCCTCGCTTTTTGGCGTGGGGACAAAACCTGCTGCAACCCAAAAAAACGACAAGAAGGCGTCGGCAACTTCTGCCTGTGCACTAGAGTCATAGCTAGCGAAGGTAGCGCTGTCTGCGCGCTGAGGTGTTAAATGAATCATCCCATCACCGCCCTGGTCATCATGGGCGTTGCCGGTTGCGGCAAGACGTGCGTCAGCGAGGCCCTGTGCCGATTGAGCGGCGCCACTGCCATTGAAGGCGATACTTTCCATCCGGCCGCGAACATCGAAAAGATGAGCGCGGGGATTCCCCTGAACGACGAAGACCGTGCCGGCTGGCTCGACAGCCTGTGCGACGAACTGCGCCGTGTCGACGCCAAGGGCGAGCGCCCTGTGCTGACCTGCTCGGCCCTCAAACACATTTACCGCGAACGTCTGCGCAGCGCCTTGCCGGGCCTGGGTTTCGTGTTCCTCGAATTGACGCCTGAAGTCGCCGCCGACCGCGTGTCCCATCGCCCGGGGCACTTCATGCCGGCCACCTTGATCGAAAGCCAGTTCGCCACGCTTGAATCACCGGTCGGCGAACCGTTGACCCTGGCCCTGAACGCTTCGATCCACAGCGTTGAAGAACTGGCGTCGCAAGCTCACGTCTGGTGGCAGGCCCATGGCCTGAAGCAGGCGGTATGAGTGTGATTGTGAAGACAGCGCTGTCCTTTCGGCTTCTGATTAACCCGCTTTAATAACAACAACAAACCAGGAGACACCCCCAATGTTTGGCATGTCCCATGACGCCTATCTGCTGCTCGATGCAGTGGTCACGGTGATCGGACTTATCGTCCTGATCACCAAGTTCAAGCTCCATCCCTTCATTGCTCTGACCATCGCCGCCGCGTTCCTCGGCCTGACGTCCGGCATGCCGATCGGCACCATCATCAAGGCGTTCCAGGACGGCTTCGGTGGCGTGCTCGGTTTCGTCGGCATCATCCTCGCGCTGGGCACCATGCTCGGCAAGATGATGGCCGAGTCCGGCGGTGCCGATCAGATCGCCCAGACCCTGATCCGCGCCTTCGGCAAGGACAAGGTGCAATGGGCGATGATGTTCGCCGCCTTCCTGGTGGGCATTCCGCTGTTCTTCGAAATCGGCTTCGTGCTGTTGATTCCGCTGGTGTTCATCGTCGCCCGTCGCACCGGCGTATCGATCATCAAGATCGGTATTCCGCTGCTCGCCGGCCTGTCCGCCGTGCACGGTCTGGTACCGCCGCACCCGGGCCCGCTGCTGGCCATCGGCGTGTTCGGTGCCGACATCGGCAAGACCATTCTCTACGGTCTGATCGTCGCGCTGCCGACTGCCATCATTGCTGGCCCGATCTTCGGTACGTTCATCGCCAAACACATTCCGGGCACGCCGAATCAGGAACTGGTCGATCAACTGGCCCGTGAAACCGATTCGACCAATCTGCCCAGCTTCGGCATCACCCTGGTCACCGTGCTGCTGCCGGTGTTCCTGATGCTGCTGAAAACCTTCGCCGACGTGGCGCTGCCGGACGGTCATTTCTTCCGCACCTGGATGGACATGATCGGTCACCCGATCTCGGCGCTGTTGCTGGCACTGTTGCTGTCGCTGTACACCTTCGGCCGTAAGCAGGGCATCGGTTCCCAGCAAATGCTCAAGTGGCTGGATGCGAGCCTGGCGCCGACCGCCGCTATCATCCTGATCATCGGTGCCGGCGGTGGCTTCAAGCAGATGCTGGTGACCAGCGGTGTGGGTGACGTGATCGGCCACATGGCGGTCAGCGCGCAGATCTCGCCGATCCTGCTGGCATGGCTGGTGGCGGCGGTGATCCGCATCGCGACCGGTTCGGCCACCGTGGCGACCATCACCGGCGCGGGCATTGTGGTGCCGGTGGTCGGGATGATCCCGGGCGTGAACCGTGAGCTGCTGGTACTGGCGACCGGTGCCGGTTCGCTGATCCTGTCCCACGTCAACGACGCCGGTTTCTGGCTGGTGAAGCAGTACTTCAACATGACCGTGGCCGAGACCTTCAAGACCTGGACAGCGATGGAAACCATCCTGTCGGTGGTGGGCCTGGGTTTCATTCTGTTGCTGTCGCTGTTCGTCTAACCTCGAACGCAAGACACAAAAAAACCGCAGCGATGCGGTTTTTTTGTGGGTGATGACTTTTCACGGAATCCACAAATCTTTGTGGGAGCGAGCTTGCTCGCGATAGCGGTGGTCCAGTCGACATCTTTGTTGCAGTGACGGCCTCATCGCGAGCAAGCTCGCTCCCACAGGTTTTGCGTCAGCCACTTGTTTTCGGTGTCAGGCCATCGGCCCGGAACATCCCGCGAATCCCGCGCACCGCCTGACGAATCCGGTCCTGGTTCTCGATCAGCGCGAAGCGCACGTGATCGTCGCCGTACTCGCCAAAACCGACACCCGGCGAGACGCAGACCTTGGCCTCGGAAAGCAGCTTCTTGGCGAACTCCAGCGAACCGAGGTGCGCATAGGCCTCGGGAATCTTCGCCCAGACGTACATCGAGGCTTTCGGGTTCTCGACCATCCAGCCCAGTTCATGCAGGCCTTTGACCAGCACGTTGCGGCGCTGACGGTACTGTTCGGCGATGTCGCGCACGCACTGTTGATCGCCTTCCAGCGCCGCAATCGCGGCCACCTGCAGCGGGGTGAAGGTGCCGTAGTCGTGGTAGCTCTTGATCCGCGCCAGGGCGCTGACCAGTTCCGGGTTGCCGACCATGAAACCGATCCGCCAGCCCGCCATGTTGTAGCTCTTGGACAGGGTGAAGAACTCCACCGCAATGTCCTTCGCACCCGGCACCTGCATGATCGACGGGGCCTTCCAGCCGTCGTAGACGATGTCGGCGTAGGCCAGGTCGTGCACCACCAGCACGTCGTACTGTTTGGCGAGGGCGATCACCCGTTCGAAGAAATCCAGCTCCACGCACTGCGCCGTGGGGTTGGACGGGAAGCCGAGGATCATCATCTTCGGTTTCGGGATCGAGCCGCGAATCGCCCGTTCCAGCTCATCGAAGAAGTCCACGCCCGGCACCAGCGGCACCGATCGCACCTGGGCGCCGGCAATCACGGCACCGTAGATGTGAATCGGGTAGCTCGGGTTCGGCACCAGCACGGTGTCGCCCTGATCCAGGGTCGCCAGCATCAGGTGCGCCAGGCCTTCCTTGGAACCGATGGTGACGATGGCTTCGCTTTCCGGGTCGATATCGACCTCGTAGCGTTCCCTGTACCAGTTGGAAATCGCCCGGCGCAGGCGCGGAATGCCTTTGGATGTGGAGTAACCGTGGGTGTCTTCGCGTTGTGCAACCTGCACCAGTTTTTCAACGATGTGCGGCGGCGTGGCGCCGTCGGGGTTGCCCATGCTCAAGTCGATGATGTCTTCGCCACGACGTCGGGCGGCCATCTTCAGCTCGGCGGTGATGTTGAAAACGTAAGGGGGGAGTCGATCGATGCGCGCAAAGCGGCGCGGCGAACCTTGTTCAGCCATTGTTGCCTCGGATAACGTAAGCGCCCGGAACCGTCCGAGCGACGCTGGTCACTGCGGTGACCTGTGGCGGAAGATAAGGGCAGCAGTGGCAGACTGTCCAGCGTGCACGACAACAATTTTTTCCCAAGGAAAACGGTCAATGGAATTCACCAGCGGCTTCTTGCTGAGCCTTTCGCTGTGCCTGGACATCGGCGTGGCCAACATCGCGATGATCACTCTGGCCATGCAGCGCGGCTATTTTCAGGGCTTCGCGCTGGGTCTCGGGACCTGTGTCGGTGACCTGATCTACGCGGTGCTGGCCCTGGCCGGGATGACCGTTCTGCTGCAATACGAAACCGTGCGCTGGGTGCTGTGGATCGGTGGCTCGGCGCTGTTGATCTACTTCGCGGCGAAGATGATTTATTCGGCCATCCATCATGAAGCGCAGCTGGCGCAGGCAGCGGAGGTCGGCCAGAACTCCCATCGCAAGGAATTCTTTCGGGGGATCTTTCTCGCCATGTCGTCGCCGAGCGCCATCCTCTGGTTCGCGGCAGTGGGCGGCACCTTGATCGCCCGTTCCGGTGGCGGCGGCCCCTTGAGCTCGGCGCTGTTCCTCGGCGGCTTCCTGTGTGCCGGGCTGTTGTGGTCGGCGGGCCTGTGCTTCGCCGCAAGCCATGGCGGCAAGCTGCTGGGCGACAAACTGCTGCGCTATTCCTACCTGGCATCTGCAGCGATCTTCTGCTATTTCGCGGTCTACGTGATCGTATCCGGTTATAACGAATTCGTCGGCTCAGGCGCCGCCGAGGCCCTGCATACGCTGTAAATGTGCGAATCGGGTTTGGCTTCTATACTCCCAGCCGAACCCACTTTTTTCGTTCCAAGGAGTCGAGTCATGGATGAGCAAAAACGCGTCGAAGTGGCTGAACCTCGCTTCGAACATGGACACTTCCTGCTGATTGCAGGTTTTCGCGACCGTTTCACCAAAGAGACCGTTCAGGACATCTCGGCGCTGTGGGAAAAGCTGATCCCGCACATCGGAAACATTCCCGGCCAGAAAGGCGAAGTCACCTACGGTGTCTGCAGCAATTTCGACGGCAACGGCGGTTTCGATTACATGGCTGGCGTCGAGATCAGCAAGCTCGATGAGTTCCCGCAGGAAAAGTATCCGTGGATCGAAATTCTCCCGCGTCAGTACGCGGTGTTCGAACACAAGGGTTCGCTGGATCAGTTGCCGAAAACCATTGATTACATCTACAACACCTGGCTGCCGGCGTCCGAGTACAAAGGGCTGAACGCCCCGGAGCTGGAGCGCTACAGCGCCGACTTCAATCCAAGGCTCAACACCGGAAAGCTGGAAATCTGCGTCCCGGTCGAGTCTTACTTGCCCTTGATCCGTCGCGCCCGCAACAGGTCGATGCCCAGGGTGATGAAGCCGAAGACGCTGATGCCCAACACCATCAACAAACCGATTTCCACGCTGCTCATAAACTGTTCCCCCCTCGGGTGATCAGAGACACTGCTCAGGAATAGACCGTCCCGATTGCGAAGAAAAGCGCTTATACGCAGGCTTTACGCTGCCCGTGCGGATCGATATGAACACCTTATTCCTTTATCCTTGGCAGCCCCGTTTTCACTGATTTCGAGCCGCCATGAACACCGTCATCCGCCACGTCACCGCCGCCGATCTGGATCGCTGCTACGCCATCGAAACCCTCGCCTACGAAGGCGACGAAGCCGCGACCCGCGAGAAGATCGCCACGCGCATCGCCACCTGGCCGGACGGTTTCATCGTCGCCGAAGTGGACGGGCAGGTGGCCGGGTTCATCAATTCCGGCGCGGCGTTTGATGTGCAGATGTCGGACGAGGCGTTCAAGGAACTGATCGGCCACGACCCGGCCGGGCCGAACGTGGTGATCATGTCGGTGGTGGTGCACCCGGATTATCAGGGCCTCGGTCTGGCCAAACGTCTGCTGGGCGAGTTCATCGAGCGCATGCGCGCCCAGGGCAAGGCGACGATTCACCTGATGTGCAAGGAACGGCACATACCGCTGTACGCCGGATTCGGTTTTGCCTACATCAAACCGTCCGAGTCCGATCACGGCGGAATGGCGTGGCATGAGATGATCCTCACTCTGTGAGCCAACACTAAACCCCTGTGGGAAATTGGTTACGCATTTGTAAGTGTCATGCACTCACCCGGGCAGGCGGGATTTCTAGTTTTTAATAAGGATTTTTTGTACCGCGCCTACTGCTCTATCAAGTACTGCCTCTTCACTTAAATCGGTGGTGTCAATCACCACCCAATTTGCCAAACCACAGCGCTCATAACTGGATCGGACTCGGTTCTGATATGCAATGAAACTTTTAAGGCGATCCTCATTGCCGCCGTCATAAGCTCCGCTCTCGCTAAGACGGAACGATCCTTTTCTTTGTGCCGCGAGAGCCGGGTCAACATCGAGAAAAATCACGAAGTTTGGCTTTCTAATTGTCGAAAATACTGTTAGGGCTTCTTCTGCTAAATCTGTACTTTTAAGCAAGAAGCGCGCTAGGTATTTGTGGTACCAGCCATCTGCGATGCAATTTTCGCCAGAGCTAACTATTGGAGATATAGCAGCATGGTCTGTCGCTTGAAACCATGCAGTTATAAGGCTCATCCAGTGTTTGTCGCCTAATTGCTCAAGAGGGGCGTTGTCCGGATAGTCCCAAAGAACTTCCCGGAGTCGTGACATGTGGAATTCGGTATATCCCGAAGAAACGGGTGGGCGGTTTTTGTCGACGTAGTGCAAATCTATATTAGATTGGGAGAGGATTTCGTAAGTTGCTCTTGCGATAGTCGATTTTCCTGCGCCATCCGTTCCTTCAAATGCGATAAATATTCCTTGCTCGGAGGTGTAGTTCATGCGAACGCTCCTAGGTAAGCCTCAGTATCTAGAGAGTTTCTACCGCTACCCTCTATCAATGGTCGAAATCCTTCTCTTTGATAAATTTCTGACATCTTTTTACCAATTGCACTCAGAAACTCTACGGAAGGTCGTTCTCTCGCAATGTATTGCGAGCCAGCATCTGGGTGAAATGCTGCCACTGCTGGAACTACGCCCATCTGACCAAAGTATTCGATGCCCTCTATGATTGAATCTAATGGCTCCATTCCGGCAACGAATCCGGCATATACGTTGCCGCGCCCGAGAGTTTCTACAGCGGCTTCAAAAGCTGCGAGGAACCGATCCCGAGTGTAGTCACGAGATTTGCCTGGGCATACTTCTGAAAAAAGGCCAGGGTCGAATACTTCCAGGCTCATTGACATATTATTGCCGACAGCCTTGAATTTTTCGAAAAGACGGAAGTCTTTGGGTGGCATAGAAATCAGGTGGTAGTCCAAGTTGTTATGTGCATTCTTTTCTTTTACTCTATTCAGCAAATCGATATGCATCCCATACCCTTTGTCATAGTTAGGGATTGTACCTCCATTTAATAAGACCCTGCGGTATCGGCGACTCTCATCTTTGACAGCCATCGCTACTGCTTCTCCAGCAATGTCGCCTTTAATTCGCATTCTATGATCTGACAGACTTTCTCGAGCTGAACCCAGAGAGCAAAATTTACACTCATGACCGTCATTGAAGTAGTAGCAATGGCCAGGGGAGAAAATTCCAAGCGTAGAGTTTCCGTATATAGTCAGATGTTTTTCAAATAACTCGCCATTGCTTAAAAACTTTCCGTAAGATTTAGGCCTCGCTGGAAATGTAATGTTAATGGTGTTTTTGTTGTAGCTTAGTGCGGGTTTGTTTCGTTGTAAGATGATTTTGTATTTTGAGTGTGGGTTGTAGTTGATGGCAGTAATGATATCTCCATCAAGAATAATTTCTTGTGGGGTTCGGATTGTTGGGTTGATTATGACGCTGTCACCTGTACCATATGCACGTCTTTTTTCAATATGATTCACCTCGGTTTGAAAACGCTCTAAAAAATCCCGGCTGAAATTAACACCGTTAGCTAGTAGGGCGAGTTTCAATTTTACTGTATCGAATATCATGATTCGTCCTCCAGTTAGTTGGACTACAAGAGTATTTTTATTAGATTTTTTGAAGATAAGGCAATCAATGTTCCGTTATCCTTCAGGGCTTCTACGGATGGCGATAAGCAATGCCTTGAGTGGCCTTTGTCATCGAATAAAGCTCCGCCTGACTCTCTCAAAATGAGTTCAGCTGCCGCAATATCACAGCTTCTCTCATGTCCAGGTGAGCCGATATCAATAAACGCATCAAGAACCCCAGCAGCAATCAGGCAGATTTCTAACGAAGAGCAAGAGTAAACACGAACCTTGTCCGCTGCCCATAAAAGCCGTTCTATTTTATGTTTTTCTTTACTGCCACGAGGGCGGTGAAATGAAAGTCGCATTTGTTCTAGTGATTCGGTTTTTCGAGTGTTTAGCCGTTTCACAATTATTGCGGACTGAAGATACGCTCCTTCACCAAGTGCAGCGGTGTAGACTAAATCTCTAGAAATGTCATAAATCCATCCGAATACGTACTCATTACCATGATAAATAGCAACACTAGATGTGTAGTTCGGGAAACCCATAAGCGCATTGTGTGTACCATCTAGGGGATCAATCAGAGCGTAAAGGTCACCGTGAACTCCAAATTTTATTGGGGAAGCGCTTTCTTCTGAGTAAATTGTCATTTTGATACGAGATTTTGACAGGCAACTAAGGAGTATGTTTTGGCAATCTATGTCGTATTGTGTTTGGCTGAGATGCTGATTTGCATTGGCTTTGTTAAAGTCTGGAAGACTGGACAATGTGCCGGCCCAATACCGCCGTAACTGCTTTCTGGCTTCATAAAGAGTTACTTCCAGTTCTGGAATGTATTCGCGCTTGAAGAGTGCTCTCATACCGACTTCTCAGATATTAATTGCGTGTGCCAGTTTTCCCGATTGAGTTTAGATGAGTAGACTTTCACGTCGAAAAGTTTTCCTGCGTAAACGGCGTAGTCTGCACTCATAAAGGCGCTGAAGGTTTTGGGGAAAAGTGCTAGTGTTTTAACTTCGAAATTATAACCAAGTTTCTTTCTGATCATGTTCGCCGCTTGCCTGAGGCTTCCGCCGGTATAGGCCTTGTCTATAACCAGCCATGAATTATTCGACGAAGTTGTATGAGGGAATATGTCTAGAAAATTGTCATCTCTAGTTAGAAGGCTCGGGTCATTTTGGCGATGAATTTCAGAAAAAAATATTTCTGTATCTTTGGTAGCTGCCAAATATCCAAGTGCAAGCGGTAGGCCGGCTGATAATAAAAATAGCTTGTTTTTTGATATGTCTTTGATTTTTAGCCAGATAGAGTGGTCGTCATAGATGTATCTGGTATTGAGAGCAAGACTGCTATCCCAGTGTTCATGGGAAATATATTTACTGTAGAAGGCGCAGAATTTATTGTGGAAATCCAAGGTTTCATTATCAGTATCTATTAGCAGTCTGGTTTTTGTAAGGCCTCTATTCGTTGGTTCTACGCAGGGGGAAGGCTTGTGGGATGTCGCGAGTGCTTCTTTAATCAGGGCACTCTTGAAATCTAGTAGTTTGGCTTTGGAAGGCCCTGACACGGCTAGTTCTGGTGAGAGACCATCTCCCTTTATCTTGCAAATGTCAGATGATTGTAATTGGGTTGTCCTTGAATTTAAGTAATCCCATATTCGTATTATCTCTTCGTCTGACATGCCATCATAAATTGGGTCGAGGTTGCTCAAGTCGCAAACCATGACTTCGGGGTGACGGAGCTCAAAGGAGGCTCTCTGGAGATGGCACCCGTTCAGTAGTGCTTTGCGGTAAGCGTAATAATCACTGGTTTGTAACCCGGTCAGAGTTCTCCATGCATGATGTTCGCTGATAATGGTCGTTGAATTTAAGTGCGAGTTGTAAAACAAAGGTAACGCGCTAGCATGATTCATGTTTGGAGTCTCACGAAAATGCAATCGGTTAGGTGTTTTGACGTGCGTTGTCAATTAGTAAAAGCGCGATCAAGTATCTAAAGTTTATCTATTGGCTGGCTGCTGTGTGTTTTCAATAAAAATATCAACCGCCAAAACATTGTCAGCATCAGAATGAGTGAGCAGATTATTAAGGCTATAAATATAGAATGTATGGTGCGGTAAAAGTGTAGAAGCGTTGCGCAAAGGGTGATGCCAAAAATGTTCAACGTCAGAATGGTTAGAAGAGTGGGAACCCAGAAATCGTCCATGCTCCTCAGAATTGTTCTGGTTAAAACATAGATGAATTCAAAAGCTAAAAAAGGAATCGAGTAAAGGGTATTGGTTTCAATTAATTTCCTGATCGTTGAATCTGATGTATAGGTCATGGAAATGTTTTCTTTCCAAAGGACACTGGCTAGCAAAAAAGGCGCTAGTGCTAATAGGCCTGATTTTAGACCTTGGATATAAGTTTTTTTTAGTAAGCCTAAATCCCTCCTGGTAAAGTGACGGGCGGCTATAAGCCCCGTCGCATTCCCTATTCCAATTGATATCATATATATGATGCTTATAAAGTGTAGTGAGGCTTGGTAGGCGGATAAATTGTTTTCACCTAAATTTTTCGAAATGAATGATAAGATGAAAAATAGAAAGCTTTCACCTCCAAAGCATAAGGCCATTGGCAAGCCTTGAGCTATATATTTAAGATACCGTTCTTTCGGTATTTGTATGGATTTTTGAAAGTTGTTGATGTATAGGTGGATTTTAGAGTTGAAGTAGAAGAGTGCGAGAGTTGCGAAAGCACATCGTAAGCAAGAATATATGAGTATGAAGTCAGGTAGCGTGATTGCCGAGCTCGTGTTAATCAAGCCTATGCAGGCGGAAGTGAGGCAGATGTTAAATGTCCACGTATAAATTACTTCATAGTGTGTTTTTTGAACTCCATTAAAAAAATTGAATATTGTAACCTGTAGATATATCGCTGGAATTGATAGGGATATCAGCAACAGTGCTTGGATGTCCTCCGTGTTGGTTAGGTTTGTCATTGACGTAAGCGCGATTGTGTGCGCAAAAAAAATCATAGATATGATCAAGAATCCAAATAAAATCGAAAGCCTGAACGATATTGTTATTTCGGATTTTATGTTGTTTGTGTTTAGATCATTTGATCCTGCTATCTTAATTAGTGTTGGAGAAAAAAATCCGATACCGATGACAGTAATGAATGATATTGATGCCAAGGCAAATGAAGCGGAATCAAGTGAGTCGACAATAAAATGGCCAGCGAAGGAAAAGTAGATTAGTGAAGCTGTCATGTCGCCCAATCTAGAGAATATGAGCGGAATTGCTATTTTATAAATTTCCATAAGCTGGCCGCCAGCGAGTAGCACCAATTAACAAGCATAGTGTTGTAGAAGCGCTTTATTCCCACTCTTTCAGTAAACTCAGAAGCGGCGGAGTGTCCTTTGCGGCAAAGTATTTTTTTCTGAAATGGTATTCGCACATTGAAACTTTGTGCGTGGTCTGCTTGCGCTCATTGAATTCATTGTCGAGGACGGCAAGAGACTGTTCTGCAGTTGGGTAGATTTTAGAACTGTTCAGAATTTTTTCAATTTCTAAAAATAGCAGATCCATATATTTGAGGGTTTCTTGAATGTACGATCTGCATTCGTCTCTTGTGCTGGCACCTTGTCTGGCTAGTGCGAAGAATTTACTCTTGATCTCATCAAATCCTTCGATTCGGTGCATGTTTGAGTATGCCCACTTATAATGTTTGTTTGTTGTGCCCGTAAGGTAGGTGAAACTCATTGTGGTTTTAAACATCATGTCTCGAGCTATCTCGCAACCCATCCATAGATTTTCTGATTGCCAGCAACCTTGAACATCCTGGAAGGCATAAAATACTGGAAGTTTTTCTCGGTGAGCTAAGTAAATATGTTTCTCCACGGGTATTCTTGATTTAAGTTTAAGGAATTTTTCATCATTATTCAGAGCATGTCCGATTATTAGTCTATGAATGACATTGTTTTCTGTGTTTGTCAAAGCGGGAGCGTAAAGAAAACGCTGGTCGGAGGCGATTTCTTCAAATGTTTGTTCGATTTTGAAAAATATATTATCTATTTCTGAGTATGTTACATAGTCGGCATCAATGTGAATGCTGGTATCACCGTAGAAGTCTGTTGTATTGTGGACTTCTTCATCTTTAGTGATGTGGCGATAATTAATATCGGTAACAAATGCATGTCCGATGTGTTTCATGTTTTGCGCTTTTGGGCGTTTTTCGCAAATGATGATGCAGTCGATATCAGAATGAATCGTTCCGATTCCCTCAATTAAAGAGCCCGATACAATCAGTGTGCTTGTGGGTTCTAGATACGCTTTTTCGAGTAAATAGCTTTTTGGTAGTGATAATTGCCCATCTAAAATTGTTACGTTGTTTTCCGTAATAGAAGATTTTGATGTTTTTATTAACGTTTCCATTTTGGATATTCCGTATATTTAAATTTTCTGTAAACCTCGCTCATGAGGAAACCCTAGTTTTTACTTAGGTCTTTCGTCAATATTTGGATCCAAAATCAGAAACGCCCTACAAGTTAATGAAGGGCGAGAGTATTTTTAGTGAAGGAAAATTCTTTTTTAGATAATTGAACTCCTATAGATAGCTTCCGCAGAGTCAGTAGGAGCTTTGGCTGAGATGTTTTCTTAATAGAGACTATCGCGCACTCTGATCGGAGCCTCGCGATCATAAGCCTCGGCATCAAACTGCCCGCCGTTCAGACGCTTGTGAAACGCGCCCGCCGTCGGCAGCGCCGAGCGCGGCAGATGGGTTTGCGGATTCCACGCATCCGAACGCACAAACGCTTTCGAGCAATGGAAGAACGCCGCCTCCACCGTCACCAGCAACACAGTACGCGCCGGTTTGCCTTTGACCGCAAAGCTTTCCAGCAACTCAGGATCAGCGCTGATGGTCGCAGTGCCATTGACCCTCAGCGTCTCGCCGATCCCCGGGATGATGAACAACAGCGACACCCGTGGATCGTGCAGCACGTTGCGCAAGGTATCGATGCGGTTGTTGCCCGGTCGGTCGGGCAGGGCCAGGGTGCGCTCGTCGATGATCCGCACAAACCCCGGCGTATCGCCACGCGGAGAGCCGTCGATGCCATCGGCGCCCACCGAGCTGACAATCACCAGCGGCGAGACCCGGACCATCGCCTGATAGTCCTCGTTGAGAAAATCGATCTGCTTGCGTACGGCACGTTCGTGGGGCAAGCCGTAAATGGCTTCCAGCGCTTCGATTGAATCGATCATCGTTGATCCCTCGACGATTGGAAGAACAGGCCCATGCGCCGCTCGTAACCGATGCGACCCTTGTACGCTTCGCCACTGTCGACGAAGCCGTACTTGGCGTACAGCGCAATCGCGGCGTCGTTGTCGGCGTCCACTGACAATTCCAGTCCTTTGATCTCTGGCCAGGTCTGCCGTGCAACGTCAGGCAGTGCCAACAGGCAGGCCTTGCCGTAACCCTTGCCCTGAGCCCGGTGATCGACCTGCAAGGCATGCAAGGTGGCGCTGTGTTCATTGGCCCAGGCCGGCAACACCGGCGGACGTTTGAGCAGCAGGAATGCCACCGGCACCTCGTCAGCGAGCAATGCAAAACCTTTCACGCCGGGGCCGGGTTTCGACAGCAGGGTGTGCAGGGCGCCGTGGATGTCGCCGGAGAACTTGATTTGCTCCGGGTGGATTTCAATGGCCTCGACCTGTTGGCGTTGGGTGGCGTTCAGGCTTTCGTAAGGCACCAGTCGGGCGGACACGGGAATTTCCTTTTCCAGCAAAGATGAATCCCGGATTCTAGCGATTTTGTTGGCGCGCGAATTTTTTTGTTCACGTTGTCGATCCGGCCGATTGCCGAACGACAAAGGGTGTCTTCACAACAAAAAGCACGGAGAAACCCCATGAGCACGCAAGCGCAGATTCAAGCCATCATCGACACCTACCGTCAGGCCGTCATGACCAAGGATGTAGACAAGGTCATGACCCTGTACGCCGACGACATCCTCTCGTTCGATGCGATCAACGCTCTGCAATTCAAGGGCAAGGAGGCCTACCGCGCCCACTGGATCGCCTGCATGGAAATGTGCCCCGGCCCGCACATCTTCGAATTCCACGAAATCGCCATCGAGACCGGGGACAGCATCGCCTTCGCCCACTGGGTCGCTAACTGCGGCGGAACCAATGACAAGGGCGAAACCCAGAGTTGCTGGATGCGCGCCACCGCCTGCTACCGGCTGGTCGACGGAGCGTGGAAAATTGCCCACGAACACTGGTCGGCACCGTTCGATCCGATGACCGGCTCGACCCTGTTCGATGCGAAACCCTGATCTTCAGCCATAGTTGATCCGTCCGATTCAGGAGAACGCCATGAAGTATTTATGTCTGGTCTACAGCGATGAGCGCCTGCTGCATTCGTCGCCCGACAGCCCGGAAGACGCCGAGTGTTGGGCCTATGCCGAGTCGATCCAGGGCAGCGGCCGGATGGTCGCCGCCGAAGCGCTGGAGTCGGTGCAGACCGCCACCACGGTGCGCATGCGTAACGGCAAATTGTCGATCACCGACGGTCCGTTCGCCGAGACCAAGGAGCAACTGGCCGGTTTCTACCTGATCGACGCACGGGACCTCAATGAAGCCATCCAGGTCGCCGGCCACATTCCGGCGGCCCGGGTCGGCAGTGTCGAAGTGCGTCCCGTGCGGCAGTTGAATGTCTGAGGTCAAGGCCCGGGTCGAGCAGGTCTATCGCGAAGATTCGCGGCGGATTCTCGCGACCCTGATCCGCCTGCTCGGCGATTTCGACCTCGCCGAAGAAGCCTTGCACGAGGCGTTCTTCGTCGCGGTCGAGCGCTGGCAGCGGGATGGCGTTCCGGACAATCCACGAGCATGGCTGGTGTCCGCCGGGCGCTTCAAGGCCATCGACGTATTGCGCCGCCGTGCACGGTTCAAGGCGTCGCAACCGCTGTTGCTGGCACAACTGGAAGAGCTGGAACAGGCCGAATGGGACGCCGAAGACGTGGAAGACGATCGGCTGCGGCTGATTTTCACCTGCTGCCACCCGGCGCTGGCGTCGGATGCACAGGTGCCGCTGACCTTGCGTGAAGTCTGCGACCTCACCACTGAAGAAATCGCCCGGGCGTTCCTCTCGGCTCCGGCGACCATTGCCCAGCGCATCGTGCGCGCCAAGGCAAAGATCCGCGACGCAAAAATCCCTTATCAAGTTCCGGGCCTGAACGAATTGCCCGAGCGTCTCGACAGTGTGCTGCGGGTGATTTACCTGGTGTTCAACGAAGGCTACTCGGCATCCGGCGGCGCCCAGGTGACCCGCGAGGATTTGACTCGCGAGGCGATTCGTCTGGGGCGGTTGTTGCTGGAGTTGTTGCCCGACCCGGAAGTCATGGGCCTGCTGGCGTTGATGCTGCTGCACGAGTCGCGACGGTCGGCGCGCTCATCGCCGGAGGGGGAACTGATTCTGCTGGATGATCAGGATCGCGAACTGTGGAATGCCGGGCTGATTGCCGAGGGCTGCGATCTGGTGGAGCGGGCGCTGACCACCGGACGCTTCGGGCCGTATTGCCTGCAAGCGGCGATTGCGGCGGTGCACGCCGAAGCGCCGACAGCAGGGGAGACGGACTGGGAACAGATCGTCGGGCTGTATGACGTATTACTGCGGGCTGTGCCGTCGCCTGTGATCGAACTCAACAGGGCAGTGGCGGTGGCCAAGCGTGACGGTGCGCTGGCCGGGTTGACCTTGATCGAAGGGATTCTGGAGCGCGGGGACTTGCAGGATTACCACTTGGCGCATTCGGCGCGGGCGGAGTTCTGTCGGCAATTGGGGCGGGTCGGGGAGGCTCGGGCGGCTTATTCGCGGGCGCTGGCGTTGACGCGGCAGGAGCCGGAGCGGCGGTTTATTGAAGGGCGGCTTAAAGCACTGGAGTGATCCGAAAGGATCATTGGCAATATTGGCCTCTTCGCGGGCAAGCCCGCTCCCACAATTGGAATGCGATCAAATGTGGGAGCGGGCTTGCCCGCGAAGGGGCTATTTAGGTCTGTAACAATGGATCAGGCCTGCTGACGTGTAGCAGCCATCACAATCTCCCGAATACAAACCCCCTGCGGCTGCCCATACGCATAGGCAATCGCCGTCGCCACATCTTCGGCGCTCAGCACCGTCCCACCCATGTCCTGCTTCCACGCCTGATACCCGGCCTTGATCGCCTCATCCGTGGTGTGGCTCAACAACTCGGTCTCGACCGCGCCTGGCGCAATCGTGGTCACCCGCACGTTGTGTGGTGCCAATTCTTCACGCAGGTTTTCCGACAACCCATGCACCGCAAACTTGGTGCCGACATACGCCACGTGGTTCGGGAAGGTCTTGCGCCCGGCCACCGAGCTGACGTTGATGATGGTGCCGTGCTTGCGCTCGATCATCCCGGCCACCACCGCATGCACACCGTTGAGCAGGCCCTTCACGTTGACGTCGAGCATCTGGTCCCACTGTGCCGGGTCCTGTTTGCTCATCTCGCCCAGCAGCATCACCCCGGCGTTGTTGATCAGCGCGTCGGCCGGGCCGAACTGCGCTTGCGCCTCGGCCACAGCGGCCAGCAAGGCGTTGCGGTCGGTGATGTCGACGCGGCGGTTCAGGGTGTTCGGCAGGGCCAGTGCTTCCAGGCGTTCGATGCGCCGGGCCAGCAACAGCAGCGGGTGACCGGCAGCGCTCAAGCGGCGGGCGGTGGCTTCGCCGATGCCCGAGCTGGCGCCGGTGATGATGATCAATGGCTTGCTCATGGTTGAACTCCTGAAATAAGAAAAACAAATAACCAGATTCGGGCCGCAGTATATTTAGCCCGCTGAAGGCTGAAAAATGCCTTATTCCTCTGTCTGCTATCGGAATTTCCTATGGATATCCGCCATCTCAAAGCCTTCCTCGCCGTGTTCGAGGAACGCAACATCACCGCCGCCGCGCAACGGCTGTTCATCAGCCAGCCCACGTTGTCGGTGACCATCAAACAGCTGGAAGAAGATCTCGGGGCGACGCTGTTCATGCGCCAGCCCCGTGGTGTGGAGGTCAGCGACCAAGCGCGGTTGCTATACCCGCAGGCGCGACGGATGGTGGCCGAATCCGAGGCGTTGAGCCGGATGTTTCGCGGTCGCGAAAACCGTACGCCGCTGACCCTCGGCATCGAGGGCGACATCGCCGCCAGCCACATCGAAGCTTTCGTGCGCATGGCTCATCAGGCATTGCCCAACCTGCTGCTGACGCTGGAGGAGGGCTGTCATGGAGACGGTCGGTTGGCGGTTGAGGAAATGTGCTGCGAGGACGAGTTGTTCCTGCCGCTGTGGGAAGAGTCCTATGTGATGGCGCTTCCACTCGACCATCCAATGGCCAACGCGCAAGCCGGCTGGGCGCCGATCGAGGACTGGATCACCTGCCCGCAGCATCCGTCCCATCAGCGATTGATGGCGCTTTACGGGCGTTCGCCGGAAGCGGTGGCGGGGCATGCCGGGTCACTGCAACAGGCGTTGCACATGGTGGCGGCGGGTGTCGGGGTGGCGATGCTGCCGCAGTCGCTGGTTCGTGGGCATGAGCGGATCATCGTGCGGGCGCTGCATCTGCCGGCACCGACCCGCCGGGTGGGGTTGTGTTATGCGGCGCAGGCGCTGGAATTGCCGGCGCTGCGCGGGTTGCATGAGTTTTTTCAGCACAACCGGCCACCGGTCATTGACGCTGCCTGAACCTTCACTCAAGCATCTTGCCGAGCAACCAGCTCCCCGCCGGCCCCGGCGGGTACAGCCGCGACCACAACGCATCGACGAACACCGGTTTCGGCCAGCCGCGCACGTTCAGTTCAACCAGCGAGTCGTTGCCGAAATGCGCCACCAGCCAGCGTGGCAAGGGTGACCAGCCAAAACCTTTCTGGGCCATTTCCAGCAGCATCAGATAACTCGGCGCCGACCACACCCGGCCTTTACCGCGATTGTCATAGGGATTGACGATGGTCGCCAGGCGTAGCTCGCGATGCTGTTCAAGAACAGTCTGATCGACGGATTCCAGTGTCGCCAACGGATGATTACGGCCGACAAACAGGGCGATTTCAGTGCGCTCGGCGACGGTCGCGGTCGCCAGATCCGGCGGGTAATTGTCCTGCATCTCGGCGAACGCCAGGTGCGCGCGACCGCGTTGTACCAGTTCGATCAGGTCATCGCACTCGGCGATCAGACACTCCAGTTCCAGATCCGGATAGCGCCGTTCGAAACCCACCAGCGCCGCTTCGAAGCGGTCGGACTGATAAGTGTCGGAAATCGCCACCGTAAGTTTCGGCTCGACGCCCTGGGCCAATTGCCGGGCGGTCATTTCCATCTGGCTGGTGGCCGACAGGATCGCCTCGGCCCGTTGCAGCATCACGTGGCCGGCCGGGGTCAGGGTCGGCTTGCGGCTGCTGCGGTCGAACAGAATCAGATCCAGATCGATTTCCAGACTGGCCACCGCTGCACTGACGGTGGACTGACTGCGCCCGAGTTTGCGCGCCGCCGCCGAAAACGAGCCTTGAGTCGCCGCCTGGACAAACGCCAGCAACACTTCCTGAGAGGCCATGAACTATCGCCTTGATCGATGGTTATTGATTATGAAGTATCGGTGGGGTGCTGGATCATGGCAACCATCTTCACAGAGGACTTCGGCCATGACTGCCAACAAATCCATCACTGAACGTATTTTCCAGGCCATCGGTTTCGAACTGCTGGCGATCCTGATCTGCACCCCGTTGCTGGCGTGGATCATGGGCAAGCCGATGGTGGAAATGGGCGCCGTTACTTTCGCCATCGCATTGCTGGCTCTGGGCTGGAACGTGGTGTTCAACGGCTTTTTCGACCGGATGCTCAAGCGCTGGAACATCGCCCGCAATGCCTGGGTGCGGGTGCTGCACGCGTTGCTGTTCGAGGGCGGGCTGATCTTGATGGGCGTGCCGCTGATTGCCGGATGGCTGTCGGTCAGCCTGTGGCAGGCGTTCCTGCTCGACATCGGCGTGTTGCTGTTCTTCCTGCCGTACACCTACGTTTACCACTGGGGTTATGACCTGGTGCGCGAGCGGCTGGTGATGCGCAACGCTTGCCAGGGATAAACACAGCTGTGGCGAGGGAGCCTGCTCCCTCGCCACTTTTTCGGGATCAGAGAAACATCCCGCCCGACGCCTCAATGCGCTGACCGTTGATCCACTGCGCCCCCGGCGACAGCAACAGCGCCAGCGCGCCACCAATGTCATCCGGCTGTCCGGCGCGGCCCAGCGCGGTGTTGCTGGCGACCATGGCGTTCAGCGCCGAGTTGTCGCGCACGGCGCCGCCGCCGAAGTCGGTTTCGATGGCACCCGGTGCCAGGATGTTCACGGCGATCTGCCGCGCGCCCAGCTCCTTGGCCTGATAACGGGTCAGCACTTCCATCGCACCTTTCATCGCCGCGTAGGCCGCATAACCCGGCAGGGTGAAGCGGGCCAGACCGCTGGAGATATTGATGATCCGGCCGCCATCGTTGATCAGCGGCAGCAGTTGCTGAGTCAGGAAGAACGGCCCTTTCAACTGCACATTCATCAGCAGGTCGAACTGCTCCGGCGTGGTGTCGGCGAAGGAGGCATGCACGCCAATCCCGGCGTTGTTGATCAGGAAATCAAAGCGTGGTTGCCCGAGTTGTTGCAGCGCTTGTTCGACCCGCACGGCGAAGTCGGCAAAACCTTCGCTGCGACCGACATCCAGTTGCAGCATCACGGCGTTGGCGCCGAGTGTTTTCAGTTCCTCGACCAGCGATTGCGCTTCATCGGCGCGGCTGTTGTAGGTGCCGATGATGTCCACGCCTTGCGCGGCAAGATGCAGGGCGGCGTTCTTGCCGAGGCCACGGCTGGCACCGGTGATCAATGCGATTTTGCGGTTCATGGGTCTTCCTCGAGAGCGGTGACGGTTGATGCAGCAAAGTTTATTTATCCGCCCTGAGGTGATAAACAGACTGAAGCCGGAATCACTGGTCGGTCATTCCGAACAATCAATAGGTCACCCATGAACAAACTGGAACTGCTGCGCACCTTCGTCCGGGTCAGCGAATTGTCGAGCTTTACAATGGCGGGGGAGAGCCTGGGACTGCCCCGCTCGACGGTTTCCGAGCAAGTGCAGGCCCTGGAAACCCTGCTCGGTACGCGCCTGCTGCAACGCACCACCCGGCGGGTGCAGGCGACTCAGGACGGCCTCGCGCTGTACGAGCGCAGCAAGGATCTGCTGTCGCACATGGACGAAATCGAGAACCTGTTCCGTCAGGACGAAGCGTCGCTGACCGGGCGGATCCGGGTCGATATGCCGAACATTCTGTCGCGACGGCTGATCATGCCGAAGCTGCCGGAATTCATGGCGCGGCATCCGAATCTGGAACTGGAAATCAGCAGCACCGACCGTCGCGTCGACCTGCTCGCCGAAGGCTTCGATTGTGTGGTGCGCATCGGCGCGCAGCCCGATCAGTCGGTGGTGGCGCGGCACCTGGGGGATTTCAGCATGATCAACTGCGCCAGCCCTGCGTATCTGCAACGCTACGGTGTGCCGCAATCACTTGAAGACCTGGCGCAGCACCGACTGGTGCACTACGTCGGGGTGCTGGGGTCGCGTTCGGAAGGGTTTGTCTACGAGCAGGGCGGCCAGGTCCACCGCGTGCCGATGGCCGGCAGTGTCACGGTCAACAGCACCGATGCCTACGAGTCGGCGTGCCTGGGTGGTTTCGGACTGATTCAGGTGCCGCGTACCGGCATGAACAGCTATCTGGACAGCGGCGAGATTGTGACCGTGTTGCCGCAGTACACCGCGCCGGCGATGGGCATCTCACTGCTGTACGCCCGGCAGCGGCACCTGCCGTTGCGGGTGCGGGTGTTCATGGACTGGCTGGGGGCATTGATCCGCTCGACACTTTGACAGTCTGCGGGCGGATCAAATGCGGGAGCGAACAGGTTCGCTCCCGCAGGTGTGGATTGCAGCGGGATCAGACGTGGAAGTAACCCACGCAAGAATCGAACGGCAAACGCTTGAGTTCGATCTTGTTCAGGTCCAGCACTTCGCGCAGGGCCTTGGTTTCGCCCGGGAAGTTGCGGTAGGCGACTTCGTCCAGGACCACGATGGCGCCTTTGGGCATGTACGGCAGGAAGGTTTCCAGCGCGACTTTGGTCGACTCGTAGAGGTCGGTGTCGAGGATCAGCATCGCCACCACCAGGTCAGGGCGGGTTTTCACCCACTCCGGTACGGTCTTGACGATATCGCCCTTCACCAGTTCGCAACGCGGGATGCGATTGACCGGACGCAACAGGTCGTTGGCGTCGATCATGTCCTGGATCAACGACTGGTCGGTGTCGGAAAACATGGTTTCGTTGACGTCGGCCGGGTCATCGGTCTTGCTGATGCTCTGGAACCCTTCGAAGGTGTCGAAGCCGACGATCGAGCGGTTGATCGCGTACGGTTCGAGAATCATCGACAGGTGCATGTACAGCATCAGCGAGTTGCCCTTGTACACGCCGCACTCAATGATCGCGCCCGGGATTTCGGCGACTTTCTTGAACAGCTCCATTCGCGACAGCGCAGCGGTGACACCGATGCGGTTGGCGAACACGAACGGGGCGTCGGCCACGTATTCGGCGTCAACACGCTTGAGGACACCGGCGCGGGTTTCGTTGTACTGAGCTTCGGCAGGCGTGATGCGGCGCTTGGTCATGGCTGGATTCCTTGAAAATTCGAGAAGTCGTGTGCGTGGAAATAATCTTTGAAGCCCGCGCCGACATCGGGGCAGGCACTGTCGACGTTGATTGCGCCACGATTGTGTTTGAGGTCATCGAGGTGCATCAGACGGAAGTCGACGCTGAAACGGGTTTGCTGCGTGTGGTTGGCGACCGTACCGTGCAGGTGCGAGCCCGAGAAAATCAGCATCTCGCCGGTGTTGCCGGCGATGCGCAATTCGGCCGCATCGTTGATCTCTTCCAGAGGCACCGGGTGCACCCGGACCTCTTCCTTGAGGTTGTCCTTGGCCTTGTGCCGCTGGTTGTTGATCCAGTCGTTGAGGCTCCACTGGGCCGAGGAGTTCTTCACCGGCACGTCGAAGTAGCCCGTGTTGATCATCATGGTCTGATCCGGGGAAATGGTGTGCACCGGCATCCATGTGTTGATCTGGCAATCGACGCTGCCGTACCAGGTGTCGCGGTGCGGCTTGTAGGCATAGCTCACGCCGGCATGCAGGTAGTCATAGTTGGGCACGACGCGAATGCGTGGCACGTCGAAAATGTATTCGTGCGGGTCGAGGCCGACTTCGTCGATAAAGCTCAGAATCAGTTCCTTGGCGCGCAGGCTGTTGGTGAACTGGCCCTTGAGGCGTGTCACCAGCACCACGAACTCTTCCACCGGCATCAGTGTGTGCAAAGCCTGGTGATTGGTTTCGCCATTGAATGCAGCGGTGATGCTTTCCTGGGCAAAGGCACACAGTTCATGGGCGGCGCGCAGTTGCGTGTTCAAGAAGATGTCGCCAGCGTAGATGGCTTCCTTGAAGTCAGCTTTTTGTTGTAGCTGATTGATATACAGGTTCACGGACACGTTTCCTCAATGCATCGAGTTTCTTAAGAGTCGGCACTGCACCGGCAAACTGAAGTGAAATCTGACAGATCGAGGATGGCTCAAGCCCGGAGGCCGACGGATGGAATGAGTCGGGCGGAATGAAAAATCCCGGCGCGCATCGGGCCGGGATTCTTGAATCGATACGTCGGCTTCAGAAGAGTTGAGTCAACAGCCAATACAGGCTGCCCGACAACACAATGGCCGCCGGCAGCGTCAACACCCAGGCCATCAGCAAATTGCGGATGGTCTTCATCTGCAGGCCGCCTCCGTTGGCGACCATGGTCCCGGCCACACCGGAGGACAACACATGGGTGGTGGACACCGGCAGACCGAACATGTCGGCGGCGCCGATGGTCAGCATCGCCACGGTTTCCGCCGACGCGCCTTGGGCGTAAGTCAGGTGAGTCTTGCCGATCTTCTCGCCGACCGTGACCACGATCCGCTTCCAGCCGACCATGGTGCCCAGTCCCAATGCAATCGCCACGGCGATCTTCACCCACAGCGGAATGAACCGCGTGGCGTTGTCGATCTGCTGTTTGAACAGTTGCAGTTTGTTGCTGGTGTCGGCATCAAAGGAACCGACCTTGTGCTTGTCCATCAAGCGAATGGTTTCGCTGGCCAGGTACATGTCGTTGCGCACGTTGCCCATGGCCTCCGCCGGCACTTTCGCCAGCGAACCGTAGCCTTTCACCTCGTCGCCAATGTGCCCGGTCAGCGCGGCGAGGGCCGGAACCAGTTGCGGTGTGGCCTGCTTGCTGCGCACGTAATCGGCCAGCACCGGGCGCGAATCGGCCGGGGCCGGCAGCGGGGCGCTTTTCACCAGTGCCTGCTGGGTGACTTCGGCTACCGCTGCGAACTGCAAGGTCTGATCGGCGGGCATGGTGCGGTTCAGGGCATAGGCCATCGGCAGGGTGCCGACCAGAATCAGCATGATCAGGCCCATGCCTTTCTGGCCGTCATTGGAGCCGTGGGCGAAGGACACGCCGGTGCAGGTGGCGATCAGCAGGCCGCGAATCCACCACGGCGGCGGGGTGTTGCCGTCCGGCGCCTTGTACAGCGAACGATTCTTCACGAAGGCGCGCAGGGCCAGCAGTAACAGCGCAGCACAACCGAAGCCCACCAACGGCGACAGCAAAAGCGCGTAACCGATCTTGATGGCCTGGGCCCAGTCCACGCCGCTGGTGCCGTCGCGGCCGTGCATCAGGGCATTGGCCACGCCGACACCGATGATCGAACCGATCAGTGTGTGCGACGACGAGGCCGGCAGGCCCAGCCACCAGGTGCCGAGGTTCCACAGGATCGCCGCAATCAGCAGGGCGAAGATCATCGCGAAACCGGCGGACGAGCCGACCTGCAGAATCAGCTCCACCGGCAGCAACGCGATGATGCCGAACGCCACCGCGCCACTCGAAAGCAACACACCGAGGAAGTTGAAGAACCCGGACCACACGACAGCCACATTCGGCGGCAGCGAATGGGTGTAGATCACCGTGGCCACGGCGTTGGCGGTGTCGTGGAAACCGTTGACGAACTCGAAGCCCAGGGCAATCAACAGCGCTACGCCGAGCAGCAGGAACGGCGTCCAGGTGGTGACCACCGTGCCGAGTTCGTGCATGTCGTGCATCAGGCTGTAGGCGGTGAACAGCATCCCCATGGCCAGCACGGCGAAGAACACCACGTACGTGAAGGGGCCGGGTTTCTTGTCGAGCGCCGGCCTGCCGCTGGAAGCGGAGGCCGGGCTGGCGGTCAGGGAGGGAGTAGCCATGGCAGGACAATCCTGAGCGAGGGAAGGAGTGTCGCCCATGATCGTTGCTAAATATTACAGAGAGACTGCGGCAGATCAGTGTTCGGTGGATTAGCCCCGCATTGATAGGAATGCACGGTGGCGAGGGAGCTTGCTCCCGCCGGGGTGCGAAGCGCCCCCAAGAACTCTGCGACGGCTGTGCAGCCGAGCGGGAGCAAGCTCCCTCGCCACAGGTGGATCAGTAATCCCCGCGCTTGCGAAACGCCCAGCGTCCGGCAATCGCGGTGAACGTGGCCACCAGCGCCACCAGAATCCAGAACCCTTCCGGATCGGTGGCCAGCGGCACGCCGCCGACGTTCATGCCGAAGAAACCGGCGATGATGTTGATCGGCAACGCCAGCACCGTCACCACGGTCAGGGTGAACAGCGTGCGGTTGCTCTGTTCGTTGACGTTGGCGGCGATTTCTTCCTGCAACAGCTTGATCCGCTCGCCGAGGGCGGTGAGGTCGTTGATGATCAGCGCGAACTCTTCGGTGGATTTGCGCAGCTCCTTGACGTCCTCCTTCTGCAACCAGGACGGCGGCCGGTTCAGCAGGCGCAGCAGCGAGCCCGGCTCCAGCGCCAGCAGCCGTTGCAGGCGTACCAGCACCCGGCGGTTGGCACCGAGTTCGGCGCGGTTGGTCGACAGTCGCGACGACAGCAACTCGTCCTCGACCTGATCGACGCTCAGGCTGGTCTTGCGCACGATCTGGGTCAGCACTTCGCCCTGGTCGCGCAGCAAGTGCACAAGCAACTCCGATGGCGAGCGAAAGCACTCGCCGGCCTTCACCGATGAACGCAGTTTGTCCACCGAGTGCAACGGTTGCAGGCGGGCACTGACGATCAGTTTGCTGCGCACGCAGACCCACAGCGTCGACACGTCCGACGAGACCATGCTGCTGAGGTTGAACACCACGTCGTTGACCACCGCCAGCAACGCCGAATCGACATGCTCGATACGGGTCGAGCGCGAACCTTCGTGCAGCGCCTCGAAAAATTCCTGTGGCAGTTGCAGATGACTTTTCATCCAGCGCTCACACGCGGCATGGGCCAGATTCAGGTGCAGCCAGAGGAATTCGTCGCTGTCGCTGTCGTCCTGCAGGCAGCGCAGGGCGGTCGCCGAATCCACTTCGCGCCCGCGCTCGCCCGGGCGAAAACGGAAGCCGTAAAGCAGGCCGAACAGATCAGGATCGCGATGGCTGATATCGAGGCTGTGGTTCATGAAGGCTCGCTGCGAGGAGGCGTCTGTCGCGGGATTTGCAGATTCACCTGAGCCGCATCATCGCAATGTCACATGACGTTTGTGTGACAGCAAAATGATGTCAAATCAACGTGTTACCGGCGGTCGGATATTTCTAAAGAAGGGCTCTGGCACGCCGATCACGCATGAGTTAGGTTGCGCGCCTTCGGCCATGAGCCAAGGTTCGGCGACACGGATGTCCGGCCACAATTCACGCCTTGTCGGGCGTGCCTCATTCCTGTCCCGAGTACCTGCGATGCTGCAAAAATCCTTGAGAGCGCAAATTCTTGCCCTGCTGAGCGGCAGCCTTTTGGCGATGCTGTTGATCGCGCTGGCCTGCTTTCATTTCCTGTCCAATGGCGTGCAAAGCTACAGCCAGTTGATCGCCGGCCCCTTGCACACGTCGCAACTGATCGACGAAGCCAACCTGCAATTCAAGGTGCAGGTCCAGGAGTGGAAAAACGTTCTGCTGCGCGGCAAGCAACCGGCGGACCTGGCCAAGTACTGGGCCCAGTTTGAAGACCGTCAGCGTGATGTGCAGAACATCCTCGGTGAGCTGGCCAATCAGAAAGGCCTCGAGCCTTCGTTGAAAACCCGCATCGAACGCCTGCGTGAAGAACACCGCCTGCTCGGTGCTGCGTATCAGAAGGGGCGTGATGCCTACGTGGCTGCCGGTGCCGATCCGGCTGCGGGCGACGTGGCCGTCAAAGGCGTCGACCGCGCCGCCAGCGACCAGATGAGTGAACTGGTGGCCGAACTGCGCAAGCAGGGCACCGAACAGTCGGCGCTGATCAGCGCCAGTGCCGATCGCACCGTGATGCTGGGGATTGTGGTGATGCTTGCCTCCGGTCTTTTGATCGGCCTGCTGAGCCTGTGGCTGGTGAACCGCAACCTGGTCGAGCCGATCCGCAACCTCATCGACTACGTCACCCAGTTGAGCAAGGGCCGTCTGGTCGAGCGTGTCGTCAGCAATCGTCAGGACGAATTGGGTAACCTGGCCGCTGCGGCCAACACTCTGCGCGATTTCCTCGCCGAAACCTTCAATCACCTGCAACGCAGCGCCAAGGATCTGGACAGTGCCAGTGGCGAATTGAACGCCATCGCCACGCTGATGGCCGGCGGCACCAACGAGCAGTTCAACCGTACCGATCAGGTGGCCACGGCGATGAACGAAATGTCCGCCACCGCCCAGGAAGTCGCCCGTCATGCCGCCGACGCGGCGCGTGCGGCGGACGATGCCGACCAGTCCGCCCAGCAGGGCGAGAAGGTCATGCAGAGCACCATCCACAGCATCACCCAGATGCGTGGCGAAATCGCCAACACCGCCACGGTCATCCGTCGTCTGGAAGCCGACAGCGGTCGTATCGGCAAGGTGCTGGAAGTGATTCGCGGCATCGCCGAACAGACCAACCTGCTGGCGCTCAACGCGGCCATCGAAGCGGCTCGTGCCGGTGAAGCCGGGCGTGGTTTTGCGGTGGTGGCCGATGAGGTGCGCAACCTCGCGCAGCGCACGGCGGAGTCGATCATCGAGATCAACCAGATTATCCAGAGCGTGCAGACCGGCGCGGTGGATGCGGCCCAGGCCATCGACAGCGGCCAGACCCGAAGCGATGAAAGCGTCGAGCAAGTGACCCAGGCCGGCGCGATGCTCGAGCGCATCACCCATGCGGTTGAAGCGATCCGCGACATGAACCGCCAGATCGCCACCGCCGCCGAAGAGCAGACCTCGGTGGCTGAAGACATCTCGCGCAACCTGACCGAGATCACCTCGATCGCCAGCACCAACCTCGACAACGTGCAGCGCACCGAAAGCGCCAGCCAGAACCTGCACGGTCTGTCCGGGCAACTCAACGACGTCACCGCTCGCCTGTGCGTCTGACCCGCCAGCGACTGTGTACCGGCCCGGTTACCGAGTCGGTACACAGTCGATCTCAAATCGTGCATGCCGTCGCCGATGGCCGGTTAACCATAACCGTCATTGGAGATTTTCCATGGTCAGCATCACGTCCGTTTCGATCAATCAGACCGTCACCACGTCCACCGGCAAAACCTCGATTACCGAGGCGGGCGACGACACGTCCACCACTGCGGCGGCCAGCACCGGTGTGAAGGCCGACACCGGCAAAGTGGCGGCGGGCGGTGGTGCGGCACCGTCGGGCGACAGCAGTTCCAGCAGTGATGAATCGGATACCGTGAAAGAACTGCGCAAGCGGATCGCCGAACTGCAAAAGCAATTGCAGGAACAGCAACAAGCGCTGCAAGCGGCTCAGGCAAGGCAGGAAAGTCAGGATGCCAAAGCGGCGGATGTTGCGGCTGCGCAGTCGCAGATCGCGACGACGTCGGCTTCGTTGCAGACGGCGACGGCGGCGTTGTTGGCGGCGTTGCAGGAGTCCGACAGCAGCACATCGGGCTCGTTGGTCAGCACTAGCGCTTAAACTCAACACAAAGCACTGTGGGAGCGAGCTTGCTCGCGATGGCATTCGGTCAGACAACTCAATGTTGACTGATCCACCGCTATCGCGAGCAAGCTCGCTCCCACAGGGTAGTGCCGGGGGTTATCAGTGATCCTGTTTGTTGCTCAGCACCTTGCCGGTGGCCGCGTCCAGATCCACGTCCCATTCCTTGCCATCGGCGGTACGCAGCTCGACTTCGTACTCATAGCCGTTGAAATGGTTGTCCAGGTCGGTGTCGACGATGGTCGCGCCCGGGTGCAGGGCCAGGGCAATTTTGTTCAGCTCTTCCAGCGGCTTGATCTTGCCGGATTTCACCAGCTCAGGGATCTGATCGACACGAACGTCAGCCTGGGCCAGGCCAGCGGTGAGGGTCAGGGCGGCAGCGGTAAACAGGGCAGTCAAAGTTTTCATCGGTTATTCCTTTGGGGTGATTCGTTCAAGTGAGTTCAGGTTAATCACCGCAACTTAATTCACCCTTAAAAAACAGCGAGCAGGCCGGACTCCCTGCAGGAGCGAGCCTGCTCGCGTTACTGACGCCCGATTGAAAGATCAGAAACCGTTGTTCTTCAACACCTGATCCACACTGGCGGTGGCCGGGCGTTTGTAGAACTTCAGCAGTTCGCTGGCGCGGTTGGTGAAGATACCGTCGACGCCGGCGGCCATGACCTTCTGGAAGTCCACGGGTTCATCGACGGTGTAGACGTGCACCAGCATTCCCTTGTCGTGGGTGTATTTGTTCATCCACGGCTGTACCAGGTCCGAATAGCTCTGATCGCCGCCGTGGGTCAGCCTGGCCGACGGGCCGGTGCCGATGGCGCCCTGAGCCTTGGCGTAGTCGATCCACTGCTTGAATTCAGCTTCGGATTTCGGCTCCTGCTTGCCGTAGAAAACGTTCTTGTCCTTCTCGCCGGATTCGGCAAAGGTCACTTTCGATTTCGGTTCGATGCTGCCCTCACCGACCCACAGCAACAGGATCTTCGGCACTTGCGGCATTTCCTTTTGCAGCAGTTCCAGGCTGTTCTTCTCGAAGGTCTGCAGGATCACCTTGCCGTTGCTCTCACCGACGCTGGCAACGTTTTTGGCCGGTTTGGCGCCGGCCGGAATCAGCCAGCCACGGGCCTGAAGTTTTTCCTTCAGGTCGTGCTCGATGCCCGGGAACAGTTGCGGCTCCTTGGTCTCGATGTACAGGCCAGGTTTGTGCTGCGGATTGGCCTGGGCGATGTCGATGATTTCATCCAGGGTCAGAATCTTCAGGCCGGCGTAGGAAGGACGGGCGCGATCCGGGTAGGCCTTGTTGTACCAGCTGCCGGCATCCAGGGTTTTCAGTTCGGCCATGGTGAAAGCATTGGCCGGGCTGTCCTTGCGGTCCGGGAATTTGGTGGCGACGTCGGTGGTGCGTTGCAGGTTGTTGTCGTGCAGGGCGAACAGCACGCCGTCCTTGCTGCGCTGCAGGTCCATTTCCAGGTAGTCGGCGCCGAGGTCGCGGGCCAGTTTGTAGGAGGCTGCGGTGGATTCCGGTGCGTCGAAGGAGGCGCCACGGTGGGCGATCACTGCCGGGTGCGGAATGCCCTCCGATGCAGCAAGCGCAGCGGGGCTCGGCGGGTTGGCAGCGTGCGCCTGGCCGAGGCCGAGCATCAGGCTCAGCAGCAGAGCGCTCTTGGTAAACGTGGCGGGCATATCGAGGTCCTTTCGCAGGGATTTTCAAAGATGTCCCTTTTAGCAACTCAAACGAAAACCTGCTATCGCAAGACCGACATAAACGTACTGAAAGCGAAAATTTCCGCACTTTTGTGCGTTCGTTTGCAGTACGCTTGGCCACGGCAACCACCCCGGCAGAGGGGGTGCCTCAACGCCCTGCGTGTAGACCATCGATCCTTTTCGTGAGGTTTACCATGCGCATCACATCCCAACTCATCTGCCAGGCCGCCGACGACCTCAAGGGTTTTGTCGGCCTCAACCGCAAGACCGGTCAGTACATCGTGCGATTCAGCGAAGACTCGTTCGGCATGGACGTGGCCGATGACGGCATCATGCCCGCCAGCGAATTTGTCTGGTCACCGGCCTCCGGACAGACCATGACCCTCAAGCGCGAGTCGATCCAGTTGCTGCTCGATCAGCACATCGACGACCGGATCAACATCACCGAGCCGTTGCGGGTGTACATGCAAAAACGCGAAGTGCCGGAGATTGTGGCGGTGCGCCATCTGGTGAAGGGCTGAAGGTCTTGTGTTGACATGCAAGCCTTATCGCGGGCAAGCCCGCTCCCACAGGTACGGCGTGATTTTGAGAACAGCGCACTCCCCTGTGGGAGCGGGCTTGGTCCGGGCGGCGATCCGACGAAGAGGCCAGTGAGCCCGCCTCAATACTCACAGAGCAAACCGATACTCCCGCTCAACCCGACATACCCGCGTATGAAACGCCGAATACCACTCGGCCCGCCCACGCGCCTGAATCACCCGGTGCTCCGGATGCTCACGCCAGGCCAGAATAGCCGCCTCGCTCTCCCAGTACGAAATCGTAATCCCCACGCCGTCCGCGCCCCGGATCGAATCAATGCCGAGAAACCCCGGTTGCCCGGCCACCAGTTGCATCATGCGCCTGGAGGCTTCGGCGTAGCCGTTGTCGCCCTCGGTGCGGGTCGAGGTGAAGATCACCGCGAAACACTCAGTGTCCGGTTTCATCGAGGTTGCTCCGCGCAGGCTTCGACAAACGCTCGCACCAGCGGCGGCAATTGCCCTTTGAGCGCGGCGCGTTCCGGCTGGAACAACGTCGCGACGAAGAACACATGGTTTTTCAGTTCGATGGCGCGCAAGTCACCGGCTGAATCGTGGCCCACGGCATGCAGGTCATGGGTCAGCAAATCTCGTTCGAACTGCGGATTCACTCCATAACGGCAGCGATACCCTTCACGAATCTCGGACGTTTCGTACGCCTTGGCGATCAACGAACCGGGCACCAGATGAATGCCGTCCACCGCTTCCACCAGCGAGCAGGTCAGCGGCGAGAGCACGGCGCGGCTGGCATCGGGCGAGGTTTCGCCATGCTCGGCATCGGCCCATCCGAGCACGTTGCGAGCAAACTCCAGCACCGCGTGTTGAAAACCGCCGCAGGTGCCGAGAAACGGACGCTGCTGTTCGCGAGCAAAACGAATGGCCCGTAGCGCGCCCGCTTCGCTTTTGTAAGGACTGGCCGGGACGCACCAGAAACCGTCGAAGCCGTCGAACGGTGTATCGAGGTGAATGGCGTCCGTGGCCAGCCATTCGAAATCCACGGGACGGCGAAGGTGTTCCGCCGCCAGCCCGAGGGCGACGGGGATGGCTTGATGAGCGGTGACTTGCGGGTCGTAGTCACCGATCAGGGCGATGCGCAGGGCTCTGGATTCCATGAGTGTTCGCTGTGCTTGTTGAGGGATGGCGCTCACTATAGATTGGCGTTCACGCACTCCATATGGGCGCTTTCCCAAGTGATCAATGCAGCGACGCACTATCGACTCGACTTCCCGGATCTGACACTGATTCTCGCCCTGGTACGTGGCGGCTCTCTGGCCCGGGCTTCGCAGCTGTTGAAGGTCGATGTGTCGACGGTGTTTCGCGCCGTGCGCCGACTGGAGGCCGCACTCGGTCAGCAACTGTTCGAAAAAAGCCGTGCCGGCTATCTGCCCACCACCCTCGCGCAATCATTGGCGGAGCAGGCCGAGCGTGCCGAGCAGGCGCTGGAAGCCGCGCGCATCGGCGTGGAGCAGGGCGGCGAAGTGATCAGCGGTACGGTGCGCCTGACCTGTACCGACTCGGTGCTGCAAGGCTTGTTGCTGCCGGCGCTGGCGCAGTTCATGCCGAACTACCCGGCGCTGACCATCGAATTGAGCACCTCCAACGATTTCGCCAACCTCAGCCGTCGCGATGCCGACATCGCCCTGCGATTGACTCGTACACCACCGGAACATCTGGTCGGACGGGAGCTGGCGAAGATTTCCTACCGGGTCTGTGCCAGTCCACGTTATCTACAAAAGGTTGAAGCGGCCGATCTGGCAGCGCTGACCTGGATCGCTCCGGACGACTTTCTGCCCGATCACCCGACCGTTGCATGGCGCCGTCAGCAGTTGCCGGGTGTGACGCCGAGCTATCGCTGCAACAGCATGCTGTCTGTAACCGAACTGGTCCGCGCTGGACTGGGCGTGGCGGCGTTGCCGGACTTTCTCATCAACGAAGGGCTGCAAGCGCTGAGCGAACCCTTGCACGGTTATGACACCGCGCTGTGGTTGCTGACCCGCCCGGACTGCCGCGCATTGCGCTCGGTGGTCACGTTGTTCAATGAATTGGGGCGGGCGCTGCGTCTGGCTTGAAGAGGAATCATGACGAAGGGCGTTGTTCCTGCTGCAGTATGTGCTGATGGACTTCGCGTGTGAGGATTTCGATGCGCTCGGTCAGGTCCTTGGTCATCTCGGTCAGGTGTGTGTTCTGCTGCAGTAATTCGAGCAGTTGCGCAGTGTTTTTCGCCGCTTCCGCCTGGCGTTCGCTGTTGGCCACTGCCAGCGCCTCACGGTGCTGTGCGTCGGCCTCTGATTGCGCTTTGTCCCGTGCGGCCTGACGGGTCTGGGCCAGCAGAATCAGCGGCGCGGCATAGGCGGCCTGCAGACTGAACGCCAGATTCAACAGGATGAACGGGTAAGCGTCGAACCCGGTTACGCCGCTGACGTTGAGCCCCATCCAGAGCACCACAATCAGAGTCTGTGCGCCGAGAAAGGTCGGCGTGCCGAAGAATCGCGCAAACGCCTCGGCACGCAAGGCGAACTTGTCGTTGCCGAAGGTCGTGTTGAGATGGGCGTGGGGGCGGTGAAAGCGCAGGTGATCGGCGGCGGCAGGGGAAGGCGATTCGGGATGTTGTGTAGTCATGATGGGCTCGGTGACGCTTGGGACTGAAGACACTATAGTCCCGCGCCGTGGAGCTTGTGCTCAACGCTGGGGGCCAGACGATGGTTGCGGATTTCATCCTCGCGCCCGCTCATTGGCGAACATGCTCACGGCTTCCACCGCCTCGCTGGCGCCGTCACGAATCTGCAGGATTACCGTGCCGGCCTGATCTGCCAGTTCAACACCCTGCGCTGCGCGACCCCGGGTGCCGTCCATGCTCTTGATCGCCTGACGGGTTTCACTCTGGATCAGGCCGATCATATTGGAAATCTCTGCCGTCGAGCCGCTGGTGCGCGCCGCCAACTGCCGCACTTCATCGGCCACCACCGCAAAGCCGCGACCCTGCTCGCCCGCACGGGCGGCTTCGATGGCGGCGTTCAGGGCCAAAAGGTTGGTCTGGTCGGCAATCGCGCGGATGGTGTTGACGATGGCGGTGATCTGTTCGGAGCGCTCGCCCAGTTGCGCAATCAGTGTGGATGACTCGGCAATGTCGTCGGCGATTTCGCGCATTTCACTGGCCGCTTGCTGGATCACTTGCGTGCCTTGCTCGGCGACTTTTCGGGTGGCGACGGAGATGTGATAAGCGGCACTGGCGCTGCGTGCATCCTGCTCATGCTGCTCGACCCGGGCGGTTACGTCGGACGCGAATTTTACGACTTTGCACAAGCGGCCGGCGGCGTCGTAGACCGGGTTGTAGTTGGCTTCCAGCCACACGGTCTGGCCGCGTTTGTCGATGCGTTCGAACTGCCCCTGAAACAACTCGCCCTGGTTCAACCGGCGCCAGAAGTCCTGATAGTCGCTGCTGTTGACCAGATCCGCCGGGCAGAACAGCCGATGATGCTTGCCCTTCAGCTCGGCGAGTGTGTAACCCATGCGCGTCAGAAAATTCTGATTGGCAGTGAGGATATTGCCGTCGAGATCGAATTCGATCACTGCCATGGCGCGATCGATGGCCTGCAATTTGGCGTTGGCTTCACTTTCCTGCTGGACTTTGGTGGTGACATCCATGGCGTATTTGACCACTTTCACTACCCGGCCCGAGGCATCCTTGATCGGGTTGTAGCTGGCCTCGAGCCAGATCGGTCGGCCTTGGCTGTCGATTCGTTCAAAGGTACCGGACTGGAACTGGCCGCTTTTCAATCGCGACCACAACTCGGTGTATTGATGGCCATTGGCAAACGCTGGCGGGCAGAAGCGGCGATGGGGCTGGCCGATCGCCTGTTCAGCCGTGTAGCCCATGGTTTTCAGGAGGTTGTCGTTGGCACTGAGCACGACGCCGTCGAGATCGAATTCAATCACCGCCATGGAGCGGTTGATCGCTTCCAGCAGACCGGACTGTTCGGTAATGGTGTTTTGGAGATCGGCGAGGACGGTCTTGTGGCGATTGGAAAACATGCTGGAGGCACTCTGGAAATAGGGCTGATAGTGGGTTCCCTGTTTCCGCGCCAGTCAGCCAGACATGTCGATGGCTGGCAGCAGTGTGCCAGCATCCAGGCTGGCGGGTTCACTTATACAAAACTTTATAAACTTGTACAAGAAATCGATTTTTTGCAATTTTGTACAAGTTTTTTCAGGCGCTGGATCGGCTCAACGCTACGCTGATCGTGTTACGTCCCGTGTGCTTGGCGGTGTACAGCGCCTTGTCAGTGTCGTCCAGCCAATGCAACGCATCCGGGTAGGTCGATTGAAAACGCGCCAGACCGATGCTCAGGCTGACCCGCATTTGCGGTACATCGGGGTGGCGGTAGTGATGCAGGGTCTGACGCAATTGTTCCATCAGCGCTTCGGCTTTGTTCAGCGGAAGGTTGGGCAAGATCACGCAAAACTCGTCGCCGCCGTAACGGCCGGCCAGTGCGTTTTCACCCAGCAGGGATTTGAGTTCTTGACTCAGTTGCTGAAGCACGGCGTCGCCGACGATGTGTCCGTAACTGTCGTTGATCACCTTGAAGTGGTCGACATCGATCAGCGCGAGGGTGGCCTGATGGTTGTGTTCGCGGCACTGCTGGAACTTGAGGTGCAGCAGGTCTTTCCAGGCGCCGTGGTTGAGCAGGCCGGTCAGGCTGTCGGTGCGGCTCAGGGCACTCAAGGTGCGCTTGTGTTCGGCGAGTTTGATCGCCAGCCGATAGCAGACCATGCCCAGCGCCAGCGGATAAAGAGTGAGCATCGGCAGGCACGCCCAGACTTGGGTCTGTGTGGCCGTCAGGGTGAATCTGACTCCGAACAGCGACCACCCCAGCAGCACGCCAATCACCTGGGCAAGGGCGCCAAGCAGGAACAACCGTCGACCGCCGGCGGCGACGTTGTTCATGGTCATCATCGATAGAATGGTCACGGTAACCAGTGGATTGAACTGGAAACACGCGGTCCAGAAACCACCGAACACCGAGTCATACAGCAGATTGCGGCGCTCGGCGCGGTAGGGGAAAGCCGAGCGGATCGACCATTGATAGGCGACGTGGGGCCAGAGAAAGCCATTGAACAGCAGCAGCGCCCAGAGCCACGCCGGCATGTTCAGTGGGTACAGCGCGGCGCCGACACTGAAAAAACCGATGCCTAATCCAATGGCACGTGGCAGATAGATACGTCTGGCGAATGACAAGCCTTTGCCGCGTCGGTTTTCCATGATGTTCTGCGCCAGATTCATTCTGAAACACTTTGCAGTGTAATTCTTCAGAGCGACCGTTCATCGGTCAATGACAGACATTGTCATTTATTCCAGCGGGAAAATTCAGTGTCCTTGTGAGCCAATTACGCGGCGCAGACGTGTTCTAGAGCTGGTAGCAGGCCAGGAACATGTCGAGCGCGGAATCGACCACGGCTTTTTGCGTGGCATTGTCGAGAGAGGGCTGGCCCATGGAAATCTGCGGCCAGAACGCGAAGGTTTTGAGCAAGCCTTGTAACTGATGCGCGGCAAACTCCGGGTCGACCGGTTTCAACCGGCCATCCGCCTGGGCGGCGCGAATCCACACGGTCACGCTTTCCTCGCGTTCACTCATGCGCGTCACCATGTTCTGAGCGCGCTCGGGCGAGTGGATCGTGGCGGCGATGGCGACCCGGGCCAGATCCATGAAATTGTCGTCCGCCATCATCTGCAGTTTGGCCAGCAGCATCGTTCGCAATTGATCACGCAAGGGCTGATCGTGTTGATATGACACGGCTTGCTCGGTGCTGATCCGTGCCCATAACTGGTTGAGAATTTCGGCGAACAGCTCTTCCTTGCTCGGAAAATGGTTGTACACCGTGCGCTTCGACACACCGGCGCTGGCCGCGATTTTGTCCATGCTGGTGACCTCGAAGCCATTGGCCCGAAATTCGGAAATGGCCGCCAGGATGATGGCTTCGCGTTTACGGTCGGTGAGGCGCGTTGGAGCTGTCATAAATTCGATTCGGCAGGAATGTGGAGGAAATTACACTCGGCAGTTTACTTGTCATCCGGATTCATGCAACCTAGAAAGTACACCGATCAGTGTAATGTTGCGTTAATCGGTGCCACCTAAAACCAGATGTCCGGCTGATGCGTGCGTGCCTTGGCCATTTATCGTCCCACCTTGGAAAACCGTGAATTGTGCGGTTTCTCTGGAGTCATTCAGTCATGGCCAAATCAATTTCCTCCGCGGTCAGTCCTGTACCTGAAGCTTCGCGCCAGGCCGAAGGGACATTCCGCAACCACGCGCCGGTACAGCGCGAAGGTGTGCGCAAGATGTTGCGCATCATGTGGAACATGATCTTCCACAAACCGCACAACACCCGTCCGGCGGCGGCCATTCCTGTGCAGCCTCTGACCCGTGCCGACCTGATTGCCGCGCCGAACCACAGCGTTTATCGCCTTGGCCACTCGACTTTGCTGCTGAAGCTGCAAGACAAATTCTGGATCACCGACCCGGTCTTCGCCGAGCGCGCCTCGCCCGTGCAATGGGCCGGCCCGAAACGCTTCCACCAGCCACCGATCAGCATTGACGAGTTGCCGCCGATCGAGGCCGTGATCCTGTCGCACAACCACTACGATCACCTCGACTACGAAGCGGTGTTGAAACTGGCCGACAAGGTCAATGTCTTCCTGACCCCGCTGGGTGTCGGTGACACGCTGATAAAATGGGGCATCGATGCCGACAAGGTCCGCCAGTTCGACTGGTGGCAGGGCACCGAAGTGGCCGGCATCCGCTTCATCGCCACCCCGTCGCAGCATTTTTCCGGTCGCGGTCTGTTCGATGGCAACCAGACCCTGTGGGCTTCCTGGGTGATCATCCACGGCGACACACGGATTTTCTTCAGCGGCGACAGCGGTTACTTCGACGGCTTCAAACGCATCGGCGAACAGTTCGGCCCGTTCGACCTGACCCTGATGGAAACCGGTGCCTACAACGTCGAATGGCCCCACGTGCACATGCAACCGGAAGAAACCCTGCAGGCCCACATCGACCTCAAGGGCCGTTGGCTGTTTCCGATCCACAACGGTACGTTCGATCTGGCGATGCATGCGTGGCATGAACCGTTTGACCGCATCCTCGCACTGGCCTGGGAGCGCAGTGTGTCCATCACCACCCCGCAAATGGGCGAGGCGTTCAACCTGGCACAACCGCAACGCGGGGATGCATGGTGGTTGGCGGTTGAAGGGGAGAGTGAGGCGGTGGTGCAGGAGGCCTGACTCCCTGATCCAGGTTCGCCTCAAAGAGGCGAACCTGGATCAGTCCGCCATCGCATAGTCCCCACGCACTGACTCAACTGTCGAGCCATTGCTTGTCGAACGCCCCGGCGCAAACCCCGGAAAAAACACCAACCCCTGCGCCTCGAGCCGATACGTCAACGCCAGCCGTGCCGCATCCGCCACGTCCTGCTGCGCTTCGAACCGCTGAATGTCGTCAACCGAAACCCTGGCTTCCCGCGACAGTTGCTCGACGCTCCAGCCCAGGATCTCTCGGGCCTGGACGCAATGGGTCGGGGTGAACTGGAAAAGGGCGATACGTTCGAGGATGAGGTTCATCGCTGAAGAGGCCATGGTGTGCTCCGGGCTCGAGGGTGCTGATGGAAAATGTACTGTGTTTTTGTACAGTTGTTTTCAGCCGGGATCAAACGCATTTTTTGATTTTCCCCGCTTCGACGCCTCCAACCAGACGGACGGTGCCTGACCAAGAAGACGTCGGAACATCGTCGAGAACGCTGCCGGGCTGTCGTAGCCGAAGTCCAGGGCAATCCGCGTCACCGCTTCACCTGCCGCCAGTCGTGCCAGCGCCAGAACCACACAGGCGCGCTGGCGCCATTGACTGAAACTCAGGCCGGTTTGCTGGCGGAACAGTCTGTTGAAGGTGCGCAAGCTTATGTGCAATTGATCGGCCCATTGCTGGGGGGATTGGTGGACATTCGGCTGATGCAGAAAGGTCTGACACAGTTCGAGCAGTCTTCCGTCAGACGGCAGCGGGATATGCAAGGGAAGTGGCGCACTCCGCTGCAATTCATGCAGCAACAGATCGATCAGCACGCCGTCACGCCCGGCCACGTCATAGGTCAGCGGCAGCTCCACCGCTTCCATCAGCAAATGCCGCATCAACGGCGACACACTGATCACCTGACAGCACTCGCCCAGATCCACCGCACCCGGTTCGATATACACACTGCGAGTGCTGACCCCCAGCATCAACACCTCATGCGCCACTCCCGGCGGGATCCACACCGCCCGCTGCGGCGGCACCACCCAGTTGCCGTCATGGGTGCTGACCTGCATCACCCCGGTCGCGCCGTACAACAATTGCGCCCGCCGATGCGTATGACGTGGCAACAGATAGCCGTAGGAATAATCCGTTCCGATCGCCACCACCGTGCGCGGTGTGTCATCCAGCAGATTGATCGAAACATTGCGCATGAGCGGCCCCGGCGATTGGCGTAAACGCAAACATTATTGGCTGACTTGCTGAAGCGGGCCAAGCGCTGCGGCTCTATCGTCGACCGCTTACAAACAACGGACGGCGCACCATGTTCTACCTCCTGCTGACACTCTTCGGCTGCCTGACCGGCGTCACCGCCGTACTTTTCGGATTCGGCGGCGGCTTCGTCGTTGTGCCGTTGCTGTATCGCATGCTCACCGCCAGTCACGGCGCCGACGACCCGATCAGCCAATCGGCCATGCACATCGCCGTCGCCACCTCGACCTGCGTGATGATCGTCAACGGCCTGGTCGCCACCGACAAACACCGCCGCGCCGGCAACCTGATCCGTGAGTATCTGTGGCCCTTGGGCGGCTTCATTGGATCAGGCGCCATCGTGGGTGCCATCGCAGCCGTGTGGGTCAGCGGCGAAGTCATTCGCTATGCCTTCATCGCCTACCTCGGCGTGACGATTGTCGACTGCTTGCTGCGAAGGGGATTTCTTACGCAGTCCGAAGGTGTCGTCCCACGGCGATTGGGAACACTGGAAACGTCCGGCAGTGGTGTAGGCATTGGCGCCATCGCGACCTTCCTCGGCGTAGGAGGAAGCGTCATGACCGTGCCATTGCTGCGCCGTTGCGGGTTGAGCATGTCCCAGGCGACGTCGATGGCCAATCCGTTGAGCGTGCCGGTGGCGCTGGCGGGCACGCTGACCTACATGGTGATGGCGCGGTTCAGCGAGACAGACCTCGGGCCATGGTTTGTCGGATATGTGGATCTGCTGGCGTTTGCGGTGCTGACGCTGGGTTCGATGGTGGGGATTCGCTTGGCCACGCCGTGGATCGGGCGGATACCGGATCGGGTTCATGCGTGGGTGTATATCGCTCTGCTCATTACCGTTTTCTTTGGAATGATAGTGAAGTAGACCCTCGATTCCTTTGAGCATCCTCTTCATACTCCGCAGCCTTAATGACTCAGGGATCGATCCATGTTCAAAGGACTGTCACGTCTGGCACCATTCGCCGTGGCGCTGTTTACACTGACTTCCACCGCCCATGCAGAAGAAGGCCGGCGCGTATTCACCGGCACGTTGGGCAAGATGCCGATTGTGGTCGAGCTCAACACCCGGCAGCCGGACGAAGTGACCGGTCGTTACTTCTACGAGAAGTATCACCGCGACCTGGCCCTCAGTGGTGTGTTGCAGGAGACCACGTTGACGCTGGTCGAGGGCAACAATCGCTACGACGACAAGCCGCTGCCGGCTCTAAGGCTGAAATCCACCGCCACCGGCTGGCAGGGCGAATGGCAGGACCCGAAGGGCAAGAAACTGCCGGTGCAACTGGTCGAGGCCAGACTTCCCGCGCCGACTGCAACGATGTTGCCTTTTATTGCCACCTTGCCGAAGAGTGATCCCTACGAGTATCTGCGCCTGCAGGGGCTCAAGCTCAAACCGGGGAAGAAAGAGAACTTCATGGGCTACGACCTGCAATGGTGGACGGAGCCTGAGTCGAAACTTTCGCTGTTCAGTGTCGAGTCCGGTTACACGAAAGAAGAGCAGCAGCGCATCAACAACCACCTGCTCGGGCGGCTGTGGACGGAAGTCATCGACTATCACCGCTGCATGATGGATGGCGGGGAATACGCCGAGTTCGAACAAGGCGCTGTCCCTGAGTTTCTCTCGCCCGACGTGGTCAGCCTGGATATCTCCACCGGCTACAGTTGCGGCGGTGCCCACCCGGACTTTGGCAGTTCGCCGATCAATCTCGACGTACACACGGGCGAGTTGTTGAAACTCAAGGATGTGCTGTGGATCGGTAATCCCGCTGACGCGGCAAGCGAGGACGAGCAAGTGAAAGTCCTGGCGCCGTGGCTGGTCAAACAGTTCACCACGTTGTACCCGGATGAAATGAAGAAGCCGGCCGAAGACGATGGCAGTTGCGACTACACCGATGAGAGTGTCTGGGGTTATTCCAACTGGCACTTCACGCCGAAGGGTATTTACCTGGGCGCCTACTTCGCCCGTTACCAGCGCAATTGTGATAACCCCGAGTGGTCAGTGCTGCCGTACTCAGTTATCAAACAACACCCCGGCGCCGTCAAACTGCAACTGCCCCAGGGCTGACTCTCACGCCAGACCCGGCGCTTCACGAATGATGAAGTGATCCAGGTTCTCGATATTGGCATTGAAGACCTCGAAAGGCTTTTCGGGGTTCTTCTTGCCCGGCACCTGTTTCAACTCCGGCGTCACGCCATAAAAGAAGCAGAACAACGCCTTGTCGCTGTCGATCGCGTGTTTGATTTCTTCCAGAAACGCCTTGCGCTTGCGGTAGTTGTCGATCAGCTTTTTGTTGAGATAGACACTGACCGGATAAGGCTTCTTCTTGCTCTCATCCGGCTTCTTGAACCAGACCTTGTCCTCGAAATCGATCCGGAAACTGGCGCTGTGGAAGTCCTCGATTTTCTTGATCCGGCCCCAGTAAATCAGTCCCTTGTTGTCCATCAAGTACTCGATCTTCTTGAAGAACGAACTGTACGGCGCCGTATGCTCGCCAATCTTCAGCGGCATGCGCTTGAGCAAATCCTTGTCCGCGAAGTTCGACACAAAACACTCCACGGGGTGAGCGAAGACACTGGTCTTGTCCGGCGCCGTCTCACGACTGGGCGACTCTTTCGAGGCGGTAGCCGCCACCCGCACCGGATCATCCCGCAACACATCCGCCGCCCCCGCTGGCGTGGCAGGCTTGCGCACATACTCACGGCGCGTCAGCAACAACTCCGACGGGAAATGCTCCTCCCGCCCGTCATCCGCTTCCCCATCCGCCGCCTCAACCCCCGACGTCGACGTCTTCAAACTCACATACGGACAACCCGCCACATGCTGCGTACCGGGCAGATTCTTGAAGTGCGGCGTGCGCACGTAATTCACGTTCTTGGCGTTGAACGTCCCCAATTCGTTGGAAGCATCGAACGCCGCACGACAGACGTCGTTGGGGCACTGGAAATGCTCCTTGGCAGAATCGAACGCCACCGTCTCATCGAAATTGAGATCGCGAACGTCATAGATCGACAGTTTGTCGTCGAGACTGAGGCAGTAGGCGAGGTCGAATTTCATGGTGGGGCTCGGGTCCTTGAGTGGGGGGAGGGGTATTAATAGCGGGTGGTGGGGTGGGTTGCACTGATTGTTTTCGGGATGATGCAAAACCTGTTTGAGTGAGCCAGCTCCCGCTGGACTGCGAAGCAGCCCAAAAGTTAGCAAACGCGATTAGTCAGATAAACCGCGATTATTCCCTTTCGAGTCTTCCAACGTTGTCATATAGCCAAGCAGTGAAAGCCTCTCTGTCGTCCGAATGGTGGCAACGTTGGTGACAGTTGGGACATAGCGCTACGACATTCGAAGGCTGGTCCGATCCTTCTTGCGACATATGCTTTACGTGATGAACTTCAAGAAACGGTTTTCCATTTTTCTTAAATGGCGCTTCTTCGCCACAACCTTCGCACTTCCCATTGGCTTCCTGACGAACCCAGCCCCTCAATTCGGGATCACGAAAGTAAACCTTTCTGGTGGACGTCGTTTGGAGAGGTGTCTTTATCCCTTTGGGGACATAATCAAATTGCGTTCGCTCAAATTTGTCTGCGCGTTGTTCCAGTAACGCTTCGTCCGCAGTTGGATCAGAATCTTCAAGCGTCGGAATGGTGGAATCATCAAGTGCTTTACGGATGCTACGCGCTACATTCGCACCAACATTCTTGGCAGGTTTGTAGCCTTCAATTCGCTTTCGACCCATTTCTACCAACACGGTAGAAATGTTCTGCATCCGAAATTCGACAGAACCCTTCGTCCGGCCGGCGAGTGGGCCTTCACGCAGAATGCGATTTTCCTCAGTCTTGACGAATTTCTGGCCGCTCTGCTCACGCGCCAGCATCTTGAGGTAGGCATCGACCGCAGCCTGAATCTCTACGTCACTCCAATCGCTATTAGTTTTTTCCGTATCCATACAATCGCCGAGGGTTGAAAACCCTCGGACGATACTGAGTGGCTATCACTGCTGTCTACGAAAATTCCTACAGAAAATATCGACGGATCTTGCGAAATCCTACAACCGCCATCACTAGCCCATGGAATGTCCCGAAGACTGAAACACCTGCGCAACCTTTCGCCACCAGAGCTTCCCCGGTCTCTGCCGATGCGTCTGATCATTCAGCAGATAAGGCATATCCCGCAGGCGAATCCAGCTTTCGTCCTGCCAATGCAGCAGACTCAACGACATTTCCGGCCAATCCAACAAACTCAACATCGGTCGTTCTGAATGTCCTGAGTGCTCTGCATCGCGCAAGGCTGGCACCACCTGTTGAGTCAACCACTCCCGCAACAACCGGTTCCCCGGGATGTAGTGATACACCAGCAGCGCATACACACCGGACTCGCTGAGCATCAGTTGCTCTTCGGGTTGCCGAAAATACTCAATCCACAAAACGCGACGTTGATCCTTATCTAGCTTGTTGACCATGCGTTCGCATAGATGGAAACCCATCAAGCGGCCGACATCGCGGGCGCAGAACCACGTTTGGTTTTCGAGTAGAAGGGCGTGTAGTGCGAGGTTGTGACGCGAGAAGACTGTTACAGAAAAAGGATCGGGCATATCCATTACCTCTACGTTTAGATTTTTGGAGGGCCTGGCCCCAACGTAGAGTGGACTGAAGAAATCCCAACGAGCGAGGCAGCTCCACTGACGGCATATGCGTCTGTGTGACTGATCAAGCTTTCTACGTTGGGTGTTTCTTAGGCACCTGTAATTGAGCTTAGAGGTGCCTGCATTTGGCTTCAATGCGAAGCAGCTGTAAGTGCTGTAGGAGATTGAGGGCTGTAACGTAGGGACGGAAAAGTACAAACAGCTGCCCATAAAAAAGCCCCGATATAATCGGGGCTTTTTGCTTTCTCAATTCGACGACTCAAGCAGCAATCGTCAAACCATGGCGAGCGAGACGATTAATCCCAGCTCAACGCACCACCAGTCTGGTATTCGATCACACGAGTCTCAAAGAAATTCTTCTCTTTCTTCAAGTCCATGATCTCGCTCATCCAAGGGAACGGGTTGGTAGTCCCTGGGTATTCTTCCTTCAAACCGATCTGCGACAGACGACGGTTGGCGATGAACTTCAGGTAGTCCTCCATCATCGCTGCGTTCATGCCCAGTACGCCGCGAGGCATGGTGTCGCGGGCGTATTCGATTTCCAGCTGGGTGCCTTGCAGGATCATTTGCGAGGCTTCTTCCTTCATTTCGGCGTCCCACAGGTGTGGGTTTTCGATTTTGATCTGGTTGATCACGTCGATGCCGAAGTTCAGGTGCATGGATTCGTCGCGCAGGATGTACTGGAACTGCTCGGCGACACCGGTCATTTTGTTGCGGCGGCCCATGGAGAGGATCTGGGTGAAGCCGCAGTAGAAGAAGATGCCTTCCAGCACGCAGTAGTAGGCGATCAGGTTGCGCAGCAGTTCCTTGTCGGTTTCGACGGTGCCGGTGTTGAATTCCGGGTCGGAGATGGCGCGGGTGTATTTCAGGCCCCAGGCGGCTTTTTTCGCGACCGACGGGATCTCGTGGTACATGTTGAAGATCTCGCCTTCATCCATGCCCAGCGATTCGATGCAGTACTGGTAGGCGTGGGTGTGGATCGCCTCTTCGAACGCCTGGCGCAGGATGTACTGGCGGCATTCCGGGTTGGTGATCAGGCGGTACACGGCCAGGGCCAGGTTGTTGGCCACCAGGGAGTCGGCGGTGGAGAAGAAGCCGAGGTTGCGCATCACGATGCGGCGCTCGTCGTCGGTCAGGCCTTCCGGGTTTTTCCAGAGGGCGATGTCGGCGGTCATGTTGACTTCTTGCGGCATCCAGTGGTTTGCGCAGCCGTCCAGGTATTTCTGCCAGGCCCAGTCGTACTTGAATGGCACGAGCTGGTTGAGGTCGGCGCGGCAGTTGATCATGCGCTTTTCGTCAACGGCGACACGGGCGGCGGAGCCTTCGAGTTCGGCGAGGCCTTCGGCGACGTCGAGCGAATCCAGTGCAGCCTTGGCGCGGGCAACGGCAGCCGAGTCGTTGGCGGTCACGGCGCGGGCTTCGAGGGCGGCGGCACCGCCGGCGCTGTCGAGGCGGTCCATGGTGGCTTCGGCAGCGCGGCCGGCGTTGGCGCCTTTCACTACTGCTTCTTCACTGTCTTCTTTGTCGAATTCGTCCCAGCTCAGCATGACGTGTCGTCTCCTGCGTGAGGGCCTGTGCCCGTGTGAAAACTGATGGGTTGGTTTTTCACACGGCCGTACAGGCCGCGTTGGATGTCGTTTTTTGCAGCGGTGCTACGCAGGCAATAAACAGAAAATTTTTTCGGGTTTCCGAGAGCCTCTGACGGGCGCGAGTCAGCGTTGACGCTGCTGCGGGGCTTCAGAATGGCTTTGATCCCTGTAAGGGAATATTGCTGACCCGATGGGGCGGCATTATAGGGAAAAAAACACGGCTGTGCTGAGGCGAATCCGCGCATGGCGCGGTCGGGGAGGGTGGTTTTTCGACGAGAGCGAGGGTTTACAGGGCTTTGCCGGGGTTAGAATTTTTTTCGAAAAAATCTCGCAATGGTGGATTTGCTCAAAAAACGAACAAAAAAACACCGTTTTCACTACATGTTGTGTTTTGCAAGCGCTTTTTGCAGCTCCAGACACAACTGAGCCCGACCGAAGCCGGGCTGGAATCGACCCTCGATGGTGCGCCGAGCGGTCCGATCCGGTGCAGTCTCGAACCATCAATTGGTGCAGCCGTTGCCCATGATGCTGTAACGCAGGATGTGGCGCCGGCCGGTGGAGTCGTCGTACTCCATTTTCATCGGTACCACTTCGCAGACATTCGGAACTTCGCTCATCGATACAACTTTGGCGATGTCCAGGTGAGTGGAGTAAGTGTATTCCTCGATGGCCGGTTGTTGCTGTGCGACATCAGTCGGGACCTCGTCTGCCATGGCGGTTGCGCACAGACTGCTGAGGGCCAGAACCAATAAAGCTTTCATTTGAAATTTACCTTCTTGAGGTCGAGTGGGGTCACGCAACCTTTTTGGGGTTGCGTGTGGAACTTCATCGTTTGGTTTGTTACTTCAGAGCTGGATTAACGGCCTTCGTGGGGGCTGTAACCTTGTTAATCACTTTGCCTTGTCGGCGAGGCAGATTTTAAGGAGGCGGGGTGGGGGTAAACAGATACGGTTTTGATAAACACCTTTGGCAGATTTGGTAACAATCGCCGCCGAGCCACAGGAATCAAGGCTTGCGGGGTGCTCAAGGGGAAACATCGGGATTATCGCCACGACCTGTAGGGGCTTGTTACTACCATCGTCGAATGGTTCTATACGGACGCCCCGGCTACAACAGGGTCATACAAAAACAACTATTACACCGAGGTAGGAAAGATGAGTGCGGCTTCTCTGTATCCCGTTCGTCCCGAGGTTCTGGCCAATACGCTGACCGATGAGGCGACCTACAAAGCCATGTACCAGCAGTCGGTCGTCAACCCTGACGGTTTCTGGCGCGAGCAAGCCAAGCGTCTCGACTGGATCAAGCCTTTCACCACGGTGAAACAGACTTCGTTCGACGATCACCATGTCGACATCAAGTGGTTTGCCGACGGCACCCTGAACGTTTCCTACAACTGCCTCGACCGTCATCTGGCCGAGCGTGGCGATCAGGTCGCCATCATCTGGGAAGGCGACGATCCTTCCGAAAGCCGCGACATCACCTACCGCGAACTGCACGAACAGGTCTGCAAGTTCGCCAACGCCCTGCGTGGCCAGGACGTGCACCGCGGTGATGTTGTCACTATCTATATGCCGATGATTCCCGAAGCCGTGGTCGCCATGCTGGCCTGTGCCCGGATCGGTGCGATTCACTCGGTGGTGTTCGGCGGCTTCTCGCCGGAAGCCCTGGCCGGTCGCATCATCGACTGCCGCTCGAAAGTGGTGATCACCGCTGACGAAGGCGTTCGTGCCGGCAAGAAGATTTCCCTCAAGGCCAACGTCGACGACGCCCTGACCAACCCGGAAACCAGCAGCATCCAGAAAGTCATCGTGTGCAAGCGCACCGGCGGCGACATCAAGTGGAACCAGCATCGCGACATCTGGTACGAAGACCTGATGAAAGTGGCGGGCACCGTTTGCGCGCCGAAAGAGATGGGCGCCGAAGAAGCGCTGTTCATCCTTTATACCTCCGGCTCCACCGGCAAGCCGAAGGGCGTGCAGCACACCACCGGCGGTTACCTGCTGTACGCGGCGATGACTCACGAGCGCGTCTTCGACTACCGTCCGGGCGAAATCTACTGGTGCACCGCCGACGTCGGCTGGGTCACCGGTCACTCCTATATTGTTTACGGTCCGCTGGCCAACGGTGCGACCACGCTGCTGTTCGAAGGCGTGCCGAACTACCCGGACATCACCCGGGTCGCGAAGATCGTCGACAAGCACAAGGTCAACATCCTCTACACCGCGCCGACCGCAATCCGCGCGATGATGGCTTCCGGCACCGCGGCTGTCGACGGCGCGGACGGCAGCAGCCTGCGTCTGCTCGGTTCGGTGGGCGAGCCGATCAACCCGGAGGCCTGGGACTGGTACTACAAGAACGTCGGCAAGTCCCGTTGCCCGATCGTCGACACCTGGTGGCAGACCGAAACCGGCGGCAACATGATGAGTCCGCTGCCGGGCGCTCATGCCCTGAAGCCGGGTTCGGCGGCACGTCCGTTCTTCGGTGTGGTGCCGGCGCTGGTGGACAACCTCGGCAACATCATTGAGGGCGAGGCCGAGGGCAATCTGGTGATTCTTGATTCGTGGCCTGGCCAGGCCCGTACTCTGTACGGCGACCATGACCGTTTCGTCGACACCTACTTCAAGACCTTCCGTGGCATGTACTTCACCGGCGACGGCGCCCGTCGCGATGCCGACGGTTACTACTGGATCACCGGTCGCGTGGACGACGTGCTCAACGTGTCCGGCCATCGCATGGGCACCGCCGAGATCGAAAGCGCGATGGTCGCTCACCCGAAAGTCGCCGAAGCGGCGGTGGTGGGTGTGCCGCACGACATCAAGGGTCAGGGCATTTATGTCTATGTCACGCTGAAGAACGGTGAAGAGCCGAGCGAGCAGTTGCGCCTGGAACTGAAGAACTGGGTGCGCAGGGAGATCGGCCCGATCGCTTCGCCGGACGTGATTCAGTGGGCGCCGGGGCTGCCGAAAACCCGTTCGGGCAAGATCATGCGCCGCATCCTGCGCAAGATCGCTACCGCCGAGTACGAAGGCCTGGGCGACATCTCGACGCTGGCCGACCCGAGTGTGGTGCAGCATCTGATCGACACGCACAAGACCATGAACGTCGCGTAAGCGAAGGGGCTGAAGGCTGAAAAGCCCCGCCTGGCATCGCGCCGGGCGGGGCTTTTTGTTTTCGATTGTTACCACGTGGAGCGTGGGAACGATCAGTGAAGGGGGGATTTTCGGCCAATAATTATCGAATTGCTCCGTCAGCCCATTCCTGTTGTTACCCGCCAGCCTTCAAGTAACCGAATGTGTAACCGCCGGCCCCGCAACGGGGCAATGAGAAACGTATCGCCCCGTTTTGGCGCCTCAAAATCCCCGGTGAAAAATAAGACATCACCCCGCGCTTGCCGGATTAGAAGGGTTTGCGAATAATAGGCCCGCAATTTGCAGCATGGGTCGGTTCACTGTCTTTTGCTCTTGCATGAAATTGCGGGGCTGTCAATGTGCTCAGGCGAGCTTCTCGGTGCTTCTGTAATTTGTTGTCGCATTGAAGAAATATCGGCTTCAGGCCTGTCGTTAGAATGCCGATCACTCGCTCGTCGTGGCTCGTGTTGAAATCGCTTCGGGTTTCAATGGGAGAAATCCTACGGACGCAGCAGCGCTTTTCCGTTCCACCCATTCGCATATTGGGCTGTCGCTCACTCTGCCGTTTTTGCCCTTTACCGATGGAGTCCCAAGATGAAGAAACTTGTGCTGCTTGGCGCCCTGGCACTGTCCGTGCTGTCCCTGCCGACATTCGCCGATGAAAAGCCTCTGAAGATCGGTATCGAAGCGGCTTACCCTCCATTCGCATCCAAAGCCCCGGACGGCAGCATCGTCGGTTTCGACTACGACATCGGCAACGCCCTGTGCGAAGAAATGAAGGTCAAGTGCCAGTGGGTCGAGCAAGAATTCGACGGTCTGATCCCGGCACTGAAAGTGCGCAAGATCGACGCGATCCTGTCGTCCATGTCGATCACTGAAGATCGCAAGAAGTCCGTGGACTTCACCAACAAGTACTACAACACTCCGGCCCGCCTGGTCATGAAGGAAGGCACCGTAGTCAGCGACAAGCTGACCGAGCTCAAGGGCAAGAACATCGGCGTGCAGCGTGGTTCGATCCACGAGCGTTTCGCCCGCGAAGTCCTGGCGCCGCTGGGTGCCGAGATCAAGCCGTACGGCTCGCAGAACGAAATCTACCTCGACGTGGCCGCCGGTCGCCTCGACGGCACCGTGGCGGACGCCACCCTGCTGAACGACGGCTTCCTGAAAACCGACGCCGGCAAAGGCTTTGCGTTCGTCGGCCCGCAGTTCACCGATGAAAAATACTTCGGTGACGGCGTAGGCATCGCGGTGCGCAAGGGCGACGCCCTGAAAGACAAGATCAATACTGCCATCGCGGCCATTCGCGAAAACGGCAAGTACAAGCAAATCCAGGACAAATACTTCGACTTCGATATTTACGGCAAGTAAAGACGTCGCTCGACCCGTCCGAAATGGCGCAAGCAACAGGATCTCTGCGGTTTGCGCCATTTTTTCATCCCAACTTTCGAGGACCTGAATCATGTTGAAAGGCTACGGGGCTGTCATCCTCGATGGCGCTTGGCTGACGCTTCAGCTCGCCTTGTCGTCCATGGCCCTGGCCATCGTTCTCGGGCTGATCGGCGTCGCGTTGCGCCTGTCGCCAGTGCGCTGGCTGGCCTGGCTGGGCGATCTGTATTCCACGGTGATTCGCGGAATTCCCGATCTGGTGCTGATCCTGCTGATCTTCTACGGCGGTCAGGACCTGCTCAACCGTGTCGCCCCGATGCTGGGCTATGACGAGTACATCGACCTGAATCCGCTGGCCGCCGGTATCGGCACCCTTGGTTTCATCTTCGGGGCGTACCTGTCGGAGACCTTCCGTGGCGCATTCATGGCGATCCCCAAGGGTCAGGCCGAAGCCGGCATGGCCTACGGCATGAGCAGCTTCCAGGTGTTTTTCCGGGTGCTGGTGCCGCAGATGATCCGTCTGGCGATTCCGGGCTTCACCAACAACTGGCTGGTGTTGACCAAGGCCACCGCGCTGATTTCCGTGGTCGGTCTGCAAGACATGATGTTCAAGGCCAAGCAGGCGGCCGACGCCACCCGTGAGCCTTTTACCTTCTTCCTCGCAGTGGCGGCGATGTACCTGGTGATTACCAGTGTCTCGTTGCTGGCGCTGCGTCACCTTGAGAAGCGCTACTCGGTAGGCGTAAGGGCGGCTGATCTATGATCTTCGACTACAACGTCATTTGGGAGGCTCTGCCGCTGTACCTCGGCGGTCTGGTCACCACCCTCAAGTTGCTTGCATTGTCGCTGTTCTTCGGTCTGCTGGCGGCGCTTCCCCTGGGGTTGATGCGCGTGTCCAAGAATGCCGTGGTCAACGGTGTGGCGTGGCTTTACACCTACGTGATCCGTGGCACGCCGATGCTGGTGCAGCTGTTCCTGATCTACTACGGTCTGGCGCAGTTCGAAACCGTACGTGAAAGCTTCCTCTGGCCATGGCTGTCCAGCGCCACGTTCTGTGCGTGCCTGGCGTTCGCGATCAACACCAGCGCCTACACCGCCGAAATCATCGCCGGCAGCCTGAAGGCCACGCCGAACGGCGAGATCGAAGCGGCCAAGGCCATGGGCATGTCCCGTGTCATGATGTACAAGCGCATCCTGCTGCCGTCGGCCCTGCGCCGGGCGCTGCCGCAGTACAGCAACGAAGTGATCATGATGCTGCAGACCACCAGTCTGGCGTCCATCGTGACCCTGATCGACATCACCGGTGCGGCCCGTACCGTCAACGCGCAGTTCTACCTGCCGTTCGAGGCGTACATCACTGCCGGCGTGTTCTACCTGTGCCTGACCTTCATTCTGGTGCGCCTGTTCAAGCTGGCCGAGCGTCGCTGGCTGAGCTACCTGGCCCCGAGGAAGCACTGATATGGAACGCATCGACCACGTTCTGCCGTGGAGCCATCTGGGCAGCGAGCGCCGGATTTCGGTGTTCCGCTACGGTAGCGGTGAGCGCAAGGCCTACATTCAGGCCAGCCTCCACGCTGACGAACTGCCCGGCATGCGCACCGCCTGGGAACTGAAAAAACGCCTCGGCGAACTCGAAGCCAAAGGCCTGCTCAATGGCGTCATCGAGCTGGTGCCGGTGGCCAACCCGCTGGGTCTCGGCCAGTTGCTGCAAGGCAACCATCAGGGCCGTTTCGAGGCCGGTAGCGGCAAGAATTTCAACCGTGATTTCGTCGAACTCAGCGCGCCGGTGGCGGCGAAGGTTCAAGGGCTGCTCGGTGATGATCCGCACGCCAACATTCGCCTGATCCGTCAGGCGATGGCCGATCATCTGGCCGCATTGCCCGAGGCGAGCAGCCAGTTGCAAGGCATGCAGCGCATCCTGCTGCAACATGCCGCCACCGCCGACGTGGTGCTGGATCTGCATTGCGACTGCGAAGCCGCGCTGCACATGTATGCGTTGCCGCAGCACTGGCCGCAGTGGCGTTCGCTCGCCGCGCACCTGGACGTGAAGGTGGGCCTGCTGGCGGAAGATTCCGGCGGCAGTTCGTTCGACGAAGCCTGTTCGCTGCCATGGCTGCGTCTGTCGCGTCTGTTCCCGGATGTGCAGATTCCGCTGGCGTGCCTGGCGACCACCGTTGAACTCGGCGGTCAGGCTGATACCACACCCGCGCAGGCTGAAGCCTGGGCCGAAGGGATTCTGGCGTTCCTTGCCGAGCAGGGCCTGATCCCTGGCGAGTGGCCGGGCGCCGGGCGCGAACCGTGCGAAGGCATGCCGTTCGAAGGCACGGAACTGCTCCTGCCACCGCATCCGGGCGTGGTGAGTTTTCTGCGCAAGCCCGGCGAGTGGGTTGAAGCCGGTGACAAGATTTTCGAAGTGATCGATCCGCTGTCGGATCGGGTCAGCACGGTGTGTGCTGGTACGTCCGGGGTGCTGTTTGCCATTGAGCGGCTGCGTTACGCCCAACCCGGTTTCTGGCTGGCCAAAGTGGCGGGGCGCGATGCGCTGCGCGACGGCCCTTTGCTCAACGACTGACTGTTTTTGTGAGAACCGACCGCATGTACAAACTTGAAGTCCAAGACCTGCATAAACGCTATGGCAGTCACGAAGTGCTCAAGGGCGTTTCCCTGAAAGCGGCCGCCGGCGATGTGATCAGCATCATCGGCTCCAGTGGCTCCGGCAAAAGTACTTTCCTGCGCTGCATCAACCTGCTCGAGCAGCCGCACGCGGGCAAGATCCTGCTCAACAACGAAGAGCTGAAACTGGTTGCCAACAAGGACGGCGCGCTGAAAGCCGCTGATCCGAAGCAACTGCAACGCATGCGTTCGCGCCTGTCGATGGTGTTCCAGCATTTCAACCTGTGGTCGCACATGACCGCACTGGAAAACATCATGGAAGCGCCGGTTCACGTACTGGGCGTGTCCAAGGCCGAAGCCCGCGAGAAAGCCGAGCACTACCTGAACAAGGTCGGCGTGGCCCATCGTAAGGACGCGTTCCCGGGCCACATGTCCGGTGGCGAGCAGCAGCGTGTGGCGATTGCCCGTGCGCTGGCGATGGAACCGGAAGTGATGCTGTTCGACGAACCGACATCGGCCCTCGACCCGGAACTGGTCGGTGACGTGCTGAAAGTCATGCAGGCCCTGGCTCAGGAAGGCCGCACCATGGTGGTGGTGACCCACGAAATGGGCTTCGCCCGTGAAGTGTCCAACCAGTTGGTGTTCCTGCACAAAGGCGTCGTGGAAGAAAGCGGCAACCCGCGTGAAGTGCTGGTCAATCCGCAATCGGAACGTTTGCAGCAGTTCCTCTCGGGCAGCCTCAAGTAATCGTTCCCGTTATGCACCAAATTAGGTCATGCTGCGCAGCGCGCCAGATGGTCTAATTTGGTTGCAGCCGATTTCGGTTTTTCCTCTGTTTACGTTTCGGATCGCCCACCATGACTGCCCATCGAATTGGTTTCCTGATTTGGCCCAGCACTAAAGCTCTGACTTTGGCGCTGGCAGAGGAGGCCTTGCGTGTTGCCCAGCGTGTGCATCCGGAGGTGGTTTACGAACTCTCGTTCCTGCAGGCCGAACCGCCGCTCGAAGGCGAGTGGCAACTGCCGGGTGAGCCATGGGCCGGCAAGCTGGAGAACTTCCAGAAACTGTTCCTGCTTGCCGATGAGCCGCCGACTGCCCTGGCGCCTGCCCTCAGCAGCGCACTCAAGCAACTGGTACGCACCGGTTGCGTGATCGGCGGTCTTTCGGCCGGTGTGTACCCACTGGCGCAACTCGGTCTGCTCGACGGTTACCGCGCCGCCGTGCACTGGCGCTGGCAGGACGACTTCGCCGAGCGCTTTCCGAAAGTCATCGCCACCAGCCATTTGTTCGACTGGGATCGTGATCGCCTGACCGCGTGCGGCGGCATGTCGGTGCTCGATCTGTTGTTGGCCGTTCTGGCCCGTGATCACGGAGCGGAACTGGCCGGTGCGGTTTCCGAAGAGCTGGTGGTCGAGCGCATCCGCGAAGGCGGCGAGCGGCAGCGCATTCCGTTGCAGAACCGCCTGGGGTCCAGTCATCCGAAGCTGACGCAAGCCGTGCTGCTGATGGAAGCCAACATCGAAGAGCCGCTGACCACCGACGAAATCGCCCAGCATGTGTGCGTGTCCCGACGTCAGCTGGAGCGGATCTTCAAGCAATACCTCAACCGTGTGCCGAGCCAGTACTATCTGGAACTGCGCCTGAACAAGGCCCGGCAAATGTTGATGCAGACCAGCAAGTCGATCATCCAGATCGGCCTGTCCTGCGGTTTCTCCTCGGGGCCGCATTTCTCCAGCGCCTATCGCAACTTCTTCGGGGCCACGCCGCGGGAAGACCGCAACCAGCGGCGCAGCAGCAGTCCGTTCGAGTTGTCTTCGGTGCCACCGGAGCGCGGCTGATCCTTCGATCACAGCGCCATCATTCATGGCGCTGTTGTTTCAGGCGCTGTTCAATCTTCCATCTCGACACCGGGGCGAGCTGGCGTCGTCGGATGTTCCAGCACGCCGTCGACGTTCAACGTCATGCCCGTCTCCTGGTAATAAGCCCGAATCCGCTCCATCGCCCGGGCGGAAAAGGGGTTGCCGCGCAAGTCGTAGCGATCACCGACATAGGCCGGTACTTCCATCAGCTTGTCCGGCATTTCGCTGATTTCGTTGCCTGACAGATCCAGCTCCACCCAGTTGAAGTTGTCGAGCACGCCTTTCGGCATGTCGCGGATGCCCGTGTTGCTCAGGTCCAGGTCGGTAAGCCCTTGCAGGTTGCTGAGGTCAGGCGTCAGACCGAGCGGGTTGTCGTGCAGATGCAACAGATCAAGGTTCTCCAGTGTAGCCAGCCCTTCCACATCGCGCGCCGACAGGGTGAGTTCGCACGCTGGGAGGCTTAGCGTGTTGAGCCGTCTCATCTGGAAGATGACCTCGGGGATATGGTTCAGTTCGTAGCCTTGAATGTCGACGCTTTCAAGGTTGCGAAATGCCTCGAGGAATCGGCCGATCCTTGGCGAGTCATCACTGGTGCAAACCAGATGCAGGTCCGAAACGTGGCCGAAGTCGGCACTCAGTGTCGGCAACTCACCGCGGATCGGTAGCCTGAAGACGAAGTGGTGTTCACGCGCGTCCGCCCCCTCCACCGGCGTTTTGCGCCAGCAAGTCAACAATGTCTCTTTGAACGTCGACCTGTTCTGTTCCTCCAGAAGGCGCTCTTCGGGTGTGAGGGGGAGACCGGTCGGATGATGGTCGGGAATGTCGGCTTCCCAGGTTGCCAGATCTCCCAGCAATCTGACGAGTTCGGCCTCCCGACGCGCCAGTTCGGTCCGCCCGTCGATCAGTGTGCCTTCGAGTCGATAAATGAAGGCGCTGGCCTGTTCGTCGTTCAGCGCAGGATAAAGTGTGCGGGCGCGTGCGATGTCTGCCGGCTCGGCCAACACGCCAAGGTCTTCCCCGGTTCTGTGGTAGCAGGCCTTTATCTGCTCACGGGTGGTGGCATCGAAAGGATTGTTGCCGAAGTCAAAACCTTTGCTGGCCGCAGCGGGCAGATCGAAGATCTCCGGGGGTAATTCAGTCAGGCGATTGCCGCTGAGAATGGCTGTTTCGAGCCAGGGCGGATCCAGCAAGCCTGGAGGCAATGCCGAGATCCCGGTGTTCGCGAGGTCGAGGAATTCAAGATTCGGCAGCATGCGCAGATCGAATGGCCGGCCCAGCGGGTTGTTGTAAAGGTCGAGCCTCACCAGATCTTTCAGTGACGAGAGCGTTGCTATCCCGTTGTCATCCAGCACGATCTGGCAGTTGCTCAACACCAATTGCTGCAGATCCGGCATTCCCCTGAGTGCTGGCGGAATTTCTGCCAGTGCCAGATCCCGTAACTCAAGGGACTCGAGCCCGGTAAATCCGCGCAGAAAACCCGTGTCGACCCGCAACTGAAGATGGCCGGTGATCGACAGTGTCGTGACATGCGCGAAGTCTGCTTGCAAGGCGGGCAGGTCACCGATGAACGCCGGATTCAGGTCGAGGGAGGAGGTTCTGGATTCGGGGGTTTCCGCAGATCTTTCGCGCCAGAGCGATTCGATTTCCAGCCTGAACATGATGCGACTGGCCCGCTCGATATTGCGCTCGCTCTCGGTCAGGAGAATGCCACTGGCAGGGTATCGTTCAGGGACATCGGCCTCCCATCGTTCAAGGTCACCTTCAAGTTGCCGCAGCTCGGTCTCCCAGCGCTGGATCTGTAGTCGACCGTCCTCGAGGGATCCGGGCAGCAGATACAGCACCCGATTGGCGTCATCCTTGTCCAGGGACGGGAACAGCTCGCGGAGACGATCGATGTCTTCGGGGGGCATCGAAACGCCGAAGTTCTGCCTGAACTGCCGATAGCACAACTTGATGCGTTCGCGTGTGACGACTGACAGTGGATTGTCGGCAAAACTGAACTGCCTGGGCGTACGGGACGGGATATCGAAGAGGATCTCGGGCAATTCGCGCAACCGGTTGCGTTCGAAGTGCGCGACAACAAGACGGGGATGATCGAACAGGCCGTCGGGCAAACTCGAAAGCCCTCCATCGATCATGCGCAGTTGTGTCAGGGCCGCAAGCGTTTCGAGTCCGGGTGGTGTCCCCAGCGGGTTTGCACTCAGGCTCAGGTATTGAAGGTTGCTCAGGGAGGCCAGGTTGGTCCGGCTCTCGGGTGTCAGTGTCAATCGGCAGTTTTCCAGTACCAGTCGCTCCAGCGAAGGCGTTCGCAGGAAGGTCAGCGGGTTTTGCCCGAGACCGAAGTCGCGCAGTTCCAGATGACGCAGCGTGGAAAAAGGTTGAAGGAACGCATTGATGTTGGTCAGAGCCGCGTTGCCTGTCAGTGACATTTCGCGGATGTGGCTGAAGTCTGTGGTCAGCTCAGGGAGTTCACCGATGAATGTCAGGCTGGCAACCAGCGAGCCTTCGCGCTGCCTGGGGTTTTCTGGCGATCGCGCTCGCCACAGCGCTTGCAGTTGGTCGGCAAAAACCGTCCTGGCCGAGTGTTCTGCGAATAATTGTGGAGGGTCCAGTGGTCGGGCGTTGAGAGGATGAGTCCGGGGAACGGCGGTTTTCCATTGTTCAAGGTCCGCCGATAGCTGCTCGATCTCCGCTTTCCAGTGCCTGAGCTGCGCCCGGCCATGCTCCAGGTCACCCGGCAAGTCATAGAAGACATCGCTGGCTTCCTCATTGTCCAGAGCGGGGAACAGCGCCTGGGTGGCATCGATGTCTGCCTGTTCGGCAAGCACCCCGAAATCCAGCCCGGTTTCACGGCTGTAGCGTTTGATCCTTTCAAGTGTGTCGAGGGTTAGTGGATTGCCGGAAAAGTCGAATCCTTCGCTGGCCGATGCGGGCATTTCAAACAAGGTTTCGGGCAGCTCACGGATCTGATTGTCGCTGACAATGGCTGTTCGCAATGTCGCGTGACCGGACAAACCTGCCGGCACATCACTGATACCGGTATGAGACAGATCCAGGTAATGCAGCGCGGTCAGGCTGCTGACATCGGGGGCGCGGCCCAGAGCGTTGTTCGGCAGCTCGAGGGATTCGAGTTGACGCATCGCCGCCAGCGCGGCCTGTAGTTCGCCGGTGAGTGCAACACCGCAGTTATTGAGCAGCAAAGTATCCAGGGCGGGCAGGCTGGTGAGTGTTTCCGGCAACCGATCCAGTGCAAAGTCGTGGAGGATCAGGCGCTTCAATCGGGGAAAACTCTTGAGGAGCGGTGCGGTGGCCTGTATTTGCTTGTTGCCGCTCAGGAACAGCGCCGTGATATGACTGAAATCGGCAGACAGAGCAGGCATGTCACCGATGAACGAGGCCTGTGCCGAAAACACGTCCGCTCTTGTCGATGGATGTGCGGTCGATCGGTGGCGCCAAAGCCGCTCGATCCTTCCGGCAAATATCTCTCGCTCGTAGAACTGGTTGAAGTGTTCGTTGGGCGTCAGCAGCGCGCCCGTCAGCGGATCGCGGTTCGGTGTGTCTCGGGCCCAGGTGGCCAGGTCGGTGGTCAGTCGGGTCAGTTCGTTCTCCCAGCGATCCAGCTGCAGGCTGCCTTGTGCCAGGGAGCCGGGCAACTCGTAGATCAGTTCACTGGATTGACGATCGTTCAGGTCAGTGAACATTGCCCTGACCCGGTTGATATCCGCTTGCTCGGGACGCACGCCCAGGTCGCTGCCGGTCCGATTGAAATAGACCTTCACTTTTTCACGTGTGGCAACGGAAAGCGGATTGCCGAAAAAGTCGAAGCCTGCTGTGGCGGAAGCCCCCCGTTCGAACAATGAATCAGGCAGTGCGGTGATCCGGTTGTCGGTGAACCAGGCACTGGTGAGTCGGGGATGATCCAGCAGGCCTGGCGGAATATCGGAGATTCCCGTGCTGGACAGATTCAGATGCGTCAGGTCCGGCAGGAAGCTGACATCGAACAGCGTGCCCAACGGATTACCTTCCAGGTCCAGCGCGTTCAGCCCGTTGAGGGAGGACAACAGTGCCTGGTTCTGCGGAGTAAGGACGATGCCGCAACTGTGCAACGTCAGCTGCTTCAGCTCCGTGAGGCCTGTCAGGCGCGGCGGCAGCCTGTGCAGGTCGAAATCACGCAGATCCACACGGATCAACCCTGAAAAACGTTCGAGAAAGGCGTTCAGCGCAGCCGATGCGCCGCTGCCGATCAGTTCCAGATCGCCAACGTGGCTGAAGTCAGCCGTGAGCACCGGCAAGTCGCCCACCACCGGTTGTGAAAAGCGCATCTGGTAGCCGTGGGGGCCTCGCATTTCCCGGCGCCAGCATCTGCGCAGGGCGTGGGCAAATGTCTGTCGATCACGGATGGCAGCCATTCGTTGTTCGGCCGACAGTCGGTTGTCGTCCGCCGGGTTGATTTCCGGGAGGTCGAGCATCCATTGATTGAGGTCGCTGTCGAGTTGAGCGTATTCAAGTTGAAGGCGCGACAGCTCGGCGAACGCACCATTTGGGTGGCTTTCGAGTCGTCTGGCCAGGGTGGCCTGTTCCGCTTCGGATATTCTCGGATAGACCTGTCTGATCCGGTTCGCCAGTGTATGGGGCATTCGCTGGCTGGCAGGCGGGTTGCGTGAATAACCATCGGTGCCCAGCAATCTCAAGGTATCGATGACAGGAGGCGGTACCGGATCGGGCAGAATGGCCAGCCTGAGTTCGGTGCGGGCCAGCGGGTTGTCGCGGATGGCCTGCCTGAGTTTTTCTCCTTCGCCGATCTGCAGGTTCAACGCTTGCCGCTGTGCGTCCGGCAGGGCTTGCAGGACGGCTGTGTAAAGGTCGGTGGCGCCGGACAGCTCCAATCCCTGTTCGTCAAAAGGTTGCCATCGATTGTCGGGTCCGAGCACCAGCACTTTGCGGATCGACGCCTCCACGGGGCCGGTACTGTCGAGTGTCCGCCCCTCTCGGGATTGCGCGCGGACTTCAAGCCGCACATCCCCGGACCACCCCGGCAACAGTTGAAGACTGTGCAACGCCAGGGTGTCGGAATCGGGATTGCGCACCGAGTCGAGTTCCAGTCCTTCATAGGCGCGGGTGATGCGCAGTTCCTGCCTGGCGTGCGCTGCCAGAAGCCGTTGCCGTTCAGGCCAGTGTCCTCTGCTGATTTCCACCAGCTCCGCGCCGGTTGCCGTGTGCAGCAGTTCTTCGGTGATTCTGGCCGGCAGTTGCGGTTCGTGCAGGGTCGCCTGCCTGACCATGGTCTCGTCGCGATGCTGGAGTGCCTGATAGCGTGCCTCGAAAAGTGAGGTGCGATGCTGGCGGGCGATCTGCGCGAGTCTGCTCCTCAGCTTGCGGGTGCGCGCCTCGAGGGCCAGCCTCTCGCCGAATTCCTCTTCCAGCAGCGTGTTGATTTCCGGTTCGCTGAAGGTTTGCAGCAATGTCTTGAGCAAGTCGCCCCCGGAAAGCCTGTCCTGACGGATCTCTGTCAGCGGGAGCTGTTCATTGGCGGAGGACTGCCAGACGATCCCGCCTTGTTCGTCGATCAAGCGCAGTCTTCGGGTGTCCGGCCACAGCTTCTGCCTCTTGAGAAGCTCGAGCTGGAGCAGTGGGTCCGCCTTCAGGTAATCCTCGGGCCTGTCGCTGGCGATCCGGTCGATGAAGTCTTGCAACTGCTGATCGATCCTGAAGCGCTGGATGCTGTCAGCCAGCAGCGGTGGCAGGCGTTCCTGCTCGACATGCATTTTGCGCAATGCCTCTTCCGGACAGCCGCTGACCTCGAGGATCCGCTCGCGTCGGGCGGGAGAGAACGACTCGACGCTGTTTCCAATGCGTTGCAACGCCGTGGCGGCGTCCCATTCGAGCGGTCGCTCGAGCTCGGTGTAAAAGGCCCCTTCATCGTTATGGCGCACGATGGGGCGGTAGGCATCCGTGCGGGTCGGATGCTCGATATACAGTTTGCCGGGATGTTCGTGTTCACTGACTGCGTAATGGGCCGGGTCGATCGGAAGCAGTTTTTTGCCCTGATGCAAGAGCAACCCTGGCGGCTCGGTCACGACGCCATTGGAGGGCTGAACCTGGCGCGCGTACGGTCGCAGATCGGGCTTCCAGTACAGCGTCCTGCCATTGCGCAATCTCACCGGCTGGAACCGGTCGATCAGGGATACGAGCTCGGCCGGCAATATTTTTGGCAGCTCCTTGATAGCGATGGCGCCGCCGATGCCGAAGGCCCCGAGCTGGATCAACGATTCCAGTGCGCCGAACATGTGTTCGGCCACTTCGGTGCTCAGACCTTCGGCCCAGTCAACGACACCCTCGAATACTTCGTCGAGAAATTGATAGGCCATGTACGCCATCATCATTTCGCCCAGAAAGGGTACGAAGGGCATCAGTACGAACGAGGCAAACTCGAGAACTGAAGAGGCGATGCGGGTGAAGGAATCCCATATCGCCCAACGTGCGTTGCGATCGACGGTGGCGGTCGGGACTGCGATCGTTGCAGCGTCATTCAGGATCTTGTCCAGCTTTCGCTCATAAAGGTGATCCAGCAACGGGCCTTCGATCGGGGTGGCGGTGAATTGCAGATTGGGGGTGTCGATGGGGGTATCCCGCCACGCCGGCAATGAGCTGCCGGGTTCCTGGATGTGCCATTTCACCCGGCTCAGTCGTTGCCCCAGGTCGGCGAAGAAATGCCCGCGTTGGTCATGGGCCACGAAACGGCTGAAAAAATTCTGATATTCCGGGCGGCGCAGCTGACGTGTCAGCTCGCGCATCAAGTCTGCCGTCGAGGCGTATTCCTTGACCGGATGCTCGGGATCATCCGGTACATAGGCCACCACTCTGACCGGGGTGCGAGCCTGCTGCAGATCCGGTGCGAACAGAACGATGCCGGTCAGCTTCGACGACATCATGGTCAGGTCATGGCAAAGCAGCGGCCGGCCTTCGACACGCATGCCTTGCAAACCGTCGAGCAAACCGCCGATCAGGCGTGCGTACAGCTCGCTCACATCGCCATTCATTCGCGCCATTTGTATGGCGGTCTGCATCGCAGTCTTTTCGCTGGCGTCGATTCGCAGGCGCAGCGCCGAGCCGGCAGCCGGGTCGTTGAGGCCCAGGTTTTCTTCCAGATATTTTTTGTAGCGGGCGCCGATGTCCAGTTCCCGACACAGTCTGGCGAACGCTGCGATGCCGATTTGCGCCTTTATCTGCGGCAGGTTTTCGAAGCGTCCCGACGGATCGGGTCGGGTAATGAAGGTCGACTCGCTGGAGTACGCGTCGGATTCGGTTTCGTCTTCGTCGAAGTTGTGCAGCGCGGCATCGAGCAGCGACACCGTCCAGGTCCGGCTGCCGGTGGTTATCGGGAAACCGGATGTTTTCACCGGGATGTGGAGGCGCAGGAAGGTATTCCTGACATTCAGGTCGAGACGGAATCGGCTCTTGAGTGCCTCGGTCAGGACCGGCTCGCCGTAGGCGGCGGCATCCTGCAGCGGCTCCAGTGTCCGGTCAATGCTGTTCTGTGCACTCATGCGCCGGCCGATCAGGGCTCTGAGTTCCTCATGCTGTGCCTTCGATGCTTGCTTCAGGGCGTCGGTGAGCGGGCGGCGGTTGTGTTTCAAGGCCTGGCGTCGGGCGGCCGACGCCTTGCCGAGCCATTCGGGAAAGGCATTTCTGAGGGGTTCATAGTGTTCGGGGGGATTGAGCGGTGTGTGGGCTGCAATTTGTCCGGTGGATGCCTGCATCGGGTCTGTCCATGTACGTCGGGAAGCCGCCAGCAGACCAGAGAACGCTGCGGCGGATGCGGTACATAGATATGACAGACCAGCGCCTGCCAATTGATATGCTCACAGGCCTGCTGCAATTGTCGACGACGGTTTAAACTGCGCCTTTGCGACGCTATATGTCGCATTGCCGTAAACCCGGGAAAATCCGGGGTTTGCGCTATAAGAAGTTGTCGCTTGGCGACAAGGCCGGGCACAAAACTGTCCTTACAATCCCCCCATCGCTCGCCAGTTTCAGGCGGGTGGCCCTCATCAGGAGACTCCGATGTCCGTTGAGCACGCTGCGGTACAACGCGCCGATTTCGACCAGGTTATGGTTCCCAACTACGCGCCTGCCGCTTTCATTCCGGTGCGTGGCGCCGGTTCCCGCGTCTGGGATCAGGCCGGCCGCGAGCTGATCGACTTCGCTGGCGGCATCGCCGTCAACGTATTGGGCCACGCGCATCCGGCGCTGGTCGGTGCGCTGACCGAACAGGCGAACAAGCTGTGGCACGTGTCCAACGTGTTCACCAACGAGCCGGCGCTGCGTCTGGCTCACAAGCTGATCGACGCTACCTTTGCCGAGCGCGTGTTCTTCTGCAACTCCGGCGCCGAAGCCAACGAGGCCGCCTTCAAGCTGGCCCGTCGTGTCGCATTCGACCGTTTCGGCAGCGAAAAATACGAAATCATCGCCGCGCTCAACAGCTTCCACGGTCGCACCCTGTTCACCGTGAACGTCGGTGGCCAGTCGAAGTACTCCGACGGTTTCGGCCCGAAAATCACCGGCATCACCCATGTGCCATACAACGACCTGGCGGCCTTGAAAGCCGCTGTTTCGGACAAGACCTGCGCGATCGTTCTGGAACCGATCCAGGGCGAGGGCGGCGTACTGCCGGCCGAACAGGCTTACCTGCAAGGCGCCCGTGAACTGTGCGACGCACACAACGCGTTGCTGGTGTTCGACGAAGTGCAGACCGGCATGGGCCGCACCGGCAACCTGTTCGCCTACCAGCATTTCGGCGTGACCCCGGACATCCTGACCAGCGCCAAGAGCCTGGGCGGCGGTTTCCCGATTGCCGCGATGCTGACCACCGAAGCGCTGGCCAAGCATCTGGTCGTCGGTACTCACGGTACTACCTATGGCGGCAACCCGCTGGCATGCGCCGTGGCTGAAGCGGTGATCGACGTGATCAACACCCCTGAAGTGCTGAACGGCGTCAACGCCAGGCACGACAAATTCAAGACCCGCCTGCAACAGATCGGCGAGAAGTCCGGCCTGTTCACCCAGGTGCGCGGTCTGGGTCTGCTGATCGGTTGCGTGCTGAGCGATGCCTGGAAAGGCAAGGCCAAGGACATCTTCAACGCCGCCGAAAAAGAAGGCCTGATGATCCTGCAGGCCGGTCCGGACGTCATTCGCTTCGCCCCGAGCCTGGTGATTGAAGAGGCGGATATCGACGCAGGCCTGGACCGCTTCGAGCGCGCCGTGGCCAAGCTGACCCAAGCCTGATAGACCCTTCGGCGCCCGGTACTTTCAGGCGCCGAACCCAATTTTGATGCCGGGCGAGTTCCATTGTGGGAGCGAGCCTGCTCGCGAAGAGGGCGTGTCAGTCAACATTTTTGCTGACGGATAGACAGCTTTCGCGAGCAGGCTCGCTCCCACGGTGTCCGGCGTTTTTTCTGTGAGTTTATGAGAGAAAGGAGTGACACCATGCTGGTGATGCGCCCTGCGCAAATGGCTGATCTGGGCGAGGTACAGCGTCTGGCTGCGGACAGTCCGATCGGTGTCACTTCCTTGCCGGATGACGTTGAACGCCTGAGCGACAAGATCGCGGCGAGCGAAGCCTCGTTTGCCGCCGAAGTGAGCTTCAACGGCGAGGAGAGTTACTTCTTCGTCCTTGAAGACACCGCCACCGGCAAACTGGTGGGCTGCTCGGCGATCGTCGCTTCGGCCGGTTACTCCGAGCCGTTCTACAGCTTTCGCAACGAGACCTTCGTGCATGCTTCCCGCGAGCTGAAGATCCACAACAAGATCCACGTCCTCTCGCAATGTCACGACCTGACCGGCAACAGCCTCCTGACCAGTTTCTACGTGCAGCGAGATCTGGTCGGTTCGCCCTGGGCGGAGCTCAACTCCCGTGGTCGTCTGTTGTTCGTCGCCAGTCATCCGGAGCGTTTCGCCGATTCGGTGGTGACCGAGATCGTTGGCTACAGCGATGAAAACGGCGACTCGCCATTCTGGGACGCCATCGGTCGCAACTTCTTCGATCTGAACTACGCCGAAGCCGAGCGTCTGTGCGGTCTGAAAAGCCGGACCTTCCTCGCCGAGCTGATGCCGCATTACCCGATCTACGTGCCGCTGCTGCCGGATTCCGCTCAGGAAGCGATGGGCCAGGTGCACCCGCGTGCGCAGATCACCTTCGACATCCTGATGCGCGAAGGCTTCGAGACCGATCACTACATCGACATTTTCGACGGCGGCCCGACCCTGCATGCGCGCGTTTCCGGGATCCGTTCGATCGCCCAGAGCCGTGTGGTGCCGGTGAAGATCGGCGAGCCGGTCAAGGGTGCCGGTCGCCAGTATCTGGTGGCCAATGCCCAGTTGCAGGATTACCGCGCGGTATTGCTGGAGTTGGATTACGCACCGGGCAAACCGGTGACACTGGATCTGGAAGCGGCCGAAGCCCTGGGCGTCGGTGAAGGTGCCAGCGTGCGCCTGGTGGCGGTTTAACGCCTTAGCGAGTTTCACGGGTGGCCGCGGCGGCCCGTTTGAGGAGATAGCATGATTGTTCGTCCCGTACGCAGCAGCGATTTGTCCGCTCTGATCGACCTGGCCCGCAGCACCGGCACCGGCCTGACCACCTTGCCGGCCAACGAAGAGCGCCTGACCCATCGGGTCGGCTGGGCCGAGAAGACCTTTCGCGGCGAAGCCGGCCGTGGCGACGCGGATTACCTGTTCGTGCTTGAGGACGACAACGGTCGGGTGGTGGGGATTTCCGCCATCGCCGGCGCCGTCGGTCTGCGTGAACCCTGGTACAACTTCCGTGTGGGTCTGACGGTCAGTGCCTCGCAGGAGCTGAACATTTATCGCGAGATCCCGACGCTGTTCCTGGCCAACGACCTGACCGGCAATTCCGAACTGTGCTCGCTGTTCCTGCACGCCGACTACCGCACCGGCCTCAACGGTCGCATGCTGTCCAAGGCGCGAATGCTGTTCATTGCCGAGTTCCCGGAACTGTTCGGCAACAAGATCATCGCCGAGATGCGCGGTGTGTCCGATGAAGCCGGTCGCTCGCCGTTCTGGGAAAGCCTGGGCCGGCATTTCTTCAAGATGGAATTCAGCCAGGCCGATTACCTGACCGGCGTCGGCAACAAGGCGTTCATCGCCGAACTGATGCCGAAATTCCCGTTGTACACCTGCTTCCTGTCGCCGGACGCGCGCAACGTCATCGGTCAGGTGCATCCGGACACCGAGCCGGCGCTGGCGATGCTCAAGAGCGAAGGGTTCAGCTATCAAGGCTACGTCGACATCTTCGACGCAGGTCCCGCCATCGAGTGCGAAACCGGCAAGATCCGCGCGGTGCGCGACAGCGAGGCGCTGGTGCTGGCCATCGGCACGCCGGGCGACGACGCCACGCCATTCATCATCCATAACCGCAAACGCGAAGACTGCCGCATCACGGCCGCGCCGGCCCGTCTGGCCGCCGGCACGCTGGTGGTCGATCCGCTGACCGCCAAACGTCTTCAACTCAACGCTGGCGATCAGGTTCGCGCCGTGGCGTTGTCTGCTGCCCGGGAGTCGAAATAATGAATTCGCTATACATCGCAGGTGAGTGGCTGGCCGGTCAGGGCGAGGCCTTTCAATCGCTGAACCCGGTGACCCAGCAAGTGCTGTGGTCGGGGGAGGGCGCCACCGCCGCTCAGGTGGAGTCCGCCGTGCAGGCTGCACGTCAGGCGTTTCCGGGCTGGGCCCGGCGTACTCTGGAAGAACGCATTGGTGTGCTTGAAGCTTTCGCCGCCACGTTGAAAAAACATGCCGACGAACTGGCCCGCACCATCGGTGAGGAAACCGGCAAACCGCTGTGGGAAGCCGCGACCGAAGTCACCAGCATGGTCAACAAGGTCGCGATTTCGGTACAGAGCTACCGCGAACGTACCGGCGAGAAGAGCGGCCCGCTGGGCGACGCCACCGCCGTGTTGCGCCACAAGCCTCACGGTGTGGTCGCCGTGTTCGGCCCTTACAACTTTCCCGGCCATTTGCCGAACGGTCACATCGTGCCGGCGCTGCTGGCCGGTAACAGCGTGCTGTTCAAGCCGAGCGAGCTGACCCCGAAAGTTGCCGAGCTCACGGTCAAGTGCTGGATCGAAGCCGGTCTGCCGGCCGGCGTGTTGAACCTGCTGCAGGGCGCTCGCGAAACCGGTATCGCCCTGGCGGCGAATCCGGGTATCGACGGTCTGTTCTTCACCGGTTCCAGCCGTACCGGCAACCATCTGCACCAGCAGTTCGCCGGTCGTCCGGACAAGATCCTCGCGCTGGAAATGGGCGGCAACAACCCGTTGGTGGTCGATCAGGTCGCAGACCTCGACGCTGCGGTTTACACCATCATTCAATCGGCATTCATTTCCGCCGGCCAGCGCTGCACCTGCGCCCGTCGTCTGCTGGTGCCGCAAGGCGCGTGGGGTGACAGCCTGATCAAGCGTCTGGTGGATGTCAGCTCGACCATCGAGGTCGGCGCGTTCGACCAGCAACCGGCGCCGTTCATGGGGTCGGTGGTTTCCCTCGGCGCGGCGAAAGCATTGATGGATGCCCAGGCGCATCTGTTGGCCAACGGCGCCGTGTCGCTGCTGGCCATGACTCAGCCGCAGGCGCAGTCGGCGTTGCTGACCCCGGGCATCATTGATGTGACGGCGGTCGCCGAGCGTTCCGACGAAGAACTGTTCGGCCCGTTGCTGCAAGTGATCCGCTACACCGATTTCGCGGCGGCGATTGCCGAAGCCAACGACACGGCATTCGGTCTGGCCGCAGGTCTGTTGTCGGATTCCGAAGAGCGCTACCAGCAGTTCTGGCTGGAAAGCCGCGCCGGGATCGTCAACTGGAACAAACAACTGACGGGCGCCGCGAGCAGTGCGCCGTTCGGCGGTGTCGGCGCTTCGGGCAACCACCGCGCCAGCGCCTACTACGCGGCGGATTACTGCGCGTATCCGGTGGCCTCGCTGGAAACCCCGAGCCTGGTGTTGCCGGCGGCCCTGACGCCTGGCGTGAAGATGGCGTGATGCCAATCGCGAGCAAGCCCGCTCCCACAGTGATTGAGTGGCCCACAAAATGTGTGGACACCTCCGAACCTGTGGGAGCCGGGCTTGCCCGCGAAGGCCGCGCCGCGGTCGCACTGAATACCTACTGAAGCCTATAACAAACAGATTCTCGTGGAGCCTCGCTGATGAAATCCTTTGAAGTCAATTTTGACGGTCTGGTGGGGCCGACCCATAACTACGGTGGTCTGTCCTACGGCAACGTTGCGTCCCAGAGCAACAGCCAGCAGTCTTCGAATCCGAAGGAAGCGGCGCTGCAAGGCCTGGCGAAAATGAAAGCGCTGATGGAAATGGGCTTTCAGCAGGGCGTCCTCGCTCCGCAGGAGCGCCCGGACGTGGCGGCTCTGCGCCGTCTGGGTTTCAGTGGCAGCGACGCCCAGGTGATAGAGCGCGCCGCGAAAGACGCGATGCCGCTGCTGGTTGCCAGTTGCTCGGCGTCGAGCATGTGGGTGGCCAACGCCGCCACGGTCAGCCCGAGTGCCGACACCGCTGACGGTCGCGTGCATTTCACTGCCGCCAACCTGAACTGCAAATACCACCGCAGCATCGAGCACCCGACCACCAGTCGCGTGCTGGGTGCGATGTTTGCCGATCAGCAGCACTTCGCTCACCACGCGGCGTTGCCGGCGGTGGCGCAGTTCGGCGATGAAGGTGCGGCCAACCACACGCGTTTCTGCCGCGAATACGGCGAGGCTGGCGTCGAATTCTTCGTGTTCGGTCGCAGCGCTTTCGACACCCGCTATCCGGCGCCGCAGAAGTACCCGGCGCGCCAGACCCTCGAAGCGTCGCAAGCGGTTGCCCGCCTGCACGGCCTGCGTGACGACGGCGTGGTCTACGCGCAGCAGAATCCGGCAGTGATCGATCAGGGCGTGTTCCACAACGATGTGATCGCGGTGGGCAACGGCGAGGTGCTGTTCTATCACGAGGACGCGTTCCTCGACACCGAACAGATGCTGGCCGAACTGCAAGCCAAACTGGCCAGGGTCGGCGGCAAGTTCCAGTCGGTGTGTGTGCCGCGTTCGGCGGTCAGCGTGGACGACGCGGTGCGATCCTACCTGTTCAACAGCCAGTTGCTGTCGCGTCCTGACGGTTCGATGCTGCTGATCGTGCCGGAAGAGTGCCGTGGCAACGAGCGCGTGTGGAATTACCTGCAAGGCCTCACCGGCTCCGGTGGCGTGATCCGCGAAGTGAAGGTCTTCGACCTCAAACAGAGCATGCAGAACGGCGGTGGTCCGGCGTGCCTGCGCCTGCGTGTCGCGCTCAACGAGACCGAGCTGGCGGCCGTCAACCCGGGCGTTATCATGACGGCCCCGTTGTATGGCTCGCTGACTGCCTGGGTCGAAAAGCACTACCGCGACCGCCTGACCGAAAGCGATCTGGCGGATCCGCAATTGCTGATTGAATGCCGGACGGCACTGGATGAACTGACGCAAATCCTTAAACTGGGCGCGGTTTATCCATTCCAGATCAATTGATGGCCGGCGCGCTGCCTGAGCGCGGCGCGCGGCTTGTCTCCCCAACAGAGCGTAAGAAAGACATGAGCGATTCCCTGCGGCTGATCCTTGAAGACACCGACGGCAAGCAACTGGAAACTTCCTGCACCCGCTTCGCGGTCATGTGGCAAGGCAAGGAAGTCTGGATTCAGCAGGATGGTCGTGGCCAGTTGCTGATCGGCGTGGACGTCGAAGAAGGCGACGAAGAATACGCCAACCTGCTGTTGCGTCCATTGGCGACTAATCTGGTAAGTCTGCAACTGGAGATGGAACCGGCTGACCTCGGCGACGATGACGGCCACGTACACGGCCCGGATTGCAACCACGACCACTAAGGAAACCGCTCTATGCTCGCCCTCGGCAAATTGCTTGAACTGACCCTCGCCGGCCGCGAACCGGCGGAGAAGACTCAACTGACTGTCGAAGGCGTGCGCATGCGCTGGCTGAGCGAGGGTGCGCTGGAAGTCCGGCCACCCGAAGCGCGCGACAACGGCCTGGACCTGCTGCTGTCGGCAGGCATCCACGGCAACGAAACGGCACCGATCGAATTGCTCGACCGGTTGCTGCATGACATTGCCCGCGGCGACCTCAAGCCGCGCGCACGCATTCTGTTCCTGTTCGGCAACCCGGAAGCGATTCGCAAGGGCGAGCGTTTCATCGAGCAGGATGTCAATCGGCTGTTCAATGGCCGTCATGAGCAAAGCAGCGGTTACGAAGCCCTGCGCGCCTGTGAGCTGGAGCGCCTGGCCGCGAGTTTCTTCAGCGTGCCGGATCGTCAGCGCCTGCACTATGACCTGCACACGGCGATTCGCGGTTCGAAGATCGAGCAGTTCGCCCTGTATCCGTGGAAGGAGGGTCGCCGGCATTCCCGTCTGGAACTGGCCCGCCTGCGCGCCGCCGGCATGGAGGCGGTCCTGCTGCAGAACAAGCCGTCGATCGTGTTCAGCTCTTACACCTACGACAAGCTGGGTGCCGAGGCCTTTACGCTGGAGCTGGGCAAGGCGCGGCCGTTCGGGCAGAACGCCGGGGTCAATGTGTCGCGCCTGGAAAACCGTCTGAAACAGATCATCGAAGGCACCGAGCCGGACATGGCCGAAGCGGGCCTGGACGGCCTGCAACTTTTCAGCGTGGCCCGGGAAATCATCAAGCACAGCGATGCGTTCCGCCTGAACCTGCCGGCGGACATCGAAAACTTTTCGGAACTGGATGCGGGCTATCTGCTGGCCGAGGATCTGGCCAATACCCGCTGGATCATCGAAGAGCAGGGCGCGCGGATCATCTTTCCCAATCCCAAGGTCAGGAACGGCCTGCGGGCGGGCATTCTGATCGTGCCGGCCACCGACGAAAATCTCGCCTGATACCAGCGCATCACCCATTGTGGGAGCGGGCTTGCTCGCGAATGCGGTGTGTCAGTCAACTTGATTGTTACTGATGCACTGCATTCGCGAGCAAGCCCGCTCCCACATTTGATTTGAGTGAGGCGTGAAGCCTCACTCGTCACGGGCCTGGTGTCAGACCGCTACGGCACGCGGCTCGGTGCGGCGCAATGCACGTACTTTCTGCAGCGTGTCGGCGCAGGTTCTCGCCGCTTCCTGACCCTTGTGCACGAAATGCTCGAAGAAGAACTTCTGGTGTTCTTCGCCAGCGTGGAAGTGGTGCGGGGTCAGGGATACCGAGAACACCGGCACTTCGGTTTCCAGTTGAACCTGCATCAGGCCGCTGACGACCGACTGGGCGACGAATTCGTGGCGGTAGATCCCGCCGTCCACCACTAGAGCGGCCGCGACGATGCCGGCATAACGACCGGTCCTGGCCAGCAGCTTGGCGTGCAGGGGCATTTCAAAGGCGCCGCCGACTTCGAAGAAGTCGATGTCCGATTCCTGATAGCCCAGGGCGATCATTTCCGCGACGAAACCTTTACGGCTCTGGTCGACGATTTCCTTGTGCCAGCAGGCCTGGATGAACGCGACGCGCTCGCCGTGAGGATGTTTGTTTTTGCTGTCGATAGCGGTGGGTTGCATGTTCTGACTCCTGTTTGTGTGAAAAACAGGGCGTTATGAATCGAAAGGGATTCAAGGGTACGCACGCTCGCGCAAGCACGGCGGACGGCCCTTTGGCGTCAATCCCGTTCTCTCTTCATCCGGACTGTGACCGTCGGCCCCGGAATCACACCGGGTCTGCTGACCTTGCCGCCGATCACAGCCATTGCCGTGCCGATCACCAAGCGCTCGCGGGCTATGCGCATTGCGCGCAATTACCGCCGGTGGGGAATTGCACCCCGCCCTGAGAACGTTTCGCCGCCCTTTTGTCGGGCGGCGCAGCGTTTTTAACACAGATCGACGGGCTGTGCATTGCGCCTTTGTGATGATTGCCATCGGATTTTTCGAAGCACGAAACGACTTTTCCTTGCGCAAGGGTTGATTAATCCGCGCCATGCCCGCAGTAATTCCTCTTCGAAAAGGGATTTCCCCTGCTGACTTGAGGCCAGGTTCATGAGCGTTATCGATCTTCGCAGCGACACCGTCACCCAACCGACTCCCGCCATGCTGGACGCGATGACCGCCGCAGCGACCGGTGATGATGTGTATGGCGAAGACCCGACGGTCAATCGTCTGGAAACCGAACTGGCAAAACGGCTGGGTTTCGCCGCGGCGCTGTTCGTCCCGACGGGTACCATGAGCAACCTCCTGGGCTTGATGGCGCACTGTGAGCGCGGTGACGAGTACATTGTCGGTCAGCAGGCACATACCTATAAGTACGAGGGCGGGGGTGCCGCAGTGCTCGGTTCTATCCAGCCGCAGCCGCTGGAGGTACAGGCCGATGGCTCGCTGGATCTGGATCAGGTGGCCGCAGCGATCAAGCCAGACGATTTCCACTTCGCCCGCACCCGACTGCTGGCCCTGGAAAACACCATGCAAGGCAAGGTGTTGCCGCTGGAGTATCTGGCCCGTGCCCGCCGGTTCACTCAGGACAAGGGCCTGGCCCTGCATCTGGACGGCGCGCGGCTGTACAACGCGGCGGTGAAGCTTGGGGTCGATGCCCGGGAGATCACGCAACACTTCGATTCGGTCTCGGTGTGCCTGTCCAAAGGCCTCGGTGCGCCGGTCGGCTCGGTGCTCTGCGGTTCGGCCGAGTTGATCGGCAAGGCGCGGCGCCTGCGCAAAATGGTCGGCGGCGGGATGCGTCAGGCCGGATTGCTGGCGGCGGCAGGTTTGTATGCGCTGGATCACAACGTCGAGCGTTTGGCGGATGACCATGCCAATGCGCAGTTTCTGGCCGAAGGCCTGCGCGCAGCTGGCTTCAGTGTCGAGCCGGTGCAGACCAACATGGTTTACGTACAGATGGGTGACCGTGCCGAGGCGATCAAGGCGTTTGCCGCCGAACGCGGCATCAAACTGAGCGCTGCCGCCCGTCTGCGGATGGTCACGCACATGGACGTCAATCGTTCGCAAATCGAGCAAGTGATCGCGACATTCGTCGAGTTTTCGCGCAAGTGACAGTGTTAGCCACCCAATTGACCGTTTCTATCGTATAAACACGCTGTACCCCGCGCGCAGGGCCGATATAATGCGGCCCTTTGCCGTCGTTTCGTCTGTTGACGTTTCGTACAGGCCTTTGGCCGCAGCCTCCGTGGAAGAACCTAATGAAAAGCGCAGAAATCCGTGAAGCCTTCCTTCGCTTCTTCGAAGAGCAAGGCCACACCCGTGTAGCCTCCAGCTCTTTGATTCCGGGCAATGACCCAACCCTGCTGTTCACCAACGCGGGGATGAACCAGTTCAAGGACTGCTTCCTGGGCCAGGAAAAGCGCGCGTACACCCGCGCCGTCTCCAGCCAGAAATGCGTGCGCGCCGGCGGCAAGCACAACGACCTGGAAAACGTCGGTTATACCGCCCGTCACCACACTTTCTTCGAAATGCTGGGTAACTTCAGCTTCGGCGACTACTTCAAGCGTGACGCCATCACCTACGCCTGGAATTTCCTGACCTCGGAGAAATGGCTGAACCTGCCGAAGGAAAAACTGTGGGTCACTGTCTACGCCAGCGATGACGAGGCCTACGACATCTGGACCAAGGAAGTCGGTGTGCCGGCCGAGCGCATGGTGCGTATCGGCGACAACAAGGGCGCGCCATACGCCTCCGACAACTTCTGGACCATGGGCGATACCGGCCCGTGCGGTCCTTGCACCGAGATTTTCTACGATCACGGCGCCGACATCTGGGGCGGCCCACCGGGCTCGCCGGAAGAAGACGGCGACCGCTACATCGAAATCTGGAACAACGTGTTCATGCAGTTCAACCGCACCGCCGATGGCGTGCTGCACCCGCTGCCAGCCCCGTCGGTGGACACCGGCATGGGGCTTGAGCGGATCAGTGCCGTGCTGCAGCACGTTCACTCGAACTATGAAATCGACCTGTTCCAGAGCCTGCTGGCCGCTTCCGCCAAGGCCATCGGCTGCAGCAACGACAATCAGGCTTCCCTGAAAGTCGTGGCTGACCACATCCGCTCCTGCGGTTTCCTGATCGCCGATGGCGTGCTGCCGTCCAACGAAGGCCGCGGCTACGTGCTGCGTCGCATCATTCGTCGTGCCTGCCGTCACGGCAACAAACTGGGCGCCAAGGGCAGCTTCTTCTACCAGATCGTTGCCGCTCTCGTGGCCGAGATGGGCGACGCCTTCCCTGAGCTGAAATCCCAGCAGGCGCACATCGAGCGCGTTCTGAAAGCCGAAGAAGAGCAGTTCGCCAAGACCCTGGAGCAGGGCCTGAAGATTCTCGAGCAGGATCTGGCCGAACTCAAAGGCGATGTGGTACCGGGCGACGTGGTGTTCAAACTCTACGACACCTACGGTTTCCCGATGGACCTGACTGCGGATATCGCCCGCGAGCGAAGCCTGACCATCGACGAAGTCGGTTTCGAGCGTGAAATGGAAGCTCAGCGCGTCCGCGCGCGTTCTGCCAGCTCCTTCGGCCTGGACTACAACAGCCTGGTCAAGGTTGATGTCGACACCGAGTTCACCGGCTACCACGCCACCAGCGGTACGGCGAAAGTGGTTGCGCTCTATAAAGACGGCCAGTCCGTGGACGTTCTGAGCGAAGGTCAGGAAGGCGTTGTGGTGCTGAACCAGACGCCGTTCTACGCCGAATCCGGCGGCCAGGTCGGTGATTGCGGTTACCTGCAGGCCGGCGACAGCCGTTTCGATGTGCGTGATACCACCAAGACCGGTGGTGCGTTCCTGCATCACGGTGTGTTGGCGTCTGGCAGTCTGATCGTTGGCGCGCCAGTGGAAGCCCACGTCGAAGCCACGGTGCGTCACGCCACTTCGCTGAACCACTCGGCCACGCACCTGCTGCACGCCGCCTTGCGCAAAGTGCTGGGCGATCACGTTCAACAGAAGGGTTCGCTGGTCGACAGTCAGCGCCTGCGTTTCGACTTCAGCCACTTTGAAGCGATCAAGCCGGAGCAACTGAAGGCGCTGGAAGACATCGTCAACGCCGAGATCCGCAAGAACTCCGCGGTTGAAACCGAAGAAACCGACATCGAAACCGCCAAGCAGAAAGGCGCCATGGCTCTGTTCGGCGAGAAGTACGGCGACAACGTGCGCGTGCTGAGCATGGGCGGCGATTTCTCCGTCGAGCTGTGTGGTGGTATCCACGCCAGCCGTACCGGTGACATCGGCCTGCTGAAGATCATCAGCGAAGGCGGTGTGGCATCGGGTGTGCGTCGTATCGAGGCAGTCACCGGCGCTGCGGCGCTGGCTTACTTGAACGCTGCCGAAGAACAACTCAAGGAAGCGGCCAGCCTGGTCAAGGGCAGCCGCGATAACCTGATCGACAAGCTGTCGGCTGTACTGGAGCGTAACCGTGCGCTTGAAAAACAGCTCGAACAATTGCAGGCCAAGGCAGCCGCCGCTGCCGGCGACGATCTGTCTGCTTCGGCAGTGGACGTCAAGGGCGTGAAGGTTCTGGCCGTGCGTCTGGATGGTCAGGACGGCAAGGCGCTGCTGGCGCTGGTCGATCAGCTGAAAAACAAACTCGGCCGCGCAGTGATCCTGCTCGGCAGTGTCCATGAGGAAAAGGTCGTACTGGTTGCAGGCGTAACCAAGGACCTGACTGGCCAACTCAAAGCCGGTGATTTGATGAAGCAGGCTGCTGCGGCGGTGGGCGGGAAGGGCGGTGGTCGTCCGGACATGGCGCAGGGCGGCGGTGTCGACGCCGGCGCACTGGATAGCGCACTGGCGCTGACCGTTCCATTCGTCGAGCAGGGTTTATAAGACGGTCTGTCAGGCCCGCAGTCTAGTGGCGGGCCCGGCGGCTGTTCGAGTGATTATTGGGCGCCCTTCATGGGCAGAGGCGGCTTTGAAATGGCTTTGATCGTACAGAAATTTGGAGGCACCTCGGTCGGCAGTGTCGAGAGAATCGAGCAGGTCGCCGACAAGGTTAAGAAATTCCGCGATGCGGGCGATGACCTGGTGGTTGTGCTGTCTGCAATGAGCGGCGAGACCAACCGTCTGATCGATCTGGCCAAGCAAATCAGTGGCGAAGATCAACCGGTTCCGCGTGAGCTGGACGTGATCGTATCCACCGGTGAGCAGGTGACGATCGCCCTGTTGGCCATGGCGCTGATCAAGCGCGGTGTGCCGGCGGTGTCGTACACCGGTAACCAGGTACGGATCCTGACAGACAGTGCGCATAATAAAGCGCGTATCTTGCAGATTGATGACCAGAAGATTCGTGGTGATCTGAAGGCCGGGCGTGTGGTTGTGGTCGCCGGTTTCCAGGGCGTAGACGAACACGGCAACATCACGACTCTGGGCCGTGGCGGTTCCGACACCACTGGCGTGGCATTGGCTGCTGCATTGAAGGCTGACGAGTGCCAGATCTACACCGATGTCGACGGTGTCTACACCACTGACCCACGCGTGGTATCGGTCGCTCAGCGCCTGGACAAGATCACCTTCGAAGAGATGCTGGAAATGGCCAGCCTCGGCTCCAAGGTGCTGCAGATCCGTGCGGTTGAGTTCGCCGGCAAGTACAACGTTCCGCTGCGCGTACTGCACAGCTTCAAGGAGGGTCCGGGCACCCTCATTACTATTGATGAAGAGGAAACCATGGAACAGCCGATCATTTCCGGCATCGCCTTCAACCGCGATGAAGCCAAGCTGACCATCCGTGGCGTGCCAGACACCCCGGGCGTGGCGTTCAAGATTCTCGGCCCGATCAGTGCCGCGAACATCGAAGTCGACATGATCGTGCAGAACGTCGCGCACGATAACACCACCGACTTCACGTTCACCGTGCACCGCAACGACTACCAGTCCGCGCAGACCGTGCTGGAAAACACCGCTCGCGAGATCGGTGCCCGTGAAGTCGTCGGCGATACCAAAATTGCCAAGGTCTCGATCGTCGGCGTCGGCATGCGTTCCCACGCAGGCGTGGCCAGCCGCATGTTCGAATCCCTGGCAAAGGAAAGCATCAACATCCAGATGATCTCGACTTCGGAAATCAAGGTTTCCGTGGTGATCGAAGAGAAGTACCTGGAATTGGCCGTGCGCGCCCTGCACACGGCTTTCGAACTGGATGCTCCGGCCCGTCAGGGCGAGTAATCCTGATCAATAAAGGGCGCGGTCTGACCGCGCCCTTTATTTTTTGAATGGCGCGAGCCCTGAACTGTTCTTTTGCTCGTGCTGGTCAATACTCAGGCATGTAGGGCTACGATCGCTCCGGTTGTAGGTCGAGTGCCTTTTTTTTGCAGACTGTTGTTCCTGAAATGATTCGCGTGAGGAGAAAGGTATGCTGATTCTGACTCGTCGGTGCGCAGAAAGCCTGATTATCGGTGATGGCGAAATCACCGTGACCGTGCTCGGCGTCAAAGGAAATCAAGTGCGTATCGGCGTCAATGCACCGAAAGAGGTGGCCGTGCACCGTGAAGAAATCTACCTGCGTATAAAGAAAGAAAAGGACGAAGAACCAAGCCATTAATTTTTATCGATTTTTTTGTTTGCAAACGGGGAAGAAGCTGGTTAATATACGCCCCGTGTTGCGGAGAGCTGGCCGAGTGGCCGAAGGCGCTCCCCTGCTAAGGGAGTACACCTCACAAGGGTGTCGGGGGTTCGAATCCCCCGTTCTCCGCCATTATTTGCTTAGTACGTTGTAATCTGGCTTTTTCTGTAAGTTGTTGAATTTATTAGAAAAAGTGGTTGGAATAGAGATTAGACGGGCTATAATGCGGCGCAACAAATGCACTCGTAGCTCAGCTGGATAGAGTACTCGGCTACGAACCGAGCGGTCACAGGTTCGAATCCTGTCGAGTGCACCATTTAAGAGTCAGTTACTGCAATGTAAATGACTCGGCTTCAACCAGGTGTGATCTGGTCTAACAAACACAAATGCACTCGTAGCTCAGCTGGATAGAGTACTCGGCTACGAACCGAGCGGTCACAGGTTCGAATCCTGTCGAGTGCACCATTTAAGGGTTAGTTGCAGCAATGTAAATAACTTGGTTTCAGCCAGTTGTGGTCTGGTCTAAAAACACAAAATGCACTCGTAGCTCAGCTGGATAGAGTACTCGGCTACGAACCGAGCGGTCACAGGTTCGAATCCTGTCGAGTGCACCATATACCAAAAAGCCCGCGTTTAACGCGGGCTTTTTGCTGTCCGGGATTTGAGTTTTCCTGTCACACATCCTTTCTCATCGAAATCGATTTGCGCACTCCGGCCTCGCTTGAGGTTATAGCTATAGCTTGTTGAAGAATTTCGGATGCTGATCTTGTCGGGCTTGCCTAGTGCGCTTTCGACGTCCTGCTGGTTCATGCCTGCGATGATTCGCTGATTGATGATTGCTTCGCGCTTTTGTCTTGCATCGATCAGATCTCCACATTTGTCGAATGTGCGCCCCACGATGGCCATTTCTCGCTTTCTGGTATTCATCCCGGATATTTCTTCGTGCCGGGCTTCGGGTATCAGGGCCACGGTCGAGCCGGGTGAGTAGGGATGCACCTCTTGAAATGAAAGATGTTCATCGTTCGCGCAGCTCAACGTGGTGAACGTAAGGCTGCCGTCAGGGGCTTCGCAGCGATGAAGTGTCGTTGTGTTCCCTGTGGTGGGGAGGCAGAGCAGGGTGGTCAGCATGAGTCGGGATGTTCTTGATGGCATTCGGCGTCCTCCATGACGATCCTTATCAAGCGTAGCCGGCAGTTTTTTCACCGCTGTTGTGTTTTCTTTTCAGGATGAGTCGTCGCACTCTGGAGAATCGGGACAGCGCTCAGCTTTGTCTCGCAAGCGCTTGTTTCAGGCTGGATTTTTTAACGTTTAAAACCGTCAGGCGGTGTATCATTGCGCCCGTCAGCCCCGCCGGGGCTTATGGAAAACCTCCATGGACTTACCCAGTAGTTACTCAATACTCAGTTTTACCAATCATGAATTGACTGATTGATCCTTCCGGCGTGCCCCGCTGCTGGGAGTGGAGTTCGCCTATGTCAGAAATCGAAGTAAAGAAAACACAGGAAAGCCTGCAGGATCGCCTGGCTCAGGTCGTAGAGCTGCTGCAGCGCCAGCGAGTCGTCGAAGACCTGACTCACCGCCAGGAAGGCGCACATCATGACCGGGTCGAGAACCTGGTTCACCGGCAAAATCTCGTCGAGCTGCAACGCAAGCTCGATGATCTGCACTCCGCCGACGTTGCTTACATTCTTGAAGCTTTGCCGCTGGACGATCGTCTGACGCTCTGGCAGCTGGTCAAGGCTGATCGCGACGGCGACATTCTTCTCGAAGTGTCCGACTCCGTCCGTGAAACGCTGATCGCCGACATGGACGATCACGAGCTCCTGGCCGCCGCCAAGGACATGGATGCCGACGAACTTGCTGACCTGGCCTCCGAGCTGCCGCGAGACGTCGTCCATGAACTGATGGAGACTCTGGATCAGCAACAACGCGAGCGCGTGCGTTCGGCTCTGTCCTACGATGAGGAGCAAGTCGGTGCGCTGATGGACTTCGAGATGGTGACTATCCGTGAGGATGTCAGTCTCGAGGTGGTTTTGCGTTACCTGCGTCGTCTCAAAGAGTTGCCTGGTCATACCGACAAGCTGTTCGTGGTTGATTACGACGGCGTGCTCAAGGGGGTGTTGCCGATCAAGCGTTTGCTGGTCAATGACCCGGAGAAACAGGTTTCCGAAGTAATGGCCAGCGATCCGGTGAGTTTCCATCCGGACGAAGATGCCTACGACGCCGCTCAGGCGTTCGAGCGTTATGACTTGATCTCGGCTCCGGTGGTCGACAAGAACGGCAAGCTGATCGGTCGTCTGACCATCGACGAAATGGTCGACCTGATTCGTGAGGAGAGCGAAAGCGAAGTCCTCAGCATGGCGGGTCTGCGTGAAGAGGAAGATATTTTTGCCTCGGTCTGGAAATCTCTGCGTAACCGTTGGGCCTGGCTGGCGATCAATCTGATCACCGCTTTCGTCGCATCCCGTGTGATTGGTCTGTTCGAAGGTTCGATCGAGAAACTGGTGGCGCTGGCAGCACTTATGCCGATCGTGGCAGGTATTGGTGGCAACTCCGGTAACCAGACGATCACCATGATCGTTCGGGCCATGGCGCTCGATCAGGTCAGCACCGGCAATACGTCGCGCCTGATGCGCAAGGAGCTTGCTGTAGCGCTGATCAACGGCCTGGTTTGGGGCGGTGTGATCGGTGTGGTGGCGTACATGTTGTACGGCAGTTGGTCATTGGGTGTGGTGATGACGGCTGCAATGACGCTTAACCTGTTGCTGGCGGCGCTGATGGGGGTTTTGATCCCTATGACCCTGGCCAAAATGGGGCGCGACCCGGCAATGGGGGCGAGCGTGATGATCACGGCCATGACTGACAGTGGCGGCTTCTTCATCTTCCTGGGATTGGCGACGATTTTTCTTCTTTGATTTTCCATATATAGAACAGCCCGCCGATTGGCGGGCTTTTTTTCGTCCTTGAAAAGCTCGGATTGCGAGCAAAAAAAAGCCAGCATTCATGCTGGCTTGAGGTGTTCGGTTTTACTCAGGATGCGTCTGCGGCCATTTCGGCGTCGTGGGCGATCAGAGAAACCAGCGCGTTCTGCTGGCGATGGGAGAGTTGGCGGAAGCGTTGCAGCAGCTCGCGTTCGTGCAGCGACAGTTCAGGGCTGTCCAGACGCATGCTCAGCTCTTCGCCCAGTGCGCCTTCCTGAATGAGACTCTGCTCAAGGCGTGCAATGATCTCGGAGTTCATGCTGCGATGATGATTGCGAGCCACCTCGGCAATGCGTTCACGCATTCCGTCTGGCAGACGTACGACGAACTTGTCAGCCGTACGGCTGGAATAAATTGCCTGTTTCAATGGGCGCATATATTTAACCGGTTAGTTCAGGGGAGCGGTTCTCGGGATTGGCCGCAGGATGAGTTGTAGGACATGCATCCGCGCCAAATGGTTCAACCTGAATTGTTAAGAGGCTCGCATCTTGCCTCAAAATTGCCAGATCATTGGCGTCAATTCTGTGACAAATATTGATCCGGGTAAAGGCGTAATGCCAGCACCAATTATCAGAAATGCGGACTGGTTTGAAAAGAATGCGCCGGCCCGTATCGCTGACCGCGTCCTGAAGCGCACGAGCGGATGCCCGAAGGCGTCAGACCGTGCATGCTATGCGGGATAAAATCCTTGTTCCTTACCTTGTACAGGATAGTGGCAAATGGCCGATTTACCAGGGGCAAATGCCCGCCGGAGGGCGTTTTCAGGATGGATGGCAGACTGATTTATCTCATGGGTCCGTCCGGCTCCGGCAAGGACAGTCTGATCGAGGCGGCGCGAGGGCCTTTACGTGCGCTGAACTGCGAAGTGATGCGGCGGGTGATCACGCGTTCGGCTGAATCGGTGGGTGAAGATGCGATCGGTGTAACGCCGCAAGAGTTCGAGCAGCGTGAGCGCGCGGGTGAATTTTCGCTGGCGTGGTGGGCCAACGGCCTTGCCTACGGCATCCCTGTCGAGATGGATGAGTGGTTGAAGGCCGGGAGACACGTGCTGGTAAATGGCTCTCGTGGGAATCTCAGGCAAGCGCTTGAAAGCTATCCGTCCCTGGTGCCTGTGCTGCTGACGGTCCGGAATGATGTCTTGCGTGAGCGCCTGCTCAGACGTGGTCGGGAGACACTTGCACAGATCGATGCGAGGCTTGCCCGCAATACGCTGTTCAAGGAAAGACGTTCAACCGACAAGCCTGTGCATCTGATCGACAATTCGGGTGACTTGGCGGATGCCGTCGGTCATTTGCTGGAACTGGTCAGGCTCAGCGCAGGACAGGATCAAACTTGATCTTGCGCCCGGCCACCAAAGCCAGCGCAAACAGAACGGCGAACACACCGCAGCCAATCAGTGGCAGAGAAATTTCTGTCTTTTCGAACAGCGAGAAATGCAAAACACCGCTCAAGACAGCGAGGATCAATAATCCCAGGGCGGATCTGGACATGCGGTACTCCCGAAAATGATTCAAAACACCAGACGTTCGGACAACTGAGCGGTCGGTACCTGATCTGACTCGCTGACGTCATGCGCAGCAAAGTCATGTTGATCGTTCATCACCGCCCATTGTGGCGCCTTCTGCACTTGCAGGTAATGCGGCATACGCTGAGTCACGGTTTCGTTGTGCTGGGGGATAAAATGAAAACCCACCAGAGTCATCAGAGCCATTGCATTTGCGAGCAAGAGGAAGCGGTTCATGAGGCGATGCTCCGTTTGTTCTGTCGCAAGAACCGGAAGCAGCCGTCGTGCCAACAGTCTAACCGCTGTTAAGTCCTTTAAAAACAAGCATTTGGAAGGGTTTTTAACGAAGTGGGAATTGCATTCTGCAATGGTGGCTTTTTTGAGGTGTGCAAATTGCACGGCAAAACATCCCACGCTATTGCAAGGCGCCTGCCTACACTTTAAAAAACCAGCGGATGACATGACAAATCAGGGCCTGGCCGTTAACATGCACGCCGTCTGTCGTACCGGCAGTTCCGTGTCTCAGTAGCTCAATTGGATAGAGCATCCCCCTCCTAAGGGGAAGGTTGGCAGTTCGAACCTGCCCTGGGACACCATATATTCGAAAGCCCCGCGCAGAGTGATCTGGTGGGGCTTTTTGCTGGGTTTGCCAAATCACCTATAACGTCTCGGCGCCACCTTCGGCTTTGCCGACCGAAGTGCTGATCCGGGTAATATGTCGACGTCCGTTGACCGTATAGCCTCGCTCCTGGCCTTCAGCTTCTGGTTTGCGCAGGGTCAGCTGGGCAAAAAGCCCGGTCTTTTCATCGTAGCTGCCGAACCAGTTGATCAGTCTGGCGACGAAACAATCTTCACCAATGATCACGGGGAAGTCAGCGACAGGCTCGATCGCGTAGTAGCTCGCACCGTAGCTGTAGTACTCCTCACTGTCCCTGGCGGATGGGGGAATGGGGCAGAGCGGTTGTGTGTGCCGGCCTGTCATCCCGGCCGTTGCGTTCACGTTTGTCACGGCGTTGGCGAGTACTTTCTGCAGGGACGGCTCCAGTTCGTAGGCTTTACTGCCGTCCTCAAGGTGCTGAGTGTGTGGAACGGTTAATTGATAGTCGTAGCGGACGCTGACAGTCGGCACTTGCCTGTTGATTTTAAGGGGATTGAGCAGGAAGACCTGATCTTCGCCGTAACTGCCGTTTCGATAGGCGAAATAGATTCTTCCATGACTGCCGATCAGGTAGGCGGACTGATTGGCACCGCGATCATTGGTATAGAAAAGAACGCTGTCGTTGCTGGTCTGAGGGGCAATTTCAGCGGCTCTCCTGATAAATCTGCTGTCGACCCGGCGCCAGGTTTCCGTGTAGCGAAACATCCCGGTGCCGCCCGCGTAGGTTTCCACGACAAGGTCGCGCTGACCGTCGCCATCCAGATCCATCAGGGTGTAGGAGGTTGGACCTGACTCCGCTGCTCCCTTGATGTCGGATGCTTGCAGTGCTTTCCACTCGGCTTGCGTGACGCCTTTGGGGATGGTCGTGGGAAATAGCGGTTGCTCGTCTTCGTCCAGCTCAGCTGAAAACGAGTTGCCGACTTCGCCAAGCGTCAGAGAATCCAGCGCACGCTCCAGCGCAAACTCCGGATGCCCCTTGCTCATCTCCCGAACCCGCAGTTGCAGATCCTCCATAACCTGCCTGTCGACGTCGTCCGGCTTATAGGCAACGGCTTCGATCCACTGCGCGTGCAATACCTGCAACCGATCCTGATAGCGCTGGTTCAGGCAACCGATGTTGTCGGCACATTGATTGCGCTCCTTCAGCCACTGGTGCTGAGCTTTTTTTACTTCGCTCTGCATCGCAGTGGCCGACATCAATTTCCGGTAAGTCGCCCCCATCCGTTCATCCAGCTCATACAGTGATTTTTCTGCGCAAATCGCATGTTCCACAGCACTTGCCGCTTTTGTGCAGTCCATTCCGGTCGCCAGTGCCTGCTGGAAAAACAGCAGCGCACAGGTCGACACGATGTAGCGTCCTTTGATGTACACGATAAAAACCTTGAAAGCAGAGGGTGAAAACAGGCGCGCAGGGTAATCGCTGTGCAATGAATCTTGAACCCCCGCTTCAAGAGAACCGCTGATCCGGCCGATAACCCGTTCGGTGACTTCAGAGTCGCACGAAATCGCTTGATAGCATTTGGCCGGCAGCTATCATCAGCGCGCCTGAAATGTGCCCTCGGTCCATCCTCTTCAATTGCCTGGAAATCTTCGATGCTGTCGTATCACCAAAAGAGTTTTCTGATCGTCGATGATTTCTCGGATTTCCGCAGTTCTGTGCGCTCGATGTTGCGCGAGTTGGGCGTCAAGGACGTGGACACTGCCGACAGCGGTGAGCAGGCGCTGAAAATGTGCGCGCAGAAGTCCTACGATTTCATTCTTCAGGACTTCCACCTCGGTGACGGCAAGAAAAACGGTCAGCAGGTGTTGGAAGACCTGATGATGGAGAAGCTGATCAGTCACGAAGCGGTATTCGTGATGGTCACCGCCGAGACCAGTCAGGCCATGGTGCTCAGTGCTCTGGAGCATGAGCCGGACGCTTACCTGACCAAGCCCTTCAATCGCGTCGGTCTGGCCCAGCGCCTGGAACGTCTGGAGCAGCGCAAGACCCTGCTCAAGCCGATTCTGCAAGCCCTCGACCGTGGCAAGCCGGTGGAGGTGCTCAACGCCTGTATCGCCCTGTGCAAGCAGGATATCCGCTATTCGCCGCTGTGCCTGCGCTACCGTGCCGACGCCTTGCGCGACATGAATCAGAACGAAGCGCTTGAGCGCCTGTATGACAGCATCATCGCCGACCGGCCGTTGCCGTGGGCATTTGCCGGGCTGGGCAAGCTGCTGTTCAAGCGTGGTCAGGTGGCCCAGGCCAAAGGCGTGTATGAAAAAGCCCTGAAGGTGTTCCCGATGATGCCGGCGCTGTACGACGGCATGGCCGATGTGTTGGTGGCAGAGGGCGATACCAAAGGTGCGCAGAAGGTGCTGGAAGAGGCTATTCGTCTGTCGCCGCTGGCGGTTCGCCGTCAGGCGCTGCTCGGCAAGCTGGCGATGACCAACGAAGATTTCGACACGGCCTCGCGTGCCTATCGTCAGGCGGTGGCGCAGGGCGCGCAGTCGCGCTTCAAGGATCCGGAAAGCAACCTGGGGCTGGCCCACGCGCTGATCAGCAAGGGCAGCGAAAAGGGCCTGGATACCCGTACGCGGCTGGAGATCAACACCACCCTCAGTGCCGTGGCCAAGGAAAACCCGAGCGATCCCGGTTTGCAGATCCGCGCGCGTCTGATGAAGGCCACCAGTCTGCTGCTCAACGACGCCGAAACCGCCGAAAAACTCACCGAGCAAGCACTGATGCGTCTTGACGGCATGGAGCAGTTCATGAGCCCGGAAGCGGCACTGCTGGTGGCCAAACAATTGCAGATGCTCGGTCAGGCCGAGGCGGGCACGTCGATGCTCAAGAGTTGCGCGGAGATTTACGGCGATGACCCGGCGGTGATGAAAGACATCGCCAAGCTTACCGACGACCCGACTATTCTCAGTTCCAGCAACGCTGCCGCCGACCTCAACCGACAGGGCGTGCGCGTGTACAAGACCGGCAATCTGGCGGAGGCCCGCGAGGTCTTCCGCAAGGCGCTGAAGATGCAACCGAAGAACATCAGCATCGCGCTGAACATGGCGCAGTCGCTGTTGCACGGCACCGACACCAGTGTGCCGTCGGCGGAGCTGGAAGAATGTCGGGCCTGCCTGAAAATGGTCGGCCTGATGCCCGACACCGACGCGCGTTATCCGCGTTATCAGAAGCTGAAAAGCAAGGCGTTTGGCGAATGAATCAAGACGAGCAGGCACTGGATTTTTCCACGGTGATCGCCTCCACCGTGCACGACATGAAGAACTCTCTGGCGATGTTGATGCAGGCCCACAGCCAATGGCTGGCGCGCCTGCCCGAAGCCGAACGGCAGGTGCCGGAACAAGGCGTGATCGATTTCGAGTTCGCCCACCTCAACGGCATGCTGGTGCAGCTGCTCGGGTTATACAAACTCGGGGTCAACCAGATGCCGTTGCAGCCGGCCTATCACGAACTGGACGATTTCATCGAGGCGCAACTGGCGTCCCATCAAGAGGTGTTCGCCAGTCGTGGAATCATCGCAACTTACGAGGTCGATCCGCTCAGTCCCTTGGGGTTCTTCGATCGTGAACTGATTGCTTCGGTGCTGGGCAACTGCATCAACAACGCGATCCGCTATGCCCGTGAATCGTTGTTGATCACGGTCAGCGATGAGGCCGGGCAACTGGTGCTGAGCATCCATGACGATGGCCCCGGTTATCCTGCCGAAATGCTCGAGCGCCAGGCCGATTATGTGCAGGGCATCAACCACAGCAGCGGGAGTACCGGCCTGGGTCTGTACTTCGCCGGGCGTATTGCGGCGCTGCATCAGCGCAACGGTGTCGGCGGTCGCACCGAGATCCGCAATGGCGGGCCGCTGGGCGGTGGCGTGTTCAGCATTTACCTGCCCTGAGGCGTGGATTCGTCGTCCTGAGGTCTTTTTGTTGGCCGCTGCTTGAAATTCCGAACAGGCGAAGCCTATGTTGTCCGAGTCGCCGTTCGCGGCTCGCACAATAACAAGGATTGCGTCATGACAACCGATGGCCAGCGTTCACTCGCGCAGCGATTGACGGGCATTGATGAGATTGAATGTGTCACGCCGGATTTGAACGGCGTGCCACGGGGCAAGGTGATGACCGCCGAGGGTTTCCTCGAGGGGCGGCGTTTGCAGATGGCCCGGGGGGTGCTGCTGCAATGCATCATGGGGGGCTATCCCGCTGCACGGTTCTACGGCAGCGATGACGGTGACCTGGCGCTGGTCGCCGATCCTGCGCAGATCCATCCTCTACCGTGGAGCCAGGAGCCGCGCGCGCTGGCCATCTGTGACGCCGACGAGCTGAGCGGCGAAAGCTCCAACCTGTCGACCCGTGGTCAGCTCAAAAAAGTCATCGCCCGTTATGCGGCCCGTGGCCTGGCGCCGGTGGTGGCGACCGAGCTCGAATTCTTTGTGTTCGCACCCAACACCGATCCGAACCAGCCCTTCCAGCCGCCAGTCGGCCTCGATGGTCGGCGCGAGGATGGTCACTCGGCGTTCAGCGTCAGTTCCAACAACGGTCTGCGGCCGTTCTTCAGTGAAGTCTATAGATGCATGGCGGCCCTGGGCTTGCCGCGCGATACCTTCATGCACGAAATGGGCGTCAGCCAGTTCGAGATCAACCTGTTGCACGGTGACCCACTGTTGCTGGCCGACCAGACTTTCCTGTTCAAGCATCTGCTCAAGGAAGTCGCGCTCAAGCATGGCCTGACTGTGGTCTGCATGGCCAAGCCGCTGGCGCACACGCCGGGCAGTTCGATGCATATCCACCAGAGCGTCGTCGAGACCGGCAGCGGCAAGAATGTGTTCAGCGATGAGAACGGTCAGCCGACTTCGATGTTCCGTCACTTCATCGGCGGACAGCAGGCTGGCATGGCCGACTTCACGGCGTTGTTTGCGCCGAACGTCAACTCTTACCAGCGCCTGTGCCACCCGTTTGCATCGCCGAACAATGCCTGCTGGTCCCACGACAATCGAGCGGCGGGTCTGCGGATTCCGGCCAGTTCGCCGGTTGCTCGTCGGGTCGAAAACCGTTTGCCGGGCGCCGATGCCAACCCTTATCTGGCCATCGCTGCGAGTCTGGCAGCCGGCCTGTATGGCATCGAGCATGAGCTGGAGCCGAGTGCGCCGATCCAGGGTGAGTTCGAGGTGCCGGACAATCTTTCGCTGCCGTGTACGTTGCACGCTGCGATCGATCGCCTCAAGCGTAGCCAACTGGCGCGGGAACTGTTCGGCAACGAGTTCATCGAAGGCTACGTCGCTTCGAAGACCATGGAACTGACCAGTTTCTTTGATGAGATCACTCCCTGGGAACGGCGCGTTCTGGCAGCCCAGGCCTGACGAAATGTCGTCATCGGGCTATCGTTCGATAGCCCGACACTCACCGCAAGGAGCCGCTCGGAACGCCGATGCGCCAAATCTGGAAATCCTTTCGAGCGTTGTATTTCGCCTCGCTGATGATGTTGATCGGCTCGGGCCTTCTTTCTACTTATCTGGCGTTGCGCCTGGCAGCCGATCACGTCGACGGCCTGTGGGTCGGTGCCTTGATGGCGGCCAACTATTTCGGCCTGGTGCTGGGCGGCAAGATCGGCCACCGCCTGATCGCCAGGGTCGGCCATATTCGTGCCTACTCGGCCTGTGCCGGGATCGTCGGTGCGGCGGTGCTGGGCCATGGTCTGGTGGACTGGCTGCCGGCCTGGCTGGTGCTGCGGACCGTCGTTGGCCTCGGCATGATGTGCCAGTACATGGTGATCGAGAGTTGGCTGAACGAACAGGCCGACGCCAGCCAGCGTGGCATGGTATTCAGCGGTTACATGATTGCCTCGTATCTGGGGCTGGTGCTCGGCCAGTTGATTCTGGTCATGCACCCGGGGCTGGGCCTGGAACTGCTGATGCTGGTCGCCCTGTGTTTTGCCTTGTGTCTGGTGCCGGTGGCCCTGACCCGGCGGATTCACCCGGCGCCACTGCATCCGGCGCCGATGGAGCCACGCTTTTTCATCAAGCGCGTGCCCCAGTCGCTGAGCACAGTGCTTGGGGCCGGGTTGATCATCGGTTCGTTCTACGGTCTGGCGCCGCTCTATGCGTCGCAGCAGGGGTTGACGACCGAACAGGTCGGTCTGTTCATGGGTACGTGCATCTTTGCCGGGCTGCTGGTGCAGTGGCCGCTGGGCTGGTTGTCCGACCGTTATGACCGGGCCTTGTTGATCCGCTGTTTTGCCGGGTTTCTGGCACTGGCTGCGTTACCGTTGGCGATCCTGCCGCAGGTGCCGCTGGAGATTCTTTTCGTCGTCGGCTTCCTGTGTTCTCTGGTGCAGTTCTGTCTGTATCCGCTGGCGGTGGCGTTTTCCAACGACCATGTCGAAGGTGAGCGGAGAGTGTCGCTGACAGCGATGTTGCTGGTGACTTACGGGGTCGGCGCCAGTGTCGGGCCGTTGCTTGCCGGCGTATTGATGAAGCTGTTCGGCAGTCAGAGCCTGTATGCGTTCTTTACGTTCTTCGCTCTGGTGCTGGTCTGGCGGATCCGGCCGAAGGCCGTGACCAATCTGCATCAGGTCGACGATGCACCGCTGCATCACGTGGCGATGCCGGACAGCATGTCCAGTTCACCCTTGGTAGCCGCGCTCGATCCGCGGGTCGATGAACAGGTGGTGCAGGAGCAGATGCAGGCAACGGTCGCTACCGAACCGGTACCTGATCCCGAGCCGGAATCGGCGGTAGAGACGGATACCGGCAACGACAATCCTGCGCCTGACATCAGTGGCGCCAAGCCTTGATCCCGGAAAGGTGCAAGGCATAAAAAACGGGCAGTCACCACAAGGTGCTGCCCGTTTTTTAATGGTGCGGACGGATCAGAGATCGTCTTTGTCGAAACGCCGCGCTTCGCGTTGCAACTGGTAGACGAAACGCTCGACGTTGCGCGCGGCCGGGCCGCTGATGTTATGAAAGCGCAGGCCGGCGAAGGTGATGTTGAGCTTTTCTTCGAAATGCAGGTAGCGCAGCTCCACGGCGGCCGGCTGGTTGCCGAATAGCGGCGCGGCGATCAGGCGGTCGTAGACCTGGCCCAGCTGCAGGCGCTCGGTGATGTCGCCTTCGAAGCGCAGCTTGCAACCGGTGGCGGAGATGTCCAGCAGTTTGCCACCGAGAGGCGACTTGAGTTTTTCGCCGCCCAGTTCGACGCTCACCAGGTCAGTCAGCTTCAGTGCAGCACGGAAGGCGTTGCGGCGCTGGTGATAAACCACCTCGCTGGGCATCTGGCCGATATAGTAGCGGTCGCCGTCCGACTCCTTGATGTCCAGTGTGCCGTTGTATTCCCAGGCAATCCGCACGCCGTCATGAAAACCCTCGACCTTGAACGGCTCGCCGGCCAGCAGGAAGCGCTCACCGTCACGGGGAATCATTTCATCCAGGGCAATGGTGGCGGTTTCCCGGTCGACCTTGATCAGATAGCTCTGAAAGCGCTGGCTGCGCTCGTGAAAGGTGATGATCAGCGGATCGTGGCTCTCTTGCAGCTGGCGCAGGTTGCTGGAGATTTCCAGAGGCGTGGTGAGCACCTTTGGTGGCTGCGGAGAATCATCCGCGCTGAGGACGTTGGACACGTTGAATCAATCTCCAGACAAAATTTGACTACGGCTGGCCAGTATTTTGCCAGCATGTTTCGCGCGTTGATAGGGCGCACGCATGGAAGAAAGCATCACGCCTGGCTGAGCGCGCGCGGTTTCTGCAGTTTGGAGAAAGTGCCGCTGGCATCGTAGAGCGCTGGAGGCTCGCCACCGGTGAGGATTTTCAGCTGATTGGCCGTGGCGGCCTGCTGCACCACGATCGATTGGCCATTTTTTGCGTTGGCGGCCTGGCACTGGGCGATCAGGTCGGTCAGTACATCGCTTTGGCTCAGCAGTTGTTCGCCGATGCTCGACTGGCTGGCCAGTTGCTCCAGGCCCTGGCGATCAAGCGACAGATTGAGGCTGGAGAGGATTTCGCTGCGTTTGCGGCCATGCTGCTCGAGCAGAATGATCAATGCCTGTTTGCGCGCCAGAATTTCTTCCAGCAGGGGCATGTCGCGACCGTGCAAGGCGAGGGACTCGGTATGCAGCAACTCCAGCAGTTGTTGAGCTGGAGCAAAGTCGTCGGTGATCAGTTGCAATAAAGTAGTGTCGTGCATGGCTGGCCTTGGGTTTTAAGCGTCCAAAAGCCTGGCGCAGGCCAAGGCCTAGCGCTGGGCTTCGAAGTTGAGCAGTTTGCTGGCTACACGGTTGCTGTCGACTTTATAGCTGCCATCGGCAATCGCTGCTTTCAACTCGGCCACGCGGGCTTTGTCGACGGCAGGTTGATCGCGCAGCTTGTCAGTGACCTTCTGCAACTGTTGAGCCTCATTGCTGAGGTGTACCGATTCCCCGCTTTTTGCGGTACTGGCCTGTTCGGCCGGGGTATTCAGCGGCGCGGAGGTGCCGGATTCGGCGGTTTCCTTGGGCGCGCTGGTACGTGTACTGCCCGTAAGTGACGAGGAGCTGTTCAAACGGCTGAAATCGATGACCATGTTAAAAACCTCTGGGAATTTGGACGCTTGCCATGTTCTCGGCCATCCCATGGAAAACTTTAGGCTCTTTTACCAATGAGCCTGCATGCGCCGTACAGAACCTGCTGCGGCACAGTTTAGGGAACAGCCGGGGTCGGCGCCAGTTTTCTCCTTGCCTGTTTTACATGGCTACTTCCACTTGGCCCGGCGCCATGACCTGCGCCTTGATGACCCGTTGGGAGTTGAGGTTTTTCACTCGAATCTGTTCTTTCAGGCCGCCGTTGGACAGGGCTTCGCCTGGCATGCGCACGGCGAGCGTGCCGCTGCGGGCGGTAATCACCACCTGATCGCCCTTGCGAACGACTTCCGCCTGTTCCAGGTGCACCAGGGTCAGCACCTGGTCGGCGACCGTTGGTCGGGTTAATTTTTGCCCGACGGCTTCGTCTACCGACGTCAGGAACCCCTGGTTGATCTGGCTGACATCATGCTCGCGCAACGTCACATCCTGAGGTTCGATGATGCCGGCGCGCTTGAGTGGACGAGTGGTCGTCACGACCTCGCGAAACAGGCGGACTTGAGCGGGCACGAACACGGTCCAGGGGGATGCGCCTTCACAGCGGACCTTCACCGTTACACGGCCCAGAGGGCGGCCCGGGCTCTCCAGGGAGGCTGTCAATTCCTTGTCGCACATGGGCATGCGCATGCGCGGATCGAGCTGCTTGACCTCGATTTCATAACGCCCTTCCGTTTGACTGGTCGCCAGATAGTCTTCTACGGTGAATTCAAGAAAGCCCTGAGTGACGCCGATAAGCATGTCAGGCAAGGTAACCGCATCAGCACTGGCAGGGCTGCCCGCAAAAAACAGGCAAACGGCGGACATCGCGCAAAGCCCTCTGCGGAGGGGGGATGTCAGACGTCGGAAAAATGTCGTTTGAGTGTTCATACGAGTTAAAAAGCAAGCGCCGTGCCGTTTAGCAATGAATGTGCGTCGCAACAACACTTGGCGTTGGTGTAGGAGTCTGGGCATGGCTGGTGTAATGGATTCGGTGAACCAGCGCACGCAACTGGTAGGGCAGAATCGCCTGGAGCTGTTGTTGTTCCGTCTCGACGGACAGCAGCTCTACGGGATCAACGTGTTCAAGGTTCGGGAAGTGCTGCAATGCCCGCAACTGACGCTGATGCCCAAGTCCAGTCCTGTCGTGTGCGGGGTGGCGAATATACGGGGGGCAACCATTCCGATCCTCGATCTGGCAATGGCGACCGGCTCCGGGGCGTTGAAAGACAAGAACAGTCCGTTCGTGATCATCACGGAATACAACACCAAGACCCAGGGTTTCCTGGTGCGCTCGGTGGAACGTATCGTCAACATGAACTGGGAGGAGATCCATCCGCCACCCAAGGGCACCGGTCGCGATCACTACTTGACCGCTGTGACTCGGGTGGACAATCAATTAGTCGAAATCATCGACGTCGAGAAGGTGCTGGCGGAAGTGGCCCCGACACCGGAAGCGATTTCGGTCGGCGTGGTGGATGTCGAGACCCAGAGCAAGGCGCTGTCGTTGCGGGTGCTGACGGTCGATGACTCGTCGGTGGCGCGCAAGCAGGTGACGCGTTGCCTGCAGACGGTGGGTGTCGAAGTGGTGGCGCTGAACGACGGCAAGCAGGCGCTGGATTACCTGCGCAAGCTGGTCGACGAGGGCAAGAAGCCGGAAGAAGAGTTCCTGATGATGATTTCCGACATCGAGATGCCGGAAATGGACGGGTACACCCTGACGGCGGAAATCCGCGGCGATCCACGCATGCAAAAGCTTCATATCATCCTGCATACTTCGTTGTCGGGTGTGTTCAACCAGGCGATGGTCAAGAAGGTCGGCGCCGATGACTTCCTGGCCAAATTCCGTCCTGATGACCTGGCATCCCGGGTAGTCGACCGGATCAAAGCAGCAGATATCAGCTAGGGGCCTTCTGCCCCTGGCGGTCAACACGATTTAAGAGGCGGCATCATTTGTCTACGGGTAATTTGGATTTCGAACAGTTCCGGGTGTTCCTGGAAAAAGCCTGTGGCATTTTGCTCGGTGAAAACAAGCAGTACCTGGTGTCGAGCCGTCTCAACAAACTGATGGAGCAGCAGGGCATCAAGACGCTGGGTGAGCTGGTACAGCGCATCCAGACCCAGCCGCGCAGCGGTTTGCGCGAGCAGGTGGTCGATGCCATGACGACCAACGAAACCCTGTGGTTTCGCGACACCTATCCGTTTGAGGTCTTGAAGAACAAGGTGCTGCCCGAGGCAATCAAGGCCAGCCCCAACCAGCGTCTGCGGATCTGGTCGGCGGCCTGTTCTTCGGGGCAGGAGCCGTATTCGCTGTCGATGTCGATCGACGAATTCGAGCGGACCAATATCGGTCAGTTGAAGATGGGCGTACAGATCGTTGCCACCGATCTGTCCGGCAGCATGCTGACCAACTGCAAGACCGGCGAGTACGACAGCCTGGCGATCGGTCGCGGTCTGTCTGCCGATCGTCTGCAGCGCTATTTCGATCCGAAAGGGCCGGGACGCTGGGTGGTCAAGGCGCCGATCAAGAACCGGGTGGAATTCCGCTCGTTCAACCTGCTCGACAGCTACGCCAGCCTGGGCAAGTTCGACATCGTGTTCTGCCGCAACGTGCTGATCTACTTCTCCGCCGAGGTGAAGAAGGACATCCTGTTGCGCATTCACAGTACGTTGAAGCCGGGTGGTTATCTGTTCCTCGGCGCTTCCGAAGCGCTGAACGGTCTGCCGGATCATTACCAGATGGTCCAGTGCAATCCGGGGATCATTTACCAGGCGAAGTGACTGGCAGCGGCGATTCAAAAAAACGGGAGTCCTCAGGGCTCCCGTTTTTTTATGCCTGACCGTTTTCAGGGTGAGGGCAAGCGGCAGAAAAGCGGCAGCCGGCGGAAACCCGTTGCCGCTTTTCTGGCATTGCCGCCTGGCCGAGGCCCTGCAAAGCCCCGGAAACCGGGGTTTTTTCAAGCTGGCACGCAGCTTGCTATAACCCGATTACGAAAAACCGGACACCTGAAGGTTCCCGACATGAGCATCAGCTTCGATAAAGCGCTCGGAATTCACGAACAAGCCTTGGGCTTCCGCGCCCAGCGTGCTGAAGTCCTGGCCAACAACATCGCGAACGCCGACACCCCGAACTACAAGGCTCGGGATCTGGACTTCTCCAAAGTGCTCGAAGCACAGAGTCAGAAGAACGCCAACGGCACCATCGCCCTGAACATGACCAACAGCCGTCACATCGAAGCTGAAGGCCTGGGCAACGGCGACGAGTCGCTGATGTATCGCACACCGATGCAGCCATCGATCGACCAGAACACCGTCGATGCCCAGCTTGAGCAGTCGAACTACGCGCAAAACGCCATCGGCTTCCAGGCCAGCTTCACGCTGCTCAACAGTAAATTCAAAGGGCTGGTTTCAGCCTTGCGCGGAGAATAATCCATGTCCCTGTCCAGCGTTTTCAACATTGCCGGCAGCGGCATGAGCGCACAGAACACCCGTCTCAACACCGTCGCGTCGAACATCGCCAACGCCGAAACCGTCTCGTCGAGCATCGACCAGACCTATCGCGCCCGTCACCCGGTGTTCGCCACCATGTTCCAGGGCGGCCAGAGCGGTGGCAGCGACTCGCTGTTCCAGAACCAGGACGCCGCAGGTCAGGGTGTACAGGTGCTCGGCGTGGTCGAAGACCAGAGCAACCTCGAGGCGCGCTACGAGCCGAATCATCCGGCCGCCGACGCCAAGGGCTACGTTTACTACCCGAACGTCAACGTGGTGGAAGAAATGGCTGACATGATTTCCGCGAGCCGGTCCTTCCAGACCAACGCCGAAATGATGAACACCGCCAAGACCATGATGCAGAAGGTACTGACCCTCGGTCAGTGATAAGGGGCGACTGCCATGAGTGTGACCGATACCACCAGCAGCCTGACGATGAAGGACATCCTGGCGAACTCGTCGAAAAAGACCAGTTCGACCACCGGTGACGGCATCGCTTCGGCCACCAACAGCTCCACCGGCGGCCAGACCCTGGGCAAGGATGCGTTCCTGCAACTGCTGGTCACCCAGCTGAAAAACCAGAACCCGCTCGATCCTCAGGACAACAGTGCATTCGTTGCCCAGTTGGCGCAGTTCAGCAGCCTCGAGGGGATTACCACCCTCAACAGCACCGTCAGCTCGCTGGCCGGCAACTACAACTCGTCGCAAGCCCTGCAGGCTTCGTCGCTGGTCGGCCGTAACGTGATCGTGCAGACCAACTCGGTCCAGCTCGACGATCCGAGCAAAGGCATGACCGGTTCGGTCACCGTGCCATCGTCGATTGCCGGCGGCACCGTCACCATCAGCGACAGCAGCGGTGCGGTCGTTCGTACCATCGATCTGGGCAGCCGCGCCGCGGGCAGTGCGAGCTTCACCTGGGACGGCAAGGACAAGGACGGCAACCTGGTGAAGACCGGTAACTATACCGTCAAGGCCAACGCCTCGATCAATGGCACCTCGACGGACATGGCGACCTACCTGCCGGCCACCGTCACCAGCGTGACCATCAGCCAGACCGGCGGCGAGCTGATGCTCAATCTGTCCGGCAAGGGCACCGTCGCCCTGTCCAAAGTACAAACCATTGGTATATAGAGCCGACTAACCGGCACAAAGGAGTGGAATATGTCTTTCAATATCGGCCTTAGCGGTCTCTATGCAGCCAACAAACAACTGGACGTGACCGGTAACAACATCGCCAACGTCGCGACCGCCGGTTTCAAATCGTCCCGTGCCGAGTTTGCGGACGTCTATTCGGCGACTCGTCTGGGCAGCGGCAGCAAGGTCATCGGTAACGGTGTGCGCCTGGCCAACGTGTCCCAGCAGTTCACCCAGGGCGACATCAACAACACCGGCAACGTGCTCGACATGGGCATCAACGGCTCGGGCTTCTTCACCCTGAGCGACAATGGTTCGATCACCTACACCCGTGCCGGTACGTTCAAGGTCGACAAGGACGGCTTCATCACCAACACCGACTACACCTCGCGCCTGCAAGGTTATGGTGTGGACGCCAACGGCAAGATCATCAACGGTGTGTTGACCGACCTGAAGATCGACACCTCGAACCTGGCGCCGAAGTCCACTTCGCTGGTGACTTCGACCATCAACCTGAACTCGACGGCTCCGGTGATCGACGACACCGTGGCGGCAGGCAAATTCGATCCAACCAACACTGCCACCTACACCAAGTCGTTCAGTACCCCGATCTATGACAGCCAGGGCAACTCCCACGTCATGGATCAGTACATGGTGAAAACCGGGGCCAACACCTGGAAGGTCTACACCCTGGTGGACGGTCGTAACCCGGATGCCACCGGCAGCGATCCGAAAACCACTGCACCGGTGGCCTCGACCATGAGCTTCGACAGCACCGGCAAACTGACTCAGGTCAGCACCCCGGATCCTGCGAACCCTGGTACGCCGATCATCAGCAGTGACCTGAAACTCACTGGCTGGGTGCCAGGCACTGTCACCAACGGTGTGTGGAAGGCCAACGGCGCTTCGGCCAACCCGGCCGGCATCACCATCTCGATGGCCAAGACCACTCAGTTCAACGCCGACACCGCGCGTTCCATCCCGACTCAGGACGGTTACGCCACCGGCCAGATCACCAACCTGACCATCGACGGTACCGGTACGCTGTTCGCCAACTTCAGCAACAACCAGAGCAAGGCCATCGGCCAGGTTGCACTGGCCAGCTTTACCAACGAACAGGGTCTGCAGCCTGTGGGCGGCACTGCCTGGAAGGAAACCTTCGCTTCGGGTATCCCGGGCTACGACGCACCGGAAACCGGTACTCTGGGTTCGGTCGTGTCCAACTCGCTGGAAGAGTCGAACGTTAACCTGACCAACGAGCTGGTGGACCTGATTAAGGGCCAGAGCAACTATCAGGCGAACGCCAAGACTATTTCTACCCAGAGCACCATCATGCAGACCATCATTCAGATGACCTGATTTTTGGTTGTTCAAGGAGCCCCTCTTTTTGAGGGGCTTTTTTTTGTTTGTCGTGGCGTCCTGGTGGACGGCCATGCTGTGGGGGGATTGGGTGAGTATCCGTTGCTTCGGGTGTGGCGGCTGGCGGTTTCGCCCTTACGGCGACTCACTTTTTTGACAAACGCCTCAAAAAAGTAAGCAAAAAAGCGCTTGCTCCTGCGTTCGGCCCGCTCGCTGGGGCTCGGGGGTCCTTCGCTCCGGGATCATCCGGGGGGCATCGCCTACGGTTTGCTTCGCTGCACCTCCTCTCGATGTGTTTGGCTTCGCCAAACAGTCGCTGCGCTCCCACCCCCGAATAAATCCCTCCACTCAGCCTTCCGACGTCGCCCGAAGATCAAAAGCGGTACTTGAGCTAACGCTCATCGTGTTGAGTGGTAGAAAGCCAAAGCCAAAGCCGAAGCCAAAGCCAAAGCTGGGTTGGGGATATTCTTTTTTATAACTCGAGTTCATCTCGGTATTTCACTTCGGCATACATCTTCCTGGCGACTTGATCGGTTCTTGCTCCCATCCAGGGTGAGGGCGCTTTAGCTTTTCCCGCAGGCAAAAGAAAACCCCCGACAAACCAGAAGTCTGTCGGGGGTCTCGGCTCAGGCGTTTCGCAACGCCCGATTCAGCTCAGTTTATTGGCAAGCTTCGCAATCCGGTTCGTCGATGGCGCAGGCCTTCGGTACCGGAGCAGGGCCGGCAGGCGCTGCCAGGACCGAATCGTCACCGTGGTTGCCGCCCGCGGAAACCGCGTTCAGTTTGCCGGTGTTGATGGTCGACTTCTCGGTGCTGGTCGCGGCCAGGGCACGGAGGTAGTAGGTGGTTTTCAGACCGCGGTACCAGGCCATGCGGTAGGTCACGTCGAGTTTCTTGCCCGATGCGCCGGCGATGTACAGGTTCAGCGACTGAGCCTGGTCGATCCACTTCTGGCGACGGCTGGCGGCGTCGACGATCCACTTGGTGTCCACTTCGAACGCGGTCGCGTAGAGCGCCTTGAGTTCTTGCGGGATGCGCTCGATCTGCTGCACCGAACCGTCGTAGTACTTCAGGTCGTTGATCATGACCGAGTCCCACAGACCGCGAGCCTTGAGGTCGCGAACCAGGTACGGGTTGATCACGGTGAACTCGCCCGACAGGTTCGATTTCACGTACAGGTTCTGGTAGGTCGGTTCGATCGACTGCGATACGCCGGTGATGTTGGCGATGGTCGCGGTCGGTGCGATGGCCATGATGTTCGAGTTACGGATGCCTTTCTGTACACGGGCGCGAACCGGTGCCCAGTCCAGGGTTTCCTTCAGGTCGACGTCGATGTACTTCTCGCCGCGAGCCTGGATCAGGATCTGTTGCGAATCCAGTGGCAGTACGCCCTTGGACCACAGCGAACCCTGGAACGTCTCGTACGAGCCGCGCTCGTCGGCCAGGTCACAGGAAGCCTGGATCGCGTAGTAGCTGACCGCTTCCATCGACTTGTCGGCGAACTCGACGGCAGCGTCGGAACCGTAAGGGATGTGCTGCAGGTACAGCGCGTCCTGGAAGCCCATGATGCCCAGGCCGACCGGACGGTGACGGAAGTTGGAGTTCTTCGCCTGCGGCACCGAGTAGTAGTTGATGTCGATCACGTTGTCGAGCATGCGCACGGCCACGTCGATGGTGCGCTTGAGCTTGGCGGTGTCCAGCTGGCCGTCGACGATGTGGTTCGGCAGGTTGATCGAGCCCAGGTTGCAGACCGCGATCTCGTCCTTGTTGGTGTTCAGGGTGATCTCGGTGCACAGGTTCGAGCTGTGGACCACACCGACGTGCTGCTGCGGGCTGCGCAGGTTGCACGGGTCCTTGAAGGTCAGCCAAGGGTGGCCGGTTTCGAACAGCATCGAGAGCATCTTGCGCCACAGATCCTTGGCCTGGATGGTCTTGAACAGCTTGATCTTGCCCGGGTATTCGGTCAGGGCTTCGTAGTACTCGTAGCGCTCTTCGAAGGCCTTGCCGGTCAGGTCGTGCAGGTCCGGTACTTCGGATGGCGAGAACAGGGTCCACTTGCCGTCGTCGAAGACACGCTTCATGAACAGGTCAGGGATCCAGTTGGCGGTGTTCATGTCGTGGGTACGACGACGATCATCACCGGTGTTCTTGCGCAGCTCGATGAACTCTTCGATGTCCATGTGCCAGGTTTCCAGGTAGGCACACACAGCGCCTTTGCGCTTGCCACCCTGGTTAACGGCGACGGCGGTGTCGTTCACCACTTTCAGGAACGGAACCACGCCCTGGGACTTGCCGTTGGTGCCCTTGATGTACGAACCCAGCGCGCGAACCGGCGTCCAGTCGTTGCCCAGGCCACCGGCGAATTTCGACAGCATGGCGTTGTCGTGGATCGCGTGGTAGATGCCCGACAGGTCATCCGGAACGGTGGTCAGGTAGCAGCTCGACAGCTGTGGACGCAGGGTGCCGGCGTTGAACAGGGTCGGGGTCGAAGCCATGTAGTCGAACGAGGACAGCAGGTTGTAGAACTCGATCGCACGGTCTTCTTTCTGCTTCTCTTCGATCGCCAGGCCCATGGCCACGCGCATGAAGAAGATCTGCGGCAGTTCGAAGCGCACGCCATCCTTGTGGATGAAGTAACGGTCGTACAGGGTCTGCAGGCCCAGGTAGGTGAATTGCTGGTCGCGCTCGTGGTTGATCGCCTTGCCCAGTTTCTCCAGGTCGAAGTCGGCCAGCACAGGGTTCAGCAGTTCGAACTCGATACCTTTGGCAACGTAGGCCGGCAGGGCCTTGGCGTACAGGTCGGCCATTTCGTGGTGGGTCGCGCTCTCGGCGACGCCCAGGAAGCCCAGACCTTCGGCACGCAGGGTGTCCATCAGCAGGCGGGCAGTCACGAACGAGTAGTTCGGCTCGCGCTCGACCAGGGTACGGGCGGTCATCACCAGTGCGGTGTTGACGTCGTTCAGGGCCACGCCGTCGTACAGGTTCTTCAGGGTTTCGCGTTGGATCAGGTCGCCGTCGACCTCGGCCAGGCCTTCGCAGGCTTCGGTGACGATGGTGTTCAGACGGCCCATGTCCAGCGGCGCGAGGCTTCCGTCGGCGCGGGTGATGCGGATCGACGGGTGTGCCTGGACCGGTGTTTCGGCGGTGGTGCGGGTGGCGCGCTCCTTGGAGCGGGCATCGCGGTAGATTACGTAGTCGCGAGCCACTTTCTGCTCGCCGGCACGCATCAGGGCCAGTTCGACCTGGTCCTGGATTTCTTCGATGTGGATGGTGCCGCCCGACGGCATGCGACGCTTGAAGGTCGCGGTGACCTGTTCGGTCAGACGGGCAACGGTGTCGTGGATTCGCGACGAAGCGGCAGCGGTGCCGCCCTCAACTGCGAGAAACGCTTTGGTGATAGCGACGGTGATCTTGTCATCGGTGTAAGGAACGACAGTGCCATTACGCTTGATCACGCGCAGTTGACCAGGCGCGGTGGCTGCCAGATCCGGATTCGAATCGGCGGCCTGCGGCAAGGTGCCCTGCGGGTTCTCGCGAGTTGTGTCGGTTTGCATGGGTGTCTCCACGTTCTCTATGTTTGTTTGGGCACCATCACGGTGCCCACCGTTCCGTCCTGAAGCACTACGACCGGCCAGCGCCGGGTAACGACTTCGGGACAGTTCAGGAAGGGGGCCTTGTGGGCGCCGCTTCCATGCCGAAGTCTTCGGTTCGCGCAATACGCGTGAAACCGCATTCCGTTCGGGGAGCAGTTTCGCCACTGCAACACCCGTACCGTTTACGCCGTGATCGGCTGAAAAACGGTCGCCATCCGCAGGCGCGGTTTGGGCTTCTGAAAATACGTTTGGTTCAACCCGACAATGGCAATAAAAAGCCTTGAATTCACTGTCCGGTTTGTGTTTGGTTTTTGGCGCAAACCCCTACATGTAGGGGTTTTTCAGGCGCGGGCTACAAGATAATGCGTTTTGGGGGGCGATTGCAACGCACAGCCTGTGGATAACCCTGTGCGTAATTTGTGTGCGAAATGTCGAATTCGCATGTAGGCCGCAGACCCGTTGAGCTAGACCGTCTGTCACTGTTTTTTCTTCGGAAAAAACGCTTCAGCGGATTTTTAAGGGCGCGAACCCTATCACAAAAAACGGCCTTGTCCGAACGCATTTACCGACTTGTGTTCTCGCTGTACGCCGTTTATACAATCGGCACGAACACTTGCATTCTTATGCACCAAAAACATGACAAATGAAGGACTGCCATGCAGTCGGCGGGAGCAAGCTCCCTCGCCACAAGATCCTTCCTTTACTAATAACAATGGCAAGCAGAGGTCACCCGTGGAGCAAGAAGCCTGGCAGGTATTGATAGTCGAGGACGACCAGCGTCTGGCCGAACTGACCCGCGAATACCTGCAAGCCAACGGATTGCGCGTGGAGATCGAAGGCAACGGTGCGCTGGCGGCGGCGCGGATCATCAAGGAACAGCCGGATCTGGTGATACTCGACCTGATGCTCCCCGGTGAAGACGGCCTGAGCATCTGCCGCAAGGTGCGCGACCGGTATGACGGGCCGATCCTCATGCTGACCGCGCGCACCGACGATGCCGACCAGATTCTCGGCCTCGACATCGGCGCCGATGACTACGTGTGCAAACCGGTGCGCCCACGTCTGTTGCTGGCGCGCATCCAGGCGTTGTTGCGACGCAGTGACACACCGGAACCGGGATCGGGCAATCCCCGTCGTCTGCAGTTCGGCCCGCTGGTGGTGGACAACGCCTTGCGCGAAGCCTGGCTGAGCGACAGCGGTATCGAGTTGACCAGCGCCGAGTTCGATCTGCTGTGGCTGCTGGTGTCCAACGCCGGGCGCATCCTGTCCCGGGAAGAAATCTTCACCGCGTTGCGCGGCATCGGATACGACGGACAGGACCGCTCGATCGATGTACGTATCTCGCGCATCCGTCCGAAGATCGGCGACGACCCCGATCACCCGCGCCTGATCAAGACCGTGCGCAGCAAGGGCTATCTCTTCGTGCCGGAAGCCTGCGCAGAACTGCCGCTGTGAATTCGATCTTCCTGCGTATTTATGGCGGCATGTGCGCGGCGCTGATTCTGGTGGCGGTGCTCGGGGTACTGGCGTTGCACCTGCTCAATCAGGTGCGCAGCGAGCAATACCGCGAGCGTCTGGCCCATGGCACGTTTTCGCTGATGGCCGACAACCTGCAACCGATGAACGACACCGAACGACACCGGGCGTTGCTGGTGTGGGAGCGGCTGCTGGGGATTCCGCTGACGCTGAAGACTTTCTCCCAGACCGATCTCGATCTCACCCAGCGCACCCGTGTACAGCGCGGGCAGGCCCTGGTCGAGCAGACCGGGCCGCACGCAGCGAAGGTCTATCGGATGGTCAGCGAAAAGGAGCAGCTTGTGCTGGTGGGCGAGGTGCAGCAGATCAGCGAGCAACTGGCACGGGCAACCATCTATCTGCTGGCCGATGAACTGGTGCGGGTGCCGGTGGGTGAGCAGCCCAGACGTCTGGCGCAATTAAAGGAAGAGAAGGGGTTCGGCTTCGACCTGCGGCTGGTCACCGTGAACGAGGCCGACATGGATGAAGACCAGAGCCGTCGCGTGTCGGAGGGCGATACGGTGATGGCACTGGGCAAGGGCGGTGATTCGATCCGGGTGTTCGCCGGGATGGTCGGCACGCCGTGGGTACTGGAAATCGGTCCGCTCTATCAGATGAATCCGTACCCGCCGCAATGGCTGGTGTTGATTGCAGCGCTGGGGCTGACCCTGATCGGTCTCATCGTCTATTTATTGGTGCGTCAGCTCGAACGACGTTTGCGCGGTCTTGAAGCCGCGGCCACGCGCATAGCCAAGGGCAGTCTGGAAACCCGTGTGCCGGCCCGTGGTGCCGACTCGGTGGGCAAACTGGCGGCAGCGTTCAACGGCATGGCCGAGCACCTGCAACAGTTGCTGGCGATCCAGCGTGAGCTGGTGCGCGCGGTGTCCCATGAGTTGCGCACACCGGTGGCGCGCCTGCGTTTCGGTCTGGAAATGATCGGTTCGGCCACCACCCCGCAAGCCCTGGAGAAATACCGCGAAGGCATGGACCACGACATCGAGGACCTCGACAAGCTGGTCGATGAAATGCTCACTTATGCGCGGCTGGAGCAGGGCTCGCCGGCGCTGACGTTCCAGCGCATCGACCTTGATGCACTGGTCAGTCAGGTAATCGAAGAACTGGCGCCGCTGCGTGCCGACGTCACGGTGCAACGCGGCTTGTGTTTGTCGGCGGCTGATTGCGACGATGCCTGGGTCGAGGCCGAGCCGCGTTACCTGCATCGTGCCTTGCAGAACCTGGTGGGCAACGCCATGCGCCATGCGCGCTCGAAGGTCACGGTGAGTTATCAGGTCGGTCAGATGCGCTGTCGGGTGGACGTCGAGGACGATGGTCCCGGTGTGCCGGAAAGTGCCTGGGAGAAAATCTTCACGCCGTTCCTGCGGCTGGACGACAGCCGGACCCGTGCCTCCGGTGGCCACGGCCTGGGCTTGTCCATCGTGCGGCGGATCATTCACTGGCATGACGGTCGGGCGCTGATCGGCAAGAGCAAGAGTCTGGGCGGGGCGTGTTTCAGCCTGAGCTGGCCGAGGAATCAGGAACGGCGCTGAAATCGCTCAAGCCCGGATGCTGACCAGGCTCAGCAACTGCCCGTCCTGCACACTGAACTGCGCATCCAGTTCCGTGCCGTTGCGCCATTCGCCGGACAGGTCCGTCAGCAGTCGCAGCCGTACCTGACCCTGTTCGGTCCACTCGAGCATTTCGGCGTGCTCGAAATAGAAGCGCTTCTGGACGATCGGGTACAGCGCCTTGAACAGGCTTTCCTTCACCGAAAACGTCAGCGTCACCCACAACGCCAGTTGATCGCGGGCGCCGGCCGCCAGGCGCTGCATCTCTGCTGGTGTGAGGATTTCCCCGGCCAGCCGCTCGGCCCGTTCGGCGTTGAGCAGGTTTTCCAGGTCCATGCCCAGTCCGCGCCAGTGCTGTTTGTTGGCGACTATCGCCGCCGCGCGGCCGGTGCTGTGGGTGATCGAACCGCAGATGTGCGCCGGCCACACCGGCGCACGATCTTCGCCGATGGCCGGAACGCTGCCTGAACCTTCCAGTTGTTGCAGCGCGGCCCGGGCGCAGATCCGTCCGGCGAGATATTCCGCCTGACGCTTGGCCACCGAGCGTTGGATGCTCGGTGGAGGCTCGATGGCGCTGCGGCGGAAGTCATCGCCGAGCAACTGCGACGGATCGAAGTGGGTGCTCAGCAGCACCGTGTCCGGCAGCACGGTCGGCAATGGCCAGTGGGCATCGAGCGGGGTGCAGCAGGCGGGGAGGAGAGGGCTGGAATTCATGACGGGCATTTTGCCGATAAGCGTCAGGGCTGGATAGTAGGCATCAGTGCCATTGTGGTGAGGGCGCTTGCTCCCGCCGGGGCGCGAAGCGCCTCTGAACCTGCATCGGATTTGTGACGGCGTTACCGCTGAGCGGGAGCAGGCGCCCCCGCCACACGGCATCCAGTCAGCCAAAGATATTCTTGAAGAAGGCCTGCATGTCCGACCAGGATTTTTCATCCGCAGCCTTGTTGTAACCGATATCCGGGCCACCATGCTCGCCGTGGCTCAGGCGATCCGCGTCGGGGTTGGTGAAACCGTGTTTGGCGCCGTCTAGGCTGACGAACCTGTAGTCGGCGCCGGCCTTGTCCATTTCCGCCTTGAAGGCCGTCACGTTGTCGGCAGTGACCATGCTGTCCAGTGCACCGTGCTCGACGAGGATTTTGGCTTTGACACTGCCGGGTGTCGCCGGGGTCTTGGTGGCGAGAGCACCGTGGAAACTCACCACGCCCGCCAGTGGTACACCCTGACGGGCTGCATTGAGCACGACCCCGCCACCGAAGCAGTAACCGATGGCTGCCAGTTTGCCGGTGTCGGTCTGCGATTGTTTCTTCAGCAGGTCGAGGCCGGCCTGGAAGCGTTTGCTGGCGGCGTCGGCATCCTGTGTGGCGGCCTGCATGAACGCCATCGCATCTTTCGGGTGCTCGGTGTGCTTGCCGTCGCCGTACATGTCGATGGCCAATGCGCTGTAGCCGAGCCCGGCGAGATCCCGGGCGCGGCGCTTGGCGTAGTCGTTCAGGCCCCACCATTCATGGACCACCACCACGCCGGGGCGAGGGCCCTTGATCGCATCATCGTAGGCGAAATAACCGATCAGTTTCGTGCCGTCGGCGCTCTGGTAAGGTATTTCCTGAGTCTTGATCGCCGCCGCGCTGAGGCTGCTGAAGACGAGCAGGGTGAGGGCAAGGAACAGGCGCATGATCGGGTCTCCTGACAATAAAAGGTCAGGACAGCCTAGTTCATTTGCCTGCACCGGGTTCAGGGTGCGTTCAGGGCAGGTACAGGCCGGGTTCAGTAATCTTGAACCACGTGCGAGGGATGAAATGAACAGGCCCCTCAAAAGCGGCAGTACACCGTTGTCGCAGGTATGCTGTCGGAGATTCTGATTGGCCCGGGAGAGTGTCATGAAGCTGTTGGTCGTCGAAGATGAAGCGCTGTTGCGCCATCACCTGCAAACCCGCCTGACGGAAAGCGGTCACGTGGTCGAGTCCGTGGCCAATGCCGAAGAGGCGCTGTACCAGGCCGGGCAATTCAACTTTGACCTGGCGGTGATCGACCTGGGTTTGCCGGGCATGGGCGGGCTCGATCTGATCCGCCAGTTGCGTCAGGACGGCAAGAGTTTTCCGATTCTGATCCTCACCGCCCGTGGCAACTGGCAGGACAAGGTCGAAGGCCTGGCCGCCGGTGCCGACGACTATCTGGTCAAACCGTTTCAGTTCGAAGAGCTGGAAGCACGGCTCAATGCGCTGCTGCGTCGCTCCAGCGGCTTCACCCAGTCGTCCATCGTCGCCGGGCCGCTGTTGCTCGACCTCAACCGCAAGCAGGCGACCCTCGATGAACAGCCGCTGGCACTGACCGCCTACGAATACCGGATTCTCGAATACCTGATGCGCCACCACCAGCAAGTGGTGCCCAAGGATCGCCTGATGGAACAGCTGTACCCAGACGACGACGAGCGTGATCCGAACGTGATCGAAGTGCTGGTCGGGCGCCTGCGGCGCAAGCTCGAAGGCCCGGGCGGGTTCAAGCCGATCGACACGGTGCGCGGGCTCGGCTATCTGTTCAATGAGCGCTGCACTTGATCCGTTCGCTACGTGTTCGCTTGATGCTGGCCGCCACGACGCTGGCGGTGTTCTTCATGCTCGCCCTGCTTCCGGCGATGCAAGGGGCGTTCAGCCTGGCGCTGCAGGATTCCATCGAGCAGCGCCTGGCTTCGGATGTCACCACACTGATTTCCGCCGCCCGGATCGAAAACGGTCGGCTGGTGATGCCGGTGCAGTTGCCCGACGAGCGTTTCAACCTCGCTGACTTCCGTCTGCTCGGCTACATCTACGACCGCGAAGGTCATCTGGTCTGGCGCTCGAAAGCGACCCAGGAAGAACAGATCAACTACAAGCCGCGTTACGACGGGATGGGCAGCGAGTTTGCGCGGATTCGCGAAGCCAGTGGCCAGGAGTTCTTCGTCTACGACGTCGAAGTCAAACTGCTCGGCGGCAAGAATGCGGCGTTCAGCATCGTTGCGCTGCAACCGGTGCGCGAATACGAAACCACCCTCGAAGGACTGCGGGAAAACCTCTACCTCGGCTTCGGCGCGGCATTGCTGGTGCTGCTCTCGCTGCTGTGGATCGGCCTGACCTGGGGCCTGAAAGCCCTGCGCCGGCTCAGCCAGGAGCTGGACGAAATCGAAAGCGGCACCCGCGAAAGCCTCTCCGAACAGCACCCCCGTGAACTGCTGCGCCTGACCGGCTCGCTCAACCGCCTGCTGCACAGCGAGCGCCAGCAGCGCAGCCGTTACCGCGATTCCCTCGACGATCTGGCCCACAGCCTGAAAACCCCGCTGGCGGTGTTGCAGGGGGTCAGTGAAGACATGGCTCAGCGCCCGGAAGATCGCGATCAGGCCTGGGTGCTGCAAGCCCAGATCGAACGCATGAGCCAGCAGATCAGCTACCAGTTGCAACGCGCCAGCCTGCGCAAAAGCGGGCTGGTACGCCATCAGGTACGCCTGCGGCCAGTGCTCAAAAGTCTGTGTGACACCCTGGACAAGGTTTACCGCGATAAACACGTTCGTGTGGCGTTCGACCTGCCGGAGCAGTGTTACGTGCCGATCGAGCAGGGCGCCTTGCTGGAAATGATGGGCAATCTGCTGGAAAACGCCTATCGCCTGTGCCTGGGTGAAGTGCGTATCAGCGTGCGCGAGAGCCTGGCCGGGAGCGAATTGTGCATCGAAGACGACGGCCCCGGTGTACCGCAACATCAGCGGGCGCGGATCCTTGAGCGCGGTGAGCGTCTGGATCGCCAGCACCCGGGGCAGGGGATCGGGCTGGCGGTGGTCAAGGACATCATCGAGAGCTACAACGCCAAATTGACCTTGGGCGATTCGCCGATGGGCGGGGCGGCGTTCAGGATTCATTTTCCGGCGGTGTGACCGTTGGTCACGACTGTCAGATCTGCCAGTCGTTGTGTTTCTTGTTCCTTACTATCTTGGCGTATCCATGAGATTAGCGAGCCGACCCTTTTGGCTTGCCTGCATTACGAACGGATATCACCAGCGGCATAGGAACAAGGAGTTGGAAATGCTTAAGTTTCTTACGGTAAATGAAAGACAGCAGATTGCTGATATGACATTAAACGCGCAAATGGATTTGCCTCTCGCGTCCTTTGATGGAGTAGTGGGAAATCGCATCAGCTTCGATCGGTTGGGCGAGGGATTAACCATTCGCATTCCTCACTTTGAAGGACAGCGAGTCGGGGCAGATCTGATTGTGAAAGTTTACGGTGATTTTCGCGAAACCTCTTGGGCAAAACGCCTGAACTTGGAAAGTGATGACTCAGACACGCTTATCCTGATCCCTGGCAGTGAAGCCATTAGATTCAGGGGGCAAAACTTGGAACTTGACTACTTATACGATCTTCAACACCCCGCGCCCCAGGCTAAATATTTTGCGGAAGACGAGATTTACATTCCGGTAGTGGACGAGGCAGAGCAAGATGTCATCCCTCTGCCCGCGGTCAATGGCGGCATCAATCTTCGCCTGAGAGCTTCAGCGTCTCTTTCGAGCGAGGCGCTGGTATCGGTGTATATGCACGGAAGCGACTGTGACGCTTGTCTGGTCAAGCATTTTCAGCTTGAGGGGCATGACGACAGCAAGGATGTGGTGTTGAGGATCGAGCCGCGGTATTTGCAGCCGAATAAATATGGCACTGTCAGATTCATTTATACGGTGGAGAGAGCAGGTCGCAGATGGATCACGCCTGTTATCGAGCTGAAAGTCGAAGGTGACCTCAAGAGTCCTGAACCTGTTTACATGACTGAAGGGCGAGTCTATGCGGATTATCTTGAGCATTTAGACGAGGACGGACGTATTCCCTTTCTCCAAAGCACTAAGGGGATGGTTGAGGGGGACACGCTGACTTTTATCTTTGCGGGCAAAACACTCGGTACCTCATTTATCTTGCGCCAAACATTGGCGCCTCATCAGGTCGGTCGGGACCTGAAAATCCTTGTGCCATTTATGCATTCGGAGTTGGGGTATGGAGGTCAGGTGATGACTATTGTCGAGCGTATAACCGGGGAAACTTTAGGGTCGACATTGCGCAATTTCGACACTTGGTTACCTAAGTTGAGGGCTAGTGCCCCTGCGCCCGATAAGCCCCCGGCGTCAGCCCTGTCCACTTCTTGAACGCCCGATGAAACGCCGACGGCTCGGAAAAACCGAGCTGTTCGGCGATCTGTTGCAATGACAGATTGGCCCGCCCGAGGTGATAGATTGCGATGTCCCGGCGCAACTGATCCTTCAACTCCTGAAAACTGGTGCCTTCCTCCCGCAAATGCCGGCGCAGGGTTTGCGGGCTGATGTGCAGATGCGCCGCGACGGCTTCCAGGTCCGGCCAGCGCGCGCTGTCATGGCTGAGCAGGCGGCGCAATCGGCTGCTGAGACTGTTGCCTTCATCCGGACGTGACAGCAGGTCGGCCGGGGAGCGTTCGAGAAAGTGTTTGAGGGTGCGTTCGTCCTGCAACAGCGGCATGTGCAAATAACGGCTGTGAAACACCAGGCTGGTTTGTGTGGCCGAGAATTCCAGCGGGCAGGAAAACAGCAACTCATATTCGGCACCGTGGGCCGGTTTCGGGTAGCTGAAGCTTGCCTGCTCCAGGCGAATCCGCTGGCCGATCAACCAGCTGCCGAGGCGATGCCAGATCACCAGCAAGCTCTCGGAGAGAAAATGATCCGGATCCCACCAATGCCTGTCGTCGAGGCTCAAACGTACCCATTCGTCTTCGCGCGTCAAGGTCAGGCGCGGCGCTTGCGGGAATAGGCTATAAAACAATAAGCCGCGTTGCAGAGCCTTCTCCAGGCTGCGGCAATGAATGATGGCGTGGCACATCATGGCGAAACTGCCGGTCTTGCTGGGCGCGTCGCCGAAACCCAGACACTCGTCGTCCAGGGCCTGCCACAGGTTCTGGATCAATCGGGTGAACAGTTCAGGAGCGATCCGCGCACGGGGTTCGTCGAGCAGCTCGGGACTGATGCCCAGTTGCAACAGCAGGTCCGAATAATCGAATCCGCGACGACGTGCACCGCCGAGGGCGGCACGGGCGAAATGACTGGCGATGGTGCGTTCGCGCATGGGCGGCAAATCCTTCCTCTGGCGACCGATGGTAGCCGGCGGCTCTGATCGGCAACAAGGCGGATTTCCGCCAAATTGTAGGACGAGACCGGGTGTGTTGGCGGAAATCCGCCACACTTGAGTAACCGGATGGTGACACAAAAAAACCTGCATCCCCTGATATCAAAAGGCTTGCAGCGATTTGCACCAAAGTGGCACGACGTTTGCGATAAGAGCGACAGAAACGTGCGCCGAGCCGGTCCGGGCAAGCGTCGTTCGACACAACAAATCCCTCCAGTGCAGGAGGGTTCGCAATTCAAGTGTCGCGTACAACAGATGGATGTTGCCACGCGGGACTCTTGAGGAACTTTGCAATGACGACTCGTCAGCCACTGTACAAATCCCTGTATTTCCAGGTGATCGTCGCAATCTGTATCGGTATTGCGCTCGGCCACTACTACCCGCAGCTCGGTGTGGCCGTGAAGCCGCTGGGTGACGGGTTCATCAAACTGATCAAAATGATCATCGCCCCTATCATCTTCTGCACCGTGGTCAGCGGCATCGCTGGCATGCAGAGCATGAAATCGGTGGGCAAGACCGGCGGTTACGCACTCCTGTACTTCGAAATCGTTTCGACCATCGCCCTGCTGGTCGGCCTGATCGTGGTCAACATCGTGCAGCCGGGCAACGGCATGCACATCGACGTTGCCACTCTCGACGCCTCGAAAGTCGCCACCTACGTGCAGCAAGGCGCTGACCAGAGCGTTGTCGGCTTCCTGCTCAACGTGATCCCGACCACCATCGTCGGCGCGTTCGCCACCGGTGACATCCTGCAAGTGCTGATGTTCTCGGTGATCTTCGGTTTCGCCCTGCATCGCCTGGGTGCCTACGGCAAGCCGATCCTGGACTTCATCGATCGTTTCGCTCACGTGATGTTCAACATCATCAACATGATCATGAAGCTCGCGCCGATCGGTGCCTTCGGTGCGATGGCCTTCACCATCGGCGCCTACGGTGTCGGCTCGCTGGTGCAGCTGGGTCAACTGATGGCCTGCTTCTACATCACTTGCCTGGCGTTCATCCTGATCGTGCTGGGTGCCATCGCCCGCATGCACGGCTTCAGCGTGCTGAAGATGATCCGCTACATCCGTGAAGAACTGCTGATCGTACTCGGCACTTCCTCGTCGGAATCGGTACTGCCACGCATGCTGATCAAAATGGAGCGTCTGGGCGCGAAGAAATCGGTAGTGGGTCTGGTGATCCCGACCGGTTACTCGTTCAACCTCGACGGTACCGCGATCTACCTGACCATGGCGGCCGTGTTCATCGCTCAGGCGACCGACACCCACATGGACATCACTCACCAGATCACCCTGCTGGTGGTGTTGCTGCTGTCCTCCAAAGGTGCCGCCGGTGTGACCGGTTCGGGCTTCATCGTGCTGGCCGCCACCCTGTCGGCGGTCGGTCACCTGCCGGTGGCCGGTCTGGCACTGATCCTGGGTATCGACCGCTTCATGTCCGAAGCCCGTGCCCTGACCAACCTTGTCGGCAACGCCGTTGCCACCATCGTTGTGGCCAAGTGGGTCAAGGAACTGGACACCGACGTACTGGACGCCGAGCTGGCCTCGGGCGGTCGCGGTATCGTTGATCAGCGTCACGAAGACGACCTGGGTGTGGCCGAGGGCCCGACCCCGAGCAACGTGAAATAAGCATCGCTTGAATGGAAAAACCCGCTTCGGCGGGTTTTTTCTTGACTGCGGTTTGAGCAAAACAGTCAGCACAACTGATGCATCCGGTAATTGCCCCATCGTCGACGGCTGCCTAGGCTGCAAGCATCGTTGATGGAGATCGCCCATGTCTGCACCGCTGGCCTCACTGAAGATTCTGGATTTCTCGACCCTGCTGCCGGGCCCGTTCGCCTCGCTGTTGCTGGCGGACATGGGCGCCGAGGTGCTGCGCATCGAATCGCCGACCCGGCTTGACCTTGTGCGGGTACTGCCGCCTCACGATCAGGGGATTTCGGCCAGCCATGCTTATCTGAATCGCAACAAGCGCAGTCTCGCACTGGATCTCAAGCAGCCCGCAGCGCTGGAACTGATCAAGCAGCTGCTGACGGATTACGACATCGTGCTGGAGCAGTTCCGCCCCGGGGTGATGGAACGGCTGGGCCTGGGTTACGAGGCGCTGAAGGCGATCAATCCGAAGCTGATTTATGTGTCGATCACCGGTTATGGCCAGACCGGGCCATACAGGGATCGCGCCGGCCACGACATCAATTATCTGGCGCTGGCCGGGCTCTCCAGCTACACCGGGCGGGCCGACAGCGGGCCGTTGCCGCTGGGCATGCAGGTGGCGGATGTCGCCGGTGGCTCGCTGCACGGAGTGATCGGTCTGCTCGCGGCGGTGATCGCCCGCCAACAGACCGGGCAGGGGACGCACCTGGATGTGAGCATGACCGACTGTGCATTCAGCCTGAACGCCATGGCCGGTGCCGGGTATCTGGCCTGCGGTGAAGAACCGGGTTGGGAGGACCAGATGCTCAACGGCGGCAGTTTCTATGACTATTACCGCTCCCGGGACGGGCGCTGGATGGCGGTGGGCAGTCTGGAGCCGGGTTTCATGCAGCACCTGTGTGCGGCGCTGGGCCGGCCTGAACTGGCGGCGCAGGGGTTGTCACCCAGACCCGAGCAGCAACGTGCACTCAAGGAGGCCTTGAAGGTGGAATTCGAGAAGCATGACTTTGCCGAGCTGTGCGAACGGTTCGCCGGTATCGATGCCTGCGTGGAACCCGTGCTGAAACTGGGCGAAGCGGTGCAGCATCCGCAATTACAGGCGCGGGAACTGGTGACTCGGGTACCGCGCGAGGATGGCTCGACGCAAGCGCAGATCGCTTGTCCGCTGAAGTTCTCTGAAGCGTTGCCGCCGCCCCGGCATGTCGGCGCGGCGCTGGGGCAGCATACGGATCAGGTGTTGGGGGAGTTGGGCTTGAGTGTTGAGCGGATTGCCGAATTGCGTGCGGCGAAAGTCGTTTTATAGCTCGTTCCAACGCAGAGCGTAAGAACGAGCTGAAGGGTTACTCGACCCGCATCTCGCCACTGAACACCAATGTATTTCGGCATCGGCGGCACAGATACCGTCGCCCCTGCCTGACCAGGCTGTGACGCTGGGCCGAAAACGGAAAATCGCTATCGGCACACGGGCATTTGTAGATGTAGCGGGTCACGCTGCGGCGCTTGACTTCATAGGTATGGCAGCGGTCCGGCGGCAATTCGTAGACGCCGCGCATGATCAGTTGCCACTCCTCGCCGTGGGGCTGGATGCGGTCGCCGAACAGTTGATGGGCGATCAGGTGCGCGACTTCATGGGCCACGGTCTGCTTGAGGAAATGTTCGGTGTTTTCCCGGTACAGCTGTGGATTGAAGCGCAGCAGGTTCTCGTGCAGATGCGCGACGCCGGCTTTTTGCCCGCGCAGCTTGAGGCTCACCACGGGGCGTTTGAAAGGACGTTTGAAAAAGGATTCAGCGAGTTGGAAACAGTCTTCGACGCGGGTATTGAGTTGCTCGGGCATGCTTGATGGATCTCCAGAGAGTCGGAGTATGCCGCAACCGTCCGGCCTTGCGTATCGCCGAACTGCCGAATGGTCGTGGTGCTTTTCCCTGGCGTGAGAAGGCCGCCTTGCGGCGGCCTGTGTTGGCGGATCTTGTTCTTCTCGGCGGTAAAACGCGCTAGTTCGTATAGACGGGCCCCACGCCCAGTCCCCAGACAATCACGGTAAACGCCATGATGGCGACCAGCACCACCAGCCCCACCGCCAGCACCGAGCTGGAAAACAGGAAGCCCTCGTCGGACGGAATGTTCATGAACGTCGGCAGACCCACATACAGCAGATACACCGTGTAGCAGATGGCTGCCGTGCCGACGATCATTCCCAGCCACATGTGGGGGTACAGCGCCGCCAGCCCGCCGACGAACAACGGTGTCGCGGTGTAGGTGGCGAATGCCACGCAGCGGGCCAGGCTCGGGTTGGCGTCATAGGTGCGGGCCATCCAGTGCACGAAGGCCCCCATCACCGCGACGCCCGCCAGCATGGCCAGATACGACATGATGGTCATCCACAACGCGCTTTCGACGGTGAGCATCACCGGTGCGCGATTGCCGATCACCCAGCCGACCTGTGTCGTTCCAATGAACGCCGAGACGGCGGGGATCGCCGCCAGGATCAGCGTGTGCGTCAGGTACATGTGGCTGATGCTTTCCTCTTGGTCGCCACGGATTTCCTTCCATTCCTGATCGGGGTGGGTAAAAAGTCCCACTACGTGATGGATCATGCCAGTCACTCCTCTCGTTATTGCCATCGCCCCCCAGCGGAGCGCCTACGGGCCAATGCGGCCGAGCAAATACAGGTCTTCAGATTGTGTGCGACCTTATGTCGCAGTATAGGAAGGACTTAACCGCACAGGTATCAGGGTCTTAGAGCAAATCGCGCTGTAAACCGGCGGGGTAATCGCGGTGAGGTCTGTGCGAGCGGGCATCGCCGGGGGCGACAACCTGTGGCCACAACCCCGGTGTTTTTGCGTAAAATGCCCGCCTTTCGTCACACCTCACGGATTTCGCGTCATGGGCACTCTTACGGTCAACCAGAACAAACTGCAAAAGCGCCTGCGCCGCCTGGCCGGCGAAGCAGTCACCGACTTCAACATGATCGAAGACGGCGACAAGGTCATGGTCTGCCTGTCCGGGGGCAAGGACAGCTACACCATGCTCGACGTGCTGATGCACCTGCAGAAGGTTGCGCCGATCAAGTTCGACATCGTCGCGGTGAACATGGACCAGAAGCAGCCGGGCTTTCCCGAGCATGTGCTGCCGGCCTATCTGAAAGAGCTGGGCATCGAGTACCACATCGTCGAGAAAGACACCTACTCGGTGGTCAAGGAGCTGGTGCCGGAAGGCAAGACCACCTGCTCGCTGTGCTCGCGCCTGCGTCGCGGCACGCTGTACACCTTTGCCGACGAGATCGGCGCGACCAAGATGGCCCTCGGTCATCATCGCGACGACATCGTCGAGACGTTCTTCCTCAACATGTTCTTCAACGGCACCCTGAAGGCGATGCCGCCGAAGCTGCGTGCCGACGACGGCCGTAACGTGGTGATCCGTCCGCTGGCCTACTGTAACGAAAAAGACATCCAGGCCTACTCGGACTTCAAGCAGTTCCCGATCATCCCGTGCAACCTCTGCGGTTCCCAGGAGAACCTGCAGCGTCAGGTGGTCAAGGAAATGCTTCAGGACTGGGAGCGCAAGACCCCGGGCCGCACCGAAAGCATTTTCCGCAGCCTGCAGAACGTGGTGCCGTCGCAACTGGCCGACCGCAACCTGTTCGACTTCACCAGCCTGAAGATTGATGAAACCGCCGCTTCGCGTTTCGTCAATGTCGTAAACCTGTAAACACAATCCAAGCAGGAGCGGGCTTGCTCGCGAAGGTGGTGTACCAGTCGATGCATGAGTCGACTGACACTCAGTCTTCGTCGGATCGCCGCCCGGAGCAAGCCCGCTCCCACATTGGTTTCTCGTTTCATTCAAAAGGAGAGGGCATGCGCGACTACAAGTGGCTGCACGAATACTGTCTGAACCGCTTCGGTTCGGCGGCTGAACTGGAAGCCCATCTGCCCGTCCCCAAGACCCCGGCGCAACTGCGCCAGGTCAGCGATGACCGCTACCTCTCGACCATGGCCCTGCGGGTGTTCCGGGCCGGACTCAAACACAGTCTGGTGGACGCCAAGTGGCCGGCCTTCGAAGAAGTGTTCTTCAGGTTCGATCCGGAAAAAGTCGTGCTGATGAGCGCCGAGCACCTGGAGCGGCTGATGCAGGATGCGCGGATCATCCGTCATCTGGGCAAACTGAAAAGCGTGCCGCGCAATGCGCAGTTCATTCTGGACGTCGAGAAAGAGAAGGGCAGTTTCGGCGCATTGTTGGCCGACTGGCCGGTGACCGACATCGTCGGTTTGTGGACGTATCTGAAAAAGCACGGCCATCAATTGGGCGGGCTGTCGGCGCCGCGCTTCCTGCGCATGGTCGGCAAGGACACCTTCGTCCCGAGCTATGACGTGGTTGCGGCGTTGAATGCACAGAAGATCGTCGACAAGGTGCCAAGCAGTCTGCGGGATCTGGCGACGGTGCAGAACGCATTCAATCAGTGGCACGAAGAAAGCGGCGGGCGGCCGATGAGCCAGATTTCGATGATGCTGGCTTACACCGTCAATCATTGAGACCGAGTGATCGTTCCTGCGCAAAACGTGGGAACGATCTCGGGACAGCTGTCAGGCGACGGAAACTTCGCCTTCGCCCGCCAGTTTGCGATTCAACTGATACCGCCACCGCACAAACAGCAACGCCGAGCAGAACACCGCCAGACTGGCGATCATCTCCAGTACGCCGAACAATTGGCGGCTCGGGTCATACGCCGCCAGTGCGCCCTTGATGAAATACAGGTTCACCACAAAGCACATCCACGAATGCCCGCGGGCGCTGCCCATGACCATCCCTGGTGCCAGCACCAGCCACGGGATCAGCTCGATCAGCAGAATCACCCACGGCCGTGCGCCATGCAGGTCGGCGAACACCAGGTAATACGCGGCGAGCAGTCCGGCCAGACCGAAAAAGCACAGCAGACTGATCACCCGCATCGCTCGCACCCGTGGCTCCAGCCATTCGACGGCGGGCAGGACTTTCGGCTTTCTGGCCATTTCAGCTCCCCAGTTTCAGGGCCGTTTTGGCCAGACGTGCGCCCAATGCACGGCAGAGCGCCACTTCGTGCTGATCGAGACCGCTTTTGCCGTCAGCCCCGGCGTGATGGCTGGCGCCATACGGCGTGCCGCCACCCTGGGTTTCCAGCAGCGCCGACTCGCTGTAGGGCAGGCCGGTGATCAGCATGCCGTGGTGCAGCAGCGGCAGCATCATCGACAGCAGCGTGGTTTCCTGCCCGCCGTGCAGGCTGGCGGTGGAGGTGAACACCCCGGCCGGTTTGCCGACCAGCGCGCCGGTCAGCCACAGGTTGCTGGTGCCGTCGAGGAAATACTTGAGCGGTGCGGCCATGTTGCCGAAGCGGGTCGGGCTGCCGAGGGCCAGGCCGGCGCAGTTCTTCAGGTCATCCAGCGTGGCATAGAGGGCGCCTTCATCAGGAATGTCCGGCGAAACCGCTTCGCACTCGGTGGAGATTGCCGGCACGGTGCGCAGACGGGCTTCGAGGCCGGCCTGTTCGACACCACGGGCGATCTGTCGGGCCATCTCGTTGGTCGAGCCGCTGCGGCTGTAATAGAGGACCAGAATGTACGGCGCACTCACGGCAACAGCTCCAGGATCCGCTCCGGCGGACGGCCGATGACGGCTTTGTCGCCCACTGCGAGAATCGGGCGCTCCATCAGCTTCGGATGCGCGGCGACCGCCTCGATCAATTGTTTCTCGGTGAGACTGGCATCTGCCAGATTCAGGGTTTTGTACTCATCTTCGCCGGTGCGCAGCAGTTGCCGGGCGCTGATCCCCAGCTTGCCGAGCAGGGCCTTGATCTGCGCGGCGTCCAGCGGCGTTTCGAGGTAGCGCACCACGTTTGGCGTGAGGCCGCGGGCTTCGAGCAGTTCGAGCGCGCCGCGGGATTTCGAGCAGCGCGGGTTGTGATAAAGCGTCAGATCGGTCATGGGCGGGTCGCTTCTTGCGTAGAGTGGCGGCTATTCTAACTGTGCAGCGCGCAATCCAGAACCTTGGGAGGCGATGGGTCGCAGGCGCATTCAATTTTTTACAAGGAACACGACATGACACGGGCACTGGCAGCGGCATTGACGTTCATCGGAGCGTTGATGCTGGGGGGCTGCGGTAACGACTATGGCATCGATCAGAACGGGCAGAAGGTCGCCTCCGAGCGCCTGGACAAGCAATGGGTCGTACTCAATTACTGGGCCGAATGGTGCGGTCCGTGCCGCACGGAAATTCCGGAACTCAATCATCTGGCCGATGAGCTCAAGGGCAAGAAGATCGGTGTGTTCGGGGTCAACTTCGACAATGTGCAGGGTGAAGAGCTGAAAGCTGCCAGCGAGAAACTCGGCATCAGGTTCACCGTGCTGGCGCAGGATCCGGCGGACGTGTTCGAGCTGCCGCGCAGTGAAGCCTTGCCGGTGACCTACATCATCGACAACAAGGGCAAGGTGCGTGAACAGTTGATGGGCGAGCAGACGGCGGCGGGGGTGATGGCGAAGCTTGACGCGTTGAAGGCGACCAACTGAGGAGCGCTCCCACGCATTGCGTGGGAGCCTTTCGGTCCGACAGGATCAACCCTCTTCCAGCCACCAGCGTAACGGCTTGCCTTCGGCAGGCCAGAAGCGCATCTGCTCGATAGGGGAAACGTCCCAGCGCTGCACTTTCTCCAATGCCTGCAGGAACCGCTGTTCCTGCTCCATGAGAGCAGGCGCGCACAATTTGCGGGTCTTGCCGATCTTGCCGAAGCTGAGCCTGTCGCCGTCGAGGGTATAGGGCGCGAACCAGTGATTGCAGCCACCGTTGCCATAGGCCCGGCCATCTTCGCCGAGGGTCACGGTCAGGTGGCTGTAGTCGATCAGCGGTCGTTCGCCGATCCATTCCAGTATGTAGCTGCGGTCCTGTTGCAGTTGCACAGGTTCTGCGGCGCAACCCATCAGGCCGGCGCTCACAGCGGCGGTCAGGGCCAGATGCTTCATCACGCCGGCTCCTGGCATTTCGGGCACAGGTGCCGGTCGCCGACGGCCTTCCAGCCCAGTTCGGCGATGCGTGCCGTGGCGGCCGGTTTTTCAGCCGTTTTGCCGAGTCTGGCATCTACCGCGAATTCGAAGCTCAGTTCTTTGGCGCAGCTGTCGCAGTTGACTTGCCAGGTATGGATCGCCAGTTCACCGAACACCGGGCCGGAGGTCATGGCGGTCCATTGTCCCGGCGGATTGATCAGGTGGCGCACGGTTTCGACGGTCAGGCGCATGGACAGGTCCTTGCTGCCTTTGAGGGTCACCAACAGCACATCGCCGATACGGATCGAGCCGCCGTTGCCGGTGACCTGATAACGGCCCGGAACCAGGGCGCGGCATTCGGTGAGGGTGTGTTGCGGGTTCATCAGGGTGTAGCGGAAATCGTGTTCGACCATGGGTCCTCCAAATATGCGCGACATGCTAGCACGGGCGCGATTGCAGGATGACGCGGGCTTGCGACCTTCGATCCGGTTCAAATCGGCCGTGCAGTCGTGGCAAACTGCCGCCAACTTTTCTAAGGAACGGAACATGGCATTGATCGAATGTTATGAATGCAAGCGGAACATCAGTTCCGAAGCGACAGCATGCATTCATTGTGGCGCTCCAATGGCGGAGGAACAGGCACAGGCTGCACGACCGGCCTCTGCGTCGACGATTTCCTTCGGCAGCCTGCCGCGCAACAAGGCTGTCCCTGAAACGTTCGCCGCAGCCCCTGCGTCTGCCCCCGAACCCAAAGTCATGCCCGCCGCGGCCGGTCGCCGGCGTCGACAGCAGGCCGAACGAGCGGCCACACCTCAGTTGAATGCCGACGGCGTGCGTCCGGTTGAAGGCTGGTTGAAGATCATGGCGTTCCTGATGCCGATGGTCTTTGTCTGGTTCCTGTTGCGCAGTGGTCACTCCCTCAAACAGCGGTTTTTCGGTTTCGGCTGGTTGGGGCTGCTGATCCTCGCGTCCACACTATCCCCGACCGGACCTCACTGAGGTTTCAGCCTTCGACCTGGTTCTGCGGTGATCCCGCCGCCCAGGTCGCAATATTGTGCAACGTGGTCGTGGCGATGGCGCCCAGCGCCTCGCGGGTCAGGAATGCCTGGTGCGCGGTAACGATCACGTTGGGGAAGGTCAGCAAACGTGCCAGCACATCGTCCTGCAACGGCAGGTCGGAACGGTCCTCGAAAAACAGTTGCGCCTCTTCTTCATAAACGTCCAGCCCCAGATAGCCCAACTGACCGTCCTTCAAGGCTTCGATCAGCGCCGGTGTGTCCACCAGGCCGCCGCGCCCGGTGTTGATCAACATCGCCCCGGGCCGCATGTGCGCCAGCGAATGGCGGTTGATCAGGTGTTTGCTCTGTTCGTTGAGCGGGCAATGCAGACTGATGATCTGCGATTGTTCGAGCAGTTGCGGCAAGCTCAGATAACGCGCGCCCAAGGCTTCCACGGCCGGGTTCGGGAACGGGTCGAAGGCCAGCAGTTCGCAGCCGAAGCCGTGCATGATTTTCGCGAACGTCGCGCCGATCTGGCCGGTGCCGACAATGCCGACGGTTTTGCCGACAAGATCGAAGCCGGTCAGACCGTGCAGGCTGAAATCGCCTTCGCGGGTGCGGTTGTAGGCCCGGTGCAGCCGGCGGTTGAGGGCAAGAATCAGCGCCACCGCATGCTCGGCCACCGCATGGGGCGAATAGGCTGGAACCCGAACGACGTCGAGTCCCAGACGTTTGGCAGCGCCCAGATCGACATGGTTGTAACCGGCCGAGCGCAACGCGATCAGCCGGGTTCCGCCGGCTGCCAGACGCTCCAGCACAGGCGCGCCGAGGTCATCATTGATGAAGGCACAGACCACGTCATGCCGCTCGGCCAGCGGTGCAGTATCCAGACTGAGCCGGGCCGGTTGGAAGTGCAGTTCGATGCCGGCCGGGCAGTCGGCGGCGAGGAAGCTGTCGCGGTCGTAGGTCTGGCTGCTGAAAACGATCGTGCGCATGCAATTCTCCTGAAGCATCGACGCGGGCGCGATTCACCCGCGTCAACTTTAGCCGCGCCAGCGCGGATCGGCATTGCCGTGGATCAGGCGCTGATCTTCGCTTGTGCCGCCAGACGATTGATCGCCCGCTCCAGTTCATCCAGAGCGCTGGAAGCCTTGGGGTCTTCCTGCTTGAGCAGGGTTTCGCTGCGCTGGCAGGCTGCGCGCAATTGCGGCACGCCACAGTAGCGGGTCGCGCCATGCAGGCGGTGGACCCGCTCGAGCAGAGCGTTCTGATCCTGACTGTCGCGGGCAGCGCGAATGGCTTCGCGGTCGGCCTCGAGCGAGGCCAGCAGCATGGCGAGCATGTCCGCCGCCAGATCCGCCTTGCCGGCAGCCAGGCGCAAGCCTTCTTCGTGATCGAGGACCGGCAGGTCCTGCTGTCCCGTCAGGCTTTCGCCCCCGCGGTCCGGGGCCTGATTGCGCAACGCAAGGCCGGTCCACTTCAGCACCACCTGGGCCAGTTGACGCTCGCTGATCGGCTTGGTCAGGTAGTCGTCCATGCCGCTTTGCAGCAGGGCACGTTTTTCGTTGGCCATGGCATGGGCGGTAAGGGCGACGATCGGCAGCGGCGTGCAATGCCGTTCGCTTTCCCACTGGCGGATGGTCTCGGTGCTCTGACGCCCGTCCATGCCCGGCATCTGCACGTCCATCAGCACCAGATCGAAGGATTCGTTCTGCACCGCCTTGACGGCGGCATAACCGCTTTCCACGGCCAGTACCTTGGCGCCCATGTCTTCGAGCAGGGTTTGCACCAGCAACAGGTTGGCGGGGTTGTCGTCGACGCACAGCACTTTCGGCGCACGGCTCGACAAGGGTTCGCCGGGGTCGCTGCGCATGGGTCGTGGATTGACCATGTCCGACAACGCTCGACGCAACTTGCGGGTGCAGGCCGGTTTGGCCTGGAGCTGGCTGTGAGGATTGGGCACCGAGAGATGGAACAGTGTCAGCTCGGTGGTCGGGCACAACACCAATACCCGGCAACCGAGATGTTCCAGGTCCCAGATGTGCTGGTTGAGCCGTTCCGGCGGCATGTCGTTGCTGGTGATGCCGAGCACCGCGAGGTCGATGGCCTGATCCGTCTGGTGGGCGCCGGTGACGCCATTGGTCAGGCTTTCCAGGGTATTGAACGGCGTGACGTCGAGGCCGCAGTCTTCCAGTTGATGCTGCAAGGCCTGACGCGCCAGCTCGTGGTTCTCCAGCACCGCAACCCGGCGCCCGAGCAACGGTGCGGCGGGCAGGTCTTCGGCATCGTCGCGGGTCTTGGGCAGGCTCAGGCTGATCCAGAATTCCGAACCTTCGCCAGGCGTACTGTCGACCCCGATCTCGCCACCCATCTGTTCGATCAGACGCTTGGAAATCACCAGCCCCAGACCGGTGCCGCCGGGCTGACGCGACAGCGAATTGTCGGCCTGGCTGAAGGCCTGGAACAGCGCGCGCACGTCCTGGTTCGACAGACCGATGCCGGTGTCCTGAATGCTGATGCGCAGTTGCACGCTGTCTTCGTGTTCTTCTTCGAGCATGGCGCGGGCGACGATGGTGCCTTCGCGGGTGAACTTGATGGCGTTGCTCACCAGGTTGGTGAGGATCTGCTTGAGCCGCAGCGGGTCGCCGACCAGCGACAGTGGTGTGTCGCGGTACACCAGGCTCACCAGTTCCAGCTGCTTGGCGTGGGCGGCAGGGGCGAGGATGGTCAGGGTGTCCTGCAACAGGTCGCGCAGGTTGAACGGGATGTGGTCGAGTACCAGTTTGCCGGCCTCGATTTTCGAGAAATCGAGGATTTCGTTGATGATCCCCAGCAGGCTGTCGGCGGATTTTTCGATGGTGCCCAGATAGTCGAGCTGGCGCGGGGTGAGTTCGCTTTTCTGCAACAGGTGGGTGAAACCGAGAATGCCGTTGAGCGGCGTGCGGATTTCGTGACTCATGTTGGCGAGGAATTCGGATTTGATCCGGCTCGCTTCCAGGGCTTCCTTGCGGGCCAGGTCCAGTTCGATGTTCTGGATCTCGATGGTTTCCAGATTCTGGCGTACGTCTTCGGTGGCCTGGTCGACGCTGTGCTGCAGTTCTTCCCGGGCGTTTTGCAAGGTGCCGGCCATGCGGTTGATGCCGGACGCCAATTCATCCAGCTCCTGACTGCCGAGCGGCGGCAGGCGGGTTTCCAGGTGACCGTCCTTGAGCTGGGCGACCGCTTGCTTGATCTGGCTGATCGGGCGATTGATCGTGCGGCCCATGCGTACCGCCAGCAGCGCGGCGCCGGCCAGCCCCGCAGCAATCAGTAACAGGCTGGCAAACAGGCTGCGGTAACCGCGCAGCAACATGCCGTTATGCGACAGTTCCAGCTCGACCCAGCCGAGCAGCCGGTCGGACTCTTCAGGGATCATCTCGCCGGCCAGATTGCGGTGCTTGCCGAATACCGGCAGCAGATAGCGAGTGGCATCGTTGCCGCTGCGGCGCAGCAATTGCGTGCTGTCGCCGCTGGGGGCCTGATTGAGCATGGTCGGGCCGGCGTGGGCCAGTGGCGAGCGGTCGGGCGCCAGGAAGGTCACCGCGCGCACGTCGGGTTGTTCAAGGGACTGGGTGGCAATACGCTCAAGCCATTCGGCATCGCCATGACCCATGGCCCGCGCCACGAGCGGCGCGAGCTGTTCGGCGATCATTTCCCCGCGCTGCATCAATTGGGACTGCAGGTCGGACTGCTGCATCCAGGTGAAATAGCCGCCCAGCACCAGCGCCATCAGGCTGGTCGGCAACAGGGTCAGCAACAATACGCGACCTTTGATTCCCAGTTTCTTGAGCACGCCTTTCTCCCGCATCCCGCCGATCGTTGACTCACACGTGCTTCCGGCACGCGACATGGGCGCAGTGTAGCGATTTGCTTGCGGGCATTCCCGGGAAAAATGATGTCGTGGCCGGTCTTTTCCGGCGCGGGTCATTTGTCCGACAGGTCAACCTTGGGTTGCCCGGCAGCGGTCAATCTTGAATAATCACCCAACTGAGAACTATTTGCAGATAGTCATGACTCCTGTCTCTGTTGGCCAGCCACGCATTCTTTCCATCGAGGACGATCCCGTACTCGGTGCCTATGTCCATGAACAACTGGGGCGCAGTGGCTTTCAGGTGACCTGGTGCCGCAACGGCAACGAGGGTTTGAGCGTCGCCCGGCGTCAGGCATTCGATGTGGTGTTGATGGACATCCTGTTACCGGGCCTTGACGGCCTGAACCTGTTGACTCAATTGCGTCAGAGCCATTCCACGCCGGTGCTGCTGATGTCGGCGCTGGGGGCGGAGGCCGATCGCATCAGCGGTTTTCGCCTGGGGGCCGACGACTATCTGCCCAAACCCTTCAGCATGGCCGAACTGCATGTACGGATCGAAGCGATTCTGCGCCGGGTCGCGCTCGATCGGCGTCCGGCTGCGGTCGCCGAGCCTGTGATGGCGGGAGGGCTGCATTTCGACGATCAGCGGTGCGAAGTGTTCTACCACGATCAACCGGCCGGCCTCACTCGCAGCGAATTCCGTCTGCTGGAAACCCTCAATCGCAATGATGAAGAGGTGTTGAGCAAGGCCTTCCTTTATCAGCACGTTCTTCAGCGTGGCTACGCGGCCCACGACCGCAGCCTCGACATGCACATCAGCCAGATCCGCCGCAAACTCAAATCGATCGGCTATACCGAGCGGGAAGTGCGCACGGTGTGGGGCAAGGGCTACAGGCTGAGTGCCGTCGATGAAAGTGTCTGACCTGCCGGGTCGGCATTCGCTGTTCTGGAAACTGGCCTGCCTGCTGGTGGCGTTCTGTCTATTGATGATCTGGCTGAGCTGGTCCTGGGGTCGGTATATGGAGCAGCGCAACCAGTTCCTCTCCGACGAGGCGCGCGGCACATTGACCCGTTATGCCGCCGAGGCCGAACAAGCCTGGCGCCAGGGCGGGCGCAAAGGTGTCGATGGCTGGTTGCAGGGCATGGAATTGCGCGAGCGTGCGTGGGTCGGCGTGATCGACGGCAATTTGCAGTCGCTGAGCAGCGATCCTTTGAGCGGGCAGGAAATCCAGCGTCTGACCTTTCTGCGCGGGCTGGACTGGCCGATCCACAAGAAGGGTCGACCATGGCTGCGTGTGCCATTTCCCACGGAGTCGTCCGCCGGCAGTCTGGTCGTCGAGTTGCCTGAACGATTCGTGCCGGGCAAGTACCGGGTGTTCTGGCGAGTGATCACCAACGGTGTGATTCCCGGCCTGTTCACGTTGCTGCTGTGTGTGGGGCTGTATCGCTTGCTGGTGGTGCCACTGAACAATCTGCGCGAGCAGGCCAATGCGTGGCGTGCCGATCAATTGAGTGTGCGTCTGTCGGGTGGCATCACGCGGCGCCCGGACGAACTGGGCGAGTTGGCCCGGGCCTTCGATTCGATGTCCGAACGCCTGCAATCGACCGTTGCCCTGCAACAGCAATTGTTGCGCGACCTGTCCCACGAACTGCGCACGCCCCTGAGTCGCCTGCGGGTAGCCAGTGACAGTGAGCAGGATCTGCTGTCGTTGCGCGAGCGCATCGGTCGCGAAGTCGATGGCATGCAGCGGCTGGTGGACGACACCCTGCAACTGGCCTGGCTCGAAACCGAGCGTTCGCCCTTGCCGGACGAAGCGATCCAGGTCCAGGCGTTGTGGGAGATGCTCACCGATGACGCCTGCTACGAAACCGGCTGGCCGACGCTGCAATTGCACTGCACGGTGGACTCATCGTGCTGGGTGCGCGGCAACCTCAATACCTTGGCCCAGGCGCTGGAGAACATCCTGCGTAACGCCATCCGTCATTCGCCAGCGCACGGTATCGTCCGTCTGAATGGCCGGCGTGCCGGGGACTACTGGCATCTGTGGCTGGAGGACGAGGGCGGTGGTGTGGCCGAAGAGGATCTGGAACGGATCTTCTCGCCGTTCACCCGACTCGACGGCTCGCGGCCGGGAGATGGTGGTTTCGGTCTGGGGTTGAGCATTGCGAGGAATGCGGTACTGCGCCAGGGCGGGACTTTGTGGGCGGAGAACGGCCAGTCGGGATTACGATTGAATTTGCGGTTGGTGGCGGATGACAGCGCCGCCCATTCCGGCGCCTTGGCTGGCAAGCCAGCGCCCACACTGGACATGAGTCGCCCGCGAATTGTGTGAGCAGCAAAAAAGTCGCACCACCGGCGCGACTTTTAATGCTTATTCCAAGAAACCATAAGCATCACACTTTGCGTGATATGGGCCGTGCAGGTTTGCCGGTATGATAGGCGCCCCCGCTGTCCGGATTGCGAAAAACGCCATGACCTTGCAGTACCCAACCATCGCCGATTGCGTCGGCAACACGCCGCTGGTGCGTTTGCAGCGCCTGCCCGGTGTCACCAGCAACACCCTGTTGCTCAAGCTCGAAGGGAACAACCCGGCAGGTTCGGTCAAGGACCGTCCAGCGCTGTCGATGATCACCCGTGCCGAATTGCGCGGGCAGATCCATCCCGGCGATACCCTGATCGAGGCGACCTCGGGCAATACCGGCATCGCCCTGGCGATGGCTGCCGCGATCAAGGGTTACAAGATGATCCTGATCATGCCGGACAACTCCAGCGCCGAGCGCAAGGCGGCGATGACCGCCTATGGTGCTCAGTTGATTCTGGTCAGCCAGGAAGAAGGCATGGAAGGCGCTCGCGATCTGGCGCAGCGGATGGAAGCCGAAGGCCGTGGCAAGGTGCTGGACCAGTTCGCCAACGGCGACAATCCCGAAGCGCACTACACCACCACCGGCCCGGAAATCTGGCGTCAGACCCAGGGCTCGATCACCCATTTCGTCAGCTCCATGGGGACCACCGGCACCATCATGGGCGTGTCGCGCTACCTGAAAGAGCAGAGCGACAAGGTACAGATCATCGGCCTGCAACCGATGGAAGGCTCGGCCATTCCCGGTATCCGCCGCTGGCCGCAGGAATACCTGCCGAAGATTTATCAGGCCGACCGCGTCGACCGTATCGTCGACATGGCGCAAAGCGAAGCCGAGGACGTCACCCGACGTCTGGCCCGCGAAGAAGGCATCTTTTGCGGTGTGTCCTCGGGCGGTGCGGTGGCGGCGATGCTGCGTCTGTCCAAAGAAGTCGAGAACGCGGTGATCGTCGCGATCATCTGTGACCGTGGCGACCGATACCTGTCGACCGGCATTTTCGACGCGGCCAACTGATGGCAAAGCACGATAGAGGCCTGCGCTTCCAGCCCACCGGCGGCAGCAAGGCCCCGCAACTCCCGACCGGCAAAAAGCAGCGCTTGAAGATCGAGCGCCTGGCCAACGACGGTCGCGGCATCGCGTTTTTTGAAGGAAAAACCTGGTTCGTCCTCGGCGCTCTGGCGGGTGAAGAGGTCGAGGCCCGCGTGCTCGGTGCCCACGGCAAAGTGGTCGAGGCGCGCACCGAGCGTGTGTTCACCGCCAGCGAATTGCGTCGCCCGGCACCTTGCCGGCATGCCGGTCGTTGCGGCGGTTGCAGCGTCCAGCATTTGTCCCATGACGAACAGCTCGCCCTGAAACAGCGCATGCTCGCCGAGCAATTGTCGCGAGTCGCCGGTGTCGAACCCGAAGAATGGGCCGCGCCGCTGACCGGTCCTGAATTCGGCTACCGTCGCCGCGCCCGGGTCGCCGTGCGCTGGGACAGCAAGGCCAAAACGCTTGAGGTCGGATTCCGTGCCGCCGGCAGTCAGGACATCGTTGCGATCAGTGAATGCCCGGTGCTGGTACAGCCCTTGCAACCGATCATGACCCGTTTGCCGGAGATGCTTCGTCGCTTGAGCAAGCCTCAGGCGCTGGGGCATGTCGAATTGTTCAGCGGTTCATCCCTGGCCGTTCTGTTGCGCCACATGGCGCCGCTGTCCGAGACCGATCTGACGATCCTCAAGGATTTTTGTGCATTCCATGAAGCGCAACTGTGGCTGCATGGCGAAGGCGAACCGCAACCGGTCGATGCCGCCCAGTCGCTGGGCTACCGTCTGCAACAGTGGGGTCTGGATCTGGCGTATCGCCCGGGGGATTTCATCCAGGTCAACGCCGGTGTCAACGAAGCCATGGTGGCCCAGGCTCTGGACTGGCTGAAGCCGGCTGCGGGCGAGCGCGTGCTCGATCTGTTTTGCGGTCTCGGCAACTTTGCCTTGCCGCTGGCCGGATCCGTACGTGAAGTGGTGGCGGTCGAAGGCGTGCAGACCATGGTCGATCGCGCGGCGTTGAATGCCGCCAGTAACAATTTGCATAACACAAGGTTTTTTCAGGCCGATTTATCCCAGCCTTTGACCGATGCCGAATGGATCGGAAACGGCTTTTCTGCGGTACTCTTGGACCCACCGCGTGACGGTGCTTTCGAGGTGGTGCGCAAGCTCGCGACCCTGGGTGCCGAGCGGTTGGTGTATGTATCGTGCAACCCTGCAACTCTGGCGCGCGATACGGTCGAATTGATCAAACAGGGCTACCGGTTAAAACGTGCCGGGATTCTCGATATGTTTCCTCAGACGGCGCATGTCGAGGCCATGGCGTTATTTGAAGCGAGCTAGGATGGCTCGTCTGATCCGACTGATCCGCCCGTGCAGCACTCGTCTGAGCCCCGCGAGTGCGAACGGGCAATCAAGGTCAGTGATTTGACGCATTGAGTCTGCGTCGTAGGGAAGGTAAAGCAAGATGGTACAGGTGAGAGCACACCAGCCGATCAACACCGACGGCAGTATCAATCTCGAGGCTTGGCTCGATCATGCGGTCAGTGTCGATCTGGCACTGGATCGCGAAGCCTTGAAGGAGGCCTGTGAGTACGCTCGACAGGCCGAGCAACAGTCCAATGCGGCGAACAATCTCTGGTCCGAAGGCAGCGGCAGTTTCAGCACGGGCCTTGAGATCGCCGAGATTCTCGCCGACCTCAAGCTTGATCAGGATTCACTGGTCGCGGCGGTGCTTTACCGTGGCGTACGCGAAGGTCAGATCGAGCTGTCGGCGGTCAGCCAGCGCTTCGGGCCGGTGGTCGCCAAGCTGATCGACGGCGTGCAGCGCATGGCGGCGATCAGTGCCAGCCTCAGCCCGCGCCAGTCGATGGTGATGGGCACCCAGGGTCAGGTGGAAAACCTGCGCAAGATGCTGGTGGCGATGGTCGACGACGTGCGCGTCGCGCTGATCAAGCTCGCCGAACGCACCTGCGCGATCCGTGCGGTGAAGACTGCCGACGACGAGAAGCGCAACCGGGTTGCCCGGGAAGTGTTCGACATCTATGCGCCACTGGCCCACCGGCTCGGCATCGGTCATATCAAATGGGAACTGGAGGACCTGTCCTTCCGTTATCTGGAGCCCGACCAATACAAACAGATTGCCAAGCTGCTGCACGAACGGCGGCTCGACCGCGAGCGTTTCATCTCTGATGTGATGACCCAGCTCAAGGACGAATTGCAGGCCACCGGTGTCGATGCCGACATCAGCGGCCGGGCGAAGCACATCTATTCGATCTGGCGCAAAATGCAGCGCAAGGGTCTGGAATTCAGCCAGATCTACGACGTGCGCGCCGTGCGGGTGCTGGTGCCGGAAATGCGCGACTGCTACACCGCGCTCGGCATCGTCCACACCCTGTGGCGGCACATTCCGAAAGAGTTCGACGACTACATCGCCAACCCGAAAGAGAACGGCTACCGCTCGCTGCATACGGCGGTGATCGGCCCTGAGGGCAAGGTGCTGGAAGTCCAGATCCGCACCCATTCGATGCATGAAGAGGCCGAGCTCGGCGTCTGCGCGCACTGGCGTTACAAGGGCACCGACGTCAAGTCCGGCTCGAACCACTATGAAGAGAAAATCTCCTGGTTGCGTCAGGTGCTCGAGTGGCACGAAGAGCTGGGCGACATCGGTGGTCTGGCCGAACAATTGCGGGTCGATATCGAACCGGACCGGGTCTACATCTTTACCCCGGACGGTCACGCCATTGACTTGCCGAAAGGTGCGACACCGCTGGACTTCGCCTACCGCGTGCACACCGAAATCGGTCACAACTGCCGTGGCGCCAAGATCAACGGGCGGATCGTGCCGCTCAACTACAGCCTGCAGACCGGTGAGCAGGTCGAGATCATCACCAGCAAGCACGGCACGCCGAGCCGCGACTGGCTGAACCCGAACCTCGGTTACGTCACCACGTCCCGGGCGCGGGCGAAGATCGTTCACTGGTTCAAGTTGCAGGCACGCGACCAGAACGTCGCGGCAGGCAAGACCCTGATCGAGCGCGAACTGAATCGCCTCGGTCTGCCGGCGGTGGATTTCGACAAGCTGGCCGAAAAGGCCAACATGAAAACCGCCGAAGACATGTTCGCCGCCCTCGGAGCCGGCGACCTGCGACTGGCGCAACTGGTCAACCTGGCGCAGCAACTGGTCGAGCCGGAGCGCGGCAACGAACAGCTGGAACTGATTCCGCGCAAGGCCACGGGCTACAAGCCGGGCAAGCGCGGCGACATTCAGATCCAGGGTGTCGGCAACCTGATGACCCAGATGGCCGGCTGCTGCCAGCCGTTGCCGGGCGATGCGATCGTCGGCTACATCACCCAGGGCCGCGGCGTGAGCATTCACCGTCAGGACTGCGCCTCGGTGCTGCAACTGGCCGGGCGTGAGCCGGAGCGGATCATCCAGGTCAGCTGGGGGCCGGTGCCGGTGCTCACCTATCCGGTGGATATCGTCATCCGTGCCTACGACCGTTCCGGTCTGCTGCGAGACGTTTCGCAGGTGCTGCTCAACGAGCGGATCAATGTGCTGGCGGTCAACACCCGCTCGAACAAGGAAGACAACACTGCACTGATGTCCCTGACCATCGAGATTCCGGGACTGGACGCACTGGGGCGGTTGCTGGGGCGGATCTCCCAGTTGCCGAACATCATCGAGACGCGGCGTAACCGGACTCCATGAAATCGACCTACAGCCTTGAAGACCTGTTGCACCTGATGAACCGTCTGCGCGACCCGCAGTACGGTTGCCCGTGGGACATCAAGCAGACCTACGCAACCATCGTCCCGCACACCCTCGAGGAAGCCTATGAAGTCGCCGACGCCATCGAGCGCGGCGACTTCGATCACTTGCAGGGCGAATTGGGCGATCTGTTGTTTCAGGTGGTGTATTACAGCCAACTGGCCCGGGAAGAAGGGCGGTTCGAATTCGCCGGGGTGGTCGACAGCATCACCCGCAAGCTGATTCGCCGTCATCCGCACGTCTTCCCGACCGGCGATCTGTATGCGCCGCTGGATGTACCGCGCCTGAGCGAAGATCAGGTCAAGCAGCGCTGGGAGGAGATCAAGGCCGAAGAGCGTGCCGAGAAATCCGCCGAGCCGCAGCAACTGTCGCTGCTCGATGATGTTCCCGCTGCGTTGCCGGCCTTGTCCCGCTCGGCCAAGTTGCAAAAGCGCGCGGGGCAGGTCGGTTTTGACTGGCCGGACGCGTTGCCGGTGCTGGACAAGGTGCGCGAGGAGCTCGATGAAGTGCTCGAAGCCATGTCCGAGAATGATCCTGAAGCGGTGGCCGACGAGATCGGTGACCTGCTGTTTTCCGTGGTCAATCTGGCCCGGCATCTGAAGGTCGATCCGGAAACCGCGTTACGCGGCGCCAATGGCAAGTTCGAACGACGCTTCCGTTTTATCGAACAGGCATTGCGCGACACCCATCGCCCCATGGAAGATTGCACCCTCGAAGAGTTGGACGCCCTGTGGGGCGAAGCCAAACGTCAGGAAAAGAATTTGCCCAGCTGCGGCTGAGCCGTAGCCCAAGTGAGTAAGCATCAATGAGCCTTTCCCTTCGCGACCAGTTGCTCAAGGCAGGACTGGTCAACCAAAAGCAGGCCAAGCAGGTCAGCAAGGAAAAACAGAAGCAACAGCGACTGGCCCACAAAGGCCAGATCGAGCTGGACGACTCCCAGCAGCGCGCAGCCCAGGAAGCCATGGCCGAGAAGGTCAAGCGCGACCAGGAGCTGAACCGCCAGCAACAGGAGAAGGCCGAGGCCAAGGCTCGCGCCGCGCAGGTCAAGCAGTTGATCGAAGTCTCGCGTCTGCCGAAGCTGACCACCGAGGACTACTACAACTTCGTCGACGACAAGAAGGTCAAGCGCATCTCGGTCAACACGCTGATGCGCAACAAGCTCAGCAATGGTTCGCTGGCCATCGTGCATCATGCCGGCGGCTACGAAGTGATCCCCCGTGAGGCGGCCCTGAAAATTCAGGAGCGCGACCCGCAGCGCATCGTGCAGTTGAACGAGAAGGTCGAAGAGGTCGCAGCCGAGGATGATCCGTACGCGGCGTACGTGATTCCTGACGACCTGATGTGGTAATTGTCTGTGGCGAGAGCGCTTGCTCCCGTCGGGTCGAAAAGCGGCCCTGATGAAGCCCGATAACGACGAACCCCGCCAATGGCGGGGTTCGTCGTTTTCAATGCTGTGGTTTCGGGTCAGGCGGATTTCAGATCCCGCTGCTGTTCCAGCAGTTCCAGTTCAGCCTTGTAGTTGTGGGCATCGATCTCGTTGTGGAACATGCCGACCAGCAAGTCTTGTTGATGCACATCCCAGATCCGTACGCCGGCGGCTACGCCTTCATGGGACATGTGTGAATCGTCGCGTTCAGTTACTTTTACAGTCATCTGCTAGCTCCAATCTCTGTTATCTGCAGCAAGGCGTGTGCAGGGCTCTTTTATAGATTTTGTTAGCCTGCTAAGTAAACGCTTGATTCGTGCAACGTATCCTTGCGAAATCTGCAACAGTCCTGGAGCCCGCCAAATACGCGACATTCGGTCGCAGGGCGGTAAGTTGCATGACAGAAGTTTCATTTTGGCCTCGCTGAAAAGTACTTTTTTCAGGGCAAAAAAAACGCCCCGAACCAGTCGGGGCGTTTTCATGTACGGCCTGGCAGGAGGAAATTACTTGCCTGCCCAGCGCTTCAGGACCAGCGTGGCGTTGGTGCCACCGAAACCGAAGCTGTTGCTCATTACGGTGTCGATCTTCGCGTTTTCCTGAGTCTTGGTCAGAACCGGCAGGTCGGCCACTTCCGGATCCAGCTCGTCGATGTTGGCGGAACCTGCGATGAAGTTGCCTTCCATCATCAGCATGCAGTAGATCGCTTCGTGAACGCCGGCGGCGCCCAGGGAGTGACCCGACAGGCTCTTGGTGGAGCTGATGGCCGGAGCCTTGTCGCCGAACACTTCACGCACGCCTTTCATTTCCGCGACGTCGCCGACCGGGGTCGAGGTGCCGTGGGTGTTCAGGTAGTCGATCGGAGTGTCGACGGTGGACAGCGCCTGCTGCATGCAGCGGATTGCGCCTTCGCCGCTCGGCGCCACCATGTCGTAACCGTCGGAAGTCGCGCCGTAGCCGACGATTTCCGCGTAGATCTTCGCGCCGCGGGCCAGAGCGTGCTCCAGCTCCTCGACCACCACCATGCCGCCGCCACCGGCGATGACGAAACCGTCACGGTCGGCGTCGTAGGCGCGGGAGGCTTGCTCCGGGGTGTCGTTGCGCTTGCTGGACAGGGCGCCCATGGCATCGAACAGGAACGACTGGCTCCAGTGCTCCTCTTCACCGCCACCGGCGAACACGATGTCCTGCTTGCCCATCTGGATCTGTTCCATGGCGGTACCGATGCAGTGAGCACTGGTGGCGCAGGCGGAAGCGATGGAGTAGTTCAGGCCCTTGATCTTGAACGGAGTGGCCAGACACGCCGAAACGGTGCTGCTCATGGTCCGCGTTACACGGTATGGGCCGACGCGCTTGACGCCTTTCTCGCGCAGGATGTCCAGCGCTTCCATCTGGTTCAGGGTCGAGGCACCGCCCGAACCTGCGATCAGGCCGGTGCGCGGGTTGGACACCTGCTCTTCGGTCAGACCGGAATCGGCGATGGCGTCCTTCATGGCCAGGTAGGCATAAGCCGCTGCGTGGCCGACGAAACGATAGATCTTGCGATCGATCAGCTCTTCAAGGTTGAGGTCGATGGAGCCGGAAACCTGGCTACGCAGACCCATTTCGGCGTATTCCGGGTTGAACCGGATGCCCGGGCGGCTTGCACGCAGGTTAGCGGAGACGGTCTCTTTGTCATTGCCCAGGCAAGAAACAATGCCCAGACCAGTGATAACGACGCGGCGCATGCGGATAACCCTTAGAAGTTGTCAGTGGAGGTAAACACGCCGACCCGGAGGCCTTCGGCGGTGTAGATTTCGCGACCGTCGACAGTCACCGAACCGTCGGCGATGGCCAGGTTCAGCTTGCCCTTGAGGACGCGTTTGATATGAATGTTGTAGGTGACCTTCTTGGCGGTCGGCAGAACCTGACCGAAGAACTTCACTTCGCCCGAACCCAGCGCACGGCCGCGGCCCGGCAGGCCTTGCCAGCCCAGGAAGAAGCCGACCAGTTGCCACATGGCGTCCAGACCCAGGCAGCCCGGCATCACCGGATCGCCTTCGAAGTGGCAGGCGAAGAACCACAGGTCAGGGGTGATATCCAGCTCGGCGACCAATTCACCTTTGCCGTACTTGCCGCCGTCTTCGCTGATCAGGGTGATGCGATCCACCATCAGCATGTTCGGGGCGGGCAGTTGCGCGTTACCTGGGCCGAACAGCTCACCGCGACTGCAGCGCAGCAGGTCTTCCCGAGTAAAGGCGTTTTGTTTGGTCATGCGAGCTCCTCAATAATCCCATGCGGCAGGTGGGGCAGATCTTCCCGGCCGATCGATGCGTTCATGCCTCGAACCGGCAGCCTACTCATAGACTATTGCGTTGTAGTGAAAGTCACAGCACCAAGGACATGAATGTACACTTGTGCACTGAAATTTTTATTCAAGCCCCTTTTGGGGCTCGTTCGGGTGCCTAAGACTGCCGCACTTTCGCTTTTCACGCCAGTCGCAGATGCTCGAAAGGCCCTCTCTACTGCACCCAGCGCTGCAGAATCAGCTGCAGGTCATTGCGTTTGAATGGCTTGGCCAGATAGTCATTCATGCCCGCCGACAGGCAGTTCTCCCGGTCACCCTGCAAGGCGTTGGCGGTCAGGGCGATGATCGGAACCTGGCCGCCGCCGGGCAGCCGGCGAATCTGACGGGTGGCCTCGTAACCGTCGATGATCGGCAGGCGGCAATCCATCAGGATCGCCTCGTAGCGGTTTGCGCTTGCGCTTCGCACGGCCTGCATGCCATCGGTGGCGACATTGACGGTAAAGCCCAGGCTGCGCAGCATCGCTTCGATCACGGTTTGATTGACCGGGTTGTCTTCCACCAGCAGCACGTTGCGGCCTTCTCCATGAGGATTGCCATCGATTGCGCGTGGCGCCGCCGCCAGTGTCGGCAGGTCCTGCTTATATAGCGCCAGCGGAATTTCCAGGGTGAACACCGAGCCACGACCTTCTTCGCTTTGCGCGCGCAAGGTGCCACCCATGCGTTCGGCCAGGGTGCGGGCGATCGGCAGACCCAGGCCGGTACCGCCATAACGGCGTGAAATCGAGCTGTCGGCCTGCTGGAACGCATTGAACATCAGTTCCAGGCTCTCGGAAGAAATCCCGATGCCGCTGTCGCGCACCGAGCAGGTGAACCACAGCAGTTCGTGATCCAGCGACTGCCACTGCGCCTCGATGCTGACGCGACCCTGTTCCGTAAACTTCAGCGCGTTGCCCACCAGATTGACCAGAATCTGCCGGATCCTTGTCGGGTCCCCCTGTACCTGCAGGCCTCGCAGATCCTCGGGGATCCGCAGTTGCAAGGCCAGCCCTCGCTGTGCCGCACTGTGCTGGAACGATTGGGCGCACGCGCCGATCAGGTCGGCGAGATTGAACGGTATGTGTTCCAGCTCCAGTTCCGAGCGTTCGATGCGTGAGAAATCCAGAATGTCGTTGATCACCTTGAGCAAGTGCTCGGTGGATTCGGAGGCCAGGGCAGCGTACTCGATCTGCTCCTCGGTCATGTCGGTGGTTTCCAGCAGTTGCAGCATGCCCAGGACACCGTTCATCGGAGTACGCAGTTCATGGCTCATCATGGCCAGGAAGTCCGACTTGGCGTTGTTGGCCTTTTCCGCCTCTTCGCGAGTCTGGATCAGTTGCGCCATGGCCTGGTGCTGTTCGCGGCTGGCTTGCTCCAGCGCCTGGGCCAGGTTGTTGATGTGTTGCGACAAGGCCCCCAGCTCGGTGTCATCGACAATCGGCAGCGGGGTCCTGTAGTCGCCCTCCTGAATCGCCTTGACCGCATCGCTGATATCGCGGATCGGCTGCGACAGGCTTCCGGCCAGCCGCCGTGCCAGAACAAACGTGAAGAGCAGGGCGAAGAGCGCCAGAATCCCGGCTTTGAACAGGATTTCCTGTTGGCGTTGACTGAACGCATCGTTCGACAGACCGACGATCACCCGCCCCAGATAATCCTCGCCGGCAGTGCCGTTGCTGCTTTTTCCGTCCTGAAAGAAATCATTGTGCAAGGCAATCCGTTGCAATCGCACCGGCGACTGGAACACTTCGACCTGATGTGGGCGCTTGTGCGCACCCGAGGGCTGCTCGACGTATGCCAGAATCCGGTTGGCGCTGTCCTGGATTTCGAGAAACCGCACATTGGGCGTAGCCAGAGTGGCTTTGAGCAGGCTTTCCAATACTTCGTTATTACCGGAAATGACCCCGTATTCGGTAGCCGGCGCGAGTTGGTTGGCGATCAGTTGGCCCGTGTGGTTCAGCTCCTGGCGCAAATCCTGAATGCGCACGAAGGTGAAAAAACTGATCAGTAGCAAGGTCAGCAACAGCGCAGGGCCCAGGCTGATCAATTGGGTTCGGGTATTGATGTCCCAACGGCGGAAAATCATGGGTGGCGCTCTCCTTCGGCCAGCTCTGCGGCAACAGACGCTTCATTCATCGGCTCTATCCCTAATGAACGAGCCACCTGCGCATTGCTTGAAACTTTGAAACGCCCGGGGTAGAGCGATCGCGGCCAGGCGGTCGGCGGGTGGTCGAGCAGTTCGTCGAGTACGGTCAGCCAGTCGCTCTGATCGCTGTAGGTACTGGCGAGGCTGCCGGCACGTACGAACGAAACGTTCGGGCCTACCAAAGCCAACTGCCGCGCATAACTGCTGAGCAGCAGGTTTTTCGCGGTTCTCGGGTTGTACAGGTCGGGATCGTCGAGGCCCAGCAGCACATCGCTGTTTTTCAGTACGGTCTGCAAGGGACGGTTGTCGTGGGTATTGTCCCAGCGCTGTGGAACGATGTGCAGATTCAGCGGGTTGGCGGCCGATTGCAGTTCCTTGAGGAGGAATTCGCTGTGCTGATCGAACAGCACGCCGACGCGTTGCGCCTGAGGCAGGATTCGGCGGATCAACTGCAGTTGGCGACTCAGTGGCGGATCGCTCCACAGCAGGCTCAAGTGGGATGGCTGCGCGGTGCCGAAGCGTTGCCGCGCCTGCAGGCGGCTGATCCGCAGAACCAGCGTCGCCGGGCCCTGGCTTTCCTGCATGCGCCAGTCGAGGCTTGGCAGATCGAGCAGAATCAGGCGCAGGCTGGACGGTAGTTTGCCCGGCGCCGGCAGGCTTGCCAGTGGCTGGAAATGCACCCGGTCGGTGGGCCTCAGCTCGCTCAGCGCCTGGACGAACGATTGCACGCCGGGGCTTTCCTCGGCGCCGGTCAGCAGAATATCGGCGGCCTGCACTGCCACGCCGTACAGCCAGGCAGTCACGAAAAGGCACAGCCCGGCCAGCCATTGGCGGGCGGTTGGCATCTTCCGTGACAGGGCGTAGCGCATCCTAGAACTCCAGCTCGGCGCTGAAGTACATCACCCGGCGTTCGTCGTAGTTGTTGTCGACGAAAGTGGTCGGCTCATGATCCAGACGCTGTTGCAGCACGGCGGCCAATTGCAGTTGAGCCTTGCCCAGTGGAATGTTTTTGGCGATTCGCGTGTCGACCCGTTCGAAGCGATATCCGTTGAGTGCGTTGTCGCCGTAATAGAAGAGGGCGCTGTTCCAGCCCTGGCCCCAGTCGCGCAGCCAGCCCGCCGAACCGCTGTTGCGTGCCGTGAACTGCTGATCCAGCGGGTTGCTGGCTTCGGCGTCGACGAAGGCGTAGGTCAGGCGCAATCGGTCGATCGCGCCAAGACGCCAATCCAACTGGGTTTCGGTGCCGCGAAAGCGTGAATCGTTGGCGTTGCTGGCGATGAACTGGTTATTGCGCAGCGGCTCGCTGATCATCCCGGTGATTTCGTCGTAGAACAGTTTCACGTCCAGCGCCAGGCCCCATTCCGGGAAAAAGCCGTTGTAGCCCAATTCCCTCGAGCGCATGTGCTCCTGGTCAAGATCACCCGGCCCCCGAGTCTTGACGAAGTAGCGGGCCGACGTCTGGCCATAGGCGGAGGGGCGCAGGTTGGTCACCTGATAGCTCCAGTTGACGCTGTTTTCGAACATGTCGGGCGAGCGGATCGCTTCCGAGTACACCGCGCGCAGGCTGTGGCGCGGGTTGATCAGATAATTGACAGCAAACCTGGGCGTCAGCGAACTGCCGATCAGTTGAGTGTTTTCAAACATGGCGCCGCCCTGCAACAGCCAGTGTTCGCTGGCACGCCATTCCAGTTGGCCGAACGCGCGCCAGGTGGTGTCGTCCAGCGTGCCGTTGAAATAGGTCTCGGAATCGGCCCGGTCGTAACGATAGTTCAGGCCGCTGACCAGACGCAGACTGTCGGACAGGCTGAGGGTGTCCTGCAATTCCAGGTCATAACGCGATTCCCGGGCGCTCTGGTCGATGTCGCCACACAGGGTCCGGCTGGCGCCGTTGCGCCATTGATCAAGCACTTGATTGGCCAGGGCCATTTCCGTTGGCGTGCCGGGCGCAGCACCGGGCCCGATGAACCGGGTGATGTTGCGTGCCAGTTGCTCGGTGTAATTGGGGTTGAGTTGCCACAGCTGCGTCAGTTGCGGACTGAACGAGACTTCGGCGTCGCAGGCGCGCCAGGTTTGCTGACGGTCCCAGTGTTGTGCCGAGCCTTGTACGTAAAGGCTGTGATCGGGGTTGATGTCCAGATTCCAGCGCACAGAACCGGCGTAATCCTTGGCGACCACGTCGGAGTTGTTACCGGCAGCGGTAATCCCGGAGAACACTGGTCGGTAGGTATAGGGTCGCTGGTTGGTCCCGTCCTTGGCGTTGAGCTGCCAGTCCACGCTCTGGTTGTCGCTCAGCATCTGGCTGACCGCAAGGCTGAAGCGGTTCAAGCGACGGCTGTCACGGTAGTCGGCGCCGGTACGGTCGCTGTCGAAGCCGTCGTCCTCCTGGCCGGACAATGACAGGCGCAGGTCGCCGCCGCTCCAGCCCGTGCCCTGACTGGCGTAGAAGTCGTTGATGCCCCGTTGGCCACGGGTGATTTTCAGGCGTGTGCCGTGGCTGTCGGCCGGGTTGCGGGTGATGATATTGACTACCGCCATCAGCGCATTGGCGCCATAACTGACGGTGTTCGGGCCGCGAAAAACCTCGATGCGCTCGATGTCCTCCATGGCCACCGGAATGTCGCTCCAGTCCACCGTGGCCAGGCCGGCGCGGTACACCGAGCGGCCGTCGATCAACACTTGCATGCGCCGGGCTTCGCTGGCGTTGGTGCCGTGATAGTTCACCACCGCCTGATTGCCGCTGATGTTGCCGACCATCATCCCCGGCACCAGCCGCAGTAACTCACTGATGTCTCGGGCACCGCTGGCGTTGATCAGTTCGCTGTCAAGCACGGTCATGCTGCCGGGGATTTCCGCCGGTGACTGTTTCAGGCGAGTGGCCGTGAGAATCCGGGGCAGGGCCTCGCTATCGAGAAACAGGTCGTCCGCGAACAGCATCGGGCTGAACAGCAACGCCAGAAGCAGGGACGAGCGCGAGGAGGGAGTGCCAGAAAACACGACGCGGCCTTGATAGCAGAGAATTGGCGCGCATGTTAACCGAGGACAGTGACTTTTCCAGTCACGTTGCGGGCATTTTCCTCGGCTTTATTGGTCTTCTTCCTACAAGTGCGGGTAAATGACGCCGGGGCTGTCCGAGAAGGGGCCGCTCCGTATAATGCCCGCATCGCCACTGGTATGGATTAACGGATTACATATGACTGAACAGCGCCCGATTGCGGTCCTGGGAGGCGGAAGTTTCGGTACCGCCGTGGCCAATCTGTTGGCCGGGAACGGCCATCAAGTCCGGCAGTGGATGCGTGACCCCGAACAGGCCGAGGCCATCCGGGTCAATCGCGAAAACCCGCGTTATCTCAAAGGCATCAAGATTCTGCCGGGCGTGACGGCCGTCACCGACCTGCAGGAAACCCTCGATGCCTGTGAATTGTGTTTTGTGGCATTGCCCTCCAGCGCACTGCGCACGGTATTGGCGGCGCATGCCGAGCGTCTGAGCGGCAAGATGCTGGTCAGCCTGACCAAGGGCATCGAAGCCCACACCTTCAAACTGATGAGCCAGATTCTCGAAGAGATCGCCCCGCAGGCGCGCATCGGCGTGCTGTCCGGGCCGAACCTGGCGCGGGAAATCGCCGAGCACGCGCTCACCGCCACGGTGGTCGCCAGTGAGGACGAAGAACTGTGCAAAGCCGTGCAGGCTGCGTTGCATGGTCGCACCTTCCGTGTCTATGCCAGTGCCGACCGCTTCGGCGTGGAGCTGGGCGGCGCACTGAAAAACGTCTATGCGATCATCGCCGGCATGGCAGTGGCGCTGGAAATGGGCGAGAACACCAAGAGCATGCTGATCACCCGCGCCTTGGCCGAGATGACCCGGTTTGCGGTGAATCAGGGCGCCAACCCGATGACCTTTCTCGGTCTGGCCGGGGTCGGTGACCTGATCGTTACTTGTTCGTCGCCGAAAAGTCGCAACTATCAGGTCGGTTTCGCCCTCGGCCAGGGGTTGAGCCTCGATGAAGCCGTATCGCGTCTCGGTGAGGTCGCCGAAGGGGTCAACACCCTGAAAGTGCTCAAGGCCAAGGCCCAGGAGGTCGGTGTGTATATGCCGCTGGTCGCCGGGTTGCACGCGATCCTGTTCGAAGGGCGCACCCTGGAGCAGGTGATCGGCCTGTTGATGCGTGCCGAGCCCAAGACCGACGTCGATTTTATTTCCACCAGTGGTTTCAACTGATTGCTACTGATTTCAGAGCAGGGGAGCTAGACATGAACGATCCGAAAACCGAAGCCGCGTACGAATCCATCCTGCTGCGGGTGCTGTGGATGATCGTTTACATCGTGGTCTGGCAGGTGGCGCAGTTCATCCTCGGCGCGGTGGTGCTGGTGCAGCTTGTGTATAGACTGATCTACGGCGCCCCGAGCGCCGGTCTGATGAATTTCGGCGACAGCCTGAGCCAGTTCCTGGCCCAGATCGGCCGGTTCGGCACTTTCCACAGCGACCAGAAACCCTGGCCGTTCGCCGACTGGCCGGCGCCGCGTACTCCGGAGGGTGAGGCGCCACACGTTGTCGCGCCGGCACCGCATCCGGCCCGGGATGAGGAACCCAAACCATGAAACTCTGGGTATTGCGTCACGGCGAGGCCGAGCCCTATGGCTCGCGCCCCGATTCGGAGCGGGAACTGACCGCTCACGGTCGCAAGGAAGTGCTCAGCAGCGCGGCCCGTTTGATGGGGCAACCACTGACGGCGATCTACGCAAGTCCCTACTTGCGGGCACAGCAGACCGCACAGCTGGTGCGTGACGCGCTGGGCTTCGAGCCGGAAATCCGCACGGTCGAATGGCTGACCCCGGAGGTCGATCCGGATCGTGTCGCCGAGCAACTGGTCTCGGTGAGCAATGTGCTGCTGGTCAGCCACAATCCGTTGGTGGGCAATCTGCTGAGTTACTTGCAGCATGGCGCCGGCTATCCACCGGAAAAGGTCAGCACCGCCGGACTGGCCGAGCTTGAGCACAGCGAATTGCTGATCGGCTCGATGACGCTCAACAGCCTTAAACATCCTTGAAATTTTTTGTATGAAATAGTCAACCAAGCACTTGCTTGGTTGACTACGCTTGCTCCATTCCAAAAGAAAGGAGCGAGTCGCATGTCTGCTGCTTTTCGATTGCCGCTGGACGTGTTTTACGAACGCGAGGCCCGGCACCCGCGCCAACGCTACCTGGTGCAGCCCATCGGCGCCGGGCAGGTCGAGATGCTGACCTGGGCCGATGTCGGCCATCAGGCCCGCTGTGCCGCACACTGGCTGCGCTCCCGGGAGTTGCCGCCGGGCAGCCACATCGCGCTGATCTCGAAAAACTGCGCCCACTGGATCATTGCCGACCTGGCGATCTGGATGGCCGGGCATGTTTCGGTGCCGCTCTATCCCAACCTCACTGCCGATTCGGTCAATCAGGTCCTCACTCACTCTGAAAGCGTCCTGGCGTTCATCGGCAAACTGGATGACTGGCCGGGCATGTCGAGCGGTATGCCGGCGGATCTGCCGACCATCAGTCTGCCGCTGCATCCGCCGGGCGAGTTCGATTTCAACTGGGGCGACCTGCAACGCTGTTCACCGATCCTGGACGATCCGCGCCCCGGCGCCGAGCAACTGGCGACCATCATCTACACCTCCGGCACCACCGGCCTGCCCAAGGGCGTGATGCACAGCTTTGCCAACCTGGGTTTTGCCGCCACGCGCGGCACGCAGTTGTTCGGTCTCAATGAAAACGATCGTCTGCTGTCCTATTTGCCGCTGTGTCATGTGGCCGAGCGGATGTTCGTCGAACTGGCGTCGATCTATACCGGGCAGACGGTGTTTTTTGCCGAGAGTCTCGATACTTTTCTCGATGATCTGAGACGGGCGCGGCCGACGGCGATGTTCGGCGTACCAAGGATCTGGACCAAGTTCCAGATGGGGGTCTACAGCAAGATCCCGGCAAAACGCCTGGATTTCCTCCTCGGGCTGCCCTTCATCGGTAAACGGATCGGTCACAAGGTGCTGGCCGGGCTGGGGCTGGATGCCCTGCGCGTGGCGTTGTCCGGCGCCGCGCCGGTGCCGCTGTCCCTGCTGCGCTGGTATCAGAAACTCGGGCTGGAAGTGCTGGAGGTCTATGGCATGACCGAGAGTTGCGGCTATTCGCACATCTGTCTGCCGGGGCAATACAAGGAAGGCTGGATCGGCCGGCCATGTCCTGACGTCGAGGTGCGAATCGACGAGTCCGGTGAAGTGCAAGTGCGCAGCCAGGCCACCATGCTGGGCTATTTCAAGGAGCCGCAGAAAACCGCCGAGGCCCTGACCGCCGACGGCTTCCTGCGTACCGGCGACAAGGGCGAACAGGACATCGACGGGCGCTTGCGTCTGACAGGCCGGCTCAAGGAGATTTTCAAGACCAGCAAAGGCAAATATGTCGCCCCGGCGCCGATTGAAAATCGCCTGGCCGTACATACCCGGATCGAGCAGGTTTGCGTGGTCGGCGATGGTCTGAGCGCACCGCTGGGGTTGTGTGTAATCTCGGCAGCCGGGCATGAAGACGCACGACCGCAACTGCATTCGAGCCTGGAAAAGCTGCTGGAGGAGGTCAACGCCGTGCTCGACAAGCACGAACGGCTGCGGCGTCTGGTGGTGGTCAAGGACAGTTGGGCGGTGGAGAACGGCTTTCTCACGCCGACCCTGAAGATCAAGCGCAACGTCATCGAAGACACCTACGGCGCGCGCTTCGAAGAATGGAGCGAGCGCAGCGAGGCGGTGCTGTGGCAGGATTGAGCGACGATCAAAACAACAAAGGAAGCCTGCGATGACCTTGTGGCGCACCACCCCCGACATCGAGCAGTTGAACGCCATCCAGAAAAACACCATCGGCGAAGTGCTGGACGTCCGTTTCGAGTCCTTCGACGAAGAGTCCCTGACCGCCAGCATGGTGATCGACCACCGCACCCATCAGCCTTATGGCCTGCTGCACGGTGGTGCATCGGTGGTGTTGGCCGAGACGGTCGGTTCGATGGCCAGCTACCTGTGCATCGACGCCAGCAAATTCTATTGCGTGGGCCTGGAGATCAACGCCAACCATCTGCGTGGCCTGCGCAGCGGACGGGTGACGGCGGTGGCCAAGCCGATTCACATCGGTCGTACCACCCATGTCTGGGACATCCGCCTGACCAGCGATGAGGGCAAGGCCAGCTGTGTGTCGCGGCTGACCATGGCGGTAGTGCCGCTGGGCGAACAGCCACCGGCGCGCTGACCGATCCTTCATGGCCCTGACCGTACTGTCATCATTCCTGGCAGTTACGGTCATTGCCGTGATGCGCGGTCTTACGGACAATCAACGCGACGTTTACCGCCCATGGATTTACCCGTATGTCGCAACCGATTTTCTTCGCCCACGCCAACGGTTTCCCTTCCGGTACCTACGGCAAGCTGTTCTCGGCGCTGGCGCCGGAGTTCCGGGTGACGCATCTGGAGCAGCATGCCCACGATCCGCGTTTTCCGGCAGGTGACAACTGGTATCACCTGGTCGACGAACTGATCCATCACCTGCAGCAGCAAGAGGAGCCGGTGTGGGGCGTTGGCCATTCATTCGGCGGGATGCTGCACCTGCACGCCGCGCTGCGTTGCCCTGAGCTGTATCGCGGGGTGGTGATGCTCGACTCCCCGGTGCTCACCCGCACCGACCGCTGGGTAATCCGCGCTGCCAAGCGGTTTGGTTTCATCGACAAACTGACCCCGGCCGGTCGCACGCTGGGACGGCGCGAAGAATTCGCCGACCTCGACAGTGCCCGCAGCTACTTTGCCGGCAAGACCCTGTTTCGCGGTTTCGATCCCGACTGCTTCGATGCCTACCTGCAACATGGTCTGCACCAGGTCGGCGACAAGCTGCGCCTGCGCTTCGATCCGGCCACGGAAATCAGCATCTATCGCGGCGTGCCGCACACCAGTCCGGGGCGAACCCGACAGCTTCAGGTGCCGCTGGCGGTGGTGCGCGGGCACAAGAGTCGCGTGGTGATGAACCATCACACCCGGTTCGTCGGTCGTCTGCCTCAGGGCGAATCGCTGACGGTGCCGGGCGGTCATATGTTTCCCCTTGAGCGTCCGCAGGACACCGCACAGTTGCTGAAAAACCTGTTCGCTCGCTGGGAAAGCCGCCAGCAGAAGGCCTGCGCATGAGCCCGGCGGTCGAAGAAATTCGCCTGAGCCTGCCGCATATCGAGCTGGCGGCGCACATTTTCGGCCCGGAAGACGGGGTGCCGGTGATTGCCCTGCACGGCTGGCTGGACAACGCCAACAGCTTCGCTCGTCTGGCCCCTCGACTCAACGGCTTGCGAATTGTTGCGCTGGACATGGCCGGTCATGGCCACTCCGGCCACCGCCCGGTCGGTGCGGGTTATGCGTTGTGGGATTACGCCCATGATGTGCTGCAAGTCGCGCAACAACTGGGCTGGCAGCGCTTCGGCCTGCTCGGGCACTCGCTGGGGGCGATTGTTTCGCTGGTACTGGCGGGCTCGTTGCCGGAGCGCATCACCCATCTGGCATTGATCGATGGGGTGATTCCTCCCACAGATAATGGCGAAAACGCTGCCGAACGCATGGGCATGGCGCTGCAGGCACAGCTTGATTTGCGGGAAAAACGCAAACCGGTCTACAACACGCTTGATCGGGCCATCGAAGCACGCATGAAAGGCCTGGTGGCCGTCAGTCGCGAGGCTGCCGAACTGTTGGCGCAACGAGGTCTGATGCCGGTGCCTGGCGGTTACACCTGGCGCACCGACAACCGCCTGACCCTGCCATCGCCGCTGCGTCTGACCCAGGAGCAAGCCATGGCGTTCATCCAGCGCCTGGCCTGTCCTGCACATCTGGTGGTAGCGGCTGACGGCATGCTGGCCAGACATACCGAGCTGCTTGAACGTCTGCCTTTCAGCCGGGAACAGCTGCCGGGCGGGCACCATCTGCACCTGAACGACGAGTCGGGCGCGGTGCTTGTCGCAGACTGTTTCAATCGGTTCTTCGCCATTCCTTGACTTGCCTTTGGCAACTGTCGAGGCTGGGCGGGTTGAAATGGGAGACGACCACAATGGATTTCTACACTGCAGCGAAACTCGATGGCCATCAACTCGCCCCGGGCATGCTGATCCGATGAGCCTGCCGATGCGATTCTTCAGTCTGCTGGCGCTGTGCTGTTTCAGTCCCTTGTCGCTCGCTGCCGACCTGCCGGGCAGTCAGGATCTGCCGATCGTGCCGCGACTGGCCGATGCGCAGATCGTCGACTATCGTCCGGCCGCGACCCAGGAGCGGATTTACCCGCTGGGTTCGATCCGCAAGATCAGCGGCCAGCTGCGTTTCGACGGTCAGGTCGGTGCCCGTGGACAAACCACCTCGGTCACCTATGAACTACCGCCGGAACACTCCGCCACCGAAGCCTTCACGCTCGCTCGCGAAGCCTTGCAAAAGCAGGATGCCGAGCTGTTGTTCTGGTGTCAGGCCAGGGATTGCGGCGAAAGCAGCCTGTGGGCCAACGAAGTCTTCGGCAATGCCAAGCTGTACGGTGCCGACGAGCAGCAGGCCTATCTGCTGCTGAGGCTGGCGGCGCCTCGCGACAACACGCTGGTGGCGCTGTACGGCATCACTCGCGGCAATCGCAAAGCCTATCTGCATGTGGAGCAGTTCGAGGCCGTCACACCCTTGGGTGAGTTATTGCCGACCTCCGCGACCCTGTTACGCCAGTTGAAGGACACCGGCGAGCTGAAGTTGCCAAAACTGACCGGTGATCCCGACGACACCTGGTTGCGTCTGCTGTCCCGTGGCCTGAACCTCGATACCACGTTGCGAGTGGCGGTGTCCGGGCCAAAGGCCGAGGTCTGGCGTCAGGCGCTGATCACCCAGGGCGTGCGCGCAGCACGTATGGAGACCGGTAGTGTCGAAGGCAATGGCCTGCGCATCGATCTGTTGCGATAAGGTGTCTGCGGCGGACACGCCCGGCGTGTTCGCCTACGCTTTGCCTGACTGATTTTTTCGAGATTTCACATGCCCAATAATGATCGTCTGCTGGTGCAGATCCTGTTGCTTGTGCTGTTCGGTGCCAGTTTCTGGGTGATGGCGCCGTTCTGGTCGGCGCTGTTCTGGGGGGCGGTGCTGGCGTTCGCCAGTTGGCCGTTGATGCGTCTGCTGACGCGCTGGCTCAACGGCCGCGAGTCGCTGGCGGCAGGCATCCTGACCCTGGGCTGGATGCTGTTGGTGGCCGCGCCGCTGGTATGGCTGGGGTTCAACCTGGCCGATCATGTACGCGATGCCACGGCGTTCATCAAGGACGTTCAAGTTGACGGGTTGCCGGAAGCACCGGCCTGGCTTGGCACCATTCCGTTGGTGGGGGAGCGACTGGTCGGGTTCTGGAACAGCGTCGATCAGCAGGGCGCGGCGCTGATGGTGTCGCTCAAGCCTTATCTGGGACAGGTCGGTAACTGGCTGCTGGCGCGCAGTGCACAGATCGGTGGCGGGATTCTCGAGCTGACCCTGAGCATAGTCTTCGTTTTCTTTTTCTACCGTGACGGGCCGCGGCTGGCGGCATTTGTTCATGGTCTGCTGGAGCGTTTGATCGGTGATCGTGCCGGCTATTACATCGAGTTGGTGGCCGGTACGGTGCAGCGGGTGGTCAACGGTGTGATCGGTACCGCGGCAGCGCAGGCGATACTGGCATTGATCGGGTTTCTGATAGCCGGAATTCCGGGGGCGCTGGTGCTGGGTATCGTGACATTCCTGCTCAGCCTGATTCCGATGGGCCCGCCGCTGGTATGGATTCCGGCCACGGCGTGGCTGGCCTGGAAGGGCGAGTACGGGATGGCGGTGTTTCTCGGGATCTGGGGAACGTTCATCATCAGCGGCGTGGACAACGTGCTCAAACCGTACCTGATCAGCCGTGGCGGGAATCTGCCGCTGGTGATCGTGTTGCTCGGGGTGTTTGGCGGATTGATTGCGTTCGGGTTTATCGGGTTGTTTATCGGGCCGACGCTTTTGGCTGTTGCTTACAGTTTGTTGACGGATTGGAGCAAGAGTCAGGGGCGGGTTGAGGATCGGCGTGGATAAAGCCGCTACCCGAGTCGAGCTGACGCTCATCGTTTGAGGTGTCGCAGGTATTGGGATTTTGTACCGGCCGGTACCGGCCTAGAGTCGAGGCAGGCGAATCACGGCGGTAAGGCCGCCGCCCGGCGTTTCTTCCAGGTTCAATTGGCCGCCCTGGCGCTGGGCGGCTTCTCGGGCGATGGTCATGCCCAGGCCGACGCCGCCGGAGTTGCGGTTGCGCGAGCCTTCCAGGCGGAAAAACGGCTCGAACACGGCTTCGCGTTTGTCCTCGGCGATGCCCGGGCCGTGGTCGATGACGCGGATCAGCAGGTGTTCGCGCTGATCCTGCAGCTCTATGTGCGCTTGCCCGGCGTAGCGCAAGGCGTTGTCCATCAGGTTGTTGATGCAGGAGCGCAGGGCCATTGGCTGAACCGCCAGTGGTGCGCAATGGCCGCTGACCTGCACGTCAGCCCCCTGATCCTGTGCGTTCTCGCACAGGGATTCGACCAGCGCCTGCACGTCCATCATCTGCAGCGCTTCGCTGGTGCGTTGTTCGTGCAGGTAGGTAAGGGTGGCATCGAGCATGCCGATCATGTCGTTCAGGTCCTGACGCATCTGTCCCTGCAACCTGTCGTCGTCGATCTGTTCCAGACGCAGTTTCAATCGCGACAACGGTGTGCGCAGGTCATGGGAAACGGCGCCGAGCATGCGCGCGCGTTGCTGAACCTGTTCGCGAATCCGTTGCTGCATCAGGTTGAAGGTATGCGCCGCCTGCCGGGCTTCTCGCGGGCCCGATTCATCCAGCGGCGGGCTGTCGAGGTTTTCACTGAGGCGTTCGGCGGCGTCGCTCAGGCGCTGGATCGGGCGGCTCAGGAGTTTGGCGCCGTACCACGCGGCGATCATCAATGAAATGAACTGAAAGGTCAGCGGCACCAGCGGTCCGCCGAACCAGGGGCGCGGGCGATGGGGGAAGCGCGGATCCGCTGGCGGGCCTTGCCCCTCGGCTCCCTGGGAAAACTCCGGCGGCGGAGGGGGCGGAGGCGGGCCGTAATGGTGGAACCAGGCGAAAGCCAGCAGGTGCGCCAGGACGATCGCCACGAACAGCACGCCAAACAGGCGTCCGAACAGCGTGTCGAAGCGCGCCCGCATCAGCCGATGTCCCTGGCGTCGAACAGATAGCCTTCGCCACGCACGGTCTTGATCAATTGAGGGGCCTTGGGGTCGTCGCCCAGTTTTTGCCGCAGACGCGAGACCAGCAAGTCGATGCTGCGGTCGAAGGCTTCGATGGAGCGACCACGGGCGGCGTCCAGCAGCTGTTCGCGGCTGAGTACCCGGCGCGGACGTTCGATGAACACCCAGAGCAGGCGGAATTCGGCGTTGGACAGCGGTACCACGAGGCCATCGTCGGCGATCAACTGGCGCAGGACGCTGTTCAGGCGCCAGTTGTCAAAGCGAATGTTCGCACGTTGTTCGGTGCGGTCGTCGCGCACCCGGCGCAGAATCGTCTGTATCCGCGCCACCAGCTCCCGAGGTTCGAACGGCTTGGCCATGTAGTCGTCAGCGCCCAGTTCGAGGCCGATGATGCGGTCGGTGGGTTCGCAACGGGCGGTCAGCATCAGGATCGGGATATCCGATTCGACGCGCAGCCAGCGGCACAGCGACAGGCCGTCTTCACCGGGCAGCATCAGGTCGAGCACCACCACGTCGAAGTGTTCGGCCTGCATCGCCTGGCGCATCGCCGCGCCGTCGGTGACGCCGCTGGCGTGAATGTTGAAACGGGCCAGGTAGTCGATCATCAGTTCGCGGATCGGCACATCGTCGTCGACGATCAGTGCCCGGATGCTCCAGCGCTTGTCGTCTTTCTGCTCTTCATTCACGGAGGCTTGAGGGTTGTGCATGAGGCTGTTCATCTGCCAGTAGGCCGCCAACCACAAAGATAGGCTGCGAGGTTGTGGTTTCAGCATAGGCGTCCGGCCGTGAGGCGGGAAGGGCTGCTGTAAGGACATGTTGCGGCCGGCGAGGCTAGCGCGGACGCATGTTGTCGGCGTGTCGGTTGTGTATCGGCTTCGACACAATACCCTGCAAGGCTATGCTGATCACGTCCGGCGCGATGATTTACCGATCATCGGGTGCCGCGCTGCCGCCGGTTCCGCTACAATGCGCGCCGATTTCGACTTGCCTGAGAGCCCATCCATGTCCGCCTGCCAGACTCCTATCATCGTCGCCCTGGATTTCCCCACCCGTGACGCCGCACTGAAGCTGGCCGACCAGTTGGACCCGAAACTGTGCCGGGTCAAAGTGGGCAAGGAACTGTTCACCAGCTGTGCCTCGGAAATCGTCGGCACCTTGCGTGACAAGGGGTTTGAAGTGTTCCTCGACCTGAAATTCCACGATATTCCCAACACCACGGCGATGGCGGTCAAGGCCGCCGCCGAAATGGGTGTGTGGATGGTCAACGTTCACTGCTCTGGCGGTCTGCGCATGATGGCGGCCTGCCGTGAAGAGCTGGACAAGCGCAGCGGCCCGCAACCCTTGCTGATCGGCGTGACCGTGCTGACCAGCATGGAGCGTGAGGATCTGGCCGGTATCGGTCTGGACATCGAGCCACAGGAGCAGGTGCTGCGCCTGGCGGCGCTGGCCGAAAAGGCCGGGATGGACGGTCTGGTGTGCTCGGCGCTGGAAGCCACTGCACTGAAAACCGCGCACCCGTCGCTGCAACTGGTGACCCCGGGGATTCGTCCGGCCGGCAGCGCGCAGGACGATCAGCGTCGCATCCTGACCCCGCGCGAGGCACTGGATGCCGGTTCCGATTATCTGGTGATCGGCCGTCCGATCAGCCAGGCGGCGGATCCGGCCAAGGCCCTGGCCTCGGTGGTCGCCGAACTGGCCTGATCCAGTATCTGCAGATTCAATGAAGGGAGCCCGATGGCTCCCTTCATTGTTTTCAGACCTTCAACACCAGCTTGCCGAAGTTCTCGCCGCTGAACAGTTTGCCCAGGGTTTCCGGGAAGGTTTCCAGTCCTTCGACGACGTCTTCCTTGCTCTTGAGCTGCCCCTTGGCCATCCAGCCGGCCATTTCCTGGGCGGCACTGGCGTACTGCGCGGCGTAATCCATCACCACGAAACCCTCCATCCGAGCACGGTTGACCAGCAGCGACAGATAATTGGCCGGGCCTTTGACCGCTTCCTTGTTGTTGTATTGGCTGATGGCGCCGCAGATCACCACGCGGGCCTTGAAGTTCAGACGGCTCAGTACGGCGTCGAGGATATCGCCGCCGACGTTGTCGAAATAAACGTCCACGCCCGTCGGGCATTCCCGTTTAAGGCCGGCCAGCACGTCTTCGCTCTTGTAGTCGATGGCACCGTCGAAGCCCAGTTCATCGATCAGGAACTTGCACTTGTCCGCGCCGCCGGCAATACCGACCACCCGGCAGCCTTTGATCTTGGCGATCTGTCCGGCAATGCTGCCGACTGCGCCCGCTGCGCCGGACAGCACGACGGTGTCCCCGGCCTTCGGTGCGCCGACATCGAGCAGCGCGAAGTAGGCGGTCATGCCGGTCATGCCCAATGCCGACAGATAACGCGGCAACGGTGCCAGTTTCGGATCGACCTTGTAGAAACCTTTTGGCTCGCCAAGGAAATAATCCTGCACGCCCAGGGCGCCGTTGACATAGTCCCCGACCGCAAACCCCGGGTTGTTCGATGCGATGACCTTGCCTACACCCAACGCACGCATCACCTCACCGATGCCCACCGGCGGGATGTAGGACTTGCCCTCGTTCATCCAGCCGCGCATGGCCGGATCCAGGGACAGGTATTCGTTCTTCACCAGGATCTGTCCCGCCGCCGGCTCGCCCACCGGCACTTGCTGATAGGTGAAGGTCTCGCGGGTGGCTGCGCCTACCGGGCGTTTGGCGAGCAGGAACTGACGATTGGTCTGGTTAGTCATGACGGGCACTCGACGGATGAAACCTTGTTGATAGACCGTCACCGGCGATGCTGCAAGGTTGGCTGACGAGGCGAATACAGCCCGATCAGACAGGGTGATAGTGGCAGGCACAGTTTCATCACTGCGATTCATGGGTGGTCAAACGGCCTTCTGATAGTGCTGCCGCTGATGAGATGGCCGTGGCTATGCTGCCTTCATTCATCCCGCATTCGAGGACATAACAATGAGCATGACGTTTTCCGGTCAGGTCGCCGTAGTCACCGGGGCAGCCAATGGCATTGGCCGCGCGACCGCGCAGGCGTTTGCCGCCGAGGGTCTGAAAGTGGTGGTGGCCGACCTGGATGCCGCCGGGGGCGAGGGGACGGTGGCGCTGATTCGTACAGCCGGTGGTGAAGCGACCTTCGTACGCTGCAACGTCACTGTCGAGAGCGACGTGAAAAATCTCATGGATGAGGTGATCAAGACCTACGGTCGTCTCGACTATGCCTTCAACAATGCCGGGATCGAAATCGAGAAGGGCAAACTGGCCGAGGGCTCGATGGATGAGTTCGACGCGATCATGGGTGTCAACGTCAAGGGCGTCTGGCTGTGCATGAAGTACCAGTTGCCGCTGCTGCTGGCACAGGGGGGCGGGGCGATCGTCAACACGGCGTCGGTGGCCGGGCTGGGCGCCGCGCCGAAGATGAGCATCTATGCCGCTTCCAAACATGCGGTGATCGGTCTCACCAAGTCTGCTGCGATCGAGTACGCCAAGAAGAAAATCCGCGTCAATGCCGTTTGCCCGGCCGTGATCGATACCGACATGTTCCGTCGTGCCTACGAGGCCGATCCGAAGAAGGGCGAATTCGCCAACGCCATGCACCCGGTCGGTCGCATCGGCAAGGTCGAGGAAATCGCCAGTGCCGTGCTGTATCTGTGCAGTGATGGTGCAGCCTTCACCACCGGCCATTCACTGGCAGTGGACGGCGGTGTCACCGCATTCTGAGAAAGCCATGGTCGACACAGGAACGGACCCGCCCTGCAGGCGGGTTTTTTTTCGCCTGTTTTGGTTCCATGTCATTGATAAACAATGTGTTTCAAATGGTTAGAACGGTGGCTTTTGACGGCGTTGTCGCACAGCCTGACCGGCGCGGCTGTGATTTACTGCCGCGAGTAAAACCGACAGGAGTTTGGCTACTCATGGAATTGAGAATTGACCGACAGGCAATGGTGCCGGTCGTACAGCAGATTGTGGATGGCTTGACCGAGTGGATCGAGCAGAGCCAGGTGCCACCGGCGACGCGCCTGCCTTCCATACGGCAAATCGCGCGGTCTAACCTGCTCAGCCAGTCGAGCGTCGCGGAAGCCTGCGAGCGTCTGGTGGCGCAAGGTGTTCTGGCCTCCCGGCAAGGTGCCGGTTTCATGGTCGCAAGTACATTGCCGAAGTGTTGCAAGGCCTTTGGCAGCCAGGTTTTGGCGGACGAGAGCTACGGCTGCGAGACCGTACCGCAATCGCGCGCCCGGCTGAAACTGGGTGACGGTGTGTTGCCCTCGAGCTGGCGAGAACCCGACGATCTCAGTTATGCCATCCGTCAGGTGGCCCGCACGGACATGGCCAGCCTGTTCAATTACAGCACACCCTTGGGGCTCCCCACGCTGCGCGAGCAAATCGTCAAACGACTCGGATTGCTCGACATAGAGGCCGATGAAGCGCGGGTTTTGACCACGGCCGGTGCCAGCCACGGACTGGATCTGATCGTGCGGACCCTGTTTCGGGCCGGCGATTGTGTGGTGGTCGAATCACCGGGTTACGCACCGCTGTTCGACCTTCTGCGACTGCAGGGGGTGCGCATGCTGGAAGTCCGCCGGTTGCCGGACGGCCCGGACATCGAGGCACTGGAGGCGTTGTTGCAGCAGTTCCGGCCCGTGGCGATGTTCATCAACAGTCATCACCACAACCCTACCGGGAGTTGTCTGGCACCAGCAGTGGCCCGGCGGATTCTGCAATTGAGCGAAACCTACGACCTGCGGTTGATCGAAGACGACGTCTACGCCGATCTGCACAATGGCAGCGGTACGCGGTTGGCCGCACTGGACGATGACAGGCGGGTGATCTATGTCGGCAGCTATTCCAAGACGCTGAGCAGTTCGTTGCGGGTCGGCTTCGTGTCGGCAGGGCTTGAGGTGATCGAGCAACTGGCACGGGTCAAGGCGATCAGTTGCATGGGGACCTCCGGCTTCAACGAGGCCGTATTGGCAACGCTGTTGTCCAGTGGCGCCTATCGCAAGCTGGTACAGCGTCAACGCCAGCGGCTCAATACCGATCGTGCGGCAGCCCTTGAGGCGCTGGAGGACGCGGATTGGGAAGTATTCGGCAAACCGACGGGCGGCCTGTTCATCTGGGCACGCGTTCCATGGGCGAATGCGGAGCGCTTGCGCAGGCAGGCCTTGCACCATGGTGTGCAATTGTCCTTCGGAACATCATTCAATCCTGGCGGCGAAGCCTGTGACTGGCAGCGGATCAATGTGGCTTATGCCTGCGATCCAAGGGCGCGACAGTTCTTTCGCAGTACAGCCGTGGATCGACCTCAAGTGTTCTGAAAACGACGCGAGCCTAGCTTTTTGCCATTATTCCGACGTCAGAGTCTTGTGCTGGTTCAAGGCCGTTGCGACTCTTCGGCAACAGACTTCGGCAAGGGGCTACGCGCAATGATTTCGGCCGTGCAAGGACGTTTTGCCAACCTCGGTATGGCAAAAAAACTGGGTATCGGGTTTGTGCTGGTCTTGCTGTTGACTGCGCTGGTGGCGGCCATTGGCGTCTGGTCCCTGCAAACCATCAGTCAGCGCTTCGACGGGCTCAAGCAGATGTCCTCGCTCAACAGCGATTTGCTCAATCTGCGCTTGCTGGAGCGGGACTATGCCCTGCACGGCAATCCGAAAACCGTCGATGCCCTGCATGAAGGGGTGGATGCCCTGATCGCGCAGGCCAACAGGCTGAAAGCGCAAGCGCCGGCCAACGTCGCGGTGATGAGCGATGTCGAGCAGTCGCTGGCTGCCTACCGCAAGGCCTTCGATGAATTCGTCTCACTGACTCAGGCCAAGGATCTGGCGCTGGAAATGGCCAGTTGGTCGGTATCCAGCGTCGCCAATAATCTTGATGTCCTCCAGGCCGGGCTTGCCGATGACGGCGCCTACACGCTCAAGGACAGCGAAGGCAAGGATGGGGCGCAGTTCATCGAGCAGGCCAGTCAGGTCAGCCAGGTTTCGCGCCTGATGCTGCAGGCCATGAACGAAGCACGTGTGCGCCTGGACCAGAGCCGCAAGGGGGACGACAGCGCCAAAGGCAACATCGAACAGGCCGCCCAGGCCCAGGCGCAGGCCGAGCAATTGAAATCCACGGTCAAGGACGAGGGGTATCTGACGGTACTCAATGAGGTGTCAGGCCACATCGCCGGTTTCAATGACAAACTTGCCGAGTACACCGGGCTGCTGGCCCAGGAAAAAACCGTATCCGAGCAATTGCATCAACGTGCTGCGCAAGTGGTGGAGCGGGTCGATCAGGCCTACGTCGCTCAGGACGTCGCCATGCAGGGGGAGCTGAAGAAAAACTCTGTGCTGATCATCGGGTCCTCGGCGCTGGCTTTGCTGGTCGGTCTGATTGCGGCCTGGGTGATCACCCGCCTGATCGTCGCTCCGTTGCGCAGCGTGATGCAGGTTGCTCAACGGATCGCCGCCGGTGACTTGAGTGCAACGGTGGAAGTGACCCGTCGTGACGAGATCGGGCAGTTGATGCAGTCCATGCAGCAGATGGGCGCAGGCCTGAGTGCCATTGTCAGCGGATTGCAGGCCGGTATCGAACAGTTGGCCAGTTCCGCACAATCGCTGTCGGCGGTGACCGAGCAGACCAATCTTGAAGTGAGCAGCCAGAAAGAGGAAACCGAGCAGGTTGCCACGGCCATGAACCAGATGACCGCCACCGTTCATGACGTGGCGCGCAATGCTGAAGAGGCGGCGCTTGCGGCTCAGACTGCAGACGACAAGGTCGAGACTGGTCAGCAAGTGGTGCGCCAGAGCATGGCGCGGATCGAGCAACTGGCGGATTCGGCGACGTCGGCCAGTTCGAGCATCGAAAGCCTGAGCGCGGAAATCCAGAACATCGGCACAGTGCTCGAAGTGATCAAGAGCGTCGCCGAACAGACCAATCTGCTGGCGCTCAACGCGGCGATCGAAGCGGCGCGGGCAGGAGAGCAGGGCAGGGGCTTTGCGGTGGTCGCCGATGAGGTGCGGGCGCTGGCCCGGCGCACGCAGCAGTCGACCGAAGAGATCGAGCGGCTGGTCAGTGCCTTGCGTTCGGCGGCTTATTCATCGGTGCAGCAGATTCAGAGCAGTGGCGAACTGGTGAAACTGGCGGTGAGCGATGCGTTGCAGACCGAAAGTGCGCTGGGGAGTATTGCGGCGGCGGTTTCGTTGATCCAGCAGATGAATCAGCAGATCGCGGCGGCGGCCGAGGAGCAGAGCTCGGTGGCCGAGGAGATCAATCGTAGCGTGACCAGCATTCGGGCGAGTGCGGATCAGTCTTCGATTGCGATGCGCGGGAATGCGGCTTCGAGTGTTGAGCTGGCGCAGTTGGGGAGTGAGCTGAGGGGGATGGTTGGGCATTTTCGGCTTTGATCCGGGATTGACCTTGGCGGCCTTTGGGCCGACCAGGTTTGAGGTTGTTTTGGGTGAATATCCGTTGCTTCGGGTGTTGCCGCTGGCGGTTCCGCTCTTACAGCGGCTCACTTTTCCAAACGCCGAAAAGTAAGCAAAAGGCTTGGCCCCTGCGTTCGGCACCTCGCTTTGGCTCGGCGTTCCTTCGCTCCGGGATTGATCCGGGGGCATCGCCTACGGTTTGCTTCGCTGCACCTCCTCTCGATGTGTTTGGCTTCGCCAAACGGCGCTGCGCGCCTGCCCCCGGATCAATCCCTCCACTCAGCCTTCCGATGGGGCCGGCACGTCAAGAGCGGTACTCGAGCTAACGCTCATCGTGTTGAGTGGTGGAGAGCCAAAGCCAGGGTTAGGGGGGCTTTTGATCTTCTGCTTTGAAGCCAATAAAAAAGCCACCTCTCGGTGGCTTCTCTCAACATCTGCACTCAGTCGTAAATCACTTTCTTCTTCCAGTCCGCATCCGCCTCGACATCCTTGAGGCCGGCGGTCAGCTGGTTTTCTTCGCCTTCGACCGGGGCGATTTTGTCCATGACCTGGGCGTTGGCGCGGGCCAGGAGTTTTTCCAGGTACTGGAGTTGTTCGGCGTAGATCTGCGGGTCCTGCTGTTTGCGCAGGTATTGCACGCCGCGCTCGAAGGCGAGGCGGGCCTGGCCGGGCTGGTTTTGTTGCAGGGCGTGCTGGCCGAGGTTGTTGAAGAACTCGATGTGCAGCAACACCAGGATATGGCGTACTTCGCGAATCCAGTGCTTGGCTTCGTTCGGAGGCAGGAAACCGTCCTGGGCGGCGCGGGTGATCTGGCCGTGCAGGGCTTCGAGGAGGAAGCGGACGTCCTTGGCTTTGGCTTCAGTCTGAATCGGCGCCGGCGGGTTGTTGACCGGAATCGATTCACCCTGGGCGACGAGGGCGCTCAGTTCGGTGATGCGGGCCTTGGTGGTGGCACTGGTCTTTTCCAGGTTCAGCAGGCGCTGGCAGACGTTCAGTTCCAGACGGGTCATCAACAGCTTGAGGGCCGGGGTCATGAACTGGCCGGGGAAGGTTTCCGTCAGTTCGCCACAACGGCGCAGGCGATCGTTGAGTTCGACCTTGGTGCGGGCCTTCTCCAGTTTGGTGTTTTCCACCACATGGTTCATGTAGCCAATGGCGATCAAGATTGCGATCCCGGCTATGACTAGCAGGGTGATCATGAGTGGTGTCACCGGTAAGACCTCTTTATAGGGTTCGCGTGCGAGTGTAGTGGCTTGGCCCATGAAGAGCCTAGCGCCGCTCGACGGGTTGGATCAGCGAAGTTTCATCTGTATCGGCCGCAAGCCTGCTTATATAAATACTGGCCCTTGGGGTACAGATTGCCATCACCTGTGGCGTGGACTATAACGCCTTGGCGAGTGTCGGAATATAGGCGCCAATCGTCGGGCGGCCGAAAAGTCCGATTTGGCCCGTCATGCGACCCGAAGTCATTGATTTAAATAAATTTATATCAGGGGGTTGACGACCCTCCAATCCATCCATAGAATGCGCGCCACTTGCAGCGTAAAGCACACAGCGAAACGCGGCAGGGAGTGAATGTTGTAGTGTGTCCCCTTCGTCTAGTGGCCTAGGACACCGCCCTTTCACGGCGGTAACAGGGGTTCGAGTCCCCTAGGGGACGCCAATGCGGGAATAGCTCAGTTGGTAGAGCACGACCTTGCCAAGGTCGGGGTCGCGAGTTCGAGTCTCGTTTCCCGCTCCAATTTTAAACGGCAGTGCTTTCGGGCGTTGCCGAGTGAAACCAGAACCAAGTCTTCGGATATGGATCTGGACACCGAAACACAAACCATGTGTTCCGGGTAGTGTGTCCCCTTCGTCTAGTGGCCTAGGACACCGCCCTTTCACGGCGGTAACAGGGGTTCGAGTCCCCTAGGGGACGCCATTTGCGGGAATAGCTCAGTTGGTAGAGCACGACCTTGCCAAGGTCGGGGTCGCGAGTTCGAGTCTCGTTTCCCGCTCCAAATTCAAGAAGCGCCGCTTTGCAAAGAGCGGCGTTTTTATTAGTGAAAGTTGTAGCCTGTCCCCTTCGTCTAGTGGCCTAGGACACCGCCCTTTCACGGCGGTAACAGGGGTTCGAGTCCCCTAGGGGACGCCATTGCGGGAATAGCTCAGTTGGTAGAGCACGACCTTGCCAAGGTCGGGGTCGCGAGTTCGAGTCTCGTTTCCCGCTCCATATTCAATAAAAACGCCGCTCAGAGATGAGCGGCGTTTTTGTTTGTGCGTGATTTGCAGCGCCACAAAAAAGGACCGTGAGGTCCTTTTTTGCAGGCCCGCCTGGGTGGCAGGCTTGAAGTGCGATCAAAGTTTCGGCAGTTGCCCGATACGCCCCATCATCTCCGTGACGATCTGCAGATCCAGCAGGAACTGGTCAACGGTCTTGAACTCGCCGTCGGTGTGGCCGGTGTATTTGACTTCAGGTCGAGCCAGACCGAATTGCACCCCGTTCGGCAGTTCATGCACCGAGGTGGCGCCGGCAGAGGTACCGAACTCGTGTTTCATGCCCAGGTTTTCGGTGGACACGGCCAGCAGCGCCTTGACCCACTCGCCTTCAGGGTTGCGGTACATCGGCTCGGCGATCGAGTAATCGAAGTTGACCGCGACATGGCTTTTCTTGCTCCAGGCCGCCAGTTTGTCGGCGATTTCGGTCTTGAGCACTTGCGGCGACTTGCCCTTCGGCACGCGCAGGTTGACCGCCAGTTTGAAGGTCTTGTCATCCATGCCGACGTAAGTCAGCGAGGTGGTCAGCGGCCCCATGAAATCATCGGCAAAACCGACGCCCAGCTTGCCACCCTTGTAGTCCAGGCCCCAGTTGTCGGCGGCGTAACGGGCGGCGTCGGTGATGTGGTTGTGTTTGAGCGCAATCTTGCCATCCACGCTGTGGATGAAGTCGAGCATGCGAGCCACCGGGTTGACGCCGGATTCCGGTTCGGATGAGTGAGCGGAAACGCCGGTTACGCTGAGTTTCACGTCCTTGCCATCGACCTTGGCATTCACTTCGAAATCGCCGCCATTGCGCTTCGCGTATTCGCGACCGGCCTTTTGCAGGCTGGCGGCCAGTTCGGCGGGTTTGTCTGTGACCAGAGTGACGACTGAAACCGATGGAATCTGGTTGGTCGCCATGCCGCCGGTCATCGAGACCAGTTCCGCGCCTTTGCCCTCGGCCTTGCGCTTGGCGAACTTGGCCATGACTGTGCCGTAGCCTTTCTCGGCGATCACTACCGGGTAGCCGCCATCCAGCGCCAGGTTGTACTCCGGCGTCGGGTTGCGTTCGAAGTAGTAAGGAATCGCGTCGCCGGTGGTTTCTTCGGTGGTGTCCACCAGCAGTTTGAAATTGCGGGCCAGCGGAAGTTTTTCTTCCTTGATCACCTTCATGGCATACAGCGTCACCACGATCCCATTCTTGTCATCCTCTGTGCCACGACCGTACATGCGGTCGCCGATCAGCGTGACCTTGAACGGGTCGAGTTTGGTGCCGTCCTTCAGCACCCAGTTTTCCGGTGTCACCGGCACCACGTCGGCGTGCGCGTGAATGCCCACGACTTCCTTGCCGCTGCCGTCGAGGGAGATTTCGTAGACACGGTTATCGATGTTCCGGAAGTTCAGGCCAAAGGACTCGGCCAGGTCCTTGATCCTGGCCGCGATCTTGATGAATTCAGGGTTTTCGTGCTGGGCAACGCCTTCTTTGCGATCAGTCGGGATCTCGACCAGTTCGCGCAGGGTTTCCAGAGCGGCTTTGCCGTATTTCGCCCGGGTGTAGAGGCCCAGCAGGCGATAGATCTCGTTTTGTTGCTCGGTAGTCAGCGTCTTGTTGTCGAGAAACGCGTTGATGGACGGGCGCAGGTCGTCGGTCTTGCTCAGGTCGCTCTTGGCCAGCTCGCCGAGGAACTGGCGGAAATCACTGACCTTGGCATCGCTGAAACTCTTGAGGATGGTCGCGCTTTGCTGCGGTGTGATATTGGCGTGAGCGGGCAGTGTCACGGATGAAAGGCTGGCCAGGATCAGGGTCGACGCGGCCAGTTGCTTGAGGGAAAAATCCATTGCTAAGGGCATTCCTTTGCAGGTGGTGAGTAGGAAGTGTCTGATTGATTGTTCAGACGGTTTCGCAAACTAACACCACAAGCGCGTGACAGGGGAGCCCCCGAAGTGGGACGCGTCGCACAGAAATGCAAAAGCGGCGCAGAATCGAAAAAGCCCGTCCAATCTGTCTGGGCCGGGCTTCTCCGATCAGCGTATTTACATCGACAGCACCAGTCGTCCGGCAAACAGGATCAAAATCACCCCCATGCTGCGCTCGAACCAATGGCCCATGCGCATAAACAACAGCCGCACCTTGCTGCTTGAAAAGAACAACGCAACGATCACGAACCACAGTGCGTTCACGCTGCACATCCACAGTCCGTACAGGGCCTGGATTTCCAGCGGCGTGCTGGCGCTGATGATCGTGGTGAAGATCGCCAGGAAGAACAGTGTGGCCTTGGGGTTGGTGGCGTTGGTCAGGAAACCGGTGGTAAACGCCTTGAACAGTGATTGCTCGACCAGTGGTTCGTCGCTGTTTTTTTCGCCTTCCAGCGTTGTCTTGGGTTTGCTGCGGATCAGGCTTATACCGAGGTAGAAAATGTAAGCGCCGCCCACCACCTTGGCCACCGTCAGCAGCCAGGGCGTGGTGTGCATCAAGGCGCCGACGCCCAGCAGGGTGTACAGCACGTGCACGGAAATCCCCGCGCCGATGCCCAGTGCCGTGCAGATGCCGACCAATCGACCGAAGCGCACACTCTGACGAATGGTCACGGCGAAATCCGGGCCGGGAGCGACCACGGCCAGAAAGTGGATGGTGGCCAGCGCCAGAAACTCGCCCAGGTAATTCGATGTCATTTCAGCTCCAGAAAGTCAGGGGTGATGCATTGCCGCGATAGCCGACAAAAAACGAAAGGCTCAGGCGCGGATCTGCCACGCCCGGCGTGACCGAGTGCATGCGACGGGAGTTGAACATGATGAAATCCCCGGGTTCCGGTCGCACTTCCAGGGCTGGCGGGCCGAGCAGTGCCGGGTCGATGCCGTAGCTGTCGCCACGCATTTCGTCGAAGCGATCCGGTGAGATGTCGTCCTCCCACATCTGCAACGCGCCGCCCTCGGTCGGCATGTTCAGGTAAACGTTGCAGGCGAATTGCGCCTCCAGGCTGCGGGCCTGAAAGCTTTCCGGAGCATCCTTGGCGAAGATGTCATGGTGAGCGAGAAAGCAGACACCGGGTTTGACCACCCGTGACAGACCGACATACATCTTGCGCCCGTACAGGTTCTCCAGATGCGCGCCTGCGGGCCAGGATTCGTCGAGCATGCAGCGCAGAGTGTCGATCGGCGAGGAGTAGGGTGCGCAACGATTGCGCAGTTCGGCAATGTTGCCGGTGGCGCGTTCGAAGTAATCCTCGATAAGCAACGGCTGGTTTTCCGCCTCATAGAACGCCATGCCGATGCGACCGATGCTGGGTGCGTTGATATAACCCTCGAAGCCGGGGGCGAGAATCTTGTCGCCAATCCGGATCGCCTGGTCTTCAGGCAAAAAACCTTTGAGGCGAATGGCAAGGACTTCTTCGTTGGCCAGTTTTTTTATGCACGTCTCATCGAGACGCTCGACGTCAAGCATCATGGTTTCAGGTCCATCTAACGAGTAGTCAACGGAACCGGCGAGCGCGGTTCCACGGCGTCGGGCACTGCATCTGGCAGTGCCCGATATCCTCAATCCACGGTGTAGTGGACGGACAACGTGCCCTTTTTCTGCGAAAGGGACGCGATCGTGACTGTGCCCAGATCCTTCAGGCTGCGTACATGGGTGCCACCGCAGCCATAGGCCGGCAGTTCACCAAAGCCGATTTCCCGCGCGCCCTCGCGCAGGGATGTCAGGCGTGGGAGATCGTGTTCGATCCATTGTCCGATGCCGTACTGGACGATTTGCGCATCGACTTCCTGAGCCGAATCCCCGGGTTTGAACTGCACCCGGCCTTCATCGGGCCAGTGGTGCCCCTTGATCGGCATCCAGCCCATGGCTTGAATGAAATGGCCGATCAAGTGACCGGCGGAATGCATGCGGGTGTTGAATTGCCGGCGTTCTTCATCGATGCGGATCTGGGTCATGCCCAGCGGCACAGGCCGATCGACGAAGTGGATGATTCGTTCCGTTTCCTGCACCACTCGCAAAACCCGAGCGTCGCCGATCCAGCCGGTGTCGCATGGTTGCCCGCCGCCTTGCGGGTGAAACAGCGTGGCGCGCAGCACCACGGCGAATTCGTTCTCATGGGGCGTGCAGTCGAGGACTTCCACATTGGCCTTGAGGTCATCACTATGGAAAAAGAGGCGAAGCGTCATATTCCATGCCCTTATTAAAGTTTCTTTTTTAATTATATGAATCGTGCAATAACGTGATAATCCGTTCAAACATCAAAGGACTGTTGCGCTGTGAGCATAAATCTTCCCTTGCCACTGCTCGGTGAAATGGCCATTTTCGTCAAGGTCGTGGAAACCGGCAGCTTCTCCGAAGCGGCTCGCCAGCTGGGCTCGTCACCCTCGGCGGTCAGCCGCAGCATTTCCCGATTGGAGAAAGCGCTGGCAACGCGGTTGCTGCAACGCACTACGCGCAAGTTGCGCCTGAGTGACGGCGGGGAAGAGGTATTCAAACGCTGTCAGGAGATGGTCAGCGCCGCCCGGTCGGTGATGGAAATCAGCGGCCAGTTCACCCACGAAGCCGAGGGACTGGTGCGGGTCAGCGTGCCTAAAGCGGTGGGGCGTTTCGTGATTCATCCGCACATGCCGGAGTTTCTGCGCCGTTATCCGAAGGTCGATGTGGAGTTGCTGCTGGAAGACCGGCAGGTGGATCTGATCGACGATCATGTCGATCTGGCGATTCGCATCACGGAGCGGCCGCCGGCGGGGCTGGTCGGGCGACAGTTGCTGACCATCGACCATTTGCTCTGCGCAACGCCGCAATACCTGGCCGAACATGGCACGCCCACTCATCCCCATGACTTGCTCAATCACAGTTGTATCTATCTGGGCGAAACCCCGAGCGATGCGCGCTGGAAGTTCAAGAAGGGCAGCAAGGCAGTGACGGTCGGCGTGCGTGGCCGGTATGCCGCCAATCACACCGGCGTGCGCCTGGGCGCGGTGCTGCAGCACATCGGAATCGGCAGCCTGCCGTATTTCACGGCGCGCTATGCCCTTGAGCAGGGGCTGGTCGTGCAGGTGCTGCCGGACTGGACATTCCTGGCGTCCTATCATGGCGGCTTGTGGTTGTTGCACTCGCCGACGCGCTACCTGCCACCGAAGTTGCGGGTATTCATCGACTATCTGGTGGAGTGTCTGGAGAAAGAGCCGACTTTGAGCAAACGGGGAAAATCCGGCAGTGCGAAGGTGTTGGCCGAATACGAATTGCCCGAGGGGGAAGGGTTGCTCTAAGCAGAAAAAAGGCCCGCATGAAGCATCATGCGGGCCTTTTCATTGTGCGGTGAAAATCAGTGCTTGCTGTCCTGGGCGGACATCGCCAGCAGTTGTTTTTCCTGGTTCCAGTCGAACGGTTCGTCGTTCTGTTCGGCTTCGTAGCGACGCTCTTCCAGTGCCTGATACAGGTCGATTTCTTCGTCCGACAGGTAGTGCAGGCAGTCGCCGGCGAAGAACCACAGCAGATCCCGAGGGATCAGGTGGGCAATTTGTGGGTAGCGGGTAATCACTTGAGTCAGGATGTCCTGGCCCAGGTACTGGCTTTCGATCGGCTCGATCGGCAGTGACGCCAGCAGTTCGTCGAAACGCTCCAGGAACAGGGCATGGCTTTCTTCGGGAACCTGATCGGCCTCACCTACGGCGACCAGGATACTGCGCAGGTGGTCGAGCAAAACCAGATGATCGGCAACGACATTGGACACGAGATAAGTCCTCAAGAGCAAAACGGGCGCGGGAGTATAAAGCCCCTGCGCCCGTTTTTCACTGATTGAAGGGATCAGCGGATTTTCCCTTCCGCCGGTTTCAGTTGCTCTTTGTCGAAGTCATCGACATCGATCACCTTGCGCCGTGCGGCTTCGGCATCACGCAGGGTCTGGGCTTGCGCCGCTTGCAGCACGCCCGCCTCCAGCGCCGCATCGATGACGTGTTCGCCGGCAACCGGTTTGACCTGACCGCTTTTGAGCGAGGTGTGCAGTTTTTTGTGCAACGGTTGCGCGGCATTCAGTTGATCGCAGGCATGTTGCAGTGCACCCACGGCATCGTCCGCCGATTGGGGGCGATAGCAGCCGGCGAGCAACTCTTCCAGCGCCGGATCGCCTTTGGCCCGACCGATAACCGCTGCCACTTCGGCACCGAGTCGGTCCGACGGACCTTTGTGGCGGCGACCGAACGGGAACACGATCACGCGCAACAGGCAGCCGAAAACCCGGTTCGGGAAATTGGTCAGCAGCTCATCCAGGGCCTTTTCCGACTGCCCGAGGCTTTCTTCCATGGCCCATCTGAACAGCGGTTCCATATAGGCCGGGGAATCAAGGTCGTGATAGCGCTTGAGCGCTGCCGAGGCCAGATACAGGTTGCTCAGCACATCGCCCAGCCGTGCCGAAAGACGTTCGCGACGTTTCAGTTCACCGCCCAGCAGCATCATGCTCAGGTCGGCGAGCATGGCAAATGCCGCAGCCTGACGGTTGAGTGCGCGGAAATACCCCTGGCTGAGCCTGTCACCCGGGGCATGTTCGAAGTGCCCGAGTCCCAGGTTCAATACCAGCGTGCTGGCGGCGTTGCTCACGGCAAATCCGATGTGCTTGAGCAGCAGGCCATCGAACTCCTTGAGCGCCTGATCCTTGTCCTCGCGGCCGGCGAGGGCCATTTCCTTGAGAACGAACGGATGGCAGCGGATCGCGCCCTGGCCGAAAATCATCAGGTTGCGCGAAAGAATGTTCGCGCCTTCCACGGTGATGAAGATCGGCGCGCCGTTCCAGCTGCGGCCCAGGTAGTTGTTCGGGCCCATGATGATCGCCTTGCCGCCGTGCACGTCCATGGCGTGGCTGATGCACTCGCGGCCGCGTTCGGTGAGGTGATACTTGAGAATGGCCGACAGCACCGACGGCTTCTCGCCCAGATCCACCGCGTTGGCGGTCAACATGCGTGCGGCGTCCATCATCCACGCGTTGCCGCCGATGCGGGCCATGGCTTCCTGAATGCCTTCGAAGGCGGACAGCGGAACGTTGAACTGCTCACGAATCTGCGCGTACTGCCCAGTGACCAGACTGGTGAACTTGGCCGCACCGGTGCCGACTGCCGGCAGGGAGATCGAACGGCCGACCGACAGGCAGTTCATCAGCATCATCCAGCCCTTGCCGAGCATGTCCTGGCCGCCGATCAGGAAATCCAGCGGAATGAACACATCCTTGCCGGAGTTGGGGCCGTTCATGAATGCTGCGCCCAGCGGCAGATGGCGGCGGCCGATTTCCACACCGGGGGTGTCGGTCGGAATCAGCGCGAGGCTGATGCCCAGGTCTTCCCTGTCGCCGAGCAAGTGGTCCGGGTCATAGGCCTTGAACGCGAGGCCCAGCAGGGTCGCGACCGGACCGAGGGTGATGTAGCGTTTCTCCCAGTTCAGGCGCAGGCCGAGGGTTTCCTTGCCTTCCCACTGACCCTTGCAGATGATCCCGGTGTCGGGCATCGCTCCGGCATCGGAACCGGCGAGGGGGCCGGTGAGGGCAAAGCACGGGATATCGTCACCCCGGGCCAGGCGCGGCAGGTAGTGGTTTCGCTGTTCGTCGGTGCCGTAGTGCAGCAGCAGTTCGGCCGGACCGAGGGAGTTGGGCACCATCACGGTGGAGGCAAGATCGCCGCTGCGGGTTGCCAGTTTCATCGCCACTTGGGAGTGGGCATAGGCGGAGAAGCCTTTACCGCCGAATTCCCTGGGAATGATCAGGGCGAAAAAACCGTGTTCCTTGATGTGGTTCCAGGCGTCGGCGGGCAGGTCCATCGTCTGGCCGATCTGCCAGTCGGTGACCATGGCGCAGAGCTCTTCGGTCGGGCCGTCGATAAAAGCCTGCTCTTCTTCGGTCAGCTGCGCCTTGGGATAGGACAGCAGTTTTTCCCAGTCCGGGCGGCCGCTGAACAGTTCGCCGTCCCACCACACCGTGCCGGCATCGATGGCATCGCGCTCGGTTTGCGACATCGGTGGCAGGGTTTTCTGGAACCAGCTGAACAGCGGCGCGCTGAAGTGTTTGCGGCGCAGATCCGGCAGCAGCAACGCAGCCGCGACGATGGCCAGTACGACCCAGAAGATCAGCAGCAGCCAGCCCGGTGCGTGGCTGAAGATCCCCATCGCCAGCAGATAAGCCGCGACGATGCCCAGTGCCGGCAGCGGGGCGATGCGTCGGTGGGCCAGATACGCCACGCCGACGATCAGAACCAGTATCCACAACAACAGCATATGTAATCCTCCGTGAACCAGGGCAAACGACCCTCCAGAGCTTAGACGGCATCTGCGAATCAGGGTGGTCAGAGCAAGGTGATCTGAATCGTGGGAATGCCTGGATATCTTTTGTAAGTCAGGTGGGCAACATCCGTGGGAAATCGTTCGCCGACTCCGCGGCTTTGCGTCCATGTTTGGCCGAAACGTCGTTATCTCTGTGCTGAACCTCTCGCTAGACTCGGATTTCATCGAGGAGAACAACGTCATGCGCGAATATCTGAGCCCCGGCCGCTTCATCGATAGTGACCACCCCTCGGTGGTGGAGTTCGCAGAACAGCACCGTGGTGCCAGCCGTGACCCGCGCGCGCAGGCGATCAGTCTTTATTACGCGGTGCGTGAGGCGGTGCGTTACAACATGTACACCTTCAGTCGCGACCCGCAGACCTTGCGCGGCAGTCACGCGCTGGCGGCGGGGGAAAGTTATTGCGTGCCCAAGGCAACGCTGCTCGCCGGTTGTGCGCGCCATTGCGGGATCCCGGCACGCATCGGTCTGGCGGATGTGAAAAATCATCTGTCGACGCCGCGTCTGCTTGAACTGCTCAGAAGCGAAGTGTTTGCCATGCATGGTTACACCGAGCTGTTTCTCAATGATCGCTGGGTCAAGGCCACACCCGCGTTCAACCGGAAACTCTGCGAAATGTTCAACGTTGCGCCGCTGGAATTCGACGGCATGAACGACAGCGTTTTCCACCCGTACAACAGCGATGGTGCGCTGCTGATGGAATACCTGGTCGATCACGGCCAGTTCGCCGATGTACCGGAATCCTTTTTCTTCGAGCACCTGCAGAAATGTTATCCGCATCTGTTCAACGATCAGCAGACGCCACTGGCCAGCGACGTGCACGGTGATGTCGGCAGCCGCTGATCCGGCGTATGCTGCTCGCCCACTCAATGGAAAAGAGGCGGTCATGCTGAAGATCTGGGGTCGCAAGAATTCGTCGAATGTCAGGAAAGCGTTGTGGGCTGCCGAAGAGCTCAAACTGGGCTACGAGGCGATCGATGCCGGTGGTGCGTTCGGGGTGGTCGACACGCCGCAGTACCGGGCCATGAACCCGAACGGTCGGGTGCCGGTGATCGAGGACGACGGTTTCGTGTTGTGGGAATCCAACGCCATCGTCCGCTACCTGCTGGCCAGGCACGCAGCCAACACGTCGTGGTATCCGGCGGACCTGCAAACCCGCGCGATCGCCGACAAGTGGATGGACTGGACCACGTCCAGTTTTGCCGGGCCGTTTCGTACGGTGTTCTGGGGCGTTCTGCGCACCCCTGCCGAAAAGCAGGACTGGCCGGCGATTCATGCCGCGATCAAGGAATGCGAAGGCTTGCTGGTCATGGCCGATCAGGCCTTGAAAAACCAGCCGTTCCTGTCCGGCAGTGAAATCGGCATGGGCGACATTCCCCTCGGCAGTTTCATTTATGCCTGGTTCGAGATGCCGATAGAACGTGCGCCGATGCCGCATCTGGAGGCCTGGTATGCGCGACTGAAGCAGCGCCCGGCCTATCGCAAGGCCGTCATGACCGCGTTGACTTAATACCTACTATCGACACACTTGACTGTACTTGTGCGGCGACGGCAAGCACCATTGCGCATGTGCGCCGCGGTTGTTTCCCTCGCCGCCCGCCGTCATACAGTCCTTTTTCTCTTCTTGGTGCGTAATCCGATATGAGTTCCGCTCTGTCCATCCGGCAGCTAACCAAAACCTACGGCAACGGGTTCCAGGCCTTGAGTGGTATCGATCTGGACGTCGCCGAAGGTGATTTCTTCGCCTTGCTCGGCCCCAACGGCGCCGGCAAGTCCACGACCATCGGCATTCTCTCCACCCTGGTGAACAAGACCAGCGGTACGGTGAATATCTTCGGTCATGACCTGGACAAGAACCCCGCGGCGCTCAAACGCTCGATCGGCGTGGTGCCCCAGGAATTCAACTTCAACCAGTTCGAAAAGACCTTCGACATCGTCGTGACCCAGGCCGGCTACTACGGCATTCCGGCGAAGATCGCCAAGGAACGCGCCGAGCTGTACCTGACCCAGCTCGGCCTGTGGGACAAGCGCGATGTCCCGTCGCGTTCACTGTCCGGTGGCATGAAGCGGCGTCTGATGATTGCCCGGGCACTGGTGCACGAGCCACGTCTGCTGATCCTTGACGAACCGACCGCCGGGGTGGACATCGAGCTGCGCCGTTCGATGTGGACGTTCCTCACCGAACTGAACCAGAAAGGCATCACCATCATCCTCACCACGCATTATCTGGAGGAGGCCGAGCAGTTGTGCCGCAACATCGGCATCATCGACCACGGCTCCATCGTCGAGAACACCAGCATGCGGCAGTTGCTTGGGCAGCTGCATGTGGAAACCTTTCTGCTCGACCTGAAGAACGACTTGAGTGTCGCGCCACAATTGGCCGGTTATCCCGCCCGGCTGGTGGATGCGCATACCCTGGAAGTCCAGGTCGACAAGTCCATGGGCATCACCGCGCTGTTCGGCCAGTTGGCCCTGCAGAACATCGAGGTGTTGAGCCTGCGCAATAAAACCAATCGCCTCGAGGAGCTGTTCGTGTCCCTGGTGGAAAAAAACCTGTCGAAGGTGGCGGTATGAGTTCCGAGCTGCGCCCCAACCTCGTCGCCCTCAATACCATCGTGTACCGCGAAGTCCGGCGATTCATGCGGATCTGGCCGCAAACCCTGCTGCCGCCTGCGATCACCATGGTTCTGTACTTCGTGATCTTCGGCAACCTGATCGGCAAGCAGATCGGCGGTATGGGCGGTTTCTCCTATATGGAGTACATCGTGCCGGGTTTGATCATGATGTCGGTGATCACCAACTCATACGGCAACGTGGTGTCGAGTTTCTTCGGCAGCAAGTTCCAGCGCTCCATCGAAGAACTGATGGTGTCGCCGGTGTCGCCACACACGATTCTGATCGGCTACACCCTCGGCGGCGTGCTGCGGGGCCTGATGGTAGGCATCATCGTGACCATTCTGTCGCTGTTCTTCACCAGCCTGCAGGTGCATCACCTGGGCATCACCGTGCTGGTGGTGGTGCTGACGGCCACGATTTTCTCGCTGCTGGGGTTCATCAATGCCGTGTTTGCACGCAACTTCGATGACATTTCGATCATCCCGACGTTCGTGTTGACGCCGCTGACCTACCTGGGTGGCGTGTTCTATTCGATCACCTTGCTGCCGCCGTTCTGGCAGACCGTATCACTGGCCAACCCGGTGCTGCATATGGTCAACGCCTTCCGTTACGGCATCCTCGGTGTGTCGGACATCCGTATCGGCATTGCGATCACCTTCATGCTGGTGGCGACCGTGGTGTTGTATTTCGGTTGTGCGCGGTTACTGGTGAGCGGGCGCGGCATGCGTACCTGATTCAATCGGCGCTGCAACCTGAAACGGCCTCCCACAGTGGAGGCCGTTCTGCATTCATGACTGGCGACTTTTCCTGCGCCGTGCCCACTGTCGGGCGACCCACCAGCGCCAGTACAACATCACCAGGCAATAGGCGAGGGCGCCCAGCGTCACTCCGACCACCACCGAACCGAGCAGGAACGGTTGCCACAGGGTGGAGAGTTCGCCGCTGATCCATTCCCAGGTCAGTGAATCCGGAAGGGTGCGGGCCGGGATGTCCATCAGCCACGCACCGACTTTGTAGGTGCAGTAGAACACCGGCGGCATGGTGACCGGATTGGTCAGCCAGACCAGGCTGACGGCAATCGGCATGTTGCCGCGCACGGTGATGGCCAGTGCGGCGGCCACCAGCATCTGCGCGGGAATTGGCAGGAAAGCCGCAAAAATGCCAACCGCCATGGCCCGGGCCACCGAATGCCGATTGAGGTGCCAGAGGTTCGGGTCATGCAGCAACGTACCGAGAAAGCGTAAGGATTTGTGTTCCCTGATGCTCGTCGGGTCGGGCATGTAGCGTTTGAATAAGCGCCGGGGCATAAGGCTTCTCGGTCGGTTAAGGCGGCAAGTATGTCTGGATTCTACGAAGCGCCCATTCAGACTTTGTGACAATTGTTGACGACGCCTGCGCTCCATAAGCGCTATGTCTGAAGAGGGACTCTCAAGGACGGGCGTATGCGCACAGGGATGATGGCGCTGGCAGTCGGTCTGCTGGCCCCGGTTTTTTTGCCGGCCTTGCCGCCGGTCGGGTGGATGCTGTGGCTGCCGGTGATGGCACTGACGCTGTTGCCGTTTCGCAGCTATCCGCTGGCGTTTTTGCTGTTTGGCGTTGCCTGGTCGTGCATCGGTGCGCAGTGGGCGCTGGATGATCGGCTGTCGGTGGAACTGGATGGCGAAACGCGCTGGGTCGAAGGGCGGGTCGTTGGTCTGCCCCAGAACAGCGACGGGGTTGTGCGCTTCGAGTTGGCCGATGCCCGTTCGCGTCACGGGAAACTGACATCGCTGATGCGCCTGGCCTGGTACGACGGGCCACCGGTCAACAGCGGCGAGCGCTGGCGGTTGGCGGTCAAACTCAAACGTCCCGGCGGGCTGCTCAATCCCGATGCCTTCGATTACGAGGCCTGGCTGCTGGCGCAACGCATCGGTGCCACCGGCACGGTGAAGGACGGCAACCGGCTGGCGGCGGCGCAATGGGCCTGGCGGGACGGCATCCGACAGCGTCTGCTGGCGGTGGACACTCAGGGCCGGGGTGCTGCGCTGGCGGCGTTGGTGCTGGGCGATGGCTCGGGGCTCAGTCGCGAGGACTGGCAGATCCTGCAGGACACCGGCACCGTGCACCTGCTGGTGATTTCCGGGCAGCACATCGGTCTGCTGGCGGCCGTGATGTATGGCTTGGTCGCGGGGCTGGCACGCTTCGGTGTGTGGCCACTGCGTTGGCCCTGGCTGCCGTGGGCCTGTGGACTGGCATTCATGGCGGCATTGGGATATGGCCTGCTGGCCGGGTTCGACGTACCGGTGCGGCGGGCCTGCGTGATGGTCGCGCTGGTCCTGCTGTGGCGATTGCGTTTTCGCCATCTCGGTGCCTGGTGGCCGTTGTTGCTGGCCTTCAACGGTGTGCTGCTGATGGAACCGCTGGCCAGTCTGCGTCCGGGATTGTGGTTGTCCTTTACGGCAGTGGCGATATTGATTTTCACCTTTGGCGGTCGTCTGGGGCCCTGGCGCTGGTGGCAGGCCTGGACCCGGGCGCAATGGCTGATCGCGATCGGCTTGTGCCCGTTGTTATTGATCCTGGACCTGCCGATCAGCCTCAGTGGGCCATTGGCCAATCTGCTGGCGGTGCCGTGGATCAGTTTTGCGGTGCTCCCTACGGCATTGCTTGGCACCTTGCTGTTGCCGATTTCCGGTGTCGGCGAAGGTCTGTTATGGCTGGCTGGCGGGTTGATCGATGGATTGTTCAGGGTTCTGGTCCTGATTGCCGGGCGCTGGCCGGCATGGGTCGCCGCATCGATGCCCGGTTGGATTCTGTTGCTGGGCTGCATCGGTGCCGTGCTGCTGTTGCTCCCCCGGGGTGTTCCATTGCGGCCTTTGGGCTGGCCGTTGCTGCTGGTGCTGGCATTGCCGCCTCGGGAGCGCCTCGCCGAAGGCGTGGCCGATGTCTGGCAGCTGGACGTCGGCCAGGGGCTGGCGATTCTGATCCGCACCCGCCACTACACATTGTTGTACGACAGCGGCCCACGCTTCGGTGATTTCGATGTGGGTGAGCGAGTGGTGCTGCCGGCCTTGCGCAAACTGGGTGTGGAGCGAATCGATTTGATGATGCTCAGTCATGCCGACGCCGACCATGCTGGTGGAGCGCTGGCCGTGGCAAACGGCTTGCCGGTCAGCCGGGTGATCAGCGGCGATCCGCCAGGGTTGCCCGAAGCGCTGAATGCCGAGGCTTGTGAAAGCGGCCGGCAATGGCAGTGGGACGGTGTTGCCTTTCATCAATGGCAGCGGTCCGACGCCCATGACAGCAATCAGCGTTCCTGCGTATTGCAGATCGAAGCCAACGGCGAGCGGTTGCTGCTGACAGGCGACATCGACAGCGCTGCCGAACGGGATCTGCTCGACAGCGCGCTGGCGGTTCCCACCCAGTGATTGCAGGCCCCGCACCATGGCAGCCGCAGTTCTTCCTCGATGGCCTTGCTCAAGGTTCTGCAGCCGCAGGCTGTGCTGATTTCCCGTGGACAGGGCAATTCGTTCGGCCATCCGCACCCGACGGTCGTCGCCCGCTACCGCAAACAGGGAATACACATCCATGACAGCGCCGAGCAGGGCGCCATTCATCTGCAACTGGGCCGGTTTCAACCGGCCCGGTCGATGCGTCAGCAACGCCGGTTCTGGCGCGCCCCGCCATTGTCGGGAGCAGAGAACCGTTGAGCACGGTCGTCGGAGCGACGGGTCTTTATCGCGAACCGGTATGGTAAAGTGGCGCACTTTTTCGAGGGGGCTGTCACTGTGTGGGAATTGGTCAAATCCGGCGGCTGGATGATGTTGCCGATCATTCTGAGTTCCATCGCCGCCATGGCGATCGTCGCCGAACGCCTGTGGACGCTGCGCGCCAGTCGCGTCACCCCTGAGCATCTGCTGGGTCAGGTCTGGGTCTGGATCAAGGACAAGCAGCTCAACACGGAAAAACTCAAGGAACTGCGCGCCAACTCGCCGCTGGGTGAAATCCTCGCCGCGGGCCTGGCCAACTCCAAGCATGGTCGCGAGATCATGAAAGAATGCATTGAAGAAGCGGCCGCCCGGGTCATCCACGAGCTGGAGCGCTACGTCAATGCGCTGGGCACCATCGCCGCCATGTCGCCGCTGCTCGGGCTGCTGGGCACGGTGCTGGGCATGATCGACATTTTCAGCGCCTTCACCGGTTCCGGCATGACCACCAACGCTTCGGTATTGGCCGGTGGTATCTCCAAGGCGCTGATCACCACGGCGGCGGGTCTGATGGTCGGTATCCCGTCGGTGTTCTTCCACCGTTTCCTGCAACGCCGCATCGATGAACTGGTGGTGGGCATGGAGCAGGAAGCGATCAAACTGGTGGAAGTGGTGCAGGGCGACCGTGACGTCGATCTGGCCGGGGGCAAAGCGTGAAATTCCGTCGCAAGCCCCGGGAAACCATCGATATCAACCTCGCGTCGCTGATCGACGTGGTGTTCATTCTGCTGCTGTTTTTCGTTGTGACCACCACCTTCACCCGCGAAACCCAGCTGCGCGTCGATCTGCCGGAAGCGGTCAGTGGCTCGCCGGCCGAGGATCAGCAGCTCAAGCAACTGGACGTCGCCATCAGCGCTGAAGGCGTGTTCTCGGTGAACAACAAAATTCTGCCGAAGAACGATCTGGCCACCCTGATGGAAGCCATGCAGAAAGAATCCAACGGCGACACCAGCATGCCGTTGTCGATCAGTGCCGATGGCAAGACACAGCACCAATCCGTGATCACCGCCATGGACGCGGCCGGCAAGCTCGGTTTCAGCCATCTGCGCATGACCACGGTCGAGGCGGCGCCCAAATCCTGATGGCCATGTCCGATCGTCTGCTCGCCGCGTGGTATCAGGGGCACCCGGCCCTGACCCTGTTGCGGCCGCTGGAGTGGCTGTATCGCCGCGTGGTGGCCGGCAAGCGCCAGCGTTTTCTCGAGGGTGAAGGCGAGATCTATCAGTCACCGGTGCCGGTGATCGTGGTCGGCAACATTACTGTCGGCGGCACCGGCAAGACACCGATGATCCTGTGGCTGATCGAACACTGTCGGCGCAGCGGGTTGCGAGTCGGGGTGGTCAGTCGCGGTTACGGCGCCAGGCCGCCGCAATTGCCATGGCGGGTCGAAGCCGATCAGCCTGCCGACGTCGCTGGCGACGAGCCGCTGCTGATCGTGCAGCGCACCGGTGTGCCATTGATGATCGACCCGAACCGCAGCGCTGCCGTCAAAGCCTTGCTGGTCAGTGAGCCGCTGGATCTGATCCTCTCCGACGACGGCATGCAGCATTATCGTCTTGCCCGTGACCTTGAGCTGGTGCTGATCGATGCCGCCCGCGGATTGGGCAACAGGCGCTGTCTGCCCGCAGGCCCCTTGCGTGAGCCGGTCGAGCGTCTGCAAAGCGTCGACGGCGTGCTGTTCAATGGTGCCCCTGAGGATCGCGAGGACGGGTTTGCTTTCCGTCTGCAACCCACGGCGCTGGTCAATCTGCAAAGCGGCGAACGCCGGCCCCTCGAACATTTTCCAGCCGGCCAGGCACTGCACGCAGTCGCCGGCATCGGCAATCCGCAACGTTTCTTCAATACCCTCGAAGCGCTAGACTGGCGGCCTGTGCCCCACGCGTTTGCCGACCACGCCGAATACAGTGTGCAGGCCTTGAGTTTCACGCCGTCATTGCCGGTGGTGATGACCGAAAAGGACGCGGTGAAGTGCCGCGCCTTTGCTGCCGCCGACTGGTGGTACCTGGCGGTCGATGCCGTGCCGTCGCCAGCCTTCGTGGCCTGGTTCGACACGCAACTGATGCGCCTGTTGCCGGATCGTCTTTTGCCTTAAACCGTTTTTATCCAGGGAATGTTCATGGACACCAAACTGCTCGACATCCTCGCCTGCCCGGTCTGCAAAGGCCCGCTCAAGCTCAGCGCCGACAAGACCGAACTGATCAGCAAGGGCGCCGGCCTGGCGTACCCGATCCGTGACGGCATCCCGGTCATGCTGGAAAGCGAAGCCCGCACCCTGACCACCGACGAGCGTCTGGATAAATGACCACAGCCTTCACCGTTGTCATCCCGTCGCGCTATGCCTCGACCCGCCTGCCGGGCAAACCGCTGCTGGATATCGCCGGCAAGCCGATGATCCAGCATGTCTGGGAGCAGGCGAGCAAAAGCAGCGCCAGCCGTGTGGTCGTGGCTACCGACGATGCGCGTATCGTCGAGGCCTGCAAGGCTTTCGGCGCCGAAGTGGTGCTGACCCGTGAAGATCACAACTCCGGCACCGATCGCCTGGCTGAAGTGGCTGCAAAGCTGGGCCTGGAGCCGGATGCCATCGTGGTCAACGTCCAGGGTGACGAACCGCTGATCCCGCCAAGCGTGATCGATCAGGTCGCGGCCAACCTCGCGGCCCACACCGAAGCGCGGATGGCCACCCTGGCCGAACCGATCGAAGACGTGGACACCCTGTTCAACCCGAACGTGGTCAAGGTTGTGAGTGACCTTAACGGTCTGGCGCTGACCTTCAGTCGTGCGACCCTGCCATGGGCCCGCGACGCATTTGCCAAGAGCCGCGACGTGCTGCCGGAAGGCGTGCCGTATCGCCGCCACATCGGCATCTACGCCTACCGCGCCGGTTTCCTTCAGGACTTCGTGAGCTGGGGGCCGTGCTGGCTGGAAAACACCGAATCCCTCGAACAGTTGCGTGCCTTGTGGCACGGCGTGCGGATTCATGTGGCTGACGCGTTGATCGCGCCGCCAACCGGAGTCGACACCGCCGAAGACCTCGAGCGCGTCCGTCGCCTGCTGGAGGCCTGATGCGCGTTCTGTTCGTGTGCCTGGGCAACATCTGCCGTTCGCCCACCGCCGAAGGCGTCCTGCGTGCCAAACTGCGAGAGGCCGGCCTGGATGCTCAGGTCGAAGTGGCTTCCGCCGGCACCGGCGACTGGCACGTCGGCAATCCGCCGGACAAGCGCAGCCAGGCCGCGGCCAGATTGCGGGGTTACGACCTGTCGGCGCAACGGGCGCAACAAGTCAGTCGCGCCGATTTCGCCAGCTACGACCTGATCCTCGCCATGGACAACAGCAACCTGCGCAACCTCAAGGCGCTGCAACCGTCCACCGGCAAGGCCGAGCTGGACCTGTTCCTGCGTCGCTATGAGGGCGAAATCGATGAGGTGCCGGATCCGTATTACGACGGCGATCAGGGGTTCGAGCAGGTGCTGGATCTGATCGAGAGCGCCTGCGACCGGTTGTTGATCGAAGTGAAGGGCCGGTTATGAGTTTGCAGGTACATCCTCAGGTTTCCCTGAAACCGTTCAACACCTTCGGCGTCGACGTTCGTGCGCAACTGTTTGCCGAGGCCCGCAGTGATGCGGATGTGCGCGAAGCGCTGGCTTATGCGACTGCCCACGATGTGCCGTTGCTGGTGATCGGCGGCGGCAGCAACCTGCTGCTGACAGCGGACATCCCGGCACTGGTGCTGCGCATGGCCAGTCGTGGCATCCGCGTCATCAGCGACGATGGCAATCGCGTGGTAATCGAGGCCGAAGCTGGAGAACCGTGGCATCCGTTCGTCCTGCACACCCTGGCGCTGGGTTTTTCCGGGCTGGAAAACCTCAGCCTGATCCCCGGCACCGTCGGCGCCGCACCGATGCAGAACATCGGTGCCTATGGGGTCGAGATCAAGGACGTGTTCGCCGGCCTGACGGCGCTGGATCGTCAGACCGGCGAGTTGCGCGACTTCAGTCTGGAGGAGTGCCACTTCGCTTACCGCGACAGCGTGTTCAAGCAGCAGCCTGGGCGCTGGTTGATCTTGCGGGTGCGCTTTGCACTGGATCGAGTCGCCCATCTGCATCTGGAATACGGCCCGGTGCGTCAGCGCCTGACCGAGCAGGGCATCGAGCAGCCGACGCCGACGGATGTCAGTCGCGCCATTTGCAGCATCCGCAGCGAGAAGCTGCCGGACCCGGCGGTGCTGGGCAATGCCGGCAGTTTCTTCAAGAACCCGCTGGTGTCGGCAGCCGTTGTGGCGCAGATCAAGGCGCAGCACCCGGATCTGGTGGCCTACGCGCAACCGGACGGGCAGATGAAACTGGCGGCGGGGTGGCTGATCGAGCGGGCGGGCTGGAAAGGCTTCCGTGAAGCCGATGCCGGTGTGCATAAGTTGCAGGCGCTGGTACTGGTCAACTACGGCGCAGCGACCGGGTTGCAACTGCTGGATCTGGCGCAGCGTATCCAGAAAGACATTGCAGAACGTTTCAATGTCGAGCTGGAAATGGAGCCCAACCGTTATTGAGACTACGCTTTCAAGGCGCAATCCAAAGCCCTGCACTATTTAAAAAGTGCAGGGCTTTTTTGTTAATCCCGGGTTAACTTAGCCAGCTAACGATAAACCCTTTGCTCCACCAAAGGCCCGGTGCAGACGTTTTGGTCGGCACAAGAGAGCCTCATTAGCCTGAGTCGATCTGCGTGAACCCACCGCCGATTTTCCGGCGGCAGATTGCTCGACCCCATAACCTCCCTGAATATGCGGGCGTGCCCATGATTACCCTGAAACTCAATGGCCAAGACCATCCACTCGATGTCACCGAGGACATGCCGCTGTTGTGGGCGATCCGTGACGTCGCCGGTTACAACGGCACCAAGTTCGGCTGCGGCATGGGCCTGTGCGGTGCGTGCACCATTCATATCGACGGATTGCCGGTACGCAGCTGCATTACGCCAGTCGGTTCGGTGACCGGCCAGAATGTCACCACCATCGACAATCTGCATGCCGATCCGATTGGCCAGATCGTTCAGCAAGCCTGGCTCGACACTGCCGTGGCCCAGTGCGGTTTCTGTCAGGGTGGGCAGATCATGTCTGCCACCGCGCTGCTCAAGACCAACCCGAACCCGAGCGATGAGCAGATCGAAGAGGCGATGGTCGGCAACATTTGCCGCTGCGGCACCTACAACCGGATCAAGACCGCCATCCGCCAGGCCTCCACTCACCTGAAGGAGGCCAAGGCATGAGCCGTTTGCCGAACGATTTTGCCCTGAGCAACTTGAGCCGCCGGGGTTTCCTCAAGGGTGTCGGTGCCACCGGTGCGCTGGTGCTGGCCGCGAGCTGGGGCTGGCAGGATGCATTGGCTGAAGACAAACCGAAGAAATTCGGCGCCGATGGTATGCCCAATGGCTGGATCGACGATCCGAAGGTTTACGTCAGCATTGCCGCCGACGGCACGGTGACCGTGGTCTGCAACCGTTCGGAAATGGGCCAGGGCGTGCGGACCAGCCTGACCATGGTAGTCGCCGATGAGCTGGAAGCCGATTGGGCCCACGTCAAAGTGCAACAGGCGCCGGGCGATGAAGTGCGTTTCGGCAACCAGGACACTGACGGATCGCGCAGCATGCGTCACTGGTACGAGCCGATGCGTCGCTGTGGCGCCGCTGCCCGTACCATGCTGGAGCAGGCGGCCGCTGCGCAGTGGAAGGTGCCGGTCGGCGAGTGCCGCGCGCAACTGCACAAAGTCATTCACGCACCGTCCGGGCGCGAGCTGGGTTACGGTGAACTCGCCGCCGCGGCCAGTGCGCTGACAGTGCCGGCCCGTGACAGCCTGCGGCTCAAGCAACCGTCGGAATTTCGCTACATCGGCAAGGAAGGGACGAAGGCCATCGACGGCGAAGACATCGTCAATGGCCGCGCCGTGTACGGGGCCGACGTGCATTTCGACGGCATGCTGTACGCGGTGATCGCCCGTCCTGCGGTATACGGCGGCAAGGTCAAGTCGGTGGACGACAGCGCCGCGCTGAAAGTGCCGGGCGTGCTGAAAGTCATCCAGATCGAACCCCGCCCATTGCCTTCGGAATTCCAGCCGTTGGGTGGCGTGGCCGTGGTGGCCAGTAACACCTGGGCGGCGCTCAAGGGCCGCGAGGCGCTGAAGATCGAGTGGGACGACGGCCCGAACGCCAGCTACGACTCGATTGCCTATCGCAAGGAGCTGGAAGCCGCATCGCTGAAACCGGGCAAGGTCGTGCGCAACACCGGTGACATCGACAAAGCCATCGGCAGCGCTGCCAGCACGCTGGAAGCGTCCTATTACTTGCCGCATCTTGCACAGGCGCCGATGGAGCCGATGGTGGCCATCGCCCGCTATCAAGAGGGCGTGTGCGAAGCGTGGGCGCCAAGCCAGGCGCCGCAGGTCACCCGTGAGCGAATTGCCGAGCGCCTCGGTCTGCCGTTCGATAGCGTGACCTTCAACGTGACCCTGCTCGGCGGTGGTTTCGGTCGCAAGTCCAAGCCGGATTTCGTTGTCGAAGCCGCCATTCTGGCCAAAGAGTTTCCCGGCAAGGCTGTGCGGGTCCAGTGGACGCGGGAAGACGACATCCACAATTCGTATTTCCACACTGTGTCGGCCGAGTACCTCAAGGCCGGCGTGGGCAGGGACGGTTTGCCGTCTGCCTGGCTGCATCGCACGGTGGCGCCGAGCATCTCCGCGCTGTTCGCGCCGGGCATGAATCACGAAGCCGCGTTCGAGCTGGGCATGGGGTTCACCAACATGGCCTATGCGGTTCCCAACGTGCGTCTGGAGAATCCTGAAGCCGCAGTTCATACGCGAGTCGGCTGGTATCGCTCGGTGTCGAACATACCCCATGGTTTTGCGATCCAGAGTTTTGTCGACGAGCTCGCGCACAAGGCCAAGGAAGACCCGCTCAAGTATCAGATCAAATTGCTCGGCCCGGATCGGCAGATCGACCCGCGCACGCTCAGCGAAGAGTGGAACTACGGCGAATCCCCCGAGCGTTATCCGATCGACACCGGGCGCATGCGCACGGTGCTGGAAACGGCGGCCAAGGCGGCCGGTTGGGGGCGGAAATTACCCAAGGGCCGTGGACTCGGCCTGGCAGTGCATTACAGCTTCGTGACTTATGTGGCGGCGGTGATCGAAGTCGAGGTCAAGGACGACGGTACGCTGATCGTGCACAAGGCTGACATCGCCGTGGATTGCGGGTCGCAGATCAACCCCGAGCGGATCCGTTCGCAGTTCGAAGGCGCCTGTGTGATGGGCCTGGGCAATGCCGTGTGGGGCGAAATCAGCTTCAAGGACGGCAAGGTGCAACAGGATAACTTCCATATGTATGAAGTGGCGCGCATGTCGTTGGCGCCAAAGGAAGTGGCGGTGCATCTGGTGACGCCGCCGGGCGAGGTGCCGTTGGGTGGTGTGGGCGAGCCGGGTGTGCCGCCGATTGCGCCGGCGCTGTGTAACGCGATCTTCGCCGCGACCGGCCAGCGCATTCGCAACCTGCCGGTGCGCTACCAGTTGCAGGGCTGGCAAAAGGCGCGAGCGTGATGGACAGCGCCGATCTCAATGTCCTGCGCAGCGTGCTCGAGTGGCGCCGTGCCGGGCAGCGGGTAGTGCTGTTCACTGTCGTGCAGACCTGGGGCACCGCGCCCCGGGCGCCCGGCGCGATGCTGGCGTTGCGCGAGGATGGCGTAGTGATCGGTTCGGTGTCCGGCGGTTGTGTCGAGGACGATCTGATCGCCCGCCTGCACGATGGGCGGATTCCCGCCGACGGGCCACCGGTGCAGTTGATCACCTACGGCGTGACGCGGGAGGAGGCGGCGCGGTTCGGCCTGCCTTGCGGCGGCACTTTGCGCCTGACCGAGGAACGGGTCGGTAATCCGGCGTGGGTCGCCGAACTGCTGGCTCGTTGTGAGGCTCACGAAATCGTTGCTCGTGAGCTGAATCTGGAAAGCGGGGAAGTGATTGTTTCGCCAGCAAACAAAACGGACTCACTGGTCTTCGATGGCAAGACCCTTCGCGCCGTTTACGGCCCGCGCTGGCGTTTGCTGCTGATCGGTGCCGGGCAGTTGTCGCGTTATGTGGCCGAGATGGCGCGGTTGCTGGATTTCGAAGTGCTGATCTGTGATCCCCGCACCGAGTTCGTGTATGACTGGGAAGAACAGCATGGCCGTTTTGTCCCGGGGATGCCGGACGAGGCCGTGCTGAGCATTCAAACCGACGAACGCACCGCCATTGTTGCCCTGACTCACGATCCGCGTCTGGACGACATGGCGCTGCTGACGGCGCTGGACTCCAGGGCGTTTTACGTCGGCGCCCTGGGTTCACGTGCCAACAGCCTCAAGCGCCGGGAATACCTGGCTGAGCTAGGCTTGTCGCAAGCGGCCATCGCTCGATTGCATGGGCCGATCGGTTTGCCGATCGGCAGTCACGCCCCGGCAGAGATCGCGTTGTCGCTGCTGGCGGAAATCGTGGCGATCAAGAATGGTGTCGAATTGGAACGCAAGAAGGCGGAACGGGCATGAGTCGATCCATTGGAGTGATTGTGCTGGCGGCAGGCGAGGGCAGCCGCTTTCGCGAAGTGGCGGGTGCTGACAAGGACAAGTTGCTGGCCGACTGCGCCGGGCGCGACGGTGCCGTGCGTTCGGTGATCGAGCAGGTACTGGTTAACCTGCCGACGAGTCTCGACAAACGCGTATTGGTAACGACCGAAGCGCGGCCGCAGGCAATGCGTATGGCACAGGCATACGAGTGTGACATTGTTTCGATCGAGTCTGCGGGCATGGGCGACAGCATCGCGGCGGGTGTCTCGGCTTGCACGGATGTCGATGGCTGGCTGATTGTGCTGGGTGACATGCCGTTCATCCTGCCATCGAGCATTGAACAGGTAGTGGCGGCGATTGCCGACGATACGGTCAGTGTGCCGGTGCAAAGTGGCGAGTTTGGGCATCCGGTCGGATTCGGTCGTTCATTCGGGCCGGGGTTGATGGCATTGTCCGGTGATCGCGGAGCCAGGGCTTTGTTCAAACAGGGGCGGGTGGTGGAAGTGGCGGTGGATGATCCCGGAGTGCTGTGGGATATCGATGTGCCTCAGGCGCTGGTTTTTCCGCAAGCCTGACAAACCACGAGACATGAAAAAGCCCCGCCTGGATCACCAGGCGGGGCTTTTCATTGGCGCTCGGAATCAGACGAGAGGTTTGGTCTCGTGTTCTTTTTCCTGGGCCTGTTCGTGGTGCTCGACCGCGTCCTGAACGGAGCGTGGTGCTTCGGCAATCACTTCTACGGCAGTTTCTTCAGCGACCGGGGCAGGGGCTGCCTCGACCACTTCGGCAGCGGCAGGAGCGGCAGCGGCTGCGGCAGCCAGTTCGGCTTCCTTCTGCAGACGCTCTTCTTCACGCTTGCGACGACGCACTTCACGCGGGTCGTTCGGTGCGCGGCCACTTGGGGTCAGAGCGCTGACCGGAGCAGGCGCAGCGACTGGCGCTGGTGCTTCTGCTGCCGGCGCTTCCATGACAGGTGCCGGTTCGGCAATAACCACGGGTTCAGCGGCCCTGGCTTCTTCCACGACAGGCGCTTCAACCGCTGGCGCTGGCGTTTCGGCGACAGCCGGCTCGGCCACCCAGTTGAAAGCGGTCTGCTCTTCACGAACCTCGCGCACGGTTTCGGTCACGGTTTCAGCGACGGTTTCGACCACCGGCTCTGCGACTGCAACAGGCGCCTGGGTGACGAAAGCAGGTTCGGCGGCGACTTCAACCTGAGGCTGAGCTTCGCGAACCGGCGCCACTTCGACTTCCGGAGCAGCAACCACTTCGACCGGAGTGGTGGCTTCAACAACCGGAGCCTCTACCGAAGCGGTTTCCAGCGTTGCAGCGGTGGCGCGTTCGGCTTGCTGATGGGCCTGAGCTTCGGCCGGCGCGCTGATCACGGTGCTGGCAACGGCCGCAGTAACAGCCAGGCCAGCGGCCAGGTCGGCAGTGCTCGGCTCGGTGGTTTCAGCGTTCTCGGCGGACTCTTCCGAACCTTCGATCACGTTGCCGTTGGCATCACGCTGACGCTCGCGACGGTTGCTGCGACGACGCTGACCACGGGAGCGGCGGCGTGGACGGTCGCCTTCGGCGTTTTCCGAACCGTCTTCCGGCAGTTGCTCTTCGTTGGTGGTGATGTCTTCTTCAACCACGGCAGCAGCGGCCTGTTCGGCACGTGGTTGGCGCTCTTCACGCGGAGGGCGTGGCGCACGCTCCTCACGCGGCTGACGGGCCGGACGCTCGTCAGCGGTGGCAGCAACAGCGGCAGCGGCGGCCGGTGCAGCATCCAGAGGTTCACGCAGTTCACGTACGCGTTCTTCGCGCTCGCCACGCGGCTTGCGGTCTTCACGCGGAGCACGTGGTGCACGTTCTTCACGAGGGGCGCGTGGTGCGCGTTCTTCGCGGGCTGCCGGCGCTTCGTCACGGGACTCGCGTGGCTCACGCAGTTCGCGGGCTTCACGAGGCTGACGCTCTTCACGTGGCTCACGCGGTGCGCGTTCTTCACGTGGAGCACGCTCTTCGCGCGGCTTGCGTTCTTCATCGCGGCGACCGTTGCGGTTGCGGCTCTGCTGACGACCGTTGCGACGCTCTTCGTTGCGGACCGGACGCTCGGCGGCAGGCTTTTCAACCACAACCGGAGCAACAGGCTCTTCCTTGGTGGCGAACAGGCTGACCAGCGACTTCACCAGACCTTTGAACAGGCTTGGCTCTGGTGCGGCAACCGGGGCTGGCGCCGGAGCGGCGACTTCGGTCGGAGCCGGAGCGTTGGCGCGGGCAGGAGCGGTCTTGACCGCAGCTTCCTGGCGAACCAGGGTGCGGGTTGCCGCAGCGGGTTGAGCCTCTTCGACTTCGGCAGCGGCAGCAGCGATTTCGTAGCTGGACTGATTGTTGGCGGCTTCCGGGTTGTCGTCACGCAGACGCTGAACTTCGAAATGCGGGGTTTCGAGATGATCGTTCGGCAGAATGACGATGCGGGCCCGGGTGCGCAGTTCGATCTTGGTGATCGAGTTGCGTTTTTCGTTCAGCAGGAATGCTGCTACCGGGATCGGCACCTGGGCGCGGACTTCGGCGGTGCGATCTTTCAGGGCTTCTTCTTCGATCAGGCGCAGGATCGCCAGGGACAGCGATTCGACATCACGGATGATGCCGGTGCCGCTGCAGCGCGGGCAGACGATGCCGCTGCTTTCGCCGAGCGAAGGGCGCAGGCGCTGACGGGACATTTCCAGCAGGCCGAAGCGCGAAATGCGGCCGATCTGCACGCGGGCACGGTCGGCTTCCAGGCATTCGCGGACTTTCTCTTCCACGGCGCGCTGGTTTTTGGCAGGGGTCATGTCGATGAAGTCGATGACAATCAGGCCGCCGATGTCGCGCAGGCGCAACTGACGGGCGATTTCTTCGGCGGCTTCAAGGTTGGTCTGCAGGGCGGTTTCTTCGATGTCGCTGCCTTTGGTGGCGCGCGCCGAGTTGATGTCGATGGACACCAGGGCCTCGGTCGGATCGATGACGATGGAGCCGCCGGAAGGCAGTTCGACCACGCGCTGGAAAGCGGTCTCGATCTGGCTTTCGATCTGGAAACGGTTGAACAGCGGGACGCTGTCTTCGTACAGCTTGATCTTGCTGGCGTACTGCGGCATTACCTGGCGGATGAAGGTCAGGGCTTCGTCCTGGGCTTCAACGCTGTCGATCAGTACTTCGCCGATGTCCTGGCGCAGGTAATCGCGGATGGCGCGGATGATGACGTTGCTTTCCTGGTAGATCAGGAACGGCGCGGAACGATCCAGGGAGGCTTCCTTGATCGCGGTCCAGAGTTGCAGCAGGTAGTCGAGGTCCCACTGCATTTCTTCGCTGCTGCGGCCCAGGCCGGCAGTGCGCACGATCAGGCCCATGTCGGCCGGAGCGACCAGACCGTTCAGCGCTTCACGCAGTTCGTTGCGCTCTTCGCCTTCGATGCGACGGGAGATGCCGCCGGCACGCGGGTTGTTCGGCATCAGGACCAGATAACGACCGGCCAGGCTGATGAAGGTGGTCAGGGCTGCGCCCTTGTTGCCACGTTCTTCTTTTTCGACCTGAACGATGACTTCCTGGCCTTCGCTCAGGACGTCCTTGATATTGACGCGGCCTTCAGGGGCTTTCTTGAAGTATTCGCGGGAGATTTCCTTGAGGGGCAGGAAGCCGTGGCGCTCGGAGCCGAAATCGACAAAGGCAGCCTCAAGGCTTGGTTCGATGCGAGTGATACGGCCTTTATAGATGTTGGCCTTTTTCTGCTCGCGTGCACCGGATTCGATGTCCAGGTCGTAGAGGCGCTGGCCATCTACCAGTGCAACACGCAACTCTTCGGGTTGAGTTGCGTTAATCAGCATTCTTTTCATGTAGTACCGTCGGTTTCCGGGCTGCCGGAAACGGCGTTCGGCACACACGACTTCTCACGGTCGGTGTCAGGTGCGTCGGGAGTGGCTGGCCATTCCCGTGTCCAGCGATGTCCGGCCAATTGGGCCGTTATCGCGACGTACGCGTCCTGCTTGCTGTGGCTACTTAAGCACTCAGTCAGGAGGAGGAATCAACCGCGGCTGTGGACGAGATGAAGCGTCTTGATAAAACCTGTTGCTACACAGTCCAGCGGTTGTGCATCTCCACCCTACACGTATCCCTGATAATTCGGGTGCTGCCGCGCGCAGAATCCGCAGCGGGTTGGCATTTACCGTGAGCTCCGGAAGGGGAGGTCACGCATCATGGCTAATTCAGGCGGTGTTTCCGGCGTTTTCGCTCGGGGTCATCCGCGGCTGACCGCACTTTGTGAACTGGCCGTGAATATGGCTCGCGTGGCGAGTCAGAACTCTGCTTTGCGGCGTGATTCAGGCCTCATGTCACCTGCGCTTGTTACAGCTGCAAACTCCACCGTTACGTAGCGAAAGCCCCGTAGGACGGCCTTGCGTCCTGGTGAATTGCGTTGGTCAGGGCCGGTTGTTGACCGTGGTTCCGCTGTCCAGGCCGCTTTTGGCGGCGTTCGCGACTATAGCAGCAATGATTAAGTGCTTCAAATCCATAAAAATTGTTATTATCCGCCGCATGACGACTACTGCCCCTTCGACTCCAGGCGTTCAATTGCTTGAGGTCTCGCCGGAATATGCCGGCCAACGAATCGACAATTTTCTCCTCGCCCGGCTCAAAGGCGTGCCCAAGACCTTGATTTATCGCATTTTGCGCAAAGGCGAAGTGCGGGTTAACAAAGGTCGGATCAAGCCCGAATACAAGCTGCAGGCCGGTGATATCGTGCGCGTGCCGCCGGTTCGCGTGCCGGAGCGTGACGAACCCGTTCCAGTGGCTCAGGGGTTGTTGCAGCGCCTGGAAGCGTCGATTGTGTACGAAGACAAGGCGCTGATCGTGATCAACAAGCCCGCGGGCATTGCAGTTCACGGTGGCAGCGGCCTGGATTTCGGCGTGATCGAAGCCTTTCGTCAGTTGCGCCCCGACGCCAAGGAGCTGGAACTGGTGCATCGCCTCGACCGCGACACTTCCGGTCTGCTGATGATCGCCAAGAAGCGCAGCATGCTGCGCCACTTGCACGAGCAGTTGCGCGGTGATGGCGTCGACAAGCGCTACATGGCGCTGGTGCGCGGCCACTGGGCGACTTCCATCAAGCAGGTCCGTGCGCCGCTGCTCAAGAGCAACCTGCGTTCCGGCGAGCGTATGGTCGAAGTCAATGACGAAGGCAAGGAGGCGCTGACCGTGTTCAAGGTCCTGCGTCGTTTCGGCGAGTTTGCGACCATGGTCGAGGCCAAGCCGGTGACCGGTCGTACCCACCAGATTCGCGTTCATACCCTGCACGCAGGGCATTGCATTGCCGGCGACAGCAAGTACGGCGATGACAATTTCACCAGGGAAATTCGCGATCTGGGCGGCAAGCGTCTGTTTCTGCATGCCTACATGCTCACCGTGCCGTTGCCCGATGGTGGCAAGCTGAATTTGCAGGCCCCTGTCGATGAGATGTGGGCCAAGACTGTGGAGCGTCTGAGTGCGGCACCCTGATTACAAACTGCTGATTTTCGATTGGGACGGCACCCTGGCCGATTCCATTGGTCGGATCGTCGAGGCGATGCATGCGGCATCGGGGTGTTCGGGGTTCGAGTTGCGTGACGATTTTGCCGTCAAGGGCATCATCGGTCTGGGTCTGCCCGAGGCGATCCGCACGTTGTACCCGGAAATCAGCGATGGCGAAATGATCGCGTTTCGGGAGTTTTATGCCGAGCACTACATCGCGGCGGAGACGGTGCCCTCACCATTGTTCGAAGGTGTGCTCGAGTCGATGACGTCGTTTCGCGAGGATGGTTATCACCTGGCGGTCGCGACCGGCAAGAATCGTCGCGGGCTGGATCGGGTGCTCAAGGCGCATGGCTGGGAGGACTATTTCGATATCACCCGTGCTGCCGATGAAACCGCGAGCAAACCGCATCCTCTGATGCTGGAGCAGATCCTGGCGCACTGCGGTGTATCTGCAGGCCAGGCGCTGATGGTCGGGGATTCGTCCTTTGATCTGCAGATGGCGCGTAATGCCGGCATGGGCTCGGTGGCGGTCAGTTATGGGGCGCAGTCAATCGAGTCGTTGCAGCAGTTTGAGCCACGACTGTCGATTGATCGGTTTTCTGAATTGCATGCCTGGCTGGGTCAGCAGGCTTGATACGTTTTTGCTGGGGTGGATGGCATGACCGACGAATGGAAAGCACCGGCCAAGGCAACTGCCGACGAGGGTGATGCGAAAAGCTGGAAGCTGCTGGAAAAGACGTTGCTGGCCAGTGTGCAGGAGCAGCGTCGCTCCAGGCGCTGGGGCATCTTCTTCAAGTTGCTGACGTTTGTTTATCTTTTTGTTGCGCTGATCCTGTTCACGCCGTTGATGGATATGGAAAAGAGCGCTACGCGCGGCTCCAGCTACACCGCGTTGATCGATGTCACCGGCATGATTGCCGACAAGGAACCGGCCAGTGCCGACAATATTGTCGGCAGTCTGCGAGCGGCGTTCGAGGACAAGAAGGTCAAGGGCGTGATCCTGCGCATCAACAGCCCGGGCGGCAGTCCGGTGCAGTCGGGTTATGTGTATGACGAGATCAAGCGTCTGCGCGTTCTGCACCCGGATACCAAGGTGTATGCGGTAATCTCCGATCTTGGTGCGTCCGGAGCCTACTACATCGCCAGTGCGGCGGATCAGATCTATGCCGACAAGGCCAGTCTGGTGGGCTCTATCGGTGTGACGGCGGCGGGTTACGGTTTTGTCGGCACCATGGAGAAGCTGGGTGTCGAGCGTCGTACTTACACCTCCGGTGAGCACAAGTCCTTCCTCGATCCGTTCCAGCCGCAGAAGCCTGATGAAACGGCCTTCTGGCAGAGTGTGCTGGATACCACGCACAATCAGTTCATCAATAGCGTCAAGCAGGGTCGTGGTGATCGCCTGAAAGATAAAGAGCATCCGGAGCTGTTCTCCGGGTTGGTCTGGTCCGGCGAGCAGGCGCTGCCGCTGGGATTGATCGATGGTCTGGGTAATGCCAGTTCTGTGGCGCGTGACGTGATTGGCGAAAAGGAGCTGGTGGATTTCACCGTTCAGGAATCGCCGTTCGATCGCTTCTCGAAAAAGCTGGGCGCCAGTGTGGCCGAGCAGTTGGCAATGTGGATGGGATTCAACGGTCCGTCGTTGCGCTGATTGATTGCAGCATAAGGGAACCGGCCTTCGTGGCCGGTTTTTTGTGGCTCAGGGAATCTGAACGCCTTCCGCCAGCAGCATGTCGATCAGGCGAATCAGCGGCAATCCGATCAGGCTGGTGGCATCAGGGCCTTCGGTGGACTGGAACAGGCTTACGCCCAGGCCTTCGGCCTTGAAACTGCCGGCGCAGTCGTAAGGTTGTTCTGCATGCAGGTAGCGCTCGACGCGTGCCTGATCCAGTGTGCGCATATGGACGGTGAAAGGCACGTAGTCGACCTGGCAGTGATCCGTCTGGCTGTTGAGCAATGCCAGGCCGGTCAGAAAGGTCACGCTGGCGCCGCTGGCGGCCAGTAGTTGTTCGCGGGCTTTGTCGAAAGTATGTGGCTTGCCGATGATGCGCTCGCCGAGTACGGCGACCTGATCGGAGCCGATGATCAGGTGAGCGGGGTGGCTGTCGGCTAGCGCCCGGGCTTTCTGTTCGGCGAGGCGTTTGACCAGTTCGATGGCTGATTCGCCCGGGCGATGACTTTCATCGATGTCCGGCGAGCTGCAGACGAACGGCAGGCGCAGGCGGTTGAGCAATTCCCGACGATAGGTCGAGCTTGAAGCGAGTAATAAAGGCAGCATTCGCATCTCCAGAGGCAGGCTGCAGATTCTAGCGGAGCCGCGTAAGTGACGGACAGGGCGGAATTTCCTTTGACATGGGCGGGTGCATCCCTATAATGCTGCGCCTATGTTGAATGACCCGATTCCACCTCACGTTGACCCGCGCAAATTGGCTGATCGTGGCACCACCCTTCAAGGTGAACTGCTGCTGGCCGATTTGAAGAGACTCTGCGACCCGCTTTCCGACGATGTCGGTACGGTGCAGGCCAAATTCGTTTTTGAACGAGATGAACGTAAATCTGTGGTGATCCACAGCTTTATCGACACCGAAGTCAAAATGGTTTGCCAGCGTTGTCTTGAGCTGGTCACCCTGCCGATCCACAGCGAATGCAGTTACGCCGTGGTGAAGGAGGGTGCGAATACCCAGTCGTTACCGAAAGGTTATGACGTGCTGGAACTGGGCGAAGATCCTTTGGATCTGCAGTCACTGATCGAGGAGGAGCTTTTGCTCGCCTTGCCCATTGTGCCTGCTCATCATCCGGAAGAATGCCAGCAGCCGGCGGGAGCAGATGAACCCGAACCGAGCGAGGACGAGGTAACGCGGTCCAACCCGTTCAGTGTATTGGCGCAGTTAAAGCGTGACCCAAACGTTTAGGAGTTAATCAATTATGGCTGTTCAGCAGAACAAAAAATCCCGCTCTGCCCGTGACATGCGCCGTTCGCACGACGCTCTCGAGGCTAGCACCCTGTCCGTAGAAAAAACCACCGGTGAAGTTCACCTGCGTCACCACGTATCGCCAGAAGGCGTATACCGTGGCCGTAAAGTGATCGACAAGGGCGCTGACGAGTAATCACTTGTCCGCTCAAGTCATCGCGATTGACGCAATGGGCGGGGACTTCGGTCCCCGCAGCATTGTTCAGGCCAGCCTTGCTTGCCTTTCTGCTACGCCCTCGCTACACCTGACCCTTGTCGGTCAACCCTCCCTCCTTGAAGAATTGATCACTGGCCAATCGGCTGCCGATCGCGCGCGCCTGACGATTGTTCCGGCGTCCGAAGTCATCACCATGGACGAAAAACCTGCCCAGGCCCTGCGCGGCAAGCCGGACTCGTCGATGCGTGTCGCCCTTGAATTGCTGCGTGACGGCAAGGTTCAGGCTTGTGTCAGTGCCGGTAACACCGGTGCGCTGATGGCGCTTTCGCGATTTGTGCTCAAGACCCTGCCGGGGATTGATCGTCCGGCCATGGTTGCTGCGATCCCTACTCAGAAGGGCTACTGTCAGTTGCTTGATCTGGGTGCCAATGTCGATTGCAGCGCCGAGCATCTGCTGCAGTTTGCGGTGATGGGGTCGGTGGCGGCGCAGACGCTGGGTATTGTCCGGCCTCGCGTAGCGCTGCTGAACATCGGCACCGAAGACATCAAGGGCAACCAGCAGGTCAAGCTGGCTGCAACGTTGTTGCAGGCTGCCCGGGGGATCAACTACATCGGCTTTATCGAGGGCGATGGTTTGTATCGCGGTGAGGCGGACGTAGTGGTTTGCGACGGTTTTGTCGGCAATATCCTGCTCAAGTCCAGCGAAGGTCTTGCGACGATGATCGCTGCGCGTATCGAAGCCTTGTTCAAAAAAAACCTTGCATCCCGTGCAGTGGGGGCCTTGGCGCTGCCATTGATGAAACGATTGCAGGCTGAACTGGCACCGGCGCGACATAACGGCGCAAGCTTCCTCGGCTTGCAGGGCATTGTGGTGAAAAGTCACGGTTCAGCCGGGGTTCAGGGGTTTCAGAGTGCCATTCAGCGGGCGTTGATCGAGATTCAGGAGAATCTTCCCGAGCGTCTGCACGGCCGTCTGGAGGATTTGTTGTCTTAGGCGTTTTCGTCGGACAATGCTTAAATGTGACCGCCCGGTTCAAAGGGCCATCCAACTGTCAGTTTCTTGCGTCCCTCTATCGGGATGCCATTTTTCCGACGACAAGATCATTAGGGGCTTGTTACATGTCTGCTTCCCTCGCATTCGTCTTTCCAGGACAGGGTTCGCAGTCCCTCGGCATGCTGGCCGAGCTGGGCGCGCAACATCCGCTGATCCTCGAAACTTTCAAAGAAGCATCCGATGCTCTGGGCTACGACCTGTGGGCGCTGACCCAGCAGGGGCCGGAAGAGCTGCTCAACCAAACCGACAAAACCCAACCGGCCATTCTGACCGCTTCGATCGCCCTGTGGCGCCTGTGGCTGGCGGAAGGTGGTGTGCGCCCGGCCTTCGTTGCCGGTCACAGCCTGGGTGAATACAGTGCTCTGGTCGCTGCCGGCAGCCTGAGCCTGGCGGACGCGGTAAAGCTCGTCGAGCGCCGTGGCCAGCTCATGCAGGAAGCCGTTCCGGCCGGGCAGGGCGGCATGGCTGCCATCCTTGGTCTGGAGGACGCCGATGTGTTGGCGGCCTGTGCCGAAGCGGCGCAAGGCGAAGTGGTCAGTGCGGTGAACTTCAACTCTCCGGGCCAGGTGGTGATTGCCGGTGCCAAGGCAGCCGTCGAGCGCGCCATTGAAGGTTGCAAGGCTCGTGGCGCCAAGCGTGCCATGCCGCTGCCGGTCAGCGTGCCATCCCACTGCGAGCTGATGCGCCCGGCTGCCGAGCGTTTCGCCGAATCCATCGCGGCCATTGACTGGCAGGCGCCGCAGATTCCTGTGGTGCAGAACGTCAGCGCTCAGGTGCCGGTGGATCTGGAAACGCTCAAGCGTGATCTGCTCGAACAACTCTACAAGCCGGTTCGCTGGGTCGAGTCCGTACAGACTCTGGCTGCGAAAGGCGCTACCAGCCTGGTCGAGTGCGGTCCTGGCAAAGTGCTGGCCGGTCTGAACAAACGTTGCGCCGAAGGCGTTTCGACTTCCAACCTCAATACCCCAGACGCTTTCGCTGCTGCTCGCGCAGCGGCTGTCTGAATCAGGAGAAGCTTGCATGAGTCTGCAAGGTAAAGTTGCACTGGTCACCGGCGCAAGCCGTGGTATCGGCCAGGCTATCGCACTGGAACTGGGTCGTCAGGGCGCCATCGTTGTCGGCACCGCGACTTCCGCTTCGGGCGCCGAGCGCATTGCTGCGACCCTGAAAGAAAATGGCATTCAGGGTGCAGGTTTCGAACTCAACGTCACCAGTGACGAATCGGTCACCGCAGTGCTGGCGAGCATTCAGGAACAATTCGGTGCTCCGGTCGCGATCCTGGTCAACAATGCCGGTATCACTCGCGATAACCTGATGATGCGCATGAAAGACGACGAGTGGTACGACGTGATCGATACCAACCTGAACAGTCTGTATCGCCTGTCCAAGGGCGTTCTGCGCGGCATGACCAAGGCGCGCTGGGGTCGAATTATCAGTATTGGCTCGGTGGTGGGTGCCATGGGCAACGCTGGCCAAGTAAACTACGCAGCCGCCAAGGCCGGTCTGGAAGGTTTCAGTCGTGCCATGGCGCGTGAAGTCGGTTCGCGTTCGATTACGGTCAACTCGGTAACCCCGGGGTTCATCGACACCGATATGACTCGTGAACTGCCTGAGGCACAGCGTGAAGCCTTGCAGACACAGATTCCGCTGGGCCGTCTGGGACAAGCTCAAGAGATCGCGTCCGTGGTCGCTTTTCTTGCATCCGACGGTGCGGCATACGTGACCGGGGCTACAATCCCGGTGAACGGCGGGATGTACATGTAAGTAAAATGTGACGGATTGCTTCAAAAAAATGTCATACGAGCTGTCTAAAATCCGTTATAAAGCTGCAATCTATTTATAGGCAGAGGGCTGCAGGGTTCGAGGAGTGAAGCTTTCGGTTGAAAAGCTGAAAAGCCTTTCTATACACTTACCCACTGGCCAGCTGCCTGAATTTGTCCATTAGGAGTGAAAACAAGGTATGAGCACCATCGAAGAGCGCGTCAAGAAAATCGTTGCCGAGCAACTGGGTGTTAAAGAAGAAGAAGTGAAGAACGAATCTTCCTTCGTTGACGACCTGGGTGCCGACTCCCTTGACACCGTTGAGCTGGTGATGGCTCTGGAAGAGGAATTCGAGACCGAAATCCCTGACGAAGAAGCTGAGAAGATCACTACTGTACAAGCTGCAATCGACTACATTAACGCTCATCAGGCGTAATAGTTTGTAATCGTTGCTCGCTGTCATGGAAAAACCGCACTGCCATCATGGCGTGCGGTTTTTTCTTTAGGCCTGAAACAAAATCGTCATTTGAAAAAGGAGAGTGCTGTGTCGCGTAGACGCGTCGTAGTCACCGGTATGGGTATGTTGTCGCCACTGGGCACCGATGTGCCGAGCAGTTGGCAGGGCATTCTGGCTGGCCGCAGTGGCATTGGTCTGATCGAACACACCGACCTTTCTGCCTATTCCACCCGCTTTGGCGGCTCGGTAAAGGGCTTCAATGTCGAGGAATACCTTTCGGTCAAGGAAGCGCGCAAGCTCGACCTGTTCATTCAGTACGGTCTGGCGGCCGGCTTCCAGGCCGTACGCAATGCCGGTCTGGAAGTCACCGATGCCAACCGTGAGCGCATCGGCGTGGCCATGGGTTCGGGTATCGGCGGTCTGACCAACATCGAAGAAACCAGTCGCACCCTGCACGAGACCGGCCCGCGCCGGATTTCTCCGTTCTTCGTGCCTGGCTCGATCATCAATATGATTTCCGGCTTCCTGTCCATCCATCTGGGTGCACAGGGGCCCAACTATGCCATCGCCACAGCGTGTACCACCGGTACGCACTGCATCGGCATGGCGGCCCGCAACATCATGTACGACGAAGCCGACGTGATGATTGCCGGCGGTGCCGAAATGGCTGCGTGCGGTCTGGGCATGGGCGGCTTCGGTGCTTCCCGTGCGCTGTCGACCCGCAACGACGAGCCGACCCGTGCCAGCCGCCCATGGGACAAGGGCCGTGACGGTTTCGTCCTGTCGGACGGTGCCGGTGCCCTGGTGCTCGAGGAACTCGAGCATGCCAAGGCCCGTGGTGCGACCATTTACGCCGAGCTGATCGGCTTCGGCACCAGTGGCGATGCGTTCCACATGACTTCGCCGCCCGCCGATGGTGCCGGTGCAGCACGCTGCATCACCAATGCGTTGCGCGATGCGAAGATCAACATCGATCAGGTGCAGTACATCAACGCTCACGGCACCTCGACCCCGGCCGGCGATCTCGCCGAAGCCAATGCGATCAAGTCGGTGTTCGGTGATCACGCCTATAAACTGGCGGTCAGCTCCACCAAGTCCATGACCGGACACCTGTTGGGTGCGGCTGGCGCGGTCGAGGCGATCTTCAGTGTGCTGGCCATCAACAGCCAGGTGGCGCCGCCGACCATCAACCTCGATGAACCGGATGAGGGTTGCGATCTCGATTTCGTGCCCCACACGGCGCGCAACATGGACATCGACGTCGTGCTGTCCAACTCGTTCGGGTTTGGCGGCACCAACGGTACGTTGGCGTTCCGTCGGTTCGCCGGCTGATGGACTGCTGGGTCGACGGTCAACCGGCTGACGCTCTGTCGCTGAAAGATCGCGGCCTGGCTTACGGTGATGGTCTGTTCGAAACCATCGCCGTACGTGGCGGCCAGCCACTGCTGCTGGATCGTCACATGCTGCGCCTGGCCGAAGGTTGTACGCGGCTGGCCATCGCTGCCGATATCGAGTTGATCCGCAGCGAACTGCAATCCTGTGCAGGGGCCATGGGCGAGGGGGTGCTCAAGCTTATCCTCACCCGTGGCGACGGCTTGCGCGGTTATGCGCCGGACCCTTCGGCTCGGGGCCGACGCATTTTGCAAGGCAATCCCCCGGTTGCCTATCCTGCCGTGAATGCCGAGAAAGGCATTCGCCTGTTCCCTTGTTCGACGCGTTTATCTGCTCAGCCCTTGCTGGCCGGGCTCAAGCACCTCAATCGTCTGGAACAGGTTCTCGCCCGCGCCGAGTGGCAGGACAGCGAGCACGCCGAAGGCTTGATGCTCGATCAGGCAGGTCGTGTGATCGAAGGTGTGTTCAGCAATCTGTTTCTGGTACGCGACGGCGTGCTGGTCACGGCGGATCTGAAACGCTGCGGCGTGGCGGGTGTGATGCGCGCCGAGCTGCTGTATCAGGCAGCTTCAGCGGGTATTGCCGTGCAAATCACCGATATCAACCTTGAGCAGCTGCAATGGGCCGATGAAGTCTTTGTCTGCAACAGCGTGTATGGCGTCTGGCCGGTACGCGCGTACGCTGCACTGAGCTGGCCGGTTGGGCCGCTCACCCGTAAACTGCAAACCATTGCCCGCACGCTACTGGATGCCTGATTTGTGAGACGTAAACTTTTGCTGCTGCTGGAAACCGGACTGGTTCTGGCAGGGCTGCTGCTGGGCGCCAGCGCCTGGAAGATTCATTCGGCACTGGAACAGCCCCTGAACATCACGCAGGAAGAACTGCTGGATGTGCCCAAGGGGTCCACGCCGACCCGCACTATTCTCGGACTTGAAGCCGACGGGGTGATCAAGGACGCTTTCTGGCTGCGCATTTATTGGCGCTTCAACCTGGCGGGCACACCGATCCACACGGGCGAGTACCGCATGCAGCCGGGCATGACCGTCAAGGGCCTGATCGAACTGTGGAAGCGCGGCGATGTGGTTCAGTACAGCCTGACTCTGGTCGAGGGCTGGAACTTCCATCAGGTACGTGCCGCGCTGGCGAAAGACGAAAAGATCGAGCAGACCCTGACCGGTCTGAGCGACAGCGAGGTGATGGCCCGAATTGGCCACAAAGGCCTTTTTCCTGAGGGTCGATTCTTTCCCGATACCTACCGGTTCGTGCGCGGGGTATCCGACACCGAGCTGCTGAAAAAGGCGTTTGATCGCCTCGACGAGGTGTTGGCCAAAGAGTGGGAAAATCGCTCCGCCGATGCGCCGTATTCCGAGCCTTATCAGGCATTGATCATGGCTTCTCTGGTGGAGAAGGAAACCGGAGTGCCCCAGGAACGAGGCCAGATTGCCGGCGTGTTCGTGCGTCGGATGGCGCTGGGCATGCAGTTGCAGACCGATCCGACCGTCATCTACGGTCTGGGTGAGCGGTACAACGGCAAATTGACCCGTGCGCATCTCAAGGAGGCCACGCCTTACAACACGTACATGATTCCGGGCCTGCCGCCGACGCCGATCGCCATGGTCGGGCGCGAAGCCATTCATGCTGCGCTCAATCCGGTGGATGGCACCAGTCTCTACTTCGTTGCCCGTGGCGATGGCAGTCATGTTTTCTCCGATGATCTGGAGGCGCACAACAATGCTGTGCGCGAGTACCAGCTCAAGCGGCGCGCGGATTACCGCTCGAGCCCGGCCCCGGCGGCAGCGCCCGGGGCTGCTCCGGCAGCCGAGGAAGCAATCCCGGCGGCCTCGCCCGATACCGCACCGGAATCGTTGCCGCAACCGCCTGTCCAAGAACCCGCACCGACGCCGTCCCCCGAAGCGGCCGCACCGCAAAACGCGCAATGACTTTGATTAAGGACTGCCTGTGACTGGCTTGTTTATTACACTGGAAGGCCCGGAAGGCGCCGGCAAGAGCACCAACCGCGAATACCTCGCAGAGCGCCTGCGCGCCGCCGGTATCGAAGTGGTGCTGACCCGCGAGCCAGGCGGCACACCGCTGGCCGAGCGAATTCGTGAGGTGTTGCTGGCACCGGTCGACGAAGTGATGAATCCGGACACCGAACTGTTGCTGGTGTTCGCCGCCCGTGCCCAGCATCTGGCCGAAGTCATTCGCCCGGCACTGGCACGCGGCGCTGTGGTGCTGTGCGACCGGTTCACTGATTCGACTTACGCCTATCAGGGCGGCGGTCGCGGTTTGTCTCTGGATCGGATCGCTGCGCTGGAGACTTTCGTTCAAGGTGACCTGCGCCCTGACCTGACGCTGATTTTCGATCTGCCGGTGGAAATCGGCCTGGCCCGGGCCAGCGCCCGGGGGCGTCTGGATCGTTTCGAGCTGGAGGGCCGGGCGTTTTTCGAGGCCGTGCGCAGTGCGTTCCTCAAACGCGCCGAGGCTGACCCGGCGCGTTATGTGCGGATCGACGCCGGGCAACCGCTGACGCAGGTCCAGCAGTCGCTGGACGGCTTGCTTCCGCGTTTGCTGGAGCTGACCCGTGGCTGAGGCCTATCCGTGGCAGGACAGCCTCTGGCAGCAACTGGCCGGGCGTACCCAACACGCTCACGCCTATTTGCTGCACGGACCCGCCGGGATCGGAAAGCGGGCACTGGCCGAGCGGCTGATGGCCAGCCTGCTGTGCCAGCATCCGACACCTGAAGCCTGCGGCGAGTGCAAATCCTGCCTGCTGCTCAAGGCCGGCAGTCACCCGGACAATTACATCCTGGAGCCGGAAGAGGCGGACAAGGCGATCAAGGTCGACCAGGTGCGCGAACTGGTCAGTTTCGTGGTGCAGACTGCGCAACTGGGCGGGCGCAAGGTGGTGCTGATCGAGCCGGTGGAATCGATGAACATCAACGCCGCCAACGCCTTGCTCAAAAGCCTCGAGGAGCCGTCCGGCGATACCGTGTTGTTGCTGGTCAGTCACCAGCCGAGCCGATTGTTGCCGACGATCAAGAGCCGCTGTGTACAGCAGGCCTGCCCGCTGCCGAGCGAGGCCATGAGCCTGCAATGGCTGGCTCAGGCATTGCCGGAATGCTCCGAAGACGAGCGTGTCGAACTGTTGACCCTGGCCGCCGGCTCGCCGTTGGCCGCCGTCACCTTGCAGGGGCAGGGCGTGCGCGAACAGCGGGCGCAGGTGGTGGACGGCGTGAAGAAGCTGCTCAAGCAGCAGCAATCGCCGACACAACTGGCCGAAGAATGGAAAAACATTCCGATGCTGCGTCTGTTCGACTGGTTCTGCGACTGGTCGAGTCTGATCCTGCGCTACCAACTGACCCAGGATGAAACGGGACTGGGCCTGACCGACATGCGCAAGGTCGTGCAGTATCTGGCGCAGAAAAGCGCACAGGGTAAAGTTCTCGATATCCAGGACTGGATTCTCGCCCAGCGCCAGAAAGTCCTGAGCAAGGCCAACCTTAATGGAGCGTTGCTGCTCGAAGCATTGTTGGTGCAATGGGCGGGCTTGCCTGGTCAAAGATAAGAATGTGTACCTAGACTCTGAACATCAGCAGTGGAGGTCAACATGAATGAACCCGTCAGCCCGGGACCGCGCAATGGCATCCTGTCCCTGACCATCAAGGACAAATCAGTCCTCTACGCCGCCTACATGCCGTTCATCAGGAACGGCGGCCTGTTCATCCCGACCAACAAGAGCTACAAGTTGGGCGACGAGGTGTTCATGCTGCTGCACCTGATGGATGAAGCGGAAAAGATTCCGGTGGCCGGCAAGGTGGCCTGGATCACTCCAAAAGGCGCCCAAGGCAACCGCGCCGCCGGCGTCGGCGTGCAATTCAACGATGGCGACAACACCGCGCGCAGTCGCATCGAAACCCATCTGGCCGGAGCGCTGAAGTCCGACCGTCCCACTCATACGATGTAAGTTGCAGTCTTTTTATGCTCGTAGATTCCCATTGTCACCTCGATCGCCTCGACCTTGCTGTTCATGATGGTTCCCTGGATGCCGCGCTGGAAGCGGCTCGCCAGCGCGGCGTCGGGCATTTCCTCTGCATCGGCGTCAGTGCCGATAACGCGGCCGACGTCAAAGCGCTGGCCGAGCGTTACGACGACGTCGATTGTTCGGTCGGCGTGCATCCGCTGGATGTCCAGCCGGGCGCCGCGCCGGCACTGGACTGGCTGCTGCATGAGCTTAATCACCCGAAAGTGGTGGCCATCGGTGAAACCGGTCTGGACTACCACTACGAGCCGGAAGCGGCAGAGTTGCAGCAGGAGTCGTTCCGTCTGCACCTGCAAGCCGCACAGCAGACCGGCAAGCCGGTGATCATCCATACCCGTGGCGCCCGTGCCGACACCCTTGAATTGCTGCGCGAAGCCGCGTTGCCTCAGGCCGGTGTACTGCATTGCTTCACCGAAGACTGGGACATGGCCAAGGCGGCGCTGGACATGGGTTATTACATTTCCCTGTCGGGCATCGTCACCTTCCGCAATGCCGATGCCCTGCGAGATGTGGCGAGCAGGGTGCCGGCCGATCGCCTGCTGGTAGAAACCGATTCGCCGTATCTGGCACCCATCCCTTATCGCGGCAAGCCCAATCTGCCGCAATACGTGCGGGAAGTGGCAGAGTTTCTGGCGATGCTGCGGGGCGAGAACTACGAGCGTTTTGCTGAGCAGACCACCGAGAACTTCAAGCGTCTGTTTCCGCTGGCGCACGTAAAAGCCTGAATCGCAGGCAAAAAAAACCCGGGTTCTGGGGGGTGAATCCGGGTTAAGACCATTAGGAGTAAAACAAAGGCACGCGGTCCCTTGGTACCTTTACCGGCACGGCACTTGGGGGATATGCCGCCCGACAGTTCAAGTATTGATCAGTCTGGCGTTCAGTCCAGTTGGCCGGTCGGGGTTTTTAAACAAATTTGGAATACGTGCGCTTCGGTTATGTTCTCATCGCTCCTGAAGCGTTCGTAAAATGAACGAGAAACACAGATATGGTCGGATGTTCCGTGCATTTTTGCGCAATTTAGGCATAATACGCGGCTTCGAATTTTGACCCCTACAGACCTTTTCTTATGCACAAAGAACCTCGTAAGGTCCGTGAGTTTCGTCGCCGCGAGCAAGAAATTCTCGATACCGCGCTCAAGCTGTTCCTCGAACAAGGTGAAGACAGCGTCACCGTCGAGATGATTGCTGATGCCGTGGGTATCGGCAAAGGCACGATCTACAAGCACTTCAAGTCCAAGGCCGAGATCTACCTGCGCCTGATGCTCGATTACGAGCGTGACTTGAACGAGCTGTTGCATTCGGCCGATGTCGACAAGGACAAGGAAGCGCTGTCCCGCGCCTACTTTGAATTCCGCATGCGCGACCCGCAGCGTTATCGCCTGTTCGATCGCCTGGAAGAGAAGGTGGTCAAGGGCAATCAGGTGCCCGAGATGGTCGAGGAACTGCACAAGATCCGCGCCTCGAACTTCGAACGCCTGACCCTGCTCATCAAGGGTCGCATCAGCGAAGGCAAGCTCGAAGACGTGCCGCCGTATTTCCACTACTGCGCGTCCTGGGCGCTGGTGCATGGCGCGGTGGCGCTGTATCACTCGCCGTTCTGGAGCAATGTGCTGGAAGATCAGGAAGGCTTCTTCCAGTTCCTGATGGACATCGGCGTGCGCATGGGCAACAAGCGCAAGCGTGACCCTGAAACACCCAGCAGCTGAATCATTCAGTCGCCTTATGCGCCATGTTTTCGCTACATGGCGCAGTACCGCAGGAATATACTCAGGTATGGGGCTTGCTAAAACTTGAATTGTGAGTCAAGTTTTAGTCGCTCGATTTTCCATTGCCGGAGTGCTCCATGATCGTTGACCGTCAAGGCAGGCGTTTTCGCAATTTGCGGATCAGTCTGACCTCAGCCTGCAATTACGCCTGTACCTACTGCGTGCCCAACGGCAAGCGGCTGGTGGCTGCGCAGGATGAACTGTCGGCCGAGGCCATGGCGCGCGGCGTTGCCTACCTGATCGAAGCCGCCGGCATCGAGCGCCTGCGCATTACCGGCGGCGAGCCGCTGGTCAGCCCCAAACTCGAATCCTTCATGAGCGCCGTCGGCAAGATGGGCCTGGAAGACATCAGCCTGACGACCAACGGCCAGCTCCTGGCGAAGAAACTTCCACTGCTGGTCGATGCCGGTCTGCGCCGGATCAACGTTTCCCTCGATACCCTGGACGCCGGCGCATTCCGCAGCATTGCCCGTGGCGGTGATCTGGCAACGGTGCTTGACGGCATGGATCGAGCCAAAGCGGCGGGCATGAAGATCAAGGTCAACATGGTGCCGTTGCGCGGGCAGAACCTCGATCAGGTCATGCCGCTGCTCGATTACTGCCTCGAGCGTGGCTACGAGCTGCGCTTCATCGAGTTGATGCGCATGGGCCACCTGGCCAGGGACTCCAATGCGTTTCTGCAGCAGTTCGTCAGTCTGCAACAGCTGCTCGAACTGATCGGCGAGCGTTATGAGTACGCACAAACCGATGCGCCTGTGGACGCCACGGCCGTTCGCTATGCGATTCCCGGTCTGGGTACTTTCGGCGTGATCGCTAACGAGAGCGTGCCGTTCTGCCGGACCTGCTCACGACTGCGCCTGTCATCCACCGGGTGGCTGCATGGCTGCCTGTCGTCGAGCAACCGTCACTATGTCGGCGATCTGCTCGACAAGCCGCGCCACGAGGCGTTGCCGGCGTTGCAACGGCTGTTGGTCAAGGCCTTGGGCGACAAGCAGGAAGTCGCGTTCTCCGGCGGCGCCACCGTCATGAAGATCATCGGCGGTTGAATCTCCCGCCGCAAAAGCCTTGTTTCAAAACGGATACCCGTTCATTTCCAAGGACTGGCGCAAAAGCTGCATCCTACGGCCATTCGCCGGTTTTCCGTCACCGGCTTCTGGAGGATTAGGAATGCGTAGCCTGGTTTTGCTGCTGGCCGTTTTGGCGCTGGGCGGCTGTATGACTGTCAGTGACATGGCCGAAGGGACTCGCTACCAGATGAGCGACGCGGGTCTGCTGGATCACAGCGACAGCCGCCGCGTGAACAATTTCCGCATTCAGCCGGATTCGTTCATCTACATCGCGCAAGGCTCGTTCGCTCCGCCGGGTGGTTCTTATCCGCGTCCCAACGTGGTGGCCGAAGAGGCCTTCAAAGGCTTCGTCGAATACTTCCCGATGGTCCGCCGCGCCCGTGCGCCGGAGGGCCTCGACCAGGCGATGGGCGAAGCCCGCGACGCAGGTGCTCATTACTTGCTTTACACCCGTTTTGCCAAGGCTGACGATCGCATCGGCAACTCCGACGAGTGGCTGGATCAGGAAGCCGTGGATCGCCTCGGTATCGACGGCGGCGTGATTCAGATCATGTTGATCGAGACCAGCACTCAGTATTTGATCGATACTGCACGGATCAAGAGTCGTGGCGGTTTACTGACGTTCCACGACAACAAGCCCGAAGACCTGATCGGCCCGCCGCTGGCGCAATACGCACGCAGCCTGCTGGGCGTCGGGGACCAGTAATTCAAGGAGTACGCCATGAGTGGCCCGCAAAAAGCCAATGATCTGCTGGGGCAAATCCCCAAAACCAAAGGCTTGCCGCCGGTGCACTTGTGGAATCCGGATTTCTGCGGCGACATCGATATGCGCATCGCCCGGGACGGCACCTGGTTTTATATGGGTACGCCGATCGGGCGCAAGCCGATGGTCAAGCTGTTTTCCACCATCATCCGCCGCGATGGTGATGACTACTTCCTGATTACTCCGGTCGAGAAAGTCGGGATCAAGGTCGATGATGCGCCATTCGTGGCGATTGCCGTCGAGGTGGAAGGCGAGGGTGAGGCACAAGTGTTGCGCTTTACCACCAATGTCGATGAAACCACCGAGGCCGGCGCTGAACATCCGATCCGCGTCGAGATCGATCCGACGACGCAAGAGCCTGCGCCCTATGTGCATGTGCGTACCAACCTCGAAGCGCTGATCCACCGCAATGTGTTCTACCAATTGGTGGAGCTGGCCGTCAGTCGTGACATCGATGGCCAGCGCTGGCTCGGCGTCTGGAGTGGTGGCGAATTCTTCCGCATCGGTCTCGAACCCTGAAAAACCGCAGTCTGTGAAAACAGGCTGCGTTTTTTTGTCGTTGACTCCCAATCATATGATCATTAGCGTAGACACCCACAGCGAACGGCGTCGGGGTGTCCATGTCGAGCAGTTTTCACGCATCAACGGTTGACTGGCTGGGTGCCTGGATTGCCGCCGGCCAGGTAAAGCCGGGCCAGGCGATCAAGGTCGAGGCTGAGCTGGGCGAGCAGCTCGGCGTCAGCCGCACCGTCATTCGCGAAGCCATCAAGACCCTTGTCGCCAAAGGCATGCTCGAGGTCGGGCCGAAAGTCGGCACCCGCGTGTTGCCGATCAAGCGTTGGAATCTGTTCGATCCGCAAGTCGTGGGCTGGCTGTCACGCAGCGGTCTGCCGGAGAACTTCGTCGATGACCTGCTTGACCTGCGCCGCACCATCGAACCGATGGCGGTGCGCTGGGCCTGCGAGCGGGCGACCGTCGAACAGGTGCAAGCCATCCAGCAGGCCTGCAAAGCCCTGGAGAGGGCCGTGCACAGCGGCATCGATTACAACCGCGCCGACCAGTTCTTCCACGAATGCATCCTCGCTGCCAGCCACAATCAATTCATCGAGCAGATGGTGCCGGCCCTCGGCGCGCTGCTTGCCGTGTCCTTCGAAGTGTCCGCGGCCGACCCCGACGAGTTGCGCCGCACCTTGCCCATCCACAAAGACATGGCCGACGCCATCGCCGCCCGGGATGCCGCGCGCGGGGTGTGGGCCTGCATGACGCTGATCGACAACGCCGACCTGGTCATCAAGCGGTTTTACCCGCAGGTGATGGCCGACAAAAAAGCCAGCTGACCAAAACAACAAGACAGGGGGTTGCATGACGTGGACTGCGGTGACAGAGCATCGGGCGCAACTGGGCGAAGGACCCTTCTGGGACGCACCGACACAGGCGCTGTACTGGGTGGACATCGCCGGCAGGCAGGCGCTACGGCTGATCGGGCAGAACGTGCAGATCTGGCAGATGCCGGAGCACGTCTCGGCTTTCATCCCCTGCGCCAGCGGCGATGCGCTGGTGACCCTGACCAGCGGCGTTTACCGACTCGATCTGGATTCCCCCGGGCTTGAGCCACGACTGACGCTGTTCTGCGTCGCCGATCCGCAGCCAGGCAATCGCGCCAACGAAGCCCGTTGCGATGACCTGGGTCGCTTGTGGCTCGGCACCATGCAAAACAATATCGGCGAGCGGGGCGAGGATCTGCCGGTCACCCGTCGCTCCGGTGGATTGTTCCGGATTGATCCGGATAAAAGAGTCACGCCGTTGCTGCGCGGCCTGGGCATTCCCAACACGCTGCTGTGGAGCGACGACGGCACCACGCTGTTGTTCGGTGACAGCCTCGACAGCACGTTATACCGCTATTTCATTCACACCGATGGCAACCTCGACACGGCCCGGCCCTGGTACGACGCCGATCGGAACGGCGACCCGGACGGTTCGGCGATGGATGCCGAAGGCTTTGTGTGGAATGCCCGCTGGGATGGCAGTTGCCTGCTGCGCCTGACGCCGGATGGCAAGATCGACCGCAAGATCGACCTGCCGATCAGTCGCCCCACCAGTTGTGTATTCGGCGGTGCCGACCTGAAAACCCTGTACATCACCAGCGCCAAGAGTCCGTTGAACCAGCCGCTGGACGGCGCCGTGCTGTCGTTGCAAGTGGACGTCGCCGGAAAACTCTGTACACGTTTTGCTGATTAAATCCCAAAATATGGGATGCAAAATTATATATTGAGATTATTTGGCGGTCGGGTTTATAGTCGGCTCCAGCAGTAACACGCACTCACACTTAAAAAGAACAAAACAGGTGAAGTGATGCAGCGAATTTCTCTCGCACTCCCAAGCGGAGTCAGCGTTTCGCAACGGCCCGATGCCGTCAGCGGCGCTTGCCTGTTTCGTTCAAAAAGCCTTCCGGACCGGACATCGTCAGATGCCCGGTTTTTTTATGCTTTCGAACAGGAGTCCTGATTCATGGCTGAACCTCTGTCCCTGCCGCCGGTGCCCGAGCCGCCCAAAGGCGAGCGTCTGAACAACAAGGTCGTGCTGCTGACCGGCGCCGCCCAAGGCATCGGCGAAGCCATCGTCGCGGCCTTCGCCTCGCAGCAGGCCAAACTGGTGATCAGCGATATCCAGGCTGAAAAAGTCGAGAAAGTCGCTGCGCACTGGCGCGAGCAGGGCGCCGATGTGCAAGCGATCAAGGCCGATGTGTCGCGCCAGCAGGACCTGCACGCCATGGCCAGACTGGCCATCGATCTGCACGGTCGCATCGACGTGCTGGTCAACTGCGCCGGGGTCAACGTGTTCCGCGATCCGCTGCAAATGACTGAAGAAGACTGGAAACGTTGCTTCGCCATCGATCTCGACGGCGCCTGGTATGGCTGCAAGGCCGTGTTGCCGCAAATGATCGAGCAAGGCATCGGCAGCATTATCAACATTGCCTCGACCCATTCCACCCACATCATTCCCGGTTGCTTCCCGTATCCGGTGGCCAAGCACGGCTTGCTCGGCCTGACCCGCGCGCTGGGCATCGAATACGCGCCGAAGGGCATTCGCGTCAACGCCATCGCCCCGGGCTACATCGAAACCCAGCTCAACGTCGATTACTGGAACGGGTTTGCCGACCCGCACGCCGAACGCCAGCGGGCCTTCGATCTGCATCCGCCCAAACGCATCGGTCAGCCGATTGAAGTGGCGATGACCGCCGTGTTCCTGGCCAGCGACGAAGCGCCGTTCATCAATGCCTCGTGCATCACCATCGACGGTGGTCGCTCGGTGATGTACCACGACTGAAAAACCGGATTTCGGGTGGAATAGTTCGCCTGAAATCCAATCATCATACGATATGACTATTGTTGGCCTGATTGGCGGCAAACGCTTCGACCGCTGTAACGCTTTTCAAATAACGCTCAAGAAAAATAACAAGGAGTCTGCTTATGAAACGTCGTTTCGGGATTCGTACCCTGTGCAGTGCCGCGCTGGCGGTCACTGCGTTTAGCCTGAGCGCTTCACTGCTGGCCGCCGATCCGGTGAAGATCGGTTTCCTGGTCAAGCAGGCCGAAGAGCCGTGGTTCCAGACCGAATGGGCTTTCGCCGAAAAAGCGGCCAAGGACAAAGGCTTCGAGCTGATCAAGATTGCCGTGCCGGATGGCGAGAAAACCCTCTCGGCCATCGACAGTCTCGCGGCCAATGGCGCCAAGGGTTTCGTGATCTGCCCGCCGGACGTTTCCCTCGGACCGGCGATCATGGCCAAGGCCAAACTCAATGACCTGAAAGTGATCGCGGTGGACGACCGTTTCGTCGACGCCAGCGGCAAGTTCATGGAGGACGTGCCGTACCTCGGCATGGCCGCGTTCGAAGTCGGCCAGAAGCAGGGCGCCGCCATGGTGGCCGAGGCGAAAAAGCGTAACTGGGACTGGAAAGACACCTACGCGGTGGTCAACACCTACAACGAACTCGACACCGGCAAGAAGCGCACCGACGGTTCGATGAAAGCCCTCGAAGACGCCGGTCTGCCGAAAGAGCACATTTTGACGGCCGCCCTGAAAACCCTCGATGTACCGGGCAGCATGGACGCCACCAACTCGGCGCTGGTCAAACTGCCGGGCGCGGCGAAAAACCTGATCATCGGCGGCATGAACGACAACACCGTGCTGGGCGGCGTGCGCGCCACCGAAGCCGCCGGGTTTGCTGCGGCCAACGTGATCGGCATCGGCATCAACGGCACCGATGCGATCGGCGAGCTGAAAAAGCCCAACAGCGGCTTCTACGGTTCGATGCTGCCAAGCCCGCATATCGAGGGCTACAAGACCGCCGAGATGATGTACGAGTGGGTCACCACCGGCAAAGAACCGCCGAAGTACACCGCGATGGACGACGTCACCCTGATCACCCGCGACAACTTCAAGCAAGAGCTGGAAAAAATCGGCCTGTGGAATTGATGGCTGCTCGATCGGTGTGAAGAGGTGGCGATATGCACGCGCAAGTACAGACACAACACAGCGGCGGCAGCCTGCGTTTCAACAGGATCGGCAAGACCTTTCCCGGCGTGAAGGCGCTTGACGGCATCAGCTTCGTCGCTCATCCCGGGCAGGTTCACGCCCTGATGGGCGAGAACGGCGCCGGCAAATCGACCCTGCTGAAAATCCTCGGCGGCGCCTACATTCCCAGCAGCGGCGAACTGCAGATCGGTGAGCGGACGATGGCCTTCAAGTCCACCGCCGACAGCATCGGCAGCGGCGTGGCGGTGATTCACCAGGAATTGCATCTGGTGCCGGAAATGACCGTGGCCGAGAACCTGTTCCTCGGTCACCTGCCGGCCAGTTTCGGCCTGATCAATCGTGGGGGGCTGCGCCAGCAGGCATTGGCTTGCCTCAAAGGCCTGGCCGATGAAATCGACCCGCAGACCAAAGTCGGGCGCCTGTCCCTTGGTCAGCGGCAACTGGTGGAAATTGCCAAGGCGCTGTCCCGAGGTGCCCATGTGATCGCGTTCGATGAGCCGACCAGCAGCCTGTCGGCGCGGGAGATCGACCGTCTGATGGCGATCATCGGTCGGCTGCGCGATGAGGGCAAAGTCGTACTCTACGTTTCTCATCGCATGGAAGAAGTGTTCCGCATCTGCGACGCGGTGACGGTGTTCAAGGACGGTCGCTACGTGCGCACCTTCGACGACATGAGCCAGTTGACCCACGATCAACTGGTGACCTGCATGGTCGGGCGTGACATTCAGGACATCTACGATTATCGCGGACGCCCCCGTGGTGCAGTGGCGCTGAGAGTCGATGGATTGCTCGGCCCGGGGCTGCGTGAGCCGATCAGTTTCGATGCGCACAAAGGCGAGATTCTCGGGTTGTTCGGACTTGTCGGGGCCGGGCGCACCGAGCTGTTTCGCCTGCTCAGCGGCCTGGAACGCAGCACCGCCGGACGCCTGGAGTTGCGCGGCCACGAACTGAAATTGCGTTCGCCCCGGGATGCGATTGCCGCCGGGATTCTGCTGTGCCCGGAGGATCGCAAGAAGGAAGGCATCATTCCGCTGGCCAGCGTCGCCGAGAACATCAACATCAGTGCGCGTGGCGCCAACTCCGGCCTCGGTTGCCTGCTGCGCGGGATCTGGGAAAAGGGCAACGCCGACAAACAGATCAAGGCCCTGAAAGTGAAAACCCCACACGCCGGGCAGCCGATCAAGTTTCTCTCCGGCGGCAATCAGCAGAAGGCGATTCTCGGCCGCTGGCTGTCGATGCCGATGAAAGTCCTGCTGCTCGACGAGCCGACCCGGGGCATCGATATCGGTGCCAAGGCCGAGATCTATCAAATCATTCTTAACCTGGCCGCCGACGGCATTTCGGTGATCGTGGTGTCCAGCGACCTCATGGAAGTGATGGGCATTTCCGACCGCATTCTGGTGCTGTGCGAGGGCGCCCTGCGCGGCGAAGTCAGCCGCGACCAGGCCAATGAATCCAACCTGCTGCAACTGGCTTTGCCGCGCCATCGCGCCGGCGGCGTGGCGAACTGAGAGGTGACTATGATGACAACCCAAAACGAAACCCTGCCGACCGAGCGCAAACCTCTGGATATGCGGCGCTTCCTCGATGACTGGGTCATGTTGCTGGCGGCGATCGGGATCTTCCTCGCCTGTACCTTGCTGATCGACAACTTCCTGTCGCCGCTGAACATGCGCGGCCTGGGCCTGGCGATCTCCACCACCGGGATTGCCGCGTGCACCATGCTGTATTGCCTGGCATCGGGGCATTTCGACTTGTCGGTGGGTTCGGTGATTGCCTGCGCCGGCGTGGTCGCGGCCGTGGTGATGCGCGACACCAACAGCGTGTTTCTCGGCGTCAGCGCGGCACTGGTGATGGGGCTGATCGTCGGGCTGATCAACGGCATCGTGATTGCCAAGTTGCGGGTCAATGCGCTGATCACGACGCTGGCGACCATGCAGATCGTCCGTGGGCTGGCCTACATTTTTGCCAACGGTAAAGCGGTGGGCGTGTCTCAGGAGTCGTTCTTTGTATTTGGCAACGGCCAGTTGTTCGGCGTGCCGGTGCCGATCCTGATCACCATTGTCTGCTTCCTGTTTTTCGGCTGGCTGCTGAACTACACAACCTACGGGCGCAACACCATGGCCATCGGTGGCAACCAGGAAGCGGCGCTGCTGGCGGGGGTAAATGTTGATCGCACGAAGATCATCATCTTCGCGGTGCATGGTGTGATCGGTGCGCTGGCGGGGGTGATTCTGGCGTCGCGGATGACGTCCGGGCAGCCGATGATCGGGCAGGGGTTCGAACTGACGGTGATTTCGGCTTGCGTGCTGGGCGGGGTGTCGCTGAGCGGCGGGATCGGGATGATCCGCCATGTGATTGCCGGGGTCCTGATTCTGGCGATTATCGAGAATGCGATGAACCTGAAGAACATCGACACGTTTTATCAGTATGTGATCCGGGGTTCGATTCTGCTGCTGGCTGTGGTCATCGACCGCCTCAAACAACGCTGACACCACCACTCCCTTGTGGGAGCGAGCCTGCTCGCGAAGGCTTCGGCACATTCAATATCAGTGTGTCAGAGATACCGTTTTCGCGAGCAGGCGCTCCTAGAGGCATCGCACCAACTTCCCGCCTTCTGTCACTTCCCTTAAATTTCCCTTGCTCGTTTCAGCCTGTTTCGGTTATCACTTTGTACATGATTAGACAGGTACGATTTGACAAGAAACAACGGGTGGTCGACGAGCTCGTCCGACGCATCGAAAGCGGTCTCATGGAGGACGGCTTTCTGTTGCCTGGCGAGCATCAGTTGGCTCAGGAATTCAACGTCAGCCGTGGCACGTTGCGCGAAGCGCTGGCCGAACTGAAGCGGCGCAATTACATCGCCACGCAAAGCGGGGTCGGCTCGATCGTCACATTTGACGGGATGGTGCTCGACCAGCGCAGCGGCTGGGCCCAGGCCCTGGCCGACAGCGGGGCGATGATCAATACCGACGTGTTGCGTCTGGAAGCCGTGACTCGCGTGGATCTGCTTGCGCGTTTCGGCTCCGATCAATTCATTCTTCTCGAACGTCGCCGCCGTTCCAACGATGGCACGGCGGTGTCCCTTGAACGCTCTCTGATGCCCGCCTCCGGAGGCCTGGAAAGCCTGCCGCGGGTCGGCCTGATCGACAATTCCCTGACCATCACCCTGGCCGCTTACGGCTATATCGGCGAGCGCGGCGACCAGTGGATCGGCGCCGAACCGCTCAATGCCGTGGACGCCGAACTGCTGGGTCGTCCCGAAGGCACGGTGTTCCTCAAGGCACTGCGTACCACCTACGACCGGCAGAACCGTTTCATGGAACAGGTCGAAAGCCTGCTCGATCCGGTGCATTTTCGTCTGCACCTGCAGTTCGGAGAATCGAAATGACCGCACTCGACCGTGCCCTCGGCGCGTTTTACGGCCTGGCCCTCGGCGATGCGCTGGGCATGCCGACGCAATCCCTGAACCGCGAAACCATCAGGCAGCGCTTCGGCCGGATCACCGATCTGCAAGACGCCGGCCCCTTGCAACCGATCGCCGCGAACATGCCCAAGGGCTCGATCACTGATGACACCGAACAGGCGATTCTGGTCGGCGAGCTGCTGGTCGAAGGCTCGGGGCGGATCGAGCCGGCGGTGCTGGCGCAACGACTGATCGAGTGGGAAGCGCAGATGCAGGCCAAGGGTTCGCAGGACTTGCTCGGTCCGTCGACCAAACGCGCGATCGAAATGATCCTCGCCGGCCATTCGCCGGAAGAGGCCGGACGCTATGGCACCACCAACGGCGCGGCGATGCGCATCACTCCGGTGGGGATCGCGGCGAATGTTGCCGACCCCGAGCGGTTTATCGCGGCGGTGGTGCAGGCCTGTCAGGTCACTCACAACACCACGCTGGGGATTGCCAGCGCGGCAGCGGTGGCGGCCGTGGTTTCGGCGGGCATCAACGGCCTGGATCTGGGCGAGGCGCTCAACCTCGGCCAGCAGATCGCCCAGCAAGCGGAAACACACGGGCACTGGGTGGCCGGCGGGCGCATCGCCTCAAGGATCAGTTGGGCGCGCAGCATCAGTGTCGAGAGCGACCCGGTGCTGCTCGCGGATCTGCTGTACGACGTGATCGGCACTTCGGTCGCCTCACAGGAATCGGTGGTGGTGTCGTTCGCCCTCGCGCAGCAAGTCGCGGTCGGTGAAATGACGCCGTTCGACGCACTGTGCCTGGCCGCCAGCCTGGGTGGCGACACTGACACCATCGCCGCGATTCTCGGCGCCATGCTCGGGGCCTGCCTGGGCCTTGAGAGCTGGCCGGCGGCGATGATTGAAACCATCAAAACCGTCAACGATCTGGAGCTGGAACCGTTGGTGAAAGGACTCCTCGCGCTGCGCTGAAACGCCGCCCGCCACACTTCAACCATCCGTCTTGCCGACAACCACAACAAGGGCAACAGGAGCATCTCTCATGAGTTCATCGAACGCCGGGCAAAGTGCCGGGCAACTGGAAACCCGGGGCATCGAGCCAGTGCCGGAAGGCGAGTGCAACGGCCATCCGCTGCAACTGTTCTGGGTCTGGTTCGCGGCCAATATTTCCATTCTCGGCCTGCCGCTGGGCGCCACGCTGGTGGCGTTTCGCGGACTGGCGATCTGGCAGGCGATCATCGTCGCGATCCTCGGTGCTGCCGGTTCGTTCGCAGTGGTGGGGATCATCTCGATTGCCGGCCGTCGCGGTCGTGCGCCGAGTCTGACCTTGTCACGGGCGATCTTCGGTGTGCGCGGCAATATCGGCCCGACGCTGGTGTCACTGATGTCGCGTCTGGGCTGGGAGACCGTCAACACCACCACGGCGGCGTTCGTGCTTTTGTCGCTATGCTCGATCCTGTTCGGCTCGCCGGTGGAAGCCAAAAGCGCGCCGGTGCTGACCCTGATTTTCATCGCGATTTTCGTGCTGCTGACCCTGTCGGTGTCGGGCCTTGGTCACGCCACATTGCTGGTGATCCAGAAGTGGGCGACCTACGTGTTCGGCGCGCTGAACATTCTGGTCGGTGGCTTCCTTTGCGCGACCATCGACTGGAGCGCCGTGTTCAACGCCACGCCGGCGCCGATGAGCGCGATGATCATCGGCATCGGCACCATGGCCGCCGGCACAGGGATCGGCTGGGCCAACGCCGGGGCGGACATGTCGCGCTATCAGCATCGCAGCGTCAAGGCTGTGCGACTGGTGGCTTCGGCGGCATTCGGCGCGGGGATTCCGCTGGTGTTGCTGATCACCCTCGGCGGTCTGCTGTCGGTGGGCAACAACGATCTGGCCTCGGCCACTGACCCGATCGTGGCGATCCGCGACATGCTGCCGACCTGGATGGCCGTGCCGTACCTGATCACCGCGTTCGGCGGTCTGCTGCTGTCGAACAACCTGTCGGTGTACTCCGCCGGACTGACCACGTTGACCCTCGGCCTGAAGGTCAAGCGCGTGTACGCCGTGGTGGTCGACATCGTCGCGATCTTCGCCGGTTCGATCTACTTCATGCTGATCGCCGACAGTTTCTATGGCCCGTTCATCACCTTCATCTCGCTGCTGGCGGTGCCGATCACCGCGTGGGTCGGGATCTTCGTGGTCGACCTGATTCACCGTCACTACTACAGCCCCAAAGACTTGCTCGACGTCAGCCCGAGCAGCGCCTACTGGTACAGCGGCGGCATCGAGTGGCGTGCATTTGGCGCGTGGGCGATTGCCATCGTGCTGGGCTTCAGTTTCACCACCATCGGCACCACCGCCGAAAACATCTGGTTCAAGGGTTTCCTGTCCGATTCCTGGCTGGGCCATAACGGCCTCGGCTGGATCGTGACCTTCGTGGTGGCCGGCGGCATTTACTTCCTGCTCGGCGGTGCGAAAGACCGTCGCGCCGCGCAAACCGAGAATGCACATGCCTAAGATGTTGCACACCGGCCAGGTCATCATCGACCTGGTCATGGCCGTGGAGGCGCTGCCGCAAATCGGCGGCGACGTGTTGGCGCAGTCCGCCAGTTTCGAAGCCGGCGGCGGCTTCAATGTGATGGCTGCCGCCGTGCGTAACGGTTTGCCGGTGGTCTATCTGGGTCGCCACGGCAGCGGTCGATTCGGCGATCTGGCGCGGCAAGCGATGAATGCCGAGGGCATCGGCATCGGCATCGAACAACCTGCCGAGCGCGACACCGGCATCTGCGTGGCACTGACCGATGCGTCGGCGGAGCGCAGTTTCATTTCCTGTATCGGTGCTGAAGGTGAAGTGACGGCAGCAGAGCTGAACAGCGTTGCCGCAGAGGCGGGGGATTATGTCTACGTCAGTGGCTACAGCCTGCTGCATAGCGGCAAGGCTCAGTCGTTGCTGGACTGGACGCTGGCGCTGCCGAAGGCAATCAACGTGGTGTTCGATCCGGGTCCGCTGGTGGAGTCACCGGACTCACCGATGATGCAGGCGCTGTTGCCGCGAATCGACGTGTGGACCAGCAACAGAGTCGAGGCGTTACGTTTCACGGGCGCAGCGGACATCGAAACGGCACTCGACCGCCTGGCCGTACACCTGCCGGCGGGCGCGCTGATGGTGGTGCGCGACGGGCCGCAGGGTTGCTGGATTCATCAGCACGGTGAGCGTCGGCATGTGCCCGGCTTCAAGGTGCAGGCCGTTGACAGCAACGGCGCGGGCGATGCTCATGCAGGCGTATTCGTGGCCGGCCTGGCACACGGGTTGACGGCTCACGAATCCGCCAGGCGCGCCAATGCTGCGGCTGCGTTGGCCGTCACTCGCTGGGGGCCGGCGACGGCGCCGGGGGGCGATGAAGTCGATGCATTGATCCGTGAGCGTTCAGATCACTGATCGATTGCTTTCGCGAGCAGGCTCGCTCCCACAGGGACTGCGGTGTGCTCACCTGGGGAGTGGGAGCGAGCCTGCTCGCGAAGGACAAAGCCTGATTCAACTCGCCTTGCGCAGCGCCGCTATCAGCTCGTCCTTGCGCATCGAGGAGCGCCCGGGAATCTTCCGTTCCCGGGCTTCCTTGCGCAGGCTCTCGACCGTCTGCGCTTCCCGCGAAGCCTTGCTGCTGCGCGAGTGTCCCTCACGGCTCACCGCTGCGCGCCGCGCCGATTCCTTGCGGTCTTCGGATTTGGCACTGGCCGGTTTCCGGCGTCCGGAACCTCCGGCCTTCTCGCCGCCGCCGGACTGTTTGTTGACCGTCGCCCAGGCGCGTGCCTCGGCTTCATCCTTCGAGACACCTTTCTTTTCGTAGCTGTCTTCGATGTGTTCGGCCTTGCGTTTCTGTTCGGCGGTGTACTTGGCTTTGCTTCCACGAGGCATGGTATTTCTCCTTGATCATTACTGACCGGTGCCCTCGGAGCCCGAACCACCTGTCGTGGTTTTCGAACCGATACCGGAGCCGGAGTTGTCGGGAGTGGTCGGGGCATCCGGCGTGTTCACACCGCCCTGGCGACCGGGATCATTGCCCTGGGTGCGCGGATCGGTTCCGGTGGCCGGCGGCTGATTGATCAGTGGAACACCCGAGCCATCGGTGTTCATTCCCGGCGCGCTGTTGATCGCCGGGGCGTGCGGCGGCGTGACAGGGTCGGTGGGACCGGTGCCGGTGGCGGTTGCAGCGAACGCCACGGGGCCGATCAGGGTGGCAAAAACGAAAGCGGTCAACCTTGACGAGATCATGGTATGTCTCCAGTGATTGGAATCCTTACCTGAACTTGGTCTGCCCGCCCGTGGCATAGGTGCCGATCGAATGACGAACGGTTCAGTTCGTCAGAGCGCGTTCTGCCGAGATCTTACGCCAGAACAAGCGGCCGATGGTGATCGACCAGTTCAGCACCGCCACGGCCAGCACCGTCAGCAACAGGGTCGCCATGCCGTGCTCGACGATGATTTTCCCGGCCAGCAGCGGGAAGCCGAAGACCCCGATGAAGTACGAAAGGCTGAATAACAGCAGCGCTTGCGATGTCGTGCCGGGCGGCGCTTCGTTGTCCGCCAGTCCGTTGATGACGGAGTAGGTGAGGCCATATCCGACACCGAGCATCACCGCCGCCAGCAGATAACTGAAACCGCTCTGCACGCCGAACGCGAACAGCACGATCGAACCCAGCATCAACCCCGATAACAGACACGACGCCCGCAGCGGATCACGCTTGACTACGTGGCCTGCGATCAACATCCGGCTGCTGATGGCGGCGCTCATGAAGCCCAGGAAGAACAGTGAATAGTCCAGCGAACGGGCAGCGGCGTAGCTGGTCTGGAAACTCGACAGACCGCCGAACACGCACCCGCCGAGGCCGACCATGATGATCGGAAACACCGCGCGTGAACCCAGCACTCGCGTTGTCGCCTGCCAGCTGATTTTTGCCGCTGACGCCGCTTGTGTACTTTTCAGACGGGCGCCGAGACGCCAGAACAACAGCACGCCGATCAGGCTCGCTGCAGCCGCCAGATAGAACGCCGACGTCACTGGCAAACCCAGTGCACTGGCGGCGCGCCCGAGCAGCGGGCCGCTGCCGATCCCGGTCATCATGCTGCCGGACAGCAGCGCAAAGTATTTCGCCCGCTGCGCCGGGTTGACCAGGCTGGCGACAATGATCGGCCCCAGCGTGTAGAACACGCCCCAGCCCAGCCCCAGCAGCAAACCGAAAAACAGCAGCAGATGGCCGAAGCCCGGCGTCATCGCAAATCCCAGGCTCGCCGCCATCAGCAACAGCCCGAACAATGCAATCGAACGCGCCGCACCCAGCCAGTCGGACAGGTGCCCGGACATCAGCACCGCAACGAAGGTGCTGAGCATCGCCACACTGATTACGCTGCCGGCATCGTGCTCGTTGCCGCCGCGCGAACCGATCAGCAGCGAGAGCAGAAACGTCGCGCCGTATGACAGCGACAACAGGTAACTGGCGAGGCAGAACAGGCCGAACAGTTTGCCCGGGACCTGGGGTGTTGCTTGAGGCATGACGCGGTTCCTTGACCGGAAAAATAGAGCGTCATCTATCTAACACGTCAGGCCCGTGGTTTAGGTCTGAGCTTGGTGATCTCAGGATCGTGATTGACCGGAGTAAGGCTTTCAAACGACGCCGATCTCTTCCTTGAATTGCTCCATGAAGCCTTTCAGGCGTTGATGGCGGATCTGCGCCAGACGCTGGCCGGCAGCGGTCTGGAAGCCCTCGGCCAGATGAAGCAGTTTGGTCTGGAAATGATCGAGGCAGAATCGCTTGTCATCGTAGTCCCTTGCACGGGCTTCGGGATCGTGTGGGTCGTACAGTGCGCTGCCCATGCGTCCGGCGGTGTAGAACGTGCGGGCGACGCCGAGCATCCCGAGGGAGTCGAGACGGTCGGCGTCCTGCATAAGCCGCGCTTCGAGGGTTGTCGGTGTGATGTTGGCGGAAAAACTGTGGGCTTCGATGGCGTGGGTGACGGCGCTGACTTTCTCTTCTGGCCAGTTCAGGCTTGCCAGCACCTTTGACGCCTTTTCCGCCGCCAGACGCGATGCCTGTGAACGCAGGGGAGAGTTCTTTTCCACGGCCACGCAATCGTGCAGCAACACCGCTGCAAGCAGCACCTCAAGGTCGCCACCTTCTTCAGTCTGCAAGGTGCGTGCGTTGTGCCAGACCCGCTGCAGGTGCGACAGGTCATGGGCGCCGTCCTCCGATGGCTCCAGCGCGTGGGGCAGCAGTTCGGCGGCGAGTTCCGCAGGGGTGAAAAAGCGATGTTGTCCATTGGGCGTCCTTTCGAGTGACCGGCGGCACTAGCCTAATCTGTGGATTGCCATGTGACGAGCGCTGCGCGCCGCCTTAGTATGGCGTTTTCCTTTTTCCGACAAGGCCCGTCCATGACGATCGAAATCCGCCCGGCGACCCCCAGCGATGCGCCGCAAATCCTCGCGTTCATCACTGAACTTGCAGACTTCGAAAAGGCCCGTCACGAAGTCATCGCCAGCGTCGCCGACATCGAGCGCAGCCTGTTCAGCGAAGGCGCCACCGCCCACGGCCTGATCTGCCTGCGTGATGGGCTGCCGATCGGCTTTGCGGTGTTCTTCTTCAGTTATTCGACCTGGCTGGGCAGCAACTGCCTGTACCTCGAAGACCTCTACATCACCCCGGAGCAACGGGGCGGCGGCGCCGGCAAAACCTTGTTGCGCCACCTCGCGAAAATCGCCTGCGCCAACGACTGTGGCCGCTTCGAGTGGAGCGTTCTGGACTGGAACACCCCGGCCATCGAATTCTACAAATCCCTCGGTGCCCAGCCGCAGGAAGAGTGGGTGAGGTATCGCATGGATGGCAAGGTGCTGCGGGAGTTTGCCGAGGGCAATTGAGCCGCACCGACAATACTGCAGACGCTGTTTCAGCCTGCAGTATTTTTTTGTCTTAATCCCATAATATGGGAATGATATTTATATATTGAGATTTTGCTGCGCCCAGGTTTATAGTCCGGCTCACTCACTGCCAATAACAAAACAGGTGAAGCGATGCTGGCGCAATTGATCGCGCTCGATTGGGGGACGACCTCCCTGCGTGCTTACAAACTCGGGACGGGCGGACAGGTACTGGCGCAGCGGTCGCTGTCGTTCGGGATCATGCAGTTGCCGAAGACCCCGCGACCCCTTAACGGTCGTGAATGCGCCGATGGATTTGAACTGGCATTCGATGAGGCGTGCGGTGACTGGCTCGACGCACAACCGCAATTGCCGGTGATCGCCTGCGGCATGGTCGGCAGCGCCCAGGGCTGGCGCGAAGCAACCTACCGCGATACGCCGGCCAACGTGGCCGATCTCGGAAAATCCCTGCGGACCGTCCACAGCCTTCGCGGTGTCGATGTGCATATCGTGCCGGGTGTGATTCAGCGCTCAACGTTGCCGAATGTGATGCGCGGCGAAGAAACCCAGGTCCTCGGCGTCCTGCAAAACCTGCCGACCGAGGCTGGCCATGATCTATTGATCGGCCTGCCGGGCAGTCATTCGAAATGGGTGGAAGTGGCCGACGGCTGCATCACTCGCTTCGACACCTTCATGACCGGCGAAGTGTTCGCCGTGCTCAGCGAACACAGCATTCTTGGCCGTACCCAACAGCACAGCGCGACGTTCGACGCCGAGGCCTTTGATCGCGGCGTGCAGGTAGCGTTGTCGGAGGAAGGCGAGATCGGCGTGCTATCGACATTGTTCAGCGCCCGCAGCCTCGGCCTGACCGGTGAACTCAGCGCCACCGCACAACCGGACTATCTGTCCGGGCTGCTGATCGGTCATGAACTGACAGCATTGGCCACCGTGCAACGACGCCGGCGCAACAGCGCACCTCTTCCTTCGATCATCCTCATCGGCAACACGCAGTTGTGCGCCCGCTACAGCCGCGCCCTTGATGCCTGCGGTTTCGCTCGGGTGACTCTGGCCGAACAGGCCACCGAGCGTGGGTTGTGGCAACTGGCCCTCGCCGCCGGACTGATCGATTCCTCATCCCGTTAACCCTGACTGGAGGCCTGACATGCTCAAGCAAGCACTGGCACAAAACGGTCTGATCGCGATCCTGCGCGGCCTGCATCCGCGGGAAGCCGCTGCTGTCGGAGAAATCCTGTACGCGACCGGATTTCGCGTCATCGAAGTACCGCTCAATTCCCCTGCGCCGTACGAAAGCATTCGCATCCTGCGTAAGACCCTGCCCGCCGATTGCCTGATCGGCGCCGGTACGGTGCTGACTCCGGAACAGGTCGAACGGGTGAAGGAGGCCGGCGGCCAGGTGATCGTCATGCCCCACAGCGATGCGAAGGTATTGCGCGCGGCGAAAGCGGCGGGGCTGTACCTGTCGCCCGGCGTTGCGACACCGACCGAAGCCTTTGCAGCGCTGGAGGAGGGCGCGGACATTCTCAAGCTGTTCCCGGCCGAGCAGATGGGGCCGGCGGTGGTGAAAGCCTGGCTGGCGGTGCTGCCCGCCGGGACGATTCTGGCCCCCGTCGGCGGCATCACCCCGGACAACATGCAGGCGTTCATCGACGCCGGCGTCAAAGGCTTCGGTCTTGGTTCCGGGCTGTTCAAGCCGGGCATGACGACCGAGCAAGTGGCGGCCAATGCCAGGGCCTATGTGGCGGCCTGGAAAGCCCTTCGCTAAGACTTTTCCGGCGCTGCGTGCGCTGCATCCAACAAGAGAGACAAGCAGATGAAAATCACCAAACTCACCACCTTCATCGTCCCGCCGCGCTGGTGCTTCCTCAAGGTCGAAACCGACGAGGGCGTGACCGGTTGGGGCGAGCCCGTGGTCGAGGGCCGCGCCCATACGGTCGCCGCAGCGGTTGAGGAATTGTCCGACTACCTGATCGGCAAGGACCCACGCAACATTGAAGACATCTGGACCGTGCTGTACCGCGGCGGCTTCTACCGGGGCGGCGCAATCCATATGAGCGCACTGGCCGGCATCGACCAGGCGCTTTGGGACATCAAGGGCAAGGCCCTCGGTGTGTCGGTCAGCGATCTGCTTGGTGGTCAGGTGCGCGACAAGATCCGCGTGTATTCGTGGATCGGCGGCGACCGTCCGGCGGACACCGCGCGGGCGGCGAAAGAGGCGGTGGGCCGTGGTTTCACCGCGGTGAAAATGAACGGCACGGAAGAACTGCAATTTCTCGATACCTTCGAGAAAGTCGATCTGGCGCTGGCCAACGTCGCCGCCGTGCGTGATGCGGTCGGGCCGAACGTCGGCATCGGCGTCGACTTCCATGGCCGGGTGCACAAACCCATGGCCAAGGTGCTGATGAAGGAACTTGATCCGTACAAACTGATGTTCATCGAAGAGCCGGTGCTCAGCGAAAACTACGAAGCGCTGAAAGAATTGGCGCCGCTGACCAGCACACCCATTGCCCTCGGTGAGCGACTGTTTTCGCGGTGGGACTTCAAACGTGTGTTGAGCGAAGGTTACGTCGACATCATCCAGCCGGATGCGTCCCACGCCGGCGGCATCACCGAGACCCGCAAGATCGCCAACATGGCCGAAGCCTACGACGTGGCGCTGGCGCTGCATTGCCCGCTGGGGCCGATCGCGCTGGCGGCGTGTCTGCAACTGGACGCCGCTTGTTACAACGCGTTCATTCAGGAGCAGAGCCTGGGCATCCATTACAACGAGAGCAATGACCTGCTCGATTATGTGAAGGATCCACGGGTGTTCGACTACGACAAAGGCTTCGTGAAGATCCCGAACGGCCCGGGGCTGGGGATCGAGATCAACGAGGAGTACGTGATCGAACGTGCGGCGGTCGGCCATCGCTGGCGCAACCCGATCTGGCGGCATGCCGATGGCAGTTTTGCCGAGTGGTGAGTCGCTGACCCACCTGCATCCCCCCGTGGGAGCGAGCCTGCTCGCGAATGCTATGTCACATCCGACTTCAATGTGACTGATCCGGCACTTTCGCGAGCAGGCTCGCTCCCACCGGTTTGATCTCCAGGATGGGAGATTTGCATCAATGACCTCAAATAAACACAAGAAGAGGCGCTCCCCATGCAACCGCAAACCCTCACCGGGCAAGCGACGTCAGTCGCGCCCAGCCGCAAGCGGTTTTTCATCATGGTGTTGCTGTTCATCACCGTGGTCATCAACTATCTCGATCGCAGCAACCTGTCGATTGCCGCCCCGGCACTTACCACTGAACTGGGCATCGACCCGGTGCACGTCGGGCTGGTCTTTTCCGCGTTCGGCTGGACCTACGCCGCCATGCAGATCCCCGGCGGCTGGCTGGTGGACCGGGTGCCGCCGCGCATCCTTTACAGCGCCGCGCTGCTGTTGTGGTCGCTGGCCACGGTGATGCTCGGTTTCGCCGCCAGTTTCATCGCGCTGTTCGTGCTGCGCATGGCGGTCGGTGCGCTGGAAGCGCCGGCATATCCGATCAACAGCCGCGTAGTGACCACCTGGTTCCCCGAGCGTGAGCGGGCCACGGCCATCGGTTTCTACACCTCCGGGCAGTTTGTCGGGCTGGCGTTCCTGACCCCGGTGCTGGCGTGGCTGCAACATGAATTTGGCTGGCACATGGTGTTTGTCGTGACCGGTGCGGTGGGCATTGTCTGGGCGGCGATCTGGTACGCGGTGTATCGCGAGCCACGGGATTTCAAAGGTGCCAACGAAGGCGAAATCGACCTGATCCGTGAGGGCGGCGGGCTGGTGGATATCGCCGTCGAAACCGCCAAAGTAAAGGCGACATTCAGCTGGACCGATCTCGGCATCGTCCTCAGCAAGCGCAAGTTGTGGGGGATCTATCTCGGCCAGTTCTGCCTGAACTCGACGCTGTGGTTTTTCCTGACGTGGTTCCCGACTTACCTGGTGAAATATCGCGGCATGGACTTCATCAAGTCCGGCCTGCTGGCATCGCTGCCGTTTCTCGCCGCGTTCATCGGCGTGCTGTGCTCCGGGTTCTTTTCCGACTTACTCATCCGTCGTGGCTGCACCGTCGGTTTTGCGCGCAAGTTGCCGATCATTGGCGGGTTGCTGATTTCCACCTCGATCATCGGCGCCAACTTCGTCGAGTCGACACCGCTGGTGATTGCTTTCCTGGCCCTGGCGTTCTTCGGCAACGGTCTGGCGTCGATTACCTGGTCACTGGTCTCGACCCTGGCACCGGCGCGGTTGCTGGGCTTGACCGGCGGAGTGTTCAACTTCATCGGCAACCTGTCGGCGATTGCCACGCCGATTGTCATCGGCTTTCTGGCCAGTGGCGATTCGTTCGCACCGGCCATTACCTACATCGCGATTCTGGCCCTGATCGGAGCCTTGTCCTATGTGTTGCTGGTGGGCAAGGTCGAGCGCATCGAGTTGTAGTCGTCCCTGTCGGGCGACCATAATGCCGCCCGTTCCCTCGCTCAACGCTAAAGGCTGGATATGCAGGAAGACGCCCCGAAAAATGCCAAGGACGCCGCGCCGACCGGCACCCAGACACTGCTTCGCGGGCTGGGGGTGGTGCAGGCCGTCGCCAGTGGCGCCCGCGATCTCAAAGAGATTGCCCGCCTGATCGGCACCACGCGCAGCACCACCCATCGTCTGGCCAGTTGTCTGGTGGATGAGCGCTACCTGCGTGTGGTGCCGCAAGTCGGTTATCTGCTGGGGCCGAAACTGATCGAACTGGGTTTCCAGGCGCGTGAAGAGTTGCCGCTGGCGACATTGGCCGGGCCGTATCTGGACGAGTTGTCAGCGTTGACCGGTGACACCGTTCACCTGGGGATCCGCGAAGGCGACGAAGTGCTTTATCTGTTGAAGAACCCGGGGCGCAACGGCCCGGAAATGCGCTCGCGGGTCGGCCACCGCATGCCGCTGGCGCGGACCGGAATCGGCAAGGCCCTGATGCTCGATGACGCGCCGCAGGATTGGCAGCGTCTGTACGACATCAGTCTGCCGGCGGGCGGGAAAAGTCAGTTCTGGCCGCAGCATCCCCAGCAGTCGTGGGAGCAGCTCGAACAGCGGATGGTGGAATACGTGGCCGGTGGCTATGCATTCGATCTGGAAGACAACGAGCCGTCGATCCGCTGCGTGGCGGCACCGATCCGCGACGCGAGCAAGCGCATCGTCGCAGCGATCAGCATCGCCAGCACCGTGCCGTACATGCCGCTGGAGAAGATGGCCGAGCTGATTCCCCTGATCAAAGGGGTCACGGCCCGGCTCTCGGCAGAACTTGGTTTAAAAGTGCAGGTTTGAAGGTTTAGAGCTTCAGGGTCGCCATATCGATCACAAAGCGATACTTCACGTCACCGGCGATCATGCGGGCGTAGGCTTCGTTGATCTGGCGGATATCGAGCATTTCGATGTCGCAGCGGATGTTGTGCTCGGCGCAGAAATCCAGCACTTCCTGGGTTTCGGCGACGCCGCCGATCAACGAACCGGCCAGCACCCGGCGACCCAGCACCAGTCTGGCGGCGTGGACCGGCGGATCGATCGGTTCGATCAGGCCCACCAGAATGTGCACGCCGTCGAAGCGCAGGGTGTCGAGGTAGGGGTTGAGATCGTGCTGCACCGGAATGGTGTCCAGCAGGAAATCGAAGCGACCGGCCGCAGCTTTCATCTGCTCTTCGTCGGTGGAGACGATCACATGATCGGCGCCCTGGCGACGACCTTCCTCGGCCTTGCTTGCCGAGCGGGTGAACAGCGTCACTTCGGCGCCCATGGCTTTGGCGAACTTGATGCCCATGTGGCCGAGGCCGCCCATGCCGAGAATCCCGACCTTGTCGCCGGCCTTCACGCCGTAGTGCTTGAGCGGCGAGTAAGTGGTGATGCCCGCGCAGAGAATCGGCGCGGCAGTCGCCGGTTCCAGTTTCTCGGGGATGCGCACCACGAAGTGTTCGCTGACCACGATGCTGTCCGAATAGCCGCCCATGGTGTTGCTGCCGTCGACCCGGTCCGGCGTGGCATAGGTCATGGTCGGGCCTTCGAGGCAGTATTGCTCCAGGTTCGACTGGCAGGCTTCGCAGGTGCGGCAGGAGTCGACCATGCAGCCGACACCCACCAGGTCGCCTACTTTGTGCTTGGTGACATTCGCACCGACGGCGGTGACTTTTCCGACGATCTCGTGACCGGGCATCAACGGGTATACGGCGATGCCCCATTCGTTGCGGGCCTGGTGGATGTCGGAATGGCAGACACCGCAGTACAGAATGTCGATGGCGACGTCGTCGACCCGAGGGCTGCGGCGTTCGAACCTCATCGGGGCGAGGGGAGTGGTGGCCGTTTGAGCGGCATAACCGATGGCGGTGTACATGAGCAACCTCGCAAAACAGTGACAAATGAGGCGGCGCATTCTGGGCGCCGTCCGCTGGTCCGGCCATGGCGAATCCTCCGGGTGTCATGCCTAATCCTCCGGCATGCGGGGTGGATCGGCCGCATTGGCAGAAGGATCTGCGATGATGTTTTTGTCCCTTTTTCCGCGTTTTTTTCTGTAGAGCCAGCCGATGCAATTGACCCGTCATCTTGATGCCAACGCCACCCTGGTTTCGCTGATCGAACCGCTGGCGCTGCGCGATGGTTACAGCCAGACCGGGCTGCCGGGCGTGCAGGTGCTGCGCGCCAGTTGCGACGTCGCCCGTGGCCCGCACATTTACGAACCGAGCCTGATGATCATCGCCCAGGGCAGCAAACTGGCGTACCTGGGGCCACGCACCATGGAATACGGCGCGGGGCATTACCTGATCCAGGCGCTGCCGGTGCCATTCGAATGCGAAACCTATGCTTTGCCGGACGCACCGTTGCTCGGGGTGTCGGTAGCGATCGACCGGGTACTGCTCGGGGAGCTGGTACTGGCCATGGGGCTGGCGCCGGGACGCCATATTCCGGCCCAGACACCGGAGTCGATGACGTCGGTGGTACTCGACGATGACATGCGCGGTTGCGTCGAACGCTTGTTGCGTTGTCTGCATGATCCGCTGGAGTGCCAGATTCTCGGACCGGCGCGTGTTCGAGAGTTATTGTTCGTGGCGTTGCGCGGTCCCCAGGCTGATGTGCTGCGGGCGTTGGTCGAACAGCAGGGGCAGTTTGCGCGGGTGGCAGCGTCGATCAGTCATCTGCATGCGCACTACACCGAGCCGTTGAACGTCGAGACGCTGGCCGGGTGCGCGAACATGAGCGTTTCAACCTTTCACGAGCACTTCAAACGCAGCACGTTGCTGTCGCCGGTGCAGTACCTGAAGCGATTGCGCTTGTTGAAAGCGCAGACGCTGCTGATTGCCGAGGGGCTTGGGGTGGCGCAGGTGGCGCATCGAGTGGGGTATCAAAGCACATCGCAGTTCAGCCGTGAGTACAAACGCTATTTCGAGCGCAGTCCGGGGGATGAGCGCGCGGCCTGATCCGCAGGCAACAAAAAGGCCCCCATACAGGGAGCCTTGATGTTCAGCGGATCGACTTACATGTTTGGATAGGTCGGGCCGCCGGCGCCTTCCGGCGTCACCCAGGTGATGTTCTGCGAAGGGTCCTTGATGTCACAGGTCTTGCAGTGCACGCAGTTCTGGGCGTTGATCTGGAAGCGTTTCTCGCCGTCTTCCTGGGTGATCACTTCATACACGCCGGCCGGGCAGTAGCGCTGCGCCGGTTCGTCGTACATCGGCAGGTTGCGGCTCAGCGGGATGCTCGGGTCGGTCAGTTTCAGGTGGCACGGCTGTTCTTCTTCGTGGTTGGTACCGGAGATGAACACCGAGCTCAGCTTGTCGAAGCTGATCTTGCCGTCGGGTTTCGGATAGTCGATCTTCTTGCAGTCGGCCGCGAGCTTGAGGCAGGCGTAGTCCGGCTTGGTGTCGTGCAGGGTGAACGGCAGTTTGCCGCCGAAGATGTTCTGGTCCAGCCAGTTGAAGCCGCCGCCGACGATGGCGCCGAACTTGTGGATCGCCGGGCCGAAGTTGCGGCTGGCGAACAGTTCTTCGTAGAGCCAGCTCTTCTTGAAGGCGTCGACGTAGGTGGTCAGCTCTTCGGTGCCGTCCTTGTCGGCGAACAGCGCATCGGCCACGGATTCGGCGGCGAGCATGCCGGACTTCATCGCGGTGTGGCTGCCCTTGATCTTGGCGAAGTTCAGGGTGCCGAGGTCGCAACCGATCAGCGCGCCGCCCTTGAACACCATTTTCGGCAGCGAGTTCAGGCCGCCCTTGCAGATGGCGCGTGCACCGTAGCTGACGCGCTTGCCGCCTTCCAGGTACTGCTTGAGCACCGGATGATGCTTGAGGCGCTGGAATTCGTCGAATGGCGACAGGTAAGTGTTGCTGTAGGACAGATCGACGATCAGGCCGACGACAACCTGGTTGTTTTCCAGGTGATAGAGGAACGAGCCGCCGGTGTTCTCGGTGCCCATGATGTCCAGCGGCCAACCGGCGGTGTGCACCACCAGGCCTGGCTGGTGTTTGGCCGGGTCGATTTCCCAGATTTCTTTCAGGCCGATGCCATAGTGTTGGGCGTCGGCATCGCTGTCGAGGTTGTAGCGCTTGATCAGTTGCTTGCCGATGTGGCCACGGCAGCCCTCGGCGAACAGCGTGTATTTGCCACGCAGTTCCATGCCAGGGGTGTACAGGCCTTCCTTCGGGTTGCCCTCGCGGTCGACACCGAGGTCGCCGGTGATGATCCCGCGCACGATGCCGTTTTCATCGATCAGCGCTTCCTGAGCGGCGAAGCCCGGGTAGATTTCCACGCCCAGATTCTCGGCCTGCTGGGCCAGCCAGCGGCACAGGTTACCGAGGGAAATAATGTAGTTGCCTTCGTTGTGCATGGTCTTGGGCACAAAGAAGTCAGGAATCTTCTGCGCGCTTTCGGCGTTTTTCAGCACGAAAATGTCATCGCGGGTGACGGGCGTGTTCAGCGGCGCGCCGAGTTCTTTCCAGTCCGGGAACAGTTCGTTCAGGGCCCGTGGTTCGAATACGGCACCGGACAGGATGTGCGCGCCGACTTCGGAGCCTTTTTCGACCACGCAGACGCTGATTTCCTTACCGGCTTCGGCGGCCTTCTGCTTCAGACGGCAGGCGGCGGACAGGCCAGCGGGGCCGGCACCGACGATGACCACGTCGAATTCCATGTATTCGCGTTCCACAGGCTATCTCCTACTCAAGGCTCAACAGTTTTTTTTCTAATTTGGAGGTTCGGTGTCGTATCCGTTATTGCCTTTACGTTAACGTCAAGGGTAATAATGGGCAAACCACCTTTCTCTCTAGGCGGCGCATTATATCTACACCACTCTTAGCGTCCAATACAAACGTTTGTTTGAATTGGCTCTAGCCCAGAGAAATCAAAGAAGCGCGGCTTATGACAGGGCATTTTGGCGTATTGACCAGAATGGGCGTTCCGGTCAAGATACGGTCGGTTTTGCGCTCGCCGTAGGCTGAATGGTGGTTTCAAGAGCACCTCTAAAGACAGGGCGAAGGCGGTATCCGGTGATGCGCAGCGCAGGTTCGGCGCGCAGTTTACACACCGCGAAGCGGCATGACTTGTCAGTCACGACTGACGAACGGTCACCCCGCTCGGCCGGCGTTTTTGGAGGTGCCCTTGTGCCCGATGAGCATCAACCGCCAGGTTCGCCTAGGCGACTTTCTTTTCACCGGAGAGTAACGAGGAATCCATGAAGGTTCTTGTAGCTGTCAAACGCGTTGTGGATTACAACGTCAAGGTTCGCGTCAAGGCGGACAATTCCGGCGTAGACCTCGCCAACGTCAAGATGTCGATGAACCCTTTCTGCGAAATCGCAGTGGAAGAAGCCGTACGCCTGAAAGAGAAAGGCGTTGCGAGCGAGATCGTCGTCGTCTCCATCGGCCCGTCCACCGCTCAGGAGCAACTGCGTACTGCGCTGGCTCTGGGTGCCGACCGCGCCATCCTCGTCGAATCCGCTGAAGAATTGACTTCCCTGGCCGTGGCCAAGCTGCTCAAGGCCGTGGTCGACAAGGAACAGCCTCAGCTGGTGATCCTGGGCAAACAGGCCATCGACAGCGACAACAACCAGACCGGCCAGATGCTCGCAGCACTGAGCGGCTACGGCCAGGGCACGTTCGCCTCGAAAGTCGAAGTCTCCGGCGACAGCGTTGCCGTGACCCGCGAAATCGACGGCGGTGCGCAGACCGTTTCCCTGAAGCTGCCGGCCATCGTCACCACCGACCTGCGTTTGAACGAGCCGCGCTATGCGTCCCTGCCAAACATCATGAAAGCCAAGAAGAAGCCTCTCGAGACGCTGACTCCGGACGCTTTGGGCGTTTCCACCGCCTCCACCAACAAGACCCTGAAAGTCGAAGCGCCAGCGGCACGCAGCGCGGGCATCAAGGTCAAGTCGGTGGCTGAACTGGTCGAGAAACTGAAAAACGAAGCGAAGGTAATCTGAACATGACTATCTTGGTAATCGCCGAACACGACAACAAGGTGCTGGCCCCGGCCACCCTGAACACCGTGGCTGCCGCCGCCAAAATCGGTGGCGACATCCACGTTCTGGTTGCCGGCCAGGGCGCTGGTGCCGTGGCTGAAGCCGCTGCGAAAATCGCTGGCGTGAGCAAGGTCCTGAACGCTGACAATGCTGCCTACGCGCATCAGCTGCCGGAAAACGTTGCTCCGCTGGCGGCCGAACTGGGCAAGGGCTACAGCCACATCCTGGCTGCCGCCACTTCCAACGGCAAAAACATTCTGCCGCGCGTTGCCGCTCAGCTGGACGTTGACCAGATCTCCGAAATCATCTCGGTAGAAAGCGCCGACACCTTCAAGCGTCCGATCTACGCCGGTAACGCCATCGCTACCGTGCAATCGACCGCTGCGATCAAAGTGATCACCGTACGTGCCACCGGTTTCGATCCGGTTGCAGCAGAAGGTGGTTCGGCTGCCGTTGAATCGGTTGCCGCCGCTCACGACTCCGGCATTTCCAGCTTCGTCAACGAAGAACTGGCCAAGTCCGATCGTCCTGAGCTGACCGCTGCCAAGATCGTCGTTTCCGGCGGCCGCGGCATGCAGAACGGTGACAACTTCAAACACCTGTATGCGCTGGCCGACAAGCTGGGCGCCGCCGTCGGTGCTTCCCGCGCCGCGGTCGACGCAGGTTTCGTACCGAACGACATGCAGGTCGGTCAGACCGGCAAGATCGTTGCGCCACAACTCTACATCGCTGTCGGTATCTCCGGCGCGATCCAGCACCTGGCCGGCATGAAAGACTCCAAAGTGATCGTTGCGATCAACAAGGACGAAGAGGCGCCGATCTTCCAGGTGGCGGACTACGGCCTGGTGGCGGATCTGTTCGAAGCCGTACCTGAGCTGGAGAAGCTGGTCTAATCCGGCAGCTTCACTTATAAAGAGCCCGGCCTTTTGGTCGGGCTTTTTTTTGTTTCGGATTTGAGTGGGAGCGTGTCGCCATGGATCTGCATCGCCGGTTGGGCTTCTCGTTATGGTTGGGACTGGCATTGCTGCCAGGCTTGTCGGTAGCGGCGGGCAAGTGCGAGCGGCTGGTCGTCACCGGCAGCCCGGATGCACCGCCGTATCTCTGGCAGGATCCGCAGAATCCCAAACAGTTGATCGGTGCCAGCGCTGACCTGCTGCAGCAAGTGGCCAAGGACCTGGGCATCAAGGTGGAACTGCTTTATGCCGGCAAACGCTCACAGGCCCTCGATGAGGTTCGCAGTGGGCGCATGGACATGCTGGCCGACGCCCCCCTGAATGTCAGCGAGCTGGAAAATTTCGACTATATCCATCCACCACTGCTGGAAAATGATTATCTGGTGTGGACCCGTAAAGGGTCGACACTCGTCTACAGCGAAGCCAAAGACTTGCATGGACATACCGGAGGCCTGTCGGAAAAGTCTCGAATGACGTCGGCATTCAGCACTTTCGCCGAGCAGCAATTGACTCTCGTACGTACGGCAAACCTGACCCAGGCATTTCAGAAACTTCTGTTGGGCGAGGTGGAATATGTACTCGCCGGACGTTACTCGGGGATGGCAGCCGCCCAGGCATTGGGTATGGCCAGTGATCTGCTGGCCTTTGAACAGCCGATTGACCGGCCAGGTCTGTTCCTGGCGATTTCTCACAACTCCGCCTGCAACGATCCCTGGTTGCGCGGACAGCTGGCCAAAAAGATGACAGAATTGCCCGCGTCCGGCCTGACGGAAACCACGCTGCAACGCAATATCGAGCGCTGGAAGGCGCAGCAGCAACAGGCGCCGCAACAACCTGTCAGTGCCCCAAAACAGTAGGGATTCTCAGTGAGTAACAAACTTCCTTTCGCGGCCCTGGCCGTCCTGGCTCTGGCCGGTTGCGCCAGTGATCCGGCACCCCATGAACAAATGCGTTTGACCGAGCGAGCGCTTGAACAAGCCAAGGCTGTCGGCGCCACTGCTGACGAAGTGCCGGAAATGAAACTGGCCGAAGACAAGTTCAATCGGGCCAAGGGCAGCATGGCCGGCGAATCCTACAAGAATGCGCGGGTGCGCGCCGAACAGGCCGAGCTGGATGCCCGTCTGGCCGAAGCCAAGGTGCTGACACAGAAAAGCGAGGAGCAACTGAACGTGCTCAATGCCCGCATCATCCGTCTGCGCAAGCAACTGGGGGATGCCCAATGAGTCTGACGTCCAACATGTTCGGCGCACTGGTACTCGTCGGTTGCACCAGCCTCTTTGGCTGTGCAGGTCAACACAGCGAGGGCGCCTTGCAGGAGGCCAGTGCTGACTTTCAGAAGGTCAAGGAAGACTCCAATGTGCTGCGAATCGCACCGAAAGACGTGATTCGGGCCGGTGAGTCCCTGGCTCGTGCCGATCGGCTTTCCTCGTACTGGGGAAGCGGTGCGGACGTGGTGCATTATTCCTACCTGAGCCAGCGTTACAGTCAGATCGCCCGGGAACACACCAATCTGGTGCTCAACGAGGAGCGCGCCGCGAAACTGGAGCTCGAGCGCCAACGCCTGCAACTGGCACTTCGCGAATCCAAGCTGTTGAGTGTGCAGCAGCAGGGCAAGTGGCTCGAGGAGCAGATCGTTGCACTGGCGACCACCCAGACGGATCGCGGTCTGGTGATGACGTTGGGTGACGTGCTGTTCGATACCGGTGAAGCCGAACTGAAGAACTCGGCCAATCGCGTGGTCCTGAAGATCGTCCAGTTCCTGCAACTCAATCCAAAACGCGTGGTGCGTATCGAGGGCTACACCGATAGTACCGGCGGCAAGCAGGAAAACCTCAAGCTGTCCCGTGATCGCGCACAATCGGTGGCCGACGTGCTGACAGATCTGGGCATCGACGAAAAACGCATTCAGGTCGAAGGCTATGGCGACGAGTACCCGGTGGACGCCAACGCTTCCGAGCGTGGGCGCGCGCAGAACCGTCGGGTTGAAATCGTCTTCTCCGACGAAAAAGGCCAGCTCGGCGCCGCCCGCTGAGGCTGGCGTTACTGGAAAGCCCGGGCTGTCCTGCAGCGCCGGGCTTTTTTACGTCTGTCGATTGCCTCACAAAGCAGTACAGATTTAACCGACACTGCACTGTATGGTTGACTAATATGGCAACTGTCCCAGTACACTTCAAAACTGTTCCGGTATTGTTTCACACAAGAATAAAACGCCCGTGAAATCGAGTGCTGCGTCATGACCAATCTCTTGCTCTACCAACGTATTGCTCAACAGCTGGCCGAAGACATCCGACGTGGTGTCTATCAACCCGGCGAGCGCGTACCCTCGGTACGCAAGATGAGTTCGCAGCTCAATGTCAGCCATGCGACGGTGTTGCAGGCTTACGCCAATCTTGAAGATCAGGGGCTGATCCGTGCGCGGCCGCAGTCCGGTTATTACGTGCACCAGACACCGGCGCTGACCGCACCGACCCCGGACATTGCCCGGGTCGAACGGCCAGGCCTGGTTACCCGCGCCAGCATCATCCAGCAGGTGTTGGTCGAGTCGCGTCGCGAAGGCGTGTTCCCGCTGGGCGCAGCTGTACCGAGCGTCGATTACTTGCCGGTGCGTGCGCTGCATCAGCAATTGGCCAAGGTCACCCGATTCCATAGCCCGCGCGCTTTCAGCTACATGTTCAGTCCCGGCTTCGAGCCATTGCGCCGACAAGTGGCGATCCGCATGCGCGACGCCGGGGTTGTGGTCGATCCGTCGGAAGTGGTGATCACCCACGGTTGTGTCGATGCCCTGCAGATGTCATTGCGGGTGCTGACGCGCCCGGGCGACCTGATCGCCGCCGAATCGCCGACTTATTACGGCCTCTTGCAACTGGCCGACCTGCTGGGCCTGAAAGTCATCGAAATCCCCAGCGACCCGGCCACCGGCATGAGCCTGGAAGCTCTTCAACTGGCGGCCAATCAGTGGTCGATCAAAGCCCTGGTGTTGACGACCCGGCTGAGCAATCCGCTGGGCGGCACCATGCCTGAAGACCGACAGAAACAGTTGCTGCGTCTCGCATCGGATTTCGATATCCAGATCGTCGAAGACGACATCTATGGCGAGCTGATGTTCGAGCAGGGACGCACCAAAGCGCTCAAGGCCTATGACCGGCTGGATCGGGTCATTTACTGTTCGAGCTTCTCCAAGACATTGTCGCCGGGTGTGCGCGTCGGCTGGATGATTGCAGGTAAATATCAGCAGGAGATACAGCGTCTGCAGACCTTCACCACGCATTCGGCCTGCAGTGTCACGCAAATGGCGATTGCCGCTTATCTGGAAAATGGCGGTTATGACCGGCATTTACGGTACATACGCCAGGAATATCGAAAAAACCTCAGCGCGTTCCAGCTGGCGGTGCAGCAGTACTTCCCTGAAGGCACGCAAATGACCCGGCCCACGGGCGGTTTCATCCTGTGGGTGAGTCTGCCGGGACGGGTCAACACCCAGGAGTTGCATGTCCGCGCGTTGCAGCAGGGCATCAGCATCGCGCCGGGTCTGATCTTCAGTAATACCGAGCAGTTCAACCACTGTATTCGCCTGAACTGCGGCACTCCGTGGAATCGCGAGGCGGAACGGGCGCTGATGACGCTCGGTCTGCTGGCGACTCAACTGTGTCAGGAAATGGCCGGCGGTTTCTGAAGGGACGGCGTGGAGCGCTTGTCATGAGGCGTTCAACAGGCGAGCATATGGCCCTCTGCCGCTTGTGTCGTAGGTTCCATGAAAGCGATTTTTCCTGCCGCCTGGGTTTTGCTGGGTCTGTTGATGATCGGACAGGCGCCCGCTGCCATGGCCGCTGCCGTTTCGGAAAAACCGACAGCCACATCCACGGTGAAAAAGCCGGTGTCCAGCAAGAAAGCGGTGCCTGCGAAAGATAAGCAGGCAAAGAAAGCCGCCCCGGCGAAGAACCGTGCTCCAATCGCTTCCAAGTCGAAATCGGCCAGTGAAGTGGCGAAGAAGCCGTTGCCACCGGCCAGACTCGACCTCAGCCTGCCCCGGGAAATGGTCCAGCAATTGAAACCTGCGGGCGCGGTGCCATTGCCTCGGCATGATGCGATTCTTCCGCAGATGTTCGGTGAAAAGAGCAGCGGGTTTCAGCTTAACGGTCGACTGCTGAGCAACGAAATGCAGTTGCAGCTGCGTAACGATGAACGTCGAGACGTCGAAGGCGCCGCGCTGGACTTCGAATTCAAGCAGTAAATTCAATCCGGGCGTGACCCCCAGACCAGACGCTTTGTCGGAGACTGGTCAGTCACTTTCGTTTCTGCGTAAAAACCCCGGTCAAGGGAATTTGAAACAACCGTTTTAGCGGTTACCCTGTCCGCGTCCCTTTGACACATTGCCCGTCGCGAGGAATTCGTTGTCATGAAATGCCGTGAAGGCTGTGGTGCCTGTTGCATTGCCCCTTCGATCAGTTCGCCGATTCCGGGCATGCCCGAGGGCAAACCCGCCGGTGAACGTTGCGTTCAGCTCTCGGTCGAAAACCTGTGCAGCATTTTCGGCCAGCCGGAACGTCCCGCAGTCTGCTCCGGATTCCAGGCGGATGTCGAAGTCTGCGGAAGCAGCCAGGAAGAGGCGATCAGGCTGATTGGCTGGTGGGAGCAGATGACCGCGGCGTGATGTGTCAAACGTACGGAACTTCAACAATAAGGAATAAGACTATGGGTTCGCTGCATCGTATCGCTGTGTTGTGTGGTTTGACTGCCGTGCTGGCTACTTCGGCAGCGCAGGCGGAAGACTGGAAAGTGGCCAAGAACGAAGATGGCATCAAGGTTTCCCTGAGCGAGGTGCCGGGCTCGGATTACAAGTCGTATCAAGGCGTGACCTTGATGAAAACCACCGTCGCCAAACTGCGCGCACTGCAAGAAGACGTGTCCGGTGCCTGTGCCTGGATTCACGAATGCAAGACCCAGAAATTGCTCAAGCACGAAGGTGACCAGAGCTGGACTTACACCCAGTTCAATACGCCATGGCCGGTGACCCCGCGCGATTCGATTCTGCATGTCACCACCGTTGAAGGCGCCGATGGCAGCCTGACCCGCAATCTGGAAGGCGTGCCGAAATACCTGCCGGAAGAAAAAGGCTTTGTGCGTGTAGCTCAGGTCAAAGGCTTCTGGAAGTTCGTGCCAAAAGGCGATCAGGTTGAAGTGACCTATCAGGTCCACACCGAGCCGGGCGGTAGCGTTCCATCGATGATCGCCAACAAGTTCGTGGTCGATGCACCGTTCAACACCTTGAAAGCCCTGAAAGAACGCGCCGAGAAGTAAGCGCCGCGTGCTCTGCAAACGCCCCGAAGAACTCGGGGCGTTTTGTTTTGTAGCGATATTGTGTTTCCGGATATGCGTTGAACGAAATTTTCACAAAGTCTTCAAGACAATTCGCCCGCGCAATTTATATCTGTCCGGGAATGCCGTGCCTTTAATGAAAGAGTACGGCAGCGGGGCAGTAATCAATGGCAATGCCGCCGGTGATCGTGCAACATTTGCGCACCGCGCAAGCCCCGGGGCCTGGAATGGCCAACAGAGGGCAGGGCGCCGCTGTATTTTTTGCAACTTCAACTTCCAATGGGTCCTAAAACGACATGGCAAACCCGGACGCCCTGAATCAGCAGCGATCTTCCAGTCGCCTGCTGCAACCGACCGTCAAATCGCATCTGGCCTACACGCTCTTGTGCGCGCTGGTCATGATGGTGATGTTTTCCGTGCTGCGCCTCGCGCTGCTGGTCTACAACCGCGAGATGATCCTCGACACCCCGGCTTCGACTTTCCTCGAAGCCTTCGCCAACGGCCTGCGTTTCGACCTGCGCCTGGTGGTCTACCTCTGCGTTCCGATGGTGCTGGCCCTGTTCAGTGCCCGGGCCATGGCCGCACGCGGTTTTTTCCGCCTGTGGCTGACCATTACATCGAGCATCGCGCTGTTCCTCGGCCTGATGGAGATGGACTTCTACCGTGAGTTCCACCAGCGCCTCAACGGCCTGGTGTTCCAGTACGTGAAGGAAGACCCGAAAACCGTGATGAGCATGCTCTGGTACGGTTTCCCGGTGGTGCGTTATCTGCTCGCCTGGGCTGTGGGTACGCTGATCCTGACCCTCGCGTTCAAGGGCGCCGACCGTCTGACTCGTCCGCGTGGCCCGTTCAGCGGTGGCAATGTCGGCACCCGTCAGGTGGCGCCATGGTATGCACGTCTGGCGGTGTTCGTGGTGTGCCTGCTGATCTGCGTGGTCGCCGTGCGCGGCACCCTGCGTCAGGGCCCGCCGTTGCGCTGGGGTGACGTGTACACGACCGAATCGAACTTCGCCAACCAGCTCGGACTCAATGGCACGCTGTCGCTGATCGCGGCGGCCAAGGACCGCATGGGCGAAGACCGCAACAACATCTGGAAAGCCACGCTGCCGCAGGATCAGGCGCAGAAGGTGGTGCGCGACATGCTGGTGATGCCGGACGACAAGCTGGTCGACAGCGACATCGCCGCCGTGCGACGCGACTACACACCGCCGGCCGACAAGACCCTGCCGATCAAGAACGTTGTCGTGATCCTCATGGAAAGCATGGCCGGCCACTCGGTGGGCGCGCTGGGCGCACCGGGCAACATCACGCCGAACCTCGACAAACTGTCGAAGGAAGGCCTGCTGTTCGATCGCTTCTTCTCCAACGGCACCCATACCCACCAGGGCATGTTCGCCACCATGGCCTGCTTCCCGAACCTGCCGGGTTTCGAGTACCTGATGCAGACCCCGGAAGGCAGCCACAAACTGTCCGGCCTGCCGCAGCTGCTCAGTGCGCGCAAGTATGACGACGTCTACGTCTACAACGGTGACTTCGCCTGGGACAACCAGTCCGGTTTCTTCAGCAACCAGGGCATGACCAACTTCGTCGGCCGCAATGACTTCGTCAACCCGGTGTTCTCCGATCCGACCTGGGGTGTATCCGACCAGGACATGTTCGACCGTGGTCTGGTGGAGTTGAAGGCGCGGGAAAACGGCAAGCCGTTCTACGCATTGTTGCAGACCCTGTCCAACCACACGCCTTACGCCCTGCCGACGCCATTGCCGGTGGAGCGCGTGACCGACCGCGGCACGCTCAACGAGCACCTGACCGCCATGCGTTATGCAGACTGGGCGCTGGGTCAGTTCTTCGAGAAGGCCCGCAAGGAGCCTTACTTCAAGGAAACCCTGTTCGTCATCGTCGGCGACCATGGTTTTGGCAACGAACGCCAGATCACCGAAATGGACCTGGGCCGCTTCAACGTACCGATGCTGATGATCGCGCCGGGCATCCAGGAAAAATTCGGTACCCGTGACCATACCGTGGGCACCCAGATCGACATCGTGCCGACCATCATGGGGCGTCTGGGTGGCGAAGTGCGTCATCAATGCTGGGGGCGTGACCTGCTGAACCTGCCGGCAGGCGACACCGGTTTCGGTGTGATCAAGCCGTCGGGCAGCGAGCAGACCACTGCGATCGTGACTGCCGACCAGATTCTGGTGCTGCCGAAAGAGAAGGAAATGGCACCGAAGATGTACCAGTACCAACTGGGCGCGAATCCTTCTGCGGAAATCATTCCGGACGCGCCGCGTACTGCGGAGTTGAAACTCAAGCTTGAAGCGTTCCTGCAGACGGCGACCAAGAGTCTGCTCGACAACACCGCCGGTGTGATCAACGGCAAGCCGGACTGATCATTCGGCGCAATAAAAAGAGGCCCTTTTCAGGGCCTCTTTTTTTGTCGGTCAAAACGTCATATCCGACCGAGTAACAACAACACCAACAGTACAACCAGCACTACACCGATAATGCCCGAAGGACCGTAACCCCAACTTCTGGAGTGTGGAAAGACCGGCAGACCACCGATCAGCAACAGGATCAGGATAATGATAAGAATTGTGCCCATGTCGATTTCCTTGTTGATAGTGGCTCAAGAGTCTTGAACTTCAAGGGCGGCTGGAAGTTGCAATGAATCCAGACGGCTTACAGATTCCGACTGGCGCGGATGAAAGAAAATTCAAAGTTTTTTCAGTGCATTTGGTTCGCGGTCTTATTTCGTTCGATGTCGCAGTTTGAACCGGCCATTCAGCAATCTGATTGAGCGTGGGTCACTCCGCTTCCTTCGCTACACTGCGCGCATCTTCCCCGGAACAACAAGGCTGTTTGCTATGCAAAATCGCATGATGATCACTGGCGCGGGCTCCGGTCTGGGTCGCGAAATCGCGCTGCGCTGGGCGCGTGAAGGCTGGCGGCTGGCGTTGTCCGATGTCAGCGAGCCCGGTTTGCAGGAGACGCTGAAACTCGTTCGCGAAGCGGGCGGTGATGGTTTCGTCCAGCGCTGCGACGTGCGTGACTACAGCCAGCTCACTGCGTTTGCTCAGGCTTGTGAAGAGAAGCTCGGCGGCATCGACATTATCGTCAACAACGCCGGTGTGGCCTCGGGAGGCTTCTTCAGCGAGCTGTCGCTGGAGGACTGGGACTGGCAGATCGCGATCAATCTGATGGGCGTGGTCAAGGGCTGCAAAGCGTTCCTGCCGCTGCTGGAACAGAGCAAGGGCAAGATCATCAACATCGCCTCGATGGCGGCGTTGATGCAGGGCCCGGCAATGAGCAACTACAACGTGGCCAAGGCCGGTGTGGTGGCCTTGTCCGAAAGTCTGCTGGTCGAGCTGGCTCAACAGGAAGTTGGCGTGCATGTGGTCTGCCCGTCGTTCTTCCAGACCAATCTGCTGGATTCGTTCCGTGGCCCGACACCGGCCATGAAAGCGCAGGTCGGCAAGTTGCTGGAAAGCTCGCCGATCACCGCTGCCGATATTGCCGACTACATCTACCGGCAAGTAGCGGCCGGCGAATTCATGATCCTGCCCCACGAGCAAGGGCGCATGGCCTGGGCGATCAAACAGCAGAACCCGCAACTGTTGTACAAGGAAATGACCTCGATGGCAGAGAAGATGCGAGCCAAGGCCAGACAGAGCAATGGCTGAACTTGCAGCGCTGGAGCCCGGTCGTTAGGGTGACCGCCAAAGTTCCCCATGACGAGTCATCTGCATGCTCAACTACTTGTGGTTTTTCCTCGCCGCGCTATTTGAAATCGCCGGTTGTTTCGCTTTCTGGATGTGGTTACGCCAGGGCAAAAGTGCCTTTTGGGTGATCCCGGCGCTGATCAGCCTGACGCTGTTTGCGTTGTTGTTGACCAGGGTCGAAGCCGCGTATGCCGGTCGTGCCTATGCCGCCTACGGGGGCATTTACATCATTGCTTCGATTGGCTGGCTGGCGGTGGTCGAGCGGATCAGGCCGCTGGGTTCGGACTGGATCGGTGTCGCGTTGTGCGTGATCGGGGCCAGCGTGATTCTGCTGGGCCCCAGGTTTTCGGCGAGCTGAAACAGGGTTTTGAAGGAAACGTCTGAAGGCCTGTCGCACGCAAGTGCGTAGGGTTTGACTGATTTGCCCGCCACGCATTGTAGGGCGCTCCAAAGCCGCGCATCTTCAAGGCTCGAAAACCTTGAAGGACGCTCTACATGCTTGTACTCAGCCGTGTCGTCGGTGAAATGATTTCCATCGGCGACAACATCACCTTGCGCGTATTGGCGGTCAACGGCTCCAGCGTGCGATTCGGCGTCGAGGCGCCGCAGCAGGTCAATGTGCATCGCGCCGAAGTCTATGAGCGGATTCAGCGCAAACAGGCCAGCGGCAAGGGCCGTTGAACCTCAATCGAAAAGATGCCTGGGCACATCGTGCTTGAGCATCAGCTGACATTGCTCGCTTTGCGGATCGAAAACGATCAGCGCCTGCCCCTTGATCAGAGCCTGGCGAACCCGCAGTACGCGGGTTTCCAGCGGGGTTTCGTCACCGTTGTCGGTACCGTCGCGGGTGACGAAGTCCTCGATCAGTCGGGTAAGGGTGTCGACTTCCAGCGCGTCGTAGGGGATCAGCATGGGCACCTCGGCTAAATCAATGTCCGGATGCTACGGCGAATGATCGCCGAGGGCCAGACTCAACTGTCCGTGCGTTGCCCCACCAGGCTGTCCACCGAGGGCACACGGGTGTCGCTTTCCATTTGTGTCTCGTGCTCGATCTGGTGACTGAAGCGGTCCAGTGACGTGTTGGCCGGTTGCGCATCGCTGGCGAACACCGGCGGGCTCAGGATATACGCGCCCAACAGTCGGCTGAGGGCCGCCAGGCTGTCGATGTGCGTGCGTTCGTAGCCGTGGGTCGCGTCGCAGCCGAAGGCGAGCAGGGCGGTGCGGATGTCGTGGCCGGCGGTCACCGCCGAATGGGCGTCGCTGAAGTAGTAGCGGAACAGGTCGCGGCGCACCGGCAATTCATGCTCACCGGCCAGGCGCAGCAGATGTCGCGACAGGTGATAGTCATAAGGTCCGCCGGAATCCTGCATCGCCACGCTCACCGCGTGTTCGCTGGAGTGCTGGCCGGGCGCGACCGGGGCGATGTCGATGCCGACGAATTCGCTGACGTCCCACGGTAGGGCCGCCGCCGCTCCGCTGCCGGTTTCCTCGGTGATGGTGAACAGCGGATGGCAGTCGATCATCAGTTCCCGACCGCTGTCGACGATGGCTTTCAGTGCGGCGAGCAGTGCCGCGACGCCAGCCTTGTCATCCAGATGACGGGCACTGATATGGCCGCTTTCGGTGAACTCCGGCAGCGGATCGAATGCCACCACATCACCGACGCCGATACCCAGCGAGTCGCAATCGGCGCGGGTCGCGCAGTAGGCATCAAGGCGCAGTTCAACGTGATCCCAACTGATCGGCAGCTCGTCGACGGCGGTGTTGAACGCATGCCCGGAGGCCATCAGCGGCAATACGCTGCCGCGGATCACGCCGTTGTCGGTGAACAGGCTGACACGGCTGCCCTCGGCGAAACGGCTCGACCAGCAGCCGACCGGCGCGAGGGTCAGACGCCCGTTGTCTTTCACGGCGCGTACGGTGGCGCCGATGGTGTCCAGGTGAGCCGAGACTGCACGGTCGGGGCTGTTTTGCTTGCCCTTGAGGGTGGCGCGGATAGTGCCGCGACGGGTCATCTCGAAAGGAATGCCGAGTTCTTCAAGACGCTCGGCGACATAACGCACGATGGTATCGGTGAACCCGGTGGGGCTGGGAATGGCGAGCATTTCCAGCAGGACTTTCTGCAGGTAGTTCAGATCCGGTTCGGGAATGTTCATGAAAACTCCTGTTGCGGGGCGTCATTCCCGCCTGCGGGCGGGAATGACGCCGAAGGACGATCAAACGGCCGGCTGACTGTGCGGAAACAACAGATCCACAAAGCGTTCGGCCGTCGGCTGCGGCTCATGATTGGCCAGGCCGGCCCGTTCGTTGGCTTCGATGAACACGTACTCCGGCTGATCGGCGGCGGGCACCATCAGGTCGAGCCCGACCATCGGAATGTCCAGTGCTCGCGCCGCACGCACGGCGGCATCGACCAGGGTCGGGTGCAGAATCGCCGTGACGTCTTCCAGGGTGCCGCCGGTGTGCAGGTTCGCCGTGCGCCGCACGAACAGATGCTCGCCGGCCGGCAGGATGCTGCTGTAGTCGTAACCCGCCGCGTGCAGGGTGCGTTGGGTTTCGTGATCCAGCGGAATTTTGCTTTCGCCTCCGGTCGCGGCTTGTCGACGCCGGCTCTGCGCCTCGATCAGTGCGCCGATGGAATGATGGCCGTTGCCGATCACCTCGGCCGGTCGGCGGATCGCAGCGGCGACCACTTCGAATCCGATCACCAGAATCCGCAGATCAAGGCCTTCATGGAAGCTTTCGAGCAGCACCCGGCTGTCGAATTGCTTCGCGGTTTCGATGGCCTTCTGCACCTCTTCGATACTTTGCAGATCCACCGCCACGCCCTGACCTTGCTCGCCATCCAGCGGTTTGACGACGATCCGCCGATGCTCATCGAGAAACGCCAGATTATCGTCCGCGTTCGCGGCCAACTGCTGCGACGGCACGTTCAACCCGGCGTTTTTCAGTACCTTGTGGGTCAGGCTTTTGTCCTGGCACAGATTCATGCTGATGGCGCTGGTCAGATCGCTCAGGGATTCGCGGCAGCGCACCCGGCGCCCGCCGTGGCTGAGGGTGAACATTCCGGCGTCGGCATCGTCCACCTGCACATCGATGCCACGTCGATGGGCTTCCTCGACAATGATCCGCGCATAGGGATTGAAATCGGCTTCCGGTCCGGGACCGAGAAACAACGGCTGATTGATACCATTCTTGCGCTTGATGGCGAAGGTCGAGAGATTGCGAAAGCCGAGTTTGGCGTAGAGGTTTTTTGCCTGACGGTTGTCGTGCAACACCGACAGGTCGAGATAGCTCAAGCCGCGGCTCATGAAGTGCTCGACCAGATGTCGCACCAGCACTTCGCCGACGCCGGGACGCGAACATTTCGGGTCGACCGCCAGGCACCACAGGCTGCTGCCGTTCTCCGGGTCGTTGTAGGCCTTGTGATGATTGAGGCCCATGACACTGCCGATCACCGCGCCGCTGTCCTCGTCTTCGGCCAGCCAGTACACCGGTCCACCCTGATGATGCGGGGTGAGCAGAGTGGCGTCGATCGGCAGCATTGCGCGTGCCTGATACAGCTGATTGATCGCCTGCCAGTCTTCTTCGCTTTGTGCGCGACGAATGCGGAAGCCGCGAAACACCCGAGTGGCCTGACGGTAATCGCTGAACCAGAGGCGCAAGGTGTCGGAGGGGTCGAGAAACAGTTGGGTCGGTTCCAGACCGAGTACCTGCTGCGGCGCAGCCACGTATAACGCGATATCGCGCTCGCCCGGTTGTTCGTTGAGCAATTCCTGGGCGAGGCTCGCCGGGTCCGGAAAAGTATGGCCGATCAGCAATCGGCCCCAACCGCAATGCACGGCAATCGGCTCGGCATTCGGTTGGTTGCCATCCTCGGCCAGACGTGCCTGCAAACGTTCGTAGGAGGGCGTCTGACCGCGCAGCAACCGTTGGCTGTACGCCGTATGAGGTTTCATCGATCAGATTCCTTGTTCGCTGAGCCACAGGTTCAGAGCCGCCAGTTGCCAAAGTCTGGAGCCGCGCAGCGGGGTCAACTGGCCATGCGGATCAGTCAGCAGTTTGTCGAGCATGGCGGGGTTGAACAGGCCGCGATCCTGGCTCGGATCCAGCAACAGTTCGCGCACCCAGTTCAGGGTGTCACCCTCCAGGTGCTTGAGGCCGGGCACCGGAAAATAACCTTTCTTGCGGTCGATGACCTCGCTCGGGATGACCTGTCGTGCGGCCTCTTTCAGGACCTGCTTGCCGCCGTCGGGCAGTTTGAACCTGCCCGGAATGCGGGCCGACAACTCCACCAGGCGATAGTCGAGAAACGGCGTGCGCGCTTCCAGGCCCCAGGCCATGGTCATGTTGTCGACGCGTTTGACCGGGTCCTCCACCAGCATCACCGTGCTGTCCAGGCGCAAGGCTTTGTCGACCGCTGCATCGGCGCCGGGTTGTGCGAAATGTGCCTTCACGAAGTCGCCGGCAGCGTCATTGGCCGTCAGCCACTTCGGTTGCACGGTGGCGGCGTAGTCCTCGTAGCTGCGGTCGAAGAACGCTTCACGATAGGCCGCGAACGGATCGGCCGCGCCGTCGACTTGCGGGTACCAGTGGTAACCGGCGAACAGCTCGTCGGCGCCCTGGCCGCTTTGCACCACCTTGCAGTGTCTGGCCACTTCCCGCGACAGCAAATAGAAGGCGATGCAGTCGTGGCTGACCATCGGCTCGCTCATGGCGCGGAACGCGGCAGGCAGTTGCTCGATGATTTCTTTTTCGTCGATACGCAGTTGGTGATGGTGAGTGCCGTAATGCCTGGCGATCAGATCGGAATACTGGAATTCGTCACCACGCTCACCGCCGGCATCCTGGAAACCGATGGAAAAGGTCGACAGGTTTTCCACGCCGACTTCCCGCAGCAGGCCGACGAGCATGCTCGAATCGACACCGCCGGAAAGCAGCACGCCGACATCCACCGCTGCCCGTTGACGGATCGCCACCGCTTCGCGAGTGCTGTCCAGCACGCGGTCGCGCCAGTCCTCCAGGGTCAGGTTTTTCTCGTCGTCCTGTGGGCCATAAGGCAGCGTCCACCAGATTTTCTGCTCGGTGGTGCCGTCCGCTTCAATGCGCATCCAGCTCGCCGGAGGCAGCTTCTCGACACCGGCCAGCAAGGTACGCGGTGCGGGTACCACCGCATGGAAATTCAGGTAATGGTTGAGCGCCACCGGATCGAGGATCGGGTTGATGTCACCGCCCTTGAGCAAAGCCGGCAGCGCCGAGGCAAAACGCAGGCGCTGGCCGGTGCGCGACAGGTACAGCGGCTTCACACCGAGACGGTCGCGGGCGATGAACAGGCGTTTGGTATCGCGTTCCCAGATGGCGAAGGCAAACATGCCGTTGAGTTTGGGCAGCAGTGCTTCGCCCCAGGCGTGATAGCCCTTGAGCAGCACTTCGGTATCGCCGTCGGAGTAGAACGCATAGCCGAGTGCTTCGAGTTCAGCGCGCAGCTCCGGGAAGTTGTAGATCGCGCCATTGAAGGCCAGGGACAGGCCCAGTTGACTGTCGACCATGGGCTGCGCCGAGCCGTCCGACAGGTCCATGATCTTCAGGCGCCGATGGCCCAGGGCAATCGGTCCCTGGGCATGGAAGCCCCAGGCGTCGGGGCCGCGAGGGGCCAGGTGATGGGTGATTCGCTCGATGGCTGCAAGGTCTGCAGGTTGTTGATCAAAACGTAACTCGCCAGCTAATCCGCACATAAAGTCCTTACCGGTTTTTCCGTTGGGGAAGATGTCGCCGTAGCGCGCCGAAAATGGGCGCTACCCAGAAACTGACCCGGTCAAGATGGGGGAGTTTTAGATCGATAAGTTATAAACGCAGTGGCCAGACCGGCGGGTGCCATAGCGCAAAGGTCGTTCTCGGTTGCGGTAAATATTTATATGAAACATGGGAAATGCTGCTGGTTCGATGGGCGGACCGTGCAGTTATTCATGTTTTTCATCCCTGCGCGGTACGGATAGGGTAAAGGTCCGAATCTGCAATAAAGGACTATTGCCCGTGTCGAGTATCAATAACGTCGTTTCGCCGTCTCCACCGACCCAAAAGCAGATATTGAGTTATTTGCTGGAAGCCACCGGCGATCTGGACACCGCCCAGACCTTGCAAAAAAGCCTGCCTCACCGGCTGCTGAACGCCTCGGTCACGACCCTGGCAGCCCTGGAACAGACGGCGCGCGATCTGCATGCCGCCCAGGCGAAGGTCGAAGTCGATCTGAATCTGCTGAGCCCGTTGAATGACTTTTGCTTTGTCAGGTTGAGCAACGCCATCGCGGCTCGATGGCCAGGGCACATTGACGTCGAAAAGGATTTTCTGGAGCTGCCGGGAGCCGCTTGCGGCTGCGAGCCCGCGATCTCGCCCGGGGGCGGTCAGCCCGTCTACGAGCCTGCCAGGGTTACGCTGCTGGAAGCGGCCATGCAGAACTTCACGGAAGAGGAAGCACAGCCTGGCGGCTTGCCCGAGGGGAGCGTAATCCGTATCGCCAACGAACCCGACGGCATTCCGGGCCTGACGCCGTCAACATTTGCCGCTTTCTGTCGCGAACTGGATCTCGGACGGAGCTATCAGCGACATTTCCAGCAGGTCTTCGGATTGAAGGAGGTCGATGGCAAGACCTTGATTGCCAGCCCGATGATTCGCGACATCACCACGCTGAAAAAACTGTTGTTGCAGTTCGACCTGTATCTGGCACTGGCCAAAGAGCACATTACTCAGGATGGATTCCAGACCGTGCAGCGCCTGATCGGCGCAGGCGGCTCAGTGAACGCCGAGAGCCTGCGGTATCAGGGGCGCCCGCTGATCATGCAGGGCATCGAGATTCATGGTTGTTGTATCTGGAGCGTCGTGGTGTTTTCCGAGCGGAACGTCGAGTTGTACCCCGCAGAGTGGTGCCTGGTGTACATGCCGGGCGAACCTGATCAGCCGTTGTACGAATACGCCAGTTTCACTGCGTTTCTGGAGTATCTGGGTTTCAAACTGGGTATTGAAAGCTACAAGGCCTATTTCACCCATTGTCTCGGTGGAGCCGACAAGGCGGACTTCTTCAGCGCATTTGCAAGCAGCCGAAGCCTTGGACACGTCAAGCAACTGGCCATGGCCGGTCCACTGTTCGACTACTTGCTCAAGAGCCACGTTGCCAAGCTGCAATTCGATGCCAGGGCGCTGGCGGTTCCCACCGCAGATGTGGATGAAGAAGAGCGCGAGAAGCGACTGCTGCACTATCTGGAAATCGGCATGACGGTGGCGAACCTGGCCGGTCTGGTCGTACCGGTGCTCGGGCAACTGATGATGGGGGTTGCCGTGGGTCAATTGCTCGCCGAAGTCTATGAGGGGGTCGAGGACTGGAGTCGCGGCGACCGGCAGGAGGCACTGACACACATGCTCAGTGTGGCGGAAAACATCGTGCTCATGACAGGCGTCGGTGCCGGAATCAAGGGCTTGAAATCACTGGCGATCAAGACGGTGCGCAAGCATCCGGATTTCTTTGAACCGTTCATCTCCATTCTTGACCGTGATGGTCGGTCCCGCCTCTGGAAACCGGAACTCGGCAGTTACCGTCAATCCTTGTCGGCAGGGATCGACATGAAACCTGATGCCGCAGGATTTTATCGGATCAACGACGAAGTGTTCATCCGCATGGGGGACCGGGAATTCGCCGTGGAACAGAATCCTGCATCCGGTGCCTGGCACATCCGGCATCCGCGCCGAACGACAGCCTATGCCCCTCGGCTCGAGCGCAGCAGGCACGGCGGCTGGCGTCATGCATCGGAGCGTACGGATCAATGGAGCAGTACCTATATGCTCAAGCGTATCGACCCGATGCTGGCCGAGTTCGAGGACGCTGACCTGGACATGATGCGTCGGCTGAGCGGTCTCGGAGCTCAGCAGTTGTATCGTCTCTGTGAAAGCAACCGGTCGCTCCCTGCGCGCTTTCAGGACACTGTCGAACGCTTCCGGCTCGAGCGCAGGTTGCGCGAGTTCATTGCCGCGATGAAAGGAGGTGAAGCGAGCGACACGCGATACGTTCAGGAACAACTGCATGCGTTGCCCCGACTCACCCACTGGCCGGCCGATCGTTACATCAAGGTCATCGATGACAACGGCAGGATCTCGGCGACCTATCCTGCCAACGCCATCGACGATGACACCGTCAGCTTGATCGTGCGTCAGGACCAACTGGAAAAAGGGGAGTTGCTGCAAACGGTCCTGGCAGGCATGTCGGCAGAGGAAAAGACTTCTCTGCTGGGGGGCGGCGTCAGCGTTGCCAATGAGAGAAGCCAACTGGCAAAAAAACTGGGTGCCGAGGTCGGGGCCGACCGGATGTCGGTATTCGAGCACATATATCGACGTCTGGATCAGACCGACTCCGGCGAAGTGATGAAGGCTCGTAATGCCTATCCCGAGGTACCGGCACGTCATCTGGAAGAAATGCTCAGGCAATCGGCCAGTGTCGAGCGCCTGCATCTGCGTACCACCGGACGGATCCCGATGGGACTGGCGCAGCGCTTTCGACAGGCCTCGGATGCCGTGCGTGTGGAGCGGGCATTGACCGGTTTCTATCTGGCGGACATCGCGAATGCCGATACACAGAAACTGGCGATCCGTTTATTGCCGCAGCTCAGCGGCTGGGACTCGATGCTGTCACTTCAGATGCGGGAGCTGACACTGAAGGGCGCAGTGCTGGAATCCGTTGGCCCGCATCCGTTCACATCGGCCAATGCAGGCACACTGGTCAGACTGAAAAACGGCTATGAAGTATTCGACAGTCAGAACAGATCGCTGGGGCGCATCGCATCGGGCCCCGACAGCCTTTATCAGGCCATTCTCGAGAGTCTTCCAGCGGGGCCGCGCAAGGCGCTGGGTTTTGCCGACGCGAGAGCGGAGGATGGCGCACGCTTGCGCAGCAGACTCTTGGACGTCGCCATGGACGAGCGTGAAGGCTGCGCCCGTTTGTTGAGAGGGGAGCCCTTCGAGTTACCGGTTGAAGAGTCTTCCTGCACCCTCGCCGACTCGCCGGTCGAGGCACCGGCTCACTCGCGACGCTTGCTGCGCAAGGTAAAAAAACTTTTCCCGCTGTTTACCGACCGGCAGGCCAATGAGTTTCTTGATCAGGCAGGCGGCGACCCTCTCACTCGGTCGCTTCGGGTCAGAGAGCAGCAGGAATATCTCAGGCGACTGCGCGATGTCGTGGATGTCTGGATGGAAGATCAGGCAGCCATGAAAGCGTTGGGGGGGCCGTTGACCGAGGTGCGTGAGAGCCGCCAGGTCGTGGCTTTCGAGATCGAGGATTGCTTTTGCCGGCTGGTTTTCCAGCGTGATGAGTTCGAGCGCCCGGTGTACGGTCTGAACCTTGATGGCATGCGATGCGGCAAGCTGCCGATGTTGCCACCCGGTTTGACTTTCGAACATGTCAGGTATTTGTCCCTGCAGAACATGCAAGTGGACAACGATGTCGCCTACTTCCTCAAAGCCTTCAAAAATGTCGAGTCCCTCAGCCTGGACAGCAATCAGTTGACCCGGCTGCCCGAGGTCATTTCGCACATGCCGAACCTCATACACCTGAGCCTGGAAAACAACCGGATACAGCTGACAGAGCAGGCGCTGGTGAAATTGTCCCGTTTACGTACGTTGCAAAGTCTGAATCTGAGCGGGAACCGTCTGGGTGCCACGGTGGATGTCGGAAACCTGTTCGATCTCAATCACCTTTACCTGCGTAACACGCGTGCCACAGAACTGCCCAAGGGATTGAGGTTTTTGCCCAATCTGAAAAAGGTGGATCTGCGGGACAACGATATCCGGGATCTGCCCGACTGGCTCTTTGAAACCTCCCGACGCTTCAGTGAAACGATCAACTTGCGCAATAACCCTATTTCCGACGCAAGCAGAGTTCATCTTGATTCCTATCGCAAGTCGGTGGGTGTGGGGATGGGGTATCTGGAAAACGACCTCGCGCGAATGGACGAAAACCTGGCACGCTCGATCTGGTTGACTGAAACGGGAGGGACGGTGGGCTCTCGACATCTGCAGACATGGAACGCGATCAAGGACGATCCGATGGCGGAAGGTCTGTTTCAGTTATTGGCGGAACTGGGCAACTCTGCCGAATCCGTGCATGTGCGCAAGGACATGTCGCGACGGGTCTGGAATGTGCTTGAGGCCACGCAAGCCGATGCCGAGTTGCGCCGACAGATCTACGATCTGGCGGCCAATCCGATCAACTGTACGGATAATGCGGCACTGAATTTCAGTCATCTGGAGGTGGCGGTACAGGTCCGTCGCGTGACCCGTGCGTCCGGTGGCCGGAAACCTTCGGCGCCGTCGCTGATCAAGCTGGCGAGAGGGCTGTTTCGGCTTGAACAACTGGACAATATTGCCGCGGAGCATGCCGCGACCCGCTCGGCACCCGATCCTCTGGAGGTAGCCCTTGCCTATCGCTCGGGGCTCGCAGAGGCGCTCGAGTTGCCCGGGCAGCCTTCGCACATGCTGTATACATCGATCGCGCAAGTGACCGGGGCGGATTTGCTGGAGGCCATCAATCGAGTACAGACCGCCGAGCTGTCTCCCGAGTGGCTGACGTTTCTGGTTCGCCAGCCCTTCTGGAACGATTACGTGAAAAGCAGCTTCGCAACGCAGTTCGACGACGCCCGGGCGCCTTTTCATGAAGAGGCTCAGGCGTTGTTCGAACGCTCCGAAGAGCTGAGCTCGGTCGACTATCTGAGTGAAATGAACGGTTGTGCTGCACGGCTGGAGCAAGCTGAAAAGGCCTTGCTCGAGCGAGTGACCGACCAAGTGCTGCGGTTGGTCGAGGGCAGTGCCTGCATGTTGCCCGCCAGTTGATAAAGGTCCGTGACAACAAGTCATTGACCCCGTATCAGTCGTCGCAAGGCAAACCGGTTCGGATGGCAGGCTTGCGCCACGCTTCTGGGCAAAGGCAGCGGTTCGTCGTCCAGCCAGGCCGCCAGCAACTCGCCCGACAGTGGTGCGGTGATCAAGCCGCGTGAACCGTGGCCGCTATTGACGTACAGGCCGTCCAGCCACGGGCAGACGATGTCTGGCACTTGCCGGGCATCCTTGCTCAGCACTGCATAGGTTTGATCGAAGGCTTTGCGGTCGGCGAGCGGGCCGACGATCGGCAGGTAATCGGGGCTGGTACAGCGGAACGCCGCCCGTCCTTCAAGACGCTCGGGCTCCAGCTCCTCAATATGCAGACGCGAAACCAGGTCACTGGAAATTTCTTCGAGCATTGCCAGATTGCCCAGGTGTTCGGTGATGGTCGGGGTCAGGTCGTCGTTGTTGAAATCGAAACTGGCGCCGAGGGTGTGCTCGCCCAAGCGCGCCGGTGCGACATAACCTTCGGCGCACACCACGGTGGCCAGTGCCTGACTTTGTGTAGTCTGCGGCAGTCGGGTGATTTGTCCGCGAATGCGTTTGAGGGGCAGGTCGGCACTCTGGGGGAAACGCTTGATTTCGGCGGCACCCGCCAACACCACGACGGGTGCTGTTGCGATCAATCGATCACCTTCGAAGGCCTGCCACTGGCCGTCGACCTTGCGCAGTTCCACGGCTTCCTGATGGGTGAGCAGCGTGACGCCCGGCTGTGCCGATTGCGCCTGACACAACGCAGGCGGGTGCACCCAACCGCCCTCGGGATAATACAAGCCGCCTTGGGCCAGACCGACCCCGGCACGGGCCTGCGCCTGGGGTTGATCGAGCCATTGCAGAAGGTCTTCGGGAAACACTGCCGCCAGTTGTGCCTGACGCTCGCGTTCCTTTTCATTGAACGCCAGTTGCAGCACGCCGCAGTCATCCCAGTCGGTGCCCCGCTGCAGGCTTTCCAGCAGGCGACGGGTGTAGCCGAAGCCGCTGACGATCAACTGCGAAAGTGCCGTGCCGTGAGCAGACAGTTTCAGATACAGCACGCCCTGGGGATTGCCCGAGGCTTCCTGCGCCACCGCTGCATGACGCTCCAGCAGACTGACCTGCCAACCCCGGGCCGCGAGACTGGCGGCCGTGGCGCAACCGGCCAGGCCGGCGCCGATCACCAGGGTACGGCGATCTTCAGTGACAGGCGTCGGGCGGGCGAACCACGGTTTGTCCGCAACGGGTAACGGCACATTCTCTGGCCAGCCGAGAAACTCGCCACGCAGGATTTCCCATTTGTGGCCGATGCCCGGCGTGCGCTTCATCTTGAACCCGGCGGCGTTGAGCAGGCGACGCACCCAACCGGTGCTGGTGAACGTGCTGATGGTCGAGCCGGGCGCCGCCAGCCGTGCCAGTTCGGCGAACAGTTCGGCGGTCCACATCTCGGGGTTTTTCGCCGGGGCGAAACCATCGAGGAACCACGCATCGATCCGGCCGTCCAGTTGCGGCAACTGTTCGAGCGCATCGCCGATCAACAGCGTCAGGGTGACCCGCCCGTTGTCCAGCACCATGCGCTGAAAGCCCTGATGGATTGCCACGTAATGCTTGAGCAGTTGATCGCTGAGGTGCTTCAGGTCAGGCCATAACGCCAGCGCACGCTGGAGGTCGACGGGGCTCAATGGAAACTTTTCGACGCTGACGAAATGCAGCCGCGCACCGGCCACCGCGTGTTGTTCGAACAGTTGCCAGGCGCAGAGAAAATTCAACCCGGTGCCAAAGCCGGTTTCACCGATCACCAGTCGTCCGCCCGCCGGCAGAGCGGCAAAGCGTTCGGCCAGTCGATTCTGCTCAAGGAATACGTAGCGGGTTTCATCCAGCCCCGACTGATCGGAAAAATACACATCGTCGAACACTCGCGAACGCGGGCGTCCCTGGTCATCCCAGTCGAGTTGGGCGTGGGGCATTACAGGTTTCATGGCAGGCTCGGCAACGACAAGGCGGCCATTCTAGCCGATCACGCGGGTCGCGCTTGATCCATGGCAAACCTTGCTGCGGATGACTCGCGGACAATCCGCCACCCGCGGGAATTTCTGTGCCGCGCCCGTGCCCAATCCGCTAGTCTTGCTGAATCCTGGAAGGAGCCGTCCCCATGTTCGAATCCGCTGAAATCGGTCACGCCATCGACAAAGACACCTACGACGCCGCCGTGCCGGCCCTGCGTGAAGCCTTGCTTGAAGCCCAGTTCGAATTGCAGCAGCAAAAGCGTTTTCCGGTGATCATCCTGATCAATGGCATCGAAGGTGCCGGCAAGGGCGAGACGGTCAAGCTGCTCAACGAGTGGATGGACCCGCGCCTGATCGAAGTGCGTACCTTTGACCAGCAGACCGATGAAGAGCTGGCGCGGCCACCGGCCTGGCGTTACTGGCGAATGTTGCCGGCCAAGGGACGGATGGGGATTTTTTTCGGCAACTGGTACAGCCAGATGCTGCAGGGCCGGGTGCACGGCTTGTTCAAGGATCCGCGGCTGGACCAGGCCATCGCCGGGGCCGAACGTCTGGAAAAGATGCTCTGCGACGAAGGCGCGCTGATCTTCAAGTTCTGGTTTCACCTGTCCAAGAAGCAGATGAAGGCGCGGCTCAAGGCGCTGGCCGACGATCCGTTGCACAGCTGGCGGATCAGTCCGCTGGACTGGCAGCAATCGGAGACCTACGACAAATTCGTCAAATATGGCGAGCGGGTCCTGCGCCGTACCAGCCGCGACTATGCGCCGTGGCATGTCATCGAAGGGGTGGACGCCAACTACCGCAGCCTGACCGTCGGCAAGATTCTGCTTGAGGGCCTGCAAAACGCATTGAAGCGCCCCGATGTGCATTCGAGCACGGTCAGTGCGCAACCGCTGGGTACGTCGGTGGATCAGTTGAATCTGCTCGACAGCCTCGACCTTGCCCAGGGTCTGGACAAGAAAGACTACGAAGAGCAGTTGATCACCGAACAGGCGCGACTGTCCGGACTGATGCGCGACAAACGCATGCGCCGCCATGCACTGGTGGCGGTGTTCGAAGGCAACGATGCGGCGGGCAAGGGCGGGGCGATCCGGCGGGTGGCGGCGGCGCTCGATCCGCGTCAGTACAACATCGTGCCGATTGCCGCGCCGACCGAAGAGGAGCGGGCACAGCCTTATCTGTGGCGCTTCTGGCGACACATCCCGGCCCGGGGCAAGTTCACCGTGTTCGATCGTTCGTGGTATGGCCGGGTGCTGGTGGAGCGGATCGAGGGCTTTTGCAGCACCGCCGACTGGATGCGCGCCTACGGCGAAATCAACGATTTCGAAGAACAGCTCGCCGATGCCGGGGTGATCGTGGTCAAGTTCTGGCTGGCCATCGACAAGGATACGCAAATGGAGCGTTTCCAGGCCCGTGAAGAGATCCCGTTCAAGCGCTTCAAGATTACCGAAGACGACTGGCGCAACCGCGACAAATGGGACGCGTATCGCGCCGCCGTGGGCGACATGGTCGACCGAACCAGTACCGAAATCTCGCCATGGACGCTGGTCGAGGCCAATGACAAGCGCTGGGCCCGGGTCAAGGTGCTGCGCACGATCAATCGTGCGCTGGAAGACGCCTTCGAGAAATCCGGCAAGAAGGAAAAGAAGCACAAGGACTGAGCGATGAACCCGCATACGCGAGGTGAATGATTGTCGCGACGGGCGATGAGGTGGACTTATGCTCGGTTCACTCTCAACCGACTGCAGCAATGAGGTATGCCATGTGTGAAGTGGTGATCGTCGACAGCGTACGGACCGGCCTGGCCAAGTCCTTTCGCGGCAAGTTCAACCAGACCCGCCCGGATGACATGGCGGCCCATTGTGTCAACGCCTTGCTGTCGCGCAACGATGTGGACCCGGCCAGCGTCGAGGACTGCATTGTCGGTGCCGGTTCCAACGAAGGCGCTCAGGGCTACAACATCGGGCGCAACGTGGCGGTGCTTTCACGACTGGGCACCGGCACGGCAGGCATGACCCTCAACCGTTTCTGCTCTTCGGGCTTGCAGGCGATTGCGATTGCGGCCAACCAGATTGCTTCCGGTTGCAGCGACATCATCGTTGCCGGCGGCGTCGAGTCGATCAGCCTGACCCTGAAAAGCGTCAACACCGATCACTTGATCAACCCGTTGCTCAAGCAGCACACCCCCGGCATCTACTACACCATGGGCCAGACCGCCGAAGTGGTGGCGCGTCGTTATGGCGTCAGCCGCGAGGCCCAGGATCGTTACTCGCTGCAAAGCCAGATCCGCACCGCTCAGGCGCAGGCAGCAGGGCTGTTCAGTGACGAAATCGTGCCGATGGCGGTGAAATACCGGGTCGAGGACAAGAACAGCGGCGAGGTGCAGATCCTCGACGGCATCGTCGATCGCGACGACTGCAACCGCCCGGACACCACTTATGAAAGCCTCGCCGGACTGAAACCGGTGTTCGCCGAGGATGGTTCGGTAACGGCAGGCAACTCCTCGCAGTTGTCCGATGGCGCCTCGATGACGCTGGTGATGAGTCTGGACAAAGCGCTGCAACTGGGGCTCAAACCAAAGGCGTTTTTCCGCGGTTTCACCGTGGCCGGTTGCGAGCCGGACGAAATGGGCATCGGCCCGGTGTTCTCCGTGCCGAAACTGCTCAAGGCCAAAGGTTTGCAGGTAGCCGACATCGATCTGTGGGAGCTGAACGAAGCGTTCGCCTCGCAGTGCCTGTACGCCCGTGACCGGCTGGAAATCGACAACGAAAAATACAACGTCAACGGCGGTTCGATTTCCATTGGTCACCCGTTCGGCATGACCGGTTCGCGCCAGGTCGGGCATCTGGTGCGCGAGTTGCAGCGACGTAATCTGCGTTATGGGATCGTGACAATGTGCGTGGGTGGCGGGATGGGGGCGACCGGGTTGTTTGAGGCCGTGCGTTAGGCCTTGAACGATACGTTGACTGGCACATCGTAATCGCGGGCAAGCCCGCTCCCACACTGTTTGAGTGTGCTCACAATTAAGTGGCCAACACTGAACCTGTGGGAGCGGGCTTGCCCGCGATTGGGCTCAGCACGGCCTATCTGCCGGAATTCATCAATTGCATCCGCGCGATGTAAGCCTTTATTTCCTGCTCGGCTTCCTCGAGGCTGTCGAACGGCCCTTCGAGGGTGTTCTCCCGGGTGCTGAAAAACAGTTCGCCATTGACCCGACATACCCGGTCGCTGCGAAAGTGCATGGCGGGGGCGCTGTCCTGGGCGCGCATTCCGAACATGGTCGATCTCCTTGAGCGCTGCGCTGGATGGGATCCGAAGAGCTTATGCCTGAACCATTTGCGGCGCTTCGTCAGCCGATCAACGGCAGCGCGTCAATTTACTGCTGCGACCTGTACAGTTCCATTTGCGGCCCGATCGCAACTGTCCCTGTGTCATGCCTGCCGCAGCGCCTAGAATGTGCGTTCCTGTCTTTGGCTTTCGGGGTTCCCATGCACATTTCGTCGGGTCGCTGGGTGTACGGCATGTTCCTCGCCTTGTTGACGGCGTTTCTGTGGGGAATCCTGCCGATCAAGCTCAAGCAGGTGCTGCAGGTGATGGACCCGATCACGGTGACCTGGTTTCGCCTGCTGGTGTCCGGCGGCTGCCTGTTCATTTATCTGGCGGCGACCCGACGGTTGCCGAGTCGCAAGGTGCTCGGGCCGAAGGGCGGCTGGCTGGTGCTGATGGCGGTGCTCGGGCTGGTGGGCAACTACGTGCTGTACCTGATGGGCCTGAACCTGCTCAGCCCGGGCACCGCGCAACTGGTGGTGCAGATGGGGCCGATCATGTTGCTGATCGCCAGTCTGTTCGTGTTCAAGGAGCGCTTCAGCATCGGTCAGGGCATTGGCCTGGCGGTGTTGCTGATCGGCTTTACGCTGTTTTTCAATCAGCGTCTGGCGGAGTTGCTCACGTCTTTATCCGATTACACCGCCGGTGTGTTGCTGGTGCTGCTGGCATCGACGGTCTGGACGTTCTATGCACTGGGGCAGAAGCAGCTGCTGACGGTGTGGAACTCGTTGCAGGTGATGATGGTGATCTACCTCTTCTGCGCCTTGCTGTTGACGCCGTGGGTGCATCCGCTGGAAACGCTGCAGTTGAGCCCGTTACAGGGCTGGCTGCTGCTGGCGTGTTGCATGAATACCCTGATTGCCTATGGCGCGTTTGCCGAGGCGCTGGCCCATTGGGAAGCTTCGCGGGTCAGCGCGACCCTGGCGATCACACCGTTGGTGACCTTCGGTGCCGTCGCGCTGGCAGCGTGGATCTGGCCGGACTACGTACATGCCGAGCAGATCAACGGTCTCGGTTATGGCGGGGCGGTGCTGGTGGTGCTGGGGTCGGCGCTGGTGGCACTGGGGCCGTCACTGATTGCCGGGCTCAAGGCGCGGCGGATGCGCATGGCAGCAGGTTAACCGAGTAATCGTTCTTCGCGAGCAAGCCCGCTCCCGCACTCGACCGCATTCCTCACATGGGTTTGCGGCCAAAAGTGGGAGCGGGCTCGCTCGCGAAGACGGACTGTCAGGCGCTGAAGATCTCAGCCCTTGGCCCCGGCCTCGATCATGTTTTCCGGCCGCACCCAGGCATCGAACTCTTCATCGGTCAGATAGCCCAGCTCGAGCGCTGCCTCGCGCAAGGTCGTGCCTTCGCTGTAGGCCTTCTTGGCAATCTCTGCCGACTTGTCGTAGCCGATGTGCGGGTTCAGCGCTGTCACCAGCATCAGACCGCGTTCCAGGTGTCTGGCCATGACTTCGGCATCCGGCTCAAGCCCGGCGATGCAATGCTGCTGGAAGTTGCTGCAGCCATCGGCCAGCAGACGGATCGATTGCAGCAGGTTGTGGATGATCACCGGTTTGAACACGTTCAACTGCAGGTGACCCTGGCTCGCGGCGAAGCCGATCGCGACGTCATTGCCCAACACCTGGCACGCCAGCATCGACAGCGCCTCGCACTGGGTCGGGTTGACCTTGCCGGGCATGATCGAGCTGCCCGGTTCGTTGGCCGGCAACTTCACCTCGGCAAAACCTGCGCGGGGACCGGAGCCCAACAGGCGCAGGTCGTTGGCGATTTTCATCAGCGCCACGGCGAGGGTTTTCAGGGCACCGGAGAGGGTGGTCAGCGGCTCATGGCCGGCGAGGGCGGCGAACTTGTTGGGCGCGGTGACGAACGGCAGACCCGACAGCGCGGCCAGTTCAGCCGCAATCGCTTCGCCGAAACCGTGGGGCGAGTTGAGCCCGGTGCCGACGGCGGTGCCCCCCTGGGCCAGTTCGCACACCGCCGGCAACGCGGCGCGGATCGCCCGCTCGGCATAATCCAGCTGCGCTATGAAACCGGAGAGTTCCTGGCCGAAGGTAATCGGCGTGGCGTCCATCATGTGGGTGCGACCGGTTTTCACCAGCTTCATGTGCCGAGCCGACAGTTCGGCCAGACCGCCCGACAGCTCGGCGATGGCCGGCAGCAGTTGGGTCTGCACCGCCTGGGCGGTGGCGATGCTCATGGCCGTGGGGAAGCAGTCGTTGGAGCTCTGCGAGCGGTTGACGTGATCGTTGGGATGCACCGGCGTCTTGCCGCCGCGCGGGTTGCCGGCCAGTTCGTTGGCGCGGCCGGCGATCACTTCGTTGACGTTCATGTTGCTTTGGGTGCCGCTGCCGGTCTGCCAGACCACCAGCGGGAACTGGTCGTCATGCTGACCGTCGAGCACTTCGTCGGCGGCCTGTTCGATCAGGCGGGCGATGTCCGCGGGCAGGTCGCCGTTGCGGTCATTGACCCGGGCGGCGGCTTTCTTGATCAGGGCCAGGGCGTGCAGGACCGGCAAGGGCATGCGTTCCTGACCGATGGCAAAGTTGATCAGCGAGCGTTGCGTCTGAGCACCCCAGTAAGCGTCGTCCGGGACTTCGATCTGGCCCAGGCTGTCGGTTTCGATACGGCTCATCGTGCACACTCCTGTTGGTCTGTTTGCGCAGTTTAGGCCGGTGTCGGCCCGGGTGGTTCCCTCCAGTCGATTGTTGACCGGCAAATCCCCGCCAATCAAGCGCGGCAAGGCCCGGGGGTTGAGCCGCAGCGTTATTCAGGCGCAGAATGGTCGCCCTTGGGGTTTAACCTCGCCTAGCTGAAAAGGAAACTCGATGACTCGTCTTCGTGCCATCTGCACCGCGGTTGCACTGGTTTGCGCCAGCGGCCAGGTGCTTGCCGATACCGCCAGCCACAACGCCAGTGCCGAAGCTTTCCTGACCCTGGCGCACGCTGACAAACTGGGTACTCCGGTGTACATGCAAGTGCAGCAGATGTTCGCCCAGCGTTTTGAACAGACCAAGGCTCCGGAATCCAAGAAAGCCGTACTGGATACCTACCAGGCCAAGGCCAACGCCGCCCTGGACCAGGCCATCGGCTGGAACAAGCTGAAGCCGGACATGGTCAAGCTCTACACCAGCAACTTCACCGAGCAGGAATTGAAAGACCTGGTCGCGTTCTACCAGTCGCCACTGGGCAAGAAAGTCCTGGAAAAAATGCCGCAGCTGACCCAGCAGTCGGCCCAGATGACCCAGGCCAAACTGGAACCCGCAGTACCGGTCGTCAACAAATTGCTGGACGACATGACCAACGAGCTGGCACCGAAAGGCGCTGCTGCGGCCAAGAAGAAGTAAGCGGAGTTCGTGATGACCATGCAACAACGCATCGAATCGACGCTGGCGCTGCTTCAGCCTGAGCATCTGCAGGTGCTGGACGAAAGCCACATGCACAGTCGCGGGTTGCAGACCCACTTCAAGGCTGTGGTGGTCAGCGCGCAGTTCGAAGGCCTGAACCGGGTCAAGCGCCACCAGAAAGTCTACGGCACGCTCGGCGAGCTGATGGGCGAGTTCCATGCGTTGGCACTGCACACCTACACCCCGCAGGAATGGGCAGAGGTGGGCGCCGCTCCGGCGTCGCCGACCTGTGCCGGCGGCAGCAAGCATTGAGCCTTGCAGCAATGAGCTGAGGTTTTTTGCTAGAATCCGCAACGCGCCGCTCACCCGGCGCGTTTTTTTTTCATCCGGTTCACCCTTTACGAGGGTAGCCACCTGGAGAAACACCCATGACACAACCGATTGTCGTGGCGGCACTGTACAAGTTCGTCACCCTCGAAGATTACGTCAACCTGCGTGAACCGCTGCTGCAAGCGATGCTCGACAACGGCATCAAGGGCACCCTGCTGATTGCCGAAGAAGGCATCAACGGCACGGTTTCGGGCAGTCGCGAAGGCATCGACGGCCTGCTCGCCTGGCTGCGCAACGATCCGCGCCTGGTCGACATCGACCACAAGGAATCGTACTGCGACGAGCAGCCGTTCTATCGCACCAAGGTCAAGCTCAAGAAAGAAATCGTGACCCTGGGCGTCGAAGGCGTCGATCCGAACAAGCAGGTCGGTACCTACGTCGAGCCGCAGGACTGGAATGCGCTGATCAGCGACCCTGAAGTGCTGCTGATCGACACCCGCAACGATTACGAAGTGTCGATCGGGACGTTTGAAGGCGCCATCGATCCGAAAACCACCAGTTTTCGCGAATTCCCCGACTACATCAAAGCCAACTTCGATCCGGCGGTGCACAAGAAGGTCGCGATGTTCTGTACCGGTGGCATTCGTTGCGAAAAGGCGTCGAGCTACATGCTGGGCGAAGGCTTCGAAGAGGTTTACCACCTCAAGGGCGGCATCCTGAAGTACCTCGAAGAGGTGCCGCAGGAAGAAACCAAGTGGCAGGGCGACTGCTTCGTGTTCGACAACCGCGTGACCGTGCGCCACGACCTGAGCGAGGGCGACTACGATCAGTGTCACGCCTGCCGTACCCCGGTCAGTGTCGAGGATCGCGCCTCCGAGCATTACGTGCCCGGCATCAGCTGCCCGCACTGCTGGAACACGCTGAGCGAGAAGACCCGCCGCAGCGCCATCGACCGTCAAAAACAGATCGAACTGGCCAAGGCACGCAACATGCCGCACCCGATCGGCTACAACTATAAGCAAGCATCCACCGAGGCTTGATCATGTCTGCACGCCTGCTCTACGTAATGGATCCGATGTGTTCCTGGTGCTGGGGATTTGCCCCGGTCGCCAAGGCATTGGTGGAGCAGGCGCAGGCCGCCGGCGTGGAACTGCATCTGGTGGTCGGCGGGTTGCGCACCGGCAGTGGTGCGGCGCTGGAGCCGACGACCCGGCGCTACATTCTCGAACACTGGCAGGCGGTCACCAAGGCCACCGGCCAGCCGTTCAAGTTCGAAGGTGCGTTGCCGGACGGTTTTGTCTACGACACCGAGCCTGCCTGCCGGGCCATCGTCACCGCGCGCAGCCTCGCGCCGGATTGCGCATGGACACTGCTTGGCCTGATCCAGCACGCCTTCTACGCCGAAGGTCGCGATGTCACCCGCGCCAGCGTGCTGGTGGAGCTGGCGGAAAAGGCAGGCGTGCCACGCATCGAATTCGCTGCGTTGTTCGATCGTGCCGAACAGCACGAGGCCACATTGGCCGACTTCAACTGGGTTCAGGATCTGGGCATTGCCGGATTTCCGACCCTGCTCGCCGAACGCAATGGCCAACTCGCGTTGCTGACCAACGGCTACCAGCCGCTCAGTGAGTTGTCACCGTTACTCGGTCGATGGCTGGAGCGCGCCGCCTGTGTCTGACCCCGCCGAGGACACGCCAGCCGTCAAGCGTGTCGACCGGCTGAGCTGGGCAGAAGTCCGGCGTCTGGCACTTCATCACAAAAAATCCCTGTGGATCGCCAACGGCGTGGCCGTACTGGCGACGCTGTGCAGCGTGCCGATTCCACTCCTGTTGCCGTTGCTGGTGGACGAAGTCCTGCTCGGTCGTGGCGATGCGGCGCTGAAAGTCATGAACCATGTGCTGCCGACCCCGTGGCAGCAGGCGGCAGGCTACATCGGCCTGATGCTGGTGGTGACCCTGACTCTGCGTTGCAGCGCCCTGTGTTTTGGCGTGTTGCAGGCCCGGCTGTTTGCGCGGCTGGCCAAGGACATCGTCTATCGCATTCGCGTACGCCTGATCGAAAGACTCAAGCGCATCTCCCTTGGCGAATACGAAAGCCTGGGCAGCGGCACGGTGACCACGCACCTGGTGACCGATCTCGATACCCTCGACAAGTTTGTCGGCGAAACCCTCAGTCGTTTCCTGGTGGCGATGCTGACCCTGGTCGGCACCGCCAGCATCCTGATGTGGATGCACTGGAAACTGGCACTGCTGATCCTGCTGTTCAACCCGCTGGTGATCTACGCCACCGTGCAACTGGGCAAACGGGTCAAGCACCTGAAGAAACTGGAAAACGACAGCACCTCGCGTTTCACCCAGGCCTTGAGCGAAACCCTCGACTCGATTCAGGAAGTACGGGCCGGCAATCGTCAGGGTTACTTTCTCGGGCGTCTCGGTCTGCGGGCCCAGGAAGTGCGCAACTACGCAGTCAATTCGCAGTGGAAGACCGATGCCTCGAACCGCGCCAGTGGTCTGCTGTTCCAGTTCGGCATCGATATTTTCCGCGCGGCGGCGATGCTCACGGTGTTGTTCTCCGACCTGTCCATCGGCCAGATGCTCGCGGTATTCAGCTACCTGTGGTTCATGATCGGCCCGGTCGAGCAACTGCTGAACCTGCAATACGCGTATTACGCGGCGGGCGGTGCGCTTTCGCGGATCAACGAACTGCTGGCCCGTGCCGACGAGCCGCAATATCCGGGCGGCGTCGACCCGTTCAAGGGCCGCGAGACCGTCGGCATCGAAGTGCAGGGCCTGAGCTTTGGTTACGGCGATGAGCTGGTGCTGGATCAGATGAACCTGTCCATCGCGCCGGGCGAGAAAGTGGCAATCGTCGGCGCCAGCGGCGGCGGCAAGAGCACCCTCGTGCAATTGCTGCTGGGCCTGTACACGCCGCTGGCCGGTACCATTCGTTTCGGCGGATCGACCCAGCAGGAAATAGGCCTGGAAACGGTCCGGGAAAACGTCGCAGTCGTGCTGCAACACCCGGCACTGTTCAACGATACCGTGCGCGCCAACCTGACCATGGGCCGCACCCGCAGCGACGAAGCGTGCTGGCAGGCCCTGGAAATCGCCCAGCTCGAGCCTGCCATCCGCGCGCTGCCGGACGGACTGGACAGCATCGTCGGTCGTTCCGGGGTGCGCCTGTCCGGTGGTCAGCGGCAAAGGCTGGCGATTGCACGGATGATCCTCGCCGAGCCGAAGGTGGTGATCCTCGACGAAGCCACCTCGGCCCTCGACGCCGCCACCGAATACAACCTGCATCAGGCCATGGCGCAGTTCCTCCATGGTCGTACCACGCTGATCATTGCCCACCGCCTGTCAGCGGTGAAACAGGCGGACCGGGTGCTGGTGTTCGACGGCGGACAGGTTGCCGAGGATGGCGACCATCAGCAACTGATTGCCGATGGTGGGTTGTACGCCAAGCTGTATGGGCATCTACAGTCTCTCTCGGCCATCCCATAGCACTTGCAGTGCGTTTGCTTCGCCTCTATGCCCGAACTCCTTCATGACGAGCGAGCATGATCCGCATGGGGGCATCGTGGTAGCGATGGTCACTGATCTCAACTCTTGTGGGTCGGGGTATTTATCGCGGATCACGCGAATCAACTTGCTTTCGCTGTCCAGGGAGGTGGGCTTGGTTGCCAGTCTCGGTGTGTAAGAATCGATGTTCTCGATGGTCCGTGGGATTGCTGCCAGGCGCCCTGTATCTGTCAATTGCAGATCCGTCTTGTCAACAATCAGGTTGAAGTCGACGTTGACGTAAATCGTGTCGCCGATCTTCGCCTGATTGGCGCCCAGGTGCCGAAACAGGGGCAGGTGTTTGGTTGTGCCTTGAGCGCCGGAAACACTGACGTAAACTTCTCGCACGTCTTTTGCGTTGATGACCTCGGCATACGCAATGTTGCGGGGATAGCGTGTACGGTCGAATCGGCTCAGTAGATGTTGAAGTCTTTGCATCGCGGCATCGATGCGCAACGACGCATTGGTAACCGGCGGGTTGATTGTCGGTGATAGAAACAGAATGTCGAAAATCTCCGCCGTTCGCTGCCGCAAAACCTCAGGAGCGTTCTTGCTTCGTGCCCACGTTGTGGCACCTTCGGCGCGCCTTGCTATGACCATTCGCGTTGAGTGGTCGAACATCAGTGCTTCACCGGGGCTGGTGTCCACTTTCAGCCATTTCATTTCGGCAGGCGGATTGGCAGTCGTGCCGAGTGGAATAGCGATCTCATCCATGGTTCTCAGAGCGCGCTCGACCTCGGGAACCGTGTGGATCCGCGCTGTGTTGTTGGCATTGAGCGACCCGGTATAAACCTTCTTCAGCTCATCGGCGAGTTCTGTGGGTAAGGTTTGTGATTGGCGCAACACCAGTGGGTCGGAAAAAGCCTGTCCGGGCAAGCGTTCGGCGACGTAAAAATCCCCGGCGTTGAGGCGGGTGAATACATAGTGCTTCGAGTCATCTATCGCGGGAACGATGATCGCTCCGACTTCAAGCATATCGAACTTATTTGAGTGATCGTAGGGCAGGCGAACCTTGATGCGTGCGTAGATTCCCTTTTGAAATTCCAATGATGCATTGAGTTGCTTGTAGGTCTTGATGGCGCTTGTCAGTAATGGCTGCGAGGAGATGGCCGGTGTGTAAATGGTATCGCCGAACCATGGCGCCCATCCCTTGCTTGTGTCCTGACTGTTCGGGGCAGGCGTCGGTGCTGGAGTCCGGGTGACATAACTCGTTCTGCATACATCGCTGCCCGGTGTTCGTCGCGCCCGGCAAGGTATGGATTTGAACATCGACTTTTCATCGATCAGGTCCGCGCGGCGCAGTTGATCGCCGTCCAGACGATAGGGAATATCATCGATCAGCAGGGTGGTGCGCCCGTCGATTTCGAGTATTTCACGGACGCTGGCCTGTTCAGGGATTTCAGCGCGCACATGAAGTTTGCCGGGGGGGAGCGTGGTGAAGCCGGATCGACCTGGCATGAGTTGCTTTCGATGGTTGAACAGGCGCGGTCCGTAAGGAAGGGACGTCACCGGGTCGACGAGGTGGAGCCGCTTCAGGTCTGTCGAGCTTGTGTGTCGTACCAGCACATCATCGATACCTCTGACAGATGCCAGTCGATCTCCCTGATTCAGTGCTTTCCAGCTCCCCGGATCGATGGTCTGCGGCAAGTTATTGACCAGTCGGTAGCTGTCAGCATGGCTCGCCAGCTTTTTTATTCCGCTCACAGTCAGACGTCCCACCCCCAGCAGCCCTCGGCCAACGCCGCTGACAGTCGACTTGAGCAACGTCGGAACGCCGCTCAACGGGTTCAGATTGCTCACCGTCGCCGTCAGGAGCTTGTGAGTCAGCGTCGAAAAGGACGGCAGGCTCGCTTTGACGGCCATGCGGGAGGCTGAGTTCGCTACGCGGATCAGTCGTACTGTTCCCGAAATGAACTTCCCGACGGGAAAGAGGAAAGAAGCGAGGTCCAGCAGAAGTCCGCCTCCGCCCATGACCTTTTGGGTGGTGTCGTCCGACAGAAGATCCTCAATGCTGCCCCAGAATGGTACGAATCCTTTGACGATGGTCAGAAATGTATTCAGTCGTTGTTCGCTTCTGGCCCTCAGGGTATCGAAGACCGTCATGCCTCGGGCCTGGGTGTGCAAATGCTTTTCATCGACATAGAGGTAGTTCGCCGCAATGTACTCAGCCACCGCATTAAGGCGAGAGGATGTCGGAGCCGTTGTTTCACTGGACGGCAAGGCTGCGGGCATCTGACCCACTGTATCGAGAAAGCCAATGTAGTACTGCTGGTCAGAGGGCGTCTTGCCATTCAAGTGGGCAAGCCAGTCGAGGAGAAGGGTCGTGGAGAGATTCCGTTCGGGGGAATAGGTTTGCCCGGGGATCGATGCGTGCAGGGGAAATTCGGTGCGTACGCCATTGACAGTCGAAGATCTCAGGCCGATTCGGCGACGAATGACGCCGGCACTCGGGATGAGTTCGTAATAGCTGATTTCATCATCGCAGGTCGCTTGTAGAACGAAGCCCTTTCTCGCCCGGACATCGTCTGACTTTCCTTCTTTTATGAGGGTCTGACGCAGACCCAGTACTTTGATGGATCCTCTTTCCAGCGTTTGGCGCTCAGCCGATGGCAACGACGTGAGCAGGCTCAGGATCAAGGTCTGATAGGCCGATCTGATAGTTGCCAGATGATTCTTGAAATCGGCTTCGAATTGCTCGTTGACATCCGGTAGCGTTTTACCGGTGTGGCTTCGAATGGTTCCGCCGGTAAACATCTGCCGGTAAATGCCGTGGACTTTGCGCTCCGAGTAAAAACGCCGGTTTTCATCGATTCGGAATGTTTCGGGGGTCCGGGTCTTTCCATCCGGTTCGGTTAAAAAATATCGTTTGCCATCATCGAGCTGTCCATCGGCATAGAGATCGAGAAAACCGTACCCCTCCCGTTTCAGTGACGGCATGTCTCTGAAACCCAGTGCGGCTGGTGTGTCGTCCCGCAGGAGCTTGCGCCCGTCGGTCTCCAGAACATGGCTGCCCAGGGCATCATCTTTCATTCGTTTAGCCATCTGCAATCTGTCCGGCGGGCGTAGTTCCAGTGACTGCACCGCCTTGTTCAGGCTTTCATTCTGGCTTTCCAGCGCCGCCAATGCCCGTTTGATTTCCTCTTCGTTGTAATCGGCCGCTGCTCGTGGTTGAACGATGCCCATGCAGACTGCCCAATCGAGCGCAGGGCTCAATCTCAGACGCGTAATCCTTTCAAGCTCCTCGGTCGAAGCGTTGATGCTGTGTTCCAGAGGCAGATTGACAAGCTGTTGAAAAGACAGCGGTTGCGGACTGCCAAGGTCGAGTTCGTCAGCCAGCAGCACGCCGTGCATGAAATTGACCCACACCACCGAGCTCTTGTAGCGAAGATCGGGTGGGACATCGGCGACCTGGAAGTCTTTCGACAGCCGGGTCTGGTAAATGTGTGCCAGTACTATCGACTCGTTGGTGGTGGCGACTCGCTTTGTTTGCAGCAGGTGCCGGGCGAAATCATCGCGCAGGGTCTGGTAGCTTTTGCCCCAATGCACCGGATCCTGCCAGCGGAAGCCGGCGAGTTCTGGAGATTCAACGGATGATGGTGCATGCAGGTAAAGGCAGATGGCCTTGCACAGCAGTTGGTTGCGTACTGAAGCAGGCGTTTGTTCTCCGGGGCGCGCGCCGTACCACTTGAGGGCCTTCAGCAGCCGGTCTGCCAGGTCTTGTGCCGGTACCGCGTCCAGCATCTGCTGAAGAAATACCGAAGGTGTCGCGCGAACTTCTTCGGTGGAGGGAGGAAACAGTACTTCGGCACCCAGACGACGAATCAGCATGGGGCTGCCGGACATGAAGCTTTTTACGGTGGCCGTGATTTGCGCATTGATGAGTTTTGCCTTGTAACTTTCCAGGGTATCGGTGGGGGCAGCACCGGGGGACGCGCGGCGCAAGGCATTGAAGCGTTTCCGCTCCCTGGCCGTGGGTTGCACGAAACCCTCTATATCCGGGCCGTTGTCGAGCCCCAGTGCCTGGCGGGCACGCAGTTCCCTGGCGGCTGACGTCTCGGTTGCATCAGTAGTAGTCTCTGTCACGTCGCACTCCTTCGCATGGGTTCCTGTTACGGAAATGGGAATACGCAGTAAAACGATCGGATGCCCTGTGTTGGCGGTACATATCTATGCGTGTCGCTTGTGCTGTACTGAGGCTGATCCGCCGCTTGCCGGAACCGGGATCGCCTCCTAGTCTTGGGGGGATGCTCGCAAAGAGAAGGACGACCAGGCAGTGCTCATGCAAGGAATCCCATGAAGCAAAAGCGGACTCTCGGAACGCCTCGGTTGCTGGGCATCGTCTGGCCATTCATCGCCGTCGTGTTGTTTCAGGCGTTGCTGGGGGGCGTGAGTCTTTACGTCTTGTCAGCCGTTCGTGGCTATGTGGCGGGCGAGAGCCTATGGTCCAAGGGCCAGAAGGACGCCATCTATTACCTCAATCTGTATGCCGACAGCCGTGACGAGGCGATCTATCTCAAATATCAGGGCGCAATCGCCGTGCCGCAGGGCGGCCACCAGTTGCGTCTCGCGCTGGACCGACAGCCACCCGACCTGCAGGCGGCCCGCGAGGGTATTCTCAAGGGCGGCAACCATCCGGACGACGTCTCCAGCCTGATCTGGCTGTACCTCAATTTCCGTCACTTCAGTTATCTGGAAACCGCCATTGACCGCTGGACGCTGGGGGACGCCTATCTGGTAGAACTCGACGACGTGGCGCAGGAGATGCATCGGCGTATCACCGCCAACGCTGCCACCGAGGCCGATATCCGGCGCTGGAAGGACCGGATCTTTGCGATAAACGATGGCGTGACTCCGGCGGCAAAGGCCTTCAGCGATGCTCTGGGCGAAGGCTCACGGGTCATCCTGCGCCTGCTGCTGTTCACCAACTTAGCCACGGCGCTGGGCCTGATCGTGCTGGCGCTGCTGCGAACCCGCAAACTGCTCAAGCAGCGGCATGCCTTTGCCGAGGCCCTGCAGCTGGAAAAGGACCGGGCCCACATCACCTTGCAGTCGATTGGCGACGGGGTGATCACCACCGATGTCAGCGGCGCCATCGAATACATGAACCCTGCCGCCGAAGCCTTGACGCACTGGAAGGCCGAGCAGGCGGCCGGGCTGCCATTGGCGGCGCTGTTCAATCTTCTGGACGACAATGCGCAGACCGAAGGGCAGACCCTGATCGAGCATATTCTCAGCGGTCGACTCATTGGCGGCAGCGAACATTCCAAACTGATTCAGCGTCTGGATGGCAGCACCGTATCGGTGACACTGGTGGGAGCACCGATCCGCAATGCCGACAAGGTCAGCGGTACGGTGCTGGTGCTGCATGACATGACCCAGGAGCGGCAATACATCGCCAATCTGTCGTGGCAGGCGACCCACGATGCGCTGACCGGCCTGGCCAATCGCCGCGAATTTGAATATCGCCTGGAACAGGCGTTGCACAACCTCGCCCGCCAGCCCGGCCGGCATGCGCTGATGTTCCTCGATCTGGACCAGTTCAAGCTGGTCAACGATACCTGCGGGCATGCTGCAGGTGACGAGTTGCTGCGTCATATCTGCGCCTTGCTGCAGTCAGGTCTGCGCGAGGGGGACACGCTGGCCCGGCTGGGAGGCGACGAGTTCGGCATCCTGCTGGAAAACTGTGCGCCGGAAGCGGCCGAGAAAATTGCCGAAGGGCTGCGTCAGACGGTGCAGAACCTGCATTTCGTCTGGAAAGGGCGACCGTTCCTGACCACCGTCAGTATTGGTCTGGTGCATGTCGCGCAGACTCCGACCACATTGGAAGCCTCGCTGCGGGCGGCCGACATGGCCTGCTACATGGCCAAGGAAAAAGGCCGCAACCGGGTGCAGGTCTACCATGCCGACGATTCGGAACTGTCTTTGCGCTTTGGCGAGATGGCCTGGGTGCAGCGTCTGCACATGGCTCTGGAAGAAAACCGCTTTTGTCTCTATGCCCAGGAAATCGCCCCGCTGGGCTCGGCTGTCGGCGGTACCGGCGGGCACATCGAGATCCTCCTGCGTCTGCACGATGAAGCGGGGCGGATGATTCTTCCGGACAGTTTCATTCCGGCGGCCGAGCGCTACGGTTTGATGTCATCGCTCGATCGTTGGGTCGTGCAGAATGTATTCAGGGTTATTGCTCAATGTATTAATGATAAGTGCGAACGACCTTTGGCAATGTGTGCGATTAATCTTTCAGGCATTACTATCGGAGATGACGCTTTCTTGCACTTTCTTCGAGAGCAGTTTGATAACTATGGCGTTCCGCCTGAAATGATTTGTTTTGAAATTACAGAAACCAGCGCCATTGCGAATTTGGGTAGTGCAATCCGATTTATCAATGAACTCAAAGGCTTGGGTTGTTATTTCTCGCTTGATGATTTTTGTGCCGGAATGTCTTCATTCGCTTATCTGAAACATTTGCCTGTAGACTTCCTGAAGATCGACGGGAGTTTCGTAAAGGATATGCTGGACGACCCGATTAACCGCGCCATGGTCGAAGTGATCAATCACATCGGGCATGTCATGGGTAAGCAGACAATTGCCGAGTTTGTAGAAACAGCGCAGATCGAGCAGGCATTGCTTGAAATCGGTGTGGATTACGCTCAGGGTTATGTCATCGAACGCCCGCAATTGTTTACCTGTGACAGTTTGCAAAGTCGGCCCGCCAGGCCGCAGCCGCTGTTGTTCAAGGCGCCTGGCACGTTCCGTTGAAATCTCTCGCCGATCCTTAAAATCACAAATCAAAAGGAGCCGAACAGTGATCGACACATTCAACCGAACCGGACCACTCATGGAAGCTGCAAGTTATCCTGCCTGGGCGCAACAACTGATCCAGGACTGCAGCGAGAGCAAGCGCCGGGTTGTCGAACATGAACTTTACCTGCGCATGCGTGATAACAAGCTCAGCGCCAGAACCATGCGTCAGTACCTGATCGGGGGCTGGCCCGTGGTTGAGCAATTCGCGTTGTACATGGCGCAGAATCTCACCAAGACCAAATTTGCCCGCCATCCCGGGGAAGACATGGCGCGGCGCTGGCTGATGCGCAACATCCGCGTCGAACTCAACCATGCCGACTACTGGCTGAACTGGAGTCGTGCCCACGGTGTAAGCCTGGAAGACCTGCAGGCCCAGCAAGTACCGCCGGAACTGCATGCCCTGAGTCACTGGTGCTGGCACACCAGCTCGGCGGATTCGCTGATCGTCGCCATCGCCGCCACCAACTATGCAATCGAAGGCGCGACCGGGGAGTGGTCGGCGCTGGTCTGCTCGACCGGTGTATATGCCGCCGCGTTCCCGGAAGAAGACCGCAAGCGGGCAATGAAGTGGCTGAAGATGCACGCCCAGTATGATGATGCTCATCCCTGGGAGGCGCTGGAAATCATCTGCACCCTGGCGGGGATGAACCCGAGCCGGGCATTGCAGACGGAGCTGCGTCAGGCCATCTGCAAGAGCTACGACTACATGTACCTGTTCCTCGAACGCTGCATGCAACTTGAGCTGGCGGAGCGGGTAATGGTCGGTCGCGAGCGGCGGGCACTGGTCGAAAGCTAGTTTCGGCAGCACCCATACAAAGCGGGAGTCCCATGGACTCCCGTTTTTTGTCTGTCGGACGGTTTTTCTAGCCGGCCATTGTCAGGCGGTTGCGCCCTTCGCGCTTGGCCACATACAACGCGCTGTCGGCGCGACGCAGCAGGCTGTCGGCCGATTCGCCCGGCAGCAGGGTTGCGCAGCCGAGGCTCACGGTCAGCTCGATCAATTGGCCGTCGGCGTAATAGTCCTGGGCCTGCGTTGCATAACGCAGACGCTCGCCGACCATCGCTGCGGCTTCGCGGCTGGTGTTGGACAGCAGAATCAGAAACTCTTCCCCGCCGTAACGGAACACCATGTCGACGTTGCGCAACTGGTCCTTGATCGATGCCGCAACGGCTTTGAGCACCTCATCGCCGGCGCCGTGGCCATGATGGTCATTGACCTGCTTGAAGTGGTCGATGTCCAGCATCAGCACCGACAGAGGCTGCAGGTGACGCCGGGACATCTCGATCTCCCGTTGCAGGGTCTGCTCCATGGCGATGCGGTTACCGGTGCCGGTCAGCGGATCGCGCAGGGCCGTTTGCGTGGCGACGCGATAGAGCAGAGCGTTGCGCATGGGATACAGCAGGGACGACAGGAGCGATTCGAAATTGCCCAGTTCGTGTTCACTGAACCGTTGATTGCGGCGGAACACCAGCTCACCCATATGCTCGCCTTCGTGGCTGAGGCTGTAGCTGACGGAGTGGTGGCCGCGGGCGCCAAACTCCAGGCGCAAATCGCTGCCATTGTGCACGTAGGTCATGGCGTCCAGCGGCACCAGACGCTGAACTTCACGGAAGAACAGACCGAGGATACGTTGAGGTTCGAGGCTGGTTTGCAGTTGCAGGCTCATTTGCTGGCGCAATTGCGCCAGGCTGACAGGTCGCTGCAACAGCGGAGGCAGCTGACCGAAGCCCAGGCGTTGCAATTTGGCACTGTCGAAGTCAATTGCAGTGGTCTGGGAAGGTGATTTCATATGGATTGAGCCCCTAAGCAGTAAGTCTGTCTTACAGGCTGGGTGAGAGCGGCTATGGGCGGCGCGTCATACTGATCCATCAGTCCCGTAGGACATTTGGTGTAAGTTTAGTCTGCCCGATGACAATTAGTCAGCTATCGAAATCAGGCCTTGCCCGACTGCCTTCAACCGGCGTGCTTTGAGGGAATGTAGAGCGAAAGTCGTGCCATTCAGTTCAGGTTTTATCAAAACCTTTGTGAATCAAAGAGTTGTAATCTGGGTGCTGGAAGGGGCGGTGGTTATTTGACTGAAAACGGCCTGCGCAAAGCGGCAAATGTATGCCGTGACGGGAACCCGCCACGGCCACAAAAGCGACGTATGGCATTACTGGGCGTTGAACGCCTGGCCATTGATGCCCGCGCTGTCGGGGCCCATCAGGTACAGATAGACCGGCATGATCTCTTCCGGAGTCGGGTTGTTCAGCGGATTTTCCCCCGGGTACGCCTGGGCGCGCATGCTGGTGCGGGTGCCGCCCGGGTTGATGCTGTTGGAGCGTACCGGCGCCACGCCGTCGACTTCATCGGCCAGCGTCTGCATCAGGCCTTCAGTGGCGAACTTCGACACGCCATAGGCACCCCAGTAGGCACGGCCCTTGCGGCCAACGCTGCTGGAGGTGAACACCACCGAGGCATCCTGCGACAGTTTGAGCAGCGGCAGCAGGGTGCTGGTCAGCATGAACATCGCGTTGACGTTGACCTGCATGACGCGCATGAAGTTTTCACCGGACAATTGTTCGATCGGCGTGCGTGGACCAATGATCGACGCATTGTGCAGCAGACCGTCGAGGTGGCCGAATTCGGTTTCGATCATCGCTGCCAACTCATCGTATTGATGGGGCAGGGCGGTTTCGAGGTTGAACGGGATCACGGCAGGCTGCGGATGTCCGGCCGCTTCGATCTCGTCATAGACCTGGGTCAGGTTGGCTTCGGTCTTGCCCAGCAACAGCACGGTTGCGCCGTGGGCTGCGTAGGTTTTCGCTGCAGCGGCGCCGATGCCCCGGCCGGCGCCGGTGACCAGAATGACCCGATCCTTGAGCAATTCGGGGCGAGCGGTGTAATCAAACATAAAAAACCTCTAATCCGTAAACGTCCGGTCATTCCCGTGCATTGCCCGGGAATGCGGCCATGACCGCGCTGCGGTGCGGGTCAGCAACTGCAGAGTGCGTTATCCAGCACCTTGCGCAACTCCAGCGGGTGATCCACCACCACGTCCGCGCCCCAATGCCGTGGGTTGTCGTCCGGATGGATATAACCGTAAGTCACGGCGACAGTCCGGGTGCCGGCGTCACGGCCGGACTCGATATCGCGCAGATCATCGCCGATAAACAGTACGGTCGACGGATCCAGATCAAGCATCTTGCAGGCAAGGTTCAGCATTTCGGGGTCCGGTTTGCTGTTCTTGACATGATCCGGGCAGATCAGCAACGACGAGCGCTCGGCCAGCCCCAGTTGCTGCATGATCGGCTCGGCGAAGCGCAGCGGCTTGTTGGTGACCACGCCCCAGACCAGATTGGCTTTCTCGATGTCAGCCAGCAGTTCGGCCATGCCGTCGAACAGCTTGCTGTGAACCGCGCAACCGGCGAGGTAGCGTTCGAGGAATTCGAGGCGCAATGGCTCGAAGCCCGGTGATTCCGGGTCCATCGAAAAGGTCACCGCCACCATGGCCCTGGCGCCGCCGGAAATCTCGTCGCGGATGTGTTTGTCGTTCATGGGCGGCAAGCCGCGATCCGCGCGCATCGCCTGGCAAATGGCGATGAAGTCCGGCGCGGTGTCGAGCAGAGTGCCGTCCATGTCGAAAAGGACTGCTCTGATGGCCATCGGCTTATTCCTCGCGCAGGGTCTGGATCATGTAGTTGACGTCAACGTCCGCCGACAGCTTGTAGTGTTTGGTCAGCGGGTTGTAGGTCAGACCGATGATGTCCTTGACGGTCAGGCCGGCCATGCGGCTCCAGGCGCCCAGTTCGGACGGGCGGATGAATTTCTTGAAGTCGTGGGTGCCGCGCGGCAGCAGCTTCATGATGTATTCGGCGCCGACGATGGCGAACAGGTAGGCCTTCGGGTTGCGGTTGATGGTGGAGAAGAACACCTGGCCGCCGGGCTTGACCATGCGGAAGCAGGCGCGGATCACCGAGGATGGATCCGGCACGTGTTCGAGCATTTCGAGGCAGGTCACCACGTCGAACTGCTCGGGCATTTCCTCTGCCAGGGCTTCGGCGGTGATTTGTCGGTATTCGACGTTCACACCGGATTCCAACTGATGCAGCTGTGCGACCGCCAGCGGCGCTTCCCCCATGTCGATGCCGGTCACGGTCGCGCCGCGCTGGGCCATGGCTTCGCTGAGGATGCCGCCGCCGCAGCCGACGTCGAGGACTTTCTTGCCGGCCAGATTGACGCGCTCGTCAATCCAGTTGACCCGCAGCGGGTTGATGTCGTGCAGCGGTTTGAATTCGCTTTCACGGTCCCACCAGCGATGGGCCAGTGCTTCGAATTTGGCGATTTCGGCGTGGTCGACGTTGCTCATGATTCAATCCTCGAAAAACTTGAAAAAGGCTGTAGCCCCGGCGTTTGTCCCGGGGTTGTTACGATTCGGTATGGCCGCTGATGCGCCGTCCCCAGGCCCGGGCGGTTTCGCCGAGCTGCTGTTCGTCCAGGCGCGTCAGGCGGCGGTCATCGAGCAACTGCTTGCCGGCGACCCACAGGTGTTTCACGCAGTCCCGCCCAGTGGCGTAAACAAGTTGCGAGACCGGGTCATAGACCGGTTGCTGGGCCAGGCCGGACAGGTCGAACGCGACCATGTCCGCGGCCTTGCCGAGCTCCAGGGAACCGGTTTCGGCTTCGATCCCCAGGGCCCGCGCACCGTTCAACGTGGCCATGCGCAGCGCCCGATGGGCATCCAGTGCGGTGGCCGAGCCGGCGACAGCCTTGGCCAGCAACGCTGCGGTGCGGGTTTCGCCCAGCAGGTCCAGATCATTGTTGCTGGCTGCGCCATCGGTGCCGATCGCGACGTTGACGCCGGCCTGCCAAAGGCGCTCCACCGGGCAGAAGCCGCTGGCCAGTTTCAGGTTCGACTCGGGGCAGTGGATCACGCTGGTGTTGCTTTCTACCAGCAACGCCAGGTCCTCATCGCTGATCTGGGTCATGTGCACGGCCTGGAAGCGCGGACCGAGCAGGCCCAGTCGGCCGAGACGGGCCAGTGGCCGTTCGCCGTGCTGTTCGAGCGCCTGTTGCACTTCGAAGGCGGTTTCGTGGACGTGCATGTGGATCGAGGCGTCCAGCTCTTCGGCGATCACGCGGATTTTTTCCAGGTTCTCGTCGCCCACGGTGTAGGGTGCATGAGGACCGAAGGTGATCTTGATGCGTTCGTGATGCTTCAGGTCGCCGAACAGCTCGACGCCCTGACGAATGGCTTCATCGGCGCTGGCGGCACCTGGAATCGGGAAATCGAGGATCGGTATGGCGATCTGTGCACGGATTCCGCTGTTGTGCACGCGCTCGGAGGCAACCTTCGGAAAGAAATACATGTCCGAGAAACAGGTGATGCCGCCTTTTATCTGCTCGGCGATGGCCAGGTCGGTGCCGTCACGCACGAAGGCTTCATCGACCCATTTGCCTTCGGCCGGCCAGATGTGGTTTTCCAGCCAGGTCATCAGCGGCAGATCGTCGGCCAGGCCGCGAAACAGGGTCATGGCCGCGTGGCCATGGGCGTTGATCAGACCGGGTGCGAGCAATACATCCGGCAATTCGCGGGTTTCGGCGGCATTGCACTTCAAGGCTTCGGCGCGCGGGCCGATGAACACGATGCGACCGTCGCGGATGCCCAGGCCATGCTCTTTGAGCACCACGCCTGCGGGTTCGACGGGGACCAGCCAGGTCGGCAGCAATAATAAGTCGAGCGCAATGGCAGGTTTCGGCATCGAGGTCGGTTCCAGTGCATTTGTAAAGGATGGCGAAGTATACCCGAGCGTCTTCGCGGGGGGATCGCTATAATCGGCGGCTTTTGTTCATGAGTGCGGGGTGAGGGATGCGCGATCGACTGTTGGCTGCGGAGAAAGTGAAGGCCATCGATTGGCGAGATGGCGCGCTCCACCTGCTGGATCAGCGCGTTTTGCCGTTCGAGGAAAACTGGATCGCCTACACCAGCGCCGCCGGCGTGGCCGAAGCGATTCGCTCGATGGTAGTGCGCGGTGCGCCGGCCATCGGCATCAGTGCGGCGTATGGCATCGTGCTGGCCGCTCGTGCCCGGATTGCCGAGGGTGGAGACTGGTACGCCGCGCTGGAGGAGGATTTCATGCTGCTGGCCGATTCCCGCCCGACGGCGGTCAATCTGTTCTGGGCATTGAACCGCATGCACGATCGGCTGGATCGCCTGAAAGACAATGCCGATCCGCTGGTGGCGCTCGAGGCTGAAGCCATTGCCATTCATGAAAGCGATCGTGAAGCCAATCTCACCATGGCGCAGCTCGGTGTCGACCTGATCCGCAAGCATCAGGGCAATGCTCAGGCGATTCTCACACATTGCAACACCGGCGCCCTGGCGACCGGCGGTTTCGGTACGGCTCTGGGCGTGATTCGCGCCGCATTCATCGAAGGCATGGTCGAGCGCGTTTATGCCGACGAAACCCGTCCGTGGCTGCAAGGCTCGCGTCTGACGGCGTGGGAGCTGGCCAACGAAGGCGTTCCGGTGACCCTCAATGCCGATTCCGCCGCCGCGCACATCATGAAAACCAAAGGCGTGACCTGGGTGATCGTCGGCGCGGACCGGATTACCGCCAATGGCGACGTGGCGAACAAGATCGGCACCTATCAACTGGCGGTCAACGCCATGCACCATGGTGTGCGCTTCATGGTGGTGGCGCCGAGTTCGACCATCGACATGAATCTGGCCAGCGGTGATGACATTCCGATCGAAGAGCGCGATGGCACCGAGCTGCTGGACGTCGGCGGCAAGCGTGTCGGGGCGGATGTCGAGGCGTTCAACCCGGTGTTCGACGTAACGCCGGCGGACCTGATCGATGCGATCGTCACCGAAAAAGGCATCGTCGAGCGCCCGGATACCGCGAAAATGGCCCAGTTGATGTGCCGCAAACGCCTGCATTAAGGGTGTTCATCGCCGGTTAAGCTGCCATCACTCCCACAGGTTTTGTGCCAGACATGGCCCCGGTGGGAGCTGGCTTGCCAGCGATGAGGCCCTGAAAGTCAATAAACATCCGCAATTTCAACTCGAAATTTGCATTCGCAGAAGCTCTAAGCCTCTCTCGTCCCCTTCAGGCCTGTCATCGGTCATCTAACTATGCTCCATGCGCATCTGGGGGATAGGTGCGTGGCGGCTCTTGTGATAACATCCGGCGTTTTCCGAGGCAGCCCCGCGGGGTTGTCTTCACTGCGCAAATCCATGGTTCAACTTGTTGATTTGTCGTAAGTCGCGGCATGGCACTCGGCCGGCCCCGACGAGCTTCGTTCATCCCATATGGATATGACGAAGTTTCACCAGAAAAAGGAATCAGGCTTCTCATGGGCGAACTGGCCAAAGAAATCCTCCCGGTCAATATCGAAGACGAGCTGAAACAGTCCTATCTCGACTACGCGATGAGCGTGATCGTCGGCCGTGCACTGCCGGATGCGCGTGATGGCTTGAAGCCTGTGCACCGTCGCGTACTGTTCGCGATGAGCGAGCTGGGCAACGACTTCAACAAGCCGTACAAGAAGTCTGCCCGTGTCGTCGGTGACGTGATCGGTAAGTATCACCCACACGGTGATACCGCGGTGTACGACACCATCGTCCGCATGGCCCAGCCATTCTCGCTGCGCTACCTGCTGGTGGACGGTCAGGGCAACTTCGGTTCGGTGGACGGCGACAATGCCGCGGCCATGCGATACACCGAAGTGCGCATGACCAAGCTGGCGCACGAGCTGCTGGCCGACCTGCACAAGGAAACCGTGGACTGGGTGCCGAACTACGACGGCACCGAATTGATCCCGGCAGTCATGCCGACCCGTGTCCCGAACCTGCTGGTCAACGGTTCCAGCGGTATCGCCGTGGGCATGGCGACCAACATTCCGCCGCACAACCTCGGTGAAGTCATCGACGGTTGCCTGGCGCTGATCGACAATCCCGAACTGACCGTCGACGAGCTGATGCAGCACATCCCCGGTCCGGACTTCCCGACGGCGGGGATCATCAACGGTCGCGCCGGCATCATCGAAGCCTATCGCACCGGTCGTGGCCGCATTTACATGCGTGCCCGTTCGATCATCGAGGACATCGACAAGGTCGGTGGCCGTCAGCAGATCGTCATCACCGAACTGCCTTATCAGCTGAACAAGGCGCGTCTGATCGAGAAGATCGCCGAGCTGGTGAAAGAGAAGAAACTCGAAGGCATCACCGAACTGCGCGACGAGTCCGACAAGGACGGTATGCGCGTCGTGATCGAGCTGCGTCGCGGCGAAGTGCCTGAAGTGATCCTCAACAACCTCTACGCCCAGACCCAACTGCAATCGGTATTCGGCATCAACATCGTTGCTCTGATCGATGGCCGTCCGCGGATCCTGAACCTCAAGGATCTGCTGGAAGCTTTCGTCCGTCACCGTCGCGAAGTCGTTACCCGTCGCACCGTGTTCGAACTGCGCAAGGCTCGCGAGCGTGGTCACATCCTCGAAGGTCAGGCCGTTGCCCTGTCGAACATCGACCCGGTGATCGCCCTGATCAAGGCTTCGCCGACGCCGTCGGAAGCCAAGGAAGCGCTGGTCAGCACGCCGTGGGAATCCAGTGCGGTGATGACCATGGTCGAGCGCGCCGGTGCCGATTCGTGCCGTCCGGAAAACCTCGATCCGCAGTACGGTCTGCGCGATGGCAAATACTTCCTGTCGCCGGAGCAGGCGCAAGCCATTCTGGAACTGCGTCTGCACCGTCTGACTGGTCTGGAGCACGAAAAGCTGCTGGCCGAGTATCAAGAGATCCTCAACCAGATCGGCGAGCTGATCCGCATCCTCAACAGCGCCACGCGCCTGATGGAAGTGATCCGCGAAGAGCTGGAAGTGATCCGTGCCGAATACGGCGACGTGCGCCGCACCGAAATCCTTGATGCCCGTCTCGACCTCACCCTGGGCGACATGATCCCGGAAGAAGAGCGTGTCGTGACCATTTCCCACGGTGGTTATGCCAAGACCCAGCCGCTGGCGGCGTACCAGGCCCAGCGTCGTGGCGGTAAAGGCAAGTCGGCGACCGGCGTGAAGGATGAGGACTATATCGCTCACCTGCTGGTTGCCAACAGTCACACCACGCTGCTGCTGTTCTCCAGCAAGGGCAAGGTGTACTGGCTCAAGACCTACGAAATTCCGGAAGCGTCCCGCGCCGCCCGTGGCCGTCCGCTGGTCAACCTGCTGCCGCTGGATGATGGCGAGTACATCACCACCATGCTGCCGGTCGAGGAATACACCGAAGGTCACTACATCTTCATGGCGACCGCCAACGGCACCGTGAAGAAGACGCCGCTGGAATCCTTCAGTCGTCAGCGCAGTGTCGGTCTGATCGCGCTGGAGCTGGACGAAGGCGACGTGCTGATCTCTGCGGCCATCACCGATGGCGAGCGTGAAGTGATGCTGTTCTCCGACGGCGGCAAGGTGACCCGCTTCAAGGAATCCGACGTTCGCGCCATGGGCCGTACCGCCCGCGGTGTGCGCGGCATGCGTCTGCCGGAAGGCCAGAAGCTGATTTCGATGCTGATCCCGGAAGAAGGCAGCCAGATTCTCACTGCTTCGGAACGTGGCTACGGCAAGCGCACCGCGATCACTGAGTTCCCTGAATACAAGCGTGGCGGCCAGGGCGTGATCGCCATGGTCAGCAACGAGCGTAACGGCCGTCTGGTCGGCGCGGTTCAGGTGCTCGACGGCGAGGAGATCATGCTGATTTCCGACCAGGGCACGCTGGTGCGTACCCGTGTTGACGAAGTCTCGAGCCTGGGGCGCAACACCCAGGGCGTGACCCTGATCAAGCTGGCCAAGGATGAAACCCTGGTCGGCCTGGAGCGAGTCCAGGAACCGTCGGAAGTCGAAGGTGACGAGCTTGAAGGTGAAGAGGGTGTCGGGCTGGAAGAAGGCGTGATCGGCGCCGAACCGGACGATGCGGTCGACAACCTGCAGGCGGACGCCGCAGACGAAGAAGAGTCGCAAGACTAACCCAATCGTAGCAGGGCAGAGTGTTTGCTCTGTCCGCTACCGTGATTCATAGCGAGAGTGGATGTGAGCAAACGAGCCTTTAACTTCTGCGCAGGTCCCGCTGCGCTGCCTGAAGCTGTCCTGTTGCGTGCCCAGTCCGAGATGCTCGACTGGCATGGCAAGGGTCTGTCGGTCATGGAAATGAGCCATCGTAGCGACGACTACGTGGCCATCGCCGAGAAGGCCGAACAGGACCTGCGTGACTTGCTGTCCATCCCCTCCAACTACAAAGTGCTGTTCCTGCAGGGCGGCGCGAGCCAGCAGTTCGCCGAGATTCCGCTGAACCTGCTGCCCGAGAACGGCACTGCCGACTATGTCGAGACCGGCATCTGGTCGAAGAAGGCCATCGAGGAAGCGCGTCGCTTCGGCAATATCAACGTGGCCGCCAGTGCCAAGCCTTACGATTACCTGGCCATTCCCGGCCAGAACGAATGGCAGCTGACCCCGGGTGCGGCCTATCTGCACTATGCGTCCAACGAAACCATCGGCGGCCTGCAGTTCGACTGGGTTCCCGAGACCGGTGACGTTCCGCTGGTGGTCGACATGTCTTCCGATATTCTCTCGCGTCCGATCGATGTGTCGCAGTACGGCCTGATCTACGCCGGCGCGCAGAAGAACATCGGTCCGAGCGGTCTGGTGGTCGTGATCGTCCGTGAAGATCTGCTGGGTCATGCCCGCAGCAGCTGCCCGACCATGCTCGACTACAAGATCTCGGCCGACAACGGTTCGATGTACAACACTCCGGCGACCTATTCCTGGTACCTCTCCGGCCTGGTTTTCGAATGGCTGAAGGAGCAGGGCGGTGTCGCTGCGATGGAGCAGCGCAACAAGGCGAAGAAAGATCGCCTGTACGGGTTCATCGACAGCAGCGATTTCTACACCAATCCGATCAGCACCAATGCCCGCTCCTGGATGAACGTGCCGTTCCGCCTGGCTGACGAGCGTCTGGACAAAGCGTTCCTGGCTGGCGCGGACGCCCGTGGCCTGCTCAATCTCAAGGGGCATCGTTCGGTGGGCGGCATGCGCGCCTCGATCTACAACGCGCTGGGTCTGGACGCTGTCGAAGCCCTGGTGGCCTACATGGCTGAATTCGAGAAGGAGCACGCCTGATGTCCGAACAGGAGCTCAAGGCGCTGCGTGTGCGCATCGACAACCTCGATGAAAAGATCCTCGAGCTGATCAGTGACCGTGCGCGCTGCGCCGAAGAAGTCGCCCGGGTCAAGATGGCCAGTCTGGCTGAAGGCGAGCAGCCGGTGTTCTATCGTCCGGAGCGCGAGGCGCAGGTCCTCAAGCGCGTGATGGAGCGCAACAAGGGGCCGCTGGGCAACGAAGAGATGGCGCGCTTGTTCCGCGAAATCATGTCTTCATGCCTGGCCCTCGAAAATCCGCTGAAAGTGGCTTATCTCGGCCCGGAAGGTACCTTCACGCAAGCGGCGGCCATGAAGCACTTCGGTCACGCCGTGATCAGCAAGCCGATGGCGGCGATCGATGAAGTGTTCCGCGAAGTGGCGGCCGGCGCGGTGAATTTCGGCGTGGTGCCGGTGGAAAACTCCACAGAGGGAGCGGTCAACCACACGCTCGACAGTTTTCTCGAGCATGACATGGTCATCTGTGGCGAAGTCGAGCTGCGGATTCACCATCACCTGTTGGTGGGCGAAAACACCAAGACCGACAGCATCAGTCGCATCTATTCCCACGCCCAGTCGCTGGCCCAGTGCCGCAAATGGCTGGACGCCCATTACCCGAACGTCGAGCGTGTGGCGGTGTCCAGCAACGCCGAAGCGGCCAAGCGGGTCAAGGGTGAGTGGAACTCGGCGGCGATCGCCGGTGACATGGCGGCAGGGTTGTATGGCCTGACCCGTCTGGCCGAGAAGATCGAGGACCGTCCGGACAACTCCACGCGCTTTTTGATGATCGGTAACCAGGAAGTGCCGCCGACCGGTGATGACAAGACCTCGATCATCGTGTCGATGAGCAACAAGCCGGGCGCGCTCCACGAACTGCTGGTGCCGTTCCATGACAACGGGATCGACCTGACCCGGATCGAAACCCGTCCGTCGCGCAGCGGTAAATGGACCTACGTGTTCTTCATCGACTTTGTCGGTCATCACCGTGATCCGCTGATCAAAGGTGTGCTGGAAAAGATCAGTCAGGAAGCAGTAGCACTCAAGGTGCTGGGTTCCTACCCGAAAGCAGTTCTTTAAGGGGTGGTAGCAATGAGTGGCAACTTCCTCGCTCTGGCGCAGCCGGGCGTGCAACAACTTTCACCATACGTTCCGGGCAAGCCCGTGGACGAGCTGGCGCGCGAGCTGGATCTGGATCCGGCCAGCATCGTCAAACTGGCGAGCAACGAAAACCCGTTGGGCGCCAGTCCGAAAGCGCTGGCCGCGATCCGCGAAGCGCTGGACGAACTGACCCGCTATCCCGACGGCAATGGCTTTGCACTGAAATCCCTGCTGGCCGAGCAGTGCCGCGTGGAGCTGAACCAGGTGACCCTGGGCAACGGCTCCAACGACATTCTCGAGCTGGTGGCGCGCGCCTACCTGGCACCGGGCCTGAATGCGGTATTCAGCGAGCACGCGTTCGCCGTCTACCCGATCGCCACACAGGCGGTCGGCGCTCAGGCCAAGGTGGTTCCGGCCAAGGAATGGGGACATGACCTGCCGGCGATGCTGGCGGCCATCGACGCCAACACGCGCGTCGTGTTCATTGCCAACCCGAACAACCCGACGGGCACCTGGTTCGGCGCCGAAGCGCTGGACGAGTTTCTGCAGGACGTGCCGGCGCATGTGCTGGTGGTGCTGGACGAGGCCTACATCGAATACGCCGAAGGCAGCGATCTGCCGGATGGCCTGGATTTCCTCGCGGCTTACCCGAATCTGCTGGTCTCGCGCACCTTCTCCAAGGCCTATGGCCTGGCGGCGCTGCGCGTTGGCTACGGTTTGTCCACACCCGTGGTGGCGGATGTGCTGAACCGCGTACGTCAGCCGTTCAACGTCAACAGTCTCGCGCTGGCTGCTGCCTGTGCGGCGTTGAAGGATGAGGAATATCTGGCGCAGAGCCGTCAGCTCAACGAGTCCGGTATGCAACAGCTGGAAGCAGGTTTTCGCGAGCTGGGCCTGGGCTGGATTCCGTCCAAGGGCAACTTTATCTGTGTCGATCTCGGTCGGGTGGCAGCTCCGGTCTTTCAGGGTCTGCTGCGCGAAGGCGTGATCGTGCGTCCGGTGGCCAACTACGGCATGCCGAACCACCTGCGAGTGACCATCGGTCTGCCGGCGGAAAACAGCCGCTTCCTTGAAGCGCTGCGCAAGGTTCTGGCTCGTGGGTGATGTCACTGCGCTGCAATCTGCTGCACCTATTATCGGGCGCCTGGTGGTGGTCGGTCTGGGGTTGATCGGCGGTTCGTTTGCCAAAGGCTTGCGTGAAAGCGGTTTGTGCCGCGAGGTGGTTGGTGTCGATCTCGACCCGCAATCGCGCAAGCTGGCGGTCGAGTTGGGCGTGGTGGATCGCTGCGAAGACGATCTGGTGACGGCTTGCCAGGGTGCGGACGTGATCCAGCTGGCGGTGCCGATCCTGGCGATGGAGAAAGTGCTGGCCCGTCTGGCCGGCATGGAACTGGGACAGGCCATCCTGACGGATGTCGGCAGCGCCAAAGGCAATGTGGTGCGCGCGGCGACCGAGGCGTTTGGCGGCATGCCGGCGCGTTTCGTGCCGGGGCATCCGATTGCCGGCTCCGAGCAAAGCGGGGTGGAAGCCTCCAATGCCGAGCTGTTCCGTCGTCACAAGGTGATACTCACCCCGCTGGAACAGACCGATCCGGCTGCCCTGGCGGTGGTTGATCGTCTGTGGCGCGAGCTGGGTGCCGATGTGGAGCACATGCAGGTCGCGCGTCACGACGAGGTGCTGGCCGCGACCAGTCATCTGCCGCATTTGCTGGCCTTCGGTCTGGTCGATTCATTGGCCAAGCGCAATGAAAATCTGGAGATCTTCCGTTACGCTGCGGGCGGTTTTCGCGATTTCACAAGAATCGCCGGAAGCGACCCGGTCATGTGGCATGACATCTTTCTCGCCAACCGCGAGGCTGTCCTGCGCACACTCGATACATTTCGCAGCGACCTCGACGCCTTGCGCGACGCGGTCGATGCAGGGGATGGGCACCAATTGCTGGGCGTCTTTACGCGCGCCCGGGTTGCCCGCGAGCATTTCAGTAAAATCCTGGCCCGCAGGGCCTATGTGGACGCTATGAATTCCAACGATCTGATCTTCCTGGCTCAACCTGGTGGCCGCCTGTCCGGTCGGATTCGCGTACCGGGTGACAAATCGATTTCCCACCGTTCGATCATGCTCGGCTCCCTGGCTGAAGGCGTCACCGAAGTCGAAGGCTTCCTCGAGGGCGAAGACGCCCTGGCGACCTTGCAGGCGTTCCGCGACATGGGCGTGGTCATCGAAGGCCCGCATCATGGCCGCGTGACCATTCATGGTGTCGGCCTGCACGGCCTGAAACCTGCGCCGGGCCCGATCTATCTGGGCAACTCCGGTACTTCGATGCGCCTGCTGTCCGGCCTGCTGGCTGCGCAGGACTTTGACAGCACCCTGACCGGCGATGCCTCGCTGTCCAAGCGTCCGATGAATCGCGTCGCCAACCCGCTGCGGGAAATGGGCGCCGTGATCGAAACCGCTGCCGACGGTCGTCCACCGATGACCATTCGTGGTGGTCACAAGCTCAAGGGTCTGACTTACACCATGCCGATGGCCAGTGCCCAGGTGAAATCCTGCCTGCTGCTGGCGGGGCTGTATGCCGAAGGCAAGACCACTGTCACCGAGCCGGCCCCGACTCGCGACCACACCGAGCGCATGCTGCGCGGCTTCGGCTATCAGGTCAGCGTCAACGGTGCCACGGCATCGGTCGAGTCCGGCGGCAAGCTGACCGCAACCCACATCGAAGTCCCGGGTGACATTTCGTCGTCGGCGTTCTTCCTGGTGGCGGCGTCGATCGCCGAAGGTTCCGAACTGGTGCTTGAACACGTCGGCATCAACCCGACTCGTACCGGTGTGATCGACATCCTGCGTCTGATGGGGGCTGACATCACCCTGGAAAACCAGCGTGAAGTGGGTGGCGAACCGGTTGCCGACCTGCGCGTACGAGCGGCTAAACTCAAGGGTATCGAGATTCCGGAAGCGCTGGTTCCACTGGCCATCGACGAGTTCCCGGTGCTGTTCGTGGCGGCCGCCTGTGCCGAAGGGCGTACCGTGCTGACCGGTGCAGAAGAGCTGCGTGTCAAGGAATCGGATCGTATCCAGGTCATGGCGGACGGTTTGCTGGCGCTGGGCGTCAAGTGCGAACCGACCCCGGACGGCATCATCATCGACGGCGGCCAGATCGGCGGCGGCGAAGTGCACGGTCATGGCGATCACCGTATCGCGATGGCTTTCAGCGTGGCCTCGTTGCGCGCCACTGCACCGATCCGCATCCATGATTGCGCCAACGTCGCGACATCGTTCCCGAACTTCCTGGCGCTGTGCGCGCAGGTCGGCATTCGTGTGGCGCAAGAGGCTCAGTCGTGAACAACATTGCTCCGGTCATTACCATCGATGGGCCAAGCGGCTCGGGCAAAGGCACCGTAGCCGGCATTCTGGCCAGGCGTCTGGGCTGGAACCTGCTGGATTCCGGTGCGCTGTATCGCCTGTTGGCGTTTGCTGCGCACAACCATGGTGTTGACCTGACCAATGAGGAACTGCTGAAAAAGCTGGCTGCCAATCTGGATGTGCAATTCATTGCGGCGACAGAAGGTCAGTTGCAGCGCATCATTCTTGAGGGTGATGAAGTCAGTGATGTCATTCGCACCGAAAGTGTCGGATCGGGTGCTTCTCAGGTCGCCGCATTGCCGGCGGTACGCGAAGCCCTGCTGCAGCGTCAGCGCGAATTCCAGGAAACGCCGGGGCTGGTGGCTGACGGACGTGACATGGGGACGGTGGTTTTTCCGAATGCACCCTTGAAAATATTTCTGACTGCGAGTGCCGAGGAGCGGGCGCGCCGCCGATATTTGCAGTTGAAGGGCAAAGGCGAGGATGTTAGTCTGTCGAGTCTGCTAGATGAGATCCGTGCGCGCGATGAGCGTGATACCCAGCGAGCGGTGGCCCCGCTCAAGCCGGCGGCCGACGCGATACAGCTGGATTCCACGGAGTTGTCCATCGATCAGGTGCTGGAACGCATCATGAGCGAGATCGCCATTCGCGATATCGCCGGGTGACCAGGAAGGCCGCAGGGGACCAGTCATAGCCCTGCGGTGGCTTCCTTTAATTGAAACTGACCCGCATCGTCTGGGATGTGGAGATGGGCGTATTTTTCGCCCTAATCAACAGGAATTAAAATGAGCGAAAGCTTTGCGGAACTCTTTGAAGAAAGCCTGAAGACTCTGAACCTTCAGACAGGCTCCATCATCACCGGCGTTATCGTTGATATCGACTACAAAAATGGTTGGGTCACCGTTCACGCAGGCCTGAAGTCTGAAGCGCTCATCCCGCTTGAGCAGTTCTACAACGATGCTGGCGAGCTGACTGTCAATGTCGGTGACGAAGTTCACGTTGCTCTGGACTCGGTTGAAGACGGTTTCGGTGAAACCAAGCTGTCCCGTGAAAAAGCCAAGCGCGCTGAATGCTGGATCGTTCTGGAAGCAGCCTTCGCAGCCGAGGAAGTGGTCAAGGGCGTTATCAACGGTAAGGTTAAGGGCGGCTTCACTGTCGACGTTAACGGCATCCGTGCGTTCCTGCCAGGTTCCCTGGTTGACGTCCGTCCAGTGCGCGACACCACGCACCTGGAAGGCAAAGAGCTGGAATTCAAGGTCATCAAGCTGGACCAGAAGCGCAACAACGTTGTCGTTTCCCGTCGCAGCGTCCTGGAAGCCGAGAACTCCGCCGAGCGTGAAGCTCTGCTGGAATCCCTGCAGGAAGGCCAGCAAGTCAAAGGTATCGTCAAAAACCTCACCGACTACGGCGCATTCGTCGACCTGGGCGGCGTGGACGGCCTGCTGCACATCACCGACATGGCGTGGAAGCGTATCAAGCATCCTTCCGAAATCGTCAATGTTGGCGACGAGATCGACGTCAAGGTTCTGAAATACGATCGCGAGCGCAATCGTGTTTCCCTGGGCCTGAAGCAACTGGGCGAAGATCCATGGGTTGCTATCAAAGCTCGTTACCCAGAGAGCACTCGCGTTACCGCTCGTGTAACCAATCTGACCGACTACGGCTGCTTCGCTGAGCTGGAAGAAGGTGTTGAAGGTCTGGTACACGTTTCGGAAATGGACTGGACCAACAAGAACATCCATCCTTCGAAAGTCGTACAAGTCGGCGACGAAGTGGAAGTCATGGTTCTGGACATCGACGAAGAGCGTCGTCGTATCTCCCTGGGCATCAAGCAGTGCAAGTCGAACCCATGGGAAGACTTCTCTGGCCAGTTCAACAAGGGCGACAAGATCTCCGGCACCATCAAGTCGATCACCGATTTCGGTATCTTCATTGGTCTGGACGGCGGCATCGACGGTCTGGTTCACCTGTCCGACATTTCCTGGAACGAAACCGGCGAAGAGGCCGTGCGTCGTTACAAGAAGGGCGACGAGCTGGACACCGTTATCCTGTCGGTTGACCCGGAGCGCGAGCGTATTTCCCTGGGTATCAAGCAACTGGAAAGCGATCCGTTCTCCGAGTACGTCTCGGTTAACGACAAAGGCGCAATCGTTAAAGGTACTGTGAAAGAAGTTGACGCCAAGGGCGCCATCATCACACTGGCCGACGATATCGAAGCGACTCTGAAAGCCTCCGAAATCAGCCGTGACCGCGTTGAAGACGCGCGCAACGCGCTGAAAGAAGGCCAGGAAGTAGAAGCCAAGATCATCAGCGTTGATCGTAAGAGCCGTCAGATCAGCCTCTCCATCAAGTCGAAAGACGATGCTGAAGAGAAAGAAGCTATCCAGAGCCTGAACGCGGCTCAGGAAGCTCCAGCTGACACCACCATGGCAGCTCTGCTGAAGCAAGCAATGGCCAAGCAGAACTAAGTTCTGTCTGACCATGCAAGAAAAAGGGCGACTTCGGTCGCCCTTTTTTGTGCCTGCGATTTGGCGAAGCGTCACGCAGTGTGTGCTCCTGGTGAAACCATTCCCTTTGTCAGGCGGTCTGTTTCTATAATCGGATCAATCGTCTATTCGCGTCTAGGCTTAGTCTGAAGATCGCAGTAGTCGGGCGTGTAACCCGGCATAAGGAAGTGAATGAACAAGTTTATAGTCCTGTTGGCCGTGCTGATGCTGGCGGGTTGTACTACCAGCGCCAAGACACACGCGGTGCGCGGCGTCAGCGGCATCGAGGTTGATTGCTCGGGTTTGGGGTCGGGCTGGGAGAAATGTCACAAGCGTGCGGCCAAAGAATGCAAGGGGGCAGGTTACAAGGTGGTCACCCGTTCGGATGATGCCAAGGATGAGGATGTGTTTCCCTTCGGCTTCAATCCTGCGGGCTACGTCACTCGTACCATGCTGGTGATCTGTCGGTGAGCGGGTGGGGCTTGAAGCCCTGAAAATGGGCATTTCGCTGCAAGGAAAGATATGTCAAGCCCTGGGCTGTTCAAAATCTTCCGGGCGTGCTAAAACCTTTCAAGCGCTGATCTAGCTGCTTGAAAAAGAAGGGAAAAACATGACGAAGTCGGAGTTGATCGAACGAATTGTCACCCATCAAGGGCTGCTCTCATCCAAAGATGTGGAGTTGGCCATCAAGACCATGCTTGAGCAAATGTCCCAGTGTCTGGCTACGGGGGATCGTATCGAGATCCGTGGTTTTGGCAGCTTTTCCTTGCACTATCGTGCGCCTCGGGTTGGTCGTAATCCGAAGACTGGTCAGTCTGTCAGCCTTGATGGCAAGTTTGTGCCGCATTTCAAGCCGGGCAAGGAGCTGCGTGATCGTGTGAACGAAGAAGAGGAGGAGGGGGTTTGACGGCCACGACTTTTCGGGGAGTTGCCCATGCGTAATCTCAAGCGCATGCTTCTTGGCGTTTTCATTCTTTTGTTGATGCTGGTGATCCTGGCGTTTGTACTGGAGAATCAGCAGTCCATTTCGTTGATGTTTCTTGGCTGGGTGGGGCCGCAGCTGCCAGTCTCTCTGGTAATGGTTCTCGCTTTGCTGGTTGGAATGCTTGTCGGGCCAATACTGGGCTGGTTTCTGGGACGATCGTCCAGAGCTGCACGCAAACGACTTGTATAAGAGCAGACGCAGGACATCCATCGAATTTGCATCGCTACTTGTCTATATCCATTAGTAAAACGTCCATTAAGCTGTAAAATGCAGCTCTTGTTCGGTAGCGGCATTGTTGCCATATCGATTCAGACTGACTCTGGCAGAAGCTGGCTTGCAGCTTTTGCATTTATGGATTAGACAGCGCTCTTTGGTGGCCCTGTCCGCAGCTCAAGGGTATGGTTTCGCGTGAAAATTCTAGTTACCGGCGGTGCCGGGTTTATTGGCTCGGCAGTCATCCGTCACATCATTTCCAAGACCACCGACTCTGTCGTTAACGTCGATAAGCTGACTTACGCCGGTAATCTGGAGTCTTTGGCCGAAGTAAGCCAAGACTCGCGATATGTATTTGAGCGCGTTGATATCTGCGATCGTGAGCAGATCGACCGGGTACTTCGTGAGCACCAGCCTGATTCGATCATGCATCTGGCTGCTGAGTCTCACGTTGATCGCTCGATTTCCGGCCCGTCCGAGTTCATCCAGACCAACATCATCGGCACTTACACGCTGTTGGAAGCTGCGCGCCACTACTGGTCAGCTCTGGACGATACCCGCAAAGCCGCTTTCCGCTTTCACCACATTTCCACTGATGAAGTGTACGGCGACCTCGAAGGTCCTGAAGATCTGTTCACTGAAACCACACCTTATCAGCCAAGCTCGCCATATTCGGCGAGCAAGGCCAGTTCCGACCACCTGGTTCGTGCCTGGGCCCGTACTTACGGTCTGCCGACGCTGGTCACCAACTGCTCGAACAACTATGGTCCATGCCACTTCCCTGAGAAGTTGATCCCGCTGATCATTCTCAATGCCTTGGAAGGCAAGCCGCTGCCTGTCTATGGAAAAGGAAATCAGGTTCGCGATTGGCTGTATGTCGAAGATCACGCTCGCGCGCTGTACAAGGTTGTTACAGAAGGCGTCATCGGTGAGACCTACAACATCGGCGGCCATAACGAGAAACAGAACATTGAAGTAGTGAATACGCTCTGCGCACTACTCGATGAATTGCGCCCGGATTCCGCACACCGCCCGCACGCGAGCCTGATCACCTATGTTCAGGATCGCCCGGGTCATGATCAGCGTTATGCCATCGACGCCAGCAAAATCCAGCGCGAGCTGGGCTGGACGCCTGAAGAAACGTTCGAAACGGGTATCCGTAAAACAGTGGAGTGGTACCTCAACAATACTGAATGGGTTGCTCACGTGAAAAGCGGAAGCTACCAACAGTGGATTGACCAGAATTACGCAGATCGCTCGAACAAGGCATGAAGATCCTCCTGCTGGGTAAGAATGGCCAGGTTGGATGGGAGCTGCAGCGCTCTCTTGCCCCGCTCGGCGAATTGATCGCGCTGGATCGTAATGCGGTCGATGGCTTGTGTGGCGATTTGTCTGATCTGGAAGGCCTGCGAGCGACAATCCGTCAGGTCAAGCCTGATGTAATTGTCAATGCCGCAGCCTATACCGCAGTCGACAAGGCTGAATCCGAAACGGAGCTGGCTGATCGCGTGAACGGTCAGGCGAGTCGGATCATGGCCGAAGAGGCTTGCCGCCTGGACGCCTTGCTTGTCCATTACTCGACGGATTACGTGTTCAACGGTGAAGGTTCCAGCCCATGGCTCGAGACTGACGCCGTCTCACCAGTGAATCGATACGGTGCGAGCAAGCTTGAAGGTGAAAACGCAATCATTGCATCTGCCTGCAAGTACCTTATTTTCCGTACTAGCTGGGTCTACGGTGCTCGCGGCAATAACTTCGCCAAGACCATGTTGCGACTGGCATTGGATCGCGAAACGCTCAACGTGATCAATGATCAGATCGGAGCTCCGACGGGGGCTGACCTGATTGCTGATGTCACTGCGTTGGCCATTCGCCAAGTGTTGCACCGACCGGAGTTGTTGGGGCTGTACCATCTTGCAGCCGGCGGTGAAGTGTCCTGGCACGGTTATGCGGGACATGTGATTGCATTCGCCCAGGCAAACGGTGAGCAACTTGCTGTAAAGGCGGTCAACCCGATCAATACGACCGCTTACCCGACACCTGCACGTCGGCCGTTGAATTCACGTTTGAATACTCAGAAGCTGCGTGACAATTTTTCTCTACACTTGCCGGATTGGCAAAGTGGTGTAACCCGAATGCTTAGGGAAGTTCTGAACAAATGAGCACGACAAATCGTAAAGGCATCATTCTCGCCGGTGGCTCGGGCACTCGCCTGCATCCGCTAACCCTCGGCGTCTCGAAGCAGATGCTGCCGATCTACGACAAACCGATGATCTTCTATCCGCTGTCCGTGCTGATGCTTGCGGGCATGCGTGAAATCCTGATCATCTCCACGCCGGAAGACTTGCCATGTTTTCGCAAGCTGCTGGGCGATGGCAGTGTTTACGGTATCAAGCTGACTTACGCCGAACAGCCTACTCCGGACGGCCTCGCACAGGCGTTCATCATCGGCGAAGAATTCATTGGCAAGGACCCTTGCTGCTTAATTCTGGGCGATAACATCTTCTACGGGCAGCATTTCTCGGACAATCTCCGTTCGGCAAGTTCGCAACAGAAGGGGGCAACGGTATTCGGGTATCACGTTTCCGATCCGGAGCGTTTTGGTGTTGTCGAATTCGATAAAACCGGCCGTGCTTTGAGTATTGAAGAGAAACCACTGAAGCCAAAGTCCAACTATGCAGTGACCGGCCTGTATTTCTACGACAATGATGTGGTGGAAATTGCCAAGAACATCAAGCCATCGGATCGGGGCGAGCTGGAAATCACAGACGTCAACCGTGCTTATCTTGACCGCAAGACGTTGAACGTCGAGATGTTGGGTCGTGGCTTCGCATGGCTGGACACCGGTACTCATGATTCGCTTCTAGAGGCGAGCCACTTCGTACATACCATTGAACAGCGTCAGGGTCTCAAAGTGGCATGCCTCGAAGAGATCGCCTATCACAATGGCTGGATCACTGCAGAGCAACTCAGCAAGCAGGCTGACGCACTGAAGAAGACCGGGTATGGCCAGTACCTGCAGAAACTCGTCGATTCACCTGCTCACTGATTCGATAGCCGAATCCCTTTCGTTCAGAAGCGTTTAACGGTGCAAGCAGGAATGGCATGCCAGTGAAACTTCCCAAGGTTGCGGTTTTACTGGCAGCGTACAATGGTATGCAGTGGATCGAAGAGCAATTGGCTTCGATCCTTTGCCAGTCAGACGTTGAAGTAAACGTTTATATCAGCATCGATCCTTCCACCGACGGCACTGAGGCCTATTGCTCAGCATGGGCCCTTGAGGATTCGCGGATCGTCGTTCTGCCTCCTGCGGGTGCGTTTGGAGGGGCAGCGCGCAATTTCTTCCGACTGATCCGCGATGTTAATCTGACGGTCTATGACTATGTTGCTTTCGCTGATCAGGATGACTTTTGGTACGCGGACAAGCTGCAACGCGCCATTCAAATCATTCAAACCGAACAGGTCGATGCTTGTTCCACTAATGTCTTGGCATTCTGGCCTGACGGCGCTACGCACCTGCTGGACAAGGCTCAGCCACAGGTGGCTTGGGACTTTCTGTTTGAAGCCGCCGGCCCCGGCTGTACCTATGTAATGACCCAGTCGTTGGTGTCGGCGCTGAAATTGTCGATGCTTGCGACCTGGCAGCCGCTTCAGACGGTCAGTCTGCATGACTGGTATTGCTATGCCTTTGCTCGCAGTCACGGTTTTCGCTGGTACATCGATTCAAGGCCTTCAATGGACTACCGCCAGCACGAGCGTAATCAAGTTGGTGCCAATAAGGGCATGAAATCGCTGATTGCGCGCTACAAAACCATTCGAGATGGCTGGTGGTTCAGTCAAGTGCAGACCATTGTGAAGCTGATAGGTCTGGAAACTCATCCTTTTGTAGTCAAGTGGGTGACACTGCGCCCTTTTGAGCTGCTCCGTCTCTCATTCAGTGCCTGGAGTTGTCGGCGACGAGGAAGAGACAAGGTCTTGTTTTTCTGTATCTGCTGGGTAACTGCATTAAGGAAGAATACTCAATGACAGGTCCGAAGATACTGGTGACAGGCGCCAGTGGTTTTGTCGGAGAAGCGCTGGTTTTTCGATTGTTGGTGGAAAAGAAATACTGCCCGGTTGCAGCTGTACGCAGCGAGACAAGACTGGGTGGGTTGTGCTCGGTGCAAATGTTCGATTTGCTCGATGAGCATTCTTCTGCCCAGCTCGAAGGCATCGAAGTAATCGTTCATGCTGCCGCACGCGTACATGTTATGGATGAGAGGGCGGATGACGCGTTGACCGAGTTTCGTAGGGTCAATGTTCAAGGGACGCTCAAATTGGCGCGCCAGGCGGTCGCCTCAGGCGTAAGGCGATTTGTCTATATCAGCTCGATCAAGGTCAATGGCGAGAATACCTTGCCCGGCAGGCCTTTCAAGGCGGATGATTCGGTTGCCCCCCAGGATCCGTACGGTGTTTCGAAGCACGAAGCCGAGACGGCATTGATGCAATTGGGGCGCGAATCAGGTATGGAGGTGGTGGTCATTCGACCACCATTGGTCTATGGCCCTGGTGTAAAAGCCAATTTTCTCAGCATGATGGACTGGCTCTCCAAGGGTATCCCTTTACCATTGGGCACTATCGGTAATCAGCGAAGTCTGGTCGCCATCGCCAATCTAGTCAGTTTGATTGTTGCATGCATTGATCATCCGGCAGCGGCCAACCAGGTGTTTCTGGTCAGTGACGGTGATGATGTATCCACGTCCCGATTGCTGCGTCGTCTAGCGACGGCTCTGGGTAAACCCTCACGTCTTTTGCCTGTCCCTGAATCGTTGATACAGCTGGGGGCGGGATTGCTGGGCAAGCGTGATGTCGCGCAAAGAATATGCGGTTCGTTGCAAGTCGATATTGAAAAAAATTTTCAGCTACTAGGCTGGACACCCCCTGTAAGTATGCAAAAGGCATTGCGTCAAACCGCTGAGCGCTATAAGGATGAACACGGATGATTGTTGGGTGGTTTTTACTTGCGGCATTTATCGTTTCCTTTGGGCTGACATTCGGGCTGCGACGTTATGCCCTCTCCCGAAGCTTGATGGACATACCCAACGAACGTAGCGCGCATTCGGTGCCAACACCGAGAGGCGGCGGTGTCGCGTTCGTTATTTCTTTTCTGGTCGCACTGCCGTTTCTCGCTCACTTTGAGTGGATTGATGCGCCGACCCTTTACGCGCTGATGGGCGCCGGCCTGCTTGTCGCAATCATTGGATTCGCTGATGATCATGGCCATATTGCAGCCAGATGGCGCTTGCTCGGTCATTTCGTCGCTGCAGCGTGGGCACTTTTCTGGATTGGGGGGTTGTCGCCGTTAAGCTTGTTGAACACTCTTGTTGATCTGGGCTGGATCGGTCAGGTGCTGGCCTTGGTTTATCTGGTGTGGATGCTTAATCTTTATAACTTCATGGACGGTATCGATGGTCTGGCCAGTGCTGAGATGATCAGCGTTTGTCTGGGCATGTGTCTTGTCTATGGATTCGGAATGCACAGTGATCTTGCCTGGGCTCCTCTGACGCTGGCTGCGGCGGTGGCAGGTTTTCTCTGCTGGAACTTTCCCCCTGCGAAGATTTTCATGGGCGATGCGGGAAGCGGTTTCATGGGGCTCATCGCCGGGACCATGTCCCTGAGTTCGGCCTGGCATCAGCCAGAGTTTTTGTGGAGCTGGGTGATTCTTTCGGGCGTGTTTATTGTCGATGCGACCTGGACACTTGTTCGGCGTTTGAGTCGAGGTGAAAAAGTGTATCAAGCCCACAGTCACCATGGTTATCAGCACGCAGCCCGTCGATTTGGCCATAAGAAGGTCACATTAACGGTTGTGGGTATCAATATTGCGTTTCTGTTGCCAATTTCGCTTCTGTTGGTCTTGAATTATCTGGATGCATTTTGGGCGGTGGTGATTGCTTTCGCCCCATTGGTTGTCGTGGCAATCGTGTTAAAAGCGGGTCAGGCTAGAGTTGTTTAGCTTTAGCAGTGCTGCCGATCTGCGATTCAGGTTCGGTCATTCATATTTTCATCAATGAATGTGGCGTGCCACGCACTGATGACCTTTACATCAAAGTGAAAAAATTATGCATAACAATCTCACCAGTCAGCAAATTTCGACTACCAGTCAGGTGCGTGGCGAGCAAAAGAATCAACGTCCAGTGGTTATCTGGCTGACCGGTCTCAGCGGCTCGGGAAAATCCTCCATCGCCGATGCGTTGGAACAACGGCTGGTGATGGCAGGCAGCCATACCTACCTGCTGGATGGGGACAATGTCCGGATGGGGCTGTGCAAGGATCTCGGCTTCAGTAATTCCGACCGTGAAGAAAACATTCGTCGGGTGGCTGAAGTGGCTAAGCTCTTCGTTGATGCAGGGCTTATCACAATTACATCCTTTATTTCTCCCTTCCACCGTGATCGCGCACTGGCGCGAAGTGTGATTGGATCTGATAACTTTATTGAAGTTTTCATCGATACCCCGCTCAGTGAGTGTGAGCGACGTGACCCCAAAGGCTTGTACAAAAAAGCACGTCAAGGATTGATAAAAAGCTTCACAGGAATTGATTCGCCCTATGAAAAACCTCTGGCTCCACAAATTACGATAAGTACGATGAATCACTCGATTGGATCAAGTGTCGAGGTCATCATTGATTACTTGAAGCAATGGAATGCCAAGTGAAGCACTTAGTTATTATTGGTCTGGGTTTTAGCGGGGCGGTAACCGCCATTGAGTTTCTCAACAGAGCGCCTGCAGGGTCGCGGCTGACTATTATCAACCGCTCTGGCCAAATGGCGCGCGGTCTGGCATACGGAACCGATAGTCCGGACCATTTGTTGAACGTGCCTGCCGGGAATATGTCAGCGCTGGTGGAGCAATCCGACTCTTTTCTCGAATTCTGCAAGCAGTTGGATCCTGGTCACCATTCGGGCAGCTTCGTTTCCCGTCAGATGTACGGCGCATACTTGAGTCAGTTGCTCAGCCGGGCGAAAGCAGACTCATGTGTCGAGTGTGAAAGCATTGTAGGTGAGGTCAATTCCATCCAGGCAGACGCTACAGGGAAAGGTGCGATTATCAAGGTCGATACCGGAGTGTGCATTGCTGCCGATAAAGTCATTCTTGCATTTGGCAATTTCCCGCCCGCCACGCCGGCAGGTCTGCGGGAGGTTGCACGATCCAATTTGTACATCGAGGATCCATGGTCGGCGGACAATTGGATGGTACAAAAAGCGGCACCTCGAATTCTCCTGATCGGTAGCGGTTTGACCGCTGTCGACACATTGATCTCCCTGCGCCGTACTCATCTGGCGGCCAAGGTTACGTTGCTTTCGCGTCGAGGATTGTTGCCAACCAGTCATCGCGAAAAAATGCCCGCAGAGGGATTCGAGACAGGCATCGTCGCAGAAATCCTGGCAGCTCCAGCGACAGTGTTGTCCTATATGAGGTCAATTCGTCGCGAGGTTGCCAGATATCCAGAACGTTGGCGTGAAGTTGTGGCCGCTTTGAGGCCTGTCACCTCTGAATTGTGGAGTCGCCTGTCACTTGTCGAACGCAGGCGCTTTCTGCGCCACGTTCAACCTCATTGGGATGTCTATCGGCATCGGATGGCGCCACAAACGTTCAGTATTTTCCAGGATGAAATTGCGGCGTCGACCGTTACCTCAATTGCCGGACGGATCTTGTCGGCGAATGCCAATGACGAGAGTATTGCGGTGCGTATCAGGATCCGAGGGGGCGTGGAAGTTGTCGAGTCACAGTTTGATCAGGTGATCAACTGCACTGGGCCGTGTACTGATATCGGGAAGATTTCCGATGCGTTCATCTCGTATTTGTCAGCCAGTTCGATCATCACACCTGATGCTTTGGGTATCGGAATCAATGTTGATGAAAACTACGCTGTCATGAGTGAGTCGGGAGAGCGAGTCGAGTGGCTGAGTTATGTCGGGCCGATGCTCAAAGCTCGCTTTTGGGAAGCCACGGCGGTGCCGGAGCTTCGCCAGCATGCACGTGCCTTGGCTATTCGGGTTGCTGAAAGTTTCGCTCGGGCAGAGCAGGGGTAATCCCCCCTTGTGCTCGGGCGTGCGTGAAGCATGCGTGGTTTGCCTTCTCCTGCAGAGCTTATACAGCGTCTGTATTCCAAGCTGGATGAATTAGGTGGCGCTCGGGCTTATCAGGGTTTAACCGTTTCTTGGTTCAGGTTTGGTGTTAAAACTGATCGAACTGGTAGTCGACTCAATTGACGGTTATTACTTTGTATAATGGGAGCCAGTTTCGAAAGAGCTACGATGGCGAAGCCTGTCATCGTGCCAATATCCTTCGCGTGTCTTCGAGTTCAAGCGTTCCCGTCGATATCAGTGGTAAGCATTATCGCTTTATCGGCAGGAGAGGCTGGACGGCAGGCGACAGGCGGATTCGGTACTGGTAGCTAGAGCCCACTTATGCTACTTTGCGCGCCAATTATTGCCTTTTGTCGAGGCATTATTTTTATCAGTTTTCCGCCGAATTTGGCTTGAGTGGCGGTACTGGAAACGTGGAACGCAGCGAATTCTTGCCCTGTTTTCCACTTTCAAAGCGTCTGACCGACCGCTGACATCACAGTGTCACTTTTCAGCTAGGCCTCTTAGCTAAACCGTATGATTCATGGTTTGCAGACCGCTGATTTCATGAGAATTTAAGATGGCTTTTTTTCCCTGTTTTTTGTCTGTCGTTTTTGTCGTTCGTAATCAGTCAGAGCAAATCGAAAAGATTCTGTCTGATGCGGCTTCCGTTATCTCTTCGACGGTCAGCGACTATGAGCTGATCGTGGTTGACAACGCTTCTGAAGACGACAGCATTCTACAGCTCAAACGCCTGACCTCTGATAGCGGCCTCGCCAATCTGCAGGTGTATGCCTTGACCAAAGAGGTGGATGCAGATACGGCTTCTTGGGTCGGGTTGGAGAATGCCTTGGGTGATTTTGTCGCTGTCATTGATCCATTGATCGACAATATCGGATTTGTGCCTGAGATGCTTGACCAGGCAGTCGCTGGTGCGGATGTGGTGTTTGCCAACAACTCGCATAAGCCAGCACAGAGCGTTGCATATCGTGCTGCGAATTTCGTGTTCCATAGCATCTACAACCATTTTAATGGTGTTCATCTGGCTAAAGACGCTCCTCAGTTTCGAATCCTCAGTAAGCGCGTTATCAATTTCATCCTGCAACACCCGCAACCGTCGATGACCTACCGTCATCTGCCGGCAACAGGTGGTTTTGCGCGCGCCTATCTCAATTACAGTGCAACCCCGAAAGCCTCCAGTCCCAAGCGGTTGGGGGAGAGTATCGATCGAGGGATGCGCTTGCTGGTGTCTACGACCCGGGCGCCGATGAGGCTGGTAACGTCGCTCTCGCTTTTCGGTGCAATCGCCAACCTGATATACAGCGTTTATGTTCTGGCGATCGGCATCTGGAAAACCGATGTAGCTCCGGGGTGGGTTAGTTTTTCGTTGCAACAGTCCGGCATGTTTTTCCTTATTTCTCTGGTGCTGCTGGTGTTGGGTGAATACATCCTAAACATGGCCAGCTTATCTAATGAAGGGCCGCTTTATCATGTTGGCCAGGAGTTCACTAGCGCACGCATGACACGGCGTGAAAAGCTGAACATCGAAAAAGTGGTTTCAGAGGGCGTCAGTACCTCAGCCCCGGCTTGTGAACGGACCTCCTGATGGTTGTGCATGAAACGGACCCGGCTAGCCAAGACGCTGTGGTCATCGGTGGCGGATTTTATGGCGCTGCCATTGCTGTCTACCTGGCCCGACAGCGCGGGTTGAAACGCGTACTGTTAATAGAACGTGAGCCTGCACTATTGATGCGGGCTTCCTATAACAATCAGGCACGCGTGCATAACGGCTATCACTATCCCCGGAGTTTCACCACCGCTTACAGAAGCCGGATTAACCTGCCTAAGTTCGTGACGGACTGGCCGGCTGCGGTGAAGCGCGATTTTACGAAGCTCTATGCAATAGCCCGCAGAAATTCGAAGGTCACCGCCAAACAATTTGAACGTTTTTGCAGAGATATTGGCGCTGATATCAAACCTGCAACTTCCGAACTGCGGGAGCTTTTCGAACCTCGGCTGATTGAGGATGTGTTCATTGTCGAGGAGTATGCTTTCGATACCACCACGTTGGCGAGTTGGGCGAAGCGTGAGCTGGACGAAAGTGGAGTGAAGATCCGCTATCAAAGCCGCGTAACAGCCATATCCCGAGGTCTGCACTCACCACTGACAGTAATTGCCGAAAATGCGCAGGGGCATTGTGAGGCTATTAATTGCCGCTATGTGTTCAACTGCACCTACAGCGGGTTGAATCAATTCGCTGGTGACTTCCCAGGCGTGAGCGCCGGGCTTAAGCAAGAAATCACCGAGATGGCCCTGATGCAAATGCCGGAGTCTCTAGAAGGCTTGGGAATTACAGTGATGGATGGCCCGTTCTTTTCGACGATGCCATTCCCTGCTCGAGGAGTGCATACCCTTTCCCATGTTCGCTATACGCCTCATTTGCACTGGAATGATCAGCCTGATTTTGACCCTTATGCAAGGTTGGACCATTACGTCCGGGAAAGTCGCGTTGATCGAATGGTCAGAGATGTTGGAAGGTATATTCCAGCCGTATTGCAAGCTCGTCATGTCGACTCCTTGTTTGAAGTCAAAACAGTACTTGTAAAGAATGAGGGCGACGACGGCCGACCGATTCTTTTTGAACGGCATATGGAGTTGCCAGGATGTTATTCCATTCTTGGTGGGAAAATAGACAATATCTACGACGTCATCGAGACGCTTGAAAAAGAGCATATTTCGCGAATTGATGGTCAAGAAGAATCGAAAGGTGGAGTAGTGAATGCGTAGTTCTCTTATTGGTTTTTCAGGTTTCGTGGGCAGTACTCTTCTGAAGCAGCAGGCGTTTTCGTCGCTTTATCGTTCGACCAATATTGCCGAAATCGATAACGAAACATTTGATACAGTAGTTTGTGCCGGCGCACCTGCACAGAAGTGGATCGCCAATCGCGATCCTCAAGCGGATCGGCTAAAGATTGAAGAGCTTATTTCGCACTTGAAAACGGTTCAGTGCAAAACATTTATTCTTATCAGTACAGTGGATGTTTTTAAGAAACCCGTAGGTGTTGATGAAAACTCGGCAGTCGACGAGTCGGACTTGCATGCGTATGGCTTACATCGGCGTTTGCTGGAGAAATTCGTTGAAAGTCATTTTTCGAACTATCTCATAGTTCGTTTACCAGGTCTGGTTGGTCCCGGTCTGCGCAAGAATGTAATTTTCGATTTCCTCAACGACAATAATATTCAGGCAATTGATAGTCGTGGAGTATTCCAGTTCTACCCAATGGTAAATCTCTGGTCTGATATTCAACTCGCGCTCAATGCCGGGTTGAAACTGGTTCACTTCACTGCCGAACCTGTCAGTGTGGCGAATGTTTCCCTGCAAGGTTTCGGGAAGCCGTTTGATAACGAGCTTGGCAATGCGCCAAGTTTATATGACTTGCAAAGCATCCATGCCAAGGTTTTTGGAGGCGTGGGCCGTTATCAATACAGTGCTCGCGAAACAGTTCAAGCTGTCAGGGCTTATGCCCAATCCGAGCCCCTGACAAAAAAAGACCAGCCGGGTGCTTCGGTATGAGGCTCGCCATTTCCAATATTGCCTGGGATGTCGTTGAAGATGAGGACGTTGCAAAGCTGCTGAATCGCTTTGGCGTCAACGCGATCGATATAGCGCCTGGTAAGTACTTTCCTGAACCGACCCAGGCAACAGATGAAGACATATGTCGGGTGAAAGACTGGTGGGCGGAGCGCGGAATCGAAATAACCGGTATGCAGGCTCTGTTGTTTGGTACATCAGGACTGAACGTGTTCGGCTCTACCGATACTCAAGCTGCGTTACTCAAGCATCTTGATGCTGTTTGCCGCATTGGTGAAGTACTCGGAGCCACTCGGGTGGTTTTTGGTTCTCCAAAGAACCGTGACCGTTCCGGACTGAAAGATGAAGAGGCGTTGCAAGTCGCGATTCCATTCTTCAGGCAATTGGGAGATATCGCCCAACACAGAGGTGTGACGATTTGCCTTGAACCCAATCCTGAATGCTATGGCGCCAATTTCATGACCGCCACTGCTGAAACTGCCAGCGTGGTAACTCAGGTGGCACATCCAGCCATTCGTATGCAGCTCGATACCGGGGCCGTCACAATTAACAAGGAGGAGGTGCAGGCCATTCTCGAGCAGCATGCCGAATTGATCGGACATGTTCATGCCAGTGAGCCCGACTTGTTACCGTTGGGAGAGGGTGGTACTGCGCACGCTGAAATGGCTGCGGCAGTGGCACGTTATCTGCCGAACCACGTTGTTTCCATCGAAATGGTTGCGACTAAAAATGAACCTCATTTGATATCCATTGAGCGTTCACTGCAAATGGCGGTGCAGCATTATCGAATGGCTGAAGTTGAGGTGGGCAGATGAGCATGAAATGGGTGATCCTGATCCTGGGCATTCTTTCCAATGCCTCCGCCAGCGTTCTGGTGAAGATGGCAATGATACCTCCTCGTAAATTTCCGTCGCTTGGCGATCCTGTGGCAGCACTAAGCAATTGGCCGTTCTGGCTTGGGCTCGGACTTTATGGTGCCGCGTTTCTGCTTTATGCCGCTGCATTGGCACGTCTGCCTCTCAACGTGGCGCATCCGGTTCTGACGGCAGGTGCCGTGGCAACTGTCGCTCTTTTTTCAGTCGTAATTTTTCGCGAATCCTTCCACTGGACTACTGGTGCAGGGATCGTATTGGTGATTGCTGGCGTTGGGCTGATTACAGCTCGCGTGGCTTGATGGTGAATTTGATGACTTCTCTCGATATTTCTCCTGCTGCTCGTCAGGCGTGGCAAGTGCCTTCCTATGACACAAAAATGTGGCTAGGTCGCCAGCATTCCTATTGTGTTGTTATTCCGGTAATCAATGAGGGAGAGCGGATCAAAAACCTGCTTTCCAGAATGGCAGCGGTGAATGTCACCAATATCGCCGACATCATTATTGTAGACGGGGGAACTACGGATGGTTCTCTTGAGCTGCCGGCGTTGAAACAGGTTGGTGTGAAGGGGCTCTTGCTCAAAACTTCTGCTGGCAAGTTGAGCGCTCAACTGCGTTGTGCATACGCTTTTGCACTTGATCAGGGATACGAAGGCATTGTCACCATTGATGGCAATGACAAGGATGACCCTGACGCCATTGAGCGTTTTATCGAGGCGTTGAAAGAAGGAGTCGACTTTGTCCAGGCTTCGCGTTTCGTGGCAGGTGGTGTAGCCGAAAACACACCGAAATCACGCGATTTCGCTATCCGCTTCATTCACGCACCCATGCTGAGCCTGTTCTCCGGCTTTGGCTGGACGGATACCACGCAGGGCTTTCGCGCGTATAGTCGGAAAATGTTGCTTGATCCAAAAGTAGCGCCTTTTCGCGATGTGTTCATGACTTACGAATTGCTTGCTTACCTTTCTTATCGAGTTCCGAAATTGGGCTATCGGTGTGTTGAGCTGGCAACAGTCAGACGTTATCCAAAAGGCGAAGTGCCAACCAAAATCAGCAGCGTGAAGGGTAATCTTTCAGTACTGAAAATTCTTCTGAAAAGCTGTTTTGGACACTATAACGTCAAGGGGGATGGCGACAAGTGAGTGGGGTCTTTAGTGCTTTAAATATAAAAGCGACAGAAAATGGCCTGAAGTCGTTGTGTGGGAAATATAAGACGGAGCTTTTAGTTTTCTTAAGTGTTTTCGTAATTGTATTTTCATCTACTAAGATGTACTCGACAGCGGTTTCCAATGGAAATGTCGAGCAGTGGGTAAATTTAACCAATCAAATTTTTTACGAAGGGCGAGACTTTCTTTTCAGCTACGGTCCACTGTATTGGTTAGTGGGTGGAAGTTCCACGCAATACAATATTTATGCTTATTGGGGCTCGATAACATATATAAGCGTAATGTATGCGATTTTTTGGGCTCTGATTTTCAGCCTTGTTCACAAGGCGCGCTCTTACCTGTATCTCGCAGTCGCCTTCTTTTTGTTTTTTAGTGGCTTGGCCTTTCCAGCAGCCTTTTATCTTTTGCCGTTTGCAACAGTCGCTTATCTGGAGTTCTCCAGGGATAAGCCGGTTGTTGTCGGTGTGTGGGGAATGGCAGTACTTGGTGCCGTGGTAGGCTTCCTGTTTTACGTTCGTTTTTTTTACGGCCTTGTGGGCGTGGCAACGATCGGCTCTTATTTTTTTATCCGGCTCTTCAATGAGCGAAAAATATCGCGATTGATCTGTTTTGTTGCGGCCGTAGCATTAAGTTATATAGCGGTTGGTTTGATTATTTTTCACAATGTCGCGAGCATTGTTAACTATCTCGTAATTAACAAAAACCTGAGCTTTGGCAATTCGGTCGACATGACCCTGGAAAGTGCCAATTCGCCAAATACTTTTGTGGCCGTTTTCTTGGTTGTAGCTGCCCTCAATGTGTATTTGGTAGTGAAGCGAAGGTCGCTTCTGCTAACGCTGAATGTTCTGTTGTTGCTGCTTTTTAAACTCGGCTTCAGTCGTACAGATCACTATCTGGGCTATTTTGTCATTCCAACGGCTGCACTGGCACTCGCCATGGTCTTTGACAAATCTCGTCTGGGTCGGGCGATGTTTGTAATTGCCCTGGCGGGGCTCTACTACCTGTCAATCAATCCAAGTTATCCCGGTGCTCCTACTAAGGACGCGCTGGTTTCGGGCGTAGACTTCAATTCTGATTATTCAACCCGGATGAAAAGTCTGTATGCGGACTACAGGTTGGATAATGCACTGTTGAGCAAAATTAAAAAGTCTACCATTGATGTCTATCCATACAACAATGAGTATATGTTTGCCAATGACTTGAACTATTCGCACCGTCCGTCATTCCAGAACTACATGACCCTTACACCCGTCCTGGATTTGATGAATAAGTCGTTTTTTGAATCTGCGGCGCGACCGAAATTTGTATTGTGGAGCGCAGGTATTGCATGCGTGTCTGAAAACTGCAACGTATTCGATGCGTTCGATCGAAAATACTCATTGAATGAGGATCCGCTGACTGTAGGCGCGATCCTGCTCAATTATCATGTCGTCGAAGTTTCAAAGGGTAAGGGAGGTGTACCACTTATACTTCTCGAAGCTAACAGCGTAAAAGCTGACGCTGCTGAGCAATTGCTGACTGAAACGGTCATGAAGTTTGATGAGTGGTATAAGGTTCCAAAGCACTCTGGAAACGTTGTTAAAATCATTCCCGATTTTGAACTCACGGCCTACGCTCGTCTGAAAAATCTTCTATTTCGTGGCGATATTTTGAAGATTAGATATAAGCTTGTGTCTGGTGATATTCGCGAATACCGTTTGAATATCTTGAATTCGAAGAGTGGCGTCTGGGTGAGCCCATTGATCGATAACTTCGAGTTTTCCGGCGAAGCTGTTGAATCTATCATGTTTTCTTCAGAGTCTTCACACTACTTCAAACCGGAATTTTCCGCTCGGTGGGTGGCTTCGCAAGTTCCGAATGTTCACAATAAGCCTATAGCCTTCAATCGCAGTACGACGGCCATTTCCGGTGTGCGGAAAAATGCAGTCGTGGCGTGTGAGGGCAGTATTGATTTGATGAACGGTGCGGGCGCGACAGCGACTACCTTGCACGCGACAGATCGGTTGAAGTTGCAGGGCTGGCTTGCCAGCTCCACCAAGAGTGGCACGCTGTTCGATGCAACATATCTGACGCTTACGGATGAGAAGGGCGGCAGGTTTTTCATTGAGACCAATCGTGAGACTCGTGCTGATGTAGGTGCAGCCTATCAAAAACCTGCTCTGAATGTTTCCGGGTTCAATGGCTTGCTTGATCTCTCGACATTGCGTGGACGCTATAAGTTAGGCTTGGGAGGTGTGCAAGGTGCTGAGTTCAGTAGTTGCAGCCAGTTTGAAATACCGGTAACGATTGAGCCGTAGTTCACTTGATTGCGTCGGGCACCCGGGTCTTTCTTGTCGATATATCTGCATGGAAAGGCAGGACGGGTCAGTTTACAGCTGCACTGAGGTGCGGCTGTAAAAGATCTTATGGTATAGAGAGGGTGCGGAAGCATTATGCTGAGAGAAATTTTTCGAACAGATCGTTTGTGTGATTATGATGGGCACAGGGATAACAACTTCACTGTGCTGCGTTTTCTACTCGCGTTTACGGTGCTTTTCGGGCACTCATTTCCCATCAGTGGTAATGGTAGTGATCCTCTCACAATGCTCATCCTTCCTCATGCGTGGATCGGAAGTCTTGCTGTTGGAGGTTTTTTTGCAATCAGTGGTTTTCTGGTGACTGCTTCGATATCAAATAGAAGCTTGAGAGATTTCGTTGTATCTCGTTCATTGCGTTTGTATCCCGCTGTTATTGTATATTCATTGGTCGCTGTTTTTGTAATTGGCCCCATCGCGACAAGTGTCAGTCTTGCTCAGTATTTTCACAGTACACCTTGGAATAACTTGTGGAATGCGACGCTTTGGGATTGGAAGTACAATTTGCCGTATGTGTTCGGCGATCGACCCTTTGCAGGATCGACGAATGGTTCTACCTGGACGTTGCCCGCTGAGCTTCGCTGCTATATTGCAGTTTTTCTTTTGGGGCTTTTCGGGTTGTTCAAGATGAGGGAAGTAGCCAATATATCTTTGATTCTTGCATTGTTGCTTGTCCAGAATAACTACGCCATGGTTCCATTGTTTGGGAGCAATACTCAGTTTCATGAGCCTTTGCTTTACTTTATCGTCGGTAGTTTTTTCTGGGTGAATCGCAGTTACATCCCCCTGAATTGGTTGTTGTGTGCAGTGTTGGTGTATTCGGTATTTTATTTTTCCGGCACGAGCTGGTTCCCATACGCGTGTTCCGCGGCGCTCATGTATACCTTGCTGATGCTTGCCTATCGCCTCCCTCACTTTGATATGGACAAGTTTGGCGATATTTCCTATGGAGTCTACATTTACGCTTGGCCCATTCAGCAACTCGTCTGGGCACCCGCTCAGAGTGCTTATGTCAATGCGCTGTACGCGAGTCTTATAGTTATCCCTTTGGCTTATTTGTCCTGGAGATTTATCGAGAAGCCAGCGTTGGGATTGAGACGTTATCTGGGGGCGGGAACAAAAAAGGTAAAACTTGAGGTGCCTGTGCAAGGCTGAAAACAAGCATAAAAATACCCGCAGTTGCGGGTGTTTTTTATTTGCGATGCTTTCTGAGAGCAAGCAATCGGCCTGGCCGAAAAGCGCACGGGCGAGAATCAAGATTCGGACAGAATCTCCATCAGTCGTCGCCCCATCTTGTCGCCTTCCGCTGACCAGGAAGCCGATGCAGCAAAGGCAAAGGCATTCTCCTTGATTTGTTCTGCGCGCTCCGGTGAGCGCAGGATCTCCTCCAATGCATCCGCCAGACCCTCGACGGTGGGTTCGGCAAGCATTGCGATGTCATCATTGAGAAGCCATTGCGTACACTCGGCTCTGTTGCTGACAACGGGTACACCGCAGGCCATGATTTCGAGCGGCAATAGCGACAGGTTGGTCATGGACAGCACCAGCGCCACATCACATGAGCTGTAGAGTTCTGCAAGTTGGTCAGGGTTTTTCAGGCCTGCATGCTCGCAATCAAATGGAAATGCGTAGTGATGAACATCCCAGCCTGCCATGACTACGGTGACGGCAGGCATCCGTTGAGCCAGCTCTGACAGTACCAGGACACCAAGATCAAAAGCCCGACGGGCAGTAGGGGGGCGTACATAAAAAAACACACGTTTGTTGCCTGTCGTGACGGCTTTTGGATATGGCTTGTAGAGTGCCCGTTCATAGGAAAACCCTAACGCCGTGCACGACATGCCGAATTCCCGATTTAACAGCGTGGACAGCCAACTCCCCGCGGTGAACCCGTGGAAACCAAAGCGATAGGTCTGCTCCGCCAGTGCATACTCGGTGCCTGCCGGGTAGAACCACGGCTCATAATCCTGAACGAAGTAGCATTTATGTGTCGTTGCGCTGACGTTTTTTACGGCATATGCGGTTTGCCATGACGTCGCAATGGTTACTGCTGCCGAGGGTATATCTGCATTGATGTAATAAACCTCTACATTGTCGATGTCGAACCATGCTCGGATGGTTGATTTAGCCTTGGCAACGGACTGTTCGCCATCGTCTTCAACGATGACAACGCGGTTAATGAACCCCATATTTCCGATGTGCTGCATGAATCTGAATAGATTCAAGTGGCCGCCAGAGCCTTTTCCGATCGGCGGAATATACCAGTTGACAGTCTTTTCGCCGTTGCTTAAGGCATCATCGGGTTTCTGAACGATGGGAGTAAATTTCAGAAAACGATAAGCGTGCATCACGTCGGGCTTGGTGAACAGCGAGCGTGAACTTTTGAGCCGGCGTGACAGTATGTTGAGGAAGGAAGAGAACCCTTCCTGTCTGATGTGATTCAGGGATTTTTTAATCTGCGCTGCGAGTAGATGAGCATTCACGGTTAACGTTTCACCCGGCTGAGTTTTTTGTCGCGAGAGCAAAAGGCGATAAGTGCTGGGGATTTGAATCCATGTTGAACACCCAGCCAGCTCCCGGACACTCTCATGAAGTTGTCGATTGGCATCCTGATCGTTGGAAGTATCAACTTCCAGCCCATTGCGGGGAGGTGTTGGCGTACTGCCTTGAGATCCCGCAGAGTCAGTCCCACCCAGCTGCGTAACAGCACAGTAAAGCCCTTCGGCTGGTCGTAGTGGAACAAATGGTCGAGTGCCATGCTCTCATCGAAACTTCGCTGGAAGCGCTCCCATAGACCGTAATTGTGCGAGTGGTAAACCACGGCTTCCCGGCTATAGGCTTTTTTGTAACCCGCTTCAATGATGATCCGTGCCCAGGCCTGGTCTTCGGAAAAATCAACTTCCGGGTAAGGGTGAAGTGTCCAGACCGAGCGGCGGATAAGCGCGTTGTTATCAGAAAAGAAGTACAAAAACTGACGATAGCCGGCGTCTTGCGCGTATCGTTCTGGATCTGTCAGCTGGACCACGGGGCGGGACTCGAATCCTGAGAAATGTTGAACCAACTCATCCCGGGTGAAAATTGACGCATCATCGTAGGCAATATGCCGACCAAATACGCCGGCGATCTGTTCATCAGCTTCGATCGTGCTCACCAGGCAGTGCAGCCAGTCATTCGCCACCGGTTGTGCGTCCTGAGTCATCATGGCGATGAACTCGCCTTTTGCATTCTCAATGGCGGTGTTGCGCGTGCGTCCGTGCTGAAAATCTTTCGCTTCAATGGTAATGATACGAACGTCAGGATTCTCCCTGGCAATTGCCAGAGTTTCATCGCTTGAGCCGGAGTCAATCACAATGACTTCAAAGGGCCAGTTCGTCTTCTGCTCCAGAACAGCTCTCAAGACCGAGCGGAAGCGACTACCACCATTTTTTGTGGGAATGACGACTGACACTTTGATATTGCAAGAGTCCATCATTTGCCGAGTGTTCTCTTCATCCAGGCACTTGTCAGGTTCAACCCTTCTTCCAGACCCACCTTCGGCGTCCAGTTGAGTTCCTGTGCCGCCAGCGTGTTATCCAGCACGTTTATCGGAACGTCATACGATCGGCCTGACAGATAAAGCTTGTCTATTGCACCGCCGAGCACGGTCTCGATTCGCTCAATCAACTCATTGATGGAAACACCCTTGCCCGAGCTGATATTGAAAACGCTGTGAGGACCTTCGTATTTAAGGGCCAGGGCGAATGCTTCGGCTACGTCCGACACGTAAATGTAATCGCGGGTGACGCTGCCATCTCCCCATACCTGAATCGATTCATTTTTCAGGGCACGGCTGAGGAACACACCGACGGCGCCCTGTGCAGTTTCTACTCGCTGGCGTTCTCCATAGGGGTTGGTCACCCGCAGCACGGTAGCTTTTATGCCGTGAAGGTGTTGATACATCAGCAGGTATTTTTCAATGGCCAGCTTTGTGATGCCGTACGAAACCTGAGGGTCTGTAGGGTGCTTTTCGTCCACTGGCAAATAGTTCGGTGCGCCATACACCGTGCCACCCGAAGAGATGAATACAATGCGCGAGACGCCCTTTGTCACCATCGCTTCCAGCATTTGCAGCGTCGCGACCAGGTTGCTCTGGACGTCGTAGATCGGATCGTCGTTAGAGGTTTTCGGCAGTGTGGTGGAGACCAGATGCAGCACTGCGTCCATTCCGTCGATCGCTTCAGTGACGTCATGTTTGCTCATCAAGTCGCCGGTGACCCATTCGACGGATTCGGTTGTTTCGAATTTTCGGTAGGCTTCAACCCTCGGTCGCTCGAAGATGCGCAGCGAGTGACCGTCGGCCAGCAGACGGTCGGCAATCGCCGAGCCAATAAAACCACCACCACCAAAAATTAGTATTTTCATGTTATCTCGTAATGCTTTGAACGTTGGTCAACGCGATGTCATAGCCGTTGCTTTGTACGATAAGGGGGAACAAACGCTCCAGTGCGTGCAGCATGCTTCCGTCATACGGAAGTGGCTCGGCCGGGTAGTCGTCCCAGGACAACTCCAATGCGTCCAGCGAGCGAAGGCTTTCGGTTCGCGCCCAGAACATGCTGCCCACCGGAAATACAATGTTTTCCGGTAATTCAGAAAGGCCAAGACGTACCTGAAGCTCCTCGGCGTAGCTACGATTCTTGCCCCAGCAGACAATATGCGGATCATCAGCGAACACCATGCCTACGCGTTGATCACTTAGCAATCTGGAAATGATGACGTCCGCCATGGGATGGGCCCGTCCCAACAGGTTTTGAAGCAGGAATTCGTACCAGACACTGCCGACTTCGGGATTGCTCTGATCCTTGCTTTTTTTGGTGTGAAAGTGGCCGACGACGTCGTAGTCCCGCAAATGGCTTCGGTTGAAAGACGTCAGAAACGGGCCGATGTCGCGACCCCTGTTTGGCACAACCTCAATGGCGACCACATTGCCGGTATACCTGGACTTCAGGGTTTCGAGTTCTGCCTTGACCTGATCATTGGGTGCGCTGAGGAACAGGTCGGGACGCACCTTGTTGATGGACAGGCAATCGAGGACCTCGTCGAACAGGTCGGCATAGAAGACGTGAACATGCAGCGCAACCCGGCCCTGCTGCACATCAGCTGTGACGGGGGAGGACGGGGTAAGTACTTCATCAATCCAGGGGCCATCCGGTTTTCCGGCCCGCAGATAGCAGGCAAGTGGATTCTGGCCAGCCCGGTAATCGCTGGACTGCTCGGCAAAAATGGCTGGATGGAAACCGGGAAACAACCTTCTTTCTTTGATGTTGTTGGCCCAGGAACGTCCATGCATGCGCAATGTGTCGAAATCGGAAATTGTTCTGTGATACCGCGGAATGAAATCGCTGCGGTAGACGGCTGCCTGTTCGATCGTAGTGAAGTCGAGCTTTTCCTGAGCCGCTTGGGCAATCGCTTCGATCGCGATGGACTCCAGACCGTCAATATAGGTCTGCATCGCAAAACGATGGGCCGATGCCGACTTCAGGGTTTCGCCGATGGTCGTCATGCTGGCTGGATCGGTCATCAATGCTGTCAGCTTGCGGGCCATGTCCGACACGTTCAAATAGCGTGCCACACACGCTTCGCGCAAGCCGCACTCGTCAAGAAAATCGACGATGCCCGTGGTTTCGGCGAAGCACAGTACAGGCAGTCCAAGGCTCATGACGTCAATTGCCACATTCGGCAATGGATCGAGGCGCGAGGTGATCAGCACGGCTGAGGCCTCGTCGTAAACGACCTGGATCGCCGATGTTTCAGAAATGAAGGTCACATGATCTTCAAGGCCGGCTCGTCGAATCTGATCGAAAAGGTAGGCGGAGTACTGGACGTCGTTTTCCGGATCGTATCCTTTGCCAACCCACACGAAGTGCAGGTCGTTCATTTCACCGTTTTCCAGAACGCGGGCAGCACAATCAATGAACAGATCAACGCCTTTGCGTAGTTGCACTAGTCCTGCGCCGAGCACGATTCGTTTATTGCCTTTCTTCAGCGTGGTGAAGATGTTTCTGAGGCGCGTCTCTTCCCGAGCAACTTCATGTTCGTCAACGTTCGCAAAAGTAACTTCGCAGCGACCCTGGGGAAGGATATCCGCTGCAAAGCTGCCCAGGTTCGGGAAATCCTGTATGGCGCTTTTATGGATGACCTTGGAGGAGAAAACCGTACGCGTCGACCAGAACATACTCTCCAGAAACGCGGTTTTCGGGCGGGTATAGGCGGAAAACTCGTGAAGCAGGCTTATGGCTGGAACGAAGTTGGCCGACAGCCCCTGGAGCATTACACGGGATTCTATGCTGTTGACCAGGGCAAACTTTATCTGAGTCTGGCTGCAGATCTTGTCAATCAGCACCCGGGCGTGATCCGGGTTGAACCGCATTCCTGTGGCGTCAATAAATACTGTACCGGAGTTTTTGAATTCGTCTGTCAATTCACCTCCGCCCAATACGATTGCAATCACATTGTAACGACGCTTGAGCATCATGATCAGATTGAGGCTGAGAATTGGTGCTCCGGTTCTGGAAGCCTCGTGACTGACAACGATCACGGTCTCGCGTGCAGGATCAAGCTGAGCGAGCTCGGCGCCGCTCTGCCCCAACACCGGTGAATGACCGACGCGACCCTCTTTGCGTCCGTGAAACACATAATGGGAAAAAGGGTCTGTACCGGAATTCTTGATGTCCGGGTATTGGTTCAGGTAAAAAACCGGGTCGAAGTTAAGAGAGTCTCCCTTGGCTTTTACGTAGGCACGAGCATACAGGCCCTGAGCCACACCTAGCGCCAATTGCTTGATCTGGCGACCTTTATTACGCATTTTTGTCTTCAACTTGTTCATTCGATCAGCATTTGATTAGTAAGTGACACCGGCAACGACTGTGGTTTTCATGTGCATTCGTTTGCTGGCGCAGGCTTGCGGCAGTAGACGAGCCATGATCCGACTTTCCACTTGCGGTGAAAGGCGCATCTGCTTCGTTGCCGATTTCAGCGCCGACAAGGAGTTGACAAGCGGCGATAGTGCTGCAGGAGTTCCAAGGAACGCCCCGTTTACCGGATACGGCTGATACTCGTAATCTGCCTTTTGAATGTCTAGAACTTTGCAGAGGCTGGCGAGCAGTGCTTCATCTGATGCCAGGTGGCTTATGTTTGGATCGTCAGGGAACACAAGTCCGATCGGATGGGCGCTGTCGGGGTCAGACAACTGACTGGCAATGGTTCTCAATGCCAGATGTTTGCCGTCGATCAAGTTCTCCATCAGGAAGTGATGATAGGCCGAGCGGCTGGTGAATTCCGGGTTCACCGGGTCTGTTTGCAGATCGATATGGCCGATCAGGTCGTAGTCTTGATAGCGGGCTTCGGTCAAATGCTCAAGCATTGCCCAAAGACTTCCTCGCTCGTACACCCGGATATCGAGTGTCAGGTTACGCTCGGTCTCAAGCATATTGTGCAGCGCAACTCGCATTGCTTCATCGCTGGTCAGTACGATCAAGGTCACGCGGACACCTGAGACCGTAATCTTGTCCAGTGCATTGAGCAGGTGTTGAGGCGATTCGACACTGAGGTACAAAAGAACTGCACGGTCCCCCAACACCGAGTGAGGTTTTTTCCAGTCGAAATGAGTCTGGTTCCACGGCCCTTGCGGACGACCCGCGCGAAGGTAATGGGCAAGAGGGTCTTGCTGACCGACCGCGTCTGCATTGAGTTCCTGATAGAGCCTCGGATCAAAACCTGGAAATGGCTTGCGACGAAGTATGCCTCGACTCCATGAGCGAACATAACGACGCACGGCCTCATCCGCATTCTTCAAGTGCACGTTGGCGGGCGTGTAAAAATCGATGTCCAGTACACCTGCCTCGGAAATCGTGGCACTGTCCTGCTGTTCCTGACGGCTCGACGCTTCCAGTTGAGTGGCGATGTCTACCAGTTTTGCAACGTAGTCAGGCATGTTGAACTCGCGGGTGGCGATAGCCTTCACTCGCTCGCCCACGTCCGCTCTGACGCTATTGGAGGAAGCCAGACGAATGATTTTGTCCGCCATGTCGCCAGTGTCGAGGTAGGGCGCCACGCACGCCGATTCAAGATCGTTGCGCTTGAGTATTTCGGCGATACCTGTGGTCCGGTCAAAACATAGTACGGGCAGGCGGTGCAGCATGGCGTCAATAGCGACGTTCGGTAGCGGATCGAGTCGTGAGCTGAGCAGCAACATATCGCTCATGGCATAAACCTCCTCGATCTGTGCAGTTTCGGTGATGATCGTAAATTGTTCAGCAATGCCGCTGCGCTGAATCTGATCCAGCAGGTAAACCGAATAAGCGATGTCGGTCTCGGGATTATAGTTATCGCCGATCCAGACAAAACGGCATTTGTGACCGATCGCGGAGTTGATGACCCGCGTGGCGCATTCGATGAAGATATCGACACCCTTGCGCAATTGAACGCGGCCGGCGCCAAGGATGACGATAGTATCGGCGTCCTGATCCTTTGGTCGCATGGCATGCTGGAGTCGAAGTTTTTCAGCGACGACGAATTTCTCGTCCTGTGCTTCACCCGGCACGATACTTTTGCCTTGTGCCAACACTGGAATGCTGCAGTCGCCGAGTTGCGGCAGTGCTTGCACCGCACTGTCTAACGTTGCTCGTGAGGAAAACACCGTCTGACTTGCCCACAGCAATGCATTTTGAATGGCGGATTGCGGGCGGGTGTAGATCGCAAACTCGTGGATAAGACTGACTGCGGGAATGAAGCGGTCGGCCAACGGCTTGAGCACCACATTGGATTCCAGGCTGTTGACGATCGCAAAGTCGATTTTATGGGTGTTCAAAAACTCGCTGACTGCCAGGGACGCGCCCGTCGCGCTGCTTCGGTCCAATGGGCCCGCAACGATCACTCCTGATTCGAGGAAGGCCTCAGTCAGGTTGCCAGGTCCCAGAAGCAGTGCGACGACATTGAAGCGCTGTGTCAGGTGCTGTGCAACGTTGAGGCTGAGAATCGGCGCACCGGTACGCGATGCTTCATGACTGACGAGCAATACAGTCGGCTTGCCGTGTTCGTCATTATTGAGCGGGCGACTCAGTTTGACCTGCGGCACGGTTCCGATCCGGCCTTCATGTCGACCGTGCAACAGGAAATGCTGTTCCGGTTCAATTCCACAGTCGGCAATGTCAGGGTACATGGCAAGATAAAAGTCGCGGTCAAATGCGACGTCTTCTTTTTCTACCTCTCGCTCTTCCTCACCGCTTACTTCCACGAGCGCTGATGATTGCAATATTGTTGCTTCATGGAGGGCAGAGGGGACCGGGCTGGCTGACGCCTGGCGACCCTCACGAAGGCCTGCGCCCAGAAAGTGTTCCCGTGCACTTAGAGTCGAGGCGGCCACGTCTGGGTACGTCCTCAAATAAAAGTGGTCGTCGAACTGATTGCCATTGGGCAGCGGGATGACCGGTCTGGTGGCTTTTTTATTGAAAACGCGAAACAGCTTCCAGGTTCTGGATACGAAGAACGTCGCCCAGGCATTGCTCAGCGTATCGACCTGTTCGGTGGTCGTCAGCAAGTTGCTGTGAACGGTATTCAGCGACAACGTCAGATCGGCGACATGTTGCTTGAGCGATACCTCACGGGCTGTGGCCAGTTCGAGTGCCGACTGGCACTGCCCGAGTTCGGACGTCAGTTCATTATTGCGGGCAGTCTGCTCCGACAGAGCACTTTCGAGTAAGGATTGTTCATGTTTCAGAGCGGCGAAACTGGAAGACTTCTCGGTCTCGGTCGCCAGATAGATCTCGTTGTTATAATTCAGGTGCTGGATGTGCGTGTTCAGGGCTTCAATCTGGCGATCCCTGGCCACAATTTCTTCGTTGGCAGCGACAGTTGCAGCTTCGGCTTGGGATACAAGTTGCAACATCGGCTGCATCCGTCGTAGTGCCGACATCAGAGGTTGAAACTGTTGTTCGAATTCATCGCTGTTGATGGACAGCTCGTCAAGTGCACATTCACGCAGCAACTCATAAGTTTGCGCGAGAATGGCGGGCTCGATATGGCTCTTCAGCAGTTCATCATCGTCGTGTCGGCCATGACGCAGGTTGGTGTCCAGAAACTCTTTTGAGTAGCTCGCCAGCTCTTCCGGGGTGGGCGCCTGCAGGCCCAGAGTGCTGGATATCCGCAGGAGCTGCTTGCCTGGATCACTCAGCAGATAGTCATAACCTACAATCAATCGACTTTCAGAATGGGTGCATGCCACGGCTTGCAGCATGTGTTCCAGCCAGAGGATATAGGATTTGACTGGCGGGAGTTGGTTGCGTGCGGTCAGTGATGCTGCAACATTCAACGGGTTGCGCAAGGCAATGACATAACCGATTTCGAAGCCGAGTTCGTTCAGCAGCTTTTGCCAGAATGGAAGCAATCGTGTAATGCGCGGATCCTTGATTCCCCACATTGAAGTCGATGTTGTTTTTTGCGTCACCAGCGATTTGGCGGCGTTATAAATTTCCTGAATCCCGGGCAATTCGAAAACATTGGCGTCGATCACGCCCATGCGATCATGTGCCGAGCCCAGCAAGCCGAGAATCCGGTTATTGATGGCAATGACATCGCTGTCTTCCCAAAAACCGGTGGGATTGTCAGGGCCGGCAGGATGTAGATCGTCGCTCAAGGCGACGCCTATGGTGCTCAGGCCTCGGGTGAGGGCGCTGGTGCCACTGCGATGCATGCCCAGGACAATGATGATTTTTTTGGTATTCATTGATTTAGATGCCTTGGGAAATTGTCAGCGTCGGCACGCAATGGAAGTCTACGATGCTGGTGGCCAGACAGCCGGACTCCGTGATGACACGGAAAGCCGCTACGTCCAGGGCACGATGTAGAAATGTTTCAACCTGATCGGAGATGCCGGTGACGCCAGCGTTGAGAAAATACATACCGGGTGTCAGGTTGCAGGAAAACCGAAACTGGACCTGTACGCTGCTGCCGGCCTCGACCCACTCGACTGAGTCTGCTACCGAAGGGGCGGAAACCGCACCGCCGAGTTCCGCGCCGCTCACGGTCTTGATCAGCATGCCGAACCGAACGCGTTCTGCGATGGTAGAAAAGTCGACGATGTAGCGGTAGAGATAGCTGCGTCCGCGAACCAGGTTGTTCACTTTGATACCAGATTCGGTAAAAATGCCAGCGTCTCGAATGCGCGCACCCTTGTCTTCATATTCGATTGTGCTGTTGGGCTTGAGATCGGGGTCGAAGCTCTCCTCAATCTCTTGTTCGGGCTCTGGCGGCGCCAGTTCCTCTGTCTGAGGGTCGATACCTGTGGGTGCCTGCCCCGAAATAATTTGCTGGCGAATGATTGCCCGGCGGTCTGCGGCGGCATACAACATTTTCTGATAGTTGCCCACGACCTGTTTCGGTGCGCCCTCGGTCAGTTTGTCGCCGCTGTCGAGCAGGATTGCCCGGTCGCAAAGTTCGACGATGGCGCTGCCCGCGTGGGACACGAACAAAATCGTCGCGCCTTGTTGTCGAATGGCCTCAATTCTGGAAAAGCACTTGCGTTGAAACAATTCGTCGCCAACCGAAAGTGCCTCGTCGACGATAAGGATTTCCGGGTCGGCGTTAATGGCTACTGCGAAAGCAAGTCGCACCGCCATACCGCTGGAATAGGATTTGACCTGTTGATCGATGAACTCGCCGATGTCTGCAAATGCTTCGATTTCAGCGAAGCGTTGATCGACTTCCTGGCGGCTTAGTCCAAGAATCGAACCATTTAGATAAACGTTTTCTCGACCGGTAAACTCTGGGTTGAATCCAGATCCCAGCTCCAACAGGGCGGCAATTCGTCCATTTACTTCAACCGTGCCTCCGGAAGCGGTGAGCGTGCCACAGATGATCTGTAGCAACGTGGATTTTCCGGAGCCGTTTTTTCCGATAATGCCCACGGTTTCGCCGCGAGAAACTTCGAAACTTATGTTCTTGAGTGCCCAGAACTCGCGATAGTACTTGACGTGGGCGTCCTGAAGCCGGTTTCTGATCGGGGCCAGAAGCAATTGCTGAAGGCGCTGACGAGGGCGTTCGTAGATGTGAAAACATTTGCTCAGATTTTCAACACGAATAGCCAGATTCGATGCGGGCACCGATGCTTCAGTTGGATTCGTTGCTAGCAATTCAGAGGACATCAGCAAAACCCGATCTTGTTTTCTGGAACCACGCATAACCTGCTGCGGCGACTAATAGAGCAATAAGCAGGTAAACACCAAGCCCCATGAAATCAGGCAATCTTCCCCAAATCACAACTTCCCTCATTTGTTCGATGATGAACGTGAGGGGGTTGAGCAAAATGAGGGTCTGATATTGCTCGGGCAAGGAATGCAACGGGAAAAAGACTGGCGACAGGAACAGCATTACAGTCGTGATAATCCCGGTCGTCTGGCCCACGTCCTGCAGATAAACCCCCAGCGATGCCAGTACCCATGCGAGGCCCAGCGTCAGTATCAGCAGAGGCAGCATGACGACCGGAACCAGTAGTGTAGTCAGATGAGGCATGCCCTGGAAAATACAGTACGCAAGGACGAGGACAGTCAGGCTGATCAATCCATGAAAAAGCGCTGCGCCTAAAGTTATGATGGGCAAAACTTCCAACGGGAAAACTACCTTTTTCACATAGTTGACGTTGCTCAACACAACGCTGGGTGAGCGATTGATGACCTCTGCGAAAACGGCGTGCACGATCAGACCGGCGAAAAGCATGATCGCAAACATGGTTTTGCTTTCTTCGGTACCTGCCGGAGTGATACCCCAGCGCGACTTGAATACAACAGCAAATACAAAGGTGTAGACACTCAGCATCATCAATGGGTTGAGAAAAGACCAAAGCAGACCTAGCACTGAGCCCCTGTATCGACCGATAACCTCACGCTTGGTCATCTGATAGATCAAGTGGCGGTGCAAAAACAGATTTTTGGACAGGCCGTACAGGCTCGATGTCTTTTGCGGAACACTCATTAAAATACCCAAAAGAATGAATTTGTGAACGCTGGAAGGCAAAAGTGACGCACTACCTGCAGGGAGTTCCAGGATGCGAAGTTTCGTCAAAGGTGATTGAATCCATCGCTAGATCTTCCTGAACAGAACGGCCATGACCAGACCGAGATTACCGAGTAGGGTTTGCCGGTAAAACCGGCTTTTCAACATCAACGTTATTCTGGTTGTCAACGGCGCGCTGCGAGCCTGTTCAAAGCGATGGAGGGCTGTCAGATTGTGATCGGTCAATCGCTTTTGAAGTCTGTTCAACGCGGCAATGTTTGTGTTGTTCCAGTCGTGCAGCGAGCCTTTGAGCATGCTTGTCAGGCGACGCATTCGACTCATAAACGAAGTGTTGGCACCAATAACGTTTTGAGCATGCTGGCGATAGTCCAAGGTCGGAACCGGATCGTAGAAGACGCTTCCCCCGCAGCCACTGATAAGCAAATAAGCCCACCAGTCATGGCAAACCAGTTGCGCATCAATGGGGGTTTCCGCCAGCAGGGAACACGCCGCCTGATTGATCAGCATCGTGTTGCCACCCGCCAGACTCTGCATCAGCGCATTTTCGAAACTTGGACGCTTGGCGAACAATGGAGAAAGCCCGATAGCCCGTCCCGTGGTATCAATGATCCGAGTGCGGCCGCAATACAGGGATGGGACTTCACTGGGTTGGTGGCGCTGCCAGTCCAATGCGTTTTGCAGCTTCGCAGGGTGCCAGATATCATCCTGGTCACAAAACGCGTAATACGTATGCTCACCACAAGCCTGTCCGAGTACAGAAAGGAAATTGATCGAGAAACCGCGCTCGGGTCCCTTGCTTATTTTCAGCCGCTGCGAACCCCATGCCTCGCGGTAATGTTGCAGGATTTCAAGTGTCTCGTCCGTAGAACCGTCGTCCGAAGCGTAGACAGTCCAGTCTGGATGGGTCTGCGCAGCAATAGAGTCGAGTTGCTCCTTGAGAAAGCGTCCGCCATTGTAAGTGCAGAGTAATATGGCCACATCCCCGACATCTTCTGCAGGGCTGCTCAGCGTTGTTACTGTGGCGGGCAGCGGTTGATTTGACACAAGTTTGAGCGCTCTTTCCATGGTGGCGAATTGGTTTGGACATCGTCACGAAGCTGATTAGTTTACCGGGTTTATCAAGGTTTTACACGGCGCGAATTCGCATGCGGATCGGGTCGGGCGCCAGGGAAAAACGGGTGGTACCCTTATCCTGCGCTTCCTCCCATTTGTCGCGAGGCCTTTGACCTGCAGACTGGCTTTCTATACTCGCAATTCTTTTGACCGTGATGCTTGGGGGGTGTTGAGCTGTATGCCATCATTCAGGTACATGAATTATTGGCTCGTTATCGCTGTCGAACCTTGATTCGGGTATGGCACTTTTCAAGGCATCGATTTCTGCGCACCCGGGGCACCCGTCTCTGGCAGGATCAGGCTGCGATGTTTCAGGTAAGGGAGAGAACCTATTGAGCGAAGAGTTTATGGATAGAGTGAAGACACGGCTGCTGGGGTTGCCCCGGCGTCGAAAGCGTTTGTTGCAGGTGGCCACAGACATCGTTTTGGTCTGGGTTGCCTTGTGGCTCGCGTTCATCGTGCGTCTAGGGATAGACGACATGTACAACCCGTTCAAAATTCATCTGTGGCTTTTCGCGTCTGCACCAGCCATTGCAATTCCTCTCTTTATCCGTTTCGGCATGTATCGTGCCGTGATGCGTTATTTCGGCAATGATGCACTGATAGCCATCATCAAGGCTGTCAGTCTGTCTTCATTGATTCTTGCACTCGTCGTCTTCTGGTACAGCAATCACGAGGCCGTAGTCCCGCGATCCATCATTTTCAATTACTGGTGGTTGAGTCTGGTCATCATCGGTGGCCTGCGCCTTTGCATGCGTCAATACTTCATGGGCGACTGGTTCACTGGTGTTCAGCATGTACCGTTCACAAACCGTGACGACGGTCTGACCAAGGTTGCCATCTATGGTGCTGGCGTGGCGGGTAATCAATTGGTTGCCGCCTTACGTATGGGGCGTGTGATGCGGCCCGTGGCGTTTATTGATGATGATGCAAGTATTGTCGATCGATCCATCTCGGGTCTGCAGGTCTATAAACCCAAACATATTCAGCAGATGATTGATGTAACGGGAGCACAGGAGATTCTGCTGGCGCTGCCTTCTTCTACTCGCGCCCGCCGTAGGGAAATTCTCAACTTCCTGGAAGGTTTCCCGCTGCACGTTCGCAGCGTTCCCAACTTTACTGACCTGGCCAGTGGTCGGGTAAAAGTCGAGGACATTCAAGAGGTCGATATTGCCGACCTGCTGGGGCGTGATGCAGTGCCGGCTCAGCCGGATTTGCTCGAGCGCTGTATCAAGGGCAAGACGGTAATGGTCACTGGCGCAGGAGGATCCATCGGTTCCGAACTGTGCCGGCAGATATTTTCGCTGCAGCCGACGACGCTTCTCCTGTTCGAACATAGCGAGTTCAATCTCTACAGCATTCTGTCTGAGCTCGAACAACGTGGCAGTCGCGAGTCGACCCCTGTTCGTTTGCTGCCGATTCTCGGCTCGATCCGCCATCAGGACAAACTGCTGGATGTGATGAAAACCTGGAAGGTCGACACCGTTTACCACGCGGCGGCCTACAAGCATGTGCCGATGGTCGAGCACAACATCGCCGAGGGCGTGTTGAATAACGTGATCGGTACGCTCAACACGGCGCAAGCGGCGTTGCAGTCGGGCGTTTCGAATTTCGTGCTGATCTCGACCGACAAGGCCGTTCGTCCGACCAACGTCATGGGCAGCACCAAGCGTCTGGCGGAGCTCACGCTTCAGGCGTTGAGTCGTGAAGTCGCGCCGGTATTGTTCGGTGACAAGTCGAACGTCTCCCGTGTCAACAAGACCCGCTTCACCATGGTCCGTTTCGGCAATGTGCTGGGTTCTTCCGGATCAGTGATCCCGCTGTTTCACAGCCAGATCAAATCCGGTGGTCCCCTGACGGTCACCCACCCGAAGATCACCCGCTACTTCATGACGATCCCGGAAGCCGCCCAACTGGTGATTCAGGCGGGTTCCATGGGGCAGGGCGGCGATGTGTTCGTGCTGGACATGGGGGAGCCGGTAAGAATCGTGGAGCTGGCCGAGAAAATGATTCATCTCTCCGGTTTGAGCATCCGTTCCGAGCGCAATCCACAGGGCGATATTTCCATCGAGTTTACGGGGTTGCGTCCCGGTGAGAAGCTCTATGAAGAACTGCTGATCGGCGACAACGTCGCCGCGACGCCGCATCCGATGATCATGACTGCCAGTGAGGACCACTTGCCATGGGATGTTCTCAAATCCCGGTTGGGTGAATTGCTCGCTGCAGTCGACGCGGATGATTATTCTCGCGTCCGCCAGCTTCTGCGTGAAACCGTCAGCGGCTATACCCCCGACGGCGAGATCGTCGACTGGATTCATCAGCAGCGCCGTCTCGAACCCTGATTGTTTCACATCCTGTAACGGACGCGTTTTTGACAGGCTCCCATCATCGCCTAAGTTTGGAGAGCAGCTTCGGAAAAGCTGCTTTCCCAATTGATGATGGAGCGTCACTTATGCGTACCGGATATTTCTATTCCCTGATTTTTGCCTTGCTGACCAGCGCTTCGATTGCCGCTATTGCTGCGCCCCTGGCGTCTTCCGAAGCGAACAAGGCGCCTGTGGTGATGGACGCTTCAGCCGCTTCTGAAAATCAGAAAGTTGATCTGAACAGTGCCGACGCGGCCACTCTGCAAAAGGAACTGGCAGGCGTGGGCGAGGCCAAGGCGAAGGCAATTGTTGCTTATCGTGAAACAAATGGGCCGTTTGCGTCGGTGGATGAATTGCTGGAAGTGAAGGGGATCGGCAAGGCGATCCTGGATCGCAATCGCGACAAGCTGGAAGTGAACTAAGCTGATTGTTCAACGCCAAGGGGCCGGTCATTGACCGGCCCTTTTTGCTTCCTGGTCCTGAAGGGCTGCAAGGGGGCAGGGGGTCTTTCCGTCGGAACATGTAAAATTACGACTATCATATTGCTTTCAGATTATGCCTATAATAATTTCAGTCGCCACTGAAGCCACCTGCTTTTCAGCGGTCGCTCATCTCTTACGCACTCCAGGAGTATCGTCATGAATTCCCCGAAATCCCAAGGTACAGCGCTTGTCACGGGCGCTTCTTCCGGCATCGGTGCGGTGTACGCCGAGCGGTTGGCGGCACGTGGTTTTGACCTGTTATTGGTGGCTCGCGACCAGGAGCGTCTGGAGTCCGCGGCTAGCAAACTGCGAGAAGCACACGGTGTTCAGGTTGAAGTGCTGAAGGCCGACCTGACGCAGAAGGATGAAGTGCTCAAGCTTGAGCAGCGACTGCGCAGCGATTCCAGCATCAGCCTCCTGGTCAACAATGCGGGGGTGGCAGTCAATGGCTTGCTGGCCAATGCCGATCCCGAGGCACTGGAGCAACTGATTCAGTTGAATGTCACAACCCTGACCCGCCTGGCCGCCGCCGCGGCGTCGGCATTTACCACCGCCGGGCGTGGCACGATCATCAATATCGCGTCGGTGGTCGCCTTGTTCCCCGAGCGCTTCAATGCCACCTACAGTGCAAGCAAGGCCTACGTGTTGAGCCTCACTCAGTCGCTCAATACCGAGCTCGAAGGTACGGGTGTCAAGGTTCAAGCAGTATTGCCGGGGGTAACCCGCACTGAAATCTGGGATCGCTCCGGTTTCGATGCCAGCGGTATTCCGGCGGAGATGGTCATGGAGGCGGGTGAGATGGTGGATGCGGCGCTTTCGGGTCTGGATCAGGGCGAACTCGTGACGATTCCTTCGCTGCCCGATGCCGGTGAATGGCAAGCCTTTGTTGCTGCACGTCATGTGATGGCGCCCAATCTGTCCCACAGCTCGGCGGCCAGCCGATACAAGTAAAAGACTTTTGAGTCGTGAGAGGTCAACCCGATATGGATCAGCGTCGAGTAGTTGTCACGGGTATGGGCCTGGTGTCGCCCCTGGGCAGTGATGTTGAAGTCGTCTGGCAGCGCTTGCTGGCCGGGCGTTCAGGATTGCGAAATCTGCCGGAAGCGGTCATTGCCGATCTGCCGACCCGGGTCGGCGGCGTGGTGCCAACGGTGGAGGAGGACGCCGAAGCGGGTTTCGATCCGGATCGCGCCACGCCGCCCAAAGAACAGAAGAAAATGGATCGTTTCATTCTGTTCGCGATGGAGGCTGCACGGCAGGCGCTTGAACAGGCGGGCTGGCACCCGACGGAATCTCAAGCTCAGGAACGCACGGCCACCATCATCGGTTCAGGTGTCGGCGGCTTCGGCGCGATTGCCGATGCCGTGCGCACAACTGACAGCCGTGGTCCGCGACGCTTGTCGCCGTTCACCATTCCATCGTTTCTGGTCAATCTCGCGGCGGGTCATGTGTCGATCCAGCACGCACTCAAGGGGCCGCTTGGTGCACCGGTCACCGCGTGTGCTGCAGGTGTGCAGGCGATCGGTGATGCCGCTCGGCTGATTCGTACCGGCGAGGCCGACATTGCCGTGTGCGGCGGTGCGGAAGCATGCATCGACCGGGTCAGCCTTGCCGGATTTGCAGCGGCGCGGGCGCTCTCCAGTGGCTACAACGATACACCCGAACGTGCATCGCGCCCGTTCGACAGCGGGCGTGACGGTTTCGTGATGGGCGAGGGTGCCGGTCTGCTGGTGATCGAGTCGCTGGAGCATGCACTGGCACGCGGTGCGCAACCACTGGCCGAGCTGGTCGGTTACGGCACCAGCGCCGATGCCTATCATCTGACCGCCGGGCCGGAAGACGGCAGCGGTGCCCGGCGAGCCATGACGTTGGCGCTGGCTCAGGCCGGCATCGCGCCGGATCAGGTGCAGCATCTGAATGCGCATGCGACCTCGACGCCGGTTGGCGACCTGGGTGAACTGGCTGCAATCAAGTCGGTGTTTGGAGCGAAAAACTCAATCGCCGTGACCTCGACCAAATCTGCGACCGGGCATTTGCTGGGTGCGGCGGGAGGCCTGGAAGCAATCTTCACGCTGTTGGCGATCCGCGACCAGGCGGTGCCGCCGACCCTCAATCTGGACAACCCCGATCCGGCCAGCGTGGGCGTGGATATCGTCCACGGTCAGGCGCGGTCGATGCCGATCGAATACGCGCTGTCCAACGGCTTCGGTTTCGGTGGGGTCAATGCCAGCGTGCTGTTCAAGCGCTGGCAGGCTTAGTCTTCGGAGCGCTTGAGGTGTTCGCGGGTGACGTCGAGGATCTGTTCGGCGAACCCGGCATCCGCGACGCTACGTGAGAGCAGGAGCGCGCCCGCCAGTGTTGCCATGATGACGATGCTGCGCTCGGCCGCGTTCTCGCCATCTAGAGTGTTCTGGATCTGATCCAGACGCGCCTTGAGCACGGCGTCGCTGGTCGGGCTCGGTTGGCCGCGCAATCCCAGCTCCGAAGAAATGGTCAGCAGCGGGCAGCCTTCATGAGGCGAGGTCTGGTGCCACTCGGAGAGGTAGGTATCGATGAAGGCTTCCAGCGGTTTCTCCTGAGCGAACAGCTCCTCGCACAAACCTGCAACCTGGTCACCGGCCGCTTGCAGGGCTTTTTCAACCAGATCGTCCTTGGATTTGAAATGCGAATAAAAGCCGCCGTGGGTCAGCCCCAGCGCTTTCATCAAGGGTTGCAGGCCGGTCGCGCCGATGCCGTCCTTGCGAAACCGCTCGGACGCTTCCTTGATGATGCGCTGATGGGTCTGGGCTTTATGATCTTGCGAGTAACGCATTTAGACTCTCCGCAACAAGACCGCCATCTTAACCAATGCAAATTGAATGGTGACTGTACTTCTACTTCTAAAAAACCTGCCGGTGAACCCAACAAGTTCCTAACAGCCAGCAACGGGTTGGCACGGATAGTGGTTGCAGCTCACAAAGTTGCCATCACCGAAGGAGCAGGAGAACCATGTTCAAAGACTATCCGGCCGCCTATCAGGTCAGTAAAGGCTCGGCCTTGCAGGTCAATGCACCGTTCTACGAACAGATTCGCGACAGAAAGGAGGCGCGAACCCTGATCGAACAATTCGAAGTGCCGATCCGCACCGGCCGCGCCTGGCATGTTCCGGCGGGCCATGTGTTTCGTGTCACCACACCGGTGGGGCCGCAGGTGGGCGACTTCAATGTGTGGAATGCCCACGATCCCTGCGAACGGATGTGGGCGGCGCGCACCCGCCAACTGCAAGGTGCGCATGTCAGCACTCATGATCGCCTCTGGTCGAATCTGCCGTTTCTGCGGCCACTGGTGACCATCACCGACGACAGCCTGGCCGATTACGGCATCGACGAGCACGGTGGGCGTCTGCACGACTTGCTCGGCACACGATGCGATCCGTACGTGAACAAAATGCTCACCGGCGAAGACTTCCATCATCATTGCCATTCCAATCTGACCCGTGCCGTGCTACCGCATGGTCTGACCGAATTCGACGTGCACGACGTGTTGAACATCTTCCAGTGCACGGGCCTGAATCACGACGACCTGTATTTCATGAAGGCCTGTCCGGCACAGAAGGGCGACTACCTGGAGTTCTTCGCGGAAATCGACTTGCTGTGTGCATTGTCGACGTGTCCCGGCGGTGATCTGTCGCTGGCGATGTGGGGGCCGGATGCGCAGGATCCGCTCAGTGTGTGCCGTCCGCTCGGTGTGGAGATCTATCGTCTGGACAATGAGCTGCTCGAAGGCTGGAGCCAACCGGAACGCGCGGCATACAAAGGCCTGCATGGTTTACACATTGCCAAGGCCGAGTGGGAACAATAACCGCCGTCAAAAACAAACCCCGCCGATTCTGGCGGGGTTTTTCGTTCAGCGGTCCTGCGCGTCCTTGATATCCGCTTCGGCATTGCGCTCGGCAACGCGTTGACGTTGTTCTTCGGTCAGTTCGACCTTGTTGGCGGTGTCGCGCAGCATCATCAGCCCCCCCACGATCGAGCCGATTGCAACGACCAGAATCAACCAGGCATACCAGGGCATAGCGGCTCTCCTTAATGACAGCTCGGTCGGCGAGGATTTTGCCGGCGATGCTGCTTACCACGTTTGAGCGATGGGAAATCGCAGTGGTTCCATTCTAGGCCGCTTATGCCCGGGGCGGTCAAAGCCCGGTCAGCATGGCGTCCGCCGGCGCGTTCGCGCGCAATTGCCCCGTGAGCAAGAAGTAGCCGAAGCCGACGGCCATGAAACCCAGGAAAATCAAGCCGATCAGTGCGTTGAACCAGGCCATCGCTATCAGGCACACCACAGCCAGCACCAGCGCGATGAACGGGATCAACGGGTAGCACGGCGCACGGAAAGTCCGCTCAAGGTTCGGTTCACTTTTGCGCAGCTTGAACAGGCTGAGCATGCTCATGATGTACATCACGATGGCGCCGAACACGGCCATTGTGATCATTGCGGCAGTGAGCGTCATGCCGCCGAGGTTGATCAGGCCGTCACTGTAGATCGCCGCGATGCCGATCACGCCGCCGGCAATGATCGCCCGGTGCGGTGTCTGGAAGCGCGACAGTTTCGCCAGCGAGGCGGGCAGGTAACCGGCGCGGGCGAGGGCGAAGAACTGGCGCGAGTAGCCGAGAATGATCCCGTGAAAACTCGCCACCAGACCGAACAGGCCGATCCACACCAGCATGTGCAGCCAGCCGGAGTTGTCGCCGACCACGGCTTTCATTGCTTGTGGCAGCGGGTCGTTGATGTTCGACAGGGCGCGCCAGTCGCCGACGCCACCGGCAAAGAACATCACGCCCATCGCCAGCAGCACCAGAGTCAGGATGCCGCTGATGTAAGCCTTGGGAATCGTGCGTTTCGGATCCTTGGCTTCTTCGGCCGCCATGGCCGCACCTTCAATCGCAAGGAAAAACCAGATCGCAAACGGAATGGCTGCGAACATTCCGGCAATCGCCGGTGCACCGAACACGTCTGCGCCGGCCCAGCCATTTAGGGCGAAGTTGCTGAAACTGAAGGCCGGAGCGACCACGCCCATGAACACCAGCAACTCGGCGACGGCCAGCACGCAGACCATCAACTCGAAGGTGGCGGCCAATTTCACACCAAGAATGTTCAGCCCCATGAACACGATATACGCGCCGACAGCGGCGTGTTTCGGATCGAGGGCCGGAAACTGCACGTTGAGGTAGGCGCCAATTGCCAAGGCAATGGCAGGTGGGGCGAAGACAAATTCGATCAGCGTCGCCAGTCCTGCGATCAATCCGCCTTTTTCACCGAATGCCCGACGGCTGTAGGCAAACGGCCCGCCCGCGTGCGGGATCGCTGTGGTCAGTTCGGTGAAGCTGAAAATGAAGCAGGTGTACATGGTCGCGACCATGAACGAGGTCACCAGAAAGCCCAGTGTTCCAGCGACGCCCCAGCCGTAACTCCAGCCGAAATACTCCCCGGAAATCACCAGCCCCACCGCGATGCCCCACAGGTGCAACGTACCCAGCGTGGGTTTGAGTTGTGTGTTCATGCGTTTGCTCCCTGAACGGTTTGGAAAGCCCGGGGAGGGCGTGTGCAGTGCGCGTGCCATTTTGTATTGTCGGGTCGCAATGGGCTGAAAGCTGTCGTATCGGGGATGTTCGCGGCTCAATGCCCACAAAATTGTGCGCCAGTTGGGTGCGCTGTTGTCTGTGCTGCCGTCTTCGCGGGCAAGCCCGCTCCCACATTTAGAAATGCACTCGTCCACACGACGCAAAACTCTGCTGTAACGCCCGCGTAAAGCCACTCTTTACGCTTTCTTTATGCGCCGCCCGCACCCTCGGTCTCGTTCCTTTACAGCCTCCTTTCCGACAATGCCTCCACACGCGGCAATACGCCGTAACACGGAGATCTTCCATGAGCGTTCTGGACGGGGTGTCCCTGCTGCTGGCAGCGGGGCTGTTCATTTATCTGTTGGTTGCGCTGTTGCGCGCGGATCGGAACTAGGAGCGGTTATGCACAGTTATGACTATTGGCAGATCCTCGCGTTTTTCGCGTTGGTGTTGCTGCCGGCGCCGTTCCTCGGGCGCTTCTACTACAAGGTGATGGAAGGTCAGCGCACCTGGCTGACGCCGATTCTTGGCCCGGTCGAGCGCGGCTGTTACCGCATTGCCGGGGTCGATCCGCAGGACGAGCAGGGCTGGCAGAAGTACACGCTGGCGCTGCTGGCGTTCAACCTCGCGGGTTTTCTGCTGTTGTTCGCGATCCTGTTGTTCCAGGATCACTTGCCGCTGAACCCGCAAAACCTGCCGGGCCAGGAGTGGACCCAGGCGTTCAACACCGCTGTCAGCTTCATGACCAACACCAACTGGCAGTCCTACAGCGGTGAAGCGACCCTCAGTTACCTGAGCCAGATGGTCGGCCTCACGGTGCAGAACTTCGTCAGTGCCGCCACCGGCCTCGCCGTGCTGGTCGCGTTGTGCCGCGGCATCGGTCGCAAATCCGCCAAGACCCTCGGCAACTTCTGGGCCGACATGACCCGTGCCACCCTCTACGGTCTGCTGCCGCTGTGCCTGGTGCTGGCGCTGTATCTGGTGTGGCAGGGCGTGCCGCAGACCTTCGCGCAATACGTGAACGCGGTGACGCTGCAAGGCGTCGATCAGGTGATCCCGCTCGGCCCTGCGGCCAGCCAGATTGCGATCAAGCAACTGGGCACCAACGGCGGTGGTTTCTTCGGCGTCAACTCGGCGCATCCGTTCGAGAACCCGACCGCGTGGAGCAATTTGTTTGAAGTGTCTTCGATCATCCTGATCCCGGTGGCGCTGGTGTTCACCTTCGGCCACTACGTCAAGGATCTGCGTCAGAGCCGCGCCATCATCGGTTGCATGCTCGCGCTGTTCCTGATCGGCGGCGCCACTTCGCTGTGGGCCGAGTATCAGCCAAACCCTGCGCTGAACAACGTGGCCGTCGAACAGACTGCACCGCTGGAAGGCAAGGAATCGCGCTTCGGCACTACCGCCACCGTGCTCTGGTCGGTGACCACCACCGCTGCATCGAACGGGTCGGTCAATGGCATGCATGACAGCCTGAACCCGCTCAGCGGCATGGTGGCGCTGGTCAACATGATGGTCGGCGAAGTGATCTTCGGCGGCGTCGGTGCCGGTCTCTACGGCATGTTGCTCAACGTGCTGATCGCGGTGTTCCTCGCCGGTCTGATGATCGGTCGGACGCCGGAATACCTCGGCAAGAAACTCCAGGCCCGTGAGGTGCAACTGCTGGTCGTGACCTTGCTGGTGATGCCGGTCGGCGTGCTGGTACTGGGCGCGATTGCCGCGGCCCTGCCTGGCCCGGCGGCCACCATCAGCAACCCCGGTCCTCATGGCTTCAGCCAGTTGCTGTACGCCTACACCTCGGCCAGTGCCAACAACGGCTCGGCATTCGGTGGCCTGAGTGCAAACACCCCGTTCCACAACCTGATGCTCGGTCTGGGCATGTTGATCGGACGTTTCGGCTACATCCTTCCGGTACTGGCCCTGGCCGGCAGCCTGGCAATGAAGAAAACCGCACCGATCGGCCAGAACAGCTTTCCGACCCACGGCCCGCTGTTCGTGACCCTGCTGACCGTGACCATTTTGCTGGTCGGCGGCCTGACTTTCCTGCCGACCCTGGCTTCGGGCCCGATCGCTGAACACCTGAGCATGGGCTTCTAAGGAATTCATCATGAATATGCATGTTCCCGCTTCAAAACCGGCGGTAGCCGCCAAGTCGGCAGAAGCCCCCAAAACCGCGATCAGCGCCCTGTGGCGTCCGGCGCTGGTGCAAGCATTCGTCAAGCTTGACCCGCGTCAACTGGTACGCTCGCCGGTGATGCTGGTGGTTGAGCTGACCGCGATTTTCACCACCGTGCTGTGCTTTATTCCGGACACCATCGTGCCGACCTTCGTTGCGGCGCAAATCGCGCTGTGGCTTTGGTTCACCGTGCTCTTCGCCAACTTCGCCGAAGCACTGGCCGAAGGTCGCGGCAAGGCCCGCGCCGACAGTCTCAAGGCCGGCAGCGAAGGGCTGAGCGCCCGGCGCAAACTGGCCAACGGCAGCTTTCAGGTAGTGCCGGCTGCCAGCCTGCGCAAGGGTGATGTGGTGCGCGTCGAAGCCGGGGAGATGATTCCCGGTGACGGCGAAGTCATTGAAGGGATCGCGGCAGTCAACGAAGCGGCGATTACCGGTGAATCGGCGCCGGTGATTCGCGAATCCGGTGGCGACCGTTCCGCTGTCACCGGCAACACCCGGCTGGTGTCCGACTGGCTGCTGGTGAAGATCACCGCCAACCCGGGGGAATCGACCCTCGACCGCATGATCGCACTGGTCGAAGGTGCCAAACGTCAGAAGACCCCGAACGAAGTGGCGCTGGACATCCTGCTGATCGGCCTGACCCTGATCTTTCTGTTGGTGGTCGTGACCCTGCAACCTTTCGCCCACTTCGCCAACGGCAGCCTGCCGCTGGTGTTCCTGGTGGCGCTGTTGGTTACGCTGATTCCGACCACCATCGGCGGTCTGCTGTCGGCCATCGGTATCGCCGGGATGGATCGTCTGGTGCGTCTGAACGTGATTGCCAAGTCCGGTCGTGCCGTGGAAGCGGCGGGTGATGTGCATGTACTGCTGCTGGACAAGACCGGCACCATCACCTTCGGCAACCGTCGTTGCAGTGCGGTGTATGCCGCGCCGGGCGTGAATGCCCGAGAGCTGGCCGAAGGTGCACTGTTCGCTTCGCTTGCCGATGAAACCGCCGAGGGCAAGTCCATCGTCGAATATTTGCGCGGTTCCAATCCGCAGCCGGAGCCTGCACCTGAAGCGTTGACTGCCGTTCCGTTCAGCGCGGAAACCCGCTTGTCCGGTGTCGACTATCAGGGCCGTGTATTCCGCAAGGGCGCGGTGGATTCGCTGCTGGCGTTCCTCGGTCAACAACGCAAGGATCTGGCGCCGGCGCTGTCCCGTGAAATCGACAAGATCGCCCAGAGCGGCGGCACGCCGTTGCTGGTCTGCGCCGACGGCAGACTGCTCGGTGTCATCCATTTGAAAGACGTGGTCAAGCCGGGCATCCGCGAGCGTTTCGCCGAGCTGCGCAAGCTGGGGATTCGCACCGTGATGGTCACGGGTGACAACCCGTTGACCGCCGCCGCGATTGCCGCCGAAGCCGGTGTGGACGACGTACTGGCCGAAGCGACTCCGGAGAAAAAACTGGCACGCATCCGTCACGAGCAGAACGACGGTCGCCTGGTCGCGATGTGCGGCGACGGTGCCAACGATGCCCCGGCGCTGGCTCAGGCCGACGTCGGCATGGCGATGAACGACGGTACGCAAGCCGCGCGCGAAGCGGCCAACATGGTCGACCTCGACAGCGATCCGACCAAGCTGCTGGACGTGGTGCAGATCGGCAAGGAACTGCTGGTGACCCGTGGCGCGCTGACGACCTTTTCCATTGCCAACGACGTGGCCAAGTACTTTGCGATCCTGCCGGCACTGTTCGCGGCGATCTACCCGCAACTGGGCGTGCTGAACATCATGCACTTGAACAGCCCGCAGAGCGCGATCCTGTCGGCCATCGTCTTCAACGCCCTGATTATCGTCGTGCTGATTCCGCTGGCCCTGCGTGGCGTGCGGGTGCAGGCGGCGAGTGCGGCGGCGCTGCTGCGACGCAATCTGCTGATCTATGGCCTGGGCGGGATTCTGGTGCCGTTCGTGGGGATCAAGGCGATCGACATGTTGTTGACGGCGTTGCATCTGGTTTGAACCTGAACAGCGGTGTGCCGGGCACACCGCTTCAAGCACGAATTCGAGGATTTTGAAATGTCCACAATGTTACGTCCGGCCCTGAGCCTGCTGGTGCTGATGACCCTGGTCACCGGCGTTGCGTATCCGCTGGTGGTGACTGGCGTTGCCCAGGTCGCCTTCCCCGAGCAGGCCAACGGCAGTCTGGTGCGCGACGCCGAAGGCAAGGTGCGCGGCTCGTCGCTGATCGCTCAGGATTTTGTCGGCGATGCGTGGTTTCATCCACGTCCTTCGGCCGGTGCCTTTGCCACCGTTTCCAGCAGCGCGAGCAACCTGTCGCCGAGCAATCCGGCGCTGGCGACTCGGGTGATCGATGACGCCCACAAGCTGCAGGTACCCGGTCAGGGCCCGGTGCCGCTGGCGTTGCTGACTACCTCCGGCAGCGGTCTCGATCCGCACTTGCCACCGGCGGCGATTGCCTATCAACTGGCGCGTGTTGCCGCCGCGCGCAATGTACCGGTGGCGACCTTGCAGCAGTTGCTCGAAGCGCACATCGAACAGCCGCTGGTGGGCCCACCGGTGGTGAATGTGCTGGCGTTGAACATGGCGCTGGAAAAACTGTAATGAATCCTTCAGGAAGAGAGTTTCAGGCATGAGTGACTCCGGCCGCGCCGACGCGCTGTTAGCAGAACTGCCCCGCGACGGACGCGGCCGGCTCAAGGTCTTCCTCGGCGCTGCGCCGGGCGTTGGCAAGACCTACGCAATGCTGCAGGCCGCTCACAGCCAGCTGCGCCAGGGCGTGAAAGTCATTGCGGGTGTGGTCGAAACCCACGGCCGCGCCGAAACCGAAGCGCTGCTCGGCGGCCTGCCGCAACTGCCGTTGGTGCGTTCGCAATACCGTGGCGTGACGCTGGAGGAAATGGACCTTGACGGCCTGCTCGCCGCCAAACCCAAACTGGTGCTGGTGGACGAGCTCGCCCACAGCAACGCCCCCGGCAGCCGTCACGCCAAACGCTGGCAGGATATTCAGGAACTGCTCGCCGCCGGCATCGACGTCTACACCACCGTCAATGTCCAGCACCTGGAAAGCCTCAACGATCAGGTGCGCGGCATCACGGGTGTGCAGGTACGTGAAACCCTGCCGGACTGGGTCTTGCAGGAAGCCTACGAACTGCTGCTGATCGACCTGCCGCCCCGGGAACTGCTGGAGCGCTTGCGCGAAGGCAAGGTCTACGTGCCGGAGCAGGCCAGGGCTGCAATCGATGCGTTTTTCACCCAGACCAACCTCACCGCCCTGCGTGAACTGGCAATGCAGACCGCGGCGGCGCAGGTCGATAACGATCTGGCTCAGGGCTACCGCAAGCTCGGCCAGGCGGCGCCGGCAGTACGCGGACGCCTGCTGGTCGGCGTCGACGGCAATGCCGATGCCGAACGACTGGTGCGTCACGCCAGCCGTGTCGCCCAACGTCGGCATTTGCCGTGGAGCCTGGTGCACGTCGACAACGGCAGCGTGCGCGATGAGCAATCGCGTCTGCGTCTGCAAAGCGCCCAGCAACTGGCTGAACGGCTTGGCGGTGAAGTGGTGCTGCTGCGGGCCGGCGAAGTGGCCAAGACCCTGATCCAGCATGCCACCGAGCGCCGCGCCAGCCTGGTACTGGTCGGTCAGTCGCGTCCGAGCCTGCGCCGACGCTTGTTCGGCGGTGGTCTGGCGGCACGGTTGCTGCGCCAGTCCCACGGCCTGGAAATCAACGTGCTGGACAGCGATCACGAGCAGCACGCGCCTCGCCTGCGGACCACGCCGACACTGGTGTGGTTCGACTATGCGCTGGCGCTGGTGGCCACGGTTCTGGCCAGCGCATTGGCGTGGGCGGTGTCGAGCGTATTGCCGCTGCCGAACATCTCGCTGGTGTTCCTTGCCGCCGTGCTGCTGGTCGCGGTGCGCAGCAGCCTGGGACCTTCGCTGGCCTGTGCAGCGTTGTCGTTCCTGACCTACGACTTTCTGTTCATCCCGCCGAATTTTTCCTTTGCCATTCAGCGCGAAGAAGACGTGCTGACCTTGCTGTTCTTCCTGCTGATGGCGGCACTCACCGGTAATCTGGCGGCGCGTCAGCGTCGGCAATTGCAGGCGTTGCGCGATACCCAGGAAGAGACCACCGAGCTGCTCGACCTGTCGCGCAAGCTCACCGCCGCCACCGACCGTCAGGCCGTGGTCAGCGCTGCCGCACAGCACCTCAATGGCTGGAGCGACCTGCAAGTGTGCCTGCTCGATCGCGACGGGCAGGGGGGCTGGAAAGTCGAGACCGGTGGGCCGCTGCAATTCACCGAATCCGAGCGCGCCGCCGCTGACTGGGCCTGGCAACACGATCAACCGGCGGGTGTGGGCACCGGTACATTGCCGTTCGGGCGCTGGTGGTGGTGGCCGCTGTCGGTGGAGGACGGGCCGCTGGCGCTGCTCGGTGTGTGCGCCAAAGAGGGCCAGACATTGAGCGGGCAACGCCGCCGCTTGCTGACTGCATTGAGCCAGCCGCTGGCTCAGGCACTGGCCCGGGCGCAACTGGCCGACGATCTCGAAGCTGCGCGTCTGCACGGCGAAACCGAACAACTGCGCAGTGCCTTGCTGGCCTCGGTGTCCCACGACCTGCGCACGCCACTGACGTCAATGCGCGGCAGCATCGACAGCCTGCTGGCGCTCGGCGAAGCGATCCCGCTGGAGGATCGCCGTGAATTGCTGGAAGGCACCCGCGATGAAGCCGAGCGCCTGGACCGCTACATCCAGAACTTGCTGGACATGACCCGCCTCGGCCATGGCGCCCTGAAGCTGGCGCGGGACTGGGTGTCGCCGGCGGACATCGTCGGCAGTGCCCTCAATCGTCTGCGCGCCGTGTTGTCGTCGCTGCAGGTGAGCACCGATGTGCCGGCCGAATTGCCCTTGTTGTTTGTCCATGCCGCACTGATCGAGCAGGCGCTGGTCAATGTGCTGGAAAATGCCGCACGTTTCTCGCCGTCCCATGGCCGTCTGCAGTTGCGTGCCGGAGCGGATGACAGCGAGGTGTTTTTCTCGGTCAGCGATGAAGGGCCGGGGATTCCCGTCGATGAGCGGGCGAAGATTTTCGACATGTTCTACACCGCCGCCCGGGGTGATCGTGGCGGACAGGGCACCGGCCTGGGGCTGGCGATCTGTCAGGGTATGGTCGGTGCCCATGGCGGGCGGATCAGTGTCGGCGAGGGCATCGACGGTCGCGGCACCTGCATCACCCTGCACCTGCCTTTGCAGACGCAACCGGGGATGGACGGTGAAGCCTGATCCTGCCTGCGCTACTCTCTTGCCACTCTTTTGTATTGATGTGAACCCATGAGCCAGACTGCGACCATTTTGGTCATCGACGATGAACCGCAGATTCGCAAATTCCTGCGCATCAGCCTCGCTTCACAAGGCTACAAGGTGCTGGAAGCCGGCACCGGTGCCGAGGGCCTGGCCCAGGCGGCGCTGAACAAGCCTGACTTGCTGGTGCTTGACCTCGGCCTGCCGGACATGGATGGCCAGCAAGTGCTGCGCGAGTTTCGCGAGTGGGCCACGGCGCCGGTACTGGTGCTGTCGGTGCGTGCCGGCGAAGGGCAGAAGGTCCAGGCGCTGGATGGCGGTGCCAATGACTACGTGACCAAGCCGTTCGGCATCCAGGAGTTTCTCGCCCGGGTGCGAGCGTTGTTGCGTCAGGCGCCGGCCGGCGAAGCGCAGCAGGCCGCGTTGAGTTTCGGCCCGCTGACCGTGGACCTGGCCTATCGCCGGGTGTTGCTTGACGGCGTCGAAGTCGCCTTGACCCGCAAGGAATACGCGGTGCTGGCGCAACTGGCGCGGCATCCGGGCCGGGTGATTACCCAGCAGCAATTGCTCAAGGACATCTGGGGGCCGACCCATACCGAGGACAGTCACTACCTGCGGATCGTCGTCGGCCATCTGCGGCAGAAACTGGCGGATGATCCGACCCGGCCACGTTTCATCGTGACCGAGGCAGGTGTCGGTTATCGGTTGTTGAGCGAGAGCAGCGTTTAGCTCTGCTCGCTCTCATAACGGTCGAGGGTGTCCCGGGCAATTTCGCGACCCAGTGCGATGAGTTCGGGAGCCTTGTAGAACTCGAAGAACCGGCACACCCGCTTCGGCACGTTGATCAGAATGTCCGGCGGATACCCGGCGATCTTGTATTGCGCCAGGGACGTCTGCATCACCTCGAAACTCTGGTTGATCAGATCCAGCAATGACGCAGGCCCGACGTTGTCGACGATGAACGATCCGGTGGCGGATTTCGGTGCGCCGTCACGCTCGGGAGCGGCGGCGGGTTGCTGGGTTTCCGGTTCCGCACCTTCTACCCACGGATTGATATCCGCCGCTTCTGCTCGCAAGGCTTCCTGTTCCAGCAACAACAGTTGCTCGGCCTGTTTGCGACGGAACGGCATCTTCGATCCCAATGAATTGATCAGGCTGTCGAAGCGCGTACGGAATGCGGCGGGGCGCTGGATCACTGGCAGCTTGTAATGACGCTGGTTGGTCGAGTTGAGGTTGACCGCGATGATCAGATCGCAGTGGCTCGACACTACCGGCACGATCGGCAACGGGTTGAGAATGCCGCCGTCCACCAGCATCCGGTTACCCTGCATCACCGGGGTGAACAGGCTGGGAATCGCCGCCGAGGCGCGCATGGCCTGATGCAGACAGCCTTCCTGAAACCAGATTTCCTGCTGGTTCGTGAGGTCGGCGGCGACCGCCGTGTAGGGGATGCGCAGTTCTTCGATATTGATTTCTCCGACGATCTTGCGGATCTGCCCGAAGACCTTTTCGCCACGGATCGCCCCGAGGCGGAAACTCACGTCCACCAGTCGCAACACGTCGAGGTAATCCAGGCCTTCGATCCAGCTGCGGTACTCGTCGAGCTTTCCGGCAGCGTAGATTCCGCCGACCACCGCGCCCATCGAACAACCGGCGATGCAGGCAATGTCGTAACCCCGTCGTTCGAGCTCTTCGATGACCCCGATATGGGCATAGCCCCGGGCGCCACCGGAACCCAGTACGAGTGCGACACGTTTTTTCATCAGACTTCCTCCCCCGACAGGTTTCCACAATGCACCCATCGAGGGTCGGGCTACAATCGCCGCAGTCGTCCGGGACGGCGCTGGCGTCGTTTTTTCGATACTTCGTGACCCGCTGGCGTTATCTTTTGCCATGCGGTGGATTCACGGGGCACAAGGCACTTTTCCCGCGCCCGAACGTCTTAACTGCACGACTGTTGACCTATCTTGAGGTGTAAATGATGAAAGCCTGGATCTGTGTGCCCCTGATTGCCCTGGCATTGGCCGGTTGCGCCGGCAAGACCGCCTACCGCGACAGCTGTGGCAGTCAGCTCGATGCGGCGTGGCATGAACTGGATCTGGCCAAGGCCGAGGGATTTGCCGGTACCGTGAGTTACTCCAAGGCCCTGTCGTTGCTGACTGCGGCCAAGACCCAGCAACAATTCGAGGGCTTTGAGGGTTGCAGCAAAAAAGCCGAGAAAGCGCGTTTCTACATTCGCGAATCCCGCGCCGGGCGCTAAGCTGCTGACGTGGCGCAATGGCAGGCCAGCCATGCCGGCGCACACTCATGTAACGGATTGAAGTCAGGAGCAAGTCATGTCTGCGTTGGTCGACCGGTTGGTGGCTCACGTCCTGAGCCTGGAAGTCAGGCTGCTGGCCTGTCAGGCGCGTCTGGCCGCGCGCACCGATCCGGAAGCGCTGCATGATTTGCGCACCACCGTGCGCCGTTTGCGCAGCCTGTTGCGGCCGTTGCGTGGTTTGCCCGGTGTCGAACAGCTGGAAGATGCGGCGGCTGCGGTGGGGCAACTGACCACGCCCTGGCGTGACCGTGAAGTGCTGGCGGCCTGGCTGACCGAGCATGGTCAGCCAGCGACTGCACAGCGGCGGATGGCGCAGATGGCCGAGGCGTACCCCAGCTTGGCGGCCAGCGCCGAAGTGGCCGCGCTGCTGATGATCCTCGATGCCTTTCCGCGTTTCCTGCGGGCCTCCCAGCGTCAGGGTTTGCTCGATAAACTGGGCAAACGCATCGAAAAGCGCCTGGGCAAACAGTGGAAAAATCTCGATGTGGCATTGCACGACCCGGCCCACGACCGCCACCGCCTGCGTCTGTTGATCAAGCGTGTGCGTTATGGCATCGAAGCCTATCCCGAACTCGATCGTCTGCCGAAGCCGGCGCTGGCGCGTTTGAAGTCCGCGCAGGGCGCGCTGGGCGATTGGCATGATTGCTGGCAATGGCTGGCGAAAGCCGGGCAGGAGGCCGATCTGCAGCCCTGCGTCGCCACCTGGCAGGCGACCATGATCAAGGCCGAGATCAAGGCTGATCGGGTGCTGGAAAAACTCAGCGCAACCTGCTTCAAGTCCTGAATCCATCTCACGCCCCGGTGAGGTGTCTTATCTGTCAGTCTCTTTGACCGGAATGGACGCTGCGCCGCTCTGCCGCGCTGGTTAAGATCCGGTCATTCCCTTTTTCGTGTCCGAGGTTTCCATGCGTTTTTGCGATCTGATCGATGCTGTCCATCGCCAACCGGAGGTCGTCATTCCGGCCGAATGGGGGCAGGGGCGTGCGACGTTTGGCGGGCTGGTGGCGGCGCTGCAATACGAGGTGATGCGCGCGCGGGTGCCGACGGAGCGGCCGGTGCGCTCGCTGGCAATCACCTTTGTCGGTCCCGTCGAGCCCGGAGTACCGGTGAGCTTTGAAGTGGAAATCCTGCGTGAAGGCAAAGCGGTCATTCAGGTGCTGGGGCGGGCCGTGCAGAATGGTCAGGTGGTGACCATGGTGCAAGGCAGCTTCGGTGCTTCGCGCCCCTCGGAAGTGGCGGTCGAAGCCTATCCGGCACCCGAGATGAAGCATTGGGACGAGTGCCCGGAGCTGCCTTACCTCAAAGGCGTCACCCCGGAATTCATGCGTCATCTGGCCATGCGCTGGAGTGTCGGTGGCATGCCGTTCACCGGCAACCGATCGCGGTTGATGGGCGGCTGGGTGCGGCTGCGTGGGGATGTGAAGGAAGAGCCGGTCAACGAGGCGCACCTGCTGGCGCTGGTCGATGCCTGGCCGCCTGCGTTGTTGCCGTATCTGAAGAAGCCGGCGCCGGGCAGCACGCTGACCTGGACCATCGAATTCGTTCAGCCGTTACGGGCGTTGAGTACGCTGGACTGGTGCCAGTATCTGGCGGACATCGAATATGCCGCCGACGGTTATGGTCATGTCGCCGCGAAACTGTGGAGCGCTCAAGGTGAGCTGATTGCGATGAGTCGGCAGACAGTGACGATTTTCGCCTGACTCAATGACGGCGGTGACGCTCGCGCCAGGCGCGGTACCAGCCGCCGCCGAGCAGAAAGCGCGGGAAGGTCAGAAACTGCTCGACCAGCAGGCGTGACACGGCGTCCTTGCGATCGCTGAACGGCTCGGAGGCTTGCGCCTCCAGGCTGTGGCCGTGACGCTGCAGACCCAGCGCTGCGACGATCCCGATCACGCCAATCGCCACGCTCGCCAGGCTGAGGCTGAACACGCCCGAGACGATCAGCAGAAACGCGACAATGAACAGCGGCACGGCGATCAGGTGCAGCACCAGATTGGTCGGGTGCCGGTGATTGTCCGGGTACGCGCGCCATTGCCATGCGGGAAGGTTGGGGTGACGTTTGCCCATGTTGTTGCTCCTCAATCCATGTTCGATTCATGGTTGAAGAATAGGCCCGGGCGGACAGGGCGGCGAATCAAGGTTGGCTATTGCGCCGATAGGGACAATGGCCATTCCTGATGGTGTCCCTAGAGTTTCAACTGACCTATCGCCTTGTTGAGTTCACCGGCCAGGGTCGCCAGCTCATTACTGGTGGTCGCTGAGTCCACCGTCTGCTGCACGGTGTTCTCGGTCACATCGCGGATGCTCACCACCGCGCGGTTCATTTCCTCCGCCACCTGACTTTGCTGCTCTGCGGCCACGGCAATCTGTGTATTGCTCTCGCGCATCTGCGCCACCGCCCCGGTGATTTCAGCCAGTGCTTCGCCGGCCTCTTGAGCCTGCTGTACACAGTCGTCGGCCTTGTACGAACTCTCCTGCATGAAATCCACTGCATCGCGGGTACCGGCCTGCAACGCTGACACCATGGTGGTGATTTCATCGGTAGACGTCTGCACGCGCTTGGCAAGGTTGCGCACCTCGTCGGCGACCACCGCGAATCCTCGACCCATCTCCCCGGCGCGGGCCGCTTCGATGGCGGCATTGAGCGCCAGCAGATTGGTTTGTTCGGCGATGCTGTGGATCACGCTGACCACGCCGTTGATCTTCTGACTGTCTTCGGCCAGGCGCTGGATCATTTCGGCAGTCTGCTGCACGCCGCTGGACAGGCCGGCGATCGAATGCTGCACGCGGGTAACCACTTGCTGACCGCTGCCGGCCAGCCCGTCGGCGGTCTGTGACAGGTCACGGGTGGCGCCGGCGTGTTGGGCGATGTGGTAGACGGTGGCGGTCATTTCATTGATGGCCGTGGCTGCCTGATCGGTTTCGCTCTGCTGGCCGAGCATGCCGTGGCGCACCTCGTTCATGCTCGATGCCAGTCGCGCCGCGCCGATGTCCAGCTGCCGTGCGGTGTTGGCCACGGTGGTGACCACGCGCTGGTAGCCGGCCTGCATCGCGTTGAAGGCGTTGGCCATCTGACCGACTTCATCCTTGCAGGCCAGCGGCACCCGGGCCGAAAGGTCGCCGGTTTTTTCGACATGCAGCATCACGTCCTTGAGCGTATTGAGCTGGCTGAGCAGGAAGCGGATCAGCAACTGCGAAGCGCCGAGCATTGCCAGCATCAGGATGAACACCGCCACCGCGTAGTTGGCGAAGCGTTCGCTGAACACCTGGCTGAGGCTGGGGGCGTAGGCGATCGCGGCGACCTGCTGGCCATCGGCACGGCTGAAGACCTCGGCGCCGAGCAGCGGGTTTTCGCCGAACAACGGCAGGTGGTTGATCTCGATCCAGCCGTTGCTATCGGTGATCTCCAGCAGCGGCTGATCGTTGAGGCGCGGGGCTTCACCGCGTTTGAACGTCAGCACCTGATCGGATTTGGGCAGCGCCTGTCCGGCCGGCCAGGCCTTGAGCAGCTGCGCCTGGGCCTGGGCCGAGGTTTGCGCGACGTGGCTGCGGGCCTGTTGTTCGAGCTGCACGGCATACAGGACCAACAACAGGGTGGTGACGAAGGCGACCGCGTTGACCGCCCAGAATTTGTATTTCAGCGAGATATTGCTAAGCCAGGCACCCATGGAGGTCTTCTCTGATAGCGGAAACAGTTTTGGCAAGGTGCCAGCATTGTGCCGCTACTCGGTTGCCCGAATCTTGATTTGCGTCAACCAGTGACGCGTTCCCTGGTGCAGAAGCGATTCAGGGCAGGGCAGGCAAACCGTAGAATGCCCGGGCGCAGGCGGTGGTGTGGGCCGCCAGATCTTCTTCTGTCTCCCTCCGATGCAACGCCACTTCGCGCAACACTTCGGTCAGGTACGCCGGCTCGTTTCGCCCGTTCTTCGGTTTTGGCCGCAGTGTCCGTGGCAGCAAATAGGGCGCATCGCTTTCCAGCATCAGGCGACCGCGTTTGATTTCCTTCACCAACGGATGCAGATGGGTGCCGCGACGCTCATCGCAGATCCAGCCAGTGATGCCGATGTGCAGGTCAAGATCGAGGTAGCTGAACAACGCTTTCTGATCGCCGGTGAAGCAATGCACCACGGCGGCCGGCAACCGGTCGCGGAAGTCTCGGAGGATGTCCAGCAGACGCTGGCTGGCGTCACGTTCGTGCAGGAACACCGGCAATTGCAGCTCGGCGGCCAGGGCCAGATGCTCTTCGAGGACTCTTTCCTGCTGTGGACGCGGCGAGAAATCTCTGTTGAAGTCCAGCCCGCATTCACCCACGGCCACCACATTCGACTCCTGCAGCAGACTGCGCAGACGCCGTGCGCTGTCAGCGTTCCAGTCACTGGCCGAATGCGGATGGATGCCGGCGGTGGCGAACAGTCGCTGACCGTCCGGATCCAGCTGTCGGCATAACTCCAGCGCCTGCTCACTGCTGTCGACGGCGGTGCCGGTCAGCACCAATTGGCAGACTCCGGCGGCGTAGGCGCGGTCAAGCACAGCTTGATGTTTGTCGTCGAAACTGGAGTTGGTCAGGTTGACGCCGATATCGATGAGTTGCATGGTGCTACCTCGGGCCGAAGGCCGGAAAGCATATCAGAGCTGTAGATTTATCAGAAAAGCCAAGAACTACAACGGCTTATGACTGTCTGTTGAGGCCGCGAGGCAGGACGGATTGGCGCGATCGCAATCATTGTGCCAGTCCCTCGCACTTTATCAGCGCTCCTGGCGCTCTGTTTTCGTCGGTGTTTTTCGACCGTTCAGCGGTGAAAACGCCCCGTATTCTTTCCGGAGAGTGGATGGTTCGTCCCTCGGTTTTGCTCTTGCTGTGTGGGTCGCTGCTGCCGGTATCGGCGGTCGCGCGGCTGCCCGGGCCGCTGCAAGCCGTACCGTCCGCCAAGGTTCGCGACCTGAGCGAGATCCGCAGCAGTCGTGTTCTGCGGGTATTGGTCAACCAGAGCCGCAACAGCTCCGGTGAAGTCCAGGGGCAGACCATCGGCGTCGAGTACCACCGCTTGCGCGCGTTCGAGCAATACCTCAACGGCCACGCCCGCGACGGCCAGGAAATCACGCTCAAGATCATCCCCAAAGCCAAGGATCAACTGCTCGGCGCATTACAGCGGGGCGAAGGTGATCTGGTGGCGCCAGGCGAGCTGCTCGATCTGCAACCGGGGCACGCGGTTGCCAGCAGTGAACCGATCGCCAGCAATGTGCCGCTGGTGCTGGTGGGCATCAAGGGCGAGAAGCGCTACACCAAAGTCGAGCAACTGGCCGGCAAGACTCTGGCCCTGCCCACCGGCAGTGCGGCAGGGGAGGCGGTCAGCCAGCTCAACCAGAAACTGGCGCTGCACAAACTGGCGCCGATCAAGATCGAATGGGTCGACCCTACGCTCGCGGTCGAGGACGTGCTGGAAATGGTCCAGGGCGGGATTTTCCACCTGACCATTGTCGAGCAACCGATTGCCGAGCGCTGGGGCAAGATCCTGCCCAAGCTGCGTTTTGACCGGCAGTTGGCGATCAGTGAACCGGGCGAGGAGTACTGGTTCGTACGTCGCGATGCTTCGATGCTGCGGGCCAGCATCGACCGCTTTCTCACCGGCTACAAGACGCCGTCAAACGAAGATGCGGCGTTTCTGCGAATCTATCGTCGCCTCTATCAGGTCCACTACCCGCTGGCCAAGGCTGACCGACAGCGTCTGGAAAAACTGCGTCCGACCCTGCAAAAACATGCCGAGGCGCAGAACATGGACTGGCTCAACCTGGCCGCGCTGGCGTTCAAGGAATCGGCTTTGCAACCCGCAGCCCGCAGCGGTGCCGGGCCGACCGGGCTGATGCAGATCACGCCGTCCGCCGCGCAACGGGTCGGTGTCAACAACATCCAGAATCTCGATGCGAATGTGCAGGCCGGGGCCAAATACCTGGCGATGATCCGCCGCAAGTTCTTCAACAGTCCCAAGCTCAATGAGCGAGAGCGCATGGCGTTCACGCTGGCTGCCTACAACATCGGCCCGGAGCGTGTGCAAGGGATGCGCGCCGATGCCCGGCGCCGCGGTTTGAACCCTAATCAGTGGTTTTTCCAGGTCGAGCGCATTGCCATGGAGCAGGTGGGGATGGGCGCCGTCAGCTATGTTAATAGTGTGAACAAGTATTACTTGGCGTTCGACCGGGAGCGGGAGTCGTTGGAGCCCCGGGGACAGAAAGTTGTCTCACGCAAATGATCAAATAAATTGATCGTTATGGCGGAATATTTGCGCTTTTAACATGAATTTAACTGATTAATATGGCGGCCAACCAACAAGCACTTCTGACAACAAGGAAACGCAACATGAGCACTCTGATCAACAAGGTTCTGTTTACCCGTGCCGGCTATGGCCTGACCCTTCTGCGCATTGCCGTCGGTGTGATCTTCGCGGCCCACGGCTCGCAGAAACTTTTCGGTCTGTTCGGTGGCTACGGTCTGGCGGGCACTGCCCAATACATGGAAAGCGTCGGCCTGACTCCCGGTTACCTGATGGCGACGCTGGCGGGCGGTACCGAGTTTTTCGCCGGTCTGGCATTGATCATCGGTCTGCTGGTTCGCCCGGCGGCTCTGGGTCTGACCTTCCTGTCGCTGGTGGCGATCTTCACCGTGCACATCAGCAACGGCCTGTTCATGGCCAACAACGGATACGAGTTCGCCCTGGCGCTGCTCGGCGGCAGCATCGCGGTGCTGATCGAAGGTGCCGGCAAGCTTTCGGTGGATCGCGCCATCGCCGGCTGACCGCTCTGGCTCAAGCAAAAGGCCCGCAACATGCGGGCCTTTTTTGTTGCGGCCGATTCTTGACACTGGCCGGTCACGTTCTCTAGGATGCCGCTCATGCGCCGATTTAAACAGCTACTTGCGGGGCGCCAGGTGACTATTCTTCAGTTGCCGTCAGAAGCCGGGACAGGGCTTCGAAATACCGCTAAAGCGCTGGTTCGGTGTTGCCTCTCACCTGCCATGCAGACTTTTGAGGCAGAGACACGACACGATGAATGCACTACGCCCTCCAGCACGTCCCGCGCCGATCACGGCACATATCACCCAGCGCAACCCAAAGATCCTGCTTGGCGGCAAACACCAGCCGACGCTGTTGCGTTATCTCGATGGCTGGCCGCGTCGCAGCGGCGGTCCTGCCGCGTTCCTGATCCAGTTTGTAGAAGACGGTGAGTCGCTGGCGCGGTTTGCCGATGACAGCTTCGACCTGGCGGTGATTCAATCGCCCAGCGCTGAAGAAGCCCCGGAAATGATCCGTCAACTGACCCGCGTTGCGCGTCAGGGCCTGATTGCCCGACGCTGAGCCTCAGGGATAGTCGATCGCCACGATGTAAACGAATTGCTCGCCGGTTGGCGTCTGGACCCGAACTTCAGCGTCCAGCGCCTTGCCGATCAGGGCGCGGGCCAGCGGCGAGTCGATACTGATCAGACCCAGTTTCAGATCAAGTTCATCCGGTCCGACAATTCGATAGCGTGACTGTTTGCCGTCCTCGTCCTCGATGGTCACCCAGGCGCCGAAGTAGACCTTGTTCGGATCGCTCGGTTTTTCACTGACGACCTTCAGTGCTTCAAGACGCTTGGTGAGAAAACGCACGCGACTGTCGATTTCGCGGAGCATTTTCTTGCCGTAGGTGTACTCGGCATTTTCCGAGCGGTCACCCTGTGCTGCCGCTTCACTGACGGCCTGGGTCACCTGGGGGCGGCGTACATGCCACAGCTCATGGAATTCGGCGCGCATCCGCGCTTCACCTTCAGGGGTGATCAGCGCGGTGCCAGCGGTGCGGGGAGGGCGATAACGGCTCATGGCAACTTCATGTGGTAGTGAGGGCCGGAGTCTATCAACCCTCGCGCAACACTGTCAGCGGGCTCGCATTCAGTGCCCGACGGGTGCCGAACACGCCGGCACCACCGATCAGGGCCGCACCGATCAGCGGCAGCACCAGCAACCATGGATGCGGGTGCCAGGGCAGGTCGAACGCGAAGCGATACAACACCAGACTCACCACCTCCGAACCGATGGCCGCCAGCAACCCGCTGACCGCGCCCAACAGACCGAACTCGATCCGACGGGCCTTGACCAGCAACTGCCGTTCCGCCCCCAGTGCACGTAATAGCGCGCCCTGGCGGATACGTTCATCAAGCGTCGACTGCAACCCGGAAAACAGTACGGCCATCCCGGCCGCCAACACAAACAACAACACGTACTCCACGGCCAGGGTGACCTGGGCGAGGATGCTGCGCAGTTGTTCGAGCAGGGCTTCGACCTGCAGGATGGTCACGGCCGGAAACGCTCGCGACAACTCGACAATCTGCTGGTCGTGACCGGGGGCCAGATAGAAGCTGGTGAGGTAGGTCGCCGGCAAATCCTTCAGGGTGCCGGGCTGGAAGATCATGAAGAAGTTCGGCTGAAAGTTGTCCCAGTTGATCTCGCGCAGGCTGGTGACTTTCGCTTCGCGGTTGACTCCGCCAACGCTAAACACCAGGTGATCGCCCAGTTTGAGCTTGAGGCTTTCGGCGACCTTGCTTTCCACCGAGACCCCTGGAATCTCGTCCGAGGGTTGTCCGCTCCACCACGAACCTGCTGTGATCTTGTTGCCTGCTGGCAAGTCAGCGGCCCAGGTCAGGCTCAAATCGCGCTGTATCGCCCGGTCGCCGGCCGAGTCCTTGCTGACGATCTGCTGCACCGCTTCGCCGTTGATACTGATCAGCCGCCCCGGCACCACCGGGTACAGCGGCGCGGCCTGGGCCGAGACGTCGATCAGGTGATCGGTGAAGGCCTGTTTGTCTGCCGGCAGGATGTTCAGGGCGAAATAGTTCGGGGCGTTTTTCGGCAACTGGTTCTGCCAGGTGTCGAGCAGTTCGCCGCGCAACAAGGCGATCAGCGCCATGGACAGCAGGATCAGACCGAACGCCAGTGACTGTCCGGCAGCCGCCAGCGGGTGGCGCAGCAACTGACCCAGGCCAAGTCGCCATGGCAGCGAGGCACGCGCCAGCAGTCGACGCAGGCTATTGAGCAGCAATAGCAGCAGACTGCCCAGTATCAGGGCGGCGACCACGCCACCACCGAGCAAGGCAAACGTCAGCAACAGATCCAGGCTCAGGCGCCACATGATCAGTCCGAGCGCACCGAGCGCTGCGCCGTAGACCATCCAGGTGCTGGACGGGATCGGCAGCATGTCCCGGCGCAAGACCCGTAGCGGCGGCACGCGCCCCAATGCGGCCAGTGGCGGCAGGGCGAAACCGGCCAGCGCCACCAGCCCGGTGCCGATCCCCGCCAGCGCCGGGAGCAAGCCGCCCGGTGGTACGTCGGTCGGCAGCAAGTCATGCAGTAGCGCGAACAGACCCAATTGAGCCAGCCAGCCAAGCAAGGCGCCGCCGAGGCTGGCGAAGAGGCCAAGCACCGCCAGTTGCAGGCTGAACAGAACCATGGTTTCCCGACGGGACAGTCCCAGGCAGCGAAGCAGGGCGCTGGCATCGAAGCGACGGCTGGCGAAGCGATTCGCCGACAGTGCCACCGCCACGCCAGCCAACAGCACGGCGACCAGACTCGCCATGTTCAGATAGCGTTCGGCCTTGCCCAGTGCGCCGCCAATCTGCCGGTTGCCATCGCGGGCATCCTGAATCCGCTGGTTGGCTGCGAGCCCCGGCTTGATCAGTTGGCGATAGGTTTCCAGCGCACCGGGTTCGCCTCGCCACAGTTCGCGATAGCTCACGCGGCTGCCGGGCTGGACCACGCCGGTTGCCGCGAGGTCGTCGAGGTTGATCAGCACCCGTGGCGTCAGGCTGTAAAAGTTGCCGGCGCGATCCGGCTCGTACGTCAGCACCCTGGTCAGCTTCAGCGTTTTCATACCGACGTCGATGCTGTCGCCGATCTTCAGGTCCAGCGCCGTGAGCAGGCGCGATTCGACCCAGGCCTCGCCCGGTTGCGGTTCGCCACCCGCCGCTTCGGCAGCAAACTGTGCCGGGGCACTTTTCAGTTCGCCGCGCAGTGGATAGGCACGGTCGACAGCCTTGATGCTCGCCAGCTGAATGCCGTTGTCGGTGGCGATGACGCTGGAGAATTCAACGATCTGCGCATGGTCGAGGTGTAGCTCGGTGCCGCTCCTGATTTGTTCCGGCCGTGCGGGGGAGCTGCCTTCGAGGACCAGATCCGCACCGAGAAACTCGGTAGCGCGCAACGTCATCGCGCCATTCAGGCGGGCGCCGAAGTAGCCGATGGCGGTACTTGCCGCCACGGCCACCAGCAAAGCAAAAAACAGCACTCGCAACTCTCCGGCGCGGGCATCGCGCATGAGTTGGCGCAGGGCGAGACTGAGCAGGCGCAACAGCGGCAGGCGTGCCATCAAAGCTCCAGGGGGGCGACCAGCAGGCCGGCTTCAAGTCGGATCAGGCGCCGGCAGCGATGGGCCAGGCGTTCGTCGTGGGTCACCAGCACCAGTGTCGTGCCGCGCTCCTTGTTCATCTCGAACAGCAAGTCGCTGATGCGCTCGCCAGTGTGGCTGTCGAGGTTGCCGGTGGGCTCGTCGGCGAACAGTACATCCGGCTCGGCGGCGAAGGCCCGGGCAATCGCCACCCGCTGTTGCTCGCCGCCGGAGAGTTGGCGCGGCGAGTGGGTCAGACGCTGGCCGAGGCCGACGCGCTGCAACAGTTCGGTGGCGCGACTGCGGGCGTCTTTGCGGCCTTCGAGTTCCAGCGGCAGCATGACGTTTTCCAGGGCGTTGAGACTGTCGAGCAACTGGAATGACTGAAAGACGAACCCCACGTGTTCGGCGCGAATGCGCGCACGCTGGTCTTCGTCGAGATTGCCCAGGGACTGGCCGGCGAGGATGACTTCGCCGCTGCTTGGCAGATCGAGGCCGGCAAGCAGGCCGAGCAGGGTGGATTTACCGGAGCCGGATGCGCCGACGATGGCCAGGCTGTCGCCCTTGTTCAGTTCCAGACCGAGTTCGTGCAGGATGGTCAGTTCACCTTCCGCGCTGGGAACCACTTTGCTAAGGTTCTTCGCGGTGAGAATGCTTGCGCCCATGGAGAATCCGATGCGTGTGTGGTTTTTGAGTGCTGGCCTGGCCTTGATGTGCATGGCCCAGAACGCAGCGGCGGGTACAGTCCTGATCGTTGGCGATAGTATCAGCGCCGGTTTCGGACTGGATACCCGCTCGGGGTGGGTGTCGTTGCTCGAGCAGCGGCTCAAGTCCGAAGGTTTTGACGATAAAGTGATCAACGCCTCCATCAGTGGCGACACCAGTGCCGGAGGCCAGGCGCGGCTGCCGGCGCTGCTTGCAGAGCACAAGCCCGAGCTGGTGATACTCGAACTGGGAGGCAACGATGGCCTGCGCGGAATGCCGCCTGCGCAATTGCAACAAAATCTTGCTTCGATGATCGACAGCTCCCGCCAGACCGGTGCCAAGGTGTTGCTGCTCGGCATGCAGTTACCGCCCAATTACGGCAAGCGTTACACCGATGCCTTCGCTCAGGTCTACGGCAAACTTGCCGAGGAAAAAAAGATCCCGCTGGTGCCGTTTTTCCTCGAGGGCGTGGGCGGACACCCGGAGTTGATGCAGGCCGATGGTCTGCACCCGGCAGCCGGGGCCCAGGGCAAGTTGCTGGAAAATGTCTGGCCGACACTGAAACCGCTGCTGTGAGGCTTTTCTAGCGGCAGGCTTTCGGCTAATGTTGCGCCCCCCTAAATGGAGCACCCGATGCCGCGCCCTGCCTGGTCCCTGTTTGCCTACCAACTGATCGAGCCTGATGAGCAGTTGGATCTGTTCGCCTGCCAGGAAGTGCGGGTGCATCTGGTGACTCGTCAACTGGAACTCGGTGGTTCGGTTGACCGGACCCTGTGCGGCAGTCTGTTGCCGGCGCAACCGCGCTGGTCGAGCGTGGACCGCCGGGTGTTCCAGGATCAGCGCCTGTGTTCGCTGTGCCGGGCGATTCTCGAATCGCAGAAGCGCGGGACCTCACCGATCTGGCCTGAGCTGCGTTTCGAGCTCTAGGTTCACAGGTTCGCAGTCAGTCGCGACTCGAACATGAAGAGTGCCGTCTGTCCATCGGCGCATCTCCCCGAATTCCCGGGGCGCGGTGTACAATCGCGCTCCTATACCCTTGTCGATCTGCGAAGGATTTTCCGGATGTTGCCGCGCTTTCCTGCCGTCACCCGCTGCCTGTCTCTTGCCGCCCTGTGTGTGGCCGGTCCCGTTGCCGCATTGGAGTTTCCCCTGCCACCGCCTGGTGAGGACATCATCGGCCAGGTGCAAGTAATCAAGGCCAAGTACGAAGACACCTTTGCCGATCTGGGCACCACTTATGATCTGGGTTATTCGGAAATGGTCGCGGCCAACCCGGGTGTCGACGCGTGGTTGCCGGGCGCCGGTACCGAGGTGATCCTGCCGACCCGTTTCATCCTGCCGCCGGGCCCGCGCGAAGGCATTGTGATCAACCTGGCCGAATACCGTCTCTACTACTTCCCGAAAGGCAAGAACGTGGTGTACACCTTCCCGCTGGGTATCGGTCGTGAAGGCTGGGGTTCACCGATCGCCCACACCACGATCACCGCCAAGACGCCGAATCCGACCTGGACGCCGCCGGCCTCGATCAAGGCCGAGCACGCCGCCGATGGCGATCCGCTGCCCAACGTCGTACCGGCCGGTCCGGACAATCCGCTGGGGCCGTTCAAGTTCACACTGGGCACGCCGGGCTACCTGATCCACGGTTCGAACAAGAAGTTCGGCATCGGCATGCGCACCAGCCACGGCTGCTTCCGCATGTTCAACAACAACGTGCTGGAGATGGCCAGCATGGTGCCGGTGGGGACTTCGGTGCGGATCATCAACGATGCGTACAAGTTCGGTCGCAGCGGCGGCAAGGTTTATCTGGAGGCGCACACGCCGATCGACGACAAGGGCAACCCGTCGGTGGTCGACAAGCACACCGCAGTGATCAACGCGATGCTCAAGCGTGACGACATCACCAACAACCTGCGCATGAACTGGGATGTGGTGCGTGATGTGGTGGCGGCGGAAGACGGCTTGCCTACGGAGATCGGCAGCCCGAATACCTCGGCACCTGTCGCGTCGAGCGCACCGTTCGACCTGCAACAGTAAGCCCGGGAACAGAACCCGCCGATGCTTGCGCGTCGGCGGGTTTTTTATTGCATGAAGAAAATTTCAGGCAAAAAAAAACCGACCCGTAAAAACGGGTCGGCTTGATAACAATCCCGAAGGATTATTACTTGCGGCTGGCTTTGTCCAGCATACGCAGAGCACGCTCGTTTGCTTCGTCAGCAGTCTGCTGTGCTTTTTGAGCAGCAGCCAGAGCTTCATCAGCTTTACGGTATGCTTCGTCTGCACGAGCTTGAGCGCGAGCAGCTGCGTCTTCAGTAGCGGTCAGACGTGCTTCGGTTTCTTTCGATGCGCTGCTGCAACCGGTAGCCAGAACTGCGGCCAGAGCCAGAGCAGAGAATTTCAGAACGTTGTTCATCGTGTTCCCCTTCAAGGACTTTCAATTAAGTGGCTGTCTCCTCCGATTGAGGAAATAGCCGGCGTACATACTACCCATTACTTGTAGTAAGTAAACTGACGTAAGGCAAGAAGCAAAAAAAATTGTAGGCGTTGATTCTTTTTCGAGCAACTTTTGGCGCAGTTGTATAAAAAATATTCAACTGTAAGGTCCGACGTGAGCGAGTTATTGAGAAAAAGTTCCCGTTGCCTGGTGCTCTTTCGCCCATCTTGGCGAGTGCCCGTCTATATGGATTCGTCTACACTTTTGTTCCGGTTTTGCGTGACAGTTCACCTATCTTTGTCCATGTTCAGGTGACTTTAAAACTGGCGGTACGTCTTAAGTCTCAACATCCGGCGATGTTCAACCTTTCGACGCGGGAGGAGCTTCTCCCGAACCGGTCGTGAATCCACCGGAACTGCCCCGTCAATCAGCCTGATGACGAGTGTGCCTTGAGCATTTTCGGCATTGGTGCCTACTATTTGATACGTGCTCGGGTTGCGCGAGATCGGTGCGGTTCTTCTCGGTGTCCATCAGGCACGGGGTGGCGTAGATGTTCCTTCGCCGGGAAAACATCGGTAAGGTAGGGGTCAGATTCGAGACCCGCGAGGAGTAGTGATGAGCGAGGCGTTGTCCATCCACCATGACCAGGCTGGTCATCAGTTCGAGACCAATGTGGACGGTCATCGTGCCTACCTGACCTATATGGATCTGGGGAAACAGACTCTGGATATCTACCGCACATTCGTGCCCAATGCGCTGCGTGGCCGAGGCATCGCGGCAGCCCTGACCGAGCGGGCACTTCAATACGCCGATGAAATGGGCTACACGGTCATCCCCTCCTGCTCCTATGTGGAGCGCTACATGGAGCGTCATCAGCGGCGCACCGCCAAGATCTGAATGATTTCGCAGCACACATGAAAAACGCCGGGCAATGCCCGGCGTTTTTTTATGCCCGCGAAACCGTGATCAGCTGCGCTGACGTTTCGGCAGAACATCCTTGAGCTTGGCGTGCATGCTGCGCAAGGTGGTTTCGGTGGCCGACCAGTCGATGCAGGCATCGGTGATCGAAACGCCGTATTGCAGGTCGGCGAGGTCTTTCGGGATCGCCTGGCAGCCCCAGTTCAGGTGGCTCTCGACCATCAGACCAATGATCGACTGATTGCCTTCGAGGATCTGGTTGGCGACGTTCTCCATCACCAGCGGTTGCAACGCAGGATCCTTGTTGGAATTGGCGTGGCTGCAATCGACCATGATGTTCGGCTTGATCTTGGCCTTGTTCAGCGCCTGCTCGCACAGGGCGACACTGACCGAGTCATAGTTCGGCTTGCCGTTGCCGCCGCGCAATACCACGTGGCCGTAGGCGTTGCCTTTGGTGGTGACGATAGACACGCCACCTTCCTGGTTGATACCCAGGAATCGGTGCGGGCTGGAAACCGACTGCAAGGCGTTGATCGCTACGGTCAGGCCGCCGTCGGTGCCGTTCTTGAAACCGACCGCCGAGGACAGGCCGGAAGCCATTTCGCGGTGGGTCTGGGATTCGGTGGTGCGGGCGCCGATGGCCGACCAGCTGATCAGGTCCTGCAGATATTGCGGGGAGATCGGATCGAGGGCTTCGGTGGCGGTGGGCAGGCCTTTCTCGGCCAGGTCCAGCAACAACTGGCGACCGATGTGCAGACCGTCCTGGATCTTGAACGAGTCGTCCAGGTACGGGTCGTTGATCAGGCCTTTCCAGCCGACCGTGGTGCGCGGTTTTTCGAAATACACGCGCATGACCAGATACAGGGTGTCCGAGACTTCCGCCGCCAGTGCTTTCAGGCGGTCGGCGTACTCGTGAGCGGCCTTGATGTCGTGAATCGAGCAGGGCCCGATGACCACGAACAGGCGGTGGTCGGTGCCATCGAGAATGTTGCGGATGACTTCGCGACCCTTGGTGACGGTGCGCAGGGCAGCGTCGCTCAGAGGGATATCACGCTTGAGCTGATCGGGAGTGATCAGGGTCTCGTTGGAGGCGACGTTTAGGTCGTTGATCGGTAAATCAGCCATCGTTTACTCGTCAGGTCACGGATGCCGGCCGCCAGCGATCCCCGCGCGGCGGAGCACAGCAGATTTGAGCGCGTCGGGGAGCCGAACCTTAGCGCGTCGGGCGCCTGTCGACAATGGGCAAGTAACTGTTCAGTCCAGCACAGGTTGTGCAAAAGCCTTGCGGACAGTGTCGTGGGAGAACTCGTCGGCGTGCTGTTCGACCCATTGCAGCGCCAGCGCCTGAATGTCCTGAAGATCGTCATGGGCGTCGTTGAGGCGGCAGTAGCGCTCGATCTGGCATACCTGCTCACCCATTCTCGCACTGAACAGGGACTGTTCGTCGGTGAAGGCGATGCCCACCAGATAGCCTCTCTTGCGCCGCAGGCACCAGGCCACATAGCCCGGGTAGCAGATATCGGCATTGAGGGTCGGCATGCGCACCTGCAGCGCAGTGCCGTGGCGCCAGGCACGGTGATAATTGCAAGCGATGCCGCCGAGGCTGATAGTGTGCAGCTGTTGCCGCGAAATACACTCAGGTTTGAGCAACGTCAATTCGACGGGCACATCATCCGGATGAGGAATAAACCGTCCCATGAGCACAGACTCCCTGTGTCGGCCATCTGACATTTTTTCCCCCAGTATAGTGCTCGAATCGCAGCTGACCGATTTCGACGCCGACCAACGGCTGCTGGCGATGAGCGGCGTTTCGCTGGTGATTTTCACCAGTGTCGGTTGCGCCAGTTGCCGTTATGCCCGCGAAATCTTGCCCGGACTGGATCTGGCAATCGATCGTCTGTGCTGGATCGACGCCGGCAACAACGGCGGTCTGGTGGAGCGTTATCAGGTCTTTCATTTGCCGGCGCTGTTCGTGGTGCGCGACGGCGAGTTCTTTGGGGCAGTACACACGCGCCTGAATGCCACTGATCTGAATGCAGCGGTGGCTCAAGCGCTGGGTCGAATTGCAGAGGAGTTGCCGTGATGGGAGCAGCGAATAAACCGGTGGTGGGGATTATCGGCACCGGTGCAATCGGAGGGTTTTACGGCTTGATGCTGGCGCGGGCCGGGTTTGATGTGCACTTTTTGCTGCGCAGCGAATTTTCCGCAGTCGCCGAGCGGGGCTTGCAGGTGAACAGCGCGGTGCATGGCGCACTGACGCTGAACCCGGTGCAAGCGTATTCGTCCGCTGAGGACATGCCACCCTGCGACTGGTTGCTGGTCGGCGCCAAGACCACCAGTAATGCGGGGCTAGCGCCATCGATCATTCAGGCGGCGAAATCCGGTGCCAGAGTGCTGGTGTTGCAGAATGGTCTGGATGTCGAAGACAGTTTGCGCGCGTTGCTGCCCGAGTCCCTGCATTTGCTGGGCGGGTTGTGCCTGATTTGCGTTCATCGCGACGGCCCGGGGCAGATCACCCATCAGGCGCTCGGTGCAGTCAACGTCGGTTATCACAGCGGTCCCGCAACCGATGAATCGGCGCGCTTTGCAATTGTCGAAGAGGGCGCCGGCCTGTTCCGCACCGCCGGTATCGACTCTCAGGCGATGCCGAACCTGCATCAGGCGCGGTGGCAGAAACTGGTCTGGAACATTCCTTACAACGGTCTTTCGGTGCTGCTCGGGGCAAGCACGACACCGCTGATGGCCGACGCTGACAGCCGCGCATTGATCCAGGCGCTGATGGCTGAAGTGGTGCAGGGCGCCAAGGCCTGCGGGCATGACATGCCGCCCGGTTACGCCGAATACCTGTTCATGATGACCGAGAAGATGCCTGACTATTGGCCGAGCATGTATCACGATTTTCTGCACAAGCGACCGCTGGAGCTGGACGCCATCTACGCTCGACCTCTAGCGGCGGCAAAAGCGGCAGGCTGTGAACTGCCGCGTATCGAGGCGCTGTATCGCACGTTGGGATTCATTGACCGGCGTAACACCTGAGTCGATTCGTTGAGGGAATTGGGGGAAAGACATGGCCAAGAACATCGATGACAAACTGGTGCTGGCGATTTCGTCCCGTGCCCTGTTCGACCTGAGCGAGAGCCACAAGGTGTACCTGTCGAGTGGCGTTGAGGCCTATCGGCAATATCAGATCGAACACGAAGATGAAGTCCTGGCGCCGGGCGATGCCTTTGCGCTGGTAGAGAAACTCCTGAAACTCAACGCTCACCTCGGCCGTGCCAGGGTCGAGGTGATTCTGGTGTCGCGCAACAGTGCCGATACCGGTCTGCGGGTGTTCAACTCCATCGATCATTACGGCCTGGCGATTTCCCGAGCGGCGTTTGTCGGCGGGCGCAGTCCTTATCCGTATCTCAAGGCGTTCGGCTGCGACCTGTTTCTTTCCACCCATGCCGAAGACGTGCGATCGGCGCTGGACAACGGTTTCGCAGCGGCGACGATTCTTTCCGGTGGCGCCAGCCGTGCCGCCAGCGATGAGTTACGCATCGCGTTCGACGGCGACGCGGTGCTGTTTTCCGACGAGTCGGAGCGGGTCTATCAGTCCGGTGGCCTGGAAGCCTTTCAGGCCAAAGAGCGTGAGTCCGCTCGCGAGCCGTTGCGCGGTGGACCGTTCAAGGGCTTCCTGGCGGCGCTCAATCTGTTGCAGCGTGAGTTCCCGGACGATAACTGTCCTATCCGCACCGCACTGGTCACCGCACGCTCGGCACCGGCCCACGAGCGGGTGATCCGCACCTTGCGTGAGTGGGACATCCGGCTGGACGAATCGCTGTTTCTGGGCGGTCTGACCAAATCCGCCTTCCTCGAAGCCTTTGCCGCCGATGTGTTCTTCGACGATCAGGCCGGCCATTGCGAACTGGCTCGTGAAGTGGTCGCCACCGGCCATGTCCCCCATGGCATCAGCAACGAATCGGCGGTCTGAAGCCCTCGTGCTTCAAGACATTGCGCTGACCGTCGCACTCGTCTCGGCACTGCTAAGCTGAATCAAATCTCCGCCATGTTGGCTTGCAAGGAGGTCATATGATTCGTTCGATGCTGTATGCCACTGACCTCGGTCTGTACGCACCGTTAGTGATGCAGCATGCCCTGGCGATGGCTCGAACGTTCGATGCCGACTTGCATGTGGTGCACGCGGTGGAGCCCTTGGGGTTGTTCGCCGAATCGGTATTGCAGAGTTATCTCGACGAGCAGTCGTTGAACGAGTTTCAACGTCAGGGGCTGCAGACCGTAATCGCCAATATCGAGCAGCGGGTGCTCGACAGCTTTCGCGAAGAACTGGGGGATGAGGGCGAGCAGGATCTGCAAAGGATTTGTTCAGTGCGGGTGCTGCAGGGCGATCCGTCGCAGGTGATTCTCGACCAGGTCCAGAAACTCTCCGTCGATTTGCTGATCGTAGGAAGTCACAGCCACGGGGTCGGGGCGGAAACACCCTTGGGGCGCACGGCGACCCGCCTGCTGCAATTGTCCAAGGTGCCGGTTTACATGGTGCCGCTCGTGGAGCGTCGGCGGCGGGGGGATCGCTGAAGCAGGAATAATGGCCTTTTGATAAAAAGTTCTAGATTTATTCTCCAAACCATTAATATAGTTATATACCGTCGCTGATGCCCGTGGCGTCTACCTGCTTTGAGGGATACATATGAAGCTTCAACAATTGCGCTACATCTGGGAAGTGGCGCACCACGACCTCAACGTTTCCGCTACAGCCCAAAGCCTTTACACCTCGCAACCGGGCATCAGTAAACAGATCCGCCTGCTGGAAGACGAACTGGGCGTCGAAGTGTTCGCCCGCAGCGGCAAGCACCTGACCCGCGTAACCCCGGCCGGCGAGCGCATTATCAGCACCGCCGGCGAAATCCTGCGTAAGGTCGAAAGCATCAAGCAGATTGCCCAGGAATTCTCCAACGAGAAGAAGGGTACCCTGTCGATCGCCACCACCCACACCCAGGCGCGTTATGCACTGCCGCCGGTCATCAGCAATTTCATCAAGCAATACCCGGATGTGGCGCTGCATATGCATCAGGGTTCGCCGATGCAGATCGCTGAAATGGCCGCTGATGGCACCGTGGATTTCGCCATCGCCACCGAAGCGCTGGAGCTGTTCGGCGATCTGGTGATGATGCCGTGCTATCGCTGGAACCGCTGCGTGGTGGTGCCTCAGGGCCACCCGCTCACCCGATTGCCGAAGTTGACTCTCGAAGCGCTGGCCGAATACCCGATCGTGACTTACGTGTTCGGTTTCACTGGCCGTTCGAAACTCGACGAAGCCTTCAGCCATCGCGGCCTGACACCGAAGGTAGTGTTCACCGCTGCCGACGCTGACGTAATCAAGACCTATGTGCGCCTGGGGCTGGGTGTGGGCATCGTGGCCAAAATGGCCGTCGATACCAAACTCGACAACGACCTGGTGGTGCTCGATGCCAGCGAACTGTTCGAATCCAGCGTGACCAAGATCGGTTTCCGTCGCGGTACCTTCCTGCGCGGCTTCATGTGCGACTTCATCGAGAAATTTGCACCGCACCTGACTCGTGAAGTGATGGCCAAGGCCATTCAGTGCCACAACAAGCAGGAGCTGGAAGAGCTGTTCGAAGGCGTCGAACTGCCCGTCCACTGAGTTCCTCTCTACAGCACCTCGGTGACAGCGAACTGTTGCCGGGTGCCCGCCACCAGAACCTCCACCTCATCACCCTCGGCCTTGCCCAGCAGGCTTTGGCCCAGCGGCGAACGCGGGGTGATGACGGTGATCGGCTGACCCACCACGTCGACTTTCAGGCCCGCCGCATCCGGCGCCAGAAACAGCCATTGTTCGCGGCCGTTTTCGTCTTCCAGGCCGAGCAGGGCGCCGAGCTCGATACCGCGTCGTTCGTCATAAGCTCGCAGTATCAGGTTCTGGCACCGCGCCAGTGACTGGCGGATTTCATCGACCCGCCTTGCTTGTCCGGCTGCCAGGTAAGACGCCTCGAGCCCGAGGGTGTCGTACTTGTTCTCCGCAATGTTCTCTTCGTGAGTCGCGGTTTCGTATGCCGTCAACGCAGCGCGTTCGGCGATCTCGAGATCAGCGCGCAGCTTGTCGATAATCAGTTGGTGGACCGTGTGCTTGTTCATGATCAATCGCAGAATTGCAGGACGTTGGCGCGGCTCTTTTCGCTTGGTGCGGTCTGATCCTGCTGGAGCCAGAACTGGCATTTCGGGTTCGACTGGTTGCGTGTATTGCTGCGGGCCTGATCCAGTCGATTCTGCTGCTCGTTCTTGCGCAGGTTTTCTTCGTATTGTTCGAACAGGCGGTTTTGCGGCTCGGCCTCCGGCTGCGGCTGGGCGACTGCCGCAGGCTTGCTCAGTTGTTGCACTGCATCGGCCACCGGTTGCAATTGACGGCTGAACAACATCGAAGCGAGCCAGCATGTCAGCACAATGGCCAGGAAACCCAGCCACAGGCCCAGGGCAATGCTGCCGGTCAATTGCAGCGGACTAAGCTGAACGGACAACGGGCGACGAGGAGTGGGGCGGTAGGGCATGGCGGCCTCCTGGCGGATGATTGCGGGCGAATGCAATTGTCGCACGAAGATTAATTGCCGTCGGCTCTTCTGTACCCGGACATTTATGCGGACAATCGTCGCTTTTGCCAACGGGAGTCTTGAATGCCGCAACCGAAAACCCGCTGGGACATCTTCTGCACCGTGGTCGATAACTACGGCGACATCGGAGTGACCTGGCGCCTGGCCCGGCAACTGGTGGCCGAGCATGCGCTGACGGTGCGGCTTTGGGTCGATGATCTGCGAGCGTTCGAGCGGCTGTGTCCCGAACTCGACATCCATCTCGATACGCAGTGGCAGCAAGGTGTCGAGGTTCGGCACTGGCCTGCTGAATGGCCGGAAACGGACGCTGCCGATGTGGTGATCGCTGCGTTTGCCTGTCAGTTGCCGACTCGATACATGGATGCCATGGCTGAGCGCCAACAGCGTCCGTTGTGGTTGAACCTCGACTATCTCAGCGCCGAAGACTGGGTCGTCGGATGTCACCGTTTACCCTCGGTGAAATACAAGTCGGTGCAGCGCTATTTCTTTTTTCCCGGGTTTCAACCGGATACGGGCGGATTGCTGCGCGAGCGAAATCTGATCGAGCAGCGTCAGGCATTTCAACGTGATCGGGCGTCGCAGCGGCAATTCCTGCAAGGGCTGGGGATTGCGCCTGCATCCGACGCGCTATTGATTTCATTGTTCGCCTACGAAAACCCGGGCCTGGCCAGTTGGCTGGATGTGCTGGCTGCCGATGTGTCACCCACTCATCTGTTGGTGCCGGAAGGGCGGATTGTCGGTGATGTCGCCCGCTGGCTGGAGGTGGAGTCGCTGAAAGCGGGGGACTTGCAGATTCGCGGGGCGCTCACCGTACAGGTCGTTCCGTTCATCCATCAGGATCAATACGATCGCCTGTTGTGGTGCTGCGATTTCAACGCAGTTCGTGGCGAGGACTCTTTCGTTCGGGCGCAATGGGCGGGGCGACCGATGCTGTGGCACATCTACCAGCAGGATGAGGACATCCACATGGACAAGCTCGATGCCTTCCTGGCCCTGTACACGGGAGCTCTTTCACCCGCAGCGGCCGATGCGACGAGCGGTTTCTGGCGTGCATGGTGCAGCGGCCAGCCGGTCGGGCAGCACTGGCTCGCGGTTCGTGAGCACTGGTCACAGTTGCAGTCACACGCCGAAGCATGGTCTCTGGAACAAGCCTTGCAAGCCGATCTTGCGACGGCGCTGGTACATTTTTACCGAAATTGGCTATGATACGCGGCCTAGATTTTTGTACATCCCATCCAAATTCGGATATTCGCAATGAAAACTGGTAAAGAACTCAAACCTGGTACCGTGCTGCGTATCGACAACGATCCTTGGCTGGTTCAGAAAACTGAATTCACCAAGTCAGGTCGCAACAGCGCGATCATGAAGACCAAGCTGAAGAACCTGCTGACCGGTTACAAGACTGAAACCGTTTACTTTGCAGACGACAAACTGGACGACGTGATCCTCGACCGCAAGGAAGTGACCCTGTCCTTCATCAGCGGTGACGCCTACACGTTCATGGACACCACCGACTACACCATGTACGAACTGAACGCCGAGGACATCGAAGCCGTTCTGCCGTACATCGAAGAAGGCATGCAGGACGTTTGCGCCCTGACCATGTACGAAGAGAAAGTGGTATCGGTAGAACTGCCGACCACCATCAGCCGTCAGGTTGTCTACACCGAAAACGCTGCTCGCGGCGATACCTCCGGTAAAGTCATGAAGCCTGCCAAGCTGGCGAACGGTACTGAAGTCCAGGTTGCCGACTTCATCGAAATCGACGAATGGATCGATATCGACACCCGCGACGGTTCTTTCAAGAGCCGCAGCAAGAAGTAATTCTTCTGCCGAGTCGCACAAAAAAGCCCGACCATTGAGTCGGGCTTTTTTGTACCTGATGAAAATTAGTTCTTCAGGTGTTGCTTCAGTTCTTCCGAAGCCTGCAGCATCGCCGAACGCACCGCCGGCACCTGGCTGACCACGTTGAGCAAACCGTAGTCGTGGATCATGCCGTTGTAGCGTACCGAGGTAACCGGCACGCCGGCTTCGTCGAGTTTACGGGCGTAGGCTTCGCCTTCGTCACGCAGTACGTCGGCCCCCGCAGTCTGTACCAGTGCAGGCGGCAGACCTTTCAACTGCGCGGTGGTGGCCCGCAGCGGCGAGGCGTAGATCTCGTTACGCTGGTTGGCGTCGGTGGTGTAGTTGTCCCAGAACCACTTCATCATGTTGCGGGTGAGGAAGTGCCCCTCGGCATACTGGTTATACGAACCCGTATCGAAATTGGCATCGGTTACCGGCCACAGCAGCACCTGGAATTTGATCGCCGGGGTGCCTTTGTCTTTGGCCATCAGGGCGACGACTGCCGCCATGTTGCCGCCAACACTGTTGCCCGCCACCGCCAGACGTTTGCCGTCGACGTTGATTTCTTTGCCGTGTTCGGCCACCCACTTGGTCGCCGCGTAAGCCTGGTTGATCGCCACCGGGTAATGCGCTTCCGGCGAAGGGGTGTAGTTGACGAACACCGCCGCCGCCCCCGAACCGACCACCAGATCCCGCACCAGACGTTCGTGGGTCGGGAAATCCCCGAGCACCCAGCCACCGCCGTGGAAGAACATGAACACCGGCAGCTCGCCCTTGACTCCGGCCGGCCGGACGATGGTCAGGCTCAACGGTTGGCCATCGACCTGGATGGTCTTCTCGCTGACGTCCGCCTTGGGCAACGTCAGTTTGACCCCGGACTGTGCGCCGGTCAGAACGGCTCGGGCATCCTTGGGGGTCAGCTGTTCCATCGGTTTGCCGGTGCCGGCATTCAGCACATCGAGGAACGCCTGGGTGTTGTGTTCAACCTCCCCGGCAAATGCGCTGTGGATGGACAGAGCGAGAAGGGTACCGGTCAAGACTTTGCTGAAAGTGTTCATGTTCATTTCCTGTACGGGCCTGAGTGTCAGTGATTACACGGTGACGTGCAGACGCACATCGACGTTGCCGCGAGTGGCGTTGGAATACGGGCAGACCTGGTGCGCAGCGTCGACCAGGCTCTGTGCGTCGGCCTGTTCAAGACCTGGCAGGCTGATGTGCAGGTCGATGTCCAGACCGAAACCGCCAGGAATCTGACCGATGCCGACGTGAGCGGTAATCGACGCGTCGTCCGGGATCTTGCGTTTGGTCTGGCTGGCAACGAATTTCAGGGCGCCGATGAAACAGGCCGAATAACCGGCGGCGAACAGTTGCTCGGGATTGGTGGCCGCGCCACCGGCACCGCCGAGTTCTTTCGGGGTGGCGAGTTTCACGTCGAGTACGTTGTCGCTGGAGATCGCACGACCGTCACGGCCGCCAGTGGAGGTTGCGATTGCGGTGTAGAGAGTTTGCATGGAGTGATCCTCGTCGATTGTGTGATTTGTTGCGCTAATTGTTTGCGCGCTAACCAGGTGCGAAGTAAATGTACTTCGCTAATATTTAGTGCGCAAGATAATTTTTTAAGAAGCATGGAAACGAGACGTGGATAAGCTCGAGATGAAATCTCAACCTCTTGATATGAAAGGTTTTTTTGATAGAAGAACGAGAGAAAATAATTTTCGGGGGAGGGGTAAGGCAGAGAAAAATGCGATTTCCCTGCAGGTGCGAGGCTGCTCCTGCAAGGAAGGGGACGCTTAAATCAGGCTGTCCTGCAGATGACCACGCAAGGCCTGCAACTCGGCTTGCAGGTTTTGCAGACGCTCCACGGTGAATCCGCTGGCTCCCAGAATGCAGGGCGGAACACTTCGGGCCTTGTCCTTCAAGGCGCGTCCCTGTGCGGTCAGCTCGACGATCACCACCCGTTCATCCTCGCGACTGCGGGTCCGGCTCAGCAAGCCTTCACCTTCCAGACGCTTGAGCAGGGGTGTCAGGGAACCTGGATCCGTCAGCAGGCGCGTGCTGATTTCTCCGACGGTCAGACCATCCTTCTCCCACAGCACCATCATTGCCAGATATTGCGGATAAGTCAGCCCAAGCGCTTGCAGCAGTGGCTTGTAGACCTTGGTCATCATGAGCGAGGTGGAATGCAGGGCGAAGCAGGCCTGATTGTCGAGCAGCAGTTCTTCGCAGTGATCGGTGGTGTTGCGATCGGTGGTCATGTCGGTGCCTTGAACGATAATGCAGTTGAATCTAGCGCTCGAATCTTTAATGCGCCAGACAATTGTGGCGGTGACGGCTCGATCATTGGCGGCCCAGCTCCCGTTGCAGCGCCAGATCCCACGGCGGCACGGGGCTGAAGCGGGTCTTGAGGTACTCCAGCAGCAGGCGGCTGCGGGAACTGGCCTGCTGTTCCAGGCGCAGCGCATAGATGCCGCTGCTCTCCGGTTTCGGCAGGCCGTTTTCGCAGAACAGCGGCAGCAACTCGCCACGCAACAGGTATTCACTGGCCAGCCAGGTCGGCAGATGCGCGATCCCGAGTCCCGCGAGCGCACCGCAGACCAGCGCCTCGGCGTTATTGGCACTCATGCGGATCCGCGCCGGACGGTGCAGCTGCATCTGACCGTCCCGTTCGAACCGCCAGGCGAAGGGTGGAGCGAGGCCGTCCCAATCGAGGCCGTCATGTTCGCCCAACTGAGCGGGCTCGCCCGGCACGCCGCGACGCTTGAGATAGTCTGGACTGGCACAGGCGATGCGCACTATGCTCGCCAACGGGGTGGCGACCAGCCGGGTATCAGCCATTTGCCCGGCACGCAGCACCAGATCGACCTTGCCCAGGTTTGAGCCGCCCATGTCGACGAAGCTGTCGATCAGATGCAACTGCACATCGAGGCCCGGATACAGGACCAGAAAATCGGCAATCACCGGCGCAAGATGCCGCCGCCCGAACGCTGCCGGAGCATCTACTCGAATCAGACCTTCCGGCGCGCTGCTCAGGGACACCGCTTCAGCGCGGGCCAATTGCAGCTCGGCAACGATTCGCCGCGCCCGTTCGGCAAATGCCAGACCGGCCGGTGTCGCTCGCACTGCATGGGTGCTGCGGATAAACAACTGGCTGCCGACAACGCTTTCCAGACTATCGATGCGCCGGGCGACAGCGGAAGGCGTCAGCGGGTGCCGGCGTGAAGCGGCAGAAAAGCTGCCGCTCTCAAGCACGTCGAGAAACAATCCGAGCTGTTCGGTCAATTGATTGGGGTTCATGAATCAATCCAGTGCTTATGCGGATTTCGCACAGCCATTGTGCGTTGCTGTGCGTTTCCGTGCCAGCGCCGACTGCGTAGGATGAACCGCCTGACGTATGAGGAGTCCGGCTGTGATCGAATTTTTGCTGTACCTGTTGTTCGGCGCTGCCCTTGGCACCCTGGGCGGGATATTCGGCATTGGCGGTGGTCTGATCGCCATTCCGCTACTGGGCGTGTGGTTCGGTCTCGATCAACAGATTGCCCAAGGCACGGCGCTGGTGATGGTCGTGCCTAACGTGATGCTGGCGCTGTGGCGTTATCACCAGCGAAACCGCATCGAACTCCGACATGCTTTGCCGCTGGCGGTCATGGGGTTCTGTTTTGCGTGGATCGGCTCGATCTGGGCCGTGGGTATCGACGCGCAAACCATGCGCATCGGTTTTGTCGCGTTCCTCGTGGCGTTGTCCGCCTACAATCTGGTGCGCATGTTCGGCACGCGCCCTTCAGCGAGTTCCGAAATGCGTTATTCATGGCCGTGGCTGGGTGTACTGGGCGCGGCGTCGGGCGCCATGGGCGGCTTGTTCGGTGTCGGCGGGGCGGTGGTGGCGACGCCAGTGCTGACCAGTCTGTTCGGCACCACTCAGGTGGTTGCTCAGGGACTGTCGCTGGCGCTGGCATTGCCGAGCACCGGTGTGACGCTGGTCACGTACGCGGTGCATCACGAAGTGAACTGGATGATCGGGCTGCCGTTGGCCATCGGTGGTCTGGCCAGCATCAGTTGGGGCGTGAAGGTCGCCCACGCAATGCCGGAAAAGCTCCTGCGTGGACTGTTCTGCGGGTTCCTGGTGCTCTGTGCGGTGATGCTCGCCTTTAAAGTTTGAAACCTTCGACGATGTGCTCGGCCAGGCATTCGGTGATCGGCGACGGGTTGTTCAGGTTGCGGATCAGCATGATGCTGGCCTCGGGCAACAGCGGCAGATCCTCGGCCGCGCCGAGAATGCGCATGTCCGGCGTGATCAGGCTTTCCAGTTGCGCGGTGATCGCAAGGCCCGCGCTCACCACCGCCATCAACGCCGACAGGCTGGTGCTGTTGTAGGCGATGCGGTATTCGCGACCCATGGCATCCAGCGCATTGCAGGCCCACAGACGACAGAAGCAATCGCTGTTGAACATCGCCAGCGGCAACGGGGTTTGTTCGTGGGCGCTGAAATTCTGCGCCTCGGCCCACACGAAACGTTCCTTGCGCAGCAACTGGCCGATTTCGTTGCCCGGCTCGCGAGTGACGATCGACAGGTCCAGGTCGGTGCGTTGCAGCAATTGGCGGGTGGATTCGCAATGCACTTCGATCTGGATCAGCGGATAGAACTGGGCGAAGCGCGAGAGGATTCCCGGCAGAAACCGCATCACGTAATCGTCCGGCGTGCCGATGCGCACGGTGCCGACCATATGCGGTTCGCGCAGGGTATTGAACACTTCGCTGTGCAGTTTCAGGATGCGCCGCGCGTAACCGAGCAGCACCTGGCCTTCGGCAGTAAGGCGTATCTGACGTCCGTCGCGCTCGAACAACTGGCGCTGCAACACGTCCTCCTCCAGGCGCTTCATCTGCATGCTCACTGCCGACTGTGTGCGGTTGACCATTTCACCGGCGCGGGTGAACCCGCCCTGATCGGCAATGGCGACGAAGGTACGCAGGACATCGGTATCGATACTGGGGTAGGCCGACAATTGATGAATCTCCGTGATGCATGCCATCAGAAACATTCGTTGGATTGATCGTAGCGCCGGCGCGAGACTTGAGCCATCCCAAAAAGGAGGCAACACGATGAAAGGTCAAAGAGAGTATGCAGGTGAAGAAAAATTTTCCGGTCATATCGTTTCCGATCTGTTGCACAAGTTCAGCCGCTGGTACGAACTGCATCGCGAACGTGAACTGCTCGCCAGTCTGAGCGACGAAGCGTTGAAGGACATCGGGGTCAGCCGCGCCGATGTCGAGCACGAAGCGGTGCGGCCGTTCTGGGACGATCCGATGCATAAATGATGGGGCGAACGCTACACAAATCCCTTTCAGGTGAGGTAGGTTGCGAGCAGACATGGAGGTACACATGCCCGCGACATTGTCCTTTTCCCTTAAACAGGCTCGACGTCTGGCACTGGCTGCCCAAAGGTTCAACGGGCGCCAGCCGCCGGTCGTCAAGACGACACACCTCAACCGGCTGATCGAACGCCTCGGCCTGTTGCAGATCGATTCCGTCAACGCTGTGGTGCGCTCGCACTACCTCCCGCTGTTTTCCCGTCTCGGTTCCTATTCTTCTGACTTGCTTGACCAGGCTGCCTGGAGCTCGGGTCGGCGCCGCTCTCTGTTCGAATACTGGGGGCATGAGGCGTCACTGTTACCGCTGTCGATGTATCCGTTGATGGGCTGGCGAATGCAGCGGGCCAGACGCGGCGAAGACATCTATCAGCAACTGGCGCGATTCGGTCGTGAGCAACAGGACACCATTCGCCGGGTGCTGGCGTCGGTCGAGGAGCAGGGCGCTCTGGGCGCCGGCAGCTTGTCGACCCGCAAGGAAAAAGCCGGACCGTGGTGGGATTGGAGCGCGGAAAAGCATGCACTGGAATGGTTGTTCGCCGCCGGCGAAGTCACCGTGGCCGGGCGCCGTGGTTTCGAGCGGTTGTACGATTTGCCGGAGCGGGTGATTCCGGCTTCCGTGTTGCAGCAACCGTTGCCCGATGAGGCCGAGGCGCAGCGCGGTTTACTGCTGCATGCGGCGGAGGCGTTGGGTGTGGCGACGGAAAAAGACCTGCGCGATTACTTCCGTCTGAACCCTTCCGATGCCCGTCCGCGTCTGGCTGAACTGGTCGAAGCCGGGCAGTTGCTGACCTGCGAAGTCGCAGGCTGGCGCCAGATCGCCTACTGCCTGCCCGAGCCGAAAGTCCCGCGAAAAGTTGAAGCCAGTGCGCTGTTGTCGCCGTTCGACTCACTGATCTGGGAACGCAGTCGCACCGAGCGGCTGTTCGATTTCCGTTACCGACTGGAGATCTATACGCCGCAGGACAAACGCGTTTACGGCTATTACGTGCTGCCGTTCCTGCACAACGAACGGATAGCGGCGCGGATCGATCTGCGCGCCGAGCGGGCGGCGGGGCGATTGGCGGTGCACGCGGTACACGAGGAAGAGTCGGGGCTGGACGACGCGGGGATGCTGGCGCTGGCTGCGACTCTGCGGCGGATGGCGGATTGGCTGGGGCTTGAACAGGTGCAACTCAATTGTCAGCGCGAAAGTGCGGGACGACTCCGAATGGCTATGATCCAGATCAGCTGCGATTGAACCGGCCTCATCGCTGGCAAGCCAGTTCCCACAGTGACCGGGTCGTTCACAAGTCAAATGTACGACAGCAATCCTGTGGGAACCGGGCTTGCCCGCGATGGGGGCCGGTCAAACACTGAGGGTTTCGGGCGTTAGCGTCGAACCTGCTTCAGCGTCTCGGCAATCAAGAACGCCAGCTCCAGTGACTGATCGGCGTTCATCCGCGGGTCGCAATGGGTGTGATAGCGATCCGAAAGACCATCCTCGGTAATCGGTCGTGCGCCACCGATGCATTCGGTGACGTTCTGCCCGGTCATTTCGATGTGAATGCCGCCGGCGTAGCTGCCTTCCGCTTCGTGAACCTGGAAGAACTGCTTCACCTCGCCGAGGATCTGCGCGAAGTCGCGGGTCTTGTAACCGCTGCTGGCCTTGATGGTGTTGCCGTGCATCGGGTCGGAACTCCACAGCACCTGCTTGCCTTCACGCTGCACCGCGCGGATCAGCGCCGGCAGGTGATCGCCGACCTTGTTCGCGCCCATGCGCGCGATCAGGTTCAAACGGCCCGGATCGTTGTCCGGGTTGAGCACGTCGATCAGGCGGATCAGGTCGTCGGGGTTCATGCTCGGGCCGACTTTCACCCCGATCGGGTTGTTCACCCCGCGCAGGAATTCGACGTGGGCACCGTCGAGCTGACGGGTGCGGTCGCCGATCCACAACATGTGCGCCGAGCAATCGTAATAATCGTTGGTCAGGCTGTCGCGGCGCACGAAGGCTTCTTCGTAGTTCAGCAGCAGCGCTTCGTGGGCGGTGAAGAAACTGGTCTCGCGCAATTGCGGCGAGCTGTCCATGCCGCAGGCGCGCATGAAGGCCAGGGTTTCATCGATACGGTCGGCGAGGTGGCTGTATTTCTCCGCCAGGGCCGAGTTGGCGATGAAATCGAGGTTCCACTTGTGCACCTGATGCAGATCGGCAAAACCGCCCTGGGCAAAGGCACGCAGCAGGTTGAGGGTCGCGGTGGACTGATGATAGGACTGCAGCAGGCGCTCCGGGTCCGGTACACGACTGGCTGCGTCGAAGCCAATGCCATTGACGATGTCGCCCCGGTAGGCCGGCAGGGTCACGCCATCGATGGTCTCGTCGTTGGCCGAACGCGGCTTGGCAAACTGACCGGCCATGCGCCCGACCTTGACGACCGGGCAGCCGGCGGCGAAGGTCATGACGATCGCCATTTGCAGCAACACTTTAAAGGTGTCGCGGATTTTTGCGGCAGAGAACTCGGCGAAGCTTTCCGCGCAATCGCCGCCCTGCAGCAGGAACGCCCGGCCCTGGGTGACTTCGGCAAACTGACGGCGCAGCTCGCGCGCTTCGCCGGCAAACACCAGCGGCGGATAGCTGGCCAGTGTCTGTTCGACCTGGTGCAGGTGCGCGGCGTCGGGATATTGGGGTTGTTGCTGGATCGGCAAGGCACGCCAGCTGTCAGGACTCCAGGGTTGGCTCATCACGGTCTCTAAGGTTCTTCGCACGGACGGCCATGTTAGCAGCAATTAGTGCGTGACCTGTTCCCGCCGCATCGCGGACAATCGCCGCTTTGCTACGGTGCCGTTGCGGTAATGATCTGGAGACGAAATGACTGAGGAGCGCGTCGAGCGGTTGCTCGCCGAGGTACAGGATGAGTTCGGCGTGATTCGCGTGCTCGAAGTGGCCGATTACCGCTTTCTGGAGTTCGGTGATGCCATCGAGCAAAGCTGCGTATTCACCGCCGATCCGAGCTGGCTGGAGTACGACTACACCCGGGCGATGCTGATCGGCGCGTTGTGCCATGAACAACCGGAGAGCGCGCTGTTTCTCGGGCTGGGTGCCGGCACGCTGACCCAGGCCTGTCTCAGGTTTCTGCCGCTGGAAGATGTCGAGGCCATCGAGTTGCGTCCGGACGTGCCGCGGCTGGCGATCGAATACCTCGGGCTGGACGACGATCCGCGGTTGTATATCCGTGTCGGTGATGCAATCGAACTGCTGCCGACGGCCGAACCGGCGGATCTGATCTTCGTCGACCTGTACACCGATGTCGGTCCGGGCGCCGCGCATCTTGCGTGGAATTTCCTCGGTGACTGTCAGAAACGCCTGAATCCCGGTGGCTGGCTGGTGATCAACCAGTGGGCCACCGATGACGGCAAGCCGTTGGGGGCAGCACTGTTGCGCGGGCTCTATCACCGACACTATTGGGAGCTGCCGGTGAAGGAGGGCAACGTGATTCTGATCGTACCGGCAGACCTCGAGCAGTCGCTGGACCTGCAGGCCCTCACCACCCGGGCTGAAGCGCTCGCACCGAAACTGGGTTACTCGTTGCAGTCGTTGATCAACTGCATTCGTCCGGCGACCTGATCTTCACAGGCCTTTGAAAACCCCCGGTCTGCGCTCCGCCAGCGAGCGCACACCTTCCTTGGCATCCTCGGTTGACAGCAGCTTCCTGACCAGTGGCGGCAAGCTTCGCGCCGCCGCAGTCTCGCCTTCATACCGCGCCTGACGCGCCGACATCAGTGTTGCCTGCACGCCCAATGGCGCCTGTCGGGCTATCCGTTCGGCCAGTTCGACGGCGCGCGGCAGCAAGTCCTCGCTGGCCATGACTTCCTGAACCAGGCCCAGGCGCAGCGCATCATGGGCGTCGAACTCGTCGCCTGTCAGTAGCCAGCGCATGGCGTTGCCCCAGCCGGCCACCTGCTGAAAACGCAACGTGGCTCCGCCGAACGGAAAGATGCCGCGCTGTACTTCCATCTGGGCGAAACGGGTATTGCTGGCGCACAGGTTGATGTCGGCTGCGAGCATCAGCTCGATGCCGATGGTCAGGCAATAACCCTGCGCGGCGACGATCACCGGTTTGCTGACCCGCGGTCCGACGAATACACCCCAGGGATCGCAACCGCCGGTCGGCACTTGCCAGCCTTGGGCGAGGGCGGAACTGGCGTTGACCAGATCGAGCCCGGCGGTGAAATGCTCGCCATGGCCGAACACCACCGCCACTCGCGCATCGCTGTCGGCTTCGAATTCGCCGTAGGCCAGGGCCAGCTCATTGAGCAGGTCGAGGTCGAAGGCATTGCGTTTGGCTGCTCGGTCCAGACCGATCAAATGCACGTGACCATGGCGCTCGCGGCTGACGCGGCCGGGACAGGGCTGATTCATGAGTGTTTCCTCGGACGGGAAGAATGGGTGCAGCGACCACATGCCGCACATCGGTGAATCGTTTAAGCGTCATCACCCGCAAGTCCGGGCCTTTGAAAAATAGACCTGCGCACGATTATCCGCAAAACCCCGTTACACAGCGGTGACAACTGTCCTGCGCGGATAAAAAAAGCTCCCTTTTTGGGCAAATTCCGGTATAGTGCGCGCCGGCCTTTAACCGGGCCGCGTTTAGGTAGCGCAATTCCCCGAAGTCAGCTTCGGCTGCACGTCCGCACTGCGGGCTCTTCCTTGACGATTCTTTTCCATCCATTCGTTTTCGCAAATCCCCGCCGACAAAGCTGCCAGGGCGACTCTTGAGTCTCAACACGGCATGTGCAGCTTTGGAGCATGGGTCTTTGCGGATGCACTTAGAGGCAGACCCATGACCCAGGAAATCGGCGGCTTCGCCGCTCTTGAACTTCATCCCAATATTGTCGCTGCAGTAGTCGCTACCGGCTATGAAGAGCCTTCGGCCATTCAGCAGCAGTCGATCCCGATCATCCTCGCCGGTCACGATATGATTGGCCAGGCGCAAACCGGTACCGGTAAAACCGCTGCCTTTGCCCTGCCTATCCTGCACCGCATCGATCCGTCCAAGCGCGAGCCGCAAGCTCTGATCCTGGCCCCAACTCGTGAGTTGGCGCTGCAAGTTGCAACCGCTTTCGAAACCTACGCCAAGCAAATGCCGGGCGTGACTGTTGTGGCTGTCTACGGCGGCGCGCCGATGGGCCCACAACTGAAAGCAATCCGTAATGGCGCACAGATCGTTGTCGCCACTCCGGGCCGTCTGTGCGACCACCTGCGTCGCGACGAAAAAGTCCTCGCCACCGTGAACCACCTGGTTCTCGATGAAGCGGACGAAATGCTCAAACTGGGCTTCATGGACGACCTCGAAGTCATCTTCAAGGCCATGCCGGAAACCCGTCAGACCGTACTGTTCTCGGCCACCTTGCCGCAGTCGATCCGTGCGATCGCCGAGCGTCACCTCAAGGATCCGAAGCACGTCAAGATCCAGAGCAAGACCCAGACCGTCACCGCGATCGAACAGGCTCACCTGTTGGTTCACGCCGACCAGAAGACTTCTGCCGTTCTCAGCTTGCTGGAAGTGGAAGATTTCGACGCTCTGATCATGTTCGTGCGCACCAAGCAAGCGACCCTGGATCTGGCCAGCGCCCTCGACGCCAAAGGCTACAAAGCCGCCGCGTTGAACGGCGACATCGCCCAGAACCAGCGTGAGCGCGTGATCGACTCGCTCAAGGATGGCCGTCTGGACATCGTTGTGGCGACCGACGTAGCCGCCCGTGGTCTGGACGTACCGCGCATCACTCACGTATTCAACGTGGACATGCCGTACGATCCGGAATCCTACGTGCACCGTATCGGCCGTACCGGCCGTGCCGGTCGCGAAGGTCGCGCGCTGCTGCTGGTGACGCCGCGTGAACGCCGCATGCTGCAGGTGATCGAACGTGTCACCGGTCAGAAAGTGGCCGAAGTGCGTCTGCCGGACGCCCAGGCCGTTCTCGATGCCCGCATCAAGAAGCTGACCAACAGCCTGTCGCCGCTGGTGGCTGACGCCGAATCGACTCACGGTGATCTGCTCGATCGCCTGACCGCCGATATCGGTTGCACCCCGCGTGCCTTGGCTGCCGCTCTGCTGCGCAAGGCCACCAACGGTCAGGCGCTGAACCTGGCAGCGATCGAGAAGGAGCGTCCGCTGGTGCCTGCACCGCGCGGCGACCGTCCTGATCGTGGCGAGCGTCCGGATCGCGGTGACCGCGAGCGCCGTGCGCCGATGCCGCTGGGTGAAGGCCGTGCCCGTTGCCGTACCGCGCTGGGCGCGCGTGACGGTATCGCGGCGAAAAACCTGCTGGGTGCCATCCTCAACGAAGGTGGTCTGGCACGTGAAGCGATCGGTCGCATCCAGGTGCGTGACAGCTTCAGCCTCGTCGAGCTGCCGGAAGAGGGCCTGGATAAACTCCTGGCCAAGCTGAAGGACACTCGCGTTGCCGGCAAGCAATTGAAGCTGCGTCGCTACCGCGAAGATTGATCCGCCCTTGGGCTGATTGATCGAAACAAAAAAATCCCCGACTGGTTCGGGGATTTTTTATGCCTGCGATTTCAGGTGCGAGTGCATCAGCCGAACCGGTAAATGTCCATGCCCAGCGCACCCATGGTGAATCCCTGGTGCGCAATGCTGAACTCACCGCCGGCGCCGCGAGCGAAGTACAACGGTAACAGGTGTTCATCGCTCGGATGACTGCGAACGGCGTTCGGCGCTTGCTGACGGTAATCATGCAAGGCGACTTCGTCATCGGCTGCAAGCCTGGCGATCATCCAGTCGCGGAAGTTCCGGGCCCATGGCTCGACGCTTTCCGGACCTGCGTGCCAGTCCAGTTCACGCAGGTTATGGGTAATGCTGCCGGATCCGATCAGGAGAATGCCTTGTTCGCGCAGGCCGGCCAACGCCTGGCCCACGCGGGTCTGCAACGTCGGGCCGCCACGGCTGGGCAGGGAAACTTGCACCACCGGGATATCGGCCTGCGGGTACATCAGCGACAGCGGCACCCACACGCCATGGTCAAAGGGTCGTTGCGGGTCGAGGCGCGCCGGCAGGTTGTTGGCGGTCAGCAGGTCGGCGACCTCTTGGGCCAGTTGTGGATTGCCCGGGGCGGGGTACTGCACTTCAAACAGTGCGCGAGGGAAACCGCCGAAATCATGCCAGGTTTCCGGTTGCGGATGGCTGCTGACCAACAGTTCCTGGCTTTCCCAGTGAGCGGAAACGACGACGATGGCTTTCGGGCGTGGCATTTCGGCAGCCAGGCGCGCCAGGGCCGGACCGCTGGCGCCGGGCTCCAGAGCCAGCATGGGCGAGCCGTGAGAGATGAACAGGCTGGGAAACATGAAAGGATTCCTGAGCGTTAAGATGGCTCATCTTCAGTCAGATCATTGATCTGATTCCAATATAAGTTTTAACGCTTTTTGATCGAGTTTTTGGGAGTAAGCATGCAGCCGGAGTTTTGGCACAAGAAATGGGAAACGAACCAGATCGGCTTTCATCAGCCTGAGGTGAATCCATATTTGCAGCGGCATTGGGCCGATCTGGCCATTGTGGCGCAGGCACGGGTACTGGTGCCGTTGTGCGGTAAAAGCCTGGATCTGTTGTGGCTGGCCGGTCAGGGGCATCGGGTTCTCGGTGTCGAGTTGTCCGAAAAGGCCATCGAGGATTTCTTCCGCGAGCAGGCATTACAGCCGCAAATCAGCGAGGAGGGCGGGTTCAGGATCTATCGGGCCGGAAGTATCGAGTTGTGGTGCGGGGATTTCTTTGCCTTGTCCGCGAGCGACGTGGCTGATTGCACGGCGCTGTATGACCGGGCTGCACTGATCGCCCTGCCGTCGCCGATGCGCGAGCGTTATGCGACACATTTGCTCGAAATCCTGCCGGCGGGCCTGCGTGGTTTGCTGATCACGCTGGATTACGATCAGGCACAGATGTCCGGTCCGCCATTTGCAGTGACAGATGCCGAGGTGCAGCGGCTTTTCGGTAATGATTGGGCGGTGCAGGCGCTGGAAGAACAGGACGTGTTGAACGAAAGCGGGAAGTTCCTGCAAGCGGGTGTCACGCAGTTGCAGGAGCGAGTGTATCGGCTGACTGGCCGGTAACAGGTATGAAAAAGGCCCGCATTTCTGCGGGCCTTCTGTATTTGCCGAGTTGATCAACCGCGACGACGCAGGGCGTCGATACGCTCTTCCAGCGGCGGGTGACTCATGAACATGCGGGCGAGCCCTTGTTTTATGCCACCGTTGATGCCGAAGGCATTCAGGGTGTCAGGCATGTGCACCGGCAGACCCTGTTCGGCACGCAGGCGTTGCAGGGCGCCGATCATCGCGCTGGTGCCGGCCAGACGGGCGCCGGCGTCGTCGGCACGGAATTCCCGTTTGCGCGAGAACCACATCACGATCGCGCTGGCCAGGATGCCCAGAACCAGTTCGGCGAAGATGGTCGCGATGTAGTACGCGATACCCTGTCCTTCTTCGTTCTTGAAGATCACCTTGTCAACGAAGTTGCCGATGATCCGTGCAAAGAACATCACGAAGGTGTTCACCACGCCCTGGATCAGTGCCAGGGTGACCATGTCGCCGTTGGCGACGTGGCCGATTTCGTGGGCCAGCACGGCTTTCACTTCGTCCGGAGAGAAACGCTCCAGCAGGCCCTGGCTGACGGCGACCAGCGCATCGTTCTTGTTCCAGCCCGTGGCGAAAGCGTTCGCTTCGTAGGCCGGGAAAATCCCGACTTCGGGCATCTTGATCCCGGCTTCCCGGGACAGTTGCTCGACGGTTTGCAGCAGCCATTGTTCGTGGCGGGTGCGCGGCTGGGTGATGATCTGTGTGCCGGTGCTCATCTTCGCCATCCACTTGGAGATGAACAATGAGAACAGCGAACCGGCGAAACCAAAGACTGCACAGAAAACCAGCAGCTGATTGAGGTTGAGGTCAACCCCGTTGGCCGCCATGAACCCGTTGAAGCCGAACAGGCTCAGGGTGATGCTGGCTATCAGCACGACCGCCAGGTTAGTGGCCAAAAACAGCAGGATGCGCATCATGGTTGTAGAAATCTCCTCGAGCTAAAGATGTAGCGTACTGCGGGGTATATAAGGTGCTGCACCGGGCGATTCAACCGGGTGACTATTTCAAACTGTGTCCTGCATCGAATTCTGCAGTGCGTGGGACATTTCCCGTCCTCTGCGCCGCTATGGACGACCGCCGTGCGCCACCCACGCCAGTGCGTCAGACTCAAGCGATGGGTACGAGTCGACAGTGTAGAAGGCTTACGCAAGGTGGCGGGGCAGAAGTGTTGCTGAATCAGTCAGTGCGCAACGCAAGGCGCGTTGCGCACCGATGGCCGGCTATTGGCGGTAGCTCTTGAGGAAGTTGCCGATGCGTCCGATGGCCATGTCCAGATCATCGACACGGGGCAGGGTCACGACACGGAAGTGATCCGGCCATGGCCAGTTGAAGGCCGTGCCCTGAACCACCAGGAGTTTCTCGGACAGCAACAGGTCGAGGACGAATTTCTCGTCGTTGTGAATCGGGCAGACTTTCGGGTCGATCCTGGGGAAGGCATACAGCGCGCCCATCGGCTTCACGCAGCTCACGCCGGGAATGTCATTGAGCAACTCCCAGGTGCGGTTGCGCTGCTCCAGCAGGCGCCCTTGCGGCAGCACCAGATCGTTGATGCTCTGATAGCCGCCGAGTGCGGTCTGAATGGCATGCTGGCTGGGCACATTGGCACACAGGCGCATGTTGGCCAGCATGTCGATGCCCTCGATGTAGCTGTGGGCATTGTGCTTGGGCCCGGAGATGGCGATCCAGCCGGAGCGGAAACCCGCCACGCGATAAGACTTCGACAGGCCGTTGAAGGTCAGGCACAGCAGGTCCGGGGCCAGCGATGCCGTGCAGATATGCACGGCATCGTCGTAAAGGATCTTGTCGTAGATCTCGTCGGAGAACACCACCAGGTTGTGCTGACGGGCCAGTTCCAGCATGCCCAGCAACACTTCCTTCGAATAGACGGCGCCGGTCGGGTTGTTCGGGTTGATGATCACCATGGCCTTGGTGTTCGGGGTGATCTTGGCTTTCATGTCGGCCAGATCCGGGAACCAGCCGGCGCCTTCGTCGCACAGATAATGCACGGCATTGCCACCGGCCAGGCTGACGGCAGCGGTCCACAGCGGATAGTCAGGCGCCGGCACCAGCACTTCGTCGCCGTTGTTGAGCAAGGCCTGCAGCGACATCACGATCAGTTCGGACACGCCGTTGCCCAGGTAGATGTCTTCGATGCCGACACCTTCGACCTGCTTCTGCTGGTAGTACTGCATCACCGCCTTGCGCGCGCTGAACAGGCCTTTGGAGTCGCTGTAGCCCTGGGCGGTCGGCAGGTTACGGATCACATCCTGGAGAATTTCGTCAGGCGCTTCGAAACCAAAGGGCGCCGGGTTGCCAATGTTCAGCTTGAGGATGCGGTGGCCTTCCTCTTCCAGGCGTTTGGCGTGCTTGAGCACCGGGCCGCGAATGTCGTAGCAGACGTTGGCGAGCTTGTTCGATTTGCTGAACTGCATGGTGATGTGATCCCGAAAATGAACGATCCAGACGGCGGGTGGACAACCGTGCTGGGAATCCTGCGTCTTTACACAGGCAGGCCTCTTGAGCGGCGGTTTCCGACAATCCGTTTGAATGCGCCGGATCCCGCTGCCAGACTGGCGTATGACGAGGCGCAATCATACGTGCCGCCCGATCCGTGGAAAAGGTACAGATCGGGCTTTTTCAGCCGCTGAGGTGTGATGATGGAAAAGATAGAAAAGACCCTGGAAGAATGGCGCGCGATGCTCGATCCGGAGCAGTACAACGTGTGTCGTCTCAGTGCTACCGAACGACCGTTCTCCGGCAAGTACAACGCCACGAAGACGGACGGCGTCTATCACTGCGTCTGCTGCAACGCGCCGCTGTTCGACTCCACGACCAAATTCGACTCCGGATGCGGCTGGCCGAGCTTTTATGCACCGATCGGTGAAAGTGCCATGACCGAAATCCGTGACACCAGCCACGGCATGATCCGTACCGAAGTGAAATGCGCCCGTTGCGATGCGCACCTCGGTCACGTATTCCCCGACGGGCCGCCGCCAACCGGCCTGCGTTATTGCATCAACTCGGTGTGCCTGGACCTGGTGCCGCGCGAATAACCGAATGCAGGCGATCCACGGATCGCCTTTCGGATAATTAAATTGCACGCAATTCAATTGCTCGCTACCTTTGCAGCTTCTCAACTTTCCGGAGTGCGCACCATGAGCGATAACCTGCTGGACATCCCGTGCACCACCATCAAGGGCGAGCAAAAGACCCTCGCCGATTTCGCCGGCAAGGCGGTGCTCGTGGTCAACACCGCCAGCAAGTGTGGTTTCACTCCGCAGTACAAAGGGCTCGAAGCGTTGTGGCAGACCTACAAGGATCAAGGCCTGGTGGTGCTGGGCTTTCCGTGCAATCAATTCGGCAAGCAGGAGCCCGGCAACGAGGGCGCAATCAGCGAGTTCTGCGAGCTCAATTACGGCGTCAGCTTCCCGCTGTTCAAGAAGATTGAAGTCAACGGCAACGGTGCGCATCCGCTGTTTGTGCAATTGAAGAAACGTGCACCGGGCGTTCTGGGCTCCCAGGGCATCAAGTGGAATTTCACCAAATTCCTGATCGGCAAGGATGGCCAGGTGGTCAAGCGCTTCGCCCCGGCCACCAAGCCGCAGGACCTGAGCCGCGAGATCGAAGCCCTGCTCAAATGAACACGCTGTCCGCCGATGCCTTGAAGCTCGACAGTCAGTTGTGTTTCAAGCTGTACGCCGCGTCCCGGGCGGTGATCCGTGCCTACAAGCCGATGCTCGATCAGCTCGGTCTGACGTATCCGCAGTACCTGGTGATGCTGGTGCTGTGGGAATGGCAGGAGACCGCGCCGGAACAACCGACGGTCAAGGCGTTGGGCGAGCGTCTGGCGCTGGATTCCGGAACGCTCACGCCGCTGCTCAAGCGTCTGGAGCAACTGCAACTGGTACAACGCCGGCGTTCGGCGCGGGACGAGCGTGAGGTCCATCTGAGCCTCACCGCCCAGGGTCAGGCGCTGCGTGCGCAGGTCGGGCCTTTGAAGGATCGGTTGTTGTGTGACAGCGGTGTGGATCTGGATCGGCTCAATGAATTGCGCACGGGGCTCGACCATCTGTTGGGGCAGATCATAGCGCTGTCGTAGTCGGGATCCACTGATCCAGCAACGCTGCCAGTTCTTCGCGGCGAAAGGGTTTGGCCAGGTAGTCGCTCATGCCCGCCGCCCGGCACCGTTCGCGTTCCTCGGACATGGCGTTGGCCGTCAGCGCCACGATCGGCAGATGCGGCCAGCGACCGCTCTGGCGGATCTGCCGGCTCGCTTCGTAGCCATCCATCACCGGCATGTTGCAGTCCATCAATACCAGATCGAATTCGTGGTGTTCCAGTTGATCCAGCGCTTCTGCACCATGGGCTGCCACGATGACCTCGCACCCGAGTTTGCCGAGCATGCCCTTGGCTACCAGTTGATTGACCGGATTGTCCTCCACCAGCAATACCCGCCCGCGGCGTTGCGAGGGGACGTTTTCGAGCCGTGCGCGATCGATCGTGACGATCTCCGGTTGCAGGGTCCGGCGCAGATTCTGGTAAAGGGCATTGCGTGCCAGCGGGCGCGCCTGCTGTTGCAGCGGGGCGAGGGCGGCGGCCTCTTCGCCGGGCAGGAAGCTACCGTAGGCCGTCACCAGCAGGATCGGGGCGCTCATGGTCGGGCGCAGGCCGAACAGGCATTCGGGGCAGTCGGTGACGATGATGTCCGGCTTCAGGCCGAGCAATGAGTCGTCGATCGTGCGTTGTTCATAGGTCAGGCCCCAGACCGGCAGCAGGTTTTTCAGCAGCTCCGAGAGACCGCTGGCGGCCGTGGTAATGGCGAGCACGTTGCCATGCAGCGGTGCCGGAATGACTGCGCGGGTGTGGCAGGGCAATGGCAGTTCGGCGCAGAACTGGCTGCCGAATCCGACTTCGGAGCTGATCGTCAGGCGTCCCTGCATGGCTTCGCAAAGATTGTAGGTCAACGCCAGGCCCAGCCCGGTGCCGCCGTACTGCCGGGTAATGCCGGCCCCGGCCTGGGTGAAAGGCTGGAAGATTCTCACCTGGGCTTCCTGGGCGATGCCGATGCCGGTGTCACACACCTCGATACGCACGCCATCCTTCCATGTCGACAACCGGACATCGACCCGACCGAAACGGGTGAACTTCAGGGCGTTGGACAGCAGGTTACTGACGATCTGCCGGACCCGGGTCGGATCGCCGAGCACCAGCGCCGGGAAGTGCGGATCGATCAGGCAGGTCAGTTCGACGCTAGGCGCGGCATTCTGCGACAGCAGGTTGGCGGTGTCTTCGATGAGCGAGCCGAGGTCGAACGGGATGTGCTCGAGCTCCAGTTGTCCGGCATCGAATTTCGACAGATCAAGAATATCGTTGAGCAATTCCACCAGTACCTTGCCCGAGTCGTGGGCGATGGACAATTGCTGTTGCTGTTCAGCATTGAGCGGACCGTCCAGGGACAGCGCGATCATGCCCAGCAGGCCGTTGAGCGGAGTGCGGATCTCATGGCTCATATTGGCCAGGAAAGCCGAGCGCGCCTCGGCCATGTCCAGTGCCGTACTGCGGGCGACTTCCAGTTCCTCGTTGGACTGGCTGAGGCGGGCGTTGATTGCCTTGAGTTCGGCGGTGCGTGCGGAAACGATATCTTCCAGTTGTGCGAGGTAGTCGGTGAGGCGGTTTTCTGCGTTGCGCCGTTGCCGGATTTCCGTGGCGATATTTTCGAACTGCTGATTGGCGACCTTTACCAGCACACCGATCTCGTCGTTGGCATGGCCGGCCGGGCACTCCAGAGTGGTCGGTTCGGCACTGCGCGGATCGCGCCCGCTGAGTTCACGGATCACCCGCACCAGCGGCTTGGTCAGCATCACATAGAACAGCGCCAGCAGGATGCCGGTCAGGATCAGGCTGCGGGCAAAGCCGTTGAGCAAGGTGACTTCGGCCCGGCGCAGAAAACGGCTGCCGAAGGCATAGGTGTCCACTTCCAGGCTCAGGGTGCCGAGAGACTCGCCGGGCAAATGGTCGAGATAGAGCCGGTCCTCGAACTCGCGCTTGGCGCCGAACAGGAAGTCGCTCAGCACCCGGTAGCCACTTTGCAGCTCCGGACGCTTGACGCTGGCCAGCACCGTCTGGTTGTTGTCGGTCAATCGCGCGGAAATGATCGCCGGCGATCGCAGCAAACCCAGCGTAAGCTCCTGGGCCAGTTCCGCGTCGATGTTGTAGGCGATGCGCGAGGCCGGATTGTGGCTGATTTCCAGCAGGGAAAGGATTTCACGGTTGATGGAGGCGTCTTCGCTGGCATAATCGATGCCGATTTGCAGCAGACTGAGCAGTGTGCCCAGAATGAACCCGACCAGCACGGTAAGCCTGGCTTGCTTGTACGACAGCCGGTGGGTGAATTTGATATCCATGGGGTGTTGAACCACTTACGTTTCCCTTCGCTGCTCAAGCATAGTCGATCATGCATGGATACCGGAGTTCCCGCATAGCCTTGTAACAAGGGCCGGGACGGGTGTCGAACGCTATTGTCTGTCGCTGCTTTGTCATCATCACTGCCAACCCGCCCGAGGAGAAGACGTGGATTCCCGATTGAATGCTTTTCTTGAGCGCGCAGAGTCGGTTCTGGCGCGAATCGAACCGTTGCTGCCGGCGCCACGCCCGCTCATCGACTGGGGTACTTGCCTGGCTGCCCGCTGGCAGCGCGACGGGCGCAGCGGCTACCTGCTGCCACTGGAGGTCAGCCTCGACATGCGTTTGTCGGACCTGATCGGTGTCGATCGGCAACTGGAGCAACTGGGCCGAAATACCCAACAGTTTCTCGACGGCATGCCGGCCAACCATGCGCTGCTCTGGGGCTCGCGCGGGACCGGTAAATCCTCGCTGGTGCGGGCGCTGCTGGCCGAGCACGCCAAGGCCGGCCTGCGCCTGATCGAGATCGAGCGCGATCATCTGGCGGACCTGCCGCGGGTGGTGGAGCAGGTTGCCAAACTGCCACAGCGTTTCGTGCTGTTTTGCGATGATCTGTCGTTCGAGTCCGGCGAAGGCGATTACCGGGTGCTGAAAAGCGTGCTGGATGGCTCGCTGGAACAGGCGCCGGACAACGTGTTGCTCTACGCGACTTCCAACCGTCGTCACCTGGTGCCGGAAAAGGAAAGCGACAACGAAAACTGGAAGCGCGTCGATGGCGAGCTGCATCCCAGCGAGGCGGTGGAAGACAAGATTGCCCTGTCGGATCGCTTTGGCCTGTGGCTGTCGTTCTATCCGTTTACCCAGGAACACTTCCTCAATGTTGTCGAACACTGGATCGGCCAGTTGGCCTCCAGAGCCGGGCTGAGCTGGCAGCGCGACGAACAACTGGACATTCAAGCCGTACGCTGGGCGACCGGCCGCGGCAACCGCAACGGACGTTGCGCGTATCAATTCGCCCGCTATTGGGTGGGACTGAAATTGCTGGAGCACAAGGCATGATTGATTTGCAACAAAGCGGCCAGGGTCTGGAAGGCTATGGGATGCTGGCCGCGCAACTGGAGTCGCTGCTGGCGGACGAGCGCGATTTCATCGCCAACGCCGCACAGTTTTCGGCGTTCCTGTTCAACCAGCTCGACGACCTGAACTGGGCCGGTTTCTACCTCAATCGCAATGAAGAGCTGGTGCTGGGCCCGTTCCAGGGCCAGATCGCCTGCGTACGCATTCCATTCGGTCGCGGCGTGTGTGGCGCGGCGGCGGCCAGCCTGCAGACCCAACGGGTCGAAGACGTTCACGCATTCCCCGGTCACATCGCCTGTGACAGCGCATCGAACAGCGAACTGGTGGTTCCGCTGGTCAAGGACGGTCGTCTGATTGGCGTACTCGACCTCGACAGTCCGAAACTTGCCCGTTTCGGCGCAGAAGATCAGGCCGGTATCGAACGACTGGCGGCGATTTTCCTGCGCCTGACCGACTGCTGATCACGCCGCCAGTCCCGCCTTGCGCAACACGCCGGCGGGGTCTACCGCATCGACCTGATGCGGGTCGAGGAAGCGGCCGGCATATTGCAGGTAAACACCTTCGCGGATGAACAGGCCGAACAGCTCGGCGTCGATATGGGCTTCGCGGCACATGGTGGCCATGATTGCCAGCGCTTCGCTGAGCGTCTTGGCCTTTTTGTAAGGGCGGTCGGCGGCGGTCAGGGCTTCAAAGATATCGGCGATCGCCATCATTCGCGCAGGCAGGCTCATTTCCTCGCGTTTCAAACGTTTCGGGTAACCGGTGCCGTCCATTTTTTCATGGTGGCCGCCGGCAATTTCCGCCACGTTGTTCAGGTGGCCGGGGAAGGGCAGATGACTGAGCATCAGGATCGTCTGCACCATGTGGTGGTTGATGATGTAGCGTTCTTCGCGGGTCAGGGTGCCGCGAGGAATGCTCAGGTTGTAAAGCTCGCCTCGGTTGTATTTGTAACGCGGGACGTCGAGTTTGAATCCCCAAGGATTATCTTCCGGGATCAGCTCGCCGTCGCTGCGTTCGAGCAAGTGCTCGGGCTTGTCCGCCAGCAGTTTTTCGCTGACCGGCAAGGTCGGTGGCGGCGTGCGCGCCTGACGCCGGTTTTCTTCCCAGGACACACCCAGGCGATCATCCAGGGTGCGCGTCCAGGTGCGCTGCGCGATACCCTCGAGACGCTGCAGGTCGGTATCGGCCATGGCTTCGCTGCCCAGATTGCAACGGGCGACAAAACTGAAGTCATCATCCAGAGCCATCAGTGTCGCGTCTCGCAAACCGGCCAGTTGCTGTTCATCGCCACCCGACGCCAGCGCCTGCCAGTAACTGATCCAGGCATCGCGCTTGAGCACTTCGAACCGGGTGCGGATTTCATGGATGCGGTCGTTCAGGGTTTCCAGTTTGGTGGCTTTGTCGACGACGTATTCCGGAGTCGTGACCTTGCCGCAGTCGTGCAGCCACGCGGCGATGTGCAAGGCTTCCCATTCGTCCTCACCGGGCTGGTAATCGCTGAAGGCCGGCGCCTCGCTGGCTGCGGCGGCACGAGCGAGCATCAGGGTCAGTTCCGGCACGCGCTGGCAGTGTCCGCCGGTGTAAGGACTCTTGGCATCGATCGCACCGGCCAGCAGTTGAATGAACGCATCCAGCAGTTGTTTCTGCCGGGCCTGCAGGCGCTGACTTTCGATACTCACTGTCGCGGCGCCGGACACGGCCTGCAGGAATGCGATGCGGTCCGGGCGCAGTTTTTCCTGGTCGGCAACCGTGCCGCTGTCGTTGATCAGCAGCAACAGCAGGCCGACCGTCTCGTTGTGTCGATTGTGCAGGCGCAGGCCGATCAGATGAACCCTGGGCGTGGCCATGGCCAGCAGGACTTTTTGCAGATCGGCGGCCTGTTCGAAGCCCAGACCGGTCACGGTGTTGTCGGCCTGTACCAGTTGCCCGAACCAATCGGGACGTTGAGTGGCGTCAAGGTCGTAGCCTTGAACATCGAACTCGGACAGCGTCCGGGAAACACCATTGATCACCAGACCATAAGGTTCGATGCGCTTGCCATCGCTTTCGCGCAGATAAATCAGTCCTGCCTGGGCCTGGGCGATCTGCACCGTTTCGAACAGCACCCGTTGCAGCAGCGGGGCAAAGCGAGTTTCGGCAGTCAGACTGTCGGTGATGCGAAAGAAACTGGCCAAGGTGTCTTTCATGCGCGCCATCGACAGGCTCAACTGATCGACCTCCAGCACCGGCGAGCGCCGTGTCACGGGGAAGTTGAAGTCGAAACTGCGAATCGCATCGGCCTCCCTGACCAGTGCGTGCAGCGGCTTGACCAGAATCCGTGAAATCAGCCAGCCCAGCGGCAGACACAGCAACAACGTAGCGAGCGTGATCAACGCACCTTGCCAGCGCATGCGATAGGCATCGACCAGTAACTCGTCCTCCGGCACCAGCAAGGCCATCTGCAGGCCTTTGGGTCCACCTTCCTGCAAGTGGCTGCGGGCGAAGATCCAGCGTCGTCCGTCGGCGTTCAGCCGATTGCCCGGGTGTTCGCCGGTCAACAGGGCATGCAGGCTCGGGCTCAGGTCTGCCGCGCGGGCCAGTCGCGCGCTCTGGTCATCGACGATCAATCGGCGGCTGTCAGGGTATGCCACGGCGTTGCCATCGGCATCATAGAGGACAATTTCGGTCGCCGGTGTCACCACATGCTTGATCAGGGTCGCCGACAGCGCATCGAGGGTCAGGTCGGCGCCGATGACTGCGTGTTCGCCGCTGCGCCGGGCAAGGGTGGTACCGACATTGTGCGTGGAAAAAAATACGTAGGGCTCGGTGGTGACTTGCTCGTCCTGCTGCTGCGCGAGTTTGTACCAGGCCCGGCCACTTGGATCGTAGGCGTCGTCCTGATTGTCGGTACGACCGATCGCTGTCAGTTCACGATCGAAGAACAGTGATTGCGAGCGGGCCTTGCCGCTGGTGTCATGTTCGATGCTCCAGACCTGATAGGCCGCCGCATCCGGGGCCTTGAGAATTGTCTTCAGTGGCGCGGTGCGCAATGGCCGCACCATGAAGAAATCACCGTTGTCGTACCCCAGATACAGCGAAGCCAGGTCGGGATTGTCCGCCAGCGACTGGCTGAATGGCTTGAGCAGCGTCAGACGCTGTTCCAATGTGACGGCCCGGGTTCCCGCCGTGTCCGCGAGCAGGCTGAGCAAGTGCCGGATCGGTGCGTAGGTCGATTGCAGATCGACGCGCACATCCTGTTCGATGCGTTCAAACAGTTTTTCGCCGCTCGACAGGATGATCTGCGTGGTCTGCCGATAGTTGAACAGCCCCAGTACTACACCGGTGAGCAACAGCAGAAAGGTGAACATGACGCTGATGTGCACATGCAAGGGAAACCGGCGTTGTTCCGGGCGCAGTGGGCTGGGCATTGCGGACTCTCCGTGTTGAAAAAACACACTGCTCAGCGCTCAAGCATAGTTAAGGCCCGCTCACTCTGCTCTGTCCCGACTGCGCCTGTTGTTGCTCAAGTGCTCTCTCCAGTGCCATTTCCAGTTCGAGGATGGCGTTATGGCCGTCTTCGCACCGGCGTTCGATCTCGCATTGCGGCAATGCCTGCAGACATGCTTGTTCAAGCGCATCGCAACGGTCGATCAGGCGTGCGGCTTGGGCGATGCGTGCAGCGCCTTTGATCCGGTGCGCAATCTCGGCCAGCGCCTTGGGGTCACCTCTTCGGGACAGGGTCTGCAGGTCCTGGCGATCCTGCCGACTGCTGTTGAGCAACTCGCTCAGCAGTCGCCGCATCTGCGCCGGATTTCCCCCCGTCAGCGATTGCATTGCCTGCAAGTTGAACGGCGGCGCACGAAACAGGGGGCGTACGTTGTCGACCCACTGGCTCAGGACGCTCAGGCTCAGGGGTTTGAACAGGCATTCGTTCATGCCGGCCTGCTTGCAGCGCAGGATCTCTTCCGGCTGGGCATTGGCCGTAAACCCTAGTACCACGCAGGCAGGCCGCTGCGTGAGCCTTTCGTGGCGACGGATCGCCCGGGTCAGCTCATATCCGTTCATGACGGGCATGTTGCAGTCGGCGATGACCAGGTCGAATGTGCTGCCTTTCCATTGTTCCAACGCGCTGCGTCCCTCTTCGGCGATGCTGTATCGATGACCGAGATACTCCAGTTGCTGACACATCAGCAGGCGGTTGGCCGGATGATCGTCGACGACCAGCACGTTCAGAGGGGTGAGGGCGGTCTGGATCTGCGGTTCCTGTTCCGGGCCGGTCGCTTGCGCGGGCAGGGTCGCCAGGGGCAACGACACACTGACTCGGGTGCCGACACCCGGCTGGCTGCTCAATTGCAGTTCGCCACCCATCATTTCGCAAAGATTTCGGCTGATGACCAGGCCCAGCCCGGCACCGCCGATTGCCCGGCACTTGCCATGGCGGGCCTGGGCGAAAGGTTCGAACAGACGCCGTTGATCCTCGGCCGTGATACCGATGCCGCTGTCCTGTACGGTCAATTTCACCCGGGAGCAATCGGGGCGATCGCCGGCCAGCACTTCCAGCGAGATCTGCACCTGGCCATGCTCGGTGAACTTGATGGCATTGCTGATCAGATTCGACAGTACCTGCTTGAAGCGCAGAGGGTCCAGGTGCACGTCGACGTCCAGTCCGGGAGGGGAGACATTCAGCGTCAGGTCCAGATGTTTCTGACGGGCCAGACCTTCGAAAATCCTGATCACCGAACCGACGGTCCCGACGAGGTTGACGCGCTGGGGGCTCAGACTCAGACGTCCGGATTCGATCCGGGCGATATCCAGGATGTCACCGATCAACCCCAGCAGGTCCTTGGCCGAACTGTAGGCGGTTTCGATGTTGGCGCGGTCCGGGTGCATTTTGTCCATGCGTTTGAGGGACAACTCGAGCATGCCGATCACCGCGTTCATCGGTGTACGGATTTCGTGGCTCATGGTCGCCAGAAACGTACTCTTGGCCCGGTTGGCATCGTCCGCCCGCTCCTTGGCGGTGCGCAGTTCATCGAACAGTTCATGGCGCTCGCTGATGTCGATCCAGCCGCCGATGATGCCCTGAACGTCACCGCTGGAGTCGCGATACGGCAGGATCCAGTGATAGATCGTCAGGCGTCGGTCGCCGATGTGCAGTGGCCGGTCGAGCACAAGCGGCTTGCCCTCGGTCACCACTCGCTGGTAATCGGCCTGGAAAACCCTGGCTTCGTATGCGTTGTTGAGGGCTCCATCCATGACGCTTTTGCCGATGACGTCTTCGCGCCGGACATTGAAGGTTTCCAGGTAGCTGTCGTTGCAACTTTGCAGCAATCCCTGCCGGTCACGCACATAGATTGGATGCGGCGTGCCGTTGAGCAGCGAGCGCATGAATTCCAGCTGGTCGCTCAGGGCGCGTTCGGCTGATTTTCGCTGCCTGATCTGGCGGCGCATGTAGGCATTCCAGAACAGTGAAAGCAGCAGAAGCAGGCCGGCACCGCCTATGACCTGATAGAACAGACGCCGATATTGGTGCCAGGCACCCTGGGAAACACTTGAATAACCACGCCAGCGACCATTGATGATACCCAGCTCCTCGGGCGTGATGCTCATCAGCGTCTTGTCGATGATCGAACTCAGTTCGGGGTTGTCTCGCGCTGTTGCCAGAGAAAACGCTGCCTGGCGGGTACCGATGGTGGTGGTGATCTGTAGCGGCTGTTCGAAAATGTGTGAAGCGATGAAGTAGTTGGCGATCACCAGCGAATTCACGGCTCCGTCGACCTGACCTTCGTCGAGCAAGGCCACCGCGCTGAAGGTGTCCGGCGTTTCAATCAACTGGATGTGGGGAAACTCGCGGCGCAGATATTCGATCATCGGGTTGCCCTGGGCAATGGCCAGGCGCTTGCGCTTGAGTTGTCCGAGGTGTGTCGGACTGTCGGCTGCCTTGCGCGTCAGCAGGACGTAGGAGTTTTCGAGATAGGGGCGGCTGAATCGGAGGGTTTCCTCTCTTCGGGGTGTCGGCAGCAGAGCGGCAATCAGGTCGACCTGCCGGTTTTCGATCTGCTTGATCATCTCGGCGTCACTGCGGCTGCGGCGTACGTCGAAGCGCAGACCGGTGCGCAGGCGTATGAGTTCGAGCAGGTCGGCGCTGATGCCGCGAAAGTTGCCATCGGTATCGAAGAATGTCAGGGGAGCGAAGGCCTCGTTGACCACCACGCTGACCACCGGGTGTTTTTTCAGCCATTGCTCTTCGCGGTGGGTCAGTTGCAGTTTCTGATCGGTCAGCAAGGTGTCGCTGCCGGCACTCCAGCGTTTGGCGATATGCTCCCGTTCGCTCGCCGGGACGGCCTTGAGCACGTTATTGATGATGCCCAGCAATTGCGGGTTGTCACGACGCACGGCGAAACTGAAACCGTGCGCTTCGTGCTTGCCGAAATTGGCCATGCGGATGTTGTTCAGGTAGCCCTTGCTGATCATGTAGTGGGTGGAAATGGTATCGCCGAGAAACACGTCCGCCTGATCGAACGCCACTGCATTGATAGCGTTCTGGTAGGACGGGTAGGCCGTAACGAGCGCCTTGGGGTACAGGGTCTTGATCTCGTCCAGCGGCAGGTAGTGATACAGCATGCTCAGACGCAAACCGGCCAGACCTTCGCTCAATGAACGGGTTTCGCCTTCGCGGGTCACCAGCACGGGTTGATCGATGGCGTAGGGGCTGGACAGGACAAGACTGACGTTCTCCGCTTCCAGCCCGTTGGATGTCCCGAGCATGTCGATGCTGCCGTCGATCAAGGCCGCAATGGCGGCTTCTCGGCTGGAAAACCGCTTCACCTTGATCGGCAGGGCGGTTGCCTGCCCGATGATTCCGGCGTAGTCCGCGGTGAAACCTTCGTAATCACGACCGCTGGCGGTCATGTCGAATGGCGGATAGTCGGGAGCGGAGGTGCCCAGAATCAGTTCGTTGCGCCTGTTCAGCCAGTCTCTTTGCGTAGGTTCGAGCACTACCGGCAGTGATCTGCCGGTCGAACGGCTGAGCAGGGTCAAGTCTTGTGGCGAGGCGGGCGTGGCTGTTACTGAAGCACTTAACCCCAGGCATGTACTCGCAATGATCAGACACTTCTTTAAATGGCTGGACATGTTGGCTCTCACACGAGTGCGTTACGTTTGGCCATTTCGATAAGTTCTACAAGGGATTTGGCCTTGAGTTTCTGCATCAGGCGTTTTTTATAAGTGCTGACGGTCTTGTTGCTGAGAAACATGCCCTTGGCAATTTCCTTGTTTGTCCGGCCCTGGGCAAACAGTTGCAACACCATCAACTCCCTGTCGTTTACCGACTTGAAAAGTTCCAGTTCCACGTAGCGAATATCATCATTGCGAACCGGATTCAGTGCCTGGCTGGGAAAATAGTTGTAACCGGAAAGAACAGCCTTTATTGCGCTTACGAGTTCACTCAGGTCCTCCTGTTTGCACACATAGCCCGATGCACCGGACTGCATGCAGCGGATACCGAACAGTGTAGGGCACTGTGCAGTCAGGACCAGCGTCTTGAAGGGAGAACTCATGGCATTGAAGCGGGCCAGAACTTCCAGTCCGTCCAGTTTCGGAATACTGATGTCGAGAATGATCAGGTCGGGAGCGCATTCACGAACCATTTGCATGGCATCGACGCCATTATCGGTTTCCCCGACGACTTTATAACCTTCATGTTCCAAAAGCATTCGAACGGCAAGACGAATAACGGGATGATCGTCGACGATAAAAACGGAGTTCATATAAAGTCCCATGCGAGCGCGATTAAAGGGCGCACCTTAGCTCAGTTGGATGAGCGGTCGCATGAACCCACAGGGTCTCAGCAGCAATCTAGGATTGTTCCTACAAGTAAAGAGGAATGAGACTACGCAATAACTAGTTTTGGCGTAGGTAGAGAGACGCGGTGTCCTCTTCGGAATTCCCGCTGGAAATCTGTGTATGGCCGAAAATCGGCTTGTTTAATGTTTGTCGTCCATTCATGGACTGTTGTTTCGGTTATTGATTGCGATCCCTGACCCGACCGATCCATGGCTGATCGGTCGGGCGGCCGGTTATCAATGGCTGGAGCGCCCGGTCATTTCCAGTGCCATGTCGCTGGCATAGCTGTCGGTCATGCCGGCGATGAAGTCGATCATGCGCAGAAACGAGGTGTGCAACGGGCCATGCGGGTCCGGCGCATTGTTGCCCAGCAAGTCGAGGATCCTGCGGCTCTTGAAGGACGGCGTGCGGCCATTGTGTTGTTCCAAAGCCGCGCCGCAAAACGCATTGAGCAGAATTTCCAGGGTCGTGTAAGCGCCGATTTCATGCAGCGTCTTGCGTTTGTCCTGAAAGATTTTCTTGCGGGCGATGTCCTTGGCATTCAGCACGCAACGTTTGGCCGGACCATGCATGTGCTCCACGAGGTCACCCTGCAGCGTCCCGGCCAGCAACGCGTCCTGTTGTTCGACGAAGGCCCGGGCAGCGGCGTTGGTCAAGTGTTCGATGGCCTTGCCCCGCAGGATCGCCAGTTTGCGCCGACGCGAATCCTGCGGTCCCAGCTGCCGATAGGTTTCCGGCAAGTCGTCGCCGACCAGGCCAAGCAGCAATGACTCGACCTCGGCATAGTCCAGCAGATCCATTTCCAGTCCGTCTTCCAGATCGATCAGCGCATAGCAGATGTCGTCCGCGGCCTCCATCAGATACACCAGCGGATGACGTGCCCAGCGCTGTTCTTCGAGTTGCGGCAGGCCCAGCTTGTGGGCGATCTGCTCCAGCAATGGCAACTCGCTCTGGTAGCAGCCGAACTTGTGTTTCTTGTACCCCAGGGAGTCGGCGTGACGCGCGGTCCACGGGTACTTGAGGTACGTGCCGAGGGTCGCATAGGTCAAGCGGGTGCCACCGTCGAACTGGTGATATTCCAGCTGCGTGAGAACCCGGAAACCCTGGGCATTGCCTTCGAAGTTCAGGAAGTCACCGCGTTCGGCGTCACTCATCGCATCCAGCCAGCCACGCCCGGCGGCCTGCTGGAACCAATGGCGGATAGCGTCTTCGCCGGAATGGCCGAAGGGCGGGTTGCCGATGTCATGGGCCAGGCAGGCGGACTGCACGACCATGCCCAGGTCGCTCGGCTCACACCACTCGGGCAGGGCGCGACGCAGGGTTTCACCGACGCGCATGCCGAGCGAGCGTCCGACGCAACTGACTTCCAGCGAGTGGGTCAGGCGCGTGTGGATATGGTCGTTGCTCGAGACGGGATGCACTTGTGTCTTGCGGCCCAGACGGCGGAAGGCACCGGAAAAAATGATGCGGTCGTGGTCTTTGTGGAACGGGCTGCGGCCGAGTTCCTGCGGGCTGTGCAGCGGCTTGCCGAGACGTTCGCGGTTGAGCAGGGTTTGCCAATCCAAGGCTGATTCTCTCCGTCGGGTGACTGGTGCCCTAGCTTCCCGGTTCGGGGGGACGTCTGCAAGTGCAACTACAGCCCGGCGGCGTCGATGTCGATCAGCAACAGGCGTTCGCCATTGTCGAAGAACTGTCCGGCAGTCAGGCAATACTGGTTGGTGGTGGCATCGCGATACGTGTTGGAAAGCATCAGTCGCCGTTCTTCCCGGCCTTCGGCCAGCAAATGGTAGAAGTAAGGACGCCACGACCAGTTGTGACCCAGATAACGGTTGTCGGCAACCCAGCCACTCTGGCGCCATTCCAGGTTCGGTGTCAGTTGGGTGCCTTGACGATCGCACTGGTAAAAACGCAGCAGCCACGGAAAGGCATCCAGTTGCGGCAAGGCACTGAGCGGGGCGCGGGTCTGAGCCCAGTTCTGCAGGATCGTCATCAGCTCAGCGAGTTGTTGGCGCATCGACATCAGCTTGCCACGCTCGGCGAGCTTCTGCTTCACATAGGCCTGGCGCAGTTCAGCGAAGCGCGGGACGAAAGCGTCCGCTGCAAAGAAAGCCTGCTGCGCGCGGGCGAACAGAAACCCCTGTACATAACGTGAGCCTACCTCCAGGGCGAAATTCAGCTGGGCCTCGGTTTCCACCCCTTCGGCAATGATCCGGCAACCGGTTTTTTCCGCCATCTGCGCCAGCGCCTTGACCACATCGCTGCTGGGCCCACCGAGAGCGGCGGCCTGAAACAGGCGCATGTCGAGCTTGAGGATGTCCGGTTGCAGGGCCAGCACGCGATCGAGCTGTGAGTACCCGGCGCCGAAATCGTCTATGGCGATTCGAGCCCCGGCATCGCGGTAGCGCGCCACCACTTCAGACAAGCGCTGGCTGTTGCCACTCAGTTCGGTGATTTCGAAGACAATCCGCTGCGGATCGACGCCATGCCGGGCCAATTGCTTGAGACTTGGCAGCGCCTGGTCGGGGCGCAAACGGCTGATCCAGCGCGGTGACATGTTCAGGCTGAGAAACCAGTCCGGTGGTGCGTCGTGAAACCGGCTCAGCGCATTGTCACGAATCTGCCGGTCGAGGCGGCGCAGTGCGGTAGCGGGCGTTCTTGGATCGGCGAACAACGGCCCGACCGACGCCAGTTGCCCTTGCGCCTGGCGCAGGCGACCCAGAGCCTCGACGCCTGCAATGCGTCCGGTGGCGGTATCGATGAAAGGCTGAAAGCAGGCGAGCGGTTGCCCGTCGATCACGGGGCCTCCTTGGTCATTATTGTTTTGGTCGGGTCCTGCCAGCCGTACAGGCGAGCGGGATCGAATCTCCTGATAAAGAGATTCGATCCCGCGTGCAGTGCAAGAATGCAGCCAGATGTGAAACTCAGCGCTTGCCGGAATTCTGCATGATCAGTCTGATCAGCGGTGCGAGGCTGGTGCCGAGGCGGATCAAACGGCTCACGCCGCCGATGCCACCGCTTTTGGCGCCCTTGCCGGTGAGAAAACCCAGCAACGTCACTGCTGCCACGCCCCACAACGGGGCGTGCTTGATGCCGAAACCCTCCTGCAGGTTCTGCTTCATGCCACGCATGCGTTGCAAAGGCTCCATCAGTTGTCCGGTTTCGTGGCGTATTTCCTGGCGATGCATTTCCATGCGCAGGCGAATCAGGGCCTTGCGCATTTCCTGGCGCGAGCTGTTGCGCGGAAGTTCAGGCAGGCTCATGGCAACAGGCGCTCCCGGTCGTTGGCCAGTTCTTCCAGGGTGCCGTGGAAGGGCGAGGATTCATCGAATATTGCAGCCTTCAAGCGCAGCCCGCAGAAGATCGCCGCCAGGGTGTAGAACACGCACAGGCCGATGATCGCGGCGAGACGATAGGTGTCCCAGAACACGATCAGGACCAGTGTCGACAGGCCGACCAGCAACAGCAGCGCGAATACCAGTGCCAGACCGGCGAACAGTAACAGGCTGACAGTGCGCGCCTTTTGCTCTTGCAGTTCGATGCCGAACAGCTCGACATGACTGTGCAGAAGACCGAGGACGGCAGCGCCCAGGCGCCGTGTGGAAGAGGCAGTGCCCGCAGTCGGGCCGGATTCACCGATCGACATGATCAGCGCCGCGTGGCCAGCAGGCCAAGCAGAAAGCCTACCCCGGCGGCGATGCCCACCGATTGCCACGGATTGGCCGATACGTAATCTTCAGTGGCATTGACCGCAGCCTGACCGCGCTGGCGCAGAGTGTCTTCGGTCAACTTCAGGGTTTCCCGTGCGCGCAGCAGGCTTTCATGGATCTGTTCGCGCAACTCGTCAGCCTGATCGCCGGCGAGTGTGGCGGTATGTTCCAGCAACCGTTCGGTGTCGCTGACCAGGGTCTGGAAGTCGTTCATCAGGATTTCTTGAGCAGTCTTTGCCTTGATGCTGGCCATTGGGGATCTCCGTAAGTGGCGGTCTGAAGCGGCTTCTGAAACTTTCGAGTATGCGCCTTGCGTGAAGGTTCAGTACGAATGACTGGTACATCTTTTGCTGTGGCGTGGTGCGTCGTCTGGCCATGGTGCGCCATTGCCGGGCGCGAAACCGGGAATCATAGCCCGGATGACACGGGTTCAGCGCAGGACATCGGCCTAGTGCGCCAAAACGGTTCACCCGCTCCGTGGGCTGGTGATCTGCGCGGTCGCAACTTGGTGCGTGAAATGTCCGCATGAACCGCTTTGGTGCCTTTTTCAGCCTTGGGTCTGCCTCTTCATGGAAAATCTGCAAAGCGCTGTGGATACGCTCGTTCATGGTTCCAACACGTTATTCATTCTGATCGGTGCGGTCATGGTGCTGGCCATGCACGCCGGTTTCGCCTTTCTGGAGGTCGGCACGGTTCGCCAGAAGAATCAGGTCAATGCCCTGTCGAAGATTCTCAGCGACTTCGCGGTGTCGACGCTGGCCTATTTCTTTATAGGCTACTGGATCTCGTACGGGGTGACGTTTCTGCAACCGGCAACCGTGCTCAGTGCCGATCATGGTTACGCACTGGTGAAGTTTTTCTTCCTGCTGACCTTTGCGGCAGCGATTCCGGCGATCATTTCCGGCGGCATTGCCGAGCGGGCCCGGTTCGTTCCACAGCTGTGCGCAACAGCGCTGATCGTGGCGTTCATCTATCCGTTTTTCGAGGGCCTGATCTGGAACGGCAACCATGGGCTGCAAGCCTGGCTGGCCGCGCGATTCGGCGCATCGTTCCATGATTTCGCCGGCTCCGTGGTGGTTCACGCCATGGGCGGCTGGCTGGCGCTGGCGGCGGTATTGTTGCTGGGGCCGCGCAACGGTCGCTATCGCGATGGCCGGCTGGTGGCGTTTGCGCCGTCGAGCATTCCGTTTCTGGCGTTGGGATCGTGGATCCTGATCGTCGGCTGGTTCGGCTTCAACGTGATGAGCGCGCAGACCCTTCAAGGTGTCAGTGGCCTGGTGGCGGTCAATTCATTGATGGCGATGGTGGGCGGAACGGTGGCGGCACTGATCGTCGGGCGCAATGACCCGGGCTTTCTGCACAACGGCCCGTTGGCCGGTCTGGTGGCGGTTTGCGCGGGCTCCGACCTGATGCACCCGGTGGGCGCGCTGGTCACCGGTGCGATTGCCGGCGCCCTGTTTGTCTGGTGCTTCACGGCGGCGCAGGTCAAATGGCGGATCGATGATGTGCTGGGGGTTTGGCCACTGCACGGAGTATGTGGCGTGTGGGGCGGCATCGCCTGCGGGATCTTCGGCTCGACCGCATTGGGCGGGCTCGGCGGCGTCAGCCTGATCAGTCAGTTGATCGGCACGGCGTCGGGCGTTGTGGTGGCGTTGGTCGGTGGCTTCGCCGTCTATGGCTCGATCAAGGCATTGCATGGCCTGCGCCTGAGCCAGGAACAGGAGTACTACGGCGCGGACCTGTCTTTGCACAAGATCGGCGCGGTGAGTCAGGACTAGGTCTCCTCATCGTCGGCACCCGGGTAAAAGCCATGCAGCAGGCGGTAGCGGTCGATGCGCACCCGATCGACTTTCTCCTGCACCTGGTGCGCCGGCAGGCCGAGAAGAATCAGGGCGTGGGCGGCGAGCATCAGGCTTGACTCCAGCAATTCAGGAACCACTTCGCTGGCGCCGGCGGCTTTGAGTTCGGACCACTGGCTGTCGTCGCGGGTGCGCACCAGAATCGGCACTTTCGGGTTGAGTCGCCGCGCCTCCTTGAGCACCCGCAACGCTACATCGCTTTTATCCACGGCAATCACCAGCAGCCTTGCACGCAGCAAACCGACTGCTGTCAGAAGGTCGGCGCGTGCAGAGTCGCCGTAATGCACGTCGCGTTCGACGGTGGCTGCCTCCTGGATACGTACGGGGTCGTTGTCCAGGGCGATGTAAGGTTGCCCGGCATTGCGCATGAAGCGTCCGATCGACTGACCGACACGCCCGTAGCCGCAGATCACCACATGCTGATCGAGACCGGCATTGAGGGCACTGATCTGCTCGATCTGTGCTTCCTCATTGGGTTTGCGATGCAGGGCCGCGGCGATGCGAGGGGCGGCGCGCAACATCAGCGGTGTCAGCAGCATTGAGCAGAACGTCGTCGCGAGAAGCAGGGCGCCGAGATCGGCGGGCATCAAATTATTCTGCTGCATCTGCGCCATCAGGGCGAAACAGAACTCGCCACCCTGCGCCAGGGCCAGGCCGCTGCGCCAGGCGGTTTCATTGTCGCTGCCACGCCATTTCACCAGCAGCGCCACCACGGAGCCCTTGATCACCAGCAGGCCCAGGGTCATGGCGATGATCAGAAGGCTGTGACTGATGAAGAGTTGCAGGTCAATGAGCATGCCGATGCTGACGAAAAACAGGCCGAGCAGGATGTCGCGGAACGGCCGGATATCGGCTTCGATCTGGTGCCGATAATGACTTTCCCCCAGCAGCATGCCCGCCAGGAACGCGCCGAGGGCAGGGGACAAGCCAAGCAGGTGAGTCAGCCATGCCGTGAGCAACACGATGACCAGCGCCAACAGTACGAACAGCTCGGCCGAACGCGATGCGGCCACTTCCTGGAAGAGGCGCGGCAACAGCCAGCGACTGGCCAGCAGCAAGCCCATGAACAGCACGACTGTCTTGAGCAGTGTCAGCGGCAACGCCCAATACCACGCCTGGTCGCTGCTGCCGGCGAAGACGGGCACCAGTGTCAATAACAACACCGCCACGACATCCTGAAACAACAAGACGCCGACCGCATTCTGGCCATGGCTGCTGAAGATTTCGCCGAGGCTGCCCAGTTCTTTGGTGACGATCGCCGTGGATGAAAGCGAAAGGCCCGCGCCGAGCAGCAGCGCCGGGGCTAGAGGCATGCCCAGCAGCATCAGTACACTTCCCAGCAGGCCAGCGCTGATCAGTACTTGCTGGCTGCCCAGGCGAAACACTACCTGGCGAAGCGCAATCATTTTCGACAGGGAGAATTCCAGCCCCAGGGAAAACAGTAGAAACACCACGCCCAGTTCGGCCAGGTCCGGCAGATGCTCGCTTTCGTTGATCCAGTCGAAGGCCTTCGGGCCGACCATCAGTCCTACGCACAGATAGCCCAGCACCGGCGGCAGGCGCAGGCGTCGGAACAGGGCAATCACCACCAGGGAGGAGGCGAGGATAATCAGCAGATTGGCAAACACAGAACACTCCGGCGATGGGGCGGGCTCTTCAAGCGTAGAGGCAAAAAACACCGGAGCATGGCGTAATTCGTCCTGGCGGGAGCTGATTCATGTCAGGTTTTCTGTCAGGGAAACCGGGTTCGCGAGTCGAGTACGCTGGCGGCTCGACGGGTTTGCGGGGCGGGCCTAGAATGTCCCATCAAATGTCTGGATCGAGCGCACATGCTTCCTGAATGCCAGCTGTTCGGCACCCTGGGGTGTCACCTGTGTGAAGTGGCCGAAGCCGAGTTGATGCCCTTTGTCGAGCATGGCCTGCTGGTGGAGCTGGTGGACATCGCTGACGATGAATCCTGGTACGAAGCTTACAGCCTGCGGATTCCGGTCTTGCGGCGAACCGATACCGGTGCGGAGCTCGGATGGCCATTCAGCGCCGATCAGGTGGTGGCATTTCTTCGCTGATTTTTCCTGCGCCCATTCATCGCGGCGATCATTCCCTCCTTGGCGCTTGCCGGATTATTCGGTTACTGTATGTGTATACAGTAATTGGGTGATCCTGCCATGCCTGGCGCTATCTGGACAATGCGCAGGGCAGGCAGGACGCCGGAGGGATGAATCGTGGTCAATGTCGAACAATTGAAAAGCAGTGTGAACCGGATGTCGGTGGATGTGATTGGCGAGGCCGTCCGCGAGTTGCGTCTGGATGGTCTGGTCACGGAAGGCAAGACGCCGTTCAACAAGCTGCATTTCAATACCTGTTTTGCCGAGATCGAAGCCCTGTTCCAGCGTGCCGGTTATCACAAGCAACTGGATGTGGTGGGCTATCAGGGGTTGTTGTATGCCCTGTACGACCCGGGTCGCTGGGAGGCGGTCGAAGTCTTGCGCTGGCTGAAGGAGTTCACCGAAGCCGCCGCGATGAAGTCGATTCCGGCATGAATCCGCTAGGCCCGTCGTGTCCTGTGCTGGATAATGCGGCTCTGTTTCGTGGTTCGAGTGTTCCGTATGTCCAGCGCATCAGTGTTTTCCGCCGCACAGAGTCAGGCCAGCACGCTTTATCTGCCCCCTGGTGACTGGCGGACAGTGTTCGATTGCCTCTGCGATCACTTCAGTACGATCGGGCGCGAGCAATGGCGCGACAGGATTGCCCGGGGACGAGTGCTGGACGGCGAGGGGCGACCGATCGCACTGGAGTTGCCGTACAAGGAAGGCCTGCGTATTCACTACTTTCGCGAAGTGCCGGACGAGAAACCGATTCCGGTGGTCGAGTCGATTCTCTACGCGGACGAGCATCTGGTCGTGGCGGACAAACCGCACTTCCTCCCGGTGACCCCGGCAGGCGAGTATGTCGAGCAGACGTTGCTGCGCCGGTTGATTCGCCGCCTGGACAATCCGCATCTGGTGCCGCTGCACCGAATTGACCGGCACACGGCCGGCCTGGTGATTTTCTCGGCCAACCCGCAGACCCGTTCGGCGTATCAGTCGCTGTTTCCGACGAGGCAAATCGAAAAACGTTACGAAGCCATCGCTCCCGCGCTCCCCGGGCTGGACTTTCCGATGGTGCACAAAAGCCGGATGGTCGATGGCGAGCCTTTTTTTCGCATGCAGGAAGTGTCGGGCGTCAGCAATACCGAAACGGCAGTGGAAGTGAGGGAGCGGAACGGTGAGCTCTGGCGTTATGGTCTGTATCCCGTGACCGGCAAGAAGCATCAGTTGCGGGTGCACATGACGTCGCTGGGCGCGAGCATTTGCAATGATCCGTTCTATCCAGAGGTGCTCAGGGACGTTGTGGATGATTACGCCAAACCGCTCAAGCTTCTGGCGCAGGGGTTGCGGTTCATTGATCCGGTCACGGGGCAGACTCGAGAGTTTGAAAGCCGGATTACGCTGGACTGGTGATCGCAGGCGTCGGCCACCGCCCATGAAAAAGCCCGCATTTGCGGGCTTTTTCATATATCGGGGATCGCTTACAGCTCTTTGACGGTGCGAACCTGATCCTTGTTGATGCGAGTCTGTTTGCCGTCCAGTTGTTCGAATTCGTAGAAGCCGGAATCCTTGTCGAATTTTGGCGAGTCGACGGCCTGGATTTCGCGACCGTCATTCAAGGTGATCACCGTTGGCGAAGCGCAACCAGCGAGGGTGGCCAGGCCCAGTGCAAGCATGAAAGTGGCGATAGTCCGTTGAGTCATGTGTCTGTCTCCGAAGGGAAATTTGGTTACTGAAGCTGTAGACGTATACAAGGCGTGAGAGTTCCTTGAATGCGATCAGTCTGACACAGTGTCATGGGAGCTTAACAGTTCCGGGGTGTTGAGATTGGCCAGCCTCGGGTCGTTATCCGGGCAGATCAGTGCCCTCGCGCCGAGGCTGCGCATGAGTCGGCCGGGGCTCCGTTCTCCCTGGTGCCAGGCGTCTTCGAACGCGGGCAGCAGTACCACGGGAATCACGCACAGCAGGGGTTCCCAGTGGTCATCATGACGCAGCATCAAAGGGTTTTCAGGGTTCAGGCTGGCGGTCTCGCGCATTTCCTGAAGCAAGGGAAGGTCGATTCGCGGCACGTCGCAAGGCAGGACCAGCAAGTGGGTATGGCGGGCGGCGCGCAAACCTGCGCGAATACCGGCCAGCGGCCCCGGAAAGTCCTCCACATCATCACTGACCAATTGATCCGCGAAGCATCCATAACGCTCATGATTGCGGTTGCAGGAAATGATCAGATCGTCCGTCAAGGGGCGAACTTTTCGCTGCAGATGAGCGATCAGTGGTTCGCCCTGCCATTCCATGAGTCCCTTGTCCTGTCCGCCCATGCGCGCACCGCGTCCGCCGGCCAGCAGGAGGACGGAACAGGGTGGCAATGGCGTATTCGAAATCATGGAGACGCTCCGCAGGTTCGGCGAAAAAATGGAGTGCTGTGATATAACACCGGGCTGTTTCCCCTACAACTGGACGAGCCGATGAAAGCCAAGGCTGATGTACCTTTCGTACCGCTCAATATTGCGGTACTGACAGTCAGTGATACCCGTACTCTGGAAACCGATACTTCCGGCCAGGTCTTCGTCGATCGTTTGACCGCCGCCGGTCATTACCTGGCAGAGCGGGTATTGCTCAAAGACGATCTGTACAAGATCCGTGCGCAAGTCGCCCACTGGATTGCCGAGGATGTCGTGCAGGTGGTGCTGATCACCGGGGGAACCGGCTTCACCGGTCGCGACAGTACGCCGGAAGCCGTTGCCTGTCTGCTTGACAAGCAGGTTGATGGTTTTGGTGAACTGTTCCGGCAGATCTCGGTGGCCGATATCGGCACCTCCACTGTGCAATCCCGTGCTCTGGCCGGTCTGGCCAACGGTACGCTGGTTTGCTGCCTGCCAGGTTCGACCAACGCAGTGCGCACCGGTTGGGACGGGATTTTGGCCGAGCAACTGGATTCACGGCACCGTCCGTGCAATTTCGTCCCTCATCTGAAACAGGCGGCACCCTGTGAAACCCGTGGGTAAGCCGGGCAAGACCGGCAGCCTGATGCCTGTCGAGGTTGCACTGGCGCGGCTGCTCGAAATGGCTGATGCCGCAAGGATTGCGGAGTGTGAATATTTGCCGCTGGCGCAGGTCGAGGGACGGGTACTGGGGCAGGATCTGATCTCGACACTGGATCTGCCGCCATGGCCCAACAGCGCGATGGATGGTTATGCCTTGAATCTGGCCGACTGGACCGGCGAGCCGATGCCGGTCAGTCAGAAGATCTTTGCCGGTCAGGCGCCTGAGCCGCTGCTGCCAGGCACCTGCGCGCGGATCTTCACAGGCGCACCGGTGCCACCGGGTGCGGATTGCGTCGAGATGCAGGAAAACGCCGTGATCGAGGCCGATGAGCGGGTACGGTTCATCGAAACAATGAGTGCCGGGCAGAACATACGCCCGCAAGGCCAGGAAACGACTGCGGGCGAATTGATCCTGCCTGCCGGAACCCGACTGGGTCCGATCGAGCTGGGTCTGGCCGCTTCCCTGGGGTGTGCCGGACTTGATGTAGTGCGCAAGGTGCGTGTGGCGGTACTGTCCACTGGCGATGAACTGGTTGAACCGGGTACGGCGCTGGGACCGGGACAGATCTACAACAGCAACCGGGTGGTGCTGTGCAGTTGGCTGCGGCGCATGGGGTGTGAGGTGCTCGACGGCGGCATCCTGCCGGACGATCTGGCCACAACTCGCGCGCGCCTTGGAGCATTCAAAGAGGCTGACCTGATTCTGTCCACCGGTGGTGTGTCGGTCGGAGAGGCGGATTTCCTTGGCGTCGCGCTGAGGGAAGAGGGTGAGCTGACGCTTTGGAAACTGGCAATAAAGCCCGGCAAACCTTTGACTGTCGGTCATTTTCGCAACGTTCCGGTCATCGGCCTGCCTGGTAATCCGGCATCCACTCTTGTGACTTTCGCCTTGCTGACCAAGCCGTATCTGCTTCGTCGCCAGGGTGTGCAGGATGTCGAGCCGTTGAAGTTTCCGGTTCCGGCAGGATTCGTCTGGCCCCATGCCGGCAATCGGCGCGAGTTTCTGCGGGGACGCCTGGAGCAGGGACAAGCGATGATTTACCGTAATCAGAGTTCCGGTGTCCTGCGTAGCGCTGCGTGGGCCGATGGATTGGTAGAGGTCCAGGAAGGGCGCACGCTGGAGCAGGGGGAGAGCGTGCCCTTCATTCCGCTGAGCGACCTGCTCGGCTGAACCCTGAACTGCAGGCCCGGTGAGGGCCTGCAGTTCAGACTGTCAACGGCTGATCAGTGCAACCACCTGGTCGAAACGGCTGTTGGCTATCCAGCCAAGCAGTGTAATCACCACTGCTGTAGCGCCAGCAGCGTAGGCAAGACGGTATTTGATGGCTTTGACGTCCCCTCTGACTTCATCCATGTCACGACGGATGTATTTGAGGTGAGTTTCGAGCTCGGTGAAACGGGGTTCCATGATGGTTTCTCCGTTGCTGTTGGCGTCGCTTTTGATTTCAGTTTCAGGGCTGGTTCGAGCATCGGAGAAAGGGGCAACCGGACTCACTGACATTATTGCTTCATGACTGCGCATTGAACCGCCCGCCTGCCGCCCTTGTTTTTCTCCGGCAAAAAATGCCGTTCGAATGATCGAAATTCCCGGTGAAGTACTCACGCATTACCTGCACATCCCTGTGTGTTCGGGTGAAAGATTAATGTTGCCGAGACACGGTGTACCAATGACAAGGACAGGTCAATTGAGCCGATTCCTTTCATTTCGTACGAAAAAATACCGGCCTGCAGGAAGAGCAGGCCCGATCCCGGCAATTGCTTGAAACTGCGACGGCTCTTTTCTGTACCTTGAGGGTCAAGATGTCCCGAACAGATTCATTTCCGGGAGTGACCAACAATGGAAAAGCACAAGGCATGGCTGATTTTGCATGGCAAGCAAGCACTCAACGAGTCGGTTCGTGCGGCCGTTGAATACAAGCGCAGCCAGGGTTGGGATATCGCGGTGCGTCTTACCTGGGAGGACGGTGACGCCCGGCGTCTGGTGAAGGAAGCCCTGTCTGCAGGATTCAGTCATATCATTGCCGGGGGCGGCGATGGTACGTTGCGGGACATCGCCGAAGCCTTGGCGTCTGATCCCGGCAAGGCCAGTCTGGTGTTGCTGCCGTTGGGCACTGCCAACGATTTTTCCCGCGCTGCAGGCATTCCTCTGGAGCCGGCCGAGGCGCTCGAGCTGCTCGATACGCCTGCGTATGACATTGATCTGGGGGAGGTGGGCGGACAGATATTCCTGAACATGGCCACCGGTGGATTCGGCAGTCAAGTCACCGCCAATACCTCGGAGGACTTGAAAAAGGTCCTCGGAGGGGCTGCCTATCTGTTCACCGGTCTGTCCCGGTTCAGTGAGTTGCATGCCGCGTATGGCGAATTGCAGGGCCCGGGTTTCCATTGGAGTGGAGAGCTGCTGGCACTGGGCATCGGCAATGGTCGCCAGGCGGGCGGAGGACACGTGCTGTGTCCGGAGGCACAGGTTGATGATGGCCTGCTGGATATCAGTATCCTGCCGGCTCCTCAGGAGTTGGTTGGCACCCTGAAAACCCTGCTAAGCGATGGTTTCGGCCTCGATAACATGTTCGTGCGCACGCGATTGCCTTGGGTTGAAATCAAGGTGGCCGAAGGACTGTGCATCAATCTTGACGGAGAGCCACTGGAAGGGGAGAGCCTGCGATTCTCGGCGCGCCCGGCGGCATTGCGCGTGCATCTGCCACAGGATTCGCCTCTGCTGGGCAACCCCCGACCTGTCAGTCGTCAAGACTGATGATCTGTTCCCGCACGGCAAACAGCACCAGTCCCGCCACGTCGTAGATCTGCAGACGTTTCATGATCTGCGAGCGGTGGGTTTCCACGGTCTTGATACTCAGACCCAGGCCGTTGGCGATCTCGCGTGTGGACTTGCCACGCACGATCAGGCGCAGTATTTCCAGTTGGCGCGCCGTCAGATTGTGAGAGTCGGCGACTTCCGGTTGCTGTTTCTGGTTGCGGGTCAATGCCTGATTGATCACCGTGTGGGCGATGGCAGGGCTCAAGTAACGTTCGTTATTGCGCAGGGCTTCCAGGGCGTGTTCCAGCTCGGTGGCGGTCGTGTCCTTGAGCAGGTAACCATGGGCCCCGGACTCCAGCGCCTGCATGATCAGCGCCGGGTCCGTGTGCATCGACAGAATCAGAACCTTGCTGTGCGGACGAATCCGTTTGAGCCGTTGCAAGGCTTCCAGGCCGCCGGTTTCCTTCATGGAAATATCCAGCAAGACGATATCGGGGTTCATCTGCTCGACCATTTCGAGCAGTTGCGAGCCGTCATTGGCCTCGCCGATTACCGCATAGCCCGGAATATCCAGCACCAGAGCGCGCACGCCGGCCCTGATCAGCGAGTGGTCATCCACCAGAAGTAAGTTACAAGTCAACGCATAACCTTATTCGTACTGGCCCGCTCGAGTGCCCGGGGCGCCCACGGGAATAGTGCTTCGATTTGAGTGCCGTTGCCCGGCTCGCTCCTCACGCTCAGGGTGCCCCCCAATTGCTCGATCCTTTCGGCCATTCCGGCCATGCCACGTTGTCCTTCAAGGCCGGGATTGGCAGCCGGGGCGAAGCCCAAGCCGTCATCGCTGATCAGCAAGGTCAACCCTTGCGGAAGACGCTGCAGGCGGATCAGCAGATTTTTGGCCTGCGCATGACGCAGGATATTGGTCACGGCTTCCTGAGTGATTCGAAAGGCCGCGACCGCCATTTCTTCGGGGATGCCGTTCAGACGTTGCTGGCAGTCGAGACTCCAGTGAACCGGCGTATTGGCCAGCGTCTTGAGCAAGTGCGCGCGCAGGCTGGCTTCGAGGCCGAGGCTGGTCAACTGCCGAGGATTGAGAATGGCCGAAACGTCACGGACTTTATTGAGTGTTTCCTCAAGGGTGTCGCAGAGAGCCGAGCACTGTTCCTGCAAGTCTTCCGGCAGGCGTCGTTTGAGCCATTCGCTTTGCAACTTGGCGGCGGTCAGTAGTTGCCCGATATCGTCATGCAGTTCACGGCTCAGACGATGACGTTCGTTCTCCTGGACTTCAAGCAATCGGTCGGCCAGCTCCTGAGGCTTGAGCTTGATCGATTTGCGCGACAGGCGATGTTGTATCCAGACACAGCCGGCAGCTGCAATATTGATCAACAGCAGACCCAGCGAGACCGGGGCCGACAGACCATAAGTCAAAAGGCTGCCCGTTGCCGCTCCAATGCACAGCAAGAGAGTGAAACGGCGCGCGTTTTCTCGGGAGGGAGGCCATGTGGTGATTGACTTGAGGCTGGCGTACATAGCGGATGGAGCCAATGGATGTTCGCTGCGGGCAGACCGGTCAGTGTGATTGTCGGTCTCTGTCTGAAAATAATGTGGTTCAGGCTGCTGTTTTCAACAAGGTTCAGTGATCGATAAATGACTGCCAACTTTTGCTGCAGGTCGCTCATTGAAGTCACGGTGCCATTAACTGAAAGCAACTAACGGGCGGCATAATACCACTTAACATACCGTTGGTCGCGTTCGCCTATATGTCCGAAGAGTCAGGATATACGCCACGTTGGACGCGAGTTCCATAATGGAAAAGTTGATTTACCGGATTTGATAATTATCGCGGCGGCCCGAAGATTCATTTTTCACAAACGCACAGGTAAACCCTGACATCCGTGGCAGTCAGGTTGCATTCATGGAACGTTATTAATTGTTCACAGGTGTCGCTGGCAGGCATGAGTTAATCAATTGCGACATTCGATGGTTCAAACTAACGGTGTTGCACCGGGCCTGGAATGCTCCCGCTCAGGCCTGTCGCTCCGAGTAGGATACGAGGGATAGGGTTTTACTTTGGAGCGGTGGCTGAAACTGGCTCTGTCCGACCTGAAAGGCGAATGCTTCGATGAGGGAAGTCTGTTCGCTTTCGTCCAGACTCAGCTGCCCGGTACTCGGGTCGACCAGCTCAAGCTGCCAGGCCATCAAGGTGAAACAGTCCTTCAGGGCCTCCAGCGCCTGAGCATGCAGGTCGACGCCGTCCTGAGTCCGGCTGAGCAACCCGTGCAGATGACGGGAAAACTCCGAGACCGCGCCCAGTGCCAGGGCGTCAGCCCTGTTCGCCAGTTTGAGCAGAGTGCCGAGCATGCAATCGATGGCGTCCCGGTCATTGCTGATCAACTGCAAGTGGCTCAGGCATTCTTCGGACTTGGCCAGGAGCGTTTCAGCCTCGACGAGAAATTCGGGGAATCGCTGTGCCCACTCTTTGCGGTCGTTCGGCATGCTTATCTCCACAACGTCATGTCTGATGAGCGAATGTCGTGTGTGTCGACGATCATGAACCGTCGTGAGATCGCGCCCTGCTGTGCCGAGGCGTGTGCCGGGGGTTTCGAGAGGGTGGGGTTCCACTGACCTGCGATCACACACAAAAGCCTGACTCCGTTCATGCAATGAGAATGGCGTCACATTAATGGCTATTGGATATTGCGAACATCAGGTTGGGCCTGATTGTTACTAGGGGAATCCCTTAGGCACGGGAACCTACGGTGCAAATCGAGGTCGCGCCGCAGAGAATGTAGCAGATGAAATCACGGGGTCAGTAAAGCATGATGTTAATGTGACATCAATGCTTTCTCATGGCATTTTGTAGGTGATTTGCAACGGGCATCAAGATCGGCCGTCATCAGCCGATAAACCCCTTTAATGAATTCACCAGTACAAGCCCCAGGAGTCATTTGATGGCCGGCATTCTCGATACGGTAGACCAACGCACGCAACTGGTGGGTGAGAATCGCCTGGAAATTCTCATGTTTCGACTCGCCGGGCGCCAGTTGTTCGCGATCAACGTGTTCAAGGTCCAGGAAGTCCTGCAACTGCCCAAGCTGACCTTGATGCCCCAGCGTCATCCGTTTGTCTGCGGTGTGGTCAACCTGCGCGGCCAGACTCTGCCGGTGATCGACCTGTCTCAGGCGATCGGCATGCGCCCGCTGGTGCCGGGCCCCGACAGCACGATCATCGTCACCGAGTACAACCGCTCGGTGCAGGCGTTCCTTGTCGGTGGCGTGGATCGTATCGTCAACATGAACTGGGAAGCCATCCTGCCGCCTCCGAGCAGCGCCGGCCGCCAACATTACCTGACGGCCATCAGCAAGGTCGACAATCAACTGGTGGAAATCATCGACGTCGAGAAAGTGCTCGCCGAAATCGTTCCCTACAACGCCAAAGTGTCCCGCGACAAGCTCGAAGACCCGGTTCTGGAGCAGGCCCGCGGTCGTGAGGTGCTGCTGGTGGACGATTCCAATGTGGCGTTGTCGCAGTTGCGCGACACCCTCGGCCAGTTGGGTGTGAAAATGCACATTGCCAGTGACGGTCTGAAAGCCTTGAACATGCTCAAGGCATGGGCCGATACCGGGGTGAGCATGACCGACAAACTGTTGATGGTCTTCACCGATGCGGAAATGCCGGAAATGGACGGTTATCGCCTGACCACCGAAATCCGTAATGATCCGCGTCTGCGTGGTCTGTACGTCGTGCTGCATACTTCGTTGTCCGGCAGCTTCAACGATTCGATGGTCAAGAAGGTCGGCTGCGATAATTTCCTTTCCAAATTCCAGCCGGACAAACTGGTCGATGTAGTGCGCCAGCGTCTGATGCTTGATGGAGTGCCTGCCTGACGCTCCGGTCGCGGGCTGACCGTGCGGCAGCCTTTGATTCGATGAGAAAGCTCGTATAGGGTGGCATTTTTCCGCCACCAGGGAGCTGGCCATGCTGCGTCTGAGCGCGCTTTATCGTTACCCGTTGAAATCCGCCAGAGCCGAGGTTCTGCAAGGGATCGGCCTGGACAGACTGGGGCTTGAAGGCGACCGCCGCTGGATGCTGGTGGACGAGGCCAGCGGGCGATTCCTGACCCAGCGCGCCGAAGCGAAGATGAGCCAGTTGTCGGCGCTGTGGAATGCCGCTGGTGGCCTGACTCTCAATGCGCCGGGGCATTCGGCGATCGATATCGCCTTGCCTGGCAGCGACGCTGAACTGCGCGGCGTGACCATCTGGCGCGATACCCTGCGGGTGCCCGATGCCGGTGATGAGGCTGCGGCGTGGGTCAGTCGATTCATCGGCAAGCCGACTCGTCTGGTACAGGTTCCGCTGGATCGCGCCCGGACGACTCAGGCCGGGTATGGCAAAGATGACGATCAGGTCGCGTTTGCCGATGGCTTCCCGCTGCTGCTGATTGGCGAGGCGTCGTTGCAGCATCTTTCGCAGGAAGTCGGACGTCCGCTGGAAATGCTGCGGTTCCGTCCGAATCTGGTAATCGAGGGCAGCGAAGCGTACGCCGAGGATGGCTGGAAGCGCATCCGCATCGGTGATGTCGAGTTCCGCGTGGTCAAGTCGTGCTCTCGCTGCATTCTCACCACCATCGATCCGCAGACCGGCGAGCGCAGCGCCGACCGCGAGCCACTGGCGACCCTGCAGAAGACCCGCGCCCAGGCCGACGGCGCGATGTTCGGGCAGAACCTGGTCAATGACAGCAATGGTCGCCTCGAAATCGGCATGCCGGTGGAAATCCTCGAATAACCGCCCCGAAACGAAAAATGCCCGTGTCACTGGACACGGGCATTTTTCATTGCCGCAGGAAACCGGGGTGTCAGCCGCGGTATTCGCACAGGTAAGCGGTGTCGACGGCCACTTTCAGCTGGAACTTGCTGTTGGCCGGCACGTTGAACTGGCTGCCGGCAGCGAAGGTTTCCCAGTCGCTGCTGTCCGGCAGTTTGACGGTCAGCGCACCGGATACCACATGCATGATTTCACGCTGGCTGGTGCCGAATTCGTATTCGCCCGGGGCCATGACGCCGATGGTCGCAGGGCCTTCAGCAGTGCCAAAGGCGATCGACTTGACGGTGCCGTCGAAGTACTCGTTGACTTTAAACATGGGCGATTCCTCTCGAAAAGGGCGTAAAAGGGTTAAAAAGGGCCGGCCAGTATGCACAAGGCTCATGGCGCCGTCACCTGCGCTAGAGCGGCAGCACCAGCGGCAATAATCGGGCGGTATTGCGTGCATCTTCCAGCGCACGATGTTGTTGGCCGCTGAACTGCATGCCTGCCAGTTGCAGGGCGCCATTGAGCCCCAAAGGCCGTTCGAGGCGCCTGGCCTTGGCAAAGCGCTGTTTGAGGTTCATGTGCGGAGTACGGCTCAACGCGCTGTCGAGTTGCAGGCGCTGCCATTCCTGAAGCAATTGTTTGCGGTCGTAGTCACCCCAGCTGGCCCAGCCTTCAAGGCGTGCAAGGTGCTGGCCGAGCCAGCGCTCGAACGTCGGCCACATTTCGCTCAGCGTCTGGGCGGCGTCGATATTGGCCTGGGTGATGTGGGTGAGTTCGCGACAGAACGGCGTCAACAGAGGCCGACGCGTCGGCTTGACGAAGCGCTGAAAGTGATCCTGCTCGCGACCGGCACGATCCACCAGAGTGGCGCCGATCTCGATGATCTCCATTTCCGTTACCGGCCAGCCACCTTCGTCGGTGGTGGCTTCCAGATCAATGACCAGCCAATGGGGCATCGCAGGGTTCCTGATTTCCGCGTCCTGATAGTCAGAGCGTAGTCAAACCTTACGGATACGTTCGGCGACTCACTCGACCTGCAACAGAACCTGACGATTTTTTACCTGATCGCCGACCTTGACCTGCACCCGCTTGAGCACGCCGTCGATGCCGGCCTTGAGCGGATGCTCCATTTTCATCGCCTCCAGCACCACCAGCAGCTGGCCCTTGCTGACCGGGCTGCCTTCGGTGACAAGCACGTCGATGATTGCGCCATCCATCGGGGCTTTCAAGGTGCCGGAGCTGACGCTGGTCTGACTGTCGATCACGGCATGAGTTCGATCCACCAGGTGCAGGCTGCCGGGACGGGTGAACAGCCAGAGCCGGTCGTCGCGCAGACGATAGCTGTGGCGCTGACGAAGGCCTTCGATTTCCAGCGATATCGAGTGTTCGCCGTGTTCGATGAGCTTCAGTTCGAAGTCACGTTCAGCGACCTGAACCCGAACGATGCCATGTGCGGCAGGCAGCAGTTGCACGTTCCACGTCTGATCGTCGAGGCCCAAAAGATAGTGCAGCGGTGCGCCGGCGTTGTTGCGCCAACCGGCCAGAGGTGTGCGATGCGAACCGGCGGCCGCTTGATAGAACAGCAATGCCGCGATTGCCAGTTCTTCGGTGTTCGGAGTGTGGGGATGCAGACATGGATGGTCGGTGAAATATTGCGGTATGAACCCGGTGCCGAATTCGCCGCTGATGAACTGCGGATGCTGCAACAGACTGCAGAGCAACCGCTGATTGCTCTGCACCCCCAGCAACACGCTGTCCTGCACCGCGCACAACAGCTTGCGCCGGGCTTCCTCGCGAGTGGCGCCATGGGCGATCAGTTTCCCGAGCATCGGGTCGTAGAACGGCGTGATCGACTGATCTTCGAGCAAGCCATGATCAATCCGCGCACCGCGATCCAGCGCTGGTTCCCAGCCTTCGATCCGACCGGTCTGCGGCAGAAACTCCTGCGCCGGATCTTCGGCATAGAGGCGCACTTCCATCGCGTGGCCGTCGAGTTTCACCTGCGCCTGGGTCAGCGGCAGTGGCTGACCTTCGGCAACCAGAAGCTGCCACGCCACCAGATCCAGTCCGGTAATCAATTCGGTCACCGGGTGCTCCACTTGCAGCCGGGTATTCATCTCCAGAAAGTAGAACCGGCCGCGGGCATCGAGCAGAAACTCCACCGTGCCGGCGCCCACGTAGTTCACTGCGCGCCCGGCCTTGAGCGCCGCTTCGCCCATCGCTTGCCGTAGCGCCTCGGTCATTACCGGGCACGGCGCTTCTTCAATGACTTTCTGATGGCGTCGCTGGATCGAACAATCCCGTTCACCGAGGTAGATCAGGTTGCCGTGTCGGTCGCCGAACAACTGCACTTCGACGTGACGCGGTTCGATCAACGCCTGTTCCAGGATCAGTTCGTCACTGCCGAATCCATTCATTGCTTCGGAACGGGCGGTGCGCAGTTGCGCTGCCAGTTCTTCTGCGTGATGCACCAGACGCATGCCGCGTCCACCACCGCCGGCGCTGGCCTTGATCATCAACGGATAACCGATGCGTTCGGCTTCGCGGATCAGGGTGGTGTCATCCTGATCTGCGCCTTGATAGCCGTCGATGCATGGGACGCCAGCGGCGAGCATGGCGATTTTCGATTGACGCTTGCTGCCCATCAGCTCGATGGCGTCGACGTCGGGACCGATGAAGGTCAGGCCGGCGTGTTGACAGGCCCGGGCGAATTCGGCGTTTTCCGAGAGGAAGCCATACCCGGGATGGATCGCGTCGGCACCGCTGCGGCGGGCCGCGGCGAGGATGGCCGGGATGTTCAGGTAGGACTGCTGCACCGGCGCCGGGCCGATGTACACCGCTTGATCCGCCATTCGCACATGCAGTGCATCGGCGTCGGCGTCGCTGAACACCGCAACCGTGCGATAGCCGAGGGCCTGGGCGGTGCGCTGGATGCGGCAGGCGATTTCACCGCGGTTGGCAATCAGGATTTTATGGATGGCGGGCATGGTGATTTTCCTGAGTTTTTGGCGGTGGATTGAAGGGCCTCTTCGCGGGCAAGCCCGCTCCCACAGGGTCAGGTGCTCCATCCGGGTTTGCGCTTTTGCACAAACGCCATCGTGCCTTCAATCCCCTCGGCGCCGGTTACCGCTTCGCTGAACCGTTGCGCCGCTTCATCCAGCAGTCCGCTCGACGGCTGGCCAGCACTGGCCAGCAGCAGTTTTTTGGTGGCGGCGTTCGCTTCGGGGGCGCAGCACAGAACATGTTGCAGCACGTCTTCCAGCCGTTCGGCCAGCGCCTGTGGATCTTCTTCGACAAAGTGCACAAGCCCCAGGCGCCGTGCCTGATGGCCGTCGAATCGCGCAGCGGTCAGCGCCAGACGGCGGGCTTCGGTGAGGCCGATGCGCTGCACCACAAAGGGTGCGATCTGCGCCGGCAAAAGGCCAAGGCTGGTTTCCGGCAGGCCGAATTGCGCCTGATGATCGGCCATTGCGATATCGCTGACGCATGCCAGCCCGAAACCGCCCCCGAGCACCGCGCCCTGCAGAACGGTGATCAACACCTGCGGGGCGTACTGCGCTTCTTCCAGTAATGAACCGAAGGCGCGGTTCAGCTCCCGATAGGCATCGCTGCCTTGGACACGGGCATTGGCCATGTCCTTGATGTCGCCCCCGGCACAGAAATGCCCGCCGGCGCCACTGAGCACCAGGGCGCGCACGCTGCGGTCATCGCGCACGGCGGTCAGCACCGCACGCAACTCGGCGACCATTTGCAGGCTCATGGCGTTGCGGCTTTCCGGGCGATTGAGGGTGATGTGCAGCACGCCGTTATGAGATTCGAGCAATAGCGTCCGGCAATCGGGCAGGGTCGTCATTTCTTTTTCCCCGGCAGGATGCCCATCAGTTTGCAGATGATGCCCAGCATGATTTCGTCGGCACCGCCGCCAATCGATACGAGGCGTACGTCGCGATAGGCGCGGGCCACCGGGTTGTCCCACATGAACCCCATGCCGCCCCAGTATTGCAGGCAACTGTCGCTGACTTCGCGGCCCAGGCGCCCGGCCTTGAGTTTGGCCATCGAGGCCAGCCGGGTGACGTCGTGGCCTTTGACGTATTGCTCGGTGGCCTGATAGACCAGCGCCCGCAGGCATTCGATTTCGGTCTGCAATTCGGCGAGGCGGAAGTGGATTACCTGATTGTCGATCAGCGCACTGCCGAAGGTCTTGCGCTCCTTGCAGTACTCGATAGTGCTGTCGACGCAGTATTCCAGACCCTTGATCATGTTCGCCGCGCCGAACAGACGCTCCTCCTGGAACTGCAGCATTTGCATCATGAACCCGGCGCCTTCGTGGCCGATGCGATTGCGCTGGGGGACGCGCACGTTGTCGAAAAATACCTGGGCGGTTTCCGAGCTGCGCATGCCGAGCTTGTCCAGGTGCGAACTGAGGCTGATGCCCGGCGTGTTCATCGGCACCATGATCAGTGACTTGTTGACGTGCGGCTTGTCATCCGACGTGTTGGCCAGCAGGCAGATGAAGTCGGCGCTCGGTGAGTTGGTGATCCACATCTTGCTGCCGTTGATCACATAGTCGTCGCCATCCTTGCGGGCGGTGGTCTTGAGCCCGGCGACGTCGGAACCGGCGCCGACTTCCGACACGCCAATACAGCCGACCTGCTCGCCGGTGATGGCCGGTCGCAGAAATTCCTCGCGCAGTTCATCGGAGCCGAAGCGGGCGAGGGCGGGCGTGCACATGTCGGTCTGCACGCCGATCGACATCGGAATGCCGCCGCAATGGATGGTGCCGAATTCTTCGGCGGCGACGATCGAATAGCTGTAATCCAGTCCCATGCCGCCGAATTTTTCCGGTTTGGAAATCCCCAGCAGACCGAGGTCGCCGGCCTTGCGGAAAATTTCGTGGATCGGAAAGCGACCGGCCTTTTCCCATTCATCGACGTGGGGGTTGATCTCGTGCTCGATGAACTGGCGGACAGTGCGACGCAGGGCTTCGTGTTCCGGGGTGAAGATCATTGTTATTGTTCTCCTTGAGTCCGTGGCAATCAGAACCGACTGACGCCGAAGCTGTTGGCTTGCAACGTGCGAATGTCGGCTTCGTGACAGATGTCAAGCAGGTAACCGAGCAGGGTGCGGGTGTCGCGTGGATCGATCAGCCCGTCGTCCCACAGGTTGGCGCTGCCATAAAGAGCGGTGGACTGGCTGTCGAGTTTCTGTGCGGTGACCTGTTCCAGCATGTCGAGCATTTTCGGGTCGGGTTCCAGACCGTCCTTCAATTGCTTGGCTTCGGTGACGATCCGCAGCACCTTGCCGGCCTGGGCACCGCCCATCACGGCGGTGCGGCTGTTGGGCCAGGCGAATATGAAGCGCGGATCGAGTCCACGCCCGCACATCGCATAGTTGCCCGCACCGTAGGAGCCGCCGACCACGATCGTCAGTTTCGGCACCCGTGCGTTGGCGACGGCCTGGATCAGTTTCGAGCCGTGTTTGATCACGCCGTGCTGTTCCGATTCGGTGCCGACCATGAACCCGGTGGTGTTGTGGAAGAACAGCAACGGTGTCTGGCTCTGGTCACACAATTGAATGAACTGCGCCGCCTTGCTCGCACCATTGGGCGTGATCGGGCCGTTGTTGCCGATGAAGCCGCAGGCGCGGCCCTGAATTTTCAAGTGGCCGCAAACGGTCTGCTGATCGAACTCACCCTTGAACTCCAGAAAGCGCGATTCGTCGGCGATTCGGGCAATGATTTCGCGAACGTCGTAGGGCTTTTTCGGGTCGTCCGGAATCAAGCCCAACAGTTCGTCGATGGGGTACAGCGGTTCTTTGAATGGCGGTTCGGGCAGTCGCGGCAGTGGCGCGTTCCAGTTCAGCAGGCTGACGATCTCCCGGGCCTGGCGCACGCCATCGGCATCGTTCTCGGCCAGGTACTCGGCGGTGCCGGCCACCTGCGCGTGCATCTCGGCGCCGCCCAGCTCTTCGTCGGTGGCCACCTCACCGGTCGCGGCTTTAAGCAACGGGGGACCGGCGAGAAACAGCTTGGCCTTGCCACGCACCACCACGACGTAATCCGACAGACCCGGTTGATACGCACCGCCGGCCGTGGCCGAGCCGTGCACCACGGTGATCTGCGGCAACCCCATCGCCGACATCCGCGCCTGATTGGCAAAGCTGCGCGCGCCTTCGACGAAAATCTCCGCCGCGTAGTTGAGGTTGGCGCCACCGCTTTCGGCGAGCGTGATGACCGGCAGTTTGTTCTCCTGGGCGATCTGTTGCAGGCGCAGGGATTTTTTCAGACCGGTCGGGGAGATCGTCCCGCCCTTGATCGCGCTGTTGTTCGCCACGATCAAGGCGCGCACGCCGGAAACGTAACCGATGCCGGCGATCAAGCCGCCACCGGCCGAGCTGCCATCCTTGTCGTCGTGCAGTTTGTAACCGGCCAGGCTCGCCAGTTCGAGGAACGGCGCGCCCGGGTCGAGCAGCAGATTCAGGCGTTCACGGGGCAGCAATTGCCCGCGTTTGTCGAATTTCGGCTTGGCCTCGGCAGCCTTGTCCAGCAGGTTCTGTTCGAGTTGCCGGACTTGCTCGATAGCCGCGAGCATCGCTGCGCGGTTGCGGGTGAAGGCCTCGCTCTGCGGATCGAGCCGGGATTGAATGACCGGCATGGCTTACTCCTTGTCCTTCAAGACGTCTGGGCTGGACGCCCGATGAAAGCCGTTGAAGGATTCGCTGCGGGTCGCCTTGTGCAGCGGCCAAGCGCGATTGCCCAGACTGGCCGCGCCGTCGATGCGCAAGGTGCTGCCGCTGATGAACGCAGCGGCAGGGCTGAGCAGAAAAACAATCGCTGCGCTGACTTCCGATTCGGTACCGATGCGCTTGAGCGGCACGTGTTCGCGCAGGGTCGGGATCACGGCCTTGAACGCGCCTTCATAAGTGTCCATGCCGCTGGACGCGATCCAGCCAGGCGCCACGGCATTCACCCGAACGCCGGCGCAACCCCATTCGAACGCCGCCGTTTTGGTGAAATTGTCCATGCCCGAACGGGCGGCCCCGGAATGGCCCATGCCGGGCATGCCGCCCCACATGTCGGCGAGCATGTTGACGATGCTGCCGCCATGTTTGCTCATCGACTGATTGAACACTTCCCGGGCCATCAGAAAACCACCGACCAGGTTGGTGCGCAGCACGGTTTCGAAACCTTTCTGATTGATCGAAGCCAGTGGCGACGGATACTGGCCGCCGGCATTGTTGACCAGCCCATGGATCGGTCCGTGTTCGCGGATCAGCTCGCTGACCAGTGCCTTCACCGCTTCTTCGTCACGAATGTCGCAAGATTTCCAGTGGGCCCGGCCACGGTCCTCGGCAATTTCTGCGGCGACCGCTTGCAGCTTTTCCGGTTTGCGCCCGACCAGCACCACGGTCGCACCGAGCGCCGCCAGTTCGTGGGCGGTACAGCGTCCGATGCCGCTGCCGCCTCCGGTGACGATCACCGTCTGGCCGCTGAACAGATCAGCCTTGAAAATCGATTCGAATGCCATGGTGCCAATCCCCTAGTCGAACTGTTCGGCGATGCTCTGCGGCACCGGGATCTGGATTTCCAGCAATTGCTGGGCGAAGGCCTTGCCTTGCGGGTCGATGCGCAGGCTCGCCACACCACCACCGCCGAGGGCGTTTTCCAACAGGAAATTCAGGCTGTGGGTACCCGGCAGATACCAGCGCTCGACCCGACCGTGAATCGGGTCGAGGACATGACTCATCCAGTCGACGACTACGGCGGGGGACAGCGCTTCGGCGATCCACGGCAAGTATTCAGGGCGACGTGGCAGCACGCCGATGTTGCTGTGGTTGCCCTTGTCGCCGGAGCGCGCCACGGCCAGTTTCACCAGCGCCACGCTGGCGTCGGCGCGCCCCTGGGGTTTGGGTGTTTCGTGGGGCAGTGGCAAGCTTTGGCTGTCGAGAGTGGCCGGGGCGGGCAGGGAGAACGGATGAGATTCGCCGGCGATGTCGATCTTCAGTGTGCAGGCGCTTTTGTCGATCAGAAATGAAAACAGCCGGATCAACGGATACACCGTGGGCCGCCCGCCGACGATGCCGGTCAGGCCCGGCGCCATACCGGTGGCGGCCTGGGCAATTTCCCGGGAGAACAGGATCAAAGCCTGTTTGTTCGGGTGACGTACGGCGAGTTTGATCACCACTTCGCGGCTGTCCCGACACTGGCCGTGGGGGCCGTAGGTGGCTTCGCTGCCGAGCAATTCGACATGGGTTCCGGTGTAAGGGCCCCAGCCGCGTTGCTCGAGCATTTCCGAGGTCTTGTCGATGATCGCCTGACTGACGCGTCGGGCCTTGTCCACCGCATCGATACCGGCGATCAGGCAACTGGCGGTGCAGCGGAAACCGTCCGGGTATGTCGCGCTGACCTTGTATTGGTTGCTGGGTGGCAAGCCTCTGGCGCCGGTAACGCGGACTGCGTTTTTGCCTTGTTGCAGAAGTTTGACCTGACTGAAATCACAGACCACATCGGGCAACAGATAAGCCTGTGGATCGCCGATTTCGTAGAGCATCTGTTCGCCAACGGTCAGCGGTGTGACCAGTCCGCCGGAGCCTTCGGGTTTGCTGACAATGAACTGGCCGTCGGCGCTCACCTCGACGATCGGGAAACCGATGTGCTCGTAATCCGGCACGTCGCGCCAATCGGTGAAGTTGCCACCGGTGCATTGCGCGCCGCATTCGATGATGTGCCCGGCCAATGCGGCCTGAGCGAGTCTGTCGTAGTCGTGCCATGACCAGCCAAACTCGTGCACCAGCGCGGCACTGACCACCGCGCTGTCCACCACCCGGCCGGTGATGACGATGTCGGCGCCCAGGCGCAGGGCTTCGACGATGCCCGGTGCGCCGAGGTAGGCGTTGGTTGAAACGCACATCGGCGGCAGCGGTGCGCCGCTGAACATTTCCGTGATGCCTTGGGTGGCGAGCTGTTTGAACTGTGGTTGCAGATCGTCGCCCGACAGCACCGCGATTTTCAGCGTCACGCCAGCCTGGTCGCAGGCCGCTTGCAGGGCGGCGGCACAGGCTTGGGGATTGATCCCCCCGGCATTGCTGATGACGCGAATCTTCTGTTCTGCCAGTTGCGGCAGCAGCGGCGCGAGGACTTCGATGAAGTCGCCGGCAAACCCGGCCTGCGGATCCTTCATGCGGGCGCCGGCCATGATCGACAGGGTGATCTCGGCCAGGTAGTCGAAGACCAGATAGTCCAGTTTTCCGCCGGCCACAAGCTGCGCGGCGGCGGTCGAGGTGTCTCCCCAGAATGCGCTGGCGCATCCGATGCGGACGGTGGTGGGCATTTTCATCTCCGACTCGGCAATCTGTGCAGAAGTGAGTCGAGGCTACCAAGCAAGCGCTTGGTTTGTAAACAGGCGAAATTATCTTCTGCCCAAGCGCTTGCTTGGTCGCGGTCGGCGGCTTAAATTGCCCGCGCAACCCTGCAATTTCAGGGCAGCAGATGATTGAACGACTGTAGGAGAGAACGGGTGGACGAGCAAAAAGCCCTGAAGGTCATGCGCGAACTGGTCGACGAAGGCCGGTTGACCGACCCGGACAGCGCTCGCGGCAAACTGCTGCAAGTGGCGGCCCACCTGTTCCGCAACAAGGGCTACGAGCGCACCACCGTGCGTGACCTGGCCGGTGCCGTGGGCATTCAGTCGGGCAGTATTTTTCATCACTTCAAGAGCAAGGATGAAATCCTGCGGGCAGTGATGGAAGAAACCATCCGCTACAACACGGCGCTGATGCGGGCGGCCCTGGCCGAAGCGACCGGTGTGCGCGAGCGGGTGCTGGCGCTGATCCGTTGCGAATTGCAGTCGATCATGGGCGGCAGCGGCGAAGCGATGGCGGTGCTGGTGTATGAATGGCGCTCGCTGTCCGAAGAAGGCCAGACCCAGGTGCTGGCGCTGCGGGACATCTACGAGGATATCTGGCTGCAAGTGCTGGGCGAGGCCAAGGAAGCGGGATTCATCCGTGGCGACGTGTTCATTACCCGACGTTTTCTCACAGGTGCGCTGTCCTGGACCACCACCTGGTTCCGGGCCGGTGGCAGTCTGAGCCTCGATCAACTGGCCGAAGAGGCGTTGATTCTGGTGCTTGAAGAACGCTAATCGCTTTCTATCGGTCCGGGAAACTGGCTAACTGGGCGAAACCGCCTAGCTTGAATGCAATGATCGGTACTTTTTCGGGGAGTGGGTTGTTTTGAAGTCTTCGCCAATTCGGACGGCCGCCGGGCTGATGCTCGTAGCGCTGGCTACGTTATGGGTATTGCCCGCAGAAGCAGAACAAGTGGTTCGGGTCGGCGCTGCGCATTTTCCGCCGTACACCATTCGCCCGGAAAACGGCGCGGACACCGGTCTGTTGCCGGAGCTGGTGGCGGCGTTGAACAGCTTGCAGAGCGACTACCGTTTCGAGCTGGTACCCACTTCGATTCCGCGAAGGTTCGGTGATTTCAAGGATGGCCGCACCGACATGGCGATCTTTGAAAACCCGGACTGGGGCTGGAAAAACATTCCCCACGTTACTGTCGACATGGGCCTGGAAGACGCGGAAATTTTCGTTGCGCAGAACGAACCCGGTCGCCAGCAGAATTACTTCGCCGATCTCAAGGGCAAACGCCTGGCGCTTTACAGTGGTTATCACTACGAGTTCGCCAGCTTCAATGCCGATCCCAAATACCTTGCCGATACCTGGAACGCCACGCTGACCTACTCCCACGACAGCAATCTGTTGATGGTGTTGCGCGGTCGTGCAGACATTGCGTTGGTGACCCGTTCATATCTGTTCGATTACCTGCTGCGCAACGAAAAGGTGCGTGATGAGTTGCTGGTGTCGCAGCGCATCGACCAGATCTACCACCACTACGCCATTCTCAGCCCGAAAGCGCCGATCACCGGCGAGGCGTTCGGCAAATTGCTGCAGGGTTTGCGCGACAACGGCCAGATGCTGAAGATCTTCGAGCCGTACCGGATTGCCGTGATGCCGGTTCCTCATCACTGACGCCTGGTTTTTTGCCCGGCGGACTAAATTTGGCGACCCGCCTCACGTCCCATCGTTGAACTGTCGACGATTATCGTGAGCCCGCCCCATGTCCAATCTGAATGACCTGACTGCCCTGGCCTTGCCCTCGGGCAGTCAGTTGATAGCCGATGCCACTGAATGCCGCCTGAGCCTGAGCCTGGACGGGCAGCCGCTGATTCGCCTGCGCCTCGATCGTGAAGGCCATGGGCCGATCCAGATCGATGAACGCTATGCATTGCCACCGGGTCAGGCGCTGTGGGCAGCGTGTTATTGGCTGTTTGCCCGGGATCCGGCGTGTCAGCAATTGATATGGCGACTGGATCAGGCACCGACCGAAGCCCTGCTCAGCGGTTTACTGGTGGGCACTGACGTGGCGGGGGAGTATCGCTGCGAGCGCACGCTGTTCTGGCAATTGCCGCAACCGTGGCTGGGCGCCTCGTTGACCGGCAGCTATCCGCAGCAGATGGTCATCAGCAACGGCAAGCGCCATCCGCTACGACCGATGAAGCCGCGCGGAGAAGTCTATCGACGTTTCGATGCGCGCCTTGGCGCGTGGATTTCTCTGCGTACGGTTGAGATCGAACACGATCTTGCGCGTTTCAACCGCTGGCAGAACAGTCCGCGAGTCGCCCGTTTCTGGCAGGAAGAGGGCAGTCTCGAACAGCACCGCGAATACCTGAGCAAACTCGAGGCCGATCCGCACACTTTGACCCTTATCGGCTGTTTCGATGATCAGCCGTTTGCCTATTTCGAAGCCTACTGGGCCAAGGAAGATCGTATCGCGCCGTTCTACGACGCCGATAACTACGACCGAGGCATTCACATGCTGGTCGGAGAGGAAGACCATCGCGGCCCGCACAAAGTGGCGAGCTGGCTGTCGGCGCTGGTGCATTACCTGTTTCTGGATGATCCGCGCACCCAGCGCGTCGTCGCCGAGCCGCGTGCCGACAACGCGAAGATGATCGGCCACATGCACAACCAGTGTTTCCACTGTGAAAAGGAATTCGATTTTCCGCACAAGCGCGCGGCGCTGATGATCCTGGGACGCGAGCGGTTTTTCGATCGCTGCAAACTGGTGTGATGCCCGGCTGAAACAAAAAAAGATCGCAGCCCTTCAATGAAGGCTGCGATCTTTTTTTTGGAATGGCGTGGCGTCAGCGGCGGTTGGCGGTCATGGCTTCTGCACGGCTGCCCGAAACCTTGCGGCAATGCACCAGCGCATCGCGAATCATGAAGTTGACCAGGGTCGGCGAAACGCCGAGTTCCTTGGCGATGTCCTTTTGCGGTACGCCGTGCAGGCGATACATCTCGAAGGCGTAACGCGTGCGGACCGGCAGCTCGGTCAGTGCATCGGCAATGTGTTCCAGGGTCGAGAAGTTGATGTGCGAGGTTTCCGGCGAGGCACCTTGAATGACCACGTTCAACCCTTCCTCCTCGGGGCCGGCGTATTTCTGTTCCAGCGCCTGTTTACGGTAGTGATCGATGGCCAGATTGCGCACGATCTGGAACAGGTAACTCAGCTGAGCCTTGATCGACGACGTGATCGGTGGCGCCGATTGCAGCCGGAAGAACGCATCCTGCACCACATCTTCGGCGCGTGACCGACAGCCGGTAATGCGGGCTGCAATCTTGACCAGAATCAGTCGATTGTCGACGAATGCCTGAAGTAGCGGTGAATCGCACCTGCTTGTGGATACTTGTTCCGTCATGGAAATCACCTTGCTGCCAATAGGTTAGTGGGACGCCTGGGGGAGGGGGCTTCCTACACATCGAGCGACAAATTATGTTGAATGATAATGATTGTCAATTGAGAAAGAGAAGTAATGATCCATGACGGTGCGTTCCGTGAACTGCGACGCGCCGCCGCATGCGCCCATTCGCCAGGCCGCGTTGGCTATCCAGCCTGCCGACTAATTATTTCAAGACGTCATCCGTTCTCATTGGTGAACGGTTCCGGGTGCGCAGCCCCGGACCTACCGCATTCCAATGCCTTGCACGGTCGGCGAAGACCGTGTCCCGCATGCCTTGCACGGGCATGCCGCAGCCAACCGATTCCACCAGCAAGCCGAATTCAGGCAGGAAACCTCATGACCGACGCGTTCGAACTCCCCAGCACCCTGGTCCAAGCCCTACAGCGCCGTGCGGCCCTGACACCGGACCGGCTGGCCCTGCGCTTTCTCGCGGAAAACGAGGAGCAGGCTGTGGTGCTCAGTTATCGCGAACTCGATCAGCGTGCCCGCACCATCGCCGCAGCCTTGCAGGCCGAGGCCGGTTTCGGTGATCGCGCCGTGCTGCTGTTTCCCAGTGGTCCGGATTACGTCGCGGCATTCTTCGGTTGCCTGTACGCGGGCGTGATCGCGGTGCCGGCCTATCCGCCGGAGTCGGCCAAGCGTCACCATCAGGAGCGTCTGCTGTCGATCATTGCCGACGCCGAACCGCGGCTGTTGCTGACCAGCGCCGACCTGCGCGACGCCCTGCAGCAAATCGAAAGCGCGCCGCCGTTGTTGTGTGTCGATACTCTCAACGCTGCGTTGGCCGAGCGCTGGGTCGAACCGACCTTGCCGCAAGACCACATCGCCTTCCTGCAATACACCTCCGGTTCGACTGCGCTGCCCAAAGGCGTGCAGGTCAGCCACGGCAATCTGGTGGCCAATGAACTGCTGATCCGTCACGGTTTCGGCATTGACGTGAACCCGGACGACGTGATCGTCAGCTGGCTGCCGCTTTACCACGACATGGGCCTGATCGGCGGTCTGCTGCAACCGATCTTCAGCGGCGTGCCATGCATCCTGATGTCACCCGCTTACTTCCTCGGCCGGCCGTTGCGCTGGCTTGAAGCGATCAGTCAGTACGGCGGCACCATCAGCGGCGGCCCGGACTTCGCCTATCGTCTGTGCAGCGAACGTGTCAGCGAATCCGCGCTGGAGCGTCTCGATCTGAGTCGCTGGCGTGTCGCCTATTCGGGTTCCGAGCCGATCCGTCTCGACACCCTCGAGCGTTTCGCCGAGAAGTTCACCGTGTGCGGTTTCAGCGAAAGCCGTTTCATGGCGTCCTACGGTCTGGCCGAAGCGACCCTGTTCGTCGCCGGCACACCGCGCGGCACCGGCATCCCGGCCTTGCGTGTCGACGATCAAGCCCTGGCGCAGAACCGCGTCGAGCCGGGCGAGGGCAGCCCGATCATGAGCTGCGGCATCAGCCAGCCGGAGCATGCGGTGCTGATCGTCGAGCCGGGCACGCTTGAACAACTGCCCGACAACGCCGTCGGTGAAGTCTGGGCCACCGGCCCGAGCATCGCCCACGGCTACTGGCGCAACCCTGAGGCGACGGCCAAAACCTTCGTCCAGCACGCCGGCCAGACCTGGCTGCGCACCGGTGACCTGGGCTTCATTCGCGACGGTGAACTGTTCATCACCGGTCGCCTGAAAGACATGCTGATCGTGCGCGGTCACAACCTCTATCCGCAGGACATCGAGAAAACGGTCGAGAACGAAGTCGAGGTGGTGCGCAAGGGCCGCGTCGCGGCGTTCGCAGTCAATCGGAACGGCGAAGAAGGCATCGGCATCGCGGCGGAAATCAGCCGCAGCGTGCAGAAAATCCTTCCGCCCGAAGCGCTGATCAAGGCGATCCGCCAGGCCGTGGCCGAGGCGTACCAGGAAGCGCCGAATGTGGTCGTGCTGCTCAATCCGGGCGCGCTGCCGAAGACCTCCAGCGGCAAGCTGCAACGTTCGGCCTGCCGCAATCGTCTGGCTGATGGCAGCCTCGACAGCTACGCGGTGTTCCCGTCGGCCACGGCTGAAAACGCTCATGACTCGACCGCGTCCGCCTCCGAACTGGAAGTGTTGATTGGCAGAATCTGGGCCGAGCAACTCAACGTCAAACAGGTCAACGCCGACGATCACTTCTTCCTGCTCGGCGGCAACTCGATCGCCGCCACGCAAGTGATCGCCAGAGTGCGCGAAGAACTGAGCCTGGAGCTGAATCTGCGCCTGCTGTTCGAAGCGCCGACCCTGTCCGCGTTCGCCGCCGCCGTGGCGCAGCAGCAACAGGACGGCGGCAGCGCACAGGGCGAAATCAGCGCACTGTCGCGCACTGAAGCACTGCCACAATCCCTGGCACAAAACCGCTTGTGGATCACCTGGCAACTCGACCCGCAGAGCAGCGCCTACAACATTCCCGGTGCCCTGCGCCTGCGCGGCGAACTGGATGAAGACGCACTGCGTGCCAGTTTCCAGCAACTGATCGAACGCCACGAATCCCTGCGTACGCGCTTCTTCGAACGCGATGGCGTGGCCCTGCAACAGGTCGAAGCCGCAGGCGAGTTCAACCTGAAATTGATCGACATCAGCGACCTGCCGGCCAGCGAGCGTGAAGCCCGCGCGCAACAGATCCGCGAAGACGAAGCGCGCACCCGGTTCGACCTGGAGAACGGTCCGCTGCTGTGGGTGACGCTGGTTCGCCTCGACGACGAAGATCACCAGTTGCTGGTGACGATGCACCACATCATCGCTGATGGCTGGTCGCTGAACGTATTGATCGACGAGTTCTCGCGCCTGTACGCCGCCGCTTCCCAAGGCCGGCGCGCGGAACTGGCGCCGTTGCCGACCCAGTACGCCGACTACGGCAGCTGGCAGCGTCAGTGGCTGGCGCGGGGCGAGGGCGAGCGGCAACTGGCGTACTGGAAAGCGCAATTGGGTGACGAGCATCCGACCCTGGAACTGGCGACCGACCATCCACGCTCGGCCAAGCAAAAGCACAGTGCCGCACGCCACAGCGTTCGCCTGGGGATCAGCCTCAGCGACGCCATTCGCCAGACTGCCCAGACCTGCCAATCCACGCCGTTCATGCTGCTGCTCTCGGCGTTCCAGAGTCTGCTGCATCGCTACAGCGGCCAGCGTGACATCCGCATCGGTGTGCCCAACGCCAACCGCCCGCGTCTGGAAACCCAAGGCCTGATCGGCTTCTTCATCAACACCCAGGTGCTGCGCGCCGAGGTTGACTCACGTCTTTCGTTTAGCGGGCTGTTGGCGCAAACCCGTCAGGCGGCGCTCGATGCTCAGGCCAATCAAGATTTGCCGTTCGAACAACTGCTTGAAGCCTTCCCGCAGGCCCGCGAACAGGGTCTGTTCCAAATCATGTTCAACCATCAGCAACGCGACTTGAGCGCACTCAAGCGCCTGCCGGGCCTGCTCGCCGAGGAACTGCCGTGGCACAGCCGCGAGGCCAAGTTCGATCTGCAACTGCACAGTGAAGAAGACCGCAACGGTCGCCTGACGCTGTCCTTCGACTACGCCGACGAATTGTTCGACGCCGCGACCATCGAGCGGCTGGCCGAGCATTTCAGTAATCTGTTGCGCGCTGTCTGCGAATGTCCGGAACACGCCATCGGTGACCTGCCGCTGCTGACCGCCGCCGAGAACGCTCAGCAAAATGCGTGGAGCATCGCCCCGTGCACCCCGGCACAACAATGGTTGCCGGAGCTGCTGAATGAACAAGCGCGGCAGACGCCTGATCGCACCGCAGTTGTATGGGACGGCGGCAGCCTCGACTTCGCTGAACTGCACGCTCAGGCCAACCGACTCGCCCATTACCTGCGTGACAAAGGCGTCGGCCCGGACGTGTGCGTGGCCATCGCCGCCGAACGTTCACCGCAACTGCTGATCGGCCTGCTGGCAATCATCAAGGCCGGCGGTGCCTACGTGCCGCTCGACCCGGATTACCCGGCCGAGCGTCTGGCCTACATGCTCGGTGACAGTGGCGTCGAACTGCTGCTGACCCAGACCGCATTGCTTGACCGCTTGCCGGCCAGAGAAGGCGTCAGCGTCATCGCCATGGACACCCTGCACCTGGAAAACTGGCCCAGCCAGGCACCGGGCCTGCACCTGCACGGCGACAACCTCGCCTATGTGATTTACACCTCCGGTTCCACCGGCCAGCCGAAAGGCGTCGGCAACACTCATGCGGCGCTGGCCGAGCGTCTGCAATGGATGCAGAACACCTATCGCCTGGACGAAACCGACGTGTTGATGCAAAAGGCGCCGATCAGTTTCGACGTGTCGGTGTGGGAGTGCTTCTGGCCGTTGATGACTGGCGCGCGCCTGTTGATCGCCGGCCATGGTGAACACCGCGATCCGCATCGCATCGCGCAGCTGGTTCAGCAGTACGGCGTGACCACGCTGCACTTCGTGCCGCCGTTGCTTGCGCTGTTCATCGACGAACCGTTGAGTGCCGAGTGCACCCGCTTGCGTCGCGTGTTCTCTGGCGGTGAAGCGCTGCCGGCGGAACTGCGCAATCGGGTGCTGACGCAGCTGCCGGCGGTGCAACTGCATAACCGCTACGGCCCGACCGAAACCGCGATCAACGTCACCCACTGGCATTGCAGCGTGGCCGATGGCGAGTGTTCGCCGATTGGCCGTCCGCTGGGCAACGTGGTCTGCCGCGTGCTCGACAGTGAGCTGAATCCGGTGCCGGCCGGTGTGCCGGGTGAGCTGTGCATCAGCGGCATCGGCCTGGCTCGTGGTTACCTCGGTCGCCCGGGTCTGACCGCCGAACGTTTCGTGGTCGATCCGCTGGGCGAGCAGGGTGCGCGTCTGTACCGCACCGGTGACCGTGCACGCTGGACGAACGATGGCGTGATCGAATACCTCGGCCGTCTCGATCAGCAGGTGAAACTGCGCGGCTTCCGCGTCGAGCCGCAAGAGATCGAAGCCCGTCTGCTGGCTCAGGATGGTGTGGCTCAGGCCGCCGTGTTGGTGCGTGAAACCGTCGCCGGCCCGCAACTGATCGGCTACTTCACCGGTACCGATGCCAATGCAGATCAGGATGCGCACATCGCTCGACTGAAAACGGCACTGGCTGCCGAGCTGCCGGAGTACATGGTTCCGGCACTACTGATGCGTCTGGAGGCGATGCCCCTGAGCCCGAGCGGCAAACTCGACCGCCGCGCCTTGCCCGAGCCGCAATGGCAGGTGCGCGAACACGTCGAGCCGGTCACTGAACTGGAACAACAGATCGCCGCCATCTGGCGTGAGGTGCTGGGTCTGAAACAGATCGGCCTGCGCGACGACTTCTTCGCCCTCGGCGGTCACTCGCTGCTGGCCACGCAAATCATTTCCCGCACCCGTCAGGCCTGCGACGTCGAGCTGCCGCTGCGTGCCTTGTTCGAACACAGCGAACTGGGTGATTTCGCCGAACAGATCTGTCAGATCCAGGCCAGCGGTCGCACCAACAGGCAGCCGCCGATCGACAAGGTCGATCGCAGCAAACCGGTGCCGCTGTCCTATTCCCAACAGCGCATGTGGTTCCTCTGGCAGATGGAGCCGGACAGCCCGGCGTACAACGTCGGCGGCATGGCGCGCCTGCGGGGCGTGCTGGATGTCGGGCGTTTCGAGTCGGCGCTGCAAGCCTTGATCCTGCGTCACGAAACCCTGCGCACTACGTTCCCGAGTGTCGATGGCGTGGCCCGTCAGCAGGTGCATGCGGAGACCGGCGTGCGCATGGACTGGAAAGATTTTTCGACATTCGCCGACGAGGTGCGTGAGCAGAAAATCCGGCAACTGGCCGACGACGAAGCGCACCTGCCGTTCGATCTGGAAAGCGGCCCGCTGCTGCGCGCCTGCCTGGTCAAGACGGCGCAAAAGGAGCATTACTTCGTCCTGACCCTGCACCACATCGTCACCGAAGGCTGGGCGATGGACATTTTCGCCCGGGAACTCAGCGCGTTGTACGAAGCGTTTATCGATGACCGCGATTCGCCGCTGGAGCCGCTGCCGGTGCAGTACCTCGATTACAGCGTGTGGCAGCGCCACTGGCTGGAATCCGGCGAGCGTCAGCGTCAGCTCGACTACTGGACCACCCAACTGGGTCGCGAACATCCACTGCTGGAACTGCCGGGCGACCGTCCGCGTCCGCCGGTACAAAGCCACCAGGGTGAACTGTTCCGTTTCGACCTGAGCGACGATCTCGCCGCACGGGTCCGGGCGTTCAACGCGCAGAACGGTCTGACCCTGTTCATGACCATGACCGCTGCACTCGCGACCTTGCTCTATCGTTACAGCGGCCAGACCGATCTGCGCATCGGTGCGCCGGTGGCCAACCGCATCCGTCCGGAAAGTGAAGGGCTGATCGGGGCGTTCCTCAACACCCAGGTGCTGCGTTGCCAGCTTGACGGCCAGATGTCGGTGGGGGAATTGTTCGAGCAGGTGCGCCACACCGTGATCGAAGGCCAGTCCCATCAGGACCTGCCGTTCGACCATCTGGTGGAGGCGTTGCAGCCGCCGCGCAGCGCCGCCTACAACCCGCTGTTCCAAGTGATGTGCAACGTGCAGCGCTGGGAATTCCAGCAAAGCCGCACACTCGCCGGGATGACCGTCGAGTATCTGGTCAACGATGCGCGGGCGACCAAGTTCGACCTCAATCTGGAAGTCACCGACCTCGACCATCGCCTCGGGTGCTGCCTGACTTACAGCACCGATCTGTTCGATGAGCCGACCATTGCGCGCATGGCCCGGCACTGGCGCAACCTGCTGGAAGCGCTGATTGCCGACCCGCAGCAACGTCTCGGTGAACTGCCGCTGCTCGATGCGCCTGAGCAACAGCAATTGCTCGAAAGCCTTGGCGTCGAGCCGGGCAAGCGTCGTCTCGACCAATGCATCCATCACCTGTTCGCCGAGCAGGCACTGGCGCGCAAAGACGCACCGGCCCTGACCTTCGCCGGCCAGACCCTGAGCTACGCCGAACTCGACGCCCGCGCCAATCGTCTGGCCTGGGCTCTGCGTGAGCTTGGTGTCGGCCCGCAAGTGCGGGTCGGCCTGGCGCTGGAGCGTTCGCTGGAGATGGTCGTCGGCTTGCTGGCGATCCTCAAGGCCGGCGGTGCCTATGTGCCGCTGGACCCGGAATACCCGCTTGACCGCTTGCACTACATGATCGAAGACAGCCGCGTCGGCCTTCTGCTCAGCGACCGGGCGATGTTCAAGGCCCTCGGCGAACTGCCGTCGAACGTGGCGCGCTGGTGCCTGGAGGACGACAGCGCCGCTCTGGCCGATTACCCGGCCAGCGAACTTCCGTTCATCAGCCTGCCGCAACATCAGGCGTACCTGATCTACACCTCGGGTTCCACCGGCAAGCCGAAAGGCGTGGTGGTGTCCCACGGTGAAATCGCCATGCACTGTCAGGCCGTGATCGAGCGTTTCGGCATGCGCCCGGACGATTGCGAACTGCACTTCTATTCGATCAACTTCGACGCCGCCACCGAGCGTCTGCTGGTGCCGTTGCTCAGCGGCGCGCAAGTGGTGCTGCGTGCGCAGGGACAGTGGGACGCGCAAGCGATCTGCGGCCTGATCCGCGAACATCGCATCAATGTTCTCGGTTTCACCCCGAGCTACGGCAGCCAGTTGGCGCAGTTCCTCGCGACGCAAAACGACATTCTGCCGGTACGCATGATCATCACCGGTGGCGAAGCGCTGACCGGCGAACACCTGCAACGGATTCGCGCAGCGTTCAAACCGAGTCTGTTCTTCAATGCCTACGGTCCGACCGAAACCGTGGTCATGCCGCTGGCCAGCCTTGCGCCGGAAGTATTGGAAGAGGGCGCCGGCAGTGTGCCGATCGGCAGCGTGATCGGTGATCGTGTGGCCTATATTCTTGATGCCGACCTGGCGCTGGTGCCACAAGGCGCGACCGGTGAGTTGTTCGTCGGCGGCGCCGGTCTGGCCCAGGGGTATCACGAGCGTGCGGGCATCACCGCCGAACGTTTCGTGGCCGACCCGTTTGCCGCTGATGGCGGGCGCATGTACCGCACCGGCGACCTGGTGCGCCAGCGTGCCGACGGTCTGGTGGAATACCTGGGGCGGATCGACCATCAGGTGAAGATTCGTGGTTTCCGGATCGAACTGGGCGAAATCGAAACCCGCCTGCTCGATCACGACTCGATCCGCGAAGCGGTGGTATTGGCGCTGGATGCGCCGAGCGGCAAACAACTGGTCGGCTACCTGGTGACCGACATCGCCGAGCGAAGCGAAGCCGAGCAAGCCGGACTGCGCGAAGCCCTCAAGGCGTATCTCAAGACACAATTGCCGGACTACATGGTGCCGACGCATCTGATCCTGCTGGCGAGCATGCCGCTGACCGCCAACGGCAAGCTCGACCGCCGCGCGTTGCCGGCACCGGACCCGGAGCTGAACCGTCAGGATTACGTGGCGCCGAGCAACGAGCTGGAGCAGACCCTGGCGCAGATCTGGTGCGAAGTGCTCAACGTCGGGCAGGTCGGTCTCAACGACAACTTCTTCGAACTGGGCGGCGACTCGATCCTGTCGATTCAAGTGGTCAGCCGCGCCCGGCAGCAGGGCATTCATTTCAGCCCCCGTGATTTGTTCCAGCATCAGACGGTGCAGACGTTGGCCGCTGTCGCCAGTCGTACAGAAACCGTGACCGCCGAACAAGGTCTGGTGACCGGTGAATCGCGTCTGACGCCGATCCAGCACTGGTTCTTCGACACCGAGATTCCCCAGCGTCAGCACTGGAACCAGGCGTTGCTGCTTGTACCGACTGCACCGCTGGAACCGCATCGTCTGGAGCAAGCATTGCTGGCGGTGATCGAGCAGCATGACGCCCTGCGTCTGCGCTTCATCGAGGTCAACGGCGCATGGCAGGCAACCCATCAACCGGTGACCGATGCCGCAGTGTTGTGGCAAGTGCGCGTGCCGTCGATGGACAAGTGCGCTGCACTGTTCGCCGATGCCCAGCGCAGTCTCGACCTTGCCCAGGGCCCGCTGCTGCGTGCAGTGCTGGTGGATGGGCCGGACGCTCAGCAACGGTTGTTCATCGCGATTCATCACTTGGTGGTTGACGGTGTGTCGTGGCGCGTTCTGCTCGACGATCTGCAAACCGTGTATCGCCAGCTCGATGCCGGTCAGTCGGTGGCGCTGCCGGCGAAAACCAGCGCCTTCAAGGATTGGGCGGCGCGCTTGCAGGCTTACGCCGGCAGCGAATCCCTGCGTGAAGAACTGAGCTGGTGGCAGGCGCAACTGGCCGGCCCGAATGCCGACCTGCCGTGCGAACGCCCTGAAGGCGGGCGGCAGAATCGTCACGCGCAAACGGTCAGCGTGCGTCTGGATGCCGAACGGACGAAGCAACTGCTGCAACAGGCACCGAGCGCTTATCGCACGCAGGTCAACGACCTGTTGCTGACTGCACTGGCCCGCGTGCTGTGCCGCTGGAGCGGCCAGCCATCGGCGTTGATTCAACTGGAAGGCCACGGCCGCGAAACCCTGTTCGACGAAATCGACCTGACTCGCACCGTCGGCTGGTTCACCAGCGCTTATCCGCTGCGCCTGACTCCGCACAACATCGAAGAAGCCGCCGGGCAGGGCGCTTCGATCAAGGCGATCAAGGAACAACTGCGTGCCGTTCCGCACAAGGGCCTGGGTTATGGCGTGCTGCGTTATCTGGCTGATGACGCCAGCCGTCAGAGCATGGCGGCATTGCCGGATGCGCCGATCACCTTCAACTACCTCGGCCAGTTCGACCAGAGTTTCGGCAGCGACGCATTGTTCCATCCGCTGGACGAGCCGGTCGGTGCGGCCCACGATCCTCACGCACCGTTGCCGAACGAATTGAGCGTCGACAGTCAGGTGTACGGCGGTGAGTTGATCCTGCGCTGGACCTTCAGCGCCGAACGCTACGACGCGCAGACCATCAACGAGCTGGCCGATGCCTATGTCGGCGAGTTGCAGAGCCTGATCGAACACTGTCTGCAGGACGAGGCCGGTGGCCTGACGCCGTCGGACTTCCCGCTGGCGAAACTGACCCAGGCGCAGCTCGACGCACTGCCGGTGCCGGCGGCGCACATCGAAGACGTGTACCCGCTGACGCCGATGCAGGAAGGCATGTTGCTGCACACCTTGCTCGAACCGGGCACCGGTCTGTACTACATGCAGGATCGCTACCGCATCAACAGCGAACTCGACCCCGAGCGTTTCGCCCAGGCCTGGCAGGCTGTGGTCGCCCGTCATGAAGCGCTGCGTGCATCGTTCTGCTGGAACGTCGGCGAAGACATGCTGCAAGTGATTCATACGCCGGGTCGCACGCCGGTCGATTACCTGGACTGGAGCGCCATTGCCGAAGCCGAGCAGGAGCCGAAGCTGCAAGCACTGCTCAAGGCCGAGCGCGAAGCCGGGTTCGATCTGCTCAATCAGGCACCGTTCCACCTGCGCCTGATCAAGGTCGGCGCGGCCCGTTACTGGTTCATGATGAGCAACCACCACATCCTGATCGATGCCTGGTGCCGCTCGCTGCTGATGAACGACTTCTTCGAGATCTACACCGCTCTGGGTGAAGGTCGCGAAGCGCAATTGGCGGTGCCGCCGCGTTATCGCGATTACATCGGCTGGCTGCAACGCCAGAGCCTGGTTGAGGCGCGCGAGTGGTGGCGGCAGAACCTGCAAGGCTTCGAGCGCACCACACCGATCCCGAGCGACCGTCCGTTCCTGCGTGAGCACGCCGGCGAAAGCGGCGGGATGATCGTCGGCGACCGCTACACCCGATTGAATGTCGAGGACGGTGCCCGTCTGCGCGAACTGGCCCAGGCTCATCAGCTGACCATCAACACCTTCGCCCAGGCGGCGTGGGCCCTGGTGCTGCGACGTCTGAGCGGTGATCGCGACGTGTTGTTCGGCGTGACCGTGGCCGGGCGCCCGGTGGACATGCCGCAGATGCAACGCACCGTCGGCCTGTTCATCAACAGCATCGCGCTGCGGGTGCAGATCCCGGCGGACGATCAGCGCACCAGCGTGCGTCAGTGGCTGAGCGCTCTGCTCGACAGCAACATGCAGCTGCGCGAGTACGAATACCTGCCGCTGGTGAACATCCAGGAACAGAGCGAACTGCCGAAAGGCCAGCCGCTGTTCGACAGCCTGTTCGTGTTTGAAAACGCCCCGGTGGAAGTCTCGGTGCTGGACCGGGCGCAGAGCCTCAATGCGACCTCGGACTCGGGCCGTACCCACACCAACTTCCCGCTGACAGCGGTTTGCTATCCGGGCGATGACCTCGGCCTGCACCTGTCCTACGACCAACGCTACTTCGACGAGTCGACCATCGAGCGCATGCTCGGCGAGTTCAAGCGTCTGTTGCTGGCGCTGGTCGACGGCTTCCATGGCGACATGGCTGACCTGCCGCTGCTGGGCCATGAGGAACAGGATTTCCTGCTCCACGGCTGCAACCAGAGTGAGCACGACTATCCGCTGGAGCAGAGCTACGTCGAACTGTTCGAAGCGCAGGTGGCGCAACATCCGCAACGCGTCGCCGCCAGTTGCCTCGATCAGCAATTGAGCTACGAGCAGTTGAACCGCAACGCCAACCGGCTCGGCCATGCGCTGGTTGCTGCGGGTGTGCAAATGGATCAACCAGTGGCGCTGCTGAGCGAGCGCAATCCGGATCTGCTGGGCATGATCATCGGCAGCTTCAAGGCCGGCGCCGGTTACCTGCCGCTGGATCCGGGCCTGCCGAGCCAGCGTCTGCAACGCATCATCGAGCTCAGCCGCACGCCGGTGCTGGTGTGCAGCGAAGCCTGCCGTGAACAGGCGATGGTCTTGCTGGATGAGTTCAGCTGCGCCAACCGCCCACGTTTGCTGGTGTGGGAAGAGGTTCAGGCTGGCGCGGTGTCGTCGGCGAATCCGGGCATCTTCAGCGGCCCGGGTAACCTGGCCTACGTGATCTACACCTCGGGCTCCACCGGGTTGCCCAAAGGCGTGATGGTCGAGCAGCGCGGCATGCTCAACAACCAGTTGAGCAAGGTGCCTTACCTGGGCCTCAGCGACGCCGACGTGATCGCCCAGACCGCTTCGCAAAGTTTCGACATTTCGGTCTGGCAGTTCCTCGCTGCGCCGTTGTTCGGCGCACGGGTCGATATCGTGCCGAATACCATCGCTCATGATCCGCAAGGTTTGCTGGTGCATGTGCAGCAACAGGGCATCACTGTGCTGGAAAGTGTGCCGTCGCTGATTCAGGGCATGCTGGCTTCGGATCGCCTGAGCCTCGATGGCCTGCGCTGGATGTTGCCGACCGGTGAGGCCATGCCGCCGGAGCTGGCGCACCAGTGGCTGCTGCGGTACCCGGAGATCGGGCTGGTCAACGCCTACGGTCCGGCGGAGTGTTCGGACGACGTGGCGTTCTTCCGCGTCGACATGGCGTCGACTCGCGGCAGTTACCTGCCGATCGGTACACCCACCGACAATAACTTGCTGTACCTGCTCGACGGCGCGCTGGATCTGGTGCCGTTGGGTGCCGTGGGTGAGTTGTGTGTCGCGGGCACCGGTGTCGGTCGTGGTTACGTCAGTGATCCGCTGCGCACCGCACCGGTATTCGTGCCGAATCCGTTCGGTGCGCCGGGCGAGCGTCTGTATCGCACCGGAGACCTGGCGCGCCGCCGCAGTGACGGTGTGCTGGAGTACGTCGGTCGGGTCGACCATCAGGTGAAGATTCGCGGTTACCGGATCGAACTGGGTGAAATCGAGGCGCGTCTGCATGAGCAACCGGAAGTCCGTGACGGCGCTGTCGGCGTGCAGGAAGGCGTCAACGGCAAGCATCTGGTCGGCTACCTGGTCGCCGCTGATTGCGCACTGAATCAGACTGAGCGCCTGGAACGAATCAAGCAGCGCCTGCGCGCCGAACTGCCGGAATACATGGTGCCGCTGCACTGGTTGTGGCTCGACCGGCTGCCGCTCAACGCCAACGGCAAACTCGACCGCAAGGCCCTGCCGGCGCTGGAAATCGGCCAGCTGCAGAGCCAGGATTACCTGGCGCCGCGCAGCGAACTGGAGCAGACCCTGGCTGATATATGGGCCGAGGTGTTGAAGGTCGAGAAGGTCGGGGTACGCGACAACTTCTTCGAACTTGGCGGCCACTCGCTGCTCGCCACGCAGATCGCCTCGCGGGTGCAGAAAGCCCTGCAACGGGACGTGCCGCTGCGAGCGATGTTCGAGTGCAGCACGGTGGAGGAACTGGCCGGGTACATTGAAGGGCTGGCGGCCAGTGACATCACCGAGGAGAAGGTGGATCGGCTGAATGATCTGATGGCGGAGCTGGAGGGGTTGTAAAACCCCGCAGATCCCGCCTTGCGAAGACGGCTACGGAAAACATGTCTGTCTCTGTAGCTGTTGTCGCAGGTCGGGCGCTGTAATCCTTTCATATCATTGACTGCCAGGGCCGACCCGCTCAGTCTGCGGGCTCCAGTTTCTTTGCCTCGGAGGTAATCGATGCCTTTTTTCACGGTTGACGGACAGGCGCTTCACTACATTGATCAAGGCACGGGGCCGGCGGTGTTGCTGGCAGGCAGCTACCTGTGGGACCAGGCCATGTGGACGCCGCAGATCGCCGCGTTGTCACCGCACTATCGGGTGATTGCGCTGGACCTGTGGGGCCACGGTGAATCCGGGCGCTTGCCTGAACACACCACATCACTGGACGACATCGCCCGGCAGGCGCTGGCCTTGCTCGATCATCTGGACATCGACCGGGTGACGCTGGTCGGCCTGTCGGTCGGCGGTATGTGGGGCGTGCGCCTGGCACTGTCGGCGCCGCAGCGGCTCAACGGTCTGGTGCTGATGGACACCTACGTTGGCGTCGAGCCGGAGCCGACTCGTCAGTATTATTTCTCGCTGTTCAAACAGATCGAGGAAAGCGGCGCAATCTCCGAGCAATTGCTGGACATCGTGGTGCCGATCTTCTTCCGTCCGGGTATCGACCGGGATTCGGCGCTGTATCAGGACTTTCGCACGAAACTCGCGGCTTACTCTGCTGAACGTCTGCGTCAAAGCATCGTGCCGATGGGGCGCATCACCTTTGGCCGCGATGATCTGCTGCCGCGTCTGGGGGAACTGAATGCGTCGAGGACTCTGGTGGTTTGCGGTGATCAGGACAAACCCCGTCCACCGTCGGAAGCACAGGAAATGGCCGGGCTGATCGGTTGCCCGTGTGTGCTGGTGCCGGAGGCGGGGCATATCTCCAATCTGGAGAATCCGCCGTTCGTGACCGACACGCTGCTGAAATTTCTGGCTGACTTGAAGTAACGAAAACGCCCACGCATTGCGTGGGCGTTGTTTATTTCGGCCCCAGAATCTTCACCAGCTTGTCCGGCGTCGGTGCGCCTTGCTGTTGTTGCAGTTCACCCTTGTCATCCATGTAGAAGATCGCCGGGGTGGCCTGCAGTTCCAGGTCTTCCATCAACTGCATGTTCGCTGCAAGTTTGGTCTGCACGGTGGCCGGAATATCCTTCAGGGCCTTGAGCGTGCTGGTCTTGCCGGCCTTCTCGTGATCGTCCAGGGCCTTGGCCGGGTCCTTGGCCGCCAGCAGTGCAGCGGATTTGCCCGGGCTGTCTTCGCGGATGATGCCGACCATGATGTGCCGCAACTGCACCTTGCCGGCCTTGACCCAGGGGCGGGCCTGCTCCCAGAACATGTTGCAGTACTGGCAGTTCGGGTCGCTGAACAGGTACACCGTGCGCGGTGCGTCCTTTTGGCCGTCCTGAATCCAGTTGCTCGCTTCGAACCTGGCCCAGACTTCCTTGGCCATCGGCGCGTACACCAGTTTTTGCAAGGGCGCGCTGCTCAGGTCATTGCCGTCGGCGTCGTACAGGTTGCCCAACAGCACATGCTTGCCGTCCGGCGTCAGGTACAGGGCCATACCGCGGTTCTGGTATTGCGCAGCGTAACCGCGCAGGCCGTCGGGCGCGTCGAACTGGCCGACGATTTTTGCGCCCTTGGCTTCGATCTTCTTGATCGCGTCAGGCAGTTCTTCAGCGGCCTGCACCGACGGCAAGTGCAACAGGGCGGCGCCCAGAGACAGCGTCAGCAGGTGGCGGAGGCGGGGCATGGCAGTTTCCTTGCAGAGGTGGCCGGTACGGCGTTCGTAGTCGGATTCGGGGTGTCGAAGTTTTCCAGGGCCCGGGCCAGACTGGCGTTCGACAACTCGCCCAGATGGCTGGCCAGCAATTGACCGTCCGGGCTATAGAACAGCGTAGTCGGCAATGCCATGGAACCCACGGCCTGACCCAGATGACCGCTGCGGTCGAACAGCACGTTGTTCAGGCTCAGGCCCTGGGTTTCGAGAAAAGTGGCGACGCTTTGCATGCTCTCGGCCTGATTGACGAACAGGAACGTCAGGTCCGGGCGTTGCTGCTGGGCGTTTTCCAGCACCGGCATTTCCCGGCGGCAGGGCGGGCACCAAGTGGCCCACAGATTGATCACCAGCGGCCCGCCCTGATAGTCGGCAAGCTTTACGGTTTCCCCGGCGGCGTTGCGCAACGTGATGTCCGGCAGGCGTGTGCCTTGCTCGTAAATGCTCAGTGACAGGGTAGCCAGCAACCAGAAGGCCACGCCGCTGGCCACGCCAAACCCAAGCGGACGGCGCAGGCCCGGTCGGCGCCAGCCACGATACAGCGCGGCCAGCAACAGCACGATCACCCCCGGCCAGGCGAGAAAGCCGCCGTCGCGCAGATCGATGATCTGCCACGGATCGTTGCGATAGTGCCCCCAGTACAGGGCGACGAAGGCGATGCGCGCCGCGAGCATGCCCAGCAGGAACAGGCTGAACAGGGCTGACTCGGGGTTATCGCCACCACGCTTGGCCACCCGCCAGCCGACGAATGTGGCCAGCGCCAGGGCGCTGATCAGCAGCAGGTGATTAAGCGCAATGGCAAAGGTGCCGAGGGTGAAGGTCAGCATTAACGGGCGTCTCGGGTGGTAGTCCAGTGTTGCAGGAACGTATCGGCATCGACCTCGCCGGTGATGCGCTGGCTGCGGCGTTCTTCACCGTCGGTACCGATCCATACAAAACTCGGTGGCCCCGGCACTTTGTAGCGAGCGAGCAGTTCACGGCTGGCGGCGTTGTCGGCGGTGACGTCCAGGCGCAGCAAGTGCACATCATTCAAGGCCTGCATCACCCGCGCCTGACCAAACACCTTTTTTTCCATGACTTTGCACGACGTGCACCAGTCGGCGTAGTAATCGAGCAGCACCCATTGGCCCTGAGCCTTGGCGGTGTCGAGTTCACGTTGCAGGGCCGCTGGATCCTTGATCGTGATGAACGCTTCATGACCGTTCGGTGCAGCCGTGCCGGTGCGTCCGGCGCTGTAAACCTGTAACGGTTGAAACGGATCATCGCTGCCGCCCGCGGCACCCACCATCAGCAAACTGCCCCATAGCCCCAGCAACAGCGAGCCGGCACCGAACAACTGGGCGACCCGGCCAAAGCCTTCGGACTGTTTCCACGCGCTGTAGGCCGCGATCAGCAGCAGCGCGCCGCACAGTGCGAGCCACAGCGACGGGTCCAGCACCGGGCGCAGCATCAGCACTGCGGTGGCGAGGAACAGGAAACCGAACACGCCTTTGAGCAGGTTCATCCACGCGCCGGGTTTTGGCAGGAAGCGATTGCCGACGGTCACCAGTACCAGCAGCGGGACGCCGATGCCGATGCCGAGGGCAAACAGAATCAGGCCACCGTGCAACGCATTGCCGCTTTGTGCGATGTAGAGCAAGGCACCGGCCAGCGGTGCGGTCATGCACGGCCCGACCAGCAGGCCGGACAACGCGCCCAGTACACCCGCGCCGACCAGACTGCCGCCGCTGCGGCTGCGTGAGGCGTGCTCCAGTCGATCACGGACGGCGACCGGCAGTTGCAGTTCAAAGAAGCCGAACATCGGCAGTGCCAGAATCACGAATATCGCCGCGAACGTCCCGAGCAGCCACGGATTCTGCAACCAGGCCTGAAGGTTCGCTCCCAGCAGGGCCGCGATGACACCCATCGCCGCATACACCAGCGCCATGCAAATCACATAACTGCTGGCCAGTGCGAAACCACGACGTGGCGTAGCACCACTGCCAACCACCATGCCGGCCAGAATCGGCAGCATCGGCAACGAGCAGGGGGCAAAGGCCAGCAGCAGACCGAGACCGAAGAACACCAGCAGACTCCAGCCCAGCGAGTGCTGCTGCAGGCCGCTGGCCAGCGCTTGATCCTGCGCTTGCTCCGTCGTCGCAGCGGCCGCCTGGCCACCGAGATCGATCACGCGGGTCTGTGGTGGATAGCACAGGCCCGCGTCGGCGCAGCCTTGATAACTGACTTTGATCTGGCCTTTGGCCGCCGCCGGGATTTTCAGCTCGAGGCCCTGGCGATAAACCGGTTGCTCGCCGAAGTATTCGTCGCTGTGGGATTCGCCTTCAGGCAGCGCCGGAACGTTTTGCGCCGCCAGTCCATCGAATTTCAGGCGTTTCTGATACAGGTAGTAGCCGTCTGTGATCTGCCAGAACAGTTGGGTTTCACCGGAGTCCAGTCGTTCCGACGTCAGCACGAAGGCCTTGTCGACCGGGAGGAACTCCGGTTTTGTCGCAAAAGGATCGTTCCCTGCCTGGGCCAGACCCGAAATCAACAGTGCAAACAGTAGAAAAATATGACGCATGGTGGAGCCTTGTCCCTGTGCAAGTGATGAACACAATGGGCGGCAGCGATTAACCGATGATTAACCGGGCGTCTCCATGCGTCGAACTGCGCGACGCTACAGCATTGCGACCGATTTGGGGAGTCAGAGGCCCCGGGTCAACCCGGCGAATCTGCCACTGACATTATGCACGCCCCCCTCGACCCGGCCTTTTTGCATGTTGTAAGTCACGAACTGGTCATCGGTCAGAAAGATGTACCAGCGGTTGTCGCTGAAAGTTGGATCAACTTGAGCGGCAGTCACAAGGCGATGTTTGTAAGGTGCAAGTCCGGATAATACCGCTGTGGGGTCGTGCCTTATTTGTTGCTTGATAGTGTCGAATGTCAGATAAGTTCCATCATTCAACAGGAAGCGGAACAGGGACTTGTGTCCGATCGCTTCCAGCCAGGTACCGGCGATGATTCTTTCAAAGTAAGGCAGGATCGGCGCCCAGAGCGAGTTGGAAAGATTGTAAAACGCGTCGACGTTATCCTTGTCCTGGTCATAGGCACACACCCATGGACGATCGCCATTGTAGAAGAACAGCCAGGCGATATCCTTGTCGCTCGCCCGTGTCTGGGTGAACCCGAAGCGCAGGTGCCTGGCGTGGGCGTCGAATTCCTTCCAGTTGCCCTTGATCGGCAGGGGATAATCATCAGATATTTTTTCATCGCCATTGTCATAGCGGGAATAGGTGTCGTTATCTTTGAGAAAGAAGTAAATACGGTCCGGTCCGGAGCGCCAGTCGATAGCGACGAAGTTTTTAAGTTTGGACATTGAATGTTCCTTTTTAATAAGTAGTGATTGTTAATAAAGCGGGTTGCTTTTGTTTGTGTTGCGCCGGAAGGTTATAGCGATAATTAACATCTGCGCATTATCTTGTTGTTTGCCATTTGTATCGGTGGGGAAGTTTCAACTTGTTTTGCCGGTTTTACAGTTGTCGATGCGGTGGTCAATATTGAAAGGATATTGTGTGTGAGCGTTTGATCCGGGATCGTGCTTTTCCTCGGCACGGGCAGTGTCCATAATTGCCGCTTAATCCTCTGTTGCTTGAATCGCTTTTTTTCTCACGGAGCTCCCATGCACGTACTGGTATGCGAAGACGATGAGTTGATTGCCAGCGGCATCGTCGCCGGGCTGACGGCCCAGGGCCTGACGGTCGAGCACGTCAATACCGCCTCCAGGGCGCGGGCGATCCTCAAGGTCGCCGAGTTCGATGTAATGGTGCTCGACCTCGGTCTGCCGGACGAAGACGGCCTCAAACTGTTGCAGCAATTGCGTCAGCAGGGCCTGGAAATTCCGGTGCTGATCCTGACAGCGCGGGATTCGGTCACGGACCGGGTCGACGGCCTGCAGTCCGGCGCCGACGATTACCTGCTCAAGCCGTTCGACCTGCGTGAACTGTTCGCCCGTCTGCAAACCTTGTTGCGTCGGGTGGCCGGGCGTAGCGTCAACCTGATCGAGCATGGTGCGCTGACCTACGACCCGAGCAGCCGCGAAACGACCCTCGCGGGCCGTTCGATTGACCTGTCCCGCCGCGAGCAGTCCCTGCTGCAAGCCTTGCTGCACAACCGTGGCCGAGTGCTGTCCACCGAGCAATTGAAGGACAGCGTCTACGGCTTCAGCGATGAGCTGGAAAGCAACGCCCTCAACGTGCACATCCATCACCTGCGCAGCAAGCTCGGGAAAGGCATCGTCGAAACCGTGCGTGGTCTGGGCTATCGCCTGGGCCCGGCGGATGGTGGAGAACCTGACAAGTGATAAGTCTGCGCCTGCGCCTGAGCCTGACCCTCGGCGCTGCGTTCGCGCTGATCTGGGCCCTGGCGGCCGCCTGGATGCTCAGCGACCTGCGCAACCAGATGATGTTTTCCCTCGATCAGCGACTGGTGGCATCGGCGCGGATGGTCGCCGGGCTGCTGGAGCAATTGCCGGCCATCCCGAGCAAGGGTGACGGAACGCATTTCAGTGCAGAACAACTGAACATTCCCGGCGGCATGGCCTGTCAGGTCAGTTCGTTGCGCGGCGAGATCCTCGCCCGAAGTCACAACAACCCGGAACAGGCACTGGAGGCACAGAAAATGGGCTTCCACGACCAGATGATCGACGGCGCACCGTGGCGCACCTTCACTCTGGCCAGGGGGGATGTGCGCATCACCACTGCCGACCGGGTGATCGAGCGTGAAGCCTTGAACATGTCGATCCTGCTGGCGGCATCGGTGCCGGTAGGTGTGGCGCTGCTCGGCTGCCTGTGCCTGCTGTGGCTGGGGATCGGTCAGGGGCTGGCACCGCTCAATCGCCTGCGCGAGGCGCTGATGAGGCGTAATGCCGACTCGCTTGAGCCATTGCAGTTGCAGTCTTTTCCCAGTGAGCTGAAACCGCTGCTCGAGACCCAGAACCAGCTGTTCCAGCGCATCGGCAAGACCATCGAGCGCGAGCGGCGCCTGACCGGGGATGCGGCTCATGAACTGCGCAGCCCGTTGACGGCGATCAAGACTCACCTGCAAGTGGCGCGGATGACCGACGGCAGTGCCCGCGATCAGTCTCTGGCCCGGGCCGAGGAGGGGGCCGACCGCCTGCATCGGACTCTGGAGCAATTGCTGTTGCTGGCCCGGGTCGAGGGCAGTCTGTCGTTCGATGACGGCGTGCAGTGCAGTGCCGAGCAAGTGGCAAGACTGGCGATTCAGGACTCTGCCAGCGGCGAGCGGCAGCGAATCAAGCTGCATCTGCCCGAGCGCCTGTCCAGCGCGCCACTGCAAATGCCCTCGGTGTTGTCCATCGCCGCATTGCGCAACCTGCTGGATAACGCGCTGCGTCATACCCCGTCGGAAGGCGCCGTGGAACTGAGCCTGGAAACCCTCGGCAACCGTGTGCGTTTCGTCGTGCGCGATCACGGGCCGGGCATTGCACCGGACGATCTGCAACACCTGACCCAACGCTTCTGGCGCAATGGCCAGAGCACCGGTTGCGGGCTGGGGCTGGCGATTGTCCAGGCGATTGTCCAGCGCTGCGCCTGCACGCTGCACTTCGACAGCCGTCCGGATGGCTTGCGGGTCGAGCTGACCATGCCGCTGCAACCGGCCTGAGCCCGGCACATCAAATGTAACCTCTCTCCATTGGTCATTCGCCGGTCGCGCCGCTATTGTCGCCCCAGCCTTTGACTCAATGGATTGAGGGAGCTGCGCCATGGATGCATCCATCTACATTTGTCCGGCCACTGCGGCCGATACCGGCATCATCAGCCGCATCGTCGAGCGTTCGATCCGCGTCGGTTGTGCGCTCGATCACCGTAACGATCCACACCTCGTTGACAGCTGGATCCGTCGGCAATCGCCGGACCGCATCAGCGCATGGCTCGCCGATCCGCAGCATTATCTGAACATTGCACTGTTGCAGGACAAACCGGTCGGCGTCGGAATGGCCACGCTCGATGGCGATGTCATGTTGTGCCATGTACAGCCGGAGTGGTTTCGCCGCGGCGCCGGCCGTGCATTGATGGCGGATCTCGAAGGCTGGCTGCGGACCCGGGGCCGAGACTGCTCGATGCTCAGGAGCACCCGCACCGGTGAGGCCTTTTATCGGCATCTGGGCTATCGCGAGTCGGCACCACCGCTCATTCGCCACGGCATGCGCAGCCTGCCGATGCACAAACCGCTGCGGTTATCGGCTTGAGAACTCGATCAAGGGTGTAAATCCTCGACCCGCTGGTGCGTTTCCAGAACAGGAAACCTGCATGTGCGCCCCGGGACCGGAACGCGCACCTGTGTGGTGTGCAGTTTTGGTCATTATCCATAGCGAATTGAGGGGTCGAGAGATGTCAGTCGCCACCAGCCTTATCAAAGAGTCGTCGGCCCGGATCGCCTCCGCGCCGGCGCAAACGCTGTACGAGTTCAACGAAACGCCGCTGCTGGCCCGCCAGAGCCGGCAGGAATCCAACGCCCGCAGCTATCCACGACGCATTCCGCTGGCGCTCAAGCGTGCCAAGGGCCTGTACGTCGAAGACGTTGAAGGCCGCACGTTCATCGATTGCCTGGCCGGTGCCGGTACCCTGGCGTTGGGGCATAACCATCCGGTGGTGATCGAGGCCATCCAGCAAGTGCTGACCGACGAACTGCCACTGCACACCCTCGACCTGACCACGCCGGTGAAGGATCAGTTCGTTCAGGACCTGTTCAGTCTGTTGCCGCCGGAGCTGGCTTCCCAGGCGAAAATCCAGTTCTGCGGCCCGACCGGCACCGACGCGGTGGAAGCTGCGCTGAAACTGGTGCGTACCGCCACCGGCCGCAGCACCGTGCTGGCGTTCTCCGGCGGTTACCACGGCATGAGCCAGGGCGCGTTGAGCCTGATGGGCAGCCTGGGGCCGAAGAAACCCTTGGGCGCACTGCTCAGTAACGGCGTGCAGTTCATGCCATTCCCCTATGCTTACCGTTGCCCGTTCGGTCTTGGTGGGGTGGCGGGCGTGAAGGCCAACCTGAGTTACCTGGAAAACCTGCTCAACGACCCGGAGGCCGGTGTGCAATTGCCGGCAGCAGTGATCGTCGAGGCGGTGCAGGGTGAGGGCGGGGTGATCCCGGCGGACATCGAGTGGCTGCGCGGTCTGCGTCGCATCACCGAGAAGGCCGGTGTCGCATTGATCGTCGACGAGATCCAGAGCGGTTTCGCCCGCACCGGCAAGATGTTCGCTTTTGAGCACGCCGGCATCGCCCCGGATGTGGTGGTGCTGTCCAAAGCCATCGGCGGCAGCCTGCCGCTGGCGGTGGTGGTCTATCGTGACTGGCTCGACACCTGGCAGCCGGGCGCCCATGCCGGCACCTTCCGTGGCAACCAGATGGCGATGGCCGCCGGTTCCGCTGTGATGCGTTACCTGGTCGAGCACAAGGTCTGCGAGCACGCCGCTGCCATGGGCGAACGCCTGAGCGAGCACCTGCACATCCTGCAGCGTGACTTCCCGCAACTGGGCGACATTCGCGGCCGTGGCCTGATGCTCGGCGTCGAGCTGGTCGATCCGGACGGCACGCCGGATGCCCTTGGTCATCCGCCAGCCTTCGCCCGACTGGCGCCGCTGGTGCAGCGCGAGTGCCTCAAGCGAGGCCTGATCCTGGAGTTGGGCGGACGTCATGGCGCGGTGGTGCGCTTCCTGCCACCGCTGGTCATCACCGCCGCTGAAGTCGACCGCGTTGCCGAGATTTTCGGCCGTGCATTGAGCGCTGCGATCGCTGCCCTGTAAATTTTTCGCCGCGCCGAACGTTCCTTCTACAGACCCGGCTGCACCCGCCGTGCAGCCCACCCTACAACGATGGAGACACAGCATGACGTCAGTATTCGACCGCGAGGACATCCTCTTTCAGGTCGTGGTCAACCACGAAGAGCAGTACTCGATCTGGCCGGACTACAAGGCCATTCCGGAAGGCTGGCGCACCGTGGGCAAAAGCGGCATGAAAAAGGAGTGCCTGGCCTACATTGAGGAAGTCTGGACCGACATGCGTCCGCTGAGCCTGCGCCAGAAGATGGAAGCGCAAGCGGCGGCGCAGTAAGACTGCCGATCAAAAAGAAACCCGCTGAACTGGAAACAGTCAGCGGGTTTTTTTCATGTCCGAGGGGGGCGTTACGCGCCGCTCAGACCTTTGAGCAGCGCATCCACATTCCCTTCCAGCTCCGCCACCGGATCCGCCGCATCGGTGCTGAGCACCAGCAGATGACTGCCTGATTCGGCAATGGCTGCTTTCACCGCATCCGACGGTTGCCGATGGTGCAGCACCAGCGCCACATCGTTTTCCTTGAGCGTGGCGGTCAACTGTTTCAGGTCTTGCGGCGTCCATTCGGCATCCGGCCGCGGATCCTGTCCGATCAACTCCAGATTGAGGCTGCCGATCAGATAGCCGAAGTGATCGCTCAGGCTCATCACGCTCAGGTTATCGGCACTGGCCAGACGCGCTTCGGTGTCGGCAGTGAGTTTCAGCAGGCGCTGTTTGAGCGCCGCCAGATTGGCTTCGATCTTCGGTTTGTCATTCGGCGCGAGACGTACCAGATCGGCCGCCATCACGTCTGCCATGCGACCCATGTTGTTGCTGGCCAGCCACGGCTGACTGTTCAGGCCATCAACCTTCAACCCCGGTTGCACGGCGATGCCCGGCAAGGCACCGTCAACCGGCCGGGCGGCGTCGACCTCGACGATGCGGATATTGCTGCGTCGGGCGATGGGGTAAAGCGGATCGTCGGCCCATAGCGAGCGCACGCCGATCACGGCATCGGCGCCAGTGGCCAGTTTGTCCAGCGCCGGGGCGCCGCGCCCGGTGAAATACGCCGATTGGCGGCTGCCCGGCAGGTTCGCCGGCGCCGCGCGTTCGAGGCTGATGTCGGTGCCCTTGAGCAGCACTTCGCCCAAACCGTAGGTGATCGGCAGCGAGGCCAGCACCCGCACAGGTTTTTCGGTGGCCAGCAGAGGGCTGGAAACGGAGCCGCCGAGGGCGATGACCAGGGCGAGCTTTCGCAAAGAAAATGACATTTATCCAAGGTTCCCTTTCAGACTGGGGACAACGCCCCGGGCAATGGCGGCGAGGGCGAAGCCGATGCCGGCGACGAGGATGATCGCGGCGCCGGACGGAATCGGCAGGTCGTACACGATGGGCAGGAGAATCCCGCACAGCGTGCTGACCGTGGCGATCAGCACCGAACACCAGAAAAAGCCCTTGAGCGACTGGCTGAGCAAACGTGCCGCCGCTGCGGGAATTACCAGCAGGGCGCCCACCAGAATCGCGCCGATGACTTTTACTGCCGCAACGGTGATCAGCGTCACCAGAACCACGAACAGGTAGTCCAGCGCTTTCACGGCGACGCCGCGTACGGCCGCGAGTTGCGGATTGAAACTGGCGAGCATGATGCGGTTGTACAGTGGTAACGCCAGGGCCATCACCAGTGAACCGACGATCGCCAGCACCGCCAGATCATTGCCGTTGACCGTCAGCACCGAGCCGAACAGCACGTTTTCCAGAATGTGCACGTTGATCTTGCCTGCCAGAATCAGCAGCAGGCTGGCTCCCAGCGCCAGGGACACCGAGAGGAACACGCCGATCAGCGTGTCCGGTGCCAGGCCGGTGCGGTTGCGCAGGTAATTGAGCAGAATCCCGAACAACAGACAGTAGCCGAACAGACTGCCATACGGCCCGGTGTAGGGCTCGCCGAGCAGGATGCCGATGGCCACGCCGGTCAGCGCCGCGTGGCCGACCGCTTCGGAGAAAAACGCGAAACGCTTGACCACCACCAGTGTGCCGAGACCACCGAGCACCGGGCCGATCAACAGACCGGCAAGCAGCGCGTTGACCACGAATCCGTAGGCCAGTGCCTCCGGCAGATAACCGGAGGTGGCCCAGCCTTGCACCATCAAACGAAAGGCTTCGTAACTCATCAGGCAGCGCTCCGTGGATGGGTCGAGAACAGCGTCAGCAGACGCTCCGGAGTCAGGGCCTGTTGTGGTGTGGCGTCGAACAGCACCCGACGGTTGAGGCCGGTGACACGATTGGCCAGACGCCCGACCGCTTCCAGGTCATGCTCGATCCACAGCACGGTGATGCCCGCCGCGCGCCAGTCGGCCAGCAATCGCTCGAACACCTGGATTCCGGCTTCGTCCAACGCCGACATGGGTTCGTCCAGCACCAACAGTTGCGGGGTCGGAATCAAGCCTTGGGCGAGCAGCACTCGCTGGCGTTCACCGCCGGACAGTGCGCCCATCCGGCGTTTGCGCTTGTCCTGCATGCCGACCCGTTCCAGCGCATCGCCAATGGCGCCGGCGTAGCGCTTGCTCAGGCCGAGAAACGCCGGGCGGCGCTGGCACATGGCGGCCATGAAGTCGTCGACGGTCATCGGCAGACCGCGGTCGAATTCCAGCGCCTGCGGCACGTAGCCGATGGTGCCAGGCTCGCCGGGCCATTGCAGGCTGAGCCGGCCCTGATGCGGCATCTGCCCGAGCAGGGTCTTGATCAGCGAACTCTTGCCGCCGCCGTTGGGGCCGACCAGCGCATGCACGTGGCCGGGCTGCACCTGGAAGCTGACCTTGTCCAGAATCGTGGTGCGACCCAGCGTCAGGCTGACCTCGGCAAACTCCAGTGTCGGGCCACTGCTGATGATTGAAAGGTTTTCCTGAGCCGTCATGCGCCGGACTCCTGAATTGCCCGAACCACGGTGTCGAGGTTGCCGGTCATTTCCTTTTCGTACTTGTCGGCGGTGTATTCGCCGTAGGAAATGTGTGACAGCGGGTACAGCTTCACCCCGGATTCGCGCTGGATGGTTTCAACGTAAGTGGACGGGAAATCCATTTCCGAGAAGATCACCTTCACGTCCAGTTCCCGCAGTTGATCGATGGTCTTCTTCAACTGGCTCGGGCTTGGCTCGATGCCGTGGGCCGGCTCGACCACCGCTGTCACCTCCAGACCGAACTCGCGCAGCAGATAGTCATATGCGGCATGAACGGTCGCCACCCGTAACTCGGCGTTCGGCGCCTGGGTCAGTTTGGCCAGGGCGTCGGCACGCATCTGCCGCAGGCGTTTGCCATAAGCGCGGGCATTTTGGGTGTAGGTCCTGGCGTTGTCCGGGTCGAGCTTGCCCAGTTCCCGGGCGATGTTATTGACCTGGGCAATCGAGGCGCTGATCGACAGGAAGGTGTGCGGGTTCACCACTTTGCCGGCACCGCGCGCGGCGACCCCGGTGGCGGCCAGCAGCGGCACGTTCTCGTTGGCTTCGATGGTCTTGATGTCCGGTGTTTCGCTGGCGGCGATCATGCGGTCGGCGAAGTCGTCATGGCCGACGCCATTGAGCACGATCACGTCCAGCCCGCTGATGCGCTTGATGTCTTCGGCGCGGGGCTCATAGGCGTGGGGATTGAAACCGGCGGGAATCAGCGGCACGACATCGGCCTTGTCGCCGACGATGTTCGCCACATAGCTGTAATAAGGGTGCAGGGTGATGCCGATGCGCAGGCGCTTGGCCGGGTCGGCGCTGGCCAGCGGGCTAAGCAGGCAGGCGCACAGGCCGATCAGCAGCAGGCGCAAAAAAGGACGGCGTTGAGATGAACTGGGCATGGGCAGACGGTCTTCTCTCGAATGAAGGCGAAGGTTCAATGACGATGCTCGCGGGTCACCCCGGCATCGAATTGCGCGACGATCTGTTTCCATCCGGCAGCGGTCAGTGCCGCGTCGGACAGGTCCGTCGGTGCTTGCAGGTCGGCAGCGCGGTTAAGCCAGATGTCCGGCGCGTCTTCGTTCAGGCGCATGAGAAACGAACCGGCCACAGCAGGTGCCTGGCTGTGGCCGAAGTAAGCGCTGTTGCCCAGCAATTGCCAGGCATGACCGCCACGGCTCACTGAGCTGGCATCCTGGGCGAAGGGTGCAAAACCTTCGTCGGCCAGGTTCTGCGGAGTCGGCAGAGACTGTTGTTCTTCGCGCAACAAGTGAATTTCGTCGAGGGTCACTCGAAGGTCGGCGTAGATGCCTTGTTCGCTGGCGGCGAGGTCGCGACGGGCGTCGAGTTGATGGCTGGACACCGGCTCCGGCTCGTGAGGGACCCCGCGCCACGCCACCACGGAGCCGGCGACCGCAAGGATCAACAGACAGATCAGCAATACATTGAGGGTTTCATGGCCGGCGCCGGCGGGGCGCACGATTTGGGTGGTCGGTGTGGTCATGGGGCTTCGATATCCGCTTGGTCGATTTCGACCACATGGCCGGGGCCGGCGTCGAACAACACGTAGAACTCGGCGCCGGGTTTCTTGAAGGTCAGGGTCGAATCGGCGCCGAGTTTGCCCGGCACCAGAATGGTTTCGTCGTAGCCGATCACATCGAGGGTCACCCCCGGCGCGCCGCTGCCATCGGAAAAACCGCCGGTGCATTTGATCTGTTCGGCATCGATGGCCTTGCACTCGCACATCGGGTTGTGGGCCAGGGCTGCGGTGCTGAAACCGGCACACAACGCCAGCAATGCGGCGCCGATATTCAGGCGAGTAGGGCGGCTCATGGTTTGGCTCCTTGTTTGTTCAGCCAGGCAACGGTGGCGGGCGAGGCCTGGCTCAGCGGAATAGAGGCTTGATGCAGGCTGCCGTCCCAGCCTTCCATGGTGATCCACAGTTCGGCGTCAGCTTTGGTTTTCTCCGGCACCGGCAACTGGATGCCCATGCGATAGGGCGTACCGAAGAAGATCGAACCGGCGGCTCTCAGACTGCGGGGCTTGCCGATGCGCAGGTAGGTGGCCTTGACCGGTTCGATACAGGCATCGCAAAGCGCAGCGTTGAAGCCTTTCAGATAGCCCGCCGGTCCGTCGGAGCGGGGTGCTTCGTCACGCAGTTCGGCCAGACGCAGGCTCCAGGGACCTACCTGGATTTCGCCGATCTCGCGCTCGCCCAGGCCGCTGTCGCCACGGAACAGCGCGGCGTCGGCGAAGTATCTGGGCATGAAACCCAGCGGGATCAGCAGCAACAGCACGTTGATGTGGAAACGCCATTTGTGCCAGATCACGCTCAGTCGGGAAGGCTGAGCCACGGTGGTGGACTTGCTCACGGGCTGACCTCCGACGGTTCACCGCGCAGGGCCGGTTGCGCCTTGACGCGTTGTTTCTTGTGCTCGCGCTTGAGGGCGTTGGCGGTGGCCAGCGCGGTGCGTTTGGTCCAGATCAGCAAGCCGCTGAGGACCATCATGCTCAGCAGCAGGCCGAAGAAGAACCAGATCAGCTTGATCCACAGGCCGCCGAAATCCCCGGTGTGCAGCGGGCGCATGGACTCGGTGACGAACTCCAGCGACGTGCGGTCGGACAACAGCCGCGAAGCCGCCACCTCTCCGCTGTACGGATTGAGCGTCGCGGTCTGGTACATCAGCGGATACCAGCCGCGACCGCCGATATCCAGGTGTGCATAGGCATTGCCCGGCAGGCTGATGAAGCTGGCTTCCAGGCCGGGGATTTTCGACCGGGCGATTTCGATGGCGCGGTCCAGGCTGATGCGCGGCGGCGGTGCGCCATCGGAGGACATCGGAACGGCTTCCCGGGACATGGCCGGAATGATCGGTTCGCTGGAAATGGAGATCTGGTTATCCGACAGCAGCGCCTGGATCAGGAACCACGTACCGGTGATGGAAATCACCGCGATGAACCAGATCGACCAGATGCCGCTCAAGCGATGGAAGTCGCCCCAGAAAATCCGTGCGCCATGGTTGAAACGCAGGGTCGGACGGAAAAAACCTTTCCAGAAGCGTTTGTACACCACCAGCCCGGTCACCAGCGAAGCCAGCATTGGCAGGCCGAGAAACGACACCAGGTACCAGCCCCAGCTGAAACCGTTGGTGAACGGCACCAGCCACCAGCCGTGCAGCGCGCGGGTGAAGGCCTTGAAGTTGAAATTCGGCGCGGTGCCCTGGATCACCCCGGTGTACGGGTTGACGTAGACCGTCAGCGAGCGCCCGTCCGGGTAGCTGACATCGACGTCGAGGGCAAAGTGCGATTCGTCCGGACGATTGATACTTTGCACCTGAGTCCGGGGTTCGGCCTTTTTGATCTCGGCGAGGATCTGGTCATAACTCAGGCGCTGAGCATCGTCCGACGGTGCGCTGGCGCGCATTTGCGGGTTGGCCAGCCAGACGATCTCCTGGCTGACCACCGCCAGGGTGCCGGTGACGCAGACGATCAGGACAAAAAACCAGATCGGCAACGCCAGCCAGCTGTGTACCAGGAACCACAGTTTCGAGCGGGATTTCTTCGACATGATGACGGGTCTTGATTCGGTGACAGGACGCAGCACTACGGGCTTCGCAGCGCGGGAGTCCCTGAAGGGCCGGTGGTGGCTTTTGCCTGTGCGACCGGCCCGCATCTCTATAAGACGGATGACCGAAGCAAATCCCGATGAAGGATATGAAAGTAAATGTTTCTTGTGGGAGCGAGCTTGCTCGCGATAGCGTCGTGTCTGACAGCTTGAATGTCACAGACACACCGTCATCGCGAGCAAGCTCGCTCCCACAAGGGATTGTGTTGAGCTTTTTGGCGGCGAATCAGCGCAGGAACGGCAGCACTTCGGTAAGCAACAGCTCAGGCACTTCTTCAGCGAGGTAGTGACCGGCGGGCAGGGACTTGCCACGCACGTCGGTGGCCACCTGCTGCCATTCCCTGAGCGGATCGAAGCACCGGCCGACCGTGCCTTCGGCTCCCCACAGCACCAACAGCGGCAAGCTCAGATGATGATGGGCCGCGAGGTCGGCACGGTCGTGTTCCAGATCGATCCCGGCACTGGCCCGGTAATCCTCGCAGATGCCTCGGGCACTGCCGGGCTGGCTCAGGCATCGCAGATATTCAGCGAACGCGTCGTCAGTGAACGGCTTGAGCCCGGCGCTGCGGCTGCCCATGACGCTGCGCAGATAGCCTTCGGGATCGGCCTCGATCAACGTTTCCGGCAGCGGTGCCGGGCGGATCAGAAAAAACCAGTGCCAGTAGGCCCGGGCGAAGGCTTCGTCGGTCTGGCTGTACATCGCCAGGGTCGGCGCGATGTCCAGCAGCACCATGCGCTGCACGGTGGCGGGATGATCGAGAGCCAGGCGATGGGCGACCCGCGCGCCACGGTCGTGGGCGAGGATCGAAAATCGGGTAAAGCCCAGCGCCCTCATCAGTTCCACGTTGTCGCGGGCCATCTCCCGTTTGCAATAGTGGACATGCCGTTCATCGGCCGGCGGTCGGCTGCTGTCGCCGTAACCGCGCAGATCGGCGGCGACCACGGTGAAGTGTTCGGCCAGATGCTCGGCGATCTTGTGCCAGATGACATGCGTTTGCGGATGCCCGTGCAACAGCAGCAGGCCGGGGCCGCTGCCACCGACGCGATAGTTGATGTCCACGCCGTTGACGTGGCGCTGGTCTTTGACGAATCCGGCAAACATCGGCTTGATCCTTTATTCAGGCAGGTGGCCTGCATCGTGGAATTGCCGGGCGTTCATGACAAGGCGTGAAACGTGTTCGGATTGTTCATGAAGCGTGTAGAGCCAGAGTGCCTGTCGCGGGCAGGTACACGCCGATCCCGTGTGGGAGCGAGCCTGCTCGCGAAAGGACCGGTTCGGACCCTGAAGGACTCAACCCTGTTGAAACATTTCCTTCGCCCGTTGCTCGATCTGCTCCTGGGTCAGATCCTCCTTGCGGGTGGCCAGGAACCACACATGCCCGAATGAATCTTTCAACGTACCGCTGCGATCCCCATAGAACTGATCCTTGACCTCGGACACTGCCGTCGCCCCGGCATCCAGTGCACGCTGGAACGACTTGTCGACATCGGTCACATACAGATGCAGACCGACGGACACGCCACTGTCCGGATTGCGCAATGGCCCTTGGTCGCAGGGTGTGCCGAGCATGATGGCGCTGTCGCCGATGCGCAGTTCGCAGTGGCCGACACGACCGTCAGGCATGCTCAGGCGCATGACTTCGGTGGCACCGAATGCCTTTTTATAGAAATCGATGGCCTCGGCAGCTTTTTGAATGCCGAGGTACGGGGTAATGCTGTGATACCCCTCGGGAATGGGTTTGACACTCATGGCGTTGCTCCCTGTTGTTATTTGGCGGTTGACTGCATGTCTTCGACGGGAATGCCGGTCGCTCCACTATAGGCGTGTGTCGCCGCCGTGACCGAGTACCCGACGAGCAGTGTTCAGCCATCGACAGTGAAGCAACAGAATGCGCGGGTTTTTATCGCCAGAGCCTGTTGATAGCCGTTGAAAGACGCGTCAGACAAGGGCTGGCAGTCAGGCACAGAAGCTGCAATGACCCGGTACAACATCGATACCGAGAGTCATCCATGCCTGAATCTGCCGTTTATCCGATCAACCCGCCGACCGCCCATCGCATCACCGACGATGCCGAAGCCTTGCGCGTGGCCGTACAGGTCGCCGACGTTCTGCAGGAGCACGCCGCCGAGCGCGACCGTAGCCGCGAAGTTCCCGCCGAGATCGTCGATCTGTATTCCAACAGTGGTCTGTGGGGCATCACAGTGCCAAAGGAATACGGTGGTGCCCAGGTGTCGTACGCGGTGCTGGCGCAGGTGATCGCGATCATTTCCGCCGCCGATCCGTCCCTCGGGCAGATCCCGCAAAACCATTACTGCCTGCTCGAAGACATCCGCCTGCAAGGCACCCCGGCGCAACAGGCGCATTTTTTTGAACTGGCGCTGCAAGGCCATCGCTTTGCCAATGCGCTGTCGGAAACCGGCGGCAAGAATGTGCAGGACATCCAGACCACGATCCGTCGTCATGGCGATGGCTTTGTGATCAACGGCCGCAAGGGTTACTGCACCGGCTCGCTTTACGCTCACTGGCTGGCGGTGCTGGCGCTGGATGAAGAACAGAAGGGCCAACTGGCTTTCGTCGAGCGTGGCACGAAAGGGCTGGTGATCGTCGACGACTGGGACAGCATCGGCCAGCGCACCACGTCCAGCGGCACCGTGCTGGCGGAAAACCTTCATGTAGCGCCGTTCAATCTGTTCCCGACGTATCGTTCCTACGAAAGCCCGACCCTGGCCGGGCCGTTCGCCCAGTTGACCACCGCCGCCATCGACGCCGGCATTGCCCGGGCGGCGCTGCGCGATACGGTTGAGTTCGTCCGCCGGTTCGCCCGGCCATGGATTGATGCCGGGGTGGACAAGGCCAGCGAAGATCCGCTGACGATCATTCAGATCGGCGCGCTGGAAATCCGTCTGGAAGCCGCCGAAGCCTTGCTCGAACGGGCAGGTCGGGCACTGGATGCCGCGCGTCCGGCACCTGATGAAGACAACGTCGCGCTGGCATCCCTGGCCGTGGCCAAGGCCAAAGTGCTGACCACCGAAATCGCCATCGAGGCCAGCAACAAGTTGTTCGAACTGGGTGGCACCCGCTCGACTCTGAAGAAGCACAACTTCGACCGCCACTGGCGCAATGCGCGGGTGCACACCTTGCATGACCCGGTGCGCTGGAAATACCACGTGGTCGGCAACTGGCTGCTCAACGGCGTCAAACCACCGCGTCACGACTGGTCCTGATCATGGCCGAGTGGTTCAGACACATTTACTGGGCCGACATTGCCCAGGCCTGTCTCGATACTCTGAGCATGCTCGGAGCGCCGCTGCTGTTCACAGTGATTCTGGGACTGCCGCTGGGGCTGCTGCTGTTTCTCACCGGCAAGCGTCAGTTGCATGAAACGGTCGGCGTGTATCGGGTGCTGTCGGTGATCGTGAACATGCTGCGTTCGCTGCCGTTCATCATTTTGCTGATCGTGCTGATTCCGCTGACCACGCTGCTGGTGGGCACCTCGCTGGGTGTACCGGGCACCATTCCGCCGCTGGTGGTCGGCTGCACACCGTTCTTTGCACGGCTGGTGGAAACCGCGCTGCGGGAAGTCGATCGCGGCGTGGTCGAGGCGACCCAGGCCATGGGCGCCAGCACCTGGCAGATCATCCGCCACACCCTGTTGCCGGAAGCCCGTGGCGGGTTGCTGGCGGCGGTGACGGTCACGGCCATCGTGCTGGTGGACTACACGGCGATGGCCGGCGTGATCGGTGGCGGCGGGCTCGGTGATCTGGCGATCCGCTTCGGCTATCAGCGCTTTCAGACCGACGTGATGGTGGTCACCGTGGTATTGCTGCTGATTCTGGTGCAAGCGCTGCAAATGACCGGCGATCGACTGGTGGCGCACTACAGCCGCCGCTGAAAAAAAGTTCATCCCATAAAGGCCCCACGTCCACCCCACGACGGCCACTCAAATCTGCCTTGGAGCAAACCATGAAAAAGACCCTGGCCGTTCTGGCTGCCGTGCTGTCGTTCGGCGCTCACGCCAACGAAAAATTGATCGTCGGTGCCACCCCGGTGCCGCACGCGGAAATTCTCGAATTCGTCAAACCGACCCTGGCCAAGGAAGGTGTGGACCTGGACATCAAGGTGTTTACCGACTTCATCCAGCCCAACCAGCAACTGGCGCTGAAAAACCTCGATGCCAACTACTACCAGTACCGACCGTTTCTCGATGATTTCAACAAGACCCGCCACACCGATCTGGTGCCGGTGGTCGGGGTGCACATCGAGCCATTTGGTGCTTACTCGACCAAGATCAAAAACATCTCGGAGCTGAAGGACGGCGCCAGTGTGTCGATCCCTAACGACCCGGTGAATACCGGTCGCGCCCTGGTGCTGTTGCACGAGGCGGGGTTGATCAAGCTCAAGGATCCGAGCAACACGCTGGCCACCCAGCGTGACATCGTCGAAAACCCCAGACATTTGAAAATCCGTGAGCTGGAAGGTGCATTGCTGGCCCGTTCGGTGAGTCAGGTGGATCTCGCGTTCGTGTTCGCCAACTACGCGCTGGAAGCCGGGATCGACACCAACAGCGCGCTGATCGTCGAAAAGGGCAAGAGTCTTTACGTCGAGTTTCTGGTCGCACGTCCCGACAACATCAACGATCCGGGCCTGCAGAAACTGGCCAAGGCGTTGAACTCCGACGAAGTGCGTCAGTTCATCCTGACCCGCTACAAAGGCCAGATTGCGCCGGGTTTTTGATTGATCGATTCGACGGTTCCCGCGCCGTGGGAACCGTCAACCCGGAACATCGAGAAAGTGCGCGCCCGGCCCTTGCTCGCCCAGCACATCGCCCTGGTTGCGCAGCGGGCAGGCTTCCATCGACAGACAGCCGCAACCGATGCAACCCGTCAAACGATCCCGCAGCAGCATCAACTGATTGATTCGTTCATCGAGTTCCCGCCGCCATTGCTCCGATAACACTTTCCAGTCCGCAGCCGTCGGTGCGCGGTTGTCCGGCAACTGTTTCAGTGCCTCACCGATTTCCGCCAGTGGAATGCCCAGCCGTTGCGCCACCTTGATCAACGCCACCCGGCGCAACACTTCCCGTGGATAGCGGCGCTGGTTGCCGGCATTGCGCTGGCTTTTGATCAAGCCTTTGGATTCATAGAAATGCAGGGTGGTGACGGCGACACCACTGCGGGCCGCGACTTCGCCAACCGTGAGTTGTCTGTGCAGGTTTTCCGCTGTGACCATTTGAAAATTGCCCCTTGACCTCTAGTTAACTCGAGGTTTTACCCTGCAGGCCTTCGAATCGCAAGATTCGCCTGACAGAGTGGGGGCGTCATGCAAGTTACAGCGAAAAACCGCAGCTTCACCCAATTGATCGAATTCGAAATCGATCCCGCCCAACAACCGGCGCTGGTCTCGGCGCTGACTGTGCAGACCGAGCGTCTGGCCCAGCGTTACGCCGGTTTCGTCAGCGCCAGCGTTCAGGCCAGCGACGATGGCCGGCGGGTGTTGGGTTTCCTGCAATGGCAATCCCGCGAGGCGGGGGAGGCGGCGTTCCAGAGTTTCGAAACCGGCGAGCAGGATTTCTGGCAGTTGATCCGCACCCATCAGGCGCGAACCGTGACCTTCGGTTCATTCCAGGTGCTGAGCAGCATCGCCCGCAGTCAGGACGATGGCCTGCACTGCCAACTGGTGGGTTAGATCGACAACTGGATCAGGCGCTCGCCTTGCAGGTTTTCCGTAGGCCGTCGCTTGTTCACCGCCAGTTCGCCGATCTTGATCAGCCGCGTGCGGGTCACGTTGCGGCTGAGGCCGAGCAGCGCGGCGGTGTGTACCTGGTTGTAGTGGCAGAAGCGATAGGCCGAACGCAACAAGGCGTCCTCGACCTTTTCATGCAGGGCGCCGGCCTGTTGTTCGAAGAGTTTCTGGAAGGCGCGTTCAAGCAGCGCTTCCGGTGAGTCGTCGACATTGGAATGCTGATCGTCCGGACGGTCGATGCGCAGGTTCGACAGGCGCAGGTCGTCGCGCTCGATCACGCCGTTGCGGCAAATCAGCAGTGTGTGGTGGATGACGTTTTCCAGTTCGCGGATGTTGCCCGGCCAGCTGTAGCCGCGCAGTTTGTGTTCGGCGCCAGGGCTGATGGTGATGTGGCCGTAGCCCAGTCGTTGACTGTAGGCCTCGATGAAGTGCCGGGTCAGCGGCAGGATGTCGCCGGGCCGTTCGCGCAACGGGCTCAGGTCCAGATTGACCACGTTCAGCCGGTAATACAGATCCTCGCGAAAATGCCCGGCGTTGATGGCTTTCTCCAGTTGCACGTTGGTCGCTGCCAGCACTCGCACATCGATGGGAATGCTCTTGCGTGAACCCAGTCGCACCACCTCGCGTTCCTGCAATACCCGCAGCAATTTGACCTGGATCGCCATGGGCAAATCGCCGATTTCATCGAGGAACAACGTCCCGCCATCCGCCTCTTCGAACCACCCGGCCTTGGCACTGAGGGCGCCGGTGAAGGCGCCTTTTTCATGGCCGAACAATTCGGCTTCCACCAGCGATTCGGAAAACGCCCCGCAGTTGACTGCAATGAACGGTCGGTTGCGCCGGTTGCTCAAGTTATGGATGTGCCGCGCCACCAGTTCCTTGCCGGTGCCGGTTTCGCCGATGATCAGCACGCTGGCTTCGCTCGGTGCGACTTGTTGCAGATGCGCGAGCAAGGCCCGGGATTTCGGGTCTTCGAAGACTTGGGCGGTGGCGCGGATCGACGTGGCCAGGGCGGGTGAGGGCGGCAGGGTCAGCAGTTGCATGGGTCTCGCTCCACGAAAGGAAATCAGGAATAGAACGTCGGCACCGGCAGGGCCTGGTTCAGCGCCCAGTCGCCCAGCTCATGGAGTTTGTAATCCAGCGGGTCGTGCAGGGTTTGCGTGCGCAGGTTGCGCCAGTGGCGGTCGAGTCGCAGCGACGCATGGGTCGAACGGGCGCCGGTGACTTCGAACAGTCGGCTGCAAATCTCCAGCCCCTGGCGACTGGCAGCGACCTTGGCCGTGGCAATCGCCGTGGCCAGATGGCCGCGCTCTTCGGCGCTGAGGTTCGGGCCTTTGGCCCAGGCCTCGTCGAGCAGCGCGGCGGCGCGTTCCACCAGCAGACGGATGCCTTCGAGGGCCACCCAGAACTCGCCGTAATGGGCCAGCACATACGGGTCTTCACGCACCTCGCGCACCGAGGACTTGTGCCAGACACGGGTTTCGCTGAGGGTGTATTGCCGCGCTTCTTCGAAGGCGCCTTCGGCGATGCCGAGAAACATGTGGGTGAACGTCAGTTGTGCGATCAACGGGCGCAGGCAGGCGAACGGTGTGCTCAGCGGGCCGGGATCGAGCAGCAGTTCCGATTCCTCGACCCGCACCCGTTCGAACGTCGCGCTGCCGCTATCGGTCTGGCGCTGGCCGATGTTGTTCCAGTCATTGTGCAGAGTGATGCCGCTGCGTCCGCTGGGGATCGCCGCGATCAACAGTTTGCCGCCGTTGTTTTCGTCCACCGCCGAGGCGATCAGCATCTGTGAATCGCTGGCACCGGAGCAGAAACTTTTCTTGCCGGAAAACTCGCGCCAGCCTCCGAGATCCTTGACCACCGTGCGGGTGTCCAGCGGATTGAGGGCGTTGCCCCAGAACCAGTTCTGCCGCGCCGTCTGTTCGAACCATGGCTGCCATTGTTCGGGACGGGAAAACAGGCGGACGGTGGCCAGCATCAAATGATGAAAACCGAAGACGTGGGCGATCGAACTGTCGACTTTGGCGAATTCGCGCACGACTTCCAGGGTTTCACTCCAGCGCGCACCGAGGCCACCGTAACGGGTGGGAATGCTCAGGGCCAGCAGACCGCTTTCACGCAAGGCATCGCGTTCGGCTTTCGGCGTGCCGCCGCGTTCGTCGCGTTCGACGGCGGTCAGGGCGAATTCAGCGGCCAGTTGTCGGGCGGTCTGCAACGGGGAAAGCAGGGTGCTTTGCGGTTTGGCAGTCACTCGGTCTTCCTCAGGCGTTGGCTTTGACGGGCAGAACATCGTTGGCGATCATTTCGCCAAACGGCCCGGTGAGGTTGGTCACGCCGCGCCCGGCCAGGCTCGCGTAGGGTTCGGGCAACAGCGGGAACACCAGTTCGGCAAACCGGTAGGCTTCTTCCAGATGCGGATAACCGGAAAAGATGAAGCTCTCGATACCCAGGTCGGCATATTCCTTGATTCGTGCCGCTACTTGTTGCGGATCACCGACCAGCGCAGTGCCCGCCCCGCCGCGTACCAGGCCGACACCGGCCCACAGGTTGGGGGCGATTTCCAGATTGTCGCGGCGCCCACCGTGCAGGGCGGCCATGCGCCGTTGGCCTTCGGAGTCGAAACGGGAAAAGGATTTCTGCGCGGCCTCGATGGTTTCGTCGCTGATGTATTCGATCAGTCTGTCAGCGGCTTTCCAGGCGTCTTCGGCGGTCTCGCGCACGATCACATGCAGGCGGATGCCGAACTTCACCTTGCGTCCGTGGCGGGCGGCGCGCTCACGCACGTCGGCAAGTTTTTCCGCAACGGCGGCCGGTGGTTCGCCCCAGGTCAGGTACACGTCGACCTGCTCGGCGGCCAGGTCGTGGGCGGCGTCGGAGGAACCGCCGAAGTACAGCGGCGGATAGGGTTTCTGTACCGGTGGATACAGGGCTTTGGCGTTCTGCACCTGCAGGTGTTTGCCTTCGAAATCCACCGCTTCGCCTTGCAGCACGCGGCGCCAGATTTTGAGGAATTCGTCGGTGACTTCGTAGCGTTCGCTGTGGCTGAGGAAACTGCCGTCGCCACGGTTTTCGTCCGGGTCGCCGCCGGTCACGACATTGATCAGCAGGCGGCCGTTGGACAGCCGATCGAGGGTCGCCGCCATACGCGCCGAGACGGTCGGCGAGATGATCCCCGGACGGATCGCCACCAGATAACGCAGGCGTTCGGTCAGCGGCACCAGCGCCGAGGCGATCACCCACGAGTCCTCGCAGGAACGCCCGGTGGGAATCAGCACACCGTGATAGCCGAGGCTGTCAGCGGCTTGCGCAACCTGTTTCAGGTAATGAAGGGTGACCGGACGAGCGCCTTGGGCGGTGCCCAGATAGTGACCGTCGCCGTGAGTCGGCAGGAACCAGAAAACATCCATGAACAGCTCCTCAGGCGATTTTCAGCAACGGTTTGATGTGCGTACCGAACAGCGGCGCGGCGCGCTCGGCGGCCAGACGGATGCGCGCTTTCAGGGGCTCGCTGGTGATCTGGTAGTCGGCGAAATCGGCCTCGGTGGCGTACACACCGATGGGCAAGGTCACGGCCTGGAAGAAACTGAACAGCGGGCGCAACTGGTGATCGAGGACCAGCGCATGGCGTTCGCTGCCGCCGGTGGCGGCGAGCAGGACAGGGGTGTCGATCAGCGCATTCAGATCGATCAGGTCGAATAGATGTTTGAGCAAACCCGGATACGAACCGCGATACACCGGAGCGGCGACGATCAACAGGTCTGCCTGCTCGATGGCCTGCAGTTGAGCTTCGATTTCCGCCGGCAACTCCTGACGGGACAGTGCGGCGCCGAGCGGGCGGGCGATATCGCCGAGTTCGATCAAGTGACTCTCGACGGGCAGGTGCCCGGACAATTCGCTCAGCAGGGCCTGGGTCAATACCAGTGTGCGAGACGGACGCCAGGTTCCGCCGGACAGGGCGACGACTTTCAATGGACGCGACATGGTCAGTTCCTTTTTCAACAGTTGCTCGGCGAGCAGTGAGTAGTCACGGGAGCAGAGCAAGCGCTGTACCAATTCTTTGAAAGCCCGTATTCCGGGGCCTTGAGCGTTGTCACGGGCTGTGGTCCTGTGACTTTCAGGCGGGTTTGTTGAACCGCTGTTGCCTGGGAAACAGTTGCTGGAGCAACAGCGCCGAACGCGATGAAGGATTTATAAGGGCTGATTGTTATTCCGTAAAAGACTGTTAATTGATATTGATAGATCTTTTTTGAATATTTGAGGCTGATCTGTCGGCAAACCTGATAGCCACTATTGAGAGCGTTGATTTCTGCCACGACGAGCCCGGGCGTAGCCTTTCTCCATCGACTCCACACTGCTCGCCAGGACGCTCCCATGAATCGTTTACTGACTGTTTCCCTGATGCTCGCTGTTTCCGTTCTCGCCGGTTGCGCGAGCCACGTTTCCCCGGAACTGCGCCCTTACACGGCGGAAGAAACCCGTGAACTGGCCCTTGAAAGCCTCAATCGTCGTGGTTTGTCCTTCGATGAATATCAGGCGAAGAAAGCTGAATTGCTCGGTCAGCCGCAGAAGCCTTTCGGCTTTGATAACAAGGGTGAGATGAGCGCAGAGCGAGCCGTACAGCTGCACGGTCGCCCTAGCTGATCCTAAACTGTACCGCTCGAAGTTTTACCCAACTGTCCGTGGGTTTGCGGGACGCTGTGGGATAGGGTCAACACCTGAATGACCCTGACGGACTGCCTGCCATGACTCTCTCGCTTGACCTGCTGTTGGGCTTTGCCCTGTTTGCCCTTGTCACCTCGATCACACCGGGGCCGAACAACACGATGTTGTTGGCATCTGGGGTGAATTTCGGTTTCAACCGCACCATTCCTCATATGCTCGGCATTACCTGCGGATTCTTCGTGCTGGTGGTGGCGGTGGGGTTCGGGCTGGGCGCGGTATTTCAGACCTATCCGATCCTGTATTCGGTGCTGCGATATGTCGGCGCGGTGTACTTGCTGTACCTGGCGTGGAAAATCGCCCATTCCGGCCCGGTCGGCGACAGCGAGCAGGGCGAGGCCAAGCCGATCAGTTATCTGGGGGCGGCGGCTTTCCAGTGGGTCAATCCCAAGGCGTGGATCATGGCCATCGGTGCCATCAGCACTTACACACCCATGCAGGGATATTTCACCAACGTCATCGTGATCGCTGCGGTATTCGCCATCATCAACCTGCCGAGCGTCGGCGTCTGGGCGGCGTGCGGGACCTTGCTGCGCAACGTGCTCAAGGATCGCCGCTGGTTGCGGGTGTTCAACTGGGGCATGGCCGCGCTGCTGGTGATTTCGCTGTATCCGTTGTTCCTTGAAAGCTTTAGCTGACGCAGTGCTACAACCGCCGGCCTGATGCCTGTTAAAGTCGCGTTCAGGAGCGTTCCTACGCACTATTAATGAAGCCCTACTTCTTTAACGGCATCCGATCAGGTATTGATGGCGCTCTCGAACCCGGGCGCAGCTCACAAGGCTGCGCCGCGCCGTTTGCAGATACGAGCCTCCTGATCCCGGAACACGCTCTGCGAGTCTTTTTATGAATCAACGTCCGCTGTATTTCGATTACGCCGCCACCACTCCGGTGGATGAGCGGGTCATTCAGGTGATGATCGAGTGTCTGGGCTTCAACGGTAATTTCGGCAACCCGGCCTCCAGTTCCCATGCCTTTGGTCAACAGGCCCGCAAAACCGTCGAAAACGCCCGCCGTCAGGTGGCCGAACTGGTCGGCGCGCAGCCACAGCAAATCGTCTGGACCTCCGGCGCCACCGAATCCAACAACCTCGCCCTCAAGGGCGTGGCTCAGGCCCGCGGCGTTTCCGGCGGGCACATCATCACCAGTCAGATCGAACACAAAGCCATTCTCGACACTGCCCGGCAATTGCAGGAGTCCGGTGTGGCCGTCACCTACCTGGTACCGGACGCCGAGGGCCTGATCACTCCGCAAGCGGTCAGCGAAGCAATGCGCGATGACACCTTTCTGGTGTCGCTGATGCTGGTCAACAACGAACTCGGCACCGTCAACGACATCCCCGCCATCGGCGAAGTGGTGCGTGGGCGTGGTGCGTTATTTCACGTCGATGCGGCCCAGGGCGCCGGCAAAGTGGCGATCGATCTGGCGCAATGGCCGGTGGACCTGATGTCGTTTTCGGCGCACAAGCTTTACGGCCCCAAGGGCATCGGTGCGCTGTACGTCGGTCCGCGTGCGCAACAACGTTTGCAGGCGCAGATTCACGGCGGGGGCCACGAGGGCGGGTTGCGTTCTGGTACGTTGGCGACGCATCAGATCGCCGCGATGGGCTCGGCGTTTGCTTTGGCCGCCGAGGCTTTCGATGACGAGAAGAAAACCATCGTCGCGTTGCGCGAGCGACTGCTCGAACAACTGTTGAGCCTGCCCGGCGTACGCCTCAACGGCAGCGCTGTGCAACGCATTCCGCACACCTTGAGCCTGACCTTCAGCGAAGGCGAGTTCAATCCGGCGGCGTTGAGCCATTCGATCGCGTTTTCAGCGACCTCGGCCTGCAATTCCGCGAGCAACACACCGTCTCACGTTCTGCTGGCTCTGGGGCATGACGCACACCTGGCCGGCCGTACCATTCGCTTGAGTCTCGGCCGCTTCACCACCGCCGAAGACATCGACAAGGCTGTAGATTTGATCAAGGCCGCTTGCGCCAGTGCTCCGGCATTCTGGGCGACAGGGCTTTAAAGAGCCGGTTTCGACCGGCACCGAACAATAACGATGAAGTGATTGGCAGGAGACACGATGAGTACCCAGACTTTGACCGAAGGAACGGTTCCCCAGCGCCTGGCGCACACCCGCGAACTGATGCGTCGCGAAGGCATTCACGCACTGCTGGTGCCGTCCGCCGACCCGCACCTGTCGGAATACCTGCCGGGTTACTGGCAGGGGCGGCAATGGTTGTCGGGCTTCCATGGATCGGTGGGCACCTTGATTGTCACTGCCGATTTCGCCGGCGTCTGGGCCGACAGCCGTTACTGGGAACAGGCGACCAAGGAACTCAAAGGCAGCGGTATCGAACTCGTGAAACTGCAACCGGGTCAACCGGGCCCGCTGGACTGGCTGGCCGAGCAGACGCCGGAAGGTGGCGTGGTCGCGGTTGATGGCGCGGTCATGGCTGTGGCCTCGGCGCGGACCCTGGGCAGCAAGCTCGAAGCGCGGGGCGCCAGCTTGCGTACCGATCTCGATCTGTTGAACGAGGTCTGGGGCGATCGTCCCGGCCTGCCGAACGCACCGATCTATCAGCACCTGCCGCCGATGGCGACCGTCAGCCGTGGCGAGAAAATCGCCCAACTGCGCGAAACCCTGCAGGAACGCGGAGCGGACTGGCACTTCATCGCCACCCTCGACGACATCGCCTGGCTGTTCAACCTGCGTGGCGGCGATGTGTCGTTCAACCCGGTATTCGTTTCCTTCGCATTGATCAGCCAGCAACAAGCCACGTTGTTCGTGGCGTTGAACAAGGTCGACACTGAACTGCGCGCCGTGTTGGAGAAGGACGGTGTGACCCTGCGCGACTACAGCGAAGTTGCGGATGCCTTGCGTGCGATCCCGAGCGACGCGAGTCTGCTGGTGGATCCGGCGCGGGTGACCAGCGGTTTGCTGGGCAACCTCGACAATGGTGTGAAACTGGTTGAAGGCCTCAACCCGACAACGTTGGCCAAATCGAAAAAAAGCCCGGCGGATGCCGAGCATATCCGTCGGGCAATGGAGCAGGACGGCGCGGCGCTGTGCGAGTTCTTCACCTGGCTTGAGTCGGCCTGGGGGCGTGAGCGCATTACCGAGCTGACCATCGACGAAAAACTCACGGCAGCCCGTGAGCGCCGTCCGGATTATGTTTCGCTGAGCTTCAACACCATCGCCGCATTCAATGCCAACGGCGCGATGCCGCATTATCACGCCACCGAAGAAGAACACGCGGTGATCGAGGGCAATGGCCTGCTGCTGATCGACTCCGGCGGACAGTACCTGGGCGGTACCACCGACATCACTCGTATGGTGCCGGTCGGTACGCCAACCGAGGAGCAGAAGCGCGACTGCACCCGCGTGTTGAAGGGCGTGATTGCATTGTCCCGCGCGCATTTCCCGAAAGGCATTCTGTCGCCGCTGCTGGATGCGATCGCCCGTGCGCCGATCTGGGCCGAGAACGTGGATTACGGTCATGGCACCGGTCACGGCGTGGGTTATTTCCTCAATGTGCACGAAGGTCCGCAGGTGATCGCCTATCAGGCTGCGCCGGCGCCGCAAACCGCCATGCAGCCAGGAATGATCACGTCTATCGAGCCCGGCACTTATCGCCCGGGTCGTTGGGGTGTGCGAATCGAGAACCTGGCGATGAACGTTGAGGCTGGCAGCAGCGAGTTCGGCGACTTCCTCAAGTTCGAAACCCTGACCCTGTGCCCGATCGACACCCGTTGCCTGGAACCGTCCTTGCTGACGCAGGAAGAGAAGCAATGGTTCAACGCCTATCACACCGAAGTGCGCGAGCGTTTGAGTCCGTTGCTCAGCGGTGAGGCGCTGGCATGGCTGAACACGCGTACCGCCGCTATTTAATGGGTTGAAGCTCGGGCGCTGCTGCCAGCGCCCGGGACATGTACTCGACAAACACATTGACCCTGGCGGATTGGCGACGGTTCGCCGGGGACACGGCATGTATTGGCAGTGATCGGGTCTGGTAATCCTGCAACAGGGCGGCCACTCGACCCGCCTTCAAATCCTCGCTGAACAGCCAGACGGGTGATAGCGCAATCCCCAATCCCCCCAGGACCATTTCGCGGATCGCTTCGGAGTTGTTGCTCTGGGCGTTACCGTTGATGCGCACCTCGTGACGCTGGCCGTCCTTTTCGTAAGTCCACAGGTTCTGCGATTCGAGCAGGTTGAATTGCAGGCAGTTGTGTTTCGTCAGCTCGCCCGGTGTTTGTGGCGGGGTATGACATTGCAAGTAGGCTGGTGCTGCGACGGTGATGCGGTGGGTGGTGCCGATGCGGCGGGCGATCATGCCACTGTCGTTCAACTCGCCGATGCGCAGGCTGACATCCAGACCTTCACTGACCAGATCCAGATTCTGATCGTTCAGGTGCAGGTCGATCTGAATCTGTGGGTATTGCTTGAGAAAATCCGGCAGCCTTGGAGCAATCTGCAGGCGGCCAAAGCTGACCGATGAGCCTATTCGTAACGCCCCGGCGACTGTTTCCCGACCGGACTGGAAGCGGTGCTCGGCAGCATCCACCGCGGCGAGAATATTTCGGCATTCTTTGTAGTACCGTTGACCTTCGTCGGTCAGCGACAGTTTGCGCGTGCTGCGGGCAATCAACTTGCCGCCCAGCTGGGTTTCAAGAGCGCGCAGAACTTTGCTGATGGTAGGTTGGGTGGTTTGCAGCTCACGGGCCACGGCGGAAAAACTACCGCGCTCGATCACCCGAACGAAAATCGCCATTGCGTTGAGCTTGTCCATGAAACGCCTCATTCATGCCGGACTGGCATGATCACTATAGCCATTCGGTGTCTTATCGGCATGAGTCGGCTGGGAGAACATGGCTTCACTTTCTCCCACAGGAATGACCGAAATGACTGATTCAAAGCACATGAACGCCTTGATAGTAGACGTGGCCAATGGGCCCCTACGCTTGGTTTCCCTTGAACGCCCAGTGGCGAGTGCCGGACAGGTATTGGTGCGGATCAAGGCCAGCGGCGTGAATCCGCTGGATCTGAAAATCCGCGCGGGGCAAGCCGCCCATGCTCGACAGCCGTTGCCGGCGGTGCTGGGGCTGGATCTTGCGGGTGTGATTGAAGCAGTGGGTGAGAACGTGCAGGGTTGGGCACCGGGTGATGAGGTTTATGCGCTGGCGACCGGCGTTGGCGGCGTGCAGGGTTCGCTGGCCGAATTTGCGGTGGTCGATGTGCGACTTCTGGCGCGTAAGCCGTTCAACCTGAGCATGCGCGAGGCGGCAGGTTTGCCGCTGGTGCTGATTACTGCCTGGGAAGGCCTGGTGGATCGGGCACGAGTGAGTGCCGGACAAAAGGTGCTGATTCACGGTGGGGCGGGTGGCGTTGGGCATGTGGCGGTGCAAATTGCCCGCGCGTTCGGTGCCGAGGTTTTCGCGACGGGGTCCGCAGGGCAACGCGGGATTATTGAAGGTTATGGCGCGACGTTCATTGATTACCGCGAGATGTCGGTTGAGGACTATGTCCGCGAGTACACGGCGGGGGAGGGGTTCGATATCGTTTATGACACGGTGGGCGGCGAAACGCTGGATGCTTCCTTCAAGGCTGCACGAATCTACCACGGGCACGTTCTGAGTTGCCTCGGCTGGGGCCAGCATAGTCTGGCGCCGCTGTCCTTCCGAGGTGCGACTTACTCGGGAGTGTTTACCCTTATGCCTCTGCTGACCGGGAAGGGCGGAGAGCACCATGGCGAGATTTTGCGCCAGGCCGCGCTGTTGATTGAGGCAGGGAAGGTCAAGCCGTTGCTTGATGGGCGTCGGTTCACCCTTGAATCGGCCTATGAGGCCCATGAACTGCTTTCATCGAAAGCAGCCCGGGGACGTTTGGTGGTAGAGATCTAGCGCAGGGCTTCTTCAACGAAGTCGAGTCGATCCTGGCCAAAGAACAACTGGTTGCCGATGAACATGCTTGGCGCACCGAAGACACCCCGTTTTACGGCGGCCTCGGTGTTGTCCTTGAGGGCAGTCTTTACCGCTTCTTCATGGGGCAATGCCAGTACCTGATCAGGATTGAAGCCGTGTTCGGTCAATACGGCTGCAACCGTTGCCGGTTCATCGAGGCTGCGACCTTCAACCCACAACGCTTTGAACAGGCAGTCGATGAACGCCAGGAAGCACTCGGGGTGGCGCAATTGAATGCCGGTCACCGCCCGCATCAACATCAGAGTATTGATCGGGAAATGCGGGTTGAATTTCAGGGGCACGCCGTAGCGTTTGGCGTAGCGTTCGAGGTCCTGAAACATGTAACGGCCTTTGGCCGGGATCATCGCCGGTGATGCATTACCTGTGGCTTTGAATACGCCTCCGAGCAACATCGGGATATAGACCAGCCGGCTGTCGGTCCTGGCGCAGATTGCTGGAAGTTGGGTGTACGCCAGATAAGTGGCGGGGCTGCCAAGATCGAAATAGAACTCCACGGTTTTGCTCATGGTCGCTGCACTCTTTTTTATTTTTGAGGAAGGTTACCAGCGTTCATTCCAGGGACGCAGATCCAGCTCGAAGGTCCAGGCGTCCCTTGGTTGGCTGTGCAGATACCAATAGTTTTCGGCGATATGCTCGGGATCGAGAATACCGTCCTGATCCTTGGTCGCATACTTGTCAGGGAAGTTGCTGCGGATAAAGTCGGTGTCGATGGCGCCATCAACCACAACGTGGGCAACATGAATATTCATCGGCCCGAGTTCCCTGGCCATGCTCTGCGCCAGTGCGCGGATGCCATGCTTGGCGCCGGCAAACGCCGCGAATCCGGAAGCTCCACGCAGTCCCGCAGTAGCGCCAGTGAACAGAATCGTGCCGCGTTTGCGGATAACCATGCGCTTTGCCACTTCGCGAGCGTTCAGGAAGCCCGAGAAACAGGCCATTTCCCAGATCTTGAAATACTTGCGTGCCGTTTCTTCGAGAATGCTGCAAGGCACATTGGCGCCAATGTTGAAAATGAACGCTTCAATCGGCCCGAGGCGGTTTTCGATATCTTCGATCAGCGCAATCACGTCTTCTTCCTTGCGCGCATCGCAAGCAAAACCGTGGGCTTCACCGCCGTCTGCCTGAATGGATTCCACCAACGGCTGCAATTTGTCGGCGCTGCGGCGTGTAACGCATGCGATGAATCCTTCCCTGGCGAATCGTTTGGCAATAGCGCCTCCCGTAGCGTCGCCCGCACCGACAACCAATACGACCTTCTTGTTATTCATGGGTAGTTCCCTTTGGTAAACGATCGTTAAGTGAACGAACGTTATGCTAGGATCGTGTCAGCGTCAAGACGACTCACATTGAGGAAAAAACATGCGTTATTCCGCCGGCCATAAACTGGAAACTCGAGAAAAATTGCTGCAAAGCAGCGCGCTGTCGGCGAAAAGCTCAGGTTTCTCGACCGTGGGAGTGGATGGTCTGATGAAGGCGATCGGACTGAGTGGCGCTGCGTTCTATAGTCATTTCTCGTCAAAAAGTGAGTTGTTCAGCGCGATCGTTGAGCGTGAGTTAAGTCAAAGCCTGGAGCGGCTGGGCGGGGAGGGGGCACAAGACAGGCAGCGGCTGCAACGCTGTCTCAAGCAGTATCTGAGCATGGCTCATGTCGAGCAGCCGGAATCCGGTTGTGCGTTACCTGCATTGGGGGCTGAAATAGCCCGGTCGGAGGAGTCGGTGCGTGAACAGGCCGAGCTGTGGATCTGCCGACTCCAGGAAAGTTGGGCACAGATACTGGAGAGCGACAGTCTTGCCTGGTCCATTCTGTCGCAATGTGTCGGGGCATTGGTGGTGGCACGAATGCTTGCTTCGCCCGAGATTCAGCGCAGGGTACTGGAGTCGAGCCACCAGGAGATACAGCGCGTGCTCGATGAGAAATGCGCTGAGTAAGATGGCGTCGAACTATTTGCAGATGACGATCATGCTACGACTGGTATAGCCGGCGGGATTCAGACCAAATGGATAATCACCCGGCTCTTCCACGGCGTCACCTGATTTGGCAATGACTTTGTAACCCTTCGGTGCACAGGCATTGGCGGCACTGGTATAGCACTTGTCCCAGGAGGACGAGAGTCCGGAGCAATTGATATGCAGCCCTTTCTTGCCGTGCTTCACCTGGGTTTTCGATGTCGCGGCGCAGCCCGCTATGGCGAGTACGGCGATCAGTATCAAGATTCGTTTCATTACCATCCTTAATGGCGGCCTCGGGTCTGGCGCTCGGGTCCGCCCCTGTTCGCTCGCGCTGTAGGCGTTCTGATGTCCCTGTCCGAAAAATCCATGTCTGGCATTGGGTTACGTGGCTAACATGGCCTAAATGAGCACCAATTACCAGACCTGAGTCAAATCCTGTTTCAATCCGCGGCAACCGCTGGTTTGGCTGCTGCTCCCATTGTCATGGTTGCCCCCACTGACGCCAGGATGATGCATAGGATCGCCATCCATTGCGCAAACGTCAGGTATTCCTGCAGGAACAACAAACCGGACAATGCACCGAATGCCGGTTCGATGCTCATCAGTGTTCCGAACGTGCGGGCCGGCATACGGGTGAGGGCGACCATTTCCAGGGTGTAGGGCAGGGCGGTAGAGAGAATGGCAACGCCGATCGCGACCGGTATCAGGGAGGGCGTCAGTAGTGCGGCGCCCGCATGGACGATGCCGATCGGCGCGACAAACAGGGCTGCGATCATGACGCCCAGCGCTGCTGTGGTTACACCGTTATCGGCGCCGGCCTTCTGCCCGAACAGGATATACAGCGCCCAGCAGGCGCCAGCCCCCAGTGCATATCCGGCGCCAACTAGATCCAGGCCGACAGTGGTCGCTCCTGTCGGTATCAGCAAAAGCAGTCCGGTAGCGGCAAGTGCGATCCAGAGGAAGTCTATTGCGCGGCGGGAGGCGTAAATGGCAACCGCCAAAGGGCCGGTGAACTCCAAGGCTACCGCAATCCCTAAAGGGACCGTACGCAATGACATATAGAAGAGGAAGTTCATGCCGCCCAAAGCCATTCCATAGACGATGACAGTACGCAGAGACTTGGCTGTCAGCTTCGCTCTCCAGGGGCGCAGCAACAACAGCATGATCACGCTGGCAAACATCAAGCGTAATGTCGTCGTTCCTTGGGCACCAATTATGGGAAACATACTCTTGGCCAGCGATGCCCCGGATTGAATGGACGCCATGGCTATAAGTAGCAGGCCGACCGGGAAAAGGGTTGAGGCCAGGCTGCGGGGTTGATCATTCATTGCGGAGAATCATCCAGGAGTGCGGAGTTTTATTGTGATGTTGGGCAGTATATTGCGCACCGATCTGCGACACGTCTATATGGACGCCGCCTTTTCTCCTCGCACGATAGAAAAACCAAATTAGGTGTTGACGGCGAATTTTAGATGTCTATAATTCGCCCCACTTCCGGCGCAGTCGAAACGGAAAACTCCTTGAGATTCAATGAGTTAAGCGATTTTCGATAGCGAGTTGCTTCAGTTCATCGAAGCCTGGAAGCAGTTGAAAGGGTGGTGATGTTTGACTCTTTTGACGGCTCGGTCTTCTCGGTCTTCTCGGTCGAAAGCGGTGAAAAAGAGGTGTTGACAGCAGCGTGTAACGCTGTAGAATTCGCCTCCCGCTAACGAGAGATCGGAAGCGCAAGTGGTTGAAGTTGTTGAGAAATTCTTCGAAAACTTCTGAAAATAATCACTTGACAGCAAATGAGGCTGCTGTAGAATGCGCGCCTCGGTTGAGACGAAAGCTCTTAACCAAACGCTCTTTAACAACTGAATCAAGCAATTCGTGTGGGTGCTTGTGGAGTCAGACTGGTAGTCAACAAGATTATCAGCATCACAAGTTACTCCGCGAGAAATCAAAG
>NZ_CP103374.1:2730000-4307500 GCF_024981055.1 Pseudomonas sp. BW7P1 | reverse complement strand
GGGGGACCATCCTCCAAGGCTAAATACTACTGACTGACCGATAGTGAACCAGTACCGTGAGGGAAAGGCGAAAAGAACCCCGGAGAGGGGAGTGAAATAGATCCTGAAACCGTATGCGTACAAGCAGTGGGAGCAGACTTTGTTCTGTGACTGCGTACCTTTTGTATAATGGGTCAGCGACTTATTTTCAGTGGCGAGCTTAACCGAATAGGGGAGGCGTAGCGAAAGCGAGTCTTAATAGGGCGTCTAGTCGCTGGGAATAGACCCGAAACCGGGCGATCTATCCATGGGCAGGTTGAAGGTTAGGTAACACTGACTGGAGGACCGAACCGACTACCGTTGAAAAGTTAGCGGATGACCTGTGGATCGGAGTGAAAGGCTAATCAAGCTCGGAGATAGCTGGTTCTCCTCGAAAGCTATTTAGGTAGCGCCTCATGTATCACTGCTGGGGGTAGAGCACTGTTTCGGCTAGGGGGTCATCCCGACTTACCAAACCGATGCAAACTCCGAATACCAGCAAGTGCCGAGCATGGGAGACACACGGCGGGTGCTAACGTCCGTCGTGAAAAGGGAAACAACCCAGACCGTCAGCTAAGGTCCCAAAGTTATGGTTAAGTGGGAAACGATGTGGGAAGGCTTAGACAGCTAGGAGGTTGGCTTAGAAGCAGCCACCCTTTAAAGAAAGCGTAATAGCTCACTAGTCGAGTCGGCCTGCGCGGAAGATGTAACGGGGCTCAAACCATACACCGAAGCTACGGGTATCACGCAAGTGATGCGGTAGAGGAGCGTTCTGTAAGCCTGTGAAGGTGAGTTGAGAAGCTTGCTGGAGGTATCAGAAGTGCGAATGCTGACATGAGTAACGACAATGGGTGTGAAAAACACCCACGCCGAAAGACCAAGGTTTCCTGCGCAACGTTAATCGACGCAGGGTTAGTCGGTCCCTAAGGCGAGGCTGAAAAGCGTAGTCGATGGAAAACAGGTTAATATTCCTGTACTTCTGGTTATTGCGATGGAGGGACGGAGAAGGCTAGGCCAGCTTGGCGTTGGTTGTCCAAGTTTAAGGTGGTAGGCTGAGATCTTAGGTAAATCCGGGATCTTAAGGCCGAGAGCTGATGACGAGTTGCCTTCAGGCGACGAAGTGGTTGATGCCATGCTTCCAAGAAAAGCTTCTAAGCTTCAGATAACCAGGAACCGTACCCCAAACCGACACAGGTGGTTGGGTAGAGAATACCAAGGCGCTTGAGAGAACTCGGGTGAAGGAACTAGGCAAAATGGCACCGTAACTTCGGGAGAAGGTGCGCCGGTGAGGGTGAAGGACTTGCTCCGTAAGCCCATGCCGGTCGAAGATACCAGGCCGCTGCGACTGTTTATTAAAAACACAGCACTCTGCAAACACGAAAGTGGACGTATAGGGTGTGACGCCTGCCCGGTGCCGGAAGGTTAATTGATGGGGTTAGCTAACGCGAAGCTCTTGATCGAAGCCCCGGTAAACGGCGGCCGTAACTATAACGGTCCTAAGGTAGCGAAATTCCTTGTCGGGTAAGTTCCGACCTGCACGAATGGCGTAACGATGGCGGCGCTGTCTCCACCCGAGACTCAGTGAAATTGAAATCGCTGTGAAGATGCAGTGTATCCGCGGCTAGACGGAAAGACCCCGTGAACCTTTACTATAGCTTTGCACTGGACTTTGAATTTGCTTGTGTAGGATAGGTGGGAGGCTTTGAAGCGTGAACGCCAGTTTGCGTGGAGCCATCCTTGAAATACCACCCTGGCAACTTTGAGGTTCTAACTCAGGTCCGTTATCCGGATCGAGGACAGTGTATGGTGGGTAGTTTGACTGGGGCGGTCTCCTCCTAAAGAGTAACGGAGGAGTACGAAGGTGCGCTCAGACCGGTCGGAAATCGGTCGCAGAGTATAAAGGCAAAAGCGCGCTTGACTGCGAGACAGACACGTCGAGCAGGTACGAAAGTAGGTCTTAGTGATCCGGTGGTTCTGTATGGAAGGGCCATCGCTCAACGGATAAAAGGTACTCCGGGGATAACAGGCTGATACCGCCCAAGAGTTCATATCGACGGCGGTGTTTGGCACCTCGATGTCGGCTCATCACATCCTGGGGCTGAAGCCGGTCCCAAGGGTATGGCTGTTCGCCATTTAAAGTGGTACGCGAGCTGGGTTTAGAACGTCGTGAGACAGTTCGGTCCCTATCTGCCGTGGACGTTTGAGATTTGAGAGGGGCTGCTCCTAGTACGAGAGGACCGGAGTGGACGAACCTCTGGTGTTCCGGTTGTCACGCCAGTGGCATTGCCGGGTAGCTATGTTCGGAAAAGATAACCGCTGAAAGCATCTAAGCGGGAAACTTGCCTCAAGATGAGATCTCACTGGAACCTTGAGTTCCCTGAAGGGCCGTCGAAGACTACGACGTTGATAGGTTGGGTGTGTAAGCGCTGTGAGGCGTTGAGCTAACCAATACTAATTGCCCGTGAGGCTTGACCATATAACACCCAAGCAATTTGCGCTTAAAAGCCAGATTGCGGTGTGTGAAGACGAAACGAACCGAAAGTTCGAGTTCACAAACACCGATGGCTGTCACATACCCGATTTGCTGAAGCGAGGCCATCTGGTCACGACTCGGCACACAGAATTTCTTGACGACCATAGAGCATTGGAACCACCTGATCCCATCCCGAACTCAGAAGTGAAACGATGCATCGCCGATGGTAGTGTGGGGTTTCCCCATGTGAGAGTAGGTCATCGTCAAGATTAAATTCCGAAACCCCGATTGCGAAAGCAGTCGGGGTTTTGTTTTGTCCGCAGGAAAGTGCTCGACGCAGGTGGGCCGGCTGTCGTGATGGCAACCATTGGGGAAATCCCTCTGAAATGACCTCGCGGTTTTTGGTATGGTGCTGCTCGTTTTTTAACGGACTGACGTCACGCCCAAGGATCGGCGCTCATTTTTGTCAAAAGAGTTGCTGCAGAAATGCCTGAAGCCATACCCATCAAGGATCACGAGAAAGAGAAACATCTGGTCAACAAGCGGCTGATCGCTTGTGCCTTGTTCGTCTTTGCGATCAGTTGTGCGTTGGTGGTTCGTCTCTACATCCTGCAAGTGGTGGAATTTGACTATCACTCGACCATTTCCGAAAACAACCGCGTCCATGTCTTGCCTATCCCGCCAACGCGAGGACTGATCTACGACCGCAACGGTGTGCTACTGGCCGATAACCGCCCAAGCTACAACTTGACGATCACTCGCGAACGCGCAACCAACGTCAATCAGGAGCTGGACGAAGTCATCAGTCTCCTGCACTTGCCCGCTGAAGATCGCACAGTCTTCGACAAGGCGATGAAACAGTCGCGCCATCCGTTTACGCCGGTAACGCTGTTTTATGAGCTGACCGAGGAGCAGATCGCCGTACTGGCCGTCAACGAGTTCCGCTTGCCGGGACTGGACGTCGAACCGCAGTTCATCCGCAATTATCCGCTCGGTGCGCATTTCGCACATTCCATCGGTTACGTCGGCCGCATTAACGAAAAAGAATCGAAAACGCTCGATTCCGTCGAGTATCGAGGTACGCAATCCATCGGCAAGACGGGTGTAGAACGGTTCTACGAAGCTCAATTGCACGGCCATGTCGGTTACGAAGAAGTGGAAACCAATGCCCAGGGCCGGGTATTGCGAGTCCTGAAGCATACCGACCCGGTGCCCGGCAAAAACATCGTCCTCAGCCTCGACGTCAAACTTCAGGAAGCCGCCGAAGCGGCATTGGGCGACCGTCGCGGATCAGTGGTTGCACTGGACCCAACTACCGGTGAGGTATTGGCCATGGTCAGCAACCCGAGCTTCGACCCCAATCTGTTCGTGACCGGTATCAGCTCCAAGGAATACTCGGCACTGCGTGACTCCATCGATCGGCCACTATTCAACCGAGTGCTGCGCGGCTTGTACGCGCCCGGTTCGACGATCAAGCCCGAAGTGGCGATCGCCGGGCTCGACGCCGGAGTGGTCACGCCACAGACCCGCGTCTTCGACCCGGGTTACTACCAACTGCCGGATTTTGATCACAAGTACCGCAACTGGAACCACAGCGGCGACGGCTGGGTGGACATGGATGCGGCGATCATGCGCTCCAACGACACTTATTTCTACGACTTGGCGCACAAGCTCGGTATCGATCGCCTGCACGATTACATGGCGATGTTCGGCCTCGGCGAGAAGGTCTCGCTGGACATGTTTGAAGAGTCTCCCGGCCTGATGCCGTCCCAGGCCTGGAAGCGTGCCACCCGGCGTCAGGCCTGGTTTCCCGGGGAGACAGTGATTCTCGGCATCGGCCAGGGTTACATGCAGGTCACGCCGCTACAGTTGGCACAGGCCACCGCGTTGATTGCCAACAAGGGCGTCTGGAACCGTCCGCATCTGGCAAAGACGGTCGACGGTGTTGCCCCGGTGGACGAACACCCGATGCCGAATATCGTGCTCAAGGATCCGCGTGATTGGGATCAGGTCAACCACGGCATGCAGATGGTGATGCACGATGCCCGGGGCATCGCTCGCGCCGCTGCTGCCGGTGCTCAGTACCGCATCGCGGGCAAGAGTGGTACGGCGCAGGTCGTGGCGATCAAGCAGGGGGAGCGTTACAACCGTGAGAAAACCCTTGAACGCCATCGTGACAATGCCTTGTTCGTCGGATTTGCCCCGGCCGAGCATCCGAAGATCGCCATTTCGGTGATGATCGAGAACGGTGAGGCCGGTGGTCGGGTCGCAGGTCCGGTGGTTCGGCAGATCATGGACGCCTGGCTGCTCGATCAGGACGGGCACTTGAAGCCGCAATACGCTGCGCCGACCAAGCCACCGGGCGATCCCCACGTGTAATTCGCCGCAGCTTCACAGCACAGGCTCACGCAGGCTGAGCATGTGCTGGAAGCTGTCGAGGAACACGGTTTCCATCCTCACGCCGTACATGTCTTCGGCGGCAGCTCGCGACTGCATGGCCGAGTAGATCGCCGACTGCTCGGTTATTGATCCGCCAGACAGGCCTGCAAACGCTCGATGAACAGCGTTTCGGCCCGACTCATTCGCTGCTCGCGGTTCCACAGCAAATGAATGTCGACATCGGCAATCCCCTCGTGGGGCGGCAGGCGCCAGAGCAGTCCGGCCTCGACATCCGCCGCCACCACGTGTTCCGGCAGGCAGCCGATGCCGAATCCGGCGATCACCAGTCGCCGTACTTCTTCAAGGCTCGGCGATGACGCGACGATACGTCCGCTGAAGCCTTGCTGATCGCGAAAGATGGTCAGGGGCGAGAGCATCCCGCCAATCTGGTCGCTGGTGAAACTCACGAAATTCTCACGCTGCAAATCACCCTCGACGACGTCCCTGCGGCCAAACAGCGTGTGATGTTTGCCACAGAAAAACGCATAGCGCTGACGCAGGAACAGACGCTGTTCCAGACGCGGCTGCGGGCGGCGATTGAGGCTCAGGCCAAGGGTCGCGGTTTTCTCCTGAAGTGCGCTGACGATATCCGAGCTGCGCATGACATCGACCTCCAGATCGACCCTTGGATATTGCCGATGAAAGTCAGCGAGGAAGTCATCGAAACGCTCGGAAAAGATCCGGCTGATGATCAGCAGCCGCACCTTGCCGATTACTTCGTCGGCCGGTTGCTCCAGCAGGCTGCTGACCTGGGACACCTGCCCGTAGATCTCGCCCGCCAGTTCAAAGATCTGCTCGCCGACTTCGGTGAGGGCAAAGCGCGGGCCGCGCCGGGCAATCAACTGACGACCCAGTTGTTCTTCAAGACGCTTAAGCGCCTGGCTCACTGCCGGTTGGGTCAGGTGCAGACGGGCGGCGGCGCGGCTGATGCTCAGCTCCTGGCCGATCACCCTGAAGGTGCGCAACAGGTTCCAGTCAAGGCGGTCGTTGAGCAGGCGCTGGACGTCGCGTTCGGCCATGGGGATTCTCGATTATAAGGTTTGTTAATAATCGGAATAATAAATAGAAAATTGACTGATCATAGCCCCGGAACGATAAATCCCCCCAGACAGGCGCCGTCAGAGCGCCTCGGATTTACCGTTTAACTCCTGCCAGAAAAACAATCAAAGGAGCCGACCCCATGAAGCCTCACGCTTCGAACCAGCCGCGCCGTGCGGCAGCCGCAGCCTTTATCGGCACCATGATCGAGTGGTACGACTTTTACATCTACGCCACCGCCGCCGCGCTGGTGTTCGGCGCGCTGTTCTTTCCCTCCGACGATCCTCTGTTCAGCACCATGGCCGCCTTCGGCACCTTCGCCGTGGGCTTTTTCGCCCGTCCGTTGGGCGGGATCATTTTCGGTCATATCGGCGACCGTATCGGCCGCAAGAAGTCGCTGATCATCACGCTGCTGATGATGGGCGTGGTCACGGTGTGCATCGGCTTGCTGCCGACTTATGCACAGATCGGCGCGGCGGCACCGGTGTTGCTGATTCTGCTGCGCATCGTTCAGGGCATCGCCGTCGGCGGCGAGTGGGGCGGGGCGGTGTTGATGGCCGGCGAGCATGCGCCGAAGGGCCGGCGCAATTTCTTTGCCTCGTTCGCGCAATTGGGCAGTCCGGCGGGGTTGATCCTGTCGCTGCTGGCCTTCAGTGCCGTGACCCGTTTGCCGGAGGAAGACTTGATGAGCTGGGGCTGGCGTCTGCCATTCCTCGCCAGTGCGCTGTTGCTGCTGGTGGGGCTGGCGATCCGCCTGGGCGTGAACGAGTCGCCGGAGTTTCTTGCCAGCCGCGAACAGGCCATCCGACAGGTCAAGAAAGAACAGGCGCCGGTCATGGAAGTCCTGCGCACCGCATGGCGCCCGCTGTTGCTGTGCATCGGCGCCAACACACTGGGTATCGCCGGGGTGTATTTCACCAACACCTTCATGATCGCCTACACCACTCAGCAACTGGCGCTGCCACGCTCGCTGATTCTGGAGTGCCTGTTCTTCGTCGCGATCATTCAGTTCTGCATTCAGCCGCTCGCGGCGTGGATGGCGGAAAAGATCGGCGCGACGCGTTTCCTGTGCCTGGTGTCGCTGCTGGCGATGGCCTCGCCGTACCCGATGTTCGTGCTGGTCAGTTCGGCCCAGGCGCCGCTGATCATTCTTGGCATCGCGCTGGCGGTGGTGTGCATGGCCTCGTTTTATGCGGTGATCGCCGGGTATGTCAGCGGCATGTTCGAAACCCGCGTGCGCTACACAGCCATCTCGCTGGCCTATCAGATTTGCGGTGCAGTGGCCGGTGGCCTGACGCCGCTGATCGGCACAATGCTGGCGCACAAATTCACCGGGCAATGGTGGCCGATGGCGCTGTTCTACAGCCTGATCGCCGGCATTTCGCTGCTGTGCGTGCTGTTCCTCGCCCGTCGTCATGCCAGTGCCCATCGGGCGGAAATGGCCCGCGTCTAACCCGGAATTTCAGGAGAACCTCATGTTGAAGATCAACGGCGAACGCCTGTGGGCGAGTCTGATGGCCATGGCCGAAGTCGGTGCCACCGCACGTGGCGGCAGCTGCCGCCTGGCATTGAGCGACGAAGACAAGGCCGGTCGCGAACTGTTCGCCCACTGGTGTCGTGAAGCGGGCATGACCCTGAGCGTGGACGCCATCGGCAACCTGTTCGCCCGCCGCGCCGGTACCGATCCGGACGCTGCGCCGGTGATGATGGGCAGCCACCTCGACACCCAACCCGAAGGTGGGCGTTTCGATGGCGTCTACGGCGTGCTCGCCGGCCTGGAAGTGGTGCGTTGCCTCAACGACCTCAATATCCAGACCCGCAAACCGCTGGAAGTGGCGGTGTGGACCAACGAAGAAGGCGCGCGTTTCACCCCGGCCATGTTCGGCTCGGCCGTGTTCACCGGAATCATGGATCTGAACGCCGCGCTGGCGGTGCTTGATGCCGATGGCATCAGCGTTGCCGAGGCCTTGCAACGCACCGGATACGCCGGTGATCGCCCGTTGGGCAGCGCGGTGGATGCCTATTTCGAAGCGCACATCGAACAGGGCCCGATCCTTGAAGACAACGCCAAGAGCATCGGTGTTGTCACGGGTGGTCAGGCGATCCGCTGGCTCGACGTGCGCGTTGAAGGCATGGCCGCCCACGCCGGCACTACGCCGATGCCGCTGCGCAAAGACGCCTTGTACGGCGTGGCGCGGATGATTCAGGCAATCGAGGGTCTGGCCACGGATTTTGCGCCGGAAGGCCTGACCACTGTGGGCGAGTTGAGCATCAACAAATCCTCGCGCAACACCATTCCGGGGCTGGTGAATTTCACCGTCGATCTGCGTCATCACCGCGACGACGCCATTGCCGCCATGGAGCAACAAGTCCGCGCCCGGCTGCAGGCCATTGCCGATGGCCGTGGCCTGAGCCTGACGATCACCCCGCACTGGATCAGCCCGGCCACACCGTTCGACGCCGAATGCGTGGCAGCCGTGCAAGAGGCGGTGGATGCGCTGGGCTACGCTCAGCAATCGATTGTCAGCGGCGCCGGGCATGACGCGATTCATCTGGCGCGCTACTGCCCGACGGCGATGGTGTTTATTCCGTGCGTCGGTGGCTTGAGCCATAACGAGGCCGAAGATGTGTTGCCCGAAGACGTGAAGCAGGGCACCGATGTTTTGCTCAATGCCGTGCTGGCCCGCGCCGGTCGAATCGAACAAGGAGTCTGAAGCATGCGCAGTTTTTTCCATCCCGAACAATTGCTCCACCATCCACGCAGCTATTACTCCCGTGGCCAGATGCGCACGCCGCAGGAAGTCCCGGAACGTGCGCAGCGTCTGGTGCAGGCCGCCCACGGTCTGGGTTTCAGTGTCGAGCAACCCGCCGATGCCGGCCTTGCGCCGTTGCTGGCGGTGCATGGTGCGCCGTATCTGACGTTCCTTACGGAAGCACACGCACGTTGGAAGGAAATCCCCGAAGACTGGGGCGATGAGGTGATGTCGAACATCTTCGTCCGCGAGCCCAACGCCCTGCGCGGTATCCTCGCCCAGGCTGCACGGTATCTGGCGGACGGCAGTTGCCCGGTCGGCGAACAGACCTGGCGTTCGGCCTATTGGTCGGCGCAAAGCGCCGTGGCCGGAGCTCTGGCGCTGATCGATGGCGAACCGGCGGCGTATGCCCTGTGCCGTCCACCGGGGCACCACGCCCGGGCTGAAGCGGCGGGTGGTTTCTGTTACGTGAACAACGCGGCGGTGGCGGCGCAGGTGCTGCGTGAAAAATTTGAAAAAGTCGCCGTGCTCGACACCGACATGCACCACGGCCAAGGCATTCAGGAAATTTTCTACGACCGCGATGACGTGCTTTATGTCTCGGTGCATGGCGATCCGACCAACTTCTATCCGGGCGTTGCCGGGTTCGCCGATGAGCGCGGCAGCGGTGCGGGGGAGGGCTTCAACCTCAACCTGCCGATGGCCCATGGTTCAAGCGAGGCGGATTTCCTCGGGCAACTGGACGTCGCATTGAACGCGGTGCGCGAATTCGGTTCCGAAGTGCTGGTGCTGTCGCTGGGTTTCGACATTTACGAGCTGGACCCGCAAAGCAAAGTTGCCGTCACCGGTGAAGGCTTCGCTGCATTGGGTGAGCGTATTCGCAGCCTCGGCGTTCCATGCCTGATCGTGCAGGAAGGCGGCTATCACCTGGAAAGTCTCGAAGACAACGCCCGGGCGTTTTTCGTGAATGCCGAGTTGTGGCAGATCTGAAATTGATGCGATCCGACAGGCCGTCATCGCTGGCAAGCCAGCTCCCACAGTACTGTGGTTGACTGCGGGATTTGCGGCCACGCCAAACTCTGTGGGAGCTGGCTTGCCAGCGATGAACGATAACGCAATCCACCTGCTGGAACACAAGCGCCCTGCGGTGCTTGCCATCGCCCTGACGTTAACGTAAACATTGGCGTCAGGGCGCTGATGTAAAGAAGCGCAAAGCGGACCGCTGCGGAGCGCTTGATGACTCTAATAAAAACAACCGATCCCAAGTCTCACCACGAAGCCCGGCTGGCCCGGGAAAAACTCCATCTCGAAGGTCAGGTCCCGGATGGTGTGTTGCGTGCGGAGATCGATGCTTCGTGGCGGCGCAGCCTGAGCCACGGCGTGCATTTCAATGGCAAACATGAGCTGACGCTGGAATCGAGCGGGAGTCTTGACGTCTTGCTGGCGAGCAATCGCCTGCTGCTCGATGCCGCCATGCCGGCCATCGATTACCTGGCCGAGCGCCAAGGCAAGGAAGGTCTGATCATCCTCGCCAATTCCGACGCCACCATCCTCGCAGTGGAGGGGCGGGCCGACCGGCTCAAGGGCAGCGGCCTGCAGGACATCACCCTCGGCGCCTGCTGGAGCGAAGCCGCCCGAGGCACCAACGCCCTCGGCACGGCGCTGGTCGAAGCGCGACCTACCCTGATCGATTGTGGCGAACACTACCTCGACCGCCTCACCGATTTCTCTTGCACCTCGGTGCCGATCCATTGCCCTCAAGGCGAAATTCTCGGCGTCCTCGACCTCACCCGTGAGGGCCCTCTGGGGCGCGTCCACGACAGTACCGCGCTGCTGAGCATGGCGGTCAGCCAGATCGAGAGTCGGGTCTTCAACAACAGCTTTCCCGATCAGATCGTCCTGGCGTTTCACAGTCGCCGGCAGTATCTCGAATCGCCGTGGCAAGGCCTGCTGGCGGTGAGTCTCGGCGGGCAGATTCTGGCGGTCAGCGCCCAGGCCTGTCAGTTGCTGCGGGCCGAGCGTTCGGCACTGGTCGGCAAGCGCTGCGAAGAATTCCTCGGGGTCGATGGCGTGCAATTGCTGACCCGTCTGCAACAGGGCGGCGTCGGCAGTGTGCAAACCGCCAAGGGCGAGTTTTTCTACAAGACCCTGCGAGCCCCGGCGCGCTCGGTCAATCTCGGTGGCCCACCGCGCAGCGTGGCGAAAACCGCCAAGCCGAAACCTGATCTGGAAGCGCTGGCCGGCAACAACGCCCGTTATGCCCGAGCCCTGCGTATGGCCCGCCAAGGTCTTGCCAATGAGTTGCCGGTGTTGCTGCTCGGCGAAACCGGCACCGGTAAAGAAGTGATCGCCCGCGCCCTGCACCTGGCCGGCAGCCGCAGCGACAGACCTTTTGTAGCCGTGAACTGCGCGGCGATCCCCGAAGGCCTGATCGAGTCGGAACTGTTCGGCTACCGCGAGGGCGCGTTCACCGGTTCGCGCCGTGGCGGCATGATCGGACGCCTGCAACAGGCCCACGGCGGCACGTTGTTCCTCGATGAAATCGGCGATATGCCGCTGGCCTTGCAAGCCCGTTTGTTGCGCGTTTTGCAGGATCGCAAAGTCGCGCCGCTGGGAGCCGGAGAGGAGCAGGACATCGACGTCGCACTGATCTGTGCCACCCACCGCGACCTCAAGCGTCAGGTCGAAGACAAGCAATTTCGCGAAGACCTGTTCTACCGGGTCAACGGCATCAGCGTGATGCTTCCGGCCCTGCGTGAGCGCGATGACTTCGCCGCGCTGGTCACTCGCCTGCTGGGCAAGCTCGATGCGCCAAATGCTGTGCTGCACCACGACCTCAATCGCTTGCTTGCGGGTTATCACTGGCCGGGCAACATTCGCCAACTGGAGATGGTCTTGCGCACCGTTCTGGCGATGCGCGAACCGGGGGAGACGATGCTGACCCTTGATCACCTGCCCGACAGCATGCTCGACGAACTCTCTGCCAGCGAAAAACCCCAGGCCGGCAGCATTCGCGAGAACGAACGGGAGATGATCCGCCAGTCCCTCGACACCCATCAGGGCAATGTCTCGGCTGCGGCAGAAGCCCTCGGCATCAGCCGCGCGACCCTGTATCGCAAACTCAAACAGTTGCGCTCGTGATGCAGCGCCTGTTCGTGCGGCTGATCGACAGCCACAATCCCGCCGCGCTGCAAGCGGCTTTGCGCTGGCTGTACGGTTTCGTGCGGCCGCAGCGGATGGCGATTGCCGGCCTGCTCGGTCTGTCGGTGTGTGCGTCGCTGCTGGTGCTGGTGCAGCCATGGCTGGTCAAGCTGCTGATCGACGACGGCTTGCTGGCGCGCAACTTTCCGATGCTGGTGCTGATCGCGGTGCTGATGATTATCGCCGGGCTGCTCGGCACCGCGCTGTCGGGGATCAACCGCTATTTGCACACACGCTTGTCCGGACGGATTCTGTTTGCCCTGCGCGATGACCTTTACCGGCACTTGCAGAAGCTGTCACCGAGCTTCTACGGCCAGCGGCGGATCGGCGATCTGATGTCACGGCTCGACGGTGATGTGGCGGAGATCCAGCGCTTTGCCGTGGACTCGTTGTTCTCGGCGGTATCGAGTGTGATCGGCCTGGTGGTGGCGATCGCGATGTTGTTCACCTTGTCGTGGAAACTGTCGCTGCTGGCGCTGCTGCTGATTCCGCTCGATGTGCTGTGGCTGCGCTGGATGCGGCGCAAGGTCGAGCGCGATGTGCGGCAACTGCGCGAGCGCTCGGCGGACATGTCGTCGTTCATGGTCGAGACTTTGCCGGTGATGAAATTCATCCAGTCCGCCGGCCAGCAACAGCGTGAAGCCCGGCGCCTGGAAAGCCTCGGACAGGGCTACATGAACCAGTTGCTGCGCCTGCAGGTCACCGAGTTTTTCACCCAGGCGGTGCCCGGCACGTTGACCTCGCTGTCCCGTGCCTGCGCATTCCTGATCGGCGGCTATTGGGTGGTACAGGGCACCTGGCAGCTCGGCGCGCTGATCGCGTTCTCCACCTATCTGGGGATGGCGGTCGGGCCGGTGCAGAGCCTGTTGGGGTTGTACGTGGCGATCCAGCGCATGACTGTCAGCCTGGGACGGGTCATGGAGCTGCGCGGCGAAGAACCCACGGTGTTTTCGCCGGTCACGCCAAGGCCGTTTCCATCTTCGGGTGAACTGCGTTTCGACGCGGTGCACTTCAGCCACCCGGGGCGCCCAAGCACCTTGAGCGGCATCGAAGCGACGATTCCCTGTGGTTTGAAAGTCGCCCTGAGCGGCGGCTCCGGCGTCGGCAAATCGACGCTGATCGATCTGCTGCAACGGCATCACGATCCGCAGTCCGGACGAGTGCTGCTCGGTGACGTGGATCTGCGCGAACTTGAACTGTTCGAACTGCGTCGGCGCATTGCCGTGGTCAGCCAGGACATCGTGCTGTTTCGCGGCAGCCTCGCCGACAACCTGGCTTACGCGGTGCCGGACGCCAGCCGCGAAGCCATCGCCGAGGTTGCACGGCTGGCGCAGCTCGACAGCCTGATCGCGTCGCTGCCCGAAGGCCTCGACAGTCCGCTGGGCGAGCGCGGGCAGCAATTGTCCGGCGGGCAGAAACAGCGGATCGCGATTGCCCGGGCGCTATTGCAGGCCCCATTGATTCTGGTGCTCGACGAAGCCACCTCGGCCGTCGACGAAGCCACCGAGCGCGAGGTGATCGAGGCCATCGACCGGTTGTTTGCCGGGCGTACACGCATCCTTATCAGCCACCGACCGTCGACCCTGGCCGATGCCGACCTGCGTTTCGAACTGCTTGATGGTGTGCTCATCTCGAAAACGGTGCTGCATGAAGCCTGAGTTGCGTATCGGTGTGGTCGACAGCGGACACTCGGCGGCACAGCGGATGCAGGTGATTGCCGGGCGCCGGTTCTCGTTGCTGGAGGACGGTCTGGCGGAGTCGGATCTGCGGGACGATCCGCTTGGCCATGGCAGCGCGGTGATCGAGGCGATCAGCCGTCGCGCACCTGGCGCGCAGATCTGTGTGGCTCAGGTGTTCGATCAACGCGGTGTCACCAGCGCCTTGCAGATTTCTGCGGCCGTTGACTGGCTGGTGGCGCAGGATGTGCGTTTGATCAACCTGAGCCTTGGCATGCGCCAGGATCGCAGCCTGTTGCGCGACACCTGCGCCGCGGCGGTGGCTCGTGGTGTGTTGCTCTGCGCATCCAGCCCGGCGCAGGGCGCAGCGGTGTTTCCGGCGAGTTATCCGCAGGTGCTGCGGGTGACCGGCGATGCCCGTTGCACCGACGAACAGTGGTCGTGGCTCGACAGTGCGCAGGCGGATTTTGCCGCGTGTGTCCGCGGCACTTATCCCGGGCAGTCGGGGGCCAGTCTGGGGTGTGCCGCGTTGAGCGGTCACATTGCCTGCTATCTGCTGGCGCATCCGCAGGCGAGCAATGCCGAGGTCATCGACTGGCTGAAACACCACGCTTTTTATCGCGGCCCTGAACGGCGTTTCGGTCCATGACCGCGATCCTGATTCTCGGCGCCGGGCCAGCCGGTGCAGCGGTGGCGCTGGGGCTGCGACGGTTGGGTTACACCGTGACGCTGGTCAGCGAATGGCGTCGCTTTGCGGCCCTCGAAGGTGTGTCGCAACGGGTACTGGAGGCGTTGCGCGGAGCCGGGTTCAATCATGCGTTGATGGACGCCACGTTGCCGTCCCGGCGACAGGTTTCATGGAACGGCCAGCAGCATGCGCAGAACATTGAGTTTCTGTTGGATCGCCCCGCTTTTGATCGCGGTTTGCGGGAGGACTTGCGGCTGGCCGGGGTTGAGGTGATGGAGGGACGAATCCTCAATGTTCAATCCTCGGCGGGTGGACATCGCGTCGAACTAGATGGCGACCGGATGCTGAAGGCGGATTTCCTGGTGGAAGCCCGAGGGCGACAGGCACCGGCGTCCGGCAAGGGCCTGCGCGGGCCGGAAACGGTCAGCCTGCTCAATCGCTGGCAAGGCGCGCCGGGTGCCACCGCCAGCGCCGTGGAAAGCCTCGAAGACGGCTGGGCGTGGATGGCTCGTCAGGACGACGGCCAGTGTTATTGGCAATGGACGGTGGATGTAGCCAGTGCCGGGTTGCCGCGCAAGGCACAGTTGCTCGAATTCTGCCGGGCGCGGCGTCAGGCTTCGGATTTTGCTCAAGCGTTCTTTGCTGGCGGGCACGAATTGGAGTTGCAACTGCACGCCCGTAGCAGCACCGCGATTCTGGCGCCGCAGGTTTGTGGCGATAACTGGATTCGGGTCGGTGACGCGGCGATGGCGGTCGATCCGCTGTCCGGCAATGGAATCTTTCAGTCGCTGTCTTCGGCATTGCAGGCACCGGTGGTGATCAATACGCTGCTGCGCAAACCCGAGCGGGCGTCGTTGGCCCAACGTTTTCACCAGCAACGGGTTGAGCAACTGTTCTTGCGATTTGCGCGAATGGGCCGGGACTTTTATGCCGATGAACAACGCTGGCCCGATCAGCCATTCTGGCAGGCGCGGCGACAGTGGCCGGACGCTGAAGTGGCGCATGCACAGGCGGATTTTGCTGCGTTGCGCATCGAACGGATGCCGGTGCTGCGTGACGGGTTTGTCGATGAGACCGAGGTGGTGATCACGGCGGATCAGCCGCTGGGGATCTGGCATGTGCAAGGGGTGGAGCTGGCGCCGCTGGTACGGCGGTTGCGCGATGAGCCAGCAAACCAGATGTTGGCGGAGTTGACGCTTGAGCAGGCACGGGCGGTTCGCGGGTGGCTGTTGGCTCAGGGGTTCAAGCCCTGAGCCGTGAGAACTGCCATTACAACTTGATCAACACCGACTTCAATTCGGTGTAATGCTCGATCGCCGCATACCCCATCTCGCGCCCGACGCCGGACATCTTGTAGCCACCAAACGGCAGCGCCGGGTCCAGCGCGCTGTGACAGTTGACCCACACCGACCCTGATTTGATCCGTGGAATCATCCGGTGTACAGCCGCCAGGTCGTTCGACCAGATGCTGGCGCCCAGTCCGTAGGGACTGTCATTGGCCATGCGCAGCGCATCGGCTTCGTCATCGAACGGAATCGCCACCAGCACCGGGCCGAAGATTTCCTCCTGCACCAGCGAATGCTGTTGATCGACATCGACAATCACCGTCGGTTTGACGAAGAACCCCGGCCCGAACTGCTCGCCGCCGCAGGCGATGGTCGCGCCGCTTTCCCGACCCATTTCGATGTAGTGGTAGACCCGCTCCTGCTGGCGCGCGGAAATCAGCGGGCCCATCTCTACGCTTGGGTCGAGACCATTGCCGAGCTTCATCGCATTGGCGATGTCGCTGATGTCGGCTACCACGTTGTCGAAATGCTTGCGCTGCACGTACAGGCGCGAACCGGCGCAGCAGACTTGCCCCTGATTGAAGAAAATCGCACTGGCCGCACCCGCCGCAGCGGTTTTCAGGTCAGCGTCGGCCATGACGATGGTCGGTGATTTGCCACCCAGTTCCAGAGTGACCCGGGTCATCGAGTCCATGGCGATCTTGCCGATCTGTTTGCCGACAGCGGTGGAACCGGTGAAGGTCAGCTTGTCGACCAACGGGTTGTGAGTCAGCGCGGAGCCGGCCGTAATGCCGGTGCCGGTGACCACGTTGAACACGCCTTCGGGATAGCCTGCTTCCAGTACCAGCTCCGCCAGTTTCAGCGCGGTCAGCGGGGTTTCGTCAGCCGGTTTGAGCACCACGGTGCAACCGGTGGCCAGCGCCGGACCGAGCTTCCAGCAGGCCAGCAAAAGCGGGAAGTTCCAGGCGACGATGGCGCCAACCACGCCCACGGCTTCGCGACGAATGAAACTGTGGAACTGATCGCCGGGCATCAGCGGCAGCGAAACGTCGACGCTGGAACCTTCGATTTTGGTCGCCCAGCCGGCCATGTAGCGCAGGAAGTCGATGGCCAGTTGCACGTCCATCACTTGCGCCACCGCCGCGCTCTTGCCGTTGTTCAGGCATTCGAGTTGCGCCAGTTGTTCGGCGTCGCGCTGCATCAGGTCGGCGAGCTTCCATAACAGGTTCTGCCGTTCACGCGGGCGGGTGCGACTCCACGCGGAATCATCGAAAGCCTGACGAGCGGCGAGTACGGCACGGTCGACATCTTCCGGCGTGGCGCGCGGCACTACGCACAGCACTTCGCCGGTGGCCGGGTTGTGCAGCGGCATGGTCTGGCCGTCGGCGGCTTCGACCCAGTCGCCGCCGATCAGCATGCGCGGCGGGCGCTGGATGAATGCCGAGGTGGCAGGAAGCAAGTAGGGCAGGGGCATGGTGAAGACCTCTTGTTGTTCGATGGGATCGAGAGGGCTTTCGCAATGGTTGTGCCAAATGCTGGAAGGTGGCGTACAGCACCGTTTCACGGGCAGACGGAGGAAGCGATCGAGTGGTAATGGGCGTGAATTTGTCTCAAAACGCGACATTCATTGAGATGCAGGATACGCGTCCTACAAAGCCAATGCCGCTGTGATGGGACCTCGGCGAAATCGGGCCGTTTCAGCAGTAGGAAAAATCGCCCGTCTGACAGTTTTTACCGACTGGTGGAGGCATGACGTACGAGCTAAGTTGCTTTGTGTATAGGGGGTTCCTGCCATGGATTTGGCGGGTCAGTGTTTTCACAGGGATGTCGATGAACAACTTAACCATTCGATGGCTAACCAATTTCATGATAGGCGTGGGGACTGGATTTCTGGTGACGGGGATTGCGGCGCTGTTGATCGGCGACCTGACCGATGTCGATACGATTCGGGCAGGCGCCTGGATGGCTTCAACCAGTTTTTTCGTAATCGTTACCTCATTCGGTGTTGCCATGATGGAGGGGAAATGATGGCGGCTTTAATTGTGGGGCTGTGGTGTATGGGCGTCAGTTTGCTGCTCGCGTATGGGTATCACCGGGATCGTCGAATTCAAGCGGCCCAGCGTGATTCCGCGGCATTGGCAGCCAAGGCCCGCGCACACTGTGAATGCTCGATGGTTTGCAACAATTGTGGGCGTTACAAGGTTCACCCGGACAATTCCGTTCGCTAGATCGGGCCCTGCGGCTGACCGATCCCGACCATCCGGCCAGATAGCCGGGTGATCGGGCGTTATCGGTCAGGGTAGAGGGTTGGTGTACACCTTGTGCCCACCTTTCCAGGTTTCGCAGACCTTGATGTCGCGGATATCGGTGGCCGGAACTTTTTCGTCGAGCGGGTTTTTCTCGAGAATCACGAAGTCAGCGAAATGCCCGTCCTGCAATGAGCCGGTAAAGGCATCGGCGTGGCACTGCCAAGCCGCGTCGTAGGTGATGGCTTTCAGCGCCTGTTGGCGGGTCAGGCACTCTCCCTCATTGAGGATCGGTTGTTGGCGAGGATCACTGATGAAATTGCCATCGGCGTCACGAATACCTTCCATTTTACGAGTGATGGCTTGCTCCATCGAGCGCAACGGCCCCAGCGGCGTCACGGTGCAGTCGCTGTGCAGCGATATATGCAGATGCAGGTCTGCGGCGGTCTTGCACAGGTCGAGCATGTCGCTGGCCTTGTCTTCGAAAATGGCCTGATCGAACGCATAGCCCCAGTAACCGACATGACCGATCAGAAAGCTCGGCGAGATGCCCAGTGCTTGTAATCGCCGTGTGGTGTCTTTGGTCATCAATGAGCAGTGCTCAATGCGATGGCGCTTTTCCAGGCCACTGCGATTATCAAGGGCCTCCTCATACGCGTTCAGTGTGAAATCGATCGCCCGATCGCCATTGGCGTGAATCATCAACGGCCAACCGGTTGCCATGGCGGCAGCCAGAAGCTTTTTATAAGCCGAAGGTGTTGATTCGGGCTGCGGGTCGTCAGCGTCACAGATGTTGAAATTGCCATGACTTGGCTTTGTTTCGCAGCAATAGGCTTCTTTCTGATAACCAGTCAGTCCCTGGTTGGAACCGTCCGAAATCAACTTTATGCCGCCTTGATACAGAGACTGCGCGGCCTCCTTGGTCACTGCCTGATACGGAGGAAAATCGCTGAAGTCTGCACCGGTATGCGGGGCTGCATATCCTATCCGTACATTGCGCGGATAGACGCGCCCGTATAGCTCCAGCACTCGTTTGGAAACGGGATCGACCATTGCGTCGTACAACAACGTGACACCGCGCTGTGAGGCCAGATCGAAATAGTTCTTCATGGCGCCCATGAGGCCCAGCAGTGACTTCAGTAATTGTCTGGGCGGAATCGACTCGATGGCAGGCATTATTTGATTTTCTTCCTGCAGTACACCGTGAGTCTGGTCAATGAAGTCCTTGAGGGTTGGATATTGCTTCAGAAACGATGAATCCACTTCACTCCGGTTTTTGTAAACGATTGCACACGCTGCCGAGTTCAAATAAGCCGTATGCATGGATGCGCTCATCATCAGCAACGGGTTGCTTTTGACGATACTGTCCAGATTGCCGACGTCGTTTACTTGCCCATCGCGATCACCGTTGCAGGAAAAGGTGGTCAGCTGGTTTTTTTGACCGGGGATCAGTCTGAACGGCATCAATGCCGGGTCGACCATGTGGCCCAGAACCCACTCATTCGGATCACTGGGGATATGAGCCGAGAGAGTTTTTTTGAGGTAATCCCAGTTGTAGGGAGAGCGCAGACGTTGTGAGATCTTGTCGATGGGGCCCAGATCCAGCCAGTCGTCCATGATGCAGGATTGCACGATATGTATGTGCGGCTCGATCAGTCCCGGCAACAGCGTTTTATCGCCCAGCGACCGAATCTGATACTTGATGCCGCTGGCGTCCATGAGTTTCTGTACGGCGGCAAGTGTGCCGGAGGCGACTACATCGCCGCGATGGATGCCCAAGGCCTCGACCCGTTCATCCATGTTGCCGTATTTCAGAGGGTAGATCGCCCCGCCAGTGAATATCAATGACTCCCCGGCAGGTTCCGGAGATGGACTGGACTGGCGGGTGAGCGTGTTGAGATCAAGCTTGTGCCGTAAGGCATTCCAGACCGGGTTCTCGCACCCGCAGTGCGTGCAGTTATGACCATTTCCATTTGATCCCATGATGCTTTCCTCAGGTTTTCGGTGGTTTGAGGCGTAAGGCACATGTGTGCGACAGCAAGCGTAGCAGGCACTTTGATATCGGACGGTCAGTCGTCGGCAACCGGGCTTTTGGCACTGCAACTGTGCTTGTCTCACACTGAAACAACTGTCGCGAAATTGGACGCCGGGTCGAACCCCGGAGCCTTGTTCAACGCAGTGATCTTCACGTAACTGCTTGAAAGAAAAGCTTATCGGCAAGCTGGCACGCTCCGTGTATTGCTTACGACAGACGTTTCGCTTGCCTCCGTCCGTGCATCGCCGCGAACGGCAGAAACCATAAAAACGATAAGCCACAAAAATAAGAAAGCACCGTGCGAGGTTCGACGTTGATGAAGAGAAAACTCCGATCAGGCATGAGCGCCAGCCTGCTGGCCGTAGCTGCTTGCGTAGCCCTGCATTCCCCAGACAGTCTGGCGGCCCGTGAGGCCCGGACCATCCTCAAGGAAACCTGCCAGGGCTGTCACACGCCCGAAGCGGGGGAGAAACTGAGTCGCATCAGCCACCAGCGCAAGACCCCGGAAGGCTGGCTGATGAGTATCGCCCGTATGCAGACCATGCACGGTTTACAGATCAGCGATGAAGACCGCCGCACGCTGGTCAAATACCTGGCCGACACCCAAGGCCTGGCGCCAAGCGAAACCGATGGCGTGCGTTATGCGCTGGAGCGGCGGCTGAACACCGTCGAGCAGTTCGACGAGAAAACCGCGCAAATGTGCGGCCGCTGCCACTCCGGTGCACGCATCGCCCTGCAACGGCGTCCGGCTCAGGAGTGGGAGCGCCTGGTGAACTTCCACCTCGGCCAATGGCCGTCGCTGGAGTACCAGGCACTGGCCCGTGACCGCGACTGGTTCGATATTGCCCGCCAGGAAATGGTCCCGCTGCTGGCCAGGCGTTATCCGCTGGACAACCCGGCGTGGCAGGCCTGGCTCAACACCGCGCCGAAAGCCGAAGCCCTGGTCGGCGACTGGAGCTTCAGCGGTCACCTGCCGGGCAAGGGTGAACTGGCCGGCATCATGAGCGTCACCGCCGATGGCAGCGACACCTTCAAGGTCGCCGTCAAAGGCCAGTACGCCGATGGCAGCCCGTTCAACGGCGATGGCAGCGCGATCCTCTACAGCGGCTACGAATGGCGCGGCAACGTCACCGTCGATGGCGTGACCATGCGTCAGGTGTTCGCCGCCCAGGGCAACGCCATGCAGGGCCGGATGTTCGAGGCCGAGCATGATGAGCGAGGTCTGGACTTCATCGCCGCCAAACAGGGCTCCCGACGCTTGCTGGCGGTGCAGCCGGGTTACGTGAAGGCCGGCAGCGAAACCGAAGTGACGCTGATCGGAAGCGGTTTGAGCGGCAAGCCTGACTTCGGCAAAGGCGTGGATGTGATCGAAGTGGTCGAGCAGAACGCCGAGCGGATCAAGGTCAAAGTCAAAGCCGCAGCCAATGCCCAACCGGGTCTGCGTGCGGTCAGTGTCGGCAGCCTGAAAGGCCCGAGCCTGTCGGTATACAGCAAGATTGCCTCGGTCAAAGTGGTGCCGCAATTCTCGGTGGCACGGATCGGTGAAGGCGGCGGTTCGACGCCGAAAGTCCAGGGGCGCTTCGATGCCGAAGCCTGGGGCAAGGGTGCCGATGGCAAGCCGTATCGTATCGGTGTGTTCCCGGCGCAATGGAAAGTCGAAGCTTTTGACGAGCGCGCCAAAGAGGACGAAGACGTCAGGTTCGCCGGCACCATGCAGGCCGACGCTGGTGTGTTTACCCCGGGCGATGCCGGGCCGAATCCGGCCCGCAAGATGTCCACCAACAATGCCGGCAACCTCAAGGTGATCGCCGCTGTCGACGATGCAGGGAAATCCCTGACGGGCGAAGGCCACCTGATCGTCACCGTGCAACGCTGGAACAATCCACCCATTCCCTGAGATGGCCTGAACCTCAACGATTCAGATACTTTTCGGAATGACCGCAAGTCTTGCCAGACGGGGCTTGCACAGGAGGTTTGCAATGGGCGCTATCTTGAATCTGGTCGAACGCAACCTGCACGAAGTGCAAGTCGATGCCGACCGCATGCTGTTCCACATCCCCAGCAGTTCGCTGTTCGCCAGCGATGAACTGACCGGTACCATCATCGATGCGTTGCGCGGCCCCGGCTGTTCCTCGGAAGACCTGATCCAGCGCCTCGGTGCACGGTTCAACGGCGAGGAAATCAACGAGACCCTGCGCGAGCTGATCTCGCTGGAACTGGTCAGCGACGGCTCGCCGCTGACCCCGGACATCGCGGTCAAGCGCGTTGAGCGCACCGCGATCAATACCGTGGTGCTCAACGTCAACACCGGCTGCAACCTGAGCTGCACCTACTGCTACAAGGAAGACCTCGACAAGCTGTCCGCCGGCAAGAAGATGGACGTCGAAACCGCCATCGCGTCGGTGGAAATGCTGCTGCGTGAATCCCCCGATGAAGAGCGTTACACCGTGGTGTTTTTTGGCGGTGAACCGCTGAGCAATCGCAAGCTGATCGAGTACATGGTCGATTACTGCGAGAAGCGTTTTGCCGAGGCCGGCAAGTTCGTCGAGTTCGTGATGACCACCAACGCCACGCTGCTTACCGAAGAAACCGTGGATTACCTGAATGCCCACCGCTTTGGTTTATCGGTGAGCATCGACGGGCCGAAAACCGTGCACGACCGCAACCGCATCACCGTCGGCGGGCAGGGGACCTATGACGTGGTACGGCGCAAGGCCGAGATGCTGCTGTCGCGCTACAACAGCCGCCCGGTCGGTGCGCGGGTGACCCTGACCACCGGTGTCACCGACGTCGAAACCATCTGGGATCACTTGTTCAACGAGGTGGGGTTTGCCGAGGTCGGATTTGCCCCGGTGACGTCCGGTGATATCAGCAGCTTCAACCTGACCAATGCTGAGTTGATCGAAGTGTTCGCCAGTATGAAGCGCCTCGGCCGGCGTTATCTGGAGGCTGCGCTGGAGCACCGCAACATCGGGTTCTCCAACCTGCACCAATTGATCACCGACATCCATGAAGGTCACAAAAAATCCCTGCCATGCGGAGCCGGGCTGAAGATGCTGGCAGTGGATCACAAAGGTGAACTGAACCTGTGCCACCGCTTTACCGGCTCTTCGCTGCCGACCTTCGGCAACGTTCACAGCGGGGTGAAACAGGTCGAGCTGAACGATTTCCTGTCCCAACGCCTGGATCGCACCAACACCGGTTGCCATGACTGTCAGATTCGCAACCTGTGCTCCGGCGGCTGCTACCACGAGAGCTACGCCCGCTACGGCGACCCGGCCCATCCGACATACCACTATTGCGAACTGATGCGTGACTGGGTCGACTTCGGCATCGAGGTCTACACCCGGATCATGGCCGCCAACCCTGCGTTCATCAGCCGCTATATCACTCCGCGCAAGGCTCACTGATATGAAACATCTCAAGGCAATCAATAACAAAGCGTTGAAGCTGGATCAGGCCGCGGACGATAACCGCATCGAAGAAGTGGTGGCGATGAGCTCCGTCGCGGGCTGCGCCTCGACCACCGACCCGGGCTGGGAAATCGATGCGTTCGGCGGGGTGTCGTCGCTATGCCAGCCGATGGAGGCTGACCTGTACGGCTGCTCCGACCCTTGCTGGTGGCCTGCCCAGGTGCCGGACATGATGAGTACCTACCCGGACTGGAACAAGGATGCCCAGGCGTCCAACGACAACTGGCGCAACCTCGGCACTGTCTTCCCGAAAGACAAGTGACCTCCCCGGACAAGAAAAAGGATTCCAGCATGCCTAGCCTCAACAAAGCCTGCGGCCTTGCCGCACTCGCGGTTCTGAGCACCTGTTCGCTCCCGGTTCTGGCCGATGAAAACGCCGCGCTGCAAGACGGTCACGAGTACATGTTGACCACCAATTACCCGAACAACCTGCACGTGATCGACCTGGCGACCGACCGCTTGTACAAGACCTGCAAGATGCCTGACGCCTTCGGTCCGGGCACCGTGCAGCTGTCGCCGGATCGCAAGACCGCGTACGTGCTCAACAACCATTACGCCGATGTTTACGGTGTCGAGCTGGACAGCTGCAAACAGGTATTCCACGCCAGCATCACCCAGCAGCCCGGCGAGAAGGCGCGATCGATGTTTGCCTTCACCGTCAGCCATGACGGCAAGGAGCTGTACACCATCGCCAACCCGACCCAGATGCTCAACGATCGCTACGAGGTCAAACAGCCGCGTCTGGACGTCTACGCCACCGACGCCGGAATGGACGCCAGACCGGTGCGCAGTTTCCCGGCTCCCCGGCAGTTGACGATCATGCAGAGCGGCGATGACGGCACGCTCTATGTGGCGGGCGCCGATGTCTACAAAGTCGATGTGAAAAGCGGCAAGTTCGACGTGCTGATCCCCAGCCGTCACTGGAAACGCCCGAACTACAGTGCGCCGGACGTGCTCTACGTGTGGAACCAGCAGACCTATCGTCATGATTTTTCGCTGCTGTACACGGCGGCGAAGTTCAGGGACAAGAAACAGAATCCGGCTACCGCTGAATACCTGTATGGCTTGTTCAGCGTCGACCTGAAAACCGGCAAGACCGAAACCACCGACTTCGGCCCGCTGACCGAGATCTACTTCAGCGGCATGCGCTCGCCGAAGGACCCGAACCTGATGTTCGGCGTGCTCAATCGTCTGGCGAAATACGACATCAAGCAGAAGAAACTGATCCAGGCGGCCAATCTGGATCATTCCTACTACTGCATTTCGTTCAACAAGGAAGGCAGCAGGATTTACCTGGCAGGGACCTTCAACGATGTGGCGATCTTCGATGCCGAGACCATGAAGCAGACCGGCAGCATCAAGTTGCCGGGCGGGGATATGGCGATTACCACGGCGCAGGTTTTTGTTAGGTAACTTGTGGCGTCAGGGATGACACCATCGCGAGCAGGCCCGCTCCTACAGGGGATTTGTGAACTGCACACAATCTCTGTAGGAGCTGGCTGTCCAGCGATGAGGCCTTCGAAGTCCCTGAAAAATCAGGCCCCTGGCACCGGGCAACTCAAGTCACCTTCCTCACACTTCAGATACTGCTTCAGGGCCTCGGTACGGACCTTGGTCACCGATGTCATGCAGTTGCTGTAAATCAGCGGATATACACTCCCGCCTGCCACTCCGGACGCTGAAAATGTGCACTCGGCATCGCGAAACCCGATCCAGGCTCGTTGCGCGCTGACCAGCAGCTTCCTGCTTTCGGCGTTGTCCTTCAAACGCGTGGTGATCTGCTGATACACCGCATTCAATTCCTTGTCGGCCGCTTTGTACTCCTGCCCGGCACATTGATTCATCGTCGACTGATCACTGGCATTGGCGCAGTCCACGGCAGCGTGGGCAAAGGGAGTGAAAAGAAAGGACGTCAGGGCCAGGAGCAGGCGTGGGGGCATGGCGTATCTCGCTGTGTTATATAAAGATGACGGGCAGTTTAGCGGCTTTGTGGGGCTAACAAGGCTCGTGACGCCTTGACGCACTCAGCAGCCGTTCGGCAATCGCTGCGATTTCTGCCCCTTCATGCAGCTTTTCCAGCCACCCGGACGGGATTCCCTGTACCCCATAATGGGCGCCGGCCAACTGGCCGACGATGGCGGCAGTGGTGTCCGCGTCATCGCCCAGATTCGCCGCTCGCAGGACGGCTGCGGCAAAACTGTCGGTGTTCTGGAAGCACCATAACGCGGCTTCCAGGGATTCGACGCTGTAGCCACTACCGCGAATCTCCCTTTCAGACTTGTTCAGATAATCGCCCCGGGCAATCGCCGCTACCTTGGGCTGGCTGAAGGTTGTCGGGAAGCTGAGCAGTTCAGCTTTCGAAGCACCTTCCAGGGCTTTGCCGAGCAGCCCGGCAAACAGCTGGCAGCATTCCACCGTCTCGGGCGCGGCGTGCGTGGTGCGGGAACTGTCGGCGGCGAATCGCCTGATACGCCGGGTATCGGGAAAATAAAACAGCACCACGGGCACCAGACGCATCAACGAGCCATTGCCGGCACTGTAGGGATCAGTGGAACCGGCAAACGGATCCCCTGTGTGCTGATAGCGGTCCAGTGCCTGACGTACGGTCGTACCTATATCGAAACAATCGCCGGTCGAACTCAGATAACCCCATTTCCACCAGTTCAGGTAGCGACCCATCTGGTCGCCGGCATCGAATGTGTTCCTGTTCAGCAGACTTTCTGCCAGACACAACGCCATCGAGGTATCGTCGGTCCATTGACCGGCTCTCAGTTGAAAGGGGCCGCCCCCGACCATGTCGGTCAAAGGCTGGAAGGCGCCGCGGGGCTGAAATTCGACGGCGGTTCCCACTGCGTCGCCACAGGCCAGGCCAAGCAGGGCACCTTGGTAACGTTCGGGAAGGGAGGGTTGCATGATGACGTCCTTGTAAGCGTGCTGAATGTGGCAAGTGTTATCAGGTTCGAGGTGATCATTCATCCTGACTCTGACGAACCGTCGAGCAAAATACCGCTGGATATTTCCGCCATGTCCGGCGGCTGCACCGGATTGATACAACTTCGCATTGGACATGTGGTCATACAAGCCTACTGTTCAAAACAGGAGGTGACGTATGAAACCAGTACCCAACAGCTTTGAACGTAAAATCATACTCCGGTCGCCGCGCTCCCATGTGTGGCGCGTGCTGGTCGATGCCGAGGCGTTTGGCCAGTGGTTTGGCGTGGCTCTGGAAGGGCGGCGGTTTATTGCGGGCGAATGGACGCAGGGGCAGGTCACCTACCCCGGTTATGAACATGTGCTCTGGAACGTGCTGGTGGAACGGGTTCAGCCCCAGCAGCTGTTTTCCTTCCGCTGGCATCCCTATGCCGTGAACCCGAAAATCGATTACTCCCAGGAACCGACCACGCTGGTCAAATTCGAACTGCAGGACTACGAGAACGGTACGCTGCTGAAGGTTTCCGAGTCCGGTTTCGCGCATATTCCCGATGTGCGTCAGAAAGAGGCGTACTACATGGACAGCCGTGGCTGGGAAGAGCAATTGAGCCGGCTCGAACACTTTCTCGCCGAGACCGAAAGGGCCCGCGAGCATGAAGGTGGATGATCACCATCTGTTCACGCCGTGGCTGGAACGCTGGGCGCTGACGCCGGACGGCGAGCCGATCATGACTCCGGGCAGCCGCCTGATGCCGGTGCGTCAGGGCGCTGCACCGGCCATGCTGAAAATCGCGGTGGACGACGAGGAAAAGTACGGCAACCTGCTGATGACCTGGTGGGACGGGGAGGGCGCCGCCAGGGTGCTGGCTCATCACAATGAAGGCCTGTTGCTGGAGCGTGCCATGGGCCAGCGATCGCTGATGTACATGGCGCTCAACGGTGAAGACGATGAAGCCACGCGGATCCTGTGCAGGGCGCTCGCGAGGCTGCATGCCCCACGACCGACGCCGCCTCCGTCGTTGGTGGAACTGGAACCCTGGTTCGCTTCGTTGCGAACGGCGGCGGCCCGATACGGCGGCCCGTACGCGAATTGCCTGCAGACCGCCCGGACCTTGCTCGCCGATCCGCAGGACGTGGTGGTGCTGCATGGCGACATGCACCACGACAACGTTCTCGATTTCGGTACGTGCGGCTGGTTGGCCATCGATCCCAAGCGGGTGCGGGGCGAGCGTGGGTATGACTACGCCAACCTGATCTGCAACCCACAATTGCCAACGGCCGCCGATCCCGAGCGCTTTGCTCGGCAGGTCGATGTGATCTGCGACGCTGCGAGTATCGAGCGAAAACGTCTGCTGCAGTGGGTGCAGGCATTCGCCGGGCTTTCTGCCGCGTGGTTCATGGAGGATGACGAGCAGGAAGCCGCCGGACAGCTGAAAGTCGCGGCGCTGGCGGCTTCTGCACTCCATGTCCGACATGTCTAAGGGTTTTCGGAAGGGGTGCTATGGCGAATGTCTTACACGCGCTGGTAGCTTTTTCGACTATTGCAGATTGGATCCACAGCGTAATCTAGCCACATCAACTGAAGCACAGGGAGTGTTTCAGGATCATGGATGATCGACCAATGCAAGGATCGCTGCCGACAGGGAGTCGATAATGGTCTTGGGAAAAACCCGCTTCGGCGGGTTTTTTTTCGTCCGCGGAAAAGTGCCACGCCCAAACAGAAACACCGCCGATCTGGCGGTGTTTCTTTATCTGACTGCTTTACGAAGCAATCAGTTGTCGCAACACGTAATGCAGGATCCCGCCGGACTTGAAGTACTCCACCTCGTTCAAGGTGTCGATGCGGCACAACACTTCGATTTTTTCCTGACGTCCGTCTTCACGGGTGATGACCAGCGTCAGATTCATCCGTGGTGTCAGTTCGACGCCGCTCAACCCTTGAATATCCAGAGTTTCCTTGCCGGTGAGGTTCAGGCTCTTGCGGTTCTGATCCAGCTTGAATTGCAGCGGCAGCACGCCCATGCCCACCAGGTTGGAACGGTGGATCCGCTCGAAGCTTTCGGCGATCACCGCTTTCACACCCAACAGATTGGTGCCCTTGGCGGCCCAGTCGCGGCTGGAGCCGGTGCCGTATTCCTGCCCGGCAATCACCACCAGGGGAATACCCGAGGCCTGATAGCGCATGGCCGCGTCGTAGATCGCCAGTTTTTCGCCGGTTGGAACGTAGATCGTGTTGCCACCTTCTTCGCCGCCAAGCATTTCGTTACGGATACGGATGTTGGCGAAGGTGCCACGCATCATCACTTCGTGGTTGCCCCGGCGCGAGCCGTAGGAGTTGAAGTCCCGTGGCTCGACACCTTGCTCTCGCAAGTAACGCCCGGCCGGGCTGTCGACCTTGATGTTGCCGGCGGGGGAGATGTGGTCAGTGGTCACCGAATCGCCCAACAGTGCCAGCACCCGTGCACCTTTCACGTCGCTGATCTCCGGCAGGGGGCCTGCGATGTCATCGAAGAACGGCGGGTGCTGGATGTAAGTCGAGTCATCCTGCCAGACATAGGTGGCGGCTTGCGGCACTTCGATGGCTTGCCACTGTTCGTCGCCGGCAAACACCTCGGCATATTCCTTGTGGAACATCGCCGTGTTGACCTGATTCACTGCGTCTGCGATTTCCTTGCTGCTCGGCCAGATATCCCGCAGGAAGACCGGATTACCTTGCTTGTCCTCACCCAGCGGTTCGCTGCTGATGTCCGTGCGCACCGTGCCAGCCAGCGCGTACGCAACGACCAAGGGTGGCGACGCCAGCCAGTTGGTTTTTACCAGCGGATGCACCCGGCCTTCGAAGTTGCGGTTGCCGGACAGTACCGACGCCACGGTCAGGTCGGCTTTCTGGATGGCTTTCTCGATGGGTTCCGGCAACGGGCCGGAGTTACCGATGCAAGTTGTGCAGCCGTAGCCCACCAATGAAAAACCGAGTTGATCAAGGTACTGAGTCAGTCCGGCAGCCTTGTAATAATCAGTGACTACTTTGGAGCCCGGTGCCAGTGAGCTTTTCACCCAAGGTTTGCGGGTCAGGCCTTTTTCCACGGCTTTTTTTGCCAGAAGACCGGCGGCCATCATCACACTCGGGTTGGAGGTGTTGGTGCAGGACGTGATCGCGGCAATCACCACGGCGCCGTTTTTCAGGCGATAGGTGTGGCCGTCATACTCGTAATCGGTTTCACCGACCAGATCGGCATTGCCCACGGCGACACCGCCGCCGCCCTCGCTTTCCAGGCGTCCTTCTTCCTTGCTGGTGGGTTTGAATTGCAGGTCCATGAAGTCGCTGAACGCCTGACCGACATTCGGTAGGGCAACCCGGTCCTGCGGGCGTTTCGGCCCGGCGAGGCTGGCTTCGACGCTGCCCATGTCCAGCTCCAGGCTGTCAGTGAATACCGGCTCCTGACCAGGCAGGCGCCACAATCCCTGGGCCTTGGTGTAAGCCTCGACCAGTTTCACCGCTGCAGTCGGGCGACCGGACAGGCGCAGGTACTCCAGCGTTACGTCATCCACCGGGAAGAAACCACAGGTCGCGCCATATTCCGGGGCCATGTTGGCGATGGTGGCGCGATCCGCCAGTGGCAGGTCGGCAAGGCCATCGCCGTAGAATTCGACGAATTTTCCGACCACGCCTTTCTTGCGCAACATCTGGGTCACGGTCAGCACCAGGTCGGTGGCGGTGATGCCTTCCTTGAGCTTGCCGGTGAGTTTGAAGCCGATCACCTCGGGAATCAGCATCGACACCGGTTGCCCGAGCATTGCCGCTTCCGCTTCGATACCGCCGACGCCCCAGCCAAGTACGCCGAGGCCATTGATCATGGTGGTGTGGGAGTCGGTGCCGACCAGCGTGTCGGGAAAGGCGTAAGTGCGGCCGTCTTCATCCTTGGTCCACACCGTGCGCCCGAGGTACTCAAGGTTGACCTGATGGCAGATCCCGGTGCCCGGCGGTACCACGCTGAAGTTGTCGAAGGCGTTCTGGCCCCAGCGCAGGAAGGCGTAGCGTTCGCCGTTGCGCTGCATTTCGATGTCGACGTTCTGTTCGAACGCGCTGGCGCTGGCGAACTTGTCGACCATCACCGAGTGGTCGATCACCAGATCCACCGGCGACAGCGGGTTGATTCGCTGTGGATCGCCACCGGCCTTGGCCATGGCGGCGCGCATGGCGGCCAGATCGACAACGGCCGGTACGCCGGTAAAGTCCTGCATCAGCACCCGGGCAGGGCGGTACTGGATTTCCCGGTCGGAGCGACGCTCCTTGAGCCACGTGGCCAGCGCCTTGAGGTCGGCGCCGGTAACGGTTTTTTCATCTTCCCAGCGCAGCAGGTTTTCCAGCAGGACTTTTAGCGACATCGGCAGCTTGTCGATATTGCCCAGGCTTTTGGCAGCATCCGGCAAGCTGAAGTAGTGGTAGGTCTTGTCGTCTATCTTCAGGGTTTTAAGGGTGTTCAGGCTATCAAGGGACGGCATTACGATCACTCCTTTCAGGTTGTTTGAAAACTACTGCGCTCGGCAATCCTGCGTTAAAAACAGGCTCGGAATGCTCATTTACAACTCGTAGACTCCGCTTCCAAGCCTGTTTTTGCCTTGTCTTGCCTTCGCTCGCTACGTTTTCAAACAGCCTGTTTGAATCCGCACGGCTACGGATTGAGGGGACGGGCAGAGCTATCAACGTAGCCCTGTTTTCAGTAGCTGGCTAATAACTGGACTCTATGACAGGAACCAAGGTTCCGACATCGGCTATCATGCGCCGGTTTTCGTGACAGGCTTTGCTTTGACGCAAGCCTGGACATCGCGCAGGGGATGAATGATCGCCCTCTGCCCAGGAGTAAGAATGAACACCCTATTCATGCATTGCCGGCCGGGCTTCGAAGGCGAAGTCTGCTCGGAGATTTCCGACCTCGCCGCCCGACTGAACGTGGCCGGCTACGCCAAGGCCAAACCGGCGACCGCTTGCGCCGAGTTCGTCTGTACCGAAGAAGGCGGCGCCGAGCGCCTGATGCGTGGCCAGCCTTTCGCCGAGCTGATCTTCCCGCGCCAGTGGGCCCGTGGATTTTTCATCGATCTGCCGGAAACCGACCGCATCAGCGTGATCCTCGCGCACATGGCCGAATTCCCGGTGTGCGGCAGCCTGTGGCTGGAGGTCGTGGACACCAACGACGGCAAGGAACTGTCGAACTTCTGCAAGAAGTTCGAAGGCCCGTTGCGCAAGGCGCTGACGGCTGTCGGCAAACTGGTGGACGACGCCCACAAACCGCGTCTGCTGCTGACCTTCAAGAGCGGCCGCGAAGTCTTCATGGGTCTGGCCGACGCCGGAAACTCGGCGATGTGGCCGATGGGCATTCCGCGTCTGAAGTTTCCGCGCGAGGCACCCAGTCGTTCCACGTTGAAGCTCGAAGAAGCCTGGCACCATTTCATCCCCCGGGAGCAATGGGACGAACGCCTGCACAGCGACATGACCGGGGTCGACCTCGGCGCTGCACCGGGCGGCTGGACCTGGCAACTGGTCAATCGCGGCATGCTGGTGACTGCCATCGATAACGGCCCGATGGCCGAAAGCCTGATGGACACCGGCCTGGTCCAGCATTTGATGGCCGACGGTTTCACCTTCAAACCCAGGCAACCGGTGGACTGGATGGTCTGCGACATCGTCGAGAAGCCGGCACGCAACGCGGCGATGCTCGAAGAGTGGATCGGTGAGGGGCATTGCCGGGAAGCGGTGGTCAACCTGAAATTGCCGATGAAGCAGCGTTACGCCGAAGTGAAGCGTCTGCTCGAACGCATCGCCGATGGTTTCAAGGCACGCGGGATCAAGGTCGACATCGGCTGCAAGCAGCTGTACCACGACCGCGAGGAAGTGACCTGCCATTTGCGCCGCCATGACGTGAAGAAAGCCAAGGCCCGCTGAGCGCGCGACAGGTGACCGAACCCCCGGCGTTGGGCGACAATGCCGGTCAGTTTCAGGAGTGAATCATGAGTGAAATGATCAATACGCCGGTCGACGGCACCCTCGACGCCACGGGCCTCAACTGCCCGGAGCCGGTGATGATGCTGCACCAGCACATCCGTGACCTGGTGCCCGGCGGCCTGCTGAAGGTGATCGCCACCGACCCGTCGACCCGCCGCGACATCCCCAAGTTCTGCGTGTTTCTCGACCATGAACTGGTGGGGCAGCACGAAGAGGCCGGGACCTATCTGTACTGGATCCGCAAGAAGTCCGGTTGATTGGAAGGCAAAAAAAGACCTGCAATGGCAGGTCTTTTTTTATGACTGATCAGCCTGCTGAATGACTGATGCGAATGCGTTTGCGCGCACTGCGTGTCAGGCGGATCGACAGCATCAGCGCCGCGCAACTCAGGCCGACGATCAGGCCCTCCCACAGGCCGCTCGGGCCGCGTGGCTCGCCGAACCAGTCGGTCAGGCCGAGGGCGTAACCCACCGGCAGGCCAATGCCCCAATAGGCGAACAGGGTCAGGATCATCGTTACCCGCGTGTCCTGATAACCGCGCAGGGCGCCGGCGGCGGTTACCTGGATGGCGTCGGAGAACTGGAACAGCGCCGAATACACAATCAGCATCGCCGCGATGTGAATCACCATCGGATCGGAGGTGTAGATCGCCGCAATGTGCTCGCGCATCAAGAGCATCATGCTCGCCGACAAACAGGCGTAGGCCAGCGCGGTACCCATGCCGACACCCGCCGCAAAACGTGCTTCGCGAGGTTCTTCACGGCCCAGGGCCTGGCCGACCCGCACGGTTACGGCCATGCCCAGCGAATACGGAATCATGAACACCAGCGAGCTGACGTTGAGCGCGATCTGGTGCCCGGCTACCACGGTGGCGCCCAGGCTGCCGATCAGCAGCGCGATCACGGCGAAAATGCTCGACTCGGCAAACACCGCGATACCAATCGGCAGACCGATGGCCAGCAGACGCTTGATCACCACCCATTGCGGCCAGTCGAAACGGCTGAACAGTTGGCTCGACTTGTAGGCCGGCGCCCAGCGCTCGTAACCGGCCAGACCCAGCGCCATTACCCACATCACGATCGCCGTGGCCCAGCCGCAACCAACGCCGCCCATGGCCGGCACGCCGAAGTGGCCGTAAATGAACACGTAGTTCAGCGGGATGTTCAGCGCCAGACCGCACAGACCCAGGACCATCGCCGGGCGAGTGCGGCCCAGGCCGTCACTGGTGCAGCGCAGCACATGGTAGAACGCCACGGCCGGCAGACCGCTGGCGATGCCGTGCAGGTACTGCATGCACGGGCCGATCAGTTCTGGATCGACTTTCATCAGGTGCAGAACCGGTTCGGCGCAGAGCAGCAGGGTGGTTGCCATCAGCCCGACCACCAGAGCCAGCCACAAGGCCTGACGCACGATCGGACCGATTTCGCTGTGAGTGCCGGCGCCGAAACGCTGGGCGACTTTCGGAGTGGTGGCCAGCAGGGTGCCGGTCATCAGCAGAAACACCGGGACCCAGATCGAGTTGCCCAACGCGACCGCCGCCAGATCCCTCGGTCCGACTCGGCCGGCCATCACCGCATCGACGAAACCCATGGCTGTGGTCGCCAGTTGCGCGATCATGATCGGCAGGGCCAGGCCGAGCAGATTCTTCAGCTCCAGGCGAACCCGGGCAGGGCGGTTGAGAGACACGGCGGCAGGGCGTTCGGTTACGGAGTTCACAGGCAAAGCGTCCACAGGGGTTGATGCGCAAGGCCCGGCATTCTACGCCGCTGACACAATGGTCAGGAAAATCCTCTGTTGCGGATTTGTAATCAACAGCCTGCTGGCTCATCGCAGTCCCAGCGCCTACACTGCCGATCCGCCCAAGGAGCCCCCGCCATGTTGATTGTTGCCGACGAAAATATCCCGCTGCTCGATGCTTTTTTTGCCGGTTTCGGCGAAATCCGCCGGGTGCCGGGCCGTTCCATTGACCAGGCTACGGTCGAACAGGCCGATGTGTTGCTGGTGCGCTCGGTGACCAACGTCAACCGTGCGTTGCTCGAAGGCAGCAAGGTGAGGTTCGTCGGCACCTGCACCATCGGCACCGATCATCTGGACCTCGACTATTTCAATGAAGCGGGCATCGTCTGGTCCAGTGCGCCTGGTTGCAACGCCCGAGGCGTGGTGGATTACGTGCTCGGCAGCCTGATGACCCTGGCTGAAATCGAAGGTGTCGACCTGACCCGGCGCACCTATGGCGTGATCGGCGCCGGTGAAGTCGGTGGTCGCCTGATCAAGGTGCTCAAGGGGCTCGGCTGGAACGTGAAGGTCTGCGATCCGCCGCGTCAGATTGCCGAGGGCGGTGACTATGTCAGCCTGGAACAGATCATCGAGCAGTGCGATGTGATCAGCCTGCACACGCCACTGACCCGCAATGGTGAAGGGGCGACCTGGCACTTGTTCGACGAGTCACGCCTGAAAAGACTCAAACCCGGTACCTGGCTGATCAACGCCGCCCGGGGCCCGGTCGTGGACAACGTCGCGCTGCGCAAAGTGCTGCTGGAACGAGAAGACCTGCAAGCGGTACTGGACGTCTGGGAAGCCGAGCCGGAAGTCGATGTGGCGCTGGCCGAACTCTGTGTGCTGGCCACACCGCACATTGCCGGTTACAGCCTCGACGGCAAGCAGCGCGGCACGGCGCAGATCTATCAGGCTTACTGCGATTTCATCGGGCAGCCGGCCAGCATTCAGCTGGCCGATCTGTTGCCGGCGCCGTGGCTGTCGGAAGTTTCCCTGCATGCCGACAGCGATCCGGCCTGGGCATTGGCGATGCTGTGCCGCGGGGTGTACGACCCGCGCCGGGACGATGCGGATTTTCGCAGCACCTTGCTGGGCAGCATCGGCGAGCAGCGTGCAGCGTTCGATGTGCTGCGCAAGCAGTATCCGGTGCGTCGCGAAATCGAAGGGTTGAAAGTAAGAATTGAAGGTGATTCGCCGGCCTTGCGGCAGATTGTGTCGGCGCTGGGCGCTCTGGCCGTTTAAGAGACGGACAGAAAAAACCCGGCCTCCACAGGGGCCGGGTCAGGAAGACGCTGGCTATATCACTTTTGTTCGGCAGGCTTGACCAATCGCTTCTCCAGTTCGCGGCAGGCGTTCTGGATCATGTCTTCAGTGATTGGCACTTCGCGCCCGTCCTTATCGATAATCGAGCAACCCAGAGGTTGGCCGGGCTTGGTGCGGATCACTTGAATCTTGTCGTCGCTGCTGTGTTGCAAGGACATGGCCTGTCTCCTCATCAGGTTGTGTAAGCACAATAAAACCGTCAGGTGACCAGGCTGTGACAACCCCCTTCGATCTTTCCGGAACGGTATTTCAACTCAAGCAGAAATGACCGTTCGTCTCAACCCGGACATTAGACCGATAGCATCTAGGGGGTAGTCTGGCCGGTCATAATTAACCTGACTCATTGTGATTTGCAGAGTTCCACCCCATTGAGTGTCCAGGCTGGCCCCATTAATCAGCACACGATGTGAACCCCAATGATTCCGATGCTTTCTACGCGTCACCGCCGGGCCCTGCGCCTGACCTGTCATTTTCTCGTGCCGTATCGCTGGCAGGCGTTCGGTGCACTGCTCGCGCTGATCGTCACGGCCGGCATCACGCTGTCGATGGGGCAGGGCATCAAGCTGCTGGTCGATCAGGGCTTCATGACCCAGTCGCCGCACCTGCTCAACCAGTCCATCGGTCTGTTCATGTTGTTGGTGCTTGGTCTGGCGGTGGGTACTTTTGCCAGGTTTTATCTGGTGTCATGGATTGGCGAACGGGTGGTGGCAGACATCCGGCGGCAGGTGTTCAACCATCTGGTGTACCTGCATCCCGGGTTCTACGAAGACAACCGAAGTTCGGAAATCCAGTCGCGACTGACGGCTGACACAACGTTGCTGCAATCGGTGATCGGCTCCTCGCTTTCGCTGTTCCTGCGCAATTTGCTGATGGTCATCGGTGGCGTCGTGCTGCTGTTCATCACCAACGCCAAGCTCACCAGCATCGTCGTGATCGCGCTGCCGCTGGTCATTGCGCCAATCCTGATTTTCGGGCGACGGGTACGCAACCTCTCGAGATTGAGCCAGGACCGGATCGCCGACATTGGCAGCTATGTTTCAGAAACCCTCGGCCAGATCAAGACCGTACAGGCCTACAACCATCAGGTGCAGGACGAGCAGCGTTTCGCCTCGACCGTCGAGCAGGCGTTCGAAACCGCGCGCAAACGGATTTTTCAGCGGGCCTGGCTGATTACGCTGGTGATCGTGTTGGTGCTCGGTGCCGTCGCGGTGATGTTGTGGGTCGGCGGAATGGACGTGATTGCCGGGCGAATTTCCGCAGGTGAGCTGGCGGCGTTTGTGTTCTACAGCCTGATCGTCGGGAGCGCTTTCGGCACGTTGAGCGAAGTGATCGGGGAATTGCAGCGGGCGGCGGGCGCCGCCGAACGCATCGCCGAACTGCTGCGCTCCGAGAACATCATTCAGCCGCCGAAAGACGGACTGGTGACCTTGCCGACGCGGGTCAAAGGCGAGCTGGCTTTGCAGGACGTGCGTTTTTCCTACCCGTCACGGCCCGAAAGCTTTGCCGTTGATGGCTTGAATCTGACGGTTAATGCAGGAGAAACCCTGGCGCTGGTCGGGCCTTCCGGTGCAGGCAAGTCGACGGTATATGACCTGCTGCTGCGTTTCTACGATCCACGGGAGGGCCGGATCCTTATTGATGGTATACCGCTGACGAGCCTTGATCCGCTGGACTTGCGCCGCTGCTTTGCCCTGGTTTCGCAGACGCCGGCGCTGTTCTTCGGCAGCGTCGAAGAAAACATTCGCTACGGTTGCCCGAGCGCTACGCCGGAGCAGGTGCGGGAAGCTGCGAAAATCGCCCATGCCCACGATTTCATCGAACAAATGCCCGATGGCTACCAGACTCATCTGGGCGACGGCGGGCTTGGCCTGTCAGGCGGGCAACGCCAGCGCCTGGCCATCGCCCGGGCGCTGCTGGTCGATGCGCCGGTCCTGCTGCTCGACGAAGCCACCAGCGCCCTGGATGCCCAGAGCGAGCACTTGATCCAGCAAGCTTTGCCGAGCCTGATGCAAAACCGCACCACCCTGGTGATCGCCCACCGCCTGGCCACGGTGAAAAACGCCGACCGGATTGCGGTGATGGACCAAGGCAAACTGGTGGCGATCGGCACGCATCAGGAGTTGATCGCCAGCAATCCACTGTATGCGCGGTTGGCGGCGTTGCAGTTCAATGATGGGCATCAGGCTTCGACCGACCCTGTAAGCGACTAAGTAGGCGACCCTGTAGCCGACCCAGTCGAGTGCCATAAAAAATGCCCGCATCTTTCGATGCGGGCATTGTTGTTTACGTCGATCTTTGCACGATCACTGATCGTCAAAATATCGCTCATGCCAGTCCACCAGCGGTTGCGGCGAGTTGAGTTTCTGGCCGTAGATCACCGAGTAGGACAAAACGTTTTGCACGTACTGGCGGGTTTCGTCGAACGGAATGCTTTCCACCCACACGTCGAAGCTCAGGTGATCGGCACCGCGCAGCCACTGGCGCACGCGACCGGGGCCGGCATTGTAGGCGGCGGAGGCGAGCACGCGGTTGCCGTTGAACTGGCTGTGCACCTGACTCAGGTAGGCCGCGCCGAGCTGGATGTTCTTGTCCGGATCGAGCACTTGCTGCGGCGAGGCCAGCGGAATGCTGAATTTGCGTGCGGTTTCCTTGGCGGTACCGGGCATCAGTTGCATCAGGCCACTGGCACCGACGCCGGAACGGGCGTCGTCCATGAAGGCGCTTTCCTGACGGGTGATGGCGAACACCCAGCTCGAGTGCAGGCCACGGACCTTGGCTTCACGCACCAGCGTGTCGCGGTGGGCCATCGGGAAGCGAATGTCCAGGTCATCCCAGTACTGCGCCTGACTGATGGTGCGGATCGCCGGGAAATACCATTTCAGGTCGTAAGCGAGTTTGGCCTGGGCGACCATTTCGTCGCGGTTGAAATGACGGCTGACGTGATACCACTCGCGACGTCCGTCGACGATCTGCCCGCGGGCGTGAAATTCCAGCGCACGGCGGACACCGGGCGTGTTGCGCACCTTGTTGATGATGGCCTGGCTGAGCACCAGCGGTTTGTTCATCAGCGAATAGGGTTGCTGGGAGCGGTCGGCAGCGAGGAATCCGTAGAAGTCCCGTTCCCGCGCGAGGTTCCTGTACAGCGTCTGTGCTTCCGGGTTTTGCGGTTGAGCCAGTTCCAGGCTGCGGGCCTGCCAGTAGCGCCAGCGGTTGGTAGTGGCCAGATCCTGTGGCAGGCGGCGGGTCAACTGATAGGCATCGTCCCAGCGCGCCAGACGCAGCAACAGGCGCAGGCGCCATTCGGACACCGTGTTGTCGCGCAGTTCCGGGTCATATTTGGTCATCACGTCCAGCGCACGGCTGTCAAAGCGACGGGCCAGGGTCAGACCGATTTCCCGGGCGATCGCGACTTTTTCATCCCGGGAGAAATGCATGCTGCTGGCGTACCCATCGAGCAGGTCCATGGCCTTGTCCGGATCCTGACGGGCCAGGCGGCGCAGGCCGAGGCTCACGATATCGGACATTGGCTCATCGGCCGGGGTGAAGCGCGATGGCTGGTTGAGCAGTTCAGGTTTTTGCGCGACATCCACCAGCAGACGTCCACGCGGGGCGAGCGTGGTCAGGCCGTTGACCAGGCTGTTGGCCAGCGGATAGTTGCGCGCCTGGGCGGCGAGTTTGGTGCGCTCCCAGCGTTTCTGTTCGGTCAACTGGCCGTCGGCGGCCCAGATGCCGAACAACGCATCGCACGCGGCGGGTTGCGATTTGCCGGTCAGCCACAGTTTGTCGGCATTGGCGTAACCCTCGGCCTTGTGACCGCTGCTGATCTGGTACTGCGCGTTCAGGCAGTCCAGCTCGGTGAAATTGAGTTTAGGGTCGTAATACTTGACGAAGGTCGCCCAGTCACCGCGGTCGGCGAGCCAGCGCAACCAGCGCAGCTTCATCCAGTTGGCTTGGGGCAGGTCACCGTGTTCGGCGAGGAATTTTTCGATTTCCGCGTTGCTGGCGGTCTTCAGGCGAGCGGTCAGCTCGTCGTAGGCCAGGTACGGCTCCAGCGGGTAGTCGGCGAGGGCCTGGCTGTAACGGAAATACGGACCGGAGTCGCCCTTGGCCAGGGCGCGCTTGGCCTCATCGTAATACTGGCGCTGGGTGGACAGGTCCACCGCCTGGGCGGATTGAGCGGCAGCGGCGGTGAGTAGCAAACAGGATAAAACACTGAGAAGGCGACTGCGCATGAGACATCCGGGCAGAGAAATCATGACAAGTGCCAGCGTGGGCGGCACTGAATTGTCTGTAGCTTAGCCTTTTGCCAGCAGACGGCGAAAGCTTTGCCGGCCTTGTGGCACAAGTTCGCAACAAATGTTGTGCAGAGTACGTCAGCGGCGAAATTGCCGGCCTGTTCGGCCCTCGATTCAGGTAGAATGCGCGCCCGGTTTTTGGAGAAGCTCATGACCCTGCTCAAATTCAGCGATGTGTCCCTTGCATTCGGCGCGATGCCGTTGTTGGACAAGGTGTCCTGGCAGATCGCCCGTGGTGAGCGGGTGTGCATCATCGGCCGCAACGGCACTGGCAAGTCCAGCATGATGAAACTGGTCAAGGGCGACCAGAAGCCTGATGACGGCGCCGTGTGGCGCGCCCCCGGCCTGAAGATCGGTGAATTGCCGCAGGAATTGCCGCTGGCCGACGAGCGGACGGTGTTCGATGTGGTGGCCGAAGGCCTCGACGGCGTGGGCGCGTTGCTTGCCGAATATCATCACCTGAGCCAGAACATCGTCACCGACGCCGATCTGGAAAAGCTGATGCACGTCCAGCACGATCTCGAAGCCCGTGACGGCTGGCGCTTGCAGACCCTGGTCGACAGCACCCTGAGCCGCCTGCAACTGCCGGCCGACAAGACCCTCGCCGAATTGTCCGGCGGCTGGCGTCGTCGCGTGCTGCTGGCGCAGGCGCTGGTGTCGGAGCCGGATCTGCTGCTGCTCGACGAACCGACCAACCATCTGGACATCGGTGCGATTGCCTGGCTCGAAGAAGCGCTGAAAGACTTCCAGGGCGCCGTGCTGTTCATCACGCACGACCGTTCTTTCCTGCAAAACCTCGCCACCCGCATCCTCGAGCTGGATCGCGGTGGTCTGATCGACTGGAACGGCGACTACGCCAGTTTCCTGGTCCACAAAGAAGCCGAGCTGGCGGCCGAAGAGACCGCCAACGCACTGTTCGACAAGCGCCTGGCTCAGGAAGAAGTGTGGATTCGTCAGGGCATCAAGGCCCGTCGCACCCGTAACGAAGGCCGCGTGCGTGCGCTGAAGGCCCTGCGTGTCGAGCGCAGTGAACGTCGTGAACGCACCGGCAAGGCCAATATCCAGCTGGAATCGGCCGAGAAATCCGGCAAGCAGGTGATGGTGCTGGATAACGTGAGCTTCGCCCATCCGGGTGGCCCGTTCCTGATCCGCGATTTCTCCATGGTGCTGCAGCGCGGCGACCGTATCGGCCTGCTCGGTGCCAACGGCACGGGCAAGACCACACTGTTGAAACTGATGCTCAACGGACTGCAGCCGACCAGCGGCAAAGTGGAAGAGGGCACCAGGATCGATGTGGCCTACTTCGACCAGTTGCGCCATCAACTGGATCTGGAAAAGACCGTGGTCGACAACGTCGCCGAAGGTCGCGATTTCATCGAAATCAATGGTCAGAGCCGCCACGTGCTGAGTTACCTTGGCGACTTCCTGTTCAGCCCGCAGCGTGCCCGCACGCCGGTGAAGGCCTTGTCCGGTGGTGAGCGAGCGCGCCTGCTGCTGGCCAAACTGTTCAGCAAACCTGCCAACCTGCTGGTGCTCGACGAACCGACCAACGACCTCGATGTGGAAACCCTCGAACTGCTCGAAGAGGTGTTGCTGACCTTCAACGGCACCGTACTGATGGTCAGCCACGACCGGGCATTCCTCGACAACGTGGTCACCAGCACGCTGGTCTTCGAAGGTGAAGGCAAGGTTCGCGAATACGTTGGCGGCTATCAGGACTGGATCCGTCAGGGCGGTTCACCGCGCCTTCTGGGCGTCACCGAAAGCAAATCCGGCAAGGCCGACCTGAACTCGGCGGTGGTCACTGCCGAACCGGCTCCGGTTGTCGCACCGGTTGCTGCGGCTCCGGCTGCGAAGAAGAAGCTGAGCTACAAGCTTCAGCGCGAACTGGAGGCGCTGCCGGGCGAGATCGACGCCAAGGAGCAGCAGATCGCTGCCGTGGAGGCTGAAATGGCCGAAGCCGGTTTCTATCAGCGTCCGCCGGCCGAGACGGCCAGGGTCATTGCTTCGCTGGAGCAGATGCAGGCCGAGCTGGATGCACTGGTGGAACGCTGGGCCGAACTGGATGCCTGATGGTTTCCAGGCATGAAAAAAGCCCGGCTCCAGTCATGGATGCCGGGCTTTTCAGCTTTTGCCTGTAATCAGCGTTTGACCAGGTGCACCGCCAGCACGTCGCAAGGCGCGCCGTGCAGGACATCGTTGGCAGTCGAACCCAGCAACAGGGCCAGACCATGTCGGCCATGGCTGCCGACCACGATCAGGTCGCATCCCTGTTCCTTGGCGAAATGATGGATTTCCTGACGTGGCTGGCCGTAGGTCAGATGGCAATTGGAGCCTTCCAGTTCGGAATATTTGTGCTTCAGGCGCTCGAGGCGTTCCTTGGCCTGATCGAATTGCTGTTGTTGCAGTTGTGACAGATCCATGGGTACGTCACCGCCGAAAGCCATGGCCATCGGTTCGACGATATGCACCAGCGACAACTTGGCGCCATTGCTCACCGACAGCTCTCGGGCGCGGTGGATCACAGGGTCGCACTCTTCGGTCAGATCTACGGCGACCAGAATATAGTGGTAGGGCATGAGGTGCTCCTCGTGAGGGATCAATATTGTTAAGTATGGCTGGTTTCGAGCGCATTGGTTCCAAAGTGACACGATGGGCTCATCAAGATTCGGGAGTAGAGATATGACGGTCTGGCTGGTGGTGTCAATCCTGCTGGTGGTGTTGAGTCCGCTGGCATGGTTGCGCCCGTCCCGTGCGCAGAGTGACCGAATAGCCTTGCGCGCCGAGGCTCGGCGCATCGGGTTGGCCATGCAGCTGGCCCCTCAGGAATGGCCGCACTGGCTGAGCCAGGAACCTCCAAACCCCTGTGCGCAATATCATCGGCCACGGCGCGGCAAACAGCCGTCGTGCTGGACTTACTGGCAGAAAAGCCCCGGGATCTGGGTCAATCAGTGGCAGGAAGTCTGTGAGGACCCGCTTCTTCAAAGTCATTTCGAAAAATTGCCAGGCAATGTTTTCAAGGTCGAGGCCGACCAGCAGATGATTGCACTTTATTGGGGCGAGAAGGGTGACGCTTCGGTTTTGCTTCAAATCGACGCTACGCTGAAAGCACTGGCATGAATCGTAGACGTTTCGTGCTGCAATGGTGTGAAACGTCTGGCAGACGAGCAATAAAAAGCCTGACATGATTCGTCGGGCGGGATTGGCCAGGCAGGCCGGACATTCTTTTTGACGTTGAACCGGGCGAGCCGGTCTGCAGTCATGCAGCCATTTTCTTTCGTGGTCCCGCCAGCGTAGCCTGTTAAACAAGGCTTGCAGCGAATTAGGGCGACTTTTCTAACTATTAATCTTATGAATGCCCTGACATGCAAGCGTGTGTGGCCGGGCTGCGTCCTACAGAAATGACCGCAAAGTCGCTTTTCAACCCGCATTTAGGGCGATTGACAATTGTCGGAAATTCCGTGAAGGTGGCGTACCCAAATCAAACGGGCGTATGAATTGAGCGTTTGTATTGCAGACTGCTCCTACAGAATCCCGACTATCGCGTTGGCGGGTGTGCCGGGCGGATGGGTGTCAGCATTGACGAAAAAACGTCCTGCCGAGCCATTTGCCTGCGTCCGACGTGTACTGTTCAGCTTCCATATCGTGGAGATCAGTTGATGATTTACGAAGGTAAAGCCATCACGGTTAAAGCTCTTGAAAGTGGCATCGTCGAATTGAAATTCGACCTCAAGGGTGAGTCCGTCAACAAGTTCAACCGTCTTACCCTGAACGAGCTGCGTCAGGCTGTGGACACCATCAAGGCAGATGCTTCGATCAAGGGCGTGATCGTCAGCAGTGGCAAGGACGTGTTCATCGTCGGCGCCGACATCACTGAATTTGTCGACAACTTCAAGCTGCCGGATGCCGAGCTGGTTGCAGGCAATCTCGAAGCCAACAAGATCTTCAGCGATTTCGAAGACCTCAACGTTCCGACCGTGGCCGCGATCAACGGCATCGCCCTGGGTGGCGGTCTGGAAATGTGCCTGGCAGCGGACTACCGCGTCATGTCCACCAAGGCCAAGATCGGTCTGCCGGAAGTCAAACTGGGCATCTACCCGGGCTTCGGCGGTACCGTGCGTCTGCCGCGCCTGATCGGTGCCGACAACGCCATCGAGTGGATTGCCGCCGGCAAGGAAAACCGTCCTGAAGACGCGCTGAAGGTCGGAGCCGTAGATGCCGTGGTGGCTCCCGAGAAGCTGCTGGAGGCTTCCGTCGAACTGATCAAGCGTGCCATTTCCGGCGAGTTCGACTACAAGGCCAAGCGTCAGCCGAAGCTGGAAAAACTCAAGCTGAACGCCATCGAACAAATGATGGCTTTCGAAACCGCCAAGGGTTTCGTGGCCGGCCAGGCGGGTCCGAACTATCCGGCCCCGGTCGAAGCGATCAAGACCATCCAGAAAGCCGCGAACTTCGGTCGTGACAAGGCGCTGGAAGTCGAAGCTGCAGGTTTCGTGAAACTGGCCAAGACTTCTGCTGCGCAGAGCCTGATCGGCCTGTTCCTGAACGATCAGGAACTGAAGAAAAAGGCCAAGGCCTATGACGAAATCGCCAAGGACGTGAAGCAGGCTGCCGTACTGGGCGCCGGCATCATGGGTGGCGGTATCGCCTATCAGTCGGCCTCCAAAGGTACGCCGATCCTGATGAAGGACATCAACGAGCACGGTATCGAGCAAGGTCTGGCTGAAGCCGCCAAACTGCTGGTCGGTCGCGTTGATAAAGGCCGCATGACCGCGGCGAAAATGGCTGAAGTGCTCAATGGCATTCGTCCGACGCTGTCCTACGGCGATTTCGGTCATGTCGATCTGGTCGTTGAAGCCGTGGTCGAGAATCCGAAGGTCAAGCAAGCCGTTCTGGCGGAAGTCGAAGATCAGGTCAAAGAGGACACCATCCTCGCGTCCAATACCTCGACCATTTCCATCAGCCTGCTGGCCAAGGCCCTCAAGCGTCCGGAAAACTTCGTCGGCATGCACTTTTTCAATCCGGTGCACATGATGCCGCTGGTGGAAGTGATCCGTGGCGAGAAGTCCAGCGAGCTGGCCATCGCCACCACCGTTGCCTACGCCAAGAAAATGGGCAAGAACCCGATCGTCGTCAACGACTGCCCGGGCTTCCTGGTCAACCGCGTACTGTTCCCGTATTTCGGCGGTTTCGCCAAACTGGTCAGTGCCGGTGTGGACTTCGTCCGTATCGACAAGATCATGGAAAAATTCGGCTGGCCGATGGGCCCGGCATACCTGATGGACGTGGTCGGCATCGACACCGGCCACCACGGTCGTGACGTGATGGCTGAAGGTTTCCCGGATCGCATGAAGGATGACCGTCGTTCCGCCGTTGACGTGCTTTACGAAGCCAAGCGTCTGGGTCAGAAGAACGGCAAGGGCTTCTATGCCTACGAGGCCGACAAGAAAGGCAAGCAGAAGAAAGTCGCCGATCCGTCGGTACTGGAAGTGCTCAAGCCGATCGTCTACGAGCAACGCGAAGTCACTGACGAAGACATCATCAACTGGATGATGATCCCGCTGTGCCTGGAAACCGTGCGCTGCCTGGAAGACGGTATCGTCGAGACCGCTGCCGAAGCCGACATGGGTCTGGTCTACGGCATTGGTTTCCCTCCGTTCCGTGGCGGTGCGCTGCGCTACATCGACTCGATCGGTGTCGCCGAGTTCGTTGCCCTGGCCGACCAGTACGCTGATTTGGGCGCGCTGTACCACCCGACCGCGAAGCTGCGCGAAATGGCCAAGAACGGCCAGAGCTTCTTCGGTTAAGCGCCCCCAACCAGAGTGAGAGTGAACTTATGAGCTTGAATCCTAGAGACGTCGTGATTGTCGATTTCGGTCGTACTCCGATGGGCCGCTCCAAGGGCGGCATGCACCGCAACACCCGCGCCGAAGACATGTCGGCGCACCTGATCAGCAAACTGCTGGAGCGCAACACCAAGGTCGATCCTGCCGAAGTCGAGGACGTGATCTGGGGCTGTGTGAACCAGACCCTGGAGCAAGGCTGGAACATCGCGCGCATGGCGTCGCTGATGACCCAGATCCCGCACACGTCGGCCGGCCAGACCGTCAGCCGTCTGTGCGGTTCGTCGATGAGCGCACTGCACACCGCTGCGCAAGCGATCATGACCGGCAACGGTGACGTTTTCGTGGTGGGTGGCGTCGAGCATATGGGCCACGTGAGCATGATGCACGGTGTCGATCCGAACCCGCACATGTCCCTGTACGCGGCGAAAGCCTCGGGCATGATGGGCCTGACCGCTGAAATGCTCGGTAAAATGCACGGCATCACTCGCGAACAGCAGGACGCCTTTGGCGTGCGTTCCCATCAGTTGGCCCACAAGGCAACCGTGGAAGGCAAGTTCAAGGATGAAATCATCCCGATGCAGGGCTACGACGAGAACGGTTTCCTGAAAACCTTCGACTACGACGAGACCATTCGTCCGGAAACCACCCTGGAAAGCCTGGCGGCTCTGAAGCCGGCATTCAATCCAAAGGGTGGTACCGTGACTGCCGGTACTTCGTCGCAGATCACCGATGGTGCTTCGTGCATGATCGTGATGTCGGCACAGCGTGCGCAGGATCTGGGTATCCAGCCAATGGCCGTCATTCGTTCGATGGCGGTGGCGGGTGTGGATCCGGCAATCATGGGTTATGGTCCAGTGCCGTCGACCCAGAAAGCGCTCAAGCGTGCCGGTCTGACCATCAACGACATCGACTTCTTCGAGCTCAACGAAGCGTTCGCGGCACAGGCTCTGCCAGTGCTGAAGGACCTGAAAGTGCTCGACAAGATGAATGAGAAGGTTAACCTGCACGGCGGCGCGATCGCCCTGGGTCACCCGTTCGGTTGCTCCGGTGCCCGTATTTCCGGCACCTTGCTGAACGTGATGAAGCAGAATGGCGGCACCTTCGGGGTGGCGACCATGTGCGTTGGCCTCGGCCAGGGCATCACCACCGTCTTCGAACGCGTTTAAGCGTCTCGTCGATGGAAGCCGGGGCCAAGTGCCCCGGTTTTTGTTTTTGCGGATTTATTTTTGTATTTATTTTGAAAAAATTTGAGTGAGGGCCGAAGCATGCCGATACAACCTGGGCTCTACCAACATTACAAAGGTCCGCAGTACCGCGTATTCAGTGTTGCGCGGCATTCCGAGACCGAAGAGGAGGTGGTCTTTTACCAAGCCCTGTATGGTGATTATGGCTTCTGGGTACGTCCCTTGAGCATGTTCCTGGAGTCCGTCGAAGTTGACGGCGAGCAGGTCCCACGCTTTGCTTTGGTGCAAGCCGAACCAAGCCTTTTTTCGAAGCCGTGAGGCGAGGGCGCGCAAAACCCTGCGCTTGACCTCACCTTGTAGCCACTATATATAGCGGTGCCGCGTCAGGCGCCAACCGCCTTTCACTTCTAGAATTCAGGAATTTTCCGATCCATGGGCAAATCGCTGGTCATTGTGGAATCCCCGGCTAAGGCCAAGACCATCAACAAGTATCTGGGCAACCAATACGTGGTGAAGTCGAGTATCGGCCATATCCGAGACCTGCCCACCAGCGGTTCGGCTAGCGCCGGCAAAGAGCCGTCCGCCAAGCGCGGCAAGGCAGCTGCTGGTGAGGCGCCAGCACTGTCGCCGAAAGAGAAGGCGCGCAAGCAGTTGGTCTCGCGCATGGGAGTCGATCCGGATCACGGCTGGAAAGCCAAGTACGAGATCCTTCCGGGCAAGGAAAAAGTCATCGAAGAGCTGCGCCGGCTCGCCAAGGATGCTGACACCATCTATCTCGCAACCGACTTGGATCGCGAGGGGGAAGCCATTGCCTGGCACCTGCGCGAAGCCATTGGTGGTGATGACAGCCGCTACAAGCGCGTGGTGTTCAACGAGATCACCAAGAAGGCGATTCAGGAAGCGTTCTCGGAGCCTGGTGAGCTCGATATCGATCGAGTGAACGCCCAGCAGGCCCGCCGTTTCCTCGATCGCGTCGTGGGTTACATGGTTTCGCCGCTGTTGTGGGCGAAGATTGCTCGCGGTCTGTCTGCCGGTCGGGTGCAATCGGTGGCCGTGAAGCTGGTGGTCGAGCGCGAACGTGAAATTCGCGCCTTCATCCCGGAAGAATACTGGGAAGTGCACGCTGACCTCGGCACCGCAAAAGGCTCGACCGTGCGCTTCGAAGTCGCGCGTGAGAAAGGCGAGGTTTTCAAGCCGCTCAACGAGGCCCAGGCCATGGCGGCGCTGGAGAAGCTGAAGTCCTCCAGCTACAGCATCGTCAAGCGCGAAGACAAACCGACCAGCAGCAAGCCGTCGGCACCGTTCATCACGTCCACGCTTCAGCAGGCTGCGAGCAATCGTCTGGGCTTTGGCGTGAAGAAAACCATGATGATGGCCCAGCGTCTGTACGAAGCCGGCTACATCACTTATATGCGTACCGACTCGACCAATCTCTCGGCGGATGCCGTAGCGATGGCGCGTACCTATATCGAAGACGAATTCGGCAAAAAGTACCTGCCGGAAACGCCGAACGTCTACAGCAGCAAGGAAGGCGCGCAGGAGGCTCACGAAGCGATTCGTCCTTCCGACGCCAATACCACGCCTAGCAAGCTGTCGGGCATGGAGCGTGACGCTGAGCGCCTCTATGAGCTGATCTGGCGCCAGTTCCTGGCGTGCCAGATGCTGCCCGCGCAATACCTGTCGACCACTGTCAGCGTGGCCGCTGGCGACTTCGAACTGCGTGCCAAGGGCCGAATTCTGAAGTTCGACGGCTACACTCGCGTTCTGCCGCAAATCACCAAGCCTGGCGACGACGATGTCCTGCCGGACATGGCCCAGGGCGATGTGATGAAGCTGATCAAGCTTGATCCGACTCAGCATTTCACCAAACCGCCGGCCCGTTATTCGGAAGCCAGCCTCGTCAAGGAAATGGAAAAGCGCGGTATCGGTCGTCCTTCGACCTATGCGGCGATCATTTCGACCATTCAGGACCGCGGCTATGTGACGTTGCACAACCGTCGTTTCTATTCGGAAAAAATGGGCGACATCGTCACCGAACGCCTGTCCGAAAGCTTCTCGAACCTCATGGACTATGGCTTTACTGCCGGCATGGAAGAGAACCTCGACGATGTGGCCCAGGGTGAACGTGACTGGAAAAACGTGCTGGACGAGTTCTACGGCGACTTCAAGAAAAAGCTTGAAGTGGCTGAGAGCCCGGAAGCCGGCATGCGCGCCAACCAGCCGGTGATGACCGATATTCCGTGCACCACCTGCGGTCGTCCGATGCAGATTCGTACTGCATCCACTGGTGTGTTCCTCGGCTGCTCGGGTTACAGCCTGCCGCCGAAAGAGCGTTGCAAGGCCACCGTCAATCTTGTGCCGGGTGATGAAATTGCTGCGGACGATGAGGGGGAGTCGGAATCTCTGGTTCTGCGTGGCAAGCACCGTTGCCCGATCTGCAGCACGGCGATGGATGCTTACCTGCTCGACGAAAAGCGCAAGCTGCACATTTGCGGTAACAACCCGGATTGCGCCGGCTATGAGATCGAAGAAGGCAGCTACCGCATCAAGGGCTATGAAGGTCCGAGCCTGGAGTGCGATAAGTGCGGCAGTGAGATGCAGCTCAAGACCGGCCGTTTCGGCAAGTTCTTCGGTTGCACCAACCCGACCTGCAAGAATACTCGCAAGCTGCTGAAAAGCGGCGATGCAGCGCCGCCGAAGATGGATCCGGTGAAGATGCCCGAGCTGAAATGCGAAAAGGTCAACGACACCTACATCTTGCGTGACGGTGCTTCCGGTCTGTTCCTGGCGGCCAGTCAGTTCCCCAAGAATCGCGAGACACGTGCACCGCTGGTCATCGAGCTTCTGCCCCACAAGGACGAGATTGATCCGAAGTATCACTTCCTGTGCGACGCGCCGCAGAAGGATCCGGACGGTTTGCCGGCGGTAATCCGCTACAGCCGCAAGACCAAGGAACAGTACGTCCAGACCGAAGTCGACGGCAAGCCGACAGGCTGGAAGGCTTTCTTCGACGGTGGCAAATGGACGGTTGAAGACAAGCGTCCGGCAAAAGCGAAGGCTTGAGCTGATGTTGAGCTGATGAAGTCCTGAGCGGCTTCGTCAGCGCAAAAGGCCGCATGGCAACCCTCGGGTTTTCACGCGGCCTTTTGTTTAATGCTTGCGGTCGGATTGGTTGATCCATGACACTGTCCGACTTGTATGAAGCATTTATTTCGCCGCGGAGAGTGCCGATATGGCTTACGAGCTCTATACCCGTACCAATCAGAAGATCTATTTCGCGGGATTGTCGCTGGAGGCGCTGGCCAGGGCCGAAGAGGGGCGGACAATGAATTCGCTGGCGCTGATACAGGCCGGGCGCGAATCGGCGCTGTTTCATCTCTACGGTGCGTTACTGGGGCTGTGTCACGAGATTGCAGGGTTCTATCGGTTGCCACAGGCTAACGCACCACGAGCGGAAACCCTGTTGACCAGCGAAGTGCTTGAGTCTATTGCAATTCCGGAACTGGCCGAGATGATCGAGTTGGCGCGTAATCCGGAAACCTGGCTGGCGAAATTGCTGGCGGCACATTCGGCGCTGTTTCAGCCACCACGGGTGCCACACAAGCCGAAGGGTGATGTGACCCAGCCGCTGATTCAGGCGGTAAATCTGGATGAAGAGCAGGCGCCGGAAGAATTGAGCCGGCAAGAGCTGGAGAGCTGGCGACAACACCTGAAGGGGTTGGCTGTCCGCTTCCGTGAAGGCTTGAACGAATGCTGATGGAGACTTGGTTGGCGGCGACGAGATGCATGCTGCTGGTCAAGATCCTGAGCGAATCTTGAATGATGTCTATATAATCCCTGCCTTTCGCGGAGAACACACCTATATGCCAACGTCCTTTCTAGAAATTGTCGAGCTACCAGACGGCCGAATCGAACTGCGCAGGGCCGAGGACGAGGGTTCCCTGGTGACGCTGGATTTTTCCGAGGATGCCAAGGCGTTTCTGCAGGGACAGCATGTTGAGATTGCCAAAGCAATGCTGAGCGTCGGCGTGCAGATGGCCGGTCGAATGGTTGAAGGCGAATTTGATAAGGAAGAGGGGCCGCGAGTTCTTCATTGAACACCGCCCGTCGATTGTCACTTCGGTTCGGCTTCTCTATCCCTTGAGAAGCCCCGCGCTTAAGATGGCGCGCATGCAGTCAGCCCAATCGAATATTCAGGCTTTGAGCGTCCCCGATGCGGGCGGCGCTGATCAGTTGTTGGCGTGAGGCTGCGTTAAGCGGATTCATCCACGTCACTACAGTGTGGCTTCGACCAAGGCGCAGGGCCTCGCAAGCCAACTGCATGGCGCTCTGTGTGCCGCGCGGTTGCAATAAAAGGATGCGCTCGCGATTCAATCCTGCCTCTCGTAGCCAGGCCTGTGTCAGGCTCGCGGGTGGTGCAATCAGGGTCAGCCAGCGCGCGTCCTGATCGTCGCTCAATTCACGAAGAATCGGTGCAAGCAGGTTCAGGCAGTTCCCGGTCGCACCGCGCAGCGAAAGTTCGCTGTACGCTTCAGGTTCGACATTCCATGTGCGCTCCGCCGGATCCTTGAGTATCGGGGCCAGTGGTTGTGCCAGAAACGCCTCGAACAACGGCAGTTGTGTTTGCTGAGGTGCGTGTGGGAACTGCATAAAGCCTCCTTTAGCGGCGGATTACGCCGACACTCAAGCCTTCGATCACCAGTTCCTGGTCTTTCAGGTTGACTTCGATGGGAGCGAACTCGGGATTTTCGGCGATCAGCCAGACTTTGCTGCCATCGCGCTTGAAGCGCTTGACCGTCACTTCGTCGCCGATCCGGGCAACGACGATCTGGCCGTTGCGTGCTTCCCGGGTCGTGTGAACGGCCAGCAGGTCGCCGTCGAAAATGCCGATGTCCTTCATGCTCATCCCGTGGACTCGCAGCAGATAATCAGCACGAGGGTGGAAGAAGGCCGGATTGATATTGCAGGACTCTTCGATATGTTGCTCGGCGAGAATCGGTGCGCCGGCAGCCACGCGGCCGATGATCGGCAGGGTGGATTCGTCGACCTTGGCTTCGAGACCGGGGATGCGAATGCCGCGAGAGGCGCCAGGTGTCATTTCGATCGCGCCTTTGCGGGCGAGCGCCTTGAGATGCTCTTCGGCCGCATTGGGTGATTTGAAGCCCAGTTCCTGAGCGATTTCCGCGCGGGTCGGCGGATAGCCATTGTCTTCGAGGCAACGTTTGATGAAAGCCAGAATCTCGGCTTGGCGTGGCGTCAGCTTAAGCATAATGATCGCTCTGTCTTTTTATACAGTGACTGGGATTATATACAGTGAAGCGATCTTGGCAATGCTCGTTTTTTGCCAGGGCGCCGGACGGTCAGTGACGGCGTCGATTAATGCGGCGTCCTTGTTGTGGTTAAATATCTGACCGACCATTCCCAAAACGAACCGGCAGGCTTGACAAGGCATAGGCTGAAACGTATGTTTCAAACAAGTGTTTGTCAGGCGGAGTAGCCATGGCCCAGTCGGAAACCGTTGAACGCATTCTTGATGCTGCAGAACAGCTGTTCGCGGAAAAAGGTTTCGCTGAAACCTCGTTGCGTCTGATCACCAGCAAGGCAGGGGTCAACCTGGCAGCGGTGAATTATCATTTTGGCTCGAAAAAGGCGCTGATCCAGGCGGTTTTCTCGCGCTTTCTCGGCCCGTTCTGCATCAGTCTCGACAAAGAGCTGGAGCGGCGTCAGGCCAAGCCAGAGAACAAGCCTTCACTGGAAGAGCTGCTGGAGATCCTTGTCGAGCAGGCTCTGGTGGTACAGCCTCGCAGTGGCAACGATCTGTCGATTTTCATGCGTTTGCTCGGTCTGGCATTCAGCCAGAGCCAGGGACACCTGCGCCGTTATCTGGAAGATATGTACGGCAAGGTGTTCCGTCGCTACATGTTGCTGGTGAACGAGGCCGCACCGCGCATTCCTCCTATCGAGCTGTTCTGGCGCGTGCATTTCATGCTGGGTGCGGCGGCGTTCAGCATGTCGGGTATCAAGGCGTTGCGTGCGATCGCCGAGACCGATTTCGGTGTCAATACCTCCATCGAGCAAGTCATGCGCCTGATGGTGCCGTTCCTGGCGGCCGGCATGCGTGCCGAAACCGGTGTCACCGATCCGGCCATGGCTACGGCGCAGTTGCGGCCGCGCAGCAAGTCAGTACCGGCGCCTGCCAAGGTTTGACTGTCCATGGGTGGGCGTGGCGGCGGACATCCGCTAAGCTAGCCGCCCATGCCGACTCTCGTTCTGAACCCGTTTCTCATTGAAATCACCGTCCTGCCGGATAATGACCCTGGTGGTGGTTTCGTGGGCAGCGGGTTTTTCGTTTTCAAGGAATTTCTATGACTGCTGGCCTGCAAGGCTCGTTGATGGTGGATGTCGCCGGTACCTGGCTGACGGCCGAAGATCGCCAATTGTTGCGCCAGCCCGAAGTGGGCGGCCTGATCATTTTTGCCCGAAACATCGAGCATCCACGCCAGGTGCGCGAGCTGAGTGCAGCGATTCGCGCGATCCGTCCGGATCTTTTGCTGGCGGTTGATCAGGAAGGCGGTCGCGTCCAGCGTCTGCGTCAGGGCTTCGTACGCCTGCCGGCCATGCGCGCCATCGCTGACAATCCGAATGCCGAATATCTGGCCGAACAATGCGGCTGGATCATGGCCACCGAAGTATTGGCGGTGGGGCTCGACCTGAGTTTCGCGCCGGTGCTGGATCTGGATTATCAGCGCAGCGCTGTCGTCGGCACCCGTTCCTTTGAAGGTGATCCTGAGCGCGCCGCACGGCTCGCCGGTGCTTTCATCAATGGCATGAACAGTGCCGGTATGGCTGCCACCGGCAAGCATTTTCCCGGTCATGGCTGGGCGGAAGCCGATTCCCACGTCGCAATTCCCAACGACGAGCGCAGCCTCGAAGAGATTCGTGCCAACGATCTGGTGCCCTTCGCCCGACTCAGCAAGCAACTGGCCGCCGTCATGCCGGCCCATGTGATTTATCCGCAAGTCGATGCTCAGCCCGCCGGTTTCTCCCGGCGCTGGTTGCAGGACATCCTGCGCGGTGAGTTGCAGTTCGACGGCGTGATCTTCAGCGACGACCTGTCGATGGCTGGCGCGCATGTGGTGGGTGATGCTGCCAGTCGTATCGAAGCCGCGCTCAGTGCCGGTTGCGACATGGGTCTGGTGTGCAACGATCGGGCTGCTGCCGAGCTGGCCCTGAGTGCCGCGCAAAAGATGAAGGTCAAGCCGTCACCACGTATCGCACGCATGCGTGGTCAGGCGTTCGCCAATACAGAATACCGTCAGGATCCGCGCTGGCTGACCGCTGTCGGTGCGCTCAAAGACGCTCAATTGATCGATTAAGGATTTTTCACTATGACGGTTTACGCAATCATCGGTGGCACGGGCCTGACCCAGCTGGAAGGCTTGAGCATTCGTCAGTCGCTGGCGGTGGATACCCCCTATGGTGCGCCGTCAGCTGACGTCCAGATTGGCGAATATGCCGGCAAGGAAGTGCTGTTCCTCGCCCGGCATGGCCATCCCCATCGTTTCCCGCCGCACAAGGTCAACTACCGCGCCAATCTGTGGGCGTTGAAGCAGGCCGGGGCCGAAGCGGTCATTGCGGTCAACGCCGTGGGCGGGATTCATCCGGCGATGGGCACCGGGCATTTCTGCGTGCCGCATCAGATCGTGGACTACACCAGCGGGCGCGAACACACCTATTTCGCCGACGATCTGGAACACGTCACGCACATCGACTTCAGCTTCCCCTACAGCGAGCCACTGCGTCAGCAACTGATTGCCGCATTGGCCGCCGAAGGTTGCGAGTACAGCGATCAAGGCGTTTACGCCTGCACCCAGGGCCCGAGACTGGAAACGGTGGCCGAGATCGTGCGTCTGGAGCGCGACGGTTGCGACATCGTCGGCATGACCGGTATGCCGGAAGCTGCGCTGGCCCGTGAGCTGGATCTGGATTACGCCTGCCTGTCGCTGGTGGTGAATCCGGCGGCGGGCAAGACTACGGCAGTGATCACCATGGCCGAGATCGAGCAGGCGCTGCATGACGGCATGGGCAAGGTGAAGTCGACGCTGGCGCGGGTGTTGAAGGGCTGAGTCCGGCTCAAAACCGAGTCGAGCCATTCGCGGGCAAGCCCGCTCCCACAGGTTAAGCGCTATCTCTGTGGGAGCGGGCTTGCCCGCGAATCGATCTGGTAAACGACAAAAATTTCAGCGCCTGTCGAACTTGTCCGGCAACGGTGCGAACAACGCCTCGATATCATCACTCTGCAGTTGCCAGTCTCCGGCTTTGCGGCCATCCAGCACGCCAGCCGCCAGGTCGGATTTTTCCCGTTGCAGATGCTGAATCTTCTCCTCGACCGTTCCTCGCGCAATCATCTTGTAGACGAACACAGGTTTTTCCTGGCCAATGCGATAGGCGCGGTCGGTAGCCTGGTTTTCCGTCGCCGGGTTCCACCACGGATCGTAGTGAATGACGGTGTCCGCTTCTGTCAGGTTCAGGCCAACACCACCGGCCTTCAGGCTGATGAGAAAGATCTGACGCTTGCCGCTCTGGAATTCCTTCACGGGGGTGCGCCGATCCCGGGTCTGTCCTGTCAGCAGCGCATAGGCAACATTGCGTTTTTTCAGCTCCTCCTCAATCAGCGACAGCATTGAAGTGAACTGGGAAAACAGCAGAATCCGCCGTCCTTCCTCGAACAGTTCTTCGAGCATTTCCATCAGGCTGTCGAGCTTGCCCGAGGTGCTGCCACGGGCGGGCAGGGTGGCATCGTTGACCAGGCGCAAGTCGCAGCAGACCTGCCGCAGCTTGAGCAGCGCTTCGAGAATGATGATCTGGCTGCGCGCCACGCCTTTGCGGGTGATCTCGTCGCGCACCTTCTTGTCCATCGCCAGGCGCATGGTTTCGTACACATCGCGCTGGGCCTCGTTGAGGTCGACCCAGTGGATGATCTCGGTCTTCGGCGGCAGCTCGGTCGCGACCTGTTCCTTGGTGCGCCGCAGCAGGAACGGTTTGATCCGGCCATTGAGGTGTTGAAGTCTGACCTCACTGGCGCGTTTTTCGATCGGCACGCGGTAATCGGCGTTGAAGCTTTTGACGTCGCCGAGCCAGCCGGGCAGCAGAAAGTGAAACAGCGACCACAACTCGCCCAGGTGGTTTTCCAGAGGGGTTCCGCTCAGGCACAGGCGCTGGCGGGCGTTCAATTCGCGGGCGGCCTGGGCGGCTTTGCTGTTCGGATTCTTGATGTACTGCGCCTCGTCCAGCACCAATACGTGCAGCGGTTGCCGGGACAGGTGCTCGACATCCTTGGGCAGCAGCGCGTAGGTCGTGAGGATCAGGTCGTACTCGGCCAGATGTTCGAAATGCTTTTTGCGGCTGGCGCCGTACAGGGCTACCACTTTGAGCTGTGGTGTGAAGTGTGCCGCTTCATCCAGCCAGTTGGGGATCAGGCTGGTGGGCATCACTACCATGCAGGGTCGATCCAGTCGCCCGGCGTTTTTCTCGCTGAGAATGTGCGCCAGGGTCTGTAGGGTTTTACCCAGACCCATGTCATCCGCAAGAATCCCGCCGACTTCAAGTTGCCGCAGCGACTGCATCCAGCTCAAGCCTTCGAGCTGATAAGGGCGCAGTGTCGCGTTCAGCCCCTGCGGCGCTTCGGCGTTATAGTCGCGGATATCGCGCAAGCGTTGGGCGAAGCTGCGAATCTGTTCTCCGCCCTCCCACAGCAGGGGGATGTCTTCCAGCGAATTGAGGCGGGTGGCGTCAGCCTTGCTCAGGCGCAGGGAGGTTTCGCCCGGCTCTTGCAGATAGAACTCACCCAGCGTCGCCAGCACCGGTTTCAACCGGCCGAGCGGCAGGGCGACCTGCAGGGGGCCGTGCTCACTGTTGCGTTGCGGGATGTTCACCAGAATCAGCTCATCGTCCCGGCGCCGGGCGAGGCGTTCGGGGTTGAGGATTTCTGTGTGCGAGCGCATCAGGTTGAGCAGGATCGGCAAAAGGCTCAAGCGTTCGCCATTGACGATGATACCCAGCTCCAGATCAAACCAGTCGCGCTCTGGCGTCTGCTCGACGGTGGCGTACCAGTCGTCCACGGCAGTCAGGTCGAAGCCGAATTCATCGTCTACCAGCAGTTCCCAGCCTTGGATGCGCAGCTTCGGCAGGTCGTTCAGCGTAAACGTCAGCCAGGCGCTATCATTGACCATTTCATAGAGTTCGCCGGCGCTTTCCGGTAGAGCCTTGCTCTGCCTTGTGGCTATGCGAAAGCCGAGAATCCGCAGTTGTTCGCGGTAGCTTTGCTCAACCTCCGGGTGGCGTTTGACCCGCAGTGTCTGAGCTTCCTGGCGTATCAGAATGTCGCTGTTTTTCTGCCCGCTGACGTATTCGTCCAGATAACTGAACGACAGTGCCGCACGGTGCTGGATATAGCGCTGCATCTTGCCATTGCGCGGTTCGAAGGCGCTGAACTCGACGCTGGCCAGCCACAGGCGCGGCACCGGCTGTACATTGTCGACCAGTACTTGTGGCGACGCCTTGGGACCGCGGTTTTCCAGGACGGCCTGGAGTTTTTCCAGCAGTTCGGCGTCTTTGGTGGCGGCAGGGTATTCGAGGGTTTCCTGCACGTGCAGCAATACCGCTGCACAGTGTTTGCAGTTGCTGTGAACCGGGCAGGTGCAAGTGGCGTCGACCATCAGCAGGGTGCCTTTGGCCGATTCGCGCATGTGGATCGTCTGACGATAGAGGTTGCCGCCAGAGCCTTCGCAACTGGCGGTAATCGTCGCGTCGCCGACCTGCACGATCCGCACCCGGTTTTCCAGAGCGTAGCGGCGGCCACGCTCCAGGCTTTGTTCCTTGAACCGGCTGACCCAGGAGGAAGCCAGCGGTTTGCTCAGAGGTGGGGGCATGAGGACTTCGATCAGTCCGGAATGGATTCAGGTGCTTCCCGAGGCGCTGGCGCCGTCAGCGAAGTGATCTTGATCAGCATGGCCAGGTGGCCGTTGTCCAGATAGTTGAGCTGGCCATTTTTGGTGTGGCTGTCCTGTTTCAGGCGTTCGCTGGCGGTGACCATGCCGTTGGCGTCGATCTGGTTGACCCAGAAATCGGCGTTGACGTCGGTGAAACGCCCGAGTTTCATTTCGAGCGTGCCCTCGATGGGAAACTGGCCGAACTGTTCCTTGCCGTCGCTGATCGCGACTTTGGTCGGTGACTCGCCCAGAGGCTGCTGCCAGGCCTTGTGCATCAGCACACTGTATTCGCCGCTGGCAGCGAGTTTGGTGGCAACTTCACCCAATGCGGGCGTGCGCAGGCTGGCATCGTCAAGGCGTCTGGCGCCGGCGGCCCAGTCTTCCGGTGCGGCACGGCTGATGATGGCGGGGACGGCGTTCTGGCGTATCAGAATCATTTCAACCTGATAGAGGTCATCGGCAAGCGCCGAGGGTGCCGCCAGCGTCATCAAGAGCGGGGTCAGCAGCAAAGTCAGTGAGCGAAACAGGCGCATGCGGCGTCCTTCAAGCAGTTTTCGGGAGGAGGCGCTCGAACAGCGCCTCCACAGTATTAAAGCGCTCTTCCGGGCGCTCCATCGGCACCTGGAACTTGAACATCGTGGCGCCTTCGAATTTGTAGCGTTTTGGCTGACTCTGAATCAGCTTGATCAGGGTCATCGGATCGACCGGGGTCTGTGCGGCGAACTCGATTCGGCCGCCCTGCGGGCCGCCATCGACCTTCTTGATGCCCAGCTGTTCGGCCTGTAATTTCAATGCAGTGATGCGCACCAGATTCTTGGTCGGTTCCGGCAGCAGGCCGAAGCGGTCGATCATCTCCACTTGCAGGTCTTTGAGGCCTTCCTCGTCGGTGGCCGACGCGATGCGTTTGTAGAGGATCAACCGTGCATGCACATCCGGCAGGTAATCCTCCGGAATCAGCGCCGGCACCCGCAGGTTGACTTCCGGGCCGCCACCGAGCGGTTGATCGAGGTTTGGCTGTTCGCCCTTGCGGATCGATTTCACCGCGCGCTCGAGCATTTCCATGTACAGCGTGAAGCCGACGGCTTGAATCTGCCCGCTCTGGCCATCGCCCAGCAGTTCGCCGGCGCCACGGATTTCCAGGTCGTTGGTGGCCAGTACGAAACCCGCGCCGAGGTCTTGCGTGTTGGCAATCGCCTCCAGGCGTTTTTCCGCATCGCCGGAGATCTGTTGGCGTGGCGGGGTCAGCAGGTAGGCGTAGGCCTGGTGGTGGCTGCGACCGACGCGACCGCGCAACTGGTGCAACTGCGCCAGACCGAACTTGTCGGCGCGCTCGATGATGATGGTGTTGGCGCTCGGCACGTCGATGCCGGTCTCGATGATGGTCGAGGCGATCAGCACGTTGAAGCGCTTGTGGTAGAAGTCGCTCATCACCTGTTCGAGTTCGCGCTCGCGCATCTGCCCGTGCCCGATGCCGATGCGCGCCTCCGGCACCAGTTCGGCCAGTTCGGCGGCGCATTTCTCGATGGTCTTCACGTCGTTGTGCAGGTAGTAAACCTGACCGCCGCGCAGCAGTTCCCGCAGCAAGGCTTCCTTCACCGTGCTCTTGTTCTGCTCCATGACGAAGGTGCGCACCGACAGGCGTCGCGCCGGCGGCGTGGCGATGATCGACAGGTCGCGCATGCCCGACACCGCCATGTTCAGCGTGCGCGGAATCGGGGTGGCGGTCAGGGTCAGAATGTCGACTTCGCTGCGCAGGGCCTTGAGCTGTTCCTTCTGGCGGACACCGAAACGGTGTTCTTCGTCGATGATCACCAGACCCAGGTTCTTGATCTTGACGTCGTCCTGCAGCAGCTTGTGGGTGCCGATGACGATGTCGATTTTGCCTTCGGCCAGTTCGGCCACTGCCGCGTTCACTTCTTTTGCCGACTTGAAGCGGCTCATCACTTCAACGGTCACCGGCCAGTCGGCGAAGCGGTCGCGGAAACTGTTGTAGTGCTGCTGGGCGAGCAGGGTGGTCGGCACCAGGATTGCCACTTGCTTGCCGCCGTGCACGGCGATGAACGCGGCGCGCATGGCCACTTCGGTCTTGCCGAAACCCACGTCACCGCAGACCAGCCGGTCCATCGGCTTCGGCGCAAGCATGTCCTCGCGCACGGCTTCGATGGTGGCTTGCTGGTCCGGAGTTTCCTCGAACGGGAAACCGGCGCTGAACGTCGCATAATCGGCTTTCGGATCGGCGAATGCGTAACCTTCGCGAGCGGCGCGACGGGCATAGATGTCGAGCAGTTCGGCGGCCACGTCGCGGACCTGTTCGGCAGCCTTGCGTTTGGCTTTCTGCCAGGTCTCCGAGCCGAGTCGGTGCAGCGGGGCCAGGGCATCGTCGCTGCCGGTGTAGCGGGCAATGAGATGCAGGTTGGCCACCGGCACATAGAGCTTGGCGTTCTCGGCGTATTCGAGGGTGAGGAATTCCGCGGCCTGGTTGTCGATTTCCAGAATCGTCAGGCCGAGATAGCGGCCGACACCGTGGTCGATATGGACCACCGGCGCGCCCTCGCGCAATTCGGTGAGGTTCTTGATCACCGCATCGTTGTTGGCGTCGGCGCGTTTCTCGCGGCGACGACGCTGCATCACGCGCTGGCCGAACAGCGGGCTTTCTGCGACCAGTGCCAGTGCCGGGTCATCGAGCATCAGGCCTTCGTCGAGCGGTGCAATGGTGATCGCCAGGCGATCCTTGCCCGCGACGAAGTCTGGCCAGCTATCGACGGTTTTCGGTCGCAGCTTCAGTCGATCCAGCAACTCCAGCAGCACTTCGCGACGACCAGCAGACTCGGCAGTGAACAGCACGCGTCCCGGGAACTGGTCGAGAAAGCTGGATAGCGCGGCCAACGGCTGCGTGGCCTTGGCTTCGATCGCCAGATCCGGCAGTGCCTGCGCGGGGAAGCGTTCGCGGCCGACACCGGTTTCCACGTCCTGCTGGCTGGCCACCACGCGCGGCCAGTTCTTCAGGCGGGCGAAGCAATCCTCTACCGGCAGAAACAGCTCGGCGGGTGGCAATAACGGACGTGACGGATCGACACGGCGTTCTTCATAACGATTGCGCACGTCGTTCCAGAAGTTTTCTGCCGCTTGCTCGATTCCTGGCAGCGAGAACACCTGAGTGTCCTGGGGCAGGTAATCGAACAGGGTCGAGGTTTCCTCGAAGAACAGCGGCAAGTAGTACTCGATGCCGGCCGGGGTGATGCCGCTGCTCAGATCCTGAAAGATCGGGCAGCGGCGGAAATCGACGTCGAAGCGCTCGCGAAAACGCGCCTTGAAACGGGTGACCGCTTCTTTCTGCAGCGGAAATTCCTTGGCCGGCAGCAGTTTGACCGAATCGACCTTGTCGATGGAGCGCTGGGTTTCCGGGTCGAAGGTGCGCAGGGTTTCGATTTCGTCGTCGAACAGATCGATGCGATAAGGCAGTTTGCTGCCCATCGGAAACAGGTCGATCAGTGCGCCGCGTACCGTGAACTCGCCGTGTTCGTACACCGTATCGACGTAGCGGTAGCCGCTGGCTTCGAGCCGCGTGCGCATCTGTTCGACGTCGAGTTTCTGGCCGACATCCAGCACCAGGCTGCTGCCGAGCAGGAACCTGGTCGGTGCCAGACGATGCAGGGCCGTGGTGATCGGCACCACCAGCACGCCATGTTCCAGCTCCGGCAGTCTGTAAAGGCTGGCGATGCGCTGGGAGATGATGTCCTGATGCGGCGAAAACAGGTCGTAGGGCAGGGTTTCCCAATCGGGGAAGTGCAGCACCGGTAAATCCGGGGCGAAGAAGCTCAGTTCCTGCTCCAGCCGTTCGGCACTCTGGCTGTCGGCGGTCAGCAGCAACGTGAAGCGCTTGGCAGCGCTGGCAGCCTCGGCAATGGCCAGGCTCAGTGCAGCACCGGGCAGATTGCCCCAGTGCTGTTTACCTGCCGCAGCAGGGAGAAGCGGTAGACGCAGAACAGGCACGGAAGGTTGAGCTCCAGGCGTTGCGACAAAGTCGGTAATTGTAGCGGCGTCCGGTGCCGCCTGTCAGTTGCAGACTGCGTCTATCTTCGCTGTTTCCGGAAAATGTAGTGGTAACCATAAAAACAGGCACTTTTTTGACGATTATGTAGTGCCGAAATCGAGTGGTGTTACGGAGGGTTACAGACATCGTCTAACAGTCGTCGAAAAACTGACTGCGCTGCAGGCCCCGGTTTTACTGGGCTTGCGCGAGGCGTTATTTTTTTGGACGGCGTTTTGTTACCGGTTGCACGACAAGCGCGCATTGCTACGAGAGGTTCTCGGCGGCATAATGTAGCCCCTTTTTTCTGCCCCTACATGTGGAAGGTTCCCGTGACTCAGAAGCCCGACCAGTGTCTTGGTGAATGGATCGACCGTGAAGCACTCGCAGAAGCGATGATTCCGCTTATCGGTCAGCTCTACCGCAATAACAACGTGGTGAGCTCGATCTATGGCCGCAGCCTGATCAACCAGTCTGTCATCGCGATTCTCAAGGCTCATCGCTTTGCTCGCCATCGTTCTTCCGACGATAGCGAACTCTCCGTCCACGAAACATTCCCTCTGCTGAAGGCCATGAGCGAGCTCAAGCTCGGCGCGGCTTCGGTGGATCTGGGCAAGTTGGCGTTCAAGTTCCGCGCTGAAGGCAATGGCCGCACGGCCGAACAATTCGTTCGCGAAGAGTTGGCCGATGTCGTGGGCCAGCAAAACGCCTCCGCGCGTAAAGGCACCGATGTCGTGCTGTACGGCTTCGGTCGTATCGGCCGTCTGCTGGCGCGCATCCTGATCGAAAAAACCGGTGGCGGCGACGGCTTGCGTCTGCGTGCCATCGTTGTTCGCAAGGGCTCTGAAAACGATCTGGTCAAACGTGCCAGCCTGCTGCGTCGTGACTCGGTACACGGCCCGTTCGATGGCACTATCACCATCGATGAAGAAAACAACACCATCACCGCCAACGGCAACCTGATTCAGGTGATCTACGCCAAGAACCCGTCCGAAGTCGACTACACCCAGTACGGCATCGAGAACGCGCTGATCGTCGACAACACCGGTGTATGGCGTGATGCCGACGGCCTGGGCCAGCACCTGGCCTGCCCGGGCGCTGCCCGCGTTATTCTGACCGCGCCGGGCAAAGGCGCGCTGAAGAACATCGTTCACGGCATCAACCATGGCGACATCACGCCTGACGACAAGATCATCTCGGCGGCGTCCTGCACCACCAACGCCATCGTACCGGTGCTCAAGGCCGTCAACGACCAGTACGGCATCGTCAATGGCCACGTCGAAACCGTTCACTCGTTCACCAACGACCAGAACCTGATCGACAACTTCCACAAGGGCAGCCGTCGTGGCCGCGCCGCGCCGCTGAACATGGTGATCACCGAGACCGGTGCCGCCACTGCCGCTGCCAAGGCACTGCCAGTGCTCAAGGGCAAGCTGACCGGCAACGCGATTCGCGTACCTACGCCGAACGTGTCGATGGCCATCCTGAACCTGAACCTGGAAAAGGCCACCACTCGCGACGAAATCAACGAGTACCTGCGTCAGATGGCCATGCACTCGGAACTGCACAAGCAGATCGATTACGTCAGTTCGCAGGAAGTGGTTTCCACTGACTTCGTGGGCTCGCGTCACGCCGGTGTCGTGGATGCCGAGGCAACCATCACTCAGGATAACCGCGTCGTTCTGTATGTCTGGTACGACAACGAGTTCGGTTACAGCTGCCAGGTGGTTCGCGTGATGGAAGACATGGCCGGCGTAAACCCGCCAGCGTTCCCGCGCTAAGCCTTAGCCGCAAATGAAAACGCCCCGACATTGTCGGGGCGTTTTTGTTTGTGCGCGATTCAGGTCAGTGGGGGATGACGGTTTGCGCCGTACGCAATGCATGCCTGTTGCCACGGAACAGCACCAGGGTCGCGATCAGGCCCAGCACCGCTGCGCCGCTGAGCCAGATTCCCGGCGCAGCCTTGTTGTCCAGCACATGGATCAGGTAGGTGCAGGCGGCTGGCGTGAAACCACCAAACGTTGCGGTGGCCAGGCTGTAGGCCAGGGAGAAACCCGTCGTACGCACTTCTACCGGCATGATTTCGGTCAGGGCCACCACCATCGCGCCGTTGTACGAGCCGTACAGGAACGACAGCCACAACTCGACGATCAACAGGTGGCTGAAGCTCGGATTCGCCACCAGCCACGACAGTGCCGGGTAGGCGGTCAGGATTGCCAGCGTCGTTGCCGCCAGCAGCAGGGGTTTACGGCCGATCTTGTCAGATACGGCGCCCATCACCGGCAGCCAAAAGAAGTTCGACAGACCGATGCACACGGTTACCAGCAATGCATCGAAGTCTGACAAGTGCAACTCTGCCTTGCCAAAAGTCGGGGTGTAGGCGGTGATCAGATAGAACGAAACGGTAGTCATCACCACCAGCGCCATGCCGGCGAGGACGATGCCAAAGTTCTGGCCGATCGAACGGACGATTTCCTGCAGGGTAGGGCGGTGTTTGCGGGCCTGGAATTCCGGCGTTTCCTCCAGGGAGCGGCGAATCACGAAAATCACCGGAACAATCATGCAGCCAATCAGGAAAGGCACGCGCCAGCCCCATTCGCCCATTTGGTCCGGGCTCAGCCAGTGGTTGAGCCCGACACCGAGCAGGCCGGCGAATACCACGGCGGCTTGCTGGCTGGCGGACTGCCAGCTGACGAAGAAGCCCTTGCGCCCCGGCGTAGAGATTTCTGCCAGATACACCGACACGCCGCCCAGTTCCACGCCAGCCGAAAAGCCTTGCAGCAAACGACCGAACAATACGATCAGCGGCGCGGCGACGCCAAGGGTGGCGTAACCCGGGACGCAGGCGATCAGTACGGTACCGGCCGCCATCAGGGCGAGGGTGATGATCAAGCCCTGGCGACGGCCGTGACGGTCAATGTAGGCACCGAGGAAAATCGCCCCCAGCGGACGCATCAGGAAGCCTGCGCCGAAGGTGGCAAGGGAGAGCATCAGGGACGCGAACGCGCTGTCGGTAGGGAAGAAGGTCTTGGCAATGGCCGTGGCGTAAAAGCCGTAGACCATGAAGTCGAACATCTCGAGAAAGTTGCCGCTGACAACGCGAAAAATCGCTTTGCCTTTGCCCGTGGAGGAGGACATGTTCAGGTACTCACTTGTTGATTTTGTGTGAAGGCGTTGTATCCGTTTGGGAGCGAGCGGGCTCTATGGCCATAATGGCCGTCGCGATTTTGCTCGGAGATGAAGAATTGTTAACTGGACGGATACTGGTTTTCGTGAGTGTTCTCGGTGTCTTGTCCGGATGCGGCAATGGCGACTCCATGGAAAGCTTCGGTGGTCCGACCATGGGCAGCACGTATTCGATCAAGTACGTGCGACGAATCAACTTGCCCGCTCCCCAAGACGTCCGGGTCGAAGTGGAAAGGATCCTCGCCGATGTCGACCGGCAGATGTCCACCTACCGCGCGGACTCCGATATCTCGCGCTTCAACGCATTGCCCGCCGGTCGCTGTCAGATCATGCCGGCACCGATTCTTGAGTTGGTCCGGGTGGGCGGACAGCTGTCGCAACAGAGCGAAGGTTCCTACGACCTGACGGTAGAACCGTTGCTCAACCTCTGGGGCTTCGGTCCGCAAGGGCGTGAGGAGAAAGTCCCGAGCGCTGCGGCGCTGGCCGAGGTGCAGAAGCGGGTGGGTTACCGGCACTTGCGTATCGATGGTGACCGGTTGTGCAAGGACGCGGCGGTCGAGGTCGATTTCAACAGTATCGCCGCCGGTTACGCGGTCGATACCATTGCGGCTCGGCTCGATGCCATGGGTATTCATGATTATCTGGCCGAAGCCACGGGCGAGCTCAAGGCGTCCGGCAGGAAGCTCGACGGCTCGTCCTGGCGCATTGCACTGGAGGAGCCACGTGACGATCAGCAAGTAGCGGAGCGCGTCATTAATGTCGATGGCTACGGGCTTTCCACGTCCGGCGACTACCGCAACTATTTTCAACAGGACGCAAAGCGTTATTCCCACACCTTCGATGCCCGCACCGGAGCGCCCGTCGTACACGATCTGGCGTCAGTCACGGTCATGCATCCTTCGGCCTTGATGGCCGACGGACTATCGACGCTGTTGCTGATTCTCGGGCCTGAAAGGGCTTGGGACTATGCCGAAAAACACGACATTGGTGCATTCTTCGTGATTCGTGCCGATAAAGGTTTTGTGACTCGCACCAGTCGGGCGTTCGAAAGGCTTGCAGGCGCAAAAAATTGACCGGCAGCAATGCTAAAACTGGCGTTGTAGTGCAGGCAAAAGTAGCCTACGACGCGACCAAGGGTTAATGTGCGCGGCGTTGACGCTTCTATAGACTGTGTCCGGGTTTTCAACTGGCCCCCAATTGTTCCTTCGCGCCGTCGTCCGGCGTGATTTAGCCGCCGGTGCTGCTGGCACCGCGGCCTGTTCTGAGGAGTACGCATGGCTGTCTACAACTACGACGTGGTGGTGCTGGGTTCCGGCCCGGCGGGAGAAGGCGCGGCAATGAACGCCGCCAAAGCAGGGCGCAAGGTGGCTATGGTCGACAGCCGTCGCCAGGTCGGCGGTAACTGCACCCACCTGGGCACCATCCCGTCCAAGGCCCTGCGTCACTCGGTGCGGCAGATCATGCAGTTCAACACCAATCCGATGTTCCGGGCCATCGGTGAACCGCGCTGGTTCTCCTTCCCGGACGTGTTGAAAAGCGCCGAGAAAGTCATCTCCAAGCAAGTCGCTTCGCGTACCGGCTACTACGCCCGTAACCGCGTCGACGTGTTCTTCGGCACCGGCAGCTTCGCCGACGAGCAGACCATCGAAGTGGTCTGCGCCAACGGCGTGGTCGAAAAACTGGTGGCCAAGCACATCATCATCGCCACCGGTTCGCGTCCTTATCGCCCGGCGGACATCGATTTCCACCACCCGCGTATCTACGATAGCGACACCATCCTTAGCCTCGGCCACACCCCGCGTAAACTGATCGTTTACGGCGCCGGCGTGATCGGTTGCGAATACGCCTCGATCTTCAGCGGTCTGGGTGTACTGGTCGAGCTGGTGGACAACCGCGGCCAGTTGCTGAGCTTCCTCGACTCGGAAATCTCCCAGGCGTTGAGCTACCACTTCAGCAACAACAACATCACCGTGCGTCATAACGAAGAGTATGACCGCGTCGAAGGCGTGGACAACGGCGTGATCCTGCACCTGAAGTCCGGCAAGAAGATCAAGGCCGACGCCTTGCTCTGGTGCAACGGCCGCACCGGAAACACCGATCAGTTGGGGCTGGAAAACATCGGCGTCAAGGTCAACAGCCGTGGCCAGATCGAAGTCGACGAGAACTATCGCACCTGCGTGCAGAACATCTACGGCGCCGGTGACGTGATCGGCTGGCCAAGCCTGGCCAGTGCCGCCCACGACCAGGGCCGTTCGGCGGCCGGCAGCATTGTCGACAACGGCAGCTGGCGTTTCGTGAATGACGTGCCGACCGGCATCTACACCATTCCGGAGATCAGCTCGATCGGCAAGAACGAGCAGGAGCTGACTCAGGCCAAGGTGCCGTACGAAGTGGGCAAGGCGTTCTTCAAGAGCATGGCGCGTGCGCAGATCGCCGGTGAACCGCAAGGGATGCTGAAGATCCTGTTCCACCGTGAAACCCTGCAGGTGCTGGGCGTTCACTGCTTCGGTTATCAGGCGTCGGAGATCGTGCACATCGGTCAGGCGATCATGAACCAGCCGGGTGAGCTCAATACCCTGAAGTACTTCGTCAATACCACCTTCAACTACCCGACCATGGCCGAAGCCTATCGGGTAGCCGCGTACGACGGCCTCAACCGGCTTTTTTGAGCGGCTCCGGCCGGTGGCCTGAGCCGGCCGGGGAGACCGATTTCAGCCATTCCCGAGGGTGGCAGTGGCCAAACCGGGAAAGTCTGTAATCAGGCTGTCAACGCCGAAGTCGGCGAGTCTGCGCATCAGCGCAGGCTCGTTGACGGTCCATACCGACACATGCAGCCCCTGACGCTGCGCCTTCTGCAGGCGTTCCGGCGTACACAGCGTCCAGTTCAAGGCCAGAATCTCGCAGCCATAACTTGCCGCGACCTTCAGCGGGTCGAGCCAGGCGTATTCGGCCACCAGTCCGCGCGAAACGTCCGGCACCAGATCCAGCGCCGCCTTCAATACTTCCCGAGAGCTTGAAGTGATCGTCACCTTGTCGAGCAGTCCGTGCCTGACCGCCATTTCACGAATGGCCAGAACGGTGGTTGCAGCGCGGGTGCGCGAAGCGCTTTTGACCTCAAGCTGCCAGTGATCGAAATCACACTTTTCGAACAGTTCTTCCAGGGTCGGAATCGGGCAGGGCTTGATCCAGCCGGGGCCACCCTTGCGGGCGTCGTAAGTCACCAGCTCGGCAGCGGTGTGCTCGACCACCTTGCCGCGACGGTCGGTGGTGCGCTTGAGGGTCGGGTCGTGGATGACCATCAGTTCGCCGTCCTTGGACAGGTGCAGATCCAGTTCGCAACGGCGCACGCCGTGTTTGAGACATTCCTGAAAGCTGCTCAGGGTGTTTTCCGGTGCTTCGCCCTTGGCGCCGCGGTGGCCGTAGATAAGGGTCACGGTTCTTCCTTAATTAAATGCCTGATTCGTTCTGTTCGCGGGCCAGGCGTCGTTCCTGGGCCTGCTTTTGCAAGATATAACGGGCGAGCAACTGGCGCTGGGCATCGGTCAGGTGTTCGAATTCGGTGCCGATGTCGTAGCCGTCGCCCTTGCGGTCGCAATGGGTGACCCGGGCGCGCAGCAGCAGGCCGTGGGCCTGTGGCATCAGCACCATTTTGACCGACAGGCGTGAGCCGGCAGGGATCGGCGTCGGATTCTGAAAGTCGACACCGCCCTCCGAAATGATCACCGGTTGCGGCTCGCCGATTTGCCCGAGCGCGGTCAGCGCAATGACCTGACTGAGCAGATCGATGCGCTTGTTCTGGGATTTCAGGAATGCCGCGATGGCACGGTCGCGCTCGTTGATCTGGCGCAACAGGTGCTGCGACTCGAATTCGCTCAGGTGCAGTTCACTGAGCACGTTGAATAACGGGGAAGCATCCTGCAACACTTCCTGGCCTGCGGCTTCTGCAGCGGACAGGGGCCGAATTTCCAGTGCGATCGTGTCCTCGATACGGTAGTATTCGCGGCGATCTTCTTCATCTAATGTCGACATGGCGAACCCATGGTAGCGGCGGTGGTCTGAGTGTAAAGCTGGTTATCGACCCCCGCCACAAGGACGTTCCTTTTCCCTCCGAACAAGCCCCGACATGTTCAGACCTCTCTTCGTATTTATCGGCACGCGTTACACCCGTGCAAAGCGTCGCAATCATTTTGTGTCATTCATTTCCCTGACTTCGATGATCGGGCTCGCCCTTGGCGTGGTCGTGATGATCGTGGTGCTGTCGGTGATGAACGGCTTCGATCATGAAATGCGCACCCGCGTGCTGGGCATGGTGCCCCACGCAACCATCGAGTCCGGTGAAGCCATCAGCGACTGGCCGAGCCTGGCCGCCAGGGTCAAGCAGAACCCGCAGGTGGCGGCCGTCGCGCCGTTCACCCAGATGCAGGGCCTGTTGACCAACAACGGCCAGGTGTCGAAGGTGTTGCTCAACGCCATCGATCCGGCGCTGGAACGCAACGTCTCGATCATCGACAACTTCATGAAGCAGGGCAGGCTCGACGATCTGACGCCGGGCAGCTTCGGCATCGTGATTGGTGACAAGGCCGCGACCAAGCTGGGCGTGGGCGTCGGTGACAAGATCACCTTCGTCGCCCCGGAGGTCAGCGTGACCCCGGCCGGGATGTTCCCGCGCATGAAGCGCTTCACCGTAGTCGGCATCTTCCATGTCGGCGCCGGTGAGCTGGACGGTTATCTGGGCGTCACCAATCTGCAGGACCTGGCGAAGCTGCATCGCTGGAAGCCTGATCAGGTGCAGGGTCTGCGCCTGAAGTTCGATGACTTGTTCCAGGCGCCGCGTGAAGCGTGGAACATCGCCCAGCGGCTTGGCGAAGACCATTACTACGCCCGCGACTGGACCCGCACCCACGGCAACCTGTATCAGGCGATCCGCATGGAAAAAGCCATGATCGGCCTGCTGTTGCTGCTGATCGTCGCGGTTGCTGCGTTCAACATCATTTCCACGCTGGTGATGGTGGTGAACGACAAGAAGGGCGATATCGCCATCCTGCGCACGCTGGGCGCCACGCCGGGCACGATCATGCGCACGTTCATGGTGCAGGGCACGGTGATCGGCGTGGTCGGGACGGCTATCGGTGCCGTGGTCGGCATCCTGGCTGCGCTCAACGTCAGCGCCGCCATTTCCGCACTCGAAGGCGTGATCGGGCATAAATTCCTCAACGCCGATGTGTATTTCATCGATTACCTGCCATCGCAGGTGCAGAGCCAGGACGTGGTCATGGTCTGCGCCGCTGCATTGGTCCTGAGTTTCCTCGCCACCCTGTATCCAGCCTGGCGTGCCGCGCGCACCCAGCCGGCGGAGGCGTTACGTTATGAGTGAGTCGGGCATGAGTGATAAAGCAATCCTGAGCTGCCGCAACCTGGGCAAATCCTATGAGGAAGGCCCGGAGTCGGTGCAAGTGCTGGCCGGTCTGCAACTGGAGTTGCACCCGGGTGAACGGGTGGCGATCGTCGGCAAGTCCGGTTCGGGCAAAAGTACCTTGCTCAACCTGCTGGGCGGTCTCGACACCCCGACCAAGGGCAGCGTCTGGCTCGACGGTGAAGAGCTCTCGGCTCTGAGCGAGAAGAAGCGTGGCCTGTTGCGCAACCGTGCCCTCGGTTTTGTGTATCAGTTCCACCACCTGCTGCCGGAATTCACCGCGCTGGAAAACGTCTGCATGCCGCTGCTGATCGGCAAGACCGCAATCCCCGAGGCGCGTCAGCGGGCCACGGCGTTGCTGGAGCGGGTCGGTCTGGGCCATCGCCTGGAACATAAGCCGGCCGAGCTGTCCGGTGGCGAGCGCCAGCGCGTGGCGATTGCCCGGGCGCTGGTGAACAAGCCAGGCCTGGTGATGCTCGACGAGCCGACCGGCAACCTCGACTCCCACACCGCCGAGGGCATTCAGGATCTGATGCTGGAACTCAGCACTTCGATGCGCACGGCGTTCCTGGTGGTGACTCACGATTTGAACCTGGCTCGCCAGATGGACCGCGTCCTGCAGTTGCAGGATGGTTGTCTGACCCCCATCTGACGGCTTGAAACCCGATGCCTGAAAAAGGCGTCGGGTCTTTTATTTTTATACGGTGCCCCAGCGAATGTTCAGACCGTTATCGATCTTTATCGGCACGCGCTATACCCGCGCCAAGCGCCGCAATCGCTTTGTTTCGTTCATTTCGATGACCTCGATGATCGGCCTCGCCCTCGGCGTGCTGGCGATGATCGTGGTGTTGTCGGTGATGAACGGTTTCCAGCGCGAAATGAGTTCGCGCATTCTCGGCATGGTGCCTCACGCGACCATCGTCGGCGTCAAGCCGATCGATGACTGGCAGCCGGTAGCCGCTGCCGCTTTGAAAAACCCTGAAGTGACCGCCGCCGTGCCGTTCACCGAGATGGAAGGCATGCTGTCCTACAAGGGCATGATGCAGCCGATCCAGATCAGCGGCGTCGATCCGGCCCAGGAAGGCAAGGTGTCGATCGTTGCGCAGCATATTGTGCAGGGGCGTCTCGATGCCTTGAAGCCGGGCGAGTTCGGTGTGGTGCTGGGCGAGATCACGGCCCGACGCTTCCGTCTGAACGTCGGCGACAAGATCACCCTGATCGTGCCGGAAGTCAGTACCGCACCGGGCGGCATCACCCCGCGCATGCAGCGTCTGAATGTGGTCGGTATCTTCAAGGTCGGCGCCGAACTGGACGGTTCCATGGGACTGATCCACGTTTCTGATGCCGCGACCATGCAGCACTGGGAGCCGAATCAGGTGCAGAGCGTGCGTCTGGCAGTGAAAGATCTGTACGCCGCACCGAAGGTCTCGTCCGATATCGCCACCGGCCTTGGCACTGACTTCAAGGCAGACGACTGGACCCACACCCAGGGCAGCCTGTTCAGTGCGATGAAAATGGAAAAGACCATGATCGGCCTGTTGCTGCTGATGATCGTCGCGGTGGCGGCGTTCAATATCATCGCCACCCTGATCATGGTGGTGAACGACAAGGGTGCGGACATCGCGATCCTGCGCACCATCGGCGCCACGCCACGGCAGATCATGGCGATCTTCATGGTTCAGGGCACGGTGATCGGTATCGTCGGCACCATCATTGGTGGCGTGCTGGGCGTGATTGCCGCGCTGAACGTCAGTGAGATGGTGGGTTGGGTCGAGCGAGTGACCGGTCAGCACATCTTCAGTTCCGACGTGTATTTCGTCAGCAACCTGCCCTCGGAGTTGCAGGGTGGCGACGTGCTGCTGATCTGCTCGGCAGGCTTCATCCTCAGCTTCCTGGCCACCGTTTACCCGGCCTGGCGAGCGGCGAAGATCGAGCCGGCGCACGCGTTGCGTTATTCGTAAGTTCCCCCATTGAGGCCGGCATTGCCGGCCTCAATCGTTTTTCGGCAACTCAATCACAAACCGCGTCCATCCCCGATCCGATTCGCAATGAATCTGCCCGCCATGGGCCCTGATGATCGACTGAGTGATCGCCAGCCCCAACCCGGCATGTTCGCTGCTGCCTTCCTGGCGTGCCGGATCAGCCCGGTAAAAACGGTCGAACAAACGCGGCAGCAACTCCGAAGAAATCCCCTCGCCACTGTTCTCGACGGTCACCCTCAAGGATTTCGCCTGCTCAGCTATCTGCACGCGCACATCGCCTGCGGCCGGGGTAAAGCGCAATGCATTGTCCAGCAGATTCGACAGCGCCCGGCGCAGCATCGCGCGGTCACCTTGAAACCGACCCTCGCCGTCGCGGCTCAGGCTGACTTGAGCGTCTTCGGCCAGTGGGGCGAAAAACTCCAGCAATGCATCGGCTTCTTTCGCCAGTTCCAGCGGTTCACGCTTGGGCGCCAGCAATCCGTGGTCGGCTTTGGCCAGATAAAGCATGTCGTTGACCAGTTGCGCCATCCATTGCAGCTCTTCGAGGTTGCTGTGCAAGGCCTCGCGATAATCTTCGAGTGGGCGAGGGCGTGTGAGGGTGACTTGTGTGTGGGTCAGCAGGTTCGACAGCGGGGTGCGCAGTTCATGGGCGATGTCGGCAGAGAACGCCGAAAGTCGCTGAAAAGAGTCATCGAGACGTCCGAGCATAGCGTTGAAGCTGTGGGCCAGTTCCGTGAGTTCGGCAGGCATCTGCGCTTCCGGCAGTCGGGCATTCAGCGATTGGGCAGAAATCCCCCGCGCCACGGCACTCATGCGCCGTAATGGACGCAGGCCGCTGCGTGCCGCCCATGCGCCCAACAACGCGGTGGCCAGTGCCGAAAGGCCTACGGTCAGCCAGATCAGATGTTGCATGCGTTGCAGGAAGTGTTGGTGGTGGGTGATGTCCAGCAGCAAGGTCAATTGTGGTGAGTCGGCTCGTTCCGGGAACAGCGGGGCATTGAGCAGGCGATAGTCCGTGCCGTTGTCATTGATGGTGGCCAGACCGGGCTGCTGCGGCAGGTCCGCCGACATTTGGAGGGATCGGCCGAACCAGCGCTGTCCTTCGGGGCCGCTGATGCGCAGCGCGACATCGCCCTGTTGGTTCAATTCATCGGTGACATGTGCGGCGTCGCCATTGCCCGACAGGGCCTGACGAATATTGATCAGCCTGCTTTCGAGCAATTGCTGATCGAGTTCAATGAAGTGCGCCTCGCTGGCGCGGTTGAACACCACGCCGGCTACCAGTGAAACCGTTGCGGTGCAGGCAGCGAACAGCAACGCCAGCCGACTGCCGAGTGACAGACGGCGCATCAGTCGGGACGCTCTTCAAGTACGTAACCCATGCCGCGCACGGTATGGATGAGTTTTTCAGAAAAGTCGTCATCGATCTTCAGACGCAGGCGGCGGATCGCCACTTCGATCACATTGGTGTCGCTGTCGAAGTTCATGTCCCAGACCTGCGAAGCGATCAGGGATTTGGGCAGCACTTCGCCCTGGCGGCGCAGGAGCATTTCCAGCAGGGCAAACTCTTTCGCCGTAAGGTCGATGCGCTGGCCGCTGCGTTCGACCCGGCGGCGGATCAGATCAAGGCGCAGGTCGGCCAGTTGCAGGCAGGTTTCCTGCGGCGTGCCACTGCCGCGTCGCAACAGGCTGCGTACCCGGGCCAGCAGTTCGGAAAACGCGAATGGCTTGACCAGGTAGTCGTCGGCGCCCAGTTCGAGGCCGTGAACCCGGTCTTCCACGGTGTCCTTGGCGGTCAGAAACAGGATCGGTGTTTCCAGCCCGGCGCTGCGCACCGCTTGCAGAATCTGCCAGCCACTGCGCCCGGGCAGCATGACGTCAAGGATCAACAGCGCGTAGTCGCCGCTCAACGCCAACTGTTGTCCGGTGTTGCCATCGGCCACCAGTTCGGTGTTGAAGCCGGCCTCGGTCAGGCCCTGGCGCAGGTAGTGGCCGGTTTTCGGTTGGTCTTCGACGATCAGCAGTTTCATGGGCGACTCGGGTTTTCAGGAACGAGAGCGTTATACCGTGGGAGTTGGTTACGAGCGCCAACCTGACAAAGTTGTAATCTGCCTGTCAGGTCGCTGCCAGCCCGGGCCGACTAAAGTTTCCCACAGGCTGAATCTTATCTTGTTGGAGTATGACTATGTTTTTGCGCAACCCTCTGACCGTCGCCGCCTGTTTGCTGGCGTTGAGCTCATCCGTCTGGGCCGATCCTGCGCGCACGTATGACTTCGGCCAACCGGCACCTGCTGCCAAGGCCTCCCGCAGCATTGAAGTGGTGATGGGCGACATGTCGTTCGATCCGAAGGCCATCGATATCAAGGCCGGTGAGACCATTCGTTTTGTTTTGGTGAACAAGGGCCAGTTGCTGCACGAATTCAACCTCGGCGATGCCGCGATGCATGCCAGACACCAGCAGGAAATGCTGCAAATGCAGCAAAGCGGCATGTTGACGCCGACCGGCATGAAAGAAATGTCCCACGATATGGCGGGCATGGATCATGGGGCGATGGGGCACGGCATGAAACACGACGACCCCAACAGCGTGCTGGTCGAACCGGGCAAGACCGCCGAGTTGACCTGGACCTTCAGCAAGGCAACCAGCCTGGAATTTGCCTGCAACATTCCCGGGCATTACCAGGCTGGAATGGTCGGCAAACTGACTGTCAGTCAGTAAGCACTCAAAGGCGGAAGCAAAGGCTGATAGAATCCGCTGATTCTTCAGTCAGGTTTCCGCCATGCATCCCGCAGCCGAACATTCGCCGCTGGGCAAGTCCAGCGAATACATCGCCACTTACACACCGTCCCTGCTGTTCCCGATTCCGCGCACCGCGAAGTGGGCCGAGCTGGGCCTGACCGCCGAGACCCTGCCGTATAAAGGCGTGGATTTCTGGAACTGCTTCGAACTGTCGTGGTTGCTGCCGTCGGGTAAACCGGTGGTGGCGATCGGCGAATTCAGCATTCCGGCGGACTCGCCGAACATCATCGAATCCAAGTCGTTCAAGCTGTACCTGAACTCGCTGAACCAGACCCCGTTCACCGATACAGCGAGCCTGGAAGCGACGCTGGTCAAGGACTTGTCCGCCGCTGCCGGCAAACCGGTGGGCGTGCGGGTTCGCAGCCTGAAAGAGGTTGAAGCCGAAGGCGTCGTCGCGCTACCGGGCGTGTGCATCGACGATCTGGAAGTCAGCGTCAGCAACTACGAACACCCACGTCCCGAACTGCTGCGCTGCGACGATTCGCGGGTGGTGGAGGAGAGCGTGCACAGTCACCTGCTCAAATCCAACTGCCCGGTGACCAGCCAGCCGGATTGGGGCAGCGTGGTGGTGGAATACCGTGGTGCGGCGCTGGATCACGCCAGTCTGCTGGAATACATCGTCAGCTTCCGCCAGCATTCGGATTTTCACGAGCAGTGCGTGGAGCGGATTTTCCTTGACCTGCAGCGTCTGCTGAAACCGGAGAAACTCACGGTATTTGCACGTTATGTGCGCCGTGGCGGACTGGATATCAACCCGTACCGCAGCACCGAAAGCGTTCAGCTGCCGAATCGGCGTCTGGTTCGTCAGTAACCCGCAACGCGGACATGAAAAAGCCCTGCCAGTGATGGCAGGGCTTTTTTGCATTCGCGGGTTTCAGATACCCATGCTGACCAGCGAGTTCACAATGTTGCGCAGCGTGCCGGCGATGGTGGGGTGTTCGAGTTCGAAGCGTTCGACGGCCAGGTTCACACCGTCGGCGAGATTGGAATCCTGGGTTTTGGTTTCCAGTTCAAGTTCCAGTTCGATCTGTTGCATCAGTGCGTGCAGGTCTGCGCGCTCGGCTTCCGACAGCGGCGGATTCTGATCCAGTTGCTCGCGCAGGGCATTGAGCTGTTTTTGCAGTTCTTGAGCGGGCATGGTTGTTTCCTTTTATCGATAGGCACTGGCATAGACCGCAGCCATGCGCCAAAGGTCTATGGCTCTCCTTAAGCCTAATCCACTCTGCCGCAACCTGCATGATCCCGGTCAGGGCTTTTCGCCTTTGAGACGGCGCTGGCTGATGTCGGCGAGACAAGTGTCGAGCTCGCCCAGATGATCAATCACCGAATGCACGCCCAGGCCAAACAGTTGCACCGTCGCCTTGCCACGTAGCTGCTCGCGTTCCTTCTGGCTCAGCGCTTGCCACGCTTGTGGCGGCAGACCGCAGAGTGAACCGCAGGACGCCAGGCCGATCGTCCACAGTCCGGCATTCAGGCCGGATTGCAGCAGGCGCGGTTCTCCGCTGACCAGCACACAACCGTCGAGGCGCGTGACCTTCAATGCCATCAACGCCTGCCAGCAGGCATCAGGCGCCGGCCATGGGTTGATTGTTGCGGGATGTTGCGAAGATTTGACCCAGTCCGGCAGCGAGACTGAGAGCGCCCGGGTGAGGGAAGAGGGGAGTTCGTCCAGCCAGGCGCACGGAATCTGTTGCCGTTGCAGGCTGCGCAGGCTGTCCAGAGCCCCGGGAGTGGTCTCGGCGTGGTCCGCCGTGGCGCCGGCAGGATGGCGGGCGCGGGCGCCGAAGTCCACCAGGCAGCCGCTGAGCCCGAACAGCACGGCCGTCAGGTTGGGTGCTGCATGGGGTATTGCTTCGGCCTGTGACATGAAAAACGTCCTTGAAATACACGTCAGGCTAAGCAAGACCGGTGACAATTGGATGACAACGGCGTTACGACGAGTCCTGCAGCGCTGATGATGTTGGAAATGCCTAAACAAGTGTTTCCGTCTTATACTGAACACCTTATGACCGTGGTCCGCATGCCGCGTATGTTCAATCCAAGGAGTTTTTCTATGCGCTGGAGCAATCCTCTCGCTCAGCTTTGTGTATGTGCCGGCGTGATGCTGGTTCCGTTCGTTGCCCAGGCGGCAACGGAAGAAGACCCTTGGGAAAGCGTCAACCGTCCGATCTTTCAGTTCAACGACTTCGTCGATACCTACGCACTGAAGCCTCTGGCGCAGGGCTATGAGTATGTAACGCCGCAATTTCTGGAAGATGGTATCCACAACATGTTCCGCAACGTCGGTGACATCACCAACCTGGCCAACAACATTCTCCAGGCCAAACCGGCTGCTGCCGGTGTCGACACCGCGCGTCTGATCTTCAACACCACTTTCGGTCTGCTGGGCTTCTTCGACGTGGGCACCAAGATGGGCCTGCAACGCAGCGACGAAGACTTCGGCCAGACCCTCGGTTACTGGGGAGTGAGCAGCGGTCCGTACGTGATGCTGCCGTTGCTGGGCCCGAGCACCCTGCGTGATGCACCGTCGAAATACGTTGATACCTACACTGCGCCGTACCGCTATATGAACGACATTCCGGCACGTAACACGATTTACGGCCTGAACATCGTCGATACCCGTGCCAGCCTGTTGTCCAGCGAGAAGCTGATCAGCGGCGACAAATACACCTTCATCCGCAACGCCTACCTGCAGAACCGCGAGTTCAAGGTCAAGGACGGTCACGTCGAAGACGATTTCTGATTCGACCTTTGAGCTCCCGGAAGGCGACCGAAAGGTCGCCTTTTTGTCCCTGCATCCTTCCATTGAGTTACGGTTTCGAACGTTCTTATAACTCTCTGTGATTTGACAAACAAAGTCGTCAGGCGACGAATCGCGCATGCTTGAAACGCTCGAAGGATGGGAGTACCGTCTGCGCCTTAGAAGGGCACCTCTGGTGCATCCGTGTGCGGGGCCAACGCTCCGAAGCGGTGCAGCAGAGAGGCTAGAAAGCGAATCCAGTAGTCTGCGCCGGGCCGTTGCCCCGCCTGCTACGCCAACCTAATTCTGGCGCCGTTTGCCCACATGCCAAAAACCAGTGCCACGCTGCTGATAATCGATGATGACGAAGTAGTGCGCGCGAGCCTCGCGGCCTATTTGGAAGACAGTGGTTTCAGCGTCTTGCAGGCCAGTAACGGTCAGCAGGGTCTTCAGGTATTCGAGCAAGACCAGCCCGATCTCGTCATCTGCGATCTGCGCATGCCGCAGATGGGCGGTCTCGAACTCATCCGTCAGGTGACCGAGCGGTCCCCGCAGACGCCGGTGATCGTGGTCTCCGGTGCCGGCGTGATGAATGACGCGGTCGAGGCCCTGCGCCTGGGCGCGGCGGATTACCTGATCAAGCCTCTCGAAGATCTGGCCGTGCTCGAGCACTCCGTGCGCCGGGCCCTGGATCGTGCGCGTCTGCTGCTGGAAAACCAGCGTTACCGCGAGAAGCTGGAGAAGGCCAACCGCGAGCTCGAAGCCAGTCTGAATCTGCTCCAGGAAGACCAGAACGCTGGTCGCCAGGTGCAGATGAACATGCTGCCGGAAAGCCCGTGGACCATCGACGAATTCAAATTCGCCCACCAGATCATCCCGTCGCTGTACCTGTCGGGTGATTTTGTCGACTACTTCCGGGTGGACGAACGCCGGGTCGCGTTCTATCTGGCGGACGTTTCAGGCCATGGCGCCTCTTCGGCGTTCGTCACCGTCCTGCTGAAGTTCATGACCACGCGCTTGCTGTTCGAGTCCAAGCGCAACGGCACCCTGCCGGAATTCAAACCTTCGGAAGTCCTTGGTCATATCAACCGGGGGCTGATCAGTTGTAAGCTGGGCAAGCACGTCACAATGGTCGGTGGAGTCATCGACGAGGAGACCGGTTTGTTGACCTATAGCATCGGCGGCCATCTGCCGTTGCCTGTGTTGTACACGCCTGACAGTGTTCGCTATCTCGAGGGGCGCGGTCTGCCCGTGGGGCTGTTCAATGAAGCCACCTACGAAGACCATGTGCTCGAGCTGCCACCCGCATTCAGCCTGACGCTGATGTCTGATGGCATTCTGGATCTTTTGCCAGAACCCACACTCAAAGAGAAAGAGGCTGCCTTGCCCCAGCGGGTCAAGTCGGCGGGCGGCAGCCTGGATGGACTGCGGCAGGTTTTTGGATTGGCCACGCTAGGGGAGATGCCGGATGATATCGCCCTGTTGGTGTTGAGCAGGAATCTTTAATGAGTACCGGTAGAATCCAGTTCGCCGAGCAGGACGGCACCTTCGTCCTGAAGTTCGTCGGTGAAGTTCGCCTGACCCTGTGTTCGGCGTTGGATGCGACTATTGAAAAGATCTTCACCGCGCTGAATTTCAACGCGATCGTGATCGATCTGACCGAAACCCGCAGCATCGACAGCACCACGCTGGGGCTGCTGGCCAAGCTGTCGATCCTGTCGCGGCAAAAGGTCGGCCTGCTGCCGACCGTGGTCACGACACACGATGACATCACTCGTCTGTTGCAATCGATGGGCTTCGAGCAGGTCTTCAATATCGTCAACCATCCTGTGCCTTGCCCGGAATGTCTCGATGACCTGCCGGATCAGGATCAGTCGGAGGAGGTGGTGCGGGTCAAGGTGCTGGAAGCGCACAAGATCCTCATGGGCCTGAACGACTCCAACCGTGAAGCCTTCCATGATCTGGTGAACGCCCTCGAACGGCATTGATTCCCCAGCCATCAGGCACAAAAAAGGGCGAACCTGTAAGGGTTCGCCCTTTTTGCGTTTGCTGTCAGCCCATTACAGCTTGGCTTGCAGCAACGCCTCGAGTTTTTCCTGGTCACGGGCAAACTGACGGATGCCTTCGGCCAGTTTCTCGGTGGCCATGGCGTCTTCGTTGGACAACCAGCGGAATTGCGCTTCGTTGAGACTCAGGCGCGCTTCACCAGCGTGGCCCGGAGCGAGTTTGCGTTCCAGCTTGCCGGTGTCTGCCGCCAGTCTGTCGATCAGGTCCGGGCTGATGGTCAGGCGGTCGCAGCCGGCCAGTTGTTCGATCTGGCTCAGGTTGCGGAAGCTCGCCCCCATGACCACGGTCTTGTAGTCATTGGCCTTGTAGTAGTTGTAGATGCGCGTCACCGATTGCACGCCCGGATCGTCGGCACCGGTGTAATCGTTGCCGTTGGCCTTCTTGTACCAGTCGTAGATGCGGCCCACGAACGGCGAAATCAGGAACACGCCGGCATCGGCGCAGGCGGCGGCCTGGGCGAAGGAGAACAGCAGGGTCAGGTTGGTCTGGATGCCTTCCTTCTCCAGCACTTCAGCGGCACGGATGCCTTCCCAGGTGGAGGCGATCTTGATCAGTACGCGATCGCGACCGACGCCGGCCTTGTCGTACAGCTCGATCAGACGGTGCGCACGCTTGAGCATCGCGTCCTTGTCGAACGACAGGCGCGCATCCACTTCGGTGGAAATGCGGCCCGGGATCACCTTGAGGATTTCCTTGCCCACCGCGACGCCGAAACGGTCGCTGGCCAGGCCGACATCGCCCTTGCAGTCGCCAACGCTGGCGTTCAGCAGTTCGGCATAAGCCGGGATGGCTGCAGCTTTGAGGAGCAGGGAAGGGTTGGTGGTGGCATCGACCGGCTTGACCCGGGCGATCGCTTCGAAGTCGCCGGTGTCGGCAACCACGGTGGTGAACTGTTTGAGTTGTTCCAGCTTGGAAGTCATGAGCGTGCTCTGTCCTATGGGTCTGACGACATTACCCGAGCGCTGACAGCCACTCAAGGGCATGTGGATGTATCGATAGCCCCGCAGGCAACAACCTGAAAACGGCTGTTTGAATGGGCGGGGCCCGTTATCGATAGATACGATGCCAAATCCGGACACAGGTTCAAAGCAACTGACTGGCGAGTGAGAAATCTACTCGGATTCCAGTTGCGTCCTGGCCGCCGCTTGTGCCGGTTTCGGCTGCCCGCTGGCGGTTTGCAAGCCGAAATTCTTCTCCCGGTCATCGCTGCCCGAATCATTGTTTTTCCACTCGTAGATCGACGTCAGCGGAATCTGCAGCCGTTTCACATCGGCGATGAACGCCGCGATTTTGGTGGCCTGTCCGTCGGGGCCACCGTTGGAAGCAAGTGCCGAGACGCCCCATTCGCTGATGACGCCCGGCAGGTGGAAGTTCTGTTGGATGAAGGTTTGTGCGTTGGCTATCTGGGTCGCCGTCATGCCATAGGGGTGGTAGGAAATGGCATTCAGGCATTTGGGATAGGCGCCGAGAATGTTGTTCAGCGCCACGGTCGACGCCGAACCGGCGCTCGGCGGCCGGGCGAAGCCGAAGCCGATCACGGGTGTGCTGGTCGGATTGGCTTGCAGCGCCTTGCACATCGCGCCCATGAACGGGGCAAACGTGGTGCTGAAATTGCCCGTCGGCCAGTAGGTGTTCAGATCCGGTTCATTCCAGATTTCAATCGCGACCAGTTGAGACCCGTAGGTCTGTTCCAGGCTGGTGACCGCGTTGGCAAACGCGGTGCCGGCGGTGGCGGGGTCGGTCGACAGCGGTTTGATGGCGCGCACTGTCATCAACACCGGCAATCCGGCGGAGCCAGCGGCGGCGAACGCATCGGCAAGCTGCTTCTGATAGCTCTTGTTGCCGAGGCTGTCGCTCCACGCGCCCAGGCGCACAAAGCTGAAACCTGCTGCCTTGATCTGCGCGGCATCGGATGCGGAGAAATTCTGCACCTTGACCTGAATGCCGACCGTTCGGTGGGGTAGAGCGGGGAACAGATCGCTGGCTTCTACCTGAGCGGCTGCACTGATTAATACAAGGGAAAGGGCGCCGAGACGTTTGAGATGTGCTGATTTCATGTCTGCTCTCCTGATGAGAAATGACATCTAGCCAATGGTTATCTCGCTACCCTTATTCCGACGCCGAGGGCATTGGAAAGTGCATGAATGTTATTTTTTGTCAGAAAACTTTTCATGAAAGAGGCGCCGAAAATCACAGTTATTTTTAGTCCGGTAATTCTGGTTGGGTGACTTTTGGGGCCCGTGGTACTTAATGCACCGGTACTAACAGGCGAAACTGTTTCCGCGTGCAGGAAAGTCCGGTGGATTCATTTTGATTTCACGGGAAATGTTGGCCGATTGACATTACACGGGAAAGTAAACCTTGTTCAAAAAGATCCTTGTCGTTTGCGTCGGCAATATTTGCCGAAGTCCGACAGCAGAACTGTTGCTGCGTAAAGCGCTGGCGCCCTCATCGATCACGGTGAGCTCCGCAGGCCTGGCGGCACGGGTCGGTGAGTCCATGGAAGCCACGGCCCGCCGGGTGATCGAAGAGCGTGGGCTCAGTGCCGATGGATTCAAGGCGCGACAGCTTACTTCGGACATCGTCAATGAATCGGACTTGATTCTGGTCATGGAAAAACAACATGTGAATCAAGTGCTGAAGATTGCCTCCCACGCCAGGGGCAAAGTGTTCCTTCTTGGCAAGTGGCAGAGCGAACGAGAAATAGAGGATCCGTATCGTCAGGGGCAGGCCGCTTTTATTCATGCCCACGCATTGATTGAAGATGCTGTCAGCTCATGGGCGCAACGCTTGGCGCGTTGATGAATATTCTTCAGTTCAGTGAATGGTAAGAAAGACTTATGCAGTTACCGTCAGTAATCGGCACCCGGGAAAACGATCAAGACAGTATTGATCTTCTCGGCATATTCGGCAGCCTGATCGATCAGAAGTGGTTGATCGGTGCATTCACCGGCGCGTTCATGATGACCGGCGTTGCCTATGCGATTTTGGCCACCCCGGTGTATCTGGCCAATGCGCTGGTGCAGGTCGAGCCGAAAAAGAACGACATGCTCGGCTTTTCCGATCTCAACAGCATGCTTGGCGGCCAGTCGCCGTCGGTCACCGAAATCGGCATCATCAAATCCCGCGCAGTGATCGGCAAGACCGTCGACGACCTGCGTCTGGACATCGACGTGACCCCCAACACTTTTCCGCTGATTGGCGGCTTTCTTGCTCGCCGTTATCGTGGTGAGTCCGAATTCAGCGTCGCGCCGCCACGTTTCGGTCTGAGCAGCTACGCGTGGGGCGGCGAACGTCTGGAGTTCGCCCGGCTCGATCTGCCCAAGGAACTGCTGGGCAAGAAACTCAGCCTGATTACCGGCGAACAACGGCACTTCCAGTTGTTCGACGACAACGACAACCTGTTGATCGAAGGCGTGGCCGGCGAACCCTTCGCGCAGGATGGCGTAGAAGGGCAGATCACGCATTTGCAGGCCAACCCGGGCACCCGTTTCGAGGTGGTGCGCTCCCCCCGGATCGTGACGATTCAAGGCTATCAGGACGCGCTGGATATATCCGAACAGGGCAAGGAGTCGGGGATCATCCGCCTGGCCCTGGCCAGCAGCGATGCCGCTGAAGCGGTGAGGATTCTCAACAAGATCGCTTCGCTTTACGTGGATCAGAACGTACGGCGCACCTCGGCCGAAGCCGCGCAGAGCCTGGCCTTCCTGCAAAGCCAGTTGCCTCAGGTCAAGCGCGATCTGGCCAAGGCCAGCGATGCGCTCAATGCCTACCAGACTCGCGGCAAGACCGTGAACATCTCCCTGGAAACCCAGTCGGTGCTCGGCCAGTCCGTCGCACTCGAAACACGGATTTCCGAGCTGAAAATGCAGCAGGCGGAGATGGACCGCAAGTTCACCAAACAGCATCCGGCCTATCGTGCCCTGCTGACCCAGATCGGTGAGCTGACCCAGCAACAGCGGTCGCTGGAAGGCAAAGTCGGGGACCTGCCGGCCACGCAGCAGGAACTGCTCAACCTGACCCGCGACGTCGAAGTCGCTTCGCAGATCTACACCCAGTTGCTGAACAAGTCCCAGGAGCTGGACATCATCCGCGCCGGCGCCGTAGGCAACGTGCGTCTGGTGGATGCGGCGGACGTCGACCTGACCAGCCCGGTCAAACCGAAAAAAGCCCTGATCGTGCTGATCGCGACTTTCCTCGGCGCTTTCGTCGGTGTTGCTCTGGTGTTGCTGCGCAGGTCGCTGAGCAAAGGCCTGGAAGGGCCGGAAGCCATCGAGCAGCTCGGCTTGCCGGTCTACGCATCGATCCCTTACAGCGCCCTGCAACAGGAAGAAGACACCAAGAAAGTCCGCGCCAAAGTCACGGCGGACACCCCGGCGTATCTGCTGGCCCTGCGCAATCCGACGGACCTGTCCATCGAGTCGATCCGCAGCCTGCGCACCTGCCTGCATTTCGCGGCGCTGGACTCGACCAATAACCGCATCATGATTTCCGGCCCGAGCCCGCAGGTCGGCAAGACGTTCGTGTCCTCCAACCTCGCGGCGGTCATGGCCCAGAGCGGTCAGCGGGTGGTGCTGATCGATGCCGACATGCGCAAGGGGCATCTGCACAAGACACTGAACACGCCGATCACCAACGGCCTGTCGGACTTGCTGGTCAAGCGCTGCACCCTCGATCAGGCGATCAACAAAGTTGAAGTCGACAACCTGCATTTCATCAGCCGCGGCCAAGTGCCCCCCAATCCGTCCGAGCTGTTGATGCACGCCAATTTTCGCGAGCTGTTGGCGCAGCTCAGCGAACGCTACGACGTGGTGATCATCGACACGCCGCCGCTGCTGGCGGTGACGGACGCGGCGATTGTCGGCCGGGAGGCGGGCATCAGCCTGATCGTTGCGCGCTTCGGGGTTAACCCGGCCAAAGAGATCGAACTGACCATTCGCCGCTTCGCCCAGAACGGTATCGAGTTGAAAGGCGCGGTGTTCAACGGCGTCGAGAAGCGTGCGGCCAGTTACTACGGCAACGGTAGCTACGGCTATTACAACTACGAATACGCGTCCGACAAATCCTGAGTGTCAGCGACTGTCCTTATCGGCAACAAAGTGGGTGGGTTGTGAAAAAAATTCTGCATGTGGCTGAAACGATCAAAGGTGGGGTCGCGACGGTGATCCGCACGATTTCCGCGTCCCCGGAAGACGCGCAGGCAAACTACGAGCTGGTGTATCTGGTGCCGCAGGATCAGGAGCAGGAACTGCACGGCATCGCGCCAGAGCAGATCCGCACGTTCGCCCGAAGCGGGCGAAATGTGCCGTCGCTGCTGCGTTTCGCCTGGCGTCTGATCCAGGTCATGCTCAAGGAAAAACCCGATGTCGTGCACCTGCACAGCACGTTTTCCGGAGTGATCGGTCGTTGCGTGTGTGTGCTTCTGCGACCGTGGCGCCGGCCGAAAATCGTCTACTGCCCGCACGCCTTTTCGTTCCTGATGGAAAGCTCGCCGATCAAGCAGAAAGCCTACGCGTGGATCGAGCGCGTGCTGCAGAAAGTCACCGACGTGATCATCTGCGTCAGCCAGTACGAGCTGGACAAGGCCGCAGCGTTCGGCATCGAGCGCAAGCGCATGCGGCTGATCTACAACGGCATTCATCCAAAGGATGACGAGCGCAAGGCCGATGACCCGAAACCGATTCACCTGCTCTTTGTCGGTCGGCTCGATTATCAGAAAGGCTTCGACGTGTTGCTCAAGGCGTATGCCAAGGTGCAGCGCAACGACTTGAAGCTGACGGTGGTGGGCAGTGCGGTCAACGAGGCGACAGTCGAGTGTCCGCCGATGGAGGGTGTTGAATACCTGCCCTGGGTCACGCCCACCGAGGTCAACGCACTCTACCGACAGGCCGACGCGCTGATCGTTCCGAGTCGCTGGGAAGGCTTTGCCATGGTGCCGCTTGAAGGCATGGCGCTGGGCTTGCCGGTGATTGCCAGCGACTGCACGTCGCTGCCGGAAGTGGTGACCCACGGCGTATCCGGCTATGTGTTCCCCAGCGGTGACCACCATGCGCTGGCCGATCGCTTGAAGCAGATCCAGAAGCCGGCGTTGTCGGCCCTCGGCATCGAAGGCCGGCGCATCGTCCGCGAGCGTTTCAGCGCCGCGTTGATGATCCGCCAGACCTACGACCTGTATTCCGCTCCCTCTTATTAAGTAGAACATCGCTCATGAACGTAACGATTTTGCATGGCTACAGTGCCTCCAATTCCGGTGATGGCCTGCTGGTGGATCTGGCCATCGCGCTGGTGCAGCGCAACTTTGGCGAGGACACCTCGATCAATGTCGTGGCCTCTGATCCGGATTCCTTCAGCTATTTGCCGCACCCGCGTTTCGAGGCGCCGGTCATGGCCGCGAAGGGGCTGGGACGGGTCAAGCAGGCGATGTTTCTCAACCGCTCCTACGCCGGACTGGCGGATCTGCTGAAGAAAACCGACCTGATCGTCGGCGTCGGCGGCGGCTACATGCGCTCCAAGAGCGCCTTCGAACATATCAAGTTGAAACTGGGCCACGCCAAGCAACTGGAAACCGCGATCCTCAGCAAGATCCCGTCGGTGTACCTGCCGCAAAGCATCGGCCCGTTCCATGGCGACAGCGACAGGATCGTCGAGCATTACGCCAGCGCCGACGCGGTGTTCGTGCGTGACAACCGCTCCTCGAAGCTGTTCGATGCCTGTGAAAACGTCTACCGCGCGCCGGACCTCGCGGTGCAGGCGCTGGCCGGCAAGATCCTGCAACAGCCCAAGTTCACCCAATGCGCCTCGACGCCGGCCACAGTGTGCGTGGTGCTGCGCAAGCCGCCGGCATGGAGCAAGGGAAAGCAGCTCGCCTATGTGGCCAACCTGAAAGTGCTGCTGCAACGCCTGAAGGAAAAAAGCAACGTCGTGTGTGCGGTACAAAGCGCGGTGCGCGGTAACGATGACGGCGCGTTTTATCGCGAACTGGGGATCACCGAAGACTTGTTGCCGCTGAAGGCGACGTTGGCCAAATACCAGCCGGACCTGGTGATTTCCGTACGCCTGCACGGCGCGATCGAATCACTGCTCTCGGGCGTGCCGGCGTATCACATCAGCTACGAGCGCAAAGGCTTTGGCGCCTATCAGGACATGGGCGTCGAGGACTGGGTGATCAACGGCGGCGACATCAATGTCGACACCATCATCGACACGGTCTACGCACCGGACGCGCTTTCGGATTTCGGTAAACGCCTGACCGCTACCTGTCGTGAAATCGAAGCGAAAACCGTGGCCATGGACGAGATCATCAAGGGCGTCTTTCGATGATATTTCGCCTGTTGCTGCGGGGCGGAGCGCTGGGCGCCAAGTTCCTGCTGGTGCTCGCCATCACTCGTTACCTGGGATACGAGGCGCTGGGCTTCTACGGCGTGGTGGTCGCCGCATCGTTGATCGCCTCGAAGTTCTACAGTGTCGGTTTCAGCTCCGAGATCAATCGCCTGATCAGCGTCGGCGGCAGTTCCAGGCGCGTGGTCGACCGGGTTCTGCTGCTGTATCTGACGGTCGGCCTGGTGCTGTCAGGGTTGACGGTGCTGATCTATTCGCTGTTCCAGCAAGTCGAAGCGACGGTGGCATTGATCGCCTGTGTGACCCTGGTGCTGCTGACCGAACACCTGTCGTTCGAGATCAACTCGTTCGTGTTCTCCGCGCAGAAAGCCACGGCAGGGGCGCTGTTGTTCTTCATCAAGACCGGACTCTGGGCGCTGCTGGCGGTGGGCGGGATGATGCTCGGGCAGGTATCGGAGATCGCCAGCGTGCTGTGGTTGTGGGTCATCGCCAACCTGCTGGTGATCGTCGCCGGTTACCTGATTGTGGTGAAGGTTCATCGCGGGCGGGAAGAGGGCACGTTGGCGACGGCGACCGTGTGGAAAGCCGGCTTGCCGTTCTATCTGGGCACCGGCCTGATCGCCTTGAGTCAGTACGCCGAACGCTTTCTGATCATCGATCTGGAGCCCTACGCCAGCCTCGGCAAGTACGTGTACGCCTGGTCGGCGGCCAACACCTTGCAGGCGTTGTCCTACGCGGTGGTGGCGGTGGTCGGCATTCCGCTGCTCGCCAAGCGTTATCAGGCCGATCAGCAGCCGTTCACGGTCAGGCAATTGTTCGTGAACAAATGGGTCGCGCGTTCATTGGTGGTGTCGGCCGGTGTGGCGGTATTGATCTATCTGTTCTTCAACGTCGTGCTCGATCTGGTCGGTGCGCCGGTGCCACGTCCGGACAACGGAATTCTCGCCGTACTGATCTTTTCCTTCGCCCTGCGCGCCATTGGCGACATCGTCTGGGGCGGGTTGATCGCGTCGAAAAACAGCCGTGTTTCCCTTGCCAGTTCGGCGCTCTGTCTGCTGATTTCGGTGCCGGTCAGCTATCTGCTGATCAAGCATTATTCGATCTATGGCGCCGCCTGGGGCAACGTGTTCGGGATCATTGTGCAGCTCGGCGTGATTGCGCTGCTGACCCGCGCAACACGGATGAAAAAGGCTGTCGTGTCATGGGCCTGAAACTGCCGTGCATCGAGTTTCGCGGCAAGAGACTCGATTCCTCGCTGTCGTTCCTGATTCTGTTCACCGGGCTGTTTCTGTCGGTGGCCATGCCGCTGCTGGTGCCGCGCGATCCCGGCCCGGATGCGATGACCCTGTGGTCGTCCTATGCCCGGGCCGACAACTGCAATTTCTGGAACCCGTTCTCGCCGGATCGCTCATCCTACGAGTGTTCGGCGTTCCTGCTGCGGCCCACCGGGATCAACCTGACCAACGCCTGGGCCTACGGGATGTTCTGCAATTTCTTCCTCACGGCGATTCCGGTCGTGGTGTTCCGGCGCATGCCGCTGGCGATCTTCGGCACCCTGTGTCTGTGGGGCGTGGTGCGTTCGTTCTTCCTGGAGAACCTGACCAAGGAAATCATCGTGTCGGTGGCGGTGCTGAGCATTCTGTTCAGCTCGCTGACGCGCAAGTATCGCGGCGGATTTTTCCTGTCGGCGGCGATCTACGGCGTGCTGATCCGGCCCTACTGGATCCTGTTTTCGCTGTCCTGGGTCGGTGTCTGCATGATGAAGAAATACGTATCGCGCATGACCTTCTTCCTGATGTTGTTCCTGTTCTACCTGGCGGTGGCCATGGCGATCCAGCTGGCGCTGGGCTTTCCGGTGTCGTCGATTCGCGCCAGCAACAACGAACTGCGCACGGCGGGCGAGGAGGGTTCCAAGTCGCTGATCGTCTCATGGCTCAGCGGTAGTGATTTCGTCTCCCAGGCACTGGACTCGATGATCATCTTTTTCCGCCTGTCGTTTCCGGTGGAACTGATTCTGCTGTCCGGGCCGGGTCAGGTGATTTTCGTGGCGTTGATGATCATGACCGCGGTGCTGTTGTTCAAAGTCATCACCTCGACCGACTACAAAGGGGCGCCGATCCAGACCAAACCCAAGGAACTGATCGCGATTCCCTTGGCGTTTCTGCTGGTTCAAGGCTTGTTCGAGCCGGACTTCGGTTCGTTCGCCCGGCATTTCTCGATGGTGGTGCCGGTGTTGTTCGTGGGCCTGGGCTTGATGCTGCGGGCGAACAAACCGGCGCGGGTCGAATCAAGAATTCTGAATTGAGGGCGGGTGCTTTATGTCGAGCAAGAAAAAGTCCCTGGAGATCGAAACCCTGCGCGGCCTCGCGTGCCTGCTGCTGGTGCTCTACCACGTAATCGGCCCGCTGGGCGGCGGTTTGAAGATCGATGTCGGCTCGCCGTTCCGGGTGATCGCCGATTCCATGGTGTACGTGCGCATGCCGCTGTTCACCTTTATCTCGGGCTACATCTATTCCATCTACAAGATTCGCGGCAACGACTTTTCCGCGTTCTTCACCGGCAAGGTCCGGCGTCTGATCGTGCCGCTGTTTTGCGTCGGCGTGCCGTTCTCGGTGTTGCAGGCGGTGGGGCCCGGCGTGAACAAAGAAGTCGGGGTGATCGATGCGTTGTTGTCGTTCTACGTGCCGGTGAACCACTTCTGGTTCCTGCAGGCGGTGTTCATCATTTTCATGTTTGTCGGCCTGCTGGAGTGGCGCGGTCTGCTGCGCTCGGCGACACGCTTGTACCTGTTGTTCGGGTTCTCGGCGCTGGTGTTTTTGCTGCCGCCGTTCAAGTTCGATGCATTCGGCATCAACGGTGCGACCTATCTGTTGCCGTTTTTCGTGGCGGGGATGATCGGTCAGGAGAACGTCAGTGCGTTGAAGCAACGCTTCAAAGTCGTCGGCCCTGTGGTGTTCGTGCTGATTTCGCTGACGCTGTTGTACATCGCGGCACTGGATCGCGAGCTGATCATCGATCGCCGCAGCCTGATCGGCCTGACGGTCGGCTGCGTGTCCTGCTTCGCGCTGCTGTCGAGTGACATGCGCTCGAAGGCGCTGACCTGGCTCGGGGGTTACTCCTACGCGATTTTCCTGTTCCATGTGTTGTTCGCCGCCACCTCGCGTTCGGTGCTCGGGCGCCTGGGCATCCAGGACGAAAGCGTGCTGGTGTTCTGCGGTGTGGCCTGCGGGTTGCTCGGGCCGGTGTTGCTGTCGACGATCTTCAGCCGCTTCAACTTCACGTCGGTGTTGTTTCTGGGTGAACGCGCAGCGGCGAAAAAACCGGCGGCGGACCTCTCTGCGGCACAGGTCTCGGCTAAAGGAAGCGCTTGATGGTTGCAGTGGATGATGCAGCGCCGGTCGCGGCGTCGGTGGTCGAAGTCGGCGATGCTCGCCAGCGCTTTACCCAGTGGCGCGAAGGCAAGGCCGGGAAGGTGCTGTCGGTCTCGGTGATCGGCGACAGCTACAGCGCCGGGCAGGATTATTACCTCAACAAACTGGTGCAACGATTGGTCGGCGAGGTCGGTTTCGCCGGCCCCGGCTACGTCGGTTTCAACCACGGCGCGGCCCTGGGCGGCAGTCATTTCAAATACACCCGCAGCAGCGAAAAGTACTTCAGCGGCGACTGGCAGGTGTCCGGCCTCGGCCAGGCCAGTCCCGACAGTCGAACGGTAACGGGACGGCCCGGTGCATGGCTGCAGATCGATGCGCATCCGAACGAAGCGATAAACACCGCCGTCACTCAGGCAAAGTTGCTGTACCTCGGCAACGGCGAGTCCAGTGAACTGCGCTATCGCTGGTCGCCTTCGTCTGACTGGCAGCCGCTGAACCTCTCCGGCGCGGGAGTCCGGGAAGTCCCGTTGTCAGGTACCTCCGCCGCGACGGACTGGTCCTTCCGGCTGGAAGTGGTAAAGGGTGCGCCAACCCTGTTCGGCCTGTGGATGAGCAACGAGCAGGCCGGTTTGCGGGTGTCGAAACTGGCGGCGTCGGGTGCGGCCTCCGGCGATTTCTATCATGCCGATGGTCAGTGGCAGGCCCAGTGGAAAGCGGTGGTGTCGAAGATTCCGGCGGACATCTACCTGATCATGCTCGGCGGCAACGATCAGGGTTTCGGGGTGAAACCCGAGCAATATCTGAAGAACGTTCAGGGCCTGGTCGGGATGATTCGCGAGATTCAGCCGGCCGCGAGCGTCAACCTGATCATGCGTCAGGACACCACGCGCTCCAGCACCTGGCCGATGTCGGCGTATGCGCAGGTGCTGGAGCCCTGGGCCCGCGAGCAGCATCTGGGATACGCCAATCTGCAGTGCGCATTCGGTACGGACGTCAAACGATATGCGGCGGCGATGATCGGTCCGGACAAGATTCATCCGGTACCGGCCACGGGAGGGAAGGTGATTGCCGATTACTTCTATCGGATGATCACGGGCGGCAACGACGGGATTTCCGGCGGTGCCGCCTCTGAATAGGGGCTCAGCCCTTGTCGAAGCCGTCGACGTGACTCAAAAGCTCCGCGGTCTTGTGCGGCATCAATTGCGTCACGCAACGGGTTTCCACATTGATGATGATCGCCGGTTCGTTGCAGCAGATGCGCACGCGGAATCGCCAGTCGCTGAGAATCACCTTCAGGCCATCGCGGTCGTCGACCTCCAGTGCCTGCTCTCCATAGATCCGTTTCAGATGAGCGAGCAGAGGATAGGGATCTCGCAGCGGCCGGCGAATGTCACCGGACGATGGAAACATGCCGATCCGCTCCACCAGCAGGATGGTTCCGAGCCAGGACTCGTTGGCGCTGGGCAACGGCTGATGACGAGACAACCAGCTCATCACCCCGAGGTTGTCCACCTCACGTTCAATGCCTGTCGAATGTTGTGCAATGTTCATGATTGCCTCGTCGCAGATAAGCGGGCGCCTTTCAGCGGCCCTTGAGGTAGACGTTGTCGTAGCAGAAGTTGGTGGCCTGCAGGTAACCCTCGGCATCGCCGCAGTCAAAGCGCAGACCCTTGAATTTGTAAGCCAGCACGCAACCGTTCTGCGCCTGTTTCATCAGCGCGTCGGTGATCTGGATTTCCCCGCCCTTGCCCGGCTCGGTGTCGGCGATCAGGTCGAAGATATCGGGTGTCAGGATGTAGCGACCGATGATCGCCAGGTTGGACGGCGCGTCCTGCGGTGCCGGTTTTTCCACCATGTGATTGACCCGGTAGATGCCCTCGGAAATCGCCTCGCCGGCGATCACGCCGTACTTGTGGGTCTGGTCGCGGGGGACTTCCTGGATGGCCACGATCGAGCAGCGGAATTTTTTGTAAAGCTGGATCATCTGGGTGAGCACGCCGTCACCTTCCAGGTTCAGGCACAGGTCGTCGGCCAGGACCACGGCGAAGGGTTCGTCGCCGATCAGCGGACGGCCGCTGAGAATCGCGTGGCCCAGGCCTTTCATTTCCACCTGACGGGTGTACGAGAAGGTGCAGGTATCGATCAGTTCGCGAGTACCGGCGAGGAATTTCTCTTTGTCGGTGCCACGAATCTGGTGTTCGAGTTCGTAGCTGATGTCGAAGTGGTCTTCCAGCGCACGCTTGCCCCGGCCGGTGACGATCGCCATGTGCTGCAGACCGGCATCCCGTGCCTCTTCAACGGCATACTCGATCAACGGTTTGTTGACGATCGGCAGCATCTCCTTGGGCATGGCTTTGGTCGCCGGCAAGAAACGCGTGCCATAGCCGGCAGCGGGGAACAAGCATTTACGAATCATAGAAGTTTCCTGAACATTCATGGCTTACAGCCAACGGTGATATTGCAATTAGTTAAAGTTGCAAGTTGTTGAAGCTGTACTTTAATACCTGAGTCAGGTTGTGAGTGACAATGCCTGTATGATTTATAACGGGGTAATGTTATTAGATGTCGATCTGGTAAATAACAGTTATTTTTAGTCGGTATCTGTCGATAGTGGTGAAACAGCGGGAGTGCTAATAAGTACCGGGCAATACAGTTTGGCCTTTTAAAATATTGTTGGCCGGTGATGGAACTGTTTTTGTTCTGGATTGTTGTCGCCTTGTTTGTGTGAAGCAAGACACATATCAAATAAACAAGGCTTGACACGTTGTTGGCATTTTTCCCACTACGGACCGCGCTATGAAGATTCTGGTAACCGGTGGCGCCGGATATATCGGCTCGCACACCACGCTCGCATTGCTTGAAGCAGGTCATGAAGTTGTTGTTCTGGATAATCTTTGCAACAGCAGCGACAGAGCCTTGCATGCGATAGAAGCCATTTGCGGCAAAAGTGCGTTGATGATTCGCGGAGATGTGTGCGACCGAGCATTGCTGGACCGGATATTCCAGCAACATGCCATTGACGCGGTGCTGCATTTTGCCGGGCTCAAGGCCGTGGGTGAAAGCGTGCGCAAGCCGCTCGAATATTACGAAACCAATGTCAGTGGCAGCATCACGCTGTGTCAGGCGATGGCAGCGGCAGGGGTGTTCCGTCTGGTGTTCAGCTCTTCGGCCACGGTGTATGGCGAGCCTGAACAGATGCCGATCCGCGAGGATTTCCCCACCGGCATCCCGACCAATCCCTACGGCCAGTCCAAGCTGATTGTCGAAAACGTGCTGCGTGACCTGGCCCGGGCCGAGCCCCGCTGGAGCATCGCGCTGCTGCGCTACTTCAACCCGATCGGCGCCCATGACAGCGGCCACATGGGTGAAGACCCGAACGGCATCCCCAATAATCTGGTGCCTTACATCAGCCAGGTGGCGGTCGGCAGCCTGGAAGAGTTGTCGATCTTCGGCGACGACTACCCCACGGTCGACGGCACGGGCGTACGCGACTACATCCATGTCGTGGACCTGGCGGACGGGCACCTGAAGGCGTTGCAGGCCATCGCCGGGCGCACCGGCATTCACACCTGGAACCTCGGAACCGGTGACGGCTACAGCGTGATGCAGGTGCTGCGAGCCTTCGAGCAGGCGTGCGGAAAACCCGTGCCTTATCGGGTGATGCCACGGCGTTCGGGCGACATCGCCGAAAGTTGGGCGGACGCTTCCAAAGCGCAAAAAGAACTGGGCTGGAAAGCCACCCGCAACTTGCAGGACATGGTCACCGACAGCTGGCGCTGGCAATCGAATCACCCCAAAGGCTATCTGGAATGATGGCCTTTTAGTCCAATGTTATTTTCGGTCAGGTTGTTAGATATCGTCGGGAAATTACACTGGCAATGCCTTTTGCAAGTCCGTAGATATAAACCTGCCGTACGACTTTTATCAGTTGCGTATGACTGTGAAAGAACGACGGCTCTTGTTCGCGCTATTGGCGACTTGAACTCAACCACCTCTAACGGAACACCCGCAGTACCGGTGCAATGTTAGAAAGGAGTCGATATGAAAAAAGTGATGGCGATTGCCTTGTTGACGATGTTGAGCAACTGGGCATCCGCAGCTGAAGCGCCGCTTACAGCGGTAACCAATGTATCGGGCAGTGTCGCGGCTTCTACAGCGCCTGCTGCCAGTACTGCAATGGTTGCCAGTGCCGTAGCGGCGTCCAACAGTGGTGGAAGTGCCAACGGCGGTACAACGGGTACTACTGGTACCACGGGTACAACCGGCACGCACAACTAACTGAAGTATCTGTTGGAGCAGTACAGGGTCGCCCGACGAAAGTCGGGTGACTTTGTTTTTGGATTCGCCCTTGAATAGCGTAGTGCCATTATGACTCGTAGGTTTTCTCTTTTAATGTTGGCAAGTCTCGCTTTGCAAGGTTGCATGTTTTCCCCCGGTCAGCACCTGAGTACCTTTGGCATCACCCGCCAGGGCGACAGCGAAAGCAGCCGGGTCGAGCTGATTCCGATCACGCCCAAGCTGATCTCCATGAACCGGGCCACCCAGAAGCGTGAGTCGGTGCCGCAGGAGCTGCTGGCGACGCCGGCCGAATACCGCATCGGCAATAACGACGTGCTCTACATCACCGTGTGGGATCACCCCGAGCTGACCGCTCCGTCGGGTGCGCAGCAACAGATCGACGCCAACGGCCGTCTGGTGCGCTCCGATGGCACGCTGTATTACCCGTATATCAAGGAAGTCCAGGCCGCAGGCCGGACCATCCAGCAATTGCGCGACGATATCGAACGACGGCTGTCGGCCTTTATCGCCGAGCCGCAAGTGGACGTCGCCGTGCTGCGTTTTGCCAGCCAGAAAGTCGTGGTCACCGGCGCGGTCGCCAAGGCTGGCCCGCAAGCGATTTCCACCAACCCGCTGAGCGTGGTCGAAGCCCTCGGTTCGGCGGGCATCGACACCAACAATGCCGACTTGTCCGGGCTGTTGCTGACGCGTAACGGGCGGGTCTATCCGCTGAATCTGGATACCCTCAATCAACAGGATTCCGAGTTGCAGAACGTCTACCTCCAGGGTGGCGACAAGCTGTATCTGCCGTACAACGACAACAAGCGCATCTACGTGATGGGCGAGGTCAATCAGCCGCGCGCCCTGAGCTTCAAGACGGCGACGATGAACCTGTCCGATGTGCTCGGCTCGGTCGGCGGCCTGAGCCAGACCACTGCCAACGGCAACGCCGTGTACGTCATTCGCGGAGTGGAAAACCTCGATGTGGAGCCGGCGAAAATCTATCAACTGGAGGCCGAATCGCCGACCGCCATGGTCCTCGCGACGCACTTCGAAGTGCGTCCCCAGGACGTCGTTTATGTAGGGCCTGCCAACGTGACTCGCTGGAACCGTCTGATCAGCCAGTTGGTGCCGTCGGCATCGATTGTCGGCACGGGCGCTTCCGCTGCGAAGAACTGGAGCGAATTCACCAACAACAGCAAATAAGGCCCGCCTGTGAACATCCTGAAAGTTGGCGTCTGCCTGATGGCGGCCTTGTTGCTGTGTGGCTGTAATCCGCTGATGGTCGCTTCGGTGACCAACCTCAAGTCGGCCGTGGTCGGCCCGGATGATATCGACGTGACGCCGGCTCAGGTGGCCGAGGTCAATTATCCCCAGATCAAACTGACCACGCCGTCCGGTTCCGGGGTGCTGGCACTGGTGCGTGAGCGCGAGGACCTGCAGTTCTGGGTCGCGTCGGGCAAGCAAGTGCTGTTGCTGCGCGACGGTCTTGCGGTGCGCAGCGTCGGCCTGGGCGTGGAGGGTGATCTGGACGGCACGCGGCTGTCCGATGCCTCGCCATTCAGGCACGGTCTGCAGAACGTTGCCGATGGCCACACCAGCCAGCGCTGGATCGATCTCTACAAGGGCCAGGAAGTCGGGCTGATCGTCAACAGCCGCTTCACCCGCAAATCCATGGAAACCCTGAAGATTCTCAACAAGGAATATGCCGTGCTGCGTGTCGATGAGCGTATCGACGTCCCGGCCATCGGTCTGCGGACGACCAACCGTTACTGGGTCGATCCGGTGGACGGTTTTATTGTGCAGAGCGAGCAGCAACTGACCTCGCAACTGCGGGTAAAGATCGTGCAGCTGACCCCTGAACGCAGGCATGCGCCATGAAGCGTCTGAGGGTTCTTTCGGTGTGCTTGATGGTGCTCGCCGGTGCAAGTCAGGCAGCCGTCACCGTCACCGGTGATGTCGCCAATCCCGGGCCGGTGGACTTGCCGCCGGGTGGGCGCCTGACCGATGTGATCAGCGTTGCGGTGCCCAATGCCGAGGGTTACTGGCTGGCGGGTGTATTGCTGCGTCAGTCGCTGCTGGAAGAGCAGACCCGGCTCAAGGTCGGCGTGCTGTTCGACCTGGACATCTTGCAGCGCATGGCCGATCTGTTCGATCGACCCAGCCGCAAAGCACTCGCCGTGCGCGTGGCGCAGGACGTACAGAAGATGCCGGTCACCGGGCGCCAGATCGCCGATCTGGATCCGGTGGCGCTGGAAGTCGGCTTCGCCCGCAACATTCGTCTGGACGATGGTGATCGCCTGATCTACCCGCCGCGCATCGATGAAGTCGAGGTACTGGGGGCCGTCGCCGAACCGTGTCGGTTGCCTTATCAACCGCTGCTCGAAGCGCGTGAATACCTGAGTGATTGCCATGTGCTGGAAGACGATGCCGACGCCGATTATTTGTGGCTGATCCAGCCCAACGGCGTTTCGCGGCGCGTCGGCATTGCCCACTGGAACCGTGAGAGCGGGCAGTTTCCCGTTGCCGGCAGCAAGATTCTGGTGCCGTTGAAAAACGATGATCTGGATCCGCCCATCCCTGAACTGAATCAGCAGTTGGCCGAATTGATTGCCACGCAGTTGGCTGAGGTGGTTCGTTGAATTTGCGTTTTGCAGCTGTACTGTTATTGCCGTGTGGCCTGGCCCATGCCGAGCCGCGTATTACCCAGGGTGACTTCGGTGGCACCGGTCTGTTGCAGACGCCCACCGCACGCATGGCCCCGGCCGGCGAGTTGAGCGTCAACGCCAACCGCACCGAGCCCTACAGCCGCTACAGCGTTTCGTTGCAGCCGCTGGACTGGCTCGAAGGTTCGTTTCGCTACACCGCCATCACCAACCGCCCGTACGGCCCGGAGTCGATGAGCGGCAACCAGAGCTACAAGGACAAGGCGGTCGACGTCAAAGTCCGGCTCTGGGAGGAAACCCATTGGGCCCCCGACGTTTCTTTGGGCTTTCGGGACGTCGGTGGTACGGGTTTGTTCGCCAGTGAATTCCTGGTGGCCAACAAGCGCTTCGACAACCTGGATTTCAGCGCCGGTATTGCCTGGGGTTACATCGGCAATCGCGGCGACATCGACAACCCGTTCGGTTATCTCGACGACCGCTTCAAGTCCCGACCGGCCCTTGAGGGCACCGGGGACGTCAACGCCGGTTCGTACTTTCGCGGCCAGCCCTCGTTCTTCGGCGGCGTGAGTTACCAGACGCCCTGGGACCGCCTGAGCCTGAAGCTCGAATACGAAGGCAACGACTACAAGCACGAACCGAAGGACAACGTGATCAAGCAGGACTCACCGATCAACTTCGGCGCAGTGTTCAAGGTGACGGACGCCCTCGACGTCAGCGCGGCATGGGAGCGGGGCAACACCGCGATGTTCGGCGTCACGTTCCACACCAACTTCGTCAGCCGCAAGGCGCCGGCCAAGACCTTCGATCCGCCACCGGAACCACTGCCGGCCAAGGCACCGACCACATCGATGGACCAGGTCGATTGGGCCAACGTTTCGCAGCGCCTGCAACAGAATGCCGGTTACCGGGTCGAGCGCATCGCTCAGCGTGATTCCGAGTTGATCGTTTATGGCGAGCAGCAGCGCTACTTCCATTCCTCCAAGGCGGTGGGGCGTGCGAGCCGGGTGCTGGACAACAGCGTCAACGACGACATCGACTGGTTCACCCTGGTGAACAAGCGCTACGACCTGCCGCTGGAAGAAACCAGCGTGCCGCGCCAGACCTTCCGCGAGGTGATCAACAACGAGGAGCCGCTGCAGGCGTTGCACCGCACCACCGAGGTCAATCCGGCGATGCCGCACAACGAGAAGACGCTCTACACCCAGCCGTTGCAGCACTTCAGTTACGGCGCCGGCCTGGGCTTCAAACAGAACGTCGGCGGCCCGGACGGCTTGCTCTATCAATTCAGCGCCGACCTCGACGCCGAATTCCGCTTCAACCGCAACACCTGGTGGAGCGGCATGCTCAGCCAGAACCTGGCGAACAACTTCGACAAGTTCAAATACGATGCACCCAGCGGCTTGCCGCGTGTGCGCACGGATCTGCGCCAGTACCTGACCACCTCCGACACCACCATGCCGTTATTTCAGGTCAGCCACGCCGAACAACTGGACAAGGATCTGTACGGCATGGTCTACGGCGGTTATCTGGAGTCGATGTTTGCCGGGGTCGGAGGCGAGGTGCTGTTCCGTCCGACCGGCGAGCGCTGGGCGATCGGCGCGGACCTGAACTACGTGCGTCAGCGCGAATTCGATCAGGGCTTCGGCTTGCGCGACTATTCGGTGCTGACCGGCCATATCACCGGCTACACCGACCTGCCTTACGAAACGCTTGCGGCAGTCAGCATCGGGCGCTACCTGGCAGGGGACTTTGGCGGCACGCTGGATATCTCGCGAGAGTTTTCCAACGGCGTGCGCTTCGGGGCCTGGGCGACCATCACCACGGCGGGCAGTGCGGAATACGGCGAAGGTAGTTTCGACAAGGGCATCTATCTGTCGATTCCATTCGACGAGATGATGAGCATGTCGACCATGCGCCGGGCCAACCTGGTCTGGGCGCCGCTGACCCGTGACGGTGGTGCGAGACTCAACCGCAGCTTCCAGCTGCACTCCATGACCGACAGCCGCGAGGACGACATGTTCTATCGCAACTTCGGGAAGATTACCGAGTAAGCCCGGGAGACCGGGAAGCCAGAACGGGAGCCCTCGGCTCCCGTTCTGGTTTGTGGTGGATGCTGTTGTCACCGATGATCGGGTAATGCCGGAGTTTCAACACTACCCGTAACCCTGTGGGAGCGAGCCTGCTCGCGATTGGCGTCCGTTCAGCCGACATCACTGCAACCGACCCGATGCAGGTGCAAGCCTCCCGCCAGCCTCCAAATCCCGCCCACAAAAAAGGGGACTTTCGTCCCCTTGCGGTATTGCCTTGCCAAGCTCGGCGTCTCAGTAAATATCCTTCGACAACAGCGTGAACGGCGTCTTCACCAGAATCTTCAGGTCCAGCCACAGCGACCAGTTGTTGATGTACTTGAGGTCGATCTCCACACGCTTTTCCATCTTGTCGAGGGTGTCGGTCTCGCCACGGCAACCGCTGATTTGCGCCAGGCCGGTGATACCCGGTTTGATTCGGTGACGGGCCATGTAGGCGAGGATCTTGCCCGAGTAATAGTTGTTGTGTGCAACAGCGTGCGGACGCGGGCCAACCAGTGCCATGTGCCCCTGCAATACGTTGAACAGCTGCGGCAGCTCATCCAGCGAAGTGCGACGGATGAACCGTCCGACGGCGGTGATGCGCGAGTCGTTGCGGCTGGCCTGTTTGACTTCATGGTCATCGTGCACGCGCATCGAGCGGAACTTCCAGACCTGAATCACCTTGCCGTTCCAGCCATGGCGATCCTGCTTGAAGAATACCGGGCCGGGCGAACTGAGCTTCACTGCCAGCGCGATCAGCAACAGCACCGGGCTCAACAGGATGATGGCCAGCAACGCGACGCTTTTCTCCATCAGGCTTTTGCTCAGGGCCGCGGTCGGGCGGCTGGTCAGCGGGCTTTCGTTGAGGTAGATCGCCGGCAGGCCGTCCACGACTTTCACCGAATGATTGAGCAGCGTCAGGCTGTTCAGATCCGGCACCCAGACCACGTCCACGTTGGCATCCAGCAGATCGCCGTACATGGCTTCGATCTTCGCTGCTTCGGACAGCGACAGCGTGATGTACAGACGGCGGATATCGTGGCGTTTGATCAGCTCCAGCAAGTCTTCCTGGGCACCGACGACCCGTGGTGCATCCGCGTCCAGCGCAGGCACGGTGCCGTTGCTGACCAGCCCCACCAGCGGCAGGTTTTCCTGTTCGCTGAGCTTCTTCGCCAGGCCCAGAGCCAACTCGCCCGTGCCGACGATCAGGGTCTTGTGCTCGCTTTTGCGTGAGCGCTGGTAGTACTTCGAAAATGCGTGCAGGGGCGCATAGAGCAGCGCCTGACCGAGGAAACCGTACACCGCCCAGTCAAGAATCACTTGGCGCGAAAACAGCTCATCGGCCTTGCAGATGAACGCGATGAAGGTCAGCCCGGCCATGGTCATCGACCAGCCCATCAGCAACCGTCCCAGTCCGGTCAGGTAGTTGTCGCGTTTACGGTAGGCACCGCTGAACGTGTAGGCCGGAACCGAAGCCAACACCGCCAGCATGGTGCACATCCGGTAATAGAACTCGACTGTCCCGGTGTGCTGTTCGGCCAATATGAACAACAGTGAAACAATAAAGCATTGTGCCAATGCCCATTGGCCCCAGAAGGTAAGTCCCTTGAGGCCTGTGTTTCGGTTGATACGTAGAGTGAGATCCATATGCGATATCCCCAAAAGACTTCCATTCAGGTTTCGACAGTTGAAATCCGAGTCGTCAATCAGACTTTTTTGTTGTAGGTGCCGGTGTCTCGAGGTAACAACATCGGAATGCCGAACTGTCGTCAGTGAATAGACTAAGTTATTGCGGGAAGATGCTGTCTGACGAGTTCTAACAAGATGGCATAGTGCCAATCAATTATTGATGGAAATGGTCGAACGTTAGAAAAGGTCAAAAGGCAGGGGTGAACAAACAATACTCTGTTTGCTATCGTAGGAAGGGTGAGGAGGGAGGCATTACTGAATAAGGAGATTCCAACAAGCAAAGTGCTTTTTTATTTTTGTTGTTGCACTTGCTTCGGTCACTGGATGTGGAAACTGTGCTTAGGCGACAACTTCCTGGATCAGGCAATAACCGCGATTACGCACGGCGCGAAACAGTCGCTCACCGTTGCTGGCACTTTTGAATTTGTCTTGAAGACGACTCAGGCACATTTCCAGACCCCGATATTGCTCCGGTTCCCGGCCGATGCTGAGAATCAGATCGTCGCGGCTGACAACGCGTTCTTCATGGTGCAGCATCTTTCTGACCAGTGCGGTTTCAAGGCCGGTGAGACTGATCTGGATATCCTCTCGAACAAGTACGCCTTGATCATTGTCGAGATGCCAGGCTTCCGTGACCGGTCGGGGCGTGTCATTGACGTCCTCGGTGATTGCCGGGTTGTTCTGAAAGGAATGTGTGGATTGTGCCGCCAGCCATTCGGATTCGAGCGTGGCCAATATGCGCTGGGTGTCATGTTCAATACGGCGAGCGACGCTTTTCCTTGTGCCGCGTGGGTAATTGAACTCCATGAGCGTGGGAGTGGAAGAGGGCGAAGCAACACCTTCAACAAACATTTGTGCCTGAGACGTACCGAACGAATTGAAACGCTCACTGGAGAGAATGCTCTCGAGTTCACGTTGAGACGCAGAGTTATTGGTCACGACCACAAAATATTTTCTTGGGAGGGTTGTACTGGTTTCCATGTCTCTCTCCTGAATAACGCACCAAATTTGGCTAAAAAGGTAATCGGCAGACGAGTTATAACGCGCTCGGAATAATCGACAGGCAGGGTCTGGGCCCAATTATGGCCCGCGATAAGTTCCACTGGGTCTGCTTTCAGAGTAATGATTTATTGTTATGTTTAAGTGTTGCAGCGCTCATTCAATTGACAGCTTTTTATTGGATGGATATTGCAAATAAAGCGGTGAGACCGTGGAGTGTTGTAGCGTTGCATCAGACGTTCCCTCGTATGCTGCAAATGGTGATTTCCCTGACTCAGGCGGTCGAGATCAACCCCCTCATCAGACGGTAGCCATACCCGCGAATGCTCTGTATGGCGTTCGTACCGTACACGTCCTTGATTTTCCCACGCAAGCGGCTGATGGATTTTTCCAGCGCGCGAGGGTCGTAGAAATGCGTGTTTAGCCCCATGATCCCGGCGATTTCGTCATGGCTGAGAATGTGATTGCTGGTTTGCGAAAACGCTTCCAGGATCTTCATCTCGGCAAAGGAAATGTCCAGTTTCCGGCTGGTGTCGGAGAGGCAGATACGGGTCGGGTCCAGTATCAGATCAATGTCACGCAACCATTCTTCACTGCTGAAGAATTCACTCAGCAACTCACCACCCTCGTCGGAAAGGGCGTTGAGTTTGATGCAGAAGTCTGCCCCGGCAAGATGGTATTTGATCTTGTTGTGGGCGCCGCGACCGGTAATCACCGCACAAATGATCGGCTTCAAGTTTCCGGAGCGCAGGTTTTCCACCAGCGCCAGATTATCTTCCAGGGCTTGCGGAGTATCGATGACGATGAAAATGGCTCGATAGAAGCCGTGATATTCATTCGGCTGATATGAACTAGTGAAAGAGTCGGCATCCAGCGCCACACCGGTCTGCACATGCCTGGCGATCAGCGCACTGAAGTGTTCGGCCACCGCACGGGTGCGCGCCAGGGCTAGAACACCTGGCGCGTCGTTTGTTTGGTGCGAGCTTCTAGTCGCTAAGTTCCCTGTAAGCATCATGCCTTGACTCGAAAAAGTGCGGACATCGGGATGTTAAAGCACCGGTTCTCATCTGTGACTGACAATTGGTAACATTCGCGCGATTTTTAGACGTGGCTCCCGAGTTTTCTAACAATAATTAAGCTTTTCAAGCTTTTAGTTGATTTTCTCGGGGTGCTGAACTAACGAAACGAACGTCGTTAGATGGTGGCGATGTGCAATGGTGCCACTATTTTGTAACTATGGCGACCGGTTTTTATGTCCCATGGCCAGCACGGATTATCGCCTGAGCCGGGGGAGTGTGAGGTGGATCACATTTTAAGGGCTGAAGGTTATTTTGGCCACACCGTGAACAAGTTCACAGACAGACGATTATTAACATGCCTTGAGTGTGTCTTTTGATAAGACCTATTCTCCGTCACCGAATCGGGCAATGGTATTGATCTGCCCATTGTTTTATTTCAGATACCCATGCCTGACTGCAGTTGACCGGGCGCTTATGAAGAGCGTTCTGACGGAGGATTGATGGATTTACTGACCTTGTTCAAGGTGTTGGTGTTAGGTGCGGTAGAAGGTCTCACCGAGTTCTTGCCCATTTCCAGTACGGGCCACCAGATTATCGTTGCCGACTTGCTCGACTTCGGTGGTGAACGTGCCATGGCGTTCAACATCATTATTCAACTGGGCGCCATTCTGGCGGTGGTCTGGGAGTTTCGTCCGAAGATCTTCGAAATCGTCAAAGGCCTGCCGACCCAACGCAATGCACAACGCTTCACCGTCAATTTGCTGATCGCATTTTTTCCGGCCGTGATTCTCGGCGTGTTATTCGCCGATGCCATTCATCATTATCTGTTTAACCCGATTACCGTTGCGGTCGCGTTGGTGGTGGGCGGTATCGTGATGTTGTGGGCTGAAAAGCGGAACCATGTCGTGAGTGTCGAGCATGTCGACGACATGGTCTGGTCCGACGCATTGAAGATCGGCTGTGTCCAGTGCCTGGCGATGATTCCCGGCACTTCGCGCTCCGGATCCACCATCATTGGCGGCCTGCTGTTCGGCCTGTCGCGCAAGGCCGCCACGGAGTTCTCGTTCTTCCTGGCCATGCCGACCATGGTCGGCGCGGCGGTGTACTCCGGCTACAAATACCGCGACCTGTTTCAGGCCGGCGATCTGCCGGTCTTCGCCCTGGGTTTCGTCACCGCATTCATCTTCGCAATGATCGCCGTACGCGGCTTGCTCAAGTTCATCGCGAACCACAGCTACGCCGCGTTCGCCTGGTACCGGATCGCGTTTGGTTTGCTGATTCTGGCGACGTGGGTGTTTGGGTGGGTGAACTGGACGGGGGCGGCGGCCTGACAGCCCGCCGCCGCAGGTCGGGCCTCAGCGCCCGGCCAGCAACTCCGCCGCCTGATCCAGCAACGCCAGCGGATCCTTGGCCTTGTGAATATCCACCGACAATAACTGCCGAAACTTGCGCGCTCCCGGGAACCCGGTGCCCAGGCCCAGCACATGGCGCGTGATGTGATGCATCGCCCCGCCAGTCGCCAGATGCTCGGCAATATAAGGCCGTAGTTGCGCCAACGCCTCGGCCCGGGTGATCACCGGCGCCGAACTGCCGAACAACTGCTGATCCACCTCAGCCAGCAGATACGGATTGTGATAAGCCTCGCGGCCCAGCATCACACCGTCAAAGGTCTGCAAATGCTCATGGCAGGCCTCCATCGTCTTGATCCCGCCGTTCAGAATGATCTCCAGTTCCGGAAAATCCGCCTTCAACCGTGCCGCCACGTCATAACGCAGGGGCGGAATGTCCCGGTTCTCCTTCGGCGACAACCCCTCCAGAATCGCAATCCGCGCATGCACCGTAAAACTGGTGCACCCAGCATCCCGCACCGTGCCGACGAAATCACACAGCTCTTCGTAGCTGTCCCGCCCATTGATCCCGATCCGATGCTTCACCGTCACCGGAATCGACACCGCATCACGCATCGCCTTCACACAATCCGCCACCAACTGCGGATGCCCCATCAGGCACGCCCCGATCATATTGTTCTGCACCCGATCACTCGGGCAGCCAACATTCAGATTAACCTCGTCGTAACCATGCTCCTGCGCCATACGCGCACAAGCGGCCAGATCCAGCGGAACACTACCGCCCAACTGCAACGCCAGCGGGTGCTCGGCTTCGTTGTGACGGAGGAAACGTTCGTGATCGCCGTTGAGCAGAGCGCCGGTGGTGACCATTTCGGTGTAGAGCAGGGCGTTTTTCGACAGGATGCGTAGGAAGTACCGGCAATGGCGGTCAGTCCAATCCATCATGGGCGCAACGGAGAACCTTCTAGACAGCGTAGAGCCGGTGTTTGTTGGGTATGTAGCTGAATTCTGTACCATTTTGCTCTACGTGTTTTAAGCCGTTTTCAGGGGGTAAATAGGCGTTTTCTGTGGTCGGTTGGTACAATGTACCAACCACCTTTCAAATTGTACCAGTTGACTATGGCCACGATCAGAGCACGGAAACGCACCGACGGCAGCACCAGTTACACGGCACAGATACGCCTGTTTCGCGATGGGGCGCAAGTTTACCAAGAGAGCCAGACCTTCGCCCGAAAACAGGCCGCACAGGCTTGGGTGCGTAAAAGAGAAACCGAACTGGATGAACCAGGTGCGATCGAGCGGGCGAACCGTCCGGGTGCGACGATTAAGGAAATGATCGATCGGTACTTGGCCGAGATGACCAAGGCGCGCCCTCTCGGGAAGACGAAGCTCGGCACGTTGAAGGCGATCAGCGAATGCTACCTGGGGAAGTTGAACGACAGAGATGTAAGCAGCCAGCACCTGGTCGAATATGCGTTATGGCGCATGGGCAAGGAGGGCGGAGGCGTTCAGCCTCAAACCGCCGGCAACGATCTTGCACACCTTGGCGCGGTTCTCTCGATCGCTCGGCCCGCTTGGGGATATGAGGTGGATCCGCACGCAATGGCGGACGCCCGCCGAGTGTTGAAAAAGCTCGGTTACAACATGAAAAGCCGCGAGCGCGATCGCCGGCCCACCCTGGTAGAACTCGACAAACTGCTGACGCACTTTCGGAGTATTCAAACCCGTCGTCCAACTTCTATCAACATGCTTAAGTTGACCGGCTTCGCGTTGTTCTCCACGCGTAGGCAAGAAGAGATTACCCGGATCCGGTGGGAAGACTTGGATGAAGCAGGCTATCGGGTTCTGGTTCGTGATATGAAGAACCCTGGGCAAAAAATCGGTAACGACGTCTGGTGTCAATTGCCGCCAGAAGCATGGGAGATCCTTCAGACCATGCCTAAAGTGTTGCCTGAGATCTTTCCTTACAGCGCTGAATCCGTGTCGACGTCCTGGACAAGGGCCTGCAAAATCCTGGGCATTGAAGATCTGCACTTTCACGATCTGCGCCACGAAGGCGTCAGTCGTCTTTTTGAAATGGATTGGGATATTCCACGAGTGGCGAGCGTGTCGGGCCATCGAGACTGGAACTCAATGCGCCGTTATACCCACTTGCGCGGACGAGGGGATGTGTATGCAACTTGGGAATGGTTCGAGCGCATCCTGCAGGCGCCCGTAAAACTGGGCGCCAAAACGTTGAGGTGAATTAGCTGCTGCGCGGCGCGCTATTCAGTTGATTACTTTCTTTGACTGCTGCAGCGCGCTGTTCATCCAGGTAGGCCGACAGGTCTGCAATATGAACACCTTTCGCACTTTTCTGGCTCGACTCCATGCGAGTAATCGGGAGCTTTATCTGCCCTGCACCCACTTTGCGTTGAAACATATCCGTTGTCAGGTGCGTGAAATAATCCTGGCACACTCGATCCAGGGGAATTACCACTTGGCCATTGTATTGGGCCATCAGTACAAATAGCGTTTTCATAGTGCGATACCTTCGAGTGAGTAGGTTCGATCAATTGGGGGGCGGTCTGCTGTTGATTTGCCTGCCAGTAGTTGAGCGACAACAGCGAACTCTGCCGCATCGATGTCGCCCAACTCCTTGGCGAAAGTGGTAAGGCATTCAAGCCGGATCCGCGCTGCTTCAGTTTTCCGGACTCGATAGTCAAACAGAGCTGTACCTACGATTCTGATAGCCATCAGATGCCGAGCGTGCGTGTCACTGTTGTTGAGTGTGTTAGCCTTTGGATCACTGCTGCTTTGGTGCTGTGCTTCCATGGTGTTGCCCTCAGTGGTGGTTGATGTCGGGGAGCTGCAACTCCTCGACATCGCTTCTATTCCGTCAGTCCCGACGGGCCAGGTGAATAACCAGGTCAGCGTAATTCGGGTCTTCCTCGGTACAGGATTGCCATTCCAGTACGCTCAAAATCTGCTGGGGGCTGCACGAGTCCACCAGGATTTCGCGCTGGCCACCTGCAGCACGAACTTCCAGAATCTGCACCAGCCCGTCCTCGCCATAAGCCTCGGCTTGAATCACCGGTTGGCTCTTCCCCAGTGCGTTCAGGCGATCGATGATCTCCTGCAGCTTGTTCGTGTTGCCGTCGCCGGCATTACCCATAAAGACTTGGATTTGCATCGGTGTAGCCTCCTTTTCACGCTTTGAAGATCCAGCACTTGACCGTCGTGGGACGGCCCGGCGCCAAGGGTGTTCTGCTGTTCATCGCTGCGCGGACTGCGCTGTGTACCGCTTTATTTGCTTCAAGAAACTTGTGCGAGCGTGACTCTTTCAGCAGGTCGCGCAGGGTGGCTACGTCGGCCAGCTTCTGTTTGTGTTCGGCGGCGCGTTCGCTGAATTCGTTGAGGTTGATCGCAATCACGTTCGGGTCGCTGCTGTGATCGACCAATGGGTCGTCATTGAGCGATTCGAGGTAGTCGTAGACTTCCCAGAATTCGGCAACGGCCGGGTGGTCGGAGCTGATCGAGGCCTGGCGCTCGATGGCCATTCGCACGATCTGGCGCTGGGTGGCGGCAACCTGGGGTTCGTCCAGTTTCAGAACCAGGCGCAGAGCATCGAGCAGCGAAAGCAACTGCGCGTGGTTCTTGCTGATCCGCTCCACGCGGATGTATCCGCGCAGGTCAGATCCGCAACTGCGACAGTTGCCTTGCTCGCTGGAGTACTCCGTGCAGCAGTCAAAGCAGTGGGTATGCAGCCGGCGCAGCTTGGCTTCGTGTTCCGGCATGCGCTGGGCGAAAAGCTCGAGGACGGCGGACTCTTTACCAACGGCCCGAATCAGGAAGTGGCTGAGCATGTCGCCGTCCAGGGCGTTCAACTTGTCCGCTGCAGCGCGGCTTTGCGGCGTCACTGTTGGTCGGATGAAGTGCAGCTTCACGATCCGGGTCATGATCGCCTCATGGGCGACCACTGCCGCGTTCTGGCTGATGGCGATCGTGCCGCGAAACGGTGGTTCGTAGGTTTCGTTGCCGGCAGTCTTCACCCCCTTTGTGGCCAAGGTGCCGCCGCCGTAGTAATCCTTTAGCTCGTCCCATTCGAAGGTTTTGGCGTGAGAGCGATCCTCGCTGTGCCGATCGGCTTCGAGGAATACGACCGGCATACCTGCGACTTGCCCCATCAATCGCGAACGACCGGCTTTCGTCGATTTCATCGGGTCGAAGCCTTCGTACCCTTCGCGCCCGAGCAGTTTCCACAGCAGGTTGAGCAGGGTGGTTTTGCCGGCGCCGGCCTCGCCGGTGGCCTCCAGAAAAGGGAAAGACTGATAGCGTGCCCGGATCTGCTCGCAGAACAGCGAACCGAAGAAGAACACCAGCGCGACCAGACCCTGGGCGCCGAAGCATGTCCACAGCAGCTGCAGCCACTGCTCGTTAAAGTCCTTCCCGTCGCGCTGTAGCTTGATCGGCACGCCTTTCTGCAGTGATTTCAGCCGGAGTTTCCCGAACTCAAAATAGTCTTCACTGTTGATTTTGTAGATCGTGCCATCCTTGATGGCGAGATCCCCAAAAACGTAGCAGCCGTATTCCTTGCTGTAGCCCACGTAGTCGATCGTGGACACGGTTTTGATGCCGAACAGTTGATCCTTCATCAGCTTGTCGAGCTGCTGGCCGCTCCCGGTGTACATGGCACCGGCAGCCATCCCGAGCAGACGTTTTTTGAACTCGCTGGCGGCTGATAGCTGACCGCTGGTGAAGGTGTTTTTCACGCTTTCTGAGTCGTGAGGGAAGTCTACGCGCACGTAGTACCAGGATTCGTCGGTGACTTCGTTGCGTTGAAAGTACAGCGCCTGTGGGTAGCAGTTTGCGATCTCGACCACGCTGCCCGATTGCTGCAGGGCTTTTTCGCGCTGCTGTGCTTGGTTGAGCAATTGGTCGTCGTGGTTCTCGCTGTCCTCGATGTCCTGCATCGCCCGGTTGAACTTCTCCATGTCCAACTTGAACCAGTACAGGCGGCTACCGAAGGCCAGGTGAAATTCACCGCGCTTGTTCCAGTCGTACATCAGCAAGGCTTTCTCGGCGGCACTCTCTGCCAACAGCAGCGCGCCCTGGTGACGTACCTGTTTTAGGTCAGCGGCAATTTGTTCAGCGCGTTCGCTTTCGTCATCGATAAAGCCCCAGCGTTGATGCAGGTCGTTCCAGTCGGTCTTCCGTCCGTCACGGAGAGGGATCTGCGCGGCCTCACAAACGAACCCCAGCGCTCGCGCCTGCTTGGCCCAGCGTTTGGTATAGGCATGTGCACCTGGTTCGTTGTCCAGCGCCCAGACCAGCTTCGGCAGCTTCCCCTCACGATCACGAACGAGCGCCCGTAGGGATTCCTCCGGAAACGCATTCGAAGACATGGCGGATACGGCGGCGATATCGTTATGCACCAAGGCAATCGCATCGAAGATGCCTTCCACAATCCAGATTTCTTTGGCTTCCAGCAGATCCACGCAGGGCGGGCACCACCAGACGCCGCGATAGCTGTCCTTCGATTTGAAGCGCGCTTTCATCTTGCCGAAGCGGCTAGGTCGGTCGATCAGGCGCTCCCACCAACCGCCTTTCTCCAGCGCAAAGCGAACAGTCGCACTGCCGGCGTTGTGTTCGACTGAATAGAAGCTTTCCTGCGTGAACCAGCCTTGGATCAACTGAATGTTGAAGCCCCGAGCGAACTCCAGGTAAGCACGGGCGGTGGCGTTGGGATCTTGATCGGTTATCGGTGCGCGCTTGCTCCAGTCCTCAAACAGATCGTCGTACAGCTCCTTCACATGCATTGTGTGGGCGCATTTCTCGGGTCTGCCACATATCACCAGCCACGGAGCCTGAATGCGGGTGTACAGCGTTTTCTGCCGGCACTTCGGGCAAGTTCCGCCGCGCATGTAATGGGCGTCTGACCGTTGCTTAAGTCCGTAATCGTTTTGCAGGCGCTTAAGCACGTCGACGCGCAGTTGCTCTTTCATGGTTACTTCACTTTCTTAAGGCAGTGGGAGAGGGCGCCGATCAGATGTTTCTGAGCGGCCATCACGGGGGAGTTGGCGAGAATCGAACCGTGACGCAGGCCTTCGGGGATAAAGCGGTATTGGTCTGCGTACCAAAGGTCATTGAGGCTGAGACGGTACTGTTCGCGCAGGTTGGCCAAGAGTGCCTGAGCCTGTTCCGGCGGCAGTTTTGCGTGGATGTTCAGGGCGTTTTCCATCGTCAAACCTCAATTTCGGGCGCAGCTCACCCAAACCCACGGGAATGGGGAATCGGGATCTTTTGGGGTGGGTGTTACGGAGTGGTGATACGGAAGCGCCCGTTGTCCGGTGCGTTCAGAATGCGTTCATAAATCAGGCTGACAGGGATGGCCCATACCTCACCGGTGCCTGTATCCGTGATTACGGTGTGTGTAGGCGTGCTGGTCAGAACATCCAGACGCTGCCGATCGCTGGCTGCAGACAGATCGCTGTAGGCCAGGTGAACCATTTTTTCCGCGGTAGGTGTCAGCACGTCAAAGTCGGCAACCAGGTGTTGGACTGCGCGTTTCAGCAACTGCTGGTCGTCGCTCAGGTGTTCGCATTGGTGACGCTCAAGGAAGACCAGCGCTGCGGCTTTGAGCATGTCCTGATATTCCTGTACTGCGGGCAGATTGTTCATTGGGCTTTCCCTTCGCGGTAGAGGGCGATCGCTGCCAATACTTCGGCGTGGCGGGCTGCCAAGTGCAGGTTGTTGGCATCCAGAATCAGTTCGGCTTCTTCTTCGCTGATTGATCCGTCCTCAAGTGCTTGAGCAATAGCCTGGTCAACGCAGCCGCGTTTGGCTGCGACTTGCAAAGAGCGGGCATAGAGTTCGACGTTGTCGAGTGTTTCCGGGTCGGCAACGGGGATAAAGCGACCCCCGTACATTGAGGCGACGTAGTTAGCCAGGTGGTAAGTGCCGCTTTCCTGTTCGAGCATGAATATCTGCGCGTCAGTGAGGGGCGAGCATCCAGCATTTTCGTAGGCATGGTTATCGAACTTTTTGAGCTTCATTCCCAAACGGTTCGCTGCAGCCTCGCGGCCACCGGCGTAGGTTCGAATAATCTCGCTGGTAACTTCCCTGCGTGTATCTAGGATCAGACTTTTCATCTTCTACTTTTCCCTGTTGAACCGTGGCACTACTGTTCAATTTCGCCGTCTTTGATTCCGAGTAGGACGGCTGCTCGATGTGCCTCCCCACGGCGACCTTTGATCCGACCGTTCAACAGGTCGCTGACTAAATTTTTGTTCAGCCCATGCCTGCGGCTGAATTCCGCAATGCTGACGCCTTTTCGATCAAGCGCCGCCCGGGCTTGCTCGTGCGTAACGGTGGCGGGCATAGTGCTCCCCTTGTTCGTTTCTGTTTGTTTGCGTTTATCTGTGGTGATTCTTGGTCAAAAAAATGATCAAGTCAATGGTGGTGGCTAAAAAAATGCTCATAGCGGATCGAGTGGGTGAACGCCTCAGGGAAGAGCGCGAGCGCTTGGGGTTAAATCAAACTGATTTTGGTGTGCTGCTAGGCGTTAGCAGAGGCACACAGAAGAACTACGAGTTGGGAGCAAATTCTCTCGATCTCCGTTATGTCACTGCGCTTGAGGAGCGTGGTGTTGACGCGGCTTACGTGCTTACCGGTCGGCGATCGACGCCACTGGGCCAACTTTTTAGCGCTGCGGAAGAAGAATTGATTCACCAATTCAGAAACATTTCTGACGAGGATCAAAAAGCAATTCGTCGCTTTCTCGAAGCCATGGCAGACGATGCTGCTCGCCAGCGGAAGTAACTCGCAACAATGCACCTGACTCATTAGTCGCGCCTCTGTTTCAATGCGGTTTGCCGCCCCGATAACGTCGATTCAGCAATGCACTTTATGGAGTAGTAAGCATGTTGGATCGCAAGATGAACGATCGCACCACGTTCGAGAAAACCGAGTTCGATACGTCCGGACTCACAAATATCGAGCGTCGTTTGATCGATCTCTATCGACGGTTGAGCCAGGTGGAGCAGCAGCAAGTCCGTCGAGTTGCCGAGATACTGGCCGTAAACCCAAAGGAGCCAGTAGAGGGCTGAATCTCATTCCTTGAGTGATCCCGATCGCCGACGCTTCTGCGTTGGCGATTTGCAGTTACGCCACCGCCTGCGATCCCAACTGCTCGAAAAGCTCCCGCTGCTTTGCCCTGGGCAACTCGCGAAACCGATCGATCAACATTCGTTCGAAGGTCTGCGATGAAGGGCTGAGCGTGTGTGAGAACGTGAGGTTTGACACCCACGTGTGCCCGCACTTGGCGTCCAGGCATTGGCAGTACAGCTTCACGAATTCCGTTGTTACCTCTTCCCGTGAAGCAATTCGGCCCTTGTGGCCGCACTTGCATACAACTCTCATAGTGTCCCTCCCCAGGGGCAGCTGATCGCCACCATATTGCCACAATTTGTAGTGGCATTCGCTTCTAAAGGCATTTCATGAAGTGGCATCCACTGCATTTTGCGCAGGTTTCCAGCTAAATCGCCTGTCTTCGCGTAACCGGTCATTAAGCTGATCGAACAACTGGCAAATCGGTCGAATCTCGTTGCTGGTGTACACGCGATCGATTTTCTCGATGTCACCGAATCCGCCGGTGTTCTCCGGGATGATGCCGGCCAATGCAGGGTTCATCCGCCAGGCCGCGATGACGTCGTTTCGGGTGATGTTCTTCACCTTCTCCAGCTCGTCTTTCGCCTGGAAGTCGCCTACCGGGATGATCTGGATCGCGTTCTCTTTGCCGTTGGGGATGTTGACGAACATCGAGCGGAAGTTGCCCACGCCTTTGCTCGCGCTGATTTGGGCGCGCAGCTCGTCTTCGTCCTCTTCGGTCAGATCCGGGTCGTTGGTGTAAAAGATGTAACCGGCATGCGCGCCGTTGCTGTAGTAGCGCCGGCGGAAGAGGGTGGCGGCCTCATTCAGCAGCAACGCCTGCAAGCCCCCCAGGTAGTCCGGAATACCGTAAATGTTCTGTTCCACGTCGTAGTCCAGGACGTGGGAGATTTCGTGCGCCTCGAACTCCATTTCCTTGTTGTCCGGCAGCAGCATCACGTAGCCGCCGTCGACCTTTACGCGCATGTTGATCGCCGGCAGGTGCTGCAGCTCCAGCACCTGGCCGAATGCGTTGGTGTCGTTGTAGAAGTACGCTTCGCCAAACACCATGTAGTCCAGTCCGGCGCGTCCCATCGCCTCAGTGCTGCAGCCAGCCGAGGCGATGAACTCACGCAACAGCAGGTTGCGCTTGAACTTCGGAATGGCTCCGTGGTGCGCGTTGGCGCGCAACAGCTTCGCCAGGCCGGCCCGCGATACTGGCGGCTTGTAGATTTTGCCGTCGTCGCTTGGAAACACGCCCACGTACTCGCCGATGTTGCCGGACAGCACTTGTTCCGGCTCCCCGAACGTAAACGAGCGCATCGGTTGCTGCTGTGGTTGGGCTACGTGGTGCTTTCTGCGTTTGCGGTTGGCCATGGCTGCTCTGGTTACTCGTGACGTAGCGGCTACGGCGCCGCTTGTTGGTGTTCAACGGTTCGTTGGACAGGGCGTGCATCACCGCCCAGGCAATGTCGGCGTGACCGGTGGCTTCGGTACGGGATGCGCTGTAGGTGATCTGGCCGCTGTTGGTGGCGCCGCGCTTGATGGTCAGGAATGCCTGGGCAATGTCCGTCCAACCGGCGTCCCACTCGATGCGGCTGCCCTGGATCGTGTCCTGGGCTTTCAGCACCAGGGCGTTTTTCGCTTCCAGGCTGTAATGAATCGGTGTTGCCTTGGCGTAGAAGTCGCGCACCAGGTCGAACACGCCGTAACCCACGCCGGTGATATCGATGCCGATGTGCTGCACGTTAAAGCGCTCGGTCAGCTTCTTGACCTGCGCGGCCTGGTAGGTGAACGAGTGGCCCCGCCAACTGTGTTTTTCCAGAATCCTGAACTTCGCCCCGGGTTCGAGCGGCGGCGCGATGACCACGCAGGTGGCGTCGTCGCGTGTGCGGCTCGGGTCGTAGCCCAGCCAGACCGGACTGTTGCCAAACGGGCGATCCAGATCAGGGTTGTAGTCCTCCCACAACGACAGATCCGAGTAGCAGCGCTCCAGATCCTTGAGACTGAATGCGCTTTGCGTGCTATCGATGAACTTGCAGTAGAACAGCTGCTGGAACTTGTCTTCGTCGTACTCCAACTGCAGCTGCTCGAGGTCGAACAGATCGCAGCCGCCGGCGATCGCATCGTCCAGGGTGATCGTCTTGCGCCACTGGCCGTCCGGGCACAGCGCGCCCTGCGTGTAAGCCGCTTCGCTTGGCCACACGCCGCCGGCCTTTTTGCCGCGCTTGCTGTTGCGAAACTCTTCACCCGACCAGAACGGGTACGCCTGGTGCGACACCGCGCTGGGCGTCGAGAAATAGGTTTTGCGCCATTTCTTGTGGGTGCCCATAGCACTGGCGACGGTGCTGAGTTTTTCGAAGTCGCGAATCCAGAAGTATTCATCCACATAGACGTGGCCGTGATACCCCTGGGCGGTGCTGCTGTTGGTGCTGAGAAAGCGCAGCTCGGCGCCGTTGCTCAGGGTGATCGGGTTGCCCGTAAGCTCAATGCCGAACCACTGCTGGGCGAACTGGATGATGTAGCTTCGGAAAATTTCCGACTGCGATCGGCTGGCGGACAGAAACACCTGGTTATCACCGCTCAACACGGCGTCCATGAACGCCTCGCCAGCGAAGTAGTAGGTCAGGCCGACCTGACGGCTTTTGAGGATGTTCCGAACACGTCGGGTCAGTGGATTCTGTTTCGCCTCGAACAGTTCTTTCTGGTAGCCGTACATTTTCGAGATGAACTTATCCAGGAAGTCCACTTCGGTCAGGCCGCTGATGTCGTTCTTTGTCTTCTTTTCGCGCTTCTTGCCGCCGCTCTCGCCACGCTCACGGCGTTGACCAGGCTGACGTTCGCGAGGTTCGTCCGGACGATCTGTTGCCGCCGCCTGCGCAGGTTTGGCCGCAAGCTTTTTCAGTCGCTCAAGCAGGCTTGTTAGCCGCTCCAGCTCGTCCAGTTCGGCTTTCGTCAGCGGTTCTATCTTCTCCAGAATCAGGGTGATTCGCCGGTTGACGGCGCTCAACGGTTCTTCATCCGTCAGCATCTCGTCCCAGCCGCCTTGGCGAATCCAGTAGTAGAGGATGCGGATGTTAGGCAGCTTCAAATGCGCCTGGATTTCCTTCACCGAACAGCGGCGGAGGTAGAGGCGTTTTGCGGCTTCTTTGACTTCGGTCGGGTAGTTCATGGGCCCCAGTCTATGCGGCGAAAACGCTGGAAACGCGGGGTTAAATCCCGGCATTCGCCTATATCCGGAAAATAGGAGAGCGCCGAAAACCAACCGTTTGTTTGGGGCAAAACGGCTCCCTATCGTGGCGGCTCATTCAACGATTGAGCGCAGTCACCGACCATGCCCCGTTCCCTTGTCTCCTACTGGAAACGTGTTGCCACCAGCGGCCCGACCGTCGATGGCCGCGAGATCCTGCCCCAGGAACTGCGCGACATCGCCGAGACGTACGCGCCAAACCTGTACACCGCCGTTATCTGGTGTGAACACGATCGTTGGTTCGGTTCGTTCGGCACTGTGTTCGCTGTGCGCCTCATCGAGGACGCGGAAGACCTGGAGCCTGGCCAAGTTGCCCTTGAGGCCCAGCTGAAGCCCAACGACAAGTTGCTGCGCCTCAACGACGCCGGCGAAAAGCTCTTCACCAGCATCGAGATCAGCCCGAATTTCCGGGGCCGTGGCAAAGCCTATATGACCGGCATCGCGGTCACTGACGAACCCGCCAGCGTCGGTACTCAGGAACTCTACTTTTCCAGCCGTACCAGCCGCGATTCGTATTACGCCGCCTCCCACGAACTTGGCTCTTTGAGCGAAACCGAGCGGCAGGGCGAGATCGGGCGCCTGGGCGCCATGTTCACCCGGCTGTTCAAGCGTTTCGGCATTGAAGACACGCCCACCGAAACCACTCCGCAAACCCCAACCGAGAGCAAACCCCCAATGGATGAAGCTACCGCAACGGCCTTGAAAGCCCTGCTGGCCCAGCTGCTGGTCGTCGCTGCCGGCATTCAGGCCGTGATCGAGCCTGCAGCCGAAGACGCGCCGGAACCCGATCAAGCCCCGATCGATGACGTCAGCACGGCTGTCGACGAGATCGTCACCACTGCCGAGGAACAGCGTGAATTCAAGCGCAACGGCGGCGGCAACAAGGCAGTGCTTGCAGCGCTGACCAGCCTGCAGAAGCAGTTCACTGCGCTGCAGAACACCTCCACCGGACGTCAGTTGCCGCGCAATTCAGGCCCGACTGACAAGTCCAAAGCGCGGGTGCTCTGACCATGGCTCGTTCCCTGAGCGCCTACGGCGCCAAGATGTACGTAGAAATGCAGCTGGCTATCGCCGAGACCTACGGTGTCGAGCTGGCAAGCAAGATGTTTTCCGTTGAGCCGTCGATTGCCCAGGAACTGAACGAGGCTATCACCGCCAAGTCGGACTTCCTGCAACGCATCAACGTCCTGCCGGTGACCGAGATCAAGGGCGAAAAGGTCTTCCTTGGCGTGTCTGGCCCAGTGACTGGCCGCACCAATACCAAGACCACCGACCGCGAGGCGAAGGACGCTTCGGCGCTGGATAACAGCACCTACGAACTGTCGTCGACCGAATCGGATGTGGGCCTGCCTTACGCGAAGATCGATGCCTGGGCCAAATTCCCTGACTTCCATCAACGCTACTCCGCCGCCGTGCAGAAACAGATCGCCCTGGATCGCATCATGGTCGGTTTCCACGGCACCCACGCGGCAGCGCAGACCGACATCGGCGCCTATCCGATGTTGCAGGACGTGAACAAAGGCTGGCTGCAGCAACTGCGCGAGCAGGCACCGCAGCAGGTGCTCAAGGAAGGCAAGACACCTGGCAAGGTCACCATGGGGCCGAGCGGCGATTACGCAAATCTCGACGCCCTGGTGCACGACACCAAGCAAATGGTGGACGAACGCCTGCGCGACGGCGGCGACCTGGTGGCGATCATAGGTTCCGACCTGTTGGCCTCTGACAAAGCCAAGCTGTACGCCAAGCAGGGCGACACCCCGACCGAGAAAGAGCGCATCGAGGACGCCCAGGTGATCGCCACCTACGGCGGTCTGCCGAGCTTTAGCGTTCCGTTCTTCCCGGTCAACGGCGTGCTGGTCACCAGTTGGGACAACCTGTCGATTTACTTCCAGGACTCCAGCTGGCGCAAGCAAACCGTGGACAACGCGAAGCGTTCCCGCGTCGAGGATTACAACAGCCGCAACGAGGGCTACGTGATTGAGCAGCTGGAGAAAATCGCGCTGACCGAGAACGTGGAGCTGGTGAAGTGAGCCTGGCCCTTGCCCACAAGCGCCGCATTTTGGCTCAGGGAACCGCTGCAGTGATCGCTGCTGCAGCGGCACCGCTGGCGTATTCGCCGGCGGAAGCCCTGAGCAGTCCGGCCAACGCGAAAAAGCACCTTCTGCTGATGGAAGCCTCGCTGAATGAAGACCTGAAGCGCTTGAGCGATTTAAAGAACTTGGCGAGCAAGCAAACGCTTAAGCGAACTGAGTTGCTGCCCAAGTATCAGGACTTCATCCAGCGCTACATGGATTCGGGCCTGGTCATGCAGAACCCCGTCCTGGTGCAGGTGATGGTCTGGCTGTTCGACACCGAGCAGTTTGAAGACGGCCTGGAACTGGCGGACTTCGCGATCGAGCAGGGCCAGGAAATGCCGGAGCGCTTCAAGCGCAACGTGCAGACCTTCGTGGCGGACGCGGTGATCGAATGGGCTTTCCGTGAATACAACGCCCAGCGCAGCCCGGAGCCGTACCTGTCCGACCTGCTGCCGCGTGTCGACGGTGAATGGGATCTGCCCGAACAGATCCCGAGCAAGTACCACAAGTTGATCGGCATGCGCGCCATGGAGGCCGAGCAGTGGGAAACGGCGCTCAAGCACCTGGAGCGATCTACCGAGTTGCACGCCAAGGCCGGCAACGAGACACGCATTGCGAAGTGCCGTAAGGCAATCGCCAAACAAACACCCGCCGTCACCGGCGCCCAATAACCGACTACCCCCCCAGCGGGGAACTGTGGACGTGTGTCTGCCATTCATGGCCAGCCCCACGGAAAACAGTCTCCCCGCCCTAATTCGAGCGGTCAGCAATGAGCTTTTCCGGGAAACCCACCACCATCGTGGAAAAGGCGATCGAGAACGACGGCTTCTGGCCGAACCTCTCCGTGGCCGAGTTCCAGAAGGGCTACCGCCTGCCGGCGGAGTTCCTGGGCGACCTGCTGACCGACGCCATGTTTATCGCGATGGCCGAGGTCAATACCGACCTGGCCAAGCTCAAGTCCAGTTGGCTGGCAGCAGGCATCACCGCCGTGGAAACAGCCGATCCGATGCTGCTGCCTGAGCGTGCATTCAAAGCCAAGCTGTACAAGCGTGCCGTGTATTGCCGCGCCAAGGCCAGCGCCCTGCAGCAGTTCGCCACTGTGACCCGCCGCGAGAGCGCAGAGAACACCGGCAAGGAAGCGCCGGAGCGTGAAGACACGTTTCTCGCATTCAGTCAGCAGGCTGTGCGCGCCCTGCAGGGCCGTGGCCGCATCACGGCGACACTGCTATGACCAAGCTACAGGCGTTGACCGCCTACCTGCTGGAACGCCGCCTGGTCGAGCCTGAACAGCTCGACAGCTGGACGGAGCAGGTCAAGCTGTCGCTGATCTGGAAACCCGACGTCGACGGCATGCACTTTGCCGACATGCACTATCGCGCCGTGATTGTCCTGGAGCGTTTCGCCGCCAATCCGGCCCGCATGATGGCCCTGGTGGGCAGTTGGCTGGAGACCCACGACGCCGATCGCGACCGCCACGAATTGCCAGCGCCGGAATTCGCCGTGGAGCCGCTGGACAACGATCTGTTCGACGTTGAAGTCACGCTGGAATTCGTCGAGCCGCAGTACCTCTCCGAAGATCCGGACGGCGAGATCCAAGCCTTCGGCAAGTCCTGGGCGTTCATCCCGTTTGACCTGTGGATCGCTGAGCGCGGCGAGGTGGCCACCAATGGCGGGGCGTAGCACGTTCGAACTCGACGTGCGCGGACGCTTGGGCGTGCGCGAGCAACTGGCGTTGCTGAGCCTGCCGCCGCAGTTGCGCCGGCGTTTGCTGAACCAGGTGACCAAGCGCGTGCGGACGATGAGCCGCAAGCGTGTGCGCGACCAGCAGAACCTGGACGGCACGCCGTTCGCTCCGCGCCGGGGCGATGGCAAAGGCAAAAAGAAGATGGAAGCCGGCCTGGCCAAGTTGATGGTGGTCACCCGCGTGACCGCTGACGAAGCGGAACTGGGCTGGAAAAACGCCCTGACCCGATGGGTCGCCGCCCAGCAACACAACGGTGTCAGCGAACGCCGCACCGCCGCACAGATGCGCCGCTGGAACAAAACCCCGCCCGGCCTGGCTGCCACCGAGAAACAAGCCAAGCGCTTGCGTCGGTTGGGTTTCCGCGTGCGCCAGGCCGGCAAAAGGAGCCTGACCAGGCCGTCCGTAGCGTGGATTCAAGAACATGTGAATTACGCCAAGGCGGGTCTGTTGATCCGCATCCTGGACGACCAGCGCAGCGAGTCGTCGGGCGCGCAGAGCTGGGAAATCACGCTGCCCAAACGCCAGTTCATCGGCGCCGAAACCGAACGCGACACCAACTTGCTGATTAACCAGGTGTTGCAACAAATCCTAAATTCACCCCGCTAACGAGGCACTGCATGGCACTCGGTCAAGTCACCGTCGACAATCTCAACCTGGGCCAAGGGCCTGTGAGCGAGATTGAGCGTTACTTTCTTTTCATCGGCCCCGCCGGCAAGAACGTCGGCCAGTTCCTGCCGCTGAACACGGACAGCGACCTGGATGCCGCCCTGGGCGTTCCGGCCAGCGACCTGAAAACCCAAATCACCGCTGCCCGTCTCAACGGTGGCCAGCGTTGGGCATGCGTTGCCGCTCCGATCGGCGCCGAGGGCAATTGGGTCGATGCATTGGAGAAGGCCCAGCAACAGGGCTACTCCGTCGAGTCCGTGGTGATTACCAAACCGGTGACCGCGCCGGCGGAAATCTCGGCCATGCATGACGCTGCAATCTCATTGAGCAACACCTATGGACGCCGCGTGTTCGTCATGGCGTCCGCGCCTGGCGTCACTGCCGACCAGACCTGGGCGCAGTACATGGGCGAGCGAAAAACGCTGTTGGCCAACCTGGCCGCACCCCGTGTTCTGGTCGTTCCGCAACTGCACGGCAATGACCTGGGCGTTCTCGCCGGCCGCCTGGCTAACGCCTCGGTGAGCATTGCGGATAGTCCGATGCGTGTCGCCACTGGCCCCGTGCTGGGCCTTGGCCCTGTGCCAGTTGACGGCGAAAAAATCCCATTGCCGTCGGCTGTGCGCAGCGAGCTGGATCGAGCGCGCTACTCGGTGTCGCAGACCTATCCGGACTACCCGGGCGTGTATTGGGGTGACGGCAACATGCTGGACACCCCCGGCAGTGACTTTCAGGTCGTGGAGTACCTGCGTATCACCGACAAGGCCGCTCGCCTGATCCGGGCGCTGCTGATCCGGCGCGTGGCCGATCGCCGCTTGAACAACACGCCCAACAGCATGGCCGTCAACACCAACCAGTTGATGGCGCCGCTGCGCGCCATGGCCAAGTCCATCACCTTTGCTGGCCAGGTATTCCCCGGCGACATCGAGCCGCCAAAGGACGGCGACCTGGTGCTGACCTGGCTGAGCAAAACCAAGGTGGTCGCCTACTTCAAGCTCAAACCCCTCAACTGCCCGAAAGACCTGACCGCGAACATCGCCTTGGATCTTTCCACCGACAAAACGGAGTAACGCCCCATGGCAAAGATTGGCGGCAAGAACTTTGACGTGAACCTGGGCGACATCGCGCTGCACGTTGAAAGCTGCACCCTGGACATCACCGACAACTCGGCAGTGGCCCAAACCCGTGGCGTGCCGGACGGCTACGTGGACGGCGACGTCGCCGCCGCCGGCGAACTGGAACTGGACAGCACCAATTTCAACTTGCTGGTGGATGCCGCCCGCTCGGCGGGCAGTTTCCGAGAGCTGAAACCCTTTGACGCGGTGTTCTTTGCCAAGGCCGGCGAGGACGAAGAAATGCGCGTGGAAGCATTCGGTTGCCGGGTGAAGGTCTCCAGCCTGCTGTCGATCGATCCCAAGGGCGGCGAGAAGAGCAAACACAAGGTGCCGTTCGACGTCACCAGCCCGGATTTCATCCGCATCAACGGCGTTCCGTACCTGGCCGCTGCTGAAACCGAGGGGCTGCGCTGATGGTGGACTGGTTCGACCGTGCCCAGGAGCTGGAGCAACGCCAACGTGACCAGGCGATCAAGGCCCAACTGAGCAAGCCCGTGCCGGTCGGGCCGAGCCTGACCCATTGCCAGGACTGCGACAAACCAATCCCGCCGGCGCGCCAGGCGCACGGTGGCATAACCCGGTGCGTCCCGTGCCAGACGGACGTCGAGAAGAGTAAACGCCGATGACCACTGAAACTTCGCGTCTGGGAACGCTGGAGCGGCAAATCGCCGTGATCGAGCACCGCATGAACGAGTTTGAAGGTCGTCACGACACCGTGCCGACTCGCGTGACCAAGCTTGAGCAGCAATTCGAAAACATGACTGGTCAGCTCAAGGAACTGAACAAGGGACAGCAGGCGTTGACCCTGGCGGTCAACGTGATCGGCTCCAAAGTCGGGCGCTTGCTGACCATCCTGACGCTGGTTGGCGCCGGCCTGCAGATGGTGGTGCCGGCACTGTTGCGAGTGTGGTTCCCATGAGCCTGCGCGGCAGGATCATGGCCGGCGTGATCGCGCTGGCCAGCACCCCGTTGGTGATCTTTCTGGGCACCTGGGAAGGCAACGGCCAGAACACCGTTTACGCGGACAAGCTCGCCGGCGAACTGCCCACGGTGTGCAAGGGCATCACCCGGTTTACCAGCCCGTACCCGGTCGTGGTCGGCGACTACTGGTCGCCCGCCAAGTGCGCCGAGGTCGAGCAACTGGTGATCCGCAAAACGCAGCTGCAGTTGGCCGAGTGCATCACCAACCCGAACGTGGGCCAAAACACCTTCGACGCACTGACCAGTCACGGCCACAACTTCGGCGTGACCAGCACCTGCGCCAGTCGAGCGGTCGCGCTTATCAACGCCGGACGCATTGCAGAAGGCTGCAAAGCCCTGGCATGGGCACCGGACGGCAAGACGCCGGTATGGGCCTTTGTGACTGATGCCAAGGGCCAGAAGCGCTTTGTGCCGGGCCTGCACAACCGCCGGCTGGCCGAATCCCGCCTGTGTGCGGAGGGTCTGTAATGCTGCGCGAGGCCTTGTTTCTGGTCGTGTTGTGCCTGGTTGCCTGGACCGGTTTCGACACGCTCAAAGGCCAGCGCGACGAAGCCAGGCGCGAGCGCGACAGCGTGAAATGGGAGGCCAGCGGCCTGCGCGAAGCGGCACGCATCAGCGGCGAAATGCTCGCCGAGCGGGACGCGATCGACCAACGAAACACCAAGGAATTGATTGATGCACGCACTGAGAACGAACGCCTGCGCGGCGCTGTTGGCAATGGCACTGGCCGGCTGTACGTCAGCGCCACCTGTCCCGCCTCCGGATCTGTGTCCGCCAACGCCGGCACCGCCCGCGTGGCTGATGCAGGACGCGCCGAACTCGCTGCAGACGCTCGACCGGATTATTTCACCCTCCGAGATCAACTCACCCAAAGCCGGCAAATGATCGTCGGACTGCAGCAATACGTCCGTGGCGTGTGCCAGCGAGCGCCCGCGCACCAGGACACCACTTTTTCCAACCTCAAAAAGAGCGATACCCCATGAGCCAACAAAACACCGAAATCACCCTGGAAGTCGGCGAAAACGAATTCACCTTCAACCTGACGCCGGCGGATGTGACCAAGTATTTCAACGCGCTGACCCAAACCAACAAGGTCGCCCCGGGCAATAACCTGCTGATGAACACCGTGCTGCAGGATCAAAAAACCGTGTTGAAACCGTTGCTGGCCAACCCGGTGATGGTGATGCAGCTCGCCGGTGCGCTGCTGGAGGAATACGCGCCCAACGTTGAGGTGATCGTAAAAAAGCGCTCGAGCACGCTGAGCGCCTGAGCGAAAACGGACTGGGCCAACTGATGGCCCTGACGAACCGCTGGCTACCTGGTGCCGAACCCACGCCCGAGGCGATGGGCACGGCCAAGTGGCTGGAGGACGAACACTGGAGACGCATGGAGTTTGCCGTGGCTAACGGCATTGCCCTTGCGCTGAACGGGTAACGATTTTGGCAGACCGTAGCGCCAGCCTGGCTTTCATTCTGAGCCTGACCGATAAAGTCACCGCGCCCCTGGGCAAGGTGAAAATGGGCTTTGCCGAGCTTTCCGATCAAAGCGAGAAGCACATTAAGACGATCGGCCTGGGCTTGGGCGGTCTGACTGCAGGCGTGGTCGCCATCCGCGAATCCATGGAACCGGCGCTGGAAGTCAACCGCGCTCTGGGCGACGTTCGCTCGCTGGGCGTGGCCGAAGACGCGCTGGCGGCGCTGAATAGTAAATCGCTGGAGTTCGCGGTGAACTACGGCGAGAACGCCAAGGACTTTGTGGCGTCCGCGTATCTCATTGAGGGCGCCATAAAGGGCCTTGCCGGCAACCAGCTGGCGACGTTTACCAACACCAGCAACCTGCTGGCCAAGGCCACCAAGACCGACGCCGAAACCATGGGCGAATACGTCGGCACGCTCTACAACCTGCAGAAGTCCCAAGCCGATGCGATGGGGAAGGGCGCGTGGGTGGAAAAACTCGGCGGCCAGACGGCGCTGGCGGTGCAGCTGTTCCGCACTAGTGGCGCAGCCATGAAAGACGCCTTCAAGGAAGCCGGGGCGATCGCCACGACTTCCGGCGTCGACCTGGCTGAACAGATGGCGGTGATCGGCACGCTGAGCAGCACCATGGAGGGCGGCGACGCGGGCGGACGCTACAAGGCGTTTTTCGAGAACATCGGCGCCGCCTCGGAAAAGCTCGGGATGAAGTTCACCGACCAGCAGGGCAAGGTGCTGCCGATGATGTCCATCCTGGACAAGCTCCAGGGCAAGTTCGGCGACCTGACCAGCGCCTCCGCCGGCGCCAAGCTGATGGAGGCCTTCGGCGGCGAAGGTGCCCAGGTGATCGGCGCGCTGGCCAAGGACACCGATCGGCTGCGCAACGGCATCGAGCAACTGGGCAAAGTGCGCGGGCTGGAGAACGCCGAGCAGATGGCCCGGGCGATGGTTGATCCCTGGCAGCAATGGGCGTCCCTGGTCGAGGTCATGCGAACCGTGTTTGGCCAGGTGCTGATCCCGGTGCTGTCGCCGTTCATGACCAAGATGGTGGACATCGGCAAAACCCTGGTGCGCTGGTCGCAGCTGTTTCCGAACATCACCCGCGTGGTCGGCATCACTGCGCTGTCGATCATGGGCATCGTCGCCGCGATGTCGGCCCTGACCATGGTGGTGGGCATTGCGCGCATGACCTGGCTGGGGATGCTGACCGTCTGGAAAGTCTTCCAACTGATGGGGCTGCGCACCGTCGCGGTGTTCATCCTGCAGAAGCTGGCCATCCTGGCTTACGTCGCCGTGATCTACACGCTGAGCGCCGGCCTGGCGCTGATTCGCGGCGCCATGATGCTTTGGCAGGGCGCGATCTGGCTGGTCAACGCGGCACTGTTGGCCAACCCGGTGGTGTGGATCGTGGTCGGCATCGTTGCCCTGGTCGCCGCGATCGCTGCAGCCGTCTACTACTGGGACGAATGGACGACGGCCCTGATGAATACCGCCGCGTTTCAAGCCGTTTCCGAGACGTTCCAGAAGCTGTCCGACTGGTTCAACTCAATGGGCGGATGGTCAGGCATGGCCAAGGCCGCGTGGGACAGCATCGTCGGTATTTTCACCAAGGCCGTTAACGGCGTGATCGAGCTGCTGAACAGCATCCCCGGCGTGAACATCGAAGCGCGCTTCGGCGGTTTGCCCGAGGTGCCAGGCGTCGACGCCGCTGCCAGTGCCTCCGACACCGCCAACGCTGCGCAGAAAGCCCAACAGACCATCAACGCGGCAATCCCCAGCCTGTCGCCGGCGCGTCCGTCTGCAGTGCCGCCGGGTGGCCTGCTGACCAGCATCCAGAACAACAACAGCAGCCAGAACAAGGGAACTCATGTGGAGAACGTGACCATCAACACCGGTAAGCCGATGACCCCGCTGGAGATGGAAAACATGGTCGCCATGGCGGTGGGCGGATGAGCGAATACGTGGATCTGCTGATCGTTGGCAACGACCTGGCGCTGGATCCGTCGCACCAGCCGCTGCTGGTCGATGACCGCGCCTGCATTGCCCAGGACATCGCCCATATGATCCGCGACAGCGGGCTGCTGGTGACGCTGGTGGCCGAGCGCGATCGCCTGCGCCAACGCGACTGCATTCAGCAGATGGAGCTGCTGGTGGAGGACGACGTGCGTCTGGTGCCAGGGACGGCGCGCATCACGGAGCAGGCGCCGGGCGTGTACCTGGTCACTGCCAAAACCATCAAATTCGGATCGATTGAGGTCAGCCTGTGAGCGTCGATTTTAAAAAGGTGATCGCCGATGCCGGCATCCCGACCACCGAGGCGGGATTGAAGGCCGCGTGGGAAAAAGAGGTCGAGGCCCAGGGCGCCAAGGTGGCCAACACCAGCAGCTATTCGCCGTTCTGGCGGGTGATGACTGCGCTGGTGACCAAGCCGGTACTGTGGCTGCTGGATTTCCTGTGCCTGACCGTACTGCCCAACTTCTTTGTGAAAACAGCGGTCGATGCTTGGCTGGACACGCTGGCATGGGCGGTCAACGTTGAGCGTAAAGGTGCGACCAAGGCCCAGGGGAAACTGCTGTTCACCCGGGCTGTTCCGGACGGCGTGCTGCAGCTGGAAAAGGGCATTGTGGTGCAGTCTGCCGCGATCAACAGCAACGTTTATCAACTGGTCACCACGGCGCCGGCGACGTTCCAGCAGGGCCAGTTGCAACTGGACGTTCCGGTCGAGGCGATCGAGGCCGGCAGCGGTTTTAACCTGGCCCCGGGTTACTACGCGATCCTGCCGGTGCCGATCCCTGGCATTGTCCAGGTGGTGAACAAAGACGGTTGGCTGGCTTCACCAGGTGCAGATCCGGAACCCAACGACCAGTTGCGCCTGCGCGTGCGTAACCAGTTCTCGGCGGTTAACCAGTGGCACACCGACGCGGTGTATCGTGCCATGATTTCCGCCTTCCCGGGCGTGCGTCCGGATGGCGTGTACTTCGAACATGGCGCACCCCGTGGGCCGGGCAGCGCCAATGCCTACATTCTGTTTGATGCCGGCGTGCCGGCGGCGACATACCTGGAGCAAATCAACGCGCACATTCGCGACCAGGGCAACCACGGCCATGGCGACGATCTGCTGGCAATGGTCATGCCCGAAGTCCCGGCGACAGTGACGCTGTGGCTCTGGCCCAAGCCGAACTTGAGCGCCGAGCGAATCAGCGCCCTGGTGAAAGAGGTCGAGCTTTTCGTGCGGGCGGCGTTTCGCGAAAGCACCGCGACCGACTACCAGCCGACGCTGACTTATCCACAGTCGCGATTCAGCTATAGCCGCCTGAGTGAAGAACTCCACCAGCAGTTCGCCGATGTCGCTTCCCTGCGCTTTCTACCCGGCCAGGACATCATCAGCGGTCTGAACATTCCGCGCCTGGGCCAGTTGAAGGTGACGGCGCAATGACCAAGCTGAAATTACCTTTCTGGCTGGGCGGCACCGAGCTGGCCAAGTTGTTGGCCGCTGCACAGTCCTGGTGGGAAACCGTCTCCGGGTGGCTGCGCTGGCCCTATTCACAGATCGATCCCGATACGTGCCACCTGAGCATCCTTGAGCTTTGGGCTTGGCAGCGTGACGTAACACGCTTCGCCGGCGAGCCGGAAAGCCTGTTCCGGTTGCGCGTGAAATACGCCTTCGTCAACTCGATCGACGCCGGCAGTACCGCCGGCATGAAACGCATTTTCGAGCGCCTGGGCGTCGGTTACGTGGAGATCGAGGAACGCCAGCCCGACCGGGACTGGGACGTCGTGTTGTTGAAGTTCAGCAACGCGCAACTGTCGCTGAACCCGGAGCTGCTGCGCGTGTTGATCCAGCAATACGGTCGGACGTGTCGGCGCTATGACTTCGTGACCATCACCCCTGTGGGCCTGCAAGTGGGCCTGATCGACTTCAACGACGACCAGCAGACGCTGGTCGCCAGCCTGTAGGAGCGCATTGTGAGCGCCAGTATTACGTTGGCCGGAGAAGGCCAAATTGCCCTGAAACAAAGCCAGAAAAAGCCCCTGGTCATTACGAAGTTCATTTTCGCCAACGTGCCCGGTCTGGCCACCGAAGCGCCCGTGGATCGCGCTGCCGGCAAACCTCCGGTGGGACAGATCGTCCACGTTCACGACATCCCCAAGGAAAACGCGGGGTTCGTGAATCCCAACCAGGTCGTGTACAGCGCCCAAATCGGTTCGGATATTGGCGACTGGGATTTCAACTGGATCGGCCTTGAGGACGCGGACGGCCTGCTGTTCGCGGTTTCCTATGTGCCGTTGCAACAGAAACGCAAAAACATCCCGCCGCTGCAGATCGGCAACAACGTCACCCGCAACTTTCTGGTGGCCTTCGACGGTGCCCAGGCGCTGACCGGCGTAAAGATCGATGCCAGCACCTGGCAGCATGACTTTACTGTGCGCCTGGCGGGCATCGACGAACGTCAGCGGCAGATCAATGGTGATGTCTATGGCCGGGCGTGCTTCTTTGGCGCCGGCTTCAAAATTGATTGGGTTAACGACTCGTTCCAGATGAACCCAGGCGGCGCCTATATCGCGGGGATTCGTGTCGTGCGGTCAACCCCGTTGAAGATCGAACCGCCGAGTTACCCCACAGTCGCCTGGCTTGATGTCGCCCTGAAGCGTGAATTCAACGACGTTGTGGCCAGCTACACCATCGTGTTCGGAGCCAATCGTACCGATTACACCGACAGCGCCGGCGTGGGCCATTACTGCGTTCCCCTCGCCGAGATCCCCAACTCTTCCATTGCGCTGGATATGCGCGTGGTCGAGCCAATCGACGCTTCGCTGATTACTTACCTTGCGGCCAGAAACGGCGACTACCCGCGCCTGCGCGCCCGAGGCACAAAGAAAGAAGACGTCGGACTGAGCAATGTTCCCAACGCAATCAGCGACGACCCGGGCACCAACAGCAGCCAGATCATTGCTTCGACCGCTGCGCTGAACAAGCTGCAGCAACAAGTCGGGGACTCGATGACGGGGATGGTCGCCGCATTCGATATGACCAGCGCACCGCCGGGATGGTTGAAGTGCAACGGCGCCGCCATTTCGCGAACTACCTACGCGAAGCTCTTCGCCGTGATCGGCACCCGCTACGGCGCCGGGGACGGCGTGAACACCTTCAACGTGCGCGATATGCGCGGCAAGTTCATTCGAGCCTGGAGCGACGGCGGCACTGTGGATGCTGGCCGGGCGTTGGGCAGTGAACAGGCCAACCAAAACCGCTCGCACACTCACGCGGCGTCGACTTCCGGAGCCGGCGCACATGGTCACGGCGGACATATCGATGCCGCCGGCTGGCACGGACACTCGGCCTGGACAGCAGGCGCGGGCGAGGGAAACACCCAAATTCTGATGGGCAACCAAGGCATCAACGTCGGCGGCAACCAAGCCGGGTCGGTGATGGGTTCCAGCTCCGGGGGAGCCTTCTGGCGAGAGTTCGGCAGCTCCCACGCTGCGCACACCCACGCCGTCGGCATCAATGGTGACGGTGTCCACACCCACGGCCTGAACATCTATGCCGCCGGCGACCACGTCCACGGTGTCACGGTCGGCGCAGACGGGGGCAATGAATCCCGTCCGGACAACGTCGCATTTCTCGTCTGCATCAAATACTGAGCGCTCATATGAACCGAAAAATCGTCTATCAAACCAACTCTTTCGGTCGTTACGTCGGCACGACCGAGGCCGAGGCCTGCCAACTGGAACCCGACGTTTTTCTGATCCCTGCAGGCTGTGTGGAAATCCCGCCGCCGGAAGAACCGGAGCACAAGGCCGCGTGCTGGATCGATGGAAAGTGGCAGCTGCTGGATTTTTTCCAGGGCGTGACCGCGTACAACATCAAGACCGGGGAGCCGTTGACGCTCGATGGCTTCGCGCCAATGCCCAGCGGTTACACGCTCAAGCAGCCAAAGCCGCTTCAAGTCTGGAAAAACGACCACTGGGTCGACGACACCGCCGCGATACTGGCCGCGCTACATGAGCAGAAAAAGCAGGAAATTCACCAGGCCTGCGCCCTGTACACCGAATCGGGCTTCGTTTCTCAGGCGTTGGGCTGGCCGTTTCATTACGACAGCACACTGGTCGATCAGATCAATTTGACCGGTTCCATTCTCTCGGGTCTGCCCGCCGATATCGCCTGCACCGACATGGAGCAGCACAAGGCTTTCAGAACCCACACCACCGAACAACTGCGCGATGTTGGCCAAGACCTTTTCCGTTTCAAACAGGCGGCGCAATTGCACGCAGAAAACTTGCGCCAAGCGCTGGCCAAAGCGTTCAACGAGCAAGACAGCAAAGCGATGGACGCCATCAAATGGACACCGCCAGAATGACCTGGTCACCGGTGACGATGCGCTGGCCGGAGCAGGCCACGCAGTGGATGGGCGGGCTGTCCGCCGCCAAGGATCTGGCCACTGGCGAGCTGGCCAGCACCGCGCAACGGCTGGCCGGTTTGAGCGGCTTGGCCAACACCAATCCGGGGCCGGTCGGTGATGCCGCGAAAGGCGCCATTGAAGCCGGACGCACTGCGCTGGCAGAACAGTTGGGCCAGGTGCCGTCGTGCCTGGTGGTCACGCCGTTTCAGAGCGGCATTGGCCAGGGCAAGGGCTATCAGCGCTACCTGTCGGCGCCGAACGTGCTGGAACACCTGGCCAAAAAACTGGAGGACGCCACCGACGCGGGCCGTCCGGTCGGGCGGCAATATGCCCTGTCGATTCTGTTCCTGGGGACGCGCCTGGAGCAGCTGGCCAGCGGCCTGTCGCGCTTCAACGCATTGTTGCCAATCGGCGACCTGGTGCGAACCGAGCGGCGCGCCCAGCACCTGATGAAACTTGAGAGCGACAAGTGGGAGATCCCCGGCGCCGGCCCGCTGCCGCGCTGGCAAGGACTGCCCCTGGAGCGCTGCACGGTGGTTAAGGCTGCCAAGCAATCGATGGCCGGCCAATTGGCCGTGTTGGAGGGTTACGCCGCCGACAGTTCGCCGTTGGGTGATCTGGCGGCGCTGGCCGCTCGCAAGGCGGCACAGCAACAAGGCCGGGATCAACAATTGACTGATCTGAAAAACCTCCTGGCTGGGGGCAACCCCGACGTCAGCATACGGGCGCGCCTGATTGGCCCCGGCAACTCCAGCGAGCTGCGCCAGGAGCTGCTGAGCGGCGACGCACCGGGGCATGAGTGGGTGCAATGTGCCGGCCTGCTGCTGGTGGGCACGCAAAAGGGGTTGAGTTTTGTACGGGAGCTGGTGGGCCTATGACGCTGTTGCTCGATGGGCAAAAAGTCCAGGGGAAGAACCTCAAGGTCACCGCCAACCTGCGTATCGAAAGCGGTGACATGTCGGGGCAGACCAGCAACACCGACAAGGCGCACAAGGGTTTTAAGCCCAAAACGTTGGCCGTCTCGCTGATGATCCCTTTTGTTGATCGGGTGCAGTTGACTGACTTGATGCGTCTGGCCGAAGCCACGGCGAGCGGCGGCGAGCTGCATTTTTATCGCGTCGTGAACGACACCGCCGAGGCGTTCGGCGTGCGCCAGGTGGAGTTTTCCGAAGGCGTCAGCGCTCGGGAAGCCGACAACCTGAAAGCCTGGCTTGTGCAGTTCACGCTGAGCGAGCGCGAGTCGAACCCCGAAAAGGTCGAGGGTCGGCGTGCCGGCAACAAGGTCGACGCCCAGGGCGCCCCGGGAAGCGCGGTCGGTGAGGGAGGTAGTAACTCAGGTTCGAGCGACAACCCGGAGTTGAGCGGCTTTGAAAAGGTGCTGGGCCGCGTCGACAAGTGGCTGGGGAGTGAGCAGACGTGAAACTGCACAAAGTTCTGTCGATCAATGGTGCGCCTGTTCGCCTGGTCAAGGAAGACGTTCGGCTGGACGCCACCAGTCCAGGGCGGGCGAACTTCACCGTTCAGTCTGCTGAGCCGCTGAAAGGTTTGGTGACGCTGGATATCGGCTACAACGACCGCACGCTGCAGCGCCACTTCATCGGCTACGTCGAGCGTTGCACCGCCGCCAATGCCAAAGAGCAGGTGCTGTTCTGCCGTGAACTGGCTGCTGTGCTGGCCAACCCGCTGCCGCTGAACCTGCGTCACGTCGATCTGCGCGCCGTGCTGGCTGCCATCAGCGAGCAGACAGGCCTGCGCTTTCGCGTACCCGATCGGCCGTACGCCGGCGTGAAGGCACCGTACTTCTACAGCCTTGCTGCCGGATACCAGGCCATGGACAGCCTGGCCCGAGTATTCAGTATTCCCGACTTCACCTGGCATCAGCTGGGCAACGGCGAAGTGTTCGCCGGCAGCTGGGCCGACAGTTTTTTCGGCGCCCGGGCGGCGCTGCAGATCCCCACGGAGCTGTTCGACGGCTACCAGGGCAACCAGAGCGCAATGGTCGCGGCCCTTCCTGGCCTGCGACCGGGTGCAACGATCAACGCCGGCGAACGTGTCACCAGTGTGGCACTCGCCAATGACCAGATGGCCATCCGATGGAAGACGCAATCCGCCGCGCAGTAGAGCGCCAATTTCCCGAACTCACCGGCGGGTATCACCTGCCGCGCTTCGCCCGCGTCACCGCCGTGGCCGATGCTCCGGCGGATGCCGGGATCTGTGACGACTTTCGTCCGCGCTATGCCGTGGATATTGAAGTCCTGGGCGCCGACGACGAGCCAGATCCGGCAATGCCGCCGCTGACCGGCGTCCCGCTGCCACTGCCCACCGGTGGCGAGGACATGGGCATTTACGCCTTTCCGGAGGAAGGCACCCGCGTCGTGGTGTGTTTTGCCTACGGCCTGCCGAACAAGCCCTACATTCAGTCGATCCTGCCGCACGGCCTGAGCATGCCCAAGGTGCCGAAGGGTGACCAGGTGTGGCAGTACAGCGGCACCGCCCAGCAGCGCGTCGACGCGGACGGCAACTGGTTACGCCAGACCGATGGCAAGATCCGGGATCAAGCAATCGAGCGCGAGGTTGAAGCCTTGGACAACCGCGAGCAGTTCCAGAGCCACACGCGGGAAGTAGACGACCACTCGACCGAGACGGTGGGTGGTGTGAAAAAGATCGAAGCGCTGGGTGCGCTCAAGCTGCTGTCGGGCGGATCGGCCAGCATAGCGGCGGTGGGCGATCTGCATCTGGCGACCGGACGGGATCTCAACTTGGTCGTGGGTCAGAAGTACAACGCCACGGTAGGTGGGGATCTGCAGGAGCGGATCGAGGGCTTACGCGAGAGTGTCGTGAGCATCAGTCAGCGGATGCAGGCGCCAAAAAACTGGATCGGTTCGCAAGGTGTCAACTTGTTTCAGGTGGTTTGCGACATGCTCGACCTAATACAGCAGATGAACCTACAACTGGCTACACACACTCACGTGCCGGGGCCAACTCCAAGCCCAGTGGACGCAGCCGCGTTCACCTCGAAAGCTGCACAAGCATTAGCGCTTTCGGCAAAGCTAAAACCTATTACTATTTAATTATTATTTAATCAATCGATGGCTCGCTATAACCAATGTTGATTGTTTCAAGTTTGTCGTAGACAATGTCTCTTGAATGTTCGTTGTAACGGGCCTGGTAGAGGCTAAATTCTTTGCGTTTATGTTTTTCGCATAGTTTCTGTAAGTTTCTAATGATTTTTAGTTTGCTTTCCATGGGGGTGTTTATCCCGAAGATAACTCCCTCGAGTGAGTTAAAGTCGTAGCGTAACTTTCTCCTTTCGCTGTTATCTAAGTCATGCAGGAATGACATGAGAATTAGTCGAGATTCCTTTTCCCTATCCCACGCCTTCAGTTTTACTGTCACTGAGTGATAAAAATTTTCCCAGTAAGACTCTCTCCATTTCTCTTCGTTTTCAAACATTTCCTTAGCGCAATCACTTAGTGTTTTTCCATCACCTACAAACCATGTTTCCATTAGTACGGGGTGAGGGAGGTGGCCTAGCGATCTAAAGAAGTCCATTTCAACAAATGATTTATCGTAGGATACTTCGTGGAAGGGGCGTTTTACGGGGCTCCAGATAATACCGTTATGATCTTCCCCGCAAGGCGAAGTCAACGAAAGTGCGGGTCTGTCCTCAATCCATTCTTTTCTAAACTTTAAGCAAACGTCCTGATGGTTTCCTCCATAGCTTCCCCAGATAGAAGAATCTGAACACGAGGACATAAAGCAGGCCGTATACCAGCGCGGATACATAAGTTTTTCAATTTCTCTACAAAAAACTTCTGGATACTCAAAGATTAGGAAGAACCAGTTTTTTGGGACTTGTTCGCTTTTTAGATATCTAGCTAATAGAAGCTTTTCACTTAAATTCCGCTGAGACTTTTGAAAGTGTGATCCCAATTCTTCGGTGGAGTCTTTGTTTGCGATGATTGAATCTGTTGTTTTCTTTATGAGGATTAGTGTTCCTGGACGGTTTCCGTTTAGGATGATCGGTCTAAAAGAAATTAACTCTAATTTGTGAAGAAATTCTAAGACAACATCGAGAAAATAAAAGTGGAGAATCTGAATGTAAGAAAGCAGCTCTGGTCGTCGAGCTTTCCTGCTGGTTGAAAGACTTGAAACGTAATCTGCGATTACGGGTTCAGAAAACAATTGATCGCAGATTTCTTCGACTAGCTTGTTGAATTCGTCAGTTGCGGATCGTGCATTACAAAAAACATCAATTGGATTTTCTGAAAGCTTGTCGTTGCCATTGTTGTCGTAGCTTAGGGTGCTCCACGTTAAACATCTGGCATAGTGCTTAATTAAATTTTTCCAAACGATCTTATCGCCTTGAAAAAACACATCTCTATAACCTTCAAGTGGATCATTTAACTGTTCTGGGGATGCAAAAAATATATATTGATCCTCTAGTTCTCCTGCAGTTATGCCATCGCCGAGCAGTCTGTTTACCGGTCTGAATCTATATATAAACTCTGACATTAAAATACTATCCTTGGCGCGTTATCGTTCTACGTGTATTGATTGGTTAGCTCAAAAATATAGCAGAAGAGGTAACAGCCAAGGCCATGCAGTTCAGTAATATTTCATCCCAAACGACACCACCATGACTGTGCATAAGCGCACCCGTCGATTATCTCGATGCCAGAGATAACGAAACCCGTAACCGACATTCCTGCCAGCGAAGCGTCAACCAATGGGGGGAGCGGGTCGGGGTCTAGCGGCATGCCCACCTCGGCGCGTGCATGGTTAGACGCTCTACCCATTACGTCACACATCGTTGAATTGACCATGACGTTGCACCTGATCGCAGTGTACTGACGGCGCTCTTTCGGTGTGAGCGGAACACCGCGCAAGCGCAACGGCGTGACCAGCATATGCATGTGATGACCTCTATTCGTCTGTCTTGATGTCGTGCAACGATTCGATGGCGAAGGCCAGCGCGGCGTCGGCCAGCTCCAGGAAGTCGCATAACTCGCCATCGTCTATGACATGTTCCTGGTGCAATTGGTGGGCCTGCCTGAGCAGTGCCTTGTGATGCGTGCCCGGCCTACTCAGCAGTGCTTCTTTATCCAGCAACAGCCCTCGCCAGTTGCCCATGAGCGATGCCTGATCGGCAATGTTGCTCGCAAAATCTCGATCCATTGCATCACCTGCGCTTCTATAAATACTGTATGTACAGACAGTATATCGGTCGAGATTCCCTGCTGCAGCGGATCGCGACTGGCGGTAAACGATGCAGTCCCACGGCCCTAGGATGGTGGTTTTCTTTGGTGCCGGTTCAGCCCCGGCAAAACTTCTGGCACGAAGAAAAAATCTGACGAGAAATCACTTATCCCCCTCCCGCCGGCGGGCTTCGCATCCATTTTTTTTGCAAAGGCTGCAGTAATACAAGTCAAGGCCTTGCCCAAGCCCGCTACGGTAGGCCTGAGGCACTTTGCAATTTCACAGATTGAAATGATTTGCAAAAAAGTGAAGCGGCGTTGCGCAGCGGGCTGGTCAGGTTAAGTTAGGAGCTGATCTCTAGAATCCTTATTTGCAAGGGGGCGTCGTCTGAAAAAGTGAGTTTCATTGAGTTTTTCTTTTCTCAATGGCTCGCATCCAAACAGTTTTGAACGCCTTTCAGGACACGTATTGAGTTTACTCAAAAGCCCGGCTCAGCTGGCTTACGGAGCGTTTTGTAAAATTACAGAAGTGTTCAATGGTTAGAGGTGATTCAAATGGCTGCAACCGACTCAAAGCTCATATAGACCTAATGGAGGTTCTGGCACAAGCTGACTGTAAAGACATACGGGTACGTCTAGAAAATCAGGAGCTTTGAGGTGAACTCTTCGCTTGGAATGTTGCGGTCGCAAGATGGTATTCATTGTTAATCATTCCCATCCAATAAGGCTGCTATTTCTAATAGAAGCGTTGAAAGAGCTGCTTGGTCACGCTGAGCTAAAACATTATCTATTTTTGAGAATATCATTCCACGGTGACGGTATGCTCCAGCCTCTCGTCGTAACTCTCGCGCCGAAGATTGACGAAGATCTAATGGCGGTGAACTTGGCTTGGCCAAGGCCGTTTTTATTTTTTGCTTAAGGCTATCTACATTGCCTTGTTTTTGATCTAAAGATAGTCCGCATAGCCCGAGAATTGAGCGCGTAAGAATTCCCCAACCATTTTGGTGCTGTCCTCCTTTCATTGCCCACTGTAAAAGAAGGTCCTCTGCTGAAGTGTAGTAATCTTCACTATTCCACTTCAGTCCCGTTAAGGCTGCATCAAAGATTATCTCAGTTACAGAAGAGTTTTCTGCAAATCGCACAGATTCAACGTCGTCAGGTAACCATGAAATAGTCGATATAAGGCGAATCGCATGGTTGCAAAGATTTTCTTTTTCGTGCTCGTCACAAGCAGGCGAGTTTGCAGTGGCCAACAACATTTCAGATATTCCTGAAGCCCAGTGCAGGAGGTCAAATGTGAGTCCTGATCTTTTGTTTACGGCTTTCAAAAGAAGTTCTTTGTGCGAAAGGTAGATTTGATCTGCCCAGATTTCAATATTTCCAATGATTCTGATGGCGTTTTCGTTATCAGCTGGAGAGTTTAAAAGTTCATTGATGAGATGAGCAAGTTTGTGTCGGAGCGAGTTTGTGCTGGCGCTAGAATAATAGGGTGCTAGGTTACTGCTATGAATTGATGTCAAAGAATTGCTTGGGACTTCAAGAAAATTTAAAGCTGCGCTTTTTATTGCAGATCGAATTTCGGCTACAGGATAGCGTATGTCATCCTTGGCGTTAACAAGCAGTTCAAAAGTAATTGTTGAAAGCTGCTCAAAAGCCGTCAATGTTACAGGTCTGAAATCAGCTTTGACCATCCCGGTATAAGAAATCAAAGCTATCTTATTTGCCAGTGAAATAATTTCGGGCGAACTCGTAGAGGTTAACATTGCTTGTGCGGATTTACCCATGAGCCTTAGCCCTTCCATCAGCACATCGGGCATGTTGTGTGGTATGACGGATTCGACAGCAGACTCAAGATAGCCAGAGGCCAACCCGGCATGCTTCTTTGAAGTGTTTCTTCCTGGGTAGTCAATGCCCAAGTAAACACCGAGCACAGAAGCAATACCTCGAAGAGTATTCTCAGCCAATTGCTCATCCCCCCTTGAGAGGGCCATACGCATCATTTGTCGAAAACACTCCAGTGTGGAGTTTATAAAACCATCGGTCGATCCAGGTGTTTGTATGAGTAAATTGTCTCCAATGAAAGTCCTGTTTTTCACACCACAATAAGTAGCGTTTATCAGCATTACACCGTTGATTGCGCTGTCAGCGACCTCATGATCACCAACTTCAGAAAAGCGTTGAGCATACGATATTGAATATTGTACAGCTTGTCGCGCGTTACGATCCCAGCCAGCGTTTATCTGAAAAAATCTAGCCTTCGCGGAGTCGAATTGAATTTCATTAATGTCCGCAGCGGCGTCGGGATGTACCTGAAGATTCTGTATAAGCAGACGTGCTTTTTCAGCTCTGCCTTCCCAACGCGTAAGCTCCTTTGTTATTTGCTTTGTCATGATGGAAAGTTGAGCTATCGGACTGATCAACAAAAGGGCACGGCGATAGGAGAGAATGAAAAGACTGAGAATTAACACTATCGCCCAAATGGTAATTGTAATCGCTAAGGTGGCTAGTTCTGATGATGGGATTAGGGAAAGTGATCCAACTGTGAGTGCGCTCAGAAACGAGGTTAGGAAGTTGCCGAGTAATATCCAATCTGAGCTTAGACGTTTAAAGAGACCGTGGGGCATACGCTCCACGTTTACCTGCATTGCAAATAAAATCAACGAAAACGCGATAGCTGTTGCACCTATCAACGCACTGCTGGTTCCCGCCAGTAGTGATTTGAGCGCAGCTAGGTTTTCTGGAATTATGAAGAATCCGTTAGAAGCGCGTTGCAATGCTGGAACCATAATTAGCGTGGTGCCAAAAGCTATAGCTGCAATTGTAGTAAGTAATTTGAATCCATGCTGTCCTGACCATTTCACCAGAGTGCCTTTGGCATGAACCAGCCGTAGCGAAGTCCGGGCATATGCCAGTTTTAACCTACTCATTTTACTCGACGCCGTCATAGTGCCTCTAAGTGCATTTTTGTTTCTATAGAGCTAGATAGAGCTGTGCTCAAATTTTTTCTCTGTTCGTCTACATGCAGAATGAGGGCTTCACCTCGGGCGGTTCACAAGTTAGTCCTTTTCAAGGTTTCTCAATCGTGCTAGGCCTTGATTGATAAACCCCGCATTTTCCCCAATTCGCTCGAGTGCCACGCGGGCATTCTCCCCCACGGTCTTGTATCCCTGTTGCTCGACCAATAGCACCAACTCCATCAACGCGGCTTCAAGCCCAAGCTGGTTTTCGTACATTTTTTCGAGGACGACGGAAAGGGAATATTCGCTGGCCATGTATTCGACTCCATTCGGAAAGCATGAAGCATAGCAGGGCACCTGTGCTGGCCAATTTCAGTTCGAGGCTGGGAGAAAGGTAATTTTGGTAAGACGGTGCGAAAAACTGGCTGCAGCCCTTATAGACCGTGGCTTTGAGATATTACCTTTGAAGGTAATATTTGGTAAGGCTGGAGGTAATATTTCACCAAGTGACTGATTTTAAAGGGGTTCGTAGGTGGGTGAAATTACTACGACTAAGGGTAATTTTCTAACCTCCCTATTACCCTATTATTACCTTTGCTATATCTACCTAACCTACTGATTTTATTGGATATTCGTGGCTATAAAAAAGAAAATTACCAAAATTACCTTTTTCCCAGGGGTCAACCTGAAAACGGGGGAAGGCGTGAAAGGGGGGATCGGCCGGCTTTCCTTGCACGCGGTTTAATTCTCACGAAGCCCGCCTGAGCCGACGATAGACAGTGCCAGGATTGGAGCCGAGAACCGCTGCTTAAAATTTGCTAACGCAGTCGGCAGAGGGGATGGGACAAGGAGGGAGAAGAACAGAGCTGGTACGCAAGTGGTACGCGGGATGGTGGTGAAGCGTTTGGGCCTTTATTTGCGGGATGTAAAAACGGAGTCAGTCCGATCCATCATCGGCGCGACGGAGAAACGGCGGGAGAGTGGAGCGGGTGTGGCGGTGATTGGGGGCATTGGGGGTACGGAATCGGTGTGGCTGGGAGGTGGGGGAGTTTATCAGGAATGGGAGGGACGGGTTTGGGGGTATCTGAACGGCGTCTAGGAGAGGTCTCGCTTGAGGGAGTTGAACGATCAGTATCAAAAATAATTCCCTCCGCTCCTTCACTGCTTGGATTGAATGGCATGGAGGGGCGAGTGTTTGCTGATTTAGTTTGGTGGTGATAGACGGGCAACCGAACCTTATTGGTGCATTTTTGCTTGTCGGCACGGCTGGACTATTTTTCTCTCGGATAGTAGCTTTGTGATATCAACAAGCCCTAGAAAAGGATATCTATGAAGGTCAGTCGCGATTTTATCGATGAAATGGTGATGTCGTACCACGAATCATTTGTGAAAGGAAAAAACTGGTGCAAAATTGCCACGCTTGCCCCAGTAAACGAATCTTATAAGTACTTGTCGTATCAAAAGCTTTATGCGCTTAGGTTTATTCCTGCGTACTATTTTGAATATTGCGCTTTAGCTGATGAGTTGTGCACTCGTCTAAATGAACTGAAAGTTAAGTCCGTTACAGTTGCGTCATTGGGGTGTGGGTTGTGTCCAGACTATTATGCACTCAATGACAATATGAAAGGTGTTGAGTTTGATTATGTTGGTTTTGATAGGGTGCATTGGTCTACACGAAGATTAATGCCTGATACAGGAGAAAATTTCACTTTTGATGTGAGGTTTGCTCATGCCTTAGAAAGTGAGGAGATAAGTAGCTTTGATGTTTTTGTTTTTCCAAAGTCTATAAGGGATATTGCAGAAAGTAGCGATGGTGCTTTAGAGCGCTTGGCGCAGTCCTTGGCTGGGACTTCGAAAAAACGAATCTACTTTATGAATTCATTTGTTTGTACTAAAGGTCAGCGTTCTCTAGATGTGGATTTTTTTAACGTTATTCACGAGGCGCTTGTTGGTGTTGGTTTTGAATGTCTAAATGATCATGAGCAAACGTATTTTAAGGAGCATCCTTATACAAAGGCTCCGTACGCAGCATTGAACACGATAAATCGAAATTTTGTTTATCCAAATGAAGGGCGTATAGTGTGTCCTAATGTTGGCGAGATGGATGAGTGTGGTGTGTGTAATGTTATTAAAAGTCCGATATTTAGCAATGAGTTTATGGACTACCAGCTCTTGGAGTATGTAAGGGGATGATAATTAGTGCGAGTAGGCGAACTGATATTCCAGCATTTTATGCTGATTGGTTTGCGAACAGAATACGGGAAGGGTTTCTTCTGGCGAGAAATCCTTTCAATGCAAAACAAATTTCAAGAGTCTCGCTTCTTGAGAAAGATGTTGATGTTATTGTGTTTTGGACTCGTAATGCTTCTCGCTTGATGAGGTACTTAAGTGATTTTGATAATAGAGGATTGAAATATTATTTTCAGTACACAATTACTGGATATCCGCGAAATCTCGAAAAGGCGGTGCCTAAGCCTTATGATGCAGTAAGGCAGTTTGTTCAATTAAGCGATATGGTAGGCGCCAATAAGGTGGTTTGGAGATATGATCCTATATTGCTATCCAATATGGTTCCGATAGATGAACATAAAAGGCTCTTTCTTAAACTGGCCCAGTTGCTCGAAGGAAAGACCAAGCGGGTAGTTATAAGTTTTTCAGATTTTTATAAAAAAACGGAGAAGAACCTTTCTCAAGTAAATGGTTTGATTTATAGTGATATTGTACAGCAGGGTGAGCTTTTGTTGGATCTGGCAAAATATATGGCTGATGCTGCATTGCAACATGGTATGGCGATTCAGAGTTGTGCTGAGCATGTGGATACTAGTTTAGTTGGAGTTCCTCATGGGAAATGTATAGACGACAAGCTTATAGAGGAACTTTTTGGCATTGTCATGAGCGCAAAAAAAGATGCTGGACAGCGTGAGGCTTGTGGCTGTATCAAAAGCATCGATATAGGTATGTATAATACGTGTCTTCATGAGTGTTCATATTGCTACGCGACATTCAGCAAAGATCTTGTAGTAGCTAATAAAAGAAAGCATGATCCTTACAGTCCATTCTTGATTGGAGGTGTTGAGGGGGTTGATGAAAAGCTACTTTTTGAGGTTCAGCAATCACTGTTTTAATGATGTAATTTATTAGTGTTTTAACTGGCAGGCTTATGATGAGTGTGTAAAGTTTCCATTTTTCTAGAGTCAAAAAAGGCGAATTTACTTGTTTTAGAAAAAGTGGAAGGATTTATTTTTTTTGGATTTCTAGGTGGTAAATAAATCTGTCCCCATTGTTTACCATTGTTTATTGACTGAGCCGGTCAGTACGGACGCTCGATGGTGGAGGGCTGTCCTGAATAGTGTTAATTCTTAAAAAATAATCCAAAGTGTAGAAATATAAATTAAATTCCGAATGCCCTATTTGATAGTTCTTTGATAAATTTAAGGCTGTCTTGATTTTGGATTGCAGCAGCCGCCAAGGAAATAATTGCGACCACTAAGGCGCTGATTGTTAGAATTTCCATTCTTTGTTGAGCCTTAATGCTTTCTCGAACGCTGATAATGCTTGAGAGCTGTTCGAAATGCTCTCGCAAAGAGTGCTCTTCACTGATGACTTGATTTGAAAGAGTTTTGGTGTGGCCACAAAGTTCTTCTGCTATTGTGCGGTCAGTACCACCTTTCCGCCAATTTGGGGCAGTAAATTTAGTGCAGTCGTGTTGGAAATTTCCCAAAAAATCCGAGCGGCTTTTAAGTTCCGCTGCAATCGCAGGTGTACCTAATGATCGATCAAAAAATGCCTGAATGTTCTCCAGTGCTTTTAGCCCTTTTCCCCTGCCTACCTTTTGAATCTCCAAGGACGCTCGACTTAACCTCAAATCCTTCAGAGCTTCCGTTAAAAAGCCAACGCTCGCAAAATTACTAATTATTCCTGTCACTAGCTCTCCACAGTAGGAGATGTATACTGAATCAGATCGTGCTCCCCTATGTTCTATGGCTTCATCAGTGATCTTAGATTTGCACATTGATACTATCAGATGAAACTTATCGCCTTGGCGTCCGTCGGGGCCACTTGTGAAACTGGTGCCGTCAGGGCCATCCCATACATCATATTTTGAGGCGCGCGATATAGTTTCTCTCCAGCTTTCACCTGCGCTAAATCTTGTTTTATCATTAGGAAATAGCGGTTCGGTTAGCGTTGTAATTAGTTCTGCCGTGGGTAAGCGTTGAATATCAGTTTTGCAAAAATATCCGGGTAGCTGCGAGCGAAACCAAGACTGTGCGAAATTGCGAACCTCAACTCTGGCTCTGTCGATAGCACGTCCTTTAAGTTCTGGAGGCGATATTCTCATCACACTCCATCTAGACGCTCGCTCATAACGCCCCACTCTCTTTTTGTTTAATTCAGTCTCGTAAGCTCTGGATGCTTTCTCTTTAAGTGCAAAACCAATAACTACACAAGTTAAGGCTGGTGTAATCTGGAAGATTTCTACCATCAAGTATTTTACGTCCTCCGGAATTTCGAGCTCGTTTGTTGGCAGGAGGTATTTGCCTCTGTCTTTACGGTTTGTAACTATCCCTACGTTATACCACCCGCCTAATCCATATAAGCGCTGCCGATGGATCCATTCAGCCGCGTTGTCACGTTTAATTCCCCCAGCACCAGCGCTCCATCCCCATCGCGATAGAATTTCGCAGAGGTGGCCCGTTTCGGATGGTCCATAAACTTCTGCACCCCACACAACCTGAATGCGCAGCTCCTCCCCCTCAGGGAGCGAACAATCAAGGTTGGTTTGGATATCTCTAGTTTGATAATAGTCCGTATCAGTTTTTGAAAAACGCGGAATGATATTGGGAAATAACCAGTGAGCGCGCCATAGCACTAGTCGAGTTTTCTGAATGCTCCACTCTTTAAGTTTTAATAAAGTCACGGCGCCCTTAGCTTTCTTAAGGCTGTCTGCTATGGAGAGTTTCGGCATTGACATCTGTCTCCGATGTAACACATAAATAATGTCGAGTGTCTTTGTATTGAATTTGTGCTTATTTGTACGGTGCTGCAGTTTAATTGTATCCGCTAAAGGGGGCGGATTTATATGCTATATAGGTGATAAATTGATCAGTCATCTATTGTTCGCTATTTTATTCTCGATTGGTGTTTTGATACTGGCTTTCTATGTTTGTCCAGATGTATGCGTATCTACTCTTCAGCCACTTCACCAGAAAAGCATTGCTTTTCCCTTTGAGCCAGCTATTCTTTTTTGTCTCTAACATTTTTTCAATGTCACCTTCCAGTTCTTCCCTGTTAAAGCAGAGCCAGATAGTGGGAAGCGTACTTTCAAGGTTTGAGTGGCAAACAGGAGCAATCTCTTCGAATAGGATGCGTTTTACTTCATCTCGATCGAATTCTCTTGTCCTTCGTGCAATCGCAGCATAGTCGACCTCGTTATCAACAAAAGCATCGGACAACGCCCAGCGCACATCCGCTCTTTGTTGCTTTGTCATAGAACTTCCCATTTGGAAAATTCCTCCAGTTCTTCATCAAAGGTGTCGGCTACTGCGCTACCAGCAATTCCTCCCACAATACTTCCTGCCAGTACAATTGCGACAGCGCAAGCAAGGGCACCAGGGCCGCAAAATGCGGAGACGCCCAAGCCTGCCAGTCCACCGCCAGCGGCGCCGCCGCCGATGATAATGCCTTGTCGGGCCGTTTCCTTTACTTTGTTGTCTGCGTTCATGATTTCATATACGGCGAAAGTCGCAGTTACCAATAAACCGACCTTTCCCATTATTCTTAATTTTTGAGTTCCCTTGCTTACCGGGGCGTTATCACGGCCTGCTGAATCAAGAATTTCGTAATAGACTTTGCTCTTTTGTTCTGGAGTCAATTTGTTGTATTCGACGTTTGCCGTTTTGAGTGCGTACTTGTCCAGTGTGTCCTGTAACGTCGGAGGTAATCGTTTCTTCCGTTCGGCGAAGGCCACACCTTGTGCCGAGGTGAATTTTCGATGCTCCACTAGGATTCTGTTTCGCATTTCCTGGCAAAACGCTGCGCCTTCTTGGGCGCTGAGCTTTCCTGCGGCGACTTCGGCTTTTGTTTCCAATGACATGCGCTTAATGTTGCTCATGTAGTTGCTGCGTACTTTTGCATCCGATATGGCATCTAAAGAAAATCTTGTGGCGGCCCCTTCCATACCTGCAATCGCTATATCCAAAGGCGAGTTTTCGAGTTCGTGTGCTTTCTGAACAACGTAGCTTCCCGTTACGAGCAATGGCTCAGTCATGAAAAATCCTTATTTCAATGATGCATTGAATAACGTATCGAAGATTGAGCCGGCCGTTGATTCTTCTTGGGAGCCGAACTCTAGCTTTTGGCAGACTTTTCCACGGATGTTGAGAAATTTCACAGTGTTGGTGATATCAAAATTTCCGGATTGGGTAGAACCATCTTCGAAATGTGCAATGCAGTTCATGCCCAGATAAGACTCAGAACCGGGAATGGTGAAGCTGATCCATCTAGGATGAATGATCATCGGCGTCGGTGGCGTAAACGGCGCAGGCGTATGTGAGTCGCCGATAATCACCGTTCCCGATCCACCGATCACAACGTCTCCATGTGAACCTACTGTGCCGACCAACGCGGCATTTTTGCCGTTGATGAATACCGTGCCGGATACGGCCGAGGCCAGTGCGCTGCCGCAGGTGCAGGTGTCGCCCATTCGGGCGGCGGCAAGTCCGTCGAAGAACACGTCGGGGGATCCGGAGGCGATGGCTTTGGGGCCGTGTCCGGGCATGGGGCAACTGGTGGGATCGGTGAGGCGTGCGGCGGGCTTTGCCATGATTGACTCCCTGTCAATGAATTAGCCGAGACGGACTGTATCAGACTTGCTTTGGCGGGTGTCTGACGGCGACTTGCTCGGCGTATGTCGCCAATCTAAACAGAGAAATCCAAGAGTGTTTAAATGACGCTCTCTGACACGACTTTGGCCCTACACATCCTTGCGCCACCCCCTACACCTAAGACAGAATCCGCCGGCTTGTGCGTCTAGGTCGCGGGTTTTATCGTTCCTGGGTCACTGAAAACCAGTGATCGGGTTTGGTAGCCCGAGTGTTAGATGTACAGCGTCACCGTCTCCGGTCGTGCTTTCGATTGGTGTCCATGGTGGTCATGTACAGGGCGTCTTCGGGCGCGCCGGCTCCTAACACCCGGCCTACCAACCTGTTCATGGCCGCCACCCTTCGTTTGGTAGCGAAAGGGTGAAGCCTTCACTAAGAGTGTTAGGAGTTTCATCCATGATCAAACCAACCCCAAACCCACCCGAAACCGATCCGGTTTCACCTTATCAATTCCCAGATTCCAAAAAACTCAACGAAGCCGCCGAACGCGCCCTCGACCATTACCTCACCCCGCAACAACGCGTCATGGGCAGTCACACCGAACACGACCCCATGTTCCTGGCCAACCCGGCCTACACCAGCGAATCCCTGTTGGCCAATGCCTGCGAGTCCCTCGATTCCGCCAGTGAAATGCTCAGCAACTTCGCCGCGATCCTGGAACCCGGTCATCGCAGAACGGCGCTGGGCATCGCGCAGGTGGTAATGGTCGCGGGGCTGGCGGTGAATCAGGCGCTGGATCACGTCGAGCCGAAGTCGTAAGTGCGGGCACCTTCCGTGGCGAATGCCGCCACGGGAGGGCCGTGTTTCTTCAGAATTCTTCAATGCTGACGACAACTTGCCCATTCCACTCCGCGTCTTTGAGTTGTTCATGAAAAAACTAGTTGTCGTGATGTTCGCCGTCCTGTTTCTCGCAGGCTGTGCCAATCAGAAGTTCAAACCCGAATACCGCACCCAGATCCACACGGTGAAAGTCCTTCCGGTGACCTGGAGCTTCAAGGAAATGACCTACATGGGCCGCGAGCAGGCCTGGGGCGCTGCAATCGGGGCCGGTGTCGGTGCGGGTGTCGGGATGGCGTCCCATGCCGGGAAGCTGGGTACGGCGGCGCTCAGCGGGGCCGGGTTTGCGGCGGGGTTGAAGGCCGGGGACCTGGCGTCGATGTCCACGGTCGAGGCGATTCAGTACAACATGACGAGTGCCGATATCGACCTCGGCAAACTGGTCAAGAAGGGCTTCGAGGATCAACTGGCGGCCAGCGGTCGTTTCAAGATCGTCGCCGATGACGAGCCCGCCGATGCGCAGATCGAGTTGACGGTGGTTACCTGGGGCTTTGCGCTGACGCAAGGTTTCAGCAGTGTGGTGTATCCGACGATTGCCGTGAACGGTGCCCTGAAGCGGGGCGATGAGTTGATCTGGCAGCGCAAGGAGCCGATCACTCCGTTCAACGGCGCCAACACCTATGGTTACGAGCCGCTGCGCTATCGAACCGAGCCGGAGCTGGTCCGTGAGGCGTTGACCGGTATCTCGCAGATTGCCGGCACTTACCTGGTCAAGGATCTGAACGAGTAATCACGGGTTTCGCTGAACCCGCGCTGTCGATGGCGAAAGTTTCATGTTGTCGGCGCGCGCGGGCGCCTAGGATGCAGCGATAAGATCGTTTCATCCCAGGGGAGCCGTGCCATGAGTGCCAATGTCGTCAAAGTGCTGTTGATCGCCACCACTGTCTCGGTTCTAAGCGCCTGTTCCGGCTCCGGTGGCTTGACCACCACCAGTTGTTTCTCCTCGGATTGCCAGTCGCCGGAAGGCCGCGCCAGCGCCAATACGCTGAAGTTCGGCGGCACCGGTATCGGTGCTAGTCTCAACCAGTACAGCTCCGGCATGTTGCATGATGATTGATGGTTCAAGACTGAACTTGTGGTGAGGGAGCTTGCTCCCGCCGGGCGCGCAGCGACCCTTGTTTTACCTTGTAAGCAGGGGGCCTGCTGCGCAGTCCAGCGGGAGCAAGCTCCCTCACCACAGTGTTATTGGCAGGCCTCGTTTTTACTGCGGCCCCGCCAGCCACTCGCCAATCACCTTCTGATACTTCCCGGTGACCTTGCTCAGGTGCAGCCACTGATCGACATACAGCTTCCAGCTCATGTCATCACGCGGCAGCAGGTAGGCCTTTTCCCCGTATTGCATGAACTGCTCCGGGTTGACCGCGCATAAACCGGGTTTCTGTTTCTGCTGATACCGCGCCTCGGAAGCGTCGGTGATCATCACGTCGGCCTTGTTGTCGAGCAGTTGCTGGAAGATCGTCACGTTGTCGTGCAGGGCCAGTTGCGCCTTGGGCAGGAAGGCGTGGACGAAGGCTTCGTTGGTGCCGCCGGCGGGTTCGACCAGGCGCACGTTCGGCTGGTTGATCTGCTCGACGGTCTGGTACTTGGACTGGTCGGCGCAACGCACCAGCGGGATCTTGCCGTCGACGTCGAGGGTGTTGCTGAAGTAGGCCTTTTTCTGCCGTTCCAGGGTCACCGAAATCCCGCCCATACCGATGTCGCATTTGCCGGCCTGCATGTCGGGCATCAGGGTTTTCCAGGTGGTCTGCACCCACTGGACCTTGACGCCGAGGCTGTCGGCCAGCGATTGCGCCATGGCGATGTCGATGCCTTCGAAACCGCCGTCTTCGCGTTTGAAGGTGTAGGGCTTGTAGTCGCCGGTGGTGCAGACGCGCAATTGGCCTTGTTGTTGGATGGTGTCCAAATGTGAGGCGGGTTCTTGCGCATGGGCGGTGCCGGCCAGCGCCAGCAGACCGCAGAAGATCATCGTGTTTTTTCGAATGGTCATTGTGATCGGGCTTGTGCAGTGGGAGTGCGGGCCAGTGTAGTGAAAGGGTTTGCCGGGTGTCATCCCGCGTCCGGCCCGAGCGTTCCCAGCCACGCCACCAGTGCCACGATCAACAGCGCCATCCCGAGTTCCACTGACACGCTTCGGCGCAGCGCGTTGGCGGCGACTTGATGCTGGCCGTCGCGCAACGATTGTTCCAGCGACGGGCCAAGGTGAAAGCGGTTCAGTGCCGCCAGCACCAGCATGCCTGCAAACAGCAAGACCTTGATGGCCAGCAGTATCCCGTAGGTGCCGAGCAGGATTTCGCCCAGCTTCGGGCCGACGATGAACAGGTAATTGAGCACGCCGGTCACTGAGAGGATGAGCACAATCGCCGCGCCCACGCCTTCGAAACCTTTGACGGTATCGGCCAGCGAACGAATGCGCGCTTCACTGAGCAGAGCGTCGAGCCGCGACATCAACACCAGCGCCAGCATGGTGCCCATCCACGCCCCCGCCGCGAGCAGGTGCAGGATGTCGCTGAGCAGGTGCCAGGCGCCATCCATCGCACCGTGCCCGCTCCAGGCCAGAGAGGCGAGGGCGAGTGCGCCGGCCATCGACGCCAGCCACAACCCCGGCCAGGTCACCACGACCACCAGCGCAACCATCCGCACCGCCCACGCCAGCCCGACATCGGTCTCGAACAGCATCATTTGCAGATGCGGCCACAGCGCAGCGAGTTCGGTTTCGCCACTCATGGTACGGGTCATCAGTACCAGTCCCGTCACGGACAGCACCGCCCCGATCAACGCCATCCCGCGCAGCATCGGCCGAAACCGCAGCATCGCGCCAACGTTGTACAACCCGAACAACGCCACCCCGAACAACAGCAGCAAATCCACATACAACGCCATCCGCAGGAGGATGTTGATCAGGTCGGCCATCGATCATTTCACTTTGAACGTGACGTTGCCGGTGATCGGGTGCGTGTCCGACGACACCGCGCGCCATTCGACTTGGTAGGTGCCGGCGGGCAGGGGTGAGAGCGGGGTGACGAGCATGGTTTTCGGATCGCTGCCGGCGCTGACCTTGGCCTTCATGGGCATGGGCGAGTGGGCCATGCCGGGCATTTCGGTCATCACCAGTCTGGCGCCGGAGAACTGGGTCATCAGGTTCTCGGAAAAGTGCAGTTCGATCTTCTCCGGTGGTGCGCCGTCCGCGCCTTCGGCCGGGGTCGACGACAGCAGTTTCGGGTGGGCCTGTGCCAGGGTACTCAGGAACAAACCGCTGGCGAGAACGAGGGAGATTTTCAGTGTGCGCATGCAAGACCTCTATGTTGTTTTTTGAAGGGATTCAGAACCACAGCCGCACGCCAAGAACGAGTCGCGCTTCGCTGCGATCCTCGCCTTCTTCCCGTGCGTAATCGGCGGTGTTGCCGTAGGTGCGATTCCAGGTCACGCCGATGTACGGCGCGAATTCACGGCGGATTTCATAGCGCAGACGCAAGCCGGCCTCGGTGTTCGACAGGCCGGAACCCAGGCCTCGTTGCGGATCGTTTTTTCCGTAGACATTGAGTTCGGCGGTCGGCTGCAGGATCAGGCGATTGGTCAGCAGGATGTCGTAGTCGCCCTCCAGCCGTACCGCGCTCTGGCCGTTTTCGCCGAGGAACGCCGTGGCTTCGGCTTCGAAGTTGTACAGCGCCATGCCCTGCACACCGAATGCGGCCCAGGTTTGCGGGGCGCCGGGTTTGAAGTCCTGGCGCACGCCGCTGACCACGTCCCACCACGGCGAAATCGCATGGCCCCACAGCGCCTGGATTTCCGCCTCTTCGGTCTTGCCGTTGCTGCGTTCGCCCTCGGAGCGCAGCCACAGGCGATCGATGTCGCCACCGATCCAGCCGGACACATCCCAGGCCAGGGTGCTGGCGTCGTCGCCGTTCTGCCATTCGAGTTTGTCGGCGAGAAAGTAAGAGTTAAGGGCGCTGTCGTGGATCTGATGTCCGGCGTGGCTGGTGAACACGGCGGCACGGTCAGCGTCGGTCAGCGCCGGGATCGGCGTGCGGCTTTCGGTTGGCGCGGCGGGCTGCATCATGCCGTCGTCCATGCTTTGCAGATCGCCCATCTGGCTGTGATCCATGCCCTGCATGTCACCGGCGGCGAAGGCCTGGGACATCGACAGGAGCGACAACGAAAACGCGGCAAATCGAGTCATGGTCGGCGTCCTCATTCTTCCACCCGCACTTCACGGAACATGCCCATCTCCATGTGGTAAAGCAGGTGACAGTGATAGGCCCAACGGCCGAGCGCATCGGCGGTGACGCGGTAAGTGCGGCGGGTGCCGGGCGGCATGTCGATGGTGTGTTTGCGCACCTGGAAATTACCGTTTTCGTCTTCCAGATCGCTCCACATGCCGTGCAGGTGGATGGGGTGGGTCATCATGGTGTCGTTGACCAGAATCAGGCGGATGCGCTCGCCGTATTTCAGGCGCAGGGGCTCGGCGTCGGAGAACTTGATGCCGTTGAACGACCAGGCGAATTTCTCCATGTGGCCGGTCAGGTGCAGTTCGATCGTGCGGTCCGGGTCGCGGCCGTCGGGGTCTTCGAAGGTGCTGCGCAGGTCGGCGTAGGTCAGTACGCGGCGACCGTTGTTGCGCAGGCCGAGGCCGGGGTCGTCGAGCTTCGGCGCGGTGGTCATGGCTTGCATGTCCACCAATGGGTTGTCCTTTTCACTGGCGGGATGCGACTGCATCGGGCCCATGTTCATGCCGGCGTGATCCATGCCACTCATGTCGCTCATGTCCATCGAACCATGATCCATGCCGCCCATGCCCATGTCGGCCATGGTCACCAGCGGTCGCGGGTCCGGCGCGGGCACCGGGGCCGACAAACCGGCGCGGGCGGCGAGGGTGCCACGGGCGTAGCCGGTGCGGTCCATGGCCTGGGCGAACAGGGTGTAGGCGTCGGCGGCGGGCTCGACGATCACGTCATAGGTTTCCGCCACGGCGATGCGCAGCTCATCGACGGTCACCGGTTTGACATGCAGGCCGTCGGCGGCGACCACGGTCATTTTCAGGCCGGGAATGCGCACGTCGAAGTAGGTCATGGCCGAGCCGTTGATCAGCCGCAGGCGCAGTTTTTCGCCGGGGCGGAACAGCCCCGTCCAGTTGCCATCGGGAGCGTGGCCGTTCATGAGAAAGGTGTAGGTGGCGCTGCTGACATCGGCGATGTCGGTGGGATTCATCTTCATCTGCGCCCACATCGTGCGATCGGCGACGGTGGCGCCCCAGCCTTTTTCGCTGACGTCCTGGATGAAATCGCCGACGGTGCGCTTGTGGTAGTTGTAGTAGTCGGACTGCTTTTTCAGGGTCTTCATCAGGCTGGCCGGGTCTTCGTCGGTCCAGTCGCTGAGCATCACCACATGCTCGCGGTCGTACTGGAACGGCTCCGGTTCCCGGGCGTCGATCACCAGAGGCCCGTAAACGCCGGCCTGTTCCTGCAACCCGGAATGGCTGTGATACCAGTAGGTGCCGTGCTGGCGGACCTTGAATTGATAGACGTACACGCCACCCGGCTCGATGCCCTTGAAGCTCAGGCCCGGCACGCCGTCCATGTTGGCCGGCAGCAGAATGCCGTGCCAGTGGATCGAGGTGTCCGCCTTGAGCCGGTTGCGCACCCGCAGGGTCACGGTGTCGCCTTCGCGCCAGCGCAGCAGGGGACCGGGGACGCCGCCGTTGATGGTCATCGCGGTACGTGGCTGGCCGGTGAAATTGACCGGGGTTTCGCCGATGAACAGCTCGAAGTCGGTGCCGGTCAGTTCGTTGAGCGGGCCGGAACCGTTCAAGGCCCAGACCGGGGCGCGCCACAGGCCGAGGCCGCCGAGCAGACCGCCGGCGGCCAGGCCTTTGACGAAGGTGCGTCTAGAGGTGTTGGAAAGCATGCGCTGGAAATCCCCGTTTGACCAATGACGGGGAGGCTAACCAGCGGCAGCTTTCAGTTGGCTGAGGCGCGGATTACAGTTGCGTCAGGTTCGGCGGCCGAGGTTGTCCGCCAGGTCTCGTGCCTGTTGCGATGCGGCGAACCGTGAGTTGCGATCCACCTCATCACCGAAGATTGTTTTCTCGACGATCAGCGCATGCACATCGCTGATGCCGATAAACCCCAGCCACGTCTCTACGTAGGGCTTCTGGAAGTCGAAGCGCTCGGCAGGCGTGATCGACTGCGCCGAAAAATCCATCCCTCGCGCATACGCCACCACGGCTTGCTTGCCCTTCAGCAAACCCTGCAAACCACGCTCCGGATCGAAGCTGAAGAGAATGTCTTTCTGCGACACCAGGTCGATGAAGTGCTTGAGCTTGTAGGGGATGCCGAAATTCCACAGCGGCACCGAAAACACCAGCACATCGGCCCGGTGCAGGTGGGCGGCGAGGTTTTCGAGGGTCTGCCAGGCCGACTGCTGCGATGGCGTCAGCGGCGTACCGCTCAGGCCCGCGTATTTGGCGTTCATCGCCTCGGCGTCGAATTCCGGCAGTTGCAGGTTCCAGAGGTCCAGCGTTTGAACCTGGGTCTGCGGATGATTTTGTCGATAGCGTTCAATGAAGCTGCGCGCCACCTCCATGGATGCGGAGCGCTGTTTACGGGGAGAGCATTCAATGTGCAAGAGGGTGGTCACAGTGGGCCTCGACGTTCGGGTAGGGAAGGCGAGGCATTGCAACATAGCTGGCTTCTCACTATAAATCGTAAATAAATCGCTGATTGATCACGTATCAAACTATGTTCGATGTCCTGTTGTTGAAGACTTTTGTCACCGTTGTCGACGAGGACGGTTTCAGCCGTGCCGCCGAAAAACTGCACCTGACCCAATCGGCGGTCAGCGGTCATCTGCGACGGCTGGAGGAGCAGATCGGCAAGCCGCTGCTCAAGCGCACCACGCGCTCCCAGCAATTGACCGCAGAGGGCGAGCGGCTCATCTCCCATGCCCGCACGATTCTGGCGTTGAACCGCGACGCCTGGGCACAGCTCACGCGCACGCCGTTTCAGGGGCGGGTGCGGATCGGCGTGTCGGAGGATTTTGTCGAGCCTCGGCTGTTACGAGCGCTGCAGGATTGCGCGGCGCAGCATCCGGGGATGCAGATCGATGTGCAGGTGAATATTCCCGGCACGTTATTGAGCCAGATGAAACAGGGTGATCTGGAACTGGTCATCGGCTCGCTGTGCGAGACCCGGGAGCCGGGGTTGTTGCTGTGGCAGGAACCGCTGGTGTGGGCCTGGGCGGCGCAACCGGTCACCCGATTGCCGACGCCGTTGCCGCTGGCGCTGTTCCCCGAACCTTGCCCGTATCGCGAAGCCGCGCTGACCCGCCTGGCCCGGGCCGGCATCGCCCAGCGCACCGCGATGCTCTGCACCAGCAGCGCCGGTTTGCGTGCGGCTGCGCTGGCCGGGTTCGCGGTGGCACCAATGGCCGCCAGCCAGTTGGGGCAGGGGCTGGCGGCACTCGGTGTGGAGGTGGGGTTGCCGGTGTTGCCGGATGCTGAATTTCGACTGTTTACGGCGAGCCACGCCGATCCGCAGATGATCGAAACGGTCTCCCGGGTGATCGTCGACTATTGCTCGACACGACGACAGTGACGCGACCTACAACCCGAGTCCTTCCTGGACCACCAGCAGCAGGTTGTTTTCAGTCAACGCAATGGCATCCAGTTGTGTCCCGGTCTCGAGGGTCTGCAACCACCAGTGACTCTCGCCGTGTTCGTCGACGGTGCGCAGCAGCGATGTTTCCTTGCCCGGCAGGTTGATCTGCACACGGCCGGCGCCGTCTTCGGTGAAGCGGGCGATGGGGTCGAACGTCAGGCTATGGTGATTGGCTTCGATGACCAATTGATCGATGGCGTAGTCGTGGGTTTCGCCATCCGGTGAACTTTCGCAGACATGGGTAGGATTTCGCCGAATCTTCAGGCCCACCTCGGTCACCGGTTGCAACCAGCCTTCGATTCGGTGGTACAAGGCGTAGACCTGAGCAGGCCAGCAATCGATTTCCAGTTCGGCGCAGGTGACTTCGTCAGCATGGGTTTGCCGTGTCTGTTTGAGTTTCGCGGCGAGTTCGTCTGCTTTACTCATGTCGGTTCCCTGTGGTGAATGCAACAGCATGGTAGTCCTTTCAAGGTAATGCAGGTTTTGCCTTGCGTCATGCGCCTGCAACACTCGCATGACTCAATCAGTCCCTGACCACTTGACGGTCAGACCACAAAAACCATGGACGCAAGCGTCCCAAGGAACGGGAAGATGAAAAAGCTTTTTACAATTATGGCGCTGATTGCGCTGACGGTCGGTAGCATCGGCCTGAGTTCGGCGCGCCAGTCACACGCCAGCAAGGCACCGGCCGAGTCGGTGGCGGGGGTGTTTGATTACTACCTGCTGACGCTGTCCTGGTCGCCGACGTTCTGCCTCACCCACAAGGACGACCCGCAGTGCACCGGCAAGGGCTATGGTTTTGTCCTGCATGGCCTGTGGCCGCAATACGCCAAGGGCGGCTGGCCGGAATCCTGCCCGCCGCTGACCACGCTCTCGGCCGCCGAAACGCAGAAAGGCCTGACGCTGTTTCCGACGAAAAAACTGCTCGATCACGAATGGAGCAAACACGGCACCTGCAGCGGCCTCGGGGCGATGGGTTATTTCGATGAAGCGGACAAAGCCGTGGCGGCGGTGAAAATCCCGGAAGAGTTGCAACCCTTCAGCAGCTCCTACTACTTCCAGGCGCAGGAAATCGCCGACCTGTTCCGCAAGAACAATCCCGGCATCCCGGCCGACGGCATCGCCGTGATCTGCAGTGGCCCGGAACTCTCGGAAGTGCGCGTGTGCATGGGCAAGGACCTGCAATTCGGTGCATGCGGCAAGGGTGTGAAGACCCAGTGCCGGTCGGGGGATATTCGGGTTCCGCCGTCGCGCTAACGCAATCGGTTGTTGCTCATCAAGAAACAGGCGCCTTTTCAGGCGCCTGTTTTTTTGCGTGCCGATTTGATCGGCGTCGCGACTTTGTTCATGCTGCGCGCCCCATGGATGATGACGCGATACTGCAAGGAGCTTTTTCATGAGCGGAAAACCCGCTGCCCGAGTGACCGACCCGACGGCCTGTCCTTTGCCGGGGCATGGCACCAACCCGATTGTCAGTGGTTCGCCGAACGTGCATTTCGACGGGTTGCCCGCTGCGCGTATGACGGACAAGTCGGCGTGCGGCAGTCCGATTACCGGTGGTGTTTCTTCGACGGTTTTTATCAACGGCCTGAACGCCGCCACCCTGGACAGTACCGGTGGTCACGGGAATGTGGTCATTGGTGGATCCGGCACGGTCATCATTGGCGATACCGTGGTGAATGCGCCCTTCAGCGGCCTGCTGCCAATGCCCGTGCACTTCACCGACAAATTGCAGCTGGTGAACGACACCACCGGTGAACCGATGCCGAATCATCCGTACATGATCCAGCGTGCGGACGGTCGGATGGAGCACGGCGTGTCCGATGCTGACGGTTTCACCCACACGATCAGTTCGCATCTTCCGGAATCCATCAAACTGTTTCTGGAGGAATGAGGCATGTGTGCGGAAACGGTTACGTGCGAGAAAGGCAACAATTACAAGCTGCACAAGGAACATACGCTGACGGACAAGAAAGACGTCAGTGTGAAGGCTGTTCCGGTGGAGAGTACCAAGGCGGTTGTGTTTTTTGTGGGCGGTGCCGGGGATAAGGAGAGTTACTATTTTTCAGGGCCGTATGGAAACATTCAAGAAGTACATAAATACTTCGATCAGCGCGTTCAGGATCTGGCAACACAGGGGAAATATAAGTCGGATTGGCTGGGGTACAACGAAGTCAAAGGAAAGAAAGATATTCAGCGTTATGTACTAAACCTGATCCCTTACAAAAGCTGTCCTGTATATATCGTTGGCCATAGCCTTGGTGGCTGGAATGGCGCACACCTGACGAAAATCATGTCTGAATGGGGATACCGGGTTCAGATGCTGGTTACCCTTGACCCTGTGGGGGAGGGCGCTTTGGTCTGGTTGGGCTCGGATATTTATTTTGATCGTCCTGACCCTGTAGCGGCTAACTGGGTCAATATCAAGGCTACGCCTAGCAAAAGAGACCCTTCAGATGGTGTTGCCGACTTTGGCGAGAAGTGGCTTATCACTTGTGGCCCGTCACTGAACGTGAATGTGGATACCAATCATGCAAACGCCTTGGGTCTGTTTACCGCTCGTATCTCGGGAAACAAGTCTGCTGGAGATCTGCTGTTTGACTCGATCATGGAGGAATTTTCCTGATGTTTAGATTGTTCGCTTGCCTGCTTTTCGTAATTTGTTCTGGTTGTGCAAAAGACCATGTATGGCCTCCAGCGAATTTAAGCTATGTGTCTGTTGAGAGAGACAGATCTTTATATGTAATCAGGTATCGGTCGAATGTTGATGTGCTGGATCTTTTTGGACGGGGAGAAAGGGTAGGAATGGCTTCAGGCATGCTTCATTGTGCCTTGGCTGATGATCAGGATTTCTCGGTCGATAAAGCCATTCGGTTTTCAGCATTTGGATTGATATCGCCGGATAAAAGAGACGGAGCCCCGGCGGGATACTCTTATTTGACCCATGCCTTCATTTCCGAGACCTCTAGCAACCGAAGCTCGGAAAGATACTTGTCAGTGGCAGAAATCAACCACCTCCTCTCAGACAAACAACAAATCCCCTGCAAAGTCGTCGTCACCGCTTACGGCTACAAACCCTACTACTCGAACATCATGAACATCCCGGTCGCGGACCTGCTGCGGGAGGTCAACAAGCCTTGAGCCGGCTCGAGGTGCGGAGCCTGAAAAAATAAATCGCCGCGCAGGTCATCCATTTCCACTGCGCGCCGATATCTACGGGGTCGGGATGGTCCCGGTGGCACTTGGTTGCCCCGTACAATCCGGTGGGCTACGCTCACAAAACACAAGGGTTTCGGGCCTTTGCCCCTGTCGTACCTGCCCAGGACACGCTTTTGCCTATCCCCATTCACGATCCGCATCAGGCCCCCGGCGGCACACTCAAACGTTTACCGCTGCGCAAGGCGGCGGCGCTGTTCATCGTTGGTGTGTGCCTGTGTCTGTCCGGCTTGCTGTATTTGCAAATCGAACAGTCGCGCCGACAGGATCTGGCGAACGCGCAGATGGCTTCGGCCAACCTGACACGGGCGATGGCGCAGCAAGCCGAAGACACCTTTCTGGCTGCCGATCTGGTGATGACCAGCCTGGTCGACTGGATTCAGGAGGACGGCTATGGCGCGGCGCAGAGGCCGCGACTACAAAGAACCTTCGCGCGCCGGGTGCAGCAGCTGGAACAGTTGCACGGCATGTTTCTGTTCGATCGCGAAGGGCAGTGGGTGATCACCTCGTTCCCGGATCTGCCGCGTGGCAACGGTGTGGCTGATCGCGAGTACTTCAAATATCACCAGCAGAACGTTTCATCCGTGGCGCACATCGGCCCGGCGATCCGCAGTCGCGAGAACGGTGAGTGGATCATTCCGATTTCCAAGCGAGTGAACGACCATGCCGGCAATTTCCAGGGCGTGCTGCTGGCCGGGATCAAGATGTCGTACTTCGACAAGTTCTTCAAAAGCTTCAGCCTGGACGATAACGGCACCATGTTCCTCGGCCTGACCGACGGCACGCTGCTGGCCCGGCGGCCCTTCGACGAGGCCTTGATCGGCACCTCGCTGGCCAAGGGCGAGATCTACCAAACGCTGCTGCCCAACGCTTCTGCCGGCACGGCGATGATCGATTCGGTGGTGGACGGAGTCACGCGGCTGTACGGTTATCGGCAACTGGCCGCGTACCCGCTGGTGGTTTCTGCTTCGACATCGCGGGACACGATTCTTGCGGGCTGGCATGACCGAGCCTTTCAATCCAGCGTGATCGTGGCGCTGGTGATGCTCGGCGTAGGGCTGTTCGGTTGGGTGTTCATCCATCAGGTGCGCGACGGCGAGCGGATCGAGAAGAACCTGATCAAGGCCCAGCGCGCGCTCGAACAGATCGCCACCCACGACAGTCTCACCGGGCTGGCCAACCGGCGTCTGTTCGAGCGCTCGCTGGAGACCGAGTTTGCCCGTGGTGCACGGCAGTCGAGCCCGGTCAGCCTGATCATGCTCGATATCGACTTCTTCAAACGCTACAACGATGCCTACGGCCATGTGGCCGGCGACCACTGTCTGACGCAAGTCGCCCAGGTGGTGAGGAACTGCTGCCAGCGCAAGTCCGATCTGGCCGTGCGTTACGGCGGCGAGGAGTTCGCGGTGCTGTTGCCGGACACCGACATCAACGGCGCGCTGGCGATTGCCGGGCAGATCCGCCGCAGCGTCATGGACAAACACATCACCCACAGCGGCTCGCCTTCTGGTTATCTCACGGTGAGCCTGGGCTGCTATTCCTTCATTCCGCTGGGTAACGACAGCCCGGAGCTGTTCATCCAGCGCGCCGATGCGGCGCTGTATCAGGCCAAGAACGCCGGCCGCAATCGAGCGGCGGTGTTGTCGATGGACGTCGGCGTCGGCGAATTGCTGCGTTCGGATCGCTGATCGAAAAAGGCTTCAGACACAGGCCATGCTGCGTTCACCATGGCCTGCTCTTGTTCGTTCAGCTGCCGGTGCCACCGCCAGCTCCGCCTGTCCCGCCACCCGCCGAACCTGTGCCGCCGCCGGCCCCCGATCCAGAACCGCTGGCGCCGCCATTGGTGCCGGTGCCTTTGCCCATGTCATCGGCAGTGTTGCCGCCCGAAGGCGCGCCAGGCGTACTGTTCGGTGGCTGGGTCGAGCCGCTGGTGGCGCCGGACTTGGTGCCGGTGGCGTCAGCGCCGTCATTGGCGGCAACACTGGCGGCGGATGCCGTGGCCAACAGGCCGGCCAGCAGGAACGAGGTCAAGGTGCGCGTGTTCATGAGGTCTCTCCAGAAACGGGATTTACCTGAAGTTGGTCTGAAGCGCGCACGGCTTGGTGCCGATCAAGTGACCAGTGGTACTCAGAAGTCCACGGTCGCCGAAACTTTCAGCGTGCGGGGCGCGCCCTGGGTCAGGTAGCCGCCATTGGCCGATGCCCAATAGGCTTCGTTGGCGACGTTTTCCAGATTGGCCCGCAGGGTGATCTGTTTCTCATCCAGCCTGAAGGCATAGCGCGAACCCAGGTCGAAGCGGTTCCACGCCGGGATGCTCTGGGTGTTGGCCGCGTTCAGGTACTGGCCGCCGGTGCGCAACATGCGGGCGCTGAGGGCTGCGCCTTCCAGGCCCGGAATGTCCCAGTCGGCGCCGATATTGAACTGGAAGCGCGGTACGCCGATGGCGCGGTTGCCGTCGTTGACGCCGTTGCTGCTGCCGTCGAGTTCGGTCTTCATCACGGTCGCGCCGCTGAGCAGCCGCAGGCCGTCGACCGGTTCGCCGTAGACGTTGAGTTCGACGCCTTTATTGGTCTGCTGGCCGTCGACCCGGAAAATCCCGTCCTGGGTGTAGCTCGACGGTTGCTCGATGCGGTAGACGCCGAGACTGGCGCCGTAGCTGCCCATGTCCAGGCGCACGCCGGCCTCGACCTGTTTGCTGCGCACCGGGGCGAAGGTTTCGTCGCGGTTGAGGGCGCTGGTCGGTGGCGTCGGGCCCTTGGCCAGGCCTTCGATGCGGTTGGCGTAGAATGACACGTGTTCCCACGGCTTGATCACCAGGCCGTAGACCGGGGTGGTGATCGACTCGTCATAGCTCGAGGTGCGGGCGCCGGTGGCCGTGGCCCAGCCATCGACTTTCATTTGCTGGCGGCGCACACCGAGGGTCAGCAGGATGCGGTCGTCGAGGAAACCCAGGGTGTCGGAAATCGCTTCGCTGCGCAGGGTGTTTTTGCCGACCACACGTGGATCGTTGATGTCACCGGCGAACGAGGTGGCAGGCGGGCGCGGTTTGTTGGTGACGTTGTAGAGGTTGGTGCTGTAGCGCGAGGCGCTGCCAATGGTCTCGAACGCCGAGCGTTGCTCGCCCCGGATGCCCGCCCAGCCGAGGTTCAACTGATGGCTGACGGGGCCGGTGTCGAAATGACCGTTGAGGCCGGCCATCGCGCTTTGGTTGTCCTCGTCATGGGGTGAATAGAGCATGCCGCCACGGGCGTTGCCATTAAGGTCGGTGACAGTCAGCGACGAGTAAACGCCATTCTCCCGGGTGTGCTTGGCGCCGCCGGACACGTAGGCCGTCCAGTTGTCGTTGAGGTCGTACTCGGCGCGGGCCATGCCGAAGGTGTCTTCGAGCTGCGAATAGCTCCAGCTCTGGGCGTAGCTGGCGTTGGCGTGCGGCACTTTGGGAGCTTTCGTCAGGCTTGAGTCGACGTAAATCACCGAGCGGCCCTGATTGATGACCTGCTTCTGATAGCCGAAATCGGTGGAGACCCGCAGGCGCTCGCCGCGATAGTCCAGGCCGAGGCTGAACAGCGACGAACGCTGGTCTTCGTCATCGACAGCGGTGTCGCCTTCGCGCTGCATCAGATTGACCCGGGCGCCGAAGCGGTTGTCCTCGCCAAAACGCTGGCCGAGATCCAGATGTGTGCCGACCCGACCGTCGGCACTGTAGTCGAGGGTGACGCTGCGGGTCGGGGTGTCCATGGCACGTTTGGGTTGCAGATTGATCCCGCCACCGATGCCGCTGCCGCTCGGGGTCACGCCATTGACGAACGCATTCGGGCCCTTGAACAGTTCGACCCGCTCCAGCGCTTCGACGGCGATGATCTGCCGAGGCAACACGCCGTACAGTCCGTTATAGGAAATGTCATCGGAGGCCAGCGGCAGACCGCGGATCATGAACATCTGCGAGAAGTTGCCGAAGCCGTTGGACTGGCGCACCGAGGCATCGTTGAGCAGCACATCGCCGATGGTTTGCGCCTGCTGGTCGGCCATGGTCCTGGCGGTATAGCTGGTGACGCTGAACGGCAGGTCGTTGACCGCCTGATTCCCGAGCATGCCGACTTGCGCACGACGGGCGACCTGTTCGCCGCCGTAAGTGTCATCGTTGCTGTCGTGCCGGGCGCTGATGGTGGTGGCGCCCAGCTCCAGCGCGCCGTCCGCTGCGGCTTTCGGCGCCACGGTGTAACCGTTGTCGCCAGTGCTGATCAGTTCAAAACCGCTGCCTTCCAGCAACCGGGCAAAACCGTTTTGCGCGGTGTAGTTGCCTTGCAGGCCCGGACTCTGACGATTGCCCAGTTGTGCCGGATCGAACGACAACGGCACGCCGACGCTCACTGCAAACTGCGCCAGTACGTGGCTCAGCAGGCCGGGGCCGATGTTGACGCTTTGGCTGGTGCTTTCGCTGACGCCGTCGGCGGCGTGACCGAGCGTTGGCACCAGTGAGCCGAAAGCCAGGGCGAGACTCAGGGCCTTGAACGGAAAAAGAGCGGGGCGGGGCGTGGGCAATGCGGTCATTCGGCGATCCTGTCGAGCGCGTGGAAATTGAGGGTCTATCCACTCACCGAACGAGACGCGAAAAGGTATCAGTGAACATTGAAAATATTTTTTATCGATCTCAGACGCGGGGCTCCACCGACAGCCAGTAGCGGGTCAGGCTATTGATGGTCAGCGGCAGGGTATCGCTGAGCAAGCGCAGGCTGGCGTCGGTGTCGCGCAGGGAAAACGCACCGGACACGCGCATCGCCGCAACGTCCGGATGACAGCGCAGGACGCCGCGACGATAACGGCTCAGTTCGCCGAGCAATTCGTCCAGACGCATGTTGCTGGCCAGCAGCATGCCTTTGTCCCAGGCCAGGCTTGCGGTGTCGAAGGTTTCGGCGGTGTCGAAACCGTTCAGCTTGAAGCGCTGGCGTTCGCCGGCCTTGAGGATCGCGTGTTGCTGGAGCAGTTGCGCAGTGATCTGCACCTGGCCTTCGAGCACCGACACCAGGCTGCGCGAACCTTCGGTGCGCACGCAGAACCGCGTGCCGAGCGCACGAGCGAGGCCTTGCGGCGTTTCAACGATGAACGGGCGGGCGGCGGCATCGCTGGCGGTGTTGATCAGCACCTCGCCATCGAGCAGCAACACCCGACGTTCAAGCGGACTGAAAGCGATGTCCACGGCGCTGTCGGTGTTGAGCAACAGTTGCGAACCGTCCGGCAGTTGCAGGTTTTTTTGCTCGCCGACAGCGGTGCGCTGGTCGGCGGTCCACTGCTGCCACGGAACGTGTTGCGAGGCGATACCCAACGGCCCGGCCATCAACAGCAGGCCGAGGCGGGTGAGGGTCTGGCGACGGCTCAGGCCTTCCTTGCGTGAAGCTCGTTGCAGAGTCTGGATGGCGACGTTGGCCGGTACACTGCGCAAGTCCCCCAGCAGGGCTTCGGCCCGTTGCCAGGCCATGGCGTGTTCGGCGCTGCGGCTGCGCCATTGGGCGATGGCCTGATGATCGGACGGCGAGGCGGTACCCGAATGCAACTGCACCAGCCAGTCGGCGGCTTCACCGAGAATCTGCGGATTGATCATCGACGAATTCATCAGGCGACACTCAGGCAGGCAAGGAACGCGGCGCGCATGTGGCGTTTCACGGTAATCAGCGAAACCTTCAGGCGTGTGGCGATCTGCGCGTAGGTCAGGCCTTCGATCTGCGACAGCAGGAAGGTGTCGCGGGTCTGTGCCGGCAGTTCACGCAGCAAGGCCTCGATGCGCCACAGGGTTTCCAGGATCAGATAGCGGGTTTCTGCCGACGGCACTTCGGCGGGCGGCAAGTTGGCGATGGTTTCCAGATAGGCGCGTTCGAGGTCCTGACGCCGCCAGCGGTCGATCACCAGACCTTTGGCGATGTGCGTCAGCAGCGCCCGGGGTTCGCTGCCCAAAGGCTTGAGTACCTGGCGGCTGAGCAGACGCAAGAATGTGTCGTGGGCCAGATCGGCCGCATCGCAGCGATTGCCCAGCTTGCGCTGCAGCCAGCCTTGCAGCCAGCCGTGGTGTTCGCTGTAGAGCGTCTGGACTTGCTGATTCAATGGCGGATCGAAAGACGACATGAGCGGCAGATACTCGTTGCGGGCATCCGATGCCTGGCTGCAATTGGAGTGCAATTAAGAATGGATCGCATTCTAGTGGCACCGAACAAGCGCTGGCAATCGCCCCTCTGCACTTTCTTTTCTGGCGCCAGAAAGCAGTGGCCTACCCGTCTTCCGGGAGATTGGCTATTTGTCCGGCCCGATCCCGGGGCTAACGTAGCCACACATTTACTTGCCCCGGAGAGTCACCATGAAACCTCGTGTCGATTTCTACACCGCGTCCCCCGATGCCCTGAAAGCGATGATCGCCCTGGAAACCGCCGTCTCGAAACTGCCGCTGGAAAAGCCCCTGATCGAACTGGTCAAACTGCGCGCTTCACAGATCAACGGCTGCGCGTTCTGCATCGACATGCACACCGCCGACGCGATCAAGGGGGGCGAAACCCCGCGCCGTCTGTTCGCCGTGACGGCCTGGCGTGAAGCGCCTTTCTTCACCGACCGTGAACGCGCTGCGCTGCTGTGGACCGAGTCCCTGACCCAAGTGAGCCTGACCCATGCCCCGGACGAAGATTACGAAGCGGTCGCCGCGCACTTCTCGCCCAAGGAAATGGTCGACCTGACCGTGGCCATCAGCACCATCAACAGCTGGAACCGTCTGGCCGTGGGCTTTCGCAAAACCCCGCAGGCCTGATTGATCAGTGTGCATCGGCACTCGGCGCGGCCGGTGGTTGCACCTTGCGCATCAAGGGCACCATCGCCGTGGCGATCACGAAGCACACCATGATCATCAGAAAGGTGTCGCCATAGGTCTGCGTTTGCGCCTCACGGTAAGTCAGCAGCCATAACTGATGCAGACCGGCGGTGATGCCCACCTCACCGCTCTGACCCAGAGCGGCGAAGTTGCCGCCGACCTGGGCCAGCCACTGGTTCAACGCTTCGTTGCTGCTGTTCAGATGCTCTGCCAACCGCGTGAAGTGCAGGTTGGTGCGGTCGTTGAGAATGGTCGCGCACGCGGCAATGCCGATCGCACCGCCCAGGTTGCGCATCAGGTTGAACAGGCCCGAGGCGTGCTTCAACCGTGCTGGCGCCAGCCCGCCGAGGGTCAGCGTCACGGCGGGCGGCACGGCCAGTTGCTGGGCAATCCCGCGCAGGGCTTGCGGCAACAGCAATTGCCCGGCACCCCAATCGTGGGTGATCGGACTGAACTCCCACATCGACAGGGCGAACAACGCCAGGCCCGCCATCATGATCCAGCGCAGGTCGAGGCGGTTGGCGAGAAAGGCGTACAGCGGAATCGCCATGATCTGGAACACCCCGGTGGAGAAAACCGCCAGACCAATGTCCAGCGCGCCGTAGCCACGCACCCGGCCGAGAAACAACGGCGTCAGGTAAATCGTCGCGAACAGGCCGATGCCCGTGACGAAGGAAAAGAAGCAGCCGAGCGCGAAATTGCGATCCTTGAGGGCGCGCAGGTCGACGATCGGATTGGCCACGTGCAGCGTGCGGCCGACAAACGCCACACCGGCCAGGGCGCTGATCCACGCGGTGGTGAGGATGGTCCGGTCGCTGAACCAGTTCCAGCGCGGGCCTTCTTCGAGGGTGTATTCCAGGCAGCCGAGAAACAGCGCCAGCAACACCATGCTTGGGTAGTCCGCGCCCTTGAGCAGCGACAGTTCCGGCTGGTCGATCTTCACCAGCATCGGCACGGCCACGGCAACGAAAATCCCCGGCAGCAGGTTGATGTAGAACAGCCAGTGCCAGGACGAAACATCGGTGATCCAGCCGCCGATCACCGGGCCCAGCGTCGGGGCCAGCGACGCCACGGCGCCGATGGTCGCGGCAGCAATCACCCGCTGTTTACCGGTGAAGAAAAAGAACGCGGTGGTGAACACCAGCGGAATCATCGAGCCGCCGAGAAAACCTTGCAGCGCGCGAAAGGCGATCATGCTCTGGATATTCCACGCGACGCCGCACAGCAGGCTGGCAAGGGTGAAACCGATGGCCGAAGCGCAGAACAGCCAGCGGGTCGAGAACACCCGCGACAGCCAGCCCGACAGCGGGATCACGATGATTTCGGCGATCAGGTAACTGGTCTGCACCCACGCCGTTTCATCGGTGCCGGCGGACAGTCCGCCGCCGATATCGCGCAGCGAGGCCGAGACGATCTGGATATCCAGCAGCGCGATGAACATGCCGATGCACATCGTGGCGAAGGCGAACACTTTGGTCGTCGTCGCCATGTCGGCGGCATTGAACGGCTGCGCAGGGACGGCGAGGGCACGGCTCATGGCGCGCTGGCCACGGCGGTGGTTTCAGGCTGGGCACGGGTGTCGACTTCAGCCGTCACCGACAGCCCCGGACGCAAGTGGCCGAGCACGCTATCGGCGGGGTCGAGCAGGATGCGCACCGGTACACGCTGGACGATCTTGGTGAAGTTGCCGGTGGCGTTTTCCGGTGGCAGCACGCTGAACTGCGAACCGGTGGCCGGGGCGAGGCTGTCGAGGCGACCGTGGAATTCCTGGCCGGACAACACGTCGGCGCGGATGCTCACACGTTGGCCGGGCTTCATCCGCGCCAGTTGGTCTTCCTTGAAATTGGCATCGACCCACAGACCGTTGGCCGGCACCACCGACAGTTGCTGCGAACCCGCCTGTGCATATGCACCGACCCGCGCACGGCGGTTGCCGATCACGCCGTCGACCGGGGCGCGCAGTTCGGTGTAGCCGAGGTTGAGTTGCGCCAGATCCCGTTCGGCCCGGGCTTGTTGAAGGGCGGCACGGGCCTGTTGTTTTTGGGTTTCGATCACCGAAAGCTGGCGTTGCGCGGCCAGCAACTCGGCCTGGGCCTTGGCGCTCAAGGCTTGCGCGGTCTTGAAGGTGGCGTCGGCCCGTTGCGCAGCTTCCACCGAGACTGCGTTGGTGGTGACCAGACGTTTATAGCGCGCATTGTCATCCCGGGAGCGGGCGGTTTCGGCACCGGCGGCATCGATGCCGGCGCGGGCCTGACCGATCACCGCTTGTTGCAGTTGTTCGGTGGCGTCGAGATTGGCCAGTAGCGCCTCTTCGGCGGCGACCGCGCCTTCGGCCTTGGCCAGACTGGCACGGTAGTCCCGGGCGTCGAGGCGGATCAGTACGTCGCCGGCCTTCACCGGCTGGTTGTCGCTGACCAGCACCTCTTCGATGTAACCGGCGACTTTGGGTCCGATCACTGTCACGTCGGCACCGATGTAGGCATCGTCGGTTTCTTCGAGAAAACGCCCGGTGCCCCACCAGTGCGCGGCATACAGCCCGGCAAACACCAGCGCAGCCAGGCCCGCAGTGGGCAACAGCAGGCGTTTCAGCAGGGGAGGCTGGGGGACGCTGACCGGAACGGCGAGGTCGGGTTCTACGGTGGGCATGCTGGTCATGGCGAATACCTGAAAAAAGGCTGTTATTACGGCTGTAATATGACGTGAGTAATATTTTGTGGCAATTGATTTTTATCGCCGGTCGTCAGTTGCTTATCTGAGCCAGGTACCAGGCGTGCTGCCGGTCATGGATTTGAAGAACGCGATGAACGCGCTGTCGCTGGCAAAACCCAGTTCGAACGCGCAATAGCCGAGGTTGCGCCCGGTGGCGAGCAGTTCCATGGCACGCATCAGTCGCCACTGCTGGCGCCATTGTTGATAGCTCATGCCGGTTTCACGCTGGAAGATCCGGCCGATGGTGCGGCGGCTGGCGCCGATCTGTTGTTCCAGCACTTGCAGCTCCGGGGGGAGTTGTTCGGGGCGTGCAAGCAGGGGGGCGAGACGCTTGTCTTGCGGCAAGGGCAACAGCATCGGTTGCTGCGCCGCCTCACGGATTTCGCTCTGGCACAGTCCCAGCAGATGGACGAATTTGCCCTGCCGCCAATCGGTATCGAAATCCGCAATCGCTATCGGCTCCAGTACGGCACGAAGCAACGGGCTGACCTCGATCACACAGACCTGTTGCGGCAGCTCGCGACACAACTCGGGCGTCAGGTAGATGGAGCGGTAGTCGACGCTTTGCTGCATCACCGCCCGATGCGTGACACCACCGGGAATCCACGCCGCTCGCGACGGTGGCAGCAGGCATAACTGCTGCGCCAGCGTGATGCGCGTGCAGCCTCGGCGGGTATAGAGCAGTTGCCCGCGCTGATGCCGATGTAATCCCGAATCGTGATCGCCGAGGGTAGAGGCAATGCCGATCACCGGCGCCGGGAAATGATCCGGGTCAAAACGGTCGTGAGCTTCGAGCCAGGCCATGGGTTGTCCGATTTCAGCGATAAATTGGCGGGGTCTGGATAATACGCCAGTCACAGCCTTTTAAACTCCTCGGCGCTTTTGTTGAGGAGTCAGGGTGATGAGCCATAGAACGTTTTTGATGTTGGCGATTGCGCTGCTGATGTTCCCGCAGATTGCCCAGACCCTGTTCAGCCCGGCGCTGGGGGATATCGGCCGGGCGTTCGATGTGGGGCCGCAAGCCGCAGCGCAGACCTTGTCCGTGTATTTTCTGGCCTTCGCGTTTGGCGTGGTGACCTGGGGCCGCGTGTGTGACCGGATCGGCCGGCGGCCCTCAATGCTCGCCGGTCTGGCGATATATGCAATGGCCTGTGTGCTGGGTTTGTGCGTTCGCGGTTTCAACGGTTTGTTGATGGCTCAGGCATTGGCGGCCTTCGGCGCTGCCGTGGGTTCGGTCGTGACCCAGACGTTGTTGCGCGACCGCTTTAGCGGGACGGAACTGGCCCGTGTGTTTTCGCTGGTAGGCATGGCGCTGGCGGCCAGTCCCGCTATCGGTCTGTTCAGCGGGGCGAGCCTGGTTCAAGGCTTCGGCTATCGCGGCGTGCTCGCTGCACTGTTGCTGCTGGCTTCGATCTTGTGGATCTGGAGTTGGCGCACCTTGCCGGAAACCCGTCCAGCGCAACTGACCTCCATCGGTCTGTTCGCAACCCTGGGCGACATGTTGCGCGACCCGGGCATCTGGCGTTCGGCTCTGTGGATTGCATCGTTCAACGTCGCGTTGTTCAGCTATTACAGCCTCGGGCCGTTTCTGTTCGAACGTCTCGGCCTGGGCGGCGAGTGGTTCGGCTACAGCGGTGTGATGCTCGCGCTGGCCTCAGGGTTTGGAGCATGGTTCAACAAACGCCTGCTGCAATCCGGTCGCAGCCCGTTACGGTTGATTCGCCTGGCGGCACTCACGGGGTTGCTCGGCGGCATCGGCGTATGGCTGTTGGAAGCGCACGTCTGGTTCGTGCTGCCGATGCTGTTGGTGGTACTGGCGTTCGGCATGGCGATCCCGAACATTCTGGGCGCTGCCTTGCGCAATTACCCGGATCGTTTGGGCACCGCCGGCGCATTGCTCGGGCTGTTTTATTACCTGCTGATCGGTGCGGGATTGATGTTGGCAGCCTGGTTCCAGGCCCTCGGGGAAACCCTGATGATCTGCAACTTGCTGGCGTTATCGCTGGCGATCCGTGCTAAAAACGCATTTGTTTAAGAAATGTAAGCAATGTAGGAAGCGTCTTGCATTTGTGTAGGAAGGCTCTGACTATCACTGCAATTGATGGGATGGCATTAAGCCATTTGATTGCAAGGAAGTTGAGTGCCGTATTCGATTCGCGCTGTTTCTCGCTGTAGTTATCTGACTCGTCCGCTGTTGTCGGCTTTGTTGTTGAGTGTGTGTGCACCCAGCGTTTTTGCTGCCGAACCGTCGAATCCAGGCCAGGAAGTGCTGCGCCAGCAGCAACAGCAACAGCGCGACTTGCAACAACTGCAACTTGAACAACGCAAGCGCCAACTGGAGCGCGGTGCGTTCGGTCCGGCGCCTGCCACCCCGGCCATTCCCGACTCGGTCAAACCCGATGAACGCTGCTGGCCTCTGAGCGGTACGCGCATCGGCGGCGTGACGTTGATCGACAAAGACCAGCTCAATGCCCGCATCCAGCCGTTGCTGGCGCCGTGCATGGGCGTCGGCCAGATCAACCATCTGCTGGCGACCATCACTGCGCTCTACGTGGAGAAGGGGTATATCGCCAGTCGCCCGTACCTGAGCAGCACGCCGGCAGCGGGGCAGTCGCTGGATATCCTGATCGACGAAGGCTATATCGAGTCCATCGAACTGGCCGACCAGAGCCTGCCGGTGTCCCTCGGCGGTGCGTTTCCGGGCATGCTCGGCAAGCCGCTGAACCTGCGGGATCTGGAACAGGGGCTGGATCAGTTGAACCGTCTGCGCTCCCTCGATCTGACCGCCGACATCGCTCCCGGCAGCCAGCCCGGCGCGTCAAAAATCATCTTGCGTTCACGCACTTCCGGGCAATCGCGCTGGGCCCTCGGCGCCGGTTTCGACAATCTCGGCAGCGCCAGCACCGGGCGGGATCGCAACACGTTCACTTTGAGCCTGGATAGCCCGCTGGAACTCAACGATCTGTTGAGCCTGAGCGCCAGCGACACCCTCAACCGGGGCGACCGCTACAACCGCAACGCCAGCCTCTATTACGCAATTCCCTACGGGTACTGGACGTTCAGCACCTTCGCCAGCCATGCCGAATATCGTTCGCCGTTCAAACTGCCCGGCTCGACCCTGTACAGCACCGGCATCACCGATCAACTCAGCCTGCGCGCCGACCGCGTGTTGTGGCGTGACCAGAGCCACCAGCTCAGCGCCAACCTGCAACTGGCGCACAAGGATGTCGACAGTTATTTGGAAAACGTTCGCCTGGGCATTCAGAGCCCGACCCTGACCGTCGCCGAGGCCGGGCTCAATCTGTTCTGGCTCGACCGGGCGGTGTGGAACCTCGACTTCAATTACGCCCAGGGTCTGCGCTGGCTCGGCGCCGACGACGATGCCGATCATCAGGTCAGGAACCTGCCCAAAGCGCAATTTCGCAAGTACCGCGCCGGCCTCAGTCAGTGGCGCAACGGTCAGTTCGGCGCGCAAGCCTGGCAATGGCAGAGCCAGCTCAATGTGCAATACAGCCCCGATCCGCTGCCGGCCATCGAGCAACTGCTCGGCACCGACGATTCCGCCGTTCGCGGTTACCGGGTCAGCAGTGCCTCCGGTGCCAGCGGCGCGATCTGGCGCAACACCTTGCGTCTGCCGATGCGCACCGATCTGCCGGTGCAGATCACCCCGCGCGTGGGCCTCGACCACGGCTGGATCAAGGCCGATCACGGTGCGCCGGTTCAACGCCTGAGCGGTGCCAGCATCGGCCTCAACCTGGGCTGGAAAAACCTGCAGGTGGATGTCGATTACCAACGCAGCCTCAACACCCCGACCGGCCTGCACCACGAGCCTGAAACCTGGCTGATGCGGGTCGGACTGCAGATATGAACATCAGTGAACAACAGCCATCGGATCTAAGCGCGACAGCCGTGGCCTGTAACTCAACGCGCAACGTGATGCCGCACTACATGGAGAGTTTTTTATGCCAATGAACACCTTTGCGTTTCATCTTTCCCCACGGGGCAAACTGCGCTGGGCCATCGCCAGCCTGTTCCTGGCTGCTCACCTGCCGGGCGCCATGGCCGGCGGTGTGGTGGTCGCACCCGGCCCCGGCGGCACCGCGCAGTTGCAGACCCAGGGCGGCGTGCCCATCGTCAACATCGTTGCGCCCAATGGCTCGGGCCTGTCGCACAACCAGTTCCTCGACTACAACGTCGACCGTCAGGGCCTGGTGCTGAACAACGCCTTGCAGGCCGGGCAATCCCAGCTCGCCGGGCAACTGGCGGCCAACCCGCAATTGCAGGGCCAGGCGGCGAGCGTGATCCTCAACGAAGTGATCAGCCGCAACCCGTCGGCCATCAACGGCGCCCAGGAAATCTTCGGGCGCGCCGCCGACTATGTGCTCGCCAACCCGAACGGCATTTCGGTGAACGGCGGCAGCTTCATCAACACGCCGAACGCCAATCTGGTGGTCGGTCGTCCCGAGCTGAACGACGGCAAACTGCAAGCCCTCAGCACCCGCGACGCCAACGGTCAATTGCAGATTCAGGGCGGCGGTCTGCGCAACGGTGAGGGCTCGATCAATCTGATCGCGCCGCGCATCGACAGCCAGGGTGCGATCACTGCACGGGACCAACTGAACCTCACTGTCGGGCGCAATCAGGTCGACTACGCCAGCGGTCAGGTGAAAGCCGTGGACCCGGCGGGCAACACCACCGATCAGCGTATCGACGCCAGCCTGTTCGGCGCGATGCAGGCGGGGCGCATCAACATCGTCAGCACCGCTGAAGGCGCGGGTGTGAAGGTCGGTGCGGTGCAAGTCGCCGGGCGTGACGGCGTGCAGATCCGTTCGGCTGGCGACCTGAGCGTCAGCGGTCAGGCGATTCCGGACAGCCTCGATGTGACCCGCGCCGGTATTCGCAGCAGCCAGGGCGATGTCGGGCTGCACAGCGGCAAGGACCTGACGCTGGCCGCCACCGACGTCAGCGGCCGCGACGTGAAGGTCGATGCCAAGCGCAATCTGACCCTGAGCACCGTTGAAAGCCGCAAGCTTCAGGAACAGCGCGAAAACTGGAACAACAGCACCATCGGCATCACCTGGGAAACCTACGAGAGCACCCGGACCGACAGCGATTCACGCCAGCATGGCAGCCAGATCGTTGCTAGCCGCGACGCGCAATTGTCGTCCGGCAAAGACACCGAACTCAAAGCCGCCAAGGTCGACGCGAAGAACAACCTCAGCGTGCAAAGCGGCGGCGATCTGCGTTTGACCGCCGCCACGGAAAGCCACACTCAGACCGATCAGGGCAAGCACCGCAAACACCTGTGGAAAGCCGACTGGGACAGCAGCAGCGAAGAGCAGCGCAGCGTCACCAGTCAGTTGAAGGGCGGCAATATCGCCCTGCAAACCGCTGCGTTGTTGCGCTCCGAAGGCGCTGAAATCGACAGTGCCGGCGATCTGCAACTGGCCGGCAAACAAGTGGAAATCACCACCGCGACCCGCACCAACCGCAGCAGCGACAATCGCTATTCCGGTGATCTGGTGGGCGGCGGTTTCTTCGGCAAGACCGGCGACGCCGACAAGGGCCAGACCCGACATCAGGGCAGCAAGATCAACGCCGCCGGCAAACTGGCGGTCAAGGCTGACGACGTGCGCATCAGCGGCAGCCAGGTGCGTGGCGCCAAGGACGCCAGCGTGATCAGCGACAACGGTTCGCTGACCATCGACGGTGTGCAGGACACCTCGCACAGCAACCAGCACGACAAGGACAGCCAGTTCTTCGGCATCACCAAGGACGAGTCCCGGCAGAACATCAAAGACAGCACCACGGTGCGCAGCGAGCTGGCTTCTGACAGCAACCTCAAGCTGAAAAGCGCCAAAGACATCGAGGTCGCCGGTTCCACGGTCAAGGCTGGCGGCGCTTTGGTGGCCGATGCTGCGGGCAATGTGAACGTGCGTTCCACGCAGAACACCCATGACAGCAGCAACAGCACACAGACTCGTGGTTTCGATGCCTACGCCAGGGAGCAGACGGCGGAGCAGTATCGTGCCGGTGTGCATTACGAAGACAAATCCCGGACCGTCACCGCCAACGACCTCACGCAGCAGGGTTCCAGCCTCAGCGGCGGCAGCGTGCAAGTGAAGGCGGGCGGCGACGTGACGCTCAAGGGCGCCGAGGTGAAATCCACCGCTGGCGACACCACGCTGAGCGGCAAGAACGTCTCGTTGCTGGCCGAGCAGGACAGCCACAGCACTACAACGGAAACCCGCAGCACCGGCGGTGGTTTCTACTACACCGGCGGCCTCGACCGCGCGGGCAGCGGCGTGGACTTCTCGCACAGCACCTCGCAAGACACCACCGCTAAAACCACCGCGCAAACCACCGCTGTGCAGAGCAGCGGCAGCCTGAACATCAACGCTGACAAACTCGCTACCGAAGGCGCGCAACTCAAGTCCGGCAACGGTCTGAACGGCGCTGCCAACGAAGTCGACAATCGTGCCGCCAGCCACACCGAAAGCAGCACCCACAAGGAGAGCAACTGGTCGGCGGACATCGGCGCCAACGTCGAGTACAAAGACATCGCCCGGCCGATTGCCGGCGCGGTGAAAGACGTGCTCGACGGCAAGGTGCCGGACAAGGACGCACTGGCCAATCTCGGTCAGCCGAACGTCGGTATCGACGTGGCGGTCGGTCATGCGAGCGCTGACAAGACCGAGCAGAGCAGCAACGCCGTGGTCAGCCGGTTCGACGGCCAGACCGTGAACGTGAAGGTCGGCGGCACGCTGCATGATCAGGGCACCCAGTACAACGCCAGCGCCGGCAAGGTGAACATCAGCGCTGACAAACTGGTGGCCGATGCTGCAAACAACACCCGCAGCAGCACCGACAATTCGGTGGATGCCAAGGTCGATGTGCGGGTCTACACCAAGACCGGTGAAGACGTGAACGTGGCCGGCAGCGGCGCGGGCGGCAGCAGCCAGTCGAGCAAGAACAGCTCCACGGCGGTGGTCGGCAGCTATGCCGGCACTCAAGGCGTGAATATCAATGTTGGCCATGATGCACAGTTCGAAGGCAGCCGTTTCGACGGCGGGCAGGGCGGTGTCAGCGTCAAGACCGGCGGCGATCTGGCGCTGAATCAGGCCAGTGACCGTCAGAGCAGCGACAGCTCCAGTCTGCGGGGCAGCGGCTCATTGACCGTCGGCACCTTGCCGGGCACCGACGGCACCAACGTCGATCTCGGCGCCGGGTTCCAGCTCGACCACAAAGGCAACCAGACCACCGACAGCCAGGCCCACGTTGCCACCATCGGCGGCACCGGTCCGGTGCAACTGAGCAGCGGCGGCAACCAGGTTCAGCAGGGCACGAAGATCGACAGCGCTGGCGCTATCGAGCTGAAGGCCGACGGCAAACTCGATCTGCAAGCGGCCACCGACACCCACGTCGCCAACGGCAGCAATCTTGGCGGTGGGCTGAAGGCGGGCGGCAGCAAGAGCAGCAGCGAGAAGAGCCACGATCAGGGCGGCAACCTAAGCGGCAATTTCAACATCGGTCGGGTCAGCGAGAACACGCAAACCCTCACCGGTGGCCAGCTCAACAGCCAGAACGGCCTTGCGCTGAGCGGTGATTCGGTGCGCCTGCAAGGCACTCAGGTCACTGCGCCAAACGTCAGCATCGACGCGCAGAAGGGCGGTTTCGTTCAGGAGTCCGCGCAGTCCACCGACAGCCGCAATAACTGGAATGTTGCGTTGAACGCCGGTGGCAATCTGAGCAAAAGCACACCGACCGCCGCCGATGAAAAAGTCAGCAGCGATCACGGCTTCGATGCCGGGGCCAAGGTGGGCGTGGATTACCTGCAAGGCACCACCCGGCAGAACAGCCAGATCAAGGCTGACACTGTGGTGCTGAACAGCGCGGGTGATGCGAGCCTGAGCGGTGCGCGGATCGATGCGCGCAACGTCAGCGGCAACGTGGCCGGTGATCTGTCAGTCGAGAGCCGTCAGGACTCCAGCACCCACGCCAAGGTCGATGTGGATCTGGGGCTGACCGCCAAGAAGACGCCCGCAGACGACAAAGGCAAATTGGCCGGCACCGATTACAAGCCGACACTGAAAGCCGAAGGCGAATACGCGCACAAGGACAGCGTGAAGCAGGCGTCTGGCATCAGCGCCAGCCAGGGTGTGAACCTCACCGTCGGCGGCGCTACGCAACTGACCGGCGCGCGGATTTCCGCCACTGAAGGCAAGGTCGATCTGGGTGGTTCGAAGGTCAGCAGCAACGACCTGAGCAACCGCGACTACGGCGTGAAAGCCGGCCTGGACCTGCCACACAAGTCTGAAGAAAACGCACCGAAGGTTTCCCTTGAAAACGGCAACCTGAAGGTCGGCCCGGTGACCCTGAGCGGTCACCTGGACAGTCAGTCCCTGCAAGCCGGGATCGACGAAAAAGGCTGATTCATCGTCAGTGAAACCAGCGGGGGCGAGCCTGCTCGCTCCCGTTTCTGATGGATGCCCCGCTCTAAACGGCAGCCCCTGCCGTTTCCCGTCAAGTCGATGAACGCAAGCGCTCCGCACTCGGGTGAAACCGGGAGGCCGCGCCCTGCACGATAACGTCCGGATCCGGCACGTTTGGCGGAAGGAATTTCAAAGGTATTCCCGCAAGGGATCGGAACGCCGCAGCCGTGTCCGTATCAGGACACGGCTGCGGTCAGCCGGCTCAGCCTTCGCTGCGCTTGAGGTCTGCCAGCACGGACGCGTTGTCCGCCGAGAGCACGCCGGTCTTCGAGAATATCTGCAGCTTGTCGGAGGTGTCGGCGATGTCGAGGTTGCGCATGGTCAGCTGACCGATGCGGTCCCGTGGCGAGAACATCGAGGCCACTTTTTCCATCGACAGACGTTCCGGGTGATAGGTCAGGTTCGGCGACGTCGTGTTGAGGATCGAGTAGTCATTGCCACGGCGCAGTTCCAGCGTCACTTCACCGGTAATGGCGCGTGCGACCCAGCGCTGGGCGGACTCGCGAAGCATGATGGCCTGCGGATCGAACCAGCGACCCTGATACAGGAACTTGCCCAGACGGCGACCGTTGTCGCGGAACTGGTCCATGGTGTCTTCGTTATGGATACCGGTGACCAGACGCTCGTAGGCAATGTGCAGCAGGGCCAGGCCGGGGGCCTCGTAGATGCCGCGGCTCTTGGCCTCGATGATGCGGTTTTCGATCTGATCGCTCATGCCCAGACCGTGGCGGCCACCGATACGGTTGGCTTCCAGCATCAGCTCGACGGCGTTGGCAAAGGTCTTGTCATTGAGGGCGACAGGCTGGCCTTCTTCAAAGCGGATCGAGACCTGCTCCTTGTCGATTTTCACGTCGTCGCGCCAGAACGCCACACCCATGATCGGGTTGACGATCTGGATACCGCTGTCGAGATGCTCGAGGTCTTTGGCTTCATGGGTCGCACCCAGAAGGTTGGAGTCGGTCGAGTAGGCCTTTTCTGCGGACATCTTGTAGGCGAATCCGGCCTGGTGCATGAACGCGGACATTTCGGCGCGGCCACCCAGCTCGTCGATGAACTGCTCGTCAAGCCAGGGTTTATAGATCTTCAGCTCCGGGTTCACCAGCAGGCCGTAGCGGTAGAACCGTTCGATGTCATTACCCTTGTAGGTACTGCCGTCGCCCCAGATGTTGACCCCGTCCTCTTTCATGGCGGCAACGAGCATGGTGCCCGTCACGGCGCGACCCAAAGGCGTGGTGTTGAAATAAGTGGCGCCCGCCGTCTGGACGTGGAACGCGCCGCTCTGCAGGGCGGCGATGCCTTCGGCAACCAGCTGCGCACGGCAGTCGATCAGGCGTGCGTCTTCTGCACCGTACTCCTTGGCGCGACGTGGAATCGACTGGTAGTCGTCCTCGTCGGGCTGGCCGATGTCTGCCGTATAGGCGTAGGGCACGGCGCCCTTGAGGCGCATCCAGTGCAACGCAGCGCTGGTATCGAGGCCGCCGGAGAAGGCGATGCCTACCTTTTGGCCCATTGGAAGGCTTTCGAGAATTGAACTCATGACTGGGCTCCTTGAAGTCGGGGCATCGAGAATACCGGGAAATTTTGCGTTGCATAGACTCTCGCCATTCAGAGCGTCTGCACGGGGAGCGTCGAATTTGATTTTTAGATCGGCGATGAATGGCATTTGACGGTTTGGAAAACGTGAACCATATTGGATCCAATTTGTGGAAATGCATATCCAACCTAACGACACAAGGACGTGTGTATTTCAAATGATTTCTTCTCTTCGATATTTCCGTTCGGTTCTCCAGCCTTTCCACAACAGGGAGGTGCGCCCGCATGATCGGGCGCGAGCGCTGGAAAACCACTGGCTGATCGCCGTTTCGCTTTAATCATTCGCCACTCGACAAGTGCGACCGGCTCTATCGAGCCGGACGCGATATTCCTGTGAAAAAAGAAACAGGTGCGGTTCGTTCCGGCGATAGGCCGGAAGTGCAGGCGCGCCCTTTTTCAGTTGCACGCTCCCACACGCATAACGCAGTGGGCCAATGGAGAATGCTGACATGGAAAACGAGATTTACGATTGCGTGGGTATTGGCTGCGGGCCGTCGAATCTCAGTATCGCGGCGCAACTGCACGGACGGCGTGAAGTTCGCAATATTTTCTTCGAGAAGAAAGCCGAGTTTTCCTGGCACAGCGGCATGATGTTGCCGGACGCCTGCCTGCAAGTCTCGATGTTCAAGGATCTGGTCACCCTGACTGAGCCGACCAATCCGTTTTCGTTTGTCTCGTACCTGCATCAGCACGGTCGGTTGTTGCCATTTCTCAATGCGCAGTTTGCGCAAATCTCCCGTCTTGAGTTTGCGGATTACTTGAAGTGGGCTGCGCACTCCAATCAGAACGTGCACTTTGGCGAAAGCGTGGAAGCCGTCGATTTCGACGGCCAGCATTTCGTTGTCCAGACTTCCCGTCGCCAGACATTGTGCAAAAACATCGTCGTCGGGGTCGGTATCGAACCGTACTTGCCCGAGTTCGCACGGCCGCATGTCGACGATGAATCCAACTTTCATATTTACCGTTTCGCCGATAAACCGCGTCGGGCGGGGGGGCGTCGGGTCGTGGTGGTCGGGGGTGGCCAGTCGGGGGCGGAAGTCGTTCTCGAATTGTTGCGGCGAACCGGCGAGGAGGCGCCGAGCGAGGTGTCATGGGTGTCGCGACGGGAAAACTTTTCGCCCATCGATGATTCTCCGTTCGCCAACGACCTGTTCACGCCCGCCCATTCGGATTTTTTCTATAGCCAGGATGCGAGCTATCGCGAGGCTTTTCTCAAACGCAATGAATTGGCCAGCGACGGTATTTCCGGGCACACGCTGCGCAGCATTTATCAGCGCATCTACACCCTGCGTTACATCGAACACTCGCCGATGGTCGTGCGCCTGATGCCCTCGCGCAGCGTGGGTGAAGTGTGGCGAGACCAGGACGGCTGGAAACTGGCCGCACAGCATCAGGGCAGCAACGACCAGGAGACGCTGGAAGCCGATCTCGTGCTGTGGGCCACCGGTTTTCGTGCGGCCAGACATCCGTTCCTGGGCGCGCTCGAACATCGCTTCGAACGCGAGGGCGGGGAAATCCGTGTGGATCGTGACTTCGCTGCGATCTGGTCGGGGCCGGCCGACCGGCAGATCTTCATGCTCAACGCCGCGCGCGGCCAGCGTGGTCTCGCCGACCCCAACCTGAGCCTGGCGGCGTGGCGGGGGCAGATCGTCATCGACCGGATCCTCAACCGGCCGCGCAGCCGGGCGCCGGGTGCCGACACCTTCGTCAATTGGGAAGCGCTTCAAACCGGCTGAAGCTGCCGGGTCGCCGCAAGGGTTATTCCTTCATTCATCTACAGGGATTGAATCGTGAGTCGATTATTCAACAAGGATGTCATCGTCATCGTCGGTGGATTGTCGAGCGGTCGCCACATTGCCCCGCTGTTCAAGGGGCTCGGCTTCAGTTGCATTCATGTGTGCACGGCCGACGCCATGGAGCATCCGATTCTCAAGCCGACGTTCAATCGACAGGATTACACCGAACATCATGTGCTGGCGTCCGAGGCCGAGGCGGCGGATTTTGTTGCTCGTCTGAAGGGGCGGCATGTCAGGGCGGTGATCGCCGGGTGCGAGCCGTGTGTGCTGCTGGCGGACAAGCTCGCCGCCATGTTTGATGTGCCGCGCAATGACGGCGCATCGAGTATCACCCGCCGCAGTAAATACCTGATGCATGAAACGCTGCGCCAGCATGGGCTGAAGTCGGCCCGGCAGTTGCTCAGCGACGATCTGGAACAGATCTGCGCTTTCCATGAGCGCATTGGCGGCCAGATCGTGCTCAAGCCCGAAGCCGGCGCCAACACTGATGGTGTGCACTACTGCAACACGCGGGCGCAGATTGCCGACGCTTTCGATCGCATTCTCGGCGCCAAAAGCATCTTCGATGACTTCAGCTCCCGCTACACCAAAGTGCTGGCCCAGGAGTACCTGTCGGGCAAGCAGTATCTGGTCAACACCTGCTCCTCGGAGGGGCATCACTACGTCTGCGATGCCTGGGGAGAAGTGCGTCTGAACGATGAAGCGCCGTCGAACGACAGCTATGCGGACCTGATCAGCCCGGCGACTGAACTGCATCGTTCATTGGCCGATTACGCCGGTCGGGTCTGTGATGCGCTGGGGATTCGCTACGGCAATGCCCACTTCGAAATGCGCATGACCGATGAGGGACCGTGTCTGATCGAGGTCGCTGCGCGCTTGTCGGGCAATGTCGATTTTTCGGTGTTGCACGACACCCACAGCCTCACCCAGCTTTCGCTGCTGGCTGACGCGATGCTGGATCCCCAGGCATTCCGCACACGGATCAACGGAGCGAATCCGCACACCAAGGCGGCCAGAAAGGTGTACCTGGCTTCCGATATGACCGGAGACGTGCTGCGCGAGCCGGACCTGAACCTGCTGCTGGATATCGGGACGGTACGCAGCGTGCTGTTTCGCGTGGCGAAGGGCGACCGTTTGCACAAGACCGACCGCGCCCTGGGCCACGACCGCCCGGGACATCTGTACATGGTCAGTGCCGACTCCGGGCAGATTGCCCGGGACTACGAACAGGTACGGCGCAGTGAGCGCCTGCTGTACGAAACCATGCTCACGCGCCCCTGACCGGAGAGACAGGCCCCATGAAGATCACCCGCACTTTCCCGGCGTCCTTCGATGTGTCGTCCGGGCAGATGAACGCACGGGACATCACCGTGGCACCGTCGCAAAGCACCCGCATCCACAATCACCATGACAGCGAATGCTGGAAGGTCCTGAGTGGCGAAGGCGTGCTGACGTCCGGCAGTCGACAATTCACGATACGCGCTGGAGATCATGTCGAATTCCAGCCTTTTGAAGCTCACACCGTGGAAAACCGCGGCGGTGAGGCATTGCGTTTCACGTCCTATTGGCACGTCGATCACGCGGCGCTCGCCGACCGGGAAAAGGCTGCCATGCCCGGCGACGGTCATCTGTTGATCGAGACGGCATTTCCGACGCCCAACGGTCCGTTGCATCTCGGACATTTATCGGGGGCCTATCTGCTGGCGGACGTTTTCAAGCGCTGCTGCGAACTGACCGGCACCGATGCGTTTGCGTACTGCGGCACCTACGGTCACACCAATCACATCGACAAGACCGCGATTGCCCGTGGCACGACTTACACGGGGCTGGTGGAGAGTTGTGAAAGCGTCATCGTCAACGATCTTCAGTCGTTCCAGGTCGAGTACGACGCGTTCCTGCCTCACATGCCGGATTCGCCGGATTTCGCGGCGGTCAAAGAGCGCTTCCTCGGTCTGTTGCTGGAGTCCGGTTATCTGTCCGAGCGGATCGTCGAGCACCCCTACAGCGAAGCGTCCGGGCAATTCATCTGTGAGAGCTATGTGGCCGGTCAGTGCCCGCACTGCCGTGCTTCGACCATCGGCATGGAGTGCGAGAACTGCGGGTTGTATCAGGACGAATGCAAACTGATCGAGCCGTTTCATTCGGTCACCCGGGAGAAACTCGTGCGCCGGCCGGTGGCGCGGCTGTACCTGCGGCTCGATCAAGCCGTCGTCGGCGAACTCGCGGCCCAGATGTACAGCCACAATACCGTGGCGAGCCGGATCTGTTATGACCGTTTGCAGCAGTACCTCAAGGAGGGTGCGCTGGGCGATATTCCGGTTTCGTCCTTGCGGGGGCGCGGCGTGCCGGTCAAGGGAGAGCAGGTGCTGACGGTGGTCATGGAGCGCGCCCTGCGCTCGTTTTTCGGCCTTTCGCGTTATCCGTCGGCAACCGGGCATCTGTTTTTCTGCGGCGTCGACAACCTCTGTGGTTCGGGGATCCTGTTGCCGTATGTGCTGAAAGTGCTCGGGGTGGCCCCTCAACAATTGCCTGTCGCGGTGATCAACCAGTTCAGTCTGCTGGACGGCCGGAAGTTCTCCACCGGCGCCAACCATGCGATCTGGGCCCGCGAATTCTTGCAGGCGTATCCGGCGGATCTGGTGCGTCTGTACCTCTGTCAGATCCTCAGCCCGACCAGCGAAAGCAATTTTCGCCGCGAAGCCTTCAACGAATTCACCGGGCGTTTCGTACAGTCGTTGACCGATGTGTTCGCCAATGGCCGCGAACTGATCGGGCATTTTGCCGAAGGCTGCATCGAAGCCGGCCCCTGGTTGCGGCAGGACGTGGCGTTCTACCGCGAACTGAATGCGGCGATGGACGACTGCCTTGAACACTACGCCAGTCATGCGCCGCACGCAGCGGTGCGCAGGATCGTTTATCTGCTTGAGGTGATCGCTGACTACACCACGCAAAGCCACGCCTGGCGCGACGACCGCAATGCGTTGCGCACCAGGGTCGCGCTGATGCTGCACGCCTGGCAATCCCTGGCGTATTGCCTTTATCCGGCGATGCCGGTGCTGGCGACGCAGATCTTCGAAGGCCTGGGTGCGGAACGCGACCGTTGGCACGCCGACCGACAGGCCGTGCGGATCTTCGAGGTCGCTGCGCTGGACATCGACGCCATCGCTCACACATTGAGCACGTTCAAACACAAGGTCTCGCCGACATGAGCAAGAACATCGGACTGATCGGCTGCGGCAATCTGGGCTACCCGCTGGCATTGCACATCGGGCAACTGGGTTTCGACCGCCTGTACGTCCACGACCTGGACGAGCGCAAGGCGACAAGGCTCAAGCGTGACCTCGAGCAGGCCCATCCGGCGCTGCAGGTCATGGACCATCTGGACACGGCGGAGCTGGACGTGGTGCTGCTGGCCCTCAGCGGGCCGGCGACCATTGCCTTTGTCACGGATGAACGCAATGACGCACTGTTCAGGAAACGCCCGGTGTACGTCAGCCTCGGCCGGCCGCTCTATGACGATTTCACCGCGCATCAGGCGCTGCATCGACGCCTGCTGGAGCGTGACGTGACGCTGTTTTTCGGTTTCGGACTGGAACCGGGTCTGGTGGAAATCCTCATGCACGATCTCGCCTCGAACTCGGCTGCCGGGACGATCGTTAGCCTGAGTGCGGTTTGCGGCGGTGTGCCGCAGCAGCCACAACCGCCGCTCAACTACGACTTGCTGTTCGGTGACCGTTTGCCGGCGCTCAATCGCAAGGCGCTGGTGAAGATCGACGGCAGTCTCGGGTATTGCCTGCGGTTCGACATGAAGGAAAGCCGTTTCGTCGAAGGCGTGGGAATGCTGGACGTCTACCATGACGGCCTGTCGCCTTACCTGCTCGAATCACCCGGCGTGGCCGCCGTAGCGACGATCAGGCAGCAGACCGCACGCTGGCCGGGGTTCTTCGACAGCGTGCGCAACCTGATTGACCTCGGTTTGCTGGATGAGCATGTGCCGCCGGGGGCAAGCGTTTCGGCCAGCGATCAGGTGCACGACATTCTGGTGCGCAACGGCAGACTTTCCCGCAACCGCCCTGACATCAGCTTCGTCGAAGTGGTGGCGCAACTGGCCTGCGGCGAGCAGGCAACGCACCGGATCGTCTCCACGTTCGATGAGGCCAACGGGCTGACCGGCATGGCGCAACTGACCAGCTTTCTGGCCGTGTGGAGCGCGTGGCGGGCCGTACAGACTCCGGACATCTGCCGACCGGGGATCATTCTCAGTCATGAGTGTTACGAGCGCGACGCGACGGACGAACTTCTCGCTGCGTACCGTCGATACGTGAAATGCACCGTGAATTCGTCGCCCCTGTCACGCGGCGTGCCCCTTTGACTCCCATCGTTTTGAAGGTCTTCCATGACTGCGACCGTACCTTTTCAACTGACCCGGCCCGAACTGAAGGTCGTGACGATCGTGACCCTGTTGCTGCTGGTGGGGTTGCTCGGCACCGACATCCATCTCTCGGCGTTGCCGCAGATGATGCTGGCAATGCACACCACCCAGGCGCTGATGCAATCGTCGATTTCCGTGTTCCTGTTCGGGGTCGGCCTGAGCGCCCTGGTCTATGGCCCCCTCAGTGACATTTACGGGCGCAAGCCGGTCGTGCTGACCGGGCTCGTCATCGCCATTGCCGGTAATCTGATCGGCGCTTCGCTCAACGAGATCGGACCGTTTCTGGCCGCGCGTTTCATTCAGGGAGTGGGCAGCGGCGTGTGTCTGGCGCTGTCGAGGATCGTGCTCTCGGACATCGTGCGCGGTGACCGCTATGCGATCACCAGTTCCTACATCACGTTGTTCACCGGGTTGTCGATCGTGCTGGGGCCGGTCATCGGCAGTTTCATCCAGACCTGGTTCGGCTGGCGGGCCAATTTCATCACGCTGGCGATTCTGCTGGCCGGCATGTGGACGGTGTACGCCGCGCAATGCCCGGAAACCAACGTGCATCGCAACAAAAGCATCGTCATCCGTGATGTCTTCGCCAATTACCGGTTTGTCCTGCGCAATCCCACGTTTGTCTGCGCGGCCACACTGGCGGGCATCGGCATGTCCTGTTTTGTGATGTACACGGCGACCAGTCCCTTCGTGTTGCAACATCAGTTCGGCTTTTCGCCGACGCTTTATGGCTGGATCACGGCGCTGGTCAGTGCCGGCCTGCTGGTGAGCCGCTCGATGTTGCCGCGCCTGATCCGCCGCTATGGAATGATGAAAATCATCCATCTGGGACTGTTCATCCTGCTGGGCTGCGGTGCTTCGCTGCTGATGCTGAACAGTCTTTCGATGCTGTTCACCTTATCGTTTCTGGTCAGTGTGTCGGGGGTCTTCTTCAGTTACACCTTCATCGTGTTGTGCGCCTCGGCGATCTCCATGACGCCGTTTACCGACAAGCGAGGTGCTGCCGGTGCCGTGTATTCCTGTTCGCAAATGGCATTGGCGTTCGCCGTCAACTCGGTGGTGTCGTCGTTCTCCGGCAGCGAAATCGTGCTGTTGGGCGTGACGTTCATCGTTTTGCCGCTGGTGGGGTTGTATCTGTGTCGGAAGATGCACTTCGAGTCGTGAGCGCGCCGTTCCACGCCGTTTCTGACTGTGAGGGGAGAGGCTTGCCTTCGTCACGCGGTGCCAAATCCGCTGCACTTGTAAAGTGGCGAGGGCTGCTCCGTTGGCGGTTCGAGGAATCCATTGCTTCGGCTTAATAGGAAGCATTACTATTCACGCCCCTTTCCTCAGCACGCCGCAATGATCCCCATGCTGCCCCGCAGACCCGGCTTTCTTGAGCATTACGAAGAGTTGATCGGCACCTGGACCCGGCGCCTGCGCAATCGCTCGCAGGCCGAGGACCTGGCGCACGACACCTTTGTGCGGGTGCTCGAATCCGATTCTTCGGCGGTGCAGCAACCACGGGCGTATCTGCACCAGACGGCGCGCAACATCGCGGTGGACGGTTATCGGCGTGAGGACCGGCGGGGTGCCATGGAGTCGCAGGCGATTGATCTCGGTGAGGCGCCGAACGGTGACCCGGAGCACTACATGCATGCGATCCAGCTGGCCGACTCCATCGAGCGGGCGCTCACCGAGTTGCCGCTCAACTGCCGGCGGGTTTTCGTCTGGCAGAAGATCGAGGGCCTGACCCAGGCGGAAATCGCCGAACGCCTGGGCCTGTCCAGGAACATGGTGGAAAAGTATATGATCCGCACCCTGCGGCATCTGCGTGATCGCCTGGACGGGACGCAATCATGAACCGCGACGTCTTTTCATCCCCGGCCGGACAGGACATTCCATGATGGATACTCGTGATTGCGCGTGCGGGCAAACAACGGTGCGCGATGACGCGGCACGCTGGTTTGTGCGTTTGCAGGAGCCGACCGTCGATGCCGAGCAATATCGCCATTTCGAGGCCTGGCTGAACGAACATCCGCATCACCGTGATGAGTTCCAGTTGCTGCAAGGCTTGTGGACGGCGGCGGACCTGCTGCCGGCGCCGCGTCTCAAGGCCCTGTGCGAAACGCCGCCAGCGCGGCGCGAACGTCGCCCGTTGTTGCGTTATGCCGTGGCGGCCTGCGTGGTCACAGTGGCGCTCGGGCTCGGCCTGTTCAGTGGCTTGAATCACCCGGTGGGTTACACCGCCGAATTCGCCACCGCGCCGGGCGAGCGCAGACATGTGGCGCTGCCGGACGGCTCGATGATCGACCTCAACAGCCGCAGCCGTTTGCAGGTGCGTTTCGAGAAGGATCGACGACTGATCGAATTGACCGAAGGCGAGGCGACGTTCAGCGTCGAACACGACACCTCGCGTCCGTTCGTGGTCGAGGCCGGCAGCGGCAAGGTCACGGTCACCGGTACCCGCTTCGATGTGCGCCGCGACGTGACGCAAACCCGGGTCGCCGTGGAACAGGGCACGGTCAGGGTGCAGGGGCGTCATGCGCCGGACAACGAATTCATCAACCTGACGGCGGGCCTCGGCACCCATGTCGATACCAATGGCGTGGTGGCCCGCGCCTATGCGGTCAATCCGGCGGAACTGACGGCGTGGCGCAGCGGCAAACTGGTGTTCAACAACGCCAGCCTCAGCGAAGTCGTCGCAGAGGTTTCCCGTTATCGCGAAAAACCGCTGACAGTCGCCAACCCGGCCGTGGCCGGTCTGCGCCTGACCAGCGTATTCAAATCCGATAACACCGACGCCTTGCTCAAGGCCTTGCCGAATATCCTTCCGGTAGCCGTGCGAACCCTCGCCGACGGCAGTCAGGAAATAATTTCAAAATAGCATTCAGGTTTTTTTCGAGTTCGTCGTCTTCCTGTTCAACTGCAACTGGTTTGCATTAACGGCCGCACACTCATGCGATCCACAGGACCCCGTACGACGTGAAAAACACCTCTGCCAACAACAAAAAATCCCCCTGGCTGCCGCTGGCCCTTGCGCTGGCGGTCAACGCCGCGATGCCGCAGACCTTTGCTGCCGATGCCATTCATATCCGCGCCCAGCCACTGGGCCAGGCCCTGAGCGAACTGGGCCAGCAAACCTCGCTGCAGGTGTTTTTCAGCCCGGATCTGGTGGCGGGCAAACAGGCGCCGGCCGTCGATGGCAATCTTTCGCCGGAAGACGCGCTGCGCCGGTTGCTGCAGGGCAGCGGTCTGGATTATCAGATCAATGAAGGCTCTGTGACCCTGGCGCCAGCGCCGACCGCGGCCAGCGACGGTCCGCTGGAGCTGGGTGTCACCGACATCAAGATGGTCGGCGACTGGCTCGGCGACGCCGATGCCGCCGTGGTGCAGAACCACCCCGGCGCGCGCACGGTGATCCGCCGCGAAGCCATGGTCGAGCAGGGCGCAATGAACGTCAGTGACGTTCTCAAACGTGTGCCGGGTGTGCAGGTGCAGGATTCCAACGGTACCGGCGGCAGCGATATTTCGCTGAACGTCGGCGTGCGTGGCCTGACGTCGCGTCTGTCGCCGCGCTCCACGGTGCTGATCGACGGCGTGCCGGCGGCGTTCGCACCCTACGGTCAGCCACAGCTGTCGATGGCACCGATTTCCTCCGGCAACCTCGACAGCATTGACGTGGTGCGCGGCGCAGGATCCGTGCGCTATGGGCCACAGAACGTCGGCGGTGTGATCAACTTCGTGACTCGTGCCATCCCGGAAAAGGCCACCGGTGAAATCGGCACGACCCTGGAAACCACCCGCTACGGCGGCTGGAAACACATCGACACGGCATTCCTCGGTGGCACCGCCGACAACGGCATGGGCGTGGCGCTGTTGTATTCCGGGGTGAACGGCAACGGTTACCGCGAACGCAACAATGGCAACGACATCGACGATGTGCTGCTCAAGACCCATTGGGCGCCGACCGATCAGGACGATTTCAGCCTCAACTTCCATTACTACGATGCCAGCGCCGACATGCCCGGCGGCCTGACGCAGAAGCAGTACGACGACAAACCGTACGACTCCGTGCGCGACTACGACAACTTCAGCGGCCGCCGCAAGGATGTATCGTTCAAGTGGATCCGCCAGATCGACGAACGCACCCAGGCCGAAGTGCTGACCTATTACACCGACAGCTTCCGCGGCAGCACCATCGCCGCCCGCGACCTGAAAACCCTGAGCTCGTACCCGCGTTCCTACTACACGTTGGGCATCGAACCGCGAGTGTCTCGTGTGTTCGACGTCGGCTCGACCACCCAGGAAGTCAGCGTCGGTTACCGCTATCTGAAAGAAGCGATGCACGAGCAGTCGAGCCGTCTGGCGCTGGTCAACAATGAGCCGGTGGTCACCAGGACGTCCGACGGCCATGTGTTCCAGGACCGTACCGGTGGCACCGAGGCCAACTCGGTCTACGTCGACAACAAGATCGACGTCGGCAAATGGACCATCACCCCGGGCATTCGCTTCGAGCACATCAACACCGACTGGCATGACCGCGCCGTGCTCGATACCGCCGGCAAGCGCGTACCGGAGAAAAACCGCAGCATCGAGAGCAACGAGCCGCTGCCGGCGCTGAGCGTGATGTATCACCTGTCGGATGCGTGGAAGCTGTTCGCCAACTACGAAACATCGTTCGGCAGCCTGCAGTATTTCCAACTCGGTCAGGGCGGTGCGGGTGACCAGACCGCCAATGGTCTGGAGCCTGAGAAAGCCAAGACCTACGAGGTCGGCACCCGCTACAACGATGACGTGTGGGGCGGTGAAGTGACGCTGTTCTACATCGACTTCGATGACGAACTGCAGTACATCAGCAACGACGTGGGCTGGACCAACCTCGGCGCCACCAGGCATCAGGGCATCGAGGCGTCGGTGCACTACGACCTGGCGGCGCTCGATCCGCGCCTCGACGGCCTGACCGCCAACGCCGGTTTCACCTACACCCGCGCCACCTATGAAGGCGAGATTCCCGGCTTCAAGGGCCGCGACCTGCCGTTCTACTCGCGTCAGGTGGCGACCGTCGGCCTGCGTTACGACATCAACCGCTGGACCTACAACATCGACGGTTTCGCTCAGTCCAAACAGCGCTCGCCGGGCACCGGCGTGAATGCCGACGGCAGCTTCAGCAACAACTACATCACCGAAGGCACGGCGGACGGGCAGTATGGCGACATCCCGGGCTACATGACCTGGAACGTGCGCGGCGGTTATGACTTCGGTGCGCAGCTGTCGAACCTGAAGCTTGGCGCCGGGGTGAAAAACATTTTCGACAAGCAGTACTTCACCCGCTCCAGCGACAACAACTCGGGCATGTATGTCGGCGCGCCGCGCACGTTCTTCGTGCAGGCCAGCGTCGGTTTCTGACCTGCCATGCAGGCGGCTGTCAGTCGCCTGTAATTCACCTGTTCCGCCTGTCGGCCGAGCCCGGTAACTGGAAATCCGCTGCAGGTGAAGGATTTCCAGTGATGTCATGGCCCCGGAGGCAAACCCTTCTCGGGCCATCAACAACGGAGACGGTGAATGACCACAGGTCCGGATCGAGGCGTTGATAGCCTTCGAGGTCCCGGCAATCCGAACCTTGCCATTGCACTACTTTATAGTCATATGGGCCTTCAATCTGATCGGGTGCGACGTCGATCGGAGTAATGATGAAAGTGTTTTCGATGCTTTCAAACAGCCTGTAGAGCGGAGCGCTGTTTATCGGCCCCATCTGTGCCCAGCGCCAATAGACTCTGGCATTGCGAACCGCCCATCGATTCCGCGAGACGTGCTTGTGTCGTTGTCCGACGACGCACAGAAAGTAAAAGCCGGGACCTGCACGCAACGTGTAGATTGAGGTGTCTGTGTCGTTGGCGTGAGTTGGCCGGGCTGGCCCATAACCTTCGCTGTTCGCGCAGTCAGACAGCGTTCGGGTGTATTTGATCCGGTGAAACGGCTGATCCAGAGTGAAGGTCTGTTTCCACTGTATCCGAGTGAAGTTTCCCCGCTTGTCACGTGCCACTCTCACGTAGTTTTCATCGTGCCGTGGCCCAAAGTCGCTGGATGGACCGAGTGGACAATGGGTGTCTTGCGGGGCAAAGCGGCCCGCCCTGAAGCAGTGAGCGAGTCGAACAGCGGACGTCGCGTAATTGGTACCCTGTGATTTTCGCGGTATGCCGTTCGTGATTTCGCAGGGGCTGTCCGGGGCGCATCGCGTGTGTCCGCCCGTACGCGTGGTGGTGCCGATCACACCAAGGATTTCGTTGCTGTAGCGAGTCAGTAATGGAGATCCCGAAACACCACTGCGCACTCCCTCGCAGCGATTGCTCAGTTGATCAAACCAGGCGAACCCTGCTTCAAAAACGTCGGCAGACGCCCCTTGCTTGCAGGCGACACGCATCATGAAACCGGAGAAAGGAGCACCGACGATCAATACGTCGGAACCGATGGGGACGGGCTGTCGTGCCAGTTCAAGGGGCATGATTCCGTCATCCATCAGCTGTTTCAATGATCGATCGAGCTCGACGATGGCGATGTCGCCACCGCGTCGTGTACCCCAGACAATCCGGGTGATCGGATAGGCCAGTTGGCGGGACTGTGTATCCTTGAAATAGTTGAAAATCACTTCGCCGGAGGCAGGAGCGTTCAGGGTAAAGCGATCGGCGTTACTGTCGACACAGTGACCGGCGGTCAATACATAGGCCGGGCCGTCCCGTTTCGTGCGGGTGCCGTGGGTATCGATCAGGCTGCCAGTGCATTGACTTCCATTCATGAGAACCCGTCCGATCGACAACCAATGCCGGTATTGCCCATGGTCATTGTTCAGGACCTGTTCGGACGAAAAATTTGCCGAGCCTTCACCCAGATCGGTCAAGGAAGAGGCCAGAGTAATGTTGCTCAAACAGAGCAACAGAGACACCAGAATTCCATATCCGAAGTTCGATTTCATGACAGGTCCGGCACGCGGTGGGCAGACCCCATGCTGCGACGCGGTACTACGCCCGTCCACTGTCAGATCTGACAGTGGACCTCTCGTAAATCGATCTTTGTCTCAAGCCTGTCTGCTCAGACCTTGAGGGCTTTGCCGCCTATCGCCACCGCCACCAGCAGCGTCGCCATCAACCCGAAGGCGAAACTCAGGCTGCTGGCATGGGCGACAAACCCGATCACCGCCGGCCCCGCCAGAATCCCCGCGTAACCCAGCGTGGTGATCGCCGGCACCGCGATGCTTTCCGGCATCACTGTCTGTTTGCCCACCGCCGTGTACAGCACCGGCACGATGTTCGAACACCCGGCGCCGACCAGTGCATAACCCAGCAGCGCGGCTTCCCAGCCCGGCGCGAATGTCGCCAGAAACAATCCCGTCGCCGCCAGCAGACCGCCGAACAGAATGATCCGGGTCGCACCGAGTGCGCGAACGATCCGGTCACCGGTCAACCGACCCGCCGTCATCGTCAGTGCGAACGCCGCGTAACCCAGGCCTGCATACGCGGTATCGATCCCGCGTTCCTCGGCCAGAAACACCGCGCTCCAGTCCAGCGCCGCGCCTTCGGTGAGGAACACGATGAAGCACATGCCGCCGATGAACAGCACGATCCCGTGAGGCACCGCGAACGCCGGCCCCGAGCTTTCGCTGCCGTAAGGCAACATGTGCGGCACAGCCTTGAACAGGGCCGCGATCAGCACCGCGACCACTACCAGCATCGCCGCCAAAGGCGTCAGCCCGAGACCGAGCAGGCCGCTGACACCCGCCGCCCCGACGATCCCGCCGAGGCTGAACAGACCGTGAAACCCCGACATCATGTTCTTGCCGCTGGCCCGCTCGACAATCACCGCTTGCAGGTTCACCGTGGAGTCCACCGTGCCGAGTCCGGCGCCGAACATGAACAACGTGGCGATCAACGCCGGAATCGACGACACCGTCGCCAGCAATGGCAACGCCGCACAGATCAACAGCGTCCCGCCAGTGGCCACTCGCCGGCAGCCGAATCGCGTGGCCAGAACTCCCGCCAGCGGCATTGCCAGAATCGAACCGACACCCAGACACAGCAGCAACAGGCCGAGCGTCCCTTCATCGAGCCCGGCCCGCGCCTTGGCATAAGGCACCAGCGGCGCCCAGGCGGCGATGCCGAGCCCGGCGATGAAGAAGGCGATGCGCGTGGACATCTGTTGCAGACGTCCGGGGACTAAGGTGTCTTTGGGCGTGAGGCTGGTCATGGGAATCCTTGGCAAAAAACGTTTCAGCAGCGGACATCCTTGCACAGCTGTCCCGTGGGAGCGAGCTTGCTCGCGATAGCGTCGTGTCAGTCGGACTTTCATTGACTGATACACCGCCATCGCGAGCAAGCTCGCTCCCACAGGGAATTACGTTTTACAGTGAGGCCTTTGGCAACTTGAAACCAAGAGGCGATTCATGACGCAGTTCTACGATGCACGGGGCAATCTCTACGGGGTGATCTCACCCCGGGCGCTGCGGGAGTCGGGCATCGACCTGCCCACCGATGCCGCGCAGTGTGCCATGTCTCGGAAGGCCTGGAGCCGCGCCGCGATCGCCCTGTGTTGTGACTGGCCTGACGGTCAGCGACCTGCCGGCAGCAAGGCCCACCGCAGCGATGGTTTGCTGATCGGTCCGTTCCAATCCTCGCCACCCTTCGATCTGCTGATTCTCAACACCGACGGTACGCTGGCCGAGCGCAGCGGCAACGGCTTGACGATTTTCTCTCAGACACTGCTTGAGCAAGGGCTGATGCCGGAGCAGGGTGCATCGTTGCAGGTGCATCACGACAAACAGGATGCGCCGTCGCCAGTGCCCGTTTCCGTCAACCCGGCTGATATCGCAGGCGTGCAAGGTTTCTGGCTGGACCTCGGGCAACCCGGATTCGGCCCGGCGGCTGTTGGTGCAATCGACGTTGAATCGGTGCGGCTCGATAACGTGGAAGTGAGTCGCGTAAGGCCATTGGCGCAAATCGATCCTGCGTGGGCGCACAGCCAGTTCGTGCGTATCGGGAATCCCCATTGTGTGACACTGGTGCAAGATGAAACCGCATTGCCGAGCAACGCGCAGATGCTTGAGTCACCGCTGGCAGACAGCCTGACCGCCATCGCTTTCGCCATGCCCGTCGGCGCCGGCCAGCCGTGCCCGGCCGGGGTCAATCTGCAGTGGGCCAGGCACGCAGGTGATCAACGCATCGTCGCGCGGGTATTCGAGCGTGGTGAAGGCCCGACGGCGTCTTCCGGCACCAGTGCCAGTGCGGTGGCGAGTGCGGCGTGGCGGGCGGGCTGGGTGTCGGCGGGAGAAGTACAGGTGGTCATGCCGGGTGGAACGGTACCGGTATTACTGGAAGAAAGTGACGGTGAGCTGATCCGGGTGCACCTGTTCGGCACGGCAATACGCACAGGGTAAATATAGAAATACTGGATCAGAACCGTCCGACTGCGTCGGTTACGGCCCCGCTGATGAATGAGTTATTCGCCCCCGCCTGCCAATACACCGCATCCGGGGCTTGCCCCCGCACGATGCACTTCCACTCGATGTTCTGCTGAGCTGGCAGGTTGACCGTAGTGTTCCAGCGGCCATTGGCAAGCGTCAGTGCCAAAGCATGCTGGGGATCCCAGGCTCCGAATTCCAGGGATGAGCCTGCTGCAAGGACCCGTTCGCCAGGTTGCGGATTGGCGTTGTCACAATGCACGTTGACTGCAACGGTCGCCGGTTCGACAGGGGTGCTCCAGATTCGGATATCGCCGTTATCCCAGCTCAAGGCTGGCGTGCCGAGGCCTTGCGGTAACTGCTGCAGATCGGATTTCAGCGCTATTACCAAAGTCCCGCGCGCTCCCGATGTGGTGGCGACCAGACCCGAATAAGCGGTGTTGAAGCGAATCGGCGAATCAGCGCGGATACCGGCACTCTTGCGCAGTCCGATCAATTGCCGGATCAATCGATCCTTCTGCCAATCGTACATATGCGGCCAGTACACCGTGGGTGTGCCGGGACTGCTGAGAATGTAGGCGTACGCCATATTGACCAGTGGATCGGGCAGGGCCCAATGATGCTGGCCTGCGTAAGCACCTGGCGAATAACCGGTATCGTGATTGTCGACGAAGGTCACAGAGATTGCGCGCCAGGCCGGATCCGGATTGCCATTCAAACCGTGGCGCCACTCGGCGAGCGAGCCGTTCTGCATTCGCTCCTTGAGGGCAAAATCGAATACTGTGCAGTGCGAGCGATCCGACCAGTCCTTGAGCACATCTTGCCAGCTTGCATTGTGTCGCCAGTCGTCCTGCGGGTATTCGTTGGGGGCTTTCCAGTTTTCACCGACGCAGAATTGTTGGTTGCCAAAGGCGTTCATCCAGCGATCCACCGTTTCCGGCGCATAACCACGGACGAAGTCAAAGCGCAGCCCTTGGGCGCCGTAGTTGTCACGCAGATTGATGAATTCGTTTTTGAACGCCTCGAAAACCTTAAGGTTGGCCGTGTTCAGGTCCGCGGCGCCATCCATGAACGCGTCACCTTCATCGCATTGCACGCAGTCTTGCCGCCATTCGTTGGTTCCTTTCGGAAACATTGAATAGACCGCTTTATCGCTCATGTGATTGGGCACCACGTCGAAGACGACTTTCACGCCAGCGTTGTTGAGCGCCAGCACCGTTTGTTTGAGTTGTTGGTCACTGCCGTAACGGCTGTTCTTGTCGAAGCTGTTCCAGAAATAACCTTCTCCACCGCCGGCTGCCGTGGGGGTGTTCCACTGTGAGGCGTCGGTCCAGGGCGGCGGCATCCAGATCAACGTAAAGCCGTCGTTGCCGATGGTTGCTGCCAGCTGTGCAAGCACCGAGTACCAAGGCACAGGATTACGGCTGGAGTTCCAGTGGAAGCCTTGCAGCAGGACTTCTTCACCGTTGCCGTTTCGCACGCCGGCCAATGCAAAGGTCGTGGCGATGGCAAGGCAGATAGCGAAAATCAGTCGAAAAAGTGAAGTCCCTTTCATGATCGTCCCCCCGGGCACGATGGATCCCTTGGGGCTTACTGTGAACCGGTTGACAGTGGTTGTCGCCTGTCAGATCTGACAGGGCGGCGCTATCGTTTTGCGATAACGCCGCCCTGAACCATAACCGTGAGAGTTTTCGGCTCAATGAGCCTTGAACAGTGTCACGGCGACCACGGCCTCGGCATCCACCGTCAGATGCAGCAGTGCCTGCGGAGTGGTCTGCGCATCCTTGAAACATTCGACGATCACCGCGCGTGCCGTGCAGGCCTGCATCGCCAGCCGGTCAGCATCGCGCAGCTGTCGTTTCACCGCCGCACTGACGGGGATCGGTGAGTGCCCCTCGCGAATTGCAGTGCAAAATTTCAAAGAGATTTCTCTTGGGGTGGCGGGTGGCGGTGAGACAAGGCCCGCTTCGACAAACAAATGATTGAGCTGCTCCGCCGCGCTGACGGCTCGCGGAAAACCGGCAAAGGCCGAAGCTTGCAGCAGCACTTCAGTCATTTCCCCGGGCGCGAGGCCTGATGCGAGCCCGGTCTTGAGGTGCACGCTGAGCGGTGGTCCGACCATGCCCGACGCGACAACGGCGGCAAATGACACCGCCTCGCGCAATCGCGGGTCCAGACCGGGGCGCGCATGCAAATGTCCGTACACCACGCCAACAGCCAGTTCACCCAATGCAGGAGCGGTGTGAAACAAGGTATCGAGTCGAGCCCCGCCATCGGGCACCAGATCGACAAACGTATGGCGGCCTTCGCGGTACAGCGTGGCCATGGGATCAGAAGCGGTTTTCGGGTGCATGTCGCGTCCTCGTGCATCAATGAGGATGGCAGCGGAGCAACTACGCGCGAACTACGGCATGACAGAGCGTCCATCGGGAGAGGTCGGCGCCGTTGCGACGCCGACCTCTACACCTTAGACGAACTCCACCACCGGCATCTGTCGCTTCATCAACACCTTGCCGCCGCGGATCGAATACAGCGGCAGGCCCTGGCTGCGGATCACTTCGTAATCGCTGTCTGCCGACAGGATCAGCAGGTTGGCCGGGCGGCCCGGTTCAAGACCGTATCGTTCGCCCAGGTGCATGGCCCTGGCGCTGTTGTCGGTGACCAGATCCAGGGCGTTCTGCAGGTTGCGGTAACCGAGCATGTGGCAAATGTGCAGCCCGGCTTCGAGCACCCGCAGAATGTTGCCGTTGCCCAGCGGATACCACGGGTCGACGATCGAGTCCTGGCCGAAACAGACGTTCATGCCGGCGTCGAGCAATTCGTTCACGCGGGTCACGCCCCGGCGTTTCGGAAAGGTGTCGAAGCGGCCCTGCAGGTGAATGCTTTCCGTCGGGCAGGAGACAAAACTGATCCCCGAATGCCCGAGCAGGCGGAACAGTTTGGCGCAGTAGGCGTTGTCGTAGGAGCCCATCGCCGTGGTGTGACTGGCGGTCACGAGTGCGCCCATGTCGCGGCTGCGAGCCTCTTCGGCCAGCACCTCAAGGAAGCGTGAATGCGGATCGTCGGTTTCGTCGCAGTGCACGTCCACCAGACAACCGGTGCGTTCGGCCAGGTCCATCAAAAACTTCACCGAGCTGACGCCCTGATCGCGGGTGTATTCAAAATGCGGAATCCCGCCGACTACATCGGCGCCCATGTGGATCGCCTCTTCCATCAGCTCACGGCCATTGCGGAACGACTCGATGCCTTCCTGGGGGAAGGCGACGATTTGCAGGTCGATCAGGTGCCGGCTTTCTTCGCGCACTTCAAGCATGGCCTTGAGCGCGGTGAGTTGCGGGTCGGTGACGTCGACGTGCGTGCGCACGTGCTGGATGCCGTGTGCGGCCAGCGCCTGAATGGTTTTCTTTGCCCGGGTTTTGGTGTCTTCCCGGGTGATGGTGACCTTGCGCTCGCCCCAGCATTCGATGCCTTCGAACAACGTGCCGCTCATGTTCCAGCGCGGCTCGCCGGCGGTCAGGGTGGCGTCGAGGTGAATGTGTGGTTCGACGAAGGGCGGCACCACCAGATTGCCGCCCGCGTCGAGGTCGTCCGGACCCAGTGTCGGCGCTTCGGTCTGGCGGGCGATGCTGCGGATCAGGCCGTCTTCCAGGTTCAGTTCGTGCAGACCTTCCTGGTTGCGCAGTCGGGCGTTGATGATGTGCATCGGGCGAATCCTTCTTATAGGTCTTGTAGTGGCGCGCTGGCGCGACGGGCGCCAAGCAGGCTTGTGACGATGACATACGTTAGCGCGGCAGCGGCGATCCCCACCAGCGGCGCGATCCAGGGCGAGTGAAACGCCGCGAGGGTGCCGACGGCGTAAGCCCCGAGCCCCGGCCAGTTGAAGGCCGGCAGCCGTGCGTCGGCCAGGCGCGGATAGTGACCGCGCCAGCGGAAGAAAAAGTCGGCCATGATGACCCCGCCAATCGGTGGAATCACGGTGCCGAGCAGGATCAGATAAGGCACCAGCATGTCATACATGCCCAACAGCGCGAGCAGCGTGCCGATCACCGCACCGGCCAGGGTCACGGTCTTGCGGCGTCCGGTGCGCAACAGGTTGCAGCCGGCGACGGCGAAGTTATAGATGGTGTTGTCCTGGGTGCTCCAGATATTCAGTAGCAGCATGGCCATTGCGGCCATGGCGAAACCTTGCAGCAGCAATACTTCGACCACGTCTGGCTGTTGATAGACGATGGCACCATAGGCGCCGATCAGCACCATCAGACCGTTGCCGATGAAAAAGCCGATCAGGCTGGCCAGCACCGCTACCGGCGCCGAGCGCGAGAAACGCGTCCAGTTGGTGGCCTGGGTCGCGCCGCTGACGAAGGTGCCGAATACCAGGGTGATGGCGGTGGACCAGTCCAGTGAACCGGTCGGTACGACGGCCAGCAAACCATCAAGGCCGCCGACCTTCACCGTGGCCACCCACATCGACAGCATCAGCAGCAACATCATGGCCGGCACCGCGATGTACGAAAGAATCTCCAGTCCGCGATAACCGACATACGCCGTGGCACAGAACACCAGGCCGAACAGCACCATGAGTCCGAGCACCGTGTCGTCGTCCAGGGCGAAATATTTGCCGAGCACCACCGCGGCCGTCGCAGTACCCCAGGCGTACCAGCCGATCTGGGTGAACCCGAGTATCAGGTCGCTGAGCTTGCTGCCCACTTCGCCGAAACAGAAGCGCCCCATCAGCACCGAGTTCAGCCCGCTCTTGAAGGCGATGTAACCCAGTGCGGCGGCGTACAGGCCCAGCAGCAGATTGCCGATGATGATCACCGCCATCATCTCGCCAAAGTCGAACGCCACGCCAAGCTTGCCGCCGGCAAACATGGTCGCGGTGAAGAACGTGAAGCCCAGCAGCACCATGGCTGTCGAGGCCAGGCCTTTACGCGCGTGCATGGGGACTTCGCTGAGGGGGTAATCGTTGCCGGGATCGTTCTGCGTCATGGGAGGCATTCCTTGCTGGAAAAGGGAGGACGCGAGGAAGTTGCAGCGGTCGTGCCAGTCTCGGATTGACGGGGTTATGTATAGACGAGGTGGCTGATTTGGCGCGAAAGCGGTGCGCCGGTCTCCGCTGAAGCACAATGCGGGAGCCATCAGGCTGGTTCCCACAGATTATTTTCGGGTCAGAGAAAACGCAGCAGGGCGGCAACAATGGCTTCCGGCGCATCCTCCTGCACCAGATGCCCGGCATTCGGGATCGGGTGAAACTGTGATCCCGGGATCATGTGGTGCAACTCGCGTCCGCGCTCAACGGGAATCCACTGATCCTCTTCGCCCCAGAGAATCTGCACCGGGCAGCGGATCGTCGAGTACAGCGGCTGCGCTTCCAGCGTGTAACGCGGGTCCATCTGCGCGATCTGCCGGTAGAACGCCGCTTGCCCCGGATCGCCGAGCCACGGCTGCACATAGGGCGCCAGTTCATCATCGGGGATCTCCCGGTGAATGGCTCCGCGAATGTAGGTCGGGACAATGGCGCGCTGAATGTAATCGGGCAGACCGCTGAACGCCGTTTCATGCTGGCGCACGTGCTGCACGAACGGCGAGCCCCAGGGTGTCAGTGCAACCGGGTCGATCAGGGTCAGGCTGCGGTAATCCTTGCCATTGAGCAGATGCGCGCGCAGGGCGGTGGCGCCGCCGAAGTCGTGGGCAACCACGTCCGGGCGCTGCAGGCCCCAGTGATCCAGCAGTTGCGCCAGCAATTCGTTCTGCACGCCGAGGGAGACATCGGCGTCCGGTTGCTCGGACTGTCCGTAGCCCAACAGGTCGAAGTAATGCACCCGATGGCTGGAAAAAAAATGCGGCGCGATGCGGTGCCACACGTAAGAAGAGAAGGGTGTGCCGTGCACGAACACCAGTGGCGGGCCGTCGCCGCGCACCCCGTGGCGTATCAGTCGCCCGTTGAATTCAAAGACCTGATCCAGCAGCCAGTCCGTCATGGGGCTGTCCTCTTGGCGGTTTCGAACCAAAAAGCATAGGCGTAAAAAAACCACCGGTCTCGGTGGTTTTTTGTGTCACGGAATTCATTCGCCGCGATAGATGCAACCGCTGGTGCAGGTCTCATGGATGCGGATGGCGCTGAGTTCCGGCAGCAGGGGCTTCAATTCATTCCAGATGAATTTGGCCAGCACTTCGCTGGTCGGGTTCTCGAGGCCCGGAATGTCGTTCAGGTAGTTGTGGTCCAGACGCTCGTACAACGGCTTGAAAATCGCCTTGATCTCGGAGAAGTCGCGGATCCAGCCGGTGTGCGGGTCGAGGTCGCCGCTCAGGTGAATCGCCACTTTGAACGAGTGACCGTGCAGGCGTCCGCACTTGTGGCCGTCCGGGACGTGGGGCAGGCGGTGGGCGGATTCGAAGGTGAACTCTTTGAAAATTTCCACAGTGATTTCAGCTCTGTTCAGGTGACGGTCGCCGCAGCGATTCGGGCAGGCGGCGAGTCTACCAGAGCTGCGGGCAAAACACTGACTAAAGGGTCAGCAAGCGCTCGGCGAGGCGACCATTGGCAGTCAGTTCGAGGAACTCGTCGCCCAGCCGGCGGCTTTCGTCCATCGCTGTGCGCCAGTACTTCTGCCGGCTCGGTGCATCGCCCATGAAACGCTTGAAATCGTTACGGTCGGGGAGTTTGCCGTAGGGCAGGCGCGTCAGGTATTCCTTCGACGGCGCCAGCAACAGCACGTCCTGCAAACGCTCGGTCGAGGCCTTGCGCCAGGGCAGGGTCTTGTCGAACCAGCCCGGAATCACCCGGTCGGTGAAGTGCGGGTAGAGCACGATGCCGTCGCCGCTGTAGGGCAGGTCGAGGTGATAGTCCAGCAGGCCGCCGTCGCGAAATGTGCCGGCACCGGCACCCGGCAGGTCACGCACGCCTTCCATGACCATCGGGATCGACCCCGAAGCCAGCAATGCCTGGCGCAGGTTACCGGCGTTGAGGGCGACGAAACGCGACGGGAAATCGTTCAGCGCATGCACCGGCGGCGCCAGGCGCGGGTCGTGGATGATCAGCCGTTCGAAGTGCCGCGACAGCCGCGCGCGGCCCCGCAGGTTGTCGGCGATCACCGAACCCAGCGCCAGCCCGAGCCGGCCACGATGGTCGTCCGCCAACCCGCCGTGGCTTTTGACCACCATGATGTTCAAGCGGTAATGAGCGTTGTCGAGCAGCACTGCATCGCGCCCGTCCAGCAGGTCGTCGAGCATGCGCTGCGAACTGCGGCTGACTTCGCTGATGGTCACGCCTTTGTTGAAGTTCTGCTCGGTGTACAGATGACCGAGGCGGCGAATCCCTTCGGCGGCATCCGGCAGACAGGCGCTGGCGAAGCGCCAGGAACCCACCGACGCACCGATCAGCGAACGCTCACGCGGTGCCGCCGGCAGCCACTCGCCGAACAGAGCCAGATCCAGTCCCTGAATCCCCAGCGCTTTCGGCCCGCCGGCTGCACCGGGCAGGGTACCGACGTCGGCGGCATTCAGGCCCTGGTTGCGAATGCGTGCCATGGCACGAGGGCCGGCCTTGAGAGTGAGTGCAGGGAACTTGATGTGGATGGCGGTCATACCGGTCTCGATCGTTAGCAAGCGAAAGATTATAAGCACATGTTGCCGGCCTTGCTGAAGCTGGCCCGATGATGGCCATTCAGTTTCAGTTAAGTTCGCACCGTTAGGGTGCTGTCCATAGCGGCACTGACAACGCGGAGACTCCATGAAAACCCTGACTGCCCTGAGCCTTGCCTCGCTCATCGGATTGAGCGCCAGCCTGGTCCAGGCCCGGGATCTTGTCCCGGACGAAGCCCAACGATTGCTCGACGCTGGTACTATCGTGCCTTTCGAGCAACTCATTGCCACGGCGCTGGCCAGGCATCCGGGCGCCACCATTACCGACGCCGAGCTGAAAGAGAAGTATGGCAAGTACCTCTATCAGGTCGATCTGCGCGATCCGCAGGGACTGGAATGGGATGTGGAGCTGGATGCTGTCAGCGGGCAAGTGCTCAAGGATCATCAGGATACGTAATGAAGCTCAGTGCTCGTGCCGGCGGTCGAACCGCGTTGGCGCTTTTGATTGTCTGTTCAGTGGCCGGGGCTCGCGATCTCGATCAGGACGAAGCCCTGCGCCTGCGCCAGCAGGGGGTGATCCTGCCGCTGGAGCAGGTGCTGCATAACGCAATGGATCGCTATCCCGGCGCCAGACTGCTGGAGGTCGAGCTGGAAGAAAAGCACGACGTCTACATTTACGAAGTCGAGTTGGTGACCGTCGACGGCGTGACCCGTGAACTTCATCTCGAAGCCGCCACCGGCCGTTTACTGAAAGACAAGGAAGATTGAGCGATGCGTTTACTTCTGGTGGAAGACCACGTCCCTCTGGCCGATGAACTGATCGCCGGCCTGCAGCGTCAGGGTTATGCCGTGGACTGGCTGGCGGACGGGCGTGACGCGATTTATCAAGGCTGCAGCGAACCCTATGACCTGATCGTTCTCGATTTGGGCCTGCCGGGTGTGCCGGGCCTTGACGTGCTGGCGCAATGGCGCGCCGGCGGGCTGGCGACGCCGGTGCTGATCCTCACGGCCAGGGACTCCTGGGCCGAGCGCATCGAAGGCCTGAAGGCCGGCGCCGATGATTACCTGACCAAACCTTTCCATCCGGAAGAATTGTACTTGCGCATTCAGTCGCTGCTGCGCCGCTCCAAGGGACAGGCCAACCAGCCGACGCTCAAGGCCGCGGGGCTGCACCTGGACGAAGGTCGTCAGTGCGTGGTGCGTGACGGCGCCGATATTCAACTGACCGCCGCCGAATTCCGCCTGCTGCGCTATTTCATGCTGCACCCGGAACAGATTCTTTCCAAAAGCCACCTCGCCGAACACCTCTACGACGGTGAGACCGAGCGCGATTCCAACGTGCTGGAAGTCCACGTCAATCACCTGCGGCGCAAACTGGGCAAAAGCGTGATCGAAACCCGTCGCGGCCAGGGTTATCTGTTCGGCGGGCAGGCTTCGTGAGATCGATCCAGCGCCGCTTGAGTCTTGGCCTGATCAGCGTGATGGTGGTGGTCGGCGTGGTGCTGGCGCAAGTCAGCCTGTGGCTGTTCGAGGTGGGGTTGCAGCGTTATCTCGAAGCCGGCCTGCGCAACGACAGCGAAAGCCTGCTGGTGGCGCTGGTGCGTGGTCCGCAGGGCTTGCAACTGGATGAGCGACACCTGTCGCCGGCCTATCAGCGGCCGTTTTCCGGCCATTATTTCCGCATCGACTTTGCCGACAGTCATTGGCGTTCGCGCTCGCTGTGGGATCAGGACCTGCCGCTGTTGCCGCAACCGGGTCTGCACAGCAACCTGCAACTGGGGCCGGACGGACAGCAACTGTTGGTATTGCGCTCGGACTATCGACGGCTTGGCCAGTCGATCTCGATCAGCGTGGCTCAGGATTACACCCCGGTGCGCGAGAGCTTCCAGCGCATGCGCCAGATCGGTCTGGGTCTGGGGCTGGCCGGATTGCTGCTGATCCTGATTCTGCAGCGCCTGACCGTGCATCGGGCCTTGCGTCCGCTGGAAAAGGCCCGCGAACAGATTGCCCAGTTGCAGCAGGGCCAGCGTTCGCAGCTCGATGAACAAGTGCCGGCGGAGCTGGAACCGCTGGTGGCGCAGATCAACCATTTGCTGGCCCACACCGAAGACAGCCTCAAGCGTTCGCGCAACGCACTGGGTAATCTGGGGCATGCGCTGAAAACCCCGCTGGCGGTGTTATTGAGCCTGGCCTCGAACGAACAGCTCGATGCCCATCCCGAGTTGCGCAGGATCCTCAAGGAACAGCTCGAGCAGGTGCAGCAACGACTGAACCGCGAGCTCAACCGTGCGCGGCTTTCCGGCGATGCGTTGCCGGGGGCGCTGTTCGATTGCGATGCGGAACTGCCTGGGTTGCTGGCGACGTTGAGCATGATCCACGGCGAACACCTTTCGTTGAACTACGTCGCGCCGACCGGGCTGCAATTGCCGTGGGACCGTGAGGACCTGCTGGAACTGCTCGGCAATCTGCTGGACAACGCCTGCAAATGGGCGGATGCCGAGGTGCGGTTGAGCGTGGTCGAGACGGCTGAAGGTTTTGTGCTGAGCGTGGAAGACGATGGGCCGGGGATTCCCGAGGCGCAGCGCGATCAGGTGTTCAGCCGGGGCACGCGGCTGGATGAACAGACCCATGGGCATGGATTGGGGCTGGGGATTGTGCGGGATATCGTTGAGACGTGGGGCGGGGTTCTGGTGCTGGGGGAGAGTGAGTGGGGCGGGTTGAAGGTTGAGATTCAGTTGCCTCGGCGGTGAACCCGCCCCCACAGGAGTCTGAGGTGAGCGGGTTTGAGCGTCAGACCCGAAACTGGTCCATCAAACTCTGCTGCTGATTCGCCAGGCTATTGAGCGACTGACTCACCCGCGCCGATTCATTCGCCTGCCCCGACAGCGACTCCGTCACATCACGAATCGTCGCCACGTTGTTGTTGATCTCTTCGGCCACTGCGCTTTGCTCCTCGGCGGCGCTGGCGATCTGCAGGTTCATGTCGCTGATCACGGTCACCGCATCGCCGATCTGGCGCAGCGCGGTCACGGCCTGGCCGACCTGTTCGACGCTGCCCTGAGCCTGACGATGACTGTTGCCCATGGAGCCGACCACGTCCTGGGTGCCGCTTTGCAGTTGTTCGATCACCTGGCGGGTTTCTTCCACCGACTCCTGAGTGCGGCGGGCGAGGTTGCGCACTTCGTCGGCCACCACCGCAAAGCCACGTCCGGCTTCACCGGCACGGGCGGCTTCGATGGCGGCATTGAGCGCCAGCAGGTTGGTCTGCTCGGCAATGGCGCGGATGGTTTCCAGCACGGTGCCGATTTTTTCGCTGTTGGCGGCCAGGCCTTCGACCTGCACCATGGCGGCGCTCATGTCGGCGGCAAGATTGTCGATGCTGGCGGTGGTGCGGTCGATCACGGTCAGGCCCTGGCGGGTGGCACGGTCGGCATCCTTGGCCGCTTCGGCCGCTTGCGCGGCGCTGCGGGCCACATCCTGGGCGGTGGCGCTCATTTCGTGGGACGCGGTGGCAACCTGATCGACCTGACGGTATTGCTGCTCCATGCCGGCGCTGGTCTGGGTCGCGATGGCCGAAGACTGGTCGGCCGTGTTGCGTGCGTCCTGCACCGAGCGTTTTACCTCGGCGATGATCGGTTGCAGCTTGTCGAGGAAGCGGTTGAACCAGCCGGCCAGCTGACCGAGTTCGTCTTTCTTGTCATAGGCCAGACGGCGGGTCAGGTCGCCTTCGCCGCTGGCGATGTCTTCGAGCATGTTCGCCACGCCGAGGATCGGTCGGGTCACGCTGCGTGCCGTCAGCCAGACCAGCAGCAGGCCGAGCAGGGCGGCGAGGACGCCGAGGCTCAGCTCGATCAGCGTGCCGGAGGTGTTGCTGGCATCCAGTTGCTGCTTGAGTGCTTCGGCGCGGCTGACCAGGACTTTTTCCGGCACATCCAGCAGCACGCCCCAGGACGGGCCGCCAGGAATCGGCTGGAACGGCGACAGCACTTTCAGCTGCGCGTTGCTGTGCAGGCTGCTGACGGTTTTGCTCGACGTCAGCAGGCGCAGCAGTTCAGCGCCGCTGGTGGTGTCCACGGCATCGAGGCGCTGGCTGAGCTTGCCGGCGTCCGGGCTGTAACCGGCGAGCAGGCCCACCGGGCTGATGATGCTCACGGCAGTCTGGCCGTCATAGAGCTTTTTGCTTGCGCCCTGGCTGATGGCCTGCAGGCTGTTGAGGTTGATGTCCACCGACAGCGAGGCGATGACTTTGCCGTTGACCATCAGCGGGAACACGATGCTGGTCATCAGCACCTTTTGCCCGTCGATCACATAAAAGTAGGGTTCGATCACGCACGGTTTGAGCGTGGTGCGCGGGCAGGTGAACCAGGCGTTGGCGGCCTGGCCGCTGGGGCCGGTGCTGGTGTCGGCCATGTCGCTTTCCGGCAGCGCCATCGAGGTCAACTTGCCCGGGGTCGGCTGTGACCAGTACAGGGCGAAGCGGCCCTTGTCGTTGCTGCCTAATTCACTTTGTCCGGCGAATAGCTCGTCCTTGCCGTCCAGCGCGTTGGCTTCGAACACCAGCGACAGGCCGAGCAATTCCGGGTTGGCCTGCAATGCGGACTTCACCTGACGGGTCATGTCCTCGCGCAGGTCGAAGGCATCGAGGAAGCGCTTCTCGGCCTGTTCGCGCAGGAACAGCACCTGACGTGAGAAGCCGTGGCCATATTGATAGGCGTCCATGAACTGCTGGCGAATGCCCGCGGCCTGAACCTCGCCCTGGGATTCGATGCGAGCCTGGGCCGACTCGGTGAGCATCTCCATGCTGGAGGCTTTGACCAGTTCAGAACTGTGCTCCATGCGATACAGCGAAAGACCCACCAACAGGGTCACGATACCGGCCAGGCACAGGCCGGCGAGCAGGGTGATTTTCCATTGGATGGAAAGTTGTCTGAGCGACATGGAAACGTCCTTATTCGATAAATATCTGAGACTTTGCACTGTAACGGCCGCGTTTCGACTTTCTTTATGGCGCAAAGGCAATATGGCGAATTGACGCACTTTGTGGCGGATATGCCGTTGTCGCCGGTTTGATCATGGAAAGTTACACAGTGACGCGACCGGTCGCTTTGACACTGCGCCCGCTCTGCGGCACAGTGCGCGCCCTTCTAATAAGACCCTCCATGCCAATCCGCTGGCGACCTTCGTGGCTTGCCGGGCGGACTCATCCTGTCTGGCGGTGAATGGCTTTACCGTCGTGTTTTTGAGGTAGTGAAATGAATGCAGTGATTGCTGCGGTCGGCGTCATGCTGATCCTCAGCCTGTCCCGTGTGCATGTGGTGATCGCGTTGATCGTCGGTGCGCTGGTCGGTGGCCTGACCGGCGGCCTGGGCATCGACGCCACGCTCAAGGCGTTCAACAGTGGCCTGGGCGGCGGGGCGACGGTGGCGTTGTCCTATGCCTTGCTGGGTGCTTTCGCCGTGGCGATCGCCAAGTCCGGTCTGGCCCACGCGCTGGCCGACAAGGCCCTGGCCATGGTCGACCGTCAGCACGCATCCGGCGGCGGCAGCGTCAAATGGTTGCTGATCGGCCTGCTGTGGGTGGTGGCGATCGCTTCGCAAAACATCCTGCCGATCCACATTGCGTTCATTCCGTTGCTGGTGCCGCCGCTTTTGTATGTGCTGACCAAGCTGCAACTGGATCGTCGGTTGATCGCCTGCGTCATGACCTTTGGTCTGATCACGCCGTACATGTTTCTGCCGGTGGGCTTCGGCAACATTTTCCTCAACGAAATCCTGCTGGCCAACGTCGCCCGCAGTGGTGTGGATGTCAGCGGCATCAACGTCACTCATGCGATGGGGATTCCGGCGCTGGGCATGCTGGCCGGCCTGGGCATGGCTTTCATCAGTTATCGCAAGAAGCGCGTCTACGATCTGGGAAAAATCGAACAGGTCGAGCAAGTGGCGGTGCGATACAACCCGCGCAGCCTGATGATCGCCGGTGTTGCCATTGCAGCCGCTTTCATCATTCAGTTGCTGCTGGACTCGATGATTATCGGTGCCTTGTCCGGCTTCCTGATCTTTTCGGCATCAGGCATCGTCAAATGGCGCGAGACGGATGACCTGTTCACCGAAGGCATGAAGATGATGGCGATGATCGGCTTCATCATGATCGCTGCCTCCGGTTTCGCCGAGGTAATGAAAGCCACTGGCGAGGTGCAGACGCTGGTCGAGTCTTCAGCGTCGTGGATCAACCACAGCAAAGGCATCGGTGCCTTGTTGATGCTGCTGGTCGGATTGCTGGTGACCATGGGCATCGGCTCTTCGTTCTCCACTGTGCCGATCCTGGCGGCGATTTTCGTACCACTGTGCGTGCAACTGGGTTTCAGCCCGATTGCCATCGTCTGCATCGTCGGTACGGCCGGGGCGCTGGGCGATGCCGGTTCGCCGGCCTCGGACTCGACCCTGGGCCCGACCTCCGGCCTGAACATCGACGGCCAGCATCACCACATCTGGGACACCGTGGTACCGACCTTCCTGCACTACAACCTGCCGTTGCTGGCGTTCGGCTGGGTGGCCGCGATGGTCCTGTAACAACCAAATTCCCTGTGGGAGCGGGCTTGCCCGCGATGGCGTCCGCACATTCAATATTTGTGTGACTGAAACACCGCTATCGCGGGCAAGCCCGCTCCCACAAGGACATGAGGTGTCTCCAGACTCAACTTTTGCTTTCGCGTGCCGTTAACGCCTTTAACCACGCCAATAAAACCAAAAGAGTGAGCCCCCCATGCGCCTGAGCCTCAAGGCTAAAGTCCTGTCCCTTGCCGTCCTTCCGGTCTTGCTCTTTGCGCTGGTGATCAGTCTGACCACGCTGTTCATTCTCCAGGAACAGGCGCACAAGGAAGTCGAACAGACCCGCGAGCGTCTGCTCGGCGACGCCAAGGCCACCCTGGCCAGCTATGTCGCGGTGGCCATGACCACCATCAAGCCGTTGTACGACGCTGCCGCCCCCGGTGATACCGACGCGCGGGCGCAGGTGATCAAGTTGCTGTCGGGCATCAAATACGGCAAGGATGGCTATTTCTTCGGTTACGACTCCGAGACCGTGCGCCTGTTCAAGGCCAACGATCCCGAAGGCGTGGGCAAAAGCTTCAAGGACAACCGTGACCCGAACGGCGTCTACGTCAACCGCGACCTGGTGAAAGTGGCGAAGGATGGCACCCACTACCTGCAATACAGCTCGCCGCTGCCGGGCAATGCGCAGGTGCTGGTGCCCAAACTCGGTTACACCGAATACCTGGCGAAGTGGGACATGGCGGTCGGGACGTCGGTCAATCTCGACGGCATCGAGGCGCAAGTGGCGCTGGTGCAGGCTCAGGTTCAGGAGCGCATGGAAGGCGTGGTGCTGAGCATCGTCGGCGTGGCGGTGATTGTGTTGCTGGTGATCGCAGTGGCCGGGCTGGTGCTGGCCAATACCATTCTGCGGCCGCTGAACCTGATGAAAGCCAACCTCGATGACATTGCAGCGGGTGAGGGCGACCTGACCCGGCGCCTGATCCTCGCCAGTCAGGACGAGCTCGGCGAACTGGCCGGTTCGTTCAACCGCTTTGTCGACAAGATCCACGGCCTGGTGCGGCAGATCACCGAAATGACCACGCAACTGACCGGACTGGTGAACCAGGTGTCGGATCAGGCCCAGCGCTCCGATCAGGCCATGGAACGCCAACGCCACGAGACCGATCAGGTGGCCACGGCGATCAATGAAATGTCCGCTGCCGCACAAGAAGTCGCCAAGAGCGCGCAGAATGCTGCGGTCGCCGCACAGCAGACTGACGAAGAAGGCCAGACCGCCAAGCGCGTGGTGGCCGGCAGCATCAGGCAGATTCATGCGCTGGTGGACGACATCCGCAGCAGCGGTGTGTCCCTCGACAGCCTGCAACAGGACGTGGCGTCGATTGTCGGCGTGCTCGGGGTGATTCGTTCGATTGCCGAACAGACCAACCTGCTGGCCCTCAACGCCGCGATCGAAGCCGCAAGGGCCGGCGAGGCCGGGCGTGGGTTTGCGGTGGTGGCGGACGAGGTGCGGGCGCTGGCTTCACGCACGCAGATCAGCACTCAGGAAATCCAGGGCATGATCGACCGCTTGCAGGCCGGCACACAGTCGGCGGTCGAAGCGATGCGCCGCTCCAGCGAGGCCGGTGACGGTACGTCGGCCCAGGCGAATCAGGCGGGGGCATCGCTCGACGCGATGGCGGACTTGATCGCGACCATCAACTCGATGAACGCGCAGATCGCCAGTGCCGCCGAAGAGCAGACGGCCGTGGCCGAAGAGATCAACCGCAGCGTGCATCAGATTGCGGTGGCGGTGGATAACGTGGCGGACGAGACCCAATTGGGGGCGCAGACGTCGCGCAGTCTGGCGGAGTTGGGGCAGCGGTTGGGCAAGTTGGTGGGCCAGTTCCGGATCTGACGGCGTTGCCGGGGCAGACCGTCAGGGTCTGTCCCAATACGGCACCTCTCCAAAGCACTCAACAAAGAAATCAATCACCGTCCGCACCTTCACCGACAACCGCCGGCTCCCCGGCCACAGCACGGCAATCTGCTGCGGCTCGACACTGTTCGACACCTGATACGCCCCCAGCACCGGCACCAGCGTACCCTCGCGCACCGCCTCGCCGATCAGCCATGACGGAAACATCACCAGCCCCAACCCTTGTACCGCGGCCTGGGTCAGAGTGTCGGCGTGGTTGCCGGTGATCGGGCCCTTGACCGAATACGGCGTCCACTCGCTCTGATCCCGCCGGAAGAACCAGCGCTGCTGGCCTGTCGCGCCCTTGTACGCCAGACACTGGTGGCGGGCGAGGTCTTCGGGATGCTGCGGTGTGCCGAAGCGCTTGAGATACGCCGGACTGGCCGCAACCTGAAAGCGGTGCGGCGCGAGTATCCGGGCCTGCATGCTCGAGTCGTGCAACGGGCCGATGCGAAACAGCAGATCGGCGCCTTCCTGCAACGGGTCGATGTAGTGATCGGTTTGCTGGATATCCAGTTGCAGCTTCGCAAAGCGCTCGCACAAGCGGCCCAGCCAGGGTGTCAGATGGCGCTGGCCGAACACCACCGGAGCGTTGATCCGCACCAGTCCGGTGGGTTCGCTTTGCTGTTCCTGCAATGCCTGTTCGGCTTCCTCCAGTTGCACCAGCACCAGCCGTGCATGGTGACCGAGCATGCGCCCGGCTTCGGTCGGCGTGACCGCGCGGGTATGGCGGTAGAGCAGTTGCTGATTCAGCGCCTGTTCCATTAACTGGATCTGCCGGGAAATCGACGAGGGCGCCACGCCTTCGCGCCGGGCGACCTCGGAAAAACTGCCGTGATCAAGCACCGCCACAAACAGCCTTAGCGCCTTGAATCCCAGTTCGTTGAGCCCGTGCATTGCGTGTCCTGCTGTGCGAATTGCGCAAAAGTGTTGTCAGGATGCTCCCATTTATCGCACAGCCGCGCCAGCCGATAATCCGCGCCATCGTTTCCTTCAGAGGTTTTGCAGATGCAGTCGTTTGATGAAGTGGTTGCTGCGCCGGCACCTGTCGCCCGGCCCGGATTGCGCTGGTTGCTGCTGCCGCTGGTGATCCTGGCCGGCATGGGCCTGTCGGTGGAGGCCGGGTTGCTCGGGCCGCTGGGTGAACAGGTCGGGCATTTGTGGGCGACCTTGAGCATTTTCGGTGTCGGCTCGGCGATTCTGTTTTTGCTGCTGCTGTTTGCGGGGCCGCAAACAGGCCCGGCGTTGACCGACCTGCCGCGCTGGCAGTTGATCGGCGGGTTTCTGGGGCCGATGTATGTGGTGGTGCTGACCCTGGCCACGCCGCATATCGGCATCGCCATGACGATGATTGCGATTCTGTCCGGGCAGGTGGGCAAGAGTGTGCTGATCGATCATTTCGGCTGGTTTGGTGCCACGCGCAAGAAGGTCAACGGCGAGCGCTGGCTGGCGCTGGGGTTGATTGTGGCGGCACTGATTTTGATTGCGCGGGGTTGATGAGATGAGTCTGGCGATTTTGTTGGCGGTGGTGGTGTTGGCCGGTGCGGTGTTGAGTGTGCAGGCGGCGATCAATGGGCGTCTTGGGGAAACCGTTGGAGTGTTGCGCAGCAGCCTCCTGACGTTCGTGGTCGGCGCTGTCAGTACGGGGCTGCTGATCCTGTTTTTCGAGCCTGCCCATGCGGTCAGCCTGCTGGACGTGCCGAAGTGGCAGCTCACCGGGGCGTTGTTCGGCGTGGTTTACATGATGGTCATGGTGGGTGCGGTGCCGCGCGTCGGTACGGCGGTGGCGACGGTGGCGGTCATCGTCGGGCAACTGGGCATGGGGATGTTGATCGACAATTTCGGTTGGCTGGGCAACCCCGCCATCGAGTTGTCGGGGGCACGGATTCTGGCGATGGCCTGTCTGGGGCTGGCGTTGGTGTTCATGTATCGCAGCAGTGTGCGGCAGGTGGACTGACAGCTTCTACACTGGTGGTACGGCCTGCTTTTGAGGCCTCAGACAACCACCACCGAAGGAGTCTGTCCCATGCCAGATAGAAAATGCGATTGCCCGGGCTGTAATTGCAAGATCAAGGAAGGCGACCATTCTTATGTGGCGCACGGCAAGCACTATTGCTGCGAAGCCTGTGCACATCACCATAAGGGCGGCGAAGAATGTTCCGGCAAGGGATGCCACTGCGCGCATCCGAAGTAACGGAAGGCATGAAAACGTGGAGCCTAGTCAGGCTCCACTTCCAGTTTCAGGCTGTCATCGTCCAGCCGTTCGATATGGCGGACGGTACCTTGCAGCCGACGGCCTTCAACGCTGACCACGACGGTTTTGGCTTTTTCGAGGTCTTGCGGCAGGGGCGCCGGGACCCGCAGGGCGAAGCGGAAGGGATCGTGTTCGACAGGCTCCAGCCCCACCGGACAGTCGACGCTGCGGGTCATGCGGCCAAAGAGCGTGTCCAGACCATAGTCCAGATGCGCCGGGCTGCTGATGGTCGTCATGTGTGTTCCCCCCGAAGAGTCCCCGCCTTCGCCACAGCTTAGCTTGCCGGGCGCCACGTCACGTTTTCCACGCCGAATTTTTCTGCCATCGGCTTGCTGGTCTTTTGCACTTTCTCCCGGCCGAATCGCGGGATGCGGCCGACCCCTGCGTCGCAGCTTGCCCAGTGCCACGCCTCGGTGTTGTCCATTCTGTCCGAGCGGATAATGAACGACTTGGGCGCGCCGTGAAGGGTGTATTCGATGACAAACAGTTTTGCGTTGTTCATAAAGCCGGTCTTCCTCCCTGTGGTAATAGAGGGATCGCTGCGTCTCGGGAAAATTCACTCGGATTGTCCGACGGTATCTATCGATGGCGAGGGACCGGGCTGACTGGTTACCATGACGCCTTCGCCAATCCCGATGAATGTTGCGCATGGCCCTCGCCGCACCTCCTGACCTCACTGACACTGACGTGCCCGTACAACCGCTGTCGCGCACCTATCCGCGCGGGTTGTTCATCGAACCGCACGAGCATGTCTGGGGCCAGTTGCTGTATGCGATGAGCGGAGTGATGTGGGTCGAAACTCCGCACGAGGCGTTGGTGGTACCGCCGCAGCGGGCGGTGTGGTTGCCACCGGGCGTGCCCCACGGGATCCGGGTGGTGTCGGATTTGCAGATGCGCAATATCTACCTGCGCCCGGCGCTGGCGGCGACGTTGGACGAAACCGTGCAGGTGATCGAGGTCGGCGGTCTGCTGCGCGAGCTGATCGTCGGGCTGGTGGAGCAGGGCGACCACGGCGATGCCGAATATTACGAAGCACTGGTCGGGCTGGCGCTGCTGGAGCTCAGACGCGCCAGGCGTTCGCAGTTGAAGATCCCGCTGCCGGACGACGCCGACCGGCGACTGATGAGTTTGTGTCAGGCGGTGATGGCTGCGCCGTCGCTGGACATTCCCTTCGAGCAACACGCCGGGAACGCGGGGGCCAGCGTGCGAACGTTGGCGCGGCTGTTCAAGGAAGGTCTGGGCATGGGCTTCGCCGAATGGCGGCGTCAGGTGCAACTGGCGACGGCGGTGGCCGAATTGATACAGGGCGTACCGGTCAGCGCGATTGCCCGGGAGCTGGGGTATTCACCCAGCAGTTTCAGCGACATGTTCCGCCGTGAACTGGGTGTCGCGCCTACACAATTCAGTACCGGACCGCTTTCAGGCTGATTTGGCCGAAATTCAGAAGTCCTTGGCCGGTGTCGGTCGCCTCCTTTCCCTAGACTCTGCCCATTCCCTTCATGTGGCGGAGTGATCTCATGAACTACCTGATTTCCCTGGGCATCGGTCTGGGCGTCGGCCTGCTATATGGCGCGTTGGATTTCCGTTCCCCGGCGCCACCGGCCATCGCGCTGGTCGGGCTGCTGGGCATGCTGGCGGGCGAGCAGTTGTGGCCGCTTGGGCGACAACTGGTCAATGGCTGGCTGTCCTGAATTTCCTTTTTTCATTCGGTGGATGAACTCATGAAAGCATTGCAATTCGATAAAACCGGCGATCTGTCCTCACTGCGCTTCGTCGAGGTACCGACGCCGGTGCCTGGGGCCGACGAAGTACTGGTGCAGATCAAGGCGGCGGGACTGAACCCCAGCGACGTGAAGAACGTGCTCGGGCGTTTCCCCTACACCACGCTGCCACGCATTCCAGGCCGGGACTTTGCCGGCGTGGTGGTCGAAGGTCCGCAGGCGCTGATCGGTCAGGAAGTCTGGGGCACCGGGCGAGAGCTGGGCTTTTTCGCCGATGGCTCCCATGCGCAATTCGTCAAGCTGCCGGCCAGTGGCGTGGCGCATAAACCGGCGCATTTGAGTTTCACCCAGGCCGCCAGCCTCGGTGTGCCTTACACCACGGCGTGGGATGCGCTGGAGCGCAGTCTGGTGAATGCCGAAACCCGTTTGCTGGTGATCGGTGGCGGGGCAGTGGCGACAGCGGCGCTGGCGCTGGCCAAGGTGCGTGGTGCGCAGTTGCTGGCGGCGGCGCGGCGGCCGGAGCAGGTCAAGGATTTGCAGGCGCAGGGTTATCAAACGCTTCAGCTGGATAAACCAGAAGAACTCGGCGCGCAGGTCAACGCGGTATACCGTGGCGGCGCCGACGTGATCTTCGACACCACCGGGTTCTGGCTGCCGGCCTCGGTGCCTGCGCTGGCACCGTTCGGGCGCATCGCGATCATCGCCGCGCCGGTGGACGGGCATGTACAACTGCCGGCACTGGCGCTGTATCGCAAGGGTGGCTCCGTGGTCGGCATCAACTCCTTGCTGTACGGCGTCGAGGCCTGTGCGGCGATGCTGGAGCAGTTCGGCCGGTTCTTCGACGAAGACCGACTGCCACTGCCGCAAGGGCTTGTCGAAGCGCCGCTGGCCGATGGACTGGCGCGGTATGCCGATGTCAATCAGGGCAGCGGCGACAAGGTCATCCTGATGCCTTGATCCTCAGGCTTCAGGGACACCGTGCTCCCACGCCGACCAGTGCTTGAGGATGTCCTGCACCAGCGGATTGCCTGCGCGATAGAGGTTTTCCAGCGCCGGCACGAATCCGCCCTGATCGGCGTACTTGAGCAGGTTGTCCACTTCGCTGCCGCCCGGCGCCGGGCGGTCGAAGTCGGAGCCGGCACGCACCACGGCCACGCGCTGCACGTCCACCAGGCCTTCACGGCTGGCGCGCAGCAAGGCTTCATAGGTGGAGTTGTCTTCCTGTTGGGTGGTGCAGTATTCGCCCTTGTTGTCGGTCAAGAGCCGGGTCCAGACCTCGGCGCGTTCGCTCAGGCGTGTGCCTGAGAACCAGGTGTTGCCCGCCAGCGTGTCGCAACGGGTGACCACCGGCGGCTGATTGGCCGGTGCCGCCGGGTATTTCAGGCGCCATGCCGCCGATTCCCGGCTCTCGCTCAGTTGTACCTTGTGGCTCAGGGCGAAAGCCTTGGCCTGTAGTTTCGGGTTGAGTTCGAAGACTTCGGTCTTGTAGTCCAGCGGCGGTTTTTCGTTGGGGCCCTTGGTGTTGATGCCGAGGTAACCGGTCGGCCAGCTCGATGGCGCATCCCGCGAGTCCAGTTCCCATTGGGTGCCGAACTCCACCAGATAGTGCGCCCAGGCGGCGGTGCCGATGGTCCCGTGTTTCGGGCTGACGCCGGCAATCCCGGCAATCAGGAAGTAGCTTTTGCGCAGGTCGAATTTCGGTGACAGCGCAAGGGCCAGGGTCGAGGCTGCAGCATTGGTCTGGCCCATGCCGGTGGTCATCAGGCACACCTGCTGCGTGTTGCAACGAATGGTCGGGTACTCGGCCGACAGGCCCGGTACGCGGATTTCCTGCTTGAGTTCCAGGCGATCGATCCAGTGCTGCGCCTCCGGGGCGAACATGGTGATCAGCACCACTTTCGGTTGAATTGGCGCCTCAGTGGCCCAGGCGGTAGAGCAGAGCAGGGCCGCAGCGGCCAGTGATACACGCATCATTGCTTTCATGTTTGCTCCCAAGTTCAGAACTGATAACCGATGCCGGCGTAGTAACCCCAGCCGTTGGAACGTGCGCGGAAATTGCCGTCGCCGAAATTCAGCTCGCTGCCGTCCTCCCAGTTGCCGCCGTTGTGGAAGTAACGGCCGACCAGGGTGAAGCGCAAGTGCGTGAACGAGTACAGCAACACGTTGGTCGCCACCGTGGCATTGGCGGTGCGCGCCGGGTTGTCCTTGTGCAGGTCCGAGCCGAAATCGAAGTTGGTGAAGCCAATGTAGGTCAGCGAGGCACCGTTGCTGAATTTGTCGATCGGCACGATGTACTTGAGCTGGGCGCGGTAGCCGTCCCATGAGTATTCGTTGCTGGCGCCATAGTTTTCCCACTGGTAGCGCCCGTACAGGTTGGCCGACAGATTGACTCGCGAACGAGTGTCGATATCGGTGCCCAGACCGCTGTACAGCGTGTTGGCGCGGTTCTCTTTGCGGCTGCCGTGATCGTAGATCCAGTCGAACGCCACGTACCATTCCTTGAACGGCCCGATGGCCAGGCTGCGGCCGGCAAGGTAGTCGATGGAGATGCGCGGTTCATGCTCCATGAACACCGGCGAGCCGTGATCCCACACGCCTTTGTCATGGCTGTTGCCGATGTTGAAGATCTTCGGGATGTCGATGTAGCCGTACAGCTCGAACGGGCCCTTGCGCCCGAAATACTCGTATTCCAGGTAGATATCGTCGGCCGGTTGCGGGCCGAAGCTGATGTCCTTGCTGCCGATCAGCATCAGGTCCTGGTTGTACCAGTCCGACAGATAAGCGCCTTTTTTCGGCGGGCTGGCCTCGGGGCTGAGGGCTTCGCCCTGAGCTGATTCTTCGGGCAAGGCAGGTTGTGAAAGCGCTGGCTGGCTGAGAACTGCGGTAACGCCGGCCAGTAGCAGGGAAACAGCGAACGGGCGCGCAGCACGTCGGCGGCGGCAGGAAGAAGCGTGCATTCAAAGTCCTTTTTGCGGATCAACGCCCGGATTTGCGGGCCTGTATGGTTTTGTAACGAAAATGAGGTCAACGGCGACTCGCAAACGTTTGCACAAGCCGTACCAATTCCTGCAAAGCGCTGAATTCGCGATCAAATCATCGAATTATCTGGCGCCTCGGTCAGGTACACGCGCCGTGGTGTCTGGAACAAGCCAAACCCTTGTTCATAACGGCTGGAAGTATCGCCGCAGAGCCTTATCGCCCAAAAGTATTAACACTATTTAATCAATGCCCCATCGCGGGGCATCTACTAGCGTGTGTCTGGAACAGACGGTTTATCTGATGACCGTCATACGCTTGATACGCGTGTTGGAGCTTGCCGCCGTTGCACGCCCTCAAGGAAGAAATCGGCCACGAAAGGAGTAACCCGTGGAAGCAAGGTCTGGTGTCGCCCTCGTTTCGCGTTTTTCCCCACTTTCCCTTGCTGTGCATCTGAGCATTGCCGGATTTCTGTTCGGCGGCGTCAGTGCACCGGCGCTTGCAACCTGTTCCACTGCTGGATCCACGGTGACCTGCACCGGGGTGCCGAGTCTGCCGCTGTTTCTCAATGACTTCAGCAGTGCCAGCAACGGCCTGACGGTCAACGTCAACTCGGGCGCGCAGATGAACGCGACGCTCGGCGGCAAGGTGCTCAATCTGACGGGCGTCAACATCAGCCTGAACAACTCCGGCACCATCGACCCGGCATTGCTGGGCCTGGTATCCGTGCTCAGCGGCGGCGCGTTCATCGGAACGGGCGCCTCCAGTACGGTCAGCGTGCTCAACAACGCCAGTGGCATCATCCGCGGCACCGGCATGCTGCTCGGCCTCAACCTGACCAGCATCGATGGCCTGGGGATAGGGGTCAATAATGCGGCGGCCGGCACCACCAACATCACCAACAACGGGACGATCACCTCGACCGGTCTGTCGGTGGGCGGGATCACCCTGGCCGATACGCCGGTGGTCGGTGTGTATGGCGGCTCACAGGTCGTCATGACCAACAGCAGCACCGGCACGATCAACGGCCGGGTGGCCTTCGAGACATCGGCGGCGGGCAATACCTTCACCAACGCCGGTAACATCACCGGCAGCGTGTCGATGGGGGCGGGCAGCACCAACACGTTCTACGCGATCACCGGTTCGAGCGTAAACGTCGGCGACGGCGTGCAGGTCACTGTCGGCCTCGGCGGCCTGGTCGGTATCAACCTGACCTTCGCCCCGACCGGCACGATCGATGGCGGTTCGGGTGGCACCAATACCCTGATTCTGCAAAACCCTATCGGTGTCGGCGGCGGCACCACCGGTTCAGGCACGGCGTCCAGCGCCACCTATGTCAACTTCAACAACCTGACCCTCAACAGCGGCACCTGGACCCTGCAGGGACCCTTGGTCAGCGGGGCGACGACCCTCAATGGCGGCGTCGCGCTGTTCAATGACAATGGCGCGTTCGGCAGTGGTGTATTGACCTCCAATGGCGGCATCCTCCAGGCCAGCAATGCCGGACTGAACATCAGCAACCTGATCTCGCTCGGTGCCGGTGGCCTGACGGTGCAGGGGACCAACCCCACAACGCTCAGCGGCGTGCTGTCCGGCAGCGGCGGTTTGACCAAGATCGGCAGCGGCCAGCTCAACCTCAACGGGGTCAATACCTACACCGGCAGTACCGTGCTCAATGGTGGCGTGGTGCAGGTGGGTAACAACCAGGCCCTCAGTACCGGCGGCATTACCGTGGGCGGCGCTTCGAGCATTTCGGCCTCGGGCCCGATTTCGTTGAGCAACGCGATCACCCTCAACAGCACATTGACGGCGACCGGCACCGGGGCCCTGACCCTGGGCGGGCTGATCAGCGGCGCCAGCGGCCTGACCAAGACCGGCAGCGGCAGTCTGACGCTCAACGGCGCCAACACCGGTTACAGCGGCACCACAACCCTGAGTGCCGGCACTTTGCTCGTCGGCAACAACAACGCTCTGGGCACCGGGGTGCTCAACACCGCCACCGGCACCAGCCTGGACAGTACCGCCAACGTGACGCTGGCCAACAACATCGGCATCACCGGCGCGTTGAACGTACTCGGTGGCAACGCCCTGACCCTGTCCGGCATCCTCTCCGGCACCGGCGCGATTACCAAGAGTGGCACGGCCAGCCTGACCCTGACCGGCAACAACACCAACAGTGGCACCACCGCGCTCAACGGCGGCACCTTGCTGGTCGGCAGCAACACCGCCCTGGGCACCGGCGTGCTGAATGCGGCGGCGGGTACCACGCTGGATGCGACCACGGCGGTGACCCTGGCCAATGCGGTGGCGCTGGCGGCGGACCTGACCATCGGCGGAACACAGGCACTGGGCCTGAGTGGGGTCATCAGCGGTGCCGGTAACCTGATCAAGAACGGCACCGCAAACCTGACCCTCAGCGGCAACAACACTTTCTCCGGCGGCACGACACTGAATGCCGGGACGCTGATTGTCGGTTCCAACACCGCGCTGGGCACCGGCGTACTGACCACGGCGGCGGGCACCACGCTTGACGCCAGCACCACCGTCGCGCTGGGCAATGCCGTCGCCCTCGGTGGCAACCTCAACATCGCCGGCAACGCCAACCTGACCCTGGGCGGCGTGGTCAGCGGCAACGGCGGGCTGACCAAGAACGGCGCGGCCAACCTGATTCTCAGCGGCGCCAACACCTTCCTCGGCGGTACCACGTTGAATGCCGGCACCCTGACTGTCGGCAATGCCGGCGCACTGGGCAGCGGCAGCCTGACCGTCGCCGGCGCCGCGACCCTGGACAGCAGCACCGCCGTCAGCCTGGGCAACGACGTTGCGCTCAACGGCAACCTGAGTATCGGCGGCAGCAACGGCCTGACCCTGGGCGGTGTCATCAGTGGCGCCAGTCAATTGATCAAGAACGGCACCGCCAACCTGACCCTCAACGGCGTCAACACCTTCACCGGCGGCACGGCACTCAACGCCGGCAGCCTGACCGTCGGCAACGCGGCGGCTCTCGGCACCGGCACGCTGACCGTGGGCGGCTCGGGCGGTTCGCTCAACAGCAGCGCCAACGTCACGCTGAACAATGCGATTGCCCTCAACGCCAACCTCACCGCCGGGGGCGCCAACCCGCTGACCCTTGGCGGCGTCATCAGTGGCGGCAGCAACCTGATCAAGACCGGCGCCTCGACGCTGAGCCTGACCGGCAACAACACCTACACCGGCAATACGGCGTTGAATGCCGGGACGCTGAGCGTGGGCTCCAACACCGCGCTGGGCACTGGTGTACTCAATGCGTCAGCCGGTACCACGCTGGATGCCAGCACCGCGACAAGCCTGGCCAACAACGTCAACCTCGGCGGCAACGTGACCCTCGGCGGCAGCAATGCCCTGACGCTCAACGGTGTCGTCGCCGGTGTCGGTGGCCTGATCAAAAACGGTCCGGCCGATCTGGTACTCAACGGCGCCAACACCTACTTCGGCAACACCGCGTTGAACGTCGGCAAACTGATCGTCGGCAGCAACACCGCGCTGGGCAGTGGTGCCCTGAATGCGGCCGCCGGCACTACGCTGGATACCAACGCCGCCGTCAGCCTGGGCAACCAGGTCAACCTTGCCGGCGCGCTGAATGTCGGTGGCAGCGCCGACCTGACCCTCACGGGCACCGTCGCCGGGGCCGGCAGTCTGGTGAAAAACGGTGCGGCCAACCTGAATCTGAACGGCACCAATACCTACATTGGCGGCACCACCCTGAACGCCGGTAGTGTGACCGTCGGCAACAGCTCGGCGCTGGGCACGGGAGCCTTGACCGTCGGCGGTGCCGCAACGCTCGACAGCAGTTCCTCGCTGGCCAGCCTGGCCAACGCGGTCGTCCTTAACGCAGCGCTCAGTGTCGGCGGTACCCAGAACCTGACCCTCGGCGGCGTCGTCAGCGGTGCCGGTCAGTTGATCAAGAACGGCGCGGCCAACCTGACACTCAATGGCAGCAACACCTTTGGCGGCGGCACCACACTCAATGCGGGCACGCTGACACTGGGCTCGGCCGGTGCGCTGGGCAGTGGCGGGCTGACCGTCGGTGGTGCAGCGACGCTGGATAACAGCAGTCCGCTGAGCGTCGGCAACAACATCACGCTCAATGCCGACCTGACCGTGGCCGGCAACAACGCTCTGAACCTCAGCGGGGTGATCGACGGTGCCGGCAGCCTGATCAAAACCGGCCTGGATGACCTGGCCCTCAGTGGCACCAACACCTTCACCGGTGCGCTGAACATCCTCTCCGGCAGCGTCAGCACCCTGACCAGCGGCGCACTCGGCAATACCTCCGGCGCCAACATCAGTGCCGGCGCGAGTCTGAACCTCGGCAGCAATGCCAGCCTGAACGCATTGAGCGGCAGCGGCAGCGTGCAGATCGGTGGCGGCAATATTCTGACCGTGGGCGGTGTGAGCAGCACCAGTAGCTTTGACGGTGATCTCAGTGGTGGCGGCGGCCTGACCAAAGTCGGCACCGGCACACTGAACCTCACCGGTACCAACGGCATCACAGGCAACACCAACGTCAATGGCGGTACGCTGAATCTCAGTGGTTCGCTGGCCAGTGCCCAGGTCAACGTCAACAATGGCGGCACTCTGACGGGCAGCGGCTCGGCCCTGGGCGCGATGACCATCAATAATGGCGGCCATCTGGCGTTGTCTTCGGGCAACACCTTGTCGGCGGCGTCGCTGGTACTCGCTGCCAACAGCAACGTCGATGCGAGCCTTGCCACGCCATCGACCACCTCGCTGATGAACATCGGCGGCAACCTGACACTCGGCGGCAATCTCAACGTCACCGATGCCGGCGGGTTCGGTGTCGGTGTCTATCGCTTGTTCAACTACACGGGGGCTCTGACCGACAACGGCCTGACCGTGGCCGGTGTGCCTGTGGGTTATGGCCTGGGCGATCTGGTGGTGCAGACCTCGGTCGGTAACCAGATCAACCTGTTGGTGTCTGCGCCGAACGCCAATATTCGCTTCTGGGACGGCAGCCAGACGATCCCGAACGGTACGGTCGATGGCGGCAGCGGAACATGGGATGCCGTCAACACCAACTGGACCAACGTCAACGGCACGCTCAACCAGACCTGGGCCGGCGACTTTGCGGTGTTCCAGGGCACGGCGGGCACGGTGTCGGTCAACGGCACGCAACTTTTCACCGGGATGCAGTTCCTGACCGATGGCTACAACGTGGTGAATGGCTCTGCGGGTCTGCTGACCGCGGTCAACGGCAGCGGTGGCACCACCGCGATGCGGGTCGATCCGGGCGTGACTGCCACGGTCGGCGTGAACATTAACGGCAGCGGGATTCTCAACAAGCTCGACAGCGGTACCCTCGTACTCAATGGCGCCAACAGCTACACCGGCGGCACACAGCTGGACGGCGGCACGCTGGTGGTCGGCAGCAATACCGCGCTGGGCAGCGGTGCGCTGATCGCCAACGCCGGCACGCAACTGGACAGCAACACTGCGGTGACCCTGGCCAACGCCGCCACACTGAACGGCAATCTTACCGTGCTGGGCAGCAATGCCCTGACCCTCAACGGTGTCATTTCCGGCACTGGCAGTTTGATCAAGAACGGTGCGGCCAGCCTGACCCTCGGTGGCAACAACGCCTTCCTCGGCCCGGTGGCACTGAATGCGGGCGGTCTGATCCTGGCGTCGAACGCGGCGCTGGGCTCGGCCACCCTGAACGCGGCGAACGGCACCACCCTGGATGCCGGCGCGGCTGTCAGTGCGGGCAACGCGATCAACCTGGCAGGCAACCTCGGCGTGGTCGGCAGCAACGATCTGACACTCAGCGGAGCGATCAACGGTGCCGGCAGCCTGACCAAGAACGGCGCGGCCAACCTGGTGCTGAGCGGTGCCAACAACTTCCTCGGCGGCATCACCCTCAATGCCGGTACCCTGACCGCCGGCAGCAATGGGGCCCTCGGTCTGGGCAACCTGACCGTGGCCGGCGCGTCGTCGCTCAACAGCAACACCGCGGTGTCGCTGGGTAACAACGTGGTGCTCAACGCCAACCTCACCAACACCGGCAACAGCGACGTGACCCTTGGCGGCGTGGTCAGCGGCAGCGGGGCACTGATCAAGAATGGTGCCTCCAACCTGACCCTCAATGGCATCAACACCTACAGCGGTGGCACCACGCTGAACGCCGGCACCGTGACCCTCGGCACCTCGGCGGGCCTGGGCTCCGGTGCGGTGACCGTAGCGGGCGCGTCGACCCTCGACACGACGGCGCCGCTGGTGCTGGCCAACAACCTCAACGTCAATGCCAACCTCAGCGTTGCGGGCAACAACAACCTGACCCTGGGCGGCGTGATTGCCGGGGCAGGGACACTGACCAAGAACGGTCTGGCCGACCTGACGCTGACCGGCAACAACACCTTCAGCGGCACCTTCGACGTACAGGCCGGCAGCCTCACCACCCTGGGCAACTCGGCGCTGGGCAGCAACGCCGGGGTCAATCTCGGCAATGCCGCAACGCTGAACCTCGGCGGCTCCGGCAGCCTCGCCAGCCTGACCGGCAGCGGTACGGCGCTGATTGGCGGCGGCAACACCCTGAGCATCGGCGGCAACAACGCCAGCAGTATTTTCGACGGCGTGCTCACTGGCACCGGCGAACTGAGCAAACTCGGCACCGGCACCCTGACATTGACCGGCCTCAACAGCCTGACCGGCAACACCACGGTCAACGCCGGGACCCTGAGCGTCAACGGCTCGCTGGACAGTGCCAGTGTGCTGGTCAACAGCGGCGGCACCCTGACCGGCGGCGGCTCGCTCGGCGGGGCGGTGACCGTGGCGGACGGCGGTCATCTGGCCGGTGCCACAGGCAGCACGCTGTCGGTGAACTCGCTGGTATTCAATGCCAACTCCAACTTCGATGTCGGCCTCGGCGCACCGGTTTCCGGTGGCGGCAACGCGCTGGTCAACGTCGGTGGCAACCTGACGCTCGACGGCACGCTCAACGTCAGCGACATCGGCGGCTTTGGCAGCGGCGTGTACCGGTTGATCAACTACACCGGCGGCCTGACCGACAACGGCATGCTGATTGGTAGCGTACCGGGCAGCGTCACGCCGGGCGACTTGACCCTGCAAACCGCACTGGCCAATCAGATCAACCTGCTGGTCACCGCACCCGGTGTCACCGTTCAGTTCTGGGACGGCAACCAGCTCGTCGCCAACGGTTCGGTGGATGGCGGCAGCGGCACCTGGGGCACCGGGACCACCAACTGGACCGACGTCAACGGCACCACCAACCAGGCCTGGACCAACAATTTCGCAGTGTTCCAGGGCACGGCCGGCACAGTGACTGTCAATGGCGCGCAAACCATCACCGGCATGCAGTTCGTCACCGACGGCTATAGCCTGCAGAACGGTACGGCGGGTTCGCTGAATCTGGTCAACGGTTCGCTGGGCAACGCCACCGTGCGGGTCGACCCGAACGCGACGGCGACCATTGGTGTCGCGCTCAACGGCGCCGGCACGCTGGGCAAATACGACACCGGCACCCTGGTGCTCAATGCCGCCAACGGCTACACCGGCGGCACCGCGCTCAACGGCGGCAAGCTTGTGGTCGGCAACAATGCGGCCCTCGGCACTGGCGTATTGACCGCCGCCAACGGCACGGCGCTGGACAGCAACACCGCCGTCAGCCTCGCCAACGATGTATTGCTCAACGGTGGGCTCACCGTCGCCGGTTCCAACGCACTGACTCTCGGCGGTGTGGTCAGCGGTAGCGGCAGCCTGATCAAGACCGGTCCATCGAGCCTGACGCTCAATGGCAGCAACTCTTACAGCGGCGGTACCCAACTCGCCGGCGGTACGCTGATTCTGGGCAACAACAGCGCGATCAGCAGCGGTGCGCTGAATGTATCGGGTAACGGAACGCTCGACAGCACCTCGGCGCTGCAACTGGCCAACGCCATCAACCTGGGTGCGCAACTGACGCTGGCCGGCAACCAGAACACCACGTTGATCGGCGCGATCACCGGCAGCGGCAGTCTGGTGAAAAACGGCAGCGGCGACCTGCTGCTCAGTGGCGCCAACACCTACAGCGGCGGCACCACGCTCAACGGCGGCAGCACCCGTGGTGACACCAGCAGCCTGCAAGGTGCCATCGTCAACAACGCCGCGCTGACCTTCGAACAGAACAGCGACGGCAGCTATACCGGCAATCTGACGGGCGCCGGCAGCCTGACCAAAACCGGTACCGGCGCCTTGCTGCTGACCGGCAACAACACCTTCACCGGCAATACCTCGGTTCAGGCCGGTTCGCTGAACGTCAATGGCGTGCTCGACAGTGCCAGCGTCAATGTCGCCAGCGGCGCGAAGATCGGCGGCAGCGGCCAGTTCGGTGGGGCTGTGCAACTGGCCAACGGTGCGACCCTGCTGGGTGGCGGCAGCGCGACGCCGTTGTCGGTCGGCTCTCTGGCACTGTCTTCGGGGACGAATCTGGACTTCACCCTCGGCTCGGCCGCCAGCTCCACAACCGTGGTCAACGTTGCCGGCAACCTGACCCTTGACGGCACGCTGAACATCACCAACTCCGGCGGCTTCGGCACCGGTGTGTATCAACTGTTCAGCTACGGCGGTACGCTCACCGACAATGGTCTAGTGTACGGCAGCCTGCCGGTCTCGGCCGCCAACCTGACCCTGCAGACCGCATTGGCCAATCAGGTCAACCTGCTGGTACAGAACACGCCGGGCGAGGTGCAGTTCTGGAACGGTGGCAAGACCAACCCGGATGGCAGCATCGGCGGCGGCAGCGGCGTGTGGGGGCCGGGCACCAACTGGACCGACCCGACCGGCACCCAGGCACTGGGCTCCAACGGCCAGTTCGCGGTGTTCGGCGGGCAGGGCGGTACGGTGACCGTGCAAGGCAATCAGAACTTCACGGGGCTGCAATTCCTCGTCAACGGTTACAGCCTGGTTCCGGATGCCGGCGATACGCTGACACCGGTCAACGGACCTGGCGGCACGCCGGCGCCAATCCGCGTCAATGCCGGCGCCACCACGCAAATCGATGTGCCGTTGATTGGCACTGGCGGAATCGAGAAACTCGACTCCGGCACCCTGATTCTCACCGCAGCCAACACTTACAGCGGTGGCACCACCGTCAGCGGCGGTACGCTGATCGGTAATACCACCAGCCTGCAAGGCAATATCGTCGACAACGCTTCGGTAGTGTTCCAGCAGAACACCGACGGCCAGTTCAACGGGCGTCTCAGCGGCGTTGGCGCCCTGGCCAAACGTGGCGCGGCGCGGTTGCTGTTGACCGGCGACCAACCGTTCAGCGGCACCGTGTCGGTGGATCAAGGCGTGCTGCAAGTCGGCAGCCGTGCGGCACGTGCTTCATTGGGTGGCCAAGTGACCGTCGCCAACGGCGCAGCCCTGAGCGGTAACGGCAGCGTCGGTTCTGTGGTCAACCACGGTGTAGTGGCCTCCGGAGGCGGCGACGGGACCCTGAGCGTGGCCGGCAACCTGACCAACGCTGCCGACGGTGTGCTGGCCCTGACCGTCAGTTCGCCAACCGCGACGCCTCTGGCTGTCGGCGGCACGGCAGCCCTGGGCGGCGGCCTGCAAGTGAACAGCCTGGCGCCGTTCACCGGCAACACCGTGTATTCGCTGATCACGGCCGGTGGCGGAGTGAGCGGCACCTTTAGCGCAGCCGATCTGCCGCAGTACGCGTTCCTCGACACGGCGCTGGTGTACAGCCCGGACGCGGTGAACCTGGTGGTCAGCCGCAACGGCAACTCGTTCGCCGATGTCGCCGCCACCCGCAACCAGCGCAACACCGCCTCGGCGTTGATGCGCAACGGTCCGGCGGGCGCGGCGTTGCAGAACGAAATCGTCAACCTCAGCGTGGCCGGTGCGCGTCACGCTTTCGACAGTCTGTCCGGGGAGATCCATGCCAGCACCGCCAGTGCGGTGCTGGAGGATTCGCGCTTCGTACGTGAAGCGGTCAATGATCGTATGCGTCAACCGACGTGCAGCGCGTCGGACGATCCACGCCGCACGCTGGCCCCGAGCGATACGCAACTGAGCAGCAACGGCTGTCACGGTGAAATGGTCGGCTGGGCCCGTGCCATCGGCGCGTGGGGCGACATGGGCGGCGACAGCAACACGGCGAAAGTCGATCGCAGCCTCGGCGGTTTCATGCTCGGCACGGACAAGCAACTCGACGATCAATGGCGTGCCGGTTTGGCAGCGGGCTACACCCGTGGCAACCTCAACGCCCATGACCGCAACTCCGATGCCAAGGTCGACAGCTATCACCTGGCGGCGTACCTGAGTTCGCAGTTCGATGCCCTGGCCGTGCGCCTCGGCGCGGCCTACAGCTGGCACAGCATCGAGACCAAACGCGACGTCAACGTCGGCAGCTACAACGATCGCCTGAAGGCTGACTACGATGCCCGCAGTGCGCAGGTGTTCGGTGAAGTGGGGTACGCCATCAATGCGGCGGGCGTAGCCATCGAACCGTTCGCCGGCCTGGCCTACGTCAACTACGACAGCGACACCGCCAAGGAAAAAGGTGGAGCAGGGCGCCTGAAGGGCGATGCCGATCAGGACATCACCTACTCGACCCTCGGTGTGCGCATCGGCAAGTTGGTGACCCTGGCCAACGGCAGTCAACTGACCCCGCGTGCGGCGATTGGCTGGCGGCATGCCTACGGCGATACCAAGCCTGACGCTGACCTGACCTTCATCGACGGCGGCGCGTCGTTCAGCACCCAGGGCGTGCCGATCGCCAAGGACAGTGCGTTACTTGAAGCCGGCGTGGACTTCCAGATCAGCCCGACCGGCAAGCTTGGCATCGGCTATTCGGGCCAGGTGTCCAGCGACAACAACGACAGCGCAATGACCATCAGCTTCAGCCAGAGCTTCTGATCGTGGTCGAAGCACTTTGACCGCCCGCAAGGGCGGTTTTTTTTGCCCGGCAATCCCCTCTGCTAGAATCCGCCCCATTCCCAGCCAGAGGTTGCCCCATGAGCGAGCCCATCCGTCTGACCCAATACAGCCACGGCGCCGGCTGCGGCTGCAAGATTTCGCCGCAGGTGCTGGAGGTGATCCTTGCCGGCAGCGGCGCACAGAATCTCGATCCGAAACTGTGGGTCGGCAACGCATCCCGTGATGATGCAGCGGTGTATGAAATCGATGCCGAACGCGGTGTGGTGTCGACCACCGATTTTTTTATGCCGATCGTCGATGACCCGTTCGATTTCGGCCGGATCGCCGCGACCAACGCCATCAGCGATATCTATGCCATGGGCGGTGACCCGTTGATGGCCATTGCCATCCTCGGCTGGCCGGTGAACGTGCTGGCACCGGAAGTGGCGCGTGAAGTGATTCGCGGCGGGCGGGCAGTGTGCGATGCGGCGGGCATTCCCCTGGCCGGTGGCCATTCGATCGATGCACCGGAGCCGATCTTCGGTCTGGCCGTCACCGGACTGGTGGAAAAGCGCTTCATGAAGCGCAACGACACCGCCACCGCAGGCTGTCTGCTGTACCTGACCAAACCGTTGGGCATCGGCATCCTTACCACCGCAGAAAAGAAGGGCAAGTTGCGTAACGCCGACATCGGCGTGGCCCGGGACTGGATGTGCACGCTGAACAAGCCCGGCAGCCGTTTCGGCAAACTGGCCGGCGTCACCGCGATGACCGACGTCACCGGTTTCGGCCTGCTCGGGCATCTGGTGGAAATGGCCGACGGCAGCCACCTCACCGCGCGCATTGCCTATGACCGCGTGCCGCGTCTGGACAGCGTCGAGTACTACCTCGAACAGGGCTGCGTACCCGGCGGCACCTTGCGCAATTTCGACAGTTATTCGAGCAAGCTCGGGCGCTTGCAGGAGCTGCACAAGCGCGTGCTGTGCGATCCGCAGACCAGTGGCGGTCTGCTGGTGGCCGTGACGCCGGAGGGCAACGCCGAATTTCTCGCCGTGGCCGCCGAGCTGGGCCTGGAGCTGGCGCCGATCGGCGAACTGGTCGAGCGACAGACCCACGCAGTCGAGGTGATTTGATGCTCCGCGACTGCACCGACTACCGCGACATTTTCCTCAACGACCGGCCGCTGATGGATGCCCGTGCGCCGGTCGAGTTTCACAAGGGCGCGTTCCCCGGTGCGATCAACCTGCCGTTGATGAACGACCTCGAACGACAAAAGGTCGGCACCTGCTACAAGCAGCATGGCCAGCAGGCGGCCATCGAACTGGGCCACCGTCTGGTGTCCGGTGCGGTGAAGGCCGAACGCATCGAGGCCTGGGCCGAATTCGCCCGGGCCCATCCCGACGGTTATCTCTATTGTTTCCGGGGTGGCTTGCGCTCGCAGATCACCCAGCAGTGGCTCAAGAGCGAGGCCGGGATCGACTATCCGCGTATCGGTGGCGGCTACAAGGCCCTGCGCAATTTTCTGATCGACACCCTTGAACAAGCGGTGAACCAGTGTGATTTCGTGCTCTTGGGCGGGATGACCGGCACCGGCAAGACCGAACTGCTGGTGCAGTTGCGCAACAGCCTGGATCTGGAAGGTCACGCCAACCATCGCGGTTCCAGTTTCGGCAAGCGCGCCACGGGCCAGCCGTCGAACATCGACTTCGAGAATCGCCTGGCCATCGACATCCTCAAGAAGCGCGATGCCGGCATCGGCCAGTTCGTGCTCGAAGACGAAAGCCGGGTGGTGGGCAGTTGCGCGCTGCCGCTGCCGTTGTATCAGGGCATGCAGCACTACCCGATGGTCTGGCTGGAAGACAGTTTTGAAGACCGGGTGCAGCGCATCCTGCGTGATTATGTAGTGGATCTGTCGGCCGAGTTTTCGGCGGTGCATGGCGAGCGGGGCTTTACGCTGTTTTCCGAACGCTTGCTCGAGAGCCTGAACAATGTGCAGAAGCGTCTGGGCGGCGAGCGCCACCGGCGGATGCTGTCGTTGATGGAAGACGCCCTGGCGGAACAGGGGCGCAGCGGTTCGGTGGATTTGCACCGGGGCTGGATCGAAGGCCTGCTGCGCGAGTATTACGACCCGATGTACGTGTTTCAGCGCGAGAAGAAGGGCGCGCGGATCGAGTTTGCCGGGGAGCAGAAAGCAGTCCTTGAATATCTGCACGATCGCGTGAATCAGAAGGCTTGATGCGTTACTCCGCGGCCTTTTCGCGGGCAAGCCCGCTCCCACACTGGAAATCCGCTGAACCCGCCATTTGAGTTCAGCACAAGAAGGGATTTGGGAGCGGGCTTGCTCGCGAAAGGGGTAGATCAGACGGCGCAAAACTCAGGTCGGGCACGTGACCTTGCCATTGTCCAGCCCCTGTTTGTAGCTGTGGCTCTGCAGGCTGGCCTTGCCGTTGTGCCAGGTCAGGGTCAGCACATACAGCGAGTCGTAATCGCTGGATGCCCAGTCTTCGGTGATCTTTTGCTTCTCGCCCACGGCCTTGCCCGCGACCTTGTTGATCAGCTCGGGCAGGTAGCCGTGGGACCACGCCGTGTAGATGGTCGAGTTGTGGTACTTGTCGGCAATCAGTTCCCGGGCCAGGTCGCTGGTGTCGTTGGCCGAAAACTCGATGTTCACCGGCAGGCCGAGCTTGATGGCGGCGGGGCTGATGGTCATCAGGGGGCGGATGTAACTGTAGGCGTTGTCCAGCTCGCCTTCCTCGACATTGCGCGTCGGGTTGGCGGCAAACACATAGTCGGCCTTGCCGAACTTTTCCGGCAGCAGGGTCGACAGTTCGATGGCGCGGTTAAGGCCCTGGCAATTGAGCTGGCCGAGCCCGCCGGCGGGTTTTTCTCCGTGGCGCAGGAAGATCAGGGTCTGGGTCCCGTCCACCGGTTGCGCGCGGCTTTCGCTGGACTCGAGGGACAGAAACAGCGCGCTCATTGCCAGCAGCGAGGGCAGGGCCACATAAGCGCGATGTTTGAAGCGTCTGGCGACTTTCATCAGTTTCGTCATGAGATAAAGGTTCTTCAGTCTGATCGGTTAAGGCTGACAAACCACTGCACCACGGGCCGCCGGCGCCGGGTGTATTCCCTGTCTTGAACGATTTCCTTGGAGCCCCTTGAAAGCCTTTGGTTCGATCGGCGTACCTGCGCAGCCGGAGGGCAGGTTAGCGACAGCATGTTGCGGATTTAAGTAAGCCCGGCCGTCGGGGCCAAAAGAACCCGAGCCAGCGCGCAAAACGTGGATTATGCTCAGGCTTCTCATTTGTGACTGGATGCTACACATGACCGATCTGTCCGCGTTCCCGATCACCCAGAAATGGCCGGCGCAGTACCCCGACTGGATTCAGCTCTATTCCCTGCCGACTCCCAACGGCGTCAAGGTCTCGATCATGCTCGAAGAGATCGGTCTGCCTTACGAGCCTCATCGCGTGGGCTTCGACACCAACGACCAGATGTCGCCGGCCTTCCTGTCGTTGAACCCGAACAACAAGATCCCGGCGATCCTCGATCCCCATGGCCCCGAGGACAAACCGCTGCCGTTGTTCGAGTCCGGCGCGATCCTGATTTATCTCGCCGACAAAAGCGGCCAGTTGCTGGCCCAGGAAGGCGCACTGCGCTACGAAACCATTCAGTGGCTGATGTTCCAGATGGGCGGCATCGGCCCGATGTTCGGCCAGCTCGGCTTCTTCAACAAATTCGCCGGCAAGGATTATGAAGACAAGCGTCCCCGCGACCGTTACGTCGACGAAAGCAAGCGCCTGCTCAACGTTCTGAACACCCGCCTCGAAGGACGCGACTGGATCATGGGCGAGCGCTACACCATCGCCGACATCGCCACGTTCCCGTGGGTGCGCAATCTGATCGGTTTCTACGAGGCGGGCGATCTGGTCGGCATCAAGGACTTCCCGAACGTCACCCGGGTGCTGGAGCGCTTTCTGGCGCGGCCGGCGGTGGTGCGTGGTCTGACGATTCCTCAATAAGGACGATGCATGGATTCGTTCCATTTCAAGCAAGTCGATGTTTTCAGCCAGACTGCCTTGAAGGGCAACCCGCTGGCGGTGGTCTTTGATGCCGGCTCCCTGAGCGATGAGCGCATGGCGGCCTTTGCCAACTGGACCAACCTGAGTGAAACCACCTTCATTCTTGAGCCGCAGGACCCTCGCGCCGACTATCGCGTGAGGATCTTCACGACACTGAGCGAACTGCCGTTTGCCGGGCATCCGACCCTGGGCACCTGCCACGCCTGGCTGCAGGCAGGCGGCGTGCCCAAGGGTGCGGAGATCATTCAGGAGTGCGGCGTCGGACTGGTAAGAATCAGGCGCGAAGGCTCTGAACTCGCTTTTCTCGCGCCGCCGCTCCTGAGGTCGGGACCGGTCGAGGCTGACGTCATGGAGCGGGTGCAGCGCGGACTGGGAATCACCCCTGATGAGGTTGTCCGGGCGCAATGGGTGGACAACGGTGCGGGGTGGCTCGCGGTGATGCTCAAGGACCGGCAACAGGTGCTGAACCTGCAACCGGATCATTCGCAGATGCAGGGCCTGGCGGTGGGCGTCATCGCGGCGTGGGATCCCGAGCGCGACGGTGACGAGGCCCGGTTTGAGGTGCGTGCGTTCATTTCCGGAGATGGCATGCCCGAGGATCCGGCCACCGGAAGCCTGAATGCCGGGATTGCCCAATGGTTATTGGCCGAGGGCCTGGCGCCCGAGTCCTATACCGTCAGCCAGGGCTTGAGCATGGGCCGAGCGGGAAAGTTGCGGATAAACCGGCTCGGGAACGAGATCTGGATCGGCGGCTCCGTGGTCACGTGCATTGAGGGGCAACTGAGGCTTTGACGATCAGAGTCGCCGGCGTGAGGGCCGGCGATTATTGCGCGCCCGGTAACGCACTCTTGATTGATCCAGGTTTGTACCTCGTCCCCCGCAAGGCATAAGCTTCGCCCCCTACGACTTTCGTCTCATCCGCCGTTTTCAGGAAAGGCCCCATGTCCAGTCAGTTCCCCGAAGCACGTCCACGCCGTCTGCGCCGCAATGCGAGCCTGCGCAGCCTGTTCCAGGAGACCGAGTTCACCCTCAATGATCTGGTGCTGCCGATCTTCGTCGAAGAAGAGATCGATGACTTCGTGCCGATCAAAAGCATGCCCGGTGTGATGCGCATTCCGGAGCGCAAGCTGGCCAGCGAGATCGAGCGCTATGCCCGGGCCGGGATCAAGTCGGTGATGACCTTCGGTGTGTCCCATCACCTGGACGCCAGCGGCAGCGACACCTGGCGCGAAAACGGACTGGTGTCGCGCATGTCGCGGATCGCCAAGGATGCCGTGCCGGAAATGATCGTGATGTCCGACACCTGCTTCTGCGAGTACACCGACCACGGTCATTGCGGCGTGATGCACAACCATGAAGTCGACAACGACCAGACCCTGATCAACCTCGGCAAGCAAGCCGTGGCTGCCGCCCGTGCCGGTGCCGACGTGATCGCGCCGTCGGCAGCGATGGATGGTCAGGTGCAGGCCATTCGCCGGGCGCTGGACGATGCCGGATTCACCCAGACCGCGATCATGGCCTACTCGACCAAATTCGCCTCGGCACTCTACGGCCCGTTCCGCGAGGCCGGCGGCAGTGCGCTGAAGGGCGACCGCAAAAGCTATCAGATGAACCCGATGAACCGCCGCGAAGCCCTGCGCGAATCGCTGCTCGACGAACAGGAAGGGGCCGATGCGCTGATGGTCAAACCGGCCGGCGCATACCTCGACATCATCCGCGACATCCGCCAGGCCTCGAACCTGCCGTTGTCGGCATATCAGGTCAGCGGCGAGTACGCGATGATCAAGTTCGGCGCCCAGGCCGGGGCCATCGACGAAGACCGCGTGGTGCGCGAGAGCCTCGGCGCGATCAAGCGTGCCGGTGCGGACCTGATCTTCACTTACTTTGCGATGGATCTGGCGCTGGCCGGGATTTGATCTTCAGGGGCAATTGAAAAACGGCCGGATCCCGTGATCACGAAAATACCGCTCGATCACCTTCGGATCCGCGCTGTTGTCGGCAATCGCCACGTAAGTATCCGGGCGCAGCAGGTAAAAACCGTTGCGCCCCAGGCCTGCCGTCTCAAACGCCGGTCGCCAGTCGAACACGTGCAGCGGCAGGTGATGTTCATTGCACCAGGCGATCATCTCGTCGCTGGTGTCGCCGTACACATGCACCTGCCAGCACGGGTTGCGCAACGGCTCGTAATTGTCCCCCTCGCCATCATGGGCCCACGGCAAACGGTCGCCACCGTGGACATGCCCGGCCACGCCTTCGCTCAAGGCCATGCCCCGGTAGTTGACGGTGATTTGCGACACCGTGCGAAAGAGGAATTCGCGGCTGGTCTCGAATGACGCCAATTTCGGGATCACGAACGGTGCCAGCCGTGTGCGCAACAGGTCGGCCATTCGCCCTTCGGCGGTGACGAAGCTGAAAACCTTGTCGGTGGTCGAGACCAGCCGCCGGGCGAAGGCGATGCGTTCGGTTTCGTAGCTGTCGAGCAGCTTTGGCGTGGCTGCGCCGCCGAGCACCGCCGCGAGTTTCCACGCCAGGTTGATCGCATCGCCAATGCCGGTGTTCATGCCCTGGCCGCCGGCGGGGCTGTGCACGTGGGCTGCGTCGCCAAGCAGAAACGCCCGGCCCTTGCGAAAGTGATTCGCCACCCGATGATGCACGCGGTAGGTGGAGAACCAGTTGACGTCTTCGATGTGCACGTTCAGATGTTCGATGGCGCGGCTGCTGACATCGGAAAACTCCAGGGTTTCGGCGCGCTCGGCACGCTCATCGCGCACCGTGCCGATCAGCCGTGCACGGCCTTCGCCGGCCAGCGGGAACACCGCGAGAAAATCGGCCTCATCCAGATCCAGATGCAAGTCGCCGTTGAGCGCCGGGCCGCTGGCCTTGACGTCGGCGACGTAAAAGATCTGCTGATAGGTGCCGCCGGGAAAACCGGTGTCGAGGGTCTTGCGCACCACCGAGCGGGCACCGTCGCAACCGGCCAGGTAACAGGCCTGGCAGATTTCCTGCTCGCCATCCGGCAGTCGCAGATGGGCGGTGAGACCGTCACCGTTTTCCGTGAAACTCTCCAGTGTCGTATTGCGCTCGACCCTCACGTCGTAGTCTTCGAGGCGGTCGATCAGCAAGCGCTCGTGTTCGTCCTGCGGGTAGATTTCGAGAAACGCATACGGCGTCAGGCCTTCGCCGATCCGGTTCAGCGGCAGTTGTGCCACGGGCCTGCCCTTGACCCAGAAATTCGCCGCGGCCACCCGATGGCCGTTGCGCACCACTGTGTCGGCCAGATCCAGTTGCCGGTACAGCTCAAGGGTGCGCGCCTGCACCGCCAGCGCCCGCGACGTGGTGCCCGGCGCGGAGGTCTTGTCGATGATGCGCACGCGCACGCCCAGTTTGCTCAGCCACAGGGCCAGTACCAGACCGGTGGGACCTGCGCCGATGATCAGAACATCACTGCGGTTCATGGGCTGTCCTCCTCGCGTGTCCTGACCTGCGGCATGCCGCTACGTGTGCAGCAGCAAGTATGGATCAGTCGGCGAGGGCGGCCAGTCGGCCTGCCAAACGGGACGATGGAACAGCGCCGCCGGCCCGCAGTCCTATCCTGCACCCTGCGATTGCGCGTAGGGTTAACCCGGCTCAACGGACTGGATGAAGCGTTATGCACACCCCTCGATTATTCGTCAGCCTCGCCGCGCTGCTGGTGCTGGCCGGTTGCGCCGGTCAACGCAGCATCGAACCAGCGCCGCGCCCGCCCGCCGAGGTCAAGGCGCAGATCGTGCGCCTGCTGCCGGCAAAAACCGTCGACCGCCAGGGCTGGGCCACCGACATCTACGCCGCGTTCGCCGCCCAGGGCATCAGCCCGACCACGCAAAACCTGTGTTCGGTGCTGGCCGTTGCCGAGCAGGAGTCCACCTTTCAGGTCGATCCGACGGTGCCCGGCCTGGGCAAGATCGCCCGTGACGAAATCGACCGCCGCGCCGCCAAGGTTCATATCCCGAGCCTGTTGGTCAGTGGTGCCTTGCAGGTGCGCTCGCCCAACGGCAAAACCTACAGCGAACGCCTGAGCGCCGCCCGCAGTGAAAAGGAATTGAGCGCGATTTTCGATGACTTCATCGGCTCGGTGCCGATGGGCCGTACGCTGTTCAGCGGTTTCAACCCGGTGCACACCGGCGGGCCGATGCAGGTCAGCGTCGAATTCGCCGAGCAGCACGCCAAGGACTATCCGTACCCGGTGGACGGGACGATTCGTCACGAGGTGTTCACCCGTCGTGGCGGGATGTATTTCGGTATCGCGCATTTGTTGGGGTATCCGGTGAGTTACCGCGAGCCGCTGTACCGCTTTGCCGACTTCAACGCCGGCTGGTACGCCAGTCGCAACGCGGCGTTTCAAAACGCGGTCAGCCGCGCTTCGGGCATTGCGCTGGCGCTGGATGGCGACCTGATCCGCCCGGGCGCGATCATGCCGGGCAGCACGGAACTGGCGGTGCGCACCCTCGGCAAATCGCTGGGCATGCGTAATCCGGTGATCCGCGATCAACTGGAGAAGGGCGATAGCCTGGCCTTCGAGGAAACCAGACTGTATCAGCGGGTGTTCGAGCTGGCGGAGCGTGCGGAAGGCAAGACATTGCCTCGTGCGGTGCTGCCGGGCATCGTGCTGCAAAGCCCGAAGATCACCCGCAAACTGACCACGGCGTGGTTTGCCAAACGGGTCGACGAGCGCTATCGGCGCTGCATGGCCAAGGACTGAGGACGATCAAAAAGGTATAAAAAAAAACCGGCTGACGGGAGCCGGGTTTTTTCTGGGTTGTTGCGGTCAAGCCATTCATTCAGGCGACGCGACGTTCGATCAGACGATCCGAACCACCTTCAGCGACGCGGCGTTCGATCAGGCGATCCGAACCACCTTCAGCGACGCGACGTTCAATCAGACGATCCGAGCCACCTTCGGCGACGCGGCGTTCGATCAGACGATCCGAGCCACCTTCAGCGACGCGACGTTCAATCAGACGATCCGAACCACCTTCGGCGACGCGGCGTTCGATCAGGCGATCCGAGCCACCTTCAGCGACGCGGCGTTCAATCAGACGATCCGAACCGCCTTCGGCGATCATGGTGTGGGCAGGTTTGGCGGCAAAAGCGTTGAAGGCCAGAACCGAAAGGGCAATGCTGAGGATGACTTGGCGTTTCATGATTTTGTGCTCCGGGGTGTTATTGGTTGGTATGGAGCCGATGTTACGCCCGGGATTTTTTATGAGAACTTCATTGACGTGATGGTGAACATCGACGCCGATGATGGTTCTCAAAGCACAGCCATTCGCTCGGTACTCTGTACCTGTACCAAACCCGAAGCCTTGAGCAACGCTTGCGTATAAGCATGCTGCGGCGCTGCAAAAATCTCTCGCGATGATCCCTGTTCCACCACTTTTCCATCCTTGATCACCATCAAGTCGTGCGCCAGCGCATGCACCACCGCCAGGTCATGGCTGATGAACAGGTACGTCAAGCCGTGACGGATCTGCAATTGCCGCAACAATTCCACCACCTGTTTCTGCACCGTGCGATCCAGCGCCGAGGTCGGTTCGTCGAGCAGTATCAGCGCCGGTTCCAGCACCAGTGCCCGGGCGATGGAAATGCGCTGGCGCTGGCCGCCGGAGAATTCATGGGGATAGCGATGGCGGCTCCGTGGGTCGAGGCCGACTTCCTCCAGCACGCGGATCACCGCCGCCTCACGTTCCTCGGCCGTGCCGATACCGTGGGTCAGCAGGCCTTCGGCGATGATCTGCTGCACCGACATCCGTGGGCTGAGGCTGCCGAACGGGTCCTGGAACACCACCTGGATCTGCCGGCGCAACGGGCGCATCAAACGCTGATTGAACAGGCTCAATTGCTTGTTGCCGAACCGAATGTCGCCTTCGGATTCCACCAGCCGCAGAATCGCCTGGCCCAGCGTCGACTTGCCCGAGCCGGACTCGCCGACAATGCCCAGGGTCTTGCCCCGTTGCAGGCGGAAACTCACGCCGTCCACGGCCTTGATGTATTCCTGGGTGCGGCTGAACAACGCCTTGGGCAGCGGGAACCAGACTTTCAGATCGTCCACTTCCAGCAGGTTGTGATCGTAGCGACTCGGCACTGGTGCGCCCGACGGTTCGGCCTCGATCAGCAGGCGACTGTAAGGATGCTGCGGGGTGCGGAACAGCGTTGCGCAATCGGCCTGTTCGACGATTTCCCCGTGGCGCATCACACACACACGTTGGGCGATGCGCCGCACCAGGTTGAGGTCGTGACTGATCAGCAGCAGCGACATGCCGAGGCGTTGCTGCAACTCGATCAGCAGCTCGAGAATCTTCTGTTGCACGGTCACGTCCAGCGCTGTGGTCGGCTCATCGGCGATCAGCAATTCAGGCTCGTTGGCCAGGGCCATGGCGATCATCACCCGTTGCCGCTGGCCGCCGGAGAGCTGGTGCGGATAGGCCTTCAAACGCTGCAACGGTTGGCGGATGCCCACCAGTTCCAGCAGCTCCAGCGTGCGCTGGCGCGCGGCGCGGCCCTTGAGCCCCTTGTGGATCTCCAGCACTTCGCTGATCTGTTTTTCCACCGTGTGCAGCGGGTTCAGCGAAGTCATCGGCTCCTGGAAAATCATCGCGATGCGGTTGCCGCGCAAGCCGCGCAGCTGTTGTTCGCTGGCGTGCAGCAAGTCCACGCCGTTGTAGCGGATGCTGCCCGTGCTGCTGACGGTCTTGGTTGGCAGCAAACGCAGGATCGAGTGCGCCGTCACCGACTTGCCCGAGCCGGATTCGCCGACCAGTGCCAGGCACTCGCCACGGCGGATGTCGAGGTTCACGCCGTGCACCACTTCATGCCCGGCGAAGGCGACGCGCAGGTCGCGAATTTCAATCAGGTTGTCGGTCATTTCAGCTCCGGGGATCAGGATCGTGGATCGAATGCGTCACGGCAGGCTTCGCCGATAAACACCAGCAAGGACAGAATCAGCGCCAGGGCAAAAAACGCCGTCAGCCCCAGCCACGGCGCTTGCAGATTGCGCTTGGCCTGGCCGATCAGTTCACCCAGCGACGCGGTGCCGGCGGGCATGCCGAAGCCGAGAAAGTCCAGCGCGGTGAGGGTGGCGATGGCGCCGGTCAGAATGAACGGCAGGTAGGTGAGGGTGGAGGTCATGGCGTTGGGCAGAATGTGCCGGCGCATCAGCTCGCTGTCCGTCAGGCCCAGGGCCCGTGCGGCCTTGACGTATTCCAGGCTGCGCCCGCGCAGGAACTCGGCGCGCACCACGTCCACCAGTGCCAGCCAGGAAAACAGCGCCATGATCCCCAGCAGCCACCAGAAACTCGGCGAGACGAACCCCGACAAAATAATCAGCAGGTACAGCACCGGCAGCCCCGACCAGATCTCCAGCACCCGCTGCCCGAGCAAGTCGACCCAGCCGCCGTAATAACCCTGCAACGCCCCGGCCACGATGCCGACCAGCGCACTGACGGCGGTGAGGATCAGCGCAAACAGAATCGAAATCCGCGTGCCGAAAATCACCCGCGCCAACACGTCCCGCGCCTGATCGTCGGTGCCCAGCCAGTTGCTGGAGGATGGCGGGCTCGGCGCCGGTTCCGTAAGGTCGTAATTGACCGTGTCGTAGCTGAACGGGATCGGCGGGAACAGCATCCAGCCGCCCTGATCCTCGATCAGTTGGTGCACGTAATTGCTGGCGTAATCCGGCTGGAACGGCAATTCGCCGCCGAAATCGGTTTCCTGATAATCGCTGAGGATCGGGAAGTAAAAAGCGTCGTGGTAGCGGATAACCAGCGGTTTGTCGTTGGCGATCAGTTCGCCGCCGAGGCAGATCAGGCACAGCCCGACGAACAGCCACAGCGACCAGCGCCCGCGACGGTTGGCCTTGAATTGCGCGATGCGCCGCCGGCCCATAGGGGAAAGTGTGAACATCAGGCAGTCCTCGCCGAGAAGTCGATGCGCGGGTCAAGCAGGGTGTAGCAGAGGTCGCCGATCAGCTTGATCAACAGGCCGAACAGGGTGAACAGGAACAGCGTGCCGAACACCACCGGGTAGTCCCGTGACACCGCCGCTTCGTAGCTCATGCGCCCGAGGCCATCGAGGTTGAAGATGGTTTCGATCAGCAGGGAACCGGCGAAAAACACCTCGATCAATGCCGACGGCACACCAGCCACCACCAGCAGCATCGCGTTGCGAAACACATGGCCGTAGAGCACACGTCTTTCGGTCAGGCCCTTGGCGCGTGCGGTGATCACGTACTGACGGCTGATCTCGTTGAGGAAGCTGTTTTTGGTCAGGATCGTCAGCGTCGCAAAACCGCCGATCACCAGCGCCGTCACCGGTAACACCAGGTGCCACAGGTAGTCGCCGACCTTGCCCCACAGGCTCAGGCTGTCGAAGTGGTCCGAGACCAGCCCCTGTACCGGAAACCAGTTGACGTAACTGCCACCGGCAAACACCACGATCAACAGAATCGCGAACAGAAACGCCGGCATCGCGTAACCGACGATGATTGCCGTGCTGCTCCAGACATCGAACGCGCTGCCGTTTTTGATCGCCTTGCGGATCCCCAACGGGATCGAAATCAGGTAGGTGATCAAGGTCGCCCACAGGCCGAGGGACAGCGACACCGGCAGCTTCTGCACGATCAGATCGGTCACCTTCGCACCGCGAAAGAAACTGCTGCCCAAGTCCAGTTGCGCGTAGTTCTTGAGCATCAGCCACAGGCGTTCGTGCATCGGTCGGTCGAAACCGTAGTGGTGCTTGATCTCTTCGATCAGCGCCGGGTCCAGGCCACGGCTGCTGCGCCCGGCACCGCCGATCGCGGTCACTTCGCTGGCGCCGCCCATGCTGTGCCCGCCGAAGCCTTGCAGGCGAGCGATGGCCTGCTCCACTGGACCGCCGGGCGCCGCCTGCACGATGACGAAGTTGACCACCAGAATGCACAGCAGCGTCGGGATGATCAGCAACAGACGTCGACTCAGATAACGCCACATGTCACTGGCCCCCCGCGAGTTGGTGCAGGGCACTCATCTGCTGGTTGGTCAGCGGCTTGGCCGAGACTTCCCACCAAGTGTCGAGGCCTTCGCTGTAAATCGGTTGCACCGACGGCCTGCCGAAGCGGTTCTGATACACCGTCGGCGTGCCTTTGGAGTAGTAGTTGGGAATCATGTAGTCACCCCATTGCAGCACCCGGTCGAGGGCGCGGGCGTAACGCACCATGGCGTCGCGGGTATTGGCCTGGACGAGGCCGTCGATCAGCCGGTCTACCGCCGGGTCCGCCAGCACCATCGAATTGGAGCTGCCGACTTGTGTGGCGCTCTGCGAGGCATACAGGCTGTACAACTCGCGGCCCGGCGAGACGATCGGATCGCCGCTGCGGGGGAAACTGGTAACGATCATGTCGTAGTCCCGGGCGTTGAGCCGGTTGATGTACTGCGCCGAATCGACGCGCCGCAGATTCAGGGTGATGCCGATCTGCGCCAGGGTGCGTTTGTAGGGCAGCAGCATGCGGTCGAAGCCGCCCTGGCCGTCGAGGAAGGTGAATTCGAATGGCTGTCCGGCGGCGTTTACCAGGCGGTTGTTTTTCGGCGTCCATCCGGCCTCCGCCAGCAGTTTCAGCGCCTGCAACTGCTTGTCGCGGATGTAGCCGCTGCCATCGGTTTTCGGCGCCTGATAGACCCGGTTGAAAACTTCGTCCGGGATCTGTCCGCGCAGCGGCTCGAGGATCGCCAGTTCTGCGGCGTCGGGCAGGGCGGTGGCGGCCATTTCACTCTTCGGCCAGTAGCTGTTCTGGCGCACGTAGAAGCCGCGCATCATCTGCTTGTTGGTCCACTCGAAATCCCACAGCAGGCTCAGCGCCTGACGCACGCGGCGATCCTTGAACAGCGGGTTCTGCAGGTTGAACACAAACCCCTGGGCGCTGGTCGGTTTGTCCGGGGCGAGAATCGCCTGTTGCAGGCGACCGTCGCGCAGGGCCGGGCTGTCGTAACCGACCACGTAGCCGGATGAAGAAAACTCGCGGTTGTAGTCGAACGCCCCGGCCTGCAGCAGTTGTCGGGCGACGTCGGTGTCGCCATAGAAGTTCACGGTCAGGCTGTCGAAGTTGTACATCCCGCGACTGACCGGCAAGTCCTTGCCCCACCAATCCGGATCGCGCTGGAAACCGATGCTGCGCCCCGCATCGACCTTGCTCACCCGGTACGGGCCGCTGCCCAGTGGTGGTTCGAAGCCGCCGCCGTTGGCGAAATCACGGGTTTTCCACCAGTGCTCGGGCACTGGCCGCAGCGATGCCAGATCCAGCGCCAGGGTGCGGTTGAGGTTGTTCTTGAAGGTGAAGCGAATCTGTCGCGGACCTTCGATCAGCACGTCCTGCACATCGGCGTATTGCTGGCGATAACTCAGACTGCCTTTGGTCATCAGCAGCTCGAAGGTGTAGCGCACGTCCTCGGCGGTGATCGGTGTACCGTCGGCGAAACGTGCCTCGGGATTGAGGTTGAAACGCACCCAAAGACCGTCGGTATCGCGCTCCATGGTTTGCGCCACCAGACCATAGACGGTGTAGGGCTCGTCCAGCGAGCGGAACGCCAGCGGCGAATACACCCAGTCGTTGACCTGCACCACGGAAATGCCCTGATCGGCATACGGGGTGATGTAGTTGTACTGACCGATTTCCATTGAGGCGCGGCTGAGCGAGCCTCCCTTCGGGGCGTCGGGATTGACGAAATCGAAGTGCTGGAAACCGGCGGGGTATTTTGGCGCCTCGCCGTACACCGTCATCGCGTAGCTGCCGGCGGCCAGCGCGGATGCCGCGTTGCACAGCAGCGCACTGCCGAGCAGCAGGCCGGCCATGTTGCGCAAAAGGTTCATGAGATCACTCCTCAAACCTCTGAAAGAACAAGGAGCCCATGTGGGAGCTGACTTGCCAGCGATAGCGGTATGTCAGTGCAGTCGATGTCGGCTGACACGACGCCATCGCTGGCAAGCCAGCTCCCACAGGGTTATGCAGTGCTCGATCCTTAGAAGTGGTACGTCATGCGCGCAAACAGCGTGCGGCCCAGCGGATCGGTGTAGCGCGGGTCATAGCCGCTCTGGAAGTTGTAGGCCTGGTTGGTGAACGGCGGGTCGCGGTCGAACAGGTTCTTCACTCCCGCATCCACGTCCAGCACCTTGTCGAAGGTGTAGCCGGCCGACAGGTCCCACACCGAGTACGACGCGACCCGTGCGTTGGTCTCGCGGTCGTAGTCGTTGTAGCCGGTGGTGAAGCGGTTGGTCAGTGCCGCGCGGGCCGCGCCGAAGGTCCAGGAACCGGTCAGGTTGTGTTTCCAGCGGGCAATCACACCATCGCCCTTGAAGTCGCCGACCTTGTCGGTGAACGGGCCCTTGATGGTGCTCTGAAAGTCGTACTCGTCGACGTAAGTGCCTTGCAGGCCCAGACCGAACTGACCGTACGGCGTGTTCGGGAAGCGATAGTCCAGCGACACGTCAACGCCGTTGGTTTCGACGATGCCGAGGTTGGCGTTGCCGGTGACGATGTAATTGAGCGTGCCGTCGGCGTTGCGCACGAAGCGGTCGGGGTAGCTGCCGGCCTGATCGAACACGGTGGACTCCGGGAACGGCTGGATCTGGTTGGAGATGTGAATCCACCAGAAGTCCAGTCCCACGGACAGATTGTTGACCGGCTGATAAACGAAGCCCAAGGTCACGTTGCGTGCTTTCTCCGGTGCCAGGTCTTCGTTGCCGCCGATCTGGTTGAGGAACTGCTGACCGCAATCGCGTCCGCCGTTGCCGCCCGGTTGCACCACGCCGCCGGTACACAGCACCGGGTCGTTGTAGTAGCCCTGGGTGTAGGTGATGCTGCGCGGTGAATACAGCTCATACAGCGACGGTGCGCGGAAGCCTTCGCTGTAAGCACCGCGCACCACCAGTTCCTTGAGTGGCTGATAGCGGAACGAATATTTCGGGTTGGTGGTGCTGCCGAAATCGCTGTATTTGTCGTGACGCACGGCGGCGGACAGTTCCAGGCTGTCGAGCACCGGCACGTTGATTTCCGCGTAGGCGGCTTTCACGCTGCGGTCGCCCTCGACGCTGCCGGCCGGGTCGATGCCCAGGCTCTGGATATCACCGGCGAACGACTCGAAGTCCTGATGGAATTTCTCTTTGCGGTATTCGCCGCCCAGTGCCAGACCGGCCGGGCCGGCGCCGAACCAGTCGCCGATCTCGCGGCTGATCCGCCCGTCGAAACCGGCGACCCGACCGACTGCCGTGGAATAGGCACCGTGGTACATGGCTTGGTCGATGTACTGCTGACCGGCACTGGTCTGCGGGCCGAACGGGTTGAGCAGGCCGCTGGCCAGACCACTGATCATCGCCTGATCGCTGACGTAGCCGCTGGTGACGCTGGAGACGATCTTGTTCTGGTTGTACGAGGCGCCGACGTTGTAGTCCCAGCCGCCGACCAGACCGTCGAAGCTCAGCAAAAAGCGCTGGCTGGTGTTCTGGTCTTTCGATTCGCGGGGGCCGGCGGCGGTTTCGCGCCAGTTCACGTCCACCGGTTGCGTCGGGTCGAGGGCGAAACCTGTGGGCGCCGGGGTGATGCCGTTGCCGGGGTAGTAGGGCGAGGACGAATCCAGGCTCAGGCCGGTCAATGGCGCAGGTCCCACGGCGGTGGCGTTGTTGTTGCGCGACCAGAAGTATTCGAGGTTGACGTTGTGATCGTCGGCCAGTTTGGCGGTGGTCTTGCCGAAGAACGAAGTCTTCTCTGTCTGCGGCACCAGGTCGATGTATTCGCGGGTGCTGAAGCGGCAGAGGCCGTCACGGGCCACCAGGTTGGGGCCGTTACAATTGCTGTTGGCCAGTGGATTGGTGGCGTTGCCATTCTGGCTGTAGTTGCCGGGGAACGCGGTGCCTGAGGTCTGGTCCAGGCCACGGCCGGGCACGTAGTCGCGGGCGAAGGAGCGGTCGTTGGCGTCGAGGTTCTGCTGCTTGTTGTAGTTGAACACGCCGAGCACGTTGAAGCGGTCCTGCTCCAGGTCGCCGTAGCCCCAACTGGCGCTCATGTCCTTGGTCGCACCGCCGCCGCTGTGGGTCGGGGTTTCGCCGCCGAGGGTGAGCTGGCCGTCGGTCATGGATTTTTTGGTGATGAAATTGATCACGCCGCCGATGGCATCGGTGCCGTACAGGGCCGAGGCGCCGTCGCGCAGTACTTCCACGCGCTCGATCGCGGCAAACGGGATCATGTTCAGATCCACCGCGCCGCCGGCCGAGTTGGTGCCCGACAGCGCGTTGTTGGCCAGCCGGCGACCGTTGAGCAGCACCAGTGTCTTGTTCGCGCCGATGCCGCGCATGTCGGCGAACGAGGCGCCGCCGGTGGCCGCGCCGACCGAGCCTGCGCTGTTGTTGATCGACTGGCTGCCGGTGATGCGCTGCACCAGTTCGGCGGTGGTGGTCACGCCCTGTTTACGCAGCTCATCGGCCTTGAGCACGGTGATCGGCACCGCCGTTTCCGCGTCGACCCGACGGATTGCCGAACCGGTGACCTCGACCCGTTGCAGTTGCGTAGTCGGTGCGACCACCGCAGCGGCGGCCGGGACGTTGTTGTCGTCCTCGGCCGCCTGAACCCCGGCGCCCATACCCATGGCCACCAGGTACAACGGAACGAAACGGTGGCGGGAAATCGTCGCCACCAAGGGTTTGAGCGTGAAGCGTGGAGTGTTCATCAGCATGGTTGTTTCCGACTTTGTTAGACGTTTATCGAAATGGCCTTGTGAGCCCTCTTTGCGCGGAGCACGGTGGTGCCGCGCCGCGAAAACCACTTTCTTCAAGCAAGCCGATCCCCTCCGAAGACGCGCTGCGTTTTTTCGGTCGGCCGATTGCGACGGGATTCAGCCAACGGTGCCGGGCGCGTCCCTCACTGCGCGCCCGGCACCGCTGTCAGCGGGTGGTCATCACCGATATTTTGGTGATGCCCGAGCGCTCGATGGACGCCATGGCTTTGGCAACCTGGCCGTAATTCACGGCGGAGTCGGCCTGCAGCTGCACGCGTACTTCGGCGTCCTTGGCCTTGACCTCCTTGAGGCTGGCCTCCAGTGACTCCGGCGCCAGCTCGGTCTTGGCCAGGAAGAACTTGCCGTCCTGATCCACGCTGACCACCACCGGATCTTTCTTTTCGGCGGGAGCGACGGCGTCGGTTTTCGGCAGGTTGACCTTGATCGCGTTGGTCATCAGCGGCGCGGTGACGATGAACACCACCAGCAGCACGAGCATCACGTCTACCAGCGGCGTGACGTTCATTTCGCTGAGCACTTCATCGCTGTCTTGAGTGGAAAAGGACATCAGCTGGCCTCCCGCACGGCGGCTGTGGATTTGGCGATAGCCTGGCGGCTGATCGAAAACGCGCTGCGCGAGGCGAGGGCATCGAAGTCGTGGGCGAAGTCATCCATGTCAGCCGAGGCCAGCTTCAGGCGCCGCAGGAAGAAGTTGTAAATCAGCACCGCCGGCACCGCGACGGCAATCCCCACACCGGTGGCGATCAGCGCGTGGCCGATGGGCCCGGCCACGGTTTCCAGGCTGGCCGAACCGCTGGCGCCGATGCTTTGCAGGGCTTCCATGATTCCCCACACGGTACCGAACAGGCCAATGAACGGCGCGGTGCTGCCGATACTTGCGAGAATCGCCTGGCCGTTTTCCAGCGAGCGGCGTTCCTTCTGGATCTGTTGGCGCAGATTGCGTTCCAGTCGGTCGGAACGGTTGATGGTGTGCGCCAGTTGCTGGGTGGTGCGCGGGGATTCTTCCACCAGCAGGGCTTCGAAACCGCTGCTGGCGATTCGCGCGAGCGAGCCCGGATATTGGCTGGCGTGTTCGGCGGCGGTGAGCAAATCCGGCGCGCCCCAGAAGGCTTTGCTGAACTGCCGGTTCTGGGTTTTCTGGCGCAGGTATTGCGCCGACTTGACCAGCAGGATCGCCCAGCTGACCACGGAAAACAGCACCAGCCCCCAGAGCACGCCGGGGACAATCATCGAAGACAAAGAATCGTTCATGGCTACACCTCGCTTGCGTTAATCGGTTGTGAGTTCGGTTGTCGCGCCGTCATTGCGGCAATTTGAAATCGATGGTCTGGGTGGCGAAGCCGTCGATCGGTGTGTCGCCGCGTTTGGCCGGAATGAACTTCCAGGCCTTCACCGCCGCGACCGCTGCGTCATCCAGTTGCGGCTTGCCGCTGGACTTGGTCACCGTCACCGAGCCCGCGCGACCGTTGGCCAGCACCTGAATCCGCAGCACCACGCTGCCTTCCCAGTTGCGCCGCAGGGCCAGCGACGGGTATTCCGGCGGCGGGTTGCCGAGGCTGGCGAGGCCGGAAATCGCCGCCGTCTCTTTCACCGGACCCGGTGCCGCCGCAGGTGCCGGTGGCGCGCTCTGAGTGGCCGGGGTGGCAGGTGCAGTCGGTTGCGCAGGGGCGGGCGGCGCTTTCGGCGGCTCGACCTTTTTCACCGGTTTGGGTTTCTCGACCGGTTTCGGTTTTTCGATCGGCTTGGGTTTCTCCACCGGTTTGGGCGGCTTGACTGCGTCCTCGTCTTCCACCGGTTGTTCCGGCTCGGGCGGGGGCGGTGGTGGGGGCGGCGGCTCCGGTGTCGGCGGGGCCGGAGGTGTCGGGCTGGTCAGCTCGACGGTCATTTCCGGAATTTCCGGTGGCGTGGGCAGCGGCTCGGCCCTGGCCTGCTGGAAAAACCACCAGGCGCCGCCGTGTATCAACGCCGACACCGCCACCAGCAACAGCATCTGCTGTTTGTTCAGGCCGCCGGGCTGCGAAGTGTTGGCCTTATAGACGGGCCGATCCGCCACCGACGCAAGCGCTTCGTTCGGTAATGGCCCCGGCGGTGTTCTGTGCTTTACCGCATCGTTCATTAAAGCTCCCTCGGGTGGATGAAGGGCAATAAGGTGCCGTTCGAACAACACAGCGTTGTTCGAGTGAGTGGTCGCAACTTTCATACAGGTGTGCAGAAGCCGATAGTTGAACTATCTATTGAACAGGGCTTGTGCAGCTTGTTGCTTCAGTAATGCCAACTTCGATGGTTCATTGATCCGGTCCGTGGCTGTTCTTTTATAAGTGAGTATGCAATTGAGTGGCGAACATCATTCTTGCCCTCATGATTGATGCAATAGCAACCGCTGTGCCAAAGAGTGACCAATTGTGTAGCGGCTATTTCACGGATGATACCTATGTCGCATTTATATAAGTTTCATTGAGCACGCCGGTTTTCATGGGCGCATAACCTCCCGACGGCCCTGTTTGCAGGGCTTTTTTCGGGGCGAGACAGGCTTGGCGCTGTATCGCGCTGTTCAGCGAGATAGAGCGGCTGTTCTCGTGTCGGCCAGGACGCTTGATGGTGCGTGGCGGACTGATTTGGTGCGGGTCAGTGTTTTAGCGGGTCACAGGTGATGTTCCTTGTTCTTGTTTAAATAAAGTCGGGCTCGGGGTAGTGATTGAAAGTGCAGTTTTGGTGCGCTTTGAATATTAATGCCGAGCGGCGAAAGTTGTATCGGTGTGCTGTCCGGAAGTTATTGTCGAACAATGTGTTGTTGCATTCATTAATGCAGCGCGCACGCAATGACTTTTTGCGTGCTATTTAAAAAATAAATAGTGCAGGCGTTCAGGTAATAAAAGGAATGCACGGACTGTTCGCAGGACGAACGCGGCGCAGGTACAGGGGTACGGAGGGAAAAGTGTGGCGCAGCAGATGAAGATTCACGCGGTGAACTCCTTGTTGCCAGCTCGGATACGCGAACTTTTGGTTCGGTATCGCACCTTACAAGAACGCGGGTAGCGTTCACTGATTGCTCTTGGTGCGGGATGGGCACCGCCAGCGCTGTTTTGCGAGATCAGGGATTCGCAAGTTGCGGTTGAATGCGCAATCCGTGCCAAATTCGATACAACGGCTATAAATAGGCTTTGAGAGGATGTCTTTCGAGATGGAGGAGGGGGTATGTATCAGCTCTACGGACATCGCAATTCAGGGGCGGCGGCCATCGAGGCAGCGCTCGAACTGTGTCAGGTCGCTTACCGGTTCATTGATGTCGAAGCCAGCGCGGAAGTCGCACAGGAGCTGGCCAGGCTCAATCCGCTCAAGCAGATCCCGACCCTGCAACTGCCGGACGGCAGTGTGCTGACCGAGAGCGCGGCGATCCTGATCCATCTCGGATTGAGTTTTCCAAAGTCCGGTTTGCTGCCGGCCAACGCCGCCGACCGTGATCAGGCGATTCGCGGTCTGGTGTACATCGTCAGCAATTGCTACGGGGCCATCGGCGTCATCGACTACCCCGAGCGCTGGCTGGTGATGCCGGACGAAGCGTCACGGCAGAACCTGATGACAGGCGCCCGGGAGCGATTGCACTGGATGTGGGAAGTGTTTGCCGACCAGTTTTCCGCCGAGTTGTATCTGGATGACGAAACACCGGGCGCGCTGGATGTGTTGGCGGCAGTGGTGACGCGCTGGGCCGGCACCCGCGAACACCTGCGCCAGGCCCGGCCGGGGTTTTATGCGTGGCTGCAACGCATCGACCGGCACCCGGTGCTGGCGCCGGTCTTTGCAAGGCACTGGCCCGGTTGATCATTCCCCGCGAATGTACTGCTCCAGCTGTTTGATCAGCTCGGCCTGTTCGGCAATCGCTTCCTTGACCAGGTCGCCGATCGACAGCAGGCCGATCAGTTTGCCGTTTTCAACCACGGGCAAGTGCCGCAGACGTTTGTCGGACATGATGCCCAGGCAGGTATCGACGGTCTGGTGGGTGTCCACCGTGATGACGTTCGACACCATGATGTCGCGCACTGGCGTGCCCACCGACGAGCGCCCGTGCAGCACCAGTTTGCGTGCGTAATCGCGCTCGCTGATGATGCCCACCACTTTTTCGTCTTCCACCACGAGCAAGGCGCCGACGTTTTTCTCGGCCATCTTCATCAGCGCTTCGAGCACCATGTGATCGGGTTTGATCTGGTGCACTTCCTGATTTTTCTGATCTTTGAGCTTGAGCAGCTGGGCGACGGTTTTCATGGCGGTTACTCAGGTGTTGTCGTTGTTCTCCAAGCATCGTAGACCGTGGCGCGCAGGGCAAGGTCGCAAAACGGCAGATAACACGCAAAAAACGTCATTTGCCGGTTTTTTCAATCCGGGCGGTTTGTCACCGATCGCTGCATTGCCGCGTAGAATGCCCGTCTGAATCAATTCTTGAGGCTGCAGTGGTGGATTTACAGCAGGGCTTCGTCCTGACCCGGCATTGGCGCGACACTCCGGCCGGCACCGAAGTCGAGTTCTGGCTGGCGACCGACGCCGGGCCGCGCCGCGTGCGGTTGCCGCATCAGCCGTCGGTGGCGTTCATCCCGGCGGCGCAGCGCGAGCAGGCCGAGCGCGTGCTGGCGGACGAAAAGAACGTCGAACTGCGTCCCCTGGCCCTGCAGGATTTCGAACATCGCCCGGTGCTCGGGCTGTATTGCCAGCAGCACGGTCAGTTGATGCGCCTGGAAACGGCGCTCAACCGTCACGGTGTCGATGTCTTCGAAGCCGATGTGCGGCCGCCCGAACGCTACCTGATGGAGCGTTTCATCACCGCACCGGTGTGGTTCAGCGGCACGCCCGATGCCGAAGGTGTGCTGCTCGACGCTCACCTCAAGCCTGCGCCCGACTATCGCCCGCAACTGCGGCTGGTCTCGCTGGACATCGAAACCACCGAGCAGGGCGAGTTGTACTCCATCGCGCTGGAAGGCTGCGGCGAACGGCAGGTGTACATGCTCGGCGCGCCGAACGGCGATGACAGCCTTGTCGATTTCGACCTCGAATACTGCGAATCCCGCACGCTGATCCTGAAGAAACTCAACGACTGGTTCGCCCGTCACGATCCCGACGCGATCATCGGCTGGAACCTCGTGCAGTTCGATCTGCGCATCCTCCATGAACACGCCCGGCGCCTCGGCGTGCCGCTCAAGCTTGGGCGCGGTGGCGAGGAAATGCAGTGGCGCGAACACGGCAGCCGCAACCATTACTTCGCGGCAGCGGCAGGAAGGCTGATCATCGACGGCATCGAATCCCTGCGTTCGGCGACCTGGAGTTTTCCTTCGTTCAGCCTGGAAAACGTCGCCCAGACGTTGCTCGGCGAGGGCAAGTCCATCGACAACCCGTACCAGCGCATGGACGAGATCAACCGGATGTTCGCCGAGGACAAACCGGCGGTGGCCCGGTACAACCTCAAGGATTGCGAACTGGTCACGCGGATCTTTGCCAGGACCGAGCTGCTGAAGTTCTTGCTGGAGCGCGCCAGTGTGACCGGTCTGCCGGCGGATCGCAGCGGCGGCTCGGTGGCGGCGTTCACTCATTTGTACATGCCGCTGATGCACCGTCAGGGGTTTGTGGCGCCGAATCTCGGCACCCATCCGCCCCAGGCCAGCCCCGGCGGCTTTGTCATGGATTCGCAACCGGGGCTGTACGAGTCGGTACTGGTGCTCGATTACAAAAGCCTTTATCCCTCGATCATCCGTACCTTTCTGATTGACCCGGTGGGGTTGATCGAAGGCTTGCAGCACCCCGATGACAGCGACTCGGTGCCGGGCTTTCGTGGCGCGCGGTTTTCCCGCACCCGGCATTGCCTGCCGTCCATCGTCGCCCGGGTCGCCGAGGGCCGCGAGACCGCCAAGCGCGAGCACAATGCGCCGCTGTCCCAGGCGCTGAAGATCATCATGAACGCCTTCTACGGCGTGCTCGGCTCCAGCGGTTGCCGGTTTTTCGATACACGGCTGGCCTCGTCGATCACCTTGCGCGGCCACGAAATCATGCTGCGTACCCGGCAGTTGATCGAGGCCCAGGGGCACACGGTGATCTATGGCGACACCGACTCGACGTTTGTCTGGCTGCGCCGCCTCCACGGACAGGAAGAAGCGGCGACGATCGGCCGGGCACTGGTGCAGTACGTCAACGACTGGTGGCGCGCGCATGTGCGTGAGCAGTACGGGCTGGAAAGCGCGCTCGAATTGCAGTACGAAACCCACTACAAGCGCTTTTTGATGCCGACCATTCGCGGTGCAGAGGAGGGCAGCAAGAAGCGCTACGCCGGCCTGGTGACCCGTGCCGACGGCAGCGAAGAAATGGTCTACAAGGGCCTGGAAACCGTGCGCACCGACTGGTCGCTGCTGGCCCGGCAATTTCAGCAGGAGCTGTACGAGCGGATCTTCCAGCGCAAGCCGTATCAGGATTACGTGCGCGAATACGTGCGCAAGACCCTGGCCGGCGAGTTCGACGAGCGACTGGTCTACCGCAAGCGCCTGCGTCGCACCCTCGACGACTACGAGCGCAACGTGCCGCCCCACGTGCGTGCCGCACGGCTGGCGGACGATTACAACGCGCAGCGCGGTCGCCCGCGGCAATACCAGAACGGCGGCTGGATCAGCTACGTCATTACCCTGGCCGGCCCCGAGCCGCTGGAAGTGCGGCGTGCGGCCATCGATTACGACCACTACATCACCCGCCAGCTGCAACCGGTGGCGGATGCGATCCTGCCGTTTGTCGACGACGATTTCTCAACCCTGATCGGGGGGCAACTGGGCCTGTTTTGAGTCCAGCAGTTGCAGCGTCCATTCGTCCTGAATGCCGTGGAAATAGCGCTCCAGCGCCTGATGACAGGGACTGCTTGCATCGGCGAACTGGGCGAACAGGGTCATCGACGAGTGGAATTTCAGGTCGTCCGGATGGCCGAAAATCTCGGCGATCGAACGTTGCTGCACATTCAGCACCAATTGCGTGCAGTTGCGCAGCCGGGCGCCGAGCAGTCCATGGGCCAGATAGGCGCGGGCCTCACCGGCCGAGCCGATGGCGTAGCGTCGCGACATGTCGCTGCCCCCGAGCCCGGCGAACTGCGGAAACACAAACCACATCCAGTGACTGCGCTTGCGGCCTTCGCCGAGTTCGCGCTGGACCCGTTCGAACACCGGGTCCTGGGCCTGGACAAATCGTTGCAGGTTGAACGGGTCGTACTCATCAGTGCTTCTCATGGCGAAGCCCTCTGCCCGTTGGCGGTGGCTCAGACCATGGCCAGCCGCTGCTTGCGTTGTGGCGCATGAAACGCCTGGTCCAGCGCCTCCAGATCCCCGGCATCGAGCTGCAGTTGCGCCGCCTGTGCATTGAGCTGCACGTGTTCCGTGCGCACGGCCTTGGGAATCGCGATCACGCCATCCTGACGCAGAATCCACGCCAGCGAAACCTGTGCCGGGGTCACGCCGTGACGAGCGGCAATCCGTTGCAGCACCGGCTCGCCCAGCATGGCGCCGCCCTGGCCGATCGGACAGTACGCCATCAACGGCATGCGCTGGTGCTGGCACCATGGAAGCAGATCGAATTCGATGCCGCGTTCTTCAAGGTTGTACAGCACCTGATTGGTCGCGCAGGCCGATGAAGACAGTTCTTCGAGGTCGTCGACATCGAAATTCGACACGCCCCAGCGACCGATCTTGCCGTCCTCGCGCAATCGCTCGAAGGCTTCGACGGTTTCCTCCAGTGGATACTGACCGCGCCAATGCAGCAGATAAAGATCGATGTAATCGGTATCGAGCCGGCGCAGGCTGCGTTCGCAAGCCTGGGGAATGCCTTTGCGGCTGGCGTTGTGCGGGTAGACCTTGCTGACCAGGAACACTTGATCGCGCAGGCCGGCGATGGCTTCGCCGACCACGCTTTCGGCACCGCCCTCGGCGTACATTTCGGCGGTGTCGATCAGGGTCATGCCCAGTTCGATGCCGCTGCGCAGGGCCGCCACTTCACGCTTGTACGCCGAGCGATCTTCGCCCATGCGCCAGGTGCCCTGGCCAATCACCGGAACCTGTACGCCAGCCAGTTCGAGGGTACGCATTCAATCCTCCTATCTGAAAACGGTCGATACCTTTAAGTGGCAGCAGGATAGCCCATGAGTTCCAAATGAGGCGTGTCGGCCCGTTGAGGCGACTATGGTGAGGTTCTGTTGTTGCGATGTATTGAAAGGGCGTTTTGGAAGTGCGCAAAAAGTTGCGCAGTTACCCGTAATAAAACCCTACTAAAAACCGCTACAGGACTTGCTGATCAGGGCCTCCAGCCAAGTGCGCAAGAAGTTGCACAGTACTGCGCAACTTCTTGCGCACTTTTTCGCTGTTTCCTACAGAAAAAATTGGAGAATTCCCACACGAAGTTTGTAAGCCCTTGATGGGTAATGGCCATGTGATTGCTGGTATGACTTTTGATTCCTCCTTTGCCGCCTGGACAGGCAATCACGCCGTCCGGTCCTGTCTTTTGAGCAAGGAGAGCATCCCATGGCAACACCAGCGTACATGTCGGTTACCGGCGAAAAACAAGGCCTGATCACTGCCGGCGCTTTCACCGCCGACTCCGTTGGCAACACCTACCAGGAAGGTCACGAAGACCAGGTCATGGTTCAGGCGTTCGAACACAACGTGATCATCCCGCGTGACCCACAGTCCGGTCAGCCAACCGGTCAGCGCGTTCACAAGCCAGTGATCATCACCAAGGTCTACGACAAGTCTTCGCCTCTGCTGCAAGCGGCTCTGACCTCCGGCGAGCGCATGAGCGAAATCGTCATCCAGTGGTACCGCACTTCGGCTCAAGGTACTCAAGAGCACTACTACACCACCAAACTGGAAGACGCGATCATCGTCGCCATCAACAACAAGATGCACAACTGCCAGGACCCATCGAACGCTCACTTCACCCACCTGGAAGAAGTGCAGTTCACCTACCGCAAAATCACCTGGACCCACGAAGTATCCGGTACTTCGGGTTCCGATGACTGGCGTGCTCCAGTCGTTTAATTTCGGCTGACGGTTGTAGCGCCTCGGCCGGTTTTGCCGGTCGAGGCGTCTTTACGACTCAAAGAGTTTTTACCGTCGGATCCTTATTGATCGGGCGTGTGTCGCAGCACTGTGCGAGGGACAAGGGAATGTTCTCACCGGCCAACCAGGCTCATTTCAATCTGACCATCGATGGCGCGGACAGCGATTTTCAGGTGCTGTCGTTCACCGGTCGAGAAGCCCTCAACACGCCCTTTGAATTCGAGCTGGAACTGGTCAGCGAAAAGGCCTCGATCAACCTCGAAAGCCTGCTGCACAAACTGGCGTTCCTTCAGCTGTCGCCGAGCGGCACAGGGATTCACGGGCTGATCTACAGCATCGCCCAGGGCGAGGCGGGCAAACGCCTGACCCGCTACAAGATTTCCCTGCGCCCGCAGCTTTCGTACCTCGCGCACCGCTTCAATCAGCGCATCTTCCAGCAGATGACCGTGCAGCAGATCATCAGCACGGTGCTGGAAGAGCACGGCATTCTCGCCAGCGACTACCACTTCCAGCTGAGCGCGGTTTATCCCGAGCGCATCTACTGCACGCAATATGATGAAAGTGACCTGCACTTCGTCCAGCGCCTATGCGAAGAGGAGGGGATTCACTATCACTTCCAGCACACCTCCAGCGGCCACAAACTGACCTTCGGCGATGACCAGACGGTGTTCCCGAAACTCGCGCCTGTGGCCTATCAGCAGGACTCCGGGCTGGTGGCGGACAAGCCGGTGGTCAAGCGTTTCGGCCTGCGTCTGGCCACCCGCACCAGCCGCACCACGCGGCGCGATTACGACTTCGTCAAACCGAAGATCGAGCTGGAAAGCGACGCCAAGAGCAGCGCCCAGCCGGACCTGGAAGACTACGATTACCCAGGCCGTTTTGTGGACCGCGAGCGCGGCAAGCACCTGGCCAACCGCAACCTCGAACGCCACCGCAGCGACTATCGCCTGGCCGAAGGCAACAGCGATCAGCCGATTCTGGTCACCGGGCATTTTCTAGCCCTGACCGACCACGCCAACCCGATGTGGAACGACCTGTGGTTGCTCACCGAAATTTTCCACGAAGGCAAGCAGCCGCAAGTGCTGGAAGAGTCGGTGACCAGCGACACCACCGACAACAAAGACGATTTCCACCAGGGCTATCGCAACCGCTTCAACGCGATACCGTGGGACGTGCCGTACCGTCCGCCTCTGGATCACCCGAAACCCAAGGTCCTCGGTTCGCAAAGCGCCGTGGTCACCGGTCCCGAAGGCGAAGAAATCTTCTGCGACCAGTACGGCCGCGTAAAAGTGCAGTTCTTCTGGGACCGCGAAGGCCAGCACGACGACAAGACCACCTGCTGGATGCGCGTGGCCTCCAGTTGGGCCGCCGAAACCTTTGGCTCGATCAACATTCCGCGGGTCGGCATGGAAGTGCTGATCACCTTCCTCGAAGGCGATCCCGACCAGCCGCTGATCACCGGTTGCCTGTACCACGGCGCCAACCTGCCGCCGTACAAACTGCCGGACTTCAAGACCTTGGCCACGGTCAAGAGCAAGGAATACAAGGGCAGCCGCGCCAACGAACTGCGCATCGACGACACCACCAGCGAGATCAGCATCGCGCTGCGCAGTGACCACGGCGCCAGTGCGATCAACCTCGGTTACCTGACCCATCCGCGTCCGAGCGGCGGCCAGCCACGCGGTGAAGGGTTCGAACTGCGCACCGACCGCCACGGCGCCGTGCGTGCCGGCGCCGGTTTGCTGATCACCACCGAGCCGCGCCCGAACGAATCCAAACACCACAAGGACCTGCCGGAAACCGCCGAACGCCTGGCCACCGCCAGCGATCAACAGGACGGTTTCGCCACGCAGGCCAAAGAGCTTCAGGCTCAAGAGGCCGGTGATCAGGACGATGTCGCCAAGGCCTTGCACGCCCAGCACCAAGGCGTACTCGGCTCGGGACCTGCAAACCTCTCCGCCAACGAATTCCCCGAGTTCACCGAACCGCATCTGGTGCTCGCCAGTCCCGCCGGCATCGCCCTGACCACACCGCGCTCCAGCCACATCGCCACCGGCGAACACCTGGCGCTGAGCAGCACCGGGCACACCAGTTTTTCCATCGGCAAACGCCTGTTGGCCAGTGCCAGTCGCGGCATGCGCCTGTTCGTGCAGAGCATGGGCTGGCGGCTGGTGGCGGCCTCCGGCGACATCGACATCAAGGCGCTCAAGGACAGCATCAACCTGCTGGCCAAACTCAACATCACCGCCAACGCCGACCGGATCACCATCACAGCCAAGACCGAACTGGTGATCCAGGGCGGCGGCAGCGCCACGACCTACAACGCCGGCGGCATCACCCACGCCACCAGCGGCCCGTACACCGCGCACGCGGCGAACTTCGCCTACACCGGCGCCAAAAGCTTGGCCGGCGTGTTCCCGGAACCGCCGAAACCCGGCAAGGGCAACCTCGAATTGTTCAACCAGTACGCCGGGCGTCAGGGCATCAAGGAAGGTGATTACGAAGTCATTGATGCGCTGGGTAAAAGCATCAAAGGCAAGCTCGACGCGAAGGGCTTCGCCAGCGTTGCCGGTGCCGCGCCGGGCCCGGCCCGTGTCCTCTTCGGCCAGGATCCGGCAGACACCTGGAGTGAGGGCAGCTACATCGGCAAGCCGGAGTGGCCGTTGAGTCTGCCGGGTGCTGATGACGTGCCGAGTCAGGTGCAGGCCATGGTGGCGCAGGCGTTGCCGAGCAAGAATTGGGATGTTTTGGAGAAGGGTAAGGGCATGGTGCAAACAGGGATGAATGCGATGCAGACCGCGCAAGGCACTATGCAAACGGCGCAGCAGGTGAAAGGCGTGATTCAGGGTGGGGCGGCCGGGTTGCCGAAAACGGCAAGCGCGGCGATGCCAAGTGCGTCGGGGATCCTCGAGGCGGCGAGCAAGGCAGGCAAGTTGCCGAGTCTACCGAAACGTTCCCTGAAAACACCGGGATTATCGGTGGATGAGGTGTTGTCATGACGACTGATGCAGGTGGGGCGAAAAAACGCGAACCACAGGTTGCCGTTGTTCCGTTGAACACATTGGATGTGCAGGACGTGGGACGCGGAGCGGCCAGATTTGACGCTTGGCTTCAATCGATCAGCGGTAATGTGGTGACACTGGATCGTATAAAGAGTGTCGCAGGTGCCTTACCTGTAGTGGGCAACATAATGGCGCTGGTGGACGCACTGGGCGATATTGTTACCCTGGCCAAAAGCAAGCAGCGTGAGTTGCTCGATTGGGTAAGCCTGGGCATCAATCTGATCGGCGTATTGCCGGCGCCCCCGACCATGGCTGCGGCGCGTATGAGCATGCGGCCGACTCTGTTCCTGGTGCGTCAAGAGCTGCGCAACAGCGCTAAGATGCTGCTCGGTGACTCTATGATCGAGGTGCTGGTCGGGCACTTGAATGCGACCATCGTCGGCACCATCGACGACTTCGTCAAACAGGCGCAAGGCAAGCTGTCCGGCATTCTTGCCGATGCCGGAAAACTGGGCGAAAGCGCAGTCAATGAAATCGCCAAGGGCCTTGAGGCCGTGGTCAACGGCAAGCTGGATGCAAAAGGCGATGCTCGAGCAGCCAGCCAGAAAATTACTGCGGCGGGCAATCAGTTACTCAGCGATCCGAAAGCCGCCATCAGCAACATTTTTGGTGCGGCCTTCAGTGCTTACAAAGCTATTGGCAAAGGGGTCGCCAATAGCGCGGCGAAGAATCTTCTCCCAGATGAAGCAAAAAAACTGGTTCTGACCCATACAGGAACATTGAGGGCGATGGGGCCGGAGATCAAAACCCAATTGAGCAAGTTGGGCGACCCCGGCACGCGTCACTCAATCGGCTGGTTGTTGCAGATGCTCAGTGGTGCTGTTGTAGCATGGCGTAAGCGTCGCGGTCATGGTCAGAGCGCAAGCGTTAAACCGAACGCTACCAGCAAGGCTCAACACAAGGCCGGTGAGGGGCGTCTGGAAGCCACCAGTCGTCAGGCGCCGGCAAAAGGCGTGGCTAATCCGGACAAGAACGTCGCCTGTACAGGTACTTGCCACAGCATCAGCTTTTCGTTGGGATCGGAGCTGCTTCGTCACACCGACTTCAGCCTTCCCGGCGCATTCCCGATTGAGTGGTCACGTATCTACAACTCACGTCTGGACGCATATGACGATGGCGTTTTGGGCGCGCGTTGGGTGACCGAGTTCAGCACTCGCTTCGACTGTCGGGGCGATGACTTGGTGTTTTTCGGTTCCGATGGCAGAAGCCAGGAGTACCCACAGCCCAAAGTTGGACTGTTTCATTACGATGCCGTGGAAAACGTCACTCTGATACGGGTGAGTGAAGACCGGTTACTGCGGTGTCAAGGCTTTGAGCGCAAGGAAACCTACGTCCGTCGTGGTCAGCAATACCTGTTGGCCGGTGTTGTGCTGCGCAATGGTGCCGGCATCATGCTGCACTACGAACATCGTCACGGTAGTGAATCGATACTGTCTGATCTGATCACTTATCAGGACGATGTCACTCAGGTGCTTTCGCACCTGGGGACAATGATTGATGACCACGGCCGCCTGACCGGGGTATGGGAAATTCACGAAGGTGTGCCTCAGCGTCAACTGTGTGGTTACCAATACGACGCCTTCGGCGACCTGATTCTGGCCCAGGATCAGAATGGCGCTACATGGTCATACCAGTATCAGCATCATTTGATTACGCGTTACACCGATCGGACGGCCCGGGGCATGAACCTCGAATGGCAAGGTCAGGGTTCGGATGCCAAAGCGATTCGTGAGTGGGCGGATGATGGCAGTTTCGATACCCGTCTGGAATGGGACGAAAACATTCGTTTGACCTATGTGACGGATGCCTACGGTAATGAAACCTGGCACTACTACGACATTCTTGGCTACACGTATCGCATTCGTTATCCGGATGAACGTTCTGAATGGTTCTTCCGTGATAATGCCAAGAATCTGATTCGTCATGTCCACACGGATGGCAGCACCGACCGCTACAGCTACGACGAGCGCGGGAACCTGCTTGAGCATATCCGACCGGATGGCAGCGTGGAGCACTACGCCTTCAACGATCATGATCAACTGATCAAGATCAGCGATGCAGAGGGCGGTCTGTGGCAGCGGGAGTATGACGACCACGGCAATCTGGTCGAGGCGGTAGATCCTCTAGGCAACAAGACCGAGTATGCCTACAACAAGGCCGGCCTTCCCACTGCGATCAAGGATGCCAACGGCAATGAGAAGGTTATCGAATACAACGATGCTGGCCAGTTGGCCAAATATACCGACTGCTCCGGCAAGACCAGCGCGTGGGAATACGACGCTCGTGGTCAACTGATCTGTTTCACCGATGCGGCGGGACAAAGCACAGAATACGAGTACAAGAACGGTCAGTTGGTGCTGATCATACACCCGGACAAAACTGAAGAGCGCTTTGAACGCGATGCCGAGGGACGGTTGCTGGTACACGTGGATGCCTTGGGGCAATGCACGACCTGGAGCTACACGGCGGCAGGACTTGTCAGCGAACGTGTGGATGCCGCCGAGCAGACCTTGCGTTACAACTGGGATCGGTTGGGACGGCTGGTCGAGTTGGAGAACCAGAACGAACGGCGGGCCCACTTTCACTATGACCCACTGGGCCGGTTGTTGGAGGAAACCGGTTTCGATGGTCGGATCACGCGTTATCAATACGATCCTGAAACCGGTCGCCTGGCCAGCAAACTTAATGGCCAACGCGTCATCAAATTCACCTTCGACTCGATGGGGCGGCTGACGGATCGCCATGCCAGCTTGGGCGGTGAGTCTCAAAGCGAAACCTACGCCTACGATGGTAATGGTCGTTTGGTCATGGCCAGCAACGCTAACAGTCGTCTGCATTGGTTCCATGACCCGGCAGGCAACCTGATCCGAGAGCATCAGCATTATCTGGATCTCGACAAGCCTTTGGCGGCCGTCTGGCACCATGAATATGATGCTCTCAATCAGCGAATCGCGACCATTCGGCCAGATGGGCACAAGGTCAGTTGGTTGACCTATGGGAGCGGCCATCTTCTGGGGTTGCGCCTGGATGAGCATGACCTGATCGGGTACGAGCGTGACGATCTACATCGTGAAGTGGCACGTCATCAAGGCAACAGATTACTGCAGACACAGAAGTGGGATCCGGCAGGTCGGCTCCAAGAGCAGTTGCTTGGACGCAGCGATGACAAAACGACGCTGCTCAAACGCGAGTACAAGTACGATGCGATTGGCCAACTGACCGACCTGAATGACACCCGTCGCGGGCCACTGGCTTACCGCTACGACCCGGTCGGTCGTCTCATCAGCGCCGTCAGCCGCTTGAGTACGGAAACATTTGCTTTCGATCCGGCCAGCAATCTGCTGGATGATGCGGTTACGCAAATTCGTCGACCGCTGGATCAAGACAAGCCGCGCAGCAAGTTACTGGACAACCTTTTACGGGAGTACGCCGGTACGCATTACGAATACGACGAGAGGGGCAATCTTATCCAGCGCTGGCAGAACGGCAATTACAGCCGCATGCGCTGGGATCTGTTCGACCGTCTGGTGAACTTCGACGACGCGCGTCTGAGCGTCGACTTCGCATACGATGCCTTGGGTCGGCGCTTGTACAAGGACTCGAACGCTCATTATAAGGAGCGTTCGGAAGCAGGCTCTCAATGGAACCGTAACGAGCGCACGCGTAAACAACGAGAGCTTGGCTGCGGGTTCACGCTGTTTGGCTGGGACGGAGACAATCTGGCGTGGGAAAGCAGCCCGGCACAAGCGGACGGAAGTTCGGGGCGCACGGTTCATTACATCTTTGAGCCCGGCAGTTTCATACCGGTAGCCCAAGCTCTTTCACACAATCCGATTCAATTGCCGAGCCTGCCGGATTATGGCGGCGAATACAGTCTCGACGATGATCCCCTTTGGAATTTCAAGCCGACACCGCAACTATTCGATGCATTGGCTTGGTATCAGTGCGATCATCTTGGCACGCCACAAGAACTGACGGACCAGAATGGCGAGATTGCATGGAGTGCGCATTACAAGGCTTGGGGTGAGGCTCACGAAAAACGTTCTGCGTGGGCGCAGCAGCAGGGATTGACCAACCCGATCCGGTTTCAGGGGCAGTATCACGACCAGGAAACAGGACTGCACTACAACCGCCATCGCTATTACGATCCTGGAGTTGGTCGATTCATCAGCAAAGATCCGGTGGGATATGCGGGTGGCTTGAACACCTATGCGTATGCACCGAACCCGACAGGCTGGGTCGACCCGTTGGGCTTGACGAACACCACCGACGGCAAAGGGAAATCCGTCCCCCTGAGCAACTTGGGGGTGCCTGACAATACCCAGTTCGACCCCAAGCCTGGTATCACCAAACCCTATGCCCGTGACTCGGCCTGTGGGCCCACGACAGCTCAAACCGCTTCCGTACAAGGTGTCCCGTGCGTTGTATGTGGAACGGTCGCGCCTAAAATGGTGGCGGATCACAAAGATGCGTTGGTGGTGGAGTACTATCGGACAGGCAGTAACGACAAGACGCACCAGACCTCGCTGGGGGCTGTGCAATCGCATTGCCCAGTCTGCTCCAGAAAGCAGGGTGGCCATGCTTCATTCTTCTCAAAATGTATGAAAACCAAGCTGGGAATCTGATCAATGCAAAAGGCTGAACCCGTTTATCCCGACGATTTGCAGAAGAAGGTCTGTGAGCAGTACGGACTGCCTGTGCTCCCTCCAGAAGAGATGGTGGCCGTGGCCATTGGATCGCTTGGCAAGTCACCAATCTACGGCACCAGGGTTCAATTGCCGGAAGGCGGGAACGTTAGCTGGTTCATTCACTGCGGCGACTACTCGGCAGCTGATGACTTTTATCAGGCTGTTCACATTCAGCACTTGAGCGAAATGTTACCGCAGGTTGTGAACTATCTCTGCCTTCCCACGGGCGCGAAATTCATCATCGATAGCGAAGGGTATGAAGACGTCTGGATGGCTGAGTAAAAAGTGAGGGCTGCTCGCGGGTCAACAGATTGAAGCGGGCAGCTAACCCTCGAGTCAAAGGAGTGACTACATGAAAGACGCAATCCGCTTGGGCGACTCCACCACACACGGTGGCAAGGTGCTCGAAGCATTCTCCCAAACCAACCTCAACGGTAAGCCAATTGCCGGGGTTGGTCACAAAGTCAGCTGTCCCTTGTGCAAAGGGGTTTTTCCTATTGCCGAGGGCAGCAGCACCTACACCGTCGATGGCGTGCCCATCGCGCTGGACGGCATGAAAACCGCCTGTGGAGCCGCGTTGATTTCCAGTGGCCCGAAAGGCGCCGTAATCAGCTGAGTCCCTGAATTTCGGTTACTTCTGTCTGCCTTGGTCGATATCCAGAGTGGGCAGGGCCGGTCCAAGGGTTCAAGAAGCAAAAAGGTCGCAGCCTGCGACAGCTCTGCATGAGGATTGATTTTCCCCTGTAGACGCTGCCGCAGGCTGCGATCTTTTGCTTTTACTTCGCAGAAAACTTCAACACCACGCTCTGGGTGTAGGTCTGTCCCTGATCCAGTCGGGTGCTCGGGAAGTTCGGCTGGTTCGGCGAGTCCGGGTAGTGCTGGGTTTCCAGGGTGAACGCACCCCAGTGCGGATAGACCTTGCCACCCTTGCCCTTGACCGTGCCGTCGAGGAAGTTGCTGGTGTAGAACTGCACACCCGGTTCGCTGGTGTACAGCTGCAGGTGGCGACCGGATTGCGGGTCGCTGACTTCGGCGGCGAGTTTGCTGACGTCACCCTGGGTGTCCAGCGCCCAGTTGAAATCGAAGCCGCCGTGTTGCGGTTCGGCGAATTTCAACTGCGGGTGATCGGCCTTGATGTGCTGGCCGATGGCGGTGGGTTTGGTGAAGTCCATCGGCGTGCCGGCCACCGGGGCCAGTTCGCCGGTCGGGATCAGTTTGGCGGTGACCGGGGTGTAATGGCTGGCGTGCAGGGTGGCGACCTGCTTGAGGATGTCGCCATTGCCGGCACCGGCGAGGTTGAAGTAGCTGTGGTTGGTCAGGTTGAGCACGGTCGGTTTGTCGGTGCTGGCCTTGTAGTCGATGCGCAGTTCGTTGTTGTCGGTGAGGCGGTAGGTCACTTCGGTGGTGAGGTTACCGGGGAAACCCATTTCGCCATCCGCCGACAGGTAGGTCAGGGTCACGCCGACCGAATCCTTGTCTTTGGTTTCCGTTGCCTTCCAGACCTTTTTGTCGAAACCCTGCGTGCCGCCGTGCAAGGCATTGGTCTTGTCGTTCTGCGGCACTTGATAGCGTTTGCCGTCAAGCTCGAAGGCGCCGTCGGCCAGGCGATTGCCGAAGCGGCCGATGGTCGCGCCGAAGTATGCGGTGCCTTTCTGGTAACCCTGCACATCGTCGAAGCCGAGGACGATGTCGTCGAGCCTGCCGTGTTTGTCCGGCACCTGCAGCGCCTGCAAGGTCGCGCCGTAAGTGATGACCGTGGCCTGCATGCCATGGCTGTTGCGCAGGATGTATTGCTCGACCGGCGTGCCGTCATTGGTTTTGCCGAAGGCTTTGTGTTCGCTGGTCAGGCCGGCGGCCTGGGCGGAGAGGGTGGCGATCATCAGGGACAGTCCGAGGCCGCAGAGTGATTGTCGGGATTGAAGCATGGTTGACCTTCCTTTTTTGTTGTTGTTTTCAAAATCACTAAATAGTCATGCTAATAGGCGTTTGAGTAAAAATTTATAGACGATTAAACGCATTTTGCAAAAATAAAGTCGGACTAAATGGTGATTCGTCAAACACCGAAAGTCGGGAAAACTCTGCGGCACCGCACTTTTGCGAAATCCCCGGCTCTATCCATGGCCAGGTTGCGGTGACTCCCGCCGCACAGCAACGTGTCCGTCAAAGAATTCATGCCGAGAGTTTTGCCCCACATCGCTGCATTCATTCATCGCCCGTGTCTGTTGCTGGTCTGCCTGTCGACGCTGTTGCTCGGCGCTTGCAGCCACCAGGACGGCAACAATTTCATCAGTCAGATGCGCGAGGGCAGGCCACAGGAATTTCTCCAGACCAGCGTCGACCGCATGGCCACCCTGGCGATGCGCGACAATCTCGACAGCCTCTATCGCTTGATGGGCAAGTTGTACCTGCGCAACCCGGACGAATTGCGCAAATCCGGCTTCCTCGACATCCGCACGGCGGTCAAGCAGGTGCGGTTGGCCATTGAGCAGCAGCAACCGCTGCCGACTCTCGGCGGCAAGAAAGATCTGGCGGCACTGAGCTATGCCATGAGCCCGGAGTTTTTGGGTGACCGGGTCGGCGCCTTCATTTATGCCATCGGCAGCATGCTGGTCACCGCTCACGGCAACCGTACCGAGTTCTACATGACCGATGCGATCAACCCGACCTTCGTCAACAACGCCGCGCGCAACATCGAGAAAGCCACGTGGATCCTTGCCCAGCGGCAAAACAAAGAAGGCCAGCCGCTGCTGTTTTCCAATGAGATATCGGAGGAGGGCAGCAACCTGAGTTTCGCCACGGAGTTCGGCAAAGTCGTGGCTCGTCTGGATCTGCTGACCCAGATGCTCGACGAGCGTTACCGACGCATCGGTTTGAATTATGCCCAGAGTCTGCTGTTTTTGAATTTTCTACCGGTGCAGTGAAATGGAATAACGATAGATCGGATCGATATAGGTGGTTATAAGAAAAATCGCTATGCTGCGGACCGGATTTTTCCTGTCGTCTTCTGGATGTTTTCATGGAATTGGCAAATTTCGGCCTGGTGGTTGCCGGGCTGGTGGTGGGGTTCATCGTCGGCATGACCGGTGTCGGCGGTGGTTCGTTGATGACGCCGATCCTGCTGTGGTTCGGCATCAATCCGGCCACGGCGGTGGGCACGGATCTGCTGTACGCCGCTATCACCAAATCCAGCGGCGTGCTGGTCCACAGGAAAAACAAGAACATCGACTGGGCCATTACCGGCTGGCTGACCCTGGGCAGCGTCCCGGCGGTGGCGATGACGTTGTGGTTCCTCAGTACCCTGCACACCGCGCCGGATGCGATGAACGCCATCATCAAGCAGGCGCTGGGCTATGTGCTGTTCGCCACCGCAATGGCGATTCTGTTCAAGAAACGCCTGCTGGCATTCGCCCACAAACGCGCAGGCGGCAACTACAACCCCAGCGGAACTCGCTTGAATATCATGACGGTGATCACCGGCCTGATCCTCGGCACCATGGTCGCCCTGACCTCCATCGGCGCCGGAGCCCTCGGCACCGTCGCGCTGTTCATCCTCTATCCGCTGCTGCCGACGCGCCGTCTGGTCGGCACCGAAATCGCCCACGCCGTACCGCTGACCCTGGTCGCCGGCCTCGGGCATGCGAGCATGGGCAACATGGACTGGAGCGTGCTGGGTTTCCTGCTGATGGGCTCGCTGCCGGGCATCTGGCTTGGCAGTCACCTGACCGGTCGGGTCTCCGATGAACTGCTGCGTCCATGCCTGGCGACCATGCTGGTGTTGATTGGTTACAAACTGGCGTTCTGATTGGCAGGCAGCCATGAGCGAAACGACATTCCATTGCAATGGCCGCCTCGCCATCACGGTCGAGCCCCGGGAAATGCGCATGAGCCACTGGCTGTATGCGCCGCGGGTGGTCGATCAACAGCGCAATCAGACGCTACTGGACTTGAGCGCAAGCCAGTGGGATCTGAACTCCAGCAAAGAAACAGCCGACGGCATTGACCTGTTGCTGCGCAAGTATCCGGGTGACAAGCCTGCGGTGACCTTGAGCGTCAGCCTTGATGGCGGAGCGCTGCGGCTCGAAGGCCGACGTGTCGATTCGGCCGGGCTGGAAGCGGCGCTGGATTCGGTACTGTTCCAGGCGAGCGCTTCGCGCTGAATCGTCATCCCGATACGGTCATAAAAGGTAATCAAATGCGCGACATGATCAAGCGCATGCGGTTGCGCAAAATCGTTGCTGACCTACGCTTTGAACAAGGCGACACATATTTGCCGGGCAACCCCGGAACAATCGCCACGATGCGCAATCATTAGAGCGTGGATATCAAAAGGAGATGCGCATGCTCATCAGGTCACTGACCCTGACACTCTTGCTGGCGATTGCCGGCCCCCTGTTCGCCGCCGACGGCGATTCCCCTCTGGACGTCGACAAGGGCATCAACCGCCCGGTGATCGTGATCGCTTCCAGTACGGTCGATTCTTATTGGGTCAGCCTGAAAAAAGCGCTGGACGACCCGGCCAACAAACAAGGCATCGCCGACCGCAAGATCAAGGTTTACACCATCCTGAGCATGAGCGGTCAGGTCGATGGCAAAAGCATGGAGCAGCAGCAAACCATGGCGCTGCTGCGCTCGCTGAAGCTGGGCGCCGGGGCGTATCCGAAGGTCTTTCTGGTGGGTAAGGATGGCGAGACCAAACTGTCGGCTTCGGGGGATGAAGCGGCGACGGTCGACCTGAAGAAAATTTTCGACACCATCGATGCGCTGCCTGCCGCCGAGAAAGAAACTACTTCCACTGTGGTGACGGCCCCGGCTGCTGCAGAACCGGCGCCGGCCAAAGGTGCGAAAGGGACAAAACCGGCGAAACCGACCAAACCGGCCAAGCCGCCGGAAATGCCGGATGATTGATTGCGGCAGGCTCTGAATGAAAATGGCGAACGTGATTAAACGTTCGCCATTTTTTTGTCCGCCGGAATGACCGCGATACTTTGAATATCAGGGCAGGAGCTGACGGATGACATTGACCAGAACCGGAGAAAAAGCCGCGAGCTGGCCATTCTTGGGAGTCAGCATGTCATCCAGGAGAATCCCCAGAAGCTCTTCATCTTCAAGGTCATCAGGTTGCATGCCTCCTGTGAAGATCAACTGATCAACCAGCTGTTTCCGCGCGCCTATGAGTCCGCGATTGCTTTCTTCGGTATGACCCAGATTCAAGATTTCCACAGCTGAATTTGCGCGTTCGGTTTTGCCGGTCACTCTACCGGACAGATAAAACTTCAATTCCGACTCGCATTCCTCCATCAAAGGCGTCAGATCTAGTGGGCGCGTGCCTCGATGATGTCCACATTGATTCTGGCGCTGGCAACTGGCGACGATGTTGGTGAACTCCAATGTGCGATTGGGGGCTTTATCCTGGGCTTCAACGTGCTCGTTATGTGAGTTGTCGCCTGCAATGGTCTGGCAGCAATAGGCGCAAAGGCTGAACTGTTCCGCTATACAAGCCGTGCGCACGCTCACACGTTCTTCGCTGGGCAGGTCCCGGTAACGTAATGTTGTGTTGGCGCGTTTCCATCTGATGAGTTGTTCCGGCTCGGCTCCCTTGGTGATCTTACGCACGACGCAGCTCCAGCTTGCGCAGCAACAGCGCTGCTTTCGCCAGTTCGATATGACCGTCTGGAAGTTCTTCTGCCAGTTCGGCGAATAGCTTCTGTGCGGTTTCCAGATCGCCGTCCTGCAAGCGTTCGAGCAACGCGTTCAAACGTTTTTGAACGTCGCTGTTGCGGATATCGGTGTCCATGACTTCCAGCAACACCTGATTGGCATCGAGACCGTAAAGGCCGTTGTGTTCGTGGAGCTCTCCGTTATTGAGCACGTAAACCAGCACATCCTTGGCGTCGCTGATCACCAGTGGCGAATGGGTGGTCAGTACGAACTGGCAGTTGGGGAAGGTTTCGCTCAGTTGGCGGATCAAGCTGCGTTGCCATTTTGGGTGCAGGTGCAGATCCACTTCGTCGATCAGCACGATGCCGTCGCCGTGGAGCGGGTTGTCCAGCGACTGGTTCATCATTGCCAAGCGGCGGGCGATATCACCGACCAGCGCCATCATCGACTTCTCGCCTTGCGATAGCTGGGCAACGTTGAGAGTGACGCCGTCCTTGTCGATGGCCATGTGCAGGCGAGGTTTGCGTTGCACACGCAGGTTGGTGAAGCCCGGCATGAAGGCGGCGATGGCTGAGCGGACGGCGGTTAGCTGGCGGTCGCGGGACGAGGCTTTCAGTTTGGACAGGGTTTTCCAAACATCACTGTCATAGCCGAACTTTATCGAGATTTCGGCTAGTGCAGTGTCGGAAATGCCAGTTTCGTTTTCGCTGTCCTCGCGCTCGCGGAACCACTCGAAGAAACGGCGGAAATCCACGCCTCGGTTGAGAGAGTTGTCGTAGCCGTCGAGTTGGTCGAAGGTGTGTTTGGTGCGGATTTTTAACGGAATTTCAAGGACTGAGCGCTCCACCGGATAATAGGCGACCAAGGGAAGAGAAGCTTTGTTATCAGCAGTTAGTAGTGTGCGGTAGTGGTCTGCTAATCGACTGGCGTCTGTCAGCACACTATGGGACGCGGATTTTCGTCCTTGCTTGACTCTTGCGACTGTCCAACTGAATAGGGTTTCCTTCGCGAACACCTCAGGAATGTTTGAACGTGCCAGAGAAGTGTCTAACACTGCTACATGAACCATGGCGATGGAGGCACCGTTTCGGATGTCATCATTTGCTAAATGACTGCCAATTCCTTTTTCAGTACGAATTCTGGCGACCAACCAGCTCAGTGAGGTGGCGAGCGACTTTAAAAGCGTAGTTTTCCCGGCACCGTTGTTCCCCACAAAAACCGTAACGTTTGATGAGGTCTTATTAGTAGGTGCCAGTTGAACGTCCAATTCGTTGAATCGACCGACGTCCGTTAGGTTAAAGCTGAAAATCTGCAATGCATCACCTTATGGTCTGGTCGGTAAGAGGGCTTTGGCGCGCATTATGTCATCACCGGCCACGGATTGATTCGCTGGAGTGTAGATACTCCACTTCACCTGGTCACCCATGAAAATAGTTGCCGCATATTCCCACCAGAATGAGCTGCGCAACTCCCTTCAATTCCGTCGGACATTTCCTTCAAAATGCGGCGGCGTTGGTGAGCTGGTGCTCCGAAAGCCGTGCCGATAACCTTTCCGGACCGCTGCAAAATCAGCGGTCGGATGTGGAAGTCCGGTTTCAGACTCATTCACCAAGCCTCATAAAGCGCATGGCGACATCTTTTATGTCAACATCGCGGCCTTATGGTGGCTGTACGCGGGAGCGCTTTCGAGTGCGCCGGGTTCGGGTGATTGGCTCGGTCTTCCACACCTGCGTACAGCTACCACCCTCATGTGGAAGTGAGATGGGTAGCGTTTTTCACAATCCCATCGGAGTTACACACATGAAGAAAACGGATTTCGAATCACCTGAACGTTCCACCGACTCAACCAAACCCCGCTACATCCCCATCACCGGCATCGACTGCCAAATTCCCTGTCTCCTGATCGATCGCGAAGCCCCGGTAGACGTACTCCACGGCACTGCCGCCTACCGATTGCGCAGCGTGACTCAACTGCTGGAAACACTTTCCCTCAGCGACGGCATCGGTCATGACGCCTTGCTGCTGCAGGACTTCGCCCGGGTATTGGCGATCCCTCTGCGCGACAGCTGTGACCTGATGGATGTACTGGGCTGGAAGCTACAGGCGTAGTTTTCAATCCCCCAAACAAAAACGGGCGACCTTCTCGGGTCGCCCGTTTTTTTTGGCGTGATTACCGGGTCAACTCTTCCAGAATCCTGTGCGCAATCTTCACCCGCTCCCCGTTGGGGTAATTGCGATTCGCCAGAATCACGAGCCCGACCTTTTTCGATGGCACGAACGCGACGTAGGCACCGTAGCCGGCGGTGGAACCGGTCTTGTTCAGCAGCACGTTTGCCGGTTCAGGCTGTGGCGGATTCAGCCATTTGACCTTGTGTGGTTCCATGGCCATGGGCGTCGAGTTGCCGTCCAGCAGGCGGTCGAGGCTGATCGGGTAGGTGTAGCGTTCCCAGCCCAGGCCCTGGGTCATGTCGCCGACGGTGTAGTAGCCGGTGTGGGTGAGGGCGATGGCTTTCTGCAGCGGTGTTTCGAGTTTCGCGGTGTCGAGGTTGGCTTCGACATATTGCAGCAGGTCGGCGGCGCTGGTTTTCACGCCGTAAGCTTCGGAATCCAGTGCGCCGGGGCTGACCCGAATCGGTTTGTTGTTCTTGTCATAGCCCTGGGCATAACGCTTTTGTTCAGACGCAGGCACCGACAGGTAGGTGTGCTTGAGCCCGAGTTTCGGCAGCAGGGTTTCAGTCATGACCTGGTTGAACGGCTGGCCGAAGCTTTTCGCCGCCAGGTAGCCGAACAGGCCGATGCTCGGATTGGAATACAGGCGTTGACTGCCTGCGGGATACGTCGGTTTCCACTGTTGGTAATAGCCGAGCATCTTGTCGGAAGAGTCTGCGGCATCCGGGAATTGCAGCGGTAGCCCGCCCGCGCTGTAGGTGGCCAGTTGCAGCAGGCTGATCTTGTCGAAGGCACTGCCTTTCAGCTCGGGCCAGTGCTGACTGGCCTTGTCGGAGAACTCGAGTTTGCCGGTGGCCTGGGCGTAGGCAGCGAGGGTTGCGGTGAAGGTTTTACTCACCGAGCCGATTTCGAACAGGGTGTTTTCACTCACCGCTTGCCCGGTGCTTTTGTCGGCAATACCGTAGTTAAAGTAATGCGCCTTGCCATCGACGGTCACGGCGACCGCCATACCCGCAATGTCCTGCTGCTGCATCACCGGTGTCACGGTGGCCTTGACCAGCGCCTGCAACTGGTCGTCGCTCTGTGGGGCAGCCAGGCAGGTGGCGGCACTGAAGAACAGTCCGAAAGCGCTGCAGGACTTGAGTTTGTTCAGGTTTATTGAAGGCATCGTTGAGCCACTCTCCATGAGTGTTGTTGGTGTTATCCCGCTACACTGCGAGTGTTTTCCGTCGGGCCGGCTGATCGGCAGCGCCAAATCTAGGCAGTCCGGCGTCTTTCGACAAACGATGAAAACTCGGACGAGCCATTAGAAAAATTTGGGATCTGGCATGATTCGACCTCAATTGCCCTTGAATGCACTGCGCGCTTTCGAAGCGTCTGCGCGCCATTTGAGCTTCACCCGTGCTGCGGTGGAGTTGTGCGTGACTCAGGCGGCTGTCAGCCATCAGGTCAAAAGCCTTGAGGCGCAACTCGGGGTGATCCTGTTCAAACGCCTGCCGCGGGGGCTGATGCTGACCGGCGAGGGCGAAACCCTTTTGCCGGTGCTGACCACGTCGTTCGATCATATCGCGCAGATGCTCGAGCGTCTGGCGGGCGGGCAGTATCGGGAAATGCTCACGGTCGGCGCGGTAGGTACTTTTGCCGTGGGCTGGTTGTTGCCGAGGCTGGCGGACTTTCAGGCGAAACATCCGCTCATCGATTTGCGGCTGTCGACCAATAACAATCGAGTGGACGTCGCTGCCGAAGGTCTGGATTACGCGATCCGGTTTGGCGCCGGGGCCTGGCACGGTATCGAGGCGACCCGTTTGCTGGAGGCGCCGTTGTCGGTGCTCTGCGTGCCGGAAATTGCCCGGCAACTGCACACGCCAGGGGATCTTCTGCAGCAGCGTCTGTTGCGTTCCTATCGCACCGATGAGTGGCCGGAATGGTTTCATGCGGCGGGGATGGCCACCCACGCCGCGCCGCCCCAGAGCATCGTGTTCGACTCGTCGCTGGCGATGATGGAAGCGGCGCTGCAGGGGGGCGGCGTGGCGTTGGCACCGCCGTTGATGTTCGCCCGGCAACTGGCGGCAGACTTGATCCGCCAACCCTTTGCCATTGAAATCACCACCGGCAGCTATTGGCTGACGCGCTTGCAGTCACGGCCGGAGACGTCGGCGATGGCGGCGTTCAAACACTGGTTGCTGGAAACTTCAGGCTAGTGAAAGTCCTTGTGGGAGCGAGCTTGCTCGCGAAGACGGCCTCAAATTCGAAAAGTTTATCGACTGACACTCCGCCATCGCGAGCAGGCTCGCTCCCACAGGAAATTGCGTTGAATCCGGATCAGCGCACCAGGCAGGGGCGCTTGTTATCGAACGTCCAGCCCGGAATCAGAAACTGCATTGCCACGCTGTCATCCCGCGCGCCAAGGCCCATGCGTTTATAGCGTTCGTGGGCCTTGGCCACCTGGTCCATGTCCAGTTCCACGCCCAGCCCCGGTTTCGTCGGCACCTGCACGCAGCCGTCGACGATTTGCAGCGGGGCCTTGGTCAGGCGCTGGCCGTCCTGCCAGATCCAGTGGGTGTCGATGGCGGTGATGTCACCCGGCGCGGCGGCCGCGACGTGGGTGAACATCGCCAGAGAAATGTCGAAGTGGTTGTTGGAGTGCGAGCCCCAGGTCAGGCCCCATTCGTGGCACATCTGCGCCACGCGCACCGAGCCCTGCATGGTCCAGAAATGCGGGTCGGCCAGCGGGATATCCACCGATTGCAACTGAATCGCATGGCCCATCTCGCGCCAGTCGGTGGCGATCATGTTGGTGGCGGTTTTCAGGCCGGTGGCGCGACGGAATTCGGCCATCACTTCACGGCCCGAATAGCCGTTTTCCGCACCACACGGGTCTTCGGCGTAGGCCAGCACACGATGCTGATCGCGGCACAGCCGGATCGCTTCTTTCAGTGACCACGCGCCGTTGGGGTCGAGGGTGATGCGGGCTTCGGGGAAGCGCTCGGCCAGTGCGGTCACCGCTTCGATTTCGGCATCGCCGCTGAGCACGCCGCCCTTGAGCTTGAAATCCTTGAAGCCGTAACGCCCATGGGCCGCCTCGGCCAGGCGCACCACGGCGTCGGCGGTCATGGCTTTCTCGTGACGCACGCGGAACCAGTCGTTGTCGGCATCCGGTTCGCTGCGATAGGCGAGGTCGGTTTCCCGGTGATCCCCCACATAGAACAGATAACCGAGCATCTTTACTTCATTACGCTGCTGGCCTTCACCGAGCAGAGCGGCCACCGGTACGTCGAGGTGTTGGCCGAGCAGGTCGAGCAGGGCGGCTTCCAGCCCGGTGACCGCGTGAATGGTGATGCGCAGGTCGAAGGTCTGCAGGCCTCGGCCGCCGGCGTCGCGGTCGGCGAAAGTCTGGCGAACCTGGTTGAGGATTTTCTGATACGTACCGATCGGGCTGCCGACCACCAGGCTGCGGGTGTCCTCAAGGGTCTGGCGAATGCGCTCGCCACCGGGTACTTCACCGACGCCGGTATGGCCGGCGTTGTCCTTGAGGATGACGATGTTGCGGGTGAAAAACGGCCCGTGGGCGCCGCTCAGGTTGAGCAGCATGCCGTCGTGGCCGGCCACCGGGAGGACTTGCATTTCGGTGATGATCGGGGCTTTGGCGATGTCGTGTGCGGTCATATCGGATTGTCCTTTCAAGCGTGTTTCGGCGCGGCATCGGCCACGGCGTTATCAGGTGCGGATTTGGGTGTCGTGCGGGCGGCGAACACGGTGAGCGCGGCGATGATCGAGGTCGCGGCAAGACCATAGAGGCCGCCCTGGATCGAACCGGTGTGCTGTTCCAGCAGGCCGAACGTGGTGGGGGCGACGAAGCCGCCGAGGTTGCCCACCGAGTTGATCAGCGCGATCACCGCCGCGGCGATCCGCGCATCGAGATAGGCCTGCGGAATCGGCCAGAACAGCGACGACGCAGACTTGAAACCCAGCGCGGCAAAACAGATCGCGACGAACGCGAAGATCGGCCCGCCGATGGTGGACATGAACATCCCCGCTGCGGCAATCAACAGTGCGGTGGCCACCCACGCCTGCTGGTGTTTCCACTTCGCCGAGAACGAGGCGAACGCATACATGCCGATGATCGACAGCAACCACGGAATCGAGTTGAACAGGCCGACCTGGAAGTCACTCATCTCGCCCATTTTCTTGATGATGCTCGGCAGCCAGAACGTCGCGGCGTAGATCGTCAATTGGATGAAGAAGTAGATCAGGCAGAACAGGATGATCTGGCGATCCTTGAGCAGCTTGCCCATGGACGGCCGGATCGACGTCGCGGCCTCGCGGGCCTTCTGTTCGTCGTCGATGGCTTTGACCAGCGCATCCTGCTCGGCGGGGGTCAGCCACTTGGCATCGTGGGGTTTGGCATCGAGCCAGAACCACACGAATACGCACAGACCGACCGAAAACATGCCTTCAATGAAATACATCCATTGCCAGCCATGCAGTCCGAGACCTTCAATCTGCAATAGCAGGCCGGACAGCGGTCCGGAGATCAGCGAGGCCACGGCCGAGCCACTCAGGAAAATCGCAATCGCCTTGCCGCGCTCCGCGGCGGGCAGCCAGCGAGTGAAGTAGTAGATCACGCCGGGAAAGAAGCCGGCCTCGGCCACACCCAGCAGAAATCGCAGGATGTAGAAGTGGGTTTCGTTCTGGATGAACGCCATGCCGGCGGCCACCAGGCCCCAGGTGAGCATGATGCGGGTCAGCCAGATTCGCGCGCCAACCTTTTGCAGCAGCATGTTGGAAGGGACTTCGAACAGCGCGTAACCAATGAAGAACAGACCGGCACCGAACCCGTAGGCCGCGGCGCCGATGCCGAGGTCATGTTCCATGTGGGTGCGGACAAAGCCGATGTTCACACGGTCGATGTAGTTGACGATGAACATGATGACGAACAGCGGCAGGACGTGGCGTTTGACTTTGGCGATGGCGCAGGACAGCGCGAAATCGGCGCCTTCGCTCATCCCGGCAATGGATGATTTCACTTGGTTTTCTCCCACTCGTTATTTTTATGCGGGGGTGTGGTTGGGTGCTGCGTTGTTGATAGACATCATACAACTAGACTTTTTTGTCCTACAAGCAGAGACGCCCAATCAAATTTATCTACAGCGAATTGTTTTTATGCTTTTTTGGCTGTTTGTGCCGTATACATTGGGTTTTAAAGACGTTTTGTTGCGGTGAAGCAGAGACGCATGCCGTTGATCGGGAGGCGACGGCGTTATCGTCAGTGAGGGTTTGCCAAGCAAATGTCCATGTTGTCATACAAGTTTGGCCTGGGGAATCATAGGAGCTCATACAAGTCTTCGACGCAGTGTTACGATCGATCAGCCATGACCTGCGGATCCGAACCATGCAAGAAGACCTCGAAGCTCCCGCACGCAAGCGTGCGCACAACCTGGCCCATGACTTGGTGGAAAAGCTCTCCCGGAGCATCCTGCTCGGCCAGATGCTGCCCGGTGACAAGTTGCCGTCGGAAAACTCGATCGTTCAGGAACACGGCGTCAGCCGTACCGTGGTGCGTGAGGCGATTTCCAAGTTGCAGGCGTCGGGGCTGGTGGAGACGCGGCACGGCATCGGCACGTTCGTGATCGAGCGTGCGCCGGAGCAAGGGCTGCGGCTGAATGTGGACACCGCGCTGGGCGTGCGCAGCATTCTCGAATTGCGCATGGGGCTGGAGACGCAAGCGGCGGCACTGGCCGCGCAGCGCCGCACCGAGCTGCAACTGCTGCAGATGCGTCAGGCGCTGGACGACTATCAGCGACTATTGGCCAACAACGATAGCTGCGTCGAGGCCGACCGGCGCTTTCATCTGCTGATTGCCGAAGCCACTGGTAATGCCTGCTTCACCGAAATCATGCAGCACCTGGGCAGCGCGATGATTCCGCGCACCCGGGTCAATGCGGCCGAGCGCGGGGCAGTGGATTTGAGCAAGCTCGGGCAATTGGCGAATCTCGAACATGAAGCGATCCTCAACGCGATCAAGCGTCAGGACCCCGACGCGGCGCGCGCGGCGATGTGGCTGCACCTGACCAACAGTCGTGATCGGTTTTCAGCCACGAATTGAAGCCGCTGGTTCGATAGCAGCGTCTAAACAGCGCCGAGATCACGCATCAACAACCCGAAGCGTAAATCCACCGCATCCGGAATCGGCAAGTACACGGTGTGCCCGTCTCCCGGCGCCACGTCGATGGCTTCGCCCTTGAGGTTCTGCAATTCGTGCAGGTCAAAGTGAAAGTTGCCCTTGGGTGTCATCAGTTCCAGATGATCGCCCAGGGCAAAGCGGTTTTTCACTTTGACCTCGGCCAGCCGGTCCCGGCGTTCTCCGGTCAGTTCGCCAACAAACTGTTGTCGCTCCGACACCGAGCTGCCGTTCTGATAGTTCTGATATTCGTCATGCACATGTCGACGCAGGAAGCCTTCGGTGTAGCCGCGCTGGGCGAGGGATTCCAGATCGGTCATCAGGCTGCGGTCGAATTCGCGTCCGGCCACCGCATCATCAATGGCCCGGCGGTAGACCTGAGTGGTGCGCGCGCAATAGAAGTGCGATTTGGTCCGGCCTTCGATCTTCAGCGAGTGCACGCCCATGCGGGTCAGGCGCTCGACGTGCTGCACGGCGCGCAGGTCCTTGGCATTCATGATGTAGGTGCCGTGTTCGTCTTCGAAGGCCGGCATCATCTCGCCGGGACGATTGGCTTCCTGCAACAGGAACACCTGATCGGTGGGAGCGCCAAGGCCCAGGGTCGGTTGCGGTTCGAAGGTCTGGACGATTTCGCCGAGCTGATTTTCCGTAGCCTCCTGTGCTGAATATTTCCAGCGGCAGGCGTTGGTGCAGGTGCCCTGATTGGCGTCTCGTTTGTTCATGTAGCCGGAGAGCAGACAGCGCCCGGAGTAAGCCATGCACAATGCGCCGTGGACGAACACTTCCAGTTCCATGCCCGGCACCTGTTCGCGGATTTCGCCGATTTCTTCCAGCGACAGTTCCCGGGACAGGATGATCCGGCTCAACCCTTGTTGCTGCCAGAACTCGACGCTCGCCCAGTTCACCGTGTTGGCCTGCACTGAAAGATGAATCGGCATCTGCGGAAAATGACGGCGTACCAGCATGATCAGGCCAGGGTCGGACATGATCAGCGCGTCCGGTGCCATCTCGATCACCGGTGCCAGATCCTTGAGAAAGGTCTTCAGCTTGGCGTTGTGCGGTGCGATGTTGACCACCACGTAGAAACGCTTGCCCTGAGCCTGGGCTTCACGAATGCCGAGGGCGAGATTGGCGTGGTCGAACTCGTTGTTGCGCACCCGCAGGCTGTAGCGCGGCTGACCGGCGTAGACCGCATCGGCGCCGTAGGCGAAGGCGTAGCGCATGTTTTTCAGGGTGCCGGCGGGGGCGAGCAGTTCCGGGGTGAAGGAGGGCGTCATGGCGGTGTCGGTCGCAAAAGCGCGGGAGGGTAAACGAGGTGCGGCGAGGGTTTATTGATCTGGATCTATGCTCCTTGAACAAAGATGGCACTCGCGCGGGCACGGGCTGACTAAGTTGGGCGGGTGCGTTTGGCGCCTGACTGACATGGACCGGACATGAACCCAAAAAGTCTGCAATTCAAATCCCTCACCGTGCTGCTCTTGCTGGTGACCGTCGCCTTCATCTGGATCCTGCTGCCGTTCTACGGCGCGGTGTTCTGGGCAGTGATTCTCGGCATTGTGTTCGCGCCGATGCAGCGTCGGTTGCAACAGAAATTCGGCTGGCAACGCAATTTGACGTCGCTGTGCACCCTGAGTATCTGCGTGGTGATCGCGATTCTGCCGGTGATCGTCATCAGCGTGTTGCTGGTGCAGGAAGGGGCGACGCTTTACGACAATATCGAAAGCGGCAAGCTCGATATCGGCGCGTATCTGACGCAGTTCAAGCACAGCCTGCCGCCGTACTTTCAGCACCTGCTCGACCGTTTCGGCATGGGCGAACTCAATGCCGTGCGCGAGAAAATCGTCAAGGCAGCGATGCAGGGCAGTCAGGTGCTGGCCACCCAGGCGTTCAGTTTCGGCCAGGGCACCTTCGATTTCGTGGTGAGCTTTTTCATCATGTTGTACTTGCTGTTCTTCTTTCTGCGCGATGGCGCCGAACTGGCGCGCAAGGTGCGTACGGCGGTGCCGCTGGAGGAACATCACAAACGCCGACTGCAACTGAAGTTCAATCGGGTGGTGCGCGCCACCGTCAAGGGAAACCTGGTGGTGGCCATTACGCAAGGTGCACTGGGCGGCGCGATTTTCTGGTTTCTCGATATTCCCAGTGCGTTGCTCTGGGCGGTATTGATGGCGTTTCTGTCACTGTTGCCGGCGGTGGGGGCGGGGATCGTCTGGGCGCCGGTGGCGGTTTACTTTCTGCTCAGCGCAATGATCTGGCAGGGCGTGGTACTGGCGTTGTTCGGGATATTCGTGATCGGCCTGGTGGATAACGTGCTGCGTCCGGTGCTGGTGGGCAAGGACACGCGCATGCCGGACTACATGATCCTGATTTCGACGCTGGGCGGGATGGCGGTGTTCGGTCTTAATGGTTTCGTGATCGGGCCGCTGATTGCTGCCTTGTTCATGTCGAGCTGGGCGCTCTTCGTCGAAACCAGACCGAAGGTGCAGTTGCCTTAAGCCTTGAACGGGCCGTTGATCAGTTGTTGCGACAGCGCCTGGGCGGCTGGCAGCGAAGTCAGCGGGCCGCTGACGGGCTCGCCGTCGCGCACCAGATACCAGCAGGCGAGCAATCCGAGCTCTCTGAGGGATGCGGGAACGGCGCTGCCGACAACGGACATGATTTGAACCTGAGCCATGAAAAGTACCTCCATCAATCTATGGAGCTACCTTAGGGGGTTGGTCGTTTCAGGGACAATCAACGCTTTCGATAGTGGTCATTGATGCCAGTGAGGGCTGGTTCAGTCCACCACTTGATCGAGCATGTGCACGATTTCGTGCTCGTTGAGCAAACCCTTGCGTACCAGGTTCTCCGCCAGCAACGAGAGAAACTTCGCCGTACGATGACCTTCCAGGTGCTTGAGCTCGGTCAGGGCGTTGTACACCTTGCCCGAGGTGCATAAACCGACGATGCGGTGGGGATTTTGTGTTGGCATTCCAGTCGTCCTTGTTGTTATCAGCCTGTTGTATGCGGACGGATTCAGATTGCGGTTCCGTCATGACAAATCGATGACCGTTGTGTGTTTCAGCTCGACGGTCGAGTCCATCATGCCGACTTTAACGGGTGAAACTGTCTCCACAGCGACCTTGGCGAGATTTTTTCAGACGTTGGCCGACGGACGGTTGGCTTTCCCGCACTCAATAAAAAGCCCCGCCGTAAAGGCGGGGCTCTGCAGGGGGCTTACCAGCGACCGTAGTGCGGATGGCCGTAATAACCACGGGGCGGGCCGTAGTAGACCGGTCCCGGTACATAAACCGGTTGTTGTACATAGACCGGGGCCGGCTGGTAATAGACCGGTGGTGGCGGTGGCTGCACGTACACCGGCGCCGGTTGAGCGTAAACAGGCTGTTGAACGTACACCGGACGATCCTGGTTGATGAGTGCCGAGCCGATGATGGCCGAGCCGACGATCGCACCAAATACCGCCGGGCCCTGCCAGCCACCGCCATGGGCTTCTGCCTGACCTGTGATAGCGCATGCACCGATCAACAAGGCCACGATGGGGAGTTTACGAATCATGATTAATCCTCGGTTCTTCGACCCGGCGTCCGGGCCTGCATCAGGCTCGGGAAAGCGCGGGGATACATCTAAGACAGCAACATTTGGAAAAACAGCACGGCGGCTGGGTAAATTTTGTGTAAGGTCTGTACCGGCTTGCTTACCGTGTTGCATGCAATGGCTGTGATACCCGGAACAGACCGCCTTATGATCGTTCAGAACCCGATGGTCTGGCTAATCCCGTCCATCCGAAAGTGTATTTGAAGGAGACTCCCATGCAGATGAACCCCAATAAAGACACCCAATTGTGCATGTCCCTGTCTGGGCGTCCCGGGAATTTCGGTCTGCGTTTTCATAACCATCTGTACGAGCAACTGGGTCTGAACTTTTACTACAAGGCCTTCAGCAGTCAGGATCTGCCGGGCGCTGTCGGCGGCATTCGCGCGCTGGGTATTCGGGGTTGCGGGGTGTCGATGCCGTTCAAGGAGGCCTGCATTGCGCTGGTCGACGAGCTGGATGCGTCGGCGGCGGCGATCCAGTCGATCAACACCATCGTCAACACCAACGGCCATCTCAAGGCTTACAACACCGATTACATCGCCATCGCCCAGTTGCTGGAAACCCATGCGGTGCCGAAGGACTCGACCTTCGCCCTGCGCGGCAGCGGTGGCATGGCCAAAGCGGTAGCCAGTGCCCTGCGCGATGGTGGTTACAGGAAGGGTTTGATCGTGGCCCGCAACGAGCGCGCCGGCCGGACGCTGGCGGATTCGTTGGGTTATCGCTGGCAGGTGGATCTGGGTGAGGAGCGCCCGCAGATGTTGATCAACGTGACCCCGGTGGGGATGGACGGTGGTCCGGAAGCGGGTCAGTTGGCGTTTGAGGCGGATGTGATCAAGTCTGCCGATACGGTGTTCGATGTGGTGGCGATCCCCTCGGAAACGCCATTGATCGTGCGGGGTCGCGCCGAAGGCAAAAAGGTCATCACCGGGCTGGAAGTGATCGCGATCCAGGCGCTGGAGCAGTTTGTGCTTTACACCGGCGTGCGGCCGACGGTCGAGCAGTTCGAGGCGGCGGTGGCGTTTGCCCGCAGTTGATTGATCTCGGTGTCGGGGTGGTCATTGCCTATACTGCCGCATCAGCAGGCACAGACTTGCCCCACGACAAAAACCGAGGTTTGCATGCATCCGCCCATTCTCAATCTGAATGACGTCGAACTTGAACCGTTGCCCGAAGCGCTGGCACCCGGAGGCGAAACCGCCAGACGTTATCAGCAGCGGTTCGCCCGAATCGGTCAGCAACTGGGCGCGCAAAAGCTCGGTTATCGGCTGTATGCGCTGCCGCCGGGCATGCGCGGCAGTCCGTTTCACAGCCATCGGGTCAATGAGGAAATGTTCTACGTGGTGGCCGGAGAAGGGGAGGTGCGCCTGGGCGCCGAGCGTTTTCCGATCCGCGCCGGCGACGTGATCGCCTGCCCGCCGGGCGGCCCGGAAAAGGCGCATCAAATCATCAACACCAGCGCGCAGGAGCTGCGTTATCTGGCGGTCAGTACCCAGCAGCAACCGGACATCTGCGAGTACCCGGACTCGAACAAGTACGCGGTGATGGATAACTTCAGCATCGATGCCGAGGGCAATGCCTCGGGCTTCGTCGCGGTGGCGCGGCAGTCGGACGGGGTAGATTACTGGGACGGCGAATGACGCCGCCCCCATTATGCTTGTTCGAGGCGGGCCAGGCGTTCTTCCAGCGCTGCAATCCGCGCTTCCAGCTCTTCGATGCGCTCGACTGAAACACCGCTGGCAGTCCCGCGCTCACCCGGATTCTGCCGCGCCGCGATAATCGCCTCGATGTCCGCCGGGTCACCCAGCGCATGGGTGTAGCGATCTTCGCGCTGGCCGGCCTGACGCGGAATCAGCACCGCCAGATCCCGAGCGATCAGGCGTTCCAGTTGATGCACCACTTGTTCGGCGTCTTCGAATTCATGCATGCGACCGCTGCGGGTCAGCAGCTCGTTGACGGTCTGCGGGCCGCGCAAAAACATCAGCCCGGTCAGAGTCAGTTGCGCCGGCACCAGCTCCAGCGCCTTGTCGACCTTGTGCTCCCAGCGGTCGGCGCGGCTGCCCATGACCAGTTTGGCGAAACCCCGGCCTTCGAGGGCGCGCAGGCTCTGGCCGACCTGGCCCTGGGTCAGGTTCATCACAGGTTCCCGGCTGGTTTTCTGATTGCAGGCCAGCACCAGTGCGTTGAGGGTCAGCGGATAGGTTTCCGGGCTGGTGGCCTGCTTCTCGATCAGCGAGCCCAGAATGCGAATTTCCGTGGCGTTGAGCCGTGGTTCGTGGATGGTCGTTTCAAGTTCTGTGGACATCGCGCGTTCCCTCTGCAGTCGAAGGCGCCTAGCCTAATCCTTGCTGGATAAAAGACAAGTCGCACGGTCCGCGAGCATGGCTATAATCGCCCCACGATTTACCCAGCCACCCTGTGAGACTGCCATGACCATTTCCCTGTACGCCGCATCCGTTCCGGTTTTCCAGCAAATGCTCAACGCCCTGAGCGATGTGCTGAAAAAGGCCGAAGCCCACGCCACCGCGAAAAACATCGACCCGAACGCCTTCCTGCAGGCGCGTCTGTACCCGGACATGTTCCCGCTGGTGCGTCAGGTGCAGATCGCCGTGGACTTCGCCAAAGGCGTGTCCTCGCGTCTGGCCGAAGTCGAAATCCCGAAATACGACGACACCGAAACCACCTTCGCCGAGCTGCAAGCGCTGATCGCCAAGGTTCTGGCCTTCATCGGCGAGATCAAGCCTGAGCAAATCAATGGCAAGGAAGGCATCGAAATTGTGACCCGTCCGGGCACTCCGAAAGAGAAACGCTTCTCCGGCCAGGCCTACCTGCTGAGCTACGGCCTGCCGCAGTTCTTCTTCCACGTCACCACTGCTTACGACCTGCTGCGTCACAACGGCGTTGAAATCGGCAAGCGCGATTACATGGGCGCGTTCTAAACCCGACGCAACAAAAAGCCCGCCAAGGTTTGCGCCTTGGCGGGCTTTTTGTTGCGCCCGGTTTACGCCGGACGTTGTGCTTTCTGTTCTTCGCCCAGGCAAGCCGCAGCGGTGAACAACACGTCGGTGGAGGAATTCAGCGCCGTCTCGGCCGAATCCTGCAACACGCCGATGATGAAGCCGACCGCCACTACCTGCATGGCAATCTCGCTCGGAATGCCGAACAGGCTGCACGCCAGCGGAATCAGCAGCAGCGAACCGCCGGCCACACCGGAGGCGCCACACGCGCAGATCGCAGCGACGACGCTGAGCAGGATCGCGGTCGGGATGTCCACGGCAATGCCCAGGGTGTGCACGGCGGCGAGGGTCAGCACGGTGATGGTGATCGACGCACCGGCCATGTTGATGGTGGCACCCAGCGGAATCGAGACCGAGTAGGTGTCTTCATGCAGGCCCAGACGCTTGCTCAGCTCCAGGTTGACCGGAATGTTGGCCGCCGAACTGCGGGTGAAGAACGCGGTGATGCCGCTTTCGCGCAGGCATTTCAGCGTCAGCGGATACGGGTTGCGGCGCATTTTCCAGAACACGATCAGCGGGTTCATCACCAAGGCCACGAACAGCATGCAGCCCAGCAGCACCGCCAGCAGGTGCGCGTAACCCACCAGTGCGCCAAAACCGGACGTGGCCAGGGTCGAAGCCACCAGGCCGAAAATGCCCAGGGGTGCGAAACGAATAACTACGCGCACGATCAGGGTCACGCCGTTGGACAGGTCGCTGACCACTTCCCGGGTGGTGTCGCCGGCATGCCGAATCGCCACGCCCATGCCGATGGCCCAGGCCAGAATGCCGATGAAGTTGGCGTTCATCAATGCAGTGACCGGGTTATCGACCACGCTCAGCAGCAGGCTTTGCAGGACTTCGCCGATGCCGCCCGGTGCAGTGACGGCGACGTTATCGGTGGACAGCACCAGATGCGACGGAAACATCGTGCTGGCAACCACCGCCACCGCCGCAGCGCCAAAGGTGCCCAGCAGGTACAGGAACAGAATCGGCCGGATATGGGTTTCCTGACCGTGCTTGTGGTTGGCGATCGAGGCCATGACCAGCACGAACACCAGGATCGGCGCCACGGCCTTGAGCGCGGAAACGAACACCTTGCCGATGAAGGCGGTGCCTTTGGCGGCCTCGGGCGCGAACAACGCCAGGGCGATGCCGGCAATCAGGCCGATCAGGATCTGCGTGACCAGGCTGAGGCTTTTCAGGCGTTGCATTAGAGAAGGGGATGAAGCGGTCATAACGGCATCTCTGCTTTTTTATAGGGTGCAAGGTTGTGTGATCCGGGCGATGAATCGGGGGCAGGCCACAGACACGAACCGTAAGGAATGACGCGACAGCCACACTGATTAACGGGTGGCTGAACAGGGTGTACGTTTTTCAGGGCGCGGACTTTATCACAGCGTAGGCCTTATCCTTCAGGCCTGTGACGATCTGCCACCGAAACGTTCTGCAATATAGACAGGTTTGTGCAAGTCACTCCGGGAACACTCTGTTAAGATTGCGCATCCTTATTTTCATGTTCTGCCGGCGGGCCTTCGGGTCAGCGCCGGTGCCGTCGTTTTGCTGGAGTTCCCCATGCTGTTGCCCATCCTTCTGTTGTCTGCCGCCGGATTCACGGTGCTGACCACGGAGTTCATCATCGTCGGCCTGTTGCCGGCGATTGCCCGAGACCTGGAAGTCACCATCCCGCAAGCCGGGTTGCTGGTGACGCTATTCGCTTTCACCGTGGCCATGTTCGGCCCGTTCTTGACGGCCTATTTCGCCCGTTTCGAACGGCGCAAGCTGTTCATCACCATTCTGGTCATGTTCGGTCTGGCCAATACCGTGGCGGCTCTGGCGCCGAACATCTGGGTCATGGCCATTGCACGGTTGATCCCGGCACTGGGGCTGCCGGTGTTCTGGGCCCTGGCCAGTGAAACCGCGGTGGACATCGTCGGCCCGGACTTCGCCGGTCGCGCCATTGCCAAGATCGGCTTCGGCATCGTCTGCGCCACGGTGTTCGGCATTCCGGTCGGTACGCTGATTTCCGATGCCTTCGGCTGGCGCAGCGCATTCGCCATTCTGGCGGTCATCGCATTCGCCAAGGCGTTGCTGCTGTTTGTCTACCTGCCGAAAACCAGCCTGCACCAGCATCAGGTCAGCTTCGGATCGCAGTTCAAGATTCTGCGCAGCCCGTTGATGCTTGGCCATGTGCTGCTGTCGATTCTGGTGTTCAGCGGCATGTTCACGGCCTACACCTATCTGGCGGATATCCTTGAACGTCTGGCCGGTTTCAATGGCACCGTGGTCGGCTGGTGTCTGATGGGCTTTGGTGCGGTCGGCCTGATCGGCAACTCGCTGGGCGGTCGCGCGGTGGATCGTCACCCATTGATGGCTTCGGTGATGTTCTGCGCGTTCATGATTCCCGGGATGGTGGCGCTGGTGCCCAACATCAATTCGTCGCTGGGCCTGGCGGCGGCGATGGGCATCTGGGGCGTGACGCAGGCCGCGCTGTTTCTGGTCAGCCACGTACGCTTGATGAAAGCGGCACCTGAAGCACCGGCCTTTGCCGCATCGCTGAATATCGCCGGAGCCAATCTCGGGATCGGTCTGGGCGCGATCATTGGCGGTCGGGTAATCGACAACGCGGGCCTCGGCTTCGTCGGTTTCGCCGCTGCCGCGTTCATCCTGCTGTCGATTTTTCTCGCCATGGTGTTGATGGTACTCAAGCCGCGCGAGGTCTGCGCGCAGGCTTAAAACCCGGTAAACAGCTCGCGTCGGGCACCTTCGGTAATCGCTTTGATGCCGGGGTGCTTGACCTTGCGTTCCACCGAGATTGCATAGAACGACTCGCTCACCGCATCGGTCTGGCCAATCAATTCAACGCCGTATTGGCGTTTTACCTCATCGGCGATCACGCTCGGGCCAATGAAAATCCCGCTGCCGGACTGGCCGAACGCCTGCATCAGGGCGCTGTCATCGAATTCCCCGACAATCCTTGGTTGAATCTGCTGTTCGGCGAACCAGCGCTGCAGACGGCTGCGCACCACGGTTTCGGCTCCGGGAATCAACAGCGGTGCGCCGTGCAGACTGCGCGGAAAATCCTGACCGTATTGCGCCGCCAGTTCGGCGGTGGCAAAGAAACTGATCCCGCACTCTCCAAGCCTTTGGCTGTAGCCCTTGATGTCCAGGTGCGACGGCATAGGGCTGTCGGAGATCACCAGGTCCAGGCGCTGGATCGCCAGATCCGCCAGCAATCGCTCGAGTTTGTCTTCGCGGCAGGTGATGCGCAGTGGTTCGCTGAGCTCCATGGTCGGCGCGATCAGGCGATAGACGATGGATTTGGGCACAACGTCCGCCACCCCCACGCGAAACAGGATCTGCTGTTCATTGGGTTGGGCGCGCAACATGAGTTCCAGTTCGCCGCCGATCTGGAACATCTGTTCGGCGTAGGGCAGGGCCTGACGCCCGGCTTCGGTGAGTTCGAGTTGTCGGCCGACGCGCTGGAACAACTCGATGCCGTAGGTCTGTTCCAGCAGGGAAATCTGTCCGCTGATGGTTTGCGGTGTCAGGTTCAGTTGCTCGCAGGCACGCACGATGCTGCCGGTTTTGGCCACGACCCAGAAATAGTGCAGTTGTCGGTAATTGAGCACAGGGTTCGCTCCGTCAGATTCAGTTCGTATAAATCGAAGTATAGCCGCTGAAAATACGAATTTTCCTGAAGTGTTTGTCTCCCTAGAATGCCCAGCCATCGACGGGTGGTCCGTGACCTGTCTGTTCATTCGAAGGAATCCTTATGAAATACACGATCCCGGCACTGATGTTTACGTCTTTACTGCTTATGGCTGGCTGCGACCAGGCTGAAAAAAGCGCCCAGCAATTGATGGGCAAGGCCGCCGAGAGTGCCAAACAGGCTATCGACGACACGCACAAAGCCGCCGAGCAGGCGCTCAGCGAGGCCACTGGCGGCCTGATCGAGAAAAAAGAAGCCCCGGAAAAAGAGGCGGAAAAATCCGAATCTTCCGCCAAGACCATCTAAATCGTCTTACAAGAGTCAGGACTGACCCATGGAATACCTGTTAGAACTCGCTTCCAGCCCGACGGCCTGGATTGCCCTGGCCACACTGGTGGTGATGGAAATCGTGCTCGGCATCGATAACCTGATCTTCATCTCGATCCTGACCAACAAGCTGCCCGAACAGTATCGGCAGAAGGCCCGCCGCCTCGGTATCGGCATGGCGCTGATCATGCGTCTGGCGCTGTTGAGCACCATCGCGTTCATTGTTCAGTTGACCGAGCCGGTCATCGAGGTCCTCGGCCAGGCGTTCTCCTGGAAGGACATGATCCTGATCGCCGGTGGCCTGTTCCTGGTCTGGAAGGCGACGACCGAGATCCATCACAGCATGGATCCGGCACCGGAAGACCCGAAAACCGCCACCTCGACCGTGACCCTGGGTTTCGCTGCCGCGATCGGACAGATCCTGATGCTCGACATGGTGTTCTCGATCGACAGCATCATCACAGCGGTCGGCATGACCGAACACTTGCCGATCATGGTGATCGCGGTGGTGGTTTCGGTGCTGGTAATGCTGTTTGCGGCTGATCCGCTGGCAAAGTTCATCAACGACAACCCGTCGGTGGTGATGCTGGCCCTGGGCTTCCTGATCATGATCGGCATGACGCTGATCGCCGAAGGCTTCGGCGCCCATGTACCGAAAGGTTATGTGTACGCCGCCATGGCGTTCTCGGCTGCGATTGAAGTGTTGAACATGATGTCCCGTCGGGCGAAGCAGAAGAAGCTGGCTGCCCAGGCGTAACGGCTGGAAAAGCGAAGGCCGCGTCACTCGCAAGAGCCACGCGGCCTTTTTCGTTTGAATCGGTTGAAAGAAGTCAGTGCGCGGTGGCGTGACGGGCGCTGTGTTTTTCGATCTTCCTGGTCGGTGCAGGTTGCACAGGATGATGATGGCGGCGAGAAATCCGCAGTACGCCCCACAACATGGCGGCGGCGACGGCCAGCCAGCCGGCAATCAACATCACAATGGTCATGGTCAGGCTCATCGGTGCCTCCTCTTTGCCCTGCGTCGGGCGCGTTCTCTTTTGCTGTCTATCGAATGACAGTCTAGTCGCTGGCGTGTTTCAGGCTATTGACCAAAGGTCGGTGGTGACCAATCACTTCGCTCTATGCAGCCGATGGATCTGCTTCTTCGGGCTATACCGCAGCGTTGCGCCGTCCTATGATCTCGACGAAGCCGGAACACGATGACCGGTAACTGATCAAGAGAGTGACGATGGTGCAGCTATTTTCCCGGATTCGCGCAGCGCTGCTGGCGGCCGGTTGCGTGACGGCATTGGTGGGGTGTGCAGGCAGTGTGGCGCCGCAGGTGCAGCGTCTGCCGGAACGGGTCGAGCTCAGTGGCACCTTCTATCGGGGCGAAGCCAATCAGAGCGGGCCGCAGGTGCTGGCCAGCCTGCTGTCGCAGCAGGGCATCGTGATCACCCCTGGCCTGCTGGAAAAACCTCTTCACCTGCCGGGTGCCGAAAATCAGTTGCAGCAGAACATGCAGAACCTGGCGCGTGAATACGGCATGGTCGTATACCCGTTGGATGCCCGTTTGCCGGCGTTGCTGACTCAGGTGGCGGCAGGGTACCCGGTGATGGTGCGTTTCAGTGAAGGGTCGGCGTTCTGGGCCGAGCCGCGTTACGCGATTCTTTCCGGTTATGATCGCAAGAAGCAAAATGTGCTGCTGCGTGCCGGGATGAACCGCCGTGAACTGATGAGCTTCAGTTCTTTTGAATCGGCGCTCGAGAAGTCGGGTGGTTGGGCGGTATTGATTCAAAAACCTTCACAGATCCCGGCAGCGGTCGATCGCCAGCGTTGGTTGAAAGCCGCTGATGAACTGGCGCAGGCCGGCCAGGAGCGAGCGGCCGCACAAGCAAGAAAGGCGCTCGGAACACAATAAGGCCCCGTTCGTCACCTGCCGGGCACCCTGAAAATCTGCAGGTCTCTGAACAGTAGCGCCCGGTTATTTCCGGGCCTCGTTCCCAGGAGACGACTATGGCAATTCCCCAATCTCCCCGTGGCCCTCACTCATCCGAGCATGCCAGTGGCGAAAAGCCGGGATTCGATCCCGACTCGCCCGATCTGGATGATCCGCAAGTCGATCCCGTCGGTCCGGCCAGGGCTCCACGGGACGTAGCGCACGGCGATGACAAAAAACGCCCCGCCAGAGCCTATGACCCGTTGGCTGATCTCAAGCCTTGAAGCGAGGTGGTTATGAGCACGGATTCCAGTTTTGACGACCATAAACCTGACAGCGTGCCGACCACGCCGGAACCGGATGAGGATCCTGTACTGGATCCGGACAGTCCGCTGCGCGATCCGCTGGCGCGTCCTGCGGTCGTGACGCCGGAGCACCGGCGCGACCCCGCTGCCGGTGACGGCATTCCCGATGATGACCGGATGCCGTTGCCCAACGACTGAACCGGCAGACGAAAAAAAGCCCCGAATATTCGGGGCTTGTTCTTGAGTCGCCTGTTACTTGGACGCCTCGACCACGCCGCTCTGGCGCCCTTTGAGGTTCTTTTCCGCCTTGTACTGTTGCGCCACCGCCGGAACGTTGGTGCTTCGGCCGGTTTCCACCCAGCTGCGGATGCGGCTGGCATCGGCGAAGTGGGTGTATTTGCCAAAGGCGTCGAGAATCACCAGGGCCACCGGACGGTTGCTCATGCGGGTCACGAGCACCAGGCAATGGCCGGCCGGGTTGGTGAAGCCGGTTTTGGTGATCTTGATGTCCCAGTCGGCCTTGTTGACCAGGTGGTCGGTGTTACGGAAGCCCAGGGTGTAGTTGGGTTTGCGGAACGAGACGGTCTTCTCCTTGGTTGTCGTGAGCTCGGTGAGGATCGGATGCTTTTGCGCAGCGATCAGCAACTTGCTCAGGTCGCGGGCAGTGGACACGTTGCGCTCCGAAAGGCCGGTCGGTTCCACAAAGTGGGTGCTGGTCATGCCCAGCGCCTTGGCCTTGGCGTTCATCGCGGCGATAAATGCCGCATACCCGCCCGGGTAGTGGTGGGCGAGGCTGGCGGCCGCGCGGTTTTCCGAAGACATCAGGGCGATCAGCAGCATCTCTCGGCGCGGCAACTCGCTGCGCAGTTTGACCCGGGAAAACACGCCCTTCATTTCCGGAGTGTGGCTGATGTCGACGTCAATCCATTCATCCATGTTCTGGTGGGCTTCAACCACGACCAGGCCTGTCATCAACTTGCTGACGGATGCGATCGGAACGATCACGTCCGGATTACTGGAATAGATGACTTTGTTGGTCTGCAGATCCATCAGCAGGGCGCTGCCGGAAGCAATCTTCAGTTGCGAAGCGTCTCGGGGGGCAGCGGTGGTTTCGGCGGCGTTGACCGTTGGCGTGAGGAGCGTGCCTGAAAATGCAAAAACCAGGCTCAGGATGGACAGACGAATATTCACGCGGGCGAACTCATGAAGGTTGAAAATGCCGTTTTTGTAACGGACTGTGTCGTAAAAACGACGCATTTTAGGAGTATGGCTGAAGAACTGTCGATGGTTGTTTGAAAGGCATGAAAAAGTCGTGAAAAGCCCTGTAAAAATAGGGGTTTCCGGCGAACGGTAAAGGTTTTTTCGAGGATATGAAAAACCCCGCACGGGGCGGGGTTCTCGGAAGGCGGAAAACTCGACTCAGGCGTGCAGTGTTTCTGCCGCGTAGAGCGTGTTTTCCAGCAGGCAGGCACGGGTCATCGGGCCGACGCCGCCCGGGACCGGCGTGATCCAGCCGGCGCGGGGCAGGGCGGTCTCGTATACCACGTCACCGACCAGTTTGCCGTCGTCCTGGCGGTTGATGCCGACGTCGATCACGATCGCACCTTCCTTGATCCACTCGCCCTTGACCAGGCCCGGCTTGCCGGCGGCAACCACCACCAGATCGGCACGGCCGACGTGTCCGGCCAGATCCTTGGTGAAGCGGTGGGTCACGGTCACGGTGCAGCCGGCCAGCAGCAGCTCCATGGCCATCGGGCGACCGACGATGTTGGACGCGCCGACAACCACTGCATCCATCCCGTAAAGATCGACGCCGGTGCTTTCCAGCAAGGTCATGATGCCTTTCGGGGTGCAGGGGCGCAGCAGCGGAATGCGCTGGGCCAGACGACCGACGTTATAAGGATGGAAACCGTCGACGTCCTTGTCCGGGCGGATGCGTTCCAGCAGTCTGGAAGCATCCAGGTGCTCAGGCAGCGGAAGTTGAAGCAGAACACCGTCGATTGCCGGGTCGTCGTTCAGCCGATCGATCAGATCGGTCAGTGCTTCCTGAGTGGTATCGGAAGGCAGGTCGTAAGCCTGGGAAAGGAAGCCGACCTCTTCACAGTCTTTACGCTTGTGCGAGACATAAACCTGAGAGGCAGGATCGCTGCCGACCAGGATCACCGCGAGGCCCGGAGTACGCAAGCCTTGCTCGCGACGTTCGGCTACCCGTTGTGCGATCTGCTGGCGCAGGCTGGCGGCGATTGATTTGCCGTCGATTAGTTGTGCAGTCATTGCGCGTGATTAACCATCGAGAGGGGAAAAAAAGAGAACGCATTCTCGCATGTCAGGCGGTGAGGGCAAAGGCGCTTGGTCAGCAAATTCCCCTAAGCCCTTTAATTAAATGAATTTTTTTCAAAAAGGATTTGACGACCTCCGGGGCTCTCTATACTATTCGTCGCACTTGTCGGGCACAGCCTAGCACTGGTTAAGAAGGTCGAGCGAAATCAAGGTTTTGCGAGACTGGAAAGCACTTAGTTTGTAGTCCTCCAAGGGTACAGCTAACAAGGCGCCCGTAGCTCAGCTGGATAGAGCATCCGCCTTCTAAGCGGATGGTCGCAGGTTCGAGTCCTGCCGGGTGCGCCATTAGGCTGCATTGGCACAAGTAGCGCGATATGGTGGGCGTAGCTCAGTTGGTAGAGCACAGGATTGTGACTCCTGTTGTCGTGGGTTCGATCCCCATCGTCCACCCCATATTTCGAAAGGCGCCAGATGTAAAAGTCTGGCGCCTTTGCTTTAAAAAGCTTCATCCGCGGATGTGGTGGAATTGGTAGACACACTGGATTTAGGTTCCAGCGCCGCGAGGCGTAAGAGTTCGAGTCTCTTCATCCGCACCAATCAAGGCTTCATTCATGCCGCAGGCCGGGTGAAGTTCTACAAAGAAGTTGTTTGGCTTCTTTGGCATGCAATATGGTGGGCGTAGCTCAGTTGGTAGAGCACAGGATTGTGACTCCTGTTGTCGTGGGTTCGATCCCCATCGTCCACCCCATATTCCGAAAGGCGCCAGATTTAACAGTCTGGCGCCTTTTTTGTTTCATGTTTTCGGATTTCGGCGACAGCGGGTATCGGGTCGCAGGGCGGGGCGCTTCGTCGTTTCCAGGTTGCTCGATGGTGTCGCGCTGCCCGCCGGCCTTGCTTGCGGGGTTGGCTGTCAGGGAGGTGATTCAACCGCCTCTATATATAGAAGGGGTTGGCGCAGAGCTCTGGCTTTATTGGCTGTATTTGCTAACGGGGCGAGGTGCAACCGTTTGTCCTCGTCCTCAAATTGCCTGCTGTTTTTTTACCCGTTTTCAGTAGGGTGACTTCTTGAGTTTGACCTACTAGAATGCTTGCCCTTGATTCTTGGGTCGGAAACGGCCGGCTAACGTCTGTGCAACGAGGAATATCCATGCAAGTTTCTGTTGAAAATACTACTGCTCTTGAGCGCCGCATGAGCATCACCGTGCCGGCTGAGCGCATCGAGACTCAGATCAACAAGCGTCTGCAGCAGACTGCCCAGAAGGCCAAGATTGCTGGCTTCCGTCCAGGCAAAGTGCCAATGAGCGAAATCAAGCGCCGCTTCGGTGCTGATGCGCGCCAGGAAGCGATCGGCGACGTGATCCAGTCCTCCTTCTATGAAGCTGTGGTCGAGCAGAAGCTGAACCCGGCCGGTTCGCCGTCGATCGAGCCAAAGTCGCTCGAAGCTGGCAAGGACCTGGAATTCGTAGCCATATTCGAAGTGTTCCCTGAGTTCCAAGTTGCCGGTTTCGAAGGCATCACCGTCGAGCGTCTGAGCGCTGAAGTGGCTGACGCCGATCTGGACAAGATGCTGGACATCCTGCGCAAGCAGAACACCCGTTTCGAAGTGGCCGATCGTGCTGCCCAGAACGAAGACCAACTGAACATCGATTTCGTTGGCAAGGTCGACGGCGAAGTGTTCGCTGGCGGTTCCGCCAAGGGCACTCAGCTGGTGCTGGGTTCCGGTCGCATGATCCCTGGCTTCGAGGAAGGCCTCGTTGGCGCCAAAGCCGGTGAAGAGCGCGTTCTGAACCTGACCTTCCCAGAGGGCTATCAGAACCTGGACCTGGCTGGCAAAACTGCCGAGTTCACCGTGACGGTCAACACCGTTTCCGAGCCTAAACTGCCAGAACTGAACGAAGAGTTCTTCGCTCAATTCGGTATCAAGGAAAGCGGCATCGACGGTTTCCGCACCGAAGTTCGCAAGAACATGGAGCGTGAACTGCGTCAGGCGATCAAATCCAAGGTCAAGAATCAGGTCATGGACGGTCTGCTGGCCACCAACCCGATCGAAGTGCCGAAGGCTCTGCTGTCCAACGAAGTTGATCGTCTGCGCGTGCAGGCTGTTCAGCAGTTCGGCGGCAACATCAAGCCTGACCAACTGCCGGCCGAGCTGTTCGAAGAGCAAGCCAAGCGCCGCGTTGTGCTGGGTCTGATCGTGGCTGAAGTGGTCAAGCAATTCGACCTGAAGCCGGACGAAGCCCGCGTTCGTGACATGATTCAGGAAATGGCTTCGGCTTACCAAGAGCCTGAGCAAGTCGTGTCCTGGTACTACAAGAACGAGCAGCAACTGAACGAAGTCCGTTCGGTTGTGCTGGAAGAACAAGTTGTGGATACTGTTCTGCAGAAAGCTAGCGTGACCGACAAATCGGTCTCTTACGAAGAAGCGGTCAAGCCGGTAGAAGCTCCAAAAGCCGACTGATTGTTTCTGCGTTAGAAGCACACACCATAAGCCAGCCTTCGAGCTGGCTTATGCGTATTCAAGACATGACTATTTGGGAGTGACTGCAGAGCATGTTCCGTAATTCCTATATTCAGCAGAACTCTGATATCCAGGCCGCCGGCGGCCTGGTCCCGATGGTTGTCGAGCAATCTGCTCGTGGCGAGCGCGCCTATGACATCTACTCGCGTCTGCTCAAGGAGCGAGTGATCTTTCTGGTAGGTCCGGTAGAGGACTACATGGCCAACCTGATCTGTGCGCAATTGCTGTTCCTTGAAGCGGAAAACCCGGACAAGGACATCCATCTTTATATCAACTCCCCGGGCGGTTCGGTGACGGCTGGCATGTCGATCTACGACACCATGCAGTTCATCAAGCCAAACGTATCGACTACCTGCATCGGCCAGGCCTGCAGCATGGGCGCATTCCTGCTGACCGCAGGTGCGCCAGGCAAGCGTTACTGCCTGCCGAACTCGCGCGTGATGATTCACCAGCCACTGGGCGGTTTCCAGGGCCAGGCGTCGGATATCGAAATTCACGCCAAGGAAATCCTCTTCATCCGCGAGCGTCTCAATACGCTGATGGCCAAGCACAGCGGCCGTACACTCGAAGAAATCGAGCGCGACACCAACCGCGACAACTTCATGAGTGCCGAAGCAGCCAAGAACTACGGTCTGATCGACGAAGTGATCGAGCAGCGCCCAGCTTAAAACAAGCAGCTCAAAACAGGCCTGATCGGCTGGTCCGATCAGTGGCGGGCTTGAAAAAGCCCGCAATAGCCTTCATCTTGTGTTGCAAGCCTATCGGATTTGGATCGAACGAATGACTGACACCCGCAACGGCGAGGACAACGGCAAGCTGCTCTATTGCTCCTTCTGTGGCAAAAGCCAGCATGAAGTGCGCAAATTGATTGCCGGCCCCTCGGTCTTTATCTGCGACGAGTGCGTCGACCTGTGCAATGACATCATCCGCGAGGAGGTGCAGGAAGCACAGGCCGAAAGCAGCGCGCATAAATTGCCTTCGCCTAAAGAAATCAGCGGCATCCTTGACCAGTACGTCATTGGTCAGGAACGTGCCAAGAAGGTTCTCGCGGTAGCGGTGTACAACCACTACAAGCGTCTGAACCAGCGTGACAAGAAGACTGACGACGTCGAACTCGGCAAGAGCAACATCCTGCTGATCGGCCCGACAGGCTCCGGTAAAACCCTGCTGGCCGAAACCCTGGCCCGCCTGCTGAACGTTCCGTTCACCATTGCCGACGCAACCACCCTCACCGAGGCCGGTTACGTGGGTGAAGACGTCGAGAACATCATTCAGAAGCTGCTGCAGAAATGCGACTACGACGTGGAAAAGGCCCAGATGGGCATTGTCTACATCGATGAAATCGACAAGATTTCCCGCAAGTCCGACAACCCGTCGATCACCCGCGACGTTTCCGGTGAAGGCGTGCAACAGGCCTTGCTCAAGTTGATCGAAGGCACGGTTGCTTCCGTACCGCCGCAAGGTGGCCGCAAGCACCCGCAGCAGGAGTTCCTGCAGGTCGACACCCGTAACATCCTGTTCATCTGCGGCGGTGCGTTCTCCGGTCTGGAGAAGGTCATCCAGAACCGTTCCACCAAAGGTGGCATCGGTTTCAATGCAGAAGTGCGCAGCAAGGAAGAAGGCAAGAAAGTCGGTGAGTCCCTGCGTGAAGTCGAGCCTGACGATCTGGTCAAGTTCGGTCTGATCCCGGAATTTGTCGGTCGTCTGCCGGTCCTCGCGACGCTGGACGAGCTGGATGAGGCTGCGCTGATGCAGATTCTCACCGAGCCGAAAAACGCCCTGACCAAACAGTACGCCAAGCTGTTCGAGATGGAAGGCGTGGACCTGGAATTCCGGTCCGATGCGCTGAAGTCGGTCGCCAAACGTGCGCTGGAGCGTAAAACCGGTGCCCGTGGCCTGCGTTCGATTCTCGAAGGTGTGCTGCTCGACACGATGTATGAAATCCCGTCGCAGTCCGACGTGAGCAAGGTCGTGATCGATGAAAGCGTGATCGAAGGCAAGTCCAAGCCGCTGTATATCTACGAAAACAGTGAGCCGACGGCCAAGGCTGCACCGGACGCGTAAGCGTTCTGTCTGCCGAAATAAAAGGAGGGGCCTTCGGGCCTCTTTTTTTTATGTCGTTTTTTACATCCGCTTTACGCTTGTTTTTTTTCAAGGCAGCCCCCATCTTGGTTTCAAGCTCAATTCCATCTGATTACGGCCATATGGCCGCCGTAGAGGCGAAATCATGAAGACAACCATCGAATTGCCTCTCCTGCCATTGCGTGATGTCGTGGTGTATCCGCACATGGTTATCCCGCTGTTCGTGGGGCGCGAGAAGTCCATCGAAGCCCTTGAGGCCGCGATGACGGGTGACAAGCAGATTCTGCTGCTGGCCCAGAAAAACCCGGCTGACGATGATCCCGGAGAGGATGCCCTCTATCGCGTAGGTACCATTGCCACGGTCTTGCAGCTGCTCAAGCTGCCCGATGGCACCGTGAAGGTTCTGGTCGAAGGCGAGCAGCGCGGCACCGTCGAACGCTTCAGCGAAGTCGATGGCCACTGCCGGGCCGAAGTGGCGCTGATCGATGAGGTCGATGCGGCCGAGCGCGAGTCCGAAGTGTTCGTGCGTACGCTGCTGTCGCAGTTCGAACAATATGTCCAGCTGGGCAAGAAAGTCCCGGCTGAAGTCCTGTCGTCCCTCAACAGCATTGATGAGCCGAGCCGCCTGGTGGACACCATGGCTGCACATATGGCGCTGAAGATCGAGCAGAAGCAGGAAATCCTCGAAATCATCGACCTGCCGGCCCGTGTTGAGCACGTCCTGGCTTTGCTGGATGCCGAAATCGATTTGCTGCAGGTCGAAAAACGCATCCGGGGTCGCGTCAAGAAGCAAATGGAGCGCAGTCAGCGCGAGTATTACCTGAATGAGCAGATGAAGGCCATTCAGAAAGAACTCGGTGACAGTGATGAAGGCCACAACGAAATCGAAGACCTGAAAAAGCGTATCGACGCTGCCGGTCTGCCGAAAGACGCACTGGCCAAGGCCACCGCGGAGCTGAACAAGCTCAAGCAAATGTCGCCGATGTCCGCCGAAGCCACCGTTGTGCGCTCTTACATCGACTGGCTGGTGCAGGTGCCGTGGAAGGCTCAGAGCAAGGTGCGTCTGGACCTGGCCCGCGCTGAAGACATTCTCGATGCCGATCACTACGGTCTGGAGGAGGTCAAGGAGCGCATCCTTGAATACCTCGCCGTGCAGAAGCGTGTGAAGAAGATCCGTGGTCCGGTGTTGTGTCTGGTCGGTCCTCCGGGCGTGGGTAAAACCTCGCTGGCGGAGTCGATCGCCCATGCCACCAACCGTAAATTCGTGCGCATGGCTCTCGGTGGGGTGCGTGACGAAGCGGAAATCCGTGGTCACCGTCGTACCTACATCGGTTCGATGCCAGGAAGATTGATTCAAAAGATGACAAAAGTGGGCGTTCGCAACCCGCTTTTCCTGCTCGACGAAATCGACAAGATGGGCAGCGACATGCGGGGCGATCCGGCATCGGCGTTGCTGGAAGTGCTTGATCCGGAGCAGAACCACAACTTCAACGATCACTATCTGGAAGTCGATTACGACCTGTCGGATGTGATGTTCCTGTGCACCTCGAACTCGATGAACATTCCGCCGGCACTGCTGGACCGGATGGAGGTGATTCGTCTGCCGGGTTACACCGAGGACGAAAAAATCAACATCGCCGTCAAGTACCTGTCGCCAAAACAGGTTGCAGCCAACGGTCTGAAGAAGGGCGAGCTGGAATTCGACGAAGAAGCGATCCGCGACATCATCCGTTACTACACTCGTGAAGCCGGTGTGCGTGGGCTCGAGCGGCAGATTGCCAAGGTCTGCCGCAAGGCGGTCAAGGAGCATGCCCTGGAAAAACGTTTCTCGGTGAAAGTGACAGCCGATTTGCTGGAACACTTCCTCGGCGTGCGTAAATTCCGTTACGGTCTGGCCGAACAGCAGGATCAGATCGGTCAGGTCACCGGCCTGGCCTGGACTCAGGTCGGCGGTGAATTGCTCACCATCGAAGCAGCCGTCGTGCCGGGCAAGGGGCAGTTGATCAAGACCGGTTCGCTGGGTGACGTCATGGTCGAATCGATCACTGCAGCCCAGACCGTGGTCCGCAGCCGCGCCAAGAGCCTGGGCATTCCTCTGGACTTCCACGAGAAGCGCGATACGCATATCCACATGCCGGAAGGCGCTACACCAAAAGACGGCCCGAGCGCCGGTGTAGGCATGTGTACCGCACTGGTGTCCGCTTTGACGGGTATTCCTGTGCGTGCCGATGTAGCCATGACCGGCGAAATTACCTTGCGCGGTCAAGTTCTCGCCATTGGCGGCCTGAAGGAAAAACTCCTGGCCGCGCACCGTGGCGGAATCAAGGTCGTGATTATTCCGGAAGAGAACGTGCGTGATCTGAAGGAGATTCCTGACAATATCAAGCAGGATCTGCAGATCAAACCGGTTAAATGGATTGACGAGGTCCTGCAAATTGCGCTGCAATACGCGCCGGAGCCCTTGTCGGATGTGGCTCCGGAGATTGTCGCGAAGGATGAAAAACGCGAGTCCGATTCCAAGGAAAGAATTAGCACGCATTAATACGTATTTGGTTGGGGGGCTTGTTGACAGTTTTTTAGAGCCCTTGTTATAAAGCGGCTCTTAAGTGTCTGTAGGCCATTCAGCACTCGTTTTTGCTTTCACCAAAAAACTTAGAATCATACTCAAATAGATATAAGGGGACTTAGAGTGAACAAGTCGGAACTGATTGATGCTATCGCTGCATCCGCTGATATCCCGAAAGCTGCTGCTGGTCGTGCGCTGGACGCTGTAATCGAATCCGTCACTGGCGCTCTGAAGGCTGGCGACTCCGTAGTTCTGGTAGGTTTCGGTACTTTCTCGGTAAACGACCGTCCAGCCCGTACCGGCCGTAACCCACAGACCGGCAAGACGCTGGAAATTCCAGCGGCTAAAAAACCAGTTTTCAAAGCCGGTAAAGCCCTGAAAGAAGCCGTCAACTAAGTTTGATTCAGGTTTTTACCCAACCGGGTCGGGGTCAAGCCTGACCTGGCAGCGGAGCGGTAGGGCAGGCTGTCTGGAATGATTGTCCGCTACACCGGGATCGAGGGTTCGATCCCTGTCCGCTCCGCCAGTTACGAGAAGGCGCATCCTCGGATGCGCCTTTCTTCTATCCGGATTCTACCCACGCTCCACGGTTGCCCAATTTTTGAAGTTCAACCGTTTATGGGGGACGCATGCTGCAGAACATCAGGGACAATTCACAAGGCTGGATTGCCAAGACCATTATCGGGGTCATCGTCGTACTGATGGCCCTGACCGGTTTCGACGCCATTTTCAAGGCCGCCACTCACAAGAACGAGGCAGCCAAGGTCAATGGCGAAGAAATCAGCCAGAACGAGCTGAGCCAGGCCGTTGACATGCAACGCCGTCAGCTGATGCAACAGCTGGGCAAGGACTTCGATGCCTCCTTGCTTGACGAAAAGATGCTGCGCGAATCGGCCCTCAAGGGTCTGATCGATCGCAAGCTGCTGCTGCAAGGCGCAGAACAATCGAAATTCGCTTTCTCGGACGCTGCTCTGGATCAGGTGATCCTGCAAACGCCTGAGTTCCAGGTCGATGGCAAGTTCAACTCCGACCGCTTTGACCAGGTGATCCGCCAGCTGGGCTACAGCCGGATGCAATTCCGCCAGATGCTGGCTCAGGAAATGCTGATCGGCCAGCTGCGCGCCGGTGTGGCCGGCAGCGGTTTTGTAACCGACGCACAGGTTCTGGCCTTCGCCCGTCTGGAAAAGCAGACCCGTGATTTCGCTTCGTTGAACGTCAAGGCTGACCCGGCTGCGGTGAAGCTCACCGACGATGAGGTCAAGGCCTACTACGACGAGCACGCCAAGGAGTTCATGACGCCGGATCAGGTGGTCATCGATTACCTCGAGCTGAAGAAGTCCTCGTTCTTTGATCAGGTCACCGTCAAGGACGAAGAGCTGCAGGCGGCGTATCAGAAAGAAATCGCCAATCTGTCGGAACAGCGTCGCGCGGCGCACATCCTGATCGAGGTGAACGACAAGACCACCGAGGCCCAGGCCAAGGCGAAGATCGAGGAAATTCAGGCACGTCTGGCCAAGGGCGAGAAATTCGAAGCGCTGGCCAAGGAATTCTCGCAGGATCCGGGCTCGGCCAACAATGGCGGCGATCTCGGTTTTGCAGGTCCTGGCGTCTATGACCCGGCCTTCGAGAAAGCCCTGTACGCGCTCTCCAAGGATCAGGTATCCGGACCGGTTCGCACCGACTTCGGTTTCCACCTGATCAAGCTGCTGGGTGTCGAAGCGCCTGAAGTGCCGACCCTGGCCAGCCTGAAAGACAAATTGACCCGCGAGCTGAAGGCCCAGCAGGTCGAGCAGCGTTTCGTCGAGGCGACCAAGCAACTGGAAGACTCGTCGTTCGAAGCGTCTGACCTGGCGCAGCCGGCTCAGGACCTGAAACTGACGGTACACACTTCCAAGCCGTTCGGCCGTGAAGGTGGTGAAGGTGTTGCAGCCAACCGCGCGGTGGTCACTGCCGCATTCAGCAGCGAAGTGCTGGATGATGGTGCCAACAGCACGGCCATCGAGCTGGACCCGGAAACCGTGATCGTGCTGCGCGTGAAGGAACACCTCAAGCCTGCGCAACTGCCGCTGGACGCCGTGGCGACCGCCATTCGCACGCAGTTGGCCAAAGAGCACGCGAGTGCGGCGGCCAAGACCAAGGCCGAGCAACTGATCGCTGATCTGCGCGACGGCAAGACGCCGCTCGACAAGGCCATCGACGGTCAGAACTGGAAAGCCACCCAGGCGGCCACCCGCGCTCAGGAAGGTGTCGATCCTGCGGTGCTGCAAGCGCTGTTCCGTATGCCGAAGCCGGCAGCCAAGGACAAGCCGACTTTCAGCAGCGTGACACTGCCGGATGGCAGCCTGACCATCGTGCGTCTGAATGCGGTAAATGAAGCCGCTGCGCCTACCGATGAAGAGAAAGCGCAATACCGTCGTTTCCTCGCTTCTCGTGAAGGCCAGCAGGACTTCGCGGCGTACCGCAAGCAATTGGAAAGCGAAGCGGACATCAAGCGTTTCTGATGTCTGACTGAGCGGCAGGAAACGAGCCCCGGATGAAAATCCGGGGCTTTTTTCTGCACGCTATTCGCTGCGCGCAAAGCCATGCTTGCGGGCATTTGCGGTCGCCCACAGAGTCAGTAGCGAGAGTCCGGTGACGATCCAGGGAAACGTCTGCACGCCTGGCACGTTGAGCAGCAGGCCGCCTGCCAGCCCGCCGGCAGCGATGCCCACGTTCCAGAGTGTCACCAGCATCGATTGTGCGGTGTCGGCCGCCTCTGCGGCGGCTTTCGCCGAGGCCGTCTGCAACAGTGAAGGCATCGCGCCAAACGCCAGCCCCCATACAGCCGTCGCGGCGTAGACCACGCTCGGCTGTTCCTGCCATAAGGCCAGTGCAGTCGCCGACAGCATGAACAGTGTCGCGCTGATCAGCACCAGTTGCCGCAACCAGCGGTCGATCAGGCTGCCGACGATCCACAGACTCAGCACCGAGGCGAGACCGAACACCAGTAACACCCGGTCAATTTCGCTGCCCAGACCGGACGGCTCCAGCAATGGCGCGATGTAGGTGTACAGAAGGTTATGCGCGACCACGTAGGACAGCGTCACGAACAGCACTGATCGCACGCCCGGCAAGATCAGGACCTGACGCAGTGGCAGTCGTTTGCCAGCCCGTTCACCCGCAAAGTCCGGCACTTGCCAGCGCACCCAGATCACCAGCAGAAGGGTCATGCCGGTCATGATCGCGAAGCTCAGGCGCCAGCCGACGGCGGTGCCCAGCAGCGTGCCCGCCGGTATGCCCAGCGACAGGGCGAGCGGCGCGCCGAGCATGGCCACGGTAATCGCGCGACCTTGCAGCCGGGGTTCGACCATACGGCTCGCGTATCCGGCCAGCAACGCCCAGAGCAGCCCGGCGAATACGCCGGCCAGGAAACGTGCAGCCAGCGTCAACCAATAAACCTCCGACAGCGCGGTAATGCTGTTGGCAATGGCGAAGCCGCCAATGGCCGATAACAGCAGCGGTCGGCGGCGCCAGCCTCGCGTGACGATGGTCAGCGGAATGGCGGCCAGTATCGAGCCGATGGCGTACAGGGTGACCAATTGCCCGATCAGGGCCTGGGAGACGCCGAGGCCGGTGCTCATCTGTGGCAGCAGACCGGCAGGCATGGCTTCGGTCAGCACGGTGATGAACCCGGCGGTAGCCAGTGCCAGCAACGCCGCCAACGGCAACCGATCGTTACGCTCGGCGGGCGTGGCAAGGGAAGGAGAGGTGAGCGGTGTGTCGTTCATGAATCAGCATCCATTTGGCCGAGGGAGATGAAGGCCACAGGGTAGGGCGCTGCATATTCGGGAAAAACAGGTTAGGGTTCCGAACATCTCGGACAGGAATGTCGTGAATCAGGAAAAAAGAATGGACAGTCTGGGCAGCATTTCCGTCTTTGTGCAGGTGGCGGAAACCCGCAGTTTCACCGAGGCCGGCCGCTTGCAGGGGGTGTCATCATCGGCGGTCGGCAAGAGCATTGCGCGGCTGGAGGCGCGACTGGGCGTAAGGTTGTTCCATCGCACCACCCGCAGCATCACACTGACCAGCGAAGGTGCGTTGTTCCTCGAGCGCTGCCGCAAGATTCTGGCGGAGGTCGAAGCGGCAGAGTTCGAGCTGTGCGACGCCGCGTCAGCGCCCCATGGCAGGCTGCGGGTCAGTCTGCCCCAGGTGCATGAACTGGTGATGCCGGTGATGAACGAATTCATGGCCATGTACCCACAGATCGAGCTGGACCTGGACCTGACCGATCGCATGGTCGATGTGGTCGAGGAAGGCTTCGACGCTGTAATTCGTACCGGAAAGCCCCGGGATTCGCGGCTTATGGCGCGACCGCTGGGCGAATTTCATAGGGTCCTGGTCGCGAGTCCGGCCTATCTGCAAACACGCGGCGTGCCGCAGACACCTGCGGATCTGGCGCAGCACGCTTGTTTGCGCCACACGTTTCACGCCACCGGCAAACTGGAGCCGTGGCCGCTGAAGCATGAGGAGGGTACTGGCGAGTCACGCTTGCCGACACGCCTGGTCAGTACGTCGATAGAAGCCGTGCAGCATGCGGCGTTGGCAGGCATGGGAATCGCCTGCCTGCCCGACTTCATGATCAATGAAGCGCACCGTCAGGGGCGTCTGCTGCGGGTGCTCGATCATCACATCGAGCACGTCGGACAGTTCTGGATCCTTTGGCCGTCGAGCCGTCATGCCACCGCGAAATTACGGGTCTTCATCGATCACCTCTCAGCGCGACTTTTTCCTGTCGTCGACGGTCAATAGCGTTGTAACTGTTTTAAGACACTAATCGGTACGCCGCAGGGCCACGTTATGTTGCACAATACGCCCCGGACCGTTTTCCCCTCAGGATGTTTATGTTGAATTCTATTCCCGTGCGTTTTTTCGGGTTGGCGTTGTTGCTGACCGCCGCTGCCGGCTGCTCCAAGGACAAGCCTATCTACGAGCATGAGAACTTCGACGACTCCGGCACCTTTTCGCGCAATTACCCTGTCAACGATACAGCCAGTTGCGAAGCGGCGCGCCGTGCCTTGCTCAGTCAGGGTTACATCATCACCAGCAGCGACCCGAAACTGGTCAGCGGGCACAAGAGCTTCCAGCAGACCGGTGAAACCCACATGGAGATCAGCTTCAACGTGGTGTGTACCGATGACGGCAGTGCCGCACACCACGCGACGGTGTTCGCCAACGCCCTGCAGGACCGCTACGCGTTGAAGAAAACCAACAACTCGGCCAGCCTGGGGGTGGGTGTACTGGGTTCGGTGTCGATGCCGATCGGTTCCTCTGACGACTCGATGGTCAAGGTGGCCAGCGAAACCGTGTCCTCGCAGAAGTTCTACGAGCGTTTCTTCTCGTTGGTCGAATTGTTCCTGCCAGCCGAAGCGAAGAAGGCCGCTCACATTACCGAGAAACCGAAAACCGACCTCGGTGTGCCTGAAGCCAAGGCGGCACCGGCAGCGCTGGCGCCGACACCGGCGACTGAACCGGCACCGGCCGCCGCGCCCGCTGCGACTCCTGCCGCTGCAGAGCCGGCACCGGTCAGCTCCGAGCCGGTCGTTCCACCCGCCGAAGCTGCGCCGATTACGCCGGCACCTGGCTCGGAGCTGGTTCCAACACCGGGGCCGGCAACCGAAGTCATCACGCCACCGGCCAATCCAGCCGACCTGCCGCCACCTTCCGAGCCGATTCCGGCCATGCCGGCCTCCGGGCAGTGATCTTCACGCCATGGGTTCGGCTGCTGCCGGGCCCATGGCATTTTCATCGGAAAAACCCCGCGATAAATTCCTGACCGCCTGCTACGTTTGTTTCATGAAGGCCGTGTTTCATTTTTCCTTCATGCGGGCGCTTTATGCTCGGGGCACTGGTCGATTGTTCCAGGCCATTTTCAGGTTGGCGGTCAGGGGGATTACGCGATGGATGACTATCAGGAAGAACTGCTCGAATTCCAGGCTTACGAGCTGGATTCACCGGAGCCTGCGGAAGACGCCACCGAGCTCTGAGGTTTCAGCCGATCTTGCGGTGGCTGCGGCGGAATTCGCCCGGGGTCTGCCCGTTCCAGCGCTTGAAGGCGCGCTGGAAGGCTTCGGCCGAGGCAAAACCGAGCAGGTAGGCGATCTCGCCGAATGCCAGTTCCGTGTCGCGGATGTAGGTCATTGCCAGATCACGGCGAGTATCGTTGAGGATCGCGCGAAATTGCGTGCCTTCTTCGGCCAGTTTTCGCCGTAACGTCCAGGTCGGCAGCTTCAGGCGTGCGGCCACTTCTTCCAGGTCCGGTTCGCGACCCCCATTGAGCAACGGCCCGAGCAATTGCGTGATGCGTTCACGCAGGCTGCGGGTGCGGGTCAATTGTTCCAGTTCCCGTTCACACAGTTGCAGCAGATGTTTCCAGGTGCTGGGGCAGTGTTGTGGATTGCGCCGGGCCAGGCTGGCCAGGTTCAGGCGCAATTGATTGTGTTCGGCGCCGAACTGGATCGGGCATTCGCCCAGCACGGCGTAGGCGTCACGGTAATCCGGTGTCTCGAATTCGATTTCGATGCGTTCTGCACGCAGCGGTTCGAGGCTGACGCTGGATAACTGCTGCAGCCAGCCGGCGATGATCGAATCCACCACAAAGCGGTTGTAGGCGTTGTACGGGCTGATCGAATAGAAACGCAGCCAGGCGCCGTTCGCATCCTCATGGAAACTCGACTGGCCGCGATAATTGGAGCCATACAACGGTTCGAAGCGCGTCAGGCAACGAGCGGCTTCGCGTACGGTCGGGGCTTGCGCCGCCGTGACACCGGCCAGCCCGGCCTGACTCAGGCGACTGAGCCGGCCCATGCGCAAACCGAGGGCCGGATCGCCGGTCAGCTGGATTGCGCCATGGCCCAGGCGCATATAGCGCGGGATCGACAGGCGTGCCCCGGCCTCGGCCAGCCGCGCAGTATCGAGGCCGTATTGTTCAAGCAGAGGCTGCGGATCGGCGCCATGGCTGTGCACGGCATCGGCCAGGCTGTGGACGAACCCCACTGACAGATCCCCGAGGCGCATCGGCAGCGGCTTCATGGGTTATAACCAGAGGTTCAGCAAGCGCGCGCCACGGGCTTCACCGTCGGCGAACTGCTGGCCATTGCTGCTGAGAAAACTTTGCCCGGAACCCGGTTTGTCCCAGAACTGCCCGCGCAGGAACACGCTCATGCCGGCAATCGCCTGGCTGCCCGGTGGTTGTGCCGTCAGGGTCAGGCGATGCCAGGCCTGGCCCTCGCTGATCTCTCCCGGTTTGAGGTTGACCGAATCCGGTGCACGCAAGCCCCTGTAACCCTGCCAGGGCCGATCCCACGCGCCATGGCCGATGACGAATGCAGGCACCGCGATCAGTTGCGCGCCTTGCGCGTCGAGCCTGCGATAGTTGTCCGGATACCAGCTGTCGTTGCCGATCAGCACGCCGAGGCGTCCGGCCGGGGTATCGACCACGTTGATCTGTGAAACATCGCCGGTTCCCGCATCGAAGATCGGTCGCATCTGCCGTTGTGGCTGGCCGAGCGGGGCGCCGTCACGACCGAACACCACACTGGTGTTATACAACGCGCCATGACCGGCCTTGAGCCGTCCGTCGATGATGTCGGGTTCCGGCAGCACGATCGAGCCGGCCACCAGGGTGATATGAAATTCCCTGGCCAGACCGCCGAACAGCAACTGATAGTCCTTGGCCATGTCTCGGGATTTCATTCGCAAGTGGGCGTCATCCAGGCGACTGCTGCCACTGGCGGAGAGCCAGGCGCGAGCGAACTGCAACGGGTTGCTGGCGGCGAGCCAGTTCATCGCTTCTTCCAGAGTGGGCGCCTGGTACAACTCGTCTTTTTCGCCGCTGATCATCAGCCAGGTGCCGATATGCTCGGGCAGCACCACGACGGTTTTTTCATTGAGCAAACCCTGATCCTGCGCCTGTTGCAGATAGGCCGCGAGTTTACGGTGCAGGCGTTCGGAACTTTGATAGTCGGTGGGGAACAGTTCCGGCTGGATTCCCAGCAGGTTGCCACGATCGGCGCGGGTGCCCTGATCGATCGCCAGCTTGATCCGCAGGTCCGACAGGTAATGACCGGCCGGGCGGTCAGCCGCCCACATGGCGTAGAAGGTGAGCGCGGCGACCAGCGCCATGGAAAAGGTCAGGTACAGAAGTTTGCGCATGAAATCCAACAACAACCGGGTACAGGGTGTGGGACTAGGGTAGGGCCCATGCCTGCGCTTGCCAAGGGCCGCTGCGCATTTGGATCAATAACTTGTCAGTTACGGTCATTGAGTGACAGCGATGCGACTCTTAGGCTGTCGAGCATGACTGACGGGGGACGCAGAGCTCCCGCATTTTCCGTGATCGCTCGCTGTGGAGTTACCGATGACCGCCACTTACCCGCACCTGCTGGCCCCGCTGGACCTGGGATTCACCACGCTGCGCAACCGCACCCTGATGGGGTCGATGCACACCGGCCTGGAAGAGAAGCCGGGCGGCTTCGAGCGCATGGCGGCGTACTTTGCCGAGCGCGCCCGTGGCGGCGTCGGCCTGATGGTGACGGGCGGTATCGGCCCGAACGACGAGGGCGGTGTGTATTCCGGTGCCGCCAAGCTGACCACCGAAGAGGAAGCGCTCAAGCACCGCATCGTCACCCGCGCCGTGCATGAAGCGGGCGGCAAGATCTGCATGCAGATCCTCCATGCCGGCCGTTATGCCTACAGCCCGAAACAGGTCGCACCGAGCGCCATTCAGGCGCCGATCAATCCGTTCAAGCCCAAAGAGCTGGACGAAGAAGGCATCGAGAAGCAGATCAGCGATTTCGTCACCTGCTCGGTACTGGCTCAATCCGCCGAGTACGATGGCGTGGAAATCATGGGTTCGGAAGGCTACTTCATCAACCAGTTCCTCGCGGCCCACACCAACCACCGCACCGACCGTTGGGGCGGCAGCTACGAAAACCGCATGCGCCTGCCGGTGGAAATCGTTCGCCGGGTGCGTGAAGCGGTCGGTCCGAACTTCATCATCATCTTCCGTCTGTCCATGCTCGATCTGGTGGAAGGCGGCAGCACCTGGGAAGAAATCGTCACATTGGCCAAAGCGATCGAGCAGGCCGGTGCGACGATTATCAACACCGGTATCGGCTGGCACGAAGCGCGGATTCCGACCATCGCCACCAAAGTGCCGCGTGCAGCCTTCACCAAGGTCACGGCCAAATTGCGTGGCTCGGTGAATATCCCGCTGATCACCACCAACCGCATCAACACCCCGGAAGTCGCCGAGCAGATCCTCGCCGAAGGCGATGCCGACATGGTGTCGATGGCCCGGCCGTTCCTTGCCGACCCGGACTTCGTCAACAAGGCCGCCGCCGGCCGTGCCGATGAAATCAACACCTGCATCGGCTGCAACCAGGCCTGCCTGGACCACACCTTTGGCGGCAAACTCACCAGTTGCCTGGTCAACCCGCGTGCCTGCCACGAGACTGAACTCAACTACCTGCCGGTCAAGCAGATCAAGAAGATTGCCGTGGTCGGTGCCGGCCCGGCGGGTCTGTCCGCCGCGACCGTGGCCGCCGAGCGTGGGCATCAGGTGACGCTGTTCGATTCGGCCAGCGAGATCGGTGGCCAGTTCAACGTCGCCAAGCGTGTGCCGGGCAAGGAAGAGTTCTACGAAACCCTGCGCTACTTCAAACGCAAACTGCAGACCACCAACGTCGAGGTGTGCCTGAACACCCGCGTCGACGTGGCAAAACTGGTGGAGGGCGGGTACGACGAAGTCATTCTGGCCACCGGCATTGTGCCGCGAGTGCCGGCGATTCCGGGTGTCGAAAACGCCAAGGTGCTGAGCTACCTGGATGTGCTGCTCGCGCGCAAACCGGTGGGCAAGCGTGTGGCGGTGATCGGCGCCGGCGGTATCGGTTTCGACGTGTCGGAGTTCCTCGTCCATGAAGGCGTGGCCACCAGTCAGGATCGCGCCGCGTTCTGGAAAGAGTGGGGCATCGATACGAATCTGGAAGCCCGTGGAGGTGTGGCCGGAATCAAGGCTGCACCGCACGCACCGGCCCGGGACGTGTTCCTGCTGCAACGCAAGAAGTCCAAGGTCGGCGACGGTCTGGGCAAGACCACCGGCTGGATTCACCGCACCGGCCTGAAGAACAAGCAGGTGCAGATGCTCAACAGCGTCGAATACCTGAAGATCGACGACGAAGGCCTGCACATCCGCATCGGCGAAACCGGTGAGCCGCAAGTGCTGCCGGTGGACAACATTGTCATTTGCGCCGGCCAGGATCCGCTGCGTGAGCTGCACGACGGCCTGGTGGCTGCCGGGCAGAGCGTACACCTGATCGGTGGCGCCGATGTCGCGGCCGAGCTGGATGCCAAACGTGCGATCAATCAAGGCTCGCGTCTGGCCGCCGAGCTCTGATCCACCCTAGAATGCCGGCTCTTTGCACAGAGCCGGCTTTCATGTTTCTGCCTCCCTCCGACTGGCTGGCCCCAGCCCCCCTCGAACCGCTTCATCTGGACTGGCTCACTGCCGCCGGCATTGAAGTCGCGATCTTGCGTCTGGACCGGATCGATCCGCTGATCAGCGGCAACAAGTGGTTCAAACTCGTCGAACACCTGAAAGCCGCCGACCGTGCGGGTGCGCAAGGCATCATCAGCCTGGGTGGCGCGCATTCCAATCATCTGCACGCACTGGCCGCAGCAGGCAAGCGCCTGGGGTTCGCAACGGTCGGTCTGCTGCGCGGGCATCCGCAGGACACGCCGACGGTCAGGGATCTGCAGGATTTTGGCATGCAGTTGCACTGGCTCGGTTATGGCGGCTATCGGGCGCGACATGAGCCGGGGTTCTGGGAACCTTGGCTGAAGCAATACCCGACGCTGCATCCGGTGCCCGAAGGTGGTGGTGGGTGGCCGGGGGCGCAGGGTTGCGCGTCCTTGAAGGATCAGGTCAGCGCGCAATTGGCGAGGCTGGGTTGGAACAACTTTCACGGGTGGTGGCTGGCCTGTGGCACGGGCACCACGCTGGCCGGTCTGGTATTGGCGCAGGGCAGTCAACGCACGGTGTACGGCGCACTGGCCGTGCCCGACGATCACGGCGTCGCGGCCAATGTCGAAGCGATTGTCGGTGAGGTTGGAGGCTATGAGCTGATCGACGCCAGCCGTGGCGGCTTTGCCAAAGTCGATGCGGCATTGCTTGAGTTCATCGCGCAGACCGAGCAGGTCTGCGGCGTTCCCCTCGAACCGCTGTATACCGGCAAAGCCCTGCTCGCGCTCAAGCAACATATCGAGGCGGGCCGCTTTGCCGGCGGCACGCGACTGATCTTCGTCCACACCGGCGGCTTGCAGGGCCGGCGTGGATTCAGTGGTCAGCCCTGATTGCGCTTGGGCATCATCCGCAGCAGCGTGTTATCGCCTACCACGTAATGGTGATACAGCCCCGCCAATGCATGCAGGCCGATCAGCCAATAGCCGATATTGCCGATCAGCACGTGCCAGTGTTCAACCTGCTTGGCGAAGGCTTTGTCTTCGTGCACCAGCAGCGGCAGGTCGAAACCGTAGAACATCACTTGATGGCCCTCGGCGCTGGTGATCAGCCAGCCGAGGATCGGCATGGCGATCATGAACAGGTACAGCGCCCAGTGCATCAGTCGGGCGAGCGTGGTCTGCCACAGTGGCGAAGCCGGGAAGATCTTCGGCGCCGGGCCGATGCTGCGTGCCAGCAGGCGAAACCACACCAGCACGAACACGGTCAGTCCCAGCATGTAGTGCACTTCACGGATCAGCGAGCGGCCACCACTGCCCTTGGGGAAGATGCCACGCAATTCCATGCTGGCGTATACCAGCACCAACAGCACCAGCATCAACCAGTGCAACAGGACTGACACGGTGCTGTAGCGTGATTCTGAACTTGTCCACGGCATACGGTATTTCCTCACGGATCAGGGTCGAAACGTGCCGTTCTTGAGCGACGGCATGCTTTAACTGTAATCCGCTTTGGCCGATTTGCGCGTGTCTGAAAATGCTTTCATTACGCGAAATCAGCAGTTTGCCCATAAAAAAACGCCAGTGTCGGGCAGACACCGGCGTTTTTCTTTGCCGCAGGCCGCGCAATCAGCTGCTTTGTGGCATCTCGCCGCTGGCCAGGCGTTTGTTGATGTCGGCGATCACTTCCGGCAAATCGCTGATGGTGTCGATCATGTAGTGAGGACGCGAGCCTTCGAACAGTGCATGAATGCGCTTGCGTTCGCTGGCCAGTGCGTCGCTGCCCAGTGCGCGGAAGCCTTCGTAGTCCAGACCCAGTGCATTGCCGGAGCAGATCAGCGCCACCGTCCACATTCCGGCGCGGCGACCTTCGAGGATTCCCGGCACGGTATCGTCGATCTTCACGCAGGCGGCGACATCGTCGATACCCAGCGCAATCACGTTGGCCAGGGCCTGAGCCGGCCATGGTCGGCCGTTCGGCACTTCGTCGGTGGCCACGACGTGATCGGCGACGTAGCCATTGGTGGCAGCCAGCGCCACGACTTTGTCCATCACTTGTTTCGGGTAGCCCGAGCATGAGCCGATCTTGATCCCTTGCCGGCGCAGGTTGGCGATGGTCTCCAGCGCGCCGGGAATCAGCGCCGAGTGCTCGGCGATCTTCTCGATCTGCAACGGCATGAAGCGGTTGTAGATCGCGGTCACGTCATCGTCGGTCGGGGTGCGACCGAACACTTTGCGATAGCGCTCGGCAACCTGCGGCAGGTCGCACAGGGTGCGGATGTGATCCCACTTGCCCATGCCCATCGGGCCGCGAGCCTCTTCGATGGAGACCTGAACATCGAATTCGGCGAAGGCTTCGACGAAGATCTGGGTCGGGGCGAAAGAACCGAAATCGACGACGGTGCCGGCCCAGTCGAGGATGGCGGCTTGCAGCTTGGTAGGGTTGTTGTAGTTCATGGCAGAAATTCCTGTGAGAACAAGCAATTCGGAGTTCGCTGTCCCTGTGGGAGCGGGCTTTGTGGTGTTGCTTAAATTTCCAGCACTTCCATCTCGCGCAGCACTTCACCCACCGCCGCGACGGCTTCGCGCATCTGCGCCGGGGTGACGTGGCCGATGCAGCCGACGCGGAAGGTTTCGACCTGGGTCAGCTTGCCGGGGTAGAGGATGTAACCCTTGGCCTTGACCCGTTCGTAGAAATCCTTGAACTGGTAGCGCGGATCTTTCGGTGCGTGAAAGGTCGCGATGATCGGCGCCTGAATCGCGGCGGGCAGGAAGCTGCGCAGGCCGAGTTTGCCCATCTCTTCCATCAGCGCCTGGCAGTTGGCGGCGTAACGCGCATGTCGTGCCGGCAGGCCGCCTTCTTCGTTGTATTGCAGCAGGGCTTCGTGCAGTGCGGCGACCACGTGAGTCGGCGGGGTGAAGCGCCACTGGCCGGTCTTCTGCATGTAGTTGTGCTGATCGAACAGGTCCATCGCCAGTGAATGAGCGTTTCCGGCGGCCGCCGCCAGGGATTCCTTGCGGGCAAATACGAAGCCCATGCCCGGCACGCCTTCCAGGCATTTACCGGAGGCGGCGATCAGTGCATCGAACGGGACTTTCCGGGCATCCACCGGCAGCGCACCAAAGGAACTCATGGCATCGATGATCAGGCGTTTGCCCTGTTGCTCGACGATTTGGGCGATTTCCGGCAGCGGGTTGAGGATGCCGGTGCTGGTTTCGCAGTGGATCAGTGCGACGTGGGTAATGGCCGTGTCGGCGCACAGCAGGCGCTCGACGTCGGCGGCGGTGGTCGGCTCGTCCTCGGCGGTTTCAAAGGTGCTGAACGAGCGACCGAGCACTTCGCAGATTTTCGCCAGACGCTTGCCGTAGGCGCCGTTGATCAGCACCAGTACCTTGCCGTCGCGGGGGACGAGGGTGCCGATGGCGGCTTCGACGGCGAACGTGCCGCTGCCCTGCAAAGGCACGCAGTGGTGGGTGTCGGCGCCGTTGATGATCGCCAGCAGTTGCTCACAGAGGCTGGCGGTCAGCTTATTGAAGCGGTCATCCCATGAACCCCAGTCGACCATCATCGCCTGGCGGGTGCGGGCCGAGGTGGTCAACGGGCCGGGAGTGAGCAGGATGGGTGCGGCAGTACTCATTCGTGTGTCCTCGCGATAGCGCTGTGGGATGAAGCTACGGGGCATACGTTGCAATTCGGCGGATCATCAATCAAATTGTTTGTTGTTATGCCAGCCATCAGTGAGGGTTATTCATGAACCTGTTCCAGCTCCGCGCCTTCGACGCCGTGGCCCGGGAAGGCAGCTTCACCCGTGCCGCCGCACGCCTGTTCATCAGCCAACCGGCGGTCACCGGGCACATCAAGGCGCTGGAGGAGCACTATCAGATCACCCTGTTGCGACGGACGGCACGTCGGGTCGAACTGACAGAGGAGGGCACCAAACTGGCGGCGATCACCCGGGCGATGTTCGGCATGGCCGAAGAGGCCCAGGCGCTGCTCGAAGCCAATCGTCAATTGCTCAGCGGACGTCTCGAAGTGGCGGCGGACGGCCCGCACCTGGTCATGCCGATGCTTGCCAGCCTGCGGGCGAGGTATCCCGGCATCACGGTGAATCTGCGTTTGGGCAATGCCCAGGAAACCCTGGCGGCACTGTTGTCGGAACATGCAGACGTGGCCGTGTTGACCGAGGTCGAACCGCGCAAGGGGCTGCACTTGCAGGCGCTGAATGAATCGCGAATCTGTGCGCTGGTGCCGGCGGGGCATTCCTGGGCGACACGCCGTGGTGAAGTCAGCCTCAAGGAGCTGGATCAGGTGATCATGGTCCTGCGCGAGCCGAGTTCGATTACCCGTCGCACCTTCGATCAGGCCTGTGCGCAGGCATCGGTCAATCCACGGGTGTTGCTGGAGCTCGATAGCCGCGAGGCCGTGACCGAAGCGGTGGCGGCTGAGCTGGGGGTTGGCGTGGTGTCATCGGTGGAGGTCAGTCATGACCCCCGAGTCGTCGCGATTCCCATTGCGGGAGAAGGGTTGGTCAATCGGCACATGATCGGCTGCGTGGAGCGGCGGCGGGAGTTACGGTTGATTCAGGCGTTTTTCGGGTTGGCCCCGGTCTGAACAAGACTCTCGCGCACCATCTCAAGAAACGTCGCCACCACTCGCCGCGAACGCTGCTCGCGCAGGCACACCAGTGTCTCGGTCAACCGCCGGGTGCAATCGGTGATCGGCAGTGCGCAGACCCGCGCGTCCGCACCAAACTCCGCTGCCGACACCACCCCCACGCCAATCCCCACAACCACGGCTTCCCGCGCCGCTTCCCGACCTTCCACCTGGATCGCCGGGCGGATGCGGAAACCGGCGCGGGCCATTTCTTCTTCCAGGGTCTGGCGGGTGACCGAGCCGTGTTCGCGCAGCACCAGCGGTGTGTCGTCCAGATCCTGCAGGCAGATCGATTCGCGCGTGGCCCATGGATGATGGCGCGAGACAAATGCCACCATCGGATCATTGCGCAGCGGTACGCACAGCAAGCGTTCATCGCTGACATCGCGCCCGAGCAACGCCAGATCGGCCTGATAGTTGAACAGGCGAAACAGCGATTCATCGGTATTACCGGTCTCGATTTTCACGCTGATTCCCGGATAGCGCTCGCAGAACCGCGCAATCTGCGGCAACACGTGCACCGGCGCATCCACCGCCAAAATCAGACTGCCGGTCTGCAGGGCCTGGGATTCCTGCAACAACTCCTGGGCTTCGGCTTCGACCACGAACAGGCGCTGGGTAATTGCCAGCAAACGTTCGCCCAAGTCAGTCAGGCGCACCGAACGTTTGTTGCGATGGAACAGCAACACGCCGAAGCGTTCTTCCAGCTTGCGCACCTGGTCGGAAATCGCCGGTTGCGTCAGGTAAAGCCGCTCGGCGGCCTTGGTGAAGCTTCCGTGCACGGCGACGGCATGAAAGGCTTTGAGCTGGGCGTGGGACACCGACATGGCTGACCTCGGTAACAAGCGGAGCTTATGTGTGAAATACGATAAATCGATTTTATTTATTAAACAGTAATTGCTTTGATCCGCTCACGCCAACGCTGACTGCCCGGTCGGGCAGCCACGCTGGCCATGGGCCTGTGCGTGCAACAGCAGGGCTCATCTGACCGGTATCGCCGAAGGGACGGGCTGATATCGCAGTGCTCAACAATAAAAAACACAGGCGTTTACTTAACGATTCTGCCGGCACACTCACACCCTGAGGTCAGAACCACAATGAACAAGCACATCGGCACCCTTGCGCGTTGGCGCATGCAGATCTTCGCTGTCACCTGGCTCGCTTACGCCGCGTTCTATTTCACCCGCAAAGCCTTTTCGGTGGCCAAACTGGGCATCGCCGAAGACCCGGGTTTCACCCTCGACAAAATGGCCATGGCCAATCTCGATGCAATTTATCTGGCGGCCTACGCCATCGGGCAATTCACCTGGGGCATGCTCGCCGACCGCTTCGGCCCTAGGGTCGTGGTGCTCGGTGGCTTGCTGATATCCGCCGCTGCGGCGTTGGTGATGGGCAGTTTCGCGACCTTGCCGATCTTTGCCACCTGCATGCTGATTCAGGGCCTGGCGCAGTCCACCGGCTGGTCGGGCCTGTGCAAGAACCTCGGCAGCTTCTTCCCCGCCGAACAGCGCGGGCGAGTGCTCGGGTTATGGAGTTCCTGCTACGCCTTCGGTGGCCTGGTGGCCTCACCGTTCGCCGGTTGGTGGGCTTACACGCTGATCGGCAGCTGGCATGCGGCGTTCATTTCCAGTGCGGCTGTTGTGGCCGTGGTGGCGCTGTTGTTCTTCATCTTTCAGCGCAACAAACCGGAAGACGTCGGACTGCCCGCCGTGGAGCCGGAGCCGGAACGCAGTGCCGAGCAAACCGCTGCCGACAGCAAGCTCAGTGTCTGGGAACCGCTCAAGGAAATCCTGCGCAACCGCACGGTGCTGGTGCTGGGGCTGGCTTACTTTCTGCTGAAACCTGCGCGTTACGCGATTCTGTTGTGGGGCCCGGTGATCGTCTTCGAGCAGATGCCGGCAGTCGGCAAGGTTGGCGCGGCGATCATTCCGACTGCGTTTGAACTGGCCGGGCTGCTCGGGCCGATCATGATCGGTCTGGCCTCGGACAAACTGTTCGGCGCCCGGCGCATGCCGGCCTGCGTGTTGAGCCTGCTGGCGCTGACCGTGACGCTGGCGCTGTTCATGGGGGCCTTGCACACCGGCAGCGTGTTGCTGGTGGTGGCCTTGCTCTTTGTCATGGGCCTGACCCTGTACGGCCCGGATTCGATGATCAGCGGCGCGGCCGCCATCGATTTCGGCAAGGCCAGGGCGGGCGCCACGGCGGCGGGATTCGTCAACGGTTGCGGCTCGGTCGGCGCGGTGCTCGGCGGGTTGCTGCCGGGCTACTTCGATTCGGTGACGGTGTTCATCGTGTTCGCCGGTTGTGCGCTGTTTTCCGCGCTGGTGTTGATTCCGCACTGGAACAGTCGCCCGGTCGGTGTCATGGAACCCCGTGCCTCGGTGCCCAATCGGGCCCTGACCATCAAACCCCTGCGCAACTGAATCAACCCTGCCTCGCGACCTGCTGCGGCATTCGCGGCAGGCTGTGCCATGGCCGACTGACTGGAGAATGTTCATGAGACCGTTTTGGCTGGAGCAGGCCTTGCAGCTCGATACATCCGGGCCTTGCGCGCCGCTGCAAGGCGATGTGCGCACCGACGTGTGCATCGTCGGCGGCGGTTACACCGGGTTGTGGACCGCGATCATGCTCAAGCAGCAGAACCCCGAACTCGATGTGTTGCTGATCGAAGCCGACATCTGCGGCGCCGGCGCCAGTGGGCGCAATGGCGGTTGTGCGCTGTCGTGGTCGGCGAAGTATTTCACCCTGGAGCGGCTGTTCGGCGTCGAAGAGGCGGTACGGCTGGTCAAGGAGTCCGAGCGCAGCATCCATGCCATCGGCGAGTTCTGCGAGCACTACGGTGTCGAGGCCGATTACCGCCTCGACGGTACGCTCTACACCGCCACCAATCAGGCGCAATGCGGCTCGACCGATGCGGTGATTGCGGCACTCGAGCGCAGCGGCATCAACTCGTTCACCCAACGTCCCGTTGCCGATGTCCGGCGTATGGCCGGCTCCGACAAGCATCTGGAAGGCTGGTTCTCGCCGGCAGCCGCCAGTGTGCAGCCGGGCAAACTGGTGCGTGGCTTGCGTCGGGTGGCGCTGCAACTGGGCGTCAGGATCCATGAAAACACCGCGATGACCGGACTGGAGGAAGGGCGTCCGGCGCGCCTTCATACGACCGGTGGGCGTGTGGTCGCCGATCGCGTGGTGCTGGCGATGAATGCCTGGATGGCCCGTGCTTTTGCACAGTTCGAGCGCAGTGTGGCGATCGTTTCCAGCGACATGCTGATCACCGAACCGCGTCCGGAGCTGTTGCAGGAAGTCGGCCTGACCAGCGGCGTGACCGTGCTGGATTCGCGGATTTTCGTGCATTACTACCACAACACTCCGGACGGCCGGCTCATGCTCGGCAAGGGGGGCAACACCTTCGCTTACGGTGGGCGAATGTTGCCGGTATTCGACCGGCCATCGCCATACGCCGGGTTGCTCAAGCGCAGTCTCGACGACTTCTTCCCGGCCTTCGCCGATGTAAAGGTCGACGCGACATGGAACGGCCCTTCAGATCGTTCGGTCACCGGTCTGCCATTTTTCGGTCAGATGAGCGCCAGCGGCAATGTGTTCTACGGTTTCGGTTATTCCGGCAGTGGCGTCGGACCGTGCCACATGGGCGGACAGATTCTCGCCTCGCTGGTGCAAGGTCTCGACAACCCCTGGACGCGTTCGCCGCTGGTCAACGGGCCGCTGGGCTATTTTCCGCCGGAGCCGATCCGCTATCTGGGTTCCTTGATGGTGCGCAACGCAATTCGTCGCAAGGAACGCGCCGAGGACCACGGACGGCGTCCTCGGCATCTGGATGTACGCCTGGCGAAATTCGCAGCGGCTGCGGGCAAGGCCGACAAGGCCTGAACATCAGGCTGAAGGCGGGGTGCGGTTGAGCAGCCAGTCGAGCAGCAGATCGTCATCGAGCGGCTCCGACGGTGGCTGCGTCGCACGAACGTGGCCGACGTCCAGGCACAGGATCGGGCGGTCCGGATCGCTGTCGAGGAAACTCACCCAGACTTCACTGCCGGCGCGAGGCAGTGCTTCCCGAGTGATCGGGCTGCCACCTCCAACCATGGCAATCGCCAGCCATAACCCGTCATCGTCGGCATTCACGCTCTGTCGAGGCCATAACCGGACAGCGATTCGTCCCTGATCGTCCAATTGCGGCGGCTGCCCGGCCGGGCCAAGAACCCGGGCCGGGTGATACCCCGGAATGCTCGGGCGCGGTTGTCGAAGTGCAGGCCGGAACTCGGTCTGCCATGGCTGTGCGGTGAAGTCGTTGTGGTAGCGACGGGATGCAGGTGTCGTGTCGAGAATCGAAGGTTGTTGTCCCTGATGATGTAACTCGGTAAGCAGCCATTGGTCATTGAACCCACCCACCGGATGATCTGTAACCTGCAGCAGACGGCCACTGAGTAACCGGGTGCAGTCGCTGCGGCCATGGAGACATCGATACCGGCAACGCTGGCGTTCCAGTTGACGCCGGCTGCGTTGATCGGCGTAGCGTTGCTCGCTCGTCGCAATGCCGTGCACGGGCAGCGGGTCTCCCGGTGGATGATTGGCAGCCTCGTCAGCATTGCTCAAGTACCCTCGATCACGGACGCCGGGCGAGATTTGCACCATGACCGCATCGTGACGCTGAAACAGAGAACTGAGGGCGGGCGACGGCGGCTCCGGTTCCATGCTGAAGGGGACCGGCACCGCTTGCTGCGCCAGGCTCAGACTGTCATCGGCGAACACAACGACATGGCCGTCCGGTCGGTGTTCGAAGTGATAGTGGATGCCTTCCTCTTCGCACAAGCGCTGCAACAGCGCCAGGTCCGATTCGTCGTACTGGATGCAGAACGGGCGCGGCGGGTAGTGGCCTGTCGTCAGGTCGAACCGGTAACTGTGCGCGGGCAGACGATGCTCGACGAGCAGTTGCTCAAGAATGTCCGGAACGCTGGATCGGGTGAACACCCGGCGCCGGGGCTGCTGTTGCAGTTGCAGCAAGTGGGGGCCCAGCACCAGCCGGTAGCCGACTCGATGGGCACCGCGATGTTCGCAACTGGCACTGTGCAGGGTGCCGTGAATGCCATGATCCTCCCCCATGTGCAGATAGGCGGGCCGATACAGCAGGGTAGCCGGGGCCAGGGGCGGGGCCAGTCCAATGACGTCTATCTCGAAGCGGAAGGGCCGGTTCAGTGCTTCATGGCCGCGAAACCGCTGCACCGGCAGGCTCAGACCACCCTCGATGAGGGTCAAAGTGAAGGGACTTTCCTTGTCATTGAGCATTCGTACGGGCTCTGTCGGGTAATACGGGCGGCAGAGGGTACGAAACCACGGCGGGAAAGGGGAATTGGAAAGCGGTTTTTCAGAATCGCCCTACAAGGTGCGTAGAAGATGTCGACAGCAGCGGATTTTTTGGTCGATTGCCGACTTTAGGCCGTATAAACTTGGCGCCACGCGTCGGCCAATAGATGTCTCGGCGCCACAGATCAAGAGAGTGAGTAATGGGCGCACAGTGGAAGGTTAAACACAAAGAAGCGGCAGCCAACGCCAAGGGCAAGATCTTCGGCAAGCTGGTGAAAGAAATCACCATCGCGGCCCGCAACGGTGCCGATACCGCCACCAACGCACACCTGCGTCTGGTGGTCGAACAGGCCAAGAAAGCCTCGATGCCCAAGGAAACCCTGGATCGCGCGATCAAGAAAGGCGCGGGCCTGCTGGGCGAGACCGTTCAGTACCATCGCGTGACTTACGAAGGTTTCGCGCCGCATCAGGTCCCGCTGATCGTCGAGTGCGTCACCGACAACATCAACCGTACCGTGGCGGAAATCCGCGTGGCGTTCCGCAAGGGCCAACTGGGCGCATCCGGCTCGGTGTCCTGGGACTTCAACCACGTCGGCATGATCGAAGCCACGCCGGACACCCCGGACGCTGATCCGGAACTGGCCGCGATCGAAGCCGGTGCGCAGGACTTCGAAGCGGGCGAAGACGGTGCGACCTTGTTCCTGACCGACCCGACCGATCTGGACGCCGTTCAGAAAGCCCTGCCGGAACAAGGCTTCACCGTGCTGTCGGCCAAGCTGGGCTATCAGCCGAAGAACCCGGTCAGCGGCCTGACCGACGAGCAGATGGCAGAAGTCGAAGCGTTCCTCGAAGGCCTCGACAACCACGACGACGTGCAGAACATGTACATCGGCCTGGTCGGTTGATCTTGTCGCAAAGCTGAACTGTGGCGAGGGAGCTTGCTCCCGCTCGACTGCGCAGCAGTCGCCGCAATCGGAATGGTTTCGCCATCCAGCGGGAGCCAGCGCCCTCGCCACAGGTTTGTGTTCACAGGTTTCGCAATTGCTCCACCACTTCAGCGAACCCCGGCCGCGCCAGCACATCCGGCTGACAGCAGCGCTGTTCCAGTGCCTCCAGTCGCACACGCTGATCCGCACTCAGACCCGAGTCGATTCGCGCCAGCAATTCCCCCAGCAAGATCCCGAACGCCCGCACCTCGAGGCGTTGCAGTGCGCGGGTTTCCAGGTTGTCGGTGGTGGCGTGGAACGAGGCTGCGCCAAAGTCCCCCAGCAGGCAGTCGCCGTCCTCGTTCAACAGAATGTTGTGACCGTACAGGTCGCCATGGGTGATGCCCTGTTGATGCAAATGCTCGGCGACCGACGCGATACCCCGGGCGATGCGCAATGCGACATCGGCACTGAAGCGGCAATCCTCTGCGTAGACATCCCGTGAACAGGACGCCAGGCTCGGCAGCGCGGCGAGGTTGCGATAGCTCGGATCGATCAGTTGCATCACCAGGCCTTGCCGGTCTTCGGGATGATTGCCGATACGACCCTCGACCCGGATCAGATTCGGGTGCAGGCCGGCGGTGATGCAGGCGTTCATCTCGTGCAACGGCGAACCATCGCTGGTCATCTCGCCCTTGTAGAGTTTGACCGCCACCGAGCGTTCAGGCTGACCGGCCGGTTGCCATGTAGCCCTGGAAATCACCCCGGACGCCCCTTCGCCGAGGCGCTGTTGCAGACGCAGGGTCGACCAGTCGATCAACGGGGTGGCTTGCAGTGCGGCGGCATCTGCTTCGGTTTCCAGCGGATTGCCGGCGTAGGCCAGCCAGGTCAGGCTGGGCAGCGTCAGCAGCCATTGCGGCAATTCTGTCAGTTGGTTGGCGGCGATGCGGATCAGTTCCAGTCGATGGCATTGGCTCAACGATGGCGGCAGGGCACGCAGACGGTTGCCGGCGAGCATGAGCTTTTGCAGCAGCGGGCGCTCGCCCAGTTCGTCCGGCAGGGTTTCAATCAGGTTGTCGGTCAGGATCAGCCAGCGCAGCTGCGGTGGCAGGGCCGCGCCGGTCACCCGGGCGATCCGGTTGGCCTTGAAGCCGATCATGCTCAGGGCCTGGCACTGGCCAAGGCACTCGGGCAGTTCGGTGAACCGGTTGTCGGAGCAGAACAGCACGCGCAGATGCGGCAGGCGATGCAAGTCGTCCGGCAGGCTGCTCAACGCATTGCCGCTCAGGTTGAGCACCTCCAGGGTATCGGCAAGGTCGAAGATCTCACGGGGAAATTCGCTCAGGCCTTCGACCAGATCCAGCCGGGTGATGCCCGACAGTTCGCCGGCGCGCAGTTGTGCAAGGGTGTGCATGAAGAGGATCGCTATCGAGAGGGCGTCGTACGCCGGAAATGGCCCGCATGATAACGGCAAATCAGATCGGTTCGTGCGTTTCCGACAATTGTCCCAGACGACTGCGGGTGCGGGCCAGATCAATGGCGTTGCCGGCCAGGCTTTCATGCAGAGGCAGATGCCCGAGCAGCGTCAGGTGTTTGTCCTGGTCGTAGAGCACGTCGATCAGATTGATAAAGCGTTGCTGGACGGCAATCGGGCAGTCGTCCAGCGCCGGCAGTTCCTCGATGACCCAGTGGTCGAAGTGACGACACAGTTCCAGATAATCCATCACTGCCGTGGGTTGCTCACACAACGCATTGAAGGTGAAACCGACACGCCGATTGTCGCGCAGGCGCGCCTGCAGAATCCGGCTGCCCACCGCTATGGACTGCGGCGCGGCATCTTGTGGCGGCAAGTCCAGCGCCTGGCGCTGTGTCGGTGTGGCCGGCCATACGTAATGGCCCTGCGTGAAGACCTGATGCGCGTGGTGACGGGCCAGGCTGCGATAGTCGTGAGGGCCGCCAACTTCCATGACCTGCATGCGGGCGTTGATCAGATCGATCACCGGTTTGAACCGCGCGTGATACAGCGGGTTCGGCAACAGGCCTTCGGGCGGATAATTCGAGGTCACCAGCAGCAGGATGCCGCGCTGGAACAGGGCTTTGTACAACCGGGTGATGAGCATCGCGTCGCCGATGTCATGCACATGGAATTCGTCAAAACACAGCACCCGGCAATCTCGCAACAGTTCGTCGAGTGTGGCGGCGAGGGCATCTTCCTGATCACGATGCCGGAACATGCCCTGATGGAGGTCGGCGAAGAACTGATGGAAATGCAGACGTTGTTTCTGCTGTGTCGGCAAGGCCTGGAAAAAGCCGTCGAGCAACCAGCTCTTGCCGCGTCCCACTGCACCGTGCAAGTACAGACTCGGAGGCGTTTGCGGGGCAGGACCGAACAACAGGCCCGCCTGTTGCGCCATGCAGTCGATCACCCGCTGCTGGCTATGGCTGAGGGTATAGCCCTGGGCATGGGCCTTGTGCCGGAAATAGTCGCGGATCGCCTGAGCGCTGGCGCAATGACCGGCACTGGCAGCATGGGGTATGCCGAACCAACGGCGCAGCACGGAAAAGCGCCGGGACAGACGTGAGGGTTCGGGCGTTCGGGCGGGCACGGTGGAGTCACTCCGTCATGATCAGGCCGGCTCTCCCGGAGCGCGGCGGCGTAGTGTAACCAGATGGGTAGTTTTTCTTCCACTGCGCTTTATCGGCAGGCGCTGCTTTCTGGACAGTAATTTGCTGTGTGTAGAGGTTTTTTCAGCGCCCTGACGTGTTGAATCGACAACTTTTCGAAACATATCCCGCACGGTCAATGGATCCAATCGACTGGCGCAATCGGCGTCCGTTGCTAACCTGAAACACTGTAACGGCAGAGACGCTGTCGCCATCAGGGAACGGACGGTGAATGCAGGGATGGTCTGGGCATTGCTGGGCGGGTTTGCGGCACCGGTGCAGGCCGCCGACCTGCAGGTGGAAGTGCGGGTCGACGTGCAGCGTGGCTGTCAGTTGGTCGGCCGGCAACGTGACGCCGGAATCGAGCAATCGGGTGTCCTCGATTTCGGCAGCACCGCGCGCCTCGACGATCCGGCCGGGCCGCTCGGGGCGGTATTGAACCCTTCGCGGCTGCCGCGCCTGGAATGCAACCCGGACACGCCGTATCAGTTGCGTGTCGACGGCGGACTGCATGGCGGGACCGGCGAAGTGCGTTACATGACGGGCGAGGCGGGGGGCCGGATGATTCCCTATCGTCTGTATCAGGATCCCGCTCGACGGGTGCCGCTGGTGGTGGATGTTCCGGTCAGCGGTCGCGTGCCGGACAGCGGTTCGGTTGAATTGCCGCTGTACGGGCGGATCGAGCGGATGGCCGAGGTGCCGAGAGCCGGTCGCTATTCGGATCTGGTCAAGGTGACCGTCACCTGGTGATCGACCGGCATGATGTGGCATTGACGCGTTCAATGACGAACGCAGTGGACGATCCTCAGGGAGCGGAAGGAGAAAGGATGCAATGACGGGCAAGCACTGGCTGGTCATCACCGCAGGCGCATTGCTGTTTCTCACCGAGGATGCGCAGGCGTCGGTCAACGGGTTGATCCACGCCCGGTTGACCCTGATCGCCGGCTGCGAGGTGACCAACGCATCCTCGCCCGCCAGCCCGGTGGGGGATTTCGGCAAGCTCGACTTCGGTCAGCAGGGGCCGACCTGGAACGCTCCCATCAAGGCCAGTCTGGCCAATGACAGCAGTGGCAGACTCAACGTGGCCTGCAACCCGTCGGTGACCGGTTTCACCGTGACCATTGACGGTGGCACCCATGGCGACGGCAATACCCGTCGCCTGAGCAACGGTCGCCAGACCCTCCCCTATCAACTGTTCCTCGATGCTTCGGGCAGCCAGAGCTACAGCATCGGCCAGCAGCACAATTTCGCGGTCACCAGCGGCGCGCAGATACCGATTCCGGTGTTTGGCACGGTGGTGGCGAACACCCGCGCGGTACCGGCCGGTGTCTATACCGACACCCTGACGGTGACGCTCGACTGGTAAATCGTAGAGGAAGGACACCATGGGTACGATTGCATCAAGGATAGGTCTGTCGCTGCTCGGTCTGACACTGGCCTCCAGTGTCAACGCCGCTACCACGGTCACCGGCCAGATCACCTCCAGCCTGATCCTGATCAGCAGTTGCCAGGTCAACGGCTCGGGCGGTTCCACCGGACTGAACTTCGGTGCGCTGAATTTCGGCACGGCCAACAGCTTGTTCACCACCGCGACCGGACAGGTACTGGGTGGCGGTGGCGGGGCGTTGTCGATTCTCTGCTCCGCCGGCACCACGCCGACGGTCAAGGTGCGCGCCGGTGCCAATGACGGCAAGTCCCCGGGCGGTACCCGAGCGCTGTATGACGGCGTCGCCAACTACGTGCCTTACGACCTGTACACCGATGCCGGGCACTCGCAGTTGCTGGCCATCGACGGTGTGATCAGCCTCGCCGCCAGCACCGGGGTGGCGCAGACCGTGAACATCTACGGGCAGGCGGTGGGCAAGGCCGGTCTGCCGGCGGGCACCTACACCGACACCATTGCCGTTGAACTGACGTTCTAGTGCCATGGGCCGGCGTGGCGGTGCAGCGCTGCTGGTGCTGTGCGCAGGTGCAGTGCCGTTGCCGCTGGCAGCGGTGACCAGTCAGAGTTTTCAAGTCAGTGCGACCATCACGTCGGGCTGTCTGGTGGTGGGCGGTGTGTCGAACTATGGCGGGCTGAATTTCGGGTCGGGTCCGGCCCTGTCCACCGGCACGGTGCAGGTGGCCCTGACCGGTGGCGTGCAGTTGCAATGCACGCCGGGAGTGACGTTGAACATGACGGTCGACGGCGGTCAGTACAACAGCAGTGGCCGACACATGCAGCTCAACAGCGGCAGCGCGCGGGTGGCCTATGCGCTGTTTCGTGACGCCGCCTACAGCCAGAGCCTGGGGATCGGCCAGGCCGTGGCGGTGGCGTACAGCGATGCCAACAACATCAGCCTGCCGATCTACGGTCAGGCGCAATTGCCGGGCAATGTGCCCGGGGGGACGTACAGCGATGTGCTGCAGGTGCAGCTGTCGTGGTGACGAACGGCACAAGGAGCGGGTTATGGGGGAGGTCTCGTCACGGCTGTTACGGGCGGGTTGCGCGATATCAGTGTGGGTTTTGCTGGCAGCGGTCAAGGTGCAGGCGGCCAGTTCCGTGCTGATCTGGCCCATCGATCCGGTGCTGGAGGCGGATCAGCAGGCCAGTGCGTTATGGCTGGAAAACCGCGGCAGTGAAACCGCCAACCTGCAGATCCGTGTATTCGGCTGGAGTCAGAACGGTTACCAGGAGCAGTACCAGAATCAGCGCGACGTGATCGGCAGCCCGCCCGTGGCGAAGATCGAGCCGGGGCAGAAGCAGCTGGTGCGCCTGACCCGGACCCGAGACGTGCCGCCCGGCCAGGAACTGGCTTACCGGATCATCATCGACGAGATTCCTTCGGCGCAGCCACCGGTCGCCGATGCAGGAAAGACCGCGGCGGCCATTCGCTTCCAGATGCGCTATTCGGTGCCGCTGTTCGCCTACGGCGCGGGGCTCTGGGGCAAGGAGGACAGCACCCGCCAGCGTGATCCCAAGGGCATCGGCCTGCCGCAGCTGAGCTGGCGGTCGGTCTCGGTCGATGGCAAGCCCTACGTGGAAGTACGCAATCAGGGAGCGGTGCATGCGCGCCTGACCGATGTCGCGTTCAGGCAGGGCGGGCAAAGCAAACCGTTGGCGGAAGGGTTGTTGGGTTACGTATTGCCTGGCGCGGTGATGCGCTGGCCGGCGCCGGGTTCGGTGACGGGGGAACTGGCGGGCCGGGTCAATGGCGCGGCACAGGTTCAGAGCATTACCCCGGCCAAGTAAGTATTTCGGTCCGCGGATCGGGTAGTGCATGGCCGCCGGGCAAGCGACAGGCCGGCGGGCAGCAGCGGTTTCAGGAGGAAGCAGTCCATTGACGGACGAAACACGCTAATGAGCCCGGGACGGGCTCGCCGTATTCAGCGTCCGTTGTGGCTTGTCACCGGCGCGTGTTGCCTGATGTTCATTCATCCATCCGGGGCTGGCGAACTGCCGCCGCCCCCCAGCGGCATGGAGGCCGTCAGCGATGCACAGTTGTTTCTGGAACTGGTGGTCAACCAGATGAATACCGGTCGTGTCGTGTCGGTGGAGCAGCGGGGCGGGCGGCTGTTCCTGCCGAGCAGTGTGTTGCGCGATACCGGCGTGACACTGCCCGAGAGTGCAGCTGCCGAAGTCGATCTCGACGGCCTGCCGGGGCTGCACAGCGAGTACGACAGCATCGGTCAGCGACTGCTGCTGGATGTGCCGCCGGACTGGCTGCCGGAGCAGTTCATCGGCAACCGTCAGATCTATCCGCGCACCCCGGCGCTGAGCAGTTTCGGTGCGTTGTTCAACTATGACCTTTACCTCAACGACACCGATGACGCGGGTACTTACCTGGCGGCGTGGAACGAGATACGGGTATTTGACAGTTGGGGCACGCTGTCCAGCACCGGGCAGTATCGGCGTACCTTGTCCGGTGATGAGGCCAGTACGCTGAACAACGGTTATCTGCGTTACGACACCACGTGGCGCTACTCCGATGATGAGCGGATGCTGACTTACGAGGCTGGGGATGTGGTCAGCGGCGCGTTGCCCTGGAGCAGTTCGGTGCGTCTGGGCGGCGTGCAGTTTTCCCGGGATTTTGCGCTGCGCCCGGATCTGGTGACCTACCCGCTGCCGCAATTCGCCGGCGAGGCGGCAGTGCCGTCCTCGGTGGATCTGTTCATCAACGGCTACAAGTCCAGCAGCACCGATTTGCAGCCGGGACCGTACACCCTGACCAACATCCCGTTCATCAACGGCGCGGGCGAAGCCGTGGTGGTGACCACTGACGCGCTGGGCCGGCAAGTGTCCACTACCGTGCCGTTCTATGTCACCAGCAGCCTGTTGCAGAAGGGGCTGAGCGATTTCTCTGTGACGGCCGGTACGCTGCGCCGGGATTACGGGCTGAAGGATTTCAGTTACGGACCGGGTGTGACCTCGGGCAGCCTGCGTTATGGAGTCAGCGACAGCTTCACCCTGGAAAGCCACGCCGAAGCCGCCGACTCGCTGACCCTTGGCGGCCTCGGTGGCAATCTGCGGCTGGGCAATTTCGGGGTGCTCAACAGTGCGATCAGCCAGAGCCGTTTCGACGGTGACGGTGGTCAGCAATACAGCCTCGGTTATCAGTACAGCGCCCAGCGTTTCAGTATTTCCTGGCAACGCTTGCAACGCCGTGATCAGTACGCCGACCTGACGGTGGTCGACAGTCCTTACACCCGCCTCAGCAAGCGCAGCGAACAGGCAACCCTTAGTCTCAACCTTGAGCGCTGGGGCAGTCTGGGTGTCGGTTACTTCGATATCAGGGCGGCGGACGACTCTCGCACGCGGCTGCTGAACCTGAGCTGGAGCAAGCCGCTGTGGCGCAACAGCAGTTTCTACCTGTCCGCCAACCGCGAAATCGGTGATGCCAACTGGGCGGTGCAGGCGCAACTGGTCATTCCTTTCGATGTGCACGGCAGCCTGGCCATCAGCAGCGAGCGCAACAAGAACGGACAAAGCCAGCAGCGGGTCAACTACAGTCGCGCGGTGCCATCCGAAGGCGGGGTGGGTTTCAATCTCGGATACGCCAAGGGCGACGGTGCCGATTACCGTCAGGCCGACGTGACCTGGCGTCTGCAGTCGGTGCAATTGCAGGCTGGCGTTTACGGTACTTCGGACGCCGAAACCCGCTGGGCCGATGCCAGCGGTTCGCTGGTCTGGATGGACCATCAAGTTTTCGCCGCCAACCGCATCGACGATGCGTTCGTGCTGGTCAGCACCGACGGTTATGCCGATGTCCCGGTGCGCTACGAGAATCAGCAGGTCGGTCAGACCGATCGCAACGGTCACTTGCTGGTGCCATGGAGCAGCGCCTACTACCGTGGCAAGTATGAAATCGATCCGTTGAACCTGCCGGCCAACGTGCGCAGTCCGAATGTTGAACAGCGCGTGGCCGTGCGCCGTGGCAGCGGTTATCTGCTGGAGTTTCCGCTGAGCCGGGTGATTGCCGCGAGTATCGTGCTGGTGGATGCGCAGCAGCAGGAGTTGCCGCTGGGCAGTGGCGTACTGCATGAACAGAGCGGGACGCGCACGGTGGTGGGTTGGGACGGGCTGGTCTATCTGGAAAACCTGCAGGCGCAGAATTCGCTGAGGGTAACGCTGGCCGATGGCAAGAGCTGTCAGGCGCAGTTCAGCATCGATCTGCAGCAGGAACAGGTGCCGTTGATCGGACCGCTGGTGTGCCAATGACGTGGATGAGGTGGTGTCTCTGGCTGGTGCTGGTGTTGCCGGGGGCGGCGCAGGCGCTGTGTTCGGTGGTTTCGACCACGCCGGCCGGGTTCGGCACGCTCAGTTCGATTGCAGTGCGCACCACCTCGCAGCCCAGTTCCACGCTCAATGGCGGTTTGAGCTGTACGGGTTCGCTGCTGTCACTGTTGACCAACAACGACCATTTCTGGGCCACGGTGACCTCGACCCAAAGCGGCCTGCTCGGGCCCACCGGGGATGTCATCAGCTATACGATCTACGCCAACAACAGCACCAGTTACCCGCTGACTCGCGGCACGGCCTACGATTTTGCCCGCAACGGCATCATCGATGCGCTGGGATTGCTCAACGGCACCGTGCCGAAAACCGTGCCGCTGTATTTCGGTACCACAATCGGCAGCAACGTGGCGGCGGGGGTCTACACCGAAACCCTGAGCATTTTCTGGAACTGGAATTACTGTTCGGGCATCGGTGCCGGCGGACTCTGCCTGGGTCGCGATATCAACAGTGGCACCACGACCCTGACGGTCAACCTGACCGTGGCCAACGATTGCACCATCACCGCCCCCAATATCGCGTTCGGCAGCGCACCGGTGATCAGCGCGTTTACCCCGGTGACCGGGCAGACCATCAATCTGGCCTGCACCAAGGGCAGCGCCTACACCGTCGGTTTGAGCGATGGTCAGAATCCGCTCAGCGTCGGCGGTCGACGACGAATGATTTCAGGCAGCAATTACCTGGCCTACGACATTTTCAAAAGCGCCGGAACCACCCGCTGGGGCAGCGTCGGTGCGGCACGTCGGGCGAGCACCGATGCCGAGGTCAATCCCGGCAATGGCCTGGGCACCGGCAGCCAGATTTTCAATTACAACGCCAGGATCTACACCGATCAGTCAACGCCGCCCGCCGGCACCTATCTGGACAACGTGGTGCTGGACGTCGGCTTTTGAGCGGGCTAGAAGCGCTCGGTGTGCCGGAGCAACGGTGCCGCCGGAATGTCGGTCGGAGTGACCATCGCATAGTTGTACCCCTCACCGGACCAGTATTCGGCCTGCAGATCCCCGTCCTGACGGCTGCCTCGTGGCAAGAAGGTGTTTTTCGGGCCGGGTGGCCTGACGTAGAAACTGACCTTGTGCCCATCCCGATCCTCATACATCACCATCGCCGCCGGGCCTTCTTCAGTACTCAGCAAACGCCCGCTGACCGGCCGGAAACCGGCTGACGTCAGATCCGGCAGTCGGTTGGCCTGCGTGAAGTAGCGGTCGAGCCAGCCCTGCATGTCGCCGGCACCGTCGACCTTGAAGTCCGCTGGCAGAATCCCTTGCTGAGCGATCAAACGATACGCCTGCAGGGCATCGCTCATGGGCGCGACCGAGCGCACCCAGGTCATTTCCCGGGCCTGCCAGCCACTGACGCCGCCGAGGCTGACCGCCATCAGCAACACGGCCGCGCTGGCCCAGCGTCGACGCGATCGAGTTTTGAGCCGCTGGCGGATCAATGCCGGGTCCAGATCCGGGTTGGCCGGTTGCTGCAAGGCACCACCAAGGGCGGCGCGCAGATGTTGGGCATCCTGTTGCCAGGCACGGATCAAGGCGGCCTCTTCGGGGTGACTGGCCAGCCAGTTTTCCAGCACACGCCGGTCGGTCTCGCTGAGCTGGTGGTCGATGTAGGCGTGCAAGTCACGCTCGCTGGGAGGCAGGCTGATCATTTGAGTATCCGCAGGGAAGGGCTGCTGATTTCACCGTCGCTGAGCTGGCGCAGGGCCTGGCGGGCACGGGACAGGCGCGACATCACGGTGCCGGTGGGGATGTCGAGGATCTCGGCGACCTCCTTGTAGCTCAAGCCTTCCACCGACACCATCAGCAACAGGGCGCGTTGTTCGGTGGGCAGGCGGTCGAAGGCTTGCAGGGTCGATTGGGCAATGACGGTGCGTTCCACCGAGGGTTCCGTGTCATCGCGGCCGGTGAAAAACTCGAGCATTCGGGCGTAGCGACGAGCGCGCCGGTGGGCATCGAGGAACTGGCGGTACAGGATCGAAAAAAGCCAGGCCCGCAGATCGCCTTCGACACGCTTGTCACCCCAGCTGGAGAGGGCACGTTCCAGGCTGGCCTGGACCAGATCGTCGGCGCTGCTGCTGTTGCGCGTCAACGACACGGCAAAGCGCCGCAATCTGGGAATGATTTCTCTCAGTTGTTCGTCGAATTCGCTCATGAAATTCTGCTGGTTACTACGCTGTGGACTAGGAAGACGCCCGGCATTCGAGGTTATTCCACGTTCGGAAAAATAAATACCTGGCCGTGGAATAAATCCGGATGGCGTGCGTCTTGCTGATTCTTCCCACTTGTGGCCATTGGCCCTGGAGTCTTTCATGGTTGATCGCAGCTCACCGCCCGGCGGGGTACAACGTCCGCCATTGAGTGCCGCGAGCCTGGTGTTGCGTCTTGGCGCAATTGCCGTGGTGGTCGCAGCAGTGGCCGGGGCGTTTGCCTACGTTCACGGCAACCTGGACCCACAACGACTGACGCCCAAGGCGTTGGTCGATGTGCTGGAGAAAAACAACGGCGTGCATCCAGGGTTTCGTCGCAATCACGCCAAGGGTGTTTGCGTCATCGGCCACTTCGAAAGCAGTGGCGAGGTGCGCCCTTACTCTGTCGCGCAAGTGTTCAATGAACCACGTACGCCGGTTGTCGGACGATTCGCGCTGCCGGCGGGTAACCCTTATGCGCCGGACAGCGCCGTACCGATTCGCAGTCTGGCGCTGCGCTTCACCCAGGCCAACGGCCAGCAGTGGCGTACCGGGATGAACAGCATGCCGGTGTTTCCGGTCGGAACGCCGGAAGCGTTCTATCAGTTGCAGCAGGCGCAAGCGCCGGATCCGGCGACCGGCAAACCCGATCCCGCCAAAGTCCCGGCATTTTTTGCCGCGCATCCGGAGGCTGTGCCGTTTCTGACTTGGGTCAAGACCGCCAAGCCTTCGGCCAGCTATGTCACGGAAACCTATAACAGCGTCAACGCGTTCTATCTGGTCGACGCAAGCGGCAAAAGGCAGGCCGTACGCTGGAGCATGATGCCCCTGGCCCAGGATGCAGCAGGTGCTGCGGCCCCGGAAGGTAGCGATTTTCTCGAAAAGGACCTGGTGCAACGTCTGGCCGAAGGGCCGCTGCGCTTTCAGTTGAACATCACGTTGGCCAACGCTGACGATCCGGTCAACGACGCGAGCAAGACCTGGCCCGCCGGGCGCAAAGTGCTGAATGCAGGCACCCTGATACTGGAAAAGACTCAGCCGCAACTGAGCGGCGAATGCCGCGACATCAACTATGACCCCTTGGTCCTGCCCGCCGGGATAGAAGGGTCCGACGACCCGTTGCTCGCCGCTCGCTCGGCCGGCTATGCAGATTCCTACCTGCGCCGCACCAGCGAAGTCAGCCAATTGCCCGGCAGTAAACAGGAGGCTCGCCCATGAGAACGCCACCGACGCATTTCAATCCGCTGGCGAGGCTGCTGCACTGGCTGATGGCGCTGATGATCATCGCCATGTTGTTCATCGGTGCCGGCATGGTGACTTCGGTGTCAGCACGGCATGAGTGGTTAATCAACCTGCACAAGCCGTTGGGCATCGCAATTTTGCTGCTGGTGATTGTGCGCATCCTTGTCCGGCTGGGGACTCGCCAGCCACCGCTGCCGGAGGACTTGCCGGGCTGGCAGGTGACAGCAGCCAAGGCTTCGCATCTGTTGCTGTATGGGCTGATGCTGGTGCTGCCGTTGTTGGGCTGGGCGATGATCAGTGCGGCGGGAGATCCGGTGATGCTCGGCCGTTCGCTGCAATTGCCATCGCTTCTGCCGGCGGATGCCCAGGTGTTTGCGCTATTGCGCAAGGCGCACGGTTATCTGGCCTATTTGCTGTTTCTGACTGTGTTGCTGCACCTGGCGGCGGCGCTGTTCCATGGTTGGATACGCCGCGACGAGGTGCTCGACAGCATGCTGCGGGGACGGCGTCGCGACTGACTCCAGGTACTATTGCGAGGTGGCGAGGGGGCAAGTCCGCTCGCCACTTTTTTGCGCCGCCAGCGTTCGCCACCAGTAAAGCAACGCGACGATGTTGATCTCGGCGCCGAGCCAGCAGACACCGGGCCATCCTGCCCAGGCATACATGGTCGTCGAAGCGATTGAACCGACGGCGCTGCCGACCGAATAAAACAGCATGTAGCCGGCAGTCAGTCGGCTCTGTGCCTGCGGGCGAACGCTGTAGATCATGCTCTGGCTCGTGACGTGCACAGCCTGCAAGCCCAGATCCAGAGTGATCACCCCGAGCAACAGCGCCCACAATGATGATTGGGTAAACGCAATCGGCAGCCATGAACCGAGCATGAGCAGCAACGACAAGCCGCTGACCCATTGCCCCAGACCTCGATCCGCCAGATGTCCGGCTCTTGCAGCCGCAAGTGCACCGGCCGCACCGGCCAACCCGAAAAGTCCTATTTCACTGTGGGAAAGCGACAGCGGTGGGGCGGCGAGCGGCAACACCATTGGCGTCCATAGCACCATGGCGCCGGCAAAGGTCAGCAAGGCCAGAATCGCTCGTTGCCGCAGCACTGGCTCCTCACGAAACAGGCTGAACACCGAAGTCATCAAGGCTGCGTAGGACGTCGCCGGTTGCTGGCTCTCATCCTTGGGCAGCACGCGAAACAGCAGCAGGGCCATGACCAGCGTCAGTCCTGCCGACAGCAGATAAATCGCCCGCCAGCCGGCCAGATCCGCCATCCCGCCGGCCATGGTGCGTGCCAGCAGTATGCCGACCACGATGCCGCTGGTGATCACGCCGACGACGTGTCCGCGTTGTGCCGGGATGGCCAGTGTTGCGGCATAGGCCACCAGCACTTGAGTGACGACGGCGAGCAGACCGGTCAGGGTCATGCCGATCAGCAGCCAGGTGCCGTTGCTGGCCAGGGCGATCATCAGCAATGCGGCGACGGATAACAGGGTTTGCGTGACGATCAAGCGTCGACGGTTCAGCAGATCGCCGAGTGGCACGAGCAACAACAGCCCAACGCCATAACCGACCTGGGTCAGCGTGATGACGATGCCGATGCTCGCTGGCGACAGCTTGAAGGCGTCGGCCATGGCGTCCAGCAGCGGTTGCGCGTAATACACGTTGGCCACGGCCAGGCCGCAGGCAATGGCGAACAGCAGTACGACGCCACCGCCGAGTTTTTGCGCGTTCATGTCCTGATTCCTTTTCTGGTTTCAAATGGAAACTGGATTGACGGTAGATAATCTGGTTTTGTTTTGCAACCTGATTGGGTCGGTGTGCAGCGCAAAAAAAAGATCGCAGACAGAGCTGCGATCTTTCATATGACAAAGAACAGGTGAGGATCAGCGCAGGGTGTCGACCATGTCGGCGATGGTGGTCAGCACGTCTTTGCCCAATTGCTTCGAGCGTTTGCCTGACCAGCCGGTGAGCGGGTTCGGCGCGTCATCGTGATCCTTGAACGGCATTTCCAGGGTCAACGACAGGCAGTCGAATTTCTGGCCAACACTGTTGCAAGCCAGGGTCATGTTGGCCTGACCCGGTTCGTCACGGGTATAGCCGTATCTGGTCTGGAAGTCTTTGGTGGTGTGTTTCAAGTGGCTGCGGAAGTGTTCTTCGAGTTTCTCGATTCGAGGAGTGTAACCAGGATTGCCTTCGCAACCGGCGGTGAACACATGGGGGATTTCTTCGTCGCCGTGTACGTCGAGGAACAGATCGACGCCGTATTTTTCCATCTGCTGCTGTACGAACAGGACTTCCGGGCTGACTTCCTGAGAGGCGTTCTGCCAGGCGCGGTTCAGGTCCTGGCCCATGGCGTTGGTGCGCAGGTGGCCGTGGAAGGCACCGTCCGGGTTCATGTTCGGCACCAGATACAGGTCGGCACTTTCCAGGAGTTTGTTCAGCTCTGGGTCGTTGTGATGTTCCAGGCGTTCGATCACGCCTTCCATGAACCACTCGGCCATGTGTTCGCCGGGATGTTGCTGGGCGATGATCCAGATCTTGCGTCGGCCTTCGGCGCCGGTGCCCTTGCGCAACAGCTGAATGTCGCGGCCCTCGATGCTCTTGCCAGTGGCCAGCAGTTCACAGCCGGCCTTGGTCAACGCTTGCTCGATCAGCCAGTCGTGACGGCCACGGCTGTACGGCTCGAAGTAGGCGAACCAGGCGTGAGTCTGTTCGGCCTCAAGGCAGAAACGCAGGCTGTCGCCCTCGAATTGGGTTGGAATACGGAACCAGTTGACGTGATCGTAGGACGCGACGGCCTGATAGCCCGTCCAGGCTTTGTTGTAGGAGGACTGGCTGGCATTGACCAGGCGAAACCAGTGTTCCTGATGGACATGCAGTCCGCTGGCCTTGAAGTGGAACCACTGGAAATGAGCGCTGCGGGTATCTGGCCGAATTGCCAGAACCGGGTTGAGCGGATTGCTGATGTCGATGACCTGGATATTGCCGCTGTCGAAGTTGGCGCTGATGTCGAACGAAGATTTGGCCACAGTCATAATCGGTTCCTGAATATGATTTTTATGGCGGCTACTTTACACGCAAGACAAGGGTGAAACCGAGTGAAATTGCGGGGTGTGGCGGGGGGCGTCTTCCATGACGCGGGTGCAGCTTAGTAGCTGTGCGATTGATTCTCAAGTGCTGATCGGCATTACTTTCCTTCAATACTGCCGGGGTTCCCTTGCCAGACGATGTGCTTTTGATATCATCCGCGCCATCGAATTTGCAGCATCCAAAGACTTCATTAGCCTGAAGCCATAAGCCAGAAAACTGGCAAAAAAAAGACCCGGCAAAAAGCCGGGTCAAAAACCGTGATTAGCCTGATGAGGAGATAGTCCAGAAGACCGACCTAAGGTCTCTGGTCCATCGACTGATCTCGCGACCAGTTGCTTGCAATAGTAATCATTATCATTTGCAAGTCAAACGTTTTTATCTGCGCGATTGGAAAATTCTTTCCTTGTCCGCGCGCGCACCCGCTTCAACGAACACCGCCATCGAGCGAGTGATCGACCATCGCCCGTGCCATGTCCACCATGTGCACGACTGAAAATGCCAGATCCCGACTGACACCCTGCAGGCCGTCAGCTGCCTTGAATGCAGTGGCCGCTGCGCATCGCAACAGATCGGAGGCGTGGACCAGTGATTCTTCACCGCTCAGGTTGCTGTTCACACCGAAAAAACGTTCTTCCACATCCGGCTCCGAAACAGTTGGTTTCAAGTAATAGTCCAGTGCACGCTGCGCCGCGGCACAGCCCTGTGGTGACTTGAAAGTGGTGTCCATCTGCAGGTCGGGCAGGTCATTGCTGGTGATATTCATGGTGAAAGGTCACTCCTTGGTCGATTCAAATCCGTGTCCCAAGAATAGTACCTGCGGTATTTGTGACCATAATTTAAATACTACAATATGTGTTTTGCTGGCCGGAGGCGGGAACGTATGGTGCCGCACATGGATAAATGGATTGAGTTGGTCAAGGCCAAAATGAGTGAACTCAACGTCACTCAAGTCGAGCTCGGCGAACGTGTCGGCATGTCTCAGGGCGGAATCGGCCATTGGCTGAACAAACGCCGTGAGCCCGATGTCACGCAGATGAACCGCGTGCTTAAAGCGCTGGGCATGGAGTATCTGGAAGTCGCGCTGGTCATCCGCGAACCGCAAGTCGACAAGGACGACGAAATGCCGCTGGCCCAGAAATACAACCCTTACTTTCGCTATCCGGTCAGCGACTGGAAAACCCCGATCGAGGCGCGTGAAAGCCAGCCGGCGTATTCGAGCGGCAAGGACAAGCGGCGTTTCGAACTGACGGATTATCACGCCCGTGGTCCGGCCTTCTGGCTCACGGTGGCGGGCAACGCCATGACGGCACCCACCGGGCAGAGCATTGGCGAGGGCATGCTGATTCTGGTCGACCCGGCGCTGGAGGCGGAGCCTGGAAAACTGGTGATCGTCCAATGGCCGGACAGTGATGAGGCGATTTTCCGCAAACTGATCGAAGAGGGCGGCCAGCGCTACCTGGTGCCGCTCAATCCGACGTGGCCGAGAGCCTTGTTTACCGACGAGTGCCGAATAATCGGCGTCGTGGTTCAGGCAACGGCCAAATACTAGTCAGATCGATCCTCGCTTCGCGCAGGATCGATCCACTTTTTCAAGCGTCTTCCAACTCGACCAATGCGCTGCCTTCGCTGACCATTTCCCCTTCCTGGCAATACAGCGCCTTGATCACGCCGGCATGGGGCGCACGGATGCTGTGCTCCATCTTCATCGCTTCCAGAACCACCAGTTGAGTGCCGGCTTCAACCGCTTGGCCGGTCTCCACCAGCACGCGCACGATGCTGCCGTTCATGGGCGCAGTCAGGCCGCCCTGATGACTGTGGCTGGCTTCGACCGCGCTGATCGGGTCGTAGGTTTCAACGCGTCGCAACTCGCCGTCCCATTGCAGGTACAGCGCGTCACCTCGACGAATCGCACGATATTGACGACGCAAACCATCTTGCTCGATCACCAGTTGCTCGCCGAGCAATTTTGCGCTGCCGCCAGCACCGAAAGTCAGCGCCCGATCTTGTCCCTCGCAACTCAAGTGCAAAGTGATTTCCCGTGGCAGACCTGTACGCAAACCGCTGTGCAGTGCCCAAGGCGAAGCCGGGTCATCCGCCCGAGTCGTCCCCGGCAAACTCTGCGCAAAAGCCTGTGCCGCCGCATCCCAGAAGTCATCGCTCAGCGCAGCAGGCGCGGGCAGCAACTGCTCCTGATAACGCGGAATGAACCCGGTATCCAGCTCCGCCGCCGCGAAGGCGGGATGACCGATGATTCGCCGCAGGAAATTGATGTTGGTCTTCAGCCCGCCAATCGCGAACTCATCGAGCATGCTCAAAAGCCGCAAACGCGCCTGCTCACGATCCTCGCCCCAGGCGATCAGCTTGCCGAGCATCGGGTCATAGAACGGCGAAACCTCATCGCCTTCCTCGACGCCGCTGTCCACGCGGCGCCCCGGCCCGGCGGCGGATTCGCGATACAGATCCAGACGCCCGGTGGCCGGCAGGAAGTCATTCGACGGATCCTCGGCATACAATCGAACCTCAATCGCATGCCCGTTCAGCGGTACCTGTGCCTGAGTGATCGGCAGCGCCTCACCACGGGCGACGCGAATCTGCCACGCCACCAGATCGAGCCCGGTGATGGCTTCGGTGACCGGATGTTCAACCTGTAGCCGCGTGTTCATCTCCATAAAGAAGAATTCGCCGCGAGCATCCAGCAAGAACTCCACCGTACCGGCGCCGACATAACCGATGGCCTGCGCCGAACGCACGGCCGCTTCGCCCATCGCCCGACGCAACTCGGGACTGAGCCCTGGCGCCGGCGCCTCTTCAACGACCTTCTGGTGCCGACGCTGAATCGAGCAGTCACGCTCGTTCAGGTACAGGCAATTGCCGTGCTGATCGGCGAACACCTGGATTTCCACATGGCGTGGTTTAAGCAGGTATTTCTCCACCAGCATCCGCGAATCGCCGAACGACGATTGTGCTTCACGCTGGGCTGATGCCAGGGCCTCTGCCAGTTGGCTGACATCTTCAACGACCTTCATGCCTTTACCGCCACCGCCGGCAGTGGCCTTGAGCAGCACCGGATAGCCAATGCGTTCGCAGGCATCGCGGAAGGTATCCAGATCTTGCGCCTCGCCGTGATAGCCCGGCACCAGTGGCACGCCAGCCGTTTCCATCAGGGCCTTGGCGGCGGATTTGCTGCCCATCGCATCGATGGCCGAGGCAGGCGGGCCGAGGAAGATCAGGCCGGCTGCTTCGATGGCGCGGGCAAAACCGGCATTCTCCGAAAGAAAACCATAACCCGGATGAATCGCCTGAGCGCCACTGGCCTTGGCCGCTGCGATCAGTTTGTCGATCTGCAGATAACTGTCAGCCGCTTTGCTGCCGCCCAGATCGACGCGAATATCCGCTTCACGACTGTGCCGTGCATCGCGGTCGATGGCGCTGTGCACGGCAACGGTGGTCAGGCCCAGGGCCTTGGCGGTGCGCATGACCCGGCAAGCGATTTCGCCACGGTTGGCCACCAGCAGGGTGGTGAGAACAGGTGCGCTCATCAATGCGGCTCCTTGGTGGTGGTTGTGGCTTGCCAGCTCGGTGGGCGTTTGTGCAAAAAGGCTCGCAAACCTTCCTGCCCTTCGGGGCTGACGCGGATGCGGGCGATGGCGTTTTCGGTGTAGCGGCGCAGGGCCGGAGTCAGCGCACCGTTGCCGACTTCACGCAGCAGATCCTTGCTGGCGCGCATGGCGGCGGGGCTGTTGAGCAGCAGATTGTCGATCCATTGTTCGACTTTCTGCTCAAGTTCGGCCGCCGGATAACTCTCGGACAACAAGCCGATTTCTCGCGCACGTCGGCCGTCAAAGCGTTCAGCCGTGAGCGCATAACGTCGAGCCGCACGTTCGCCGATGGCTTGCACCACGAACGGACTGATCACCGCTGGCGCCAGACCGATGCGCACTTCCGACAGGCAGAACTGCGCGTCATCGGCACCTATGGCCATGTCGCAGCAACTGATCAGCCCCAGCGCACCGCCGAACGCCGCGCCTTGCACCACGGCCACGGTCGGGATTTTCAGTTTGGCGAGGTTGTACATCAGTTCCGCCAGTTCCCGGGCGTCATCGAGGTTGGTGTGGTAATCGAGTTCGGCCGATTGCTGCATCCAGGCCAGATCCGCGCCGGCGCTGAAGTGTTTGCCGCGCCCGCGCACCAGCAGGAAACGCAGGCTGGCGTCGCTGGCGACCTTGTCCAAAGCCAGAATCAGTTCGCGGATCATCTCGGCGTTGAACGCGTTGTTCTTTTCTTCGCGGTTCAGCCACAGGGTCGCGAAGCCTCGTGGATCGCTTTGCAATTGGAGGGTGTTGAAGTCGCTCATAAGGTTCTCCCGATCACATCCGGAACACGCCGAAGCGGCTCGGTTCGATAGGCGCGTTCAACGACGCGGACAGGGCCAGAGCCAACACATCGCGGGTCTGCGCCGGGTCGATGACGCCGTCGTCCCACAGCCGTGCGCTGGAGTAATAGGGGTGACCCTGCTCTTCGTACTGGTCGAGAATCGGTTGCTTGATCTCGGCTTCCTGTTCGGCACTGAACGCCTGGCCTGCGCGTTCAGCCTGTTCGCGCTTGACCTGAACCAGTACACCGGCTGCCTGCTCGGCGCCCATCACGCCGATCCGCGCGTTCGGCCACATCCACAGAAAGCGCGGATCGTAGGCCCGCCCGCACATGCCGTAGTTGCCGGCGCCGAAGCTGCCGCCGATGATCACGGTGAATTTCGGCACCTTGGCGCAGGCCACGGCGGTCACCAGTTTGGCGCCGTGCTTGGCGATGCCGCCGGCCTCGTATTTCTGGCCAACCATGAAGCCTGTGATGTTCTGCAGGAACAGCAATGGAATGCCGCGCTGGCAGGCGAGTTCGATGAAGTGCGCGCCTTTTTGCGCGGCTTCGGCAAACAGGATGCCGTTGTTGGCGAGGATCGCGATCGGGTAGCCGTGCAGGTGAGCGAAACCGCACACCAGCGTGGTGCCGAACAAGGCTTTGAATTCATCGAACACCGAACCGTCGACCAGCCGCGCAATCACTTCACGCACGTCGAACGGCTGTTTGGCGTCCGCTGACACCACGCCGTACAACTCGTCGCTGGCGTACAGCGGCGCAATCGGTGTGCGCTGCTGCACTTCGCCGAGCTTGCGCCAGTTGAGGTTGGCGACGCTGCGCCGGGCGAGGGCGAGGGCGTGCTCATCGCTTTCGGCGTAATGGTCCGCGACCCCGGATGTCTTGCAATGCACATCGGCCCCGCCGAGGTCTTCAGCGCTGACCACTTCGCCGGTCGCGGCTTTCACCAACGGTGGGCCGGCGAGGAAAATAGTCGCCTGATTGCGCACCATGATCGCTTCGTCAGCCATTGCAGGCACGTAGGCACCGCCAGCGGTGCAGGAGCCCATGACCACGGCAATCTGCGGAATGCCCATGGCGCTCATGTTGGCCTGGTTGAAGAAGATTCGCCCGAAGTGCTCGCGGTCCGGGAACACTTCGTCCTGACGCGGCAGGTTGGCGCCCCCCGAGTCCACCAGATAGATGCACGGCAGGCGATTTTGCTGGGCGATGGTCTGGGCCCGCAGGTGTTTTTTCACGGTCAACGGGTAGTACGAGCCACCTTTCACCGTTGCGTCGTTGGCGACGATCATGCACTCGACGCCTTCCACACGGCCGATTCCTGCTATCACGCCGGCAGCCGGCACGTCTTCACCGTAAACGGCGTGGGCGGCCAACTGGCTGATTTCCAGAAACGGCGAGCCCGGATCGAGCAAGCGGTTGATGCGTTCGCGTGGCAGCAGCTTGCCGCGCGAGGTGTGACGCTCCTGCGCTTTCGCACCGCCGCCCTGTGCTACCTGGGCCAGCAGGGTGTGCAGGGCGTCGACTTGTTTAAGCATCGCCGCGCTGTTGGCGACGAACTCCGCTGAGCGAGGGTTGAGCTGGGTATGCAGGATAGCCATGGACAGCTCCGTTTAGCGGGTTTCGTTGAACAGTTCGCGACCGATCAGCATGCGACGGATCTCACTGGTGCCAGCGCCGATTTCGTACAGCTTGGCGTCACGCAGCAGACGACCGGCCGGGAATTCGTTGATGTAACCGTTGCCGCCGAGAATCTGGATCGCGTCCAGGGCCATTTGCGTGGCGCGCTCAGCGGTGTAGAGGATCACGCCGGCGGCGTCCTTGCGGGTGGTTTCATTTCGCTCGCAGGCCTGGGCCACGGCGTAGAGGTAGGCGCGGCTGGCATTGAGCTGGGTGTACATGTCGGCGACCTTGCCCTGGATCAGCTGGAACTCGCCGATGCTCTGGCCGAACTGTTTGCGGTCGTGGATATACGGCACGATCAGATCCATGCAGGCCTGCATGATCCCGGTCGGGCCACCGGACAGCACGACGCGCTCGTAATCGAGGCCACTCATCAGCACTTTCACGCCGCCATTGAGCACGCCAAGGATGTTTTCTTCCGGCACTTCGACGTCATCGAAAAACAGCTCGCAGGTGTTGGAGCCGCGCATGCCGAGCTTGTCGAACTTGTTGCTGCGGCTGAAGCCTTTCCAGTCGCGCTCGACAATGAACGCGGTGATGCCGTGCGGGCCCTTTTCCAGGTCGGTCTTGGCGTAGATCACGTAGGTATTGGCGTCAGGGCCGTTGGTGATCCAGGTCTTGCTGCCGTTGAGCACGAAACGGTCGCCGCGTTTGTCGGCGCGCAGTTTCATCGAGACCACGTCGGAACCGGCATTCGGTTCGCTCATCGCCAGAGCACCGACGTGTTCGCCGCTGATCAGCTTCGGCAGGTATTTGGATTTCTGTTCGTGATTGCCGTTACGGTTGATCTGGTTGACGCAGAGGTTGGAGTGAGCGCCGTAGGACAAAGCCACAGAAGCCGAGCCACGGCTGATTTCTTCCATCGCCACCACGTGGGCCAGATAACCCAGGCCCGCGCCGCCGTACTCTTCCGGCACGGTGATGCCGAGCAGGCCCATGTCACCGAACTTGCGCCACAGATCAGCGGGGAACAGATTGTCGCTGTCGATCTGCGCGGCACGCGGGGCGATCTGATCGGCGACGAAGGACTGAACCTGATCGCGCAGCATGTCGATGGTTTCGCCGAGGGCAAAGTTCAGGGATGGGTAGCTCATGGGTCACCTTTTGGCTTTTTTGTAGGGCGGGGAGAACGGCGGATCGGCTCTCACCTTTACGTTAACGTAAGCCTGTGACGAATGGCTGTCAATCACCCTTTACGTTAACGTCAACTTGAGCGAGAGTAGGGCCAGTTCTGAACGGTCGGAGCTGGCATGGCTCCGGTCCAACACCCACTAATAAAGACAATAGGGGTCGTCATGGATCAACCCAGTGCAAACCCGCAGCGCAGCTACACCCGTGGTTCACAGAGCAAAGCCTTGCTGGCGATGACCATCGGGCAGAAGTTCGATGAGACCGTCGCGCAGTACCCGGACGGCGAGGCGCTGGTGGTGCGCCATCAGCAGCTGCGTTACACCTGGCGGCAACTGGCCGATGCGGTGGATGTTCACGCCAGAGCCTTGCTGGCGTTGGGTTTGCAGGTCGGCGACCGGCTCGGCATCTGGGCGCCGAACTGCGCGCAGTGGTGCATCACACAGTTTGCTACTGCGAAGATCGGCGTGATCCTGGTGAACATCAACCCGGCCTATCGCAGTTCCGAACTCGAGTACGTGCTCAAGCAGTCCGGTTGCCAGTGGCTGGTTTGCGCGGGGGCCTTCAAGACCTCGAACTACCACGGCATGCTGCAAGGCCTGCTGCCGGAGCTGGCCGAGCCATCCATCGGCGAACTGCACAGCGAGCGCTTGCCGGAGCTGCGCGGGTTGATCAGTCTTGATCCGCAGCCGCCGTCGGGTTTTCTCCCGTGGTCGCAACTGGCAGATCTGGCCGCCAGTGTCTCTCCAGAGCCATTGCGTGAACGCAGCGACAGCCTGCACTTCGATCAGCCCGTCAATATCCAGTACACCTCCGGCACTACCGGTTTCCCCAAGGGCGCGACCCTCAGTCACTACAACATCCTCAACAACGGTTACATGGTCGGCGAAAGTCTCGGCCTGTCCGCTTCTGATCGCCTGGTGATCCCGGTGCCGCTGTATCACTGCTTCGGCATGGTCATGGGCAATCTTGGCTGCGTCACCCACGGCAGCACCATGATTTATCCCAACGATGCCTTCGACCCGCTGCTGACCCTGAGCACCGTTGCCGAAGAAAAAGCGACTGCGTTGTATGGCGTGCCTACCATGTTCATCGCCATGCTCGATCAGCCGCAACGTGCCGGGTTCGATCTGTCGACCCTGCGCACTGGAATCATGGCCGGCGCCACGTGCCCGATCGAGGTGATGCGCCGGGTCATCGGCGAAATGCACATGAGCGAAGTGCAGATCGCCTATGGCATGACCGAAACCAGCCCCGTGTCCCTGCAGACCGGGCCATCGGATGAACTGGAATTGCGCGTCACCACCGTTGGCCGTACCCAGCCGCAACTGGAAAGCAAGATCATCGACGAGGCCGGCAATCCGGTGCCACGCGGCACCATCGGCGAGCTGTGCACCCGTGGCTACAGCGTGATGCTCGGCTACTGGAACAACCCGCAGGCCACCGCCGAAGCCATCGATGCGGCAGGCTGGATGCACACCGGCGACCTGGCGAGCATGAACGACGAGGGTTACGTCTGTATCGCCGGGCGTAACAAGGACATGATCATCCGTGGCGGCGAAAACATTTACCCGCGTGAACTGGAAGAGTTCTTCTTCACCCATCCAGCGGTGGCGGACGTGCAGGTGATCGGCATTCCCTGCTCGCGTTACGGCGAGGAAATCGTCGCCTGGATCAAATTCCATCCCGGCCACAGCGCCACCGAACAGGAACTGCAAGCGTGGTGCAAGGAGCGCATCGCCCACTTCAAGACGCCGCGTCATTTCAAGTTCGTCGAGGAGTTTCCGATGACGGTGACGGGCAAGATCCAGAAATTCCGGATGCGTGAGATCAGTGTCGAGGAGTTGCGCAGTAACGAGGGTTGAGGAACAGAACTGTGGGGGCGTTGCTCCCACAGTGTCCTGCGGGATTTCAGAAGACCGGACAGCACAAAGGGGAGCCGAAGCTCCCCTTTAATTTTGTCGTCGCGTGCTCTTTTTATTATTGAGGGTCGGTCTGTTGTTGTTTTTGGCAACCGTTGCCCTTTACCGCTGTTTTTGGCGACCCCCATCCGGGGTCAAGAGCAAACGTATTTTTTTGAGCGCTGATCTGCTTTTTCGCCAAGGCGATCCAACCGATACGGGAGCTACCTGAAGGTAGTTTTATTGTTCTCTGCCCGGTTGCGGGTCATTCCGAGGAACACCCTGAAAAGCACACCTTCTCCAAAAAAATCTGTTAGCTGCGTCTCTGTCGTGTTGTTTTTGTTATGTCAGAGTCGTTTCGTCTTGTTTTTATTGGTTTGCCGCTTTTTATTCTTGTTATGCCATAGAGATAGCAGAAGCCGTGCCAACTTTTTAAAACCCTTTTAAATCAAGGGCTTGAGATTTTTGAAGGATTTTTCTTTCAGGCAAAACCAGACAATTTGTTTCCGTGTTACTCGCCTGTGCCCACGTCTCGCGCCAAGCGGTAACACTGTGCCCCTCACTGTGCGCTACGGGCCTTGGCCACGCGCGAACCGCTCGGGCGGCCCAGCACGGCACTGATCTGCTGGCCGGCTGCAATCAAGGCGTCGAGGTTGATACCGGTCTCGATGCCCAGGCCATTGAGCAGGTACACCACGTCTTCGGTGGCGACGTTACCGCTGGCGCCCTTGGCATACGGGCAGCCGCCGAGGCCGGCGATGGAGCTGTCGAAGACCGCGATGCCTTCCAGCAGGCTGGCGTAGATGTTGGCCATGGCCTGGCCGTAGGTGTCGTGAAAGTGGCCGGCGAGTTTCTCTCGCGGCACCTGCTTCGACACTACTTCGAACAGACGGCGGGTGGCGCCCGCGGTGCCCGTGCCGATGGTGTCACCCAGCGACACTTCATAGCAGCCCATCGCGTACAACTCGCGGGCGACCATGGCCACCTGTTCCGGTGCGACCGTGCCTTCATAAGGGCAGCCAAGCACGCAGGACACGTAACCGCGCACGGTAACGCCGTGTTGTTTCGCGGCCTCCATGATTGGCGCGAACCGCGCCAGGCTTTCGCCGATCGAGCAATTGATGTTGCGTTGCGAAAATGCTTCGGATGCGGCGGCAAACACCGCGACCTCCTTGACGCCGGCGGCCAGTGCATCTTCAAAACCGCGCAGGTTCGGCGCCAGTGCGCCATAAGTCACGCCGGGCTTGCGCCGGATCTGCGCGAACACGTCGGCGGAACCGGCCATCTGCGGCACCCACTTGGGCGAGACGAAACTGCCGACTTCTATGTAGCCGAGGCCTGCCGCGCTCAAGGCGTCAACCAGTTGCACCTTGTCGGCGACGCTGATGGGCTGGGCTTCGTTCTGCAGGCCGTCACGGGGGCCGACTTCGATCAGGCGTACTTGGGAGGGGAGGGACATGGCGTTGACCTGCTCTTTTGAAATCGTGGCGAAGCCTGTGGGAGCGAGCTTGCTCGCGATAGCGGTCTGACATTCAAAAATGATGCTGACGGTCTAACCGCAATCGCGAGCAAGCTCGCTCCCACAAGGGATTGGTGTTGGTTCACTGAACCGATTGCTGACTCTTGAGCGTCTGCTCCAGCGCCTGCACGCAGCGTTCTTCGGCGGTGTCGAGTTCCAGCTTCATCTGTTCGATATCCAGCAATTGCTGTTCAAGCTGTGCCCGGCGCTCGCTGATTTTCGCCAGCATGCTGTTGAGTTGTTTGGTGTTACCGCTGGACGGGTCATAGAGCTCGATCAGCTCGCGGCACTCGGCCAGGGAAAAACCGATGCGCTTGCCCCGCAGGATCAGCTTCAGACTGACCTTGTCGCGTGGCGAATAGATGCGCTCCTGGCCTCGGCGCTCAGGGCTGAGCAGGCCCTGTTCTTCATAGAAACGGATCGCCCGGGTGGTGATGTCCAGCTCGCGGGCGAGGTCGGAAATGCTGTAAGTCTGGCTGCTCATGAAAGCGCTCGAAAAAAGGTCCTGGCGCTAAGCTAATTGCAGGTTGACGTTTACGTCAAGTGGCGGGCGCCTGCAGCTTGTCGAGCTTCTTCTCATGGGCCGTCACCTGCTGGCAAAGCTCGATCATCTGCTCGCGCATCCAGCGGTTGGCCGGGTCCTGGTCGGTGCTTTCGTGCCAGTACAAATGGGTTTCCACCGGCGGCACATCATTGACCGGCAGATTGAACGCGTGCAGCTCATGGCGTCGGGCGAAACGTTCCGGCACGGTCATTACCATGTCGGTCTGCTGCAACACTTGGGACGCCATCAGGTAGTGCTGCGAGCGCAGGGCGATCTTGCGCTGGATGCCCATTTTGCCGAGCGCCAGATCGACATGGCCCAGGCCATTGCGACGGCTGGAAATATGAATGTGGGTCAGCGACAGGTAATCGTCGAGGGTGAGTTTGTCCTTGGTCGCCAGTGGATGCCCCTTGCGCATCGCGCAGACGTAACGGTCTTCCATCAGCTTGACGTGGCGCACCTGCGGGTCGGTGTTGAGCGGCGCATCCACGGCGAAATCGAGGCGCCCGGCGGCCAGTTCCTTGGTGGTCTCCCGGCGCTTGGACAGAAAGCTTTCGATGATCACCGTCGGTGCCAGACGACGTAGACGCTGGAACAGGGGCGGCAGAATTACCGCTTCGGTCAGGTCGGTCATGCTGATGCGGTAGGTCTTGACCGCTTGCGAGGGGTTAAAAATGCGGCTTTCCTGAACCGATACCCGCAGCAGCGACAGTGCATTGCGCACCGGGCCGATGATGTTCTGCGCCATGGGTGTCGGCACCATGCCCTGTGCCGTGCGGACGAAGAGCGGGTCGTTGAAGGTTTCGCGCAACCGTGCCAATGCGTTGGACACCGCCGGCTGGGTGATGCCGACGATCTGCCCGGCGCGGGTCAGGTTGGCTTCGGTGTAGATCGCGTCGAAGACGATGAAAAGGTTGAGGTCGACCTTGCTCAGATTCATTACGCGGCTCTCTTGTTATGGGTGGATGGCGCGGGTGAGGGCGGCCAGGAAAATCAACCAATCATATATCGGTGATGAATGTTTATACACGCCGAGAATAGGCTAGGTAAATTATCGGCGCTGTTCTAGCATCGATTGCATGACCTGAACAACCGCTGCCCAGAAAGGTAACTGCCCATGGATTTCGCCTATTCGCCCAAAGTGCAAGAACTGCGTGAGCGCGTGACCGCGTTCATGGACGCTTACGTTTATCCGGCCGAGGCCGTGTTCGAACGGCAGGTGGCCGAAGGCGACCGCTGGCAGCCGACCGCCATCATGGAAACGCTCAAGGCCAAGGCAAAAGCCGAAGGGCTGTGGAATCTGTTTCTGCCCGAGTCGGAGCTGGGCGCCGGCCTGACCAACCTTGAATACGCGCCATTGGCGGAAATCATGGGCCGTTCGCTGCTGGGCCCCGAGCCGTTCAACTGCTCGGCACCGGACACCGGCAACATGGAAGTGCTGGTGCGTTACGCCAACGAAGAACAGAAACAGCGCTGGCTCGAACCTCTGTTACGGGGCGAGATCCGCTCGGCGTTCGCCATGACGGAACCGGACGTCGCGTCCTCCGACGCCACCAACATGGCCGCCCGTGCCGTGCGCGAGGGTGACGAATGGGTGATCAACGGCAAGAAATGGTGGACCTCCGGCGCCTGCGATCCACGCTGCAAGATCCTGATCTTCATGGGCCTGAGCAATCCCGACGCCCCGCGTCATGCGCAGCACTCGATGATTCTGGTGCCGGTCGACACCCCCGGTGTGAAGATCATTCGTCCGCTGCCGGTGTTCGGTTATGACGACGCCCCGCACGGTCACGCCGAAGTGCTGTTCGATAACGTGCGGGTGCCCTACGAAAACGTCCTGCTCGGTGAAGGACGCGGCTTCGAAATCGCTCAGGGTCGTCTCGGCCCTGGCCGGATTCACCACTGCATGCGTTCGATCGGCATGGCCGAGCGTGCACTGGAACTGATGTGCAAACGTTCGGTGAGCCGCACCGCGTTCGGCAAACCGCTGGCGCGTCTGGGCGGTAACGTCGACAAGATCGCCGACTCGCGCATGGAAATCGACATGGCGCGCCTGTTGACGCTGAAAGCGGCGTACATGATGGACACCGTGGGCAACAAGGTCGCCAAGAGTGAAATCGCGCAGATCAAGGTCGTGGCACCGAACGTCGCGTTGCGGGTGATCGACCGGGCGATCCAGATTCATGGCGGGGCCGGGGTGTCGAACGATTTCCCGCTGGCCTACATGTACGCCATGCAACGCACCCTGCGCCTGGCCGACGGCCCGGACGAAGTGCACCGTGCGGCGATCGGCAAGTTCGAGATCGGCAAGTACGTGCCGAAGGAAATGCTGCGTAGCGAGCGCTGAAGACAAGTCGCGCCAGTAATCATTGATTGCTGGCGCGTTACCGTCGAATGGGCGATCAAGTCAGTTCTGAATACCGGCCACTACAGAAAAGTAGCCTTGAATACGGCTGCCGGCGATGATGATTCTGCCTTGGCTTTGAGTTGTTGCGCAGTAGGGGGTTCCTGGAATACCACGAATTGCGCCCCATCCTGCGCTAGCGAAAGAGGGATCCCAAGTGCCGTTTTGATTTAATCTGCCACAGAACATTGCCTGATAGAGACTTGCGTTCCAGCCTGCCAAAACAATTTTCCCATCGGTTTGAATTGCAAGTGCTCGCCACTGACAATCGGTCGATCCCAGTTCGGTCAACACTTCCTTTCCGCCATTGAACGTGGCGTCCGTTAGACCGTCGGCCGTGAACCGCATCACAAATGCTTGGGAATAGCCAGTTTTGCCAGCGCACACGAGTTTCCCGTCCGGCTGAGCGATAACTTGAATCAAGTCATGCAAACCATGTTCCGGGCCATACATCATCTGCCCGTCAATACCGAATGTTTCGTCGGATGATCCGTCGGGATTAAAACGCGCCAAAACGACTTTATTGCCATTGGATCCGAAGGAGTTGCCACCCACAACAATTTTTCCATTTTCCTGAACGATCACATTGACCATGCGACTGTTTTGGACGCCGAATTCGATATCGATTTGGCCTTCTTTGCCGAATCCACTATCGACGCTGCCATCGTTGTGCAAACGAGTCAAAAGGCCTTTAGTTGTGGTGCCTGTGTCCGGAATTCGCGCACTCAGAACGAGTAGTTTTCCATCGTCCTGCAAACATCCATCAGAAGGGAAGGCATTTGATGAGGTGGCTGGAGCAGAAAGCAACCGGGTGCCGAAAACCAGGTCAGGGGTTCCATTTGCGTTGCGACGGGTAACTGCCGGCACTCCTCCATCACCTGAAGTCTGATCGCCAATCAGCCAGATTTTTCCATCTCGCTGAATCAGTCGGTTAGGTACAGAGGCACCATCATTTCCAAACCTTACCGTGACGATGCCGTCATTGCCGAAACTCGTATCATTGCTCCCATCACTATGCAGCCGGTGAATTTCACAGTCATTTACGTTCTGAATCTGGACTGCGAAGGTCAGTTTATCGTCTGCACCCGCCACGATAGATTTCACTATTCCATTTTCGGGACCGACGACGGAGCCGGAGAGACCGAAGTTTTGGTCCAGATCTCCGGGTTTGCGTGGGGCAATTGAAGTGTTCATGCGAGTGCTCCTGTTGAGTGCTACCCCAAGGGAATGGAGTCGGAGTATTTCGCCGCAATTCTTGAAGCAAATCTCCTGTCAGAAATGACAGTTCGGCTGTCTTTGGAGGTCAAGTAAGTGACTTTCAGGGCCATCTGTTAGCAGTTGATTGTTTCAATACACCCAAACCTCAACCCGCCGATTCTTGATCCTGCCCTCATCCCCGCTGTTGGTCGCCACCGGCATCAGCGCGCCAAACCCGCGTACCTCGCGAAACACCACGCCGTTCTTCACCAACTCTCGTCGTACCGCCATCGCCCGCAGCTTCGACAGCAGATCCGCCCGCGCCGGGTCGTCCTTGGCATCGCCGAATCCCACCAGTGTTACCGCGCGGTCGGTCTTGTCGTGGTGCTTTATATAGTCGAACACCCGGACCAGATCCTGACGGGCCTTGTTGTCGAGGCTGGCGCTGCCTTCTTCGAAGCGGAAGTTCACGGTCAGACGCTGGGCATGCCGGCTGAGGGATTGATAACCCTCGGGCATCAGCGCATTCGGCGTGACCGAGATGGCGTGTACGGTCTGGGCGATAAAACCGTTGGCTGCGACAATCGCCTGGCCCTGGCGGCTCTGCGCAAAATCCGCCAGGGCCTGGGCCCACGGATTCTGATTGTCGGGTGGCAAATAGAAGAACAGGCGTCGCGACAGTGGATAGTCTTCCGTGGCAATCAGACTGGCCAGTGGCAGCATGGCCTGGGATTGCCCGTCGACGATCGCCACGGCCTTGGCCTGGCGCACATAGGGCAGGCCGATGAAACCGATGCCCTGCGGATCGGCACTGACCGCGTCGGACAATTGCTCGCTGGACTCGAAACGTTTCGCCGAACTGTTCAGGGTTTTCCCACGGCGACTGAGGACAAGCTCCTTGAAGGTGTCGTAGGTGCCGGACTGATCATCCCGCGCATACAGGTGAATCGTCCCACCCTTGCCGCCGAGTTCTTCCCACGTCTTCGTCTCGCCGCTGAAGATCCGCGCCAGTTGCTCGGTGTTCAGCTGATTCAGCGGATTGTCGGGGTGAAGAATGATCGCCAGGCCATCGATGGCGATGACTTGCTCGGCGCCGGGACTTTTCAGGTCGCCAAGCGGCAGCAGGCTGGCAAGTTCGCTGTCCTTGATCGGACGGGAAGAGGCGGCCAGATCGGCGCTGTTGTTTTTGAGCGCGGAGAAACCGGTGCTGGAACCATGGGCGGCGATTTCCACCACCACCCGTTTGCCTTGGGCGGTCAGGCCGACGATCCGTTGTTCGTTGGCGGTGTCCGGGGTTTCGCTGTGGATCTTCAACAGCCCCTGTTCCTCCAGCAGGCCTTCGACCAGTGCCGGGCCGAGCGCTGCGCCGATGGTGTTGGAACCCTGGATGCGCAGGACCGGGCCGCTCTCGGGAATGGGCAATACCGCGGCCCACACCTTGAGCGAGGCACTCAGGAGAAAGACGAACAGAACGCGCAGGGTCATGCCGGCACCGAAGGCAGCCAAGGGGATTGCCGGGGAGATTAAGTCAGAGACGTTTCTGAAAGATGACAGTGTGCAGGCTGTGGGCGCGAACGCCCACAGCCATTGGCGATGATTGCGCTATCAGCTCAATTCCAGCCAGATCGGCGCATGATCCGAAGGTTTTTCCATCCCGCGCAGTTCATAGTCCACACCGGCGGCTTTGACCCGGGGCAGCAAACCGTGGGATGCGAGAATCACGTCGATCCGCAGACCACGCTTGGGCTCGTCTTCAAAGCCACGGCTGCGGTAATCGAACCAGCTGAAAACGTCCGCCACCTCCGGGTTCAGGTGACGGAAGCTGTCGGTCAGGCCCCAGTTTTTCAGGCGGGCCATCCACTCGCGCTCTTCCGGCAGGAAGCTGCATTTGCCGGTTTTCAGCCAGCGCTTCATGTTGTCCGGGCCGATACCGATGTCGCAGTCTTCCGGGGAAATATTCACATCGCCCATCACCACCAGCGGCTGTTCATTGTTGAACTGGCTTTCCAGCAGCGCTTGCAGATCGCTGTAGAAACGCTGCTTGGCGGGGAATTTGGTGGGGTGGTCGCGGCTTTCGCCCTGTGGGAAATAGCCGTTCATGATGGTGACCGGAACGCCGTTGGCGTCGGCGAACGTGCCCCAGATGAAGCGCCGCTGCGCGTCTTCTTCATCGGTGGCAAAGCCTTTGTGTATGGCAATCGGTTCCTGACGCGAGAGCAGGGCAACGCCGTAATGACTTTTCTGACCGTGAAAATACACGTGATAACCCAGGGCCCGCACTTCTTCCAGCGGGAACTGGTCGTCGTGAACCTTGGTTTCCTGCAGGCCGATGACGTCCGGCTGATGCTTTTCGATCAGCGCCTCCAGCTGATGCGGGCGGGCCCGCAGTCCGTTGATGTTGAAGGAAACGATCTTCATGGTCGGCAGTCCTGGCAAAAGGGCGATGCTAGCTGACATGTAGGATCTGGGCCAGCGTGGCAGTAGTCCATATGCGCTGCTAATGTCTTTCGGGTGTGGGAACGATCCCTTCAGCCCAAGGCTCGTATAACAAGAACGGGACCTGTTGAGTCCCGTCCAGGGAGAATCACCGTCATGCCTGAAACCTCGACCGCCATCGCCGACATCCACATGCTCGACCGCGGTTATTCCCGTGAAGCGCGATCCCTGCTGTATCAGGCTTATCGTCACGAGCCGACTTTCGCTTACCTGTTCGAGGCCGAACGTCCGGGCTACGAACAACGGGTGCGCGCCACGGTGCGGGAACTGGTCAAACAGCATTTCCTGCAGGATCTGCCGGCCATCGGTCTGTTGGTCAATGATCGCTTGATCGGCATTGCCCTGATCGCGCCACCGCAACGGCGTCTGGGCGTCACCGAGAGCTGGGCGTGGCGTTTGCGTATGGTGCTGAGCACCGGTTTTCGCTGCACGCGGCGCTATCTGGAATATCACGCCGCCGTTGAAGCCTGCGTGCCGACCGATTCTGTGCACATGCTGCCGCTGCTGGGCGTTCATCCGCAATTTCAGGGCAAGCACTTCGGTGAACAACTGTTGCAGGCGGTGCACAACTGGTGCGCGGTGGATGAAAGCTCCCAGGGCGTGATCCTCGATACCGGCAATCCGCGTTATCTGGAATTTTACAAACGTCAGGGCTACGAGGAGATTGGCGAGGTCGCTGTTGGCCCGGTGCGTGAACACGTGTTTTTCCACGCCAATCCCCAGGTGTTACAAACTGCAACGGCTTGAGGGTCGAACTTTCCGCGCACGCCGAAGCTCTATCACGCTCCCAAGCTCGTGATAGCATCCGCGCCTATGAAGTTTCCAGGAAGATTTACCAGTGGCGTGCTCATGCTGTTAACCAGCTGCGCGGCGCTGGCGCAAAGTGAATTGGATGTGCGGGTCAAACCGTCCAACGATGAACTCAAAGCCAATATAGAAGGCTATATCGGCAGCCTCGGGGATCGTGACGAAGAAGCCTTGCAGCGCTTCAGTCGCGGTGCCGAAGAGCAGGCGCGCAAGGCCGCCCAGGCTTTGGGCTACTACCAGCCGCAGATCGACAGTGAAGTGAAGGGCGGTGAAAAGCCGCGTCTGGTGCTGAAGATCGATCCCGGCGAGCCGATTCGCCTGCGCAATGTCACCGTGCGGGTCGATGGACCCGCCGCAGCGCTGAAATCCTTTCGTGTACCGAAAAGCGACGTGCTCAAGCCTGGCGCGGTGCTCAACCATGGGCGCTACGAAGACGCCAAGCGCCTGATCCAGAATCAGGCCTCGCGTTTCGGTTTCTTCAGTGGTCATTTCACCAGCCAGAAACTGCTGGTCGATCCTCGCGCCGGGGTGGCGGATGTCGAATTGATCTATGAGAGCGGTCCGCGTTATGCGCTGGGCAAGGTCAGTTTCGAGGGCGACACGCCGTTCGACGAAGACTTGCTCCAGCGTATGGTGCCGTTCAAACCGGGCGAGCCTTACGACTCCGAGCTGATTGCCGAACTCAACCGCGACCTGCAATCGAGCGGCTATTTCGAGGGCGTGCGGGTTGATGCTGCGCCGACTGCGGCGAAAAACGATGTGATCCCGGTCGCGGTCAAACTTGATACCCGCAAGCCGCGCACCATGGGCCTGGGCCTCGGTTATTCCACCGACGTCGGCCCACGGATCAAGGCCAACTGGACCCGTCACTGGGTCAACCCGCAGGGCGACAGTTATGGCTGGGAGGCGGAGCTCTCGGCGCCACGGCAGAATGTTGGTCTGTTCTATGACATTCCGCTGGATCCGCCATTGACCGACAAACTGCGCTGGGCCGGCGGCTATCAGTACGAAGACATCGACGGTTCCGACACCCTGAGCAAACTGCTGACATTCGGCCCGGAATGGCACAGCAAGTTGCCCAGCGGCTGGCAGCGGGTGATTTCGCTGAAATGGCAGCGCGAGGAATACCAGCTTGGTGACGATTCGGGCCTGAGTACCTTGTTGATGCCCGGCATCAGTTACTCCTACCTGAAAAGCGACAACCGCATCGATCCGCACAACGGCTATCGCCTGAGCTTCGAAAGCAAGGTGGCGAAAGAAGGTCTCGGCTCGGACAACAACCTGCTGTACGGCACGGCGCTGATCAAAGGCCTGACCACAGTGTTCAACAATCACCGTTTCCTCGGGCGTGTCCAGGTCGGCGGCAGCGCCACCAACGGCTACAACTCGGTGCCGCCATCGCTGCGGTTCTTCGCCGGTGGCGACCAGAGCGTGCGCGGCTACGATTACCAGAGCCTGTCGCCGGAGAACTCCAAAGGCGACCGCATCGGCGGGCGTTACATGGTGGCCGGCAGCGTCGAGTATCAATACTCGATCGCCGAGAAATGGCGGGTCGCGACCTTCGTCGACCAGGGCAACTCCTTCAATAAACTCGAACTGCCGAACCTCAAGACCGGGGTCGGTATCGGTGTGCGCTGGGTCTCGCCGGTGGGGCCGATCCGCCTCGACCTGGCCCATGCGCTGGACGACGATGGTGGCATCCGGCTGCACTTTTCCATGGGGCCCGAGCTGTGAAGCGTGGTTTGAAAATGTCGGCGCTGGCGCTGTTGTCGCTGGTGCTGCTGATTGTATTGAGCATTGCCGCTGTACTCGGCACCCAGGCCGGCAGCCGTTGGCTGCTGGGACTCGTTCCGGGTTTGAGTGTCGACAACTTTCAGGGTCGCCTCGGCGGCCAGTGGAGCGCCGATCATTTGCTCTGGCAGCAGGACGGCAGTCGCGTCGAACTCAATAAACCGATCTTCGAATGGTCGCCGCTGTGCCTGACGCGCATGACGCTGTGCATCGAGCAGCTCGAGGCCGATCAGGTCATCCTGCAATTCCCGCCCGGCGAAGAAACCAGCGACAGCGGCCCGATCAAGTTGCCGGATCTGCAATTGCCGGTGGCCATCGAGCTGGGCGACGTGCAGGTCGGCAGCCTGCTGTTCAATGGCAGCGAACAGCTCAAAGGCCTGCAACTGGCAGCGCACTGGACCGCCAAGGGCATGCAGATCGACAGCGTGAAACTGCAACGCGACGACCTGAGCCTGAACCTCTCCGGCCTGTTGCAGCCGACCGGCAACTGGCCGCTGAACATCGCCGGTGATCTGACCCTGCCGTCACCGGGCACCGGCCCATGGACGCTGGCACTCAAAGTCGACGGCGATCTGCTCAAGACCCTGAATCTGCACGCCGACAGCCGTGGCTACCTCGACGGCCAGTTGAGCGGCGAGTTGCAACCGCTGACGGAAAGCCTGCCGGCCAAGGTGCGCATCACTTCGGAGGCGTTCAAACCGAGCGCCGACCTGCCGGACACCCTGCAACTCAATCAGCTGGTATTGACTGGCGAAGGCGACCTGAAAAACGGTTATCAATTGCTCGGCAATGCCACCCTGCCCGCCGATAAAGGCCCGGTGGCGTTGTTGCTCAAGGGCAAAGTCGACGCCAAGGGCGCGCAAATCTTCGGTCTCGACCTGACGGCCAATGACAAACAAAGCCTCAAGCTCACCGGCAACGTCGACTGGACCAAAGGCCTCAGCGCCCAGGCCAATATCAATTGGCAGGATTTCCCGTGGCATCGGCTCTATTCCGAGATCGACGAGCCGCAAGTCGCCTTGCGCACGTTCACCGGCGAAGTCTCCTACACCGACGGCCAATACCTCGGCAATTTTGCCGCCGCGCTGGATGGCCCGGCCGGGGCGTTCAGCCTGAGCAGCCCGTTCAGTGGCAACCTCAAGCAGATCTTCCTGCCGCAATTCAAACTCGAAGCGGGGCAGGGCAAGGCCGAAGGGCACGTGAACGTGCAGTTTGCCGACGGCATTGCCTGGGATACGGCACTGGAGTTGTCTGCACTCAACCCGGCGTACTGGATGGCGGAATTGCCGGGCACACTGGCGGGGCCGTTGAAAAGCACGGGCGAAATGAAGAACGAGCGCCTGAGCCTCAACGCCGACCTCGATCTCAAAGGCAAACTGCGCGGGCAACCGGCGGTGTTGCAGGCCAAGGCTGACGGCGCCGGCGAACAGTGGAACCTGAACGCCCTGCAAATCCGCCTCGGCGACAACAGCATCAACGGCAAGGGCAGTCTGCAACAGAAGCTCACCGGGCAGATCGATATCAAGCTGCCGCGTCTGGCCCAGCTCTGGCCGCAGCTGCGCGGACAGATCAACGGTCGGGTCGATGTCGCCGGTACGCTGAAAGCCCCGCAAGGCAAACTCGATCTGCAAGGCTCGCAACTGGTGTTTCAGGACAATCGCCTGCAAGCCCTCAACCTCGACGCCACCCTCGACAGCGCGCAACGGGCGAAAATCGATCTGAAGGGCAGCGGCATCCAGGCGGGCGACACGAACCTGGGTGTGCTGACTGTCAGCGCCCTGGGCGATATCAAAAGCCAGAAACTCAACCTCGACCTGCTCGGGCCGAAGCTGAAACTTGCGCTGGGCCTGGACGGCAATCTGGACAAGGGCAACTGGCGCGGGCGTCTGGCCAGCGGTGACATTCAGGCCGGCGGTCAGGACTGGAAGCTGCAAAACCCGGCGAAACTCGAGCGCCTGGCCGACGGCAAGATCAACTTCGGCGCTCATTGCTGGATGTCCGGCAGTTCCAGTCTGTGCGGTGAAGATCAGCGGTTGATGCCGGATCCGAAGCTGCGTTATCACCTCAAGCAATTCCCGATCGAAAGCCTGGCGCAGTGGCTGCCCAAGGATTTCGCCTGGCAGGGCAGGCTCAACGCCGACCTGCAACTGGACCTGCCGGCCAGCGGCCCGAACGGCCAGATCACGGTCGATGCCAGCGGCGGCACCTTGCGCATGAAGGAGAAGGATCAGTGGCTGGACTTCCCGTACCAAACCCTCAAGCTCACCAGCAAACTCACACCGAAACGCATCGACACCGACCTCAATTTTGTCGGCGGCAAGCTCGGTGAACTGATGGTGCAGGCGCAGCTCAATCCGCTGCCGAAGAACAAGCCGCTCAATGGCTCGTTCCGTCTCAGTGGGCTGGATCTGTCGGTGGCGCGGCCGTTCATGCCGATGGTCGAGAAACTCACCGGGCGTCTGAATGGCAGCGGCACGATTTCCGGAGGGTTGCTCACACCGCTGGTCAACGGCACGGTGCAGCTCAGTGAGGGTGAAGTGTCCGGTGCCGAGTTGCCGATGGAGTTGCAGAATCTGCAACTGCAAGCGGTGATCGCCGGGGAATCGGTACGCCTGGACGGCGGCTGGAAAAGCGGCAAGACCGGGCAGGGCAGCCTCAGCGGCAACGTCGCCTGGGGCCAGGCGCTGATGGTGGATCTGGCGCTCAAGGGCACACAACTGCCGGTCACCGTCGAACCCTATGCCAAGCTCGAAGTGGCGCCGGACCTGAAGATTTCCATGGCCGGCGACGAGCTGGCGATTGCCGGCAAAGTGTGGGTGCCCCGAGGCGAAATCACCGTGCGCGAGCTGCCGCCATCGACGGTGAAAGTCTCCGATGACACGATCATCGTCGGTGCGCAGACCGAGGAGGGCAAAGCACCGATGGCCATGAAAATGGACATCGACGTGGTGGTCGGCGAGGACAAACTGAGCTTCGCCGGGTTCGGCCTGACCGCCAACCTGCAGGGGCACGTACACATCGGCGACAACATGGATACCCGTGGCGAGCTGTGGCTCAACGACGGTCGCTATCGGGCTTACGGCCAGCGCCTGACAGTACGTCGTGCGCGACTGCTGTTTGCCGGGCCGATCGATCAGCCCTATCTGGATATCGAAGCGATTCGCCAGACCGACGACGTGATCGCCGGTATTCGCCTGAGCGGCAGCGCCGAGCAGCCGACCACACAGATCTTTTCGGAACCGGCCATGAGTCAGGAGCAGGCCTTGTCCTATCTGGTGCTGGGGCGCCCGCTGAGCAGCAACGGCGAAGACAACAACATGCTTGCGCAAGCAGCGCTCGGTCTGGGCCTGATGGGCAGTTCCGGGGTGACCAGCAATCTGGCCAAGGATCTGGGCATTCAGGATTTCCAGCTCGACACCCAGGGCAGTGGCAATACCACCAGCGTGGTGGCCAGTGGCAACATCTCCGAGAAGCTCAGCCTGCGTTACGGCGTCGGCGTGTTCGAACCGGCCAACACCATCGCCCTGCGTTACAAGCTGAGCAAAAAGGTTTACCTCGAAGCCGCCAGCGGCGTGGCCAGTTCGCTGGACATTTTCTACAAGCGGGACTTCTAAGCCCGCTTTTCCCTCCCAGACCGGGTCGCGCCCATTGCGAGCTGGCTCGCTTCCACACCGTTTTGTGACGTTCACAAATTCCTTGTGGGAGCGAGCCAGCCCGCGATGGCGTCTGCACGGTGGACAGAAAAACCCACTCCGCTGGTCAACTAATAACAAAGCAACCTAACTATTGCATTGACATTCGCTGCCTAGGCAGTAACATCTCGACATACATTCACTGCCTAGGCAGTTATTAGGTGCGCACATGAAGCATTTCACCCCGGACGAATTCAAGCATTGCCATCTCGGCCTGTTGCTCGGCCGTGCAGCCTTGCTCAAGGACCGGATCATCGACACTCACATGGAACCCCATGGCATCACCGCCGCGCAGTTCAAGGTGTTGATCATCATGGCCCAGTACGGCGTCGACACTCCGGCCGAGCTGTGCCGGCACCTGTCGCTGGACAGCGGTTCGATGACCCGCATGCTCGATCGCCTGGAACAAAAAGACTTCCTGGTGCGCCAGCGCAGCGAGGGCGATCGCCGTCAGGTGCAGCTGAAACTCACCGGACAAGGTCAGGCGCTTGCCGATCGCCTGCCGCACATCGGCGCCGATGCCATGAATGAACTGGCGGGTGCCATCACACCGGACGAGCTGAAAACCCTGGAATACATCCTCAAGAAAATTTTGCTGGCGGCTGGTGACCCGATCACCATCCAGCGGTTAGGTGAACACAATGAGCGGTAAAACCTTGCGCAGCAGCCTGACACTGGTGCTGTCGGCGATGATCCTCGCCGGTTGCGCCAACTACAGTGGCCTCGATACCCAAGGCAAAAACCTTGATGCGAAAGACCTCAAGGTCGGCCAATCCCTCAACGGCGTGCCACTGTCGCCGGCCGCGTGGCCGAAGAGCGACTGGTGGACCAGCCTCGGCGACCCGCAGCTCGACGGTCTGATCCGCGAAGCCCTGCACGACAGCCCGGACATGCAGATCGCCGAAGCGCGCGCTCATCAGGCCAGCGCCGCGGCCTACGCCGCCGATGCCGAGCGCTATCCGACCCTCGATGCCAGCGCCGGCATTACCCGTTCGCGCCTGGCCAAGGATCAGGACCCGCGAGGGCAGGGCGATGCCTACGCCACCACGCGCAACATCAGCGCCGGCTTCAATTACAACTTCGACCTCTGGGGCGGTCAGCGTGACGCCTGGGAAGCGGCGCTCGGCCAGGCCCGTGCCGCTGAAGTCGACCGCCAGGCCGCGCAACTGACGCTTGCCGCCGACGTGGCCCGGGCCTACAGCGATCTGGGTCAGGCCCATATCGTCTATGACCTGGCCAACGAAGACCTCAAACGCACCCGACAGATGCTCGACCTGAGCCAACGCCGTCTGGGCGCCGGAATCGACAGCCAGTACCAGTTCCAGCAGACCCAAAGCCTGGAAGCCAGCTCGGAAGCCAGCCTGATCGACGCCGAAAAGCGCCTGAACAGCGCGAAAATCGCTCTGGCGGTACTGCTCGGCAAAGGCCCGGATCGCGGCAACGAGATCGCCCGGCCGAAAGTCCTGCAGGCCAGTGCCGTCGCGGTGCCCTCGGTACTGCCGGCGGAGCTGTTGGGTCGTCGCCCGGATCTGGTCGCCGCGCGCTGGCGTGTCGAGGCGGCGAGCAAGGACATTGACTCGGCCAAGACCCGCTTCTATCCCAACTTGAACCTGTCGGCCTCCGCCGGTGCCGAATCGTTATTGGGTGACGCGATGTTCGGCTCCGCCAGTCGCTTCTTCAACATCGCGCCGACTGTTTCGTTGCCGATCTTCGACGGGGGCCGGTTACGCGCCAACCTCGATGCCCGGGATGCCGATTACGACCTGGCCGTGGCGCAGTACAACAAAAGTCTGGTGAAAGCCTTGGGCGATGTCGGCGACACGATCAACCAGTTGCGTGACATCGGCCGGCAGATCGGCGCTCAGCAGCACGCGACCGAAATTGCTCAGGATTCTTACAACACCGTGGTCCAGCGTTACGGTTCCGGCATCGGCAACTACCTGGACGTACTCAGCATCGAGCAGCAATTGCTGCAGGCCCAGCGTCAGCTGGCGACCCTGAATGCCGAGCAGATCGACCTGTCGATTCAACTGATGCAAGCACTGGGTGGCGGCTTTCAGGGGCAAACCCTGACCGCCGGCAACGCCAGCCCAGCCATCGCGCACAACTAATTCAAGGTATTTGTCATGGCCACTGCCGAAAACACTCAAGCTCAAGACAACGCCCCCGATACCGGCAATCCGCGCAAGCGCAAAGTGATGCTGCTGGTGCTGGCCATCGTGGTTGCCCTCGCCGGTGCCGGCGTCTGGGCGTATCACGAATTCATCGGTCGCTGGAGCGAAAGCACCGACGACGCCTACGTCAACGGCAACGTCGTTGAAATCACTCCGCTGGTCACCGGCACCGTGGTCAGCATCGGCGCCGACGATGGCGATCTGGTCCACGAAGGTCAGGTGCTGGTCAACTTCGACCCGAACGACGCCGAAGTCGGCCTGCAGAGTGCCCAGGCCAAACTGGCGCGCACTGTGCGTCAGGTGCGTGGTCTGTACAGCAACGTCGATGGCATGAAGGCCCAGGTCAATGCGCAACAGGCCGAAGTGCAGAAAGCCCAGGACAACTACAATCGCCGGAAAAATCTTGCTGCCGGCGGGGCGATTTCCCAGGAAGAACTGTCCCACGCCCGCGACGACCTGACCTCGGCCCAGAACGCTCTGGCCAACGCTAAACAACAGTTGAAAACCACCAGCGCACTGGTCGATGACACCGTGGTTTCGTCGCACCCGGACGTGATGGCAGCAGCGGCGGAACTGCGTCAGGCGTACCTGAACAATGCCCGCAGCACGCTGATCGCACCGGTCACCGGTTATGTCGCCAAACGCACCGTGCAGCTTGGTCAGCGTGTGCAGCCGGGCACTGCGTTGATGGCGGTGATCCCGCTGGATCAGCTGTGGATCGACGCCAACTTCAAGGAAACCCAGCTGCGTGACATGCGCATCGGCCAACCGGTGGACATCGAGTCCGACATCTACGGCAGCGACGTGAAATTCAGCGGCACCGTCGACAGCCTCGGCGCCGGCACCGGCAGCGCGTTCGCCCTGTTGCCGGCGCAGAACGCCACGGGCAACTGGATCAAAATCGTGCAGCGTGTTCCGGTGCGGATTCACATCAACGCCGAAGAACTGGCCAGGCACCCGCTGCGCGTCGGTCTGTCGACCAACGTCGAAGTCAACCTGCATGACCAGAGCGGCCCGGTTCTGGCACAGCAGCCGCCACAAAAGGCCTCGTTCAGCACCAGCGTCTACGACCGTCAACTGAGTGAGGCCGACGCGATGATCACCCAACTGATCCACGACAACAGCGCGGCGGTCAGCAAGACCGCGCAACGCTGATCCCTTCCCCTGTGGGAGCGAGCCTGCTCGCGATGGCGATTTTCAATTCAACAGTTTTGTTGGCTGAACTGCCGTCTTCGCGAGCAGGCTCGCTCCCACAAAGGGCGGCTGCGTCTGTAACAGACACGGCGTCAATCAGGTTTCATAGGATTCGCGATGAGCAATAACGCCTCTTTTTCGCCGCCCAGCCTGTTGCTCAGCACCATCGGTCTGTCGCTGGCGACTTTCATGCAAGTGCTCGACACCACCATCGCCAACGTGGCGCTGCCGACCATCTCCGGCAACCTCGGCGTCAGTTCGGAGCAGGGCACCTGGGTCATCACCTCGTTCGCCGTAAGCAACGCCATCGCGCTGCCGCTCACCGGCTGGCTGAGCCGGCGTTTCGGCGAGGTGAAGCTGTTTCTCTGGGCCACCATGCTGTTTGTGCTGGCCTCGTTCCTCTGCGGTATTTCCACCTCGATGCCCGAGCTGATCGGTTTCCGGGTCCTGCAAGGACTGGTGGCCGGGCCGTTGTACCCGATGACCCAGACGCTGTTGATCGCGGTGTACCCGCCCGCCAGGCGCGGCATGGCCCTGGCGTTGCTGGCGATGGTCACGGTGGTGGCGCCGATTGCCGGCCCGATTCTCGGCGGCTGGATCACCGACAGTTACAGCTGGCCGTGGATCTTCTTCATCAACGTGCCGATTGGCGTATTCGCGGTGATGGTGGTGCGTTCGCAACTGGCCAAACGCCCGGTGGTCACCAGCCGTCAACCGATGGATTATGTCGGGTTGATCACGCTCATCATCGGCGTGGGGGCGTTGCAAGTGATCCTCGACAAGGGCAATGACCTGGACTGGTTCGAGTCGAACTTCATTATCATCGGCGCGGCGATTTCGGTGATTGCGCTGGCGGTGTTCGTGATCTGGGAAATGACCGACCGGCATCCGGTGGTCAATCTGCGCCTGTTCGCCCACCGCAACTTCCGCATCGGCACGCTGGTGCTGGTGTTGGGTTACGCCGGGTTCTTCGGCATCAACCTGATCTTGCCGCAATGGTTGCAGACCCAGATGGGTTACACCGCGACCTGGGCCGGTCTGGCAGTGGCGCCGATCGGGATTTTGCCGGTGCTGCTGTCACCGTTTGTCGGCAAGTACGCGCACAAGTTCGACCTGCGCCTGCTGGCCGGGCTGGCGTTCCTGGCGATCGGCCTGAGCTGCTTCATGCGTGCCGAATTCACCAACGAAGTGGACTTCCAGCACATTGCGCTGGTGCAGCTGTTCATGGGGATCGGCGTGGCGCTGTTCTTCATGCCGACCTTGAGCATCCTGATGTCCGACCTGCCGCCGAGCCAGATTGCCGACGGCGCCGGTCTGGCGACATTCCTGCGGACACTGGGCGGCAGCTTTGCGGCGTCGCTGACCACCTGGATCTGGATTCGCCGGGCGGATCAGCATCATGCCTACATGAGTGAAAGTATCAGCACTTATGAGCCTGCGACCCGTGAGGCGCTGAATCAATTGGGCGGGGCGAGCAACCCGGCGTATGCGCAGCTCGATCATGTGCTGACGAGTCAGGCGTACATGCTTTCCACCGTGGATTACTTCACGCTGCTGGGGTGGGGGTTCATGGGGTTGATCTTGATTGTTTGGCTGGCCAAGCCGCCGTTTGCTGCCAAGGCAGGTCCGGCAGCCAGCGGTCACTGAGTCGGCAATCCGATCAAATGTGGGAGCGAGCCCGCTCGCGATAGCGATGAATCAGTCAACAGAAATGCTGAATGTAATACCGCAATCGCGAGCAGGCTCGCTCCCACCATTGGACCTGTACTCAGTCAGTTGGCGGGTGCTGCCAGCTGTGGCGGCGGGGCAAAATCAAACGGCGCCAACGCAAACCCGTTCTCATCCACCTGCAACGCCCAGCCCTGACGATCCCAGTCCCCCAGCACAATCCGCTTCGCCGCCTGATCGCCAATCTGCAACTTGTGGATGGCCGGGCGGTGGGTGTGTCCGTGAACCAGGGTTTTCACGCCGTATTCCTGCATGATCCGCGGAATTTCCTCCGGCGTGACATCGACGATGTCATTGGCCTTCATCCGCGTCTGTGCGCGGCTTTCGCTGCGCAGCTTGCGTGCCAGTTTGTGGCGGGTGCTCAAGGGCAGATGGCGCAGGATGAACAGGGTGATCGGGTTGCGCAGGTAGCGACGCAGCTTCATATAGGCTTCGTCGCGGGTGCAGAGGCTGTCGCCATGCATCAACAGCACCGGCTCGCCTGCGAGCTGCACGACACTCGGGTCTTTCAACAGCGTGCAGCCGGCCTCCTTGCAGAAAGCCTTGCCGAGCAAAAAGTCGCGATTGCCGTGCATCAGAAATATGGCCGTGCCGCTGTCGCTCAATTCGCGCAGGGCCTGGCAGATGGAGCGCTGGAAAGGGGTCATGGCGTCGTCACCGATCCATGCCTCGAAAAAGTCGCCCAGAATGTACAACGCACTCGCCGAGCGGGCGCGTCCGGCGAGCAAATCCAGAAACGCCCGGGTGATGTCCGGGCGCTCCTCTTCCAGATGCAAGTCTGAAATCAGCAATATCACGCTTCGATGATCTCGGCTTTCTCGATGATCACGTCTTCGCTTGGTACGTCCTGGTGGCCAGCCTTGGAGCCGGTTGCCACTTTCTTGATGCTGTCGACCACTTCAGTACCGGCGGTCACTTTGCCGAATACCGCGTAGCCCCAGCCCTGAACGTTCTTGCCGCTGTGGTTCAGGAAGGTGTTGTCGGCCACGTTGATGAAGAACTGTGCGGAAGCCGAATGCGGCTCCATGGTGCGGGCCATGGCGATGGTGTATTTGTCGTTGGAAAGACCGTTGTCGGCTTCGTTCTGGATGCTTGGACGCTTGTCTTTCTTTTCTTTCATGCCTGGCTCGAAACCGCCGCCCTGGATCATGAAGTTACCGATGACACGGTGGAAAACGGTGTTTTCGTAGTGACCGGCTTTGACGTATTCGATGAAGTTGGCCACGGTGATCGGGGCTTTTTCAGCGTTCAGTTCGATGACGATGTCACCGTGGTTGGTGGTCAGTTTGACTTGAGTCATGGTCATTACTCTTAAAAAGGAATTCGTGGTCTTGGAGCCTCACGCCCCGCAACCGGTTCAGCCTGCTTCGGCCAAGGAGCGCAGTTTAGCGTGACAGACGCGAATTTCGAGGCAGTTTTTCAATTGCCGGCGATTAAATGCACGCCTTTATAAGGGCCTGCTCTGTCAGCCCCTTGACAGCATCGGCTATGATAGCGGCTTTGTTTTGTCTGGCCCCCTTTGCGGCCGCGCACATGTAAGTCAAGGATCCTATGAGCAAGCCCACTGTCGACCCTACCTCGAATGCCAAGTCCGGCCCTGCCGTGCCGGTCAATTTCCTGCGGCCGATCATCCAGGCAGACCTGGACTCGGGCAAGCACACCCAGATCGTCACCCGTTTCCCGCCTGAGCCCAACGGCTACCTGCATATCGGCCATGCCAAGTCGATCTGCGTGAACTTCGGCCTGGCCCAGGAGTTCGGTGGCGTGACGCACCTGCGTTTCGACGACACCAACCCGGCCAAGGAAGACCAGGAATACATCGACGCCATCGAACGTGACGTCAAATGGCTGGGCTTCGAGTGGTCCGGCGAAGTGCGCTACGCCTCGCAATACTTCGATCAGTTGCACGACTGGGCCGTCGAGCTGATCAAGGCCGGCAAGGCTTACGTCGACGACCTGACGCCTGAGCAGGCCAGAGAGTACCGCGGCAGCCTGACCGAGCCGGGCAAGAACAGCCCGTTCCGCGACCGCTCGGTGGAAGAGAACCTGGACTTGTTCGCCCGCATGCGCGCCGGCGAGTTCCCGGACGGCGCCCGCGTGCTGCGCGCCAAGATCGACATGGCCTCGCCGAACATGAACCTGCGCGACCCGATCATGTACCGCATCCGCCACGCCCATCACCATCAGACCGGCGACAAGTGGTGCATCTATCCGAACTACGACTTCACCCACGGTCAGTCGGACGCCATCGAGGGCATCACCCATTCGATCTGCACCCTGGAGTTCGAAAGCCATCGTCCGCTGTACGAGTGGTTCCTCGACGCACTGCCGGTGCCGGCGCACCCGCGTCAGTACGAGTTCAGCCGTCTGAACCTCAACTACACCATCACCAGCAAGCGCAAGCTCAAGCAGCTGGTTGACGAGAAACACGTCAACGGCTGGGACGATCCGCGCATGTCCACGTTGTCGGGCTTCCGTCGCCGGGGCTACACGCCGGCATCGATCCGCAACTTCTGCGAAATGATCGGCACCAACCGTTCCGACGGCGTGGTCGACTTCGGCATGCTCGAGTTCAGCATCCGTCAGGACCTGGACGCGAACGCCCCGCGCGCCATGTGCGTGCTGCGCCCGCTGAAAGTGGTGATCACCAACTACCCTGAAGATCAGGTCGAAAACCTAGAACTGCCGCGTCATCCGCAGAAAGAGGAACTCGGTGTGCGCAAGCTGCCGTTCGCCCGTGAAATCTACATCGACCGCGATGACTTCATGGAAGAGCCGCCAAAGGGCTACAAGCGTCTGGAACCGAACGGCGAAGTGCGTCTGCGCGGCAGCTACGTGATCCGTGCCGACGAAGCGATCAAGGACTCCGACGGCAACATCGTCGAACTGCGTTGCTCGTACGACCCGGACACCCTGGGCAAGAACCCTGAAGGCCGCAAGGTCAAAGGCGTGATCCACTGGGTGCCGGCTGCTGCCAGCGTCGAGTGCGAAGTGCGTCTGTACGATCGCCTGTTCCGCTCTCCGAACCCGGAGAAGGCCGAAGACAGCGCCAGTTTCCTGGACAACATCAACCCTGACTCACTGCAAGTGCTGACCGGTTGTCGTGCCGAACCCTCGCTGGGCAATGCACAGCCGGAAGACCGTTTCCAGTTCGAGCGCGAAGGTTACTTCGTCGCGGATCTCAAGGACTCGAAACCAGGCCAGCCGGTATTCAACCGTACCGTGACCCTGCGTGATTCGTGGGGCCAGTGATTCTGCGTCAAGGAAATTAAAGTGCTGACGATCTACAACACGCTCACCAAGAGCAAAGAAGTCTTCAAGCCGCTGGATGGCAACAAGGTGCGCATGTACGTCTGCGGGATGACCGTGTACGACTACTGCCACCTGGGCCATGGCCGCAGCATGGTCGCATTCGACCTGGTGACCCGCTGGTTGCGGTTCAGCGGGTATGACCTGACCTACGTGCGCAATATCACCGACATCGACGACAAGATCATCAACCGGGCCAACGAGAACGGCGAGTCGTTCGAAGCGTTGACCGAGCGCATGATCGCCGCGATGCACGAAGACGAAGCGCGCCTGAATATCAAGAAGCCGGACATGGAGCCGCGCGCCACGGATCACATTCCGGGCATGCATGCGATGATCCAGACCCTGATCGACAAGGGTTACGCCTACGCCCCGGGCAATGGCGACGTGTACTACCGCGTCGGCAAGTTCATGGGCTACGGCAAGCTGTCGCGCAAGAAGGTCGAAGACCTGCGCATCGGTGCGCGGATCGAAGTCGACGAAGCCAAGGAAGATCCGCTGGACTTCGTGCTGTGGAAAGGCGTCAAGCCGGGCGAGCCGAGCTGGGAATCGCCGTGGGGCCCCGGGCGTCCGGGCTGGCACATCGAGTGCTCGGTGATGTCCACCTGCTGCCTGGGTGAGACCTTCGACATTCATGGTGGCGGCAGCGATCTGGAGTTCCCGCACCACGAAAACGAAATCGCCCAGAGCGAAGCGGCTACCGGCAAGACCTACGCCAATGCGTGGATGCATTGCGGCATGATCCGTATCAATGGCGAGAAGATGTCCAAGTCCTTGAACAACTTCTTCACCATTCGCGACGTGCTCGACAAGTACCACCCGGAAGTCGTGCGTTACCTGCTGGTGTCGAGCCACTATCGCAGCGCGATCAACTACTCGGAAGACAACCTCAAGGACGCCAAGGGCGCCCTGGAGCGTTTCTACCACGCGTTGAAAGGCCTGCCGAGCGTTGCCCCGGCTGGCGGCGAAGCCTTCGTCGAGCGTTTCACCACGGTGATGAACGACGACTTCGGCACGCCGGAAGCCTGCGCCGTGCTGTTCGAGATGGTGCGTGAGATCAACCGTCTGCGCGAGAGCGATCTCGATGCGGCGGCCGGTCTGGCGGCGCGCCTGAAGGAACTGGCCAGCGTACTGGGTGTGTTGCAGCTCGAAGCCGACGACTTCCTGCAGGCCGGCGCCGAAGGGCGTGTCGATGCCGCCGAAGTCGAGGCGCTGATCGCGGCGCGTCTGGCGGCACGTGCCGGCAAGGACTGGGCCGAATCCGACCGCATCCGCGACCAGCTCACCGCCATGGGCGTGGTGCTGGAAGACGGCAAGGGCGGCACGACCTGGCGTCTGGCTGACTGATTGCTGTGATTGCTGCAAACAAAACCCGCCTTGTGCGGGTTTTTGTTATTCCGCTGTTAAGGCGGTAGTTGCTTTTGCTCTGCGCGCAGGTCTTGATGTCTGACGCGGCCGACATGGACTGCAGTCTTTGTAGCGGGATTGGTCGGAGACGCTCATGGAATGGAGAAATCATGACAAACCACTATCGCGAACTCCTGACAACTCCGGGCGCAACGGGGTTGATGCTCGCGAGCGCTATCGCGCGATTGCCGCAGGCGATGATCGGCATTGGCATCATTACCATGTTGGTGGAGCAAACCGGTGTCTACTGGCTGGCCGGCGCAGTCGCCGGTACGTTTACCCTCGCCAATGCACTGATCGGCCCGTACATCTCGAAACTCGTCGATCAGCGTGGTCAGAGCCGCGTGCTGCCTGTCGTAACGACTTTCAGCATCGGCATGTTGCTGGCCCTGATCTTCGTCGTCCATATGAGCGCGCCGGCGGCGTTGTTTTTTATTCTGGCCGGATTGGCGGGCACGATGCCGAGCATGCCGTCGATGATCCGGGCACGCTGGACGCAATTGTTCCGGGGCAAGCCGCAGCTGCACACAGCGTTCTCTCTGGATTCGGTGTTGACCGAACTCGCTTACATCATCGGCCCACCCTTGGCGATCGGTTTGAGCGTCAGCCTTTTTGCCGAAGCCGGGCCGCTGGTCGCGGTCGGGCTGCTGGCCGTCGGGGTGACGGCATTTCTCCTGCAGCGTCAGACCGAGCCCAAGGTGGTTGTGGGCCATACAAGGCATATGGGTTCAACCTTGCTGATTCCCGGTGTTTCCACCATCGTTCTGGCATTGTTGGCGATGGGTGCAATTGGAGGATCGATCGATGTCGCGGTTGTAGCCTTCGCCAATGCGCAAGGCTGGCCTGCGTCTGCGACCTTCATCCTGGCCGCCTATGCGTTCGGGTCGCTGGTGGCGGGCCTGACGTTTGGTGCCTTGAGGGTTTCCCGGCCGATAGAAAAGCAGTTCTTTGCCGGGATATTGGTCACGGCAATCACAGGCGTATTGCCATTGTTCGCACCCGACGTTTATGTCCTCTGCGCGATGCTGTTTATCGCCGGCCTATCGTTTGCGCCAACGATGGTCGTGGTCATGAAACTGGGGACGATCATCCTCCCGCCGTCGAGGATCACCGAAGGGCTGACATGGATGTCCACCGGCATCAGCATCGGCGTCGCCCAGGGAGGTTTGCTCTCGGGTCTGATCGTTGATGCTTATGGTGCTCGGGCCGGGTTTGGCGTGGCGGTGTTCGCCGGGCTGGGGATGCTGACAGTGGTGTTGCTCGGGCTGCGTACATTGGGTGCGGTGTCAACCGCGAGTGTTGAACCGACCTGCCGCTGACATGCACCAAAGCGCAAAAAACAAAACCCGCCAAGTGCGGGTTTTGTTTTTTGCGCTGGGCCTTAGCTCAACAGACCTTTGCTGACCGCCACGATCAGGAAGACTCCGAGTACCGCGCGGTAAATCACGAAGGGCCAGGTGGAGAACCTTTCCAGAAAACGCATCAGGCCCCAGATCGCGAAAAACGCCGAGATACTGGCAATTACCAGCCCGAAAATCAGGTGCGCCCAGACTTGCGCCGGCAGTTGCGCATGGAACAACACCCACAACTCCTTCAACCCCGCCAGCGCGATGGCCGGCAAGCCGAGGAGAAAGGAGAAGCGTGCCGCCTCCTCACGTTTGAAGTTGAGGAACAGCGCCGCGGTCAACGTTGACCCGGAGCGCGAAACCCCGGGTATCAGCGCCCCGATCTGTGCAATACCGACGATCAGCGCATCGCGCAGACGCATTTCGCCGACGGTGCGGCGGTGGCGACAGGTGAGCTCGGCAATCGCCAGCAGCACCGCCATCACCACGCAGGAAACCCCGATCACCATCAAGCTGCGCAATGGCGAGTTACAGGCATTGAGCGTCGAGGACAAGGCGATGCCGGCAATGCCGATGGGGAGGGTCGCCAGTACGATCGCCACCGCGAGAATGAACCATTGATTGTTGAAATCCCGTTGTCGCACGGCCTCCAGACTACCGGTCGCGACTTGTCTCACGTCGCGCCAGAAATAACTGACCACCGCCGCCAGTGCGGCCAGTTGCATGGCCGCGGAAAACGCCGAGCCGGGATCCGGCCAGCCGAGCAGCGCCGGGACGATGCGCATGTGGGCGGTGGAGGAAACGGGCAGCAATTCGGTGATGCCTTGAATGATGCCGAGGAAACCGATTTGCAGGTAATCCAGCGAGGCGAAGCCGATATCAAGGCCGGTGGAACAGATGTTGGTCAAAGAACGTACCCTGTGAGGATCAGGAAGAAGGGAAGCCTGAAACATTTCGTCACAGTCTAATCGGTACGGTCAATGGCTGCAGTGAAGGGTTTTTTAGGGTGTCCGGACTGACCTTTTCGCGAACGGCCGTCAGCCTTCCGTCTGACGCAAGCGCTTGTAAAGGGTATTGCGGCTCACCCCCAACCGCCGTGCCAGACGGGAAATATTACCCCCGGCCGCCTTCAACTCCCGGCTCAACGCTTCGCCATCATTCAGATCGATTGCCAGGGGGGCCGGCGTATCCAGCGGCTCCATTTCCAGATCGACAAAGAAATCATCCGGCAGATGTTCGGGCCGTATCGGTTGCTCTTCAGCCATGGCCAGCGCCACCTGCATCACACTGCTGACCTGCCGCAGGTTGCCCGGCCACGGATGCCGATCGAACAATTCCAGCACTTCGCGGCTCAAACCCGCCCATTGTGTGGGTTCGCGATGCTGTTCCCACAAACGCTTGAACAGCGCTGGTCTGTCGCTGCGCTCGCGCAGCGGCGGCAGTTCCAGGGTCAGGCCGCCGATGCGGTAGTACAAATCCTCGCGAAAACGCCCCAGTTGTACCTGTTCGCGCAACGAGCGGTTGGTGGCGGAGATGATCCGCAGGTCCACCGGGAACAACTCGCTGCTGCCCACCGGTTGCACGCAACGCTCCTGCAACACCCGCAGCAGGCGGGCCTGGGTCGGCAGCGGCATGTCGCCGATTTCGTCGAGGAACAGCGTGCCTTTATCGGCCTTGCGGATCAGGCCGATGCTGCCTTTCTGGTTGGCGCCGGTGAAGGCGCCTTTTTCGTAGCCGAACAGCTCCGACTCCACCAGTTCGGCGGGGATGGCTGCGCAGTTAACGGCAATGAACGCCTGTTTGCTGCGGGAACTGGCCTGGTGCAGGGCTTTGACGAAGACCTCCTTGCCGACGCCGGTTTCACCGTGGATCAGCAGTGGAATGTCTTTTTCCAGCAGCCGTTCGGCCTGGCGCACAGCCTTTTCCACGCGACTGTCGCCGAAGTGCAGGGTGTTGAGGCTGATGCCTCTGGGTGAGGCAGGTTCGGGGGCTGCGGCAAACACCCGCGCCTGAACCGGTGCCTGTTTGGGCCGTTTCAACAGGCACTGGAATCGGTTGCGACCCGATGTCTGCAAGGAAAATGGCAAGCCGTCCGGCTGATTCAGCAACTCCAGCAATGACACCTTGAACAGACTTTCAACACTCACCCGTGACAGGCGCACGCCCAACAGATTGTCGGCCCGGCGGTTGGCAGAGAGCACCTGGCCACTCTCATCGAAGATCAGCAGGCCTGCCCATTGGCTGTCCAGGTTGTTCAGCCCGGTGTTGAAGGTCAGTTGAAAATGCTGGCCATGGAACAGGTTGAGGATCAGCCGGTTCTCCACGGTCTGGCTCATCATCTTGACCATGCCAAGGGTGTGCGAGGGTGGCAGGTAGCTGTCGCTGGACACATCGAGCACCGCGATGACCTTGCGTTCGGCGTTGAAAATCGGCGCGGCAGAGCCGGTCATGAACCGGTTGGCCTTGAGGAAATGCTCGTCATGCTCGATGTGCACCGCCTGTTCGCAGGCCAGCGCCGTGCCGATTGCATTGGTGCCGCTGGCGTGTTCCATCCAGCTCGCGCCGGCCTGAAAGCCCCGGGCCAGATTGGGCTCGATGAAGCGCTGGGTGCCCCAGGACGTCAGCACCTGGCCCTGATTGTCGGCCAGCATGATCAGGCAATTGGAGTTACTGAGGATGTTTTCGTAGTAGGGCAGTACTTCCTGATGGGTGGTCTGCACCAGCGAATGATGGCTGTCGAGCAACTGCGCGATGCCGGAGGCGGGCAACTGATCGAATGCCGGAGCGCTTTGATGCTTGAGACCGAAGGCCCGGCAACGGGACCAGGAGTCCTGGACGATGGCTTCATGGGAAAGCGGCGGGGCAGGTGCGGACATGGCAGTCAGCCTCTGAAAGCAGCGTTTTTATTGTTGTTATGAGATCCCGGCGGATCGAAAAAGCACCGGTAGAGTGTTGTTCACCATTGTTCATTGTCAATCGTTGAACTGTTCAAATGTGTTCAGCAATGAACGTTGTTTGCCTGTGTTTTCGGCGATTTTCGCGGCGAATCAATGGCTTGGGGTTTCTGGCACGAATGTCGCTCTACTGCACACATCGCTTGACTCCGATAATAAAAAGGCCGAGCCATGTCACTTACCCTGGAGCACGTCAGCCGCACCGTCGACGGCCAGACCTGGATCGACGATGCGAACCTGAAATTCGAACCCGGATCCTTCAACGTTTTGCTCGGACGCACGTTGTCCGGCAAGACCAGCCTCATGCGTCTGATGGCCGGTCTGGACAAGCCCGACAGCGGGCGCATTCTGATGAGCGGGGTTGATGTCACTCAGCGCCCGGTGCGTCTGCGCAACGTGTCGATGGTCTATCAGCAGTTCATCAACTACCCGACCATGACGGTCTTCGAGAACATCGCGTCGCCGCTGCGCCAGGCCGGGATGTCCAACGAGCAGATCCAGAGCAAGGTGCAGGACACCGCGAAGATGCTGCGCATCGAGAAATTCTTGCAGCGTTATCCGCTGGAGCTGTCCGGCGGTCAGCAACAGCGCACCGCCATGGCCCGGGCGCTGGTCAAGGATGCCGAGCTGATCCTGTTCGATGAGCCGCTGGTCAACCTCGACTACAAACTGCGCGAAGAGCTGCGTCAGGAAATGCGTGAGCTGTTCAAGGCGCGGCACACCATCGCCATCTACGCCACCACCGAACCCAACGAAGCACTGGCACTGGGCGGCACCACCACGCTTCTTCATGAAGGCCGGGTGATCCAGAGCGGCCCGTCGACCGAGGTCTATCACCAGCCGCAAACGGTGCTCGCGGCGGAATTGTTCTCCGAGCCGCCGATCAATCTGATGCCGGGACGCATTGCCGGTAACGAAGTGAGTTTCGCCAACTTCGTGCACTTCCCGCTGAACGTCGACCTGCGTCCGGTGGGTGAGGGCGAGTTCCGTTTCGGCGTGCGTCCGAGCCATATCTCGCTGGTGCCGAGCAACGACGACGACCTGGAATTGGCGGTGACCGTCGAGGTGGCGGAAATCAGCGGATCGGAAACCTTCCTGCACGTGCGCAACGAGCATTTCCTGCTGGTGCTGCACTTGCCCGGCGTTCACGAATACGACGTCGATGCACCGATCCGCATCTATATCCCGACCCATAAACTGTTTGTGTTCGATGCGCAGGGCCGTCTGGTGCAGGCACCGGGCCGGCGTGTCGCGAGGGTTGCCTGATGGCCGAAATCCGTTTGCAGCACCTTGCCCACAGCTACAGCAAAACCCCGGGCGGACCGGAAGACTACGCAATCCGCGAAATGGACCACATCTGGGAGCAGGGCGGTGCCTATGCCTTGCTCGGACCGTCGGGTTGCGGCAAGTCGACCTTGCTCAACATCATTTCCGGCCTGCTCAGCCCGTCTCAGGGCCATGTGCTGTTCGACGGCAAAGCGGTCAACGACCTGACCCCGGAAAAGCGCAACATTGCCCAGGTTTTCCAGTTTCCGGTGGTCTACGACACCATGACCGTGTTCGACAACCTGGCCTTCCCGCTGCGCAACCAGGGCCTGGCCGAGGCGAAAGTCCACAGCAAGGTGCAGGAAATCGCCGAAGTCCTCGACCTGCAGAATCTGCTGGGCAAGAAGGCACGCAACCTCACCGCCGACGAAAAACAGAAAGTCTCCATGGGCCGTGGTCTGGTGCGCGACGACGTTTCGGCGATTCTGTTCGATGAGCCGCTGACGGTGATCGACCCGCATCTGAAGTGGAAACTGCGGCGCAAGCTCAAGCAGATCCATGAGCAGTTCAACATCACCATGGTCTACGTCACCCACGATCAGCTGGAGGCCTCGACCTTCGCCGACAAGATCGCAGTGATGTACGGCGGTCAGATCGTCCAGTTCGGTACGCCACGGGAATTGTTCGAGCGGCCAAGTCACACCTTCGTCGGTTATTTCATCGGCAGTCCCGGAATGAACCTGATCGACGTGCAACCGCAGCCGGGCGGGGTGGGTTTCAACTCGACCCACCTGCCGCTGTCCGACGCGCTGCAACGGCATATCCAGCATGGACAGTGGAAAAACCTGAAGGTCGGCATCCGCCCCGAATTCGTTCATGTATGGGACGAGCCGTTCGACGACGCGATGCAGGCGCGGGTCGTACACGTCGAAGACCTCGGCACCTACAAGATCATGACGCTGGATCTGGACGGCGCACCGCTGAAAGTGCGTCTGGCCGAAGACAAACCAGTGCCGCAGGGCACGGCGTATATCAGTTTTCCGGCGCAATGGCTGATGGTCTATGCCGACGAGTTTCTGCTGGATGCCACCGACAGCGAGGTACAGCCATGAACAAGGTGCAGAACAACAAGGCCTGGTGGCTGGTGTTGCCGGTATTCCTGTTGGTGGCGTTCAGCGCAGTAATCCCGATGATGACCGTGGTCAACTACTCGGTGCAGGACATCTTCGACCAGTCCAGTCGCTACTTCGTCGGCGCCGACTGGTACAAGCAGGTGTTGCTCGATCCACGGCTGCACGACTCGTTGCTGCGCCAGTTCATCTATTCGGCGTGTGTGCTGCTGATCGAAATTCCACTGGGAATTGCCATTGCCCTGACCATGCCGACCAAAGGCCGCTGGTCGTCGGCGGTGCTGATCGTGCTGGCGATTCCGTTGCTGATTCCATGGAACGTGGTCGGCACCATCTGGCAGATTTTTGGCCGCGCCGACATCGGTCTGATGGGGTCAGGCCTGAACGCCATGGGCATCAGCTACAACTACGCGGCCAACACCATGGATGCATGGGTGACGGTGCTGGTGATGGACGTGTGGCACTGGACTTCACTGGTGGCGCTGCTGTGTTTCTCCGGGCTGCGAGCCATTCCCGATGTGTATTACCAGGCGGCGCGGATCGACCGGGCTTCGGCCTGGGCGGTGTTCCGCCACATCCAGTTGCCCAAGCTGAAAAGCGTGCTGCTGATCGCGGTGATGCTGCGCTTCATGGACAGTTTCATGATCTACACCGAGCCGTTCGTGCTGACCGGCGGAGGACCGGGCAATGCCACGACGTTCCTGAGTCAGACCTTGACCCAGATGGCCGTAGGCCAATTCGACCTGGGGCCGGCGGCAGCCTTTTCGCTGGTGTATTTCCTGATCATCCTGCTGGTGTCCTGGCTGTTCTATACCGCCATGACCCACAGCGATGCCAACCGCTGAGGCCCGGCCATGAGCAAAAGAAAGCTTGTTCCGTTGCTGCTTTACATCCTGTTCCTGCTGGTGCCGATCTATTGGCTGCTGAACATGTCGTTCAAAAGCAACACCGAAATCCTTGGCGGCCTGACGCTGTTTCCCCAGGATTTCACGCTGCACAACTACAAGGTGATCTTCACCGATCCGAGCTGGTACACCGGTTACCTCAACTCGCTGTATTACGTGAGCCTGAACACGGTGATTTCCCTCAGCGTGGCGTTGCCGGCGGCCTATGCGTTTTCCCGTTATCGCTTTCTTGGTGACAAGCACCTGTTCTTCTGGCTGCTGACCAACCGCATGGCGCCGCCGGCAGTGTTCCTGCTGCCGTTCTTTCAGTTGTATTCGTCGATTGGCCTGTTCGACACCCACATCGCGGTGGCGCTGGCGCACTGCCTGTTCAACGTGCCGCTGGCAGTGTGGATTCTCGAAGGGTTCATGTCCGGCGTGCCGAAGGAAATCGACGAAACCGCCTACATCGATGGCTACAGCTTTCCCAGATTCTTCGTGAAGATCTTTGTCCCGCTGATCGGTTCAGGGATCGGGGTAACGGCGTTTTTCTGCTTCATGTTTTCCTGGGTCGAACTGCTGCTGGCGCGCACGCTGACCTCGGTGAACGCCAAACCGATCGCGGCGGTAATGACGCGCACGGTGTCGGCATCCGGCATTGACTGGGGCGTGCTGGCAGCGGCGGGGGTGTTGACCATTCTGCCGGGCATGCTGGTGATCTGGTTTGTTCGCAACCATGTGGCCAAGGGCTTTGCCCTGGGCCGGGTCTGAGGAATCGATGATGGAATGGATGAGCTGGACCGTCCCGACGGCGGCATTTTTCATCGTGATCGGTTTGATCCTGGTGGGCATGACCACTTGGGAGTTGCGCTCGCCGAGCATCCTGCGGCGAGGTTTTCTGCCGATGGCCACCACCCGTGGCGATCGCCTGTTCATCGGTCTTCTCGGCAGCGCCTACCTGCATCTGCTGGTGATCGGCGTGACCGACTGGAGCATCTGGGTGGCGTCCGCGTTGTCCCTGGTGTGGCTGTTGGCTGTGATGCGTTGGGGCTAGTCGAATCGCTCGGCAATCTTGCTCCGAAAACCTAACAGGAGGTCTCTATGTTCGACAAAAACAATAAGCTGCGACATAGCATTTCATTGGCAGCCATGCTGGCACTCAGCGGTTTGAGCGCCTCCGCCTGGGCCGATGCCTACGAGGACGCGGCAAAAAAATGGATCGGCAGCGAGTTCAAGCCGTCGACCCTGACACCGGAGCAGCAACTTGAAGAACTGAAATGGTTCATCAAGGCTGCCGAGCCGTTTCGCGGGATGGACATCAAGGTCGTTTCCGAAACCCTGACTACTCACGAATATGAATCGAAGGTACTGGCCAAGGCCTTCAGCGAAATCACCGGGATCAAGCTCACCCACGACCTGCTGCAGGAAGGCGACGTCGTGGAAAAAATGCAGACGGTGATGCAGTCGGACAAGAACATCTATGACGGCTGGGTCAACGATTCGGACTTGATCGGTACGCACTTTCGCTATGGCAAGACCGAGTCGATCACCGACCTGATGGCCAACGAAGGCAAGAATTTCACCTCGCCGACCCTCGACATCAAGGACTTCATCGGCATTTCCTTCACCACCGCGCCGGACGGCAAGATTTATCAATTGCCCGATCAGCAGTTCGCCAACCTGTACTGGTTCCGCGCCGACTGGTTCGAACGCGCCGACCTGAAAGCCAAATTCAAGGAAAAGTACGGTTATGATCTGGGCGTGCCGGTGAACTGGTCCGCTTATGAAGACATCGCCAGATTCTTCAGCGAAGACGTCAAGGAAATCGACGGCAAGCGCGTCTACGGGCACATGGACTATGGCAAGAAAGACCCGTCCCTGGGCTGGCGTTTCACCGATGCCTGGTTCTCCATGGCCGGTGGCGGGGACAAAGGCATTCCCAACGGTTTGCCGGTGGACGAGTGGGGCATTCGCGTCGAGGACTGCCATCCGGTGGGCTCCAGCGTGACCCGTGGCGGCGACACCAATGGCCCGGCGGCGGTGTTCGCCACGCAGAAATACGTCGACTGGCTCAAAGCGTATGCACCACCGGAAGCGGCGGGCATGACGTTCTCCGAGTCCGGCCCGGTGCCGTCTCAGGGCAATATTGCCCAGCAAATCTTCTGGTACACCGCGTTCACCGCCGACATGACCAAACCGGGCCTGCCGGTGGTCAACGCCGACGGCACGCCGAAATGGCGGATGGCGCCGTCGCCGCGCGGACCGTACTGGGAGCAGGGCATGAAACTGGGTTATCAGGACGTGGGTTCCTGGACCTTCATGAAGTCCACGCCCGAGAAGCAGAAACTCGCCGCCTGGCTGTACGCGCAGTTCGTGACCTCGAAAACCGTGTCGCTGAAGAAAACCATCGTCGGCCTGACGCCGATCCGCGAGTCGGACATCAACTCGCAGGCCATGACCGACCTGGCGCCGAAGCTCGGTGGTCTGGTCGAGTTCTATCGCAGCCCGGCCCGGGTGCAGTGGACGCCGACCGGCACCAACGTGCCGGACTATCCGCGTCTGGCACAACTGTGGTGGAGCCACATTGCCGAAGCCGCCAGCGGCGACAAGACCCCGCAAGAGGCGCTCGACGGCCTGGCCAAGGATCAGGACGCGATCATGACCCGTCTGGAACGCTCCAAGGCCCAGGCCACCTGCGCCCCGAAAATGAACCCGGAACGCGATGCGCAATACTGGTTCGATCAACCGGGCGCACCGAAACCGAAACTGGCCAACGAGAAACCGAAAGGCGAGACCGTGAGCTACAACGAACTGCTCAAGTCGTGGGAGGCGGCACGCCAGTAAGCGTTTTTGCAGGACGGGACGGCACCTTCGGGTGCCGTTTTTTTCAACCCTCGATTTCACGTTTCACCGCCCGGCGCACAGCTTTGAGAATGGCGCTTTCGAACGCGTTATGCCCGGCCTGCAGCAAACGGCAGTGAATGTTCATGCGCTGCCTGAGCCAGCGCACGCTGGCCATGCCGAAGGGATCGCCGATGCCCTGGATCAGCAGGGTATTGTCATCGAGGATCAGGTGCTGGTCCTTCGGCTGGAAGAAATAGCCGTGCAGGTGGTAATGCAGCTCCAGACGTATGGCGAGCACCGCTTCCTGATCGACGAAGCGCTCCAGTGTGCCGGCGCAAACGCTCTGTCCCGTACGGCGCAAAACAGCATTCAACCATTCGATGGCGGCTTCTCGTTGTTGCGACGGGCGGCCTTCGCCGAGTACACGGAAAATGTCCCTGGCGCTCCGGCCTGATACAGATTGTTGCGTGAGTGCCTGGTCGTAGGCCCGGACATTGGCCGAGAAAGGCACGAACACCGAAACCAGTGTGGTTTTCAGCAGGTGGCGGGGATAGCGCTGCTGGTACTGGATTGCCAGCCAACTGCCCCAGGAAACGCCCAGCACACTGATTTTTCTGAAGCCGAAGTGCTGGCGCAGAGCGTCGATGTCTTCCACGCAGAGCCCGGTGAAGTTGTCGCGCAGTTCACCATAGGGCGTCGAGCGCCCGCAGCCGCGTTGGTCGAACAGGATGATATCGAAATGACGCAGGTCGAAGAATTCCAGGTGATGGCGGCTGATTCGCCCGCCAGGGCCGCCATGCAGGAAAAACACCGGCTCGCCACCCGTGACGCCATGTCGTTCCCAATAAAGTTGGTGACCATCGTCGGTCGAGTAAAAGCCTCTGCCTTGCGGGGAAAACGTCATGCTTTCGCGACCTTCAGGCAATAGAACTGGAACAGTTCCATTTTTCCCGGACGCGCTGCAACGCTCGATTCCAGCTGCAGGTGGTGGGTGGCGGCGAGCCAGGTAACGGGAATCAGCACCGGGGTGTGACCGAAAACGAGGATTGTGCCGCCAGGCTTGACGCAACGGATGAGCGACTCGAATGCGGCCCGGGCTTCTCGGCGGGTCAAGACTTCGGCGTTCAGGAAACGCAGTATCAACACATCGCAGTGAATGCCCGCATCAAAGGCTTCAATCGCATCGAGCAAGCGGAACTCGACACGGGTGCCCCTGTGAACTTGTCTGGCGTGTTCGATCATCGAAGCCGAGCGGTCGCTCCCCAGAAACAGACAGTCCGGCAGCGCACGAGCGAGACGGGTAATGAACTCGCCGGTCGAACAGGCCGGGTCGTAGATCATTGCGCCGGATTCGGTGTTTGCCTGAAGCAGCCCCGCGCAATGTTCGCGCAGATGTTGTTCATCGTCGTTCAACTGATCGACCAGAGATTCACTGCATTGCCAGAAATCATCCGGGCAGACCGCTTCCCGGCCGCAGGCGTCAAGCACCGGAAACGGGAACACGATCTCGCTGTCAGCCTGACGCAATGCGCGCTCGAAGGTCTGCGCTTTTCGTTCGGCAGAAACCGCTCGAAAACCGATCGACAAACCCTCGTCACCCCACAACGAATGAAGATGGGGGCCCAGCAGCATGTCGGGCTTGAGTACGCTTGTGGCCTGCCATCGAAAATGCCGATCACGTTGCACAAGCTTGCGGCCAACCCAGACCTCGTCGTTCATTTGCAGGAAAAAAACATGATGCAGCCCGCTGCCGGGTGGTTCGATGTACTGGCCGATATCGCCATTCACGTTCAGGTGAAGGTCCATGGCGCGGGCCAATGCCAGTTCCCGGGTACGATCGAGTCGGTTCATGCGGCGGTTCTCTTCAGTGTGCGGCCCCGGGTCTGCGGAATGGCCACGTTGCCGCTGGAAACCACGAAGAAGCGCTCCAGCCCGGGGATCACCACGTTGACCAGGGTTGTGCCAAGCGCGGTTTGCTTCAGTATCGAAGCCCCCAGCGTGCGGCCGTGGTTCTGCAGATCCCGGGTCAGCAGGCTCAGCTGCCGGGCCACGGTCAGGTCTTCACCGGGGGCGGGCAGCTTCATCTCGTGTTGAGCGCAGCGATGCAGCAAGGTCTGCAGATCGAAGCGGGCGCAGCGCAACAGGCGCGGAAAGGGCTGCAGGTTGCGCAGTGCATTGTTCAGTTGCCGTTGGTACTCGGGCTCGGCGGTGCTGAGCTGCAGTTGCACCAGTTCAGTGAGTGCCCGCCAGGCTGCATGACGCGGGTCGAGAGAGCTGCCGCTGCCGAACACCTGTGGAAGGGCTCCCGGTTTTGTCGTGAACGCCAGAAAGGTTCGCGCCTTGAACTCGCTGCTGATATCGACCAGTACGATTTCACCGCCGATTTCCTGTTCGGCATCGTTCCACAGACGGCCGAGCTCGTCGGCACCCTCGAGGCGGGCGACCCGTCGCAGGGGCGGAAAGTTCTCGTAGTAGAAATGGTCGAGCAGAAACAGTGACACGGCATCGCGCTCGATGCATTCGTTGGTAGCGTGCAACAGCGCTTCGCTGCAAGTGGCACCCACGGCGGTGCCGCTGTTGCTGGCATAACGTTGCACGGCGCGGCAGTCGGCCATGTCCGTTGACGAACAGGGACGTGTACCGTTGGGCGACGTCAGTGCAACCGGATAGGAAAACAGGTCTTGCCCCGATGGACTGACATAGCGCCGGCAGCGGATGCGCCTGTTTCGTTGGCAGGTCAGCCGGTGCAGAAGCGAATCATCGGCAAAGATTGGCGTGTCGTTGAAATAGTGCCCCGTCTCGAGGTGTCCGTCGGTGGCCGGTCGTTCATCCGTCCAATAATGCTCGAGGGCCTCATACAGCGCGCCCAGATGAGCCTGATCCGCATAACCCTTGCCCCAGCCACGGGCACGGCGCTGGGCGCTGTCGTAAAGACTCGCCTGAACGGCAACGACGTTGGTGCCGATCGTGCTGGTCTTCGGCGAAAGGCCCAGGCGTGAAAGCTCTGTTTGAATACGTTGCGCTGCCTGATCGGCCGTGAGCTCACGCTCGGCCATCCTTGTCTTGTCCATGATTTCCATCCTGAAAGTCCGCAGGGGCGCGACGCCCCTGCGGGTCCTGTCACTCGGCGTTCAGTTCCGCCTGCTCTTCCTCGGTCAGTTGCAGTGCTTCGATCTGCTCTGGTGAAGGGGTTTGCTGTTCGTCCAGCTCATCGATCGGGTTGGCGTTCCAGCTGCCGATGTAGCCCATGGTGTGTCTCCTTGGTTGTTATTTGGATGTGCCGTTGCAGGCACGAGCCGAATCTAGGAGGGCAGTGATGGCGGGGTCAAAAATGTCGGGAGGTTTCCATCGACGGTTTTTATCCGTGTCGAAATACGTACTGATAAATCGTCGATTGACGCTTCAGAAACAGCGGAGGGATGCGTTCTAACGAGTTTTGGCGCAGAACCAGTGAGAGAAGTGGGCACCTGGACAATAAGGATTGGCGATGTTTTGTTTCCCGTCTTCGTCAGACGTTTCATCGCGAAGCCAAAGTAAAATCCCGTCCAAGGGGCTCGGTGACGTTGTGGCGTTATTGTGCGGTGACTTTTCGTACAGAGATGGAGAAAAAACCGCACAAATCTGCCTGAAGGCTTTAACGCTTTAACGCTTTAACGCTTTAACGCTTTAACGCTTTAACGCTTTAACGCTTTAACGCTTTGGCGCAAAAGCGGGGAATACCAGACTGAATACCGTCATTGCCCCCGGATGGCTTTGCACCTGAGCAGTGCCCTGATGCAGGCTCATGATCGAACGCACGATGGCCAGGCCCAGGCCGGTGCTGCCCTGTGAGCGGGTGCGGCTGCTGTCGACCCGGTAAAAACGGTCGAACAGATACGGCAGGTGTCGGGCTTCGATGCCGGCGCCGGGGTTGCTGACCCGCAGCGTTACCTGAGTTGGCGCCTGTTCGATGAACAGCGAAACGGTTTTACCGGGCGGGCAGTGGCGCAAGGCATTGGAGAGCAGGTTCGATATCGCCCGCTGGATCATCAGCCGGTCACCCGAGACCCGAGCGCTGCCGACCACCTTGAGCTGGATCCGTTTTTCTTGCGCCGACAGAGAAAACAGCTCGGCGACCCTGAGCGCCTCGTCCTGCAGTGCTATGGCTTCGAACGATGCGTGCGCCATTGGCTGGCTGGCCTGGGCCAGAAACAGCATGTCCGAGACTATCCGCGCAACACGTTCCAGTTCCTCGGTGCACGACACCAGCACATCCTTGTATTCCCCGACCGGGCGCTCCCGTGACAGCGTGACCTGGGCCTTGCCCATCAGGTTGTTGATCGGTGTGCGCAGTTCATGGGCCAGGTCATCGGAAAATTGCGACAACTGCTGCACGCCGCTGTCCAGACGATCGAGCATGACGTTGATACCGTGTGCCAGTTCGCTCAATTCCTGAGGCATGTTCACCCCCGATAGCCGATGGTCGAGGTCCTGTGTGGTGACCCTGGCCGCCACCTTGCGAAACTCCCGCAGCGGCGCCAGTCCGCGCTGCACCGCGCCCCATGCGGTCAGGCCGATGAACACCAGCAGCAACGGCAGCGCGATCAGCGTCGAACGCAGATAGGCGCTGAGCAAGGCCTGGTCGTGAGCATTGTCCATCGACAGCAGCACCGGCACGCTGCTGCCACCCTTCAGGCGAATCAGCTTCGAGGCGGTCAGGAACTTCACCCCGTTCTCATCGGCGCTGGCGCTGTAGGTCAATCGATCGCTCGTCAGCCGGAGCGCTTTCAATTCAATCCGTGGGTCCGTCAGTCCCGAACCGGATTTGAGCAGGGGCGTGCGCAAATTGCCCCGGTCATAGATCGTCAGTGTCAGGTTGTCATGCCCCATGACCTGATCGAGCAGAATGTGCGGCTTGCCACTGACTTCATTGGCATCGACGTACAGCGACAGGCTGTGTTCGACCTGCGCCATCTTCTTTTCCAGGCTGTCGCGGGACAGCGCATTGAGCTCATGGGTCAGCGCGAAGTAGGCGAGGATCGCCAGGAACACCACCAGCAGCGCACCGAGAATGCTGACGATCAGGCCCAGTCGCAGCGACAGGCTGGCCGGCTTCATTCCCGGGCCTCCAGCACATAACCCACACCGCGCAGGGTGTGGATCAGTTTGCTGTCGAACGGGTCGTCGATCTTCGCCCGCAAGCGGCGGATCGAGACTTCGACCACGTTGGTGTCGCAGTCGAAATTCATGTCCCACACCAGCGAGATGATCTGGGTGCGGGTCAGCACTTCGCCGGACTGGCGCATCAGCAGATGCAGCAAAGCGAATTCCTTGGTGGTCAGGTCGATGCGCTGCGTGCCGCGAAATGCCCGGTGACGGCCCGGGTCGAGTTCCAGATCGGCGACCCTGAGTACCTGCGGCACCGGGATGTTTTCGCTGCGGCGCATCAAGGTGCGCACCCGGGCCAGCAGTTCCGGGAATTCGAACGGCTTGACCAGGTAGTCATCGGCGCCCAGATCCAGCCCCCGGATCTTGTCCGCCAGGCGACCGCGTGCAGTGAGCATCATCACCCGGGTGGAGTGAGTGCGCCGCAGTTGTTCAAGTACGCTCCAGCCGTCGAGTTCCGGCAGATTCACATCCAGAATGATCAGGTCATAAACCTGTTGTTGCGCCAGGTGCAAACCGTCAGCGCCGTTAACGGCGTGGTCCACGATATAACCACTTTCGGTCAGACCCTGATGCAAGTATTCGGCAGCTTTAAGCTCGTCCTCGACGACAAGGATTCGCATGATCTTTCACCACTTTTATTCAATGGATATTTAATTAAGGTGGCCCGGAAAGTTGTTGTTTTTGTGAGGTCTTCCGGACGGTTTCTGTTACTGGATGGCGTGCAAGGTAAAGGCTGTAGTGGCTACAGAGTCAACGTTTAAGCCCTTTAAACCGGTCGTCCGCGACAGCCTGTCGCAGCAGGAAAGTGGTTTTTTCACGACTTCGAATTCGGCAAGTGCTGTTCGGCAGATAACTAACCAGTATTTGTTTCCATGTGTTGCTATAACGCCATTTGAATCCGGAATCCTAGAGCAAAACAACTTCGATAAACCGTGGATAACGGATTTGTAATTTTCCAGTCACCTTGTCGATAAGTTCAAAACCCTACCGTGGCGCAATCAAAGATTCTTGATTGAAGGAAGTCTTCCATTGCCCGGTTTAATAGAACGGACGGCGTGCTCACGCCTGAAAAAAACCGCCAGCGGCCTCTTGTTGCTGGCCTGTACAAGCCTTGCCAGTGCATCGACCCTGACCCTCGATCAGGCTCTGCAATCCGCGTTTGCGGGTAACCCGGAGCTGGCCGCCGCGCAATGGGAAATCGGCATTGCCGAAGGTGATCGCAAACAGGCCGGTCTGATGCCCAATCCCGAAGTTTCGTGGGAGGCCGAAGACACTCGGCGCCAGTCGCGCACCACCACGGTGATGCTCAGCCAGCCGATCGAACTGGGCGGCAAGCGTGGCGCCCGGATCGACGTCGCCAGCCGTGCGCAGGAGGCCGCCGGCCTCGAGTTGGAGCGCAAGCGCAATGCTTTGCGCGCCGACGTGATTCAGGCGTTCAACGCGGCGCAAACCGCACAGCAACGTTTGCAACTGGCCCGGCAGTCGCTGCAACTGGCCGAACACGGTTTGCGTGTGGCCCAAGGGCGGATCGAGGCGGGCAAATCGTCGCCGGTGGAAGGCACGCGGGCGCAGGTGCAGCTCTCGGAAGTACGCCTGGAGCTGAGTCGCGCCGAGCGTGATCAGGCCAATGCGTACCAGCAACTGGCGCAAGTCATGGGCGCACCGTTGCCGACTTCGACCACGGTGCAAAGCGCTGCTCCAGGCCTGCCAAGCGTCCCGCCGCCGACCCGTTTGCTTGAGCGTCTGAACGAGACCGCTGAACTGCGTCTGGCGAAATTGCAGATCGACCAGCGCGAAGCATCGCTGGGACTGGAAAAGTCCCAGCGGATTCCCGATCTCACCGTCAGCATCGGCAGCCAGTACAGCGAAACCGAGCGTGAGCGGGTCAACGTGGTCGGGCTGTCGATGCCGATTCCGTTGTTCAACCGCAATCAGGGCAATGTGCTGGCGGCGGCGCGGCGTGCCGATCAGGCACGGGACCTGCGCAACGCCACCGAGTTGCGCCTGCGCACGGAAGTCCAGACCACCCTTGAGCAATGGCAGACCGCCAACGGCGAAATCCGGACGTTCGACCAGACCATCCTGCCCGCCGCGCAACGTGCGGTGGACAGCGCCACGCGCGGTTTCGAAATGGGCAAGTTCGGCTTCCTCGACGTGCTCGATGCCCAGCGCACGCTGATCAGCGCTCGCAGCCAATACATCCAGGCGGTGAGCGAGGCCACCGACGCCCGGGTTCGCATCGAACGCATTTTTGGCGACCTCGGTGACAACCGTTGAATTTCAATTTTCTGATCACTGCGCGACGGCACGGCGCAGAGGAGTTTCCATGGATAAAAAACTGATTGTGATCGCTGCGGCGTCTCTGGCGCTGGGCATTGGCGTCGGCTCGATGTGGGCAGGCAACGCAAGCATCGACGCCCACGCCGATGACGCTTCGGAACATGCCGATCACGCCGGAGAAGGCGTTGGTGCTGAAGAAGGGCATGGCGAAGAAGGGCACATCGAACTGACTGCCGAGCAAATCGCAGCGGCAGGGATTCAACTGACCGCAGCCAAAGCACAGACCATCAGCCTCGGCCTGCCATTCCCCGGTGAAGTGCGCTTCGACGAGGACCGCACCGCGCACGTGGTCCCGCGGGTACCGGGGGTGGTCGAGTCGGTGTCGGTCAATCTCGGGCAGTCGGTCAAGAAGGGCCAGTTGCTGGCCGTGATCGCCAGTCAGCAGATTTCCGATCAGCGCAGTGAACAGGCCGCCGCGCAACGGCGCCTCGCACTGGCGCGTACGACTTACGAGCGCGAGAAAAAATTGTGGGAGGACAAGATCTCCGCCGAACAGGATTTTCTTCAGGCCCGTCAGGCCCTGGAAGAAGCTGAAATCGCTGTGAACAACGCTCGGCAAAAGATCAGCGTGCTCAGTGGCAGCGTGGTCGCTACCGGGGGTAATCGCTATGAACTGCGGGCACCGTTCGACGGTGTGGTGGTGGAAAAGCACCTGACGCCAGGGGAAGTGGTTGATGAAACCACGGCGGCTTTTACGCTCTCGGATCTGTCGCGAGTGTGGGTGACGTTTGGCGTCTCACCCAGGGATCTGGCCAAGGTGCAAGTGGGCATGCCTGTCACTGTCAGCGCGGCGGAGTTGAAAGCTGAAGTGCCCGGCACTGTGGCCTACGTCGGCAGCCTGCTCGGCGAACAGACCCGCACCGCGACCGTGCGTGTCACCCTGGAAAATCCGCAAGGCTCATGGCGTCCCGGCTTGTTTGTTACTGCGCTGGTCGCTACTGACAGCCGTCAGGCCAAGGTCGCCGTACCGGAAACCGCGATCCAGACCGTCGAGGACAAACCCACGGTGTTCATCCGCACCGACGACGGCTTCAAGGCGCAAGCGGTGGAGCTGGGCAGTCGCGCGGCGGGGCAGGTGGAAGTCACCGCCGGGCTGGAACCGGGCGTGCAAGTCGCCAGCGCCGGCAGCTTCGTCCTCAAATCGGAGCTGGGCAAAGCCTCGGCCGAGCACAGTCATTAATCGCGGAAGACTCCCATGTTCGAACGCCTGATCCAGTTTGCCATCGAGCAGCGCATCATCGTGCTGCTCGCCGTTCTGCTCATGGCCGGCCTCGGCATCGCCAGTTATCAGAAACTGCCGATCGACGCCGTGCCCGATATCACCAATGTCCAGGTGCAGATCAACACCGGCGCGGCCGGGTTCTCGCCGCTGGAAACCGAACAGCGCATCACTTTTCCGATTGAAACCGCGATGGCCGGCCTGCCGGCGCTGGAGCAGACCCGCTCGCTGTCGCGTTCAGGCTTGTCTCAGGTCACGGTGATCTTCAAGGACGGCACCGATCTGTTCTTTGCCCGGCAATTGGTCAACGAACGCCTTCAATCCGCCAAAGAGCAATTGCCCGAGGGTGTGGAAGCGGTGATGGGGCCGATCTCCACCGGGCTCGGCGAGATCTTCCTGTGGACGGTCGAGACCAGGGAAGGCGCGCTGAAAGATGACGGCACGCCCTACACGCCGACCGATCTGCGGGTGATCCAGGACTGGGTCATCAAGCCGCAACTGCGCAACGTTCCCGGCGTGGCGGAGATCAACACCATCGGCGGTTTTGCCAAGGAGTACCAGATCGCGCCCGATCCGAAAAAACTCGCGGCCTACCGACTGACCCTCACCGATCTGGTGACGGCGCTGGAGCGCAACAACGCCAACGTCGGCGCCGGCTACATCGAGCGCAGTGGCGAACAATTGCTGATTCGCGCACCGGGTCAGGTGGCGAGCACCGAAGACATTGCCAATATTGTCATGGCCAATGTCGATGGCACGCCGATCCGGATCAGGAACGTCGCTACCGTGGACATCGGTCGCGAACTGCGCAGCGGCGCCGCCACGGAAAACGGCCGCGAAGTGGTGCTCGGCACCGTGTTCATGTTGATCGGGGAAAACAGTCGCACGGTCTCGCAAGCGGTCGCCGCCAGGCTCGAACAGATCAACAAGTCCTTGCCCGCCGGCGTGCTCGCGGTGCCGGTGTACGACCGCACGCATCTGGTCGACAAAGCCATCGCCACGGTGAAGAAGAACCTCGTCGAAGGCGCGATTCTGGTGATCGCGATCCTGTTTCTGTTCCTCGGCAACATCCGCGCCGCGCTGATCACGGCGATGGTGATTCCGCTGTCGATGCTGTTCACCTTCACCGGGATGTTCAGCAACAAGGTCAGCGCCAACCTGATGAGCCTCGGTGCGCTGGACTTCGGGATCATCGTCGATGGTGCGGTGGTCATCGTCGAAAACACCCTGCGACGGCTGGCCCATGCGCAGCAGCATCACGGGCGTCTGTTGACCCGCTCCGAGCGTTTCCATGAAGTGTTCGCAGCGGCGAAAGAGGCGCGGCGGCCGCTGATTTTCGGGCAGTTGATCATCATGGTGGTGTACCTGCCGATCTTCGCCCTGAGCGGCGTCGAGGGGAAAATGTTTCACCCGATGGCATTCACCGTGGTCATCGCGTTGCTGGGCGCCATGCTCTTGTCGGTCACCTTTGTGCCGGCGGCGATTGCGCTGTTTGTCACCGGCAAGGTCAAGGAAGAAGAGGGCGTGGTGATGCGCGGCGCGCGTCGCGTGTATGCACCGGCACTGGCCTGGGTCATGTCCCGTCGCACGGTGGCGGTCGGTGCTGCGCTGGCGGTGATCGTGGTCAGTGGCGTGCTCACCAGCCGCATGGGCAGCGAGTTTGTGCCGAGCCTCAGTGAAGGCGATTTCGCCTTGCAGGCGTTGCGTGTGCCGGGCACCAGCCTCACGCAATCGCTGGATATGCAGCAGCGTCTGGAGACGCTGATTCTCGATAAAGTGCCGGAAGTCGAGCGCGTCTTCGCCCGTACCGGTACGGCGGAGATCGCCTCCGACCCGATGCCGCCGAACATCTCCGACAGCTACGTGATGCTCAAGCCCAAAGAACAATGGCCGGATCCGGGCAAGTCCCGGGAAACCCTGATGGCCGAACTGCAACAAGCCGCCGCGACGTTGCCGGGCAGCAACTATGAACTGTCGCAGCCGATCCAGTTACGCTTCAACGAATTGATCTCCGGTGTGCGCAGCGACGTGGCAGTCAAAGTGTTTGGCGATGACATGGAGGTGCTCAACGCCACGGCGGCGAAGATTGCCGCCGCGATGCAGAAGGTCAACGGCGCGTCCGAGGTCAAGGTCGAGCAAACCACCGGCTTGCCGGTGCTGACCATCAATATCGACCGCGACAAGGCTGCGCGTTACGGGCTCAACGTCGGCGATGTGCAGGACACCGTTGCGGTGGCCGTTGGCGGGCAGAAGGCCGGGACGCTGTTTGAAGGTGACCGTCGGTTCGACATGGTGGTGCGGTTGTCCGATGCGATGCGCAAGGACCTTGAAGGACTGTCGGCGCTGCTGATTCCGGTGCCTGCCGTGAACGGCGCGACCAACCGGATCGGGTTTATCGCGCTCAAGGACGTCGCCAGTCTTGATCTGGTGCTGGGGCCGAATCAGGTCAGCCGCGAGAATGGCAAGCGCCTGGTCATCGTCAGCGCCAACGTACGCGGGCGTGACATCGGATCGTTCGTCGCCGAAGCGGGCGAAGTGATCGAGCGTGATGTGCAGGTGCCGGCGGGTTACTGGACCACCTGGGGCGGACAGTTCGAGCAACTGCAATCGGCGGCCAGGCGCTTGCAGATCGTGGTGCCGGTGGCGTTGCTGCTGGTGTTCGGACTGTTATTCATGATGTTCAACAACCTCAAGGACGGCTTGCTGGTGTTCACCGGAATTCCGTTTGCGTTGACCGGCGGGGTCATGGCGCTGTGGTTGCGGGACATTCCGCTGTCGATCTCGGCGGGTGTCGGGTTTATCGCATTGTCCGGTGTGGCGGTGCTCAACGGGCTGGTGATGATCGCGTTCATCCGCAACCTGCGGGAGGAGGGGCGTTCGCTGTCCGAGGCGATCAACGTCGGTGCACTGACACGGTTGCGACCGGTATTGATGACCGCGCTGGTGGCGTCGCTGGGCTTCATCCCGATGGCCCTGGCGACCGGCACCGGGGCCGAGGTGCAGCGACCGCTGGCGACGGTGGTGATCGGCGGGATCCTGTCCTCGACCGTTCTTACGCTGCTGATCCTGCCGGCGTTGTATCAGATTGCGCATCGCCGTGAGGAGGAGTCACCCACGGCTGCCTAGTCATTTCTGGCTTTAACAAAAGGCCCGCAACTGCGGGCCTTTCTACATGACGGATATGTAATGTCGGCGCCACCGTCACGAAAGGTTCGGATTGTTACCTTGATCCCGTCAGTGACTTGAATGAGGAATCAACCATGAAACCTGTACAGATCGGTGCGTTTTTATTGGCGTTGGCGGTGTCTTCCCTGGCGATGGCCGAAGGCGGTGGCGACCGCACTTTCGAGCGGATGATGACCAACAACGACCGTTCAATGGAGCTGTTCGTTGCCAAGGAAAAGGCCCGGGATCCCATTGTCGTGAACGACAAGAAGGCCGAACAGACTCAAGACCTGTAAGCGTGCCGCCAGTGAATGAGCCCGTCATCGCGCATCGATGGTGGGCTTTTTTATGAGTCGTGTTTTGAGGGAAATGAATATGAAATTTCTAAAGCTGTTGGCGTTCACCGGTGTCATGGCGATGTCCTTGAACGCGTTGGCCGAAGGCGGTGGTGACAGAACGTTTGACCGAGCGCTCAGCGCCAATGCCCGGGCCATGGAACAGTTCGCGGCTGCCCGGGGCAAAGCGGCGCCGGTGGTCAAGGAATACGAGTACGGAATGAAGCTGGACGTGAAGAAAGTGGTGAGTGTTGTACGGCCGAAAAACGAATGCGCCGTCGTGCCGGCCGCGATGACTTATGAAGACTCGAAAGGACAGCTCAATACCGTCACGTACAGCGTCATGGGTAACTGTCGTCAGCAGGGGGGATAGCGCCAGTAGCGGCACAGACGCCCGGTTCATGTTCAGCGAGCCGGGCTTTTTTTCGCACAAAAAAAAGCGCCCCGAAGGACGCCAAAAAATTCACCTCTTACCAAAGGAGCAAGGCGCTTCTAAAGGTGAATGTGTTGCTCGTGCAATTCAGAGAATCGCCAGCGGGTATTCGACAATCACCCGTACTTCATCCAGATCTGACTCGAACGCTGTGGCACGGGTGGTGGCCTGGCGCAGGCGCAGTGACAGATCTTTCATCGAACCGCTCTGCACCACGTATTTGACTTCGATATCGCGCTCCCGGCGCCTCTGGTCGGTCAGCGGATTGCCTTCGGCATCGCGGCGCATGTACACGGCATTGGCGTTGGAGTAATCGGCATCGGTGCCGCGGGCATAACGGGTCATGAACGACAGGCCCGGCACGCCGTAAGTGGTCATGTCGAGGTCGTAGCGCACCATCCATGAACGTTCTTTCGGCGAGTTGAAGTCGCTGTACTGGATCGAGTTGTCGAGGAAGATCGAGTCGGACTGGCGCAGGTAATCGAAATCGTCGTTGCCGTTGTTGCGCTGGTGGGAGAGAGCGACGGAATGGGCGCCGAGTTTCACGCCGACCCGGCCGCTCCAGATGTTGTTATCGAACTGGCCAAGCAGTTGTTTGCCTTCATCGACCGCCTTGTAATAGTTCAGGCCACCGAACAGCGACAGGTCATCCGACAGCGGATACGTCCAGGCGGTGCCGGCGTAATACTGGTTCCAGGCATCTTTCAGGCGACTGGCGTACAGGCTGAAACCGAGGTTCTTGTTCAGCACATAATCACCGCCACCGTAGGCGATCCACGGTGAGTTGACCGGGCCGGCATAGAAGGTCGCGAAGTTCTCGCGCATGTCGCTGGACACCGGCTGGCTCATCGCATGCAACCGACCGCCCTGGATCGACAGCCCCTCGATGCTGGTGTTGGTCGCCGTCACACCGCGAAAGCTTTCCGGCAGCAATCGCGAGTCTCCCGCCGCAACCACCGGGTTGGCCGGAAACACATCGCCGATTTTCACCACCGTATCGAAGGCCCGTACTTTGGCTGCACCACCGACCTTGGTGTATTCGTCCCGTGCTTTGCCTTCGCTGTCGACCGGCAACACATCGAACGAACTGCGGCCACCGTTGCGACCGTCACCGGTATCGAGTTTCAGGCCGATCATCGCGAAAGCATCCACACCGAACCCGACGGTGCCCTGGGAGAAACCGGATTCGAACTTGCTGATGACCGCATGGGCCCAGGCCTCGGAATAACCGTTGCCCGTTGGGCTGGACTGGCCGTTGCGGTGATCACGATTGAAATAGAAGTTACGGTTGAGCACCGTCAGACTGCTGCCTTCGATAAACCCTTCGGGTTTGTCTTCTGCAAACACCGTGGACGGCCCTGCGCCGACGACCACTGCTAAAGCGGCCATCGATATTTTTGTGTTGTTAAGCATCAATCACTCCTGGGTTCGGCAGAACGGGAACGTGCTTCGGCGTGGGTTTTATTGTTCGACGGGCAGGGGCCCGCCGGTAGAGTCGCCGGATGACATCGTTGCAGGCTGCGGATAACGGGGAGGTGATTGGGGGATTACAATTTTGTTAGATCCCGGAAGTCAGGTCAGAGCCGCAAGGTGGTCGATCGTTTGTGGAAAACGCTCGACCAGTCGAATGAGTGTCGTCGCTTGGGCACTCGGCGTTGCCCGGCCCTGTTCCCAGTTTTCGAGGGTTCGGGTATTGGTTCGCAGATACATGGCAAAAACCGACCTGGAGAGGTTGAGTTGCTGGCGGATCGCAACCACTTCCTCGGCCGTGATCGGCAATAGTTTTGGTAACTGGACTTTGTGAGTGCGAAGGGTGACCTTGCCCTGGCGCTCGTCGGCCAGAGCCTCAAGGCCCTCCATCAGTTCGGAAAAAATTTCACGTTTCATATTTGGGTTCTCGTGTTGATTTCTCTATCCAGCGCCTGTTTGAAGACTCTTTTCTGGGAAGGCAACAGATCGTCTTGCTCGTTTTTGCTGTACACGGTGAACAACCAGAATTGGTCGAAACCGGACCACCAGTAATAAATCACTCGTAATCCGCTGCGCTTGCCTTTACCGCGTCGTTGGTCACAGAAGCGGATTTTACGCAGCCCGCCTGTGCCTTCGATGAGATCGCCCGCTTCGGGATTTTTCAGCAGCTCCAACTGAAAGCTGCGAAACAGCTCATCATCCAGGTAATCGTCCCGGTGCTTCTGGAATGCGGGTAATTCGATAAAAAGAGCATCCATGCTCTGTACGTTACCTGCGTATATTTTGTCCCGATGATCGAATTGGTCAAGGCCTCCAGGCCATCCTTTTCGCCCCCATTTCAACGGTAGTCATCGATCGTAAAAACACCTGTAGGACGAATCGGCCAGTATGGCGAGAGCATTCGACTGAATAGGGAGGAACCTTGTAATTGACGTGACCGAAAAAACCGCAGCACTATCCAGCCATGACTGCTCAACCCCGAATGACCATGATGTGCTCCGTTGTGACCGCTTCCGGCGGGCCATAAGGTCATGCATGTCTGGTAGGTGACGTGTCACCCAAAGCCCCGCCAGAAATGGACGGGGCTTTTTCATTACCTGTCCGCACATGCGCTGCGGTTACGTCGGGGAGGGGAGTGCGGTTTATCAATCACCTGCAGGTCTGCAACTGGCCTGCGTGCCGATGGTGAAGAGACTGTGATGGGATAAACGCAAAAACGGCACCCGAAGGTGCCGTTTCTGTTTGCAGCCATTCCAGCAGAGCAATCAGCCCGCCAGACCCGCCTGCTGAACCAGGGTCAGCAATGGTTGCGGGTAGACGCCGAGGAAGAACGCAACCACGGCGATGGCCAGCAGCATCACGCCGCCTGCCTTCTGTTCCCAGTGCAGCTGGGCATCGTGGCGGCGCAGGTTCGGTTCGATCAGGTACAGGGTGACCATCACGCGCAGGTAGTAGAACACGCCGATGGCGCTGCCCAGTACCAGGGAACCGACCAGCCACCATTGGTGCGACTCGACGCCGGTGGCGATGATGTAGAACTTGCCGATGAAGCCCGCAGTCAGCGGGATACCGGCCAGGGACAGCATCATCACGGTCAGTACGGCGGTCAGGTACGGACGGCGCCAGAACAGGCCGCGGTACTCGTACAGCGCATCGGCGTCACGACCGTTGTACGGCGAGGACATCAGGGTGATCACGCCGAAGGCGCCGAGGCTGGTGATCACGTAGGTGACCAGGTACACGCCGATGGCTTCCACCGCCAGACCCTTGCTCGCCACCAGTGCGATCAGCAGGTAGCCGAAGTGCGCGATGGACGAATAACCGAGCAGACGCTTGAGGTTGCTCTGGGTCAGTGCCAGCAGGTTACCGAACAGGATCGAGGCGATGGCGATGATGGTCAGCACGTTGCTCAGAACACCACTGCTGGCGGCAGGGGAGATCTGGAACAGACGAACCATTACCGCGAACACAGCCACTTTCGAAGCGGTGGCCAGGAACGCGGCCACCGGTGCGGGAGCACCTTCGTACACGTCCGGCGTCCACAGGTGGAACGGTACCAGCGACAGCTTGAACGCCAGACCGATCAGCATCATGCCCAGGCCCAGTTGCGCCAGCGAGCTTGGCAGACCGGTCGCGGCCAGCGCCTGACCGATACCGACGAAGCTCAGGGAACCGGCGTCTGCGTACAGCAGTGCCATACCGAACAGCAGGAACGCGGAACCGGCGGCCGACAGCACCATGTATTTGATGCCGGCTTCCAGCGAACGCTTGTTGAAGAAGGCGTAGGCCACCAGACCGTAGACCGGCACCGACAGCAGTTCCAGACCGACGAACAAACCGGCCAGGTGCTGCGCGCTGACCAGAACCAGGCCACCGGCGGCGGCCATCAGGATCAGCAGGTACAGTTCTTCACGGTTGCCCGGGTAACCCGAACCGCCATCGCCGAGGTAGGCGTGGGCGAGGGTGACGCAGGCGAGAGTGGCGACCAGGATCAGCGCCATGTACAGACAGGCAAAGGTGTCGATCTGCAGCAGCGGGGTCACGGCCAGAGGCGCGACTTTCAGGGCCGGCAGGATCGACAGCAGGGCCAGGTTCAGACCCGCCACCGAAATCAGGAAGGTCTGCGAGTGGTTGCGGCGCCAGGCGATTGCCAGCATCACCACGATAATGGTGAGGCTGGTGATCAACAGTGGCGCTAGCGCAATAAAGTGTTGAATCGTGAATTCCATAGCGCTCTTACCGGGCCGAAGCGAGTTGAGTGAAGGCGGTGCCGAGCCACTGCTGCACGCCATGCATCGTGGCGGCAGAGGTGTCGAGGAACGGTTGCGGGTAGACGCCGAGGTAAATCAGCAGCACCGCAAGGCCCAGCACCATGATCAGTTCGCGTGCGTCCATGCCGTGCAGGATCGAATCCGATTTGGACGGACCGAAGTAGGCGCGGTGGATCATGATCAGCGAGTAGACCGAACCGAACACCAGACCGGAGGTGGCAATCGCGGTGATCCATGGCGCGCTGGCGAAGGTGCCGATCAGGATCAGGAACTCGCCGACGAAGTTACCGGTGCCCGGCAGACCCAGCGAAGCGGCTGCGAAGAACAGGCTGATCGCCGGCAGGTAAGCGATACGCGACCACAGACCGCCCATCTCACGCATGTCACGAGTGTGCAGGCGCTCGTACAGCTGACCGCTCAGGATAAACAGTGCTGCGGCCGACAGACCGTGGGCCAGCATCTGGACCACGGCGCCTTGCAACGCCAGCTGGCTGCCGGAATAGATGCCGATCAGTACGAAGCCCATGTGGGAAACGGACGAGAAGGCGATCAGACGCTTGATGTCGGTTTGGGCGAACGCCAGGAATGCACCGTAGAAGATCCCGATCAGACCGAGGGTCATGGCGATCGGCGCGAACTCGGCCGAGGCGTTCGGGAACAGCGGCAGAGCGAAACGCAGCAGACCGTAGGCCGCGGTTTTCAGCAGGATACCGGCGAGGTCGACGGAACCTGCAGTCGGTGCCTGGGCGTGAGCGTCAGGCAGCCAGGAGTGGAACGGAACCACCGGCAGCTTGACCGCGAAGGCGATGAAGAAGCCGAGCATCAGGATGTACTCGGTGGTCATCGACATCTTGGTCTTCAACAGGTCGGCGTAGTTGAAGGTGATCACGCCGGTGCTGTTGTAGTTGACCAGGACCAGACCGAGGATCGCCACCAGCATGATCAGGCCGGAAGCCTGAGTGAAGATGAAGAACTTGGTCGCCGCGTAGATCCGGGTCTTCTTGCCGTCCGAAGAACTGTGACCCCAGAGCGCGATGAGGAAGTACATCGGCACCAGCATCATTTCCCAGAAGAAGAAGAACATGAACAGGTCGAGGGCGAGGAACACGCCGACGACACCGCCCAGGATCCACATCAGGTTCAGGTGGAAGAAACCGACGTGACGCTGGATCTCTTTCCACGAGCAGAGTACCGACAGGACACCCAGCAGACCGGTCAGCAGGATCATCAGCAGCGACAGGCCGTCGAGGGCCAGGTGCACGTTGATGCCGAAACGCTGGATCCAGACGTGCTTGAACTCAAGCGCCCAGGTCGGGTCGGCGCCGGGCTTCGGCGCAAGGGAGTAGTCGCCGTGAGCCCACAGCCAGAGGCCGAGGGCGAGCAGCAGGGACATGGTGATCAGCGCAATCCAGCGGGGGAGGGTGGCGCCGAAGCGCTCACCCAGCCAGCACAGCAGGCCGCCGATGAAGGGGATCAGGATTAGCCAAGGCAGAATCATGACGGGTTCGTTTCCTTTCGCAAATTCGCAAGGTTCATATCAGACCGCTACCAGCACGACAGCGCCGATGACCAGCACGGCACCGGCAGCCATCGAGGCGGCGTACCAACGCAGTTGACCGGTCTCGGTACGGCTCAGGGCAGTGTGACCGCCCTTGGCCATGCGCGGGATCAGACCGATGGTCTGGTCGAGCGGGTCTTTGCGCAGGATGTGGCTGATCGCAAGGTACGGCTTGACGAACAGTTTGTCGTAGATCCAGTCGAAGCCCCAGGCAGCGAACCACCAGGCCGAAAGGAGACGGCCGATGCCGCTGTTGGCGATCGCGGTCACGAAACGACGCTTGCCGAGGAACAGCAGGGCCGCCAGCAGGATACCGGCCAGGGCGATGGCGCCCGAGGCGATTTCCAGGCTGTGCTTGGCTTCACCGCCGGCATGGCCGACGCTTTCAGGCAGTACGCCGTGCAGCGGTGGAACGATCATGGCGCCGACGAAAGTCGACAGCACGATCAGCACCGACAGTGGCAGCCAGTGAGCGATACCGTGACCGGCGTGAGCTTCGGTCTTGGCTTCACCGTGGAACGCGATGAAGATCAGGCGGAAGGTGTACAGCGAGGTCATGAACGCACCGACCAGACCGGCGTACAACAGACCGTTGTGGCCGCTGGCGAACGCTTCCCAGAGGATTTCGTCCTTGGAGTAGAAACCGGCGGTCACCAGCGGCAGGGCGGCCAGGGCGGCACCACCGACGATGAAGCTGGCGTAGGCCAGCGGCAGTTTCTTCCACAGGCCGCCCATCTTGAAGATGTTCTGCTCGTGGTGGCAGGCAACGATCACCGCACCTGAAGCAAGGAACAGCAGGGCCTTGAAGAACGCGTGGGTCATCAGGTGGAAGATCGCGCCTTCCCAGGCACCCACGCCCAGCGCCAGGAACATGTAGCCGATCTGGCTCATGGTCGAGTAGGCGAGGATACGTTTGATGTCGGTTTGCACCAGTGCCGCGAAACCTGCCAGAACCAACGTCACACCACCGACGATTCCCACGAGATGCAGGATGTCCGGCGCCAGGGCGAACAGACCGTGGGTACGGGCGATCAGGTAGACACCGGCGGTCACCATGGTCGCGGCGTGGATCAGTGCCGAAACCGGGGTAGGGCCGGCCATCGCGTCCGCAAGCCAGGTCTGCAGCGGCAGTTGTGCCGATTTACCTACCGCACCGCCCAGCAGCATCAGGGTGGCCAGCACGATCCAGAAATCGCCGACCTTGAAGTGCTCAGGCGCCTTCACCAGCAGTTCCTGGACGTTCAGCGTGCCCAGTTGCTGGAACAGGATGAACAGGCCGATCGCCATGAACACGTCGCCGATACGGGTGACGATGAAGGCTTTCAGTGCGGCGTTACCGTTGTTGCGGTTGCTGTAGTAGAAACCGATCAACAGGTAGGAGCACAGGCCCACGCCTTCCCAACCGAAGTAGATGAACAGCAGGTTGTCGCCCAGCACCAGGAACAGCATGCTGGCGATGAACAGGTTGGTGTAGGAGAAGAAGCGCGAGTAACCGGCTTCACCGCGCATGTACCAGGAGGCGAACAGGTGGATCAGGAAACCCACGCCGACCACCACACCCAGCATGGTTACGGACAGACCGTCCAGGTACAGGGCGAAGTTCGGCTGGAAGCCTTCCACCGAGATCCACGTCCACAGCACATGCACGTACACGCCACCTTCCGGCGGGGCGACGTTGAACTGCCAGATCACATAGGCCGCGACGATGGCAGACAGGCCGATGGAGCCGACACCGATCAGCGCCGACAGGTTTTCCGAGAGGCGGCCGCGGGAGAACGACAGCAACAGGAACCCGATCAGGGGGAATACGAAAGTCAGAAAGAGTAGGTTCATCCGCGCATCTCACTGGCAGCGTCGATATCGAGCGTGTGGAAGCGGCGATACAGTTGCAGCAGGATCGCCAGGCCAATACTGGCTTCGGCGGCTGCCAGGCTGATCACCAGGATGAACATGATCTGTCCATCCGGTTGCGCCCAGCGGGCGCCCGCAACGATGAAGGCCAGTGCAGAGGCGTTCATCATCACTTCCAGACTCATCAACACGAACAAAATGTTGCGGCGGACCATCAGGCCGACCAGACCAAGGCAGAACAGGATGCCGGCAACCGCCAGTCCATGCTCGAGAGGGATAGCAGGCATGTCTTACTCCTTCGCCTCGTTACGGCCCAAATGGAACGCCGTGACGGCTGCAGCGAGCAGCAGCATCGAGGCGAGTTCGACCACCAGCAGGTACGGACCGAACAGGCTGATGCCCACGGCTTTCGCGTCCACGGTGGTTTGACCGATGGCCTGACCGCTCTGGTGAGCGAACAGCACATACAGCAGTTCGGCCAGCAGCAGGGCGGCGAGAATCACCGGCCCCGCCCAGATGCCGGGCTTGAGCCAGGTACGTTCCTGCTGGACCGAGGCCGGGCCCAGGTTCAGCATCATCACCACGAACACGAACAGCACCATGATGGCACCGGCGTAGGCGATCACTTCCAGCACGCCGGCAAACGGTGCGCCGAGGGCGAAGAAGGTCATGGCCACGGAGATCAGCGAAATGATCAGGTAGAGCAGGGCGTGCACAGGATTGGTGTTGGTGACCACACGCAGTGTGGACACAACAGCGATACCCGATGCGAAATAGAAAGCGAATTCCATCGTTCTTCCTTAAGGCAGCAAGCTCTTCACGTTGATCGGCTCGGCTTCGTTTTGTGCGGCGCCTTTCGGCTTGCCCGCAACGGCCATACCTGCAACACGATAGAAGTTGTAATCAGGGTTTTTGCCGGGGCCGGAGATCAGCAGATCTTCTTTCTCGTACACCAGGTCCTGACGTTTGAACTCGGCCATCTCGAAATCCGGGGTCAGCTGGATCGCGGTGGTCGGGCAGGCTTCCTCGCAGAGACCGCAGAAAATGCAGCGCGAGAAGTTGATACGGAAGAAGTCCGGGTACCAGCGACCGTCTTCGGTTTCAGCTTTCTGCAGCGAGATGCAACCCACCGGGCACGCCACGGCGCACAGGTTGCAGGCTACGCAGCGTTCTTCGCCATCGGGGTCGCGGGTCAGGACGATACGGCCACGGTAGCGTGGCGCCAGGTAGACCGGCTCTTCCGGGTATTGCAGGGTGTCGCGCTTGCGAAAACCATGACCGAAGATCATGACCAGGCTGCGCAACTGGGTACCGGTACCCTTAATGATGTCGCCAATATATTTGAACATGGGTCAAATCCTCACTGAACCGCAACCGCAGGCGTGTTCCACAACACGATTGCAGCGGTCACCAGCAAATTGATCAGGGTCAGTGGCAGGCAGAATTTCCAGCTGAAATCCATCACCTGGTCATAACGCGGACGCGGGATGGAAGCGCGCAGCAGGATGAACAGCATGATGAAGAACGCGGTCTTCAGTGCGAACCAGACGAAGGACAGTTGCGGCAGGATGCCGAACGGACCGTGCCAGCCACCGAAGAACAGGGTGACCAGCAGCGCCGAGATCAGGATGATGCCGATGTATTCACCGACGAAGAACATGCCCCATTTCATGCCGGCGTATTCAATGTGGTAACCGTCGGCCAGTTCCTGTTCCGCTTCCGGCTGGTCGAACGGGTGACGGTGAGTCACGGCCACGCCAGCGATGAAGAAGGTACAGAAGCCGAAGAACTGCGGAATGATGAACCACAGGTTCTGCGCCTGGTACTCGACGATGTCACGCATGTTGAACGAGCCGACCTGCACCACGATGCCCATCAGGGCCAGGCCCATGAACACTTCGTAGGACACGGTCTGCGCCGAGGCACGCAAGCTGCCCAGCAGGGCGAACTTGTTGTTGCTCGACCAGCCGGCGAACAGCACCGCGTAGACCGACAGACCTGCCATGGCGAAGAAGAACAGCAGGCCGATGTTCAGGTCCGCCACGCCCCAGGTCGGGGTGATCGGGATAATCGCGAACGCGATCAGCAGGGCGGACATGGCCACCACCGGTGCCAGGGTGAAGATCACCTTGTCGGCAAACGGCGGGGTCCAGTCTTCCTTGAAGAACATCTTCAGCATGTCGGCAGCGATCTGGAACATGCCGAACGGGCCGACGCGGTTCGGACCGTAACGGTCCTGCCACCAGCCCAGCAGGCGACGTTCGACAAAGCTGAGCAGTGCGCCGCAGACCACGACGGCCAGCAGGATCACGATGGCTTTGATGACCGTCAGGATCACATCGATCACTTCAGGGGTGAACCAGGTCATTGCGCTGCCTCCTGCAGACCCTCAACGGATAGGCCGGCGAATGCCGGTGGAATGCCGGCGATGCCCGCAGGCAGTGCCACCAGACCTGCGCCCAGCTCTTCATTGATGCGCAGCGGAAGACGCAGAGTCTGGCCGGCAACGTTGAGGCTCAGCATCGCACCGTCGTTGACGCCCAGGCGGTCGGCTTCGGACTTGGCCAGTGCAACGTAGGCAGCCGGAATGCGTTCCTGAACCGGAGCGGCTTTCGAAGAGTTCTCTTCGCTGCCGAACAGATGGAAGAACGGCACGGCTTGCCAGGTGCCCGGCGCCGGGTTGAATGGCCGCGGAGCCGCGGCGAACCAGTTCAGCGAATCGCCGGTGCTTTCGATCAGGCGGGTGCCCGGATCGCCAGCGCGCAGGTGACCACCGACTTCGTCCTGGAACTTGTTCCAGGCTTGCGGCGAGTTCCAGCCCGGCGACCAGGCGAACGGCACTTGCTGACGCGGTTCGGCGGAACCCGAGTAACCTTCCATCGAGAAGGCGAACGCGGTGTCCTTGTCTTGCGGGGTGCGCGGTTCGTGAACGCTGATATTGGCGCGCATCGCGGTACGGCCGGAGTAGCGCAGCGGTTCACGGGCCAGTTTCAGACCCTTGATGCGGAACGCGGCGGACGGGGCGGCGTCGACGATGCCGGCCAGTTGCGCGGTGCTCGAGGCCACGGCAGCGGTGACGTGGTCGAGTTGCGTCCAGTCGACCGGCTGGTTCAGCAGGGTGGCGCGCAGGGCATGCAGCCAGCGCCAGCCTTCGTGGACCAGAATGCTCGCGTCCATGTATTGCGGGTCGAAAACCTGGAAGAAGCGTTGTGCGCGGCCTTCCTGGCTGACCAGCGTACCGTCGCCTTCAGCGAAGCTGGCGGCTGGCAGAACCAGATGCGCGCGGTCGCTGGTGGCGGTCTTCTGGTGGTCGGCAACGATCACCACTTTCGCAGCGTTCAGTGCCGCATCGACCTTGGCCTTGGCGGTGCGGGTGTACAGATCGTTCTCCAGCACGACGATGGCGTCGGCCTTGCCGTCGATCACAGCTTGCAACGCGGCATCGACCGATTCGCCACCGAGCATGGCCAGGCCGAGGCTGTTGGCTTCCGGCACGATCAGGCTGATCGAACCGTTCTTCTCGCGCAGCTTCAGGGCCTTGGCGATGTTCGCCGCCGCTTCGATCAGGGCCTTGGAGCCCAGCGAAGTACCGGCGATGATCAGCGGGCGCTTGGCGGCGAGCAGAGCGTCGGCGATGCGCTTGGCCAGCTCCAGGGCCTCGGCGTCCAGACCTTCGACGGCCGGTGCGCTGGCGTCCAGGGCGTGAGCCACGGCGAAACCGATGCGGGCCAGATCGTCCGGAGCGGCGTGTACACACTCCTCGGCGATGTCGTCGAGCTTGGTTTCAGCCAGGCTGGCGATGAACAGCGGGTTCAGTTCATGCTGACCGATGTTCTTCACCGCAGCGTCGAGCCACGGCTGAACGCGCATGGCTTCGGCCATATCTTCGGCCTTGCCTTTTACCGACTGACGCAGGGCCAGGGCCATGCGGGCGGCGGTCTGAGTCAGGTCTTCACCGAGGACGAACACCGCGTCGTGGTCTTCGATGTCGCGCATGGTCGGTACTGGCAGCGGGCTGTCTTTGAGCACTTGCAGGGCCAGACGGATGCGTTCCAGCTCGGCGGCTTCGATACCGGAGTAGAAGTGCTCGGCGCCCACCAGTTCACGCAACGCGTAGTTGCTTTCCAGGCTGGCACGGGGCGAACCGATACCGACGATGTTGCGACCGCGCAGCAGGTCGGCGGCCTTGTCCAGCGCAGCGTCCAGCCCAAGCTTGGTGCCGTCGGCCAGCAGCGGCTGACGTGGACGGTCGGTGCGGTTGACGTAGCCGTAACCGAAACGGCCACGGTCGCACAGGAAGTACTGGTTCACCGAACCGTTGTAACGGTTTTCGATGCGACGCAGTTCGCCGTAACGCTCGCCCGGGGAGATGTTGCAACCGCTGGAGCAGCCATGGCAGATGCTCGGCGAGAACTGCATGTCCCACTTGCGGTTGTAGCGCTCGGAGTGAGTCTTGTCGGTGAACACACCGGTCGGGCAGACCTCGGTGAGGTTGCCGGAGAACTCGCTTTCCAGGGTGCCGTCTTCAACGCGACCGAAGTACACGTTGTCGTGGGCGCCGTACACACCGAGGTCGGTGCCGCCGGCGTAGTCCTTGTAGAAACGCACGCAGCGGTAGCAGGCGATGCAGCGGTTCATTTCGTGGGAAATGAACGGGCCCAGATCCTGGTTCTGGTGGGTGCGCTTGGTGAAGCGATAACGGCGCTCGTTGTGGCCGGTCATCACGGTCATGTCTTGCAGGTGGCAGTGACCGCCTTCCTCGCAGACCGGGCAGTCGTGCGGGTGGTTGGTCATCAGCCATTCGACGACACTGGCGCGGAATGCCTTGGATTCTTCATCGTCGATGGAGATCCAGGTGTTGTCGGTGGCCGGGGTCATGCAGGACATGACGATGCGACCACGGGTGTCGTTCTCGTCGGTGTACTGCTTGACCGCGCACTGGCGGCAGGCCCCGACGCTACCAAGCGCGGGGTGCCAGCAGAAATAAGGGATGTCGAGGCCCAGCGACAGACATGCCTGTAACAGGTTGTCTGCCCCGTCGACTTCGAGCGCTTTGCCGTCTACGTGGATAGTGGCCATGGTTCAAAGTTCTTCGTTGGCCCGGTGTCAGCGGGCGTGGCTAATGGAATCTTGTTATCCGTCCGAATCCAGTCAGCCCCGAAAGGCGTCATCGGACGAAAGGCGAAGGGCACGGACCCTTCGCCTTTTTTTAAGCGTTTACGCGCCGATGGTGATCGGCCTTGCCAGAGGCGGGACAGCGGCGCTTGCAGGCGCGATACCGGCTTCGAACTCTGGACGGAAATACTTGATGGCGCTGCCCAGCGGCTCCACGGCACCCGGTGCGTGAGCACAGAAGGTCTTGCCCGGGCCGAGGAAACCGACCAGACCCAGCAGGGTCTCGATGTCGCCCGGCTGGCCCTTGCCTTGTTCGATGGCCATCAGCAGCTTCACGCTCCATGGCAGGCCGTCACGGCAAGGGGTGCAGAAACCGCAGGATTCGCGAGCGAAGAACTGCTCCATGTTGCGCAGCAGGGACACCATGTTGACGCTGTCGTCCACCGCCATGGCCAGGCCGGTCCCCATACGGGTGCCCACCTTGGCGATGCCGCCGGCGTACATTTGTGCATCGAGGTGTTCCGGCAACAGGAAACCGGTACCGGCGCCGCCTGGCTGCCAGGCCTTGAGCTTGTATCCGTCGCGCATGCCGCCGGCGTAGTCTTCGAACAGCTCGCGGGCGGTCACGCCGAATGGCAGCTCCCACAGGCCCGGGTTCTTGACCTTGCCGGAGAAGCCCATGAGCTTGGTGCCCATGTCTTCGCTGCCGTCGCGGGCCAGCGATTTGTACCAGTCCACGCCGTCGGCGATGATCGCCGGCACGTTGCACAGGGTTTCGACGTTGTTCACGCAGGTCGGCTTGCCCCACACGCCCACGGCGGCAGGGAAGGGCGGCTTGGAACGCGGGTTGGCGCGACGGCCTTCGAGGGAGTTGATCAACGCGGTTTCTTCACCGCAGATGTAACGCCCGGCGCCGGTGTGAACGAACAGCTCGAAATCGAAGCCGCTGCCCAGGATGTTCTTGCCCAGCAGGCCCGCAGCCTTGGCTTCTTCCACGGCACGGTTGAGGTGCTTCGCAGCGGTGGTGTACTCGCCACGCAGGAAGATGTAGCCACGGTAGGTTTTCAGCGCGCGGGCGCTGATAAGCATGCCTTCGATCAGCAGATGGGGCAGTTGCTCCATCAGCATGCGGTCTTTCCAGGTGTTCGGCTCCATCTCATCCGCGTTGCACAACAGGTAGCGGATGTTGATGGATTCGTCCTTTGGCATCAGGCCCCACTTCACGCCAGTGGGGAAGCCTGCACCGCCGCGGCCCTTGAGACCGGCGTCCTTCACGGTCTGGACGATGTCGTCCGGCCCCATGTCGGCGAAGGCCTTGCGTGCAGCGGCGTAACCGTTCTTGGCCTGGTACTCGTCGAGCCATACGGCTTCGCCGTCGTCACGCAGGCGCCAGGTCAGCGGGTGAGTCTCGGCCGAACGCTGGATGCGGTTGGCTGGACCGAAAGAAGTCAGGGTCATACGTAGCCCTCGAGCAGTTTGGCGACGCCGGCAGGCTGGACATCGCCAAAGGTGTCGTCATCGATCATCAGCGCCGGGGCCTTGTCGCAGTTGCCGAGGCAGCAGACCGGCAGCAGGGTGAAACGACCGTCGGCGGTGGTCTGGCCGAGGCCGATACCCAGGTTGTTCTGGATTTCGCTGACCACCGACTCGTGGCCGCCGATGTAGCAGACCATGCTGTCGCAGACGCGAATGATGTGACGGCCGACCGGCTGACGGAAGATCTGGCTGTAGAACGTGGCCACGCCTTCAACGTCGCTGGCCGGAATGCCGAGGATTTCGCCGATGGCGTACAGAGCACCATCCGGTACCCAGCCACGTTCCTTCTGAACGATCTTCAGGGCTTCGATCGACGCCGCGCGCGGGTCTTCGTAGTGATGCAGCTCGTGCTCGATGGCCGAGCGCTCGGTTTCACTGAGGGTGAAACGGTCTGTCTGGATAAGCGTGCTGTTCATGCTTAGCGGTCCACGTCGGCCATAACGAAGTCGATACTACCCAGGTACGCAATCAGGTCCGCGACCATGCTGCCTTTGATCACCGAAGGGATCTGCTGCAGGTGGGCGAAGCTCGGAGTACGGATCCGGGTACGGTAGCTCATGGTGCCGCCGTCGCTCGTCAGGTAATAACTGTTGATGCCCTTGGTCGCTTCGATCATCTGGAAGGATTCGTTGGCCGGCATGACCGGGCCCCACGAAACCTGCAGGAAGTGCGTGATCAGGGTTTCGATGTGCTGCAGCGTGCGCTCTTTCGGCGGCGGCGTGGTCAGCGGGTGATCCGCCTTGTACGGGCCTTCCGGCATGTTGCGCAGGCATTGCTCGATGATCCTGACGCTCTGGCGCATCTCTTCGACGCGAACCATGCAGCGGTCGTAGGCATCGCCGTTGGCGGCCAGCGGCACTTCGAACTCGAAGTTCTCGTAGCCGGAATATGGGCGCGCCTTACGCAGGTCGAAGTCGCAACCGGTGGAGCGCAGGCCGGCACCGGTGACGCCCCATTCCAGGGCTTCCTTGGTGTTGTACTGGGCCACGCCGAGGGTACGACCCCTGAGGATGCTGTTCTGCAGGGCCGCCTTGGTGTATTCGTCGAGGCGCTTGGGCAGCCATTCGACGAAGTCTTTCACCAGTTTGTCCCAGCCGCGTGGCAGGTCGTGGGCGACGCCGCCGATGCGGTACCAGGCCGGGTGCAGGCGGAAACCGGTGATGGCTTCGATCACCGTGTACGCCTTCTGGCGGTCGGTGAAAGTGAAGAACACCGGCGTCATGGCGCCGACGTCCTGGATGTAGGTACCCAGGAACAGCAGGTGGCTGGTGATCCGGAAGAACTCGGCCATCATGATGCGGATGACGTCGACCTTTTCAGGCACCTTGATGCCGGCCAGCTTCTCGACCGAGAGCACATACGGCAGGTTGTTCATCACGCCGCCGAGGTAGTCGATACGGTCGGTGTACGGAATGAAACTGTGCCAGGACTGACGTTCGGCCATCTTCTCGGCACCACGGTGGTGGTAGCCGATGTCCGGAACGCAATCGACGATCTCTTCACCGTCCAGTTGCAGGATGATACGGAATGCACCGTGAGCCGAAGGGTGGTTCGGACCCAGGTTGAGGAACATGTAGTCTTCGTTCGGGCCGGAACGCTTCATGCCCCAGTCTTCAGGACGGAAGCGTGCGGCTTCTTCCTCGAGCTGTTGCTTGGCCAGGTTCAGGCTGAACGGATCGAACTCGGTGGCGCGCGCCGGGAAGTCCTTGCGCAGCGGGTGACCTTCCCAGGTCGGCGGCATCATGATGCGCGACAGGTGAGGGTGGCCTTTGAACTCGATGCCGTACATGTCCCAGACTTCACGCTCGTACCAGTTGGCGTTCGGCCAGATGCTGGTGACGGTCGGCAAGCTGAGGTCGCTCTCGGACAAGGCGACCTTGATCATCACGTCACTATTACGTTCCAGCGACATGAGGTGATAGAACACGGTGAAGTCGGCGCCACCTGGCAGCCCCTGACGCTTGGTACGCAGGCGCTCGTCCACGCCGTGCAGGTCATAGAGCATGACGTACGGCTTGGGCAGGTTGCGCAGGAAGGTCAGGACTTCGACGAGCTTGGCGCGAGCCACCCACAGCACCGGCATGCCGGTGCGGGTCGGCTGAGCGGTGAACGCTTCAGCGCCAAAACGGTTGTTCAGTTCGACGACCACATCCTGGTCGTCTGCCTTGTAAGGCGGGATGTACAGAGCACTGCCTGTAGTCATGGTTATTTTTTCGCTTTCGGTCAACGTAAAGAATGAAGCCAGCTTCTCGTTTCTTTGAAACAGATCTGGATCAGACTTCGTCAGGGCTACGCAGATTGGTGACTGCGATTCGCTGTTCGCGGCGCTGTTCCTTCTGCGAAGGCATGTCGGCGCGATAAACGCCTTGATCGCCAACGACCCAGGAAAGTGGGCGACGCTCCTGGCCAATCGACTCCTGCAGCAGCATCAGGCCTTGCAGGAATGCTTCCGGACGGGGCGGGCAGCCAGGTACGTAGACGTCAACGGGCAGGAACTTGTCCACTCCTTGAACCACGGAGTAGATGTCGTACATGCCACCGGAGTTGGCGCACGAACCCATGGAGATAACCCATTTCGGTTCGAGCATCTGCTCGTAGAGACGCTGGATGATCGGCGCCATCTTGATGAAGCAGGTTCCGGCGATAACCATGAAGTCGGCCTGACGCGGTGAGGCCCGGATGACTTCGGCGCCGAAGCGCGCGATGTCGTGGGGCGCCGTGAAGGCGGTGGTCATTTCCACGTAGCAGCACGAAAGACCGAAGTTGTACGGCCACAGGGAGTTCTTGCGTCCCCAGTTGACCGCGCCACTCAGCACGTCTTCCAGCTTGCCCATGAAAATGTTTTTGTGGACTTGATCCTCTAACGGATCGGAAACGGTTTCCCGCTGGCCGATCGGATATTGCTCGTTAGGAGCATCAGGGTCGATTCTGGTGAGATTGTATTGCATTGCCAAAGCCTCATTGTTTCAGCTTCGCCTGCCGCTTGCGACGAGCTTCCGGAGCCCAGTCAAGGGCGCCCACTCGGAACAGGTAGACAAGACCTGCCAACAGAATTGCTATGAAAACGAGAGCTTCGACGAATCCGGTCCAGCCGCTTTCGCGGACGGACACAGACCATGCAAAGAGAAAGAGGGCTTCGATATCGAAGATCACGAACAGCATCGCGACCAGATAGAATTTGGCTGAGAGCCGCAAGCGGGCGCCACCGGTAGGTAGCATGCCGGACTCGAACGGTTCGTTTTTGCTGCGGCCCCAGGCTTTTGACCCGAGGAGGCTGGAGACGCCGAGCATGAAGGCACACAGGCCGACTACACCCAGAAGGAAAATGGCAAAGCCCCAGTTGTGGGCCATGAGTCCTGTCGCTTCGGGCATGCTGGAAATCCTTAACAGAGAGCAAAGGTCTCTGAGCTTGATAAAGAAATAAGGCAGTGACGATATGTCGCAGCAATCAATCGCGCTGATTTTATGGCTAAACACCCTGCAAGTAAAATTCCTATAGCGAAATTATTTATTGGAATAAGGACATAGCGCACCTCTATGGCCCTGCAGCCCCTGCGTTGCGGGCATTAGCCGGGATTTCACGAATTATGTTTTGTAGGAAATGTAACGAACATAGTTGCGGCTAAATGATAATTGATATCGTTTGGAGTGGTTTTGTAACAGTTCAGCGAGTGGGCAGTTGGGAAGTTGTCTTATATCCGCGTTACTGCAAGTAGCGGCGGCGCCCGTTTTAACCGATTTTTGTGATGCGAATACCCCTCTGGATCAATGTTTTTGTTAACGGGCTGAAGAGAAACCTGTGGGAGCGGGCTTGCCCGCGATAGCGGTGTGTCAGTCGCCGCATTTCTTGAATCTGCAGGCGCCATCGCGGGAAAGCCTGCTCCCACAGGGATTTGTGAGGGGGCGGAGATCACACCACGCAAAAAAAAACGCCCCGAACCGGTCGGGGCGTCAGTTTTTCGGCAGTGCGGTTAGCTTTCCATACGGTCCGCAAAGGCCGTTTGATCAGTGAAGTCGATCAGTGGAACTGTTCTTCTTCGGTCGAGCCGGTCAGCGCGGTCACCGAAGAGGTGCCGCCCTGGATCACGGTGGTCATGTCGTCGAAGTAGCCGGTGCCCACTTCCTGCTGGTGAGCCACGAAGGTGTAGCCCTTGGCGGCGTCAGCGAACTCTTGCTCCTGCAGTTTCACGTAGGCGGTCATGTCGTTGCGGGCGTAGTCGTGCGCCAGGTTGAACATGCTGTGCCACATGTTGTGAATGCCGGCCAGGGTGATGAACTGGTGCTTGTAGCCCATGGCGGACAGTTCGCGCTGGAACTTGGCGATGGTCGCGTCGTCCAGGTTTTTCTTCCAGTTGAAGGAAGGCGAGCAGTTGTACGACAGGATCTGGTCCGGGTATTCCTTTTTGATCGCTTCGGCAAAGCGACGGGCTTCTTCCAGGTCCGGCTTGGCGGTTTCGCACCAGATCAGGTCGGCGTACGGCGCGTAGGCCAGACCACGGGCGATGGCCTGGTCCAGGCCTGCACGCACCTTGTAGAAACCTTCCTGAGTGCGGGTGCCGGTCACGAACGGCTGGTCGTACGGGTCGCAGTCGGATGTCAGCAGGTCGGCAGCGTTGGCGTCGGTACGGGCCAGGATGATGGTCGGTACACCGGCAACGTCGGCAGCCAGACGCGCGGCGGTCAGCTTCTGCACGGCTTCCTGGGTTGGAACCAGCACCTTGCCGCCCATGTGGCCGCACTTCTTCACGGAAGCCAGCTGGTCTTCGAAGTGAACGCCGGCGGCGCCTGCTTCGATCATGCTCTTCATCAGCTCGTAGGCGTTCAGTACGCCACCGAAACCGGCTTCGGCGTCAGCCACGATTGGCGCGAAGTAGTCGATGTAGCCTTCGTCGCCCGGGTTCTTGCCGGCTTTCCACTGGATCTGGTCGGCACGACGGAACGAGTTGTTGATGCGCTTGACCACGGTTGGAACCGAGTCCACCGGGTACAGCGACTGATCCGGGTACATCGATTCGGCGGAGTTGTTGTCCGCAGCGACTTGCCAGCCCGACAGGTAGATCGCCTGGATACCGGCCTTGACCTGTTGAACAGCCTGGCCGCCGGTCAGGGCGCCCATGCAGTTGACGAAGTCTTTCTCTGGGCGGAAGGACGGCTTGGCACCCTGGGTCACCAGGTTCCACAGCTTCTCGGCGCCCATGCGTGCCAGGGTGTGCTCGGGTTGGATCGAGCCACGCAGGCGGACGACGTCAGCAGCGGAGTAAGTGCGAGTCACGCCTTTCCAGCGCGGGTTTTCAGCCCAGTCTTTTTCAAGGGCTGCAATTTGCTGTTCGCGTGTCAGTGCCATGGAGATAAACCTCGTCGCGTCTTTATGAAAAGTTGTTCTGCGGTGGAAAATTCCTTGCGCTCGCTGACCAGAAGCCTGGGATGGTCAGATCGTATTCGGCGGGGCAGGCGACGTGATGAACGATGGGCTCGAGGGGAGGTGAGCAGGTAAAGGCGAACTGGCGGGCGCGTTCGGGCGTCGTGGGCCCTGGTGCGAGCTACAGTGTGAAGCCGGGTTACCTAATTACGCTTCCGTCCCTCGGGACAACTTCGTTCCAGTCGGCAACCTCGTCAAACACGCCTTGTGGGCGGTACAGACACGAAACGGTTCGCGGGGTAGGTGCGAACATCGCTTCGAAGGCCCTTGCCAGGGCCTCTGATTAGCGGGAGCGAGGCCATCATGCCTTCGCTTTTTTGGCTCGTCAAACGTTTTGTAGTGCTTTTTTTAAGGCACTACATCTTTGGTCTAATACGACTAATCAGTCAGTTTTCGGTGCTTTAGTCCAGCGTGTCGACTTTCACCCGCAACGTCATGTCATCCCGGCCTTGAGTCGAGTAGCTGCGGGTCAGGCCCTGTTTGTCGGCCTGAGTCTCGCGATTCACGCCGGCCAGGGTGATCCATTCGCCCAGGCGTCCGGTGACGGTTGTGTCGGTGCTTTGCACGTTCACTACATCGGGACGTTCCTGGCTCATGCGGTCACGGTTGGTACTGATTGCCAGATGAACGGTGTCGCCGGTGACGCTGGCGGTGACGTAGAAACCTTGAGTCACGTTGCGATATTGGGTCTGGCTGCTGTAATCGCCCCAGGAATTGCTCTGGCTGCTGGTGATCGGCACGCTCTGGCCCACCTGGATCAGGGCGGGTGCGCCTTCGCTGGCCTGAATCTGCTGAATGCCGCCGTCGCGGCTGGCGGTGCTGTAGTTGATGATTCTGGTTTGCTGATCGCCGGTGTTCTGCTGATTGTTTTCGTTGGTGTCGACGGTAATCAGCAGGCGTTTGGGTGCGGTGTCGAGCTGCGTGAGCAGGGCTTTGAGTTCCTGGATCTTGTCCGGCTCGGCCTTGACGATCAACTGATTGCCATAAGCGCTGACCTGGCCGTCCTTGCCGATGAAGTCCTGGGCCACCGGCAGCATGTCCGCGCTGGTGTGGTATTTGAGGGGCACGATTTCTGTGGCTGCCAGCACCGAAAAGCTGCAGCCGAGCAGCAGCGTGGTGAGCAGGGTGCGTAGGGACATGTCCGTTATCTCCGCTTTCGAAAGGCTTGATATTGCCAGTTTGTCGGCCCGGGGTGGGGCAAGTTGAATCGTAGACAGCAAAACGCCCCGGCATCGGTCGATGGCGGGGCGTTTTGTGGTGCTCGTCCAGCGTTATGCCGAGTGACGAACCATGTCGACATGGGGTATCCCGGCCTCGAGGAATTCCTCGCTGACCAGTTTGAACCCCAGGCGCTCATAGAACGGGGTCGCCTGAACCTGCGCGCTGAGCATCTGCTGCTTCAGTCCGCGAGCTTCGGCCTGGGCGATGACCGCCTGCATCAGCGCATCGCCGACCTTCAGTCCACGCCAGTCCTTGAGTACCGAAACCCGGCCGATATGCCCATCGGGCAACAGGCGGGCAGTGCCGATCGGAAAGTCGCCTTCAAAGGCCAGGAAATGCACCGCCGTGGCGTCATCGGCGTCCCACTCAAGTTCGGGTGGCACCGATTGTTCGGCAATGAACACCGTTTCGCGAATGCGGCGGATCTCGGCGTTGTCCTTTTGCCAGTCTGCAACGCGTACGCGAATCTTATTCATCGTCGGCGAACCCCAGGCTGCCCTGTTTGACCAGTTCGCACAACAGGCCGCGACCGTCTTCATCGCTCAGCCAGTCACCGAGGTTGTCGGTGTGCAGGGCGTCGGCGGAGCAGATCAGTTTCAGCAGCTCGCGCAGCTTGCCCGGCAGATAACGGCTCTGACCGCTGGCGAACAGCAGCAGATCGTCATCGACGTTGGACCAAGCCAGTCGGGCGCTCGGGTTGCGGATCAGAATGGCGCCGTCTTCAAGGGCGCCGAGAAAGTCCTCTTCCTCGACTTCTTCCGGGCCGACGACCAATTCCGGATAGCGCGGCTCGGTCATGTACTGGCCGAACCAGGTCAGCAGCAGGCGTTCGTCGCTCATGTGTTCGGCGAGCAGCGCTTTGAGGCGGTCGAGTGCATCGTGCTGAATTTGATGCGGGTCATCGCTGACGGGTTTGGCATCGGCGTCGGTGTAGCGCTCTTCATCAGTCAGGAACTGGCTGAGGAAGTCGGTGAAGTGAGTCAGCACTTCAGCGGCGCTCGGTGCACGGAAGCCGACCGAGTAGGTCATGCAGTCATCGACGGCCACACCGCAGTGGGCCAGGCGCGGCGGCAGGTACAGCATGTCGCCCGGTTCCAGGACCCATTCTTCGGTCTCGTGGAATTCGGCGAGGATGCGCAGGTCCGCGTGTTGCAGCAGCGTGCTTTCGGAGTCGCACATCTGGCCGATCTTCCAGTTGCGCTTGCCGTGGCCTTGCAGCAGGAACACGTCGTAGTTGTCGAAGTGCGGGCCGACGCTGCCGCCCGGGGCGGCGAAGCTGATCATTACGTCATCGACGCGCCAGCTCGGCAGGAAACGGAAATTGTCCAGCAGTTCGCTGACTTCCGGCACGAACTGATCGACGGCCTGCACCAGCAGGGTCCATTCGCGCTCCGGCAGTTTGCTGAACTCGTCTTCGGCGAACGGGCCGCGGCGCAGTTCCCATGGGCGCTCGCCATGCTCGATCACCAGGCGCGATTCGACTTCTTCTTCCAGAGCCAGGCCGGCCAGTTCGTCGGCGTCGATCGGGCTTTCGAAATCAGGAAAGGCCTGACGGATCAGCAGTGGCTTTTTCTGCCAGTAATCGCGCATGAATTCGCGTGCCGTGAGACCACCCAGAAGTTGAAGAGGAGTATCGGGATTCATATGTAACCTATTGAAAAAAAGCATTTTTCAGACGGGAATAAAAACGCCCGGCGCGGCCGGGCGTCTCAAACGGGTCAAGCAGTCGATCAGATGCGTTTGGCTTGCGCTACAGCGTTGCCGATGTAGTTGGCCGGAGTCAGTTGCTTGAGCTCGGCTTTCGCGGCAGCCGGCATGTCCAGGCCGTCGATGAAAGTCAGCAGCGCTTCAGGGCTGATGCCCTTGCCGCGTGTCAGCTCTTTCAGCTTCTCGTACGGGTTTTCGATGTTGTAGCGACGCATCACGGTCTGGATCGGCTCGGCCAGGACTTCCCAGCAGGCGTCCAGATCGGCAGCGATCCTTTCGGCGTTGAGTTCGAGTTTGCTGATGCCTTTGAGGCTCGCTTCGTACGCGATCACGCTGTGGGCGAAGCCGACACCGAGGTTGCGCAGCACGGTGGAGTCGGTCAGGTCGCGCTGCCAGCGGGAAATCGGCAGTTTGCTCGCCAGGTGCTGGAACAGCGCGTTGGCGATGCCCAGGTTGCCTTCGGAGTTTTCGAAGTCGATCGGGTTGACCTTGTGCGGCATGGTCGACGAGCCGATTTCGCCGGCGATGGTGCGCTGCTTGAAGTAACCCAGGGAGATATAGCCCCAGATGTCACGGTCGAAATCGATCAGGATGGTGTTGAAACGCGCAATGGCGTCGAACAGCTCGGCGATGTAGTCGTGCGGCTCGATCTGCGTGGTGTACGGGTTGAAGGCCAGGCCCAGCTCGTCTTCGATGAAGGCGCGGGCGTTGGCTTCCCAGTCGATCTGCGGGTAGGCCGACAGGTGGGCGTTGTAGTTGCCGACAGCGCCGTTGATCTTGCCCAGCAGCGGAACGGCAGCGACCTGAGCGATCTGGCGCTCGAGACGGTAAACCACGTTCGCCAGCTCTTTACCCAGAGTGGTCGGCGAAGCCGGTTGGCCGTGGGTGCGAGACAGCATTGGCACGTCGGCGAAGCGCAGGGCCAGTTCGCGGATGGCGTTGGCGGTCTGGCGCATCAGCGGCAGCATCACGTCGTCACGGCCTTCGCGCAGCATCAGGGCGTGGGACAGGTTGTTGATGTCCTCGCTGGTGCAGGCGAAGTGGATGAACTCGCTGACCTTGGCCAGTTCCGGCAGCTTGGCCGCCTGCTCCTTGAGCAGGTACTCGATCGCTTTCACGTCGTGGTTGGTGGTGCGCTCGATCTCTTTCACGCGCTCGGCGTGCTCCAGCGAGAAGTTATCGGCCAGTTCGTTCAGAACGGCGTTGGATTCGGCGGAGAAGGCTGGCACTTCCGGGATGCCGGCATGAGCGGCCAGGCGCTGGAGCCAACGCACTTCAACCAGAACACGGGCACGGATCAGGCCGTACTCGCTGAAAATCGGGCGCAGGGCCTGGGTTTTGCCGGCGTAGCGGCCGTCAACAGGGGAAACCGCAGTGAGCGAAGAGAGCTGCATGGGGTGTTCTCGGACAGTCGGGCAACGAAATGGGGCGCGTATCATACATGAAAAAATCCGCCGGTCCGTCGCCAACTGACCGGCGTATTACGCGTTACTGACTCAAAACGGTGTTGCAGGCGCGGTTCAGCTGCTGCGCATCAGCGGGTAAAGTTCTTTGAGCAATTTGCGACGGCTGATCACCAGTTGCCAGCGATGACCGCCCAACTGACGCCACAGGCGTGCCGAACGGATGCCGGCGAGCAGCAGGGCGCGGATCTTCGAGGCGTTGCTCGGCTGCTGCAGATTGCGCATGTCGCCGTGCACCTGGATGCGCTGGCGCAAGGTGCTCAGGGTGTCCTGATACAGCGCGCCACACGCGGCAATCACGTTTTCGTGGACCAGGCCGAAATGTTCGACCTGTGACTGGATTTGCGGCAGACGTTTGCCGATCACGTCGAGCATGTCGTCGCGCTTGGCCAGTTGCCGCTCAAGACCGAGCATCGACAAGGCGTAGCGCAACGGCTCGCGCTGCAAGGTGCTCGGATCGCGCTCGAGCGCGCCGATCAATGCGCGATAACCGTCGCGCAGGTTGATGTCATCGCCGCCATAGACGTCCAGCGTGTCTTTCGGATCGCGAACCAGCAGGCTGCCGAGCATGCAGCTCAGGCCGGCCTCGTTGGTCTGGCCGGTCTTGGCGATCCGGTCCACCAGCACGGCGGCGAGAAACACGCCACCCAGAGCGGTCAATTGCTCCTGAGTCGGGCTCATGCCTGGCCGCTCCACGGCTCGGCAACTTCGATCACGCCGCCGCCGAGGCAGATTTCTCCGTCATAGAACACCACTGACTGGCCCGGGGTGACTGCGCGTTGCGGTTCGTCGAACACGGCGCGGTAGCCGTTTCCGGTTTTTTCCAGCGTGCAGGCCTGATCGCTCTGGCGGTAGCGGACCTTCGCCGTCAGGCGCAGCGGCTGGCTCAAATCGATCGGGTTGACCCAATAGATTTCCGAAGCGAGCAGGGCGCCGGAGAACAGCCATGGATGGTTGTTGCCCTGACCGACGATCAGTTCGTTGGTGTCCAGATCCTTGCGCAGCACGTACCACGGCTCGTCTCCGGCGTCTTTCAGGCCGCCGATGCCCAGGCCCTGGCGCTGGCCGATGGTGTGATACATCAGACCGTGGTGACGGCCGATGACTTCGCCTTCGGTGGTTTTGATCTCACCCGGTTGCGCGGGAAGGTATTGCTTGAGGAAATCGCTGAAACGACGCTCGCCGATGAAGCAGATTCCGGTGGAGTCCTTCTTCTTGGCGGTCGCCAGCTCGTATTTCTCGGCAATGGCGCGGACTTCCGGTTTTTCCAGCTCGCCGACCGGGAACAGGGTCTTGGCGATCTGTTCACCGCCGACGGCGTGCAGGAAATAGCTCTGGTCCTTGTTCGGATCCAGGCCCTTGAGCAGTTCGGTATGGCCGTCGATGTCGCGGCGGCGCACGTAGTGGCCGGTGGCGATCAGATCGGCGCCGAGCATCATGGCGTAGTCGAGGAACGCCTTGAACTTGATCTCGCGGTTGCACAGGATGTCCGGGTTCGGCGTGCGTCCGGCCTTGTATTCGGCCAGGAAATGCTCGAACACGTTGTCCCAGTATTCGGCGGCGAAGTTGGCGGTGTGCAGCTTGATGCCGATCTTGTCGCACACGGCCTGGGCATCCGCCAGGTCGTCCATGGCGGTGCAATATTCGGTTCCGTCGTCTTCTTCCCAGTTCTTCATGAACAGGCCTTCCACCTCATAACCCTGCTCGATCAGCAGGAGAGCGGAAACGGAAGAGTCCACGCCGCCGGACATGCCGACAATGACGCGCTTCTTGGATGTGTCAGAAGGGGCTGGATCACGCATAGGGATTCAATGAGTGTCTTGAAAAAGGACGCGATTCTATCAGGCTCACGGCCTCAAGGCTAAAGGGAAGGGCGGATCAGTTCGAGATCGAAGCGATTGCCGGCCAGATAATCATCGATGCAACGGATGATCAGCTCGCTGCGCCAGCTGTCCCGTTGGGCCAATAATTCGTCGCGGGTCAGCCACTTGGCGCCGACGATGCCGTCGTCCAGCTGATAATCCGGGCGATGTTTCACGGCTTTGGCGCTGAAGCATACGCGCTGGTAAGTCACGCCGTTGCTCGGTGCTGTGTACAGATAAATGCCGATGACGGCGGTGGGCTCGACGTCCCAGCCGGTTTCTTCGAGGGTTTCGCGCACCGCGGCTTCGATCAGGGTTTCGTCCGGATCCAGATGACCGGCGGGCTGATTGAGCACGTTGCGGCCAGCCTTGTGTTCCTCGACCATCAGAAAGCGACCGTTGTCCTCGACGATGGTGGCGACGGTGATGTGGGGGAGCCATTGCATTGGTTGAGTCTCCTGGTTGGAAGGCAGAAACACAAACCCCGGCACTGGGCCGGGGTTTGCTTACAGCACTACAACCTTATACCAGCGCAGCGATGGCCGCGTTGAGGGTTGCGCTCGGGCGCATGGCCTTGCTGATCAGCTCGGCATTGGCGTGGTAGTAGCCGCCGATATCCACTGGCTTGCCTTGAACGGCGTTGAGCTCGGCAACGATGGTCGCTTCGTTCTCGGTCAGGGTCTTGGCCAGGGGCGCGAACTGCGCCTGCAGTGCAGTGTCTTCGGTCTGGGCAGCCAGGGCTTGTGCCCAGTACATGGCCAGGTAGAAGTGGCTGCCGCGGTTGTCGATGTTGCCGACTTTGCGCGATGGCGACTTGTTGTTGTCCAGGAACTGGCCGGTGGCCTGGTCCAGAGTCTTGGACAGAACCAGCGCTTTCGGGTTGTTGTAGTTCACACCCAGGTGCTCGAGAGAAGCGGCCAGGGCCAGGAATTCGCCCAGCGAATCCCAGCGCAGGAAGTTCTCTTCGACCAGTTGCTGCACGTGCTTCGGAGCCGAACCGCCGGCGCCGGTTTCGAACAGGCCGCCACCGTTCATCAGCGGCACGATCGACAGCATTTTGGCACTGGTGCCCAGTTCCATGATCGGGAACAGGTCGGTCAGGTAGTCGCGCAGAACGTTGCCGGTCACCGAAATGGTGTCCTTGCCGTCGCGAGTGCGCTGCAGGGTGTATTTCATGGCGTCGACCGGCGACATGATCTGGATGTCCAGGCCCGCGGTGTCGTGATCCTTCAGGTAAGCCTGAACTTTCTCGATCACCACGCCATCGTGGGCGCGCATCGGGTCCAGCCAGAAGATGGCCGGAGTGCTGCTTGCGCGAGCACGGTTGACGGCCAGCTTGACCCAGTCCTGGATCGGCGCGTCCTTGGTCTGGCACATGCGGAAGATGTCGCCGGCTTCGACAGCCTGTTCCATCAGCAGGGTGCCTTTGCTGTCGGTCACGCGAACCACGCCGTCGGCCTTGATCTGGAAGGTCTTGTCGTGGGAGCCGTACTCTTCGGCCTTTTTGGCCATCAGGCCGACGTTCGGCACGCTGCCCATGGTGGTCGGATCGAAAGCACCATTGGCTTTGCAATCTTCGATCACGGCCTGGTAGATGGTGGCGTAGCAGCGATCCGGGATCACGGCCTTGGTGTCGTGCAACTGGCCGTCGGTGCCCCACATCTTGCCGGAGTCGCGGATCATGGCCGGCATCGAGGCGTCGACGATGACGTCGCTCGGCACGTGCAGGTTGGTGATGCCCTTGTCGGAGTTGACCATCGCCAGCGCCGGACGAACGGCGTAGACCGCCTGGATATCAGCTTCGATCTGAGCCTGCTGCTCGGCTGGCAGGGACTTGATGCGGGCGTACAGGTCGCCGATGCCGTTGTTCAGGTTGAAGCCGATTTCGGCCAGCACGTCGGCGTGCTTGGTCAGGGCGTCCTTGTAGAACTCGGCAACGATCTGGCCGAACATGATGGGGTCGGAGACTTTCATCATGGTGGCTTTCAGGTGAACCGACAGCAGCACGCCCTGTTGCTTGGCGCTGTCGATTTCAGCGGCGATGAACGCGCGCAGGGCTTTCTTGCTCATGACGGAGCAGTCGAGGATCTCGCCGGCCTGAACGGCGGTTTTTTCTTTCAGGACGGTAGCGGTGCCGTCTTTGGCGATCAGCTCGATCTTCACGGTGTCAGCGGCATCGATCAGGGCGGCTTTTTCGCTGCCGTAGAAATCGCCGGTGCTCATGTGAGCGACATGGGATTTGGAGTCTTTGGCCCAGGCGCCCATCTTGTGCGGGTGCTTGCGCGCATAGTTCTTGACTGACAGCGGGGCGCGACGGTCGGAGTTGCCTTCACGCAGAACCGGGTTCACGGCGCTGCCCTTGACCTTGTCGTAGCGCGCCTTGGCATCTTTTTCGGCGTCGTTGGTCGGGTTTTCCGAGTAGTCCGGCAGGTTGTAGCCCTGGGCCTGCAGTTCCTTGATCGCGGCCTGCAGCTGTGGCACCGAAGCACTGATGTTCGGCAGTTTGATGATGTTGGCTTCAGGCGTAACGGCCAGTTCGCCCAGTTCGGCGAGGTGGTCGGCTACGGCTTTGTCGCCCAGTTGCTCGGGGAAGCTGGCCAGGATGCGTGCTGCAAGAGAGATATCGCGGGTTTCCACGGCGATATCGGCCGAGGCGGTGTAAGCCTCGATGATCGGCAGCAGGGAATAGGTGGCGAGGGCTGGAGCTTCGTCGGTGAAGGTATAGATGATCTTCGAGCGGGTGGGCATATTCGGATTAACTCTCTCTTCTTTGCTAAAGCGTGCGCAGAAACTCGAGGGGCGCCGGGTAAGCGCGTTCGTTCAAAGTCATCCATGAACCGAATGTCGAGATTCTTCGCGGTGATGTTGGGTGCATCAGTAGAGCGTCAAGCAGTCGGACTGCGGTAACAACCCGACCAATCAGGCGGAAAGTCTCGTGCTAGAGAGGCCAGCCGTCGTGACCCTTTGGTCAGCGGGCGGCATTATACATAGGTAGCTGGCAATCTGCCGATGGTTCATACGCAACGATGCTCGTCCATTGGTCTAAAGGTCGCAGGGCAGGGTGGGGCGTAGAGTCGTCGAGAATGCTTGAGATTGGCGCTTTTCCCTTTGCTTTCAGGCTTGTACAAAACGAGATGCGGGCGCGCCCGGAACGGAGGGTTTGCGTGTTGATTCAACTGGGTTACGCTCGAAGCAAGCCAGATGTTCAATCCAAACAATGGAGTTCAGCATGGGTTACAAGAAGATTCAGGTTCCAGCCGTCGGCGACAAAATCACCGTCAACGCAGACCATTCTCTCAATGTCCCTGATAACCCGATCATTCCCTTCATCGAAGGTGACGGCATTGGCGTCGACGTCAGCCCTGTGATGATCAAAGTGGTTGATGCTGCCGTGGCCAAGGCCTACGGGGGCAAGCGCAAGATTTCCTGGATGGAAGTTTATGCTGGCGAAAAAGCAACTCAAGTCTATGACCAGGACACCTGGCTGCCCCAGGAAACCCTGGACGCCGTCAAGGATTACGTCGTTTCCATCAAGGGCCCGCTGACCACACCGGTCGGTGGCGGCATCCGCTCCCTTAACGTGGCTCTGCGCCAACAGCTCGATCTTTATGTCTGCCTGCGTCCGGTCGTTTGGTTCCAGGGCGTACCAAGTCCGGTGAAGAAGCCTGGCGACGTCGACATGGTGATTTTCCGCGAGAACTCCGAAGACATTTATGCCGGTATCGAATGGAAGGCCGGCTCCCCTGAGGCCACCAAGGTCATCAAGTTCCTGAAAGAAGAAATGGGCGTTACCAAGATCCGTTTCGACCAGGATTGCGGTATCGGCATCAAGCCGGTTTCGAAGGAAGGCACCAAGCGTCTGGTGCGCAAGGCTCTGCAATACGTGGTGGACAACGACCGCAAGTCGCTGACCATCGTGCACAAGGGCAATATCATGAAATTCACCGAAGGTGCCTTCAAGGACTGGGGCTACGAGGTGGCACGGGACGAGTTCGGCGCCGAACTGCTCGATGGCGGCCCGTGGATGAAATTCAAGAACCCGAAAACCGGTCGTGAAGTCATCGTCAAGGATGCCATCGCCGACGCCATGCTCCAGCAGATCCTGCTGCGTCCGGCCGAATACGATGTGATCGCCACCCTGAACCTCAACGGTGACTACCTGTCCGACGCCCTGGCGGCGGAAGTGGGGGGTATCGGTATCGCGCCGGGTGCCAACCTGTCCGACACCGTGGCCATGTTCGAAGCGACCCACGGTACGGCGCCGAAGTATGCCGGCAAGGACCAGGTCAACCCGGGCTCGGTGATTCTGTCTGCTGAAATGATGCTGCGTCACCTGGGCTGGACCGAGGCGGCGGACCTGATCATCAAGGGCACCAATGGCGCGATTGCGGCCAAGACCGTGACCTATGATTTCGAGCGTCTGATGGAAGGCGCCACGCTGGTGTCGTCTTCGGGCTTCGGTGAGGCGATCGTCAAGCACATGTAACAAAGGCAGTTGCAACGAAACCGCCCGGCTCGAGTGATCGAGCCGGGCGGTCTGTTTTCTGGCAGGTGTTCTGGTCGTTTCAGCTGGTCACTGACTGGTGATGAACAGCTGGCGAGGCGGCGTCTTTTGCGGCCTCGACATTCTGAATTTTTGTGGCGTGCAGGCCTTTTGGCCCTTGCACGATCTCGAATTTGACGATTTGCCCGGCTTTGAGGGTTTTGTACCCGTCCATTTCAATGGCGGAGTAGTGCGCAAAGAAATCGATTTCCTTGCCGTCCTCGTCCTTCCCCTCGCGGGCATCGGTGTTGATGAAACCGAACCCCTTGGCATTGTTGAACCATTTCACCTTGCCGACAGCCATGCTCAAATCCCTCTGCAACAGTCTCCATCGCTGGAGTATCATCCAATTCATCCGCCGTCGAATCCGTTAAAAGAATTGACTTCGCGGATCTTTTTTACCCACTGTGGGTTCTATTGGTTGTAACACCGTTTTCCCGATAGTCAAGGTGACCGGGCAGTCGGAGTTGAAAACGTGTCAAGCCGTCCCCACCACTGTATTTGCACAACTGACGAACCTTTCTTTCCATGCATGCAATCAGCCAGATTCGACTAACATTCAATCAGGATCGCCCTGATTTACACGACGACGATTCAGCGGGTATTGCTGTTCAGGAAGCAAAGCCTGCGTTACAGGCGCCGCCGATGTACAAGGTGGTTTTGTTCAATGATGACTACACACCGATGGATTTCGTCGTCGAAGTGCTCGAGGTGTTTTTTAACCTGAATCGCGAGCTGGCGACCAAGGTCATGCTGGCCGTCCACACAGAAGGGCGGGCAGTATGTGGAGTGTTTACCCGCGACATCGCCGAGACAAAGGCCATGCAGGTCAACCAGTACGCCAGGGAAAGCCAGCATCCGCTACTCTGTGAAATCGAGAAGGACGGTTAATCGCCGACCACTTGGGTATGAGGTGAAGCTATGTTAAACCGCGAGCTCGAAGTCACCCTCAATCTTGCCTTCAAGGAGGCTCGTTCGAAGCGTCATGAGTTCATGACCGTCGAACACCTGCTGCTGGCCCTATTGGACAATGAGGCTGCCGCTACCGTATTGCGTGCCTGCGGCGCAAACCTCGACAAGCTCAAGCACGATCTGCAGGAGTTCATCGACTCCACCACGCCGCTGATCCCCGTTCATGACGAAGATCGCGAAACCCAGCCAACCCTGGGCTTCCAGCGTGTGCTGCAACGTGCTGTCTTTCATGTGCAGAGCTCGGGCAAACGCGAAGTGACCGGTGCCAATGTGCTGGTTGCAATCTTCAGTGAGCAAGAGAGTCAGGCGGTGTTCCTGCTGAAACAGCAGAGCGTTGCACGCATTGATGTCGTCAACTATATCGCCCACGGCATTTCCAAGGTGCCGGGGCATGGCGATCACTCTGAAGGTGAACAAGATATGCAGGACGATGAGGGCGGTGAGTCTTCTTCTTCAGGCAATCCGCTGGATGCTTATGCCAGCAATCTCAACGAACTCGCGCGCCAGGGCCGGATCGATCCGCTGGTAGGGCGTGAAACGGAAGTCGAGCGTGTCGCGCAGATCCTTGCCCGTCGGCGCAAGAACAATCCGTTGCTGGTAGGCGAGGCGGGCGTGGGTAAAACCGCGATTGCCGAAGGCCTGGCCAAGCGCATTGTCGACAACCAGGTGCCGGATCTGCTGGCCAACAGCGTCGTTTATTCCCTCGATCTGGGCGCCTTGCTCGCAGGCACCAAATATCGCGGCGATTTCGAGAAGCGCTTCAAGGCACTGCTCGGCGAGCTGAAAAAACGTCCGCAAGCGATCCTGTTCATCGACGAGATCCATACCATCATCGGCGCAGGTGCTGCGTCCGGTGGCGTGATGGACGCCTCGAACCTGCTCAAGCCGCTGCTGTCTTCGGGTGATATCCGCTGCATCGGTTCGACCACGTTCCAGGAGTTCCGTGGCATCTTCGAAAAAGACCGCGCCCTGGCACGTCGCTTCCAGAAGGTCGATGTGGTCGAGCCGTCGGTGGAGGACACCATCGGTATCCTGCGCGGTCTGAAAGGCCGTTTCGAACAGCACCACAACATCGAGTACAGCGACGAGTCGCTGCGCGCCGCTGCGGAACTGGCTTCGCGCTACATCAATGACCGGCACATGCCGGACAAGGCCATCGATGTGATCGACGAAGCGGGTGCCTACCAGCGCCTGCAACCGGTCGACAAGCGCGTGACCCGCATCGACGTGCCACAGGTTGAAGACATTGTGGCGAAGATCGCACGGATTCCGCCTAAACACGTCACCAGTTCCGACAAGGAGCTGCTGCGTAATCTGGAAAGGGATCTGAAACTGACGGTGTTTGGTCAGGATGCGGCGATCGATTCGCTGTCTACCGCGATCAAGCTGTCCCGTGCAGGCCTGAAGTCGCCGGACAAGCCGGTCGGTTCGTTCCTGTTCGCCGGCCCTACCGGTGTCGGCAAGACCGAGGCGGCGCGGCAACTGGCCAAGGCGCTGGGGATCGAGCTGGTTCGTTTCGACATGTCCGAGTACATGGAGCGCCATACCGTATCGCGTCTGATCGGTGCGCCTCCGGGTTATGTCGGTTTCGACCAGGGCGGTCTGTTGACCGAAGCGATCACCAAGCAGCCACACTGCGTATTGCTGCTCGATGAAATCGAGAAGGCGCATCCGGAAGTCTTCAACCTGCTGCTGCAGGTGATGGATCACGGCACGCTGACTGACAACAACGGGCGCAAGGCGGATTTCCGCAACGTGATCCTGATCATGACCACCAACGCCGGTGCCGAAACCGCGGCGCGTGCTTCAATCGGTTTCACCCATCAGGACCATTCGTCCGATGCGATGGAAGTGATCAAGAAGAGCTTCACGCCGGAATTCCGCAACCGTCTGGACACCATCATTCAGTTTGGTCGCCTCAGTCACGAGGTCATCAAAAGCGTGGTGGACAAGTTCCTCACCGAACTTCAGGCGCAACTGGAAGACAAGCGCGTGCTTCTGGAGGTCACCGACGCGGCGCGCAGTTGGCTCGCGGCCGGTGGTTACGACTCGGCAATGGGCGCTCGCCCGATGGCGCGTCTGATCCAGGACAAGATCAAGCGTCCGCTGGCAGAGGAAATCCTGTTTGGCGAGCTGGCCGAGCATGGCGGTGTGGTGCACATCGACATCAAGGATGGCGAGTTGACGTTTGACTTCGAGACTACGGCGGAAATGGCCTGATGGCTGGTAAATGAAAAGGCGCCTTCGGGCGCCTTTTTGTTGTCTGCGGTTTTTTATTTTGGGGGCATATCCGTTGCTTCGGGGGCTGCCGCTGGCGGTTTCGCCCTTACGGCGAGTCACCTTTTCCAAACGCCGGAGTGCCGGCCCAGCGAAAAGGTAACCCAAAAAACTTTACCCTGACGTACGGCCCCTCGCTGAGGCTCGGGGTTCCTTCGCTCCGGGATCGATCCGGGGGCATCGCCTACGGTTTGCTTCGCTGCACCTCCTCTCGATGTGTTTGGCTTCGCCAAACGGTCGCTGCGCTCCCACCCCGAATCAATCCCTCCACTCAGCCTGCCGACGGGCCTTGAGATCAAAAGCTTTACTCGAGCTAACGCTCATCGTGGTGAGTGGTGAGGGGCTCTTGATCTGGCTTTTGCTCTGGCTCTGGCTTTTGATTTTTTGCCCCTTCGGCAGGCCGAGCGGAGGTGTCCATCAGGGGGTAGGCGCGCAGCGCCGTGCGGCGAAGCCGCATACATCGGGAGGAGGTGCAGCGAAGCAAACCGTAGGCGATGCCCCCCCTGATGGACACCGTAGCGAGGGAACACTGAGCCTAAGCGAAGTGCCGTACGCCGGGGCAAAGCCTTTTGGTTCCTTTTTACTGGGCCGGCATTCCGGCGTTTGAAAAAGGGACTCGCTGTAAGAGCGAAACCGCCAGCGGCAGCCCCCGAAGCAACGGATATGCCCCCAAAACTCAAGCACAAAAAACCAAATCCCGGACAAACAAAAACGCCCGGCAAATGCCGGGCGTCTTGTATTGACTTGATTAGCGAGCGCGGTAGGTGATGCGCCCTTTGCTCAAGTCATAGGGCGTCAGCTCGACGCGCACTTTGTCACCGGTAAGAATACGAATGTAGTTCTTGCGCATCTTGCCGGAGATATGCGCGGTTACGACGTGCCCATTTTCCAATTCCACGCGAAACATGGTGTTTGGCAGGGTGTCGACGACAGTGCCTTCCATTTCGAAGCTGTCTTCTTTCGACATGCAGTAAAGCCCTCGGTGTCCAGTGAATGGCCCGGTGCAACTGCGCCAGGCAAAAGCGGCGTGCATTGTGCCCGAAAAAGGGGGTTTACGCCAAGGGGTTTAGGGCCTGTGTTCAGTTCAGGATGACCCAGCGCTGATTAATCAGAAGTTCGATAGGCCGATATTGGGTCTTGTAGTTCATTTTTTTGCAGTTTTTGATCCAGTAGCCAAGGTATACCGCTTCGAGTTCCAGGCGTCTGGATTCGGCAATCTGCCAAAGGATGGCATAGCGTCCCAGGCTGCGGCGTTCTTCTTCCGGTTCGTAGAAGGTATAGACCGCCGACAAGCCGTTGGGCAGCAGGTCGGTGACAGCGACCGCCAGCAACCGTCCGTCGAGCCGGAACTCGTAGAAGCGGGAGAACGGCAGGTCCCGAACCAGAAAAGTCGAGAATTGATCACGGCTTGGCGGATACATGTCGCCATCGGCGTGCCGCTGTTCGATATAGCGCTGGTAAAGGTCGAAATATTCTTCGCTGAAGCCCGGCTTGACCGGACGCACCTGCAAATCGGCGTTGCGTTTGAAAATGCGTTTCTGCTGGCGGTTGGGGTTGAACTGCGCCACGGGAATGCGCGCAGGTACGCAGGCATTGCAGTTCTGGCAATGCGGGCGATACAGGTGGTCGCCGCTGCGACGAAAGCCCATTTCCGACAGGTCTGCGTAGACATGCACATCCATGGGCTGACTGGGGTCGAGAAACAGGGTCGTGGCCTGCTCCTCGGGCAGATAACTGCAAGAGTGAGGCTGAGTGGCATAGAACTTCAACCGCGCCAACTCGGTCATGATCAACCCTCGGGATAAGCTGGTGAATTAAGTGTAAGCCACGCGCGCAAATGTCGCTCAGCAAACCCAAGTGACCTGGCTGGGCCGGTCGAGATGCCGGGACAGATAATCGGCAAATGTGCTGCGAGAAATCGCCCGTGCACCGAGGCTGTGCAGATGATCGGTCGGCATCTGGCAGTCGATCAATACGAACCCCGAGTTTTTCAGGTGTTGCACAAGCGTGGCGAAGCCATATTTGGAGGCGTTGTCGGCGCGGCTGAACATTGATTCGCCAAAAAACAGTTGCCCCATCGCCAGGCCATAGAGGCCCCCGACCAGCTCGCCTTCATCCCACACTTCCACTGAATGGGCGAAGCCGCGCCGGTGCAATTCGATGTAGGCATCTTGCATGGCCTCGGTGATCCAGGTGCCATCCGCGTATGCTCGAGGTGCGGCACAGGCGTGGATGACGGCTGCGAAGTCCTGATCGAATGTCACCTGGAAGCGCTGTTTGCGCAGCAGTTTGCCCAGGCTGCGGGAAATGTGCAGTTCGTCGGGAAACAGCACGGTGCGTGGATCCGGCGACCACCAGAGAATCGGCTGGCCTTCGGAAAACCATGGAAAGCAGCCGTGGCGATAGGCCTGGATCAAGCGATCGGCAGACAGGTCACCACCGGCCGCCAGCAATCCGTTGGGATCGCGCATGGCCTTTTCCAGTGGCGGGAAAGTCAGTGAATTGCGTTGTAACCAAGTCAGCATGGCGTCCGGGCTTACAGAAGGGGAGGGCGGTGGGTATTTGGGTCCGATGCGAAGTGTGCCGATAAATGACGGGATTGTCCTCCCGAACCTGCGCGATGTCGGCTCTTCTGCAACTTGCCCTTCAGGATGCGGTCGTAGACGGGCATTCGGCGCGATGATGTGTGCTTCGTTACGTTCATCAAATACACCTCATAAGCCTTTGTCACAAAAGACAATGCATGCTCAAATTGCATCGCAGGTTGCGTCTGTTTGGCTATGCTTGAGCTTGAGGTTCGAAGCATGGCATCAAGCGCGCAAACCCGTACAATGCCGGGCTGTTACAGAATATTCGCTACGTGCTGTGTTTATAAAAGACCGGACGCAGTGTTAAAAGTAGTCTCGGTTGCGCTCGTCAATTTTTTACCTGCCTGGATCGGGCAGTTTTTTATCGTCATTTAATAGAAGGACGCGCCTCTGGCGCAGGAAAAGAAGCGTTTTGAAGAAATCCACGGAAGCACCAAAAACAGTCGTTCCGCTCTGGCGTCAGCAGTTGCACTACCGGCTCAAGGAAGGTGCATTGATCGCCATTGGCGCCCTGTGCCTGTTCCTGATGATGGCCTTGCTGACCTACGGCAAGGACGATCCGGGCTGGAGCCATAACAGCAAGATCGACGACGTGCAGAACTTCGGTGGCCCGGCGGGCTCCTACAGCGCCGACATCCTGTTCATGGTGCTGGGTTACTTTGCTTACATCTTTCCGCTGTTGCTGGCGATCAAGGCGTATCAGATCTTTCGTCAGCGCCATGAGCCGTGGCAATGGAGTGGCTGGCTGTTTTCCTGGCGCCTGATCGGTCTGGTGTTCCTGGTGCTCTCCGGTGCGGCGCTGGCGCACATTCATTTTCATGCCGCCACCGCATTGCCGGCCGGCGCCGGCGGGGCGCTGGGCGAAAGCCTCGGCGATCTGGCCCGCAACGCCCTGAACATTCAGGGAAGTACATTGCTGTTCATCGCATTGTTCCTGTTCGGCCTGACCGTATTCACTGACCTTTCGTGGTTCAAGGTGATGGACGTTACCGGCAAGATCACCCTCGACCTGTTCGAGTTGTTCCAGGGTGCGATCAATCGCTGGTGGTCGGCGCGCACCGAGCGCAAGCAGCTGGTGGCGCAATTGCGTGAAGTCGATGACCGGGTGCATGACGTGGTCGCGCCGACCGTCACCGACAAACGTGAGCAGGCCAAGGTCAAGGAACGTCTGATCGAGCGTGAGCAGGCCCTGAGCAAGCACATGTCCGAGCGCGAGAAACAGGTGCCGCCGGTGATCATGCCGGCCCCGGTCAAGGCGCCGGAGCCGAGCAAGCGCGTGCAGAAGGAAAAACAGGTTCCCCTGTTCGTCGACAGTGCGGTGGAGGGCACCCTGCCGCCGATCTCGATTCTTGATGCGGCGGAAAAGAAACAGCTCAACCACTCGCCGGAGTCGCTGGCCGCCATCGGCCATCTGCTGGAAATCAAGCTCAAGGAGTTCGGCGTCGAAGTCACCGTGGATTCGATCCACCCGGGCCCGGTCATTACCCGTTACGAAATCCAGCCGGCAGCCGGTGTGAAGGTCAGCCGTATCGCCAACCTGGCGAAAGACCTTGCGCGTTCGCTGGCCGTGACCAGTGTTCGGGTGGTGGAAGTGATTCCGGGCAAGACCACGGTCGGTATCGAAATTCCCAACGAAGACCGGCAGATCGTGCGTTTCTCCGAAGTGCTGTCGACACCCGAGTACGACAACTTCAAGTCGCCGGTTACTCTGGCTTTGGGTCACGACATCGGCGGCAAACCGGTCATCACCGACCTGGCGAAGATGCCTCACCTGCTGGTGGCCGGTACAACCGGTTCCGGTAAGTCGGTGGGTGTGAACGCGATGATCCTGTCGATCCTGTTCAAGTCCGGCCCGGACGACGCCAAACTGATCATGATCGACCCGAAAATGCTCGAGCTGTCGATCTACGAAGGTATTCCGCACCTGTTGTGTCCGGTTGTGACCGACATGAAGGACGCTGCCAACGCCCTGCGCTGGAGCGTTGCCGAGATGGAGCGTCGCTACAAGCTCATGGCGAAGATGGGCGTTCGAAACCTGTCCGGCTTCAACGCCAAGGTCAAGGAAGCCCAGGACGCCGGCGAGCCGCTGAGCGATCCGTTGTACAAGCGCGAAAACATCCACGACGAAGCGCCGCTGCTGCAGAAGCTGCCGACCATCGTCGTGGTCGTGGACGAATTCGCCGATATGATGATGATCGTCGGCAAGAAGGTTGAAGAACTGATCGCCCGTATCGCCCAGAAAGCACGAGCTGCAGGTATCCATTTGATCCTCGCGACCCAGCGGCCTTCGGTGGACGTGATCACCGGTCTGATCAAGGCCAACATCCCGACGCGGATGGCGTTCCAGGTATCGAGCAAGATCGACTCCCGGACCATCATCGACCAGGGCGGCGCCGAACAGTTGCTCGGCCACGGTGACATGCTCTACATGCCACCGGGCACCAGCCTGCCGATCCGGGTTCACGGCGCGTTCGTATCCGACGATGAAGTGCATCGGGTGGTCGAGGCCTGGAAACTGCGCGGCGCACCGGAGTACAACGATGACATCCTCAACGGTGTCGAAGAGGCGGGCAGCGGATTCGAAGGCAGCAGCGGCGGTGGTGACGGTGACGATCCGGAAGCCGACGCACTGTATGACGAAGCCGTGCAGTTCGTGCTGGAAAGCCGTCGCGCCTCCATCTCCGCTGTACAGCGCAAGCTCAAGATCGGCTACAACCGTGCTGCGCGCATGATCGAAGCCATGGAAATGGCCGGGGTCGTGACGGCCATGAACACCAACGGTTCCCGCGAAGTCCTGGCTCCCGGCCCGGTGCGCGACTGATTCAAATGCAATGGACGGCCCATGAGGCGCCGTCCAATTTCCCACGCGTATTCAAGAGGACTCCCATGCGTCTTATCCGCATGCTGCTGCCGGTACTGGCTCTGACCACCCTCACGGCTCACGCCGATGACAAGGACGTGGCACGCCTGACCCAATTGCTGGAAACATCCAGGACCCTGACCGCCAATTTTTCCCAGCTGACCCTTGACGGCAGTGGTACCCAGTTGCAGGAAACCACTGGCGACATGACCCTGCAGCGTCCGGGTCTGTTCTACTGGCACACCAATGCGCCGGCCGAGCAGACCATGGTCTCCGACGGCAAGAAAGTCACCCTGTGGGACCCGGACCTGGAGCAGGCGACCATCAAGAAACTGGACGAACGCCTGACCCAGACCCCGGCCCTGCTGCTGTCCGGTGACGTGTCGAAGATCAGCCAGAGCTTCGACATCACCGCCAAAGAGGCGGGCGGTGTGATCGATTTCACTTTGAAACCGAAAACCAAGGACACCCTGTTCGACAGCCTGCGCCTGTCGTTCCGCAACGGTCTGGTCAATGATATGCAACTGATCGACAGCGTCGGCCAGCGCACCAACATCCTGTTTACCGGTGTGAAGGCCAACGAAGCGGTCCCGGCTTCGAAGTTCAAGTTCGACATCCCCAAGGGTGCCGATGTGATCCAGGAATAAACACAGAGGTTTCAACGCTACGTGATGGATCTGTTTCGCAGTGCACCGATTGCCCAGCCACTGGCCGCCCGTTTGCGGGCGACCAATCTGGACGAGTACGTCGGTCAGGAACACGTGCTCGCTCGCGGCAAGCCTTTGCGCGAGGCGCTGGAGCAGGGCGCCCTGCATTCGATGATCTTCTGGGGCCCGCCGGGCGTGGGCAAGACCACCCTGGCGCGGCTGCTCGCGGAAGTCTCGGATGCGCACTTCGAAACGGTTTCGGCAGTGCTCGCCGGGGTCAAAGAGATCCGTCAGGCGGTGGAAATCGCCAAGCAGCAGGCCGGTCAGTACGGCAGGCGCACGATTCTGTTTGTCGATGAAGTGCACCGCTTCAACAAGTCCCAGCAGGATGCGTTTCTGCCGTACGTGGAGGATGGCACGCTGATTTTCATCGGCGCCACCACCGAAAACCCTTCCTTCGAACTGAACAACGCATTGCTGTCGCGGGCGCGGGTCTATGTACTCAAAAGCCTCGACGAAACCGCGTTGCGCAAACTGGTGCACCGCGCACTCACCGAAGACCGTGGCCTGGGCAAGCGTCATCTGACCCTCAGCGACGAAGGCTTTCAGATGCTGTTGTCCGCCGCCGATGGCGATGGCCGGCGTCTGCTCAATCTGCTGGAAAACGCCTCGGACCTGGCCGAAGACAACAGCGAGATGGGCACCGAGCTGCTGCAAAGCCTGCTCGGCGATACCCGCCGCCGTTTCGACAAGGGTGGCGAAGCGTTCTACGACCAGATTTCCGCGCTGCACAAGTCGGTGCGCGGTTCCAATCCGGACGGCGCGCTGTACTGGTTTGCGCGGATGATCGATGGCGGCTGCGATCCGCTGTATCTCGCCCGGCGTGTAGTGCGCATGGCCAGCGAAGACATCGGTAACGCCGACCCTCGCGCCTTGAGTCTGTGTCTGGCCGCATGGGAAGTGCAGGAGCGGCTCGGCAGCCCCGAAGGCGAACTCGCGGTGGCCCAGGCTATCACTTACCTTGCCTGTGCGCCGAAAAGCAATGCGGTGTACATGGGCTTCAAGACTGCGCTGCGCGCCGCCGCCGAACATGGCTCGCTGGAAGTGCCGCTGCATCTGCGCAATGCGCCGACCAAACTGATGAAGCAGTTGGGTTATGGCGACGAATACCGCTATGCCCATGACGAGCCGGACGCCTACGCCGCCGGCGAAGATTATTTCCCGGAAGAACTCGATCCGATTCCGTTCTATCAGCCGGTGCCCCGTGGCCTGGAGTTGAAGATCGGCGAGAAGCTCAACCACCTTGCCCAACTCGATCGATTAAGCCCCCGGCAGCGGAGAAAATAGTGGTTCCACTGATCGTTGCAGTCTCCGTCGGCGGGATTGCCGGCACCTTGTTGCGCTTCGCCACCGGCAATTGGGTCAACGCCAATTGGCCGCGGCACTTCTATACCGCGACGCTGGCCGTTAATATCGTGGGCTGCCTGTTGATCGGCATGCTGTACGGCCTGTTTTTGATACGCCCGGAAGTCCCCGTCGAGGTGCGCGCCGGGTTGATGGTCGGCTTCCTCGGGGGGCTGACGACTTTTTCATCCTTTTCACTGGATACGGTGCGCCTGCTGGAAAGCGGGCAGGTTCCGCTGGCCCTGGGCTATGCGGCCATCAGCGTATTCGGCGGGCTGCTCGCGACGTGGGCCGGCCTGTCCCTGACCAAACTTTGATAACGAGAAACCGATATGCTCGATTCCAAACTGTTACGTAGCAACCTTCAGGACGTAGCGGACCGCCTGGCTTCCCGTGGCTTTGCCCTGGATGTCGCGCGCATCGAAGCGCTGGAAGAAAAGCGCAAGACCGTCCAGACCCGCACCGAAACACTGCAGGCCGAGCGTAACGCGCGTTCCAAGTCCATCGGTCAGGCCAAGCAGCGCGGCGAAGACATCGCACCGTTGATGGCCGATGTCGAGCGCATGGGCAACGAGCTGACTTCCGGCAAAGCCGAGCTGGAAGGCATCCAGGCCGAGCTGGACACCATCCTGCTGAACATTCCGAACCTGCCGCACGAATCGGTGCCGGTTGGCGAAGACGAAGACGGCAACGTCGAAGTCCGCCGTTGGGGCACCCCGACTGCCTTCGATTTCCCTGTTCAGGACCACGTGGCCCTGGGCGAGAAGTTCGGCTGGCTCGACTTCGAAACCGCCGCCAAACTGTCCGGCGCACGTTTTGCCCTGTTGCGCGGCCCGATTGCCCGTCTGCACCGCGCACTGGCGCAGTTCATGATCAACCTGCACGTCACCGAGCATGGCTACGAAGAGGCTTACACGCCTTATCTGGTTCAGGCCCCGGCGCTGCAAGGCACCGGTCAACTGCCGAAGTTCGAAGAAGACCTGTTCAAGATCGGTCGCGAAGGCGAAGCCGATCTGTACCTGATCCCGACCGCCGAAGTGTCGCTGACCAACATCGTGGCCGGTGAAATCGTCGACGCGAAACAACTGCCGATCAAGTTCGTCGCCCACACCCCGTGCTTCCGCAGCGAAGCCGGTGCGTCGGGTCGTGACACGCGCGGCATGATCCGCCAGCACCAGTTCGACAAGGTCGAGATGGTCCAGATCGTCGAGCCGTCCAAATCCATGGAAGCGCTGGAAGGCCTGACCGCCAACGCCGAGAAGGTTCTGCAGCTGTTGGGCCTGCCTTACCGTACCCTGGCGCTGTGCACCGGCGACATGGGCTTCAGCGCGGTCAAGACCTACGACCTGGAGGTGTGGATCCCGAGCCAGGACAAATACCGTGAAATCTCGTCGTGCTCCAACTGCGGCGACTTCCAGGCCCGCCGCATGCAGGCGCGTTTCCGCAACCCGGAAACCGGCAAGCCCGAGCTGGTACACACCCTGAACGGTTCCGGTCTGGCAGTCGGTCGTACCCTGGTGGCGGTGCTGGAAAACTACCAGCAGGCCGACGGTTCGATCCGTGTACCGGACGTGCTGAAACCTTACATGGGTGGCCTCGAGGTCATCGGCTAAATGAAATATCTGCCGCTGTTTCACAATCTGCGCGGCAGTCGTGTGTTGGTTGTCGGCGGGGGAGAGATTGCCTTGCGCAAATCCCGCCTGCTGGCCGATGCCGGTGCGCTGCTGCGGGTCGTCGCACCTGAAATCGAAGCGCAACTGCGTGAACTGGTTGCCGCCGGCGGCGGTGAATGCCAGTTGCGTGGTTACGCCGAAACGGATCTGGACGGTTGCGGGCTGATCATTGCCGCCACCGACGATGAAGCGTTGAATGCGCAAGTCTCCGCCGATGCCCATCGGCGCTGTGTACCGGTCAACGTGGTGGATGCGCCAGCGCTGTGCAGCGTGATTTTTCCGGCGATCGTCGATCGTTCGCCGCTGATCGTTGCGGTCTCCAGCGGCGGCGATGCGCCGGTGCTGGCCCGGCTGATCCGCGCCAGGATCGAAACCTGGATTCCGTCGACCTTCGGTCATCTGGCCGGTCTGGCCGCGCGCTTTCGCGATCAGGTCAAAGGCCTGTTTCCCGATGTGCAACAGCGTCGTGCGTTTTGGGAAGACGTGTTCCAGGGCCCGATTGCCGATCGACAACTGGCCGGGCAGGGCGCTGAAGCCGAACGTCTGTTGCAGGCGAAGATCGACGGTGAAGCGCCTGTGGCAACGGGTGAGGTGTATCTGGTGGGCGCCGGGCCGGGCGATCCGGATCTGCTGACCTTCCGTGCCTTGCGTCTGATGCAGCAAGCCGATGTCGTGCTGTATGACCGCCTGGTGGCGCCAGCGATTCTTGAGCTGTGCCGTCGTGATGCCGAGCGGGTTTACGTCGGCAAGCGCCGCGCTGATCACGCCGTGCCGCAGGATCAGATCAACCAGCAACTGGTGGATCTGGCCAGGGCCGGCAAGCGCGTGGTGCGGTTGAAGGGCGGGGATCCGTTCATCTTCGGCCGTGGCGGGGAGGAGATCGAGGAACTGGCAGCCCATGGCATCCCGTTCCAGGTGGTGCCGGGCATTACCGCCGCCAGCGGTTGTGCGGCGTATGCCGGGATTCCGCTGACCCATCGCGATTACGCGCAATCAGTGCGCTTCGTGACAGGGCACCTGAAGGACGGATCCACCGATCTGCCGTGGGCCGACCTCGTCGCGCCGGCGCAGACGCTGGTGTTCTACATGGGGCTTGTGGGGCTGCCGGTCATCTGCGAGCAGTTGATCAAGCATGGCCGCTGCGCCGATACCCCGGCAGCGCTGATCCAGCAGGGCACCACGGTCAATCAGCGAGTCTTTACCGGCACGCTGGCTGATCTGCCGCGTCTGGTGGCGGAGCATGAAGTGCATGCGCCGACACTGGTCATCGTCGGCGAAGTGGTGCAACTGCGCGAGAAACTGGCGTGGTTCGAGGGCGCTCAGGGGCAGGTCTGAAAACCGAGTAACCCCATTCGCGAGCAGACTCGCTCCCACAGGGGATTTGTGCACGGCACAGATCCAACGTGGGAGCGAGCCTGTTCGCGAAGAGGCCTGCAAAAACGCTGAACAACTCAGCTCTGACGCCAAACCCCTTTCCCGCCCAACCGGTTCCGGTCATGGGCGACCGTAAAATCCTGCTCCGGTCCCTTCGGCACAATCCCGGTCGGGTTGATGGTCTTGTGGCTGCCGTAGTAGTGATGCTTGATGTGCTGGAAATCAACGGTCTCGGCAATGCCAGGCCACTGGTACATCTCACGCAGCCAGTTCGACAGGTTCGGATAGTCGCTGATCCGCCGCAGATTGCATTTGAAATGCCCGTGGTACACCGCGTCGAAACGAATCAGCGTAGTGAACAAGCGTACGTCCGCCTCGGTCAGGTATTCGCCCGTCAGATAACGGTTGGCGCCCAGCACCTGCTCCAGATGATCGAGTTCGGCGAACACATCGTCGAAGGCTTCTTCGTAGGCGTTCTGCGAGGTGGCAAACCCGGCGCGGTACACGCCGTTGTTCACGGCAGGGTAGATCCGCTCGTTCAGCGCGTCGATCTCGCCACGTAATGGCGCCGGATAGAAGTCCAGATCGTTGCCGGTCAAGTCATCGAAGGCGCTGTTGAACATGCGGATGATCTCCGCCGATTCGTTGCTGACGATGCGCTTGAGCTTCTTGTCCCACAGCACCGGTACGGTGACGCGGCCGGTGTAGTCGGCAGTATCGGCGGTGTAGCGCTGGTGCATGAAGTCGAAGTGATCGAGTCTGTCGCCGGTCGACCCGAGGTTCCGGTCGAAGGTCCAGCCGTTTTCCAGCATCAGCCAGCTGACCACCGAAACGTCGATCAGGCTTTCCAGGCCCTTGAGTTTGCGCAGGATCAGTGTGCGGTGGGCCCATGGACAGGCGAGAGAGACGTAAAGGTGATAACGCCCGGCTTCGGCGGCAAAGCCTCCTTCACCGCTCGGGCCGGGCTCGCCGTTGCGAGTGACCCAGTTGCGGCGCTGCGCCTGCTCGCGCTGAAACGCGCCGTCCTTGCTGCTTTCGTACCACTTGTCCTGCCAGTGGCCGTCGACGAGTAAACCCATGATCAAGACTCCAGAAACCAATAATCGTTGGAGCCCAGTCTATTCCGATGAGTTCGAACAAAAAGCGCAAAGATCGGGCGTTAATGATCGGTTAAATCGATTTGTTCCGTGCAGCCCAGTATTGCTCGGCGCTTTCAAAGGCCTGTTCACGGCTCTGGCCGAGGCCGCGTAGCGCCAACGCCATGGTTGAAATCAGCGCCATTTGCGGGTAGCTGTCGACCACATCGCCGCGCCAGACGGCCTTCAGATGCTCGATATCCAGCGATGCCGGTTTGACGTGACGCTGCGCCGACAGCTGCGGCCATTCCTCGTCCCAGCTCTCGCCACCGGTGGTGCCGTACAAGTGGCTGTCGGCATCCGGGTTGATCTCGATTTCGCCGCCGTCCCCCTTTATCACGACTGCCGTGTCGCCGAGCAGGCCGCTGGCATCGCGGTGCACCGCTTGATAACCGGGGTGGAAAATACTCTGCAAGCCGCAACGCGCACCCAGCGGATTGAGGATCCGCGCCAGCGAGTGAATCGGCGAGCGCAGGCCGAGGGTGTTACGCAGGTCGATCATCCGTTGCAGCTGCGGCGCCCAGTCCACCAGCGGCATGAACGCCAGCCCGCCGTTGTCCAGAGCGGCACCGACCTGTTGCCAGTTGCGGCACAGCGGAATGTTCAGCTCGCCGAGCAACTGTTCGGAGTACAAACGCCCGGCAGTGTGCGCGCCGCCGCCGTGCATGAAGATACGTACACCGTTTTGCGCCAGGCACTTGGCCGCCAGCAGATACCACGGCAGATGACGTTTCTTGCCGGCGTAGGTCGGCCAGTCCAGATCGACCTTCAATGCCGGCGCCTTCAAACGCTCACGCAAAGCCTCGGTGAAACCGGCCATCTCTTCGGCACTCTCTTCCTTGTGTCGCAGCAACATCAGGAACGCGCCGAGCTGGGTTTCTTCGACCGCTTCGTCGAGGATCATGCCCATGGCTTCCCGGGCTTCCTCGCGGGTCAGGTCGCGGGCGCCGCGCTTGCCCTTGCCGAGGATGCGCACGAACTGGGCGAACGGATGTTCGGCGGGCGTTTCGAGAGTCAACGCTGGATAGTCGGTCATAGGCAGTTCGTCGGTTTGGGCAGGCCCGCCAGTTTCGCGGCGAGTTTGGCAGGGGTGCCTTTGAACAGTCGGTTCAGGTGCAGGCTGTTGCCTTTCTCGGCGCCGAGTTTGAGCGCGGTGTACTTGATCAGTGGACGGGTGGCTGGCGACAGCTGGAATTCGGCATAGAAGCTGCGCAGCAGTTCGAGGACTTCCCAGTGTTCGGTGCTCAGTTCGATGTCTTCGGCAGCAGCGAGGGCGCTGGCGACTTCGGGCGTCCAGTCGTTGAGGTCGACCAGGAAGCCATCTTTGTCCAGTTCGATGGTGCGGGTGCCTACAGCCAATGCATTCATAGCCAGGTGTTGACCTTGTCGTGATGGATCGACAGCTCGACGAAGGCCGCATAATCGATGGCTTCGGCCCAGTCCGGAACCTGCAAGGCGCGGGCCTGCGCGTCTTCGGCCAGGACGAAGAGCTTCACTCGTCGCGTTTCCAGTGCAATGAATGGCGCGGTGCCGGGTTGCAACGCATAAGCGGCGTCGCCACACAGCAGCAGCGCGTCGGCAGTGCCGAGCAGACGCAGGCAACTGGTCAGGCGTTCGTCGCCGAATGGGGAATGGGACAACACATGCAAGGTCGACATCAGAGGGTGATCACCTGGTCGTAACGGTCAATAAGGGCGGTGATTTGTGCAGCAGCCAAGGGCTGCGCCTCGTCCAGCGAGCGATCACCGAGGCCGCGGGCACTGGCGCTGTCGACGCAGTAGAACAGCTCTTCGACGCCGAACATCGGCAACGCCTGCAGGTTGGCGCTCAAGTCTTTCTGTTGCAGCGCCCTGGCGTTCTGTCCGGCGGCCAGTTGCAACACGCCGTCGTCGAGAAACAGCAGGCCGATCGGCAGATCGAAGGCGCCGCCGGCCAGCACGATGTCCAGTGCTTCGCGGGCGCCGGGGCCGGACCACGGTGATTGACGGCTGATAATCAGAAGGGACTTGGCCATGTCACGCGCCTCCGAAGCAGATCAGACGATCGGCATCCTGCACCGCGTCATGCAATTGACCGAGACCGGACAACTCCCACGGCGCGCTGACGGCTACGGCATCACGCTGATAGCGCCCGGCTTCCTCGGTGTTCAATACGCCGCGACGCAGGGCGGCGGCGATGCACACCACACCATCCAGGTTCTGTTCGGTGATAAAGGTTCGCCACTGTTTGGGCAGGTCCGTTTCGTCCTGCGGGGTGACCACGGCGTCGGACGCGTTGTAGACCCCGTCCTGATAGAAAAACAGCCGGACAATTTCATGTCCGCCGGCCAACGCTGCCTGCGCGAACAGCAAGGCGCGGCGCGAGGAGGGCGCATGGGCGGCGGAAAACACTGCAATGGCGAACTTCATGGCGGACTCGATCAGCAAAACTGCGGCCATGATAAAGCTTTCTCGGCGGGGCGGCGAAGTCGATGTTGCTGCAGACGTCAGCGCGGCATGTAACCCAACTGCCAGCGCCGGGGGATTTTCAGCGAAACCACGCCGATCAACCCCGCCAGCAAACCACTGGCATACAACGCTTTGAGCCCCAGGTGATGTTCCAGCACAGCACCGAGGATGGCGCCGATGAACATGCCGCTCCACGGCACCAGTTGCACGCGCCAGCCGTTGCGCCGCTCACCCATTATCCAGCGCCCCAGGCCGCGACCGAACCGCGAGAGTGCACCGGTGACATAAGTCAGCCCCACCGCCAGACCGTTCACTTCCTCCACTGCAGCGTTGAGCATGCCCATGGCGATGATCGCCGCCAGCAGCGCTGGCAGTTGCACGTCGGATGGCCACGCGGCAGCCCCGCAGAGCAGTGTCGCGATGCACAGCAGCAACGGCAGTGCGCGACGCCCGCCGAGGCGACCGATCACCACGCCCAGGGCATTGCCGAAAACAAATGTGGCGACCAGGATCACCAGCCGCAGCGTCAGACTCACATCGCCATCACTGATCGCCACCGCCAGCCGGGTGGTGTTCCCGCTCATGAATGAAACGAAGTCGCCACTGGCCATGAAGCCGATGGCGTCGGTCATCCCCGCCAGCACCGAAAGCGCGGCCACCATGGCCAGCCCCACGCGACCACGCCATTTCTGCGTGCGCAGGTGACCGGGGCTGGCGCGGTGAGTCGAGGCGGTCGGCAACATTGACGAGGATGTCCTTGATTGGAGGTCAGGGTTCTATGCCATAAAGGTCGCAATATTCCAACCAGTCCATCCCGGCCATCTCGGCTACTTCACGGTGTACTTCCAGACGCTGCGCCTGATATTCCTCGGGGGTGGCTGAAGTCAGCTGCAAGGTCAGTTCCCAGGCAAACAGTCCCTGGCTTTCGGCCTCGGCTTCGAAGGCTTCGTGCAGGCGTTCCTCGCGATACTGCGTCGGGGTTTCGCCCTTGGCCTGGGCCAGTAACGGATTGAGATGATCGAGGGTGTCGCGCAACTCGGGGCGCGCATCCAGAAACAGTTTCAGGGCATGTTCATGTCGCTGGTCGTTAGGCGCCATGGGGGTTCCTTGTGGGGGCGAATGACCCTAATGTGCCGCAGCTGTCGGCGTGTGTCGCGCTTTAAATGCAGTAAAGCAGAGCGGTTTTGCGCGTTGCGGTGATACAGTCCGTTTTTTTCCGAATGAGCAAATGCAATGCGAATGCTGATGATGGCACTGGCGGCAACTCTGCTGGCCGGCTGCGCGGGTTCGGTGATGGAAAACGCCCGCACTCAAACCCCCTACAAAATCCTGAATTCGGACAAGCCCGAGAAAGTCGTGGCCGAGTGCGTGCAGTTCGCCTGGCAGGACGAAGCGGTGTTCGGCGTCGATGCGGCGGCGTATCTGCAACCGGGCAAGAAGGGTGGTTCGACGGTCTACACCCGTTCGGCAGAATCGTTTGTCGACTTGACCACTACTGCGTCCGGCACGGTGCTGAATTACTACGCGCAGAAGGACGACTTCGTCGCCAAACGCCGGTTGGCGGCGTTGGCGACCTGTCTGTAATACCTCGCCAAGCTCGGGGGCTCAGACGTCCAGACGCTTCTGGAAAAACAGGCGTTTGTGCCCCGGCGGATAATCCGTCAACTCGCCAAACTGGCTATACCCCAGCTTCCTGTAGAACGCCGGCGCCTGAAAATCGAAGGTGTCGAGCCAGGCCCCGATGCAACCTTTCTCCCGCGCCAGGTCTTCGGCCATACGCATCAATTTCGTACCGATCCCCTGATGGCGACCCTGCTCCGGCACCGAAAGCAAATCGACGAACAACCACTGGCAGACCAACCGTCCGTAGAGCCCTCCAAGGATGTTGCCTTGCTCATCGCGAACCAGCAGTGTGAGCGGTTCCGACACTTTTATCCCGGCCTGAGCGACGTTGTAGGCATGCAGGGGCGCCAGAATGGCCAGGCGTTCTTCTTCCGTGGAGTCTTGCGACAGCTCGATCCGTAAACTCATGTGCAACATCCTTATGGCCGTGAACCGGCAGCCTATCGCGACGCGGCCGATTGAGCCATACCGGCATTGGGCCGCTGGAACCGTCGCTTGCGCTTGATGGTCTAGCCCTTGAAAGCGTTCATTCCGAATGCTTCTGTCGAGGAGAGTCCATGAACATTTTCGAAGCCCTTCGCGAAAGCCATGACCGCCAGCGCAGCTATGCCAGGGCGTTGATCGAAACCAGCGGCGATACCCCGGAGCGCGTCGAAGCCTACAAGCAACTGAAGGCCGAGCTGCAGGCGCACGAGACAGCCGAAGAGCGTCACTTCTATATCCCGTTGATGGCGTTTGACAACGGCGTCGATCTCAGTCGCCACGCCATCGCCGAACACCATGAAATGGACGAGATGATGGAGGAACTCGACGAGACCGAAATGTCCAGTCCGGCCTGGCTGGCCATGGCGAAAAAACTCTCGGACAAGGTCCATCACCATTTGAAGGAAGAGGAGCAGAAGTTCTTCCAGATGGCCGGCAAGCTGCTCGACGACAGGCAGAAAGAACAGCTTGCCGGGCAGTATGAAAAAGAGTTCAAGGCGCAGCTCGTCTGAGTCGGTAAATGCAGGCCTTTGTAATAACGCCGTGTAATCTTTTTGCCCTGCGTCGGGTGAGAGTCGTCGCAATGTACTGTATTTATATCCAGTATTTTCAGTGATTTTCTGGTCTTGCATCGGCGGACTGCGACAAAACCGCCGATGGACAAAAAATCCCCCTCCGTTAGCTTGAAGGCCTCTCCCCGGAAAGGAGAGTTCTTAAATCAATGGAGTGAAAATCATGAATCAACCACAAGCTCAAACCCAACTGCGACACGGTCGCGTCATTTCCCCTGCAAGCCGTGGTGCGGTGGCCATCGAACAAGGACTGCTCGGTGGCTGGCAGGTCAACGAGATGGAAGGCGGCAAGAACTTCCCGGCGCTGGTGGCCGGTCCGTTCCCGGCACCGTTCGAATCCGATAACCCGAGCGTCGTACCGCCGGCCGATGGACACATTCTCAGTGGCGGCAAGGATGACGCCCGTGACTGTGTGAACTTCACCGACGAGGAAATGAGCAAGAAACTCGGTCGCCCGTTCACCTGGCCGCTGCTCAACGTCACCCCGGGCCAGACCCTTGAAGTGAAATGGGAATACACCGCGCCCCACACCACCCGGGGTTATCGCTGGCTGATCACCAAGGATGGCTGGGACCCGAAACAGCGCATCACCCGTGCACAACTGGAAACAAAACCGTTCGCCGAGGACTTCTATCCGCAAGTGCCGTACTACAGTCATTCAGCGGAGCTGAAGGCCAAGGTCAATCACGCGGTCAAACTTCCGGCCAACAAGCACGGGCGACACGTCATTGTCCTGATGTGGATCGTCGCCAACACCGGTAACGCCTTCTATCAGGCCTTTGATGTGGACTTCAAATAAGTCCGCACCACCCACTTACACGTTCTGAAGGATTAGAACATGTCAAACATCGACTTCACGCTAATGCAAAACCAGGCGAGCGACGCTGCCTCGCTGATGCCGAGCATCGTCGGCAAGAAGATCCTCATGGGCTTCTGGCATAACTGGCCGGCCGGTCCGAGCGACGGCTATCAACGTGGTCAATTCGCCAACATTGCGCTGGCGGACGTACCCAAGGACTACAACGTGGTTGCAGTCGCATTCATGAAGGGAAGCGGAATTCCCACCTTCAAGCCCTATAACGTCTCGGATGCCGAGTTCCGCCGTCAGGTTGGCGTACTCAACAGTCAGGGGCGGGCGGTATTGATTTCCCTTGGCGGCGCCGATGCGCACATCGAGTTGCGTGCCGGTCAGGAGCAACCGCTGGCCAACGAAATCATCCGTCTGGTGGAAACCTATGGTTTCGACGGCCTGGACATCGATCTTGAACAGAGCGCGATTGATTTCGCCGCCAACAAGACCGTCCTGCCAGCCGCCCTGAAACTGGTCAAGGATCACTACGCAGGCCAGGGTAAACATTTCATCATCAGCATGGCCCCGGAGTTTCCATACCTGACCACCTCCGGCAAATACGTCGGTTACCTGCAGGCACTGGAAGGCTACTACGATTTCATCGCACCGCAGTTCTACAACCAGGGTGGTGATGGTGTCTGGGTGCCGGAAGCCAACAACGGCAACGGTGCGTGGATCGCACAGAACAATGATGCGATGAAAGAGGACTTCCTCTATTACCTGACCGAAAGCCTGGTAACCGGCACTCGCGGTTTCACGAAGATCCCCGCGGACAAGTTCGTCATTGGCTTGCCTGCCAACAACGATGCTGCGGCCACCGGTTACGTGATCGACAAAAATGCAGTCGGCAACGCGATGAAACGCCTGGCGGTCAAAGGTCATCCGATCAAGGGTTTGATGACCTGGTCGGTGAACTGGGACAACGGCACCAGCAAGGACCGTGTGCCTTACAACTGGGAGTTCAGTCGGCGTTATGGGCCGTTGATCAACGGCGTGGCGGCTGTCACGCAGGTGCCAGATGTCGCAATGGCCGATATGGCCCGTCAGCGGTAATCAAATGAAAAAGCCCGGTAGCGCTGCCGGGCTTTTTTCGAGTTGAAGCCTGAACCCTTTTTTGTGGTGGCACCTAATCGGCCTAGCCGTACGCTATCGAACAAAAGAGGCATCTATCCTGTCCGCTTTAACTTTGACGAATTTCCCATTCAAATGTGGGTATTCGTAGTGGATATCCTGATCCATAAAATCAATAACCGATCTGAAAAATTCGCCATCCAGATAGCCATAAATCTCACAGGAGAATCCATTGCCGAGCATCTCAACCTGCTTTTTTTCACACGCGGTTGCTGAAACACATTCTTCATCGGACAACACCATTTCGAACTCAACTTCGTAAGTTCTTCCGACCTCAATTTGCCAAGGGCTGTAGCTTACGAAGCACCTGACTGCAACACCCTCAACCTCCAGCAAGATAGCGTCTTCCACGATTGGATCTATTTCAACGATCAATACTTTGTGCGTATCAGTCATGGGTAGGCCTCACAGCTTTATCTTGTGTATTTCCATTTATTGTCCGCCAAAACTCTTTTCCACTTTTGGTGTGAAGAGTCGTAATCTCATCATTTGTGTTGGTGCCAACAAAAGCAAATTTCGCTTCACCTTTTCGATTGGTCCCCATCAATTGTAGATATCCTGCTCGAACCTCTCCTTTGTATAGGTATTCCACACGAGTGCCTTGATTCACTACATCTCGTGCGATGAGCAAGTACTCTACTTTATTCATCGCCTTGAATTCGGCGCCATGCTTTTCAAAATGTCCGGCAAGTTTCTCATCACTGCCAAAGTTTTCAGGTCGAGATTTGGGCTTTGGGGTGGGAAGTTCACCTTCATCAACAGCCGAACCACCCACCCCATCCGGCACCGGACATCCCGGCCTGTTCGGCGGCGGACAATTTGACGTCAACCCCAACGGATCCACCCACCCCGTCGGATTCGGCACGTACCGGTACTGGTTCAACCCACCCGCCAGCTTCACCGGATCCGGCGTCAGGTACCGTCCCACGTCCGGGTCGTAATACCGGTGGCGGTTGTAGTGCAGCCCGCTTTCCGCATCGAAGTACTGCCCCTGAAAGCGCAGCGGCTGGTCGAGGTAGTCGTCGCCGGCCAGTTCCACCGAGGTGGTTTTGCCGTAGGCGTTGTACCTGGCCGACCAGACGATCTCGCCGCTGTAGTCGGTCAGTTCCTGCGGGGTGCCGAGGTGGTCGAGCTGGTAGTAGAACGGGCAGGCGCGTTTCGGGCCCTGGCCGTCGAGCATCGCCAATGGGCGGAAGGTGCCGGGTTCGTAGATGAAGCTGCGGTGCTGGTCTTTGCTGCTTTCGGCGACGAGGTGGTCGCCCTGCCAGAAGAACTCGGTGGTCTGGCCGTCGACGGTCTTGCGGATACGGCGGCCGAAGGCGTCGTAGTGGTAGGTCACAGTGCTGCCGTCGGGGCGGGTCAGGCCGATCAGGCGGTGCTGACTGTCGTAGCGGTATGCAGTGACGAGTTGTTGCGCGCGGCCCCGGCGTTCGCGGATCAGGTTGCCGAAGGCGTCGTAGTCATAGTGGCGATCGCCCTGCATCAGCAGGCGGTTGCCCTTGATGTGGCTCGGGCCCGGGCGATCCTGCAGCAGCAGGTTGCCCGCCGGGTCGTGGGCGAAGGCTTCCGGCAGGTCGTTGCGGCTGTGGCGCACGCGGATCAGCCGGTCGAGGACGTCGTACTGGTAACTGCGCTGGCCGTGGCGGGTGTCGGCAATCTGTTCGAGGTTGCCGTTGGCGCTGTAGGCAAAGTCGCGGCGATACAGGGCACTGCGTTGATGGCCGACAGCGTGGGAGAGCAAACGCCCCTGTTCGTCGTAGGCATATTCGCTGAGCAGCAGACCCTGCTGGCGTTGTTGCTCGCGACCGTTCTGGTAGACGTGGCGGGTGAGCAAGGCGCCATTGAGGTCGATCGCGGTCAGCGCGCCGCCCTTGGCGTAGTGGTAATCGAGCTTGCTGTTGTCCGGCAGGCGCATCCGGGTGAGCTGGCCGCAGGCGTCGTAGGTGTAACGCAGGGTGCCCCAGCCTTGATGCTCGGTGATCAGCCGGTTCTGTCGGTCGTATTCGAAGGCCAGCGGGTGGTTCTGGCCGTCGTCCACGCCGGTCAGCCGACCGAGGCGGTCGTAGCGATAATCCACCGTGCTGCCATCGGGCAAAGTCTTGCGCAGCAGACGCCCGGCACGGTCACGCTCATAAGCGGTGACCAAGGTCGAGCCGTCATCACCAAACTCGGTCTTTTCCTGCAGGTGGCCGTTGCGGTCGTAGGCATACGCGGTGCGCCGGCCATCGAATCCGGTTTCCTGTCGGATCAATCCGGTGGGTGTGTAGTCCAGCCGATATTTTTCGCCGGACTCGTTCTCGATCTCCGTCAGCAACAACTGCGCATGGTCGTAGCGGTACTGCAACCGCGTGCCGTCGGGGTTGATCCGGCGGCTGACCAAATGCAGGTCGTCGTCATACTCGTAGCGGGTGATGCGCCCCAGCTCGTCGCGCTCGGCAGTGATCTGGCCGTAGGCGCTGTAGGACCAGGCTCGGGTGGCCCCGGTCGGCAGCGTGGTCTGGATCAGCCGGCCAACGGCATCCCAGGCATGGCCGGTGACCGCACCGTGTTCGTCCTGCGTTGCAATCCGTCGGCCCAGCGCATCGTAGGAAAACTTCCGAACCCCGCCGTCGGGCAGGCTTTCCTCGAGCAACTGGCCCAGGTCGTTCCACACGAACACCTGCCGACCACTGTCCGGATAACGGATCGACAGCAGCCGCCCCTGGGGGTCGTAGTGGTAATGGGTGACATGGCCGTCGGGATCGACCGCTTCGGTGATGTCGCCCTGGGCATTGCGCCGACAGGTCCATTCGGCGTCGCCCCGGCTGCGGCGGTGCAGGAAACCGTTGCGGTATTCGTAGGACGTCGGCGCGTCGTCCGGCGGAATCAGCGCGATCAGCCGTCCGGCATCGTCGTAGCGGTACTCGGTGACCGCCCCCAGCGCATCCTGCTCGGCGATCAACCGACCCTGCGCATCGTAGGCCTTGCGCTGCTCACCCCCGTCGGCGGCGACCTGCCGCACCAGCCGCGCCGTGTCGTCGTGGACATAAACCTCTTCGCGGCCGTCGACGTACTGCACCCGCACGCTGCCGGCGTCGTCCCAGACGTAACGCGTGTCCATCTGCGAAAACGACGCCCAGTGCCGCACGCAGCGCGCAGCCTTGCCCTCGCGCTCCCACGCCCAGAAAAAACTCGCGCCGCCCGTTAACTGCCGCTGCAGGATGACGTGCCGGTCGTCGTAGTCGTAACGCTCGCTCTCGTCGGCGGCGTTGCTCGCCTCGATCAGCCGGTGGCGGGCATCGAAGCGGTAGCTGACCAGCGTCTGCTCGGTGCGCCAGGCGGCTTCACAGAAAACCTGATAATCGACCGCGACCAGGTGCGCCCGCTCGTAGCGCAACAGCAGCGAACGTCCGGCGCCGTTATCCAGTCGCTGAATCCGGTCGGAAAGATCCCGATGCACCGTCAGACGATTGCCGTAGGCATCGCTGATCGCCGTCAGACGCCCGGCCCGAAAGTGATAGAACCGCGCCGCATTCCCCGCCAGCGCAACGATCAGTTCCTCAGGCTCATCTCCGAGAAAGATCGCCGCCCGCGACAGGCTGTTGTGAATCGCCGGGCGCTCGACACTCGGCAGCGGAAACCGTGTGCGCCGGTTCTCGTGGTCAATCCAGACCACACCATCGCCCTCGACCTCCAGCCGATGGGCCAGCGAATGACTCCAGCCAAATCCCAGCCCGACATCGATTTCCGCCGCGCTGGTGCGGTACAGGCGGGTGAACTCGAACGGCAGCAGCCCGTCGAGCACGCCATCGGTCAGGGTCAGCAGCTCTTCGCCAGTGACCATCGATACCGGGCAGCCGTTGGTGCAGGTGCGGGGGACGCAATCGGCGCTGTCGCCGTTGGGGTTTTTTGCCTGATCCGACGCATCGTCGCGAGGCTCATGTCGCTCAATTCGCGTCGAACCTTGAGACTTGTGACGCGCAATGGCCGCTGGGTTGGGCACGGTCAGCACCTGCGCATCCGCCGTGCGAATCTCCAGCGGCACTGCCGGAGTCGGTCGCAATGGTGCCGGACGTGCATTGACCATCAGCGGTTTCAATGCGCTTGCATGTCGGGTCAGGTCGGACGCCGAAGTCAGTTCCGCCAACCGCAACGCCGACGCCGCCAGCCATACCCGGGCACGCGGCGACTTGACCTTGCCGAGCACCTTGGCGCTCAAGCGCAGCGGCACGCCCATGCCGGCCGATACGCACATCAGCAGGAAACTGACCAGCAACTCCGCCCGGACTTCAGCCACCACCTCGGCCAGGTACTGCGGCGGCAGCATCTTCAGCCAACTGGTGAACGCCGCCAGATGGATGAACAGCAACGGCTCGTCGCTGAGCATCAGCAGGCCATTGGCGATGGCCTCGGCGGACGCCCCGAGCAAGGCCTCCAGTTCGGCGGCGGACAGGTATTGCAGAAGCTTTTCGCTATTGGCCTGCAAGTCGGCGAGCAGGGCGAACAGCTGTTTCACGTCGTCCCAGACGCCATTGAGCGCCGTTTCGAAACCGCGCCAGTCGACCTGCTGCAACTGACCGTAACGCTTCAGAAAACCGGCGCGGGAAAACTCGGTCCATTGCGGCTCAAAGCCGTTCCATTCTTCGCGCAGCCAGCCTTCGAGACCGTCAATGAGCCCCTGATAGGAGGCGTACAGCGTCCGGACATGTGAAGCGGAAACATCGGGAAAGAAGGTGATGCGATAACGCTGGCCCCGGTCGCAATCGCTGACCTCGAGAATGCCGCTGGGGCCGATGGTGTAATGCTGCGGTTCACCGAATTCCAGCACACCGCCAGCGTCAGAAATGACCGGTTCCAGGGTGACGGGGGTATCGCCGATCGGCACGAATCGCGCGGCTTCGAACATGTGCACCAGCGTGAGGGGCCCGGCAGCGGGGCACATGACGACGGAACGGCTGACGGGTTTTCGACTGCCAACCGGCGAACTGAGCTGGACATCGTTGCCGACCTTGAACACCTGCTCGACATCCAGCGCGGTTCCCGTCCAGAACTGCTCGGCCCAGCGGTCATAGTCGTTGAGGCAGAGGCGGAATTCCCGAAACAGGGTTTCGACGTCGGGTCGGTCGGGATTCATCGCAGCGACCACCAGCAATCCGATGCTGTTGTTCAGGGTCAGGAGCCGGTCGGATGGAAGCATTGGCAATCACTCGCGCGTCAATGAAGAGGCGAGCAACTGTGCGGGGGATCAAACGGGAAAGAAGTCAGGCGAGTAGGTGATGTCTGTAGGGCTTTTCGTCAAATGCGTTCGGCAATGTTCAGGTATCAGCCAGGTGCTGTTCGTCGGGCAAACCTTTCGCCTACCATGTCACCACCGATATCGATGACAAAAAAGGATCGAGCGTCATGTCCAACACAGCCGAGCGGGTCAACATCGTCGACACTCAGGTGTTGTCCCACGACTGGTACCTGCTGAAGAAAATCACCTTTGATTACCTGCGCAACAACGGTGAATGGCAACGTCAGACCCGTGAAGTGTATGACCGCGGCAACGGTGCGGCGATCCTGTTGTTCAACCGTGAGAAACGCACGGTGGTGCTGACTCGCCAGTTCCGGTTGCCGGTATTCGTCAACGGTCATGACGGTCTGCTGATCGAGGTCGCCGCCGGTTTGCTGGAAGGTGCAGCACCGGAGCAGCGTATCCGCGACGAGGCCGAGGAAGAAACCGGTTATCGCGTGCACGACGTGAAGAAGGTGTTCGAGGCTTACATGAGCCCGGGTTCGGTGACCGAGAAGCTGCATTTTTTCGTTGCCGAATACGACGCGGCATCCAAGGTCAGCGCCGGAGGTGGCCTGGAAGAGGAAACCGAAGAGCTGGACGTGCTGGAGTGGCGTTTTGACGAAGCGTTGGCGGCATTCCATCGTGGCGAGATCTGCGATGCCAAGACCATCATGCTGCTGCAGTATGCCGCCATGAACAATTTCTTCGACGCTTAAAAAAGCTCACCGGTTTTGCCGATGTCTGACCGCTGGCCTCCTTCCAGAGTCAGCAGGCGCTCCTTGGCTTCCAGGCCTCCGGCAAATCCGGTCAGTTTCCCCGAGACTCCGATCACCCGGTGGCAGGGCGCGATGATTGAAATCGGGTTTTTCCCGTTCGCCGCGCCGACGGCACGCACTGCGCTTGGGTGGCCGATCTGTCGGGCAATCTGGCTGTAGGTCCGGGTCTCGCCGAACGGAATGGTCAGCAACGCGGCCCAGACCTTTTTCTGGAACTCGGTGCCGGCAAAGTCCAGCTCCAGATCGAACGCACTTCGCGTTCCAGCAAAATATTCTTCCAGCTGTCGCGCGGTTTTCATCAATACCGGATGGTCAGGGGCTTCGTTCATCGGCCCGAGGCGCACCCGGTTCGGTTTGTCGTTTTCCCAGAGGATGGCGGCCAGTCGTGAACCGTTCGCGACCAGCTTCAACTCGCCGACGGGCGAGGGCACGGTGATGAACGTGTAAGCCATGGGAAAAACTCCGGGTCAGGTCGGCAACAGGGCCCAGCATACTGCCGGATCGGGGAGGCGCAAACCGCAATCGCGACCATACTGGCTGATGCTCTTGAAGCGCTTTCCCTACTTATAAAAAGAAGAGACCGACTCATGAAGTACGAACCTTTTGCCAAATCGCTGATCGCGACCTCATTGACGCTCAGTTGCCTCATGGCCCATGCGGCTTCGGTTGCTCCGGTCGCCGCCGAAAACGGCATGGTGGTCACCGCCCAGCATCTGGCTACCCATGTGGGTGTCGACGTCTTGAAAAGTGGCGGCAACGCGGTGGATGCGGCGGTCGCCGTGGGTTATGCGCTGGCGGTGGTTTATCCGGCGGCGGGCAACCTCGGTGGTGGTGGTTTCATGACCATTCAACTGGCGGACGGACGCAAGACCTTCCTCGACTTCCGGGAAAAAGCCCCGCTGGCCGCGACGGCCAACATGTACCTCGACAAGGATGGCAACGTCATTCCTGACCTGAGCACCCGTGGTCACCTTGCAGTCGGCGTTCCGGGCACCGTGTCGGGCATGGAGCTGGCGCTGAGCAAGTACGGCACCAAACCGCGCAAGGACATGATCGCCCCGGCGATCAAGCTGGCGGAAGAAGGTTTCGAACTGGAGCAGGGCGACGTCGATCTGCTGGACTACGCCACCGACGTGTTCAAGAAGGACATGAAAGATTCCGGCTCGATCTTCCTTCACAACGGCGAGCCGATGCAGGTCGGGCAGAAGCTGGTGCAGAAAGACCTGGGCAAGACTTTGCGCACCATTTCCGAAAAAGGCGCCGACGGCTTCTATAAAGGCTGGGTGGCCGATGCCATCGTCACGTCCAGCCAGGCCAACAAGGGCATCATCACCCAGGCCGATCTCGACAAATACAAGACTCGCGAACTGGCCCCGGTGGAGTGCGACTATCGCGGTTACCACGTGGTGTCGGCGCCGCCACCCAGTTCCGGCGGGGTGGTGATCTGCCAGATCATGAACATCCTCGAAGGCTATCCGATGAAGGATCTGGGCTTCCATTCGGCCCAGGGCATGCACTATCAGATCGAAGCGATGCGCCACGCCTACGTGGATCGAAACAGTTATCTGGGCGACCCGGATTTCGTGAAGAATCCGATCGAGCACCTGCTGGACAAGAACTACGCGACCAAGCTGCGCAACGCGATCCAGCCACAGAAGGCGGGTGTCTCGGCTGAGTTGAAACCTGGCGCTGCGCCTCACGAAGGTAGCAACACCACGCACTATTCGATCGTCGACAAGTGGGGCAACGCGGTGTCCGTCACTTACACCCTCAACGACTGGTTCGGCGCGGGCGTGATGGCGAGCAAGACCGGGGTGATCCTCAACGATGAAATGGACGACTTCACCTCCAAGGTCGGCGTGCCGAACATGTACGGCCTGGTGCAGGGGGAAGCCAACGCCATCGCTCCCGGCAAAGCGCCGCTGTCGTCGATGAGCCCGACCATCGTCACCAAAGACGGTAAGGTGGTGATGGTGGTCGGAACGCCGGGCGGCAGCCGCATCATCACCGCGACGCTGTTGACCATGCTCAACGTCATCGACTACGGCATGGGCCTGCAGGAAGCGGTCGATGCGCCGCGTTTCCACCAGCAGTGGATGCCCGAGCAGACCAATCTCGAAGACTTCGCCGCCAGCCCCGACACGAAGAAGATTCTCGAGAGCTGGGGCCACAAGTTTACGGGGCCGCAGGATCCCAACCACATCGCCGCGATTCTGGTCGGCGCGCCATCGCTGGGCGGTAAACCGGTGGGCAAGAACCGCTTCTACGGCGCCAATGATCCACGGCGCAACACCGGGTTGTCTTTGGGTTACTGAGGAGGGTAAAAAGGGGGCGGGCACACGTCCGCCCCTGTCTCAAGGACCGATCAAGGAAGGCTCACCATGACCACCGCATTGCTGATCATCGATGTCCAGCGCGCCCTGTGCACGGGCGAATACGAATGCCACGACATTTCCCGCGTGATCGACACCATCAACGGCCTCAGTGCCCGGGCGCGCAAGGCTGGCGTGACGGTCGTCCTGATCCAGCATAACGAAAAGGACAGCCCGCTTGCCCGCGGTGCCGAGGGCTGGCAACTGGCCGATGGCCTGAACACCGCGCCGAGTGACCTGCGCGTCGACAAGACCGCCAACGACTCGTTCTACCAGACCAACCTGCAGAAACTGATCCCCCGGGAAGACTTCGATCGCCTGGTGATCTGCGGCCTGCAAACCGATTACTGCGTCAACGCCACCGTGCGCCAGGCCCACCAGTTGGGCTACGACGTGGAGCTGGCGGCCGACGCGCATTCCACCGTCGACAACGGCAACATGAGCGCCGAAGACATCATCGCCGAACACAACAAGGACTGGGCGCACCTGACCGGTTCGGTGGCGCGGATCGATGTGAAGCCAGCGGCCGAGATAGCATTCTGATCACCGTCCCTGTAGGAGCGAGCCAGCTCGCGAATGCGGTGTGCCAGCTGAAAATACGTTGGCTGATACGCCCTTTTCGCGAGCAGGCTCGCTCCCACAGGGGATTACAGTTGCCTGTTCACAACCAGTGAAAAATCCGGAGCATCGACAGCCCGGGCCCGGCATACTGCTGCCGCCTCAAGAATGGAATCTGTCGATGCTCGCTTTCAATCTCCGTCACGCCTTGCTGCTGACGTCCCTCGTTTTTACTGCTGACTCTCACGCTGCCAGTTTTGACTGCGCCGGCGCTTCCAGCCCGGTTGAAAAAGCCGTTTGTGCGGATCCGTATACCTCGAGTCTTGATGAGAAACTCGGGAAGCTCTGGACGACAACGCTGACGAAGGTTGCGGATCCGAAAGCGCTCAAGGCGGATCAGCGTTTGTGGTTGAAACAACGCAATCGATGCGCCGCCAGTGGCTCCTGCCTGCGTCGTGAATATCTGATGCGCCTGAAAGCACTCGAATATGTGGCCAGACCGTTCAGTTGGAACGCCACCTGGAAGATGATTCCGTGGAGTGTTTCATCGTCGGCAGAAGTCACGACCAAGCGTCTGGACCCCACTCATATTGCCTTTGATATTTCTGCGGCGAATGGTGGCAACTCTGGAGACATGGACGGTGTCGCCACGCTCGACGGTGACGTGGCGCATTTCGACGGAGGGAACTGCACCCTGAAGTTCAGGGCGTTCAACGGTTTGCTGGATATTGAATCGGACGGCGGTGCGGGGGCATGTGGTGGTGGAGTGGGTGTTTACTACGGTGGTCGGTATCTGGCAACCGAGCAACCGATCTCGATTGGCGGGGATTCAACGCTACCCCAAGACGCTGTGCCCTGATGCTTCAAGTCGCAAACATCAACCTGCGAACATCACTCACCGGCTCGGATACCACACCGCTCAGCACCAGCCGCGTAATGGTATCCGCCGCGCTTTCGTAATCCTCATCCTGCGGCACTTCACGCCCGGTGATGCGCCCCATCTGCCAGCCGATATTGGTGTAGGTGCGCGTCGCCGACCAGATAAACAGCATCAAATGTTCGGGATCCACCGGGGCCAGCAAACCGCGCTCGATCCAGCTGCGCAGGCATTCGACATTGCGCCGGGCTTCGGCGTGCAGCAGGTCGCGGCATTCGTCGGGTAACTGGCGACCACCCAGCAATAATTCGCCACTGAACACCTTGGCAATCGCCGGATGTTCGCGGGCGATGCGGATGCGGGCGGCGACATAGGCCCGCAGGCCGGTCAGCGGGTCGTCGCTTTCGCGCAACACGGCGGAAGCTTCCAGCAGCGGTTCGACAAAACCGAGCAACACTTTGCCGTAGAGGTTTTCCTTGCTCTGGAAGTAGTAATAAAGATTGGCTTTGGGAACGCCTGCGCGGGCGGCGATGTCGCGGGTCTGGGTCGCGTCGAAGCCACTGGCGGCGAACGCTTCGCTGGCGGCCGTGAGGATCAGTTGCTGGTTGCGTTCGCGGATGCTGCTCATGGAAGGCGTTGAAAGTCTGACGGTTTCGGGTTCGCAATATACAAAACTATATAGCGATTAAGCCAGCACGCTCGATGGACAGCGCTATGCTGGTGCAATCATTTGATGGGGGCAGGGGAAGGAAACATGAGTCTTCAGGCAATTCGCGCCAGTGCGCAACATCTGGATGCAGTGGCGAAGCTGTTCGATGGCTATCGCGTCTTCTATGGTCAGCCGTCGAACCTGGCCCAATCGCGAGCGTTCATTGCCGAGCGCATGGCGGGCAACGAGTCGGCGATTTTTCTGGTCAAGGACGAAAGCGACGAAGCGCTGGGATTCGTGCAGCTGTATCCGACGTTTTCATCGATAGACGCCCACCGCACCTGGCTGCTCAGCGACCTGTTCACCACGCCCGCCGCCCGAGGCCGTGGCGTCGGACGATTACTGATGAACACCGCGCGCGACTTCGCCGTGGAAACCGGCGCCAAAGGGCTGGTGCTGGAAACCGCGACCGACAATTTCACCGCTCAAGGTTTGTACGAATCACTTGGCTGGGTGCGGGACACAGGCTATTACACCTACAACCTGGATCTGCGGAAGGACTGAAAAGACGTACTTTTTTCGGTTTTTCCCGAATCAGGTCTTTCCCCGATCAGGCGCGATCACTAGAATCCGCGCCGGCACTCCTCAATGGAGGCTCTTTGATATCACTTTAGGGACGACATAATGCAATTCGGGAAAATCCTTGCGCTGGGTCTGGTGCTCACGCTGGGCGGTTGTGCCAGCTTCACCAAGGACGAAGTCGCGCCGGTTACGCTGCCGTCGATGGCCAGCTACGTCAACAAGCCGAACGTCTACGTCGACTTCGACTTTTACCAGGGCGAGCCGAAAAGTGCTTCCGCCGTCGAGATTCCACAAGCACGCGACAACCTCAAGCCACAGTTGCAAAAGATCCTGAAGGATTCCGGCCTGTTTGGTCGTGTGACCCTCGATCAGTTCGAAAAGCAGCCCGGCGATTACAGCCTGCGTCTGAAGATGTACAACCATCCGCCTAACGCAGGCTCGATGGTGTTGGCCTTCATCAGCGGTTTCAGCATGATGGTCATCCCGGCCTATGGTACCGACCAATACACTCTGAGCCTGGAAACCCTGGACTTGAATGGTCAGGCGCTGACCACTGCCAGCAACCATGACGCAGTAGGCACCTGGATTGGTATCTGGTTTATTCCGTTGATGGCCAATACGCCCAAAGACGCGGTCAATGACACGTTTAGTCGCCAGGTCAATGCGCTGCTCAAACAATGGGTCGAGAGCAACAGCCCGAAATATTCGATGCTCTGAACCCGCTTGAATAAGAAAAGAGCCGCAATCGCGGCTCTTTTTTTTCGCCCTTACTTCAGGGCCTGGATGAACTGAGGATCGCTGTAGAGATCCTTCAGCAAGTCCTTGAGCATCGGGTTATAGGCGTTGGTAGCGTTGGGAATCGCAATGAAGCCAAAGAAGCTGCTGCTCCATTGATGGCTGACTTCCTTGGTTGCGTCGTACACCACGTTTTTGCCATCGAGTATCGTGAAGCGCGCGGCGATCTTGCCATCACCTGTGCCCATTCCGGCATTCAACTGGTTTTTCACCACCAGCACCTGCAGATGACGCGTTGCGTTTGGATCAAGAAGACCGGCCTTGCGCAGTTCCTCGGTAATTGCATCCTGGATATGCGCCGGGATACTGCCTGTCGGCGACTTGATCGGGTTGGCGCGAACCATCAGTGAGCCTTCGCCTGACTCTGCGGTGACCTGTGGATTGCTGATCGCGTGCAGCGGTGGTGTTTGCTTCAGCTTCTGGACGTTATCAAAGCTTGGCTCGTAGCGGGTCATGGTCATGCCACAGCCTTGCAGCAGCAGTGCAAACATCGGGACCAGCAGCATTTTTTTCACGGCAGTTCCTTGCGCGTTGAAGAGGGGGGCGAATTATGGGCAGAGTGCCATCATTGGGCAACTGTCATTTCCGTAAATCAATTCCCATGGCGCAGCAAATTTTCGATCCGCGCCAGTTCCCAGGTGCTGAGCAGGCTGACCGGATCCGTGCCGAAGCGTTGCGTTGTGTCGAATGTCCACACACCAGCTTCCGGGCTGCGACACTGCAGGCAGTGATGCAGGCGTTGTCCGTCGAAATCGAGCAGCAGATGCCAGCCGTCGATTTCGACGGATAACTGGCCAGCGCCGGCTACGTCCGCTGTGCGTCGCAACGGGCTGACCTCCAACGCGGCATCACGCAAGCGCTGGCAGACTTCGCGGGCGGAAAGAGAGGACATGTGCAAACCCGAAGATCTATCGAAGCGCGCAAGCATAGAGCGTCAGACCGTCCCTGTCAGCGATCGCTGGCCCGTGCCCGGGCATTTGCGTAACATCCGCAACCCTCTTTTTCCACGGCGCTCTTTTGCGCAAATGCATGCGGTCGCGATTGTCGGCCGCTCTGTCAGGTAAACCATGAAACCGATTCGTCTGCGCGCCGATGTCCTGGCCGGACTCACCACCTCATTTGCCCTGTTGCCCGAATGCATTGCGTTTGCGCTGGTGGCTCATCTCAATCCGCTGATGGGCCTGTACGGCGCCTTCATTATTTGCACGCTGACCGCGCTGTTCGGCGGTCGGCCGGGCATGATTTCCGGGGCGGCCGGTTCGATGGCGGTGGTGATCGTCGCGCTGGTGGTGCAGCACGGCGTGCAGTACCTGCTGGCGACGGTGCTGCTCGGCGGCCTGATCATGATGGCGTTCGGGCTGTTGCGCCTGGGCAAGCTGGTGCGCATGGTGCCGCATCCGGTGATGCTCGGATTCGTCAACGGTCTGGCGATTATCATTGCGCTGGCGCAACTGGAGCATTTCAAGAGCGGCGAACAGTGGCTCAGCGGCACGTCGTTGTACCTGATGACCGGGTTGGTGCTGCTGACGATGGCCATCGTTTATATCCTGCCACGCCTGACCCGCGCCGTGCCGCCGGCACTGGTGGCGATCCTTGGCGTTGGCGCGCTGGTCTATCTGCTCGGTCTGCCGACCCGCACCCTTGGCGACATGGCGCACATTGCCGGCGGTCTGCCGACGTTCGCGTTGCCGGACATCCCGTACAACCTCGAAACCCTGCGCATCATCGCGCCTTACGCGATCCTGATGGCGCTGGTCGGCCTGATGGAAACCCTGCTGACCCTCAACCTCACCGACGAAATCACCGAATCCCGTGGCTACCCGGATCGCGAATGCGTGGCGCTGGGGGCGGCAAACATGGTGTCCGGCGCATTCGGCGGCATGGGCGGTTGCGCGATGATCGGCCAGACCGTGATCAACCTCAGCTCCGGCGGGCGCGGACGGTTGTCCGGGGCGGTGGCAGGCGTGCTGATCCTGCTGTTCATTCTGTTTCTGTCGCCGATGATCGAGCGCATTCCATTGGCGGCGCTGGTGGGTGTGATGTTTGTGGTGTCGCAGCAGACCTTCGCCTGGGCCTCATTGCGGGTGCTGAACAAAGTGCCGCTCAACGATGTGCTGGTGATTATCGCGGTGACTACCATCACGGTGTTCACCGATCTGGCCACGGCGGTGCTGTGCGGGATCATCATCGCCGCACTGAATTTTGCGTGGCAGCAAGCGCGTGAGTTGTACGCCGATGAACATCTGGAGGCCGACGGCAGCAAGCTCTATCGCCTGCACGGCACGCTGTTCTTCGCCTCGACCACGCCGTTCCTCAATCAATTCGACCCGGCCAACGATCCACAGCGGGTGACGCTGGACTGCCGACACTTGAGCTTTGTCGACTACTCGGCCATCGCCGCGCTGAAAACCCTGCGCGAACGCTACGCCAGAGCCGGCAAGCAGTTGCAGGTGTTTCACCTGTCCGAGCGCTGCAAGAAACTGCTCAAACGCGCCGGGGTCGATCACGACTGAGATCGACCCCGGTCACTGATCAGGCATCGATTGCCGGGAAATCGATGTCGGTCAGCGCGGTGTTGTTGAGGTAATTGGTCAGGGTCTGCACGGCGACGATGGCGATTACCTCGATGATCTTCTTGTCATCGATACCGGCGGCGCGTGCGGCGGCGAGCTGTTCATCGCTCAAGTGACCACGGGTTTCGGTCAGTTGCCGGGCGAGGGTGGCAAAAGCATTCAGCCGGCCATGACGCGCTTCGATGATTTCTTCTGCAGCAAGCCCGGCCTTGCTGGCAAACAGGGTGTGCGCCGCGAGGCAGTAATCGCAGCCGTTGACCTGCGACGTGGCGAGGTACACCGCCTCTTTTTCCTTGGCGCTCAGGGATGTTTTGCCCAGCGTGGCGGAGGCTTGCACGTAGGCATCCAGTGCAGCGGGGGCAACCGCCAGGGTCTTGAACAGGTTGGGCAGGAAACCGATTTTTTTCTGCACGCCTTCCAGGGTCGGGCGGGTGGCTTCGGTGGCGTTTTCAAGGGTGATCGGGGCAATGCGGCTCATGGTGATTCTCCGAAAATCCGGTGCGAAGTGCGCCGGGGATGGAGGTCATGTTATTGAGCATGGCTGGTGCTTTGGGTGCAAATCGTCGAGGATATGCGACAGATCGTCCAGAACTGTCTCCGGAGAAGTCACCCATGGATCGCCTGTCCACGTTGCTCAGCCACTTCGGCGTGAATGCCGGCACCTTCCACAGCGGTACTTTCTGCGGCATCAGCGCTTACGGTGGCGATCAGCTGTGTGGTCATGTGCATCTATTGCAGGCCGGGCAGGTGCTGCTCAAACCGGGCAACGACCCCGAACTGACTCTGAATGAACCCACACTGATCTTTTTCCCCCGGCCATTTGCCCATCGATTGTTTGCCGACGAAGCGATGAACACGCAACTGGTATGCGCTTCGCTGACTTTCGATGGTGGCGCGGGCAATGCACTGGCGGCGGCGCTGCCGGATTATCTGGTGCTGAAACTTGCCGACCTTCCCGAGATGGCCAGCACGCTGGAGTGGTTGTTCAAGGAAGCGTTCGACGGCCATTGCGGGCGCGAAGCGGTGATGGACCGGTTGTTCGAGTTGCTGGTGATTCTGCTGCTGCGGCATTTGATCAGCAGCCGCAATCAGCAGCCGGGCATGATGGCGGGGCTGGCCGATCCGAAAATTTCCCGTGCGCTGAGCCTGATGCATGAGCAGCCGGCCAAGGCCTGGACCGTCGCCGAACTGGCCGCGAGCGCACATTTGTCCCGCGCCGGTTTCGCCGAGCATTTCCGGCAAGTGGTGGGGCAGACACCGGTGGATTATCTGGTGAGCTGGCGGATCAGCCTCGCGCAGAAGCGCCTGCGCGAGGGCCGGCCGATGGCCCTGATCGCCGAAGAGGTGGGTTATGAAAGCCCTTCGGCGCTGGCCCGGGCGTTTCGGCGCAAGACCGGGCTCAGCCCAAGGGAGTGGAAGGGCGGCGCAAACTGAAGGCTATCGGGCGAATTTCTTCGCGCCCGCTACGCACAAAATCACGCCCAGCGTGATCACCAGCATGCCGACGCTTACGTGCTCATGCAGCAAGGTTGCCGCCAACGCCAGACCGAAGAACGGCTGCAACAACTGCAACTGTCCGACTGCGGCAATCCCGCCCTGGGCCAGGCCGCGATACCAGAACACAAAACCGATCAACATGCTGAACAGCGAAACGTAGGCCAGGCAGACCCACGCCGTTACGCTGATGCCACGGAACGACACAGGCGCCAGCCATAGGCTCAGCACGGCCATCACCGGCAACGACAACACCAGCGCCCAGCAGATCACTTGCCAGCCGCCGAGGGTGCGCGACAGTTTTGCGCCTTCGGCATAACCGAGGCCGCAGGCGAGAATCGCCGCCAGCATCAACAGATCTCCGGTGGGTGAGGCGGTCAGTCCCTGGGAAACTGCGAAACCGACCACCAGCGAACTGCCCAGCACCGAAAAGATCCAGAACACCGGACGTGGCCGTTCACCCCCGCGCAGCACGCCGAAGATCGCCGTCGCCAGCGGCAATAATCCTACAAACACAATGGAATGCGCCGACGTTACGTGTTGCAGCGCGAGGGCGGTCAATAACGGGAAACCGACGACCACGCCCAACACCACAATCAACAAAGAGAACCACTGCTGCCGGGCCGGACGTCGTTCACGAAACAACCACAACAGGCAAAGCGCCAACACACCGGCAATGGTCGCCCGGATGACGGTGAGAAATACCGGGTCCAATTCCAGCACCGCCAGCCGCGTGGCCGGCAGCGAACCGCTGAAAATCACGACGCCGATGAAACCGTTGATCCAGCCGCTGGTTTTTTCCAGGGCCGGAGTGCTCAGGTGTGAAGTTCGTTCCATGGTGCACGCGCTCGAAAGTGGGGTTGCCTGTGGTTCATGCTAGGGTCGAGAATCAGCACAATCAAAGAATTGTCATGGATACATCTCGACATGCCACGCTCCCGTTACAAGACCCTCGTCGATACCTATGCCGCCGACATCCGCGCCGGTCGCTTGCTGCCTGGTACGCGTCTGCCGACCCACCGGCAACTGGCGGCCAGCGAAGGGCTGGCGCTGGTCACGGCGTCGCGGGTGTATGCGGAGCTTGAGGCCATGGGACTGGTCAGCGGCGAAACCGGGCGCGGCACGTTTGTCCGGGAAACTTCGTTGTTGCCGGGGCAGGGCATTGACCAGAAAGACATCGCCGTCGGCATGATCGATCTCAACTTCAACTACCCGTCGTTACCGGGGCAGGCCGAGCTGCTGCGTACGGCGTTGCGGCAACTGGCGTTGTCGGGTGATCTTGAAGCGCTGTTGCGTTATCAACCCCACGCCGGCCGCCAGCACGAACGGGCGTCGGTTGCCCGGCACTTGCAGGCCCGAGGCCTGCGTGTCGACGCCGGGCAGGTGTTGATCGTCAACGGCGCCCAGCAAGGTCTGGCGGTGACGTTGATGGCACAGCTCAATCCCGGCGACGTGATCGCGGCTGACGCATTGACCTACTCGGGTTTCAAGGTGCTGGCCGAAGCGCTGCACCTTGAGGTGGTCGCGATCCCCGTGACAGAGAACGGTCCGGATCTGGCGGCGCTCGACAGACTCTGCCGCAGTCGCCCGGTGCGCGCCGTGTACTGCATGCCGACCCTGCACAATCCACTGGGTTGGGTGATGCCGCTGGACCAGCGCGAACATCTGGTGACGATTGCCCGCAAGCATGACCTGACGATCATCGAAGACGCTGCCTACGCCTTTCTGGTCGATCACCCGCCGCCACCGCTGGCGGATCTGGCGCCGGAACGCACGGTGTACGTCTCGGGGCTCTCGAAAAACATCGCCACCGGGTTACGCGTCGGTTTCATCGCGGCGCCCATTACGAAAGTGCCGGCGCTGGAACGCATCATTCGCGCCACCACCTGGAACACGCCGGGTGTGATGACCGCGATAGCCTGCGGCTGGCTCGACGACGGCACCGTCACCTTGCTGGAGGCACAAAAGCGCGATGACGCTCAGGCCCGTCAGGCCCTGGCAGCGGAAATCCTGCAAGGCCTGCCGTGTGTCGGCCATCCCTCTTCCTATTTTCTGTGGCTGCCGTTGCCGGAGGATGCCCGATCCGATCAGGTGGTGATCGAGTTGATGAAGGCGCAGATCTCGGTCACCAATGCCGAGCCGTTCACCGTATCGGCCCATGTGCCCCACGCGATCCGGCTGGCGCTGGGCTCGGTGGACAGGCTTGTCCTGCGTCAAGCCTTGCTCAAAGTCCGGCAGGTGATCGCGGCTTACCTGTAGCACAACGCTCCCCGCAGGATTACCCTTGGCGCCGCCGAAGATCTGGATGCTCCCGATGAAAAACACCGCGTTACTGACACTCGCCCTGATCCTCAACGCAGGTCTGTTCAGCATGCCCGCCCTGGCGGCTGGCGACGCCGAGGCCGGCAGCAAAATCTTCCCGCGCCTGTGTGGCGGTTGCCACCAGGTCGGCGAATCCGCCCGGCCCGGATTCGGTCCGCAACTCAACGGCATCATCGGTCGCCCGGCGGGAACGTCGGCGAACTACGTGTACTCCGATGCGATGAAGAACTCCGGCATCACCTGGAACCGCGAAACGCTGACGGCGTACCTGAAGGACCCGAAGGGCGTTGTACCGGGGACGCGGATGATCTTCTGGGGGCTGAGTGATGAGGAGAAGATTGATAATTTGTTGGCGTATCTGCAGACTTTTCAGTCGCCTTGATCAATGAATAAAGGATTTTGTTCTTCGTAGTATTTGAGGCTCGGCATCTGCCCAGAGAAGAACCCTTCAAAGACCGATCGAAACCGCTGGCGAATCTCATAGAGTTCACTGCGTTTCAGGTTGCGGATCTTGTACAGATCACGGAGATCATAATGGGAGGTAAAACTATTTTGAGTGATGCTGAAAATCCTGAAAACTCGCCAGTAAAGTTCTTGTGAAAAATCTTCCTCCTCGACTAATTGATAAAGCGCCCATTCGAGTTTCCAGTATTCCTTGCGCGACCATTTCCGTCTTTCATGCATGCGCCCGGTAAAGGAACGGTCGTCATACTCGTCGCACCATGGAAAGTTTCTGGCGATCAAAAAGTGTGGGTCCATTTCGAGACGTTCTGTTTTGTGCTTCTTCATGTTGTTTTCGCAGAGTTCATTTACTGACAGTTCAATCACATTCAGCGTTCGGCCTGCCCCGTGCCAGACTCAAGGATTGGCGAGTGCGGGCGATATGTCTCACTTTCAGTCCTTTGAGCTTTCCCTACCATGAAAAAAATGTTCATTTTCATTGGCGCATTCTTGCTGCTCTGCGGATGCGTCACAAAAAACTTCAGTGCCGAAGATCGCCAACAGATCAAGACACTGAAAGTACTTCCGGTGTTTGTCGCCGTCGATAACTTCAAATACACCAGTATGACTCAGGCTTGGAGCGCGGGACTCGGTGCAGGTGCCGGCGCGACCACTGGTATGGCGAGCGGTGCATCAATGACGCAAACCAACGCATTGGCGGGAGCGGGATCCGTGGAGGGAACCAAAGACGGTGATGTGCTGACGGGCGATGTTACCAAGGCAATCCTCAACAACATGAAGGTCCATGACATTGACTTGGCCAAGCTGGTCCGCCAGAGCTTTGTTGACAGGGCACGGCAGGAGCGGTTGTTCACCATCGTCGGTGAAGGCGAACAGGCCGATGCCGAGATCGAGATCATTGTTTCGCAATGGGGACTGTGCCTGAAAAACTTCAGCACCGAGCTGTATCCGGTCATTGGAGCAACAGCCCAGATCAAACGCAACGGCTCGGCTGTCTGGCGAAACTTTGAAACGATCTCTGTATTCAACGACGCTAACAATCTTGCTTACCTGCCCGAGCAATACGCAAAAGATCCTGAGGTCCTTCGCCAGGCTTTTACCCATGTGTCTGATCTATTGGTGGGTGGACTGGTCAAAGACATGAAGCAATAAATCGGTTTGCAGGTCGCCGGCCAGGCGCTTCATGAAACATTTCCAGATTGATACCAATGTGCCATTGCCTCCAGTAAAGTGTGCGCCGCCCGAGAGATGGATCCCGGGCGTTTACCCATGGAGTCTTGTAGTGAAATACCTCAGCAAAGTAGTCGCCGCCGCACTGTTCGGTGTGGTTCTGGCAGGTTGCACCGGCACCCCGATGAACACCCGTAATTACGACAGCAATCAGTACACCGTGATTGGCCACAGCGAAGCGACCGCCACCGGCCTGATGCTGTTCGGCGTTATCCCGATTCGCCAGAACAGCCGTTTCGTCCGCGCCCAGGATGCGGCGATCAAGGCCCGCGGCGGCGATGCGATGATCAACACTCAGGTTCAGGAAAACTGGTTCTGGGCTTGGGTCCTGAGCGGCTACACCACCAAGGTCTCCGGTGATGTGATCAAGCTGAAAACCGCTCAGTAAGCGACGGTTGGATGTGAAAAAGCCCGGCTGATCAGGCCGGGCTTTTATTTGTACTGCGAAAGCGCTTTCAGCCTCATGCGACGCGGCGCTCAATCAGACGATCCGAACCACCTTCAGCCACGCGGCGTTCTTGCAGACGATCAGCGCCACCTTCGGCTACACGGCGTTCTTGCAGACGATCAGCGCCACCTTCGGCTACACGGCGTTCTTGCAGACGATCAGCGCCACCTTCGGCCACACGGCGTTCTTGCAGACGATCCGCGCCACCTTCAGCCACACGACGTTCCAGCAGACGATCCGCGCCACCTTCGGCCACACGGCGTTCCAGCAGACGATCCGCGCCACCTTCGGCCACACGACGTTCCAGCAGACGATCAGCGCCACCTTCAGCCACACGACGTTCCAGCAGACGATCCGAACCACCTTCAGCTACACGCTGTTCGATCAATCGATCCGAACCGCCTTCGGCGATCATGGTGTGGGCGGGTTTGGCTGCAAAAGCGTTGACTGCGAGAACCGAGAAAGCGATGCCGAGAAGGATTTGGCGTTTCATGATCGTGTGCTCCGGGGTGTTGTCGGGTTGGTATGGAGCAGATGTTACGCCCGGGATTTTTTATGAGAACTTCATTGGCGTGATGGTGACTATCGACGCCAACGATGGATGCCCGGGCATCGATTCACGGGGCGGTTGCCCGGATGCACAGTTCTCCGGAAGCTCGGATCAGCGCCAGTTCATGCAACGCATCCTTTGCCAGACCGTTGCGCGCCTTGACCAGCCACGCCGTGCAGTCCGGATCGTGGCGATAGGGCGTGAAGTCGGAGTATTGCTGCAACAGCCTTGTTTGCAGTTCATCCAGACGCGGACGAATCTGTTTGCTCAGGTCCGGGCGCGGTGTGTCCGGCGCAGCACCCGCCGCCTGCCACTTCGCGAGCAAACCGTATTGCACCAGTTTGTTGGCCTCCATTTGCGCGGCGATCAATTGCGCCACGTCTTGCGGGTCGAGTTTGCGTTCGGTGGCCATCGCTCGGGCATTGGCGATGACCTGGGCTTCACGGGGACTGTCCTGGATCGGCTTGCCGCTGTCCCATTTGGTCAGGGCGACGAGGTCGGCGATGTTCAGGCGTTCATTCAAGGTCACCAGCAGGCTTTGCAGCGCTTCGGGGGCTGGCGTCGGGGTCGCGTGAGCAGTCGTTGCCAGAGCGGCAAACAGGGCAGAGGTCAGCAGGGTCGAGACACGAGGCATGGGAGCGGTTCACTTGCATTTTGGACAGGGGGTGGAGATTACGAAGTTTTAATGCAAAGGGGTACGACCTGAAAGGCTGTGCATACCTTAGACTCTCCCCCATTGCTTTCACCGAGACGGACGCTCGATGCAGACCCCCGCCCAAAATCCCCTCTGGAAAACCTACCTGCTGTTCCTCGCCCCGATGGTGCTGTCGAACTTCCTGCAGTCGATGTCGGGCACGGTCAACAGCATCTACATCGGCCAGATGCTCGGCACCCAGGCACTGGCGGCGGTGTCGGGGATGTTTCCGATCATCTTTTTCTTCATCGCGCTGGTCATTGGTCTGGGTGCCGGGGCAGGGGTGTTGATAGGCCAGGCATGGGGCGCACGGGAGTCGCACATGGTGAAGGCGATCGCCGGGGCCACTTTATTGCTGGGCGTGTTGATCGGCCTGGTCGCGGCAGTATCTGGCAGTGTGTTTGCGCGCCAGGCATTGCAGGGTTTGGGCACGCCGGCGGATGTGCTGGACGACGCGGTTTCCTACGCCCGGGTGATGATGTGGACGTTGCCGTTTGTGCTGGTGTACGTGCTGTTCACACAGTTGTTGCGTGGGGTGAGCGATACGCTGTCGCCGATGCTCGCTCTGCTGCTGTCGACGGTTGTCGGTCTGGCGCTGACCCCGGCGTTCATTCGCGGATGGCTGGGCCTGCCGCAACTGGGGATTCAGAGCGCGGCGTTTGCCGGTCTGGCCGGTACGCTGGCGGCGATGGCGTGGCTGGCGTGGAGCCTCATCCGCAAGGGCCATCCGCTGGCGCCGGACCGTGAGTTCTTTGCAGCGCTGCGGCTCGACGGTGCCATCCTGGGCAAGGTGTTGCGCATCGGTCTGCCGACCGGTGTGCAGATGATCGTGCTGTCGCTGTCGGAGCTGGTGATTCTGGCGCTGGTCAACCAGCATGGTTCGCAGGCGACGGCGGCGTACGGTGCGGTGACGCAGATCGTCAACTACGTGCAGTTTCCGGCGTTGTCGATTGCGATCACTGCGTCGATCCTTGGTGCCCAGGCGATCGGCGCCGGGCGGCTGGAGCGGATGGGGCCGATCCTGCGCACCGGGTTGTGGATCAACGTGTGCCTGACCGGTGGCCTGATCGTGCTCGGTTACCTGCTGTCGCACTGGCTGCTGGGGTTGTTCCTGACCGAGGAGTCGACCCGGGCGATGGCCGAGCACTTGCTGCACATCATGCTGTGGAGTCTGTTGATCTTCGGCTTCCAGGCAATCATCGGCGGCATCATGCGCGCCAGCGGCACAGTGCTGGTGCCGGTGGGTGTGGCGATCGTCTGCGTGCTCGGTGTGCAGTTGCCGGCGGCCTACTGGCTGGACGGGCAGTTTGGTTTGCAGGGCGTGTGGATGGCGTTTCCGATTGCCTATCTGGGAATGCTGGCGCTGCAGACGTTGTATTACAAACGGGTCTGGCAGCATCAGAAGATCGAGCGGTTGGTGTAGGACTGATCGTCAGAAAACGCAGGGCCGCTCCTTGGGAAGCGGCCCTTTTTGTTCTCAGCGACCCGGGTGAATCAACGGGCGCCGGTGATGCCACGGCAACGCCTGTTCCAGTTGTGCCGACAGACGAAGCAGAACATCGTCAGCACCGAAGCGTGCTGCCAGTTGCACACCGATCGGCAAGCCTTCGCGGGACATCCCCAACGGCAGCGAAATGGCCGGCGTTCCCGCAACGTTGAACACCGGGGTGAAGGGCGAGTGATCGAACACCCGAGCCGTCCATTGCAGGCCATCCAGCGTGTCGGCGCCGCGATTGTAGAGGCCGATGGCTTGCGGCAGTTGCGGCAGGGTCGGGGTCAGCAGGATGTCGATGGACCCGAACCACGCGGCCACTTGCCGGGCGACACTGTTGCGCACTTCCAGCGCGGCGGCGAAGTCTGTGCCGCGCGATTGCTGGCCGAAGGCGTAGCAGGCGAGGGTGGCCGGTTCCAGGGTGTTGTGATCGACTGGTCGCCGGGTAGCGGTGGCGAGATGATCGATCCAGCGCACCAGACTGGCACACCAGATGTGCGCGTTGGCTTCGACGAACGCGTCCCACGACAGGCCGAGCGGCGCCCGGACGGTTTCAACCTGATGGCCGAGGGATTCAAGCTCTCGGGCAACACGGGCGGTGGCACCACTGATCTCGGGATCGACGCGGGCCCCGTTCCACGGCGCATCGAGCAAACCGATACGCAAGCGTCCGGGATCGCGGCCGACCTGAGCCAGAAAACCTTCGACAGGTGCCGCCGTGTAATAAGGATCGCCCGGCGCACAGCCCTGCACCACATCCATCAACGCCGCGCTGTCGCGCACCGTCCGCGACAGGCCGAGTTGCACGCCGAGCCCGGCAAACACCTCGTCCATCAATGGCCCGTGAGAGCTGCGGCCACGCGTCGGCTTGAGGCCCACCAGCCCGTTGAACGCTGCCGGAACGCGGATCGATCCTGCTGCGTCAGTAGCATGGGCGATCGGCACGATGCCCGCTGCGACAGCCGCACCGGCGCCACCGCTTGAGCCCCCGGCGGAGCGTTGCGGGTTCCAGGGATTGCGGGTCGGGCCTTGCAGGAGGGAGTCGGTTTCGGTGCTGAAGGCCATTTCCGGGGTGGTGGTTCGGCCCAGGGTGATGAGCCCGGCGGCGTTGAATCGTTGCATCAGGCTGGAGTCGCTTTGCGCGACCAGGCCTTGCGCGAGTCGGCTGCCCAGTTCATTGCGTCGTCCGGCTGCGGTGATCGCCAGATCCTTGATCAGAAACGGTACCCCGGCCAGGGGACCGCTGCCCGTGGTCGCGGTCGGTGTCCAGTGCTCGATGACGGCGTTGATCGCAGGGTTGACCTGCTGTATCGCTTCGATGGCCAGAGCAGCCAGTTCTTGGGCGTGGACTTCGCCTGTGGCAACCCGTTGCGCGAGAGCGATGCCGTCATGTTCGGCGTATTCGTTGAGGTTCATGGATAGCACTCCGAGAGGGAGCACCGATATTAAGTCGCAGGGTATCAGCTGATTAGCCCATAATCGCGGCATAAAATGTGCCAAGGGTGGCACAGTTGATTGTTCTCAGGACAGGCCCGAAATGATCCGTGACTTGAACGACACACTGGTTTTCGTCTGTGTGGTACGTCTGGGCAGCTTCACCGCCGCTGCCCATGCGTTGCAGATGCCGAAAACCACGGTCAGCCGCCGGGTGCGCGAACTGGAACAGGCCATCGGCGTACAGTTGCTGCGCCGCACCACGCGTCAGTTGAGCATGACCGAGGCCGGTGCGGTGTATTACGAGCAGTGCAAATCCATTGCCGATACGCTCGAACACGCCGAGCGGGCGGTGCATCAATTGCGTGACGGGCCCCGTGGCTGGTTGCGGGTGACCGTGCCGTTTTCATTCGGGGTCAGTTGGTTCGCTCCGTTGCTGGCAGGGTTTCGTCAGGCGTATCCGGACATCCGTCTGGAGATTCTGGCCTCTCATGTGCCGATGGATCTGGTGGGCGAGGAGATCGATATCGCCCTGCGGCTGGGTGCATTGCCGGACTCGAGCCTGATCGCCCGGCGGCTGGCCAGTTTTCCCACGGGCATTTACGCGGCACCGGAATACCTCGAGCGCCACGGCACGCCACAATCCCCGGAAGAGCTGTTGCAGCATCAGACGTTGACGCTGCATCAGGCCCGGCGCGATGTCGGTTATGTCTGGCCATTGCGCCGGGAAGGGGCCCGCCTGAGAGACTATCGCGTCGAACCCTGCATTCTTGCCAATGACCCGGCGCTGTTGCAGGAAGCGTTACTGGCAGGCGAGGGACTGAGCCTGGCGATGGAGCAGAGCATGCAGGTGGACGTGCAGGCGGGGCGCCTGATCCGGGTGTTGCCGCAGTGGATCGGCCCGCCCCAGGATCTCAATGCGGTCACGGCCCGCGAGCATCTGCCATCGCCCAAGGTGAAGGCATTGATCGGCTATCTGAAGGCGAGGATGACCGACGCAGTGGCATAACCGCCGGAACTTTGCTTAAGTCATTCGAGGTCCACCGGGGCAGCGGAGCATCCCATGTCGATTCGATTGTTATTGGCTGCCGTGTGTTGCCTGATCGTCACACCGGCGGTGCAGGCCGTGGAGTACACCCGGGTCAACACCACTGCCAGTCAGATCAGCTTCACCTATGACCAGATGGGCTCGCGGATGTATGGCACGTTCGGCAAGTTCGACGCGACGCTGGACTTCGACACCGAACATCTTGCCGATGCCCATACGACGTTGCACATCGATCTCACCAGCATCGACGCCGGCAGCGAAGACGCCAACACCGAGCTGGTGAAGCCCGCGTGGTTCGATACGGAAAAATTCCCGATGGCGGTGTTCGAGTCGACCCGTTTCAGCCGGGTCGATGACCACCATTATCGGTTGCTCGGCCGGCTTACCCTCAAAGGCATCACTCGCGAAGTGCAGGTGCCGGTGCAACTGAAACCCGACAGCAGCATCGGCATCTTCGACGGTGAATTGGTACTCAAGCGCGATGCCTTTGGACTCGGTGCCGGGGAGTGGGCCGACACCGTGGTTTCCAACGACATCGCGATCAAGTTCAAGATCGTTGCGCCGGCGCAATGACCGGCCTCAATACGCCCGCCAGTGCCCCGGGACCCAGCGCCATTGGTTGCCGGCCCAGCGGTAATGGCCGGCGACCCAGTGGTAGCCCGGTGCAGGCATCGCCGGAACGACCTCCACCACAGGCGGTGGCCGGTGCGGGCGAACCGGTTCGACGACGCAGCCCGACAGCGTGATCGCCACGAGCGTGGCGGTAAGCAAGGTTTTTATGATTTTTGACATGGTGGTGTTCCTGGTGGGTAACGTTGGCAGACGGTTGCGCGATCAACGCACCCAATGGCCTTCAATCCAGTACCAGTTCGGCCCGCGCGCCTCCCAGTGGCCGGGTTCCCAGCGTGCGCCGTGGTGGCGCACCGGTTGCCAGTGACCGGGCATCCAGACATAACCGCGACCTTCCCAGCGCCAGTGGCCGCGATCCCAGGCGTAACCGGGCCGTGGACCTGGCATCGGTTCCATGCGCATCGGTGGCGGTGCTTCGCGGATGATGATTTCGGGTTGGGCAAACACGGGGGAACTGGCCAGTGCGGCCAGCGTCACCGGCAACAGCAGCAGGGCTTTTCGCCATTTCAACAGGGAACGCAGAACGTTCATGACAACTCCTCAGGGCCTGCGTCGGAAAATGAACGCAGCTGAAGAATTGGACGCCAAACGGGCAAAAAGTCCGTTCGCCGGCAGATGAAATTTTTGTCAGGCTTGCACAGGGTATGATGTCGCGGTTCGCCGGTCGCTCAACCCGCCCGGGAACCTGTGTTTTACCGCCGGAGTTCACCCGCCATGCCCCGCATCACCCACTACAAATCCCCGTGCCCCGAAGGCGTCAACAGCCAGATCCTGCAGATGGTGGTCGACTACCTGACCGACATCAGCGCCATCGGTCTGGGCCCGAGCAACCTGCTGTACAACGTCTATCAGTACGCGGTCGGCTACGAGGTGCATTTGTATCTGGAGGCATTGAATGGCGAGAAGGGCACCGAAGTGGAGCTGTTGGTGGCCACCGACGAGGATGACCCGGAGCAGGTGATCGGCTTCCTGTTGTACCTGCCGGTGCAAGGGGATTGGGAGGCGTGCAACGTCGCGTACCTGGCGGTCGATCAATTGCATCGCCGCCAGGGCGTGGCCCGTGCGTTGATCGCGGAAATGGTTGCGCGCTACCCCCATGCCGAACTGACGTGCGGCGTGGGTAAAGTTCCGTATTTCGAAACGCTGGGCTTTGAAGTGCTGGGCCAGTTGGAGACGCAAGTGCTGATGAGCACCCGGCATTACCGCAGCAATGGTTTGCGTGGTTTCATCGACACCACGCCGATCTACCGCTCGCTGGAGGTGCAGCAGATCCACACTTATCTGCTGCAAAAACACGGTAAACGGGCGATGGTCGATGCCGAAAAACAGCGCGACCGGCACCTGGATCAAGTCACCCGTCACACCGAAGAATTTGTCCGCCAGCGCCTGACCGTGCACTGATCCGGCCAACAGCAAAAAGCCCTTGTTGCGATGACCGCAGCAAGGGCTTTTTTTGTGCCCGTGATCTCAGGACAGCTTCACGTTCATGGTGATTCGCGCCGTGAACACCTTCTTGCCCTCGGTGTCGTGGATGTCCACCGGCACAATCTTGTCGCCTTCGGTCTGCCAGTCCAGCCCTTCGCCAATGGCCACGGCGGTCACATCGGATTTCGCCTTGGCCAGGTACTCGACGGTCATGCCTTTTGGAATCCAGCGGGCGCCGGCGGGAATCGACACGTCGGTCATCATCCCGGCCGCCAGTTCAGCGGCGTTGCACAGGGCGATGGCGTGCACGGTGCCGAGGTGGTTGGTGATCTCCCGGCGAAACGGAACCTGCACCGTCGCCGAACCCGCCCGCAGTTCGCTGACCAGCGGGTTGATGGTGCTGAAGTAAGGCGCGACCTGACAGGCCATCTGACTGAATGCCTGGGGGCCGACACTGCTGAACATGCTGAGAAACTGACTCATGGTAAAGCCTCGCGATGGGATGAATTTACAGAATGATGTTCCGTAACAGAATATTGTTCTGTAACGGAACGGTATTCTGTCTGGGGGAAATCTGTCAATCTAGGCGCGTTTCGATTACCGGCACGGGTGTGCCCTTCAACCTGATTTACAAGGCCTTCAACCCCATGGACACCGCAGATCTACTCGAGCGCAGCTACCCCGGACGCCGGGCCGAACTCAAGCGCGATATCTTTCGCAAGGCCTTGCGCCTGTTCAATGAGCAGGGGATCGAGGCCACCACCATCGAAATGATCCGCGCCGAGTGCGACACCAGTGTCGGCGCGATCTACCACCATTTCGGCAACAAGGAAGGCTTGGTGGCCGCGCTGTTCTTCACTGCGCTGGAGGATCAGGCGCGTCTGCGTGACGCCTGTCTGGCGCAAGCGACGAGCACCGAAGAGGGCGTGCAGGCGCTGGTCTACAGCTACGTGGATTGGGTCGAGAACCAGCCTGAATGGGCGCGGTTCCAGTATCACGCGCGTTATGCCGTAACCCGGGGCCCGCACAAGGAGGATCTGGCCGAGCGCAACAAGACCCGCAACCAGGGCCTGCGCACCTGGCTGAGCGAATCCGGGCGCGCAGCCGAACTCATTGAATGCCCGGCCGAACTGCTGCCATCGCTGATCATCGGTCAGGCCGACAGCTATTGTCGGGCATGGTTGTCGGGAAGAGTGCAGGGCAGCCCGAAGGCTTGTCGTGAATTGTTGGCGCAGGCGGCGTGGCGTTCGATCCGTCGCGAACCGGAACGCTGATTTTCAGGGACAAAAAAAGAGCCTCAAGACTCTTTGATGGGGAGGAAGTAGAGCCCGTGAGGCTCAAGATGCGCGTGAAACAAGGTACGGGCTTGATTGGGGTTCAGAACACCTGCACCTGCGCAGCGGTCTGGCGAGCCAGGCAGCTGCGTAACTCCATCCTAGGAAGGTGCACGGACGGTCTCAAGTACCGTCAGTCACTTGCTTTGCGGCACTGGCGGCGGCTCTTTCGACCATCGCGGCGATGGTTGCAAACAGTTCGTCGCGGGCCTGTGCTGCACTGATTTCGTCGGTGGCTGCTGCTTGAGACAACGCCTCGGCGGCACCGAGCATGGCGCGCAGTCCCGCTTGGCTAATGTCACCACCGTCAGCGAACGGCGACAGCACACGGCGGCATTTCTCCAGGAAAATCGCCTCGTATTCGCGCTTGATCCTCTCCAGTTCCGGCGAGCTGGCCAAGGCGGCGATTACCCCGGGAATCTCGTTGCCCTGGGTCAGCACACAGTCGACATACGACGTGGCAATCACCGAGGCCGTGCCGCTCAACGTCGCCTCGCAGTTGTCCAGCGCGGCATCCATCAGTGCGGTCTGGCGCCTGTCGAAATCCTGATACAGCGCAGCCAGCAAACCGGCGCGGGTGATGAAGTGGTCATAGACCACCGGTTTGGTCACACCGGCCTTTTCCGCCAGATAACCCAGGGTCAGGGCGTCGGTGCCTTCTTCGCGAATCAATTGCCAGGCCATGTCGAGCAACTGGCGCTGGCGATCTTCCCGGGAAAGTCGCCGGCGGGGTTGAACGGATTCGGGGATTTCAGTGGTTGACATTGCTTATATACCAAACGTAACTTACTGAAGGTAACTTACCAAGTGTAGCTTATCGAAAGGATAAGCCCTTGGTCAGCAATCACCAACCGGAGATTTCCCCATGCACGCACTGATTGTTGTGGCTCATGACGATCCCCGTTCGCTGACTCATGCGCTGGCGCAGAAAATCGCCAAAGGCCTGTCGGAGAACGATCCGTCCAACACCTTCGAAATGGCTGACTTGCACGCCGAGGAATTCGACCCGCGTTTCGGCGTGGCCGACTGGGCGGTGCATCACCGTGAGTCAGCACCGCCGGCAGACGTCCTGGCCGAACAGGCACGCATCGACCGCGCCGATGCACTGGTGCTGGTGTATCCGGTGTTCTGGTGGTCGATGCCGGCGTTGCTCAAAGGCTGGATCGACCGGGTGTTCAGCAATGGCTGGGCGTATGACTTCGACGGTGATTCGACGCACAAGAAGCTCGGACGCCTGCGCGTGCATCTGGTCGCACTCGGCGGGGCCGATGCGCGCACCTACGAACGCCACGGCTACGACGCGGCGATGAAGACGCGGATCGATCACGGGATTTTCGATTATTGCGGGGCGACGGTGACGGGCTCGGCGTTGTTGCTGGAGTCCGAGTCGAGCGATCCTGCGATCCAGTTGCAGGCAGCGCGTGAACTCGGACTTGGGTTGTTCCGATGAATGTCAACGAGCGCCCGGCCAGCCGGCTTTCTCGAGAGCGGCGAGCAGGGTGTCGGCATCCAGCCCAGGCACCGAATGCCCGTTGCCTTCGGTGCTGTCGCTGGCCAGCAAGGCATTGATGATTGCTTCTTCAACCGCCTCGGTCGCCGCCAGAAACAGCTCGCTGATGTGGTCGTTGTTGACCATCCGCAAGCCGTCGCAGGTGGGCGCGCCTTTGCCCTCGTAGGCGGCGGGCGGGATTTGTTCGTTGCCGGTGGCGAAGGCAATGAAAATGTCACCGCTGTGGTCTTCGTTGCCACCACCGGTACGCGCCAGACCGAGACTGGCCCGTTGTGCCAGGCGCGTGCATTGATGCGGCAACAACGGCGCATCGGTGGCCAGGCACACCACAATCGAACCCATGCCCGGATGTGGCAGCGACGCGCGCAGGAACGGCGAATCCACCTGTTCCATGTAACGCCCGACCGGGTAGCCGTCGACCCGCAGTTCGCTGCGAATCCCGTGGTTGGCCTGGACGATGGCGCCCACCGTCCAGCCACCCTGAGCCTTGCTCAAGCGGCGCGATGCGGTGCCGATCCCGCCCTTGAATTCATGGCAGATCATGCCGCTGCCACCGCCCACTGCGCCTTCCCGCACCGGGCCGTCAACGGCATTGCTCATGGCCTCCGCCACGTGTCCGGGCTTCACATGAAAGCCGTTGATGTCGTTGAGCAAACCGTCGAAGGTTTCCAGTACCACCGGCATGTTCCAGTAGAGACGACCTTTGTCCGGTTGCTGCGCGCGGTCCAGTTCGATCAAGGCATCGCGCACCACGCCGAGGCTGTGGGTGTTGGTGAAGGCGATTGGGCTGGTCAGCAGGCCGGCCTCGCGAATCCATTCCAGCCCGGTGGCATCACCGTTGCCGTTGAGTACGTGAACGCCGGCAAAACAGGGTTGTGCGTTTGTCGATACGGCACGCGGTTCGATCAAGGTGACGCCGGTGCAGACATCACGTCCGCTGGCGCTTTGACCGCGCACATTGCTGTGGCCGACCCGCACGCCGGGGACGTCGGTGATGGCATTGAGCGGGCCGGGCTGCAGTCGGCCGATGCGGATATGGAGATCGCGGGCTCTTGGTTTCATGGTGTTTTCTTCTCTGTTCAATGTTGATTACTGGCCGTTCTTGACCTTGCTCCAGACCCGCGTGCGCACTCGCTCGGTGGCTTTGGGCAGCGGTTCGAGGGTGAATAGCGTGGCCATCGCCGTGGCGGGCGGATACACCGCCGGGTTGTCCCGGGTGGCTTCGGCGACCAGCGCGGTGGCGGCGCGATTTCCATTGGGGTAGGACAGATGATCGCTGACCGGCGCAATCACCTCGGGCCGCAGCAGGTAATCGATGAACGCCAGGCCCTGAGCCGGATGCGGCGCGTCCTTGAGCAGTACCAGCGTGTCGAACCACACCGGCGCGCCTTCCTTGGGCAGGCTGTAACGGATCTTCACGCCATTGCCGGCCTGTTCGGCGTTGGTCCTGGCTTCGAGCATTGCACCGGACCAGCCGACCGCCACGCAGATATTGCCGTTGGACAGATCGCTGATGAATTTCGAGGAGTTGAAGTAGGCGATGTGCGGGCGCAGTTTCAGTAGCAGGGCTTCGGCTTTCTGATAGTCCTCGGCGTTGGTGCTGTTGGGCGGCAGGCCAAGATAGTGCAGCGCGACCGGAAGCATTTCCGACGGCGAATCGAGCATCGCCACGCCGCATTCGCCGAGTCTGGCCAGGTTCTCTTCCTTGAACACCAGATCCCATGAATCCACCGGCGCCTTGTCGCCCAGCACGGCGCGCACCTTGTCGACGTTGTAGCCGATGCCGTTGGTGCCCCACAGATACGGCACGGCGTACTGGTTTCCGGGATCGTTGTTGGCCAGTTTGCTCAGCAGATCGTTATCGAGGTTCTTCCAGCCCGGCAGTTGATTGCGGGGTAGCGGGGCAAGGGCGCCGGCCTTGATCAGAGTCGGCAGACTGAAGTTGCTCGCCACCACCACGTCGTAGCCGCTGTGGCTGGTCATCAGTTTGCCTTCCAGCACTTCGGCGCTGTCGAAGGTGTCGTAGACCGGTTCGATGCCGCTGTCGCGCTTGAAATCTTGCAGGGTGCTCGGGCCGATATAGTCGTACCAGTTGTAGACATGCACGCTCGGCGGCTCTGCCGCTTGCGCGGTCAGTGCGACGGACACGACACCCGCCAGGCCCAGGTTGATATACCCGTGATGACAACGCATGATGCGGCACTCCTGGCCTGTGGCAGGCCGGTGATGAACAGGAGTGGTCAGCCTATCGGGCAGGCCGCCTGCCACCCATTCCCATCATGGGTTACTCAAAAGGGGTAGTGCGTGGACGCGTTGCTGCAGGAATTGCCGGTGCATCAGAGCCTGTCACGGGTGTTCGCCACGGTCGGTCAGGACGGCTTCTGGCGGGCGCTGGTCGATACGGTGCGGCTGCTGGTGCCGCTGGACAATGCGTTGGTGGCGTTGATGCAGGCGGGGCGGCCGCCGCTTTTGCTGATCGACTTCGACAGCCACGGCCGCGCCGACGAGCAGGAAGAACTGGCCGGTTACTGTGCCGGCATGTACCTGCTCGATCCGTTCTATCAGGCTGCCGTCGCCGGCATCGTTGACGGTTTGCACAGCCTGGCGTGCGTGGCGCCGGACCAGTTTCTGCACAGCGAGTACTACCAGAGCTATTTCCGTTCGGTGGTCGGGGCGGATGAACTGCAATTCATGGTCAATCTGGACGACGGCGTGCTCGGCTTGTCGCTGGGCAGGGCGACGGATTTCAGTCTGCAGGAACAGGGGCGCTTGCTCTGCGTGCGGGACTGGGTGTTGTCAGCGATGCGTCGGCACGTGCAATTGATGCCGCCGCAGGGCGCAGTCGCTGACACATCGGTCGGTGATCTGGCCGCACTGCTGGATCGTTTCGATGCGCGGCTGACCGCACGCGAAATCGACACCGCTCGCCTGATCCTCCAGGGCTTTTCCAGCAAGGCCATCGCCCAGCGAATGAACATTTCGCCGGAGACCGTGAAGGTGCATCGGCGCAACCTCTATCACAAGCTCAAGGTCACCGGGCATGGTGAATTGTTTGCACTGGTATTGCGTCCGCGCTGACCGGGATCAGCCGATCTGCCGGAACAGCAGCGCCTTCAGGCCGCTTTCAGGGTCGACATCCGGAAACTCCGGCGGGTTTTCCAGGCGCTGCACGAAACTCAGGCTCGGCGCCTCTCGCGTCACGCCATCAATCAGGAAGTCAGACCCGAACGAGGGGTCGTTCATACAGGCCAGCACCGTACCTTGGGCCGTGAGCAGTTCCGGCAGGCGGCGCAGCACGCGCTGGTAATCCTTGGTCAGCAGGAAGCTGCCTTTCTGGAACGACGGCGGGTCGATGATCACCAGATCGTACGGGCCGCTGTTGATCACCTTGCCCCAGGACTTGAACAGGTCGTGGCCGAGGAAACTCACCTTGCTCAGGTCATGCCCGTTCAGGCGGTGATTGTCGCGCCCCCGGCTCAGCGCCGCGCGGGACATGTCGAGGTTGACCACATGGCTGGCGCCGCCCTCGACGGCCGCCACCGAAAAACCGCAAGTGTAGGCGAACAGGTTCAGCACCCGTTTGCCGGCGGCCTGTTCGCGAACCCAGTTGCGCCCGTAACGCATGTCGAGAAACAGCCCGGCGTTTTGCTTGCGGCCCAGATCCACACGGTATTTCAGCCCGCCTTCGACGATGGTCATCTCGTCGATCTCTTCCCCCGACAGCCATTCAGCGGTGCTCTGCGGCAGATAACGGTGCTGGATCAGCAGGGTGTGAGCGCCGGACTGCTGCCATTGCTCTGAATGAGTGACCTCCAGCAACAGTTGCTTGAGGTCTTCCAGTTGCGAGGCCTCAGGCTCCTTGAACAGCGACACCAGCACCACGCCTTGCAGCCAGTCCACGGTGATTTGCTCCAGCCCCGGCCAGCAACGCCCACGGCCATGAAACAGGCGTCGGGTTTCGGTCGGTGCCGACGTCAGCGCGGTGAGCAGACGGGTGTGGAGAAAGGCGAGGGCTTGAGGGTTCATCAATCGGAATCGGCCGGCAAAAGGGCGGGCATTTTAACCACAAACAGGCCGTGACGAGGGCTCGCCGACCGACGTTATCGAAAAGACCTGTATCAAAAATGAATTTCTGTACAAGGCGTCGCTCATACCAGATAAGCAGCGGCTTCAATGCGCTGAAAACGTTCATGTTGTTCAGGGAGTGCCAGTTCATGTGTCCAGTTTCGTCGTCGAGCGCGCACCTTCCTGACGGGTTGATTCTGGTAGTGGAAGACGATCCGTTGATTCTGGAGTTTCTGTGCGAAATTCTTCAGGAGGAAGGTTTCAAGGTGCAGCCGCAGACCAGTGCCGATGCGGCGTCGCAATACCTGGAAGAGCACGCGCCGGAAGTTGCGCTGCTGCTGACCGACATCACCATGCCCGGCACCTTGAATGGCGCGGACCTGGCCAATCTGGTCGGCGAGCGCTGGCCGGACAAACCGATCATGGTCATGTCCGGTTATGAAACCCCGGAGACTTCCGGCGTCCGTCACCCGGTGGCGTTCATCAAAAAGCCCTGGGCCATCGGCCAGTTGCTCGACTGCGTGGACGGCGCGTTCAAATCCAAGGCGCCGCGTCTGCACTGAAACCTGCGGCAGATGCTACATTGCCGGGCACATTTGCCCGGCTTTGCCTGAGGATGCGATCCCTTGTCTGCTCACGATGCTGTTTTCAACCGCGCGTTCGGCGCGTTCCTGTTCGACATGGACGGCACCGTCCTCAACTCCATCGCCGCCGCCGAGCGGATCTGGGCGGCCTGGGCCGTGCGTCACGGCGTGGATGTCGAGACCTTCCTGCCGAGCATCCACGGCGTGCGCGCCATCGATACCATCACCCGGCTGAACCTGCCGGGCGTGGACGCCGAGGCGCAAGCGGCGTTCATCACCGAGGCGGAAATCGAAGACGTTGAAGGCATTGTCGAGATTGCGGGGGCGGCAGCGTTTCTCAAGTCTTTGCCTGCAAATCAGTGGGCCATGGTGACCTCGGCGCCACGGGATCTGGCGTTGCGGCGGATGGCCGCGGCGGGGATTCCGGAGCCGGCGGTGATGATCACGGCCGAAGACGTGACGGCGGGTAAACCCGACCCGGCTGGCTATACACTGGCCGCGAAACGTCTGGGACTGGAACCGGCCGATTGCCTGATTTTCGAAGACGCGGCTGTCGGTATTCAGGCCGCTGAGGCAGCCGGTGCGCCGTTGATGATCATCACGTCGACCCACCAGCATCCGATCGAGACTCCGCACGCGACCATTGCCAGCTACCGCGAGGTTGCGCTGAGCATCGACAGCGACGGCCAGTTGCGTCTGCAACCTCAGTAAACGCCCGGCAACAACCGCCAGCTGCGCGCGCAATAGGCGTCGTATTCGGCGCCGAACTGCGCGCGCAGCAGCGTTTCTTCCGAGTGAATACGGGCAATCAGCGGGATCAGCGTCAGCGCCGCCAGCAGGATTCCGACCACCGAACGAAATGCCAGGGCCCAGCCCAGCGCGTTGACGACCAATCCCAGATAGCTGGGGTTGCGCAGACGGCTATAAATGCCGTCAGTCACCAGGCGATGTCCCGGTTGAATCGCCACCAGACCGCTGAAGCGGCGGCCCAGCACAAACACCGGCCACAGCCGCAACGCGCCGCCGGCAATGAACAGCAAGGCCCCCAGCCATCGGATGCCTTCGCGACCGATGGTCCAGAATTCGATGCGATCGCAGTAAGCCGGCAGAAAGGCACTGACCAGACCGATCACGCCGAACGCCGGAATCACCCAGCGATTGGCCCGGTCTTCGCGTTCGCCCGAACTCAGGTTCACCTCGGTGAACAATGACGCCACCACCATCACCAGCGTCGCCAGGGCCACCACCACCAGTGCTCCGTGGGAAAAGAACACCGCCACGCCGCCGATGCCCCACATCGCCAGACCCAGATAGGCGAGGGTGGCGATTACCGCGACGACGGTCATTTGTGCTGACATTTTCATAGGCACCTCACGGCTGTTCCGTTCAGTGTAGATCCCGGCACGATCCCCGGCGTTTACCGTGAAGGGAGCAGGGTGAACTAAGCTCAAGCATGGAACGCTTCGACTTTAACCGTCCGCGCGCCAGGCCGTGCGTGGCGTCATCGGGAGCCCGCCATGCTGCACATCCGCACGCCGTTGATCCTCCATCCGACCCTGTCGACCAGCGCCCGGCGTATCTGGCTGAAACTGGAGAACCTGCAACCCAGCGGCTCCTTCAAGCTGCGGGGCATGGGGTTGTTGTGCAGTCAGGCGGCGGCGCAGGGCAAACGCAAAGTGGTCTGTCCGTCCGGCGGCAATGCCGGCCTCGCCACGGCAGTGGCGGCGGCCGGCCTGGGCCTGCAAGCCTGCATCGTGGTGCCGCACACCACCCCGGAAGCGACCCGCGCACGCATCCGCCGCACCGGTGCCGAAGTCATCGTTCATGGCAAGGTCTGGGACGAAGCCAATCAGCGGGCGCGGGAACTGGCCAGTTCGGCTGACACCGAATACGTCCCGGCCTTCGACCACCCGGTGTTGTGGCAAGGGCACAGCACGATGATCGATGAAATTCTCGAAGACTGCCCACAGGTCGACACTGTGGTCACCTCGGTCGGGGGCGGGGGATTGCTCGCAGGGCTACTCACGGGGCTGCTTCGTCATGAACGACGCGACTGCCGGATCATCGCCTGCGAAACCCGTGGCGCCGCCTCGTTTGCCGCCGCCGTCGAGGCCGGGCATCCGGTGCGCCTGAGCAAGATCGACACGGTTGCCACCTCTCTGGGCGCTGCGCAAGTGGCGCAATGGCCCGTGCAACACATTGGCGAGTTCGATCACCAATGCCTGGTGCTGTCCGATGACGACGCGATCATGGGGGTAGTGCGTTATGCCAGTGACTTGCGGCAACTGGTGGAGCCGGCGTGTGGGGTCTCGCTGGCGGTGGCTTATCTGGATCATCTGGCGTTGGCGGGGGCTCGGGATGTGGTGATTGTGGTGTGCGGCGGGGTGAGTATCAGTGCGCAGTTGGTGGCGGGGTGGGCGCGGTTGGGAGCTTGATTCAGTGCTGGCGGTGAACTTCAAAAGCCCCTCACCCCAGCTTTCTGCTGGCGGGCCGCTACACTCTTCTCGACCACGAACGGGCCCTGCAACGGTTGATGGATTCGGCGCGGGCGCAAGACGGCGAGATCGTCGTCGGCGGCCCTTACAGCTCGGGGATCCTCGCCGGTGGCGCGCACTTCGAATACCGGAAAGCCAGCCCGGACATCATCGCGAAGGTCGAGCAGATCAAGCGCATCGCGGCGGCCCATGGTGTAACCATTACCTATCGACGAGGTGAAAGCATGAAGATCGATCTGAGCGGGAAACTGGCGATTGTCAGCGGCAGCACGGCGGGTATCGGTTTGGGCATCAGCCAGTCGCTGGCCGAGGCGGGCGCCACGGTAGTGGTGATCGGCCGAGACTCGGCCAAGGTCGACCAGGCGCTGGCGAGCATCCGGGATAAAGTGCCGGGCGCGCAACTGCGTGGTCTGACGGCGGATCTGGGCACGGCTGAAGGCGCGCAGAAACTGTTCGCCGCCGAACCGAAAGCCGACATCCTGGTGAACAACCTCGGGATCTACGATGCCGTGGATTTCTTCGACGCGCCGGACGATGAGTGGACGCGCTTCTATGAAATCAACGTGATCTCCGGCGTGCGCCTGTCGCGGCATTACGTGCCGGCGATGGTCGAGCAGGGCTGGGGCCGGGTGATTTTCCTGTCCTCGGAGTCCGGCGTGGCGACGCCGGCAGACATGATCAACTACGGCGTGACCAAAAGCGCCAACCTGGCGGTGTCCCACGGCCTGGCCAAACGGTTGGCCGGCACGGGCGTCACGGTCAATGCAATCCTGCCGGGTCCGACCTTCACCGACGGCGTCGAAAAGATGCTCAAGGACGCCGCTGCCGAATCCGGTCGCAGCCTGCGGGACGAGGCCGATGCGTTTGTGCGCCGGGCACGTCCGAGCTCGATCATCCAGCGCGTGGCCGATGTCGAAGAGGTCGCGCACCTGGTCACCTACATCGCTTCACCACTGTCTTCGGCCACCACTGGCGCCGCACTGCGCGTCGACGGCGGCGTGGTCGACAGCCTGGCAATCTGAATTTTTGAGAGAGACATTTATTTATGGCAACAACATCGGTGAGTGTCAGCGATGAGGAAGTGGTGGCGCTGTTCAGCGGCATCTATCAGGGTGGGCTTGAGGCGCTGCGCGCCAATGACCCCGCCTGATCATTCAACATGAAAACCTGTGGGAACTGGCTTGCCAGCGATGGCGGTGGGTCAGTTACCTTTAAATGGCGTCTGTCCGGTTGCTATCGCTGGCAAGCCAGCTCCCACAGGGACCGCATCAATCTGGAATAACCATGTCAGGTCTGTGAAATCAGGCTCTGCCGGCAATCGAGCACCAGTTTCGCGCCGCCCAGATCGCTGCGACCCACTTCCAGATTGAAGCCGTGCAGGCTGACAATCGCCGCGACAATCGACAACCCGAGTCCGAAGCCGCTTTGCGGTTGTCCGCCCTCTGCGCGATAGAAACGCTGGAACACCGCTTCCCGTTCCGATTCGGGAATGCCCGGCCCGGAATCATGCACTTCGATCCGCGTATGCCCCGCATCATTCACACCCCGTAAAATCACCGTGCCTCCGGGCGGGGTGAACTTGATCGAGTTGCTCAGCAGGTTGGCCAGGGCTTCAAACAACAGCGCCCGGTCGCCATTGAGCATCGGCAAGGTTGGCGGCATGTGCAATTCGAAGCGCAGTTGGTCTTCCTCGGCCAGTGGCAGGTAGAACTCGTGCAGTTCCTGCAGCAGACGCACCGGGTCCAGTTCGATGAAGCCCGAACGCCGCTGGCGGTCTTCCAGTTCGGAAATCCTCAGCAAACCCCGAAACCGCGCCATCAGCGTATCGGCTTCGGCCAGCACCAGGTCGAGCTGCGCAGCTTCAGGCGATCCTTCACCGGCCTGCTGCTGCATGCGATACAGCTGCGCCCGCAGACGGGTCAACGGCGTGCGCAGATCGTGGGCAATGTTGTCGCACACGCCTTTGACTTCGTTCATCAGACGCTCGATGCGATCGAGCATGGCATTGACGATGGCGGCGAGCATGTCCAGCTCGTCACGGCGATTGGACACCGGCAAGCGGTGGGTCAGGTCACCGGCGACGATCGACTGGGCACTGGCCTGAATCGCGCGGATGCGCCGCAACGGCCGCCGGCGCAACAAATGCCAGCCGATGACCCCCGGTACGATCGTCAGTGACACACCCCAAAGCAGTGCGCGCAGGATGATCCGGGTCACGGCGAACAGCGAGCCGTTGTCGCGCACCAGCACCAGCCAGCGACCGTCGCGGGTCGGGGTGGCGACCGCATCGCAACTGTCGGCGGGCAGGGTCGGGTCGTCGGATTCGGAGCAGTCGCGCAGTTCGTGGATCTTGCCGTCCAGCGGCAGGCCCGCGGGCATCTGCTGCAAGGCTCCGCCAAGGTAGGTGTGGTCGGCGGCGAACAGGCCGTAGGCATCGATGCCGCGAATGTCGAAGGTCATGCTGGCGGCGAGCGCGTCTTCCAGTTGGTCGCCGCGAAAATGCGAGAAAAGATGCTGACGCTGCATCAGCGAATGCTTGGCCAGGTTGTCGAGGTAACCGGAGACCTCGAAATACATGACCCCCATGAGGATCCCGCTCCAGGCCACGAACAATGAACTGTAAAGCGCCAGCAACCGGCTGCTGGATGAACGCCAACCGTCAGACGGGTTCGGCAATGACATAACCCGAGCCTCGCACCGTGCGGATCAGCGGGACATTGCCCGGCGGGTCGATCTTCTTGCGCAGACGACCGATGTGCACGTCGATCAGGTTGGTGCCCGGGTCGAAGTGATAACCCCAGACTTCCTCGAAAATCATCATCCGCGACAGGATCTGGCCGCTGTTGCGCATCAGGAATTCCAGCAGTTTGTACTCGGTGGGCAGCAGCGTCAGCACCTGGTCGGCGCGACTGGCTTCGTGGCTGATCAGGTCCAGTTCAAGGTCCGCCACACGCAGCGTGGTGGGCTGGGTACCGCCGTTGTTCTGCCGACGCAGCAAGACTTCCACCCGGGCAGCCATCTCGTCGGTGGCGAAAGGTTTGGTCAGGTAATCGTCGCCACCTGCGCGCAGGCCGCGTACGCGTTCGTCGACGTCGGACAGGGCGCTGATCATCAGGATCGGCGTGGACACCCCCATGGTGCGCAACGTAGTAACGATGGCCAGGCCATCGAGTTCGGGCAGCATGCGGTCAAGGGTAATCAAGTCGTAATGGCCGCTGACGGCGCGGTCGAGGCCTTCGCGGCCATTGTCGACCCAGTCCACTTCAAGGCCGTGGCTGCTCAGTTCGGCGACGATTTCCCGGGCGGTCACGGCGTCGTCTTCGATGGTCAGGATACGAGTCATGGTGGGCCTGCTGATCGGTTCAAACGGAATGGCAGCATTTTGCCAAGATTTTGCAATAACGCTTTAAATTAACTTTCATGTTTTAGCCGATACAAACGCTCCGGGCCGGTTTTTTGTGCCAATGCATAAAACCCGTTGCAAAAGCGCTGTTGTTGCAATTTGCACGGCCCGGGGAAGTTCATTCTTTTTAACTCACTGAAATCATTGAATTTATTTGTTGGTGACGACTGGCACGGTCACTGCAATTCGTCTCGTGACGAGTTGTTACACCATTTTTCATGCCGGGAGCGGAACAACAATGAATAGATCCTCTGATGGGTTTTATCCTGCCTTCGAAGGCGAGTCGAGCAACGTCTCGGGAGTGTCCTGGGGCGCGATCTTCGCCGGTGCCGCAGCCGCTGCGGCGCTGTCGATGATTTTGGTACTGCTCGGTTTCGGGCTGGGTTTCTCCGCTGTTTCACCATGGGCCGGGGAGGGCGTCAGTGCCAAGGGCCTGGGCATTTCAACGATCATCTGGCTGGCCGCCACGCAGATCATCGCTTCCGGACTCGGTGGCTACATCGCCGGTCGCCTGCGGGTGAAGTGGGCGAACATGCACGGTGACGAGGTGTATTTCCGCGACACGGCCCATGGCTTCCTTGCCTGGTGCGTGGCCACGCTGGTGACTGCAACGCTGGTGGTCGGCTCGGTCAGCAGCCTCGTCAGCGGTGGCGTGCAGGCCGGTGCGAGTGTCGCCGGGGGCGCCGCCGGCGCCATGACCCAGGCCGCCGGCACCGCTGCCGCCAATACCGACAGCGATCAGTACGGCTACTTCGTCGACAGCCTGTTCCGTGATGACCGGCCTGCCGCCGTCAGCGATGATGCCGCTCGCGGCACCGTGACCCGGATCTTTGCCCAGAGCCTGGCCAACGGTCAGCTCAGCCCTGAAGATCGCAGCTACCTGGCGCAACTGGTGGCGCAACGGACCAACCTGACCCAGGCCGATGCCGAACGTCGCGTCGATGAGATCTACGCCCGTACGCAAAAGGCCCTTGCCGACGCCAAAGTGAAAGCGCAACAAGCCGCCGACACCGCCGCCAAAGTCGCTGCGTGGACCTCGTTGTGGATGTTCATCGCGCTGCTGGCCGGCGCGTTCTTCGCCAGCCTGTCGGCCACCTTCGGCGGTCGCCGCCGGGATGCCGTCGAGTACATCGAAGTCGAAACCTATACCACGACCACTGTCCCTCCAGTCCGTTAATCAAGGAGCATCACCATGCGCTCATTACTGCTGTTTTTCCTCGGCGTACCCATCCCGATCATCATCCTGATCGCTCTGTTCGTGCACTGATCCCTCTGAGGCTGGTGCCTCGGCCGCTTTCACCTTCGGGTGCAAGCGGCTTTTTGCTTTGCGGTCGACGACCCTTCACAGAACCGTACAGTCATTTCCATGGCCTGGATCAATATTCTTCAGTGCGATATCCCCTACCGTGAAATTTCCCGGCCCTTGCCGCTGGATCGACTACATTGCTTGCGCGCCCTTTGCTGCGCGAGCGGAACCCACCCGCCGGCCCGATAGAGAGACAATCGCCACGTGCCGGTGAGGTCGTAGTGCAGCAAGGAGCTGTTTCAACTTCACCTGAACCTTTTCACGGATGATCATCGCAATGCACTGCCCAGAAAGAACGTTCGATATCCAGCCTTTGACGCAGGCGGATATGACTGTCCACATCAACGGCCAGCCGGTCACTGCCGCCATCGGCGAAACCGTGCTCAGCGTCATTCAATCTCTCGGCGTGCGCCAGGTCGCACGCAACGATCACAACCAGGTCAGCGGTGCCTATTGCGGCATGGGCGTGTGCCAGTGCTGTCTGGTGAAGATCAACGGCCGGCACAAACGTCGCGCCTGCCAGACCGTCGTGCGCGAAGGCATGCAGGTCGAAACCCGGGTCAACCGCATTCACGGGCAGGAGGCACCATGAGTCAGCATCCGGTCATCGTCGGCGGTGGGCCGGCAGCCATGGCGGCGGCCATTGAACTGGCGCGCCACGGTGTGCGCAGCACATTGCTTGAAGAGGCGTCGCGCCTTGGCGGCGTGGTTTATCGCGGGCCGCTGCGTGACGGCGTGCAGCTGGATTATCTGGGGCCGCGTTACTCCGAAGCGCTGAGCAAACTGCACGGCGACTTTCAGGAACAGGCGGGGCTGATTGACGTGCGTCTGCATCACCGGGTGGTGGGCGCTGAAGGCACCCGTTCGCTGGTGGTGCTCGATGGCGATGAGCGCCTGCACGAAATCAGTTATCCGCAACTGGTGCTGGCCGCCGGTTGCCACGAGCGCAGCGTGCCGTTTCCCGGCTGGACGTTGCCCGGCGTGATCATGCTCGGTGGCCTGCAATTGCAGATCAAAAGCGGGGTGGTCAAGCCGCAGGGGCCGGTGGTCATCGCCGGCACCGGCCCGCTGCTGCCGCTGGTGGCGACCCAACTGCACGCATCGGGCGTGAGCGTGGTCGGTGTGTATGAGGCCTGCGCATTCGGCAAGATTGCCAAGGAAAGCCTCGCGTTGCTGAACAAGCCGCAACTGTTCCTCGACGGCTTGAGCATGCTGGCTTACCTGAAGTTGCATGGCATCCCGATGCACTACGGCTGGGGCGTGGTCGAGGCACACGGCGAAGACGAACTGAAAAGCGTCAGCGTGGCGCCGTACTCGGCGACATGGGAGCCGGACATGAGCCGCGTCGAACGCTTCGAAGCGAAAACACTGGCGGTGGGCTACGGCTTTATTCCGCGAACCCAGTTGAGCCAGCAAATGGGCCTGGATCACGGCTTCAGCGACGACGGCTATCTGCGCGCCAACGCCAACATCTGGCAGCAGAGCAGCGAACCTCATGTGCATCTGGCCGGCGACATGGGCGGGATTCGCGGCGGTGAAGCGGCGATGCTGGCCGGCAAGATCGCCGCCACTTCGATCCTGCTGCAACGCGGCGTGCTTGAAGAAGAACTGGCGCGCGTGCGTCGCGACCGTTACCTGAGCAAGCTCAAGGCCATCGTGCGTTTCCGTGCGGCGGTGGATCGCTACACCGAACGCGGCGTGGGGCAGATTGCATTGCCGGCGGCCGACACGGTGATCTGTCGCTGCGAACATGCGACCCGCGCCGACATTGATCGCGCACTGGAGCAGGGCGTGCAGGACATCGCCAGCCTGAAAATGCGTACCCGCGTGAGCATGGGCGACTGTCAGGGGCGGATGTGTGTCGGCTATTGCAGTGACCGCTTGCGTCAGGCCACCGGGCGCAAGGATGTCGGCTGGTTGCGGCCGCGTTTCCCGATCGATCCGATTCCCTTTTCCGCGTTCCAGTCCCTCGGCACGGAGGCCGTTTCCCATGAGTAAGTTCTATGACGTGGTCATCGCCGGCGGCGGTGTGATCGGCGCGTCCATCGCCTATCAGTTGTCCAAGCGCAAACACCTCAAGATCGCGATGATCGACGCCAAACGCCCGGGTAACGCCACCCGTGCCTCGGCCGGTGGCCTGTGGGCGATCGGCGAGTCCGTCGGCCTGGGCTGCGGGGTGATTTTCTTCCGTATGATGTCGGCCAACCGCAAGCGTCAAACCCAGGGCGCGGCGGTGGCGGTGGACTCCAGCACGCCGCACATCCTGCCGCCGTCATTCTTCGACTTCGCCTTGCAGTCCAACGCGCTCTACCCGGCGCTGCACCGTGAACTGAAAGACAACCACGGGATGGACTTCAAGTTCGAAAGGACCGGGCTCAAATTCGTCATTTATGACGACGAAGACCGGTTGTACGCCGAACACATCGTCGGCTGCATTCCGCACCTGGCCGATCAGGTGCGCTGGCTCGATCAGGCGGCGTTGCGCGAGTCGGAGCCGAGCGTCAGCCATGAGGCACGCGGCGCACTGGAGTTCCTCTGCGATCACCAGGTCAGCCCGTTCCGCCTCGCCGACGCCTACGCCGAAGGCGCCCGGCAAAATGGCGTGGACATGTACGTCAACACCAACATCACCGGCGTGCTGCACCACGGCTCGCGAGTGACCGGTGTGCAGACCACCGAGGCCGGGGTGTTCCACTGCAAGACCCTGATCAACGCCGCCGGGGCATGGGCGGCGGACTTGAGTGAGTGGGCCACCGGCGTGCGCATTCCGGTGAAACCGGTGAAAGGGCAGATCCTGCTTACCGAGCGCCTGCCGAAAATCCTCAACGGGTGCCTGACCACCAGCGATTGCTACATGGCGCAAAAGGACAACGGTGAGATCCTGATCGGCAGCACCACCGAGGACAAAGGTTTCGACGTCACCACCACCTGGCCGGAAATCGCCGGGCTGGTGCAGGGCGCGGTGCGTTGCCTGCCGGAGCTGGCGGACATCAACCTCAAGCGCACCTGGGCCGGGCTGCGGCCGGGTTCGCCGGATGAGTTGCCGATTCTCGGGCCGATGGCCGGAGTGGAGGGTTACCTCAACGCCTGCGGGCACTTTCGCACCGGGGTGCTGACATCGGCGATCACCGGGGTGTTGCTGGACAAACTGGTCAACGATGAACCGCTGCCGCTGGACATCACGCCGTTTCTGGCGGACCGGTTTGCGGTGGCGCCCGCGAAGGAGGAGAGGGCGCTGGAGATGGTCTGATCAGAACCTTCCCGCGCAATGTGCGGGAAGGACTGATGGCCGGGCTCAGGACTTGCCCGACTGTTCTTCCAGTTGATCCGACTCGAACAATCTGGCCAGTTCCGCCCGCGCTTCCTGAGCGGTCTGCAGGACTTTGGCTGCGTCGTCGTACACCGCGTGTTGAGCTTCGAGCACCTGTTCGTCGTGGTGCTTGAAGCGCTTGATCCGCGCATCGGCCTGGGCCTGGGTCAAGCCGAGGCCCACCAGGGTGCGACGACTCATTTCCAGACTGGAGTAATAGGTCTCCCGGATCGGATCGGCGCCGACATCCACCAGACGATGAACGTGCTGCCGGTTACGCGCCCGGGCGATGATTTTCATGTGCGGATAGAGCTTGCGCACGATCTCCGCGGTCTTGATGTTGGTCTCCGGATCGTCCGTGGCAATCACGAAATATTCGGCTTCGCCGACCTTGGCCGCGCTGAGGATTTCCGGGCGCATCGGGTCGCCGTAGAACACCGGCACGCCGCCAAAGCTGCGTGACAGTTCGATGGTTTCCACCGAGGTGTCCAGCGCCACGAACTTGATGTTCTGCGCCCGCAGGATCCGCGCCACGATCTGGCCCATCCGGCCCATGCCGGCGATCACCACGCGTGGGGTTTCGGTGTCGATCTGGCGGAACTTCTCCGGCACTTCCACCGGCTGCACCTTCGGGCTGACCAGTCGTGCGCAGATCAACAGCAGCAACGGCGTCACCGCCATCGACAGAGTGATGGTCAACACCAGCAAGTCATACAGGCGTGGTTCGAAAAGCCCTTGATCACGACCGATCTTGAATACCACGAAGGCAAATTCACCGCCCGCCGCCAGCACAATGCCGAGGCGAATCGCGCTGATCTTGTTCAACCCGCCGGCCAGACGCCCGACCACAAACAACAACGGCAGCTTCAAGGCAATCAGCAGCAGCGTCAGCGCCAGCACCGTGACGGGCGCGCTGAGCAGCAGGCCGAGGTTGGCGCCCATGCCGACGCTGATGAAAAACAGTCCGAGCAGCAGACCCTTGAACGGTTCGATCTGCGCTTCCAGTTCATGACGATATTCCGAGTCCGCCAGCAGCAGCCCGGCGAGAAACGCCCCCAGTGCCATCGACACGCCGACCATGTCCATCATCCACGCGGTGCCGATCACCACCAGCAATGCGGTGGCGGTGGAGACTTCCGGCAGACCGGTTTTCGCGACGATGCGAAACACCGGACGCAGCAGATAACGTCCGCCGATCACCACCACAGCGATGCTGCCCAGGACTTGCAAGCTGTGGCGCACGTCGTCGGCCGTGCTGGTGTGGTGCTCGACACCCGCCAGCATCGGTACCAGAGCAATCAACGGGATCGCGGCGATGTCCTGAAACAGCAGAATGGCGAAGGCCAGGCGCCCGTGGGGGCTGGTCAGCTCCTTGCGTTCCGCCAGACTCTGCAGGCCGAACGCGGTGGACGACAGGGCGAGGCCGAGGCCGAGCACAATCGCGCTGTTCAGCGGCTGGCCGAACACCGACAGCGCCAGAACGCCAATCACCGATCCGGTCAACAACACCTGCGCCAGACCGACGCCGAACACCGATTTGCGCATCACCCACAAGCGTCGCGGCGACAGCTCCAGACCGATGATGAACAACAACAGCACCACGCCCAGCTCCGAGATGTGGCTGACGCTTTGCGGATTGCCGATCAGGCCCAGCACCGACGGGCCGATGATCACGCCGGCAAACAGATAGCCGAGCACCGCGCCCAATTGCAGGCGTTTGGCCAACGGCACGGTGAGTACGGCGGCGAACAGAAAGACGACAGCGGCTTGTAACAGATTGCCTTCATGGGGCATGACACAACTCCAGAACACGGTACGGCGGGAGGGCAAGGATAAAGGCTCGTTCCATGGCACACCACCTGCCGGTGCCGGGCGATCCGTTTCGGGGGATGCCTGCTGTTGTCTCCAGACATTCTGGCGATGTTGTTCACGCTTGCGTTCCACTTCGAACCGCTCGGATATGATCCGGTCAAGTAAAGTTCTACTTTGGTCTTAGACGATTGCGAGATTTTTTATAGAGTGACTGCTCGAATTCAGAGAGTTGCGAGAGCGCTTCACCTGAATATTTAACTTGTATGACGGGTGCCATGTTGTGAGGAAGTTGACTCAAGTCACGGTTATCGCTCAATAAACTCGCGGACTGACTCGATAAAGTGTGAACTTTTTCACGGTTCGTAAAGCCGTTCGAGGTGAGTGCGTGGACTAGGTAGTTCATACGGGAAATTTTATTTATGAAACTTTCTTAACAATGATTGACAACGCAATTCTTCCGAAATTACTATTTTTCCCGCCAAAGCAGGTCGTTAATGAACGTTGCAGGGAAGTTGCAAATAACGATTATTGAATCCCCTTGATCGCAAACAAGAAGTCTGCGTCGAGGTGGTTGCGACCACGTACCCCGATTGCGCTGAAAGCCTGTCAAGGTGCCGCTGCAAATGTCGGGTCTCATAAGACAGGGTGGGCAGGAAAGCCCGCTTGAAGTTAAGTTTTCATAGGGATTTGAAACCTTGTACTTGTATCTCGAGGGGCAGGTCTTCCTGCACCCAATATCCATACAGTCCGCTTGCAGCAAGCCCCCCAGCGCGGCTGGCGAGCACTTGCGCCGGCAATCGGCAACATTTCCGTCGCCCGTCTTCAAACATTCCAACAGCGCGATGTCCATCCGGGATTTCCCGGTGCCGGTCGTGCGCACCTTGCCCGTTTTCCGGCAGATGGCCGGGGGCTCGTTCACTTTCGGCTCGCCTGTACGGCCGGGGTGACAGGCACTTTCGCTATTCAAGGTTCGGTCCTGCTTCTTTAAAACCACGCACTTCGTGGCGGACCGGTACTGCATTTGATTTGAAACGTACGCAGCCATTTCAGACTTTGCGTTGAGGTTTTTTGACCTCCTTAAGCCTACGGCATTAGTCGGGAATTATTGATTTTCATATCGGGCCAAAAGGTTTTTACCCATGAGCCAGATACAGATCGGGCCTGTGGTTTTTGGTGCGGCGGAATAATGACGTCAAGGATCTTCGACAAGTTTGTGAAGTCGACGGATAAGTATTTGAGCGTTCGGAATCGCTCATTTCAGGCCTGGCAAGAGGGGCCTGGTGGTGAAGGTGTAATTCTCGGATTCCGATGAAAGATCGTTGGAAGTTCTGAATTCGCATTCGCTGTAGTGGATAAGCAAGCACATTTAACGTGAAGTTTTCATAAGGATTTGAAACTGTGTACTCAAATGCCATTGATCCGGAACGCCTGCGGCTTCAGACCGAAAAACACGCACAGGACACGTCCACGACATCGAACGGTCGGGTTTTCCTGAGCGGACAGCAGGCGCTCGTGAAGTTGCTCCTGTCCCAGTCCACGCTGGATCGCGCCAACGGCCTGCATACCGCCGGATTCGTCAGCGGCTACCGCGGTTCGCCGCTGGGGGGCGTGGACCGGGAGTTGATGAAAGCCAGGGACGTCCTGGAAAACGCGGATATCCGCTTCCTGCCCGCCATCAACGAAGACCTCGCAGCCACGGCACTGATCGGGACCCAGCGCGTCGAGACCGATCCGAATAAACGCTACGACGGTGTCTTCGGCCTGTGGTACGGCAAAGGTCCGGGCGTCGACCGTTCGGGGGACGCGATCAAGCACGGCAACTTCTACGGATCGTCGCCCACAGGGGGTGTTCTGGTGGTCACCGGCGACGACCATGGTTGCGTATCGTCGTCGATGTCCCATCAGTCCGACCGCACCCTGATGGCCTGGGGATTGCCGGTGATTCACCCCGCCGGCCTCGCCGACTACGAGCGCTGTGGCCTGTGGGGCTGGGCGCTGTCACGGGTGTCCGGGCTGTGGGTCGGTTTCAAGGCCATCACCGAGACGGTCGAGGCCACCACTTCCGTCGAGTCGATTGCGTTGCCCCGGTTCGTCACCCCCGAGATCGATCCGGGGCCGGACGGCCTGCACTGGCGCTGGCCCGACCTGCCGGGCATGCAGATCGAGCGGCGGGTGCCCTACAAGTTCGGCGCTGCCCGTGCCTTCGCGGTGGCCAATCCGATCGACGTGGCCGTGACGGCACCGACGCAACCGAGGCTGGTGATCGGTGCAGTCGGCAAGGCTTATGGCGATGTGCGCCAGGCCTTGCAGCAGGGCGGGGTTTCGCTCGAACAACTGGAAAGCGCCGGTGTGGCGTTGCTGAAGATCAATCTGGTTTACCCGCTGTCACCGGTACTGGAAGCCTGGGCGAAACGGACCGATCAGGTACTGATCGTCGAAGAGAAACAGGCCATCGTCGAAGAGCAGCTCAAGCAAGCGCTTTATAACGCCGAAACCGGGCAGCGTGCGGTCATCCTCGGCAAGCGTGACGAGCGTGGTGCGCCGTTGATTTCGGATCACGAAGAACTGCGGCCATCGCGCCTGGCGCCATTGCTTCAGGCACGACTGCAAGGCCTGGGCATTACCTTGAGCGTGCCCGAGTACTGGTATCTGCCCGCTGTCGCTCGGGCTCACGACTGGGTCCGCCGTACGCCTTACCTGTGTTCGGGGTGCCCGCACAACACCTCCACCCGTGTGCCGGAAGGCAGCGAGGCGCGGCTGGGTATCGGTTGCCACGCGATGGCTGCGCGCATGCCTGAACGCTCCACCAGCGGCAGCGTGCAGATGGGCGGAGAAGGGGTCGACTGGCTGGGTCAGGCACCTTTTGTCGAAACGCCGCACATTTTCCAGAACATCGGCGACGGGACGTTTTTCCATTCCGGTTATCTGGCCATCCGTCAGGCCATTGCGGCCGGCGCGACCATCACCTACAAGTTGCTGCACAACGATGCGGTGGCCATGACCGGCGGACAGCCCATCGACGGCAAGCTGACGGTGAAGAAAGCCGTTGAACTGATGAAAGCCGAAGGTGCCCATCGGGTCGTGGTGGTGGCGGATGATCCGCAACGATTCGAAGCCCCCGGTAGCCTGCCGCAGGGCGTCGAGCTGTTCCACCGTGAGCGCCTGGAAGAGGTTCAGCGACAGTTGCGCGAGACCCGTGGTGTCAGCGTGCTGGTGTTCGATCAGGTCTGCGCCATCGAGGGACGTCGGCGCAAGAAGCAGTTGCCGGTGCCTGCCGTGAAAACCGAAGTGGTGATCAACGAAGCGGTGTGTGAAGGCTGCGGGGACTGCCAGGTCAAGTCCAATTGTCTGTCCGTGACGCCGGTGGCGACGCCGTTCGGCACCAAGCGCCGGATCGACCCCCACGGCTGCAACACCGATCTGTCCTGCATCAAGGGCTTCTGCCCGAGCTTCGTCACAGTGACCGGAAAGCCGCGCACACAACGCCGTCGGCAGGCCGACAGCCGCCAGGTGCTGGCGCGTGCCGAGGCGCTCGCATTGCCGTCTTCGCGTTCGCTCGACAACCCGTATGAAATGCTGCTGGCGGGTATCGGCGGCACCGGTATCGTGACGGTGGCACGCACGGTCGCTTTGGCTGCCCATCTGGACGGCCGGGCGGTCAGCGTGCTCGATTTCACCGGGTTTGCCCAGAAGGGCGGATCGGTGCTCAGCCATGTGCGGCTGGCCAATTCAGCTGACGTGCTGCATCAGCACCGCATCGATCTGGGCGGTGCCGACTTGTTGCTGGCGGCCGATCTGGTGGTTGCCAGCGAAGACGATGCACTGTCGACGCTGCGCGCGGACAAAACGGTGGTCATTGCCAACACCGCCCAGACCCAGACCGGGGCCATGCTGCGCAACCCTGAATTGCGCATCGAAACCGCAGCGATTCAAGGGTTCCTCAAGCAACGGGTCGGCGCCGAGCACTACCACGCGCTGGATGCGGCACAACTGGCGAACACCCTTGTCGATCCGATGCAGGCCAACATGCTGTTGCTGGGTTACGCCTGGCAGCGCGGGACTGTGCCGGTATCGCTTGAGGCGCTGAAAGAGGCCATCGATCAGGCCGGCAGCGCCGCGGCCAACCACCTGGCATTCGCCTGGGGTCGGCTGTGGGCGCAGGAGCCGGCCTTCGTCATGCCGTATCTCGACCCGGCCAGCAATGACGTGTCGCCGGTGTCGATCATCGATTTCAGCGGCCCGCGCGAACGCATCGAACGGCTGGTGGAAACCCGCAGTGAGTTCCTGACCCACTATCAGAATGCGGCTTACGCAGCCCGCTACCGCAATGTGATCGACAAGTTGCGGTCGATGCCGGCGGTCGGCGATCACAGTCCGCTCACCGAGGCCGTGGCGCGCAACCTGTTCAAGCTGATGGCCTACAAGGATGAATACGAAGTTGCGCGGCTGCTCACCGACAGTCGCTTTATGGCATCGCTCAAGGCCCGCTTCGAAAGTGGCGTTCGGCTCAAGTTCCACTTTGCGTTGCCCTTGATGCGCAACCGCAAGGGCAGCAACGGCGAGCCGAAGAAAGTCGCGATCTCCGGTTGGGTGTTGCCTGTGTTGAAGATGCTGGCCAAGGGGCGCGTGTTGCGTCACACCCGCTTCGACCCTCTGGGCTGGTCCGCCGAACGGCGTGAGGAGCGGCGCCTGCTGCTCGACTACGAACAGACCCTGCAACGCCTGCTGCCGAACCTGAATGCGGAAAACCTGCCGTTGTTCGTGGCGTGGGCAAATCTGCCGGACTCGATTCGCGGCTATGGCCACGTCAAGGAGCGGTCGATCGCCGCGGCCCGGCAGCGGGAAAAGGACCTGATCGTGCAGATCGTGGCGGGCACCCACAGCCTGTCGACGGCGCCTGTCGTCGAGACGTGGCAACCGCATTCGGACGTTGCCCCGCAGGCTCGCAAAGACGCAGCCCATGACGTCGAGCAGGCCTCGTAGCCGACGCCAATTCATCCGCCTTCAAGACACCAACGACCAGAATGAGTGGACACATGACCAACGAAAGCATTTCACCGGATCTTTTGCACAAAGGCTCGGCCGACGACGTACTGATCTGCGCCCCCCGCATCGCGCTGCCGCTGCAAATGGACGAAGCGGTTCTGCAGGCCGCCGACCAAGACGTGCTGGCGCGCCGGTACAGCGGCGGCAGCGGCTCCCGGCGAACCTTTGAGCTGTCGCCCGAGGTGCAGAAAAAGAGCCGCATCGGTGGCATCGAAGCCGATGACGAATGGGGCCGGGTGAGGGCGCTGCCCTATCAGATCGTCACCCCGGTTCTGCTTCAGGACCCGGCCGCCGAGGCCAGCCCGGAGCAGACCGTGGCGGCCGCGTGCGAGTCGCTTCCGGCCAGCCGCCGTGCCAGTTCGTTCCGCTTCATCAACAACGCCGACAATTACTTTTTCTACCGCAAGTCCCATGAGCATGTGCCTGGCACCATGTTCATCGAAGCGGCGCGCCAGGCGGTGTATCACCATCTCTATCACCACACCGGCCATGCGCGGGGTGACGTGACCGTCAGCGTCAATGAGCTGAATGCAAGCTTCTTCGCCTATGCGGAGCTGATGTATCCGATCGAACTGGTGGTCGACAACATGACCCCGACCGACAGCGCATCGCCCAGGAAAATCTTCTTCCGGGTGGCGTTCTATCAACGGCAGACCCTGTTCGCCACCATCGACACCAAAGCCACGATCATCGACATCCGACTGTTCGAGAAAACCCGGAACATCTTCATTCAGGCCAGCGACTGGTTCGCGCCGATCCACGCATCGAAGCTGGCGTGCAGCATCAGTGATGGCCAGGGTCGCAAGGCCGAGGTGGAACTGTTGGGCCTGGGCAAGAGCGGTTGCGTGACGACGTTGCCCGACCTTGAGGTTGTCGACTCGGCCACGTTGCACCTCAGCCATGAGGGCAAATTCGAATTCTCGGGTGCGATCCGCCGCAGCGGGCATGGCCGGCACGCATCGTGGGAATTTCCGACGTTGGGGTTCGACGACCTGCAGACCTTGAGCGACATGATCAAGCGTGGCTTCGTCTGCCTGGATGAATCGGCCCTGGCAGCGCTGCGGGCATGAACGGCGACAAGCCGATGCCGGCCACCGGCAAGCTGCATCTGGGCCCGCAGGCCGTGGCGAAAAACCGGATGTACTTTTCGTCGCTGGGCATGGACTTGTGTGACGAACAGGGCTTCCCTCGTCCGGCGTTCTTTGCGGTCTACCGCTCGTTGATGGAGGGCGGCGCCGGTTTCGGTTTTCTGGGCAATGCCAGTGTGGACGCCGACGCACGCTACAACAGTCGCGGCCTGAAACTGACGTCGCCGGCTCACGCCGAGGCGCTGCGTCCGCTGTTCGAGGCCGCCCGGCAGCGAGACTTTCCGCTGGGCGTGCAACTGCAGCACTACGGCCCGCAGTCGATGCCGTCGGAGCAGGGCGTCATCCTCACCCCGAGCGGCATCGCGTCCGCCTCGGTTCTCAAGGCCTATCCTCAGGCGCGGGCGGTGGCGATGTCGCACGCGCAGATCCTGCGCTGCGTCGATCAATTCTCCAGCGCCGCCCGGCTCGCGGAAGAGGCCGGAGCTGCGCTGATCCAGATCCAGGCATCGAACGGCTATCTGGTCAGCAGCTTCCTGTCGCCGCGCACCAACCACCGCGAGGATGAATGGGGTGGCAGTCCGCTCGAACGGGCGCGATTGCTGCTGTCCATCATCGAAGGTATCCGCCAGGCCACCGGCGACCGGGTGCCGGTCACGGTGCGCCTGGGCATCGACGACGGGCTGGGCGAGGCGGGGCAGCGTGCAAGTCTGCTGGGTGAAGTCATGGTCGCGCTGGAGGCCGCCGGGGTCGCGGCCATCACCTGTTCCACGGGCGTCAGCGAAACCTTCCCGTTCTTTTTCAGGAACAAGGAACAGGCGCTGGCCCTGTCCCGTGCCGGCTGCCGCTACCTCAAGGGTTTCGTACGGATCCCGGTGGGCTTCACCGGCTCGGTGAGCGATGTGGCGCAAGCCAATGAAATCATCGGTTGCGGCGATGCCGATTTCGTCGGTTTCGGCCGGGCGATGCTGGCCGACAACCATTTCATCGCCAAGGAACTCGCGGGCCGGGCCGAGCGGGTCAACCGTTGCCGGGGCGATGCGTTCTGTTTCCGTGACAAGAAGGATCCCATGGCCGAGCGGGTGTACTGCTGCGTCAACCCTGACTACCGCCGGCCGGACAAACTGCAACAGCACTATGAGGAAAGCCTGAAATGAACTTCACCGGAAAAATCGCCCTGGTCGTCGGGGGCACGCGCGGCATCGGTTTCAACGTCAGCCAGAAGCTGATCGAAGCCGGCTGCATCTGCTACATCACCGGTCGTAACGAGGACGACGGTCTGACCGCGCAAAGCCGACTTGGCGATCGCTGCACGTTCATCAAGAGCGACGTCACGGACGAAGCGTCGGTGGCCGAGCTGTTCAGGACCATCGAAGCACGTCACGGGCGACTCGACCTGGCGGTGAACAATGCCGGCGTCACTTCGAAACACGCACCGATCCGTGACATGGATTTCGCCGACTGGAAACGCGTACTGGAGATCAACCTGCTGGGGCCGCTGCTGTTGCTCAAGCACCAGACGAACCTGATCTCGAAACACCCGGGCGGCTCGATCGTCAACGTGTCCTCCTGTGCCGGCCTGCTGGGCGTTGCCCGCCAGAGCGCCTATTCCACCAGCAAGGCAGCGCTGAACATGCTGACCCAGGTATGCGCCATCGAATGCGCAGAGTCGGCTTTGCCGGAGCGTCATCCGATTCGCGTCAACGCGGTGTGCCCGGGCCCGACCATGGGCGGCATGAACTCGCAAGAGCGTCTGGACGCCAATCCGGAGTCCACCAGGCACAAGCTGTCGGTCACGGTGATGAAACGGTTCGCCGACCCGAGTGAAATTTCGGCGGCGATCCTGTGGCTGCTCAGCGACGCCTCGTCGTTCGTCACCGGCACCGTGATGCCGGTGGACGGTGGCTTCTCGGCCGGGAAATTCTGATGGGCAGCACAGAACGTAACCTGCCTCCTGCGTCGGGCAAACGGGTATTCATCACCGGTGTGAGCAGCGGCATCGGCGAAGCGCTGGCCGAACTGCATCTACGGCATGGCTACACCGTGTTCGGCACGTCCAGACGGGAACCTTACCGCTTCATGACGCACCCGAACTTCCGGTTCCGGCCATTGGATCTGTCGAAAACGGCGGACATCGGTGAGCTGTTCAAGGGACCGTTCGCCGAGATTCCTGGCCGGGGCGTCGATGTGCTGTTTCTCAATGCCGGGGTCAGCGGCAACGTGCCGGCCCGGGGCGAGGAGTTCTCGCTGGCGGAGGTGCAGCATGTGCTCAACGTCAACGTGCTGGCGAACAAGGCCATTCTGGATCTGATCCTGACCTCGCCCCATCGTCCGGCCACCTGTGTGCTGTCGGCGTCGATGGCCGGCGTGCGGTTTCGGGCAGGCACGCTGACCTACAGCCTGTCGAAGGCGGCGCTGGCGGCACTGGGCGGTGTTTACGCCGAAGAGAACCCGGACATCTTCTTTGCCGTGCTGGGTCTGTGCAATGTCGACACCGGGCTGTCGCGGCAGGTGAGCTTCAGCCAGAGGACCGCCGACTTTCCGGATCTGCAGGCCCTGCAACAGCGAGCCCTGGCCCCCGGTTACATGATCTCCGCCGCCCAGCGTGCCGAAGACATCCGCGAGGTGATCGGCTCACCCGCCGACTACGGCGTGAAAAGCGGCGTGTTCGTGGACATGAGAACCGTGCTGACCCGTCAGGCGAAAGCGAGCGAAGCGCTGCCGCAAACCTGACGAAACCCTGGACGCACCCCCAATAAAGGAATGTTGGAATGCTCAACGAAGTCAAAACCCTGGTCGAATCCGCCGTGCGGCAACAGGATCTGTTGCTGAGCGAACCCATCGACCTGTCCCGTGGCGAAGACAGCCCGCTGTATGGCGTCGAAGGCACCATCGACTCCATGACCCTGGTCTCGATCATCGTCGACACCGAAGAAAAGATCCGTCACCGATTCGGCGCTGAAGTGCACCTGGCCGACACCTCACACTTGCCTGCGACCGCTACGCCGTTCGCGACACTCGGCACCCTGTGTGCCTACGTCATGGACCGTCTGACGTCTGCAGTGGCAGGGGCCGAAGCACAGGCGATCTGACTCAACGGCCGCCGCCGTCGGGCGGCATCTTTTTCGAGAGGTGGACATGCAAGTCGAAACGTTTCTGAATCATCTGAGGACCGGCGCGGACAGGCCGGCGATCGTCAGCGACGAAGGTCGCTTTACCTATGCCGAACTGTGTCGGCAGATCGATGTCTATGCCGAGACGCTCGCGGCGCAATCGGTCAGCGATTGCTGTGTGCTGCTGGTCGACAACTACAGCTTCAACAGCGTCTGCCTGCTGTTCGCGTTGTGGCGGCGCAACAACGTCGTGGCATTGTCGGTGCCCAAAAGCGCGGAACAGCTTGCCAACCTGGCGAACGCCGCTGGCGCGCGATTCACCGTGACGGGCAACGGGTCGCAGGGGTTCTCGGTGCTGGCGAACGATAACGCCGCGCTGCCGTCGACCGTCGAGGGCCTGGTGTCGCGCCGGCAGGCCGGTTTCATTGTGTTCTCGTCCGGCTCGACCGGGCCGGCCAAGGGCGTGGTGCACGAAGTCGCCCCGTTCTTCGAGCGCTACCTGAAGGCTGAACAGTGCGGCGCGATTCTGGCGTTCCTGCTGTTCGATCACATTGGTGGACTGGTCACCGTGCTGCAGGCGCTGGCCACTCACGGGACGCTGGTGCTGCCCAACGAGCGCTCGCCTCAGGAGGTCGGTCGCTGCATCGAAACGTTCAAGGTACAAACGCTGCACGTGTCGCCGACGCTGTTGAACCTGGCGACGATCACCGGCGTGTTCCAGACCTGGGACACCTGCAGCCTGCAACGCATCTATTACGGCTCGGAACCGAGCTCGTCCGAAGCCATTCAACGCATCGCCCGCACATTGCCGCAGGTGCGCCTGAACCAGTTGTACGGCATGTCGGAAATCGGTGTGTTGCCCTGTCGCGGGCTGGACGGCGACAGCGCCTGGATGACCGTCGACGATCCGGCCTACAGCCTGCGAGTGGTCGACGGCATTCTGCAGGTGCGCGGGGCGACCAACATGCTCGGCTATCTCACCGGCCCGGGTGAACTGTCCGACGACGGCTACCTGATCACCCAGGATCTGGCGGAAGAACGCGACGGGTACTTCAGGGTCAGCGGCCGGGCGGTCGATGTGATCAACGTCGGTGGCAAAAAGGTGTTTCCGTCCCATGTGGAAAGCGTGTTGATGGGCATCGACAACGTGTCCGACGTCGTCGTGTACGGGCAGCCCAACCCGCTGCTGGGCCAGATCGTGGCCGCGCGTTTCACCTTGGTCGAACCAGAGACACTGGAGGTGTTCAAGCCCCGGCTCTACGCAGCGATCCGTGACGTGCTGGCAGCGGAGCAGTTGCCTCGGCTGATTTCCGTCAGCGACACGCCGCTGTTCACCAGCCGCTTCAAGAAAATGCGCCATCCCGGCGTCCTCAGCGGGTCGTAAGACCTGCTCACCACGTTATAAGGAAATGACAACATGGCCGTACTCGAAACAATGCGCGCAAGCATCGCTGAAATCCTGACCCTGCCGCTGGACGAGCTGAAGGGCGATTTCCGGCTGGAGAACAGCGACTACTGGGATTCGATGGCCAGGATCGGCATCGTCGCTCTGGTGTTCGAATCCACCGGCGTGACCGTATCGGGCGAGGAGATGGACCGAATCGTGACGGTGCAGGACATCTTCGATCTGGTCACCCTGAAAATGAAGGAATCGGCATGACCCTGCACAGTCTTTCCGGAGTGGCCGTCCGTGCGGTCACGTCCGCGATGCCCGAGCGGCGTGTGGTGCTGGATGACTTCGCCGAGCTGTTCGGCGCCAAGGAAGTGGCCCGCATCGCCAAAAGCACCGGCATCGAATCGATCAGGGAAGCCGGATCGCTGAACACCTCCGATCTGGTGATCGCCGCATGCCGCCACCTGTTGGATCAGGACGGCTGCGCGGCGCAGGAAATCGACGGGCTGATCGTCGTGACCCAGACGCCCGACTCGTGGGTGCCGGGCGTCGGTTTTCTGGTTCAGCAGGCGCTCGGGCTGCCACAGCACTGCCTGATCCTGAACGTCTCCGCCGGGTGTTCGGGGTACGTCAGCGCGCTGGTTCAGGCCGGCGCGCTGATCTCGGCCGGTGCCTGCAAAAAGGTATTGCTGTGCACCGGCGATGTGACCACCAAGCTGCTGGACGGGCGCGACCGGCATGTGAAGATGCTGTTCGGCGATGCGGCTTCCGCCACGTTGCTGGAGGCGGGCGAGGGTTCGTTCGAATTCCTGTGCGGCGCCGACGGCAGCGGTCGCGAAGCGCTGGAGTCCGACATCGCCTACAGCGGTGAAGGCGCCAGCCACACCCGTGCCTCGATCCAGCGTCTGCACATGGACGGGACGGCGGTGATGAACTTTGCGCTGAACCGCGTACCGCAGACCGTCAAGGCCTTGCTCGACGCCACGGGGCTGACTCCGGCGTCGCTGGATTTGCTGGTGCTGCACCAGGCGAACGGGTTCATGCTCAACTACCTGCGCCGCATGATCGGCGTGGCGCCGGAGAAGATGCCGGTCGACATCGACGATGTCGGCAACACCAGCTCCACGTCGATTCCGATTGTCCTGTCCCGCCACAGTGCCGTCGGTACTGCGCAGGCAGAGCATGTCGTGCTGTGCGGGTTTGGCGCCGGTCTGTCCTGGGGCGCGTTGAAGCTCGACCTGCGGCGTACGCTGGCCGTGCCGCCGTGCTACGTGCCTGAAAAGACTGCGCAGGCGGCACAAGCCGACGAGCGTCTGGAGGCCTGACGAGCAATCATTGCCAAGCTTTCGGGGATGCCTGCCGGTATCCTCGAAGGCATTCGGTTCTCGCCATCGAATGACAAGGAATGCCACGGTATGTCAGGGATATTCTGGAAAACACTCGGGATTCTGGGTGACAAGAGCGTTGCGCACGGGATCTCGCCGTCACCGTTTCTTGCGCGATTCAACTTCTACGAAATGCATCAGTCGGGCACGATCGCGGCGCAGCCCGATGCCATCATCGCCGCCGTGTGCGCCCTGGACATGCGAGCGGACCGGGTGGCCGATGCCTTGCTGACCCTGCGCGAACTGCCGGCGAAGCTCATCAGAATCATCGGCAATCGACCAACGCCGGCGCCTGCGCCGTTCGGTTTTGACGCGTTCACCTTGCTGCGGCGCACTGACCACGAAGTGTCCCTCGGGCTGGCGGGGCGTTTCTGGCGCCCGGATCTGGACCCCTGCCATGTGGCCGATGCAGCGGCGTTCATGGCGCTGGACGATCCCCGCGTCGCCAGACTGGTGTTGCGCTTTCAAGTCATCGAGCAGCCGGACGGCTTGCGCACGCTGCGCACCGAAACGTTCGTGTCATGCCCCAACACCCGGACCCGATGGTTGTTCACACCGTATTGGCTGGTGATCCGTCTGGCCAGCGGCTGGATTCGGCGGCGGACCCTGACGACGATTCAACGGCAATTTCAGGTGCAAGCTCGATAGCCGCCGGGTTCGAGGGAGAAGCGAGGCCTGTAACAATTTGCATCAATTGGTTACATTGATAGCCTCAGCGAATCAATTTCCCGCGAGTCTGCCATGGCCATCAACTTCGACCTCAACGACCTGCAAGCCTTTCGCGCCGTGGTCGAGCAGGGCAGTTTCCGCAAGGCCGCCGATACCGTACGCATCTCGCAACCGGCTCTGAGCCGGCGCATCGAAAAGCTCGAAGACGCGCTCGGCGTGAAGCTGTTCGAGCGCACCACACGCAAGGTCAGCCTGACCCAGGCCGGACGCGGCTTCATGCCCAGTGTCGAGCGTTTGCTGGACGATCTTGACGTGGCGTTGCTCGGCATCAGCGAAGTCGCCTCGAACCGTCAGGGCCATGTCACCGTCGCCTGTGTACCGTCGGCGGCGTACTACTTCATGCCGCGAGTGGTGGCGCGCTATCACCGGCAGTTTCCGCGCATCAAGGTCAAAGTCCTCGACTCCAGCGCCCACGACGTGCTGACGGCGGTGGTCAACGGCGAAGCAGATTTCGGCTTGAGTTTCATGGGCACCCAGGATGCGGGCGTGGATTTCGAGCCGCTGGTGCAGGAAAGCTATGTGGTCGCCTGTCGCCGTGATCATCCGCTGGCCGGTCGCAGCAGCGTGACCTGGGACGAGTTCTACCGACAGGATTACATCTCGCTGGACAAGACTTCCGGCAACCGCTTTTTGCTCGATCAGGCGCTGGCGAAAGTGGTGCCGCAACGGCCGAGCATCTGCGAAACCCTGCACGTGACGACGATGATCGGTCTGGTGGAGGCGGGACTGGGGGTGGCGGCGGTGCCATTGATGGCGATGCCGGCGGCGGATCATCCGATCCTGACTCGGGTGCCGTTGACCGATCCGCAAGTGATGCGCAGCGTCGGCATCATCAAGCGCCGGGGTCGCACCCTGACCCCGGCGGCACTGGAACTGGAGCGGCTGGTGGTGGAAATGAAAATCCAGCCGCCTGACGTCACCGCTTGACCGAATCCAGCCCGGTAGTCTGCACGTCGGCCTGGGCGGCAGGTGCCGCGAGGTAGGCGAGCAACGCCCTGGCTTCCTGCGGATGCTGCGCACCCACCGGAATGCCCGCCGCAAAACGCGTTACCGACTGCACCGACTCCGGAATCTTCGCCACAAAGCTCACCCCCGGCACTGGCAGCAGCTCGCTGACTTGCTGGAAGCCCAGTTGATAGTCGCCGGTAGCGACCACCGAGCCCACCGGGATTTTCGGGATCATCTTCGCCTTCGGTTTCAGCTGATCTTCGATGCCCAGTTTTTTGAACAACTGCTGCTCGATGTACACGCCGCTGGCGCTGTCGGAGTAGGCCACCGATTTTGCATCCAGCAGGGTTTTCTTCAGGGCATCGACATTGCTGATGTCCGGTTTCGGCGCACCTTCGCGCACTACCAGGCCGATTCGCGAATCTGCCAGTTCAACCCGCGACGCCGGGTCGACCTTGCCTTGTTTGATCAGATCATCGAGGGCGTAGCCGACCATGATCACCACGTCGGCCTTTTCGCCACGGGCAAGGCGATTGGGGATTGCCTCCGGTGCCTTGCCCATCGACGGGCCGAGTTGGGTGTCCAGCGTGTTGCCGGTGGCGGCGGCGAATTTCGGCCCCAGGATCTTGTAGGCCGCGGTGAAACCGCCGGAGGTCATCACTCGCAGTTCTTCGGCCTGGGCCGTAACGTTGAATGCAAGAGCGGCGAGCAGGGCGGTAACGGTAAACAGTTTTTTCATGGTGATGTTCTCAGGCTGTAACAGGTTGCAGACGACCGCCCGCACGGCGATACAGATAAAGCGTCGCACCCAGTGCGCAGAGCGCGCCGATGCTCATCCAGTAACCCGGCGCAGCCTTGTCACCGGTGTACTGAATCAGGAAAGTCGACATTGCCGGGGTGAAGCCGCCAAAGATCGCGGTGGCAAGGCTGTAGGCCAAGGAGAAACCGGCCACACGAACCTCAACCGGCATGATCTCGGTCAGCGCCGGAATCATTGCGCCGTTGTACAGGCCGTAGATGAACGACAGCCACAACAGCGACAGCAGCATGTGACTGAAGCTCGGCGCCTGCACCAGATACGACAGCGCCGGATACGTGGTGGCCAGGGCCAGCAGCGACATGGCGATCAGCACCGGACGCCGCCCGACACGATCGGACAACGCGCCGCCAATCGGCAGCCAGAAAAAGTTGGAGACGCCCACCAGCAGAGTCACCAGCAACGCATCGGATGTGCTCAGGTGCAGCACGGTTTTGCCGAAGGTCGGCGCGTAAACCGTGATCAGGTAGAACGCGGTGGTGGTCAGGGCAACCATCAACATCCCGCCCAACACCACGCCCCAGTTCTGGCCGAGGGTGCGGAACACTTCTTTCATGCTCGGGCGATGTTTGCGGGCGGCGAACTCTTCGGTCTCTGCCAGTTTGCGCCGCAGGATGAAGATGAACGGCACGATCATGCAGCCGACGAAGAACGGAATGCGCCAGCCCCAATCGGCGACAGCTTGCGGCGCCATCCATTGGTTCAAGCCATAACCCAGTGCCGCGGCGACGACGATTGCCACCTGCTGGCTGGCCGACTGCCAGGCGGTGAAGAAGCCTTTGCGACCGGGCGTGGCAATCTCCGAGAGATACACCGAAACCCCGCCCAGTTCCGCACCGGCAGAGAAGCCTTGCAGCAGCCGGCCGATCAACACCAGCGCCGGGGCAAACAGGCCGATGGTTTCGTATCCGGGCACCAGCACGATCAGGATCGTGCCGCTGGCCATGATCGACAGGGTCACGATCAGACCTTTGCGACGACCCACGTCGTCGATGTACGCGCCGAGCACAATGGCTCCCAACGGACGCATCAAAAAGCCTGCGCCGAACACCGCGAACGTCATCATCAGGGAAGCGAACTCGCTGCTCGCCGGAAAGAACACCGCCGCGATCTGCGTGGCGTAGAAGCCGAACAGAAAGAAGTCGAACTGTTCGAGGAAGTTGCCCGAGGTGACCCGGAAAATGGCGCCGGCCCGCGAGCCGCCGTGTGGGATTGAGGCTGTCATAGAAAAATACTCCACCGCTTTTATGACGTGCGCGACGGGGAGGCGGCGCACGGTTCTTATTGGGGCGGATAGTGGCGCGCAGGGATCGATTTGTTAATTGCATAGTTGGCATGGATTGATGCGCGGGGTGGATCAATGGTGGCGTGTGGGAGCTGGCTTGCCAGCGATAGCAGCCTGATCGACGACTACAATCTCCCGGCCAGTGCGTGCAAAAAAAACAAGGAATGATTCCAGAACCCCGCAGTCGGAGTTCAGGTATCACACATCTGAAGGAGGTTCACCGATGAACAACAAGACCCTGATCGCCAGTCTGGCCCTCGTCGCCGGCATCGCCGGGATCACACCGCTCGTTCAAGCGGCGCAACCCTCGACCGACACCGTCGAACGCTCGCCCACCGACGGCCGCGAACTGAAGGTCAACGACCGCGCCCCGGACGTCTATCAGCGCAGCGAAAAAGCCATCAAGAACTGGAAACAGAAAGGCCTCAAGCAACCCGATCCGCAGGCGCAGTGGGTGCAGATGAATGACAAGTACGTGATGGTGAAGATTACCAACGGGACGATTGTGGATATCAAGCCGGTGGAGCGTTAGGCCGCCAGCAACAATTGGCCATGGACGGTTGATTGCATTCGGGCGCCGTTCGGGTAAAACGCGAGGGGCGTTTCGAGTGACTGGATGTCAGGAGCAATTCGTTGGAAAAGAAACCCCTCTACCGCAAAGTAAACACCACGGCCCATAACGTCTGGCGCAACAACCCGGGCGGGCATTATCGGCATCAACGAAACACCAAGGCTGAAATCCACAGCGAGGCTACACGTGGCTCGATGCATGGCATCAAGCATCATGGCTACGATTACACCCCGTTGTTCCGGTTTCTTTTGTCGCGTGTCGGCGGCAACTGGGACGAGATTTTCAGTGAGGCGGTGTCGCGGCTGGATCGGCAGGAGCCGGTGTTCTGGATGGTTGCTGTGCTTGAAAGTGACCGTAAGGAAATAGTGCGACACGGGGAGTCGAGTTTCTTCAATGGTTTGTATGTCGATGAACAGAAGCGCCTGCAAATCGTCAATCCCAATCTCAAGGCAGAGGATATGACGCCCAACTGCCAGTGCTGCACGCATACCTTCAACGGTGTTGTATTCGGTACACCTGAACGCTGAGAGTCAGTCCACGCGGCTGTGGCTCAACGCCTGTCCGCCACCCAACCGATACTGATTGTTCCCGCTGCGCTTGGCCTCGTACATCGCCAGATCCGCAATGTGCAGCAGGCGGTCCATGGTCGGCGCGTGGTCGGGGAACACGGCGACGCCGAGGCTGGTGCCGATGTGGCGTTGGTCATTGCCGATGGTGATCGGCGGGGACAGTTCGATGAAGATTTTCTGACAGATGCTGCGCGCTTCGTCCTGCAGGTTCAGGCCGGGGGCCAGGCCTTGGAGGACGACCACGAATTCGTCGCCACCGATGCGGGCGACGGTGTCGCTGACCCGCAGGATGCGTTTCAGACGAGTGGCGGTAGTGATCAAAACGCGGTCGCCGGCGGCATGGCCGTAGCGGTCGTTGATACTTTTGAAACCGTTGAGATCGACAAACACCAGCGCCACCCGCGTCTCGGTGGCGCGGGCATTTTCCAGTGCTTGCGAGAGGCGTTCTTCGAGTACCAGCCGATTCGGCAGACCGGTCAGCGGATCGAAATGCGCCAGGTGCTGAAGGTAACTGGCCGAGGCTTTTTCTTCGGTGATGTCGCGCACCACGCCCATCATCTTGATCACCGCATCATGATCGTTTTTCACGATATTGCCGGTTTCCCGCAGCCAGCGAATCGTGCCGTCGCGCCAGACCACGCGGTATTCCTCGTCGTGGTTTTCACCGGTTTCCAGGCAGCGCAATTCCCCGGCGCGCACCTTGGCCCGGTCGTCCGGGTGGACGCAGGAACAGAACAGGGCGTAGGAGGGCGTCACTTCGCCGATCTTGAAGCCGAACATGCCGAAGATTGCGTCGGACCAATAGAGTCGATCCGTGTCGACTTCCCAATCCCAGGTACCGATCCGGGCAAAATACTGGCTGCGCTTGAAGCGTTCGGCATCGCCATCCTGGCGGATGTTCTGACCTTCGGCGGCGCGGGTGAGCAGTTCGCGGTATTCGGCAAGCTGCCGGCGCAGGGCACGCTCGCGACGAATCAACATGGCGATCACGACCATCAGCACAACGACAACGGCAAAGCCGATCCAGAGTTGAGTCATTCAAGCATCGCTGACATGGCGTATCGATTCGGGATGGGTGGCGGGTGGCCATCATCCATCACAGCCAACACGGGGTCAAACGGTTGCCAAGGGCCGGCATTTCTGGGAAAACGGCGGCCAGCGCAACAATAGAGTGAAAGTCATGAATGATGAACTGCAGATAATCGATCTTCAGCCCGGCGACGGAAAAGCCGCCGTCAAAGGCGCATTGATCACCACCCAATACACCGGTTGGCTGGAAGACGGCACCGAGTTCGATTCGTCCTGGAGCCGGGGCAAACCGTTCCAGTGCGTGATCGGCACGGGCCGGGTAATCAAGGGTTGGGATCAAGGGATCATGGGCATGCAGGTTGGCGGTAAGCGCAAGCTGTTGGTGCCGGCGCATCTGGGGTATGGCGAGCGGACGATGGGCAAGATTCCGCCGAATTCGAATCTGGTGTTCGAGATTGAGTTGCTGGAGGTTTTGACGCGGGAGGATTGAAGCTCGCGGGACGAGGGCGTTGTGAGGAGGGAAGCCCCTGATCACAACGTCCGGAATGCGACGCTTGGTGAGTCAGGTGAATGCCTCAATATCGTCAAGTGTGTCTTCGATCACGCCTTCCAGCGAGGGGAATCTTGTCTTGACTTCTTCCAGGGCTGAGAAGGCGTCATCTTTGTTCAGCTCGCCGTGCCTGCGAGCGATGTGGCCGAGAGCGGTAATGGCGGAGGAGACTACGGCTTCATTACTGCTGGTGAAATACTTCAAGCAAGTCTGTTGGGCCCAAATCCTGTCTTCTTCATTGAGGCCTATAGAAATCAGAGCCTGGATAACGTCTGTGTCAGTGCGGCTTTGAAGAAGTCTCACTGTTTCATCATGGCTAATAGACGGGTCTTTATAGGACAAGCTCACTTCTTGGCTCCCAAAATGTTGCCTTTGTTGTCCGCTTTCTTGGCTTTGATTAGCGCGTTTTTCATGTCCTGATGGAGTTTGTCCCAAGTTCTGACATGTCCATGGTAAACATCGCCCCCTGTGCGATCAAAGACGACGAACTCGCTGGTATCTGGATCGACACCAATTCTGCGTGGTGATGTAGGTTTTACCTGAATTGAATTCTCCAAGGTTTCCTGACCATTGGCAGGGCCTTTGCTCTTTACAGGAGTGTCTGCCTTTCCATGATAACTGGCAGCATCAAACTCCAACGCCAAGACAATATAGAGAGGCTTGATACCGGAGTCGGCCGGAAACACAAGGATGAAATCCTCGTACTCTGGCGGATAAAGCGGACTGACGATGATCTTGTCTGCTTGCTCGGTCGGCGGATAAATCCAGATCGTCGGTGTTTGCGGGGCACCTTCCAGCGGTGGGATACCCGAGGTGCTGGATGGATCGACGGCCGGCGTCCAGGTCAACGTGACGCCATTGCCAAAGTCAGCCACCTGTCGAGAGCCTTGAGCAACGAATTGCACGACCGGAATCATTTCCCAGTCAGGGCGCTTCTGAGTGTTGTACCCGTACCCTTTGAGACTGCCATCGGCCTGTTGCTCTACATGCAGCCGGATACGTGTTCGGCCCTCCTTCAGTGATCTGAGCTGTTCTTCGGTATAGAGCGAACTGTCCCCCAGATTCGATGGCCACAGAAGTGCAACCATTCCCGCCAATACACCGCCTGCAACGCCGCCGGTGACTGCGCCAACACTGGAAGTGGCGCTTGCGCCGGCGCCAGCAAAAGCGGGACTACCCAAAACAAGCGTGCCCAGTGCGGACGGCCAATTGGCACCGCTGATTTTTTTGAGGGGAATGTTTCCCGACACATCTCTTTCGTGCCCCCCAAGCAGTGAAAACGCTCCAAAGTCGGCCAGCCTTTCGACAGGAATAAACCCTGCCGGGCTTTCATGGTTGATGACGCCATCGGGAAGGTTGCAGCTTTTGGCAAATACACAACCTACGGCGCTGAGTTGACTCTGTCGTGGCGTCTGCCGAACAAAACGATTTTCATAGGCTTGTTGTCTGGCCAGCATATCGTCGTATTTCTTTTGTCTGGCATCCTGCTCTGCAAGTTCGGTAGCAGTCATGAAGCGGGTAGTGATGTGGTGCCCGTCACCTGACGGCGGATTTTGAATCCGGGGGAGGAGTGTTTTTCGAGGCATGAGCGTCCTTGTTTCATCTTTTCAAAGCGTGGAGGACGCTATCTGAACGAGAGTTTGAAAGATGTAGGACGCTTCTGAAGCTCGGATGGTTGTTACAAAAAAGCACTCTCGATAATGCCCATGGGACACCAGCCTTGTGATTGTAAAAACCAAACCCGCTGATTCCTTTTACGGAGACAGCGGGTTTTTCTTGCCTTTTTACCTGAGGCGTTACGCAGCCATCGCCATCTCATCCAGCGTTGCGGCAACCGTGCTGGTCAGGCTCGGAAATCTGCGCTTTACGCTTTGAAGTGCCGGCAGGATTCGATCCCGGTCCAGATTGCCATGGTCGCGGGCGAGCTGGACCAGGGCCTCGAGGGCGGCGGTGACGATGGATTTTCTTTCGCTCTCGAGCAGGAGCAGGCAGGCCTTTTGCGCCCATTGGCCGTCTCGCTCGTTGAGGCCGATGGAGATCAGGGCGGCGACGACGTGTGCATCGGATTTGCTTTCCATGGGTGTTCCTCAGGTCGTGGCATCGAGTGTGTCCAGCGCGCGGGTCACGGCCAGTTCGCCGAACATCACCACTTGGGCGATGCCCAGGACGGTACTGCGGTAGGGCGGGTCCAGCAGCGCGGCGAAGTCGCTGAGCATCACGCTGGCCGAGGTCATTGATTCGCAGGCGTGGGCCAGCAGGGCATGCTGATCGATGTGGGGAGCAACGAGGAACATGCGGTCGGGGCAGTGTTTTTTCGCAGCGGTGGGTTTCAGGTAATGGTCGAGGGCGCGCTCGGCGGCTTCGTGGAGTTTTTTTGGGTCGGTTGTGGAGTACGGAGAGGTTGGGTCGGAATCGGACTGGATGTCTGTTTCCGGAGGATTGGGTGTTGGTTTGATCATTTGCTTAGAACCTTTCAATTGAGGCTTACACCGTCATTTGCGACTAAACAAATCAGGTGGCAGCTATGCGCAGGTTAGTCGACCGGTGGTTCTAAGCTTTCCCGGCGCACCCGAAGGTGCCCTGCGCACAGCTACCATTAAGTGCAGGCGTAGAAATGCCTGACAGAAATGACTCTGTGCAGCTTAAAACCTACCGAGCGACTAAACCCGTTCACTGACCATTCAGTGATGCGAATCAAGTTACGGGCAGGCTCCAAACCGCACAAGCCGGCGGATTCTGGCGCAGTTGTAGGCAAAGGCGCAAGGCGATGTAGCCTCGCGGATGGCGGCAAAATGATGCGTCATTTTTCAGTCCGTCTTCGCGAGCAGGCTCGCTCCCACAGGGTTTTGCGTCGGCTTGTCAGTTGTGCCGTCTCGCGCATTTCTGCTTTGTGATACCAAATGTCAGATAAGCCAATTCAAGCTTGATTTATATCGGTTTCGATATAGTCTGCTGTATGTGATCGCTGCCATTCCTTGCAACACACCGCTGCGACACGATTTCGTCCGGGCTATTACGCTTTTCCTTCCAACACAGGAGAAGCCAATGCCAAGACACAAGGACGTGGTATTTGTCGGGAATGCGCTCAAGGATCTGAGAGCTTTTCCCCTCGATGCTCGCAGAGCTGCAGGATTCCAACTGGACCTGTTGCAACAGGGTGACGAACCCTTTGACTGGCGCCCCGTGAAAACAGTCGGGCGGGGCGTCAATGAAATCAGAATCACCGAGGATTCAGGGGCGTTTCGAGTGTTTTATGTGGTCAACCGGCCTGACGCGATTTATGTGCTGCACGCCCTGCAAAAGACCACCCGCAAAACCGAAGCGCGAGACATAGAACTGGCACGCGCCAGATACCAGGAAATAGGTTGAACCATGACGGATCATCAAGACTCTTCCCAGCGTTTCGCAAGCGTCTGGGATGCACTGGAAGACACGCCGCAGGAAGCGGCCAACATGCGCCTGCGGGCCAAAGTGATGCGCACGCTTTGCGAAACAATCCGGACCTGGGAGCTCCCGCAGAAAGAAGCGGCCAAGCGACTCGGCATCACTCAGCCGCGCCTTAACGATGTACTCAACGGCAAAATCGACAAGTTCTCTCTGGACGCGCTGGTCAATCTGTCGGCTGCCGCACAACTGGACGTAGACCTCTGTTTCACGGCGACCCCGCCGCTGCAATGGGCGTGACAGACAAGGGCTGCCCACGACCCGGACTCTGAACAGTCTCTAGGAGGCGGCACTGACCCAAGTGTCGCCTCGATTTTCCTGCATCCAAATCTCAAGCCACGACGGGCGGTCGAAAACGGACCTTGCCTCCTTCGATCTGACCGGCGATCATGCCCGCCAGATAGGGGTAGGGGGTATGGGTATGTCGCACACGCACGAACACAAAGGCGAGTTGCTCAATCGGGTCCGGCGCATTGCCGGGCAGGTTCAGGCGGTTGAACGAGCCCTGGAGTCCGAGGCCGATTGTGCCAAGACGTTGCATTTGATGGCGGCGATTCGCGGTGCGGTCAACGGGCTGATGGAGCAGTTCATCGAGGCCCACGCCCGCGAGCATGTTGCCCATCCCGATCTCAGCGATGAAGCCCGCGCCCAAGGCGTGGAAGAGTTGCTGCAGGCCATTCGCCGATATTCCAAGTGAGCATCGAGATCATGACACTCAAGGTTGATGATTTTTCCCACGACCACCAGTTTCTCGGTGCGTCCCACGACGACAACGCCCGTCGCACCCTTTGGGTGGTGGTGCTCACGTTCGTGATGATGATCGGAGAGATTGCCGCCGGTTATCTCACAGGCTCCATGGCGCTGTTGGCTGACGGTTTCCACATGGCGACCCATGCCGGCGCCTTGGGCATCGCAGCGGCGGCCTACAGTTTTGCCCGGCGCAACGCCAACAACCGTCGCTTCAGTTTCGGCACCGGCAAGGTCGGCGATCTGGCGGGTTTTGCCTCGGCCATGGTGTTGGGGCTGGTGTCGCTGGGCATTGCCGGGGAATCGGTTTTCCGTCTGTTCGAGCCCACCGGCGTGGCGTTCGGCGAAGCGACCCTGATTGCCGTGATCGGTCTGGGCGTCAACCTGCTCAGTGCCTTTTTGCTGGCCGGCCACCACGGTCATCATGACCACGGACACGGCCATAGCCACGATCATGGTCATCACCACCATCACGACAACAATCTGCGTTCAGCCTACGTGCACGTATTGGCCGATGCGTTGACGTCGGTGCTGGCAATTGCGGCGCTACTTGCCGGCCGCTATCTGGGCTGGGTATGGATGGACCCGGTGATGGGCATCGTCGGTTCCATCGTCATCGCCAAATGGGCCTGGAACCTGATGCGCGACAGCGCCGCCGTGCTGCTCGACACCACCGATGAACCGGTGGCCGAGGAGATCCGCGAACTGCTGGAAACCTCCGACGACGTGCGCATCAGCGACCTGCACGTCTGGCAGGTCGGCCCGCAGGCGCGGGCGGCGATTGTCAGTGTGGTGGCGGCTGCCGGCGTCACGGCAGAAGCGATTCGCGAACGACTGGCGCCGGTGCATGAGTTGTCGCACCTGACCATCGAGTTGCGCAGCGCTTAAGTCATTGCCTCGCAGAACAATGGAATCCGCCCATTGAGGGAAGGGCGGTAATGCCAGGTGAACCGGCTCCGGTCGATGTCATGGGCAATGATTTCACCGACGGTCGCGCTGGCAATCGTCATCGCCAACCTTTGCCCCGGACATTGATGACGACCGCTGCCGAACGTGAAGCTGCGGCGGTTCGGGCGATCCGGCAGAAATATATCCGGGTTTTCATTCAGCGCCGGGTCGCGGTTGGCCGAGCCGAGGAGCACCAGAATCACGTCGCCTGCTTCCAGGCGTACGCCTTCGATTGCGCAGGTGTTCGCGACAAAACGGCGGGTGTTCTGCACCGATGGATCGAAGCGCTGGACTTCGGCCAGCAGCGAATCGACTGACACGTCGCGTAATTCCGGCTGACGTTGCAACGCCACCAGCGCATTGCCGATCAGGCCGGCACTGGCTTCGAATGTCTGCGAACAGAGACCGATGAGGTTGGCGATCAACACGTCCTCTTTGCCTGAAAAACGTTGTTGAATGTTGGCGAGAAACGGGTTCGGGTTTGCCAGTAATTCGATGAAGTCACCGTGCAATTGCTCCGCTGCCCGATGGGCTGCGGCCAGTTGCAGGTCATTGCTCAGCGGCGACAGGCACGCTGCAAAATCGGCGGTCAGCTCACTGATTGCCCGCGCTTGTGCCGGGGGGAATCCGAGCAACGTTGCAACTACGCACACCGGCCCACGAAACATTGCCTTATATAAGCCGTCGGCATCGTCAGTCACCAGCCGAGCGGCGACCAGTGCCCGGACATCGTTGTCATTGATCAGCCCCAGCGTCGGCTCAATGGCCGAACGCGGGCACCGCTGAGCTTCGCCATCATTCATGCGCATCAACTGGCCGAACACCTTGCCCGCCATGCCATCGGCGATGGCATTGGGCACCGGCTCCTGCGCCGGACGCACCCGGCAATCCGGATTCGCCAGGACAGCGCAAACCGCTCGGGCACTGCTGGCCACCCACAGTTTCAGTCCGTGATGAAAGATGAGACCGCCTTCAGAGCGCAGTTTTGTGTAGTAAGGATAAGGATCGGCGTGAGTCGCAGCGATGATCGGGTCCATGGGTCGCAACCTTGTTGGTGGGGAAAGTGTTGCTACTATCTCCAGTCCTTGGGGGCGATGATTCGTCCGGGAGCGAAATATGCACGCAGAACATCCAGACATCGGCGTCTCGCAGGTGGCGGCCGCCATCGCGGAGCCGGCGCGAACCAAAATGCTGTGTTCGCTGATGGACGGCCACGCCCGCACCGCCACGGAGCTGGCGAGCCTTGCCGATGTCAGCGCCTCGACCGCCAGCGCGCACCTGACCAAACTCAAGGACCTGGCGCTGGTACGCCTGCATGTGCAGGGCCGCCACCGTTATTACAGCCTCGCCGACAAGCGTGTGGCCCAGGCGCTGGAAGCGCTGATGGTGATCGGCCAGAACCCTGTGCCGACTTTCAAACCCCACACACCGGATCGCCTGCAATTCGCCCGCACTTGTTACGACCACATGGCCGGGACGTTGGCGGTATTGCTGCATGACCGGTTGCTGGACGGCGGATGGCTGGTGAAAACCGATGAACAGGCGTATCGCTTGAGCGAAAGCGGGGAGGCGCTGTTCCAAGGGCTGGGAGTCGAGGTCAGGGATCTTTCGACGTTGCGTCGGCGGTTTGCCTGCCCATGCCTGGACTGGAGCATGCGCCGGCCACATTTGGGCGGATCGCTCGGGGCAGCGTTGTTGCAGGTCGCGTTGCAACGCAAATGGGTGACACAGGATCTGGACAGCCGGGCGCTGGCGTTGACGGTGGTGGGGCGCAAGGAAATGGCCGCGCGATTCGGGGTGCAATGGCCCGAAGCGAGGCAGCCTGTCCCGGTGCGTAAATCCTCGAGCATCGCAGCTGACAGCCGACTGTAATCAGGCTGACTGACGAAGGGTCGTTTTACGGCTTGTCGCCTGTGGATGGACTCTATACTGTATATGCAAACAGTACAGGTCCACGCCATGCAACTCATCGACAAGCTCAGCATCCTCGCCGACGCCGCCAAGTACGACGCCTCCTGCGCCAGCAGCGGCGCGCCCAAGCGCAGCTCCGAGGGCAAGAACGGGCTGGGTTCCACCAACGGCATGGGCATCTGCCACAGCTTCACGCCGGACGGGCGTTGCGTGTCCTTGCTCAAGATTCTGCTGACCAATTTCTGTCTCTACGATTGCCAATATTGCGTCAACCGGCGTTCCAGTGATGTGCCCCGTGCGCGTTTCACGCCAGAGGAGGTGGTGACGCTGACCCTGGATTTCTACCGGCGCAATTGTGTCAGCGGGTTGTTCCTCAGCTCCGGAATCATCCGTTCGGCGGACTACACCATGGAGCAGTTGGTGCGTGTCGCGAAGCTGTTGCGTGAGGAACATGAGTTTCGAGGCTACATCCATCTCAAGACCATTCCCGAAGCAGATCCCGCGCTGATCGAAGAAGCCGGGCGCTATGCCGACCGCTTGAGCGTCAACATTGAATTGCCCACCGATACCAGCCTGCAAACCCTGGCGCCGGAGAAACACATCGGCTCGATCAAGCAGGCGATGAACACGATTCACACCGGCGTACAGACTGTGTTGAACGAACCCCGCGCACCGAAGTTCGCCCCGGCCGGGCAGAGCACGCAAATGATCGTCGGTGCCGATGACACCGACGACAGTACCATCCTGCATAGCGCTCAGGCGTTGTATGGCAACTTCCGTTTGCGCCGTGTGTACTACTCCGCCTTCAGCCCGATTCCCGACAGCCCGAAAAGCGTACCGTTGGCCGCGCCGCCGCTGATGCGCGAGCACCGTTTGTATCAGGCTGACTTCCTGTTGCGCGGTTATGGCTACAGCGCCGGTGAGTTGCTCAAGGGGCCGGGCAATCTGGCGCTGGACATCGACCCGAAACTGGCTTGGGCGCTGCAGAACCGTGAAGTGTTTCCGTTGGATCTCAACCGCGCCGAACCGGCGTTGATTTCGCGTATTCCCGGTATCGGCCTGCGTACCACCGAGCGTCTGGTGGAGCTGCGTCGGCAGCGGCGTATCCGCTATGAAGACGTGGCCCGAATGCGCTGTGTGCTGGCCAAGGCCAAGCCGTTCATCATCACCAGCGATTACCACCCGCAACAGGCGGAGGTCTCCAGCCAGATGCTCTATCAGCAGTTGCGCGACCGGCCGACGCCGCAGCAGATGGGGTTGTGGGGATGATCAATCTCGACTGTGACGATCTGTTCGACGTCTGGCGCCAACAGGCCCGCTGGCTGCTCAGCCATGAAATCGATCCAAGTCTGGTGAGTTGGGCGTCGGAGGGGGTGAGTGATCTGTTTGCCAGTGATGTGTCGGTGCCTGAAGGGCAGGGACCTTTTCAGGCGCGCATTCCCCGTGCGTTGCTCGACACCCTGGAACAAGCGTCACGCTATCGTGGTGATCAGCGCTGGAGCCTGTTGTACGAGGTGCTGTGGCGAGTCAGCCATGGCGATCGCACGGCCATGATGGCCGGCGACAAACTGGGCAGCGAGTTGCAGCGGCGGATCAAGCAGGTGCAGCGTGAAGCCCATCATCTGCATGCGTTTGTGCGTTTCATCGAACGTCCGGCAGAGCTGCCGGGCCCGCAATACGTGGCGTGGCACGAACCGGCCCACGACATCCTGCACAGCGCCAGCGAACACTTCATCGGGCGCATGGGGCGACATCGCTGGTTGATCGCAACGCCGCGTGATGGCGTTTATTACGATGGCGAACAATTGATCCATCAGCGCCAATGCCCGCCGCAATGGCAACAACTGGCACAGAACGTCGACGATCCACGCGGTGATTTATGGCTGGCTTACTACAGCCATATCTTCAACCCGGCGCGGCTGAACGAGAAGGTCATGCAGGGGCATTTGCCCCTGCGCTTCTGGAAGAATCTGCCTGAGGGGGAATTGATCCCTGGCCTGATTACCCAGGCGCGGACGGGCAAGCAGCAGAACGGGCAGGCCGGTGGAATGACCGGGCGCAGCGGCAAACGTATCGCGTTGAAACAGGTGGAGCCTCCGCCCTCCGTTCAACGCGATGCCGAAGCCATGAGCAAACCAAAACCGGCGAAGGTCACTCCCGAAACCTTTGCCGCCAGCCAGGAACCTTTCGGGCTCGACAGCCAGCCTTTGGCAGCATTGGCGAGTAGCGCATAACTGCCGTGCACCAACATCACCAGCACGGCGTAAGAGGCCACCAGTTTGAAAAATTGCGGAAGGAAAGCCTGTGCGGTGTCGATGAACTGAGGGAACACCGCCAGAAAGAAGAAGATGGCTTTGGGGTTGAGAAATTGCAGGGACGCAGCTTCCAGAAAACGGTAACTCGCGCGAGAAGGGCGAACGTGTTGCAGGGTACGGAAACGATCCGAACGCCAGCTCTTGAAACCCAGGTACAACAGGTAAGCGGCGCCGGCGTATTTCAGTACGGTAAAAGCCGTTGCCGAGGCGCTGAGGATCAGACCGACACTGGTTGCACTAAGGGCAGCGACCACGAACGCCCCCGAGGCAATCCCCAGAATCCCCGGTACTGCACCGGTCCAGCCCAGACGCACGGCGTTGGACAGGGTCAGAACCACACCCGGGCCCGGGCTCAGAATGGTCATGGTGGCGAAGAGAAGAAAGAGTCCGTAACTGTGCATGTCTGGCTCCATCGGGGCGCGGGGGCGGGTGTGCTGTCAGGTTGGTGTGACGACGAGCCTGTGACAAACGCTTTAAATGCGGCGTATGTGTGACTAAATTAGACCCATGAATAAATCACTCCCGCCGCTCAATGCGGTTCGTGCCTTTGCGGTCGCCGCCCGTCACCAGAGTTTCACGCTGGCAGCCGAAGAGCTGCACGTGAGTCATAGCGCCGTCAGCCGGCACATCAAATTGCTGGAAGAACACCTGGGTGTGTTGTTGTTCGAACGGCGTATCCGGCAATCACTGTTGACGCCTGCCGGCCAACGCTTTTATCAGCAAGTCAGCGCCGGATTGGCGCAGATCGCCGACGCGGCTGCCGAGTTGCGTCAGCAGGCGGCGCGATCGACAGTGACCATCAACACCCGACCGTCGTTTGCCCAGTTATGGCTGACGCCCCGGCTGGATGCCTTCATGGCAGAGCATCCGGACATCGAACCGCAGGTGGTCACCCAGACACGGTCGCCGGATCCAGCGCAGGACAGTTTCGACATTGTCATCCGTCGTGGCCGCGACGACTGGGCGCCAACCATCGAGTCGCACCCGTTGTTTGAAGATGAATTGTTGATGGTGGCGGCGCCTGCGCTGCTTGAGCGGATACCGCTGGCAGACCTTGCCGATCTGGGCCGGCACACTCTGCTGACCGTCAGGGCGCGACGCGAAGACTGGCATCACTGGGCGCTGCGTTTCGGTCAGCCTCAGAGTGCAAGCCAGGCGATTCGCCAGTTCGATTACATGCATCGAGTGCTGGAAGCTGCCGTGGCGGGCGAGGGCATCGCGTTGTGTCCGACCACGTTGCTGGGCACACATCTGTCGAGTGGTCGGCTGGTCTGTCCGTCACCCGATCTGCGGATGCCGCTGCCACATTATTACTACGGTGTTGCGCCGCAGGCCTCTGCCTCGGCTCAGACATTTGTGGCGTGGCTGCAAAAACAGACCCCATGAAAAAGCCCCCATCGATCACTCGATGGGGGCTTTTGTGCATCTGGCCGTCAAATCAAACCTTGACGATCCAGCCGGCTGGCGCTTCGATGTCGCCGGTCTGTACGCCGGTCAGCTCCTTGTAGAGCTTCTGGGTCACAGGGCCGACTTCGGTTTCGCTGTGGAATACGTGCAGGTTGCCGTTGTAGCTGATGCCGCCGATCGGGGTGATCACCGCAGCGGTACCGCAGGCGCCGGCTTCCTTGAAGTCCGACAGCTTGTCGATGAACACGTCGCCTTCGACCACTTCCAGGCCCAGACGGGACTTCGCCAGTTCGATCAGCGACAGACGGGTGATGCCCGGCAATACCGATGGCGAGTTCGGGGTGACGAACTTGTCATCGTGGGTGATCCCGAAGAAGTTGGCCGAACCGACTTCCTCGATCTTCTTGTGGGTCAGCGGATCCAGGTAGATGGCGTCAGCGAAGTGCGCTTTCTTGGCCTGGGAGCCCGGCATCAGGCTGGCGGCGTAGTTGCCACCGACCTTGGCGGCACCGGTGCCTTGCGGCGCGGCGCGGTCGAAGGTGGAGATCTGGAAGTTGTGCGGGGTCAGGCCGCCCTTGAAGTAGGCGCCGACCGGAATCGCGAACACCGAGAAGATGAACTCCGGCGCGGTGCGCACGCCGATGTTGTCACCCACGCCGATCACGAAAGGACGCAGGTACAGCGCGCCGCCGGTGCCGTAAGGCGGGATGAAGCGCTCGTTGGCGCGAACCACTTGCTTGCATGCTTCGATGAACTGCTCGGTGGACACATGCGGCATCAGCAGGCGGGCGCAGCTGCGTTGCATGCGGGCGGCGTTCTGGTCCGGACGGAACAGGTTGATCGAGCCGTCCTTGCAACGATAGGCCTTCAGGCCTTCGAAGCATTGCTGACCATAGTGAAGGGCCGTGGAACCTTCGCTGATGTGCAGCACGTTGTCTTCGGTCAGGGTGCCCTTGTCCCACTCGCCATTGCGAAAGTACGACAGATAGCGTTTGTCGGTCTTGATGTAGTCAAAACCCAGCTTGTCCCAGTTGATGCTTTCGTTACCCATGACACCCTCTATCACTGAACAACCGCCGAAGCGGTTCAAGGCTTCTGACGTTTTTTTGGATGGGCACAACAATACTTCATTCTTGAGCGGTTTCGCAGCCCGGGCGATGGGGGGAGCAGCAGATTTATTAGCCTGCTTATGAAAAAACTCCCCCGCGTCGGGTTTTTACAGGTGCAACGCATGCCCAAGGGCACGCAACGCCGCTTCCTGCACCGCTTCACCCAGGGTCGGATGCGCATGGATGGTGCCGCCGATGTCTTCCAGTCGCGCCCCCATTTCCAGGCTTTGCGCGAACGCGGTCGACAGCTCCGATACCCCGACGCCGACCGCCTGCCAACCGACAATCACATGATTGTCACGACGGGCGACCACCCGCACGAAGCCGGTTTTCGACTCCAGCGTCATCGCCCGGCCGTTGGCTGCGAACGGGAAGTTCGACACGATGCAGTCCAGCCCCGCAGCCCTGGCTTCGTCCGGGGTCTGGCCGACCACCACCAGTTCCGGGTCGGTGAAGCACACGGCGGCGATGGCGGTCGGGTTGAACTCGCGGGGCTTGCCGCTGATCAGCTCGGCGACCATCTCGCCCTGGGCCATGGCGCGGTGGGCCAGCATCGGCTCGCCGCTCAGGTCACCGATGGCGTAAACGTTGCGCATGCTGGTCTGGCAGCGACTGTCGATCTTGATTGCCGAGCCGTTCATCTCGAGGTTCAGCGCTTCGAGGTTCCAGCCCTGGGTATTGGGTTTACGACCGACGGCCACCAGCACCTGATCGGTTTCCAGATTCAGGGTGTCGCCGTTTGGATCGCGCACCTGCAACGTGCCATCGAAACCCAGCACGCTGTGCTTCAGGTAAAGCTTCACGCCCAGTTGCTTCAGCGCGTCGTGCAGCGGTTGGGTCAGTTCGGCGTCGTAGGCCGGCAGGATGCGATCCTGCGCCTCGACCACACTGACCTCGGCGCCGAGCTTGCGATAGGCAATGCCCAGCTCCAGACCGATGTAGCCGCCGCCGACCACGATCAAGCGTTTCGGAACCGACTTCGGTGCCAGTGCTTCGGTAGATGAAATGATCGGCCCGCCGATCGGCAGGATCGGCAAATTGACGCTTTTTGAACCGGTGGCCAGCACCAGGTGTTCACACTGGATGCGCGTGTCGCCGACTTCCACGGTCTTGCCGTCGATGACTCTGGCCCAGCCGTTGATGACCTGAACCTTGTTCTTCTTCAGCAGCGCGGCGACGCCCGTGGTCAGTCGATCGACGATGCCGTCCTTCCACTCGACGCTCTTGGTGATGTCGAGGGTCGGCGCCGAAACGCTGATGCCCAGTGCCGAATGCTGATTGTGATGCTGAGTCTGGTGAAACTGCTCGGCCACATGGATCAGCGCTTTCGACGGAATGCAGCCGATGTTCAGGCAGGTGCCGCCCAGTGAATCGCCCTCGACCAGAATGGTCGAAATGCCCAGTTGCCCGGCACGAATGGCCGTCACGTAACCACCGGGGCCACCGCCGATGATCAGCAGCGTGGTGTTCAGAGTTTGCATGCCATTACTCCACAAACAGGGTCGCGGGTTGTTCGAGCAGGCCACGAATGGCCTGGATGAAGAGCGCCGCGTCCATGCCGTCGACCACGCGGTGATCGAAGGAGCTGGAGAGGTTCATCATCTTGCGGATCACCACCTGGCCTTTGACGACCATCGGCCGTTCGACGATTTTGTTCACGCCGACGATGGCCACTTCCGGCAGGTTCAGCACCGGGGTGCTGACAATGCCGCCAAGAGCGCCAAGGCTGGTCAGGGTGATGGTCGAGCCGGACAGTTCATCGCGGCTGGCTTTGCCGTTACGGGCAGCGGTGGCGAGGCGGGAGATTTCCGCCGCGCTGTCCCACAGGCTGCGCGCTTCGGCGTGACGCAGCACCGGCACCATCAGGCCGACGTCGCTTTGGGTGGCGACACCGACATGCACGGCGCCGAGGCGGGTGATGACCTGGGCTTCGTCGTCGTAGCGGGCGTTCATCTGCGGGAAGTCGCGCAGGGCGACGACCAGCGCACGCACGAGGAACGGCAGCAAGGTCAGCTTGCCACGGCTGGCGCCGTGTTTTTCGTTGAGGTGGGCACGCAGTTCTTCAATCGCGGTGACGTCGATTTCCTCGACATAACTGAAATGCGCGGCACGTTGGGTGGCTTCCTGCATGCGCTGGGCGATCTTGCGGCGCATGCCGATGACCTGGATCTGTTCTTCATCGTGACGCTGGGCGTACGCGGCGGCGACCGGCGCCGAAGCGTTCGACTGACCTTGCGCCAGGTAGGCGTCGAGGTCTTCGTGCAACACGCGACCGGCCGGGCCGGAACCGCGCACCAGACGCAATTGAATGCCCAGATCCAGCGCATGCTTGCGCACGGCCGGGGAGGCCAGCGGACGCTCGTTGGCTTCGCGGGCGACCATCGGCCCCTGGCAAACCGGTGCTGCACGCGGCGCGGCAGGCTTGCTTTCAACGACGGCTTCAACCTTGGAGGCGACAGGTGTTTCTTTCGCCGCAACAGGCGCCGGCTTGTCGGACTCCTTCAGATTGCCCGCACCTTCAACCTCGATGCTGATCAGCACACTGCCGACCGCCATCACTTCGCCTGGCTGACCGCCCAGCGCGATGACTTTACCGTGCACCGGCGACGGGATGTCGACCATTGCCTTGTCGGTCATCACATCTGCCAGCACCTGGTCTTCAACAACCAGATCGCCGACCTTGACGTGCCACTGCGACAGTTCTACTTCTGCGATGCCTTCGCCGATGTCCGGCATCTTGATAACGTGCGTGCCCATTCAGACCTCCATGACCCGTTTCAGCGCCGCACCCACACGGGACGGCCCAGGGAAATACGCCCACTCCTGCGCGTGCGGGTAGGGGGTGTCCCAACCGGTGACGCGCTCGATCGGCGCTTCCAGGTGATGGAAGCAATGCTCTTGCACCAGCGACACCAGTTCGGCGCCGAAACCGCAGGTGCGGGTGGCTTCGTGAACCACGACGCAGCGCCCGGTTTTCTTCACGGATTTGACGATGGTGTCCAGGTCCAGCGGCCACAGGCTGCGCAGGTCGATGACTTCAGCGTCCACACCGCTTTCTTCGGCAGCGACTTGCGACACGTACACAGTGGTGCCGTAGGTCAGCACGGTGACGTCCTTGCCCGGACGGGCGATGGCGGCAACGTCCAGCGGCACGGTGTAGTAGCCGTCCGGGACTTGTGCGGCCGGGTGTTTCGACCACGGGGTTACCGGACGTTCGTGATGGCCGTCGAACGGGCCGTTGTACAGGCGTTTCGGCTCCAGGAAGATCACCGGGTCATCGTTCTCGATGGAGGCGATCAACAGGCCCTTGGCGTCATACGGGTTGGATGGCATGACGGTGCGCAGGCCGCAGACCTGGGTGAACAGGGCTTCGATACTCTGGCTGTGGGTCTGACCGCCGTAGATGCCGCCACCGCAAGGCATGCGCAGGGTCAGCGGGGCGGTGAATTCGCCGGCGGAGCGATAACGCAGGCGTGCCGCCTCGGAAATGATCTGGTCATAGGCCGGGTAGACGTAGTCGGCAAACTGGATCTCCACCACCGGACGCAGACCGTAGGCGCCCATGCCCACGGCGGTCCCGACGATGCCGCTCTCGGAGATCGGTGCGTCGAACACCCGCGAGGTGCCGTACTTGGCCTGCAGGCCTTCGGTGCAACGGAACACGCCGCCGAAGTAGCCGACGTCCTGGCCGAACACCACCACATTGTCGTCACGCTCAAGCATCACATCCATGGCCGAGCGCAGGGCCTGGATCATGGTCATGGTGGTCGTGGTCATGGCGGTTTCCAACTGAATATTGTTGTTGTGGTCGTTCATGTCAGATCCCCAACTGCTGACGCTGGCGCTTCAAGTGCTCCGGCATCTCTTTGTAGACGTCTTCGAACATGGTGGCGGCGCTTGGAATCTGGCCGCCGGCAAGGGTGCCGTATTGTTCGGCTTGCTTCTGCGCGGCGATCACTTCGGCCTCTAGCTCGGCGCTGACAGCGGCGTGCTCTTCCTCGGACCAGTGACCGACCTTGATCAGGTGCTGTTTCAGGCGGGCAATCGGATCGCCCAGCGGGAAATGGCTCCAGTCGTCGGCAGGACGGTATTTGGACGGGTCATCGGAGGTCGAGTGCGGGCCGGCGCGGTAGGTGACCCATTCGATCATGGTCGGGCCGAGGCCGCGGCGGGCGCGTTCGGCAGCCCAGGCGGAGGCGGCGTAGACCGCGTAGAAGTCGTTGCCGTCCACCCGCAGGGAGGCGATGCCGCAACCGACGCCGCGTCCGGCAAAGGTGGTGGCTTCACCGCCGGCGATGGCCTGGAACGTCGAGATCGCCCACTGGTTGTTGACCACGTTGAGGATCACCGGCGCACGGTAGACGTGAGCGAAGGTGAGGGCAGTGTGGAAGTCCGATTCGGCGGTGGCGCCGTCACCGATCCAGGCGGAAGCGATTTTGGTGTCGCCCTTGATCGCCGAAGCCATGCCCCAGCCCACGCCCTGAATGAACTGGGTGGCGAGGTTGCCGGAAATGGTGAAGAAACCGGCGTCCTTGACTGAGTACATGATCGGCAATTGGCGTCCCTTGAGCGGATCGCGCTCGTTGGACAGCAACTGACAGATCAGGTCGACCAGCGGTACGTCACGGGCCATCAGGATGCTTTGCTGACGATAGGTCGGGAAGCACATGTCGTCGGTGTTCAAGGCCAGGGCCTGGGCGCTGCCGATGGCTTCTTCGCCAAGGCTCTGCATGTAGAACGACATTTTTTTCTGACGCTGGGCGACCACCATGCGGTTGTCGTAGATCCGGGTCTTGAGCATGGCGCGCATGCCTTTGCGCAGGATCTCGACGGGCACGTTTTCGGCCCATGGGCCAAGGGCATTGCCCTGGTCATCGAGCACGCGGATAAGACCACGGGCCAGGTCGGCGGTGTCGGCGGGTTCTACATCGATGGAAGGTTTGCGCACCATGCCGGCATCAGACAGATGCAGGTAGGAGAAATCGGTTTTGCAGCCCGGACGGCCCGAAGGTTCAGGGACGTGCAGACGCAGCGGTTCATACGCTTGGGTCATGGCTTCTACGCTCGATCTTGTGAATTTCTTGTAGTGAGCTGGCAGTCATTCTTCGATAAAAGAAATCTTGTCCTACAACAATCATAGGCCCGGGCAAGAAGAATATTTCTCTCTGTTTCGTTGCGCTGGAGATCATTTGCAGATAGAAAATCTGCATAAACATAAAAAACAGGTGGTTTTGTCTCATGCGCAAACTGGACCGTACCGACATCGGCATTCTCAACAGCCTTCAGGAGAATGCGCGTATCACCAACGCCGACCTGGCCCGTTCGGTCAATTTGTCACCGACGCCTTGCTTCAACCGGGTGAAGGCGATGGAGGAGTTGGGACTGATCCGCGAGCAGGTGACCTTGCTCGATGCCGACCTGCTCGGGCTGCATGTGAACGTATTCATTCATGTCAGTCTGGAGAAGCAGGTCGAAGAAGCCTTGCAGCATTTCGAGGAGGCGATTTCGGACCGCCCGGAGGTCATGGAGTGCTACCTGATGGCCGGCGATCCGGACTATTTGATCCGGGTGCTGGTGCCGACCATTCAGTCGCTCGAGCGCTTCATGATGGACTTTCTGACCAAGGTGCCAGGGGTGGCCAACATAAGGTCAAGTTTCGCGCTCAAGCAGGTGCGCTATAAAACCGCGTTGCCGTTGCCGGCGAATGGTTTGACCCTCGGCAACTGATCGCTGAGCGGGTTACAGGTAGTCATATCGATAACCCAGCTCTGTCGTATGGATCGCCTGCCCGACCGTGAACGTTTGTGCCCACGGGGCAAGTTCATTCTCCGGGTGGAAAACCAGAACGGTTTCATTCATTTCATCGGGATCACCCTGCCTGGATGTGAATGCCGGGAGGCGCGGATGTTGATGCTTCCAGCGCTCCCACAGCAAATCCATATAGCAGTGATGCAGAAAGAAGACCGGATCGTTGGGGGACGCCGCATGTAGCATGTTGCCACCGACCCAGGCATGAACCGGGTTGTGCAGTTCTCTTTCCGCAATGTTTTCCCAGCCCTCGGGTTCCAGCCAGTAGGGTGTCCTGTTAAGCGCCGAAATGACAGCCTCAGCTGACGGCAAGGCGCCCTCTGCGCCGAGGTTTCGCAGCAGGCCCGTGTTTCCCGGCTCCTGGTCCCACACGGCGATCTCGAAACGCGAATGCTCCCGGGAAAACGGGCCGGTGGTGACGCGCTGCCCCAGCGTATTGTCGCCATTTCCCCCCATGAAGTCGGAGGTGAAGGGGTTGTCCGCACCTCCGAGTTGCCAGTTCCAGTAAGGCAAGGTAATGCCCGGATCATGGGCAGCGGTCTGCAGGGCCAGCTCGAACTGGCGGATCAGAATCCGGTGCCAGGGAAAGAACAGGGGACTGCCGTGCGGATTGGGGACCAGCGGGTTGCCCCGTCCCATCGAGTTCCTGTGAATCTGGACGAAGTCATCGTAACGGCTCTGCTGACCGGGGCGCAGCACGCTGTCGACGTTGTTTTTCAGTCTGAGGATCGCGTCGATGAACGCGGATTTTTCATCCCGGGTCAGATCCCGGTGGTTGCGGCGAATATCCATATTGCAAAAACTCCATGGGTTGAGTGCCCCATGGAGTCTGCCTGCTCGCCGGAATTAAACCAGTTCATGGGTATCGACGCGTCATGTGGGAAAAGCTTTCACCATCTCGAGCCATGACGCTTTTTCTCATAGGGCGTTGATCGGAATCTTCAGATAGGTCACGCCGTTGTCTTCTGCCGGCGGCAGATGACCCGCCCGTACATTGACCTGAATCGCCGGCAGCAACAGGGTCGGCATGCCCAGCCCGGCATCACGTTTGGTGCGCATTTCGACAAATGCGGCTTCGTCGATGCCGTCATGCACATGGATATTGCTTTTGCGTTGTTCGCCCACGGTGGTCTGGCACTGCGAGGCGCGACCTTGCGGCGGGTAATCGTGGCAGACGTAGAGCTTCACGCTGGCGGGGAACGCCAGCAGCTTCTGGATCGAATTGAACAGCTGATGCGCGTTGCCGCCCGGGAAGTCGCAGCGGGCGGTGCCGACATCGGGCATGAACAATGTGTCGCCGACCAGAATCTGCTCGCCGTCGATCAGGTAGGCCATGTCCGCTGGCGTGTGGCCGGGAACGTGCAGGGCGGTGGCCTTGAGATTGCCGATCCTGAACGACTCGTTGGGCGCGAACAGGTGATCGAACTGCGAGCCGTCGACGCGAAACTCCGGTTCCAGGTTGAACAGCGCCTTGAACACGTTCTGCACTTTGCTGATCGACTCGCCAATCGCGATCTTGCCGCCCAGCTCCCGGCGCAGGTAAGGCGCGGCGGAGAGGTGATCGGCGTGGGCATGGGTTTCCAGCAACCATTGCACTTGCAGATGGTGGGCGCGAACGAACGCGATGATTTTGTCTGCCTGGGCCGTGCAGGTACGGCCGGCGGCGCCGTCGTAATCGAGCACCGGATCGACGATTGCACACTGTCCGCCGTCGACCTCGTAGACCACGTAACTGTAGGTCGAGGAGGCGGGGTCGAGGAAAGCTTCAATCAGCGCGGGCATGGACAGGGTCCTGTGCAAAAAGGTGGAAAGTCAGGGTTGCAACACTTTATGTAAACACATAATGTCCGCAGCTTAAGTGACGTTGAAGGCATCCTGCAAATGCAATCCAGTCTGACCGAGTGTGAAGTCGCCCAGCTCAGGGCATCGGCGTCGAAGGCCTGTTCGCTGCTCAAGGCCCTGGCCAACGAGGATCGACTGCTGATCCTGTGTCAGTTGACCCAGGGTGAGCGCAATGTCGGCGAGCTGGAGAAAATGACCGGCGTGCGCCAGCCGACCCTGTCCCAGCAATTGGGCATCCTGCGCGATGAAGGGCTGGTCGCGACCCGTCGTGAAGGCAAGTACATTTTTTACGGCCTCGCCAGTCACGAAGTGATCCAGGTGATGAAAACCCTGTCCGGACTCTACTGCGGAGCCGTCCTCAAAAGCTGGGCGCAATAGACCCGGCTATCCTTGCGTGCAGCAAAAAGGAACAAGCAATGAACGATCAACACTGGGGCCCATCCATCAGTGCAGACATCGTGGTCATCGGCGGCGGTACTGCCGGCATCGGTTTTGTCGCCAGTCTGCTCAAGCGTGACCCCTACCTGAGCATTACAGTGATCGAGCCGAGCGCCCAGCACTACTATCAACCGGCCTGGACGCTGGTGGGCGGTGGTGCCTACGACGCCAGGGACACTGCCAGAGCGATGAACAAGGTGATGCCGCGTCAGGCCACCTGGATTCAGGCTGCCGTGACGGCCATCGATCCCGACCAGCGCCAGCTCACCCTCAACGATCAACGCACCGTCAGCTATCAGAACCTGATCGTCTGCCCCGGCCTGCGTCTGGCCTGGGAGAAGATCGAAGGCTTGCAGGAAAACCTTGGCCAGCACGGCGTCACCTCCAACTACAGCTATCAGCACGCGCAATACACCTGGGATCAGGTGCAGAAACTGCGTGGCGGCAAGGCGCTGTTCACCCAGCCGGCGATGCCGATCAAATGCGCGGGTGCGCCGCAAAAGGCGCTGTATCTGTCTTGCGATCACTGGCTCAAAAAAGGTGTATTGAACAAGGTCGAGGTTGAATTCAACCTGGCCGGCGCGGCGCTGTTCGGCGTGGCGACGTTCGTGCCGCCGCTGATGAAGTACATCGAGAAATACAACGCCCGCCTGGCGTTCAACACTCATCTGGTGAAGGTCGACGGCCCGGCGAAAACCGCCTGGTTTGAAGTCAGGGATGCCGAAGGCAATGTCACGCGGGTGGCCAAGACTTTCGATCTGCTGCATGTCGTGCCGCCACAGGTTTCCCCGGACTTCATCGCACAAAGTCCGCTGGCCGACGCTGCCGGCTGGTGCGAGGTCAATCCGCACAGCCTGCAACATCCGCGTTATCCGGAGGTGTTCGCGCTCGGCGATATCTGCAACACCACCAACGCGAAAACCGCTGCAGCCGTGCGCAAGCAGGTCGTGGTGGTCGCCGAGAACCTGCTGGCACAGCGCAAGTCGCTGGCGTTGCCGCTGAAGTACGACGGATATGGTTCCTGCCCGCTGACGGTGGAGAAGGGCAAGGTGATCCTCGCCGAGTTCGGCTACGGCGGCAAACTGCTGCCGACCTTTCCCCTCGACCCGACCGTGCCACGGCGCTCCGCGTGGTGGCTGAAGGCGTCCCTGCTGCCATGGTTCTACTGGAACGGCATGCTCAAGGGCCGCGAATGGCTGACCGGTGTGTCCAACGTCGACTGAGAACCCCTATGTTGCTGGCAAGTCTGTTTGGCGTGGTGATGGGATTGATTCTCGGGCTGACCGGGGCCGGCGGCGGGATTCTCGCGGTGCCGGCGCTGGTGCTCGGGCTGGGCTGGACGATGACGCAAGCGGCGCCGGTGGCGTTGTTCGCCGTGGGCAGTGCGGCGGCGGTCGGGGCCATCGATGGTTTGCGTCATGGGCTGGTGCGTTACCGCGCGGCGCTGTTGATCGCCGCGCTCGGGGCGGTGTTTTCGCCGCTGGGCATCTACTTCGCGCACCAGTTGCCGGAGAAGGTCCTGATGATCCTCTTCAGCCTGCTGATGGTGATGGTGGCCTGGCGCATGCTGCGTCGCGAACGCCAGCAAGAGGGGCCGAGCGATCATGGTCACGCCAGTTGGGGGCAGAAGAACTGCATGCTCAATGAGCAGACCGGTCGCTTCGACTGGACCGCCAAATGCACCGCGACCCTGGCCGCGCTGGGTGCGGTCACTGGCGTGGTATCAGGGTTGCTCGGCGTCGGCGGCGGGTTCCTGATCGTCCCGGCGTTCAAGCAACTGACCGATGTGCAGATGCGTGGCATCGTCGCCACGTCGCTGATGGTCATCAGTCTGATTTCCGCCATCGGCGTGATCGGCGCGTTTCATGCCGGGGTGCGGATCGATCATCTCGGGGTCGCGTTCATCGTGGCCAGCATCGTCGGCATGATCATCGGCCGCAAACTATGTGCGCGAGTGCCGGCGAGGACGTTGCAGGTGGGATTCGCCAGTGTATGCCTGGTGGTTGCGGCTTATATGCTGCTGCGGGCCTGAGCCGTCAAACTGAAAAAATCGCAGCCTTGGCTGCGATTTTTTTTTCACTGGTTGTACGCCGCCTCGGTGTTGTCGATCAGCGGGTTTTTCTCGGTCAGCACCACCTGAGCAATCTGATCCTTGCGCATGAAGGTCACCTTCGGATGTGACTGCGCATAGCGGATAAAGCGCTCCATCGCCTCGACCATCGCCGGCGTGCCGCCAATGCGGTCGTGCAGGCTCACCGACATCATCCGCCGCTTGCTCGCGCCTTCGGCGTAGAGGCGATCGAACTCCAGCACCAGTTGCTGGTAGAACTGCTCGGCGGAGAAATGCCGGCCCTCGATCAATACGATGTCGTTGTTGCGCAGGGTGTAGGGCACCACGGCGAATTTGCGTCCGCGAACCATCGTCACGAAGGGCTCGTCGCGGCTGACATCGTCGATGTGGTAGGTAAAGTTCAGGTCCTGCAGCACTTTCAAGGTGTTGGGGCTGCGCCGCAGCCAGTTGGCGTTGTAGCCCACGGAACGCTGACCGGTGATTTTCTCCACCGCCGCGACGCCGTCACCGATGAACTGTTTTTCCTGGGCATAGTTCATATTGTACGAATCGGCCCAGCGCATGCCGTGGGCCGCCAGCTCATGCCCGCGTTCGGCAATCGCCCTGGCCAGTTCCGGGTGCTTGAGCGCTGCTTCACCGACCACGTGAGAGGTGACCTTGATGCCGGTGCGATCCCACAGATCGAGCATGCGCCACAGGCCTTCCTTGTAGCCGTAATCGAACCAGGTCTGCGCCGGCAGATCCGGGTAGCCCTTGGGCAGCGGGGTGCCGGAGAATGGACTTTCCGCGCCCTCGGGCTGGCCACCGGTTTCGAATTGCATCGACACCGAAATCACCAGTTGCGAACCGTCCGGCCACGGGCGTTCCTGGGCGAAGGCGAGGGTGGGCAGCAACAGGGCGGCTGCCAGCAGATTTTTCAGCAGACGCGGGGAGCGTTGCCAGCGAGGAGTGGTCATAACGGGCACCTTGCAAGTTGAGAAGTGCTGCAAGGTTGGCATTGGCTACGCTTGAGAAAAATCCGCTGCGGGCGAGATGACCTTTAAACAAAATTTACGAATCCCGACGACCCCGGCACACTGAAGCCATTCCTGGCACAAGGCATTTCCATGGACCGATACGCCCCGCGCAACTGGCAGCCTCACGAGAAGCCCAGCCTGCCCGGATCTCCCTCGACGCCGCTGCATTCCAACCCCAAGCGCCTGGCGTATGCGCTGGTCGGGTTGCTGGTGGCATTGACCGGTGGACTGGGCAACTCGCTGGTGGTTGCCAACCTGCCCTATCTGCAAGGCGCGCTCGGAGCGACCACGGCGGAGATGGCCTGGCTGCCGGCAGCTTATGTAATGACCAACGTGTCGATGAACCTGCTGCTGGTGAAGTTTCGACAGCAGTTCGGCTTGCGGGCGTTCACCGAGGTATTTCTGGTGCTGTATGCGCTGGTGACCTTCGGCCATCTGTTCGTCAACGACCTGAGTTCGGCAATCGCCGTGCGGGCGGCCCACGGCATGGTCGGCGCGGCGCTGAGTTCGCTGGGCCTGTATTACATGGTGCAGGCGTTCCCGGCCAAGTGGCGGATGAAGGCACTGGTGCTGGGGCTTGGCACTTCGCAACTGGCGTTGCCGCTGGCCCGGCTGTTTTCCGAAGACCTGCTGCAGATCGCCGAATGGCGCGGCTTGTACCTGTTCGAGCTGGGCATGGCGCTGCTCTCGCTGGGTTGCGTGCTGATGCTCAAGCTGCCGCCGGGTGATCGCTTCAAGACCTTCGAACCCCTCGACTTCCTGACCTTTGCCATCCTCGCCAGCGGCGTGGCTCTGTTGTGCGCCGTGTTGTCTCTGGGCCGGATCGACTGGTGGCTGGAGGCCGACTGGATCGGCATCGCCCTGGCGGCCTCGATTGCTCTGATCCTCGCGGGCCTGGCCATTGAACACAATCGCAGCAATCCGATGCTGATGACCCGCTGGCTCGGCAGCGGGGTGATGATCCGCCTGGCGCTGGCGGTGATCCTGATTCGCATGGTCACCTCGGAACAGTCGACCGGCGCCGTGGGTTTCATGCAAAACCTGAACATGAGCAGTCAGCAATTGCACAGCCTCTACGTCGTCATGCTGATCGGCAGCATCGCCGGGTTGCTGACCAGTGCGCTGACCATTGACCCGAAACACCTGCTGATGCCACTGATCGTCTCGCTGGCGTTGATGGCCACCGGTTCGATCATCGACAGTTCCTCGAACAACCTGACTCGCCCGCAAAACCTCTACTTCAGCCAGTTCCTCCTGGCCTTCGGCAGCACGTTTTTTCTGGGCCCGACCATGGTCCTTGGCACGCGCAACGTGCTGACCAATCCGCGCAATCTGGTGAGTTTTTCGGTGTTGTTCGGGATCTGCAACAACCTCGGCGGCCTGATCGGTGCAGCGTTGCTGGGGACGTTCCAGATCGTGCGCGAGAAATTTCATTCCAGCCATATCGTCGAGCAACTGGTGTTGTCCGACCCGTTGGTGGCCGCCCGGGTGCAAAGCGGCGGTTCGGCGGTCGGCTCTCTGATTGCCGACCCGAGCCTGCGCAACCTGCAAGGCATTCGCAGCCTGGCCAACGCCGCCACCCGCGAGGCCAACGTACTGGCTTATAACGATGTGTTCATGCTGATCGCGGTGATTGCGATCCTCACCATGATCTGGATCTCCATCCGTGCGCTGTGGCTGATCAGCACCACCAAAGCCGTCGCCCCGACACCTTCCGTTCCTTCCAGCGGTGCCACTTCTTCATGACCGAACCGACCACCACGACTACCAATGCCATCGCCGCCACACCCGAGGGCGAGGCGCCGCCGTCATCGCCAAATACCGAACCGCGCTCGCTGCGGGTGCGGATCATCTCGTCACTGGGCTTCGCCGCGATTGCCATCGTCGGTGTGCTGATCGTGCTTTATGCCTGGCAGTTGCCTCCGTTCAGCAGTGCGGTCGAGACCACCGAGAATGCGTTGGTACGCGGGCAGGTGACGATCATCGGCCCGCAGCTCAGCGGCTATGTCTATGAAGTGCCGGTGCAGGATTTTCAATTCGTGAAGGCCGGCGATCTGCTGGTGCGTCTCGATGACCGCATTTATCAGCAGCGCCTCGATCAGTCGCTGGCGCAACTGGCGGTGCAGAAAGCTTCGCTGGCCAACGTCGTGCAGCAACGCAACAGTGCCGAGGCGACCATCAAGTTGCGTCAGGCGGTGGTGGCCGACAGCGAGGCGCAGTTGCGCAAAAGCGAGGCGGACCTGCGACGCAACACGGCGCTGGTCAATGACGGCTCAGTGTCCAAGCGTGAGATGGACGTGGCGCTGGCCGCCAACGCGCAAAGCATTGCATCGGTGGCGCAGGCCAAGGCCAATCTGGAAATCGCCCGCCAGGATCTGCAAACGGTGATCGTCAATCGCGGTTCGCTGGAGGCCGCCGTGGCCAGCGCCGAGGCGGCCGTGCAGCTGGCGCGGATTGATTTGTCCAACACCCGGATCGTCGCTCCCCGCGACGGTCAGCTCGGGCAGATCGGCGTGCGCCTCGGGGCCTACGTCAACTCCGGGGCGCAGTTGATGGCGCTGGTACCGGATCAGAAGTGGGTGATCGCCAACATGAAAGAAACCCAGATGAACAATGTGCGGGTCGGGCAACCGGTGAGCTTCACCGTCGATGCGCTGAACCACCGCAAGTTCACCGGCCACGTTCAGCACATCTCGCCCGGTACCGGTTCGGAGTTCGCGTTATTGCAGGCCGACAACGCCACCGGCAACTTCGTGAAGATCGCCCAGCGGGTGCCGGTACGGGTGACCATCGATCCGGACCAACAGGAAATCGAACGCTTGCGGCCGGGCATGTCGGTGGTGGTCAGCATCGATACGGCGAAGGGCGATACCCAGAAACATTGACGTCAGGCCGCAATCATCGGCGGCAGGGTGCCGAGCACGGAAACCGCCGCCACGGCACCTATCCCCAGCAGCCACTCGAGCACCACGCTGCGCTTGAGGATGCCGATGCGCTGTTCGCAATCACGGATGCGCAACCGGTTGAACAATGCCAGTGCGAGCATGCCGATCACCAGTAACGCCTTGATCAGCAGGATCAGGGCGAATCCCGAGAACAGCGGCGTCGGCCACCACTGGCCGGTGAGGACGCGCACGTTGATCAGTCCGGTGATCAACAGACCGGCGACCAACACATAGCCAATTCCGCTGAATCGCTGCAAGACATAGCGCACCGTTTCATCGGACTGGCGCAGGATCATCACCAGCATCAACAACCCGCCCAGCCAGGCGCCGACGCAGGTCAGGTGAATGACCTGATTGAGGATCAGCATCTGGCCGCTGAAACCATCGAGCATTGCGCCATGGCCGACCGGCGCGAGGGTCATCAACAGCAACGCACTCAGGCCCAGCCGCAATGGCCGGTTTGATCGCCAGGGCGTAAACAGCAACGCCAGCAACAGGGCATTGATCAGCAGATGCCAGCGCCATACCTGACCAAAAAACGTATGGCCCAGCACCAGCTTGACGGTGTCCGGGTCGAACGCCGCAGCCGCCGAACCGGCCATGCTCGCGGTGATCATCAGCGCCCAGACAACGCCACTGGCCAGCGCAATCGCTGTTAACCAACGGGCCAGCCGCGCCAGCTGCCGATCCAGCGCCGGCGCTTCACCCTTGAGCAGCAGCGGCCGGAACAGCCAGGCCCCGAACAGCATCAACACCACGATGAAATGCAGGAACCGGCACAGCACCAGCGCGTCACTCATGAATTACTGGCCAACCTTGAATTGATAGGCGCCTTCGCTCTTGTGCGTGTCGACCGACACCGCGTGCCATTCGACCTTGTACTCGCCGGCGGTGAGCGGCGCTTGGGGCGTGACGATCAGGGTTTTCTTGTCGTCTTCGGTGGTCAGCGGCTTGATCTCCACCGGCGCGCCGTCGTGGGTCACGGTGACTTTGGTGAAGCTGGCTTCGACGCCTTCGGAAAACACCAGGCGCAATTGCGCAGGCGCGGCGACGGTGCTGTCGGCGGCCGGGGTTTCACTTTTCAGGTGAGCATGGGCGAACGCCTGGGAAGTGACGACCAGCGAAGCGAGCAGGGCGCCGGCGGTGAACAGTTTTTTCATCGACATGGGCAGTGTCCTATCAGTGAAATGGCGGGCTGAGTATAGAGCGAGGATCACAAGGCTTTCAGGCGCATGTGCACGACCGGAAAGGGCCGGCCTTCACCGTCGAGTTCCGAACGACCGACATCCTCGAATCCGTAGTGCAGATAAAAACCGTGGGCCTGGGGATTCTGTTCATTGACGTCCACCTTGAGCTGCGGACGGCGGACGTGGTCGAGCAAGCGGCGGCCGATGCCCTGACCCCGCTGTGACGGGTCGATGAACAGCATCTGCACGGTGTCGTCGTCGGTGGCGATGAAGCCTGCGGGGGAACGGTCGGGGTTCTCGAAAACCCAGACATCCAGCGCGGGCAGGTAGGCGTCACGCACCAGCGGAAACAGCCGGTGAATATCGTCTTCCGGGAGAAAGTCGTGGGTGGCGCGGACCGAGCGTTCCCACAGATCAGCGAGTGGCGGGTCATCCTCGGGGATGCGTTTGCGAATGGTCATCGACAGAATCCTTCAGCGTCTGACAGGGAGAAGGGGGGCGATCCTAAACCAGAAAAAAGCCCAGGTGTGTGAAGAATCGTTCTCGCCTGTCGCCCCTTGCCCGGAGCGGATGCTAGTCTTCAAAAACGTTGTCTTCAGGGAGCCCTCATGGGCAATCACAAGATCGAAATCCGCCGCAGTAACGTCGAGAAAATCCTTCTGGCAGCGGAAAAGGTGTTCGCCGAAAAAGGCTTCGGCGGCACCGCCATGGCCGACATCGCCGCCGAAGTGCAACTGCCGCGTTCCAACCTGCATTACTACTTTTCGACCAAGAGCGAGCTGTACAGCGCGGTGCTGTTCGACCTGCTGGAGGTGTGGAAGCAGGACGCGCTGTGTTTCGAGATGTTCGACGATCCGCGGGTAGTGCTCAGCAGCTACATCCGCGCCAAGATGAACCACTCGCGCAGTCGGCCCTATGGCTCGAAAGTCTGGGCCAACGAAATCATCCACGGCGCGCCGACCCTGGGCGAGGCGCTGGATGTCAGCCTGTACGACTGGGCGAAGATGAAGGAAGCGAAGATCCGGCAGTGGGTGGAGGACAAGCGGATTTTGCCGGTGGAGCCGTCGAGCCTGCTGTACATGATCTGGGCTTCGACCCAGCACTATGCCGACTTTGATCATCAGGTGAACATTCTGAATGAGCACCAACCGCTGTCGGACATGCAGTTCGAGCGGGCGGTGCAGACGGTGACGAGTGTGATTTTGCGGGGGATAGGTTTGGAGCCCTGAGTCTTGTGGTGGCCGGGCTGGCCTCTTCGCGAGCAGGCTCGCTCCCACAGGGAAATGCATTCCAAAGGTGGGAGCGAGCCTGCTCGCGAAAGCGTCGGCTCAGACGCCGCTGTCCTCAAGGGCTGACATGGTAGGGATTGCGCGGATCATGATTCCAGTCCAGAAACGGCTTGCCCGTTTCCATCGGCACCATCTCGATGCAGTCCGCCACCGGGCAGGTGATCTGGCACAGATTGCACCCCACGCACTCATCATCGATCACTTCATATTTGTGCGTGCCATCGGCCTGCTTCAGGCTGGCGATTGCCTGATGTGACGTGTCTTCGCAGGCGATGTGGCAACGTCCGCAGCCGATGCATGCCTCCTGGTCGATCTTCGCGATCACCTGATAGTTGATGTCGAGATACTTCCAGTCCGTGGTGTTGCCTACCGCCCGCCCGGAAAAATCGGCGATGCCGGCATAGCCCTGACTGTCCATCCACCGCGACAAGCCGTCTTTCATCTCATCGACAATCCGGAAACCATGCAGCATCGCCGCCGTGCACACCTGTACCGCGCCGCTGCCCAGGGCGATGAACTCCGCCGCATCGCGCCAACTGCCGATGCCGCCAATGCCGCAGATCGGCAGGCCCTGGGTCTGCGGATCGCGGGCGATTTCCGCGACCATGTTCAAAGCGATCGGTTTGACCGCCGAGCCGCAATAACCACCGTGGGTGCTTTTGCTGCCGACGGTGGGCAGGGCGACCATGTGTTCCAGATCGACGCTGGTGATCGAGTTGATGGTGTTGATCAGCGACACCGCATCGGCGCCACCCCGATGTGCGGCGCGGGCGGCGACGCAGATGTCGGTGATGTTCGGTGTGAGTTTGACGATCACCGGCAGCGAGCAATAGGTCTTGCACCAGCGCGTGACCTGCTCGACGTACTCCGGCACCTGGCCGACCGCTGCGCCCATGCCGCGTTCGGGCATGCCGTGGGGGCAACCGAAATTCAGCTCGATGCCGTCGGCACCGGTGGCTTCCACCCGCGGCAGGATGTGTTTCCACGACTCTTCGACGCACGGCACCATCAGCGACACGATCAGCGCGCGATCCGGCCAGTCTTTCTTCACCTGAGTGATTTCCCGCAGGTTGATTTCCAGCGAGCGGTCGGTGATCAGCTCGATGTTGTTGATACCGAGCACTTCACGGTTGTTGCCGTAATGCGCCGAGTAGCGCGAAGACACGTTGACCGCCGCCGGGTCTTCACCCAGGGTTTTCCAGACCACGCCGCCCCAGCCCGCCTCGAAGGCACGCACTACGTTGTAGGCCTTGTCGGTCGGCGGCGCGGAGGCCAGCCAGAAAGGGTTGGGGGCTTTGATACCGGCGAAGACAATCGAGAGATCGGCCATTTACGCAGCCTCCACGTTGAGCATCAGTTGAGCGTTGATCGCCTCGGCGGCGCGCTTGCCGTGTTGCACCGCTTGCACGGTGAGGTCCTGATCGAGGCTGGTGCAGTCGCCACCGGCGTACACGCCGGGGATGCTGGTGCGCAGTTGCTCATCGACCTGGATGCGTTCGCCCTGACGCTTGAGTTCACGGGCCAGCGGATCGGTGAGGGCGCTGCCGTCGAAGGCCTGGCCGATGGCTTTGAAGACCGCATCGGCGGCCAGCTCGAACGTCTCGCCCGTGGTTTGCAGGCGACCTTCCACCAGATGGGTGCGGGCGAAGCGCATGCCGCGCACCTTGCCCTGTTCGTCGAGCAGCACCTCGTCCGGTTGTGCCCAGGTCAGCAGCCGCACCTGATTGGCCTTGGCGATGTCCTGTTCGTGGCCGGTGGCGCCCATGTCCGCTGCGCCACGGCGATAGACCAGGTTGACGTCGCGGGCACCGAGGCGAGCCATTTGCACGGCCATGTCGATGGCGGTGTTGCCAGCGCCGAGGACGATGCAGCGCTCGGCCAGCGGCAGTTGCGACAGATCATCGGCCTGGCGCAGTTCACGGATGTAGTCGGTGGCAGCGAGCAGGCCGGGGGCATCTTCGTGGGCCAGACCGAGTTGCTTGCTGGCATTGAGGCCGAGGCCGAGGAACACCGCGTCGAATTGTTGATGCAGTTCACTCAGGGTCAGGTTCTCGCCGAGCTTCTGCCCGTGGCGGATTTCGATGCCGCCGATTTGCAGGAGGAAATCCAGCTCCTTCTGCGCGTAGTCGTCCACCAGTTTGTATTTGGCGATCCCATACTCGTTGAGCCCGCCGGCCTTTTCCCGGGCCTCGAAAATCACCACGTCATGGCCGTGCATCGCACTGCGATGGGCGCAGGACAATCCCGCCGGGCCCGCACCGACCACGGCAATGCGCTTGCCTGTGGCGGCGGCGCGCTGGAACGGGTGCTCGCTGAAGTGCGCGTTGTCCACGGCGTAGCGTTGCAGCAGACCGATCAGCACCGGTGCGCACTCGTGGGCGTTATTGCGCACGCAGGCTTGCTGGCAAAGGATCTCGGTCGGACAGACCCGCGCACAACTGCCGCCGAGGATGTTCGCCGAGAGAATTTTCTGCGCCGCACCCGGCACGTTGTCCTGATGAATATTGCGGATGAACGACGGGATATCGATCTCGCTCGGGCACGCATTCACGCACGGCGCGTCGTAGCAATACAGGCAGCGCGAGGCTTCCAGATGCGCCTGACGGTCGTTGAGCGGCGGCGCCAGATCGGTGAAATGGCCGGCGAGGGCGTCCGCACTTTCGTGCGGATGAGGGAGGTGGTTCAGGGACTCGATCACGGGTTTTTGCCTCACGGTTATTTGAGGTTTTCTGCCTCTGTCGGGCAGTGGTTTTTGCAAAGCTTTTGTGGCGAGGGAGCTTGCTCCCGCATGGCGGGCCCAAAACGTCGGGTCGCTGACTCAGGTACTCGCGCCGGTCGGATTTGGGGCGGCTTCGTCACCCAACGGGAGCAAGCTCCCTCGCCACAGGTCAGCGTTTGACTGCAACGGGCTTGTGCAACTCAGCCCGCTTGCTCAGCAAATCGAACACCGCCGGATACGCCGGCCGTTCGATATACCGGCCCGCCCCACGCTCGGCGCGCAAGTCGCCATCAGCCCAGACCACTTTCCCCTGGCTGACGGTATGACTCGGCACCCCGCGCACGGTCTTGCCTTCGAAAATGTTGAAGTCCACCTGTTGATGGTGGGTCTTGGCGGAGATGGTGCGGGTGCCTTGCGGGTCCCACAGCACCAGGTCGGCATCGGCGCCGACGCGGATCGCACCCTTGCGCGGGTAGAGGTTGAAGATCTTGGCGGTGTGGGTGGAGGTGAGGGCAACGAAGTCCTGCATCGACAACCGCCCGGTATTCACCCCTTCATCCCACAACACCGCCATGCGGTCTTCGATCCCGGCGGTGCCGTTGGGAATCTTGCTGAAATCGTCGCGCCCGGCGGCTTTCTGCTCGGCGCAGAAGCAGCAATGGTCGGTGGCGGTGGTGTGCAGATTGCCGCTCTGCAAACCATGCCACAGCGCTTGCTGATGTCCGCGCGGGCGGAACGGCGGGCTCATCACGTAACCGGCGGCGGTCTGCCAGTCCGGGTGCTGGTAGACGCTGTCGTCCAGCAGCAGATGCCCGGCCAGCACTTCACCGTAGACCGGTTGGCCCTTGCTGCGGGCGTAGGTGATTTCGTCGAGGGCTTCTTTGGTCGATACATGCACAAGGTACAACGGCGTGCCGATGGTCTCCGCGATACGGATCGCCCGGCTCGCGGCTTCGCCTTCGACCTGGGATGGCCGCGACAGCGGATGCGCTTCCGGCCCGGTGATGCCCTGGGCCATCAACTTGCGTTGCAGGTGATAGACCAGCTCGCCGTTTTCCGCGTGAACGGTCGGCACCGCGCCGAGTTCCAGGCAGCGCTCGAAGCTCGCCACCAGCGTGTCGTCGGCGGCCATGATCGCGTTCTTGTAGGCCATGAAATGCTTGAAGCTGTTGATCCCGTGATGGCTGACCAGCTCGGCCATCTCCTCGCGGACCTGCTCGCTCCACCAGGTGATCGCAACGTGGAAGCCATAGTCCGACGCCGACTTCTGCGCCCAGCCGCGCCACTGATGAAAGGCTTCGAGCAGCGATTGCTGCGGATTGGGAATCACGAAATCGATGATTGAGGTGGTACCGCCGGCCAGGCCTGCGGCGGTGCCGCTATAGAAGTCTTCGCTGGCCACGGTGCCCATGAACGGCAGTTGCATGTGGGTGTGCGGATCGATGCCGCCGGGCATCAGGTATTGGCCGCTGCCGTCGAGCACTTCGGCGCCGGCGGGAACCTCCAGGTTTTCACCAATGGCTTTGATCACGCCGTCAGCGCAATAGACATCGGCGCGATAACTTTCATCATGGGTAACAACGGTGGCGCCACGGATCAACAGAGACATTCCGAGTTCCTCGCAGGCATGACCGACTTGTGCCGGTTCTAGTGCTTTTATTGTTTGCAACGCCAAATGCGTAATCTTGTCAGCGCTGTCAGGAATAGACGCTAGTCGCAGTTCTGCAATTGATCAAGATTATTTTTTATAAGCTTATGAATGTTTTAACTATCTGATAAATAACGATAAAAATCATAAATCACCAAAATGGTGAGGCACTTCACCATTTTGACGCACTTGACAGGTTGGAAATATGAGCAAGATTTCCTATGTGAAATCAGCCGCTTGAAGTTGAGCTGCGGCTGAGCGCCCATGATGAAAAAAAGTGTGATGCACCAGATTGAGTCCTGACAGTTCGGACAACTTGACTGGCATTTGGCCTGAGTGTTCAGTCAAGTTTTCGCGGCCTCACAAGGTGAAAAATTAAAACTGATCAACATCAGTCAGTTACAAAGCTTTAAAAGCACGGCCCGATGCGCAAGCGGGGCACCCGGCACGTTTATTGATGCCGCCGCTGACACCATGGCCGGTGCATGAAGGTTGTCAGTTCCTCCGGCCATCGTCCGGCTCGCACTCGCGTGTGCAGCCGCCTGATGAGCAAAAAATAATCAGAAGAAACAGTGGAGCGGCCATGCAACAGAACAGATCGCAAGTGACCGAGCGCGACGGCTTGTTCGAACTCGACGCCGGCAGCGACGTCCTCGACAGTCCCCGTTACAACCACGACATGGCACCGACCAGGGTGCGTGAACGAACCTGGAACAAATGGCACATCACCGCCCTGTGGGTCGGCATGTCGATCTGCGTGCCGACCTACACCCTGGGTGGCGTGCTCACCGCGTATTTCGGTTTGACCGTCGGCGAGGCGCTGCTGGCGATTCTGTTCGCCAACATCATCGTGCTCATTCCGCTGACGCTGAATGCTTTCCCCGGCACCAAATACGGCATTCCGTTTCCGGTGCTGCTGCGCTCTTCGTTCGGGATTCTCGGCTCCAACGTACCGTGCCTGATCCGGGCGCTGGTGGCGTGCGGCTGGTTCGGCATCCAGACCATGTTCGGCGGATTGGCGATCCACCTGTTTCTCGGTTCGATCTTCGAGGGCTGGAAATCCCTCGGCGGGACGGGGGAGGTGATCGGTTTCATGATCTTCTGGACGCTGAACCTCTGGGTGGTGATCCGTGGCGCCGAGTCGATCAAATGGCTGGAAACCCTGTCGGCGCCACTGCTGGTGGCGGTCGGTATCGGGTTGCTGGTGTGGGCCATGCCCAATGTGTCGATGACCGAACTGCTGGCGATTCCGCCAAAACGTCCCGAGGGCGCAAGCGTGGTCAGTTACTTCGCTGCCGGGCTGACGGCGATGGTCGGCTTCTGGGCCACGCTGTCGCTGAACATTCCCGACTTCAGCCGTTATGCCCGCAGCCAGAAGGATCAGATCCTCGGGCAGATTTTCGGCCTGCCGCTGACCATGTTCCTGTTCGCCGCACTGGGCGTGGTGATGACCGCCGCATCGGTGAAGCTGGTGGGCGTCAGCGTTTCCGATCCGGTGACGCTGATCGGTCATATCCAGAGCCCGGTGTGGGTTGCAGTGGCCATGGCGTTGATCATCATCGCCACGCTGTCGACCAACACCGCCGCCAACATCGTTTCGCCGACCAACGACTTTCAGAACATCGCGCCCAAGGTCATCAACCGCACCAGTGCGGTAATTCTCACCGGCCTCGTCGGTCTGGCGCTGATGGGCCATGAGCTGCTGAAGAAGCTCGGCTGGATCGTCTCGGACCTGAGCCTGGAAACCGTGTATTCGAACTGGCTGCTGGGTTATTCCAGCCTGCTCGGGCCGATTGCCGGGATCATGGTGGTGGACTATTTCCTGATCAAGAAACAACAGCTGGACCTCGCCGGCCTGTACCGCGATGACGTTTATCCGGCGTGGAACCGGGCCGGGTTCATCGCCTTCGGCGTGCCGGTGGTGCTGACCCTGCTGTCGCTGGGCAGCAGCGCGTTCAACTGGTTCTACAGCTACGGCTGGTTCACCGGCTCGGCGCTGGGCGGGTTGATCTATTACGGGTTGTGCGCGATGCGGAGCAACCCGGTGGTCGTCAAATCGCCGTTGTAATTCCCATAAGAACTGCCTGAGGAGATCCCCATGAACGCAGCCGTTGACGTTCTGCAATCGACCCATCAGCACATCAACCGCGACCGCCTGTGGGCGTCGCTCATGGAACTGGCCAGGCTCGGCGCCACGGTCAAGGGCGGGGTCTGTCGCCTGGCCCTGACCGACCTCGACCGCCAGGCCCGCGACCTGTTTGTGCAGTGGTGCAAGGACGCCGGTTGCAGCGTCTCGGTCGATGAAGTCGGCAACATCTTCGCCCGTCGGCCCGGTCGCAATCCGAACCTGCCGCCGGTGATGACCGGCAGCCATATCGACACTCAGCCCACCGGCGGCAAGTTCGACGGCTGCTTCGGCGTGCTGGCCGGGGTCGAAGTGTTGCGCACCCTGAATGACCTCGGCGTGGAAACCGAGGCACCGCTGGAAGTGGTGGTCTGGACCAATGAAGAAGGTTCGCGCTTCGCCCCGTGCATGATGGGCTCCGGTGTGTTCGCGGAAAAATTCACCCTCGAAGAAACACTGGCGAAGGTCGATGCCGACGGTGTTACGGTCGGCGAAGCGCTGAACGCCATCGGCTACGCCGGGCCGCGCAAGGTCAGCGGTCACAAGGTCGGCGCCTATTTCGAGGCGCATATCGAGCAGGGCCCGATTCTGGAAGACGAACAGAAAACCATCGGCGTTGTACTCGGCGCGCTGGGACAGAAGTGGTTCGACCTGAAACTGCGCGGCGTCGAAGCCCACGCCGGTCCGACCCCGATGCATCTGCGCAAGGATGCTCTGGTCGGTGCTTCGGTGATCGTCGGTGCAGTCAATCGCGCCGCCCTCGGCCACCAACCCCACGCCTGCGGCACGGTCGGTTGCCTGCAGGCCTATCCGGGTTCGCGCAACGTCATCCCCGGCGAAGTGCGCATGACCCTCGACTTCCGGCATCTGGAACCGGCGCGTCTGGACTCGATGATTGCCGAGGTCAAACAGGTTATCGAAACCACCTGCGAAGAACACGGCCTGACCTATGAACTGACCCCGACCGCCGACTTTCCGCCGCTGTACTTCGAAAAAGGCTGCGTCGAAGCCGTGCGTGGGGCTGCCAAAGGTCTGGGCCTGTCGCACATGGACATCGTCAGCGGCGCCGGCCATGACGCGATCTTCCTCGCCGAACTCGGCCCGGCCGGGATGATCTTCGTGCCGTGCGAGGGCGGCATCAGCCACAACGAAATCGAAAACGCCGCGCCGGACGATCTGGCGGCCGGTTGTGCGGTGTTGCTGCGGGCGATGCTGGCGGCTTCGGCGGCGGTGGCGGGAGGGCAGCGCGCTGCGTAAATCAAACTGCGAAGGCGCGCCGGAACGACATGTTCCGGCGCGGTGAGTTATCAGAATCTGAAGATTCCGGGGTAGTCTTCCAGCTGCTCGCCCTTGCGGTCGTAGATGCGTGCCTGACCGATCTTGCCTTTCCTGCTCGCATCCACCGAAACGGTGACAAAGCTCTCTTCACCGATAAAGCCTTCGCCTTCGTAGCGATACTCTATGCGGTCGCGCGTGCGGCGACTGCCATCGCTCCATTGCATGAACTCGAGTGTCCGGCCGCCATAGAAGTTACTGCGGTTCTCATGGGGATAGGGCCAGTAGAAAGGCGAGGCAACCAGTGAGGTCAGCCCGAATGTCGGGTCCTGGTAGCAACGCATGCCGGCGAAGCAGCTGTTGTGCACGTCACCTGACAGGATCACGACATTGCTGATTTTCTCGACCCGGATGAACTCCAGGATAATGCTGCGTTCCTCCGGGAAACCGACCCATTTGTCGTCGCCGGATTTCGGGTCGGGGAAAAACGGCACGCTGGATACCACGAAGATCATCGGTGCCTGACGATGCTCACTCAGCCAGGTCAGAAATGCATTGAGCTGCTCGCGCCCCAACACCGAACGCGGTTCGACCGCGTTGGGTTCGCGTATGCGCTGGGTGCGGGTGTCCATCACGAAAAACGGAAAGGCGCCTTTCTGGAAGGTGTACCAGTACTGCCCCTTGGGTGTCGCCGGATTATGCAGATGCTGGTATGACTCATAACCACGCATCGCGTTGACGTAGAAGCCCTTGCCGACATCGTCGAGTTGCTCTCGTGACCAGTCGTTTCTGATCTCGTGATCGTCGAGAATCATGTAAGTCGGAATCTGTCTCATCATCTGCCGGATATATGGCAATCCGAAGGCCTGTCGGTAGATGTCGAACATCTCCTCGAGGGTGCTGTACTGGCGCAGAGCGTTCAATGGGTCGAGATACACTTGATCACCGATCATCAGCGCCAGATCGAAGGGTTTTTGCGCATGTTTGTCGAGAATTGAGCGGAACGTCTTGTCGCCTTTTTCCGCGTCGCTCTGAAAGATGTTGTCCCAGTACAGGTAGCGGCATGAACCAAATACAAAGTTCAGCGTGCCGTCTGCCGACACCCGGTTGGTGGTGAATGTACCTTCAACAGACTCTTCCGGACGGTTGAGCGGACCAGCAGGTTTGTCGTCCCTGACCAGTCGGGTGACCTCCAGTTCATCACTGAAGTAAGCCGTGTTGCAGACCACGCGATAGGCTGTTGCGGGTTTCAGTTCACTGAGTTCTACCGCACCGGTGAAGTCGTAGTAGTCACGCAAAAAACAGCGGCAAGACATCACCCAGGTCTTGCCCTTGAATACGTCGAACAGACCGACGCAAAACCGCTTGTCGTCCTGACCTCCATTTGCCGCACCGCGTATCCAGATTTTCGCCGACGTGTCCGTGGTGTGCCCGATGATCGGGCCCAATGTGATCGTCATGTCCCTGCTCCAGTGAGTAATGGGCTACCCGATTGCTCCATAGGTTCAGGAAAACGCTCAAGGTTTTCCTGAAACGGCCCAATGGCTGGAGTGACAGACCTGATCATCCAACGGAGTAAGTCCGGACTCCATGGCTGGAAGTGTAGACAAGGTGTGGCAGTATGATGGCAGCTTCAGCGGGATGCTTTGCGATGACGCCGATCAGGTCCGTCAGGATTACCAACGTCCAGCAATCTTCTCTCCACCATGACATTCTCAAGCGCCTGACGCTCGACCGGCGCCATCTGGTGCTCGCGCTTTTTCAGCTCCAGCAGAATGGGGCTGGACCAGGTGCGATAGGTCTGTTCGATAGTGCTGCGGGATGTCATCAGTCTCTCCTTGATCAAGAGCCCGGTGTGGCCGGCAGGGGCTCAATCCGATGAGGTATTAAAGTTAGTCGACAAAACCGGAAGTCGCTAATGCCGCCGGTGGAAGCCGACGAGACGAATCGTCGCACCGCCGCTCCCACCGGATATGCATCAATCGTCGACCGTCATCAGTGCCTGCACTCCCTCCCACGCCTCGGCCCGCATCCGCTCGATATCCAGCCCCGGAATCACTCCGTCATCGACGACGATCCGCCCGCCCACCAGGCTGTATTTCACGGCAATCGGCTCACCCGCGACGACCGGCGCGACGGCATTGTCGTGGAAGCCGTAGAAGCGTGGATGGTCGAGGCTGTAGATCACCAGATCCGCCGCCTGACCCACTTCAAGCGTGCCGACCGCGCCGAGGCCGAGTACTTGCGCGCCGCCCGCCGTGCCCCAGTGAATCACGTCTTCGGCGGTGGTGGCCGAAGCGCCTTGTCCGGCGCGGTGGATCAGCCATGCAGTGTTGGCTTCGCCCACCATGCTCCCGGATTCGTTGGAGGCCACGCCGTCGACACCGAGGGAGATCGGCACACCGGCCTCGTACATTTGCGGGATCGGCGCAACGCCGCTGCCCAGCCGGGCGTTGCTCACCGGGCAGTGGGAGACGCCGGTGCCGGTCTGGGTGAGCATGCGGATTTCCCCCGGTTGCAGATGCACGGCGTGGGCAAACCAGACGTCCGGGCCGAGCCATTCGTGCTCGGCGACGAATTCCACCGGCAGGCAGTTGTACTTGTCGCGGCAGAAATTCACGTAGTTCTGGGTTTCAGACAAATGCGTGTGCAGGCGCAGTCCCATGCCTCGGGCGGTGTGCGCCAGCTCGCGCAGCAGCGTCGGCGGCAACGAGAAGGTCGGCGTGGTTGGCGCCACGACCACCCGGCGCAGGGCATCCGGTGTGTCCTGGTGGTAGCGTGATTTCAGCCGTTCGATGTCACCGACCATTTGCTCCAGGGATTCCGGTTGCAGCGCGGTTTTCGAGAAGCCCGGATGCGCGCTCGCCGACTCCAGCGCACCGCCTCGGCAGAGCACGAAACGCAGGCCGAACTCCTCGGCAAGATCGAACAGCAAGTCGCCGGTCTCGGTGCTGCCGTGGGCGTGGTAGAGGTAGTGGTGATCGGCGCAGGTGGTGACGCCGGACAGCAGCAGCTCGACCATCCCCAGCCGTGCGGCGATCCGCGCCAGTTGCGGGGTGAAGCGGTTCAGGCGTGGATAGGGCACGCTCGCCAGCCAGCCTTGCAGGTCCTGATTCAAGCCTTCGGGTACGGCTTTGAGCAGGTTCTGGAACAGGTGATGGTGGGTGTTGATCCACCCCGGATAGACCACCGAGTTGCGCGCGTCGATCACTCGTTCACCAGGTTGCGGCTCGAGGTTGGCGGCCATTTCCGCGATCCGGCCATTGATCACGCGGATGTCCACGGCGCCGGCCCGGGCCCGGGGGCCACGCAGGCCGGTCATCACCGCCACGGGATTTTTGATCAGGATGGTTTGAAGTCGAGTCATGGGCAGCTCCAGTCAGAGAATGTGCGAGGCGGATTTGCCGGGTGTGGTTTCTGGCACGCTGACGCCGTTGAGCGCCGCGTTGAGCAGCACCGACACCAGGCAGGCGATGACCACGCTGCTGTGCAGGAACGGCTGTGACCACTCGGGCAGTTGTTTGAACAGGGTCGGGGCGAGCACCGGCACCAGCGCGGCGGCGATGGTGAAGCCGACGATCAGCACGTTGTAGCGGTTGCGCTCGTAATCGACTTTGGCCAGGGTCTGGATGCCCGCCGCCGCGACCACGCCGAACATGGCGATGCCGGCACCGCCCAGCGCAGCGGTCGGCATCGACGCGATGATTGCCCCGGCCTTGGGCACCAGTGCAATCGAGCACATCAGCAGGCCGCTGATCGCCACCACCCAACGGCTGCGCACGCCGGTCAGGATCACCAGCCCGACGTTTTCCATGAAGGCAATGAACGGGAACGCGGCGAACATCCCGGCGATGGTGCTGGCCAGGCCATTGGCGCGCAGGCCGTTGATCACCTGCCTGTCGTCCACCGGTTTGTCGACAATGTCTCCAATGGCCACAAACAGTCCCATGGACTCGACCATCTGCACGATCATCACCACCACCATGGTGGCGATGGGAATCAGGCTGAAGGTCGGCAGGCCGAAGTAGAACGGGTAAGGCACGGTCAGCCATGGCGCGTCCTGCACACTGTGAAAGTTGCCCATGCCCAGACCGTAAGCCAGACCGGCGCCCACCAGCATCCCCACCAGCACCGCCATGTTGCGCAGCAACGGGCTGCCGTAGCGGTTGACCAGCAGGATGGTCAGCAACACCAGCAGCGCTACGGCAAGAAAGGCCGGGGCACCGAAATTGTTCGCGTTGCGCCCGCCGCCAACCCATTCATAGGCAATCGGAAACAGCTGCAGACCGATCACCGTGACGATGCAACCGGTCACCACCGGTGGAAAGAAGCGTCGCAAGCGACCCACGAACGGCGCCATCAGCAGCGTGAATATCCCGGCGCCGATCACGGCCCCGCAGACCCCGGCGAAGCCCACCTCCGGGTTGCTGCCAATGGCGATCACCGGCCCGACGCTGCTGAACGCCACGCCCTGCAGAATCGGCAGGCGCACGCCAAACTTCCAGAAACCGACGGTCTGCAACAGGGTGGCGATGCCGGAACAGAACAGCGTGGTGCTGATCAGCACCACCGTGTCGGCATGGGACATCTTCAAGGCACTGGCGACAATCAACGGCACGGCGATGGCGCCGATGTACGAGACGGCCATGTGCTGCAGGCCGAGGGTGAGCATCTGTCGCACCGGCAGGACGCGGTCGACGGGGTGGACGGTGGAGGAGGAACTGGCTGACGACATGGGGAATCACCTCTAGCTGTTGTTATTCGGTACAGAGGGGTATTCGTCTGATATTGCTCGGTCGGTGACCAACCCGTGGCGAGGGAGCTTGCTCCCGCCGGGGCGCGCAGCGGCCCTTCCTTGGCATTTCGGGTCTGCTGCGCAGACCAGCGGGAGCAAGCTCCCTCGCCACAGGTGTGTTGCCGACCGGCCGTTTCAGTCATTCGTGCTGCGAAGCCGCCATCCACCGGCTCCGATGCCGGGTTTCAGCCGGCCAGGCAGGCGGCGAAGCCCTGGTTCAGCGCCGCCCGATCCAGGTCGCGGCCGATGAACACGATCTTGCTCGAGCGCGGCTCGCTGCCCCACAGGGTCGAGGCGCGGAACTCCACCAGGCTGTGCACGCCTTGCAGCACGTAACGCTGGTCTTCGTTGGCCACCGCCAGCACGCCTTTCATGCGGTACAGGTTGTCGGCCTGCGCGCTGCGCAACTCGCTGATCCAACGGTGGAACGCCATCAGGTCGACGGCGCCGTCCACGGCGATGCCCACCGAGGACACGCTCGGGTCGTGCTCATGATCGGGTTCGTCATGGTGGTTGTGAGGGTCAGGTTCGGCGCCGATTTCCATCAGCTTCTGCGTGCATTCGAAGGCGCCGATGCCGAGGATTTTCGACAGGTCGATCTGCGCATGGGTCGAGGTCATCAGATCCGCCGTGGCGTTCAAGCTACGGATCTTGCCGCGCAGGGTTTCCACCGCTTCAGCGCTGACCAGATCGACCTTGTTGATGACGATGCGATCGGCGCAGACGATCTGATCCACCGCCTGATTGTCGACGCCGTCCAGTTGCAGGTCTTCCAGGTGCTGGGCGATGTGCCTGGCATCGACCATGGTCACGATGGCGTCGAGTTCGACATCCTCGGCGATCGGGTCGTTGATGAAAAAGCTCTGGGCCACCGGGTACGGGTCGGCCAGACCGCTGGTCTCGATCAGGATGTGGTCCAGCCGCACCGGGCGCGCCACCAGTTCGCGGACAATCCGCACCAGGTCCTCGCGGACTTCGGCGGTGCAACAGACGCAGCCGTTGACCATTTCGTAGATCTCTTCGGTTTCGGAGCTGAGCACCAGATCGCCGTCGATGCCGACCTCGCCGAACTCGTTTTCGATCACCGCGATCTTGCGGCCATGGTTCTCCTTGAGGATGTAATTGAGCAGGGTGGTTTTGCCGGCACCGAGGAACCCGGTGAGGATGGTGACCGGGATTTTGGTGTTCGGGGTCGGGGCGTTGAAGGGGGTGGTCATGTGGGGCTCCTGGGTGATTACCGGTGCAGATGAAGCTGGTCTGTGGGGTCTGTGGGTTCTCGCCAGCGCCGGGCGGTGCCGGCATCGAGGCCGAACAGGTCGAGGACGCGGCCGAGGCTGTGGTCGACCATTTGCCCGAGGCTGTCGGGGCGGGCATAGAAGGCCGGCACTGGCGGGGCGATGATCCCGCCCATCTCGGTAACGGCGGTCATGTTGCGCAGGTGGGCGAGGGTGAGCGGCGTCTCGCGGGCCATCAGCACCAGGGTGCGGCGCTCCTTGAGGGTGACGTCGGCGGCGCGACCGATCAGCCCCGATGACGTACCGGTGGCGATTTCCGCCAGGGTGCGCATCGAACACGGTGCGACCACCATGCCCAGGCAGCGGAACGAACCGCTGGCGATCCCGGCGGCGACGTCATCGGCGCGGTGGTAATGGCTGGCGAGGGCGATGACGTCCGCCAGTTTGTAGTCGGTTTCGTGAGCCATGGTCAGCAGCGCGGCACGGCTGATGATCAGGTGGCTTTCGATGTCCAGTTCGGCCAGCAGCTGCAGCAGGCGCACGCCGTAGATGAACCCGGACGCGCCGCTGATGCCGACCACCATCCGCTGGCGGTTCACGATGGCAGACCGTCGAGCAGTTGCCGCGCGCGTTCGAGCACGTCCTGATCGAGCTGCGCCTTGATTCCGTCGAACCCCGAGCCGCGCGTGGCATCCAGGCCCATGCGCGACGTGGTGCCATTGACCGAGGACGACGGGTCCAGCGGGCTGCCGGGCAAGCCATCGATGGTGAAGATGTCGAGGTGCGGCTGGAAATGCGTGGCCAGTGCCCACAGCACCTGGCTGTCGTCGGTGAGGTCAATGTCGCTGTCCACCGCGATCACGGTTTTCAGGTACGGATCCCAGCCGAGCAGCGCCAGCATGATCTGCCGGGCCTCGCCGTCACGGCTCTGGTCCAGCGCCACGTAGCCATGAAAATGCGTGCCGGAGTTCGGGTAATGCACGGCGGTGACGGCGGGAAAGCGTGCCTTGAGCTTCTCGCTCATTTCCGCTTCCCGGGGCAGCCGTGCAAGGGTCAGGTGTTCGGCGTAACGGCCGCCCATCACGTCCACCAGCCACGCGTCCTTGCGCCGTAACAGGGTGTCGACGCGCAGCACGTTGTTGGTCGAGCGATCCGAGGAATAACCGCTGAATTCGCCGAACGGACCTTCTTCGGCATAGGCCGTCGGGTCGATGGCGCCTTCGAGTACAAACTCCGCGTACGCCGGAACGCCGATGCCATAGCGCGGGGTCTTGACCAGCTCCAGCGGCGCCCCGAACAACCCGCCTGCCACCGCGCGTTCATCGCTGCCGTAGGGCAGTCGTGCGGCGGCAGCGAGCATGAACAGCGGGTGTGCGCCGACCACCATGGCCACGCGCAATTCTTCGCCGCGCTCGCGCGCGGTCTGCAGCATCCGCCACAGGTGCCCTCGTGAATGCAGGCTGGTGGCCAAGGCCTGACGCGCATGGCGCATCGAGCGGTGGTAGCTCATGTTGGCGATGCCGGTGAGCGGGTCTTCGGCGATGATGATCGCGTTGGTGATGTAGGGGCCGCGATCACTGTCGAAATGCTTGAGCATCGGCAGCAACGCCAGATCCAGCGCTTGACCCTCGAACACCTCGTCGAGTACCGGGCCGGTTTCGACGTAGCGCGGCGGGACCGGATGGTTGGCGCGGGTCTGGAAGGTTTCGTGCAATTGCGCGGCGCTGACGCCGAACAGCCGGGCGATACGCCGGCGGGAGGCAAACAGATTGGTCGCCACCGGCACGTCGAGGTTGCCGACGTTTTCGCAGATCAACAGCGGATCGCGGCCCTGGGCGGCGAGGGCATCGACCAGGGCGGTGACGTCCTGATCGGCAGAAAGAGGCTGGGTGATGGTCAGCACATCGTCCGGGTACTGGCGGCGATAGGCGTCGATGAATACGTGGAAATCCTGCGAGTCGCCGAGCGTCGAACGGGTCATGGTTTCACCTCGTAAAAAGCAGGCGCGCAGGGGTGAGGCTGGCGTTCGCCCGACAAGCCGTTGGCCTGCCGGTCGAGCGAACGCAGGGTCATCTTCGCACCTGTAAAGTCGCTGTGTACGGGTTTAGAGGTAGGTCGTGGTCAGACGAATGTCCGCCTCGGCCAGATCCCTGGGCGGCGGGGTCGGTTCGATCCCGCACAACCTTGCGATGTTGTTGCCCAGGTAATCCTCAAGGTGATCCTCGTCGATGCCCAGGCCCTGGGGTGCCGGCGAGCACAACACTTCCAGCTCGCGCAGCCACATGCCCGGCTCGTTCGGCGGCGAGTCGGTGCCGAACACGATCTTGTTGCGCGGCAGCTCCTTGGCGAACTCGACGATCCGCGACTGGAAGCACCAGCCGGATTCGCAGTACACGTTCGGCGTGTCCATCGCCATCCAGAACGCCTCGAACGAATAGTTGCCGCCGGTCTGGATACCGAAGTGACCGATGATGAAATTGACCATCGGGAACTCGCGGATGATCGGGTAGAACATCGTCGGAATGGTGTACGGGCCGTCGCCGGTGTGGATCAGCACCACGATGTTGTACTTGGCGCAGACTTTCATCGCCGGACGCAGCCAGTCCAGTGCGCGGTCCGGGCGATAACCGTGCATGTTGGCGTGCAGCTTGAGCATCTTGAAACCGTATTCCTTGATGTGGAATTCCAGTTCTGCCGCACCGTTTTCCGGTCCCCAGCGCGGGTTGAAGTTGAAGTTGCCGATGAACCGGTCCGGGTATTTCACGCACAGTTCGGCGACGTAGGACATGTAGTCGCGCACGCCCTCGCGGCCACGGCGGTTGCCGTCGCGATAACCGGTGTTGCCCGGTGGCGGCTGGATGAAACCCATGTCGATCCGGCGCGGCTTGCCGTTGATCATGTACGGGCCGTCCATCAGTTTGAGCATGCGCTCGCCGGTGAACGGTTCGCCGGTGTGGCGCCAGGCCTCGTCGACCAGGTTGGTGGGGTGCAGATGGGTGTCGATGATCATCGGTTCAGCTCCTGGCCAGTTGAGTGGTGACGGGGCGCTTGAGCTGCGCCTCTGCTTCGGAAACGGAACGCGGCGGCGGGGACGGCTCGAGGCCGATCATCCGTGCGGTGTTGTTGCCCAGGTAGTCTTCGAGGGTGTCCTCGTCGAGGTTCAGGCCCTGTGGCGGCTCGTGGCACAGCACTTCCAGCAGGCGCAGCCACATCCCCGGTTCGTTCGGCGGGGTGTCGGTGCCGAACAGGATCTTGTGGGTTGGCAGGACCTTGGCGAACTCGACGATCCGCGATTGCAGGCACCAGCCGGACTCGCAATAGACGTTGGGCAGCTCCATCGCCCACTGCATCGGTTCGAACACGTAGACGCCGCCGGTCTGCACGCCGAAGTGGGCCATGATGAAATCGACGTTGGGGAATTCCTTGATCATCGGCACCCATTCCGACGGGATGCTGTAAGGCCCGTCGCCGGTGTGCAGCTTGACCGGGATGCCCAGCTCGGCGCATTTCTCGAAGGCCGGGCGCACCCAGTCCAGCGCCCGGTCAGGCCGGTAGGCGTGCATGTTGGCCTGCATCTGCACCATCTTGAAACCGTGTTCCTTCACATAACGCTCGATCGCTTCGACACCGTTCTGCACGCCGCAGCGCGGGTTGTAGACGAAGCAACCGATGAAACGGTCCGGGTAGGTCTGGACCATTTTCAGGGTGTAGGCCATGTAGGCGTCGATGGATTCGCGGCCCGACAGTTCGCCGTCGGTCCAGGTGTAAATGGTGTTGCCCTGGGGGGGCTGGATGAAGGCTTTATCGATGCGGCGAGGTTTGCCGTTGACCATGTACGGGCCATCCATCATCTCCAGCAGACGCTCGCCGGTGAACGGGTCACCGTCATGCCTCCAGGCGAGGTCCACGAGATCCGTGGGATAGCAGCTGATATCGATGATCATTGAAGTCGATCTCCTGATAGCGGGGAAGGGAGCCTTGCGGCTCACAGCATCCACGTCCCGGGTGATCGGCCGTTTCTATGCGCGGCAATCGCGCATTCCCTCGCCTGTTCGCATCCGGCCCGGGTGGGTGGTTGCTGGAGGCGAGTATTGGAAGGCGGGGGAGTGTTCGTACAATATTAATTGGGTGGGGTGGTGATACTTGTTCGATATGGTTTTGTGGTGAATGTGCTGTCCCCATCGCTGGCAAGTCGAATCGTCGCACCGCAGCCCCCCACAGGGATCGAAGGTGTTGACCCGATTTGTGTCACGGCACAAAACACTGTGGGAGCGAGCCTGCTCGCGATGGCGTCAGAACTGTGTTCGCCGGGCCAACAGCTTGATCACTTCAACAACAGGCCCCACCCGCTCGGCCCGCCCATGCGGCCACACCGCGTAAAGATTGTAATGCGCCGCAATCTGCGCCTCGTTCAACGCCACCAGCCGTCCGCTGCGCAAGGCATCGGCAGCCAACAATCCGCGTACCAGCCCCGCGCCGACTCCCGCCTCGGCCGCCGCAATCAGATTCGCCGCATTATCAAAAACCACCCGCGCCGGTGGTTCGGTCGGCGTCATCCCGGCCGCCTCCAGCCACGGAATCCACGACCTGCGCGTGTACCCCAGCAGCGGTAATTGAAGAATCTGCGCCGGGCTCAACGGCACCTGCAAACCATGTCGTTCCAGCAGTGCCGGGGACGCCACCGCCAACACCCGATCGCCGCAGATCTGCGTCATCTCGCAATCATCCCAATCGCCATAGCCATAGCGCAGCGACAGGTCCACCCGTTCGAACGTGCTGCGATCACTGCGCGGCATCGACAGGATCGTCACTTCGAAATCCGGCAGGCCATCGAGCAGCTGCGGCAGGCGCGGATTGAGCCAGCTCTGCGCCAGTTCGCTGTCGACGTCGAGGGTCAGACGCTGGGCCACGCTGCGGTTCTTCACCGAGGACAACGCCCGGTCAATCTGCGCCAGACCATCCGACAGCACACTGGCAAACAACTGCCCGGCATCGGTCAGGTTGCTGCCGCCGCCTTCGCGCACGAACAGCGGTTGGCCGATGAATTCTTCCAGGGCCCGGATCTGCTGGCTGATTGCGCTATGGGTCAGGTCGAGCTTGCGCGCGGCGCTGGAAAAACTGCCGCTGCGCGCCGCGTGGATGAACGCGCTCATGGACTGCACCGACGGGTATCGCTTGTACATGTTGTTAGTCCTGCTTACACCGGTTGGCAGAAATCGTCGCTGGCCGCGCGTTGCCGGGGGTTCCAATAATCGGTCACCAGGCCCGCACAAAGACGGGCCGCTCTTTTGGAGCCTGACAATGATTGCATTCACGGTTAACGGCGAACGACGCGAGCTGGATGAGGCGTCCCCCTCCATGCCCTTGTTATGGGTGTTGCGTGACCAGTTGAAACTCACCGGCACCAAATTCGGCTGCGGCATGGGCCTGTGCGGTGCCTGCACCGTGCATCTGAACGGCGTGGCGGTGCGTTCCTGCCAGTTGCCGCTGGCCGCCGTCGCGGGCCACAGCATCACCACCATCGAGGGCTTGTCGCCTGACGAAAGCCACCCGTTGCAACTGGCCTGGGTCGCCGAAGATGTGCCGCAATGCGGCTACTGTCAATCCGGGCAGATCATGTCCGCCGCCGCGCTGCTCAACACCGGCGCGCCGGTCAACGACGACTCGATCCGCAACGCCATGTCCGGGAATATCTGCCGCTGCGGCACTTACGGGCGCATCAACAAGGCGATCAAACGTGCGGCGAATGCGCCGAAGGAGGCGTGATGAGCCTGTTTGACGAATCCGTTAATCAACTGTCGCGCCGGGTGTTTCTCAAGCAGGCAGCGACGGTGGCGTCTGGTCTGGCGATTGCGCTGTATCTGCCAACCGGTGCGGCAGCGACTGAGGCGAAAACCGCTGGCGGCGAATTCGAACCCAACGCCTGGGTGCGCGTGCTGCCCGACGGCACGGTGAAACTGGTGGTGCACAAGCACGATTCCGGCACCGGGACCCAGACGGCTTTGGCCGCGTGTGTGGCCGAAGAGCTGGACGTAAACCCGATGACGGTGCAGGTCATCACCCCGGAAGATCCGTTCTTCGAAACCTACATTCATCCGGTCTGGAAAGTGTTTTCCACCGGCGGCAGCACCAGTGTGTCGCTGGAATACGATCGTCTGCGCATGGCCGGTGCCACGGCGCGGGCGCTGCTGATCAGCGCGGCGGCGCAGCAATGGAAGGTCAGCCCCGACAGTTGCTCAACCGAAGAGGGCCGGGTCGTGCATGCGTCGAGCAAACGCAGCCTCGGTTACGGCGAACTGGCCGGCGCGGCGGCTCAACTGCCGGCACCGGCCAACGTCACGCTGAAAGACCCGGCGCAGTTCAAATACATCGGCAAACTGCGTCACAAACGCGATGCGGCAGCCAAGGTCTGCGGGCGCTTCAAATACAGCATCGACGTGCAGTTGCCGGGGATGCTGGTGGCGGTGATTCAACGTGCGCCGGTAGTGGGCGCCAAGGTCGTTGCGGTGGATTCGTCGGCCGCGTTGCAGGTGCCGGGTGTACGCAAGGTGATTGAGATTCCAGGGCGCTCCGACGTGCTCGGCGGCAACCTCGAAGGCGTCGCGGTACTGGCCGAAACGTTCTGGGCCGCGCAACAGGGACGCAAATTGCTGGAGATCAAATGGAGCGACTCCCCGCTGGCCGGTTTCGACAGCGCCGAGTTGGCCAAGGCACAGATTGCAGCGATCAGCGACCCGGCAACCCAAACCGTCAAAGCCATGGCCCAGGGCGATGTCGTCGGGCAATGGCCGGGTGCGGCAAAGCTGCTCGAAGCCGACTACGCCATGCCTTATAAGGTGCAAAACCCGCTGGAACCGATCTGCATCACCGCGCAGGTCAAAGACAAGGCGATTACCTATTGGGGCGGTGTGCAAGTACCGTCGTCGGCGCTGGAAGCGGCGCAGACCGTGTGCGGCATCGGCAAGGACAAGGTCACGATCCATGAGCGGGTGTCCGGCGGCAGTTTCGGTGCTCGGGAAGCCAAATACTGGTTGTTCGAAGTGGCGTACCTGGCGCAACAGGCCGGTGTACCGGTGAAACTGCTCAACAGCCGCGAAGATGAAATGCACGCGCTGTTCAATCACCCGGCGACCTTGCACCGGGTAAAAGGCGCACTGGATGCCCAGGGCAAACTCACCGCGCTGCAATTGCATGCGGTATCGCCGGCCTCGCCGGAACAGTGGGAGCCGGGCTATTTCGAGCGTCCGGATCACATGGATTACAGCACTACTGAAGCCATCACCGCGTGGGACTTCGCCTACCGTCCGCCACACCTGGAGTTGAACTGGGTCAAGCACGAAAGCCACGTGCCCAGCGGCTGGTATCGTTCGGTGAGCTTCATTCCCAACGTGTTCGCCGTGGAAAGCTTCATGGATGAACTGGCCCATGCCGCCGGTGAAGATCCGCTGGCGTTCCGGCTGGCCAACATGCAGGAGCGACCACGGCATGTCGCGGTGCTGAAACAGGCAGCCGAACGCGCCGGTTGGGGGCAGAAACTGCCGCCGGACACGGCGCTGGGGATCGCCACCCATCAGGGCTATACCAGTTTCATTGCCGTGGTGGCGCGGGTTGCGAAAGTCGACGGCAAGGCCCGGGTCGAGAAGCTGACCTGTGTGGTCGACTGCGGCCTGGCGGTGTCGCCCGGCGGGGTCGAGGAGCAGATTTATGGCGGACTGATGTGGGGCCTCGGTCATGCGCTGTTCGATCGCCTCGACATCCGGCAGGGCAGGGTGGTGCAGAGCAACTTCCACGACTATCGCGTCACGCGCATGTCCGACATGCCGCCGGTGGACATCCTCGTGCTCGATGGCCAGCCGGATAAACCGGGCGGCGTGGGAGAACTGGGCAGCCCGTCGGTGGTCCCGGCGATTGCCAATGCGCTGTTCAGCCTGACCGGGGTGCGTCAGCGTTCCACGCCACTGAACCTGGGGTAAGCCGCCATGGACCTGCGTTTGCTGCGGTATTTCATGGCCCTGGCCGATGAACTGCATTTCGGTCGCGCTGCCGAACGCCTGCACATCTGCCAACCGCCGCTGAGCCAGCAGATCCGCCTGCTGGAGGAGGAGCTCGGCACGCCGCTGTTCGAGCGCAGCCACCATCGGGTCGAGCTGACAGCGGCGGGGCAGATGCTCAAGGAGCAGGCGCCGCTGGTGTTCGAGCAACTCGAACGGGCGCTGGACCTGACCCGCCAGACCGGGCGCGGGCAACTGGGCGAGCTGGAAATCGGCATGATCAGTTCGGTGATGGTTGGCGTGCTGCCCACCGCGCTGCACCTGTTTCGCGAGCGCTACCCGCAAGTGACCTGGCGCTTGCATGAGATGACCCCGGCAGCCCAGGTCAAGGCGCTGAAAGAGAAACGCATCGACGCCTGTGTGTTTCGGGTCGGCTATGACGACCCGCAGTTGCGCAATGAGCTGCTGATCCACGAGCCGATCCATGCGGTGATGCCAGCGGACCATCCGCTGGCCCGGCGCGAAGTGCTGGCGCCGGCGGATCTGGCGCAGGAACCGTTCGTTGCGCTGGAACTGAAGCAGTCGCGCTTCGCCAATTTTCTCTATCAGTGCTGCATTCAGGCCGGGTTCACCCCGCAGATCCGCCAGCAGGTGATCGAGGTGCAGACGTTGCTCAGTCTGGTGCGCGCCGGGTTCGGTGTGGCGCTGTTGCCAGCCTCCATCGAACAACTGGCCCCGGCCGGGCTGGTCTTCCGACGCCTGACACCGGCGCTGCCGCAAGTGCCGTTGTACGCGACGTATCGGGCCGACGATGCCTCGCCGGTGCTCAAGCTGTTTCTCGATACGCTGCGCGAGCTGGTCGATGACACAGCGCGATAGGCGCGGGTGAAATGGCCCGGCACGATCACAATCGCCAGCGGTCGTAATCTTCACATGCGTTCACTTGTGGAGAGCCAATGAGCCGGGACGTCCTGACCACCGAAACCAATCGCCGTCAGTTGCAGCAGATCATTGCCGGTCTGTCCGACGGGGTGATTCTGCTGGAACTCGATCAGACCATTCTATGGGCCAATGAAGCCGCGCTGGCCATGCATGGCGTCAGCCGCATCGACGAATTGGGCCGTAACGCCCATGAATACGCCGAACGTTTCAATCTGCGTTATCGCAACAACCATACGCTGACACCGGAGCAATACCCGATCAGCCGGGTGGCAGCGGGAGAAACCTTCAGCGACGTGCTGGTGGAAGTCACTCCGCGCAGCGACGAAGAACGCACCTGGGTACACAGCGTACGCAGCATGGTATTGACCGATCATGAGGGCGACACCGAGTCACTGGTGCTGATCATGAGCGACGTGACCGACTGGGCCAGCGCCGAGCAGCGTTTCGAAAAGACCTTCAGTGCCAACCCGGCACCGGCGGTGATCTGCCGTCTCAGTGACCTGCGTTACATCAAGGTCAATCCGGGGTTCCTGGAGATGACCGGTTACACCCGCGATCAGGTGATCGGCGCCTCGACCTATGAGCTGGATATCCTTGAAAAGGCCGAGCGCAAGGATCTGGCGATCCAGCGCTTGCGGGCTGTGGTGACGATTCCGCAGATGCAGGCTGAACTGCGTCTGCCGGATGGCGGCAGCAAGCAGGTCATCGTCGCGGGACAGCCGCTGCAACTCAACGACGAGGACTGCATGCTGTTTTCGTTCGTCGACATGGAGTTGCGGCACAAGGCCGAGGTCGCCCTGCGTCAGAGTGAGGAGCGGTTCGCCAGGGCTTTTCGCCTGACGCCGGTGCCGACTTTGATTTGCAGCGCCGATGAGTTGCGGCTGATCGATGTCAATCAGGCTTTTCTCGATACCCTGGCTTACAACAACGATGAGGTGCTGGGCAAAACCGTCACGCAACTGGATTTCATCGACGAGCCGGCGGCCCGTATCCGTTTGCTCGCAGCACTGGAAAAGTCCGGCCGGGTCGATCGTGTCGATATACGGATCCGCAAGAAGGACGCCGAGCTGCTGGAGTGCGCGGTATCCGCCGACACTGTCAACATCCAGGACACGGTGTGCTACCTGCTGGTGCTGATGGACATTACCGAGCGCAAGCGCACCGAGCTCGAGCTGGTGGCGGCGATTGAAGAGGTGATGAAGGATGCGTCGTGGTTCAGCCGGACGCTGATCGAAAAACTGGCCAATGTGAAGAAGGTCAATTCGCCGCAACTGCCAAGTGTGTCGTTTACTGACTTGACGGCTCGTGAGCGCGATGTGCTGGGACTGATCTGTGAGGGGCTGGCGGACAAGGAGATCGCGGCTCGGTTGAAACTGGCGCCGAACACCGTGCGCAATCACGTGGCGACGGTGTATTCCAAACTCGACGTGCACAGTCGCAGTGAGGCGATTGTCTGGGCCCGTGAGCGCGGACTGTTCTCGGGCGGTGGCAAAGGGCAACGGTAAGGTGCAAATGCACTAGTTCATGGGGTGCAAATTAGGGTGTCTGGCGAGGCGGGCTGTTCTTAGGCTGGCGACATGCGATGCGTTTTTTCGTGATCGTGTCCCTTCGTCGTTGCTAATGGATCAGCCCCATGAATGTATTGGTTGTCATTGAACCCTGCTTGTCGCGTTGCCTTTCGGAGCGTGCGCGATGATGTATCTGGCGCAGCTGCGGGCGCAGCTTGAACGCAGTTTTTCGCCGTTGGCCTGTGAGTGCGTAGTGGATGGGGATCATTCACTGACGGTGAAGTTGTATCACCGGGTTTCCGGGGAGGTTGATCTGGTCATCAGCGGGTTGAGCCTCGATGCCTTGCGCACGCCGGAAGCGGTGGAGGCCTTGATTGATGAATTGCGGTATGAGCTTGAGAGTAATTCCTTGCGCTCTCCGGGGTGAACCTGAACCATGTTTTGGGGGTGAATATCCGTTACTTCGGGTGTTGCCACTGGCGGTTCCGCTCTTACAGCGGCTCACTTTTCCAGACGCCGAAAAGTAAGCAAAAGGCTTGGCCCCTGCGTTCGGCACCTCGCTTTGGCTCGGTGTTCCTTCGTTCCGGGATTCATCCGGGGGCATCGCCTCCGGTTTGCTTCGCTGCACCTCCTCTCGATGTATTTGGCTTCGCCAAACGGTCGCTGCGCTCCCACCCCCGGATCAATCCCTCCACTCAGCCTTCCGACGGGGCCGGTACGCCAAAAGCGGTACTCGAGCTAACGCTCATCGTGGTGAGTGGGGCGGCTTCGCCGCTTGCTCTTCTGTGGGAGCGAGCCTGCTCGCGATGGCGGTCTGACAGCTGGGCAATTACATTCGGCTGTACTTGAACCCTGTGGGAGCTGGCTTGCCAGCGATGACGGCCGATCAGTCGACGCATTCACTCGATATGCACTCATCCCGAAAATCGACAGCAAATCTCACCAGTTCACCCCATTCCACTGGCACTCACCCTCCACTGGTCTATAAGGAATGAGTGGTTCGGTTTCCATAACCGGGCATTTTCACGCTCGGCGACGGGAGTTTGTCTTCCATTCATCGCGGGTCATCCTATGAACAATCCTGGGAAACGCGTGTGTTCTTCGCTGTTGTCGGCTTTCGGTCTGGTGCTGCTGAGCGGCTGCGCCAGTCCTCCACCCCCTCCGCCGGCAGCGCCGCCTCCGCCACCGGAGCGCACCTGTCAGGTGATGGAAAACACCGAGGTTGCCGGTGACATGTACGGCGACGGGCAAGTGACCCGACACATCACCAAGACCCGTTGCGTCACTCAATAGCCCTGGCGCCATCGAAGGCGCGGGTCGAGCGGATTGTGCTGGTGGCCGATCTGGTCGGCACCGCCGTGTTTGCCGTTGAAGGCGCCATTGCGGCGATGCACGCTCGACTCGATCTGCTCGGGGTGATGGTGATTGCGTTCATCGTTGCACTGGGCGGCGGGGTGACCCGTGATCTGTTGATCGGCGCTACGCCGCCCAAGGCTGTGGCTGACTGGCGTTATCCCGCGCTGGCGTTTGCCATGGGCGGGGTGGCGTTTGTTTTTCATGAGCGGGTGCTGGACTGGTCCGGTTCGACCTTGATCGTGCTGGATGCGGCGGGGCTGGCGCTGTTTGCCGTGGCCGGGGCACAAAAGGCGTTGAATTTCGGGATTTCGCCGTTTGTGGCCATGCTGATGGGCACGATTACCGGCGTCGGTGGCGGGGTGCTGCGTGACATCGTGCTGGCGCGGGTGCCGCTGGTGTTGCAGGCGGATTTGTATGCCAGTTCGGCGTTTGTCGGTGCGGCGGTGTTGATCGTCGGGCGCAGGCTGGGCGTTTCGCCTGTGGCGGCCGCGTTGCTGGCAGGCGCGGCGTGTTTGTTGCTGCGGTTGTTGTCGGTGCATTTCGGCTGGCAGTTGCCGAAGGTTCTGCAAGCATGAAAAAGGCAGCCCTTGGGCTGCCTTTTCGTTTGCATCAGAAGTGAATCAGGACAGGAAACCACCGTCCACATTCAACGACACGCCGGTGGTGTAGCTCGACGCATCGCTGGCCAGGTACAGCACGGCGCCGGCCATTTCGCTCGGGTCGGCCACGCGCTTGAGCGGGATCTGGGTCAGCGCCTGTTTCAGGATCGCGTCGTTCTTCACCAGCGCCGAGGCGAATTTGGTGTCGGTCAGGCCCGGCAGCAGGGCGTTGCAGCGGATGCCGAACTGCGCGCATTCCTTGGCGAAGACCTTGGTCATGTTGATCACCGCAGCCTTGGTCACCGAGTAGATGCCCTGGAAGATCCCCGGCGAAATGCCGTTGATCGAGGCCACGTTGATGATGCTGCCGCCACCGTTTTCGCGCATCAGCTTGCCGGCTTCCACCGACATGAAGAAGTAGCCGCGGATGTTCACGTCGACGGTTTTCTGGAAGGCGCCGAGGTCGGTGTCCAGCACGTTGCAGAACTGCGGGTTGGTCGCGGCGTTGTTGACCAGGATGTCCAGGCGTCCGAACTGTTCCTTGATCCCGGCAAAGACCTGGCTGATCTGTTCCATTTCACCGATGTGGCAGGCGATGGCGGTGGCCTTGCCGCCGGCGGCGATGATCGCGTCGGCCACGTGCTGGCAGCCTTCGAGCTTGCGGCTCGACACGATCACATGGGCACCTTGCTGGGCCAGCAGTTTGGCGATGGCTTCGCCGATGCCGCGGCTGGCACCGGAGACGAAAGCGATCTTGCCGTCGAGGTCGAACAACTGAGTCTTGGACATAAGGGTTCCTTGGTGTGGGCCGTCAGAGGCTCGATTTCGCAATGACCTGCAGGCTCATCTGCTCCAGCAGTTTGTTCATGTGAATGAACTGCGCGAAGCGTTTGTCCTGGGTCTGGCCATGGAAGAAGCGGTAGTAGATCTGCTGCACGATGCCGGCCAGGCGGAACAGGCCGTAGGTGTAGTAGAAGTCGAAATTGTCGATCCGGATGCCCGAGCGCTCGGCGTAGTAGTCGACGAATTCGCGGCGGGTCAGCATGCCCGGCGCATGGCTCGGCTGGCGGCGCATCAGTTGAACCGGTGCCGGGTCGTCGGCCTGGATCCAGTAGGCGAGGGTGTTGCCCAGGTCCATCAAGGGATCGCCGAGGGTGGTCAGTTCCCAGTCGAGCACGCCGATGATCTGCATCGGGTTTTCCGGGTCGAGGATGACGTTATCGAAGCGGTAATCGTTGTGCACGATGCTGGAGGTCGGATGGTCGGCCGGCATCTTGTCGTTGAGCCAGGCCTTGACCTTTTCCCAGTGCGGTGCGTCCGGGGTCAGGGCTTTTTCGTAGCGTTCGCTCCAGCCCTTGATCTGCCGGGCGACATAACCTTCCGGCTTGCCCAGATCGCCGAGGCCGCAGGCGTTGTAATCGACCCGGTGCAGCTCGACGAAACGGTCGATGAAACTCTTGCACAAGGCTTCGGTTTTTGCCGGATCCAGGTCCAGTTCCGGCGGCAGGTCCGAGCGCAGGATGATGCCCTTGACCCGTTCCATTACGTAGAACTCGGCGCCGATCACTGATTCGTCAGTGCAGTGCACATAGGCTTTCGGGCAGTACGGGAAGCCTTCGCGCAACTGGTTGAGGATACGGAATTCGCGCCCCATGTCGTGGGCGGACTTGGCCTTGTGGCCGAACGGCGGACGGCGCAGGACGAATTCCTGGTCCGGGTATTCCAGCAGGTAGGTCAGGTTCGACGCGCCACCAGGGAACTGGCTGATCTGCGGCGTACCGCTCAGGCCCGGAATGTGGGCCTTGAGGTACGGATCGATCAGGCTGGCATCGAGTTCTTCGCCAGAGCGGATACGGGTGGACTGGTCAGTAAGCGCCATGCTTATCCCTTCTGCTTATTTTGGAGGCCAGACATCATTGGCTAATCTAATGGCGCGCTCGGGTCGTCACAAGCGCGGTTCGGTCTTATAGGTTAGCGTGTTGGACGATAATCACCCTTGGGAATGTGCGCGGCGGGCCGCTGGCGACTAAGGTTTAGCACGAATGCCTTGTTCAGAAAGGAGCTTTGAAATGGGCTGCCCGCAAGTCTGTGCCAGCGCCACCCTGCAATGCAGTTTCGGCGCCGCGCCGGCGGTGCTCAACGTGCTGCCGGTCAACCGCACGCTGACCGGCGGGATGCCGGCGGCGAACATCATGGATCATATTCCTCTGGTCAACGTCACCACGTTCGGCATGTGCATGAGTATGGCCAATCCGATGGTCGCGGCTGCCACTGCCGCAGCGCTGGGCGTATTGACGCCGATGCCGTGCATTCCCGCCACCGCCACGCCGTGGATCCCCGGCGGAGCGCCGACCCTGCTGCTGGGCGGGATGCCTGCGATCGATGCCAACAGTACGTTGATGTGCAACTGGGCAGGGGTGATCAAGATCGTGATGCCGGGGCAGATGCAGATGTTGATTCCCTGAGTCAGGCCTGCGCCGGATCCGTCCACTTGCGAAACCACCAGCGCACCCGGGAAATCGGTTTGCCATCGGCATCCAGCGGTCGCCCGTCCTCGGCAAATCCCTGTTCCGGCTCCATCAGTTGCCCATTCAGATAACGCGCATCCACCGCCGGTTTGCCGTTGGGATGAAAGCGCTGATAGCGCCCCTCGCGCACGCCATCACGATAGAACTCGGCTTCCGCGACTTGCCCGTCGGGAAAGTAGTTGAATGCCTCACCATGCAATAACCCACGCCGATAAGTGGCCTTGCGCTGCAACCAGCCCTCGGGCGCATAAAAACTGGCGACGCCTTGCAGCTTGTCGCGCACGAACGGCATCTGCGCCGAGACCTTGCCGTTGGGGTGGTAGAGCAGCGACGTGCCCTGCAATTGGCCCTGGCTGTAATTCATGTCTGCCTGCTGGCGACCGTCATCCTTGATATTCAACGGACCATCGAGCCGGCCGTCCTGCAATCGTCCCTTGAGGTGTTTGTCATCCTGCTGCAAATCCAGCGGTGTGATCGCCATGGCGACTCCTTGTCAGTTGACCTGCACCAGCCCGCCCTTGATGGTCAGCATGCCGCCGCCGTCCACGGTCTGCGAGGCCGCGCCCTTGTTGGTCAGGCTGATGCCTGCATCGTTGGTCAGCGTCGTTCCGGCCTTGTTGTCCAGCGAGGTGCCGGCCTGGTTGGTCATGGCGGTGCCGGCCTTCTGGGTGATCGAGGTGCTGGCCGAGGTCGCCAGATCCGCGCCGCTCTTGATCGTGAAACTGCCGCCGCTTTGCAGCGTGAGGGTACCGCTGACCTTGATTGTCAGGTTGCCGTCCACCGTCAGGCTGTAATCGCCGGTGACCTTGTCGGTGTAATTGCCGCCGGTACTGTGGTTCTGGTCGGCGCCGACCTTCACCGTGCGACTGTCCTTTACATCGAGGCTGTCGCTGCCGGTCTGAATGGTCACACTGCGTTTGCCTTTTTCCAGCGTGACGGTCTCGTCGCCGTCCTTGACCGTGCGGGTGCGGGCGTTTTGCACAGTGAGGGTTTCGTCGTGGCCGACCGTTGCGGTGGTGTCGTTGAGCACGTTGATCTTCAAGTCTTTCTGCGCCTGCAGGAACACCTCTTCGGCATCCTTCTTGTCCTCGAAACGCAGCTCGTTGAAACCGCCGCCACCCTTGGACGATTGGGTCTTGATCCCCGATTGTGTCTGATTGGCGGGCAAGGCATAGGGCAGGGCGTTGTCGCCGTTGTACACGCAACCGGTGACCAGCGGCCGGTCCGGATCGCCGTCGATGAAGGTCACGATGACTTCCTGGCCGATACGCGGCACGAACTGCATGCCGAAGCCCTTGCCACTCCACGGCAACACCACACGCACCCAACAGGAACTGGTTTCATCGTTCTTGCCGTCGCGATCCCAAGGGAACTGCAACTTGATCCGGCCGTATTCATCGGTCCAGATTTCCTCGCCGGACTTGCCTACGACGATCGCGGTCTGTGGATGCATGCGCGGTTTGGGCGTGGTACGGGGCGGGCGGAATGGCGTGGCTTTGGGGATGGCTTCGAAGCGGTTGCGATAGTTTTCGTGGCTGGCGTCGTGGGTGACATGCGTGACCACCCAATCGATATTCAGGCTCGCATCGTCATGGCCGTCGAGGGTGAACCAGTGGCCCGGGATCAGCCAGCGGCAATCGCTTTCGCCAACAAAACGTTTCTCTTCACTGCGCAGCCCGTCGACCCGCTGCTTGGTCAACGCATCGCCGCGCGCCTTGGCGTTGTAGCCGCCGGGATGCTCATAGATCGACAGCGGCCCGGCCACCGCTTCGGCCTGGCCGAAGAGCGAAGTGGTCGGCGTGGTGAACTCGTAATCCGTTGCCTTGTATACCCCGGCCACAGCTTGCAGGCACACCTGACCCGAGCGGATGCCATGCAACTCGCGCTCGCCCATTTGCTGACCCAGATACTTGACCTTCGGGCCGTTGGGGATCTGCACAAAGGCGTCATTGCTGTCGCCCAGTACCAGCGTGTGCTTGCCCTCGTCGTGGGTGAAAAACCAGAAGATGCCTTCCTCTTCCAGTAGCCGTGAGACGAAGGCGAAGTCGGTTTCACCATATTGCACGCAGTATTCGCGGGGCGTGTAGCTGCCGCTCAGCGAGAGTTTGAAATCGGTGAAGCCGTGGGCCTTGAAAATCGTGGTGACGATGTCCGAGGTGGCGATGTTCTGGAACACGCGGTTGTTGCTGGCGAGGGTCAGCCACCAGAGCCACGGACGTAAAACCAGTTGATAGCGCTCGGCGGTGGCGTCGGCAGGCAGTTGACGGATTTCAGCGACCAAGGCATCGAACGGGCGCAATTGAGCGTCGTTGTGCAGGGTGATGGTGACGTGGCTGGCGATGGCAGAGGTCAAGGTGAGGGTAGTGCCGTCGTTGAGACCGTTGAGGATTTGCAAACCCGGTCCGTTCAGGGCTTCCTCGCCTGACATTGACTCAGGATAAAGCGCCGACAGCGAAGAGGCGGTAAGGGAGAGCGTGGTGTTGCTGTCGGTGGAGCGGGGCATCGGATTTCCTCAATGACAGCACAAGGCCGGACTCAACCGGTGACGTCGAAAAGAATCGGTCGATGATCCGGGCCGGACATGTCGAAGACATGGGCCAGGCCGGTCAGATCCACAGCCTTTACCGTCACATCGGCGGAGGCCAGCACCCAGTCGAGAATGCCGCCTTTGGCCTGTGTCTGCAGGCCGCCCCAGCATTCATACGCCAAGCCGGCCGTGTCGAGTTGACCGACGTTCTGGTAATCCAGATTGAGGTCGCCGGTGGCAACCCATTTGCCCCCCAATGCCGTGCAGGACTTGAGCTGGCTTTTGGTCACGCCATTTTGTCCGGACTTGAAGTGCGCAAGGAACACATACCCGGTGTAGCCCCTGACACTGTGAGCTTCCACAGCAATCAGATCCCTGTTGAGGGTAAACAGGCTGCCCTGGCTGATGACCTGCAGTTCTTCGAAGCCTTTGACCATGACGATGTAGGCGTTCGAGTATCCACCCGTGAAGGCGTACACGTTGTAGGAGGGGTAGATGGCCGCGAGGTTCTGGCGGTAGTTGTCGATCTGCGCGGAGTGTATTTCACACAGGAAAACGATATCGGCGTTCCAGTAATTGCTGGAGCAACAGTTGTAGAGGAAAACATCGACCTGTGTCTGTTTGTCCAGCGTCGAGGACTTGCCGTTTTTTTCGACATTGAAGCTTCCGATTCTCATGGCGCGGGCCTTTGCATTACAGGCGTGTATGGGCGTGATGAAAGCGCTGGATCAACACCGCTATGAGCCCCTGACGGAAAAGCTGACCCTGTTCTCGGGAAAGTGCCGGGTCAATGATTGAGAGAAGGCCTGGTCACTGCCATTCAACATCTGCGTATAGGTGATCTGCCATTGAATGGCTTCGTCAGCGGTCGTGATCAACTTTGCCAGCTTGCTCATGCAGCCCTCGTTGTACAGGTTGGCGCCCAGCCAGAATCCGGAGGAAGCGTCGGGGCACGGCATGCGTGTTATATACAGTTCGACGTTGGTGATTTTTTCTGGAATTTGCGCGCACAGTGCGCTCCAGGCGCGGATGAAGTTTTCTTCCGCATGCCCGCCGGAATCGTTGGCCTCACGCGGCGCGCCGTATTCGGACGGGTAGGTCAGTGAGCGCTTTTGCAGAGCGATGTACTGTTCTTCGGCAATGGTCGATATCATTTTCAAGTGCGCATCGGCGTCGTATTTTCTTTCCATCTCCTGCGCGGCAATCGCGCGCTTGCTTTTCATGCTGGCAAGTTGTTGCTCCTTGACTCTGCGCACCGCACTTTCGTAATCATCCAGTCCATAGCCCAGGCGTTCCCGATGCAGCATCAACGCTTCATGTTCGTAGCTCATACGTCCTGATTCCGCGATTCCGACCATGGTGTCCCAGTATCCGTACTCGCGTTTGGCAGGATGTTCATGGGTTTGCATCACTTCTTTTTTCACGACGGCCCTGACAGAGGGAATGCGAGGGGCCGGGTCGAGTTGCAGTACTGTCTCGCCCATGACGGGCGGCGAGGCGGGCGTGTCGTAGCCATTGTTATGAAAGGTCACCAGATAGCTGTCGTTGCGATTGATTCTGCAAACGCCGCCGACGTGGTTCGGATCGTGTTCTGCCTTGGATAACTCGGCAGTGCATAGCGTTGAAAAAGTCGTCATCGGAAATCCTTTGCCAAATGATCTGGAAGAGGGTGCAAAAAGTCAGACACCTTTACTGACGTCACTTCACGTCAACTGAACCCCCAAAGTCGATACCCTGTTGACAGGCCCTGGTTGTAAGCCGTTGCGACCGCATCCATGCAGAGGGCTACGCCTTGGGAGCCCTCCAGCTTGAATTCGCCAAAATTGGGATCAAAAAATACGCAACTGCTGCTTTTGCCAAACAGTACCCAAGGTCGGTAAAAGGCTACGGAATGCCCGCCCAACGTGCCTTTGATCGACAGAATGAAGTAGCGACAGGACGAGGTGAGTACGAACTCGCCGATGGCTTTACCGGCGGTGGCGAAGCTCTGGTAGGTTTCCGCTTTTGTCTGGCCCAGCGATCCCACCCCGCCGGTTCTCAATGCCCCCAGGGTCGCGGCTGACGGGGACCCGGGCGTATCGCCGCTGATGTCCACATACTCTGACTGGAAGTCCGAGGCCTGGCGCGCCGTCTTCTGTTCGTGCAGAAGTCCGGTTTTCATCGTTGGCTTGACGATGTCCTTGAGGTAGTCGTTGCCTTTTTTCTTGGCGATGAGCCATGCGGTGCTGACACCCCGGCAGATGCCGTCCCGGTTGTCGGCGACGAGCAAAAGAAAGCTGGACTGACCGAAGTTGTAGACGCCTTCGCCGTGTCCGTCGATTTTGTCGCAAATGGCCTTGTAGCTCATGCTGCCTCCCAGATTCCGGCGACGCGCTTGCGCGCAACTACTCCAACACCCACTCCGTCAACTTTCCTGTCACTTGCGTCATCAACACATTCTCGATATCCCGGGCGCCTGCCGCGCTGCACTTGGCGAGCACCGCTTTCACAATTCCGGAGTCAAACTCGAACTGCTTGCCGGTCGCAGCTTTGTAGCGGCCACGCAATTTCTCCAGCTTCGCCAACACAATCCCTTCCAGCGTCGCATCATCCAGCGGTCGATACGCAACCACCGTCATGCGCGCCAGAAACGCCGGGCGGAAGGCTTGCAGGAGGACTTTGTGCAGCGCTTCGTTGAAGGCTTCCGAGCCGAGTTGTGCAGTCGGTGTATCGAGCAATAACTCAGCGCCGACATTGCTGGTGGCGAGCATCACGGTGTTCTTGAAGTCCACCACCAGCCCGGTGCCGTCTTCCATCAAGCCTTTGTCGAACACGTTGTAAAACGCTTCCAGCACATCCGGATGCGCCTTCTCGATTTCATCCAGCAACACCACCGAATAGGGTTTGCGTCGTACCGCTTCCGTCAGTACGCCGCCACTGCCATAACCGACGTAACCCGGTGGGGCGCCCTTGAGCTGGCTGACGGTGTGGGCTTCCTGATATTCGGAAAGGTTGATGCTGATCAGGTTGCGTTCACCGCCATACAGTGCATCGGCCAGTGCATACGCGGTTTCGGTTTTGCCAACGCCCGTGGGGCCGACCAGCAGGAATACCCCGACCGGTTTTTGCGGATCGGTGAGCCCGGCGCGATAGGCCTGCAAACGCTGGGCGATGGTGTTGAGCGCAGTGCTCTGGCCCATGACGCGCTGGCCCATACGTGTGCCGAGGGTGCGCACCGCATGAGCTTCGTCGGCAAGCATCTTGCCGACGGGGATGCCGGTCCAGCCTGCGATAACGGCAGCGACGGTTTTGCTGTCGACCTGTTCCGGCACCAGCGGGTCGTCCTGGCGGATCGCATCCAGTCCCGCCTCCAGGCGCAGCAGTTCGGCGGCCAGATGATCGATGCGACTGTCGGTGGCTTCGTCGGGTTTGTCGCTATCGGCGCTTTCGCTCAACGTCAGCAATTCGCGGCGTGTCTCGAGTAGTTCACGCACGGCCACGCGCTCTTCGCTCCATCGGATTTCCAGTTCGCGGATCGCCTGCACATTGGTTTTCGATTCATTTTCCAGCAGCGTGATGCGCTCACGATGATCCAGCCCGGTGGCCTGCTCCCGTCGCAGGCGTTCGACTTCATCCTTGAGGCTGTTTTGCCGGTGGCGCAGGCACTCCAGCGGTGGCGGCACGTCGTGCTGACCGAGGGCGACCCGGGCGCATGCCGTGTCGAGCACACTGATGGCCTTGTCCGGCAACTGACGGCCGGAGATGTAGCGATGGGAGAGTTTCACCGCTTCGTGGATCGCCGCGTCCAGCACTTGCACGCCGTGGTGCTGCTCCAGTTTTGCTGCCACGCCACGGAGCATTTCCACAGCGGTGATTTCGTCGGGTTCCTCGACCTGCACCAGCTGGAAGCGGCGGGCCAGGGCCGGATCTTTTTCGAAGTATTTCTTGTATTCCATCCAGGTGGTGGCGGCGAGCGTGCGCAATTCACCTCGGGCCAACGCGGGTTTGAGCAAGTTGGCCGCATCGCTGCCACCTTCGGCGCCGCCTGCACCGATCAGGGTGTGGGCTTCGTCGATGAACAGGATGATCGGCTTGTCGGCGCTGCGTACTGCATCGATAACGCCTTTGAGCCGCTGTTCAAATTCACCTTTGACCCCGGCACCGGCCTGCAACAGGCCCAGGTCGAGCACCCGCAGGCTGACTTCCTGCAACGACGGCGGCACGTCTGCGGCGGCGATACGCAGTGCCAGGCCCTCGACCACGGCGGTTTTACCGACGCCCGGTGCGCCCACCAGAATCGGGTTGTTTTGCCGACGCCTCAGAAGAATGTCGATGCACTGACGAATCTCGCCGTCGCGACCAACGATGGGATCGATGCGCCCGGCGTGAGCGTCGGCGGTCAGGTCCTGGGTGTATTGGTCCAGTACCGAATCCTGCCGTGGCGCCGCATTTCCTGAAGAAACAGAGCGCGGTCCAGCGTGCTCGCGGGAGTTCTCCGTCCACTCCAGCAGATTCGCGCGCAAGGCTTCCCTGGGAATCCGCAGCAATGAAGACGCACTGTTGAGCAGCAGGCTTCGGCGCTCGTCACGATCAATCAACGCGAGAAGCAAAAGCCCGGAACGAATGCTGTCGATGCCCAGCACACTGGCCTGCACCACCGCATCCTCCAGCAATCCCAGCGTGTGCGAGGACAGCGCCGGGGTCCGCGTGCTGCCAGCCTTGAACAGGTCCAGCGCCTTGTTGATTTCCGCCGTCAGCGCATCCCGTTCCAGCCCGAAACGCGGCAGCAGGAAAGCAAAATCGCCGCCGTCGATGTCGAGCAATTCCAGCAACAGATGCTCAATCTCGACAAAGTGATGCCCGCGCTGCAAACAGCGCTGGGCGGCGCGTTCGAGGGCGCGGCGGTTGTCCGGGTTGAGGCGTCCGATCAGGCTGGCCAGTTCCATCTCAGGTGATCTCCAGCTGACGAAGACGGGTTTCGATCCGTTGCACTGCAAGGCTGGCCTGACGCTGCAAACCACCGTTCCAGCTCAACAACACCGGGGCCTGGCGACCGAGTGTCAGCGGCCCGGCGCCGCGTACCAGCATCACCAGTTTCACGTCCAGATCCGGGCCGAAATACAACGCCGCCAGGCTCGCCAGTGCCGGGTGCGATTCGCCGTCCGGCAGAAAGCTCCCGGCCTGCGCGGAGGACAATGGCCCGAGCGTCAAACGAATCCCGGCATGCTCATCCCAGACCCGTGTGCCTGCCACGGCGCTGCGACCCAGTTGCAGATTGCGTCCGCCGGCCTTCATGACGCTGCGGCTGGCGGCCGGAATCTCACACCACGCACCTTCATAGGCGCTCAGCTCCACCGGCACGGCAAATTGCTCGCGGACAATGGCTGCGAACCCCGCCAGCGACCGACGGCCATCGGCGTACAACGCGGTGCAGGCCAGAACGGCGCAGTCGGGAATCGCCTGGCGCTCCTGCAGGGACTTGGGCAACAACCCGGTCAGCGCCCGCAATTGCGCCTGCACCGGCGAAGCGCCGGGCGTGGTAAAGCCCAGGGCGATCCGGTGTTTGCGCATCACCTTGTACAGCAGGCTCAGCAACCGATGCTGGAACAGGTCAAGAAATTCGGCGGGCGCGTGATCCTTGGCCCGGGCCCGTTGTTGCAGCCATTCCTGATAGGCGTAGGGCAACGGGCCGTCAGGGCCGCCGAGGCCGAACATCGGTGAGTTGAGGGTCAGCGGTTCACCGGTTTTTTCTTCCAGGCTTTCGATCTGGCTGGCGGCGAACACCGGCGTCAACGGCCCGCGCAATTTCAGCGCTTCGGCTTGCGGCGATGTACCTGAGCCGAGGGAGTCGGCCTGCGGCCGTTCGCGCTCCAGCAACAGTAACGCCTGCAGCCATTCGAACGCCTGCGGATCGCGGCGCAGACGCTGGCCCAGGGTCAGAGCGACAGGGGCATGCCGGCTTGGGGTTGCCATGCCTTGACCTCCTTGTCAGCCTGCATGAGCACCGTGCGCACGAAGCGATTGGCCGTGGCATACACCGAAAAGAACTGCGCGAGCACCGCCGAGAACAGCACCGCGCTGCTGCCGACGAAATGCTGCGGATCGAGCTGCAACTGCACTTCAAGTCCGTTGCGCCAGCCACGCCAGGCATCGGCGCCAACGTGGCCGATCACCCGTTCGCAGGCAAGGCTCAGCAAGCCATCGATCTGGCGCAGGGCGCTGGCTTCATCGCGCAGATTATGCAGATGCAGAATCTCTTTCAGCGCATCCATGGCCTGCGGTCCTTCGACCAGTGACAAATGATTGAGGGTCAGTTGCGACACCAGCCGCCAGCGCGAATCACCGTCCAGTCGCGGCAGGCTCTGCGGGCTCGGCGGATTGCGCAGGCGTGCCCACGCCACCGGGCCCGGCCGCTCGAATCCCAGTGGTGTACCGGCCGGCAGGCTCTGGGCCAGGTGCCGGTTGGTGCACAGCAGTTCGGCCGTGAGGCTGTAGTCGGGCAGGTCGGTTTGCGGTTCAAAACGGGTGTCGACGACGCTGACCAGAAGATCACTGCCGAGCCGGTTCGGCGACTGGCCACTGACTCGCCGCGCATGCCAGTACCGCTGTTGATCGCCGCCGCTGTGCTGGCTGCCGTAATAAGCGGGCAGGCGTTGCACGCCGGCGCTGGAGCTGGAGCGCATCGCGCGAATGCTATGGATCTCGACACTGTTTTCCCGGTGGCTGTCGGCGACCAGTCGGTATTCGCTGCGGGTACCGTCGGGGCGCAGCGGCTCGGAGGTGCGCGGGAACAGATTGATCACCGGCGCACATCCGAGGGCGATGTCGCCGGCCTGCAAGTGCAGTCGTCCGGCCGGCGCACGGTCGAAAACGATATAGAGGTAGAGCGTCTGGCTTTCGCTGGACACATCGCCGAGTGGCAGGTCGAAAAAGTGGAATTTCTCCGGGAAGGCAAAGTATTCCGCCAACAGACGCATGCCCGGGTGCACGCCGTCTTCGTCCGGCAGCAGTACTTCGTCGTCGGCGAATCCGACGATCTGCGGCAGTCCCTTTACCTTCGCCGGAATTCTCCCCGGCGAGCCTGCGAGCACCTGCACGGCATGGGCGCCGAGCAGGTCATAGAGACCGGCATTGATCACGGGTGAGGCGGCCAGGTGAATCCGTAAACTGTCGATCTTCAGCTCCGACCATTGGCTTTCAGCCAGACAACGCAGGCTCAGGCGCAAGGCCGAACGGGATTGCGCCACACCGGTCAACGCCTGGGCTTCGTCACTGCCGAGCAACAGCGCTTCGGTCACTTCGATGGGCCACAGCCGCACGGCGGCACTGGTGCGAAAGTGAATGCTTTCACCCTTGCTGGTGGTGACGAACAGCGGCGTGTCCCGGGGCAGGGGATAGCCGCCGTCGAGTTTGCCTTTGCTCGGGTCTGGCTCGAACTGCACGATGGCGCAGGACGGCAGCGGGCGCACGGCCAAGGGATAGAGTTGCTCCAGCAGGGCATCGCTGAACTCGGCGTAGTCGTCATCCAGACGCCGTTGCAGACGCGCCGCGAGCAGGGCGAAGCCCTCGAGCAAACGCTCGACGTGCGGGTCGGGGCACTCACCGGGAGACAGCTCCAATCGCCGCGCGACTTTCGGATAACGCTCGGCAAACTGGCTGCCTGCATGGCGCAGCCAAGTCAGTTCACGTTGGTAGTAGTCGAGCAGTTGCGGGTCAATCGAGTCGCTCATGGCGCACCTCCAGCCCTTCGTTGCCGGGCTCGATGACAAAGGCCACCGGCCAGTGCAGCGAGCCGCTGCGCAATTCGCCGAGCAGGCGGATGCTCAATCGCTGGGGCTGTTCGGGGAGGGGATTGACCTGAACCTCGCCCAGCAGCAGGCGCGGTTCGAAGTGGGTGATGGCCTCGCGAATGTCCCGCGCCAGGCGACGGCGGTCATCGCTGCGCTGTTGTTGCAGCGCGCTCCAGTCGGCGATGCCATAGTCGATCACGCTCGGAGGTGTCGTCAGTGCGCGCGGGCCACGGCGGGTGTTGAACAGGCGCCCGAGCTCGGCATGCACCGAGTCGAGCAGATCCTGCCGATTGAACACCGGCGGCTCGTCGGCCTCGCTCCAGGCGAGGCGTTCGAACAGCGGTGCACGCATGCCGGTGCCTGCCATGGCGAGGGCGTCCGGTTACTTGCCGGCCTTGTTGGCCGCCAGGTCCCAGACCGTGCCGGCGGTGCCTTCCTTGGTGCCGTCGTCTTTTTGCGCGGTGAGTTCCCATTTGATCTTGGTGAAGTTCAGGGACAGGGTTTCCACCGGTTTGCCCCCGGTGCCGCCGCTGACGCTGACGTTGGAGATCACCACGTTGGTCAGGGTGTAGATGATGAACGGCATGATCTGCCCGCTGCCTTCGGCGGCGTTGCGACCGATGGTGATCTTGGCTTCCGGGATCGGCTTGCCGGCGCAGCAATATTCGTTGAGCGAAGGGGTCGAGCTGTCGATGAATTTGGTCAGGGTAAATTCACCGATGTGCGGCCGGCCGGAGGTACGTTCCGAGTTGCTGACGTCGTTGGTCACCTGCATCGCCACGTTGTGGCTGTAGGACATGACTTCGATCTTGTCCTTGTAGCCCTCGAGCAGGCTGTCGCCTTTGATGTCGCCGCCGAGGTCGAGAATGATTGCATCCATCGCTTGAAACTCCTGAAGGTTGTCGCGCTAGACAAACGGGGGAGCGCCCGCAGAGAAATCCTGCGGGCGCAGGCGGGTCAGGCTGCTACCGGAGGCGGCAGGGTCGCGACCAGGCGGATCGACGCGGTCAGCTCTTCCAGCTGGAAGTGCGGCCGCAGGAATACCGTCGCCCGGTAGGCACCGGGTTTGCCGGCGACTTCGGTGACGTCCACCCGCGCTTCACGCAACGGGTATTGCGCCTTGATTTCCTGCGGCGCGTTGTCGTTGATCAGCACGTAGTCGGCGATCCAGTTGTTGAGGTAGGTCTGCACGTTGTCGCGGGTCATGAAGCTGCCGACCTTGTCGCGCATGATCACCTTCAGGTAATGGGCGAAACGCGAAGCCGCGAGCACGTACGGCAGCATCGCCGAGATCCGTGCGTTGGCGTTGGCCTCGTTGGTGTTGTAGACCTTGGACTTGTTGGTGGTCTGGCCGCCGAAGAACACCGCGATGTCGCTGTTCTTCTTGTGGCACAGGGCGATGAAACCGAGGTCGTTGAGCTCTTTTTCCCGGCGGTCGGTGATCGCCACTTCGGTCGGGCATTTGAGCGACAGGTCGCCGGAGCTGGTACGGAAAGTGTGCGCCGGCAGACCTTCGACCGCGCCGCCGCCTTCAGCGCCACGGATCGCCGCGCACCAGCCGTACTTGGCAAAGGCTTCGGTGATACGTTGCGACAGCGCCCACGCGGCATTGCCCCACAGGTATTTGCTGTGGTCGGTGCCGTTGGTGTCTTCGACGTAATTGATGCCTTCCACAGGCGAAGTGTCCGGGCCGTAAGGCAGGCGCAGCAGGAAGTGTGGCAGCACCAGCGAGACGTAGCGCGAGTCTTCGCTTTCACGGAACGAGCGCCACTTGATCAGCTCCTGGCTCTCGAACACCTTCGACAGGTCACGGGGCACCGCCAGTTCGGTAAAGCTGTTCATGTCGAACAGTCGCGGGCTGGCGGCGGCAATGAATGGCGCGTGCGCAGCGGCGGCGACGTTCGACAGTTTTTCCAGCAGGCCGACGTCCTGTGGGTGACGGCCGAAGGTGTAGTCACCGACCAGAAGGCTGAACGGGTGGCCACCGAAGGTGCCGTATTCCTCTTCGTAGATCTTCTTGAACAGGGCGCTCTGGTCGAATTCGACGGCTTTTTCCAGATCGTTCTGCAGCTCTTTCTGCGTCACGTTGAGCAGGCGCAGCTTCAACCGGCTGCTGGTTTCTGTGTTCTGCACCAGCATGTGCAGGCCGCGCCAGGACGCTTCGAGTTTTTGCAGGTCCGGGTGATGCAGCACTTCGTTGAGCTGGGCGCTGATCAGTTCATCGATCTTGCTGATGCGGTCGTTGATCATCGCCACGGTGTCCTTGTCGATGGCCATGCCTTCGTCGAGTACCTGGGTGGCGAATTCCGCGAGCATGTCGCGGGCATAGTCCTGCTGGCTGTCGTCATGGGCCATGCGGCCCTCGGCGATGATCCGGTCAAGCAGGGATAAAGTTTCGGCTGCAGCATTTTCGCTGGCTTGATTCTGGGCGGCGGCGGGCATGGCGAATTCTTCCTCGGTCAGGTGGACGATCAGGCTTGCGGTTCGGCCGGGGCCTCGGCATCAGCGGCCGGGACAGCGGTGTCCGGGCGAGCCGATTTGATCTCTTGCAAGCCTTCGGTGTTGGCGATGACATCGCGCAACAGCTTGTCGAGATCGTCGTTGCCGTCGAGTTTGGTCAGCAGATCGCGCAGGCGCTGACGGGCTTCGAACAGGCGACGCAGCGGAGTGACTTGCTCCACCACCTTGACCGGGTCGAAATCGTCGATGTGTTTGAAGTTGAGTTCGATGTTCAGCTTGCTGTCGTCGCCGCTGAGGGTGTTGTTGACTTGCAGCGTGGCGCGAGGGGCGATGGAGGCGAGGACGTCGTTGAAATTGTCGCGGTCGATTTCGGTGAAACGGCGTTCGGTCAGTTTTGCCAGTGGTTCGAGCGGCTTGCCCGAGAGGTCGGCAAGAATCCCGACCACCAGCGGCAATTCCTTTTTCTCGATGGCGTTGCCGATTTCGACGTCATAGGTGATTTGCACTCGGGGCGGGCGAACCCGGTCGAGTTTGTGCTGGGTACTTTCTGCCATGTCGGCGGACTCCGATGCGATGGGCGGGCGCAATGCATCGGGGAGGCCCGTTCATCGCTTTCCCTTGCTGGACCACAGGTTAGAAAGGGAGGCAGATGACCTGTCGTTCCTTTGACAAACCTTCCACATTCGGCTGTAGGAACCGAACTACCCAAGACGCTAGAACAGGTCTATAAAAATGCAAGCGAAAAACTTTTTTGGACTGTCTCGCGAAAAGGAAAATTCATTTTGTCTTCACGACTTTTTCTAACAATCGGCTTTGCGCTGCTCGCGGGCTGTTCATTCTTCGGGCCGAAAGTCGACCTCGACAGCATCACCCTCGACGTCGCGCCCAAGGCCAATGACGACACCCCGATTGCCGTGGATTTCATCGCGGTCAATGACCCAGACCTGCTCAAGCAACTGTCAGGCATCAGCGCCCGGCAGTGGTTTGCCGGGCGCGAGCAGTACCAGCGCGACTATCGTCAGCTGATGAGCGTGTGGGGACTGGAACTGGTACCGGGGCAATTCATCGACCGCCAACCCTTCCCGCTGGGGGGCAAGCGGGCGGCTGGACTTTTAGTCTTCGCCAGCTATAACACACCCGGAGCGCACCGCTTGCGGCTGGACGATCAGAGCGATGCGTGGCTCAAGTTCGACAGCCGCGAGATGACCCTGGTCAGCAAGGAAAACTGAAAAAAACCGTCCGCCGCCGGTTCGCGGTGCAGTCGAAGGGAGTCGTATGAGTCTGCTACCTGACGCGGTCTGCTGGCATGAAGGCATGCAATTGCTGCCACAGCATTTTCAGTTGCAGGGCCTGCGGGCCGAAGCGCTCGGCGCGCATCTGGCCCAGGCGTGCAATCCGTGGTTTTTTGGGGTCAGTCACATGGAGTTCGACCCTTCGGCGATGAGTGCCGGGGTGGTGCGCGTGGTGTCCTTGCAAGGGACGATGCCCGATGGTTTGCCGGTCAATCTGCAGGCAGGTGTCGGGCCGTTGCTGGAGCTGGATGTCGGCCCGTCGATCAACGAAACAGACGATGCGACGGTCACCGTTTACCTCGCGATCAGCCCTTTGTGGCGCGCCGGTCAATTGCTGCCGCTCAAGGGGCGATTGCAGTCGGTGGTCGGCGAGGCCCTGCCGGATCTCACCAGCGGCGAGTTCCCCGAATCGATCACGGTGTGGCGACCCAATCCGCGTCTGTGCACGCAACTCAACAAGGCGGACTCGATCTGCCTGCCGTTGCTGAAAATCCGCAGGGAGGGCGGCGGTTTCCTGCCGTTGCCCTATACGCCGCCGACGCCGGTCCTGTTACCGGAATCGCCGCTGGGTCGGCGGATTGCCGGGCTCTGCGCGCGGGCCCGTGAGAAATGCCTGTTTCTCGGCGGGCGTCTGCGGCAGGCACAACAGTCCGGAAATCAGGACGATGCGCTGGAGATCCGCCGCCAACTGACCGCGTTATGGACGCGGCTGCCGGAAGTCGAAGGCTCGCTGACCAGTCGCGTCGCCCATCCGCAGGCGTTGTATGTGCAACTGCTGGGGCTGGCCGGCGCGTGGTCGGCGCTGGATCCGCTGGCGGGCGTGCCGTCGTTTGCACCGCTGGATTTTTTCGAGTTGCAGCGTGGGTACGAACCGCTGCTCGATTGGCTGGAAACCACGCTTGAGCTGATCCGCGCAGGTTACCGCAGCATCGCTTTCGAACGCAGCGAACACAGCTTTTCCATTCAGTTACCGGACGAACAGCCGAGCCAGCGGCTGGTCATCGGCCTGCGCATGCCCAATGGCGCCAGCGAACAGGCGGCCGGCGAGTGGCTGCGCGGCGCGATCATCGCCTCGGCGCCGCACATCGCCTTGCTCAGCCGCCAGCGCATGAGTGGCCTGACGCACCAGGCCATGAATCGCAGCGAACAAGTGGCCTATAGCGTCGGCGACGACACCCGACTGTTTGTGGTGACAGCCGAAGGCAACTGGTTCGACGCGCAATTGCCGCTGGTGATCGCCGCACCGGCCACCCGGTTGACCAGCAGTCCGTGGCAAGTGGTGCTGTTTGTCGCCCAGAACAGTGAAAGTGTCTGATCACACAAGGAACGCCGTATGTCGCAAGGAAGTGCCGCAAGCCTTGGGTTGCAGGACGCACCGTTGAGCAGCGCGTTCCGTCAGATGTGGCAGCAATGGCAACTGGACTGGACGCAGTTGCCCAAGGACATCGAGGACGATGCGGCGCTGGTCGAAACCGTGGTCGAACTGTCCACCCAGGCTTCACAACGGTTGTGGCGCACGGCGTTTTCGCGGGTCGGCGACTCGGCGACCGAACAGGTCAAGGCACTGGTGTACGCCTTCGTTGCGCTGGTCGATGAAACGCTGCTGTTCAGCCCATGGCCGGGCCAGAGCGCCTGGCAGGAAAAACCCCTGGAATCGCGCCTCTACTCCAGCCGGCAGGCGGGTGAGCAGTTGCCGGCGGCGATCCAGACCCTTCTCGATGAACAGCAACCCACCACTCGCGATCTCGCCAACGTTTACCTGCAATGCCTGATTCTTGGTTTCCATGGGCGCCTGCGCGGCGAGCACAGTCAGGCGCAACTGGAAAAGTGGCGACTGGCTCTTTTCACGTTTGCCTGGCAGGACGAGGCCAGTTACGACGATGTCAGCCAGCGCCTGGTACAACCTTCGCTGACCGCGCCGCTGCAATTGCCGGTGCGTACGGCGTTGCCGGACGGCTTTCGTCTGGCGCTGGGGATTCTGGCGATGGTGCTGTTGCTGACCGGGGTCGGCCAGTTCTTGTGGAGCGACATTCGTTCCGAACTGGAGCCGGTGCTGCAAACCACCGCCTCGATGGCGGCGCCGGAGCAAGACTCATGAGTACCTTGACGATCGTTGCGTGGGTGGCCGCGGTACTGTTGCTGCTGGTGATCGTCGGGGTGGCGGTGTGGTGGTTGCGCACTCGAAGCGGTGCGGCGATCCGTAGCTTCTATCTTGCGGTGCGGCACATGCAGCAAGAGCAGGGCACTCACGATCGTTATCAGTTGCCATGGCTGCTGATGCTCGGCGATGAGGTCCAGGGTACGCAACTGGTGACCGAATGGCGTCTGCAACCCACCGACAAACCGGCCTGGTTCGGCCGTTGGTGGTCGGACCCTGAAGGCGCGGTGCTGGTGGTACCCCAAGGCCTGTTTCTGCCGGAAGACGGCATGCATTTGCAACGTGGCGGCTGGTGGCGGTTGCTCGGGTTGATCCTGCGCCTGCGCAGCAAGCGTCCGCTCGACGGGGTGATCTGGACCGTGCCAGTCAGTCGCCTGGGCAATCTGGAGCTGGCGACGCAGTTGGGTCTTGCGGCGCGCCGACGCTTCATCGACCTGCTGCAGCGCTTTGGTTTGAGCGTGCCGGTGTACGTGATCGTCACCGGGCTTGAAGAACTGCCGGGATTTCAGGACCTGATCAGTGCTCTGCCCGGTGAGGCACGCGAACGTACCCTGGGCTGGTCATCGCCGTTTGCGCGAGATGCGGTGTGGCAGGGGCAGTGGAGTGATCAGGCGCTGGACCGCCTGCACCGCGCCGTCGCCGAAGCGGTGATTGAGCTCGGTACGTTGTCCGGGCAGTTGACTGCGGATCTGTACGCCTTGCCCGAACGTCTCGAAACGCTGCGACGGGGGCTGCAGAACGTGCTGGAACCGGTGTTCCAGGGCAACGCTCAGGGCGAGGCTCCGTGTTTTCGCGGTGTGTATTTCAGCGCCAACCAACCGGCCGACGACGCAATGGACGGCTTCAGCGCCGATGACAGTGGCCTGCAGCGCAGCGTGTTCATGCGTCAGCTGTGGCGCCAGCGCCTGGTCGGCGAGCGGGGGCTGGCACAGGGGGTGCCGCGTCTGTTGCGCCTGCGTCAGCGTTGGCAACGGCTGACGGCCGGCGTGGCGCTGGTGGTCGGAGTCGTCTGGGCGCTGGCGATGTTCTGGGTATGGAACCAGTCGGTCAAGGATGCCCATGAACTGGCGCGGTTGATGCAGGGCGCGCAGAAGAGTTACGTCACGGTCACCGATGACGCCCACCGCGTCGAGCCGACCCGGCGCAACGTGCAGAGCTTCTGGCGGGTGCTGGAAAAGGCACCGCACTGGCACTACGTGTCGCTGGCGTTTCCGTCATCGTGGGTTTCTTCTGTCGATGTGAAGATCGAACGGGCGGTGTTCCAGGCCACCCAGCGTCATATGATCCAGCCGCTGCATGAATTGCTGGTGGCGGAGCTGGCGAAGCTCAAGGCGATCCGCGCGACGGATCGGCGCAACAGCGTCGAAAGCGAAGACCCGGCCCAGTGGCAGAACTACCAGAAAGCCACGGACCTGGTAGATCGGGCGCTGCGTCTGGAGCAACAGAACCAGCTGTTCGCCGAGGTGCAGAACAATCAGCGAGTACCGTTGGACGATCTGGTGCAACTGAGCAACAACGCGCTGTCGCTCAACCTCAATGCGGCGACGGTACCTCACGCCGCTTACTACAACCGGCTGTTGGCGGCGGGGGACAGCGCTGATTTACCGGCGCTGGACTTGAGTGTCGAGCGGCCGTTGATCGTCAGTAATTTCAACGGACTGATGGAGCGCTGGCTCGATCAGTATTTCCTGGCCGACAACTTTGTCAGCAGGGCCGGCTACCTCAAACTGCACTTGGAGCAGCTCGAGGCCGGGAGTGGCAACAGCCTCAGCGAGCTGGAAGACCTGCGTGCGCTGATCGATGACCTGCAAGCGGCGATTGCCCTGACCAACTCGACCTGGAGTCGCGGCAAGGGCCAGGAGCTGGTGCCGGGCTACCGCGAATTTCTCGACAAGGTGCGCAAGAGCACGTTGCTCGGGCCGGCGGTCGAGCAACAACTTGACGCCCAGGCAGGCAAGTTGCAGCAGAGTTTCCGTGACCAATGGATCGCCCAGATCGGTTCGCGTGGCAATTTGCTGGTGCAACAGGGCAGCGGGCAACTGGCGTTGCAGGATCAGGTGGTGAAACTCAATAACGCGGTGCAGGCGCTGTTCAGGCGCGACTTCGTGTCCATCGCCATGCGCGCCACCGAAGACAACGTCAATCTGCAAGGTCAGACCGTCGATGGCGACGACCTCAATACCTCGCTCAACTACTTCACCAGTTACAAGAGTTATGTCGCCGAAGAACTGCCGCGAATCCCGCCGGTTTATCGCGAGGCATTGCTGCAAGCGGCAGAAGGCGCGGCGGCGCAGGCCATGTGGCTGAGCCTGAAGGATCACAACGACCAGACGCATCCTTACGCGGTGTTCAATGTGCAGGCCGAGCAGGCCATGGCTTTGCAGAGGGCCTTTGTCGAAGTCCATCGCAGTGATCTGGCGGCGCGTCTGCAAGGCGCTCTGAATCGCCGGGCCATGGCGCAGATCATCAACGGCCTGGATGAAATCATCGCGCAACCGCTTTTCGGTGGCCGGACTGAAATCAGTCAGTGGGACGGCTCGAAAAACCTCGGCCTGCAACTGTACGGCGCCAGCGATGTGCAGGATTTGAAACTTAGCCTCAAGCAGCAATTCAACACCATGCTCGGCATCACCGAGCGGCGCACCTCGGCGTTGCAGTGGCTGATGACCCAACAGGGCAATCTGTCGGCGCTGGATTACGAACGGGTGACCCAGTTCAGCGCACTCAACGACGAACTGCTCAAGTACAAGGATTCGAACCCGGCCAGTTCGCCGGCGCAGATCGAGCAACTGGTCAGCCGCGATTTCATCGAGATGGATACCGGCTCCTGCGTGCAGGTGTTGCAGACCGCCAATCTGGCGGGTGGGCGCGGGACCCTGGCGATGCGTGCGGTGGAGTTGCAACAGTCGGCCATGCAGCGTTGCCAGTACCTGCAACAACAGCAGGCTGCGGTGGCGTGGAATGAGCTGGCCAACTATTTCAATCAGTACCTGGCTGATCGCTTTCCGTTTGCCAACGGTTTGCAGGCGCAGGATGCGGACCCGGCGCGGGTGCAGCATTTTCTGGAAATCATCGACAAGCGTCTGCCGGTGGCCCGGGCCGGACTGGTGCTGAGCCAGACTCCGGAACGACTGGCGGCGGAAGACTTTCTCAACCGTCTCAAGCAGGCAAGCCTCTGGCTGACGCCGCTGTTCGTGCGTGACAAGAGCGGCATTCTGGGTGTCGAGATGGACGTTCGCTGGCGCACTGATCGTGAGGATGAGCGCGGTGCCGATCAGGTGATTGCCGGGGGCTTGTTGGCGGGAAGTCAGCAAATCAACTATCCCGCCGCCGAGCAGCCGAACCTGCGCTGGATGGTCGGCCAGCCGATCCGCCTGACCCTGCGTTGGGCGCGCAACGGCCGCGAGCGGCCGGTCAATGATCCGCTGCAACCAAACCTGGTGGTGCGCGACATGGAGGCGGGCTGGGAGTACGGCGGGCCATGGTCATTGTTGCGGCTGATGCGCGCGCATTTCTCGGTGCAGCGCCAGCCAAGCATGGATTACACGGATTTTCCCTTGACGTTGCGCCTGCCGGTCACTGCGCTCAATGACAGTGTCACCAGCGAATTCACCCGGATGTTCGTGCGGCTGTCGTTGATGAGCCAGGGTTCAAAACTGCCGCTGTCGATTCCACCGTTGCCGACCCGGGCGCCGCGTTCGCCGTTCCAGGTGACCGGCACCACCGCCGCCATTGAATCCCACGAGGAGGGCCTGTGAGCCTGCCATCTGCAACCTTGCCCGACCTGATTGATCAGTTGCTCGCACCGATCAGCCCTGATGCGCCTTGTGGTGCGGATCTGCGTTACGAACGCGAGTTCGATCAATTGCGCGACCTGCGCCGTGAAGACGATGCGAGCCTGCCGACCGGGGTCTGGCAATCGACGTTGAAACAGGCGAATTGGCCGGCAGTGGAAACACTCACCACCACGCTGCTGATCGAGCGCAGCAAGGACCTGATGCTCAGCGCTTGGCTCGGCGAGGCCTGGCTGCATCTTCAGGGGCTGGACGGATTGCCCGGCGGCCTGGCGCTGATCGCCGGATTGTGTGAGCGCTATCCTGAACAGCTGCACCCGCAGGCCGAGGAGGGCGACCAGTCGTGGCGGGTGATTCCGCTGGAGTGGCTGGTGCGGCGTTACAGTGAGGTGCTGCTGACCCGGGTGCCGCTGTTCGGCTCGCACAATAGCGATTTCGAGGCCTGCAACCTGGAAACCTGGCGCCGTTTGCAGGTGCAGCAGGTGCAGGTCAACGACAGCAAAAATGCCAAGGCTTCAGCGGAGACCGCACGCAATGAACAGAAGAAACTCAGCGAACAGGTGCGCGCCACGCCGCTGGCGTTCTGGCTGCGCCAACAGGGCAATCTGCTGCTGAGCCAGCAACACCTGCAACGTCTGAACGCCTGGAGCGATACGTACCTCGGTGATCAGGGGCCGGCTCTGCAGCCCTTGCAGGACATCATTCAAGCGCTGCTGAAACTGGTTCAGGAGTTCATTGCCATGCACCCACAAAAACCGGCGCCGGTCGCACCCGTCGAAGCCCCCGTGGTGGAGGCGCAACCGGTCGAGGAAGCCGCCGTGACGGCGCAGATCTTTCGTGAGCCGGCGAACCGTGAAGAGGCCTATCGGCAATTGCTGCTGATCGCCGAATACCTGGCCCGCACCGAACCCCACAGCCCCGTGCCGTACTTGATCCGGCGCGGGGTGGAGTGGGGCAACAAGCCGTTGAGCGAACTGCTCGGCGAGCTGATCTCGGCCGACGCCGAATCGCGACGGCTGTGGACGTTGCTCGGCGTACTTTAGTGCACGCGCTGGTTGTTCTGTTTTGGCGGCAGTGTCAGCGGTGTCAGCACCGGCTCCCCGGAAAAGAATGCCACCAGGTTTTTCCCCACCAGTTCCACGGTGCCCTGGGTGGCTTCCGGTGACAGCCCGGCAACGTGCGGGGTGAGAATCACATTGCTCAGGGTTTTCAGTGCATCGGGCACCTGAGGTTCATGATCGAATACATCCAGCGCGGCGCCGGCGATCCGCCGTTGTTCGAGGGCGGTGATCAGGTCCGCGGTGTTGATCACACTGGCACGGGCAATGTTGACGATAAATCCCTTGGGCCCCAGGGCATCGAGTACTGCACGGGTCACCAGATGCTGGCTGCCGATGCCGCCGGGCGTCGCGACCACCAGAAAATCCGACGCTCGCGCCAGCTCGGTCGGGGTCGAGCAGAATGCGTAGGGCACGTCGTTGCGCACCTGGCGGTTGTGATAGTTGATTTCCATGTCGAAACCCAGGTTCGCCCGTTTGGCGATGGCCATGCCCACTGCGCCGAGGCCGAGAATGCCCATGCGTTTGCCCGCCAGGGACGGGCGCATGATCTTCGGCCATTCTCCACGGCGCACCGCCGCATCGCAGCGTGGAATGTCGCGCACCAGTGCCAGCAGCAGCGCCATGGCATGGTCGGCCACCGACGACGCGTTGACCCCGGCGCCGTTGGTCACGGTGATCCCCCGGTTGCTGGCGGCTTGCAGGTCCACCTGCTCATAACCGGCACCGATCACGCAGATGATTTTCAGCGCAGGCAGCGCGGCGATTTCTTCAGCGTACAGACCCAGCGGGCCACGGGTCAGTACCGCGTCGATACGGGTACCGTGGGTAGCAATGGCCTGGGCACGTTCAGCGGGAGTCGGCGCGAGGATCAGGTGAAAGCCCTGTCGTTCGAGTATCGGCAGGTAGTCATTGATGGTTTCAACCAGTACCAGAACGGTGGCGGGCATTGCTCGGCTCCTGTGATCGGTCGGCGTGTCGGGCGCGAAAGTCGTGTCAGAGTGCTGATTCCACAGCGGTTTGGCAATGGCCGACATTGCCCCGCACCAGCCAGTGTAGGAGCTGATACGGGGCGCGTGCGGGCGCTTCGTCAGAACGCAGTCCCGATGCCATGTACAGATGCATCAACTGGCGTACTGGGCGATGCCGTTGCCGAACGACCAGTTTTCTTTCTTTACCTCGACCAGATTGATGAACACATCCTCCAGCCGGATCGACAGCTGTGTGTTCAGGTTGCCGGCAATGGTCTGGTACAGCGCCTTTTTCTGCTCCAGGGTTCGGCCTTCATTGAGGGTGATCTGGATAATCACCAATTGGTCGCTGCGCTGGATCCCCAGGTATTGCGTATCGAAGACGAAATGCTCGCCGTCGTGCTCGGCCAGGATCTGGAAATTGTCGTGTTCCGGCACATTGATCGTGTTGCGCATGGCGGCGTAGATCTGCTCGCCGACGCGCCTGGCGAAGGTCGGGTCGGGGCGTTTCTTGAGTTCGATGCGAACGAGGGGCATGTTCGGGCTCCATGGGACAGGGGAACTGGACGGGGCTGTCAGTCGGTTCGCCATTGGGTATAGCCGAAAAATGCCAGTAGGTGAGTTTGTTTAAAAACGTTAGGAAACGGACGCCTCGTACTGCGGGATTTACGGATGTTGCCTACGAGTGCTGCCGGATTTATCCGCTATACGGTGAGATGTGAAGCACGAAAACATAGAGAGCAGGACAGGGCTCGCTCTTCAGGATGAAGCGGCGGCCTGGACGGAAATTGCCATCAGCCAAGGAAGGCCAATGCTTCATAACAACCGTGAAAACCTGGAACTCGACAGGCTGCACAACGAAACGCGAAAACTTGTGGCTGAACGGCAAAAGCTTCTGGCGGAAGAAAAGAAGCTGAAGTGGGAGACGTATTTTTATCCAGTCGCGGTAGTGGCCGGCGTGTTAACGGCAAGCGCGGCATTGGCGCGCGTCTTTTTCAGGTTTTGAGCGTTCGTTTTCGCCATCTCCAGACACATGACCCAAAAGGAAATCAACATGAGCACCTATGACGCCAAAGCCAGAATGGAACAACTGGAGCGGGAACACGATGAGTGGGCCGAAAAAATGCGGATCAAAAACAGGAAAGAAATGCGCCCGATCTGGGGCTTGCTGGGTCTGGGTATCTTTTGCATGTCCCTTGGCTTCATGTTGGCCCGATCGATTTGATCGGGTTTTCCCCATGGCGCACTCGGCGCCGGAACGTGTCACAAAACGACATTTTACGTATCTGGTGCCGACAGCTATTTTCCCAAAAACGACAACCCTCCAATCTGCTCCGCACAACCATTCCTCAGCTAAGTCTTTGCTTCTGCTCATTTATCGCGGAGAATCGCGCCCCTGTTTCGGCCGGAGCATGTCTGTCGGTTTTTTCCGACGCGTCCTGACCGAGTGGCAAGTGACCGGAATGCGGAGATCCGACCGGATGAATGATCAGGCCAATAGCGTCGAACAACGCTTTGAAACGGCAGCGCCAGCCCAATTGTCGAGCTGGAGTCGCCAAGACACTACCTGGATGTTGGGACTGTTCGGGACGGCCATCGGCGCCGGCACCCTGTTTTTGCCGATCAACGCAGGTCTGGGTGGCTTCTGGCCGCTGGTGATCCTCGCGCTGCTGGCATTCCCGATGACTTTCTTTGCACATCGCGGCCTGACCCGCTTCGTGCTTTCCGGTCGCGAAGGCGCCGACATCACTGACGTGGTGGAACAGCATTTCGGCATCAAGGCCGGCGCGCTGATCACTCTGCTTTATTTCTTCGCGATCTTCCCGATCCTGCTGATCTACAGCGTCGGCCTGACCAACACCGTCGCCAGCTTCCTCGAACATCAACTGCACATCACGCCGCCACCGCGCGCGTTGCTGTCGTTCGCACTGATTCTCGGCCTGCTGGCCGTGGTGCGCTGCGGCGAGCAAGTGATCGTCAAGGCCATGAGCCTGATGGTGTATCCGTTCATCGTCGCGCTGCTGTTCCTCGCGGTGTACCTGATTCCGCACTGGAACGGCGGCATCCTCAGCACCGCTTCCCAGGTGCCGGCGCCGTCGGCGCTGTTGCACACGCTGTGGCTGGCGATCCCGGTGATGGTGTTCTCGTTCAACCACTCGCCGATCATCTCGGCATTCGCGGTAGACCAGAAGCGCCGTTACGGTGTTCATGCCGATGAACGCAGCTCGCAGATCCTGTCCCGCGCCCACCTGCTGATGGTGGTGATGGTGCTGTTCTTCGTCTTCAGTTGCGTACTGACCCTGTCGCCGGAACAACTGGCGGAAGCCAAGGCGCAGAATCTGTCGATCCTGTCGTACCTGGCCAACCACTTCAGCAACCCGACCATCGCGTTCGCGGCACCGCTGATTGCGTTCGTGGCGATTTCCAAGTCGTTCCTGGGCCATTACATCGGAGCCAGCGAAGGCCTCAAAGGCCTGATCGTGAAGAGTGGCAAGCGCCCTGGCGCCAAGGCTCTGGATCGCATTGTCGCGGCGTTCATGCTGGTGGTGTGCTGGATCGTGGCGACCCTGAACCCGAGCATTCTGGGCATGATCGAAACCATCGGTGGCCCGGTCATCGCGGCGATTCTGTTCCTGATGCCGATGTATGCGATCCGCAAGGTGCCGGCCATGGCCCGTTATCGCGGTCAGGCGTCGAACGTGTTTGTCGTTGCCGTAGGCCTTGTGGCCATTTCGGCGTTGATCTACTCGCTGGCCGCCTGATTCCAGGCCGGCAGCAGCAGACGGGGGCGAGCAATTCGCCCCCGTTTTTGCAGGACCCTCTCAGTGCCTGATCCAGGGCACCCATCCGCAGATTTAAACGGCTACGCTTGAAAGGCACTTTTCCCCGGAGATGCCTCATGCCCCGTGCCCGACCCCAACTGATCAGCGCCAATCCCAGGTCCATCGCCGATCTGCAGGACGACCCTTATCGCAGTTTCGCCGGACGCCTGCGCCGGGCCGGTGGTTATGCCAAGGACGCCGCGCCCTACAGTGAATTCCTCTGGGCCGACTTCTTTCGCAGCCGCATCGCCAGTGATCAGATCAATAACCTGAGCCCCAAATTGCAGAGTAAGGCCATGAACTTGGCCCGCAGTCAGGAAGCACGATATCTGCCGGAGTGGGTGGGTCCGATTGTCAACTGAACCTCTGAGTGCCGCTTCCCGACCCGAAGTGCAAGGCCGTAGCCAGGACCTGCTGGCCGGGTTGTCGATTGCCGGTCTGTTGTTGCCCGAAGCCGTGGCGTATTCGAGTATTGCCGCGCTGCCGCCGCAGGCCGGCGTGATTGCGTTGTTCGCCGGGCTGCTGTGTTACGCATTGATCGGCACCAGCCGCTTTGCAGTGGTCTCGGCCACGTCTTCATCGGCAGCGGTGCTGGCGGCGGCGACGGCTTCGCTGGCCGGCGGCGATCCGGCATTGCGCCTGAGCCTGGCGGTCGGCCTGGTGATGATGACTGGGGTGTTGTTCTTGCTGGCAGGGCTGTTCAAGCTCGGTAGCGTCACTTCATTTATTGCCAAACCGGTATTGCGCGGCTTCGCCTTGGGGCTGGCGGTGACGATCATCCTCAAGCAGGTGGCGAGCGTCGTCGATGTTCACCTCACGGACGGCAACCTGATCCGTTTCCTGCCGCAATTGCTCGGGCAATGGTCGCACTGGAACCTGGCGGGTGCCGCAGTGGCGGTGACGGCGTTGCTGATACTGATGGTCTGTGCCCGGTTTCGCCGCGTACCAGGTGGATTGATTGTTGTCGCCTTGGGGATTGCCGCCAGCCAATGGCTGGATCTGCCGGCCCACGGGGTGAAGTTGATCGGGATGATCGATCTGGCGCTGGAAACGCCCAGCCTGCCGGACATGCCGTTTGCCGACTGGCTGCGCCTCGGGGAACTGGCGTTCGCCATGGTGATGATTCTGTATGCCGAGTCGTACGGGTCGATCAGCTCGTTTGCCTTGAAACATGGCGACCGGGTTTCATCGAACCGTGATCTGCTTGCTCTGGGGACGTCCAACCTGTTGTCGGGGCTGTTTCATGGCATGCCGGCCGGAGCGGGGTATTCGGCAACCTCCGCCAATGAAGCGGCGGGCGCCACCTCACGCCTGGCGGGAATTGTCGCGGCGCTGGTGGTGCTACTGATCGTGGTGACGGTGCTGCCTTACATTGCTCTGACACCGGAACCGGTGCTGGCCGCCATCGTGATTCACGCTCTGGGGCGGGCGTTGAGCCTGCAACCGCTGGGGCGCTACTTCATCTGGCGACGCGACCGTTTATTGGTGATCTGTGCGGTGGCGGCGGTTCTGGTGCTGGGCGTACTCGACGGTTTGCTGCTGGCGGTGGCAATCAGCGTGGTGCTGATGCTCAAGCAGATGTCCTCGGCGGATATCCAGGTGCTGGGTCAGATGGGCGGCGGCCACGACTATGTCGACGTGCAGCGTCATCCGGATGCACAGGAAGTCCCCGGCGTGTTGATCGTGCGACCGAGTGAGGCGCTGTTCTTTGCCAATGTGGAGCGGATTCTCGGCGGCGCGCTGCGGCGGGCTCGCCATGCGCCGGCGACGGTGCACACGATCATCCTGAGTCTGGAGGAATCGCCGGACCTGGACGGCACCAGCATCGAGGCGCTGGAAGCGTTTTTCCTGCAGGTGCGGGCCGAAGACAAGCTGTTGATTCTGGCGCGTCTCAAGCACCAGGCGCAGACGGTGCTGATGCAATTGCCCGAGCAGGAGCGCGAGCAGGTCGTGCTGAGTGACTTGAGTGTGGACGGTGCGGTTCGGCAGGCACTCAAACTGAATGCATGAGTTTGCGCAGGCATAAAAAAACGCCGCTCATCTCACGATGGGCGGCGTTTTTTCATTGCGTTGCAGCGTCAGGCTTGAACGACAGGGATCTTGGCGTTCGCGGCCGCTTCACGGAACTCGGCAATCTGGTCGAAGGACAGGTAGCGGTAAACATCGGCCGCCATGCTGTCGATCTTGCCAGCGTATTCCATGTACTCCTCGACGGTCGGCAGGCGACCCAGGATCGATGCCACGGACGCCAGCTCGGCCGAAGCCAGGTAGACGTTCGCGCCGTCACCCAGACGGTTCGGGAAGTTACGGGTCGACGTCGACACCACGGTGCTGTTCGGCTCGACGCGTGCCTGGTTACCCATGCACAGCGAGCAGCCCGGCATTTCCATGCGGGCGCCGGCCTTGCCGTAGATGCCGTAGTAGCCTTCTTCGGTCAGCTGGTGCGCGTCCATCTTGGTCGGCGGCGACAGCCACAGACGGGTTGGCAGCTGGCCCTTGACCTGATCCAGCAGTTTGCCGGCAGCGCGGAAGTGACCGATGTTGGTCATGCACGAACCGATGAACACTTCGTTGATCTTCTCGCCAGCCACGCTGGAGAGCAGACGGGCGTCATCCGGATCGTTCGGCGCGCAGAGCACAGGCTCTTTGATGTCGGCCAGATCGATCTCGATCACTTCGGCGTATTCGGCGTCCTTGTCGGCTTCCATCAGCTCAGGGTTGGCCAGCCAGGCTTCCATCGCCTGGGCACGACGTTCCATGGTGCGGGCATCGCCGTAGCCTTCGCCGATCATCCAGCGCAGCAGGGTGATGTTCGACTGCAGGTATTCGGCAATGGCCTTTTCCGGCAGCTTGATGGTGCAACCGGCGGCGGAACGCTCGGCGGAGGCGTCGGACAGTTCGAATGCCTGCTCGACGGTCAGTTCGTCCAGGCCTTCGATTTCCAGGATGCGGCCGGAGAAGGCGTTCTTCTTGCCTTTCTTCTCGACGGTCAGCAGACCTTTCTGGATCGCGTAGTAAGGGATGGCATGAACCAGGTCACGCAGGGTGATGCCAGGTTGCAGTTTGCCCTTGAAGCGGACCAGGATCGATTCCGGCATGTCCAGCGGCATGACGCCGGTGGCGGCGGCAAACGCGACCAGACCGGAACCGGCCGGGAACGAGATGCCCATCGGGAAACGGGTGTGCGAGTCACCACCGGTACCCACGGTGTCCGGCAGCAGCATGCGGTTCAGCCACGAGTGGATGATGCCGTCGCCCGGACGCAGGGAAACGCCGCCACGGGTCATGATGAAGTCAGGCAGGGTGTGGTGGGTGGTCACGTCGATCGGCTTCGGATAAGCCGCAGTGTGGCAGAAGGACTGCATCACCAGATCGGCGGAGAAGCCCAGGCACGCCAGGTCTTTCAGTTCGTCACGGGTCATAGGACCGGTGGTGTCCTGAGAGCCGACGGTGGTCATCTTCGGTTCGCAGTAGGTGCCAGGACGCACGCCTTTGCCTTTTGGCAGGCCGCAGGCCTTGCCGACCATCTTCTGTGCCAGGGTGTAGCCCTTGCCGGTGTCGACAGGTGCTTCAGGCAGCTTGAACAGATCGGTCGGGCCCAGGCCCAGTTCGGCACGCGCCTTCTCGGTCAGGCCGCGGCCGACGATCAGCGGGATACGGCCACCGGCGCGGACTTCGTCCAGCAGCACCGGAGTCTTCAGTTCGAAGGTGGTGATGACCTCGTCGGTGCCGTGCTTGCAGACTTTGCCGGCGTGCGGGTAAACGTCGATGACGTCGCCCATGTTCAGGTTCGAGACGTCGAACTCGATCGGCAGTGCGCCGGCGTCTTCCATGGTGTTGTAGAAGATCGGGGCGATTTTCGAGCCGAAGCAGAAACCACCGGCGCGCTTGTTCGGAACGTAAGGAATGTCGTCGCCGAAGAACCACAGCACCGAGTTGGTGGCGGATTTACGCGAAGAACCGGTACCGACCACGTCACCCACATAGGCGACCGGGAAGCCCTTGGCCTTGACTTCTTCGATCTGCTTGAGCGGGCCAATGGCGCCTTGTTGCTCAGGCACGATGCCGTCACGGGCCATTTTCAGCATGGCCAGGGCGTGCAGCGGGATGTCAGGACGCGACCAGGCGTCCGGGGCAGGGGACAGGTCGTCGGTGTTGGTTTCGCCAGGCACCTTGAAAACGGTCAGGCTGTACTTGTCGGCGATGGCAGGCTTGTTGGTGAACCACTCGCCGGCGGCCCAGGATTCCAGCACGGCCTTGGCGTGGACATTGCCCGCCTTGGCTTTTTCGGCCACGTCGTGGAAGGCATCGAACATCAGCAGGGTGTGCTTGAGCTGTTCGGCTGCGACGGCGGCCAGTTCGGCGTTGTCCAGCAGCTCAACCAGGGTGGCGATGTTGTAGCCGCCCTGCATGGTGCCGAGCAGTTCGACGGCGCGCTTCTTGTCGATCAGCGGGGAGGTGGCTTCGCCCTTGGCGATGGCGGACAGGAAACCGGCCTTGACGTAAGCGGCTTCGTCCACTCCCGGTGGTACGCGATTGGTGATCAGGTCAACGAGGAAAGCTTCTTCGCCAGCCGGAGGATTCTTCAGCAGCTCGACCAGGCCTGCAGTTTGTTCGGCGTTAAGCGGCTGGGGAACGATACCCAGTGCTGCGCGCTCTTCGATATGTTTGCGGTAGGCTTCAAGCACAGTTATTACCCTCATCAGTGGTCCCAAATGGGTGTCCGGGACGCTCATCCCGAAATTGCCGTACTCATGCTCCTCACGACGTTGTGGGTCGTTCGGCCAGAATTACCGGCAATTCCTTACAGAAGCTGCTTTCAAAGTTTTACGCCTGCAGAACGGGGAGCTGATGAGGGTTGGCGAAGGGGTTTTCCCCGCTGGAAAAAACCTCCGCCAACACCGCTCTGAAGGAACGACTGTGCTCGTGACGCTTTGAAAACAGCTTCTAACGGACATTGGCGCCTAAAAAGGCTGGCTGATTCTACGGCAAAAAAAATTTAAAGGTAAGTCGGGCTCTATTGGACTTTGGTGGCGTTGCGCGCTGGCGGGCCAAACCGCGATCCAGCGCTTGCCCCTGAGGTTTGAGGGGTGATGAATGCCGGACAAAGGGCTAACATGCCGACCTGTTCCGCGTTTCAAGTGTTCTGCTCCTTTATGCCCAATCAGACCATCAAGACCCCCTGCGTCGGCCTCTGCTCCACTGTTTACGGTGATCTGGTATGCCGTGGCTGCAAGCGTTTCCACCACGAAGTGATCCACTGGAACGGTTACAACGAGGAGGAAAAACGCGCGGTGTGGCTGCGTCTCGAGCAATTGCTGTCACAGGTGATGGCCAGCAAGGTCGAGGTCTTCGATCCGGCGCGGCTGCGCCAGCAGCTTGAGCAGAGAAAGATCCGCTTCGTGCCGCACCAGTCGGAATATTGCTGGGCCTATCAGCTGATCGCCCGGGGCGCGCGGGTGATCATTAATCTGGAAGCCTACGGGATGGTGCTGCTGCCGGAGTTCCGCGACTGGAACCTGCCGGAGTTGCGCGATGCCATTGATCGGGAATTTTTCCTGCTGTCGGAAGCCCACTATCAGCGCTACATCGCGCCCGGCTTTTTGAAGGACGCGCTGGGCGAGTGAGCGTTACCTGTGGCGAACATGTTCGCCACAGGATGACAACAGTGCTTAATGCTTGACCGCCAACTCCACCAAATGGTCTTCAACCTCCTGCGGCTTGAGCACCAGCACATCGCTTTCCAGCGCATCCAGCACCACTTCGGCGGTATTGCCGATCAACGCCCCTGACAACCCGGTGCGTGCCACGGTGCCGATCACGGTCACTGCAGCCTGCAGTTTGTGCGCCATGAACGGAATCAGCACATCCGCGGGGCCTTCCTCGACATGCAGATGTTCGTCATCCACATCGAACTCGGCCTGGAACGCCCGGCACTGCTCGCGATAACGCGCCTCGATGGTTTCCTTGAGCTGGAAGGTCGGGTCCGCCGCCGACAGCATCGGTGATGGATGGGCGGTAATCACGTGCAGATGCCCCTTGGCCAGGCTGGCAATGTCATAGCCGTGATCGATGATGGTGGTGTGCAGGTGACGATGTTCGCCGTCGGCGTTGCCCACATCGACTGCCGCCAGAATCACCTTGTCCTTCCAGGAACCGGCGGTTTTCACCAGCAGCACCGGGGTCGGGCAGTGTCGCAGCAGTTTCCAGTCCGCCGGGGTCAGCAGGGCCTTTTTCAGCGGGCTGTCGGGGAAGTGCTGTTTGATCACCAGCCCGCAACCTTCGGCTTGCTGCACGTCGATGATGGTATCGTGCAGGCTCTCGTTCCACGCCTGCTCGGTGGTGACGCTGTAGCCGTCCGCCAGCAGCGCGGCCTTGAGCACGCTGAGCATGCCCGCGTGATCGTGCTTCTTGTCGCAGACCAGCAGGTGCAGATGGGCCTGGGTCACCCCGGCGATCAGCTTGGCACGCTTGAGCGCCAGACTTTCCGCGTGTTCGGGTTCGATGACCACCAGAATGCTGCGAATGGCTTGCATGAGTGAGTCTCCAGCAATGAAAAGGCACGGCGTTGCACAACTATAGTTGTTGCTCATCGGTCTGCGACTTGATGCATATCAACACCGGCGGCTGGTGGTCTGCGGGCAGGCCGGTATAATCGGCGACCTTCGCTCGAACACCTTTGACCGTGAGCCCCATGATCCTTCCCGAAATCCACGAATTCCTTGGCTGCCGCACGCCAGACGCCTGGGTCCAGGCCGCGCTGGCCGATCAGGAAACCCTGCTGATCGACCACAAGAACTGCGAGTTCAAGGCCGCCAGCACCGCGTTGAGCCTGATCGCCAAGTACCACTCTCATGTCGATCTGATCAACATGATGTCGCGTCTGGCCCGGGAAGAACTGGTGCACCACGAGCAGGTCATGCGCATCATGAAACGACGCAAGATCGAACTGCGCCAGCTTCACGCCGGTCGTTATGCCTCGAGCCTGCGCAAAGTGGTGCGCAGCCACGAACCGGTGAAACTGGTCGACACCCTGGTGGTCGGCGCCTTCATCGAAGCCCGCAGTTGCGAGCGTTTCGAAGCGCTGGTGCCGCACCTGGACGAAGAACTCGGCAAGTTCTACTTCGGTCTGCTGAAAAGCGAGGCCCGGCATTTCCAGGGTTACCTGAAACTGGCCTACCAGTACGGCGACGCCAGGGACATCGCTCAAGTGATCGAGAAAGTCCGCGCCGCCGAGCGGGACCTGATCGAGTCCCCGGACGAGGAATTCCGTTTCCACAGTGGCGTACCCGTCGCGGCATGAATTGTTAAAAACTCTTAAGAGCATGAAACTTCAACGAAAACCGGCCCAAGTGGCCGGTTTTTGCTGCCCGCAATAAACGTCTTGCCTGCGAATGCCGCCATAATGTCGCCCACTTTTCTGAGGGTTGGCGACGGTCGTTATGGATAACCTGGGTTTTGGCAGAGTCCTGCTGGTGGAAGACGATGAGCGCCTGGCTGCGCTGATCGCCCACTTTCTCGAACAACACGGCTACGAGGTGCGCACGGTGCATCGCGGCGACCTGGCGGTGGCTGCGTTTCTCGAATTCAGGCCCAAAGTCGTGGTGCTCGACCTCATGCTGCCGGGACAAAGCGGTCTGCACGTGTGCCGGGAGATCCGCAGCGTCTCGGACACGCCGATTGTCATCCTGACCGCCAAGGAAGATGACCTCGACCACATTCTGGGCCTGGAGTCAGGTGCCGACGATTACGTGATCAAACCGATCAAACCGCCCGTGCTGTTGGCCCGTCTGCGGGCACTCCAGCGCCGTCAGGTGCCGGACAGCGGCGTGGTCAGCTCCCTGGAGTTCGGCCAGTTGCACATTGATCGCAGCTGCCGGGAAGTGCGTCTGGCCGGTGAAGTGATCGAGCTGACCACCATGGAATTCGAACTGCTGTGGCTGCTGGCCAGTGCCGCCGGCACCATTCTGTCGCGTGATGACATCCTCAACCGCATGCGCGGTATCGCCTTCGATGGCCTCAATCGCAGCGTTGACGTGTACATCAGCAAGCTGCGCAACAAACTCAAGGACAATCCTCGCGAACCGGTGTGCATCAAGACCGTGTGGGGCAAGGGCTATCTGTTCAATCCGTTTGCGTGGGAGTTGTAGATGCTGCGGTTATTTCTCGGCCTGTTTCTGGTGATGACCGTCGGGCTGGTGGCGGCGTTGCAAACCGTCGAACACACCTTCAACGCACTGCTCGACAACCAGATGCAGGCCTACAACCGCGAGGCGGTGCGTGGACAGGCCTGGTCGTTGATCGAGCACATGCGCGACCAGCAAGGCGCAGCGCGCGAGGCGCAACTGGACGCGCTGCGTCCGCACTACGGGCTGACACTGAGTCTGGTCGAGGCCGATCAACTGAACCTCAGCGATGAGGAAAAAACCGAACTGGCCCAGGGTCTGCTGGTGATCCGCCACGACTACACGCAATTCATCAGCAACATCGACGGCGGCTCGCAACTGCTCAGCATCAAGCTGCCGCCCGAGCCGAGCCTGATGCCGTTCTACATTTCGGCGGCTTACATGATGCTGGCCGTGCTGCTTGGCATCGTCCTGTACTTCTGGGTACGCCCGCACTGGCGTGATCTGGAAAAGCTGCGACTGGCCGCCGAGCGATTCGGCGACAACGACCTGTCGGTGCGGATCCAGCTGTCCAGGCGTTCGAACATCCGCGATCTGGCCGAGCACTTCAACCTGATGGCGGCGCGTATCGAAGGCCTGATCGCCAATCAGCGTGAACTGACCAACGCTGTGTCCCACGAACTGCGCACGCCGATTGCGCGGTTGTCGTTCGAGCTCGATCAGCTCAAGCAGCAGCCCGACGCCAGCCAGAACCGCGAGCTGATTGCCGATATGTACGCCGACCTTGGCGAACTGGAAGAAATGGTCTCCGAACTGCTGACCTACGCCAGCCTCGAACGCGGCGCGACGGTGATCACCCGGGAAAACATCCAGGCTGCCAACTGGCTCGACAGTGTGGTCGGGAGTGTGGCGCTGGAGGCCGAGGCGGCGGGTGTGCAACTGCTGATTGGCGAGTGCCGGGTCGAAGAGGTGCGGATCGAACCGCGCTTCATGGCGCGGGCGGTGATCAATCTGCTGCGCAATGCCATTCGCTATGCCGAGCAGCGGGTCGAGGTCTCGCTGGTACGTACCGGTGATCAATACGAGGTGAAGGTCAACGACGACGGTCCGGGCGTGCCGCTGGAAGGCCGGGAGAAGATTTTCGAACCGTTCTCGCGCCTGGATGCCAGCCGTGATCGCCGCACCGGCGGCTTCGGTCTCGGGCTGGCGCTGGTACGCCGGGTATCGCAATCCCATGGCGGGCAGGTCGAGGTCGGCGAATCACCGTGGGGCGGGGCGTCGTTTCGCATGACCTGGGCGCATCTGGATTGATCACTTGCCCCTGAAGGGAGGGTCTCGTTCAACTGAGGACGTAGTCCACCGGTTTCAGGGCGGGCGGCAAAGGCTCGACGCCCAGCTCTGCCAGAATATCCCGCTCGATGCCCCGCACCAGCGCATCGGTCGGTAAATCGTTTTCATCGCGCCCGAACGGGTCTTCCAGCTCATCGGCAATCGCATCCAGACCGAAAAAGGTATAGCTGACAATCGCCGTGAACAGCGGCGTCAGCCAGCCCAGCGGTTCGGCCATGGCGAATGGCAACAGGATGCAGAACAGATAAATCGTGCGGTGCAGCAGCAGGGTGTAAGGGAAGGGCAGCGGCGTGTTCTTGATCCGCTCGCACACCGCTTGCGCCTGGGTCAGGCTGGTCAAGTGGTTGGCCAGCAACAGGTAGCGCCATTCGCTGAGGTCGCCCGCTTCATGCAGATCGGAACATTGCTGGCCGATCGTCTGCAGGATCCGTCCGCTGTAGTCCGGCACCTGTGCGTCATGCTGCGGGGTGATCCATTCGGCGCTGGCGGCGGCTTCGCTTTCCCGGCGCAGACGCGCATTCAAGGCATGGGCGAAACCGCAGAGGTTGAGCAACAGCAGGCGGCGCTGCGCCGATTCGCGGATGACATGGGTTTCGCGAATAAAGGAACGCACATGCACGATCACTTCGCCCCAGGCCTTGCGTGCTTCGTACCAGCGGTCGTAGCAGGCGTTGTTGCGAAAATTCATGAAGATCGACAGCGACAGGCCGAGCAGCGTGAAGGGTGTGGCGTTGACCTTGGTGAAGTTGCTTGGATGGAGGATTTCCACCAGCACGATGGCCGAGGCCAGCAGCGTGACCATCAAGGTGCGCAGCGCGATGCGCTTGGCGATCGAGCCCTTGAGGGTGAACAGAATGGCGAACTGGTTGACTTTGGGTCGGATGATCATGCTGTTTTTGCCTTGAAAACGTGGCGGTTCAGCCGCCGGTCATGTTCATGAAACGCACCACTTGCACGTCGTCGTTCACTTCGAAGTTGTGCCGGTAAGGCTTGAGCTTCATGGCGTCGATGATCGCTTTCTCGAGCCGCTGCGGTTGACCCGGATGGGCGCGCAGCACGGCTTTCAGATCCACCGAATGCTCGTTCCCCAGACACAGTAGCAAACGTCCCTCGACGGTCAGCCGCACCCGGTTACAGGTACCGCAGAAGTTGTGGCTGTGGGGCGAGATGAATCCCAGCCGGATGTGCGGCGCTTCGGCCAGTCGCCAGTAACGCGACGGTCCCTGGGTCGACTCGGCGGAGTCGATCAGGGTGTAGCGCTCGGCGATCCGCTCGCGCACCTGAGTGCTGGAGAAGAACGCCTCGGCGCGGCTGTGTTCGCTGATGATCCCGAGCGGCATTTCCTCGATGAAGGAAATATCCAGATCCCGCTCGATGGCGAACTGCACCAGATCGTTGATCTCGTGATCGTTGCGGCCCTGCATCACCACGCAGTTGAGTTTAGTGCGGGTAAAACCGGCCTCGCGTGCGGCATCGATGCCGTTGATCACTTGTTCCAGGTCACCGGTGCGGGTCATTTGTCTGAAGCGCTCGGCATCGAGGCTGTCGAGGCTGACGTTGAGGCGCCTGACCCCGGCGTCGAACAGCGGACCGGCGAGTTTGCCGAGCTGCGAGCCGTTGGTGGTCAGGCACAGTTCACGCAGGCCGGGCAGGGCGGCGATCTGCTTGCACAAGCCGACGACGCCGGGACGAATCAGCGGCTCGCCACCGGTCAGGCGGATCTTGCGAGTGCCCAGCGCCACGAAGCTCTGCGCCAGTTGAAAGATCTCCTCCAGTGTCAGCACCTGTTGGCGCGGCAGGAACTGCATGTCTTCGGCCATGCAATAAACGCAGCGAAAGTCGCAGCGGTCGGTGACCGACATGCGCAGGTAGTCGACGCGGCGGTTGTATCCATCGATCAGGACGCGCTCTGACATGACAGCCTCGCAGGTATGAAAAACCGTTGTTAACGGTGGGAGTTGGCGCAGGTTATGGACAACTTTCAAAGGCGTCCAATCACTATTAATGAATGGCCGATTGATGGGCTCGATGATGAATGTTCTTTCACGACTCGTTACTCGCGTTAGTTTTGCAACTTACCGTATTTAAAGGGTTTTATTCCGTGATAGATGCTTTCGATAACGTAGTCATTAATAGCGATTAGACAAGTTTTTGCAGCGGTTCATATCCTTGTTTCCGTCAAACGAAACGACCGCTTTTGAACTTGAAAGTCAGTCGTCGCTGTTTAAACCCGATCAGGTTTTTGCCTGTGTGCATCGTCATGGAGAAGTCCCATGTCACAAGTCGACCGTTACAAACCCTACAAGGGCGCCGCTGCGGGTTGGGGCGCTGTCATCAGCCTCACCAAAAACTGGCTGGGCAGTGAAAACGCCCTGAAAAACATCCGCGCCATGCTCAAGACCAACCAGAACGGCGGTTTCGACTGCCCCGGTTGCGCCTGGGGTGAAGCGCCCGGCGCGGGCATGCTGAAGTTCTGCGAGAACGGCGCCAAAGCGGTGAACTGGGAAGCCACCGGGCGCCTGGTCGATCCGGCGTTCTTCAACAAGTACACGGTGTCGACCCTGGCCGAGCAAAGCGATTACTGGCTTGAATATCAGGGCCGGATCACCCATCCGATGCGCTACGACGCGCGGATCGACCGCTATGTCGAAACCACCTGGGACGAAGCCTTCGCCTTGATCGCCCGACACCTCAAGGGCCTGAAATCGCCCCACGAAGCCGAGTTCTACACCTCGGGCCGCGCCAGTAATGAAGCGGCGTTTCTCTATCAGTTGTTCGTTCGCGCCTACGGCACCAACAACTTCCCGGACTGCTCCAACATGTGCCACGAAGCCAGTGCGGTGAGCATGGGTGAGAGCCTCGGTGTCGGCAAAGGCACGGTGGTCTATGAAGACCTGCACCACGCGGACGCGATCTTCGTCATCGGCCAGAACCCCGGCACCAACCACCCGCGTATGCTCGAACCGCTGCGTGAAGCAGTGAAACGCGGCGCTCAGGTGGTGTGCATCAACCCGCTCAAGGAGCGTGGGCTGGAGCGTTTCCAGAATCCGCAGAACCCGATCGAGATGCTCAGCAACGGCTGGGAAGCGACCAACACCGCGTACTTCCGCCCGGCACTGGGTGGCGACATGGCGATGATTCGCGGCATGGCCAAGTTTCTCCTGCAATGGGAACGTGAAGCCCAAGCCACGGGCGGCGAGCCGATGTTCGATCGCGCATTCATTGCCGAGCACACGTCGGGGCTGGACAGCTATCTCGCCGAAGTCGATGCCACGAGTTGGGAGCACATCGTCGAGCAGTCTGGCGTGACCCTCGCCGACATCGAACTGGCCGCGCGCATGTATGCCCGTGCCAGGAGCGTGATCATGTGCTGGGCCATGGGCCTGACGCAGCACGTGCATTCGGTGCCGACCCTGCAGGAAGTCATCAACCTGCAACTGCTGCGCGGCAACGTCGGCCGTCCGGGTGCCGGGCTGTCGCCGGTGCGCGGCCACAGTAACGTGCAGGGCGACCGCACCATGGGCATCAACGAACTGGCGCCGACCGAGCTGATGGACGCTCTGGAAAAACGCTTCAACTTCAAGGTGCCGCGCATGCACGGCCACAACACGGTGATGGCGATCGGTGCCATGGAACGTGGTGAAGCCAAGGTGTTCATCGGCCTGGGCGGCAACTTTGCTCAAGCCACGCCGGACACCCCGCGCACCCACGCGGCGATGCGCAAACTCGACCTGAGCGTGCACATCTCGACCAAGCTCAACCGCAGCCACCTGGTGACCGGACGTGACGCATTGATTTTGCCGTGTCTGGGCCGCACCGACATCGATGTTCAGGCCGAAGGCCCGCAAGGTGTGACCGTGGAGGACACCTTCAGCATGGTGCATTTGTCGTTCGGTCAATTGAAGCCGAAGTCGGCGTACCTGAAGTCCGAACCGGCCATCATCGCCGGAATCGCCGCCGCCACGCTGGGCAAGCACCCGATCGACTGGGAATGGGCGGTGGGCGATTACGGGCGCATTCGCAATCTGATTGCCGACGTGATTCCGGGTTTCGAACATTTCAACGAAAAACTGTTGATCCCCGGTGGCTTCCATCTCGGCAACGACGCCTCGGACCGCGTCTGGAAAACCGAATCCGGCAAGGCTCAGTTCACGCCGTGTGTGCTGCCCGAGCATCTGGTCAGCGAAGGCGTGCGCAACTTGCCGGTCAAGCCGCATCTGATCCTGCAAACCATGCGTTCCCACGATCAGTACAACACCACGCTGTATGGCCTCGACGACCGTTATCGTGGGGTCTACGGCATGCGCGACGTGGTGTTCGCCAACGAACAGGACATTCGCCGGCTGGGTTTCGAACCGGGGCAGAAGGTCGATCTGGTGGCGCTGTGGGACGACGAGCGTGAACGTCGGGTCAGCGGTTTCACCCTGATCGCCTACGACATCCCGGCCGGGCAGGCGGCTGCGTACTACCCGGAAACCAATCCGCTGGTGCCGCTGGAAAGCTACGGTGACCGCACCTACACGCCGACTTCCAAATTCGTGGCGATCCGCCTCGAAGCGGCCGAGGCGAGCAACCTGATCCCGTCGTCGGTGGCCTGACCGACCCACGGGATCCAACCCTTTTGCAATCCGACTGGCTGCAGGCGTTCGCGCCTGGCGGTGGCCCGAGCGTGTGCTGCCGCTTTTCGGCCTTGATGAGGACATCATCATGTTCAACCTGGAGGCACTGGACCTGGCGCGAATTCAATTCGCGTTCACGGTTTCGTTCCACATCATTTTCCCGGCGATCACCATTGGTCTTGCGAGCTTCCTGGCGGTACTCGAAGGGCTGTGGCTGAAAACCCATAACGACACTTACCGCGATCTCTACCATTTCTGGTCGAAGATTTTCGCCGTCAACTTCGGCATGGGCGTGGTGTCCGGTCTGGTCATGGCGTACCAGTTCGGCACCAACTGGAGCGGGTTCTCCGACTTTGCCGGCAGCATCACCGGGCCATTGCTGACCTATGAAGTGCTGACGGCGTTTTTCCTGGAGGCCGGGTTCCTCGGGGTGATGCTGTTCGGCTGGAATCGCGTGGGTCGTGGCTTGCACTTCTTCGCCACGGTGATGGTCGCCATCGGTACGCTGATCTCGACCTTCTGGATTCTCGCTTCCAACAGCTGGATGCAGACCCCGCAGGGTTTCGACATCGTCGATGGTCGGGTGATGCCGCTGGACTGGCTGGCCATCGTATTCAACCCGTCGTTCCCGTTCCGTCTGGCGCACATGGCGATTGCCGCGTTCGTGGCCACGGCGTTCTTCGTCGGCGCTTCGGCGGCCTGGCATTTGCTGCGCGGCAACGACACCCGACCGGTGCGCAAGATGTTTTCCATGGCGCTGTGGATGGCTTTGATCGTGGCACCGATTCAAGCGGTGGTCGGTGACGCCCATGGCTTGAACACCCTGGAACACCAACCGGCCAAAATCGCCGCCATCGAAGGGCACTGGGAAAACGCCGACAACGAGCCAACGCCGCTGGTGCTGTTCGGCCTGCCGGACATGCAGGCGGAGAAGACCCGATACGCCATCGAGATTCCGTACCTCGGCAGCCTGATTCTCACCCACAGCCTCGACAAGCAGATCCCGGCGCTCAAGAGTTTCCCGAAAGAAGACCGGCCGAACTCCACCGTGATTTTCTGGAGCTTCCGCATCATGGCCGGGCTGGGCATGTTGATGATTCTGGTTGGTGTGCTGGGCCTGGCCCTGCGGCGCAACGGCAAGGTCTACCGGCATCGCGGCTTCCAGCGGCTGGTGCTGCTGATGGGACCGAGCGGCCTGATCGCGTTGCTGGCGGGCTGGATCACCACTGAAGTCGGACGTCAGCCGTGGGTGGTGTACGGCCTGATGCGCACCCATGACGCTGCGTCGCAACATTCGGTGGCGCAGATGAGCACGTCGCTGGCGCTGTTCGTGGTGATCTACTGCTCGGTGTTCACCGTCGGCATCGGCTACATGATGAAACTGGTGAGCAAGGGCCCGCAGCCGCACCACGAACATCCGCCCGCAGGCACTCAAGCGCAGACCCCGCGCCGGCCACTCTCGGCCGTCACCGACAACCTCGAATCCGCGACCCGGATCCACTGATAAAGGAGCGTTGAGTCATGGGTATTCAAGGTATCGATCTCTCGTTGATCTGGGGCGTGATCATTGCCTTCGGGGTGATGATGTACGTGATCATGGACGGCTTCGATCTGGGCCTCGGGATCCTGTTTCCGCTGATCAGCGACGCGCAGGAACGCGACGTGATGATGAACACCGTCGCACCGGTGTGGGACGGTAACGAAACCTGGCTGGTGCTGGGTGGCGCAGCGTTGTACGGCGCGTTTCCGTTGGCTTACGGGGTGATTCTGGAAGCGCTGTACCTGCCGCTGATCTTCATGCTCGCGGGGCTGATCTTCCGTGGTGTGGCGTTCGAGTTTCGCTTCAAGGCGCCGGCTGAAAAACGTCATCTGTGGGACTGGGCATTCATCGGCGGTTCGCTGCTGGCGACGTTCTCCCAAGGCGTGGTGATCGGCGCGTATGTGGCCGGTATTCCCGTGGTGGACCGGCAGTTCGCCGGCGGCGGACTCGACTGGCTGGCACCGTTCCCGCTGGTCTGCGGCGTCGGTCTGGTGGTCGCTTATGCCTTGCTCGGCAGTACCTGGCTGCTGGTCAAGACCGAAGGCATGCTCGAGTCGCGGATGCGTCACTACAGCCGTCCGCTGGCCTGGCTGTTGCTGGCGATGGTGCTGGTGATCGGTGCGTGGACGCTGCAGCTGCATCCTGAACTGGCCACCCGCTGGTTCAACCATGCGCACCTCACCGTGTTCGCCGGGCTGGTGGTGTTGGCAGTGCTGGCGCTGTTCGGTCTGTTGCGTTCGTTGCGTCAGCGACACACCCATTGGCCGTTCGTATTCACTCTGGGGCTGATGTTCCTCGGTTACATCGGCCTGGCACTGAGCATCTGGCCGAACATCATTCCGCCGTCGGTCAGCCTGTGGGCCGCGGCATCACCGGCAACCAGTCAGTTGTTCGCCCTGATCGGTGCGCTGTTCATCCTGCCGGTGATCCTGATGTACACCTTCTGGAACTACTACGTGTTCCGCGGCAAAGTGAGGATCGGCGATGGCTACCATTGAAATGCGTGAAGTGAAGAGTCGCTGGTACAAACGTCTGGGCTGGCTGCTGTTGATCTGGTCCGGCAGCGTGGTCTCGCTGGCGGTGGTGGCATGCCTGCTGAAACTGGCGATGCATGCGGCGGGGATGAGAACCCACTGAATAAAAAAACCGGAGCCTGGCTCCGGTTTTTTATTGCCCAAGTCTGAGTCCACCACTGAGTCCTGTGGGAGCGAGCTTGCTCGCGATAGCAATGTGTCAGTTACATCAACGGTGAATGACACACCGCCATCGCGAGCAAGCTCGCTCCCACAGTGTTCAGTGGTGGTTTTAATACTTACTCGCCACCAAACATCGCGGTCCAGTAAATACCGGCGCTGCTCTTCGGATCGACTGCGTAGGCAGCGCCGAGCTCACGATATTGCGGGTTCATCAGGTTGGCGCAATGACCAGGACTGGCCAGCCAGCCATCGACCACTTTCTGCACGGTGTCCTGCCCGGCGGCGATGTTCTCGCCGACCTGCTGGCCGCTGTAGCCGGCCAGTTCGGCGCGGTCGCCGGGAGTTCCGCCGTTGCGGTCCTTGTGGTCGAAATAATTGTTGTTGGCCATCTCGCGGCTGTGATCCTGAGCGACGCCACCCAGTACCGCATTCCACGCCAGTGGCGCAGCCGCCGAGAATGCCTGACCCCCGCACTGGCGCGGCTGGTTGCGGGCGGCATTGATTTGCGTCAGCAGCTTCTGACCCTCGGCTTGCCCGTCACCCAGACGCGCCGACAGCAGCGGTCGCGCCAGGGTGATGCGCCAGTCGCGGTCGGCGCGGCTGACGCCGATGTCGACGAACTGCGGATCGAGCACCACCTGACAGAAACTCTCCTGGATCGCCTTCATGGCCGCCACCGGGTCCCGAGGACCGTTGAGGGTGATCGCCTGCACGTTGACCATCGGGTAACTGGCGCTGGCCATGGCCTGCTGCAGATCGACCATGCCACTGGCCGGCAGACGCAGGCGCGGATCGGCCGACAACGGCGGCAATTCGCTGGACGCCTGCGAACCACAGCGCTGGGGCTGGCTGCGGTAGCTGTTGATCGACTCGATCAATTGCGACTCATCGCCGGCCATGGCCGAAGCGGCCAGCGCCAGGCCCGTGGACAACGCGGCGAATCGCAGAACGGATGGCATGAAGCGCATGGAAATCTCCCTTGGGCTGAGTGCGCCCATGATGCGCGAAACGCCCCGGGGGCGCGCAATGTCTTTTTTCTTCATCAAAGGGTTCCGGTGGCGGAACGTTGTGCCGGATTCTGCCGTCTACAATCTCCGAAGCCCCCGGATTCCGGGCGTTTCAGCCACGTAACACGTTGCCCGCAACGGGCGCTGCCGGAAGAGATCGATCATGAAAGTGCACGGGATGATCTGCTGTCTTGTGTTGACCCTGCTGAGCGGCGCGGTGCTGGCCACCGATCAGGCGCCGATCAAGGAAAAGGCCGAAGCGAAAGCCGAGGTACTGGAAGAGAAAGCCGCCGACAAACCCGGTGCGCCCCCCGCGCCGAAGTCCGAAGCCATCACCCCCAAGGAAGTGCAAGCCGTGGATCCGTCCGGCACCGCGCCGCTGGATGATCCCATCACCTGCCTGGCGCGCAGCATCTATTGGGAAGCCAAGGGCAAGGACACGGCAGAAATGGAGGCGGTGGCCAATGTGGTGATGAATCGTCTGGGCCACGACGGTTTTCCGGGCACCGTGTGTGAGGTGGTCAAGCAGGGTTCGGAAGCCAAGGGTTGCCAGTTTTCCTGGTGGTGCGACGGCAAGTCCGATCAGGTCAAGGAAGACGCGGAATATGCGCTGGCCAAGGAAATTGCCGGCAAGGCCCTGAACCGTCAGCTCCCCGACCGCACCCATGGCGCGCTGTATTTTCATGACCACAACGTCGACCCGAACTGGGCGAAGCAGTACACCCGGACCGCCGAGACCGGGAAATTCCTGTTTTACAAACCCAGGGACGGGGAGGCGCGTTAGGCGCAGACCTCTCGCACACAATTGCGCAACCACCGATGCGCCGGGTCGGCGTCCATGCGAGGGTGCCACAGCATCGACACGCTGATGTCCGGCATGCGCAACGGCAGGTCGAAACTGAACAGGCCCGCTCGCAGTTTGCTGGTGTGACGCTGCGGAACCGTGGCGATCAGGTCGGATTCTCGGACCAGCGTCAACGCCGCCGAAAACCCGCCGAACGAGGTGACGATGTCCCGCGTCAGGCCCAGGGCGAGCAACGCTTCGTCCACCGGACCGCTGCTGCGCCCGCGCCGTGACACCAGAATGTGCTGGCCCGACGCGAAGCGTCTGGCGCTGACCTTGCCACTGCTCAACGGATGTCCTTCACGCACCACCCCGATCCACTGATCGCGGAACAGGATGCGACTGTGCAGCGTCGGGTCGGTGCTGTCGTCGACCACACCGGTCTCCAGATCCACCCGGCCTGTGCGCAGCAGCGTGCTGTCCTTGTCGGCCTTTTGCACAAAGCGCAGGCGCACATGGGGTGCTTCCTCGGCGATGCGAACGAGCAGGGCAGCGGCGAAGGTTTCGACAAAACCGTCGGTGTTGCGCAGGGTAAAGGTGCGGCGTAACTGGCCGGGATCGAGCACTGCCGCCGGCCGCAGTACTGCTTCGGCTTCCTGCACCAGATAACCGACCCGGTCGCGCAACTCCAGCGCCCGCGGCGTCGGCACCAGTCCGCGACCGGCGCGCACCAGCAACGGGTCCCCGGTGGTCTCGCGCAACCGGGCCAGCGCCCGGCTCATGGCGGACGGGCTCAGCCCCAGGCGTGTGGCGGCGCGGGCGACGCTGCCTTCGCTCAACAGCACGTCGAGAGTGATCAACAGGTTCAGGTCGGGTGCATTCATGACATGGCGTTTCATGCAGGTATTGAGTGCAAATCATGCGTCTTGCGCCGTGTATTGTCGAGGCTCAGGCTATGCCCCATGACTTCTGCCCTGTGAGCCCCCCATGCATCGAGAACCTCTGAGCCCTTCAGCCCGCTGGGCGCTGACCAGTCTGGCGCTGTCGATGTTGATGCCGTCGCTGGACACCAGCATCGCCAACGCCGGACTGCCGACCCTGGCAGCGGCGTTCGAGGCGACGTTTCAACAAGTGCAGTGGATCGTTCTGGCCTATCTGCTGGCGATCACCACCTTGATTGTCAGCGTCGGGCGGCTGGGGGACGGCTTCGGTCGCCGGCGCTTGCTGATGATCGGCATCGGCATTTTCACCGCCGCCTCGCTGGCTTGCGCGCTGGCGCCGAGCCTTGCCTGGCTGATCGGTGCGCGGGCGGTACAAGGCCTCGGTGCGGCGATCATGTTCGCGTTGACCGTGGCACTGGTGGCCGATGCGGTACCCAAATCCAGGGCCGGCAGTGCAATGGGGTTGCTGGCCACCATGTCGGCCACCGGCACGACTCTCGGACCGTCGCTGGGCGGGCTGTTGATGGCCCATGTCGGCTGGCAGTCGATCTTTGTGATCAATGTGCCGCTGGGCTTGCTCAATGTCTGGCTGGTGTACCGCTACCTGCCGGCGGACCGGACAGCACGCAAGTCTGTCGCATTTGACTATCCCGGCACCGCGCTGCTGATGCTGACACTCGCGGCCTATGCACTGGCGATGACAGTCGAAGGATTCACCCGGACATTGTTGCTGCTCAGCCTGTTGGGGGCGGGGATGTTCATCCTGGTCGAAAAAAGGAGCAGGGCGCCGCTGATTCACTTGTCTCTGTTCGCCGACACACGAATCAGCGGCAGTCTGGCGCTGACCTGGCTGGTGACGACGGTGATGATGACCACGCTGGTGGTCGGGCCGTTTTATCTGAGCCGGGGATTGGGCCTCACCAGCACTCAAACCGGACTGGTGTTGTCGATCGGACCCATGCTGGCGGCGTTCAGCGGCGTGCCGGCAGGGCGTCTGGTGGATCGTTTCGGTGCGCGGCGAATGGTGCCGGGCGCATTGCTGGGGCTGGCCTGCGGTTGTGGTTTGCTGGCGCTGTTACCGGTGAGTCTCGGACTGCTTGCCTATGTGTTGCCGATTACGCTGGTGGCCCTGAGTTATGCGCTGTTCCAGGCCGCCAACAACACCGGGTTGATGGCGGGCGTCGGGCAGGATCAGCGCGGGGTGGTCTCGGCCATGCTCGGGTTGTCACGCAATCTGGGGTTGATCACCGGGGCGGCGGCCATGGGCGCGGTGTTTGCCCTGGCTACGGGCAATCCGACGCGGGCGCCGGCTGCGGTCATCGCCGCTGGTTTGCACATGACCTTCGGTGTTGCCACGGCATTGATGCTTGCGGCGCTCGGGCTCGGCGCTTTCACACACTGGCGCCTGGCGTCTCCCGTGCGGGAAAGAACAGCTCAAAGCAGGTGACGCCCTCAACGCTGCTGACGCTGTAGCGGCCCTGATGCAATTGCATGATGGTCGCCACGATCGAAAGGCCCAGACCGTTGGATTGGGCTGAACGCTCGCGGGACGGGTCGGCGCGGTAGAAGCGTTCGAACAGCCGCGACAGATGCTCGGGAGCAATCGTCGCTCCGTGATTGCGTACCCGCAGGTAGCTGCCATCGGGTTCGGCCATGGCTTCGACCTCCAGCGTCGAGTCCGGCGCACCGTACTTGATCGCGTTGGCGCACAGATTGGCCAGGGCCCGGCGCAGCAGCATCGGTTCGGCCCAGATCACGCCGCTGCCATGGGCCTCGATGCTGATGCCGACATCGGCGGCCAGGCCTTCGAAGTAATCGGCAATGCGCTGCATCTCATCACCCGCGTCCAGTTCCTGGCGCTGGCTGAGGGCCGTGGCCGGGTCGGTGCGGGCGAGAAACAGCATGTTGTCGAGCATGCGCGCCAGGCGTTCGAGTTCTTCGACGTTGGAGGCGAGCAACTGCTGATAGGCCTCGGTACTGCGATTCTGTTGCAGGGCGACCTGGGTTTCACCGAGCAGGTTGTTGATCGGTGTGCGCAGTTCGTGGGCCATGTCGGTGGAGACCTGGCTCAACTGCGCGAAACCTTTGGCGAGGCGATCGAGCATCGCGTTGAAGGCTTCGATCATCGGCTGCAATTCTTTCGGCGTGCCGTGGCTGTCGAGGCGTTCGCCGAGGTTGCCGACGCCGATTCCGTGGGCATGCCGCGCGATCCGCCGCAGCGGCAGCAGGCCGCGATACACCAGCAGGCAACCCACCACCGCCAGCAGCAGCGCTGCCAGTGTCGCCAGGCCATACACGCTGAGCCGGTAATTGGCGAGCATCGCCGTGCGTTCGCTCATCACCTTGGCGATCAGCACCTGCAGATTGCCCTGGTCGCCGGAGTCGATACTGGCCGCCACCGCCGAGAACGGCACGCCGTTGATGCTCGGCAGATGCTGCACGTCGTTGAGGTCCATCACATGGTTGATCGGCACCGCCGGCACGGTCGGCAGCGCCAGATTGCCGGGATTGACCACGAACAAGGGGGGCTGCCCGGGGGCTCCGATGGTCAACAACGCTTCGCGGTTGCCCAGCATGTTCTGAAACAGGGCCGGTTTGTTCTGGATCAGCTCCAGGGTGTTGCTGTCGTTGAGGATGGTGCGCAACTGATCGATGCGACTGACCATCTGGATGTCATCGCGGCGGGTCAATTGCTCATCCAGCGCGTTGTACAGCGCCGCGCCGAGGCCCGCCAGCGCCGCGAAGGCGAGCACCGCGAACACCAGCGCCAGGCGCCACGTCAGGGAATACGTGCCGGCGGTTTTCATGGCTGGGTATCGAAGCGGTAGCCGATGCCGCGCACACTGTGGATCAGCTTGAGCGGGAACGGATCGTCGATCTTCGCCCGCAGGCGGCGCACGGCGACATCGACCACATTGGTGTCGCTGTCGAAATTCATGTCCCACACCCGCGAGGCGATCAGCGAGCGGGACAGCACTTGTCCGGTGTGAGCGGCGAACAGTTGCAGCAGGGCGAATTCCTTGTTGGTCAGGGTGATCCGGCTGCCGGCGCGGGTGACCCGGCGCTTGAGCACGTCGATCTGCAGATCGGCCACCTGCAATTGCTCGTCTTCGTGAATCGGCCCGCGCCGGGTCAGGGTGCGCAGGCGCGCCACCAGTTCGGCGAAGGAAAACGGCTTGATCAGGTAATCGTCGGCGCCCAGCTCCAGGCCCTTGACCCGGTCGGCGATGTCGTCCCGGGCGGTGAGGAACAGCACCGGCGTGTCGGCTTCCCTGCGCAGCCGGCGCAGAACCTCCCAACCGTCCATTTTCGGCATCATCACATCCAGCACGATCACGTCGAAGTCGTGTTCCAGCGCCATGTGCAGACCGTCGGCGCCGTCCCGGGCCAGGCTCACGTTGTAACCCAGTTCCTGCAAGCCGTTGAGCAGGTAGTTGCCGGCCTTGGGTTCGTCTTCGACGACAAGGATATTCATGAACGCGCCTCAATGGTCATTGGTGCAGCCGCTGCCTTGCACTTGATAATCCAGCACATGTTCGCGGCCCTGGTGGTCGAGGTAATCGAGCCGTGCGGGGATGACGCCGCAGGTCTGGGAAATATCGGTGCTGGAGAGGACTTTGTCGACATCCAGATGCACGTAGAAGCCGTTGGTGTCGTGAATCACTGTGCGCTCGGGCACTTGTGCGGCGAACACGGAGCCGGTGGCGAGGAGGGCGGTGAAGGCCAGGATCAGGGTTTTCATGATGAGTCGCTCGTATCGGTGAAGTGGATCGGCAGGTGCGCCGGAACAACTTCAGGCTACCGGGCGATCCGCTCGGCAAACCGACAACTCCATGACAAAGCTGTAATGGAACCCTGAAAACACAAATCCCCTGCGCGGGCAGGGGATTGTTTTGACACGTGTGGTTTTCAACTGCCGTGGGTGCTGAGAATACTCGCGATCTGCTGCGGCTGGCAGTTGAGGTACGGCGAGGATTTCAGCCAATGCTGATCCGGGTACCAGGAAAACATGTACTGGCCGTCCTTCAGGCTGTCGATCACCCGCCGGGCGACTTGCGGACGCACCGCCGGGCAACCCTGGCTGCGACCCAGCCGGCCCGTGCGTTTGCTCCAGAACAGATTCACGTAATCGGCGGCGTGGATCACGATGGCGCGGTCGCGGGCCATGTCGTTGACGCCCGGCTCCAGACCGTCCATGCGCAGCGAATAACCATGGGTGCCTTCGTAACTTTCCTGGGTGCGGAACAGTCCAAGGCTGGACTGGAAACTGCCTTCGCGGTTGGAGAAGCGCGTGGCGAAGTTATCGCCGGACTTCGAGCCGTGGGCGACCAGGTCGCGCAGGATCAGTTTTTTCTGTGTCAGGTCGAAAATCCACAGACGCCGCTCGGTGGACGGTTGCGAATAGTCGATGATCGCCAGGTGCCGGGACTGCTTCGCACCGTTGTTGATCGCGCATTGCATGGCGTTCAAGGCACCTTTCAGCGCCTGGGGATTGAGTTCCGGCGCGGCGTGGGCGAGGCTGTTGTAGAGAACCGGCGAAGGGGTGCCGGCGGCAAGAACCTGACTGGTCACCAGCCCCATGGCAGTGGCAGTCAGCAGAAGTCGGCGCAAAAACGTCAACATTTATAGTGAGTCCTCACTGGCTACTTGTTTGGCACTTTGGCTCCTGACGTCCAGTCGTCCCCGGCCCGGCCCGCGAATCGGACCTGACTGTATCACCGCACCTGATGTAAGGTTGACCGTCAATCAAGACGGCCACGGATTGGAGTAAAGCAGTTGTTCAAAAAGTACGCATGCTACTTGAGCATTTGTCTGCTCGCTGCGCCGTTTGTCGTTTGTGCTGAAGAGCCACTGCCGACGCTTGCGGCGCAAGCGCCCGTTGAACCGCAGAGTCCGTTGCAGGCCGCGTTGATCAGTTTGCCTCAGGCCTGCCCGGCAATTGCCGCCCGCCTCAGTGGCCCGGCCCTGGAGCAACTGCAGGCGTTCTACCGGCAGCAGGACTGGATGCCGGTGTGGGCCGCGGCCGGACAATTGCCGGCCTTGCATGCGCAATTGCAATCGTTGGCCGACGATGGCCTGAATCCGAAACGCTATCCGGTCGCTGACACGGCCCCGCAGGACGGCGAGCTGTGTGCCGACATCGACATCAGCCGCAACTACCTGCAGGCCTTGCAGGACCTGCATTACGGTCGTTTGCTGCAGTCACACTTCGAACCGCTGTGGCACGCCGACGATACGCCCCGCGACCGTCAGGCCGAGTTGCTCGCCATCGCCGTGCCGGGCATGCATGACGTGGCCGCCGCTTTCGATCTGGCCCGCCCGCGCCTGGTGCAATACCGGAATCTGCGTCATCTTTACGCCGCACAACGCCTGCAGGCCTTGCCGCACTGGCAACCGGTGGGCAACGGGCCGCTGTTGCGCCCGGACATGGAAGACAAACGCGTGCCGGATCTGGCCAGACGGTTGTACAGCGAAGGTTATCTGAGCAGTGTGGTCGGCACGCCGGACAACGCTTATCACGGTGTGCTGGTGGAGGCGGTGAAGCGTTTTCAGGCGAGTCATTCGTTGCAGGCCGACGGTGTGGTCGGGCCGGGGACCATTGCCGAGATGAACATCAGCCCGCTGACTCGCCGCGAACAACTGCGGATCAACCTGGAGCGGTTCCGCTGGCTGGCTCAGGACATGGAGCCCGATGGTTTGCTGGTCAACGTCGCCGCTGCCGAACTGACCTTGTATCAGGGCGGCCTGCCGGTGTGGCAGACCCGCACCCAGGTCGGGCGCGCCGAGCGCCAGACGCCGTTGCTCAAATCCCGCGTGACGCGCCTGACGCTGAACCCGACCTGGACCGTGCCGCCGACCATCTGGAAGGAAGACAAACTGCCGGAAATCCGCAAGGACCAGACCTTCCTCAGTCGTCAGAACCTGCAAGTGCTCGATGCCAATGGTCAGCCGCTGGCTGCTGCCGACATCGACTGGGACAACCCCGGCAACATCCTTCTGCGCCAGGACGCCGGGCCACGCAATCCGCTGGGGCAGATGGTCATCCGTTTCCCCAATCCCTTCTCGGTGTACCTGCACGACACACCGAGCAAGGCGCTGTTCGATAAAGGCCCGCGGGCGTTCAGTTCCGGTTGTGTGCGGGTCGAGCATCCGATGAAACTGCGCGACTACCTGCTCAGCCCGGCAGAAAGAGCCCGTACCGACACCTTGCTGGCCACCGGCACCACCCATGAATTTCGCCTGAGCAATCCGGTGCCGATCCTGATGACCTACTGGACGGCCCAGGCCGACGGGCAGGGCCGGGTGATCTATGCGCCGGACATCTACAGCCGTGACAGCGCGTTGCTGGCGGGGCTGGACCGGGCGCACTGATCCTCAGCGGCTGGCGCGTTTCCAGAAACGTCGCGCCAGCCACGCATCCAGGCTCAATCTGCCGGCCCCGGCGAACACCAGTGGCACCAGCGCCGCCAGGTAAATCGCCGGCAGTTTGAAGTTGCCGAAGCCCTTGTTGGTGATCGCGTAACCCTGGGCCAGTTCGCTCAATGACGACCAGTCTGCCGGCCAGTGCACAGCAGCGGTCGCGACCACGGTCACGACAATCAACGAAATCGCCGAGATCCGCGTGCCAAATCCGATCAGGATTGCCAGGGCGCAGATCAGCTCGGCCCACATCGACAGCTCCCAGTTCAGCGTCGCCGGCAAGTGATCGAAGGGAAACGGGAAACGGTCCTGAATGTCTTCGAACCAGTTCTGGCCGTTGAATTTCTCCAGGCCCGATTCGAAAAACTCCCAGGCGATGAACAGGCGCAGGGTCAGCGGCGCCAGCCACTGGCCGGCGCGATCGAGGTTCAGGTGCAGGCCTTTGACGGCGGTCGAGAGGGCGGTTGTCATGGGAGAACTCCATTCAAGCAAGGGAAAAAGGGGCACCGGGATGCCCCGTGAAGAGGGTCATTCGCCGGCGCCGCACTTGCCTTCGCCGCATTTGCCTTCCGAGGTTTTTTCCGGGGTATCGGCCTGGGCCTGAGTCTGGCTGTAACCGTGATCCAGTTGCTTGACGCTGAACGCTTCGGAGGCCGAAGCCGCGTTGGACAGGGCAATACCGCCGGCCAGCAGCAGGCCGAGGGTCAAAGCGTTTTTCGAGAGCTTGGTCATGGTGAATCTCCGATAAGGAATATGAGTTCAAAGGCTTGATCGGGGTTGCCGATCGACAGGTTCATTTGAACGTCGGGCTGTATCGGGGATGTGTCGTCTGTCGGGGGATTTGCGCTCAGGGTGTGTATGGGGCTACGCCATATACAGTGCGATACACAAACGCGGTGTGATTCGGCCGGCGGGCGCAGCGTCTAGCCACCGTGTCCCCGCAATCCCATGGGGCGAGACTTCGAGACCCGGCATGCAAGCGCTGTTGAACGAGATCCTTGACGCAGTCCGGCCCCTGATCGGGCAGGGCAAGGTGGCTGACTACATTCCCGCCCTCGGCACCGTGCCGCCCGATCAACTGGGCATCGCCGTATATGGCAATGACGGCGAGATGTATTGCGCCGGCGATGCCGAGACGCTGTTCTCGGTGCAGAGTATTTCCAAGGTGTTCAGCCTGGTTCAGGCCATCGAACACTCCGGCGAGGCGATCTGGGAGCGACTGGGCCACGAGCCGTCCGGTCAGCCGTTCAACTCGCTGGTGCAGCTGGAATTCGAACGTGGCCGTCCACGCAATCCGTTCATCAATGCCGGGGCGCTGGTGATCTGTGACATCAACCAGTCGCGCTTCGCCGCGCCGGCCTTGTCGATGCGCGATTTCGTGCGGCGGCTTTCGGGCAATCCGCAAGTGATGGTCGATGGCAAAGTCGCCGATTCCGAATACCAGCACCGCGCACGCAATGCGGCGATGGCTTACCTGATGCAGTCCTTCGGCAATTTCCACAACGATGTCGAAGCCGTGCTGCGCAGCTACTTCAGTCACTGCGCGTTGCGCATGAGCTGTATCGACCTGGCCCGGGCATTCTGTTTCCTGGCCAACGACGGCTATTGCAAGCACAGCGGCGAACAGATCCTGACCCGCCGCCAGACCCAGCAAGTCAACTCGATCATGGCCACCAGCGGTCTCTACGACGAGGCCGGCAACTTCGCCTACCGCGTCGGCCTGCCGGGCAAGAGCGGCGTCGGCGGCGGCATCGTTGCGGTGGTGCCGGGGCAGTTCACGGTGTGCGTGTGGTCGCCGGAGCTCAACGCGGCGGGCAACTCGCTGGCGGGCATGGCGGCGCTGGAAATGCTCAGTTCGCGGATCGGCTGGTCGGTGTTCTGAGCCTGTGTTGCTTTGAGGGTGGGCAAGCTATACATTTTCCGGCCGCCCTCAATATGGTGAATCCGCTCCATGTCTCTCGCGCTCGAACGTCTCGTCGCTGGCACGCCCATCCCTTTCGCCGGTAACCGCGTCACCGTGGTCAGCCCCGAACTGGCCGAGCGTTTCCGACCCGGCGACCACCTGTTGGTGGAGCAGGTGAGCGGCGAGCTGTTGCTGATTCCAGTGGCGGATCAGCAAGCGGCCTCGGTGGCGATCGAGCGCGCAGCGGCCGCGTTTACGGCGTTGTCCGCCGTGTCGGATGAAGCGATCAGCCGCTTCTTCGATCTGTTCGCTCAACGCCTGGAAAACCCGGACGCCTGGGCGCTTATCGAAACCGCCAACCTTGCCGACATCGAACGGGCCAAGGCACGCGGTCGATCCACGACCCGGTTGCTCGCTGACGAACGCATGCGCCGCGACATGATCGCCGGCCTGCGCGCCTGGCGTGATGCGCCGGCCACCCGTGGCAAAGTGCTCAGCAGCGTCGAGCATGACGGCTGGAAGGTCGAGCAGGTGGTGTCGCCGCTGGGCATCGTCGCGTTCGTGTTCGAAGGTCGGCCAAATGTCTTTGCCGATGCCGCAGGCGTACTGCGTACCGGCAACACCGCCGTGCTGCGCATTGGCAGCGATGCCTTGGGCACCGCGCAGGCCATCGTCACTCACGCCCTGAATCCGGCGCTGGCCGATGCCGGTCTGCCGACAGGTGCGGTCTCGCTGGTGGAGAGCGTCAACCATGCCGCCGGTTGGGCGATGTTCGCCGACCGGCGTCTGTCGCTGGCCGTGGCCCGTGGTTCGGGCCGTGCAGTCAGTCAGTTGGGCAGCATCGCCCAGCAGGCCGGCACCGCCGTCAGCCTGCACGGCACCGGTGGCGCATGGCTGATTGCTGACCGTAATGCCGATGCCAGACGCTTCGCCGCCGTGGTGCGCAATTCGCTGGATCGCAAGGTCTGCAACACCTTGAACGTCTGCCTGATCCAGCGCGACCGTGCCGCCGAATTGGTGCCATTGTTCCTCGATGCCTTGCAGCAGGCCGGCACCGCGCGCGGTCAGGGCTGCAAATTGCACATTGTCGAAGGCAGCGAAAGTTACTTGCCGGGCGACTGGCAGAGCGCGACGGTCGAGGTCTGTCGCGCCGAGGGATACCGGACCGAAGCCCAGGCCGAGCCACTGCCCGAAGCACAACTGGGACGTGAGTGGGAGTGGGAAGAGACCCCGGAAACCAGCCTGATGATCGTCGATGATCTGGATCAGGCCATCTCACTGTTCAACCGCTACAGCCCGCAGTTCACCGTGTCGTTGATCAGCGAAGATGCTGTGACTCAGGAGCGTTTCTACAACGCGGTCAACGCGCCGTTCGTGGGCAACGGGATCACCCGTTGGGTCGATGGCCAGTACGCGTTGAACAAGCCGGAGCTGGGCCTTTCGAACTGGGAAAGCGGTCGCCTGTTTGCCCGCAGCGCGATTCTTTCGGGTGACGGGGTATTCACCGTCCGCAGCCGCATGACGCAAATCGATCTGGGTGTAAAACGCTAAAACCCAAACGCCGCGCCTGTCGCAATGACAGGCGCGGCGTTTTGTATCACTTGGCGGTGGCGGCGGTTTCGATCAGGCTGGCCACGGCTTTGGGATTCGACACCATCACCACATGGGACGCGCCCCTGACCACCACGGTCTTTTTCGCGTGCGCCCGTTCGGCCATGAACGCCATGGCTTGCGGCGGAATGTTCTTGTCCTTGTCGCCGTACACGAACCACGACGGAATCGTTTTCCACGCCGGCTCGCTGGCGGCCTCGTTCAACGCCGCTTCGGTGACCGGACGCTGGGTCGCCGCCATCAGTTTCGCGTCGGCGTTCGGTACGTCGGCGGCGAACTGGTCATGGAACTTGTCCTGCTGGATGTACAGATCCTTGCCACCGTCCTTCAGGGCAACGGGCGGCGCGAGGGTCGGGCCGAGGGTGCTGCCGGGGAACTTGCCGGCCAGCCCGGCCACGGTTTCACCGGTTTCGGGCGCAAACGCGGCGACATACACCAAGGCTTTCACATTGGCGTTGCCGTACGCAGCTTCGCTGATGACCGGCCCGCCGTAGGAGTGGCCGACCAGCACCACAGGTGATTTGATCCCGGCCAGCACGTCGGCGACCGATTGCGCGTCACCCTTGAGGGTACGCAACGGGTTGGCGGCGGCGACCACCGGATAACCGTCCTTTTCCAGAATCTTCACCACTCCGTTCCAGCTGCTGGAATCGGCGAAGGCACCGTGCACCAGCACCACGGTGGGTTTCTCGGCAGCCATCGCCGAAGTCGCGGCGGCCATGGCAGCGGTAAGCGCCAGTCCTGCAAACAGTTTGTTCATCGAATGTTCCTTGTGTCGGGAGGAGGAATGCAGCGTTCGGGCTTATTCAAAACGCTGGCTGTATCGCTGATGTGTCCGCCTCCCGGCGCGGGTGCATGGAACTGTGTCTGGCGGGGCGCTGGCTACACGCTGATACAAAGTAAACGCCCCGGCAGGTGCGGGGCGTTCGGTTCAGGCGGCATCGACCGATTGGCCATAGACCGCGCAGGTCGTTGGTTGCTCGGCCAGCGAGACGAAGGTGCGGCGATCCGCTGTCAGGGCATCGATGGAGCCGGTCTCGATGTCGTAGACCCAGCCGTGCAGATTGAGCAGGCCTTTTTCCTGGGCCAGGCGCACGCTCGGGTGGGTCTGGATGTTCGCCAGTTGCGCGATCACGTTCTCGCGCACCATCGAACTGAGCTTGGCGGCGTCATTGGCGTGTGGCCGTGATTCGTTGACCACTTTCGCCGATTCTGCGTGTTGCAGCCAGCCGCTGACGGCGGGCAGGTGATCCATGCATTTGCACTGGGCGATGGCGGTCATCGCCCCGCAATCGGAGTGGCCGCAGATCACGATGTCGGTCACGCCGAGCACCGCTACCGCGTACTCCACCGTCGCGGAAACGCCGCCCGGGTGCGGGCTGTAGGACGGCACGATATTGCCGGCGTTGCGGATCACGAACAGCTCGCCGGGCTCCTGTTGCGTCAGCAGCTCGGGCACGACACGGCTGTCGGAGCAGGTGATGAACAAGGTGCCTGGCGTCTGAGTGGTCGCCAGATACTTGAACAGTTCGGTACGTTGCGGAAAGGCTTCGCTCTGGAACTTCAGGAAGCCTTCGATCAGGTTTTTCATGGTGTTGTCCTCTCAGTTCGAGCAGCCAGTACCGAATTCGCTGTATTGAAGAATGTGTTTTGCGCCGTGACTGTCCAGGTAGGTCATCTCGACCGGCACTACGCCGCAGATATCGGCCACCGGGGTGATGCTCACAACCTGCGCGATGTCCAGTTGCATGCCGTAGCGATAGGCAACGACCTCTTCATCAGCCTGGGCCTGGGCGGCGAGGCCGGCGAGCAGGGCCAGGGTCAACAGAAATTTTTGCATGGGGCAGCCTCCAGACGGATGTGGTGACGACTTGGCAATTCAGGTTGGGGTGGGCCCGCACGCGGGGTGCGAGCCCGGACGGGTCAGAACGGACGCAGCGGGAGGAACTTGCCGTCGAGGGTGACCACAGCGCGGGAGCCGCCTTCAGGGTCTTCGACTTTCTTGATGTCGAGCTTGAAGTTGATCGCGCTGATGATGCCGTCACCGAACTGCTCGTGAACCAGTGCCTTCAGGGTGGTGCCGTAGATCTGGATCATCTCGTGGAAGCGGTAGATGGTCGGGTCGGTCGGCACACCGTCGAGGCTGCCGCGCAGCGGGATGATTTGCAGGGCGGCGACGTCTTCGGCGCTCAGCTCAAGCTTGTCGCCGACCACTTCGGCAGCGGCTTTTGGCAGCGGGTGCTGGCCGAGCAGGGCGGCGGTGACGTAGGCCAGGCTCAGACCGGTGCCGTCGGCCAGATCCTGCCACGACAGATTCTTCTGCGCTTTGGCGTCCAGCGCGCGGGTGGTCAGGGCGATGCGGCTGTCGTTGTAGGCTTGGGATTGCATGGTGCTTCTCCTTTCGGGGTTGGCTTGCTGTGTGGGGTTCATCTTCTGCTGCTTGATCCATAGCGTCCAAGACCGATATACAATGCAAAGCATAAGTACAGCCTATAGATGGAGCGTCCCATGCTGCTGCGACATTTGCGTTACCTGCTGGCCGTGGCCGATCACGGCGGTTTCACCCGGGCGGCCGAGGCGCTGCACGTGTCGCAGCCGACCCTGTCGCAACAGATCCGCCAACTGGAGGAAAGCCTGGGGGTGGAACTGTTCGACCGCACCTCGCGCTCGGTCAGACCCACCGATGCCGGCGAGGCCTACATCGAATGCGCGCGGCGGGTGCTGGTGGAACTGGAGGCGGGCAAGCGTGCGTTGCATGACGTGAAGGACCTGTCCCGAGGCTCGCTGCGCCTGGCCATGACGCCGACGTTCATGGCGTATCTGGTCGGGCCGTTGGTGCGTGATTACGTGGCGCGGTATCCGGGGATCCACCTGGAGATTTTCGAGCTGTCGATGGATGACATTGAGGCCGGGCTGGCAGATGACTCGCTGGATATCGCAATTGCCTTTACCCCGGTGCGCAGTCCCGACATTGAGTGCATTCCGGCATTTGTCGAGACGCTGGGGGTGATGGTCGGGCGTGAGCATCCGTTGTATGACAGTGCTGCAGTGCTGACGCCGGATGACATTGCGCAACTGGATTTCGCGCTGTTGACGCCGGATTTCATTACGCGCTTGTCGATTGATGAGTATTTCCGGCAACACGGCACCACGCCCAAGGTGCAGATCGAGGTGAACTCGGTGAGTTCGTTGCTGGAAGTGATCCGGCATGCGCCGATTGCAACCATGCTGCCGGAGGCGATTGCCACCGAGGATCGGGTGTTGCGCCGTTTACGTGTGGAGAGTGAGGCGCCGCAGCGAGGGGCGGCGTTGTTGCGGCGCAAGAATAACTATCACAGTGCGGCGGCGGTGGCGTTCATGGAAATGGTGTTGGAAAAACGTTCATGAACAGGGTTTGCGATCAATAAAAAAGGGCCTGCTCCTTATCGGAAGCAGGCCCTTTTGTTTACTGAAGTTGCAACTTAGCAGAACCGATCAATCACCCGGACTTCATTCTTGTTCTGCATCGAGTCCCACGCCTGTTTCAGCGTTTGCAGAACATTACCGATGAAGTCCTTGTCGGCCGCGGCTTTCTTGCCGACATAGCCTTGGCCACGGCGGTACATCTTCAGGCGGGCCAGCAGGTTCTGGTTGTTCCGGTCGAACTCTTCTTCACCAGCATGGGGCGACAGGCAGTCGATATGGACCTGACCCGACTTGCTGATCCACAGAATATGGCTGTCGTGGCTGTCTTTTTTTGCCGCGAACATACGAGCCAGTTCTTCGATAGTAGGTTGATTGTTCAGATTCATGATATTGCCCCTTGACCAGTCTGGTGATCTTTCAAAGTTGATTCGCTAATACAGGTAGCCCATCGGTTAGTTGATCCCTGGCACCGAAACCAGGACGTCAGCGGTCGCCCGTGTGAAGTACGGGGTCATGCATCTGTTGCATGTAGTCGTGTTGAATAACTGCTACGCAATAGCGTCACAACGAGGAGAAGCAGCGAAAACCGGGAGGCTCCTTGACGACGTTTTCAGGGTCGACCACAAGCGTCTTGAGAATTTTCGCCAGCGCTTCTCGTCCTTGTACTGGACGTTCAGGCCAGGTCAGCTTCTTCAATCTGCCTTGTGGGCAGCGTGTATCCGGAAAAAACAGCCCGGCGGTCAGACGAGCTTGCTCAAGCGTGTTACCAGCGCTCCCGATCGGGGAGACGTCTGCATCATGCAAAAGCCAAACGACGCCGTCAACGGTTTTGTAGTGATTATTTTTGGTCACTACATATTGTCGGACAAAGTCATTCCGGAATGAGAAAAGGGTGATTCAGGCAGCGGCAGAGGGGCTGCCAAGGCTGTAGAAAGTGCAGGGATAGCCATCGACGATGCGTTGCTGGCGGGTGAATTCGCCGCCACTCAACTCGTTGATCACCTTCGCCCAGAAGCGCCGCGCCGGCAGGTTGGCGTCGACATGGAAAATCTGCCATCGCCCGGGCAAGTGGCTCAAGAGGGCGGAGGCGACAAACTGCGCGACGCCTTGGCCACGCCAACGCCTGCTGACGAAGAAATAGCCGATGTTGTAATCGGCGCCTTCGATGAGAAGGTGGTCATCGACGGTCACGAAGCCTGCCAGTTCGCCGTCGACGTGGATCAGGAACGGTCGGGTTCCCGGCTGGCGCCAGTAATCGTCCTTCATCTGGATCGGGAAAAAACCATGCTCTGCGAGCTTCAGCGGCAGCCATTCGCTGAAGTCGTAGGTGTAGAACTGCATGAGGTTTTCAAGGGTGTCCAGTTCGTCGCGCCGGGCGACGCGCAGTTCGATGACAGACATGCCGCGGGCTCCTGACAATCACCTGCACAAACAGTAGCGCGCAGCGATTTATTTGGCAGCCGGTTTTGCAGGGCGTTTGCCGGTGCCGGTGGTTTTGCGTCGGGTGGTCTTGCGTTTGTTTTTCCAGGGGGCAGCGGCCTTGCCTGCAGGTGGTGGGCCGCTGATGGTCAGGCTCAGGCCGGCGCAACGGCTCACCTGCTTGCTCATCCACGCAGCCTGTTTGGTGACGAACGCTTCCAGGCTCATTTCTCCGCTCTGCACCATGTCCAGCGCCTGTTCCCAGATTGCCGTCGTACCCGGGTCGGCAATCGCCCGGGGCACCGCGTCGATCAGGCTGAACGCGGCAGGTGTGGCGGACAGGGCCTTGCCGTTCTTCATCAGATAACCGCGATCCAGCAAGCCTTGAATGATCGAAGCACGGGTGGCCTCGGTGCCGATGCCGGTGGTGTCCTTGAGTTTCTGCTTGAGCAGCGGGTCTTCCACCAGTCTGGCGACGTTCTTCATCGCCTTGATCAGGTCGCCTTCGGTGTAGGGCTTGGGTGGCTGCGTCCACAGGTCTTTGAGCTTCACGTCGGCCACGGCGCACTCGGCGCCCTGCGTCAGCGTCGGCAGGGTTTGTGGTGCAGGGGCTTCACGGCCCTTGGCCGGGGCCAGCGTTTCCGGCAGCGCGCGTTTCCACCCTGGCTCGATGATCTGCTTGCCGACGGCGCGCAGGGCTTCACCGGCGCAGTCGAAATCGGCCTGGGTGCGGTCGTATTCATGATTGGGCAGAAACTGCGCCAGATATCGCGCACGAATCAAGGTGTAGACCGCACGGTGCTTGCCGGTCAGACGTTCCAGATGCTTCGCGGCAGCGGTGGGAATGATGCCGTGGTGGGCGCTGACCCTGGCGTCGTTCCAGGCGCGGGAGCGGCGCTGCGGTTCCAGATGATCGCGCAAGGCTTCCAGGCCTGGATCCGCCTGACGCAGTGCCGCAAGAATCCCCGGTGCCTCGCCGTGCTGGCTCAGGGGCAGGTAGCCGCAATCGCTGCGGGGGTAGGTAATGACCTTGTAGGTTTCGTAGAGGGCCTGGGCGATGTCGAGGGTTTCCTGGGCGCCGAGGCCGAGCTTCTTCGAACAGACTTCCTGCAAGGTGCCGAGATCGAAGGGCAGGGGGGCCACTTCGCGCATGCGCTCGGTACGCAGTTTGACCACCCGGGCGCTGGCAGCGCTGCTGATTGCGGCGGCCGCTCGCTGGGCCAGTGCCTGATTGAGGCAACGTTCCTGATCGTCGCAGGCATCGCCCGGTGCGCGCCACTGTGCCGTGAACGGCGTGCGATCGTGCAGCAATTGCACATCGATGGCCCAGTACGCCACCGGCACGAAGTCGGCAATGCTGCGGTCGCGATCCACCACCAGTCGCAAGGTCGGCGTCTGCACCCGGCCCACCGGCAACACGCCTTGATAGCCCGATTGCCGGCCGAGCAGGGTGAACAGGCGACTCATGTTCATCCCGATCAGCCAGTCGGCCCGTGAGCGCCCCAGGGCCGAGTGATACAGGCTGAAGGTTTCGGCGCCCGGTTTGAGCGCCGCCAACGCCTTGCGAATCGAGGCTTCGTCCAGTGCCGACAGCCACAAGCGGCGGATCGGCCCGCGATAGCGGCAATGCTCCACCAGTTCCCGGGCGATCATTTCGCCTTCACGGTCGGCGTCAGTGGCGATGATCAATTCGCTGGCCTCGCCCAGCAGGCGCTTGACCGCCTTGTACTGGCTGGCGGTGCGCGGCTTGACGGTCATTTTCCATTGGTCGGGGATGATCGGCAGGTCCGCCAGCACCCAGCGTTTGTAGCGGGCGTCGTAGGCATCGGGCGGCGCGGTTTCCAGCAGGTGGCCGATGCACCAGGTTACCGTGACGTCCGTTCCCAGCCAGCAGCCGTCGCCCCGGCGTCTGGCGCCCAGCACGGCCGCAATATCCTTGGCCTGGGAAGGTTTTTCACAGAGGTACAGCCGCATAACCACCCTCGTCGATCATTGCCCGCAGAGGCGCACAGAATGGCCTGAGTCGGGCGCCGGGGCAACTTTTATCTGTATGGATATACAGATAAAAGGATTGCCGGTCATGACAGCCTGCGCCGGGGCAATCGGGGACGCTATCGAGAAATCGAATGGCACTCACGCCCGGCACTGTGTCAGGTTCGACTCGCCTCAACAGGGCGAGTGACAGGACGATTTCGCCAGAAGATCGCCGTTTTACTGTCTGACACTGACTCTTTAGCAACAAGGACGTACACCATGTCTCAACCTTCCTCCCAGGCCAGCAGCGCCTTCACTGCCGTCGACGCTTTCAGCCACCTGTATGACCGCGGCACCGGAACCGTCAATGGCAAACCGTCGTTCACCGCCGACCAGGCCGCTGACGAAATCCTGCGCAAGGGGATGTCGTGGCAGGACAAGAATGCCGACGGCAAGATCGATCTGACTTATACGTTCCTCACCGAAAAACCGTCGAACTACAACCCCAAACTGGGCAACTTCAGCGAGTTCAGCGCTCTGCAGAAGGCCCAGGCCGTGCTGTCGATGCAGTCCTGGTCGGACGTGGCCAACGTCACCTTTACCGAAGGCAAGGGCGGCGATGGTCACATGACCTTCGGCAACTACGATGTCAGCACCGGCGGCGCGGCGTTCGCCTACCTGCCGCAGGGCAGCAGCTATGACGGTCAGTCGTGGTACCTGATCAATGATCAATATCAGGTCAACAAGACTCCGGGCACCAACAATTACGGGCGCCAGACCCTGACCCACGAAATCGGTCACACCCTCGGCCTGTCGCATCCGGGCGCCTACAACGCCGGCAATGGCAATCCGACCTACAACGATGCCAAGTACGCCGAAGACACCCGCGGCTACAGCCTGATGAGCTACTGGAGCGAAGCCAACACCGACCAGAACTTCAGCAAGGACGGCAGCGGCGCGTATGCCTCGGCACCGTTGCTGGACGACATCGTCGCCGTGCAGAAACTCTACGGCGCCAACTACGAAACCCGGGCCGATGACACCGTGTACGGTTTCAACTCCAACGCTGGTCGTGATTACTACAGCGCGACTTCCAACGCCTCCAAACTGGTGTTCTCGGTGTGGGACGGCGGCGGTAACGACACCCTGGATTTCTCCGGCTTCAGCCAGAACCAGAAGATCAACCTCAACGAAGGGGCGTTCTCCGACGTCGGCGGTCTGGTGGGCAACGTGTCCATCGCCTATGGCGTGACCGTGGAAAATGCCCTTGGCGGTTCCGGTAATGACTTGTTGATCGGCAACAGCGCGGCCAACGAACTGATCGGCGGTGCCGGCAACGACATCATCTACGGCGGTGGCGGCGGCGACACGCTGTGGGGCGGTGAAGGCGCGGACACCTTCGTGTTCGGCGCAGCCAGTGATTCGACCATGACCGCACCGGACTGGATCATGGATTTCACCAGCGGTCTGGACAAGATCGACCTGTCCGGGATTGCCGGTTTCGCGTCGGGTGCGGCCACGCTGAACTTCGTCAGCGGCTTCACCGGGCATGCGGGCGACGCGATCCTCACTTACTTTGCTCAGACCAACCAGACCAGCCTGATGATCGACCTCACAGGCCAGGGTTCAGTGGACTTTGCAGTGGGTGTGGTGGGGCAGGCCGTGGCGAGCGATATCGTCGCCTGACCTGAAAACGGAAAACCGCAGCCCTCAGCGGCTGCGGTTTTTTATGAGCGGAAAAACCGTTCGGCTGCGAACCCGACGGGATCGCGCCGCATGGGTTATACCTGAACCGGTCTCTCAGCCGTTGTCAGGAGCACCCGATGAAAACCTCCGGTCCCAGTCCCGTCATCACCATCGCCGAGCAGCCAGGCTGCGTATTGGTGAAGTTCCACGGCATTCAGGTCGCCGCCTCGGCCCGAGCACTGGTGCTGCTTGAAGCCAACTATCCGCCGGTCTACTACATCCCCCGCGAAGACATCGACGAAAAGTATTTCACCCGCACTGACCACACGAGTTATTGCCCCTACAAGGGCGACGCCAGTTACTTCAGTCTGCAAGTGCCCGGACATGAAGGGGCGAATGCGGTGTGGACCTACGAACATCCGAAGATTTCGGTCAGCCAGATCAAGGACTACGTCGCGTTCTATCCCAATCAGGTGAAGTTTGAATTGCTGGGGGCGGAGGTCTGAACGCATGCACATGTGATAAGCCAGCCTATCCTGTGGCGAGGGAGCTTGCTCCCGCTCGGCGGCCCAACCGTCGCAAAAAACTGGAGCGCGACATTGCAGGTATCGGAGTCGCTTCGCGACTTGGCGGGAGCAAGCTCCCTCGCCACAGGGGATAGTTTCCGACTCTTCCTACGTTGTTCGCAGCGACAGATCTTTAGCTCAGGCACTAGTTTTGATGGAGGTATTCATCATCAGAGACGTAACTAAATGCCTGTACGACCACAATCACATCGACTTCGACGAGGGCGTTGTTCCGAAGTCGGACGCGCTTACCTGATCACCACAGTGGTGTACCGACGCCGAAGGATTTTTGAGGATTGGCGATTGGGGCGTTTGCTGGTGAACGAGCTTCGACGATGTCACGAGCGGAAATGGGTAAATTCGATTGCATGGGTGGTCATGCCGGATCATTTACACTGGCTGGTTCAGCTTGAAGACGTTGGGTTGGAGCGCCTCATGCAGACGGTCAAGTCGCGCAGCACGCTGACGATCAATCGCGCACTGAAGCAAAGAGGCGCATTCTGGCAAACCGGTTTTCACGACAGGGCGATCCGCGATGACGAAGACCTCAAGCCATTTGCCCGCTATATCGTGGCCAATCCTTTGCGAGCCGGCCTGGTCGAACGTATTGGTGATTATGCTTTGTGGGATGCCTGTTGGCTCCCAACTTGAATTTTGAACTGACTCAAACCGTGGCGAGGGAGCTTGCTCCCGCTCGGCGGCGCAACCGTCGCAAAAACCTGGAGCGCGACATTGCAGGTATCGGAGTCGCTTCGCGACCTGGCGGGAGCAAGCTCCCTCGCCACGGATGATCTTCAGTGCTCGTATTGACCTGGTTACTCAGTTCTTGTCGAGGTCGATATTCTTCGTTTCACGCAGGCAGAGCATCCCCACCACCAGGCTTACCCCGGTAATCAGCACCGGGTACCACAACCCGTAGAAAATATCCCCGGTGTACACCACCAGCGCAAACGACACGGTCGGCAGGAAACCGCCGAACCAGCCATTGCCGATGTGATACGGCAGGGACATCGAGGTGTAGCGGATGCGGGTCGGGAACAGTTCGACCATCAGCGCCGCGAGCGGGCCGTAGCACATGGCGGAGAGGATGATCAGCGCGACGATCAGGGCCACGATCATCGGCTTGTTGATCTGCTGCATGTCAGCCTGCTGCGGGTAGCCGGCGAGGGTGATGGCGCCGCGCAGGGCGGCCTCGTCGAAGCCGTCGAGTTTCACATCGCCGACGCTCACTTGCACCGCGCTGCCGGCAGGCGCTGCGACGCTGGAGTAGGGCAGGCCCTGCTTGACCAGGAAGGTCTTGACCTTGTCGCATGGACTGTCGAATTTGGCCTTGCCCACCGGATCGAACTGGAAGGTACAGGTGGCCGGGTCTGCCACAACGGTGATCGGCGCCTGTTGGCTGGCCCGGTCGATGGCCGGGTTGGCGTAGTGCGCCAGGGATTTGAAGATCGGGAAGTACAGTGCCGTGGCCAGCAGCAGGCCGAGCATCAGCACCGGTTTACGCCCGACCTTGTCCGACAGCCAGCCAAAAAAGATGAAGAACGGCGCGCCGATCACCACACTGATGATCAACAGACTGTTGGCCACCGCCGGATCCATTTTCAGGAACTGAGTGAGGAAGAACAGCACGTAGAACTGCGCGGCGTAGAAGGTCACCGCCTGCCCGGCGTTGATGCTGAACAGGGCGATGAGGACGACCTTCAGGTTTTCCCATTTGCCGAAGGATTCGCGGATCGGCGCCTTGCTGGCCTTGCCTTCCTCTTTCATCTTCAGATACGCCGGCGACTCATGCAGGCTCAGGCGAATCCAGGTGGAAATCCCCAGCAGCACGATCGACAGCAGAAACGGAATGCGCCAGCCCCAGACTTCGAACTGATCGCCGGTGAAGTAGCGGCAACCGAGCACCACCAGCAGCGACAGCAGCAGACCGAGGGTCGCGGTGGATTGAATCCAGCTCGTATGGAAACCCCGTTTGCCGATCGGCGCGTGTTCCGCCACGTAGGTCGCGGCGCCGCCGTATTCGCCCCCCAGGGCCAGGCCTTGAAGCATGCGCAACACCACGAGAATGATCGGCGCAGCGATGCCGATACTGGCGTAGGTGGGCAACAGACCCACTGCGAACGTGGCCACGCCCATCAGAATGATGGTCGCAAGGAAGGTGTATTTGCGTCCGATCATGTCCCCCAACCGACCGAACACCAGCGCCCCGAACGGCCTCACGATGAAGCCTGCGGCAAACGCCATCAGCGCGAAGATGAACGCCGTGGTGTCGTTGACCCCGGCGAAAAACTGCTTGCTGATCACCGCCGCCAGGGCGCCGTAGAGGAAGAAGTCATACCACTCGAACACCGTCCCCAGGGACGAGGCGAAGATGACCTTTCGGGTATCGGAGCCGGCGTCCGTACTGCGCACGGCGTCCAGCGACTGAGCGTGTTCTGACATATCGGTATCCCTCACAGTGATTGTTTTTGTTGTTTCCACTGGTGTTGCGTGTCCGGGTGATGCGCGATGTCCGTGAATCTGATGCGGGTCATTTGTGGGAGGGGGCTTGTTCCCGTAAGCGGTGTGCCATTCAACTCACTGTCGAATGATCTGCCGCTTTCGCGGGCAAGTCGAATCGTCGCACCGCCGCTCCCACAGGTGTTGCTTGTGAAGCGTTGAGAATCAGCTGTGCCGCTTTTTCAGCAATCATCAGCGTAGGCGAACAGGTGTTGCCCGAGGTAATGCGCGGCATGATCGACGCATCGGCAATTCTCAGCCCCGGCACACCATGCACGCGCAATTGCGCATCGACCACGGCATCCGCGTCGTTACCCATGCGACAGGTGCCGACCGGATGGAAAATCGTTGTGCCGATCTTCGCCGCCGCTTCGTGCAGTTGCTCTTCGGTTTGCAGGCTCACGCCAGGCAGGTATTCCACCGGGTTGAAGGGTTGCAGGGCCGGGGCGCCGACGATGCGACGGGTCAGGCGGATCGCGTCGGCGGCCACGCGCAGGTCTTCGGGATGGCTCAAGTAATTGGGCTGGATCAGCGGTACCGTTTGTGGATCAGCGGAGCGAATTTCGATGCGGCCACGGCTTTGCGGGCGCAAGTCACACACCGATGCAGTGAACGCGGGGAAGCTGTGCAACGGCTCGCCAAAGCGTTCCAGCGACAGTGGCTGCACGTGATATTCGAGGTTGGCCGAGGTCTGCTCGGGCCCCGAGCGGGCAAATGCGCCCAGTTGACTCGGCGCCATCGACAACGGCCCGCTGCGGTCATACAGATAGCGCAGGCCCATGCCCATCTTGCCCCACACACTGCCGGCGATCTGATTGAGGGTGCGGGCGTTTTCCAGTTTGTAGATCAGCCGCAATTGCAGATGATCCTGCAGGTTGCCGCCGACCCCCGGCAGTTCATGCGCCACGCCGATCCCGAGTTTTTCCAGCAGCGGACGCGGGCCGATTCCGGAGCGTTGCAGAATGCTCGGCGAGCCCACGGCGCCGGCGCACAACACGATCTCCTTGCGCGCCTTGAAGCTTTTCACCTGGCCTTGCCAACGGGCGCTGACCCTTGAGGCACGACCGTCCTCGAACAGCACGCGATCCACTTCGACATCGGTCAACACCGTGAGATTGGCTCGGCCCCGGATCGGTTTGAGAAACGCCTTCGCCGCATTCCAGCGCACCCCGGCTTTCTGATTGACCTGAAAGTAACCGCAACCCTCGTTGTCACCCTGGTTGAAGTCATCGATGCTGGCGATGCCGCTTTGCTCGGCAGCGCTGCGGAAGGCGTCGAGAATCGGCCACGACAGGCGCTGGCGTTCGACCCGCCATTCCCCCTTGTCGCCATGAAATTGCGCCGCGCCGGCGAAGTGGTTTTCGCTCTGCTTGAACAGCGGCAACACGTCATTCCAGGCCCACCCCGGATTGCCCTCGGCGGCCCAGCCGTCGTAGTCGTTGGCCTGTCCACGCATGTAGATCATGCCGTTGATCGACGAGCAGCCACCCAACACCTTGCCGCGTGGATAACTCAGTGCGCGGCCATTGAGGCCCGGTTGTTCTTCGGTCTTGAAGCACCAGTCGGTGCGCGGGTTGCCGATGCAGAACAGGTAACCCACGGGGATGTGAATCCACGGATAGTTGTCGCGTCCGCCGGCCTCCAGCAACAGCACACGCCGCTGTGGATCCGCCGACAGCCGATTGGCCAGCAAACACCCGGCCGGCCCGGCGCCGACCACGATGTAATCGAATTCATCGAGGGACGTCTGCATTCCCTGACCTCGCTTATTGTTTTTGTTGTCAGTCATCCTAGTTGTTAGCTTTCGTCAAAAGAATGTTAGTTTTTGCGCAGCCGCTGTGCGTTTTCAAACAGCCCTTCCTGACGATAGCCGACAAGGACAAGCCATGTTCGACTGGAACGACCTGCGGTTCTTTCTTGAGTTGCAGCGCAGCGGCCGGCTGCTCACCGCTGCCCGCCGCCTGAATACCACCCACGCCACCGTTGCCCGGCATATCGAGGCCATCGAAAAAAGCCTCGGCACCGCGCTGTTCGTCCAGCACGCTCAAGGCTACGAAATGACGCCGGCGGGGGAGGCGCTGCTCAAGCACGCCGAGGCCATGGAAAACGTCGCGCTGCTGGCCCAGGAGGAAATCACCCAATCGACGGCGCCGCTGGGCAAGATCCGTGTCGGCGTGACGGAAGGACTGGGCATCATGTTCCTTGCCAGTCGCATGATCGGCCTGTTCGAGCGTTATCCGGGATTGGAAGTGGAGCTGGTGGCGGTACCGCGCTTCGTCAGCATCCTCAATCGAGAGGCGGAAATCAGCATTCACCTGGAACGGCCGGCGGCAGACATGCTGGTCACGCGCAAACTCACCGATTACCGACTCGCGCTGTACGCCAGCCAACGCTATCTGGACAGCGCGCCGCCACTGCACAGTCGCGAAGATCTCGGACGGCATGCGTGGATCGGCTATGTCGATGATCTGCTGTTCAGTCAGGAGTTGATGTTTCTCAACAGCTTCTGCCGCAATCCGAGGGTGGTGTTTCACAGCACCAGCGTGATTGCCCAGCAAGAGGCGGCTCGTTCGGGGTTGGGGATTGCGGTGCTGCCTTGTTATATGGCGGCGTCGGATCCGGATCTGGTGGCGCTGTTGCCGCAGGAAAGTATCGAGCGCAGTTACTGGATCAGTACGCGGCGGGAGCTGCACAAATCGGTGCGATTGCGAGTGGTCTGGGATTATGTGGTGGGGGTGTGTGAAGGCGAGCGCGAGTTGTTGATGGGACCCTGACGGGCAGCTGTTTCATGCAACTAAAATCCCCTGCAAAAGGTCATTCGATTTGCAGAGGTTGAGCCATCTCGCAGAACCTCCACAACGAAGACGCTTCCCGTGGCCAATCACCTCGATCGCCGTAACAACCTGTCCCTCGACAGCCTGAATTTCTTCCTCGCCGACGTGCGTGACGGTCTCGGCCCCTATCTGGCAATTTATCTGTTGGCGGTGCATCACTGGGAGCCGGCAAGTATCGGTCTGGTCATGACGATTGCCGGGATCGCCGCGCTCATCACGCAAACCCCGGCGGGTGCACTGGTCGACAGCTCGCATTTCAAACGGGCGCTGATCGTGATCGCGGCACTGGTAGTCACCGGAAGCTGTCTGTTGCTGCCATTCGTGACCTCATTCAGCCTGGTGGCCCTGACCCAGGCCATCAGCGCCGCTGCCGCTTCGATCTTCGCACCGGCCATTTGTGCAATCACTCTGGGGATCACCGGGCCTCGTGCCTTCACGCGAAGGACCGGGCGCAACGAAACCTTCAATCACGCCGGCAACGCTTGTGCCGCATTGTTGGCCGGTTTGTCCGCGTACCTGTTCGGCCCGGTCGCGGTGTTTTATCTGATGGCGGTCATGGCGCTGGCCAGTGTGATTGCCGTCTCGTTCGTGTCGGCGGATGCCATTGACCACGATCTCGCCCGTGGGTTTTCACCCAGCGAAACGGGGCAGGGCAAGCGACCTTCGGGCCTGTCCCTGTTGCTGACCAACAAACCGTTGCTGATGTTTGCGGTTTGTTGTGGGCTGTTTCACCTGGCGAACGCGGCGATGTTGCCGCTGGTGAGTCAGAAACTGGCACAAGCCAATCTGCAGATGGCCACGCCACTCACCTCTGCCTGCATCGTCGCGGCGCAGATGGTGATGGTGCCTGTTGCGTTGCTGGTGGGGGCGAAAGCCGACGTGTGGGGGCGCAAGCCATTGCTGCTGGCGGGGTTCCTGATCCTGCCGTTGCGCGGGGTGTTGTATGTGCTGTCCAACGATCCGTGGTGGCTGGTTTCCGTGCAATTGCTCGATGGCATCGGCGCGGGGATTTTCGGCGCGCTGTTTCCGGTGGTGGTGAAAGACCTGACGCTGGGCAGCGGGCACTTCAATGTCAGTCTGGGTGCGATTACGACAGTGTTTGGACTGGGCGCGGCATTGAGCAACAGCCTGGCCGGGATTGTGGTTCAAGAAGCCGGGTACAGCGCTGCGTTCCTGACGTTGGCGGGGGTCGCGATGGCGGCGCTGGTGCTGCTTTGGGTGGCGGTGCCGGAGACCGTACCAAGGGTTGCGCTGGAGTGCCGGCACACTGGGTGAGGCCCGACTCTTTGAGTACAGGTCTATATCCCGGCCAAAACCGCACGGGATCCGGCCTGTTCCGAATCCCGTGCGCCGGTGATGCCTTGCCGTTTCAAGCCGCGACCGGAATCGGGCCGGCGGCTTGTTGTTTCCAGGCTTTGGGTGACATGCCTTCCGCTTTGGCGAACGTACGGCAGAAGTGAGATTGATCGCAGAACCCGCATTCCAGTGCGATCTCTGTGAGCAGCATCGAGGAATCCTTCAATAACGCCCTGCTTTTCATGACCCGCTGTTCACGCAGCCATTGTTGCGGGGACATCCGGGTGCTTTCCTTGAACAGGCGGGAAAAATGACTGCGTGACAATGCGCAGGCTTCGGCCAGTTCAGTCACGGAAATGCCGGTATCCAGTCTGTCCAGCATCAGTTGTTTGGCTGTTCTTATCTGCCAGGATTTGAGCTGTCCGGCCGAAGTCAGGGCGAGCGTCGCCAGCACGGTAGATTTATCCATGTTCATACACATCCGGAAATTCAGGTAACAGGATGCGTGCGGCTGACCCGACTCGGTCGACACCACACACGTTACAAGTCTGTCAACAGCCCTGGGCCCGGCGATGGTTCAGACAGAGGTATCGCCCTGACCACAAGTGCGTTCCTCAGCGTCATTGCTGAGGGCGAGCAAAAGATAACGAAACAAAATGTTTATTGGTGGCGCACTTTTGCGCTCTTGTGGGCTCATTTTTGCGCCACAGTGTGCGTGTTTGCGCTGCTAGCATTCGCCCACCCCTATGGATCAGATCGATCCCTCATGCAGGAGAATGCAATGGCAGCTTCACAACCGCTCGACAGGCAAACCGCTTACTGGGGCGTGCCCTGGGAGGAGGCCTATGGTTATCCGCAGGCAAGGCGGGCAGGAAACGAGATCTACGTATCAGGCCAGTTCAACCATGACGAGGAAGGAAACCTGGTCGCCCCGGCGCCGCTGGACGCCGACGGAAAACCCAGTGATTTTTCTTCGATGGGAGAACAGATGCGTGTTTCCTACGACAACATCGCGAAGTTGCTCGCCTTGTATGGCGCAACCTTGCAGGACGTTGTCGAGGAAACGCTCTACGTGCTGGACATGGATGCTGCCTTCGCGGTTGTCGGCAAAGTGCGCAAGGCCGCCTATGGCACCGAGCGGCCTCAGTGCGCGAGCAATATCATTGGCGTGTCGAGACTTGCCCAACGTCCGCAACTGATCGAGATCGCATGCAAGGCCGTGATTGGCGCGAAATAGATGAGCTGCACTCCCGGTTTCGATTCAGGTCACCGGGAGTATCGACTGCCCCTCGACCAGGGCTTTCTGACTGGCCACGGCAGCGGCGCAGAAGGTCATGAATGCCTTGACCCGCCACGATTTTCGAATGTCCTGGTGAGTCAGCAGCCACAACTCATCCTGAAGCTCAGGCACCACCGGCCCGGCGCGCATCAGCCCCGGCGTGATGTCGCCCAGCATGCAGGGAAGGAATCCATATCCCAGACCCGCCGCGATGGCCACGCTGGCCGCCGCAACGGAATCGGTGCGGTACGCGATGCGCTCGGCAGCGACCCGGCTTTCGACGTAACGGGTCGCTCTCAAACCGCTGAGCGCTGAGGAGTACGACACCCATGCCTGGCCCTCTTCGAAAAGTGGCCCCGTCGTCATCTGCCTGTCGCAGCAATAGGGTGCCCAGGCGATGTTCGCCAGCTTGCGGCCCACCAGGCTTTCGGCAGGTTTTCTCGTCGCCCGGATGGCGATATCCGATTCATCCCGGGCGAGGCTGAGGGTTTCATTGCCGACCAGCACCTCGATGGTGATGCCCTCATTCAGGGCCTTGAAGTCGGCGATGATGGGGGTGAAGAAGTACAGCAGCAGCGAGTCGCTGGTGGTAATTCGAAGTTTGCCGAGGGGGCCCTGACCCGAACGTGAAACACGCCGCGTGACGCTGACGATATCCAGTTCCACCCGTTCGGCGAGTGCCCGCAGCTCGGCACCCTCGGCGGTGAGCAGATAACCCGACTTGCGATGATCGAACAGCGCGACGCCGAGCGTGCGCTCGACTTGAGTGATCCGGCGCGAAACGGTCGATACATTGATGCCAAGCTTCTTCGCCGTGGCTGAACGGTTGCCGCAATCACTGAGCGTCTTGATGATGCGCAAGTCGTCCCACGAGAGCTGACCGGCAGCCTCGCCTGCGTCCCACTTTTTACCGTCAGGGGGAGTCGGAGCCTTTTCAGTTGGCGATTTCACACAGATCGTTCCAGATACGAGGGCGCTGATGATACGAGAAGAGGTGGGGGTGAAGCAGCCATATTGTTCCGATGACGCGTAGGGCGTTCGAGCCTGGGAAAGCCTATCTTGGCGGCTGATTTTTTCCAGTTGTCAATAGCACAGTTGAGCGACTGTGTGGGTGGCGGCGCGGTGGTAGGCTTCCATGGCGTCATTCTGTGCAAGCACCCGGTCTGTTCAGTTCGGTGATAAACGCAGTTCAGGCCAGTGCATCAGTCTCATGTCAGATAACTGAAAGGATTCGAACATGAAAAAGCCCATCACTGCTCTGGCCGTATCCGCAACCCTCGTTTTCACCGCCGCCGTTGCAAATGCTTCCGTGCATCCGACGACCATCAACGCTCCCCAGCCTGTCAATCAGGTTACAGCTTCGACTGATACGCCGTTCAGCACTCCTCAGGCAGTCGGCAAAATCCAGATGGCCAGCCTGGCCAGAAGTTGCTCCGACGAGCGATATTCATGGTGGGAGTACAGCGGTTGGGAAATCGTTGGCTGTCTCGTAAGCGGCCAGTGGTGATCATCCCGAAAGACTGGTGCGTGACTCGCGTAGTGAGTGCGCACCAGCGTCTGTGACATTACCGGTTGCGAGCAGCGCTTTCAGATATGCAACCACGCCAATGATCCCAACACGACCCCCAGACCCGCCGCCCCAAACGAGACGCGCCTGAGCCATTCCTTGCGCGTCAGCAGGGTGATGGCTGCCAGTGAAATGGCGATTTGAATCGCGGTCATGGCCTGGGCCCAGCGGTGATGCTGATGAAGCGCCTGTTCTGATTTCTCGTCCCATGCTCGCGCCTGCTGCTCGAGTGCTTCCGCCTTTATTCGGGCTTGCTCTTTCTGCTCTGCGTAGCGACGAGCCTCGGCAACATAGTGAGCGGAATCCAGCCCCGGCAGATGGCTTGCCAGTTCCGACAGGTTCTGCCGGCTGGACTTGGCCTGATAGTAGTTCCACTCGTTGGCGGCTTCGGTCTTCTGGATGGCGGCGTTGTTTTTGTCCATGGCCGCTTCGCTTTCCGTCGAACCGGCCTGATAGCTCATCAGGGCGCCGACCGTCGCCATGACTGCTGTCATGACCGCAATCTTGCTGGCAAAGCGATCGCCTTTGGCATGGGCGTGATGGGTGGTGTGTTCGATATGTTGCTCGTGAGGACTCGGGACTTCGAACGCTTCAGGCATGACTTTCGGACTTGGGTGGGTGAAGGAACAGGAGCGGATTATGCAGGTCGGCCGGCTTTTTAGACATACAGGGTCGACGGCATTTGGCCGATAGTGGACGGCCGCATGGTTTGTTTCCGCGGGACTGCGAAACAGTCTCTTTTGTGCGAAGTTAAACGCAGAAAAATAGCCTGTTTAAATGATGGCTTCTCTTGTGGGCTGCTACCCACAATGGCTTGCGTCACCCCCTACAGCTGAGACAGAATCCGCCGGCTTGTGCGTCTGGGGCTCCCCCCGTAACTTGATTCCCGTCACTGCTTTTCAGTGATCGGGTCTGCAAGCCCGCCGGAAAAACCAGTCGCACAGCCCTGCCAAAAGGACGCTCGTTTGTGTCCGCTCAATGGCGGCTTTGTGCGGGAGACCCTCGGGTCTGCCGGGTGCCTGGTTTCCCGGTCTTGCAGACCCGCACTTGGCTGCCACCCATCATCTGCAAGTGATGCTGGTAGCTCCTAATCAAAATCAGGAGTTTCACCATGATCAAACCAACACCCAATCCCCCAGAAACCGATCCGGTCTCACCCTACAAATTCCCTGACTCCCGAACCCTGAACGAGGCAGCCGAACGCGCCCTCGACCATTACCTGACCCCGCAACAGCGCATCATGGGCAGTCACACCACACACGACCCCATGTTCCTGGCCAACCCCGCCTACAACAGCGAATCCCTGTTGGCCAACGCCAGCGAATCCCTCGATTCCGCCAGCGAAATGCTCAGCAACTTCGCCGCCATCCTTGAGCCGGCACATCGCAAGACTGCTCTGGGCATTGCCCAAGTGGTCATGGTCGCAGGGCTGGCCGTGAATCAGGCGCTGGATAATGTGGAACTGAAGGCGTGAGCCAATCCTGCCGGGGCGAAGGGGGACTCGTTCCGGCAGGAAGCAGAACTCTGGCACAGAGCCATGCCTTGCGTCAGCTCGCTTCGACTGTCACCCTCCGGCCCGTTCTAAAAGGATCAGAACAAGGAATCAAGGATTGAGTGGCTACGTTCCCAACCCGCCTAAAAATTTCCGCAACACCGGCACCAAACCCGTCGATATTCATGCCCAACGTTGGGCTGAGTATGAGAAACACGGGAGAGAGCCTGCGCGTGAGCCTGAAAAAACTGGCATAGCCCTGCGGATCGGAGTGTTCTTCGATGGTACGGGGAACAATGCCAACAACGCTGCGGCCGGACTTCTGTGCGGCGCTCATCATCCGATTGCGGCTAAAGATATCGATGCTAGCTGCAAGCCATATATGAGCGATCCGGATAGTAGCTATGGCAATGATGTCAGTAACATCAAAAAGCTCAGTGAGCTGTACGACGCAGTTCCGGTAGCACAAGCGGGACGAGCCTCTCGCGTTGTCTACGTCGAAGGTATCGGTACTCGATCCGGAGAAAAAGACAGCACATTCGGTGCTGGTACGGGGCGAGGGGAGACAGGAGTTGCCGGGCGAGTCGAATCCTCTTTTCCCATGATTCAACAAGCAATCAATCGAGTTCTGGAAGATAACCCAGGCAGTGAAATCATCTCACTAACGTTCGATACGTTCGGTTTCAGCCGTGGTGCGGCTGCCGCACGTCATTTTGCTAACGAAATTGTTCGTGGCAGTCGCGGTCCTCTCGGTCATGTGTTGCGAAATCTGCCCAGAGCCCTCAGCTCCAAATTCAATGACCAATACAAAAGCGATATCAATATGGGGTTTATCGGCTTATTCGATACAGTACCCTCGATAGCCGGTTGGTCAAATTTGGGAGATATTAAAAGCCCAATCGCGACGGGTATCAAACTTTACCTTGATCGTCGCTTTTTCACTGATGTCGTCCAGTTGGTTGCTCGTGATGAGCGCAGAGCCAACTTCGCACTCAGTCGCGTCAAGCCGGATCATCTGGAGGTTACTCTGCCTGGAGCGCATTCCGACATCGGTGGCGGGTATCTGGAGGACGCGCAGGAGTGTGTTCTTGTAAGCCCGATGCAAACACTCATCGTGCCCCTGAACACCGACGTCGTGACAACCTCGATCTATAGGGATGCGGTTAACGTTAGAAACCAGTGGTTATCCAAAGGATGGCCTGCAGACATGCTTGAGGTTGTGACTCCTGAAGCTCTTATCGTGCCGAACAGTCCGCAGGATCGGCTGAGTCCAAGCGCTAAACGTGTTTACGCAGCTGTACAGCTCAGGCGTCCGGTGAGCGGTATGCTATCCAGGGTTTACCTGAGAGTGATGCACCATCTGGCAAAAGAGAAAGGCGTTCGCTTCAACGATATTCCTGACACGCCCGACTTGATCATCCCAGCAGAACTTCAAACTTTGTGTGATCGGTTCGTTGCGGGTGACTACAGCACCACGCCTGAAGAGGAGCAACTGCTGAAACTCAAGTACATTCACATGTCCGCAAACTGGAACCATCCACTCGGCCGCAGAGATGGCAGCGGAATAAATGCGGTATACATCAACGCCCCGACGGCCGACACCGTCCGCGTGCTGCATCCCCACGTACCTGATTGGACGCTTTGGTAATGAGAGTTCTTGTAACGCTGCTTTGTGCTTTGTTCACGCTTGGATGCCAATCTGCGGATCCACTGTCTGCCAAAAACGACCCTAAGTCCGAGTCGTGGGAGCTCGCGTTTACTGAGCCTTACTACATGAAAGTGTGGGTGGAGGACAGTGCCGTCGAAGATATAAACGGCAAGCTGTTCAAGCGTACGGGGGGAGGTACAGCCGCTGGCGGGGAGCCTGAAGACGGTAAAGAGTCTGCACGAGGCTGGCACGCGGTGGGTGCTGCTGCAAAGCCAGTGATTGGTGCCGATCTCCCCAAGCGCATATACGTACGGTGGCAATCGATAGTAGAACCTCAGACCTATCGTGTCTGGTTGGATGTACCCGAGGAGGCCAGACAACTAATGCAGACTTCGGTCAATCAGCGTTGCCCGGAAACTCCAAAGGAACAAGCGAGTTACTCCGCTTCTATCTATCTGGGGCTGGCTCCAGGTGGGGTTGTACAAGTCTGGGTCAGAGACTCGTGTCATCACCCGGTCAAAGTGGCCCGAGCCCAGGCCGAGATCGAGCCGTTAGGTCCGAGTCAGGGTAAGAATGAAGGACGTTACGCATATCCGATCAGTGAAAAGTCCAGGCGCTATATCGATAAATTCGGTATTCCGTACGGAAGTTGGTAACGCTTGAAAATCAGGGATAGGGGAAAATAAATCCGTCCCCAATTTTTGAGTCCGAATGCGGGATGCTGTTTTGAAAATAGTGAAATCTACTCGCTTTGATGATGTCGACCATGACCTTGGATATGAATACCGTGGTTATAACTACGATATGCAGAGCGGAGATGATGTGTTTCTGGTTAGGGTTTACGATGACGAGCCCGGACAGGCAACGGTAGTGCGTCCGACTTCAATGTCTAAAAACGAAAACCTTGGAAAGCTTGTCCAGTTCTTACGATCCGAACTGGGAGTGTACAGGGTCTTGCTTTACAAGGAGGATGTTGGAGGATACGCCGAGATTGATCTTGATGGTTTGACATTTTATCCATCCTGAAGTCGGTCTCGTAGCAGGAAGAGAGCAGATCTGCTTCTCGAAAATAAATCTGTCCCATTATGTGTTTTTGTTGAACATGTCATACACCTATTTAGCCAGCTCTTCTGGTGATGTTGTCTCTTTTCTCTATACGTCATAACCGCGATCTCGTGCAACGATAGCCAGCTTTCCTGAGTCGAAAATTTCAATATATGGCCCGCCAAACTCATCGACTTCAGTGGTCAGGGGGAAGCTGTTGTACGGGTTTCTCTGTTCAATCGCATATTTGAAAAAACAATCGATTATTTGTTTTAGCTTTATGGCCAGGTCCTCTTGTTATTTTTCCGAGAGCAGCGCCAGAGAGAATCTTTCAGTCCGTCAGCAATTGATGTCAACCGCAGTACTTCCTAACCGCTCCCCATTAACCATCACATGCACCGCATGCTTCCCCGCATAATGCTTCCGCGTAGTGAAATCCTTGATCACCTGCCGCCGCGCCACAACTTCACTCCCAAACCCCGCCAAATCCAACGTCTTCAACTTGAATACCTTGGCCGAAGTCCCGCCATTGGCCTTCACATAGTCAATCGCATAATCAATCACCAATCGCTGTTCATCTGGCACCAACGATCGAATGGTAAATGACAAGGTGATGGTCTCTCCAAGCTGCACCACCGCTGGCTCCACCTTCACATCCAGCAACTCGACCTCAGCCCTCGCGCCTGCACCAATAACAGTGAGCGCCCGCATATCGCCCTGTTTGATCAAGTTCCGCAACGCATGCTTCGCAATCCACGCCGTGTGCCTGTTCTCCAGTGCCCACCCCTCAACCGTATCCAGCACCCATTCCGGGTGTTCCTTGGTCACGTCATTCAAATGGTTCGCCACGGACTTGCGCACGTATAGACTCTCGTCCGCTTTCAACCGGTCAAGAATCCCGGCGGCCAGGTGCGGGTCTGCCTGCACCGGCTCCAGGCGAAACGACCACGGCAGGCGAGGGCGGCTGCCTTCGCTGGCGAGGCGGCGGACGTGGTGGTTTTCGTCTCGTGCCCAGTCGTGCATCCGTTCCAGCGAGCGTTCCAGGTCGCTGCGCAGGAAGTGGCGGATGGCGAATTCGGAGGAGCCGAAGGTGGTGAAATATTTCAGCGCTTCCATCGAAGTGTCGAACGCGTGCGCACCGTAGCTCGCTACATAGTGCGGCAGGCACATGCAGACGAAGCCGCTGTTCAGACGTGGCGCGAGTTCGCGCAGGACGTCGAGGGAATCGGCGTAGTCCAGTGGCAGCACGGCGTGCAGGCTTTCGCTGACGCGGGCCATGCGTTGCATGACCGAGAGGTCGGCGAGGCCGTCGTTGGCGTACTTGAGAAAGGCCTTGGCCTTGAACGCCGGGTATACGGCGCTCATTTCGCTGGCAATGTGTTGCAGGCGTTCGGCGTTGAAGATTTCTTTCAGGGCCGGGGCGGCGGTTTCGGTGGTGCTCATGATCAGGTCATCGGGGTGCTGATGAACGCTTGAAGGCCTTCGGCGTACGCGGTGTATTGGGCGATGCGCGGGAAGCGTTCAGCGTCGATCTGATCGGGAACGACGAGGCCGGTGAAGCTCCAGGCGACGGCGAGGGTGATGCCGTCCTGCTGAAGAGTGCCATCAGTGGGCAACGGATGTTTTTGCAGTTCGTGTTCAAGGGCAGTGAAAGCGGCGGCCAGCTGGCTTTCGACCCGTTCGACCCACGGCTGGTATTGAATGTCGGCCGGGCGCAGGTTGCGTTCGTAATAAAGCTGCACGGCTTTTTCGCAAGCGGCGAGGCCGAGGCCGATCAGGCGCAGGGCTTTTACCCGATGGGCGAGGTCGGTGGGCAGCAGGGTTTTGCCGGACAGGGCTTCGAGGTAGTCGAGGATCAGCGTCGAGTCGAGCAGCACTTCGCCGTCGTCGAGGACCAGAGTCGGCGCCTTGACCACCGGGTTGATCTGCCGGAAACGCTCGAAATGGCGAAACACCGACACTGGGTCGTGTTCCAGTTCGATCCCCAGGCATTTGGCGGAGATTGCCACGCGGCGCACGTAAGGGGAGTCCAGCATGCCGATCAGTTTCATGACGCGTTCCTTCAAGTCAAACCGGGGGAGGGCATAACGTAGCCGAGGTTGGGGAGATTGTCAGTCCTGAAAGCGGTTTGATTCTGCGGTCGATGTTTGTAAAGAAATGCGACAAAGCGCCGCTCATCCACCGTTTGTCTTCTATATACAGCCGCTCGACTGAATTTCTTGCTATAAACGCACTCCGATGAGCACCGTGAAGCCTGTGTCAGAGGGCTTTGCGGGCGTTGTCGGACAAATTCCCGGTATTTAGAGTTGCTGAGGCCTCAATCGGGCCTTAGACTGCCGCCCCTTCGTAAATTGAGTGCCGGGTGGCGTTTGCAATAAACGATGCCTTTCCGATGACCGCAGACGGTTCGCCGGAACGCTCCCAAATTCGCCTTAATGCACGTTTTTTATAGAGATATCAATGACAAAGGACAAGTTGCTGGCCATGCCGGCAGATGACTACATGAATGCCGAGCAACACGCTTTCTTCACCGAGCTGTTGCAGAACATGAAAGTCGAAACCCATGAGCGCATTGAGCAGAACCGTATTGCCATCGAGAGCCTGGATACCCCGGCCGACCCGGCGGACGCCGCCTCGGTGGAAGAAGAGCGTACCTGGTTGGTGAACGCGATCGATCGTGACCAGCGCATGCTGCCTCAGCTGGAACAAGCCCTTGAGCGTATCAAGGAAGACAGTTTTGGCTGGTGCGACGACAGCGGCGAGCCGATTGGCCTGAAACGTCTGCTCATCAGCCCGACCACCAAGTACTGCATCGAAGCTCAAGAGCGTCACGAGCAGATCGACAAGCACCAGCGTCAGGCCTGATTTCTGAGGCGACCGCTTTCAAAGCGGGTCGTCGCGAAAAGATCGCAGCCTTCTGCAGCTTTTGTTTTAAAGCTGCAGAAGGCTGCGATCTTTGCTTTTTCTCGTCCGCCGCAAACCCTCGCAGCGTTCCATTGACCTGCCACAGCCCCACGACTAACGGACCATGGATAATGGCCTTGTAGTGGCGTTTAATGCAGTCAAAACAATGAAAACGAGCGTGGGGTAACAAAATGACGAGAGATGGATCTCTGGTTGCGGCTGTGCCGGCACCAGTTGTTTTGCCGAAAAATCGCTGGCTGACGCCAACCCTGCAAAGCATCGCCTTGATGCTGTTGCTGGCCGCAATGGCTCTGGGCGAATGGTCCGTTTACGTGAGCATGCCGCTGGCGGTGCTGATTGTCTGGCTACCGCGCCTGCGTTCCCGAGCCGTCCCCGAAGCTCGACCGGTCGATGGCAGAAATGCGATGTCCGAGTTGACCCGCGACCTTTCCTACACCACCAGTCATAACGCGCTTTCGGCTGCAGGCGTGGCGTTTTCTGTCAAGGAGCTGGCGGGCCGGTTGCAGTCGCAACTCGATGCTGCCGCACAGATCGTCGATAACGCCGAAGTGATGATCGCCACCGAACAAGCGACATCTCAGCTCAGCCACGAAGCGCTGGGCGCCGCCAGCGAGGCCCATCACAGCAGCGCGGCGGGTCGGACCGAGCTGGTCGATTCCATTTCGCGCATGCATCTGCTCAGTCAGCGTGCCAATGCCAGTCGTGAACTGATCGAAGCCTTGAGCGAGCGAAGTGATGACATTCAGCGTGTGACGCTGGTGATTCAGTCCATTGCCAGCCAGACCAATCTTCTGGCGTTGAACGCCGCTATTGAAGCGGCCCGCGCCGGCGAGCACGGCCGCGGTTTTGCGGTGGTGGCGGATGAGGTGCGCGGTCTGGCAGCTCGTACGGCGACCGCCACCGGAGAAGTCGGCGAGATGGTCGCCGACATTCAGCAGCGTACGGCGCAGGTGGTGGAGCAGATTCGTCAGCTCTCCGATGATCTGCGTACCGGTGTCGAGCAGGTCGAGAACACCGGCCAACACCTGGAGAACATTGCGCGGCTGACGGCCGGGGTTGAAACCCAGGTCGGCGAAATCGCCCGAGGTGCCGAGACCAATCGCGAGCAGCTCGACAGCCTGTTCACGGCCATCGAGCAGATGCGCAGCGATCTGGCGATCAGTGACCAACAGACACGACGCCTGGCCGAAGCTGCGGTGCAGATGGAAGGACAGGCTGAAGTCATCAGTGAGCGCCTGGCCGAAGTCGGTCTGGATGACTATCACCAGCGCATCTACGATCTGGCGCGTGAAGGGGCTGTCCAGATTGCCGCGCGCTTCGAGGCCGATGTCGAGCAAGGGCGGATCAGCCTTGAGGACTTGTTCGACCGCCAGTATCAGCCGATCCCGAACACCCAGCCCGCCAGGTTCCAGACCCGCTTCGACCGTTACACTGATCAGGTGTTGCCGGCGATTCAGGAACCCTTGCTGCCGCGTCACGAAGGACTGGTCTTTGCCATCGCCTGCACGCAGCAGGGGTATGTGCCGACCCACAATCAGGCGTTCAGTCAGCCCCTGACCGGCGATGTGCAAATCGATACCGTGCACAACCGCACCAAACGCAAGTTTAACGATCGCACCGGCATTCGCTGTGGCAGCCATCAGCAACCGGTGCTGTTGCAGACTTACACCCGTGATACGGGCGAGCTGATGCACGATTTATCTGTTCCGATCATGGTCAAGGGACGGCACTGGGGTGGGTTGCGACTGGGCTACAAACCAGAAAGTCCGCGTTGACGCATTGTTGCCGGAACTGCAATTAAGCTGTGCACTGACGCTGCTGTTTCCATTTGATCCAAATCATTAACATGCCTGCATAGTTAGGTAGCTAATGAAAAATCGGAGGACAGCATGCAATGCAGAGTCGATGTCGCCGTGATGATCGGCAGCGGCGTTCCGGCCGGGCTTCGCGCAATGGGGCAGAGTGTCTGCTGGGTCGTGCTGCTCAATGGCGAGCGGCGTGGCACGGCGTTCGCCAGTCGCGACGAGGCCGAGGAGTGCAGGGCTGCGTGGCTCGCGCAACTGGGCGCCGAATCCTGTGACAGCCTGCACTGATCGTGATTACTTGCCCCGATGCAGGCGCACGTTCAACTCATCGACCATCACCGCTTCTTCACCATCGGCACGCAACCACTCCTTGAGCAACTGCGCCTGTTGCGGGTTCCAGAAGTCGGCATCGATCAGTTTGGTATCGGCATCGAGCGGGTGAGCTTCGATGAAGTCGTCAATTGCGGTTTCCTCTGAGGGCAGCCCTAACTGATCGAACAGTGTTGTCAGGTTGTAGGCAGGCATTTCCATGGTGTACTCCTTGAAAGTGGACGATCACTCTCATTATCTGAGGGGCCCACCGGTCAGGAGTTCGATTCGCGATTCCAGTGAACGGGCGAGGGCGCAGGCTGCGTTGTGATCCTCACGGAAACCTCTGACAAGACCCGTTGACTTTTCCCTGATGTGAAAAAAGGCGTTGCCTGCGGGAATCACCTGGAACATGGGCCCCCGGCCGAGTGACACCGATGCTGTGTCAGGGCCAGGACCTTGAGCATTCAGGACAAAGGGGTGTTCGCAAGCCACGGCAAAATGCGTCAAAGTGCACATATGAAGTCCTTTTCATGAGTTGACCCGCATTTACAGACGGTTGCGGGTAGTCGCGAGCAGCGTCGCTGCTCTAGAATCGCCAACACCTGTTGTCGGCATGGCGTTATCTAAAGCAATTTTTTGCGTGCGATATGTCGGAAAAGTGCTTTTCTTGGTGAGTTTTTTCCCTAAAGTTTGTAGTCACCATTCTCTGGCCCGCCTCGCGGCGTTTTCCTTCAACATTTGGAGAACGTCTTTGCAGGTTTCGCGGATGGCATTGCAGTAGTCTTGCCTGTCTCGCGCCGGATGAGCACTTCGTTCATTCCATTTTTCGGGTTCATCGCGCAACACCATCGGCCGGTCCGTTTTTATTGTCGTGGGCGTTATTCGCAGGCGGCACTCTTTCAAGTGTGGGGATGTTTCTTTGGCAGTCAGTAACCTCGATATGCATGCTTTGTTCGTGCTGGGTGATTTGCGGGCAAAGCTGGTCAAGCAGTTTCAGTCGCGTTTTGTTTACATCACCGAGCAAAACGCCGAAGGCATTTATGTTGCCGAAATCGACACCGAAAGCGCCTTGGTAGTCGATGACAAACCCGGCCTCAAGCTCAAGGTCGGCGATCACTTCAGCGCTTCGGTATTGCCCAGCCGTGAAGGCGGCAAGATGGACATCCGTTTTCGCGAAATCAAAATGACCGTGTACGGTCTGGGCGATTACGCTTTTGTCAGCACGGCAGACGGCCATGCCATCGTGTTCAAGGAAGGCCACAGCGCGGTCACCGTGTTCGCTGCCAATGAGCAATTGCAGGAAGGCCTGACCAAGACCCTCAAGGCCGTGACCGCCAAGGTCGCCAAGTGGCGCAAGGGCGAACTGGTGACCTTCAAGGCCAGCGAGTGACAGGTGTGAGTCGCGCCGATTTCCATTTGCAGAACCTCGACAGCGCTCGCGACGAAGCCCGGCGCCTGTTCGATGCGAAATCCGGATTGAAAGGCGCCTGGCTCGGCTGTGTCGCCTCGCAGATCTACACTTTGCAGCCTGCCGAATACGCCAGCATGGTCAGACGCGAGCTTCAACGCTTGCAGGAAATGTCGGAAAAGTAGCCTTGTCCGTGACATGCCCCTGAAAAAGCAGGAACCTCGTCTACAGTCAGTTGACTGAGTATTCAGAGGCTGGCGGTCTTCTGTCAGGCCTTCCTGCTATTGCTGTGAACAGCACGAGGTGCAAAGCATGAACGGATTTCGACGGTTGCTGGCCGCTGGTCTGGCCACGTTCGGTTTGTTGACAGTGGCGCCGGCAGTCAATGCCGCACAGGCGCCGATCCATTTCGCCGACCTGAACTGGGAAAGCGGCAGCCTGATCACCGACGTCCTGCGGATCATCGTCGAGAAAGGCTATGGACTTCCCACCGACACATTGCCGGGCACGACCATCACTCTGGAAACCGCGCTCGCCAACAATGACATTCAGGTCATCGGTGAGGAGTGGGCCGGACGCAGCCCGGTGTGGGTCAAGGCCGAGGCTGAAGGCAAGGTTGCCAGCCTCGGTGATACGGTAAAAGGCGCCACGGAGGGATGGTGGGTGCCGGAATACGTGATCAAGGGTGATGCCGCCAAAGGCATCAAGCCGCTGGCGCCGGACCTGCGCAGTGTCAGTGATCTGAAGAAATACAAGGATGTGTTCAAGGATCCGGAGAACCCGAAAAAGGGACGGTTCCTCAACAGCCCTATCGGCTGGACATCGGAAGTGGTGAACAAGCAGAAGCTCACGGCCTATGGATTGCAGGACGACTTCACCAATTTCCGCAGTGGCTCCGGTGCGGCGCTGGATGCCGAAATCAGTTCGTCGATCCGCCGGGGCAAGCCGGTGCTGTTCTATTACTGGTCGCCGACACCGCTGCTCGGCAAGTTCAAACTGGTGCAGCTCGAAGAGCCGCCGTTCGATGCCGAAGCCTGGAAGACCCTGACCGACGCCGATAACCCCGATCCGAAGCCGACCCGTTCCTTGGCGTCGAAGCTATCGATCGGCGTGTCCACACCGTTTCAGAAGCAGTACCCGGAGATCGTTGCGTTTTTCAGCAAGGTCGATTTTCCAATCGATGATCTGAACAAGGCGCTGGCCGAAATGAGTGAGAAGCACACACCGCCAAGGGACGCGGCGCAGGCGTTCATGAAGGCTCATCCGGATGTTTGGCAGGCGTGGCTGCCCAAGGACGTCGCGGACAAGGTTCAGGCGGGTCTGTAGCGTTGTGGCGAGGGAGCGCACTGCCTCGCCGGACAACATCAGAATCGGGTTTGTACGGCCAGTTCCAAGGTGCGTGGCGCGCCCAGGTAGTACGCCGGCGACACATGGGCGAACTCGGCATACACCTCGTTCGTCAGGTTACGCACGCGACCGGTGACGGTGGTATGGGAGTCGACCCTGTAGCTGAGAAAACTGCCGAACAACGTATATGACGGCACGGTCAGGGTGTTGGCATTGTCCGCATACACCGACGCCACATACCGCGCATCGACCCCGCCTTGCCATTGCGGTGAAAAGTCATAGGTCAGCCACAGATTGCCGACCCGGTCGGGGACGTTGGTCGGCGTGTTGCCCTTGCGTGAAACCACCACGCCAGCGGCGTTCTTTTCGTTGAAGTCATCGTACCGGGCGTCGACCCAGGCGAAGTTGCCTTCGACCAGCAGCTTGTCGGTGATCCGCAGGGAGTTTGCGATCTCGATGCCCTTCGAAGTTTGCTGACCGACTGGAATGCTGTTGGTAGGGTCCAGCGGATCGGTGACGGCAAAGTCCTTGCGTTCGATGGTGTAGGCGGCCACCGTCGCCGAGCCGCGTCCGTTCAGATAGTCGAACTTGCTGCCGATTTCCCATTGCTTGCCTGTTGAAACATCGAAGTCCTGAGTGCCATTGGGTTGCTCGGCGGCGGTGCTGTATTGCACATAAACGTTGGCTGACGGAATGAACTGATACGTCAGGCCGATACGCCCGGTGACCGGTTCCCAGCTGCGCTTGAGATGACGCGGGTTACTTGCGGTCACCGTGCGATGGTTGGTCACATCGAGGTCGATATCGTCATGGCGCAGGCCAGTGAGCAGCGAAAGTTTGTCGGTCAGTGCGAGACGGTTTTCAGCGAATAACGCTCTGGTGGTGACCGCATTGGTCTTGTCGCTGACAAAACCCGGTTTCGTGCCCGGTATGTCATAGAAGTGCCCCGGGCGGTAGTTGTCCGGATCCACGGTGCTCGCACCTTTGACATTGAGCGGAGAGTTGGTGGTCTGGTTGACCTTGTACTCGAAGCCACCGGACCAGGTGGTATCCAGGCCGAACAACGTGTTGTCGTGGCGCAGTTCGAACTGATTGCCATCCTGCTCACCCTGATGCCGGACCTGATAGGCGGTGGAGCGGTTCACGGCACTGTTGTCGGCGTTGTACTGGTAGGTTTCGAGGTTACGGTAATCGCGTTGGCTGTCGAGGTGATAAAGCGTGTTGCGCAGGGTTGTGCTGTCGTTGATCCGGTAATCGATGATCGAGCGCACCCAGATTGTCCGCTGCTCATAGCGACCGTCCTCGACGTTGTAGTTGTTAAAGCGGTTGTGGCGGTCGATTTTCAATTCTCCGGTCTTGGGATTGAGCACCGGGGTGCCCCAGTACGGGCTGTCTTCGTGTTCGTCCTGATATTCCAGGGCCAGGGTATGCGAGAGGTTCGGCGTCAGGTCACTGAGCAACGAAAATGCCATGCTCCAGGCATTGCGTTCCTGGCGGTCGATGTAGCCGTTGCTGGTGTTGTGGCTGATGTCGAAGCGCGCGTAATGCTGCACGTCGGCGCCGGGCTGGCTCAGGGCGTGATTGAGGCCGAAAGCGGTTTCAGTGGTGTCGTAGGTGCCGTAGCTGACCCGGCCTTCTGCGGCCTGCTCGTCGCGGGTGGCCAGCTTGGTCACGTAATTCAGCGAGCCGCCGACCGAGCCTGCGCCGTTGATCAGCGAGGACGGGCCACCCACCAGTTCCACCCGCTCATAAATCCACGAATCCACGGGGCGCGCCAGTCCGCCGGAAACGTTGACGCCATTGAACATCTGGGTGATCTGGCTGCTGGTGAAACCGCGATAGGAGACGAACCCGCCAAAGCCAGGCGGCGCACTGGCGTTCACCCCCGGCAAGGTGTTGGCTGCGTCCTGAAAGTTTTGCGAACCGTGACGTTCGATGTCATTGCGGTTGGCGATGGCAACCGAAGCCGGGGTGTCACGCACGCTAAGGCCAAGACGCGAGGCCATGCCGCTGGATTGGTCGAGGCTCAGGCCGGGTTCTGCGCCGGACACGCCATCAATGTTGATCGGCGCCAGATCGACCGTGGATTGCGCCCACACGTTGACCGACAGGCAGCCGCACAGGCTCGCCAGCAAGGTAAGTTGTTTCATCGATTGAATCCTGAATGCTTGTTTCGGAGTCAGCGCACAGGCGAACGCCGCGCGTTGGCGCAGTGAGCTGACAAATCAAAAAGGCAAAGACACTCAGGCGAGCGGCGGGGCGCGAGGATTGGCCGAAGGCCAGATGAAGCGGGCAGGGAGGTCAGCGCTGACAACGGCCGGCAGCGGCGGACTGTGTTGTTCCGGCAGGATCGCCAGCGTCAGGCTGGAGTTGAACGCCGGGCCCATGCCGCCGGTGGAGCACAGAGGACAGCCGAAAGCCTTGGCCAGGGTTGGCAGTTTTTCTTCGGAAGGACTGGAAGTCAGAGGCGCCTGGGTGCCCGGATCGATGGCACAGAACTGGCCGCCGATACCGTTGAGCTGCATGCCGACCATTTGTCCGTGACCGATGCTGCAGGCGAACACGTTGAACAGGACGCAGCAATAGAGCATCCAGGCCAGCAGTGAGCGATCGGAACGGGGGAATTTCATGGGGCGGCACTTTACCGCACCGCCGACCGGTCGTGCACATGGAAAAATGCCGACTAGGATGTTTTGTTCAAATCCCTGGAAAGGATTCTCGACCATGACCTTTGTGTTGGCTCAATGGCTGGTGACGATATTTGCGGCGATCAGCCTGATGCATGTGTATTGGGCGATGGGTGGACAGTGGGCGACCGTGGCGGTGATACCGCAGGTTCCGGTGGAAAACGGCGGACAGACACTCAGGCCGGCGTTCAAGCCATCAGGCTGGATCACGCTGGTGGTGGCGGTGGCCCTGTTGCTGATTGCCGCACTGGTGTGCATGAGAGTGGGCTGGTGGTTTTCGCCAGTGCATCACTGGGCGTTGCAGTGGGTCATCAGCGCAATTGCGCTGCTGATGTTCGCGAGGGCGATTGGCGATTCGGAACTGGTGGGTTTTTTCAAGGAAGTGAAGGGGTCGCGATTTGCCCGGCTCGACACCTGGGTCTACTCACCCCTGTGTCTGATATTGGGAGCCGGGCTGTTGGCCGTCGCCTGGATCTAGCTGCCGCTCTCGGTGCGTCGGCTGCTGACTTCGGCCGGCACATCATCCCCGGCCATGCGTTTGCGGAACAGCGCCGCCCGGGCCAGCAGCAGGGTGGTCACCGGCACTGTGATCGACAACAGGATCGGGATCAGCCAGGCGTGCAGCACAGGTCCGGACTTGAGCGCGGAAAAACAGATGATCGACGCCAGGGCCACGCACCACGCACCGAGAGTCGAGGCCAGTGCCGGCGGATGCATGCGCTGGAAGTAGTCCTTCATTCGCACCAGCCCGATTGCACCGATCAGGGCAAACAGGCCGCTGAGCACCAGCAGGATCGCCACCGGGATTTCCACCCACAGAGACAATTGAGCGTTCATTCGATCACCTCGCCACGCAGCAGGAATTTCGCCAGGGCAAACGAGCCGACGAAACCGAACAGCGCGATCAGCAGCGCCGCTTCGAAATAGGTATCGCTGGAGTAGCGAATTCCCAGGGTCAGCATCATCAGCATGGCGACGATGTACAGGTAGTCCAGCGCCAGTACCCGATCCTGCGCCGATGGCCCTTTGAACAGGCGAATCAGCGTGAACACCATCGCCAGAGAAAACAGGAAAAGCGTCAGCACAATGGCATTCGACAGCAGCGGGCTCATTCGAAAATCTCCATCAACGGTCGCTCGTACGTGATCTTGAAATGCTGGATGAATTGCGCCTCGTCATCCAGATCCCAGACGTGCATCAGCAGAATGCTGCGATCCAGCGCCAGTTCCGACCACACTGTGCCGGGCACGACCGTGCAGATCATCGACAACGCCGCCAAACCATGGGCATCGCGCAGATCCAGCGGCACCTTGATGAAACGCGAGCGAGGCTGACGACGACCGGCGTTGAGAACGCCCCAGGCCACCGCCAGATTGGAAACCACCACGTCACGCCCGACCATCAGGATCAGGCGCAGAATCACGCCCGGACGGCGGATGTGAATACGTTGCGGACGCAGTTTGCGCATCATCAGCGGCGCGCAGAAACCCAATGCCGCCCCCAGCAGCAGATTGCCGGGGCTGATCGACAGGTTCAGCACCAGCCACAGCAACCACAATGCAAGTGACAGCCACGGAGCAGGGAACAGGCGCTTCATGGTTGCACCTCCAGCAGCGCAGCCTTGGCTTCGGGGCCCGGAACGGCGCGAGTGCCGAGCACCGCCATTACGTATTGCTGCGGATTGTTCAATGCGTCTGCTGCGGCCTGGGTGTAACGCAGCAGCGGTTCAGCCTTGAAGGTCAGGGCGATGCTCAGGCCGAGCAGCAGGAAAATCGGCGTGCACTCGAGTTTGCGCAGCACCGGTGACGGACGTTCTTCCGGTGACCAGAAGCGCTGGATGCCCAGTCGCGAGAAGGCCATCAACGAGCCGAGGCCGGTGAGGATCAGCAGTGCCAGCAAGCCCCAGGCCGCCATGGTAATCGGCTCTCCGGCACCCAGGCCCAGCGGGTTGAGCAGGGCGCCGATCAGGCTCAGCTTGCCGATGAATCCCGACAATGGCGGCATGCCGACGATCAGCAGCGCACAGGCGATGAAGCTCAGACCGAGGAACGCCATGGTCCACGGAATCACCTGACCGACCACGGCTTTCTGGTCATCGTCGAGGTTGATGCCCTTGACCGGTGGCTGCCATTGTTGCGGACGCGGAAGCAGCTCGTTTTCGTCCTCCAGTGGTACTTCGATGGCGGTTCGCGAACGTTCGATCAGTTCCGCCAGCAAAAACAGTGCGCTCAGGGCCAGGGTCGAGCTGACCAGATAGAACAGTGCTGCGCCAATGAGGTTCGGCTGGGCGAAACCCACTGCCGATAACAGAATACCCGCCGACACCAGAATGCTCAGGCTGGCCATGCGTTCCAGGCGTTGCGCGGCGATGATCGCCACGCCGGCGCAGAGCATGGTCGCCATGCCGCCGTAGATCAGCCAGTCACCGCCGAAGTAGGCCGAAGCACCGGCCTGCCCGGAGAACAGCAGCGTCCACAGGCGCAGCAAGGTGTAGACGCCAACCTTGGTCATGATCGCGAACATCGCCGCCACCGGCGCGCTGGCCGAGGAATAGGCCGGTACCAGCCAGAAGTTCAGTGGCCACATTCCGGCCTTGGCCAGGAATGCCACCGCCAGGATGGCCGCGCCTGCATGCAGCAGGCCTCGGTCGGCTTCCGGCACCAACGGAATCTTCATGGCCAGGTCGGCCATGTTCAACGTGCCGGTGACGCCGTAGATCAATGCCGCGCCGATCAGGAACAGCGACGACGCCAACAGGTTGATCGAAATGTAATGCAGCCCCGACGACACCCGCGCCCGGCCCGAGCCGTGGAGCAGCAAACCGTAGGAGGCCGCGAGCAGCACTTCGAAGAACACGAACAGGTTGAACAGGTCCGCCGTGAGGAACGCGCCGTAAAGGCCCATCAACTGAATCTGGAACAGCGCATGGAAGCTTGAGCCTGCGCCATCCCAGCGGGCCATGGCGAACAGCAGGGCGCTGACGCCGATGATGCCGGTCAGCACGAGCATCAATGCCGAGAGGCGATCGACCACCAGGACGATGCCGAACGGGACTTGCCAGTTGCCCGGCAGGTAGACGCCGATGGAGCCGGGTACGCCGGTGGTCTGGGTCCATTGCAGCAACAGCAGGGAAATCACCAGCCCCAGCAGGCTGGAAAACAGGTTGATCTTTGCCTTCAGCGGACGGTGTTTTTCGCCAAGCATCAACATGATGGCAGCCGTCAGCAGCGGCAGCAGGATCGGCGCAGCGATCAGGTGCGTCATCGCCGTCATTCCCTGGGCTCCCGGCCGTCCACATGGTCGGTGCCGGTCAGGCCCCGTGAAGCGAGCAGTACCACTAGAAACAGTGCGGTCATGGCGAAGCTGATGACGATCGCCGTCAGCACCAGCGCCTGAGGCAGCGGGTCGGTGTAATTGAGCAGATCCTGCGGCACACCGTCCTTGATGATCGGTTCTTTACCGATGAACAGGCTGCCCATGCTGAAGATGAACAGATTGACGCCGTAGGACAGCAGGCACAGGCCCATGACCACCTGGAACGTCCGCGGACGCAGGATCAGCCAGACGCCGGAGGCGGCGAGCACGCCGATGGCGATTGCAATGACTTCTTCCATCAGACGGCTCCTTTGATGGCAGCGGTTTTGTGGCCCCGGACCGATTGGTGGGCGAGGGCGGTGAGGATCAACAGCGTCGACCCGACCACCACTGCGTATACGCCAATATCGAAGAACAGCGCGCTGGCGATATGGATGTCACCCAGTACTGGCACGTTGAAATGCCAGGTGTGCGTGGTGAGGAACGGGTAACCCGCCAACATCGCGCCGAGACCGGTGACCGTGGCGAACAGCAGCCCGGTACCCATCCAGCGAAGCGGTCGCAGGCTCATTTGCGCCTCGACCCACTGGGTGCCGGCGACCATGTATTGCAGGATGAACGCCACCGACATCACCAGGCCGGCGACAAACCCGCCGCCCGGCTGGTTGTGCCCGCGCATGAACAGATAGAACGACACCACCAGCGCTATCGGCAGCAGCAGGCGCACCAGCACCGCCGGCACCATCATGAAACCGAGTGCGGTGTCGCTGGCCGAACGGGGGTTGACCAGATCGGTGACCACGTCCGGCGCCAGCAGGCGTTGCTGGGCGGGCAGTTGCAGGCTTTCTTTCGGCGGACGGAAACGGCGCAGCAGGGCAAACACGGTCAGCGCCACGGCCACCAGCACGGTAATTTCGCCGAGGGTGTCGAAACCACGGAAGTCCACCAGCATCACGTTGACCACATTGCTGCCGCCGCCTTCAGGCAAGGCGCGACTCAGATAGAACGAAGAAATGTCGTTCGGGGTCTGCCGGGTCAGCATCGCGTAGGACAGCAGCGCCATGCCCCCGCCGACGGCAATCGACAGCAACAGGTCGCGCAGACGCCGCACTCGCGCCTTGCGCAGACTGCTCGGCAATGGCGAAACCTCTTCGATGCGTCGTGGCAGCCAGCGCAGTCCAAGCAGGATCAGCACCGTGGTCACCACTTCGACTACCAGTTGCGTCAGGGCCAGATCCGGTGCCGAGAACCAGACGAAGGTCACGCAGGTCATCAGTCCGCAGACACTGACCATGGTCAGGGCGGCGAGACGGTGATATTTGGCCTGCCATGCGGCACCGAGGGCGCAGGCGATTGCCAGCAGCCACAGGGTCACGAACACGATGGAGCCGGGGATTTTCGGCCGGTCGCCCCAACTCAGGCTGCTGTGCAGCATCGGGATCAACCCGGCGAGCACCGCCGCCAGGACCATCAGGAACAGCTGGGTTTGCAGGCGCCTGGTGCCGATCCGCCGCTCCAGTCGGCGAGCCAGACGCATCATCGCGACGAGACTGCGCTCGAACAGGCGCTTGCCGTTGAAGCGGCCCACCAGCGGCGGGAACTTGAAACGGCCGCGCTTGAGCTGATTGCGCAGCAGCAGATAGACCACGATGCCGCCGGACATGGCAATCAGGCTCATGATCATCGGGGCGTTGAGGCCGTGCCAGATCGCCAGGCTGTATTGCGGAAGTACGCCGCCGACTACCGGCAGTGCAGCCGCCGCCAGCAACGGGCCGACGATCTGGGCCGGGAAAATTCCGACCAGCAGGCAGGTGAACACCAGCAGTTCAACCGGTGCGCGCATCCAGCGTGGTGGCTCGTGCGGAGTGTGCGGCAAATCGGTGGCGGTCGGGCCGAAGAACACGTCGACGGTGAAGCGCAGCGAGTAGGCAACGCTGAACGTACCGGCGATGGTCGCCACGATTGGCAGTGTTGCTTCAACCCAGGCCGTGGCATTGATGAACACGGTTTCGGCGAAGAACATTTCTTTCGACAGGAAACCGTTGAGCAACGGCACGCCGGCCATGGAGGCACTCGCGACCATTGCCAGAGTGGCGGTGAACGGGATCAGTTTGAACAGACCGTTGAGCTTGCGGATGTCGCGGGTGCCGCTTTCGTGGTCGATGATCCCGGCGGCCATGAACAGCGAAGCCTTGAAGGTCGCGTGGTTGAGAATGTGGAACACCGCGGCGACGGCGGCCAGCGGGCTGTTGAGGCCCAGCAGCAGCGTGATCAGGCCGAGGTGGCTGATGGTCGAATAGGCCAGCAGTCCCTTGAGATCGTTCTGGAACATTGCGCAGTAGGCGCCAAGCAACAGCGTGGCGGCGCCAGCGCCGCTGACGATGTAGAACCACTCTTCACTGCCGGACAGCGACGGCCACAACCGGGCGAGCAGGAACACCCCGGCCTTGACCATGGTCGCCGAGTGCAGGTAAGCCGAAACCGGTGTCGGCGCCGCCATGGCGTGGGGCAGCCAGAAGTGGAAGGGGAACTGCGCACTTTTGCTGAGGGCGCCGATGAGAATGAGGGGAAGCAGGATGGGGTAGAGGGCATGTGCACGAATCAGATCACCGGCGGCCAGGACCTTGTCCAGGTCATAGCTGCCGACGACATGGCCGAGGATCATGACCCCCGCCAGCAGGCACAATCCTCCCGCACCGGTGACCATCAGCGCCATGTAGGCGCCGCGCCGGGCGTCGTGGCGGTGGTGCCAGTAGCCGATCAACAGGAACGAAAAAAGGCTGGTCAGTTCCCAGAAGAACACGATCTGGATCAGGTTGCCGGAAATCACCAGCCCGAGCATGGCGCCCATGAATGCCAGAAAGAACGCGAAGAAACGCGGCACCGGATCGTCCGGCGACATGTAATAACGGGCATACAAGGAAACGAGGGTGCCGATGCCCAGCACCAGCATCGAGAACAGCCAGGCGAAACCGTCCATGCGCAGGACGAAGTTCAGCCCGAGGCTGGGCAGCCAGTTGAACTCTTCGCGAATCACGCCGCCATGGGCGATTTGCGGGTACAGCATGGCGACAGCAACGGTTCCGATCAAGGCGACCAGACCGGCCAACAGGGATTCGGCGTTACGTGCGTTGTGTGGCAGCACCGCGGCCACACAGCTGCCCAGAAAAGGCAGAAGCAGTAGAACTATCAGGGACATAGGCTTCTAATCTGCGGAAGTTTGTGAAGCATCATACGTGCCAGCTCCCGGATCGCCAAACGCGAGGATGTCTCTGAATCCTACAAAATAGACGCAAAATCCTCGTTCAGCCTTCTGTCTCGCGCTCGAACTCTTCTATGACCGCTTGTGTCGTTTTGCCCTTGGTCTTCAACTCACTGACAATCACCGCCGCCACGATCAGCCCCGCACCGACCAGGGCAATCGCTGGCAGGCGCTCGCCGGCAATTCTGCCGGCGATCCCGGCCCATACGGGTTCGCCGGCGTAGATCAGGGTCGCGCGGGTGGGTGAAACGCTTTTCTGCGCCCAATTCATGGCGACCTGAATCGCCGCGCTCATAGCGCCCAGCCCCAAAGCGGTGGTCACCAGCAGCCACGAGAAGTCCGGGATCGCCTCACCGGTCGGTACCACCATCAGAAATGCCAACGCCGAAGTCGTCGCCAGTTGCACCACCGTCACGCGGCGTACATCGACCTGGCCTGCATAGGTGCTGATCAGAATGATCTCCGCCGCGATGGCGATGGCGCTGATCAGCGTGGCGATTTCACCGGGACTGAAGTTCAACGATGCGCCAGAGGGCCCGGACAGCAGCATCAACCCGGTAAACGCCAGCATGATGCCGATGCTCGGCATCAAGCCGGGACGCCGGCCCAGCACCAGCCATTGCAGCAGCGGCACGAACGGTACGTACAGTGCCGTGATGAACGCTGACTGACTGCTCGGAATACTCTGCAAGCCTACGGTCTGCAAGCCATAACCGAGCAGGATGGCCACGCCGATGAAGGCACCCGCCTTGCATTCGAACAAGGTCAGTTCGCGCAAGTGTTTCCAGGAAAACAACGCCACGATGCTCGCCGCTGCGGCAAAGCGCAGGCCGACAAAAAACATCGGGCCACTGACGCTCATGGCGTGCTGCACCAGCAGAAAGGTGCCGCCCCAGAGCATGGTGATCAGCACGAGCACGCACTCGGCCTTGCTGAACCGGGAAAACCGCAGGGGCGTTTGAGAGGGACTGGCTGACGTCATGATCTTGCACACTTTTGAAGAGGGAACGCACAATGCGCCAAATGTTGCGCAGTATACTGCCCAACCTCAACCAGTGAGCAATATAGTGCACAAAGATTCCGTTCAACGGGCCTCGGTCCTGCAGCACGTCAGCCAGAACGTCCGACGCTTGCGCCATGCGGCCGACATGAGCCAGACGACTCTTGCGGAAAAGTCCGGGGTCAGTCGGCGCATGCTGGTGGCCATCGAAGCCGGCGAAAAAAACGTCAGCCTGACCACGCTTGACCGCGTCGCCGAAGCCCTCGACGTGGCCTTCAGCGATCTGATCCAGGCTCCGGACAACCGCGACCCGGGTCGTATCAACGAACTGGCCTGGGCCGGCAGCATTCCCGGCAGCAAAGCGGTTTTGCTGTCCAAGGCCAGTGCCACCCGCGCAGTGGAGCAGTGGGAATGGTGCCTGCAACCGGGCGAGGTCTATCCTTCCCAACCGGACGCCGACGGCTGGAGCGAGCAGATTTTCGTGTTCGAGGGCTGCCTGACCCTGATGCTTGGCGACCAGCCGCAGCACATCGCCGCCGGGGAGTTTTTCATGTTCGCCAGCAATCAGCCACACACCTATCGCAACGATGGGGACGTCGCGGCGCGTTTCGTGCGTAATGTGGTGATCTGACTGTTGCAGGGTCGACAGCGGGTAAACAGTTTGTACTGTTCTGCGTGCGAGATATTTTAAGTTTGTTTTTCAACTTGTTGATAAATAACGAAAAAATATTCAGGCATGACTCCTGCTTTGGATTCTGGATCCTCATCCGGAACCACGGAGTCGCCTCACATGACCGCTTCAACTCAAACCACTGAACGCCTCCTGAAAATCGGGAGTGCTTTCTGATGCCTCGCGAAATTCGTCTCAACGCCTTCGACATGAACTGCGTCGGCCATCAGTCACCGGGCCTGTGGGCGCATCCGCGTGACCGTTCCTGGCAGTACAAGGATCTGGAGTACTGGACCGATCTGGCGAAAATACTTGAGCGTGGCAAGTTCGACGGGTTGTTCATCGCCGACGTGCTGGGCATCTACGACGTGTATAACGGCAACGGCGAGGCGGCGATCCGGCAGGCGGCGCAGGTGCCGGTCAATGATCCGCTGCAACTGATCCCGCCGATGGCGCTGGTGACCGAGCATCTGGGTTTCGGTCTGACCGCTTCGTTATCCTTCGAGCATCCGTATCCGTTCGCCCGACGCCTGTCGACTCTCGATCACCTGACCAAGGGCCGTGCCGGCTGGAATATCGTTACCTCTTATCTGGAAAGCGGCGCGAAAAACATCGGTCAGCAAGCCCAGACCGAACACGACGCGCGTTACGACTTTGCCGAGGAATACCTGGAGGTCTGCTACAAGCTCTGGGAAGGCAGTTGGGAGCAGGGCGCGATTTTGCGGGATCGTGAACGGCGAATTTTCAGCGATCCGAGCAAGATCCACGAGATCCGCCACCAGGGTAAACACTTTCAGGTGCCGGGTATCCACCTCTGCGAGCCGTCGCCACAGCGTACGCCGGTTCTCTATCAGGCCGGGGCGTCCAGCCGGGGCAAGCAGTTTGCCGCCGAGCATGCCGAGTGCGTTTTCGTCGCCGCGCCGTCGAAAGTGCTGCTCAAGAAAACCGTAGCCGATATCCGCCGCCGCGCCGCGGAGGCCGGGCGCGATCCGTCGAAGGTCCTGATCTTCAATTTGCAAACCGTGATCCTCGGCGAGACTGACGCCAAGGCCAAAGCCAAGTTCGAAGAGTACAAATCCTGGGTGAGTTACGAGGGTGCGATGGCGCTGATTTCGGGCTGGACCGGCATCGACTTCAGCCGCTTCAAACCGGACGAACCGCTCAAGCACGTCCACACCAACGCGATTCAGTCGGCGGTCGAAGCGTTTTCCACGGCGGACCCGAACAAAGTCTGGACTCCGAATGAACTGGCTGACTGGGTCGGCATCGGCGGTTTCGGCCCGCTGTTCGTCGGTAGTCCGCAAACGGTGGCGGACCTGTTGCAGGAATGGGTCGATGAAACCGACGTCGACGGTTTCAACCTGGCTTACGCGCTGACCCACGAAACCTTCATCGACGCCGTGGAATTGCTGGTGCCGGAGTTACAGAAGCGCGGCGTCTACAAGACCGAATATGCCCCGGGGACATTGCGGGAGAAGCTGTTTGGCGAGGGGCCGAGGTTGCCGGAGATTCATCCAGGCAGCGGTTATCGAAACCTGGGCGAATTGCATCGTCAGGAGAAAAAGGTCGCGTCTGTCTAGACTCGTTCGCGGTGTCTGCACGACACTGGCTCGAGCAACCCTCTGCAGCGAGAACGGCATGACTCAAACCGATACGACCGCCATCCGTCACGCCGACATCCTGATTGTCGGCGGCGGTCTCAGCGGCACGATGCTGGCGGTGCAATTGCTGCGCCTGTCGGGACGGCGAAAGATTCTGGTGGTCGAGCCCAGGGCTGAATTGGGCCGCGGCGAAGCGTACAGTGCGGTTGAGCTGGGGCACACGCTCAACGGTAACGCGGCGCGGATGAGCGTCGACCCGGACAATGCCGATGACCTGACCCGATGGCTGACCGAACACATTGCCGGCGGCGGCTGGCCGGAGTCGGATCATCAGCATGTGCCGGTCAGTGAATTGTTTCCGCCACGGGGGCTGTTCGGTGTCTATGTGCAGCAGCGACTGGCCGAGGCGCAGCAGGTGGGGGCGCAGCAGGGGGCGACCGTCGAGCATGTGTGCGCTGAGGTGGTTGATGTACAGACTTCGGCCGATTCGGTGCAGCTCACCTTGAGCGACGGCCAGCGACTGCAAGGTTTTTTCGCTGTGTTGGCGACCGGCATGTTTCCGGCCGCCCGCACGCCGCAAATGCAATCCAGCGGTCTCAACGCTGCCGCGCTGGATCCCTGGGACGTAAGCGCCATGCGTCAGCTCGATCCGCAATCCACGGTGCTGATCATCGGCTCCGGCCTGACCATGGTCGATGCGGTTGTGTCGCTGGAGCAGGCCGGGCATCGCGGGCCGATAGAAGTGTTTTCCCGACATGGATTATTGCCTCATGTGCGACGGCAGCCCCCGGCCTGGGTGGATTTCCTCGCCGAAGATCACACTATTCGCACGCCGCGCCAGTTAGTGCTCGAATTGCGTCGGCAGTGCAAAGACGCAATCGCCCAAGGCATCGACTGGCAGGCGCCTCTGGATACGGTGCGCGCTCACATCGGTCGGCTGTGGAGCCAGGCGAGCGACGTGCAGCGCCGGCAGTTTGTGCGTCATGTGCGACCGTGGTGGGAAAGTCATCACCATCGCTCGCCGCCGCTGAGTGCGGAACTGGTCGAGCGTCTGCACCGTGAAGGGCGCCTGCGGATTCACGCTGCGTCCTATAAAGGACTTGAGCCTTTTTCTGGCGCTGGTGTGAGTATTCGCATTCGTCCCCGGGGTGAACAACAAACCTGCGTGGTGCGCGGCGCAGCCCTGATCAATTCCAGCGGTATCGAATACGACTGGCGCAGGGTCGACCGGCCATTGCCACAGCAACTGTTGGCCCGTGGCCTGGTACAACCGGGGCCATTGGCGCTGGGGATCGCGGCGACGGTTGACGGTGCGGTGCTGGATGCACAGGGCAAGGTGTCAGAACGACTGTTCGCCATGGGCCCGCCACTGAGAGGGATGTGGTGGGAAAGTACGGCGGTGACCGATGTTGCGTTGCAGGCCAAGGCGCTGGCGGCGTATTTGGTGACTCACTCGTCGTAGCCGAATCCGGAGTCGTTCAGCGCGACGTAAAGAGACTGGTCTGCATTGCTTCCGGCCTCGCGGCCAATATTGACGGTATCGACATTCGGCGCGCCGGACTGGCCGACGCCACTCATGGCAACAGCAGGCCCATGAGCGCTGGCAATGGCGGCGGAGGTGCCACCGATCAGGGCGACGATAAACCCAAGGGCGATGAAGTCTTTCATGGGGCTGTACCCGAACAGGGGAGAAGGATGGCTGCCACTTTAGGGCGGTCGGCGCCAGAAGAAAAAACACCTTTTCGGATAGTCGTTATCAAAGATCTTGATACGTGATCAGCGTGGCAAGGTATTGCTCAGCCAGCGCTGGCGCATTTGCTCCAGACGTCCGTCGGCTCGCAGGGCGTCCAGTGCTTGCTGCCAGCGTGCGACCTGTTTCGGATCGGTCTGGCGGGAGAACGCGATGTAGGTGTCCCGCTTCATCAGCGGAATCTGATACAGAAGGCGCCCCGGCTCCATGCCTTGCTCGCGGGCGAGGGCGGCGCTGGACAGCGTGTCGGAGACGACGAAGTCGGTTCGCCCGAGACTGAACAGGCGCATCATCTGTTCCGGTGTTTCCACGCCGTAGAGATTGGTCAGATCCTGTTCCTGCAAATAGCTGTAGACCAGCCATTTGCGCGGCACGGTAATGCGGCCAAGGTGGTCCGCTTCACGCAGGCTGTGCACCCGTGGCTGAAAATTGTCGTGGGCATACAGCGCGGTTTCCACTTCGAGCAGCGGCCCGACCCATTGATAGCGCTCGTCGCGCACGTCGGTGCGCAGCACGGTAAATACCCCGGTGTCGGGAGTGTCGCTGGCCATGCGCAGGGCGCGCAGCAGCGGCACTTGTTGCAGATGAATGCGATCGCCGGTCTGTGCCGCCAGGGCTTGCACCACATCCACGCCATAACCGACCAGGCGGTCGCCCTGCATGAAGTGCAAGGGAGGATGGTAGTCGGTGAGCAGTTGCAGGTCTGCCGCATTGGCCGTCAGGGCCAGAAGAGACAACAGGCAGGCGGCAAAACGTTTCATGGATCGTCCCTGAAAATTCAATCGCCCAGCTTAGTACGTGCGTATGCAGGCTGTCGTGGGAAATCAGCGGGGCTTTTGTGTCAGAGAACAGGCTTTATCGGTAATTTATACATCGCACCGTTCAGGTTCTCGTAGAAATTATCTTGCGGTTCTTGTTTGAAATGAACACTTTGCAGAAATTTTTCAAGTTGTTCGAAATTCTGATTGTTCATGTTTTTTTTAGCACGAAACAAGTGTTGTTGAATGCTGTAAAAGCTGATTTCCATCAGTTCAAGTGCTTGCGAAAATACTCCAGCCTTTCCCCATTTGCTGATGATCTTACGTTTCTGGGCGTCACTTCTCTTTTGTTTTTTTAATGTTTGCCCGGCCAGTATCATCAGGAAGGATTTTGGACCGCCCTCGAGATCCGGTGCGAAGCCTTTCTTTATAAAGTGCGGTATGTGGTTGATGTCGCAATAGTCGTTAATGAACCGGTAATAAACCGACAATTCCAGCAGCATTTTTTTCAGCTCGTCGTAGCAGGGTTCAGGTAACGGGGCGATTTGCTGACACGCTTGAAGAATGAAGATAAAAAACATCCAGTATTGGTTTGAGCAACAAAACGATATTCGTCCAGTGTGGGTAAAGTGTTTCCCTCACTGATTTGCGTGTCCAGGCACTGACCAACGTGCAGAGCTTCCAGGCTTTCGAGTCCACTGCTGACCAGATCCAGACGATTCAAGGCACTCAGTCTTTGCAAGCCGTCGATGTACCCATACATACCGGAAACCAATGCCATGGCCACACCAAACTTCACCCAGACCGACGGTGCTCCGCGACGGATACGGTCCTGGTCAACGATGTCGTCGTGTACCAGGGACGCCGTATTGAAGCGTTCTACGCAATGACAGAGGGTCTGAGCCAGTTCGGGCTCTATGTGATAGAGCGCGGCCAGTGCATGCGTCAGGGCGGTCCTTACTCTCATACCGGCATGTTGCTCCTGATAGTCAAAAGGAGCGATCCAGTCCTGCTTCGCTGTCGCATACTGATGCAAGCTTGACGAGTACATGGCGGGAATCCTCAATGTAATTGACGAGATAAAGGCGTTAGTTGAATGAGGTTGAAGCATATTTAAATTTAGTGTGGCCACTTCATTTTGTCAGTGGCTTGAAAGAATGATTGGTTATTGGTTTTTTTCAATTGCGTTCTATGACAGGTCTTTAAATATGGCTGTCGAGGTCTGAAGATTATGGTTAGTTGAAAATTTGGTTGTCGGGGCTATTGTTTTTGTGGGCGGTTGACCTTTTCTGGCTCTGAAGATTCGGGTGCTTGTCGTTCACTTTTAAATAGGGTAAGGGAGTTCAGGTATGGAAGAACTCACGCTTGTCGACAATCAGGACAATGTCATTGGTCATGCAGAAAAAATGCATGTTCATCGCTGTGGACTCCTGCATCGGGCGTTTTCGATCTTCGTGTTCGACGAAGAAGGTCGCCTGCTGCTGCAGCGCAGAGCATTGGGGAAATATCATTCGCAAGGACTTTGGAGTAACACCTGCTGCGGGCATCCGCGCTACGGTGAAAACACTCTTGATGCCGCAGCGCGTCGGCTGAATGAGGAAATGGGACTGAAATGCGACGTGCTGACGGAAGTCCATGCTTTCATCTATCGAGCAGCTGTCACCAATCAACTGACAGAGCATGAGTACGATCACATTCTGGTGGGAATGAGTGCGTTTGATCCGGTAGCCAATCATGAGGAAGCGCTGGACTGGAAGTGGGTGACACTGAATGACCTTGAGCGGGATATGACCTCTCAGCCGTCCTCATACACCGCCTGGTTCCAGATGATCGTTCAGCAGCAGGGTATTGCCGGAATCAAGGCGTGGCGCGATGGCTTTTTGTGTGCTCTTGAACTAAACCAGCCACCCAACCTGCTGGCCCAGATCGATTCACCGAAGGATCTGCATCGTCTACACCGCGCCTCGCTTGCTGGATTGGCTGCACAGTTACGTGAATTTGTCTTGCAAAGCGTCGCGGCAACGGGTGGCCACTTATCGGCGAACCTTGGGACGATCGAGCTGACCATTGCCTTGCATTACGTTTTTGAGGCGCCTGTAGACCGAATTGTCTGGGATGTAGGACATCAGGCGTATGCGCACAAGATTCTGACGGGGCGTCGCAGGGCAATGTCTCGAATCAGGCAGTCGGGCGGAATTTCCGGCTTTCCTCGACGTCAGGAATCTGAATTCGATTGTTTCGGTACGGCGCATGCCAGCACGTCCTTGTCGGCAGCTCTGGGGATGGCCATCGCTACACGGTACAAGGGTGAATCGAGGCATTGTGTTGCGGTGATCGGTGATGGAGCCTTGAGCGGTGGGATCGCATTCGAAGCGTTGAACAATGCAGGCACGCACAGTCACCTGCCGTTTCTGGTCATTCTCAATGACAACAATATGTCCATATCGGCTCCGGTCGGGTCCTTGAGTGAGCATTTGCGTCTTTTGAGTCAGGATGGGCAATCGATTCCAACGTTTTTCCAGGCTCTGGGTTTCGAGTACACAGGACCGATCGACGGACATGATCTCGATCAGTTGATACCGGCGCTGCAAGCTTGTAAAAACCACCGAGGCCCGCAGTTGCTGCACGTCGTAACCGTTAAAGGCAACGGCTATCCGCCGGCGGCTCGTGACCCGGTGCTTTATCACGGGCCGGGCCGGTTTGATCCAGGGCGCGGAATCGAACCAGTCGTACCGGTGGCTCCCACCTACGCGGACGTCGTCGGGCAGTGGGTGTGCGAAGAAGCGGAAGCCGACTCGCGTGTCGTCGCTATTTCACCGGCCATGTGCGAGGGCTCGGGGCTGGTGACTTTTCAACGCAGATTTGCCGGTCGCTGTTTCGATGTCGGTATTGCGGAACAACACGCGTTGACATTTGCCGCTGGCCTGGCGGTGGAAGGGTTGAAGCCGGTGGTTGTGATCTATTCGACATTCTTGCAGCGTGCTTACGACCAATTGATTCACGATATTGCCATCCAGCACTTGCCCGTAGTGTTAGCCGTTGACCGGGCCGGCGTGGTAGGAGCGGACGGCGCCACGCACACAGGAGCGTTTGATATTGCTTATCTGCGTTGTGTCCCGGGTCTGGTGCTCATGGCTCCAGCTGACGAGAACGAATGCCGACAGATGCTGCATGCCGCTCTTATGCACGATGGGCCTTCAGCAGTGCGCTATCCGAGGGGGCAAACGGTGGGTGTTCCAAACAGGGAACCATTGACCGGAATGGCGTTGGGCCGGGCAGAGATGCGGAGATTATCGACTCGCTTGCACTGGCCCTATGTCGCCATCCTTGCTTTCGGTTCTGTTGTTGCCGCTTCACTTGAGGCTGCAACCGAACTGGATGCAACTCTGGCGAATATGCGATTCATCAAGCCGCTGGACCATTCACTGCTGGAGAAACTGGCTCGTGGTCACAATGTATTGGTGACTGTCGAGGAAGGTTGTATCAAAGGTGGTGCCGGTTCGGCGTGCCTTGAGTACCTGGCCAGTGTCGGATTGTCCCGTCCCACCTTGCAATTGGGTTTTGCAGACAACTTTGTCGAGCACGCGACACCCGAGCAAGCCCTTGAACAATGCGGGCTGGATGCAAAAGGTATTGCATCTTCGATCACAACATATCTTCAACAACTTCGTAACCGGGGCATCGTTTGTGAAGATCAGCAGGAAGGTGTCGGGAGGTGCTTGTGAATTATTCACTTCCACTACTGCTGCAAGGACTCGAGTTTGCACTGAGTCCAATGGCCGAGGATGCCGAGCAACATACGCGCCAGTGGCTCAGAGGGTTGGGGCTTGAGGTGACCCCCAAAGCCACACACCAACTTGACATTTATCTTCCGGGCAAATATGCCGGTTTCATGTGGCCTGATGCGGATCGAGAAGACTTGTACGTGCTCTCCGATCTGACCGGGTGGTTCAGTTGTCAGGACGATTTGGCCGACGAGGATCTGAGTCGGGCACCGGACGTACTGGAAAGCGTATTACGTAAGGTGCAGCGGATTGCGCGTGATAGCGCCCCTTCGAATTGTGAAGGGCTTGGCGGTGGCTTCAAGGACATCCTTGATCGTGCGGCGCGCTCGATGCCCGCCCTCTGGAGGGAGCGCACACTGGAGCAATACGCCAGTTATCTTTATCCCTGCCTGCATGCGGCTCACCACCGGATGGCCGGGACTCAGCCGACGGCCGAGGATTACGAAAGTGTCTGGCGCAATGCCGGTGGCTTTCAGGTGTGTTTCGAATTCACCTATTTCGTCTGTCGAGTGAACCTTCCTTCCACGGTTTATTACTCGGCGGTCTGGCAGACGCTGCGCAGGCTTTCCCTGAATCTGATGAAGGCGGTGAATGACCTGTTGTCATTTGCCATCATGGAAAATCCTGATGAAGACGTTTACAACCTTTTAACCCATCTTCGCCATCATCAAAGTCTCAGTCCCGATCAAGCGACCGAGGAAGTTCGCCAACGTATAGAACAGTGGGTGCATCAGTTCCACGACGTCCAGGCGCGTTTGCCTGAGGAACTGACCCGACTGGGCTGCGATGATGAGCTGTGCGAACAGGTGCAGAGATGCGCCGACGCACTCAGGGTGCAATGGCTGGGCAACATCGGTTGGCATCTGGCAGTACCTCGATATCGAGAGATACGGTTTCGGCCAGACGGATGAGTGTCATGAAAGCGTTGAAGACCTGACTTGTCAGGTCTTCAACGTCCGGATATTACGCAACCACGCGATAACACGGCACATACGCCGCGCCACCCGGCAGTTTCATCCGGTGCTGGGCGACGAAGGCTTTGAGCAGCAGATCGAGCGGTTGCATGATCGCGGCGTCGCCACGGATCTGGTACGGGCCGTGTTCTTCGATCAGGCGAATGCCCTTGTCCTTGACGTTGCCGGCTACGATCCCGGAGAACGCCCGGCGCAGGTTGGCCGCCAGTTCGTGCGGTGGCTGGTCGCGGTGCAGCTTGAGGTTGGCCATGTTTTCGTGGGTCGGGTCGAACGGGCGCTGGAAGCCCTCGTCGATCTTCAGCAACCAGTTGAAGTGGAAGGCGTCGTTGCGCTCGCGGCGGAACTGCTTGACCGCTTTGAGGCCTGCGTTCATTCGCCGTGCCACCTCGGCCGGGTCGTCGATGATGATTTCGTAATGCTTTTTCGCTTCCTCGCCGAGGGTGGCGCTAACGAAGGCGTCGAGTTGTTCCAGGTAGGGCGCGGCATGTTTCGGCCCGGTCAGGATGACCGGGAACGGCAGCCCTTCGTTGTCCGGGTGCATCAGGATGCCCAGCAGGTACAGGAACTCTTCGGCGGTGCCGGCGCCGCCCGGGAAGATGATGATGCCGTGGCCGACACGGACGAAGGCTTCCAGGCGTTTTTCGATGTCCGGCAGGATCACCAGCTCGTTGACGATCGGGTTCGGCGCTTCGGCGGCGATGATGCCCGGCTCGGTCAGGCCCAGGTAGCGACCGCCGTGAATACGTTGCTTGGCGTGGGCGATGGTGGCGCCTTTCATCGGGCCTTTCATCACGCCGGGGCCACAACCGGTGCAGATGTCGAGGCTGCGCAGGCCCAGTTCGTGGCCGACTTTCTTGGTGTATTTGTATTCTTCGGTGTTGATCGAGTGACCGCCCCAGCACACGACGATTTTCGGCTCGACGCCCGGACGCAGGGTGCGTGCGTTGCGCAACAGGTGGAAGACGTAATCGCTGATGCCCTGCGAGGTGGTCAGGTCGATGCTCAGGGCATCGAGTTCGTTTTCGGTGTAGACGATGTCGCGCAGGGCGCTGAACAGCATTTCCCGGGTACTGGCGATCATTTCGCCGTCGACGAAGGCATCGGCCGGGGCGTTCAGCAGTTCCAGGCGTACGCCGCGATCCTGTTGGTGGATGCGGATTTCGAAATCCTTGTAGGCTTCCAGAATGGTTTTTGCGTTGTCGACATGGGCGCCGGTGTTGAGGATGGCCAGGGCGCACTGGCGAAAGAGGGTGTAGGTGCTGCCGCTTCCGGCCTGGCTCAGTTGCTGTACTTCACGTTGGGAAAGGGTTTCCAGACTGCCTTTTGGGCTGACCGAGGCATTGATTACGTGTCGTTGGGTCATGCAGTGATCCTTAAAACGATGTCATTGCCAACCTGGCCAATGGCATCCGAATAGAGTGTATCCATGAATGAAGATGGCACGATCTGCGTGGTATCGCCATGTCCCCCGCTGGACGATGAAAAGATGAAAAGGAGCTCCAGCATAGCTAAATCCGCCTCAGAGGCGATAATGCGCCGGCCTCTTTTTATTTCAAGCCATGGAAGCCTGTCACGATGTTCGAGATTCAACCGATCGATGCCATCAGCTATCGCCAGCAGACCCGGCGCAGCACGCTGATTATTGCGGTGCTGTTCCTGGTGCTGGCGATGGCGTTTTCGGCCGTGGCGGTGGCGCTGTTCGGCGAGCCGGGCGGGGATAACCTGCGGTTCAATGTCGGTGGTGTCTTTGCTGCCTTCCTGCTGACGGCAGCGTTGTTGCGCGGACGTTTCTGGAACCAGACCTGGATGGCCCCTGCGGTTTACGGCTGGCGGCTCAAGCGCGCCCTGATGAGCGTCACCAATGTCATGCATCAGGTGACGGCAGCGGTCGAGAAGGACGATCCGGTGGCGATGAGCGTGCTGCGTTTCTATCACCTCGGCCTGACGCAAATGCATGAGCTGGACGGCAATTCCAGCGATCACGGGCAATTGCACCGGGAAATCGACGCGCACAAGGCGCGGATGGATATCCTCGGTCTGAACACCGATCAGATGCGCCTCGATCCGGCCTGGCTGGAAGCCTTGAAATCCCGCTAGAACGGAATACGCATAGCGCGACGCAGTCGCCATTGGCGGAGCAGGCGCCCGTACACCAGCAGGTTGATCGCCAGCACCACGCCTCCCAGCACAAGCTGAATCTGCGGAGTCAGTCCCGCCGGGTAGATGATCGGCCAGACGTAATGTTCGATGAAGCCGCCGGCATATCCGGTCTGGCCGGCGGCCAGGCGCATCAGGTTTTCCCAGTAGGTCAGCGGGCAGGTCAGGTGCAACACTTCAACCATCACGCCCCAGGTCGCGGCCGGCAGGTGCAGCCAGAAAAGTCGTGGCCATTTGAGCACCAGCAGCCCGCCAAACAGCACGAACAGAATGAACGACAGGTGAAACAGCACCAGCCCGTCGGCGGCAATTCGATACAGCATGTCGTCTCCCTGACACAGATGTGAATGGTTGCAATGGTACGCCGGTCGGCAGCTCGCGGCTGGAGGATTTCGTGCAACTGCGCAAGATTGTTCAAGCCAGGAAACGGCGTTTACTGGCAGAGTCCGGGGTCCTGTCTCATGGTTGAAGAGCGTTATGTCTGACTCATTAATGCCGCGCAGTGCTTTCCTTCGCGGAGCGGCGGCAATCATGCCGTTATCCCTGGCAACCGCACCCTGGGGGCTGCTGGCCGGCTCCATGGCGATCGAAGCCAACCTCACGCCGCTACAGGGGCAGGGCTTGTCCACCATCGTGTTTGCCGGTGCTGCGCAACTGGTGGCGATCGGCATGCTCAAGGGCGGCGCCGGGGTTTTCTCGATCCTGCTGACCACGCTGCTGCTGACGTCGCAGCATTTGCTCTACGGCATGAGCATGCGCCATGTGATTTCACCGTTGCCGGGGCGCTGGCGCATCGGCCTGGGTTTTTTGCTGACCGACGAACTGTTCGCGCTGACCAGCCAGCATGACCGTCAGCAGTTCAACCGCTGGTACGCCCTCGGCGTAGGGCTGACGTTCTACATCGCCTGGAACCTCTTCACCCTGGCCGGCATCGTGCTGGGCAGCAGCATTCCGGGCCTTGAGCACCTGGGGCTGGACTTCTCGATTGCCGCGACCTTCATCGCGCTGATCACGCCCGTGGTGCGCAATGTGCCGACGGTGGTCTGCGTGGCGGTTTCGCTGTTCTGCTCGGTGTTGTTCAGCTATTGGCAGTGGGGCTCGGCGCTGGTGCTGTCGGGGTTGGCCGGGATGATGGCCGGTTTTGTCTGCAACAAGTTGTATCGGGAGCGCGCATGATGGTCTGGGCAGTGATTTTCGGCATGGGGATTCTGGTGTTCCTCAACCGCTACGTATTTCTCGAACCGCGCTTGCCCGTGCGCCTGAGCAGCAATGCGCGGCAATTTCTGGGGTTCGCTGTGCCGGGCATGTTGACCGCTATTTGCGGGCCGATTGTGTTCATGCCTGACAGACAGCTGAATCTGCAGTGGGATAATCCCTATCTGCTGAGTTCGTTAGTGGCGATTGGGTTGGTGATCTACACGCGTAACACATTGCTCAGCATGCTATTGAGCATGGCGTTCTTCTTCCTTTTGCGCTGGTGGCTATAAGTTGCAGGTGTTCTACGCTTGAAAGATGACTTTCAGATAGCGAGATGAACATGGCAACCGAGCAGAAACGTCCTGAAGAAGATGAAGAACCGAGCGAAGAAGAGATCGAGCGGGAGAAACACAAGGAGCAGACCTGGAAGCACGACGACAGTCGCGAATTGTCCGATCGTGACCAGGAGCGACCACTCAAGCCGTGAAACGAAAAAGCCCCGCGAGTGCGGGGCTTTTCGTTTCATCAAAGATCGTCCAGCTGTGTGAAATCGGGATGTGCAGCCCGATAGCCCAAGGTCTTGTCGATCCAGGCATTGAGCTCGTTGACCATCACTGGCGGGTGGCAGGGATAGCTTTCGAGGGTGGTGCGCAGGATGCGGTCGATGTCGGGGACGTCACGCAGGTTTCGCGTCTTTATGTAGTGGCCGATAAAACAGTCGAGCTGAAAGCGTTCTGTCGTGGACAGATAGATACACTCCAGGCCATTGGCCTGTTTGATTGCAAAATCGTCGCGCAACTTAGTTCTCTGCAAGGCTTGTCAAGTTTGTAGGGTATTCCTGGTTCGTTGACTGTTCGGTCAACTGGTATGCCAATTAGGAAAGCGGCGCGCATGCTATCTGTAGTGCTACTAAATGTATGTATGACGATTGAAATGTCAGACGGGCGGTTGGTTTTAATCAAACGACTGATTCAATCACTGTCTCAAGAGTGAAACAGCGAATGTAACGAATGGTTTTCATTTGATCCGCTATCGAGTCTTGGTCTATTGGGTAAACGACCTGCCCTGAACAATATTTACGCAACGATTTCAATCAACTCAGCACCCTGATTGCGGGAGTTGCCGACAGCTTTGCCAACCTTGTGCCATTCGAACGCTTCGCTGCCCAACCCCTCGAACAGCAACATTTGCTCGGCACGCTCCAGAGGCGTGGCGGGGTCGAGCCATTCCCGCGCGCCCTCGGCGGACAACACGATGGGGCGGCGATCATGCAGATCGAGCAGACCGCCTGCGCTGTTGGCGGTGATGATCACGAAGCCGTCGTCTTCCCGTGGCTCTGATCCAGGCGTTGGAAACTGACCGATGGCGGCGCAGAACACCGGCTGATGATCGAATCGATGGATCAGCCAGGGTTGGCGGCTGTTGTCAGGCCCGTCGACCCACTCGAACCAGTTGTCGACCGGTACGATCAGGCGATGACGCCAGATCGCCCGAAAGAACGGGCCGTGGGCGACTTTCTCGACGCGGGCATTGATGGGGGCTGCACGATCCTTAGCCCAGTGCGGGCGCCAGCCCCAGCGCAGATTATCAGCGTACAGCCGTTGCTCGTGTTGATGCAGAACTGCCAGCAATGTACCGGGTGCTGCGTTGTAACGCGCCAGCGGCGGGTCGCCGACATGATTGATCAGCGCATCGGGAATGCTCAGTACTGCGACGAAGTCGTGAATGCCGCGGTACTGCGAGAGTCTTCCGCACATTGGCCGAACCTCCAGCGAACACTGCCTGAACGTTCAGCTTAGTTGTGCGTGTCAATCCTTGCCGCCCTGGCCGGTGAAGGTGTCGCGCCAGGCCAGCCAGCGGTGTTCGAGTATGGCGAGCAGGCTGTCGCTGAGTTTGCCCAACAGCGCCAGAACGATGATCGCCGCCAGCACGATGTCCGGACGGGAGGTTTCGCGCCCGTCGCTCAGCAGATAGCCCAGGCCTTTGGTCGCCGCGATCAGTTCGGCCGCCACCAGAAACATCCACGCCAGGCTCATGCCGCTGCGCAGCCCTGTGAACAGGCCGGGCAGGGCAGCGGGTAGCAAGATCCGACGCACCAGTTGCAAGCGACTGAAGCCATAAATGTGGCCGACTTCCACCAGTTTGCGGTCAATGTTGCGGATCGCCGCGACCACATTGACGTAGACGGGGAAGAACGCGCCGATGGCAATCAGGACGATTTTCGAGGTCTCGTCGATGCCCAGCCACAGCAGCAACAGTGGCACCCAGGCCAGACTGGGAATCGAGCGCAGCGCCGCAAAGGTCGGCTCCAGGTAGGCCTCGGCCTCACGGCTCAGGCCGACCCAGGCGGCAAACACCAAGGCCAGGCCTGCGCCGATGGCAAATCCGATCAGCACGCGGATCAGGCTGGCGCCGATGTGTTTCCACAGTGCGCCTCCGGCGAGTTCGGTGAGGGTCAGGGCGATTTCGCTCGGCGCAGGCATCTGATAGGACGGCAGCCAGCCAACGCGCACGATGATCTCCAGGGCGATCACGATCAGCATCGGCAGGGCCAGCCCTTTGGCGCGCCTGCGCCAGAGCGGATTCAACAGCCGGTATTGCAGGCGTGGCCGCGGCGCGGCGAGGCGGGCAGACAGGTCATTGCTCATGGAGGGGGCTCCGCTCACGGCCGATTCGCGACGCACGCGGATCGGTCGTGAGTCTGATCGGTTACTGGGTGGCGGCGACTTGCTGGAAGCCGGTGTCGATCAATTGATCGATGACCTGATCGACATTCACCCCTCGGCGCACCAGCTCTTCGGAGACCAGAATCGGCGCGGCGGCCTTCGATGCCAGTACGTCGGCGGCGGTGAGTTGCGGGCTGCTCAGGTCGGTGCGCGACAGTTGCAGCCTGGCCACGTCCAGCGGCAGGCCGGATTCGCTGGCGAGCAATCGGGCGAGTTCGTCCGGGTTCTTCACCGACCATTCGCGGGCCTGTTCGTAGGCCTTGATCACGGTATCGATGGTTTGCGGGTGTTCCTTGGCGTACTGCTCGGTGACGCTGACCACGCCGTAGCTGTTGAAGTCGCGATTGCGATATAGCAGGCGCGAACCGGCCTGTACCTCGCTGGCGGCCATGTGCGGATCCAGGCCGGCCCAGGCGTCGACGTCGCCTTTCTCCAGCGCGGTGCGGCCGTCCGGGTGCTGCAGATGCACCAGTTCCACGTCGTCTTTTTTCAGGCCGGCCTGCTGCAGGCTGCGCAGGGTGAACAGGTACGGGTCGGTGCCCTTGGTGGCGGCAATTTTTTTGCCTTTGAGGTCGGCGACGGTCTGGTACGGCGCGTCCTTGCGCACCACCAGCGCAGTCCACTCGGCGCGGCTGTAGACGTACACCGATTTGATCGGGCTGCCGTTGGCGCGGCTCAGCACCGCAGCGAGGCTGGCCGAGGAAGCGAAATCCACGCCGCCGCTGTTGAGGTATTCCAGCGAACGGTTGCTGCCTTGGCTGAGCACCCAACTGACCTTGGTCCGGGGAAGGGCCTTTTCCAGATAACCCAAATGTTTCAGCGCCAGGCTGACAGGGGAGTAATAGGCATAGTCCAGATGTACTTCAGCGGGCGGCGTTTCCGTCGCGTGGGCGAGCGGTTGCAGGCTCAAGGCCACAGCACAGGCCGCGAGCAGCGTTTTGATTCGGGAAAACGGTAAGCGGGATTTCATGGGCACGCTCCGGCAAGGCAACTGTTTCTTATGTCCAGAAAGATATTTTTATCGAATGCTTCCTGCATGAATGGAATATTGCAGGCTCTGTGCCATATACCTTGAATCCCGTGTTTGCGGGTTTTTGATGCGATGGGTGCGCTTTGAACTGTTGCAAGGAAAACACTGTGCCGTGCCACTGTTGCCAGGCCAACAGCGCTCATCGACCGTGCTGAGCTTATTCGTTAATAGAATTTCAAATGCGTTTTATAAGAGCGTTATGGTCTATGGAAATCTTCTTTTCAGGACTCGCCATGACGCTCTCCCGTTTCCTGCGTGCTGCGTTGACCAGCGCCTTGATTGCCTCGCCTCTGACTTACGCGGCCGAACCTGTCGTCCTGCACATCGGCGATCAGAATTACTACAACATCCGCGCCTCGGTAGAAGCGTCCGGCGTACTCAAGGACGCGCCTTACACTGTCGACTGGAAACACTTCCAGGCCGCCGCGCCGTTGGCCGAAGCGCTACAGACCGGCTCGCTGGATCTGGGCTTTCTCGGCGATTCGGGCTTTCTGTTTCTCGCCGCGAAACAGGCACCGGTGAAACTGATCGGTGTGTCGCGGCAGAACCCGGACACCATCGCTTTGTTGGTGCCCAAGGATTCGCCGGTAAAAACCATCGAGGATCTGAAGGGCAAGAAAGTCGCTTACTGGCCGGGTGCCTGGAGCCAGCAGTTGACCTTGCGCGCACTGGAGCAGAACGGGTTGCCGGAGAATTACGTCGACTTCGTCAAATTGATGCCAATCGACGCCGCTGCGGCATTACCTCAGGGCAGCATCGATGCTTTCCCGGTGTGGGAGCCGTACATTTCTCAGCAAATCGTGTTCTCAGGTGCGCGACCGATTCTGACCGCAAAAAACCTGATGCCGGGTTTGAGCGCCATCGCCGCTTCTGCACCGTCCATCGACAGCAAGCGTGATGCGATTGCCGATTTTCTCGGGCGCCTGAAACAAGCCAGGGCCTGGGTCGACAGTCACACTGACGAATACGCGGATCTGTGGGCGAAGAAAGCCAATCTCGACCAAGAGGTCTCACGGCACTGGTTGCGCCAGGCGCACATGACGGTCGGCCCGGTGGATCAGCAAGCTGCTGCCGATCTGCAGGGTACTGCGGACTTCCTGTTCAAGGTCAATGCGCTGCCGGCTCCGCTGAGCACGGCGGGTCTCATCGATACCTCGTTCCAGCAGGCACTGGCGCACTGAGCACCGGAACAAAACCCTGTTATCTTTATCCAACCTCGGCCCATTTCAGTGGGCCGCAGGGAGGCAGCAGCGGCGAGGGAGTTTTGCCAATCGACAACGTGACCGCAACGGTCGGGCTCAAGGCAAAACATGAAACACTGGTTCAAGCTTTTCTGCGCTGCCGCCATCCTCATCGGGCTGGCCGGTTGCATCGCCGCTCCTATCGAAATGACTGAGCAAACCCGCTCGCGACTGGATGCGCAGGCGCCGGTGAAATTTCTGCTGACCTTCGATGACGGTCCCAGCGCTTCGAGTTTCTACAACCCGACCGAAACCGTGCTCGACAGTCTGAAAGACAACCCGTTGCAGCCGGACATCAAAGCGGTATTTTTTGTCCAGACCCGTGCGCCGAGAGCCGGCAACAGTGAAATCGGCCGGCGGATCATGCATCGCGAACACGATGAAGGGCACATTCTCGGTTTCCACACGGCCACCCACTGGCACACCAATCATCGTTCGCTCGATCCACAGGAACTGGAAACCGCGCTGACCAACGGCACGGCAGACATCGCGGCGATCACCGGCGCGCCACCGGTGCTGTTGCGTCCGCCATTCTGGAATTACGACAAACGTACGTTTGCGGCATATCAGAAACACGGCTTGCATATGTTGCTCACCGATCTGAGTGCCAATGACGGCAAGATCTGGGGTTTCAATGCCAGCCCCAGGCGACGCGCCAACATGCTGCGGCAGTTGTCGGAGGTTCGCGAGCGAATCGCCCTGGGTGAGTTGCCGACGGTGGACGGTGTGATTCCGGTGGTCGTGACGTTCCATGACCTCAACCGCTATACCGCACGCCACGCCCGCGAGTATCTGCAGATTCTGCTCGACAGTGCAGCGGCCACCGGTGTGCGGCTGGCAGACAAACCCTTTTACGATGACCACGCGTTGCTGGAAAAAGCCGCGCTGGCGCGTACGGTGCAGAAGAGTTCGGACCCGGTACGCCTGCCGGGGATCTGGAACTGGATCTGGAATCGCGACGCCAACTGATAGCGACATCAAAGATGTGAAGCACTTGGCATTTTCCGCTCCGGCGATTCGCGCAGGCGGGGAGAAGCTCATCTATGCTCAATCGATCAACCGAACCATCGCCCGCGAGGCGTTCGTCATGCTTGCCATTGCCGACATTTGCCGCATCGTCGAGTCCGGCTTCTCGCCCTTGTATTGCGACTGCACCGAAACGGCGCAGGGTTTGTTGCAGATCAAGGTTTACGAGCCTGACACTGGCCGTGTCGATTTGCTGCTCAACGGGGTGTCGCCGGAACACCTGGTCACTATTCGTGACATTTCCAATTTCATCGGTGAGCTGCGCACTGAAATGAGTGCCGGGCGCCGGGCGTTTGCCGGCTGATTCAGAGGCGGCGCTGAAAGGCCCGGACGATCTGCCGGGTCGCGTCGCTGACACTCAGGTTCTGCACCGCGTCCAGCGGATGCCACAGGCAATCGACGATCTCGTTCTGTGGCCGTACTTCGTCAATATTCAGCACCGATGCTTCGTAGACGTGGTGGCGCGTGTCGCCTGACTCCACTTCCATCAGGTACAGCATGCCGTCGGCGAGCAGACCGGTTTCTTCCTCCAGTTCACGCACAGCAGCGTCAGCCCTGGTTTCCCCGGGCTCGACCTTGCCGCCGGGTAAATTCCAGCGGCATCGCGGTTTGCGCACCAGGAGAATGTGTCGATCCTGCTCGCAAATGATGGTGGCGCGTACTTTCATGGGTTACCCGATTACCGGCTGTCATTAAACAGTAATAAAAATGCAATATTCGGACCGCGCCTTGATTTAGAGGCGCCTGTGGCTTTCGAGCGACAGACAGGCGTAAAAGTGCCGGGTCGTTGACGCGAAGGCGGGGCGACGTCTGGTCGGCTTTCGGTAGCCAACCGGGTGTAAGGTAAAAAAGTGCAGTTGATCGATAGTCGACAGGAGGTGCCTATGAGCATGGCGATGCTGAACAAAATGCACATGAATGGCTACGACGTACTCCGTGTGAACAATGGCCCGTGGCGGGTCTGCACGCAGGGTGATCGACTGGCGTCTTTCGCCAGCCGGGAGGAAGCACTGGCGTATGCCGCTGCGCTTCCGGGTTACAGGAACCGCGCCGGAGGGCGCAAGTCGGGCTGAACGCCTGCAGTGAAAAAGCCCCGGATTGTCCGGGGCTTTTTGTTGGCGGGCCGAGAGTCAGTGGACTTTCGTTCGGCTGATGGCGCGGGCCTTCACTTCCCGGGCATAGAGCTGCAGGCGTTCTTCATCGCTTTGCAGGACCTCGCAGGACCTGAGCACTGTCTGCGCGTCCGCCTCGTTGCCGGATTTGCGCAACTGCTCGGCGATGCGCTTGAGGTCGACTGCCGACCATCTCAGGTCAGATGCCACACTTTGCAAGTCACGTTGAAGTTCATGTTCGTATTCATTGAGCCGCATGATCACCTCCGGAACATTCTCGGTAGAAAAGAGTAGCCGCTTTTTCGCAAGAGGTTGTACAGATGGACTGCAGGCGCCAACGGGATACCGCTGGTCGGAACAGGAGGGCGTCGATGAGAAGCGGTGCGGTTTTCGACAGGCAACACATTGCGCCACGATGGATGTTCAACCAGTAACAGGGTAAATTCGCGCTTTTTCAGATGAAGGATTCATTATGCGGATGTTGATCGGGGGCCTGCTGATGGCCGCGTTGGCCGGTTGTTCACTTCCGGCATCGCTGGTCCCGGGCGAGCCGAACCTCAGCAAGGTCAGCGGCAAGGCTCCCAAGGACTACGCCGCATGCGTGTTGCCATTGTGGCAGCAGGATATTCCCAAGACTTCGCAGGTCGCGATTTCCAACGGTTACCGGATCACGGCGCCAAGCATCGTCACCGCCGACGAGATTCTCGATATCGTCAAGTACAAGGATGGCAGCCGCGTGTCGCTGTACCAGGGGCCGCCGTGGGCCAAGTCCGGCTCGCTGCGCAAATCGGTACGCGATTGTCTTTGAGAGCCGCTATGCAGAAATGAAAAAGCAGAAACCGTAACAGCGGTTTCTGCTTTTTTTTCGCCATCACAAAAGGCTATGACCCAGATGTGCCTTTAGGTGCTGAATTTTTGTCGATAGCTTGCGCGAAGGTTAAATGGGTTGAATTCAATCCGGTTTCAGAGGGTTCATCATGACCGCCAGAGCGCCACAGCCAATGTCGCCGCACATCGCGCCTGTTCTATGGGCCAGATGGGAAACAGTTGGAAAAACCACTGATCAAGGGACCAAAGGCACCCCCCGAACATCGGTAAATCCATTCAGAGCGTCTGCACCAACCAATCCCGAAACGCCTTCAGCGACGCCAACGACTCATTGCGCGCCGGGTACACCAGGTAATAGCTGCGCCGACTGCTGATCGGTTCCCCCAGTTGCAGCAGCTCACCGTTGTGCAATTCATCCTCCACCAGAATTCTCGGCACCAGCCCGATACCGATATTGGCGCGCACGGCCTGGATCAGGTGCGACGTCATTTCAAAACTCGGGCCGATACGCATGCTGCGATGAGGCAGGGCGTGATGGCTGAACCATTCGGACCAGGCCTGGGCGTTGCTGCTGACGTTGAGCAGCAGTTGCCCGGCGATATCCTGGTCGGCAGCCAGACGTTCGGCGTCGGACAGCTGCGTGCTGGCGATCACCACCAGTTCTTCGGTGTGCAAGCGGTGGGCAGTCAGCCCCGGCCAGTCACCGCCGCCAACACAAATTGCCGCGTCGATTTCACTGGTGTCGAAGTCGATGGCTTCGATCCGCGAATGCAAATGCACGGTCATGCCCGGGTGCGCGGTGTAGAAGTCTTTCAAACGCGGCAGCAGCCATTTCGAACCGAAGGTCGGCAGTGTCGCCAGTCGCAGGCTGTGAATGCCCGAGCCGAACGCCATGGCCTGCAGGGTGGCGCTGCGGATCTGGCCGAGGGCTTCGGACAGTTCACGCTGGTACAGGCGTCCGACGTCGGTCAGGATCACCCGCCGGCCTTCACGGCTGAACAGGCGCATGCCGAGCATCTTTTCCAGAATCTGCACCTGACGACTGACCGCGCTCTGGGTCAGCGACAGTTCGTGGGCGGCGCGGGTGTAGCTTTCATGGCGTGCGGCGGCTTCAAACGCCAGCAGCAACGACATCGAGGGAGTGAGGGTTCGCGGATTCATTCGTTTTAGTCATGGATTGCGGGTCGATTTTACGGTTGTCCCGGCATCGCTCTGCAATGAACATAAGGTTTATGAGATGGCGGGAGCGTGACGCAATCATTCATTGCGCACAACTGTTCACCACCACACGGCCCGTTTTTGACCGAGATTGCACGCCCGATGATTGCCCCGCTGTCGCCTTCCACCGCGTTGAACACCGATTACCAACAGTTTCTCAAAGCCCTTGAAACCGATGGCTTTCGCGGCGAAATCAGCACCGACTACGCCAGCCGCGTGGTGCTGGCCACTGACAACTCCATTTATCAGCGTTTGCCGCAAGCGGCGGTATTCCCCCGTGATGCCGACGACGTGGCGCTGCTGGCGCGCCTGATCGCCGAGCCGGCTTACCAGAAAGTCGTGATCACGCCTCGTGGTGGCGGCACCGGCACCAACGGCCAGTCGCTGACTGACGGCATCGTCGTGGATCTGTCACGACATATGAACCGTATCCTCGAAATCAACGTTGAACAGCGTTGGGTGCGGGTGCAGGCCGGTGTGGTGAAGGATCAACTCAACGCCGCCCTGAAATCCGCCGGGCTGTTTTTCGCCCCGGAACTGTCGACGTCGAACCGCGCCACCGTTGGCGGCATGATCAACACCGATGCCAGCGGCCAGGGCAGTTGCACCTACGGCAAGACCCGCGACCATGTGCTGGAACTGCACATGATTTTGCGCGGTGGCGAGCGCTTGCACGGTCGTCCCCTGGAAGAAAGTGAACTGGCAGCGGAATGCGCCCGCGAGGGCCGTGCTGGCGAGGTGTACCGCTGTGCGCGGCAGATCATCGATGAGCAGGGCGAGTTGATCCGGGAAACCTTCCCCGACCTCAACCGCTGCCTGACCGGCTACGACCTGGCGCACCTGCGTGAGGCCGACAACCGTTTCAACCTCAACAGCGTGCTGTGCGGCGCTGAAGGTTCGCTGGGGTTTGTGGTCGAGGCCAAGCTCAACGTGCTGCCGATCCCCAGACACACGATGCTGGTGAACATCCGCTACAGCGGCTTCATGGATGCCCTGCGTGACGCCCGTGCATTGATGGCGCTAAAGCCGCTGTCGATCGAGACCGTGGACTCCAAAGTGCTGTTGCTGGCGATGCAGGATATCGTCTGGCACGGCGTTGCCGAATACTTTCCGGAAAACCCCGAGAGGCCGACGCTGGGGATCAACCTGGTGGAGTTCTGCGGGGACGACCCCGAGGAACTGCAAAGCCGGGTCGAGGCTTTCGTTCAGCATTTGGGCAACGATGCCACAGTCGAGCGATTGGGCCACACGCTGGCTGTCGGTCATGCGGCGGTGAACCGCGTTTATGGCATGCGCAAACGCGCAGTGGGGTTGCTCGGTAACGTTGCCGGTGAGGCGCGGCCACAGCCGTTTGTCGAAGACACCGCCGTGCCGCCACAACACCTGGCCGAGTACATCGCTGAACTTCGCGAGCTGCTCGACAGCCACAATCTGCAATACGGCATGTTCGGCCACGTCGATGCCGGCGTGCTGCACGTACGGCCGATTCTTGACATGAAGGACCCGCAACAAGCCGCGCTGGTGCGACCGGTGTCCGATGGCGTCGCCGCACTGACCCAGCGTTATGGCGGCCTGCTGTGGGGCGAACACGGCAAGGGCCTGCGCTCGGAATACGCGCCGGCCTTCTTCGGCGCGTTGTACCCGGCACTGCAAGCCTTGAAGGCGGCGTTCGATCCGTTCAACCAGTTCAATCCGGGCAAGATCGCCACACCGAATATTCCTGGCGCTGCACTACTGAAGATCGACGAAGTGACCCTGCGCGGCGAACTCGATCGGCAGATCGACGAGAAAGTCTGGCAGGACTACGGCGCGGCCATGCACTGCAACGGCAACGGCGCCTGCTACAACTTCGATCCAGACGATGCGATGTGCCCGTCGTGGAAAGCCACTCGCCAGCGTTCGCAGTCGCCAAAAGGCCGGGCTTCGCTGATTCGCGAATGGCTGCGATTGCAGGGCGAAGCGGGTGTCGATGTGTTGTCCGATGCCAGTCGCCGTCCGCCGTTTTTCAGCACGCTGTTGCAGCGTTGGCGTAACAGCCGTGCCCAGGAGCAAGACTTCTCCCACGAGGTGTACGACGCCATGGCCGGCTGCCTGGCGTGCAAGTCCTGTGCGGGGCAGTGCCCGGTGAAGGTCAACGTGCCGGACTTCCGTTCGCGGTTTCTGGAGCTGTATCACACGCGTTATCTGCGGCCGGCGCGGGATTACCTGATCGCTTCACTGGAATACACGATTCCTTACATGGCGCGGATTCCGTTTCTCTACAACGGTTTGATGGGCGCCTCTTTCAGCCGTCGCTTGCTTGAGCGTCTCGGCGGCATGGTCGATGTGCCGCTGCTCAGCCGTTTCGATTTCCACACGGCCATGCGCCGCTGGCAGGTTCAGCCGGCGTCGGTCGAGGTGCTTTCGGCGCTGACTCAGGCGCAACGCGAGCGCAGCGTGGTGCTGGTGCAGGATGCGTTCACCCGGTATTTCGAAGCCCCCTTGCTGGCGGATTTGATCGAGCTGATTTCGCGCCTGGGTTATCAGGTTTATCTGGCACCGTTCAGCGCCAACGGCAAGCCGCTGCATGTGCAGGGTTTCCTGTCGGCGTTCAATCGCGCGGCGTTGCGCAATGCCGGTCAACTTCGCGAACTGGCACAGACGGGCGTGCCGCTGGTAGGGCTCGATCCGGCGATGACGCTGGTTTATCGCCAGGAATACCTCAAGGTGCCTGGCATGGTGGATTGCCCTGAAGTGGCGCTGGTGCAGGAGTGGTTGCTGAAGGTCATGCCGCAACGGACGGACTCGCGAGAGGGTGAAAGCTTCCGCCTGCTCGCGCACTGCACCGAGAAGACCAACGCGCCCGCCGCGACCCGGCAATGGGAGCAAGTGTTCGAGCGCGTCGGTCTGAAACTGACGACCCAGGCCACCGGTTGCTGCGGAATGTCCGGCACCTACGGCCACGAAGCCCGCAACCGCGAAACTTCAGCGGTGATCTACGAGCAATCCTGGGCGAAGCAGATCAAGGCGCCGGAGGAGAAGGGCGAGGCGCTGGCCACCGGCTATTCCTGCCGCAGCCAGGTCAAGCGCCAGGCCGATCGACAGCTGCGTCATCCGTTGCAGGTCGTACTGGAAACCCTGCGTACAGCGTGATTTATGTTTGAGAATCGCTAGCGATTGGATCGGTTTTTCATGTTATAAGGTAACGCAAATTATGCGGCCGCTTTCGGGCGGCTGCATCGATCAACCTTTCGATTGCGATACCTCCATGACGAATGCGGTTCCCCGTTCTGCCCCCACGGCGACTGGCCGGTTGCTGTCCATTGATGCGCTGCGTGGCCTGGTCATTCTGTTCATGTTGCTGGACCACGTTCGCGAAACCTTTCTGCTGCATCGTCAGGTGTCCGATCCGATGGACATCGCCAGCACCGAGCCGGCGCTGTTCTTCAGCCGCACCCTGGCGCATCTGTGCGCGCCGGTGTTCGTGCTGCTGACCGGGTTGTCGGCGTGGCTGTTCGGCGAGAAGTACGACGGCAAGGCTGACGTCAGCGCCTTCCTGTTCAAGCGCGGACTGTTTCTGGTGGCGCTCGAGTTCACCCTGGTGAATTTTGCGTGGACGTTCCAGCTGCCGCCAACTGTGATCTACCTGCAAGTGATCTGGGCGATCGGCCTGAGCATGATCGCGCTGTCGCTGCTGGTCTGGCTGCCACGCTGGCTGCTGTTGACGCTGAGCCTGACGATCATCGCCGGGCACAATCTGCTTGACGGACTGCACTTCGGAACCGAATCGGCACTGCACCTGCCATGGGCGATCCTGCATGACCGCGGCTGGATCGAGGCGGGCGAGACGTTGCGTCTGCGCACTTCGTACCCGTTGTTGCCGTGGATCGGCGTGATCGGTCTGGGTTACGCGCTGGGGCCGTGGTTCGCTAGGGCTGCCGATGCAGGCGTGCGCCAGCGCCGTTTGTTGATCGGCGGCATCGCCGGGCTGCTGGGCTTTGTGGTGCTGCGACTGGTCAACGGTTATGGCGAGAAATACTGGGCCTTCGGTGACAGCGGTCTGCAAACCCTGATGAGTTTCTTCAACATCACCAAATACCCGCCGTCGCTGTTGTTCATCACGCTGACGGTGAGTGTGGGGCTGCTGCTGTTGCTGGTGTTCGAGCGTGCTCAGGATCGGCGCTGGATTCACTGGTTGACGGTGTTCGGTTCGGCGCCGATGTTTTTCTACCTGCTGCACTTGTATGCGCTAAAGGTGTTGTACCTGATTGGCGTTGCGCTGTTCGGGCTCAATCAGGGCACCTATTTCGGCTTTTCATCGGTGACGACGGTGTGGCTGGCGGCGATGGTACTGGCGGTCGCGTTGTTCCCGGCCGTGCGCTGGTTCTCGGGATTGAAGGCCCGGCGCCGCGACATTGCCTGGCTGAAGTATCTGTAGAGCGGCTCAGCCCGTTTTGCCTTCGCGGGCATTGCGGGCGAAGTCGATAAACGCCTTGAGCGGCGCGGGTACGTGGCGTCGGCTCGGGTAGTACAGGTGCAGGCCAGGGTAGTACGGACACCAGTCCGCCAGCACCTGCACCAGCCGCCCGCTCGCCAAGTGCTCTCGGGCCATGTCCTCGAACACATAGGCCAGTCCCAGGCCCTGCAACGCCGGGCCGATCATCAGGCTGACATCGCCCAGAGTCAGCGGGCCGTTGATCTCGATTTCCTGAACGATGCCGCCGCGTTCGAATTCCCAGCGATACAACGCGCCGCTGGGAAAGCGGTGACGGATGCAGGGCAGGGCGTGCAGATCCTCCGGCTTTTGCGGCGCGGCGTGCCATTCGAGAAACGCCGGTGAAGCGACCACCACCGAACGCAGATTCGGGCCGATCGGCAGCGACACCATGTCCGCTTCCAGCCGATTGCCGAACCGCACCCCGGCATCAAAACCGCCGGCGACGATATCCAGCAGCGCATCGCTTTCGACCACTTCCAGCCGAATGTCCGGATAGGCCTGCAGGAACGCCCCGGCAATCGGCAGCAGCACCAGCTCGCACGCCTGACGCCCGGCGGTGATGCGCAGGTTGCCGGAAGGTTTGTCGCGAAAGTGATTGAGGTCTTCGAGGGCGTCGTCGATGTCGCGAAACGCCGGTTTCAACCGCGCATACAAACGTTCCCCCGCCTCAGTCAGCGCAACGCTGCGGGTGGTGCGATTGAACAGCCTCACGCCGAGGCGATTCTCCAGCGCTCGCAATGAATGGCTCAGTGCTGAAGGTGTCAGGCCCAGATCCACCGCCGCACGACTGAAATTCAGATGCTGGGCGATGCAAAGAAAGATCGACAGATCCGCTGTAGACGGGTTTTTCATTTGTGAACACCTCTCACAAAGTCATGCAATTTTGTTGGGATTATCACATCAGTAGCACGGCCTTAAAGTCGACTCAACTCATCAAGAAGGCCCGGCAATCTCGCCAGGGTCACCGACAGGAGGAGTTGATATGCGTACCTGGCTGATTACCGGAGCTTCCCGTGGTTTTGGCACTCTTATCACCGAACAGGCCCTGCGTGCCGGTGATGCAGTGATTGCTACCGCCCGCAACCCGCAAGACATCACCGACCGTCTGGGCGATCACCCGAACCTGCTGACGGTGCGCCTCGATGTCACTCGCGAAGAAGAAGCCCACCAAGCGGTGGCAGAAGGCATCAAGCGCTTCGGCCGTATCGACGTGCTGATCAACAATGCCGGCTTCGGCGTGTTGGGCGCTGTCGAAGAAACCAGCGCCAGCGAAACCGAGCGCCTGTTCGCCACCAACGTGTTCGGCCTGCTCAACGTCACCCGCGCCGTGCTGCCGCACATGCGCGCCCAGCGCGGCGGACGGGTGATCAACATCTCGTCGATTGGCGGCTATCAGGCTTACATGGGCTGGGGCGTCTACGGCTCGACCAAGTTCGCGGTGGAAGGCATCAGCGAAGCCCTGCATCAGGAACTGGCGCCGCTGGGCATTCATGCAACAGTGGTCGAACCGGGCTTCTTCCGCACCGACTTCCTGGACGAGCAATCGCTGATCAAGACCGCGCTGGTACTGCCGGACTATGACGAAACCGTCGGCAAGATGCGCACGTTTGCCGAAGCGGCCAACCATGCGCAACCGGGTGATCCGCAGAAGTTTGCCGAAGCGATGCTGGCGCTGGTCAACGCGCCGAACCCGCCGCAACGGCTGGCGCTGGGCAGCGACACGATTGCGCGGATCGAAGCGAAGAACCGCTTGGTGGCGCAGGAACTGGCCGAGTGGAATGAGCTGGCGCTGTCTACGGATTTCAAGAACTGAAAGTGTCAGCGCAAAAAAAACCGGGCCTTGCCCGGTTTCTTTTTGCTTGCTGACTCAGCGGCGATCCAGCCACACCGTCTGCGCATTGCAGAACTCGCGCACGCCGAAGTGCGACAGCTCGCGGCCGAAACCGCTCTTCTTCACGCCGCCGAAGGTCACACGCGGGTCGCTGGCGGAGTAGCCGTTGATGAACACACCACCGGTTTCCAGTTCGCTGGTCAGTTGCTGGGCCAGGGCGACGTTGGCGGTGTAGATCGTTGCAGTCAGACCGAACTCGCTGTCGTTGGCCAGGGCCACCGCGTGGGCGCAGTCGCGGGCGGTGATGATCGAAGCCACGGGGCCGAACAATTCCTGCTTGAACGAAGTCATGCGGTCGGTGACGTCGGCCAGCACGGTCGGCTCATAGTAGTTGCCTGCGCCCTCGACCTTGGCGCCACCGAGCAGCAGGGTGGCGCCTTCTTCCAGGGTGTCGCGTACTTGTTGATCGAGTTCGTCGCGCAGGTCGAAACGGGCCATCGGGCCGATGTAGTTATCGGCGGACGACGGGTCGCCCATCTTCAACTGGCGGGTGGCTTCGACGAACTTGCGTGTGAACTCTTCAACCACGCCTTCTTCGATGATCAGACGTTTGGCCGCAGCGCAGACCTGGCCGGAGTTCTGGTAACGACCGATCACTGCCGCTTGCACAGCTTCGTCGATATCGGCGTCGTTGAGCACGATGAACGGATCGGAGCCGCCCAGTTCCAGCACGCACTTCTTCAGCGCGGCACCGGCCTGGGCGCCGATCGCCATGCCGGCGCGGACGCTGCCGGTCAGGGTCACGGCGGCGATACGCGGGTCTGCGATAGCCCGGGAAACGCCTTCCGGGGTGACGTTGATCACTTCAAACACACCATCGGCAAATCCGGCGCGCTTGAACGCATCGCGCAGCAGATAAGCGCTGCCCATCACGTTTGGCGCATGCTTGAGCACGTAGGTGTTGCCCGCGATCAGCGCCGGCACGGCACCGCGCAGCACTTGCCAGATCGGGAAGTTCCACGGCATTACGGCAAGGATCGGCCCCAGCGGGCGGTACTCGATCCGCGCCTTGCCGCCCTCGACCAGGGTCGGTTCGGCGTCGAGCATGGCCGGGCCGTGTTCGGCGTACCACTCGCAGAGCTTGGCGCATTTTTCGATTTCACCACGGGCCTGGGCAATCGGCTTGCCCATTTCCCGGGTGATCATGGTTGCCATGGCTTCGCTGCTGTCGCGCAGAGCACCGGCCAAAGCGGTCAGGGCACGGGAGCGGTCCTGCAGCGGCTTGCGTTTCCACTTGCCGAAACCGAACGCAGCACGGGTCAGCGCGGCGTCGAGGGCCTCGGCGGATTCAAAGGCGTAGTGGCCGATCTGCTCGCCGGTGGCGGGGTTGATCGAGATGGCGTGGGTCTGGCTGGAGATCGGGCTCATGGCATCGTCCTGCGAGTTCATCGGATGCGCTCAGAGTAGGGTGGTGTTCATTTTCTGGAAACTGAATAATAAAGAGCGTTTCTTTCACGATTGGAGAATGACTGTGGATCTGGTGCAACTGGAAATCTTCAAGGCTGTTGCCGAGCACGGCAGCATCAGCGCCGCGGCGGCACAGATCCATCGCGTGCCATCGAACCTGACGACCCGCATCAAGCAGTTGGAGGAAGATCTCGGCGTCGATCTGTTCATCCGCGAGAAGAGCCGTTTGCGTCTGTCGCCCGCCGGCTGGAGTTTTCTGGAATACGCGCGGCGGATTCTCGATCTGGTGCAGGAAGCCCGCGCCACGGTGGCCGGCGAAGAACCGCAAGGCGCGTTCCCGCTGGGCTCGCTGGAAAGCACGGCGGCGGTGCGCATTCCCGGTTTGCTGGCGACCTATAACCAGCAACACCCGAAGGTTGATCTGGACCTCTCGACCGGCCCGTCCGGGACGATGATCGACGGGGTGCTTTCCGGGCGCCTGGCGGCGGCGTTCGTCGACGGCCCGGTGTTACACCCGGCGCTCGAAGGTATTCCGGCATTCGAGGAGGAAATGGTCATCATCTCGCCGCTGCATCACGGGCCGATCCAGCGCGCCGCGGACGTGAACGGCGAGAATATCTACGCGTTCCGCTCGAACTGTTCCTATCGCCATCATTTCGAAAAATGGTTCAGCACCGACGCTGCGGTGCCTGGCAAGATCTTCGAAATGGAGTCCTATCACGGCATGCTCGCCTGCGTCAGTGCCGGCGCCGGTCTGGCGCTGATGCCACGCAGCATGCTGCAGAGCATGCCCGGTTGCGCGACGGTGAGTGTCTGGCCGCTGGCGGCGGATTTTCGCTATCTGACGACGTGGCTGGTGTGGCGGCGGGGCACGGTGTCGCGCAGTCTGAACATGTTCGTCCGTTTGCTGGAAGAACGTGGCGTGGTACGCGCAGAAGAGGTTTGACACGTTGTGTCATGGCTGTATCTTGGGCGTCTCGTTTCGCAATATAAAAAACTATACAGCGCAAGCGATGCGCGATCAGCCAGAAGGAATCAGCGATGACCACAGCCCTGAGCGGTAAAGAAGCAGTCGGTGAGCGTTTTGTACTGGAGACCATGCGCCACGCCCAACAATTGACTTGGAAGGCCGTGGACGAGATCGCCAAAGTGATCAAACCCGGCATGCGCGAATCCGAAGCCCATGCGCGTGGCAAGGAAATCCTCGTTGAGCTGGGCATGGACCGGATCTGGCATCCGCTGCTGATCCGCTTCGGCGCCAATACGCTGAAGACCTTCAAGGAGCGCTCCGAAGGCGATCCGGTGCTGGGTGAGGAAGACATTTTCTTCATCGACATGGGCGGGGTCTGGGAGGGCCACGAAGGTGATGCAGGGGCCACGTTCGTCACTGGCTCCGATCCGCAAATGATTGCCTGTGCGGCCGCTTCCAGGGAGCTCTTCGACAAGGTTGAAGCCTTCTGGCGCCGGGGCGTAACGGGTGTCGAACTGTACCGCTACGCCAGCGATCAGGCTGAGGCCATGGGCTGGAAGTTGAACCTGGACATCAAGGGCCACAGGGTCAGTGATTTTCCCCACGCGATTCATCGTGGCGGCAATCTCGGGGACTTCGATCAGGCGCCGAATGCCGGTGTGTGGATTCTGGAAATCCAGATCGAGCACCCTGAACTGGCGTACGGTGCTTTCTATGAAGACCTTCTTATTTGATTGAAAAAAGTGCCCGGTTCGGTGATCCGCCGAACCGGGCATTTTTTATTGGCCGTCGATGCTGCGGGGCAGATCGAGTGGATTGGCGTCGCGCAGCACCTCCGGCAGCAATGCATCGGGAAAGCCCTGATACGCCACCGGCCGCAAAAAGCGCTCGATCGAGGTCATGCCGACCGAGGTGAAGCGACTGTCCGAGGTGGCCGGGAACGGCCCGCCGTGTACGGTGGCGAAAGTCACTTCCTGCGGATGGGCGAAAGCGTTGACCACAATGCGTCCGGTGCGGCGTTCGAGGATCGGCAGCAGACGCCGGGCCAGGTCCAGATCGCGGTCTTCAAGGTGAATGGCTGCGCTCAGTTGACCCTTGAATGATCGGGCGACCCCCAGCATCTCTTCTTCATCGTTGACCGTTACCAACAACGCCGCCGGGCCGAACACTTCATGGGCCAGCGCCGGTTCGCTGAGCAGGCGTTGGCCATTCACTTCCAGCAGCGCCGAGCGGCCCTCGAATGGGCCATCCGCTGGCGCGCCGACTGCCACCAGATTCGCTCCGACGCTTTCCATTGCCACCAGCCCTTTGACGTATGAACCGTGAATCCCCGGGGTCAGCATCGTGCGTGCCGGCGCATCGCTGATTCGTTTGATCATGGCGCTGCGCAATGCCTGCAAGCCATTGCCCTTGACTGCGATCAGGATCGACGGACACAGGCAGGCTTGCCCGACATTGACCAGCATCCGCTCGGCGAAACCGTCACCGATCTCTGCGCCACGTGCCGCCATTGCTGCGGGCAGGATGAAGGTCGGGTTGACGCTGGTCATTTCGGTGAACACCGGAATCGGATCAGGACGCAACTGTGCACGACGATAAAGCGCCATGCCGCCCAGTTCCGAACCGGTGAAGGTCACTGCCTTGATGAGCGGGTGATCGACCAGCGCCTCACCGATGGCATTGCCGCTGCCGCGCAGCATGGAGAAAACACCTTCGTGCAAACCGTGCGCCTGCACGGCCTTGCGAATAGCGCGGGCCTGGATTTCCGAGGCCCCGGGGTGGGCGTTGTGGGCCTTGAGAATCACCGTCGCACCGGCCGCGAGTGCCGAGGCGGTGTCGCCGCCGGCCACCGAATAGGAGATCGGGAAGTTGCTGGCGCCGAAGATCGCCACCGGGCCTATCGCGATTTTCTGCAGGCGGTGATCCATGCGTGGCCGTGGCTGACGCTCAGGTTGCGCCGGGTCGATGGCCAGTTGCAGGAAGCGACCTTTGCGCACCACGTCGGCGAACTGGCGGAACTGGATAGCGGCCTTGGCGGCTTCGCCTTCCAGTTGCGCTTGGGGCAAACCGGTTTCCAGTGCGGCGCGGGCGGCCAGTTCCTCACGAACGGCGTCGAGGTTGTCGGCGATACTCTCCAGAAACGCCGCGCGTTCGGCCAGCGAGGTATGGCTGTAGCTGTCGAATGCCGCGTCGGCAAGGGTTGCAGCCTGATCGACCTGGGCCGCGCCGCCAAAGGCGAACTCTGGTTCGATCAGTTGATTGGTTGCCGGATTCAGCGCTTTCATCGTGCCCTCGGTGGCGGGGGCGTCTGAGGCGCCAATCAGCAGGTGGCCGGTCAGACTCATTTCGACTCACCCTGAGTGTCGAGGCTGGCAATCAGTTCGTCGGTGGTCGTGACGACATGGGCGAAGGTCGGGCCGTTGAGTTCGTGGGCCGCGTGCATCATTTCCTCCTTGAAGGCGGCAGTGGCGTCGCGCACCAGCGTGACGTGATAGCCGAGTTCCGATGCATAGCGCGCTGTGGCTTCGATGCAGGTATTGGCCAGCAGTCCGACGATGATTACGTGGGTGATGCTTTTTTGTTTCAGGCGAAAATCCAGGTCGGTGTTGGCAAAACCGCTGGAACCCCAATGCTCCTGAGCGATGATGTCGCCATCCTTCGGCGCAAAATCCGGGTGCCATTCACCGCCCCATTCGCCTCGAGCGAAGTGGTGCATGTGCATGATCTTGTTTTGGGTGGGTGTCGGGTGATCCCAGTTCTCGTAGTCGCCTTTGACCCAGCGGTGATGCGGTACGATGACCACCGGAATCTGCAGGCCCCGCACGGCGCGGTCGAGTTTGCGCAGGTTGTCGAGCAAGCCGTTCTGATCGGCGATGGGTTTGATCAGCGGAAAGATCTTGCCGCCGTCCGAGAGGAAATCGTTGTAAGGATCGACCAGCAAGTAGGCAGTTCTGTCGAGTGGATAGAGAGGTTTCGACATGACGATGTACTCCGGCAATGAGAGTGATCGATGCTCAGGGCTTGTTCCCGCATCGTGTTGATATGATAATCATAGTAACTTTAGGAGAGGCAAGCCCTGATGGCTGTAAACGATAGTCTTCCCGATACGCTGTGCCCGATTTCCCGGGCCGAGGCGATCGTCGGCGACCGCTGGACGGTGCTGGTTTTGCGCGAATTGTTCATGGGCAGCCATCGCTACGACGAGATCCAGGCCCAGACGGGCGGTACGCCGCAGATGGTCGCCGCCCGTCTGAAAAGCCTGGAGGCGGATGGACTGGTCGAGCGTCGCTTGTACAACGAGCGGCCGAAACGCTACGAGTACCACCTCACCGCGAAAGGCGAGGCGTTCTACCCGGTGGTGATTGCGTTGCGCGCCTGGGGCGAAACCTGGTGCAAGTCGCCGGAGGAGGGGCTGGCCGTGAACATGACCCACAAAAACTGCAACCACAGCGCCGGCCTCGGACCGCTGTGCGACCACTGCGGGGAACTGTTGCGGCGCGAGGATCTGATCAGCCAGCCGCAAGAGGCGTACGCCGCCGAACGACAGGCGCGGCGTGAGGCGTTCAAAAACAAATGACCGGCATCAAGGCGTGCCGTTTCGTCCATGCAATCGGTAAGCGGGGCGCTGACTCAAGCGTTCGTAATAAGCGCTCACCGCCGGCAAGTGCGGATGTTCCAGCGGCGTCTCGAACCAGCGATTGACCGACAGGCCGACAGGGATGTCGGCGAGGGAAAACTGCTCGCCGCTGACGTAGGCTCCGGTCTTTTGCAGCTGTCGGTCGAGGATCTCCATGTGCCTTGCCCACTCCAGGCAACCGGCTGCAAGTGCGGCGCTGTCCTGGTGGGCAGGTGACTTGCGCACCAGCGACATGAACGCGTAGGACCAGGATTTGTTCAGCTCCGAAGCCTGCCAGTCGATCCATTGATCCACTCGCGCTCGGGCGCGTGCCTCGCTCGGGTAAAGGTGTTCGCCCTGGTATCGCGACGCCAGATAGCGAATGATCGAGTTCGATTCCCACAGCGTGAAATCATCGTCCTGAATGACCGGCACCATTGCGCAGGGATTGAGTGCGAGGAACTCCGGCGTCATCGTCGATTGAAAACCTGAGCCCCAGTCTTCGCGTTCGAAGGAAAGGTTCAATTCAGCACAGGTCCACAGCACTTTGCGCACATTGATCGATGAAGCTTTGCCCAGAATTCGCAGCATGGGATTTCCATCTCCGGTTGTCGTCGGGCTTAAAGAAATATCACAACGCAAGACAGAAGGCCCGCACGGGGCGGGCCTTGTTTGTTCAGCCCGCTGACTTCAGAGGCTGCCCGCCAGTTTCCCGGTCATCAAGCGCCGGCGATAAGCACTGTCACGACTGGCCAGCCAGAAATACAGCGGCGACGTCACCAGCAACCCCACCAGCCAGGAAAGGTCCGCGCCGTTGATGTGCGCCGACACCGGGCCGACATACAGTGGCGTGTTCATGAACGGAATCTGCACCACGATGCCGATCGCATACGCCAGCAAGGCCTGCGGGTTGTAGCGGCCATAGATACCGCCATCGACCTTGAAGATCGAGTCGATGTCGTACTGACCCTTGTGGATGGCGTAGAAGTCGATCAGGTTGATCGCCGTCCACGGCACCAACACCACCAGCAGCACCAGCACCATGTCGACGAAGTGGCCGATGAAGTCCGACGACGCACCCACGGCGGCGAAGCAGCAGGCCAGCAGGACGATCAGCGAAATCACCGCACGGCTCTTCGCGGTCGGAATCCAGCGGTAAGCAAAGGTCTGCACCAGGGTGATCAGCGACAGCACCGCGCCGTACAGGTTGAGGGCGTTGTGGCTGATTACACTGAGCAGAAACAGCACCAGCATCAACGGGCCGATGGCGCCGGTGGCGAGTTTCACGGCGTCCATGGTATCCATCCCCACCGGGGTGGCCAGTACGGCGACCGCGCCGAAGATGAACGACAGGCTGGAGCCCAGCGCAGAACCGAGATAAGTGGCCCAGAACGTTGAAGCCACCGGTACATTCGCCGGCAGATAGCGCGAGTAGTCCGACACGTACGGCGCAAACGCGATCTGCCACAACGCTGCCAGCGATACGGTGGCAAGCCAGCCCGAGAGATTGAAACTGCCACGGGTGAGGAAGTCAGCCGTCTGCACATGCGTCAGGATGTAGCCGAAGCCGACCGCGATGCCGATCCCTAACACCCAGGTGCCGATGCGATTGAGCACATGGATGAACCGGTAACCGATGATCCCGATGATTCCCGACCCCAGCGCACCGATGACAATACCCACCGGCACCGGCACGCTGCCGACCACGCCATGCAGGGACTTGCCGGCCAGCACGATGTTGGAGGCAAAAAAACCGACGTACATGACGCCGGCAATCAACACCACCAACAGTGCTCCGAGGGAGCCGAATTGCGCGCGGCTCTGGATCATCTGTGGAATACCCATCTGCGGACCCTGCGCCGAGTGCAGCGCCATCAGTACACCGCCGATCAGATGGCCGACCAGAATGGCGACGATGCCCCACACAAGATTCAGGTGAAACAGCTGCACGCCGAGGGCGCCGGTGACGATGGGCAACGGCGCGATGTTGCCGCCGAACCAGAGGGTGAACAGATCCCGAACCTTTCCGTGGCGATCTTCGGGCGGCACATAGCCGATCGTGTGTTTCTCAATGAGCGGTGCGGACGTTGTTGCAGAGGTGGCCATGACGAACTCCAAGGCAAGGACGAGTACGTGGACGTACTTCAGTGAGCGCCGGCACGGGCGGCGCATTTCTTGTCGGGGTCGATCATGGGCAATGCCCGGAGAGAGATAAATTAGTTGTTTTGTTGCTTCAGGCGTTAAAAAAACGAGGCTCTCCGGTCAGGTGAAAGCGCTCTGTTTCGGGTGTTTCAGCGCCACCAACGACAGCGCAGCTGACCTCCATCGGAGCAGCTGTCTGTCGGAGATATCGCGGCTCGGCTGCGGATAGGGATCCTGCACCCGGTCCGGTATTTTCAGAGACGGATCGAAGTCAGCATCCGTTGCAGCATCTGGTCGCAAGCCTTGAGTTGATCGAGGCTGACGAACTCGTCCGGCTTGTGGCCCTGGTCCATGCTGCCGGGGCCGCACACCACCGTGGGAATGCCCACCGCGTTGAACAGTCCGCCTTCAGTGCCGAAGGCCACCGTGCCGAAATCTTCCGAGCCACAGAACGCCGCGATCCATTCGGCGGCCTGGCTTGCGGCATCGGTGGCAAGGCCCGGATAGGCAGACAATTCGCTGAAACGGATATCGCTCTGCGCGCTGACGGCCCGAATGCGCGGCAGCATTTGCTGTTCGGCATAGACCTTGAGCTGCTGCGCGACGACCGCCGGATCCTGCGAGGGCAGGGCGCGGATTTCGAAGTCGAAACGGCAATCGGCGGGGACAATGTTCAACGCCTTGCCGCCAGTGATCACGCCGGTCTGCACCGTGGAATACGGCGGGTCGAAACGCGGGTCGAGGTGTTCAGCCTTGAGCTGCCGGCCGATGCGTCCCAGCTCACCGATCAGTTCGGCGGCGCACTCGATGGCGTTGACCCCGAGCGGCGCGTAGGCCGAGTGACAGGCGTGACCCTGGACGTCGCAGCGCATCGCCAGTTTGCCTTTGTGTCCGAGCACCGGTTTGAGTTCGGTCGGCTCGCCGATGATGCACAGCAGCGGTTTGACCGGACGTTGTGCGAGCACCTTGAGCAGCGAGCGCACGCCGAGGCAGCCGACTTCTTCGTCATAGGACAGGGCGATGTGTACCGGCCTGCGTAACGGCGCTTCGATCAACGACGGCACCAATGCGAGCACGCAGGCGATGTAGCCCTTCATGTCCGCCGTGCCACGACCGTACAGCTTGCCGTCACGCTCGCTGAGTTCGAACGGCGGCACCGTCCATGGCTGGCCATCGACGGGCACCACATCGGTATGTCCCGACAGCACGATGCCTGGCTGATCGGTCGGCCCGATCGTGGCGAACAGGTTGGCCTTGCTGCGTTCATCGTTGTAGATCAACTCGCACGGCACATCGAAACCTTCGAGGTAATCGCGCACGAAATCGATCAATTGCAGGTTGGACTCGCGGCTGGTGGTGTCGAACCCCACCAGCGTCCTGAGCAATGCGACGCTGTCGCTCATCGGTCGTCTCCGGCAACTCCGTAACCCGGCGCCCTGGCCGGGTCGAGGGCGCGGTCGATGTAGTCCTGCAGCTGCGGGCGATAGGCGTCCCACAGTTTTTGCAATTGCCCGATCGGGTCTTCATCGGCCCAGTCCACCCGCAGGTTGACGATGGGCCAGGTCAGCTCGCCGACCACGACCACGGCTGCCGAATGCACCGGACCCGCTTCACCGCCCAAGGCCTGGGCGGCGTGCAGAGCCTTGAGCAGGCGATCGGCCAATTGACCTTCGCCATCCTCGAAGGCGCTGACCATGGCTTCGATCACCGAGCGTCCGGCCAGCATGTTGCCCGCCGCCACGCATTGCTCGCCCGACACGGCGTTGTGCACGCCAAGGGTTTGCGCGCCGCTGAAATGCGCGGTCTGGCCGAGGTGGTTGATCGCCGTGATCTGCCGGTACTGACTGTAGCCGTTGCGGGTCAGCACCTTGTCCAGCGCCGCCTCGGGCGCCAGGCCTTGCTCCATCAGGGCGAGCACTTCCGGGCCGAGGGAGGGCAGGGTGATGTTCTGGCTCGACACCGCGCCGACACCCGGCAACAGCCACGGGCAGCGGGCGCCGACGGCGATGCTGGAGGAACTGATGGCGATGCCGAACTGACCGGTTTCGGGGCAGCGGGCGGCGATGGAAAATGTCATGTGTGGCCTCCTTTCGCTAAGGTCGAATTACTCGGGAATCACCGCAACCACATCAATCTCCATCAGCCATTGCGGCTGTCCCAGGGCCGACACCACCAGCCCGGTGGAGATCGGGAACACGCCCTTCAGCCATTTGCCGACCTCCTGATACACCGGCTCGCGATAGCGCGGGTCGATCAGGTAAGTGGTGGTCTTGACGATATGGCTCAGGTCGCTGCCGGCCTCTTCGAGCAATTGTTTGACGTTGCGCATGGCTTGTTCGGCCTGTGCCCGTGGATCGCCGAGGCCGATCAGGTTTCCGTCGAAATCGGTACCGACCTGACCACGGACATACACGGTGTTGCCGGCGCGCACGGCCTGGCACAGGTCGTTGTCCAGGGTCTGGTTCGGGTAGGTGTCCTTGGTGTTGAACATGCGAATGCGGGTGTGGGTTGGCTGACTCATGTGAAGCTCCTGACGAAATCGGATCCGGCACGACGGGCGCCGGTAATGAAAAGGGACATCAAGCGTCGACGGTGTCGGCGGCTTTGTTGTGCAGTGCGGCTTCGCGTTGCTCGGCGTCGCGATAGGCCAGGTATTTGCGCTGGGTGGCGATGTGGTCGGCTACATGTTTGGCGTCGTGCCACACGCCCCAGATGAACGACGAACCCCGTCGCGACTGCCACGGCAGGCCGAGGAAATACACGCCCGGCTCACTGGACACGCCGCGCTGGTGCTGTGGCTTGCCGCTGTCGTCGAATGCCGCGACTTTCAGCCAGGAATAGTCCACTGCAAAACCGGTGGCCCAGATGATCGAGGTGATGCCGGCGGCGGCCAGATCGAGACTGGTAAGCGGGTTCTTCACGCATTCAGGGTCCGGATAGGTTTCCCGGGCCTCCGGTTCCGGCGGCAGATCCAGACCATTGCGCTCGATGTAGGCATCGGCAGCGTCCAGCAGCGCGAGGTAGTTCTCGTCGCCACGCTTGAGGTTGTCGCGCAGGTCCTGTCTGAAGGTCACCACGCCGTCGCTGAACGATTCGGTGACGCCGACCAGCGTCATGCCGCGATGGGCCAGACCACGGAAATCGATGGTGCGGCCACCGTGGGCGCCGCTGACCGCAATGGTCACATGCTCACGGCCGGGTTTCATCGCGGCCTGATCCCACTCGCCGAGTACGCCGAGCCACCAGCAGAAATCGCGATTGCGGTAAGCGCGGGGAGGGCGATCATGGGCGCCGACCGAGAGGTAAACCTGCTTGCCTGATCGTTGCAATTCATCAGCGATCTGCACACCCGACGAGCCGGCACCCACCACCAGCACCGCGCCGGCCGGCAATTGCTGCGGGTTACGGTAATCGGCCGAGTGAATCTGCAGCAGGCGTTCATCCTTCGGTGCAATGGCCGGGATCACCGGGCGCTGGAACGGGCCGGTGGCGGCGACGACCCGAGCGGCTTCAATCACACCTTCGGAGGTCTCGACGGTGAAACCTGGACGACCGACATTGCGCACAACGCTTTTCACCTCGACGCCGGTGCGGATCGGCGCATTGAATTTTTTCGCGTAGGCCTCGAAGTAGTCGGCGACACGCTCTTTGTGGGCGAAACCATCGGGATCGACGTCATCGAATTCCATCCCCGGAAAGCGGTCGTGCCACGCCGGACCGTTGGCCACCAGCGAATCCCAGCGCCCGGTGCGCCAACGTTCGGCGATGCGGCTGCGCTCCAGCACCAGGTGCGGCACACCGAGTTTGCTCAGGTGTTCACTCATGGCCACACCCGCTTGACCGGCGCCGACAACAAGCGTGTCTGTTTTTATTATTTCAGTGGTCATCTCTGATCCCTTCTCACGAGGCGTTGGATTCAGGCCGTGGTCGACCTGTTCTCTGTGCTTGGGATCAGACTAGGGAGGGGGTTGTTCTCGGTAAAATATTATTAAGCTGGCATGTGAAGATAAAAACGTGATGCAGAGGCGTGAAAGCCCCGTAAATGCGGGGTCTCGCCATGGCACGGGAATGCGGGACAACGACAAAAAAGGGCCGCCGACAGGGTTGTCGGCGGCCTTTTTTCACGCGTGCTCAGCTCACAACGAACTCAGCGATCGAGAAACGCCAGCAGGTCTTCATTCAATTGCTGTGCATGGGTGACCGCGAAGCCATGTGGCGCGCCTGCGTAGACTTTCAGTTCGGCGCCCTTGATTTGCGCGGCGGCGCGTTTGCCGGTGGTTTCGAACGGCACGATCTGGTCGCCGTCGCCATGGATCACCAGGGTCGGCACATCGATTTTCGCCATGTCCGGGCGGAAGTCGGTTTCCGAGAAAGCGGTGACGCAATCCAGCGTGCCTTTCAGCGACGCCAGCAGGGCGATATTCAGGGTTTGCGTCAGTACGCCATCGGAGACCTTCTGGCCCTGGTTGGTGCCGTAGAACGGTGCGGCGAAATCGGCGATGAACTGCGCGCGGTCCTTCAGCAGGCCGGTCTTGATCCCGTCGAACACGGATTTGTCGACGCCTTCGGCAAAGTCCGGCTTCTTGCCGAACAGCGGCGTCACCGCGCCCAGCAACACCAGCCCGGCAACGCGCTCGCTGCCATGGCGCGCAATGTAGCGGCTGACATCGCCACCACCCATGGAAAAACCGACCAGGGTCACGTCACGCAGATCCAGGTGTTCGATCAACTGCGCGATGTCGTCGGCGAAGGTGTCGTAGTCATAACCGGTCCACGGTTGATCCGAGCGTCCGAATCCACGACGGTCGAAGGCGATGGTGCGATAGCCGCGGCTGCTCAGGTATTCCATCTGGTATTCCCACATGTCCGCGTCGAGTGGCCAGCCGTGGCTGAACAGCACAGGTTTGCCGCTGCCCCAGTCCTTGTAATAGATCCGGGTGCCGTCTTGGGTGGTGAAAGTGCTCATGGAAACTCCTTGGGTCTGGGCGAATGCCGTGATGGCGACGATCACTATCGCGGCAAACGGCATCGAGCACTTGTACGCAAGTGCTAAGTTCAGGGCGGACCGCGTTATCGGTTTTCCGGCGCGAGTTGTAAGATGCAACCGCATCGAGTCTGCTGTTTGTCGGAGATACCTCAAATGAAACGCAAGAGTCTTGCGGGCAATGCCTGCCCGGTGGCCCGCACGCTTGATCTGATCGGCGACTGGTGGTCGTTGCTGATTATCCGTGACGCGCTGGAAGGCATTCGTCGTTTCAGCGATTTCGAGAAGAGTCTGGAAATCGCCAAGAACATGCTGAGCGTTCGTCTCAAGGGTCTGGTGGAGCGCGACATCCTGCGTCTGGAACCGGCATCCGACGGCAGCGCCTACAAGGAATACGTGCTGACGGAGAAAGGGCGGGCCCTGCAAACCGTGATCGTCGCGTTGTCGCAGTGGGGCGGGGAGTTCATGTACGCGCCGGGCGAGTCAGGTTCCGTCATGGTCGATGCGCAAAAGCGTCAGCCGCTGCGCAGGCTGCAACTGCTGGCCGCCGATGGCCGCGAGCTTGCGCCGGAAGATGTGGCGACGAAACGGGCGGTCGAGCACTGAGATGAAGTGAGTCGGGTCTGTCGGAAGTTTCGCTCTGAGGAGCGTTCTTTGATCCGGTTACCGGTTTTCCTCGGCCAGTCTGAGAAACATCCCGCATCTCTGTCGGAGTCGGAGTCGGAGTCGGAGTCGGACGATTTCACCGGAGCCGCTCGTTGGCAACAATATTTCGGTGAATCGATAAATTGACGCCAGAATAGTGGCTCACTAATATCGCGCCATTATTCTGATATCACTTTCCGTCTCGAGGGATCGAACATGTCCTCACCCGCCCTCGTGGCGAGGTTGTGCCTGGCTTTGCTGTGCCTTTCTCCGCTTGATGCTGTATTCGCTGCACCCACCCCCGGTGACACCGACCTGATCCGCGACCGCCAGAACCGCCTGCTCGAAGAGCAGCAGCGGCGTCTCGAAGAACTGAAGAACCTGCCCGGCAAGGAAGCCCCACCGGTTAAACCGACAGCGCCGACCGATACGCGTTGCTTCCCGATAAAGGACATCGAACTCAAGGGCGCCGGCAGCCTTTCAGAGAGCGACAAGGCGCGCCTGCTCAAGCCTTACATCGGCCAGTGCCTGGGCGTGCCACAGCTCAATGAACTGCTGAAAGTCATCACCGACCATTACATCGAAAAAGGGCTGGTGACCAGTCGCGCTTATCTGCCGCAACAGGATCTGTCCGGTGGCCACCTGAAAGTATTGGTAGTCGAAGGCCGGCTCGAAGGCCTGAAGGGCGCCGAGAACAGCAAGCTGTCGGAGCGTGAACTGGCCATGGCCTTTCCCGGCAAAACCGGTGAGCTGGTCAACCTGCGCGAGATCGAGCAGATGGTCGATCAGCTCAACCGCCTGCCATCCAACCAGGCGAAGATGGAGTTGTCGCCGGGCAAGAACGTTGGCGGCAGCGAAGTGCTGGTCAACAACACGCCGCAAAAGCCCTGGCGTGTCGGTCTGTCGCGCAGCAACGATGGCCAGCGCAGCACCGGCGAGCAACAGTGGGGCACCACGTTCGACTGGGACAGCCCGTTGGGCCTGGCCGATCAGTTGAGCTTGCGCGGCGGTCACGATGCCATGACCGACCATCAGCACACCTCCAACAACGCCATGCTCAGCTACAACCTGCCGTGGGGCTGGTGGAACTTCAGCTACACCTACAGCCAGAGCGAATACCGCTCGCAGATCGCCGACAACGGCTACAACTTCAAGCAGACCGGCGACAGCGAGAACCACCAGTTTCGCGCCGAGCGGGTCATTCATCGCGATTCGGTGAGCAAGACCTCCCTCAGCACCGGGCTGTCCTACCTGCGCAGCAACAACTTCATCGAAGACAGCAAACTGCGCCTGAGCAGCAACCGCATCAGCGAAGCGCAGTTCGGCTTCAACCATGGACGTCGTGTCGGCAGTGCCTTCGTCAACTTCGACGCCGGCATGCAGCAGGGCATCGGCGCATTCGACGCCCAGGGCAGCCATGATCCGGGACCGGGCGAACCGGATGCGCGCTACCGCAAATACACCGCGACCCTGAGTTACCTGCAGCCGTTCAAGCTGTGGGGCGAGTCGCTCACCTTCAGCAGCCTGATGACCGGCCAGCGCAGCGAAGACGTACTGTTCAGCCCGCAACGCACGAGCCTCGGCGGACTTTCTTCGATCCGCGGTTACAAGGATCAGTCGCTGTCCGGCGACAGCGGCGGCTACTGGCGCAACGACCTGCGCTGGGCACGCCCGGTGACCGCCGAATGGCTGCGCCCGGTGTTCGCCGAATATGGCACCAGCGTTGGTTACGATCAGGGCGTGATTCGTAATGATCGCTACAACGGCGACCAGCACGGGCGCATGTCGAGCAATTCGCTGGAGTTGTTTGCGCGCGGTGAACACGTCGCCGCGACCGTGACCTTCGCCCATTCCCTGGAGCGACCGGCTGCGCTGACCGAGCGCGAAGCACCGATCTATTTCCGCCTCGACCTTTTTATCTAAAAACAATTCTTCGAGATCATCGACATGGATGTTCGCCAGTTTGCCTTTCTTGCAGGTCAGCCTTCTGCGGCTGTAAAAAACCGTGAGTCTTTCTGGGGCATGCCAAAACGCGGCATCGCGTTTTTGCTGGCGAACGTCATGTTCTGGCAGCCGATGTGGGCGCAGGCCGACGGCATTGTGGTGGCCAGCCCGGGGACGTCGCTGGATCGGGCAGGCAACGGCGTGCCGATCATCAATATCGCCACGCCCAACGGCAGCGGGCTGTCGCATAACCAGTTTCATGATTACAACGTCACGGCGCAGGGCCTGATCCTCAACAACGGCGCGAGCCAGACCTCTGCCACGCAATTGGGCGGGCACATTCATTGATAACCCGAGCCAGTTGCGCGGTTACACCGAAGTGGCCGGCCAATCGGCCCGGGTCATCGTCGCCAACCCCTACGGCATCACGAGCAACGGCTGCGGTTTCATCAATGCACCGAAAAAAAAGGGACAGATTTATTTGATTTAATAAATCTGTCCCCTTTAGATTTTTACCAACCCATACTGGACTCAAAGATGAATGATCTTAGGGATCTGAAAGACTGGAATTATCAGGTTCTGATGCTTGTTCAAGCAATGCTGGGTGCAATCACTCCAAACTTCAGGATGGTGGTTTTATCTCGAGATGAACATGGATGGTTGATCAAGTTTTATCTTGAGAAGGATAGCGAGGAGGACGCTGAAGAAGTGGAGGACATAGTGTGTCAATACGCCGCTTATCAGGACTCCTGCTTGAAGTGTAATTGGGTGGTTTCATTGGGCGCTGGCGAGCTCCCGATGCCTGCGCAAACAGACCGAGTTGTTTATCGACGAAAAGAAATTTTCGACCAGGACGCAAGCCAGTGACGGAGCCAATCGTTCGCAAGGATCCAGACAGTGAGTGAAGTGAAAAAATACCCGCGTCTGAAAGTGTTCCTTGCCTTTCTTCTCTGCCCACTGGTTCCAGGGTTTATCGCAAGCATCATCAAGACCCTTGCAACGATCTTCCATCTGGCCATGAACCCACGGCTGATGGGCGAGGTCGTGGGAGGGGAGTTGATGTTGATGCCGTTCCTCGGCCCCTTGCTCGCCGAGGTGGTGTTTCTTGTACCGTTTCTGGTGTTCGCGATGGTGATTGCACTGATGAAGGTCAAACGGACGGGCCGGTCCTGTTCCGTGATTGCACTGTCGGGTGCCGCGTTGGCGACTTTATGGGTGACACCGTTTGTCCTGGCCGTTGTATCGGACGTTAAGGGAGCGACCTTTTCCGATGAGATGTTCGGAATGGTCGTACTGTTCGTCACGGCAATGGCAACATGCTGGCTGACAGCGCGCTTCTTTCTGCCTGATCCGACAGAGCCATCGTTGCCTTGAACCCCCCAAATGAAAACGCCCCGAACATCTCGGGGCGTTTTCATATACCGGGCAGCAGATTTATCGAAACGCCGGCACCACATGCTTGATAAACAACTCCAGCGACTTCTTCTTCTCCGCATGCGGCAAGCTGTTGTCGCACCAGAAACTGAACTCATCCACCCCCAGTTCCTGGTAATACTTGATCCGCGGAATGATTTCTTCCGGCGTGCCGATCATCGCGGTCTTGTGCAGGCTCTCCAGTTCAAACTCCGGACGTCCGGCAAATTTCTCTTCCGGGCTCGGGGCGAGGAAGCCGTTGACCGGGGTTTCCTTGTTGCCGAACCAGGCGTCGAAGGTGCGGTAGAAGCGTGAGATGGCTTTGGCGCCGACCTTCCAGCCTTCCGGGTCGTCCACTGAATGCACGTGGGTGTGACGCAGCACCATCAGTTGTGGGCGCGGTACATCCGGGTTGTTGTCCAGTGCGGTCTGGAATTTGTTTTTCAGGTCGAGGACTTCTTCATCGCCCTTCATCAGCGGCGTGACCATCACGTTGCAGCCATTGGCCACGGCGAAGTTGTGCGAGTCCGGGTCGCGGGCGGCGATCCACATCGGCGGGTTGGGTTTCTGGACCGGTTTCGGCACGCTGGTGGAGGTGGGGAACTTCCAGATATCGCCATTGTGGGCGTAGTCGCCTTGCCACAGGGCGCGGACCACCGGAACCATTTCCCGCAACGCCTGGCCGCCGCTGGAAGCAGGCATGCCGCCGGCCATGCGGTCGAATTCCACCTGATAGGCGCCGCGGGCCAGACCGACTTCCATCCGGCCGTTGCTGATCACGTCGAGCAGGGCGCATTCACCGGCGACCCGCAGCGGGTGCCAGAACGGCGCGATGATGGTGCCGGCGCCCAGGTGAATGGTGGTGGTTTTGGCGGCGAGGTAGGCCAGCAGCGGCATCGGGCTCGGCGAGATGGTGTATTCCATGGCGTGGTGTTCGCCGATCCACACGGTGCTGAAACCGCCGGCCTCGGCCATCAACGTCAGTTCGGTCAGGTCTTCGAACAGTTGACGGTGGCTGACGCTTTCGTCCCAGCGCTCCATGTGTACGAACAGGGAAAATTTCATGACGCTACCTCGAATCTCTTGTGGTCGGCCGGTCGCTTGCCGGCCTGTTCATGTGCAAACGTGTGAGTCAGGCGAAGGCGGGCAGGGCGCCCATCTTGCCGTGGCAGTACACCAGCGGGCCGTTGTCCTGTTGGGGGACGATGAGGTTTTTCACCGCGCCGACCATGATGGCGTGGTCGCCGCCTTCGTATTCGCGCCACAGCTCACATTCGATGATAGCTGTCGCGTTGGCCAGGATCGGGTTGCCCAGTTCGCTCAGCGTCCACTCGATGCCCTGCGCCTTGTCCTTGCCTTTGCGGGCGAACGCGTAGGCTTCGCTCTGCTGTCCGCCGGACAGCACGTGAATGGCAAAGCGTTTGTTCTTGATCAGGACGGGATAGGAGTCGGAGCTGTAGTTGGGGCAGAACAGCACCAGGGCCGGGTCCATCGACAGCGAGCTGAACGCGCTGGCGGTCAGGCCGACGATCTGGCCGTGGTCATCAAGCGTGGTGATGACGGTGACGCCGGACGGGAACGAGCCCATGACTTGTTTGTAGACGGCAGCATCGATCATTGGTCAATCCTCGAGTGCGGTGAAGCGTGTTTTTATTCGTTTGTTGGCCTGATGGTATACCGTAATACATCGATTGCAAGCGCTTTTTTGGTGAAACGATAAACGTGGTGCATTCGTCTGAAACTCAACATTTACGGGGCTTTCGGCTAGCCGTAAAGCCGGGCGATCGGGGAGGATGCCGGATCAGTTGTCGTCGCAAACAGCGGATCAGTCTTGTGAAAATGATGGAATACCATAATATGGTGTTCATCTGAGGGGCGACCAGAAACGTCCCCGGTTTGGCTTCATACAACGATAAGAACAGACCCAATCGAGTTCATATATGTCCCAGATGTCCCGGCAAGATCCGTTGATCGAGAATCACACGGTCGACTACGTCCCACTCGCGGAACGCCACGGGAAGGCCCGCGACCTTTTCACCCTTTGGTTCAGCACCAACATTGCGCCACTGCCCATCGTCACCGGCGCCATGGTGGTTCAGGTGTTTCACCTCGACCTGTTCTGGGGGCTGCTGGCGATTGCGCTGGGGCACATGATCGGCGGCGTGGTGATTGCCCTGGCGTCGGCGCAAGGTCCGCGCATGGGCATTCCGCAGATGGTGCAGAGTCGTGGTCAGTTCGGGCGTTATGGTGCGCTGCTGATTGTGTTCTTCGCGGCGATCATCTACATCGGTTTCTTCATTTCCAACATCGTGCTGGCCGGCAAGTCCATTGTCGGCATTGCGCCGTCGGTGCCGGCGCCGATGAGCATTCTGATCGGCGCCCTGAGTGCCACGGCCATCGGTGTGATTGGCTACAACTTCATTCACACCCTCAATCGGATCGGCACCTGGGTGATGGGGAGCGCGCTGCTCGCCGGTTTCATCTACATCTTTGCCCATGACTTGCCGGCGGATTTCTTCACCCGTGGCAGCTTCAATCTGTCGGGGTGGCTGGCGACGATGTCGCTGGGGATCATCTGGCAGATCAGTTTCTCGCCGTACGTGTCCGACTACTCCCGTTACCTGCCGGCGGAGATCGGTATCAGCAAGCCATTTATCGCGACTTATCTGGGCGCCACGCTGGGCACGATTTTGTCGTTCACCTTCGGCGCGGTAGCGGTGCTGGCGACGCCGGAAGGCACCGAGGCGATGGCGGCGGTCAAGCAGTCCACCGGTTGGCTGGGGCCGATTCTGATGGTGCTGTTCCTGCTCAACATCATCAGCCACAACGCGTTGAATCTGTATGGCGCGGTGCTGTCGATCATCACCTCGATCCAGACCTTCGCCAGCCAGTGGACACCGAGCATCAAGGTGCGAGTGATCCTGTCGAGCGTCGTGCTGGCGGGTTGCTGCGTGGTGGCGCTGGGGGCGTCGGCGGATTTCATCTCCGAGTTCATCGGCCTGATTCTGGCGCTGCTGTTGGTGTTGGTGCCGTGGGCCTCGATCAACCTGATCGACTTCTACCTGATCAAGCGCGGCCGCTACGACATCGCCTCGATCTTTCGTGCCGATGGCGGAATTTATGGGCGTTTCAATCTGCACGCGATCATTGCCTATTTCATCGGCATCATTGTGCAACTGCCATTTGCCAACACATCGTTGTATGTCGGCCCGTACGCCAATCTGGTGGAAGGCGCGGACCTGTCGTGGCTGGTCGGCCTGATCGTGACCTGTCCCTTGTATTACTGCCTGGCGACGCGCGGGCAGACACAGCAGAGCAGGGCGGCACGTTTGGGTTTCACTGACTGATCGCCTGCACAGCTGGTTCACGCAATGCCCGGCCATTCGCCGGGCATTGTCGTTTCAGCATTCGGGTGGTCACGCAAATTGGCCATTTCGATCCCCTTTTGGCCAATCGGCTACTGTGCGCGTCGACCATGCTCGGCAAAAATCGAAGCCACAACTAAAGGCTGCACCTTCCTTGCCCTTGGCTGATCTGACAGCCGCTGCCGTGTACAGAACATAAAAACCATCGACTCACGCTGCATTCGGGGAAACACAACATGGTCACGATGAAACGCATTCTGGGCGCCACTGTCTGCGGGCTGACGCTGCTGGCCGGCGCCGTCCAGGCCGAACAGCGCGAACTGCGGGTGTACGACTGGGCGGATTACATTCTGCCGTCGGTGCCCAAGGACTTCGCCGCCAAAAGCAAGATCAAAGTGACCTGGGACACCTTCGACACCAATGAATCCCTCGAAGCCAAGCTGCTGACCGGCAACTCCGGTTACGACCTGGTAGTGCCGTCGAACCAGTTCCTCGATACCCAGATCAAGGCTGGCGTGTTCCAGAAACTCGACAAGTCCAGACTGCCGAACTGGAGCCATCAGGATCCGGCGCTGCTCAAGTTGCTCGATTCCAATGATCCCGGCAATCAGTACGGCGTGCCCTATATGGTCGGCACGGTGCTGATCGGTTTCAACCCGGCCAAGGTCAAGGCCGCGCTCGGCGAGAACGCACCAGTGGACAGCTGGGATCTGGTGTTCAAACCCGAGAACATGGAAAAACTGAAATCCTGCGGCGTAGCGATGCTCGACTCACCCTCGGAAATCCTGCCGCTGGCCCTGCATTACCTCGGCCTCGATCCAAACAGCCAGAACCCGGCCGACTATGAGAAAGCCAAGGACCTGATGCTCAAGGTTCGCCCTTACGTCACCTACTTCAACTCGGCCAAGTACATGACCGACATCGCCAACGGCGACATCTGCGTGGCCATCGGTTACTCCGGCAGCTTCTACCAGTTCGGCAACCGCGCCAAGGAAGCGAAAAACGGTGTGGTGGTCGACTGGCGCCTGCCGAAGGAGGGCGCACCGATCTGGTTCGACACCTTCGCCATTCCGAAGAGCGCGAAGAACGTTGAAGAAGCCCACGAGTTCCTCAACACCTTGCTCGATCCGAAGGTCATCGCCTCGATCAGCGACTTCCTCGGCTACCCGAATGCCAACAAGGATTCGCTGCCGCTGATCAACAAGGAAATCACCGACAACCCCAATCTGACACCGACCAGCGAGGCGCTGAAGACGCTGTATGTGGTGCAGCCATTGCCGCAGAAACTGGAGCGGGTGCGGACACGGGTGTGGACCAGCATCAAGTCCGATAAGTAAGTTCAAAGCCGAGGGAGCGAGTCCCGTTCGCGCCCTCGGCTGTTATTTCGCCTGACTTTCCTCAGGCGATTTGTCCTTCGTCAGCACCAGACTGAGCAACACCGACGCCAGAATCAGCCCGCCGACAATCGCCAGCGACCACTCCACCGGCATGTGAAACCACGGCATCGCCGTCATCTTCCCGCCGATGAACACCAGCACCAGTGCCAGCCCGTATTTGAGCAGGTGAAAGCGGTCGGCCATGTCCGCCAGTAGAAAGTACAGCGCCCGCAGGCCCATGATCGCGAAGATGTTCGAGGTGAAAATGATGAACGGATCGGTGGTCACGGCGAAGATCGCCGGGATGCTGTCGACCGCGAACATCAGGTCGCTGGCCTCGATCAGCACCAGCACCAAAAACATCGGCGTGGCCCAGCGCACGCCGTTCTGCAATATGAAAAAGCGCTCGCCGTGAAAGCCGTTGGTGATCCGCAGATGCCCGCGCACCCAGCGCAGCAGCGGATTGTTATCGAGGTCCGGTTGCTGTTCGGCGAACACCAGCATCTTGATCCCGGTGATGATCAGGAACACGCCGAACACATACAGCAGCCACGTGAACTGCGACACCAGCCACACCCCGGCAAAGATCATCGCTGCGCGCATCACGATCGCCCCGAGCACGCCGTACAGCAGCACCCGGCGGTGCAATTCCGGCGGCACGGCGAAGTAGCCGAAAATCATCACGAACACGAACATGTTGTCGATCGACAGCGACTGCTCGATCAGATAACCGGTGAGAAATTCCAGTGTCTTGCGCTGGGCGATTTCGGAACCGAATTCGCCATTGAGGTACCACCAGAGCAGCCCGGCAAAGGCCAGCGCAAGCATGCACCACGCAATCACCCATGATGCGGCTTCGCGCACCGAGACCCGATGCGCCTTGCGCCCACCGAAGACAAACAGGTCGACGGCCAGCATGGCGAGGACAAACACGATGAAGGCGGCCCACATCCAGGGTTCGCCGATATTGATGGGGTGCATGTCGTTCTCCCTGTCTTTATGTTGTTCGGGGTAGACGAGGCCATGCTGGAAGGGAATTGCGACGAAGAAAAATCGTTTATTTCGCGGGTATTGTTCGTGAAAAACGAAGTGTCAGGTGAGAAGGCGTGGCGCAGGTCATATTTCATTGAACACTTCTTTGCTAACCTCGCTGTCGAGCCAGTCCACCATGCCAGGAGCGACGATCATCGACACGCCAGATCCTCAAGCCGTCTGCAGCCCGATCACCAGCGCTGCGATATTCATCGTCGCGACCCTCAACGCCGAAGCCGAGGCGGCCCGGAAGGTCCGCGACTGGTGCGCCGATATCGCGGGCCTGACGCGTTCGGTCGGCAAACGTGTGCCCTCGGGCAACCTGTCCTGCGTCTGCGGGTTTTCTTCTGGCGCCTGGGATCGCCTGTTCGGCAGTCCACGACCGGCGTCCCTGCACGACTTTCGCGAATTCGGCGTAGAAGGGCGGCGCGCCGTTTCCACGCCTGGCGATTTGCTGCTGCACATTCGCGCCGATCAGATGGATTTGTGTTTCGAACTGGCGACGCAGTTGATGTCAGCGCTGGACGGCGCCGTGACGGTGACCGACGAAGTACAGGGTTTCCGTTATTTCGACATGCGCAGCATCATCGGTTTTGTCGACGGCACTGAGAATCCGGTCGGTCGCAAGGCCGAGCATTTCACGCTCGTGGGTGATGAAGATCAGAGGTTCAGCGGCGGCAGTTATGTGCTGGTGCAGAAGTATCTGCACAACATGAAGGCCTGGAACGAATTGCCGGTCGAAGCACAGGAGCGGGTGATCGGGCGGACCAAGCTGTCCGATATCGAACTGGATGACGCGGTCAAGCCGAGCAACTCCCACAGCGCGTTGACGACCCTCACCAAGGATGGCGAGGAAGTGAAGATCCTGCGCGACAACATGCCGTTCGGCCGGCCAGGCGCAGGTGAGTTCGGCACTTACTTCATCGGTTACGCGCGTTCGCCCGAGCCGCTGGAGCAGATGCTGGAAAACATGTTCGTCGGCAAGCCGCCGGGCAACTATGACCGGTTGCTGGACTTCAGCACGGCGGTGACCGGCAGTCTGTTTTTCGTGCCTTCGGCGGATCTGCTGGAAGAACTGGCGGAGCGATAAAAAAACGGCGGGATCGATTGATCCCGCCGTTTTTCATTTACCGGCCTGCCGACAGAGGTGGCGTGCGCGGCGGAACCTGGCGTTTCGAACCGGTCGCCTCGAACGCCGCTGCCAGGCGCAGCAGTGACGAATCGTCATAGGCCCTTCCGGCGAAGGTCAGACCGACCGGCATGCCGATGTCGGCCATCACGCCCATCGGCACGGTGACGGTCGGCACGCCGAGGTGGCGGATCGCGAGGTTGCCATTGGCGACCCAGATGCCGTTGCTCCAGGCGATGTCCGCCGAAGCCGGGTTGACGTCGGCGTCCGCCGGGCCCACGTCGGCGTTGGTCGGGAACAGCACGGCGTCGAGGCCGAGGCGATCCATCCAGTCTTCGAGGTCGAGCTTGCGGGTTTTCTCCAGACCGCGCAGACCGTCCGGCAGCGTCGGAATCTGATCCCATGGCGTGATGCCGCGCTCGGCCATGCGCACGTATTCATCCATGCCGGCGGCGAGGTCGCCTTCACGGTTGGGCAGGGTGCCGGGGTCGTGGGGGAAGATTTTCGGCCCGTCGACGTCCGCCAGTCGGTTGAGTTTCGGGTCACCGTTGGCGCGCAGGAAGTCATCGAACGCCCACGCCGACAGGTCCCACAGTTCGTGGTGCATGAACTCTTTGGAAACGATGCCGCGATTGAACACGGTCGGTGCGCCCGGACGATCGCCTTCGCAGTTGGAGACCAGCGGAAAATCCACTTCGATCACTTCAGCACCGGCGGCCTCAAGGGCCTGACGGGCCTGTTTCCACAGATCAATTACCGAGGCGCGGGTGTTGATGCGTTGCCCGGTCGGGCCGCCGATGCCCGGTGCTTCGCTGGTGCCGGCTTCGGGGTCGGCGTTGATGTACATGCGCGGCACGCCCAGGCGCTTGCCCGCCAGAGCATCACTTTTCACCGCCAGATCAAGGTAGGAAGCCGGACGCACCGAAGCGACGCTCGGGATCGGCACCCAGGGTTGCAGGCGCCACAGGTCGCCACGGGGGTCGGTGTCTTCGGCGACGACGACGTCGAGCACTTCCAGCAGGTCGGCCATGGTGCGGGCGTAGGGCACGACCACGTCCATGGTCGGCGTCAGCGGCCAGTTGCCGCGCACCGAGATCACTCCGCGCGATGGCGTGTAGGCGCACAAGCCATTGTTGGATGCCGGGCCGCGACCGCTCGACCAGGTTTCTTCCGCCAGACCGAACGCCGAGAAGCTTGCAGCGGTGGCGGTACCGGCACCGTTCGACGAACCGGAAGCAAATGGCGCCGTCAGATAGGCGGCGTTGTACGGGCTTTCGGCACGGCCATAGACCCCGCGCTGCATCCCGCCATTGGCCATCGGTGGCATGTTGGTCTTGCCCAGGCAGATCGCGCCGCCCGCCCGCAGGCGCTCGATGGTGAATGCATCGCGCTGGGCCACCAGATCGGCGAACGCCGGGCTGCCGGACGCAGCGGTCAGGCCTTTGACCAGATAGCTGTCCTTGGCGGTGTAGGGGATGCCATCCAGCGGACCGAGGGTTTCGCCCCTGGCGCGGCGGGCGTCGGAAGCCTGAGCTTCTTTCAAGGCTTCGGGGTTGCGCACGATCACCGCGTTCAGGGCGGTGGCGGTGTCCGGGCCGTCATAGGCATCGATGCGCGCCAGATAGGCCTGGACCAGTTCAACCGCGGTGGTCTGGCCGGATTCGAGCGCCGAGCGCAGTTGAGCAATGGAGACTTCAGTGACTTCGATCATGCTGTTACCGCCGACAGGTTCGCTAAAGGGTGGTTGATCATTGTTATCGTCGAAACGTGTCAATCATTCTTGATGGACGAAACTCTACCCTGAAGTTTGCCGAATGGCATGTCCTAATTCGATAAATATCGACAAAAATCAGCGAAAAAATTCTCCGGGCGTCTCGCCAAACTGCTGGCGAAAGGCGGCGATGAAGGCCGATGTCGAATCATAACCGCAGGCCAGAGCCACTTCAGTGACTCGTTCGCCGCGTTCCAGCGGCGTCAGCGCGCCCAGCAGGCGCAAGCGTTGACGCCAGGCACGGAAGGTCAGGCCGGTATCACGCAGGAACAGGCGGCTCAGGGTTTTCTCGGTGACGCCGAACTTCTCGCTCCAGTGATTGAGTGTGGTCTGCTGTTCCGGATGTTGCTCCAGACTTTGGTAAATCTGTCGCAAGCGGATGTCCTGGGGCAGCGGTAGCATCAGCTCGATTTGCGGGGCTTCGGCCAATTGATCGAGGATCACCTGCGCCAGGCGTCCGTGAGGGCCGCTCTGGTCATACTCGACAGGTATCTGACTGAAGGCCCGGATCAGTTCCCGCAAAAGATCACTGACACCCAGCACGTGACAACGCTCCAGCGCCCGGCTTGCCACGCTGCAATCGATGTAAAGGCTGCGCATTTCCGTGTGCGGTGAACTGAATACCCGATGCGGCATACCCGCCGGAATCCACACGGCCCGTTCGGGTGGTGCGACGAAACGACCGGCGGCGGTCTGCACTTCGAGCACGCCCTGGATCGCGTAAGACAATTGCACCCACGGATGACTGTGGCGGCGGGTCAGGGCGCGATTGGGCAGCGATTCTGTGCGCCCATACAAGGGACGCGGCAGACTGGGCAGCCCGGGAATGCTGCGTCTGACGCTTTTGTCATGTCCTTTTGGCGGCATCTCGCGGCTCTTCGGCGTTAGTCGGTAATTTCCAGTCACGTTAGAGTCGCTTCCACGTACTGGCAACCCCCGGATGAGCAAACCATGACGCGCCCCAGATTCCTGCCCGACAACTTCACACTGACCCTGATCGCCGTGGTGCTGCTCGCGAGCTTCCTGCCCGCCAGCGGCCAGGTCGCGGTCGGCTTCGGCTGGCTGACCAATATCGCGATTGCGCTGCTGTTTTTCCTGCACGGCGCCAAGCTGTCCCGCGAATCGATCATCGCCGGCGCCGGTCACTGGCGCCTGCATCTGCTGGTGTTCGGCCTGACCTTTGTGCTGTTCCCGCTGCTGGGCCTGGCGCTCAAGCCGCTGCTGTCGCCGATGATCGGTGACAGTTTGTACATGGGCATGCTCTACCTGTGCGCGTTGCCGGCCACGGTGCAATCGGCGATTGCCTTTACTTCGCTGGCCCGGGGCAATATTCCGGCGGCGATCTGCAGCGCGGCGGCGTCCAGTCTGTTCGGGATCTTTCTGACGCCGTTGCTGGTAACGCTGTTGCTGAATGTTCACGGTGATGGCGGTTCGACCGTCGATGCGATCCTGAAAATCAGCGTGCAACTGCTCCTGCCGTTCATCGCCGGTCAGATCGCACGCCGCTGGATCGGCGCCTGGGTCGGACGCAACAAGCACTGGCTGAAATTCGTCGATCAGGGTTCGATTCTGCTGGTGGTCTATGGCGCGTTCAGTGAAGCCGTCAACGAAGGCATCTGGCATCAGATCCCGGTGATCGACCTGCTCGGCCTCGTGGTGGCCTGCTGCATCCTGCTGGGGCTGGTGCTGTTGGCATCGACGGTGCTCGGCAAGCTGTTCGGCTTCAACCTGGAAGATCGCATCACCATTCTGTTCTGCGGCTCGAAAAAGAGTCTGGCCACCGGTGTGCCAATGGCCCAGGTGTTGTTTGCCGGCAGCACGATCGGTGTGCTGATTCTGCCGCTGATGCTGTTTCACCAGATCCAGTTGATGGTCTGCGCTGTGCTGGCGCAGCGTTATGCGAAGCGACAGGAGACTGTTCAGGCGTTGATGGCGCAGGTGGATCCGTAAGGCAGAAATGAGTGGCGCTCGTGACGAGCGCCGCCGGCTTTCGAGTTTTTTCAGGATAATCAACAAGTTGTGTTTGTCAGGGAGATGAAAACTCGAAATATGCTTTGAAATATATTGAAAAAAACTCCCACAGGGGGGTTGTCACACTATCGGTGCGTGTTTAGGATCCAATCTCAAATCAATACAAGCCTGGACAGGAAGTCCAGCTGCGCAGGGATTTATGGACAGCGAAATTCCCTCTTCTTCATTTTCATGAACGGTCGCTGATTGGCCGATAGTTCATCTTCCAGAAAACCAAGATCATCTTGACGCCACACGGCGATTCAAGCGGTTGACTGTGTTTCCAGGACTGGAAACGGAATTGTGGCAGGGACTCTACACATGAAGAAAATAAACCGGATCGTCATTGTCGGTTTTGGCAGTATTGCCCAGGCTTTGATGCCGTTGTTGGTTACGCGATACGACGCTGAAATCATTGTTTTCGATAAAACAGTCGATGAAGTCAGGCAGTCGATTGCCGATGAGTATTCGGCATGTCTGATCAGAAAATTGATAACGCCGCGAAACTTCAAAGAGGTGATCGGGCATCACCTGAATGAAAACACGTTTCTGCTGAATCTGGCAGTGTCGGTTTCGAGTGAGGCGCTGATTGCGCTGGCTCAGAGCTTCCAGTCTCTGTATCTCGACACGTGCATAGAACCTTGGGAGTACAGCGCCGAGCAGGATTCAAATCTGACGAGCAATTTCTCGTTGCGCGAAAGTCTGAAGTACTTTTCCAGCGATCGACCGCGTGAAAGCGCTACCGCGATCGTGGCGCATGGGGCCAATCCCGGTTTCATTTCTGTGCTTCTAAAAAAGGCACTGACGCACATGGCCGCCCTGAACGGCATCACTTTTGACGGCACCCGGCAACAGGACTGGGCAGGATTGTCCCGGCAACTGGGCATCCGGGTCATACAGATATCGGAACGTGATACTCAATTCGCCAATGTCGAACGATCATCGGGTCACTTCGTGTGCACCTGGTCTGTGGACGGCTTGATAACCGAATGTCTGCAACCGGCTGAAATGGGTTGGGGCAGTCATGAAACTCAAGTGCCTGAGGGCGCGACGTTGAACGGTTATGCGCTGGCGCTGAAAGAGCAGGGGCGTGAGATCAGGGTCAAGAGCTGGTCGCCGAACTGTCTGGACTTTACCGGCTATTTGCTGACTCACAACGAATCGTTGTCCATCGCCGAGTACCTGACTCTGGGGGATGCCTACCGGCCTACCGTCTATTACGCCTATCACCCTTGTGATCAGGCCGTGGAGTCGATGAGTCTGTTGACTGACGGAAATGAAGAGCGTGTTCTTTCCAAGGAGGTGCTGAAAGAAAACATCCTCTCCGGCATCGACGAATTGGGCGTTTTTCTGATCAGCGATAAATACCCGTCACTGTGGATGGGGTCGAACCTCTCTATCGGCAAAGCGAGGAACATGGCCCGGCACAACAGCGCCACCAGCCTGCAAGTCGTGTCGAGCATCGTTGCAGGAATGGCGTGGGCGCAGGCTCACCCGCAAGCGGGCGTACTGGAAAGTGAGGCGCTGGACTGGAAATTTGTTTACGACATCGCCGAGACGTATTGGCAGCCGATCGTTTGTCAGCAGATCGACTGGCGTCCGACAAATGCGTCAGATTCCCTCTCGTTCAATCGCTTCCTGGTGTAATCCCACTGTCAAAATCAAGGATGAATGTATGTCGATGTCCATCGGATCGGTAACGCGTACCACACCAGAAGCTTCAGCCGTTCTGTCCGGCTTCAGGTTCCCGCCGGTAGAACTGGAAGATTCGCAATGGCAGGAATGGAAAGAGATCTTCTTTGACTCGGTGATCACTGAATACGATGCCCGACGTCTGTACTGGTATCTGGAAGCGAACTATCCGCAGGTGTTCGCGAGTCTGCAGGATGTGCTCAATCCCTGGCTGAAGGATGAGATCGATCATGCTTATGGGTTTGCGCTGATCTACGCAGCCTATACCCGCATTCCTTTTGACGAAGTCTCGTTGAGTGTCGAACTTCGCAAGCCCGACTTCAGTATCATCGAGTCTATAGCTGCCGACCCGCTGAAACTTCTGGTGACACTGGCGTACGACGAGATCATCACGACGCATGTCTATCACCGAAGTATCGAAAGTTATGATCGTTTCGACTCTCAACAGTTATCCGCCTGGATACGCAAGACGAAGAAAGACGAAGTCACCCACTTCTTTTCGTTTGTAAAGAAAGCCAGAGAGCTGTTTCCCCATCGAATGGATGAGATTCCGGCGATTCTGGACGAGATATTCCAGATCGATTTCGAGAAGCCCAGCTACACGGGAACTTTTGTTCTGGATCACAATGCGCCGGACTTCCCGATTGCCAAACACGAGATCAAGGACATGATCATTCCGGCAATCATCAAGAAGTTCAGTGAGTGACAACGTCAGGCACAAGGAAGGTGGGGCATGGAAGCGGCGTTTCTGAAAAAGCGTAATTGGAGTTCCAGGGCGATCTTTGAAGACATCAGTTCCAGCGGGTGGGTCAATCCGGGCATTGATGCGTCGTTCAGGGAATTTTTCATGGCCGACCTCGTTTCCGAATACGACTCCATAAATCTTTACAACTTTCTCTATCCGAAACGCAGGGAGTTTTCGCCTTATTTCGTGCAGTACCTGGATTTCTGGTACGCGGATGAACGCAACCATGCGGACGGCTTCTTTGAACTGAACCGGCTGGTTTTCGGTACGGGGGAAGCTGAACTGGTCAATGCACTGAAACACCGGGTTGGCGACTTTTCAGGTCTGGAAGACATCTTGTCGAGTGAGTTCAATCTGTTGCTGCTGTTTGCCTACGACGAATATGTCTCGGTCAAGACCTACAAGAAGGACACCTTCTATCAGGATTTCGGTCATTCAGGCTTCAACAGCTGGATCAAGAACCTGATCGCCGATGAAGCGATTCATTTCGGCAACGCGGTGAAGATCCTGAAGACCTTCCATGCCGACAGGCTTCATCAGGCCGAGGACGTGTTGAACGCTATCGCGGGATTCGAGGGGGAGGCTTACAAAAACACGTTTCTGTTCGATCACGACGGGCCGCACTTTTTGCTTGAAAGCGATGAGGTTGGTGGTGCCGTGATTGATGAAATTCTCTCCATACTGCAAAAGAGGTCACTGTGAAGAAGGAATATTACATCGTCGTGGCTCTTGTGCTGATGGTCTTTGGCGAGATCCTGACGATCTACAGCGAGGTTTACGCCTCGAAACTTCCGGGTCGGGTCATGGAAACGCCGTCCATGTTCTTCAAGCCCATGTTCCTGATCTGCATCGCCGGCATCAGCCTGATTCTGGCGTATTGGCTGGGCTACCAGGGGACAGGCAATATCTGGGTCGTGACGGTCGCTTCCCTGACGTTGCTGCTGGTGCTGGAACCGATCGTCATCTACGCCATGCTTCGCGAATTGCCGGAGCGGGGAGCGTTGATCGGTTTCATACTTGGCGCAGCAGGGCTGATTTCAACCGTGGCACTTTAAGCAAAAGGAGATTGTTTATGTCGACGCAAGACGCTATCAAGACCTGCACGGTATGTGGATATGAGTACGATCCGGCGGTGGGCGATCCGCAGAACGGGATCGCGGCGGGTACCCCCTGGGAGGACGTGCATGACGATTGGCTGTGCCCCGATTGTCAGATGCCCAAGGAGGATTTCGAATAACGGCTGTCAGCCCGCCCCACTGTACTTCACCGCCGCTGCGGCTCGTGACGATACGTTCAAGGTACGCAGCAAAGACGACACATGAATCCGCACCGTGAACGGCGAAATGTCCAGTTCACGGGCGATTTCCTTGTTGGTTTTGCCCTGGGCGATCAGCCTTAATACCTCTTGCTGACGCGGGGTGAGGGCTGTGCCGGTTTCCAGCGGCAGAAGACCGGAAGGCGTGTATTTGACCAGCACTTCGCCTTCGCGGATCGCCAGGATCGCCTGGCCGATGTCGTCGGGGGTGATGTTCTTGCCGATGAAACCATCGATTCCGGCGGCCATGACCTCGCCGATCAGCGCCTCGTCATCCACCATCGATACGGCGATCAGCGTCGTGCGCGGCAAGCGTCGCCGCAGTTCGCCGAGCTGGCTGACGCAGGTCAGGCCGGGGAACCGCAGATCCAGAATCAGGGTGTCGGGCTCATCGCCGGATGGCAGCAAGGCGAGCACCGCCTCCAGATCGCCGGCTTCTTCGATCTGCGCCTCAGGTAACAGACGACTTACCGTGCGCACCATCGCTTCGCGAAACAGCGGATGATCGTCGGCTATGATGATTCGGCATGTCATGGCGCAACCCTCCCTGGGTCGATTGTTCTCACGGCGTGCACCTTAGCATCCGGCGAAGGCGTTGCCTGTCGGCTCCTGCTGAATCTGACGATTGCCGCACAAGGACGTTCCCCATGAAGTTCGAAAAGAACACCGAGCTCGACCAGGCCAATCTGCGCATCATCATCGCCAGTATTGCGCTGGTTTACATGGCCGTGCTCGGCTTCCTGCCGGGCCAGCGCTTCGATACTTACCTGCCGGTGATCACTTACATTGCCCTGTTTCTACTGGCCTCTGTCGGGCTGCGTCAGGCCATCGTACGTTGGCCGGGGCATTATCCGGCGCGGCGGATTTTCGGCATGATCCATGATTACACCGGCACCAGTTTCGGGCTTGTGGTGGGTGGTGAAGCGGCGCTTCCTATCTATGCCGTCATGGTCTGGGTCAACCTTGGCAACGGCATGCGCTACGGCTCGCGCTATCTGGCGATAGCCACGGTACTGGCCTTGCTGGCGCTGCTGGCGGTCTATCGGCTGACGCCGTACTGGCAGGCGCAACCGTTCATGGTGGTGATGCTGATGATCACCAGTACGGTGATTCCGGTGTATGCACACCTGTTGCTGGAGCGCACGCGCAAGGCTTCCGAAGAGGCGATTGCGGCGAATCTGGAGAAGTCGCGATTCCTGGCCCAGGCCAGTCATGACCTGCGTCAGCCGATCCATTCCATCGGACTGTTTACCGCGTGTCTTCGCGAGTCGCGGCTGGGCGAGGACGAACGGCGGCTGGTGGACAACATTGACCGGTCGTTGCTCAACGTGTCGCAGCTTTTCCGCTCGATCCTCGATCTCTACACCCTCGATAACGGCCGGGTTCAACCAAGGATGCAAACGCTGGAGCTGGGACAATGGCTGACGGATCTCATTCGCCAGAATGCCGAAGCCGCCCGTTGGGCCGGGGTGGATCTGCGTCTGCACCGTTGCGAGCATTGGGTGCGCTCCGACCCGGCCTTGCTGGCGACCATGGTGCAGAACGTGCTGTCCAACTGTTTCAAATATGGCGCGCAGCGGCCGGTGTTGGTGGGCGTTCGTAGAAAGGGGGCGGGGTTGGCCATCGTGGTGTATGACCGTGGCAGTGGCATCGACGAAGAGCATTTGCCGAGGGTTTTCGAGGAGTTTTATCGGGTTCGTCAATTGCGCGACAAGGACGTTGAAGGCGTGGGGTTGGGCCTGTCGATCGTCAAGCGGCTGGGGCAGATGATTGGCGTCGATGTGCTGATTCGCTCGCGGCTGGGGCACGGGACGGCGGTGACGCTGCAGGGCTTGTCACGGGCGGCGCCGCAGTTACCGGTCAGTCGAGACGAGGTTCGTCAGGCCGGCCTGCTGACGGGATTGAAAGTGTGTCTGGTAGAGGATGATCGCAACGTGCTGCTGGCGACCTCGGCGTTGCTGGAGCGCTGGGGTTGCGTCGTGCAGGCCGAACTGACGGGGCAGGGGCTGGTCACCGACTGCGACATCATCGTTGCCGACTATGACCTCGGTCAGCACAGCACGGGTATCGAGTGCATCGATGAAGTTCGTCGTCAGCGGGGTTTTGCGGTGCCGGCCATGATCATCACCGGGCATGACATCGAAAAAATCCAGGCGGCCCTGCATGACCGCCAGATTGCCATTTTGTCCAAGCCGGTGCGCCCGGCCGAGCTGCGCGCGACCTTGCGTGCGCTGCGCGACCGGCACACCGAAAGTGTCAGTGTTTAGCAGCCGGATCAGCGGCCCGGAATCGGCGATGCGCCTTTTGGCAGGCAGGTCAGTGGGGGTGACATGATGCCCATGCTGGCGACTGCGACGATCGCCCCGCTGGGCAGCTCACAATTGTATTCGCCGGCAGCGGTGTAGGCGGTGTAGTAGGTGAGCGTGCTGTCGTTGCGGACATTGGCGATTTTGCTGACCGGCTGACCAATGACGGTCTGGGCCCGTTCGCGCATGCTGTCTTCGGTAGGCTTGGCGGTCTGGCAACCGGTGGCGCCGATAAGCAGGGCACCGAGCACGGTGATTCTGGCGAAGTTTAGGTAAAGGTTCATGGTGTTGCTTCCTTGGTGTTGTTGTTTTTCCAGGCACAACAATCCCGCGCACTGCGCAGCGGCAATGTTGGGGCGTGTCGGGGGTTGCGAGGAAATATAACGCCAGGGAACGGGGTGGTCGATTAGCACAAATGTGCTAGTGCGGCGCAGCCAATGGGTGACTGCACCGCACAACAAGGTCTTATTGCGGACTGTTGAACTGGTCTGAATAGCTGCCGGTCATGAGCGCGGAGGCTACCTGGTCGGAACCCACGCCACGGCGAGAGTAGGCGAGCCGTCTGGCGTCCACCTTGTCTGCTCCATCGGAAGCTACTGCGCCAGCCCCCACGTGATCGGCCCCATCGGAAGCTACTGCGCCAGCCCCCACGTGATCGGCCCCATCGGAAGCGACAGCGCCGGCACCGACGTGATCCGAACCATCCGAGGCAACCGACCCTGCACCCACATGATCCGCCCCGTCAGACGCCACAGCCTGCGCCTGCGCTGCCCAGACTTCAGGCATTACTACCACCGTTGCCGCAAACGCCAGGAGCATGCCTGACCAAAGTTTGTGTTTCATGATTTTCTCCACGACCCATCAGCCACAAGGCATCCGAGCATTCGCCGTCGGTTGACGGTGTGGCTCGTTGGCCCGGGGTTAGCCAGATTGGCGATTGGCACGGGTGCGCTGCGAGGCGCACGGGTGTCGACGTTTTGCATGAAACCTGAACAGCTAAGCGAAAAAGTATAGTTCGCCCCGATCGGGAGGCAGGTCCCGGGAGCGCGAAAGCGATAGTCGGTTCACTTCCTTGCAGGCGAGCGCTAGAAAACAATCAGTCTAAAAACCGCGTAGCGCGCAGCGGTGTGTTTGCTAGGCTCAAACATGTAGGCGAAGACGCAGACTGATGCGCAAGCGGATAGCGAGGAAGCGTTGGGCGCGTTCCGAAGGGTACACGGTTAGAAAGAACCCCGCGCTGGGTTCCAGCCCTTATGCCGTGTGAAGCAGCAGAGCACATTGCCTGTACTGTGGGAGTCCTGAGAAACCTCGTAAGCCAGAGACCAGCACTGGCCGCCTACTCGAACACCAAAGCCCGCTTCGTGCGGGCTTTGACGTTTCTGCGGATCAGATGCTGGCCAAAGCCTGTGCCAGATCCGCCCGCAGATCCTCGATATCCTCGACGCCCACCGACAGGCGCACCAGGCTGTCACCGATGCCGAGTCTGGCGCGGGTTTCGGCCGGGATGGTCGCGTGGGTCATGATCGCCGGGTGCTCGATCAGGCTTTCCACACCACCGAGGCTTTCGGCCAGGGCGAAGATCTGCACGTTCTCCAGGAAGCGCCGGGCGCCTGCCAGATCACTGTTCAGATCCAGAGAAATCATCCCGCCGAAACCGCGCATCTGACGCTTGGCCAGTTCATGCTGCGGATGGGATTCCAGGCCCGGGTAGTAGACGCGTCTGACCTGCGGTTGTTGCTCCAGCCAGCGCGCCAGTTCCAGCGCGTTGCTGCAATGGCGTTCCATGCGCAGCGCCAGGGTCTTCACACCGCGCAGGGTGAGGAAGGCGTCGAACGGCCCGCTGATGGCGCCAACGGCGTTTTGCAGGAAGCCCAGACGTTCGGCGAGTTCAGGATTGTCGCCCACCACCGCGATGCCGCCGATCACGTCGGAATGACCGTTCAGGTACTTGGTGGTCGAGTGCAACACGATGTCGAAGCCCAGTTCCAGCGGACGCTGGATCCACGGGCTGGCGAAGGTGTTGTCGGCCACGCAGATGATCCCGCGGGCCTTGCAGATGCGCGCGATGGCGGCGAGGTCGGACAGGCTCAGCAGCGGGTTGGTCGGCGTTTCGACCATGACCATGCGCGTGTCGTCCTGCAGCGAGGCCTCGAACGCCGACAAGTCGGCCAGATCGACGTAGCTGAAGCGGTGCCCGGCGCTGCGCTGGCGCACTTTGTCGAACAGTCGGAAAGTGCCGCCGTACAGATCATTGCCGGAGACGATGTGCGAGCCGGCATCGATCAGTTCGAGCACGGTGGAAATCGTCGCCAGCCCGGAAGCGAACGCGAAGGCCCGGGTGCCGCCCTCCAGATCCGCCACGCAGCGCTCCAGGGCAAAACGCGTCGGGTTGTGCGAGCGGCCGTAGTCGAAACCCTTGTGCACGCCTGGGCTGTCTTGCAGGTACGTGGAGTTGGCGTAGATCGGCGGCATCAGCGCGCCAGTGGTCGGGTCCGGCGTCTGCCCGGCGTGGATCACGCGAGTGGCGAAACCCTGCGGGCGGGCGTTCTTGTCGTGCTGACTCATGCAAGGGATCTCCGTAGTTGGTTGAGCATGTCGACGCGGGTGATCAGGCCGTGGAAGCCCGAAGCGTCGGCAATGATCGCCACCAGGCCGCTGCTGAGTACGGCTTCCAGTTCAGCCAGGGTCGCGGCGGGGGCGAGGGTTTGCAGTTTGTCCGTCATCGCGCCGGCGACGGGTTTGCTGAAGAGCGTGGCATCTTCGTGAACGCGCACCAGAATGTCCGATTCGTCGATCACACCGACCAGTTGCTTGCCTTCCACCAGCACCGGCAATTGCGATACATCCGCCAGGCGCATGCGCTGGAATGCGGTCATCAGGGTGTCGTCCGGGCCGACGCTGACCACTTTGCCGTCTTCGAAACGTCGGGCGATCAGGTCACGCAGGTCGCCATAGCGTTTGCGTTGCAACAGGCCCTGGTCGGTCATCCACTGGTCGTTGTAGACCTTCGACAGATAGCGGGTGCCGGTGTCGCAGACAAAGCTGACCACACGTTTCGGTACGGTCTGTTCACGGCAGTAACGCAGCGCGGCGGCGAGCAGGGTGCCGGTGGACGAGCCACCGAGAATGCCTTCGGAGCGCAGCAACTGGCGGGCGTGATCGAAGCTTTCTTCGTCGCTGATCGAGTAGGCGCTGCGCACGCTCGACAGGTCGGTAATCGACGGAATGAAGTCTTCGCCGATGCCTTCCACCGCCCACGAACCGGCAGTGCCGAGGTGCTTGCTGCGGCTGTATTCGGCCATGACCGAACCGACCGGGTCGGCCAGTACCATCTCGAGGTCCGGTTGTACGCGTTTGAAGAAACGGGTCAGGCCGGTCAGCGTGCCGGCGGAACCGACGCCGACTACGATGGCGTCCAAGTCATGCTCGGTCTGCGCCCAGATTTCCGGCGCGGTGCTGCATTCGTGGGCCAGCGGGTTGGCGGGGTTGTTGAACTGGTCGGCGAAGAACGCGCCGGGAATGTCTTTCGCCAGACGGGCGGCGACGTCCTGATAGTACTCGGGATGACCCTTGCCGACATCGGAACGGGTGATGTGCACTTCGGCGCCCATGGCCTTGAGGTGCAGGACTTTTTCCGTGGACATCTTGTCTGGCACCACCAGCACGACGCGGTAGCCCTTGGCGCGGCCTACCAATGCCAGGCCCAGACCGGTATTACCGGCGGTGGCCTCAACGATGGTGCCACCGGGTTGCAGACGGCCGTCGCGCTCGGCGGCGTCGATCATTGCCAGGCCGATACGGTCCTTGATCGAGCCGCCGGGGTTTTGTGATTCGAGTTTGAGGAACAGGGTGCACAGGCCGGTATCGAACCGGGTGACTTGTACCAGCGGAGTATTGCCGATCAGCCCAAGTACGGCAGGGCGTGATTCCTTTGACATTTCTTCACCTCTTTGCGGTGTTGATCGCGTTCCAATCGCGGGGGAAAAGCTCGCGTGCAACATAGGCGCAGACACTAACTGTCGCAACCATTAGTCAGCGTGCAGTTCAGCCATTTCGATCTAACCATAGAACGAAATCAGAGAGGGGAAGGGAGCGATTTACCGAGGTTTACACAGAGGCGTCATCGAGTATTCAAAGGGCGTCTTCGACGTTGTGAAAAGCTTGATCCGGCGACGAATATCCGGCAGCGAAAACCGATCAGTGGTTGCTCATCAGTCCATGCAGGACACCCAGTCTCAAACCGGGTTCCGATGGCTCCATTTGTGCGATGCCGAACACCTTGAAGGCGGCGAGCATGACCACCAGACCACCGGGCAGGATGCTCTGGCGATGGGGCTGCAGGGCGGCTAGTTTCAGTTGTCGCACATTGCTGACTTCCAGCAGGCGCAGCGACAGCCGCAGCAGACCACCGTAGGTGATGCCGCCCTGACCGAAGTCGTTCAGGCGATTGGCCTTGAGCACTTTGGCCAGCATCCGTGCCGTGCCTGAAGAGCCGATGGTCTGCTGCCAGCCCTGGGCGCGATAGCGGCGGGCGACCTTTTCGAAATGCAGGATGGCGACTCGCTCGGCTTCTTGCAGGGCGCCCGGGGAGATCTCGCCGTTGCGAAAGTAACGCGCGCTCAGGCTGCCGCTGCCGACGGCAATACTTTCGGTCAGCAACGGTTGCGAACCCTGGCCGAGAATCAGCTCGGTGGAGCCGCCACCAATGTCGACCACCAGACGCATGTCATCGGCGACCGGCAAGGTGTGGGCGACACCGGCGTAGACCAGACGCGCTTCTTCGTGTCCGGAAATCACATCGATGCGAAAGCCCAGATGCCGCTCCGCGCTGCCCAGAAACAATTGCGCGTTGTCGGCCTCGCGCACGGCGCTGGTGGCCACTGCCCGCACACGACCCGGCTCGAAACCGCGCAGCTTTTTGCCGAACCGCGCCAGAGCCTGCCAACCGCGATCCAGTGCCATTTCGTCGAGCACACGGCCATCGAATCCTTCAGCCAGGCGTACCGGCTCACGCAAGGTTTTCACTTCCTGAATCATGAAGCCCTTTCTGCTGCGGACCGACTGACCGATCATCATGCGAAACGCATTCGACCCGAGATCGATGGCAGCAAACAGCGAGGCGTCTTCTTTCATGGGAGTCCTTGCACAATCCACCGCCCCAGGCCCGGGCGGTTTGCGAGGATTCTGCAATGGCTTCGATGACAACCTGATGACGCGGGGAGGGCGGTTCAATGAATTTGGCGCTGTCACGACACTGTCATTATCGGGTGTTCATACTTGGCCCCCAATACATCGCGTGCTTTTCATGATTTTGGCTGCCGACTCTGGCAGCTTTTTTTTGCCTGCAATTTGACTCTTCAGCGAAATTTGCAATTCGAAGAAATGCCCGATTAATATACGTTCCATATATATTACATATCGGATTTTGCCATGGGCATCGTAAAGATTTCAGAGGACATGCACGAGAATCTGCGCATCTCCAGTAATGCACTGAGCCGCTCGATCAACGCGCAGGCCGAGCACTGGATGCGCATCGGCATGCTCGCCGAGCTGTACCCCGACCTTGATCACCACGCCATCTGCCGCTTGCTGATTCGCGCGGAGCAAGCGGGTGGTCTGGATCTGCAACAAATCTGTGCCCTGGCCGATGCCGCGCAGAACAACCCGGTTCAAGAGGCAGCCAAGGCATGAGAAACCCGATCAGGATCAACACCCGGGCCGAGATCGCCCAATCCCGCGTGGCCGGGCAATTGGCCGCCGAGGTGCTGGCGATGCTGGTGCCGCACGTCAAGGCTGGCGTCACCACCGATCAACTCGACCAGTTGTGCAACGATTACATCGTCAATGTGCAGAAGGCGATTCCGGCCAACGTCGGTTATCACGGCTTCCCGAAAACCGTCTGCGCGTCGGTCAACAACGTGGTCTGTCACGGCATCCCTACGGGAACACCGCTGAAGGATGGCGACATCCTCAACCTCGACATCGCCGTGATCAAGGATGGCTGGTTCGGTGACACCAGCCGCATGTACGTGGTCGGCCAGGCCTCGCCCGAGGCACAGCACCTGATCAAGACCACCTACGAGGCCATGTGCGCCGGCATCCGCGTGGTGCGTCCGGGCGCCACCCTGGGTGACATCGGTCATGCGATCCAGAGCCTGGCGGAACGTGAAGGTTTCAGTGTGGTGCGCGAGTACTGCGGACACGGGATCGGCAAGGTCTATCACGATGAGCCGCAGGTGCTGCATTACGGATATCCGAATCAGGGCCTGAAACTGAAGGCAGGGATGATCTTCACCATTGAGCCGATGCTCAATGCCGGCAAGCGTCATGTGAAGAACATGCCGGATGGCTGGACCGTGCTGACCAAGGACGGCTCGCTGTCGGCGCAGTGGGAACACATGGTGGCGGTGACGGAGGACGGGTTTGAGGTGTTGACGGCCTGGCCTGATCAGATCGAAGGGTATCCGCCAATCAATTGATTGGCGCAGGAGTTGTGGGAGAGGGCTTGCCCGCGATGGCGATTTTCCAGTCGACACGAATGCCGCCTGATATTCCGCCATCGCGAGCAAGCTCGCTCCCACAAGAGTCTGGTGATCAGTGTGATCCGGCGGCTTTGTTCAGATCGCTTTCAGCCCACTCGGTGTACACGCAGGCATCCGCCGTCGCCCAGCGCACCTGCACCGGATCGCCGGCCTTCAACGGCATTCCCGCCGCCGACAATGCCTTCACCGTCATCGAAGTCCCGCCCGAGGTCACTACACTGCACGTCTGGCTCTCACCCAGAAACAGCACCTCGACCACCTTCGCCGAAACCTCGTTCCAGCCTGCCGTCAACGGCTCGCTGGCTGCTTGCTGCACACTCAACGCCAGGGCTTTTTCCGGACGCACCATCAGCAAAACATCCTGCCCGCTCTGCAATCCAGCGGTAAGCCGGATCGACAGCGATTGCCCCTCAAAACTCGCCGCCCCGTTACCCTGCGCCTTGAGCCTGAGAAAGTTCGAGTTGCCAAGGAATGACGCCACAAATGCATTCGGTGGATTCTGGTACAGGTCATAACCGCTGCCGAGCCCGACAATCTTGCCGTGACTGAAAATCGCGATGCGCTGGGACAGGCGCATGGCTTCTTCCTGATCGTGTGTCACGTAGACGATGGTGATGCCGAGGCGTCGGTGCAACTGGCGCAACTCATCCTGCAAGTCTTCGCGCAACTTTTTGTCCAGCGCCCCGAGGGGTTCGTCCATCAACAGAATGCGAGGCTCGTAGACCAGTGCGCGAGCAATGGCGACTCGTTGCTGCTGACCGCCGGACAATTGTGAAGGGCGGCGATGGGCGAACTGTTCCAGCTGCACCAGTTTCAGCATCGCATCGACACGTTTGTCGCGTTCGGCGGCAGCGAGTTTGCGGATCGTCAGCGGGAACGCGATGTTGTCGCGCACCGACAGATGCGGGAACAGCGAGTAACGCTGGAACACCATGCCGATGTCACGCTTGTGCGGCGGCACATTCACCAGCGATTGGCCGTTGACCAGAATCTCGCCGCTGCTCGGGGTTTCGAAGCCGGCGAGCATCGACAGCGTGGTGCTTTTGCCCGAGCCGCTGGAGCCGAGGAAGGTCAGGAATTCGCCGTCCTTTATGTCCAGCGAGATGTTGTCCACGGCGGCGAAATCGCCGTAGTGCTTGTTCAGGTTGCGCAGGCTGACCAGAGGTTTGTCGTTCTGCTGGGAGGCGTCTTTGATCACGGCACTCATGTCGTACTCCTGGGCGCTCAGGCGCTGATTTCATTGCGCCGGCGCAGAGCGGCGGCGATCACCATGACCAATACCGACAGGCCGATCAGCAGCGTCGACGCGACGGCGATCACGGGCGTCAGGTCCTGGCGCAGGGTGGTCCACATTTTCACGGGAAGGGTTTGCAGGGTCGGGCTGGCCATCATCACGCTGAGCACTACTTCGTCCCACGAAACCAGGAAGGCGAAGAGGGCGCCGGCCACCATCCCCGGGCGAATCGCCGGAAACGTCACCTTGAACACTGCTTGCAGGCGCGAGGCGCCGCAGATCACCGCCGCGTCTTCAATCGACTGATCGAACAGCTTCAGCGAGTTGATGATCGAGATGATGGTGAACGGCAGCGCGACGATTACATGGCTGACCACGAAGGCGAACATCGTCCCGGTGTAGCCAAGCTTGAGAAACAGCGCGTACACCGCCACGGCGATGATCACCAGCGGCACGATCATCGGCAGAGTGAACAGGCCGTAGAGCATTTCTCGGCCGGGAAAGCGTCCGCGCACCAGCGCAAAGGCAGTCGGCAAACCGAGGGCCACGGCGCAGATCGTGGTCAGTACCGCGACTTTCAGGCTGGCCGCCGCCGCGTTCATCCAGTCGGCGTTGGAAAAGAACTGGCCATACCATTTCAGCGTCCAGCCCGGCGGCGGGAACACCAGCCACTGGGACGAACCGAACGACAGCAGCACGATGAATACGATCGGCAGCAACAGAAACAGTGCGATCAGCCCGGTGGTGAAATACAGGCCGATGCGCATCCGGCGGCTCATGGCATTGGGTGTCAGGAGCATGTCGGCTTACCTCGCGTTACTGGCGCCAACCGGGGATTCCGGTTGAAGCTTCAGGTAGAAGTAGAACAGCACCAGCGTGATGACGATCAGCAACGCGGCGCCGGCGCTGGCCAGGCCCCAGTTGAGGAACGACTGCACCTGCTGAATGATGAACTCCGGCAGCATCATGTTCTGCGCCCCGCCCAGCAGCGCCGGGGTGACGTAGTAACCGAGCGACATCACGAACACCATCAACCCGCCGGACGCCAGACCCGGCCGGCACAGCGGCAGGAACACCCGGAAGAAGTTGGTCCACGGGCTGGCGCCGCAGATCGAACCGGCCTGCAGAATCATCGGGTCGATGGCCTGCATGGTTGCCTGCAACGGCAGCACGATGAACGGGATCATGATGTAGCTCATGCCGATCACCACGCCGGTCAGGTTGTGCACCATTTCCAGCGGTTGATCGATGATGCCCAGCGCCATCAAGGCTTTATTGACGACACCCGAGGCCTGCAACAGCACCAGCCAGGAGTAGGTGCGGGCGAGGAGGCTGGTCCACATCGACAGCAGCACGATATTGAGGATCCAGCGGCCCCAGCCGCGCGGCACCAGCGTGATCGCCCACGCCAATGGAAAGCCGAGCAACAGGCTGAACATGGTCACCAGTCCCGCCACCGAAAAGGTGTTGAACAGCACCCGCGCATACGCCGAGTTGGCGAAGAGTTGTTCGTAGTTGCCAAGACCCGGCACGGGTTCCAGCACGCCGCGCAACAGCAGGCCAATCAACGGCGCGAGAAAGAACAGGCCGATAAACAACAGGGCCGGCGCAAGGTTGCCGGCGCCGCGCCAGCGTTGCTTGAGAGACGGGGCTGGCGCCATGGCACTGGCCTTTTTTCCGGCGGCCGACCCGGCAGCGCTTGCGGCGCTCCCGGTGGCAGTGGAGGGACGGGACGCGGTGGCCGCCATTTTCATTTGACCAGCCATTCGTTCCACCGTGTCGCGATGGCCTGGCCGTTCTTGGCCCAGTACGCGAAATCAAGAGTGATCTGATCCTTAGCGTAGGCAGTCGGCAGATTCGGGGCCAGCGTCGAGTCCAGACGCTGCACGCTGTCGACGTTGACCGGGGCATAAGCGGTCAGGTTAGAGAAGTCCGCCTGGCCTTTGGCACTGCTGGCGCTGGCCAGAAACTTCATCGCTGCGTCCTTGTTCTTCGAACCCTTTGGTACGACCAGAATGTCGGCCATGACCAGGTTCTGTTTCCAGCTCACGCCGACCGGTGCGCCGTCTTCTTGCAGAGCGTGAATCCGGCCGTTCCAGAACTGGCCCATGCTCGCTTCACCGGAGGCCAGCAGTTGCTGCGACTGCGCGCCGCCGCCCCACCAGACGATGTCTTTCTTGATGGTGTCGAGCTTCTTGAAGGCGCGATCCAGGTCCAGCGGGTAGAGCTTGTCGGCCGGTACGCCGTCGGCAAGCAAGGCCAGTTCCAGCACGCCGGGGCTCGGCCATTTGTACAGGGCGCGTTTGCCGGGGAAGGTTTTGGTGTCGAACAGTGCGCTCCAGTCCTGTGGCTTGTTGGCGCCGAGTTTGCCCTCGTTATAGCCGAGGACGAAGGAGAAGAAGAAAGAGCCGACGCCGTAGTCGCTGACGAAGCGCGGGTCGATCTTGTCGCGCTGAATCTGTTTGAAATCGAGGGGTTCGAGCAGGCCTTCGGAGGCGGCACGCAGGGCGAAGTCGGCTTCGACGTCGACCACGTCCCATTGCACGTTGCCGCTTTCGACCATGGCCTTGAGTTTGCCGTAGTCGGTCGGGCCGTCCTGCACGACGGTGATGCCGCTGGCCTTGCTGAACGGATCGGCCCAGGCCTGTTTCTGCGCATCCTGGGTGCTACCGCCCCAGCTGACAAAGTTCACACTCTCGGCGGCCATCGCGGCCTGGCCGGTCACGCTCAGCAGTCCCGCAAGAAAGATCGCGGTTGCAGCTTTGTTCAACACCATTTTTACGCCCTCATTGTTGTGTTTTTGAGCGGGCCTTGCGTTGTTGCCCGCCTGTCGGGAGCAGTAGCTGGACGGTTTTTCAGGTCGTCCGGTCTATGGAATATCATATTATGGTATTCCAAACTTTGTGCAAGCACTTTGCCTTACCGGCTATCTGGCAAACGGGGTTATTCGGTGAACGGAATGCTCTCGACCACCTCAAGATCGTAGCCGGTCAACCCGGCATATTTCAGCGGCGGCCCCAAGTGGCGCAGCTTGCCGACGCCCAGGTTCTGTAGAATCTGCGCCCCGGTGCCGACCTCCGAATAGATCCGCGATTGCGAGCGGCTGAACTGCCGTGGCGGCTGAGTCAGTTGCGGCACCCGCTCCAGCAACGCTTGCGACGACTCGTGATTGGCCAGCACCACGACCACGCCATGGCCCTCGGCAGCGACCCGTTGCAGCGCCGCCCACAGCGTCCAATTCGTTGGCCCGCTGTACTCGGCACCGACCAGATCACGCAGCGGATCGATCACATGCACGCGCACCAGCGTCGGTTCCTCACGACGCAATTCACCCATGACCATCGCCATGTGCACGCCGCCCTCGATGCGGTCTTCGAAGGTGATCAAACGGAAGGTGCCATGCACCGTCGGCAACTCCCGCTCGCCGATGCGCTCGATGGTGTGTTCGGTGCTCAGGCGATAGTGGATCAGGTCGGCGATGGTGCCGATCTTGATCCCGTGCTTGCGGGCGAAGACTTCCAGATCCGGACGGCGGGCCATGGTGCCGTCGTCGTTCATCACCTCGACGATCACCGAGGCGGGCGTGAAACCGGCCAAACGCGCCAGATCACAACCGGCCTCGGTATGGCCGGCGCGGGTCAGCACGCCACCTTCCTTGGCGCGCAGCGGGAATATATGGCCGGGCTGCACCAGGTCTTCAGCGCGAGCATTTGGCGCCACCGCAGCGGCAACCGTGCAAGCCCGGTCGGCAGCGGAAATGCCCGTAGTCACACCGACCGCCGCTTCGATGGAAACCGTGAACGCAGTACTGAACACGCTGCCATTGCTCGGCACCATCTGCTCAAGCCCCAGGCGCTGGCAATGATCATCGGTCAACGTCAGGCAAATCAGCCCCCGCGCCTCACGGGCCATGAAACTGATCGCCTCGGGCGTGCAACGATCAGCGGCCAGCAGCAGGTCGCCTTCGTTTTCCCGGTCTTCGTCATCGACCAACAGCACCATTTTGCCGAGGCGATAATCTTCGATGATTTCTTCGATGCTGTTGAAGGCCATGCTGGACTCTCGATGTGGGTGAAATTTGTGGTATACCATAATACAAATTAAACCGAGAGGTCACTATGAAGGCGTACTGGATTGCTCACGTGGACATCACCGATGCCGATCACTACAGCCAATACACCCAGCGCGCGCCGAAAGCGTTCGCCGAGTTCGGCGCGAAGTTCCTGGCCAGAGGCGGGCGCAGCGAAGCGATGGAAGGCCGGACGACGCCGCAGCGCAGCGTGGTGATCGAGTTCGACAGCTATGAACAGGCCGTGGCGTGCTATCGCTCGGCGGCGTATCAGGAGGCGAAGAGTTACCGCGAGGAGTGGGCGCGGGCGGAGATCATTATTGTGGAAGGGATGGCGCCGTAAGCGCTTGTTTACGAGTCCAACTGCGATCTTTTGATGCTCTTTTTCGTGATCAGAAGATCGCAGCTATCAGCGGTTAAGGACTGTGATTCTTTGCTCAGCCTTGTGCTTGAATCTTCCGCCCTAATACGTCCATTACATCACAGCCATCACGAAGCAAAATCGCAGCTGCGTGGGCGAGTTGCTGCACATCGACACCCTTGGCAACTGAGATATCCAGGCTGGCGAGGCTTTCCATCATCTGTGTAGCTGCCAAAAACCTGCTCGCCGCGCTGCTGTGCAAAATGTCCAGCGGTGCCTGTGTTGAGACCAGGAGCACTGGAATGCTGTCTTCGTTGTGGGTTATAGAAATGTGGGTATTCATACGCCAGCACCTGCCTGAAGATTGCCTGTGAAGGTTCTTCTCAGCGCTATCGACATATTGTCGACCAGGAATTGTCTGAGTCGATCGCGGCGAGTGTAGGAGATGATTTCTATGGTCGATTCCGTCATGGGTGTAGCTCCGTAAGATCCAGAGAGCTGCCACAAAAACGCCGTCAAACGAAATTGGGTGGCAACTGTGCGTGGGTTGACGGACCGGCTCTCACGGACACCGGCGCATCCGAAGATGCCCCGCGCACAGTCGCCATTAAGAGTGCATCGGACACAGGAGTGCTCGAGCAGAGAAGGCTATGCACGTCGTGAGAAGATTACGGGCCGTCAAACCCGATCACGAATGTGTCGTGACAGGCGCGAGGATAGGGAGTGGGGCTAGGGTCAGAGTCGCGCCGGAAAACGCTGCGTGTCCTGTAAGCCGGTTCCGTTTCGTATTTTGCTCGTTCAGGAGTGATCAAGGATCGGTTACTATCCAGCCATTGTGATGTTTAAAGGAGAGAAACGATGGCAGGAAAGCCAGTCGCGCGACTTGGAGATCCAGGAAGTCACGGGGGAAATATCACCACTGGATCGAGCCCAATTTTCGTTAACTCAATGCCCGTAGCTTTGGTAGGAGACACCTATTCCTGCCCGGTTCACGGCAGTAATCCCATAACGTCCGGTGCTCCTCACGTGTTCGGGCTGGGAAAAGACGTAGCACACGTCGGCTCGCAGACAGCATGCGGAGCGACGATCACTGCCGGGTCTCCCGATACCTTCGTGGGTGAATCCGGTGGAGGGGCGCCCACTAGCTTTTTCTCGCAGTTCCTGAAAGAAAAGACGTTTGTCGAGTTTCAGTTGCTGAACGATAGAGATGAGCCTGTCGCCAACGAGGCGTACGAACTGACACTCCCCGATGGAACGTTGATGACAGGTGTCCTTGACGAAAACGGCTTCGTGCATGTCGCAAACATTCCTAGGGGAAGTTGCAGTATAAAATTCCCGAAACTTGAAGATACGGAATATCTTTAATGGTTCAGCCTACTAAAACTACCAGCACAACACAGGCAGCAAAAAGTACAGGCGCATCGGGGAAAACTACAAAAACCAACCAAGTCGTCGTGTCGGGTGCATATATGGAGATACTTGTGGGTGGTCCTTACACCCGTGACAAGGAAGAACATCCTTTCGGACATGCTGCTTTACACGTAGTGGTTGGTTCTAAAGACATCACCTATGACTTTGGGCGCTATGGAAAAACCTGGGGGACGTTTGATAGCGAAGGGGAGGGAGTGCTGAACGTTTGGACATCCTTCAAAGCATACATCTCGGGTGAGAACAGCTTGGGGCGCACAACAACTGGCTTTGTTTATTTTTTGGATAGTGCAACGGCCGAAGCCGTCATCGCTCACTTCGACGGTATTGTCGCCCAGAAAAAGGAACTGAGAAGAAAGACAGCAACGTCTGCGCGCTATGTATTGCCGTCCAACTATCATCCAACCACCAACAACTGCACGACTGTAACGATTGCAGGAGCCAAAATTTCGGGCAAGCCAATCGTGCAGAATCCGTCTAAATATAGCGAAATGCGTGGATTGTCATTCTTGGAAAGGCAAGCTGCGCGCACGCAGACTAAACCTCAGGACGGGATTTTCATGCCTGCGGATTTACAAGCCATGCTCGAAGGGAATACTGAGGCGCACTATGATAAAAAGAATGTTTACAAATAGGCAGATTGGCTTTTGGCTGACGGCGGCTTTATTTGTAAATGCAGTCTTTATGGCTTTTCTGATTTTTGGCGATATTGCAAAGGAACACTCTATGAAGATGATTAAAACCAAAGAACCCCTGCTGATCGAAGGGCAAGGCGGCGATGATAATTACTATGTCCTGCCGATGGGAACAACGCTATATCACGATAAAAGCTTTCCTGAAGGGCACGATCGTTATGTGGTGTATCTGAATCACAAAGGTGCCATTGCCCACGAAGAAGTTCCAATGAAACCCGAATATGGCGGTTCCTTTATCGATCCTCTTTGGCTGGCCAATATTGATGCCGATACCTTGAAAGACATTTTCAAGCGTTTTCCACTCTCCAAAAAAGATATCTCCGCTGCTCTCAAAGCCAATGAAATCACCAAAGATGATCTGGCGGATATCATTCGTGCGATGCCGGACTGAGCACCTATCTACCGAGGAACCGGGCCGAGCTCTGTATCTCTAGCAAGCGACGGCTGATCAACGCATGAAATGAATCTTGCCGCTGTCGTCATTGCCCATGTACATGCCATACACTCCGGCCTGGCGTTCCTCGATGTAGCGTTCGAGGATCTGCCGGATCGCCGGGTAGTAGATCTGCTCCCACGGGATGTCTTCAGGGGCGAAGAATTTGCAGTCCTGCGTTTCCGGGCCGTACTGGCCGGTGATTTCCAGCGCGAGGGCGCGGAAGATGATGTAGACCTCGCTGATCTTCGGCACGCTGAAGATCGAATACGGCGATACGATTTCCGCGCGTACGCCGCTTTCTTCCCAGACTTCGCGCAGGGCGGCCTGTTCGGTGGTTTCGCCGCTTTCCATGAAACCGGCGGGCAGGGTCCAGGTGCCCGGGCGCGGGGGGATCGCCCGTTGGCACAAGAGGTATTTGCCGTCCTGCTCAATGATGCAGCCGGCGATGATCTTCGGGTTCACATAGTGGATGTAGCCGCAGCCGCGGCACATCAGGCGCTCGTGCGTATCGCCCGGCGGCACCTGCTGACCGAGGTCGGCACCACCGCATTTCGGGCAATAGCTCGGGCTGAACATGTCAGTGACCCATGCGTGGTTCTTTCAGCGCGATGGGCAGGGTGATTTCCGGCGTGGCGCCGGTCTCTTCCTGCTTGCGCTTGAGGTAGTCGAGCGCGACGGCAGCCGCAGCGCGTACGTGATCGACACACGCCTGGTGCGCCGCCAACGGATCGCCGCTCTTGATCGCCTCGACCATTTTTTCCATTTCCTGGTTGCTCGCGCCGCGACGGTTTTCCTGGGACACCGACGTCGCCCGCAGGTAGCTGATACGCGCCTGCAACTGACGCAACTGAGTGGCCGCCACATGGTTGCCCGAGCCTTCGAGCAGCACGTCGTAGAAACCCTGCACCGAATCGATCACCTGTTGCAGTTCGCCATCCTTGAGCGCCTTGCGGTTCTCGTCGAGGGCCTTTTCCAGGGCCTTGATGTCCTTGGCCTTGGCGCGCAGGGTGAACAGCTGGACGATCAGGCCTTCGAGCACGCAGCGCAGTTCATAGATATCAACCGCATCGGCGAGGGTGATGATCGCCACGCGGGGGCCCTTGGCGTCGGCGAACTCCACCAGGCCTTCGGATTCCAGGTGACGCAAGGCTTCACGCACCGAGGTACGGCTGACGCCCAGGCGGTCGCACAGATCGCGCTCCACCAGGCGATCGCCCGGCAGCAGCTGGAAGTTCATGATGGCGCTTCGCAGTTTATCCAGCACGATTTCGCGCAGGGTGACGGGGTTGCGATTGACCTTGAAGCTGTCGTCGAGTGGCAGGCGTTTCATGGGGTCCGCTCTTTAAGTTGGCTGTCCATGCCAGACGGGCATTCAAACAGCCGAGGGGTTAACTGGAGGCCTCGGCGTCGGCTTCGGCGAAGGCTTCGCGGGCGAGCCGGAAACTGTCCACGGCTGCCGGGACGCCGCAATAAATACCGACCTGAAGCAGAATTTCGCGTATTTGCTCACGACTCAGGCCGTTACGCAAGGCGCCGCGCACATGCAGTTTCAGTTCGTGCGGACGGTTGAGCGCCGAGATCATCGCCAGGTTGATCATGCTGCGTTCCTTGAGCGACAGACCTTCGCGTCCCCAGACATGGCCCCAGCAGTATTCGGTGACCATTTCCTGCAACGGGCGGGTGAAATCGTCGGCGTTCTCGATCGAGCGCTGCACGTAGGCTTCGCCGAGCACTTGGGTGCGGATCTTCAGGCCCTGCTCATACTTCTCGTTACTCATAAATCCTCCAGTCACCACAAGCCCGCTCCCACAGTGGAATCTGTGTGAATCTCTCAGGCCAGTGTCGGCAACGCGCCGAGCTTGCCCTTGTGATAAATCATCGGCGTCACCGGCTGCTCCGGCAGGATCAGGTTCTTCACCGCGCCGACGATGATCGCGTGGTCGCCGCCGTCGTATTCGCGCCACAGTTCGCATTCGATGATCGCCGTGGCCCTGGCGAGGATCGGATTGCCGAGCTCGCTCAAATGCCAGTCGATGCCGTTGGCCTTGTCCTTGCCTTTGCCGGCGAAGGCGTAGGCCTCGGCGGTCTGGTCGGCGGACAGCAAATGGATCGCGAAACGCTTGCTGTCGCGCAGCACCGGGTAGGTGTCGGAGGCGTAGTTGGGGCAGAACAGCACCAGCGCCGGATCAATCGACAGCGCACTGAAGGCGCTGGCGGTGATGCCGACGATGCCGCCGTCCGGGTCGAGGGTGGTGACCACCGTGACCCCGGACGGAAACGAGCCCATGACGTCTTTGTAAATGCCGGGTTCGATCATGTCGCAGGACTCCTAACGCATCACAAACGGATCAGGCATCGGCGCCTGGGAGAGGTTGATCCACACCGTTTTCAGTTCGGTGTAGGCCAGCACCGAGTCGATGCCGCTTTCGCGTCCATAGCCACTGTTCTTGAAACCGCCGATCGGTGCCATCGCCGACACTGCACGGTAGGTGTTGACCCAGATGATCCCCGAGCGCACGTCCCGGGCCAGGCGGTGGGCGCGGCCCAGATCGCGGGTCCAGATGCCGGCGGCGAGGCCGAACTGCGAGTCGTTGGCAATCGCCAGGGCCTCGGCTTCGTCCTTGAACCGGATCACCGAGGCCACCGGGCCGAACACTTCTTCCTGCATGATCTTCATCGAATTACGGTCGCATTCGAACAGCGTCGGCTCGTAAAACCAGCCGTCGCCCACGCCGCTCGGACGCTTGCCGCCCAGACGCAGGCGTGCACCTTCAGCAATGGCATCGGCCACCAGACCTTCGACCACCGCCAGTTGCTGAGCGGTGGCCATCGGGCCCATTTCGCTGTTGTCGTCCTGCGGGTTGCCGATGCGGATGCGTTGGGCGCGTTCCACCAGTCGGCTGACGAATTCGTCGTAGATGTCGTCCTGCACCAGCAGTCGCGAACCGGACACGCAACTCTGCCCGGACGCCGCATAGATCCCGGCGATGGCACCATTGATTGCGCTGTCGAGATCGGCGTCGGCAAAGATGATGTTCGGTGACTTGCCGCCCAGTTCCAGCGACAGCTTGGCGAAATTCTCGGCGCTGCTGCGCACCACATGCCGGGCCGTGGCTGCGCCGCCGGTGAAGGCGATCTTGCGGATCAGCGGATGACGGGTGAGTGCGGCGCCGGTGCTCGGGCCGTAGCCGGTAACGACGTTGACCACGCCCGGCGGAATCCCGGCTTCGAGAGCCAGGCGCGCCAGCTCCAGAATGGTTGCCGAGGCGTGTTCAGAGGGTTTGATCACGATGGTGTTGCCCGCTGCCAGCGCCGGCGCCAGTTTGATCGCGGTCAGATAAAGCGGGCTGTTCCACGGAATGATCGCGGCGACCACTCCCATGGCTTCGTGCACGGTGTAGGCAAACAGGTCGGGCTTGTCCAGCGGCAGGGTGCCGCCTTCGAGCTTGTCGGCAAGGCCGGCGGTGTAGTGGAAAAACTCCGGCAGATAACCGACCTGACCCCGGGTTTCGCGGATCAGTTTGCCGTTGTCGCGGCTTTCCAGTTGCGCCAGTTGTTCCTTGTTTTCGGCGATCAGGTCACCGAGACGACGCAACAGTTTGCCGCGTGCGGTGGCGGTCAAACCACGCCACGCCGGGCTGTCGAAGGCGGTCTGCGCGGCTTGAACGGCGCGTTCGACGTCGGCCTCATCGGCGTCTGGCAGTTCGGCCCAAGGCGCGGCCAGCGCCGGGTTAAGGCTTTCGAAGGTCTTGCCGGAGAGGGCATCGACCCATTCTCCGCCGATGCACATCTGGAAGCGTGCGAGTGTCATGCAACGATCCCCTTTATATGGTTTTGTCGGGCGTGCGCGCTTTCGAGAAACTCCAGCAACAGCTGGTTGACCAGTCGCGGCGACTCTACCGGCATCATATGCCGTTGTTCGGGCAGCACGGCAACCTTCGCGCCGGGGATGCGTGCCGCCAGTTGCGCAGCCATTTCCGGGGTCGATCCGGGGTCCAGCTCGCCGGTGGCGATCAGTGTCGGCGCCTGGATGCTGCCCAGATCGTCGGCGCGGTACATGTCCTGGGTGGCGAACAATTCATAAGTGGTCAGGTAACCCTGCGGGTCATTGCCGGCCAGGGTCTGGCGAATCGCGGCGATCTGCGCCGGGTTGGCCGCCTGATACTCACGGCTGAACCAGCGCGACAGTGCCGCTTCGGCATTCGCGTCCGGCCCGTGTTCGGCCGCTTGCGCGGTGCGGGCAATGACCCCGGCGCGCTGTTCTTCGCTGCGGTTGAACACGCTGTTGAGCACTACCAGGCTTTTCAGGCGCTCCGGAAAATGCAGGGCAAACGCCCGCGCCACCAGACCGCCCATGGAAAAACCGATCACCGATGCCAGCGGCAATTGCAGGTGGTCGAGCAGTTCCAGCAACTGATCGGCATAACCGAGCAGGGTGGTGCCGCTCGCCGGTCGCGGACTGGCGCCGTGCCCGAGCATGTCATAGGCGATCACCCGGTATTGCGCGGCCAGGCCAACGATCTGGCCGCCCCACATTTCTTTGTTCAGGCCCACGCCGTGGATCAACACCACGGGGTGGCCCTGGCCGGTCGCCAGATAACTGGTGCCGGCCGGGGTGAGTTCAGCGGTATGCCGAATCATGGAGCGCTCCTGCAATGCCTTTTTATTGTGCTGACCGGGCTTTTTCGGCGGCCAGTTCTTCCAGATCGATGTAGCGGTTGCCGATGCGCGGGTGCAGACGACCACCGTCGGCGCAACCGAGCACCACGACGATTTCGTCGGCGCGAGGAGCGTCTTCGATCTGCATTTCCAGGGTGATGTAGTGCGAGCGCAGGCCTTCGTCGTCCTTGTGCATCATCGGTATCTGGATCGAAGTGCCGGGACCGCCGCGCTTGTTGGTGAAGCTCAGGTAACTCTTGGCCTTGACCGCTTCGCGGTAGTGGTTGCCGAAGCGCAGGGTGTGGATTACCGCCGAGGCGTGTTCGATCTCGCCATCGGCGCCGACCACTGCCGCTTTGCCATAGGCCTCGATCTTCTCGGCGCCGCCGATGATGCCCACCAGTCGCTCGACCATCATCGCGCCCAGGTCAGAGCAGTTGGCGCGGATCTGCGGCTTGAGGTCTTCGACAAAGCCGTTGCCGACCCACGGGTTCTTCATCACGACGGCCAGGCCAGCCATGGTCACCGGGGTATCGGACGCCTTGCCGCCTTCAATGAAGGTCTCTTCGACATAGCTGACGATCTTGCGAATTTCGAAACTCATGCGCTGCTCCGTAGGGGATAAAGAGTGTCTGTACGTCTGATGGTATACCATAATACCGATCGCGCAAGTCCCCGGTGCAAGATTCCCTTCCATCAGTCGGACGAATGCCCGCGCATTCACCCTCTACCGCAATCACGAACACACCAGCATTCCCCTGTGGGAGCGAGCCTGCTCGCGAAAGCGGTGGGTCAGCCAGTGATGATGCTGACTGCAGCGCCGCCTTCGCGAGCAGGCTCGCTCCCACACTGGAATTCATTCGCAACACCAGCTTGCGCGGTTAACAAAAGATAACGTTGCGCCGATTGTCAGACGTTTCGAATGCCCGATAGGATGAGCCAGCTTCCGAAGTGGCTCTGGGTTGCGGGTTTCAGGACTATGCTTCTGACCAACCGTCGCTGGAGCACGCTTGCGGCGCCCTTGAAGGCCGAACGGCCTAACAATAATAAATAGGGGAAGGTCTATGAGTCGTTGCCGCCCGCCGGCGTTACGCAACACCGCGTTGCTGGCCACAGCACTCTCTCTGCTGGGCTTTGCCACCTTGTCGGCGCCTGTCCTGGCTGCCGAAGCGCCCGCCGATGTGGTCTACGCCATCGAATCGGCCAGGGCCCCGAAAAGCCTGATGCTCGATGTCGTTCATGCCGGCGCACGGCTGGTGGCGGTCGGGGATCGCGGGCACATTCTCTACTCCGATGACCAGGGCAAGACCTGGACCCAGGCCAAGGTGCCGAGCCGCCAGTTGCTGACGGCCGTGTATTTCGTCGATGACAAGCACGGCTGGGCCGTCGGCCATGACGCGCAGATACTCGCCAGTGAAGACGGCGGCCAGACCTGGACCAAACAGTTCGAAGACCTCAAGCGCGAATCGCCGCTGCTTGATCTCTGGTTCAAGGACCTCGACAACGGTCTTGCCGTGGGTGCCTACGGCGCCTTGCTGGAAACCACCGACGGCGGCAAGCACTGGCAGGATGTGAGCGACCGCCTCGACAACCAGGACCAGTTCCACCTCAACGCCATTGCTGCCGTCAAGGACGCCGGGCTGTTCATCGTGGGCGAGCAGGGCGCGATGTTCCGTTCCGCCGACTGGGGCCAGACCTGGGAAAAAATCGAGGGCCCCTATCAAGGCTCGCTGTTCGGTGTGATCGGCACTGCCCAGCCTTCCACGATGCTGGCCTACGGGCTGCGCGGCAACCTCTATCGCTCCACCGACTTCGGCAGCACCTGGCAGCAGATCGAACTCAAGGCGGCGCGCGGTGCGCTGGAATTCGGCCTGTCCGGCGCCACACGGCTCGACGACGGCTCCATCATCATCGTCGGCAACGGCGGCACGGTGATCAGCAGCAGCGACAACGGTGAAACCTTCAGTGTGTTCAACCGCCCGGATCGCATCTCGCTGTCGTCGGTCACCGCCGCCGGCAACGGCAACCTGATCCTGAGCGGGCAGGGTGGCGTCCACACCACCACGCCAGACGGCACCGAGCTGGGCAAATGAGCCGAATCCATAACAAGAAGGCGGGGCTATGACTTCCTTGAGCACTCATCATCAGGACAAGGCGACGTTCCTCGAACGCCTGATCTTCAACAACCGCCCGGCAGTGATCGTGATCTGCCTGCTGGTCAGCATCTTCCTGTTCTGGCAGGCCACACTGATCCGGCCATCCACCAGCTTCGAAAAAATGATCCCGCTCAAGCATCCGTTCATCGAGAAGATGATGGAGCACCGCAACGATCTGACGAACCTGGGCAACACCGTGCGCATTTCGGTGGAAGCGAAGGATGGCGACATCTTCACCAGGGAGTACATGGAAACCCTGCGCCAGATCAACGACGAGGTGTTCTACATCTCCGGCGTCGACCGTTCCGGCCTGAAGTCGCTGTGGAGCCCGAGCGTGCGCTGGACCGAAGTGACCGAGGAAGGTTTCGCCGGCGGTGAAGTGATCCCGCAGAGCTACGACGGCTCCCAGGACAGCCTCGACATGCTGCGCAACAACGTGCTCAAGTCGGGGCAGGTCGGGCGTCTGGTGGCCAACGACTTCAAATCGAGCATCGTCGACATCCCGCTGCTGGAGTCCTACCCGGACCCGCAGGACCAGGGCAAGTTGCTGGCGCTGGACTACCGTCAGTTCTCCCATGAACTGGAAGACAAAATCCGCAACAAGTTCGAAGCGCAGAACCCCAACGTCAAGATCCACATCGTCGGTTTCGCCAAGAAGGTCGGTGATCTGATCGACGGTCTGGTGATGGTGGTGATGTTCTTCGGCGTGGCCTTCGTCATCACCCTGATCCTGCTGCTGTGGTTCACCCACTGCCTGCGCAGTACCGTGGCGGTGTTGAGCACCACGCTGGTGGCGGTGGTCTGGCAGCTGGGGTTGATGCACTTCTTCGGGTTCGGCCTCGATCCGTATTCGATGCTGGTGCCGTTCCTGATCTTCGCCATCGGGATTTCCCACGGCGTGCAGAAAATCAACGGTATCGCCCTGCAATCAAGCGAAGCGGACAACGCCCTGACTGCCGCACGGCGCACGTTCCGGCAACTGTTCCTGCCGGGGATGATCGCGATTCTCGCCGATGCGGTGGGCTTCATCACATTGCTGATCATCGATATCGGCGTGATCCGTGAGCTGGCCATCGGCGCGTCCATCGGCGTGGCGGTGATCGTGTTCACCAACCTGATCCTGCTGCCGGTGGCGATTTCCTATGTCGGCATCAGCAAGCGCGCCATCGCCAAGAGCAAGAAGGACGCGAACCGCGAGCACCCGTTCTGGCGCCTGCTGTCGAACTTCGCCAGTCCGAAAGTCGCACCGGTGTCCGTCGCGCTGGCGCTCATCGCCTTCGGTGGTGGCCTCTGGTACAGCCAGAACCTGAAGATCGGCGACCTCGACCAGGGCGCGCCGGAACTGCGTCCGGACTCGCGCTACAACAAGGACAACAACTTCATCATCAACAATTATTCCACCAGCTCCGACGTGTTGGTGGTGATGGTGAAGACCAAGGCAGAAGGCTGCTCGCGCTACGAAGCCATGGCGCCGATCGACGAGCTGATGTGGAAGATGCAGAACACCGAGGGCGTGCAGTCGGCGATCTCGCTGGTAACCGTGTCCAAGCAGATGATCAAGGGCATGAACGAGGGCAACCTGAAATGGGAAACCCTGTCGCGCAACCCGGACGTGCTGAACAACTCCATCGCCCGTGCCGATGGCCTGTACAACAACAGTTGCTCGCTGGCACCGGTGTTGGTGTTCCTCAACGATCACAAGGCCGAAACCCTGGATCGTGCGGTGAAAGCCGTGCAGGAATTCGCCAGAGACAACAACAAGGATGGCCTGGAATTCATCCTCGCGGCCGGTAACGCCGGGATCGAGGCGGCCACCAACGAAGTCATCAAGCAGGCCGAGCTGACCATCCTGGTTCTGGTGTACATCTGCGTTGCAGTGATGTGCATGATCACCTTCCGCTCCTGGGCAGCAACCTTGTGCATCGTCTTGCCGTTGGTATTGACCTCGGTGCTGGGCAACGCGCTGATGGCATTCATGGGCATCGGCGTCAAGGTGGCGACCCTGCCGGTGGTGGCGCTGGGCGTGGGGATCGGCGTGGATTACGGCATCTACATCTACAGCCGTCTGGAAAGTTTCCTGCGTGCCGGTCTGCCGTTGCAGGAAGCCTATTACCAGACCCTGAAGTCCACCGGTAAAGCGGTACTGTTCACCGGTCTGTGCCTGGCCATCGGCGTATGCACCTGGATCTTCTCGGCGATCAAGTTCCAGGCCGACATGGGCCTGATGCTGACCTTCATGCTTCTGTGGAACATGTTCGGTGCGCTGTGGCTGTTGCCGGCGCTTGCCAAGTTCCTGATCAAACCTGAGAAGCTGGCGGGGCAGAAGGGCAATTCGCTGTTTGCCCACTGATTGGGGAGCCTGAAACGAAAAGCCGCAACCTTGGGGTTGCGGCTTTTTTTATGTCTCGAAGTTCACGATTAACCCTGTGGGAGCTGGCTTGCCAGCGATAGCGGAATAACAGGCCACACCCATTTTGAGCGTTAAGCCCTCATCGCTGGCAAGCCAGCTCCCACAGGTTTATAGCGTTCAGGAGAGGTCAGTGCCGAGCACAACACTCAACGCACTGCGCGCATCATCCAGTTGCACCAAGGTCGCATGCCGGGCCCCCAACGCATCCCGGTTCTCGATGGCGGTGAGAATCGCCTTGTGCCGAGGCAGCGCCAGTTCATGCAGATTCGGTCGCTGGTTCGAATGCTTCAACGCCTCGGCAATCGCCACCGACAGCATGTTGCACAGGTTCGCCAGCAAATCGTTGTGGGTCGCGTCGGCAATGCGGCTGTGGAAGTCCAGATCCGGTTGCAGCAGGGCTTCCGGGGTCGGTGCGGCTTCCATGCGCCGGTAGGCTTCACCAATCGCGGCAATGTCAGCCTCCGTGGCGTGCTGGGCGGCGAGGGCGGCGGCGGCCGGTTCGATGATGCTGCGCACGCTGGTCAGCACATTGAAGAATTCATTCTGCGGGCTGCTTTGCATCAGCCAGTGCAGTACGTCCGGATCGAGCATGTGCCATTCGCGGCGCGGCTTGACCACGGTGCCGACGCGAGGCTTCGAGTACACCAGACCCTTGGCGACCAACACTCGCGTGGCCTCGCGCAACACCGGCCGACTGACCGCGTATTCCTCACAGAGCAAGGCTTCGGCGGGCAGTTTGTCGTCGGGCAGAAAACGGCCGGAAACGATCTGCATGCCCAGTTCCTGAACGATGCGCGAGTGCATGCTTTTGCGGTCGGAAGGTTTGCGGTAATCCATGGGGAGCGGCGCGATCCTGAGCGATGGAGATGCCGCGCATCATAGCAGGCACCACACAATCTTGAGGCAGATACACAAAGCAAATGTGGGAGCTGGCTTGCCAGCGATGGCGGAGTGTCAGTCAACATGAAAATCAGCTGAAAGACCGTAATCGCTGGCAAGGCAGCTCCCACAGAGGACGGTGGTGTTAATGGGAATGGCGGGGCACTTCAGCACCTCGGCAACCGACCAGGAAATCAAAGTCGCAACCCTGATCCGCCTGCAGCACATGATCGATATACAGCTGACGATAACCCCCCACGAGCAATTGCTGCGGTGGTTGCAGATCCGCCATGCGCGCCGCCAGTTCGGCGTCCGGAATGTCCAGGTGCAGACGGCCATTGGCGCAGTCCAGCTCGATCCAGTCACCTTCCTTCACCACCGCCAAAGGTCCGCCGGCCGCCGCTTCCGGGGCGACGTGCAACACGACGGTGCCGTACGCCGTGCCGCTCATGCGCGCGTCGGAGATTCGCACCATATCCGTCACGCCCTGGGCCAGCAGTTTGGCCGGCAAACCCATGTTGCCGACTTCGGCCATGCCTGGATAACCCTTCGGCCCGCAGTTCTTCATCACCAAAATCGAGTCGGCATCAACGTCCAGTTCCGGGTCGTTGATCCGTGCCTTGTACACATCGAAGTTCTCGAACACCACGGCGCGGCCACGGTGCTGCATCAGTTCCGGTGTGGCGGCTGATGGCTTGAGTACCGCGCCCAATGGCGCCAGGTTGCCGCGCAACACGCAGATCCCGCCGTCAGCGCGGATCGGGTTGTCGAGGGTGCGGATCACTTCGTCTTCGCCGTAGATCGGTGCGTCCCTGGTGTTCTCGCCGATGGATTTGCCATTGACCGTCAATGCATCCGGATTCGGAATCAGATTGGCCTCGCCGAGGCGGCGCAATACAGCCGGCAAGCCGCCCGCGTAGTAAAACTCTTCCATCAGGAAACGCCCGGAGGGTTGCAGGTCGACAATGGTCGGCATGCCGCGACCGATGCGCGTCCAGTCGTCCAGATCGAGCTCAACGCCGATGCGCCCGGCGATGGCTTTGAGGTGGATCACCGCGTTGGTCGAACCGCCAATCGCCGCGTTGACCCGGATCGCGTTTTCGAAAGCCTCTTTGGTCAGGATCTTCGACAGCTTCAAATCTTCGCGCACCATCTCGACTGCACGCATGCCGGACATGTGCGCCAGCACATAACGCCGCGCATCCACCGCGGGAATCGCGGCGTTGTGGGGCAGGGACGTGCCCAGTGCTTCGGCCATGCAGGCCATGGTCGAGGCGGTGCCCATGGTGTTGCAAGTACCGGCCGAGCGGGACATGCCACCCTCGGCCGCGAGGAAGTCGTCAATCGTGATGGTGCCGGCCTTGACCTGCTCGCTGAGCTGCCAGACCACGGTGCCGGAACCGATGTCCTTGCCCTTGTGCTTGCCGTTGAGCATCGGCCCGCCGGTGACGACGATCGCCGGCACGTCGCAACTGGCTGCCCCCATCAGCAGCGCCGGGGTGGTCTTGTCGCAACCGGTCAGCAGCACCACGCCGTCGATCGGGTTGCCGCGAATCGCTTCCTCGACATCCATGCTCGCCAGGTTGCGGGTGAGCATGGCGGTCGGGCGCAGGTTCGACTCGCCGTTGGAGAACACCGGGAATTCCACCGGGAACCCGCCAGCCTCGATCACCCCGCGTTTGACGTGCTCCGCGATCTGGCGGAAGTGCGCGTTGCACGGCGTCAGCTCCGACCAGGTGTTGCAGATGCCGATGATCGGCTTGCCATGAAACTGATGGTCGGCGATGCCCTGATTTTTCATCCAGCTGCGGTACATGAAACCGTTCTTGTCGGCGGTGCCAAACCATTGGGCGGAGCGCAGGGTGGGTTTCTTTTCAGACATGATCGATTCTCTATATTGTAATACTATTGGTTGCGAGTCTCAGCTAAACATAAGCTCAAAAACCGACATTTGGAAGTGTTGTTGAGCAATAAGTATTACTATATAGTCGTTTCGAGTGAGGGACGGCCCTGGCAGTTTTCTGCGAGAGGCGTCCCCGGAGGTTCCATAAAAACAACAATCGGAGACCGATCCCATGAGCCAGGAGCTGCGGCTTGTCCGTCGCATCACGCTGAAACTGATTCCCTTCTTGATCCTGCTGTACCTCATCGCCTATGTGGATCGCTCCGCCGTCGGCTTCGCCAAGCTGCACATGGGTGCCGACATCGGCATCGGCGACGCCGCCTACGGTCTCGGTGCCGGGCTGTTTTTCATTGGCTACTTTCTGCTGGAGATTCCCAGCAACCTGATGCTCGAACGCTTCGGCGCAAGGCGCTGGTTCGCGCGGATCATGATCACCTGGGGCGCGATCACCATCGGCATGGCGTTCGTCCAGGGACCGCACAGTTTTTACGTGATGCGTTTTCTGCTAGGCGCGGCGGAGGCGGGGTTCTTTCCCGGCGTTCTGTACTACATCACCCAATGGTTTCCGGTGCGCCATCGCGGCCGGATTCTCGGGCTGTTCATCCTTTCCCAACCCATCGCGATGATGATCACCGGCCCCGTGTCCGGTGGCCTGTTGGGCATGGACGGCATCCTCGGTCTGCATGGCTGGCAGTGGCTGTTCATCGTCATCGGCACCCCGGCGATCCTGCTGACCTGGCCGGTATTGCGCTGGTTGCCGGACGGCCCGCAGCAAGTGAACTGGATGGACCAGGCCGAGAAGGACTGGCTGACCGGCGAGCTGAAGAAGGATCTGCAGGAATACGGCCAGACCCGTCACGGCAATCCGCTGCATGCACTGAAAGACAAACGTGTGTTGCTGCTGGCGCTTTTCTATCTGCCGGTGACCCTGAGCATCTATGGCCTGGGACTATGGCTGCCGACCCTGATCAAACAGTTCGGTGGCAGCGATCTGGTGACCGGTTTTGTCTCGTCAGTGCCTTACATCTTCGGCATCGTCGGTCTGCTGATCGTGCCGCGCAGCTCCGATCGCATGAATGACCGCTACGGGCATCTGGCGGTGCTCTATGTGCTGGGTGCCATCGGCCTGTTCCTCAGCGCCTGGCTGTCGTTGCCCGTGGCGCAACTGGCAGCACTGTGCCTGGTGGCATTTGCGCTGTTCTCCTGCACGGCGGTGTTCTGGACCTTGCCGGGGCGGTTCTTCGCCGGCGCCAGTGCGGCGGCGGGCATTGCCCTGATCAACTCGGTGGGCAACCTCGGCGGTTACCTCGGCCCGTTCGTGATCGGCGCGTTGAAGGAGTACACCGGCAATCTCGGTTCCGGTCTGTACTTCCTGTCCGCCGTGATGGTGTTCGGGCTGCTTCTGACGGGCGTCGTCTATCGCTTGCTGGAGCGTAGGCATGTGTTGCCGGTCGAGCAGTTTGCAGCGAGTGCAAGGGGCGCAACGCGCATCTGAATGATCGGCACTATTCCTTGTGGGAGCTGGTCCTTGTGGGAGCTGGCAAGCCAGTTCCCACAGGGTCTTGGGGTGTTTCAAAGGCTTGTTTACAGGAGAGGATTTATGCATCTGGTTCAATTCGAATTGAGTAACGGCGAGCGCCGTGTCGGGGTGGTCGAGGGTGGCCTGGTGCGCGAAGTGCAGGATGCGCGCACGGTTCGTGATCTCGCCCTGGCCGCGATTGAAGCCGGCAGCACTCTCGCGCAGCAAGTGCAGACCCTGGGTCTCGGCGTCAGCCATGATTACCCGCAGTTGCTCAAAGACCTGCGCATCCTGCCGCCGCTGGACCACCCGGACCCGGCGCACCTGCTGGTCAGCGGCACCGGGCTCACGCACCTCGGCAGCGCCTCGGCCCGGGACAAGATGCACCAACAGGCCGGCGACGAAGCGGCGATGACCGACACCATGCGCATCTTCAAGTGGGGCGTGGAGGGTGGCAAACCGGCGGCGGGACAGGCCGGCGTGCAGCCGGAATGGTTCTACAAAGGCGACGGCAGCATTGTCGTGCGTCCCGGTCAGCCGTTCCCGCTGCCGCCGTTTGCCGAAGACGCCGGCGAAGAGCCGGAGATGGCCGGCCTCTACGTTATCGGCCACGACGGCAAGCCGTATCGCCTCGGGTTCGCGGTGGGCAACGAGTTCTCCGATCACGTCATGGAGCGCAAGAATTACCTGTACCTCGCTCACTCAAAACTGCGCAGTTGCAGTTACGGTCCGGAACTGCGCGTCGGTGAATTGCCGCAGCATCTGGCCGGCACCAGCCGCATCCTGCGTAACGGTGAAGTGCTGTGGCAGAACGAGTTTCTCAGCGGTGAGGCCAACATGTGCCACAGCCTCGCGAACCTCGAATACCACCACTTCAAGTACAGCCAGTTCCTGCGTCCGGGCGACGTGCACATTCATTTTTTCGGCACCGCGACCCTGTCGTTCGCCGATGGCATCCGCACTCAGCCGGGCGATGTGTTCGAGATCAGTCAGGCCGAATTCGGCGCGCCGCTGGTCAACGGCATCGCCCCGGTTGGAGCCGTTTTTCAACCGGACAGCATCGGCACCCTTTAAGGAGATCCCATGACTCAGATTCTCGGTCACAACTACATCGGCGGTCGTCGCAGCGCGGCAGGCAGCATCAAGTTACAGAGCCTCGACGCCACGACGGGCGAGGCGCTTCCTCACGATTTCATTCAGGCGACGCAGGAGGAAGTGGACGCCGCTGCCAAAGCCGCGTCTTCAGCCTACCCGGCTTATCGAAGCTTGAGCGCCGAACGACGCGCGCAGTTTCTCGACGCCATCGCCGATGAGCTGGATGCGCTGGGTGATGATTTCGTTGCCGTGGTTTGCCGCGAAACCGCGCTGCCTGCCCCACGGATTCAGGGTGAACGCGGCCGCACCAGCGGCCAGATGCGGTTGTTCGCCAAAGTCCTGCGGCGCGGTGATTTCTACGGTGCGCGGATTGACTTGCCGTTGCCGGATCGTCAACCGTTGCCGCGTCCCGATCTGCGCCAGTACCGCATCGGCCTCGGCCCGGTGGCAGTATTTGGCGCGAGCAACTTTCCGCTCGCATTCTCCACTGCCGGCGGCGACACCGCATCAGCGCTGGCCGCCGGTTGCCCGGTGGTGTTCAAGGCCCACACGGGCCACATGGCCACGGCCGAACTCGTGGCCGACGCGGTGATTCGGGCGGCGGAGAAAACCGCGATGCCGGACGGCGTATTCAACATGGTCTATGGCGGTGGAGTGGGTGAGTGGCTGGTCAAGCATCCGGCGATTCAGGCCGTGGGGTTCACCGGTTCACTGAAAGGGGGGCGGGCACTGTGCGACATGGCCGCCGCGCGTGCGCAGCCGATTCCGGTGTTCGCCGAAATGTCGAGCATCAACCCGGTGATCGTGCTGCCCCAGGCCCTGACCGTGCGTTCGGAAACCGTCGCTCGCGATCTGACGGCTTCGGTGGTGCAGGGTTGCGGTCAGTTCTGTACCAACCCGGGCCTGGTGATCGGCATCCGCTCGCCGCAGTTCACGGCGTTCGTCGAGCAGGTCGCCGCGTTGATCGGCGATCAACCGGCGCAAACCATGCTCAACGCCGGGACACTCGGCAGCTACGGCAAGGGCCTGGAAAAGCTGTCGGCGCACGCCGGCATCGAGCACCTGGCCGGCAACCCGCAGCAGGGCAATCAGGCGCAGCCGCAATTGTTCAAGGCAGATGTCAGCCTGTTGATCAATGGCGATGAAGTGCTGCAGGAGGAAGTGTTCGGCCCGACCACGGTGATCGTCGAAGTGGCCGATCAGGCGCAACTCAGTACGGCGCTGCTGGGGCTGCATGGTCAGCTCACGGCGACGATCATCGGCGAGCCCGCAGACTTTGTGCAGTTCCCGGAGCTGACACCGTTGCTGGAACAGAAGGTCGGCCGGATCCTGCTCAACGGTTACCCGACCGGGGTCGAGGTCTGTGATTCGATGGTCCATGGTGGGCCGTATCCGGCGACTTCGGATGCTCGCGGCACATCGGTCGGCACCCTGGCGATCGATCGTTTCCTGCGTCCGGTGTGCTTCCAGAACTACCCCGACAGCCTGCTGCCGGAACCGCTGAAAAATGCCAACCCGTTGCGGATTCAGCGGCTGGTCGACGGCAAGCCTTCGCGCGAGGCGCTCTAATCCACAGCGAGATCCCTGTGGGAGCGAGCTTGCTCGCGAAGGCGGCCGTCCAGTCACTAATTGATTGCCTGACACTCCGTATTCGCGAGCAAGCTCGCTCCCACAAGGGCTCAGCGGCTGCTTTGAGCTATCATTGCCACTTCCCCCCCTGAAAGACATGAGCACCATGACTGCCGTACCCGACACCCTTCTCCACGCCCTCGAACATTGCGGTATGGTCGAAATCGATGGCCTGCACGCCTTTGAATTCGCCCTCGATCAAAACGACAACCTGCATATCGAGTGCATCGATGGCCGAACGGCCAAACATTGGGAGTTCACACCGGCTCAGGTGGCAACGGCGACGTTTGACCAGGATCTGCAGAGCTGGTTGATCGTCGGCTACGCCAGCGACACCAAAACCGTTGGTGAACACCGTCTGGTCTGCCTCGGCGACATACTCGGCAGCGGTGACGACGAGGATGAAACCGAATGAACATGCGTAAATTCTGGCCGCTGCTGATGGCCGGCAGTGTGGGTGCAATGGGCCTTTCCAGCGCATCCGCCGAGAGCTACCAGCTACTGGTCGGCTCCTACACCGCCTGCACCAGCCAGGGCATCTACCGGATGAACTTCGACAGCGCCACTGGCCAGATCGACGCCAAGCCGCTGCAAGTGATCAAGAGCGAAAACCCTTCGTGGCTGACGCTTTCCAAGGATCAGCACCACCTGTTCGTGGTCAACGAAAACGGCCCAGGTCAGAAAGACCCGGTCGGGCGCGTCAGCAGTTATTCGATCGATCCCAAAAGCCACGCACTGACCCTGATCAATCAGGTGCAGAGTCTGGGCAACGAGCCAACTCACTCGAGCCTCAGCGGCGACGCCAGCCACCTGTTTGTCAGCAACTATTCGGTGGTCGAAGATCCGGGCGGCACCCTCGCGGTGTTGCCGGTGGGCAGCGACGGCAAGCTCAAACCGGTGGTGCAGATGAGCGCGCACCCGGCGAGTCGGGTCAATCCCGAGCGTCAGGCCTCGAACCACGTACACTCGACGGTCTCTTCGCCAGACGGCCGCTATGTGTTCTCCAACGACCTGGGCGCCGACAAAATCTTCATCTACCAGTTCGACCCGAAAGCCAATCCGGACCTGCCGCTGACTCCGGCGAAAACCGCTTCGGTGCAACTGCCGGCAGGCAGCGGGCCGCGTCATCTGCTGTTCAGCGCCGACGGTAAGCACGCCTGGCTGACCATGGAAATGAGTGCTCAGGTCGCCGTGTTCGATTACAAGGACGGCGTGCTGACCCAGACGCAAATGGTCGATCTGGCGGCCGGCCAGCCGACGTCGGACAAAGCCGCTGCGGCACTGCATGCGTCCGCCGATGGCAAATTCCTCTACGTCAGCAACCGTGGCACCGCCAATCAGCTGCTGGTGTTCGCCATCGATCCGGCCAGCGGCCAGCTCAAGGAACTGCAACGGCGTTCGGTGGAGGGTGATCACCCCCGTGAGTTCAGCCTCGACCCGAGCGGCAAATTTCTGCTGATCGCCAATCAGAAGAGCAACCAGATTGTCGTGGTCGAACGCGACGGCAAGACCGGTCTGCTCGGCAAAACCGTGCAAAAACTGCCGATGGACGCCCCGAGCGACCTCAAGTTTATCGTGCGTCAATAAGCCGCAGGCCCCGGTTTACGGGGCCTGAAGCTTTGTATTAATCCTGCTGATAACAGGTAATGGTGCAAAGCATTTCAAGCGCGCAACCCTCGAGCGTTAAGTTTGCTTCACGGCCCGACCGGGCAAGCAAGCCAACTGAACACGAGGGTTACCGCCATGAACTTCAATCTCTTCTCCGTTATCGCCGCTTCTGCCATCTCCGCCACCGTTGCCCTGCCAGCCAGCGCCAACGTTGAAATCAGCGACAAAAAATCCCACACCCAGAGCTATACCCAGAAATACCTGCAACAAAGCGCCAACTTCTACGCCGCGCTGGATCACAAAGCCCAACACTGAAATTTCCGTCACGTCCTGGAACTGCCAAAGGCTGGGTTCTTTTGATCTTGTTTGAAAAAGCAAAATCAAAAGAACCCAGCCTTCGGCAGTTTTTTACGTGTGCATCGGCAGGTAATAGGTATTTTCAAACGGCAGGATAGGCCGGCTAAATAATCAACGAAGCTGATGGTTACTATGCCAAACCCTGAGTGGTTACCTCGGCTTTTTTGATTGATTCTGTGGACCTCGAAACATTGTCCACGGAGCACACATCATGGCCAGTTCAATCCTCACTTCCGCCAAACGCGGCGCCTACCTGGCCATCGGTCTGTACCTGGTCATGGTGCTGTTCATCAGCCTCTCGTCCCAATCGCAACACCGCTTCGATGCACCGATCCAGGTCGCGCATCCCGGCGTCCAGTTCGAACTCCGCTCGCAGAATGCAGCGTTGAGTTCAACAGAACTCGCGGGAGCCGTCGGAGCATGAAAGGCTACAGATTCTGGGTCATCGCCGGTCTGGCGATCATGACCAACGGCGCATCCCTGTTGGGATTCGGTCAGGGCTCGGTCGGCGGGCTGGCCCGCGCCATAGAGGCCAACCACAGCATCGCGCACAACATCGAACGGGCCAATGCGCTGGGGCTGCTGGCCGGCAATCCACCGGTAAAAACCGAAGCGGGTTTTCTCGGTCCGTTTCAGGTCGATTGCTCGGCTATCGGCATGTGCCAGGTGCTGGCGTAAGGCGCTTACTTTTTCATGATGCCGGTGAACAGATCAGATTCCAGAAACCGCCGCAACCAGGCCTGCAACCGCCCATAAGGCGTCGTCGCAAACCACTCGCGATCGACATGGGCGAACTGGCGGACGAAGGGCAGCAACGCGATATCGGCCAGGCAAGGATGATCGGCCAGCAAGTAGTCGCGGTTCTCAAGTAACTCATCAAGCTTCTGCAAGAACCGCGCACCTTCGGCGCGATAAACCTCCATCGGCTGTTCCGGATAACGTTCGGCGTACTTGTAGCGATTCAGGTGCACCTTGAACACTTGATCGTTGGCTTCGATCAATTCGGCAATCCTGGCATCGCCGCCCAGCAGCCAGTTTTCCGGATCATTCTGCGCCACCGCCCAACGCATGATTTCCAGGCTCTCATCGATTACCTGACCCTCCGCATCCAGCACCGGCACCGTACCTTTGGGCGAGATCGCCAGCATCTCGGCCGGTTTGGCCTTGAGGCTGACTTCGATGATGTCCACCGGTACGCCCGAATAACGCAGGGCCATCCGCGCCCGCATCGCGTACGGGCAGCGGCGGAACGAATACAGCGTGTTCATTTCACCTCCAGTGTGCTCAAGCCATTGCCCTGGCGCTGTACCTGAATCTGCACCGGAATCCGCTCGTGCATTTCCTGCACATGGGAAATCACCGCGACCTTGCGACCCTGCGCCTGCAAACCGTCGAGGGCGTCCATGGCCAGTTGCAGCGATTCCGGATCGAGGCTGCCGAAACCTTCATCGATGAACAGCGATTCGATCTTCAGCGTGCTCGACGCCATTGAGGCGAGGCCCAATGCCAGCGCCAGTGAGACGAGAAAGGTTTCGCCACCGGACAGCGAATGCACCGAACGCAGTTCATCGCCCATTTCCGTGTCCATCACCAGCAGGCCGAGCATGCTGCCGCCGCGCTTGAGGCGATAGCGTTTGACCAGTTGGCGCAGTTGCGCGTTGGCGTGATGCACCAGCAGATCGAGGTTGTAGGCCTGGGCGATCTTGCGGAAGGTGTCGCCGGTGGCTGAGCCGATCAGGGCATTGAGCCGCGCCCAGCGCTGATACTCGGCATAGGCGTCGGCGATCTGCTGCGCCAACGCAGAGTTGGCGTTCTGCCGACGCTGATCTTCGACTTGCTCGGCCCGCAGTTCGGCGCAGAGCTGTTCGCTGGCGCTGCACTGATGCTGCACCTCGGCGAGGGCCGTGTTGAGTTGTTCAGGGTCAAGGTTGCCGTTGTGCTGCGCCTGATGCTCCAGCAACTGGCGCTGGCGCTCCTGCAACAGCACGGTGGCGTGCTCCAGGGCTTTTTCGTTGCGCAGCAAACGCTCGCGCAGTTCGCCGACCTGTGCGTCATCGACCCGCAACAAATCTTCGAGGCCACCGTCATCCAGTTCCGGGTGGCGAGCGCGCCAGTCGGCAATCTTGCCGGCCAGCTCGTGGTCTTCGGTTTGCAGCGCCTGCAAACGCTCTTGTTGCGCCTTGAGTTCGGCAGCGATTTGCACATGTTCCGTGCGCACGTGCTGCAGGGTCTGAGTCGTGGCGAATTCGGCATTGCGCGCCATTTCCACTGCCTGCTCAAGTTGCTGTTGCCAGTGTTCGGCGCAATTGTGAGCGCCCAGCAACTGCGCGAGTTTTTCCTGGCTGGCCTGTTGTTGGCCGGTCAATGCGCTCAGTTGTTGCTCGGCATTTTGCAACTGCTGCAAGCGGCTCTGCTGGCGATCCTGTTCTTTCTCAAGCGTCTGTTGGCGTTGTTGCTGTTCGGCCAGCTCTTCCTTTTGCTGATCGATCTGCGCCAGGCGCTCGGCGATCTGCCGGTCAAGCTGCATGAAGGTCGCCGCCGGTTCGGCACGCAAGGCTTCAAGGGTGTCGCTCGGCAGCAGTGTGGCGAAGGCGGCGAGTTCTTCGTCCAGACGCTGGCGGTCAGCGCTCAACTCGCGCTGTTGATTGCTCAGGTGCTGCGCCGCTTGCTGCTGCTCGGTTTCGGCCTGGCGCAATTGCCGGGTCAGACGCGCCGCGTCCTGTTGCACGGTGAGCAGGGCGGTCTGCCGTTGTTCGTCCTGGGTGATGCTCTGGTTCAGTTGATCGTTCTGGCGGGCCAGCCAGGCAGTGCGTTTGTCGCTGTCCTGATTCAGCAACGAAGCGCCCAGCGGATGTGCCTCGATACTCGGCGTCAGCGCTTGCTGTTGCGTCGCCAGTTGCTCCTGTTGTTGCAGCAGTTCCTTTTGCCGCGCAATCACACCGCCGACCTCGGCGCGCAGTTCCGTGAGTTTTTCCTTGAGTTGATCGACCGATTGCTGGGCGGCAGCCTGCTCGCCTTCATCGTGGCGGCCGAGGCTTTGCAGGAGTGCTTCCGGCTGGTGATACGGATGCTCGTTACTGCCGCAGACCGGGCACGGCTGATCGTCCTGCAACTGCGCACGCAGTTCTTCGACGCTGGCACTGCGGGCCAGCCGCTGACGTTCGAGCAGTTCGCGGGTGACGCTGAGGGTCTGTTCGGCAACGGTAAGCTCGGCCTTGGTTTTCACCCCGTCCTGTGTCAGGCGCTCGCGCTCCTGCTGCGCATCGAACTGACGCTGCTGCAATTCGCCGCCACGTTTGTCCAGTTCCTGTTGGCTGGCCCAAAGGCGTGTCAGCTCTTCGATGGCGCGCAGTTGTTTGCGGTTGTCCTGCAACAGAGTGCCAAGGATGCCGATCTGCTCGGCGACGGCGTCCGGCTCGGCACCGGCCTCTTTGAACAGCACCTCCAACTGCTGCTTTTGTGTCGCGAGTTCTTCGGTTGCACGGGCTGCGTTCTGTTCGAGATTCGCCAGTTCGCTTTGGCCCTTGTTCAGCCGGTTGCCGATCAGCATCAGTTGCTGCAAACGGTCGCGGTAGGCATTCCAGGCTTCACTCAACGGTGCCAGATGAATGCTTTGCTGAAGATCGGCGGCGATGCGCTGCAAGCGTTCGGCGACCTGCTTTTGCTGATCGAGCAGGGTCTGGATTGTGCTCTGGCCTTGAGTGCAGGCCTGTTCGGCTGAATGCTTCGCTTCGCTGCCGGAGGCGACATCCTTGGCAAGGCGGGCGAGGGCGCTTTGCTCATCGAACGCTTCACGCAACAGCGGCGCACTTTCAGTCTGTTGCTTCTGCGCTTCGGCCAAGGCGATCTGTGCAGCGCTCAGGTCTTGTTCAAGTTGAGTCTGGCGCTCAGTCAACTCGCGTTGTTTGTGGGTGTTCGCACTGATCTGTGCAGCCAATGGCGTCAGCAGCGCATCGAGTTCGGCCTTGCGCGCGAACTGGTGCCGTTGCGGGGCGAGTTGTTCAAGGCGCGTCAATCGCAGGCGTTCGCCGGCCAGCGTGTCGCGCTCGTGTTCGGCGCTTTGCAATTGCTCGGCCGCCGCTTGTTGTGCGTCCTGCAGCACGTGCAGATCCTTGAGCCAGGTGTGCTGCTGCTCAAGCTGTTTGAGCCGGGCCTGCTGCAACTTCAGTTCTTGCTGGGCGGCGTCGAATCGTGCGTCGAGTTCGGCGCGAGCCTCGGGCGGCAGCGGTGTCACGCCGCTGGCCTGATCCTGCAATTGCTTGTGGGCTTCGCGTGCCTCTTTGGTCTTGTCGAAGGCGCGACGGCCAAGGCGGGTATAAAGCGCGGTGTCGGTGAGTTTTTCCAGCAGTTCGCTGCGATCGTTGTCGTCGGCCTTGAGGAACGCGCTGAACTCGCTCTGGGCCAGCAGCACGGCGCGGGTGAACTGCTCGAAATTCAGGCCCAGTGCGGCTTCGAGCTGAACCTTGTACTCGCCTTTCTGGCTGGCGAGCAGTTGATCCTGGTCGATGTCGCGCAGGCTCTGACGGCTGGCCTGCAACTTGCCGCCGGCCTTTTCCCGGGCCCGGTTGGCTTCCCAGCGCGCGCGATAACGGCGGCCATCGACGCCGACGAAATCCACTTCGGCAAAACCTTCGCCGGTGCCGCGACGCAGAAGGGTGCGTGGGTCGCCGGTGGCGATTTCACCGTCGGCGTCCGGCACCTTGGCGTCGCGTCCGGTGTTGTTCAGACGTGGCACGGCGCCGAACAGCGCCAGGCACAAGGCATCGAGCAGGGTACTTTTACCGGCGCCGGTCGGGCCGGTGATGGCGAACAGGCCGGCACTGGCCAGCGGTTCGGCGGTGAAGTCGATTTCGAACGGGCCGGCCAGCGAAGCGAGGTTCTTCAAACGAATGGCGAGAATCTTCATGGCTGCTCGCCCTCCATTTGTACGTCTTGCAGCAGTTCGGCAAAGTCCTTGAGGGTTTGCTCGTCGACCTCGCTGCCGTAGTTGTCGAGCCAGGCGCGGCTGAACAGTTCCTGCGGCGTGAGCTGGTCCAGATCGATCAGCGCACTGCCGTCCTCGCCATCAGTGCCACGCGTACCGGCGTATTCCGCCGCGATCCGCACCAGTCGCACAGCCTTGCCTTGCAGGGCGCTTTCGATCTGATGGCGCAGATCCGGTTGCGGTTCGTCGAGAGTCACCCGCACTTCCAGCCACGGCTGGCGCTGGGGTTCGGCCAGCAGATCGATGTTCGGCAGATCCGCCAGTTGCAGCAGGATTTCCGCCAGCGGCGCAGGGCCCAGGCGTTGCAGGTTGACGGAGCGGGGAATCAATATCGGCTCGACGCTCACCAGTTTTTCGCCCTCCAGCACGACGTCGAGAATCTGGTGTTGATAGCTGATTTCCGAGAAGGACAACGGGATCGGCGAGCCGCTGTAGCGAATCCGTTCTTCGCCGTTGACCTTCTGCGGCTTGTGCAAATGACCGAGGGCGACATAGCTGATGCTTGGCCCGAACAGGCTGGCCGGCAGGGCTTCGGCGTTGCCGATGATCAGGCTGCGTTCGGAGTCTTCCGAGACCGAGCCGCCGGCCATGTGTGCGTGGCTGATGGCGACCAGCGCCTGGCCCGGCTGGCGCCTGGCGTTGGCCGCGTCGATCAGCCATTCATGCACCTGGCCGATGCCGCGCAAATAGTTGTCGCCCAGATGTGCGCCGGTCACCTCGGCAGGCCGCAAAAACGGCAACGCCAGGCACCACGCGGCGATCTCACCGGACGCATCCGGCAGCGGCAACAACAGGCGTTCCGCATCGAGCTGGCCGTCGTCCAGCCACAACACCCGACCCAGCGCATGGGCACGCAAACGCCGCATCAACGGCGCGGGCAGCTCGATTCGCGAGCCGGAATCGTGGTTGCCGGCAATCATCACGATAGTCAGCAACGGCTGCTGCTCGTGGGCGCTGACGATGAAATCGTAAAGGCGTTCCTGGGCTTTGACCGGTGGATTGACCGTGTCGAAGATGTCACCGGCAATCAGCAGCACGTCCGGCTGCGCCAGCTTCATTTGACGCAACAGCCACTCGAGAAAACAGGCGTGCTCGAAATCGCGCTCCTGGCCGTGCAGGTTCTGTCCAAGGTGCCAGTCGGAGGTGTGAAACAGACGCAAGGCTGACTCCGCAATATAAAAGGTGATGGCCGCGTGGATGTGAAAGCGGCGAAAGAGGGGGAGTTTACAGATTATTGCGACATGCAGGCTTGTGCGGATGGGTACGGATTCCTGTTGGCTGAGAGTTCCTGCGTCATTGCCTGTCAGGCATTTCTCTTCAGAGAAGCGTCGCCTGCATGTTTTCCGGATTTCACTGCGTGATCTGCGAAATCTCCTGCATATCCACCGGATCGGGACGATTTTCTCCATGTCGTTGATCGATAACACTGTTTTGGCGAAACCATTAATTGACGCCAAAATGATGGCTATCTAATATCGCGCCACTATTTTGATGTCACTTTTCTGGTGGAGTGATTGGGTGTATTTGCCCGGTGCAATACCTGGTCCTGTTGACGCCCGGATTTTGCTTCCGGTTCATGCCTGCTCCCGAGATTCTGAAATGGAAATTCGCCTCCTGACCTTCATGGCTGGCCAGCCTTCTGCGGCCGTAAAAAATCGCGATACCTTTTGGGGCATGCCCAAGCGCGGGCTGGCGTTCCTGCTGGCCAACGTCATGTTCTGGCAGCCGATGTGGGCACAGGCGGACGGTATCGTGGTGGCCAATCCGGGCACGAGCCTGGGCCAGGCGGGCAATGGCGTGCCGATCATTAATATCGCCACGCCCAATGGCGCGGGGCTGTCGCACAACCAGTTTCATGACTACAACGTCGGTGCGCAGGGCGTCATCCTCAACAACGTGGCGGCGCAGACCGGGCAGACGCAACTGGGCGGGATCATCGTCGGCAACCCCCACCTGACCAATCGGGTAGCGGCTCAGGCGATTCTCAACGAAGTCATCAGCGGCAACCCGAGCCAGTTACGTGGCTACACCGAGGTAGCGGGGCAGTCGGCGCGGGTGATCGTCGCCAACCCGTACGGCATTACCTGCAACGGTTGCGGTTTCATCAACTCGCCACGGGTCACGCTGACCACCGGTAAACCGGTGCTGGATGGCGCAGGCCGGCTGGATCGTTTTCAGGTCGATCAGGGCTCCGTCGCCATCGAAGGCGCCGGCCTTAATGCCACCAACGTCGACCGCTTCGAAATCATCACCCGCAGCGCAAAGATCAACGCCGAGATCCAGGCGAAAAACCTGGCTATCGTCGCCGGTCGCAACGACGTCAACGCTGACAACCTCAACGCCACGGCCCGCGCCGACGACGGCAGCGTCAAACCCCAACTGGCCATCGACTCTTCGGCACTGGGCGGCATGTATGCCGGGGCGATCAAACTGGTCGGCACCGAAGCCGGGGTCGGCGTGAAGCTCGACGGCAAGCTGATTGCCAGCGGCGGAGACATCCAGCTCGATGCCAACGGTCAATTGAGCATGGTTGATGTGTCGGCGGCTGCAGGCGCAGTCAACGTCAAAGCTGCGAGCCTCGATGCGCGTGGTCCGATCTACGCCGGCACGGCACTGAACGTGCAAACCCAGGGCAATCTGAACAACCAGCAAACCCTCGCAGCCCGGGACAGCATCAACCTCAGCGCCGGTGGGCAAATCACCAACGGTGGCGTCATCGAAGCCGGGGTGAATGCCGATGGCGGTCGTAATGCCAACGGTGATGTGAGCCTGAGTGCGCAAACTGTCGTCAACAACGGCAAAGGTCTGGTGGCCAGCCGTAATCTGACGGTCACCGCTGCGCAGACCCTCAACAACCAGGGCGGCGTGCTCAGCGGCCAGACCACTGCGATCAACGCTGGCACGCTGGACAACCGCAACGGTGGTCTTGCTCTGGGCAACACGACCCTCAACGTCAACGCGGGTACGCTGCTCAACAGCCAGGGCAAGCTCGCAGGCAAGACCGCCCTGACTGTCCGGGCGCAGAACCTCGATAACAGCCAGCAAGGCCAGTTGATCAGCGAAGGCACTCTGACTACTCGTGTCAGCGGAGAGTTGAACAACCGGAACAAGGGCCTGATTCAGGCCAACGGCGCCATGGATGTCCAGGCTGCTCGCCTGGATAACCGCGTCGGCAAAATCTCTGGCCTCGGCAACGTGACCGTCAGCGGCGCCAACACCGACAACCGTAGTGGGGTGATCCGCGCTGATCAGGCGCTGAAAGTACTGGTCGATAATCTGGACAACCGGGACAAAGGCCGGCTCGAAAGCAAGGCAGCACTGACCTTCGAAGGCAGCAAACTCGACAATCGCGACGGCGGTCTGCTGACTTCGACCGGGCTTTTGAGCCTGAAAGCCAAAGAAGTAGCCAACGCGGCAGGGCGGATTTCCGGCAAGGGCGACATCGAGGCAACCATCGACAGCCTCGATCAGCAGGGTGGCGAACTGGTCGCCGAAGGTAATCTGCTGCTCACCGGTAAAAGCCTCGACAACCGCCAGGATGGCCTGGTCGGCGCGCTGAAAAATCTGACGGTGAACTTCGAGCAGATCGACAACCGTGGTGGTTCGCTCTCCAGCCAGCAAGCGTTGCGGGTCAACGGTGCGCGCCTGGATAACAGCGAAGGCGGCAAAGTGTTGTCCGACACCACGCTGGGCCTGACGGTCGCGCAGATTATCAACGCCACCAACGGCCTGATCTTCAGCAAGGGCGCAAGCACCCTGAGCGGTATCGGCATCAGTAACGTCGGTGGGCGGATTGTCAGTCAGTCCTATTTGCAGCTGGCATTCGAGGAGTCCCTGGACAACCAGGGCGGTCTGATCAGCAGTGAAGGCCGATTGACCCTGAACCTCGGCAGCCTCGACAACCGCTTGGGCAAGCTGTCGAGCCTTGAGGCGATGGCACTGACCTCGACCGGCTCGGTGCTGAACCAGGGTGGTCTGATCGCTTCGCAAAAAGGCCTGACATTCAAGAGTGCCAGCCTCGACAACAGCGACCAAGGCATTATCAGCGCCAAGGCTGACTCGACGCTGACTACCGGCAAGTTCAAGAACCTTCGGGGCGGCAGCCTTGCCACCGACGGTACGCTTGTGCTGAAAGCCGCACACCTGGACAACTCGGGCGGGACCATCGGCAGCCAGCAGCAGTTCGACGTGTCAGTCACCTCGCTGGAGCAGGACGGAGGCGAACTGTTCAGCAACGGCGACCTGACCCTGGATATGAACCACGGGTTGCTGAACAACCAGCGCGGCAACATCCACACCCCCGGGCAGCTGCTGCTGAAAAATCTTGTCGAGGTGAACAACAGCACCGGTGAAATCTCCGCTGCCAAAGCCTGGAGTCTGAATGCGCAAAGCCTGAACAACGACGGCGGCAAACTGTTGAGCAACGAAAGGCTCAGCCTCGTCGTGGAGGGCGCGCTGACCAACATCAAAGGCCTGATCATTTCCGCTGGCCTCGCCAGCCGCAGCGCCAGCCTGAACAACACCGAGGGCGAAATTCGCAGTCGCGGCGAAATGGATCTGACCGTCGCCGACCTGCTCGATAACCAGGCCGGTGTGGTCATCGCCGATAGCGGCCTGAAGCTTATGGCGGCGCGTCTGGACAACCGCCGGGAAGGTCTGGTGGGCGCCACAAAAGCGCTGAAACTCTCCGTTGACCGTCTCGACAATCGCAGTGGCGAACTGTCGAGCAAGGCGGGTGTGAGCCTGATCGGTGCCTGGCTAGACAACAGCGACAGCGGTTACATCGCCGCCGGCGGCAATCTGGCGCTGACGGTCGGCCAGGTCATCAACCACAACAAGGGCCTGATGTCCGGCGACACCGGGCTCTCGCTGACCGGGCAGACGCTGGAAAACAGCGGTCGCCTGACCTCACAACGCGATCTGGCGATCACACTGTCGTCGGACCTCAACAACGATCAGGGCAGCCTGATCAGCGAGGGTGCGCTGGCTATCAATGCCCAAAGCCTGAACAACAATGGCGGCAAGGTATCCAGCGCCAGGGATCTCACCGTTCAAACTCGCGGTGCCGTCAGTAACCAGGGCGGTGAACTGCTCACCGACACCGCTATCACGCTCAACAGCAGCGCGCTGGATAACCAGCAAAAAGGCGTTATCAGCAGCAAGACCTTGCTGAGCATCACCACCGGGGCTCTGAATAACAGTCAGGGCAGTATCTACGCTGCCGATCGACTGTCGTTGAGCGCCGGCCAGGTAACCAGCACTGGCGGCAGCCTCGGCGCGGCCAATTCGTTGGTGGCCAACCTGCGTGGTTTCGATCAGCAGGGCGGCAAGCTGTTCAGCACGGGCAGCCTTAGCCTTGATCTGAACGGCGGGGCGCTGAACAACCAGGACGGTTACGTGACCGCACCGGGCCGGTTGCTGCTGAAGAACTTCGGCGCGGTGAACAACCGTGGCGGCGAAATTTCCAGCCAACAGGCTTTTGATCTGGTCGCTACGTTGCTGGACAACAGTGGCGGCCAGGTGCTGAGCAACCAGAAACTCACCCTGACCATCGACAAGGTCCTGACTTCGATCAGAGGCAAGATCGCCGCGGCTGCGTTGCAGATTCGTGCGGCGAGCCTGGACAACAGCGAGGCCGGTGTCTTGCTCAGTGACAGCGATCTCGACGTGACGGTCGATGGCCTCTTGAGCAACCGTAACAAGGGCAGCATCAAGGCCGCGCAGCAACTGACCCTTAACAGTCAGGGGCTGGATAACCAGGATGGAACACTGGTGGGAATTTCGGGCCTGGCCATCGATCTGGGCACCACCGCGCAGGATCTGAACAACCAGAACGGTCTGATCAGCAGCAAAGGCCTGCTGAGCATTGCGCATCTGCGCGACCTCAATAACCAGAGCGGTGTGATCAACAGCAAAGGTGTGCTGAGCATCGCCACGCTGCGCGCGTTGAATAACCAGTTGGGTGAAATTTCCAGCGTCAACAGTTTCAGCCTCACCGGCAACAGTCTGGATAACCGCGGCGGCAACCTGATCAGCAACGATCGACTGACCCTCACTGCGACCGACCTGAAAAATCAGGGCGGTCTGGTGTCGGGCTGGAAGGGTGTAAAGGTTACCGGCAACACCCTCGACAACAGCCTGGAAGGCAGCGTATCCAGTCTTTTCGGCAACCTGGACATCGACCTCAACGGTGTGCTGATCAACCACAGCAAAGGCGGGCTGGGCGGCGTCGGCGAGGTGACCATCAAGGCTGCCGACCTGGATAACACCGGCGGCATTGTGAGCAGTGGTGGCAAGCAGACGCTGACCATCACTGGCGGCACGATCGGCAATAATTCCGGCGGCCTGATCGAAAGCGGCGATACCCTCGACATCCGTGCGGCCACCCTGAATAACGACGGCGGTCGGATCACGGCCACAAAAGCGCTGGCCTTCACCGGCAATCAACTGGGCAACAGCAACGGCAGCCTTGTCGGCAAGGACAGCGTCACGCTTGACCTGCTCGGCGCACTGACCAACGTCAACGGCGCGCTTGGCAGCACCGGGCCGTTGGTGATCAAACGTTCTGCCAGCGTCGACAACCGTGGCGGCCAGTTGATCAGCGAAAGCCTGCTGAGCCTGCTGACTCACGGCGATCTGAACAACAGCCAGCGCGGTACGATTTCGGCCAACGGCCAACTTGAGCTCACCGCCGACGGCACCCTGCACAACAGCGCTGATGGCCTGATTTCCAGCCGTGATGCCGGCGTGACCATCAACACCGCTGCACTGAACAATGGCAAAGGCGCGGTTCAGAGCTTCACCGCGATGACCGTGAGCACCGGCAACGGCGCCATCGACAATCAGGGCGGCAAATTCATCGCCCAGACCGGCGATCTGAACATCACCGCCGCCAGCCTCAACAGCCGTGGCGGGGTGCTGTCCAGCCTCAAGGGCTTGCTGCAAACCCGCCTGACCGGAGTGTTACGCAATGGCCAAGGCGGCAAGATCGAAGGCAGTCGTCTCGACTTGCGTGCGCTGGGTGGCATCTACAGCGACGGCGGTCGTATCGCAGCCAACAGCGGCGACATCCTGCTCGACTCGGGCGGCAATGCCCTCGACAACAGCGGGGGCGGGATCTACGCCAGGGGCCTGGTGAAAGTCGCCTCCGGTTCGATGAACAACAACGCCGGCCAGGTCAGCGGCAGCGTCATCGACCTTGGTGCAGGGGCGGGTCTGAGCAACGGTGGCGGTCTGATCGAAAGCGCCGGCACTCTGGCCGTACGTGCCACCAACCTCGACAACCAAGGCGGCAAACTGCGTGCCCTGGGCTCCAGCGGTAAAACCGATTTCCAGATCGGCAGCCTGTTCGACAACCGCAACGGTCTGGTGGAAACCGCCAATACCGATTTCACCCTGGCAGCGCCGAGCTTCCTTAACGCCGGCGGTGCGGTGACCCATGTGGGCACAGGCGAATTCGATATCTCCACCGCCAACGTGATGAACGCCGGCGGCTCGCTGGTGACCCGTGGCGGCCTGACCCTCAACGCCGACAGCTGGACCAACAGCAGCGTGATCCAGGCCGGGCGCCTGACGCTCAACGTCAACAACTTCATGCAAACGGCCAGCGGCCAGGTGCTGGCCTCGAACCAGCTCACCGGGCACGGGGTGAACTGGTACAACGACGGGTTGATTGCCAGTGATGGCGGCATGGATATCCAGTTGGGGGGCAGCTACAACGGCAATGGCCGGATCAGTAGTGTTGGAGAGATGGGGCTCGCTGCGTCGCAGATTGACCTGACCTCGTCTGCCAGTATCACCGGCGGTTCCGGGGTCACGATCACCAGTCGCGGCAGCCTGACCAACCTCGGGCGCATCACCTCGGCTGATCGACTGACCGTCAATGCCGATTCTCTGGTCAACAACGGCACCCTTGGCGGCGGCGGGAAGCTACGGATCAACAGCAATTCCCTGCTGAACCAGAACGGGCTGATCTTCAGCGGCGATGACATGGCCCTGCGGGTCGGTACGTTGACCAACCGTTATGCCGACATCTATGGCGTCGGCAACATCAGCATCGCCCGGGACGACAGCAATGGCTGGAGTTCCTCGATCAACAACATTTCCGGGACCATCGAGAGCACCGGTGACCTGAGCCTGGCGGCGGATCACATCGAGAACCGCAAGGATGTGTTTGAGGTGGCTGCGGGTGGTGGACTCGTTTCGGGAACAATTGGCGTTCGGTGCTACAGCTGTACTTCGTTCAGTGGCATCAATTTCGAGAGTCGCCTGCCCAGCCACCTGGTCTGGGAAGAAAAATATCACTCCACCATCGTCAAGGATTCGGCAGCGGGCACATTGATCGCCGGGCGCAATCTTGCCGGGAACGGGCGCGAGTTCATCAATGACGCGTCGGTAGTCAGCGCCGGCCGCGACATGACATTCAACGTACAGAACTTTACCAACCAGGGGGCCACTGTCGGGGATTACACCGTCACGCGCTGGATTGATGCACCCAAGGCAAGCCGGGGCTGGAACTTCTGGCAGGACGTCCTGAATTACAACGCCGCGAACGATCCGGATTACGACTCGGAGACAGCAGGGTTTTTGAACGGTGAAGGCGCGATGGTTCCCAATATTCATACCTGGGACATGAATAACGTCGAATCGCTTACCCGAGTAGGAGGGCGTCAAGGTGGTCGTGAGGCAACTAGATACCTCACGTTCGGCTCGATCGCTATCGAATACGATTCGGGGAAACTCCGTTACGCTGCACCAAGCTATGACACAGGCGTGCGTACTGAAGCCCCGGCCATCATCAAGAACGCGGTACCCTTCGACACGAAGATTACCGAAAGCAGTCCGACGGCTAGTGCCAACGCGGTCGTTCAAGCAGGCGGCACCGTCTACATCAACGCAACCAACAAACTCGACAACGGTGTCGTCCGTAACGGAAACGCTGCCGCTGCGGGTGTCTCTCGTATGGGCTCCACTCAACTGAGTGGCGGGGTGATTCCGACGGTCATCCGCATCAACTCCCAGTTGCCACCGGATCTTGCCCAACAACAGGTCAACCCGCTGACCCTGCCGGGTTTCACCCTGCCGACCGGCAACAACGGCCTGTTTCATCTGAGCAGCAAGGAGGGTAGTGAACAAAACCTCGTCGCCAGTCGCGACTGGACCATCGGCACCCTCTCTGCCAGCTCTACCCAGCGTTCGGACGGCATGCCCGACAGACCAACGACTCAACTGCACTTCGACCAGAATGATCCGGTCTCGACGAACAAACGTGACCTGACTCTGGCCTCGCGCCCGTCACTGAACCTCAACGACAAAGCCGCGCTGATCAACGTCAACGCGGTCGCCGGTGACGGCCCGGTCGGCGTACTGGCACCCAACCGTGGCCAGGCGTCGTTCGACGTGCCGCGCGTGCAGGGGCTGCCCGATACCAGCGTGCGCTCCAACCCGCACAAATACCTGATCGAGACCAATCCGGCACTGACGAACCTCAAGTCGTTCATGAGTTCGGACTACCTGCTGGGCAAGCTCGGCTACGACCCCGACACCAGCGCCAAACGTCTGGGCGATGGTCTGTTTGAACAGCGACTGGTGCAGCAGGCTGTCGTTGCTCGTACAGGTCAGCGTTTCATCGACGGTCAGACCTCCGATGAAGCGATGTTCAAGTATCTGATGAACAACGCCATCACCAGCAAGGACCAGCTCAACCTGTCCCTCGGCGTGACACTGAGCGCCGAGCAAGTGGCGGCGCTGACTCACGACATCGTCTGGCTCGAAGAGCACGAAGTGAACGGCGAAAAGGTCCTGGTGCCCGTGCTGTACCTGGCCCAGGCCAACAACCGCCTGGCGCCGAACGGCGCGCTGATCCAGGGCGGTGACGTCACCCTGATTGCCGGCGGCGACCTGAACAACGCCGGCACCTTGCGCGCCTCCAACAACCTGTCGGCCGAGGCCGGCAACAACCTCACCAACGCCGGCCTGATCGAAGCCGGCGACCGCCTGACCCTCAAGGCCGGCAACGACATCATCAACAAGTCCGGCGGCATCATTTCCGGCAAGGATGTCACGCTGACCGCCACCAACGGCAGCGTGCTCAACCAGCGCGACGTGTTCAGCACCGATGTCAACCGTGGCGGCAACCTGTTCCACCGCGATGTACTGGACAACGCCTCACGGATCGAAGCGGCCAATGACCTGACGATCAACTCCGGCAAAGACATCAACAACATCGGCGGTGTGCTGCAAAGCGGTCGCGACATGGAGCTTGATGCGGATCGTGACATCAACATTACTTCGGTACAGGATCGCAGCACCACGGGTCGAGGCAGCAACTTCCTCAATCAGACCATCACCCAGCATGGGGCAGAGGTGAAGTCCGGGCGGGATCTGACGATCAGTGCCGATCGTGATGTGGCGGTTGTTGGCAGTCGGCTGGATGCGAAGCGCGATCTCAAGGTCGATGCCGGCAAGGACATCCTCATTACGTCTGCCGCTGATGAAAGCGACTACGTCTCGCGCGGGAAGAAGTACGCCAACGAAACGCACAGCATCACCCAACAGGCATCAGTCCTGAATTCCGGGCGTGATATTGCATTGAGCGCGGGGAATGACCTGGGGATTATCGCCAGTCGGATCAAGGCTGAAAACGATGTAAGCCTGAAGGCCGTTCAGGACATCACCGTCGCCTCTGCCGAGGACGAAAGTTCCTCCTATCACTACAAGAAGAAAAAAGGATCGTTCGGCAAAAGCAAAACCACTGAGAGCGGAACCTACGACAGCACCAACGTCGATTCCGTGATTGAGGCCGGGCATGATCTGACAGTGAATGCGAGCCTGACGGACAAGGGCGGTGTTTCGCTGCAAGGTGGCCGTGATCTGACGGTGATCGGCAGTCAATTGAAAGCCGGAAACAACGTTGTGCTGGGTGCCTTGAATGACATCACTGTGGTCTCGGGTGTGGATGAACACAGTGACTACAGCAAGACCACGAAAAAGGGTTCCTTCGGGCTTTCCAAGAGTGGTAACAGCGCAATCAAAAACAGTACCACTCAGGTCTCCAGCCAGCTGGAAGCGGGACATGATCTAGTTGTCGCTTCGGGTAAAGACTTTACGCTTCAGGCCAGTAAGGCTTCGGCTGGCAACGATGTCGAGTTCCGCGCTGGTCTGGTAGATAAAACGGGCGACATCAACCTGCTTTCGGCTAATGACACTGCCTATAACCACAGCGAAGCCTACAAAAAGAAAATTGGCCAATCGTATTCGGGTGGTTTTCTTACGCTTTCCTCGTCCAATTCCGCTGGGCAGCAGGGGCAAAGCAGTACAAGTGTGGGCAGCCTGGTCAGTTCGGGGCGTGACACGATCCTTAGTGCTGAGCGTGATATCAACATGCTGGGCAGCGGTATCGACGCCAGTCGCCACGTCAGCATGAACGCCGGCCGAGACGTCAACGTTGCGGCAGCGTCCAACGAAAGTTCCGAGCAGGCATGGTCGAAGTCCAAGAAATCAGGCGCTGGCATCTCCAGTAATGCCAATGGCGTGAGCTTCTTCGGCGGTACCGACAGCCTCAAGGACAAGAATCGACGTGAACAGCAGACCGGTACTGCCAGCCAGATCAGTGCGGGTCAGGATCTGTCGATTACTGCCAATCGAGATATCAACCAGATCGGCTCGGACTTGCAGGCAAACAACGACATCGACCTGAGCGCCGGGCGCAATATCAATATCGATGCGGGTCGTGAAACCCTGTTGGTAGAACAGGAGCAAGAGGCCGGGCGTAATGGCTTGACCGCCAGCCTGAATCATAACTACGGCCAAACCAAAAACGCAGTCAATGGCGCAGGGAAGGGTGAGGACAACGTCAGCAAGGGCTCAAGCGTCCTGAAAGGTGTAGATGCGGTTGGTCAGTTCGTGTCCGGGCCGACCATGGACGCCAAGTTCGGCAACAGCAAACAGACCAGCAATCACCAGACCATCGAACAGAGCAACAGATCGTCGACGATGAATGCGGGTCACGACCTGAACCTCAACGCCAAGAATGACGTAACGGTCAACGGTGCGAAGTTCCAGGCCGGACGCGATATCAATGTCGTGGGGCGTGATGTGACGTTCGATGTCGCCAAGGGCAGTGTTACTCAGGACAGTACGCAGACTCAAAGTTGGGGTGGGTTTCATGGTGGCACCAGTGGCGGCTTCAAGATCGGCGCCGGCGGCAGCTATGGCGTAGCTACCGAGGATGGCGTTCGCGACACGTCGACACCCACTCAGCTCGGCGCTGGCAGGGATGTCAACCTGCAAGCCAGCCATGACCTGAACCTGATTGGCACTCAGGTCATCGCCCGTCGCGATATCGAACTCAACGCTTTCAATGACCTGAATATCCGCTCGGCACAGAACGACAGCAGCAGCCAGAGCGACCGGCACAACGGTGGCGGTGAGGCGGGGCTGGTTTTCGGTTCCGAGGGGATCGGCGTTTACGCCAGTGTCAACATCGGCAAGGGTAATCTGGATCGAGAGGGCGAGCGCCAACAGGAGGCTTACCTTTACGCCGGAGATCGACTGGGATTCACCAGCGGCAAGGACACCAACATTGCTGGCGCCACGTTGCGGGGCGATGAGGTGAATGGCCGTGTGGGCGGTGACCTCAACGTCTCTTCCGTGGCCGATACCGGAAAGGTCAAGGGTAAAGAGTTCGATGTCAGCGTAACCGCTACTTTTGGCCCGGGTGCAGGTGTCAGTGGCTCGGTGGGTTATGGCCAGACCACAGGCAAGACCAACTGGGTCGAACAGCAAACCTCCATCACCGGTAAAAGCAAGGTTGATATCCGCACCGAAAAACACACCCAACTGGACGGTGCGCTGATCGCTGCCGACAACGGCAACCTGAAACTGGACACAGGCACGCTGGGTTTCAGTGATATCGCCGGCTCGGACAGGGAGCACGGTTACTACCTGAACGTCGGCGGCAGTTACACCGCCGGTAAAGGTAGTGGTGCCCAGGATAGTAGTCAGGTTGGCAAGGGCAAGGAAGGCGAGGCTGGCTGGAGCGTCAATGGCTGGAAGCACGATAAGGATCGTGAGCAGATCGTGCGGGGAACCGTCGGCGCCGGCGAAATCGTGGTGCGTCAGGATGCCGAAACCGGCAAGGATTCAACAGCTGGACTGAACCGTGATGTCAACAACGCCTATGTCATCACCAAGGACAAGGAGACCCGTACGGATCTGTACGTGACCAAGTCCTCGCTTGATGCCGTACTCGATACTTCCGGTACCTTGCGCTCGTGGAAGGACAGCATAGAAAACTATGCAGGCAATACTCAGGGAGCATTTGAGGCTGCGCAGACCCTGATTTCCGGGCCGGTCGAGGTCGTGGATCAAGTCTGGAAAAATATTCAGGCTCAGCAAGTATCCCTGAATGAAATACCGGCATCGGCACGCGAAAAGCTGGGTGATGAACTGGCCCTTAACATCGCCAAAAATCTGGTACGAAACGGTCAGAAGCCGGGAGATATCAATCAGCTGAAACCGGCGGATATCGCTGTTATTCAGAAGTATGCGCAGGCATTTGCCGCCTTCTCCAAACAACAAGACTGCAGCGATTCAGGCGGTTGCGGTTTTGATGGGGGGGGCCAGCAAGATGCGGTTTATAGCCACTACCGCGACACCGACGGAGAAAACCGTGCCACCGGGTTGAAGGGGCTGACTCCGAATACCCCGGGCGGCAAGTTGTTGATGGAGGCAGAAAGACTTCAAAGCTACATGGATACTTTGCCCAAGGAGCAAGTTCAGCTATTGGGTTTGGGTATTCAGGCTGTGATGGGGCCGGCAAAAGTGGCTCTTGGTCTGGCGGGCAATATTCTGATCGCCAAATTATTCGGCGACAAAATAGATGCGGCCAAAGACGCCTTGGCCAAAACGCTGGCCAGCGAACTCAGCGGTAAAAGTACAGGTGACCTCGAAAAAAGCGACAGCACCTTCAAGAAATTGCTAGCACTGGGTGTGGGCGAACAGCAGGGCGACATCTACGTTCGCGGGGCTTCGACTCTGTTGAACATCGCTCTGGGCACGGCTGGTAACATGGCCGGTGCTGTAACCGGTAAAGTCTTCAGCATTGTGGGTAATAAAGGGCCTGGTGGCGGGAAAACCAGTGATCCGATGGTTATCGATCCCAAGCCGGAAACGTCTGGCAAGGGCTGGATGGACGGACCAGACGGCAAGCCGGATGTTCCTCCCGTGATCAAGCCAGACGTCGGCCTCAAAGTTGATAAAGTGGTCAAGATCCAGACCTCCGGTGCAGAAAAGGGTACTCATGAGTACGAGATTCTCAACAACCCAAGTGCGAGAAGCCCTAATACTCGCTATGAGCTAGATAACGGAAATACCTTTACCACCAATAGTCACGGTATGGTAGCGGAACTGACCTTTACCCCGACCAAGGAAAAGGTGCCTCGAGACAAGAGGCAGACGGAGGCCGGAAAGGAAGGGCGTGACACCGACGTGGGAGGTCATGCACAGGCGTGTAGCCAAGGCGGTACATGCGATAAATATAATCTGTTTCCACAGGACAGGAATTTCAATAACTCAGCATTCAAAGTGTTTTATGAGAATCGAATCAAGGAAGCCCTCGATGATCCTTCCAAAACGGTTGGGACGACAACTATAAAATTTTTCCGCAATGATCCGAGTTCTATACGTCCGGACACGCTTAGACTCAGCTATACAGTTGATGGAAAAATCAAAACTTTGTCCTTTGAAAATGAAGCAAATAAGATTCCGGAGGTTATAAATTGATTAGTGAAGATATTGAAATAGTGAAAAAGATTTTTGAGTTGGTTGAGGCTGGTATTGTTGGTGGGTATGATGCTTTTCATTATCATGCCGAGGTTCATGAAAATTATATGGAGAGCGAACTGTGCGTTGAAAAGGACGGTGTGGAAGATTGGGGGGTGGAAGCCGATTTTAATGACTCTAAAGTTTACTTTCTCGTTAAGCAATTGAGAGGGAATGCAGTCAAGCGTGGTGAGCTATGGAAGTCATTTACTCTGTATTATCGCGAGGGGGAGCAGGTGCGGACGGAGTTTAATTATTGAGGTAAAAGGGGGCTGAGGCAAAAGGGGACAGATTTATTGGGTTTAGAAAAAGGAAGAAAGGGGGGCGGATTTGTTTAATTAAAGAGAGATGATTAAATAAATCTGTCCCCTTTTCTCACAGGATCGTAATTTTAATAACTCAGCTTACAAGAAGTTCTATGAGAATAGGATCAAAGATGCACTCGATGATCCAAGTCAGACAGTGGGGATGACAACGGTTAGATTTAAACGTGAAGACCCAGGTTCAATTCGGCCTGATTCACTACAGGTTTTTTACACCATTAACGGAAAACAAAGTTCGTGGTTTTCGAAAATGAAGCACGAAGAATTCCAGAGGTAATAGAGTGATTACGGAAGATTTAGAGATCGTCAAAAAGATTTTTCAGATGATCGAAGGTGGAATAGTTCATGGCTATGATGCATTTCGCTACGAGGTGGAAGTGGGTGAAAGCTATATGGAAGCCGAACTGGAAGTGGAAAAGGATGGTGTCAGTGTGACAGATGCGGAAATTGATTTTGATATTTCAGATCTGTATTTTTTGGTGAAAGAACTAAAAGCCAATGCGGTTCGGCGTGGTGAGCCATGGTTGTCTTTTGTCATGGCCTATCGTGAAGGTGGGCAAGTCACGACTAAGTTTAACTATGAATGATGCAGGGATATAAGAAGCAGGTGTTCTGTTTAGACTAAATAAAAAGGGGGGGCGGATTTATTTGATTAAATGATTATGTCCCCTTTAATTGATATTGGCGATGATTGATGTTCCAAGTGTAGATTCTGAGCTGTCAAGGAGCGCTTTGGCTTTAGCCGAAGCGCTTGAGAATGTGAGCTGGCGTTTGAGGAATTCTGTGAAAGCTAACAAGGCGATGGAGTTGCTGCTGGCTGACCTCCCACACGTTGTTCTGGAGGGTGAGCTGGGCCGTATTGCACGTTCTGGTTTTGTCGAGCGTGATGGTTGTATTTTTATCGCAGCCCTGAATCCTCAAAGTCATATGAACCTCGATAGCTTTCCTGATAGAACCGGCTATGAGTGTTTCGTCAACTCGGTTCATATTGATGATTATGTCAGTGCTGATTTTTTAGCCACCGCTATTTCCTGGTTGTCCCTGGTCCTTGATCAATGGAATAAATCCGGTCTGCCGGGTGTTCTTCAGGGGAGCGTTTCAAACGACGAATTCGGTGCAACAGTCAAGGTTCATGTGCTCCGTCCTGATGAATTCTTGTTGAGCGATGACCTTGAGGGGTATGAGCAAGCAGTGCTTACTGTTAACTCGGGCGACAGGGGGATTTGTCCGGATCAAGAGGCTTTAATGAATGACAATTGATTTTCACCTGCTCGGCCCAGGAGACCTTGGGCCGATTCACGCAGGTATGACCCGTGACGATTCGAGGTCGGCCCTTGAAAGCCCTTTTGACGAGTTTTTGAAAAGTCCGGATTCCGCTATCCCAACCGACGCATATGACGATTTGGGATTGCACGTCTACTTCGATAATGCCTTGAAGGTCGTCGGTGTTGAGTTTCTGAAATGGGCTCAACTTTCTTGGCGCGGTTAGCGGTTGGCAGGCGAAGAGGTACTCGTCGTTCAGCAGTTCCTGACGGAGCAAGGCGAGTTTCTGGTTTTCAATAACTCAGGCTTCGATGTGGCCCGTCTGGGCCTGCGGTTCTACGCACCTGAAATAGGTGAGGAGGACGCCATCGTCGAGGCTGTTTATGTGGACTTTACTGGCGTCGACTGAGCGTAGCCGGGAATGGCCTACTTCGGATAAAGCGGCGGCAACCCACTATCGCCAACCGGATCCTGCACCCGCTCCGCCGTCGGAATCGTCCTAATCGCCCGCCACAAATCCTCACCCTGCCAATGCTGCCCGGTTTCGCTGTACAGCGCGCCGTTCAGCCCGTCGAGCGCATCCGACAGCGGCACAAAGCGCGCGGCCATTTCTGCGAGGGTTTCCGGTTGTTGGCGAGCCCAGGCGTCGAGGGCCTGGCGGGTGGCGTGGGGGTCGTTGGCCTGGCTGGCGCGTTTGATGTCGTCGAGCAGGGTGCGCGGGCTCGGGCCGGTTTGGGCGGCGCGCAGGATTGCCGGTTGCCAGCGGGCGCGCCACCAGAGGCCGAAGCCGAGGAGGGTGGTGCAGGCCAGGATCAGCGTGCTGAGTTTCCACCACCACAGCGCTTCGCTGTCGGCGGTGTTGAAGGATTGCGCGGTGCCGGCCGGGGTGTCGACCTGCAGGCTCGGGTTGTTCACCACTTGCAGGGTGCGGGCCGGCAGGCTGGTGTGTTCCAGGTGATCTTCGAAAGTGTTCCACCACACCACGTCGACGGTCGGCAGTTCGATTGAACCGCTGCGGCTCGGCACCAGGGCTTCGCGTTCTTCACGGCTGCCGATCAAACCACGCTCGCTGCTCTGGTTATTGAGCACCGGTTGGTCCGGGTAGCGCCGCAGGCCGGTGGCCTCGGTGGCGGGCAGGGCGGGCAGTTGCGAACTGGCCAGGCCTTCGACCTTGAGGGTCAGGCTGCGGGTCAGGGAATCGCCGACCTGGGTGTGATCCGGTTCCGGGTTCCAGCTTTCGCTCAGGCTCAGGCTGCGGGCCGGCAGCCACGGTGCATCGGCAGGATAAGTGATCGGTTTGGGTTTGACCGTCAGCGGGATTTCCGTAGAGGTCACTCGCAACACTTTGCCCGCTTTCGGACCCTGTGCGTTGGCGTCCTTGGCGGGTTGGGTGTCCACCCGTGTGGCGCTGAAGGTTTGCGGGGTGATGGTCAGCAAACCGCTGTGTTGCGGGAAGATCGCGTAGCGCATTTCGATTACGCCGTGGCGCACACCGTTGATGTCTTTTTCGTAGGTGCGGGTGTCGCCCAGTTGTTCGACCCGCGCATCGGTGATCTGCAACGGGGTGACGCTGCTGTCGTCGTACAGCGACACCGAATGGTAGATGCGCAGTGTCAGGACGGCCTGGGCCTGCACATAGACGCTGCTCTGGTCGAGGCTGGACTCGATGAACACCGGATCGAGCGCATTCTTCTCTTCGTGAACGTCGCTTTCGACCACTTGCACGGTAATCGGCTGGCTTTGGGTTTCACCCAGTTTCAGCGGCGGAATTTCCACGCTGCCGTTCTGTTTCGGCAACAGGGTGATGATCCAGCGGGTGGTGGCGCGGTTTTCGTTGTTGAGGGTGTTGAGCTGGTTGACCTGCCGCGTGCCGCGCACTTCGAACAGCGGCTCCAGTGGGGTCAGGTCAGGTTTGCCGAACTGCGTGACATCGTTGGATTCGAGGGTGAGTTCCACCGTCTCGCCGGAGTTCAGGCGACTGCGATCCACGCTGGCCGTCAGCTCGGCCGCCTGAGCGGCGGCCGTGCAGATCAGCAGGGGCAGCAAGAGAGCGGTGAAACGGGTCATCGAATGTTTTCCTGATCCTGATGTTGTTGCTGTTCGTACCAGAATTTGCGTCGCAGCAGTTCGCCCGGGTCGTCCGGGATCTTGCCCAGCCATTGTTCCAGTGCCTGACGCTGCTCGCCTTCGAGGTTGTCCTCGCCGGGACTCAGCGTCGGGGCCGTATTCGGTTCCGCGTCCGGCGCGCTGTCCGGCAATTCGTTGGGGCCGGGCTGTGGCGGAGTGGTCGGCGGCGGTTCGCTGGCTGGCTCCGCCGGCTGGGCCTCGCTTTGCGCATCATTTTTCACCGCCGGTGGTGGCGCAGTGGCGGGCGGTGGTTCGTCGCCCGGCAGGTTCTGTTGCGTCGGTTGCTTCTCTGGCTCGGTCGGCGGCGGAGTGTTTTTCTGCTTGAGCAGGTTTTCCACCAGCGTCTTGTTGGTCAGCGCCGGACGCAGATCCGGTTGCAGCTCCAGCGCCTGTTCGTAGGCGTCGATGGCCGCTTCCAGTTCACCGCTTTTCGCCAGGGCGTTGCCACGATTGTAGTGGGCGCGGGCATCGCTGCCTTCGGCGAAACGCTCGGCGGCGCCACTGTAATCGCCGGCCTCGTACAACGCCAGCCCTTGCCACTGGTGGTCTTCGAAGTGTTGCGCAGCCTCGGCCGGACGCTTCTGTTTCAGCAGATGCAGGCCCTGTTGGTCAGGACGTAGCCACAGGTCTTCGAAATTGAAAGCGTAGCTCGGTTGCGGCAGACAAAAGAGCAGCGGCAGACAGAACAACCAGCCACGGCGACCGGCACAGGCGGCGAGCAGCAACAGTGGCAACAGCAGCCAGTAACCCTGATCAGCCCAGGTATCGAGGCGCAGGGTCTGGCCATCGTTGCGCAGGCTGCGCGGGCCGTCGAGCAGACCGAGGCTGCGCAGGTCCGATTCGTCCAGTCGTGCGCTGTGGTATTCACCACCCACGGCGTTCAAGAAGGCACCGAGGCCGGGACTGTCGAGTTGCGGCACGCGGATCGCACCCTGGGCGTCCTTGAGGAAGCTGCCGTCCTCCTGAGCAATCGGCGCACCCTCGGCGGTGCCGATGCCGAGCATCAGCAGTTGCGCCGATTGCCCGCTCAATGCGCGGCGAATGCCTTGGCGTTCTTCTTCCGAAAGGGAAGAGCCGATCAGCAGAATACGGCCCTGACCAAGCGCCCCTTGTTCCAGCAACGTCAGCGCCTTGCTCACTGCGAGGTCGGCGCGATGACCGCTCTCCGGCATCAGCGATGGCTTCAGGGCGTCGAGCAGGTTGCGGCTGGTGGCCAGATCATCCGACAGCGGCACCAGCGTATGGGCGCTGCCGGCATAAACGACGATGGCGGTCTGTGCATCGCTGCGTGCTTTGAGCAGATCGAACAGCTTGCGTCGGGCCTGTTCCAGACGGGTCGGCGGCGAGTCGGTGGCGAGCATTTCCGGAGTCAACTCCAGCACCACCACCAGCGGATCGGCCGGTTTCTGGCTGGTCTGTTCGACCCGCTCCCAGCTCGGTCCGAGCAGCGCTACAACCGTCAGCAGCCAAGCGACGGCCAGCGCAACCCAAGGCAATTTGCTGTCGCGGCCGTTGCCACCGCTGAGCAGTGCGGCATGGAACGCCGGCGGCAGAATCATTTGCCAGCGCCCGGCGCGCTTCTGCCGATGCCAGAGTTGCCAGATCAGCCAGCCGAGCAGTGGCAACAACAGCAGCCACCACGGACGGAACCAGTGCGGCCAGAGCGCAATCATCGGCGCCTCCGCAGACGCAGACGCTTGAGGCGTTCGCGCCAGTCAGGCAGCGGACTTTGCAGATACAGCTCCTTGGTGAACAGGCGTTGCAGCGGGTTGTCCGGCCACAGTTCGCGAGCCACCAGCAGAATGCTCAGCAACAAGGCCAGCGCCAGCGGCCAGTGATACAAGGCTTGTGCCGGGCGAGCCTCGGTCGGTTGCTGGGCTACCGGCTCGAGTCGGTCGAGGGTGTCCTTGATCGCTTGCAGTTCCTTGCCGTCGCGGGCACGGAAATAACGGCCACCGGTAGCGTCGGCAATCGCCTTGAGTGCCGGCTCGTCGAGGTCCAGGGTCGGGTTGCCGCCGAGCAGTGCCGTGGCGCCGCTTTCCTCGGGATCGGCACCGATGCCGATGGGGTAGATTTTCACACCTTCATTGGCGGCCAGTTTTGCGGCGATCAGCGGCTCGATTTCGCCGCCGTTGTTGGCACCGTCGGTGACCAGAATCAGTACCCGACTCTGCGCCGGGCGCATGCGCAGGCGTTTCAGGGCCAGGCCGATGGCGTCACCGATGGCGGTGTTTTTGCCGGCGATGCCGATTCGCGCTTCATCGAGCCAGACCCGAACGGTGTGTCGGTCAAAAGTCAACGGCGCCTGCAGATAGGCCTGACTGCCGAACAGGATCAGACCGACCCGGTCGCCGTCGCGACTTTCCAGAAAATCACCGAGCAGATGCTGCACGAGCGACAGGCGACTGACGTCTTCGTCGTTCCATTGCATGTCGGGAAAGTCCATCGAGCCGGACACGTCCACCGCCACCAGCAGATCGCGACCGCTGGCGGCAATCGGTAGCGGTTCGCCGAGCCATTGCGGACGGGCGGCGGCGATCAGCAGCAACAGCCACAGCAACATGAACGGCGCCTGCTGACGCCAGGCCGGCAGATTGGCCCGGGCACGGCGACGGGCGAGGCCTTCCAGATCACCGAGGAAGCTCACTTTCAACGCCGGTTCGCCGCTGTCCGCCACTGGCAGCACAAGGCGCATCAGCCACGGTAGCGGCAACAGCGCAAAGATCCACGGCCAGGCGAACTCAAACATGCTTGCGGATCCACGTATCGACAGCCTGCGTCAGGCCGGCGATGGCCTTGTCGTCCAGTTTGCACTCGGGCTTGTAGGCGCCTTCCACCAGCACCATCCAGCGGGTCAGGCCGGCGGCGGGGCAGCGGTTGTCGAGAAACGCCAGCCATTTGCGCCCGTTGAGGGTATGACTCTGGCTGTAGGGGTAATGGTTGCGGCACAGGCGTTTGAGCAGGCCGTTGAGCTGCTGCAGCCAGGCACCGGCCGGCGCGCCGTCGTAGGGTTTGACCATTTGTGCCAGCTCGGCGAGTGCAGCGATGCGCACAGGATCGAGCGGGATTTCGGCGCGCACGACGGGTTTCTTCTTGACCGGAATGAACCGGCGCAAGCGCCACAGGGCGAAACCGATCAGCGGCAGCAACAAAAGCAGCAGCCACCAGCCCGGCGCCGGCGGCCAGAAGGCAATCGGTGGCGGAGACATCAGCGGTTGCAGTTGTTCGAGGCCGTTCATCGAACGCTCCCCGGACGCTGCGGGTTGAGGAACTCGCGCATCTGCTCGACCATTTCACTCTGGGTGCTCAAGGGCATCAGCAATACCCGCAGTTTCTGCGCGAGCAGTTCCCAGCGGGCGATGCGTGCTTCGGCCTGGGCGCGGTAGGTCTGGCGCAGATCAAAATTCAGTGTGTCGAGCTCCAGTTGCGCACCGCGTTCGGCGAACTTCAGCAGCCCGGCGGCGGGCAGGGCGTGATCCAGCGGATCGGACAGCGGCAGCATCAGCAGGTCGCAATGGCGCGACAGCAGGCTCAATTGCTGCTCCGCGCTGTCGCTGAGGGCCCGTTCGTCACAGATCACCACCACCAGACTGCCCGGGCGCAATACTTCCCGTGCCCGGCGCAGGGCGACACCGAACGCATCGCGATCCGGCTCGCGCTCGGTGTGCAGCGACTGATTGGCCTTCACCAGACGGTTGAGCAATTGCAACAGGCTTTGCTTGCTGCGACGCGGCTTGATTTCGTAATGCTCGTTGTCGCCGAACACCAGTCCGCCGACCCGGTCGTTGTGGCCCAGCGCGGCCCAACCGATCAATGCCGCGGCCTGCGCCGCCAGCACCGATTTGAACATCAGCCCGGAACCGAAGAACAGCCGCGTGCTTTGCTCGACCATGATGAAGATCGGCCGCTCGCGCTCTTCGTGGAACAGCTTGGTGTGCGGCTCTTGAGTACGGGCAGTCACGCGCCAGTCGATGGTGCGTACGTCGTCGCCGGCCTGGTAGACCCGCACCTGATCGAAGTCCACGCCACGGCCACGGAATTTCGAATGGTGCAGGCCGATCAGCGGGCTGCGCTGGCTTGGCGTGGAAAACAGTTGCACTTCCCGCACGCGATGACGCATCTCGATCAATTCGGCGAGGGTGATGCGAATGCCCGGTTCGGACGGCAGTGAGGCGTTCATGAGGGTCAAGCGACGGCGACGACGTCGAGAATCCGTTGCACCACCCGATCCTGGTCGATGCCGGCGGCTTCAGCCTCGAACGAGAGAATGATGCGATGACGCAATACGTCGAACAGCACGGCCTGGATGTCTTCCGGGCTGACGAAATCGCGACCGGCCAGCCAGGCGTGGGCACGGGCGCAGCGGTCGAGGGCGATGGAGCCGCGCGGGCTGGCGCCGTAGGCAATCCATTCGGCCATTTCCGGATCGAACTTGGCCGGGTTGCGCGTGGCCATGACCAGTTGCACGAGGTATTCCTCCACGGCGTCGGCCATGTACAGACCGAGGATTTCCTTGCGTGCGGCGAAGATTGCCTGCTGGCTGACCCGGCGCTCGGGCTTGGTTTCACCGTTCAGGGCTTCGCCACGGGCCTGTTGCAGGATCCGTCGTTCGACGGCGGCGTCCGGGAAACCGATTTTCACGTGCAGCAGGAAGCGGTCGAGCTGCGCTTCGGGGAGCGGGTAGGTGCCTTCCTGTTCGATCGGGTTCTGCGTGGCCATCACCAGAAACAGCGGCGACAGTTCATAAGTGCTGCGCCCGACGCTGACCTGACGCTCGGCCATGGCTTCAAGCAGGGCCGATTGCACCTTGGCCGGAGCACGGTTGATTTCGTCCGCCAGCACCAGGTTATGGAAGATCGGGCCTTGCTGGAACACGAAACTGCCGGTTTCCGGGCGATAGATTTCGGTGCCGGTGATGTCGGCCGGCAAAAGGTCCGGGGTGAACTGGATGCGATGGAACTGGGCTTCGATGCCCTCGGCGAGTTCTTTGATCGCTTTGGTCTTGGCCAGGCCCGGAGCACCCTCGACCAGCATGTGGCCGTCGGCGAGCAGGGCGATGAGCAAGCGCTCGATGAGTTTTTCCTGGCCGAGAATCTGCGTTGAAAGAAAGGTTCGCAGCGCCAGCAGCGCTTCACGATGTTCCATCGATGACTGTTCCTGGAAAGGGTGGCCACAGGCGTTCGGATAACGCCGGGGCTGGGGGCGTTACTTTAATCCATCGCAGGGGGTGGCGACTAACGGCATTTTGCGCAAAGTGCGGGAAATGACCGGAGTAATTGTTGGAAATTTGTAGGGCGGGGGAGGTGGAGTGTTCTTCGGGGCCTCTTCGCGAGCAGGCTCGCTCCCACATCGACCGCGTTCTGTCAGGAAAACACCGTTCATTATGGGAGCGGGCTTACTCGCGAAGGGGCCGGCCCAAGCACCCTCAAATTTGGCTGATGTAGGTGCCAGTGCCATCCAGAATGTTCTTCAGGGTTTCCTCGACCTCGGCCAGATCCACCATGTCCGGGTTGTAGGTGATTTCCAGCACATCATCGCCATTCAGCGCATCGGCATCCGCGGCGGCGATTTCGATCTTCAGCAGGGTCCGGGTCAGGGTGACCTTTACACCATCCAGGGTGGACGGCTCGCCTTCCAGTGTGATTTCCAGCTCATCCTCGTCCGGATAGCGGCTCATCAGAAACATTTCGCCTTTGTCGCTGTGGCAGCAGAGCATGGCCATGTTGTCTTCTTCGTCGTCGCACGGGTTGACGATGAGTAGGGCGGTGGTCATTTGCATGGAAAATTCCTGACTTGGCGGGCGCGACGGGTGCCACGCAAAAAGGTGATTTTGCCAGTTCGTGACCATTTCCGCTGCTCTGATGTTCGCGTACTGGAGGTCAACGTAGTTATGGGTGCTGTTTAGGCTTGAAAAGCTTGATCAGTCGATAAGGGGTATAAATCAGGAGGTGAATCACGAGTGCAGGTAGAAGCAATATGAAAAAAATAACTGTAAAGGAGAATATCGAATAAAAAAGAAAGTTGAGCCCCATGATTCTGAGTTTGGGGCCCTGAGTTATTAGGTCTGTGGAATTGAAATAGGCTTCGTATACGAAAAGGGAACAGATCAATATCGTTGTCAATGTCATGAAGAGATACTTGTATAGCGGTGTTTGGTTGAATCTGTCGGTTGATTTGAAAGCGTTTTTGTAACTCTTCAGGAAAAGTACAGCTCCAAATACTGGTCCGAATATAGCAATATAGTTTGTGGTTATTTTTGAGCTCAGCGGGAATCTCGAAGACCAGAAGCCGATGTTTTCGATTAGGTAGCCGCTCAGTAAAGTTTCGAGGATGGCGTGTTGTTGATCACCCATAATCGGGACTATCAGGTTGATGAGCAGGATTGGGGAGGCGACCGCTAAAACGAAAGCGTTGGATAATTCAGACTTTTCTTTTTTTTGCATTGTTGTGTCCGTTGTGAGCTTGATAACCGGCTCAATGGCTGTTGAGCCGGATTGCATTTGGTTAGTAGTCAGGTATCGTTTTTCGTCATTGCGTTAAGCACGGAGCGGTTTATTGTTTCCACGGCTTTGGCGTCCAGAAAAATCGCTGCGGCAGCGATTGCGATTCCGGTAACGACTACCACCGCTGCGGGAGGAACCCAAATCAGGGAAAGTAGTGGTGGTAAAGCAAGGGCCAGCAGCGCACCTGCTCCTGCCCCGGCAGCAATACTCTCCAACTCCAGCATCAAAGGCTTCCAGTCGCCGTCCCGGAACCCAATGACCATCTTCTCGATCACCGAGTGCGCCTGGACGATTTTTCCGGTGACGCCAAAACCCTTGGCCAGTCGGTTGACGTTGTCCATGTAGGTCGCTTTATCGAGTGCGTTCATCGCGTCCACCACCGCACGGCGATCCTGCGGGCTGAGCCGTGCGTTCGGGTTGGTTCGCACTTGCTCGAAGGTTTGCATGGCTTCGCTGTAACTGCGGACCTTCTTGCCTGAAATGTCCTTCTGAAGATCCATCACGATTTGATGCAGGTTCGCGCCGTACTTCTTCAGAATGTATTTGTTCGCGTCGGCCACGAACGCCACGGCGCGTTTGTGTTCGTCGATCTGCCGGGCTTCCTCTGCCGCCGCGATCCTCGCGTTTTCCTCGGCGATTCGTTGTGCCATGGCCTGTGCGGCCAGACGCGCCCGTTCTTCCTCCAGCCTGCGGGCTTCCTCTGCACGGCGCGCCGCTTCGGCGGCCTGCTGCAACGCCAGAGCTTCGATCTGTCTGCGTGTGATTTCGGCGTACAACCTGGTTTGCCGGGACTGAAGACTTGCAATCTGATCCTGAAGGATCATTGCGTTGTAAGTGGCTTCCAGCTTTGCATATTGTTTTGCTGTCTTCGCGGTTTTCAATTGATGTTGAAGTTCGGTGTTTTTCTGGAACAGCAGTTCATTGACGATATTCGATGCTCGGGACAGCCAAGAGTCCGGGGTCACGTTTTTAAGAGGGGGATGGGCGCCTTCTCTAATGTTCAATTCAGATTGCAAGTTGGCTTCAAGATTCTGCTTGCGTGCGTTGTAGTCATTTTGAAGTGAAAGGGTGAATCCATGCATCGGATTCCCAAGTGGGTAGTTCTTTCGAATGTCGCCGCGAATCTTTTTTGGATTCAGGTCGATGATTTCCCAAGTGCCATCTGCATAAGTGATTATTTCGGGAATTTCCAGTTGAGACATGTGCAAGTTCCTTGTGCGTCTGAAGCCCGATCCTTCGGGCAGAAATGTTTTTATAGTGATAGCACTGCGCAAAATCTCGAACAAATCGAACTGTAAGAATTCGGTCCGAGATTTCTGTGAGCGGTTTCTTTGCTGTTTGTAAGAAAAATAGAAGACTTTGTAACTTGTTGTTTTTACTTCTATATGTGGTGTCTGTCTGGCAGGTTCACAGCCATGGGAAGCATCAAGCAAAAAGAACGCTTGGGAACGTTCCTCGCTCGGGCAGTCACATCCGGTACGAATCGCGCAAATATCGGGCTGCAAGCGGGCTGGATCGTCAATCCACTGCTAGTGTTGTGCCATGCCCCGGCCTTCGTTTACGTGCCAATGACCGAATATGTCGCAGCACTGCAAGCAGACACATTGTCGCAGCCATTAAGCTGCGCAACGGATGAGCACCCGTAAAGGCATTGCGGCAGGCCCCGTGGCGGCCCCCGGCAGTCGTTTTTGCAGATGCCCATTCATGGAAGGTGAATGTGACCTGAGTGTCTCGTCCAGCTTCACCCACCTGTCACCCTGTTTCCTCTGCCCGAGATTCAGGAACAGGGCGACGGAACGCCCCGAAAGGGGTTTTGTACGCGACGCTTTCCATCAATAACAAGCCCAAGCGGAGTACCACAGATGGCGTTCTTCACCGCAGCCAGCAAAGCCGACTTCCAGCACCAACTGCAAGCGGCACTGGCGCAGCACATCAGTGAACAGGCACTGCCACAAGTGGCGCTGTTCGCTGAACAATTCTTCGGCATCATTTCCCTGGACGAGCTGACCCAGCGTCGCCTCTCCGACCTCGCTGGCTGTACTCTTTCTGCGTGGCGCCTGCTTGAGCGCTTCGATCACGCGCAACCGCAAGTGCGCGTCTACAACCCCGATTACGAGCGTCACGGCTGGCAGTCGACCCACACCGCGGTCGAAGTGCTGCACCACGACCTGCCATTCCTGGTGGACTCGGTGCGCACCGAGCTGAACCGCCGCGGCTACAGCATCCACACCCTGCAGACCACCGTGCTGAGCGTGCGTCGTGGCAGCAAGGGCGAGTTGCTGGAAATCCTGCCGAAGGGCACCACCGGCGAAGGCATCCTGCATGAGTCGCTGATGTACCTGGAAATCGACCGCTGCGCCAACGCGGCCGAATTGAATGTGCTGAGCAAGGAACTGGAACAGGTTCTGGGTGAAGTCCGCGTCGCGGTCGCCGATTTCGAGCCGATGAAGGCCAAGGTGCAGGAAATCCTCACCAGGCTCGATAACAGCGCATTCGCCGTCGAAGCCGACGAAAAGAACGAAATCAAGAACTTCCTGGAATGGCTGGTGAACAACCATTTCACCTTCCTCGGCTATGAAGAGTTCACCGTTGTCGATCAGGCCGATGGCGGCCACATCGAATACGACCAGAACTCCTTCCTCGGCCTGACCCGGATGCTGCGCACCGGTCTGACCAACGAAGACCGCCACATCGAAGACTACGCGGTCGCCTACCTGCGCGAACCGACCCTGCTGTCGTTCGCCAAGGCTGCGCACCCGAGCCGCGTACACCGTCCGGCCTACCCGGACTACGTGTCGATCCGCGAAATCGACGCCGACGGCAAAGTCATCAAGGAACACCGCTTCATGGGCCTGTACACCTCCTCGGTGTATGGCGAAAGCGTACGTGTCATCCCGTTCATCCGCCGCAAGGTCGAAGAGATCGAGCGTCGTTCCGGCTTCCAGGCCAAGGCCCACCTGGGCAAGGAACTGGCTCAGGTTCTGGAAGTGCTGCCGCGTGACGACCTGTTCCAGACCCCGGTCGATGAACTGTTCAGCACCGTGATGTCGATCGTGCAGATCCAGGAACGCAACAAGATCCGCGTGTTCCTGCGCAAAGACCCGTACGGTCGCTTCTGCTACTGCCTGGCCTACGTGCCGCGCGACATCTACTCCACCGAAGTGCGCCAGAAGATCCAGCAAGTGCTGATGGAGCGTCTGAAAGCCTCCGACTGCGAATTCTGGACCTTCTTCTCCGAGTCCGTGCTGGCCCGCGTGCAGCTGATCCTGCGCGTCGACCCGAAAAACCGCATCGACATCGACCCGCTGCAACTGGAAAACGAAGTCATCCAGGCCTGCCGCAGCTGGCAGGACGACTACAACTCGCTGATTATCGAAAACTTTGGCGAAGCCAACGGCACCAACGTGCTGGCGGACTTCCCGAAAGGCTTCCCGGCCGGTTACCGCGAGCGTTTCGCTGCGCACTCGGCCGTGGTCGACATGCAGCACCTGCTCAACCTCAGCGAGAAGAAGCCGCTGGCGATGAGCTTCTACCAGCCGCTGGCCGCCGGCCCGCGCGAGCTGCACTGCAAGCTGTACCACGCCGATACCCCGCTGGCACTGTCCGACGTGCTGCCGATCCTGGAAAACCTCGGCCTGCGCGTGCTGGGCGAATTCCCGTATCGCCTGCGCCACAACAACGGCCGCGAGTTCTGGATCCACGACTTCGCGTTCACCGCAGCCGAAGGCATGGACCTGGACATCCAGCAGCTCAATGACACCCTGCAGGACGCGTTTGTCCACATCGTGCGCGGCGACGCCGAAAACGATGCGTTCAACCGTCTGGTGCTGACCGCCGGCCTGCCATGGCGCGACGTCGCGCTGCTGCGTGCCTACGCCCGTTACCTGAAACAGATCCGCCTGGGCTTCGACCTCGGCTACATCGCCAGCACCCTGAACAACCACACCGACATCGCTCGCGAACTGACCCGGTTGTTCAAGACCCGTTTCTATCTGGCCCGCAAGCTGGGCAGCGACGATCTGGACGACAAGCAGCAGCGTCTGGAGCAGGCCATCCTGACCGCGCTGGACGACGTTCAGGTCCTTAACGAAGACCGCATCCTGCGTCGTTACCTGGACCTGATCAAAGCGACCCTGCGCACCAACTTCTACCAGACCGACGCCAACGGCCAGAACAAGTCGTACTTCAGCTTCAAGTTCAACCCGCACTTGATCCCTGAGCTGCCGAAGCCGGTTCCGAAGTTCGAAATCTTCGTTTACTCGCCACGCGTCGAAGGCGTGCACCTGCGCTTCGGCAACGTTGCGCGTGGTGGTCTGCGCTGGTCCGACCGTGAAGAAGACTTCCGTACCGAAGTCCTGGGCCTGGTAAAAGCCCAGCAAGTGAAGAACTCGGTCATCGTGCCGGTGGGCGCGAAGGGCGGCTTCCTGCCGCGTCGCCTGCCACTGGGCGGCAGCCGTGACGAGATCGCGGCCGAGGGCATCGCCTGCTACCGCATCTTCATTTCGGGTCTGCTGGACATCACCGACAACCTGAAGGACGGCAAACTGGTACCGCCGGCCAACGTCGTGCGTCATGACGACGATGACCCGTACCTGGTGGTCGCGGCGGACAAGGGCACTGCAACCTTTTCCGACATCGCCAACGGCATCGCCATCGACTACGGCTTCTGGCTGGGTGACGCGTTTGCTTCCGGTGGTTCGGCCGGTTACGACCACAAGAAAATGGGCATCACCGCCAAGGGCGCGTGGGTTGGCGTGCAGCGCCACTTCCGTGAGCGCGGCATCAATGTCCAGAAAGACAGCGTGACCGTGGTCGGCATCGGCGACATGGCCGGCGACGTATTCGGTAACGGCCTGTTGATGTCCGACAAGCTGCAACTGGTTGCCGCGTTCAACCACCTGCACATCTTCATCGACCCGAACCCGGATCCGGCCACCAGCTTCGTCGAGCGCAAGCGCATGTTCGACCTGCCGCGTTCGGCCTGGTCCGACTACGACACCAGCATCATGTCCGAAGGCGGCGGTATCTTCTCGCGCAGCGCGAAGAGCATTGCCATCTCGCCGCAGATGAAAGAGCGCTTCGACATCCAGGCTGACAAGCTGACCCCGACCGAACTGCTGAATGCCTTGCTCAAGGCTCCGGTGGATCTGCTGTGGAACGGCGGTATCGGTACTTACGTGAAGGCCAGCAGCGAAAGCCACGCTGATGTCGGCGACAAGGCCAACGATGCACTGCGCGTGAACGGCAACGAGCTGCGCTGCAAAGTGGTGGGCGAGGGCGGTAACCTCGGCATGACCCAGCTGGGTCGTGTGGAGTTCGGCCTCAATGGCGGCGGTTCCAACACCGACTTCATCGACAACGCCGGTGGTGTGGACTGCTCCGACCACGAAGTGAACATCAAGATCCTGCTGAACGAAGTGGTTCAGGCCGGCGACATGACCGGCAAGCAACGCGATCAGTTGCTGGCGAGCATGACCGACGAAGTCGGTGGTCTGGTGCTGGGCAACAACTACAAGCAGACTCAGGCCCTGTCCCTGGCTGCCCGCCGTGCCTACGAGCGTGCCGCCGAGTACAAGCGCCTGATGAGCGACCTGGAAGGCCGTGGCAAGCTGGACCGCGCCATCGAGTACTTGCCGACCGAGGAGCAGCTCACCGAGCGCGCCGCGACCGGCAAGGGCCTGACGCGTCCGGAGCTGTCGGTACTGATCTCGTACAGCAAGATCGACCTCAAGCAGCAGCTGCTGGACTCGCTGGTGCCGGACGACGACTACCTGACTCGCGACATGGAAACCGCGTTCCCGCCGACTCTGGTCAGCAAGTTCGCCGACGCCATGCGCCGTCACCGTCTGAAGCGCGAGATCGTCAGCACCCAGATCGCCAACGATCTGGTCAACCATATGGGCATCACCTTCGTTCAAAGGCTCAAAGAGTCCACCGGCATGACCCCGGCGAACGTGGCGGGTGCGTATGTGATCGTGCGTGACATCTTCCACCTCCCGCACTGGTTCCGTCAGATCGAGGCGCTGGACTACCAGGTTTCCGCTGACGTGCAACTGGAGCTGATGGACGAGCTGATGCGTCTGGGCCGTCGCGCCACACGCTGGTTCCTGCGTGCCCGTCGCAACGAGCAGAACGCTGCCCGTGACGTCGCGCATTTCGGTCCGCACCTCAAGGATCTGGGTCTGAAGCTGGACGAGCTGCTGAGCGGCGAAATCCGCGATAACTGGCAGGAGCGTTATCAGGCCTACGTGGCTGCCGGTGTACCGGAATTGCTGGCGCGCATGGTGGCGGGTACGACTCACCTCTACACGCTGCTGCCGATCATCGAAGCGGCCGACGTCACCGGTCAGGATCCAGCCGAAGTGGCCAAGGCGTACTTCGCCGTGGGCAGTGCGCTGGACATCACCTGGTACAACGGGAAGATCAGCGCCTTGCCGGTTGAAAACAACTGGCAGGCCCTGGCCCGTGAAGCGTTCCGCGACGACGTCGACTGGCAGCAACGCGCGATCACCATCGCCGTTCTGCAAGCGGGCGGCGGTGATTCGGACGTGGAAACCCGTCTGGCACTGTGGATGAAGCAGAACGACGCGATGATCCAGCGCTGGCGCGCCATGCTGGTGGAAATCCGTGCCGCCAGCGGTTCGGACTACGCCATGTACGCGGTGGCCAACCGTGAGCTGAACGATCTGGCGTTGAGCGGTCAGGCGGTCGTGCCTGCTGTGGCGACGGCGGAGCTTGAGCTTGCTTGAGTAGCTGCTGAATGAAAAAGCCCCGGTATCGTGAGATGTCGGGGCTTTTTTATGTCTGTTGGATTCGTGTTGTTTGTTCCGGCCCTTTCGCGAGCAGGCTCGCTCCCACAGGGAAATGCGTTCCAAGTGTGGGAGCGAGCCTGCTCGCGATAGCGGTATTACAGTTACTGCAAGTCATGTCCTTGTTTGTTATCGAGCATCGACACTTTATCTGCCGGTCTGGTCAATAAATTGCTGAGCGACTGGTCAAACTTCTGCAACGCCCGAACCTGAACTTCCTGCTGCTGATTGATATCCGCAACAATCTCCTCCGAACGCTTGAAGTCCGCCCAGACCGGTGTCAACTCTTTCGCCTCGGACCCCTTGGCCGTCCCGATATAGTTGAACTTCCCGTCATAAAAATCCGCACTTACATCCACCTTGATGTCGGAACTGCGCGAAGTAATCAACTGGCTGTGAGTATCGACGATCGCTACTACATCGGGATTGGCCGCACGCAGGCTCTGCATGTCCGGGTACACCGTCACCGAGCCGAACTGGCGTTGCAGGGAGGCTTTCACCCAGTCCACGGCCATGTCCGGTTTCGAGGTGGCGACATAGGCATCATGGATCGGCTGCACCAGCAGACTCTGGCCGAAACCGGTGCCGGCGTTGGCCTGATAGTCGCGCAGGTATTGTCGATTGGCCTGGGTGCTCGGGCTGTAAACGATACCCAGCGAGACACCGGGACCACTTCTCACTTGGGCGGCGCTGCTGCGCCCGACCGGTTGGGTAAACAGTGTGTCGAGGGAAGAAACCGCTTTGGGCGCGGTGGGAACGGAACAGGCGGACAACGCTAAAACCGATATCGCCAGGGTACTGGCAAAGGCAAGTTTCATGGTGAGTCTCCCGTGAAGCAACTTCAATCGGAATATCAAAAGTGTCGGGGTTCACTTAATAGAGCCGGCGACAGTTGCCTCAGACTACTCCCGCACGACTGAAAACAACCTGACAATTTGCTGAATGACGGTCATGCAATAGTTTTATTGGCTGTAACGGTTTTGGATTAATTGCCGCGAGACATAAAAAAGGCACAAATCAGCCATTTGCGCCTTTTATTTATGGCTGATTGAACAACCATCAGTTTTTCAATGGGATCAGCACTTGCTCGTCCGGTGACAGCACCATGAACACCAGCAACTTGGCCGGCTTGCTCTTGCTGGCGTTTTTCGACACCAGATGTTCGGAACCTGCGGGTTCGTACCAGAACTGACCCTTCTTGTAGGTGATCGGCTGCTCGCCCTTGACCTGGGAAATCACTTCGCCTTCGAGTACATAGGCCATGGCCGTGCCGTCGTGTTTGTGGGCGATGGAGGACTGGCCGGGTTTGTAGTCGACTTCAATCATCATGGCTTTTTTGCCCGGAACGTTTTTCAGCATCTGGTCCTGCAGGACCGAGACCTTCTCGGAGGCATCGTGGGCCATGGCGGCGGCAGAAACAGACAGGGCGAGGGCGGTGGCGAAAATGTGCAGGAGTTTCATGGCGGGTCACCTGTGAAGTGGGAGTCGGTCTTCACAGTAGTCCGCGCTTCGGGCCAATCACACCGCCAATATTCGGGAAGTTCAGGTGACCAATCTGGGGGATATCCGCGCATTCGAATACGCCATCGCTGGCAAGCCAGCTCCCACAAGTTTTCGTGCAGTCCATTAATCATGCGAACGACACAAGACCTGTGGGAGCCTGGCTTGCCAGCGATGGCGTCTGTAAGTCAAACGATTGGAAACGAGTTGAAATCCACGCTATTGGCCAGCCGACTGTCGATCAGGTCAATAAATCCCTGAGCCTCGGGTCGGTTGAAGTGCGCCTGCATCGCTTCTTCCGACTGCCAGCGGGCGCTCACGGTCCAGCGATGGTTGTCCTCGGGGCAGCGGTCGACCAGATAGGAATCGCAGCCCGGTGTTTCGCGCAGGGTGTCGACGATCTTCTGCAACTGCCTGCCCAGCTCTTCGGAGCGGCCGGCGGCAGCCCGCACCTCTACGGTGTTGATCACTTCGTTGGACATTGCTCACACTCCTGAATCAGGCCGGACGAATCCTGCTCATTGAGGGATAACGCCTGTGCAGAATAGGCCTGCACCCCCGGATCACCAATAACCAATCGGCGGGTAATCCGTCAGACCAATCTACCCTGTGACCTGTTGCAGAATATCGCGCAGGCGATCCAGCGCAATATCGATGTCCAGCGTTTCGATGGCGCCGAAACCGAAGTACATCCCGCTTCTGGGCGGCTGCTGGTAATAGAAGCCATCGATGCTGTAGAGCCCGACTTCGACTTTTTTCGCCAGTTCGATCACCAGCGGCAAGTCGATCGGCACCCGGCAGAACACCGCCATATGGAAGCCTGCACTGGCCGGCACGGCCTCCAGCCACGGCGACAGGTCGGTGGCCATGCGCGCCAGGATCCGCTCGCGGCGCTGGGCGTAGACGGTGTGGCAGCGGCGAATGTGCTTGAGCAGGCAGCCCTCGGCGATGAACTTGGCCAGCGCCCATTGCGGCAGGGTGGAGGCATGCAGGTCGGTGAGCTGCTTGGCGCGGATCACCGCTTCGAGGATGGCTGGCGGCAGGATCGCGTAGCCTAGCCGCAGCTCTGGCAGCAGGGTTTTGGAGAAGGTGCCGACGTACGCCACGATGCCGTGCTGATCGAGGTTGTGCAGCGAATCCGTCGGCCGACCCTCGTAGCGGAATTCACTGTCATAGTCGTCCTCGATGATGATCGCGCCCAGCTCATAGGCCCGGGCCAGCAACGCTTCGCGTCGCGCCTGGCTCATCGGCATGCCCAGCGGGAACTGGTGCGACGGCGTCACGTAGATCAACCGCGTGCCGTCCGGAATGTGCTCGACCTGAATCCCTTGGGCATCCACCGGCACCCCGACCACCGTTGCGCCGTGAGTGCCGAACAGCAGCCGCGCCGGCGGATAGCCCGGATCTTCCATCGCCACCAGACTGCCAGGCCGCAGCAGCACCCGGCCGATCAGATCCAGCGCCTGCTGCGCGCCATTGCACACCACGATGTCCTCGTCCTGACAGTTCACGCCGCGAGAGAAGGCGATGTGCCGGGCAATCGCATTGCGCAGCGCCGGCAAGCCTTCTGCCGCGCTGTAAAAGCCCTTGGAACCGGCCATTTGACGCATGGCATGGGACACGCAGCGGCGCCAGTCATCGTGGGGAAACTGGCCCTTGCTGGTGGCACCACCGATAAAGTCATAACGCAGCGAGCCTTCCAGCGTCGGATGGCGCAGGAACACCGGCAGGTTGCACCAGCTCTCGATCACCTCGGAACCGGCCAGCTCGCAATGACTTTGCTTGCGCTGCACCGGTGTGGCGCGGGCGTTGACGTAAGTGCCTTTGCCGATCACGCCGGTAAGGAAGTTTTCGTAGGTCAGCTGCGCGTAGGTGTCGGAAATGGTCTTGCGCGAAATCCCCAGTTGCTCGGCGAGCAAGCGGCTCGGCGGCAGTTGCGTGCCGGCGGCCAGACGCCCGGATTCAATGGCCCCGCGCAGTTGCTGATACAACTGACCGGCCAGATCCTTGCGGCCGTTGATCACGACGTGAAGTTCCATACCGACGGGCTCTCCGGGCGATTGAGTGTGCCGGGCAGATTACTCCCGAATGCAGTACCGGAAGAAGTTGCGTAGTGCAAATACCCCAAATTGGCCTAGGGCCCTGTGGGAGCTGGCTTGCCAGCGATGGGGGGATCACATTCAACATAGATGTCAGCTGATGTACCGCCATCGCTGGCAAGCCAGCTCCCACAAGTACTGTGTTTGGCTCGGGGTTCAGTGGTCTGCCGTTTTTTCGTGGAATTGGGGCTGTAACGCTGGCCTGTCAGCGCTTACCGTGAAATCACTCTTCTGCTGCCCGAGATCCGCTCATGTCCCCACGTCTGGATTACTACAGCGCTTCACCCAAAGCCATGAAAGCAATGATTGCCCTGGAAGCGCTGACCAGCAGCCTGAGCATCGAGGCGCCGCTGCTGCACCTGATCAAGATCCGCGCCTCGCAACTCAATGGCTGCGCGTTCTGCACCGACATGCATTCGGTGGAAGCGCGGCGGGCAGGGGAGACGGACCGGCGGCTGTACGCCATCGCGGTCTGGCGCGACAGCGGCTTCTTCAACCTGCGCGAGCGGGCGGCGCTGGCCTGGACTGACGCGGTAACGCTGCTGGCGGAAAGTCACGTGCCGGACGACGTCTATGAACAAGCGCGAACACAGTTCAACGAAGGCGAACTGGTAGACCTGACCATGGCCGTCAGCACCATCAGTAGCTGGAATCGCCTGGCGGTGAGTTTTCGCCAGGTCCCCAGTGACTGACGAGCACATGTCCACTTCAGCAAGGGAGCATGCTGTGGCGAGGGAGCTTGATCCCGCCGGGTTGCGAAGCAATCCGGAATCCGTTGTGCACGTTTTATCAGGATGGGTGCGTGTTGATCACGCCCCCTGCGGGAGCAAGCTCCCTCGCCACGAGCACTCTGCTGCACTCTCTAGTTCGCTGGCCGCTGCGGTTTCACCGACGTGCCAAACGTATTGCCCATCCGCGTACTGGTAGCCGCCGGCGTCGCCAGCCCCACCTGATTCGACGGGCGCTTGTTGACCGGTACATTCATCGCTTCCTGATTCTTTTGCGCAGCCTTCGCGCCGTCGGGGTTGTTGCCCATCTGCTGGCTCAGGCAGTCGTAATTCGGCGCCTTGTAACCGCCCACGGTCACCTCGACGCAACCCACCGCCTGTTCGGCCTGCACGCCGCCCGACAGGGTCAACAACAGCCCGCTCAGCGCCAATGTCCACAGTGATTTCATGTGTGCCTCCTGGCCGGCCCGAAAGGGCCGCTCTAGCTCAAGAGTCTAGTGCAACGGGCGCGCCGATCCCGTGATGGTTTTTTTGCAGTGGCCGTCACACCAGATTCATAAACAGCCCTCAGGATGACGGTTTTCAGGGGTACATCAACTGTGCTGCGAGGCCGTGCCAGGGAGGATGTTGTGCGCTCAGCGCTCGTGCGCCAGCTCGGTCTGGGGCTGCTGCTTGGCTTGTTGCTGAGCCGCGCCAGCGCCGATCCGGTACCGGCGACGATGCGCATGACACTGCACATCCCGGCCCAGGAGCTGGCCCGCGCCCTCGACCAGTTCAGCCGCGCCACTGGTATGGCGGTGCTGGTCGACAGCCAGTTGAGTCGCGGTCGACGCTCGTTGGCGGTGGATGGCGAATTCACCGCCGCCGAAGCGTTGCGCCGGATGCTCGGTGGCAGCGGCTTGATGGCCAAGTACAGCCGCGACGATGCGTTCACCCTGCAGGTGGCGCAAGTCGAAGATGTGCCGTTGCCGGCGGAGAAACCGACCTCCGCCAGCGTCGCGGTCAACCGCAGTTACGCCACGGCGGTGCAGGCCGCGATTGAGCGCAACCTGTGCCGTTCGCCGTTGACCCGGCCCGGCAGTTTTCGCGCGGTATTGCAGCTGTGGATCGGTCGCGACGGCGTGGTGCAGCACAACCGGTTGGTGACCTCGACCGGTGATGTCCGGCGCGATGCCGCGCTGGTAGACAGTTTTCACACGCTCAGGATCGACCGGCCCACACCCGGCGCATTGCGCCAGCCAGTCACGTTGCTGTTGTTACCCGAATCGTCAGGAAAGCGCATGGAATGCACACAATGGGAAGGAGTTTCCGGGGGATGAAAGACGCCGGACAAAGTTCGATGGTCCAGCTGTTCCTGACGTCCTACGAGGACTTTCGGGTGCGCCTGCGGCGCCGTCTCGGTTCGGAAGACCTGGCCAACGACGTGCTGCACGAAACCTGGTTGCGGGTCGACCGCATGGAAGCGCCGCCGAACCTGCTGCGGCCCAACGCCTACCTCTATCGCATGGCCCTGAACATCGCCGCCGACCGCCGTCAGGCCGATGCGCGATTGCTCACCGGCAGCGAAGTCGAAGAACTGCTGCAAGTCAGCGACGAAGCGCTGGACCCGATGCGCGTGGTCGGCGGCCAGAAAGAAATCCAGTCGCTGCTCGGCGCCCTGTACGAACTGCCGGCCCGGCGCCGCCGGATCTTCATCGCCGCACGCCTGGAAGAAGCACCGCACCTTGAAATCTCCCAGCGTTTTGGCATTTCTACGCGCATGGTCGAGAAGGAAATCAAGGCTGCCCTCGGATACTGCGCGGCGAAACTGGAAAGAAAAGTGTTTCAGCGGTTCGGTCGCGGGGCCGGAAAACCGTCTAGTGAATGAAGCTCCCGATCAACCCGTCGAGTACCTTTGCGTTTGAACATCTTCCGTCTGACACCTGCCGAGCCCACGCCTGCCGAGCGTCTGCAAAGCGAAGCCCGCGACTGGCTGATCCTGCTGACCTCCGGCCGCGCCACGGTCGCCGACGCCCGAGCGCTGCGCCAGTGGTGCGCGCAAAGCCCCGAACACGCCCGCGCCTTCGAAGAGTGCAAGGCGTTGTGGCACCTGCTGCAACCGGCGGCGGAAGCGATGCAGGCACCTCGACGGTTTGGACGACGAGCGTTTCTTGGCGGCGCGATTGCCGCGTCGGCGGCGTTCCTTTTGGTGCGCGGTACGATACCGGGCGGGTTCTCCGGCCTTGGTGCCGATTACATCACCGAAGTCGGCCAGCAACGCCGAGTCGAACCGGCCGATGGCCTGAGCCTGGAACTGAATACACAGACCCGCATCAACCAGCGTTCGGTGGATGAGGGCGTGCAAGGTTTTGAACTGGTCAGCGGCGAAGTCGAAGTGCAGACCGCACGGCTGCCGATGGCGATGCAGGCCGGTGGCGGCTGGTTACGGACGAGCCGGGCACGGTTCAACCTGCGCAACCTCGATCAACAGGTGTGCGTGACATGCCTCGATGGCGCGGTGGACGTGGAAGTCGAAGGCCGAAGTCTGCGTCTGGAACCGGGCCAGCAGTTGACCTACGACGCGCAACAGGTCGGCAACGTGCAAAGCGTCGACACCGCCGCGGTGAGCAACTGGCGCCAACAGGTGCTGGTGTTCAACGGAACGACCCTCAGCCAGATGATCGACGAGATCAACCGCTACCGCCCAGGCATGTTGCTGCTGCTCAATCGGGAACTCGGCCAGCGCCGCGTACAGGCACGTTTCTCCCTCGACCAACTGGCCGGGGTAGGGGCGTTGATTCGCGATGCCTACGGCGTCAAATGCACCGAACTACCGGGCGGCGTGGTCGTCCTCAGCTAACTAAATACAGTACTCACAAACACCCTATATCCCTGTGGGAGCCAGCCTGCTGGCGATGAGGCCAGCACATCCGACATCTCATTGCCTGACCCACCGCATCGCCAGCAGGCTGGCTCCCACAAAATTCAACGGTGACCGCCGCTACTGCAACGGCCCCATCACCTGCCGATACTTCTCCGGCCCCTGCGGTGTCTGCCGGGTCAACCGCACCTCCAACCCCAACGGATCCTCCCGCCGATTCCCGCTCAACTGCCGCCACCCCTTGTCCGCCTCCCAAACCCGCACCTGCAAATCACTCACCTCACTCAACACCGCCACCCCAGCCGTCGGCGCCGGCAACGGATACCGACTGCGCGCCGGCGCCACCGCGCGATACAACGTGTCCCCCTTGAGCCACCAGCGCACCCGCTGCAACGCCCCCGGCTGATCCGCCGCGCTCCGAATAATGTCCAGCCGAAACCCCTTGCTGTCACTGCTGCGCACCGTAACGGCAGGCGGCGCCGTCGTCGGTTCATCCTCGGTGCCGACCTTCTTCGGCTCCGTCAACTCGATCCCGGCGCGCATCTCCACATCCCGCTGCATCTGGTTCAACGCCCGCAACAGGCTGTCGCTCTGCTCACCACTGGCCTGCAAATGGCGGTCGGCGCGGGTGACACTGTCCAGCCCCTTCCAGGCAATCAGACTGACCACCGCCATCAACAGAATCGCGACCATCACCTCGATCAGCGTAAAACCGTGTTGTTTGTTCATTGCACGCTGATCCGGCCCGAAGCATCGCGCAGCACACTCAACCGATTGAGCCCGTCAGACAGCGTCAACTGCAGCGGCGGATTGATCCACTCCGCGTTCAGCACCACTTTCTGTTTCGGCTCCACCCGCACCTCCAACTTCGGACTCTGCCAGGGACGCGGCCGCAACTGCGGGTCCCGCTCGAAATGATCAAAACCCTTGCCACTGTCACTGCGCCGACTGAACCGAAACCCCTTGCCGTCGCTCAACCACGCAATCGGCCGACCATCGGCGCGGGCCTCAGCCTGGGCAATCTGCAGCAACTGCGCCACGCGCTCGGCGTCCTTGCGCAGCAACTGCAACGGATCGGGCTTGATACTCAAACTGATCGCCGCACTGGCGATGCCGATGATCACCAGCACCACCATCAACTCGATCAACGTAAAACCCTGCTGCCTGCTCCGGTTCATCGAATGCGCACTCCCTTGCGTCCAGCCCCGTCCCAAAAAACCATCCTGCACGGCCAACATGTAAGGCGTGTGAAATAAAACCGTGAGAATTGCCGCGTAGTCTGGTCACCGGGACTAAAAGGAGATTCAGCCCATGAGATTCACCGCACGCTTTTCACCCCCCCAAATCATCCAGGCCGCCGCACTGCTGGCCGCCCTGGTCGGCATCGCCACCTGGTCATCCCTGCTCCTGACCACCGCCGAATCCCACACCCCGGCCGCCACCCCGCAACTGCTCGCGGCGCGTAGCGATAACCCGGCGCTGCAGTGGTTCTCCAACCGCACGGCGCCGGTGGTGATCAAGGTCAGCGGCGTGATGGCGGGGAGTCGCGGGGCGGTGGCGATTTTGAGTTTGAACGATGGACCGCCGAGGAGTTTTTTGCAGGGGGAACGGGTGAGTCCTGGAGTGAAATTGGTGGCGGTGGAGGGGGATGGGGTGGTGATTGAGCAGGGTGGGGAGAGGGTGCGGTTGGAGGTGGAAAGGTTGGGGGAGGGGGTGGAGATGCCTAGGTTGGTTAGGCCGTGAGTTTTGGGAGGGATATAGTAGTTTTGCTGTTTTAATCGCGGTAGTCCGCACTGGGACAATGGCTCAGACGGATCCGGGAAAGAGAAGTACGAGCAAGCAAAGAATGTTGTGGTCCCTGCCGATCAGAATCAGAAAAATAGGTACCGATCTGTTTTTGCTAAATAACCACACCCCTATTTTGCGTGGCGTTTTGGTCCTTCCCCATTTTGGCCATTGTGGAAATCTAGTAGTATGCGGGCCACGAAGCTTGGGTTAACCCGGGCTGCCCCGTCACATCACTGATGGACTTCTATGACGCTTAGAAAAGAGATAACCGAGGTGTTTACGCCTCGGCGCAGCGAAGTAAACGTGAACATGTATGTGCATCGGCCAAGGCTTGAACTAGAGCTATCGCGTGCATTCAAGCGAAATTCCCATACACTCATTTTTGGTGAAAGTGGTAACGGGAAGTCCTGGCTTTACAAAAAGGTTCTTGAAGATGACGGGATCACCTATGTGACCGTCAATTGTGCGAATGCTGCTCGCATCAAATCTCTGACTGCTGAAATTTGCAACTGCCTCATAGCTCCAGGTACGGCCGTAAGTCTGGGATACAACGTCGAGAAAGTGGCGGAGCTTTCTGCAGCTTTTTTAAAAGGTGGGCTGAAACAGAGTGATCGTTACGACATCACCCAAGAGGAACCACTACTAAAGGCCTTTAAACTGTACGCATCTGCGAACGATGCAAAAAAAATAATCGTGCTGGACAATCTAGAATCGATATTCAGCTCCGAGGAACTGATGGATGAGTTGTCGAATATCATCATACTTCTTGATGATAGTCGATATGCCGAGTGCAACATAAATTTTCTAGTTGTTGGGGTTCCTAATGGGGTTCTCCAATACTTCCGTGAAATAAAAAACGCGGAATCCGTTGCTAATAGATTGCAAGAAATTCAAAAAGTAAGTGGCCTTGATTCAGGTCAAGTTTGTGAAATTGTGAGTAAGGGGTTTGCGCATCTGCAAATACCTCTTTCCGGGGCCTCGCTAATCGAGATATCGGAGCATGTATCGGATGTGACGCTGGGCATCGCGCAGCGTGTTCACGAATTTTGTGAGCACCTTGCATACGCGATCCAAGATAATAAGTGGACGTATATACCGAAGACGCTCCAAACAGCTGATCTTGCATGGCTGACGGCTGGATTACGGCATGCCTATTCAGTTGTAGAAAAGAATCTGAACAGCCGCGAAACCACCGTTGCACGACGTAATCAGGTGATTTACTGCATTGGTAAGGTTAAAAGACACGAGTTCGACTCAAGTGATATCGACAGGCTTGTCAGAGAGAACTTTCCTCGAACTGTGCCTAATACTAACATGGGCATAGGGTCAATTTTGGCTGACCTCACAGGGGGATCAAGTCCTCTTATTCTTAAAAATGAGCATACTGGTGGTTATTCGGTGAAGGACCCTCGATTCATTATGTGCATAAAGCTAATGTTGTATACGGATTCAGCCGAAAAGGTCCAGTGCCGAAAGTTTCAAGTATAAAACAACTCCTGTTGTGAAAAGGTGTTTGGAAGGCGGGTGGTAAAAGTAAAATCGCCCATTTTGGTTTGGGGGATGTACAATTTACCTATATATAAAGTAATTTAGGGGGGGCGCCAAGTGCTTTGGATAATAGGCACGGCATATACTATGCTGGTAGGTGCTATTGCCTATTCGGCGTACCAGTTAAAATTGATTAGCGTGATTTTAGACAATCTGCCCGGAATTGTTGAGAATGAGGAATTTCTCAGAAATTATGCTGTTCAAATAAAAATTAATAAATTTTTGGAAAAAATTTGGCCCAGAGTCAAGCGTGCTAGGCTTTCAGGTGTCTCGAGTGGGATTTATAAAGTTGTTAATTTTTTGTTTCTTTTTTTGCTGTTAATCCAGTTTTTCTTTTCCGATTTTTTATCATTTGCAGCTCCCGCTATGTTTCTTTCGTTGGGTTTTTTGGCGGCCATCGGAAATGCTCTTCAAGATAAAAGACGCAGTGTGGAAGTAAGTAAAAAAGTTTCGATGCCATTTTCTATATTGTTCCCTCTCTTTATTGCCTATCATATTGATACATCCGAAAAATTGTTAAATATGAAAGCAGTATTTTCTGCCCAGGTCATAGGGTATGAAGCTACGCTGGCGTCTATGGTTGTAGGGCTGGGTTTGTTTTGTTATTTTGGGTTAAGTATTCTTGATCGTTTTCAGCGGGTTATAGTCATTTGGTTGCTGAATAGGGCGTTGATTCTATCCAAGAATATGGTTTTAGTTGGTATTAATCCAACTATGCCCGGAGAAAAAGAAATGCGAGCAATAGCGAAAGAAGCAATAGTTGTTACAGCTAAGAATATGGCAATTTTTGGCGTGGTAGTCGGTGTGTTAGTGGCGTTTGTTAGGCGTATTATGGAGTGATGCTGTAGATTTTAAGTCAAAAAAAGGGGCTAATTTATTTCTCAGAAAATAAATCAGTCCCCTTTAGGTTGCAAGCATCCGGTGAGAATTTCGATTGAATGCTATCCTCAGGGTTATCGTACTTTAACCATAATTGAGTTTATATTTTCTATGCCAACCCACGAGCAATATAATGGACTTTTTCTTCCAATAGATAGCCAGTTTGCCGGTTTACTCAAAATTGCTGGCGCGGATAGCATCCTTAAGCTTGTAGGGAAAAGTCACTGGACTCACTCCGAAATTGGGTCCTTAGACGTTCATGGAATGCTAAATGATGGAAAGAAAGTTTCGCTTCTGGATTGCGTGCTTCACGGTACAAGTCGGCATCGCTTTGATGAGAACTCTCAGTTTGAGAGAGTATTTTTTCCGCACTACGTGGTGGTTGGTGAAGAATTTATTAGTTCTGGTGAGCCTGTTATTCAAGCGATTCGCTATCATTTTAAGAACGTCGACTGCCTTGTAAGCGGGCGTGAGACTTTTCAGTCACTACATCCTGAAATAGCCGAGATTCAACAGATTCTGGAAATGGATCACAAGCGTAGAGAGAGGATAGCAGAAGAGTACGGCTGGGAAAGCCGCGCTTTCAATCCTCAGATCGGCGAGCATCCGCATATACTTTATTTTAGTGGCTTGTGGGAAATCGTATCTACTAGCGCGGAGATTGGGAAGGTTTCGTTGACGAACCGATCTTCTCATCCAGGTGGAAGTGCAGCGGGAATCGGTATCAAAAATCAAGTCACCGCCAATATCGAGTTCACGGAACCAAAAACGTTAGACGAAGCGATCCATGCTCTTCAAACACTACACGGGTTGTTTGAGCTAATCCTCGGGAATCGTCAAAGCTTCTGTTGGATTGAGTTAGAGTTAACTCACCGCTCAAAGGAAACCTCCCACAACAGACCTCAGACTGCCCAGTTGTACTGGAGCTTGTGCAATGAACGAGTTCAGGGTGACCCTACGACCAGTTTAGGTGACATTCTTCTTTGCCCAGATCGAAATCCTGAAGAGTTTGCCAAGGTAGCGAAAGGTTGGATGAACAGCGCGGAGTCGATGGGGGATCCAAGGGTAAGATTTGCAACAGCATTTTTCGGAAGCTACAGCATTGATCGGATAGTTGGCGCCGCCAACATGTTTGACTTGCTACCATCGAGCCATGTACCTAAGACGAAAGAAGTCGATACGTCAATGAGAGAAGCGATGACGCAGTGCCGAAAAATTTTCTCAGATCTGCCGGATAGTTTCGCAAGGCAGTCTGTTCTCTCGACCCTAGGACGTATTGGTAAGGCAAGCCTACGCGACAAGATATACCACCGTGCTGACAAAATTATTGAGGTGGCAGGCGATAAGTTTCCTGAACTTTATCTGCCATGCAGTCAGGCTGTATTGTGTCGAAATCACTATGTTCACGGCAGCGCCGGATCATTTGATTATCAAAAACATTTCACAGAGCTCGCGTTTATCGTAGATACGTTAGAATTTGTTTTTGCTGCTTCAGATCTACTTGATCTTGGGTGGGATATGAGAAGATGGATGAGCCAAGGTGTGACAATGACGCATTCACTTGGAGTTTACATAATTAACTATTCGCAAAATATTGCTCGTCTAAAGCAATTGATAGGTAAGTAAATATTGCTGTTGCTTTATATGGATAGCATATGTGGTTTTTTTTGAGAAAAGTGGGCGGATTTATTTTCCAGAAAATAGATCAATCCCGAATGGCACTTACTTAGCAGCTAACCGATCGAGCTGAAAGCAAAAATGAAGAAGGGCTGGGCTTGGTCTACGGTGATAGTTGCGAACACACACCAGAAAGCCAAGGGCACAGCCCACATGGATCGTAGACGTCAAATTCTCCAGCATCAACAACAACGTTTGCGCCGCCATGCTTCGAACTGTGATGCCTATGCTTTTTTCAATCTGCTCACGGCTCCTGAGTCGCTGCAGCATGTCCAGTCAGTGCTGCCAGCGAGCGAATAGGGGACTGATTTATTTCCAAAAAAAATCTGAGAATCAGCTGGCTGGCCTCTCTACCTCATGGAGGTGCCACAGTAATACTTCGATAAACACCAACGTTTAAAAAGACATCTCCAGAAACTCTCTCAGGCTACATGTCCTTGCGCCGTTGCCTACAGCTACGCCAGAATCCGCCGGCTTGTGCGCTTTGTACCTGGTCTTTATCGTCTACGTGTCGCTGGCAACCCAGCGACCGGGTTTAGCGACCCGACCAGGTATAAGTTCAACGACGCTCCAGTTTGTCGCAGACATTTGCGATGACGATATGGTGGCTGTGCGTGGGAGACCTTCGGGTCTGCCGGGTCTTATACCTCTCGGTTCGCTAACCCGCGTACAGCTGCCACCCTTACTTGTTTAGCGACAGGTGTTGGTGGTTCCACCAGGTATAAAAATGGAGCTTCACCATGATCAAACCAACACCCAGCCCGCCCGAAACCGACTCGGTTTCCCCCTACGAATCCATCGATTCCAGAAAACTCCACGAAGCCGCCGACCGCGCGCTCGACCATTACCTCTGTCCACCCGGCTCCACGCCGCCTCCACGCAGAACCCGCGGGATGTATGCCGTGACTGCGGACAACAAAAACGAAGAACTGCTGATTGATGCCAGTGAAACACTCGCTTCGGCGCAAACCATTGCCCAGAACATCGCCAGTCTGGTGCCCGCTTCGCAGCGTCGGGCGTTGGTGGGCATTGCGCAGTTGATCATGCTCGGGGAGTTGGCGGTCAATCGGGCGTTGGATAATTTGCAATTGCCGGTGAAGCAGACCTCGGGATCACCTGCTGATTAAACGGGTGTCAATTCTGGCGCCTTCGCGAGCAAGTCCGCTCCCAAGGAAAGGGGACTGAATTGTTTCATTCAGTCCCCTTTGTTTCTTAACCCGCGTCTCCGCGATCTGGCTCTGAAGGCGCATCCGGACATTCATCAGCCCATCGCGTTACCGCCATGTCTTTGAGCTGCTCACCCATGGTGTCAACGCGCAAGCAGGCGTCTTTCTTCGAATAGAACAGGATGCAACGCGAGCTATCAAAAGAGCAGGTATCGAGTTCCAGGAAATCGCGTGCAGCCAGCTCCCGCTCGACACCACCGTACTCATAGCCATCGCTGGTGTGCATCCGGGTTGGCTTCCACCCTTGTTTGATCAACCTGGACCTGGCCGACACCAAGCGCTCACCGACGGCGATGCCTGCTGGGCCGGCCGTGCTTGACGCTTGTCGCTTGCGAGCCGCCGGCAAACGCAAAGCTTGTACTTGTGCAATATATTGCGAGGAGCAGGAGGGGCGAGGTCTTCATTTGATCGTTCCACAAAAAGGAACAGATTTCTGTTCCCTTTGGTTTCTGGCTTCAATCCTTTTCAGGGCATTTGAAGTTCCAGGAATAAATCTTCATGTCTTTGACTTCTTCGCCGACAGTTCCTACACCTAAACATTCTCCGTTCTTGATGTAGTTGAAGCTGCAGTAACGGACGCCTTCCGTGCAAGACTCGATTTCACTGAAGCCTTTTCTTTGGATGACGCTTTCAACGCCGAACTCACCGGAGTAGGTCGGATTTGGCTTCCAGCCATTTTTGATCAAGGCTTTTCGGGCTTTTGAAAATGGCATTCCCTCTTTGATAGGAAGGTCTGCTGCGCTAGAAAATAAACTGACGCAACCTAAAAGGCTGATGGCTAATATTTTTAGTTTCATTTAACGGTACCGCCAAAGCCTTTATATATTTTTTCTACTTCGTCGTACTCGGTATAAGGTTGGCCGGAAGGCTTTCCGTTGATTGGTCGGTTTGCCAACCCCGGCCCCATAGGCAACGCTTCCCATTTTTTTGATGCTTTTCCAACTGCCGTTTTTAAGTCGCCGCCGATCAGTGGTTCGATGGCACTCACGTTGCGCAGGAGCTCAACGGCAATCAGATCCTGGGTTCCGGGACTGAAGTCAGTTAGCCCCATTGCTTTGATGGAGAGTTCCGACCATGTGGCTTTCGTGATCTGGTACCTGCCAGAAGCTGTGGTTGAACCGCCATAACCTGGTCCTGGGTGAGTGGACTCATCACTAAATGTCCACTTCCCGGATTTCCAGCCGGGTGCCCAGCCATACCCGAATTTCGCGTGATAATCGCCACCCTCGACTGTTGCCAACGTATCCAGAAAGGCCTTCACATTCTGATTCTTTAAGAACTCCGCATTCTCGGCACGCCTCTTTTGTTGCTTTGCGTCTACGGATACAGCTTTAGGGCTGGAGTCTTTGACAGGTGTCACCGTTCTGGTGGCTACAGGTGACATTTTTCGGCCATTTTTGCTAATGACTTCAGCCATGAGGAAAACTTCCGTTATTTACTTTGACATCCATGTTCAATCCTCCAAAAACAGTTGGATCGTTTCGGCGAGGTGCGAGCTGACTACGTGCGTATACCCCATTGAATCGCTGACACCGTGCTCAATGCTGCCGTCAGCTCGCTGAATGGCGTAATCAAGATTAGCCAAGGGCTCCCCTGACTCGTCATCAATAAGCCTGAACTTGTCGCTGAAGTGCACTGGCATCGACGTCAGGCCGCTGAACGGCGCTGATACAACGGTGTCGCCGATAATGACCGTGCCGGAGCCGCCTACAACTACGTTGCCGTGGCCGCCGGTACTGCCTTGAGTTGCGGCATTCAGCCCATTGATAAAAACCGTAGAGCTGACCGCGCCGGTGATCGGGCTACCGCATGCGGATTTATCGGTCATCCGAGCGGCGGGAAGACCGTCGAAATTGACATTGGGAGAGCCGCTGACAATTGGGTTTGTGCCGTGCCCCGGGAGCGGGCAACTGGTGGGGTCTGTGACTCGGGCTGCAGGTTTGCCGCTCACGGGAAGTTCCTTTTGAAAGATTCAGATGTCCTTGGCCTGATTGGAATAGAAATTCCGGCCACTGAGATAACGCGAACATCAAACGTTCGGCAGAGCAGGAAGCGTGCTCTGGTGGAGGAGAGCACCAAACTTCCGCCACCCATGTACGTTTGCGTCGCACAGGATGCCTGAGGCAAATGTTGCGCTCAACATTTCTTACAATTCTTTGGTTGACGGGTTGTGAATGACCTTAAAGCGAGCAGCCCGTAACGCTTTCGTGTTCGGGTCGGTTTAAGTTTTTGGTACTGAGAAAAACGTATTTGGCCGAGGTTGTCAGTCACACCTGACAACCTCGGCCATTTTCTTTCCGGCTATTGAGCTACAGCGCCCAGCCGCTTACGTCTTAACCTCGACATGATCCAACGCCTGATTCACCGCCAAACCCGCCACCATAACCACTTGCGCAATCCCCAGCGCGGTCTTGCGGTGCGCAGGCTCCAGGATCGCGGCGAAGTTGCTGAGCATTTCGGCAGCGGAGTCGAGGGATTCGCTGGCGTTGGCCAACAGGGATTCGCTGTTGTAGGCGGGGTTGGCCAGGAACATGGGGTCGTGTGTGGTGTGGCTGCCCATGATGCGTTGTTGTGGGGTGAGGTAGTGGTCGAGGGCGCGTTCGGCGGCTTCGTTCAGGGTTCGGGAGTCGGGGAATTGATAGGGCGAAACCGGGTCGGTTTCTGGGGGATTGGGTGTTGGTTTGATCATAGATGTAACTCCTCATGCTTCAAAAAGGGAGGCCATCCAATATTCGCTACCAAACGAAGGTGGCGGCCATGCTCAGGTTGGTAGACCGGCACATGAGGAACCCGGCGCACCCGAAGGTGCCCTGTGCATGACCACCATAAAGCCGAGACGAAACGACGCCGCGAATGGTGATGCTGTGCAACTCTCATGTGCGGGCTACCAAACCCGATCACTGTTTTTCAGTGACCCGGAAACGATAAAACCCGCACCCTGGACGCACAAGCCGGCGGATTCTGGCGTAGTCGTAGGTAATGACGCAAGGCGTTGTAGCCTTCAGGAAGTAACGGCTGGTGTCTTTAAACGTGTTCCGACGGCTTGATTAAACATATGAAATAAAAGGTCAAACTTTGCTGAAAGGACAAGCTGGAAAACTTGGAGAACGGCCGTCAAAAATTTTAGGACTATCTGGTGGCCATAAATTAATCCGAATGCAAGTGGAACACTTTTTTGTTTTAAAAAATAATCCTTTTGTTTGGGAATATGTTTTCTGTCTGGTAATTCAAAATCGATATAAAAACCTGTAATAAATGACAGTTGGCTGGAGCCTGTCGACCCTTGATCATGGTGCTTGTTGTTTAACGTGCTGAATAAATGAAACTTATTTTGTGGAAGGGGTTGCGACATGGGAACAACAGCAGAAGTTTTAGTGCGTAATGTGCCGTCTGATGTGCCTAGCTTGGTAGCTTGGTTTCCGGAGAAGTATGGGTTTAACGTAGTTTCCGAGACCCGTATCGGTAAAAATATTCAGGTAGTCTATGATTTAGCCTTGCCCAGAATGGCAACGGCCAATAGAAAAATGGGCCTCTATATTACAGATGTTGTGTATGAGAGATAATTGACAAAAAGAGGGGCTGATTTGTTTTGGAGAATAAATCAGCCCTCTCGTTTAAACAGACCCACTCTTCAGTCCTGAGGCCGGCTCAATAAAGTTTCAAGTCGAGCCAGCGGAGGGCGTTCCTGGCTGCGATCAAAGACTTGCACCCCCACCTTCAACAACCGCCCATTCTCCGCTCCCCCAATCACCTGCTCACACCGCAACAACAACCGCCCCTGATCGCAATCCTGCGCTTTCATACCCATGGGCAACTTGCCCTCCAACCGCAATTCCGCCATCCGACTCTGCGCCGCAATCATCGCAATCGAGCGATCCCGCAAAACCCCGCTGCTCTGCGTCATCAACCCCGCCACGCGCACGGCGGCGGACATGGCCACGGCAATGATTGCCAGCGCCACCAGCACTTCAATCAGGGTGAAACCCGCTTCCCGGGAACGCGCTCGCATAAGTGGCCCAGAGGCAAAACACAGCGCTCAACGCTAACCCCCGTGCTTGACGGCTTGACGACGAAAACACCCGAGGATTTTCAACATCCCTGACATATCTTCTTGCAACACTGCGCGTCGAATCGAATCAAGCCAGGGAATGACGAGATGGATATCGCGCAATTCAAACAACCCGGTCGACCGAGCCGGATGCCCCGTGGGCAGCAGGGTTTCACGCTGATCGAGATCATGGTGGTGGTGGTGATTCTCGGGATTCTGGCGGCGATGGTGGTGCCCAAGGTGCTCGACCGGCCGGATCAGGCGCGGGCCACGGCGGCGAAGCAGGACATTGGCGGGTTGATGCAGGCGCTGAAGTTGTATCGCCTCGATCACGGCACTTACCCGAGCCAGAGCCAGGGCCTGAAGGTGCTGGTGGAGCGGCCGGCCGATGCGAAGAACAGCAACTGGCGCTCGTACCTGGAGCGCCTGCCGAATGACCCGTGGGGTCGTCCTTATCAGTACCTCAATCCCGGTGCCAACGGCGAGATCGACATCTTTTCCCTCGGCGCCGACGGCCAGCCTGACGGCGAAGGCGTGAATGCCGACATCGGTTCCTGGCAGTTGTAAGGCCGGTCATGAACAACCCATCGAACCAGCAGGGGATGGCGATCATCAGTGCGCTGCTGATTGCGGCGGTGGTCGCGGTGATCGCCGCCGGCATGCTGACCCGCCAGAGCGTTTCGACCCGGGCGCTGGAAGCCGAACAACTGCGCGTGCAGGGCCGTTGGGTGTTGCACGGCGGGTTGGAGATCAGCCGGCAACTGTTGTGGGACGCACGGCAGCGCGATCCGCTGACCCGACTTGATCAACCTTGGGCGCAGGTGTTGAACACCCAAGGTTTCGAGGGTCGGCTGGAAGACGAGCAGGGCAAGTTCAACCTGCGCAATCTGGTGGCCAACGAGCGGATCGATGATGCGCAGGTGCAGGCGTTCGAGCGTTTGTGCGAGTTGATCGGTGTCAGCAGCGGCTTGAGCCGGCGCATCAGTCAGCGGGTGATCGGCTCTTATCCGCACCTGTTGAATGCCCAATTGGTGGACAAGCCTGTGGCGAAAAACACCTTCGACAGCGGGCGCGCCACGTCGCCGTCCGCGTCGCGCAAACCGCAAGCGCCGACCTTGCCGATGCTGCGCACGCTTGATGATTTGCGCAGTGTCGACGGGGTCAACGATGCGCTGTTGGCGAAACTGGCGCCGTACCTGACGGTGATTCCGGCGACCACCTGGCTCAACGGCAACACCGCCACGGCGCCGGTGCTCGCGGCTTATGTGCCGGGGCTGTCGCTGGAGCGGGCGCAGGCGTTGATCAATGAGCGCGACGCCGGGCGCTGGTTCATCAATCGCGGGGATTTCGTCAATCGCCTGCGCCTGCCGCAACTGGAGATCACCAGCGTCAAGGTCGGCATCACCAGCGACTGGTTCCGGCTGCGCGGTCAGGCGCGGCGCGATCAGCGGCGGGTCAGCCTCGATGCGTTGTTGCATCGCAGTCAGGATCGGTTGCCGCAAGTGATCTGGTCGCGGGTGGGCGTATGAGCCAGTTGCGCGTGAGTTTGCCGCCGCTGGCGGAGCTGAGTCTCGACAGTGAAGTGGGTTGTGTGTGGCTGGATCGTCAGGGGCAGGTCACGCGGCAGGAACGCCTGCGGCTCGGCGCGCTGGCGAAGCAACCGCTGGTGTGTTTTCTGCACCCCTCGGACAGCCTGTTGGCGAGCATCGATCTGCCGCCACTGCCCGCGAGCAAAACCGCTGCCGCTGTGCAATGCGCGGCACAGTCGTTGATGCTCGGCGACAGCGCCGAGATGCACATCGCCCACAGTGCGCGCGATGAAAGCGGCCAGGTGCAGATTGCCTGGGTGGCACGCAAGGATTTGCAGCACCTCGGGCAATTCGGCTTGAACCTCAAAGGCCTGTACTCGGCGGCCTACAGCTTGCCGGTGATGGCCGGCGGCGTCGGCTGCCTGCACGACGATCATCTGTTGCTGCGCCACGGCCCGAATGCGGCGCAGGTGCAGCCGGTGATCGATGAAGCGTGGCTGCTGGAAACCGGTCTGCCGGCGCACTGGATCGGTGACGGCGCGCCGGAAGCGGTGCAGTCGAGATTGCCCGACACGCAGCGCAATGCCGGCCCGTTGCCGAACTGGGGCTTGCACGGCGGCCTTCAACAACCAGACACCGAACATCGCGGCTGGGGCAGGGCGCTCGGTTGCTGTGCGCTGGCGCTGGCGGTTTGGGTGATCGGTTTGAACCTGTATGCCGCTCGCGAAGCCGGGCAGGTCCAGCAGCTCAAGACGCAGATGGCGCAGCGGGTGAAGCAGGCGTTCCCCGAATTGCCGGTGATCCTCAATCCGCTGCAACAGGCCCGCCAGCAAATCGCGGCGCGCCAGCAAGGCGCGACGGATGCGCCGGGGCAGGATTTCACGCGGCTGGTGTTGCAAGCCGGCAGCGGCATGCCGTCGATGGCGGGCACGTTGCAGCGGCTGGAGTTTGTCGACGGCGCGCTGCAACTGAGCCTGCTGCCCGAGGCCCGGCGTTCGGGCAACGACAGGGATTGGCAAGGCACGCTGGCCCAGGCCGGCATCAGCATCAGCCCGAATGACGACGGCTGGGTCTTGCGCCCGGCCGGCGAGGCGACCGCTGCCACCGACAACGACAACGACGACAGCAGCGGAGCCGAAGATGAATAGCCCCTCGCTTGCGAAATACCGCACCGGTTGGCAGCGCTTCAGCGCTCAGTTGCAGGCCCGTTGGCAGCCGTTGGCGCTGCGGGAAAAACGCATGGTCGGCGGCATGGTTGCGTTGCTCTTGGGGCTGTTTGTGTGGGTGGCGCTGATTCAGCCGCCGCTGAAGAAGATCGCCGCCGCGCAAGTCGAAACCCCGAAATTGCACGCCCAGGCCGAAGCGCTGGAAGTGCTGTTGCGCGAGGTCAGCGTGCGCCCCGGCGGGCAAAGTCTGGAGCAGTCATTGCAACAGACCTTGCAGGCCAGCGGGTTGGGCGGCCATTACCAATTGGCGGCCGCGTCCGCCGGCTGGCAGTTGACCTTCGACGCCGCGCCCGCCGACGCCGTGCTCGACTGGCTGCTGAGCCAACCCCGGAATTTCTCACTGCAAGTGGTCGAGGCCCGTCTGCAACGCGCAGACGACGCCGCGACCGATGACACCGCCGGCACTCTGTCGGGCACCGTACGCATGGATCAGGCGCTGGGCGCTAAGGAAGCTTCATGAAGGGGTCAGGCTCCAAACGCATGGCGTTGCCGATGCTGTTGATGGCATTGAGCGCGTGCAGCAACACCACACCACCGAATCAACCGCCGCTGCTGGTGGACAGCGAACTCGGCCGGCCGCTGGCCAACACCCAGCGCAGCGGCGACGCGGTGCTCGACCGCGAGCGGGCGCAGGCTCAGGCAAGACCTGCACCGAAGCAATTGCACAACATCACCGAACGCGCCCGCAGCGGCGGTTCAGCACGGGGCACGACGTTGCCGGCCAATCCGTTGGGCGATCAACCGGTGACGCTGAATTTTGTCGACGCCGATATTCAAGCGGTGGTGCGGGCGTTGTCGCGTTCCACCGGCCAGCAGTTTCTGGTGGATCCTCGGGTCAAGGGCAACCTGACGCTGGTCTCCGAAGGTCAGGTGCCGGCGCATCAGGCTTACGACATGCTGCTGGCGGCGCTGCGCATGCAAGGCTTCAGCGTGGTGGATGTCGGCGGCGTGGCGCAGGTGGTGCCGGAAGCCGATGCCAAATTACTCGGCGGGCCGATCTACAGCGCCGACAAACCGGCCGGCAACGGCATGCTCACCCGCACGTTCCGTCTGCAATACGAGAACGCGGTGAACCTGATCCCGGTGCTGCGCCCGATCGTGTCGCCGAACAACCCGATCAATGCCTATCCGGGCAACAACACCATCGTCGTCACCGACTACGCCGAGAACCTCACCCGTGTCGCGCAACTGATTCAAGGCATCGACACGCCGAGCGCCATCGACACCGACGTGGTGCAGATCCAGAACGGGATCGCCGCCGACATTGCACCGATGGTCGCCGACCTGCTCGACGCGCCCGGCAATGACCCGACGCAGAAAATCGCCGTGATCGGCGACCCGCGCTCCAACACCATCATCATCCGCGCCGGCAGCCCGGAGCGCACGGAGCTGGCGCGCAACCTGATCTACAAACTCGACAACGCTCAAAGCAATCCGAGCAATTTGCATGTGGTGTATCTGCGCAACGCCCAGGCCGGCAAACTGGCCCAGGCGCTGCGCGGTTTGTTGACCGGCGAGAGCGACAGCGGCACCAGCGACAGTGCGCGTTCGGTGCTCAGCGCCATGGGCAGCTCCACCAACTCGGGCGGCGGGCAGAACGGCCAGAGTGGTACACAAACCAACGGCAGCACCTCGACCACCAACAATGGCAGCACCGGCGGCAGCTACGCCCAAGGCAGCAGCACCGGCAGCAGCAACGCGCAAAGCAGCGAACAGAACGTGGCCTTCAGCGCCGGCGGCGTGACCATTCAGGCGGACGCCACCACTAACACCTTGCTGATTTCCGCGCCGGAACCGCTGTACCGCAACCTGCGCGAAGTCATCGATTTGCTCGACCAGCGCCGCGCACAAGTGGTGATCGAAAGCCTGATCGTCGAAGTCGGCGAGGACGATGCCAGCGAGTTCGGCGTGCAATGGCAGTCCGGCAACCTGGGCGGCAAAGGGGTGATCGGCGGCGCCAATCTGGGCGGCTCGAAGCTCAACCTCGGTGGCAAGACCAGTCTCGATGTGTTGCCTCAGGGGCTGAACGTGGGGTACGTCAACGGCACGGTCGATATCCCCGGCATCGGCAAGATCCTCGACCTGAAAGTGCTGGCCCGGGCACTGAAGAGCAAGGGCGGGACCAACGTGCTGTCGACGCCAAACCTGCTGACCCTGGACAACGAAGCGGCGAGCATTTTCGTCGGCCAGACCATTCCGTTTGTCAGCGGCAGTTACGTCACCGGCGGCGGGGGCACCAGCAACAACCCGTTCCAGACCGTGACCCGTGAAGAGGTCGGTTTGAAGCTCAACGTGCGGCCGCAGATTTCCGAGGGCGGCACGGTGAAGCTCGACATCTATCAGGAAGTCAGCAGCATCGACGAGCGCGCTTCGGCGGCCTCGACGGCGGCGGGGATCGTCACCAGCAAACGTGCGATCGACACCAGCATCCTGCTCGACGACGGGCAGATCATGGTGCTGGGCGGCCTGCTGCAGGATGGTTACAGCCAGAGCAACGATGCGGTGCCATGGCTGGGCAACCTTCCGGGGATCGGCGCGCTGTTTCGCAACGAGCGCCGGGCGATCACCAAGACCAACCTGATGGTGTTCCTGCGCCCGTACATCATTCGCGACAGTGCAGCGGGGCGCAGTATCACGCTCAACCGCTACGACTTCATGCGCCGTGCGCAGGGCGGTCTGCAACCGGAGCGCAGCTGGGCGATGCCGGACATGCAGGCGCCGCAGTTGCCGACTGCCGCGCAAGGCGTGCCGGCGACGCTGCCGGGGACGGGGCCGCGCGCGACCATCAAAGCGGTGCCGCTGCAATGAACGTGGCGAGGGAGCTTGCTCCCGCCGGGCTGCGCAGCGGACCCGAAAACTGCCGCCCCATTGTTCCAGACACACCTTGTATGCCGGGTTTGCAGGCGCTTCGCACCCGAGCGGGAGCAAGCTCCCTCGCCACAGAGGTCAGGAGCAACACTGCGGAGGGCATGAGATGAGCGCATTGCCTTACGCCTGGGCCAAGGCGCAGCGGATTCTGCTGCGCGACGGCGTGCTGACGGTGTGCCCGTCGACGCCGGGCTGGTCGATCAGCGAAGTGCGGCGGCAGTTCGGCGCAGCGAAGCTTGAGCGGGTACGCGATGACGAACTCGACGGTTTGCTCGCCACGGCCTACGCCGATACCGGCAGCGCGGCGGCGGTGGTGGGCGCGGCGGAAAACGAAGTCGATCTTGACCGCCTGATGCAGGACATGCCGGAAATCACCGACCTGCTCGACACCCAGGACGGCGCGCCGGTGATCCGCATGATTAACGCCTTGTTCACGCAAGCGGCGCGGGACGAGGCCAGCGATATTCACATCGAACCGTTCGAAACCCATTCGGTGGTGCGCTACCGGGTCGACGGCACGCTGCGCGACGTGGTGTCGCCACGCAAGGCGTTGCACGGTGCGCTGGTGTCGAGGATCAAGATCATGGCCCAGCTCGATATCGCCGAAAAACGTTTGCCGCAGGATGGCCGCATTGCGTTGCGTGTCGCGGGGCGGCCCATCGACATTCGTGTCTCGACCGTGCCCACCGGCCATGGCGAACGGGTGGTGATGCGTCTGCTGGACAAGCAGGCCGGGCGTCTGCAACTGGAGACCCTGGGCATGGACGCGCAGGTGCTGGCCAAGCTCGATCACCTGATCCGCCAGCCCCACGGCATCGTGTTGGTCACCGGCCCCACCGGCAGCGGCAAGACCACGAGTCTGTATGCGGCGCTGACGCGACTGGATGCGAGCACCAGCAACATCCTCACCGTGGAAGACCCGGTGGAATACGACTTGCCGGGCATCAGCCAGATTCAGGTCAACGCCAAAATCGACATGACCTTTGCCCTGGCGTTGCGGGCGATACTGCGCCAGGACCCGGACATCATCATGATCGGTGAGATCCGCGACCTCGAAACTGCGCAGATCGCGGTGCAGGCTTCGTTGACCGGTCACCTGGTGCTCGCCACCTTGCACACCAACGATGCGGTGTCGGCGGTCAACCGCTTGATCGACATGGGCGTCGAGCCGTTTCTGCTGGCCTCGTCGATGCTCGGGGTTTTAGCGCAACGATTGGTGCGACGGCTGTGCAATCACTGCAAACAGGAAGACCCGGCCACGCCCGGCACCTGGCGCCCGGTCGGTTGTGCGACGTGCAATCACACCGGTTACAGCGGCCGGACCGGCATTCACGAATTGTTCTGCATCGATGACGACATCCGCACCCTGATTCACAACGGGGCAGGGGAGCAGGCCTTGCGTACGGCGGCGAGCAAGGCCGGGATGTCCAGCCTGCGCGAAGACGGCGAGCGCTGGATCCGCAGCGGTGCCACGGCCCCTGAAGAAATCCTTCGTGTGACACGGGACGCCTGATGAATCGCTATCGTTTTGAGGCCGCCGATGCCAGCGGCAAGATCGAAACCGGGCATCTGGAGGCGGACAGTCAGGGCGCTGCGTTCGGCGTGCTGCGCGGTCGTGGCTTGACGGCGTTGTCGGTGGAGAAGGAAAGCAACATCGCCCAGCAGGGCGGCGGCGGTTTGTTCAGCGCCAAACTCTCGGACAACGATCTGGCCTGGGCCACCCGGCAACTGGCGAGTCTGCTCGGCGCCAGCCTTCCATTGGAAGCGGCGCTGAGTGCCACGGTGGAGCAGGCGGAGAAAAAACACATCGCCCACACCCTGAGCGCCGTCCGTGCCGACGTACGCAGTGGCATGCGCCTGGCCGAAGCGTTGGCGGCGCGACCTCGGGATTTTCCGGAGATTTACCGGGCGTTGATTGCCGCAGGCGAAGAGTCCGGTGATCTGGCGCAAGTGATGGAGCGGCTGGCGGATTACATCGAAGAACGCAACAACCTGCGCGGCAAGATTCTCACCGCGTTCATTTATCCGGGCGTGGTCGGGCTGGTGTCGATCGGCATCGTGATTTTCCTGCTCAGCTACGTGGTGCCGCAGGTGGTCAGCGCGTTTTCCCAGGCGCGGCAGGATCTGCCGGGGCTGACGTTGGCGATGCTCAATGCCAGTGATTTCATTCGGGCGTGGGGCTGGTTGTGTGCTGGCGTCCTGGCCGGTGCGTTCTGGAGCTGGCGCCTGTATCTGCGCAACCCGGCGGCGCGCCTGAATTGGCATCATCGGGTGTTGAAGTTGCCGCTGATCGGGCGTTTCGTACTGGGGCTGAACACCGCTCGGTTCGCTTCCACGCTGGCGATTCTCGGTGGTGCCGGGGTGCCGTTGTTGAGGGCACTGGAGGCGGCGCGGCAGACCTTGTCGAATGATCGCTTGAGCCTGAGCGTCAACGAGGCCACCGCCAAGGTGCGCGAGGGTGCCAACCTGGCGGCCGCGCTGAAGGTGGAGAACGTGTTTCCGCCAGTGCTGATCCACCTGATCGCCAGCGGCGAGAAAACCGGTGCACTGCCGCCAATGCTTGAACGTGCGGCGCAAACCCTGTCCCGGGATATCGAGCGCCGGGCGATGGGCATGACTGCGTTGCTCGAACCACTGATGATCGTGGTGATGGGCGGGGTGGTGCTGGTGATCGTGATGGCGGTGCTGTTGCCGATCATCGAGATCAATCAGCTGGTGCAGTAGTAGTGTGTCAGTTGGTTTGATGCTGTCTGTACTGGCCCTATCGCTGGCAAGCCAGCTCCCACAGTGTTCGGTGTTGTTAATGCAATTTCGCCCACAACTCACAAACCTGTGGGAGCTGGCTTGCCAGCGATGAGGCCAGTCAGAGCAATAAATAATTCAGGTTTTTTTCAGCGGCTTCAGCATCACCCGACCCTCATTCCCCTCATCCTCGGGTTCTCCTTTCTGTCATCTGCAACGGCCCTTCAAGGGCTGTGGCCGGTTCCCTCGAAAAGCCCGCCGCAGACACTCCGCACAACGGCGTAAACACCCGAGAAAATCCCTCGAAAATCAGCCTGCACCTCCCGAGGTTTTTTCCTTTATCTGTCACCGGAAACTGCGAATTTCTCACTGCGACTTAACCACGGACCCCGCTTGCGAAGGTCGGCGGTGAGTCCTCCCAGTGTCATGCAAGTCCCCTGAAAACCTGTGTTCACAACCAACGTTGAAAAGGAGATTCTTCATGTTCAAGCGCACTCTGATCGCAGCTTCCCTGACCGTCGCTGCCCTGGCTTCCGCCCAGGCCATGGCTGCCAACGTAACCGGTGGTGGCGCGACTCTGCCTGCCGCTCTGTACAAAGGCTCGAGCAACAGCATCCTGCCAGCCAACTTCAGCTACCTGGGTACCGGTAGCGGCACCGGCAAGACCGCGTTCCTGACCAACAACTCGGCACTGTTCAACACCACTGGTTCGGTTCACTTCGCCGGTAGCGACTCGATCCTCAGCGCTTCGGAAATCAGCACCTACAATGCCAACTTCGGCGCTTCGTACGGCCCGCTGATTCAACTGCCTTCGGTGGCCACTTCGGTTGCCATTCCATACAAAAAATCCGGTCAGACCGCTCTGAACCTGACCAGCGCTCAACTGTGCGACGCCTTCTCCGGCACCAAAACCACCTGGGGCGATCTGCTGGGCACTTCCGACGCCACGCCGATCCGCGTTGTTTATCGCAGCGTTTCCAGCGGCACTACGGAAATCCTGACCCGTCACCTGAACTCGATCTGCCCGACCAAGTTCGCCACCAACTCCACGTTCACCAGCGCTCGTCTGCCAGCCGGTTCGACCCTGCCTTCGACCTGGGTAGGCGTTGCCGGTACTGCTGACGTGGCCACTCAAGTCAACGCCGTTGACGGTTCCATCGGTTACGTCGGTCCGGACGGTGTGAACGCTGCCAGCAATGCCGTGGTTGCTCGCGTCAACGGCGTACAGCCAACCACCGCCAACGTTTCGCTGGCTCTGGGTTCGGCTGCTCTGCCAACCGCCCCTTCGAACCCTTCGCAGTGGGTACCGGTCGTTCCTAACCCTGCCAGCGGTTACCCGATCGTGGCTTACACCAACTTCATCTTCGGTCAGTGCTACAAGGACGCGTCCGTGGCCGCTGATGTCAAAGCCTTCCTGACCACTCACTACAGCAACCCGGGCAACAACGCTGCCACCGTGGCCCACAGCTTCACTCCGGTTCCAACCAACTGGAAAGCCGCTGTGACTGCCAACTTCGTCACCAACACCTCGGGCAACAACCTGGACATCAACAACGCCAGCGTCTGCAACGCTGTCGGCCGTCCTTTGTAAGCCTCGCTTCAGCGCAATGAAATGGCAGCAGCCTGCGGGCTGCTGCCATTTTTTTTGGCCGGTCTACTCCTCATTCATGAAGTTTGTGTGACATCCGTTCGGTCGTGGCTCTCGCCAACCGCCTATGTCGTAACAGCAGGGGCAAGCCGACCTGCGGCCTCATGTGGCAAACAAAAAGGATCTCGTAGTGATGCTCGCTCGCCCGTCCCGTCGCAGTACCCGTGTCCAGCCCCGGCAGCGTATGGCCGCCGATCCGGCGCTGTGGTTGCTCAAGCCCCTGGCGCAGGCGGTTGCCTTGTGTCTGGTGGCGGGCAGTGCCGAGGCGGCGACGGCGTTCAGTTCGGGATGGTTTGCCGCCAAGGGCGCGGCGCAACAGGCTGCCGCGTCACGCCCGAGTGCGGGCGGACTGCCGGGAATGACCCCACCGCTGGCCCAGCAGCAAAAGGCCAATGCGCAATTGCAACGCTCGATTCAGACCCTGAACAACACCGTGGCCGCCATTGCCGCCCAACAGGCAGCGCAGGCGGCCGGTCGTGCGGCTGCGCTGGGCACGGTGCAGGTTGTGCCTGACGGGCTGGGCGAGGGCGGTTTGAAGGTCGATAACAGCCTCACTCAGGGTTGGCAGAACGCCAAAGGCCCGCAGCAGATTCAGGTCGATGGCAAGACCACGGTGACGATCGAACAGACCGCCGACAAGGCGATCCTCAACTGGGAAACGTTCAACGTCGGTCGCAACACCACGGTCGATTTCGCCCAGCAGTCGAACTGGGCCGTGCTCAACCGCGTCAACGATCCGAATGCGCGGGCCAGCCAGATTCAGGGCCGGATCAAGGGCAACGGCACGGTGATGCTGATCAACCGCAACGGCATCGTCTTCAGCGGCACCAGCGAGGTCAACGTACGCAACCTGGTGGCCGCAGCGGCCAACATCACGGACATTCAGTTCCGCGACCGGGGCCTGTATTTCGACAGTAACGGCAGTCAGCCGACGTTCACCGAGGCGGCCGGCAAGGTGCTGGTGGAGCGCGGCGCGTCCATCGAAACGGCCCGGCCGGCCAAATCGACCGATGCCGGCGGTTATGCCTTGCTGCTCGGCAGCGAAGTGCAGAACGACGGCAGCATCGACACCGCCAAGGGCCAGACCGTGCTCGGCGCGGGGGATCGCTTTTACATCCGCAAAGGCTCGGGCACTGAAGGCAACGCGTTCTCCACGACCTTCGGCAATGAAGTCACGCCGGGCTTCAAGACCGGCAGCGCGGCCGGCAAGGTCAGCAACAACGGCCTGATTCGGGCGGCGACCGGCGACATCACCCTGACCGGTCACGAGGTCGTGCAAAACGGTGTGCTGCTGGCCAGCACTTCGGTAGCGACACGCGGCACGATCCATTTGCTCAACCCGGCCACCGACACCCAGGGCAGCGTGACACTGGGGAAGGGCGGTGCGACGGCGATCCTGCTCGACAGCAGCGACCTGACGGCGCTCGACAGCCAGCATCAAGCCGCGTTGACGGGCGTTACGCCCAACAACAGGATTCGCAGCGATCAGTCACGCATCGACATTCAGAGTGGCGGCAGCGTCGAGTTCCAGAACGGCTCGATCACCCTGGCCACCGGCGGCCAGGTCGCCGTGGCCGCGCAGCGTCGCAGCCTGGTGCGTGACGGCGCATTGATCGATGTTTCCGGCGCCATCGGCGTGAAAGTCGCGATGGAATCCAACAGCATCAAAATCAACGTCCAGGGCAACGAGCAGCGCGATGCTTCGGTCAACCGCGAGAAGGGTGCACTCAACAGCAATGACATCTGGGTCGATGTGCGTGAGCTGGTCTACGTCCCGGCCGGCACCAACGGTTACGCGACGGATCGCTGGTACACCGCTGGCGGTTTGCTCGAGGTCGGCGGTTACCTCGGCACCCAGGGCCACAGCGTCGGCGAATGGATGGCCCAGGGCGGGCAGGTGAGTTTTGCCGGCAATGACGTGGTCACCGAGAAGGGCTCGTTGATCAACCTCTCCGGCGGCACGCTGGATGTTCAAAGTGGCGAAATTCGCCAGAGCTGGCTGCGCGGTGCCGACGGGCGCCTGTATGAAGTCTCCATAGCGCCTGGAGATCTGCTCTACACCGGGCTGTACAAGGGTTATGAAGACAGCAGCCAGCGCTGGGGCCAGACGAGTTACTACTACAACTCGTTGATTGCGCCGGCCAGCCGTCGGGAGTCGGGCTACACCGTGGGGCGCGATGCCGGGCAACTGGTGATCGGCACCCGCAACGCCGTGCTCGAAGGCCAGATGCTTGGCGAGGTGTATCAGGGCGAACGCCAGACCCAGGCACCGCGTGCCGTACTCGATGGCTATGCGCAGAGTCAGACGGCTCGGGCGCGGCGCGGACAATTGATTGTCGGCAGTTATGACCCGGCGTATGTGGCGGCGTCCGGTGGCTTGCTCTACGGCCTCAATCCGTTGCTCGATCAGGTGCAGGTCGGCGGTGAGCGTCCGGTCGCCGGCAATGATCGGGACCTGACCGCTGCGGTGTCCGATGCACGCAGCGGCAAATTGTTCCTCGATGCCGGGCAACTGAGTGACGGGCAACTGGGCGCGCTGAAGGTCGCGGCCAAAGAACGGATCGATGTGCAAGGCGCCGTCACCGTCGACAATGGCGGCGACATCACCCTTTACGGTCCGGACGTGCAGCTCGACGCCGGCCTGACGGCCCGGGGCGGCAGCCTGCATCTGGGCAATGTGCTCAATCAGCTCAACACCGATCGCCTCACCGACACCCGGCTCGTCGCACCGACCGGCAAGGCCACCCGCGTGAGCGTGGCTGAAGGCGTGCAACTGGACACTCGCGGTCTGTGGAGCAACCTGCGCACCAACCCGGACGATGCCGCAAGCCTGGCGTATCTGGACGGTGGGTCGGTGTCGATTCGCAGCAGTGGCGACATCGAAGTCGGTGCCGGCAGCCTGCTGGATGTGTCGTCCGGCGGCGCGATTCTGGCCAACGGCAAGACCCGCGGTGGCAAGGGCGGTGACGTGACGCTGGAGGCCGGCGCCTTGTCCGCGTCGGGTGACAGTCACTTGACCCTGGACGGCCAACTTCGGGGTTATGGTGTGTCCGGCGGCGGCCGTTTGTCACTGCAGACCGGCGACGTGCTGATCGGCCAGACCGAGAAGCTTCAGGCCGATACGGTGTTGCAGCTGACGCCGACGCTGTTTGACAAAGGCTTCTCGACCTACAACCTGATTGGCCTGAACCGGATGCAAGTGACGGATAACACCGTCATTGACGTGTCCATGCCGGTCTATCGCTTCAGCGAGGCGGCCGCCAATCAGGTCAGCGGTGTCGCGCCGCAACAGGCTCTCGAACTGTGGACGCCGCCGCTCTATCAGGAAAACCCGACCAAGGCCCAACTGACCCGGCGTGCCGGGGCCAGCCTGACGCTGCAGGCCGGTACCGGCGAAGTCAGGTTGGTCGATCCTGCGCACACGACCCTGAGCCTCGGCCGGGGCTCGCGCATCAGCGTCGATCCGGGGCAGAGCATCAACTTGCGCGGCGCGGGGCAGATCACCCTCGATGGCGAGCTGAATGCCTGGGGCGGTACCCTCGATATTCGCCAGCAACAGTTCGGTTCGCTCGACGTCGCCGACGCCTCGCAACTGGCTGACAACGCTGCGCACAACCGCTCGATCTGGATCGGCGAACACGCGGTGCTGGATGTGGCCGGCCGCGCGGCCACGGCGGTGGATGCGCTGGGTCGTACTTACGGGCTGGTGGGCAAGGGCGGCACGATCATCGTCGGCGGTGAAATCGATGCGAAAAAAGCCACGGCCACGTCGGCCGATGCTTATGTGATCGTGCGCGAGGGTGCGCGACTGGATGCGTCCGGCGCGCAAGCCGTGCTGGATATCGCCGGGCAGGGGGCGACGCCGATAGCCACCGACGGTGGACGAATCAGCCTGAGTTCCTATAACGGCCTGTTCATCGATGGCAGCCTGCGTGCAGTCGCCGGTGGTGCGGGCGCAGCCGGCGGGCGTCTGGACATTGCGCTGGAGACGCCGATCTACGACCTCAATCTTGCCGCCAATGAAGTGCGTACCCCCAGGGAAATCATCCTCGGACAGGACGCAGGCAAGTCTCTGTTGCCGCCGGATCTGCAACCCGGTTCCGGCGCTTCAGCCTTGCAATACGGTCGTGCCCGCCTGGGCGCCAATCAATTGATGGCCGGCGGTTTCGACAACCTGAGCCTGTTGAGCAATGGCTTGCTGTCGTTCGACGGCGATGTCGATCTGCACAGCCGCCAGAGTCTGAGCCTGTATGCCGGCGCATTGGCGTTGGCCGACGGCGCCGGAGACAATGCGCGGATCAACCTGTCAGCGCCATATCTGCGCTTGTCGGGGACCGGCAAATACTTCGACGCGCCGGGTTACCTGCGCCCGCGGGTCATGAATACGCCGACGACCCATGTGGCACCCGCCACGTTCAACGCCACGGCGGACTTGCTGGATCTGGGCAACAGCCTGTCGTTCGGCACGGCGGGGACGATCGCCTCACGTAACGGTGCGGCCATCGAGGTCAGTCGGCGTGGCTTTGATCAGGTGACTTTGCACAGCCGGGGTGATCTGCGCTTCCTGGCTCCGACGGGGTACACCACCAAATCAGAGTTGTGGACCCCAGGAGACCTGAACCTGCAAGCCGCGCAAATCTATCCGGCCAGTGATGTCACTGCCGAGGTGCGGGTCGGTTACCAGAGCGTGCACCCGGGCGCCGACCCGGCGCGCAACTTGCGCATCACCGGCGTCGGAAACGCTCCGGTCGCCCTGCCTTACTCGGTGTTTGGCGACCTGACGCTGGCCGCCGGGCACATCGAGCAGGGCGGCATTGTTCGTGCGCCGCTGGGCATGATCCGTCTGGGTGACGAGACCGTGGTCAATACCCACGACCTGCATTTGTTGCCAGGCAGTGTGACCTCGGTCAGCGCCGACGGACTGGTCATGCCCTATGGCGGCACCACCGACGGCATCGACTATCGCTACGCTGGCAAATCGGTTGTGCTCAAGGGGATTACCGCAGAAACCGCCGGTGTAACGCTGACTTCGCGATACGTCGATGTGCAACAGGGCGCCTTGATCGATTTGTCTGGCGGCGGCGACCTGCGAGGGGCCGGATTTGTGTCCGGGCGCGGCGGCTCTACCGATGCACGCTTCAATCCGCTGGTGCGCAACGCTGCGGACGGCACATTCAGTTTGCCAGGCCTGGCCAGCAACCCGGTGTACGCCATCGTGCCCGGCAATCAGAGTACCTACGCGCCGATGCTCGCCGAAGCGGGAGCGGTTGATCCGCGTATCGGCCAGCAGATCACCCTCGGGGCCGGCGTGCCGGGGCTGGCGGCGGGCACCTATACGCTGCTGCCTTCGACGTTCGCCTTGTTGCCGGGGGCGTTTCGGGTCGAGGTCAACGGCCAGGCCGCACCGGGTGTCACGCCTGGCGCGTTATCTCTGCGCAATGGTTCATGGACCCTTTCGGGGCTGATGTCGATTGCCAACACCGGGCTGCGTGACAGCCTGGCCAGCCAGGTCATCCTGACCTCGGCCGATGTCGTGCGCCGCTATTCGCAGTACAACGAAACCGGTTTTACTCAATTCATCCGCAGTGACGCTGCGCGGCGTGGCGTACCACGGGCGTTGGCGCCGATGGACGGCAAGTCGCTGAATCTGTATCTGATGTCGGGCGCCGAGCAGGGCATTGCGCTGGATTTCTCTGGACAGGTGTTGTTCAAACCTGCCACCGGCGGCGTGGTCGGGACGGCGGTGGTGAGGGGCGCGCGCGATGTGGAACTGCTCGGCGACGGGCATCGGCGTACCGAGGGGTTCAGCGGTGTGTCGCTCTATGCCGACAGCCTCAACAGACTGGGTGCAGGCCGTCTGACCCTCGGGGCTCAGCCGACGATCGATTACAACACGGCTGGCAACATCGTCTCGTTCATTGGCGACACATCGAATATCAGCTTGCGTGAAGGCGCCGTGTTGTCTGCGCCTGAAGTGCTGCTGCGTACCACCAGTACCAGTGGCCGCATCAGTCTGGAGGCCGGCTCGGGGATCAACACCCTGGGGCGCGGCGACGTACCGTACGATTCTTCCGCAGGCTTTACCTATGCGCCGGGCACGGCAGGTCTGCTGGTGGTCTCGAACGGCTGGACCAATGTGCTCGCGCCGTCGCCGTCGACCCCGACCTCCGGCGCGGGGGATATTCGCATCGGCAACTGCCCGACGACCACCTGCACCAACCCGACGCTGCTTTACTCCAATGGCAGCATCACGGCGGCCACAGACAAACAGTTCGAGCTTGATGAAACGGTACGCTTCGGGACCCGCCATCTGACGCTGGCAGTGGGCGCGATCAATGCCGGCAGTGCCGAAGCCTTGAGTGCCGCCGGGAGTCGCGTGCCGACCGGCCTGACCCTGAACCAGAACGTGCTCGACCGGCTGTTGCGCGGCGACACGCAGTTCGGCGCTCCGGCATTGGAGACGTTGAGCCTGACCAGCCGCGATGCATTCAATTTCTATGGCAATGTCACTCTCGATACGCTGGATCCGCAGACTGGCGTGAGCAAACTGCAAAATCTGATACTCGGCACGCCGGCCATTTACGGCTTGGGTGAAGCCACTGAGGTGGCGAGCATCCGCACTGCCAATCTGGTGTGGAACGGTGCCACCCAAGCGCCCGCTGCTGTCATTAGCGGCGGCGCGGGCACCGGACAGGGCACGCTCGACATTCAGGCACAACGCATCGAGTTCGGTTACGGGCCCAACCCGCAGGCCAGTGGTCGGGAGCAGAACGATCGCCTGGTGCTGGGTTTTGCCGACGTCAATCTGACCGCCAGCGACCGCATCACCGCCAACCACAAAGGCAGCCTGGCGGTGTATCAAACGCAAGGCGCTTTCGATCCGGTCGAGGGCTATGCCTACAGCGGCGGCAACCTCAACCTGCGCACCCCGTTGCTGACGGGAGAGGCGGCCTCGGTGAATCTGCTCAAGGCCGGTAACAACCTGACGCTGACCGGCGCCGGTACCCCGGCTGCGGCCAATGCCCTCGGCGCGGAACTGACCCTCGATGCGCGCAACGTCACGCTCGACAGTCGCATTGCTCTGGCCAGCGGCAAACTGGTGATCAAATCGGCAGAAGACCTGACCCTGAACAGTGGCGCGTACCTGGATATGGCCGGGCGTGCCCTTGCCTTCAATGATGTGAACAAGTACAGCTGGGGCGGTGATGTGGCGTTGTACAGCAGCCACGGCAATATCCGTCAGGCTGCGGGCTCGCTCATCGACCTGTCGGCACAGAACAATCAGGCCGGCAATCTCAGCGCCATTGCCCTGGGCAACGATGCCGGGATGGTCGATCTGCAGGGCCGGATCCTCGGCGCCAGCAGCGGCAGTTATGACGCAGGCGGCACGTGGGTGCCGTACAAGGCCGGTGGCGTGGACATCCGCGCGCAACACTTGAATGGCGATCCGAGCCAGCAATTCGAGGTCCTTAACCAGCGTTTGAACGCAGGGCAGGTTTTCGGCAGCCGCAGCCTGCAACTCAAGCAGGGTGATCTGTTGATCGGCAACGGGCTCAATGCCGGTGAGGTGAATGTCTCGGTGGACAACGGTAGCCTGACCGTCGCAGGGCTTGTCGACGCGAGTGGCGCAAGGGTCGGTTCGATTCGTCTGTCGGCGAAGAACGGCCTGACGTTGACCGGCAGTGCTGTGCTCGACGCCCATGGTCGTGTGTTGCGGGTCGACAGCTACGGAAAAATCATCGATGCACCGAACCGGGCGATGGTCGAGCTCAACTCCGGCGACGGCAGGCTGACGCTGGGGGCCGGCGCGCGGATCGATCTGCGCCATGGCACCGAGGCTGCTTCGGGGCCATTGCCCGGGCAATCCGATGGATTGGCGCGCGGTACGCTGGAACTGAACGCGCCACGTCTGGCTGGCGGTGACATCGCCATTGATGCCAGCGGTACGCTGGACATTCAGGGCGCCCGTTCGATCGGGCTCAATGCCACGCGCCGTTACAGCGATGCCAGCGACGGTACAGACCCGGCGGCCAGCGGACGTCCGTATCAGGTTATCGACCAGGCCTACCTTGACCGTATCCATGGCGACAGCACGGCATTCATTGATGCCGCGTTGCTCAACAGCAACCTGCTGCAGAACAAACTGTCCGGCCTGAACAATGCCACCTATGCCGATGCCTTCCATCTGCGGCCGGGCGTCGAGATTGTCAGCAAAACCGCTGACGGTGATCTGGTGGTGCAGGGCGATGTGGATCTGTCCGGTTACCGCTATGCCAGTCTGAATCCGCATACGCGGAAAACCGCCATCCATGGCTCTGGCGAGTCAGGCAGCCTGGTGATTCGTGCCGGCGGCAATCTCGATATTCACGGCAGCCTCAATGACGGTTTTGCACCGCCACCCGAGACGGTCGACGATGCAGGCTGGAAACTGTTGCCGGGGATTCAGCCGTTTGGCGGAGATCTGGTGGTGCCTGGGGCCGGTGTCACATTGGCTGAAGGCACGCTGTTCCAGCCGGGTGTCACGCTGAACTATGACGTGCCGCTGCAAGCGACAACCCTGGCCGGTGGCACGTTGTTGCCAACCGAGGCGACCCTGGCCGCACCTTATACGCTGGGCGCCGGTACGGTATTGGCAGGCGCAGTTCACGATGCCTCGGGCCAGCTGCTTTATGCCGCTGGAACGCTGTTGACCGACAGCGTCACATTGCCGGCCGGCAGTCGTCTTGGCGCGGGCATTCGCTTGAATGGCGTCACCTCTGTCGAAGCGATTCGCTGGCCCAAAGGCGTGCCGTTGCCCGGGAGCGTCGAAGCCGGTACCAACGCCATCAAAGGTGTGCGCTTGAGTGGATCGCTGGCATTGCTGCGCGGTTCCTTGATTCCATCGATGACCGATGTGGTGCTGGCCGATGGCACGGCTTTTATCGAATTGCGGCCATTGAACGGCAACCAGCAGGGGCGCAACTGGGCCGTTGCCAGCCTGTTGCCGGCCGGCAGCGCGTCCTGGTCGATGCGGGTGGTGGCGGGGGCCGATTTGGGCGCCGCCGATACGCGTGCGATCAAGCCGGTTTCCAGCGACGGCAATCTGCGTCTGGCCGACACGCATTACGGGCTCAAAGTCACTGAAAAACCACCCACCCTGGTCTGGGGTGAAGGCAACCTGGGTGGTTTCACTCCGGGCGATCCGGTCCCTGACGAGCTCAAGGAATGGTGCGACTGGGCACCGAACTCCTGCGTTTCGGCACCGCGATGGACCTGGGCACCGGACAACTGGATGGGCATGCCCCCGGGGTCAGCGATAAGCGATGACGACGTGCTGGCCTGGTGTGGTCCTTTCCCTGAGCTGTGCGTGGAAAACAAACCGGGCATTACCGTCAAGACCCGCACACAAATGTTCAGCGTGCTGCGTACCGGCACCGGGGATCTGGACGTGCTCGCCGCCGGTAATCTGAGCATGGACTCACCGTTTGGCGTGTATACCGCCGGCACCCAATCCGAAGAGATCGATCCACGCTTCAACCAGCCGCGCGGACGTCTGTCGGACAACGGTTCGGTGCTGGGCAGTGCCGGCAGCGATTACGAGCGGTGGGTTACGGGCAACGACAGTCTGTATCAGGCCTGGTACCCCCGGATGGGCGGCAACCTGACCATCAACGCCGGTGGTTCTGTTTCGGGGGATGTGCTGGGGCGGCGCGGCCCTTCGGCAACCCTGGAAACACCTGAACAAGTGCCAAGTGTGGCGGTGGGCAACTGGCTCTGGCGTCAGGGTACCGGCAACAGCGATGTGCCGACGGCGTGGTGGATCAACTTCGGCAGTTATGCGACTCAGCCGTTGCCTGACCAAGGCGTCGATACCGGGCCGTTCCTGGTTGGCTTCACCGGTTTCGGCACGTTGGGTGGCGGCAACATCAGCCTGCGCGCAGGTGCCGATGCGGGCATGCTCAAGGCGTTGGGTGAAAACTCCAACACCCATCTTTATCCCCGTGGTCAAGGCTTGATCGTGGCGGTCGGCAGTACCGGGCGCGTCGGCGAGGATGGACGGCTGCAATTGACCGGTGGCGGTGACATGGACATCCGCATCGGTGGTTCGCTCAATCCGTCGTTGCAGGCCCGGGCCGGCAATAATGGCGTGGCTCCCCCCCGACACGACCTGCAAGGCGCCTTGATCAACCTGCGCGGCGCGGCCCGACTGACCGGCGCAGCGCTGGGTGGAATCAATCTGCAGTACGGCGCAGCGTCCTATGTGCAGGACCCGCGCGAAGTCCGACCGTTTGACCCGTTCACATCCACCGCTGGCAGTGCTTCCGGCGGCCTGGTGCTGATCCCTGGCGACTCGGTCATGAGCCTCAATACCCGCGGCGATCTGGTGTTGGGTGGCGCAGCGGACCCGGGTCGGGTCCGGTTGCAGAACTCGACGCCGTTCTCCACCGCTGACGGTGTCGTGCATGACGGGGGCGGATTGAGTGGTTTCTCGCTATGGACCGACCACACGGCTATCGATCTGTTTTCGGCTGGCGGCAACCTGACGCCAAGTACACAACTGGGCGAGGTCGACGGACAGGGCCCCGTGATCGGGCGAAACACATCGCCTACCGATGGGCGCTTTGTATATCCGTCGATTCTGCGTGCGGTGGCGGCCCAGGGTTCGATTTATGCCGGGCCGTCGGCGACCTACATGCAAGGCAGCGGATTTTCGCCGGCGACGGCGTACTCGTTGTTGCTGGCGCCCTCGAAGGCCGGGCAACTGGAGCTCCTGGCGCAGGATTCGATCTATGCCGGTGGCTATGCAATCAATCAGTCGGGTGCCAGTCCGTCGGCCATCGCTACGCCATTCGCACCGGCCTTCAATGGCTACGGTAACAACACTTCGAAAACGCCGGTCATGACCAACCGTGGCAGTGACGGGGTTTCACCCGATAAAAACCTGCGCTATCCGCTGTTTGCTTTCGATGCCAACAGTTACTCGGGTTTGAGCGAGGTGCAGGCGCCCGCACGGTTCTATGCCTTGACCGGTGACCTGGTGGGGGTGCGCAGTGGTGAAACGCTGACGTTCAATCTGTCGAAACGGACCTGGTACGAAGCGGCAGGCCCGGTGTGGATGCTGGCGGGACGCGATATCGTGGCGTCGGGCACTTTCCTCGGCAACCCCACGACCGTGCCCAACGCCGAGATGGGCGTACCGGTAACAGAAAGCATCACTTCGACCGGCAACCTGTTCGTGCATGACGATCCTCGGGATGTTTCGCGGGTCTCGGCAGGGCGTGACATCCTTTACAGCAGCTTCGATATCGCCGGTCCCGGCGTCCTGGATATCAATGCCGGGCGCCATATCCTCATGGAAGACCGTGCCAGCATTACCAGTCTCGGCTCGCTGGTGGCGGGTGATCAGCGACCGGGCGCCAGTGTGGTGTTGCAGGCGGGCGTGGGCGCGCAGGGGCCTGACTATTCGCGGTTCATCGCGCGCTACCTGAACCCGCGCAACCTTGCCGACCCGAACGTTTCCCTCAGCGGGCAACCGGGCAAGGTGGTCAAGACCTACCTCGACGAACTGCAGAGCTGGCTGACCCTCGGCTACGGTTTCAGCGGCAACGCCGAGCAGGCGCAAGCCTTCTTCGCCGCGCTGCCGAGTGCCGAGCAGGCGATCTTCGCCCGCCAGGTGTATTTCGCCGAGCTGCGCGCCGGTGGCCTGGAGTACAACGATGTCGACGGCCCGCGCAAAGGCAGTTATCTGCGTGGACGTAACGCCATCGCTTCGTTGTTCCCGAGCACCGATGTGGCCGGCAACCCGATCCGTTATGACGGCGATATCACTCTTTATGGAGGCGCCGGGGTCAAGACGCTGTTTGGCGGCGATATCCAGATGCTCACGCCGGGCGGTGGTCAGGTGTTCGGCATCGAAGGCGCCGCGCCGCCGTCCACGGCGGGCATCATCACCCAGGGTTCGGGGAACATTCAGCTGTATTCCCGGGACAGTATCCTGCTGGGGCAGAGCCGGATCATGACCACCTTCGGCGGTTCGATTCTGGGCTGGTCTGCCGAGGGCGACATCAACGCCGGTCGCGGTTCGAAAACCACTGTGGTCTATACCCCGCCGAAACGTGTGTACGACAGCTGGGGCAACGTGACCCTGTCGCCCTCGGTACCGAGCACCGGCGCCGGTATCGCCACGCTCAACCCGATTGCCGAAGTCGCCCCGGGGGACATCGACCTGATAGCGCCGCTGGGCACCATCGATGCGGGCGAAGCGGGGATTCGCGTCTCGGGCAACGTCAACATCGCCGCGCTGACGGTGGTCAACGCCGCCAACATCTCGGTGCAGGGCAAGGCGACCGGCGTGCCGGTGGTTTCGGCGGTCAACACCGGGGCGATCACCTCGGCCAGTTCCGCGGCGTCGTCGGCCACCCAGGCGGCGGAAGACGTCGCCCGTCAGCAGCAGGCCGCGTCACGACAGAACCAGGCCTCGGTGTTCACCGTGCAGGTGCTGAGCTTCGGCAACGAACAACTGGCCCCAAGCCGCGATGGCGCCAGCCGTGTACCGACACCGGGCTACAACCCCGACAGCCCGGTGCAGGTGCTGGGCGCCGGAGCCCTGGATGAACAGGCGAAACAGCAGCTGACCGAGGAGGAGCGGGGGCAGCTGACGTTGTAAAAGACTCTCGTGCAGTACGCTTCGGGCGGCCATTTGGCCGCCCTTTTTTTCAGGTTGATGAGGTTCGTGGGTATTGTCGTCGGGTGTGGACTAACGTCAGTATTTTGATGTGCCCGTTCACTCGATAGACCAGCAGATAGTTTGGATTGACCACCATTTCCCGAGTGCCTGGCACTCGACCGGACCGGTAACCATAGGGAATTGATGAAAGCCTTTGCGTTGCTGCACCAACCTTTTGTTGCAGAGCCGCTGAAGCTTTGGAGTTGTATTGTTCAACGTAATCGATAATGTCAGCCAGATCGTCCAGAGCTTGATTGCTCCATTCAAGCGGCAGCGCGTCGATTCTTGCGTCTCTCTTCCAATAGTTGGTCGAGCCGCCTCATGGCTTCCTCATGGGGAATGCCCGGGCTGGGATCATCAAGTGCCTCCTGAACCTTGGCACGAAACCAGCGATCGTAGCTCTCTGCCTCTTCTTCGGAGTCGAAGTCAGAGTAAAACGGGGAAAGCAAAATGCTCATAGTGATCTCCGTGATCAATTTCAGCAGTCTAGGGGGGGGAATGGCCCATTGTCGTCACTGGCAGACGATGCACCCCATGAGCCCTTGAGGAGCCACGAGGCAGCGGGATCCAGTATCTGCAAGTACCCCCATTGAAATCTGCCGGACGTTTCCCACCGTTGTCCGGCAATCTCGACCGCCGCTGTAGGCCTATTCCACCCCAGTGTTTTTCAACTTTTCCGGCTACACATTCAGGCGCGCTTTCCTACAAATACGCTCAAAATGCATAGGGAATACTCACCTTCGCCCACAACATGTCCCCCTCCGGCCGGTTCTCCACGTCGAACTCCCTGGCCCAGCGGATTTCCGCGCTGGCGTACTTGAGGAAGGTGAGGTGCAGCGCCGGGCCGATGGCGAAGACTTTGCCGCGTACGCCATCGTCGACATCCTGACCGGCGAACTGCACAGTGTGGCCGAACTGTTTGTCGTCGGTGGTCTGCTTCAGGTAGTAGCCGTTGACGCCGAGCATCAGGTCGTCGGTGATCTTGTAGCTGGCCGAGTAATCGAAGTGGAAGATCTGCCCGGACTTGTAGTCGGTGTCCTTGTTTTTCTCGTTGAAGCTGTAGGTGGTCTTCATCGAGATTTCGGTCTTGTCCGTCGGCAGCCAGGTGAAGGAGAACAGCGGCTTGTAGGTGTAGAAGTTGTTGCTGGTGTTGGCCAGCCGATCGACGCTGTATTCGCCGGTGGGCACGGTGATTTCCACGGCGGCGCCGAGGGTCAGGTTCTTGCCCATGTCCCACAGGATGATCGGCGCGAAGGTGGTATCGCCCATGCTTTCGCGGGTGTCGCTCTGGCCGAATACCGAGACTTCCTGCTTCAGCCATGGCTGGGCGATGTAGCCGGCGAGACGTCCACCGAGCACCCGCACCGGGCTCAGGTAGTCGATGCGCGGGATGACCGCCGTGGATTCGATCTCGACGTTCGGCACCTTCCCGCCGAATGAGCTGATGTTGAGCTTCGTCGCCTTGTAGTGGTTGTAGTAGAGATTGAAGGCAACCATGTTTTCGGGAAGGTTGTCGACGTCCAGCGGCAGCACGAAAAAACCGTCGGTGCCGGTACCGATGTTGTCGACGCCGGCTTCGGTGGCCAGGGCCGGCAGGGTGGCGGCGCAGCCAAGCAGGCTCAGCGCCAGTCGCACAGGAAGTGTCGCGCGGTTCGGGATCATGTCTGTCCTCATTATTATTGTGTTTGGGCGCACTGCCGGCGCGCAGGGCGCCCGGCCACGATAGAAATAAGCCCTTGGCGCACACCGGGGCAGGGTATTGGCGGACACGGAAGGGGGCTTCTGCGGACAGTCGATCAACCCTGTGCTAACTTCCTTCGACATAACCGGTAACAAAAATAACAATTCAACGTGATCCGGAATGTCAGCCCCCATGAACGTCAAACTCCAAGACCCCACCTTCGATCTGGCGCTGGTGTCGCCATTTCTGTTGCAGACCCTGGCCGAAGTCGTCGCCGGCAAAGGCATCGAGCCGCAAAGCCTGTGCCGTGGCCTGGGCTTTGACGTCGAGGATCTGCAGGATCCTTCGCAACGCATTTCCTACCGGCAGGCCGTGGCCATGATCCAGCGTGCGCTCAAGGCGGTGCCCAATCAGGGGCTGGGGCTGTGGGTCGGTGCGCAGAACGTGCTCGGGACTCTCGGTCTGCTGGGACACGTGCTTTCGCTGTGCAAGACCTTGCGCGATGCCTTCGAAATCGGGGTCCGGCATCAGCACACGTCCGGCGGGATCGTCGTATCCAGCGTCGATGTGGTGGGCGATCAGATCTACCTGGATGTTGAATGCCGGCTGCCGTTTGCCGACGTGCAGGTGTTTGCTGTCGAAGAGTTTTACGCCAGCCTGCTGGTCTACGGCCGGGCGCTGGTGGGTGAGGCGTTCAAACCGATTGCCGTGGAGTTCGTTCACGCCGCCCCGGATTACGTCGATGAATACCGGCGGCTGCTGGGGCCGGACATACGCTTCGGCTGTCTGCACAATCGCATGCTGATCGACGCGCAGTGGCTGGATGTGAACCTGCCCAACCATCATTCGCTGGCGTTGCGTCAGGCGGTCAAACTGCTGGAGCTGGAGGCGGCGCAAGTCCATCAGAAACTCGATCTGATCCAGGCCGTGGAGCGCGCTATTGCCCGGGACCTGAGCCGGGGCAGCCATATCGAGAAGATCGCCGGTGATCTGAACATGAGCAGCCGTACCTTGCGTCGGCGACTGACCGAGCATTCATTGACGTTTGAGGCATTGCTGGAACAAGTGCGTCAGGCACGTACCATGAGCCTGCTGGCCAATCCCGACATGCCCATCGAACGCATCACCGAGGAAGTCGGCTACAGCGACGTGCGCAGTTTTCGGCGGGCTTTCAAGCGCTGGACCGGCAAAAGCCCGAGTGCGTGGCGCAACGAGTGCGTCATCTGATCCCACACAAACCTTCCGGCTACAGTTAAACTCCGCGCTCTTTCCCAAGGAGTTCACATGAGTTACTACCAGCCGGGCATCCTCGCCACCCCAGTTCCGCCGCAAGCACGTCACCTGTTTTTCGCCCTCGAGTCGGTTGAAGCGCTGCCGCAGGCGATCGACAACCTGCTGAATCTGGTGGACGGCAAATCGGCGGTGGTCGGCTTCGGTGAATCCCTGGTCAAGGCCCTGAACGTGAACATCGACGGCCTGCGCAGCTTTCCGGCGCTGACCGGCGTCGGCGTGGAAAACCCTTCGACCCAGCACGCCCTGTGGGTCTGGCTGCACGGCGTCGATCGTGGTGAACTGCTCAACCGCAGCACCGCGCTTGAGGCCGCACTGGCCCCGGCGTTGCGTCTGGTGCAGATGCAGGAAGCCTTCCGCCACAAGGACGGCCATGACCTCACCGGTTATGAAGACGGTACCGAAAACCCCCATGACGAAGCTGCCATCGCCGCCGCACTGCAAAGTGAAGGTGCCGAGGGGCTGGTCGGTGGCAGCTTTGCCGCGATCCAGCAGTGGCAGCACGACCTCAAGGGCTTCCATGCATTGTCCGCCGAAGACAAGGACAACATCATGGGCCGTCGCCTGAGCGACAACGAAGAGATCGATGACGCCCCGGTGTCCGCCCACGTCAAGCGCACCGCCCAGGAAAGCTTCGCTCCCGAAGCCTTCGTCGTGCGCCGTTCGATGCCGTGGATCGAAGGTGATCGCGCCGGCCTGATGTTCCTGGCGTTCGGTTTCTCCCTCGATGCCTTCGAAGCGCAACTGCGGCGCATGAGCGGTCTGGAAGACGGCATCACCGACGGCCTGTACCGCATCAGCCGGCCGATCACTGGCGGCTATTACTGGTGCCCGCCGTTGCAAAACGGCCACCTCGACCTGCGCGCGTTGCGCATCGGCTGAGGCGCAAGCATGAACGTGGTGCGCTGGGGCATGATCGGTTGCGGCAGTGTCGCCGAACGCAAGAGCGGGCCGGCCTTCTACAAGGCCCCCGGCTCGGCGTTGGTGGCCGTCATGGGGCGCCGCCTCGAAGCCGTGACCGATTACGCCGCGCGCCACGGCATCGCCCGGATTTACACCGATGTCGATGCCCTGATCAACGACCCCGAGGTGGACGCGGTGTACATCGCCACGCCACCCGACAGTCACCACGCCTATAGCCTGAAGGTCGCCGCTGCCGGCAAACATTGCTGCGTGGAAAAACCGATGGCGCTCAACGCCGGACAAAGTCGTGAGATGCAGCAGGTGTTTGCCGACGCCGGTCTGCATCTGTTCGTGTCCTATTACCGCCGTTCGTTGCCGCGTTTCCAGCAGGTTCGGCAATGGCTGGAGCAGGGGTGTATCGGTGAGGTTCGCCACCTGAGCTGGACCCTGACCAAGGCACCCTCATCGAAGGATCTGGATGGCAGCGCCAACTGGCGCACCGATCCGGCGGTGGCGGGTGGCGGGTATTTCGCGGATCTGGCCAGCCATGGCTTCGACCTGTTCCAGTACCTGCTTGGCGACATCGTTGAAGTCGCCGGTTTCACGGCGCGTCAGGCCGGACTGTACGTGGCGGAAGATGCAGTCAGCGCCAGTTGGCGATTCGCTTCGGGTGCGCTGGGCACGGGTTGCTGGAGTTTTGTGGCGGACCGACGCGAGGATCGGGTCGAGATCATCGGCAGCCAGGGGCGGATCGGTTTTTCGGTGTTCGACGAGCATCCGGTCGAGTTACGTGGCGATGAGCACATCAGCCTTGAAATCCCCCATCACGAACACATTCAGTGGCATCACGTGCTGGGCATGAACGCGCAGATTCGCGGTGAGTCGCAGCATCCGGCAATCGCCGACGAAGCGCTGAAGACAGATTGGGTCATGGATCAGATCCTCAAGCGCCAATAATTCCCCAGCCCACACCGTCGCTCCCACAGGGGATGGTGTTGCGCATCTAACCTTATGCTCATTCGGTATTTCTCACGCTTGTCATAACGTCTCTAAGATCACGTCATAACTCGTTATGACAAGTGATCCCGTGATGACCGATAACGTTCTCTCCTTAGGCAGCGTCCCGCTGCACACCCAACTGCGCGACGTACTGCGCGCCCGGATTCTCGACGGCGAATACCCGCAAGACAGCCAGATGCCGTCCGAAAGCGAGCTTGGCACGCTGTTCAAGGTCAGCCGCATCACCGTGCGCCAGGCGCTGGGCGATCTGCAGAAAGAAGGGCTGATCTTCAAGATCCACGGCAAAGGCACCTTCGTCGCCAAACCCAAGACCTTTCAAAACGTCAGCTCCCTGCAAGGCCTCGCCGAGTCCATGACCGGCCGAGGCTACGAGGTGATCAACCGTCTGCGCAGCTTCAAATTCATTGCCGCCGACAAACGGGTCGCCGAGCGCTTGCAGGTCGCCGAAGGCGAGATCGTCGCGCAGATCAAACGGGTGCGGCTGATCAACCGCGAGCCGATCTCGCTGGAAATCACCTACCTGCCCAAAGCCGTCGGCGAACGGCTGGAGAAGGCCGATCTGGTGACCCGTGACATCTTCCTGATCCTCGAAAACGACTGCGGCATTGCGCTCGGCCACGCCGATCTGGCCATCGACGCGGTGCTGGCCGACAGCGACCTGACCCAGGCCCTGAACGTCGAAGCCGGTTCGCCGATCATGCGCATCGAGCGTCTGACCCACGACGCCAACGGCCAGCCGCTGGACTTCGAACACCTTTACTACCGTGGCGATGCGTTCCAGTACCGCCTGCGGATCGACCGGCAAAAAGGGGAGCAGGCATGAGTCGAACGACGCTCGAACAGGAATACGACATCGTCGTGATCGGCGGCGGCACCGCCGGCCCGATGGCGGCGATCAAGGCCAAGGAAAAAAACAGGGATCTGCGGGTGTTGCTGGTGGACAAGGCCAACGTCAAGCGCAGCGGCGCGATCAGCATGGGCATGGACGGTCTGAACAACGCGATCATTCCCGGCCACTCGACGCCGGAGCAGTACACCAAGGAAATCACCATCGCCAACGACGGCATCGTCAATCAGGCCGCGGTGTATGCCTACGCGACCCACAGTTTCGAAACCATCGAGCAGCTCGACCGCTGGGGCGTGAAGTTCGAGAAGGACGAAACCGGCGATTATGCGGTGAAGAAGGTCCATCACATGGGTGCCTACGTGCTGCCGATGCCGGAGGGGCACGACATCAAGAAAGTCCTGTATCGCCAGTTGAAACGCGCGCGGGTGAACATCACCAATCGCCTGGTCTGCACCCGTTTGCTGACCGACGAGGAGGGCACCGTCAACGGCGTGATGGGGTTTGACTGCCGCACTGCCGACTTTCATGTGATCAAGGCCAAGGCGGTCATTCTCGCCTGCGGTGCTGCCGGACGACTCGGTCTGCCGTCCTCGGGTTACCTGATGGGCACCTACGAAAACCCGACCAACGCCGGCGACGGTTATGCGATGGCATATCACGCCGGGGCCGAACTGGCGAACCTCGAATGCTTCCAGATCAACCCGCTGATCAAGGATTACAACGGGCCGGCCTGTGCGTACGTCACCGGCCCGCTCGGTGGCTACACCGCCAATAACAAGGGCGAGCGCTTCATCGAGTGCGACTACTGGAGCGGGCAGATGATGTGGGAGTTCCATCAGGAACTGGAAAGCGGCAACGGCCCGGTGTTCCTCAAGCTCGATCACCTGGCCGAGGAAACCATCCAGAACATCGAGGAAATCCTGCACAGCAACGAGCGCCCGAGTCGCGGCCAGTTTCACGCCAATCGCGGCACCGACTACCGCACGCAAATGGTCGAGATGCACATCTCCGAGATCGGCTTTTGCAGCGGCCATTCGGCGTCCGGCGTGTGGGTCAACGAACGCGCCGAAACCTCGGTGAAAGGCTTGTACTCGGCCGGTGACATGGCCACCGTTCCGCACAATTACATGCTGGGCGCGTTCACTTATGGCTGGTTTGCCGGTCACAACGCGGCGGAGTTTGTCGCCGGGCGTGAGTTCACTGCGCTGGATGCTGAGCAGATTGCAAAGGAAAAGGCCCGGGTCTACGCGCCGCTGGACCGCGAACACGGTCTGCCGCCGGCGCAGGTCGAGTACAAGCTGCGGCGCTTCGTCAACGATTACCTGCAACCGCCGAAAGTGACGAAAAAGATGGAAATCGGTCTGCAGCGCTTCAGTGACATCGAACGCGATCTCGACCAGATGAAGGCCAACAACGCCCACGAACTGATGCGCGCCATGGAAACCAGCGTGATCCGCGACTGCGCCGAAATGGCCGCACGCGCCTCATTGTTCCGCGCCGAAAGCCGCTGGGGCCTGTATCACTACCGCGTCGATCACCCGCAACGGGATGACCGCGAATGGTTCTGCCATTGCCACCTGAAAAAGGGCGAAGACGGGCGCATGACCAGTTTCAAGAAAGCCGTCGAGCCTTACATCATCCCCCTCGATGCCGAGGAAATGCAGGCCTACGACCGTCTTCGGGTTGGCGCTTTCGCCGCTTGAGGCATCACCAGAGAGAGTCCGAACCATGGCCTACCAAGCCCAGGAAATCTTCTTCCGCTCCAATGCCCCCGTCACCGTGGACGAGGACAAATGCATCGCCGAAAAGGGCTGCACCGTGTGCGTCGACGTCTGCCCGATGGACCTGTTGGCGATCAACCCGGCCACGCAAAAGGCCTACATGGCGTTCGATGAATGCTGGTACTGCATGCCGTGCGAAAAGGACTGCCCGACCGGTGCGGTGAAAGTCGACATTCCTTATTTATTGCGTTGAAACGCAGTCAAATGTGGGAGCGGGCTTGCTCGCGAAGAGGCCAGCCTGAACAACCCAAAGCTATCCGGCAAAACCGGACGCCTGATTCAAGACACCCCTCGTTTCCCACCGCGCCCTGATCGCGGCGGAGACGAACATCCAATAAATGATTCGAGGGGCTTCAACCATGTTGCGTGCAGCAATCGCCGGTCCGGTACTGGCTTCGTTCACCCTGTCGGCCTCGGCCGAAACCATCCGCATTGCCATCGGCACCCAGGACACCACCATCAACTGCGCCGCCGGCGGGCTGTTGATCCGCGAGCTGGGCCTGCTCGACAAATACTTGCCACACGACGGTGCCTACAAGGACGTCAGATACGATGTGCAGTGGAAGAACTTCACCAGCGGCGCACCGCTGACCAATGAAATGGTTGCGGGCAAACTCGACTTTGGCGCCATGGCCGATTTCCCCGGCGCGTTCAATGGCGTGGCGTTTGAAACCGCCGGCAAGCACAGCCTGTTTATCAGCGTGCTGTCGGGCAGTATCAAGGGCAGCGGCAACGGCATCGTGGTGCCGAGTGCGTCCGGTGTGCAGTCGCTGAGCGAACTCAAGGGCAAGACCCTTTCCGTGCCGTTCGCTTCCACCGCCCACGGCATGTTGCTGCGCGCGGTGGCGGAGCAGGGCTGGGACCCGCTGAAGGATGTGAACATCATCGCCCAGCCGCCGGAAGTCGCAGGTTCCGCACTGCAGGCCGGCAAGATCGATGCTCACGCCGACTTCGTACCGTTTGCCGAACTGTTCCCGAGCCGCGGCTTCGCCCGCAAGATCTACGACGGCGCCCAGGCCAATGCGCCGACTTTCCACGGGGCGCTGGTGGATCAGGCCTACGCGAAAAAGTACCCGGAAATCGTCGTCGCCTACCTGCGGGCGAGCATCGAGGCCAATCAACTGCTGGCCGCCGAACCCGAGAAATACAGCGAGCTGATCGCCAAGGTCACCGGCGTCGACGCCGAGGTCAATTACCTGTTCCATGGCCTGCTCGGCGTGCAGACCCGCGACCTGAGCTGGAAACCGGAATATCGCCAGGCTGTGGGCACCGCCATCGACACGCTGAAGCTGCTGAAGAAGGCCGATCGCGGGCTCGACCTGAACACCTTTATCGACGATCAGTACATCCGCGCGGCGTTCAAGGCCTCGAATCTGGATTACACCGCACAACTGGCCAACTACGCGCAGACGCCGTTGAAGGCCGTCGACTCGGCGACCGGCAAGGCGATCACCGATTTCAGCCATGTCGCGGAAATCTGGGTGCGGGGTGAGGACAAGGTCCGGCGGTATGCCTCGGCTGAAGAGGCGTTTTCCGCACTGGCCGGCCTCAAATCGGAAGGCAAGAACATCCGGGCGGTGTATGCCCAGGCCAGTGACAGCGGGATCAAGTTGCTGGCGGAGCAGGCGTGGTTTGCCAGTGATGGGAAGGGGCGCCTGAGTGCGTTTTTGTTGAAGGGGCAGGCGCAGCAGTTTGCTTCGGCGCAGGGAGGCAAAGTGTTTGATTTCACTGATGCCACCGCGCAGGCCGTGGTCAGTCGTTAACCCGATAACAACTCGGTCAACTGTGGGAGCGAGCTTGCTCGCGAAGGCGTCCGGTCAGACGGTGCAACTTTGCCTGACCTATCCGAATCGCGAGCAAGCTCGCTCCCACATAGAGTCGGGATGAGAGGAATTGTTGTGTTCAGACCTTATCGACGCTGGATCCCCCGAGCCGCCTCGCTGCTGCTCTGCCTGTTCTTCTGGCAACTCGCCGCCAGCCACCACTGGAACCTCGGACTCGTGACCTTCGCCAACGTCCCGACCCCATTGGCCGTGATCGAAGCCGCCTTCGGCCTGGGCGACTCAGGCAAGCTCATCCAGCACCTGAGCGCGAGCCTCGGCCGGGTCTTCGCCGGCTACCTCGCCGCAATGGTGACCGGCATCGCCCTGGGCCTGGCCATCGGCCGCTCGACATGGGCCGAAGACCTGCTGCTGCCACCACTGGAAGTGCTGCGCCCGATCCCCGCCGTGGCGTGGATTCCGCTGGCGATCCTGATGTTCCCGTCCTCCGAACTGTCGATGGTCTTCATCACTTTTACCGGCGCGCTGTTCCCGATCCTGCTCAACACCGTGCACGGCGTCGAAGGCGTCGATCCGCGCCTGATCGCCTCGGCCAAAAGCCTCGGGGCAGGACGCCGGGCGATTCTGCTGGAAGTGATCCTGCCGGGCGCCGCCCCCAGCATCATCACCGGTCTCGCCATCGGCATGGGCACGTCGTGGTTCTGTCTGGTGACCGCCGAAATGATCTCCGGCCAGTTCGGTATCGGTTACTACACCTGGGAGTCCTACACCATTCAGAACTACGCCGACATTGTGGTCGGCATGTTGCTGATCGGTGTGTTGGGCATGGGCAGCAGCCTGCTGATCAAACGCCTGGGCGGGCTGTTCACGCCCTGGCACCGACCGCGAGGAAAAGCCTGATGAGCGTGATGCAAACCCCGGAAGGGCGGATCGACATCCGCCACTTATCCATTGTCCTCGGCGAAGGCCCGCAGGCATTCGAAGCGGTGCAGGGCCTGGATTGCCAGATCGAGCCCGGCCAGTTCGTGTGCATGCTCGGCCCGTCCGGTTGCGGCAAGTCGACCTTGCTCGGCGCATTGGCCGGGCATCTGCAACCCCATGGCGGGCAGTTGAGAGTCGACGGCGTCGAAGTGTCCGGCCCGTCACCGCAGCGCGGCATGGTGTTCCAGCATCACACGTTGTTTCCTTGGCGCACGGTGCGCGACAACGTTGCCTTCGGTCTGAAAATGCGCGGTGTCGGCAAGACCGGGCGCCATCGCGCCGCTGATGAAATGCTCAAACTGGTCGGCCTCGAAGGTTTCGCCGGGCGCTGGCCCGATCAACTGTCCGGCGGCATGCAGCAACGGGTGGAAATCGCCCGGGTACTGGTCAACCGGCCTCGGCTGTTGCTGATGGATGAACCCTTCGGCGCACTGGACGCGCTGACCCGACTGAACATGCAGGAACTGCTGCTGGACATCTGGACGCGCATCCGCACCACCGTAGTGTTCGTCACCCACGACATCGACGAAGCGCTGTTTCTCGCTGACCGCTTGCTGGTGATGAGCGCACGGCCGGGACGGATCATCGAGGATCTGCGGCTCGACTTCCCGCGCCCGCGCACCACCGGACTGGTCACCAGCGGCGAATTCGCACGCCTCAAGCGCCACTGCCTCGACCTGCTGCGCCATGACAACGAACGACCGCTGCCGCGCCTCAATCCGCTCGGCCTGCCTCCCGAAAACGCCTTGCCGAGATTTGCCCTGTGAGCTCATTTTTTGCTGTGACCGATAACGAAGAGATTCTGGCCCTGAAACCGCGCCTGACCGCCGATGACGCTGGTGTGCGCCGGATTGCACTGATCGATCTGGCCGACCTCGAAGAGCCGGAGGGCGTGCTCTGGCTGGTTGAACGACTGGCCGAAGACCCGGCCGAAGAAGTCCGCGCTGAAGCGGCGCGCTTGCTGGAAGCCTGGGAAGACGGACCAGTGGTGGAAGCGCTATGCCAGGCGCTGACGGATCCGTCTCCGGCAGTGCAGGCTGCTGCGGCGCAGAGTCTGAGCCTGCTCAAGTCTGAAGCGGCGGGAAGGGTGATCCTGCCGTGGACAGCCCATGCTGAAACCCGCGTACGGATTGCCGCGTTTCGGGCCTTGCGCGAATTGCGTTACCCCGGCGCTGCCTCTGCCGCGATTCAAGCGTTGAGCGATGTTGATGCGAGTGTGCGCCGCGAAGCGGTCGGCGTGCTTGGCTGGCTCAAACAGCTGGATGCTTTACCGGCACTGGCACACTTGGCCAGCGATGACCCGGACACCGAAGTACGCCGCGCCGCCACCGGCGCCCTGGGCCTGGCGAGTGGCGCCGATGTGCTGCCAGCCTTGCGTCAGGCGTTGCAGGACGACGCCTGGCAAGTGCGCGAAGAAGCCGCGACAACGCTTGGCAAGGTCGGCCACACCGACGCGGGTCCGGCGCTGATCGAAGCCTTGGCTGACGACTATTGGCAAGTGCGCTTGCGTGCCACCCGCAGTCTCGGTCGTTTGCGTTACGTACCGGCACTCGATGCTTTGATCGACACCCTCGGCCATCGCATCAGCAACCTGCGCAAGGAGGCGGCGCTGGCGCTCGGCGAGCTGAATGATCGTGGTGCTGTGGCCGCGTTGCAGGCCGCGCAGGCCGACGGCGACCCGGAGGTGCGCAAAGCCGTGCGGATTGCCTTGAGTCAGTTGCAATGAATCCGCTGGCGATCGGCAATTCCCAAAGTGAACACCGGTTGCGGCTGAGCTGGCCGGATGGCCGCGAGCAACTGCTCGACCATGCCGAACTGCGCCGCCATTGCCCGTGTTCGCAGTGCCGGGCGTTTCGCCTGCGGGGCTCGCCGCCAATGATTGACCCGCGTGTGCGGGTCATCGAATTGAACGCTCAGGGGTACGGTCTGCAACTGGTGTTCAGCGACGGCCATCAGCGCGGGATTTACCCGTGGGCCTATCTGGCGCAGCTGGAGGGGATCACTGTCCCGCCGTCATTGCCGGCCGACAACCATGGAAAATATCCAGCCCAGGCTGATACAGCGACGTCCTGACCTCGAACAACCCCAGCACCGAGTGAAACAGAATGTCATGGCTCAGATCCGGCTGGCTGCTTTTGCCTTGCAGGCAGCCACGGTCGATGCCGAGTTGCGCCAAGGTGTTGTTGCCGAACCACATCACCATCGGCACATGGGTCTGCGCTTCCGGCGCCAGCGCATAAGGCGCGGCGTGCAGGTACAGACCGTTCTCGCCCAGCGATTCGCCATGGTCGGAGACGTACAGCATCGACGTATCGAGGTGATCCTGATTGCGTTTGAGCAGTTCGATTACCTTGGCCAGGAAATGGTCGGTGTAGAGGATCGTGTTGTCGTAGACGTTGACCAGCTCGTCACGGCTGCAACTGCCCAGCTGGTTGGTGTGGCAGATCGGTTTGAAGCGCTCCATGTCCTTGGGGTAGCGCTCGTAGTATTCCGGGCCGTGGCTGCCGTCGGCGTGCAGGACGATGATCGCGTTGCCCTTGAGGCTGTCGATGTAGCCTTGCAGGTCGGCTAGCAGCGCTTCGTCGAGGCAGTTGTTGCCGTCACAGAACGGTCCCGGCTGGTTCTTCGCGATGTCGCGGTTCGGCACGCGCAGGCAGGTGCCCTTGCAGTCGCTGTTGTTGTCCAGCCACAGCACCTGCACGCCGGCCCGTTGCAGGATGTCGAGCAGGCCTTCGTAGGTTTTGCCTTTCTTGTCGCTGTAGTCCTCGCGCGGGAACATCGAGAACATGCACGGCACCGACACCGCCGTCGAAGTGCCGCAGGAATGCACCTGGGTGAAATTGAGGATGTCGAGTTTGCTCAGCTGCGGATTGGTCTCGCGCTCGTAGCCGTTAAGCGAGAAATGGTCGGCCCGGGCGGTTTCGCCCACTACGAACACCATCAGCGATTTCTTCTCGCGACTGGCTGCCTTGGCGCTCATTACCGCGTCTTCGCCGATGGCCTGCACCACGAAATGCTTTTTGATCCCCAGCCGTTGTTTGGTGTATTTGCTGATCGCGTAGATGTAGTTGGTCGGGTTGATGAAGTGGGTGAGCTTGTCTTCCTCGCGAAAGATCGGCGCGTAGGTCGAATAGAACGCGCCCACCGAAGCGCCGATCACCAGCACGCAAGCCGCGATCACCAGCACCTTGTTCAGCAAGCCCCGAAAGAACGGTCGATAAACCACCGGCCAGCGCCAGATCAGGACGGCCGGCAACACGCCGAGCAACAGCACATAAGCCAGCAGTTTGCCGCTGAACAGCGCGGTGGCTTCCTCGGGATTGGTTTCGAACACGTTCTGGATCATCACCGTGTCGATGGTGATCCCGTATTCGTTCATGAAATACGCCGCGCAGGCCGAGAGCAGGGCCACCAGCGTCAGCGCCGGTTTCAGCGTCCAGCGAAACGACACCAGGGTCAGCAGCAGCGTGATCGCCGCCCAGAGAAACAGCCCGAAGGACGCGAAAAACGCCAGTTTCTGTGCACCTTGCAGGGTAATCAGTGTTCCCAGCGCCTTCCAGGTCGCCAGGTTGTACAGCGCCACCAAGGCCAGCGAAAACAGCAGCACCAGCCGGGTCGGAGTGATGGACGGTAAACGCAGTCCTTTGCCCAAAGCCATTTCGATACTTTCCTCTACGTCAGTCGAAACCGATGCGGTTACGCGCGTAACTGTAGAAGGGCATTGGTAAAAATTCCGTAAACATCCAGTAACAAAATCACGCTGAGTGCAAAAAAATGTGGGGCCAGCGATCTGGCCCCCACCGGAGTTTTGCGCTCGGTCAGAAAGATTTGCTGACGCTGGCGACGACCGTCGCCGTGCACACGTCCTTGAAACCCCAACTGCTCAGGCACTGGCTCTGCGAGAGATCGGTGTCGATGTAGCTCAGACCCAGCACCACGCCGGCCAGGTTGTGGGTCAGTTTGACTTCCCACTCCCGGTAGGACTCATCGCTGTGTCCGGACGCCGAATACATATGCGGGTCCTTGAAGTCCATGTTGCCGTAGCGCAGTTTCAGCCCGGAATCGAACGGCAATTCGGTTTCATAGCCGATGTAGCTGTAGAGCGAGCTCTGTTTGCTGTCGATGCCCGGCGCGTCACTGGAGTAATACGCCGCGAGTTTCACGCCGTAAGCGCTGAGAATCGAGTACACCTCGCTCTGGTTGAACTGGCTCTCCTTGGGGTACGCGTATTTGATGTAGCCCAGATCCAGGCTCACGGCTTCGGTCGCCTGCCACAGCCAGCCGGCGTAGTAGTCGACTTCCTGACGGGTTTTCAGGCCACCGCCGAAATCGACGTTCGAGCTCCACGCGCCCAGGTACAGGCCGCTGCTGTGGGCCAGGGTCAGACCGGCCTGCACGGCGGGATCGTTCTGGGTCTGGGAGATGCCACGGGTGCGGTAATCACTGGCCAGGGTCAGGTCGACCAGCACCGCAAAATCATCGTTCAGGGCAATTGCGTGGCTGCTCAGGGGCAGCAGGCTCAAGGAAGTGAGGGCGAACAGGGGCAAGGCTTTCATGTGAAGTCCCGTTGTTGTGGTTGTTATGGGGCAGAAAGAGAAAACTTGTGGGAGCGAGCTTGCTCGCTCCCACAAGGGAACAGTTGTTGTCATTGGGCGGCGGTATAGACCTGACGGCCGGAGAACCAGGTTTGCAGGACCTGGGTGTCATGCAGGGCTTTGTCATCGACGCTGAACACGTCGCGATCGAGCACGATGAAATCGGCCTGTTTGCCGGGGCTCAGCGAGCCGATCTGTCGTTCCAGGCCGATGGTCCGCGCGGCGTTGGCGGTGTAGGCGTAGAACATGGTTTCGCGGTCCAGGCGTTCGTCGGCGTTGAGCACGCCCAGCGGGCCGGTGCGGGTAATGGCCTGGGCCATGGCGTTCCACGGGTTTGGCGAGGACACCGGCCAGTCGCTGGCGCCGGCAATCGTCGCGCCCTGCTTGAGCAGCGAATGTGCCGGGTATTGATAGCGGAAGGCGAGGGCACTGACGTAAGGCTTGATCATGTCGGTGGTGTAGTCGTCGGCGCTGGCCCAGAGCAGTTGCATCGAGGCGATCACGTTCAGCGGCTTGAAGCGGGCGAACTCCTTCGGGTTGACCATTTGCAGGTGGGTGATCGAGTGTGTCACGCCGCTCTGCCGGTCCTTGCGCGCCTGAGCAATGCCATTCAGTGATTCGCGCACCGCGCGGTCGCCGATGGCGTGGATGTGCACCAGCCAGCCGCGCTCATCGATGGCGCTGACCAGTTCGCCGAAGTGCTGCGGATCGATCAGCAGTTCGCCCTGTTTGTGCGAGTTGCTGTAGGGATCGATCATCGCCGCGCTCTGGGCCGGGTATTCGATCACACCGTCAGCGAAGATCTTGATCCCCGGCAGCGTCAGGTTGGGGATGCCCTGGAACTGCCGACGAACCTTGTCGAGGGTGTCGAGATCGGCCGGGACGCTTTTCGAGTTGGCCACGAGCAGCGCGGCGACGTGGGCGGTCATGCCGCCGCTTTCCGACAGGGCTTTGTAGGCCGGCAATACGCCGACGGTTTTCTCGGTGGGCTTGAGGGCGAACACCGGCTCGCCCGGCGCGGCGTTGGCGGCGGGGTCCATCCACGCGGTAATGCCGAGGCTGTTGTTGAAACGCACCGCCGATTGCGCAGCCTTGAGCAGGTCGGCCGGGCTCGGCGCCGGTATTTTCGAGGCGACGCGATCCCAGCCGGCATCGACCACAAAACCGTTCGGCTCACCGCTGGGCAGTTTGCCGATGGTGTCTTTTTCCGCGTCCGGCAGGGTTTTCAACAGCGCGGCATCGATCCCCGCACGTTTGAGCATGACGTTGTTGGCCCAAGCGGTGTGGTGGTCGCTGCCGGTGAACACCACCGGCACGTCGGCCCATTCGCCGTGGTTGAAGATCTTGCCCAGCGCTTCAGCTTTAGCCCAGTACGCCGAACTCATGCCGGCCACACTCAATACGTCGCCATGCCGGGCCTTGCCGTCGTCACGCCAGTCGCGCAGGCGTTTTTCCAGTGCGTCGAGTTCGACCACCTCGTCTTGCATGTTCGCCGAGACCATTTCCAGTCCGCCGAAAATCGCGTGGGAGTGGCTGTCGATCAGGCCGGGCATCAGCGTCTGGCCTTTCAGGTCGATCACTTGGGTGCCGGGTTCGATCAAGGCCTTGATCTGCGCATCGCTGCCGACTTTCAACACTTTGCCGTTCTCCACGGCCAGCGCCTGAGCCTTCGGTTGAGCGCGGTCGGCGGTGAAAATCTTGCCATTGAGCAGCACCAGATCGGTCGCGGCCATGGCTTCCATCGAGGCAAAACTCACAGCGGCGATCAGCACGTTTTTTGCGAAATGCGGGATGAATCTTTTCATTGAACATTTCCGTGTTATTGCGTCTGATGGCCAGATTAGTGGCTGCCAACGCCCGACAGAACGCCTCCCTCACGAAAAACGTTTTTGCCTGAATGGAAAAAGCATGGACAAGCTGGGTGCACTGAAAATGTTTGTGGTCACCGCGCAGCTCGGCAGTTTCAGCCGTGCTGCCGAGCAACTGGGCAAGACCCCGTCGGCCCTGACCAAAGCGGTCAATCATCTGGAATCCGAGCTCGGCGCGCGGCTGTTCGAGCGCAGCACGCGGCGGATACTGCTGACTGAAATCGGCCGGCTCTATCTGGAAACCGCACGCTTGGTGCTGCAACGGCTGGACGAGGCCAGCGAGGAAATCGAGCAGTTGCAGCACGGCCTGCGCGGCAGCCTGAAAATCACTGCGCCGCTGGCTTACGGGCGGGCGTTTCTCGATCAGGTGTGCGACGGCTTTTTGCAGCAATACCCGCAGATCAGCCTGCAAGTGGATTTGTGCGATGAATTCGTCAATCTGCTGGAAAGCGGCTACGACCTGGCGCTGCGCGAGGGGCACGATGATTTGCCGGGGCTGATTGCCCGGGTGGTCGGCAGCAATCGGCTGGCGCTGTGTGGCAGCCCTGAATACCTGGCGCGCAAGGGCTTGCCGGTCACACCGCAGACCCTCGATCAGCATGAGTGGCTGCTGTATCGGCATCCGTTGCTCAGCCGCGAATTCTGGTGGGCCGAGCGCGACGGTCAGCGCCTGAGCCTGGCGCAGCCGGCGGCACCGTTGTTGCGCAGTGACAATTACGATTTGCTGCTGGCCAGCGCTCTCGCCGGACGCGGTTTGTTGCATACGCCGCTGTGGAGCGCCGCGCCGTATATCGCCGACGGGCGACTGGTGCGGGTCATGGCCGATTACGAGATCGACCCGGACAGTTTTGGCCCGCACATTCTGGCGGTGTACCCCAGCCATCGACGGGCGACGGCCAAGGTTATGGCGTTTATCGACTACATCGCAGGGTTTCTGGCGGAGCGGGGTTTGAGCTGACTGGCGGTGCTTGTCAGGAAATTCCCACAAGAGTACAAATGTACTCCATGACTAATCTGACTCCCCGCCGTACCGCCATCCTGACCTTTATCCGCGAACGCATCGCTGAACACGGTCAGCCCCCAAGCCTCGCTGAAATCAGCGAGGCTTTTGGTTTTGCCTCCCGCAGCGTGGCGCGCAAGCATGTGCTGGCGCTCACCGAAGCCGGGTTCATCGAGGTCAATCCGCATCAGGCCCGGGGCATTCGCCTGCTCGGGCAACCGCCGCGACCGGAACTGCTCGACGTGCCGGTGCTCGGCCGGGTGGCCGCCGGTGCGCCCATCGGCGCCGACGCCGACATTCACAATCGGTTGATGCTCGACCCGGCGCTGTTCTCCCGTACACCCGACTACATGCTGCGGGTGCAGGGCGATTCGATGATCGAGGACGGCATTCTCGACGGCGATCTGGTCGGCGTACGCCGCAACCCCGAGGCGCTCAACGGCCAGATCGTGGTGGCGCGGCTCGACGGCGAGGTCACCATCAAACGCTTCGAGCGGGTCGGCGATGAGGTTCGCCTGTTGCCGCGCAACCCGGCGTACCAGCCGATTGTGGTGCGTGACGATCAGGACCTGGCCATCGAAGGCGTGTTCTGCGGTCTGGTGAGGCAAGGCTGATGGGTGCCGTCGTTGCGCTGGATACGCTGTTCAATGGCGGCCAGGTCTGGAAGGGCCGGCCTGCGCCACCCACCGCCAGCCCGCAACCCACCGGGCACGCGGCACTGGATGCGGCCTTGCCCAGTGGCGGCTGGCCGGAAGCGGCGCTGAGCGAAATCCTCCTGGCCGGGCCCGGCGTTGGCGAACTGCAACTGGTGTGGCCGACGTTGGCGCGGCTGTCGGTGGCGGGCGAACGCATCGTGCTGGTGGCGCCGCCGTTCGTGCCATACCCGCAGGCGTGGGCCAATGCCGGGGTCGATCTGCGGCAGTTGTCGGTGATCCAGGCCAGTGAACGCGATGCCTTGTGGGCGGCGGAACAATGTCTGCGCTCGGGCAGTTGCGGCGCGGTGCTGTGCTGGCCGCACAAGGCCGATGACCGCGCCTTGCGCCGTTTGCAGGTGGCGGCGGAAACCGGCCAGACCCTGGCGTTCGCCTGGCGTCCCTTGAGCGAGGCGGTCAACCCGTCGCCAGCCGCGCTGCGCATTGCCATCGATGCGCGTCCGGCACAGTTGCGCGTGCTCAAGTGCCGGGGCGGTCTGGCGCATTCCGCCCCGATTGCCTTTGCCGTGGGGCATTGAGGTCGCCATGCGCTGGGTCTGTATTCTTTTTCCGCAATTGGCTCTCGACGCGGTCATGCGTCAACGCCCCGATCCGGAGCAACCCCTGGCGCTGCTCAGTGGTCCGGCCCAGCGCCGGGTGCTGCAGGCGGTCAATCCGGCGGCGCGGGCACTGGGCTTGCGTCCGGGGCAGTCGATGACTGCCGCGCAGGCCTTGAGCAAAGGCTTCGCCACCGTTGATTACGACATGGCGGAAGTCGGGCACTGGCAGCAGTTTCTCGCCGCCTGGGCCTATCGCTTCAGCGCTCAGGTCAGCGTGCATTACCCGCGCACCGTGGTGTTCGAGATCGAATCGAGCCTCGGGCTGTTCGGTTCCTGGGTGCAGTTCGAGGCACGTTTGCGCACGGAACTGACGGAGCTGGGGTTTCGTCATCGCATCGTCGCCGCGCCCAACCCGGTGGCGGCGCGGATATTGGCCAACGCCTATGACGGATTGGTGGTGCCCGACGGTGAAGCCCTGCGCCATCACCTCGGGCAGTTGCCGGTCGACCGCATCGGGCTGGAGCCGGGCGTGGCCACGGCGTTGTCGCGCATGGGGCTGCGTCACCTCCATCAGGTACAGAGCCTGCCGCGCCAGGCCCTGGCCCGGCGCTTCGAGGCGCCGGTGCTCAAGCACCTGGACACGCTGTTCGGCGCACGGCCACTGGCGCTGGCGTTCTACCTGCCGCCGGATCGTTTCGATGTGCGCATCGAGCTCAATTTCGACGTGCAGTCTCATCAGGCGCTGCTGTTCCCGTTGCGTCGCCTGACCGCCGATCTGTCGGCGTTCTTGTGCGGGCGCGACAGTGGCGTGCAGCGCTTCGATCTGCACCTGGAACATGCGGGGCTGCCGGACACGCTGATCAAGGTCGGCCTGCTCAGCGCCGAGCGCGACCCGGCGATGCTCTTCGAGCTGGCCCGTGGCCGGCTGGAACAGGTGCAGGTCGAGGCCCCGGTGCGCGGTTTTCGTCTGCGCGCCGAGGACTTGCCGAGTTTCGTGCCGCAGTTTCAGGAATTGTTCGACGAGCGTCCGCAGCAGACCTTGCCCTGGGAGCAATTGCGCGAACGCCTACGGGCCCGGCTGGGGGATGAGGCGGTGCAGGGCTTGCGTTTTCAGGCCGATCATCGCCCTGAGTGCGCATGGCAGAACGCCGATGACAAACAGCGTTGCCCTGCGTTGCCGGGCGTGCAGCGACCGGGCTGGCTGTTGGGCGAGCCGCAGACCGTGCCCGAAGGGTCGGCACGCATCCTCATGGGCCCGGAACGCATCGAGTCCGGCTGGTGGGACGGCGACGACGTGCGCCGCGACTATTACCTGATCCAGAACCGTGCAGGCCAGCAAGGTTGGGCGTACCGGGCGGTGGGTGAGAGCGGCCCGTTGTGGCTGCAGGGCTGGTTTGCATGAGCGAGGGTTATGCCGAGCTGCATTGCCTGTCGAACTTCAGCTTTCAGCGCGGCGCGTCCAGTGCGCTGGAACTGTTCCAGCGTGCGAAGAAACACGGCTATCAGGCGCTGGCGATCACCGATGAATGCACACTGGCCGGAATCGTCCGTGCCTGGCAGGCGGCCAAGTCCGTGGAGCTGCCGCTGATCATCGGCAGTGAGATCCGCATCGAGAACGGCCCGAAACTGGTGTTGCTGGTGGAGAACATCGAGGGTTATCAGGCGTTGTGTGGCTTGATCACCCAGGCTCGACGGCGCACGCAGAAAGGCCAGTATCAAGTGCTGCGCGAAGACTTCAGCGAACCGTTGCCGGGCTTGCTGGTGCTGTGGGTGCCGGAGGCGGTCGGTGAGGTGGAAGAGGGCCGTTGGCTGAAACAGACCTTCGGCGAATCTTTATGGCTGGCGGTGCAGTTGCATCGCGGGCAGAACGATCAGCAACGGCTGGCGGCACTGCTGAGTCTGGCGGACGAGCTGCAAGTGCCAGCGGTGGCCAGCGGCGATGTGCACATGCATGCCCGGGGCCGGCGGGCCTTGCAGGACACCATGACGGCGATCCGTCATCACGTCCCGGTGGCCGAAGCCGGGTTGCGCCTGCACCCCAATGGCGAGCGGCATTTGCGCAGTCTCGATGTGTTGAGTGAGTTATATCCGCAGACCTTGCTGGACGAATCGGTGAAACTGGCCCGGCGCTGCACCTTCGATTTGAGCCAATTGCGTTATCAGTATCCGAAAGAGCTGGTACCCGAGGGACACGACGCCAGTTCCTGGCTGCGGCATCTGACTGAACAAGGCATCGCCTGGCGCTGGCCGAAAGGCGCACAGCCCAAGGTGCTCAAACAAATCGACGATGAGCTGAAGCTGATCGCCGAACTCGGCTACGAAAGCTACTTCCTCACCGTGCACGATGTGGTGAGCTACGCCCGCAAGCAGAAGATCCTCTGCCAGGGGCGAGGCTCGGCGGCCAACTCGGCGGTGTGTTTTGCCCTGGGCATCACCGAGATCGACCCGGATCGCACCACGCTGCTGTTCGAGCGTTTCATGTCCAGAGAACGCAACGAACCGCCGGACATCGACGTGGATTTCGAGCACGAGCGCCGGGAGGAAGTCCTGCAATATGTGTTTCGACGTTATGGCCGCCGTCGTGCGGCGCTGACGGCGGTGGTCAGCACTTATCACGCGACCGGCGCGATCCGCGATGTGGCCAAGGCGTTGGGCTTGCCGCCGGACCAGATCAATGCACTGGCCGATTGCTGCGGCCACTGGAGCGATGAAACACCGCCCGTGGAACGCCTGCGCGAAAACGGCTTCGACCCGGACAGCCCGATCCTGCACCGGGTGCTGAGCCTGACCGGGCAACTGATCGGTTTCCCCCGGCACCTGTCGCAGCATCCCGGCGGTTTCGTGATTTCCGAGCAACCGCTGGACACCCTGGTGCCGGTGGAAAACGCCGCCATGGCCGACCGCACCATCATCCAGTGGGACAAGGACGACCTCGATGCGGTGGGGCTGCTCAAGGTGGATATCCTCGCCCTCGGCATGCTCAGCGCGATTCGTCGCTGTTTCGATCTGCTGCGTCGCCACCGCAATCAAGATCTCAGCCTGGCGACCATCCCGGCTGACGACCGTCCGACCTACGACATGATCAGCCGCGCCGACACCATCGGCGTGTTCCAGATCGAGTCCCGGGCGCAGATGTCGATGCTGCCGCGTCTGCGCCCGCAAGACTTCTACGACCTGGTGATCGAAGTGGCCATTGTCCGGCCCGGGCCGATCCAGGGCGGGATGGTGCATCCGTACTTGCGGCGGCGGAACAAGGAAGAAGAGGAAACCTATCCGTCACCGGAGCTGAAGGCGGTGCTCAAGCGCACCCTCGGCGTGCCGCTGTTTCAGGAACAGGTGATGCAGATCGCCATCGTCGCCGCCGACTACAGCCCCGGCGAGGCCGATCAGTTGCGCCGTTCCATGGCCGCTTGGAAACGCCACGGCGGGCTGGAACCGCACAAGGAGCGGCTGGCCGCCGGCATGAAGAAAAACGGCTACAGCCCGGAATTTGCCGCGCAGATTTTCGAACAGATCAAAGGCTTTGGCAGTTACGGTTTTCCCGAATCCCACGCCGCCAGTTTTGCCTTGCTGACCTATGCCAGTTGCTGGCTCAAGTGCCATGAACCGGCGGCGTTCGCCTGCGCGCTGATCAACAGCTGGCCGATGGGTTTCTACAGTCCGGATCAGATTCTTCAGGACGCGCGCCGGCATCATTTGCAGATTCGCCCGGTGGACGTGCGCGCCAGTGACTGGGATTGCAGCCTGGAACCGATCACCGGCGGGCAACCGGCAATCCGCATGGGCCTGCGCATGATCAAGGGGTTTCGCGAGGACGATGCCCGCCGTATTGAGAGCGCTCGGGCGAGGGGCGCGTTTGCCGATGTCGCCGATCTTGGCGAACGCGCCGGGCTCGACAGTCGGGCCCAGGCGTTGCTGGCGGATGCCGGCGCGTTGCGCGGGCTGGCCGGTCACCGTCATCGGGCGCGCTGGGAAGTGGCGGGCGTGCAGAAACAGCTCGGGTTGTTTGCCGGGATGCCGGGTCAGGAAGAGCCGCAGGTGGTGCTGCCAACGCCGAGTGTCAGCGAAGACCTGTTCACCGACTACGCCACGCTCGGCACCACGCTGGGGCCGCATCCGCTGACGTTGTTGCGCGACGAGTTGCGGGCACGGCGCTGTCGCAGTTCCCGGGAATTGCTGGAGGTCGAGCATGGCCGGCCGGTCAGCGTGGCAGGGCTGGTGACCGGCCGTCAGCGTCCGGCCACCGCCAGCGGTGTGACCTTCGTGACCCTGGAGGACGAGTTCGGCAACGTCAACGTGGTGGTCTGGCGCGATCTGGCCGAGCGTCAACGTCAGGTGCTGGTGGGCTCGCAGTTGCTCAAGGTCGATGGCCGCTGGGAGCGGGAAGGCGAAGTGCGGCATCTGATCGCCGGGCGCTTGAGTGATCTGACCCCGCTGCTCAACGGCATCCGCGTACAGAGCCGCGACTTCCACTGAGCCTGCTGCCTGTTCCACGCAGAGCGTGGGAACGATCGGCATACCCCCTGGGTTTCGTGCCCGACATTTAGCCAATTTGCTGGCGTCAAAAAAACCTGTCCTCACTGGTGGCACTTTGGCATAATGCCGCCCCTTTTCCGATCCCCCACGATTTCTGCCGTGCCGGGACACATCACTTTTCAGAAGGAATGCACAGTGAGATTGATCTCCCGGATGTTGGTTTCGGGCATTGCGATTGCCGTTCTCGGCACGTTGGCCGGTTCGCTTTCCGGTTGTGCCACCGAAAGCTCCCGCGCATTGCCGGTGGCCAAGGTGGAAAGTGCCACCCAGGTCTGGACCGGTGCCCGTATCCCGATGGCCGTGGGCAAGTTCGACAACCGTTCGAGCTACATGCGCGGGATCTTCTCCGACGGCGTCGACCGTCTCGGTGGTCAGGCCAAGACCATCCTGATCACCCACTTGCAGCAGACCAACCGCTTCTCCGTGCTCGACCGTGACAACATGGGCGAAATCCAGCAGGAAGCGGCAATCAAGGGCCAGGCCCAGCGTCTGAAAGGTGCCGATTATGTGGTGACCGGTGACGTCACCGAGTTCGGCCGCAAAGAGACCGGCGATCACCAGCTGTTCGGCATTCTCGGCCGTGGCAAGACCCAGGTCGCCTACGCCAAGGTCAACCTGAACATCGTCAACATCAGCACCTCCGAAGTGGTGTATTCGACCCAGGGCGCCGGCGAATACGCCTTGTCCAACCGCGAAATCATCGGCTTCGGCGGCACCGCTGCCTACGACTCCACCCTCAACGGCAAAGTTCTCGATCTGGCCATGCGCGAGGCGATCAATCGTCTGGTCGATGGCATGAACGCCGGTGCCTGGAAACCGGGCAACTGATAGACGCCCATCGCAAGGAGCAACACACCATGAATCTGTCCCTGTCCCGGCCGCTGATGGCCCTGACACTGGCGTCCAGCGCGTTGCTGGCCGGTTGCAGCAGCCCGCAGACCCTGTATCAGTGGGAAGGCTATCAGCCACAAGTCTACGAATACTTCAAAAGCGAAACGCCGAAAGAGGCCCAGGCCGAAGCGCTGGAGGCCGATCTGCAAAAGATCCGCGCCAGTGGCAAGCCTGTCCCGCCGGGTTACCACGCGCACCTTGGTCTGCTGTACCTGAGCATGGGCAAGGATGATCAGATGGTGCAGCAGCTGCGCACCGAGAAGACCCTGTTCCCCGAGTCCGGCACCTATATGGATTTCCTGCTCAAGAATGCCAAGACCGGAGATGCCCAATGATTTCCCGTGCCTTGAAGCGGCTGGCCGCTGGCCTCGCGCTGACGGTTCTCGGTGGCTGCGTCGCACCGAAGACCGTGGACTATTCGGCGTACAAACAGGCACGCCCGAAGTCCATTCTGGTTTTGCCGCCGCTGAACACCTCGCCGGACGTCAAGGCGTCCTACAGCCTGCTGTCGCAAGTGACGTTCCCGCTGGCCGAGGCCGGTTATTACGTGCTGCCGATCACCCTGGTCGACGAGACGTTCCGCCAGAACGGCCTGACCACGCCGGATGACATTCATCAGGCACCGGTCAACAAGCTGCAGGAAATCTTCGGTGCCGACGCGGCGCTGTACATCACCGTCAGCGAGTACGGCACGCGCTACATGGTCCTCAGCAGCGAAACCGCAGTGACGGCCAGCGCCAGACTGGTGGACCTGAAAACCGGCACCACCCTGTGGACCGGTGCGGCCCGGGCTTCAAGCGAGGAGGGCGGCAACAACAGTGGTGGCGGCCTGATCGGCGCGCTGATCACCGCTGCGGTGAAACAGATCGTCAACAGCTCCACCGATGCCGGTTACCCGATTGCCGGTGTGGCCAGCAATCGACTGCTGTCGGCCGGACATCCGGCGGGCCTGCTGTACGGGCCACGATCGCCGAAGTACGGCACTGACTGAGCAAACGATATAGGTCCTGTGGGAGCGAGCTTGCTCCGGGCGGCGCTCCGACGAAAGCGGTGGTTCAGTCAGCATCCATGTTGAATGACAGACCGCCTTCGCGAGCAAACTCGCTCCCACAGGGGGGGCAATGTGTTCATCCGCCGTTTTATTTGACGGGCCAGAACCGTTCGCCGCCTCCCGGCGCCTCCGTCCATGCTTGCAACGAGCGGGTCGGCAAATCGAAGTAGTCCCGGGTCCGCGCATAACCGTGGCCGCCCATGCGGCCGATCGCATCCAGCCCCAATTGATCGATGTACAGGGTTTTCGGGTCGATCAATTCGTCGCGCACATGCGCCATCAACACCTCGCCGAAAATGATCTCCCGCGATTGACCGATGTTCAGCGCCATCATCCGCCGACATTCCAGCGCCACCGGTGCTTCGCCGATTCGCGGGCAGTTGACCGACGTACCGGCAATTGCCGTCAGGCCGGCAGCGGTCAGTTCATCGAAGCCCGGTGCGAACGGCACCGCGCAAACGTTCATGGCTTCCACCAGCGCATCGTTGACGATGTTGACGGTGAACTCCTGATTCATCTGGATGTTGCGCGTGGTGTCCTTGGGGCTCTGGTCGTCGTAGTTCTCGACACCGAGCGCGAGAATGGGCGGATCCGCCGACAGCGCGTTGAAGAAGCTGAACGGCGCTGCATTGACCCGGCCTTCGCCATCGATGGTGGTGACCAGAGCAATCGGGCGCGGCACCACGCTGCCGATCAGTAGCTTGTATTTTTCCCGTGGGCTCAGTTGGCTGAAATCGAAGCTGTGCATGGCAGTGTTCTCTAAAAAAGTGGATCAATGGCGCTCAACGGCGTTTCGGCGCTGTAGTCATCGGCAAAGGGAATGGCCGGCTGGAACAGGGTTTTCCAGTCCGGTCGACCAAATGCCCGGTCGCTGTGGCTGCGCATCAGTTTTTCGTATTGGCGCTGGGCCTGGCGTTGCAGGGCCGGGTAGTCGACGCCATTGACCTGGCCGTCGTGCATCACGCAGCGACCGTCGATGTAACTGGCGATGCAGTCATCGCCGCGTCCGGCCAGCATCAGGTTTTTTAACGGATCGAACAGCGGGCCCAGGTGCAGGCCGCGCAGATTGAACACGGTGATATCGGCTTTGGCGCCGGGGGCGAGACGTCCGAGGTCGTCACGGCCCAGAGCCCTGGCACCGCCGAGAGTCGCGGCGTTGTACAGGTCGAGGCTGCTGGTCAACGATGGCCCGCCCTCCATCAACCGGGCGATGTTCAACCCGTGGCGCATGTTCTCCAGCAAGTCCGCCGGCCAGGTGTCGGTGCCGAGGGCGAAATTTATGCCTTTGGCGCGATAGCGACCGAACGAATTCAGCGCCTCGCCGTCACGGGCAAATACCAACGGGCAGTGCACCAGACTCGCGCCGCCGTCGATGACCCGTTGCAGATCGTCATCGCCCGAGGTGTAGAGGCCGTGGGGCAGCAGACTGCGCGGGGTGAGCAAATCAAGTTGCTGCAACCAGCCCAGCGGTGAGGTGCCGCGTAGCTGCTCGACCATCGCCACTTCGCCAAGCGCCTGACAGCAATGCAGACGCATCGGTGCGTTCAGTTCACGGCTCAATGCGGACGTCCGTTGCAGCAGCGCCGGGGTGCAGGTCTGGATGCGATCCGGCAGCAGCGCACCGCGAATCAGACCACCATGGGCGCCATCGAAATCCTTGAAGAATCGTTCGGCTGCGTCGAGGCCGGCCAGACCCCGCGCCTCATCCCAGTGGTGGGCGAGGGTGCCGTCGGCGCGCCAGTAACTCATGCCGCTCATATAGCAGGGGCCGAGGTATGTGCGCAGTCCCAGTTCGCCCGCCACGTCGGCGACGGCGGCGAACTCGTCGCAGGTCTCCGCCCATTCGCGGTAGTACATCGAGGTGATCGGCATCGCCGTGGTGATGCCGTTGCGGAGCAACTGGGTGAAGGCGTAGCGGTATTTGAAGACTTCTTCTTCCGGGCTGAACGATTCACGAGGGCCGGCCGCCAGATACTCCGCCGACCACATGCGGCCCATGGCGCGTTCGTCACCGTTGTCCAGAGTCAGCACCGTGGAATCAAGATCGCCGAGGGCATCGAGGTCGATGAAACCGGGGCCGATCAGCGCGTTGCCGTAGTCGATCCACTGATCCACCGGCCCTGGATAACCGCGCCCGACAAACTCGATTCGCGATCCGGCAAATACCACTTCGCCGTCGCGCCACAGCACATGGTGCGTGCCGTCGAAACCGACCACGCAACTCGCCCGCAGGCCGATCCGTTTCACAGCCGACTGCCCAGCAGACGACCGCCGCTGGCGATCAGTTCACCGCCACGATAGACCTGACGCACAGGTCGGGCGACCACCGCTTCGCCAAGGGTCTCGACGGGCATCAGCAAAAAGTCCGCAGGCCGTCCGATGTCGAAGCCGTAGCCCTCGATCCCCAACGCGCGAGCACCATTGACTGTTGCCGCTTCGAACGCCGCCGCCAATTCATCGTCCTTGCCCAGATCGAAACGGAACGCCAGCAGCATCGCCCGCTCCAGCATGTCGCCGTTGCCCATTGGCGACCATGCATCGCGGATGCCGTCGGAGCCAAGGCAGACGTTGACGCCGGTCTCACGCAACGCCAGAAACGGTGGTACCGCACAGTCGGCCGGTGCCGAACTCATCAGCGAAATACCCTGCGTCGCGAGGCGTTCGGCGACCGGCTTGACCTGACTCCACGGCAGCATGCCGAGGCAATAGGCGTGGCTGATCATCACCCGGTTTTGCAGGTTGAAACGCTCGGTGTAATCGGCGATCCGCGCAATCTGCCACAGGCCCAGTTCGCCTTTGTCGTGCAGGTGAATGTCGACACCGCGCTGAAACTCGCCGGCCAGTTTGAATACGAAATCCAGTTGCGCAATCGGGTCGTTGTCGATGCCGCAAGGGTCGAGCCCGCCGACGTTTTCCACGCCCAGGGCCATGGCTTCGCGCATCAGTTCGGCGGTGCCGGGGCGACTGATCAGGCCGGTTTGCGGGAACACCACCAGTTGCAAGTCGATCAGGTCGTGATAGCGCTCGCGCAGTTGCTGCATGGCTTCGACGTGACGCAGGCCGAACTCCGGGTCGATGTCGACGTGGCAGCGCATCGTCAGCGAACCCCGGGCGATGCAGTTTTCCAGCAGCGCGCCGGCGCGTTCGGCAATCGGCGCTTTCACTTCACGCAGGACGTGGCGTTCGTTGCTGATGTAGTCCTTGAGCGTCGGGCCGGCGCTGTTCGGGCGCCAGGGTTGGCCGTACAGGGTTTTGTCGAGGTGGACGTGGCTTTCCACCAGCGGGGCGGTGAGCAGCTGGTTCTGGCCGTCGATGTCAGTGGCGGCCAACGGCGCATTGGAGGCCGGGCGGCGTTGGCTGAACCGGCCGTTTTCGATCAGCAAGTCTTCGGCGGGGGCGCCGTAGGGGCGGATGTTTCTGAGCCAGCGGGGGTGGGACATTTCATACCTCTGTTTCTATGTTGTCTGGGCGGGCCTCATCGCTGGCAAGCCAGCTCCCACATTGAACTTGTGAGCGCCACCGATCCTTGTGGGAGCGAGCTTGCTCGCGATGGCCGCAACCGGGTCCTGAGTCAGGCGATCAACCCTTGAGCTTCGACCAGATCCGGTCCTGCAGCTCCCGCGCCTTGTTGCTGCATTCCTTTTCCGGGCGCAGACGCGAGGCGTATTCCTCGGGCATGTTGATGGCATCCATGACTTTCCATTTCGCATCCAGCAACTGATCGCTCTGAATGCCGTTGGCGTAGGCGATCGCGTTGGACACGGCGGCGGCGTTTTCGGGTTTCATCATCCAGTCGATGAAGATCTTCGCGTTGCCCGGATGCGGCGCGCTTTTCGGTACGGCGAAGTTGTCCTGGAACATCGCCAGGCCTTCACGCGGGTACACGTACTTGATGGTGCTCTTCTGCAACGTGGCGCGGGCCGTCGAGCCGTTCCAGTTCTGCATCATGATCACTTCACCCGAGGCCATGCGATCGACGGTGTTGTCGGAGCTGTACATCTTCAAAAACGGTTTTTGTTTTTGCAGCAGTTCGAGGATGCGCTTGGCGTCCTGCGGGTTTTCCGTGCATTCGTCGACGTTCAGGTAATGGCTGGCGGCGTTGATCACGCTGCTGGAGGTGTCGAGGGCGGCGAGCTGGCCCTGCAGTTCCTTGCGCGGTTCGAAGAACTCTTTCCACGAGTCGTCGAGTTTGCCGCCAGGCACCCGGGCACTGTCATAGGAAAACCCGGTGGTGCCCCACAGATACGGCGCCGAATATTTGCGGCCCGGATCGAAGCCCGGGTCGCGGAACGGACCTTTGACGTACTGGAAGTTGCTCAGGGTCGGAGTGTCGATTTCCAGCAGCAGGTCCTGCTTGATCAGCGTCTGCATGATTGACTGCGACGGCACGATCACATCGTAGGCCGCACCACCGGCCTGCAACTTGGCGAGCAGAGTTTCGTTGCTGTCGTAGCCGTCCATGGTGACCTTGATCCCGGTCTCCTTTTCGAATTTGGCCAGCAGGTCCACCGGGTAGTAATCGGTCCAGTTGTAGAAAAACAGTTCCTTGGGCTCGGCGGCGTGGGCGCCGAACGCGGTGAAACAACTCAGGGCCAGACCGGATACTGCCAGACGCATGTGTTTGACTTTCATGAGCGCGCTCCAGGTTTATTGTTGTTTGCCGCGTTGGCCGAGCCAGAAGGCCAGCACCACGAGAACGATGGAAATCATCAGCATCAGCGTCGAGATCGCGTTGATCTCCGGCGTCACGCCGGCCTTGATCGCCGAGAAGATGTACACCGGCAACGTGGTTGAGCCGGGACCGGCGACAAAGAAGGTCATGATGAAATCGTCGAGGCTGACCACGAACGCCAGCACCGAACCGGACAGCACCGCCGGCCACAACAGCGGCAAGGTGACGCGGCGAAAGACTTGCCACGGGTTGGCGTAAAGGTCGTTGGCGGCTTCCAGCAGGCTCTTGTCCAGATCGTTGAGCCGTGCGCGGATCGGCAAATAGGCGAACGGAATGCAGAAGCCGATGTGCGCGACGATCACCGTGACCAGACCGAGCTTGATCCCCAGCGCCATGAACAGCAGCAGGGTGGCCACGGCGGTGACGATCTCCGGCAGGATCAGCGGCAGGTTGATCCCGCCCTCGACCATTTTCTGTCCGTAGAACGGCCGGTACGTCGCCAGTGCCGCCAGCAGCGCTATCGCCGTGGCGCAGACCGTGGCGATGGTCGCGACGATGATCGAGTTCAGTGCGGCGGTCTGGATCGACGGGTTGGCCAGAATCCGCCCGTACCAGGCGAACGAGAACTCGGTCCACACCGTCGCCGAGCGGTTGGCGTTGAAGCTGTAGACGATCAACACCAGGATCGGCACGTACAGATAGGCGAGGACCAGCAGGCTGATTTCCCGGGTCGCCGGGAGTTTTTTCAGGTGCAGAGAAATCATGCTTTCGCTCCCCGATTCAGGGTTTTCGCCGCGCTGCGGCTGTAGAGGGCGTAGAGCACCAGCGACAACAGCAGGATCCCGAGCAACAGGAACGACAGCGAACTGCCCAGCGGCCAGTTGCGTGCGGTGCCGAACTGCTGCTGGATCAGGTTGCCGATCATCAACGTCTTGCCGCCCCCGAGGATCGCCGGGGTGATGAAAGCGCCGAGGCTCGGCACGAACACCAGCAACGCACCGGCAATCACGCCGGGCATCGACAACGGCAGAATGATCCGCCGCAGCGCCTGCCAGCGGTTCGAGCCCAGGTCATAGGCGGCTTCCACCAGGCGCCAGTCGAGTTTTTCCAGGGTCGAGTAGATCGGCAGGATCATGAACGGCAGGAAGCTGTAGACCAGACCGACGCTGACCGCGAAGTCGTTGTAAAGCAGGGTGATGCCGCCGGCACCCGGAAGCAGCGCGTTGAGACTCTGGGCGACCCAGCCCTGTTCGCGCAGGATGATCAGCCACGCGTAGTTGCGGATCAGCAGGTTGGTCCAGAACGGAATGGTGATGAGCAACACCATCAGGTTGCGCCGGCGCGGGGTCAGGCTCGACATCCACAACGCCACCGGAAACCCGAACAGGAAGCACAGCACTGTGGTGCCGCCGGCCTGGAACACCGAGCGCAGCAAGGCCTGGGCATAGACCCAGTTCAGCTCCAGTTCGCCGTCGAACCCTTCCTGGAAAAACAGCTGCACGTAGCTTTGCAGTTGCCATTGGGCCTGCCAGTCGACGCCGCCGTAAGTGTTGCGCGGCAACAGGCTGATGTAGCCCATGATCCCCAGCGGAATGGCGATCAGGGCGAGCAGGGTCAACACCACCGGGCTGAGCAACAGCGCACGGTTGAGAGAGGGAGAAGTGCTGCTGACGCTCATTTCAGGCCTCCATCAACAGGCAGGCCTGGGGTGGCAGATGCACCGCCACGGGCTCACCGACTGCGCGACAGGCGTTCAAACCTTCATTGTTTTCCCGCAGCATGACTTTGACGTCGTTGTTCAAGCGGCACTGGTACAGAGTCGCAGTACCGACATAGAGCACCGCTTCGATCACCCCGCGCAGGTGATGGGGCTGATCTGCTGTGACCAGTTGCGAGCGCTCGGGCCGGAATGCCAGTTGCACGCTGCTGCCATTGACACCTTGGGGCGGGCAGGGGATTTCCACCGGCATGCCGTTGGGCACGAAGAGGTTCTGGTTGTGGTCGCCGCGCTTGAGCTGGCCGGGGAGAAAATTGATGTCGCCGATGAACTGGGCGACGAACCGGTGCTGCGGACGTTCATAAATGTCGTTCGGCGTGCCGATCTGCAGGATCTTGCCGGCGGACATCACTGCAATCCGGTCGGACAGGGTCAGGGCTTCTTCCTGATCGTGGGTGACGAAGATGAAGGTGATCCCGGCTTCCTGCTGCACACGCTTGAGTTCGACCTGCATTTCCTTGCGCAGCTTCAGGTCCAGCGCCGACAGCGGTTCGTCGAGCAGCAGCACTTTCGGCTTTGGCGCCAGGGCCCGGGCCAGAGCGACGCGCTGTTGCTGGCCGCCGGAGAGTTCCGCCGGTTTGCGCCCGGCCAGGTGCTCCATCTGCACCAGCGCGAGCATTTCCTCGACCCGTCCGGGAATCGACTTGCGATCAAGACCCTGCATCTCGAGGCCGAAGGCGATATTCTGCGCGACACTCATGTGCGGAAACAGCGCGTAACTCTGAAACACCGTGTTGACCCGGCGTTTGAACGGCGGCAGGTGGTTCACGGTTTCGCCCGCCAGACGGATCTCGCCGTCGCTGACGTGTTCGAAACCGGCGATGGTGCGCAGCAAGGTGGTTTTGCCGCAGCCCGAGGGGCCGAGCAGGGTGAAGAACTCATTGTCGGCGATGTTCACCGACACGTTGTCGAGGGCTGGCGCCAGGCCAGGGTCGTCAGAATACCGTTTGGAGACATTACGCACTTCAATTGCTATTGGTTGACCCATAATGGTGCAATCCTCTAATTATTGTATGCAATATATGAATGCAATTTAGAAATACCCGGATTAATCTGCTTGTGCAACCCCCATTTCCCTGACCGAGTCGTGCGTCGGGCCGCGTTGCCAGCATTGAAGGAGCTTTCAAATGACCGAGAAAAAAACGGAAACCACGGTCGACCGCGTCTACCAGGGGGTTTACGAGGCGATCAGCAAGCGTTCGCTGCGTCCGGGAATGAAACTGGGGGAGGCGTCGCTGGCGGAGTTGTTCAATGTCAGCCGCACGTCGGTTCGCGCCGCACTCAAGCAACTGGAGGCCGACGGGCTGGTCACCACCGAGCCCAATAAAGGTGCATCGGTGTCGCTGCCCAGCGATGAAGAGATCCGTTCTCTGTTCGAAACCCGGCGCCTGATCGAGATCGGCATCGTCACCGAACTGTGCCGACGCAAGGACTCCGCCGCGATGCAGGACCTGCGCGAGCATTTGTTGCTGGAAGATGAAGCCCACGCAGCCGGTGACCACGAGCGGCTGATTCACCTGCTGGGTGAGTTCCATATCAAACTGGCTCGCAGCCTCAACAACCCGGTGCTGCTCGACTGGTTCCAGAAGCTGATCTCCCGCGCCTCGCTGTACGCCGCCGCGCTGGATGACGACAGCCACGAAGCCTGTCGCGACGACGAGCATCTGCGGTTGATCGAGTACATCGAGGCCGGCAATCAGAACGCGGCGATCGAGTTGACCTGCATGCACCTGGACGGCATTCAGAAGGCGATTCTCGATGTGGCCGCCAAGCTCAAGACTGGCTACCATCCGCTCAAGCACCTGATCGAGGTCTGACCGTCGGTCCCGGTGAAATCGGCTATACCTCTATGAAACCATCGCTGTCCGAAGCGCTCGAAGCTTACGGGCGCCACGTCAACGGACGTAGCGATCGAGCGAACCAACCACAAGGCGTTCAAGCAGTCGATGCAGTTTTTATCCGATAGCCACGGGTGTGACGGCTGGCAGGGCGAGATGGCCGGACGCATCCGCGCCTTTGACTGGAGCCAGACCGACCTGGGCCCGCTTGAAACCTGGCCGGCCAGCCTGTGCAGCACGGTGCAACTGATGCTGGCCTCGCCGTTGCCGATGGTCATGCTCTGGGGCCAGGCCGGCTACATGATCTACAACGACGCCTACTCGCGGTTCGCCGGCGGCCGTCACCCGTACCTGCTCGGTGTGCCGGTGGAACTGGGCTGGCCGGAAGTCGCCGATTTCAACCGGCATGTGGTCGACACCTGTCTGGCCGGTGGCACGTTGTCCTATCGCAACAAGGAACTGGTCCTGCTACGCGCCGGCGTGCCGGAAGATGTCTGGATGGATCTGTATTACAGTCCGGTCGCCGACGATGCGGGAGTGCCTTCAGGCGTGATGGCAATGGTGGTGGAAACCACCGAATTGATACTGTCCGAACGTCTGCGCCAGGCCGCCGAAGATGCCTATCGTGCCGACAACGAACGGGTTCGATTGGCCCTTAACGCCGGGGCACTGATTGGCTCGTTTGTCTGGGACGTGAGAAACAACGTGCTGTCGGCGGACGAGCGATTCGCCCGCACCTTTTCCTTCCCGCCGGATCAGGACCTGACCAACCTGCCGCAGCACATTGCCGAAGCGCACATTCACCCCGACGACCGCGCCTGGGTGCAGGAGTGCGTCGAAAACTCGATACGCACCGGCGAACCTTACAACGCCGAATACCGTGTGTTGCGCGCCGATGGCAGCCATTTGTGGGTGCTGGCCAGCGGCTGTTGCGAGTTCGATGAACAGGGCAAGCCGTTCCGTTTCCCCGGGGTGCTGATCGACATCCATGAGCGCAAGACCGCTGAAGAATCCTTGCTCAAATTCACCCGCAATCTTGAACAGCGGGTCGCTGATGAGGTGGAAGCGCGCCTCAATGCCGAAGAGCAATTGCGTCAGTCGCAGAAACTCGAAGCCATCGGCGGCCTCACCGGTGGCGTGGCTCACGACTTCAACAACCTGCTGCAAGTGATCGCCGGCAACCTGCATTTGCTGGCGCGACACGAACCGGACAATGCCAATGTGCAACGCCGGGTCAGCGCCTCGCTGGCAGCGGTGGAGCGCGGGGCCAAGCTGTCCTCGCAATTGCTGGCGTTTGCCCGACGTCAGCCGCTGTCGCCGGCGGTGTGCAATCCACGGCAGATTTTCGAAGGCGTGGGCGAGTTACTGCAACGTGCACTGGGGGAAACCATCCGGATCGACGTGCAATTGCCGCAAACGCCCTGGCACATCAACGTCGACCGCAACCAGCTGGAGAACGCCATTCTCAATCTGGCGATCAACGCCCGGGACGCCATGAAAGGCGAGGGCACCATCGTGCTCGGCGCCGCCAACACGTCGCTGGATCGTGCGTTCTGCGCCGGCAAGGGCATCGCGCCGGGGGATTTCGTGCGGGTCTCGGTCAGTGACACTGGCGTGGGGATTGCTCCGCATATGCTGGAGCAGGTGTTCGAACCGTTCTTCACCACCAAGGCCGACGGCCAGGGCACGGGCCTCGGGTTGAGCATGGTGTTCGGGTTCGTCAAACAAAGCGGCGGGCATGTCGAGATCGACAGCCGGGTCGGCGAGGGCACGCGGGTGCAGCTGTATTTTCCGCGCAGTCGGCGGCCATTGCTCGATGAAACGCCTGGCGTGCGCCGGCAACAGGCGGGCGGCCACGAAACCATTCTGGTGGTGGAAGATAACGAAGCGGTGCGCACTTCGGCGGTCGAATTGTTGCGCGAAGAAGGCTATCGGATCCTGGTCGCCGGTAATGGCGACGCGGCCATGCAAATGCTGCTGGACGGCGCCCGGGTGGATCTGATTTTCACCGATGTGGTCATGCCGGGGCTGATCAAGAGTGCCGACCTGGCTGCATGGGCCAAGGTCCAGACACCGCCGGTGGCGGTGCTGTTCACTTCCGGCCACACCCGCGACATCATCTCGCGCAATCACCAGCTCAGCCCCGACACCCATTTGCTCGGCAAGCCCTACGGCCCCGAGGCGTTGTTGCAGATGATCCGTGCAGTGCTGAGCGCCTGAGCAATTTCTCTTCAGACCAGGGTTGGCCGATGACTTCCAAGCGCAGCTCAAATTCCGCCGCCGGCATGGTCCGGGTGCGCGGCGCCCGCGAACACAATCTGCAGAACGTTGATGTCGATATTCCCCGGGATGCGCTGGTGGTGTTCACCGGGGTGTCCGGCTCGGGCAAGTCGTCACTGGCGTTTTCCACGTTGTATGCCGAAGCGCAGCGCCGCTATTTCGAATCGGTGGCGCCGTATGCCAGACGGCTCATCGATCAGGTCGGCGTACCGGACGTCGACGCCATCGACGGCTTGCCGCCGGCGGTGGCGCTGCAACAGCAGCGCGGCACGCCCAGCACACGTTCGTCGGTGGGCAGCGTGACCACGCTGTCGAGCCTGATCCGCATGCTGTACTCCCGTGCCGGCAGTTACCCGGCGGGCCAGCCGATGCTGTACGCCGAGGACTTTTCACCGAATACCCCACAAGGGGCATGCCCGGAGTGCCATGGACTGGGCCGGGTCTATGAAGTGACCGAAGCCTTGATGGTGCCCGATCCGGAGCTGACCATCCGCCAGCGCGCCGTGGCGTCCTGGCCGTTGGCCTGGCAGGGGCAGAACCTGCGCGACATCCTCGTGACCATGGGCATCGATGTCGACATCCCCTGGCGCAAACTGCCGAAAAAACAGCGCGACTGGATCCTGTTCACTGAAGAAACCCCGACCGTTCCGGTCTATGCCGGGCTGACGCCGGAAGAAACCCGCGTCGCCCTCGAGCGCAAGATGGAACCGAGTTATCAAGGCACCTTCACCGGTGCCCGACGCTACATCCTGCACACCTTTACGCATTCGCAAAGTGCGCTGATGAAGAAGCGCGTTTCCCGGTTCATGCTCGGCAGCCTGTGTCCGTTGTGCGATGGCAAACGCCTCAAGCGCGAGGCGCTGTCGGTGACGTTTGCCGGCCATGACATCGGCGAGCTGTCGCGGATGCCGCTGCTGCAAGTCGCCGAAGTCTTGAAGCCGGTGGCGGACGCGAGTTGGCTGGAACACGCCGATGAGCCCGGCGAAACCCTGACCCACAGCCAGACCCGCGAAGCCCGGGCGCAGCGCGTGGCCCATGGCGCCAGCGGTCACGCCAACGCGCCGGACGTGCGTCATACGCCGAACCTGTCGCTGGAGAAGCGCCTGGCAGCCCAGCGCATTGCCCAGGATCTGCTGGAGCGGGTCGGCACCCTGACCGATCTGGGCCTCGGTTATCTGGCCCTGGAGCGCAGCACGCCGACCCTGTCGTCCGGGGAGTTGCAGCGCCTGCGCCTGGCGACGCAACTGGGCTCGCAGCTGTTTGGTGTGATCTACGTGCTCGATGAACCCTCCGCCGGTTTGCATCCCGCCGACGGCGAAGCATTGTTCGAAGCCTTGCAGCGGCTCAAGGCTGACGGCAACAGTGTGTTTGTGGTCGAGCACGACCTGGAAACCATGCGCCGCGCTGACTGGCTGATTGACGTCGGTCCGGCGGCAGGGGAAAAGGGCGGGCAGATTCTCTACAGCGGTCCGCCCGCCGGACTGGCCGCAGTCGAGCGGTCGCAGACCCGTGCCTATCTGTTCGCTGAACATCAGCAGTCGGCGCGAGCTGCCCGTGAACCTTCAGGCTGGTTGAGACTGGAAGGTGTCACGCGCAATAACCTGAATAACCTCAGCGTCGAGTTTCCGCTGGGCTGCTTTACCTCTGTGACCGGGGTGTCGGGCTCGGGCAAGTCGAGCCTGGTCAGTCAGGCGCTGCTGGAACTGGTCGGCGCGCAGCTCGGTCGCAGCAGCAGTGACGCCGAGCCGGAAGAACTCAACCTGGAAGACGACTCCCCACCCGCCAGCACCGGTCATATCAGCGCCGGGCTGGAATCGATCAAGCGGCTGGTGCAGGTCGATCAGAAGCCCATCGGCCGCACGCCCCGCTCTAATCTGGCGACCTACACCGGGCTGTTCGACAACGTACGCAAGCTGTTCGCCGCGACCGTTGAGGCGAAAGCGGCGGGTTACGATGCCGGGCAGTTTTCCTTCAACGTCGCCAAGGGCCGTTGTCCGACTTGCGAGGGCGAGGGGTTTGTCAGTGTCGAATTGCTGTTCATGCCCAGCGTCTATGCGCCATGCCCGACCTGCCATGGCGCACGTTACAACGCCGAGACGCTGGCGATCGAGTGGCAGGGGTTGAGCATCACTCAGGTGCTGCAATTGACCGTGGACGAGGCGGTGACCGTATTTGCCGGGCAGCCTGCGATCCGCCGTTCACTGGAAGTGCTGCGGGATATTGGCCTCGGTTATCTGCGTCTCGGGCAACCGGCGACCGAGCTGTCCGGAGGCGAGGCGCAGCGGATCAAGCTGGCGACCGAGCTGCAGCGCAATGCCCGTGGTGCGACGTTGTACGTGCTGGACGAGCCCACGACCGGGCTGCATCCGCGTGACGTCGACCGCTTGCTGGAACAACTGGACAATCTGGTGAGCGCCGGGCACACGGTGATCGTGGTCGAGCACGAAATGCGCGTGGTGGCGCAGAGCGACTGGGTGATCGACATTGGCCCCGGAGCAGGGGAACAGGGCGGCAAAATTGTTGTGGCCGGCACCCCGCAAAAAGTGGCGGCGAGCAAGAGAAGCCGGACTGCGCCGTTTCTTGCCCGGGCTTTGAGCTGCTGAGTGCGGCGCCTTGGCTGGCCTCATCGCGGGCAAACCCGCTCCCACAGAGTCTGATGTGTTCACGAATGTGTGTACGGCACCAAAAAGCGTGGGAGCGGGCTTGCCCGCGATGGCGGTGTTTCAGGCACCGTCGAGGGTGCGGCGCACCTTGTCCAGCAACTCGCTGATCTGGAACGGTTTGACCAGCATCTCCATTCCGGCCCCGAGAAACACCTGGCGGTTGATTGCGGTTTCCGCGTAGCCGGTCATGAACAGGATCGGCAGCCCTTCGCGCCAGCCCCGGGCAGCGTCTGCCAGTTCACGGCCGTTCATGCGCGGCAGGCCGACGTCGGTCAGCAGCAGGTTGATCGAAGGGTCGTTCTGCAAGTGCTCCCGTGCGGTTTCGATATCGCCGGCCTGGGTGCAGCGATAGCCGGCGTCTTCCAGTACTTCGGTGACGAACAGGCGCACCGAAGGCATGTCCTCGACGATCAGCACATGCTCGCCGGAACCTTGCGGATCGACTGCCGGCGGCACCCCTTCAACGGCGGTGGGATCGCTGGTGGCCGGCAACAGAATCGTCACTTCGGTGCCGCGCCGGGCGACGCTGCGGATGTGTGCATCACCGCCGGACTGGCGAGCGAAACCGTAAATCGTCGACAACCCCAGCCCCGTGCCCTGACCCAGCGGTTTGGTGGTGAAGAACGGGTCGAACACCTTGTCGATAACGCTGTGCTCGATACCGGTGCCGTCATCACGTACCGACAATGCCACATAGGAGCCATCGGTCAGGTTCGGGTCACCGTGGGAGTAGGTTGCATAGGTGCTGACCCAGATATTGCCCCCGTGCGGCAGTGCATCCCGAGCGTTGATCACCAGGTTGAGCACCGCGCTTTCCAGTTGAATCGGATCGACCAGGGCGATGGCCGGCTTGCTGGTCAGTTCGAGCTTGAGGGCGATGCGTTCGCCGATGGTGCGCACCAGCAGCTCTTCGAGTGAGCGCACGTGATCGTTGATGTCCACCGGGCGGGTGTCGAGGGGCTGTTGCCGGGCAAAGGCCAGCAGACGATGAGTCAGTGACGCGGCGCTCATCGCCGAGCTCAGCGCTGCGTCGGCGTAGAACTGCACCTTGTCGAGGCGGGTATCGACGACACGTTTGTGGATCAGTTCCAGGCTGGTGATGATTCCCGTCAGCAGGTTGTTGAAGTCATGGGCGATGCCGCCGGTGAGTTTGCCCAGTGCGTCCATTTTCTGCACTTGCAGCAGTTGCGTTTCGGCCCGTACCCGGTCGGCGACTTCCTTGGCCAGTTGCGTGGTGGTGTCGTCCAGACGCGCCAGGTGCGAGCGTTCGCGGTGACGGTGTTCGGTGACGTCCTCGACGAACACCAGGCTCAGTCCCGCCGTGCGATAGGGAGAAATCTGCCATTCGGTTTCGCGGATCTCGCCTTGCACACGCATGTTCAGCGTGCCTTTCCAGCGCTCGCCATCCACCACCCGCAGGCGCAGCTCGTCAAGGATCGTGCCTTGATCCTCGACAAAACAATCATCGAGCGGCTGCGCGTCACGGTTGTCCTGGATCAGCCGGGCGAAGGCGTGATTGCATTCGTGAACGGTCAGCGTCGCGTCGAGCACCGCAATCGGCGCCGAGACGTTGACGAAAATCTCCCGGAACCGCGCCTCGCTTTCGCGCAGGGCGTTTTCCGTGTCGCGCACCCGCAACAGCGTGCGCAGGGTGGCCAGCAGTACATCCGGGTCCACCGGGTGAACCAGGTAGGCATCGGCCCCGGCATCCAGACCGGTAATGATGTCACCGGTCTGGATCGATGCCGCCGAGACGTGGATCACCGGCAGCAGGGCGGTGCGCAGGTCGGCGCGTAGCTTCCGGACGATGTCGAAGCCGCTCATGTCCGGCAGGTTGACGTCGAGAATCAGTGCATCCAGCGCTTCGCTGGCGATCAGCGCCAGACCTTCGCCGCCGGTACCGGCCTCGAGCACCTGATAGCCATGGCGCTCCAGCCGTCGGCGCAGGGCGTAGCGGGTGGCGACGTTGTCGTCGACGATCAACAGGCGCATGTCAGGTTTCATCGACGTTCTCCTGAGCGATCGCCAGCGGGATGATCACGAAAAAGGTCGAGCCGATTCCCGGTGCGCTTTGCATACCGACTTCGCCGCCCAGCAGCGTAGCGAAACGTTTGCACAGGGAAAGCCCGAGACCGGTGCCCCGCAGGCGTTTCTGCAGCGGTGAATCGACCTGGGAAAAGTCTTCGAACAACGCGCCGTGCAGCTCCGCAGCGATGCCGATGCCGGTGTCGCTGACGGCGAAACGCACCTTGTCCTGGCCTTCGAGACGCGCCGAAACCCGGACTTCACCTCGGGTGGTGAATTTCAGCGAGTTGGAAATGAAATTGCGCAGGATCTGCGCGAGCTTCTTGTCGTCGGTGTACAGACGCGGCAGGCCCACGGGCTCTTCAAAAATCAGGTCCACCGCCGAGGCGTCGACAATTGGCCGGAACATCCCGCGCAACGCCGCGAACAGGTCGAACATGTCGAACCATGCCGGGGAAATGGAAATGCGCCCGGCCTCGATCTTGGCCAGATCCAGCAGGTCGTCGACCATGTCGCTGAGCTCCCGGGCGGCGCTGCTGACGAACGCGACCTGCTTGTGTTGTTCGGGACTCAACGGCCCGTCGAGTTCATCGGCCAGCAAGCTGTTGATGCTCAGGATCGAGCCCAGCGGGGTGCGAAATTCGTGGCTCATGTACGACAGGAAGCGGCTTTTCAGATCCGAGGCCTGACGCAGTTGTTCGGCCTGGATATCGAGCTCGGCGTACAACGCCAGCACACCCTGATTGGTTTCGTCGAGTTCATCGCGCAGCGCAGCGGTTTCGTTCTGCAAGCGGACGATCAGCGCAGCCTGTTCTTCGTGGCTCAAGCTCGAGGACTCAGCCATGGGTGGCCTCCAGCGCAACGACCAGCACCGTTACATCGTCGCGTCCACGACTGAAGTCGCGGTGCAGGACGGCGGCTATCACGGCGGGGTGGCGATGCACCAGGCCGGGATAGTCTTGAAGGTTCCAACGGGACTGCAAGCCGTCGCTGTACATGATCAATAGATGTCCGTTCACGTGAGCATAGTCAAAGGGTTGGGCTTTCCGGTACTGGCCGCCGACGATGCCCGGGTGCGAGGCCAGCCCGCGGGCCTTTTCAGCGCAGACCAGGCTGGCGCCGATGTTGCCGACACCGGCGAAGGTCAGGCTGTCGCGTTCGCCCTGAAACTGCGCGAACGCGACAGCACCGCCACGGGTGCCGATCATTTCACGGTGCAGGTCTTCCATCAGCGACGCCGGGGAAGCGAACGGGGTGAGGGCGAAGGCTTTCTCTCCGGCCCGTGCGGCGCGCTCCGCGTCTTCGCCATGGCCGAGACCGTCGATGATCAGGGCGCTGATGTCTGCCCCGTTGAACGCCAGGTGCCAGACATCCCCGCAGGCCGGGTCGTTGTGCAGTGAGTGCTGGCTGACTCCGAAGCGCATGTCGGGTTGACTGTCATTGCGCGAATAGAGACGTGCCAGCAATACGGCGCCCCGTGTGTCGGAGTAGACGTCGAAGACTTCAGTCTGTCGGGATATTGCGCCGAGGCCGATGCCCTGGGTGCCTCCGGTGGAAAACCCGTCGGTCAGACAATTGTCCAGGTCGAAACCGTTGGCCCTGTCGACCGCCAGCATTTCGATACCGAAACCGGTGCCACGCAACAAGACGCGAAGGTGCAGTTCACCGCGCCCGGCATGCTTGAGCACATTGCTGGCGAGTTCCGTCGCCACCAGCGCCACACGTCCGGCGTCACGCTCGTCGAAGCCGTGCCGTTCGGCAAGTTTCTGCGCGATGCGCCGGGCGTGACCGATCTGACTGTTCTCTTCGATCAACAACACCTGGGTCAATGACCCGCTGATACTCATGTCCATCGCGTGATCGTGACGCGAGTGCCCTTGCCGGGGGCGGTGTCCAGTTCGAATTCGTCCACCAGCCTCTTGGCCCCGGTCAGCCCCAGGCCCAGGCCGTTGCCGGAGGTCCAGCCGTCGGTCATCGCCAGTTTGATGTCGGCAATGCCCGGTCCCTCGTCGCGGAAGGTCAGGCGCAGGCCGACCTTGTGGTCGTCATCGAGGATCTGCCAGTCCATGTCGCCACCCCCACCGTACACCATGGTGTTGCGTGCCAGCTCACTGACGGCGGTCACCAGTTTGGTCAGGTCGATCAGGCGCATGCCGCATTCGGTGGCCAGTTTGCGCGCCGTCTGCCGGGCCAGCACCACGTCCTGTTCGATGTGAATCGATTGCGTACCACTGCTGCGCACGGTCATTGCTGGCGTACTCGTTCCTGCAGCAGTTTCATGCCGCGCTCGACATTCAACGCCGTGCTGACACCCGGCAGGTTCAGGCCCAGCTCAACCAGCGTGATCGCCACGGCCGGTTGCATGCCCACCAGCATGGTTTCGGCGTCCATGATTTTCGACAGGCCGGAGAGGGTGCCGATCATTCGACCGATGAACGAGTCGACCATGTCCAGCGCCGAGATATCGATCAACACGCCGCGCGCAGAAGTCTTGCTGATGCGCTCGGACAGGTCGTCCTGCAGGGTCAGGGCGAGCTGGTCATGCATGTCGACCTGGATGGTCACGAGCAGAAAGTCGCCCATCTGGAGAATCGGGATACGTTCCATACTCAAACCGTCTTGTTCAGGCTGACACCCAGGCGGGTCAGGGCCACTTTGAGCGCGTCGGCCAGATTGGCCTTGGTCACCACACCTTGCAGGTCGAGGCCGAGGTGGACGATGGTCTGGGCGATCTGCGGACGCACGCCGCTGATGATGCAATCGGCGCCCATCAGGCGAATCGCGGTCACGGTCTTGAGCAGGTGTTGGGCCACCAGGGTGTCGACGGTCGGTACACCGGTGATGTCGATGATGGCGATTTCCGAACCGGTCTCGACGATGCGTTGCAACAACGACTCCATGACAACCTGAGTGCGTTGCGAATCCAGAGTGCCGATCATGGGCAGGGCGAGGACGCCTTCCCAGAGTTTGACCACCGGTGTCGACAATTCCAGCAGTTCTTCCTGCTGGCGCTTGATCACCGCTTCACGGGATTTCTGGAAGGTGCGCACGGTGTGCAGGCCGAAGGCGTCGAGGAGTTCGGAGATTTCCCAAAGCTGTTCGGCGAGCAATGCCGGTTGTTCCCGGTAATGGCTTTGCAACAGGCCAAACAGCGGGCCCTTCAGCGCGAAGATGAAACTGGCGGTCTGTTGCGAATCCTGGCCGAGCAGGGCGCGACTGTGGGACAGCCGTTCGAGGAAGTGACGGGTGGTTTCCCAATCGGGGGCGTAGATGTCGGTGCCGTTGTTTCTGGCGATGCCATCGACCACCAGCTGCAGGAACTCGGTGGTCTGTTGCAGCACTTCCTGTTCCTTGAGGTGGCGGGTGGCGCCACTGTCCTCCATGTTTTGTATCCATTCACCCAGCAGCTGTGCCTGTTTGTTCTTCATTGCATCGAATGTGCTGTTCTGCAGTGCTGCCATGGGGGTCTTGCTCCTTCGCGAATGGGGGCCGGTGCAAAAGAAATGCCCGGCGCGAAATCAATGACATTTGCCGTTTGAAATAGTTGTTCGTTGCGGAAGGGATTTTTTTGATTTGCCGCAAGCAACGCTCGAGTAACTCTAGTCGGCGTAGAGGACGGGGGCGGACTTTTCACGGCTGGCGGGCTGGCAAGGGGGCGCAAACGAAAAGGCCGTATCCATCGGATACGGCCTTTTCGTGTGTCTGGCGCTTATTTGCTTGGGTGTTTGGCCTGCAGCTCCTTGGCTGCAGCGAGGTGTTTTTCCAGAGCCGGGAGCATCTTCTGGGCGAAACCTTTCAATTCGCTGGCGCCTTTGACCTTGTCGTCGGTCACGGTATTGGCTTCTTTCTTGAACAGCTCGATGGTTTCCTCATGAGCCTTGACCTGATTGTTGGCGTAGGCCGCATCGAAGGATTCATCGCGCATGTCGAGGATTTTCTCCTTGGCCTGTTTCACCAGGGTGGTGGAATCCGGGACCTTGATGTCGTGGGCCTGGGCAATGGCCGCCAGTTCATCGTTGGCCTTGCTGTGGTCGGTGATCATCATGTTGGCGAAATCCTTGATGTCCGCCGACTGGCTCTTTTCCAGCGCCAGACGACTGGTTTCGATCTCGGCGATGCCGCCGGCCGCCGCGTTATCGACAAAGCTGTTGGAGGTGGCGGCGAAAGCACCGCTCACGCTGGTGCTCAAGGCGATGGCGAGGGCAAGGTGACGCAGGTTGAATCCGTCCATTGATGTTTCTCCACGCAGGTTTTTGTAGGTGTCATTCAATGGAGGGAAGCGGGTGAAGGAAGGTTTTATCGTATTTGCGTCAGGGCGACGAACGGCTGTCGGCGGTTTGCCGCTGGGGTCGACAGAAGGGGGGCGGACGGGCCATTCTGAAGCCGGCAGCGCAATCAGTGGCGCTCGCCCTCGATCAATTATGGAGGTGTCTTATGCCGGTTTCCCACGATCTTTATCAGGATCTGAACATCACGAAGGAAAAGATCCAGCAGATACGCTCTCAGGACCCGCATCTGGATGCACTGATCAACAAATACCTGCTGGCGGACAAAGACGTCGTCGAGGCTGAGAACGCGACATCGAATGCGCCGAGCGACGATGTCTTGCGCAAGCTGAAAGAAACCCGCGTGCGCATCAAGGATCAGATTGCCGATAAATTACAGCCGCATCTCTGACCCGTGATCGATCTCCCGGCCGCCGGGCGGATCAATTGAAACGATTCCCGCGATCGGCACCTCGAAAGCTCAGAGTCCATTGTCATCGACTCCCTTGCGAGGTGCCTCATGAGCGATCCCCGATTCCCCAGTGAAGAGCAGGGCGCATTCGACCCGGTCCCCACCCATCCCGAGCGCAACAGCCCGGCCCACACGACTGCGAATCCCGAGGCAGAGCCGACGGAAGACGATTTGCCGGAAGACGAAGATCCCGAAAAATTCGATCGATCCGGCAACTGACTGCCCGCTATCGCCGGTCGGGGTTCACTTCAAGGCAGCCTCCAGGGGCATCCGCGCCATGTGCGTCGCCTTGAGCGAGCCGAAATACAGCCAGTCGCCATACTCGCGCGCCGTGGTGATCGGCGAGTAGTTGCCAGGGCCGCCATCCTGCAGATTGGCGATCACTTTGCCGTCCGGGTCCAGCCCCAGGACAAAGGCGCGCTTCTCCACCGGTTTGGGCAGCACCGTCATCGCCCGCACGATCATCTTGCGCACGAACGGGTGTCCGGCGGTGCCATCGAGCAGCGGATTGCGCGGCGTGTACAGCGCCACCCAGAAGCGGTCGCGGCCATTGAAGGCGAGGTTGTCCGGCAGCCCCGGCAGGTTGTCGATGAACAGGTCGTGGGTGCCGGCCTTCGGTCCGCTCAACCAGTAGCGACTGATGCGATAAGCGCCGGTTTCATTGACCAGCACATAGGCGTCATCCGGGCCGAGGGTGACGCCGTTGGCGAACTCCAGCCTGTCCAGCAGGACACTGGTCTTGCCGCTCTGGAAGTCATAGCGCAGCAAGCGGCCGTCGCCACCATGCTCGATGATCGCTTCGCCGTCGTGGCCGTAGCCCCAGCGACTGCTGGCATCGCTGAAGTAGGCGTAATGCCCGGACTTGTCGATGGCCACATCGTCGGTGAAACCGAATTTCAGCCCGTTGGCTTCAGTGGTCAGCGCGGTCAGCCGGCCCTGGGCATCGAGGGACAGCAAGCCTTTCACGGCGTCGGCAATCACCAGCAAACCATTGGGATGCCGCGCCAGCCCGAGCGGCCGGCCGCCCGTGTCGGCGAGCACCTGGCGTTGCTGGCCGTCGAGGCTGGTGCGAAGCAGGCGCCCGTCGTGCAGGCCGGTGATCAGAAAGTCGTTTTCCAGCAGCAGGGCTTCCGGACCTTCGATGTCACTCGGGCCCACCTGCTTTACACCTTTGAGACGCTGGTTGTCCGCGTAGAGCCCCTCGGAGAGCGACGGGGCCGTTTGTGGCGTCCACGCCACAGGCTCGACTTTGGTCGGCATCAGCAGCAGGAAGGCCAGAATCAGCATCACCAGCAGCAGGATCAGATGGCGCAGCTTCACACGTGGGCCCCTGCGAGTGAAAGGTGTCGGGTCGCCCTGTCGCGCAGGGCCAGCATCGAGGCGGCCGACTCGCGTTCGATACGACGTTTGAGCAACAGCTGATTGGCGATACGCATGCCCAGGCTTTCGAACCGGTAATCCAGTGTGCGTACGAATCGCGTGCCATCGCTTTGGGCCGAGCATTCATAGGTCAGCAGCAGCGACAGACCATGATCGCCCTGGGCACGGGCGCACCAGCGCCGGCCCGGCAGGTATTCAGTCACCTCCCAGCTCAGATGCCCTTCGCGGCCACCGGCGTGAATGTCTTCCTCGAAACGCGCGCCGGCATGCAGCGGGCCGGCAGGGCCGTCGATCTTCAGCGAAGACGGATGCCACTCCGGCCAACGGCTGACCGTGGCGGCGTAGGCGAGAACGGCAATCGGCTCGCCGGTAATGTCGATCGGGTGCTGTATGCGGGTCATGGAGAGTCTCGGGTCAGTCAGCGGGACGGGCTCCGGCTCCCGGTAGAGGGTGCCGAACAGGTAATCCATCAGCGGCAAGACGATATTGAAATTGCGCTCCTGCATGCGTTCGCGGCGATGGTGCAATTCGTGCAGACGACGCATCTGACGAAGCCACGGCAGACGGCTCAGGGGATGCTCTTGCGGCAGGTGCTCACAGGCGTGAAACACCTCATAGGTCAGATAACCCAGCACCATGCAGCCGCCGAACAGCCCGGCAACATTGGCGTTGACCTGTGCGAACAACCACCACAGGGGCAGGGTGATCACCAGGGTGTGTACCACGATCAGCCATGCCGGAAACAGGATCACCCGCCAGTCGCGGGCGCTGTCCCAGGTCATGTGGCCGGGGGTGAAGAAACTGTGATGGTCGCCGGCATGGCGGGCGTAGAACATCCTGGCGAAAGCTTTTTTGTGATGCCCGAGGTGGCGATGCACCACGTACACACCGAAATTGAAGAACAGCAAAGTCAGCGGCACCGTCAACCATTCCAGCGCACGCACCTGCTGCACGCTGCTCCAGAACGCGCCGATGGCCAGCACGCCGAACAGCAGCACGAAGGCGCCGTGCAGCCACGGGTTGTACAGCGGATGAATCGCCGCACGGTAGCGGCTGCGAAATGCCTCGGTGGTCTGCCTCACTGCGGTCACCTGCGGATATTGTCGTTATCCCGGCAGATTAGTCGATCCCGCCGTTTATGCAGGGCCTGCCTTGACGACACAACGGCCATGCTTCGGTGCAAAGTGGCCGTCAGCTCAACGGGTTCCAGCGCTGCGACCAGTCGTCATCGGCCCTGATCACTTCGCGCAGCAGGTCGAACGCCTGTTGCAGGGTCGCCGAGTCGCGGTCGCGGGAGTAGACGAGGTAGGTCGGATAGCCGAACTCTGGAGCCTTGGTCACCACTTCCAGCGCGCCGCTTTCCAGGTAAGTGCGCACCACTCGGGTGCGAAAGTAGCCGCTGCCGCCGTTCTCCAGAATGTATTGCAGGGCCAGCGGGCCGAGGTTGAAGCTCAGGGCGGCCTTGGCTTTTTCCGGCAGTGCGGCATCGTGCTGGCGGCGGAAGTCGCTGCCCCAGTCGATGTACACGTAGGGAGCGGGGCGGTTTGGCGTGCGGACCAGAATCAGTTTTTCTTCCAGCACTTGCTCGACCTGCAGTCCCGGCCAATATTCCGGTTGATAGACGAGGGCGGCATCGAGCACGCCAAGTTCGAGCTGGCGCAGCAGATTCTCGCCGTCACGGATGTCCATGCGCAGGGCATGGCTGGGGATTTTTTCCCGCAGCTCGGCAGCCCAACTGAGCATCAACGGGTTGCACAGGCTGACCTCACCGCCGATGTGCAGCACGTTGTCGTAACCTTCGGGCAGCGGCAAGTCGCGGCGGGCGGCTTCCCAGGTCTGCACCAGTTGATTGGCGTAGACCACGAAGGCCTCGCCGTTGGCGGTCAGACGCGCACCGGCACGGTTGCGCACGAACAGTGTGCTGCCCAAGTGGCTTTCGAGTTTCTGGACCCGGGCGGTGATTGCCGTCTGGGTGACGAACAGTTTTTCCGCCGCTGCCGCGAGACTGCCGTGGCGGACGATTTCCAGAAAAGTGCGGGCGAGGTCGATGTCCATGGGCGGGCCGGTGGTTGAGGTGCCGGCATTGTAGGTGCAGGTTCGCGATCACGTCATCGTGCAATCGCGAACCTGCATCGGGATTCAACCGGCCAACTCAGCCTCCCGCACCCGCGCCCAATCCTCCACCAACCGCGCCGGCGTGCAGCACGTCTTGCGCTTGTACACGAAATTGCGGCACTTCTCGGCAAACTGATTGCGGTTGTAGAGCATGTCTTCCTGCATCTCTTGCAGCTCGGTCTCGCGGCATTGGCGGATCAGCTCGTGATCGAGCCGCAGCTTGCGTTCGCGCACCGCTGCATACGTCGGATCGGTCAGCGCCGCGTTGGCCCGTTGCAGCAACCACAGACCAAATTCGTCCGGGCAGCGCGGGCCGACTTCCTGGATCATGCCCAGTTGCAGTGCCTGAGCAGCACTGACCGGCAGGCAGGCCTGGGTCAGTTGTTCGGCCATGGCCGGGCCGACGGCGCGGGGCAGGCTGTAGGTCCAGTATTCCGAGCCGTACAAGCCCATGCTTTTGTAATGCGGGTTGAGCACGATATCGGCACGGGCAAACACGATATCCGCCGCCAGCGCGAGCATCACGCCACCGGCGCCGGCATTGCCGGTGATCCCGCTGACCACCAGTTGCCGCGCGCTGAGCAACTCGGCGCAGACATCGTCGATGGCCTGGATATTGGCCCAGGCTTCGTCGCCCGGGTCTTCGGCGGCCTGAATCACGTTCAGATGCACCCCGTTGGAGAAACTGCCGCGCCCACCCTTGACCAGCAGCACCCGGGTGTCACGGGATTTGGCCCAGCGCAGCGCTTCGACCATGCGTTGGCACTGTTCGGTGCTCATGGCGCCGTTGTAGAACTCCAGCGTCAGCTCGCCGACGTGTCCGGATTCGCGATAACGGATCGGCTGATACGCTTCATCGCTGAACGGCGCATTGGCGATTGACCAGTCCAGCACCGGCACGTCTGCCAGTTGCCCGGCCAGTACATGCCGCGCCGGACGCTTGAAGGTTTCTTCGCCCGGTTGCGGTTTGCGTCGCAGCGAGCCGATCCACAGGCTGTGATCACCGGTGGCCACCAGCACGGCGTCGTCGTGTACCGCGAGAATCTTGCCGGGGATGCCGGTGCGCTGATCGAGGTGTGCGTCGTACACGTAATACTGACCGCCGGCGAGGCTGGCGAGCACGCCGGGCTGGCCGTCCGCCGCGTCGATGCAGCGTTTGATGAAGCGCGAGCAGTCGTGCCAGCTGAAGGTGCGGTCGTCCTGCTTCATGTTCGGTTGCAGGCAGCCGCGAACCTTGGGATCGGTGTAGTCCAGGGGTACCGGAACAAAACCGTCGATGAATTTTTCCACCACCTCGCGTATGCAACGGATTGCCGCGTCGGCGACCCGGCCGTTGTACAGCTCGGATTTGCGCAGGCCTGCCGGCAGGTTGAATTCGCAGGTGGCCCAGACCGGCCCGGCATCCATTTCCTCCACGGCTTGCAGGGCCGTCACGCCCCAGGTCGGCAGTTCGCGCATGATGGCCCAGTCCAGTGCGCTGGCACCGCGATCGCCAACGATGCCGGGATGAATGATCACCACCGGACGCTGAAGGTTGCTCCACAGTGCATGGGGTACGCGCTCCTTGAGGAACGGGCAGATCACCAGATCGGCGCCGCTGTTTTCGATCTGCTCGCACACGGCAGCTTCATCGGTGAACAGCACCACACTGGGCGAATGCCCGGCCTGGCGCAGATCCAGCCAGGCACGTTGAGTCAGACCGTTGAACGCCGAAGACAAAAGAATGATGTTGAGTGATCGCATGATTGCTCTTCCTTGAAAGGTCAGCCGCAGCTCCCGGTGAGCCGTCCGTGGCTATCGATGGAGGCGCAAGGTTAGAGATTGGCGTGGCGGGCGCCACTGATCGAGATCAACGTTGTGTCAGCCAATGTTGCCGTGGCGATAAAACGTCTTATGCTCAACGGTTTGCATATCCTGATTTTTTATTACTTCAAATGTCCGCGACGCTATTGCACAGTCGCAGCCCTGATCAACGCCGGACGATCCCGGCGTATCCATGGATTTTCGCAGCGGGTGGAGCCCGTTTTCAGGGAGCAAGGCATGGGGAGTCACAACCCGCATTACCAGGTCATCGGGCAGATGTTCCAAAAGGACTACCGATGGTTATGCGCCGCGGTCAGCCGTACCCTCGGTTGCCCGCACAGTGCACAGGACATTGCTTCGGAAACTTTTCTGCGGGTGCTGGCGCTGCCCGATCCGCTGGCCATTCGCGAGCCGCGCGCGCTGTTGACCACGATTGCCCGGCGGCTGGTCTATGAAGGCTGGCGACGGCAGGATCTGGAGCGCGCCTATCTGCAGAGCCTGGCGTTGGCACCGGAGCCGGTGCATCCGTCACCCGAAGAACGGGCGCTGGTGATCGAAGCGTTGCTGGCGGTGGATCGCTTGCTCAACGGTCTGTCGGCCAAGGCCAAGGCTGCGTTTCTCTACCATCAACTCGATGGCCTGACCTACAGCGAAATCGGCGAACACCTCGGCGTGTCCACCAGCCGTGTGCAGCAATACATGGTCGAAGCCTTCAAGCGTTGCTATCAGGCGATGCAGGCATGAGACCGGACGAAACGCTGATCGATGAAGCCGCACAATGGATGGCGCTGTTGCAGTCGGGGGACGTCAGCCTGCAGGAGCGTGCAGCGTTCGAAGCCTGGCGTGCGGCGGATCCGAGGCACCAGCAGATCATCGAGCAGATGGGCGGAGGGCTGAGCCTGTTGCGCCATTCGGATTTGCGCGGGGTGCCCCGTGCAAGTCTGTTGCACAGCCTCAATGCACCGTCCAGCCGTCGCCGGTTTATCAGCGGCAGCCTGAGCGTGCTCGGTATCGCGGTGCTGGCCGGTCTGCTCGGCCGTCGTTATGGCTGGCTGCCGGAGGCTGGCGAGTTGTCCACCGGAACAGGCGAGCGACGTGCGTTCACATTGGAGGATGGCAGCGCTCTGACGCTCAACGCCCGCAGCCGCGTCGTGCCGCGATTTGATAGCGTCGAGCGGTTGCTGGATTTGCGCAGCGGTGAACTGTTGGTCGATGTGGCGAAAAATCCGGCCCGGCCCTTCGTGGTCGAAACCGGCCACGGACGGATGCGCGCACTCGGCACGACATTTCTGGTGCAGCGCGCAGAAGATGCGACGCGGCTGGTGATGCTGCATTCACAGGTCGAAGTCGTAACCGCCAGCGGCGTGCGACAGGTGGTGGAGGCGGGCGAAAGCCTGTTGTTCAACGAACGGCAAATCCTCTCTCTGGAACGCAGCAAGGGACAGGAAAGTGCCTGGGTTCAGGGTCGTCTCGAAGTGCGCGACCGTCCCTTGAGTGAAGTCATCGACAGCCTGCGCAACTACCGTCGGGGCATCCTGCACCTGAGCCCCGAGGTCGCCGGTTTGCGCCTCAGCGGTCTTTTTCCGCTGGACGACAGTGACCGCACGCTGCAATTGCTTGAGCGTTCCCTGCCGATCCGTGTCACCTGGCACAACCCGTACTGGGTGAGCGTCGAAGCGCGGTTATAAAACCATAACTTCCCGGTCTATCCGCCACCCTATAAAAAGCGCCGGCCCGCTGCTCATTCCCTGCAGACGCCTTCAACAGGGAAGCCCCTCGATGTTCTCATTCAAACAACAATTACCCCTCCTGACGCTGGCCGTCGCGCTGGCGACAGGCATCGTTCCTTCGGCCGTTCTGGCGCAAGACGCTGCCACGCAAGTGTTCACTTTCGACATCGCCCCAGGTGCGCTCGACGAGGTACTGCTGGATATCTCGCGCCAGACCGGCGTGCCGATTTCCTTCAATCAGAATCTGGTTCAGGGCAAGCGCAGCAGCGCGGTTCGGGGTGCGTTGGGTGGCCGGCAAGCCGTAGAGAGAGCTTTGCTCGGCAGCGGACTGCAAGTGGAGCAGGGCACTCAAGGCCTGAGCATTCGCCAGGCCGATGCGCCAGGCGCCGCATCGGTCAAGGCTGCCGCCGTGGTGCCCGCCAGCAGCGCCGATTACCGCATGGAAAAGGTCACGGTCACCGGCTCGCGGATCGCCCGGGCGCAGAGCGATGGCGCGACGCCGGTCAACGTCATCACCCATGAAGAGATGGAAGCGCGGGGCTACAAGAACGTCTACGACGCCCTCGCCACGCAAACCCAGAACACCGGCATGACCCAGGGCGAAGACTACGGCAACACCTGGCAACCGGCGGCCAGCGCCCTCAACCTGCGCGGCCTTGGACCCAACCACACGCTGGTGCTGATCAATGGCCGGCGGGTCGCCGATTACCCGACGCCGTACGACGGCAAGGTCAACTTCACCAACCTTGCCAACATTCCGTCGGCGATCATCGACCGCATCGAAATCCTCAGCAGCGGCGCCTCGGCGATCTACGGTTCGGATGCGATTGCCGGGGTGGTCAACATCATCCTCAAGGACAAGATCAATGGCGTCGACGTCAATCTCAAGGGCGGCACCAGCGAGCGTGGCGGCGGTGACAACCGGCGGCTGCAAATCAGCGGCGGCGGCAGTTGGGGCGATTTCGACGGGTTGTTCGGACTTGAGCTGACCAACCGCGACCCGATCTGGGCCGATGATCGCGGCTTCATGCAGAGCGGTCCGCTGGCGGATGTCGGCTACCGTCGTGACTTGACCCACAACCGTTATCTGGGGCCGGGCTGCGGTGCTTATCAAGGCACGTTCGACAACAAGCTGTTCAATAACGGCGGGCGTTGCCGCACAGACCAGATGTACAACGATTACTGGACGATCCAGACGCAAAAGGAAAATTACGACGGCTACACCCGTGGTACCTGGCATTTCAGCGACAGCGGGCAAGTGTTCGCTGACCTGATGTACGGCCTCGATCATATCCAGAACAACACCCGTGGCCCGACTTTTACGTCGCCGGATTTCATCAACCGGAACAGCGGCAATCTTGAGCGTTGGTATCGCCGCTTCGGTGAAGAGGAAATCGGCGGGCGCACCCGCAACAACAGCAAGTGGCGCGATACATCATGGACCGGCACGTTGGGGCTTTCGGACAAGATCGCCGATACCGGCTGGCGTTATGACCTGGCGGCCAACCGCTCGGAATACAAAAGCGTGCGCACCACGCGCTATACGCCGCTGTCGTCGATTCAGGACTTTTATCTCGGCCCGCAGCTCGGCACCCGTGACGGTTATCCGGTGTTCGCACCGGACGCCTCGCGCCTCGACCGGCCGTTGACGCCCGAAGAATGGCAGCAGTTTCGCGGCAACCTGACCCAGAGCAGCAAGTCGGTATCCACCAGTTACAACGCCTCGGTCAATGGCGATCTGTTCGACCTGCCGGCCGGCCCGGTGGGATTTGCCGGCGTGCTGGAGGCGGGCAAGCAGGAGTACCGAATCGATCCGGACGACAGCCTCAACGACGGCAGCTTTTACGGCGTGACGCCGGCGCAAGGCTCCGGCGGTTCGCGCAAGCGTTACGCAGCCGGCGGAGAGTTCAGCATTCCGGTCACCGACACGGTGCTGGCAACTGCGGCGGGGCGCTGGGACCAGTACAAATTCAGTGGTCGCACCGAGCAGCAGAAAACCTACAACCTCGGTCTGGAATGGCGACCGGTCACCAGTCTGCTGTTGCGCGGCAGCTACGGCACCAGTTTCCGGGCGCCGGACCTGAACTACATCTACCAGTCCGACAGCAACGGCTACTACCCGGCGCAGATCGATTACTACGGTTGCAGCCAGGGTGTGGAGGGCGCCTGTGATCGCGGGCGGGTCAACTACACCCAGAGCGGTACGGCGGATCTGGCATCCGAGCGCGGCAAATCCTGGACTTACGGGTTCGTCTGGTCGCCGTCCCGCAACTTCGATTTCTCTACCGACTTCTGGCGGGTGGAGATCGATGATTTGCTGACCACCGTCGACGAAAACCGTCTGCTGCAGGAAGAGAACGAATGCCGTAACGGCACTCAAGACATCAATTCGGCCAACTGTCAGTCGACGCTGGCCCGCGTCGATCGCAATCCTGGCAATGCCGCCATCGATCCCGACCAGTTGCAGCGAGTGCGGGTGAATGCGATCAACGCCGCCAGCGAGCGGGTCAGCGGGCTCGATTTCAAGAGCAACATCCGTTGGGGGGCGGGGCAATACGGAGCGTTCAGTTCGGCGCTGGGTTACACCCTGGTTTTATCGCACTACTACAAGGAATCGGACGAGGCCCCGACCCAGGACTTGCGCACCTCGCGCAGCAACTACGACTGGCGCAGCAAGGTCAACGCCAGCCTGACCTGGGAATACCAGAAGGCCACGGCGACGCTGATGGGCATTCGCTATGGTTCGGTCACCAACGGAGCGGGCGACGGGCGTCTGTCTCCGTGGACGGTATTCAACGCCAGTGCGCGTTACCGCTTGAACGACCGGGCGAGCGTCGGACTGACCGTGAACAACGTGCTCAATCAGGTCAAGCATGACGACTCCGCAGGCTGGCCTTATTACCCCACTGGCAACTACGACCCGTATGGGCGGCAGTGGTGGCTGGATGTGAGTTATCACTTCGGGAGCTGAGTCTCTGTGCTCGGTATCGTCCTACGGAAACAAGAAGTTTTTGCGTGAAATCGGGGATATTTCCGACGACTTTTTCAGGTTGGTCGTCGGAAGCATGATCTATAGCATCGGCTTTGACATTGAAGTCGCAATCGGCCTGGACTTTAAGGCCTCTGATAATGGATGGATCATGCGAACCGCACAGCTCGAATACGAAACGCCTGCCTATTCCACTCGTCAGCAATGGCGCAACGATCTTGCCAGGTGCCCCAAGGAGGATGTCGCGTTGCCCAGTGCCAAAGTACCCCGGTTGGCGGGCTTGAAGAAGGTGGAGGGCAAACCTGTCGATTTGCTTGTGCATGGCCGGAACATCGGTGATGACGCCATGCTGATCGTTCACCTGACCGATGAAGGCTTCGAGTTGAGCGACGTCGTCGACATGCTTTCGACCTCCGCGCTTTACCAGCAAGGCGAGATGGTCCGGCGCATCACTGGCAAGTCTGTCAGAACGGTTCGGCGCCTGTTGAAAGAAGGCAGGCCGGTACGGCTTGACCCCCGGCAGAGCGTCATCGCCTACCAATATGCACTGGTGCTGGAGTTGGCCATCGAGGCCTTCGGTGGGCAGCCTCGGGCGGAGGCCTGGATGCAGAAACCCTCCACCTATTTTCACGGTCGTGTTCCCCTGGAGTTGACCCGGCACCCACTGGGCTTTCAGATGGTGGAGCAGTATCTGGGGCAACTTATCTATGGGGTTTATCCATGAACCCATTGCCTTGGGACGAGCATTGGTATGCATGGCGGCTGGATCGCGAGGTTTACGGAAGAACGTGGGACAGCGGGATGGGATCAAAGCTGAGAGGCGGTCGATGGAATAGACCCGGACGACGTGTCGTCTATGCATCGGTCGATCCGTCCTCGGCTATTCTGGAGGTGGCAGCCAACCGCAGTTTCGATGACCTGGACCGCGAACCTTACGTTTTGACGTGTTTCGAAGTCATCAACAATGCGAAGGTCAAAATCGTGCAGCCCGAAGAGGTACCGAATCCTTACTGGCTGAGCCCTGCACGGCCTTCTCCCAATCAGCGATTGTTCGCTGACGCGTTATTGGCGGAGCATCCATTTGTGCTGATCCCGTCGGCAGCGACCCGCTACTCGTGGAATCTACTGGTGAGCTGTGAACTGGCAGAAGGGCAGTTCAGGATGGTCTCGCAGGAGCGGTTCGGCCTCGACACCCGTTTACTCAGGGAAATGGCATTGGTCTGATAAATCGCCATCCTGCATTTTGCATAACCTCAGCACCCAACGGTCTAAACCGAACTCTATAAATCTTCATTCGCCATCGCACATCCCTGCATAAAACAGAACGCAGGGATGGCTTTTCATGATTCATTTTTCACCCGTTAAATCCCGTTTGAGCCTGGCCTTGCTGCTGGCAATCAACACGTTGCCGGCTGTCGCCGCCGACAGCACGGCAACCGAGCCGACGACCCAACTGCAACGCGTCGAAGTCACCGGCACAGCGATCCGCCGGGTCGATGCCGAAACCGCCGTGCCGGTCACCAGCCTTCGGGTGGAAGAATTGCAAAAGCAAGGTGTGACGACGACTGAGGAACTGGTCAGCCGGATCTCGGCCAACCAGTCCTCCGTCGGTTCCGGGCGCTCGGTGGGTTCGAGCAGCGGCGGGGCGTCCTACGCGGACCTGCGCGGCATCGGGCCGAACAAGACGCTGGTGCTGCTCAACGGGCGCCGCTTGAGTAACAACGCGACCAATGCCATCAATGGTTCAGGCGTGGATCTCAATACCATTCCGTTCGCCGCCATCGACCGGGTCGAGGTTCTGCGCGACGGTGCTTCGGCGCTGTACGGCACCGATGCGATCGGCGGGGTGATCAACTTCATCACCAAAACCAGCCTCACCGAAGGCCAGATCAGCACCAGCTACGACACACCGACTCATTCCGGCGGCGGTGAAAGCCGCAACTTCAGCGGCAGTTGGGGGGTCGGTGATTTGCAGGACGATCGCTTCAACGTCTTCGGCGTCGTGAGTTACGACAAGCAGCAACGGCTGGCCGCCGAAGACCGTGGTTACACCTACAACTACCAGCCTGGACGGGGGCTTGATTACACGTCCGGCACAGCATCGCCCGCCAACTGGAGCCAGGGCCGCAACGCCACCAACCCGCTGGCCGGTTCCGGATGCAACGCGCCAGGCTTGCTGTTGCGTAACGGCATCTGCCGTCAGAGCCTGTGGAATTACCTCGACCTGGTGCCGGAAACCGAAAAAACGTCGGCCTTCGCCAAAGCCACCGGCAAGCTGTCGGACGATCATAATGTCAGCCTCGAATACTTCTGGGCGCGCAATGAAAACCGAACCCGGATCGGCCCCGGCACGTTGATGGGCAACCAGGTCAATCCCGGCACGGCGTTCTATCCGGGCAACGGCATTACCCCCGGACCGAGCGGTTTCGACCTTGATCCGACGCAACCGGTGGATGTGAACTGGCGTGAAACCGCTGTCGGCGCCCGCCGCCACGAAGACGACAACACCGGCCAGCGCCTGCTGCTGAGTTTCGACGGTGCGCTGGCGGGCTGGGACTACAATCTGGGCGCCTCCTACAACCAGAACAAAGTGGTCAATACCATTCGCAGCGGTTACGTGAATGATCGTGCCGTCAGCCAGGGCATCGCCAACGGCGTGATCAACCCGTTCGGCCCGCAGAATGCTGCCGGTTCAGCATTGCTGGCGGCCAACGCTGTGGACGGTGATTACGCGACAGCCGTGGGCAGGGTGAAGGCGATCGATGGTCGCGTCAGCCGGGAGATTGGCGACTGGTTCGGCGCCGGTCCTTCGGCGCTTGCGTTGGGTGGCGAGTATCGCAAGGAAGATTTTCATCAGGACTTCGCCGCGTTTGCCGGCGATGTGCAGAGCCTCGGTGTGGACCCCAATGGCAGTGTGTCAGGGGATCGCAGCGTCTCGGCGCAATACGCCGAGGTCAATGTGCCGGTGCTCGACAGTCTGGAGCTGTCCGCCGCCGTTCGGCACGACAAGTACAGCGATTTCGGCAGCACTACCAACCCCAAGTATTCGTTCCGCTTCCAGCCGTTCAAGGAACTGGTGGTTCGCGGCGCCTACAGCGAAGGCTTCCGTGCGCCGTCGCTGTACGAACTCTACAACCCCAACTTCACCACCTTCACCAACGCCAATTACAACGACCCGCGCCTGTGTGCCGGTGGCAATCCGAGCAACGGCGGCATTGCCAACCGCGACTGCGCCCAGCAGTTCAACCGCACCACGGGCGGCAATACTGACCTGAGTCCGGAAACGGCACGCAACGTCACCCTCGGTTTCGTTTATCAGCCCTTCGACCGACTGACCACCGGGCTGGATTTCTGGTGGATCAGCATCGCCAACCAGATCGCCGAGTTCCCCGAGTCGGCAGTGTTCGAGAGTCCGGAGCTGTATCCGGAGCGTTTGATCCGCAAGCCTGACGGCTCCATCGATCACGTTGTCACCGGCCTGGCCAACCTCGGCAAGATCAAGACCAACGGCGTTGACGTCAGTTTCGACTATCGCCTGCCGAGCACGCCGTACGGCGATTTCGGCATTGGTCTGCAAGGCACCTATGTCAGTCGTTACGAGTATCAGCAGCAACTCAAGGGCGACTTCATCGACAAGCTTGGCGATTTTCGGGGTGGCGACTTCGCGTCGGCCGGCGCGGTGGCCCGCTGGCGTCACAGCCTGACCGGCAGCTGGAACTACGGCCCGTTCGGCGCGAGCCTGACCAACCGCTACACCAGCGGTTATCACGACTCGGATCGCGAAACTCACGACTACGTCGGTTCGTACAACGTCTGGGACGCGGCCGGCACCTACACCTGGCGCAAGACACTGGCCGTGACGCTGGGCGTGAAAAACCTGTTCGATCGCGAGCCGCCATTCAGTAATCAGACCTACACGTTCCAGAGCGGCTACGACCCGAAATACGGCGACCCGTTCGGGCGGACGCTGTACACGCGGGTCAACTACAAGTTCTGAGAATGACCAGTCATGGCCGATTTTAGTAACCCATCGTTCTAAAACCGGCCCTATAAAAAATGCCCGCCTGTTGCACATCACAATCAGGCGGGCGCGGGTTGAAGGATTTGACCATGTTCTCCCGAATCACTTTGCTGGGTGTATGTCTTCTGCTGAGCCCGGCGATATTTGCGCAGCCACGGCACGCCCTCACGGTCTACGGCGAAGCCCCGAAATACGCTGCGGATTTCCAGCATCTGGCCTACGTCAATCCCGATGCGCCCAAGGGCGGCACTCTGCGGCGTTCCTCGCTGGAAAGCGGTCCGTTCGATCACCTGATGCCCTACGTCGACAAAGGCACCGGTGTCGCCGAAGTCGATGGCTGGCTATATGCGCCGCTGGCTTATCGCAGCAAGGATGAACCCTACAGCGTCTACGGTCTGGTGGCGCAGCGAATGGAACTGGATGCGGATCGGCGTTGGGTGCGTTTCTATCTCCACCCAAAGGCGCGTTTCGAAGACGGCGCGCCGATCACCGCCGAGGATGTGCGCTACACCTTTGAACTGTTCATCACCAAGGGCAGCCTGAAGTACCGGCAGCAGTTCCGCGATGTCGCCGAGGTGCAGGTCGAATCACCCACCCAGGTGCGCTTCGTGTTCAAGAACAACGACAGCCGCACCTTGCCGCTGGATCTGGCGGTGCTGCCCGTTTTGCCTGAACACTGGTGGCGCGCGCGGGACTTTGCCGAAGGCGGTGGGTTCGAGATTCCGCCGGGCAGCGGACCGTACAGGATCAGCGGGGTAGATGCCGGGCGCAGCGTGAAATTCCAGCGGATCAAGGACTGGTGGGCCAGGGATTTGCCGATCACTCGCGGGCTCTACAACTTCGATCAGCTGAGCGTGGAGTTCTTTGCCGACACCGACGTGTCACGGCAAGTGCTCAAGGCCGGCGGGTTCGATTACAACCGCGAGTTTTCTGCCACCAGTTACACAATAGGCTATGCCGGTGCAGCGCTGGAGCAGGGCAGGCTGCTGCGCGAACACCTCGCACCCGGCGCTGCGCAAGGTGCCCAGGGGTTTGTGTTCAACCTGCAGAAGCCGATGTTTCAGGATCGCCGGGTGCGCCAGGCGATTGCCATGCTCTGGGATTTTGAATGGAGCAACCGGCAGATGATGCGCAGCATGTACTTGCGCCAGCGCAGTTTCTTTTCCCATAGCGCGCTGTCGGCCACTGAATTGCCGGACGTCGAGGAACTGAAAATCCTCGAACCCTGGCGCGGCAAGATCCCCGACGAGGTGTTCAGCCAAGTGTTCGAAGCGCCGCGCACCGATGGCAGCGGCAATATTCGCGCGCAGCAGTTGCAGGCGTTGAAACTGCTGGAGGCCGCCGGCTGGAAACCCCGCGGCGATCGATTGGTCAACGCTGCCGGCGAGCCGCTGCAATTCACCTTTCTCAATGGCCAGAAAGGCTTTGAGCGCTTGCTGTTGCCGTTCAAGCGCAACCTGGCGCAGATCGGCATCGGTTTCGAAATCCGTCAGGTCGACACCGCGCAATACACCAACCGCGTGCGCAGTCGTGACTACGACATGATCGTGGTCGGTTATCCGGTGAGCCAGGCGCCGGGCCGTGAAATGTTCAATTACTTCGGTTCCGACGGCGCCGATGATCCGGGCTCCAACAACTACATGGTGCTGCGTGATCCGGCGGTGGATGCGTTGCTCGAAGGCGTGGTGCAGGCCGACAGTCGCGCAAGTCTTCTGCGTCATGCCCGGGCGCTGGATCGGGTACTGCAGTGGGGCTACTACTGGATTCCCAACTATTACCCGCCCGGAATCTCCACGGTGTGGTGGAACCGTTTTGGTCGGCCGGCGATTGCCCCTCTGTACGACGCAGGCCTGGATACCTGGTGGGAAATAAGCCCGACGGCGTTGACCGCCACTCAGGCGCAAAAACAGCAAAAGGAGTTCGCCCATGTGGGGTTATAGCCTGCGGCGTCTGCTGCTGATCGTGCCGACTCTGCTGGCGATTCTGCTGGTCAATTTCGTGATCGTGCAGGCCGCACCCGGCGGCCCGGTGGAGCAGGCCATCGCCCGGTTGCAGGGGATCGGCGCCGGTGGTGCCGTGGGAGCGAGCCATGTCGAAACCATTGGCGGAGAGTCCCGCGCCACTCGCGGTCTGGACCCGAAACTGGTGGCCGATATCGAGCGTCAGTACGGATTCGACAAGCCCGCCACCGAGCGTTTGTGGCTGATGCTCAAAAGCTACGCGCAACTGGATTTCGGCAAGAGCTTCTTTCGCGGGGCCACGGTGACCGAACTGATCTGGCAGAAGCTGCCGGTGACCTTGTCGCTGGGGTTGTGGGCGACGCTGATCACTTATCTGGTGTCGATTCCGCTGGGCATTCGCAAGGCCGTGCACAACGGATCGGCGTTCGATGTCTGGAGCAGCGCAGCGATCATCATCGGCTACGCGATGCCCGGATTTCTGTTCGCGCTGCTGCTGATCGTGGTGTTCGCCGGCGGCACGGTGCTGGACTGGTTTCCGGTACGCGGGCTGGTCTCGGACAACTTCGCCGAGCTGACGCTCTGGGGCAAGGCAGCGGATTACTTCTGGCATCTGGTGCTACCGGTCAGCGCGCTGGTCATCGGCGGTTTCGCGACCCTGACGATCCTGACCAAGAACAGCTTCCTCAACGAGATTTCTCGGCTGTACGTGGTCACGGCCCGGGCCAAGGGCCTGAGTGAGCGGCAGGTGTTGTACGGACATGTGTTTCGCAATGCGATGCTTTTGGTGGTCGCCGGGTTGCCTCAGGCACTGGTGACGGTGTTCTTCGGCGGCTCATTGCTGATCGAAGTGATCTTCTCCCTCGACGGCCTCGGACGCCTGAGTTACGAGGCGGCAGTATCGAGAGATTATCCGGTGGTGTTCGGTTCGCTGTTCATCTTCACCTTGTTCGGGCTGCTGATAAAGCTGCTGGGTGACCTGTGCTACACGCTGGTTGACCCGCGTATCGACTTGACTGCGAGGGCTGCGTGATGCTGACACTTTCTCCCATCGGGCAGCGCCGCTGGGCGCGGTTCAAGGCTCATCGGCGCGGCTGGTGGTCGTTGTGGCTGTTTCTGGGATTGTTCGGGTTGAGTCTGGGCGGTGAACTGATTGCCAATGACAAACCGCTGTTGCTGACGTTTCAAGGGGAATGGTTTTCTCCGGCATTCAAGCGTTATACCGAACAGGATTTCGGTGGCGAGCTGCCATTTCAACCGGACTATCGCAGCGCCCAGGTGCGCCAGTTGATCGAAGGGCAGGGCGGCCGAATGTGGTTTGCGCCCATTCCGTTCGGCTTCGACACGGTCAATTACGATCTCACGGAGCCGGCACCGAGCCCGCCCTCCGGCGACAACTGGCTGGGTACCGATGATCAGGCGCGCGATGTGCTGGCGCGGGTGATTTTCGGCATTCGAGTTTCGTTGCTGTTCGCCTTGGCGCTGACTGTCGCCAGTGCTTTGATCGGCATTGCCGCCGGCGCTCTGCAGGGTTATTACGGCGGTTGGGTCGACTTGATCGGGCAGCGTTTGCTGGAGGTCTGGTCGGGGCTGCCGGTGTTGTATCTGTTGATCATCCTGTCGGGATTCGTCGAGCCGAATTTCTGGTGGCTGCTGGGGATCATGGCACTGTTTTCCTGGCTCAGTCTGGTGGACGTGGTGCGCGCCGAGTTCCTGCGCAGCCGGGGCCTGGAGTACGTAAAAGCAGCGCGTGCGCTGGGCGTCGGAAATACACAGGTGATCATGCGGCACATCCTGCCCAACGCCATGAGCGCCACGCTGACGTACCTGCCGTTCATTCTCACCGGGGCTATCGCGACGTTGTCGGCACTGGACTTTCTCGGCTTCGGCATGCCGGCGGGCAGCGCTTCGCTGGGCGAGTTGATCGGTCAGGGCAAGAGCAATCTCCAGGCGCCATGGCTGGGACTGACGGCGTTTTTTGCGCTTGCGTTGATTCTTTCATTGCTCGTCTTCATTGGCGAAGCCTGCCGTGATGCCTTCGACCCGAGGACTTGATATGTGTGAACACTTGATCGAAATACGCGACCTGCGCGTGGCTTTCAAAGGCCAGGCAGTGGTTCACGGTATTGATCTGGACATTCGTCCGGGGGAATGCCTGGCGCTGGTAGGGGAGTCGGGCTCCGGCAAGTCGGTGACGGCCCACAGCATCCTGCAACTGCTTGACCCGGGCATTACGCAGATCCATGGCAGCATTCGCTATGTTGGCGAAGAGTTGCTTGGCGTGCATGAGCGTTACCTGCGGCAACTGCGAGGCAACCGGATCGCCATGATTTTTCAGGAGCCCATGAGCTCGCTGAACCCGTTGCACAGCATCGAGCGGCAACTGGGGGAAAGCCTGGCGCTGCACAAAGGCCTGGCGGGTGTGGCGGCGCGCAAACGGATTATCGAGCTGTTGGAACTGGTGGGTATTCAACGCCCGGGCGAGCGTCTGAAGGCTTATCCGCATCAACTCTCCGGCGGACAACGGCAGCGAGTGATGATAGCCATGGCGCTGGCGTGTGAGCCTCGGTTATTGATCGCCGACGAGCCGACCACGGCCCTCGACGTCACCGTGCAACGCAAGATCCTGCTGCTGCTCAAGGACCTGCAGCAACGACTGGGCATGGCGCTGCTGATCATCAGCCATGACTTGAATCTGGTGCGCACCATCGCCCAGCGGGTGGCGGTGATGCGTGCCGGCGAAATCGTCGAACAGGCGACTTGCGAGCAGTTATTCCGGGCGCCGGAGCATCCTTACAGTATCGAGTTGCTCAATGCCGAACCCGGCGGTACGGCGTCATGCCGGGACCGGGCGGAGGATCTGCTGCAGGTGCGCAATCTCAACGTGCGTTTTCGCCTCGGTGGCGGCTGGCTGCGGCGCAAGTCGTATCTGCACGCGGTCAACGGTATTGATTTGACTCTGCAGCGAGGCAAGACCCTGGGCATCGTCGGCGAATCCGGTTCGGGCAAGTCCACCCTCGGCCAGGCGATCCTGCGTCTGATCGACGCCGACGGCAGCATCCGCTTTGCAGGCGAAGCCTTGGATAGGCTGAGCGGCAAACAACTGCGGCCATTGCGCAAGCGCCTGCAAGTGGTGTTTCAGGACCCGTTCGGCAGCCTCAGTCCGCGCTTGTGTGTTGAGCAGATCATTGCCGAGGGGTTGCAGGTGCACAGTGACTTGAGCGCGAGGGAACGTGAACAGGCCGTGATCGATGTCTTGAGGGAAGTAGGCATCGACCCTGCCGCGCGTCACCGCTACCCCCACGAGTTTTCCGGCGGGCAACGTCAACGCATCGCCATCGCCCGGGCGCTGGTGCTCAAACCTGATCTGATCCTGCTGGACGAACCCACCTCGGCGCTGGATCGCACGGTGCAGAAACAGATCGTCGCGCTGCTGCGCCGGTTGCAGGAGGAGCACGGGCTGACATATTTGTTCATCAGTCATGACCTGGCGGTGGTGCGAGCGCTGGCACACGATCTGATCGTGATGAAGGATGGTGAGGTGGTGGAAAGAGGGGAAACGAACGCGTTGTTCGGCTCGGCACGGCATCCGTATACAAGGGAGCTGCTGGCGGCGTCCTTTGCCGGATCGGGCGCTTGAAACGAAAAATCCCGCCATCAAGGCGGGATTTTTTTTGGCTGGCCTGCGACTTACGCCGGGAACAGCTCGGACAGTTTCATCGACAGCATCATGTCGCCTTCGACGCGCAGCTTGCCGCCCATGAAGGCCTGCATGCCGTCGGTTTCGCCGCTGACGATGCCTTTCAGGGTTTCGCTGTCCAGCACCAGCGTGCAGTTGGCGTCGGCGTTTTCGCCTTCCTGGATGTCGCAAGTGCCGTCTTTGACGATCAGGGCGTAGTGCTTGTCTTCGTCAGTGATGTTGAAACCGAAAACCAGGTCCAGGCCGGCAGCGGCAGCTGGGTTGAACTTGGCTTGCATTGCTTTTACGGCATCGGCTACGGAGGTCATTGTTCGATCCTTTTTGGTTGGTTGCAGCAGGGTCACAGTAATCCGGACTCAGCGAAAAGTGATGAGTTCCGGGGCCTTCAGCAGTTGCAGGTGCACGTGACTGTTGAAGGAAGCCAGAGCCACCTCGCGACCACGGAACTTCAGCTGGTTGAGCGAGGTGTTGACGATTTGCCAGTTCAGTTCAAAGGCCTGCCGGGCAGGCATCTGCGTAATCAGGTGGAGCAGGGCGGTGATGGTGCCGCCCGAGGTAAAGACTGCGATTTTCCGGGTGTTGTCGGCCTGATCGAGAATACGGTTCAGACCGGTCTGGACCCGTTCGACGAACTCCAGCCAGCTTTCCAGGCCGGGCGTGTCGTAGGTACCGGCCAGCCAGCGCTCGATGATCAGGGCAAAGATGCGCTGGAACTCGCCGCGGTTCTGCGCGGCGTTGCGCAGGATGTCCAGTGCTTCGGGCTCTTCGGGCAGCATGGCCGGCAGCAGGGCGCGGATCACGGCGTCGGCGTCGAATTCGTTGAAGGCCGGATCGATTTCCAGCGCAGGAACCGGCAGGCCGGCTGCGGCGAACTGTTCCAGCGTGCTGTTCGCCGTGTGCTGCTGACGACGCAGGTCGCCCGACAGGCAGCGGTCGAAGCTGATTCCGAGGTCGGCGAGATGGCGCCCGAGGATCTCTGCCTGGCGTACACCGGTCGGCGACAGGACGTCATAGTCGTCTGCACCGAAGGAGGCCTGGCCATGTCGAATCAAGTAGATGCTGCCCACGTCCGCGTCATCCCGGTACGTTGAAGGTTGTGGCGAGGTTATGGGGATGACGGTGAGCTGTCAATGAAAAAACATACGCTTGTTTGAAATGCCCGTTACAGGGCTGTTTCCAGAGGTTTCACGGCTGGCCGACGACGCACGGCATGGGTATGCTGGAAGCATTCCGCGCCTGGCAAGCAACGGCGCATCGTTTGAAGGAGTCACTGTGGAGTTTTTGACTGAATACGCCAGTTTCCTGGCCAAGACCGTGACACTGGTCATCGCCATTCTGGTGGTGCTGGCCAGTTTCGCTGCATTGCGCAGCAAAGGCCGGCGCAAAGCCGCAGGTCAGTTGCAGGTCAGCAAGCTCAATGATTTCTATAAAGGCATGCGTGAACGCCTGGAGCAAAGCCTGCTCGACAAGGATCAGCTCAAGGCCCTGCGCAAGGGCGAGGCCAAATCCGAGAAGAAACAAAAGAAGAATCCCGAAAGCAAACCCCGGGTGTTCGTGCTGGATTTCGATGGCGACATCAAGGCCTCCGCTACCGAAAGCCTGCGTCATGAAATCACTGCCTTGCTGACCCTGGCCACACCAAAGGACGAAGTTGTCCTGCGTCTTGAAAGCGGTGGCGGCATGGTGCACAGCTACGGTCTGGCATCGTCGCAACTGGCGCGTATCCGTGAGGCCGGCGTGCCGTTGACCGTGTGCATCGACAAGGTGGCGGCCAGCGGCGGCTACATGATGGCGTGCATCGGCGAGAAGATCATCAGCGCGCCATTCGCCATTCTTGGTTCCATCGGCGTGGTTGCGCAGTTGCCGAACGTCAACCGCCTGCTGAGGAAGCATGACATCGACTTCGAAGTGCTGACCGCCGGCGAATACAAGCGCACCCTGACCGTGTTTGGCGAAAACACCGAGAAGGGCCGGGAGAAATTCCAGGAAGACCTGGACATTACCCATCAGCTGTTCAAGAACTTCGTCGCCCGTTATCGTCCGCAGCTGGCGATCGACGAAGTCGCCACCGGTGAAGTCTGGCTCGGCCTTGCGGCGCTGGAAAAACAACTGGTGGACGAACTCAAGACCAGTGACGAATATCTGGCGGACCGGGCGAAAAAAACCGATGTCTATCACCTGCATTATGCCGAGCGCAAGAGCCTGCAGGAGCGCATCGGCATGGCGGCCAGCGGTTCGGTGGACCGTCTGTTGCTGAGCTGGTGGAGCCGTTTGACCCAGCAACGTTTCTGGTAACGGGTTTTACGCTCGTGCGGCCATGCCGTGCGGGCGTATATCAACTTCAATACGCAAACCTGTCTTATTTATCTATTTCATTGTCTCGTATTGTTGTTTGATTGAGTTTGAAAGCATCAGTTATTTGTGCTGTTTTCGAGTGTGAGTGCACCTTAGTCTGAATGTTCCTTTTCAGATCAGGGAGTGTCGAACATGGATGTCGACAACCGTCTTGAAGCAATGCCTGTAATGACGCCGGAAGAACAGGGCATTTTCTTTGATTTACTCAAACAACAGATGCCATCCTGGCTGCTCAATGCATCGGTCAATGATCGAAATGTTCTCTATAACAATCTGAAATCCAGCTTTAAGTCCCGACAGACTCTTCTCAAACAGTTGCAGTCACTGAAGTCTCCGGAACATTTTTGTGCGCCATTGCTGGCCAAAGCCATGTCAGACAGGCTGGGCGAAACATTCGATGTCGCAGGTGCGGTTTTTCAGCATGTGCGTTCTACGTCGAGCCTTTTGGGCTTACGCAAGAAACTGATCCTGCCTATCGGCCGGGATTTGCTGACCGCAGCCTGCGAGAACTTCGAACTGTCCGAAACGTTGCCCGGCAATTACCACGAGTTTTCGCTGCTCTACATTCCGGAACAGGTAACGGGGAAAACGAGTCGCGTGCTGCCAATCAGACCTCACGAGTTCGCCATCTTGTGTCGGGATCTCGACCTTGGAAAACAGTACCGGAAACATATAGAGACATTGTTTGGCGATGGCGCACGACCTGCAACTCTGCTTGATGCCTCCGTTGCCTGTTTTCGTGATCGGTTTGAAGTCGATCGACATATTGCCTATTTACGCGGGCATATCAGTGTCAGTGTTTATCAAAGACTCAAATCTGTTGCAGTTTCGCAGCCTGGCGAGAATGCACTTGAATATCAGAATATTGAAATACTTGGCGTCACGCTGAGAGGACCTATGTTTATCGGTTCGGTCATGGTGTCTGCGGGCGACGTTGATCGTTGCGTCGTTTACATACCGGAGGACCCTGATCACCCGTTGAAAGAGTACGCATCCTTTCTCGACTTCGAGATCAGCTTGAGCAAGCGCTTGAAAGACGCCGGTTTCCGAAGTTTTTTCATGCGCTTTGTCACGCTGCGGGATCGCCCGTCATTCCTCAAGGGCATCGATGTGCGACTGCTGAATGTCGGGCCGCTCCATCTTCCTTTCGATACCCCGTATTTGCCGCTTACGGTCGCGTACCCGGAAGGTAAAGCGAAAATGGAGCTCTTTCTGGCCCTCTTCGAACATCGAGCCGAACAGGTCCGGGCCGATGCCAGAGTGTTGGTCGTGTCCACGGACGATGAAGATGAAAAAACACGTCAGCAAAGGCTCGAAACCTACGAGTCCATCGGCGTCAATACATTGCTGTTCCTGGCCTCCTTTGTACCGGTTCTTGGAGAGGTCATGTGTGCCGTGGCCGGCCTGCAGTTGCTCAATGAGGTTTACGAAGGCATCGGCAGCTGGGCACATGCTGATCAGGAAAGCGCGACGGACTACCTGTTCGACACCCTTGAAAACCTTATAACCATGGCGGCTTTTTCGGCAGGCAGCGCAGCCGCAGGCAGAGCCTATCGAAGTGTCCGGACATCTCGTTTCGTGCAGGGACTGAGACAGGTACCGATTGGCTGGATGTCCCGAAGACTCTGGAATCCCGATGTGTCGGCTTTGCGCATGCCCGAGAGCTTGCTTGATAGACTTCCGGCCGATGATCGAGGCCTGATCCTGCACGAACATCACCGGCTACTGAAATTGGGCAACCACGTCTATACGGTGCGCCCCGTGCCAGGCAGCGGGTTGTGGGAAATCGGCAATCTGCAGGCATCGGCGCGTTATCGACCCCCGCTTGAGACCAACGGCGTCGGCGCCTGGCGTCATCACAGTGAAACTCCGCAGGACTGGAGCTTGCTCACGCTGTTTCGTCGTACGGGTTATCGCGAAGAGGCGATACCGGATGCCCGAGCCCTGCAGATTCTCGCTGCCAGCAACGTCGACGAATCTGCGATGCGGCAGGCGATCATCAGCCGCAGCAGACCCATGGCGATACTGACGGACACGGTGCGCCGCTTTCAGGCTGACACCGAGGCCGGGCATTTCATGGCATCGGTCGCATCACCTTTGTCTGCGCAACAGGCAGACGCCGATCTGCAGTTGTTTTTGCTGACGTCAGCGGGGCACTGGCCGCAGGACCTGGCGATTGTTGTCACCGATGCCCGGGACATCGAGGTCGCACGGTATGGGGATCTCAACGCCTCTCGATCCGTCACGGTAAAACAGGAGGCGCTTCGAAAAGCAGCGTTTTATTCGCAGTTGTTGGCAGCACTTGGCGAGCGCGAACGCTTGCATCTGCTGGGGGAGGTGACCGAAGACCCGGACCTTCAAGGCACATTACTGGCCGAGCACCTGGGCGAACTCGCCCCCTTTCAGCGGATCGCATTGACGGACCGTCTGTACCGTCGAACGGACACTGTCGAACAGTCGAGGGCCGAACAGGTCCGGGCCGCTTTCGCGAACCTGCCGGCAAGTGTCGCCGATGAGCTGGTGCTGCATGCCTACGGCAGTGAGTGGCAGCAACTGGTGGCTGGCAAGGTGCCGTTGCGCCTGGCCGAAGAAGCGCGACGCTATCAAGGGATTCTGCGTCTGAATCGTGCCTTTGAAGGTTTGTACCTCGACGCTGCCTGCGGCCGGGACGTGAACAGGCTGATTCTCGATACCTTGAGTCATCTTCCGGGCTGGCCGGGCGATGTGTATATCGAGATTCGTGACTGGGCAGCAAGTAACGAGGAAACAGCCAGCATCGGCCCGTCAGACGCCCGTTACAAGGTCATTATCGAAGCCTTCGCCGACCGGTATACGGGGCTGGATACTGAAGAGAACCTGGTTTCCAGCTCACTGATGCGCACCCGCACGGATTTCTTTCGGGTGCTTTGGGAAAGCCTGCCGGTTCACAGTCGCCAGGCGCTCGGGCCCGAAACGGGAGGTCAGGGATTGCGCAAGAAGATCACGTCAAAGGCGCTGCAGCGACGCGAGGAAATCCGCGGGCTTCTGGGCATCGCAGAGTCGGACAGGCGTTACCGTTCACCGATGGGGCTTGCGGATCGGCGAATCGAACGCTCTGTCCCTCTGACCGGCGACACGGAGACTGTCGGGCGCAGGTCAGCTGTTCTGGTACAGCGCGCACGGGAGCTGTATCCGTCATTTTCGTCCGCTCAAATCGATCGGTTTCTGTTGTCCCTCGACAGCAATGACGTGTTGGCCATCCGAGCGCTGGATCACATGCGGGAGCAATACCAGGCAATGGTTCAAGCGCTGGAGCGCTGGACCCATCGCACGACTTATTATCAGGTTGGAGACGGTCCCAGGCGTCAGGTGCCCGTGCACAACAAGGCGCGGGCAACGCAAGCGATATTGCGCGCCTGGCGCAGGGAGTCTGCCGTTGCTTCAAACGCCGGATACTTCCAGCATCCTTTGACGCTTGATGGCATTGCTCTGGGGGACTTGCCGGTCTTGATCGGTGACTTCAGCCATGTCGATGCGTTGCACATGAATGCCGTTGGCGCCGGTTCCGGGCTGAACAGTTTCCTGCACAACTTCCCGGGATTGCGCATGTTGAGTCTGACCGGTAATGAACTGACGCGCATTCCCCGGGCCATTGAAGCAATGTCCGGACTGACGGTGCTGGATTTGAGTGACAACCGGATTCAGTTGATCGAGCAGGCGATGAGCACCCTGGCATCCCTGGAGCATTTGCAGTCACTGGAGCTGAGTTTCAACCCGACGCTGGGGCGCCCGCCACGGGTCGGCGCACTGCGCAGATTGCGTCACCTGGGTTTGCGTGAAACCGGCATCAGCGAGTGGCCGGCTGAGACGCAGGGGCTGACGGCTCTGGAAACCCTCGACCTGCGTGACAACCGGATCGTCGAAATACCTCGGTCTGTTTTCGATGCACCTGAAGCGTTGAACAGAGGCACCCAGGTCGATGGCAATCCGTTATCGGAGGCGAGTCTTGAAGCGATTGCGACCTATCAGCAGTCTCAAGGTATTAACCTGGGTGTGATCACGTCTGATTACGCCACTGCGCAGCACTCCGTCGCCGATGGTACAGCCTCGGGCTGGGTGATCGGTTTGCCCGCTGTGAGGATATCGCGGGTCAAGGAGGTGTGGTCGGCGTTGTCCGCCGATCCACAATCCAGGAGCTTTTTCGACGTTCTGGAGGCGTTGCGTGGTACTGCCGATTATTCACATTCGCTGGGTGAGTTGTCTCAACGAGTCTGGAATATGCTGGAGGCGGCCTGTGAAAGTGACAGGCTGCGCCGCACGCTTTTTCGCATGGCCTGGGCGGGCAGGGTGAGCATGGTCAATGCCGCTGAGGTGTTCAGTGATCTGGAAATCAGGGTCCTGTGCGACCGGGTCGTGGCGGATCAATCGTCGGTCGGGTCGGTGGAAGGGCGATTGGTCCGGCTGTTGCGGGGACGGTTTCGATTGCGGGAAGTGGAAAGGCTTGCATCGATTGACGCCGCCCAACGGGCGCGATCGGGTCCGTTCACTCGCGAGCAGGTGCTGGAACTCAGCCTGCTTTACCGCGTACGACTGGCGCAACGTCTTGAACTGCCTGCTCAGCCGGATGCGTTGAACACACGGCTCGATGTCGAGGTTACTGATGCACAGATCGAGCATGTGTACCGGGAAGTGCAGAGTCTTGAGCAGACGACTCAATTGTCAGTGTCGATGAGCAATCAGGAGTTCTGGTCCGAGTACCTGAGGGCATCCCATGAGGGGGAGTTTTCGGCCGCTCTGGAACGCTGCGCAGCGTCACTGGCGCAACTGGAAAGGCGCAACGAATTGTCCCCGCAAGCGGCTTCACGGCAGGTGACGGTGATTCTGGAGAATCTGAGAAATGAAAATACTGCCGTGCTGAGAAGGCTGACCAACGAGGTGTTGGCTCGGCACCCTGACACGAGGCAGTCTACGGGGACGCAAGAACAACAGCAGGAGAACATGCAAGGAAATGCCCCGAACCCGTGATGAGGGTCCGGGGCATTTTCTCAACGACGACGAAACAGCGGCAGCGGTTCGTCAGTGGCGGCCTGATAGGTCACCGAGAAGTCCTTGAGGCTTTCAAGGGCGTCGTACGGGTCTTTGTCCGCGCGCAGGGCGAAGGCGTCGAAACCGCAGCGGCGCATGTAGAACAACTGGTCACGCAGCACGTCGCCAATCGCCCGCAACTCACCCTTGAAGCCGTAACGGTCACGCAGCAGGCGGGCGTTGGAATAGTTGCGGCCGTCGGTGAAGGCCGGGAAGTTCAGCGCAATGACCTGGAACTGATCCACGTCGGCAGCGATTTCCTCGGCTTCTTCATCGGCATCCAGCCATACGCCCAGACCGCCATCGCGGGCCTTGAGCATGCGGCTGTGATCGCGCCACAGTTGCAGCGGGACGATCAGATCGTCGCAGTTGCTGATCTCGTCGATGTTGAAATCCTTGGGCAGCAGGTGCCAGGTTTCGTCGACGACCTCGTTGTTCTTAATGATTCGCTGCATAGACGCGTTCCTTGAAGAGGTCGATGCCAATACGCTGGTAGGTGTCGATGAAGCGTTCGTCTTCGGTACGCTGTTCCACGTACACGTCGATCAGTTTCGAAATCACGTCCGGCATGTCTTCCTGGGCGAAGGACGGGCCGAGGATCTTGCCCAGGCTCGCATCGCGGCTGGCGCTGCCGCCGAGGGAGACCTGGTAGAACTCTTCACCTTTCTTGTCCACACCCAGAATGCCGATATGTCCGACGTGGTGGTGACCGCAGGCATTCATGCAACCGGAAATGTTCAGGTCCAGTTCGCCGATGTCGAACAGGTAATCCAGATCGTCGAAACGGCGTTGGATCGATTCGGCGATCGGGATCGATTTGGCGTTGGCCAGGGAGCAGAAATCGCCACCCGGGCAGCAGATGATGTCGGTCAGCAGGCCGATGTTCGGGGTAGCGAAACCGCTTTCCCGCAACTCGCCCCACAGGGTGAACAGCTGGCTCTGTTCGACGTCGGCCAGAATGATGTTCTGCTCGTGGGAAGTGCGCAGTTGACCAAAGCTGTAACGGTCGGCCAGATCGGCGACGGCGTCGAGTTGCTTGTCGGTGATGTCGCCCGGTGCAACACCGGTCGGCTTCAGGGACAGGGTCACGGCCACATAGCCTTGCTTCTTGTGGGCCAGGGTGTTGCGGGCGCGCCAGCGGGCAAAGCCCGGGTGTTCCTTGTCGAGGGCGGCCAGTTCGGCGTCCTGATTGCTCAGTGCCTTGTAGTCCGGATCGACGAAGTGTTTGGCCACGCGATGCACTTCGGCTTCGGTCAGGGTGGTCTGGCCGCCGCGCAAGTGTTCCATCTCGGCATCGACTTTCTGGGCGAAGACTTCCGGAGTCAGCGCCTTGACGAGGATCTTGATCCGCGCCTTGTATTTGTTGTCACGACGGCCATAGCGGTTGTAGACCCGCAGAATGGCGTCGAGGTAGCTCAACAGGTCCTGCCACGGCAGGAACTCATTGATGAATGCGCCGACCACCGGGGTACGGCCCAGACCACCACCGACCAGCACGCGGAAGCCGAGTTCGCCGGCGGCGTTGTGTACCGGCTCAAGGCCGATGTCGTGGACTTCGATGGCTGCGCGGTCAGAGGTCGAACCGTTGACGGCGATTTTGAACTTGCGCGGCAGGTAGGCGAATTCCGGGTGGAACGTGGTCCACTGACGAACGATTTCACACCATGGACGCGGGTCGATCAGCTCGTCCGCCGCGACGCCGGCGAACTGGTCGGTGGTGACGTTGCGCAGGCAGTTGCCGCTGGTCTGGATCGCGTGCATCTGCACGGTGGCCAGTTCCGCGAGAATGTCCGGGATGTCTTCCACTGCCGGCCAGTTGAATTGCACGTTCTGGCGAGTACTGATGTGGGCATAGCCCTTGTCGTAGTCGCGGGCAATTTTGGCCATCATGCGCACCTGACGCGAGGTCAGTTGGCCGTAGGGCACCGCCACCCGCAACATCGGCGCGAAACGCTGGATGTACAGGCCATTTTGCAGGCGCAGGGGGCGGAATTCTTCTTCGCTCAGCTCACCTGCCAGATAGCGTCGGGTCTGATCACGGAACTGCTTGACGCGGTCCTCGATGATCCGCTGATCGTACTCGTCGTATACGTACATATAAGTCCTGTTCTCAGGCTTTGGGCTACTCGGAAAACGCTGCGTTTTCGCTTGCTGGAGTCCGATGGTGCCTCGGCAATTACGCGCGCACGGCCGCGCACTCCCTGATGGAGCCGGAGCAATATACCCGTTTGCAGTTATGCGCAAAAGTGATGTTTGAGTATATGTAAAGAACCAAATCGCCTAACAGGAATGCGTGTCAACTAACCCACATTTGTCGTGCGGACAATCATCGTCTTAACTGTGGTCGAGTCTTTCTGCAATCACCGATAAAACCGACAAGAGGCGATGCAATGAGCAATCCAACCAAGGCAAGGAAAAGCGATAGCAGTGTCGATGCGTGGGCCATTCTGTTCCTGATCATTCTGGTCGTTGGAACGGCGGTGTTCTGGGTCAGTCATCAGTAAAACGACCTCTCCGGGCCCGCTTCCGACGGTTGTCGGACAAAAAGCGGGATCAGGCGCTAATGGCCGGCGATTGAATGGCTATAATGCGTGGCCATTTTTCCCCGGGCCCGGATGCTTCATGTTCAAGTTTCTTCACATCAGCCTGCTGTTGCTGGGCCTGGCCTTTGGTGCCGGTGTGCGGGCCGAGTCCGTGCTGTTTCTGAACCCCGGTTCGACCAACGAAGCATTCTGGGTCAGCTATTCACAGTTCATGCAGGCGGCCGCCCGGGACCTGGGCGTCGATCTGCGTATCCTCTATTCCCAGCGCCGGCCCGAAATGACACTGGCCCAGGCACGGTTGGCCCTGCAGGGGCCTGATCGTCCCGACTATCTGATGTTCGCCAACGAGCAATACATCGCGCCGCAGATCCTGCGAATGGCCGACAAGAGCGGCGTGAAACTGTTCATCGTCAATGCTGCGCTGACCCCTAACCAGCAAGCGCTGGTCGGGGATCGGGCCGACCGGATCGGCAGTCTCGTGCCCAATGACGAGGAGGGCGGCTACCTGTTGATGAAGGAATTGATCCGTCTGCACCCACCAGTGATGCCTGGCGAGAGCATCGAATTGCTGGCGTTCTCCGGCCTGAAGATCACCCCATCGTCGCAGTTGCGCGAGAAGGGCATGCAACGGGCGCTGGCGGAGCACCCTGAAGTGCGTTTGCGGCAACTGGTCTACGGCGGCTGGACACAGCAGCGCGCCTACGAACAAGCCAGGCAGTTGCTGGTTCGTTATCCGAAAGTGTCATTGGTATGGGCCGCCAACGACGAAATGGCCTTCGGTGCAATGCGGGCGGTTTCGGAAAACGGAAAAGTGCCCGGCAAGGACGTGCTGTTCAGCGCAGTCAACACATCACCTGCGGCGTTGCAGGCTCTGGTCGACGGTCGCCTGAGCGCCTTGCTCGGCGGTCATTTCACGCTCGGCGGCTGGGCGCTGGTCGAAGTGCACGATCATGCTCAGGGCGTCGACCTGAATCAGTACGGTGGCCGCGACCGACAGATCCCGTTGTTGCAATTGATCGACAAGGAGCAGGCACGTCGAATGCTGGCCATGGGCACGACGCCGGATTACGGTGTGCGCTTCAGCAAGATGTCGGCGAAGGGCCGTCCGGTTTCGTATCGCTACCCGTTCAACTCGCAGACCCTCATGCACTGACGCCGCTCAGGCGCCTGCCAGATGCACCACCAGTTGCACAATGCCGAACAGCGTCAGGGCGAACACTGCCGTGAATGCGATGCCCAGGAAGATGAAGTGGCTGGGCTTTCCATGGGTGAAGTCCCTCGCCCGGTTCTTGCCGCTCTGCACGCCGAACGCTGCCGCCATGACGCTGTGCAGCATCTGCCAGAAGGTCGGTGGCTTGTTGTCGACTGGATCGTCCATAAATCCCTCGTCTGCCGTGTGTGTCAGACAAGCATAGTCAACCCTTTTCAGACCGCAGAAATAACTGTGGGAGCCAACAGGCTCCCACAGGGTGTCGCGTGACGCTGGATCAGTTGTCGTAACCCAGGTTCGGCGCCAGCCAGCGTTCGGTCAGGCTCAGCTCCTGGCCCTTGCGCGAGGTGTAGCTCTGCACCTGATCCTTGTCGATCTTGCCCACGGCGAAGTATTGCGCCTGCGGATGAGCGAAATACCAACCGCTGACCGCTGCCGCCGGGAACATCGCATAGTGCTCGGTCAGGAACACGCCGCTGCGGCCGGCGCGCATTTCCCGGGCCTCGGGGTCGAGCAGGGCGAACAGGGTGGCCTTCTCGGTGTGATCCGGACACGCCGGGTAGCCCGGAGCAGGGCGGATGCCGGAATACTGTTCCTTGATCAGCGCCTCGTTGTCGAGGGCTTCATCCTTGGCATAACCCCAGTGCTCTTTACGCACTTGCTCATGCAGCCACTCGGCGCACGCCTCGGCCAGACGGTCAGCCAGGGCCTTGACCATGATCGAGTTGTAGTCGTCGCCCGCATCCTGATAGGCCTTGGCCACTTCTTCGGCGCCGATGCCGGCGGTGGTGATGAAACCGCCGACATAGTCGGTTACTTCGCTGTCCTTCGGCGCGACGAAGTCGGCCAGGGAGAAGTTCGGTTTGCCATCGGTCTTGATGGTCTGCTGACGCAGGTGATGCAGGCGGGCCATTGGCTTGCCGTCGTCGCCGTACAATTCGATGTCGTCGTCATGCACCTGATTCGCCGGCCAGAAGCCGAACACCGCGCGGGCGCTGATCAGCTTCTCGTCGATCAGCTTGGTCAGCATTTCGCGGGCGTCCCTGTACAGCGCGGTGGCGGCTTCACCGACCACTTCGTCTTCGAGGATGCGCGGGAATTTGCCGGCCAGGTCCCAGGAGATGAAAAACGGCGTCCAGTCGATGTATTCGGCGAGGACGTTGAGGTCAATGTTGTCCAGCACGCGGGTGCCGGTGAACGTCGGTTTGACCGGCGTGTAGGAAGCCCAGTCGAACTGCGGTTTTTTCGCGATCGATGCGGCGTAGCTCAGGCGTTCGGTACGGGCGCTGCGATTGGACGTGCGCTCACGCACGTCGATGTACTCTTCGCGGGTCTTCTCGACAAAACCGGCCTTGAGTTCCTTGGACAGCAATTGCGTCGCCACGCCCACGGCACGGGAGGCGTCGGTCACGTAGACCACCGCGTCGTTGCTGTACTTCGGTTCGATCTTCACCGCCGTGTGCGCCTTGGAGGTGGTCGCGCCACCGATCATCAGCGGCAGATGGAAGTCCTGACGCTGCATCTCGCGGGCCACGTGAACCATTTCGTCCAGCGAAGGCGTGATCAGGCCGGACAGGCCGATGATGTCGCATTTCTCTTCGCGGGCCACCTGCAGGATCTTCTCTGCCGGCACCATCACGCCGAGGTCGACGATGTCATAGCCGTTGCAGCCCAGTACCACACCCACGATGTTCTTGCCGATGTCGTGCACGTCGCCTTTCACGGTGGCCATGAGGATCTTGCCCTTGGCTTCCGGCTTGTCGCCTTTTTCCAGCTCGATGAACGGAATCAGGTGGGCCACGGCCTGTTTCATCACGCGGGCGGACTTGACCACCTGCGGCAGGAACATTTTGCCGGCGCCGAACAGGTCGCCGACGATGTTCATGCCCGCCATCAACGGGCCCTCGATCACTTCGATCGGACGGGCGAAGGACTGCCGGGACTCTTCCGTGTCTTCGACGATGTGGGTGGTGATGCCTTTGACCAGCGCATGCTCCAGACGCTTGTTGACGTCCCAGCTGCGCCACTCTTCGGTCTCGGCTTCCTTGACGCTGCCGTCGCCCTTGAACTTGTCGGCGATGGCGAGGAGGGCGTCGGTGCCTTCCGGGGTGCGGTTGAGGATCACATCCTCAACAGCGTCGCGCAGTTCCTGCGGGATCTGGTCGTAGATCTCCAGCTGACCGGCGTTGACGATGCCCATGGTCAGGCCGGCGCGGATCGCGTACAGCAGGAACACCGAGTGGATCGCCTCGCGCACCGGGTTGTTGCCGCGGAACGAAAACGACACGTTGGACACACCGCCGGAGCTCAGGGCATACGGCAGCTCGTCACGGATGTAGGCACAAGCGTTGATGAAGTCCACAGCGTAATTGTTGTGTTCTTCAATGCCGGTGGCCACCGCGAAGATGTTCGGGTCGAAGATGATGTCTTCCGGCGGGAAGCCGACTTCGTTGACCAGAATGTCGTAGGAGCGTTTGCAGATTTCTTTCTTGCGCGCTTCGGTGTCGGCCTGGCCGATTTCGTCGAACGCCATCACCACCACTGCCGCGCCGTAGCGTTTGCACAGCCTGGCGTGGTGGATGAACTGCTCGACGCCTTCTTTCATGCTGATCGAGTTGACGATGCCTTTGCCCTGAATGCACTTGAGGCCGGCTTCGATCACGTCCCATTTCGAGGAGTCGATCATGATCGGTACGCGGGAGATGTCCGGCTCACCGGCAATCAGATTGAGGAAGGTCACCATGGCCTTCTTCGAATCGAGCATCCCTTCGTCCATGTTGATGTCGATCACCTGGGCGCCGGCTTCGACCTGTTGCAGGGCGACTTCCAGGGCTTCGGTGTAGTTGTCTTCACGGATCAGACGGGCGAATTTGGCGGAACCGGTGATGTTGGTCCGCTCGCCGACGTTGACGAACAGCGAGTTGCGATCGATGGTGAACGGCTCCAGACCCGAGAGGCGGCAGGCCTTCGGAATGTCCGGAATCTGCCGTGGCGCGTAACCGGCCACAGCCTTGGCGATGGCTTCGATGTGGCCCGGGGTGGTGCCGCAGCAACCGCCGACGATGTTGAGGAAACCGCTCTGGGCGAACTCTTCGATGACTTTGGCGGTGTCCACCGGCAGCTCGTCGTACTCGCCGAATTCGTTCGGCAGGCCGGCGTTCGGGTGTGCCGAGACGTGGGTGCTGGCCTTGTCCGACAGCTCCTCCAGGTATGGGCGCAGTTCACGGGCGCCGAGGGCGCAGTTCAGGCCGATGGAAATCGGTTTGGCGTGGGCCACGGAGTTCCAGAACGCCTCGGTGGTCTGGCCAGACAGGGTGCGGCCGGAGGCGTCGGTGATGGTGCCGGAAATCATGATCGGCAGTTCGATGTGCAGCTCTTCGAACACGCCTTGCACGGCGAAGATCGCGGCCTTGGCGTTGAGGGTGTCGAAGATGGTTTCGATCAGGATCAGATCGGCGCCACCCTCGATCAGGCCTTTGGTGGCTTCGGTGTAGTTCTCTACCAGTTCATCGAAGGTAACGTTGCGGTAGCCGGGGTTGTTGACGTCCGGCGACAGCGAGCAGGTGCGACTGGTAGGGCCGAGCACGCCGGCGACGAAACGTGGCTTGTCCGGCGTCTCGAGGGTTTTCGCATCGGCCACCTTGCGCGCCAGACGGGCGCCTTCTACGTTGAGTTCGTAGACCAGTTCTTCCATGCCGTAGTCGGCCATGGAAATCCGGGTGGCGTTGAACGTGTTGGTTTCCAGAATGTCGGCGCCGGCATCCAGGTAGGCCTTTTCGATGCCGCCGATGACGTCGGGACGGGTCAGCACCAGCAGGTCGTTGTTGCCCTTGACGTCGCTTGGCCAGTCGGCGAAACGCTTGCCGCGATAATCCTGCTCTTCGAGCTTGTAGCTCTGGATCATCGTGCCCATACCGCCATCGAGTATCAGGATGCGCTCTTTGAGAGCTTGCTTGAGAGCTTGAAGGCGGACGCTGCGATCGGACATTGGGGCTACTCGAAAAAAGACCATGACTAAGGGCCCGGATCATAACAAACCTGTGCGGATTTAGAGCATGCGCGGCTTTTGCATGAATATCGCTCATGTTGGCACGGGCGTCATAACGGTAGAATCGCGGCGATTTTCTTCAGGATCAGGATCAGGGACATGTCGTATCGCGTCGTCAGCATTTTCTTGCTGTTCTTAAGCTGGGGCGCCGCTGCGCAGCAACCCTCGATTTCCTACACCCGTGATATTCAACCGATCTTCACCGAGAAGTGCGTGGCCTGCCATGCGTGCTACGACTCGGCCTGCCAGTTGAACCTGGGCAGTGGCGAGGGCGCGGCCCGTGGTGCGAGCAAAATGCCTGTCTACGACGGTGAGCGCACCCGGGCAGCGCCAACCACGCGGCTGTTCTACGACGCTTTTGGCAAGCGCGCCTGGCAACAGAAAGACTTCTATTCGGTGCTCGACGCCCAGGGCAGCCAGGCCGCGCTAATGGCGCGCATGCTGGAGCTGGGGCACAAAACGCCGCTGACACCCAACGCCAAACTGCCTGAAGACATCGTGTTGGGCCTCAACCGCGAGAACATGTGCGCGATGCCCGCCGAATTTGACGGCTATGCAGGCGCACACCCGAAAGAGGGCATGCCGCTGGCGGTGACCGGCCTGACCGATCAGCAATATCAGACGTTGCAGCGCTGGCTGGCGTCCGGCGCGCCGATCGATGAGCAAGGCCTGGCGCCGAGCGCCAGGGAAGCGCTGCAGATCGTGCAGTGGGAGAACCTGCTCAACCAGCCGGGGGCCCGGGAAAGTCTGGTCGGGCGCTGGCTGTTCGAGCACTGGTTCCTGGCGCATGTTTATTTCAAGGACGGTGAACCGGGACATTTCTTCCAGTGGGTGCGTTCGCGCACGCCGACCGGCCAGCCGATCGACCTGATCGCCACCCGCCGCCCCAACGACGACCCGGGCACCCAGGTGTATTACCGCTTGTGGCCGGTGCAGGGCGTGATCGTGCACAAGACTCACATCACCTACCCGCTGAGTGCGGCGAAGATGGCGCGGGTCAAGAGCCTGTTCTACAACGGCAACTGGCAAGTGCATGCGTTGCCGGGTTACGGGCCGCAGAGCCGGGCCAATCCGTTCGCGACCTTCGAGGCGATTCCGGCGCAGGCGCGTTATCAGTTCATGCTCGATAACGCCGAGTATTTTGTGCGCACTTTCATTCGTGGCCCGGTGTGCCGCGGGCAGATTGCGACTGATGTGATCCGTGACAATTTCTGGGCCTTGTTTCAGGCGCCGGAACACGACCTGTACATCACCGATCCGAACTATCGCGGCCAGGCCACGCCGTTGCTGGCCATGCCGGGGCAGAACGACGATGTCGGAAGCGTTCTGAGCCTGTGGCACGACTATCGCAACAAGCGCAATAAATACGAGGCCCTGCGCCGCGACAGCTACGCCGAACTGCCGCCGCCGAGCTGGTCGACCCTGTGGGCCGGCAATGACAATGCGCTGTTGAGCATTTTCCGCCATTTCGACAGCGCCTCGGTGACCAAAGGCCTGATCGGCGAGGTGCCGCAGACGATGTGGCTGTTCGACTATCCGCTGCTGGAACGCACCTATTACCAGTTGGCGGTGAATTTCGATGTGTTCGGCAACGTTTCCCATCAGGCGCAGACACGCTTGTATTTCGACCTGATCCGTAATGGTGCCGAGCAGAACTTTCTGCGCCTGATGCCCGCCGATTCCCGTGAGGCTTATCTCGACGATTGGTATCAGAGCAGCGGCCAGTTCAAGATGTGGCTGGACTATGAGTCCATCGACGATGACAAGCCGACGGCGCTGAAACTGGACGCAAAAGACCCGAAACACGACTTCGCCATGCAGTTGCTTGCCCGTTACGGCGACCTCAATGCGCGGCCCGATCCGATCAACCGATGCAAGGATGCTTACTGTTCGCGGCCGAACATCGACCCGGCGCTGCAAAACGCCGAGCAGGCCCTGAGCCGCCTGACGGCGCGTCCCGCGGCCGGTCTGAAAGTGATCGATCAATTGCCGGAAGCCACCATGCTGCGCATCGAAACCCGCAGCGGCAAGCGCGAGGTCTACAGCCTGCTGCGCAATCGCGCCCACAGCAACGTGGCGTTCCTGCTGGGCGAGTCACTGCGTTATCAGCCGGGGCTCGACACCGTGACCATTTATCCGGGCGTGCTCAGCAGCTACCCGAATTTCATGTTCAACATCCCGGCGGATCAGGTGCCGGCGTTTGTCGATGCCATGGAAAACGCGAAGGATGCGCCACAGTTCGAGAAAATCGTCGAGCGCTGGGGCATACGCCGCAGCCATCCGCAGTTCTGGTTCTACTTTCATGACCTGAGCCAGTACATCCACGAAACCGACCCGGTGGAAGAGGGGGTGCTGGATATGAACCGGTACGAGAATCTTTGATCTTTCGGGATCAGCCTGCTGTCCGAACCCTTAGGGGCGCCGTAATCCATTGTGGGAGCGGCGGTGCTCTCCAAATCCTGGGCGGGAGCGCCATCGATGTTGATTTCAGTGCAGGCCCTGCGAGCGCTCGCTGCGTGGGCGGTGGTCTGCCATCACTTCATGCAGATTTTCTTCGGCTTCGAGGCGAGCGGGCCGTTGGGCCAACTGTTCATCGACAAGGGTGCCGTAGGCGTCGACATCTTTTTCGTGATCAGCGGGCTGGTGATTTTTCTGTCCACCGAGGGCAAGGCGCTGCCGCCTGCGCGGTTTCTGCTGTATCGACTGTTTCGCATTGTTCCGGCGTATTGGCTCTACACGGTGCTGATGGCGTTGCTGGTGGTGTTCGCCCGACCGCTGTTGCCGGATCAGAAACTGGACTGGGGGCATTTGCTGCTGTCGTTGCTGTTTATTCCGACCGAAAACCCCGGCGGTTACGGGATCTATCCGACCCTCAATGTCGGCTGGACGCTGAATTACGAAATGCTGTTCTACGTGTTGTTCGCCTGGGCACTGTTGTTTCGGTTGCAAGTCCGGTTGTGGGTGGTTGCGGCGCTGCTGTTCGCGGTGTGCCAGGCCTGGACCGGGTTCGGCTGGATCAGCGAGTTCTATCGCTCGGACATCGTTTACGAGTTCCTGCTGGGGATCGGCATCGGCATGCTCTATCGCCGTGGCTGGATCGGGCCGGCGCTCTGGCTGCCGCTGTTCGGGATCGGTGCGGCATTGCTGACGATCTACCAACTGCCGCCGCAACCCCGATTGCTGAGTTGGGGCGTGCCCAGTGCGGTGCTGGTGATGGCAAGCATGGCTTTGGAACGTCATGTGCAACGTTACAGGCTGCTCAAGCTGTTGGGCGACTGTTCGTACTCGGTGTATCTGATGCACGTGCTGATACTGTCGACCGGCGGTTATCTGGCCCGACGCTATGGGATCAACCCGTATCTGATGTTTTTTGTCTGTGCGCTGACCATCCTCATCGGTTCCCGGTTGAGCTACGAATGGGTAGAAAAGCGCAGTTATCAGTGGCTTAAAGCACGTATCGACGGCAAACCTGCGGATTAGGCGATTGCGAACTATTCCTACGTAAATACTGGGACTTTGTGTCGCACGCCGATTGGCGTAAACTCCGCCCAAGCCTGCGAGGAGTTTCCATGACCGCTATTACCATCACCGACGCCGCCCATGACTACCTGGCCGATCTGCTTTCCAAGCAGAACACCCCGGGCATCGGCATTCGTATTTTCATCACCCAGCCTGGCACCCAATACGCCGAAACCTGCATTGCCTACTGCAAGCCGGGCGAAGAGAAACCTGAAGACACCGCGCTGGGGCTGAAAAGCTTCACCGCTTGGATCGACTCGGTCAGCGAAGCGTTCCTGGACGACGCCGTCGTTGATTACGCCACCGACCGCATGGGTGGCCAGCTGACCATCAAGGCACCAAACGCCAAGGTGCCGATGGTCAATGCCGGCAGCCCGATCAATGAGCGCATCAACTACTACCTGCAAACCGAAATCAACCCGGGGCTGGCGAGCCACGGCGGCCAGGTCAGTCTGATCGATGTGGTTGACGACGGCATTGCCGTGCTGCAGTTCGGCGGCGGTTGCCAGGGCTGTGGCCAGGCGGACGTGACCCTGAAGGAAGGCATCGAGCGCACCTTGCTCGAGCGCATTCCGGAGCTCAAGGGCGTTCGCGACGTGACCGACCACACGCAGAAAGAAAACGCCTACTACTAAGGCGTACGCTGCACAGTCGAACGGCATGTGGCGAGGGAGCTTGCTCCCGCTTGACTGCTTGGCAGTCACAAACCAGGCAACGCATTGACCCGTGATGAGTGGGTTGCCTGGTTTCGGGATCGCGATGCGATCCAGCGGGAGCAAGCTCCCTCGCCACAATTGCTTTCAGGGCCTGTAAAGATGCGCGTGCCCCGCGCGATACAGCGACGACTCACTGAAATGATCGCTGCCCAACACCCGCCCGACCAGAATCAGCGCCGTACGTCGAAAGCCCTTGGCGGCCACCTTCGCGGCAATATCTTCCAGCGTCCCGACCACCCAATCCTGATCCGGCCACGTCGCCCGGTGGATCACTGCAATCGGGCAGTCTGCGCCATAGTGCGGCAGCAGCTCGGCGAGGATCTTCTCCAGATGATTGACCCCCAGATGAATCGCCATCGTCGCCCCGTGCTGCGCCAGGTTGCCCAGTTCTTCTCCTGCAGGCATCGCAGTCTTGTCTGCGTAACGGGTCAGGATCACGCTTTGCGAGATGTCCGGCAGCGTAAGCTCGGCGCCCAATAGCGCAGCGCATGCGGCGGTGGCTGTCACTCCGGGGACGATTTCAAACGGGATTTCCAGCTCTCGCAAATAGCGGATCTGCTCGCCGATGGCGCCATACAGGCTCGGATCGCCCGAATGCACACGCGCCACATCATGGCCGTTGGCGTGGGCTGTCTTGATCAGGTCGATGATCTGTTCCAGATGCAGTTCGGCGCTGTTGACCACGGTTTCAGCCGAATGACCTTCGAGTACCGCCGCCGGCACCAGCGATCCTGCATAGATGATCACCGGGCAACTGCGGATCAGCCGCTGGCCTTTGACAGTGATCAATTCCGGGTCGCCGGGGCCGGCGCCGATGAAGTAAACGGTCATCGCTCAATCCTGTGAAAGTAGGGCGGGTCGAGGCTTCATAAGCACTTCAGATGAAGAATGCTCATGATCGAAAGCGGGGATTATCGGAAATTTACGCCGCGCCGGCCAATGCCAGGGTTGCCTTAGCGTACTTTTGCCGGGAAATCAGCAGTTTTGCCGGGGCTTGAATCAACTGTTCTGCGAGCGCCAGTGCAGCGCTTTCCGCCACGCCGTAACAACCGGTGCGTTCGAAGGCAATCTGTGAATGGTGACTCAGTCGCTGCTGATAGCCGGCCAGTTCTTCGCTGCTGAAATACAGCAACGGCAGCGCCAGTTGCGCCGCCAGTTCCTGCAGGCCGGGTTCGTCGCGTTTCAGGTCGATGCTCGCCAAAGCCTTGACCGCTTCGATTTCGATGTGATGGGCCTGCAAGGCCTGGTCGAGCAAGGCGCGCAGCGTACTCGCGGGGCAACCGCGCTGGCAGCCCAGGCCGACCACCAGGGTCGGCGCTGCGCTGTCATCGGTCATGCGTGGTACTGACCATCGCTTTTACCGCGGAACAACCAGGCGCTGATCAGGCCCAGGGCCAGCCAGAACGCCACGTTGGTCAGCTGCGAAGCGATTTTGAACCGGGCTTCGAGTGCTTCCGGAGCGAGCATCGAGTGCACTTCCGGTTGCGGCGCACCGATCACATGTGGCACGGCGAGGATCGCCACGCCGAGGATCTTCATCAGCCAGTGGCGGCTGAACACGATCAGCGCGAGGCCCACAGCGGTCGAAGCGGCAGTGCCAATCCACCACATCTGGCGCGAGGCCAGATCCGCGGCGGCAGTTCCCGGCAGCTCGGGTGGCAGTCCCATTGTCGGTGCGAGCACGAACGTCGCGTAACCGGCCAGACCCCAGAGCAGGCCTTGCGAAGTCTTGGTAGGCGCACGCAGGGTGTACAGACCGGCCAGCATCAGGGCGAAGCCTACGGCGACGACCAGATTGCCGCCGGTGGTGGAGACCACGCGCTGCCAGCCGTTTTCCGGCTCCCAGGCTTCGGCATCGTGGGTGTGTGCGGCGGTGCCGGCGGCGTGTTCATGGACCTCGGCCACCGGTTCGGCTTTCTCGAAGGTTTCCGCCTGCAGAATCAGCGGCGAAACCCAGAAGCTTTGCAGCAAGGTCAACAGCAGGGCGGCCAGAAGACCGCTGAAGCCTGCGGTCTGCGCAATACGCTTGATCATGTCGTCAGGCCTCAGTGGCACGGGAACGCGGCGCTGTGGCGGGTATCGTGTGCGGCGTTGTGCACCGCTTCGATGTGCGAGAAACCGGCGAAGTAGACCAGACTGGCACCCAGGATCGACGCTAAGATCGCAGCGGTCAGGCGTTGGCTCAGGGTGGTGGTGCTGGCGATTTTGTCCGTGTTGCCGGCGGTGCTGCTGGTGATCGACATGGCGCTTCCCTCTGGAGTGTCAGCGGGTGAATGGAGCGCATGAAAACCCCTGCGAGCGGGCACGCAGCGGTTCGAACAGCGCCCGCCCACCGCGGGTTGTTATGTTCAGTGACGCAGGATGCGCACTGTGTGTTGCGGGCCGGTCTCCGGGCTCGCGAGGGGTGGCTGTCTGCCGACCTGCAAGCGTCACCTTCCCATGCCCGTGGGCACAGTGGATCTGACACTTCACTCGCTTACCGTTGCGGGGGCAGCACCGGACTGACATGGCTTTTGAGTAAAGCACATGATTCACCGGTTTCCCGTTTCACCCTTTGCAGGGCACCCGTAACAAGTTGTGTAGGAGACCATGAGGGGGGATTTGAGTCAATTGGGATTGGGATTGGGGGCATATCCGTTGCTTCGGGTGCTGCCGCTGGCGGTTTCGCCCTTACGGCGAGTCACCTTTTCCAAACGCCGGAGTGCCGGCCCAGCGAAAAGGTAACCCAAAAGGCTTTACCCTGACGTTCGGCCCTCGCTGCACCTCCTCTCGATGTGTTTGGCTTCGCCAAACGGTCGCTGCGCTCCCACCCCCGGAGCAATCCCTCCACTCAGCCTGCCGACGGGCCTTGAGATCAAAAGCTTTTCTCGAGCTAACGCTCATCGTGGTGAGTGGCTCTCGATCTGGCTCTGGCTTTTGATTTTTTGCCTCTTCGGCAGGCCGAGCGGAGGTGTTCATCAGGGGGCAGGCGCGCAGCGCCGTGCGGCGAAGCCGCATACATCGAGAGGAGGTGCAGCGAAGCAAACCGTAGGCGATGCCCCCTGATGGGCACCGTAGCGAGGGAACACTGAGCCTAGGCGAAGTGCCGTACGCCGGGGCAAAGCCTTTTGGTTCCTTTTTGCTGGGCCGGCATTCCGGCGTTTGAAAAAGGGACTCGCTGTAAGAGCTAAACCGCCAGCGGCAACACCCGCAGCAACGGATATGCCCCCCAATCCAAACATTGACCGGTCAACACACGATGCGTAGCCTTGCGCTTTCGAGGTTCTTCGGCCTACGCCGAAGCTAAGAAGGGAACGCGGTCCAAGCCGCGGCTGCCCCCGCAACTGTGAACGGTGCCGTTCGCTGCCACGCCACTGCCAGCCCAATCCAGGAGCCAGCGGGAAGGCGCAGCGAATACCGGGCCAACGCCCGAACACCGTCAGCCAGGAGACCTGCCTCGTCACAGATTCTCACTTTCAACCGGGCGGGGTGATCCGGTGGCGAACTCTCCAGGCACGCTTGCGCGCTGCCGGCCTCGTCCCGTATGCCCGCCACCTTGCCAAAGGGCATCCGATGAAAACACTGGCCAAACTCCCCGTCACCATCGTCACCGGTTTCCTCGGCTCGGGTAAGACCACCTTGCTGCGGCACATGCTCGACAACGCTCAGGGCCGCCGCATTGCGGTGATCGTCAATGAATTCGGCGAACTGGGCATCGACGGTGAAATCCTCAAGCAGTGCACCATCGGCTGCACCGAAGAAGAAGCCACCGGTCGCGTTTACGAACTGGCCAACGGCTGCCTGTGCTGCACCGTACAGGAAGAGTTCTTCCCGGTGATGCGCGAGCTGGTGGCCCGTCGCGGCGACCTCGACCACATCCTGATCGAAACCTCGGGGCTGGCCCTGCCAAAACCGCTGGTTCAGGCCTTCCAGTGGCCGGAAATTCGCAGCGCCTGCACCGTTGATGCGGTGATCACCGTGGTCGACAGCCCGGCTGTGGCCGCCGGCACCTTCGCCGCATTCCCGGATCAGGTCGACGCCCAGCGTAAACTCGATCCGAACCTGGACCACGAATCGCCACTGCACGAACTGTTCGCCGACCAACTGGCCAGCGCCGACCTGGTGATTCTCAACAAGGCCGACCAGACCAGCCCCGAAGATCTCGCCCGCGTGCGCCTGGAAGTCGCCGAAGAGCTGCCGCCGGCGGTGAAGATCATCGAAGCCAGCAACGGTCGCCTGCCGCTGGATGTACTGATCGGTCTGGGTGCCGGCGCGGAAGATCACATCGACGGCCGCCACAGCCATCATGATCACCACCACGACGGTGATGACGATCACGACGACCACGATCACGACGCTTTCGACTCGATCTCCATCGAACTGCCGCAAGCCGACGAAAGCCTGCTGCTCGATGCGCTGACGCAACTGGTGGTCCAGCACAGCATCCTGCGGGTCAAAGGCTTCGCGGCGATCCCGAACAAGCCGATGCGCCTGTTGATTCAGGGCGTGGGCACGCGTTTCGACAAGCACTTCGACCGTCAATGGGGAGCCGATGAGGCACGTGTGACGCGGCTGGTGTTGATTGGCCAGGAACTGGACGCGGCCAGTCTCGAAGCGCAACTGCGCGCCGCGCTCAGCGTTTAAGCCATGCATCTGCTCAGGACCCAGCCCGGCGGTTTCGTGTCGGATGACAACATTGCCGACCTTGGACAAACCCCCGCCGAGCTAGTGATTCTGTGCAGCGGCGACTCCAGTCTCGCGCTGCTCGCCGAGGCCGCACAGCAACTGCCCGAGGATTACCCGAGCCTGCGCCTGGCCAATCCGATGCAGGTGCAAAACCATGCATCGGTCGACCTGTACGTCGATGAAGTGCTGCGTCACGCCAGGGTCATTCTGATTTCGCTGCACGGCGGCATCGCTTATTGGCGTTATGGCGTCGAGCGGCTGGTCGAATTGTCCGAGCGCGGTGTGCAGGTGATTCTGGTGCCGGGCGATGATCGTCCCGATCCGGAACTCAGCGACTTGAGCACCGTGGGCGCCGAGGATCGCGACCGGCTCTGGCAGTTTCTGCGTCAGGGCGGCATGGGCAACGCACTGGATTTCTTCCACTGCCTGGCCAATCGCTGGCTGGCGCGGGATTACGAGTGGGGCGAGCCGCAAACGCTGCCGCGCACGGCGATATACCACCCGAACAAAAACACCGCCGCACTGAGTGACTGGCAAGCCGATTGGCGGCCCGGTCAAGCGGTGGCGGCGGTGTTGTTTTATCGCTCGCATTTGCAAGCGGCCAACACGGCGTTCATTGACGTGTTCTGCCAACGGTTGCAGGTGGCCGGACTCAATCCGCTGCCGATTGCCGTGGCCAGTCTGAAAGAGCCCGGCTGCCTGTCGGTGGTCGAGGACTGGCTCGATGAAGTAGACGCGTCGGTGATTCTGAACACCACCGGTTTCGCCCAGTCCAGCCCGGAAGCGCCGCATCTGCGGCCATTCCGTCGAAATATTCCGGTGATCCAGGCCATTTGCGCGCAGGACAACGAACCCGGCTGGCGCGACAGCGAGCAGGGCCTTGGGCCTCGCGATCTGGCGATGCACATTGCCCTGCCGGAACTGGACGGTCGGATCATCAGCCGGCCCGTCAGCTTCAAGGACCTGGCCTGGCGCAGTGAACGCAGTCAGTCCGACGTGGTGTGTTACCGGGCGCAGCCCGAGCGCATGGATTTCGTCGCTGAGCTGGCGCGGCGCTGGGTCGATCTGGCGCGGGTGCCGAACGCTGAAAAGCGTATCGCTCTGGTCCTTGCCAACTATCCGACCCGGGACGGACGCATCGGCAACGGCGTCGGCCTCGACACGCCAGCCGCCGCGCTGAATATCCTTCGAGCGTTGCAGGCTGAGGGTTATCCGCTGCCGGCCGAACTGCCCGACAGCGGCACAGAATTGATCCGGCAACTGCTCGGCGGCGTCAGCAACGATCTCGACACCCTCGATCAGCGTCCGTGTCAGCAAAGTCTGGCGTTGGACGATTATCTGGCAATGTTCAACGCGCTGCCCGAAGCCAATCGCGCGGCGGTGCTGGAGCGTTGGGGCGCACCACAAAAGGATCCGATGTGCCGTGACGGGCGGATGATGATCGCCGGTCTGCGCTTTGGCCTGACCTTCGTCGGCATTCAACCGGCACGGGGTTATCAGGTCGACCCGAGCGCGGTGTATCACGACCCGGATCTGGTGCCGCCGCACGCGTACCTGGCGTTTTATTTCTGGCTGCGTCAGACCTACGGTGCCCACGGTGTGATTCACGTCGGCAAGCACGGCAACCTCGAATGGCTGCCGGGCAAAGGCGTGGGCCTGTCGGCGAATTGCTGGCCGGATGCATTGCTCGGGCCGCTGCCGAATATCTATCCGTTTATCGTCAATGACCCGGGCGAGGGCGCGCAGGCCAAGCGTCGTACTCAGGCGGTGATCATCGACCACTTGATGCCGCCGCTGACTCGCGCTGAAACCTACGGCCCGTTGCGCAATCTGGAGTTGTTGGCCGACGAGTATTACGAAGCTCAACTGCTCGACCCGCGCCGCGCCCGGGAATTGCAGCGCGACATTCTGCAACTGGTGCGTGACACGCAGATTGATCGCGAACTGCAACTCGACGAAGGCCTCGACAGCGATACCGATGCAGCCATCTGGTTGCCGCGTCTGGACACTTATCTGTGTGATCTGAAGGAATCGCAGATCCGCGATGGCCTGCACATCTTCGGAGAGTCACCGACCGGGCGTTTGCGCATTGATACTTTGCTGGCGCTGCTGCGGATTCCCCGTGGCGATGGCAAAGGTGCGCAATCGAGTCTGTTGCGGGCGTTGGCGAAGGCGTTCGAACTGGGGTTTGATCCGCTGGATTGCGCACTGGCTGATTCCTGGACCGGCCTGCGTCCATCGGAACTGCTTTCGGTCAGCGACGAGGTCTGGCGCACGGCGGGGGATACCCGTGAACGCCTTGAGCTGTTCGCGGCGCATTTGATTGAGCAGACACTCAACCAAAGTCAAGCCTTGCACAATACCTGTGGGAGCCCGCTCCCACAGGAGCCGCGCTGGTCCGAAGTCAGCGCAATCCTCGACACCCTGCGCGAAGTGATCGCCCCGCGCCTGGACGCCTGTGGCCCGGCTGAAATGCGCGGTCTGCTCGACGCCCTGAACGGCCGCTTCGTCCCTGCCGGCCCGAGTGGCGCACCCAGTCGCGGTCGCCTCGACGTGCTGCCCACCGGGCGCAATTTTTATTCCGTGGATGTGCGCAACCTGCCGACCACCACGGCATGGCGCATCGGTTTCCAGTCGGCCACGCTGATTCTGGAACGGCACCTGCAGGATCACGGCGATCATTTGCGTCAGCTCGGCCTGTCGGTCTGGGGCACCGCAACCATGCGCACCGGCGGCGATGACATCGCCCAGGCCATGGCACTGATGGGTGTGCGCCCGGTGTGGGCCACAGGCAGTCAGCGGGTCGACGATTTCGAGATTCTGCCGCTGAGCCTGCTCGACCGGCCCCGGGTCGATGTGACGTTGCGGGTTTCCGGCTTCTTCCGTGATGCGTTCGCCAACCTGATTCGTCTGTTCGATGCCGCCGTGCAGGCCGTCGCAGACCTGGACGAACCGGACGACCTCAATCCGCTGGCCGCCAGGGTGCGTGCCGAACGGGAGGCCTTGCGGCAGTCCGGGCTGGATGAAGAGGCTGCACGGCGTCAGGCCGGCTGGCGGATCTTCGGTGCCAAGCCCGGCGCTTACGGCGCGGGCGTGCAGGGCGCCATAGACGGTCGCCTTTGGCAAACCCGCGAGGATCTGGCCGAGGTTTATCTGAACTGGGGCGCCTACGCCTACGGCGGTTCAGATGAAGGCACCGCCGCCCGTGAGCAATTCGTCCAGCGCCTGAGCCAGGTGCAGGCCGTGCTGCAGAACCAGGACAACCGCGAGCACGATTTGCTCGACTCCAACGATTATTACCAGTTTCAGGGCGGCATGCTCGCCGCCGTGGAAAGCCTGCGTGGCGAAGCGGCAGCCAGTTATCACGGCGATCACAGCCAGCCGGACCTGCCGAAAATTCGCACCCTGAAAGAAGAGCTGAACCGGGTAATCCGCTCCCGTGCGGCGAATCCGAAATGGATCGACGGCGTCAAACGCCACGGCTATAAAGGCGCGTTTGAACTGGCAGCGACAGTCGACAACCTGTTTGCCTTCGACGCCACCACACAATTGATCGACGATCACCAGTATGCGTTGCTGGCCGACGCCTATCTGCTGGATTCGTCGACCCGGGAATTTGTGCGCGAGCATAATCCTCACGCGCTGCGCGACATGACCGAGCGCATGCTCGAAGCGCAGCAGCGTGGGATGTGGCAGGAGCCGGGGGCCTACAAAGAGGCCCTGGAAAACCTGCTGCTGGATATTGAAGAAGAGAGCTGAACATGACCGACATCCCGCATTTCCCGCTCTGCGCCGTGGTCGGCGCCGACGATCTGAAGCTGGCGCTGTACCTGACCGCCATCGACCCGAAGATCGGCGGCGTGTTGATCGAAGGCCCGCGCGGCATGGCCAAGTCGACCCTGGCCCGGGGCCTGGCGGATCTGCTGGCCAGCGGTCAGTTTGTTACCTTGCCTTTGGGGGCGACCGAAGAGCGACTGGTCGGCACACTGGATCTGGATGCGGCGCTCAGCGACGGCCGTGCGCAGTTTTCTCCCGGCGTATTGGCCAAGGCTGACGGCGGTGTGCTGTATGTCGATGAAGTGAATCTGCTGCCGGATCATCTGGTGGATCTGCTGCTCGATGTGGCGGCCAGCGGCACCAACCTGATCGAACGCGACGGCATTTCCCATCGGCATTCGGCGAAGTTCGTGCTGATCGGCACCATGAATCCGGAAGAGGGCGAATTGCGTCCGCAACTGCTCGATCGTTTTGGCTTGAACGTTGCCCTGAGTGGCCACACGGCGCCAGTCGAACGCGGGCAGATCATTCGTCGGCGACTGGATTTCGACAGCGATCCGCAGGCCTTTTGCGCACAGTGGGAAACCGAACAGCAAGCCCTGCGCGAGCGCTGTGAAAACGCCCGCAACGCCTTGGCAAGCATTCCTCTTGATGATGAAACCCTGGCGCAGATCACCGAGCGTTGCTTTGCCGCTGGCGTCGATGGTTTGCGCGCCGATCTGGTCTGGTTGCGTGCTGCACGGGCTCATGCGGCTTGGCGCGGTGCGTCGGCGATTGCGGAGCAGGACATCGAGGCCGTGGCTGACTTCGCACTGCGTCACCGTCGCCGTGAGCAGTCATCAACCAACACGCAAACACCCGCGCAATCGCCATCCGGCGCTCAGGCCGAGCCGAGTGAAGGGCAGGGGCAGTGGGGTGAAATGCCGGCGCCGGCCCTGGCCACCGGCGCGCGCCGCGAAGTACCTGCCTGGCCAAAAAAGTCCTAGGCATTCGCCCCCGATCCGACGCGGGGGCGAATGCCAGACCCCGCGCCGGACGTCTGGACAATGGCCGACAGGGCAAGCGTCATGCCGCCAGCGATGGCTCGGTGAACTGGCCAGGAACGTTACTCAATGGTCGACCGAAAGTGCGTGGGGATCTGTTGTTTCAATTGCGCACCCGGACACCCCACGAACTGTGGCTGGTGATCGTCGATGCCTCGGCCTCGACCCGCCGTCACCAGGCATTGAGCGATGCCAAGGGTCTGCTGGCGCAGCTGTTCGATGACGCTTACCGGCAACGGGCACGGCTCACCTTGCTGACCGCCAGCGGCGCGGCACCGAAATGGCAGGTGCAGGGTTTGAAAGCTTCCAGCGGGTTGCGAGCATGGCTGGATGAATTGGGGGCGGGCGGCGGCACGCCCCTGCTGGCGGCGCTGACCGAGGCTGAGCAATGGCTGGCGGTGCGCCGCAAGCGATTTCCCGCCGAACAACAACGTCTGCTGCTGCTCACCGATGGACGCCTGAAAGACTGGTCCGGGTTGCCGGCTTTCGAGTGTCCGGGCTTGCTCATCGATATCGAGCGCGGGCCGATCCGGTTAGGTCGGGCCAGACAATTGGCCACTGCCCTGGCCACGGATTACCGTCATATCGACGATTTGTTGTCCATTTGAGGTCTATGCTGCATCCAGCCCAACTCACAAGGAGTGAATCATGCGCGTACTGGTCGCCAACCCTCAGGACGATTTTCGCGTAAAGGCCTACGCCGGCACCAACGGCGTGTTGTTGGCAATGGATCTTGCCGAGCCCCGCCGCAAAGGCCTGCTGGGGTTTGCCATCGAGAAACAGCAGGGCGACAAGCCGTGGCAATTTCTGTTCAACAGCCTGACCTTTCCCGGCAAGACTCACACCTTCCCGCAGTTTCACGCCACGCCCAGTAATATCGCGCCGCTGCAGAAATTTCGCTGGGCCGATTACGCGGTCAATCCGGGCATCACACTGCAATACCGTGTGCACCTGACTTACGGCACGCCCGATGCGCCGGTCCTGGGGGAGTCGCTGGAACTGAGCATTACCTCGGACGACGGTCATCCGGCCAATCAACGTGTGATTTTCAACCGCGCCGTGGCCGCCAGTCAGGCGTTCCAGCGCAAGTTTCCCGACCTTGACGCACAGATCAGCGCCAACAAGAACATGCCCATTGAAGCCTGGCCCGACGCTGCACGGCAATGGCTGGAGAACGGTCTGCTCGGGCGCCTGCAGGGGTTCATCGAACGTGCGCCCGATGGCGAATGGGCGCTGGACATCGCGATCTACGAGTATCAACTGCAAGCCATTATCGACACGGTGAACGCTGCATTCGATCGCGGTGTGCAAGTGCGGGTGCTGTATCACGCCCGGCCCGGTGACGAAGACACCGCAATGAACGAGGCCAGTCTTGCAAAGCTGCCGCAAACCAGCAAGCGTGGGCGGGTGACCCACGATATTTTCCATGACAAGTTCATTGTCCTCAGTCGTATCGCCGGCGGTGAGCGGCAGCCCCAGGCTGTGTTGTGCGGCAGTACCAATTTCACCGCCAATGGCGTGTATCGCCAGGCCAACGTGGTGCATGTGCTGGATGACACGGCTGTCGCGGCGAGCTATCTGCAGACCTTCGAGCAGGTCTGGGCGACGCCGGCGGATGTCGGCGCCACCCGCGACTGGATCACCCAGCACAATCCGATGAATCCGGCGCAACCGCTGTTTGCCGGGTTCTCGCCGCGCAGTGGGGGTGCCGATCTGCGCGAGTTCGTCGACATCATCAATGCGGCGAAGAAGGACGTGCTGTTCGTCACCGCGTTCACCTTGCCCGACGTCATTCTCAACGCATTGCTCGGTCAGCCCCATGACGACATCCTGCGTTACGGCCTGCAGAACACCGCCAGTCGCATCACCGGATTCCACGCCGACCGCACGGCTGAATTCGCCGCCACCGCGCTGCTCAACACAGGGCTGGAAGGCTGGCTGAAAGAGAACATGAAAGGCCAGAAGGGCAATCTGCTGGTGCACACCAAGGCAATCGTCACCGATTTCACCAGCGACAGCCCGACCATCATCAGCGGCAGCCACAATCTCAGCACGGCAGCCAGCAACGGCAACGACGAGAACTTCCTGATCATCCGCGGCGACACCGAACTGGCGGACCGCTATGGCCTGGAACTGCTGCGATTCTACGAACACTACCGTTTCCGCTATTTCGCGAAAAAACTCGAGCTGAAACAGGTGCAGCCGCTGGCGGCGGATGATAGCTGGACCAACGACTATTACGTCGAAGGGGATCTGCGTCAGCTGTCGCGCCTGCGGTTTGCCGGGCGCTAGGGTTTATGCGCCCATCGCCTGACGGTACTGGCGGGTGCGTCGGCTGAGGTACAAACGGTCGCGAATCAGCGCCCAGAGTGCCGAGACTTCGGGATGCGGCTTGCGACCCCGACTCAGGCGCGCCATCTGGAATCGCACCACGGCCATGTTCGCCAGCGCGGCCAGTGCCTTGCGCTTCCAGCGGATCGGTGGCAGTTGCGGCTCGCTGTGGCGGCCTTCGCGCCAATGTCTGACCAGACCCGGTTCGATCGCCATTGCCGTGGCGATGCCCGCCATGGCGATGCCGCTGTCGAGTACCTGCTCGACGATGGGCAGGCGCCGGATGCCGCCGGTGACCATCACCGGCATGCGCGCCACGCCGGCCAGTTCGCTGGCCATCTCCAGAAAGAACGCCTCCCGGGCCAGGGTACGCCCGTCACGGGCTTCGCCCTGCATGGCCGGAGCTTCATAGCTGCCGCCGGACAGTTCCAGCAAATCGATGGGCTGTTCGTTGAGCCATTCGATCACCTGGCGGGCATCGTCAGTGTCGAAACCGCCGCGCTGGAAATCCGCCGAATTGAGCTTCACTGCCACGCAGAACTGTGGTGAAACGGCCTGACGCACAGCCTCGATCACCGACAGCAGCAGACGTGCACGATTTTCCAGCGAACCGCCCCAGCGGTCGGTACGGCGATTGGTCAGCGGCGACAGAAACTGGCTGAGCAGATAACCGTGGGCCGCGTGGATCTGCACGCCGGTGAACCCGGCTTTCTCGGCCAGTGCGGCGCTCCTGGCGAAACGTTGAATGACTTCTTCAATATCGTCTTCGGTCATCGGTCTGGGTTCGGCGAACAGTTTCGAGAACGAGCCCATTTCCAGCGCCACTGCCGACGGCGCCAGCGCTTGCTGGCCCATATTGGCGAAGGTCTGGCGGCCAGGATGGTTGAGTTGCACCCAGACCTGCGCGCCGCCACTGCGGGCGATTTCGGCCCATTGGCGGAAACGCTCCAGATGTCGCTCGTCTTCCAGGACCACGCCGCCTGGGCCGGTCATGGCCCGACGGTCAATCATCACGTTGCCGGTCAGCAGCAGACCGGCGCCTCCATCGGCCCAGGCCTGGTACAAACGGAACAGTTCGCGGGATGGTGCCTGATCACGATCCGCGAGGTTTTCTTCCATGGCGGCTTTGGCGATGCGGTTGCCGACGGTCTGACCGTTGGGCAGTTTCAAAATCTGGAAGGGCGACATTGCTTGACTCCTCATCAGTGATGGCGAGAGGCTAAGCTTAAAGTCAACTTTAATGTCAAGCAGGCAAAACGAGGCTGAAATGAAAATTGGTGAACTGGCGCAACAGAGCGGGCTGAGCGCTTCGAGCATTCGCTTTTATGAGGCTCAGGGCCTGATTCCCAAAGTGGAACGGCTGGGCAATGGCTATCGGCGTTACCCGCCGCAAGTGCTGCAAACCCTCAACATCATCCGCAGTGCCCAGCAGGCCGGGTTTTCCCTTGAAGAACTCAAGCAGCTGTTGCCACTCGCAGGGACCGGAGAGTTCAAGCACGATGAACTGGTGGAGGGGCTCACGCGCAAGGTGCAACAGATCGAAGTCATGCAGCAGCATCTGGCCCGGAGCAAGGCACGGTTGCTGGAGGTCATCGACAACATTCAATCGAAACCGGAAGGCATGAGTTGCGGTGCCAATGCCGAACGGGTCCTGGCCGCGATCTACCCGGAATCCTGAGCAAGGTTGAAGGCGTACAGATTTTGAAATGATTTCCGGCTGTAGGAAAAGTCATCAGAGCTTGTACGCTTCAAGACCCTTTTTCATTCAGGATTTCCATGAACACGCTCTCGGAGCCTCCCGGTTCGACTCAAAGAACCACGTTCCCCTCGCGCCATGGCGCGGTCTTGACGCACTCGCAGCATCCGGTTTTCCGACTCCCGACTATCGTTGATGGCGCAGCTTCCGAGCTTTCGCGCCGCACTTTGCCGTGCCCGGCAGCCTGAATTCACTGAAGAGAGAAGAGACTGATTATGGAATGGTTAGCGGATCCCACGGCATGGCTGGGCTTGTTGACACTGATCGTGCTGGAGTTGGTGCTGGGTATCGACAACCTGGTGTTCATCGCGATTCTGGCGGACAAGCTGCCGCCGCATCAGCGCGACCGCGCACGCATCATCGGCCTGAGCCTGGCGCTGATCATGCGTCTTGGCTTGCTGGCGAGCATTTCCTGGCTGGTTACGCTCACGCAGCCGTTGTTCGAGATATTCGGCAAGAGCTTCTCCGGCCGTGACCTGATCCTGCTGTTCGGTGGTGTGTTCCTGCTGTTCAAGGCGACCATGGAACTGCACGAGCGGCTTGAGGGCCATGTCGGCGAACGCTCGACCAGTACCGCCTATGCACTGTTCTGGCCCATCGTTGCGCAGATCGTCGTACTCGACGCGGTGTTCTCCCTCGATGCGGTGATTACCGCCGTGGGCATGGTCGATGAACTGGCCGTGATGATGATCGCGGTGGTGGTGTCCATTGGTGTCATGATCGTGGCCAGCAAGCCGCTGACTCGTTTCGTCAACGCGCACCCGACGGTGATCATGCTGTGTCTGGGTTTCCTGATGATGATCGGTTTTGCCCTGACCGCTGAAGGCCTGGGCTTCCACATCCCGAAAGGCTATCTGTACGCGGCCATTGGTTTTTCGATCCTGATCGAGGTGTTCAACCAGATCGCCCGGGCCCGCCGCAAGCGTTCGATGCAGGGCCTGCGCCCGATGCGTGAGCGTACGGCTCACGCGGTGATGCGTCTGCTGGGTGGCCGCAAACTGGCGGTAGAAGAGGTGGGTGAGGAAATTTCCGACCTGCTGGATGATGGCGAAGCGCCGAGTGCCGAGCTGTTCGACCGTCGCGAGCGGGTGATGATCAGCGGCGTGTTGCAACTGGCCGAACGGCCGATTCGTACTTTGATGACGGTTCGTGCCGACGTTGATTACGTAGATCTGGCGGACGGTGCGCAAGCCATTCGTACGCGACTGATGCATTCGTCCTACTCGCGTCTGCCGCTGATTCGCAACGGTGCGGTAGATGAACCGTTGGGCTTCGTCCACAAGAAGGAATTGCTCAAGGAGTATCTGGCCGGCAACGAACCCGACCTTGAGCATCTGGCCCGCAAGACGCTGAACCTGCTCGACAGCTATTCGATCCTCAATGCGCTGGAACAGATGCGGGCGGCATCGACTCACATCGCTTTCGTGGTGAACGAGTTCGGTGACTTTGTCGGTGTGTTGACCATGACCGACATCCTCGAGTCGATTGCCGGCGAGTTGCCGGACGCCAGCGAAATCGCCGGCCCGGACGTGGTCGAAGAGCAGGGCGGGTTTGTGGTGAGTGGTGCGTTGAACCTGACGCGGATTCGCCAGCGCACCGGTTTCGTTGCCGAACCGACCGAGGATTACCAGACCCTTGCCGGGCTGGTAATGAGCCTGCTGGATCGGCTGCCGATGAAGGGTGATCGTCTGGAGCATGCAGGCTGGGGCATGACCGTGATGGCGGTCGAGGAGCGGCGGGTGACACGAGTGTTGCTCAAACGTGAGGCCTGACTGCCTCACTGATGAAAGGTATACCGGTCTTTCCCGGCGTGCTTTGACTCGTACAACGCTTCATCAGCCTTGATCAGTGCCTGGTTGAGGGTGTCGTCGTCCTCGACGCGGGCCACACCGATGCTGATGGTCACCGGGTGTCGGGTGGTCTGCTCACGCACCACCCGGCACAACTCACCGGCCAATGTTTCGACGTCCTCGCGGCGCACGCCGGCCAGATAAATCGCAAACTCCTCGCCCCCCAGTCGCGCGTACTCGAATGGCGCCATCACGGCTTTGATGTCCGCCGCGATCCGCTTGAGCACTTCATCGCCGATGTCGTGGCCGTAAACATCATTCACTTTCTTGAAGTTGTCGATGTCGATCATTGCCAGGTAATGGTCTTGCTCGCGGGGTAATGCTTGCAGGCTTTTTTCGGCGCGGGTCATGAACGAGCGACGGTTGGGGATTTCCGTCAGGGTGTCGTTGTAGGCCTGATCCAGCAACAGTCGGGACATGATGTAGTTGTAGAGCTTGGTCTCGCGCAGTTTCAAAAACGTATAGATCGTCAGCGCACAGAGAAACACGCTGTAGGCGATGGTCATGACGCCTTTGAGCTCCAGCAGGCTGATCCCGGTGCCCATGAACGGGTTGAGCATCAGCCAGGTGACGGCCTGCGCCGCGAAGAACGACCAGCGACTGAGGGGCAGCACGGAGGCGCTGTAGAGTGTGGTGGCGGCAGCGAGTACCAGCCAGATGCCATGAAAGGTCGGCGGTAAACCGTCGATCACCATCCGTATGCCCAGGGTGATGAGCAATACGAACGTCAGGTTCAGCCAGTCGAAATGACGGGCCTTGCGCGTGAACAGCAGCACCACGGCGAGCACTGCGAACGCTGCGATGAACACCATCGAGCGCCAGGTGAAACCCTGATCCCCGAGGAAACTGACGATCAGGTCGAAGGCCAGCCAGATGCCCATGCTGGCCAGATAGATCAGCAGGCAGAACGAATGCAGCCGTTCGAACTCATGCTGGATGAACTCGTCCCACAGCTCGGCGGGCGCGGTTCGCTTCAGGACTTCGTCTTCAATGGTTTTGTACATTGCTGCCCGAATGCTTGCGCTGGTTGTCGAGAATCACCTGGCCCCACGGCCGGTATCGCAGGGAAAACACGGCACTTTGATGACAACCGGTTGCGGTGTCATCCGGGCGGGCCGGTTCTGCACGGAACGGCTCGCCCTCGCGGCTGACCTGGCGGAACGCTTCGCGCACGATGCCGACGGAGCAGGGCAGTGCGCTGGAGTAGCCGTTTCGCACCAGCGGCGGCAGGCGCCCGGTACCGGCGCCGTCCTGCCACCAGACGTGTGCGCCGGCTGCGGTCAGATCCCCCAGCCATTGGGCGTTGACCGTCGGTGCAAGTTTTCCGGCACTGAAGGCGCTGACATGCAACGGGGCATCGAGTTTGGCCGCGAAGTCTTGCAGCTGTCGCTGTAACGTTGCCCGCCGGTCGGCTGCCAGAAAGTGCAAATCATCCAGTTCCAGCGGCAGATACCAGCCGCTGACCGGGAGGTTCCATTCCTGGCGCAGCTTCTGTTGCTGCGCCAGCGACTGCCCCAGTTGCGCCTGCCAGTAGGCGCCGAGGCCGGCACTGTCCAGTTCATCAATGCGTTTGTAGTACGCCGGGTCCATCGACAGCCCCAGCACCAGTTGCAGACCTTGCTGTCGGGCGAGTTTCAGGCTGTCGGCGAGCCAGCCGTTGGCGCCGCCGAAGTCCGAATCGCCGTAAGCCGTCCATTGCACGATGACTGTCCGCGCACCTTGCCGGGCGGTGTCCTGCCAGACTTTCTGCCATTGCGCAGGCGTCAGACCGGCATCGACATTCAACGGTTGATAGAACACCCGCTCATCGGCCCGCACGAGCGTGGCACCCAGCACCAGGCAGAACAACAACATCCAGCGAGCCATCAGAAATTCCACTCCACGCCCAGCAGCACACCGTTGCCGCCTTCATACAGGTTGCCGCCCAGCGACTGTTGATACTCGGTGCGTACCGTCAGTTTCGAGCGGTAGGCGTTGTAGCGGTCCTCGTCGTACCACCATTGCCAGCGCAGCCCGACACCGGTACGCAGATCCTGCCGCCAGTCATTGCTCGGATCCTGGCTGGCAAACTCAAGAAAGCCGTAAGGCATGATGGTCTGGGCGCCGCTGTCCGGCAGCTTCCAGGCGTGCCCCTGCTGGAACCGCGACAGCCACTGATGATCGCCAGCCTTCGTCCACCAGGCGGCATCGAGGTAGAGGAAGCGCTCATCCCAATCGTTTTCGTCAACGCGCCAGTCGTTACGGTACTTGCCCTGATCGAGAAACGACGCCGTGGCGCGCAGCAGGTAGTCCGTGGTGGTGTGACCGTCCTTGCGGTGGTCGTTGATCTGATCGAGCAACTTCTCCGGCACCAGCATCTGGCCGAGGCTCAGGCTGTGGCTGTCGTCATCGCTGAACTGGCTCTGCTTGTAGATTTCACCGTAGAAGTTGATGTTCTGCGTGCCCCACGGCTTGTAGCGCAGGCCGACACCGGCGGCGAGGGATTCGGCGTAACTGGAGCGTCCCTGTCCACCGAGCAGGACCCGGCCATACACCGATAGCGTGCTGCCGGCCCGGCTCGGTTCTTCGCCGAGGGCGTGATCCCACATCGCCAGCTGCACGTTCTGCGAGTCGGCATGGCGGCGCGAGCCTTTGCTTTCGTCCGGTCGCACGAAGTCATTCGTTGAAACGCCGGCCGGTGACCAGGTGCTGGCGATCGTCCGGCTGTCGCGACGGGAGAGGGTTTCATGGGCACGGCGCTGGCGGTAACGCCTGGCTTCCATGCTGCCATCCTCGTCGTCGGCGGCCACCGGATTCTGTTCCAGGTCGATTACCCGGCGTAACTCCTTGCGGGCAGCAGCACTGTCTTCCACTTCGTCATACCGCCAGGCCAGGGTTTCGCCGAGTCGGTAATCCTCGGGGAAGTCGCGGGTGGCCTGTTGCAGATAGGGGATTGCGGTGGCGCGTTCTTCGCGAGTTTCGGCACCGGCCAGACGCATGCCGTAGTCCGCGCGGTAACGCGGGTTGTTCGGGTCAAGGCGTACAGCCTCGGCCAGCCATGCGGTGCTTTGCGGCAGATTCCCGGCTTTTTGCGCAGTGACCGACGCCGCGTAGAAATGCCCGGCGTCCGGTGCTTTTTGTAACGCCTGGCGCTGACGCTCCAGTGCCTGGGCATGATCGCCATGTGCGTCGGCGATGGCTGCACCCAGAGCCCATTCATTGGCTCCCCGTGTGCTGCTCTGCTGCCAGTAATGTTCGGCGGTCTGACTGTCACCGGTATTCAGCGCACTGCGGCTGGCGGTAAGGCGGGCGTTGTCGCTCAGTTCTGTTATGGGAATGCTGCGCCAGATGGCCAGTGCGCCAACGGAATCACCGGCGGCTTCCAGAGCGTAGGCCAATGGCAGACGAACGCTGCGGTCACCGAGTTTTTCCGCTTGCCGGTAATACACAACGGCCTCGCCGGGTCGGTCCGGCATCGCGCAGCGACCCAGCGCGCGGTAATCGCCGGCAACCTGCGGGTGGTTGCCGATGGCTTGCTGAACGGCGTCGCACTGGCCGTTTTCCGCGAGTTGCGCAAGCAACTGACCACGGGTGGCGCTGTCGACACGGCTGATCAGCAGGGCCATTCGTCGTTGCTGTTGCGGCGTCGTGGTTTTCGAAGCGGCATAAAGCCCGGCCAGCCGTTGGAGTGCAGTGTCCGGCAGGCGTCCTTGATACCAGTCGAAGGCGGTTTCCAGCAGTTGTTGCGCCGGTGCGCGATCGCCGTTGTTGACCGCCAGGAAGGTGGCCTGATCCAGCGAGTTCAGGTTGCCGGTCTGCCGGTAATGAAGTTCCCACAAGGTCTGCGCTTCAGTCATGCGGCCCATGCGTTGCGACAGTTCCGCCCGACGTTTGACGATTTCAGGCGTTTGCGTCTGGCCGGCCAGCCAGGCGTCGACCTTGTCGCTGCGCCCCTGATCCTGCCAGACATCCAGCAGTTGCGCCTGGCGGCGACTTTCCCACGGCTGCGGCAGCCGCGTGCTTTGCAACAGGTCGGTGGCTTGCAGGCGCTGGGCGAGTATCAGCCAGGTTTGCGGGGCGTCGTCAGGCGTGCAGCTGCGAAATTGCTTGAGTGCTGCTTCCGGATCATGGCGCGACAGCCATTCGGTGGTTTCCAGGCAAGGACGCTGCAGGTCATTGCTCAAACGCTGCACGGTCGGCACGTCTTCTGTCTTGCGTGCCAGTTCCCACAAGCGCTGGCGTTGCGCCGGGTCGGCCAGGTCGGAGTCCGGCAACGACTGAATCCAGCGTTGTGCCTGCTGTTCATGACCCATGGCGATGGCGCGGTCGACCATTGCCAGACGGATCTTGCGTGCTGCCTCTGGACTCGGGGCCTGTTGCAGCAGTTGTTGCAGCGGTTTTTCGTCGAGACGCTGCACGTAAGCGTTGGCCAGACGCTGCCAGCCGTCGGCATCCAGCTGTTTGCGCGCAGCGAGCGGTGCGAGCTGATCGATGGTGCCGCTCCAGTCGCGCAGTTGCTCCGACCAGTTGGCCCGTGCCAGGCGCAGGATATTGTCGTCTCCCTTGGGCGACAGTTGCGCCAGCCAGTCATGGGCCCTGGCTGCGCCGCCAAACTTGGCCAGGCTCAGGCTGTAGGCCTGCCAGAGGCGCACGCGGTCATTCAGGTTACTGGTGGCCATCCAGCTTTCAACCTGAGTGCTGGTGGGAGGATTCTGCTCGATCCAGGTCAGGCGCAGGTCAAGAAGGGCGTCGCTGTTGGCCGGCATTGCCTGCATGGCATCCTTGTAGCGGCGTTGTTTGGCCAGCGACTCGACCAGCAGCGCTCGGGCCTCGTCGTTTTTCGGGACCTTTTCCAGCAGGTGGCGCATCAGGCGCTCGACTTCTTTCCAGTTGCCCTTTTTTGCTTCGCGGTAACTGCGGTCCATGTAGGGATAGCTGCGAAACTGTTCAAAGTCGCTCAGCGGCGCAGCCTGCAGCGGGTAAGCCGTGCTCAGGCCCAGTAGCAGGCTGCCCATCAGCAAGGTGTGACGATGCACAGGCTTCATGCGACCTCCCGGACAATGCGGTAGGCGGCTTGCTGTTCACTGGCCTGGTCGGCCAGGGCCTGTTGCAGAATTTCCTGAGTAATCATGCCCCGGGAAATCAGGTGTTCGCCGAGCGACATCTGTTCGGCGTCAAAGTCGATCAGCGCCTGATTGAAAAGGGTCGGCGGTACCATGCCGCGCACCTGCAACAGATTACCCAGCAGCACCTGATGGCGGCTGACCCGCTCCAGGAGGTTTTCATCGTCCTGATGGCGCTCAAGCACTTCGAGCATATGACGCACTTCCTCATTCTGACGGGGACTGGCATACCAGTAGCGAATCCCCAAGGTGACGCGGCCCTGGGGTGCCAGACGGCTACGCACCGGGCGTTTCAGTTGACGACTGATGGCTCCGAGCGAGACCTGGCTGACCGGACCTTCGGAAGCAAGAATCAGGGTCTCGCCTTCTTCGGCCACCGGCAGCACGCCGTAGTGCGATGCGACCCGGCGTGGCACGGCATCGATCAAACGCTTGTCGAGCTTGAAAGGGTTGAGCGGTGCCCATTCCAGATCCAGCTGTTCGGCCAGGGCCTGTACGAGCTGCGTACTGTCGATGTATTCGCGCAGCAGCAATTCGCGCCCCAGACGACGGCGCACCGGGCTGGTGATCGCCGCTTCGAGCTGTTCTTCGGTGAGCAGACCTTTTTCCACCAGCCGATGGCCCAGCGGGGTCCGCTGCGCCTTGGTCAGCGCCGGAAACTCGTGGGTGGTCTTGTCCCAGGCCACGCGGCGCGAGTCGCCCATTTCCATGACCTGGCGCAGGGCGCGCAGGTTGGCGAAGAAGTTGACGAAGTTGCTCCACATCATCCGCGGCGCGGACAACAGGCCTTCGATCAGTCCGTAATAACGGGTCACGAACCAGCCACGCTGGAACAGACGGTTGAACAGCATCAGGCCGTTGAGCCACAGCAGCGCCGAGAGCAACGAGCTGTCGGCGAGGATCGACGGATAACGCCATGACTCGGGAGAGATCACCGTGACTGCCCACATCGCCAGCAGCACCAGGAACAGCAGGTTGACCAGAAAGCTCAGGAGGTAGGCGATCAAGCCGCGACGGTCGCGCCACAGGAAGTAATTGAGCAGGCCCTTGCGGCTCCAGCCGAGGTTCTTGGTACCTTGAAACACGATGCCGACGATCCACCGCGACTTCTGTCGGATCGCATGTTGCAAGTCCCTCGGGAAGTGTTCACGCACGCAGATCACTTGTGAGAACTCGCGGTTCATCCCGAACACCCACGGTTGTTCCAGTGCCAGTTTCGGATCGCTGACCGAATAGCGGGCAAAGATGCATTTCATGCCTTTCTGCTTGAGGCGGAAACCGATGTCGTAGTCTTCGGTAAGGCTCTGTACGTCAAAGGCAATGCCGTCGCCGTCCTCCAGCAGCGCACTGATGGCCTTGCGACTGAAGCAGGTACCGACCCCGGCACTCGGCACCTGCCCGGTGAGGGCTTCGCGGACGATGACGTCCTTGCCGTGGTTTTCGGCGAATTCATCCACATAGTGCCCGGCGGTGAAGCCCTTCCATTCCGGTGCATAGGGGTAGACCGGAATCTGGATCAGGTCTTTGTTCGGTAACAGGTAGTTGTAGAGGCGCAACTCCATCGGGGAAATCACGTCTTCGGCGTCATGCAGGATGAACCCGGCGAACTCGATTCTCGCCTCGCTTTCGAAGCGCAGGATCGCGTCGATGATGTTGTTCAGGCAGTCGGCCTTGCTGGTCGGGCCGGGGCGGGCGCAGACCACTTTGTGCACGTTGGGGTAGTGCTGGCAGACCGCATCGACGTCGGCCTGGGTTTCGGCGTCGTTGGGGTAGGTGCCGACGAAGATCTGATAGTTCTCATAGTCGATGGTCGAGGCGGCCAGGCGCGCCATTTCGCCGACCACACCGACTTCGTTCCACGCCGGCACCATGATTGCCAGGGGCTTCTCGGGAATCGAATACAGGCGCTCCTCGTCGGCACGCTTGAATTTTTCGTAGATGCGCCAACGGCGGATGAACTTGCGGCCCCAGTACACCAGATCGATGAAAAGGTCATCGAGACCAAGGATGAACATCAGCAGGGCGAGGATAATCGCCACATATTTCAATCCGAACAGCACATACGCAAAGAAGTCGACCCATCCCAGGCTCATACGCCGTTACCCGCCGCCGAGCGTGCGCTCAGCCAGGCGTGGAGGCGAGTGGCGATGCGTTCGCTGGCGTGGCCGTCACCGTACGGACTGTGGACACGGCTCATGCGTTTGTAGGTTGCCTCATCATCGAGCAGCTGGCTGGCCTCCTTGACGATCCTCGCGGTGTCGGTACCCACCAGCAACACGGTGCCGCCTTCGAGTACGGAGGGGCGCTCGGTGACGTCGCGCAAGACCAGCAGCGGCTTGCCGATGGCCGGGGCTTCTTCCTGGACGCCGCCGGAGTCGGTCAGGATGAAGTGCGCACGGCCCATCAGCCAGACGAAGTTCGGGTAATCCTGAGGAGCGACCAGATAAATGTTGGGCTTGTCGGCGAGCATGCCGTACACCGCGTTTTGCACCTGTGGGTTGAGGTGCACCGGATAGACAAATTGCACATCCGGATAGCGCAGGGCGAGATCGGCCAGGGCCTGGCAGATGTTCTGGAAACCGTCGCCGAGGTTTTCCCGGCGATGACCCGTGATCAACACCATGCGACGGCTGTCGTCGAGCACCGACAAGGGGGAATCGGCCGCCGGACGCCACTGGCTCTGCTGCTGGTGTGTGCGCATCCACAGCAGTGCATCGATCACGGTGTTGCCGGTGATTTCGATGTTGTCCTGCGGTACGCCTTCGTGCAGCAGGTTGGCTTCGGCCTTGCCGGTTGGCGGGAAGTGCAGGTCAGCGATCACGCCGGTCAGGCGCCGGTTGGCTTCTTCCGGCCAGGGCGCGCGCAGGTTGCCCGTGCGCAAGCCTGCCTCGACATGGCCGATGGGCAACTGGCGATTGAAGGCGGCGAGGGCGGCGATGAAGCTGGTGGTGGTATCGCCGTGTACCAGCACGATGTCCGGTTTGACCCTTTCGTATGCCTGATCGAGTTGTGCAAGAAGATGTTGCGAGAGACCGTTGAGGGTCTGGGCCTGAGTCATGACTTGAAGGTCTTCATCGACGGTCAGTTCGAACGCGTCGAGCACCTGTTTGAGCATCTCCCGATGCTGGCCGGTGGAGCAGATGTTGAGTTTGATATCGGGCCACTGACGCAGAACCCGGGCCAAAGGGGCCATTTTGATGGCCTCCGGGCGAGTACCGAAAACCATCATGACATTAAAGGACATTGACCCCTCCTGGGACGAAGCAAGGCCGTGGCCAACAGGCCACCAGCACCTATCTCTTTCTGAGAAATAAAGAAAAGCAGCCGGACGGGAGCTTGTCCAATCCGGCCTCGAGGCTAGTTGGTACAGATCAATTGGAACGAAAGTGCCATTACCTGATGGCTCTTAGGTGGCACTTTCAGGAAAAGTTCCATCGTTTTGCGCGGGGGATGGTGCAGAGGGTGCTGAGGGTGTGGCGCAGCCACTTCAGGTCATGGGCCGGTTTGCGCACAGCGGCGCAGGTTCTGGGTTTGCCCAGGTGTTGGGTGAAGTCTTGCAGCAGGGATTCTTCCGTACCGATGCCTTTCAGTTTTTTGATCAGAACGCCTTCCTTATAGAACAACACTGTCGGTGTCCCCGTAACGTCCGGATGTCGGCACGACTGTGCGGTATCGAGCATGAAGATATCCATCCAGGGGCGGAAAGGTTTGGCGATATCGAGGAACACTGGACTTGCGAAAACGCAGGCGCCGCAGTGCTCGTTGAAGAAGTACAGGACGACAAGGTGCCTGGCTTTCAAGACCTTCCGGTATGTCGGGGGCAACGCTGAATATCGAGTCGGCTTCGTCATTGGAGCTTCCTTATCCAATGTGTTGGACAGCACGACGTTAGGGGAGCTGCGGCCGTTGCTGCAACTGTCAGAGTTGACAGGTGCAGCCGTGCCCAATCGTGCATCGCGCACCAGGATGTGGCCCGGATACCCGCCAGGTGTGACGCAAAGTAGCGAAATGTGGAGTCGCGTTTGGTTACACCGTTTTCTGGGTTATCGCCATCTCTTTGATTCAAAACAAAATTCAATCCATTGCAGATTCCCCGGGAATCCTGTGGCACACTTTCTGCTGTCTATTCCGTAGTAACAAACCACGTTCCGGTATAGCGGAATAAACAACTTCCTGGAGTGCTTGCCATGCATCGCCGACCTTCCTTGTTCAAAGCGTGTGTTTTTGTTCTCGCGGCTTCGTCCGCTGTCATGGGCGTGGCCCAGGCGGCCGACAGCAAGCTCGACAGCGTCCTGGCCCGTGGAAAACTGATCGTGGGCACTGGCAGCACCAACGCGCCATGGCACTTCCAGGGCGCGGACGGCAAGTTGCAGGGTTTTGATATCGATATCGCCCGGATGGTCGCCAAAGGTCTGTTCAATGACCCGAACAAGGTCGAGTTCGTGGTGCAGTCCTCCGATGCGCGAATTCCGAACCTGTTGACCGACAAGGTCGACATGAGCTGCCAGTTCATCACCGTCACTGCCAGCCGCGCGCAGCAAGTGGCGTTCACACTGCCGTACTACCGCGAGGGCGTCGGCCTGCTGCTGCCGAACAGCAGCAAATACAAGGAAATCGAAGATCTGCAGGCTGCCGGCGACAGCGTGACTGTGGCGGTGCTGCAAAACGTGTACGCCGAGGAACTGGTGCATCAGGCGTTGCCCAAGGCCAAGGTCGATCAATACGACAGCGTTGATCTGATGTACCAGGCCGTGAACTCCGGTCGTGCCGATGCCGCCGCCACCGACCAGTCTTCGGTCAAATACTTGATGGTGCAGAACCCGGGTCGCTATCGCAGCCCGACGTACGCCTGGAGCCCGCAGACCTACGCCTGCGCCGTCAAGCGTGGCGATCAGGACTGGCTGAACTTCGTCAACACCACCCTGCATGAAGCCATGACCGGCGTCGAATTCCCGACTTACGCGGCATCGTTCAAGCAATGGTTCGGCGTCGATCTGCCATCGCCAGCCATCGGTTTCCCTGTCGAATTCAAATGATCCCCGTGAGAGCGGGGCGCTCTGACGCGCCCCGCTCAAGGTACTGCCAACCATGAACTATCAGTTGAACTTTGCCGCCGTGTGGCGCGATTTCGACACCTTGCTGGCGGGGCTGGGTCTGGGCCTTGAGCTGGCGCTGGTGTCGATCGCCATCGGCTGCGTGATCGGCCTGCTGATGGCGTTTGCCTTGCTGTCGAAGCATCGCGCCTTGCGGGTGCTGGCCTCGGTGTATGTGACGGTGATCCGCAATACGCCGATTCTGGTGTTGATTCTGTTGATTTACTTTGCGTTGCCGAGCCTGGGGATCCGGCTGGACAAGATCCCGTCGTTCATCATCACCCTGTCGCTGTATGCCGGGGCGTACCTGACCGAAGTGTTCCGCGGCGGTTTGTTGAGCATCCCCAAGGGTCAGCGCGAAGCAGGCCTGGCCATCGGCCTGGGCGAATGGCAGGTGAAAGCCTACGTCACCGTGCCGGTGATGTTGCGCAATGTGCTGCCGGCGCTGTCGAACAACTTCATTTCGCTGTTCAAGGACACCTCGCTGGCCGCCGCGATCGCGGTACCGGAGCTGACCTATTACGCGCGCAAGATCAACGTCGAGAGCTACCGGGTCATTGAAACCTGGCTGGTGACCACGGCGCTGTATGTCGCGGCCTGTTACCTCATTGCCATGCTGCTGCGTTACCTGGAGCAGCGTCTGGCAATCCGCCGATAGGAGGCTGCGATGTACGAATCTCCCAGTTGGTTGCATGAGTTGTGGATTGCCCGCGAAGCCTTGTGGCAAGGCTTTCTGACCAGCGTGCAGGTGTCGGCGCTGGCGATTCTGTTCGGCACGGTCATCGGTGTGTTTGCCGGTCTGGTACTGACCTACGGCAAATTCTGGAAGCGTGCGCCGTTCCGTTTTTATGTCGACCTGATTCGCGGCACTCCGGTGTTCGTCCTGGTGCTTGCCTGTTTCTACATGGCGCCGGCACTGGGATGGCAGATCAGCGCGTTTCAGGCCGGAGCCCTGGGGCTGACGCTGTTCTGCGGCTCCCACGTCGCCGAAATCGTGCGAGGTGCATTGCAGGCGTTGCCTCGCGGGCAAATGGAAGCCAGCAAAGCCATCGGCCTGACGTTCTATCAGTCCCTCGGTTACGTGCTGTTGCCTCAGGCCTTGCGACAGATCCTGCCGACCTGGGTCAACTCGTCCACGGAAATCGTCAAGGCCTCGACCTTGCTGTCGGTGATCGGTGTGGCCGAGCTGCTGCTCAGCACCCAGCAGATCATTGCCCGGACGTTCATGACTCTGGAGTTCTATCTGTTCGCCGGTTTTCTGTTCTTCGTCATCAACTACGGCATCGAATTACTCGGCCGGCACATTGAAAAGCGGGTGGCCCTGCCATGACTCAAGCTCAAGTTTCCAACGTCCAGAACGGTCAGCCCCTGCTGGATATCCGTGGTCTGCACAAACAGTACGGCGCGGTCGAAGTGCTCAAGGGGGTCGACCTGAGCATGCAGCGCGGCAACGTAGTGACGCTGATCGGCTCCAGTGGCTCGGGCAAGACCACGCTGCTGCGCTGCGTGAACATGCTGGAGGAATTTCAGGGTGGGCAGATCCTGCTCGACGGCGAATCCATCGGCTATGACGAATTCAACGGCAAACGCGTGCGCCATCCGGAAAAGGTCATCGCCCGCCATCGTGCGATGACCGGCATGGCGTTCCAGCAGTTCAATCTGTTTCCGCACCTCACCGCGTTGCAGAACGTCACCCTCGGCTTGCTCAAAGTCAAAAAGATGCACAAGGACGAAGCCGTGGTGCTGGCTGAGAAATGGCTGGAGCGGGTCGGCCTGCTGGAACGGCGCAATCACTTTCCCGGCCAGCTGTCCGGTGGTCAGCAACAGCGTGTGGCGATTGCCCGGGCGATTGCGATGAACCCGAGCCTTATGCTGTTCGACGAAGTCACCTCGGCCCTCGACCCGGAACTGGTGGGCGAAGTGCTGAACGTGATCAAGGGCCTGGCCGAAGACGGCATGACCATGTTGCTGGTGACCCACGAAATGCGTTTTGCGTTCGAGGTCTCGGACAAGATCGTTTTCATGAATCAGGGGCGCATTGAAGAGCAGGGGCCTCCCAGGGAACTGTTCGAGCGTCCGCAATCACCGCGGCTGGCGGAGTTTCTCAAAAGCACGCGGTTCTGACTTTCACTTTTTCAATCAGGAGAAACACCCATGAGCATTACGCGCTACGGCACCGGCAGCACCGCCGCCGGCGGCCAGCCACGACCCTTCGCGCGCGCAGTCGAGGCCGACGGCTGGCTGCACGTTTCCGGGCAGGTGCCGGCGGTGGATGGCGAGATCATTGTCGGGGGCATCGTCGAGCAGACGCATCAGACCATGAAGAACCTGATCGCGATCCTCGAAGAGGCCGGTTATGGCCTGGAAGACGTGGTCCGTGCCGGGGTGTGGCTGGACGATCCGCGGGATTTCACCAGTTTCAACAAGGTCTTCGGCGAGTACTTCAAGCCCGAACATGCGCCGGCCCGGGCCTGTGTGCAGGCGAGCATGATGGTCGACTGCAAGGTCGAGATCGATTGCATTGCATACAAGAAGAAGGCCTGAAACTTGTATTGATTTTTTCGCGAGCAGGCTCGCTCCCACAGGGGATCGCATTCCAAATGTGGGAGCGAGCCTGCTCGCGAAAGCGATCTAACGGTCGACGCTGCACTCTCGTTAAACTCCCGGCACTTTCATTGGGAACTGAAGACATGACCGAAGACACCATCAAGCGCCGGGCACGCGGTCTGGACCGGGCGTTCGATATCCTCGATTTCCTCAAGGAGATCGGCCAGCCGCTGCGTCCGAACGACATTGCCAACGGCATCGGCAGCCCGAAATCCACGGTCTACGAGCTGGTGGCCTCGTTGCTCGAACGGCGGATTCTGGAACCGGTGGGCAAGGACGGCCATGTCTATCTCGGGCGTCAGCTGTACTTTCTCGGTCAGGCGCATCTGCGTCATTTCGACCTCAGCCGCGAGGCCGATCATGCGCTGCAGGAGATTGTCAGCCAGACCCGGGAAACCGCGCAGATGTGCCTGCTCAACGGGCGCAAATACACGGTGGCGCTGATGAAGGAGGGTGAGCGGCATTTCCGCATCTCTTCCGATATCGGCGAAAACGCACCGATCCCGTGGACGGCGTCCGGCCGCTTGCTGCTGGCGCACTTGAGTGACCAGCAGATCAGCGACCTGATCGACCCTGAAGATTTCATTTTGCCGGATGGCGAGCGCCTGCCGATGGAGACCTTTCTCAAGGAAATCCGTCAGGCCGGCATCGACGGTTTCTTTTCGTTCGACAGTGTCGCCGACACCTTCACCCATTGCTTCGCCGCCCCGGTCAAAGACCCGGATGGCGTAGCCATCTGCACCCTGTGCATTGTCGCGCCGCGTGCCGATGCCAGGAACAATTACAACGACTATCGCCGGGTGTTGATCGAGAGCGCCAACAGCCTCGCCCGGCGTATTCACGAATAACCGCGCTTGCCTTCGGGCGCGACTGTGAGGAGTTCGACCATGACGACTGCCAACAACACTGCTGCCGTGGAAAAGGGCGACGCTGTCCTAGGTGCGCAACTGGTGCGTGACATCAGCCTGCCGGCGCTGGTGCTGCATCGCGAGGCGCTGGAGCACAATATCCGCTGGATGCAGACATTCGTCAGCGACAGCGGCGCCGAGCTGGCGCCTCATGGCAAGACCAGCATGACCCCGGCGCTGTTTCGTCGTCAGCTCGACGCCGGTGCCTGGGGCATCACCCTGGCCAGCGCCACTCAGACCCGCGCCGCCTATGCCCACGGCGTGCGCCGGGTGTTGATGGCCAATCAACTGGTCGGTACACCGAACATGGCGTTGATTGCCGATCTGCTGGCGGCCGATCCGGGCTTCGACTTCTATTGCATGGTCGACCATCCGGACAATGTCGCCGATCTGGGCGCTTACTTCGCGTCGCGCGGCGTGCGCCTGAACGTGATGATCGAGTACGGCGTCGTCGGCGGCCGTTGTGGTTGCCGTACCGAGCAGGAAGTCATCGAACTGGCCAAGGCCATCGGCGCGCAACCGTCGCTGGCCTTGACCGGTATCGAAGGTTACGAAGGCGTGATCCATGGCGATCATGCCGTCAGCGGCATCCGTGAATTCGCGGCCTCGCTGGTGCGCCTGGCGGTGCAGTTGCAAGACAGCGGCGCGTTCGCCATCGCCAGGCCGATCATCACGGCGTCGGGTTCGGCGTGGTACGACCTGATCGCCGAATCGTTCGAAGCGCAGAACGCGGGCGGGCGCTTCCTCAGCGTGCTGCGTCCGGGCAGTTACGTGGCCCATGACCATGGCATCTACAAAGAGGCGCAGTGCTGCGTGCTCGACCGTCGCAGCGATCTGCACGAAGGCCTGCGTCCGGCACTGGAAGTCTGGGCCCACGTGCAGTCGATGCCGGAGCCGGGATTCGCGGTGATTGCCCTGGGCAAGCGTGACGTGGCCTTCGATGCCGGGATGCCGGTGCCTTTGCGGCGTTACAAGGCAGGGGTGGTGCCTGCGGTGGGCGATGATGCAGGTGCCTGCAAGGTAACTGCGGTGATGGACCAGCATGCGTTCATGACCGTGGCACCCGGGGTTCAATTGCGCGTCGGCGACATCATTTCCTTCGGCACCTCGCACCCGTGCCTGACCTTCGATAAATGGCGCGTGGGGCTGCTGGTGGACGAGCAGTTGTCGGTGATCGAAACCATGGAAACCTGCTTCTGATGAACGCGCTCAGTCCTTTGGGTCCGAACACCCCGCGCATCGCCCTGATCGGCGAGTGCATGATCGAACTTCAGCAACGTGCCGACGGCAGTCTGCAACAGCGTTTCGGCGGAGACACGTTGAACACGGCGGTCTACCTGTCTCGCGCCATGGGCGACAAGGCGCAGGTGGATTACGTCACCGCGCTGGGCGATGACAGCTTCAGCGACGCCATGTGCCGCAGTTGGGCCGACGAAAACATCGGTCTGGATCTCGTTCAGCGCTTGCCCGGTCGCCTGCCGGGGCTGTATTGCATCCAGACCGATGCCGCCGGGGAGCGGCGTTTTCTGTACTGGCGCAACGAGGCGGCCGTTCGCGACTGTTTCACGACTCCGGCGGCCGCGCCGATCCTGGCGGCGCTGCCGGACTACGATGTGTTGTATTTCAGCGGTATCACGCTGGCGGTACTCGGTGCGTCGGGTCGGGAAAAGCTGATCGAGACCTTGATTGAGGCCCGCCAGCGCGATGCGCGAGTCGTCTTCGACAACAATTACCGGCCACGGCTGTGGGCCTCGGTGGAAGAGGCGCGGGCGGCGTATCGCAGCGTGCTGCCTTATGTCGATCTGGCGTTGCTGACGGTGGACGATGAGCAGGCGCTGTTTCAATTTGCCGATTGCGATGCGGTGTTCGAGGCTTATGCGCAGATCGGCACGCCGGAGGTGGTTCTCAAGCGCGGCGCCGAAGCCTGTCTGATCCGTTGCGACGGGGAGGCGTTCGAAGTGCCGGCGCAGAAGGTCGAGAAGGTGGTGGATACGACGGCAGCGGGAGATTCGTTCAGCGCGGCGTATCTGGCCAGTCGCTTGTCGGGCGCAAACCCTGCGCAGGCGGCGGAGGCGGGGCACTGCTTGGCCAGTCGGGTCATTCAAGTGCCAGGGGCGCTGATTCCGAGATAAGTAGTGGATGGCCGATTGCTGCGCAATCGGTTCGACTTGCTCGCGAAGAGGCCCTGAAAGCAAAAACTCAATCGCGAAAAAACACCTGCACCAGGTGATAGCCGAACTTGCTCTTGATCGGCCCGTGCACCGTGCGCAGCGGTTTCTTGAAGATCACTGCGTCGATCGCACCGACCATTTGCCCGGGACGTACCTCACCCAGATCGCCACCGCGCTTGCCGGACGGGCAGGTCGAGAATTTCTTGGCCAGCACATCGAACGCTTCACCGTTGGCGATGCGCTGTTTGAGTTTTTCAGCCTCATCGGCAGTCTTGACCAGGATGTGGCGGGCTTGGGCTTTCATCGTGCAATACCTGTAGCGGGGTGACGGCGGGGCGCGGATTATGCCTCAAGTCACGGGGTTTGGCTGAGCATCGTGCGGATCTTGGCGGCCAGCTGTTCGATGGAGAAGGGCTTGGCCACCATGTCCATGCCGTCTTCAAGAAAACCCTGGCGTTCGGCGGCGTTCTGCGCATAACCGGTCATGAACAACACTTTGAGTCCTGGACGATGCTGGCGCGCAATCTCCGCCAATTGCCGCCCGTTCATGCCTGGCAGGCCAACATCGGTCACCAGCAGGTCAACCCGCAGATTGGATTCCAGCAGGGGCAGGGCGCTTGCGGCATCTTCGGCCTCGTGAGCGCAGTAACCCAGCTCCTTGAGCAAATCCAGCACCAGCATACGCACGGCAGGATCGTCTTCGACCACGACCACCGCTTCACCGGTAGCGACGACGGCTGCCTCCGTTTCCGGTGCCGTCTCGGCCTGTTCCGCCACGATTGAATGAAGGCGAGGTAAATACAGGCGCACGCAGGTGCCCTGACCTGGCAGGCTGTCCAGGCTTACGTGCCCTCCGGATTGCTGGGCAAAACCGTAAATCATCGACAAACCGAGCCCGGTCCCCTGACCGATCGGCTTGGTGGTGAAGAACGGATCGAATGCCTTGGAGCGCACCGACGGCGTCATGCCGGTGCCGTTGTCGCTGACGGCGAGCATCAGGTAATCACCGGCCTTGACCGGTTCCAGCGTGGTGATGTCGTTACCGTCGAGATAGATATTCGCGGTTTCGATCAGCAGTTCGCCACCGTGGGGCATCGCATCCCGGGCGTTGATCACCAGATTCAACAATGCGTTTTCCAGCTGGCTGACATCGGTACTGACAGGCCAGAGACCGTCGGCGAGGCGCAACTTGAGCGCTATGGGGTCGCCCTTGGTGCGGCGGATCAGATCCTCCAGCGAATGAATCAATTCGTTGACATCGATCGTCTTGCGATCCAGCGACTGGCGCCGGGAGAACGCCAGCAGGCGGTGGGTCAATGCCGCAGCACGGTTGGCGGAGGAGACCGCAGCGTCGGTGAATCGACCGATTTCATCGGTGCGACCACTGGCAATGTAGCGCTGCATCAGGTCGAGACTGCCGATGATTCCGGTCAACATGTTGTTGAAGTCGTGCGCGATGCCCCCTGTGAGCTGGCCGACCGCTTCCATTTTCTGCGCGTGGCGCAGGGCATCTTCGGCGCGCTCGCGTTCGAACATCTCGTTCTGCAGACGCTGGTTGGCCCGGGCCAGTTGCTCGGTGCGCGCACTGACGCGCTCCTCAAGGGTTTCATTGAGGTTGCGCAAGGCTTCTTCGGTCTTTTTGCGCTCGGTTTCGTCGATCACGAAAATGTAGAAACCGTTCACGGCGCCGTCCGGACCATGGCGCGGCAGGTAGTTCATCAGGGCATGGCGCTGGCTGCCATCGCGATGGGGCGTGTACAGGCTGAACGAGCAGGGCCGGCCGGCCAGGGCCTCTGCAATGTACGGTGCCCGCAGGAAATAGGCCTCTTCGCCGATCACCTCGCGAATCGTGCGACCGCACAGCTCTTGAGGCGTGAGCCCGAACCAGTCCAGGTAGGCGGCGTTGTTCAGGCGAAAGCGTTCTTCGCGGTCGACGTAACTGATCAGGATCGGCATCGCGTTAATGATCAGTTGCAATTCGGTCTGGCTCTGGCGCAAGGCCTGTTCGGTGTGTTTGCGCTCGGTCAGGTCCAGCGCCGCGCCGAGGAAACGCATCGGTCGCCCATGATGATCCTTGTAGCAGCGGCCCCGGGCGAAAACCCAACGCACTTCGCCATTGGCTTGCAACAAGCGGTATTCCTCGGCGTATTCGGTGCCGTGGGTGATGCAATGCTTGATGCTGCGGGCAATCAGCGTGCGGTCTTCGGGGTGAACGCCGTGCAGGTATTCACTGATCGGCAACTGGCGGGCCATTGCCGGGTCGACACCGTGCAATTGGGCGAAATGCGCGTCGGCGATGAAGCGGTCTTCGCCGATGTCCCAATCCCAGGTGCCGACCGCATCGGTGGCAGCCAGCGCCAGTTGCAAGCGCTCTTCGGTTTCTTTCTGCGCCTTGAGACTGTCTTCCGAACGTTGTTTGAGCTCCAGGGCAATGCGCCGGCGCTCATTGGTTTCGATGGCGGTGACCAGAATCCCCGCCACCTGAGCGCTTTCGTCGCGTATCGGACTGTAGGTCAGGTCCAGCCAGAAGTCGGAATCCTTGCCGTCCCGTTGCAGGGTGAAGCGTCGCTCGCTGTAGGTTCTGACCTGGCCCTGCAGGACGGCGCTGTAAATCGGGTCGGTAAAATCCCGAAGTTCCGGCCATATCTGGTGTGCCGGTTGTCCGAAAGCGTGAGGATGCTTGCTGCCGGCCAGTAGCGCGAAGCCGTCGTTGTAGATCTGGGTGAGTTGCGGGCCCCACAACAACAGCATCGGCATCGGCGAATGAAGCACGATGTCCACCGCGGTGCGCAGGCTCTGCGGCCAGGTGTCGGCGTGTCCGAGCGGGCTGCGACTCCAGTCGGTGCGGGTCATCAATGCCTGGGCGTCGTGGGTGTTCGGTACAGCGTTCATCACATCAATCCTGAGCGTCGGTCGGTGAAGCGGCGTCTACTATCCTAGTGCGGTAGACGCCGTAAGGCCCGTCGCGTCACGACGCACGGTCTTGTGTTCCTTGAAAGCTTCGCAGGTGTTACTGGCCATGGAAATCGACGCACTGCTCAAACAACTGTCGAGCCGGCACGGCTCGGATCTGTTCCTGTCCACGGGCGCGCCGCCCAGTGCACGGTTCGAAGGTGTACTGACGCCATTGAGCGAACAACCGCTCAAACCCGGCGAGGTAGCCATAGTCGCCGCTTCCTTGATGGACGTCGAGCAGCAACGGGAATTCGACCGGGACCTGGAAATGAACCTGGCGATTTCCCGTACCGGGATCGGCCGGTTCCGGGTGAACATTTTCAAGCAGCGCAACGATGTTTCGATCGTGATCCGTAACGTCAAACTGGAGATCCCGCGCTTCGAAGACCTCAAACTCCCCTCGGTATTACTTGAAACGGTCATGCTCAAGCAGGGGCTGATCCTGTTCGTCGGTGCCACCGACTCGGGCAAGTCCACATCCCTGGCGGCGCTGATCGATCATCGCAATCGTCATGGCAGCGGACACATCGTCACGATCGAAGACCCGATCGAGTATATCCATCGCCACAAGAAGTCGATCATCAATCAGCGTGAAGTCGGTGTCGACACCCGCAGTTTTCATGCCGCGCTGAAAAACACCCTGCGCCAGGCACCGGATGTGGTCTTGATCGGTGAGATCCGCGACCGAGAAACCATGGAGCATGCGCTTTCGTTTGCCGAAACCGGGCATCTGGTGTTGTCGACGTTGCACGCCAACAACGCCAATCAGGCGCTGGACCGGATCATCAATTTCTTTTCCGAGGAGCGGCGTCCGCAATTACTTCATGCTCTGGGCAATCACTTGAAAGCGTTTGTATCCCAACGCCTGGTGCGAACCCTGGATGGCCAGCGCCGGGCGGCGGTGGAAGTGATGCTGGGCTCTGCGACCGTCGCCGATCTCATTCGACGCAACGAGTTGGCTGACCTCAAGAACATCATGGAAAAGTCGGCTGAACTCGGGATGCAGACCTTTGACGAGGCACTTTTCAAGTTGGTGGTCGAAGGTGTTTTAAGTGAAGAAGAAGCGCTGAAAAACGCTGACTCAATAAACAATCTCAAGTTGCGCCTGAAACTTAAACTTCAACAGGATGATAAAGCCGGAGGAGATTCGGAGGATTGGGGGCTGATCTGAGTTTTCTCATCAAAGTCCTTGCCTGGAAACTTTAATTAATACAGACCTGCTGGATTGTCGACGTTCGGCCGTTTAGGTTGCGCGTGTCCTGAATTGGCAGGCTGATTTAATTAAGGTGTTTTATGAGCGTTGTATGGGCAGGGAAGTTTAATAAGTATGCCGTTGATCAGAATGATCGGCAGCACGAGTTTGATCTGAAAGAGCGTGAGCTGGTCATGATTGAACTCAAACGGTGGCTTCAGGCGCCATCGGCCGAGACACCGATCGCATGGTGGGACTATCAGATCGAGTTGCAGCAAGGCTCATCGCTTTACAAGGTCCACAGACCTGGACAGAAACTGCTGTCGAAGCTGATGGACACGGTGGCCATGAGAAGTGCGTTGACCCGGAACGATATTGAACAGGACGCGCTCATTTGTGTCGGTGCGGACGGCAAGCTTGAAGTCTGGAGTGATATCGGTTGGCTGGATTTCGTGCAGCGTGGATATTTCAGGCACTTTACCCAGGGACAGGAAGTGCTGCCGGTCATTGTCGACATTGCCAGAACTTCAGGCGGCTACGTTTGGCTGGATGATGCGATTGTCATAGATCAATGGCTGCGTTTTCATGGTTTCGATGTACCGAAAACCGTTGATCAGGTCAAAAATCTGTTGGCCTTTTTCGAATTTGAATTTCCAACGGTGGACGAGCTCGGGAATTACTGGGGGCAGATCGTCAACGATGATCCTGCATTGTTTGTTTTGTCATCGGATCAGCGGCAATCCATTAAAGATGTCACACGTGAACTGACAGGGGACGACGAACGATTACTCGAAAGTCTTTTTCGCAAGACGCGTTCAGATATTGCACTACATGACAATGCGGCTGCCGTTATCAAAAAGCTGCTCAGTCATTCGATTTCCCGAAGTTACGCAGAAAAGTATGTAGAGCTGCAAGCCTGGTTCGGAGCGGAACCCGGTCAAGTCATGGCGCCACAGCAACTTGAGCAGGCACTCCTTACTGCGATATTGCTGGATATCAATCCTTTGATCGGGAAAGTTCAAGGCCGAAAATCTGTCGGAAGTTACGAGGTATACGCCAGGGAGTACCTGGGCAGGCCGCCTGCCATCGCGCTCGAAGGTTTGCGTGCGCATATGGTCAGCAATCGCTGGGCATCCCACGACACAGCACCCCTGGCGATTCATCTGGTATTGGCAGAAGTCGCCCCCGAATTTCTGGTCAGGCAGGTGCCAGGCAATGTGCTGGTCGGTTCGCTGGAATGGGTGAACTTCTGCCGCGCCGTCGTGCTGGTCGAAGCCGTTGTTCAAGGCGCGGCGCGTGTGATGACCTATGCACAAATCATGAGTTTTGCGCAGTTGGAGCCTGTCAGTCAGGCATTGGCGGATTTGCATACCGTAGCCCTGATCGATCCGATCGTGGACTGGGCATTGATGAACGGCATCGTGGACCCTGATGAGTTGCGCAATGCCGAGCAGGCGAGCACACAGAAAGCCCTGCAGGCTTACCAGCGGTTTGTGGAGGACTTCGCGCAGGTCAGTCGTGCGTATGCCATGCCGTTGCCTGATCGCAGAAGCATCGCCCTTGGCGCGCTGCGGCAGGCTGCACCGGACTGTGATTTCCTCGAGTCGCCGTTATTGGTGCAGCGCCCGGGCCTTTACGCTTCACCTGCCGTGATGTCGATGGTCGATTTGCACATGTCCGGCGATCTGCTGAAGCAGGAGTGGGATTTTCGCGCGGTTTTTCCCGACAGTACTGCTCCGGATCTTCTGTCCGGAATCAGTGGACACCGCCGACCGGTTCTTCATGATCCTGCCGTCATGAGCATTTACAGCCGTTATCCAGAAATGCTGAAGATGCCGGCAAACAAGGTTGAATTTCACCGTCAACTGCATGTTTATCTTGGCGAAATGAACAGGGCGCTCGCGACCACGCTCAAGTGGTCGCTGGCCAGGCTTTCTTCCTTTGAGCTGCAAGGGATCCTGAACGGTGAGATCACGTTTTTCACCCTGCGAAAGCCGGCCCTCATTACTCGCACCACGCCGGTCGGAGGACCTCTGGTCCGCGAGGAACCGGTGGAGAGTCAAGAGGGCAAGGATGCGGCAACGGGGCGTTTCGGTATCGTAATGTGTGTCTCATACCGAGGGCGGATCAGTTGCCATGAAGTGTTCACGCTGCGCGGCGAGATCCATCGCAACGATGAACTCGGAAAACTGATCGTCAATTCCGGCAAACTCGATTCGGCGGCGCGAGTGGACTTCAGTGGTGACAGGAAGGCGCATGTGCCTTTCACGCCTGAAGAACGCCTGCCGATCAATCTCCAATGCTACGTCGAAGGGGTCGCGAATGACTTCAAGGTCAGCAGCAGCCTGGCGATCATCGACAAGCTGGCAACGCTGGCTCGACCCTTGTCGGAATCCAGCCCACTGCGAAGCGAATATCGCAATTACGGGGCGCCGCAACTGGCTCGTATTGCCCAGTTGATTGTGTCCCATCACCCGTTGATGACTTTCGATCAGCTTGAAGCGGCTGCGATCCGGCCTACGGCACTTGAACTGGAGCGGGAGAAGGGCGAGCGGGTGGCCACCTATATCGTTGACCTGGCCGTACCGTTCAAAAAGTGCGTCCAGGATCTGACCTCCGGTGAACACAACCCGGTGGTGGACGGTATCTATGGTTGCGCGATGGATGCCATCGCACTTGTGGGAACGTTCGCCGGCGCGGGTGCCAAAGTGGTGTCCATCGTGACAAGGGCGAGCCGCACATCCTCGGCGCTTGCTGGTCTGGCCAGACTGATCGTCGGCACGGGCGTTTCCATTTTCAATCCGCTGGACGACATTCCGTCGATAGTGCGAGGGACGGGAAAACTGGTTTACAGAGGCGGACTGCGTCTGAGCCGCGAAGCTCAGCAAGTCCTTGCAGTGGCGAAGGCGCAGCTGGGGCATCTGAAGGGCGTACCCGCACGACGTCTCGGCAATCCCTCGAACGTTGTCCAGGGCACCTGGCGTCCACATCCGGGAAGCGCCGATACGCTGACCGTACTGGCGGCACGAGAGGATTTTCACTGGTATGCCCTCGACCGCACAGGCAGGACCTGGGGGCCGAAGCTGAACAATTTCAGCGTCGATGCACCGTTCATCGCGGCTCGATTTGATAAGACGCTACCGCTCAGTTATAGCCGGCATGTGCTGCAGCACAGTCTGTCCCGGGTGAAAACGAAGGTGCAAAGCGCGATCGATGCCTTGAGCGGACAGGACTTCACTCGGGAACGGAATTTCATCATCAAGGTGTTTCTGGGGGACGATTCGCAGGACGCACGTGATCGGGTATTGAAGTACCTGAAGCTGATCAGGACCGATTTCGATGGCTTTTCGCTGAGCAATTTCATCCTCGATGCCTACAAGGACACCGGCCACATTGCGGCCTTCAATCGAGAGATCTATCAGCGGTGGATCGTGTCGGGCGCAGAACAGCGAAGCAATCTTGCCTTTATCGAAATCCACACCCGAGGCCTCAACCGGCACTTCATCCGGCATGGTTACAACCACGACGTCGTAGCGGATGACTTGATCCATGAGATGCTCCATGGCGCCGCGCGCACAGACGACGTCTGCTATGCCATCGACAAGGCGGGTGACGGCGCCACCGCTCAGGTGCTTGACGTGGCGCCGCTGCTGAATCTGGCCATCGGCCGGCAAGCGGTCATGCCGGAGCAAGCGTCGAGCCGGTTTCACGAAGCCTCGAAGGCCTTCGAAAACGCCGATTCCCTGGCCGTCGCCACTTCGCTGCTGAGCCAACTGCTGACCGACAAAACCAGCCATGACAGCAATGCGGCCACATTGGCCGCTGTCGCGAATCAGGGCGACAAAGCGATCAACGGTCCGGTGTTGATCACCTTGAACAAGACCGTATAAGCCCGTTCAGTTCGCCAGTTCCGGCCGGTCCCGAAATTGTTCCAGCGCTTCGGGATTGGCCAGGGCATCGGTGTTCTTGACTGGCTCGCCATGCACCACATTGCGCACCGCCAGTTCCACGACCTTGCCGCTGATGGTGCGCGGAATGTCCGTGACGGCGACAATCCTGGCGGGCACATGGCGCGGCGTGGTGTTGGCCCGGATGACCTGGCGGATCTGCTGCTGCAGAACGTCATCCAGCGTTACGCCTTCCTTGAGGCGCACGAACAGCACCACCCGCACGTCATCCTGCCAACGTTGGCCGATGGCGACACAGTCCAGCACCTGCGGGACTTTTTCCACCTGACGGTAGATCTCCGCCGTACCGATGCGCACGCCGCCGGGATTGAGCACGGCGTCGGAACGGCCGTGGATCAGCATGCCGCCGTGGGGCAGTTCTTCAGCGTAGTCACCCTGGGCCCAGACGCCCGGAAACTGGCTGAAATAGGATTTTCGCAGTTTCTCGCCATCGGGATCGTTCCAGAGGCCGATGGGCATGGCCGGAAAGGCTCGGGTACACACCAGTTCGCCCTTTTCGCCAATCACGGGGTGCCCGGCGTCATTCCACACTTCCACCGCCATGGCCAGGCTCTTGCCCATGATTTCACCTCGGCGTACCGCCGACATCGGGTTGCCGTTGACGAAACAGGACACGATGTCCGTGCCGCCGGACATCGAGGACAGGCAGACATCCGGTTTGAAGTCGCGATAGACGAAGTCGTAACTTTGCGGCGACAACGCAGAACCGGTGCAGAGCAAGGTCTTCAGGTGGCTCAAATCATGACTTTCACGAGGTTTGATGCCGCTGCTTTCCAGGGTCGCGAGGAATTTCGGGCTGGTGCCGAACACGCTGACCTGCTCGTCATCGAGCAGCTCCAGCAGACGCTGGTTGTCCGGATAAAACGGTGAACCGTCATACAGCACCACCGCGCTGCCGACGGCCAGCGCCGAGACCAGCCAGTTCCACATCATCCAGCCGCAGGTGGTGTAGTAGAACAGTCGATCACCAGGGCCCAGATCGACATGCAACCCGTGCTCCTTGACGTGTTGCAGCAACACGCCGCCGGTGCTGTGAACGATGCACTTCGGCACGCCGGTGGTGCCGCTGGAATACAGCACGTACAGCGGATGGTCGAACGGCACCGGGACGAATTGCGGCTCGTCGCCCGGTTCATAGAAGTCGTCCCACAGCGTGACGTTGGCAGATGTCCGGTAATCCGTGGCATGGGCGTGAGGTCGCGCATAAGGCACGATGATCAACTGCTGCAAGGTTGGCAGCTGTCCGAGGATTTCATTGATCTTGACGGTCTGGTCGATCTCCTTGCCGGCGTATCGGTAGCCGGCGCAGGTGATGAGTACTTTCGGTTCGATCTGGCCGAAGCGGTCGATCACGCCATGGGTGCCGAAGTCAGGCGAAGAGCAGGACCAGATCGCGCCGAGGCTGGTGGTCGCCAGCATTGCCACCAGGGTTTGCCAGGTGTTGGGCATGCAGGCTGCCACTCGATCGCCGAGTACGACGCCGGCCGCCTGCAGGCTGGCCTGGAACCCGGCGACTTGCCGGGCCAGGTCGGCCCAGGTCAACAATTCACGCTGGCCGTTTTCCCCGATGGCGATTACGGCGATGGCATCGTCTCGTCGGCTCAGCAGGTGTTCGGCGAAGTTCAACGTAGCGCCGGGAAACCACTCGGCACCAGGCATCTTCAAGCCTTCGCGCAACACCGCATCCGGCTGCGTATGAAAGTAGATATCAAAGAAATCCACGATCGCCTGCCAGAACGCTTCACGCCGGTCGATGGACCATTGATGCAGGGCCGGGTAGTCATCGAGGTGTACGTGGTGACGCTGAATGATGAAGCGCCGAAAGCTGTCCATGCGGGACCGGGCAATGCGTTTGGCATCGGGCTGCCAGAGGATGTCGGACATGGTTTGCCTCTTATTGTTTGTCAGAAAGCGCCCACGACAGGGTGGGAGCGATCAGTTGCAAGCTTACTGCGCGAGCCAGCCACCATCGATGTTCCATGCAGCACCGCGCACCTGACTGCCGGCCTCGCTGGACAGGAACAGCACCAGTTCCCCCAGGTGTTCAGGGGTGACGAATTCCAGCGACGGCTGCTTCTCGGCGAGCAAATCGTGCTGCGCCTGCTGCGGATCGACACCTTTGGCCGCACGATCATCGATCTGCTTTTGCACCAGCGGCGTCAGCACCCAGCCCGGGCAAATGGCATTGCAGGTAATGTTGCTGGCGGCGGTTTCCAGGCCAACCACTTTGGTCAGCCCGATCACGCCATGCTTGGCTGCCACATACGCCGCCTTGCCGGTGGATCCGACCAGCCCGTGCACCGACGCGATGTTGATGATCCGTCCCCAACCTTTGGCGCGCATGCCCGGCAGGCTCAAACGCGTACTGTGAAACACGGACGACAGGTTGATGGCGATGATCGAATCCCAGCGTTCCACCGGGAACTCTTCAACCGCCGCGACGTGCTGAATGCCGGCGTTATTGACCAGAATGTCCACACCACCGAATTCGCGCTCGGCGTAGGCGATCATCTCGGCAATCTGCTCGGGGCTGCTGACGTCTGCCGGGTGATGGCCGACCTTGCCGCCGAACTGCCCGACTTCGGCGATCACCTTCGAGGCATCGCCAAAGCCGTTCAGGATCAGGTTGGCGCCGGCCCTGGCCAGCGTCAGCGCAATGCCCAGTCCGATGCCGCTGGTGGAGCCGGTGACCAGTGCGGTCTTGCCCGTAAGAGTCGTCATGAATACCTCACACAATGCCAGTGGCGTAGAAAGTGCCGATGACCGCGAAAACCGCCAGGGTCTTGATCAGCGTAATACAGAAAATGTCCTTGTAGGCCTCACGGTGGGTCAGGCCGGTCACAGCCAGGAGGGTGATCACCGCGCCGTTGTGCGGCAGGGTGTCCATGCCGCCGCTGGCCATCGCGGCTACCCGGTGCAGCACCTCCAGGGGAATGTTGGCGGCGTGGGCGGCGTTGATGAACTGTTCGGACATCGCCGCCAGGGCGATGCTCATGCCGCCCGAAGCAGAACCGGTGATGCCGGCCAGCAGCGTGACGGTGATCGCTTCATTGACCAGCGGATTCGGGATGCCCTTGAGCCAGTCGGCCAGCACCAGAAACCCCGGCAACGAGGCGATGACCGCGCCGAAACCGTATTCCGAGGCGGTGTTCATCGCTGCCAGCAATGCACCGCTGACCGCGCTTTTGCTGCCCTCGGCGAGTTTGCTTTTGATCGCTTTGAAACCGAATGCCAGCACCATCAGGATGCCCACCAGCAAAGCAGCCTGTACTGCCCAGATCGCCGTCAACTTTGCGATTTCGGTGGTGACCGGCGCGGCCATGCCCGGCAGCGCGAGGCTGTGGGTCTTGCCGTACCACTGCGGAATCCACTGGGTGAACAGCAGGTTCATGATGCCCACCGCCAGCAGCGGAGACAGAGCAATCCACGGGTTGGGCAATTTCAGGTCTTCGGCGGTTTCCGGTTCGTTACGCAGTTCGGTGCCGTAGCCTTCGCCGGCGTGCCGGGCCTTGTTGCGCTGGCGCTGGAGAAACAGCATGCCGGCGCAAAACACGAAAACCGTGCCGATCACACCCAGCCACGGCGCCGCCCAGGCGGTGGTGTTGAAGAAGGTGCTGGGGATGATGTTCTGGATCTGTGGCGTACCGGGCAGGGCGTCCATGGTGAACGAGAACGCGCCGAGGGCGATGGTCGCCGGGATCAGGCGCTTGGGGATGTTGCTCTGACGGAACATTTCCGCTGCGAACGGGTAGACCGCAAACACGACGACGAACAGCGATACACCGCCATAAGTGAGCAGGGCGCAGACCAGCACGATGACCAGCATCGCCTGGCGGGTACCGAGCAAGCGAATGGCCGCCGCGACAATCGAACGCGAGAAACCCGACAGCTCGATCAGCTTGCCGAACACGGCGCCGAGCAGGAACACGGGAAAGTAGAGTTTGATGAAGCCGACCATTTTCTCCATGAACACCCCGGTAAAGGCCGGGGCGACGGCGGACGGGTCGGTGAGCAGGACAGCGCCGAGGGCGGCGATCGGAGCAAAAAGGATAACGCTGTAGCCACGGTAGGCTGCGAGCATCAGCAGCGCGAGGGCTGCCAAGGCGATGATCACACTCATGGTGTGCTCCTTCGATTGTTATTTTTGTGGGTGAAACGGGTGCGGGAGGGGCTTTAGCGAGAACTGTGCCAGATGCCTAACTATTTGAAATATAACGAAAAAATGTTGGCTTAAGGCTTGGATCAGAGAAGATTGTCTCGTTTCAGAGATTTTTGTGTCTGGGCGGGCGCTTTCGCGGGCAAGCCCGCTCCCACAGTTGATCGCATTCCCCTGTGGGAGCGGGCTTGCCCGCGAAGCTTTTGATGTGGTCTTGATTTAGAGAATGAAGTCTCTTTATTGAGACTCCGTAATCCCCAGCGCAATCATCTTCTTGTACAACGTCGAGCGCCCAAGCCCCAGTCGCTCAGCGGCTTCAATGACTCTGCCCCCGCATTGCGCGAGGGTCGACTGAATCAGCTGCCGGTCAAAACGCTCCCGCGCCTGGCTGAACGTTTCGTGGGCTACAGGTTCTGACAAGTGCGTCAGTGCGCGCTCGACGGGGGTGAACGTACCGATTGCAGAACGAATGTCGTCCGCCGTGAGCATCAAGTCATCACTGAGCAGCGCCGCGCGCTCAAGGACATTGCGCAACTCGCGGATATTCCCTGGCCAGGCATGCTGACCCAGAAGCTCCAGCGCATCGCGGTTGAGTTCATGCTGACTGCGCAATTCCTCCAGAATCGCTTCGCTGAGTGCCGGCAGATCGTCCAGACGCTCACGCAGCGGCGGCACCTGAATCGGCAGTACGTTGAGCCGGTAGTACAAGTCGGCGCGAAATTCGCCACGCTTGATCGCTGCTTCCAGATCCGTCGAGGTCGCAGCAATCACTCGCACATCGCTCTGGATCACCTCGTTGGAGCCTACGGGTTCGAATTCCTTTTCCTGCAACACCCGCAGCAATTTGCTTTGCAGCGGCAGCGGCATGTCGCCGATTTCGTCGAGAAACAGCGTCCCGCCCTGGGCAACCTGCAACTTGCCGATGCGGCCCTTGCGGTCGGCGCCCGTGAAGGCGCCTGGCGCGGTACCGAAGAACTCCGCTTCGAGCAACGCTTCGGGAATCGCCGCACTGTTGATGCTGACGAACGCCTTGTGCGCCCGGGGCGAGGCACCGTGGATGGCTTGCGCCAGCAACTCCTTGCCACTGCCGGTCTCGCCCAGCAGCAGAACCGGCGACTCGGCGCTGGCGCTGCGACGGGCCCGACGTTTGGCTTCCAGACTGGCCGCACTGGTGCCGATGAAATGGGCAAAGTTGTATCGGGTCTGTCTTGCGCGCAACAGCGAACGGGTCGAGGCCAGTTCTTCCTGCATGCTCTGGTAGCGCTTGAGCATCGGCGACAGCGTGCGCAATTCGTCGAACAGGGCGAAACCGATGGCGCCGATCACCGCGCCGGCATCGTCATGAATCGGCAGGCGCATCACCACTAACGGCTCTTTCGGGGTGTCCTGCATGTCCAACAGAATCGGTCGCCCGGTGCGTACCACCTCACGCAACAGGCTGCCGGGAATCACGCTTTCACAAGGCTTGCCGATGGCGCCTGCGGCGCAGTCGAGACCGAAGCGTCGGGCGTAGCGCTCGTTCATCCAGACGATATTCGCATCGCGATCGACAATCACCGTGCCTTCACTGGATTGCTCGATGATCTCGAACAACGAACGGATCGCCAGCGTGCGAACCCGTTGGTAATCCTTGAGGCTTTCGGTGGTGTTCATCTGACTGATCCTGAATGTGTGGCGCCAGGCCTGGCCCTATCGCCGGCAAGCCAGCTCCCACAGGTTTATCGGGGGTACATGACATTTGTGAGCGACCAAAAACCCTGTGGGAGCTGGCTTGCCAGCGATAGCCGCAGCGCGGTTCAAAGGTTGGCGCCGATTATGCCTATCCCGGATGCGCCGCCGCCAACAGCTCTTTGGTATAGGGATGCTGTGGCGAATCGAACACGTCATGGCTGGCGCCGCGTTCGACCACCTTGCCGTCCTTGATCACGATCATGTCGTGGGCCAGCGCGCGCACCACCGCCAGGTCGTGGCTGATGAACAAGTAGGTCAGGCCATGTTTTTCCTGAAGCTGGCGGAGCAGGGCGACCACTTGTTTCTGCACCGTGCGGTCCAGCGCCGAAGTCGGCTCGTCGAGCAGGATCAGCGCCGGTTTGAGCACCAGTGCCCGTGCAATCGCAATACGCTGGCGTTGGCCGCCGGAAAATTCATGGGGGTAGCGATGACGGCTTTCGGGGTCGAGGCCGACTTCCTTGAGCACGCGGATCACCTGGTCGTCGCACTCGTCAGCCGTGGACTGACAATGCACCTCGAGCCCTTCGCTGATGATCTGCGCCACCGACATGCGCGGGCTGAGGCTGCCGAACGGGTCCTGAAACACCACCTGCATCTGCCGGCGCCATGGGCGCAGCTGTTTCTGGTTGAGGCCGTCGAGGGACTCGCCCTGAAAACGGATGCTGCCTTCGGAATCGAGCAGGCGCAGGATCGCCTGACCCAGCGTCGACTTGCCCGAACCGGACTCGCCGACGATGCCCAGGGTCTTGCCGCGCTGGATGTTCAGGCTGATGCCGTCCACCGCGCGCAGATACTGCTTGCGCTGAAACAGTCCGCCACCGACCACGAAATCGACCCGCAGGTCGTCGACTTCCAGCACGTTTTCCCGTTCGTCCCGGGGCAGGGCTTCGCCTTCGGGTTCGGCATTGAGCAACACGCAGCTGTAAGGATGCTTTGGTTGCGTGAACAAGGTTTCGCAAGGCGCCTGCTCGACGATTTCCCCGGCCTTCATCACGCACACCCGTTGGGCGATGCTGCGCACCAGATTGAGGTCATGGCTGATCAGCAGCAGCGACATGCCAAGGCGTTGTTGCAGGGACTTGAGCAGCAGCAGGATCTTGCGCTGCACGGTGACGTCGAGCGCCGTGGTCGGTTCGTCGGCGATCAACAGTTCCGGTTCGCAGGCCAGGGCCATTGCAATCATGACCCGTTGCCGCTGGCCGCCGGACAATTGATGGGGGTAAGCCTTCAACCGGTCTTTCGGTTTCTGGATGCCCACCAGTTCGAGCAGTTCGAGAATGCGTTTCTGCGCTTCTTTACCGCCCATGCCTCGGTGCAGCAGCAGGGTCTCACCGATCTGCTTTTCGATGGTGTGCAACGGATTGAGCGAGGTCATCGGCTCCTGGAAGATCATGGCGATGCGGTTGCCCCGCAGGTCGCGCAAGGTCTTGGGGTCGGCACCGACCAGTTCCTGGCTTCGATAGCGGATACTGCCCGTGGTTTGGGCTTCGCTATCCGGGAGCAGTTGCAGGATCGAATGGGCCGTCACCGATTTACCCGAGCCCGATTCGCCAACCAGCGCCAGACACTCGCCGGGGCGGATGTCCAGGCACAGGTTGCGCACCACGGTCTGGCCATGGAAGGCGACGCTGAGGTCACGGATTTCGATCAGGTTGTCAGTCATTTCAAGGATCCGTTCATGAGCGCGGGTCAAAGGCATCGCGCAGCGCTTCGCCAATGAATACCAACAAGGAAAGAATCAGCGCGAGGGTGAAAAATGCGGTCAATCCGAGCCAGGGTGCCTGCAGGTTCTGCTTGCCCTGGCCGATCAGCTCGCCCAGCGAGGCGCTTCCGGCGGGCATGCCGAAACCCAGGAAATCCAGCGCAGTCAGGGTGGAAATGGCCCCGGTCAGAATGAACGGCAGGTAACTCAACGTGGCATTCATTGCGTTGGGCAGGATGTGCCGGAAGATTACCTTGCGGTCGGTCAGGCCCAGCGCCCGCGCTGCCTTGACGTATTCCAGGTTGCGCCCGCGCAGGAACTCGGCGCGCACTACGTCCACCAGCGCCAGCCAGGAAAACAGCGCCATGATCCCCAGCAACCACCAGAAGTTCGGCTCGACGAACCCCGACAGAATGATCAGCAGGTACAGCACCGGCAATCCCGACCAGACTTCGAGCAGGCGCTGGCCCATCAAGTCGACCCAGCCACCGTAGTAGCCTTGCAGGGCTCCGGCCGCGATGCCGATCAGGGCACTGACGAAGGTCAGCATCAGGGCGAACAGGATCGACACCCGCGCCCCGAAGATCACCCGGGCCAGCACGTCGCGCGCCTGATCGTCGGTGCCCAGCCAGTTGACCGAAGTAGGCGCACTTGGCGCCGGTTTGTCGAGGTCGTAATTGGGTGTGTCGTCACTGAACGGGATCGGCGGAAACAGCAGCCAGCCACCGTCCTTGCGGATCAGGTTCTGCACATAGTCACTGCGGTAATCGGCCTGGAACGGCAGCTGCCCGCCGAACTCCTGTTCGGTGTGGCGCTTGAATACCGGGAAGTACCACTGGCCCTGATAACTGACGATCAGCGGTTTGTCGTTGGCGATCAGCTCGCCACCGAGGCTGATCACGAACAGTCCAATGAACAACCACAACGACCACCAGCCCCGGCGGTTTTTCTTGAAGCGTTCGAAGCGGCGACGGCCCAGAGGCGAGAGCTTGAACATCAGGCGTTCCTCGCGGCGAAGTCGATGCGCGGATCAACGAGCGTGTAGCAAAGGTCGCCGATCAGTTTTATCAGGAGGCCGAACAGGGTGAAGATGAACAGCGAGCCGAACACCACCGGATAGTCTCGTGACACGGCCGCTTCGTAACTCATGCGTCCAAGACCGTCGAGGGAAAAGATCACTTCGATCAGCAAGGAGCCCGCGAAAAACACGCTGATGAAGGCTTGGGGAATACCCGACACCACCAACAGCATCGCGTTGCGAAACACATGGCCGTACAGCACCCGGCGTTCGCTCAAACCCTTGGCGCGGGCAGTGACCACGTACTGACGGGTGATTTCGTTGAGAAACGAGTTTTTGGTGAGGATGGTCAGGGTTGCGAAACCGCCGATCACCAGCGCAGTCACCGGCAGAACAAGGTGCCAGAAGTAGTCGGCAATCTTGCCCAGTGTCGACAATGATTCGAAGTTGTCCGAGACCAGACCGCGTACGGGAAACCAGTTCAGCGACGTACCGCCGGCGAACACCACGATCAGGAACATGGCGAACAGAAACGCCGGCATCGCGTAACCGATGATGATCGCCGTACTGCTCCAGATATCGAAATGACTGCCGTGGTGCACGGCTTTGCGGATGCCCAGCGGGATCGACACCAGATAGGTGATCAGTGTCGCCCACAGCCCGAGGGAAATGGTCACCGGCATTTTTTGCAGGATCAGGTCGGTGACCGTCGCGCCGCGGAAGAAACTCTTGCCGAAATCCAGCTGCGCGTAGTTCTTGAGCATCAACCACAGCCGTTCATGGGCCGGTTTGTCGAAGCCGTACTGTTTTTCGATGTCCTTGATCAATTGCGGGTCGAGGCCACGACTGGCGCGGGAGGTGCCGCTCATGGTTTCGCTCGCACCGCCGCCGACACCGGCGCCGCCGATCCCTTGCAGATGGGCGATGGCCTGTTCCACCGGCCCGCCCGGTGCGGCCTGGATGATCACGAAATTGACCAGCAGAATGATCACCAGCGTCGGGATGATCAGCAGCAGACGCCGCAGTATGTAAGCCCACATCAGTGCGGCCCTCCGGGTCTGCCACGGCTGATTTTCTCGGCCGTCATTTGTTGGTTGGTCAGCGGCGTGCTGCTGATTTCCCACCAGCTCTCGATCGCTTCGTCATTGCTTGCCTGCACGGTCGGAATACCGAAGCGGTTCCACCACACGGTCGAGGTGCCCGGCGGGTAGTAGTTTGGAATCCAGTAATAGTTCCATTGCAGCACACGGTCCAACGCGTGGGCATAGTGCAGCATGTCAGACTGGGTCGAGGCGCGGATCAGGCCGTTGATCAGGGTGTCGACCGCCGGGTTCTTCAGCACCATGTAGTTGTTGGCGCCAGGATCGTTGGCTGACGCGGAGCCAAAGTAATTGAGCAGCTCACCGCCCGGCGACGTGGTGACCGGGTAACCGGTGACGATCATGTCGTAGTCGCGGCTCATCAGACGGTTCACATATTGCGAGGAGTCAATGCGGCGGATGTCGAGGTTGATGCCGATCTGTTTCAAGGTGCGTTTATAAGGGAGCAGCAGCCGGTCCATGCCGTTCTGGCTGACCAGGAAGGTGAAGCTCAGCGGCTCGCCCTGGTCGTTGACCAATCGGTCGCCGTCCGGCTTCCAGCCAGCCTGTTCCAGCAGTTCGAGTGCCTGCAGCTGCTTGTCGCGGATCAATCCGCTGCCGTCGGTTTTCGGTGCTTCGAACACCTGAGTGAACACCTCGTCGGGGATCTTCCCGCGCAGCGGTTCAAGAATCTTCAGTTCGGCCGCATCCGGCAGTTCACGGGCGGCGAGGGCGGTATTGGAAAAATAGCTCTGCTGGCGGATGTACATGTTGCGCATCATCTGCCGGTTGCTCCATTCGAAATCCCAGAGCATGGCCAGGGCCTGGCGCACGCGGCGGTCCTGGAAAACCGGTTTTTGCAGATTGAACACGAAGCCCTGGGCCGACTGCGGAGCTTCGGTGGCCAGGTGAGCCTTCTGCAGACGCCCGTCACTCAGGGCCGGGCTGTCATAGCCGATGGAATAGCCGGTGGCAGAGAATTCGCGGTTGTAGTCATAGGCGCCGCCGCGCAGTACCTGCCGGGCGACATCGGTGTCGCCGAAGTACTCGATGCTGAAGTAGTCGAAATTGTAGAGCCCGCGGCTGACGGGCAAGTCCTTGCCCCACCAGTCGGGATTTCGTTCGAACGTAATGCTGCGCCCGGAGTCGACCTTGCCGACCCGGTACGGGCCGCTGCCCAGCGGCGGTTCAAAGCCGCCACCACCTGCGAAATCGCGGGTTTTCCACCAGTGCTCAGGGAAGACCGGCAAGGTGGCGATGTCCAGAGGCAGTGTGCGGTTTTCATTGCTCTTGAAGTCGAAACGTACCGTCAGCGGCGCTTCGACTTCAACGCCTTTGACGTCGGCGAACTGGGTGCGATAACGCAGGCTGCCCTGGGTCATCAGCAGATCGTAGGTGTAACGCACGTCTTCGGCCGTGATCGGCTTGCCGTCAGCGAAGCGTGCCTTGGGGTTGATGAAGAAACGCAGGGACAGACCGTCTTCGGAACGCTCCATTTTTTCCGCTACCAGTCCGTAGACGGTATACGGCTCATCCAACGAACGTTGAGCCAGCGGGGAGTACAGCAGACCGTCGATCTGAGTGACGCCGATGCCTTTGTCGATATAAGGAAGAACATGGTCGAAATGACCGATCTCGATCGCCGAGCGACGCATCGTGCCGCCCTTGGGCGCGCGGGGATTGGTGTAATCGAAATGGCTGAAATTCGCCGGGTACTTCGCCGGCTCGCCATACACGGTCAAGGCATGTTGCGGTGCAGCGTTAACCCCGGCGGCGCCCATCAGCAGAGCCGCGGCGGTGAACATCAAGGTGGAGAAAGCCAGTCGCATTGTCAGCCTTAAAGCCGGGTAAACGATAAGCGCAATTTGTACGCGAGCGCCGCACCGTTCGCCAGCCAAATGGTGTGTCCGGAACAAAACGGCCCGCCATCCGGCGGGCCGTTACGCAACAGGGTGGGCGAAAATCAGTCCTGACGACTGGTGACTTCCAGCAGGTGATAACCGAACTGAGTCTTGACCGGGCCTTGCACGACATTGATCGGTGCACTGAACACGACAGTGTCGAATTCCTTGACCATCTGTCCCGGACCGAACGAGCCCAGATCGCCGCCCTGACGGCTGGACGGGCAGGTGGAGTTGGCCTTGGCGACTTCAGCGAAATCCGCACCGGCCTCGATCTGGGCCTTGAGTTCGTTGCACTTGTCTTCGCTGGAAACCAGGATGTGGCGAGCAGTGGCTTTAGCCATGGGGAAAATCTCCAATCAAATCTGTAAAAGGTGAAGCCTACCGGATTCAGTGGCCGATTTCTTTGCAAAGTTCCGTCCGGATGCCAGCCTTCAGAGACCGGCTGCCTGCAAGCGCAAGGCGTGCTCGACATACAACTGGATCGAATCGACTGCGCCGACATGCTTGCCCGCGGTTCGACCCAGGCTGCGCAAATGATCGAATGGATAATCGGAGCCAATCACAGTGCCCAGATGAGAGCTGTAGCGTCCGACGAAGCCATCGTTCTGCAAGGGCTCGGTCATGAAGTACTGCGAGAGGGCCCGGCAGATGTCTTGCACCGGATCGGGCTTTTGCAGGTTGATCGTCGGCACGATGCCGCTCCAGGAATAGTAGCGCACCTCATTGACCTGCTCGGCGCCCTGGCCACCCCAGTTCTGCGGCAAACCCTGCGGGTACTTGTCATTGAAGTCGCCGACGCCTTCGGTTGTCAGGGCGTTCAATGCGGCCAGTGCATGCTGCGGCAGGGCCGCGGTCCCATTGAGCAGGCACAGCCAGTCGCAAAACAATGTGGCCACTTTCCGGGCGACGGACTCCGGGAGTTTTCCGGGAATCAGTGCCTTGCGCAGGTAATCCGCAAGTTCCGAACCGTGGTTCGGCCCGCTGACCGATGTCACGGATGCGACCTTGTGTGGGGCAAGCGCTGCTGCGTATCGAGCCGCGAGTGCACCCTGACTGTGCCCGATCAAGTTGACTTTTGTAGCGCCGGTGCCTCTGAGCACGGTATCGATCTGGCGAAGCAGCTGTCCGCCTCGTACTTCGTTGTCGTGAATGGCTGACAAGTGCGGCACGAAAACCTGAACACCCATGATCTTCAATGCTTGCCTTACGTCGTGGAACAGCTCAAAAGAGCCGATACGCTCGAATCCGAACAATCCATGCACCAGTAGGATGGGATAAAGAGTGGTGGTGTTCCGTAGCATTTTTCATCCTTGATCGCGGAGGTTCATCGATAGTTGCCGGGTGCCACTCTAAAGCAGTATCGGGGCTCCAGATGTATGACGCGTCTTCCTTGGGTGACGGAAATCGGGTCTGTGTGCGCAGGAAATATCCTTGAAGTTTGAAATCCGGATCGGAATATTTGGACATCTTTAGCCTTGCCCAAGGTATTTGCTCCGTCATTGCCTACTTGGTGTGATGCGATTGCTGCCGGTACGTCGAGTATCTGGACGACATCATTTTTCTCGCCTGGCGGGTTGAATAGGGGTTCTTCGACGCAGCAAACCGGCTGCAGGGCGTTTCCATGGAGTGGAACTACGAATGAACAGGCAGAACGAGCGTGAAGCGTTACAGAGTGAAGTTGTAGCCGTAACGATGATTGACTCACCGGGGCACACATGTTTCTACGAGCAACCGGGCAGTTTGCCCCCGGCCATTCTCGAACCGGCGCAAGGAGGTGTCCTGGACCCTTCGTTGGACAGGGTTATCGTGCGGATCGCGCCTTATCCCGATATGGCGTGCGGTGACAGAGTGATGTTGAGCTGGCATGGCCTGGATAGCGAGGGTTCGCCGTATCGACAGGAGTTTGCGCGATCGATCAGCGAGGCTCGGCTGGGGAGGGATATCGTTTTCGTTATCAGAAGTGCTCATATCGCCGCGCTGGATGGCGGTTCGCTGGAGGTGTTCTGGACATTGCACGGCAAAAAGCAGCTTTTGCCGCGAAGCTCCGTCAGGATTCAGCTGAATGTCGGGGACGTTTTATACAGTTTGCTACCGCCCACGGTTGACGATGCCGTGGGTGGACACCTGGATCCGTCACGTGTCAACGATGGCACCACGGTCACTCTCCAGCCATATGCCGGAATGTCGGTCAGTGACCGGGTGGAACTGATCTGGCAAGGGCCGGCGGAACACGCCTGCTTCCGGGACAGGTTGGTCGTCGAATCCTTTGCGGTTGGAATGCCGCTGGTATTCGGTATCGATCCTCGATTCATCGAGCCGCATCTTGGTAACGAAGTGCTCGTTCGTTATGTCATCGAGCAAAAAAGTGGCGCGGTACGCGAGTCGGGAACCCTGAGCGTCACCATTGCTCCACTGATACGCAGGGAACTGTGTGCGCCACAGGTGCTTGAAGCACAGAGCGGGGTGCTTGACGTAAACGACACCCAGGATGGCGTCAGCGTGGTGATCAGTAATGCGCAGATTGAAGCGGGTGAACTGGTTTATCTGAAGTGCGATGGTGAACACTACTTTCACCGCGATGATCGTGAAATCACCAGCGGGATGAGAAATGAGCCGCTGGTCTTCATCGTTCCCTATCGTTTCTGGCGTGAACATGTCGATACGACTGTTCGATTGTCCTATTCGGTCGAGCGGCTGGACGATGTCAGCCAGGAATCCGATGTGACACAGGTACGAGTGCAGGGGTGACCGAGCAGCCTTCCGGATGCAATGCGTTCCGGAAGGCTGGTTTCATTTCAGGTCAGGGAGGTTTTGCGAAGACGCTCGGCAGAAGCGAGCAGCAGACGCTCCGTGGCAGAGAAGCCCAGACAACCATCCGTTACCGAAACTCCGTAGCGCAAGGACTCACTCAATGGCTGGCACCCTTCGAACAGATGCGACTCGATCATCATGCCAACCAGTGTGCGATCTCCCTGAAGGCGCTGTTCCAGCACATCGTTGAACACCTCAGGTTGCCGCAATGGATCCTTGCCGCTGTTGGCATGGCTGCAGTCGACCATGATTCGACCCGGAATCTTCAAACGGTTGAGTTCTCCATGGATTCGGGCAACGCTGGCGGCGTCGTAATTCGGCCCTCTATGGCCTCCACGCAGAACCAGATGCGTATCCGGATTGCCTGAAGTCGTGATGATTGCCGGATGCCCTTGGCTGTCGACCCCGAAATGACGATGGGGGTGAGCGGCCGAACGCATGGCGTCAACGGCGATGGCGACGCCGCCATCGGTGCCATTCTTGAAACCGACCGGCATGCCCAGTCCACTTGCCATCTCGCGATGGATCTGGGATTCGGTGGTCCGCGCACCGATGGCCACCCAACTGAGCAGGTCATCGAAGTAGCCGGCGGCCATGGGTTGCAGCAGTTCGGTGGCAACAGGCAGACCGAGGCGGATCATTTCCAGCATCAGTTCCCGTGACAGTGTCAGGCCGGTGGCCATGTCATCGCTGCCATCAAGATGCGGATCGTACGCCAGGCCTTTCCAGCCAACGGTGGTGCGAGGCTTCTCGACGTAAGCGCGCATCACCAGCAACATCTCTTCACCAACGTCATCGGCCAGTCGGGCGAGTTTGCCGGCGTATTCCAGAGCGGACTGCGGGTCATGAATCGAGCAAGGACCGACGACGATCAGCAATCGCTGGTCTTCGCCGTTGAGGATGGCACGGATCGCCTGCCGATGATGAGCGACTTGCAGGCTCAGGGCCGTGTCGAGGGGCAGTTGCTGTTTGAGCTGCAGCGAGCTGGGCAGGCGCTGGGTCAACGCTTCGTTGGCCGGGTTCAGGGTGGACAGTGGCAGAGCAGTAACGGACGAATTCATTTGGCGTCTTCCTGGGCTGGTCGCGGGTCTTTCCCGCCGACTCGGCCCTATTGGGGTGTTCGACAGTTGGCCGGATTGGCTACGTGTGCTGGCTTGCCACCTGCGGGTGACCGATCGGAGGCGGCAGGCTGTCCCGAGCGGAGGCTGCTAAATCGCCAGGCGGCAAAGGTGTCGTAGCGGTAATAAGTGGCGTAGTTCATGTCGTGATTCCTCAAATGTTTGGTGTCGCTGAAAGTTCGGGGCCTGAAAAAACAAAACCCCCGGTCGGGAGGCCGACCGGGGGTTGAGATTTCTCTGGTGGGCGACCCGTTTGTATGGGCGCCGTGTGGGTATCAGGCGCGCCAGTGGCTAAACCAATACCCAAAATAAAAGCTCGCAGGAGCGCAAGCGCTGTTCACGCGGGCAGCCGCAACCGAGCGCAGGGCGCGGGTGGCAGGCAGCTGTACGATGGCGTTGAACATGGCATGTCTCCGATGAATGCGGCGAGCTTACTAGAGCCAGAGGCGCGTCGGCAATCAGAAAATACTATCGAGTATCAAAGCCTGCACCTATGGCTTGAGCCTTTCGAAGGCTATGACACACTCTGCATTTTTTCGGCGTCGCGGGGCTGAGACGTCGTCGATACAGATGGCGGAGGGAGATCTTCTTGAAAGAAGTTGATGCGCACGGGCGTTTCGATTTGCGACCGGCAACGCCCGATGACCTGCCGTTTACCCGAGAAATCACCTGCCGGAACATGCTCCGCTACTACATTCACTACGATCTGTTGTGGCAGGACGAAGCATTTGATCTGGCCTGGGGCGGTCGCGACAACTGGTTGATCGAGTGCGAGGGGGTCGTGGCAGGCTATTTCAGTCTGAGTCGTGACGGGCGAGCGTTGTACATTCGCGAATTACAGGTCAGCGAGGCTTTTCAGAGGCAGGGTGCAGGTTCCTGGGCGATCGATCAGATTGTTGCAATGGCGCGCAAGGAGCGCCGACCGGCATTGCGTCTCACGGTTTTCAAGAACAATCCGGCGCAGAACCTCTATCGTAGAAAGAGATTGATTGTGCAGGGCGAGGATGAATGTTTCCTGCGAATGCAGCTGGATTTCAGTACAGATGTGCTCTGAAACGCAGATCCGGCAAGCCTTCAATGATGGATTGAAACTTTTTAAATTTTGCTTGCCGCTAGGTCTGTCTGGCACTTTTTGCTAAGGTGTTCGGCATCCCAATAAGACCATATCGCGAGGTGTCTGCTTGATTAGGGTGCTAGTGGTCGATGACCATGATCTCGTTCGTACAGGCATTACACGTATGCTGGCCGACATCGATGGCCTGCAGGTGGTAGGCCAGGCCGAGTCCGGGGAAGAATCCCTCATCAAGGCCCGTGAATTGAAGCCCGATGTGGTGCTGATGGACGTCAAGATGCCAGGCATCGGCGGTCTGGAAGCCACGCGCAAACTGCTGCGCAGCCATCCGGACATCAAGGTCGTCGCTGTGACCGTGTGCGAGGAAGATCCATTTCCGACGCGGCTGCTGCAGGCCGGAGCGGCCGGTTACCTGACCAAGGGCGCCGGGCTGCCGGAAATGGTGCAGGCCATTCGCCTGGTGTTTGCCGGTCAGCGCTACATCAGCCCGCAGATTGCCCAGCAACTGGCGATCAAGTCCTTCCAGCCTACCAATGATTCTCCGTTCGACGCCTTGTCCGAGCGGGAAATCCAGATTGCCCTGATGATTGTCGGCTGTCAGAAGGTACAGATCATTTCCGACAAGCTGTGTCTTTCGCCCAAGACCGTCAATACCTACCGTTATCGCATTTTCGAGAAGCTTTCGATCAGCAGTGATGTCGAATTGACGTTGCTTGCCGTGCGCCATGGCATGGTCGATGCCAGCGCCTGATCATGACTGAGACATTCGATTCCGGCGCGTTCCTGTCGACGGTCAGCGGGCGCCCTGGCGTTTACCGCATGTTCGATGCCGATGCGCGTCTGTTGTACGTCGGCAAGGCCAAGAATCTCAAGAAGCGTCTGGCCAGCTATTTTCGAAAAACCGGACTTGCGCCCAAGACCGCTGCGCTGGTGGGGCGAATCGCTCAGGTCGAAACCACCATTACGGCCAATGAGACCGAAGCGCTGCTGCTTGAACAGACGCTGATCAAGGAGTGGCGGCCTCCCTATAACATCCTGTTGCGCGACGATAAGTCCTACCCGTACGTGTTTCTGTCTGACGGACAATTCCCCAGACTGAGCATTCACCGTGGCGCGAAAAAGGCCAAGGGCAAGTATTTCGGACCTTACCCGAGTGCCGGGGCCATTCGCGAAAGCCTGGCACTTCTGCAAAAGACGTTTTTCGTGCGCCAGTGCGAAGACAGTTATTACAAGAACCGGACGCGTCCCTGTCTGCAATACCAGATCAAACGCTGCAAGGCCCCATGTGTCGGGCTGGTCGAGCCACAAGTGTACGCCGAAGATGTTCGCCACTCGGTGATGTTCCTGGAGGGGCGTAGCCATGCGTTGACCAACGAGTTGTCGAGTGCGATGGAGGAGGCTGCGATCAACCTTGAGTTTGAACGCGCCGCCGAGTTGCGCGACCAGATCGCATTGCTGCGCAGGGTTCAGGACCAGCAAAGCATGGAAGGCGGAACGGGTGACATCGACGTGATCGCGGCATTCGTCAACCCGGGCGGGGCCTGTGTCCATTTGATCAGCGTCCGGGGCGGGCGGGTTCTGGGAAGCAAGAATTTCTTCCCGCAGGTCGGCATCGAAGAGGACGTTTCAGAGGTCATGGCCGCGTTTCTCGGTCAGTACTTCATCAGCAGCCCCGAGCGCGACTTGCCAAGCGAGCTGATCGTCAACGTCGTGCACGATGATTTTCCTGCCTTGATTGAGGCGATCCATGAACTGCGGGGACGCGAACTGAGCATCAGCCATCGGGTTCGCGGAACGCGGGCGCGCTGGCAGCAACTGGCGGTGACGAACGCCGAACAGGCACTGGGTGCCCGGCTGGCCAACCGTCAGCATGTCGCGGCGCGCTTCGAGGCGTTGGCCGAGGTGCTGAATCTGGATGAGCCACCGCAGCGCCTGGAGTGCTACGACATCAGCCATTCCAGTGGCGAGGCAACCGTGGCGTCCTGTGTGGTTTTCGGGCCGGAAGGGGCGATCAAGTCGGATTACCGTCGCTACAACATCGAAGGTGTGACGGCGGGCGACGACTATGCTGCCATGCATCAGGCGCTCACCCGGCGCTTCAGCAAGTTGAAGGACGGGGAAGGCAAATTGCCGGATATTCTGTTGGTCGACGGTGGCAAGGGCCAGTTGTCGATGGCGCGCGAGGTGCTCAACGAACTGGCCGTGCCGGATCTGATCCTGTTGGGTGTCGCGAAAGGCGCGACACGCAAGGCGGGGTTCGAGACGTTGTATCTGAATGATGCGGCGCATGAGTTTACCTTGCGCGGCGACTCGCCGGCATTGCATCTGATCCAGCAGATCCGTGACGAGGCCCACCGGTTCGCGATCACCGGACACCGTGCTCGCCGCGGGAAAACCCGTCGTACGTCTACGCTGGAAGGCGTAGCGGGCGTAGGACCAACCCGACGCAGGGACTTGTTGAAACATTTTGGTGGATTGCAGGAGCTGTCTCGTGCAAGCATCGAAGAGATCGCCAAAGCGCCGGGGATCAGTAAAAAGCTAGCAGAGTCGATTTATGCAAACCTGCATAGTGAGTAGAATGCCCATTCACCTCGTAGCCAGTTGTGCCGATGAATATCCCTAATCTGATTACCGTTCTCCGTGTCCTGCTCATCCCGATCTTCATTTTGCTGTTCTATTTGCCTTACCAGTGGAGTTATCTGGCCTCAAGTTCGGTATTCGCCTTCGCCGCAGCGACAGATTGGCTCGATGGTTATCTGGCACGTCGTCTGGAACAAAGCACGCCGTTCGGCGCGTTTCTGGACCCTGTCGCTGACAAACTGATGGTCGCCGTTGCGCTGGTGTTGCTGGTGCAAGAACACGGAAACCTGTGGCTCACACTGCCGGCGGCCGTCATCATCGGTCGCGAGATTGTCGTTTCGGCGTTGCGTGAATGGATGGCCGAACTGGGGGCGCGGGCGCACGTTGCCGTATCGAACCTGGGTAAATGGAAAACCGCTGCGCAAATGCTCGCGCTGGTGATTCTCCTGGCCAATCCCAAGGATTTCAGTTTCTGGGTTTTCATTGGTTACACGTTGCTGATGGTATCTGCCGGCCTGACCCTGTGGTCGATGGTTCAATACCTTCGCGCTGCCTGGCCACATCTGAAGACCGATGTTGAAAAGAAATAAAACTTTTTTGAATCAAAGGGTTGACGGCGCTTCTGATTTCTATAGAATGCGCCACACCAAGCGGGAATAGCTCAGTTGGTAGAGCACGACCTTGCCAAGGTCGGGGTCGCGAGTTCGAGTCTCGTTTCCCGCTCCAGTTTGTACAACGTTTGTTGTTTCGCTACTGACAGCAAATGTTTTGAGGCCGAGTAGCAAAATGGTTATGCAGCGGATTGCAAATCCGTAGACGCCGGTTCGATTCCGACCTCGGCCTCCACTATAAACAAGCTCCGTAGATCCATGATTTACGGAGCTTTTTTATTTCCATCTGAATGATGGGTTTAGTCTTCAAAACAAGCTTTACGAACTTGCTTCACCGGGGACTGATGTATATATTTCCCCCTCTGCTGAACGGGCAGCAATCTGTCAGGATCGCGAACCGGCATCAGAGCAACGCAACACCGCGCTACCGCCCGAATGGCGAAACTGGTAGACGCATGGGACTTAAAATCCCCCGCTCGTAAGGGCGTGCCGGTTCGATTCCGGCTTCGGGCACCATCTTAAATCAAGGGTTTGCGAGCGAAAGCTGATGCAAACCCTTGTTTGTTTCCGGTCCGCAATTTTGACAGTGGTCCGCAATTCACTTCGTAGGCATCACTTTCTTGCCCTTACGATTTCGGACGTCCCATTCGTCCATCATTCGGGTGTCTATGACCCTTTGACCGGTCAGGTAGGCCAGGTCCATCGCGTCTCTTAACCCCGGATCTGCTTTGTCGTAGACGCGTTTGAACAGTTCGTCTTCGACGTAGGTGTCCCGCCCCCGGTGCCGGCGGATCGTCGAAGAACGCCAGCAGGTTCTTCGGATCGCGGGCATTGCCTTTCTGGGTGACCGATTCCGCAGGCGGGTAAAATTTCGGATCTACTACCGCATTACGTGGGTTTAATATTTGGATATACAGGTGCTTGTCAGAAACTCATCGCTCTACGGCGACGCATTTGATCTCCACGAGAAGGCCAGGTCGAGCCAATTCACTGACACCAATGCAAGTCCATGCACAAGTGCTTCTCGGAAAGACTTTATCCTTTACGCGTCTGAAAATTGGCATGTGACGGTGCATATCAACGTGATAAGTTGTCATTTCTACGACATCTTCAAATTTACAGCCACCTGCCTCCAAAACGACCCTGAGATTGTCCCATGCCGCTAAAAACTGCTGCTCGGGGTCTTCAATGACGGATAAATCCGGCGTCCTGCCTACCTGACCCGCGCAGTAGAGCGTTTTTCCTACCTTTACTGCTGGTGCATAACCAGCACGCTCGTAGATCAATCTCATGCCATCTGGAACAATGATCTGACGATCAGTCATGATTGCGGAGCCCCAAGTCAGAACGGTTACGAAAGCTAACTCAGGGGCCAGAGCGGCGTCCACTCAGTTCACTTCTCCTGTATTAATCAACCCCACAGGTGCTTTAAGCCGCTGCTGAGTCTTTATGAACTCATTACCTAATGTGGCTACCTCGAAGGATGCAAAAGGCGCGAGTCGGGAGCGTTACTGATCAGAAGCATTTCGATGGTTGGTTCGTTATCAGGCTGGCTCGTCAGTTCGTGTCGTCATCACCTTGAAATATATCTGCGTAAAGTCGCGCGACTACAGGGGTTAGATTCTGAATGGAAGGAATGAGAAAGTCGGCGTGTGGCGCGAGCCGTTTTACATAGATGACTTCGTAAACCCTGCGCACGATTCCAGGTGCTGTTTCTTCCCGGTCGAGACCTGGCATTATCCCTACCGCTTTGTAGCCGGCTTGCTCCAGCGCTTGTTGCATATACGGCGTGCGGGTTGTTGCCATGCCATAGATCAGCCCCGCGCCCATGAACGTGCCGATTTTTTCTCCCAGGTCCTGGGCCGCAACGGCCAGTCTGGCTTGTCTGTGCGGTTTTGCTACCGCGCCGACCCGCCCGAAAATAACGTCAGCACCGTCAATTTTTTCCCACGTGGCGATAGCGACAATCTGATCGTTCTGGCGGACGACGGTAGCCAATATTCCTCGCTCCGGATCGTCTTTGAGCACCACGTTGTCTGCGTAGAACTGCTGGTCCAGAAACGGGCTTGCCAACCCCACCGAAATGGAGGGAAACCATGTCCGGAAAAAATCTGTCGCGGCATTGATCTCCTCACGTTTCAGGTAATCCCAACTGTAGCCAGAGGGTAAATCGGTGAAGCTGCGAATTTGCTCGATCATTGGCCATTTCATGCGGTTCTGCTCGTCTGATTGCTTCGATAAGTGGCGCCGGGGTCAGGCCCGAGGGGTAAGGTTATTGGCGGGTGTCGGGGCATGCCTGGCGGCAATCTGCCTGTGGCGCTCGACCACTTCGCCAATGACTAATTGCATCAGCCTCTGCGCGATGGCCGTATCCAGCTCGGCCTCCTGAGCTAGTGCTGCCAGACGCTGGTATTGCTGCTGCTCTCTGGCCTCGTCTACCGCAGGCAACTGATATCGGGCTTTGAGCAATCCGACCTCATCGGTACAGCGAAACCGTTCCGCAAGCAGGTGGATGAGGGCGGCGTCGATATTGTCGATGGTTTTCCTGAACGTTGTGAGTTGACGCGCGATGTCGGAGTTTTCCATGAATGACCTCGTGGCAGGTGTTCGAAAGAGCTTCTCAATGATTCGTCTGCTGAGCGAAAACCGACCAGTCCTTGTCGCCATCCCCCCTGGCAACCGCCGACTTCATTTTCAATCGAACGGCATCCGCCGCCGGCAACTCCAGCCCCTTGAGACGACCCGCATCGATCGCCAGATTCATATCCTTGAGGCCAAGCGACAGTTTGAAACCCGGTTCAAAATGGCTGCTGACGATGTTCTGCCCATAACGTTGATAACTGGGGCAGGCGAACAGGGTCTGGGTCATGAGATTGATGAAAGTCGAAGGGCTCAGTCCGTGGCGTTGAACGAGTCCGCTGGCTTCGCCCAGCGACTGGATGGCTTGGGTGATCATCATGTTGCCGGCGATTTTCGCGATACAGGCCTGTTCGGGTTGATCGCCCAGATACCAGGTGTTTTTCCCGAGCAGGTCGAGCAGCGGTTGGACGGCCGAGACAGCGGCCTGCGATCCGGCCGCCAGGATATTCAATTCGCCCTTGGCCGCGACGGCGGGCACGCCGAAAACCGGTGCCGCGATCAATGGCATGCCGACGGCTTCATGTTCGCGCTGCAACTCCAACATCAGCGAAGGCGACAAGGTCGACATCACGACATGCACGCAAGCTTTGTCTGCAGTTTCCAGAACAGCGCTGGAGAGCAGCACTTGCCTGACGGCGACATCATCGGCCAGAAGAGTGATGACCACCTCTTGCTGGAACGCCGAGGCCGGCGTTTCGATAACGCTGATGCCTTCGAGATCCCTGATCGCGGCGTGACTGCGGTTCCATGCCGAGACGTGATGGCCAGCGCGGACGAGCAGTGGAATGATCGCTCTGCCCATGCTTCCCACTCCGATAAAACCAATCTTCATTTGCAGTCTCCGGTTGGTATTCGACGACGGTGAGTGCAGACAAGTATGTCGGGCACGGGATTGCTACGGCACTGCCATTGCTGCACTCTCACTGTTCATTTTTGTACGGGGGCAGAGCATGGAGTGGAGTGATGTGCGGGTCTTTCTCGCGATTGCCCGCAGCGGGTCATTGGGCGCTGCCGCCAAGCTGTTGGGGGTCAGCCATCCGACCGTGGGACGGCGCTTGCAGGTGCTGGAACAGTCCAGTGGCCAGCCCGTTTTCCTGCGTACCAATCAAGGTCTCGTACTGACCGAAAGCGGAGAAAAGCTGCTCAGCCTCGCGCAGGAAATGGAGCAAAGTGCGTTGGCCATCGAAAGGCGCCTCGCGGGGGACAGCACACAGCCAGAAGGTGTGTTACGCATTTCCTGCGCTGACTGGTTCGCCTGTTATGTGCTGGCCCCGGTGCTGAGTGAACTGGCCCGGCGCTATCCGTTGATCGTGCCCGAGGTCATCGCCGGGCATCGATTGTTTGATCTGGCTCGCCGCGACGCCGACATCGCGTTTCGCATCGTTCCGTTCACCGAGCCCGATATCGTGCACCGCAAGCTGATCTCCCTGACTTACGGGTTATACGCAGCCGTTGGATCTGCAGACCCTGAGCCACAGGGCGCCGGGCTGGGTCTGATCACCATGAGTGTTGCCCAGTCTCATTATCCCGACGTGCAGTGGCTGCAGCAGCGTTACCCTCTGGCGCGTACCGTGTTTACCAGTAGCAGCCGCACAGTCCAGGCGCAAATGTGTGCGCAGGGGCAGGGCGTCGCGGTATTGCCCCGCGCTTTGGGCGACCAGTTGACGGCGCTGCGTCTGATCGATTCAGGTGAGCCACCCCCAGGCCGTGACATTTGGATGGGCTACCACCAGGACATGCGCCAGATGGACAGTCTGCGCGCGCTTGCCGACCTGGCCTCCGTCATGATCGGCACTCAGGCAGGCGGTTGACTCACTCTGCCGGGTGCATGGCCGCCGTTTGCAGCTCTGCAGCAGGTTGGCGCGCCAGACTCAGGCTCAGTCCTGCGCCTACGGCCAGACAGGCAGCGATGCACAGTATGGCGACGGTGAAGGCTTGGGTGATGGCCGCCGCGTCCGTGTCCTTGCCCAGAAGCGTGTAAAAAATGCCACCGATGATCGCCACGCTCAGTGCTGTGCTGATTTGCAGGGTGGAACTGGTGATGCCCGCAATCATGCCGGAATACGCCGGTGCCACACGTCCTGTGATCATGCGCATCAATGTCGGAAGGGCCAGTCCTTGTCCGAAGCCGATCAGAAAGAGAATCACGGCAAGAGACAGAGCAGAGGGCGTGACGGCCGTCGGTGTGTGCGCCACGAGCCAGGCCAATAGCACGAACCCCAGCACTTCGAGTGACATTCCGAAGGGATTCACATAAGACCCCAGCAAACGCCGGAACAGATGGGTGGTGAGCGGCCCGAGCAAAAAACCTGCGCCGAATGGAAGGAAGACCAGACCTGCACTGAGTGGGCTCGTATGCAGCGCTCCCTGTAAATAGATGGAAAACAGCAGGAAGAACACACCGATTGCGTAGAAGGTGAGTGCGACGAGCAATGCCCGGCCCAGCCCGGGCGCACGCAGTGCAGCAGGGTTCAGCAACGGCGCGCCTTGCGCTTGATACAAACGGGCTTCGTAGCGCCAGAACAGCCAGGCAAGCAGTGGCACCGCCGCCAGCGACAGCCAGGCCCACAACGGCCAACCCGCTTCACGTCCCTCGATCAGCGGAACGATCAGCGCCGCAAGCGTCACCATCGACAACAGCGTTCCACCCAGATCCAGCTTGCTGGTCTGGAGGGCGCGAGTTTCCTTGACCACGGGGATGGCGATCAGAATGACCAGCACCGCAATCGGTAAATTCACCAGAAATATCGCCCGCCAGCCCAGGTTCATCAGGTTGAGCGAGATCAGAATCCCGCCAAGTGCCTGGCCGACTACCGACGCCAAACCAAACACCGCACCGTACAGGCTCAACGCCAAGGGCTTTTCCGACTCAGGGAATATCGCTTGCACTGATGCGAGTGCCTGCGGCGCCATGACGGCGGCCGTCACGCCTTGCAGCGAGCGTCCGGCGATCAACACCCAGGGTGACTCGGCGACACCGCAGATCAGTGAGGCGACGGCAAAGCCCATCAGGCCAACGAAGAACATTCTCATGCGGCCAAAGATGTCACCAAGCCGTCCGCCGGTGATCAGTGTCACGGCATACAGCGCCGCGTAAGAAGAGATGATCAACTGTTCGGCAGAGGAGGCCGTGCCTAGCGATTGCTGAATCGAAGGCAGCGCTACGTTCACGATGAAAAAATCCAGCGGCGGCAAGAATGCACCGACCAACAGGATGGCGAACATCAGCCAGCGCCGCTGTTCTGCAAGGGCTACTATTTTCTCGGGCATAAGGTCTCCTTTCTGAAACCCTTCGGCTCCAGAATATTTTCGATTGCGGGTCATGCTTTGAATCAGCTGACTTCAATCTAAACGATCAAACCCTGGCTGACGCCTCACATAAATGAACGGCCAATGTTCATTTATGGCAGTGCCGTGCGCACCTGCCTCCTCGCAAAATGGCCGCACTGTGGTTCCGGTCGAGCCACACAACCGAAATCGAGGAGTCAGTTATGTCAGGTAAATTCGCTGATCAGGTCGCAGTCGTCACCGGCGCGTCCACCGGGATCGGATTTGCGATTGCACAGGGTTTGATTGCCGAGGGCGCCAGGCGCGTTTACATCACCGGGCGTTCTGCAGCCACGCTGGAGGCTGCGGTGGCCAAGCTTGGCGACAGGGCGGTCGCGGTCATTTCCGATGTCGCGCGCCAGGTTGATCTGGACGCGCTCAAGGCGACGATTGAGGCGCACGACGATCAACTGGACTCAGTGTTTGCCAATGCGGGTATTTGTGAAAAGAACCCGCTGGGCGAGACCACCGAGGCCGCCTATTTCAACATGTTCGACATCAACGTAAAGGGCGTCTTTTTTACTGTACAGACGTTGATGCCGTTGTTGAAAAATGGCGCTTCGATCGTACTGACGGCCTCTATCTGTTCCAGCAATGGCATGGAAGGACTGAGCCTCTACAACGCGTCCAAAGCCGCGGTACGTTCCTTTGCCAGGACGTGGGCCAACGAACTCAAAGGTCGCAAGATCAGAGCGAATGTCCTGAGCCCTGGCTTCACTCGTACACCGCTGATGGATAACGGCTTGAAGATGAGCGAAAGCGACGTTGCCGCGCTGCGTCAGCACGTCGAGCAGATCACGCCGTTGGGGTACATGGCCGAGCCTGAGGAAATCGCCTCGTCGGCACTGTTTCTTGCGTCTGCCGATGCGAAATATGTCAACGGTGTGGAGTTGATGGTCGACGGCGGCCTGTCGCAGATCTGACCACGTGCTCAACTGTAGCGCAGCCCTCGAGCAGGGCTGCCTTCCCCGCTTATGCGCAGTCCCTGCAGGAAACCTCATCATGAACAATGAACAACTGAACGCCCGACTGGACGCCCTGGAAAGTCGCGTCGCCATCGAGTCGCTGATCAGCGCCTACGCCAATGCTTTCGACCGCATCGACGCCTCGCTTCTTGGCTCAATCTGGCACGAAGAGTCGACACTGGATCTACCGGGTTTTGGCCAGGCTGGAAACCGTGACGAAATCCTGGCGATGGCGCAAAACAGCTGGCGCCAGATGCCCCATATGCACCACTGGATGGCCAACCCGCTGATTGAAATCGAGGGTGACAGCGCAGTGGGCACGGTAGCTGCGGATTGCCTGTTTCATGACATTGAAAAGGGCCCGGTGCAAGTCAGCGGTCTTTACCACGACAGGTTTGAACGTCGGGACGGAAAGTGGGCGTTCCTGTCACGTCGTTTTGAAATGCATTTCCTGACGCCATTAAAAGATTGGGTACCCGTAGCGGGCGAAGAGTCGACCGGAAGGGTTGCACTCGGGCTGGTTCGTCAAACCCACGATTTTTACCGATGCTGACAATCGGATGCGCATTGCTCGTCTGACCGCTAATGCATACCCCTCGGCGAATTACCGGAAACGGGGCAGTGGCCGATCGATCGGTTTGAGCGACGACAGCGTGCTGCGGATCAGCGGTGTGTCCTTTTCGATGTCGTTCAGCCGGTCGCGGATGCGCAGGGCGGTGGGGTGCCCGCCTTGATGGTCGACCCAGTCGGCGATCTCCTTGCAGGCGGCGGCGAGACGTGCCTCCCGGGCCTCGAGCAAGGTGAGGAGAGTGGTGATGGACTCTCTTTCGGACATGGAACACCTCCGTTCGGTAAAACGCTCTGAGGCAGCAAAAAGCCCGCGAAGCGCGAGCTCTCTGCCGTTGGGGCGCTGCTCCTTCAGCTCGTTTGAGTATAGACCCGTAAATGACAGCTATCCGTTGCGAGACGTATTGACGGACAACCGGGTGCTGGCTGCGATGCATCTTATGCAACGCTGCAAGGCCAACAGGTCTTCCATGGCGTTATCGCCGTTGCTGTGTGTCAGATCAACTATAGAAGCCCTGGCCGATCGTGCAAAAAATATACAACTCAGTTCGTCGGCTGGAGCGACCAGCCCGACGGCTGCCAATGCAGGTTGTGAGTCGGATGTAACGCTCGCAGAAACGCTTGATCGTGTGACACCACGACAATTGCTCCGGGAAATGTCTGCAGAGCCTGTTCAAACGCTTCCACTGAGGGTAGGTCCAGATGATTGGTCGGCTCGTCGAGCAGCAACAGTTGTGCGGGTGTTTCCCTCCACAACGCCAGTGCCAGTGCCGCTTTCAAACGTTCGCCGCCACTCAGTGATCCGCAGGGTTGCGTGGCGCGGCGGGCATCCAGTTGCAGTTGCGCCAGATAACTGCGCAGGGTGCCTTCTTCCAATGCCGTGCCGTGGGCTGTCAGTTGTTCAATGATGGAGGGCTGATCGTCCAGCAGATTCAGTTGTTGATCGAGAAATGCGCAAGGCACATGGGTCGTGCTGTGTCCGCCGATTGCACGCACTTGTCCGGCGAGCATTTTCAGCAAGGTCGATTTGCCGCACCCGTTGGGGCCATTGACGGCGACCCGCATCGGACCACGCAACCAGAGATTCAATCGGCTCGTCGGCAGGGAGGGAGATATCCAGGGCAGTCCTGCGTCAATCAGTGTGCAGACCTGACGGGCAGTCGGCACGTTGCTGCCTGGCAGGTTGATCGACACACAGTCTTCGGGGGCTACTTTGGCGTAGGCCTCGCGTACCTGAGTATCCAGATCGGATTTGCGCCTCTCATGGGCGCAGCGGACATGACCCATGATTTCCCGGGCGGCGCCCTTGATGGCGACGCGTTCGAAACTGGCAATGTTGGCCGTATCAGCATTGCGGCGAGAGGTGGCTGCGCGTCGTTGTATGGTGTCGTGTTCGCGCTGCAAGCGTAACCGTTCACGGTGACGTTCGCTCCTGGCCTGGTCGAGGCGGGCTTGCGCGGCTGCCTGGTGGATTTTCTGTTGCTCCCGAAACGCCGAGTAATTGCCGCCGAACTCGTTCGCGCCTGCGGCGGTGAGTTCGACGATGCGCTGCATTCGGTCCAGCAACTGTCGGTCATGGCTGATGACGATCAAGCCACTGCGCCATTGTTCGAGCATGCCGAGCAGCCATTGCCGGCCGGTTGTATCCAGGTGATTGCTCGGCTCATCAAGAATCAACAATGATGGCTGCGTCAAGAAAGCACCAATCAGGGCAATGCGCGCCTGCTGGCCACCGCTCAGATTGCTCATTCGGTCGCCAAACCCTGCGTGGACCAGTCCGGCGTCATCCAGCAAGCGTCGCAAGCGCTCCGCAAGATCCCAATGTTCGCCGACGATGTCGATGTCCTCGACGCAACCATCACCCTGGTTCAGACGACCTAGTGCCTGAAGAATGGTGGTGCTGCCCGTCGCATCGGCCACGGTCTGACCGATTGGCACGACAGGATTTTGTTCCACATAGGCTGTTGTCACGGAGCGGACCACGCTGCCGGTCGTTGGTTGCAGGACCCCGGCGATCAAGCGTGCCAGCACGCTCTTGCCAACGCCGTTGCGCCCGACGATGGCGCAGGGGGTGTGGTCGAACTTCAGATTGAGTGCATCGAAAATCGTCTCGCCATTGGCGAACTGGAAACCCAGCTGGTTCAGGGAGACGAGGGCGGGCGTACGCGAGACGTGAGTCATCGGCACCTCCAAAAAATGTCGTGAACACTGACAAGCGCCGTTAATGGCGTGTCGCGATTACATTTTTGAAGGCTTAGTTGTTCACTTCGGCGGTCGTCCTGAAGGAAGGAAAGTCGCAAGCCTAGCCGAGACGCCCGCAGGGTTCAAGGCGTGGTTGCCATGTCGACCATGCGTTCCAGAAAGATCGCCAGGGCGACTTCCTCGGTGCGCAAGCCCTTGCGCACCCGAGGCCTCGGAAGATCGGCCAGCACCCCCAGCATGAAATGCTCGACCACCGCCGGGTGGATGTAGCACTTGCGGCACACTGCCGGTGTATTGCCCAGTTGTCGCGCCACACCCTTGACCATCTCCGCCACATGTCGTTTGGCCTCGGTTTCCGACTCCCACTGCAGCTCTCGCAATATCGCCAGCGCCAGAGCGCTGCCGGCCCAGGTGCGATAGTCCTTGGCGGTGAAGTCTGCGCCGGTGAGGGTTTGCAGATACGCGTTGACGTCTTGCGAACTGACGGTGTGCCGCTCGCCGTTTTCATCCAGGTACTGGAACAGGTTCTGCCCCGGAATTTCCATGCAACGCTTGATGATGCGCGCCAGGCGTCGGTCCTTCACGGTGATTTGATGCTCAATGCCGCTTTTGCCCCGAAACTGAAACAGAATCGCGCTGCCGTTGATCTCGACGTGTCGGTTGCGCAGGGTGGTCAGTCCGTACGACCGATTCTCTCGTGCGTATTGAGTGTTGCCGACGCGGATCAACGTGGCATCGAGCAGGGTGATCACCGTGGCCATCACTTTGTCACGGCTGAACCCCGGCGCGGCCAGCAGTGCCTCCAGTCGTTTGCGCAGTTTCGGTAAGGCCATGCCGAACTCGCGCAGGCGCGAGTATTTGTCGGCATCACGGACTTCACGCCAGCGCGGATGATAACGGTATTGCTTGCGCCCGCGGGCATCACGACCGGTGGCCTGCAAGTGGCCGCGAGGGTCGGCGCAGATCCAGACATCGGTGTAGGCCGGCGGCACGGCCAGCGCATTGAGGCGTTTGACTTCGTCCGGGTCGACGATGCGCTGGCCGTGGGGGTCGAAATAGCAGAACTTGCCACGCAGCTTCTTGCGTGTGATTCCGGGTTGAGTGTCATCGACGTAATGCAGGTCCGAAGGCAACACTTCGGTCAGCGCGGCATCGGGCATGGCGGATTCCCTGGTGGCGGTCTGTTGTTACAGCGATTGACCGCATGCTCCGCCAGTCGTGCCGTCGCGATTCAGGCCAGAACCGCGACGGCCTTGATCTGCGCCCACAATGCCTGGCCCGGATGCACGCCCAACTGATCCCGGGAGTATCGCGTGATACGCGCCAGCAGCGGCGTGCCGTCGGCATCCAGTCGAATCAGCACATGTGCGGCATTGTCGGCGGGCATCTCGCTGACCACTCTGACCGGCAGGCGGTTGAGGATGCTGCTGTGTTCGCTGTCATGCAACGTCAGGCTGACATCGCGGGCCTGTACTTTGCAGCGCAGTGCCTGACCGACGTCCATTGGCGCGTGAGTCACGCGAATATCCAGCAAGGTGTCGGGCAGTCGCAGGCAGAGTAACTGGTAGGCGTGATCGTAAGAGGTGACCTGACCCTCAATGATCACGCCGGCGTCATTGCCCATGGCCAATGGCAGATCAAGACGTGCCAGGGTTTCTCCGATCGGACCGCTGGCCAGCGCTTTACCCGCTTCGAGCAGCACCAGATGATCGGCCAGCTGCGCCACTTCATCCTGGGCGTGGCTGACATACAGAACCGGAATATCGAGTTCGTCGTGCAGGCGTTGCAGGTAAGGCAGGATTTCACTTTTTCGCTGGCTGTCGAGCGCGGCCAGGGGTTCGTCCATCAGCAGCAGTTTCGGACTGGTCAACAAGGCACGAGCAATACCGACGCGCTGACGTTCACCGCCGGACAGATGCTGCGGATGCCGTTCCAGTAAATGACCGATCCCCAGCAGTTCGGTGGCTTGCGCCAGGTCGACCCGGCGCTGGTCTTTCGCGATGCGTTTGAGGCCGAATTGCAGGTTGGCCAGCACCGAGAGGTGCGCAAACAGGCTGGCCTCCTGAAAAACATAACCCAGCGCTCGTCTGTGGGGCGGGACAAAGATACCGGTTCGGCTGTCCTGCCAGACTTCACCATTGATGCTGATAAAAGCTTCAGCGGCGCGTTCGAGCCCGGCGATACAGCGCAGGCAAGTGGTCTTGCCCGAACCGGACTGCCCGAACAGCGCGGTCACGCCTCGGCCCGGCAAACTCAGGTCGACATCCAGACCGAAGCCTGGCCAGGCAAGTTTCAAGCGAGCTTCAATCATCGATCAACTCCAGCCTGCGCGCGACTTGCGGCTGGAATAAAGCGCCAGCAACACCAGAAACGAAAACACCAGCATCGCCCCGGCGAGCCAATGCGCCTGCGAGTACTCCATGGCTTCGACATGATCGTAGATCTGGACCGACACCACGCGGGTCTTGTCGGGAATATTGCCGCCGATCATCAGCACCACACCGAATTCGCCGACGGTATGGGCGAAACCGAGAATCGCCGCGGTAATGAATCCGGGGCGTGCGAGCGGCAGGATGACGCTGAAAAAAGTGTCCCAGGGATTGGCACGCAAAGTGGCGGCCACTTCCAGTGGGCGAGTGCCGATGGCGGAGAAGGCGTTTTGCAACGGTTGCACCACAAAAGGCATGGAATAGAGCACCGAACCGATCACCAGCCCGGTGAAACTGAAAGTGAGCGTGCCCAGCCCCAGCCACTGGGTGAAATGGCCAAGAAAGCCGTTCGGCCCCATGGCCAGCAACAGATAAAAGCCGATCACGGTCGGCGGCAATACAAGGGGCAGGGCGACGATGGCCCCGATGGGGCCGCGCAGCCAGGAACGGCTGCGTGACAACCACAGGGCAATCGGAGTGCCGATGACCAGCAGGATTGCGGTGGTCAGGGACGCCAGTTTCAGGGTCAGCCAGATCGCCGCGAAATCGGCACTCGTCAGCGACATTTACAGCTGGTAACCGTAGGACTTGATGACCTCAGCGGCTTTCGGGCCCTTGAGGTAGTCAACCAGCGCCTTGGCGGCGGCGTTGTCCTTGCCTTTGTTCAGGATGACGGCGTCCTGCTTGATCGGGTCGTGCATACTCGCCGGAACGATCCACGCCGAGCCGCTGGCGACCTTGCCATCCTTGTAGATCTGCGACAGGGCGACAAAGCCCAGTTCGGCGTTGCCGGTGGATACGAACTGGTAGGCCTGAGTGATGTTCTGGCCTTCAACGATCTTGGTTTTGGTTGCTTCCGTCAATTTCAGCTTCTCCAGCACCTGGGTGGCGGCGAGGCCATAAGGAGCGGCTTTCGGGTTGGCGATGGACAGGTGCTGGTATTGGTTTTTCTTCAGTACGTCGCCTTTGGGGTCGACGTAACCTTCCTTGGCCGACCACAGCGCCAGAGTGCCAATGGCGTAAGTGAAGCGCGAACCTTTGACGGTGTCGCCTTCTTTTTCCAGTTTTTCAGGTGTGGTGTCGTCAGCCGAGAGGAACACCTCGAACGGCGCGCCGTTCTTGATCTGGGTGTAGAACTGTCCGGTAGCACCATAGGCTGCCACCAGTTTGTGCCCGGTGTCTTTTTCGAAATCGGCGGCGATCGCCTGAATCGGCGCAGTGAAGTTGGCCGCGACCGCGACCTGCACTTCATCGGCCTGAACAGCGCCCATGGCAAATACCGCGATCAGAGAGGCCAGACAGGCAGGGGCAAAACGTGAGGCACGAATGGTCATGTAACAGCTCCGTTGTAGGCAGGTGCAGTGGGCAGTTGTTGTTAGAGGGGTAGACTGCGCCGATGCGAGGGGGAATCGCTATATAGGTGAATATATAGCGAAACACCGTTAAACGGAAAGTGCTGGTTTCACCTCGGGCAAAGGCGCGCTGCCTGTCACCTGTTTGCGTGGATTATCGAACCAGTTTCGCCAGTGCGCCTTCGGCCAGTTGTCGCGTCAGTTGCGCACTGCTCAGTTCCTTGCCCAATGCAAACGCCTGACCGGCCCAGAGGTTGCTGAAACCGGCCTCGTCCTTGGCGCGCAAGGGCATCAGAGCGCCACCGGCCAAAGGAAACGCCGGGGCTTTGTCTGACATCGGCCCCAGCTCGCGCATCGCCCGGTTCAGAATTCCCCGTGCCGGCCGTCCGGTGAACAGGTTGGTGATCGCCGTTTCACTGTCTTTTGCCGTACGCAACGCCCTGTGATGCGAGGCGCTGATTTTTGCCTCCGGTGTAAACAGATAAGCCGTGCCGACCTGCACGGCCGATGCCCCGAGCATGAGGGCGGCCGCAACGCCTCGCGCATCGGCAACCGCACCGGCAGCAATCACCGGCACCTTGACCGCATCGACGATTTGCGGAACCAGGGCAAAAGTCCCGACCTGACTGCTCAGGTCGTCGCTGAGGAACATGCCCCGGTGGCCGCCGGCTTCGTAGCCCATGGCGATGATTGCGTCGCAACCGTTCTGCTCCAGCCAGACGGCCTCATCGACGTTGGTTGCCGACGACAGGATTTTCGCCCCGGTGGCCTTGACCCGGTTCAGCAGGGATTTTTCCGGCAGGCCAAAGTGGAAGCTCACCACCTCCGGGCGGATCTCTTCAACCACTTCGCAAGCGGCCAGATCAAACGGGGTGCGGTTGGATACCGGAGTCGGTGTATCGAAGTCGGCACCCAGTTCGCGGTAGTAGGGTTCCAGCAGATTTTTCCAGTCTCGTGCCCGCTGTTCATCGGGTACCGGTGGCTGGTGGCAGAAAAAATTGACGTTGAACGGTTTGTCGGTGCCCTGGCGGATGGCGTTCAACTCCTGGCGCAGTTGCTCGACGCTCAGCAGTGCCGCCGGCATCGACCCCAGCCCGCCTGCATTGCACACGGCGATGACCATCGACGAATTCGTGGCTCCGGCCAACGGGCCCTGGATGATCGGCAGTTCGATGCCGAGCAGGTCGAGAATGCGGGTGTCTGGCCATTGGCTCATGGAATAGGCTCCGAAGGACAAAGCAGGGCAGAGAAGCTGAAGCCGGTTTTTTACCAGCAAAACCGGCTTCAGGGCCAGCCGGGATTTGTGGTTTTACGATCATTGCAGTCATCGCTGACGCAATCTTTCAGCGATTGGCGGAAAGTCGAGTGGGGCAATAAGGTTGCAGTGTGCTATTTGAATGCCATGAATCTTCGAACTCACGCCCCGGGAGGCAAACATGTTCAACGGCATTCTGATCGACAAAGACGACTCCGGTAACCGCGAAAATCGGGCCCATGTGGGGGGAGTTCTTCGGCAGGAACCTGGCACAGGACATTCCCGGCAAACTGGCCGAGTCCCCGATCTACGGTGTGTATTCGGCCTACGAGTCGGACGCTTCTGGTGCGTTTGATGTGACCGCGGGCGTTGCTGTCGTCGATCCGCAAAACGGCTTCGAATCGATCCGCATCGAGAGCGGGGAGTATCTGGTGTTCGAGGGACAGGGCGCATTACCGGAGGCGGTCATCGCCACCTGGGGCCGGATCTGGAAACACTTCGAAGCCAACCCGCCACTTTAGCGCCGCTATGCCACCGACTTCGAGACCTACCTTGGTCCCGAGTCGGTAGCGGTTTACATCGGCATTCGTTAAGAGCGGGTTTCCCGGGACAACAGCTCACGCTTGCGTTCCACGCCCCAGCGATAGCCCGAGAGATTTCCGTCGCTGCGCACCACGCGGTGGCAAGGGATCGCCACCGCGAGGCTGTTGGCACCGCAAGCCTGAGCCACGGCCCGCACGGCTTTTGGGGAGCCGATGCGCTGGGCGATGTCGGCGTAACTGGCGGTGCTGCCGACCGGTATTTCACGCAGCGCCTGCCAGACCCGTTCCTGAAACGCCGTGCCCTGTACATCCAGTGGCAGGTCGAGGCCGATGGCCGGCGCTTCGATGAAACCGACGACATGGGCGATCAGTTGCTCGAACTCGGCATCGGCGCCGATCAGGTTGGCCCGACGAAACTGGTCCTGCAGGTCGCAGACCAATTGATGCGGATCATCTCCCAACAGAATCGCACAGATGCCTCGTGCACTCTGGGCCACCAGAATGGCACCGAGCGAACACTGGCCGACTGCAAAACGAATGTCGTTGTTTTGTCCAGCGGCCCGGAAGTCGCCCGGTTTCATGCCCAGCAACTGATCTGCCGATTCATAGAAGCGGCTGTTTGAGTTGAAACCGGCGTCGTACAGTGCGTCGGTCACCGAGTCGCCATCCGCCAGACGTTGTCGCACTCTGCGGGAACGGTGTGCAGCAGCGTAACCCTTGGGTGTCAGGCCGGTGGCCGCTTTGAACACCCGATGGAAATGGAAGGGGCTAAGGCCGGCGGCTTCGGCCAGTTCGTTGAGTGCCGGCAGGGTTTCGGCGCTTTCGATCCGACGGCAGGCCGCAGCCACGGTCGCGGCATGTTGCGCGGCCACGTCGCTCTGATCCTTGCTCGCCCGTTTGCTGGGACGATAACCCGCCGCCTCAGCCTCTTCGGCCGTGTCGAAAAATTCGACATTCTGCGGCTTCGGCAGGCGTGCCAGGCTGCTTGGGCGGCAATAGATGCCGGTGGTCTTCACGGCATAGACAAACTGCCCGTCCGCCCGTGGATCCCGTGCGATGACAGCGGCCCAGCGTGGATCATCTTGCGTGTTCAGCGTGGTGGAACGCGTTTTCATGATGGAGAGTCCGTTGACCTGTTGAATTTCAGGTTAACCAGTGCCGCCAACGGTAACACTCCGGCCCTTGCGGTCAAATTCCTGGAGGTTATCCAGCGGTGCGAAACGTCAGGTTGAAACGCTGTTCGCCCAGTTGCGGATGCCGGCCGTGTTTGATCGGCAGAACCCCGTGGTACCGCAGCCGGTCGACGCCACCCCAGATCACCATATCGCCGTGCAGCAGTGAAACGCGCTGACTTCTGTCGCTGCGATTGAAACCGCCGAACAGGAAAATCGCGGGCAAGCCCAATGACAGGGAAACGATGGGCGCCGTGTAGGTGCTTTCGTCCTTGTCCTGATGCAGAGACATTTTTGCGCCGGGGACATAGCGATTGATCAGGCAGGAATCCGGCCTGAAGTCATGAAAGCCTGCCTGCAACGCCGCTGCCTGCGCCAGCTCACGAAACACTGCAGGCATCTCCGGCCAGGGCAGGTGGCTGAGCGGATCTTCGGCCGAATAGCGGTAACCGCTGCGATCGGTAATCCAGCCCAAGGCGCCGCAGCTGCTGGTGGCGACCGACATGCTGAAGCCGCCGGGCGTCATCATGTGGCGCAGTGGCGCCCGTTCAATGATCGATTCCAGAGCGGGCAGCAACTGTTCAATACGAGACAGCGCAAAGCCGCGCAGTACCCATGATTGCTCCCCGATCTGCTCGGAGCGACGGGGCTGCTCGGTGTCGGCGAAGAGGTCAGGATGGTTTTGCATGATGATCAGGTGGCGTCATGAAAGATGATGCCCAGAGTATGCCGTTTTCCGCTGTGCAGGCGACTCACGCCGTGGCGCAGGGTGACGCGATAATCACCGCGCACGCCTTTCACCGGGCGCTGGTTGACGGCGAAGATCAGTGCGTCGCCTTTTTTCAGGTCCATCACCATGGGGCGAGACTGCATTCTGGGGCGTTGCTCGGTCAGGACGAACTCACCACCGCTGAAGTCTTCTCCTGGTTCCGACAGCAGAATCGCCACTTGTAGCGGAAAGACATGTTCGCCGTACAGGTCCTGATGCAGACAGTTGTAGTCCTGCGGACCGTATTGCAGCAAGAGCGGGGTAGGCCGCAGTTGACCGGCGGCGTGACAGCGCGCGAGAAACTCGCTGTGCAGCGGCGCAAACCGTTCTGTTAATCCCATTCGCTCGTGCCAGCGATTGGCCAAGGGAACAAGTCGCTGATAAAGCGAACTGCGCAGGCGTTCCACGAGCGGCGGCAGTGGATAGCGCAGGTATTTGTATTCGCCGCGCCCAAAACCGTGTCGGGCCATGATGACTTGCGAGCGGAACGGGTCGCTCTGTGGGTAAAGGGCACTCAGGCGGTCACAGGTTTGCGGGGGCAACAGCGAACGGATGATGGCGAAACCGTCTTGATCCAGTTGTTGTTCGAGTGCGATCCAGTCGAGCGTATCGAGGGGAGAGTCAGGTGACTTCGGCATACTGATTCCTTGGCTTGCGTCCAGGCGATCAGTCTAGGCAGCCCGCGAGGCCGGAACACTCCGGCGCTTGCGGTCGAATTCTCACCCCGGACTTACAGCGCCTTGCTGACGCTGATGTCGCTGATCACGTCGCCGCTCTGGCCGTGAATGGCATTCAGCGCGGCCTTGGCCTCTTCCGGCGTGCCGTTTTCCAGTTGGGCGAACTCGAAACGGCGCTCGCCGTTGAGTTTGTACTTGATGACGAATTTGGTCGTTTGGGCCACGGTCATGCTTACCTGATTGTGTGGAGGGGGGTGTCAGCTGAGTTTCGAGCTGGAGCGGCGGATGATCTTGATCGAATGGGTCAGGTTCGGCTTGCGTGTCACACTGATCGCCCGGCGGCTGACGGTATCGATGGTGATGTTCCAGAACCCGGTGCTCGGCGCGGTGATACGGGCCGGGAATTTGTCGAACGCGCCACCATGGTAGGTATGACGACCGCCATTCTTGAAGCTGCGGAAGTTGGCGTCGTTCATCAGACGGATGTTGCAGGTTTGCGAGCACTGGATGACGACGATGTCGTCTTCGTTGAGGTGCTCGCGCTGGTGAATGAATTTCATGGGCGCCTCCAGAAGGGCTTTTTCTACAAAATCAAAACGATAGCAAGGACAATTGGCGGCAGTTTATCAGTCCGGACGGGTTATTATCCGGCCGTCGGGCGCTGCTTTGACAATTAAAAACAGTTATTCGCGATTCTGTGTGCGTTAAATGCAATGAACCTTGGAGAAAAATGGCATTCATGCTGTCCGAGGCTCTTTATAGGAGATTCTGTATGAAGTGGGGTGTGGTCATTGTGCCGTTGGCATTGACGATGGGTGGTTGCGCAAGTGTTTCGGAGATCAATGAAACGTTGCCGACCATGAACGTCATTTCCGGCAAGAAGCCCCACGAGTACGCGCAGTGCCTGGCCGACAAACTGGCACATAGTCGCGGGGCCCTGCAAATGGAACCGCACAAGGACGGCGTTCGGGTGATCGTGCCGGGGAAACTGTCATCAGGCCCGGCGGCGGTGTTTGACATCGAGGATCGCTCGGGTGGCAGCAGCATCAAGCTGCATGAGCGCATGTCCAATGTGCCGATTCGTCCTCGGGATGTGCGCAATGCTGCCGAGGCGTGCATTTCCGGCTGATAAACTGTCACTTGTCAGTATCGATGCCGTCCAGGTCATGTCTGGGCGGCATTTTCATATCTGGAGGTGTGCATGAAGCGGGAACAGGTGCGCGAGCGCCATAAAGAGGGATTGATTGCGGCTACCCATGTGATTCAGAACCCGGCGAATCCGGGGGAATGGATCGTGTTTTTCAAGAAAAGCGCCGGACGCAGCTATTTTCTGGTGGACGAGAATGACGAGGTCGAGTCCTTCGACCGGCTGGACGATCTGATTGAGGTCGTTCGCGGGCTGGGGATCAAGTTCGCCGAAATCCACATGTAGATTTCTATTTGCAGACCACCACGACACTGCGGTTCTTGTAGTTGCCGACGTCGACCCCCAGCGTCTTGTCGCTTTCCTTCGGTGCGGGCGTACCGTCGGTGCCGACGATGCGATAGCCCGTTCCGGCGCAGGAAGCATCGGCCTTTTCATAGCAGGCAGCCCAGGAATTGGCTTCGCCCGAGCAGTCGATGCTCAGGCCTTGTTCGCCATTGTTCAGATAGGTCGTTTCGGAAGTGGCGCAGCCAGCCAGGGCCAGGAGCGCAATCATTGGCAGCATGCGATTCAGGAGGCGAGTGTTCATGGCGATGTTGTCTTCGCAAGGAGAGGGATAGACGTTATGACAGCGCCGGTGTGAAAAGGTTATAGCGATTGGCCACGCCTTTGTAGGCAGACGAAAAAAAGCCCTGCACAGTGGCAGGGCCCGTTCGATCAGTCATGATCCTTGCCGCGACGTTTCGGTGCAGCAGGCGTGTATTCAAGCACCGCGGCTACTTCAACCGCCATCGCTTCAGTGGGCAGTGGACCGGACACATCTTCGCCGTTGGCGGCGGTGATATGCCACTGGCCATCTTTCGCCTTGGCGACGGTGTACCCGTTGATGATTTTTTCTGCGGACATCTAGCGGCCTCGTTGGCTGGTTCAAAGGCGTCATGATAACGGGAAACAGGCGAACGGGCGCGGGTCGATGCGGTGTTCCTGAATCTTTGGGCTACGCTGAATGCGCAGGCTCAATGTGCCGATGGAACTATCCGCCAGATTATTTCTCTATGTTGGCATCGGTTAGCCAGTGCGGGGCATTGTAAGGTGCGCGCCGCCTGATTAGACTGCGCCGAAACTCGTACACACAGCCCTTTCAAGGACTTATATGATCAAGAAATGCTTGTTCCCAGCAGCCGGTTACGGTACTCGCTTCCTGCCAGCGACTAAGGCCATGCCCAAGGAAATGCTGCCGGTGGTAAACAAGCCACTGATCCAGTACGGCGTCGAAGAGGCTCTGGATGCCGGCCTGAACGAAATCTCCATCGTCACTGGCCGTGGCAAGCGCGCTCTGGAGGACCACTTCGACATCAGCTATGAACTGGAAAACCAGATCAAAGGCACCGACAAGGAAAAATACCTGGTCGGTATCCGCAAACTGCTGGACGAGTGCTCGTTCTCCTACACCCGTCAGACCGAAATGAAAGGCCTGGGTCACGCGATCCTGACCGGTCGTCCGCTGATCGGCGATGAACCGTTTGCCGTGGTGCTGGCAGACGACTTGTGCGTCAACCTTGATGGCGACGGCGTACTGACCCAGATGGTCAAGCTGTACAAGCAGTTCCGCTGCTCGATCATTGCCATCCAGGAAGTCGACCCGTCAGAGACCAGCAAGTACGGCGTCATTGCCGGCGAGATGATCCGTGATGACATCTACCGCGTACACAGCATGGTCGAAAAGCCGAAGCCGGAAGACGCGCCGTCGAACCTGGCGATCATCGGTCGTTACATCCTGACTCCGGACATCTTCGACCTGATCGAGCAGACCGAGCCAGGCAAGGGCGGTGAGATCCAGATCACCGACGCTCTGATGAAACAGGCCCAGAACGGCTGCGTGATGGCATACAAGTTCAAGGGCAAGCGTTTCGACTGCGGTGGTGCCGAGGGTTACATCGAGGCCACCAACTTCTGCTTCGAAAACTTCTACAAGACCGGCAAGGCCTACTGACAGCGCCTGATCTGCCTGTACGAGAAAGCCACCTTCGGGTGGCTTTTTCATTTTTCGCCCCTATATCGGCAGGAGTGCTTGCCCAACGGGCGACGGCGCGTATGCTGATCGCCTGCCGAGGAGAAAGAAATGGCCTACGATTTTGACCTTTATGTGATTGGTGCCGGTTCCGGCGGTGTTCGCGCTGCACGATTCGCGGCTGGTTTCGGCGCCAGAGTGGCGGTGGCCGAGAGTCGTTATCTCGGCGGCACTTGCGTCAACGTCGGCTGCGTGCCGAAAAAACTGTTGGTGTACGGCGCGCATTTCGCCGAAGACTTTGAACAATCCTCGGGTTTCGGCTGGAACCTGGGTGAAGCGGATTTCGACTGGGCGACCCTGATCGCCAACAAGGATCGCGAGATCAATCGCCTGAACGGCATTTATCGCAATCTGCTGGTCAACAGTGGCGTGACCCTGCACGAAGCGCACGCAAAGATCGTTGGTCCCCATGAAGTGGAGGTCAGCGGCGAGCGCTACACCGCGAAAAACATTCTGATCGCTACGGGCGGCTGGCCGCAGATTCCGGAGATTCCGGGGCATGAACATGCGATCAGCTCCAATCAGGCCTTTTTCCTTGAAGAGTTGCCCAAGCGTGTTCTGGTCGTGGGTGGCGGATACATCGCCGTTGAATTCGCCGGAATCTTCCATGGGCTGGGTGCCGAAACCACATTGCTGTATCGCGGCGATCTGTTCCTGCGTGGCTTCGACGGTTCGGTGCGCAAGCACCTTCAGGAAGAGCTGACCAAGCGTGGCATGAACCTTCAGTTCAACGCCGACATCGAGCGAATCGACAAGCAGGCGGATGGCAGCCTGCGGGCAACCCTGAAAGATGGCCGCCAGCTCGAGGCCGATTGCGTGTTCTATGCCACCGGACGACGTCCGATGCTGGACAATCTGGGGCTGGAAAATACTGGCGTCACACTGGATGACAAGGGCTTTATCAAGGTCGATGAGCTGTACCAGACCACCGAGCCGTCGATTCTGGCGTTGGGTGATGTCATCGGTCGCGTTCAATTGACGCCCGTGGCGCTGGCCGAAGGCATGGCAGTGGCGCGACGTCTGTTCAGGCCGGAGCAGTATCGCCCGGTGGATTACAAGATGATCCCGACAGCGGTATTCAGCCTGCCGAATATCGGCACCGTCGGCTTGACTGAAGAGGAGGCGCGGGCGGCCGGGCATGAGGTGGTGATTTACGAAAGCCGCTTCCGTCCGATGAAACTGACCCTGACGGACTGCCAGGAGCGCACGCTGATGAAGCTGGTGGTCGATGGCAAGACTGACAAGGTGCTGGGCTGCCACATGGTCGGGCCGGAGGCCGGTGAGATCGTGCAGGGGCTGGCGATTGCGCTGAAGGCTGGCGCGACCAAGCGTGACTTCGACGACACCATCGGGGTGCACCCGACGGCGGCCGAAGAGTTTGTCACCATGCGTACGCCGGTTGGCGCTTAAACATCCTTTGATGCTGTCGCGTCTGGCGCTGCCTTGACGGCAGTCGCCAGGCGCAATTTCTCCTGGTTCTCGGTCAGTTGCGTGTTCAGTGACTGGTTGAGCTGTTTCTGCTCGTCGACGCTCTGCTTGAGTGTCTGGCTGTCAAGCAGCGCCACGCGCAGGCGCTCTTGAAGAAGCGTGCGCTCACTCTCAACGCTTCGCACTTGCTCCAGTAACTGATCCTGGCGTTGATGATTGTGCTTGAGCTGATCCTGCAGCAAGCTCAGTTCACGATTCGTGCCGCGGTTTTCGGTCAGCAGGCGCTCGTTGTCACGGTGTAGTTGAGTGATTTCGTCCTGGCGTACCAGAGCACTTTGCTGCGCCTGGCGCAACTCCATCTGCAGTTGCTGAACCTGGGCTTCGTGACGGCTCTGTTCCTGCTCGCGCTGCTCCTTGATCGCATTGCGGTAGTGCTCCAGCGCGTCACGTGCGTGCAGGTGTTTTTCTTCCAGCGAGCGGATCTGTTCGTCCTTGTCCTGCAAACGCAATTCAAAGTCAGCCAGCGCCTGGTTCAGGCCGGCATTGCGGGTCTGCTCGGTCTGGAGCATCGAGCGTGTATTGCTCAAGGCTTCGGATTCCCGAGCCAGGGATGCCCCCTGAATTTCGTGCTGATGTTCCAGTTGGCTGAGGGACTGACGGGTCTCGCTCAATTCGCTTTCCAGAGCCTGGCGTTGTTCCTCGAATTGCTCGCGCGCCTGGTCGATGGGTTCCTGCGCCTGCTCTTTGAGGCGTTGCGCGAGACGGGAAACGAGGGCAGTCAGTTCATCGTCGATCGGTTCCGAGACTGTTTCGGCGGGACCGCTGCCGTCGTCCAGCTCTTTCAGATAGCGGTGGATGGTGGTTTTCGATCCGGTGTTGCCCAGTTCGATGCGTACTGCGTCGATGCTTGGGTGTTCGCCACGGGCGAGGATCGCTGCGCGCGCGATCTGCACTACGGCTTTGTTGACGCCGCCACGGGCCATATTGACTCCTTCGATTACGTACTGTGGTACATGCCACTAAAGTACGCAGTGTACCACGCTGAAAATAATGTGAAATGTTTCAAGATAAACGGACGGGATATACTGGTATTACCCCGTGTGAAGCACCAGAATGCGCTTTCCAATCCTGCAATCAGTACATCTGCGAGAGACCTGCCCATGAGCGATCTGGATCGCTATCTGCAAGCCGCCACCCGTGACAACACCCGCCGCAGCTATCGTGCAGCCATCGAGCATTTCGAGACGGTATGGGGCGGGTTTCTGCCCGCGACGGCGGACAGTGTTGCGCGCTATCTGGTGGCTCATGCGGGCGTGCTGTCGGTCAATACGCTGAAACTGCGTCTGTCGGCGCTGGCGCAGTGGCATAACAGCCAGGGGTTCGTCGATCCGACCAAGACGCCGGTCGTGCGCAAGGTGTTCAAGGGCATTCGCGCGCTGCATCCTGCGCAGGAAAAACAGGCCGAGCCCTTGCAATTGCAAGATCTCGAGCAGACGGTGGCCTGGCTCGAGCAGGAAATGAAAGAGGCCCGGGAAAAACAGGATCGGCCGTTGCTGCTCAGAGCCTGCCGTGACCGAGCGTTGATTCTTTTGGGTTTCTGGCGCGGGTTTCGCAGTGATGAGCTGTGTCGGGTGCAGATCGAGCACGTCCAGGCCCACGCCGGCAGTGGCATCACCCTTTACTTGCCGCGCAGCAAAGGCGACCGGGAAAACCTGGGGCAGACCTATCAGGCCCCGGCGCTGTTGAAGTTATGTCCGGTGCAGGCGTATATCGAATGGATCACCGAAGCGGCGCTGGTGCGCGGCCCGGTGTTTCGCGCTGTCGACCGTTGGGGAAATCTGAGCGAGGAGGGGTTGCACGCCAACAGTGTGATTCCGCTGTTGCGTCAGGCCCTTGAGCGTGCAGGGATCTGCGCCGAGCGCTACACCAGTCACTCGTTGCGGCGTGGCTTTGCCACTTGGGCCCATCAAAGTGGCTGGGATCTCAAATCGTTGATGAGTTACGTGGGCTGGAAGGATATGAAGTCTGCCATGCGCTATGTTGAAGCAAGCCCTTTTCACGGGATGGCCCGGATTACGGATAAGCCGTTGTCGTCGTAGATATCGTTTTCTTCTATTAATACAGTCAGCTAATAGCGAAAACAAATCAGCAGCATCAGGTTTGCCAATGAGCCATCCGTCGAGTGAGTGGGTAGGATTCACCCATCGAATTCACAACCCTGACGGAGAGTCATCAATGCCTATCATCAACAGCCAAGTAAAACCGTTCAAAGCGACCGCGTTCAAAAACGGCGACTTCGTACAAGTCTCGGACGCTGACCTGAAAGGCAAATGGTCCGTAGTGTTCTTCTACCCGGCCGACTTCACCTTCGTTTGCCCGACCGAGCTGGAAGACCTGGCCGATAACTACGCTGAGTTCAAGAAACTGGGCGTAGAAATCTACAGCGTTTCCACCGACACCCACTTTGCTCACGCTGCCTGGCACAACACCTCGCCAGCCATCGGCAAAATCGAATACACCATGATCGGTGACCCGACTCATGTCATCTCCCGCAACTTCGACGTGCTGATCGAGGAAGCAGGTCTGGCCGACCGTGGCACCTTCGTCATCAACCCTGAAGGCCAGATCAAAATCGTTGAACTGAACGATGGCGGCGTCGGCCGTGACGCTTCCGAGCTGCTGCGCAAGATCAAGGCTGCTCAGTACGTCGCCGCTCACCCAGGCGAAGTTTGCCCGGCCAAGTGGAAAGAAGGCGAGGCCACTCTGGCTCCGTCCCTGGACCTGGTCGGCAAGATCTGAGTCTGTGAGACACGCAACACAGGGCGGGACTTTGCACCTACCCAAGTAAGCTGCACCGCCCAATAGAAAAGCCCGGGCGAGATTCGCTCGGGCTTTTTTTCGCCTCAAATAAAGTCAGGAGATCGCCCGTATGTTGGACGCCAATCTTAAAGCCCAGTTGAAATCGTACCTGGAACGGGTCACCCAGCCGATCGAGATCGTTGCCTCACTCGACGACGGTGCGAAATCCCGTGAAATGCTCGACCTGTTGAAAGACGTTGCCAGTCTTTCGCATCAGATTACCTTGATCGACAGCGGCGACGATGCACGCAAACCGTCGTTCTCGATCAACCGCCCGGGTGCCGACATCAGCCTGCGTTTCGCCGGCATTCCAATGGGCCATGAATTCACTTCTTTGGTGCTGGCTCTGCTGCAAGTTGGCGGTCACCCATCGAAGGCCAGTGTCGAAGTGATCGAACAGATCCGCTCGCTCAAGGGCGAGTTCAACTTCGAGACGTATTTCTCACTGTCCTGCCAGAACTGCCCGGACGTGGTTCAGGCGCTGAACCTGATGGCGGTACTGAATCCGAACATCCGCCACGTCGCCATCGATGGCGCGCTGTTCCAGGACGAAGTCAACGATCGCAAGATCATGGCCGTGCCAAGCATTTACCTCAATGGAGAGAACTTCGGTCAGGGCCGCATGGGCCTGGAAGAGATCCTCACCAAGCTCGACACCGGCGCCATCGAGCGTCAGGCCGAAAAAATCAGCGCCAAGCAAGCCTTTGATGTGCTGGTGGTCGGCGGTGGCCCGGCCGGTGCTTCGGCGGCAATCTATGCGGCGCGTAAAGGTATTCGTACCGGTGTTGCAGCCGAACGCTTCGGCGGACAGGTGCTGGACACCATGGCCATCGAGAACTTCATTTCCGTCCAGGAAACCGAAGGCCCGAAACTTGCTGTGGCCCTGGAAGAACACGTCAAGCAGTACGACGTCGACATCATGAACCTGCAACGTGCCGACAAGCTGATTCCGGGCAAGAACGGCGAGCTGCATGAGGTTCATTTCGCCAGCGGCGCGACCCTCAAGGCCAGGAGCGTGATTCTGGCGACCGGCGCACGGTGGCGTGAAATGAACGTACCGGGCGAGCAGGAATACCGCAACAAGGGTGTGGCTTACTGCCCGCACTGCGACGGCCCGCTGTTCAAGGGCAAGCGTGTAGCGGTGATCGGCGGTGGCAACTCCGGCGTCGAGGCAGCGATTGACCTGGCCGGTATCGTATCTCACGTCACATTGCTGGAATTCGACGTACAGCTGCGTGCTGACGCGGTACTGCAACGCAAACTGCACAGTTTGCCGAACGTGACCGTGATCACCAGTGCACAAACCACTGAAGTCACCGGGGACGGCCAAAAGGTCAATGGTCTGCGGTACAAGGACCGCAAGACTGACGAGCTGCGCAACGTGGAACTGGAAGGGATCTTCGTGCAGATCGGTCTGTTGCCTAATACCGATTGGCTCAAAGGCACCATCGAGCTGTCGCCGCGTGGTGAGATCATCGTCGACAACCGGGGTGAAACCTCGATCCCGGGCATCTTCGCTGCCGGTGACGTGACCACTGTGCCGTACAAGCAGATCGTGATTGCGGTGGGTGAGGGCGCCAAGGCTTCCCTCAGCGCCTTCGATCACTTGATCCGTACTTCGGCTCCGGCGTAAATCCAGGACCGAAAAAAGAAAACCCCATCAGCGATGATGGGGTTTTTTCTTTTTCAGCTTTTACAGGGGGGCTGGCTGAATGATCTCGACCCAGTAGCCATCGGGATCCTTGATGAACGCCAGGCTTTTCATGCGGCCGTCGGTCAGACGCTTCTGGAAGTCGCAGCCCAACTCTTCAAAGCGAGCGCAAGCGGCAACGATATCCGGCACCGAAATACAGATGTGGCCGAAACCACGTGGATCGGTGTTGCCGTTGTGGTAGGCGAAATCCGCATCGTTTTCGGTGCCATGGTTGTGGGTCAGTTCCAGGATGCCGGGAATCGACTTCATCCACTCGGTACGGGCGGCGGCGTCGGCCGGGATCTGCGATTTGTCCACCAGGGCGAGGAAGTACAGGCTGAATTCAGCTTCCGGGAAATCACGCTTTTCCACCAGCGAGAAACCCAGTACGCGAGTGTAGAAATCCAGCGATTTGGTGATGTCTTTGACGCGCAGCATGGTGTGGTTGAAGACAAAGTTGCGGGTTGCGCTGTCCGGGGTGGCGGTGACGCCAGGGAAGGTGTTCAGTTCTTGCAGGCTCATGGGCCCTCCGTAACAAATTGGGGCGAGTGAATGGGCGCAATGATACGCATGCGGTGCGGCATCGCCAAACCGAAAGCGCAGGCTTGCCCTGCGGGCAGTTGAGCCCTCACACTTCACGGCTCAATCCGCGAGTGCTTCTGGTAATGATCCGACCGTTCAAATCGCTGTTCGTTTTCTTCGGCTTGTCGCTTGTCACCGCTTCGGCCTTCGCGGATCCGCCGAGCATCACCTGGCCTGCTGGCTGGCAAGTCGAAGCGCTCCCCGAATCAGCGCCGGAAGTTTCCCGTCAGCGAGCGGTAAAAAACGATGCGGATGGCAATCAGGTGATGGTGATGGAATTGACGATGACGCGTGTTCAAACAGGTCATCAGGTCAATTTGCAAGGTGTGTTGCTGGAAATGCGAAAGTCAGTGCAGAAGGGCTTTTTCCAGGGTGGCTACCAGAGCGTCTGCAACAAGATTCATCCAGTCACACTGGGTTCATTGGCGGCGCTTGAAACCACTTGCACGATTACCGAAAACGGACGTCATGTGTTGTCGCAAACATTGGTCGCCGCAGTAGAGGCGCAGAAGGCCTATGTACTTTCGTATGCCGGACAAGCCGAGGTTTACAAGGCCAGCGCGGAGGAAGTAATGGCGGCGAGAAACAGCCTGAAATTTTAGTCAGCTGTTCGGTGATCCTCATTCTGTTAGAAACCTGAAGGGATTAAATACAAAGTTGGGCCCCCAGCGAGGGTGCAACATTCGGAAGCATAGTTCAGCGCAAGCGTCTGTTTGTTTCTGAACTTCGAGTCGGGAAATTGTTGCATTTGTTAGATATTGTCCAAAAAAAAGCCCTGCATTCGCAGGGCTTTTATGTTTGCGAGGGATTAACCGCGCAACCAGGAATCAACGGTGGCTGCACCGTATTGTTCCTTCCAGGCCTTCAGGCCGCGATGGTTGCCACCCTTGGTCTCGATCAGCTCACCGGTGTGCGGGTTCTGATAGACCTTGACCACGCGCGCGCGGCGGGTCTTGGGTGCAGTGGCCAGTTGCAGGCCGGTGTTTTTCGATTTCGGATCGAGAATGTCGATGATGTCTTTCAGGTTTTTGCCGTAGGTTTTCATCAGCCCCTGGAGCTTTTCTTCGAATTCGATTTCTTTCTTGAGCCCGGCGTCGTTCTTCAGCGATTCCAACTGCTTGAGCTGTTCCTGAAGGGCCTTTTCAGCTGCACGAAATTCAGCGAGTCTGGACAATATCTTTACTCCAATAGTGTGTTTGGCTGATACCAACCGCAAACAAAGCTATAAGCCAAGAGCCTTGTAGCGACTCGGTGATAGTGGCTCACCTGCCAATCTTGCAACAGGCAAGAAAAATTGTAGTAGTTAATGCGGCGGGAGTAAATCCTGACGTTTTCGTTATGTAAAAAACTGCGATGTCTTGTATCAATTTGGTGCGTGCCGACGGTAAGCACGGATTTATCGTGTCAAGTTAATGATGAGTTAATGCCTCAATGAAATCCATGGCCGGCATGGGTTTGCCGAACAGGTAACCTTGCAGGAAGTTGACGTGATGGGCCGCCAGGTAATCGCACTGAGCTTGTGTTTCCACGCCTTCGGCCACAATCCCCAGGTCGAGCTTTGCGCAAAGTTCGATGACACTGTCCAGAATGTGTCGGGAGAGGGCGTCTTTATCGATCATGGCGACGAACGTCTGGTCGATCTTGAGGAAGTCGACATTGAATGTTCTCAAATAACCCAGGCTCGAATGCCCGGTGCCGAAGTCGTCGATGGCGATCTTCACACCCATGGCCTGCAGTTGTGCAAACAACTGATGAGTGATGTCGCTGGGCTCGATCAGTTCCCGTTCCGTCAACTCGAGTACCAGGTTGATACTGCCGAGTGCGAACGCCGCCAGGAACTCCCGGCAATCTTCCACCAGTTCGAGGTCGTGGCAGTGACTGGCCGTAATGTTGATACCGATGTGGAAGGGGGCCTCGAAGGAAGCAGACAGCGGCCCGAGCAGCGCGGCGGTCTGCTGCATCAATGAACGGGTCATCGGTACGATCAAGCCGGAATGTTCGGCGAAGGGTATGAACAGATCAGGGCGTACCAGGCCTTCCTTGGGATGATTCCAGCGCATCAGCACTTCGCAGCCCGACCAGCGTTTGCTGTCGCCATAGACCACCGGTTGAAAGTAGGGAATGAACTCCCCCGACTCCAGCGCGCGCAGCATTTCATGACTGGGGGAGGTCGCACGGTTCTGCACGATGTAACCGATCGCCCCGGAAACCGCACCAAAGAAAATCAACAGACTGAACAACGGCGGGTATTCGTCGCTCATGTAATTCCAGGTTTCATGTTCGGGAAAACCGGCCCTCACCGTGTAGGCATAGTGTGGAGAGTTCAACGTGCTCTGGGCCACAGGAAGTTCTGGAAGGACGCTTTGATGCACCTTGCCGTCGGCAGAAAGCCAGTTGTTGCCGACCTGCAGCAACAACAATGTCTGCCGGCCAATCAGCCGCAGAATGTTGCTCAAGTGATAGCCGTCCAGCGTCGTCAGCGCGCCAGCCCGGCCATCGCTCAGTCGATACACCAGCAGTGCAGTGTCGGGTGTCACCGGGTTGCCGTTCATGAGCCATAACTTGCCTTGGGCGTAGTCGCCCGGATTGACGGTTTCCTTGAAGTTGCCGAACAGCGAGCTGCAATAAAGGTTGTTGTCCCACACCAGATTGGTCGAGCGCACAAAGGGGCGGCGGGTGACCTGTTCGCGCAACGCCAGTTTGACGTCCTCGCAGCTCTGGCCCGCCAGCGGCAGCAACTCGCGGGCAGACTGGGCGGTGTTGTCGAGCATCAGATCGAACTGGCGCAGGGCTTCCTCTGCGGTTTGCCGGGCGCTCTGTTCCAGCGTGCGTTCGGCCTGCATATGAAGAATGACGGTGCCGATGATGATCGGCAGCAAACCGCACAACAGCGTCACGATGATTCGGGTACTGCGTTTGCGGCGGGGCCTGGCGGTCAGAGGCATGGGGGCATCCTGTCACGAAGGTGTGGTGCGCTCGATTGCAGGCGGGGCCAGGCTGCACCTTCCGGAAAACGTTGGGTCTGTGCCCATGATAGATGGCCGCTGGAGCTTGCGCCGCTCAACGGAAATTCAATGTTGTCGCCAGTTTGATGAAAGCCAAGGTAGCGGGAGAGGCCTGGCGTTGATCGAGCACAGCCAGGCCGATGTGTCGATGCACGGTTGGTGATAACGGCTTCTTCAAATAAGCCGGTTCCGGTTCGTCAGGCAGTGAACCTTCGGCAACGATCGTGATGGCATCGCCGCGACTCACGGTATCGAGGGTACTCAGCAGTTGCGAGCATCTGTAGCGGATATTCGGGCTCAGCCTTGCCGCGTTGAACAGTCGCGAGACCAGTTCCGAAGAGCCGGCTCCGGTGAGTACGAACGGGTCGTTGCACAGGTCTTTCAGGTTCAGCGCCGCTCGTGCCGCCAGAGAATGGCCCGGCGGAAGCAGGGCAACCATCTGGTCTTCCATCAGATCAAACGTATCGAAGCGTTCTTCGGGCAGCACCACGAAGCCGATATCGATCCGTCGTTCATCAAGCCACTGAATCACCTGACGATCCGGCCCTTCGTCGATATGCACCTCGATACCCGGATGCGCCTGGCGGAAATGCCTGAGGATGCGCGGCAGCAACCTGATCGATGAAGTCGGGCCGAACGAACCGATACGCAAGGTGCCGCTTTTCAGCCCGCGCGCATCGGCGGCTTCCTGGCGCAATGTGTTGGCCAGCCCGAGCATCGCCCGTGCGCGCAGCAGCAATTGCTGGCCAATATCGCTGAGCTCTACCTGCGATTGATGCCGGCGAAACAATTCGACGCCCAGTTCCTGCTCCAGTGACTTCAAGGCATGGGACACCGCTGACTGGGAAATCCCCAGACGATGGGCGGCGAGGGTGAAGCCGCGCAGTTCGGCCACCCGAGAGAAGATTTCGAGCTGGGTCAAAGTCATGAGTAAGAGCTCATTTTACGATGATCGACAATTACTCGAATGATACGGCATCCGTCAGTTTCGTCGTCGAGCGCGTTATGAATAGTCATGAATCAATCCGTCCGGTGGCCTCGGACCTGCCCGTCTATGTGAACCTCGCCATGGTCAGCATGATCTGGGGCGGGACCTGGGTGGCCGGGCGATTTCTCGCCGGCAGCCTGAGTCCGATCCTCGCCGCCAGTCTCAGGTTCCTGCTGGCCAGCCTCGCGCTGCTCGGTTTTTTGCGGCTGGCGCGGATTCCTTTTGCGCGGCCGACTGCAGTGCAATGGCTGCAACTGGCATTGCTGGGCTTCTTCGGGATTTTCTTTTACAACCTGTGCTTTTTTTACGGTCTGCAATACATCAATGCGTCGCGTGCCTCGCTGATCGTCGCGTTGAATCCGGCGGTGATTGGCCTGGCGTCCTGGCTGTTGTTCAAGGAGCGTCTGAGTCGACTGAAAGTCCTCGGGATTCTGATCTGCATCTGTGGTGCCGGTGTGGTGATCATCAGCCGTAATCCGCAACTGCTGGCCGCGACGCCAGGCGCCTGGATCGGCGATCTGCTGATTTTCGGCTGCGTGTTGAGCTGGGGTGTTTATTCGCTGTTTTCCCGCAGCCTCAACCAGAACATCGGTCCGTTACAGACGGTGACCTTTTCGATTCTGCTCGGCACGCTGATGCTCTGGGCGCTGGCTGCCGTTCGCGGCGAAGTGAGCGGGGCGGCGGTGGCGGATCTGGGGATGACGCAGTGGCTGAGTCTGATCTATCTCGGGGTGTTGGGATCGGCCCTGGCCTACATCGGTTATTACGATGGCATCCGCAAAATCGGCGCTACCCGCTCCGGCGTGTTCATTGCGCTCAATCCGCTGACCGCCGTGCTGGCCGGTGCCGTCCTGCTGGGCGAGCAGCTGACGATGTCCATGTGCCTGGGCGGCGTGCTGATTCTGACCGGCATCTGGCTGTGCAACAAACCCCTTGCACCGGGCGGAAAAAAGCGGATTTTATAGAGAGGGCAGACAACCTGTTTTACGCTGTGTAGAATCCGGTTACGCATACAATAATAATCGTCTTCTGGCAGCAGAAGCCTCGCCCGCAAGAGCCTTGGGTCGACAATGAAGATATTCGGGTTTCAACTGATCTACGGTGACTTCCTCGCCCGCAGTGTGCGTGGCATCTCCTGTGCGCCACCCACCGGCCTCAGCATTACTGACAAATAACTCTGGTTAATTGATAAGAATGATGAGGCGCCAACCATGGCAGATTTATACGAAAACCCAATGGGCCTGATGGGCTTCGAGTTCATCGAGTTCGCATCGCCGACCCCCGGCACCCTGGAGCCGATCTTCGAGATCATGGGCTTCACCAAGGTCGCGACCCACCGCTCCAAGGACGTGCACCTGTATCGCCAGGGCGCGATCAACCTGATCCTCAACAACGAACCCCACAGCGTGGCTTCGTACTTCGCTGCCGAGCACGGTCCGTCGGTGTGCGGCATGGCGTTCCGGGTCAAGGATTCGCAGAAGGCCTACAAACGCGCGCTGGAACTCGGCGCCCAGCCGATCCACATCGAAACCGGTCCGATGGAGCTGAACCTGCCGGCGATCAAAGGCATTGGTGGCGCGCCGCTGTACCTGATCGACCGTTTCGGTGAAGGCAGCTCGATCTACGACATCGACTTCGTGTTCCTCGAAGGCGTTGACCGCAACCCGGTCGGTGCCGGCCTGAAGATCATCGACCACCTGACTCACAACGTGTATCGCGGCCGCATGGCCTACTGGGCGAACTTCTACGAGAAGCTGTTCAACTTCCGCGAGATCCGTTACTTCGACATCAAGGGCGAATACACCGGCCTGACCTCCAAAGCGATGACCGCACCGGACGGCATGATCCGCATCCCGCTCAACGAAGAATCGTCAAAGGGCGCCGGGCAGATCGAAGAGTTCCTGATGCAGTTCAACGGTGAAGGTATCCAGCACGTGGCGTTCCTCACCGACGACCTGGTCAAGACCTGGGACGCGCTGAAGAAGATCGGCATGCGCTTCATGACCGCACCGCCGGACACCTACTACGAAATGCTCGAAGGTCGCCTGCCGAACCATGGCGAACCGGTTGAAGCACTGCAATCGCGCGGTATCCTGCTCGATGGCGCTTCGGACAAGAACGACAAGCGCCTGCTGCTGCAGATCTTCTCGGAAACCCTGATGGGCCCGGTGTTCTTCGAATTCATCCAGCGTAAAGGCGACGATGGTTTCGGCGAAGGCAATTTCAAGGCGCTGTTCGAATCGATCGAGCGTGACCAGGTGCGTCGTGGCGTACTCGCCACCGAGTAACCTGCAGATGTAAAAAAGCCCGGCCTGCCATCGTGCAGGCCGGGCTTTTTATTGCACGTCTTATGGGCGTCGCTGGCGCATCAGGTGCTTGAACCCCTCGAACACCAGCACCACCACCGCGAGCCAGATCGGGATATAGGTCAACCATTCGCCAGCCTTGATGCTCTCGCCAAGCAACAGAGCCACCCCCAGCAACAACACCGGCTCGACGTAACTGAGCAGACCGAACAGGCTGAACGGCAGCAAACGGCTGGCGATGATGTACACCACCAGTGCCGACGCACTGATCAGGCCCAGCAACGGAATCAGCCAAGTCAGAGCCGGGTATTGATCGAACACGCCGAAGCCCTGTTCGCCGCTGTGCACGAACCAGTACGCCACCGGCAGCATCAGGGTCATGTCGACCCACAGGCCGCCGAGGTTGTCGGCCTTCAGGCGTTTGCGCAGGACGAAGTACAGCGGATAGCCGATGACGACCACCAGCGTCGCCCAGGAGAACCCGCCGACCTGATACAACTCGTTCAGCACGCCGAGGCTGGCAAAAAACACCGCGATCTTTTGCAGGTACGACAGGTTTTCGCCATAAGCGATGCGGCCCGTCAGCACCATGGCCAGCGGCAACAGAAAATAGCCCAGCGACACATCAAGGCTGTAACCGTTGAGCGGTGCCCACATGAACAGCCACAACTGTACGCCGAGCAGCGCCGACGAGAGGATCAGGCCACCGATCAGCTTCGGATAGTGCGCAACCCGGCGCAGCAGCTCCAGCACACGCCGCCATTCACCGGACAACAACATGAACAGGGTCATGCAGGGCACGGTCAGCAGCATCCGCCAACCGTAGATTTCCACGCCGCTCAGCGGAGTGAGCAACGAGGTGTAGTAATACATGACGGCAAACAGTGTGGAGGCTGTTACCGAGAGAGCGATACCTTTAGACAAACTGTCCTCGCGGGGGTGATGGGCAAACGGGGCGCGCAGGATACGTGGTTTTTGTGCTGAATATTGGTCGAGTGATCGATATTTCCAACATTCGACACAGATCCCGCGAGAGCAGGACCTGTGTCGAAGCATAGGTGCTTAAGGCTGACGCGGTTTACGCCCCGACACAAAATGGCTCACATCATTGAACCCCGGCGTCGACGCATGCCCCGGCGTCACCAGCGAATCAATGAACGCCTCATCCTCCGCCGTGATCTTCACCGCCTGCGCCATGGTGTAGGCATCCCACTGTTCTTCCGTACGCGGTCCGACAATCGCCGACGTCACCGCGCCGTTGTTCAACACCCAGGCAATCGCGAACTCGACGATCCCGACCCCGCGCTCCTGGGTGTACTGCTGAATCTGCTGGGCAATGCGCAACGACTCCACGCGCCATTCGGTCTCCAGAATCCGCTTGTCCTGGCGCCCGGCACGGCTGTTGGCGTCCGGCGTCACGTCCGGTGCGTACTTGCCGCTGAGCACGCCACGGGCCAGCGGGCTGTAAGGCACCACGCCGAGGCCGTAAGTCTGGGCCGCGGTGATCTGCTCGGTCTCGGCCTGACGGTTGACGATGTTGTACAGCGGCTGGCTGATCACCGGGCGATCGACACCCAGTTTGTCCGCCACGCGAATCACCTCGGCAATCCGCCAGCCGCGATAATTCGACAGGCCCCAATAACGGATCTTGCCCTGGCGAATCAGATCGCCGATGGCCGACACCGTCACCTCCAGTGGGGTGTTGTGGTCTTCGCGGTGCAGGTAATAGATGTCGAGGTAGTCGGTGCCGAGTCGGGTCAGGCTGGCCTCCAGACCATTGAAGATGTGCTTGCGGCTCAGACCGCTGCGATTCGGCACGCCATCCACCGGGCCAAAACCGACTTTGGTCGCCAGCACCCATTCATGACGATGACGGGCGATGGCTTCGCCGACGATTTCTTCCGAGCGACCGTTGGTGTAGACATCCGCCGTATCGATGAAATTGATGCCCTGATCCCAGGCCTTGTCGATGATGCGCAGCGAGTCTTCCGCGCTGGTCTGTTCGCCGAACATCATTGTGCCGAGGGTGAGGGTGGACACCTGCAACCCCGAGTGACCCAGTGTGCGATAGCTCATGCCGAAATCCTTTTGTCGGTGGGAAAGCGTCCATCAAATACCAGAAGCATCCGGCGCGGCAAAGTGAATTTATCCAGCAGAGGCCCCGTAACCGCCGCGGATATACCTACCGTTCATCGCCACTGTCAGATCTGACAGTAGGTATTTTTCCTGTGAATGGCGTCTGATCTGCTCTGACGGTGCGAGCAAAAAATGCCGACACATTTCGTAAAATCTGGAGCGTTCTCATGGCCACCGAACCAATTGATCAAGTGTTAGCAGCTGGCGACGAAATCAATCTTTATGCGCCTCGGTTGCCCGACGGCAAGGAAAATGTTGCGGGTGCGGATTATGGTCTTGCCATTCGTTTTTATGACGATAAACCTCGGGGGGCCACGGTCATTGTTCCCGCCTTGCTGGGCCAGGAACCCAAGATGACGGTGTTTCTGAATCTGAACGGTGTGGAGAAAATCACCAGTGAACAGACCGAGACCACGTCGTCTGATACGACGCTGTACATTCCCCACAATCTGTTGCTTCCCGATCGGCTGAATACCCTCAACTACACGGCCCGGCGCCTTGATAGTAGCGAGGAAACTTATGAACCGCCCCTTGCAATCAAGTACAACAAAATCCGCCCAGGCATCGAAGACAAGATCAAAGGGGACGAAGGGCATTCCGAGCTTCGACTCATCCTGCCGCAAGACGTGATTGACGACGGCATCGATGCCGAGCGCGCGGCGCAGGGTGTGCAGGCGTACTGCATATACCCGTATTGCCGGGCATTCGACAAAATCTCGCTGCGCTGCAACGGCCATGTTCTTACTCATGTGGTCCATCCGGATGAGGCCCCCTCCACACCGACCACTGAGCCGACCATCATCGGGATGTTGCTCGATAAAGCCTTTTTCGAAGCCGCTGGCGACAATCCGCAAGCCGCTTTTGACTTTACGGTCGAGGACGAACTCACCAACGGGGCGGACCCGACCTCTCCCTGGTCGAAGCCGATCCGTCTGGTGATTGATCTGAAGGGCGCCCGGATGGCTGCTCCCGACATCGCCGAGGACCCGGACGATCCCAATGATGAGCCGGACACCATCGATTTGAACAAGCTCGGCACTCGGGATCTGACCATTCAAGTTCATGTTCTTGCACCGCGCTGGGAAAGCGGAGACACCTTGAGGGTGAGGTACACCGCGACACCCAGTGCCGGAAGCGTGGTTGAACACGTGGTTGACACTTCGGTGACAAGGCTTCCGTTTACCCATCGGTTGATGATCCCCAATGCCAAGGTGATTGCCGACAGTACGGTCAAGGTTCTTTACGAATGTATTCGTGGGAATGAAGTTAATGCCACCTCAAAAAATGCACGGGCACGGGTCATTCAGAAACCCGTGATAACTTCGATGAAGAACTCGTTCAACGTGGAACTGGAGAATGGCGGGACTGTTTCCGACAACAAGGTGATGTTGTCGGGGTCTGCGCTGGCGGGTGTTGTGCTGCAAGTTTTCGATGCGGGCACGTTTAAAGGGGAAGTGACTGTCGGGACGAATTACAAATGGCAGAGCACGTTTATACCAATAGCGGAAGGGCAGCATAGTTTCACTGTGAAGGAAAAAACCGGGAATCAGTTTGAGTCCGAGCCTTGGACGATCAGGCGACTGGCTTTCAGCATGGATCGGACACAGATGAAACTGAACGGGTTTTCGGTGAGAGTGGATGGGTGGCCGAAAACAGGGGAGGACTCGATTGGCAATACCGGCGTTCGGGTTCCAATCGGAGGTGTCCCGCCGTATGACTGGGCGTCATCCGAACCATTGATTGCTCCTGTCACCGCTGAGGGCAAGTTTGTGGGGCTAAAAAATGGTGTTGCAACTGCGTATGTTACCGATCAGGAAGGAACAACCTTGTCTTTCCTTGTCGTAGTGACCAATAAATACAAACTGCATATAAGCCCCACACCACTTCCTATTGAACAATCGATCGAATGGATGAACTCCTTGGGAGGTGTCACAACTTATAATAATGATTTTATAAGAGATATATTGCGCGTTTATCAAGTTCCTGCTAGGGGTTACAGTGTGTGGACTTGCATCCTTATTGGGGATTACGGTAGAGCAATCCGCGCTAATAACACTTTCTACGCAGTTATAACGAGTGAACCTTGGGTGTCATGGTGTCTGACACTAGTCTGACACCTGTTACTGGAACCAAGGGGCACTGGCAAAATTCATACTTCTATCCGTTCAATCCTTGGAGATCCAGGGATTGAACGGTCAAGCCAATAATTCCGTACCATCATCAATTTACGGATTTTCTTCTAATCGCAAAGCCTCTCGCAACGCTCGCGCAAAAATGCCTGCAACACCTTCACCCGTTCCGACACCTGCACCCGGTGCGGGCAGAGCAGATTGAACGGCACGCTCTCGCCGTGCCAGTCATCGAACAGTGTCACCAGCCGCCCGGCGCGCACGTCTTCGGCCACGTCGAGCCAGGCCTTGTAGGCGATACCGTGCCCGGCGAGCGCCCAGCGGCGGGCGACTTCGCCGTCGTCGCTGAGGTAGTCGCCGCGTACTTCGACCTCGACCGTTTCGTCTTCGCGATGGAAACGCCAGGTGTTGTAAGGCCGGCCATTGCGCAGGTAGAGCAGGGCGCTGTGTTCGCTCAGTCCGGCGGGGGTTTGCGGTGTGCCGTGGCGTTCCAGATACGCAGGGCTGGCGCAGGCCACACGGCGATGCTCAGGCAGAATCGGCAACGCCACCAGCGTCGAATCACTCGGCACGCCAAAACGCAGCGCCACGTCCACCGTCTCGCGAAACAGATCTGCATGCCGGTCGTTGAGCAGCAATTGCAGCTGAATGTGCGGGTGCTCGCGCTTGAAATCGTCCAGCCACGGCAGCAACACATTGCGCCCGAAGTCCGACGGCGCCGCCAGTTGCAGCACGCCGCTCAGGCCTTCGGTCTGCTGCTTCAGCGCTTGTTCGCCCTCGGCCAGAGTGGCCAGTGCCAGACGCACGCTTTCCAGGTAGCGCCGGCCTTCTTCCGTCAGGCGCATGCTGCGGGTGGAGCGGGCGAAGAGGCGGATGCCGAGGCGGGTTTCCAGGCGTTTCAGGGCGATGCTGGCCGCCGCCGGGGTCAGCTCCAGCGCCCGGGCGGCGGCGGAAATGCTGCCGGAGTCGGCAGTGCGGACGAAGATTTCCAGGTCGAGGATCGAGCTCATTGGTAAAAATCCTTTAAGTATCCTTCCGATTTACCGGGATTTTTCTTCGATTGGCAACCGAGGAAGATGCAATCTCCTTAAGCCTACCGGAGAACTTTCATGAAACCACTCGACAACCAGACCGTTGTGGTCATCGGCGGCAGCAGCGGCATTGGCGCCGCTGTCGTGTCGAACGCTGCTGAACGTGGCGCCCGTGTTTATTCGGTCGGGCGCCGTGTCGAAACCTCCGAAACCCATGACGGTGTCCGTCACGAAACGGCCGATGTCACTGATGACGCCTCGCTGCGTCAACTGTTCGAAAGCATCGGCGCCTTTGATCATCTGGTGATTACTGCAGGGCCGAGCGTCAGCGCCAAGCCGCTGGCCGACAGCGATCTGCTCCAGGCTCAGCAGGCGTTCGACGTGAAATTCTGGGGCAGCTTGCGCGCCATTCAAGCGGCGCTGCCGTTCCTGAGCGAGCGGGGCAGCATCACCCTGACCTCGGGTCTGTTGTCGCGCAAATTCGTCGCCGGACAATTCATCAAGACCACCCTGAACGCGGCACTTGAATCCCTTGCCAAACAACTGGCCAAGGAACTGGCGCCGCGCCGGGTCAACGTGATCAGCCCCGGCGTGACCGACACCGAAGCCTACGCCGGCATGGACGAAAGTCATCGCAACGCGATGTTCGCCCGCACCTCGGCCGCGTTGCCGGTGGGCCGGGTCGGGACGCCACAGGATCTGGCTGCCGCGTTTATGCTGGTCATGGAAAACGGCTTTATCAGTGGCAGCATCATCGACGTCGACGGAGGTGGATTGTTATGACTTGGCACTTCGATCACCTGGCGTTCAATGCGCCGGACGGGCAGCCGATTCAGGACGCTTTCAATTCCTTATTGGGACTGACGCCGGGGCGCCGGCCGCCGTTTCCGTTTCCCGGGCGGTGGCTGTATCAGGACGGGGAGGCGCTGGTGCATGTGATTGAGCAGCCCGCGCTGGATGAGGCGGCGTTGAGTCACATTGCGTTTCGCACCGATGAAGATGCGGCGGTGGTTTTGAAACGGGTGCAGAGCAGTGGGTTGCCGTATCAGGTGGCGCAGGTGCCGGAGGACGGGATCTGGCAGATTTTTGTGCAGATGCCGGGAGGCTTGGTGCTGGAACTGGATGCAAAAACGGGGATTTTGTGAATGTTTAATCGTGGCGTTTAAAGGACACGTTCAGACACGCACCCCGGGCTACACAACCTTGCGCCGCTGCCTACGACTGCGCCAGAATCCGCCGGCTTGTGCGCTTACAGGCCGGATTTTATCGTTGCTCCGTCGCTGAAAAACAGCGATCGGGTTTGGTAGCCCGGGTCTTTAAGTGCAGAGTGCTCCATTCTGTAGAGCCTTTCGTCTCTATTTTATGGTGGTCATTCGCAGGGCACCTTCGGGTGCGCCGTTTCTCCTAAGGCCCGGCCTACCAACCTGCGTCTGGCCACCACCATCGTTTGGTAGCGAGAGTGGTGGCTCCAATAAGCGCCTTAGGAGTTTTGCCATGATCAAACCAACACCCAACCCACCCGAAGCCGATTCAACGTCCCCCTACGAAACCCTCGACTCGAAGAAATTCCACGAAGCCGCCGAACGCGCCCTCGATCACTACCTCAACCTGTTCCACCCCAGAAAACCGCTGCTCAAACCCAACACCCGCTACCTCATCGCCCCCGGCATCCCGAGCGAAGAACTGTTGGCCGACGCCTGCGAAACCCTGACCTCCGCCAAAACCATGGCCAGCGATTTCGCCGGGATGACCGATGCGCCGCAGCGGCATGTGCTGTTGGGCATCGGGCAACTGATCATGCTGGCGGAACTGGCGGTGAATCGGGTGCTGGATAATCTGGAACTGAAGGCAGAAACGCCGGTGTAGCCTGATCGCTCCCAAGCTCTGCGTGGGAACGAGCTAAACGAGAAACGGCCCGAATCGGGCCGTTTTTGTGTGTCTGCCAATAATCAGGCCCGCAACGTGCGCGTCATCCGCAACGCCAGCAGACTCCCGCCAACGATCACGCCTGCCAGCAGATACAACGCCGCATCGGTCGAGCCGGTGCTGTCTTTGACCCAACCCACCAGATAAGGGCTCAGGAACCCGGCCATCTGCCCCATGGAGTTGATCAACGCCAGACCACCCGCCGCAGCGCCCGCGCTCAACATCGCTGTCGGCACCGGCCAGAACATCGGCAAACCGGTCAACGCGCCCATGGTCGCGATGGTCAGACCGAGAATCGCAATCGCCGGATTCGCCGCGAAGTTCACCGCAATCAGCAGGCCGATGGCGCCCATCAGCATCGGCACGACCAGGTGCCAGCGACGCTCCTTGCGCAAGTCCGCTGAACGCCCGACCACCAGCATGAAAACCGCCGCCAGCAGATACGGAATCGCACTCAACCAGCCAATCACCAGGTTATCGCTGAAACCGAGGTTCTTGATGATCGACGGCAGCCAGAAGTTGATCGCGTACACGCCGCTCTGGATGCAGAAGTAGATCAGGCCGAAGGCCCAGATGGCCGGGTTCTTGAATACGGCGATCAGCGAATCGGAGGTGGTTTTCGGTTTGTTCGCCAGGTCTTCGGCCTGATCGGCTTCCAGCACCGAACGCTCGTGCGGGGTCAGCCATTTGGCCTTGGCGAAGTTGTCGCTGAGCAGGAAATAAGCCAGCGCGCCCAGTACCACGGTCGGAATGCCTTGCAGCAGGAACATCCACTGCCAGCCGGCCAGACCGCCCTGGCCCGCAGCGAAGTGATTGAGGATCCAGCCGGAAAACGGGCTGCCGAGCAGGCCGGACACCGGGATCGCCGACATGAACAGCGCCATGATCCGGCCACGGCGGAAGGTCGGGAACCACTGCGAGAGATACAGCACAACGCCCGGGAAGAACCCGGCTTCAGCCGCGCCAGTGAACAGGCGCAAGGTGTAGAACTGGGTCGGCGTGGTGACGAACAGCAGGCAGGTCGACAGTGTGCCCCAGGTGATCATCATCAGCGCAATCCAGCGCCGTGGACCGAATTTGGTCAGCGCCAGGTTGCTCGGTACGCCGCACAGCACGTAGCCGATGAAGAAGATACCGGCACCGAGGCCGTACACGGTTTCGCTGAATTTCAGCGCGTCGAGCATCTGCAGTTTGGCGAATCCAACATTGACCCGGTCGAGGTAGTTGAACAGGTAGCAGATGAAGATGAAGGGGATCAAACGCAGGGTGATGCGTTTGTAGACGGCGTTTTTACCGTCATCGATGGTCTGGGCGGCAGCGGCGCTCTGCGACATGGCGGCTCTCTCTTTATTATGATTTTTTGCGATGCAAAGGGTAACGTTGATCGCCCTGAGAGTCTCGGTCACCTTTGGCCGGATTGTCTTTGTGCCTGAGCACAGGGTTTGCCGGCGGACCCTGTGCGGGTGAACAACCGTCCGCGCCTGTTTTCAAGGATTTCCCCTTATGTTCGAACTCGATCACGACCTCGCCCAGGACATCGTTGACCGGGCCATGGCCATTTTGCCGTACAACGTCAACGTCATGGACAGCCAGGGGCTGATTCTCGGCAGCGGCGAGCCGGAGCGCATCAACACCCGCCACGAAGGCGCGCAACTGGTGTTGGCCAATGGGCGAGTGGTGGAGATCGACGCGCAGACCGCCGTGCATTTGAAAGGCGTGCAGCCGGGGATCAATCTGCCGTTGTTGCTCGATCAGCGCTTGATCGGGGTGCTCGGCATCACCGGCGAGCCGGAGCAACTGCGCACTTATGCCGAGCTGGTGCGCATGACCGCTGAAATGCTGGTCGGTCAGCGCAACCAGCAATCCGAGCAGCAATGGCGGCGGCAACGTTGCGACGACTTGCTGGCGCTGCTGTTGAGTGAATCGGGGGATTCGCCGAGGCTGGTCGACGAAGCTCAACAGCTCGGGCTGAAACCGCAATTGACGCGGGTGCCGTATCTGTTCGAACTGGGTCTGGAACATGGTCCGGGGCAAACCGTCGAGGCGCTGAGTGCCTGGTTGATGTCGCGTTATCCGGACAGTTGGTGCGTGAGTTCGGCCAAGTCCTCGCTGCTGTGGTGCCGTCCGGCCAGCCAGAATGTCGAGCATGATCGGCTGCTGGAAAAACTCGATGGCCTGGGCTGGAACATTTTGCGCATTGCCGTCGGCGGGCAGGCCGATGGACTGGCCGGACTGCGCCGTTGTTATCGGCGGGTCGGCGACTTGCTCGCTTATGGCCGTGAGGTGTTGCCGCGCTCACGGTTGCTGACCCTCAATCGCTATCGCTTGCCGGTGATGCTCTGGCGCCATCGCAACGACGATGCGCTGGATGAATTGCTCAAGCCGTTGCGCAAGGTCATCGCCAGGGACAGCAACGGCCAGTTGCTTGCGACCCTGCGCAGTTGGTGCGATCACGACGGGCAGAGCCAGGCCTGTGCCGATGCCTTGGGGATTCACCGCAACAGCCTGCGTTACCGGATGGAACGAATTGCCGAACTGAGCGGGGTCGATCCGCTGAAGCTCGACGGCATGCTGGCGCTGTATCTCGGGGTGCAATTGCTGCCGCAGACCGACGATTTGTCGAAATGAACAATAAACGCCTGCGCCACTTGTGCAGCGGACAGGCGTCAACGTTTCAAGCGACTGGCAGCATGAGGGGCATTGGAACTGGAGAATTCGCATGAAAATCGTCATCGCCCCCGATTCGTTCAAGGACAGCCTGAGTGCCCAGGGCGTCGCAGAGGCCATTGCGCTGGGTCTGGCGCAGGTCTGGCCGCAGGCGACGCTGGTCAAGTGCCCGATGGCCGACGGTGGTGAAGGCACGGTGGAGTCGATTCTCGATGCCTGCGAAGGTGAACTGCGCCGCACCCGTGTGCGTGGCCCGCTGGGCGCGGCGGTTGAAGCGGCGTGGGGCTGGCTGCCGCACAACCGCACCGCGATCATCGAAATGGCCGAAGCCAGCGGTTTGCAGCTTGTACCGCCGGGTCAGCGGGATGCGTGCATCAGCAGCACATTCGGCACCGGTGAACTGATTCGTGCGGCGCTGGATGCCGGCGCGCAACGAGTCATTCTGGCCATCGGCGGCAGTGCCACCAACGACGGCGGTGCCGGTGCGATGCAGGCGCTGGGCGTGAAACTGCTGGATGCTCAAGGCCAACCATTGGTGCCGGGCGGTCTGGCGCTGGCGCAACTTGCACGACTGGACCTGAGCGAACTCGACCCGCGTCTGGCACAGGTGCGTTTCGACATCGCCGCCGACGTCAACAATCCGCTGTGTGGCCCCCACGGCGCCTCGGCGATTTTCGGTCCGCAGAAAGGCGCATCCCCGGCGCAAGTGCAGCAACTGGATCACGCTCTCGGTCACTTCGCCGAGCTTTGCGCGCAGGCGTTGGGCAAGGATGTCAGGGGCGAGCCGGGCAGTGGTGCGGCAGGCGGACTGGGTTTTGCTGCCAAGGCATTTCTTGGCGCACGGTTCCAGGCCGGGGTTGAAGTGGTCGCGGAACTGGTCGGTCTGGCGCAAGCCGTGAAAGGCGCCGATCTGGTGATCACCGGAGAAGGGCGCTTCGATGCCCAGACCCTGCGCGGCAAAACCCCGTTTGGCGTGGCACGGGTCGCCAAACAACACGGCGTGCCGGTCATTGTCATCGCCGGCACGTTGGGTGAGGGCTATCAGGCACTCTACGAACACGGCATCGATGCGGCATTCGCCGTCACCGGCGGCCCGATGCCCCTCGAGCAAGCCTGCGCCGAAGCCCCGCGTCTGTTGCGCGAACGTGCAACGGACATTGCCCGTGTCTGGCGCATGGCGACTCCCGTCTGACCTGTCACTCATCATCTAAAACAACGGGTGTTTCACCGCTGAAACACCCGCAACACCTTGAAAAAAATTTCATCTTTCCCCGCAAACTTCTTCAAGCCTGGCCGATACAGAAATCAGGCGCACACAACATTTCCAAAAAACAGTGACGCCGGACTGATGCCCACCCCACGGGCCAGTAATCACGGCATGGACGCTCGTAGTTTCAATCATCCGAGAGTCCTCCTATGTCCTTGCGTAACCTGAATATCGCGCCTCGTGCCTTCCTCGGTTTTGCCTTTATTGCCCTGCTGGTGATCGTGCTCGGCGTGTTCGCCGTCAATCGCATGTCGATCATCCGCCAGGCGTCGCTGGAGATGGAGTCGACACAGTTGCCGAGCGTCACGCAACTCGCCGTGGTCACCGAAAACGTCCTGCGTCTGCGCATCCTCTCGTTCCGCATTCTGGTCAACCGCGACCCGGCCGGTTTGCAGGAAGCCCAGACCCGCATCGGCGTGCTGGTGGACAAGGTGCGGGCCGCCCAGGCCGCTTACGCAGCGCTGCCGGCCGGCTCGGAAGAGCGCGCGCTGTACCAGACGTTCTCGACGACCCTCGACAACTACCTGCAGGCGCAGAACCAGATGATGGACCTGTCGCGCCAGGACAAGCTCGATGAGATGCGCACCCTGATCAACACAAAGATCAAGGACGGCACCGACAAGATGGGCGAACAGCTCAACCAACTGATCGCGATCAACGCGGCGGATGCGAAAACCGCTTCGACCCAGGCCGGCGATCATTACAACAGCGCGATCACCGGGATCGTCGTAGTGGCGGTGATCGCTGCGTTGCTGACCGTGCTGCTGGCCTGGCTGCTGACCCGCAGCATCGTCACCCCGCTGAACCGCGCCGTCGCTGCTGCGCAAACCATCGCCGGCGGCAACCTGACCAAAGCCATCGAGATCGACGGCAAGGACGAACCGGCGCGGCTGCTCGAAGCGTTGGCCGCGATGCAGGCCAACCTGCGCAAGACTATCGAACAGATCGCCGGCTCTGCCACGCAACTGGGCGCCGCTGCCGAAGAACTCAGCGCCGTGACCGAAGAAGCCTCCCGTGGCCTGCAACAGCAGAACGACGAAATCGAACAGGCCGCCACCGCCGTCAACGAAATGACCGCTGCGGTGGAAGAGGTGGCACGCAACGCGGTGTCGACCTCCGAAGCGTCGAACCAGTCGACCCATGCTGCCCGTGAAGGTCGCGATCAGGTGGTGAAAACCGTCGATGCGATCCAGACCATGACTCAGGACGTGCAGAACACCGCACAAATGATCGAAGGCCTGGCTGCGCAGGGCCGCGACATCGGCAAGGTGCTGGACGTGATCCGCGCCATCGCCGAACAGACCAACCTGCTGGCGCTCAACGCCGCCATCGAAGCGGCCCGCGCCGGTGAGGCCGGACGTGGCTTTGCGGTGGTGGCGGACGAAGTTCGTGCGCTGGCCCACCGTACCGCGCAATCGACCCAGGAAATCGAAAAAATGGTCGCCGGCATCCAGAACGGCACGGGTGAAGCGGTGGAATCGATGCAACAAAGCAACCAGCGCACCCAGACCACACTGGAAATGGCCCGCGCCGCCGGCGTCGCGCTGGAGCAAATCACCCAATCGATTCACCAGATCAACGAGCGCAACCTGGTGATCGCCAGTGCATCCGAAGAACAGGCGCAAGTGTCCCGCGAGGTGGATCGCAACCTGGTGAATATCCGTGATCTGGCCACCCAATCGGCGGCCGGAGCAAACCAGACCAGCGCCGCGACCCATGAACTGTCGCGCCTGGCGGTGGATTTGAATGCGATGGTGGCGCGGTTTGTGATTTGACCTAGGGTGAAGGCTGGAGACCGCGCAATCAGGAGACGTACATGCGCTATTCAGCCTTGACCCAACGAATCGCCGGGGAGGGAGCAGCGGCCTGGCGGATTCACGACCGAGCGCTGGAACTGCGCGCCGAAGGGGTCGATGTGTTGCTGCTGTCGGTGGGTGATCCGGATTTCGACACGCCGCTGCCGATCATTCACGGCGCCATCGACAGCCTGCTGGCGGGCGATACCCATTATTCCGAAGTGCGCGGCCGGTTGGAGCTGCGCACGCGGATCGCCGAACGCCATCGGCGCAATAGCGGCCAGCCAGTGGACGCTGACCATGTGATCGTGCTGCCCGGCGCGCAATGCGCCGTGTATTCGGTGGCGCAATGTCTGCTTGATCCGGGCGATGAGGTGATCGTTGCCGAGCCGATGTACGTCACTTATGAAGGTGTTTTTGGTGCCTGTGGTGCGACGGTCGTACCGGTGCCGGTTCGCCCGGAGAACGGCTTTCGTGTCGATCCGGCGGATGTCGCGGCGCGAATCACGTCCAAGACTCGGGCCATGCTGCTCAACAGCCCCAACAATCCGTCCGGCGCCAGTCTGTCATTGCTGATCTGGCAGGAGCTGGCGACGCTGTGCATCCGCCACGACTTGTGGCTGATCAGCGATGAGGTCTACAGCGAATTGTTGTATGAAGGCCGGCACGTCAGCCCGGCGAGCCTGCCGGGCATGGCCGAGCGCACGGCGACCATCAACAGCCTGTCGAAATCCCACGCGATGACCGGCTGGCGCATCGGCTGGATGATCGGGCCCAAACCCTTGGCTGGGCATTTGGTGAATCTGTCGCTGAGCATGCTGTTCGGTCTGCCGGACTTCGTGCAGAAAGCCGCGCAGATCGCACTGGAGAAAGACTTGCCGGAAGTGACACAGATGCGCGAGGAATACCGGTTGCGCCGGGATCTGGTGTGCGAGCGTTTGCGCGGCTGCCCGGGGTTGTACCCGATCAGGCCCGACGGCGGGATGTTCGTGATGGTCGATGTGCGCCAGACCGGGTTCGACGCACAAGCGTTTGCCGAGCGCCTGCTGGAAGGGTATGGGGTTTCGGTGCTGGCGGGGGAGGCGTTCGGGCCGAGCGCGGCGGGACATATCCGCATTGGGCTGGTGGTGGATCGGGTGAAGCTGGCGGACGCGTGTTCGCGGATTGCCCTTTGTGCTGCGCAGCTTTTGCAAGTGCGCAGTGCCTGAAGATTTTGTGTTGTCCTTGATGGCCTCTTCGCGGGCAAGTCGACCTGACAGGCGCTGAAGATTTCAGCCTTGCCAGGCTGATGAGTTCACCAGATTCTTCGGCTTCTCCCCACCCAGCGCCGTCAACAGATTCTCCACCGCACACCGCGCCATCGCCTCGCGCGTCTCATGGGTTGCCGAACCCATGTGCGGCGTCGCCACCACGTTGTTCAACTGCAGCAGTGGTGAGTCGTGATTGAGCGGCTCACGCTCGAACACATCCAGCCCCGCCGCGCGAATCCGGTTATGGCGCAAGGTGTCGATCATCGCCGCCTCGTCCACCACCTTGCCTCGGGAAATATTGATAAAGATGCTCTCCGGGCGCATCAACGCAAACTGCTCGGCGCCAATCAAACCTTCGGTCCGCGCGGTCAACGGCAACGTCAGACAGATGAAATCCGCCTGCTGCAACAAATTCTCCAGCGTTCTGTACTGCGCATCGAACCGTGCTTCAACCGCCGGTTTGCGTGATTGACTGTGATAGATCACCGGCATCCCGAATCCGAAATGTCCGCGCTGGGCCAACGCTTCGCCGATCCGCCCCATGCCGATGATGCCCAGCGTCTTGCCATGCACGTCGGTGCCGAAATGCGCCGGGCCGATGCTGCGGTGCCAGTGACCGCCGCGCACCATGTTCGCCAGTTCCACCACCCTTCGAGCGGTGGCCAGGATCAGCGCGAAACCGGTGTCGGCAGTGGTTTCGGTCAGTACGTCCGGGGTGTTGGTCAGCAGGATCCGGCGCCGGGTCAGGTAGTCGATGTCGTAGTTGTCCACGCCCACCGAAACGCTGGATATCGCTTCGAGCTTCGGTGCCAGATCGAGCAGCGTCGCATCCAGCTTCAAACTCGCGCCAAGCAATCCGTGGGCAACCGGCAGGGCGTCACGCAGCTTCATCAGACCGTCGGCATCAAGGCTTTCGATCAACGTCACATCGACCTGTTCCTCAAGGCGAGCCATCAACGTCGGCGACAGTTTCTTGTACAGCACAACCTGCTTTCTCATCGCAGTCATCTCTCTATCAATTCAGGAATGGGCCGGCAGCGGACGCGGTGCGACGCGCTTGGCGTTCGCCCGGTCGCTGGCGCCGGGCTTGAGAAAAATCGTCAGCACCACCGAGAGCAGCAACGCGCCGCTCATCAACAGGTACGAAGCACCGGGCGAGCCGGTGGAGCTGTTCAGGTAACCGACCAGATAGGAACCGCCGAACGAGCCGAGGGCGCCCATGCTGTTGATCAGCGCCATGGCACCGCCGGCAACGTTGGCCGGCAGGATCTCAGGGACGATGGCAAAGAACGGCCCGTAAGGCGCGTACATGCAGGCGCCGGCAATCACCAGCAGCGTGTACGACCACCAGAAATGCTCCGCGCCCAAGGCGTACGAGCCGTAGAACGCCACCGAGGCAATCAGCAGCGGCGGCCAGACGAAGCGTTTGCGCTTTTGCAGTTTGTCCGAGCCCCACGACACCAGCAGCATGCCGATCACCGCCGCCAGATAGGGCAGGGCCGACAGCCACCCGGCCTCGATCATGTCCATCTGCGCGCCAGCCTTGAGGATCGACGGCAGCCACAGCACGAAGCCGTAGACACCGATGCTCCAGCAGAAAAACTGCAGCGCCAGGATGATCACCTTCGGCGAGCGGAAGGCTTCGGCGTAGTTCTTCACCGCTTTGATCCCGACCTGTTCGGCAGCGAGAGCGCTTTGCAGATCGTGCTTTTCCCGGTCGCTGAGCCACTTGGCCTGGGCCGGGCGATCATCCGCCAGCTTCCACCAGATAAATGCCCAGAGCACCGCCGGCAGGCCTTCGATGATGAACATCCAGCGCCAGCTGAAATGCTGCACCAGATAGCCCGAAACCACCGACATCCACAGCATGGTCACCGGGTTGCCGAGGATCAGGAAGGTGTTGGCCCGGGAGCGTTCGGCGCGGGTGAACCAGTGGCACAGGTACACCAGCATCGCCGGCATCACCGCCGCTTCGACCACGCCGAGCATGAAGCGGATGACGATCAGCCAATAGGCGTTGGAAACCACGCCGGTCAGCGTGGCGAGCCCGCCCCAGAAAATCAGGCTGACGAAGATCAGTTTCTTCACGCTGTGCTTTTGCGCGTAGATCGCCCCGGGCACCTGGAAGAAAAAGTAACCGAGAAAGAACAGCGCGCCGAGCAGCGAGGACAGGCCCGGAGTGATCATCAGGTCGGCGGCCATGCCCGAGGCTGCGGCGAAGCCGTAATTGGCCCGGTCCAGGTACGCCAGGCTGTAGGTGATGAACACGATCGGCATGATGTACCACCAGCGGCGGGTGGCGAGGGTTGCGGTTTTCATGGTCTTGCTCCTGAGCTTGTTGTTTTTGTCGCAGCAGGTTCAAAAAATGTATTGCCTGTCAGGGCCTCATCGCGGGCAAGCCCGCTCCCACAGGTTCGGCGGTGTACACAAAATCTGTGGGAGCGGCGGTGCGACGATTCGACTTGCTCGCGATGGCGGCCTCGAATTCAGCGGTGAGTTCGGATCGGGTCGGCAAACCCTCCATGTCGCCACGGCTCTGCACCGCCCGGCTGCCAATCCAGTTGGCACGTCTGACGGCTTCGGGAAAACTCAGGTGCTCCAGCAGGGCACTGATCATCCCCACCGCAAATCCGTCCCCGGCACCGACCGTGTCGACAACGGTTTCAACCGGCACCCCGGCAACAAACCCCTGATCCAGATGCGTGCGGTAATACGCACCCTGCGGCCCGAGCTTGATGGCCACGGCTTCGGCACCCTGATCGAGGTAGAACGCCGCGATGTCCGCCGGGTCTTCAAACCCGGTCAGCAAGCGACCTTCGCTCAACCCCGGCAATACCCAGTGGGCGAGGGCGGCGAGGTGGTTGATCTCGGTGATCATCTCCCGTTCGCTGGCCCACAGGCTCGGGCGCAGGTTCGGGTCGAACGACACGCTGCGCCCGTTATGGCGCATGCGGGTCATCAGATCTCGGGACATTTCCCGGGCCGACGCCGACAGCGCCGGCGGAATACCAGTGGCGTGCAAATGTCGGGCATTCAATAGCGTCGGGGTAATCGACTGCGACGACAGGTGACTGGCCGCCGAGCCACGACGAAAATACTCGACCGTCGGGTCGCTGCCGTCATCGTTGCGCGACTTGAGTTGGAAACCGGTCGGGTGCGCGTTGTCGACTTCGACATGGCTGCAATCCAGACCTTCGCGGGCCAGGGTCTCGACGACAAATCGGCCCAGCGAATCCGCACCAACCCGGCTCAGCCAAGCGACGTTGAAACCCAGTCGAGACAAACCGATGGCCACGTTGCTGTCCGCCCCGGCAATGCGCCTGTGAAATTGATCGACGAAAGCCAGATCACCGCTCTGTTCGGCGACAAACATGGCCATGGTTTCGCCGAACGACAGAATATCGATCTCAGACATGAGCAGGCTCCAGGCGGGATTGGCCGAGACGTGCGAGGGCGGCGACGTGTTCGCGGGTCAGTTGCACCAGGTCATCGCCCTGCAACGGGTATTCGGCGGCACGCATGACACCTTGGGCCATGTGTCGCATCAGTTGTTCCCACAGATGCAGGTCAGTGGCAGCCGGCGGCACCGCTACCAGTTTGCCGTCGGTACGCCGGGCCACGGCTTTGCAATGCACGTAGCCAACGTGCCGGCCCAGCAAGCGTGCGGCGGTGGCGGCGGACTGGTCCTGCCACTGCCAGTTGCCGATGTCGAAGGTCATCTTGATCGGCAAATTGTGCTGTTCGACAGCGGCGAAGAAACGCTGGAAGGGTTCGATGCGACCGCCGTGCAGGGTCTGGTCGTTCTCAACCAGCAGATGTACCGGGCTTTGTTGAAGGATTGGCGCAAGGCTCTGCAAATCGTTGCTGTCGGTGAAGACGCCCAGCGACACTTTCAGCCACTTCGAGCCGAACGCTTCGGCGTTTTGCAGTGCGGTGATGAGTTCGGGATTGGGTCGCGACTGACCGGCCAGCCACAGTTCGGTGGGCGAGGAATAAATACTTTGCAGGCCTGTTGCTCGCGTGGCAGCGGCGAGTTGTTCGGGGACCTCGTTGGTCAGCAGCTCTTCGCGCCATTCGATGCGATTGGCGCCCGCAGCGGCCAGCACTTCGATGAACGAGCCTTGTCCGCGACGGCGCACAAGGTCGGCGCCGTAGCTGGAGAGGCTGATGGAAACGGCGGGTCTATTCATTGTTATCTACCTCTGAAACCGGTTTCATTTTTGTTCAAAAATAATCAGCCAAAGCTGTGTTGTTCTTTATGCCCTCATCGCTGGCAAGCCAGCTCCCACAATGTCAGTGAAAAGCTCAGAACCTGTGGGAGCGGGCTTGCCCGCGAAGAGGCCGGCTCAGTCACCACAAAACCCAATGGTCGAGCCGCGCTCGATCAGCACCGGAGCAAAATCCAATGTTCGCGCCACTTCATCATTCCCACGCAACCGCCTGAGCAAGCATTCAAATGCCTGTGCGCCAATCTCGGCGGTTGGCTGGGCGAGGGCAGTAATCCCGCTACCCACCAACGGATACCAGTCAAGATCATCCAGGGCGATCAACCCGACATCCTCGAACAACCGGCAGCCGATCTCGCGCAGCGCCAGGGTGCAAGCCAGCGCCGCCACGCCGTTGGCGCAGAACAGGGCTTTCGGGCCTGAATCAGGTGTGTTCAAAAAGGTTTGAAGGTCGTTCGCAAGGCGCGGGCCGGTTTCCAGCACCGCGCCATGCATGTCTTTGCGCTGCCCCATCTGTTGCTGAAAACTGCCGACCCGTTCGATCCGCGAACTGGTGCCGTCGTAGGGTTCGGTCACCAGTAGCACATCGCGATAGCCGCGTTGCTGAAGATGTTCCAGCGCCATTTCGATGGCTTGAGGATTGTTCAGACCGACCATGTCGCTGTCCAGTCCGTCTACTTTGCGATCCACCAGCACAAGCGGCATTTCCCGCTTCAACTCGTCCAGCTCATCCCGGTGATGGCCGAGGGTGTTCACGATCAATCCTTCGATGTTGTACGAGCGCAGCAGCGCCAGGTGCTGGCGTTCCTGTTCATCATCGCGGTCGGTGTTGCACACCACCAGGCTGTAGCCGTGCCGGCGGCAGGCGGTTTCCACGCCGTGCATCACGGCAATCGAATATGGGTTGCGGATATCGGCCACCAGCATGCCGATCAGGCGAGTGCGACCGCGCTTCAGACCACGGGCCATCTGGTTCGGGCGATAACCGAGTTCGGCGATAGCCTGCTCGATGCGCTGGGCAATCGTATCGGAGAGCAGGGCGCGGTCGTCGCCAATGAAGCGCGAGACGCTGGCCTTGGACACGCCCGCGTGTTGGGCGACGTCGAGCATGGTGACGCGGCTGCGCTGGGCGGCGGAGAAATCGTTCACGGTCTGAAACCTTATTATTGGATTTGTCAGGTCAGATCGCTGTATCAGGATCTGAAACCGGTTTCAGGAAACACCAGAAGAGAATCGATCGTCAAGTGAACGATCGGGAGAAATTCGTAAGTCGCCGACAAATGGCGTTTCGCAGGGAGCCGCTGACGTCAGCCGAACAACCCGGCGGCGATGTTGATCGAAAACCCGAGGATGGCGGTGTTGAACACAAACCCGATCAACGACTGTGCCAGCACGATCTTGCGGATCTCCCGCGTGGCCACACCGACATCCGCCGTCTGCACCGCCACGCCGATGGTGAACGAGAAGTATAGAAAGTCCCAATAGTTAGGCGTCGTCAGGCCTTCGGCAAAACGCAGCGCCGGTTCCTTGCCGTTCCAGGTGTAAAACAGCCGGGCGTAGTGGACGCAGAAAATCACCCCGATCAGCAGCCATGAACCGATCACGGTCAGCGCGGTAAAACCGTAGTGCAAGAGTTTGCGGGTGGTTTCCAGGTCCTTGCTGCCGGCCAGTTCGACGGTAATAGTGGCAAGGCTGGCCAACGCAGCGATACAGACGACAAGCAGTACTAGCCCGGCATTTTCATCCTCGACTTCGGCAATGCGCTTGACGTCCGGCGCTTTGGCGCGGATGGTCAGCCACAGCATCAGGATCAGGTACGTCCAGACCCCGGCGTTCCAGCCGATGAGAATTTTGCTGATGACAGATTCCGCCGGGGCCAGCAGGCCGACGGCAAGGCCGAACAGTGCGGCAGCGGAGAGGCGAGGGTGGGTGCGGGCGAGGAAGCGCATGGGGACTCGATGGGCCAGGGTGTGCAGACACCTTAGCCCAGCGCTGGCAGGTATGGCCACAATGCTGGATGTTTGCAACGTCCCGCTCGCGAAGGCGACCGGCCAGCCAACATAGATGTTGAATGTGCCGACGCTTTCGCGAGCAGGCTCGCTCCCACTATCGGGATCAATGGTGTCTGGTGGTTTTGCGCACAAGCTTGATCACGACAACGAAGAACACCGGCACAAAAACCACCGCTAACGTCGCCGTGATCATCCCGCCAATTACCCCGGTACCAATCGCCTGCTGACTCGCCGAGCTCGCGCCCGTGGCAATCGCCAACGGTACGACGCCCAGAATGAACGCCAGCGACGTCATGACAATCGGCCGCAAGCGCATGCGTGCCGCTTGCAACGTGGCGTCAATCAGATCGTGTCCTTCGTCATACAGGCTCTTGGCGAACTCGATGATCAGGATCGCGTTCTTCGCCGACAGGCCGATGATGGTGATCAAACCAACCTTGAAAAACACATCGTTGGGCATCCCGCGCAGCGTGACCGCCAGCACTGCACCGAGCACACCCAGCGGCACCACCAGCAGCACGGAAGTCGGAATCGACCAGCTTTCGTACAACGCCGCCAGGCACAGGAACACGATCAGCAGCGACAGCCCGAGCAGAATCGGCGCCTGACTGCCGGACAAGCGCTCCTGCAACGACAGACCGGTCCACTCCTGACCCAGACCTTGCGGGCCCTGAGCCACCAGCCGCTCGATTTCGGCCATGGCTTCACCGGTGGTGTGTCCGGGTGCAGGTTCGCCGGAAATCGCGATGGCCGGGTAGCCGTTGTATCGGGTCAACTGCGTCGGGCCCTGAGTCCAGGTCGCCTTGACGAACGCGGACAACGGCACCATTTTCCCGGCGTCATTGCGTACGTGCATTTTGAGCAAATCATCCACCTGGCTGCGGCGGTCGCCTTCAGCCTGCACGACCACCCGTTGCATGCGCCCCTGATTGGGGAAGTCGTTGACATAGGAGGAGCCGATGGCCGTGGACAGCACGTTGCTGATATCGGCGAACGATACCCCCAGCGCATTGGCCTGCTTGCGGTCCACTTCCAGCTGCACCTGCGGCGCTTCGGCCAACGCGCTTTCACGCACATTCATCAGGATCGGACTTTCTTCGGCGTCATGCAGCAGTTCGGTTCTGGCCTGCATCAGCGCAGCATGACCAAGGCCTCCGCGGTCTTGCAGACGGAACTCGAAGCCACTCGAAGTGCCGAGACCGTCCACTGGCGGCGGCAGTACCGAGAACGCCATCGCATCCTTGATCTGGCTCAGGGCGATGTTCGCGCGGTCGGCAATCGAGCTGGCGGAATCGTCGCTGCCACGGTGCGACCAGTCCTTGAGCGTGGTGAATGCCAGTGCGGCGTTCTGCCCGCTGCCGGAGAAGCTGAAACCCAGGATCACCACGCTGTCACTGATGCCCGGTTCGCCACTGTTGTGGGCCTCAAGCTGCTCGGCGACTTGCACGGTACGGTTCTTGGTCGCGCCCGGCGGCAGCTGGATGTCGGTGATGGTGTAGCCCTGATCCTCGACCGGCAGGAAGGAGGAGGGCAGGCGTGCGAAGCACAGGCCCAGACCGACCAACAGCACAACGTAAATCAGTAAATAGCGACCGGTACGTTTCAGCGCGTAACCGACCCAGCCCTGGTAACGATCACTCAGTCGTTCGAAGCGGCGGTTGAACCAGCCGAAGAACCCGGTTTTCTCGTGATGTTCGCCCTTGGCAACCGGTTTGAGCAGCGTGGCGCACAGTGCCGGAGTCAAGGTCAGGGCCAGGAAGGCCGAGAACAGAATGGAGGTGGCCATGGACAGCGAAAACTGCCGGTAAATCACGCCCACCGAACCCTGCATGAACGCCATCGGAATGAACACCGCCACCAGCACCAGCGTGATGCCGATGATTGCGCCGGTAATCTGCCGCATCGCCTTGCGTGTTGCTTCTTTCGGTGACAGGCCTTCAGTGGCCATGATCCGCTCGACGTTCTCCACCACCACGATGGCGTCGTCCACCAGAATGCCGATGGCCAGCACCATGCCGAACATGGTCAGCACGTTGATCGAGAAGCCCAGGGCGAGCATGGTCGCGAAGGTGCCCATCAGCGCCACCGGTACCACCAGTGTCGGGATCAGCGTGTAGCGGATGTTCTGCAGGAACAGGAACATCACCGCGAACACCAGCAGCATCGCTTCGCCGAGGGTGTAGACCACTTTGGTGATAGAGACCTTCACGAACGGCGAGGTGTCGTAAGGGATCTTGTATTCCACGCCCTTCGGAAAGTAACGCGACAGCTCATCCATCTTTGCCCGGATCAGCGTTGCGGTACTCAGCGCGTTGGCGCCCGGCGAGAGTTGTACACCGACGGCGGTGGAGGGTTTGCCGTTCAAGCGGGTGCCGAACTGGTATTCCTGACTGCCGATTTCCACCCGTGCCACATCCTTGATGCGCACGGTGGAACCGTCCGGGTTGGCCTTGAGCACGATGTCGGCGAACTCTTCCGGCGTCGACAATTGCCCCTTGACCAGAACCGTCGCGGTGATTTCCTGAGTGCCAGGGTTCGGCAGATCGCCGATGCTGCCAGCCGAGACCTGAGCGTTCTGCGCGACGATGGCGGCGTTGACGTCGGCCGGCGTCAGGTTGAAACCGATCAGCTTCTGCGGATCGACCCAGATCCGCATTGCCCGCTCGGCACCATACAACTGGGCCTTGCCGACGCCGTCGATGCGTTTGATTTCGTTCATCACGTTGCGCGCCAGGTAATCGCTGAGCGCCACGTCATCGAGCTTGCCGTCGCTGGACGTGAGACTGATCAACAACAGGAAGCCGGCGGAAACCTTCTCCACCTGCAAGCCTTGCTGATTGACCGCCTGCGGCAGACGCGACTCGACGGCCTTCAGTCGGTTCTGCACATCGACCTGCGCCAGTTCCGGGTTGGTGCCGGGCTGAAACGTTGCCTTGATCGTGGCGCTGCCGAGGCTGCTTTGTGATTCGAAGTACAGCAAGTGATCGGCGCCGTTGAGCTCTTCCTCGATCAGGCTGACCACGCTTTCGTCGACGGTCTGCGCCGAAGCGCCCGGGTACACGGCATAGATTTCGATCTGCGGCGGTGCGACGTCCGGGTATTGCGCCACCGGCAACTGCGGGATGGCCAGCGCACCGGCCAACAGGATGAACAACGCGACGACCCAGGCGAATACCGGGCGGTCGATAAAGAACTGCGGCATAGAAGAGCGTCCTGCTTACTGACCAGAGGTCTGGGCAAGTGGAAGAGGGGTGTCGTCGATCTGCACGGTTTCACCGGGGCGGGCGTGCTGCAAACCTTCGATGACCACGCGGTCGCCGGCCTTCAGGCCGCCGGTGACGATCCAGCGATCATTTTGTACGGCGCCCAGCTGCACCGGTTGCAGGGCGACGCGCATCTGATCGTCGACGGTCAGCACCTGGGCCACACCGGCACTGTCACGTTGAACGGCGCGTTGCGGCACGGTGAGGCCGTGCTGGATCACACCTTGTTCCAGTCGCACACGCACGTAGCTGCCGGGCAGCAAGTCGAGGTCCGGGTTGGGGAACTCGCTGCGCAAAACGATCTGCCCGGTACCCGGATCGACCGTGATGTCGCTGAACAGCAGTTTGCCTGGCAATGGATAGAGGCTGCCGTCGTCCTGGATCAGCGTGGCCTTGACCTGATCCTGGCCCACCTGCTGCAACTGGCCGGAGCGGAAGGCCCGGCGCAGCTCATTCAATTCTCGGGTGGACTGGGTGAGGTCGGCGTGGATCGGGTTCAGTTGCTGGATCAGTGCCATGGGCGTGGTTTCGTTCTGGCCGACCAGCGCGCCTTCGGTCACCAGAGCGCGGCCGACGCGGCCGGAAATCGGCGCGGTGACGGTGGCGTAACCGAGGTTCAGCTTCGCCCGCTCGACGGCGGCCTTGTTGGCGGCAACCTCGGCGGCGGTCTGCCGGGCAGTGGCGCGGGCGTTGTCGTAGTCCTGAGCGCTGATGGCCTTGTCGTCGATCAATTGGGCGTAGCGTTGCTCCTGCAACTTCGCCTGAAAGGCGTTGGCCTCGGCCTTGCGCAGGGCGGCTTCGGCGCTGTCCAGGTCGGCCTTGAATGGTGCCGGGTCGATGCGGAACAGCACGTCGCCCTTTTTCACGTCGCTGCCTTCGCGATATGTGCGTTGCAGCACAACACCGGCCACTCGGGCGCGGACTTCGGCGATGCGTGGCGCGGCAATGCGCCCGCTCAGTTCACTGGTGATCGAGAGGGGGCGTGCCTCAAGGGTTTCGACCCGCACCGTGGCCGGCGGCGTCTGTTCCTCGGCGTCCGAGGATTTATCACACGCACTCAGCGTCAGCGCCAATGCGATCAGGCCGAGTCCGGCCAACAGATTCTTCGACATGTACAACCCCCAATATTGATCTGCGCATCCTACGGGCAGGCACCGAGGGTAGCGGTGAAGCTTTGTAGGCGCTGTGTGAAATTGTGTAAGGGTTTTGCTCAGGGACGATTGCGGGCGTATATCCTTTACGCCTTGAATTATTTCGTGACTGTTGAACCGCTTTCGCGAGCAGGCTCGCTCCCACAGGTTTTGTGAACGACGCAAATCCAATGTGGGAGCGAGCCTGCTCGCGAAGGGGGCCTGACAAACACCACCGCGATATCTGGACACCTCAATGCCCAACATCCTCCTGGTCGAAGACGACACCGCCCTCGCCGAACTGATTTCCAGCTACCTGGAGCGCAACGGTTATTCCGTCAGCGTGATCGGGCGTGGCGACCATGTGCGCGAACGGGCGCGGCTCAATCCGCCGGATCTGGTGATTCTCGACCTGATGCTGCCGGGCCTCGACGGCTTGCAGGTCTGCCGACTGCTGCGCGCCGACTCCGCGACGCTGCCGATCCTGATGCTCACCGCCCGTGATGACAGCCACGATCAGGTGCTGGGCCTGGAAATGGGCGCTGACGATTATGTCACCAAGCCCTGCGAACCACGGGTTCTGCTGGCGCGAGTGCGGACTTTGCTGCGCCGCAGCAGTCTCGGCGAACCGATGACCGCCAACGATCGGATCCTGATGGGCAATCTGTGCATTGACCTGTCCGAGCGCACGGTGACCTGGCGCGATCAACCGGTGGAGCTGTCCAGCGGTGAATACAACCTGTTGGTGGTGCTGGCCCGTCATGCCGGTGAGGTATTGAGTCGCGATCAGATACTGCAACGCCTGCGCGGTATCGAATTCAACGGCACTGACCGTTCGGTGGACGTGGCGATTTCCAAGTTGCGGCGCAAGTTCGACGACCACGCGGGCGAAGCGCGCAAGATCAAGACCGTGTGGGGCAAGGGTTATCTGTTCAGCCGTTCCGAGTGGGAATGCTGAGTCGATGTTCAGAATCCTGTTTCGCCTGTATCTGGTGACGATCGTTTCCTACAGTGCGGCGATCTATCTGGTGCCGGATCTGGTGGTGATGGCGTTCAGGGATCGTTTCGTCACCTATAACCTCGACTATTCCCGTGGTCTGCAATCGCTGATCACCAAGCAGTTTCGCGCCGTGCCGCAGGATCAGTGGCCGGCGGTTGCCGCTTCGATGGACAGGGACTTCCAGCCGCTGCACATTGTCCTGGCCCGTATCGACAACGCCGATTTCACCCCGATCGAACAAGAGCGTCTGCGCCGCGGCGAAAACGTGGTGCGTATTGGAGACTGGGGCTGGCGCACGCTGGCGGTGACACCGTTGAACGGGGAAATCGCCGTGCAAATGGTGGTGCCGCCGGATCCGATGGACGTGAACCTGCTGTACTGGAGCATCAACGTACTGATCGGCGCGAGCCTGCTGGCGTGCCTGTTGCTCTGGCTGCGCCCGCACTGGCGGGATCTGGAGCGACTCAAGGGCACCGCCGAACGTTTCGGCAAGGGCCATTTGAGCGAGCGTACGCAAATCGCTCCAAGTTCGAACATCGGCAGTCTGGCAAGCGTGTTCGACACCATGGCCGGCGACATCGAAAACCTGCTCAATCAGCAGCGCGACCTGCTCAATGCGGTGTCCCACGAACTGCGCACACCGCTGACCCGTCTGGACTTCGGCCTGGCGCTGGCGCTGTCCGATGACTTGCCGCAAACCAGTCGTGAGCGCCTGCAAGGTCTGGTCGCGCACATTCGTGAACTCGATGAATTGGTGCTGGAGTTGCTGTCCTACAGCCGCCTGCAGAATCCGGCGCGTTTGCCGGAGCAGGTCGAGGTGGCGCTGGATGAATTCATCGACAGCATTCTGGGCAGCGTCGATGAAGAACTGGAATCGCCGGACATCGTCATCGACGTGCTGCTGCACAACCAGCTGGAACGTTTTTCTCTCGATCCGCGCCTGACCGCCCGAGCGATTCAGAACCTGCTGCGCAACGCCATGCGCTACTGCGAAAAGCGCATTCAGATCGGCGTGCAGGTCTGCCCCAAGGGTTGCGAGATCTGGGTGGATGACGACGGGATCGGTATTCCGGAGGATGAGCGGGAGCGGATTTTCGAGCCGTTCTATCGACTCGATCGCAGCCGTGACCGGGCGACCGGCGGGTTTGGCCTGGGACTGGCGATCAGCCGGCGGGCGCTGGAAGCGCAGGGCGGGACGTTGACGGTGGAAGGCTCGCCGTTGGGTGGGGCACGGTTCAGGCTTTGGTTGCCTACCCCGAGCTGATATTTGCGCGAAACCCGTGGCGAGGGAGCTTGCTCCCGCCGGGCTGCGAAGCAGGCCTCTACTAAAGGGCCGCCGCGTGTCCTTGGCGGGAGCAAGCTCCCTCGCCACAAATCGACATCGCTCAGAGCAATTCAGTGGATTGAATCAACCCGACCCCGGCCACCTGCATCCGCTCGATCGCCGAGGCCAGCGAGCCGTTCATGTCGATTGCCCGGCACGCATCCAGCACCACAAACGTATTGAACCCTGCCGCCCGCGCGTCCAGTGCGGAAAACATCACGCAAAAATCCAGCGCCAGCCCGACCATGTACACCGTGTCGATCCCGCGCTCTTTCAGATAACCGGCCAGCCCGGTGGTGGTCGCCCGGTCCGCCTCCAGAAACGCCGAATAACTGTCGATGTCCGGGTTGCAGCCCTTGCGGATGATCAGTTGCGCGTGGGGCAGGTTGAGTCCGGAGTGAAATTCGGCGCCGTGTGAGCCCTGAATGCAGTGATCCGGCCAGAGCGTCTGTTCGCCGTATGGCAGTTGAATCACGTCGTAAGGCTGGCGGCCCGGATGGCTGGAAGCAAAGGAAGCATGGCCCGCCGGGTGCCAGTCCTGGGCGATGACCACTTGCTTGAACTGCCCGGCCAGACGATTGATCAGCGGGACGATCAGATCACCTTCGGGCACGGCCAGTCGGCCACCGGGTGTGAAATCGTTCTGGACATCGATGACCAGCAATGCGGTGCGCGGTGAAATCGGCATATAAGGGTTCCTCCCTGGATAATCACTCGCCAAGCATAGTGACAGGCCGGCTCATGTGCCCAGCCGCTCCTTGAACATTTTCGCCAGACCTTCCAGCTCGGCGATCGGGTTATGGCCGATCAGCATCCAGGCGTGCTCGCGTTCAGTCCAGTACACCACGTTCATCCCGTGCCGTCGTTCGTGGGCCGGTGCCTGACTGCCAGTGTTGGAACGTGTGACGCACAGCGCCAGCGGGCCGTGTGTGGCGTCGAGCCAGGTCATTTGTGCAATGGGCACACCGTCATATTCGAGCAGTTGTGCCCGTTTGAACTGCGCACCGGGAAGTTTCAGTTTTGCTGGCGACAGGCTCAGGCCCAACCGCACATCGACGGTACGCAGCTGCGCCAGTTGCGAGGCCTCGTCGGTGGTCAGGTGTTCAAGGGTTTGCGGCACGTACAACGCCATGTAATCGCCCACCCGTTCACGCCAGTCGTTCGATGGCTGCACTTGCCAGCTCAGGAACAAACGGTCGGCCGCCGCACCCGCGAGCGCCATACCCGCTGCCGCCGCGCCGATGAACCAGCGCCGGCTGAAACCCGGCCGTTGCGGGGAGGGCGCGGCGTCCAGTCGGGCCTGCAGACGATCGAGCGGTGCCTGTCGGGCCAGTTCGTCGTAGGCGTCGCGATAGGGCAGGTTGCTGCGACTCAGCCACTGCACCCGAAGATTGAGCAGCGGATCATCGGCGATAAGGATGTCGACCTGACTGCGCTGTTCGCGGTCCAGTTCGTCATCCAGATACGCCACCAGTTGTTCGTCCGAGGGCGTATTCATTGCCGGTCTCCTGCGGGGCTGTCCGCAACCGCATGCAGCGGCGGGTATTCGGCGAGTTTCAGGCGTGCGGTGGCCAGACGGCTCATCACCGTGCCGATCGGCACTTGCAAGATCTCGGCGACTTCGCGGTAGGACAGGCCTTCGACGTACGCCAGATACACCGTTTCACGCTGGGTTTCGGGCAACGCATCGACACGGCGGATGACCTGAGTCGCCATCACATGGGTGTGCGCGGCGTATTCGCCGTCGACGGTCAGCTGGCCGTCGGCGTCCACGGTGCCCTGGCCCTGACGCACGCGACGGGCGCGCACTTCGTTGAGCCAGATCGAATGCAGAATGCTCAGCAGCCAGCGGTCCATGCGTGTGCCGGCCACGTACTGGCCCGAACGCTCCAGCGCCCGTACGCAGGTGGCCTGCACCAGATCCTCGGCCACATGCCGATTTCTCGACAGCAGCAAGCCGTAGCGCCACAGGCGCGCCAGGTGTTGTCCGAGTTCGGCTCTGAATGCCTGATCGCTGAAAATGATCGCCTCCGCGTGTCGTGTCAGGTTTTCGATGAATCGTTGATGGCCTCGGCCAGGTCCCGGTATTCCTCGCAGGACGTGCCGCAAATCTTGCGGATGTGCTGCAATTGCTCCTGCGCCAGATCGATGCGGCCCTTGATGACGTAAGCCTCACCCAGGTACTCGCGCACTTGCGCATACTGCGGATCGAGCTTGACCGATTGCAGGTAATAACCGATGCCTTCGTCGGTACGTCCCAGTTTGCGGGTGGCATAGCCGCGATAGTTCAGCGCCTTGGCGGTGTTGGGCTGTTTCAGGGTGTCGAGCAAGGCCAGGGCTTCTTCATATCGGCCATCCTTCGCCAGACGATAGGCGTAGTCGGTACGGTCCGAGTCCGGTACCAGGCTGCTGGTCTGCATCACGCATTTCTGTGATTTGCTGTCGTAGACCTGACCTTTCGGGCAGTTGGGTTTCTGCACCGGCTCGTCTTCGTCGCCATGGGCCAGGGCCAAAGGGCTGGACAACATCGCGGCCATCAGCAACGGGGCGGCGAACATAACGGAACGGATAGTCATGGGCAAGGCTCCATAGTGGGTCATGTCTGAGGTTGAACACCGCAAGGTGAAGTTTTATTCATTGCTTTGTCAGCCGCCATTCAAGGAAAGCCCGGACCCGAACGCTATGCTCCAGACGTCTGTCGTCGATCCGTCGTTCCACATTGGGAGTCGCGCCATGAAAGATCAGGTTCACCACAGCGCTGCCGCCGGTTACAAAACTGCCGCCGAAACCTACGTCAAAGGCCGGCCGGACTATCCGCCGGCGGTGACCGAATGGCTGACGGCAACCCTGGATCTGGACACCCGCAAGACCGTTATCGACCTCGGCGCCGGCACCGGCAAGTTCACCGGACGGCTGGTGGCGACCGGTGCGCAGGTGATCGCCGTGGAACCGGTGTCACAAATGCTGGAGAAACTGTCCGCCAACTGGCCCGACGTATTGGCCGTGAGCGCCATGGCGACGGATCTGCCGCTGCCCGACGCCTCGGTGGACGTGGTGGTCTGCGCCCAGGCCTTTCACTGGTTCGCCAGCACCGAGGCGCTGGATGAAATCGCCCGGGTGCTGAAACCGGGCGGCAAGCTCGGGCTGATCTGGAACCTGCGCGATACCCGGGTCGGCTGGGTGCCCAAGCTCGATGCCATCGTCAATGCCCGGGAAGGCGACACGCCGCGCTACTACACCGGCGCCTGGCGCAAAGTGTTTCCGCATCCGGCGTTCGGGCCATTGCAGGCTCAGCACTTTCATCATGGCCATACCGGCTCGCCGGAAGATGTGATTTTCAACCGGGTGCGTTCCACCAGTTTCATCGCGGCACTGCCGGATGCAGAGCGGGCAAGCGTCGATGAGCAGCTTCGCGAGTTGATCGCGTCCGATCCCGAGCTACGGGGCAGGGATGTGATGACCGTGCCGTACGAGACCGCGGCGTTCGTGGCCGTAAGGGGCGGTTAGAGTCCTGCATTTGGCCGAACCGCCGTTCTGCGGCCTTGGTATAGTTCAGGCCTCATTTTCAGACCGGTAAAGGACTTCTGCCATGACTCAATACACCGCCTTCAGCGTCGAACTGGCCGACAATATCGCCCATGTGCAGATCAACCGGCCGGAAAAGATCAACGCGATGAATGCCGCGTTCTGGAGCGAAATCGTCGAGGTGTTCCAGTGGATCGACGACACCGACGAAGTGCGGGTTGTGGTGCTCAGCGGGGCCGGCAAACATTTCTCTTCGGGCATCGACCTGATGATGCTGGCCGGCGTGGCCAATGAGCTGGGCAAGGATGTCGGCCGCAACGCGCGCCTGCTGCGCAAAAAGATCCTCACTCTGCAAGCCTCTTTCAATGCCGTCGACCATTGCCGCAAACCGGTGCTCGCGGCGATTCAGGGTTACTGCCTGGGCGGCGCGATCGATCTGATCGCGGCCTGCGACATGCGTTACGCCGCCGAAGACGCACAATTCTCCATCAAGGAAATCGATATCGGCATGGCGGCCGACGTCGGTACGTTGCAACGGTTGCCACGAATCATCGGTGACGGCATGCTGCGTGAGCTGGCCTACACCGGTCGTACCTTTGGCGCCGATGAAGCGCGCAGCATTGGTCTGGTCAATCGCGTCTACAGCGACAAGGACAGCCTGATCGAAGGCGTGATGGACATTGCCCGGGACATCGCCGGCAAGTCGCCGATCGCGGTCACCGGAACCAAGGAAATGATCAGCTACATGCGCGACCATCGCATCGACGATGGTCTGGAGTACGTTGCCACCTGGAACGCCGCCATGTTGCAATCCAGCGACTTGCGCGTCGCCATGGCCGCCCACATGAGCAAACAGAAACCCGAATTTCTGGATTGAAAAAACCATGACATCTCGCTGGACCACCGCAGTACTGGACACTGATCAACCCGGCGGCTGGGCCGTCGCGCGCAGCCCCGAGGGCTTTCTGTTCGATGACAACGGCGTGCTGTTCCCCCGGGAATGGCTCAAGCGCCAGGAGTTGTCGGTCCTCTCCGAGCACGGCATCGGCCACCTCGATGGCGAACCGGTGTACCTGCTGGAACTGCGTAGTCACAGCGAGGTGCCGGGCTGCAACTGGAAAGGCTTGCGGGCATTCATGCTCGACGGCGATCACACGATCTACAAAGTGCTGGGTTATGCCGCACAGATCGGCACATGGGCCCGTGAACACCGTTTCTGCGGCAATTGCGGTCAGCCCATGACCCAGATCCAACGGGAACGGGCGATGTATTGCCAGCCGTGTGACCTGCGCAGCTATCCGCGGATCTCGCCAAGCATGATCGTGCTGGTGACCCGTGGCGATGAAGTGCTGCTGGCGCGCTCACCGCGCTTCGTGACCGGGGTCTACAGCACGCTGGCCGGCTTCGCCGAGCCTGGGGAGTCAGCCGAGGACTGCCTGATCCGTGAGGTGCGCGAAGAAGTCAGTATCGAAGTGAAGAACATTCAGTACATGGGCAGCCAGTGCTGGCCGTTCCCGCATTCGATGATGCTGGGTTTCCATGCCGAATACGCCGGCGGCGAGATTGTCTGTCAGGAAGACGAGATCGAAGACGCCCAGTGGTTCAACGTGCATGATCTGCCGCCGTTGCCGGCGTCGAAATCAATTGCACGTTACCTGATCGATGTCTACGTGGCGCGACGCTTAGGCCACGTTGAACCAGTGTTGCCAGGCTAGACGCACGGTCAACCCGAGCACCACGGTGATGAATACCGGACGAATGAATTTGGCGCCGCCGCTGATCGCGGTGCGCGCCCCGAAGAATGCGCCGACCATCACCGACAGGCCCATGCACAGGCCGATGATCCAGTCCACCTGACCGGAAAACACGAACACCGACAGCGCCGCAATGTTGCTGACGAAGTTCATGCTGCGCGCCACGCCGCTGGCCTTGACCAGATCGATCGGGTAAAGCAGCAAGCTGCTGACGGTCCAGAATGCGCCAGTGCCCGGACCGGCCACGCCATCGTAGAAACCGAGACTGAAACCCTGACTCGATTGCCACGTCTTCTTGATCGGTGCGTCGCTGTCCAGTGGCGCCTTTGGCGTGCCGCCAAACAACAGGTACAGGCCGCAGGCGAAGACGATCACCGGCAGCATCTTGTTCAGCCATTCCGCCGGCAGATAGTGGGCGACGATGGCGCCGGTCAGCGCACCGACCAACGTGCCGATGATCGCGTGCATCCACTGCCTCGGATGAAACAACTTGCGCCGGTAGAAGGTGAAACTCGCGGTGGCCGAGCCGAAGGTCGAACTCAACTTGTTGGTGCCCAGCACCAGGTGCGGCGGCAGACCGGCAGTGAGCAACGCCGGCGTGGTCAGCAGACCGCCACCGCCGGCGATGGCGTCGATGAATCCGGCGATGAAGGCGACAAGGGCCAGGACGGCCAGGGTGGTGAGGTCAACGCTGAGTTCGAAAGGCATGGAATCGGCTTATTCGCAGGTTGCAGCGCTGGGCTGCGGGGAGGGCAGTCATGTTACTCATTTCCGGTTGTTGCGGCGACCCATAAGACTCGACCACTGACGGCTCAACTGTTGCCCAGCCAACACGCACCCAACAAATTACCCTCTCACCCTGCACGCCAATTGCCGGAAGCCCCAATAAAACCGGCTTCAGGGGCTGGCACGTTTGCTGCTCTGGCTCTCTCACCTTCATCAACTGTCCCGGGGACACGCCAATGAGTCAGCAAGCCGTGAAATTTGCCTACTGGGTGCCGAACGTCAGCGGTGGGCTGGTGGTCAGCAAGATCGAGCAACGCACCGACTGGGGTATCGATTACAACCGCAAACTGGCACAACTGGCCGAGGCGGCGGGATTCGAATACGCCCTGACCCAGATCCGCTTCACCGCCGGCTACGGTGCCGAGTTCCAGCATGAGTCGGTTGCCTTCAGTCACGCGCTGCTCGCCGCCACCAGCAAACTCAAAGTCATCGCCGCCATCTTGCCCGGTCCGTGGCAACCGGCGCTGGCAGCCAAACAGCTGGCGACCATCGATCAACTCACTAACGGGCGGATCGCGGTAAACATCGTCAGCGGCTGGTTCAAGGGTGAGTTCAAGGCCATCGGCGAGCATTGGCTGGAGCACGACGAGCGCTATCGTCGCTCTGAGGAATTCATCCGTTCGCTACGAGGGATCTGGAGTCAGGACAACTTCACTTTCCGTGGTGATTTCTATCGTTTCGACAACTACAGCCTCAAGCCGAAACCCCTGGGCCGCCCGGAAATCTTTCAGGGCGGAAGCTCCCGTGCGGCGCGGGACATGGCGGCGCGGGTCTCGGACTGGTATTTCACCAACGGCAACAGCGTCGAGGGCATCAAGGCGCAGGTCGACGACATTCGCGCCAAAGCGGCGGCGAACCAGCATACGGTGAAAGTCGGGGTGAATGCGTTTGTCATTGCCCGTGATACCGAAGAGGAAGCCAATGCGGTGCTGGCGCAGATCATCGATCAGGCTGACCCGGAAGCGGTGAATGCCTTTGGTGATGCGGCGAAACAGGCGGGCAGGGCATCGCCGGAGGGCGAGGGCAACTGGGCGAAATCGACCTTTGAAGATCTGGTGCAATACAACGACGGCTTCAAGACCAATCTGATCGGCACGCCGCGGCAGATTGCCGAGCGGATCGTGGCGTTGAAAGCGGTGGGTGTGGACCTGGTATTGGCGGGGTTCCTGCACTTTCAGGAAGAGGTGGAGTATTTCGGCCAGCGGGTGTTGCCGTTGGTGCGGGAGCTGGAAGCCAAAGCGCAATCGGTCTCGACTGCCGAGGTTGCTTGAAAATCCCTCCTGCACACTGCGCAGGAGGGATCGACTCAATTACAGACCCAGCTCGGACAACCCCGGATGATCATCCGGGCGCCGGCCCAGCGGCCAGTGGAACTTGCGCTCGCTTTCCTTGATTGGCATGTCGTTGATGCAGGCATAACGCTGGAACATCAGGCCGTTCTCGTCGAACTCCCAGTTTTCGTTGCCATAGGAACGGAACCAGTTACCCGAATCGTCGTGCCATTCATAGGCGTAGCGCACGGCGATGCGGGTGTCGGAAAACGCCCAGAGTTCCTTGATCAGCCGGTAATCCAGCTCCTTCGCCCATTTGCGGGTCAGGAAGGCCTTGGCTTCCTCGCGATTGTTGGCGAATTCGGCGCGGTTGCGCCATTTGGTGTCCAGGGTATAGGCCAGCGATACCCGCTGGGGATCGCGGGAGTTCCAGCCATCCTCGGCCAAACGAACTTTTTCGATGGCCGATTCACGGTTGAAGGGTGGCAATGGCGGACGCACTTCGGCTGCAGTAGACATGTTTGTCTCCCGATCAAATTAACGATTTAACAACTTGTCGCTTATTGAGGCATTACAGGTCCAATAACTTTCGCGCCATGCATTGCGCATTATCGGCGGCACTGTGATCACCCATCACAAGCGCTACGGTAATGGCGCCGTCAATCAGGATCAGCAACTGTCTGGCCAGCAGTTGCGGGTCCTCGGCCCCATGTTCGGTACACAGCTCGCACAGGTAGTCGAGCAGCTTCTGTTTGTGGTCTTTGGCGACCTGGCGCACCGGATCCTGCGGATCGCCGGTCTCGCCGCTGGTATTGATGAAGGCGCAGCCCCGGAAGCCCTCCGAGGCGAACCAGGCCTTGAGCACGGTAAACAGGTTGAGCAGGCGATCGGCCGGGGTTTCGGCCTGATCGACGGCGCTTCTGTACCAATGCATCCAGCGCACGTCGCGGCGTTGCAGGGCGGCGACGGTCAGCTCCTCCTTGTTGGCGAAGTAGCGGTAGATACTCTTTCTGGAAACACCGGCTGTTTTCACCAGAAGATCCATGCCGGTGGCCGCGATGCCACTCTTGTAGATCAACTTTTCGGTGACATCCAGAATGATGTCGCGGGTCGTGTTGTTGCTTGTGATTTCGTTCATGTGGTGCACAGTAGAACGATCGTTCTCCTTGGTCAAGAAGTTATTTTTTTTATCGTTCCCGCGCTCTGCCTGGGAACGCAGCTCAGGACGCTCTGCGTCCCTTCTGGAGTTGGAACGCGGAGCGTCCCTTGAGGCGTTCTCACGCAGAGCATGGGAACGATCGCAGACGATTAATCAGGCGGGAAGACCCGAACGGGTTGATGGTGTAAGCTCTCGGGTTCTTCGGATTCGACCCATTGCGAGCCCTATGCCGTTGCTTTTCAAACGCTCTCTGCTGCCCAGGTTGCGCAGCTTTCCGCTGACCGCCGAGGCCGTGACCATTCTGTCCGGCGCCGCCGAGTTTCGTCGTTGCCTGTTGGAGAACATCGCCCAGGCGACCCGGCGCATCTATCTCGTCGCGCTTTATCTGCAAAACGACGAAGCCGGTCAGGAAATCCTCGAAGCCTTGCACGCCGCCAAACTCAAGCGTCCCGAGCTTGAGGTCGTGGTGGTGGTCGACTGGCTGCGCGCCCAGCGCGGCTTGATCGGAGCCGGCAAGCAGCCGGGCAATGCGGCCTGGTATCAGGAAATGACCCGCACCCACCAGAGCGTGGTGCCGGTCTACGGCGTGCCGGTGCAGACTCGCGAGCTGTTCGGTGTGCTGCACCTCAAAGGCTTCGTGATCGATGACCGAGTGGTCTACAGCGGTGCCAGCCTGAACAACGTTTACCTGCACAAGTTCGACAAGTACCGCTTCGACCGTTATCACGTGCTGCAGAGCCGTGAGCTGGCGGACTCGATGCATCATCTGGTCAAGCACGGCCTGATCGAATCGAAAGCGGTGCATCGTCTCGATCTGCCGAAACTGCCGACCACCCGCAGCTTGCGCAACGACATTGGTGACCTGCGCAGTCGCCTCAAATACGCCGCTTACGACACCAGTGCCGGCAGCACCGCGCAGACCGGCCTGTCAGTCAGCCCGTTGCTCGGTGTCGGCAAGAACAATCCGCTGAACCGGGTAATCCTGGAGCTGATCGCCAGCGCCCAGAAACAACTGACCATCTGCACGCCGTACTTCAACCTGCCGCTGGGAGTGATCCGCGAGATCAACCGGGCGCTGGCGCGCGGTGTGAAGATCGACATCGTGGTTGGCGACAAGACTGCCAACGACTTCTACATTCCACCGAGCGAGCCGTTCAAGGTGATCGCGGCGCTGCCTTACCTTTACGAGATCAGCCTGCGCCGTTTTGCCAAGCGTCATCAGCGCAATATCGACAGCGGCCAGTTGAACCTGCACTTATGGCGTGAGGGCGATAACAGCTATCACCTCAAGGGCATGTGGATCGACCAGCGCTACACGCTGCTGACCGGCAACAACCTCAACCCGCGGGCGTTTCGTCTCGATCTGGAAAACGCCTTGCTGATCGACGACCCGAAAGGCGAGTGGCTGGAACCGCGGCGGCTGGAGCTGGAGAACATCTTCGAACACACCACGCGCATCGAGCGATTCCAGGACCTGGAAGCCTTGCCGGATTACCCGGCCGGAGTGGCCAAGTTCCTCAAGCGGGTGAGCCGCGTGCGGGTGGAGCGGTTGCTCTATCGCATCCTCTAAGGTCCAAAGTCTTTAGCGCGGCCTAAGACGCCATCGCGGGCAAGTCGAAACGTCGCACCGCCGCTCCCACAGGTTTTGCGCCGTTCACGAAGCAGTGATCCGGCGCAGACTTTGTGGGAGCGGGCTTGCCCGCGATGGAGGACTACAGAACGCTATAGAACTCAGTTCAGACCCAATTTGCCACGCAACGTGGAAAGGTCTTCAGCCAACGTATTGACCGGACCGACCAGCGCCTTGCGGTCGTTATCCTTCACTTTGTCATACGTCTCGAAACCACCATCCTTGGTCTTGTACTTGGCCAGGATCCTGTCCACGGTGGCGAAGTTCTTGTCGACTTTGGCCACGAACGCCTTGTCCTGCTTCTCGATTTGCGGACGGAACAGGTCGACGATTTTCTTCGCGCCGTCGATGTTGCCCTGGAAGTCATAGAGGTCGGTGTGACTGTAGCGGTCTTCCTCACCGGAGACCTTGGTGGCGGCAACTTCTTCCAGCAGGGCAGCGGCACCGCCCACGACTTTTTCAGGCGGGAACGTCAGGCCGGCAACGCGGGTCTGCAGGTCCTGGACGTCTTTATCCAGCTTGTCGGCCAGATCATTCAGCCCCTGGGTGCTTTTCTCCGAGAACAGCGAATATTCGAGGCGGTGGAAACCGGTGAAGTCCTCGGCCTTCACGCCTTTTTCGTGGTCGTCGACGCGGGAGTCGATGGACGCGTCGAGGTCACTGAACAGCTCGGCAATCGGTTCGATCGACTCGTAGTAGACGCGGGTCGGCGCATAGAGCTTTTGCGCGGTGGCCAGGTCACCCTTTTTCACGGCATCGGTGAATTGCTTGGTGTGGGTGCCCAATTGGTCCAGTTGCTCGGTGACGTAGATCTTGTAGTCCGAAACCGGCCCGACCAGATCCAGCGGTGCGGTCGCCGCGAACGCCGAAAGCGGCGTGTTGAGTAAACCCAGGGTCAGCAATAACGCGATGGGCGTCTTTTTCATGGGGGCGGCTCCTGTTGAATGCTATGCAGTTGTTTTTGGTTGGGTAGCGTCGAGCAGTGAGCGACCGATGAAATCCTTGTCGCCCGTAACACCCGGCAGGGTGAAGAAGTAACCGCCGCCGACCGGCTTGAGGTATTCCTCCAGCGGTTCGCCGTTGAGGCGGGTCTGTACGGTGATGAAGCCTTTTTCCAGGTCGGCCTGGTAGCAGATGAACAACAGGCCCATGTCGAGCTGGCCGTTCTTGTTCACGCCGTTGGAATAGTTGAAGGGCCGGCGCAGGATCAGGTTGGCCTGGCTTTCGGCGGTACGCGGGTTGGCCAGGCGGATGTGTGCGTCGAGCCTGGTCAGCTTGCCTTCCGGGTCCTTGCTGTAGTCAGGGACTTCGGTCTCATGGCTGGCGCCCATCGGCGCGCCGGTGCTTTTCACCCGGCCGATGATGCTTTCCTGCTCCTGCAACGGCGTGCGGTCCCAGCGTTCGACGAAATTGCGGATGATCCGCACCGCCTGATAACTGCCGTGGGCCGCCCAGGCCGGTTCGTCGCTGCCCGGTTGCACCCAGACAATGCGCTCCATGGCCTTGGCGTCGTTGGAATCCGGGTTGGCCGAGCCGTCACGGAATCCGAGGAAATTACGCGCCGACTGCGCCGGAACACCGGGTTTGGCCGGGGCTTGCGGCGGCACGCTGCCTTCCTGTTTCCAGCGCACCAACAGCAGGTCCGGCAGGTTTTTCACGATGTCGCGCAGGGCATGGATGTTGGTGTCGGCGGTGTTGGAGCAGAACTGCAGGCTCAAATCGCCGTGGCAGCAATCGCCTTCCAGCGCATCGTTGGGGAACCCGACCATGCGCACCAGGCGCTTGGGTTTGGCGGCGGCAAGGCCAAAGCGCTCGTCGAACAGTGACTCGCCCACCGATACGGTGATGGTCAGGTTGTCCGGGGTGACGACCGGGCCGAGGATGCCGGAATCCGGCGGCGGCAGTTTCGGGTCGATCTGCGCCACCGGGCCGCCCTTCATCAGGAACGCGATGCGCTCGTTGAGGGTACGGAACAGGCGTTCGAGGTCTTCGCGGTCGCTGGCCAGTACGTCGAACGAGACCAGCATGCCGGACGCAGGACGGGGCGTTACGATGCCGGACTGATGCACGCCGTGAAAATCGTGGCGATCCTGGGTCTTGTCGCTGCTCGGCGCTTCGGTGACTTGCGCGGGGGTGGCGGCCATGGCCGGGCAGCTCAGGGCGGTGCCGGCCAGCGCGACGCCGGCGGCGCCCATGCCCATCAGTACACGGCGGCGTTGCAGGTTGAAGTGTTCGCAATCGTTCATCGGTAGTCGTCTTCTGCTTACAGGCCGGAGAGGCCGAGGGCGGGATCAATGGCGTCGAGGGCGTCGGCCAGGGCCTTGGCCTTGTCGGCGATCTGTTTGCGTTGTTCACCGCTGACGGTGTCGTAACTCGCGTAGCCGTCCTTGACCTTGAAGCCGTTCAGGGTGTTGTCGAAGTCAGTCAGCGCGCTGTCGATTTTCGGCAGCAGGTCGGCAGCGGATTTCGTCAGCATCGGTCGCAGCAGTTCGACGACTTTGTGCGCCGTCTCCAGGTTCGCCGCGAAGCCGTTGAGGTCGCCGTGGCTGTAGCGTTCCTCTTCGCCGCTGGCGGCGCGCACGTCGGCCAGGGTGTTGAGGTTGCGCACAAGGATTTCCACCAGTTGCTCCGGCGGCAGCGACTGGGCCAGCAACTGCTGCTTGAGCGTATTGACGTCGCCCAGCAGGCGCTCGGCAATGGGTGCCAGACCGTCGAGGTTGCGTTGCTGGAACAGCGCGTACTCGATGCGATGGAAGCCGACGAAGGCCGGATCCTGCTCGCGTTTTTCGAAGTAATCGGCGCGGGCGTTGATGCTGTTGTCCAGCTCGGCCAGGCGTTGTGCGGCCGGGGCCAGACGCTGATACGCGGTGCGTGCCGGCAAGTACGCTGCTTGGGCCTGGGCCAGGTCACCGCTGTCGATCGCCTGATTGAGGGCCGTGACCGCTCTGATCAGCGCGCTGCTCTGAGTGGCCAGATACACGCGGAACTCCGACAGTGGCCCGACAAACGCGACCATCGACGGCTTGGCCTTGGCGGCAGCGTCTGAAGCAGCCGTCGGCGTGACATGCAGCACGCCGCGTGGATTGCTCAGCAGACCGCAGGTGATGGCGTAGTCGCCGGGTTGCAGGTTGGCGTTGATCACCTGGCTCAGGCCCGGCGCGATGTTTTCGCGTTCTTCGATCACCAGCACGCCGTCGAGGATTTCCCATTCCACCGCTCGCTCGGAGCGGTTGACGATGCGGAAACTGGCGCGCCCGGCGGGTACGCTCAGTTCGTTGGGCTCGCAACTGCCAGGGTGAATGTTGACCACCACTTCGTCATGGTTGTGCTGACGTTTGGCGGCAGCCATCTTCGAGGCGTAGTAGAACAGGCCGCCGGCGGCGATCATCACAACCACCGAACCGGCCACCGCCCAGCGCAAGGCACGGGGAGGCGAGGCCTGAGGAGAATTAGGCTTTGACATGGAGGCCCTTATTGACTGGAAACGGAATTCGAGGCGGCGGCTTTGGGCGCCGGGGCGGGAGCCGGATAGAAGAACATCACCAGCGCCACCACCAGATAGATCAGGTACGCACCGAGGGTACTGACGGTCGGTGCATCCTGGTAACCGAACATGCCAGCCAGTACCGAGCCCAGCGGGCCGTCCATCGGCAGCGTTGCGCTGAAGTCGAAGAGTACGGTTTGCAGGTGGTTCCAGACCCCGGCTTCATGCAGTGCCTGCACTGAATTGGCGAGGATTCCGGCGGCGACCACGAGGATGAACAACCCGGTCCAGCGGAAGAACGCCGACAGATTCAGGCGCATGCTGCCGCTGTAGATCAGGAAACCGACGATGATCGCCAGGATCAGGCCGAGCAGGGCGCCGATCGGCGCGCCCGGTCCCTCGCTCTGCTGGAATACGGCGAGCAGGAAGAACACCGTTTCCAGACCTTCCCGTGCGACGGCGAAAAACACCATGGCGATCAGTGCGATGACCTGATGCTTCGACGCGGTCAACGCATGGTCGAGAGAGGCTTGCAGCGAATGTTTGATCGAACGCGCGACCTTGCGCATCCAGAACACCATGGAGCTGAGGATGCCCACGGCGACGAGGCCGACCACACCTTCGAACAGCTCCTGCTGTTTCTGCGGGAATTCAGCGCTGACCAGTTCCAGGCCTCCGCCGACCAGCAAAGCCAGTGCGGCGGCGAGAAACACACCGATCCATACTGCCGGCATCCATTGGCCACGGCCGGTCTGTTGCAGGTAGCTGGCGATGATGCCAACGATCAGCGCGGCTTCAATGCCTTCGCGCAGCATGATCAGAAAGGGAACGAGCATTCGGCATCCACTGTGTCACGAAATGAGGTTACAAGTTGTAACATAATGACATTCATTCTCACATGAAATTAATTGACATTTACCTGAACGAAAGCTGAACGGTCTTAAGATCAACCATTCTCAAATGCATCGCGGATTATCCGGATGCAGCGAGCCGTGCCCTGCGCAGCTGCGTTAAGATGCCCGCCACTCGAACAACAACAACAGGATTTGCCTGGATCCATGTCGGAAAAAGACACCATCGCCATTCAGCTGGTGCGTGAAGCGCTGCAGCAAAGCTGTGCTCCGGGCGTGGCCACGGAAGAAGTCTTGAACAAGGTCGGCATCGATCCGGCGCTGCTGTCCACTGAAGAGGCGCGGGTCCCGGCCAGTCAGTACGCACGGTTGTGGCGGCTGCTGGCACGGCGAGGGGATGACGAGTTCTTTGGCATGGACCCGCGCAAGCTGAAATCCGGCAGCCTGGAATTCCTCTGCCGTAGCGCCATGGCCCAGCCAAATCTGGCTGCGGGATTGAGTACCGGTCTGAATTTCCTGTCGCTGATGCTTGAGCGCATGCCGGCGCAACTGGTTCACCAGCAAAGTCTGGCGGAGATCGTGCTGCTGGAGGACGACCACGAGCCGCGCCGCGCCTTCACCTATTTCACTTACTGGATGATTGTTCACGGCGTGGCCTGCTGGCTGGCGGGACGGCGAATCCCGATCCTGGCCATCGAGCTGCGCTGCCCGGCGCCGGCGTTCTGCGACGACTACCGGGTGATGTTCTCGGAAAACCTGCGTTTCGACCGCCTGCGCACACGGATGATTTTTGCTGCCGACGTGCTGGATCTGCCGATCAAGCGCAGTGCCGAGGAGTTGAAGCGTTTCCTGGCTCATGCGCCGGCCAACATTCTGGTGAAATACCGCGACCCGGAAAGCCTTGCCAGCCGGATCAAGCAGGATCTGCGACAGTTGCCCGCCGAACAGTGGCCGGAAACCGAAGCCCTGGCCCAACAGTTGTGCATGTCGGCTTCGACCTTGCGTCGGCGTCTGGCCGAAGAAGGGCAGACGTATCAAGGCCTCAAGGACAGCGTGCGCAAGGAGCTGGCGATCACCTGGCTGGCGGAGCCTGCAATCAGTTTTGCCGACATCGCCACACGCCTGGGATTTGCCGATGCGAGCTCGTTCTACAAGGCGTTTCGCAAGTGGTCCGGGACCAATCCGGGCCATTACCGCAGCCTGATCCTCAACGAAGCGGTCTGATCCGTCACCCACTCACCGCCAACGCTTGTTCCCATGCAGAGCGTGGGAACGATCTGCTGTAACCCGATTCATGGCCAAACCAGTCATCCACTTTGAAGGCTTTGGCCATTGCCGCAACCGGCGTGCGGCGCGAGTATTCCCCTGATGTTTACGGTTCCCCGACCTAATAAAAACACAGAGGGATTCTGGCAATGCGCGATTACTTGTCTGCCACCGAACAGTTCAATTATCAGCACACCGTGGACGCCGCACTCAGCGGCTCGCTCAAGGCGCTCAACGCCTGCGTCGAATGTTGTGACCGTCACGCCTTGCCGGGGCGCATCGCGCTGTTCTGGGAAGGCCGCGATGGCGCCAGTGCGACTTACACCTTCAGTGATCTGCAGGACAAAGCCGCACGTTTCGCCAATTTCCTTCTCGCCCAGGGCGTGCAGAAGGGCGACAAGGTTGCCGGTCTGTTGCCGCGCAACATCGAACTGCTGATCACCGTGTTCGCCACCTGGCGCATCGGCGCGGTGTATCAACCGCTGTTCACCGCATTCGGTCCGAAAGCCCTCGAACATCGTCTGAACAGCTCCGGCGCCAAAGTCGTGGTGACCGACGCGGTCAACCGGCCGAAACTCGCCGAAGTCGCCGATTGCCCGACGCTGGTTACCGTCGGCGGCCCGAAAGGCCAGGGCATTGTCCGTGGCGATTTCAGTTTCTGGGCCGAGCTGCCCAACCATTCCAATGTCTGCGAGCCCGTGATGTTGACCGGCGAAGCCCCGTTTCTGCTGATGTTCACTTCGGGCACCACCGGTCCGTCGAAAGCGCTGTCGGTGCCGCTCAAGGCCATCGTCGCATTCCAGAGCTACACCCGTGACGCCGTGGATCTGCGCCCGGAAGATGCGTTCTGGAACGTCGCCGATCCGGGGTGGGCCTATGGCATTTATTTCGGCGTGACCGGCCCTTTGTCGATGGGGCATCCGATCACGTTCTACGATGGCCCGTTCACCCTCGAAAGCACCTGCCGGGTGATCAACAAGTACGGCATCACCAACCTCACCGGTTCGCCCACGGCGTATCGCCTGTTGATTGCCGGTGGCGATGAATTCGCCCGTTCGATCAAAGGCAAGCTGCGCATCGTCAGCAGTGCCGGCGAGCCATTGAACCCGGAGGTGATCCGCTGGTTCGCCGACAACCTCGGCGTGGTCATTCACGACCACTACGGCCAGACCGAACTGGGCATGGTGCTGTGCAACCATCATGGCCTCGAACACCCGATCCACCTGGGTGCCGCCGGTTTCGCCTCCCCGGGCCATCGCATCGTGGTGCTCGACGACCAGTACAACGAACTCGGCGTCGGCCAGCCCGGCATCCTCGCCATCGACCGCACACAGTCGCCGATGTGCTGGTTCGCCGGTTACGAAGGCGTGCCGACCAAGGCCTTCGTCGGCGATTACTACCTGAGCGGCGACACCGTGGAGTGGAACCCGGACGGCAGCATCAGCTTCGTCGGTCGCAGCGACGATGTGATCACGACTTCCGGCTACCGGGTCGGCCCGTTCGACGTGGAAAGCGCGCTGATCGAACACCCGGCCGTGGTCGAGGCGGCGGTGGTCGGAAAACCCGATCCGGAGCGCACCGAACTGGTCAAAGCCTTCGTCGTGCTCAACCCGCAATACCGCGCCGAACCTGCGCTGGCCGAAGAACTTCGGCAACACGTGCGCAAGCGTCTGGCCGCGCATTCGTACCCCCGTGAAATCGAATTTGTCAGCGAATTGCCGAAAACCCCGAGCGGCAAATTGCAGCGCTTTATCTTGCGCAACCAGGAAATCGCCAAGGCTCAAGAGGCCGCGGCGCACAACGTTCCAGCTTGAATCAGGAAGTCAGTCATGCAGATCGAAAACAAGGTTTTTATCGTCACCGGCGGCGCGTCCGGCCTGGGTGCCGCCACCGCTGAATTGCTGGTGGGCGCCGGCGCCAAAGTGATGCTGGTGGACATGAACGCCGAAGCCGTTGCCGCCCAGGCCCGGCGCCTCGGCGCGCAAAGCATAGTGGCCGACATCAGCAACGAAGCCGCCGCTGAAGCCGCCGTGCAGGCGACCGTGAAAGCCTTCGGCAGCCTCAACGGGCTGGTGAACTGCGCCGGCATCGTCCGCGGCGAGAAGATTCTCGGCAAGAATGGTCCGCACGCCTTGTCCAGCTTCGCGCAGGTGATCAATGTCAACCTGATCGGCAGCTTCAACATGCTGCGCCTGGCGGCGGCAGCGATTGCCGAAAGCGAGGCCAACGCTGACGGCGAACGCGGCGTGATCATCAACACGGCGTCCGTGGCGGCGTTCGATGGCCAGATCGGTCAGGCCGCGTATTCCGCGTCCAAAGGTGCCATCGCCAGCCTGACCCTGCCTGCCGCCCGCGAACTGGCGCGCTTCGGCATCCGCGTGATGACCATCGCTCCGGGCATTTTCGAAACCCCGATGATGGCCGGCATGACCCCGGAAGTGCGCGATTCACTCGCCGCCGGCGTGCCGTTCCCGCCGCGCCTGGGCAAGCCTGCCGAGTACGCCGCGCTGGTGCGGCATATCATTGAAAACAGCATGCTCAACGGTGAGGTGATCCGTCTCGACGGCGCCTTGCGCATGGCCGCCAAGTAAGGAGGATTTCCCATGACCATCTCCAACGACCCGATTGTCATCGTCAGCGCCGTCCGCACCCCGATGGGCGGTTTCCAGGGCGAACTGAAAAGCCTGACCGCGCCGCAACTCGGCGCTGCCGCGATCAAGGCGGCGGTCGAGCGCGCCGGTGTCGCCGCCGATGCGGTCGATGAAGTGTTGTTCGGTTGCGTGCTGCCGGCAGGGCTCGGCCAGGCGCCTGCGCGTCAGGCTGCCCTGGGTGCCGGCCTGGACAAATCCACCCGCTGCACCACCGTCAACAAGATGTGCGGTTCGGGCATGGAAACCACCATCCTCGCCCACGACATGCTGCTGGCCGGCAGCGCCGATGTGGTGATCTCCGGCGGCATGGAAAGCATGTCCAACGCGCCGTACCTGCTGGATCGCGCCCGTGCCGGTTACCGGATGGGCCACGGCAGGGTGCTGGATTCGATGTTCCTCGACGGTCTTGAAGACGCCTACGACAAGGGTCGCCTGATGGGCACCTTCGCCGAGGATTGCGCTGAAACCAACGATTTCAGCCGCGAGGCTCAGGACGCATTCGCCATCGCCTCGACCACCCGTGCCCAGCAGGCGATCAAGGACGGCAGCTTCAAGGACGAAATCGTCCCGCTGACCGTGACTGTCGGCAAGGAACAAGTGGTGATCAGCAACGACGAGCAGCCACCCAAAGCCAAACTGGACAAGATTGCCTCGCTGAAACCGGCGTTTCGCGAGGGCGGCACCGTGACGGCGGCCAACTCCAGCTCGATCTCCGACGGCGCTGCCGCTCTGGTGTTGATGCGCCAGTCGCAAGCACAGAAACAGGGCCTGAAACCGCTGGCGGTGATTCATGGCCACGCCGCGTTCGCGGACACCCCGGGCCTGTTCCCGGTGGCTCCGATTGGCGCGATCAAAAAATTGATGAAGAAAACCGGCTGGTCGCTGGATCAGGTAGATCTGTTTGAAGTAAACGAGGCGTTCGCCGTGGTCGGCATGGCGGCGATGACCCATCTGGAAATCCCCCACGACAAACTGAACATTCACGGCGGCGCCTGCGCCCTGGGCCACCCGATCGGTGCGTCCGGTGCGCGGATTTTGGTGACCTTGCTCTCGGCCCTGCGCCAGAAAGGCCTGAAACGCGGCGTCGCGGCGATCTGCATCGGCGGCGGCGAAGCCACGGCGATGGCGGTCGAGTGCGTCTGAACCCGAGTTAAGGATTTGCCATGATTCCCAATGAAGACCAACAACAAATCCGCGACATGGCCCGGCAGTTTGCCGAGGAACGGCTCAAACCGTTCGCCGCCGAATGGGATCGCGAACACCGCTTTCCGAAGCAAGCCATTGGCGAAATGGCCGGGCTGGGCTTCTTCGGCATGCTGGTGCCGGAGCAGTGGGGCGGTTGCGACACCGGTTACCTGGCTTACGCCATGGCCCTGGAAGAAATCGCTGCCGGCGACGGCGCCTGCTCGACGATCATGAGCGTGCACAACTCGGTGGGTTGCGTGCCGATCCTCAAGTTCGGCAACGATGATCAGCGTGAGCGCTTCCTCAAACCGCTGGCCAGCGGCGAGATGCTCGGTGCCTTCGCGTTGACCGAACCGCAGGCCGGTTCCGACGCCAGCAGCCTGAAAACCCGTGCACGACTGGAAGGCGATCACTACGTGCTCAACGGCTGCAAACAGTTCATCACGTCCGGACAGAACGCCGGGGTCGTGATCGTGTTTGCCGTCACGGATCCGAGTGCCGGCAAACGCGGAATCAGTGCGTTCATCGTGCCGACCGACTCGCCGGGCTACAAAGTCGCCCGCATCGAGGACAAACTCGGTCAGCACGCTTCGGACACCTGCCAGATTCTGTTCGAAGACGTGAAGGTGCCGGTGGCCAATCGGTTGGGCGAGGAGGGTGAAGGCTACAAGATCGCTCTGGCCAACCTCGAAGGCGGCCGCGTCGGCATCGCTTCGCAGTCGGTGGGCATGGCTCGTGCCGCGTTCGAAGCGGCCCGTGATTACGCCCGTGAACGCGACAGCTTCGGCAAACCGATCATCGAGCATCAGGCCGTGGCCTTCCGCCTCGCGGATATGGCCACGCAGATCGCCGTGGCGCGGCAGATGGTGCATTATGCCGCCGCCCTGCGAGACAGCGGTCAGCCGGCGCTGGTCGAAGCGTCGATGGCCAAACTGTTCGCCTCGGAAATGGCCGAGAAGGTCTGCTCCATGGCCTTGCAAACCCTCGGCGGTTACGGTTACCTCAACGACTTCCCGCTGGAGCGCATCTACCGCGACGTGCGGGTCTGCCAGATCTACGAAGGCACCAGCGACATTCAGCGCATGGTCATTTCGCGCAATCTTTGAGAAGGAATCTGCACATGAGTTACGAAACGATTTTGCTGGAAACCCACGGCCGCGTCGGCGTCATCACCCTGAACCGTCCGCAGGCGTTGAATGCCCTGAACGCGCAACTGGTCAGCGAAGTGAACCGCGCCCTCGACGGTCTGGAAGCCGATGCGAACATTGGCTGCATCGTCATTACCGGTTCGAAGAAGGCCTTCGCAGCCGGTGCCGACATCAAGGAAATGGCCGAGCTGACCTACCCGCAGATCTACATGGACGATTTGTTCAGCGACAGCGACCGCGTGGCCAACCGCCGCAAGCCGATCATCGCGGCGGTCAACGGCTTCGCCCTTGGTGGTGGCTGTGAACTGGCGTTGATGTGCGACTTCATCCTGGCCGGTGATAACGCCAAGTTCGGTCAGCCGGAAATCAACCTCGGCGTGCTGCCAGGCATGGGCGGCACCCAGCGCCTGACCCGCGCCGTGGGCAAGGCCAAGGCCATGGAAATGTGCCTGAGCGGGCGTTTGATCGACGCGGTGGAAGCCGAGCGTTGCGGCATTGTTGCGCGGATCGTGCCGAGCGATGAGCTGCTGGATGAGGCGCTGAAAGTCGCTGCAGTCATCGCCAGCAAATCGCTGCCGATTGCGATGATGGTCAAGGAAAGCGTCAACCGCGCCTTTGAAGTGAACCTGACCGAAGGCGTGCGTTTCGAGCGCCGGGTGTTCCATGCGGCGTTTGCGACGCAGGATCAGAAAGAAGGGATGGCGGCGTTTGTGGCCAAGCGGTCGCCGGAATTTCAGGGCAAGTAATTGAGTTCGCCCCCACGCATTGCGTGGGGGCGATTCATCAGAGCTGATAGTTCTTCAACTCCCGCGCAATCACCATCCGCTGTATCTCGCTGGACCCCTCGTAAATCTGGGTAATCCGCGCATCCCGGTAGTATTTCTCCACCGGATAATCTTCGAGATATCCATACCCGCCATGAATCTGAATCGCTGATGAGCACACCTTTTCAGCCATTTCCGACGCGAACAGCTTGGCCTGCGAAGCTTCCGACAGACACGGCTTGCCCGCCGTGCGCAACCGCGCCGCGTGCAGGATCATCAGGCGTGCCGCGTTGATCTGCATCTGCATGTCCGCCAGCAGGTTGGCGATGCTCTGGTGTTCGACGATGGCCTTGCCGAACTGCACCCGGTCACGGGCGTAACCCAGCGCCGCTTCGAATGCCGCACGGGCGATGCCCAGTGCTTGCGCGGCAATGCCGATGCGTCCGCCTTCAAGGTTGGACAAAGCAATGGCCAGGCCTTTGCCGCGTTCACCCAACAGATTGGCTTCAGGAATGCTGCAACTGTTCAACGTCACCGCACAGGTGTCGGAAGCTCGGATGCCCATCTTGTGTTCGGTGCGGTCGACAATGAAGCCCGGTGTATCGGTCGGCACCAGAAACGCCGAAATGCCGCGTTTGCCCAGATCGGGATCGGTCACCGCAAACACGATTGCCAGTTTGGCCCGTTTGCCGTTGCTGACGAATTGCTTGGCACCGTTGATCACCCACTGGCCATCGCGCAGTTCGGCGCGGGTGCGCAGGTTATGCGCTTCGGAACCGGCCTGGGGTTCGGTCAGGCAGAAGCAGCCGATCACCGCGCCGCTGGCCAGATCCGCCAGCCAGGTCTGTTTCTGTTCTTCGCTGCCGTAATTGAGCACCGGCCCGCAGCCGACCGAGTTGTGGATGCTCATGAACGCACCGGTGGCGCCATCTGCGGCGGAAATTTCTTCCACGGCCAGCGCATAAGCCACGTAGTCGACGTAAGTGCCGCCCCATTCTTCCGGCACCACCATGCCCAGCAGCCCGAGTTCGCCCATCTTCGCCACCAGAGCGTCATCGATCCAGCCGGCCTTTTCCCAGGCTTGTGCGTGCGGGGCGATTTCGCCCCGGGCAAAATCCCGGGCCATGTCGCGGATCATGACCTGGTCTTCAGTCAATTCGAGATCGTGCATGACTCAGCTCCCGCTCTCATCAAAACCATGGAAGAAACGCGCGACCTGCTCGGCGTGCAACGCGGTCAGCGTCGGCGGGTTCCAGCGTGGTGATTTGTCTTTGTCGATCAACAAGGCGCGTACGCCTTCGATCAGGTCGCCGCGCTCGAACCACTGGCGATCCAGATGCAGTTCGAGGGCGAAGCAGTGTTCCAGGCTCAGGTGCCGGCCACGACGCAGCATTTCCAGGGTCACGCCCATGGCCAGCGGCGAGCGGGTGTCCAGCAGGTCAGCGGTGGTGGTCGCCCACTCATGGCTGTCGGCGACGGTCACGGCGCGCAGTTGCTCGACGATGCTCGGTACATCGGGCAGCGCGAAGAAATGGTCGATGGCCGGACGCAAGGCTTCCAGCGGGGCGTCCGGCAGCGTTTGCACGCCGTGGCGGGCCAGCAGGTTTTGCAGGTCTTTCAGCGGCGTGTCGTGCCACTCCAGATGATCGAGCTGTTCGTCGAGGGGGCCGAGTTTGCTGCTGTCCAGATACCAGTCGGCGAGGCCGCAATACAGCGCATCCGCCGCACGAATCTGCACGCCGCTGACACCCAGGTAAATCCCCAGCTCACCGGGAATGCGCGGCAGAAAATAACTGCCGCCGACATCCGGAAAATACCCGATGGCCACTTCCGGCATCGCCAGACGGCTCTTCTCGGTGACCACCCGCAGATCCGCGCCTTGCACCAGGCCCATGCCGCCGCCGAGGACGAAACCGTCCATCAGCGCCAACACCGGTTTGCGGTAATGGTGGATCGTCAGGTCGAGGGCGTATTCCTCGACGAAGAATGCTTCGTGCAGCGTGTCACCGCTTTTGAAACTGTCGTAAAGGGAACGAATGTCGCCACCGGCACAGAAGGCTTTTTCGCCGGCTCCGCGCAGGACCACGGCATGCACATGGGCATCGGTCGCCCAGGCATCCAGATGTCGCTGGAGCTGGCGGACCATGTCGAGGGTCAGGGCATTGAGGCCGGCGGGGCGGTTGAGGGTCAGGTGACCGATATGATTGCGAACCTCGGCCAGCACTTCGTCTTGCGTGGCATCCATGGGCGAAGTCCGCGGGGATGAAGCCTGAGCAGTCATCACTAACTCCCTGCTTTTATTGTCTTTATTCGAGAAGCCCGGGCACGGGCGTTGATGGATCGTAACAGTGCAAATTTGCCGTGTACAACGGGGATATGTGCATGGGGTGTCTGCATTTTTGCCTTAGGCCAAATGCACCGGATCGCGGCTTGTTTTCTATCGACAATGCTGACAGGGACAGGCCCGGCGCTTATCTGAACACCTGTCCGATACTGCGCCGCCTGGCATGTAACTCACTGGCATGAATCAGCTGTTCCAGATCCTCCGGTGTGACATCGATGAACGCCTCCATGTCCGCCAGCGCCAGTTTCAGATCATCGGCCGTGATCGCCTGAGAATCGACCGGTGCCACGGCCGGCGCAGGCTCGGCGGGGCGTTTCGGGTAGCGGATGCGAGTCAGGTTGTTGTAGGCCAACGCGGCCAACAGCATGCATGCGGCGCTGAGCATCAGCGGTTCCAGGGCTTTCCAGTCCATGGCGATGGTCGTCGGGTCGGCCAGCACCATCGTCAATGCCACCGCACCGGCCGGCGGGTGCAGGCAGCGCAGCCAGCACATCAGGATCAGCGCCATGCCCGCCGCCAGGCAGGCGCTGCCCAGCGTTCGGCCAAGGACATGAGCCACCAGCAACGCAACAACACCGGCACACAGATAACCGCCGATGATCGACCACGGCTGGGCGAGGGCGCCGGAGGATACGGCGAACAGCAGCACCGCCGATGCCCCCAACGGGCCCATCAGGTGATACGCCACTTCGATACCGAACACCTGACTGCACGCCCACACGCTGAACAACGTGCCCAGTGCCATGCCGATGGCGGCACGGCTCCATTCGGTGGGGCGGGTGTTGATGGCGGCGGGCAACCAGCGAGCGAGCATGAAAAAACGATCCTTTGCAGAAAACCGAAGGCAAAAAAAAGGACTTGTCCGTCAACCCGGAAAGTCCTTCGAAGCGTTCCAACGATTGGGGGAGGAACGCGCACAGTGTGCCAAGCAATCTCGATGCTGACAAATTCATATAAATGCATCTTCAGTGCATTATTTTCGAAGTAAAGCCACTCGTCGCCCGCTCATGAAACACAGGAACCCGCCCATCGCGGTCAGCGCGCTGAGGGCGTAGAACATGGTAGGCGCCGGTGTGTGCATCAGCAGGAAACCGCAGATCACCGGACTCAAAGCACCGCCCAATGCTGCGAGGTTCTGCGCGCCGTAATAACTGCCGCGCAATTCTTCCGGGGCCAGGGTGTCGACGAACAGGAATTCCGACGGGTAAATGATCATTTCGCCGAGGGTGAAGATGAACATGGCGATGCACCAGCTCACCAGGCTGTCGGCCAGGCTGAAACCGATCAAGCCGAGGATGAACAGACTGGTGCCGGCGGCAATCCAGTCGCGGAGTCTTTCCCGGTTGAGGAAGCGGCCGATCTGATATTGCAGCAGGATCACCGCGATGGCGTTGCAAGCAAGCAGAGCGGCCATGGTTTGCAGCGCCCGTTGCGAGTCTTCGACCACCAGCAGGTATTGCGACAGGTAAAGCGTGAAACGCCCGTGAACCACGGTGCTGAGCAGACAGCCGCAGGTGAACATGATCAGCGTGCGATCGTTTTTCAGGGTAATCAGGGTTTTCAGGAAGCTTTGCGGCTGGCCGATGGCGGCGACCGGGCTGGCGTCCTTCGGGATGCCGATCATCAGGAAGATGCTGCCGAAAGCGATGCCGGCGGCAATCAGGAACGGTGCAATCGGGTATACCCCGGCGATCACCACACCCAGCATCGGGCCGGTGGCGTAGCCGATGTTGGTCAGGGTGTAGCGCAGGGAAAATGCCTTGGCCCGCTGACCCATGGGCAGGTTTTCACTGAGGATCGCCTTGGAACCGATCAGGAACAAAGCCGAGGCGGTTTCGGTGATGACCAGCGTCGCGGTCGTCAGGTACAGGTCTTTGGCGAAGGTCAGCAGCACGAAGCCGATGGCGCTGGAGAGCATCGCCAGAATCAGCAACCGGCGTTTTTCCAGCCGGTCGATGATATAGCCGCCGTACAGCGCAAGCAGGGTGGCGATGAACACCGCGATGCCCAGCAACAACCCGACGTCCTGTTGGTTGAGGCCGAGCTTGTTGCTCAAGAACAGTGTGAGCAACGGACTGGTGATGGCGCGGCTGACGACGATGGTCAGCGAGACGATCATCAGGCGGCGGATAACGAGCGAGTAGGTGGCCACGGAAAATCAAATGTCCTTATTCGGTTAACAGGTGCTCGAGATCGCGCACGGAATCCAGCGTTTGCAGCTGTCGTAGCTGCGCCAATAGTGGCTCGGCCTTAAGCGGTGAAATCACCCGCAACGCCAGACTCAAAAACTTCTCCTCCAGCGCCGCCTCGCTCAGCGGATTGCCCGGCGCGCCCAGCGGCACCTCGACACACAGGCTCGCCTGACGCCCGTCGCGGGTTCGAACAATGACCACCGGCTCGCCATCCTCCGACAGACGCTCATCCACTTCAAGGCGAATGCGCGTCAGCCATTGAGCAATGCGCGGATCGTTGCGCGGCTGTTCATCGTAAGCCTCGAGCCGGCAGTACCCGTGTACCAGTCGCGCGGCGAGGGCGTAGGGCAGACTCATCTGCGCGGCGGCCAGACTGCGGGCGTCGCGACCGCCGCACATGTCGAGCAGAAACCCGCACAGATTCACTTGGACGTCTTCCAACTGATCGGCGCCTACCTGCAATTGCTCCAGCAACAGACCGAGCGCATCGATCGCCGAGTGGGTGCCACGACACGCGGCGTAGGGTTTGATCGAACAGCGCGCGAGTTTCCAGACCTGTCCCAACCCGGCGTCCAATGCATCCGGTTGCGCGCTACCCGGCGCGAGGGTCTTGAGAAATCCACCCCAGACATCATCGAACAACACCGACGGTCCACTCACACCTTCGCGAGCAAAACGCGCCGCTAGCAAACCGCCTTCGGCAGCGCGTCCGCTGTGCAGTTTCTTGCTTTGCGAACCATCGTGGATGAACGCCCACAGCCCGCCGCTGAAACTGCCGGCGATGCCCAGCGCCGAGACGGTTTGCGCTGCATCCAGGGTAAAGATCCGTGCACAGGCCGCCGCCGCGCCGAACACGCCGCAGGTGGCTGTGGAGTGCCAGCCGGCGCCGTTGTGGGCCGAATAACTGCCGCAGGCTTCCAGCACCCGCCGGCCGATTTCGTAGCCGATCACCACGGCGGTGATGAACTCGCGACCGTCCACCGGCCGATCCACCAGTGACAGCGCCGCCATCACCGCCGGCAGCACCACCGCGCCGGAATGATCGCAGCCGCCAGTGTCGTCCAGCTCCAGCGCATGGGCGGCGATGCCGTTGAGCAAAGCCGCATGCCCCGCGCCGACCCGCAATGATGAACCCCAGACCAGCGCGGTGCCCGGCTCGGCGCCGAACACCTGCCGCGCCAAAAGCGCGACCGTACTGTCGGCCCCGGCCAGCGCTGCGCCGAAGGTGTCGAGAATGTGCCGCTTGGCTTGTTCCACCAACACCGGCGGCAGATCTGCAAACCGGGTCTCGACGCAAAACTGCGCCAGCCGCTGCATGCGTTCAGTCATACGAGATAGTCCCGATAATGGCGCTCATACGCTGACGCTGGATGATCCTGCGCAACGGGCGCCGCCGTTTGCACCCACCAATGTGCGACTTCAGCGCCGGTGGCGATCCACACGTCGTCGTGCTGTTGAATGCCTTGCAGCAATTCACGCAACACACCGATGCGCCCCGGCGTGGCAATGATTTCCGGGTGCAGGCGCAGCACGTAGCACAGACCGAAGCGGTGGAATCCGGCGAAGTCCATTTGCAGGTTGCCCAAGGTGTGGCTGTAGGAGGCGATTCGCGATTGCGCCGGCGGCACGGCCGGGCTCAGGTTGAAGGCGAAATAGGGTTCGTCTTCGAGTTCGTAATGCAGCGGCAGCTCGACCACTTCGGGTGCGGTCGGGTGCAAGAACGGCAGATCATCGCCTCGCCATGACGAGGACCAGTGAATGCCTTGATGTTTCAAGGCTTCGATGAACCCTGGGGCACCGTTACCGGCAGGTACTCGGAAGCCGGTTGGACAGATGCCGGTCAAAGCCTCAAGCGCCGCACACCCTTTGGCGACTTCCGCGCTTTGCTCTGCCAGATCCAGTGTGTCGTAATCCTGATGGCGGTAACCGGCGCAAGCGATCTCATGGCCGTCAGCCTGGATGGCCGCAATGTGCTGCGGATTTTCCTCGGCGACGATGCCGGGCACGAACCAGCTGCTACGCACCCCGAGTTCCCTGAACAATCCGAGCAGGCGCTCGACACCCCGTTGCGTGCCGTAGCGCCACACCGAGAGCGTCTTGTCACGCCCGGCAACTTCCGGGGCCTGAGTGAGAATGCCGTGGATGTCGTTGTAGTCGACGGTCAGCACCACCGCGCAGCGTTTGCCGGCGGGCCAGAGATTGTTCGCGTCAGCCATGGTGATGCTCCTTCAGCCACCAGCGGGCGACGTCGCGGCAGGTGGCGAACCACACGTCATCGCGCTGGCGCATGTGTTCGAAGAGTTTCTCCAGCAACAGGATGCGCCCCGGTTTGCCGGTGATTTTCGGATGGAACAGTGTGGTCAGGCACAGGCCTTCGTCCATCGCGCCGTCGTACTCGCGTTGCCAGTTGTCGAGGGTCAGTTCGTAGCTGGCGGTGCGGTCGAGCCCGGACGGAAAATTCGGTGCGCGGGTGTAGGCGAGCGAGGCGTAGTCGTCCATTTCCCAGCGGCCGGGGATCTCCACCAGCGGCGTGTCGTGGCCGGGGACGTTGACCAGATACGGGCGATCATCGCCGCGCATGCTGCTGGAATAGATGACACCGTTGTCGGCCAGCATCGCCGGGGTCTCGGCACGCCAGTCGCCGGACGGGGTGCGAAACCCTTCGGCGCGGATATGCAGGTATTGCCAGAAGACGTCGAGGGACTTGTTCATCACGGCCTGCTGCTGCTCCAGCGTCAGGGCGTAGAAGGATTCGTGCTTGTAGCCGTGGTAGGCGACTTCATGGCCGCGCTCGACGATGGCCTGGCATTGTTTCGGCCAGTTTTCCACGACCCACGCGGGGACGAAGAAAGTGGTCGGGATCTTGAAGGCGTCGAGCAGATCCAGCAAGCGCGGCAGGGCGCGATAGGGGCCATAGCCGCCGAAGCCGAAGTACTCGGGCTTGCGCCAGATCGAGCCGTTGAGCATCGCGTCACCGGTCGGACCGTCGAGGTCGAAGGCCAGGGCGAGGCAGGCTTTGTGCGAGTCGGGCCAGGTGGGTTGCAAGGAGGACATCGATAACTCTCCAACTGTTCACAGCCCCTGTGGGAGCTGGCTTGCCAGCGATGAGGCCGGTACATTCAACATTGATGTCGACTGATCGGGCGCCATCGCGGGCAAGCCCGCTCCCACAGAGGAACCAGTTATTTACCGGCGTTGATGGTCACATCCTTGATCGCACCCTGCTCCAGATCCCACTTCTTGAGAATCGCGCCATAGCTGCCGTCATCCACCATGCTCTGCAACGCCACCTTCACCGCTTCACTCAGCTCAGGCTTCTTCTTGCTCACACCCAACCCGGTGAACTGCACGGAGATCGGCTGGCCGACTGTCTTGTACATGTCCTTTTCCTGGGTCTTGAGGTAGGACAGGGTTTCGCTGCCCTGCATCGCCGCGTCAATGCGGCTTTGGCGCAGTTGGGCGCGGGCGTCCGCCGAGCCTTCGGTGCCGATCACGTTGATCGCCGGTTTGCCTGCGGCCTCACAGTGCTCCTTGCTCCACGCGGCGATTTCCGCCGGGAACGTGGTGCGACGGCTGGTGCCGACTTTCTTGCCGCACAGGTCGGTGATTTCGTTGGTCGCGGTGTTCTTCTGCAAGGTGTAGAACTGCGGACCGCTGGTGAAGTAGTCGACGAAGGTCACGCTGGCCTGACGCTCGGCGGTGTCGGTCATGCCCGACAGCACGATGTCGACGCGGTCGGTGGTCAGGGCGTTGATCATTTGCTCGAAGCCGGTTTCCTGCCATTTGATCTTGATCCCGAGGCGCTCGGCCAAGGCGTTGCCCAGGTCGTAGTCCAGACCGGTGAGCTTGTTGGTGGCCGGGTCCTTGAAATCCATCGGCGGATAGTTGGGCATGATCGCGACGACGATCTCGCCTTTTTCCTTGATGCTCGCCGGCAATTCGGCGGCCACGGCGAAACCGCAAGACATGAGGGAGGTGAGTACTGCTGGAATGACGAAGTTCTTCATGGACGTTCTCTTATGAGTGTTGTGAAGGCCAAAGGGGCCTCAGGTTCGAACGGCAGAAATGAAGCTTTGGGTGCGCGGGTTTTGCGGACTTATTAGTATTTCTTCGGGGCTTCCAGCCTCCACGATCTGCCCGCCGTCCATGAACACCATGCGGTTGGAAACTTCCCGGGCGAAGCCCAGTTCATGGGTGACGACGATCATGGTCATGCCGGTTTGCGCCAGATCGCGCATCACCGACAGCACCTCACCGACCAGTTCCGGGTCGAGTGCCGAAGTGGGTTCATCGAACAGCATCAGCTTGGGTCGCATGGCCAGGGCGCGGGCAATCGCCACCCGTTGCTGCTGACCGCCCGACAGTTCAATCGGGTAGCTGTCGCGTTTGTCGGCGAGGCCAACCCGGGCCAGCAGTTCCAGGGCTTCTTCGTGCGCCTCCTTCGGCGAACGCTTGAGCACCTGGCACGGGCCTTCGATGATGTTTTGCAGCACAGTCATGTGCGGAAACAGGTTGAAGCGCTGGAACACCATGCCGGTGGCCAGGCGCTGACGGGCGATCTGCGACTCGTTGAGTTCGTGCAGCTTGTGCCCGACGACACGGTAGCCGACCAGTTCGCCGTCGACCCAGAGGCCGCCCTTGTCGATCTTTTCCAGCTGATTGACGCACCGCAGCAAGGTGCTCTTGCCCGAGCCGGACGGGCCGATGATGCACAGCACTTCGCCTTGCTCGACTTCGATGTTGATGTCCTTGAGCGCGTGGTACTGGTCGTAATATTTGTTCAGGGCCACAGCCTTGACGATGCTTCTCATGTGCGATTCTCCTGCGCGGCTTACGAGCGCTTGCCGGCGCCGCGAGCGAAACGACGCTCCAGACGGCTTTGACCAAAGGACAGGACGGTAACGGTGGCCAGGTACCAGATACCGGCGACGATCAGCAGCTCCATGACCCGGGCGTTGGCGTAGTAGATGTTCTGGGCGTTGTAGAGCAGTTCCGAGTACTGGATCACGCTCGCCAGCGAGGTCATTTTCACCATGCCGATGAATTCGTTGCCGACCGGTGGAATGATGATGCGCATGGCCTGCGGCAGGATGATCCGGCGCAGCGCCTGCAGGCGCGGCATGCCGATCGACTTGGCCGCTTCGTACTGGCCGGTGTCCACCGACAGCAGGCCGGCACGCACCACTTCAGCGGTGTAGGCGCCCTGGTTGATGCTCAAGCCGAGCAGGGCGGCCACGAACGGCGTCATCAGGCTCACGGTGTCGAGTTCAAACAGGCCGGGAATGCCGATGGTGGGGAAGATCAGCGCCAGGTTGAACCACAACAGCAGTTGCAGAATCAGCGGCGTACCGCGAAACAGCCAGGTGTAGGTCAGCGCCACGTAGCGCAGGATCGGGTTGGCCGACATGCGCATGATCGCAGTGATCACCCCGAACACGATGCCCAGCGCCATGGCCAGCACGGCCATGATGATCGTGTTGAGCAGCCCCCACATGATCGCTTCGGAAGTCAGGAACTGGCCGATGTACGACCATTCGATCTTGCCTTCGGCGAAGGCCCGTACCAGGCCAATGATCGCGATCACAATCAGCGTGGCGAAGAAGATCCGCCCGTAATAGCGCCGTGGCACATGCTGGTACTGAGTGATGTCGAACTGGTTTTCCGCCAGTTTGCGCTCCGCCTGGAGTCGTTCTGCCTGAGTCTGGCTCATGTTGTTTCTCCGTACACTGTACTTTTCGATCAACCCCCTCCCGGTGGGAGGGGGATCCGGCTCAGAGGCGGAAGCCCTGGTAGTTTTCGGTCCACTGTTGCTGCGCGGCGAGGGCGGTTTTCAAGCGGCTGATCTGCTCGCGCACCTGTTGCGGCGCGGTGCCGCCCCAACCGTTGCGGGCAGCGATGGCGGCTTCCAGGGTCAGGCTGTCGCGCACATCTGCCGTCAGGCGCGGGTCGATCTCGGCCAGCAGCGCCGGCGAGGCTTCCCACAATTCGAGGCTGTGTTTTTCGCAGGCCTGCACCAGCGCCCCGGTGATTTCGTGGGCTTCCTTGAACGGCACGCCACGTACCGCCAGCCAGTCGGCGACTTCGGTGGCGAGGGTGAAACCCAGCGGCGCCTGGCGCCGCAACTCCTCGACGTTGACGGTCATGGTCGCGACCATTCCGGCCATCGCCGGCAGCACCAGCAGCAGGGTGTCGACGCTGTCGAGCACGCCGTTCTTGTCCTCGCTCAGGTCGCGGTTGTACGACAGCGGCAGGGACTTGAGCGTCGAGAGCAGGCCGGTCAGGTTGCCGATCAGGCGGCCGGCCTTGCCTCGTGCCAGTTCGGCGATGTCCGGGTTTTTCTTCTGCGGCATGATCGAACTGCCGGTGGCGTAGGCGTCGTCCAGATCGACCCAGCGGAACTGGCGCGACGACCACAGGCAGAATTCTTCGGCCAGACGCGAGATGTTGATCCCGAGCATGCTGGCGATGAACAGGAACTCGGCGATGTGATCGCGGCTGGCCACGGCGTCGATGGAGTTCTCGCAGACCCCGGCATAACCCATTTCCTTGGCTGATTGCTGCGGCTGGCGAGCGATGGCGGAACCGGCCATGGCTGCAGCACCGAGTGGCGACAGCGAAGTGCGGGCGTCCCAGTCCACCAGTCGTTGCACGTCACGCAGCATCGATTGCGCGTGGGCCAGCAGGTGATGGGCGAACACGATCGGCTGCGCCTGCTGCAAGTGGGTAAAGCCCGGGCAAATGCTTTCGACGTGCTGTTCAGCCTGATCCACCAGCGCCGATTGCAGAGCCAGCACTTCCACGGCCAGGGTACGCACGTGATCCCGCAGGAACAGGCGCAGATCATTGGCGGTCTGGTCGTTGCGCGAGCGGCCCGCGCGCAACTTGCCGCCCAGAGCGCCGAGGCGTTCGGTCAACAGGCGCTCGATGAAGGTGTGAACGTCTTCGTCGTCCAGCGTCGGGGCGATGCGCCCGGCAGCGAAATCGGCACCGATGCCGTCCAGGGCTTCGATCATCGTACGGGTTTCCTGCTCGTCGAGCAGGCCGGCACGTTGCAGCTCCCCGGCGTGAGCCTTGGAGCCGGCCAGATCGTACGGCGTCAGGCGGAAATAGCGCTCGGGGCAACGGGAGAGCGCCGCCAGGGCTGCGGACGGGCCGCTTTTGAAACGAGCACCCCAGAGACGGTCGGTGGTTTGAGACATTTGTTGTTTTCCTCGTCGGTAACGCGAACTGAAATCGGTGTGCATGGCCCTGAAAGATCGTGCCGAACAATCAGCAGACGGAATCAGGTCAAAGCAGTTTCAAGAGGGCAGTTGCAAAGAGACAAGAGCTGATCGAAGTGTCAGCTTTTAATGTTTGGCGACCAGTGAGTTGGCACTGATGTTCGGGATTTTTTGGCGGTTGCCAAGGCTTGTTTTCTGTGATCATTATTATTAGCCGGCGATGTTTTTGTTGTTGGACACAGATTGTTGAACATTGCGCCAGAGGTAAATCAGCATTATGGAAACCCCACTTTCCAATTCCGGAAACCCGCCGCTGAAAACGGCTCACCGAGCGCCACTGGCCCTCAGCGGACTGGATTTCAAACTGCTCAAGGTGTTCAAGGCCGTGGTCGAAGCGGGAGGTTTCAGCGCCGCGCAAAATGAGCTGAACGTGGGCCTTGCGGCCATCAGCAAGCAGATTTCCGACCTGGAAATCCGCATCGGCATGCGTCTGTGTACCCGGGGGCGCGAGGGATTTCACCTGACCGAGGAAGGGCGTCTGGTGTATCAGGCGTCGATTGACCTGTTTGCGTCGGTCGACAACTTTCGGGATCGGCTTAGTTCAGCGCAGAACGAACTTATCGGCGACCTTGGTGTGGGCGTTATTGATAATACGATCAGCGACCTTAATTCACCGTTAGTTGCTGCGCTTAAAAAGATAAATGAAGAATCGCCGAAAGTAAGATTTCAACTTCAGGCCACCCAGCTGGATGAGGTGGAAAGAGGCGTGGTAGAAGGGCGCCTGGTGGCGGGAATAGTGCCGGTTTATCAAAAACGAGAAGAGTTTGATTATTACCCGTTATATGAAGAACGTTCGGAGGTTTACTGCGCTGTCGGCCATCCGCTGTTCGACATGCCGGAAGCACAAATGAACAGCGACGTGCTGCAGGATTACGAGTGCATCAACCACCGCTACGCGATTCATCGCGACAAACTCAATTTTGCCCGCTACGACAGTTTTTCCGCCTCGGCGACCCAGGTCGAAGCCGTTGCGCTGCTGATCAAGACCGGGCGCTTCGTAGGCTTCCTGCCCCGGCATTACGCGGCCACGCTGGTGGCGGCGGGGCAGTTTCGCGCAGTGCTGCCGGAGCGAATCAACATCGCCACGCCGTTCAATCTGATCCTGCGTCACAACACCGTGCGCAGTCCGTTGGTGAAGGCGTTCGCTCAGGCGTTGGGCGTTGATCTGAAAGCGCCGTTGTAATTCAGCCGAGCATCAATCGCATCGCGCAACGTCGCTCACCGGGCAAACCGTGGGCGATTTCGTCGCTGAGTACCTCGATCAAACGCGGCCCGGCATCCACTTCGTTCAATGGCACAAAACCCATGCGTTGATAAAACGGCGCATTCCACGGCAGGTCGCGGAAAGTGGTCAACGTGACCGCCTCAAGTTGCTGCCGTCGCGCGTGTTCAATCACGCCCGACAGTAACTTGCGACCGATGCCCTGGCCCTGAAAGTGTTGGCTGACGGACAGCTCTTCGACGTGCAACTGGTTGTCGATTTCAACGGCCCTTAAAAAACCGGCAAGTTGTCCGACAGTATTTTCTGCTATCCATACATGTCCCTGCTCGATGGCCTGCAAATGATGCGCGGCGTCGGGTACGTCACTGTCTGCCAGCCAGGCCAATGCAGGATCGAGGCGAAACAGTGCAGCGGCCGAACGCTCGATGGCGGGGAGGGCGGCAGCGTCGGCGGGACGGGCAGAGCGAATGGAAAGGGTCATCGAGGGCTGCGATCTTCTGATGCGGAAACACGGAAAGATCGCAGCCTTCAACGAGGTCTACAAGGGTTTCAGGTACAACAGCACGTAATCGTTCTTGTCGAAGCGACCGCTCAGTACCGGTTGCAGACTGGCCAACGGCGTGCCTTGCAGCGACTGCAGGTCCTTGCTGTCCATGATCAGCCAGGCCGGCCCCTTCAATGATTCCAGTTGCTGAACGGTTTCGGTGAACTGCGGTTGCAGGTCCTGTTCGACGTTGACCATGAACTTGATCGCCTTGGCGTCCTTGCCCATGCCATGCAGCACCAGGGGTGCCGGGTTCTGCTGGACCTGGGCGAACGCGGCGCGGCTGAAGGCGCGGGTGTCGTAGAGCGCGCGCTCCACCGGCTCGAACACCGCCGCGTAGACCACCCACAACGCCAGTACCGAACTCAACGCCAACACTTCGGCACGCCAGCGCGGTTTCCACAGTCGGGACAGCGCCAGCAGCTGCAACAGGCCCAGCACGATCAGTACCGGCATCACACCGCTCAACAGTTCGGGGAATTTGCGTCGAGCGACCAGCAGGGCAACGATCAGCAACAGCGGCGTCAGCAGCCACAGCGCCTGAATGATGCCGCGCAGCCACGCAAACACTCGACCGTGAGCCACCTGGAACGGATACGCCGCGATGATCGCCGCCATCGGCAGCATCGGCAGCAGGTAGCGCGCCTTCTTCGCCTGCGGAATCGACAGGCCGACCATGACGATCAGTCCGGCGGCTGCGCAGTATTGCACCAGACGCAATGCCGGCCCGCGCTGATGCGGTTTGCTCAGCCACGCCGCCGCCAGTACCACCAGCGCCAGCGGATACGCCAGCGCGTAGTTGCCCAGCGAACTGGTGAAGTAATAAAGCGAACCGCTGACACCTTCGCTGCCATCCATGCGCCCCATGAACTGCATGCGGATCACGTCTTGCAGGAAAGCCTCGCCACCGCTGAGTCTGGCCAGCCACAACAGCAGCCCCACGCACACTGCGAGCAGGATCGACGCCAGCACACCGAACACGAACAGCCGGGTCCACTGGCGATCGAGCAGGTAATAACTGCAGAGCATGCCGGTCGGCACCACAAGCCCGATCGGCCCGCGAATGCCAAAGCCGAGCAGCAACAGGGCAAAGATCAGCGGCCAGCGCCGACCGGAGCCAAAGTGGTCGTGAGCGTAACCCAGGTAGAACACCGACAGCGCCACAGCGGCCAGCATCAGGTCTTGCGACACGGCGCGGACTTCCGTGATGAAGGTGCTGGTGAGCATCAGCAGCGCAATGCTGATCAATGCCCAGCGCTGCGAATGCACCGCCAGCAGGCGGTACATCAGCATCACGATCACCCCGCCGGCGATGGCGCTGGGCAGCCAGGCGGTCAGGGTATTGATCGCGCCGAAAGGCAACGCCAACAGCCAGATGAACAACGTCGACAATGCCGAATAATCGGCGTAAGGCTCGCCGTAGGTGGTCGGAAATACCGTCGGCCCGTGTCGCAACATTTCCTGGGCAAACAGTACAAAGCGTGAATCAAAGCCGATGGGTGCCTGTCCATAAACCCCGGCGATAAACAACAACAGTGCCAGCAGCCCTGCGATCAGGGACTGCCGGCGGATGGCAGGCGACAACGTAATCAAGCGACGTCCGCAGTGTTGGACCATTGATGCAGCGGCATCGGCAGCTTGCGCGAATCCCCTCGACCGATCGGGAAGTACTTGAAGCCATTGCGCGCCAGACGATCGGCGTCATACAGGTTGCGGCCGTCGAAGATCACCGGATTCTTGAGGCGTTGCTGGATCAGGTCGAAATCCGGCGCCTTGAACTGCTGCCATTCGGTGCAGATGATCAGTGCGTCGGACCCGGACAGTACCGATTCAGGGGTGCCCATCAGCATCAGTTTTTCTTCGTTCGGGTACAGGTGCTGGGTTTCCTGCATCGCTTCCGGGTCGAAGGCGCGAACGCTGGCGCCGGCGGCGAACAGCGAGTCGAGCAGGACTCGGCTTGGTGCGTCGCGCATGTCGTCGGTGTTCGGCTTGAATGCCAGGCCCCACAGGGCGAAAGTCTTGCCGCGCAACTCGCCCCTGTAGAACGCATTGATGCGGTCGAACAGCTTGTGCTTCTGACGCTCGTTGATCGCTTCGACCGCTTGCAGCAGGTCGCTGGAGCAGTTGGCTTGCTCTGCACTGTGGATCAGCGCACGCATGTCTTTGGGGAAGCAAGAGCCGCCGTAGCCGCAGCCCGGATAGATGAAGTGGTAGCCGATGCGCGTGTCCGCACCGATGCCTTGACGGACCGACTCGATATCGGCGCCCAGGTGTTCGGCCAGCTCGGCGATCTGATTGATGAAGCTGATCTTGGTCGCCAGCATGCAGTTGGCGGCGTATTTGGTCAGCTCGGCACTGCGCAGGTCCATGAACATGATGCGGTCATGGTTGCGGTTGAACGGCGAGTACAGGTCGCGCATCACGTCGCGCACTTCATCGCCTTCGCAGCCGATGACGATGCGGTCCGGACGACGGCAGTCGGAGACCGCCGAGCCTTCCTTGAGGAATTCCGGGTTGGAGACGATATCGAATTGCAGCGTACGACCGGCCTTGTCCAGTGCGGCCTGGATATGGGCGCGCAGGGTGTCGCCGGTGCCGACCGGCACGGTGGATTTTTCCACCAGAATCAGCGGCTGTTCGCGATGGCGGGCGACCGCATCACCCACCGACAGCACGTATTTGAGGTCGGCCGAGCCATCTTCGCTGGACGGTGTGCCCACGGCGATGAAGGCGACGCGACCGTGAAGCACGGCGGTTTTTTCATCGGAAGTGAAGTGCAGGCGACCGGAATCCAGGCCTTCACGGACCAGGCCGGAAAGCCCGGGTTCAAAGATGCTGACGTGACCCTGGCTGAGCAGCTCGACCTTCTTCTGATCGATATCCATGCACACGACATCATGGCCGACCTCGGCCAGAACCGCGGCTTGCACCAGGCCGACGTAACCGCTTCCAAATACTGTGATTTTCATGGAGCACTCCTCAAATCGGGCGCTTGTGCCGGACGAGTGTTGATAGTGATGACACCGAGCATGACCAGTGCCACGCCCAGCGATTTGGTGAAACTGAACGATTCGTTGAACAGCGGCAGACTGGCCGCCAGCAGATAAACCAGCGCATAGCTGATGCTCAGCAGCGAGTAGGCCCGGCCCAGCGGCAGGTCACGCAGGGCGGCGAGCCAGCAGAGCATCGACAGTGCATAGGCAACGATGGCCGTGAACACCACCGCCAGTGCCGAGAGATCGACATTGCCGGTGCTCAGGGCGGCCAACCATTGTTCCGGCTGCGGCAGGCGCGTCATGCTCCAGCGCATGCCCAGCTGGGCGCTGCTGACCAGCAAGACGCTGCCCAGAGCGAAGCCGATTCCGCGTCCCTGACTCATGACTGCTGCCCCAGCAGTGCCACACCGCCGATCACCAGTGCCACGCCGATCCAGTGCCGGCGATCGATCGGTTCGCGAAACACGAAACGCGCGATCAGGGTGATCAGCACAAAGTTGAGGCTGAGCATCGGGTAAGCGATGCCCACTTCAAGGCGTTGCAGCACCAGCAGCCAGACCAGCAGGCCCGAACCGAGCGCGAACAGTGCCAGCCACAGCCAGGGCGAGCGCACTTTGTCGGCCCAGGACGAGTCGACACCGCGCCAACTCTCCACCGCGTACTTCTGTGCAACCTGGCCCAGGCACGTCAGCAGACACGCGGTCAGTAACAGCAACCCGCTCATGACGGATCCTTGGGCAGGACGATGATCACCAGGTTGCCTTGCTCGTAACGGGTGCCGTCCTTGGGCAGCAGGTCGACTTCATGCAGTTCGTCGTCACCCTTGACCCGCATGACCACGCCGACCGAGCCGGTGCGGCGGGCATCGCGTACCCACTGCTGGACTTCATCGGTGGTGATCCGCTGCTGCGCGCCTTCGGGATAGCTCAGGCCGTACTTGAGCTCACCCACGGTGTTGTACAACGCCACCTTGGGTTGCTTCAGACGCCAGGCCAGTGCCGAGGCGGCACCGAGATCGTTGCTCAGCAGGTGCGTGGTGCCGGACAGTTCATCGAGGTGATGCAGGATGAACTGGTCCGGTGTCTTGTTGGCCACCACCGACTTCGGCAACGCGGCCGGCAGCACGCCGACCAGCAGCAGACTGCCGAGCGCCGGAGCGGCCCAGCACTGCAGCGGCAGAAACGCCTGCGCGAGGTTGGCGATGATCCAGCCGATCAGGGCAATGAACACCAGCACCATGCTGTGCAGTTCGTGGTCGTACACCGGTTTTTTCAATTGCAGGTAAACCAGTGCGATCAGCGTGACGACACCCAGCACCAGGTTAAGCAGGCCATTGACGCTCAGTGCCCGGCCCTGTTCCAGACGCAGTCGGTCGGCGAGGGCATGACCCAGCAACAGCGCCAGCGGCAGCAAGCACGGCAGGATGTAGGTCGGCAGCTTGCCATTGGCCGTACTGAAAAAGGCCAATGGCATCACCAGCCACAACAGCAGGAAGGCAATGCCCGGTTGGGTACGGGTCTGCCAGGCTTGCTTGAACGCCGGCACCAGCATGCCGACCCACGGCAGGCTGAAGGCAACCAGCAAGGGCAGGTAGAACCACCAGGGCGCGTCGTGTTGGGCATCGTCACCGGCGAAGCGGCGGATGTGTTCGTGCCAGAAGAAGAACCGCCAGTAATCCGGTTCCTGACTGTGCACGGCCAGCACCCACGGCAGGCTGACGACGATCGCCACGACAACCGCCACCGGACCGTAGATCAACAGTTCACGCCAGCGTTTCTGCCAGAGCATCCAGGGCAGGGCGATCAGCACCGGCAGCAGCCAGGCGAGAAAACCCTTGGTCATGAACCCCATGCCGCAGGCCAGCCCCAGGACCGCCCAGCTGATTACCCGTTGCCGGGTGCTGTGGCTGTCGACGGCAAACCACAGGGCGACGAGGCTCAGGTTGACCCAGAAAGTGAACTGCGGATCGAGGTTGGCATAACCCGCCTGACCGGCAACCACCGTGAAGCTCATGTAGAGCAGGGCGCAGATGAAGCTTTTGCTCGGCTCGTTCCAAAGGCGACGGGCGACCAGGAAGCACAACAGCACACTCAAACCGGTGCTGAGGGCCGAGGCGAAACGCACGCCAAACAGGTTTTGCCCGAACAGTTCCTGACCCAGCGCGATCATCCAGTAACCGGCAATCGGCTTCTCGAAATAACGCAGGCCCATGAAGTGCGGGGACACCCAGTTGCCGCTCAGCAGCATGTCCTGGCTGATCTGGGCGTAACGGGTTTCATCGGGAATCCACAGACCATGAGTGCCGAGCGGCAGCAGGTAGGCGAGCAGAAGCAATCCGATCAGCAGCGGCAATGCCCAGCGTTTGCTCATGCGCCTTGCACTCCCAGCCAGCCTTCACGGCCTTCGAGAACGCCACGTTGCACACGGCCGACAGGCAAGGTGTTGAGAAACTCGGGCAACAGGTCGCCCAGAGGCTGAAACTCGATTTCTCGCTGGCGTGCATCAGCCAGCAAACGGCGAAACTCTTCGGCCATCAGAATCCCTTCTACTTCGGCATGAATGGTGTAGTTGTTGAGGTTGTCCGCATGGAACCGGTCCAGGATGAAAGCGTTGAAATCCTTCGCCGCCACGGTCGGACCGACCACCTCGTCGAAAGTCGGCATGTCCACCGGAATCTGCGGTGCCCCCACGGAACCATCGGCCAGCAGGGGTCGAAACAGCCGATTCCCGCGGCAATCGCTGTTGTAGCGAAAACCGAAGGTTTCCTTGGCTTCGACCACACGCTCGTCCGCACGCCAGCCGGCGGCGGCCGAACACTGGATCTTCTCGCCGATGATGTCGCTCAGGGTGTCGACGCCGCGACGGATCTGTTCGATCAGTTGCGCGTCACTCCAGGTCCCGGCATTGGCCTGCCAGCCATGGTGATCCCAGGCGTGCAGACCGATTTCATGGCCGGCGTCCCGGGCCTGACGCATCAGGTGCCCGAGGTCGCGACCGATCGGCTTGCCCGGCCAGGCGGTGCCGGCCAGCAGGATGTCCCAGCCATACAGGCCGGCGGCATTGGAACGCAGCATTTTCCAGAGGAATTGCGGACGGATCAGGCGCCACAGATGCCGGCCCATGTTGTCCGGGCCGACACTGAAGAAAAACGTTGCCTTGACCTGCGCTTCGTCGAGGATTTCCAGCAACCGGGGCACCCCTTCACGGGTGCCTCGGTAGGTGTCGACATCGATACGAAGACCTGCCTGCATCAACGCTTGTCCGCGATTTCGAGCATGGCTTCACGCAGGAAGAAGTCCAGGGTGTTGCCGATGGTCTCGCGCATTTCCACGGTCGGCTCCCAGTTCAGCAGGCGCTTGGCGTTGGCAATGCTTGGCTTGCGGTGTTCCACGTCCTGGTAACCGGCACCGTAGAACGCTTTGCTTTCCACGTCGCGGAAACCAGCGAACGGAGGGAAGTTGGAGCGCAGCGGGTGAGCTTCGAACTGACGCAGCAGTTCTTCGGCCAGCTGACGGATGCTCGCTTCGTTTTCCGGGTTGCCGATGTTGATGATCTGGCCGTTGCAGACGTCGTTGTCGTTGTCGATGATGCGGGCCAATGCCTCGACGCCGTCGGCGATGTCAGTGAAGCAACGCTTCTGCTCGCCACCGTCGAACAGGCGGATCGGGGTGCCTTCCACCAGGTTCAGGATCAGCTGGGTGATGGCGCGGGAGCTGCCGATACGGGCGGAGTCCAGACGGTCCAGACGCGGGCCCATCCAGTTGAACGGACGGAACAGGGTGAAGTTCAGGCCCTTGGCACCGTAAGCCCAGATCACACGGTCCAGCAGTTGCTTGGACACCGAGTAGATCCAGCGTTGCTTGTTGATCGGACCGACGATCAGGTTGGAGTTGTCTTCGTCGAAGTTCTTGTCCTGGCACATGCCATAGACTTCCGAGGTCGACGGGAAAATCACGCGCTTGTTGTACTTGACGCAGTAGCGAACCAGCTTCAGGTTCTCTTCGAAGTCCAGTTCGAATACGCGCAGCGGGTTGCGGGTGTATTCGATTGGCGTGGCGATGGCCACCAGCGGCAGGACCACGTCGCACTTCTTGATGTGGTACTCGATCCACTCGGTGTGAATGCTGATGTCGCCTTCGACGAAGTGGAAACGCGGGTGGTCGCGCAGACGGTCGATGGCGTCGGAACCGATGTCCAGACCATAGACTTCGTAACGGTCGTCACTCAGCAGGCGCTCGGACAGGTGGTTACCGATGAAACCGTTGACGCCCAGGATCAGTACGCGGGTGCGACGTGGCGCACGACCGGATTCGGCGCCGCGCAGCAGCGAACCGTCCACCAGACCCAGTTCATTGGCCAGTTGCGGGCCGCTCAGGTACAGACCGTTGTCGTTGCGCTGACCGGCGTTGATCACCAGCGAGTCTTCACCGCAGGCAATGCGCAGCGGATCGACGCTGATCACGCGGCCCGGCGCCTGACCTTCGTTGCCCTTGACGACGTCGGCGCTCCAGACGATCAGTTTGTGCTCGCCCACGGCGCAGAAGGCGCCCGGGTACGGACGGGTCACGGCGCGAACCAGGTTGAACAGCTGCTCGGCAGGCTTGGCCCAGACCAGCTTGCCGTCCGCCGGCGTACGGCGACCGAAGACGGTGGCCTTGGATTCGTCTTGTGGGGTTTCGGTGATCTTGCCTTGCAGCATGTTCGGCAGGGTGTCGCGCAGCAGGTCGCTGGCGGCCGTGCGCAGTTTGGCGTGCAGGCTCAGACCGGTGTCGCTGCGCTCGATGGCCACGCGATGCTGGGCGACGATGGCGCCGGCATCGGCGCGCTTGACCATGCGGTGCAGGGTAACGCCGGTTTCGGTTTCACCGTTGACCAGCACCCAGTTGGCCGGTGCGCGACCACGGTAGCGTGGCAGCAACGAGCCGTGCAGGTTGAACGCGCCTTTTTTGGCCAGGGCCAGCAGCGGCTCGCTCAGCAGGTTGCGGTAGTAGAACGAGAAAATGTAATCCGGGTCGAGTTTGGCGATGCGCTCGATCCACAGCGGGTGGTTGGCGTCTTCCGGCGCGTGCACCGGGATGCCCTTGTTGGCGCACAGCTGTGCAACCGAGGCGTAGAAGGCGTTTTCTTTCGGATCGTCGGCGTGAGTGAACACTGCTGCAATGTCATAGCCGCTGTTAAGCAGGGCTTCAATGCCGGCGCAGCCAATATCGTGGTAAGCGAAGACAACAGTTTTTGCACTCATGAGAGAACCTGATCGGAAGTGGAATTGGAAGTAAGGCCGTCAACGGTGATCGCAGGCGCCGGGGAGGCCGGCTGGCTGCGCAACACCTTTTCAATGAAGAAGCGCGGGCGGGCGCGCACGTCGCTGTACATGCGTCCCAGGTATTCACCCAGCAGACCCATGCCGATGAACTGGCCACCGGTGAACACGAACAGCACCGCAAACAGGACGAACGTGCCGTCACCGGCCCAGACCGCACCGAACGCCAGGCGCAGAATGATCAGCGCAACGGCGAACAGCGCGCCCAGACCCGCCATGGCGAAACCGACGATGCTCAACAGACGCAGCGGCGTGGTGGTCATGCAGGTGACCAGATCGAACATGAGGTTGATCAGGCGCATCGGGCTGTATTTCGAGTCGCCGTGTTCACGCTCGGCGTGGGCCACGACGATTTCGGTGGTGTGACGGGCGAAGCTGTTGGCCAGGATCGGGATGAAGGTGCTGCGTTCACGGCAGGCCAGCATCGCGTCGATGATGGTGCGGCGGTAGGCGCGCAGCATGCAGCCGTAGTCGCTCATGGCCACGCCGGTGGAGCGTTGCACCGCCAGGTTGATCAGTTTCGACGGATAGCGGCGCAGCGCCGAATCCTGACGATGGCCACGCACGGTGCCGACCACGTCATAGCCTTTCTCGGCTTCTGCCACCAGGCGCGGAATTTCTTCCGGCGGATTCTGCAGGTCGGCGTCGAGGGTGATCACCACGTCGCCCTTGCACTGCTCGAAACCGGCCATGATCGCGGCATGCTGGCCGTAGTTGCGGTTGAGGATGACCGCCACGAACGGGCTGTTTTCGCGTCCGGCGGCTTCTTCGAGCATGTTGGCCGACTCGTCGCGGCTGCCGTCGTCGACCAGCACGATTTCGTAGTCATGTTTGAGTTGGGCGCAAGCCGCTTCTGTGCGCCGAAGCAGCTCAGGCAGACTGTCCTGTTCGTTGTAGACCGGGATGACGATCGACACGCATTTAATCGGGTAAGGTCTCACGAGCGTTTGTCCATAAGAGTGGCGATGGCGCCGACAACACGATCCAGATCCTGGTCGGTCATGTCGGGGAACAGCGGAATCGAGCACAACCGCGCCGAGTTCCATTCGGTGTTGGGCAGATACAGGTCAGGGTCACGCTGGCGGTACCAGGTGTGCAGGTGGGTGGCGATGAAGTGAATACCGGTGCCGATGCCTTGCTCCTGCAAGCCTTTCATGAAGGCTTCGCGATCCATCCCGCAGCGCTCGCTGTCGATGCGCAGGATAAACAGATGCCAGGCGTGTTGCTGGGCGTATTGCGGCACGGCCAGGGGTTGTACCGGCAGGCCTTCGAGCTTGTGCAGGTACTGACCGGCCAGCTCGGTGCGGCGGGCGTTGATGGCGTCCAGACGCTGCAGTTGCACCAGGGCAATGGCGGCGTTGATATCGGACAGGTTGTACTTGAAACCGGGTTCGATGACCTGGGCCTGCGGCTTGCGGCCACCGGTCAGGCGGTCGTAGGCATCGACACCCAGACCATGGAACTTGAGCATGCGCACGCGGCTGGCCAGGGCTTCGTCGTCGGTGACGAACATCGCGCCTTCGGCACAGGTCATGTTCTTGATCGCGTGGAACGAGAAGATCGCGGTGCCATGGGAGCCGACATGGCGGCCCTTGTAACGGGTGCCGGCAGCATGGGCGGCGTCTTCGATGACCGGGATGCCGTGCTTGTCCGCCAGGGCGTACAGCGGATCCAGATCGAACGCGGCGCCGGCATAGTGCACCGGAATGATGGCTTTGGTGCGCGGCGTGATGGCGGCTTCGATACGGGCGGCGTCGGTCATCAGGGTGTCGCGGTCGACATCGACGAACACCGGTGTGGCGCCCAGCAGGGAAATCATGTTGGCGGTGGAGACCCAGGTCTGCGACGGCGTGATGACTTCATCGCCGGGGCCGATGCCCAGGGCCAGCAGCGTGATGTGCATTCCGCCGGTGGCGGAGGACAGGGCAACGGCGTGCCTGCAACCCACGTACTGCGCGAACTGTTCTTCAAGTGCCTGGTTCTTCGGCCCGGTGGTGATCCAGCCCGAACGCAGTACCTGTTCGACGGCCGCAATTTCTTCGTCGCCGATACTCGGGCGAGAGAAGGGGAGAAACGCCTGACTCATGGACACCTCATTGCGAAAAAAATGGACAGATCCATCTGTTCATCGGATCCAATCCCAGCGTAGACACAAAAAACGGGTTTTGCATCAACGAGTTGCTTGGAAGCATGACGTCGGGGGTTGGTTGACTTTTCAGGCGTTGCCCGGCAGGTTGGGCGGTATCGACTGAGGACCTATCTGGCGTAGGTTATTCCCGATTTTGTGAAAGGAATATGAAAAACCGGTCGGCGAATCGTTTATCTGAAAGTCATACAGCCGTTGTTCAGATTTGCGCGGCTTTATCTGGAAAGTCCCACTAAAAGACTCTTCTTTACATCAAGTTCATTGCAGTAGTTAGTTGTTGTGCTGGACTGTTTTTACTCAAGGCCTTTCGTTTGAGCAGCTTATCCGTTACCCCTTCAGAATCCATCGCAAGTAATCCTTTGTCCTTGTATTTGGCGCGTCTGGCACCTTCCAGCCAACTGACCATGCGCTATGTCCTGCAGGATGCCGCCGACCGTCTGGGCTTTGAAGACATGAATGTCGAGGACATTCCCTGGCACGCCCTGCAACCGGAAGATGTCGTTGCGTTAGTCGCGGCATTGCGTGCCGATAACTACGCTCCCAATACCTCTTCACTTTATGTAAACGCCATTCGTGGTGTCATGAACGAAGCCTGGCGCATGAGCCTGATCAGCCAGGATCATCTGTTGAAGATGCGCTCGGTCAAGGGGATTTCCGGCACGCGGCTGTCACAGGGGCGCAATCTGAAACGCACGTTGATCCACGAGTTGATGGAAGTCTGCGCGGCGGATCCGCGTCCGCAAGGGCTGCGGGATGCGGCGGTCATTGCGCTGTTGTATGGCACGGGCATGCGCAAGTCGGAGTCGGTGGACCTTGACCTGAACCAGGTGGATTTCGCCGAGCGCAGTCTGTGCGTCACGGCCAAGGGCAACAAACAACTGATCAAGTACGCGCCGGCCTGGGCCTTCGCCAAACTCAACGCCTGGCTGGAGTTTCGCCGTTCACAGCTCAGCGAGGGCGAAAGCGACGACGCGTTTCTGTTCAACCGTATCCGCCGTGGCAGCCATATCACCCGCGAGCGCATTACCAAGCACGCGATCTATTACATCGCCCGCCAGCGTGGAACCCAGGTCGGGGTGAAGATCATGCCCCATGATTTCCGGCGTTCGTTCATCACCCGGGTGATCGAAGAGCACGATCTGTCGATTGCCCAGAAACTGGCGCACCACAGCAACATCCAGACCACGGCCAACTACGACGTGCGCGACGACAATGAACGGCGTCGCGCCGTGGACCGTTTCGACCTGTAGTCGAGCGTCACGACACCTCGAAGACGTGGGCCGCTCCCAGAATCGACAGCTGCACCGCGCTGCCGGCGGGTGGCGCGTGCATTCCGGAACTGCGCACCAGCAACGAGCGGCCCGATGATTCGCCGGCTCCGGCAAGCAATTCGACGGTCAACGTGCAGGTATTGCCGCCGAAATCGCGCTCGGTGACCACGGCATTGCAGCCTTGCGGGTTTTCGGGATGATCGGACAGCAACAGTTGTTCCGGGCGCAGCATGATGTGCGCCGGGCCCGCAAACCCGTTGGTGTTCACCGCCACCCGACCCAGATCGCAATGGGCCCAACCGGCCTCGATCCGCGCCGGCATGACCACCGCTTCGCCAAGGAAACGCGCGGTCTGCTCGTCGTCAGGATAACGATACAGATCCATCGGATGCCCCGACTGCACCAGGCGTCCTTCACGCATCACCGCCAACTGGTCGGCGAATGACAGCGCCTCACTTTGATCGTGAGTGACCAGAATCGTGGTCACGCCAGCGGATTCCAGCAATCGGGCGACCATTTTGCGCATGTCGGCGCGCAGGCCGGTGTCGAGGGCGGAAAAGGGTTCGTCCAGCAACATCAGGCGCGGTTGCTGGGCCAGCGCCCGGGCGAGGGCGACCCGCTGCTGCTGGCCGCCGGACAACTCATGGGGCCAGCGGCCGGCCATGTTGGCGTTCAATGCAACGCTGTCCATCAGCGACTGGATGCGCTCGGTTCTGGCGCTGCCGGTGACGGCGAGCCCGAAGCCGATGTTGTCGGCGACGCTCATGTGCGGAAACAGTGCGCCGTCCTGCGGCACGTAGCCGATCTGGCGCTGATAGGCGGGTACGGCATGGTTGCTGTCCACCAGGGTCTGGCCATTGAGCATCAGGCTGCCGGCATCGGGAAACTCGAAGCCGGCGATCATCCGCAGCAGCGTGGTCTTGCCCGATCCGGACGGACCGACGATGACCGTGCGGCTGCCGGTGGGGACGGACAGGTTGATGGTGTCCAGCGCCGTTTGTGCGCCGAAGGATTTGCTGAGATTGATGATGTCGAGAGCGTTCATCGGCCGGCACTGCGCCTGGATTGTTGATAGAGAATGGCTGTGAGCGGCAGCGAAAGCACGACCATCAACAGCGCATAAGGCGCAGCGGCGGCGTAGTCGATTTCGCTGGTCATGGCCCAGAAACCGGTGGCCAGGGTGCGCGTGCCGTTGGGCGCGAGCAACAGGGTTGCGGTCAGTTCGTTGGTGATCGCCAGGAACACCAGCGCGGCACCTGCCGCCGCACCGGGTGCGGCCAGGCGCAAGGTGATCAGCCACAAGGCGCGCAGCGGCGAGCGACCGAGGCTTTGCGCGATGTTCTCCAGCTCTACCGGCGCCTGGGCGAAACCGGCACGCAGGCTGACCAGCGCCCGTGGCAGGAACATCAGCAGGTATGCCAGCAGCACGGTGAGGGTGGTCTGGTAGATCGGCCGCGCGAAGTGGATCGTCACGGTGACCAGCGCCAGAGCCACGACAATGCCCGGCAGTGAACTGGTGATGTAGTTGCAGCCTTCGAGCAGGCGCTGCAACTTGCCGGGGGCGCGAATCGACAGCCAGGCGATGGGAATCGCCGCGAGGCTGGTCAACAGCGCACCGGCCACGCCGAACGACAGGGTCTGGAGCAGCGCGGGCAGCAGTTCTTCGCCGTGCCAGACGTCAGCGCCGCCAGCGATCAGCCATCGGCCCAGCGTAAGCATCGGGACGCCGAGGGCCAGCAGGCAAGTCAGGATCTGCAGGCAAAGGCCGAGCGTTGCGATGCCGGATTTGAGGCGCACCGTCCGCTGCTCCCGGGCGCTGCCGGAACCGACCCGGGCATAACGGGCATGGCCGCGGGCGCTGGATTCGGCGGTCAGCATCGCCAGACAGCACAAAGCCAGAACGCTGGCGAGCATATTGGCAGCCGGGCCGTTAAAGGTGGATTTGAACTGGTCGAAAATGGCCGTGGTAAACGTGTCGAAACGGATCATTGCGTACAGACCGTATTCGGCCAGCAAGTGCAGGCCCACCAACAGCGCACCGCCACAGATTGCCAGACGCAATTGCGGCAGCACCACCCGAAAGAACACGGCCCACGGTTTGAGACCGAGGGATTCGGCCACGTCTTCTATCGCCGGGTCGAGACGCCGCAATGTCGCCGCGATCGGTAGATAAAGGAACGGGAAATAGGCGATCACCGACACCAGCACGCCGGCCGGCAGTCCGTTGATCGACGGAACCAGACTCACCCACGCATAGCTGTGCACGAACGCCGGCACCGCCAGCGGCGCGACCGCCAGCACTGACCACATTCGCCGTCCCGGCAGGTCGGTGCGTTCGGTGAGCCAGGCCAGAGTGACGCCCAGCACAATGCAGATCGGCAGGGTGATCAGTACCAACAACACGGTGTTGATCAGCAGTTCGGCGACCCGTGGACGAAAGATCATGGCCTCGATCGTCGCCCAGCCGGTGTACCACGACACGCCGATGACAAATGCAATCGGCAGCAGCGACAGCAGCGAAACGCCAATCGCCAGTACGACCACCCACGGACTCCCGCGCCCGTTGAGGGCGCGGGTTCTGCGTGGCAACTTGGCGGGGGACGCCGCAGCGATCCCCGCTGGCAGAGTTTCAGGCCTCAATTAAAGCAGTCCCGCCTGAGTCATCAGTTCGACGGCTTTCTTGCTGTCGAGCTTCGACGCATCGACTTTGGGCGCGTCAAGATCCTTCAACGGCACCAGTTTCGGGTTGGAAGCCGCGTCCTTGCCCACGGCGTATTCAAAGGAGTTGCCGGTGCGCAGCACGTCCTGACCTTCCTTGCCGGTGATGTACTGGAGGAATTTCTGCGCTTCTTCCTGGTGTTTGCTGGACTTCAGCACACCACCACCGGAGATGCTCACGAATGCGCCCGGGTCCTGATGCTTGAAATAGTGCAGGGCAGTGTTCTTGCTGTTTTCACCGGTCTTGGACTGATCGACGAAGGCGTAGTAGTGATAGATCACGCCGCTGTCCACCTGACCGGCGTTCACCGCTTTGAGCACCGAGCTGTTGCCACGGTAGGCGGTGAAGTTGGCTTTCATGCCCTTGAGCCATTCCAGAGTGGCCGCTTCGCCTTTCTGCTCCAGCACGGCGGCGACGATGGCCTGGAAGTCGGCCCCGGCAGGGGAGGCAGCCCAGCGGCCTTTCCATGCCGGGCTCGCCAGATCCATCAGGGATTTTGGCAGATCCTTCTCCGGCAGTTTGGCCGGGTTGTAGACGAATACCGTGGAGCGAGCGGCGATGCCGACCCACTGGCCATGGGCCGGACGATAGGCCGAGCCTACTTGCTCAAGCGTGGCCGGTGCCACCGGGGCGAACAGTTTGGCATTGTCCACCAGCACCATGGCCGGGGAGTTTTCCGTCAGGAACACGTCCGCCGGGGATGCCGCGCCTTCCTGCACCAGTTGATTGCCCATTTCCGTGTCGTCGCCGTTGCGGATCGTGACCGGGATCCCGGTTTCTTCGGTGAAGCCGGCAACCCAGGCCTTGGTCAGGGTTTCGTGCTGGGCGTTGTAGACCACGATGCCGACGGAATCGGCGGCAAACACCTGGCCGGCTGCCAGCAGCGCGGTCGCCAGAACAGCGTGCTTGAAAAAGGACGGAACGGATGGACTCATGACAGAGCAACTCCTGTTTTTTAGACGTTATGGGCGAGCATTCGCCGGAAAGCTTCAATGCGAATGATTTGCATATGTTGGCTGGCTGGCAATGTAGAGAGGCAAATGAGAAAAAAACGTCAAACAAACCGTTAATACATGTCATTGCCATTCAGGTTAGCAGTCACTGCGCGGAAACGCCGGGTGAACCCGGCGCTGTCTTTCAGGAGTCTTTGGGGAGATAAGCGACGCTTTGATCCTCGCGGCCATGGAAAACCTGTTCGCCGCGGGTCGGGGTGGCCGTGATGATTTGATGATCGCGACCGAGTCGAGAAAGGGGAACAGGATCACCGGTGCGGTACTGGGCGACAAAGATCGTCCGTTGCGGATCCCAATGCCGTCCGCTGGTGCGTTCCAGCCATTCGAACATCGCCGCCGCGTCGCCATCGCGAGGGAAATCACGGGTTTCCGGCACGTAGTAGAACGGCTCACCGCCAGTCTGCAGGTACATCGGAACCTTGTTGTCCACCTCGACCATGACGAAATGCCATTGATTCAACGGCGCCTTTTGGCTGGCTTGCAGGCGCACGGTTTCGCCGAAACGGATCGCACCGCCTCCGCTGTTGGTCCAGGGGTAGAGCACACCGAGGATGCCCAGCAGCAACACCGTGGTCACGGCGAAACCGATTTTCAGGCCGCGCCCGCCAAACGGACTCACGGCATTGCGAGCGGCCATGCGCCGGGTGATCCACCAGGCTCCGAGCAATTGTGCGAATGGCACCAGCGGCAGCACGTAATAACTGCGCCGGCTACCGCTGGCGGTGAAGAACAGCATCAATAACCCGAGGCCCTGTATCAGCCAGCGGGTGTCCGGTTCGATGTGTTTCCAGTTCCGCGCCGCCACCCACAGCGCGATGATCCAGCACGGCGCCCAAGGCAGGGTGTAGACCGGCAGGTACAGCAAATAGGTGTAGATCGGCCCGATGTTGTCGAACGGCTGGAAAAACCGCACGACGTTTTCCCGCAACACCAGCCCCAGCCCGCTTTCCCCGTAGTTCGGCGCGCCGTAGAGGTGTGACAAAAGGAACGGCGTCATGTAGAACGCCCCGGCAATCACCAGCGCCGCGAGCAGGCGCAGGTTCAGGTGACGCTTCCAGCGGCCTTCATTCAGCAGGTGCGGCAGCAGCACCAGCCCGGGCAGGACGAAACCGATCAGGCCTTTGAACAATGACGTCAGCGACAGCAACACGCAGAACACCAGATAGCGCGAAAACCGCGTGTCCTCCGGTCCGCGCCAGTACCACCAGACCGCTGCCAGCACGCCGCACACCGTGAGGATGTCGGCGGTGGCCACCCGCGCCCAGAACACGAAATAGAAGGTGGTCGCCAGCATCCAGCCGGCGATCAGGCCCGTGCCTTTGCGAAACAACTGTTCGCCCAGTAGATACACCAGCCAGACGCTGAGCCACGCGGACACCACCGAAGACAGGCGCAGCGACCAGTGATCCAGACTGCCGGTCAACCAGGCAGTCGCGGTGATCAGCCAATACGACAGCAGCGGCTTGTCGTAATAGGGATCGCCCTTGAGGTACGGGTCGAAGTAATCGCCGCTCTGCATCATCTGCAACGCGATGTTGGCCCAGCGGGTTTCCGCGCCCCAGAGTTCGCGACTGCCCAGACCGAGCAGCAACATCAGGGCGCTGGCCACCAGCAGGAGCAGCAGGGCGCCCCGGTCGTTATTGCGCAGGGTCATGGCTGGCGCTGCGGGAAGATGAAGATCTGCAGGTTGCCGCGACGATAGTGCTTGCCGTCTACCGGCAGCAATTCGACTTCCTGCTCTTCCTGCGTGCTGTTCACCCGCAAGACCACACCCACTGCGCCTTTTTTCCGGGCTTCGGTCATCCATTGACCGACGTTTTCCATGGTGACTTTACGGGCCTCCATGGCCGGATCGTCCAGGCCGTATTTCAGTTCACCGATGGTGTTGTAAAGGTCGACCTGCGGGCGTTTCAGTCGCCATGCCAGCGCCGAGGCCGCACCCAGATCGTTGCTCAACAGGGACGCGGTTTCACTCAGTTCCTGTTGATGTTCGGCAATGAACTGGTCAGGCATCTTGCTGTTGACGATCTGCCCCGGCATGGCTGCCGGCAACAACGCCACCAGCAGACCGATACCCAGCGCCGGCATCGCCCACAGCGTCAGCGGACGCAGCACTTGCAGGGCGTTCACGATGATCCAGCCCACCAGCACGATATAGGCCAGTGAAAGGCTGAACATCTCGGTGTTTTCGTAGATTTCCTTCGTCGCTTGCAGGTAGAGCAGCGCCACCAGCGCAACGCTGGCAATGACGGTGTTGATCACGCCGTTCAGGCGCAGGGCGCGGCCACTGTTTTGATCCAGCCAGTTGATCACGGTCTGTCCCATCAGCAGGGCGACCGGAAGCAGGCACGGCATGATGTAGGTCGGCAACTTGCCGCTGCTCAGGCTGAAAAACGCCAGTGGCAGCAGGAACCACAATGCCAGGTAAGCGGTTTTTGCATCACGCTTTTCGCGCCACATGCGCAGCAACGTCGAAGGCAGCAGCAGAGCCCACGGCAGGGTCGAGGCGAACAGCAGCGGCAGGTAGAACCACCATGGACGGGCGTGTTGCGCCGCATCGCCGGCGGCAAAGCGGCGGATGTGTTCGTGCCAGAAGAAGAAACGCCAGAAGTCAGGCTCGCGGTAATGAACAGCCAGTACCCACGGAAGGCTGACGAGGGTGCAGACCACCACCGCGACCAGCCCGTAACGCACCAGTTCGCCGAAGCGGCGCTGCCAGATCATGTAAGGCAGAGCGATCAGCACCGGCAGCAACAGGGCCAGAAACCCTTTGGTCATCAGGCCCATGCCGCAGGCGACACCGAGCAGCACCCAGCCGCCCAGACGAGCGCGAGGCGTCTGGCTGTCGATGGCAAACCACACGGCGACCATGCTCAGGTTGACCCACAAAGTGAACTGCGGATCGAGGTTGGCGTAGCCGGCCTGACCGGCAATCAGCCCGAAGCTCATATAAAGCAGGGCGCTGGAGGCACTGATCCGCGGGTTATTCCACAACCGGCGTGCCATCAGGTAGGTCAGCCAGACGCTGACACCGGTGCTGAGCGCCGACGCAATGCGCACGCCGAACAGGTTGTCGCCGAAGATCGCCTGGCCGATCGCAATCATCCAATAGCCGGCAATCGGTTTTTCGAAATAGCGGATGCCCATGAAATGCGGTGCGACCCAGTTGCCGCTGAGCAGCATTTCCTGGCTGATCTGGCCGTAGCGGGTTTCATCGGGGATCCACAGGCCATGGGTCATCAGCGGCAACAGATAAAACACCACGAAACCCAGAATCAGTCCGGGAATGGCCCAGCGTCCGAAGGTCGTGGCGGGGGAAAAATGACGGGCAGCGTGGCGCAGCGGGTTGTTTTCAGACGTCATGACAAAGCCTTGGTGCCAAACGAAGTTCTTGTGTCGATGGCCTGCCCGGCGCGTTCCTGAGCGGGCGGGTCATCGTGTTGAATGAATGCAGGTGTGCGATCGGGCGACGGGCATTTCCTGTATCCAGAGAACTGCCAAACCTCCAGGCTGGAGTTCTCGCACTATAGCCAAGCTTAAAAAAAACGGTTGTCCAGTAAATTGGGGTGGATACATGTTTAATTACAAATTAATGAACTTGTACTTGGCTAGTTGAAAAAAACGCAAACTTGCCGGCTCGCCCCAACTAAAGCATCAACGACTATTAAGTTGAGACCAGGCATCGGCATTCATGATGCCCAGTACTTTAAGTTGCCCTTTGTCATCGATGCGGGCAAATAAAGTACTGCCGTATTCGGCGGCGACGGCGTGAGGAAAACCGGTCTGTTTTTCAAAATCGCTGATGCAGCCACTGTGGGTCACCAGCACCAGATTACGCTTGGCAACCTTGTGCGCCACCACGTCGTTGCGCAGCGAAGAACCACAGGATTCGAGCCAGGTCTGGGCGGTAGTGTCCTGACCGAACATGGCGCGGGCCGTCTGCTCGGTACGGGTCAGCGGGCTGGTAAACACCTGCGCCTGCTGCATGCCCAGGCCCATGAAGCCTTTACCCACCTGCACTGCAGCGTCATTGCCGACCTGCGTGATACCGTCGGCCGGGCCCATGCAAAGGTTACCGGAGCGGTCGCAACGTTCGGCATGACGCACCAGCGCCACGACTTCGCCAGCCTGCCATGCCCGGGTCCAGTCAGCCCGCGCGGCTTTGCCGGCCTGGCCAAGATCCATGGGCGAACGGGTCACCCAGACGAAACCACTGACCAGCGCGATTGCGGCTACCACACCGATGCCGGTCAACAGTTTTCCAAGTCCAGACGTGCGGCGCTGTTTATATGTCGCAGTTAATTGCATCTGTCGCTCCACGGCATGCCCCTTGACGTCGCAGGCGAATTGGGCCGGCGATTTAACCAACTTTTATAGTTATGTACTTGAATAATGGCTGAACATTACGTTCGTGCGCGTCGGGGGGTAGTGAAGAACATGTGAAAATTTCGCGAGCGTCGAAAAGTCGCAACTAATCGGGTGTTTGATAACCAGACTCAAATACCCTTTTTTTACCGGCCAGTCTTAACAAATGTTCATGTTTACGGTGAAGCTGCGCAGGTTCGGTCAATGTCGCGGTCCTCGCCTGTTCTTGACCGTGAGTCTGCAATCAGCCGTGGAGTCATCGACCCGAATGGATCTCAAGCAAAGCCTGACGAAACGGATCGTCATCGTGTTCGCTTTGATGAGTGCCCTGGTGGCCGGTTTTTTTGCGCTGGGCATCGTGGCCGCCGTGCACGTGGTTGAACACAGACTGGCCAGCAGCTCCCTGAGTGGCGGCCTGCACCGCTTGCTGGCGATGGAAGACATTGATCGCTGGAGTCATCAACCGGAGAAAGGCGAGCTGTTTTTCTTCGAAGGTGGCCCTGGCCCCATGGCCCTCATGCCTTCGCTGGCGGCACTTTTGCCCGGTTTTCAGGAAATCCGTTTCAATGGCGATGACTTCTTCGCCATGGTTGAAGTGGTCGGCGGACGCAAATATGTGTTGCTGCGCGATCAGGAAAGCCTCGAACAGCGTGAGCGGCTGTTGTTCATCGTGGTGACCGTGGGTGTCGTCCTGAGCATACTGCTGGCGCTCGTGCTCGGCCGGTTGCTGGCGCGGCGGGTCATGGCGCCGGTCATTCGTCTGGCGCGTCAGGTGCGCCACCGCGATCAACTGCTGGTTCTGGCGCCGCCGTTGCACCCGGATTATGCAGCCGATGAAGTGGGGGAACTGGCGCTTTCGTTCGACCAGACCCTGGGCCGCCTGCGTGAAACCCTCAGCCGCGAAAAGCTCTTCACCAGTGACGTCAGCCATGAACTGCGCACGCCGCTGATGGTGTTGTGCGGTGCCTGCGAGTTGCTGCTGGCCAACCCGTCGCTGAATGCCCGCTCCACCGCGCAGGTCAACCGTATCGCCCGGGCCAGCCACGAGATGCGGCAACTGGTCGATACCTTTCTGATGCTCGCCCGCGCGCAGGACGATACCGGCAACGATCGCTGTGTGACACTCAAGGAAGTGGCGGACGCCCAGGCGGAGATCTGGGGCCGGTTGATCCGGGAAAAAGGTCTGGAGTTTTTCTACGAAGTGCATCAGCCGTGCCCGGAACGCTTCAACCTGACGTTCCTGCAATCGGTGATGGGCAACCTGTTGCGCAATGCCTGGCACTACACCGATCACGGGTTTGTCCGGCTGACCCTGACCTCCAACGGTTTTGTGGTAGAGGACAGCGGTATCGGCATTGCGCAAGAGCAGCGTCAGGCCGTGTTCCAGCCGTTCGTACGTGGCGACGAGGGGCGGGGAGAGGGCCTTGGTCTGGGGTTGTCACTTGTGCAACGGATCTGCAAACGCCAGCACTGGCGGGTGCATTTGAGCAGCGGTCAGTCCAGTGGCAGCCGCTTCAGCGTGGAGTTGCAACCGGCTCAGGATGAGGATGGACAGCCCCGCATTTCACCGGCGGCCTGACGGATCAGCGCGGCGAGGCGTTTGACGTTGTTCTGCTGAGCGATCACCAGATCGTCGATGCTCCCCCCGGACGGGGTCTGCAGGATCGAGCGGCAGGTCATCAAACCGGTGTCGCCCGCATTGGCCGGACGCAGACGCCATTTCACGTCCATCAGCCCGTATTGTCCGGGCACCGAATCGAAGCGTTGCACATCAATGCGCACCGACGTCTTGTGCGCAACGCCCGCATTGCTCAATTGATCCATCAGCGCACTGCGCAGCTCGTCGCTCAGACTTGCCGCCCACCACTGGGTTTCGAGAATCGCCAGCCCGCTGTTGCCCTGACGGATGACGATTTGCGGGCGGTCAACCTGGGGCGGCACGCTGATGCTTTCAATCGCGATGTCCTGCCCTGATTGTCCGGGCGTCGGTTGCGCCGGGGTCAAGGTGTGGAAGCTGATCGGGTCGCTGCGACAGGCGCCCAACAGCAGGCACGCAGCGAGCACGGTGAACTTCAGCGGTAAAGCCATGGCAAGGCTCCTGTGCTCAATTGCGCGGCGGTCCCTTGAGATCCAGCGGCGCAGCGTTGTCGGGGCGACCGCGAATCAGCGATTCCGGATGGCGACCGAGGTAATCCGACAGTTCACGCAACGAGCGCGACATGCGCCCGAGTTCGTCGAGGGTCTGGGTGAGTTTTTCCCGCTGCGGCGAATCTTCGGCCAGGGTCGAATTGGCCGATTGCAGGGTCTTGCTGACGTCGGCCAAGGTGTTTTGCACGCTCGGCAGGGTCTTGGCGTTGAACTGGGTCAGGCTTTTGCGCAGTTCCACGAGGTTGCCGTCCAGATTGCCGGCAATACGCTCCACCGGCAGTTTGTTGAGCTTGTCGACCATGGCTTCGAGTTTTTCCTGCAACTGTTCGAGGCTGCCGGGAATGGTCGGAATGACAATCGGGCGAGCGGTCGGGTCAAACGCGACCTTTTCGGCCTTGGGGAAGAAGTCCAGCGCGATGTACAGCTGACCGGTCAGGAGGTTGCCGCTACGGGCCTGGGCGCGCAGACCGTTGTCGACGAACGTGCCGATCAGGCGTACAGCGGCGGCTTCGTCATCCGGGTTGTGATTGAGCACCTTGAGCATTTTTTCGTGGGCCCGGCCCAGGCGTTGCGGGTAGATCACGATGCCGACACTCACCGGGAAGCTGCGTTTCTTCTCGTCGTAGTCCAGGTTGACGCTCACCACCCGGCCGATTTCCATACCGAGGAATTCCACCGGCGCATCGACCTTGAGGCCGCGCATCGCCTGATCGAAACGCAGGCTCAGGTACTGCGGCTTGCCGGCAGGCGGGGCGAGGGCGGTCTGCTGGTCTTCGAACAGGTCGAACGTCTTCTCTTCGGCGGCGGCGACGTCGTTGGGACTGTAGTCCGGAGCGCGAAAGGCGATGCCGCCGATCAGCAAGGTTGAAAGCGATTCGGTTTTCACGGCAAAGCCATTGGCGCCGACATTGACGTCAATGCCGCTGGCATTCCAGAAACGGGTGTTTTCGGTGACGAAGGCATCGTTCGGCGCATGAATGAACACTTCGATATTCACCCCTTTGCCATCGCCATCCAGGGCATAGGCCACCACCTGGCCGACCGGGATCTTGCGGTAATAGACCGGTGAGCCGATATCCAGCGAGCCCAGGTCCTGAGTGTGCAGGTTGAAGCGTTTGCCCGGCTCGCCGTAGGTGATCGGTGGCGGGTTTTCCAGGCCCTTGAAGTACTTGGCGCGTGAACCGGACTGGCCGATGTCGGCACCGATGTAGTCGCCGGACAACAACGTGTCGATGCCCGAAACACCGCCGGCGCCGATGCGTGGGCGCACCACCCAGAATTTCGAGTCTTCGCGGGTAAAGGTTTCGGCCTGCTTGGCCAGTTTGATCGTGGCGTTGACGCTCTTCTGATCGTCGCTCAGCTCGACGTCCGAAACATGGCCGACCACCACGTTGCGGTATTTGACTTCGGTCTTGTTGGCGGTCAGGCCGCTGCCGGTCTTGAAGGTGACGACGATGGTCGGGCCTTCCTGCATCAGGTTGTGCACCACCAGCGAAATGCCCACCAGCACCGCGACAATCGGCACGATCCACACCAGCGAAATGCTGAAACGCCGGGTCTTGATCGGGGCCTGGCCGGGCGCCTGCGGTTTGTCGGCGGCTGACGACTCCATCCATGACCTCCAGAGTGTGTTGGGCACTGAGCGTCAGGAACGCAAAAGCACTTCATCAATATAGAAGTGCTTTGCGATAGAGCAAATCGGCCGGCTTCAGCCCAGCATTTCCCGCAGGCGATACCAGAACATCCCCAGTGCCAGCAGCGGCGAGCGCAACGCAGGGCCGCCCGGGAACGTCATGTGCGGCACGCCGCTGAACACGTCCATGCCCTGACTGTGACCGGCATGAATCGCTTCGCCCAGCAGCTTCGCGCACCAGTGCGTGACGTTCAGGCCATGTCCGGAATACCCCTGGGCGTAGAACACGTTCGGCTGCTGTTTGAGTCGCCCGACCTGCGGGAAGCGATTGGCGGTGATGCCGATCTTGCCGCCCCATTGATAGTCGATCCGTACATCCGCCAGTTGCGGGAAAACCTTGAGCAATTTCGGTCGCATGTAGGCAGCGATGTCCGAGGGATCCCGACCGGAATAATGGCAGGCACCGCCGAACAACAGCCGGCGGTCTGCCGAGAGCCGGTAATAGTCGAGACCGACTTTCTGGTCGCAGAGCGCCAGGTTTTGCGGGATCAGTTGGTCGGCGCGCGCCTTCGACAACGGCTCGGTGGCGATGATGTAGCTACCCGCCGGCAGGACTTTGCCGCTGAGCCGTTGCTCGAGTTCATCCAGATGTGCGTTGCAACCGAGTACCAGACTGCCGGCATGCACCGTGCCCGAGGCGCAGCGCACTTGTACCGTCGCACCGTGGATGATTTCCAGCACCGGGCTCTGTTCGAAGATCCGCACGCCGAGTGATGCCGCGAGCCGGGCCTCGCCCTGAACCAGATCGAGCGGGTGCAGATGGCCTGACCCCATGTCGATCAGACCGCCCTTATAGACACCCGAATCGACCACCTGGCGACGCATGTCTTCAGGGCTGACCAGTCGCGTTTCATGGGCATAACCCGAGGCCGCGAGACTGTCTTGTTCAGCCTTGAACGCTTCGAACTGCGCCGGGGTGTTGGCCAGTTCACAGAAGCCCCAGCGCAAGTCGCACTCGATCCCGTGGTCGGCGACACGCCGGCGCACCAGTTCCACCGAATCGATGCCGGCCTGTTGCAGGTAGCGCACGCCTTCGGTGCCGACGTAGCGGGAGAAACCTTCGACTTCATGGCCGATGCCGCGGATCAACTGACCGCCGTTGCGCCCGCTGGCGCCCCAGCCGATACGTCGCCCTTCGAGCAAGACCACCGAAAGGCCGCGCTGTGCCAGTTCGATGGCGGTGTTGACGCCGGTAAAACCGCCGCCGATCACGCAGACATCGACGGTCAGGTCAGTGTCCAGCACAGGGTAGCGCGTGCTCGAACGGGCCGAAGCGGCGTAGTAGGAGCGTGTGTGTTCCTGGGTGTACTGATTCATTTGTTCGACTTCACTTTGCTCCAGGAACGGGTCATCAGACGCATGATCGACTGGGGCGGGGTAGTGGAAATGTAGAGCTTGTCGAGCACCTCTTGAGGCGGATACACCTCTGGATTGCTGATCAATGCCACATCCATGTATTGCTTGGCCGCAGGGTTCGGGTTGGCGTAACCGACCTGGGCGCTGACTTTGGCAATCACTTGCGGATCGAGCAGGTAATTGATGAACGCGTGAGCCTCTTGGGTGTTGGTCGCGTCGGCTGGAATGGCCAGCAGGTCGAACCACAGGTTCGCGCCTTCCTTGGGAATCGCGTAGGCAATGTTCACGCCGTTCTTCGCTTCCCTGGCGCGGTTGGCGGCCTGAAACACGTCGCCGGAATAACCGAACGCCACGCAGATGTCGCCGTTGGCCAGGTCGGTCACGTATTTCGAGGAATGGAAGTAGGTGATGTACGGGCGGATGCTCAAGAGTTTGGCTTCGGCCTTCTTGAAGTCTTCCGGGTTCTCGCTGCGCGGGTCCATGCCCATATAGTTGAGAATCGCCGGGAACACTTCGTCGGCCGAGTCCATCATCGACACGCCGCACTGGGTGAGTTTCTTCAGGTTCTCCGGTTCGAACAGCACCGCCCAGGAATCGATCTTGTCGACGCCCAGCACCTGTTTGACCTTGTCGACGTTATAGCCGATGCCGTTGGTGCCCCACAGATACGGCACTGAATGTTCATTGCCCGGATCGTTCTTCTCAAGCAATGCCAGCAGTTTCGGGTCGAGGTTTTTCCAGTTCGGCAGTTGCGAACGGTCCAGTTTGAGGAACGCCCCGGCTTTCACCTGACGAGCGAGAAAGTGGTTGGACGGCACCACCACGTCGTAACCGGTGCGACCGGCGAGCAGTTTGCCTTCGAGGGTTTCGTTGGAGTCGAAGACGTCGTAGATCACCTTGATGCCACTGTCGGCCTGGAAGTCGGCGAGGGTGGTTTCGCCGATGTAATCGGTCCAGTTATAGACGCTGACCTGGGGCTGGGCTTGCGCACCGGCGCTGCAAGCCAGGGCCAGAGCGGCGGGGATCAAGGATTTCAACAGACGCATGGCGACACCTCTTCGAATTATTGGATTTTTCAGGTGGGCACGGCCCTTGTGGGAGCTGGCAAGCCAGCTCCCATAGGGTTCGTGTGTGTTGGTTAAACGCTCAGCAACAGGAACTCACGCTCCCAGGAACTGATCACGCGCTTGAAGTTTTCATGCTCGGCACGCTTCACCGCCACATAACCACGCACGAACTTGCTGCCCAGGTACTCGGCGACGGTGTCGCATTCTTCCATCTGGGTCAGGGCTTCTTCGATGGTGATCGGCAGGCGCAGGTTGCGGCGCTCATAGGCGCGGCCTTCGACGGCAGCGCTCGGTTCGATGCCCTCGACCATGCCGATGTAGCCGCACAACAGACTGGCAGCAATCGCCAGGTACGGGTTGGCGTCGGCGCCGGGCAAGCGGTTTTCCACGCGCATCGCCTCAGGCCCGGACGTCGGAACCCGCAGGCCGACCGTGCGGTTTTCCTCGCCCCATTCGACGTTGACCGGCGCCGAAGTGTCCGGCAGGAAGCGGCGGAACGAGTTGACGTTCGGCGCGAACATCGGCAGCACTTTCGGGATGAGCTTCTGCAGACCGCCGATGTGATGACGGAACAGGTCGCTCATGCTGCCGTCGGCGTTGGCGAAAATCGGCTTGCCGGTGGCGATTTCCACCACGCTCTGGTGCAGGTGCATGGCGCTGCCCGGCTCATCGCCAATCGGCTTGGCCATGAAGGTCGCCGTCACGTTGTGCTTGAGTGCGGCTTCACGCAGGGTGCGCTTGAACACGGTGATCTGGTCGGCCAGATCCAGTGCATCGCCGTGACGGAAGTTGATTTCCATCTGCGCCGGGCCGTCTTCGTGAATCAACGTGTCCAGATCCAGGCCTTGCAGTTCGCACCAGTCGTAGACGTCTTCGAACAGCGGATCGAATTCGTTGGCGGCGTCGATGGAGAACGACTGCCGACCGCTTTCAGCGCGACCGGAACGGCCCAGCGGTGCCTTCAACGGCAGGTCCGGGTCTTCGCAGCGCTGGGTCAGGTAGAACTCCATTTCCGGCGCAACGATCGGCTTCCAGCCTTTGTCGGTATAGAGCTGCAGGACCTTTTTCAGCACGTTGCGCGGCGACAGTTCGATCGGATTGCCGAATTTGTCGAAGGTGTCGTGAATCACGATGGCCGTCGGTTCGATGGCCCATGGCACTACGTACACCGCATCGCTCACCGGTTTGCAGACCATGTCGATGTCGGCCGGGTCGAGCAGGTCGTAGTAGATGTCGTCGTCGACAAAATCCCCGGTTACCGTTTGCAGCAGCACACTTTCCGGCAGGCGCATGCCTCGCTCATGCAGGAACTTGTTGGTCGGTGCAATCTTGCCGCGGGCGATGCCGGTCAGGTCGCTGACCACGCATTCCACTTCGGTAATCTTGTGATCTTTCAGCCACGTGAACAGCTGATCGAAAGGGGCATTCATAAAGACCTCGTCGTTGGTTTTATTGACGCGGGGGAAGTGCGATTTCATCTTTCGCAGGCTTCCCCTGTGGCGCGTTGACGACTATCTTGGGCGGGCCTTGAGGTTCCATCTATCCACTTTCAGCAGCACCAAAGCGCACCAAAAGAGTGCGCAAGGTCTCCCATGACAACGTGTAATCCGCTACAGGTTCAAGCTTTCAACACCGCCGATGTCACCGAGCAGATCCGTGCGACACCGGGCTGGGTCCAGCATTACCAGCAGATGTCGCCGGGGCATTTCGCCGGGCGGATCCGCTATCTGGATTTGCAGGGTGTGGAGGTCTACGAAGAACAGATGAACACCCGGGTCGAGCAGAATTTCAGTGCGCCGTCGGGTGCCCTGGCGTTCTGTTTCGATCGCAGTGACAACGCGCTCTATCTGCTGAACGAAGAGAGCCGCAACATCTGGATCACCCCGGAGAACTACCAGGAAATCGCCGTGGTGTTCGGCCCGGAATTCGTCCGGCGCAACGGCCTCGACGTGGCCAGGCTGGAAGGGCTGTTCATGGCCCCCCTCAACGGTGCGCAGAACGCGCTGTTCAGCCGCTGGTTGAGTTCGACGCTCACGAAGTTGTCGCAAGCCCCGGATCAGCCAGACAAAGAGGCTTTGACCCAGCAGTTGCTGGAGGACTGCCTGTTCATCCTCGATAACGCCCGGGTGTGTCTGGATAACGATGGTTTGCAGCGTCGCACGCAAGAGCGGCAGACCATGAAACGGGTGGGGGAGTGGGCCGCGGACTCGCCGGAAGAAACCCTCAATCTGCTGGAGCTGGCCCAGGTGGCCGGGGTGTCGTTGCGCCAGTTGCAGCAGACGTTCAAGGCCTACACCGGTTTGTCGCCGACCCAATGGCTGCGCCTGCGTCGGCTCAACAGTGCCCGTCGTGAGTTGCTCAATCGTTCATCCCATGAAACGACTGTGGCCGAGGTGGCGATGAACTGGTCGTTCTGGCATCTGGGACGGTTTTCCAACAGCTACCGGACCTTGTTCAATGAGCTGCCGAGTGAAACCTTGAAGCGAGCCTGTCGCTGAAGGAGGCGATACGTCTTCTCAAACACCGTTCCTGAGTAATTGAGCGAGCGCCTCCAGTTCGCCTTTCTCTACGTCGGAAACCAGCACGAAACGCATGTGGTTCGCCTGCCACGAAACCACATTGAAACCGCGAATCGTCTGGCTTTGCGAAGGCTCGTCGGCGTCCGTGGCCGGCAGGATAAACACATTGATGATGTGTTTGGCCCGACCGTAACTCAGGGCTGCTGTGGTCTGGTGTTGCAGGTAATCCAGTCGCCCGCCGAGCAGTGGAAAGCCTTGCGCCGAATAGTCGACCACCGGCGGCGAGAAGTTGAGTTTGCCGGTGAACCAGGGTTTGACGGTATGACGGTCGGACGACACCACATCGTTCAGATGAGCACCCATCAACGAGCGCACATGGCTGGAAACCGCTTCCTCCATCAACGGCTGCTCACTGCCTGGCGTGGCCACATAGAACACGGCCGCGAGGACCAGTGCTGCGGCGGAAAATGCCGGCACAAACCTGCTGTGCCAGCGCTGCAGAGGCCTGGACGGTGCAGGAGCCTGCGCGGCCAACACGCTGGCGACCAGTGATTGCGGTGCCGCGTAATAGGGCGCATGGCGTTTTACGCTGATCTTCAGCACCTTGGCCTCTGCATACAGATGCTTGCACGCGGTGCACAGGGTCAGATGCGCAGCCACGTCCGCCGCTGTTGCCACATCGAGCTCCTGATCCAGATAGCCATGCAGTTGCGTCTGGCAAGCCGTACAGTCGAGTTCATTCATCGTCGTGCCACTTCAGTAATTCGAGCTTGAGCATCGCCCGTGCCCGGGCCAGCCTGGACATGACGGTGCCGATGGGAATATCGACCACCAGCGCAATGTCCTTGTAAGGCAGGTTTTCGAGTTCCTTGAGCACAATGACCTCGCGAAAGTTTGGCGGCAAGGCGCTCAGAGCCTGATGGATCACTGCCGCGTTTTCCGTGTGAATGGCCAGCAGTTCCGGCGTCTGGCTGTGGCTCAAAGCGCCTTCGTTCTTTTCGATCTCGTCATCGAAAGCGACCCAGTGGCGCCCGGCCGAGGCCTTGAGCCAGGTGTAGCTTTCATTGCGCACGATGGTCAGGAACCAGGCCTTGGCATTGCCGTCGGCGAAACGCTGCAAAAACCGGAAAGCACGCAGGGCACTTTCCTGCACCACGTCCCGTGCGGCGCTGTCACTGTTCGTGATCCAGCGCGCGAGGTTATAAGCCGCGTCCAGGTGCGGCGCAATCAACTCCTCGAATCGATTCATAGTGGCTTCCGCACCGTCACACCCCTATAACCGTGATGCGTCGCGTTTTATTCCCTGAAAAGAATTTGTTCGGCGACGTGGAATAAACGTTCGTCTCGCAAGGTTCTTGCTGGTGTCAGCTACATCACTGTAGTCCGCCAGCGAGGCCCCACAGATGAACAATCAAATAAAACATCCACTGCGCACCGACGGCTTGCTGAGCAACCCGGACCGGCGAACGCTGCTCAAGTGTTCGGCGTGGGCCGGGGCCGGAGTCCTCTGGGCCCTGAGCGGCGGCATTCCCAGAGCCTTTGCGATAGATGAGGCGGGTAAGGTCAGCGATCCCGAAGCGATGGCCAGCACCTTTCATTTCGTGCAGATCAGTGACTCGCACATCGGCTTCAACAAGGAAGCCAATCCTGAGCCGGTGAAGACCCTCCAAGTGGCGATCGACAAGGTCATCGCGTTGCCGAAAAGACCTTCGCTGATCCTGCACACCGGCGACATCACGCACTTGTCGAAGCCTGAGGAGTTCGACACCGCAGCGCAGGTGCTCAAAGGCCTGCCGTCCACCGTGCATTACATCCCCGGTGAACACGACACCCTCGACGAGGGCGGCGGCAAGCTCTATCTGGAACGCTACGGCAAGGGCACCAAAGGCAACGGCTGGTACAGCTTCGATGATCATGGAGTGCATTTCATCGCGCTGGTGAATGTCTTCAACTTCCAGGCCGGACATGAAGCCAACCTCGGCGCCGATCAACTGGCGTGGCTGGCCGATGATCTGCGTGCGGTATCGACCAGTACGCCGATCGTGGTGTTCACCCACATTCCGTTGTGGACCATCTATCAGCCCTGGGGCTGGGGCACCGAGGACGGCGATCAGGCGATTGCGATGCTGCGCAAATACGGTTCGGTGACGGCGCTGAACGGGCACATCCATCAGGTGATCCAGAAGGTCGAAGGCAACATCACCTTCCACACCGCCCGTGGCACGGCGTATCCGCAACCCGCGCCGGGGGCGGCACCGTCGCCGGGGCCGATGACTGTGGCAGCCGACCAGTTGCGCAACTATTTGGGGATCACCGAGGTGCGGGCGACGCAGGGCGATCATCCGTTGGCGCTGATCGATTCGACACTGGTTTAGGGGAGGATGGCTCAATGAAAGCGCGACTGTTGGCAGTGCTGTGCCTGTTTTTGTCGATGCCCGTATGGGCACAGGAGGTAAAGGTCGACATCAAGGAATTCATGTTCGGCCCCAAGGATTTGACCGTGGCCGTGGGCACCAAGGTGACGTGGGTCAATGACGACCAGATCCCGCACACGGTGGCTGAAACCCACAAGGTGTTTCGCTCGGGGGCGCTGGACACTAACGACAGTTTTTCCTGGGTGTTCAATACGCCGGGCGAGTTCGAGTATTTCTGCGTGCTGCATCCGCAGATGATCGGCAAGATTGTGGTGACTCAGTAAACGGAAGGCGCGGCTTTCACAGGGCCGCGCCTTTTTTCCATCTACTTTCAGAGCTGCACCCGACGCAGCCTGCCGCTCAACGCTACCTCTTTCTTGTCAGGCGTGGGCAATGGTCGCCCGGTCAACCCCATGCCTTCGCTCACCAGTACCGCGTCCTGCACCAGACACAGGTTGGACGGGGTATCCAGGTCACGGGCGAGTACGGCCACTTCGCCGGTTTGCAGATTGCAGCTCAACAGTCGCCCGCTGAACCGGGTGAAACCACCATGCAGGGTTTCGCCATTCCAGTCAGGCGGCAGCGGTTGTTGCAAACGGTTGCAGAGCTCCAGCACCAGGACGTTGCCTTGTGGGCACAGCGCCAGTCCGGTGGGCAATTGCAGGCCGCGAATCAGCACTTCGATTCTGCCGGTGTCGGGCCAGACCCGAATCACCTGACCGGCCTGATCATCAAAGTCGATGCCTTTGCGGGCCGGATCGCTTTGCAACTCCCCGGAGAACAGGGTGATCAGCACGGCGTCTGTTGCCGGTTCGTGGATCAGTGTGACCGGGACGGCTTCCTGGCCCATGTCCAGATCGGGCAGTTGCACCAGTACCTGCTCGTCCTCACCGGAGCTGAATTCCACCAGTTGATTGGTATCGGGTTTGACGGCCAGCCAGCTACGGCGTGTCGGGTGATAACACAAAGCGTTGAGATTGCCCCGGCTGTGAAATATCGGTTCGGGCGGCGAGTATTGCAGGTCCAGCAGTTTCGAGCCCGCGACGTAATCGGTCTGGCTGACCAGGCAGCGTCCGTCACCGCAGGCCACGTCCGACAGTCCCATGATTTCATCGCGCAACATGCGGGCCTGCATGTTCATCGAGCGATAACCCTGGGCCAGGATTTCCCGGGCGAGCCAGGCGCCGGGGTGGAGCGGGTCGGGGCGCAATCGGCTGATGCGACCGCTGAAGGGTTGGTCGGGCAGGCCCGAACCCGCTTCGACCAGCAGCAGGCTGCCGTCGGCTTGCAGGCAGGCACCGCGTGGGTTCAGCAGGCCTTCGGCGATGATCGTGTTCGGGCGCAAAGTTTCCCGGGGGCGCGCAGGAATGTGAACGGTCATGGATTTCTCTCCAGAGGCAAAGGGGTGCGATTACTGCGGCGGTTGCCACGGCTCGCCTGTGAGAAAGGCCCGCAACAGCGCCCGCTGAGAGGCCGACATCGAGCGCACCACGGGCATGAACAGCGTGGTGCCTTTGTAGGCATCCGAGGTTCGGGCGAGGATCGGATTCTTCGCGCCCATGATCGCGTCCGGTTGATTCAGCGGGATGTAGCGAGACATGGCCGGAAAGGCCAGGTAGTGAAAACGCAGGACGTTCGGGTACATCTGTTCCCAGGTGATGGTGGTGCCTCTGGGAATGCCGAAGTCGGTCTGGGCGTATTTGCGAAAGTTGGTGAAATACGTGCCGCTGTCCTGACCGTTGACGGTGTAGGTCAGGGCGACGAAACCTGCGAGGGGTGCCGCTGCGGGTTTTACGTTGACGGAGAACGTGACGGACAACTGACCAGGGCTCACCGTCAGCGCAGGGGGGAAATAAAGGAAGTCGCAGTAGCGCTGTTGCGTGTAATAGGGTCCCGGCGGCGTGGCGGTGAGATCGATTTCAGTCGTGCTGGTTACCGCAGCACCGAGATACCGGACCTGCAGCGTTATCGACAGCCCCTGCGGGTAGTCCTCGGTATAGACGCTGCGTTGATCCGCGTAGATTCGATAGACAGACTCTGTTGCCTGCAACTTGGTCCCGGCGACCGTGCCGGGGGCGCTGATGGCCAGCGCCGAGGATCTGACCGCCGACTGTTGGGCTGTATTGAGCGGCAGATCGACAATGCCGCCATACACGTAATAGTCGAGCAGGGGACTGCTGGTCGGATCGAGTGTGCTCAGGGTGGTCTCACCGGCTGCCAGGGTGACGGGCCCGTAATTGCCGTTAGGTCCGATAGGGCTGGTGATGTCATCCCTGACGGCCCTGAACGTCTGTTTCGGAATGATGTTGACCATGTCGACGCTCAGCATGCCCGCGTTGCTCATGTCTGCGTAGCCGGTGCCGCCCGTGCCTTGATTGACGATCTGACGGCCCGCCTGACAGTCCAGCGGCTCATTGGCGAACGCCGGAGCCAATGTGCCGATGACCCGGCCGATGCTCGGGTTCGGGGTGTCTCTGCCGGCGGCATAATCGGCTTGCAACTGGGGCGTGGTCATCGTCGGGCACATTTCGAACATCACGAAGCGCAGCACGATACCGGTGGCACCCGGTGCCTGGATGATCGATCGCAAACCGCTGCTGTTCTGGTTCCAGCTGACGATGCTGCTCAGTGGAAAGGTCAGCTGGAAGGTGCCGCTGATACGGCAGGAACCCGGTGCATCCAGCTCCTTCGGCGTCGGTTGCAGCACCCGCTTGCCGAGATCCTGGCTGCTGCAAACCGTATTGGCGTGAATCAGCAACTGGATGTTGCTGCTGCTACCGATTTGCAGGCCACCGACAAATATCTGGGTGGTGGTGGTCGAGGTGGGGTCCAGGTCCACCATCATCGGGCCTGATACCGGCCCCTGTCCGGTGACCGGGTCCACGGAACCCAGCAGATAGACCGGCTGGCCCACCATATCCCCGGTGGTACTGACGCTGCCCGGGCTGCCTTGAGAACTGATCAGCGCATTCTGCATATCGACGACATGCTGCCCGTAGTGATTCCAGCCGCCGGCGGTGTAGTAATCGCCCGTGGGCGCATTGATCATGTTGTTCAACTGATCGTCGGTGTAAGACTGGGCACCCGATGCCAACGTCGAAGTGGTCAGGTCAAAGATCGGCCAGTTGTCATCGCCGTCATAAGGAATGGTGGGTGAATTATTCGGCAGGCTGACATCCGTGCGGATACCACCCCAGAAATTCAGTCGCGGGCCGTTGAGGATGCTCATGATTTATTTCCCGTCCTTGATGGTTTTGCCGAGCGGCGAGTTGGCGAATTTGAACAGGTAGGAGTAATCGGACTTGTAGGGACTCTTGACCGGCGTCGCCATGGAATGGCAGTTCATGCAGCTGCTGTTGGGCTGGATGTAGCTTTCCATGGTCACGTTGGCCGAGAGTGCCGGCGTCGGCTGGCCCAGCGGGTTGCTCGGGTTGTCAGGCATCAATGGGCGCTGGGTGGTGATGAGCTGGTAGTACTTCAACACGCTGTTTTGCAGCCCCGGCTCGGCCTGGTAACGGGCGTTGATCTGGTTGGTGATGTCGGCGATCGGCGTGACCCGGTTCAGCGGGTTCGGGGTCTGGAACGTGGTGCCGGGTTTGGGCACACAGACCTGATGCGGGCCCTGGGTCTGCCAGTCGCAGGGTGACTGGTTGAGTGACGCGGCGGGCGCCGCAGCGTTGAAGTAGGAATAGGTCGTGCCCGCGACGGGCTGATCGACCCACTGGCCGTTCACCAGTGCCTTGGGCGGAACGTTGTCGACCTGTTCGAACGTCGACCAGATCCACTGCGGATAGCCGTTGGCCTTGGTGATGATGTGCAGGCCGACCAGTCCCAGAAACGCCTCGGTGACGCCATTCTTCTGGCCCTGATCGTTGAAGGTCGCCACCCGTGCAAACATCGTCAGATAGCGGCTGGCATTGTCATGGGGCGTGAGAATGCGCCAGCTCGACTTGATCTCGATGACGCCCCACGGAAACGTGATGTTGTTGGCCTTGGAGACGACGTCGGCGTTGTAGAAGTTGTTGTTGACGATGTAGTTGTATGAAGTCTCGTTGGCCGAAATGTCGTAGTAGGTCGGGTTTTTCGCCTGATCGATCAGCCAGCCGCCGACCGCCTGATCGACGGCGTTCACCTGAGCGCTGTTTTTCAATGAGGCGATGTTGATGATGTTGAAGCTTTTGGCGAGTTGCGGGGAATTCCACGGCCCCGGATTGGCGGCGTTCGGCAGAAAGATCTCGCCCACGGTCTTGTAGGTCTGCCAGACGGTGTAGCCGGCGGCACCAGGCTGCCGGGTGCAGTCGGGGTTACCCCGTTGCCCATCCTTTGCCGGCCAGCTCAAAGCGATGAACATCTGCCAGCTGTATTGATCGAACTGGTCCTGACCCGCCGTGGCGGCGGGTGCGGTAGCGGGCGGCTGGCAGTTCAACTGGCTGGTCTGCATCGCGGGCATGGCTTGTTCCCTGGCCAGCGCCGGCAGGCTGGCCAGACCCAGCAACATCACGGAAAAACAGAGTGTGGTTTTCATGGCGATCCTTCGTCGTTGATCACGGTTTACGCTGCATGAGCTGGTTCCACTGCGCTTTCTGGCCGTTGCTCTGCGAAGCCGGCGGCTCGAACAACTGGCAGGGCGGCGGATTCGACGGGCACATGGCGGCGACCTGCGCCCAGGTCTGCGCCGGGTCCGGTCTGGCGATACGGAAGTCGGTGTAGTTCTGGCTGACGATCGGCGCATTGGCGACGCTGGTATCGCCCGAGAAAAAGAACGATTGCGGTGGGCGGAAGGGTGGCTGCCCCGACATCTTTTTGTAGAAGGCGTAGCCGAACAGAATCGGCCCTTGCGGCGATTGCAGATCCAGTGCGTAGGCCTGCACGCTGCCATTGAGGTTCTTGCTGCGCTCGGCGTCATAAGGCAGGTGTTCGATGAAGTCCTGCCGTGGCGGATGGTTCATCGGCGAAAACATGCAGCAGGCCGGCATGTCCTTCGGACGATCCTGCGGATAGGTCAGGAAGTACGCCTTGTTGCCCAAGGACACGAACGAGCAGGTGTAGTTGTTGTTCTTGATCGGGAAGATCGGCAGGCAATATTTCTCGTAGTGCTCCATCATCGCGCCGAAACCGTCGCCATCCGGCGGGATGTACGTCGTGTCGTAGTAGCTGGTTCCTCGGGAGACGGTGTAGTCCGCAGGCTTCAGGGTCGTTGGCGGGTTGCTGTAGGGCGGCGGGTTGTTTTCGTAGTTGTGCATCACCCGGTACATGGTCCAGTTGCTGATCCAGAACGCCGGGAAGAACGGGTCGGACGGCTCACCCGGCTTGCGTTTGGCGATGCAGTTGCCGTTCTCTTCATTGCACCCCAGCGTGTTGTGCACACCATTGGTGAAGTAGACGGCGCCGCTGTCCTGGGCGAATGCAAATGGACAGAACAGCAGGATCAACAGCAACAGACGGTTCAAGAGGCTGACGTTCATGGGTCACTCCCTGGCAGGGCGCACTGCGGGCGCCAGGCCCGCAGTGGCTCATCGTTCCTGGTTGAGCAGCGTGTATCAGAGGTTGTCGTAATCGCTCATCTTCAGAGGCATGGGCGGGAAGTTGCGCTTGACCAGCTTCTGCGCCCACAACTCCAGCACCGCTCGACGGCTTTGCGACAGGTCGCGGGTGATGGGCATCGCGAGGGTGCTTTCTTCCTGGTACTCCTTGCTGATCAGCCGGATCAACTGGTCGACGGCGCCTTCGACCCGCGTGCGGGAGTTGAGCGGCATGAACTTGTTCATGATCGGGTACAGGTAGTAGAAGGTCTTGAGCACCCTTGGGTAGATGAAGTCATCCCAGATTTTCTCGGGCGCATTCTGGTCCTCGTAAATGTCGTTCCAGTGATTGACGAAATCCTGTTGCAACTGCATGTCCAGTGGCAGGACGCGCAGCGGGGCGAGGAAATCGATCTGGGCCTGGTTGAGCGCAAAGCTGAAAGGGATGTCCGGGTCGCTGGCACCGTCCTTGACGATAAAGCGCAAGGTCGGGAAGCCCGCAGCCAAGGCTCTGAAACTTACCTGAGCGATGCCCTTGTCGTCGGTGGTGGTCGACACATAGGAGTAATTGACCTGTGCCTGGTTATCTTCCAGTGTTCCGGTGACGTAGACGCCGGCATCGAACTGCAGGCAAGGTTTCAGCGGGACCGTTATCGGTTGGCTCGAGCCATTCATGAATGCCTGGTAACTGACCGGATCGCCGACCGGTTTGTCCCTGATCTCCATATCGACCAGTCGGCGACCGCTGCCGGTGGTTACGTAGTTCGATATCGGCGGGGTGCCCTGGAACTGCGGCAGGTTGGCGCTGTTTTGACTCCGGTCCGGTACGTTGTCGTAGAACAGCGTGAAGTCGGCATCGTTACTGAATGTCAGATAGTAGTCACTGGTGGTCACGTTGTACGGGTTGCCGTACTCCGCCACAAACAGGGTGGTGTTGGCCGCCGGCTGCCCGTTTTTCTGCACCATGATGTTCAGCGTTTTGTGGTCGTTCACGTCGACGAAAGTACCGCTTTCCACCACCTCGGCGGTCCAGACTTGCTGGGCAGCGGCGATCACGCGATCCGACAACTGCGGTGCCTGCAGTTGCAACGCCAGCGGACCGGATTGCAAGGTGGCCGCTTGCGACGCGCTGAGCGGGAAGTCGAGAAGGCCTGAACGCAGGTCGAAGGCCGATTGTTGATACTGGTCGAAGCCGAAGTCGACCACTGGCACGAAGCTTCCGTTCGTCGATACACCCAGTTTGTAATCGCCAGCCTGAAACCGTTCGGCCGTCAGGATATCGGCCTGCTTGTCGAGGGGATAGAACGGAAACGTGTTGGCCAGATCCAGTGACAGGGTGTTGTCGGTGACCTGCGCCGAGATCACGCCGAGTGTGGTCTTTTGCGGCTCAGGCATGCCGGGCCGAGTGACCGAAATGTCCTCGACGGGGATCAAGCGCCGACCGGCGGGAGCCGTGGGGTATTCGTCGGCAAACCACAGTCCCAGCGTCGCCGCGGTCCGGTTATAGGCGGGGTTGAAGAAAATGTCGGAAACATTGTCCAGCCCTTTCTGATACATCGCTGTCAGCCGATCCATGGCCGACTTGTCAGAGGAATGGCTGTTGACATACGGGAAGTCGTTGAACACCCCGTTCCGGTCGTAACAGGTGAGGTAGTTGGAGAACCTGAACATCAGGCCCTGCGCCCCTTGAAGTTCCATCTGCTGCTTGAGATTACTCAGCAGGGTCGAGTCGCCGATGACCCATTCCAGATTGTCCCGTGGGAAGCAGGTCTGCCACGTGGTGGTGACGTACGCCAGGCCATGGAAAAGCGCGGCCCATTTGAAACTCAGAAAGCGGTCCAGCATCCGATACTGGCGGTTGAGCGTCAGACCACAAGTGGCATCCCCCAACTGCAATTTATCGAAATACAGCGCGGTAAAGGTGTTCTGCCAGGGGCTGATATCGACGAAACGAGCCGCTGTCGGTGTCTGGCTGCCGAAGGGGTTGCCGAGCAGTTGGTAATCCCTGCCGACCAGCGCGTCCTGGCTGATATAGGTGTTGGCTTGCAGCTCACCGCCAATGATGGTCGAGCGGGTGCTTTGGTAGCTCACCGTTCCACAAGCGTTGTCGCCAAACAGATCCCATTCGGCGGGTATGAACGGAAATGTGCCCGGATTGTCATTGCCCGGCACTTGCGTCACGTAGGGCGGCAAGTCCTTTTCCTGCACAGGCCTGATCATCCAGGGCAGCAAGGTCGTGGGGGCATTGGCGGAGGTGATATCGAAGTAATTGACGAACGGCCAGTTGATATCCATCTTCACCGCGTCATACAACGGCAGCACATCGTTGTTGTTGGCCGTGGGCGGGTTCCAGAACATATGGCCGTTGAGGTAGATGCGGGGGAAGTTCAATACGCTCATGTCAGGCTCCTTTTCGTTGCCACTGGGCGCGCTTCAGCGACCAGACAAAGTCCAGTTTTTTGTAGCCGTCGAAATCGGACGGCGGCAGCGGAGTGGTCGGGTAAACGATGCCGCCACCTTGCTTGATGGCGAAGTTGAAATAACCCTTGTCGTTGGAGTAGGCGGCGGTGCCATGGCAGGCCAGGCACGATGAAGTGTTCTGGAACGCCGACTCCAGCTGCGAGTTGGCCAGCACCTGCGTGACCGGCTGGAACTCGACGCCGATCAATTCGTACTTCGACAGCGACGGGTTGCCCGCCTGGAAGCTGGCGTTAACCGGTTTGGCAGCCGGGGTCGGCCCCGTGGTGTTGGTCATCGGCGTCGGGGTCGGCGCGTTGGTGACGGTGTACTTGCTGTTGTTGACGTTTTCGAAGGTGGTCCAGACCCAGTTGGCGTCCAGCTTGTTGACCACATGCAGACCGCTCAATGCCGCATAACCGACCTGATAGGTGCCGTCGTCCTGCTGGTAGTAGGCCTGGCCGATGTAGTAACCGTCGTTGGCCAGTGTCTGCCGATAGGTCGTGTCCGAACCGATCCACAGCCACGCGGCTTTCAGCTCCCAGGCGGTGGCAGGAAAGTCCAGGTCGCCGGCCAGCGCATTTTGCCCATTCATGTTGTAGACATTGCGCGCCACGATGTAGTCGAAGGTGTCCTGCCCCATCAACAGTTGAAAGCGCACGGGGTTGCCTTTCTGGGAGACCGGCACCGACCCGCCCATGTGCAGCGCCAGACCATCGACCTGTTGCACCGCGTTGATGTTGTGGAAGGTCCGGTTCAGGTCCATGCCCAGCGTCGTGGCTTGCCTGGTCACGTCGGCCGGAAGCGGCGCGTTACTGGCATAGGGGCCGGGCGCAGCGCCATCGGGCAGGTAGACCTGATCCGACGGCTTCATGGTTTCCCACACCCGGTTACTGGTCTGCGCCGCGCTGGGCTGGTTCAGACAGACGAACCAGTTCCAGGCCATGGTTTCGGGGCTCTGCTGAAACGCGGCCCGGGTCTTGGTGATATCGGTTCCGAATTTCAGGAACTGGTTGCAATCGAAACTGTTGGTGTCCTGTGCCTGAGCCAAACCGGCCAGTGCACTGAGAACGGTTAAAGAAATGGCTCGCCGCATGGAAGCTCCTTGGCATTGGCCGAGTGGTGGTAGAGATGCCCCAGAAAATGCGCAAGGAGCAGTTGTTTCACCGCCGTGGCCGCCAGGGTTTGCGGCAGCGGCAGATCGCAATTGGTGATGAGCAGCGGGCCGGTTTCCTCGCGCTCGGGCAGGCGACCATGACTGCCGCGGACCAGTCCGGTGTCCAGCGGAATCAGGTCCATGTAGTAGCGAAAGCCAAGCTTTTTCTGCAGCAGACGGCGCGCCACTTTCAGGATCGGGAAACGGATGGCCGGGTCGATGAACAGCTCGAGCGGGTCGTAGCCGGGCTTGCGGTGGATGTCCACGGTGCGGGCAAAGTCCGGGGCCTTGCGATCATCGAACCAGTAGTAGTAATCGAACCAGTAACCCGCCGCAGCCACGGCCACCAGTTCGCCGCTGCGGGGGTGGTCCAGCTGAAACGCCTTTTGTTCGGCCTTATCCAGCACTTGCTCGATGCCGGGCTGGCGTTGCATCAACGCTTTGACGCGAGGAATGTCGTGGGTGTTTTTCACATAGACATGCGCGATCTGATGATCGACGACGGCAAACGCGGCGCTGGCGCCGGGGTCGAGCAATTCCCAGGTCAGTGACTGACGTACCTGCAGCAAACCTTCCGAACGCAACACACGGTTGATGGACACCGATTGATTGACCGCTTCGATGCCGTACTCCGACAAGAGCATCACCGCAGCGCCTTGCTCTTCGGCGAAGGCCAGCAGCCGACCGACTTCATGGTCGATGGCCCGCACCTCATCGGCAATCGAAGGATGATCAGGCCCCACACGCTGTAGGCTGTAATCCAGATGCGGCAGATAGATCAATTGCAGGTCGGGCCGGTCGAGCCGGAACTCGGCGATGGCGCAATCGACGATCCAGCGGCTCGACGCAATGCCGGCCGCCGGTCCCCAGAAACCGGGGAAAGGAAACGCACCGATCTGCTGTTCGATGGTTTCGTGCAACGAAGCCGGAGACGAATACAGGCCGAATATCTTGCGACCATCGGCGGGGTAATGCGGACGCGGGGTGATGGCGGCGTCCACGTCCGCGTACATGTTGTACCACCAGAACAACTGGCTGCAGCGAAACCCGGGGATCTCGCGCTTGAGCGTTTCCCAGACCTTTTCTCCCTGGATCAACGCATTGGGTTGCAACCAGAAGCGTACTTCGGCCTGATCGCGAAAATACCAGCCATTACCGACGATGCCGTGTTCCGACGGTGGGCGGCCGGTAAGAATCGAGGCTTGCACCGATGATGTGACGGCCGGGAACACCGGTTGCAGGCTGGCCATTCTGGCGGTTTTCAGCAGGGCATTGATGTGCGGCGTCGCGTCTCCCAACAGCGACGGGGTCAGCCCGACCACGTTGATCAGCAGCAACGGTTGACGTGAACGATCAGAGGGCATCGGCGTACGCCTCCCGCGCCTGGGGACGCAGCAATTGACGCTGGCGCAACTGATCCTCGACCCATTGCAGTTCCGCGCCGATGCCTTGCAGTTGGGCCTGTTCGGTGGTCGGCCTCAGTCGGGCAGGCAGAACACCCCAGCTGTAGGTTTCCACTTCCAGCACGGGGCGAAAATCGCGATGGTCGGCGAGGTAGTCGAAGGTCTGCGCGAGGGCGAGCTGGCTGCCGCTGAGCTCGGGTATCACCAGTTGTTCGCTGAACAGCGGGATGTGAAAGTGAATCCGTAGCTCCGGGTAGCATCCCGGATGCGTTGTGCAATCGTCCAGCGCAGCCGGCAGATCCGCCCAGGCCACCAGGCGGTTCTCGCTGTCGAGTGCTTTCACTTGATGCAGGTAAGTGGTTTCGCAAAAGTCACTCAGCGTCTGGAGGACGTGTTCGCGGCGTTCGGCGTCCTCTGCAGGCAAGCGACACACCAGGGCACTGGACAGCTGGATCTTGCCGATGGGCACCTGCGCCTGACGCAGCCTGACCAGTGATCGATAGCAGTCTTCGAACATCACGGCCTGATGGCAAACGTCAAAACACAGCGCCAGATAGCCATGGTGCGGATCAGTGATTTGCCAGCGGCGGAAGAAGGCGATGGCCTGGTCGGTGTTTTCCAGCACGCAGTCCGGCTCCATCTCCAGACAGAACACGATTTTCTTGCCGGTTTCCCGATGCAGCCTGGCCAGTGCCGTGGTGAGTTCGCGCAGTTGAAACTCGGCACGCTGTTGCAGCGTCGGGCTCCAGGTGGCGGCGTACCCCAGCGGTACAGTGGAAATCACCCCTTGCTGACAGTCTGCCGGCAACGCTTGCGCGAGGATCTGCGCCAGTTCGAGGCTGTACGCCAACCGTTTCGGCTCGGCCCAGCTGGGCAGGTAGACGGCGGCTTTCACCGCCCCTTCGTGAAACTGACCGTAGGGGAAACCATTGAGCGACGTGAGGCGCAATCCGCTGCGTTGCAGCAGACTCAGGAATTCCGAGCGTGCGGATGTCTGCTGCAGTGCGGAGGCGGCCAGAGCGCTGATCCACAGCCCGCTGTCCTGTTCCTGCAGCCCGCGTTGCGTACGCACACTCTGAAAGTGCTGGTCGATGGAGGCCTTCAGCCTGGCCAGGTCGTGGGTCGGGTGCACATTGCTGCAATACCCGACCTGCGCGGCGGCCCAACCCTTGCCGGCGCTCATTTGATCACCGGCTCCTGCCCCCGCAGGGCAGAGTTGTCCTGCCACTGCCGGCGCTGATCGATGGGCAGCGGCGTGCTGATCAGGGTTTTGTCCAGTTGACCGCTCTGGGCGAAGAAGTCGACGGGGTTATGGAACAGCACCTGCTCGACCTGTGCTTCGCTGAAGCCCGCCGCCAACATCGCCTGACCGGTTTTCGGCACTTTAAGCGGATCGCTGATGCCCCAGTCGGCGGCGCTGTTGACCACCATTTTCTCGGTGCCGTACTGCTGGAGCAGGGCGACCATGCGCTGTTCCGACATTTTGGTGTTGGGGTAGATCGAGTGGCCGCGCCAGCAATCGCTATCCAGCACCAACGGCAGGGTCAGCTCGTTGAGGTGGTCGATGATCACCAGATGTTCAGCAATCCCCACTTCGCGGATCACCGCCAGCGTGCGCTTGGTGCCGCCGATCTTGTCACGATGCGGTGTGTGCACCAGCACCGGCAGGTTGAATTGTCTGGCCAGTTCCAGCTGCGCGGCGAGAAAGCGGTCTTCCTCGGGCGTGATGTCGTCGTAGCCGATTTCACCGACCGCCACCACACCGTCCTTCACCAGGTAGCGCGGCAGGACTTCCAGCACTTCGTTGGCCACCGACAGGTCATTGGCCTCCTTGGGGTTGAGGCCGATGGTGCAGAAATGATGGATGCCGAACATGCTGGCGCGAAAGCGCTCCCAGCCCAGCAGGGTGTCGAAATAGTCGATGAAGCTGCCGACACTGGTTCTGGCCTGGCCCTGCCAGAAGGCCGGTTCGATCACCCCGGTGATCCCGGCGGCGGCCATGTTCTGGTAGTCATCGGTGGTGCGGCTGACCATATGAATATGCGGGTCGAAGTACTTGGCCATGGTGAATCCTCATCAAGGGAAAGGGATCGTCGGGTATCCGTTCAGGTGATCTCGCCATTGCGCCGGCAAGCGCCGCTGTCGGTTCAGCTCGATCAACCGTTGGTGTTGAACCGGGCTGAGGCGGTCGAAGGCAATCGCCAGAGGCAACCCGACGGATACCGCCCGGTCAGCGGCCAACTGTTCTTCCAGCAGGTCGAGGGCCAGTTGATTGAGAGCGGTGCCGTGTCGCTGGCTCAGGCCGACCAGACGGCTTATGTCCAGACCCATGCCCAGTGCCTTCAGCACCAGTTGGTGAAAGGCGCGTTCCGGGTAATGGCGGGACGGGTAGGGGGTGTCGAGGGCGAGTGCGGCGAACACCTGGCTGTTGCTGGTGCGTCCGGCCTGCAACGCCAGTTCAATGCACACGCCATGGCTGTCGAGCCAGTCGAAGGCTTTGAGGATGGCGATCTTTTCCTGATCGTCCCCCCATAGAAAAAGCTGGCGCAGCGTGGACAATTGTCCGCCCCCGGAGGACTGTTCGAGGACCTGTGCCAGCAATAAGGCGCGGGCCAGCTGGATCAGACTCCAGCTGTCGTTGTCGGGCAGGGCGCGATCATGCAGATGACGCTTGCACTGACCGCTCAGGAGCACCGCTGTGTTGGCGTCCGGTTGCCGGGCCAGCTGCTCCCGTGCCTGTCGCCACCATTGCAATTCGCTGTCATCGAGTTGTTCGGCCAGGGCCTGATGCTGTCGGGCGAGGCAATCGCGGCGCATGCCAAGGGCCGCCGTCGGCGGTGCAGTGACGTCCATGTTCATGTCGGTTTGACCCAGCGTTGGAAGTGTGGGAGCAGGAAAAACACCAGAACACACAGCAGGCTGCCCAACGGCTGGTTGGCCACGGCCATCACCAGCGCATCGAACAGCGGCAGCGCCGCGAGACCGGCACCGATAAATGCGCGGATCTGTCGATGCTGCGGGTTGGCCAGGTGCTGCCGGTAATGCCAGCCCAGCCAGCCGAGCCAGAGCAGCAGCACCGGCCAGAACCACAGGTTGCCGGAGTAGATCGCCAGAACCAGCGGGCTCAACATCAGAACCAGAGGCAACCGACTGAGCAACTGGTTGTTGTGCTCATTACGCGCCAGATAAGTCAGCCCGCTGATGTAGACCCCCAGCAGCACCGCGCACAGCCAGATCGGCTCCGGTGGCAGCGCCAGGCTGGCGGCCGCCGTGAGGTACAGGGCCGAGCGGCAGGCACCCATCAACCACACGCTGTGGGCGTATTTCTTGTGCAGCACGTTGTAACCGATGATGCAGCCCACCAGCAGGCTGACGCTGGCCAGCAGCCAATGGGGTTGATCGATCAGTTGGCTCAGGCCCAGCACCGACGCTGCCGCGAGTGTCAGCAACAATACGGTGGCAAGACGCACTTGCTGGCGGCTGACCAGCCCCAGGGTGATGGGCCGAGGATTGTGGTGCTGTTGATCCCAGTCGGCGTCCAGCAGATCGTTCAGCAACATGCCGGCCAGATACAACAGCGACAGGGTGAACAGCAGCAGAATCCACACCAGCGACGAGGGCGGCGCCAAGGCACCGGCGCTGCTGGCCAGCAGGGCGGCGGCCAGGGTGTTGGTCCACACTGTCGGCAGGTTGGAGACCCGGCCCAGGGTCATCCAGGTCTTGAGGTTTTGCGGGGTCTGGCTCATTTCGCAAAACCCTCGCTCAAACCGATAGCCGGGGCATTGAGGGCGGACAGCTTCGCCAGCGCCTGCTCCATTCGCGTGTCGTCAATCTCATGCAGGTCCACCGACTGGCCAATGCCGCTGAGCATCGGAATCGAGAGCTGGCCGCCGAGGTGCTGGCGGAATTCCTCCAGCCCGAGCAGCACCGGCGAGCGACCTTGCGCATCTTTGAGGGCCAGTTCCGGCGGGCACAGGTTGAAACCGAGCCGGCTCAACAGACTCGTCACCCGCTCCGTATCACCATCGCTCAGCAGCCCGAGGGCATTGGCGTAGAGCCCGTCGAGGGCCATGCCCACTGCGACCGCTTCGCCATGACGCAGGCGATGGTGACTGAGGTTTTCCAGTTTGTGCGCCGCCCAGTGCCCGTAATCCAGTGGTCGCCCGTTGCCGCGCTCGAAGGGATCGCCGGCGCCGGTAATGTGTGCCAGGTGCAGTTCGGCGCAGCGGCGAATCGCGTAACGACTGGCCGGGTGATCGAAGTGGGCGAGGGCTTCGGCCTGTTGCTCCATCCACTCGAAGAACGCCCGGTCCTTGATCAACGCGACCTTGACCGCTTCGGCCAGCCCGGCGATCTGATCGCGGCGGGTCAGGGTGGTCAGCAACTGGAAGTCATTGATCACGGCGGTGGCAGGGTAGAAGGCCCCCAGCAGGTTTTTCTGGCCGAAGGCGTTGATGCCGTTTTTCACGCCGATGCCGGCGTCGTTCTGGGCCAGCACCGTGCTTGGCACCCGGATCAGCCGAATGCCACGATGGAAAGTGGCACAGGCATAACCGACACAGTCCAGCACCGCGCCACCGCCCAGGGCCAGCACATAGCAATGCCGGTCCAGCCCATGGCTCAGCATGTCGGTGTAGAGCTGCTGCAACACCTGTGAATCCTTGCTCAATTCGCCGGCCGGAACGGCAATGGGCGAGGCCAGCAAGTGCAGATCCGTTGCATGTGCAGCAAAGTAGATGTCGATTTGCTCCAGCAACGTCGGCGCGCTTTTGAGCAACTGTTCATCGGCGAAGATCATCACCTTCACCTGAGCGCTTTGCCCGGCAGTGAGCTGTTGGTGCAGGCAGGAATTGTGCGGATCGAACAGATGATCGGTGAACACCACCGGGTAGTCGTAACTGACCTCGAAACGTCCGTGCAGTGTTGGCGCCGTTCCCTGTTTTCGCAGGGCCTTGAACAGGCTGTATCCGGCGATGAACAGCCCCGGCAACACCATGCTGGCCAGGATGGTCACCAGCAGCGCATTCTCTTCGACCAGGAACGTGCCGATGGCGCTGTAGGCCAGCGCCAGTCCGGCGTTGGCCAGGGTCGTCACCAGCACAAAAGCGCGCAGCGGATAGCGCTGCATGCCGGCGGCCACCACCGAGGTTTCCGCCAATACCGGCACGCCACGCAGGCAGATCAACGACAGCGTGCCCAGTCGATACGCCAGTTGCCCGGTCTGACGCTGATGCAGGCCAAGTCGGCTGGACAGCATCCGGAAATAACCGGCCCCCAGCGCATAACCCAACCCGGCCCCGAGGCACAGGCCAATGAAAATCACCAGATAACCGCCGACACTGCCCAGCATCGCCACCGCCAATAGCGCGACCACACTCGACGGCACGGGCAACACCACGTCCAGTGCCAGCAGGGCAATCAGCAACAACGCGACGTTGAGCTTCTGGGTGGGAGAAGAGGGCAGGTACAGGTCGAGATGCGTGAGGAAATTCTGGATCTGCTGTTCGAACAACAGGAAGCTGGAAATCACCAAGGCTGCAAAGCAAAGCAGCGAGAGCCAGAAATGCCCGGCCGACGCATTGTTCGAGAGCGCACGAAACCAACGGCTGTGCTTCATCAAGCATCCCTCTTGACTGGTTATGACTGAGTTCCGTTCAGCAACTAAAGCAGAGTCTGATTTATCTCAGAAGAATGAATGCTCCCGCCGCAAAGGCTGTTTTTATTGTCAGGTCGATAGCACTTGCGAAGATATTGATGAACCTAGACGGTTGTTGTGGTTTTGCAAGTCGATTGAGGCAGGGAGTTGTTTGTGCTGTGTTGAAGTGATGTGAGACGGCGAAGGAGTGCCGCTCAAACGTGGTCAATTTGTTCTTTATTATCAATAAGATAAAGTCGTTTAGTCTGGCGTGATGAACAGCGTCTTTCATTTGGAACGAGAAGAGTCACCCATGACCTTAATTAGCTAACTAATAAAAGGTGGCCATGTGACATTATTTTTGGTTATTTATGCTATTGCTGCTGGTTATATGAGTTTTAAAGTTGACTGAAATGCTCGGTTAGTTAGCGATTGTTCCTTAATGTGTTCTCAATGAACACGCGAAGCCACAGCCCGAGGACTCAATCGCTAGAGCGAGAACTGGAGATATGTACCAGTGCAACGAGTGCCGCAATGCTTGCCAGAACGGCCATGAACAACGGTGGTTGAGCAGCCTGCGGTCCTTCAACCAGGGCGTAGCCCAGAGCACCGATTACGAACAACAACGCGACGACGACTTTGCCCATGTTCAATTCCCGAGTGATGACGGCATTTCGAGGATCATGCTCCGCCGTGTGGCGCAGCGTAAACAGGTGTTATGACAGTTGTACGTTTCACGAGTTTCCGTCAACAAGGTGCTCGGAAACAGTGTGTTGATGGCTGCGGAAAACTGCCTTCCTCGTCACCTCTCGATGGATCTACACTCATTCTTCCGGTCGTGAATAATTGCTTTATCACCCTTCAAGGAGCGCATCATGGCTCGTACAACGCCCATCAGCCTTTATCGCAACCTCGGTATCGTCGCTCACGTCGATGCCGGCAAAACCACCACGACCGAGCGGATCCTGTTTTACACGGGCCTGAGCCACAAGATGGGCGAGGTGCACGACGGCGCCGCGACCACTGACTGGATGGTGCAGGAGCAGGAGAGGGGGATCACCATCACTTCTGCGGCCGTCACCACGTTCTGGAAGGGTTCCCGTGGCCAGTACGACAAACATCGCGTAAACGTTATCGATACCCCGGGCCATGTTGACTTCACCATTGAAGTAGAACGTTCCCTGCGCGTACTCGACGGCGCTGTCGTGGTGTTCTGCGGCACCGCCGGTGTCGAGCCACAATCCGAAACCGTATGGCGTCAAGCCAACAAGTACCACGTTCCCCGTGTGGTTTACGTGAACAAGATGGACCGTGCCGGCGCGAATTTCCTGCGTGTGGTCGCGCAGATCAAGAACCGTCTGGGCCACACTCCGGTTCCGATCCAGTTGGCCATCGGCGCAGAGGATGACTTCCAGGGTCAGGTCGACCTGATCAAGATGAAGGCCATCTACTGGAACGAAGACGACAAGGGTACGACCTATCGCGAGGAAGAGATTCCTGCAGATCTGGTGGACCTGGCCAACGAGTGGCGCAACAAGATGGTGGAAGCGGCAGCCGAAGCCACTGAAGAATTGATGAACAAGTACCTGGAGGAAGGTGAGCTTTCCGCCGAAGAGATCAAGGCGGGCCTGCGCGCCCGTACGCTGGCTGGCGAGATCGTTCCGGCGGTCTGCGGTTCGTCGTTCAAGAACAAAGGCGTTCCTCTGGTTCTCGACGCCGTGATCGACTACTTGCCTTCGCCGACCGAGATCCCGTCGATCAAGGGGATCCACCCCGATCTCATCGAGAAACCGAAAGACGAACTGGTAGAGGCTGACTACGACGAGCGTCACGCTGACGATGACGAGCCGTTCTCGGCGCTGGCGTTCAAGATTGCCACTGACCCGTTCGTGGGGACTCTGACCTTCGTTCGCGTTTATTCGGGCTTCCTGACCTCCGGTGACTCGGTCATCAACTCGGTCAAGGGCAAGAAAGAACGCGTGGGTCGTATGGTGCAAATGCACGCCAACCAGCGTGAAGAGATCAAGGAAGTACGGGCGGGCGACATCGCTGCGCTGATCGGCATGAAGGACGTCACCACGGGCGAAACCCTGTGCGACGCCGACAAACCGATCATCCTCGAGCGTATGGATTTCCCGGAACCTGTGATTTCGCTCTCCGTTGAGCCGAAAACCAAACAGGACCAGGAAAAGATGGGGATCGCGCTGGGCAAGCTGGCTCAGGAAGACCCGTCGTTCAGGGTCAAGACTGATGAAGAAACCGGTCAGACCATCATTTCGGGTATGGGTGAGCTGCACCTGGACATTATCGTTGACCGCATGCGGCGCGAGTTCAACGTCGAGGCCAACATCGGTAAACCACAGGTTTCATACCGCGAGAAGATCACCAAATCCAACGTCGAGATCGAAGGCAAGTTCGTTCGTCAGTCGGGCGGTCGTGGTCAGTTCGGGCACTGCTGGATCCGTTTCTCGGAGCCGGACATGGACGAAAAAGGCAACATCACCGAAGGCCTGGTCTTCACCAATGAAATTGTGGGGGGTGTGGTTCCGAAGGAATACATTCCGGCGATCCAGAAAGGGATCGAAGAGCAGATGAAAAACGGCGTCGTTGCCGGCTATCCGCTGATCGGCCTGAAGGCTGCCGTGTTTGACGGTTCCTACCATGACGTGGATTCCAACGAGATGGCGTTCAAAGTGGCGGCTTCCATGGCAACCAAGCAACTGGCCCAGAAAGGCGGCGGCGTTGTGCTTGAGCCGATCATGAAAGTCGAAGTGGTCACACCGGAGGAATATCTGGGTGACGTGATGGGCGACCTGAACCGTCGTCGCGGTCTGGTACAAGGTATGGATGAGTCTGTCTCTGGCCGCATCGTCCGCGCTGAAGTACCGCTTGGCGAGATGTTCGGTTATGCGACCGACGTACGTTCGATGTCTCAGGGACGTGCGAGCTATTCAATGGAGTTTTCCAAATATGCGGAAGCACCGCCGAACATCGTTGAAGCGCTGACGAAATATCAGAAGTGACGGGCTTGGGCCGGGACGCTGGTGGAGGCGTCCCGGTCGATGAAGCTGAAGAGGCGTTGGGGCCAGTTGGTGGCGTTTATCCTAGACACATTATTTAACATAATATACATTACACGTAACAATGTATTTCAAGATCGAACCGGTTGCACATACCATTTCAATCTCAAGCATCGTCCCAGGCGCCATGTCTTTGATGCCGATGATCTCCTGTTTCAAATGTGCCGTTCTCAATCCTCATCACGTGTCAGCATTTCAATCAACGCTCGATGCTGCGGATACTGCGCCACGAGTTTCTGTCGATTCCCCATTTCCATATCCGCAAAATCAAACCCTGGCGAAACCGCTTCGCTGATCAATCCGAACCCGTACTCGCCATTCAGCAGTCTGGAGGCTTTCCAGATTCCGCCTGGTACGTGCAGTTGCAGATGCTGTCCGGCCAGAACGTCGCGGCCCATTACCAATGTTTGCAATGAGCCGTCAGCATGAATCAGGCTGTACTCGACAGCGTCGCCCAGATGGAAAAAATGCAGGATGTCTGACTGGTTGAAGTGAAACTGGCCGATCGGCGAATCTTCGGTCAACAGGTAGTAAATGGACGTCATCAAATAACGTGGGCCAGCCCGGGTTTCGAGCATATCTCGATGATCGGCCTGATACGTCCTGCGGAAATAGCCACCTTCAACATGAGCTTCCAGCGCAAGAGCGGCAATCACGTCATTTGCGTTCGGCATGGCCTTCTCCGTTGATTTCTCATCTTTTTTTGCATAGCTCAACTAAAGGCTCATTTAGTGTAGTTAACCTGAAATGGCGTCACAATTGATGAAGTTAGCGTCATTTTTTAACCTTTTTTGAGCCATTAATGCTCTCCTCGATTAAAGCTCATTTTGCCCACCGCGCTCATATTGCTCTTGTGGATTACCGCTTTTATCCTGCCCTTCATCGATCCTGACGGTGTTTGTGAACGATGGCCAATCCAATGAATAAAGTGATGTCCCCCACGATAGAAAACGAACTGCCGAGGCCACAAACCGTCAGTGTTCGTGAGGCGTTCTGGTTTTGGCTGAAGCTCGGCTTCATCAGCTTCGGTGGACCAGCCGGGCAAATTTCGATCATGCACCAGGAGTTGGTAGAGCGACGGCGCTGGATCTCCGAACGCCGCTTCCTGCATGCGCTCAACTATTGCATGCTGCTGCCCGGGCCTGAAGCCCAGCAGTTGGCAACTTACATCGGCTGGCTGATGCATCGAACCTGGGGCGGAGTGATCGCGGGAGCTCTGTTCGTGCTGCCCTCCTTGTTCATTCTGATCGCCCTGTCCTGGATGTATATCGCGTTCGGCGAAGTGCCCGTGGTGGCCGGGCTCTTCTATGGGATCAAGCCTGCCGTGACGGCTATTGTGGTACAAGCGGCCCATCGAATCGGATCTCGGGCGCTGAAAAATAACTGGTTGTGGGCGATAGCGGCGGCGTCATTCACTGCAATCTTCGCGTTCAATGTTCCGTTCCCCTTGATTGTGCTGGGGGCGGCATTGATCGGTTATGCCGGCGGACGCCTGGCACCCGAGAAGTTCAGGGCCGGAGGCCACCGCGCCGACAAGAAATCCTTTGGCCCGGCTCTGATCGACGACGACACCCCTCCCCCGGAACACGCCCGCTTCAGCTGGCTGAAGCTGACAGTGCTGGCACTCATCGGCGCCGGGTTGTGGGCACTGCCGATGGGCGTGTTGACCGCCGTTTTCGGTTGGGAAGGCACCCTCACCCAAATGGGCTGGTTTTTTACCAAGGCGGCGTTGCTGACCTTTGGTGGGGCCTATGCGGTTCTCCCGTATGTGTATCAGGGCGCGGTCGGTCACTATGGCTGGCTGACACCCACGCAGATGATCGACGGCCTGGCACTGGGGGAAACCACGCCCGGACCGCTGATCATGGTGGTGGCCTTCGTGGGATTTATCGGGGCCTACGTTTCACAAGTGTTCGGGGCCGATCAGGTATTTTGGGCCGGGGCCTTGGCCGCCACCGTGGTGACATGGTTCACGTTCCTCCCCTCCTTCCTGTTCATCCTCGCAGGCGGCCCATTGGTGGAGTCCACCCACAATGAACTCAGGTTCACTGCACCGCTGACGGCCATTACCGCCGCCGTGGTTGGCGTGATCCTCAACCTGGCGTGTTTCTTTGGTTATCACGTCCTTTGGCCAAAAGGCTTCAGCGCCAGTCTCGACTGGCCTTCAGCGCTGATCGCGATATCCGCCGCCGTAGCCTTGTTTCACTTCAAGCGGGGGGTTATCCAAGTGTTGCTGGGCTGTGCGCTCGTGGGCCTGGCAGTGCATCTGCTGCGCTAGTGCTCTCCGCCGATCCGGAATGCGCAAAGCAGAGTGAACTCTGTCGCCGTTCGAGCCTTCGGAATTGGAAGAGGTATTTTCAGTTGAAAGGAGAGAATCATGAAAACACTTTGCGCCTGTCTGGGACTTTGTTCCGTGTTGATCTTGCAGGGCTGTTTCGAAGGTTCGAACGATGCCCCGAATAAAGATGGCGACAAAAGCAAGGCATCGTTGCAGATTCAGAAGGACAAGGCGGCGGAGCCAAGCCAGTAATTGTCGACCGACGCCGCCTTGGCCGCGAAGCCGCCACCGACGCAGATGCCCAAACCGTATTTGCTACGGCTAACCACAGCAAACGTATGACTTGCCGTTGAATCACCTGCACTCGAGCGGCAGCTATGGATTCTGAAGGCCCTTCTACAGGCAATATAAATGGACGAACCTTGCAGTGTGCTGCAACGACTCGCGTATGTCCGGCCTGGCAATGCCATGCCGGTTGGCAAATCGCTCGAGCGTTGAAGTATCAAAGCGCGTGGTCTGGATGAAGTCCAGCGCCTCGGGTTGTGTATTCAGAAAACGCGCGACGGGAGCAATCTTCAGAAGCCACTTCAGCCATTGCAACGAAATGAAATGCCTGGGCGATTTCACTCCGACCGTTACCGCAACCTGTACCAGGAGTTCGCGCAGGTCGGGCGTCTGGTCATCGAGCGCCAGCAGCTCCTGCCCGGCCATGGCAGGATCGAACGCACACGCGACCGTCAGATCAACCAGGTGATCCACCGTTACCAGCGGCAGCCAGTGCCTGGCGGTACCGGGCACCGCAGTCAGTTTGCCTTGCACAAGGTTGCGTATCAGCGCCACCAGTGGCTGGCTCTCCAGGATGTGCCCGGTGCGGCTGTGACCACACACCGTCGCCGGGTGCACCACGGTCATTTCGCCGCCCTTGGCAGCCATCAGCGCCAGGGTCGCAAAGTGCGCCTCCAGCTTGCTGCCCTCGTAACCCCCGACGCGCCGATAGACCGCTGGCCAATCAGTCGACTGCGGATGCAGAGGATCGATGCCGATGCGCCGCAGATGCTCATGATTTTTCAGCATGAAGCCGCCGATCATCACTAACCGGCTGTTTTGCTCGGCCGCCAGCAAGGCCACGCGTTTCGCGCCTTCGACATTGACTGCCCGAGCCTGCTCCATTGACAGCCCCCAGGCGAATTGGGCGCCGAGGTGGAACAGCACGCCGGCGTGTTTCAATACGGCCCGGTCTGCCGGGCTCAACCCCAGCCCGTCACTCTGCAGGTCTCCAGCCACGGCAAATACCCGGGTTGCGTTGCCTCCCAACGCATCCACTTGCTCGCGCAGCGTCGCGAGTCGCTCGGGGCGACGCATCAGCACTCGAACGGTGTGACCTTTTGCACTCAAAAGCGCCACCAAATGCTGGCCGATAAATCCGCTTCCCCCTGTGACAAAGCACTCCACGCTCATTCCTCTGCTCCTGTTTTCCGGTGAGGAATCAAGCGTAAACTATCGACCCAACTCTACAGTCAAGCGGTGTTTTTCATGAAAATCGGCGAACTCGAGACCCGCAGCGGTGCCAGCCGCCATACGCTGCGTTACTACGAGCAAATCGGCCTGATCACAGCGGAGCGTCGAGCGAACAACTATCGCGTCTACAACGCGCAAACCCTGCAGGATCTGGACTTTATCCAGCGGGCGCAAAGCATGGGCTTCTCCCTGGGGGAAATCGGCGAGATTCTCGATGCACAGCGCAACCAACGGATTGACTGCGCCGAGGGCGCCAAGCTGATTGAAAAGAAAATGGCCGAAATCCAACAGAAGATCGCCAGCCTCCAGAGCATCCATCGGTATCTGGATCAGGAGCGTGCCAATCTTGAAGCCAGTGCGGCACGGCAACTTGAGCTTCAGCGCCTGAATGAGCTGAAGGCCACTTCGTAGCAGAGGGTGGCGAAAATGAACCCATCAACACGCCCACTTGAAGTCGTGAAACGCCACAGCCCCCGGTGTTCCCGCCACCTCAGCTTCAGCCTCGCGCCTGACCGTCTGTAACGAGGCTGCATAGCTGATACCCGCCCCCAAGGCATCGACTATGGAAAAGACCTCTTCAAGGCCACAGTCGAGTATCAGGGTGAATCGGGCGTAATCGCTTGCCAGGTTCCGCATCAGCCGATTCAGTGGCAACCCCTCGCGAGGCAGATCGATCAGCAACCAGCTGCGAGATTTGAAGCGCACGCTCACTTCCTTGAGCACATCGTTCCATTCCATGACGCGCCCTCACCTGCTGGCAATCAAGACTGGAATGGCGTTGTTGAGAGAAAACGCCACCAGAAACACCGCCAGCCCTATATCGATCTGCCGGGTGTATTTGAGAAACAGCGCCTTGATCGGGCCTTGCCCGAAGAGCAACGACACTGTGGAATACCAGATGACTTCGAGGGTGGAACACAGCGCGACCACCAGAACCTTTTCGATGTCGGTGCGTGGCGAGGACAGAAAGCCGGCGTAGATGCTGATCATGAACGCGATAGTCTTCATGTTGCTGATATTGGTGATCACCCCTACCCGGTAAGCCTTGCCAAAGCTGGTGACGCCAACGGCAGTGCTTTCGGTGGTACCGGTATTTTTTGCCAGCACGCTTTTGACGATGCTGTAGGCGATGTAGAGCAGGTAGGTCGAACCACACAAGGTGGCGACCTTGGAAAAGGCCGGATACTCATGCAGCAAGGCCGCCAGCCCCAGCAGGGAAATGGTCGAGAAGAAGACGCCGACGGTGCAGATGCCCAGCGTCGCTCCAAGCCCGGTGGAAATCGAGTTCAGTGAGGAGAATCGACTGACAATGATGAAGTTCGGCCCCGGGCTTATGACCGCCAGGATGTAAATCAACGCAGCTGTGAACATAAAACCTCCTTGTTTGAAGCAGCAGCCCGGACGGGCTGCTGCCGGGTGGCATCAAGCCAATGCTTGCACCGGGGTTTCGACCTGCTCCAGGTATTTCTCCAGGGCCGAAAGAATGTGCTCCACCCGCAGGGAAATCAGGCTGAACGAGCCCGCATCCCCCAGCCCGTGGGAGCTTTCACACAACCCGTTGAGAAACACCGCCGGCAAGTCATCCAGAGCGGTCAGGCTGTAATCGCGATTGACCACCAGGGCACCTTGAGCATCCGTGCGGAACCGGCGGTGATGAGGCGCGAGCAACGGTGGGTACAACTCGCCGTTTTCCTTGTCTGCTATGTCCTTGAAGCCGGTGGCGAGGACCAGCGCATCCAGCGTCAGGCTCGAATGCGTCAGCTGATTGACCTCCTTGAGTGCCAGTTGCACCTGACCCGACGCATCAATGTGCGCCTGTTCGATGGCGATGTTATTGAGGATCCTGATGCGCTCTTTGCCCTGCAGTTTCTCCTCATGGATGCGCACGTACAGGGCGTTGATGACATCTTCGTCGGCGGAGCTGTAGTTGGTGCCGCGCAACTGCTTGTCCAGCCGCGATTTGGCTTCAGGCGGAAGGCCGAAGTAGTAGTCGATGAATTCCGGGAAATACACCTTGTCACTGAACGGGCTGGTGTCCTTGAGCCGAAAGCTGAAGCTGCGGTGCAGCGAATGGATTTCCTTGTCGGGGAATCGGGCCGTCAGGTCGAGAACGATCTCCACCGCACTCTGACTGGAGCCCACCACGCCGATACGTTGCACGCTCGCAGGCAGCTTGTTGATGTTCTCCAGGTAGTGATTGAGGTGGAACACGCGGGGGCCGGTCAGGCCTTCGAATACCGCCGGGATATTCGCAGTGCGCCCGGTGCCCAGCACCAGGCTGCGCCCGTAGATCACGCGTTGATCGTTATAGGTGACCTTCCACACCTGCTCGCCCTTGAACAACAGCGGTTCGACCTGCTGCACAAACGCCGACGACTCCACATCGCCGAGAAAATGTCCCGCAACCCATTTGATGTACTCGGCATATTCCCGCCGCAGCGGATACGTCAACGGCAGGTTGAGGTAGTCGAACAGGCGACCGGTTTCTTTCAGGTAGTTGACGAAACCGTAGCGGCTGCGTGGATTGCGCGGCGTCACCAGATCCCGCAACGGGTTGTTCTGGATGTCCGATCCACTGAGCAGCATCTCGTCCTGCCAGTCCGGCTTCTGCTTGGCATCGAGGAAACGATAGGTCAGCGCAGATGCCGACTCTTCGAGCGCAATGGCCAATGCCAGATTGGAAGGGCCAAAACCGATACCCACAATATCGAAAACAGTGTTTGACATGGTAAAGCTCCTATCCCTGGAATGGCTTTAACGGAAGATGGTAATAGTGATATGCCGTGTTCTCGATAAATCCAAATCGAGTGTAAAGATCTCGTGCGCGTGGATTGTCGTCTGCGCCTTCGATAAACAATTGTTTGGCGTTTGTTGACTGCGCAAATGTCTTTGCCGCATTCAATAACGCCAGCCCTGCCCCCTTCTTGCGTTTGGAGGCTTCGACATATAAGTCATTGAGTATCCAGAGACGCTCAAGTGTGACACTTGAGAAGCTGGGATATAACTGCGTGAATCCAATGATTTCATGATTGAACTCGGCAACCACAATGACGGACTCGCCCAAAAAGAATCGCTGTTTAATAAACTCCAGCGAGCGTGCCAGGTCGGAGCTCTCACCATAGAACTGGCGGTATTTGTCCAGCAATGGTGCGATGGCTTCGGCATCATCGAGTGACGCATAGCGGGTAATGACCTGATCACTCATGGCGCGGTCACCTCGGCAAAAGCCTGCTCGAGTATGTGCAAGCCTTGTGTGATCTGCGCGGGAGGTATGGTCAGTGCCGGCAGGAATTTCAGGACCTGGTTGTCGATGCCCGATGTTTCAATGATCAGCCCGCCCGCATAAGCCTGTGCCGCAACCTTTTGCGCCAGGTCCTTGTCCTGAAACTCAATGCCTCTGAAGAACCCGCGCCCTTTCAGGCGATTAGGCGCCTTTGCGGCAAAGCGTTCGGACAACGCCAGCAACCCTTGCTCCAGCAGATCGGCCTTGGTGCGAAGCACCCGGGTAAAACTCGCATCGCTCCAATAGTGGTCGATCACCGCTTTGCCCGTGACAAACGCCAGATTGTTGCCACGAAACGTGCCGTTGTGTTCCCCCGGTTCCCACACATCCAGATGGGGAGCCAGCAAAACAAGTGACAGTGGCAAGCCATAGCCGCTGATGGATTTTGACAAGGTCACGATATCCGGGGTGACACCCAGGGCCTCGAAGCTGAAGAAGTCCCCCGTGCGGCCGCAGCCGGCCTGGATATCGTCGATGATCAACAGAATGTCATGCTCACGGGCGATACGCTGCACCGCCTGCACCCACGCGGCCGAAGCACTGTTTACACCGCCCTCGCCCTGCACTGTCTCGAGGACAATGGCGGCGGGTTTATCGACACCGCTGCCACTGCGCAACATGTTGCCCAGGTACAACGAGGTGTCCAGGTCATCGCCGAAATACCGGTCATACGGCATGAACGTCACATTGTTCAAGTTAACCCCGGCCCCGGCCCGCTTGCGCGGGTTGCTGGTCAAGGCGAGGCTGCCCAGGGACATGCCGTGAAACGCATTGGTGAATGCCACGATGTTCTGGCGGCCGGTGTACTTGCGGGCCAGTTTGATCGCGGCTTCTACCGCATTGGTGCCGGTAGGACCCGGGAACTGGACTTTGTATTTAAGGTTGCGTGGCGCCAGGATCTGCTCTTCGAACGCCGTCAGAAAGCTTTTCTTGGCAGTGGTCTTGAAATCCAGGCCATGGGTGATGCCATTGCTGTCGATATAGTCGAGCAGCGCGGCTTTCAGAACGGGATTGTTATGCCCGTAATTCAGAGCCCCCGCCCCGCTGAAGAAATCAATGAACACCTGACCCTGTTCGCTGGTCAGGGTCGATCCTTCGGCAGTGTGAAAGGTGGCAGTGAAGTCCCGGCAATAAGAACGAACGTTGGATTCTTTAAGTTCGAATATATCCAGGGAATGTGGTGTGGCAGGTGCGAGTCGCAAAGTTGAGTCATTCAGCGTAGCCGTCATGTCAGGTACCGTTTATCAATCCAATTGAATGGACTTCAAACAGGCATAGCGATTTCCCAGTGGCCATGTAGCGAATGCTGAGAGGTCTATCGTCCTTGAAGTCCGCGTGCAACTTTCATCCGTTGAAACATGACCCGCTCTGTTGGCCAGCAGGAACAATGACGTCTTTCGCTGATTAAGCTATCAGTAATTCGTGAGCATGCGATGAATTATAAATTCATATGCTTATGACTGACTTCCAGCACCACCGCAGACGGCGGTAAAGCGAACGTTTATCGGACGGAGGCCGTGCGTGAAGTGCCCGCGCTTGCGAGCCGGGAGCGGTGGGAAGAAAGGAAATTGAAAGCCTGACCCGGCCCCGGGCTGCGCCGGGCACCGGTCCGGGTCGGGCCAATAAAGGCGTCGTTACATCTGATCCGTGTTGCGTGCAGCGACGGCAACGGTAGCCGGTGAATCGGAAAGCTTGACGAAGCGCCGGGTTGCGCCATCCAGCGCGTCGATGCAACCCGCCTCGATGTCATACACCCAGCCATGCAGATTCAGACGACCTTGTTCGAGCGCGAGGGCCACCGACGGGTGTGTCCGCAGGTTCGCCAGTTGTGCAATCACGTTTTCCCGCACGAGACCGTCGAGCTTGGCGCCAGGCGTTTCGAACTCATGGGCCGCGTTGATCGCTTTCGCGGCGTCTGCGTGACGCAGCCAGTTGGCGACCGCCGGAAGGTGATCCAGACAGGTGCAGCGTGAAATCGCGCCCATCGCTCCGCAATCCGAGTGACCGCAGATCACGATGTCCTTCACGCCAAGCACGGCGACTGCATATTCCACGGTGGCCGAGACGCCACCCGGTTCAGGTCCGTACGACGGCACGATGTTGCCGGCGTTGCGAATCACGAACAGCTCGCCCGGCTCGCGCTGTGTGAGAAGTTCAGGTACTACACGGCTGTCCGAGCAGGTGACGAACAATGCCTTGGGGTTTTGTTCTGTCGCGAGCTGCTTGAACAGCTCGACCCGCTGCGGATACACCTCGCGCTGAAAGCGCAGAAAGCCATCAATAATGTCACGCATGGAATCCTCCAATACCAGATGCCGGATACCGACACGAGCACTCGACATGCCTACGCGCCGCGATGGTCGCCATTATTACAGACCTCTCGCGTGTTGGCTGTATCCAATCAGCGGTGGTTCTGACTCTATACGGCAACAACGGCGGCTGGCCGGGGTGCCGAGGGAATTTCAACTGGTCTCGAACGGGGCTTTTCCTGCACAATCCCCCGCATTGAAATTCGCTTCGAGACCCACTGATGTCCCTGACACCCCAAGACGAACGATTCATCAAGGCGCTGGCACTGGCCATCGTTGATCGCCCGCGGGCCACGCTCAAGGAATTGGCGCAAGCCGCAGGTGTGAGCAAAGCGACGCTCCACCGCTTTTGCGGTACTCGTGACAATCTGGTGCAGATCATGGAAGGCCACGGTGAGACCGTGCTGAACCAGATCACCACGTCCACCGATCTGTCGCAGGGTGATCCAGTGCAGGCCTTGCGCAGTCTGGTCAACGAGCATTTGGCGCACCGTGAAATGCTGGTGTTCCTGCTCTTTCAGTACCGCCCGGACACGTTCACCGACACCGACGAAGGCAAACGCTGGCAGTTCTATCTGGATGCCCTCGATGCCTTCTTCCTGCGCGGCCAGCAACTGGGCGCGTTCCGTATCGATATCACCGCCGCGGTCTTTACCGAGCTGTTCCTGACCATGATCTTCGCCATGGTCGATGCCGAACGCCGTGGGCGTGCCGCCAGTGCCAACTCGGCCAACGTCGTGGAACAGATGTTTCTGCACGGCGCTGCCAATCCCGCCCGTCCTCAATAACGCTGCACTTGGCAAAAAAAGGCCCCGTGACCTCTCGGTACACGGGGCTCAATGGCTGGACGCGCCAACCCAAAGGAGCTGTTTCAGGACTTGTCGGAGGACCAGCCGCCACCCAGCGAGCGGAACAGATCGATCAGCGCAATCTGCCGCTGAGTGCTGACTTCGATAAACGCCGTCTCGTTGACGAAGCGGATGCGCTGGGCATCGAGGTAACGCAGGTGACTGTCGATGCCGCCTTCGTAACGCGCCTTGGCCAGTTTCAGGGTTTCGCTGCTGGTGTTGGCCAGGGCGCGCCGGGCTGCCTCTTCCCGACGCAAAGTGTCGGTGGCGGCCAGTGCATCGGCCACTTCGCGAAACGCCGTTTGAATCGTTCCTTCATAAGCCGCCACCGCCGAGTCCTTGCGGGCTTCGGCCAGACTCAAGCCGGCGCGGTTGCGCCCGGCATCGAACAACGGCAGCGACAGGTTCGGCACAAAACTCCAGGAACGCGAGCCGCCGTCGAACAGACCGGACATTTGCGCACTGGACGTACCGAAACTGCCAGTCAGGCTGATGCGCGGGAAGAACGCCGCTCGCGCCGCGCCGATGTCGGCATTGCGCGCCTGCAAGCGATGCTCGGCGGCGAGAATGTCGGGCCGGCGCTCAATCAGGGCGGACGGGGTGTCGGGGGCGATGTCCTGCACCAGCATTGGCTCACTCGACAATTTCTCGGGAATCGACTTCGCCGCATCCTTGGTGCCGAGCAACAGCACCAGCGCGTTGAAGGCCTGCTGTTTCTGTCGCAGATTACTCTCCTGCTCGGCCCGCGATTGCTCCACCAGCCCCAATGCTTCCTGATAGTCCAGCGCAGTGGCGGTACCGTTCGAACGGCGCTGGCTGATCAGGGCGAACGAATATTCGCGGCTGATCAGCGTTTGTTGGGTCAGTTCCAGACGACGCTGGGCGCCGTCGTGAACCAGATAAGCCTGACTGACTTCGGCGATCAGAGCGATCTGCGCCGCACGGGCGGCTTCTTCAGTGGCCAGGTATTCCTGCAACGCAGAATCAGTGAGGCTCTTCACCCGACCGAACAGATCCAGCTCATATTCCGGCAGCGCAACGCCCACCTGATAGTTGCTGGCAACCCCTGCCCGGCCATCGCTGGCCAGGTCCGCCGGCAAACGCTGACGATTGCCGGAGGCATTGGCATTCAAGCCCGGAACCCGGTCGGCCCGCTGAATGCGGTATTGCGCCCGGGCCTGTTCGATGTCCAGCAGCGTCTGGCGCAACGAGCGGTTGTTGTCCAGCGCGATGGTCACCAGTCGGCGCAGATCGGGATCGACAATAAACGTCTGCCACGCCAGTTGATTGATCGGGCTGCCTTGCTTCGTCGACTCTCCCGCCCAGTGATCCGCCACCGGTGCAACGGGACGCTCATAAGTCGGTGCCAGCGAGCAGCCGCCCAGCATCAGGGCGATCACCAGCGTAGAGAAAGCTGAAATACGCATGTGTCACTCCTGAGCCAAAGCGGGTTGTGCAATGGGGGCCGGTTTGCTGCGCAACCGCGACAGCACCCAGACAAAACAGATCGGTACGAACAGCACACCCAGCAGCGTCGCACTGAGCATGCCGCCAATCACGCCGGTACCGATGGCGCGCTGACTCGCCGCGCCGGCACCCGTGGCGATGGCCAGCGGCACGACACCGAGAATGAACGCCATGGAGGTCATCACGATGGGCCGGAAACGCAGGCGTGCGGCCTCGATGGCGGCATCACGCAGGCTGTAGCCCTTCTCCCACAGTTCCTTGGCGAACTCGACGATAAGGATCGCGTTCTTCGCCGCCAGGCCGATGATGGTGATCAGCCCCACCTTGAAGTACACGTCGTTGGGCATGCCGACGACCATCACCGCCAGCACCGCACCGATGGCGCCGATCGGCACGATCAGCATCACGGTCAGCGGAATGGCCCAGCTTTCGTACAACGCCACCAGCAACAGGAACACCACCAGGATCGCCAACGCGAACAGTTGCGTCGCCTGACCGCTGGAAACCTTTTCCTGATACGAAAGCCCCGTCCATTCGTAGCTGAAACCGGCCGGCAGTTGCGCGGCCAGACGCTCCATTTCCGCCATGGCTTCGCCGGTGCTGTAACCCGGCCCGGCGTCACCGACGATGCGAATCGACGGATAACCGTTGTAGCGCACCAGTTGCACCGGCCCTTCTTCCCAATGGGTGGTGACGAAGGCGCTCAACGGAACCAGATTGCCGGCGCTGTTGTGAACGTACAGTTTGAGTACGCTTTCCGGGGTCATCCGGTCGCCCTGCTCGGCCTGCACCACGACGCGCTGCTGGCGGCCGGCGTTGGTGAAGTCGTTGATCACCTCCGAGCCGAACGCGGCGGACAATGCCCCGCTGATCGACTCGAAACTCACGCCCAGGGTGCGGGCCTTGTCACGGTCGATCACCACCCGCAATTGCGGCGACTCGGCCAGTCCTTCCATCATCGCGTAAAGGATTTTCGGGTTGCCGTTGGCCTGTCCGAGCAACTGGTCACGGGCGGCGATCAAGGCTTCGCGGCCCAAGCCGGCACGATCCTGCAGACGCAGTGCAAAACCGCCGGAGTTGCCCAGGCCATCGATCGGAGGCGGCGGCACGGCCATAACGGCGCCGTCGTTGGTCACGGCAAACTGTTCGTTGAGTGCCATGACTTCCGCCATGGCCGACTGATCTTCACCCCGCAGCGACCAGTCCTTGAACACCGGGAAGGCCAGCGCCGCGTTGTCGCCCATGCCCGAGAAGCTGAAGCCCGAAACCAGGAAAGTCGATTGCACCGCGTCACGGGAAGCGAGAAAGCGCTCCAGTTGTTCGCCAGTGGCCTCGGTACGGGTGCGGGTCGCGCCCGGCGGCAACTGCACGTCGACAATCATGTAGCCCTGGTCTTCCACCGGCACGAAGGACTCCGGCAAGCGTAGGTAGAAGTAACCGAGCACCGCAATAATGCCCGCGTACACCAGCATCATCCGTCCGGCACGGGCGACCAGCCCGTTGTTCAGGATCGAATAACGCTCAGTGAGCCGGGCGAACCCACGGTTGAAGGCACCGAAGAAACCACGTTTTTCATGATGCCCCTGAGGGATCGGCTTGAGCAGCGTGGCGCACAGGGCCGGCGTGAAGGTCAGCGCGAGGAAGCCCGAGAACAGGATCGACACCGCCAGCGACACCGAGAACTGCTGGTAAATCACCCCCACCGAACCGGACATGAACGCCAGCGGCATGAACACTGCCGACAGCACCAGGGTGATGCCGATGATCGCGCCCGAGACCTGACTCATGGCCTTCACCGTGGCGTCGACCGGCGACAAGCCTTCTTCGGCCATGATCCGCTCGACGTTCTCCACCACCACGATGGCATCGTCCACCAGAATCCCGATCGCGAGCACCATGCCGAACATGGTCATCATGTTCACCGAGAAGCCCAGCAGGTACATCATCACCAGCGTGCCGAGCAGACACACCGGCACCACAATCGACGGAATCAGCGTGTAACGGATGTTCTGCAGGAACAGGAACATCACCAGGAACACCAGCACCATTGCCTCGATCAGGGTGTGAATCACCTTCTCGATGGCCACATCGACAAAACGCGACGTGTCGTAAGGCACGGAATATTCAACGTCCGACGGGAAGTACGCCGACAGTTCCGCCAGGCGCGCCTTGACCGCGCTGGCCGTCTGGATCGCGTTGGCACCCGGGGACAGCTGAATCGCTGCTGCCACCGCCGGTTTGCCATTCAGACGCGAGTTGAAGTTGTAGCTTTCCTGGCCAACTTCCACACGGGCGACGTCACCCAGTTTGACCGTCGAGCCATCCTCGTTGGCACGTAGGACGATGCGACCGAATTCTTGCGGATTATCCAGCGTGCCCTTCACCGCCAGCGTGGCGGTCAGTTCCTGCTGACTGCTGCTCGGCGTGCTGCCGAAACTGCCCGCCGGAACCTGCACGTTCTGCCCCCGGATAGCGTTGTTCACGTCCTCGATGGACAGGCCGTAGCCCACCAGTTTCTGCGGGTCGAGCCAGACCCGCATGGCGGCTTCGGACGAGAAGAACTGCAGTTTGCCGACACCCGGCACCCGGCGCAGTTCGTTGTTGATGTTGCGCGCGGCGTAGTCGCCCAATGCGGTCGTATCACTGTGCTGACTGCCTTCCTTGTAGCTGAGCGCATAGATCAGCAGGAAACCGGCGCTGGTCTGTTCCACCTCAAGGCCCTGAGTGAGCACCGCCTGCGGCATGCGCGCCTCGGCCTTTTTCAGGCGGTTTTGCACATCGACCTGGGCAAGTTGCGGATCGGTGCCGGGCTGGAACGTCACTACGATCTCGGCGATGCCGTTGGAGTTGTTGGTCGACTCGAAATACAACAGGTTCTTCGCGCCGTTGAGCGACTCTTCGATCACGCTGGTGACCGAATCCACCAGCACCTTGGCCGAGGCACCGGGATAGGTCGCCGTCACCTTGATCTGGGGCGGCGCAACGTCGGGATACTGCGCCACCGGCAGCATCGGAATGACCAGCAGACCGGCCAGAGAGATGAACAACGCCACCACCCAGGCAAAGTTCGGGCGTTTGATGAAAAACTTGGACATCGGAAAATCCTCGCGACAACGGCGCCCTTACTGTTTCGACTCAGGCGACTGAGCCAGGGCCGGGGATTGACCCGCAACGACCTTGGTCCCCGGTTGCAGGCCGGCCAGACCGCCGACGATCACCTGATCGCCGGCCTTCAGGCCCTCACTGATCTGCCAGCGCGAATCCTGCATGGCACCGGTCACGACAGTGCGTGCCTCGACCCGGTCATCGGCGCCGACCACCAGCACCTGGGCGCTGCCATCGCTGCCGCGCTGCACCGAGCGCTGCGGCACGAGAATCGCCTGAGTGTCGGTGCCCTGCGGCGTGCGCACACGCACAAACATGCCCGGCAACAACACGCCGTCGGTATTGGCGAATTTGCCGCGCAACGACACCTGCCCGGTGCCGCGATCCACCGCCACGTCGGTAAACATCAGCGCCCCCTGACGCTCGTACGCGGTGCCCTCGACCCGAACCGACAACGCCGTGTTGTCGTCGGCGGAGAGTTTTCCGTCCTTGAGCGATTCACGCAGACGCAGTGCTTCGGCAGCCGATTGCGTGAAGTCGACGTACACCGGATCCAGCTGCTGAATGCGCGCCATCAAGGTTGCATCCCCCTGCCCGACCAGCGCACCTTCGGTGACCAGTGCACGGCCGACACGACCGGAAATCGGCGCCGTCACCGAGGCATAACCGAGGTTCAACCGTGCTGTCTGCAGATCGGCCTGGGCCGAACGGGTGGCTGCCTGCGCGCTGCGCAGATCAGCCATGGCGCTGTCGAAATCCTGCTGGCTGACCGCCTCGATTTTCACCAGCGGCTCATAGCGCTTGACCCGGGCCTGCGCCTCAAGCGCAACGGACTGGGCGCGAGCCAGTTCACCCTCGGCCCGGGCCAACGCCGCCTTGAGCGGTGCCGGGTCGATCTGGAACAACAGATCCCCGGCCTTGACGTCAGCGCCCTCTTCAAAACGCTTTTGCATCACGATGCCCGGCACCCGGGCACGCACTTCCGCGACGCGCATCGGTTCCACCCGGCCCGGCAGCTCCGAAGAGAGCGCCAACGCTTCAGTCTTCACCGCCAGCACTTCTACCGGACGCGCCACTTCAGCGCCGCTCGCTGCCTGATCCTCAGTCGGCCCACACCCGGCCAACGCAATGGCGAGTGCCAACGAACTCGCCATCCCTACCGCACGCAAATTGCCCATAACTCACCCAAGGCTTGATCGAATTTGGCGCGAATGCTACGTTTCAAATCCTAATGAGTCAATATTGTCTCATGTGAGTATTTTGTGAATCTTGTATGACTGTCGCCAAGGCCCTGTGATGAACTCGATTTCCCATGATGAACAGCTGCTCAAATCGCTGACGCTGGCGGTGGTCAACCGACCGCGAGCGACGATGAAGGAGCTGGCGCAACTGGCAGGCGTGAGCAAGGCGACCCTGCACCGCCATTGCGGCACGCGGGAAAACCTGATCGTGCAACTGGAGGCGCATGCCGAGGGCACGCTCAGACTGATCATTGATAACGCCGCTTTAGAGGGGACAGAACCACTGGACGCGCTGCGCCGGTTGATTCGCGAACACCTGGCCCATCGCGAAATGCTTGCGTTTCTGATGGCGCAGTACCGCCCCGACTTCCTCGATCTGGAATGCGGCGGCACACGCTGGCTGTTTTATCTGGAGGCGCTGGACGGCTTCTTCCTGAAAGGCCAACAAAGCGGGTTGTTTCGCATCGACATCACCGCCGCAATCCTGACCGAACTGTTCATCGCTCTGGTTTATGGGCTGGTGGATGCCGAGCAGCGCGGGCGGGCTGCCAACGCCAACTCGGCCAGAATGATCGAGCACATGTTCCTGCAAGGAGCTTCATGGGCTGAGGGCCTTCGCTGACGTGCATCTGCGCGAAGCAAGCCTTCAGCAATTGCCTTTCTGTCAATGCCGACTCACGCGCCCGGTTTCAGGACGACCTTGGTCCAGCCGTTGTCACGCTCATCAAAATGTTTGTAGGCGTCCGGTCCTTCGTCGAGCTTCAGACGATGAGAGATGATTTGCGCGGGATTGGCGCGACCGTGGTGAATGAGCTCGGCCAATCGGCGATTGTAGGCTTTGACGTTGGCCTGACCGGTCTTGATCTGCTGGCCCTTGAACCAGAAAGCACCGAAATCGAAGGCCATTTTGCCTTGCCTGGCGAGTTCGTTTTCGGCCCCCGGGTCTTGCGGTACGAAAACCCCGACGACGCCGATTCCGCCGGTGGCCTTGGTGGAAGCGACCAGATTGTTCATGGTCAGGTGATTGGCTTCATGGCCGTGTCGATCACAACATTGGTAGCCCACGCATTCGCAACCACGATCCGTACCTTTGCCATGGGTCAGATTGAGAATCTGGTCCACGGCCTCCTTCTCGACCGAATTGATCGGCGTTGCACCGATGCTGGCGGCGAGCTTCAGCCGGTCAGGGTGATCGTCGACGACAAAGACTTGCGATGCCCCTTTGATCATGGCGGAGTGAGCAGCCATCAAGCCGACCGGGCCGGCGCCATAAATGGCGATGCTTTCGCCCGGCAGCAGGCCAGCCAGCTCGGTGGCGTGCCAGCCGGTGGGGAAAATGTCGGACAGCATCACGTAATCATCTTCCCGCTCCTGGGCGTCCTCGGGTAGAACCAGACAGTTGAAGTCCGCGTAAGGCACCCGCAGCAATTCTGCCTGGCCGCCTTGATACGGCCCCATGTCGGCAAACCCATAAGCGGCACCCGCCGTGCCCGGATTGGCCGTAAGGCAGAAACCGGTCAGGCCCCTCTCGCAGTTTTCACAGAAACCGCAGCCGATGTTGAAGGGAAGGCAAACTCGATCTCCCACCTTTACCCGCTCCACCGCTGCGCCCGCTTCGATGACTTCCCCCAGATTCTCGTGTCCGAAAACCCGGCCGGTTTCCATCGAAGTGCGCCCCTCGTACATGTGCAGATCGGAACCGCAGATGTTGGTCGTCGTGATTCTGACCAGGACATCGGTCGGCTTTTCAATTTTCGGATCGGCGACGTTTTGCACACTGACGTCACGCGGGCCGTTATAGACGATTGCTTTCATGGTCTTCTCCCGTTGGCAGACAAAGTGAAATTTCGCCTGCTCAGACTTATCTGTCAGAGACGACCAAAGGGATGTTCAAACAATTGCCAGACTGCTGCGACGAGTGGTGGCGTGCGACGTCTTTGGTCAGAACGATTGAACGACTCACGTCTCAAGCCAATCAGACAGCGTCAGCGCATCGACCAGAGCCGCGCCGCTGGCCGTGTTATCGAAGATGCACCAGACATGCTCGGCCTCGACCGTGCGCAGCTGCATGGCCAGGTTTTTCAGATAATCAGGGCCGTAAGGACTGTGGTAAATCCTCGGCGAGCCGTGCAAGCGCCAGTACTGTGTACCCGGCGCTCCGCGAGGTGCGCCATCGGTCTCTATTCGCGAGGGATCGACCGCCGCTTGGGCTATCTGCCAGGTTGTCAGACACGGCTGGGCATTCACCCAGCTGGAGTGACGTGGCTCCAGTACGACGGAGCCGGAAAACCGGTCCCGTAGCTGGTTGAAGAAAATCCGGGCGACGGCCTCGTCATAAGCGAGCGACGGTGGCAGTTGCACCAGCAGACAGCCCAGACGCTCGCCGAGCCCTGAACACTGTTCAAGGAACGCATCCAGCTCGGTCTCGCATCCGGCCAGTCGCCGTTCGTGAGTGATGACTTTCGGTACTTTCACGCTGAACCGGAAATCCGGAGGCACGGCTTGCGCCCACCGTTCGTAGGTCGTTCGGCGATGCGGCCGGTAAAACGAACTGTTGATCTCGACACCCGAGAGCCTGAGGGCGTAACGCTGCAGATGCGTTCCATCCCCGGGAAATTCGGCGGCGAGATCACGCCCGATGCCCCATCCCGCGCAACCGATATACAGATGCGGCGCGCCCATGAGTCACTTCTTGCGCGTCATGACCGAGCCCAGCACCTGCCTGGCGGTCTGCACCAGAACCCCCGCCTCGTCCGGGTCGCCCTTGAGCAAGGTCGTGGCGAACTTCTTCGCCTGTTCGAGCTTGATGTGCGGCGGCAGCGGCGGCACGTTGGGGTCGGTCTTGAACTCGATCAGCACGGGAACCTCCGAAGCCAGCGCCTGCTCCCACGCGGCGGCCACCTCCTCTTCGCGATCGACGAAGATACCTTTCAAGCCAATGGAAATGGCGAACAGGTGATAAGGAACATCGGGAATGCTCTGTGACGCTTCGAACTTCGGATCCCCCTCCATGACCCGTTGTTCCCAGGTCACCTGATTGAGGTCTTCATTGTTGAAGACCGCGCAGATCCACTTGGGGCTCGCCCATTGCCGCCAATATTTGGCCACGGTGATCAACTCTGCCAGATTGCTCATCTGCATCGCACCATCACCCACCAGCGCGATCACCGGACGCTCCGGGAACGCGAATTTGGCCGCAATCGCATAGGGCACGGCAGCGCCCATCGAGGCCAGGCCGCCGGACAAGGAACACTTCATGCCGCGCCGCACTTTCAGATCGCGGGCGTACCAGTTGGCGCAAGAGCCGGAATCGCTGGTGATGATCGAAAGCTCCGGCAGGCGTGGCGACAGTTCGAACACCACCCGCTGCGGATTGACGGGATCGGCCTTGACCATGGCGCGTTTTTCCAGGGTCTTCTCCCACGAAGCGCGCCAGCCTTCGACCTTTTTGCGCCATTTGCGTGAAGTTTTGTGCTCGAGTAACGGCAACAGTGCCGCGAGGGTTTCCCCGGCATCACCCACCAGATTGACCTCCATGGGATAGCGCAGGCTCAGCATGTCGGGTTGCAGATCGATCTGCACCCCGCGTGCCTGACCTTCCTTTGGCAGAAATTCAGAGTACGGAAACCCCGAGCCGATCATCAGCAAAGTGTCGCATTCGGTCATCAGCTTGTAGCTGGGTTCGGTGCCCAGCAAACCGATGCTGCCCGTGACCCAGGGCAGTTCGTCCGGCAGTACCGCTTTGCCGAGAAGCGCCTTGGCGACACCGGCGCCGAGTTTTTCCGCCACAGCGATGACCTGGTCGGTGGCCTGCAACGCACCGGCTCCCACCAGAATCGCCACTTTCTCGCCTGCGTTGAGAACCTCGGCGGCGCGTTGCAGATCCGCGTCATAAGGCACGACTTTCGGTTTGGTATAACCAACCCCGGAATGCACGGTGCCATGGGAGCGCCCCGGGGCTTCATATTCGATGTCCTGCAAGTCGTTGGGCAGGATGATCGCCGTCACGCGCCGCTCACCGACAGCCGTGCGTACTGCCCTGTCGATCAAGTGGCGAACCTGTGCCGGGGCTGACGCCTGTTGCACGAAGGCACCGGCCACATCCTTGAACATCGACAGCAGGTCGAGCTCCTGTTGATAGTGTCCGCCGAGTGCCGCGCGGGCCTGTTGACCCACGATGGCCAGTACGGGTACGTGATCCATGCGCGCGTCGTAGAGCCCCGTGATCAGGTGCGAGGCACCGGGGCCCGAGGTGGCGATGCACACCCCCAGCTCACCGGTGAACTTGGCATGCGCCGAGGCCATGAACGCGGCCATCTCTTCGTGCCGCGCCTGAATGAATTCGATCTTGCCTTGTGCCCGGCTCAATGCACCGAAAACGCCGTTGATGCCGTCGCCCGGATAACCAAAAATCCGCGTCACGCCCCACTCGCTCAGTCGCTCGACCAGAAAATCTCCTACGGTCATCGTCATGTCGTTTCCGCCTTCATCCAGTGCATGTAAAGGACTGGACAGTCCGGCGGACGGCGAAGTTCGTGTGGATGTCGAGCCCATGTGACGCATGGGCTGATTGCAAGGCTGGCGAAGGGTGAATCTTGCAGAGTGCAATCCGGCTTACAGGCAGGTCGAGCTTCATGTCCTTGATTTGAAAGACATTTTTATTCGCGACGGAAATGGCATGCGAAATGCGAGTACGTCTGAGCACATAACAATGATTCAGCCGCAATCCTTTAATCGGAGACAGCCAAAATGAACGCCATCGATCTTCTGAAAGCTGACCATGAAAAAGTGAAAAGCATTCTGGGCCAATTGAGCGATTCCACCGAACGGGCCACCAAAAAACGGGCAGAGCTTCTGGACAAGCTGGAGATGGAAATCACCATCCATACCCGCCTTGAAGAGGAAATCCTCTACCCGGCCTTCAAGGCCGCGGGCAGCAAGGAACAGGACGTGATGTATTACGAGGCCAAGGAAGAACATCGCACCGTGGATTCACTCGTATTGCCCGACCTCAAGGAAACCGATCCCGGCACCCCGGAATTCGCAGGCAGAGTGAAAGTCGTCAAGGAACTGCTGGAACATCACATCGAGGAAGAGGAAAAAGAGATGTTTCCTCAAGCCAGGAAGTTGCTCGGCAAAGCCCGGCTCGATGAACTTGGCGAGCAGATGGAAGCCATGAAAAGCGCCTGCAAAAAGGAATGGGCCGCCAGCCGTATGGCGGCATGACCAGCCACTGGGCCTGATTGACGATCAGGCCCTTTTTCGGGAGAACAGTCATGACCCGAGCTGAAACCGATTCGGTGCACGCCTTGTTGCTGCCGCGCAATGGCTGGGTGCCGAACAATCCGCGTCTGCCCGTGTTGGTGTATTCCAGTGCCATTGCCATACGGGGTGAAGATCCAGCGTCGGCATTCGAGAAAACCTTTGCCGACAATGGCTGGCCACCACAGTGGCGCTCCACTGTCTTTGACTATCACCATTACCATACCCAAGGCCATGAGGTGCTTGGCATCGCCTGCGGCGAGGCACGCTTGATGATCGGCGGCCCGGACAGGCAGATACTCATGGTCAGCGCGGGCGATGTCCTGTTGTTGCCGGCAGGCACCGGACATTGCAGCCTGAATGCCAGCGACGATTTTCTGGTGGTCGGCGCCTACCCGCCTGGCCAGCATGCGGACATTCGCCGCGAGTCGCCCAGCGAAGCTCAGTTGCAGCAGATCGAAACACTGCCATTCCCTGCCACCGACCCTGTTCAAGGCCGCTCTGGAGCGTTGACCGAGCATTGGACGAGTCAATCTTCGGCGGGATGAATCTTGCCGCTGAACACGCGAAAACCGTAGGTGTTGTAGAACAGCGTCAGCGGGATCAGCACCGCGAATCCCGTCAGCATGAACACCTGACTGACCGGGCTCGACGCAGCGGCCTGCAAGGTCAATTGCGGCGGGATGATCAGCGGAAACAGGGCGACGAGCATCAAGGCGAATGCCAGGACGAAAATACCCAGGGCAGCAAACAGCGGCAGATAGTCGCGTCGGGTTGCGAAGGCCGCCCGGAACCCGGCCAGCAACAGCGTCAGGGTCGCCATTGTCGGTAGCCATACCCGAGGACTTCCCAAGCGTTGCGCATACTGCGCGTGAAGGGTCGATGTCCAGACAACCAGAACGATCAGCAAGACCACGGTCAGCATGGCCAACCACTTTGCCTGCCGTCGCGCGCGGATTTGAAGTTCACCCTCGCATCGCCAATACAGCCAGCCTGCGCCCAGCCATGTGTAGCCGATCACCAGCACCGCGCCACAAAACAACGGGAACGGGGCCAGCCATTCCCAACCGCCACCGCTGTATTGGCCGTTCTGTTCGGGCACACCTTGTACCAGCGTGCCCAGCACGATCCCCTGACAACCGCCAGCCACAACCGAGCCGAGCATCAATAAACCATCCACCCCGCGCTTGATGCGGTCATCGGGCGCATGATCGCGAAACTCCAGCGCCATCGCCCGGACAATCAACGCCAGAAACATCAGCATGAACGGCAGGTACAGCGCCGGCAGCAGAATGGCGTAAGCCTTGGGAAACATGGCGAGCAAACCACCGCCGCCGAGCACCAGCCAGGTTTCGTTGGCGTCCCAGATCGGCAGGATGCTCACGGCCATGGCCCGGCGGTGCTGACGGCTGCGAGTCACGCCCATCAGAGTGCCCGTGCCCAGATCCGTGCCGTCCAGCAGCACATAGTTCAGCACGGAGAACCCGACCGCTGCCGCGCAGAGGAGTGTCAGCCAGTCAGTACCGAACATGCGCTTCAAGCCTCATCATTTGCCGGTTTCCCGTGCGAGAGCAGGTTGCGGCCCTTCTTCGTGCTCGCGGGGCGGCTGACGCAACAGGCGCAGCAGCACCCACAGGCCGATCCCGAATGTCGCCAGATAGAACAGCAAAATGGTCCATGTGGCGCTGACGACCTGCGCCCGTGACACGAACGAAAGGCTGTCGGCCGTGCGCAGCAGACCATAGACGGTGAACGGCTGACGGCCCACTTCGGTGACCACCCAGCCGCAGAGCATCGCCAGCATTCCCGCCGGCGCCATCCAGACACTGATTCGAAGCATCCAGCGCGCCGCGTACAAGCGACCGCGCCAACGCAATACCAGGCTGATGACGCCCTGCCCCAGCATCAACAGGCCCAGACCGACCATCGCCCGAAAGGCAAAAAACACGGCCGGCACTGGCGGGATGTCCTGCGCCGGAAATTCATCGAGCGCCGGGATCGTGCTGCTCAAGTCGTGGCGCAAATACAAGGACGCGATGCGCGGGATCGCCACCTCCCAATGATTGCGCCGCTGGTCCATGTCAGGGATCGCGAACAGACGCAACGGCTCGCCCGCGCCCTCGGGTGGACGCGTCCATGTGCCCTCGATGGCGGCGACCTTTTGCGGCTGGTACTCGAGGCTGTGTTCGCCATGCAGATCACCGACCACGATCTGCACCGGGATCAGCACTGCCAGTGCCCAGAGCGCCATGGAATAGGTCAGCCGGGCCCTTGGATTCTCGGGCGCATGCAGCAACTGCCAGGCGCTGACACCAGCCAACAGTGTGGCCGTGCCCAATAGCGTGGCCAGAGTCATGTGCACGAACCGGTATGGAAAGGACGGATTGAAGATGATCGCCCACCAGTCCAGGGCGATGAACCGACCATCGGCGGCTATCGAATAACCGGCGGGGGTCTGCATCCACGAATTGGCTGACAGAATCCAGAACGCACTGATCAAAGAGCCCGCCGCAACGGCGCAGGTGGCGAAGAAATGCAGACGCGGGCCGACCTTGTTCAAGCCGAACAGCATGATTCCCAGAAAACCGGCCTCGAGGAAAAAAGCCGCCAGCACCTCGTAGAACATCAAGGGGCCGAGGATATCGCCCGCCTGCGTCGACAAGCGCGACCAGTTGAGCCCGAACTGGTACTCCAGAATCAACCCCGACGCCGTGCCCACCGCCACATTGAGCGCGAAGATTTTCAGCCAGTAGCGGTAGACATCCAGATAGACCGCCTTGCCGCTGCGTAACCACAGGGCCTCGAGCACCATCAGGAAATTCGCCAGACCGATGGTCAGCGCTGCGAGGACGATATGGAAACTGATGGTGATCGCAAACTGCGCCCGCGCGGCCATCAGGGCGCAATCAAGCGTTTCCATGGGACGGGCCGGGGGTGCGGGCGCAAGTGTGCATGACGGGTTCCAAGTTCTCATCCCCCCGGATTGGCCAGTTGTATGTAAACGGACCATCCTGTCAGCAACACCCAGAATGCCGCGAAGATCCAGGGTGTACGCACCGAAAACAGTAGCGCCTTGCGATAACCCTTGTGGCTGGACTCGCGCTCGCTGAACAGTGGCGATTCGTCATAGGCCAGTCCCATCACAGGTTCGCTGCGCAGCAGCTCGCTCTGCTTGTAATACCAATGGTCGATGATGTCGTACGCCGCGCGGATACCCGGCCAGGCGTTCAGCGAAGTGAGTATGCCCAGCAGCGCCAGCAACGGTGGTACCACCAGCGTGAACAGTTTTCCCCATTCAGGGTTGACGTTGGCCATGCACGAGCCGAACGCAATGACCAGAAAGGATTGCGCAGTCAAATACGCATTGGTCCGGTTGGAGAGGATGCTGGTTTCGTACTGGATTTCACGCCGGTAAAAGTCCAGGCGCTGTTTGGGTGAACCAAACATCGTTGCATCCCGTGCAGACAGTTCGGTGTCGCTCACCTGGGAAGTCAGAATTCTAGGCAAAACAGTCGTCCCGGTGATCAGCCTTTGCTGTGTTCAGGGGATGTCGGTCCCTCTTTGATCCCTCGCGGACCGGCGATCCCCCAGACGATCAGTCCCAGCACGGGAAAGACGATCAGGCCGATGGCCCACGCGGCTTTGACCCCCACCGTTTTGTCGCTGCGAAACACACTGATGATGGCCCACAGGTCGATCAACAGAATGATCACCGCCATGGCGATCAGGAAGTAGCTGGTTGCTTGTGCCATTGGGCAATCCTCCGGAGTCGATAAGGGTTAGGCGCGCACCAATCCCGGGTGTTCAAAACAATTGCGTCAACGGTCTCGGGCAATGATCGAAATCTTGCCATTACGCTCAATGATCGCGAATTTGATCTCATCCAGGGTTTCAATGCCTTGACTTGAACGAGCCGCCTCCATGACGTCCGCTTCCACCAGCCGAGCGTGACGCAAGCGCTGCCTCAACAGTTTTCCATTCTCGACAATGATCGTGGGTTCCCCGTCGATCAGGCGTGATACCCGAATCGAACGCTGTTTGAGCAGGGACAGTCCGACATCCACAGCGATGAGCGTGACTATGACCAGCATCGAATTGGTCAGCGAGAAGTCATCGCCCAACAGCGCTTGCTGGGTTGCCTCGCCAATGATCATCAACAGGACAAAATCGAAGGTCGTCAGCTCCGCCAGTGAGCGTCTGCCGGCGATCTTGAACAACACCATCAGCGCTAAATACATGGCGGCCGCACGCAATACCGAATCCATGGATCACCTACGGGAAAATGAATTGGGTGAGTTTTACGTTGCTTGTGCCGGGCAGGAGAATGCTGCTGCGAAAAAGTCCCAGCCCGTCACCACGCAGTGTCAAAAACATACTGGCCTGGCCTTGGGCATCGGTCTGGACCCACATGCGCATTCCTTGTGCAGAACCGCGAGAGCGTATGGGCTCAGGTTGAAGTGTCTCGATACTGAAACCATCGAGCAACTCGCCGGCCAGTTCCAGCTCGACCGCCGATTCCGGCTTGCCTTTCATGCTGATTTTCATTGTGTTGGTCGAGCCATTACGGTGGAACATCTCGTACTCGACCCGAAGCCGGCCGTCTTCGCTGTGCACGTCGCGTGAACTGAGTACGCCACGTGAGAACAATCCTGCCAGCCCCAGAATCATCACCAGGACCAGGGCGTACCACCCGAAACGCTCGAACCGCCAAACCTTGATCTGATAAGGCATGTCTTCGCAGAACGGGTAATTACGACTCTCCAGATCGGGATGTTCGGAGTTCTCGTTCATTGACCAATCCCTCGCTCGTCTTCGCACAGCGGACAAGAGTGACGGCTGCAGTCAACAGGAACCGCACCCATGATGCTGTTCGATTGACCTGCTCAACGACCAAACAATTCAACCGTCAGGGTGATTGGCTGTCTCTCATGTTTGATGAACGGGTTCCCAGCGCGGCGGACAGGTGATCGTCGCTTCCGTGGCCTCGACACAGATCGCTTCGCTGATGCAGCCCTCTGTCAAGTGCGAATCGCAGGAGCTCCAGTGGCAACCACCTGTCATAAATCCCACTTCACCTGACAAAAAATCCACTTTCCCCATTACCGCTGTTCCTGAGCGCTTTTGACATATACCTATGATCCGCCCTCCATTCAGACCATTGGGCAGCAAACACTCCTTCAATCAAAATTAGTGATTTAACCAGATAGTTACCTAACGATATAATGCCCGCCTCATTTCAACGGGACATTCAACGTGAAGCAGAGTCAACGCCTCTCGGGCATATCAACATTCATTCTGGTCGGGCTCGGGGTGATCATCGCCCTGCTCGGCCTGGCACTGGCCGCTGGTGGTGTGAAATTGGTCAGCCTGGGAGGCTCCTGGTACTTCCTGGTCGGTGGACTGGTCATGGCCGTTTCCGGTCTGCTGATCGCTCGGCGCAAGCCTGCCGGTGCCTGGTTGTTCGCGGCGTTTCTGCTGGGCACCGCGATATGGGCAGTGTGCGATGCCGGTTTTGAGTTCTGGCCGGTGTTCTCGCGCCTGTTCATGTTCAGTGCGGTGGGCCTGGTCGTTGCGCTGGTCTACCCGATGCTCAAACGCGCCAATGGCGGCATTGCCGGGCGCGGCGCTTATGGCGTAGCCGCTGTTCTGGCCGTCGGGCTGGCTGTGGCAGCCGGCAACATGTTCGTTGCGCACCCGACGGTCGCCCCTACCGGCACCGGCCCGGGCCTTACCCCGGTCGAGCCGGAAAAGGCGCAGAAAGACTGGGCGCACTACGGCAATACCGAAGGCGGCAGCCGCTTCGCCGCACTGGACCAGATCAACCGCAGCAACGTCGACAAGTTGAAAGTCGCCTGGACCTACCACACCGGCGACATCGCCGAGAGTGACGGCAACGGCGCCGAAGACCAGCTGACCCCGCTGCAGATCGGCAACAAGGTGTTCATCTGCACCCCGCACAACAACCTGATTGCGCTGGATGCCGACACCGGCAAGGAACTCTGGAAAAACGCGATCAACGCCAAATCGAAAGTCTGGCAGCGTTGCCGTGGCATGGCCTATTTCGACGCCAGCGCTGCAGTCGCCAAACCGGCCGGCTCGCCGGTAACCGAGACGCCAGTCGCGCCGGCCGCCAACTGCACGCGCCGTCTGCTGACCAACACTATCGACGCCCGCCTGATCGCGGTCGACGCCGACACCGGCGAGTTCTGCCAGGGCTTCGGCAACAACGGCCAGGTCGATCTGAAGGCCGGTCTGGGTGATGTTCCGGACAGCTACTATCAACTGTCTTCCGCGCCGCTGATGGCCGGCACTACCGTGGTGGTGGGCGGTCGCGTGGCCGACAACGTGCAGACCGACATGCCGGGCGGCGTGATCCGTGGTTTCGACGTGATGACCGGTGCGATGCGCTGGGCCTTCGATCCGGGCAACCCGCAAGATAAAAAGGCGCCGGCCGACGGCAAAACCTATGTACGCAGCACGCCGAACAGCTGGGCGCCGATGTCCTACGACCCGGCCACCCACACGGTCTTCCTGCCGATGGGCAGTTCGTCCACCGACATCTATGGCGTAGAACGCAGCAAGCTCGATCACACCTATGGCGCATCGATCCTGGCGCTGGACGCCGACAGCGGCGAAGAAAAGTGGGTCTACCAGACCGTGCACAACGATCTCTGGGACTTCGACCTGCCGATGCAGCCAAGCCTGATCGACTTCACCAAGGACGGTAAAACCATTCCGGCACTGGTGATCGGCACCAAGGCCGGACAGATTTACGTGCTCGATCGCGCCACCGGCAAGCCACTGACCGAAGTCAAAGAAGTACCGGTCAAGGCGTCGAACATTCCGAACGAACCCTACTCGCCAACCCAGCCGAAATCCGTGGGCATGCCGCAGATCGGTGCGCAGCACCTGACCGAATCGGACATGTGGGGCGCCACACCGTACGACCAGTTGCTGTGCCGGATCGATTTCAAGTCGATGCGCTACGACGGTCTGTACACCGCGCCGGGCACCGACAAGTCCCTGAGCTTCCCGGGTTCGCTGGGCGGCATGAACTGGGGCAGCATCTCCACTGACCCGGTGCACGGTTTCATCTTCGTCAACGACATGCGTCTGGGCCTGTGGATCCAGATGATCCCGTCGCAGAACAAAGGTGAAGCCACCTCCGGTGGCGAAGCGCTGAATACCGGCATGGGTGCCGTTCCGCTGAAAGGCACGCCGTACGCAGTCAACAAGAACCGCTTCCTGTCGGTGGCCGGCATTCCGTGCCAGGCGCCGCCGTTCGGCACCCTCACCGCCATCGACATGAACACCCGCAAAGTCGCCTGGCAGGTGCCGGTCGGCACCGTTGAAGACACAGGTCCTTTGGGCATCCGCATGCACCTGCCGATCAAGATCGGTCTGCCGACTCTGGGCGGCACGCTGTCGACTCAAGGTGGTTTGATCTTCATCGCCGGTACCCAGGATTTCTACCTGCGCGCCTACAACAGCGGCAACGGTGAAGAAATCTGGAAAGCCCGTCTGCCGGTCGGCAGCCAGGGCGGCCCGATGACCTATGTGTCGCCGAAAACCGGCAAGCAATATGTGGTCATCACGGCCGGCGGTGCCCGTCAGTCGACCGATCGTGGCGACTACGTCATGGCTTACGCCCTGCCGTAAACCGCTGCGCCCTCCTTCATTTCACTGCGCGCGGCATCTTCGGGTGTCGCGCCGTTTCATGTCTATCGTTCTGGATTTCAGCAATGTCATTCGTGGTTCGCTTTTCCTGCACCGGAGTCCTGCTCGCCCTTGCCGGCAGCACCGCCCTGCCCGCTTTCGCCGACGCCGATTCAAACCTGTTCACCCGTAACACCCTGACCGGCGACTGGGGCGGCCTGCGTCACCGGCTCGACGAAGACGGCGTCAAATTCACCGGCGACTACACCGGTGAAACCGCCTACAACGCCGACGGCGGCCTGCACCGTTCGGCCCGTTACTCGCAGAACATCAAGCTCGGCGCGCAATTTGACCTGAGCAAAATCTATGGCGTGGACAACGCCGGCAAGGTCCAGCTGACCATCAACGACCGGCGCGGCAATAGCGCCTCGCAAGATCTGGTCGGCAACCGTCTGCCGATCCAGGAAAACTACGGCGGCCTCTACACGCGCCTGACCGAACTGAGTTACGAGCGCACGCTCTTCACCCCGGCACTGAACGTCAAACTCGGCTACATGGCCATGGGCAACGACTTGGGCGGTCTCGACAGCGGCATTCTCTGCAACTTCATGAACGCCGGTTTCTGCGGCCATCCACTGAACATGTCCGGTGGCAGCGGCTGGACCAACTACCCCAACGCCCATTTGGGTGTGCGGGTGAAATACGACCTGACGCCGCAATGGCAACTGCGCGTGGCGGCGTTCAACGTCGATCCTGAAAGCAACGGCAACTCCAGCCGCGCCTGGCACCTGGGTCCGAAACACACCACCGGCACCGTGGTGCCGGTCGAACTGGTCTACAAACACGCAGGCACCCTGCCCGGCGAATACAAGCTCGGTTACTACTACGACAGCTCGGATGTGAAACGCATCGGCAGCGACGAGGACGTTTCCGGTCGCGGCGGCCATTACCTGCTGATCGATCAGGCCGTGTGGAGCTCGCCAACGTCCGAGGGCCGCAGCCTGCACGCCTTCGGTCAATATTCGGCAGCCAGCGAAGCGGCATCGCCGTTCACCAAGTGGTATGGCGCCGGGGTGGTCCTGTACAAACCGTTCGAAGGCCGCCCGCGTGACACCGTTGCCCTGGGTTACGGTCGCGCCGTGCAGAACCCGCGCAGCCGCGACGTGCAGCAAGACGCGGCGCTGGCCAACGGCACGCCGCTTTCCAGCCTCGATGGCGCCGAGCAACTGATCGAACTGGGTTACGGCTACCAGGCCACTCCTTGGCTGACCTTGCGTCCGAACCTGCAGTACATCGTCGAGCCTGGCGCGTTTGCCGGGCAGGACATCGACAATGCGCTGGTGGTCGGTCTGCAGGTGAAAGCCGCGCTGTAAGCCGCCTTTTACGGGTGGCGACGAAGCGTTGCGCAGAAGATCTGAACGTCTTGTGCCCGCCAATGTTCTAGATTGAGTAGACACCGGATCAGGGACGAGCAAATGGACATTTCCAACGATGCGACGCCTCTCGCCACCCTTCAAGGCGCAATCACCCGACGTCTGGCCCTGGCGGTCGGCGCCCTGTTCATTGCCGGTGTGGCCGCTGCCACGGCGGCACTGTTCAGTATCGCCACGCACCTGGATGAAGATGACTTCAATGACGTGCATTTCTATTCAGCCCGTGCGCTGGAAAACCGCATCACGGCATCAAAAAACTACATCACCAGCTACGCCTACTGGACGACGGCCTACGAGCGTTTAAGCGGCCAGGTCGACACGAACTGGGCGTACACCGAGCAGAACATGGGCAAGACCCTGTTCACCAACGATGGCTACGACGGTGTATTTGTGCTGGACCGCGAGCGAACCAAATACGCGGTGGTTCGCGGACAGTTGCTCGACGCGCAGATGTCCGGGTTTCTGCAAGTGCCGGCGCAGACACTGATCGATCTGGTGCAGAATCAGCCGGACCTGACCAAACCCGTCAACACCTATTCATTGTTCGAGGACTGGCCGGCGCTGATCACCGCTGCCGCGATCATTCCCAACGACGAACGTCCCATCGGAGACCCGCAAAAGACTTCGGTGCTGGTGTTCGTCGACAAGCTGACACCCACCAAACTGCGCAAGATCGGCAGCGGTTACGGGCTCAACAACCTGACCCTGGCCCCCGACGACACCATTGACCCGGCCCAGCCCCGCGTCCCGCTGGACAACACCGGCTACAGCCTGATCGCCGATCTGGACCGACCGGGCCAGCATCTACTGTGGTCGTTGCTGCCGACGCTGGGTTCTGCCCTGTTGGTTCTGATGGTGCTGACGGCCTGGTTCTTTCGCCATGCCATGCGCTCTTCCCAACATGTCGACGAGAGTGTCGCCGCGATGCTGGCTTCGAAGCGGGCACTGGAGGCCAGTGAAGAACGGTTCCGGGCGGTGGCCGAAGCGGCTTCCGACTGGATCTGGGAAGTCGACCGGGATTTGTCCATCACATACCTTTCGAACCGTTTCAGCGAAGTGACCGGCCACGCTCAGACGCAGTGGATCGGTCAGGACATCGGTCATTTGCTGGTCTGCGATACCACGCCACTGGCACTGTGGCTGAGAAAACTCGACGAGGGCGGCAACGCCAGCGACTTGCGTTGTACCTATCGCGATCACGCCGGGCAATTGCGCCATTGTCGCCTTTCGGCCAGACCGTACCTGGAAAACGGCAGTGTCATCGGGTATCGAGGCACCGCCAGCGACATCACCGATGAGGTGGCGGCCCATGCGCAGATCCAGCACCTGTCCTTGCACGACGCGCTGACCGGCCTGCCTAACCGCAACAAACTGGCGCGCTACCTGGACGACGCCTTGTTGCTCAAGGAACACGCGGCCCCGTTGTCGCTGTTGATGATCGACCTGGACAACTTCAAGCCGATCAACGACTCGCTGGGACACCCCGCCGGGGATGCCGTGTTGCAGGAGGTCGCCAGTCGCCTGCGTGAATGCACCCGCGATCAGGACATCGTCGCCCGGCTGGGCGGGGACGAATTCGTGGTGGTCCTCAACGGCATGGACACCCGCCAGGAAATCGACAAGTTCTGCACACGCCTGATCGGCAGCCTGCATCAACCGATCATCTTCGAGCAGCATCCCTTGCACATCGGTGCCAGCATCGGGATCGCCCTGAGCCGGCGCCATGGCTTCGTGGCCAGCGAGCTGATCCGTTGCGCGGACATCGCCCTGTATCGGGCCAAGTCCGATGGCAAGAACACCTGGTGCTATTTCGAAGCGCACATGAGCGATCAGATCCAGACACGGCGGCAGATGGAGGATGATCTGCGTCGCGCGCTGAGCAACCAGGAACTGGTGCTGCATTACCAGCCGCGCTATACGGTCGATGGCAAGGAAATCGTTTCGGTCGAAGCGCTGGTGCGCTGGCAGCATCCGACCCGGGGATTGCTCGGGCCGGACGTGTTCATTCCGTTGGCCGAACAGACCGATCTGATTGTGCCGCTTGGCCGTTGGGTGCTGCGCGAGGCCTGCGAAACGGCGCTGACCTGGCCGGGCGACATCCTGTTGTCGGTCAATCTGTCCCCGGCGCAGTTCGCAATCAGCGATGTGGTCGAGGATGTGCGCGAAGTGCTGGTCGGCACGCGATTTCCGGCCAGTCGCCTGGAGCTGGAAATCACCGAGAACGTCATGCTCAACGATACCGACGGTGCCCTGACCACCATGAACGCCCTCAAGGAGTTGGGCGTGAGGCTGAACATGGATGACTTCGGCACGGGCTATTCCTCGCTCGGTTACTTGCGCGCCTACCCCTTCGACGGCATCAAGATCGACAAACGCTTTATCGCCTCCATCAGCAGTGGCGCCAATGACCGGGCGGTGGTGCAAGCGATCATCGGGCTGGGCAAGGCCATGGGCCTGACCGTCACGGCCGAGGGCGTCGAAACCGAGGAGCAACTGGACATTCTCGGCAAGGACCAATGCAATGAGGTGCAGGGCTATTACATGAGCCGCCCCATCGACAAGGAAGCCTTCGCCCGTCTGTTGCAGACGTCCAGAGACGTCCGCGCCGAACGGCAGCCGTCACGCAAAAACCGCGTCACTTGAGCTTTCGCGAAGCGATACAGGTCTGACTCAGATCGCTGGCCCAGCCGTCGAGCACGCCTTTGAGATGATCAACAGTCATCACTTGTCTGTCGTTGTCCAGGGGCACGCCCGTGCCCTTGCGAACGACCTTCGCCACCACCTCGCCGGTCGAGCCGTCCTCGATCGATACCTCCGTGGCGATCTCACTGTCCTGGTCACGAATGCCGGCAGCGGTACTCACGCCGGCAGCGACCAAAGTGACCGGCAGCCATTCGTAATACCGCAGGCCCTGGGTACTGGTGGTCACCCGGGTGATGGCCGGCCGCACGACCAGTGTATTCGGGCCGGGCCCGGCGGCCAGTGACAGGGTCTTGCCCAGTTCCTGCCTGAGGGCGGCATCGTAATAGCGAGTCACGCCGGACAACGTGCTCTGCGGAATGCGTCCGGTGGGCTCGATCTTCGGATAAAACTGGCTCGGCGCCAGATAAACCCGGGTGTAGCGACCGTTTGCCAGCGCCGGGCTGACCCAACTCAAAATCGTTTGCCCCGATGACGTGCGCTGTTCTTTCAACAGGCTGTAATCGTCGAGAAACCCGGAATACATCTCGGGCACGACTTTCTGGCTGCTGCAGGCCGACACGCTCAACAGGGCAGCCAGCAGCAGCGCATGACGACTACTCATCAATGCGTTTCCCCCGCGGCCTGCATCTGACCGAAGGGCGTATTGTCAGAACACTCGATGCGCAACTGGCCGTGAGTCATGATCCATTGGATGAATTCGCTGGTGGGAATCGAATGGATGTATTCCACCCAATGACTGTCGGCCGGGCTGAAACGCTCGAAGTAGCGGCGCATGACGAGTTGGCTTTGATCCTGAGCGATCCCCAGGCAGGTTTCCTGGAAAAGAATCGGCGCGTTGAGCATGCCGGTCGTGGTGCGCTGCGTCAGGATCAACGGGCGCACGGCGCCATGTCCCGGGTTGGTGTAAGCGCTTTTCATATCCTTCATATGACCCCCCTTGGATGGAATGCGCGCAGAGTGCCCGAGGTTTTTTGCCCGACGATGTCCGGCTGATGTCCGTGCTGAAGGAATGTTGCCGGATTGAAATAAATGACCCCGGCCGCGAAATGGTTTTAGATGCGCTTTTTTTGGGTACAGGAATCCTGCAACCGTGAGCAGATTGCTGATCGTCGACGACGACGTGGAAATTCTCTCCCTGCTGAAGAAGTTCTTCGTGCAGCACGCCTACGAGGTGGATGTGGCAGCGGATGGCCAGGCCATGTGGGCCGCCATCGAACAGACGCGCCCGGACACGATCATTCTCGACCTGATGCTGCCGGGTGAAGGTGGCTTGAGCCTGTGCCAGAAAATCCGTGCGCAGATGGGGATCCCGATCATCATGCTCACGGCCATGGCCGAGCTGAGTGACCGGATCGTCGGCCTGGAACTGGGGGCCGACGACTACCTGACCAAGCCCTTCGCACCCCAGGAACTGCTGGCCCGGGTGCGTGCGCTGCAACGCCGTACCGGCGAGAACGTCAGCCGCAACAATGAACCGGCACGCCCGGTCATGTCCTTCGCCGGTTGGCACCTGGACATTACGTGCCGCGAGCTGCGTTCGCCCGAGGGCGTGATGATTCCGATGTCCGGCGGCGAGTTCGACCTGCTGCTGGTGTTCCTCGAACATCCCCAGCGCATCCTGACCCGCGAACAGTTGATCGACCTGACTCACGGCCAGGGCCACGAAGCCTTCGATCGCAGCATCGACGTGCAGGTCAGCCGCCTGCGGCGCAAGATCGAACCGGACAGCAAACGCCCGGACCTGATCCGCACCGTGCGCAACGGCGGCTACATGTTCACGGCCAAGGTCAGCCGCTCATGATCGGTCGAATCCTGCCGCGCGACACCCTCAGTCGGCGGATCGCCCTGACGATCGTTGCGGCCATGCTCGCCTCGCTGTTGCTCAACGCTCTGTTCGTGCAGGTGGCCGGCATCTGGGCCCAACCGCCCATCGAGCGTACCGGCCTGCTGGAGCGGATTGCCGCAACCACCCGCCTGATCGAAGCAGCCCCCGCCTCGTTGCGTCCGCAACTGGCCAGCGCGGCCAGCAGCCCGACGCTCGAGGTGGAGTGGAATGCCCGACGCGCCCTTTTCAACCTTCCCGGCGACGGTGCAGCGGTCGAAACCTCGGAGGTTCCGGCGCTGGAACAATTGCTGGGCAGTCATCGGGCGTTCGAAGTGTTCAACCCGGACGACTGGCCGGCCGGCAGTGCGCAGGCTCACTATGTCGCCCTCATCCCGCTGACCGATGGCAGCTGGCTGTCGTTCACGCCGCCGGAACGCAGCTGGGGGTTGACCCTGAACGCCCGGATTGCAGTGATCGTCGCCCTGGGCCTGATCGCCACCCTGCTGGTGGCCTGGGTCGCTACCCGTCAACTGGCCAAGCCCTTGCAACGTTTCGCCAGCGCCGCCCGGCGGTTCGGCGGCGACCTGCACGCGCCGCCCATCGGCATCGAAGGCCCCCACGAAATCCGCCAGGCCATCATTGCCTTCAACACCATGCAGGCGCAGATCCAGCATTTCATTGGCGAACGCACCCATATGCTCGCTTCCATCTCCCACGACCTGCGCGCACCGTTGACCCGCATGCGCCTGCGCAGCGAGTTCATGGAAGACCTGGACCATCAGCAGAAACTGATTCGCGACATCGAAGAAATGCAATCGATGATCAACGCCGCTCTGGCGTTCTTCCGCGAGGGCACACGCCTGGAGCAGACCACGGCGTTCGATCTGTCGGAGTTGCTACAGACCATCCTCGACGACTACCGCGACCAGCACGTCCTCATCGACTTCGATGGCCCGGCCCACCTGGTCTATGACGGCCGTCCGCTGAGCCTCAAGCGGGTGATCGTCAACCTGCTGGAAAACGCCGTGAAATACGCCGAGCGTCCGCACATCTCGCTGAGTCGCAACAGCCACTCGATCTGCATCGAAATCTGCGACGAAGGTCCGGGCATTCCTGAAGAGGCGCTGCAACGGGTGTTCGACCCGTTTTTCCGCCTCGAAACCTCGCGCAACCGTGAAACCGGCGGCGTCGGGCTCGGCCTTTCGGCGGCCCGGGCAATCGTGCGCGAACAGGGTGGTGAACTGACCTTGAGCAACCGTGCAGGCTCGGGGCTGGTGGCAAAAGTGCAATTGCCGGTGACTGACTGACGCAGCACATCCGCTCAATCAATCGAAGATCATCCGCACGACAATCCGGTGACATCCCATCAACGCCGGACTGACACATGAAAGATTTATCGCCATCGGGTATCACGCTGGCCTTGCTGCTGGGCGCAATCGCCAACCCGGCACTGGCCAGTGGTTTTCTGGATGACGCCAAAGGCGAAGTGCTCAGCCGCAACTTCTTTCTGAGCAACGACTACCGCTCGCCCTCGCCCAGCGGCAAGAATTACAAACAGGAGTGGGCTCAGGGGTTTATCGGCACTTTCTCATCCGGTTTCACCGAAGGGACGGTCGGTTTCGGCCTTGATGCGCACGCCTTTTATGGGCTGAAACTGGACGGCGGCCGGGGACATTCGGGCACCGGCCTGTTACCGGTGGACAGTGACGGTCGCAGCGAAAGCGATTACTCCAGCGCCGGCGGCGCCTTGAAACTGAAAGCCTCGCGCACCACCCTCGCCTTCGGCGAAATGACCGTCGAAACACCGGTGTTCGATACCTCCGACAAACGTCTGCAACCGGAATACGCCACCGGTTTTCTGCTCGACAGCCGGGAAATCGACAACGTGAATCTGGTGGCCGGGCGCTTCACCGCATTCAAGAATCAGGACAGCTCCTCCGGCCAAGGCGACTTTCAGGGCTACGGCGCCAATACCAAGGCCGGCGCAATCAGCTTCATCGGCGCTGACCTGTTCAGTGACCGCCCGGTTGGCGGTGCGTTGTACGCGTCCGACTTGAGCGACACCTGGCACCAGTACTACGCCAACCTGCATTTCAAACAGTCCGGTCTGCTGCTCGACGCCAACGTCTACCATACCCGCGACACCGGGCAGGCGCTGGCCGGGGAAATCGATAACACCGCGTTCAGCCTTTCGGGCAAATACGCCTTTGGCCCGCATGCGGTGATGCTTGGCTGGCAACGGATCAACGGCGATACGCCGTTCGATTTCGTCGGCGGCGACTCGATCTACCTGGCCAACTCGATCAAATACGCCGACTTCAACGGCGCCCATGAGCGCTCGTGGCAGGCCCGCTATGATCTGGATCTCGGTGCGTTCGGCATTCCCGGGCTCAACTTCATGACCCGCTACGTCTCCGGCAGCCACATCGACGGCACCCACGCGCCCAAGGGCGGCGCCTACAACCCGTTCGACCCGGACAGCGGCCAGTACCAGCCCCAACAAGGAGATGGCGGCAAGCACTGGGAGCGCGACATCGACCTGCGCTACATCGTCCAGTCCGGCGCGGCCAAGGATCTTTCGGTGCAGCTGTCCCACGTCTCGCACCGGGCCAACAGCGCTCAGGCGGGGGATGACATTGACAGGATCTATGTGGTGATTCAGTACCCGTTGGGGTTTTGAATCAGCGTATCGGCGATGCTCCCTCGTTACGGCTTGTGATACGCGATTTCAATTGATTGATCAACGTGGGGTCCCGCAACTCGACACTTGTTTCCCGACGTAACGCCAGCGGAGCGCCCGTGGAGATTTCGCAGTAGCGGTAATAACTGTGTGAAAGCCAGTTCCAGCTTCCAACCATCGCAAGTTGATCATCCACTATCAGGATTTTCTCGTGCGTACCTTCGGGAAGACGGATAACGTTCTCGGCGCCAAGCTTGCTTCGATAGGCTTTGATCAAGCCGATTTCACCGTCATCGGCATTGGGATGCTCGATATGGTCATGCCCGTAGTAGACCTTCACGTCAACACCACGCTGCTGCGCCGCTTGAAGCAGTTTGAGCGGAGGGTGGTTGGGACTGATACCCTGACGAATCCACGGCACCACCGCAACGAAAGATCGCTGACTGGACGTTATGAGCGATTCGAATGCCTGGATGTGCTCGCAATCGAAATAATGCCGGATGCCAACCGGCGCGACGCCGGTAAACGAAGGGCTCTGATGCTCCATATTTACGAAAAACGAGGCAGAACAGGATCGCGCCATTTTCTCCAGTGATTTGCCGGCGTTTAACAAGCGGTGCTGATTACCGACAACGATAAATTGTTGCTTGGCCCGCGATACGGCGACGTTCAACAGGTTGGGCTTGCCATTCTGAAACTGATCTCGATCAGTCCGTTGAAAAATCACCGGAGAGTAAATGATTACCTCGAAACCTACCCCCTGAAACTGGTGGACCGATCCGATTTTAAGCGCCTTACGCTGGGCGAGTCGCTCGCCATAGGTCTTGATCAACAGGTTTTTCTGATTCGAGTACGGAGTGATAATGCCAACGTCCCGGGAAAGGTCGTAGCCTGCGCCTTCCAGTTTGTCCAGCAACAGCCCGATTGCCTCGACTTCATCTTGATTGGTATTCGGCAGCGGACCCTTACGGCCTTCGACGCCATAGAACATCAGATTGAAACCGCCCATCTTGTCGCAGGCCGCCTGGATTCGCGGTTCAGCGGGCTGAGTACACACCTGGACTCCGTGATAGCCGGCGATTTGCATGAACAGTTCGGCGATGGCCGGTCGGCAACGCCGATGCTCGTCGAGAACAATGCCATCGCCCAAATCGTCCACTGCGCCGGAAAAGGTCCCGGCGGCGCGATGGTAGGCGGTCACGAGCATCGGTGACACCGCTTCATACAGGGTGTTGTCGGCGAAATGTTGATCCTTGAGCTTGCCGGCCATGGCCGAGCCTAGCGTACGGATCGGCTCGATCTGCAGCGGGTCGCCTACGACAATGGTTCTCTCGCTTCGTGCCAGTAAAGGAACTAGCGATTCCGCTGAAACCATCCCCGCCTCATCCACCAGACTCAGTGCGTATGGAGTGAACCCGTTGAGGTTGGCGAGTTTGTATCCGGGCAGTTTCTGCACCGATGCCAGCGTCGAGGCCATGACCGGATAAGCAAGGCTGATCAACCGATAGAACTCTTGCAGCTTGTCCTTCCATTTGTGAAAGCCGCTGTCAGTCTGGCCGTCGAGCATATTGCACCAGAGCGATAGCGCCTGCCCAAGCACTTCTTTCTGCCTGAGCAACTCCTGCCAGAGATAGTCAATTGCGTGTTCGAACAGCGAGCGCTGTTGTGCGATGAAACGCAGCCGCAATACTTCTATCCAGTCGCCTTCCGGGAACTCGACGTCAAAGCTGTTACGGGCCTCCTCGTAACGATGCCATTCGCTGGAGCGTTGTATGACCTCGGCAATGGCCTTGACCAACAGCTTGAGCGACGCCTCCCTCGCGGGTTCGGGCGGCCCCTGCCTCAAGGTTTGAAATACTTGCTCGGCATTACCGGCACTGAAGACGTCACCCCGATTGCGCGCCAGTTCTGCCAGGTGGGCATGATCGAGGCCGTCGAGCCCATAAGCAGTCATATCATCTAGGCAATTCTTTTTCAGGTGATCGAGCGCACGGGCATATTTGCGGCGAGACATCCACGCGCGCAGCGATGCCATGAAGCCTCTTGGGTAGTCGGAAAAATGGTAGTGAAGTGTTTCACTGAGTTTGCTCTCGAGCCACGGCTGATAGGCCATCTCCTCAAATGGGGCATCAATGAGTTTTGCGTAACTGCGGGACAACTGGTCTTTGGCTTGCGTATATCTGACTTTATCGACTGCAAGCGCCTCTAGTGCGCCGTTGCAGTGGCTGGTTAAAACACGGTAATCCAGCGACGGCTCCTGATGGTCGATCAAGCCCAACGCTTCGCTGCTTTCGCGCACGTCGCGTATCAATGTGTCCAGTCGCTCGCGAAAGCTTTCGGGTGAAAGTACCGAAAAGGCTGAGCGGGCATCCTCGAAAGCTGCAAGCAATCGCAGGAACTTCACGTGAACACCATCAATCGTTTGCTGGATCGCGACGACCCGGTCCGCCAGGGTTTCCTGCTTTTTCTTGTCGTAGGATTGCTCGTCGAGTTTGCGTAGAAGCGCATGCACCCGATCGATTTCAGAGGTGACCTGTGCCTTGTCCCCACACAGGAAATAGAACCACTTGAAATCATTCAGGCAAGGGTCGTCACGCAAATCGTCAATGACGTTCTCCACCGCTTTTTTGGCTGTCGAAGTCACGACCACGCCGAGGTTTCGGTCTTCCCCGGCGATACATGCCAAGGCCCTTTCGACGATCCGGCTGGCGATCAACGATTTGAACAAGGTCGTTTTGCCTGTGCCAGGCGCCCCTTGCACTGCCACCAGCGGTACGCCACTGGCAACCTGGGTCAACGTTTGCATCTGCCCCCTGCCCAGCGGGTATTTGCGCTCGAACAGGCCGTACGGAAAACGTGAATACTGATGGCGTGGCGCAGGGTTGCCGAGCGAACGTTGTAATATGTAGCGCTGCAAGAGCGGTGAGGTTTTCAGGTCAGGGCGTTCAAGCAGAACCGCATAGTCCTTGAGTTGCTCACGAGAGTTGAAGTCGCTGATCACTGGCGGGCAGATCAGCCCGGTAATGGCTTTTTCCAGATGCACATCGGTAACATCCTTACGGATGGTCTTCAACCCGGCAAGGCGATGATTGATCCAGGCCAGAAACGTGCGGAACACCGCGACGAAGGTTTCTCCCTGTTTTCCTGTGCAGGCAACTGCCAGGCTCATCATGTGACGCTCGGCGCCAAGTTCCTGGATATCTATATCGAGGTATGCCCGAAACGCGTCAATATTGGGCACCACTTCAATCCCTTGCTTGACCGGGACACACAGACTGAGTTCAGACTGGGTATGCCAGTCATCAGGCAATGAGTAACGGAAAAGCGGAACAAAGAACGCCTGTTTTCCCTCGATTACACGCAGCAACGGAAAGCCGAGTTGCAGTGCTTCAGGCTGAGTCGCGCCCTCCTCGTTCTCTTTGACATAGCGCTCCGCGAGCACTCGTGTCTGCTCGGCAGACAGTGAAAGCCGGAATCCCTTGGAGTCTTCTTCGACATTATCTGCCGAGAGCCTGACGTGTTGTTCCTGATAGACCTCTGTTTCTTTCACCCGACTCTTGGCCAAGCCTGCCGCTTCGACAAAAGCACACCAACCGCGAAGTACGTCCATGTCTTGCTGATTGCCTTGCATTGATCCATCCGAACCTGAAGCGAAAAGAAGGGTGATTCTACGGCAGTGGCTTATTGATGGCACCCTCAAGCTCGATACGAACAGATAATTGGCGGAAGGCAGCCGGAGTCGAACCTGCCCGGGAACGGATGCCGTCCCCAACCGGGTTTGAAGCCCGGCCGCGCCACCGGGCGCGATTGCCTTCCTTGAACTCAGTCGGCGCCGGGACTGGCCAGCGCGTTGTCGAAACGGATCTGTCGCCCTTCGCCAATCCGCCGGGTCAGGCCGAGGCGGTCGAAGTACTCGAGGATCTGGATACTGCGTTTGCGTCCCAAGCCTAGCGCATCACGGAACGCCGTGACTTGAATCTGTGGATTTTCTTCTCCGAGGCGCAGCAGCAGGGCTGCCATTTGCCGCAGGGTGATGTCGGTGTAAAAAAGGTCACGCACCACTTGATGCATCACCCCCAGGCGCGCCAGTTTGCGTAACAGCAACCGCACTGTCGCATCCTCCTGCTCCACGGTTCTGGCCAGGTCACGTACCCAGGGCGGGTCGAAGCCGGTCTGATCGAACAGCGGCTGCAGCGCCTGCCACAGGGTTTCGTCGTCCGCATTCAGGCGCACCTGATGATCCGGCAAGTGCAGCCACGGGCCGCTGGCGGTGAGCGAGCCGGCGCTGCGCAGTTCTTCCAGCAGGCTGATGAAGGTCGAATGCTCGATGTTCAGGCCACTGAAGCGGCGCAATCGGTCACGGTCCGGGCCCATCTGGTCGGGCTCCAGCTCATGGAAGCGCGCCAGGTGCTCCAGCAATGTGAATTTCAGGATGCCCCAGCGTTGGGCATTGAACAGGCGCTGCCCCTGGCGGGTGTCGATCAGGCGGACGTTATCGGGCAATGACCAGCCTTCACGCGGTCGGTTGAACTGACGCTCCAGCCGCTGCGGGTCGAGGCCGCTTTCGCTGTATTCCAGCAGCGTTGGCAGCGCCTGTTCCAGATCCGGGCTGATGGCCAAGGCTCGCAACTGCGCCAGACGCCCGGGGCTGCGCCGCTGCCGGGCCGGGGCGAACGGATCGAGCAGTTGACCGCCACCGAGCGTGCGCTGGGCACTCGGGTCACGCAGGATCAGCCGGTCACCCTTCACGCCGTGTACCGGAACATCAGTCAGCAGTTGCGCGAACATGCGCTCGCCCGGAAGCAGCCGAGGTCCTTCGAGCAACGCCACACGGGCGATCACGTCCTGTGTGCCGAGGTGCAGATGCACCGGCTGAAAGTGTTCGAAGGTGCGCGTCTCGTCGGGCAGCAACTGGAAATCGATGTCCAGACGTTGAGTCGGTGCGAACAGCGTTTCGGCGAGCAACCATTGCCCGCGATGGATATGCCCGAGCGCCAGGCGATCACCGCTGATGTTCAGGGCGACACGCTGACCGGCAAATGCCATTTCCGCAGGTTGATTCTGGGCGTGCAGCCCTCTCACCCTTACCGCTTTGCCCGAAGGCCCGAGGATCAGTCTGTCGCCCACGGCGACCATCCCCGACAACGCCGTGCCCGTGACGACAATCCCCGTACCGGCAACGCTGAATGCCCGGTCGATGGCCAGACGAAATCCCCCCTCGCGCCCCCGTTTCAACACTTCACTTTGCGCCCGCAACAATGCCTGGCGCAGTTCATCGACACCCTCGCCCGTCACACTTGAAACCGCCAGCATCGGCGCTGCGGCAAACGGACCGGGCGCCAACAGCTGTTCGATTTGCCGGCGAACCTCTACCACCCTGCCCGCCTCGACGCGATCACACTTGGTGATCGCCACCAGCGCCCGAGCAATCCCCAGCAATTCGACGATTGCCAGATGCTCGCGAGTCTGCGGCATCACGCCGTCATCCGCCGCGACCACAAGCAGCACCAGATCGATGCCTTGGGCGCCGGCCAGCATGTTGTGGGTGAATTTTTCGTGGCCCGGCACATCGATGAAGCCGGTCAGCCCTGTGCCGGATGCCAGTTCGGCGTAGAGATAACCGAGGTCGATGGTCATGCCCCGCTCGCGCTCCTGCGGGCGACGGTCGCCGGACTGCCCGGTCAAGGCTTGCAGCAGCGAGGTCTTGCCGTGGTCGATGTGCCCGGCGGTGCCGACGATCATGTCTGCAACTGCCCGAGTTGGGCGAGCCACGCCGGCTCGTCATCGAGTTGCCGCAGATCCAGCCACAGCGCGTCATCGTCCAGACGCCCGAGCACCGGGATCGGCAATTCGCGCAAGGCCGTTTGCAGATTCAGCAACGAACGTCCGCGCTGACGTTTTGAAACCAGCGGACGCACGCACAGTGCGGCGCTCGGCAACCGCGCCACCGGTTGGCTGCCACTGCCGATCATGCCCAGCGCCGTCACGGCAGAGACTGTCCAGCCTGCACCGAGCACACCGGACAGAAGCGGTTGCAGGCGTTCGGCCTGGGCCAGAATCTCGGCCTGCGGGTGTGTCAGCAGACGCAGGGTCGGCAGCCGCTCGGCCAACCGATCCGGATCGCGATACAGCCCCAGCACCGCTTCCAGCGCCGCCAGGGTCATCTTGTCGACCCGCAAGGCGCGTTTGAGCGGGTTCTTCTTGATCTTCGCGATCAACGCCTTGCGCCCGACAATCAGCCCGGCCTGCGGCCCGCCGAGCAGTTTGTCGCCACTGAAGGTGACGATGTCCGCGCCATCGAGCAGCGCCTGGCGCACGGTCGGTTCCGCCGGCAATCCCCAGCGGGTCAGGTCCAGCAGGCTGCCGCTGCCGAGATCCTCGAGCAGCGGCAAGCCATGACGATGGGCCAGCTCCGCCAATTCGGCCGTCGGAACCCGTGCGGTAAACCCTTCGATGCTGTAATTGCTCGCATGCACACGCATGATCAAACCGCTGCGCGGGCCGATGGCCGCTTCGTAATCCCGGGCATGGGTGCGATTGGTGGTGCCGACTTCATGCAGACGCACGCCGGCACGGGCCATGATGTCGGGAATGCGGAACGCACCGCCGATTTCGATCAGTTCGCCCCGGGAAATGATGCCTTCCTTGCGCGCGCCGAGGCTGTTGAGGGTCAGCAGCACCGCCGCGGCATTGTTGTTGACCACGGTGACGGCTTCAGCGCCGGTCAGCTCGCGGATCAGGCCTTCGATCAGGTCATCGCGATCACCGCGTTTGCCGCTGGCCAGATCGAACTCCAGATTCAACGGATAGCGGGCCGCCCGGTGCACTGCCTCGATGGCTTCTTCCGGCAACAAGGCACGCCCCAGATTGGTGTGCAACACGGTGCCGGTCAGGTTGAACACCCGCCGCACCTGGCTGCGCTGCTGCAGGGCCAGACGCTCGGCAGTCCTGCCGGCCAACGCTTCAGGGCTGATTTCGACAGCGGAAAGTTGCCCCGCCACGACCGATTCGCGCAAATCGTCGAGCAACTGACGCAGCATCGCCAGCAGCGCTTCGCGACCGTGCCGCTCGGCCACGGGTTGAAAGGCGTCATGACGCAACAGACTGTCGATGGAAGGCAACCGCTGGGCAACACTGGCAGGCATCAGGCGCTCCGGATAAAAAGCCGTTGCGCCAGAGTGTAGACGCTCGCGTCATTCGTCTCCGGGCGCCAGCATCAGATTCGGTGCCAGTCGCTGATAACCGTCCTGGGCCAGACGCATGTCCAGCAGCAGACTGCTCAGGTCCGCCGACAACGCTTCGGCCTCGGCATCGTTTTCCAGGTACAGCAATTTCAGGTAGCTGTTGCAACCCGGACAGACCTCGGCCCGCAGCGGCGCCTGATTGGCGGCGTGACGGTCATCCTCCAGACTCAGGTACTCAAGGCCTTTGCTTTGTTCGCAATACACACACTTGACCCGAACCACATGCCATTCGCAGGCGCACAGCGAGCACACCAGATAACGCAGGCCGTTTTGCTTGCCGCGATGACGGATCACCCCGGCCATGGCCGGCGAGCCACAGGCCGGGCATTGGCCGAGGCTGTTGCCGGGGACCAGTTGCAGGCTGGGTGCGCTCAACAGCCAATGACTCCAGGCCGTTTGCAGCGCCGCGCCCAGAAACGGCACCAGCGCCGCCGGCACCAGCGAGTACTGGCCGCTCACCAACGCCACCACCCAGGCCCGTAACTGGCCGGGACTGGCAGCCTGCAACGACCTCACCGCATCGGCAACGGCGGGTTGTTCCGGTACACCGTAGCGTTGCAGCAAGGCGTCCAGATACGCCTGCCAGCCGTCCTCGCGGATCAAGGTGTCGGCAGCGAACGGCGGCATGCCGTGTTGCCGGCAGACTTCGAGGCGTTGTTCATCAATCGGGGCGTTTGATGGGGGATCGTCGAAGACTTGTTGCTGCACGCGGCACAATCCGGCGATCAGACGCAGGTAGTCGGCCAACGGATGACCGATCGCCAGGTGTTCCAGACGTTCGGCGCGCAACGCGAAAAGGTTGTGCGGCGGCAAGTGCAGAAACGGCGGCGAACTGGCCGCCGCTTCGATTTCCCCGGGTTCAAGAATGGTCGGCAACTGTCAGCCCTTTTTGGTGACCGGTCGCTCTGGTGGATCCCTGGATTCCACCTCGCGATACCAGAGTGCATGGTGTTTTTTCGCCCAGGCGCGGCTGACCCAGCCGTGCAGCATCGCGTCCACCGAGCCCTTGATCCAGATCCCGGCATAGATGTGTACGATGATGCTCAGGATCAGCACAAACCCGGCCAGGGCATGCAGCAACATCGCCCAGCGGATGGTGGTGATGCCGAAGTAATGACTGAAGTACGCGCGCCAGATCACCAGCCCCGTGAACAGCAGCCCGAGCATGCACAGCAGTAAAGTCCAGAACAGCAGTTTTTGCCCGGCGTTGTACTTGCCCACCGGCGGCACGGTCTCTTCGTCGTTGACCAGCACCCGGTCGATGCGCCGCAGCCACTTCCAGTCGTTGTCGATGAAGAAGTTGGAACGCCAGAAGCGAAACACCAGGCCTAGAAACAGCACGAACATCAGCACACCCATGAACGGGTGCAGAATCCGCGTCCACGGCCCGCCGCCGAACAGATTGGTCAGCCAGAACATCGACGGATGAAACAGCGCCAGCCCCGAAAGCCCCGCCATGAAGAACAGAATCGCCACCAGCCAGTGGTTGGTACGCTGGTTGGCGGTGTAGCGCAGGATCGTCTTGTTGCTCATGGCCGGTCCTCCCTGCGTGGATCGAAGGTGTGCACCGCCGGATCGACCATATGCACCGAGGTGTCGGAGGGTTCCGGATGGTCATCCTCTTCGGTACGGTTCGGGCCGATCCGCACGTAATGGAAGAACCCGGCCAGCACCGCCGCGCCCATGGCCAGCAGGCCCAGCGGTTTGCTGATGCCCTTCCACAGCCCTACCAAAGGACTGATTGCGGGATTGTCCGGCAACCCGGCGTAGATCTTCGGCGTGTCGGCGTGATGCAGCACGTACATGACGTGAGTGCCGCCGACACCTTCGGGATCGTAGAGACCGGCGTTGTCGAAGCCACGGCTCTTGAGGTCAACGATGCGTTCGGCGGCGTGGGTCTTCATGTCTTCCTTGGAGCCGAAGACAATCGCCCCGGTCGGGCAGGTTTTCACGCAGGCCGGTTCCAGCCCTACCGCCACGCGGTCCGAGCACAGGGTGCATTTGTAGGCCTTGTGGTCTTTCTGCGAAATGCGCGGAATGTTGAACGGACACCCGGTGATGCAATAGCCGCAACCGATGCAGTGATCCTGATCGAAGTCGACGATGCCGTTGGCGTGCTTGATGATCGCTCCCGGGCTCGGGCACGCCGCCAGACAACCGGGCTCGGCGCAGTGCATGCAGCCGTCCTTGCGGATCAGCCATTCGAGGTTGCCGGCGTCGGTTTCGTGCTCGGTGAAGCGCATCAGCGTCCATGTCTCGGCGCTCAGATCCTGCGGGTTGTCGTAGGTGCCGTGGTTGTGGCCGACCTCGTCGCGCAGTTCGTTCCATTCCGAGCACGCGACCTGACAGGCCTTGCAGCCGATGCATTTGGTGGTGTCGATCAGCTTGGCGACGGCCTCCTGATTGCGCACCGAAGGCGCCGGCGTGGTGGTGGCCGAGCGGGCAATGATGTCTTGGCTGGCCATATCAGAGCTTCTCCACGTTGACCAGGAATGACTTGGATTCCGGGGTCTGTGTATTGCCATCGCCGAGGAACGGCACCAGGGTGTTGGTCAGGTAACCGTGGCGGGTCAGGCCGGTGAAGCCCCAGTGCAGCGGAATGCCGATCTGATGCACGACCTGGCCGTTGACCTGCAACGGCCGGATCCTTTTGGTCACCACCGCCACCGCTTCGATGAACCCACGCTTGCAACTGACCCGTACCCGGTCGCCGGCCACGATGCCTTTCTCTTTCGCCAGCACTTCGCCGATTTCCACGAACTGCTCCGGCTGGGCAATCGCATTCAACCGGCAATGCTTGCTCCAGAAGTGGAAGTGTTCGGTCAGCCGGTAGCTGGTGGCGGCGTACGGATAGTCCTTCGCCACGCCGAGGCTGTCCCACACCGAATCGAAGATCCGCGCCGCCGGGTTGCTGGTGGCCTTCTTGTTCTCGGGGTGCAACGGGTTGATGCCGATCGGCGTTTCAAAAGGCTCGTAGTGCTCGGGGAATGGCCCTTCGTTCATCTTGTCGACGGCAAAGAATCGCGCCACGCCTTCGGGGTTCATGATGAACGGGTTCATCCCGGCTTCCGGTGGCACGTCGGCCTTGTAGTCCGGCACGTCGGTGCCGCCCCAGGCCTTGCCGTTCCACCACACCAGACGTTTTTTCGGATCCCACGGTTTACCCTGCATGTCCGCCGAGGCGCGGTTGTAGAGAATCCGTCGGTTGGCGGGCCAGGCCCACGCCCAGCCCTGATGCTGATGCATGTTGTAAGGGTCGGCGTTGTCGCGGCGGGCCATCTGGTTGCCGGCCTCGGTCCAGCTGCCGCAGAAGATCCAGCAACCGGAGGCGGTGCTGCCGTCGTCCTTGAGCTGGGCGAACCCCGCCAGTTGCGAATTGCCCTTGATCGCAGCCCCCGTGGCGTCGGTGAAGTCGGTGGTGGCGTAACCGTTGACCTCCTTGGCGATTTCTTCCGGCGACGGCTCTTCCGGCACCTTGTACGGCCAGGAAAGTTTGAGGATCGGATCGGGATAGGCCCCGCCCTCGGTCTGATAACGCTGGCGCAGACGCATGAACAGCTCGGTCATGATCCGCACGTCGGTGCGTGACTCGCCCGGGCCGTCGGCGCCCTTCCAGTGCCATTGCAGCCAGCGACTGCTGTTGACCAGCGAGCCGTCCTCTTCGGCAAAGCAGGTGGTCGGCAGGCGAATGACTTCGGTCTGAATGTCGGCGCTTTTCACATCGTTGTACGGCCCGACGTTTTCCCAGAATTGCGAGGTTTCGGTGGCCAGCGGGTCCATCACTACCAGCCATTTCAGTCTGGCCAGTGCGGCCATCACCCGGTTCTTGTCCGGCAGCGCGGCAATCGGGTTGAAGCCCTGGCACATGTAACCGTTGACCTTGCCCTGCCCCATCAGGTCGAACACCTTGAGGATGTCGTAGTTGGGGATGTCGAGTTTGGGCAGGTAATCGTAGGCCCACTGGTTCTCGGCGGTCGCATTGGCGCCGTACCAGGCTTTCATCAGGCTGACGTGGAACTTGCTGTAGTTCTGCCAGTAGGACAACTGGCCCGGGCGCAACGGCAATTGCGTGCGCTTCTTGATGTAGGCGTTGTAGTCCTGTTCGGCGTCGGTCGGCAGGGTCAGGTAACCCGGCAGCGAGTTAGACAGCAGCCCGAGGTCGGTCAGGCCCTGAATGTTCGAGTGCCCGCGCAAGGCGTTGACCCCGCCGCCGGGCATGCCGACGTTACCCAGCAACAGTTGCACCATCGCCGCGCTACGGATGATCTGCGAGCCGATCGAGTGCTGGGTCCAGCCCAGCGCGTAAAGGATGGTCATGGTCTTGCCCGGTTGCGAGCAAGTGGCGATTTCCTCCCAGATCTTTTTCATCGCCTCGACCGGCATGCCGCAGATCTGGCTCGCCAGGTCGATGGTGTAGCGGCTGTAATGCTGCTTCATCAATTGATAGACGCAACGCGGGTCCTGCAGGGTCGGGTCGACCCTGGCAAAGCCGTCCTCGCCCAGTTCGTAACCCCAGCTGGATTTGTCGGTGTAGCTGCGTCTGGCCGCGTCGTAACCGGTGAACAGCCCGTCCTCGAAGCCGAACCCGGCTTTGACGATGAACGACACGTCAGTGTAGTTGCGCACGTACTCGTGCTGGATCTTGTCCTCGGTCAACAGGTAATTGATCAGCCCGCCCATGAACGCAATGTCGCTGCCGGTGCGAATCGGCGCGTAGTAATCGGCCACGGACGCGGTACGGGTGAATCTCGGGTCGACCACGATCAGCCGCGCTGCGTTGTGCGCCTTGGCTTCGGTCACCCATTTGAAGCCGCACGGATGCGCTTCAGCGGAGTTGCCGCCCATCACCAGGATCAGGTTCGCGTTGGCGATATCGGTCCAGGTATTGGTCATGGCTCCACGGCCGTACGTCGGGGCAAGACTTGCCACCGTCGGGCCGTGTCAGACACGCGCCTGGTTATCGAACCCCAGCATGCCGAGACTGCGCACCACCTTGTGGGTGATGTAACCCGCTTCGTTGGACGCCGCCGACGCCGCGAGAAACCCCGTGGTCAGCCAGCGATTCACCGTTTGCCCCTGGGCGTTCTTCTCGACGAAATTGGCGTCGCGGTCGGCCTTCATCAGGTCGGCGACGCGGTCTAGGGCTTCGTCCCAGGTGATCCGGGTCCATTCGCTGCTGCCGGGCTTGCGCACCTGCGGGTATTGCAGGCGGCCCGGGCTGTGAATGAAATCGAGCAGGCCGGCGCCTTTCGGGCACAGGGTGCCGCGGTTGACCGGGTGGTCGGCGTCGCCTTCGATATGGATGATGTTTTGCGCAACGTTCTTCGCGGCATCGCCCTGGCTGTACATGATCAAGCCGCAACCGACCGAGCAATACGGGCAGGTGTTGCGGGTTTCATGGGTGTGGGCAAGCTTGAAGTGGCGCACCTGCTCGGCGAAGGCAGGCAGAGGGGCCATGCCCAACGCGCCCAGGCTAGAGCCTGCAAGGCCGATACCGGCGACCTTGAAGAACTGACGACGGCTGAGATCCATCGTGCACTCCTGATCAGGTGGAACCCGGTACTCGAGCCGGGTTTTTTCTGGACAATCACGGTGGCGGCAGACAAGTGCCGCCCTTTTCACTGTAGACAACGCTCTGGCTGGCGGTGTGAAAACCGACCGTCGGCCATTCATCGGTCACAAGTTCGCACCCGCAGGGGATGGAGGTTTATCATCGCCGGCACGACTCCTCTCCGCCTTCAGAGACCTCGCATGACTTTCGATTTTGATCAGGTATTCGACCGCCACGACACCGGCAGCACCAAATGGAGCCGTTATCCGGCCGACGTGTTGCCGATGTGGGTCGCTGACATGGATTTCGCGGCACCGCCGGTGGTCATCGAGGCGCTGCAACAGCGTCTGCTGCACCCGTTGGTAGGCTACAGCGTGGCCCGGGACAATCTGCGCGAAGCCATCGTCGCCGACCTCTGGAACAAGTTCGCCTGGCGGGTCAAACCCCAGGAGCTGATCTTTCTGCCGGGCGTCGAATCGGGTTTCAACATGGCGCTCAAGGCGCTCGTGCAGCCGCAGCAGAACGTCGTGGTGCAGACCCCGAACTACCCGCCGCTGCGCCATGCTCCGGGCCATTGGGGCCTGAACAAGGTCGAGCTGGAGTTCAAACCGCAAGCCGATGGCACCTACGCCACGCCGCTGGAGGCACTGCGTGAATCCCTGACCGGTGGCGGCGCCCTGCTGCTGAGCAACCCGCACAACCCGATCGGCAAGGTCTTCGACCGCGAAGAACTGCAAGCGGTGGCGGACATCTGCATGGCGCAGGACGCCTGGATCATCTCCGACGAAATCCACGCCGAGCTGTGCCACGACGGTCGCGTGCACATTCCGACCGCGTCCCTGAGCCCGGACATCGCCCGCCGCACCATTACGCTGATGTCGGCAAGCAAGGCCTACAACATTGCCGGCCTCAAGACCTCGTTCATGATCATTCAGGACGCCACCCTGCGCGAACGGGTCAACCACGCCCGCTGCGGCATGGTCGACAGCGTCAACCCGCTGGGTATGGAGGCTACGCGCGTGGCCTACAGCGAAGCGGGGCCATGGCTGAAGGAGCTGAAACAGTACCTGCAGGCCAACCGGGATTATCTGGTCGAGGCCGTTCGCAGCCGTCTGCCGGGTGTATCGATGAATGTGCCGCAGGGCACCTATCTGGCGTGGCTCGATTGCTCGGCGCTGGGGCTGGACAATCCGCAGCAGTTCTTTCTCGAACAGGCTCGGGTCGGGCTCAGCCCGGGCATCGACTTCGGTGACCAAAGCCAGCAGTTCGTGCGCCTGAATTTCGGTTGCCCGCGTTCATTGCTGGAAGAAGGCCTTGCGCGGATGGAGCGCAGTCTGGCCGAACGCCGGGCCTGAATCCCGTAGAGGTCATCGTCAATCCGATCGAACTCATGGCAAAGGTGCCGAGTCAACCGGCCACACCTGCCATAAAGCCTGGAGATTGACGATGACTGATTATCCCGTTCCACCCTTCCCGCAACAGACGCAAGCCGTACCCGGTTCCCAGCGCAAGATGGAACCGTACCCCGACTGCGGTGAGCAACACTACACCGGCTCCGGCCGGCTCGCCGGCAAGATCGCCCTGATCACCGGCGCCGACAGTGGCATCGGTCGCGCCGTGGCCATTGCCTTCGCCCGCGAAGGCGCCGACGTGGCGGTCGCCTACCTCAACGAACACGAAGATGCCAAGGAAACCGCGCGCTGGGTCGAACAGGCCGGTCGCCAGTGTCTGCTGCTGCCCGGCGATATTGCACAAAAAGCCCATTGCCAGGCCTTGGTGGATCAGACTGTCGAACGCTTCGGCCGTATCGATGTGCTGGTCAATAACGCCGCGTTCCAGATGACCCACGAAACCTTCGAAGAAATTCCCGATGACGAATGGCTGATGACCTTCGACGTCAACATCACGGCCATTTTCCGTCTGTGTCAGGCGGCGCTCAAACACATGGGGCGTGGCGCCTCCATCATCAACACCAGTTCAGTCAACTCGGACATGCCAAAACCCACCCTGCTCGCCTACGCCACGACCAAAGGTGCGATTGCCAATTTCACCGGTGGCCTGGCGCAAATGCTCGGTCCCCGTGGCATTCGCGTGAATTGCGTGGCGCCCGGGCCGATCTGGACGCCGCTGATCGTCTCGACCATGCCGGACGAAGAAGTACAACACTTCGGCGAACAGACCCCGCTCGGTCGCCCCGGGCAACCGGTGGAAGTCGCGCCGATCTACGTGCTGCTGGCATCGGATGAAGCCAGCTATATCACCGGCCAGCGCTACGGGGTGACCGGCGGCAAGCCGATGCTCTGAACGGTGGGCGGAAAAAGTGAACCGTCGAACAGGACGGCCTCTCAATACCTTTAAGGCCCGCTCTCGCGCCACGAAAGATCAGGAGGTCGCCATGTCCGCACCTATCGTCAAGCTTTTCACCCAGCCGAACTTTGCGTGGACCGACATCCGCCGCGAAGAAGAGGTGCACCCGCGTCACTACATGGCTCATTTGCTGTTGCTGGCCCTCATTCCACCCGTGTGTCTGTTCATTGGCACGACGTCGGTCGGCTGGAGCCTGGCGGCAGGCGAAACGGTCAGGCTGAGCACCGCCAGCGCCTTGCAATTGAGCATTCTGCTGTATGTCACCACGGTCCTGGGCGTCGCGATCATCGGGGGCTTCATCCGCTGGATGTCACGGACCTTCGATGCCCGCCCCACGCTCAACCAGTGCATCGGCTTTGCGGCGTACACCGTCACCCCGTTTTTCCTGGCGGGTATCGCCGGGCTCTGGCCGAGCCGCTGGCTGGCGGTACTGGTACTGGGTGCGGCGGCGATGTACTCGACGTTCCTGCTGTTCGTCGGGCTGCCGACCTTCATGCACGAACGCAAGGAGCAAGGCTTGCTCTATTCAGCCAGTGTGTGGGGTGTCGCGCTGCTGGTGCTGGTGACCCTGCTGGTCTCGATGATCCTGTTGTGGTTCAACGTGCTCACACCCGAATACTTGCGTACGACCGTTGGCTAAGGCCTTCGCGATGCGTTGGCATCGGGACACAGCAACGCTTGTCAGCACGAGCCACGAGCCATGAGTTTCATTATCTGGGTCACCGTGCTCGGCGCGGTTCTGCTGGTTCTTGCGCTGACCTCGTCCTACCTGCGCTGGCTGCCGGTCACGACATCGGCCGTGTGTCTTCTGCTGGGCATCGGTATCGGGCCGGGCGGTCTCGACCTGTTGAAGCTGCCGCTGGAACAGGCGTCCTCCTGGATGGAGCATCTGACCGAAGTCGCCGTGCTGTTTTCGCTGTTCGTCTGCGGGTTGAAGCTGCGCCTGCCGCTGCGCGACAAGCGCTGGCGGATCGCCTTCGGCCTGGCAGGCCCGGTGATGGTGCTGACGATCATCGGCGTCAGCCTGTTGCTGCATTACGGACTGAACCTGGGCTGGGGGCCCTCGTTATTGATCGGGGCGATCCTGGCGCCCACCGACCCGGTGCTGGCTTCGCTGGTACAGGTCAATGACGCTCGGGACATCGACAGCGTGCGCTTCGGGCTGTCGGGTGAGGCCGGGCTCAATGACGGCATTGCCTTTCCCTTTGTGATCCTCGGGCTGTTGTGGCTCAAGGGTGATGGCCTGGCAGCCGAGTGGAGTCACTGGGTAACGCGTGACGTACTCTGGGCCGTTCCCGCCGGATTGCTCACCGGGTACTGGCTGGGGCGCGGAATCGGACGCATCACCCTCGCCCTGCAGATCCGCAATGAAGACAGCACCGTGAGCCCCAACGACTACCTGACGCTGGCCCTGATTGCACTGGCCTATGTGGGGGCCGACGCCTTGGGCGGCTACGGTTTTCTGTCGGTGTTTGCCGCGGGGTTGGGCTTGCGTCAGGAGGAAGTGAAATCCACCGGCGCCAGTGAGCCGCCGGCCGAGCACCTGGTTCAACCGGTGGTGGGTCATCAGCATGTCGAACCGCAACACGCCGTGCATGGCGATACCGAACGGCTCGAGGACAGTCAGGTGGCCGCCGGGATCATGATGGGCGACATGCTCGCCTTCGGCAGTCTGGTCGAGCGGGCAATGGAAGTGTTTCTGGTCACGTTGCTTGGCGTGGTACTGGCCGCACACTGGGACTGGCGGGCATTGTGGGTGGGCGGCATTTTGTTCTTCGTCATCCGCCCGGCCTGCGTTGCATCGATGCCATGGGGAGCGCTGCTGAAAAGGCGTCAGCGGATGTTGATCGGCTGGTTCGGCATTCGCGGCATCGGTAGCCTGTTCTACCTGTTTTACGCCCTCAATCACGGGCTCGGCGACAGTCTGGCCAGCCAGTGCACAGACCTGACGCTGTCAGTCGTGGCCCTGAGCATTTTGCTGCACGGTATCAGCACACAGCCCGTCCTCACCCGCTACGAGCAGCGAAAGAAACAGGAAACATGATCACTGCAAGACGCCAGCCCGCACGGAAATATCAAAATTCCTTCTGTAAATAAATGGATCCCATGCCCTTTGCCCGCAGTCACAACCTTAACCCCTCGTGCATCAGCGAGGTTCAACAGGCTCGATACTCCTCAGCGGCAATAGCGCCCGCCACGGAGAATCCCGAAAAACAAGGCCAACGGTCATGAAAGACGACTCAACCCCCGCGCAGATCAAGGCATGCAGAAATCTGGCACTGGAACGCAACAGGCAATTGTTCGAGGAAGCCCGGGCGCTCAACCGCACGGCCAATGAATTACTGGAAGGCGAAAATCTGGATATCGAGCAGTTCGAACGCTATCGAGTCGTACGCCGCAAAGCCGATCGGCGCTTCGAAGACGCCATCGACCATTTGAGCGTGCTCAACGAAGACTTCCCGCCGCTTCAGGGATCGATGCGAAACAGCACTGGCCCGCGCCGGGAGCTTCAAGCCACGCACTGAGCCTTTCCCCAAAGCCTGGCTTGAATGCCGGGCTTTTATTTGGCTGGCGCGGATTGAATTCACTTCATTGACGTAGCGATGATCTCGATCAGACCCTGCTGGTTGAACGGTTTGGGCAGCCGTGGCAACCCGGCTGCGAACCCCTCGATGCGCTCGGCGTAACCGGTAGCCAGAATGATCGGCAGGTCCGGCTTGAGCAGCCTTGCGGCATGTGCCAGCTGTGCGCCGCTCATGAGGGGCATGGCCATGTCAGTGATCATCAGATCGATGACTTCCCCCTGATCGAAAAGCTCCAGCGCCCGGGCGCCGGAACTTGCACTGATGACCCGATGCCCCAGGTCTTCGAGCAGCAGACTGGTACTGGTCAGCACCAGCGCATCATCGTCCACCACAAGGACATTGAGCCTTGGTACCGACGACACCATCGCTTTGCCAGGTTTAAGAGGTCTGGCAACAACATCATCGGCAGCGACCGGCAACCAGAGCTCGGCACAGGTTCCCTGCCCTTTCACGCTGTTGAGGATGAAACGGCCGCCCAACTGCTCGATGAAGCCGTGCACCATCGACAATCCCAGCCCCGTTCCCTTGCCCAGTCCTTTGGTGGTGAAAAATGGATCGGTTGCCGAAGCCAGCGTCACGTCGTCCATGCCTTCGCCGGTATCGGTCACGCTCAGGCACACATAGCGTCCCGCCGCCAGGCTCGACTGACTTTGCTCAAGTACCACTCGCGGCTCGGCACTGATGATCACGGCGCCCCCCTCGGGCATCGCATCACGGGCATTGGTGGCCAGGTTCAGCACCGCCAGTTCCAGCTGGTTGGTGTCGGCCAGCACTGCTTCAAGATCGTCCGGAAACCGTGTTTCGATACGAATGCCCGGCCCCAGCGAACTGCGCAGCAGGCCGGTGATGCCTTGCAACAGTGTGGGAATGTCCACGGCTTCGGTCTTCAGTTCCTGGCGTCGGGCAAAGGCCAGCATGCGTTGCGTCAGCGACACGCCGCGCAAGGCGCCCTGCGTGGCGTTTTCCAGCAGACGGTTGACTTTCGGATCGTCGCCCACACGTTTGCGCACGATCTCCAGGTTACCGAGGATCACCGTCAGCAGATTATTGAAGTCGTGGGCGATACCGCCGCTGAGTTGTCCGATGGCCTGCATCTTCTGCGCCTGGAACAATGCCTCACGGGTCTGCTCCAGCGCCTGTTGTGCCTGGTAGGCTTCGGTCACGTCACGGGTGATCTTGGCAAAACCGAGCAGCGCACCGGTGTCGCCACGGATCGCATCAACCACCACATGGGCCAGAAACCGCGTGCCATCCTTGCGCAAACGCCAGCTCTTGCTCTCGAAGCGGCCTTCGCGCACCGCGGTTTCCAGGGAGCGCTGCGGCTCGCCTGCCTCCCGGTCCTCCGGGGTGTAGAACATCGAAAAATGCTTGCCGATGACTTCCTCCGGTGCGTACCCCTTGATCCGTTGCGCGCCGGGATTCCAGTTGGTCACGCACCCTTCAGGGCTGAGCATGTAGATCGCATAATCGCTGACGCCCTGAACCAGCAAACGAAACTGCTGTTCGCTTTGTTTGAGCGTTTCTTCGGCCATCTTGCGGTCGGTCAGGTCACGGGTGATCTTGGCGAATCCGAGCAATTGACCGTCCGGGCTGAAAATCGGATCGATCACCACATGGCACCAGAAGTGCGTACCGTTCTTGCGTACCCGCCACCCTTCGCCTTCGAACCGGCCTTCGCGGATCGCCGTGTCCAGTGCACGTTGCGGTTTGCCGGCGGCGCGGTCTTCATCGGTGTAGAACCGCGAAAAGTGCTCGCCGAGAATTTCGGTTTCTTCATACCCCTTGAAGCGTCTGGCCCCGGAGTTCCAGCTGGTGATGATGCCATCGGGGTCGAGCATGTAGATCGCATAATCGACGACGGCATCGAGCAACAGGCGAAAACGCGTGTCTTCGATCGCAGCGGACTTGTTGTTCTCGCTCATCAGGCTTGGCTCAAAGCAGATATTCAATAGCTGGAGTATGCGTCAAACCGTCGGACAGGACAGCAGCATCTGCATGATCGAGCGCCCACCAGCGCGGCAGCAGCTGTTGGATGCGGCTTTCGGCAAAGCGGTCATCGATCAGCATGACCACACCCCGATCCTGTTGCGTACGGATCACCCGACCGGCGGCCTGTACGACTTTCTGCACACCGGGGAACAGATAGGTGTAGTCGTAGCCGGCACCGAAGATCGCCGCCATGCGCCGTTTCATCTGCTCGTTGACCGGGTTCAACTGCGCCAGGCCCAGTGTGGCGATGAAGGCTCCGATCAGCCGGGCACCGGGCAAATCGATGCCTTCACCGAACGCGCCGCCAAGCACCGCGAACCCGACGCCCTGACTGTGCGCCGTGAACTGGTCGAGAAACGCCTGCCGCTGCCCCTCGGCCATGCCCCGTGACTGCTGCCAGAGGGTGATGTGCGGATGCCGTTCGGCCAGCAATTGCGCCACCTGTTGCAGGTAATCGAAGCTGCTGAAGAACGCCAGATAATTGCCCGGACGCTCGCCGAACTGACGGGCGATCAATTCGACGATCGGCTCCAGCGACGCCTGGCGGTGGGTGAAGCGGGTGGAGATCCGGCTGACGATCCGCACCTGCAGCTGTTCGGCGCTGAAGGGCGATTCGACGTCGATGCACACCGTGTCCGGCGGCGTGCCGAGCAGATCGGCGTAATAGTGGCGCGGGCTGAGCGTCGCAGAAAACAGTACGCAACTGCGGGCCGCCGTCAGGCGCGGGCCGAGCAGCGCGGCAGGCACCACGTTGCGCAGGCACAGTTGCGACAGCGGGCGTTTGCGGTCGAGATCGCGCTTACCGAGATCGAAGAGGTAATGCGCATCGAACAACTCCGCGACCCGGCCAAATTGCAGCATCTCGAACCAGGCGTTCTGCAAGCCACTGTCGAGCCCCTGAGGATGATCGTTGAGGTAGTCACCGATGCTTGCACTGCACGATGTAATGGCCTGAAGCAGTTTTTCCGGCGCCCTGTCGTAGGCCTGATACGGCGCCAGTTGCGCGTCATTGAGGGCATTCCACTCGCGATTGACCCGCTGCAAGGGCTTTTTCAGGACGTCGGGCGCGGTTTTGCGCACGCTGTTGAAGATCCCCTGATCGAGGGTGGCGCTGTACATCTGCCGACCGCGTTCGACCAGGTTGTGCGCCTCGTCCACCAGCACGGCGACCTTCCATTGATTGAGCTGGGCCAGGCCGAACAGCAATGCGCTGAAATCGAAGTAGTAGTTGTAGTCAGCGACCACCACATCGGCCCAGCGGGCCATTTCCTGGCTCAGGTAATACGGGCAGACCGAGTGTTGCGCGGCGACTTCTCGCAGCGCCGCCTGATCCATCAGTCGTAATCGACCGGCCGCCTCGCGTGCCGCCGGCAGGCGATCATAGAAGCCCTGTGCCAACGGGCAGGACTCGCCGTGACAGGCCTTGTCGGGATGCTCGCAGGCCTTGTCCCGGGCGACCATTTCCAGCACCCGCAGCGGCAGGGTTGCGTTGTGATCGAACAACACTTGCGCCGAATCCAGCGCCAGTTTGCGCCCCGGTGTCTTGGCGGTCAGGAAATACACCTTGTCCAGTTGCTGCGGCGCCAGGGCCTTGAGCATCGGAAACAGCGTGCCAAGGGTCTTGCCGATGCCGGTCGGTGCCTGGGCCATCAGGCAGCGTCCGGTGCTGACAGCCTTGAACACCGACTCGGCGAGATGACGCTGGCCAGGGCGAAAATCATCATGGGGAAAGCGCAGTTGTCGAGCCGCGTGATTGCGGGCCTCGCGGTGGGCCATTTCCTGTTCGGCCCACGCCAGGAACAAGCCGCACTGTTGTTCGAAGAACTCGCGCAGCGCGTCGGCGCTGTGGGCTTCGACCAGACAGGTTTCCTTTTCGCTGACGATGTCGAAGTACACCAGCGCCAGATTGATCTGCTCCAGTTCAAGCCTGCGACACATCAGCCAACCGTAGATCTTCGCCTGCGCCCAGTGCAGGGCGCGGTGATTGGCCGGTTGCTTGCTCAGGTCGCCCCGGTAGGTCTTGACTTCCTCCAGGCAGTTCTGCGCCGGGTCGTAGCCGTCCGCCCTGCCCTTGACCTTCAAGGTACGAAACTCGCCCTCCAGCGCCACTTCGCTCTGATAGGCGTCATTGCGCCGCGAGGCGACGGTACGATGGCCGGCGATCCCCTCCAGCGCGGTGGGTGACGGGGTGAAGCGCAAGTCGAGGTCGCCGCTTTTGGCGGTGAATTCGCACAGTGCCCGTACTGCGATGCTGTAGCTCAAGCGCCCTGCTCCGCCCATTGCACGTAACACACCGCCACCGGCATCCGGTGCGTGTGGCAGAACTCCAGCCAGCGCAACTGGTTGTCTTGCAGGCGGTCGCCGGGACCTTTGACTTCGATCATCCGGTAGGTCTTGTGCTGCGGCCAGAACTGGATCAGATCGGGCATGCCGGCACGGTTGGCCTTGATGTCGAGCAACAGGCGATTGAACCAGTGTTTGAGGTGTTCGGCCGGCAGGCAGGTCAGTGCCTGCTCCAGCAGTGCCTCATTCAGTGCACCCCAGAACACGAACGGCGACTGAATGCCCCACTTGCCGGCAAACCGGCTGCGAATGGTGTCGGCGTAGCGCCCGTCGTCCAGCTCCGCCAGGCAGGCTGCGAACAGTTCGGCCCGCCGCCCATGAAAGTCTTCATGAAGCAAATCAGCCGGTCCACGCTGGAACGGGTTGAAAAACGCCCCCGGCAGCGGCGCGAATATCGCCGGCCAGCACAACAGGCCGAACAGCGAATTGATCAGGCTGTTTTCCACGTAATGCACGGGGCCGGCGTCATCATGCAGATGGGCCTGCACGTGATACTCGACGGACAACGCCGGGTCGAGCCGTGGCAGATGCAGGTCAAGGCGTTCGACAGGTCCTGGCGCCACACGCTTGAGCGGCGGGCCACCCAGTTTTCGCCGCAGGCGTGGCAGCACCCGTTGCAGGCCCTGCTGTTCGGCGGCGCTTTGCGGTGCCTGTTCGGCCTGCGTACCCAGTTCCAGCGCCAGCGCATATTCGCCGCAACGCTCCAGCACACGAATCATCCGCAACCGTGCACCGGGATAGGCGCAGTCACGATAGAGATTCAGGGCCAGCGCAAACGCTGCGATGCGCTCGCAATGCTGGCCGATCTGGAACAGCAACTTGCCGAGCCTGCGCTGCAACCACGGGTTATCGAACTGCAGGGCAATCAACTGCCCGGCAATCGGCTCGATGGCCTCACCCGCCTCGAAACGCTGCTGGCAATCGTGCAGGAACAGGCAGGCCTCGACGTCGGCACTGCTGCGCAGGCCTCTGGAGTCGGCGCTGAATTCGACTTTCTCGTAGGTGAAGATCCCGAGGTCGGCGAGGACGAATTCCGACCAGTCCTGATACAGGTTGCCGAAGAACATCAGGCGAAACCGGTCGCACAGGTCCATCAGCGTCAGGCTGAACAGCCGATCAGCCATTGCCGGGCACCAGTCATGCCAGCAGCGTGGCTCGGGAAACTGCGCCTGCAGCATCGGCAGCCAGTCGACCTTGCGGCCCTTCGGATCGTCAATGGCCGGGCCGAAGGCTTGCGCGACTTCGGCCTTGAGCAGCAGATCGAACAGCTCCGGCATCGACAGCAGCGCCCGTTCATCCAGCCAGCCATGATCCAACAACGGTTGCGCGGCTGACGCAATGTCACCGATTTCCGGATAGTTGAGCTTGCCCGCACGAAAATGCACGCCCTTGCGCATCACCATCCGCACCAGCAACCCTTGGGATCCGCGAGGCAGTGACTTGAAGTCACGAATGAAGGCATGCTCCGTATCGCTCATCACGTCGGCATAGCGAAGCTCAAGCCAGTCAAGCACTTGCCGGAAGTTGTTGAGGTAATAGAACGGATCGTCGAGGGGGCTGGAAGTCACGGTGATCGAGGGCCATGGCAAGCGAATACTGGTTATGCGTACAGATACCAGTTCTGCCCCGACGGGTGCAAACGGAAAAGGATCAGTGGCATCGTCGATCCGTTTTTTTCGAAGGTCCATCGAACTTTTACGGACGATGCGGCACCAACCGCGTTAGAAGACCGACAGCGGTCGAATTTGAACGGAGGAATACCGGATATGAATTTCAGGACATTGGGTTTGTCAGTGACGACAGTGGCGCTGTTGGCGCTGGCCGGTTGCTCCACCCCTACCGTGGTGACCCTGCAGAACGGCACGCAATACTTGACCAAGGACATGCCGAAAACCAAATCCGAAGACGGCTTCTATGAGTTTCAGGACATTTCCGGCACGAAGATCCGGGTCAAGGCGGATGAGGTGGCGACGGTGCGCAAGGAAGACTGACTGCGCCGGCGGAGCTGCCCCTGCGGCAGCTCCCTGAACAGCGCGATTATTGCGGCAGGGTCATGCCTGGAATGCTGTTGTCGCAACTGAAGTAATGCTCACCTCGACGGGCAAGTTCGGCTTGCAGTCGCTGGCAACGCTCCCGCTCCTGTTGGGTCATGCGATCGATGCTGAGGTTGCCGGTGGTTTCCGGCTGTTTGCCGTCACCCAGACGGATCGTCACGAAGGGCTGCTCCGGCTGGATTTGAAAGCGGCTTTTCTCTTCGACCGGCTCGGTGTGCTCGGCAGGTGCCGGTTTCGGCAACTCATCGGAATCGACACCGTAGCGGCTCAGAATCGAGCTGTGAGGCAGATCGGCCCAGGTGTTGGCCGACAGCAGCGCCAACCCGACGATACAGATATACCCCTTGAAACCTTTCACGTTTGAATCTCCTGTACTCAATGGCGGCTGCCCTTACATGACGAGTGCGCATGCGAAGGCTTTAGTCCGCGTTTCCTGTTGATGCAGGGGTTTGAGTCAGGTCGTGGCTTGCGGGTCACTTTCAATCCCGCGTTATCGTTCATTCGCGAGCAGGCTCGCTCCCACATTTGACTGATTGTGAGAGCGAGCCTGTTTGCCATGACGCCTTTGCAGGCGCCACACACATCAGGCGATCACGATCCCATCGGCGCTGAGACTGCTCAGCGAAACCCCGACCAGCGTCACCGAATCGGCACCGAACTTCAGCACCGTGTCCTGCCCCACCGCCGAGGCATGGGCACGGAAGTCATCGCCCGGCAACACACCCTGCACGCCGAGGAACACCAGTTTGTCATTGCCGGTGAATCCCACCACCCGGTCCTGACCGAACGCACCGCTGAACAGGAAGGTATCCGCCCCACCACCCGATTCCATCAGGTCGTTGCCGGCGCCACCGACGAAGACGTCGTTGCCCGCCCCGCCGATCAGGTGATCGTTGCCGTCCAGGCCGAACAACCAATCGCCGCCGGCATGGGCCTTGAGGGTGTCGGTGCCGTTGGTGCCTTTGACGCTCGATGCGTATTGCGTGACGTTACTGCCGACTTTCAGACCCTCGGCGGTCACGCTGTGGGTCACGTCGTCCTTGAACAGGCCCCAGAGGAACCCCGGCTCCCTGGTGACGATGCTGCCGATGTCGCGGGTAATGCTGATCCCGCCGTTGGCATCGCGGATGTACAGGTTGCCGGCACCGTCGTTGGCGAAGGCGAACTTGTTCACCGACTGCTGCAGTTCAAGGGTGTTGCTGCCCGAGCCACCGAGAATGATGTTGTAACCGCCGCTGTCGCGGAAAGTGTCGTTGCCGGCGCGGCCTTCCAGGTAATCGTTGCCGCTGCCGCCCTGGATCAGATCGTTGCCGTCGCTGCCGATGATGAAGGTGCTGCCCTTGTGGGGTTCGGCGTTGCGGTTGAGGTCCTGCACCCAGGTGTTGGCCCGTGCCGGGTCCGACAGGTTGGCGACGATGATCGTCGAATCGCGGCTGGTGAGATCGTAGAACTTCGACTCGATCACCCGGTTCATGCCGTCGCCGTAAGCGGTGGGCAAATGCGAGATCCAGGTCGGGATGTTGACGATCGAATAGGGCAGCACGTTCCACGCCGCCGAGGCGTAGTGGTCGTTGAAGCTGACGATGTTGTCGGTCGCCGAGACTTTCGGTGCATCGTGGACACCGAGCGTTGCCCCGGTGAAGGTCGAACCATCGAGCGCGCGGAATACCGGATCGTTCTCGTAACCGACGTTGAGCACCTTGTCGGTGCTGCTCTGGGTCGGTGAGGCGTAGGCGATGTAGTTGGCGTCCTGGAAGAAGCCGCCCCACTTGCTGCCGCTCAAGTCCGCCATGCTGTTGACCGCCAGCCCCCCGAGGCTGTGGCCGCTGACCAGCACGTCCTTGCCACTGAGGCCGTTGGCCCTGGCGAAGGTCACCACGTTGTTCATCAGATTGCCGAAGGCTTCGCCGACGTAATTCTTGGCGTAATCCTTCGGACCGAACGCGGCCAGCAGGTCATTGATGGCGTCGGCGATGGAGTCTCCGATCAGGATTTCCCGGGGCCCACTGGTACCGCGAAAGGCGATGCCGATCTCCGTGAGATGGCCCTGGGCATCGTACTTGCCGAGGATCTCCACCTGGGCGCTGGTGTAGCCGGGCTTTTCGCCGAAGAAGGTTCCACGCACGTCGGTCTTGCCGTCATAGCCCAGTTGCGCGGCAGTGATGGGCGTCCAGCCCGCCTTTTTCACGGCGTCGAGGGCGAGTTTTTCCGAGTCCGGATTCCACGGCAGGCCGGGAATCACCCCTTGCGAATCAGTGCCGCCGATCAGCGCACTGATCAGCGTGGCCGGCAGACCGAGGCCGAAGCCGTTGTGCTGATAGCCGACCGCAAAACCGTTGTCGAGGTTGTGATAGGAATACAGCGTGATGGCCATGGCATCGCTGAACAATGCCTTGGAGTCCGCTGTGCTGAAGTTCTTGTAGTCATACACACCCATTGCTGTTGCCTCTCTCTTTGTTGGAATTATTCAGAGATAGCTCACAACCAGAACGCCCCTCTCGGGGCGTCCCGGAGCATTTACTGCGTATTCATACTGTGGGAGCGAACAGGCTCGCTCCCACCGGTTTACTAGGCGAACACGAAACTCGAATCCGACAGGTTAGCCACACCCACCCCGATCAGGGTCACGGCATAGTCGCCAATATTCAGCACGGTATCGGCGCCTGACTGCGAAGCGTGCTGCTTGTAGTCGTAACCCTGCCCCGCGCCCTGCACGCCCATGAACACCAGTTTGTCGCTGCCCTGGTAACCGTGGATCGAGTCGAAACCGAACGCGCCGCTGAACAGGAAGGTGTTGTTGCCACCCACCGCATTCATCACGTCGTTGCCGGCGCCGCCGACGAAGGTCACATGAGCCTTGTCGCTGAACAGGTGATCGTCACCGCCCAGGCCGAACAGCCAGTCACCGTCTGCGGTGGCTTTCAGCGTGTCGCCGAGTGCGCCGCCATTGAGCGAATGGTTGTACCCGGTCAGCTCGGCACCGTTGGCCAGGCCTTTGGCAGTGACTGTCCAGGTGATTTCCTTGCTGCTCCACATCGAACCGGACTCTTTGCTCACGATTGCGCCGATGTCACGGGTCATGCTGATGCCGCCGTAGGCGTCGCGCACGTACAGCGTGCCGTCACCGTCGTTGGCGAAGCTGAAGTTCTGCAACGGTTTCTGCAGGTCGAAGGTGTTGTGCCCCTGACCGCCAAGCAGAATGTTGTAGCCCCCGTCATCGCGGAACAGATCATCGCCGGCGCGGCCTTCGAGAAAGTCGTTGCCCGCCCCGCCCTTGAGCCAGTCGTTGCTGTCGGTGCCGATGATGAAGGTGCTGCCGGAGTGTGGCTCGCCGCTGCGGCCCAGATCCTCGACCCAGGTCTTGCCCCGGGATGACGCTTCCAGGTTGGACACGATGATGGTCGAGTCCTGGCTGGTGAGGTTGTAGAACTTCGAGTCGATCACCCGGTTCAGGCCATCGGCGTAGCCCAGCGAGCTGTGAGCCGACCAGTTCAACGGATTGACGATGCTGAACGGCACCAGGTTCTGCGCGGTGGACGCGTAGTTTTCGTTGAAGTTGACGATGTTGTCGGTGGTCGAGTCGTGCGGCTTGTCGTGCTTGCCCATCGACGCCGTGCTGAACGTGGTGCCGTCGAGTGCGCGGAACACCGGATCGTTCTCGTAACCGATGTTCAGCACGTGGGTGCCGGTGCTGCTCTGGGTCGGCGAAGCGAACGAGATGTAGTTGGCGTCCTTGAAGAACCCGCCCCAGTCGCTGGCACTCAGCTCCGCCACGCTGTTGACCCCTAGCCCGCCGAGGCTGTGGCCGCTGATCAGCACGTCTTTGGCTGCGATACCCTGAGCCGCGGCAAACGCGGCCACGGATTTGAGCAGGTTGTCGAAGGCGTTCTTCGCATAGTTTTTGGCGTAGTCCACCGGCCCGATGGCGGCCAGCAGGTTGTTTTTCATGTCGCCGAAGGTATCGCTGTAACCCAGGCCGCCGGTGCCGCGAAAGGCCACGCCGATGCCGATCAGCTTGCCGGCAGCGTCGTATTTGCCGAGCACCTCAGCCTCGGCGCTGGTGAAGCCGTCCTTCTCGCCGAAGAACGTGCCTTTCGCGTCCGTCTTGCCTTGATAGCCCAGCGCCGAGGCGCCAAGCGGTTTCCACCCGGTACCGGGCAACGCCTGCCCGGTCGGCGTGTAGGAATACAACGTCAGCGCGATGGCATCGCTGTACAACGCTTTGCCGTCGGCATTCTTGTAATCAAACAGTCCCATGTCGTGCTCTCTCTTCCTTCAAATCAGAACTGCCAGTCGAGGGTCAGACCCACACCGTGATCCTTCTCGTTCGAACCGATCAGTCCGTTGTAGTCCAGGTTGACCCGGACATCGCGATTGAGCGCCAGCCCGGCACGAACGCCAACCACCGCTGCGTCACGATCCATCGACACACTTTGCACGTTGAATGCGCTGTTGCCATTGGCGAAGGCCAGATGGTTTTCGGCATCCACGCTGCTCAGGTTGTGCTGCCAGCCCAGTGTCGCACCCAGTTCCAGCTGATGTTTCTCGGACAGGGCAAATGTGCGCTTGGCGCGCACGCCGAGGGTCGACAGTACGGCGTCGCGGTTGTCTTCACCGCCCTTCAGTGCGGCGGCATCCCCTTTCTCGGTGAAGCTGTCGCTGTTGAGGTGCACGTAAGCCAGGTTGGCGAACGGCTCCAGGTTCATCGGTTGCAGGCCCAGGTCATACGCCGCTTCGGCGAACAGTTGCGTGGTGGCCGCATCGCGTTTGGTTTTCTGCTTGCCGCTGACACCGGCAAATTGCAGATCACGTTTGACGTCGATGCGATGCCAGCTGTAAGCCGCACCGGCGCTCAGGCGCAGCGCATCGATCTGATGCCCCAGGTACGCACCCAGGTGATAGCTGTCGACTGACGCCGAAGAATGCGTGCCGCTGCCCATGTTCAACGAGCTGTCGCTATAACCGGTAACGAAACCCAGACGGGTATCTTCAGTGATCAGGCCATCCACACCGAGCAACAGTCCGCCGACGGAGCTGTTGGAATTGGCGTTGTCATGGCCGCCATCGCTCTTGCCCCAGGCACCGAGCACCTTCATCCAGGCGTTGCTGCGGTCATCGGTCGGCGCGCCGGCATCGAACATATCCCGTTCACGCAGACGTTCGCCCACCGCATCGCGCAGGTAATGGCTGTCGTTGATCAGCATCGTGCCGATGGCCGGGTGAATTTCGCCGGACAGTTGCTGGAACGCGTCCTGCGCCACCGCAGCGGTCGGCGACAGCAACAGGGTTTCGAACAACGCATTGCCCGCGCCCAGACGTTCGGCGGCGGCACCGACGGCCCGCTGGTTCGGAGTCAGGCCGACGCTGGCGAACGAAGCGCCATTACGCCCCACCTCCAGTTGCACACCGCCCGACGAGTAATCGAGGGTGCCACCCAGGAAGGCGTAGCTTGGCAGGACCTGACCGAAACGGCCCTGAATGCCACCCGCCGCCTGCAGGATGTTGAACTGGCTGCCGAGCAGGGATTTCACCTCGCCGGTGGTCAGCAAGGTCGGGCTGTTTTCCAGAGACAGCGCGACGGTCGCGCCTTCGATGGTTGCAGTACCACCGGCCACGACGCGGTCGCTGCTGGCAGGCGAGACTTCCACGGCGTAGGTCGAGCCCGGTTCGAACGTCACATTCCCGGCCACGTTCAAGGTGCCGATCGAGTTGCCCGGCGCAACGATACCGCCGCTTTTCGCGGTCAGCGCCGCGATGCTGCCATTGCCGCCGAGGATACCGCCGTTATTGACCGTGACCGCCGATTGCAGAGAGCCATTGATCGCCAATCGCCCTTGATTCACCAGCGTCGGACCGGTGTAGGTGTTGGCGCCGGTCATCACCAGCGTACCGAGGCCCTGCTTGGTCAGACCGCCATGGCCGGAAATGTCGTTGCGCCAGGTGTCGAGCCCGCAGGTGATGTCGGTGCACACACGTTGAGTGGGCTTGCCGGCGTCGATGATCGCGCCGATGCCCGGCAGGTCTGCCACGAACTGGCTGGAGCCGTAAGCGCCTTCGATGCGGAATTCGGTCGGGATGTCCTGCTCGGTGACGAACATCGCCGGGCCGTCGATGGCTTTGCGCAGGTTGATCATGCCCCAGCCGTACAGGGCGTCGATCCCGGGGGCGCCGAGGTCGGTGGCGGTGGTGCGCAGCACGCTGGCGACCTGGGCACCGGTCATGTACGGGAAGCGCTCCATCAGCACCGCCACGGAACCGGCGGCGTGCGGCGCAGCCATCGAAGTGCCGTTGTAGTTGGCGTAGCCGGTGGTCAGGTTGTCGGCGTTGGTGCCACCGATGATCGAGCTGTAGATCTGGGTGCCCGGCGCCGAGACGCAAAAACTCGCGGTGTAACCGCAGCGCGAGGAAAACGTACTCATGATGTACGGGTTGGCGCTGGCCTGATCCGGGTTTCTCTGCAGGGCGGCGACGGTCATCCAGTTCGGTGCGATTTCCGGCACGAAGTAACCGAGACCGGCAATGGCGTCCGGGTTGTTCAGGTTGTAGTCGTTGCCGGCGGCGAAAATGGTCACGATCCCGCTGCGTGCGGCGGCAATCGCACCGTCATAGGCGCCGCCGGGCTTGGTGCCGAGCAGCGTACGAATCTCGTTGAACTGCAGTTGCGCATCGTTGACGGTGAAATGCGGATAGGCCGGGTCACGACCACCCAGGTCGAAGCGATCGGTGATGCCGATGCCCCAGCTGTTGTTGATGATCCGTGCACCGCTGGCGACCAGGGCATCCCAGCCGGCCTTGTACACCGCGCCGTCGTTGCCGCGCACGATGCCGTCTTCCGGGCCCGGGTCGCCGTTGTCGGCGCTGATGATCTGCGCACCGAACGCCACGCCGTGCATGGGGCCGCCGTCACGGCTGCCCGCTGCGATGCCGCCGACGTGGGTGCCGTGGGCGCCGAGTTTGCCGTTGGAGCCCACCGAAGGTGAACCGTCATAAAGAAACGCATCCCCGGCTTTGACCGGGATGTACGGGTCGGTGTATTCGCGAATGCCGCTGGTGACCAGCGTGATCACTTTGTTCGGACCGGAAAACTCCGGGTGCGCGGCATACACCGGCTGGTCGAAGATCCCGAGTTTCACACCCTTGCCGGTGTAACCGGCGGCGTAGGCGTAATCCGCGCCAATCGCACCAAGGCCCCAATCGGCCTTGAACTCGGCGCTGCGCCAACTGGCCGGGTCCCCTGCCCGGCCGTTCTCCACGTAAGGTGCAGCCTGTGCGCTGCCCCAGGCGGCCATGGCGCAGAGCAGTGCGCAGTTGAGAGATTTCAGGCGAAAGCCTCCACCCGATTGCGCGGGGGTGTTGTTGTTTTTCATCCAGCGACCTTCCTTAGTGATGTTGCGAAAAATCCGTTTATTCAGAACTGCCAGTTCAGGCTCAGGCCGACGCCGTGGGTCTTCTCGCGGCTGGCCAGTTGTCCGTTGTAATCGAGGTTGACCCGCACGTCGCGGCTCAGCGCCAGGCTGGCCTGCACGCCCACCAGCGCGGCATCGCGCACCAGTGGCGAACTTTCGACGCTGTACGGCGCACTGCCGCTGGCGAAGCGCAAATGCTGTTCGGATTCGATGTCGCCGAGACTGTGCTGCCAGCCGAGACGGCCGCTGACATCAAGTTTCTGCGAGCCCGACAGGTTGATGGTCTTGATCGCCCTGGCGCCCAGCGTACCGAGTACCGCGTCACGCTGGTCGCCACGGCTCTTCAGCGCGGCCGCGTCACCCTTCTCGGTAAAACCGTCACTGTCCAGATGCACGTAGGCCAGATTGGCGAACGGCTCAAGGGCCAGCGCTTGCAGATTCAGGCGATACGACGCCTCGCCGAACACCTGTGTGGTGGCGGCATCGACCTTGGCTTTCTGTTTGGCGCTGACGTCGCCGTATTGCAGATCACGTTTCACGTCGGCGCGGTGCCAGCTGTAGGCCGCTCCGGTGCTCAGGCGCCAGGCACCGATGTCGTGCCCGGCGTAGGCCCCGAGGTGATAGCTGTCGACCTTGGCCGATGAATGCGTGCCGGATCCCATGCTCAACGAACTGTCGCTGTAACCGGTGACCAGACCGATACGAGTGTGCTCATCCAACGCACCATCGACACCGGCCAGCAGACCGCCGATCGAGGTGCTGTAACCGGCGGTGTCGTGTCGCGAGTCGGTTGTCCCCCAGGCGCCGAGGGCCTTGACCCAACCGTTGCTTCGGGTGCTGTCAACGTCATGCAGGCGCTCGCCGATGGCGTCGCGCAACTGGCGGCTGTCGTTGATCAGCACCGAACCGAGAGCCGGGTAGATTTCCCCGCTCAGTTGCTGGAAGGCTTGTCGCGCATCGCTGGCAGTCGCCGACAGCAACAGGCTTTCGTACACCGAGTTGCCTGCGCCCATGCCCTCGACGGCGCCGGCCACGGCCCGTTGGTTCGGGGTCTGGCCGACACTGGCAAACGAGGTGTCGTTTCGCTCGACACTGAGCGTGATCCCGTTGCCGGTGGACGCCAGGTTGCCACCGATGAACAGGTAGTCCGGCACCACTGCACCGAACTGCCCCTGAATGCCACCTGCGGCTTGCAGAATGTCGTACTGATGACCGAGCAGGCTTCTGGTTTCAGCGGTGCTGAGCAAGGTCGGGCTGTTTTCCAGCGACAGACTGACGGTCGCGCCGCTGATCGTCGCGATGCCGCCGGCGACAATCCGGTCGCTGGCCGTCGGGGACACTTCCACCGCGTAAGTCGAACCCGCTGCGAAGCTCACGTCACCGGCCACATTCAACGTGCCGATGGAATTGCCCGGCGCCACACGACCACCGTTATTGGCGATCAGCGCACCGACTCGTCCGGACCCGCCGAGGGTGCCGCTGTCGTTGACCGTGACTGTCGAAGTGAGCGAACCGTTGACGCTCAGCAGACCGCCGTTGACCGTGGTCGGCCCGCGATAGCTGCTGTTGCCGGTCAACAGCAGGCGACCGGCGCCGGACTTGATCAGACTGCCCTCATACACCCGGCTCGCGGCGGCTGCGTCTCGGGCCGTACCGATGGCGTAATCGGTCTGGTCCTGCTGGCTGGCACCGGCCGGAACGCCGTTCTGCCAGCCCTTGTCACGCAAGGTTTGCTGCCAGGCATCGTGCTCGGCGAGGTCTTCGCTGCGACGCTGGATCAGCGCCCTGTCGGAAATGTCGTTGCTCCAGACATCGCTTTGCCCGGCCAGCAGATGCGCGTCGAACGCGCCGAGCAACTGCCCCGGCCCGCCCATCGCCCGCTTCAGGTTGGCCACACCCCAGCCGACCTGCGTGGTCGGTGCGTCGGTCACCGATCCGTCAAGCTGGGTCGCGGTGGTCAGCAGTACTTGCAGCGCCTGCTGGTTGTTCATGTACGGATAACGCTCCATTACCAGCGCAAGCGCCCCGGTGGCATGCGGTGCAGCCATCGAGGTACCGGACTTGATCGCGTAACCACCGTCGGGGATGGTGCTGTCGATCTTCGCGCCCGGCGTGGTGATGCACCAGTATTTGGCGAGGCCGCACTGGTTGTATTTCTGCTGATTGCTCTGGTCCAGTCCCGACACCGCCAGCCAGTGACCTTCCAGATCCGGCTGAAAGTACGGCAGCGCCGAACGTACGCTGGCGTTGGGATAACCGCTGTTGCCGGCGCTAAATACGTTGATCACACCACGACGCGAAACATCGGCGGCGGCATCGAGCCAGGTGCCTTTGTTCCAGTGCTGGGCGTAAGCGGCGTGCAGATCCGCCAGGGTCCGATAGCTGACATCCGGCGGCTGGCTGCCCCAGCTGTTGTTGATCGCCCGCACGCCAGCGTCGGCCAGCGCGTCATAGGCCGCTTTGAAATAGCGTGGATCGGGATTGGGGCCGAACAGAAAACTGTCGTTCTTGTTGGTGTTGCCGACGTAGATCTGCGCGTTGAACGCCACGCCGTGCATGCCGTTGCCGTCACGGGAGGCCCCCATGGTGCCGACCACATGGGTGCCGTGGGAGTCGTTGTTCGGATTGAGCGTGCCATTGACGCTGAACGGCGAGCCATCGACGTAGCTGCCGCTGGTCAGCAGCGGATGATAACGGTCGCTGGCGAACTCGGGATGGGCCGCATCGAAACCGGAATCCAGCGCACCGATCTTCACGCCTTTGCCGGTGATGCCGGCGGCGTAGGCCTGATCGGCCTGCATCCGGTCCAGGCCCCAGTCACGGAGAAATTCCGCCGAGCGCCAACTCGCGGGATCACCGGGTTTGCCCGACTCCACATACTGCGCATGAGCCTGGGAGATAGAAACTGCGAGCAACAGCGTGCCGACCGATGCCGGCTTGAAGCGTACGTCCATGTTCACCACTCGTTTTTGTTGTTTGGTGTAAAAACTACTGTGTTATCGCGTTCGCGGACCTTGCCCGAATGCCTCGTCCACCCGAGCCAGATCCTGCTCGCTCAAGGTGCCCGCGTAGTAATGCAACTTGGTCCAGGCCATGAGGTAGTCATACCGTGCCTGGGCCAGATCGCGGCGGGTGGTAAACAGTTGTTGTTCGGCGTTCAACGCATCCAGATTGGTCCGCTCGCCGCCGAGGATGCTTTGTCGGGTCGAGACCACCAGCGCTTCGGCCGAGGTCAGGGCCTTTTGATACGCGCGCAACTTGTTGACCCCGGACAGGCAGGCACTGAACTGGCGGCGCAATTCGATCAGGGTTTCGCGCGTCTTGCCGTCCAGCTCGTATTCGGCCTGCTCCATGTTGCGGCTGGCCTGACGGGTCGAGGCCGATACGCCGCCACCGGCGTACAGCGGCACGTTGACTTCAAAACCGATGGTGTTGGTTTCGTAGCGCTGGTTGTAGGTGTTGCCGCTTTCCGATTCGTTCTGACGCACCGTGGCGTAGGCACTGACTTTCGGCAGGTGCCCGGCGCGGTTGCGTTCGACTTCGTAGCGGGCCACTTCCACGGCCTGGCGCTGCGAGGCCAGATTCGGGTTGTTGCTGATCGCCAGCTCGTGCCAAGTGTCGTAATTGGCCGGCATCAGGGCGAAGGTCTGGAAGTTCTGATCCAGTGGCGCCAGATCGGCAATGTCCACCGCCGGTACGCCGATCAGTGCGCCCAGCTCACGCAGCGCGGCGTCCTGCTCGTTGCGCGCTTCGATTTCCTCGGCGGTCGCCAGTTCATAGCGCGACTCGGCCTCGAGAATGTCGGTCCGCGTACCTTCACCCTGCTTGAACATGTGCTCATTCTGCTGGAACTGCTGCTCGTAGGCCTTTTTCTTGGCCTGGGCGATGTCGATCTGATCCTGGGCGAACAGGGCCTTGGTGTAGTTGTCCAGGACGCGCACCAGCAATTCCTGACTCTTGCCACGGAAGTTTTCATCGGCGAACAGCGACTGTGCCACGCCCTTGCGATAGGCCGCGTAGGCTTCGTAGTCGAGCAGCGGTTGTTGCAGGGTCAGGTTCGAGCCGTAACTGTTGTAGTTGCGGTTCTCGGAAAAATTGCCGCGATCGGTCAGTTGCGTAACCTTCGACGTGTTGTGCCCCTTGTTGTAGTTGTAACCGAGTTTCGGCAGCAGCCCGGCGCGGCCGATGGCACGGTTTTCCAGACCGGCGTCACGTTCCTTGATCGCGCCGAGAAACACCGGGTCGTTGCGTAATGCCTGTTCGTAGATCTCGAACGGCCCCATGGCCGCCATGGCACTGTTGCCCGCGAGCAGCGCGAACGCTGCCGCCAGCATGGAAAGCTTATTCATACAGCCGAACATCCTTATTCTTCAGTCAATGCGGAGCCGGCCCGGTCGAGCAACGGTTTGAACAGGTAGTTGAGAAGTGAGCGTTCGCCCGTGCGCACGAACATTTCCGCCGGCATGCCCGGCTTGATCACCAGGCCATTGAGCTTCTCCATGGCCTGATCGCTGACACTGCTGCGCAACACGTAATACGGCGCACCGGTTTTCTCATCGACCATCTGGTCGGCGGAAATCAGGCTGACTTCGCCCGCAACACGCGGTGTCTTGCTCTGGTTGAACGCGGTAAAAAGGATGTCCACCGGCAGGTGCGTGCCGACCTTGTCGATCAAATTGATCGGCAGGTGCCCTTCCACTTCCAGGCGAGTGCCTTGCGGAACGATCTCCAGCAGGGTTTCGCCCTGACGCACCACCGCGCCCTCGGTGTGTACGCCGAGATTGACGGCGATGCCGTCCGAGGTCGCAAGGATTTCGCTGTGTTGCAGGTCGAAACCGGCGGAGGTCAGTTGCTCGGACAGCGTGACGCTTTTCAGTTGCGCATCCGCCAGTTGGCTGCGGACTTCTTTCTGGTATTCCTCGCCGTGCTGTTGCAGTTTCAGGCGCGATTCGAGAATGCCCTGCTCCACACGGCCGCTTTCACCGGTGTTCTCTGCCAGCTGTTGCTGCACTTGCGACAGTTGACGCTGATATTCCATCAGCCGGTTGCGCGGGATGTAACCGTTGTCTGCCAGCGGTTGCAGGTTGCTCAATTGCTGCTGCAGGGATTGCGCCTGCGCATTGAGGTCGGTACGGGCGCGGCGCATGCCGGCCAGTTGCGCCGTGGCACCTTCGATACTGGCACGCAAGGCGGCCTGTTCGCGGGAGAAGGCCTCACGCCGGCTGCTGAACAGTTGACGCTGGCCTTCCAGCACCAGCGCCAGACGCGGGTCGGGGCTGTCGCTCAGTTCCGGTGGAAACGTCACCTGCTTGAGATTGTCGCGCTCGGCCTGCCAGCGTGCCACGCTGGCCCAGGCCATACGGTACTGGGCCTGCAGCGATTGCACGTCGGCGGCAACCTGTGTCTGGTCGAGGCGGAACAAGGGCTGGCCCTGCTTCACGATCTCGCCCTCGCGCACCAGGATCCGGCTGACCACGCCGCTGCTCATCGACTGCACGGCCTTGCGCTTGCCGGAAACCACCACCGTGCCTTGCACCGCAATCCCCTGATCCAGCGGCGCCAGGGCTGCCCAGGCAAAGAAACTGCCGGCGCCGGCAATGGCGAGAATCCAGCCCATGCGGGCGAAAAACTTCGCGTCGCGTTCCGGACGTTCGGTGATGTAGGCGTGTTCCATGGTCGCTTCGTTTTCTGTGTTCATGCTCGCGCTGCTCATACACCCGAATTCCTTGTCGAGGGCTGGTACTGCCGGCTCATGCTGAGCCCGCCCGGTGCCTGGGCGGGTTTCTCCGTTTGCTGGGGCTGTTGTGGCGGGTTGCCGGACAGTGCCTTGAGCACGTCATGGCTCGGGCCGAAGGCTTGCAGGCGACCATCGTTGAGCACCAACAGCTTGTCGGCCTGGGCCAGTACCGAAGAACGGTGCGTCACCAGGACCACCGTGGTGCCTTGCGCCTTGAGTTGCACGATGGCGCTGGACAGCGCCGCTTCGCCGACGGTATCGAGGTTGGAGTTCGGCTCATCCAGCACCACCAGGCTTGGCGTACCGTAAATGGCCCGCGCCAGCGCCACACGCTGTTTCTGGCCGCCGGACAGACCGCTGCCGTCCTCGCCCAGTTGGGTGTCGTAACCCTGCGGCATGCGCAGGATCATCTCGTGGACCCCGGCCTGTTGCGCGGCAGCCACGACTTTCTGCGGATCGGTCTCGCTGAAGCGCGCAATGTTTTCGGCGATGGTGCCGCTGAACAGTTCGATATCCTGCGGCAGGTAGCCGATGTACGGACCGAGTTGATCGCGGTTCCAGCGGTGGATGTCGGCACCGTCCAGGCGCACCGTACCGCCCAGGGTCGGCCACACACCGACCAGCACCCGCGCCAGGGTCGATTTGCCGGAACCGGAGGCACCGAGCACGCCCAACACTTCACCGGCCGCCAGATTGAAGTTGATCATGTGCAAGGTTGCCGCACGTTGCCCGGGCGGGCCGGCGCTGACTTGTTCGAAGGCAATCTGGCCTTTCGGCGCCGGCAGCGCCATGGCGTCGTCGCTCGGCGGGAACGCCTGCAACAGGGCATCGAGACGGCGATAAGCCAGCTTCGCCCCGCTCCACTGTTTCCACACGGCAATCAACTGGTCGATCGGGCTCAACACCCGGCCCATCAGGATCGAACCGGCGATCATCATGCCGGCGGTCATGTCGCCCTTGATCACCAGCAAGGCACCCAGTCCCAGCACCAGCGATTGCAGGCACAGACGCAGGGTCTTGCTCAGGGAGCTGATAACCGCGCCCGTGTCACTGGCCTGGTTCTGCAAGCCGAGGAAACGCGAATGCACCTGAAACCAGCGCTTGCGCAGCGAGCCGAGCATCCCCATCGCCTGGATGGTTTCGGCGTTGTGCAGGTGGCTGGTGGCCAACTGGCTGGACTTCTGCGAGAAACCGGCGGCTTCGCCCAGCGGAGTCTTGGTCATGTATTCATTGAGGCACGCCAGCGCGATCAACAGCACCGCACCGGCAGTGGCGAGCACGCCGAGCCAGACGTTGAACAGATAAATGACAAACAGATAGACCGGGAACCATGGCGCATCGAAAAACGCGAACAGCGCAGGCCCGGTGACAAACTGGCGAATGTGGGTCAGGTCGCCCAGAGACTGGCCGGCATTACCCTCGCCCTTGAACAGGTTGCGCTCGAACGCCGCCTGGTAGACCCGAAGGTTGAAACGACGCTCCAGCTGGCTGCCGATGCGGATCACAATGAAGCTGCGCACCACTTCCAGCAGACCGATGAACGCGAAGAAACCGACGACCATCAGCGACAACATCGCCAGGGTGGTTTCGTTTTGCGAAGACAGCACTCGGTCATAGACTTGAAGCATATAGATGGAGGGCACCAGCATCAGCACGTTAATCAGTGCGGTAAAACATCCGACGCTGATCAGAATGCCTTTATAGTCCCCCAATGCCTTGAATAAGGGAGCGGTGGCCGAGGCCTTCGCCATCTTCATTGTTTATTCCTGAAATGATATTTCCCGCCATACTTGGCGAGTCTTCAATTAATGAGCCCGCGCTCGTGGCGGGACATACACCAACAGTATCCGCTTACACTTCAATAACAACTTCCGCCACAAAACCGGAATCCTTGATTATTAAAGCCCCGCTTATAACTGTAACGGACTGCCTTATATTTAAACTGTGTATCGTTCCTGGCCATCACGGCTGTTTCGCCGCCCGTTCCAGGGTAATCACCAGGCCCGACTTCAAAGTACTCAGATAAAGCCCATCACGTTGTCGGCTGAAAAACTGGATTCTTGAGCCCTCCTTGCCGGTGATCGAGAGCCCGTCCGGATCCGGAAACCAGCCGGTGGCGGTCTCCTGCAACCACGCACTCAGGCAATCGGCACCCTTGCCCAGGACTTGATTGGCCTCAAGGTCGACCACACAGGTGTTCGACGGTTTGTCCTGCATCGCTTGTGATTCGGGGCTGTCGCCGCGGGCGCTCAAGGTCGCCTGCCACGGCCCGGCAAATACCGATGGATCTTCGAGTCTCAGGCTGCTTGCCATGGTTGTTTCTCCATACATCATCAGCATCGGCAACAGGTACGCCGCCGCTTTGCGGGTAAAAGCGAATTGGATCATAGGAAATTTCACTCCGGCGTGTAGCCTTGCTTACCGGCCAGGGCGATGCAAGTGAAAGAAAGCGGCGCATGACACGCCGCTTTCCCGTTACATCACGCCACGATGTCGCTGTACGCCGCCTGGCCAACGGTGCTGACCTGGAAGTCCGCCACGCCATGCCCGGAGAAGTCCACCGACAGCAGGCTGTTGCCGCCCGAGGTGGTCAGGATCGCGTCGCCCGCCGCACCGGTGAAGGCGCTGACGAAATGCAGGCCTGCGCCTTTGGTGATGCCGGTCAGGTCGATTTTGTCCAGACCGCTGACGAAATCGAGGATCTGATCGATTGCACCCGGCTTGGAATCGGAGCTGGCGGCGAACACGAAAGTGTCCGAGCCCGAACCGCCCCACAGTTTGTCGGCGCCGCCGGCCCCGTAGATGATGTCGTTGCCGGCACCACCCTTGAGTTCGTTGGCTGCGCTGTTACCGATGATCAGGTCGTTGCCCGAACCGCCGATGGCGTTCTCGATGGTGACGCCCTTGGCGATGGACACGTTGCCCACCAGGCCGCCCACGTCGGAGAACGAGGCTTCATTGAGGTTGATCTTCTGGTTCTGGGTGAAACCCGAGAAGTCGAAGGTATCCTTGCCACCGGCATCCCACACCGAGAACACCAGCTTGTCCGCCGACGAAGTCGCGCTGAGGAAGTCGCGACCGGCGTTGGAGTTGAAGCCGTAGGTGGTGTCACCGGTACGGGTGGACATGTTGGCGCCGTAGAGCTTCTGGATGGCGGCGATGTCATCCATCAGCGGGCCCGAAGCGTAGGCCTCGACACCGCCCTTGCTGAAGTTCTGGCTGGTGTTGCTTTCACTCCAGTAACTCATGAGGCTGTAACCGCGGGTGTCTTGCCCGTAGGTCGCGTCATTGTAGGTCGGGTTGCCATTGCCGGCGTTGTAGTCGCCAGGGTGAGACAGGCCCAGGGTGTGGCCGATTTCGTGGGTCAGTGTCTGACGCCCGTAGTTGTTCACGCCCGGGGTTTTGTTGACATCGTATCCACTGCCGGTCAGGTACCAGGACTGACCGTCATAGCCTGGTTCGGTACCTGGCAGGAACGCGAATGCCGCTGCGCCTTCCTGACCGCCGCTGTAGTTACCGAAGGTCATGTGGCCGTCGCCACCTCTGGCGGCTTCGGTAAAGGTCACGTTGGCGACATCGGCCCAGGATTGCATGGCGAGCACCGCCTGGGCTTTTTGCAGGGAACTGAACTGACTGAAACCGGTGACGCCCAGTCCACCGAAGTTGGCGGTCTTGGAGGTCAAGAAGGTGTAGGTCAGTTCGATCTTGCCGCTACCGTCGAGATCGTGCCAGGAGGCACCGTCCCGCAGCAGCTGAGTGGCGGCTTGATCCACCGTGAAGGAGGGTTTGCCATTGACCGTGAGGTTGCCGCCACGATCGTACTGATGGCTGAAGCTATTGATTTGGTTGTACGCCGAGCTGGTCGCAGCCAGAGGTTGTGGCGCCGCGTTCAGCTGGAAAAGCTGTTCGGCGGTATCAATAGCATTAGCTTTTACTTTCGACATAAACACACTTCCTTGTTTAGCAATGGAACAGTTTTTGTCCGATAGCGACAACCTCTGGCGAGATTGTCCTATCACTCGCCCAATGAAGGCGTAAGAAACCTGACACAATTTGAAATCTGTCGTCTAGCGTTTTTTCGAGATCAAATTGAACTATTCCGGGAAAGCCCCGTAAACAAAGCGCATGCCGCCGAAAGAATGTTGCAAGTTTGGTGAGTTTGCCTAATTGTCTGACGATTTCTTATTTAAATATTAAATATCGGTAAGTTTCTTTTTGCTGCACGCGTCTCACTTTGCTGCACTTTATTAGTGCAACGCCATTGAAGTGACATCAGTCAGATAAACACTTTTATTATGAGAGCGAAGAAACTCGCCCTCATAATTGCAATTCCTGAAACTTCAGCTACCGGTGCGGATCTTGTTCCACACCCGCGTCCGGATCCGGTCGATATTCAGGGGCATCGCCTCAAGCGCAAACAGCTTGCCCATCATGTCCGGGCTCGGATAAACCTTGGTGTCATTCTTGATGGCCGGGTCGATCAGAGCGTCGGCCTGCTCATTGCCGTTGGCGTAATGCACGTAGTTGCTGATACCGGCCATGACCTCCGGCTGCAGCAGGTAGTTCATGAAGGCGTAGCCGGCCTTGGCGTCCGGAGCATCGGCGGGCATGGCGACCATGTCGAACCAGATCGCAGCCCCTTCCCTGGGAATCGCGTAGCCGATATCGACGCCGTTCTTCGCCTCTCTGGCGCGGTTTTCCGCCTGCAGGATATCGCCGGAGAAGCCGACCGCTACGCAGATGTCACCATTGGCCAGGTCGCTGGTGTACTTCGACGAGTGGAAGTAGCTGACATAGGGCCGCACTTTCATCAGCAGCGCTTCGGCCTTTTTGTAGTCCTCGGGATTTTTACTGTGATGCGGCAGCCCGAGGTAGTTGAGCGCTGCGGGAAGCAGCTCCGGGCCGTTGTCGAGGATCGCCACGCCGCACTTCTGCAGTTTCTGCATGTTTTCGGGCTTGAAGATCAGGTCCCAGGAATCCACCGGCGCGTTATCGCCCAGCACCGCCTTGACCTTGGCGACGTTGTAGCCGATGCCGGTGCTGCCCCACAGGTAAGGAAAGCCGTGTTCGTTGCCCGGGTCGTTGGTCTGCAAGGCCTTGAGCAACACCGGATTGAGGTTTTTCCAGTTCGGCAACTGGCTCTTGTCCAGCTTCATCAGCGCCCCGCCCTGAATCTGCCGGGCCATGAAGTGGTTGGACGGAAACACCACGTCGTAACCGGATTTGCCGGTCATCAGTTTACCGTCGAGGGTCTCGTTGCTGTCGTAGACGTCATAGGTCACGCCGACGCCGGTGGCTTTTTCAAAATTCTTCGCGGTGTCCGGCGCGATGTAGTCGGACCAGTTGTAGACCTTGACCGTGTCTGCGGCGTGGGCAAGGGAAACCGCGAGCATCATGGGTGCAAGAGCGAGTGTCTTTCGGAGCATGGATCGATTCCTGTATTGGCTATTGTTGTTGGCAGGCAATCAAAAGGATCAAGCAATCAGAAAATCAGGACGTAGGTCTTGCGCACGGTCTCCTGGATGTCCCAGATGCCGAGCGTATTGGCCGGCAACATCAGCGCGTCGCCACCTTGTATGTGCAGGGTCTCGCCGCCGTCGTCCGGGGTGAACGTGCAGCGCCCGGAAATGAAGTGGCAGAACTCCTGGGCGGTGATCTGCCGCCGCCAGCGACCGGGCGTGCATTCCCAGACGCCGGTTTCGACGCCGTCATCGCGTTCGACGCTGGTGGTCGAAGCGATGGCGACCGGAGTGCCGATCGGCACGGCGACCGGATTGGAGTCCTCCAGCTGCAACGCGGGAGTGTTCTTGAATTGGGTGATGCTCATGGCGTTACCTCATCAGGAGTAAAACAACGTTCAGTGCATGAAACCTTCCATGAACCCGGCCACCCGACTGGCAAGCCTGCGCCGCCAGGGCGCGGTCGCCGGGTTGGCCAGGGTCTGGTCTTCGTGGACAAAGCTTTTGATGATCGCGTTGTAGCCGAGCCAGCGGCACGGCTCCGGCTCCCATGCCCGCAGTGCATGGATCCCGCCGCCCGGCAGCACCCAGGGCTGGCGCACCAGTTCGGTATCGCGCTCGAGAATCAGATCGGCCAGGGTGCGCCCGCCCAGGTTGGACGCGCCGACACCTTCCCCGCCGTAACCGCCGGACAATGCGATGCCATTGGCCCGATCGCAGAGCATGTGCGGCCTGAAGTGCCGGGACATACCGAGGTTGCCACCCCAGGCGTGAGTGATCGTGGTGTTTTTCAGCTGCGGGAACAGTTCACCGAACAGGTAGCGGCGCAGTTCCACCTCATCCCGGGTCAGGTCGAAGTCATGGCGCAACCGACCGGCGAACTGATAGCCGCCACGAGCGCCGAAAATCAGCCGATTATCGGCACTGCGCTGACCGTAAGTGACCTGGCGGCTGAACTCACTGAAGGCCTGCCCGCGATCAAGACCGATTTCGTTCCAGATCGCCGCCGACAACGGCTCAGTGGCGACGATCAGGCTCTGTACCGGCAATTGATAACGGCCCAGCGGTGGCAGCGTGACTGAATAGCCTTCGATGGCCGGGACGATCCAGCGACTGCGCACGCTGGCCTTTTCGGTGCGCAGACTGCCCGCCTGCCAGTGGGTTACGGGACTGTTTTCGTAGATCTTCACGCCCATGCTCTGAACGGTGCGGGCCAGACCGCGCACCAGTTTTGCCGGCTGCAGGGTTGCGACATGCGGTGCGTAGATTGCGCCATAGGGCTTGGCAACGCGGATCTGTTGCGCCAGTTGCTCGCGACTGAGCCAGCGATAGTCATCGTCGGTCAGGCCCTGGTCATGCAATTTTTTCAGATAGGCACGCAGACTGGCTTCCTGCTCGGGATAGCGGGCCGCACAGTACAACACCCCGCCCTTGCGATAATCGCAGTCGATGCCTTCGCGTTCGAGGACGATCTCTACTTCATCGGGAATACTGTGCAGCAAATCGTATGAGGCCCGACGCTGCTCGGGCGACAGTCCCGCCAGCAAGCGATCTTCGCCGAGCAGATTGCCCATCAGCCAGCCACCGTTGCGACCGGATGCCCCAAAACCGGCGGTTTGCGCCTCGACGAGGGCGATGTCCAGCCCCGGCGCCAGCTTCTTCAGGTAGTACGCCGTCCACAACCCGGTATAACCGGCGCCGATAATCGCCACGTCGACGTCCAGGTCTTGCTCCAGCGCCGGGCGCGCAGTGAGCGGCTCGTCGAGTTGGTCCATCCACAAACTGATAGTGCGCCACGCCGGCATGCAAGACTCCGCCAATCCAGATTTCGATGGCGTCGATCCTAGTGGTTGATCTCAGGGGATGTCTTGCGCGCGTGCCCGCAAAGAAATTTGTTTGACGTAGGCTTTGGGCGACTGGCCGGTGTGCTGACGAAAACAACTGTAGAACGCCGAAAGCGAGTTGAATCCGGCGGCGAACGCCAGTTCATCGATGCGCAGCGGCGGCATGGCGCCGTCCAGTGATTGCAGCAAATGTTGCAGCCGGGCCTGGTTGACGTAGCGGTAGAAGCTCTGCCCCAGCACCTGATTCAGCAGATAGGAAATCTGGTTGCGGCTGTACCCGCACTCCTTCGCCACCCGCTGCAGGTCCAGTTCGGGATCGAGGTACGGCTGCTGACGCTGAAAATACTGCTGCAGATCGTCGGCCATGAAGCTCAGCTGACGCGGTGACAGCCCCAGCCGGCTTGCCGCCGGGCGCTGGTTTGTCATCGGGGCACCGGCACTGTGTTCGCGTACCAGCGAGGCATATTCGTTGACGCGCCAGATTTTGGCGTCCCTGACCGTGATCGCTTCACTGGAACGAAACGACACCAGGCCGTTACCGCCACGCAGCGTCACTTCGTACTGGATGAACGCAGTGTTGCCATCAATGCGAATACGGTCGCAATGCTCCAGCGCTTCGTCGGATTCCCGAGGCATGCTGACACGAACGTACTCGCGCAATTCATCGAGGCCGAGCACGCGATTCTGGAAAAAATCGTTGTACTGGATGTCCGGATGATACAGCGCCATGACGCCGTCCAGATCCCGGTGTTTCCAGCACAGGTGATAGCGCATGACGGTATCAGCCGTGGCCCGGGTCTGTTCCGGACCGTCATCGTCGGCGTGCATAAAAGGCTCTTGAAGAAAAGAACCGAGCTTGCCCAACTTCCCGAACGACATCAACACGCCAGGAATAATGGCACTTTGGCGATAGTTTGATCGACTGTGACTTACATCAAAAAAATCCCTGCAATCGCCAAACGGCCTGAAAAAACTCACAGGCTTTTCACATCCAGATGCTACTTTTAAGAACAGTCTCCGGTTGAGCCAATGAGGGCTCTTCCCACCTACCATGAGCAAACGGAAGCGCTCGATGAAGAAGGCGGGCAACACATGAACAATGGATCCAGCAAAGTCACATTCCCAAATGCCTGCCAGCTGATGCGCTGGCATTTTCACCCCATGGGCTTCGAAGCCACGATGGATGCGCCGGGCAGCATGATTGCCCGCCTGTTCGATCGGGCCAGTGGTGAAACCATGATCGCCATCGCCGGCATACCCTGTGCCACGGTGATGAACGCGGCCGATGTCGAGCGAATAATCGAAGCGGTCGAGGATGAACTGGAGGCTTTCATTCCTTCGGAATCCTTGAAGAGTTACGCCTAACTCATTGATCTAAAACAAAAAGCCCGCAATTTCGCGGGCTTCTTTTTGTTCAAATCAAGCGGTTTTCTGTTCCGGCCGATGATCGGAAAAGAACGGCTTGCCCCTGGCGACCCGGTCCGAGGCACGCGGCATGTTCACCGCCTGAGCATCCTGCGGCTCGACATACCAATAGCAATGACTCACCGCACGGGTGATACCGACATAGGCCAGACGCAGGACTTCATCCTTTTGCGCGCTGTCGTAAGGCTCGTTGTCACCCGCCTTGCCCAAACCGGCCATGCGATAGACCTGATTCTTGTAGGGCGAACTGGTGAGATGCTGGCAATCACCCAGCAGGAACACCGCGTCGGCCTGCAAGCCTTTGGCGCTGTGATAGGTCAGTTGTTTCAGGCGTCGGGATTCATACGGCAATCTCGAATCAACATTAACTACGGACTGAATATGCTGCTCTATCAACGACTTATCGCTACTTTTTCGATAGAGCATCAAGATTGAATCACCCTTTGCATAGTGCTCTGACAGTCGCAGGCCAAGGGCCTGATCGTCGCGTTCCAGCACATTGACCGGTTGCAACGGCTTCTCCTCTCCAGCGGCTTTGGCTTTTTTGCCGGGAATCGCCGGTGCAGCGCGAACGATGTGTTCGGCCGCGTCAATGATGTGCTGATGGCTGCGATAGTTGTCGCTGAGCATCACTCGCGTCGTGCCGGGCGAGGAAAACGTCTTGTTGAACTCCATGAAGTAACTTGGCGAACTGCCGCGCCAGCCATAGATCGACTGCCAGTCATCCCCCACGCACAGCAAAGAAGAACGTTGCGCCCCACGCCCGACGTGCATGGCCGGGCCACGACTGCGAATTTCTGCGAGGCTGGCGCGGATCCACGAAACGATCTGCGGTGAAACGTCCTGAAACTCGTCGATCATCAGATGCGACAAAGGACGCAACAGCTCATCGCTCAGCAGCTTGAGGTTTTCCGGCGAATGCTCGCTGAACAACGCGAACATCCGGTTGTAGGTCATGATCGGCGGCTTTTGATCGAGCAGATGGTCTTCCAGCGCACGCCAGAACAGACTCAAGGCCTCGAAGAAAAACCGGTCGGGGTCGTCCTTGGCGAAACTCATGCGACCAACGGCGTCCGGCACATCCAGGCCTAGGTTCTCGATAAAGCCTGCGGCGGCGACAAAACAGTCAAGCAAAGGTGCAGACGCAAGCTCACCCTTGACCTTGTAATCGAACCCCGGCCCCGCACTCGCATCTCCAGCCAGAGAAGCCAGAACCTGCCGAGAAGCCTCGTAACCATCCAGCCAAATCAAAGGTTTATGACAGAAAGCTTGAAACAGGGTGCGCTTGACCGCCCATTCCGCCCGAACCGTGAGTTTGGCATTTGGACGACAAACCTGAGGGTTTTCCCGAGGATCGAAACCCAGAATGACCCAGGCATCGAGACTCGGAATATAGCCGTGACAGTGGAATGTGCAGCCGTTGATCTCAAAGGTCTGGCGATTCGGCTCGACCCCCTGGATCGGCCAGGCCCCCGCGCGAAACCACAGGTCTTCGATCACATCGCACAGCTCTTCGTCGCGCCTGGCAGCCAGTTCGGTCACCGCCACCCGCTTCTGTACATCCGGGTGGTCGCGTTCCAGCTCCTTGAGTTGCAGGGCATGCCGGGACAAAGGCTGAATCAGCTGGCGAAAACGCTCGTTGTCGGTGTAGAGACGGTGATAACAGGCATTGAGCTGCTGGCGCTGAGCGTCGTTGATCCGCAGATCGAACGGATTACTGTCGACATCATCCTCGGCACCTTGCGGCCGATGGCTCAGATTTTCAAAGGCCTGCAAGCGCTCGAACCCCGGCAGGCTGCGCACCATCGGCAGAATTCGCGAGTGGAAGGTGCGCACCAGATCCCGGGCGGTTTTCTGGCTGATGACCCGACCCCACAGCGCAAACAGTTCGATCAGCTTATTGATGAAGTCCTTGCGTGATTCCCGGGTGAAGGTCACCACGGTCATCGAGTCCAGCTCAAAGCCCAGATAGTGCGTCAGCAGCAAAATGCGCAACACCAGCGTGGTGGATTTGCCTGCTCCGGCGCCAGCGACGACCGAGGTTGAAGGCGTGTCGCTGAAAATCATTTTCCATTGCGCCGCACTCGGCTGGGCGTGCGTCGGCAATAAACGCGCGACGTCCGCCTTCATGCGCTTCTTCAGTTCAGCGGTGAGCGGCAGGCGCCAGTCATCGAACAAGTGGTCGTCAATGGCCGGCGCGGGATGCTCGGTGCTGCGGCTGTCGCGGATCAACAACACCTGACGCCCCTCTTCCAGCCCATCAGCCTTGCCTTCCTTGTAACCGTATTCGACACCGGCCGTATGACCGCTGCGAAAGCCATCGGCCTGACCATGCAGCCACGACGCCCGGTGCTGTGCACGCAACTGCGTCAGGCCATGACCCAGGAAACGCGCCGCCAGTCGCTTGAGCCAAGACATCTCGGCCAGGGGACGAAGTTCGGGAGGAAGATCGGGGGTGTGTTGCGCCACGCTGACGGACTCCAGAGTGTGAGGCTGTTGAGGGGCTATGGTGTCTGCATTTGCCTTGGAGTTCTAGCGAAATGCTTACAGGTCATTGGCTTAGGCGATGAACTGAAGGCTGGATGAGAGCGATTCGAGGTTTTAAACATCTAACCATTCGATTGGAATACCGCAATTTTTACGCTTTTTATCGATCATTTCCTGATAGATGATGACCGCCATCAATCACGGGTGTCGCTTCAAGGCCAAGGCCGGAACGCCCATGACGAACCTGATGAGGAGAAGACCATGCTTGAACTCAGACCCTTCAGCTCGCTGGGCGGCGCCCATCACGGCTGGCTGGATGCCCATCACCATTTTTCCTTCGCCGAGTACTACGATTCGCAGCGCATGAGCTGGGGCAATCTGCGGGTGTGGAACGATGACATCATCGCCCCCGGAACCGGATTCCCGACCCACCCGCACCGGGACATGGAAATCATTACTTACGTGCGTGAGGGTGCGATTACCCACCAGGACAACCTGGGCAACAAGGGCCGCACCGAAGCCGGCGACGTTCAGGTAATGAGCGCCGGCACCGGGATCGCCCATAGCGAATACAATCTGGAAGCCACCCCTACCAAAATCTTCCAGATCTGGATTCTGCCGACCGAAACCGGCGCACCGCCCTCCTGGGGCGCCAAACCGTTCCCCAAGGGGGATCGCGAAGGCTTCGTGACGCTCGCCAGCGGCAAGGACGGAGACGACGAAAGTCTGCGGATTCGCGCCAACGCCCGTCTGGTAGCCGCCACGATCAAGGCTGGTGAAACCGCCGAGTATCGACTCGATGCCGGGCGTCGCGCCTACCTCGTGCCGGCAACCGGTGCGATAGAAGTCAACGGCTTGCGTGCGCAAGCCCGGGACGGTGTTGCGGTGAGCCACGAATCGGTATTGAGCGTGACAGCGCTCGAGGACAGTGAAATCGTGCTGGTGGATCTGGCCTGATCGGCTGAATGACGGGCAAAAAAAGGGCGACCGCCTGGGTCGCCCTTTTCTATTGAGCACCAATCACTGGGTGGAAATTGCACCATCGACCAGCGTTTGCGCTTCGGCCACCAGTTGCTTGAGGTGGTCATCGCCAATGAAGCTTTCGGCGTAGATCTTGTAGATATCCTCGGTGCCCGAAGGACGTGCCGCGAACCAGCCATTTTCGGTCATGACCTTCAGACCGCCGATGGCCTGGTCGTTGCCCGGCGCCTTGCTGAGAATGCTCTGGATCTTCTCGCCCGCCAGTTCGGTCGAGGTCACTTGCTCCGGCGACAACTTGCTCAGCAGGGCTTTCTGCTCAGGGTTGGCCTTGGCATCGACACGTACCGAGAACGGTTCGCCCAGCTCTTCGGTCAGCGCACGGTAGGCCTGGCTTGGGTCGCGACCGGTGCGGGCGGTCATTTCAGCAGCAAGCAGGGCCGGGATCAAACCGTCCTTGTCGGTGCTCCAGACACCCCCGTCCTTGCGCAGGAACGATGCGCCGGCGCTTTCTTCGCCGCCGAAACCCAGCGAGCCGTCGAACAGCCCGTCGGCGAACCACTTGAAGCCGACCGGCACTTCGTACAGGTGACGGCCCAGACGCTTGGCTACGCGATCGATCAGACCGCTGCTGACCACGGTTTTACCCACGGCCGCATCGGCGCGCCATTGCGGACGGTTCTGGAACAGGTAGTCGATCGACACTGCCAGATAATTGTTCGGCGCCAACAGACCGCCGGACGGAGTGACGATGCCGTGACGGTCGTGGTCCGGATCGCAGGCGAACGCCACGTCGAACCGTTCCTTGAGGCCGATCAGGCCTTGCATGGCGTGGCTGGAGGATGGGTCCATGCGGATCTGGCCATCCCAGTCGACGGTCATGAAACGGAACGTCGAATCGACTTCCTTGTTCACCACCTCAAGGTCCAGACGATAGTGCTCGGCGATGGCCGACCAGTAGCGCACCCCTGCTCCACCCAGCGGATCGACGCCCAGACGCAGCCCGGCGCCACGGATGGCATCGAAATCGATAACGTTGATCAGGTCGGCGACATAGGTGTTCACGTAATCGTGACGATGGGTGGTTGGCGCCTTGAGCGCCTGCTCGTAACCGATGCGTTTCACACCTGCCAGCTTGTTGGCCAGCAGTTCGTTGGCCTTGGCTTCGATCCACTTGGTGATGTGGGTGTCGGCCGGACCGCCATTGGTAGGGTTGTATTTGAAACCGCCGCTTTGTGGCGGGTTGTGCGAAGGCGTGATGACGATACCGTCTGCGAGGCCGGTCGTGCGGCCACGGTTGTAGCAAAGAATGGCGTGGGACACGGCAGGCGTCGGCGTGTATTCGTCGCCTTCGGCGATCATGACCGTCACACCATTGGCGGCCAGCACTTCAAGCGCGCTCGCGCCCGCCGGAGTCGAGAGCGCATGAGTATCAATGCCGACGAACAATGGGCCGGTGATGCCTTGGGCTTCGCGGTACAGGCAGATCGCCTGGCTGATCGCAAGTACGTGCCACTCGTTGAAACTCAGATCGAAGGAGCTGCCACGATGCCCGGAGGTGCCAAATGCCACGCGCTGGGTGGAAATCGACGCGTCAGGCTGCCCGGTGTAATACGCCGTTACCAGTCGCGGGATGTCGACCAACAGTTCTGCCGGTGCCGGTTTGCCCGCAAAAGGACTGAGTGTCATGCAAAACCTCTGAAATAGAGTGGTTCAGGAAATTACAGCGGAGTTTACTGGCAGTTTGACCGTAGTGCGATGGGATCTATCCGGTACATCCCCGATGTTTTTTAACAGCTCAGTCCCCGGGGGCCAACCGCAATGCATCGCCGAGCAAATCCACGACGCCCGCCAGCTCGGGGCCACTGCTGCCGATGGCACTCAAACGCATATGCTGTGCGTGCATGCCCTGGGTACTGAACAATTCTCCCGGCGCGATCAGAACATGCTGCTTCAGCAGGCGCTGAAACACCGCCCCCATCGCTACCCGACGGGATGACTTTGCCCAGATCGTTGCGCCACCCTGCGGCTCGTCAAAATGCAACGCATCCCCCAGCCCCTCTCGCAGCAACTCGATCATCTGCGTACGGCGCTCCTTGAGCAGACGCTTGAGCACTGGCAGGTGCTGATCGACCCGACCACTTGCATACAGGCGGGCAATGGCTCTTTGACGAATCGGCGAAAGGCGGAACGAGCGCAGCAGAAAGTGCCGCTGCAGGTGATCACGCCACTGGCGAGCGAGCACGAAACCGTAAGGCGCCTCCACACCGATCACCTTTTCGAACGTGGAGAACACCAGCAGCCTATCGGGATCCAGCAGTTCCCGTAGCGGTCGCCGCTCACTGTCATCCGTCAACTCGCTGTAGCTGTCGTTTTCCAGCACCCAGATGCCCTGTCGTCTGAGCAGACTGGCGACAACCTCAAGGTTCTCCTGTGGGGCCAGGCTGCCATTGGGCATGTTCAATTGCGACGACAGCAGGACCAGCCGCACCGGCTCGGTTTCGAGCATCCACGCCAGTTGCTCGGGATCGATCACTCCACCGGGTTGCAGGGGCAACTCGATGATCCGCACTTCCGCCGACTGAAGCAGGCGCAATATCGCCCAGTCGCAGGGCGACTCCACCACTACGGTAGCGTGGCGCAGTTCGAGTACGGCAATCAGGATTTCCAGAACACTTCGCGTATCGGCGCCAATGTAGACATCTTCGGCGTGCCAGCAGTGGGTGGGCGACGAGGTATAACGTGCGGCGAGCAACGTGCGCAGCTCCAGTTCGCCACACGGCTGAGCCAGCACCTGAGGCTGTCGGGGGTACTGACGCATCAGCTCCCTTTCGAGCATCAGCAACGGACCGTCCAGCGGTTGCACCGCAGCCGGGTCGTCGGCGCTCAAAACGCGCATCCCGGAATACCTGGCGTTGACATAGACGGTTTCCAGCAGATCACTTCCCTGATCGGGCGGTTTGATCGCGGCCGCTGCCCGTGCGAAATAGCCTGACTTGGCCACGGAATAGACCCGACCTTCCTTTTCCAGCAGAGCATAGGCGTACTGAATGGTTGAAATCGACACGCCCAGACGCTCGGCCAGTTGCCGCAGGGAAGGCAACCGGAAGTCACTTGTGCCGCCAGGTTCGTCAATCAACTGGGTGAGGTATCGATAGACGGCCTGATAGGCGAAGTCGGATTCACGTGCGGCATTCATGAGCAGGCGTACGCCGACATGTTTTCGTCCCTGGACGACAGTCTCACACTCAACCTTCCGCAGAGCGGTCGCCCACGGCAACCATGTCGTCGTTGAATTCGGATGCCTGCGCGACCGGCTTCTCCCTGGAAATGGAGTCCATGGCATATAGCCGGCTGATCAGATGCACCGGCAACCCACTGACTTCTGTCATCCATTGCAGCACTTGGTCCGGGGCATGCAGCCCCTGCATGGCGCGGTGCAGATCCGGCATGGCGATCAACATGCCTGGATGGCAGGTCCGCAGAAAACGTTCAAGACCGGCACCGCCTTCGATGAAGGGCGTGAACAACAGGCACACCAGTTGTAACTCACTGAGCCCGAAGCTCTTTTGCAGTGTGGCCAGCGCCAGCGACCTGTGCTCCGTCAGATCGGACAGATTGCCGAACGATGCCAGGAACCGTTCGCACACCGCCTCTGAAACGCTCTTGCCGCGCATCGCAGCCAGGCGACGCTGCAAGTAATCCGAAACACCGGCCTCGTATGAGCGCCCATCGACATGACAGGCGTGCAGTCCATTGAAGCAGGCTTCGACGATAGGGTCTCTCGACTCGACATCACCCGTCTCGATCTGCAGTTCATCGGCCTGAAAACCGAGAAAATCGCTGAGCAGTGGCCATCGTTCCTCCATCTTGCCCGCCACGATATCGTCGATGCCGATGTAACAAGTACGCCGACAGGCCTCGAACTGACCTGACGGGCGCCAGGGTTGCAGATCACCCTCCGGATAAAGCTCCCGATAGTAATCGCCGCCCATGCCATCGAGCAGACCGAACAATTCGTCGAAGCCGTTGGCCCGTTTCGGCAACGCGCCCAGGCCTGCCTTGCGGGCTGCGCGATCCAGACCGTGCAGAAATGACTCCTGGCTGCGAGCGGAGTCGCTGCCGACCAGCGCGTCGACGCCATTGTTCCAGCGAGCGACCTGGCCGAGAAACTCTGCTGTTGCCAGGTAAGTGTCATCCCATAGCGCCAGGTCTTCACCCTGCCCCCGGCGATGGCCGAGCATCAACAAATTGATGCAGTTTGCCTCACGGCCTGCTTCCGAGTCCGGCGCCTGGTGATTGAAGGGCAGAACTTCTCGATGGTCGACCATGAGCAGTTCGACCCTGGGGTCGTCATAAAGAAACAGCGCACTGAAGCTGCGATGCATGTTGTGCAACGCCGCCGGCGGCAGGGTTCCACTTCGCAGCGTCGCAACCCGCAGTTGAAAGGTCCCGGGAGCACGACCGGCAATGCTCAGTTGTGCCGCGCGCAAAAGGGCCAGGTTGTAACAGCACTCCCGGGTGCCGGATTGAGTCACCATCACCTTGAATTCGCCGAGACGATCCATGCCGCCGGCAGCTACCGCCAATCGCTGAATCAGCAGCTGCAATGCCGTGCGTTCCGCACGGGAAAAGAAACTCAGCAATCGTTGCAATACTTGTTGGTAAACATAGTTCATTGCCTGATCATGGATCGTGCTCATCAGTACTTCACCCGATATCAAAGGTTATACATTGCGCCGCCATAAACATCAGACAGGCAATCATTCTTCATTAATTAATAGACGCTGAAATGCTAACACTTAAGGTTTTGTAGTTATTTGAAACAGTTGTGCTCAAAACATCACAAGCCTTCGGCAGGCGTGGCGCAAAGGCCAGCATTTACTGGGCCTCGCCGCTCGTTAAGTTTTCTGAGGAAAATTCTTACAACGACCTGCGCACCATTAGCACAAGAAAAAAAGAAGGTATTACATAACCGCCCTACAGCAATTAAACAGAATCCGGAACATCGCTCAACAACAGCAGTCCGGTATTGCACAGGGCAAATAGAATGCACCGACATCGCTCATTCCTTAAGATGAAAACAATCACTCAATTATCAGGGTCTGAAGGGCGATTAGAAGATACAGATCAAGAGTAAAAACCAGCTCAGTTACTGAACTCCCCAGGCATTGCACCCAGGGTTTCTCAAGGTCTGAAGGAAGAAACGCACAAGAGTCCGTGAGGTCACGGACTCTGATGGCAAAGGTCAGGCAGGTTCGACTTGCAGCGCAACGCGCTCACGACAAGGGCATTCGTCCATGTAACGGTGCGCCTCGACAAACTCGTTGAACGGGAAAACCCGGGTCTTGAGTGGCACCAGCACGCGGTCGGCGGTCAATTGGTTGATGTCACGCAGGGCACGTTGCAGGGCGACATGATCCTGGACGATCCCCAGTTCCGGTTTGCCGGTGAAATTGCCGATGCAGTGCACGAAGAACTGGATGTTCTTCTGGAACGCCGCGCAGGCCGGAAACGGTGTCTGGTTACCACCCTGCAGGCCATAAAGCACCAGGCTGCCGCGTGGCGCAAGCACATCGCCCAACAACGACATCTGCGGCCCGCCGAGACCGTCGAACACCACGTTGACACCACGGTTGTCGGTGATCTTGTTGATTCGCATCAACAGGTCTTCTTCTTCGGTAACGATGACTTTCTCGGCACCGAGGGACAGCAGGTATTCGCGTTCTTCCGCCGTTTTCGTGGCGGCAATCACGCGCACACCCAACGCCTTGCCCAGCTGGACAAACGACGGACCGGCGCAATGACTGGCGTCGGTGACCAGGGCAAACTGCCCGGGTTTGACTCGCGCCAGATCGACGTAACCGAAATAGGCGATCAGCAGCGGCGTGTAATGCACGCTGGCTTCGATCGGGGTCAGCACGTCCGGATAACGGGTAAGCGCGGTACGTGGCAGAACGATCAGTTCGCCGTAGACCGGATAATCGTTGGGACTCTCGGCCGGGAAGCTGGCCACCTTGTCACCGACGTTCAGGTCTTCGACACCGTCGCCAATGGCTGTGACCACACCCGCCATTTCATGGCCCAGCCCGGACGGCAGGCGGGCCTGGGACGAAGCCAGGTTCTGGCGCCAGAGTGTGTCGTACCAACTGATGCCGATCGCCTCGACACGCACCTGCACTTCGCCAGGACCTGGCTGAGCGGCCGCATGCTCTTCGCATTTGAGCACCTCGGCCGGACCAAACTTGTGAAAACGGATCGTGCGGGACATCGCAAACCTCGTCAAAGTAACCTCTAATGCCCTGAACTCTATCTGGGCTTTCCGGCCAAGACCATCAGTGGCCATTAATAGTCGACATGCCTGTCATTGATTCCGCAGTATGGCCAGCATTGTGAAAATCCATGAAAAAACCGGCTCTGCCTGCTCAGTAAAGCTGAATTACCCGGTGCAGACTACCAGCCTTTCCCCGTAATATTCATGCCGGCCATTGTTCTCATATGGCTGCCCTCGTCAAGCTTGATGACTCTGCCAGGACTCCAGATGAATCGTAATGACCTGCGTCGTGTCGACCTGAACCTGTTGATCGTATTCGAAACCCTGATGCACGAACGCAGCGTGACCCGCGCGGCGGAAAAGCTGTTTCTCGGCCAGCCGGCGATCAGTGCGGCGCTCTCGCGCCTGCGTGGTCTGTTCGATGATCCGCTGTTTGTGCGCACCGGGCGCAGCATGGAACCCTCCGCCCGGGCGGTGGAAATCTTCGCCCTGCTCTCTCCGGCGCTGGATTCGATTTCAACGGCGGTCAGCCGTGCGGCTGAATTCGACCCTGCCACCAGTACATCGGTGTTTCGCATCGGTTTGTCGGACGACGTCGAATTCGCGCTGCTGCCCATGCTGCTCAAACGCCTGCGCGCCGAGGCCCCGGGCATCGTGCTGGTGGTGCGCCGCGTCAACTACATTCTGATGCCCGGTCTGCTCGCCTCCGGCGAAATTTCCATCGGCGTCAGCTACACCACCGACCTGCCGGCCAACGCCAAGCGCAAGGTCTTGCGCCGCAGCCAGCCCAAACTGCTGCGCGCCGACACCGTACCCGGCCCGCTGAGCCTGGACGACTACTGCGCACGCCCCCATGCGCTGGTGTCGTTCGCCGGCGACCTCAGTGGCTTCATCGATGAAGAACTGGAAAAACTCGGACGCAAGCGCCACGTCGTACTGGCCGTGCCGCAGTTCAACGGCTTGAGCACATTGCTGGCCGGCACCGACATCGTCGCCACCGTTCCGGATTACACGGCGGATGCGCTGACGGCGGCGGGCGGGGTCCGGGCGGAAGACCCACCGCTGCCGACGCGCACGTTCGAACTGCACATGGCCTGGCGTGGATCGCAGGATAACGATCCGGGGGAGCGCTGGTTAAGGTCGCGGATTCAGATGTTCTTTGGGGATCCGGATAGTCTGTAAGCCAATTTCAACTCCATCGCCGCCTCTTGTATTTCGCTCATTTACGAGTTGTCTGATCGAGGCAAAGGGCGTCGTCTCTCCGGCGGCGCCCCATCGACAAGTTCCTTACCTTGTTCAAATGACTGCTCCATGCAAGCTCATTGGGCGTGCTTGTGCAGCTGCTACTCGCTCATCCGCGCTTCGCAGCGAGGTTTATATAAGCCCTTGGCTTTACCTCTTATCGATAGCCTAACCGAGTGAGTACAGCACCACCTTGCCGGACAAATGTGTGCAAATATGAAAAATATGATGGCACAATGCCTCGGCAACCGGCAAAATCCACACTTTTCCAACGGATTTGAAGGATCGGTTCCGATGACATGGCCAGTCACGCTGAGACTCGACAGCGCAGCCTACCCGCTCAGCGTGGTGCAACGTGCCGTTTATTCCCTGGCCGACACTGTCACGATCCAGGTCGGTATTGAGGCCAATCAGATAAGTCTCACCGCTCACCCCACTGAAACAAGGCTAACGTTTTCCCCGGAGCAGGCTCACTCGCTGATCCTTCAGCAACTGAACGACTTCGCCCTACGCGACCATATCAACCGAGAAACAGTAGGGTTGCGCGAAGTCCTGGCCCGAGCTGCGCTCGCTGGATGTGGGATTTCCCAGTGACCATTATTGCGACAGACGCCATGCACTACCGCTTGCTGCCTTTTCGATTAATGCGCATGAACACGGGACATGATCGAGACATCCTGCTCACCTCCGATACCGGTGAGTACATGCACGTGAACGACGCGCAATTACGAGCCCTCAGTTACTTCGATGCCCAAACAGGTACGCCTTTTTACAAGGACCTACTGGCCCGCCACTTCATCTACGAACCAGACCGCCACGACCCGCTCCCGGAAATGGCCGCGCAGTATCGCAGTCGCAAAGACTTCCTTTTCCAAGGCCCTGCACTGCACTTGTTCGTGGTTACATTGCGCTGCAACCACACCTGCCAGTACTGCCAGGTGTCGCGGGCTCCTCTGGGAGGATCCGGCCACGACCTGACGGAAGCGGATGCACAGGCAGCGGTCGATCGCATGTTCGAATCGAACGCTCCTGCCCTGACTGTGGAGTTTCAAGGTGGCGAGCCGCTTCTGGCCTTCGAGCGCGTCCGCCAGATTGTCGAATGGGTCGTTGAGCGAAACGTGGTCGAACAACGGGATATCCAGTTCGTCATCACCACCACGCTGCACCATCTGACGGAAGAAATACTCGACTTCGCAGAACAAAATCGCATCCAGTTTTCCACCTCGCTCGATGGGCCGGCCCCCTTGCACAATGCCAACCGCCCCACCCCCTCACGAGATTCCTACGAGCGCACTGTAAAAGGCATCCGGTGGGTCCGTGAGCGTCTTGGCCATGATGCGGTTTCCGCGCTGACCACACTGACATCAAGAAGCCTCGAACAGCCTGAAGCGATCATCGACGAGTATGTAAGCCAGGGTTTTTCCAGCATCTCACTTCGGCCACTGAGCCCTTATGGTTTCGCCACCAAGAGTGCCCATCGCCTTGATTACCCGATTGAGCGCTACCTGGCCTTCTACCAGAAAGCACTGGCCTATTTGTTGGAGATCAATCAGCAAGGCGTATACCTCTCGGAGAGTTACACGAGCCTGCTGCTGAAGAATATCCTGACGCCCTTCTCCTCTGGCTACGTGGACTTGCGCTCCCCCACCGGCGCGGGTACCGCAGCGCTGGTTTACAACTATGACGGTTATGTCTATCCCTCTGACGAAGCCCGGATGTTGTTGGAAATGGGCGAAGACGGTTTGAGGCTTGGTACCGTCCGGCAACCCTTACCTGAGCTGCTGACATCGCCCGTCATGGATGCATTGCTTGCCAGTGGTATTGCGGAAGCACTGCCCGGCTGCTCGGACTGCGCGCTGGTCCCCTACTGCGGTGCAGACCCTATCGAACACTATGCTCGCCAGGGAGATCCGATCGGACACCGAATATTCAGCAACTTCTGCAAGAAGAACATGGGGCTGCTGAAGCATTTGTTCGGTTTGCTTCGCGACGGCGACGACAATGTACAGAGAGTGCTGCTGTCCTGGTTGAACAGACGCTCCTACAGCGATGTTCGTTTTCCGGGTTACAGGACCTGATAGCGATGCTACGCAAAGATACCCATTTCGAAATCCTTCACCTGCACGAGCCAAAACTGCTCAAGGTCATCACTCTGAATGAGTTCATCGAACAAGGCTTGGCTGTTTGTGCCGGTAACGCCGAGTTCGGTGACCTATTGCTTTGGCTGCCAAATGATGAACTGCAACGGAATCCTCACATGCTTTCGTTGCCATTGGGTGGATTTCTGACCCCAGAGCCATTGATAGGCGAATTCGACAGCGAACTTCTACATCTGCACACCCCCAAAGATGCGGAAGTTGTACAGCCCGGTGATGTTATCGCCATCACACCGGGCAACACTTTGGTAAGAGTGCTTTATCGACGTGGCTCAGACAGCAACCTGTTGTTCATGACAGATCGTTGCAACAGCCTTTGCCTGATGTGCTCGCAGCCGCCCAAAGATATCGATGACCATTGGCACATTGAGGAGAACCTACGGCTAATCGACCTGATGGACCCGGGCGAGGAAAATCTGGGAATCAGCGGCGGAGAACCAACGCTTTATCGCGACGGCCTGCTCGAAATCCTGGCCAAGTGCAAAGCCGTTTTGCCGCAGAAATCCATTCATGTGCTCAGCAACGGGCGTCTGTTCCAGGACCCGAGTTGGATCGCAGCGCTCTCTGCCATCGGTCACCCTCAGTTGAGCTGGGGTATCCCGCTGTATGCCGACAATGCCAAAGACCATGACCATGTGGTGCAGGCTCCCGGCGCGTTCAGCGAAACCCTGGAAGGGGTTTACAACCTGGCGCGCGCCAACCAGATCATCGAGATACGCGTGGTGCTCAATCGCCTGACCACGCCACGCTTGCCGGAGCTCGCCCACTACGTGTTCAGGAACCTACCCTTCGTGCGGCATGTTGCGCTGATGGGTATCGAAAGTACCGGCTTGGCTAGGAAGAACTACGAAGAACTGTGGATTGACCCGCTGGACTATCAGGACTCGCTGAGCGAAGCCGTGTATTTCTTGTTCAACCGCGGAGTACCGGTCTCAATCTACAACTTGCCCCTGTGCCTGATCCCAGCCCACCTCTCGCGTTTCGCCCGCCAGAGCATCTCGGACTGGAAGAACCTGTTCATCGATACCTGCCAGCAATGCTCTGCCGTCAAACATTGCTCTGGCTTCTTCAAATCCCACACCGACCGCTGGCAAAGCCGCGGCATACAACGACTATCGCCTGAGGCCTTTAGCGCCTACGCAAGGAGTGCACAGTGAAATTGCTTGATCGCTGGAAAGTCATGATCAGTGGAATCACCCTTCTGCCAATTGCAGGAACTACCCTGGCACAGGCAGGCCATATGCCGCTCGCCGATACAAGCTGGCAACCTAGCGACAAGCTTCAGCCTCCGGTGTTTACCGATACGCTCAATGCGCCAGACGCCGTGAACATCTACGCGGCACATCGCTCGCACAGCTCACATCGATCCCACAGCTCACACAGTTCTCACTACAGCGGCTCGGGTGGGTATAGCGCACCTCGCTACTACAGCCCACCCGCTACCAGCACTCGGAGTTACAGTACGCCGAGTACTTCGAGCAGCACCTCAAGCAGCAACAGCCTTTATCAGTCGTCTGGCACTACCAGCGGGACAAGTTCGAGCACTTCAAAGAGTCGCGCAACCAATGAGCAGAAAAGCAACTTGGTCACCCGTGTGCAGACCGCGCTGATGGTGCGCCAGTATTACCAGGGCACCATTGATGGGGTTATGGGCAAGGCAACTCGTGGTGCACTGATGGCCTTTCAGGCAGATAGTGGGCTGACCGTGCATGGTCGGATGGATACCCCATCGCTGAATGCTTTGGGGATCAAGATTCCATAATCGCTTCAGGTTAAAGCTGCGCTTACTGATGAGCAATACGTACGGATAAAGAAATGGCAAGGATTGATCTGAAAGTCCCCTTCTCAGAAAAAGATGTAGCGAAATCACTCGGTGCCAGATGGGACCCAAGCCTGAAGACTTGGTACATCCCGGAAGGTGTCGACATCGCCCCCTTGGCTCAATGGCTGCCCGTAACAGCGCATGCAGACCTGGAGCACGGACCTGAATTTAGTGTAAGAGCACCCTATTACTACGTCATAGAGTCCGTGTCCGCCTGCTGGGGCTGCTCTAATTTGACTCGCGTGTTCTCGTTCAAGCTGCCCGAGCAACACGAAGAGTTCGATTACTACGAGGATGAGGATGAAGATTTTGCGCTCACAAGCAACCTCGACGAATGGAAGTGTCATGGGTATCGCGGGACGGTCTCCAACGTCGCCAGCCTCTCTCCCTTGGTCACGAAGCAGATCCAGCACTTCACCAACGAATTCAAGCAGGCCTACAGTAAAACGGTAGGCAGCCGTTACCTGATGAATCACTGCGAAAACTGCGGAGCCAAGCTCGGCGATTTTTTCATGCACAGCGAACCTGATGGAGCTTTCCTCCCAACCTCACCACAAGAAGCTCAGCGGATGACTCTCATCAGAATCAACGAGCGGTTCGACGCCAACTGCAGCGTCGGCTTTGCATCCGAAGATTTTTCCGACTGGATGCGGGTTCGCGAACAACCCTAATTACCCTATCCAATCCCGGACTGCCCGAGGACCTCACGCGCCACAGGTCCCCACCTGTGGGGTATTGAGTAAAATCAGTAGAAGGCGCTGCATTACTGTAAGGGGGCCGGCGCCCCCCCCTGCGAGTTCGGCAACGACTTCACGTCGCTGGATCACTGCCCCCCGAGCCCCTTTATCCACTTCCAGAAGCTAGAGAAGTTCACGAAAGAGATCGCAAGTGGGCTGAGTACTATAAGCGCTGTGTACAGCGGGTGCTCTTTCATTGCCTCAAAAATTACAACCGGATGCACACCGTGCCGATCTCGCCAGGTCGACGCAGTTTTCAGCGATTTATCATGCGTTCGCTCAAAAAAATTCGCAAAGAGGTCCAGTTTCCTTAGGGTCGATTGGTGCATTTTGATGTATTCGGCATTGACGAACGCCTCTGCTTCTTCCGCTCCGGGGAGAGCGTCCTGGTCACTGGCGTCATTGAGTTCCGCTAGGGCCATTATGCGACCCTTTCGCCCCCTTGAATCGTTGTGCGGTGCATAATTCCTGCTGTACAGGGCAACGAGCTCACGCGCTAAATCTATTTTTTTGTCATCCTGCAACTCGAAAGGCTTGCCGCCGAGCACTCGAAATCTGTGCTCCAAAGCAAAAAAACCAAAATTCTCATCACGCATGTTCCAGTGAAGAAACCGGCAGTCTTTGTGCCGTTCAAGCCACTGAAAATACCCCTTGAGCATAGCCTTCTCGAACTTGTCCAGCTCGGCCTGCATGTTATTGAGCTGTTTCGCCAGCTCCGCCTCCTTGTGGATCGACCAAGATTTAGTTTGGCCTGACTTCAGATTCCGCGTAGCGATGGAGGTAACTCGCTTCGATTCACCGGTGGCGTTATCGTAAAAAGACTCACATGAGTAATGGATTACATATACCCGATTTGAGTCCTGGTAGAGGTTTTCAATCAACGCCCTACTCCTTCTCCGCTCCTTGACCCGATCCAGCTCCGCGCCCACGCTGCTCCCCTCTACCAACTATTTGTGATGGCAAAGTGTGCTCTTTATCCGGAACGCTTGCTAGGTATCAGCTTTGGAACCAGTAGCACCTGGCCAAGCTGGTGCTTCGGCACCCTGGTGACTGATCAGTAACCCGCCGCTATGATTGCCGGCTATTTGCCACGAAAGTATCGCGGCGCCGATCAAGAGGGACAGTGATGGCGGGTCTGTGGGAACCAATGTCAGGGGCGTTTTGGAGCACACCACCTGCTGTGCCGAACGAGGGATGGCCGCTGTGGGGTGTCATTATCACCACGTTGGTAGTAACGTTTGCGGCTGTGGCAGTGTTGAAGTGCATCGCGCATAGAATCAAGCCAAAGGGTTGGCATTTGCGCGAGCATCTCGGGCAAATCGGCGGGGCCCTGACGCTTACTTATCTAGTCATAGTGGCCGTTGTGATTTGGGGGCGCGTCGACACCCTGATGACCATGCCGTTGAATGAGGTGGGCGACTTCTTGGCCGGTGTGTTTGGGCCTGTTGCGTTCCTCTGGTTGGTGTTCGGCTTCATCCAACAGGGTGATGAACTAAGACAGGGTACCGAAGCGTTGAAGATGCAGAGCGTCGAGCTACAGCAAAGCACTCAGGCACTGAACATGCAGGCGGCCGAGCTCAAAAAGTCCGTCGAGCAGCAGTCAATAATGGCTGATGCGGCTTTGCAGCAAATCGAAGCGCAAAAGAGTGCACTGGAGCTCCAACAAAAGGAGAGGGAACGGACACTGATAGCGAACTTTTCCCTTACGACGACAGTCAGCGGCTCTGGTTCGCAGCCAGGGACCTCTATGAACAAGGTTCGCATGCGCAATGACGGTAACACCGCTTTCAATGTGACCCTCACTTTCAGTCCGCGTTTTTTGAATGTTGGAGAGGTAGCCATCGGCCAAATGAATCGCCAAGCTGATATAGAGTTTGAACTTACCAGAGGGGCGGCATTTAATCCGGAAGAGGGAACCGTGCAGTTAGGCTACGAAGATGTCGAAGGGACAACTAGAAACGAAAGTTTCACTTATAAAGTTGTTAGTGGTCGTGCCCAGTTCAAAAAAATTCGCGCTAGATCGTGACAACATCGGGGGCTAAATCGCCCCCGCTCCCGTAATACCTCTAGTCATTTGCCACGCTTCCCGCCCTTGCCAGCCCCACCCTTTGGACGCTTGCCGCGGTTGGCCTGTCGGAACCATTCAACCGTTTTGACGAAGTTCACTGACCTAGTTGTCGTGCAGCATCTCCAGCGTTCTTGAGGAGCATTGGCCGGGTAGATGAGCTCCAAACCGTCCCCCCCATAGTGGATGGACGCACACTGATAGCCAGCCAGTGCCATACTGGAAGCTTTGAGAAATAGCTCTTCGTATCGCTCCCGCACTAGATACGAGCGGGGGCAAAAGTGGGGGCATAGACGGAGTATTTCGGCCTAGAAACACTGGTCTAGAGGCGAGTCAAAATGTTTTTGGGGGATCCGAACAGTCCCTGAGAAGCCTTTCCGAAACCGCTTTACTATCGGTAGCAAAGCGGTTCAAGAACTCAAACAGAAGCTCCGGATCGAGCCACCCGATAGACCGACAGGCAGTAAATCAACAACGCCGACGCCGCCAACATACCGCCCACCACCCCGACATAAGCAAAACCAAACTGGCTCCCCACCCAACTCCCCATCAGCGCCCCGCCGCCAATGCCGATGTTGTAGATCCCCGAAAACAGCGCCATTGCCACATCAGTGGCGTCAGGTGCCAGCACCAGCACCCGGGATTGCAACGCAAGGCCGAACGCCATGATCGCCATTCCCCAGAACACGCTCAGCGCACACAGGTACGAGACGCTGCCGTTCAGAGGCAGCAGCAACGCCAGGCACAGCGCGAGCAGCGATACGGCAACGATCAGAAAACGCGACGGGCTGTAGCGATGCAGCCAGCTGAACAAAGCAGATCCGAAAATACCCGCACCGCCGAAGATCAGCAGGATGAGCGTCACCGTCTCGCCGCTCATGCCTGCCACGACCTGAATGAAAGGCTCGACATAGCTGTAAGCCGTGAAATGCGCGGTCACGACCATGGCGGTCAGGATGTAGATCGCCACCAGCGCCGGCCGCTTCAACAACATGGGCAGACTTCTGAGTGAGCCGGAATTCTGGCTGGGCAACAGCGGCAAGACTCTGGCCAGCCAGAGCACCAGCGTGGCGGCCAGCGCGGCGATTGCGATAAACGTCGTCCGCCAGCCCATGGCTTCGCCCAATAACCGACCGAGGGGAATACCAAGCACCATTGCCAGAGACGTCCCGGTTGCCAACAACCCGAGAGCCTGCACCTGCTTGCCCGGCGGCGCCAGGCGTACTGCCAGCGAGGCGGTAATGGACCAGAACAATGCGTGCGACAACGCCACACCGATCCGGCTCAGCAACAGGACTGCGAAACTTGTCGCCAGACTCGACAGGACATGGCTGACAATGAACATGCCGAAGAGGACGAGCAACAACTTGCGCCGTTCGACGTTGCGCGTCAGCAGCATGATGGGCAGCGACGTCAGCGACACCACCCAGGCATAGATGGTCAGCATCAGCCCGACCTGCGCCGACGTCATGTCGAAACTGCCGCCGATCGAACTCAACAGGCCGACAGGTACGAATTCGGTGGTGTTGAAGACGAATGCAGCCAGTGCCAGCGCGATGACCGAGTACCAGTTGCCGCTGGTTGTAGCCGTAGAGTCGTTCATTTACAGGTCGTTCCAACTGTCCGTTTTGCGCACACCTTGTGCCGGAAAACTTCAGACGACAGGTGGTTCGATGGCGACTCTACTATAAAGAAGCAGGATCGGCTTACTCGCTACATGGCTTCACGCTTTGAAGCCCTCTTCAGCGGTTTCATGACTGTTGCATTCACGGCAACACAGATTTGTCATGAAACACATTGATAGCCCCCTAACGAAAGACTCATGCTAGAGGGCTTCGCTCGGCCTTATATCATTCCGAATGATAGTTACCTTCGTGTCATTCGATTCGTTTGCTAACTACCCGCCGAGCATCATCCGCCCATCTTCAATACATTGGCGGATGCATCCATGGAACAATCACTCAAACATTTGCGCTTCCCGTTGGCTTTGTTGGCCGTGATGGTGATGAGCGCCTGCGGTAAAGCCCCGGAGACCGCCGCCACCATGCCCGCTGCAAAAGTCAGCGTGGCCAAGGTGCTGGAACAGCCGGTCAACGAGTGGGACGAATTCACCGGGCGCCTCGAGGCGCCGGAGACCGTTGAAATCCGTCCACGGGTCTCCGGCCAGATCGACGAAGTCGCCTTCACCGAAGGTGCATTGGTCAAAAAAGGCGACCTGCTGTTCCAGATCGACCCGCGTCCGTTCCAGGCCGAGGTTCGCCGCCTTGAAGCCCTGGTTGCTCAGGCCCGTGCCAATGCCACCCGCAGCGAAAACGAAGCCGGCCGTGGCGAACGTCTGCGCGCCAGCAACGCGATTTCCGCCGAACTGGCCGACTCGCGCACCAGCGCTGCACAAGAAGCCCGCGCCGCCGTGGGTGCACTGCAGGCCCAGCTGGACCTGGCCAAACTGAACCTGAGCTTCACCCGCGTGACCGCACCGATCAGCGGTCGCGTCAGCCGTGCGGAGATCACCGCCGGCAACCTGGTGACTGCCGACACCACTCCACTGACCAGCGTGGTTTCCACCGACAAGGTCTACGCCTACTTCGACGCCGATGAACGTGTGTTCCTCAAATACACCCAACTCGCCCGTCAGGGTCAGCGCGGTGCGACCACACCGGTGTACATGGGCCTGTCCAACGAAGACGGCAACCCGCACCTGGGTCAGATGAACTTCGTCGACAACCAGGTCAACCCCAAGACCGGCACCATCCGTGGCCGCGCCGTGTTCGACAACAGCGATGGCACCTACACCCCGGGTCTCTATGCGCGTCTGAAACTGGTTGGCAGCGGCACCTACAACGCCATGCTGATCAATGACGAAGCGGTCGGCACCGACCTCGGCAAGAAATTCGTACTGGTGATGGATGGCGACAACAAGACCGCCTACCGCCCGGTGGAACTCGGGCCGAAGATCGAAGGCCTGCGCATCGTGCGCAGCGGCCTGAACAAGGACGACACGATCATCGTCAAGGGGCTGCAACGGGTTCGTCCAGGCTCTCCGGTATCGCCTGAAGTGATTCCGATGGCCAGCGAACAGACCCTCGCTGCACTGGCTCAACAACGACAAGCGCTGGAAGCCAGCAACCTGCCCAAAGTCGCACCTGCCAAAGGCGCACAGGGTTCGGTTGTGAAACTGGCTGCTACGACCCCACGCGGTTAAGGGACGACAACTCCGATGAATTTTTCCCGATTCTTCATTTCACGGCCGATCTTCGCAGCGGTGCTTTCGCTGCTGATCCTGATCGCCGGCGCCATCTCGCTGTTCCAGCTGCCGATCAGCGAATACCCGGAAGTCGTGCCGCCAACCGTGGTGGTGCGTGCCAACTTCCCGGGCGCCAACCCCAAAGTCATCGGTGAAACCGTGGCCGCTCCACTGGAACAGGCCATCACCGGCGTCGAGAACATGCTGTACATGTCCTCGCAGTCGACCGCCGACGGCAAGATCACCCTGACCATCACCTTCGCCCTGGGCACCGACCTGGACAACGCCCAGGTGCAGGTTCAGAACCGTGTGACCCGCACCGAACCGAAACTTCCCGAGGAAGTGACGCGTATTGGTATCACCGTCGACAAAGCTTCGCCCGACCTGACCATGGTTGTGCACTTGACCTCGCCGGACAAGCGCTACGACATGCTGTACCTGTCCAACTACGCGATCCTCAACATCAAGGACGAGCTGGCACGCCTGGGTGGTGTCGGTGACGTGCAGCTGTTCGGTATGGGCGATTACTCGCTGCGGGTCTGGCTCGACCCGAACAAGACCGCTTCGCGCAACCTGACCGCCACGGATGTGGTGACGGCCATTCGCGAACAGAACCGTCAGGTGGCGGCCGGTCAGCTCGGCGCACCTCCCGCGCCGAATGCCCAGAGCTTTCAACTGTCGATCAACACCCAGGGCCGCCTGGTGTCCGAGGAAGAGTTCGAGAACATCATCATTCGCGCAGGCGATAACGGTGAGATCACTCGTCTGAAAGACATCGCCCGTGTCGAGCTGGGTTCCAGCCAATACGCCCTGCGTTCGCTGCTGAACAATCAGCCGGCCGTGGCGATCCCGATCTTCCAGCGCCCGGGCTCCAATGCCATCGAAATTTCCAACGAAGTTCGCGGCAAGATGGAAGAGCTGAAAAAGAACTTCCCGCAAGGCATGGACTACAGCATCGTCTATGACCCGACGATCTTTGTGCGCGGTTCCATCGAAGCGGTGGTTCACACCCTGTTCGAAGCACTGATCCTCGTGGTTCTGGTGGTGATCCTGTTCCTGCAGACCTGGCGTGCGTCGATCATTCCGCTGGTGGCGGTGCCGGTATCGCTGATCGGTACGTTTGCGGTGATGCACCTGTTCGGCTTCTCGCTCAATGCCCTGTCCTTGTTCGGTCTGGTACTGGCGATCGGTATCGTGGTGGACGACGCCATCGTGGTGGTGGAAAACGTCGAGCGAAACATCGAACTGGGGCTCAAGCCGTTCGAAGCAACCCAACGGGCCATGGGTGAGGTGACCGGCCCGATCATCGCCACGGCACTGGTGCTGTGCGCCGTGTTCGTGCCTGCGGCATTCATTTCCGGCCTGACCGGCCAGTTCTACAAGCAGTTCGCCCTGACCATCGCGATTTCGACGGTGATCTCGGCCTTCAACTCGCTGACCCTGTCGCCGGCTCTGGCCGCGGTACTGCTCAAGGGCCACGACGCGCCGAAGGACCGGTTCTCCCGAGTGCTGGACAAGTTGCTGGGGGGCTGGCTGTTCCGTCCCTTCAACCGCTTCTTCGAAAAGGCCAGCCATGGTTACGTGGGTACCGTGCGCCGGGTCATCCGCAGCAGCGGCATCGCCCTGTTGCTGTACGCAGGCCTGATGGTGCTGACTTTCTTCGGTTTCTCCAGCACGCCAACCGGTTTCGTACCCGGTCAGGACAAGCAATACCTGGTGGCCTTCGCGCAACTGCCGGACGCCGCGAGCCTGGACCGCACCGAAGATGTGATCAAGCGCATGTCCGACCTGGCGCTGAAACAGCCAGGCGTGGAAAGTGCCGTGGCTTTCCCGGGCCTGTCGATCAACGGTTTCACCAACAGTCCGAACGCCGGCATCGTGTTCGTGACGTTGAAACCGTTCGAAGAGCGTAAGGATCCGAGCATGTCCGCCGGTGCGATTGCCGGTGCCTTGAACGGCCAGTACGCCGGGATCCAGGAAGCCTACATGGCGATCTTCCCGCCGCCGCCGGTACAAGGTCTGGGCACCATCGGTGGTTTCCGCCTGCAAATCGAAGACCGGGGCAACCTGGGCTACGAGGAGCTGTACAAGGAAACCATGAACATCATCACCAAGAGCCACAATGTTCCGGAGCTGGCCAACCTGTTCACCAGCTACACCGTGAACGTGCCGCAGATCGATGCCGCCATCGACCGGGAAAAGGCCAAGACCCACGGCGTGGCCGTCAGCGACATCTTCGACACCCTGCAGATTTACTTGGGTTCGCTGTATGCCAACGACTTCAACCGCTTCGGACGCACCTATCAGGTCAACGTTCAGGCCGAACAGCAGTTCCGGCTCGAATCCGACCAGATCGGTCAATTGAAAGTGCGCAACAACAAGGGCGAAATGATCCCGCTGGCGACCTTCATCAAGGTCAGTGACACCTCGGGCCCGGATCGCGTGATGCATTACAACGGTTTCATCACTGCGGAAATCAACGGTGCGGCGGCTCCGGGCTACAGCTCCGGTCAGGCTCAGGCGGCCATCGAGAAACTGCTCAAGGATGAACTTCCGAACGGCATGACCTACGAGTGGACCGACCTGACCTACCAGCAGATCCTGGCCGGCAACACTGCATTGTTCGTGTTCCCGCTCTGCGTATTGCTGGCGTTCCTGGTACTCGCCGCGCAGTACGAAAGCTGGAGCCTGCCGCTTGCGGTGATCCTGATCGTACCGATGACGCTGCTGTCGGCCATCACCGGTGTGATTGCATCGGGCGGTGACAACAACATCTTCACCCAGATCGGCCTGATCGTACTGGTGGGTCTGGCGTGCAAGAACGCGATCCTGATCGTCGAGTTCGCCAAGGATAAACAGCAGGAAGGCCTCAGCCCGCTGGCTGCGGTACTGGAAGCCTGCCGTCTGCGTCTGCGGCCGATCCTGATGACCTCGGTGGCCTTCATCATGGGTGTCGTGCCGCTGGTGCTCTCCAGTGGTGCCGGTGCCGAGATGCGTCATGCCATGGGCGTGGCAGTGTTCTCCGGGATGCTCGGGGTGACCTTCTTCGGCCTGTTGCTGACGCCGGTGTTCTACGTCCTGATCCGCAACTTCGTGGAGCGCAGCGAAGCTCGCAAAGCGGCCAAGGCGAACAATCTTCAAAAGCCACTGGAGGCGCACCCATGAGTCTGAAAGTCTTCCTGCCGAGTCTGCTGGTGCTGGCCCTGAGTGCCTGCGCCGTCGGCCCCGACTACAAGACCCCGGCCACGGAGGCAGCCAACATCACGGCCGCCTCCGACGGTGCCGCCGGCCAGAAGAACTTTGATCGTTCGAAGTTCGAAGGCATCTGGTGGCAACAGTTCGACGATCCGACCCTTAACCAGTTGGTGACCCAGTCGCTGCAGGGCAACCGTCAGTTGCGCGTGGCCTTCGCTCGCTGGAAAGCAGCCCGGGCCATCCGCGACGATGTCAGCAACGATGCAATGCCGACCATCACCAGCCGCGCCAGCAGCAATCTGGGCAAGGGACAGATCCCCGGCCAGACCACCCGACGGGTCAACAGTGAACGCTATGACCTGGGGCTGGACATGGCCTGGGAGATCGACCTGTTTGGTCGCATCCAGCGCAACCTGGAAGCCAGCGAAGCCGATCAGCAGGCTGCCGAAGCCGATCTGTACCAGTTGCAAGTCACCATGATTGCCGAACTGGTGGACGCCTACGGTCAACTGCGCGGCGCCCAGCTGCGGGAAAAGATCGCCTTGGCCAACCTGGAAAACCAGCAGGAATCGCGCAAGATCACCATCAGCCTGCGTGACGCCGGCGTTGGCGACCAGCTCGATGTCGAACGCGCCGATGCCCGTCTGGCCTCAGTCGAAGCCAGCGTGCCGCAATTGCAGGCCGAACAGGTCCGGCAGAAAAACCGCATCGCGACCTTGCTGGGCGAGCGTCCGGACAAGCTGACCGTCGATCTGAGCCCGAAGGACTTGCCTGCCATTGCCAAGGCATTGCCGATCGGTGATCCAGGTGAACTGCTGCAACGTCGTCCGGACATCCTCAGCGCCGAACGCAAACTGGCTTCCGCCACGGCGCGTATCGGTGTGGCCAAGGCCGACCTGTTCCCACGGGTCAGCCTCAGCGGCTTTCTCGGCTGGACTGCCGGGCGCGGCTCGCAGATCGGTTCCTCGGCGGCCAACGCCTGGGCACTGGGCCCGAGCATCACCTGGGCAGCGTTCGACCTTGGCAGCGTGCGGGCCCGCTTGCGCGGTGCCGATGCCGACGCCGAGGGCGCGCTGGCGACCTACGAGCAACAAGTGCTGTTGGCACTGGAAGAATCCGAGAACGCTTTCAGCGACTACGGCAAACGCCAGCAACGTTTGATCTCGCTGATTCGTCAGAGTGAATCGAGCCGCAAGGCCGCCGATCTGGCTGAGATCCGCTATCGCGAAGGCACCACCGATTTCCTGGTTTTGCTCGACGCCCAGCGTGAACGTTTGAATGCCGAAGACAGCCAGGCCCAGGCCGAAGTCGATCTGTATCGCGGCATCGTGGCGATCTACAAGGCCCTCGGTGGCGGCTGGCAACCGGAAACGGTCGCCAGCAAGTAACAGGTTTTCAAAGAGCTCCTTTGGTTGGCCGCAACCAACCAATTTTTTGCCCCGCGTATCATTCGGTCGCGGGGCTTTTTTGTGCCTGTCTGTCGTGGTTTTCCAGAACGGTCACGGTGGCAGTCGTGCCCGCCCGGAGACGGTCCTTGCCCGCATAGTCAGGGTCGATGCCGATCCGCACCGGCACCCGTTGCGCCAGTTTCACCCAGGTGTAGCTGGGGTTGATGTTGGCCAGCAGCCGGCTGCCCGGCGCGTTTTCCCGATCGGCGATGGCGAACGCGATACTTTGCACGGTGCCGCCGAACCGCTCTCCGCTCATCAGCTCGATCCGTACGCGGTCGCCCTCTTCGATCCTCGGCAGCTTGGTCTCCTCGAAATAGCCACTGACGTAAAACGAATCACTGTCCACCAGTGCCAGCAATGCACTGCCGGCCACCGCGTAGTCGCCCTGCCGGGTCAACAGGTTGGTGACGTAGCCGCTGACCGGCGATTCGACCCGGGTACGCTGCAAGTCCAGCTCTGCCTGGGTCAGTGCTGCAACAGCCAGTTGCACGTTGGCTTCGGCCAGCCCCAGATTGGCCTGATTGCGCAGCAGGTCAGCCTGGGCCACGGCCACGTCGGTGCTGGACTTTTCCCACTCCTCACCTGATATCGCAAACCCCTGCTTGAGCGTGCGCCTGCGCCGTTCCTCGCTCTCGCGCTGTTTGAGCAAGGCTTCGCTGGCCACGATGGATGCCCGGGACTGCCCCAGTGTGGCCCTCGCCACTTCGACCGAGCGTTTGGCATGCTCGACGGCCAGGCTGTAGCGGGCCGGGTCGATTTCCAGCAGCAGTTGCCCTTTTTCAACGTGCTGGTTGTCCTGCACGGCCAGACTGACAATGCGCCCGGAAACGTCCGCCGAGAGTGTCACCACGTCCGCCCTCACCCGCGCATCCCGGGTCCAGGGTGCCCGGGTGTAATGCTCCCAGGCGAACCAGCCGAGCACGATGGCCAACAGCACCACCGCCAATGTCGTCAATCGGGTGAGCAATGTCTTCAAGGCCTCAGGCTCCCATCAGCAAAATCAATGTGGCACACACACAGGCGTACAGAGCGCCTTCGAACAGCGCTTCATGCCAGACCAGACGCAACACGCCAAGACGACGCAATCCCCAGTCCAGCAACAGAAAGATCGGGATGGCCAGAATCAACGCCTGGGCAATGGGCGGCAGGTAGACGCCGCCAATCTCGAAATCAATGGGCAAGGCCAGGTACTCCTTCAGGGACGTGGTGCTGCATGTACTCGCCATGGCGTTCAAGAAACGACACGACGATCAGTAACGCCACGCGCATACGAAAAACGGACCACAGGTGTTCATGGGTCGCGACATGCAGATCATCCAGCCCGTCGCCCAGTCCATGCAGTGTCGTCAGCAAGGGTTTCAAGTTGGCGTCCGGCCGACCGGCGACGAAACGCCCGGTCTGACGCAGGGCCGCCATCAATTGTTGGCTGAAGGCATCCGACAATAAGGTATTGGTCTGCATTTGCTGCCTGAGCTGGAAAGTGGCGACACCGAGTGCCACACAGCCGAGGCTGATTTCATAACGTCGCTGCATGTCCGGATCGTTCGCTGCCGGCAACAGCCCCAGCATCGTTGTCAGGCGATCGACCATGCGGCTTTCAAAAGCGAATTGCTGTTCGTCCGTGGCAGGCAGCCTGGTCAATTGATAGACCTGCTCTCGCGCTTCGTTGTAGAGCCGGCGTATCCGCAACACCGGACGGAACGGAAAGATCCACGCATACACGATCAAGGCCAGCATCGCCGCGCTGACGTAGGCGCCGGCGAACTCGAACCATTGAATGGCCGTGTTCTGGCCTGTGCCGACATTCTGGGGGCCCAGCATCAGGAAACTCGACAGCCCCAACCCCATCCCGATGCCTGCGGTAGCCGGACTGGCCAGCCCGACCGCAATCACATACAGCAACGGCGCAAGCAGCAAGGCCAGCCATTCGAAGTCGCTGACCGCCGGCACCAGCATGAACTGATACAGCGCCGAAACCACCAGTGCCAGGCCCAGCCCCCGGGCATAACTCTGTGCTGCGATCAAGGGGCGCGGAAACGTCGCCATCAGCGAACACAGGATCCCGACCAGAATCATTCCGCCACGGGCACCATCCCAGGCGGTTTCGATCCAGATCAGCCCGGCGATCAACAGGGCGCTGAAGGCGCGAATCGCGTTCATGGTCGCCAGGGTGAAATCCAGGTGCAAAGGACTGGACTGGCCACGGAACATGCAACTGGCCTCCCGCCCGTCCTGTATCGCCTCGCTCAGCTCGAGGATCTGCTCGATCTGTTGCAGCAGCCGCGCCTGCTCCCAACGCAGCGCCCATGCGAGGGAGCGCAGCGTCGCACTCATGTCCTCCGTCAGTTGTTCGGCCCTGTAGGCCAGTTGCTCGAACTGCTGTTGCAGAATGACCAGTCGATGCCGCGTCTCTTGCGGCAATGAACGTCCGTGGCGAGCCAGTTCATCGAGAAATGCCAGCTCATCGGCGCGCAGGCGCTGAACCTCAAGTGGCAGGTCACCTTCCCAGCGCTCGGTCAACAATTGACGTTGATGACGCAGGGCGGTCAGGCGCGAGGTGAGCAACATCAGTTGATTGCCCAGCAGCAATACCAGATTGTTGGCGCTGCGCAGGCGCGGAGCATCGAAATACAAATGTCGCCGCAGCCCTTCCAGGGCGCTGATTTCGCCGAGCAGCAGCATTTGCCGGCGCTGGAACTCAGCCTCGCTTTCCTCCGTACGGATTACTGCAGCGGCATGGGTGGCGACCAGTTTGATCACCTGATCGACTTTCGCGAAATAGTTGCGGGAAACCGCCTCCGGCCGGGCCGTGAGCAAGCTGACGATACACACGCAGGCCACCGCCAGCAGCGTTTCCGTTACCCGCGTGACCGCCAGCAAAAAGGTGCCGTCCTGATCCGGAATCGCCAGCAGCGCCACCACCACGGCGGTGTAGCCGCTCAGCACGAAGGCCTGAGAACTGGTGTAGCGCAACAGGGTGCCACCGGCGGTGCAAAGGGCCAGCCACAGCGCCAGGGTCGCAATGAAGGGCAACGGCGCCTGGGGAAAGATCGCCATGATCAATACGGCGACCGCCGCGCCGAGGGTGGTGCCGATGACCTGCCCGAAACTGCGTGCCAGTGCCATTCCGGCCAGTGGCTGGCTGATGATGACCACCGCCATGATCGACCACTTGGGCTGATCCAGATCGAACAGAAACGCCAGGTACAACGTGAGCAGTCCGGCCGCGATTGTGCGCAGGGCGAATAGCAATACCGCCTGACCTGGATGGATCACTGCCTTGAAGTAACTGAACAGGGCTTGCATGGACACGCTCATCGAAGGAGGTTCACCAAGCGTAGTCACTGCTTCAAGCGCTGGAGGGTTTCGGCAGGCGACAAATCCTGTAGGCCTATTCACCAAACGCGGTGGGTCGTGTCGGGCACAGTGTTTGACTCACGGCGTCGCCTGACCGAAGCTTGCTCCCTCTGCGTCAATGGAATGCTTCGGATACCTGCATGCCTCAGTCCCGCCGCTACTTGCTCATCAGTCTTGGCCTCGTGGTCATCCTCCTGATTGCCTGGCTGTCCCTGCGCAGCACCGCTCCGGTAGTGCCGGAAGCGATCAGGCATGGTTACAGCGAAGCGCTGTCTGCTGCCCGCTCCGGGCATCCGGGAGCCGCCAGGATGTTGTATCAGCAACTGGGACGCCCCGACCTGACCGTCAAACGGCGTGTCTGGCTGCATGCCGAACTGCCCAATTACCCGAGTCCTCAGGCCCTGAAGCTGGCCGATGCCGATCTGCAGAACCCGTCACCCGAAGTGCGAATGGCGGCGATCAGGAGCGTGACCGGTCTGGTGCCAGGCGGACAACGCAGCCTTCTGCTGGGTCCGTTGCTGGACGATGAGGATCAGGCCGTGCGATTTGCGGCGATCAATGCGCTGCTTGGCCTGTCGCCGGATCAACTGGGGCTGTATTTCGCGCCGTTGCAACAAGGCATCGACGGTTGGGAGCTGGCCCTGCAAAGTCAGCCGGAAAGCGCCGACAACTTCGTCCAGCTGGCGCGCCTGCATCTGCACAACGCCGAGCTCAAACAGGCCCAGGAGGATCTCGACCAGACCTTGCGCCTGGACCCCGGCAACCTGCCGGCGCTGGTGATGCAAATCGAGGTACTCGACCGCCAGGGCCAGAGCGATGCCGCCCGCCAACTGCTGGCCAGGCAACTGAAGGCCCAGCCCGACTCCGCCTATCTGCAACATGCTCTGGGCCTATGGCTGCTGCATCACGACCAACGCGAGTTCGCCCTGCTCGGCCTGTCCAAGGCCGTGGAGCTGGAGCCCGACAACAAGGATTATCGCTACGACCTCGCCACCACACTGCACAGCGCCGAGGAACTGGAGGCTGCGCAGAAACAATTGCAGGAGATCGTCCAGCGCCACCCCGCCGACCGCAAGGCCCGGGTCCTGCTGATCAATTACTGGAAGGAAAGCGGTCAGTTGCAGAATGTGCAGATTCTGCTGGCCCAGCTCGAACAGATGAACCCGGACGACCCGGCCCTGCAGCAGGGTCTGTGAGCGATAATTGACAGCCTCCGGACATCTCTGGCAATAAAATCGGAACCGTCACCCCGTCAAAAGGTCAAGTTAATCAGGCAGCCCTGAACGGCGTGCACCGCCGCTGCCTCGTTTCCCTGTTTATGAGAGGACATTTCTTGTCTACATCGAACGAGTTGATCAGTGCCAAGGCCGCCACCGGCATCGAAGGACTGGACGATATCCTGGCCGGTGGCTTGTCTCGTGGTCACGTTTTTCTGTTGGAGGGCGAACCCGGGACCGGCAAGACGACGATTGCGTTGCACTTTCTGCTGGCCGGTGCCCGTGCCGGTGAACGCTCGTTGTACATCACGCTGTCGGAAACCGAGCGGGAGTTGCGCCAGGGCGCGGCCTCCCACGGCTGGGCGCTGGACGAAAATATCGAGATTTTCGAGCTGACGCCGTCGGAAAACCTGCTCAACGCCGAGCATCAACAGAGCCTGCTCTATTCTTCGGACCTGGAGCTGGGCGAAGCCACCCGGCAGATTTTCGAAGTGGTCGAACGTTTCAAGCCGACTCGCGTGGTGCTCGACAGCCTTTCGGAAATCCGTCTGTTGGCACAGAGCTCGCTTCGTTACCGTCGACAGATTCTGGCGATCAAACACTATTTCGTCCGCTACGACGCCACCGTTCTGCTGCTGGACGACCTGACCGCCGAGTCCCTCGACAAAACCGTTCACAGCGTCGCCCACGGCGTGATTCGCCTGGAAGAACTGACCCCCAACTATGGGGCGGAGCGTCGGCGCGCACGGGTGGTGAAATACCGTGGCCAGAAATATCGTGGCGGCTTTCATGACTTCACCATTCTGAGCGATGGCGTACACGTCTTCCCGCGTCTGGTGGCGGCGGAACACAAAACCGACTACTCGCGAAGATCGATGAGCAGCGGCATCAGCGAGATGGACGATCTGCTGGGCGGCGGCGTCGAAGCGGGCTCCAGCACCTTGATCCTCGGCCCGGCAGGTACCGGCAAGTCACTGGTGGCCATGGTCTATGCCACGGCGGCGGTGGCCCGTGGAGAGAAAGCGGCGCTGTTCATCTTCGATGAAGAACTGGGTCTGCTGTTCAAACGCATGAAGGGCCTGGGCATCGATCTCAATGCCCTGCAGGCCACCGGCAATCTGCTGATTGAACAGGTGGACGCCGCGGAACTGTCCCCCGGCGAGTTCTCCCATCGCGTGCGACGTTGTGTCGACGAAGGCGAGATCAAGACCGTCATTATCGACAGCCTCAATGGTTATCAGGCTGCCATGCCGGAAGAGAACGCGCTCGTTCTGCATATGCACGAACTGTTGCTGTATCTGAACCGTCAGGGCGCCGCCACGTTCATCACGGTGGCCCAGCATGGCCTGGTCGGAGAGATGCAGGCGCCCGTGGACATCACCTATCTGGCCGACACGGTCATCCTGCTGCGCTACTTCGAAGCCTTGGGCAAGGTCCGTCGGGCCATTTCAATCATCAAAAAGCGCACCGGCAGCCACGAATCCACCATTCGCGAATACCGTATTTCCTCCGAAGGGCTGACCATCGGTGAGCCTCTGGACGCCTTTCAGGGCGTACTGCGAGGTGTGCCGACCTACCTCGGCGAAAGCAAACCGTTGCTCAAGGATGCCGACTTGTGACCCTTGCAATGCCGCTGACCGAACGGACATTGATTCTGACGCCACAGGGTCGGGACAGTCAGATCGCGTTGATGATTCTCAACGAGGCTGGCTATGGCGGCACGATCACCCCCGATTTCACCAAGCTCTGCCACGAGCTCGAAGCCGGAGCGGGTCTGCTGCTGATCGCAACCGAGGCCCTTCGTGACGCAGGTCTGGAGGGATTGTTGCTGTATCTGGAACAGCAACCGGCGTGGTCGGACCTGCCGATCGTTTTACTGACCCATCATGGAGGTTCCGATCGAAGCCCTTCCTCGCAGCTCAGTGAACTGCTCGGCAACGTGACATTTCTGGAGCGTCCCTTCCATCCTGCGACGTTGATCAGCCTCGTTTCCACCGCATTGCGCGGGCGACGACGACAGTACGAGGCTCGCGACCGCCTGATCGACCTGAGCAACAGTGAGCTGCGCCTGCAATCGATCCTGGAAACCCTTGAGCAGCAGGTCGAAGAACGCACCGCACAACTGCGCCATAACGAAGAAGCCCTGCGTCAGTCGCAGAAAATGGAAGCGGTCGGCCAGCTCACCGGCGGTATCGCCCACGATTTCAACAATATGCTGACCGGCATCATCGGCAGCCTTGAACTGTTGCGCCGGCGTCTGGCTCGCGGGCGTCTGGAAGACCTGGACAGTCTGATCGACCTGGGTGTGACTTCCGCCAACCGCGCCGCCGGCCTGACGCACCGCCTGCTGGCATTCTCCCGCCGGCAGTCGCTGGATTCCAAAGCCGTGCAGATGAATGATCTGGTGCAATCGATGGGTGAGCTGTTGCAACGCAGCCTCAACGAGAGCATCCAGCTGGACATGCGCCTGCACGATCAATTGTGGGTGGCCGAGGCGGATCCCAATCAACTGGAAAGCGCCCTGCTCAACCTGGTGATCAATGCCCGTGATGCGATGCCCGACGGCGGCAATCTGGTGGTTGAGACGGGCAATCAGGTGCTGGACAGCGACTTCACCGACGCTTACAGCAATTTGAACCCTGGCGATTATGTGGTGCTCAGCGTGAGCGACGACGGTTGCGGCATGCCGGAGAGCGTCATCAATCGCGCGTTCGATCCGTTTTTCACCACCAAGCCCATCGGTCAGGGCACCGGGCTGGGCCTGTCGATGATCTACGGTTTCAGCAAGCAGTCCGGCGGCCACGTTTCGATCGACAGCGAAATCGACCGGGGCACGACGGTCAGACTCTATCTGCCGCGCTTCAAGGGTGAATCCCTGCCCCACACGCCTGTAGATACGGAACAGATGCCCGAAGCGCAGGAAGGCGAAACCGTGCTGATCGTCGAAGACGACCCGGCCGTGCGTGTACTGGTCAGCGCCGTATTGAGCGAGTTGGGTTATGGATTTGTCGAAGCCAGCGACGCCGACGGCGCCGTGCCTATCCTCGATTCCGCGCAACGCATCGACCTGCTGATCAGCGATGTCGGCCTGCCAGGCATGAACGGTCGGCAACTGGCGGAAATCGGCCGGCAATACCGGCCTGAATTGAAAGTGCTGTTCATCACCGGCTACGCCGAGCACGCCGCGGTTCGCGGCGGGTTTCTCGACCCTGGCATGCAGATGATCACCAAGCCGTTCACCTTCGATCTGTTGACGTCGAAGGTGCGGGAAATGATCAAGAACTGAGGCGTTTGACGCCTCAGGCCAGCAATTCCTGAATCTTTTCCTGCAACACGTCCAGGTCGAACGGTTTCTCCAGAATTGGCGCCCGACGGGTGATCGGGCTGCCGGTCTCGCGGATTTCCTGCGGATAGCCGCTGATGAAGATCACCTTCAGGTCAGGGCGCAATTTGACGGCAGGTTCGGCGATCTGCACGCCGGATATTCCGCCCGGCAAGCGAAAGTCGGTAATCAACATGTCCAGATGCGGCTTGCTCGCCAGAATCTCGAACGCCTGCTCGCCGTTTTCGGCCTGCAATACGCGATAGCCCTGTCCCGACAGATAGTCTGTCAGCACCATCAGGATCACCGGTTCGTCCTCGACGACGAGTACTACATCTTGTGCATCTACGCTCATGGGAAGCCTTTGTTCGGTCAATAGCTGCTGATACGACCGTGTGGTCACTCAGAGGTTGCGTTTGTTTCGCCGTTTTCCTGGAGCGGCAGACAAACGCGAAACAGGGCGCCTTCGTTGATCTTGCTTTCGACGACGATGGAGCCGCCATGGGCGGCGACGATCTGCTCGGAAATGAACAGACCCAGCCCGAGACCGGCGACCACCGTCTTGGCGGAGACCCGTTCGAACTGTTGAAAAATGCGTTTCTGGTTCTCTTCGCTGATGCCGATGCCCCGATCCGCGACTTCCACCCGAGCCTCATTGCCTTCACGATAAACCCGGACCTTGATCGGACTCTTGCCGCCATAACGCAAGGCGTTGGTCAGCAGATTCGTGACCACCTGCTCGATACGAAACTCGTCCCAGTGCCCTTCTACCGGGCCGTCTGCAGTGAAGCTGACCTCGGTTTCGGCCGCTTCGATCTGCTGGGCGAAGTTTTGCAGCAGATTGTCCACCAGTTGCACGAGATCGAACCGGGTCGGGCGGATCGACAGTTTGCCGGTACGGATTCGCGACACGTCGAGCATGTCCTCGATCAGACGGATCAGGCTCTTGATCTGCCGCTCGTCGCGGTCGACCATGGCGTGCATCTTGTCGAGGGTGAACGCGGCGGCGTTATTACGGGCCAAATGCATTTTTCGCAACTGAGTCTCGAGAATAAGGCCGTTGAGCGGCGTGCGCACTTCATGGGCGACGATCGACATGAAATCGTCCCGCATCCGCACCGCCTGCTCCAGTTCGCCCTGGGTGCTCTGCAACTGTTGAAGCAACGCCTCCTGTTCGCGGCGACTCTGCTCCAGCGCTTCCACTTGTTGTTTCATCGCCTTGCTGTGGCGATAGAGGTCGACAAAGACATTGACCTTGCTCTTCACCGCATGGATATCGAGCGGTTTGTGCAGGAAGTCCACCGCCCCGCTTTCATAGCCCTTGAACGCGTAGTTCAGCTCACGACCGGCGGCACTGACGAAGATGATCGGGATGTTCTTGGTTTTCTCGGTGCCGCGCATCAGTTCGGCCAGCTCGAAGCCGTTCATGCCGGGCATCTGGACATCGAGGATGGCCATGGCGAACTCATGTTGTAGCAGCAGCGACAGCGCCTCGTCCGCCGACAGCGCTTTGTACACGGTGCGATCTTCTCGTTTGATCAGGGCCTCGAGCGCCAGCAGGTTCTCGGGCAGATCGTCGACGATCAGCAGTTTTGCCTGGATATTACTCAGCATGCGATTCGTTCCAGCTCGACAAGCAGACGGCCGATGCCGTGGATGGGAAGTATGTGATCCGGTTGATGAATTTTCAGTGCAGCCTCGGGCATGGTCGCCACCAGGGCGTCTTGCGGATCCTGAACGATGGTCAGCCCGCCGTGGCGCTTGACCTGCGCCAAGCCTTGCGCACCGTCTTGATTGGCCCCGGTCAGCAGCACGGCAGCCAGCGCCTCGCCGTAGGCATCGGCGGCGGACTCGAACAGGAAATCGATCGACGGCCGCGAATGATGCAGTCGGTCTTCCAGACTCAGCGACAGGCTGCGATCCAGTTCCACGGACAAGTGGTAACCGGGTGCGGCGAAATACACCGTGCCGGGCTTGATGTCCTGCTTGTCCATGGCCTCAGTGACTGGCAGCGCCAACCGCCGGGCAAACACCTCGGCCAGCTGGCTGCGTCGTTCTTCCGGCAGGTGCAGCACGATAATGATCGGCAGACAGAAGCCTGCCCGCAGTTCACCGAGCATCGTCATCAAGGCTTCGACACCACCGGCCGAGGCTCCGACCACAATCGCCTCCACCTTGGGCAGATCCACTGCACGGTTCATGATTTGCGGTAGATCCGTTCTTGTTTCACCAGAGGTTCGAACTGGTTGGAATAGCCGGAGAAATCCAGCGTTTCCTTGCTGCCCAGTACCAGAAAACCACGGTGACACAACGATTCATGGAACAACCCGAACGCACGATCCTGAAGTTTTTTGTTGAAATAAATCAATACGTTACGACATGAAATTAATTGAGTTTCGGAGAATACGCTATCCGTCGCCAGGCTGTGATCGGCAAACGTCACGTTCTCGCACAGGCTCTTGTCGAAAATCGCGTAACCATAGGCCGCCGTGTAGTAGTCCGCGAACGAACGCAAGCCGCCGGACTGTTGGTAGTTGGCGGTATAGGCACGCACGTTCTCCATCGAGAAGATGCCCTGCTTGGCCTTCTCCAGCGAGCGCGGATTGATGTCGGTGGCGTAGATGATCGTGCGATCGAGCAGACCTTCTTCGCGCAACAGGATCGCCATCGAATAGACTTCCTCGCCAGTGCTGCAGCCGGCAATCCAGATCTTGATCGACGGATAGGTCTTGAGCAGCGGCACCACCTCCTGGCGGATCGCCAGAAAGTGCGACGGATCTCGGAACATCTCACTGACCGGAATCGTCAGCAGTTGCAGCAGTTGCATGAAGGCGGTCGGATCATGCAGGACTTTCTCCTGCAACGCCGAAATGGTCGCGCATTCGAACTGGCTCAGCGCATGTTGCACCCGGCGCTTGATGGACGCGCCGGAATAGTCACGAAAGTCATAGCTGTATTTGAGGTAGATGGCCTCGATCAGCAAGCGCAATTCGATTTCACTGTTTCGTTCGGCTGGATAACTGCGTTCCACTAAATGCGTTCCATCTTCGGCAACCACACGCGAATCAGCGAGAACAGGCGATCCAGGTCGATGGGCTTGGCCAGGTAATCATTGGCGCCCGCCTGCAGACAGCGCTCCTGGTCGTCCTTCATGGCCTTGGCCGTCACCGCGATGATCGGCAGCTTGCGCCAGCGCGGATCCTTGCGGATTTCCATGGTGGCTTCAAAACCATCCATTTCCGGCATCATCACGTCCATCAGCACCAGATCGATGTCCTCGACTTCATTGAGTTTTTCAATCGCTTCACGGCCGTTACGACCGATCACCACGACTGCGCCCTTGGTTTCCAGCGCACTGGTCAGGGCGAAGATGTTACGTACATCGTCGTCCACCAGCAGCACCTTACGGCCTTCGAAGACCTTGTCGCGGCTGCGGGCGGTCTTGAGCATCTTCTGCCGTTCATGGGACAACTGCGATTCGACTTTGTGCAGAAACAGTGTCACCTCGTCCAGCAAGCGCTCCGGCGAGCGCGCGCCCTTGATGATGATCGAACGCGAATACTTGCGCAGATCGGCCTCTTCGTCGCGGGTCAGGTTGCGCCCGGTATAGACGATCACCGGCGGGAACGAGCAGATGTCCTCGGTAGACATGCGCTTGAGCAGTTCGTTGCCAAGCATGTCCGGCAGCTTCAGGTCGATGACCATGCAATCGAAGATCGTCGTGCGCAGCAGCTCCAGCGCGTCCTGGGCCAGGCCGACAGCGGTGATTTCGATGTCGTCGTCGCCGATCAGCCGGGCGATGCTTTCCCGCTGCAGGTCGTCGTCTTCGACCAACAACACGCGCTTGACCTTCTGGGTCAGCTTGGCTTCAAGACGCGCAAACACATCCTTGAGCTCTTCGCGGGTGGTCGGTTTCACCGCGTAACCGATGGCCCCCATGTGCATGGCCGCTTCGACGCGGTCTTCCACGGAAATCACGTGCACCGGAATGTGCCGGGTTTCGGCGTGTTCTTTCAAACGCTGCAGGACGGTCAGACCGGAGTGATCCGGCAGACGCATGTCCAGCAGAATCGCATCCGGGGCGAAGTCTTTCGCCAGGTCGTAACCTTCATCGGCGCCGTGGGCCACCAGGCACTGGTAACCCAGCTCATGGGCCAGGTCGTACAGGATATGAGCGAAGTTCGGCTCGTCTTCCACCACCAGAATGCAGCGCGTATCGAATGGCGCCTTGTTACGGTCGTCGTTGAAACGCGGGATTTCAACGGACGCCAGCGGCGAGACTTCCGAATTCGGTGCGGCCACCGGCGCGGGCGGTGCCAGCGTCAACGGTGCGAGCGCCTTTTCGGCCCCTTCGCTGTAGTGCTGCGGCAATACCAGGGTAAACACGCTGCCCTGCCCCGGTGCGCTGCTGACACTGATCGAACCACCCAGCAACGTCGCCAGGTCCCGGGAAATCGACAGTCCCAATCCGGTCCCGCCGTACTTGCGGTTGGTGGTGCCGTCGGCCTGACGGAACGCCTCGAAAATGCTTTCCTGCTGATCCGCCGCGATGCCGATCCCCGAATCGCGCACGATAAAGGCAATGCGCTCGTCCGGCTGGCCGGCGATGGTCAGGCTGACTTTGCCGTGCTCGGTGAATTTCACGGCGTTGGACAGCAGATTCTTGATCACCTGCTCCAGGCGCTGACGGTCGGTGAACAGCGTCATCGGCGCATCGGGCTGCAATTCAACGTCGAACGCCAGTTGCTTGTCTGCCGCCAACGGTTCGAACACGCTGCGCAGGCTGTCGGCCAGACGTGCCACGCTGGTGTTTTCCGGAACCACTTCCAGTTTGCCGGCTTCGACCTTGGAAATATCGAGAATGTCGTTGATCAGGTTGAGCAGATCGTTGCCGGCGGAGTAGATCGATTCGGCGAACTTCACCTGTTCGGCGCTGAGATTTTCCTGCGGGTTTTCCGCCAGCAGCTTGGCCAGGATCAGCGAACTGTTCAGCGGCGTGCGCAGTTCGTGGGACATGTTGGCCAGGAATTCAGACTTGTATTTGCTCGAACGCTGCAATTCTTCGGCGCGCTCTTCCAGCTGCACCTGGGCCTGATTGAGCTCAGTGTTCTTGCGGTCCATGGCATCACGTTGCTCAGCCAGGGTCAGCGCCTGTTCAGCCAGTTGCTCGTTGGTCTGCTCCAGCTCCACTTGCTGGGTTTCCAGATGCGCCTGGGACTCCTTGAGAATCCGCGACTGTTCTTCCAGCTCTTCGTTGGCGGTTTTCAGCTCTTCCTGCTGTACCTGCAACTCTTCGTTCAACTGCTGGGTTTCGGCCAGCACTTCCTGCAGACGCTGGCGATAACGCGCAGCCTCGATGGACGTGCCGATGTTGCCGGCAATCAGTTCCAGCAGCGCCACATCACGTTCGGTCAGCGGACGCAGGAAGCCCAGTTCGATCACACCGTTGACCCGGTCGTCATCGCTGGTCGGCACCACCAGCACACTGTGCGGCAAGCCTTCGCCCAGGCCGGAACTGACCTTGAAATAATCGGCCGGCACCGAATCCAGACGAATCAGCCGCGCCTGCTGCGCCGCCTGCCCGACAATGCCTTCGTCGCTATAGAGGGATTGTTCCTGCTGTTCCTGCTCACGGGAGAAACCGTAAGTCGCCACACGCTTCAGGCCGCCATGTTCTTCGCGCACGTACAACGCCGCCACGGCAGTGCCCAGGTATTGCGCACAAAATTGCAGAATATTGCGCCCCAACAGATTGAGCGTCAGTTGCCCCAGCACCTGCTCGGCCAACTCCGTCTGGCCGGTGCGTAACCAGGCCTGCTGCTCCAGGCGTTCGGCGCTGGCCTGCTGTGCAGCCAGATTGGCGCCGTAGCTGCTGGAAAGACTGAGCAGATCGCGACGGCCGATATAGGCCAGCAAACCGCTGATGCCGGCAATGAACAACAGGTACAGACTGATGCTCCAGATCGTGGTCCGGCGCACATCTTCGTTACGGGTGGTGCGTAACGTCTGCTCGGTGTCGATCACGTCTTCGAATTGCTTGCGGATTTCATCGGTCAGGCGCTTGCCGCGACCGGCCTTGACTGCACCCTTGTAGTCACCGCTGGCGCGCTGCAGGTCAATCATCGATTGTGCGTAGGTCGCCCACTCGGTCTGCAGCGCTTGCAGGCGACGCAGGCGGTCGGTCTGAACCGGGTTGTCGGCCGTCAGTTCCAGCAAGGTGTCGAGTGCCACGGCGATACGCGGTTTGGCGGTTTCATAGGGATCGAGGAAATGTTCATCGCCACTGAGCAGGAAACCGCGCATGCCGGTTTCCAGATCGACCGTGAGTTTCACCGCTTCGTTGGCGTTATTGATGACCCGGTCGGTGTGCTCCACCCACTGGATCGTCGACAACAGATAACTGATCAATGAAACAAAAAATACGGCGCTGATGACGCCGACGCCCAAAGGCAGACTGACGTTACGGCTCAGGAGTTTGCGAAAGCGTTGCTCATCAACCGAAGACGGAGTGGACATGTGGCAGCCTTGTCGAACTGTCGAAAACCAGGGAGTTTGCCCCAAAACGGCGGCATGGATCCATTTTTCTCACAGTGTTAGCACTGTTTTCTCATATTTGCCTGCACCGAATCGCCAGCCAACGGTTATCCTGCCTGCCCGTCTGCCGCTGTTCTTTTTTGTATCCATTCGGGAACTTGTGGCCATGCGCCACTTACTCATGCAAGAGCCCGGCAAAATCCTTCGACCGGCGCCATCGCCCCCCCTTTCTTGAGAGCCGCCACTATGTCCACCGCCACACCCACCATCCTTGTAGTAGAAGACGACACCATAGTGCGCATGCTGATCGTCGACGTGCTGGAGGAACTGGACTTCAAGGTGCTGGAAGCTGATGGCAGCGAACAGGCCCTGGCGATCATTCAGGATGTGAATCAGCACATCGATCTGATGATGACCGACGTCGGGTTGCCGATCATGGATGGTCGTCAACTGGCCAGCGAAGCGCGCAACGTGCGTCCGGCCCTGCCGATTCTGTTCGCCAGCGGCTATGCCGAGACCATTGAAGTGCCGGCGGATATGCACGTGATCGGCAAACCGTTCTCGATCGATCAATTGCGCGACAAGGTGAAAAGCATTCTGAATCAACAGTGACACACCGCGTCTCAGCGCGGATTCATCCTCGGGATATGTTTTAATCCGCGCGTTTTTTCTCTTCTCTCTCGTTCTTCAGGAAACACCTTTTCATGAGTCAGCCCGCAACCAAAGTCCTCGTCATTGGTTACGTCTGGCCGGAACCCCGTTCGTCCGCGGCGAGCGGGCACGTCATGCAGATTCTCGATACCTTTTTGCAGCAGGGCTGGGACATTACGTTTGCCAGCCCTGCGGGCGTCGGCGAACATCCGGCCGATCTTGCCGAACTGGGCATCCGCACGGTTCCGATCGAATTGAACAACAGCAGTTTCGATGTCTTCGTCAGCGAGCTGGCGCCGGATATCGTGCTGTTCGACCAGTTCATGATCGAAGAACAGTTCGGCTGGCGCGTGGAAAAGCACTGTCCCGATGCCCTGCGCGTTCTGGAAACTTCGGACTTGCAGAGCCTGCGCCACGCACGTCATCAGCGCTTGAAAGATCGGCTGAAGGCCAGCGACGACGCAGATGACTTCCACCCACTGTTCGCGCCTGCACTGCGCGAAGAATTCGAACGGATGGCAGACACCGATCTGGCCAAACGCGAGATTGCCGCCCTTTACCGCTGCGATCTGAACCTGATGATTTCACCGGTGGAAATCGAGTTGCTGGTGCAGCAGTTCAACTTGCCGCGCCATTTATTGCACTGGTGTCCGTTGATGGTCGAACCACCAACCACGCCGGCGAAAGCCTATGAAGATCGCGCGCACTTTCTGAGCATCGGCAACTTCCGCCACGCCCCCAACTGGGACGCGGTTCTATGGTTGAAGTCGACCGTCTGGCCGCTGATCCGCGAACAGCTGCCGAAAGCGCAACTGCACATCTACGGCGCCTACACGCCGCCCAAGGCCGCTGCGCTGCACAATGCCGCGCAGGGTTTTCACATCATGAACTGGGCCGAGGATGCATTGCAGGTCATGTCCGACGCGCGTGTCTGCCTCGCGCCCTTGCGCTTCGGCGCGGGAATCAAGGGCAAACTGATCGATGCCATGCTCTGCGGAACGCCGAGTGTCACCACGCCGATCGGCGCTGAAGGCATGCACACCGATCAGCCCTGGCCGGGCGCCATTTGTCGTACGGCGCAGGAGCTGGCCAATGCTGCCGTCGAGCTGTATCGCGACGAGGCCCGATGGCAGACAGCCCGGTCTCAGGGGCAGGCGCTGCTCAGTCAGGTCTACCCGCAGTCCGTCCATGGACCGGCATTGATCAACAAGCTGCAAGAGTGTCGCAACAATATTGTTCAACTAAGACGTGACAACTTTATCGGCAGCATGTTGCGTCACCACGCTCACAAGAGCACGCAATACATGGCCCAATGGATTGAAGCCAAGAACCAGCACAAATAACTTTCTTGAAACCTGCAAAAACAATAGCCAACAACTTGCATCAATCCCGGCATCGTCAATTCAGCTAACGGACTTTATAAACATCCTGCCCGCGCTGCCTGCATGTTTTATATGCGCAGCGCATTAATCGAAACTTACGCAGGATGCACACATGAGCACCAATAACTGGATGGGTTCAACACCCGCCATTGATGTATTGTCCATTTCCGAGCTGACTTTGCCGGGGACCCATAACGCCGGCAGTGACTGGCGCGCCTCGTATCCGTTTTTCGGCCCGCCGCGACATTGGCTGGCCTGTCAGCACGATACTTTCATCACCCAACTGAACCGTGGCTCCAGAGCGCTCGACATTCGCCTGACCTACGACGCCCAGGCAGAAGGCCCGGAGAGGTTCGTCATGCATCATAACGGCCACCGAAACTCTCGAACCCTTGGACGACTGTTCAACGACGTGAATAAGTTTTTGGATGACAACCCGGACGAATTCATTGTTCTGGACTTCCACAGTCTCGACGGGGGCGACTTCGACTACGACTACTTCAATAAAATGATGATGAACTTTCTGGGTCACCGTCTTGTGCCTCGCCGAAACTTGTCTTTGAGTCTTCGAGAACTCAAGCGGCTTCACACACAACAACGTGTGTTCGCGGCCGCCAGATCCCATTGGCAACTGGATCACACGGTATTTCACGAATCGATCAGTCATCGATGGTCCGGCAATGGCATTACCAGTCCGGATGAATTGAGACAGTACATTGGCAGTGTCATGGAAAACCCGCCGGGGAGCTGGCGTCCCTGGTCATTGTCCGCCACCAGTTACACAGCCCTTGGTGGGCCCGTCGACATACACGACGAGTTGAACGAGTGGTTCGACCTGGACAAAAGTTACTGGGCCTTGAAGTGCAACATCATCAACGTCGACTTCATGGAAGAATCGGACCTGGTGGAGTTCTGCCGGATAGCCAGTTTGATGAAAGCCCGACAACGTACTTGATGGCCCGCCTGCAGGCTGGCGCAACCCGCTTGCAAAGAGGCATGATCGCCGGGCGATAACAAAAAAGTGTCCAGCCATGACCCGCTCAGCCCGCGTGACCGACCCCTCTTACGAATTGATGGATGACCACAACGGGTTGTCCATCATTTATCGCCAGCACGGTTTCCCCTGTCCGCTGGTGCGCTGGCACTTTCACAAGGAATACGAGTTGCATTTGATCGTCGCCAGCTCGGGCAAGGTGTTCATCGGCGACTACATCGGCAATTTTCACCCGCAGACGCTGTTTCTGACCGGCCCCAACCTGCCGCATAACTGGATCAGCCAGGTGGCCGAAGACGAAGTGGTCGACAAACGCGACATGCTGGTCAACTTCACCGATGAGCTGTTCGAAAGCGGCCATCAAGTATTTGCCGAGCTGAAAACCCTGGCGCCGTTGCTGGAGCGTGCCCAGTACGGCATCGAGTTCCGTTGCCCGCACACGATCCGCCAGGCCACAACTCTGATGCAGAAGATTGCCGACACCCGGGGCATCACCCGTCTGGGGCACTTTTTCATTTTGATGGAGCTGCTCGCCGCCACTGACGACTACCAACTGCTGTCGGGCGTGACCACCCCGCAATTGGCCGATGAACACAATATCGACCGCACCAACCGCGCAGTGGATTACATCTTCGCCCACTACGCCCGCGAACTGCCGCTGGAGGAAGTCGCCGAGCATCTGGGCATGAAGCCGACCTACTTCAGCCGTGTGTTCAAACAGGCGACGGGGCGCAACTTCATCGAATTCGTCAATCGTCTGCGCATCAGCAAATCCTGCGAACTGCTGGCGGACGGCGACAAACCGGTGACCGAGGTGTGCTTCGAGTCGGGCTTCAACAACATTTCCAATTTCAACCGGCGCTTTCAGCAACTCAAAGGCATGACACCCTCGCACTACCGGCGTCTGGTGGTGCAGCGTCTGACCGAGCAGAACCACGGCTGAACGCCGAAAACCTGTACGGTTTCATTATCCTCGCCCTTCTGAAATGCCCTTCCCTGTGCTGGGCGCCTCGATCTCGAGTGCAAAAAAGTATCGATTCAAGTGTTAGGGATGATTTGTCAGCCCGGCGTCAGAAGGCTGTAATCAGTGCACATTCTTCCCCCGCCGGAAGAACACAAAAACAATAACTGTCCTTCTGTCCCCCGCCGGGTGCAGAAAAGGAGTGCACGATGCAACCCACTGCAAAAGCTCTGCTGGCCCTCACCTGCATGACCCTCAGCAGCGTCAGCCTTGGCGCCCAGACCCTGACCATCGCCACCGTCAACAACAGCGACATGATCCGCATGCAAAAGCTCTCGAAAACCTTCGAGACCGAGCACCCGGACATCAAGTTGAACTGGGTCGTACTGGAAGAAAACGTCCTGCGCCAGCGCCTGACCACCGACATTGCCACCCAGGGTGGCCAGTTCGACGTGTTGACCATCGGCATGTACGAAGCCGCACTCTGGGGCGCCAAAGGCTGGCTGGAGCCAATGAAGGACCTGCCGGCCAGTTATGCCCTCGACGATGTGTTCCCGTCGGTGCGTGAAGGCCTGTCGGTCAAGGGCTCGCTGTACGCCCTGCCGTTCTACGCCGAAAGCTCGATCACCTATTACCGCACCGACCTGTTCAAGGACGCCGGCCTGACCATGCCCGAGCGTCCGACCTGGGAGCAGATCGCCGGCTTCGCCGAAAAGCTGACCAACAAGGACAAGGAACAATACGGCATCTGCCTGCGCGGCAAGGCCGGCTGGGGCGAGAACATGGCGCTGATCACCACCGTGGCCAACGCCTATGGCGCGCGCTGGTTCGATGAGCAGTGGAAACCCGAATTCAGCGGCCCGGAATGGAAAAACGCGCTGAACTTCTACGTCGACACCATGAAGAAGTCCGGCCCACCCGGCGCATCCAGCAACGGTTTCAACGAAAACCTCGCGCTGTTCAACAGCGGCAAGTGCGCAATCTGGGTCGATGCCAGCGTTGCGGGCTCGTTCGTCACCGACAAGACCCAAAGCAAGGTCGCCGATCATGTCGGTTTCACCTATGCGCCGCATCAGGTCACCGACAAAGGCTCGGCCTGGCTGTACTCGTGGGCGCTGGCGATTCCCACCAGCTCCAAAGCCAAGGACGCTGCCAAAACGTTCAGCGCGTGGGCCACCTCCAAAGAGTACGGCGAACTGGTCGCCAAGACCGACGGCATCGCCAACGTACCGCCGGGCACTCGTGCCTCGACCTACAGTGAGACGTACATGAGCGCCGCGCCGTTTGCCAAAGTGACGCTGGAATCGCTCAAAGCGGCCGACCCGAGCAAACCGACCCTCAAACCGGTGCCTTACATTGGCATTCAACTGGTGACCATCCCCGAGTTCCAGGGCATCGGCACCCAGGTCGGCAAGCTGTTCTCGGCCGCACTGATCGGCCAGACCACGGTCGACCAGGCGCTGACCGCTGCACAGCAAACCACCGAACGCGAGATGAAGCGCGCGGGTTATCCGAAGTAGCCGCTCCTCATTTCAATTGTGGCGAGGGAGCTTGCTCCCGCCGGCTGCGAAGCGGCCCCGAAAAACCAGCATGCGGTTTATCAGACATACCGTGTTGACCGGTTAACGACTGCTTCGCAGCCGGGCGGGAGCAAGCTCCCTCGCCACAGATATCTCGCTGTTTCCGAGTAAGTGACCACCGCCATGAATACTTCAACTGCCAAAGCCCACATCGACCTGTCGCAACCCCGGCGCAAAAACCGCGTGGCCAACCCCGGCTGGTTTCTGGTCAGCCCGTCGGTGGCCCTGTTGCTGCTGTGGATGATCGTGCCGCTGGGCATGACCGTCTATTTCTCGATGATTCGCTACAACCTGCTCGACCCGGGCATCAACGAGTTCGTCGGGCTGGATAACTTCACGTTCTTTCTGACCGACTCCGGCTTCCTGCCCGGTGCCACCAACACGTTGTTGCTGGTGGGCAGCGTGCTGCTGATCAGCGTGGTGTTCGGCGTGTTGATCAGTGCGCTGCTGGAAGCCAGTGAATTCCTTGGTCGCGGCATCGTGCGGGTGATGCTGATTTCGCCGTTCTTCATCATGCCCACGGTCGGGGCGCTGATCTGGAAGAACCTGATCTTCCACCCGGTGTCCGGAATCCTGGCGTACATCTGGAAGCTGTTCGGCGCGCAACCGGTGGACTGGCTGGCCCATTACCCGCTGCTGTCGATCATCATCATTGTGTCGTGGCAATGGCTGCCCTTCGCGATCCTGATCCTGATGACGGCCATGCAGTCCCTCGACCAGGAACAGAAGGAAGCCGCCCGCCTCGATGGCGCCGGTCCCGTCGCGATTTTCTGGCACCTGACCCTGCCACATCTGGCGCGACCGATTGCCGTGGTGGTGATGATCGAAACCATCTTCCTGCTGTCGGTGTTCGCCGAGATCTTCACCACCACCAACGGCGGCCCCGGCTATGCGTCGACCAACCTCGCCTACCTGATCTACAACCAGGCGCTGGTGCAGTTCGACGTCGGAATGGCCTCGGCCGGTGGCCTGATCGCCGTGGTCATCGCCAACATCGCCGCGATCATTCTGGTGCGGATGATCGGCAAAAACCTGACTGACAAAGCCTGAGGCCTGCCATGACTCTTCAACAATCCCGCCGGCTGCAAAGCCTGCTGCTCGGCACGCTGGCATGGGCCATCGCGATCATCATTTTCTTCCCGATCTTCTGGATGGTACTGACCAGTTTCAAGACCGAAATCGACGCCTTCGCCACGCCGCCGCAGTTGTTCTTCACGCCGACGCTGGAGAATTACCTGCACATCAACGAGCGCAGCGACTACTTCAGTTTCGCCTGGAACTCCGTCGTGATTTCCTTCAGCGCCACGGCTCTGTGCCTGCTGATCGCGGTGCCGGCGGCCTACTCGATGGCGTTCTACGAAACCCAGCGCACCAAGGGCACGCTGCTGTGGATGCTCTCCACCAAGATGCTGCCGCCGGTGGGCGTGCTGATGCCGATCTACCTGCTGGCCAAGAGCTTCGGCCTGCTGGATACGCGCATCGCGCTGATTGTGATCTACACGCTGATCAACCTGCCGATCGTGGTCTGGATGGTTTACACCTACTTCAAGGACATCCCCAAGGACATCCTCGAAGCCGCCCGCCTCGACGGCGCCACCCTCGCCCAGGAAATGCTCCGCGTACTGCTGCCGATCGCCAAGGGCGGCCTCGCGTCGACCGTACTGCTGTCGCTGATCCTGTGCTGGAACGAAGCGTTCTGGTCGCTGAACCTGACCTCGTCCAAAGCCGCTCCGCTGACCGCGTTGATCGCTTCCTACTCAAGCCCCGAAGGCCTGTTCTGGGCCAAGTTGTCGGCCGTCTCGACCCTGGCCTGCGCGCCGATCCTGATCTTCGGCTGGATCAGCCAGAAACAATTGGTTCGCGGCCTGTCGTTCGGCGCCGTCAAATAAGAATTCGCAAGAGGAGCGCCAACATGGCCAACCTGAAAATCAAGCATCTGCAAAAAGGCTTCGAAGGTTTTTCCATCATCAAGGGCATCGACCTTGAAGTGAACGACAAGGAGTTCGTGGTGTTCGTCGGCCCGTCGGGCTGCGGCAAATCCACCCTGCTGCGGCTGATCGCCGGGCTCGAAGAAGTCAGCGGCGGCACCATCGAGCTGGACGGGCGCGACATCACCGAAGTCAGCCCGGCCAAGCGTGACCTGGCGATGGTGTTCCAGACCTATGCGCTGTACCCGCACATGACCGTGAAGAAAAACATGTCGTTCGCCCTCGATCTGGCCGGTGTGCCGAAAGCCGAAGTCGAGAAAAAAGTCGGCGAAGCGGCACGCATTCTCGAACTGGGCCCGATGCTGGAACGCAAACCGAAACAGCTGTCCGGCGGTCAGCGTCAGCGCGTGGCCATCGGCCGGGCGATCGTGCGCAACCCGAAAATCTTCCTGTTCGACGAACCGCTGTCCAACCTCGACGCGGCGCTACGGGTGCAAATGCGCCTGGAGCTGCTGCGCCTGCACAAAGACCTCAAGGCCACAATGATCTACGTGACCCACGATCAGGTCGAAGCCATGACCATGGCCGACAAGGTCGTGGTGCTCAATGGCGGCAGGATCGAACAGGTCGGCTCGCCGCTGGAGCTGTATCACCACCCCGCCAACCTGTTCGTCGCCGGGTTTCTCGGCACGCCGAAAATGGGCTTCCTCAAGGGCAAGATTGCCCGAATCGATGGCCCGAGCTGCGAAGTCTCGCTGGACGCCGGCACCCGCATCACCCTGCCGTTCAACGCCTCGCACCTCAGTGTCGGCAGCGCCGTGACCCTGGGCATTCGCCCGGAACATTTGGAACTGGCGCAATCAGGCGACTGCACCCTGCAAGTCACCGCCGACGTCAGCGAACGACTGGGCAGCGACACCTTTTGCCACGTCACGACCAACGCCGGCGAAGCCCTGACCATGCGCGTACGCGGTGATCTGGCGAGCCGTTACGGCGAACAACTGAACCTGCACCTGGACGCCGCCCACTGCCATCTGTTCGATGCCGACGGCGTGGCGCTGACCCGCCCGTTGCGCGCCGCCGCCTGATTTCGAGACCGACCGATGAAACTGAACCAACAGAACCTCAATCGCCTCGCCGCCGAAGTGAAACTCCCGGCCTACAACCTCAGCGAAACCCGTCAGGGCATCGCCCACATCGGCGTCGGCGGTTTCCACCGTGCGCATCAGGCGTATTACACCGATGCGCTGATGAACACCGGCGAAGCAACGGACTGGGCCATTTGCGGTGTCGGCCTGCGCACCGAAGACCGCCGCGCCCGGGACGACCTCAAGGAACAGGATTACCTGTTCACCCTGTTCGAACTGGGTGACAGCGACGACACCGAAGTGCGGGTCATCGGTGCGATCCGCGACATGTTGCTGGCCGAGGACGGCCCTCAGGTGCTGATCGACAAACTCGCCGATCCGCAGATCCGTATCGTCTCGCTGACCATCACCGAGGGCGGTTATTGCATCGATGACAGCAACGGCGAGTTCATGGCGCACCTGCCGCAGATTCAGCACGACCTGACCTACCCGCACCAGCCGCAAACCGTGTTCGGTTTCCTCTGCGCAGCCCTGGCCAAACGACGTGCAGCGGGCATTCCGGCGTTTACCGTGATGTCCTGCGATAACCTGCCGCACAACGGCGCCGTCACCCGCAAGGCGCTGCTGGCCTTCACCGCGCTGCTGGATCCGGATTTACGTGACTGGATCGACGCCAACGTCAGCTTCCCCAATGCCATGGTCGACCGCATCACGCCCATGACCAGCACTGCGCATCGCCTGCAACTGGCAGACAAGCACGCCGTCGACGACGCCTGGCCGGTGGTCTGCGAGCCGTTCGTGCAATGGGTGCTGGAAGACAAATTCGTCAATGGCCGCCCGGCCTGGGAAAAGGTCGGTGTGCAGTTCACCGACGATGTTTCGCCCTACGAAGAGATGAAGATCAAACTGCTCAACGGCAGCCATCTGGCGCTGACCTATCTGGGTTTTTTGAAGGGTTACCGTTTCGTCCACGAAACCATGAATGACGCGTTGTTCGTTCGCTACATGCGCGCCTACATGGACCTGGACGTGACCCCGCAACTGGCGCCGGTGCCAGGCATCGACCTGACCGAATACAAAAACACGCTGGTGGCGCGATTCTCCAACCAGGCGATTGCCGATCAACTGGAGCGGGTGTGTTCGGACGGTTCGTCGAAGTTTCCCAAGTTCACCATTCCGACGATCAATCGGTTGATCGCTGACGGGCGCGAGACCAAACGGGCGGCACTGGTCGTGGCGGCGTGGGCGCTTTACTTGAAAGGTGTTGACGAGAATGGCGACACCTACTCGATTCCGGACCCTCGGGCGGCGTTCTGCCAGGGATTGGTGGCGGATGACGCGTTGATCACTGAACGGCTGTTGGGGGTTGAGGAGATTTTCGGGGTGGCAATTGCGCGTTCGGCGGAGTTTGTCGCAGCGTTTGAGTGGTGCCTGAACAGCTTGCGTGAAGAAGGCGTAACGCGGACGCTGGAACGCATTCTGTCCTGACGGGTGAAGCACTCATGACAACCCAACAACTCTTCCTCGGCATTGACTGCGGCACCCAAGGCACCAAAGCCATCATCCTCGACGCCACCAGCGGTCAGGTCCTGGGCCAGGGTGCCGCGGCCCACACGATGATCAGCGGCGCCAACGGCCGCCGCGAACAGGACACCGCGCAGTGGCTGGAGGCCTTCGCCCTCGTTACCCGCCGAGCTTTATTGGCGGCCAATGTCGACGGCCAGTCGATCCTCGGCATCGGTGTTTCCGGCCAGCAACACGGTCTGGTGCTGCTCGACGACCAGGGCCAGGTCCTGCGCCCGGCCAAGCTTTGGTGCGACACCGAAACCACGGCAGAAAACGATCGTCTGCTGACTTACCTCGGCGGCGAAAAAGGCGCGCTGGAACGCCTCGGCGTGGTCATCGCGCCGGGCTACACCGTGTCCAAACTGCTGTGGACCAAGGAACAACATCCGGCCGTATTCTCACGGATCGCAAAAATCCTGCTGCCCCACGACTACCTGAATTTCTGGCTGACCGGCCGTGCATGCAGCGAATATGGCGATGCGTCCGGCACCGGCTATTTCAACGTACGCACCCGGCAATGGGATTTGCAGCTGTTGCGCGACATCGACGCCAGTGGCCGTCTGCAAGCGGCGCTGCCGGAGTTGATCGACGCCCATCAAGCCGTGGGCACGATCCTGCCGGCGATTGCCGAGCAACTGGGCATCAACCCCAATGCGCGGGTGTCCAGCGGTGGCGGCGACAACATGATGGGCGCCATCGGCACCGGCAATATTCAGCCGGGGGCGATCACCATGAGCCTCGGTTCTTCCGGCACGGTGTACGCCTACGCCGAGGCGCCGAAGGTCAGCCCGGACGCTTCGGTCGCGACCTTTTGCTCGTCCAGCGGCGGTTGGCTGCCGTTGATCTGCACCATGAACCTGACCAACGCCACGGGGGCGATCCGCGAGCTGTTCGAGCTGGATCTCGACACCTTCAACGCCTTGGTGGCCCAGGCGCCGATCGGCGCCGAAGGCGTGAGCATGCTGCCGTTCCTCAACGGCGAACGCGTGCCTCCCCTGCCCCACGCCACCGGCAGCCTGCATGGCCTGACCATCGATAACCTGACCCGTGCCAATCTGTGCCGCGCGGCCGTCGAGGGCACGACCTTCGGCTTGCGATACGGACTGGATCTGCTGCGCCAGAATGGTTTACAAAGCCGCAGCATTTGCCTGATCGGCGGCGGCTCGAAAAGTGCGGTGTGGCGGCAGATCGTCGCCGACATCATGAACACCCCGGTGATCTGCACCGAGCAAAGCGAAGCCGCCGCCCTCGGCGCGGCGATTCAGGCGGCATGGTGCAAGTCGTGGTCGAATGGCCACGAAGACAGCCTGGCCGACTTGTGCGAGCGCTGCGTGAAGCTCGACCTGAACAGTGAAACCCTGCCGGTTGCCGCCAATGTCGCGGCCTTCCAGCAGGCCTATGAACGCTATCGACAGCATGTCGCAACCTTATAAAGAGCAAACAACTATGTACCTGGTGTGTGGCGAAGCGCTGTTCGATTTCTTCAGCCAAGACGATGCCGGCGGGCAGGCATCGAAAGTCAATTTCAAGGCGATTGCCGGTGGCTCACCGTTCAACGTGGCGGTGGGTTTGCGTCGCCTGGGCGTGGACTCGGCGCTGTTCGCCGGGCTGTCCACCGACTACCTCGGCCGGCGCTTGCAGCAGGTGCTGCAGGACGAAGGCGTACGCCCGGATTATCTGGTGGATTTCGCCGCCCCGACCACGCTGGCCATGGTCGCGGTGGGCGCCAATGGCTCGCCGCATTACAGCTTTCGGGGCGAAGGTTGTGCCGACCGGCAACTGAGCCAGGCGCATCTGCCGACGCTCGGGCCTGAAGTACGCGGCCTGCACTTCGGCTCTTTTTCGCTGGTGGTGCAACCGGTGGCCGATACCCTGCTCGCCCTGATCCAGCGCGAAAGCGGCAAACGCCTGATCAGCCTCGACCCGAACGTGCGCCTCAATCCCGAGCCGAACATCGACCTGTGGCGCGAGCGGATCGCCACACTGGTAGAGCTGGCCGACCTGATCAAGGTCAGCGACGAAGATTTGAGCCTGCTGTATCCGGAGCAGGACCCGCAGCGCGTGATCGAAGGCTGGCTGCAGCATCGCTGCCAGGTGGTGTTCCTGACCCGAGGGGGTGAAGGCGCGACCGTATTCAGCCGTGCTCACGGCTCATGGTCGGTGCCGGCGTCTTCGGTGAAGATCGCCGATACCGTCGGCGCCGGTGATACCTTCCAGGCCGCATTGATCACCTGGCTGACCGAGCATGAGCTGGATTCGGTGGACGGCTTACAGCATCTGCAACGCGAACAGATCGACGCCATGCTCAGGTTTGCCGTACAGGCGGCCGCCCTGACGTGCAGCAAGACAGGTCCGGATTTGCCTTATCGCCATCAGTTGACCTGACCGCGTAGACTGGCGCCCTTTTTTGCACGACGGGATGACGGCTTTTGAATTCGGGGCGCACGGCTGGACTGTTGGTATTGGCGGCACTGTTGAGCGGTTGCGGAACATCGCCGCCGCGTTCCCCGGAAAACCTCTGCGAGATTTTCCGCGAGAAAAGTGATTGGTACGACGCCGCGCAAGTCACGCAAAAGCGCTGGGGCGTGCCGATCCAGGTGCCGTTCGCGATCATGTATCAGGAGTCCGGCTACCGCTACGACGCCAAGACCCCGCGCAAATACCTGCTGTGGGTGATCCCGTGGGGCCGGGTCTCGACCGCCGCCGGTTACGCCCAGGCCAAGGATGAAGTCTGGGCCGACTACCAGAAAAGCACCGGCCGACATGGCGCCGACCGCGAAGATTTTGATGACGCCATCGACTTCGTCGGCTGGTACATGGACAAGACCACCTCGATCAACGGGGTGTACAAGTACGACGCCTACAACCAGTACCTCAACTACCACGAAGGCTGGGGCGGTTTTCGCCAGAAGACCTACGCCGGCAAGGCGTGGCTGCCGCCTGTGGCGCGCAAGGTGCAGAACCGCTCGGACATGTACGGTCAGCAATACGCGGCGTGCAAGGATGATCTGAATCGCGGGTTCTGGAGCCGGTTCTGGCATTGGCTATAGCGTAGACGGCAAAGACGCCTTCGCGAGCAGGCTCGCTCCCACATTGAGATCTTGCGTCGGACCCATATCCTGGGGCCGCTGAAGATCCCCCGTGGGAGCGAGCCTGCTCGCGAAAGCAATTGAACAGGCTCTACAGCTCTAACGATTACAACACCGAAAAGTTGTAACTCACGATCAACCGGGTCTCATCCACGTCCCGGGCGAACTTCTCGTAGTTGGTGCGATAGGTCGCATTACGCAACCGCAGGCTGACGTCCTTGAACGTACCGCTCTGGATCACGTACTTCAGCTCGCTGTCGCGTTCCCACTCTTTGCCCTCCTGATCGCTGCCCGGCACCTTGATGTGATCGCCATTCACGTAACGGGTCAGGAAGCTCAGGCCGTTGATGCCGATGGCCTTGAAGTCATAGTCGTAACGCAGCTGCCAGGAGCGTTCCTGCGCGGCGGCGAAGTCGTTGACCTGCACATAGTTCACCAGGTACGGGTTGCTGCCATCGAGGTACGGCATCGAGTTGTCGCCGTTCATGCGCTGCCAGCCGGCGCTGAAGGTGTGGCCGCTGATGCCGTAGGACAGCATGCCGCTCAAGGCCCGGTTGTCGATGGAACCGGCTTTCGCGTCGCCGCTGTCGGCGCTTTTCAGCAACCGCAGATCGGCTTTCAGCACACCATCACCCAGCGGCTGATTGGCCAACAGGCCGACGAAGTGCTGGCGATAGATATCTTCCAGCTCGGCGTAGTGATACTGAGCGGTCAGACGGTCGTTGATCTTGTAGTCGAAGCCGTACATGTCGAAATGATCGGCGGTGGTGTTGCACGCATAGCGCTTGTTCTTGCAGTGCACGCGAATGTCCTGGGAGTCGGTCGAGTCCCGGGCGGTGTACTTGTCCAGGCGTGCGGCCATGAAGGTCAGGTCCTTCACTTCCTTTGAAGTCAGCATCGCGCCGTTGAACATGGTCGGCAGCAGGCGACCATCGTTGTACTTGAGCAACGGCAGATCCGGCAGCAGCGCGCCGTACTTCAGCACCGTGTCCGAGACTTTCACCTTGGCGGTCAGGCCCATTTTCGCGTACTGACCTTTTGAACCGCGCGGGTTGTCGCCGCTGGAAGGCAGCAGGCCGCTGTTGCTGCGGTCGGGGCTGGAATCGAGCTGGAAGCCCGCCATGCCCAGCGCATCGATACCCAAACCGACGGTGCCTTCGGTGTATCCCGATTGCAGATTGAGAATGAAACCCTGCGCCGACTCTTCGCGCTTGGAAGCGCCCTGATCACTGGAGGTGTGCCCGTCGCGGAAATCGCGGTTGAAATACACCGTGCGCGATTCGATCTTTGCTGTGGTGTCTTCGAAAAAACCGCCGGCCTGGGTCTGCGCGGTAAAACCGGCGCACAGCACCAAGGCTCCGAAGCCAAGCGACTGGCGCGGGGTGATGAGGGGAAATGGGGGACGCATTGAAAACTCCGACAAAACAACGATTGCGCAGAAGCGCAAACAAAACAGAAACAGCTCCCGTCCCGGCACAGTGAAGTGTCGGGAGGAAGTGAATACGCGGGGGTGAGCGCCCATGATGGCAGATGGCTTTGACGTGCTACAGGCGACTTTAGTCTGAAATTGACCGGCAGTTCAGATCAGCGTCCGGTCTTCAGAACTTTACGATTGTGCGAAGCCGGTGAATCCCGCTACATTTGCCTCCTGCTTATTCACGGACGGAATTCAAAGCATGCTGGACGCTAATGCCATTCACATCAGCTTCTCCATTGAAGGCGCTTCCGCCGATCTGCAAGTCCTCAGCTTCACCGGTCGCGAAGCCCTCAACGAACCGTTCCGTTTCGACCTCGAACTGGTCAGCGCCCGTCCTGACCTCAAGCTCGAAGAACTCCTGCACAAGCCCGGTTGCCTGACCTTCGGCGCCACCGGCGAGGGCAAGATCCACGGTCTGGTGTATCGCATCGAGCAAGGCGATTCCGGCAAGACCCTGACCCGTTACAGTATCAGTCTGGTGCCGCAACTGGCCTACCTGCGGCATAACCACGACCAGCAGATTTTCCAGAACCTCAGCGTGCCGAAGATCATCGCTCAGGTACTGGAAGATCGCGGCATTCTGGCCGACGCCTACAGCTTCCAGCTCAACGCCGAGTACCCGGAACGCGAGTACTGCGTGCAGTACGACGAATCCGACCTGCATTTCATCCAGCGCCTGTGCGAAGAGGAAGGCATTCATTTCCACTTCCAGCACAGCAGCAGCGGCCACAAACTGGTGTTCGGCGACGATCAGACCGTGTTCCGCAAACTGAAACCGGTGAACTACCAGCAAGACTCCGGCATGAGTGCCGACAAACCGGTGATCAAGCGCTTCAACCTGCGCCTGGAAACCCGCACCAGCCGCGTCAGCCGCCGCGATTACGATTTCGAGAAACCGAAGATCCTGCCCGAAGGCGCAGCCAAATCCACATTCGCCCCGGACCTGGAAGACTACGACTACCCCGGCCGCTTCACCACCCGCGAGCGCGGCAAGTTCCTCTCGACCCGTGCCCTGGAGCGCCATCGCAGCGACTACAAACTCGCCGAAGGCCAGGGTGACGAACCGACCCTGACCACCGGCCACTTCCTCACGCTGGCCGAACATCCCCGCGCCGAATGGAACGACCTGTGGCTGCTGCTGGAGATTTTCCACGAAGGCAAACAGCCGCAGGTGCTGGGAGAAAACGTCACCAGCGACGTCACCGACAGCAAAAACGATTTCCATCAGGGCTACCGCAACTCGTTTGTCGCGACACCGTGGGACGCCCACTACCGCCCTGCCCTCGAACACCCGAAACCGAAAGTGCTCGGCAGCCAGACCGCCATCGTCACCGGCCCCGCCGGCGAAGAGATCCACTGCGACCAGTATGGCCGCGTGAAAGTGCAATTCCATTGGGACCGCGAAGGTCAGGCCGACGACAAGACCACCTGCTGGCTGCGCGTCGCCAGCGGCTGGGCCGGCGCGGCCTACGGCGGCATCGCCATCCCGCGCATCGGCATGGAAGTGCTGGTGACCTTCCTCGAAGGCGACCCCGACCAGCCGCTGGTGACCGGTTGCCTGTACCACAAGGAAAACGTCGTCCCCTACGACCTGCCGGCCAACAAGACCCGCAGCACCTTCAAGACCCTCAGCTCCCCGGGCGGCAAGGGCTACAACGAGTTCCGCATCGAAGACAAGAAAGGCGCGGAACAGATCTACATCCATGCCCAGCGCGACTGGGACGAGAACATCGAGCACGACCAGAAGATCCGTGTCGGCAATGAGCGCCATGACACCGTTGAGGCCAACACCCTCAGCGAATTCAAGGTCGAGGAACACCGCATCACCCACCTGGACCGCAAGAGCGAAATGCGCGCCAACGATCACCTGACCGTGGGCGTGAGCCAGCATGTAAAGGTCGGCACCGGGCAGTTCGTGGAAGCAGGCACGGAGATTCACTACCACGCTGGCGAAAAAGTGGTGATTGAAGGCGGGATGGAGCTGACGGCCAAGGCTGGCGGCAGCTTCGTCAAGGTGGATGCGGGTGGCGTGACCATCAGCGGTGCGGAGGTGAAGGCCAATACCGGGGGTGCGCCGGGTGCCGGCACCGGGATCGGGATTCTGCCTCCGTTGATGCCACTCATTGCAGATCAGGCTAGAGCTGGAAGCGTGCTTAAAGCGAAAGTGATAGAAGAGCGTTTTGACGAGCAACTAAAATTTGTGACAAAACTCGGTAAGCCCGTCAAATCCGTCAAGACAGCACTGATTATCCCTTCAGAAACAGCGCCGCAAATATCAAAGAGCGATGCAGACGGGCTTCACCCACGAGTGCAAACAGATTCCAAGGAGCCTGTGAAGGCTCACCTTGTATGGGATGAACTGTCTGTTCCGTCTGGCGCCGATGATTATGAAGCGAGCCGCAACAAATGAGCACGCCACCGATAACTACATTCACTACCAACGATAAAAAATGTTCGATACATGAAGTTGTCCTTGGTTGCGATAAGCTGTGGGCCATGGGCCAAGAAGAAGCTATACGACGCCTGAGCAAACAACGCTCCTCTAACTCAGGAAAATACGAGCTGATATCTGACTTCAGTGCGCGGGCCGCAAGAATTGCAGCTGCGTATGCTGGCTTCTATCTCGAGTCTGGCGAAGATGGCAAGCCAGAATTAAAAGGCCGATTCTATTGGATGGGTTTGGCTGCATTTGCAAGCAAGCAAGTTAAGTGCGGGTTGGACTTCATTCCCAACGATCCTTATCTCGCGCTTACCCCACCAATCGTACAGCCGCCCTTACGAATTGGTAAAAATTCGCTGGGGAAAGGAAATTTCTGGTTATTTCAGGATATTTTTGTTTGGCATTGGTTTTACGCAAAATACAAAGACCAATTTGATGAGTGCGCTCCAGAACGCAACGCTCGGAGTTGCGAAGGTCAGATAAAAACCAATATCGACAGTTTGCCTTGGGCAGATGACGCACTGCCAATATTGAAAAATCTGGCTATAACCAGTGACATCGTTAAAGGTTTTAAAGCCATCAAAGCAACCGAAGAACTTTCTTCGGGACCAGCAAGAAGAAACGCCCAGTTTACCTCTTTACTTGCTATCGCCGACCATGAGCAACGTCGCATCCTTCAACCTTTGATTTATGAAAGTACACCATTTAGAGCAACGCTGAAAATGCAAGCAGGTTTCGAATGGGCACCATTCGTACCAGTGCGGGTAGCTGCGTTGAGTACTGCTTGCGACGTTGAAAGTCCTGATCTCAGAGTGCAAATGTCGGAAGGCGATCTTTACGACGAAACAGATCGAATGGAGTTTATTGGAGCCATTGCCAAGCAATACCATAAGCTCATGGGGGAGCGAGAAAGCTACATGGAAGGCCAAATCAAGACAATCGCCACTTGGTCAAATGCCAAATGAAGTATTTATGGATATTTTTCTCTGGTTTACTACTGGCGGCTTGCAACAACGGTGAATCCAATATGACAAACACGCCAAACAACATTGAAATAGAGCTGTACGGCGAAATAGAAAAAACTGTACAAAACAGCCCCTTAGAGTTCTCTCAAGAATGCATGAGCGAGCTAGACCTCTGCTGGTACAAATTTAAAAAATCGGCAAATGAAAAAGAATTACCCTCCATCACCGTAAAAAACGCAAGAAGTTCACTTTCAATCGAAAAAGTAACAAGTATCACAATGGTGATAGACAAAAAGATAGGCAATACCATTGAGAACCTTGACATCACAGTGAGAGGCCTCCCTGACAACAGCCCGCACGAAAAACAAAAAGACTTTATTTATGACTTGCTAAAAAAAATACAATCAGCTGGCTGGAGTCACTATTACTATCCAGGGGACCCTAGGATTTCCGGGTCTCAGATCGGAAAAATTCCGTCACCAGACAACGTATTGGGGCACTTGACTTCCAGTCATCCCTGGCTGGATCCGGATTACGAGCTGGACATTGATCGTTGGCTGAAAATTGAGTCATTCTACAATTGGTATTTCTACAATGACGGCGTCTATCTGACTTTTAAGGCTTGGCGCCGCGATTCCAAAGACACCCCGGACAAGACGGGTACCTATTTATTATCGATGGAGTTCCTTAGCGAGCGCGACTTCTGGTCTTCAGGTTTTACCAAAGATGAAGAAAAGGCAAGATGGAAAGAGCTGCTGCCTGCTCAATTGAAGCGTGACCAAGAGGCGCGCATCGCTGCTGAAAACAATGCCCGTGCTGCAGGGATAGAAATCGATGAGAACTATAAAGATCCTGTTATAAAAGCAATTCAGTGAAATAGGCATATGCACTGACCAGCGAAAAGCGTGGTGAATTTTCTTTGAAACACCTGCGTCTACAAATCTTTGCTTCCTTCCTTGTGGCGTGCTCGACTACTCATGGAGCTTCTGTGCCTTATGAGGCTTGGCAAGTGGGATTCTCTGCACCCAACTATATGGAAGTGTGGATCGAAACAGCCGATGTGATCGATATTCAAGGACAGGTCTACCGTCGGGCCATGAGTGGTGTTGCTGCAATTCAGACTCCTCCTCATAACTCTGGTGATCCAAAAGGCTGGCCGAAGAAACCGGGCTGGGGCAAGGGAAAGTACGTAACAGGAGCAGATCTCCCAAAAAAAATCTACGTTCGATGGCAGTCCTTGGTTGAACCTCAAACCTATCAAATGGGCATAGACATCCCTGAGTCGGCCAGAGAAGTCATGCGAAAAGAGGAGAAAGCCTACTGCGCTGCCGATGGAAAATGGATTACAGGTTATCGAGAAGCTTTGGTCATCGGACTTGCTCCAGGTGGCGTTGCCAAACTCTGGGCCCTCGGACCATGTCTGACACCCGTTGAAATCACTCGCGTTCAAGCTGAAATTGATCCGCGTGGCCCTTACGAAGGAGAGTCCGGAGGAAAACATCGCCCACTTTCCGCAGTGTCGAAAGCCTATGTTGAAAAATTTGGCGTGCCGTATGGCTCTTGGTAATCAGAAAATAAAAAAACTATGGCCCCCTCTCATCCTTGCACTTGCGTGTCTTCCCGCTTTCGCTGAAACGAAGAAAACGCTATTGGAATGCCCGCTGTCGGATGGAACTACCGCTTCACTGTTGTCCACTTCAAGTGAGGACGGACAGCAGCTCTTCGTCAAAAACAACAATCAGACCGAAACGGCTTTCACCGACATGCCCGATTCAGACTTTGTTGGTGAAGTCGCCATGGCCAAATGCACGGGTTCCGGGCTGATCTACGCCATGAACTATGGCTCTCCGTATTTGAAAGGTGCCTTTATTCGCAGGCATCCGGGCAGCAAAGTCCTGGAACGCATCGATTTTGCCGAAAAGGCCCTCCCGGTTTCTCTGTACCTGAATGCGCAGCAGATGCGCCTGGTCATCCCCAACGACGGTTATGAGATCCCGGAAAAATTCATCGTCTACGACTACACCAGTCCAAAGGGCCAACCGGAAGAACCCAAAGGGATGAATGCGATGCCTGACAAGAAAGGCTTCGAAATCATCGAACTGAAATGACCGCGTAGTCGTAAAGCCTCGTATCCATTGGCGAAATCGCCCGTCCTAAGGGAAAACCCTACGCCCCTGACGGGCAATTGCGGGTTGTACGAGCGGGACTAATCCTGCACCATCCGCCCCTTGCTTATTCAATGGACGGAAATCAAGGCATGCTGGACGCCAATGCTACGCACATTACCCTCACGCTCGAAGGCGCTTCCGCCGACCTGCAAGTCCTCAGCTTCACCGGTCGCGAAGCCCTCAACGAACCGTTCCGTTTCGACCTCGAACTGGTCAGCGCCCGTCCTGACCTCAAGCTCGAAGAACTCCTGCACAAACCCGGCTGCCTGACCTTCGGCGCCACCGGCGAGGGCAAGATCCACGGTCTGGTGTATCGCATCGAGCAAGGCGATTCCGGCAAGACCCTGACCCGTTACAGTATCAGTCTGGTGCCGCAACTGGCCTACCTGCGGCATAACCATGACCAGCAGATTTTCCAGAACCTCAGCGTGCCGAAGATCATCGCCCAGGTGCTCGAAGACCGCGGCATTCTGGCCGATGCCTACAGCTTTCAGCTCAACGCCGAGTACCCGGAACGCGAGTACTGCGTGCAGTACGACGAATCCGACCTGCATTTCATCCAGCGCCTGTGCGAAGAGGAAGGCATTCACTTCCACTTCCAGCACAGCAGCAACGGCCACAAACTGGTGTTCGGCGACGACCAGACCGTGTTCCGCAAACTGAAACCGGTGAACTACCAGCAAGACTCCGGCATGAGTGCCGACAAACCGGTGATCAAGCGCTTCAACCTGCGCCTGGAAACCCGCACCAGCCGCGTCAGCCGCCGCGATTACGATTTCGAGAAACCGAAGATCCTGCCCGAAGGCGCAGCCAAATCCACATTCGCCCCGGACCTGGAAGACTACGACTACCCCGGCCGCTTCACCACCCGCGAGCGCGGCAAGTTCCTCTCGACCCGTGCCCTGGAGCGCCATCGCAGCGACTACAAACTCGCCGAAGGCCAGGGTGACGAACCGACCCTGACCACCGGCCACTTCCTCACGCTGGCCGAACACCCCCGCGCCGAATGGAACGACCTGTGGCTGCTGCTGGAGATTTTCCACGAAGGCAAACAGCCGCAGGTGCTGGGGGAAAACGTCACCAGCGACGTCACCGACAACAAGAGCGATTTCCACCAGGGCTACCGCAACAGCTTCGTGGCCACCCCATGGGACGCCCACTACCGCCCTGCCCTCGAACACCCGAAACCGAAAGTGCTCGGCAGCCAGACCGCCATCGTCACCGGCCCTGCCGGCGAAGAAATCCACTGCGACCAGTACGGCCGCGTGAAAGTGCAATTCCATTGGGACCGCGAAGGTCAGGCCGACGACAAGACCACCTGCTGGCTGCGCGTCGCCAGCGGCTGGGCCGGCGCCGCCTACGGCGGCATCGCCATCCCGCGCATCGGCATGGAAGTGCTGGTGACCTTCCTCGAAGGCGACCCCGACCAGCCGCTGGTGACCGGTTGCCTGTACCACAAGGAAAACGTCGTCCCCTACGACCTGCCGGCGAACAAGACCCGCAGCACCTTCAAGACCCTCAGCTCCCCGGGCGGCAAGGGCTACAACGAGTTCCGCATCGAAGACAAGAAAGGCGCGGAACAGATCTACATCCATGCCCAGCGCGACTGGGACGAGAACATCGAGCACGACCAGAAGATCCGTGTCGGCAATGAGCGCCACGACACCGTTGAGGCCAACACGCTCAGCGAATTCAAGGTCGAGGAACACCGCATCACCCACCTGGACCGCAAGAGCGAAATGCGCGCCAACGATCACCTGACCGTGGGCGTGACCCAGCATGTGAAGGTCGGCACCGGGCAGTTTATCGAGGCGGGGACGGAGATTCACTACCACGCTGGCGAAAAAGTCGTGATTGAAGGCGGGATGGAGCTGACGGCCAAGGCTGGCGGCAGCTTCGTCAAGGTGGATGCGGGTGGCGTGACCATCAGTGGTGCGGAAGTGAAGGCCAATACAGGAGGTGCGCCGGGGGTGGGTTCCGGTATCCAGATTCTGGAGCCGGTCATCCCGTGGGCCGCCGCCAAAGACAAGGCAGGCACCCTGCTCGTCCCTGCTGCCGCGCAAATGGCCCTGGCCAAAGCTGCGCGCAAGGCCGGTGACACCCGCTGCCCGATCTGCGAGGCCTGCCGTGAAGGCAAGTGTGATTTGGGAGCCGTGGCATGAGTGACGCGCTCAACAACTGGCTGGGTGAACAATCGCGCCTCAATCGCGTACTGATCCTCGTGCTCGACTGCCTCGCCGAACCGAACCCGGTCACGCCGTTGTACAGCGCCGGCGTAATGCAGCGCTCGGTGCAGCTCTACCGACGTACCGAGTTCGCCCAGTTCGCCGCCATCAGCCCATGGCTGACCGAACTCGAAAACCCGGGCGGCGAAGCGGTCACCCAATTGCTGGATGACCCGCAGCGTAACTGGGGCTGGATCGGCAGCATGGACAAGGCTGATCTCGACAGCCTGACCCAGCACTGGATCGCCCGTATGGTCATCGACGAGGACGGCGACCGCTCACTGTTCCGCTTCCAGGACAACCGCGTACTCGCCCGCTGCCTGGCCAACATGAAAGACACCGAATGGCCACTGCTGCTCGGCCCAATCAGCAGCGTGCTGTATTGGGATGAAGATCAGTGGAAGAGTGCCGACAACAGCAGGCCGGGCATGTATGCGGTGCCGAATCCGGCGCCTTGGTTGCAAGTCCCTACTCCGCCGGAACGAACCCGCGAAATCCTGCGAGCCAACCTGAAACGCTGGCTGTTGGTGTATCACGCCGAAACCGCCGCGAAACTTTCCGAAACCCGCCCAATCCTCGAATGGCTGGAAGAACAGATGGATCTGCTCGAAGCCTGGCAATGGAACGGACCAGAGCAACGAGAATTTATGTTGACCCAGCGCCTTGCCCCCAAAAATGCCGGGGATGTGGCCTGGCAGCCCTTGCCGGGGGAAACACCGAAAAAGCATTTCGAGCGGTGCGAACGGTTTTTCGCTGTTCACAGCGATGACGTCGCACTGAATTGAAATCAAGACCTTGGGCGTCACTCGCTCGAAACGACCGCCACGGGACAAAGGACAATCAAATGCGTCATCGCAACGTTTTCAATGGTTTTTTTCGTAGTTTGATGATTGGGCTGGGTGCAATTGGGGCTACTGGTTGTTCGGTTGCTCAGCAGGACAGCTTTACGTTGGTGACTGAGCTTCCGCCAGGGTTTCGAATTAGCGGTGAGGCGCAGTACGTGCCTCGTCCCGGAGAAACCTGCACCGTTCCGGTGAAGAAAGGCCGGGAACATCCTGGCTTCAAGTTTTTCAGGCAGGAGCTCAGCGAGAAGGCCCAGACTGCGCAGTTTCAGGTTCCGTTGAGCAGCGTTGAGGGGGGCTGCCCATTGGTTCTGAATAGTTTCGACTATGAAGTTGATGCTAAATATGCTGCTGGATTTGATGATGTTGGAAGGGACTACACCGGCATTACGTTTCAGGAGAGTGCAACTGACAACAAACTTCCTACGCCAACTACTTTGCAACGCGAGTGCGAGTGGTTGTTCCGAACAATGGGGCCTAACCGAATTATTGCAAAAATCCTGAAGTGTGCACCAGTTGCAACGCCGGAACAGGCAAGTGGCTCTGTTGCGAAGGGGCCCCTGCAACGCTCGCAATTGGCAGGTAAGACATTGAAAGTTACTTTCTCGTTGTCCCACGAGGAAAAACCAGCCGTAGGGGATAACTGGGTAAAATTCCCCAACGGATGGAAGCGATGCATGGGCAAGAGTCTGGAAGACCCTTATGCGTTCTGCCGCGGTAACACCACTGATTTCAAACCCTTCAAAATGCCGGACGGGCGCGATTGCACAATCTACCCAACGTGTACCGAATAAGGACATTCATCAATGACGGTCAAAAAAACAGCCCAACCACTACTCGGGGATGCCAAGGAACCGTGCCCTCTAAGAGGCACAAAAGTCCGATTTCGACTGGTCGATGAAACCGGTGATGGTAAGCCCTACGCTGGGCTGAAGTATGTTGTAACCGACAGCGTCGAACAGCGCTATGAGGGTACGCTGGATGCGGCGGGCTTTGGGGAGGTTCTGAACCACTACGAAGGCCCTGTTGTTCTCACAGTAGATCAGCCTTACGCCGGAGGGGAAGAAGCATATAACTGGTTGATGACCCGACCAAGCTACCCGCTAAAAATCAGCGAGCTACAAGTACGGGCCGAAAAAACGCGCTTTGTCCGTGACGATGGACAGCGGGTTGACAACAATCCTGCAAAAGCCGAAGCGGACCATTTTTTTCATGTCGAAGTACGCCACCTCGTTAAAAAAAACGCGCACCTGCCTCGTGAGTCAAAGGCCAAATATCCTCCCAATCAGAATCTGCTGAAAGTCATGGGAGACATCGGCTTCGGCCCGGAGCAATCAAACCTCTGGGGCGTTGCGCTGGTGCCAAATAAACTCACTGTTCTAGAAGTTCGTCCGCTTCGCGCTTTCCGCCCCATGCTTTCGACAGACAATAAATTTAGCGCATTGAACTTGTACCAACTCTCATTATTCGCCGCATTAAGCTACTGCGATTTCGGGCAGGCACCTGCAGAACAGCCAACTGACACCGTGAGTTTCCCTCTCGAACCGAGCGTAGGAAACATGTTCGGTGAAGGTATGGCTTGTTTTGAAGAGTCTTGGAAGGTAGACGCGAAACAATCATCCCCTTACTACCCGCTTTATGAAGACGTCCCATACTCAAAACGTTTCGAAATTCTGCCGTACGATCCAACCCTATATGACCAGAACAAGCCAGAGTCAGGCGCCAACCAAGAGCACCCGGCAAAGTTGCATTTCTTTGACGACAGTAAATTTGATGATGGAACAAACACTCAGGGTTTTATAACGCATCACGATGAAATCGTACTCGTTTCCATACGTGGAACTTTAGAGTTTGTCGATTTTCTCCGAGATACTGATGCCGAGCAAATACCCGTAAAAATTGGTGTAGGTAAGGCTCACCAAGGGTTTTACCAAGCCTATGAAGCGATCAACACTTTTGTACAAGCCTACCTCACCCGATTCCATGTTAATCAAAAAGTCATTATCTGTGGCCACAGCCTTGGAGGCGCCATTGCAACGTTGCTCGCAGAGGCGCTTAGACGTAACGCTAAAAATTATGACATTTTGCTTTATACATACGGCTCACCCCGCGCAGGCGATGCAGATTTTGTTCAAGGCGCAGCGGCCTTGGCACACCACCGCATGGTCAACGATAACGACCCGATTCCAAGCGTGCCAGCGCCGTGGATGAACACTCGCAAAAGAATCTGGATGCCTGGTGCCGTCCTTAGCTTTATCACGGCGCCATTTGGCGCGCTGATTTTTGCCTTGGGTCTGAGTCGAACAGGAGGTTCACCTTACGAGCATCAGGGCGATCTGCACCACTTTATGCCTGTGCACTTCAAAGGGCGTGAGCAATCTTCCGTACTGTGGAACCCTGGATGCGAGTCCATCGAAGAAGCCGCGTGCACCCGGGCGGTGAAAAAGTTCGGCGACTTGCCTGATCGCGCCATGTTTATCCGCCAGTTGTTCAAGATGTCTGACCACTTCATGCTGGCATCTTACATTCCAAATGCATGGGCAACGTTGCGCCGCTGGCAACAGACCCAGGAAAGCGGCGGCACGGTGGTTACAAAGACTGAATACGACCAGATCTACTACCAATTGCAGGAAATGCAGGATCGCTTGAAAGCCAAAGAGGCGGAGTTGAACAGTCCTTTCCAATCCGATCGCCGAGCCGCCATGCAACAGGCAAGCGTATTGAGAGCGGAAATCGGTAGACTGGACACCTCTCGCCAGCGCCTTCATACCCTGAACTATCTCAAGCTCACACCTGAGGACATCTACGGTTCTGCCACTCAGGCATCAGAACATGATCAGAACGTTGAACGATGGCTGGCGAAGAAAGAAAACAATGTGGAGGTTCGACTCGCGATGATTCCTCAGGCGGGCAGTGCTCTGCTAAGGACTGCGTGATTCGGTATGAACATCCGATCTCACCGGCTTCATCCAGCCCAATGACCAAGGGGAGTCCAGACGGACTCCCCTTTTGCTTTTGCGTTCCGTCAAACCGGCGCCTGCCAGTTCAACATCCGTTGCTGCGCAACCTGCAGCAAATCATTGCCATCCTGCGCCAGCAGGTACAACGCATGAGTAATGTGGGGAATGTCCTGGACATCGGCGTGTTTGAAGCACAGGCAATGCAGGGTTTCGAGCAGGTCGGCGGCGGCGCGTACGCGCTGGACGGCGGCTTCGAAGATGTCTTGGGGGTTGGCTTCGGTGTCGATGACCAGCGGTGCACTGTCGGTGACGCCGCTGTTGAGCGGGAGATAGCGGGCGGAGCTTAGTTTCAGTATTGGCATTGGAATGACTCAAGGCAGCTTGAATGTAACCGCCAGCACCGTGACCAAACGATGGGGAGGCGGACTGTGTACAGGCTTGGTCAACCGAGAACCACCCGACTCGGCTCGCCCGAAGGCGACCCTGCACACAGCCGCCACAGCAATGCACTCCACAGACACGAATGTCCGCCGGGGCGAATAATGGCACACATGCACAGGTGATTACGTTAGGTGACCAAACCTAAGTCGCTGATTTTGCAGCGCCACCAAAACCATAACCGCCCCGCTCCAGCCACCGGAAGCAGACAAGGCAGCGGTTCCTGTAGGAAGGCGCCGAGACTCCCCCGAGAAACAATCCCCCGTCAGACAGCCGGCATTCAGCCCGGTTAACCCTCGCTTAACGCCGTGGTCAAAGACTCTAGTCATCCGCACGCTCTCAGCCGATGCTGACGCCCAGTGCGGCAGGTCTGGCGTGTCTCACGCCGGGCTCTCTTTCCGTCGCACGGGAGTTTCTCCATGAACATTCGTCCGTTCCTGCTCACCACCGCCCTCGCCTGTACCGCGTTTGTCGGGCTGGCCCAGGCCAATGACACCACGACGACGAAAGCGGTGCCGTACGCCTATGGCATGCCGTTGAATGTGGCCAAAGTGGTCTCGATGACCGAGCAGCCAACCAAGGCTTGCAAAGTGATCGATGCCGACATGAAGTACATCGACACCAATGGCAAACCCGAGGAAATCACTTACCGGAAAGTGTCTGACGCCTGTGACTTCCAGAACTGACAGAAAGCTCTGATTTGCGGCTTTGCGGTAGGCGAGCAAGGGTTTCGAAGGTTATCCTCGGGGGCCCCCTCCTCACTGCCGCAAGGATTCGCCATGCAGTTGTCGTTTCGCACGTTGTCGACCATCACCTTTTCCCTGTGTTTCCTGCTGGCGCTGGCCTGGGGCCTCGTGCCGCAAATACTGCTTTCGATCTGGAGCATTGAATACTCCGAGGCAGCAGGATTTGTCGCACGACGCATGGCGGTGCTGTTCGCGGCGTTGGGGGTGATGTTTTATCTGGTGCGCAACGCGCCGGTGTCGATCGCGCGCAATGCAATGAACAACGGTTTTATCGTCGGCTGCTTTGGTCTGGCGGTGCTGGGTTTTGCCGAATGGCTCAACGGCCATGCCGGCCCCGGGATTCTGCTCGCGGTGCTGGTCGAGTTCGCGCTGGGCCTTGGTTTCGTGCAGGCCCGGCGCGTGACGGTCGAACTGGGTGAAACCGTGGGCTAACCCACTTTCATACGCTGTGCAGGCTGATGATTAGCGGTGTGTTGCGCAAGGTCGGAGCGCAACCCGGCAATCAGGCCGTTGATTTCTCGACAACTGTTCAAGTGAGTGGCATCGATGCCACTGACCAGCAGATCGACCTGGTCGGTCTGATGGTCGCCGAATACCTTGACGGTCATCGACAGATCCGAAGACAGCGTGCATTGACAGCGTTTCGGCAGAAAGCTGCTTTCAATGATGTTGCGCAGTTCCAAGGCAGACAAAAACATGGCGAACCCTCTCCTTTCTGTGAGACTGCCAATCAAGTATTCACATGTCCGTTACCACTGTTCCCGGCAGGTGTGTCCCCGCTGAATCCCTGGGTGTGGCAAGCGGCTGTACTGCGAAATGCCCATTGGAGTGTAGGCGCCCGGACTCGGTACGCCGCACTCAATCAACGCATAAAACGTGCCTTCCATCGGGTCGTATCAAGGCCGTTGAAAATCAATGGCTTGGCGAAAGCATCAGTCTCTGGTCCGTTGCAGAATGCAAGATCACCCCATTTGCGCCACGCATTTTGCAATCCACCGGTGGTTTGCATTCATGGCGCACGGCAGTGAAAATGCCCCCAACCACCCTACACCCGCCAGGAGGCTTCCATGGGAAAATTCACTGTCTACGCGACCGCCGGCCTGATGCTCGCGAGCGTCTCCACCCTTACTCACGCCGCCAAACTCGAAGACACGGCGCCCTACCCCAAAGCCGAAGCGGGCTTTACCCGTCAGGTCATTCACCTGCCGCAACAAACCCAGGAAGACAACTTCAAAGTCGAAATACTCGCCGGCAAAACCCTCGAGGTGGACTGCAACCGCCAGCGCCTGGGCGGCACTCTGGTAGAGAAAAACCTCGAAGGCTGGGGCTATCCGTTCTACCGCCTGGAACAAGTCAGCGGCCCTGTGAGCACGCTGATGGCCTGCCCGCCTGGCGCCCAGAAAAAGCGCGCCTTCGTACCGGTGTTCGGTGAAGGCTTCACCGTGCGCTACAACAGCAAGCTGCCGATCGTGGTCTACGCACCGAAGGACGTCGAGGTGCGTTATCGCATCTGGTCGGCTTCGGACAAGGTCGGCGTGGCCATTCCCGAGTAACTTGCCAAGGAGCAGCGGCATTGATTACCTGCCATGTCAGATACATGATTGATCCCTACCAGCTCGACGCCTTCGAAGCCTACGCCAAGACATGGCTAGGCATCGTCGAGCGGCTGGGCGGAACGCATCACGGCTATTTTCTGCCCTCGGAAGGCGCGAGCAACATCGCCTACTGCCTGTTCAGTTTTCCGTCCCTGGCGGATTACGAAAGTTATCGCCACATTGCACTGACTGACCCGGAAAGCATGGCATTGGTGGCCGATCTGGTCGAAAAGAAGTTCATCGTCAGCTACGAGCGCAGCTTTCTGCGCCCGTTGTTGCCCTGATAACCCTTACGCCACAATCCCGCCGGCCGCCACACGCTCGGCAACGTGGCGCAAGCTGTCGAAGTTGATATTGGCGCCGGAGTCGATGGCGATCAGCGTCTGATTCCGCGCGCCGGTTCGCGCCACGTACTGTTTGATGCCCGCGACCGCCAATGCGCCGGAAGGCTCGGTGATCGAGCGGGTATCGTCGTAGATATTCTTGATCGCCGCGCAGAGCTCGTCGTTGCTGACGGTGATCACTTCATCCACGCAGAAGCGACACACCTCGAAACCATAGGCACCGATCTGCGCCACCGCCACGCCGTCGGCAAAGGTGCCGACGCTGGGCAGCACCACTCGCTCACCTGCTTGCAATGCAGCCTTCAGACAGGCCGAGTGCTCCGATTCAACGCCAACGATGCGCACCTCTGGCCGCAGGTATTTGACGTAGGCCGCGATGCCGGCAATCAACCCGCCACCGCCCACCGGGACGAAGATCGCATCGAGAGGCCCCTGATGCTGGCGCAGGATCTCCATCGCCACCGTGCCTTGACCGGCGATGACATCGGGATCATCGAACGGCGGGACGAATGTCCGGCCGGTCTGTTCGGCCAGTTGCAGCGCGTGAGCCAGGGCAAACGGAAAACTGTCGCCATGCAGTACCGCCTCGGCGCCGCGACTGCTGACGCCCAGCACTTTCAATTCCGGAGTGGTCGCCGGCATCACGATCGTCGCCGCAATGCCCAACTCACGGGCCGCCAATGCTACGCCTTGGGCATGATTGCCCGCCGATGCTGTGATCACTCCGCGCGCCTTCTGCTCGTCGCTCAACTGCACCAGCCTGTTACAGGCGCCGCGAATCTTGAAGGAGAACGTCGGTTGCAGATCTTCGCGCTTGAGCAGAATCCGGTTGCCCAGTGTTTCGGACAGCGCCGGCGCGGGTTGCAGCGGCGTGCGCACTGCCAGTTCATACACCGGTGCGGCGAGGATCTTTTTCACATACTGCTCAAGCAGGGCTTGCTGGGCGGGGCTGTAGCGCATGATCGTCTCCTGACTTTTTATTCAAAACCCCGGAGACAGAAAGTAAAAACCCGCCTCTAGGGCGGGTTGGGTGCTGCAGTCGTGAGCTAGCCCGCCAAATGAGGAATGGCGGCAATAATGCTTGGCTGGCAGCGCAATACGGTGGAAGTCATGGGCTCGAAATTAGCCCGGGCGTTGCTGGCAAGTCAATGGCGATTTTTTCATTTCGCCAGACGCCTGAGCCCGAACAACATCCCGCCGGCCCCCAGCAGCATAGCCGCCAGGAACAACGGGTACGACACCCACCAGGGCGTCCCGGCGGTCATCATGCTGAATTCCGACATGCCACCGATGCTCGCAATCAGGTTGAGCGGCAGGAACACCACGTTGATCAGCGTCAGTTTGCGCAGCAGGTTGTTCATGCTGTTGTTCATCAGGTTGCCTCGAGCGTCGATCAGCCCGGAGAACACAGTCGAGTAGATTTCCGCCTGTTTGTAGCACTGATTGTTTTCGATGATCAGGTCGTCGATCAGGCCAATGGCTTCGCTGCCGAAATGTTGTTTCTCGGCGTGGTTGCGCAGCCGCGTCAGCACCGCGCCGTTGCTGTGCAGCGCGTTGATGTAATAGATCAGGCTTTCGCTGAGGTTGAACATCTGCACCAGATGCTGGTTCTGCATCGAGGCGTTGAATTTCTGTTGCAACTCCCGGGCAACCAGTTTGATCACCTTCAGGTGCCCGAGGTAGTGATGGATGTTGTTGAACAGCAGGTCCAGCAACACATCCAGCGGCGTATTGAGCGGCCGGCCCGTGCCGAGACCGTGCAGCGGCGTATCGTCGGTGGCGATCACCAGCAACTGGCCCGGCGAAAACAGTAAACCGCAGGAAGACACCTCGAACGCCAGGCTGCCGCCGCCGGAATAGTTCTCGGGCCGCTTCCAGATCAGAAACAGATGATCGGGATGGAATTCAATCCGCGACACCTCGTCCGGGTCCAGCGCCGAGGCCAGCGCGTGCTCATCGAGTTTGAAGTGACTGTGCAGCAAGTCCCGCTCGGCAGCGTCGGGGTCGCTGAACAACATCACCTCGGCGTCCAGTCGCTCGACCCGCTGCAGCGCGCCGTGACTCAGTGCAAAGCTGTTGATCATCGGCCGGTCACCAGGCCTGGCCGCGACGTTTGAGCTCCAGGCGCCTGACGAACTCTTCCAGCACCAGTGAATACAGATCATCTTGCAGGTAAGCGTCCTCGATACCGGCGTCGAGGTTCGGGTTGTCGTTGACCTCGATCACCACCACCTTGTCACCGGCCTGCTTGAGGTCGACGCCGTACAAGCCGTCGCCGATCAGGTTCGCGGTCTTCACCGCCAGTTCCACCACGGCACGCGGTGCCTCGTGGACGGCCAGTGTGCGGCACTCGCCATTGACGTCCTGGCCCTTGGCCTTGTGGTTGTAGATCTGCCAATGGCCCTTGGACATGAAGTACTGACAGGCGAAGATCGGTTTGCGGTTCAGCACGCCGATGCGCCAGTCGTACTCGGTGTAGAAAAATTCCTGGGCCAGCAACAGCACTGAGTGTTCAAACAGTTCGGCGGTGGCTTCGAGCAAGGCCTGCTGGCTCTCGACCTTGATCACGCCACGGGAGAAACAGCCGTCCGGAATCTTCAGTACCAACGGAAAACCGAGGCGTTCGCCGACCCGCTCGAAGTCCTCCGGTCGTTCCTTGTAGAGAATTTCCGTGGCGGGCATGCCCAGTTGATGGCTGTTGAGCAGATCGGTGAGATAAACCTTGTTGGTGCAGCGCAGGATCGACGCCGGATCATCCATCACCACCAGCCCTTCGCTTTCGGCTTTCTTGGCAAAGCGGTAGGTGTGGTTGTCGACGCTGGTGGTCTCGCGGATCAGCAAGCCGTCGTATTCAGCCAACCTTGCGTAGTCCTTGCGCTCGATCAGTTCGACGTCGATGCCCATACCCTTGCCGACCCTGACGAAATTTTCCAGTGCCCGCGCGTTGGAGGGCGGCAAGGCTTCCTGGGGATCGTGCAGGATTGCCAGGTCATAACGCGCCACTTGCGGTGAACGCGGTACACGCCAGATCTTGCGGCTGAAGCCATCCAGCGCATTGGCGAACTGATCTTCCTGATCATCGCGCAACTTGTGCAGAGCACCGGACTTTATGCCTTCGATGTGCCAGCCGTTGGTTCGACGAAACTCAACTAACAGAATCGGACACGGAAACACTTCAAACAATTGTCGAGCCAGATCCTGCAACGGCTCGATATGGGTTCTGCCGAAATAAAGCGTCAGCGTAAAACCTTCGGTGTCGTTGTAAAGGTGATGACTGAGAGCCTTTTCCAGAGTTTTATCCAGATCATCCAGCGCAAGACCGTAAAGAGATTTGCGCGTCAGTTCGCTGATGGTGCGCACCGACGGAATCACCTTGTGACCCCGGGCCTCAGCCAGCAATGAGCAGTAATAGCCGTGGCCAAGATATTTGTAGCTGCGGCACAGGTTGATCACCTGCACCCGTTTGCCCGGCTCGCTGTCGGGCGGTTGCTCCAGGTATTCCTGGGCCGTCAGGATGTCTTCGCTGGGGAAGTACGAGGCCCAGTCTTCCTTGCGTTCGACAATGATCAACACTTGACTGGAAGTTCTGATTTTCGGTTTTAAATAAGTTGCCGGTGGCAAACTTTGACTGGATACTTCGCGCCAATGACCCTGTACCGCTGACATAGAAATTGATCCGTTGGAGAACAAGACCATTTCTATTAAGCACGAACTTTTTCGAAAGTCCCGTTTCGTTACGCAACTTTTACGGCGGTCATATGAACACTGTTTTTCGCTTGGCGACAGTTGATGATTTAGCGGCGCTGCTGGCGCTGGAAATGCACTGTTTCACCACTGACCGGCTCACCCGCCGCAGCTTTCAGTGGATGATCACCCGCGCCCACGGCCGATTACTGGTGGCCGAGCGTGAGGATCAGCTTTCGGGCTATGCGCTGGTATTGTTCCATCGGGGGACTTCGCTTGCGCGGCTGTATTCCATCGCCATTTCTCCCGAGGCACGGGGTGCCGGCCTGGGCAAGCAATTGTTGCAACGCATCGAAGCCTGCGCTCTTGAGCACGACTGCGCTTATCTGCGGCTTGAAGTGCGCACCGACAATCCCGCCGCCATCGCGTTGTACGAACGCAGCGGCTATCGGCGTTTCGCAGTGATTCACGATTATTACGAAGACCATGCGGACGCCTTGCGTCTGGAGAAACGAATCCTGCAACACCGCGATTCGCACAGCATCAAGGTGCCCTACTACCGACAAACCACCGATTTCACCTGCGGGCCGGCCTGCTTGCTGATGGCCATGGGCGCCTTGCAGACTGATCGTTTGCTGGAGCGTCGCGAAGAATTGCAACTCTGGCGCGAAGCGACCACGGTGTTCATGACCGCCGGCCACGGTGGTTGCAGCCCTCAAGGCCTGGCGCTGGCGGCTTGGCGCCGTGGGTTTCGGGTTCGCTTGCAACTGAGCATGGCGGGGCCGTTGTTTCTCGACGGAGTGCGCGACGCGCATAAAAAAGACGTCATGCGCCTGGTGCATGACGAATTCATGGCACAACTGAACGACACCGATGTGGAACAGACCATCGGCACGTCACTGGATTTGCCGCGACTGCTCGGTGCCGGCGGACAACCGTTGGTGCTGATCAGCAGCTATCGCCTGACCCGCGCCAAATCCCCGCACTGGGTTATCGTCACCGATTGCGACGAAGATTTCGTCTACCTGCATGACCCGGATGTCGATCACAGCCAGCATCGTCAGCCCATGGACTGCCAGCATGTGCCGGTCAGCCATGGGGAGTTCGAAAAAATGTGCCGGTTCGGCCGGGGCAAGCTGCGGGCGGCGGTGATCCTCTACGCCCGCTCACCCGCATGAAGCGTTCATTTGAGTCCGACCTTGTACAACGCACCGTCGGACTCATCCGTCAGCACGTACAGATAACCGTCCGGGCCCTGCCGGACATCGCGTATCCGTTGCTTCAAATCGCCCAACAAGCGCTCTTCGTGCACCACCTTGTCGCCGTCGAACTGCAGGCGAATCAGTTCCTGAGTGGCCAGTGCGCCGATGAACGCATTGTGCTGCCAGGTTTTGAAGCGATCAGCATCATAGAACGCCATGCCGGTGACGCCCGGTGATTTTTCCCAGACATGGTGCGGTGCAACCGTGCCTTCGACGGTTTTGCCTTGGGCTTCCGGTATCGGCTGCATCGAGTAGTTGATGCCGTGGGTTGCGAGCGGCCAACCGTAGTTCTTGCCGCGCTCGATGATGTTCACCTCGTCGCCGCCACGGGGGCCGTGTTCGTTCTCCCAGAGCGTGCCGTTCCACGGGTTGAGCGCTGCGCCCTGCGGGTTGCGATGGCCGTAGGACCAGATTTCCGGACGGACACCGGACTGGCCGACAAACGGGTTGTCGTCCGGAACCTTGCCGTCCGGGTAGATGCGCACGACCTTGCCTTGCAACTTGTCCAGATCCTGTGCAGTGGGGCGATCGTTGTTCTCGCCGAGGGTGATGAACAGATAACCGTCACGGTCGAACACCAATCGCGAGCCAAAGTGATTGCCGACCGACTGCTTTGGCTCCTGACGAAAGATCACGCTGAAGTCCTTGAGGGTTTTCAGGTCGTCCGACAGTCGCCCGCGCCCCACGGCTGTCCCGGCCTTGTCACCGGCGCCACCGCCTTCGGCGTAGGACAAATACACCAGCCGGTCCTGTTTGAAGTCCGGCGACAGCACCACATCGAGCAAGCCGCCCTGCCCCTTGGCCCAGACCTTGGGAACGCCATCGATCGGTGCCGACAACTGGCCGTCAGCCCCCACCACCCGCAGGTTGCCCGGACGTTCGGTCACCAGCATGCCCTGTCGATCCGGCAAAAACGCCAGCGCCCAAGGATGCGCCAGGCCCCGGGCGATGGTGGTGACTTCAAGGGTGCCCTGCTCGCTTTGCAGCTCTTTGGAGGCGACGGCAAACGCCGGACCGCAGACGACTGCGCCGGCACACAGACCGGCCAATAGGGTTTTACGCAACATGCACGATTCCTTTTGTTCGATTGAAGGGCTGACAGAAGCGGTTCTGCCATTCAACGGTTGCTGTCGCCGTCACGGGCGGGTGGATTGGGAATGAATTTCGGTGGTGTGCCCGGCACCGAACGCGCCGGCTGACCATTGCCGATGCCGCCGTTTTCGAGGGTGGGCTGTCGAGGTACAGGCACGGTGTTCGGCCCGCGAATCACCGGATTGGCGGGCTGCGTGCCCTGCATGCTGTTGGGATTGGCCCGGTGGATCGGGCTGTTGTAGGGATTGCTGCTGTTGCCGGTCGGACTCTGTGCCAGCAGCAAGGCATCAGCGTGAACCAGCCCGCCACTGAGGGCGAGCAATGCGATGCCTGACAGAAAACGGTTCATGGACGACCTCTTTCGATGCGCTGGATTCAGAACCTTCGAGTCCACGCTACGCCGAGGGTTCGGATTTGTTAACCCCGTCCTCGTTAAACAAGATGTAACACGGTTTGACCTGCAGCCCGCCGGCAACCCGCAGAAACTTTTGCGCAGCCGGACAGGTCAGCCGAACATCACGCGGAGAACGGCACCATGGCTCGGGCAATCTGGAAAGGCGCAATCAGTTTCGGACTCGTGCATATCCCTGTGGCACTGGTCTCGGCCACCTCGTCGCAGGGCGTGGACTTCGACTGGCTGGACAGCCGCAGCATGGACCCGGTGGGCTATAAACGGGTCAACAAGGTCACCGGCAAGGAAGTCACCAAGGAGCACATCGTCAAAGGTGTGCAGTTCGAGAAAGGCCGGTATGTGGTGCTCAGCGAAGAGGAGATCCGTTCGGCGCACCCGGTTTCGACCCAGACCATCGATATTTTTTCCTTCGTCGACAGCGCGCAGATCCCGTTGCAGAACATCGATACGCCCTACTACCTCGCCCCTGACAAGCGCGGCGGCAAGGTCTACGCCTTGCTGCGTGAAACCCTGAGCAAGACCGACAAGGTCGCGCTTGCCCGTGTGGTTTTACACACGCGCCAATATCTGGCGGCGTTGATGCCGCTGGAGTCAGCGCTGGTGCTGGTGAAATTGCGCTGGCCGCAGGAAGTGCGCAGCCTCGATGAACTGGCACTGGGCAGCGATGTGACCAAACCACAACTGGCCAAAGCCGAGCTGGACATGGCCAAACGGCTGGTTGAAGACATGAGCGCAGACTGGAAACCCGAGGATTACCACGACGAATTCGAAGACAAGATCATGGCTCTGGTGGACAAAAAGGCCCATGAAGGCAAGATCGAAGACGTTGAGACCGCAGAGGGCGAAGAAGAACGCAAGTCTGCTGACGTGATCGACCTGACGGAACTGCTCAAACGCAGTCTGGGAGGAAAAGCCGCTGCCAAACCGGTCAAGAAAACAGCCAAGAAAACCAAAAAGGCCTCGTGAAATGAATCGGGCGACTGTCTTGCAACAGTCGCCCGAGTTATCAGATCAGAATGAAGATGGCCAGTAGACCACCGAAGATCGCCCACTTTTCCAGGTAGTAGCGCGTGCGATTGCGTTTTTTCAGTTCTTTGCCGCGCAGGCGGATCTTGTAGATTCTGGTGAACAAGCGGTTGATGCCACCCGTGCGGTCGCCGGCATCGTTCGGAGCACCCGCCGCCGACATTACAGTGCGACTGAACCAGCCGTTGAATGCAGCCGCCCAGCGATATTTCATCGGGCGTTCGACGTCGCAGAACAGAATGATGCGGTTCTGGTCGGTGGTGTTTTCCGCGTAGTGAATGTAGGTCTCGTCGAACATCACCGCTTCACCGTCACGCCAGTGATAGCTCTCGCCATCGACGTTGATGTAGCAACCGGCGTCGTTCGGCGTTTCCAGGCCCAGGTGATAACGGTAGGAACCGGCATACGGGTCACGGTGCCGCACCAGTTTCGAGCCCGGCGGCAACTCGGCGAACATCGCGGCCTTGATCGAACCGATGCTCTGCACCAGTTCAGTGGTGCGCGGGCACATTTGCAATGCCGACGGGTGGCTGTCGCCGTACCATTTCAGGTAGAAGCGTTTCCAGCCCGTCTTGAAGAACGAGTTGAAACCGACGTCGTCGTACTGATTGGAGCGCTTGATCGCACCGGCACGCAGAAGATTCTGACCTTCCTCGCGGATTTCTTCCCAATGGGCCTGCAACGGGCTCAGATCGGGAAAGTCTTTCGTATCGAGGTAAGGCTTGTTGGGGATCTTCGAGAACAGGTACAGGAAGCAGTTGACCGGCGCCAGGAAGGTCGAGTGGTCGCTTAACTGGCGGCCCAGCTTGTGGCGTACACGACCACGCAGGTGAACGTATGCAATGGAAATGACATAAATAGCGGCAATGATGAGTTTCACGGAAATGGTCACACGTCAAAAGTGAACAAACTGCGCGCCTGCCGGCCAGGGGCTCAGGACATGATGCAGTGGCATGAATACAAAATACGGTCCCGAGGGCACTTCCCTGAGCGCTCGCCGTCAGCGGCTATTGGGTGATCGGATGGCATTTTAGCCATACTTTGTAACCAATGGTGAACCTCATCTGTGAAAAACTGTCCGCCGAATCGGCCAAACGCGGCTCCCGAGTGAGCCCTGTCTGTCACCTCAGCGATACAGCAGCTCATCGAGTGAATGAGAAAACAGCGCGACAGCGGACCGGAGTCAGGTGTCTGACCTGGGGGGAGCATGATGAGATGGGGAAACGCCGCGGAGCTCAGGCTCGGAGCATTCAGGCGCTTGACCCGGCACTTTCGTACCGGGTGAATAGAACCGCACCCTGACGTGTAAAGGGTGCGGCTGGCGGGGTTCGGGTTTACTTGGAGGTTGAAACGCCTGCCTTGCTCAGGCCTTTGGTATTGTGATCGCCCGGCGTTGTAGCCGAAATCGCCGTGGCCTTCGACAAGCCGCGTGTCGCCTTGGAATGCGCGACGCCCGAGGTGGTTGCCCCGTGTCCACGTTCAGCGCCGTTATCGCGCCCCGCATGACGTCCGCTCACACCGTGATCCCGAACGGCCCTGCCTGCATGATCCGCTTCCTGGCCTTCTGCGCGGCCATTGTTGGAGGCACTGCCTGAATGCCCGGCGTTATCGCCGCCATGCCCTGCATTGCCGGCCCCGCCTCCGTGGCTTCCACCGCCGCCCGCACCGCCTCCGCCATTCCCGCCATTCCCGCCATGACCGCCCCCATCCTTGGCATAGGCTGAAGCCATGATCGAAAGTCCGGAAGGCAACAACGGCGCAGCCGCAAACATCATGACGCACGACATGACAGCAACGATTTTTTTCTTTTCAAAACGCATGATGGCATCCACAAGGGTTGGTTTTACTGCCCTCTCAGACGCACACGGTGAGATCTAGTTCAGCGACAAACGACCGGCGGAATCGGTTTGACCCCATATATAAAGTGAGTGAGAACGCCTTGCTTTTACAGCCCGTATCCCAGCCAACCCGATCAGTCGAACGCGCCATTCAGAACTTCGTAAATGAGCCCGCTTGCGATGGCCACCAGAATCAGATCGGTACCTGCCTGTTGCCATTCATATCCGTCGTAATGAGGCAGCCGCCCCACCAGCCGGCCATCCAGTTTTTTGGCAATGCCCGGCGGAAGAGGTTTTCCACGTGCCAGGTTTTTCTGGATTCCGGGTGGCAACGCAGGTCCGGGACTCCAGTAGTCTCTGTAACCGTTGAGCACGCCCAGCACACTGCCTCGATCGATAACGGGCGCAGAGGCGCGGCCTGAATTGAACCCCTTGTTCTTGCCACCCTGATTTCCATGCCCCTGACTGTTCTCGGGCCCGCCCTTTCCATGCCCTTTGCCATTGCCGTTTCCGGGGTCTGCCAACGCCGTTGCGGAGCCCGCAATCAACGCCAGGCAAGTAACCGATGCCACAACCAACCGTGCCTTGAACATGACCATTCCTTATGAGAAGAAACTGCTTGTTGAAATGTAGCCGAGCTTGCGGATGTCGGTCAGGTTTCCTTATCGACTGCCATATGACTGCCGCATGACTTATGCGACAATGCGCGCCATGTCTGGCATGAATCCCGCCTTTATTGCCCAACAGCTCTGGACGATGAGTCCGGATGCTGCTCTCGCCCCACGCCCGCTGGCACCATGCAGACGGTGACCGGGCCCGGGAAGAAAAAGCTCCAAAATGCCCCAGAAACGGCCCAAGCGCCCGATGTGCGGCTCGCAACCCATTGATAGGTAAAGCAATTGATCTCCACAGCTAACATCACGATGCAGTTCGGCGCAAAGCCGCTGTTCGAAAACGTTTCGGTGAAATTCAACAACGGCAACCGTTATGGCCTGATCGGTGCCAACGGTTGCGGCAAGTCGACGTTCATGAAAATCCTCGGCGGCGACCTTGAGCCGTCTGCGGGCCAGGTGATGCTCGAGCCGAACGTGCGTCTGGGTAAACTGCGTCAGGATCAGTTCGCCTACGAAGAATTCACCGTGATCGACACCGTGATCATGGGTCACGAAGAGCTGTGGAAGGTCAAGGCCGAGCGCGACCGCATCTACTCGCTGCCGGAGATGAGCGAAGAAGACGGCATGGCCGTGGCCGAGCTGGAAACCGAATTCGCCGAGATGGACGGCTACACCGCCGAGTCCCGCGCCGGTGAACTGCTGCTGGGTCTGGGCATTCCGCTGGAACAGCATTTCGGCCCGATGACCGAAGTCGCACCGGGCTGGAAACTGCGCGTGCTGCTGGCGCAAGCCCTGTTCTCCGATCCGGAAGTGCTGCTGCTCGACGAACCGACCAACCACCTGGACATCAACACCATTCGTTGGCTGGAATCGATCCTGACGGCGCGTAACAGCACCATGGTCATCATTTCCCACGACCGTCACTTCCTCAACAGTGTCTGCACTCACATGGCCGACCTGGATTACGGCGAGCTGCGTCTGTTCCCGGGCAACTACGACGAGTACATGACCGCCGCGACCCAGTCCCGTGAGCAACTGCTGGCGGACAACGCCAAGAAGAAAGCCCAGATTGCCGAACTGCAGACGTTCGTCAGCCGCTTCTCGGCCAACGCCTCGAAAGCCAAGCAGGCCACCTCCCGTGCCAAGCAGATCGACAAGATTCAGTTGGCCGAGGTCAAGCCATCGAGCCGCGTGAGCCCGTTCATCCGCTTCGAGCAGAACAAGAAACTGCACCGCCAGGCCGTGACCCTGGAAAAAATCTCCAAGGGTTTCGACGGCAAGACCCTGTTCAAGAACTTCAGTTTTACCGTCGAAGCCGGCGAGCGCGTGGCGATCATCGGCCCGAACGGTATCGGCAAGACCACCCTGCTGCGCACCCTGATGGGTGAACTGACCCCGGACGCCGGTACCGTGAAGTGGACCGAAAGCGCCGAGCTGGGCTACTACGCGCAGGACCACGCCCATGACTTCGAAGACGATGTCAGTCTGTTCGACTGGATGGGCCAGTGGACTCAGGGCGAACAGATGATTCGCGGCACCCTGGGCCGCATGCTGTTTTCCAACGACGAGATCCTCAAGTCGGTGAAGGTCATCTCCGGTGGTGAGCAAGGTCGCATGCTGTTCGGCAAACTGATCCTGCAAAAGCCGAACGTCCTGGTGATGGACGAACCGACCAACCACCTGGACATGGAATCGATCGAGGCGCTGAACCTGGCGCTGGAAAACTACCCGGGCACGCTGATTTTCGTCAGCCACGACCGGGAGTTCGTATCGTCCCTGGCCACGCGCATCATCGAGCTGAGCCCGAACGGCGTGACCGACTTCAGCGGCACCTACGACGATTACCTGCGCAGTCAGGGCGTTGTGTTCTAAGAGCAGCTGCACGCTTCAAGTGAAAAGCCCTGTCCTTGCGACGGGGCTTTTTTTGCTTCGAGGAAAAGATAGTTAGCCTGCTTTCTTTTAATCCAACGCCAAGCCATGATGCGACCTCTCCCACCGCCGCCCGCGAACGAGTCCTCATGTCTGTGCAGCAACAGCCACCGCAAAGCTCCATGGCGATCACCCTGCAAATCGTCTCCATCGTTTTTTACACCTTTATCGCTTTTCTCTGTATTGGTCTGCCGATTGCGGTGTTGCCCGGTTATGTGCATGAACAGCTGGGCTTCAGCGCCGTCGTTGCGGGACTGGTGATCGGTTCGCAATACCTGGCCACCCTGCTCAGCCGGCCGATGGCCGGACGCCTGTCGGACACCATCGGGACAAAGCGCGCGATTGTTTATGGCTTGCTGGGGATCGTACTCAGTGGCCTGTTGACCCTGGTTTCCACGTTGCTGCAGGACGTCCCGTCAATGAGCCTGGTCATCCTGATTGCCGGACGTCTGCTGCTGGGGATTGCGCAGGGACTGATCGGCGTCGGCACCATCAGTTGGTGCATGGGCCAGGTCGGTGCCGAGCACACCGCCCGCTCCATCGGCTGGAACGGCATCGCCTCCTACGGCGCCATTGCCATCGGTGCACCGCTGGGCGTGTGGATGGTGGCCGATTACGGCTTTACCAGCCTCGGTATTGCTCTGTCGACATTGGCTGCCGGTGCCTTGCTGCTGATCCGCAACAAGCCGTCGGTGCCGGTGGTGCGCGGCGAACGTCTGCCGTTCTGGAGGGTTTTCGGGCGAATTGCGCCGTTCGGTGCCAGTCTGAGTCTGGCCTCCATCGGTTACGGCACCCTGACCACCTTTATCACTCTTTATTACCTCAATCGCGGCTGGACCGGCGCGGCGTACTGCCTGACGGTGTTCGGCGTGTGTTTCATCCTGTCGCGACTGCTGTTCATTTCCGCCATTGCCCGATTCGGCGGTTTTGCGTCGGCCATCGCCTGCATGAGCATCGAAACCGTCGGGCTGTTGTTGCTGTGGCTCGCACCGTCCACCAGTTACGCACTGATCGGCGCCGGGCTGGCCGGATTCGGGTTGTCACTGGTGTATCCGGCGCTGGGGGTTGAAGCCATCAAGCAGGTGCCCAACTCCAGCCGTGGTGCCGGGTTGAGTGCTTACGCGGTGTTTTTCGATCTGGCACTGGCGATTGCCGGCCCCTTGATGGGCGCGGTGGCGTTGAATCTGGGGTATTCGTGGATTTTCCTCGGCGCGGCGCTGTTGTCCGTGACCGGACTGGCGCTGACCTTGTGGCTCAAGCGTCGGGCGATGGCCTGACGCTTACTGATCCGCCGTCTGCATCCCCGCCCGGGAAGGCTTGCCCAGCGCATTGGAGAAAAACCGCCCGGCTTCGGAAATCAGGTTGCGGTGAATGTCTTCACGATCCACCCCGTCAGCGTCGGTGCACAGCGCCGGCATCGCACGGATCTGTTCTTCATTGCACGGTGCCATGAACACAAAGTGCCCGGCTCCGGCCAGCAATTTGAAGTCCGGTGCGGTCGGCAGTTTGCGCGCCAGGGCGGCGGCGTTCTTGTCGAACGCCACCAGTTTGTCTCCGTCCCCGCTATATAGCAGCACCGGCACATGCACGTCAGCGAGGGTGTGCCGGCCGAATTTCAAGCTCAAGGGCGCCATCAATAACAAGGCATGCACCCGAGGGTCGGCCACCGGTTGCAGGTCGTCGCGATCGACGATCAGTTCACCGTTTGTATTGCAGGCGTCACGATCGTCCGGACGCTCCTGGCAATAACGACGCAGGCGATCGAGGTCAGGTTGCGCACCCGAAAGGATCAGCGCGGTCTCGCCACCCGCCGAATAGCCGATCACGCCAACCTGATCGGCGTTGACGAACGGTGCGAGCATGCGATCGCCGAGGGTGGCGGTGATGGCTTCGGAAATCTGGATCGGGCGGCCATACAGATTGCTCAAAGTGCCGAGGCGACTGTGATCCCTGGAGTTGTCGCCGGGATGAATGACCGCCACCACCACAAACCCCTTGCGTGCCAGCGACGTGGCGAGGTCGTGCAGCGCCAGCGGCGTGCCGGTGTTGCCGTGAGACAGCATCAGCATCGGAAAACGGCCGAGGGCGATTTTGGTGTCTTCGCCGGCTTCGACCGAATAGCCTTCGAGCAGGCTCATGTGCTCGCGGTCGCTTGAGGGGTAGAACGCGATGGCACGCATCGGTTGCAGGTCGAGCGGATCGAGGAACGTCATCTCGTGATAACCGACGCTCCAGCGTGGGTGCTGGCCGGGGGCTGCGTGCACTGAATTCAGGCTGCCGAGCAGGCAAATCAGTAACGTTGCACAAAGACGCATCATGGGATGCCCCACCCTGTTGTTACTCAATCGAAAGATCCGTTGTGTTCGACGCCCGAAACTCCGTGGTTCGGTGATCCGGCGCGGCGTTGCACTCAGACGTTGATCATCAGACTGCATAACCCGGGCCAGATTATGTAACAGTCAGACACAAAAAACTCCGTACCTGGCCCTTGCAGAACCAGAATACAGAGTTTTTTGGGTGTTGCCTGAACGAGAGCTGTTCTTTACGAAAGCCTTACGCAGCGGCGAACAGTTGCTCGCTGATGCGGGTCTGAGCCGCGCTCATGGCGTTGTTGCGGACGTCTTCACCGTAGGCCAGACCTTCGGCCCGGACGATTTCGATGTCGGTGATGCCCAGGAAGCCGAATACCAGTTTCAGGTAGTCTTCGTGAGCCACGCCCGAAGGCTGACCGGCGTGGATGCCGCCCGAGGTGGAAACGATCACGACTTTCTTGCCACCGCACAGGCCTTCAGGGCCGGCTTCGGTGTAGCGGAAAGTCTTGCCGGCGACGGCGATGCGGTCGATCCAGGCCTTGAGCTGGGTCGGCACGGTGAAGTTGTACATCGGCGCGGCGACAACGATGGCATCGGCGGCGATGAACTCGGCCAGGGTATCGGCGCTCAGTTCGGCTTCGTGCTGTTGTGCGGCATCGCGCAGTTCAGCGGTGGTGCCAGCGGCAACCAGAGTGGTCGACGAAAAGTGGCTGATGGCGTCGGCGGCCAGGTCGCGGTAGGTCACCACAGCGCTTGGCTCGGCAGCCTGCCAGGCTTTGACGACTTCGGTGCTCAGCTGACGGGAAGCGGAGTTGTCGCCCAGAATGCTCGAATCGATGTGCAGCAGTTTCATTGTGGAATCTCCTGGAAAGAATCGCCGGCGGCGACGGAATGGAGACAATCCTACCGACGAAACCAATAGCTGATTAGACGGCAATAATGCGATAGTTTGTCCCACTGATAGAACAGTTGGATGTCCCACATGCAAGACCTCAACGATCTCTACTATTTCGCCAAAGTGGTCGAGGCCGGCGGATTCGCCGCTGCCGGCCGTTTGCTGGGCATTCCCAAGTCGCGGTTGTCGCGACGGATTGCCGAACTGGAAGAACGGCTCGGTGCGCGCCTGCTGCAACGCACCACCCGCCAGTTGAAGCTGACAGCGGTCGGCGAACGCTATTTGCGCCACTGCCAGGCGATGTTGCTGGAAGCGGAAATGGCCGACGAAACGGTGGCCAGCATGTCCAGCGAGCCACGGGGACGCTTGCGGGTTTCGAGCCCGACCGGACTGGCCCACGAGATGCTGCCGGTGGTGATCAGCAACTTCCTCGGCAAATACCCGCAGGTGCAACTGGAAGTCACCCTGCTCAACCGTCGCGTGGATCTGATCACCGAAGGCATTGACGTGGCCCTGCGCGTTCGCGAGCACGGCGACGAAGAACCGATGCTGGTGACCCGTCGCTTGCGCCAGGCGCAAATGGTGGTGGTCGCGAGCCCTTCTTTTATACAGGGCGTGGAAATCAATCATCCGCAAGACTTGAAAACCCTGCCGGTGCTCGGCGCGCTGGAGGCCGATCGGATGGTGCATGTGCGCCTGCTCGACCAGAACGGCAAAAGTTGCGATCTGGCGCTGGAAGCCCGGCTGGGCATCGACGATTTCATCGTACGCAAGGCGTGTGTGCTGGCCGGCCAGGGTTTCACCCTGCTGCCGATGATGTATTGCGAAGCGGAGCTGAACAACGGCACGCTGGTGCAGTTGTTGCCTGACTGGTCATTGCCCGGCGGCTGGCTGCAGGCCGTCTACCCGCACCGACGCGGGGTGATGCCGGCGGTGCGTGCCTGGATCGACCATCTGGTGGAGTCCTTCAATGCCTGTGGAGAGCGGTTGTTATGAAACAAGGAAAGATGAGCGAAACGGATGTCGCAGACTTCTGCCTGGCATTGCCCGGCGCCCGTGACGACTACAAGTGGGGTGGTGTGCGGGTGTTCTCGATTGCCGGCAACAAGATGTTTGCCTTGCAGGGATTGCGCGGTGAATCGCTGGCATTCAAGGTCGACAAGGATCTCTTTCTCGGTCATTGCGACCGACCAGGCATTCACCCGGCGCCGTATCTGGCGCGGGCGCAGTGGATCATGATGCACCCGCCCTACCCTTTGGGTGCCGAGGAACTGCGAGGGTTGCTGCAACGCTCTCACCAGTTGGTGGTGAGCAAATTACCGAAGAAAACCCAGGCGGGTTTGCTGCTGTAGCGCCCTACCCCAACGCCAACAGGTTCGAACCCAGGAACAGCTGATCGATCCAGAACACCTGGTGCAACAACACGATCACCCAGAACAGCACCTGAAACGACACCTTGCGCGTCTTGTGCCGGAAGACCTGCTGGGCGATCAACGCCCCCGGCCAGCCGCCCGCCAGTTCCACGGCGTGCAGGACGTTTTCCGGCGTGCGCCAGGCCTCGGCGCGGGCCTTGCGCTTGTCAGCCCAGTACAGGAAAAACGCCAGCACGCTGACGATGCCGTAGGCCGCCAACGGCAAAAGAGAGATCCCTCGCAGCCACATCGACAGCGAGCCGGACAGCGGCAACGCACAGACGATCAGCCACACGAACAGCTTCAATTTCAAATGCTGGAAGCGGCCACCGGAAGAGCCACGATCCGGGCGGCGTGCGCGGGCGTCACTCATGCCCTGGCCGCCGCCCAGTCCACCCAACCGAACTGCCAGGTCGCCAGAATCAACAGACCGAACACGATCCGGTACCAGGCAAATGCCGCATAACTGTGGCTGGCAATGAATTTCAGCAAGCCGCGCACGGCGATCATGGCGAACACGAACGCCGTGACAAACCCGATGGCAAACACCGGAAAGTCCGCCGGAACGAACAGGGCGCGATACTTGTAGCCCGAATAGACCGCCGCCCCCACCATGGTCGGCATGGCCAGGAAAAACGAAAACTCGGTGGCCGTCTTGCGCGACAGACCGAACAACAGGCCACCAATGATGGTCGAGCCGGAACGCGAGGTGCCGGGGATCATCGCCAGGCACTGGGCGAAACCGACCTTCAGCGCATCTTTCCAGGTGATCTCGTCGACCGTCTCGGCGCGCACCTCATGCTGCCGACGCTCGGCCCAGAGCATGATGAGGCCGCCCACCACCAGCGCCGTCGCCACGGTGATCGGGTTGAACAGGTACTTGTGAATCAGATCGGCAAAAATCACACCCAACACCACCGCCGGCAGGAAGGCGATCAGCAGGTTGACGGTAAAACGCCGTGCACCCGGCTGGGTCGGCAAGCCGATGACCACGTCGAGAATCTTGCGGCGAAACTCCCAGACCACCGCGAGAATCGCGCCGAGCTGAATGATGATGTTGAACGCCATGGCGCGCTCGCCACCGAAATTCAGCAGGTCGGCGACGATGATCTGGTGTCCGGTACTGGAAATGGGCAAAAACTCCGTCAGCCCTTCTACAACTCCAAGAATCAATGCCTGCAAGGCGGTCCAAAAATCCATCAATCCCCCAGAGAGCGATGCACGGCGGCATGCCCCGATAGTATTTTTTTTACGTTCACTGCGTTCAGCGTAGCGGTTTGTTGCTGTACCGATTCCGCGCGCAAAGGATCCACACGAAACGGTCAAAATTTCGTGAAACGGCAACTTGGGTTCAGGTTTTCACGCGCGGGGCCGAAATCCTAACAGACAAGCCGTAATCGCGCTGTCGCGCTCTACGACTTGGGTCGCGTATGCCCGGCCGGCGAAACGTGGTTGGATGCTGGCGTTGATTTATTACAAGAAAAAGAAACCGGAGTGACAGCGTTATGAACAGCTTGCGCAGTGTGTCGATCAGCCGACGCTTGTGGCTCATCTTGATTGTGGCGGTGGTCATGCTGTTGACCCTGGGTCTGTTGATGCTCAAGCAGATCCACGACGACCTGTATCACGCCAAGGCCCAGAAAACCCAGCATGTGGTGCAGACCGCCAGCGGTGTGTTGACCTATTACCAGGGCCTGGAAGCGGCTGGAACCCTGACCCGCGACGCGGCACAGAAACAGGCGCTGACCGCGATTCGCGGCCTGCGCTACGACCAGAACGACTACTTCTGGATCAACGACCTCACGCCTGTGATGGTCATGCACCCGACCAACCCCAAGCTTGAAGGCCAGAATCTTTCGGCGATTCGTGACCCGGACGGCTTTGCGGTGTTCAACGAAATGGTCGCCATCGCCAAGACCAAGGGTGCCGGCATGGTCGATTACCGTTGGCCCAAACCCGGAGCCAGCGAGCCGGTGGCCAAGACGTCCTACGTGAAACTGTTCGAGCCCTGGGGCTGGGTGCTGGGCTCCGGCGTGTACGTCGACGATGTGCAGGCCGAGTTTCAGGGCCAGGTGGTCAAGGCATCGGTTGTCGGGCTGGCGATTGCGCTGATCATGGGCGTGCTGGTGATCCTGATTGCCCGCAGCATCGTCCGCCCCTTGCAGGAAACCGTGAATGCCATGGCCAACATTGCCAGCGGCGAAAGCGACCTGACCCGCAGCCTCGACACCCACGGTCAGGACGAAGTCACGCAACTGGCGCATCACTTCAATGCCTTCACCGCCAAGCTGCGCCGGGTCATCGGTGAATTGCAGGCGTCCGCCAGCGCGCTGGGCGATGCCTCGCGGGAACTGGGCAACGACGCCACCCAGGCCCAGCAGCGCAGCCAGCAGCAGTCACAGCAGATGGAGCTGGTGGCGACGGCCATCAACGAAGTCACCTACGGCGTGCAGGATGTGGCGAAAAACGCCGAGCATGCCGCCAGCGAAATGCGCGATGCCGAGGCTCAGGCACAACAGGGCCAGATCAACATCGATGGCAGTCTGCAGCAGATCGACACCCTGTCCGGCACCATCGATCAAGCGGTTGAAGTCATCCGCACCCTGGCGGCGGAAAGCACGCAGATCGGCAGCGTCCTTGAAGTGATCCGTTCGATTGCCGAGCAGACCAACCTGCTGGCGCTCAACGCCGCCATCGAAGCGGCCCGCGCCGGCGAACAGGGTCGCGGTTTTGCCGTGGTGGCCGATGAAGTCCGCCTGCTGGCACAACGCACGCAGAAATCCACGGCGGAAATCCAGTCGATGATCGAGCGCCTGCAAAACCATTCCGAAGCCGCCGTGAAGGTGATCGGCGACAGCAGCAAGGCTTCACAGCTGACCATCGAGCAAGCCGGACTGGCCGGTGCCAGCCTCAATGCCATCGGCCAGGCGCTGCGTAACCTCAATGGCCTGAACGCCTCCATCGCCAGCGCGACCCTGCAACAGGCGCACGTGGTCGAGGACATCAATCAGAACGTTACTCAGGCTGCCGGCCTGTCCCACAGCACCGCGCTGGCGGCCGAGCAATCCAGTGCAGCGAGCGTGCGGCTGGGCCAATTGAGCGAGCAATTGAACGGATTGCTGCGCCAGTTCCGCGTCTGATCCCGGTCACCGGTGGGAGCTCACGCCCACCGGTTTTTGGGTACAATCCGCTCCCTCTTCTACTCCCTCCAAGGATCTTGCATGTCCGGGCTCGAACTGTTTGCCGCCGCCCTCGGTGTGATCGCCGTCTGGCTGACGGTCAAACAGAACCCGTGGTGCTGGCCGATCGGGCTGGTCATGGTGTTGCTCTACAGCTGGGTTTTCTTCGACGTGAAGCTGTATTCGGACATGCTGCTGCAGGTGGTCTACGCCGCGCTGCAAGTCTATGGCTGGTGGCAATGGACCCGTGCCGGAACGATGCATGACGGGCGTGAAGTCAGCCGGCTCGGCATGCCTTCGGTGCTCAAAGGATTGGCCATCGGCGCTGCCGGCAGCCTGTTGCTGGGCGCGGCCATGGCCCACTGGACGGATGCGGCGCAGCCCTGGCTCGATGCGGCACTCACCGCGTTCAGTCTGGTGGCGCAATTCTGGATGGCCCATAAACGCCTGCAATGCTGGGCGTTGTGGTTCGTATTGGATGTCATCTTCGTCGGCCTGTTTCTCTATAAGGCGCTGTATCTCACCGCAGCACTGTATGCCCTGTTCACCCTGATCGCGGTGCAGGGCTGGCGGGAATGGCGCGCCGACCCGGCGCTGCGCGCATGAAAGTCGTTGTTCTGACCGGGCCGGAATCCACCGGCAAGAGCTGGCTGGCGAGCGAACTCCAGCAACGGTTCGGCGGTCTGCGGGTCGACGAGTACGTGCGTTGGTTCATCGAGCAGAATCCTCGCGATACCTGCCTTGCCGACATTCCCGAAATCGCTCGCGGCCAGTTGCAATGGGAGGACGAGGCGCGAGCGCAACAGCCTGCTCTGTTGATTCTGGACACCCATCTGCTGAGCAACATGCTCTGGAGCCAGACCCTGTTCGGGGACTGCCCTGCCTGGCTGGAGCGGGAACTGCTGGCGCGCCGGTACGACCTGCACCTGCTGCTGTCACCGGAACAGATCGAGTGGACGGACGACGGTCAACGCTGCCAGCCGCAACTCGGTGAACGGATGGCGTTCCATGAGGCTACCAGGGACTGGCTGGAGCGACATCACCAACCGTTCAGACTGATTCAGGGCAATTGGGCAGAACGTCAGACCCAGGCTTTCGACGCCGTCCGGACGCTGCTGGGACGCTGATCCGCTTCAGCGGGCTTTCGACTCTGTTGCGGGTGAAAGTGTCCGATCCTGAAACACTCCCTTTAAGGCAAAGCGCCCGTTTCAACGGCCTTCATTGTTTTGTCACCCAACTTGTTACGCTCATGAAACACCTGCCCATGAACCCTTGTTCCAGAGCTTTGCAGTGGCTACGGGCACATGTTTCGCCCGGGCTTTGTTTCAATCGTGAAACAGCTTTTGTTTCAAGGCTGCACACCCATTCGCCAAGTCGTTGAAACCCATGAACATTTAAAAACCGGCACAGCTTTCGCTCTCTCCTTCACAACGCTGACTAGGGCCAGCCCACTGAAGAAGGAATTGCCGCCGTGGGAAACATCAACAAAGCCTTCACCTGCCTTCTGCTGATCGGATCTGCAGCCAGCACTTTCCTCAGTTTCAACGTTCAGGCCGAAGGCAATGGCGTGATCGTGCTCAATCGCGACGTCCAGCCGATTCCGATCGGACGCAGCGCCCCGGGCAAAGACCCTTACCCGACCACAGTCAATGCCAACCCGTCCGGCCGCATTGACCAGGCAATGACCAGCACCGAACTCAATGACGGTGACTTTGCCAGTGTAGCCAGTGGCTCATCGATCCGCGGCAACATGGCGATAGGCCCCAGCCTCCCCGGCACCAACGTCCTGACCAATCCGAACGGCCTGCCCGGCATGAGCGCCGGCCATGGCGGCGGCGGTGGCGGCACGATTTCCAACACCATCAACCGTTCCCTCAGCAGTGGTCTGGCTCCGCTGACCCGCATGGCCGGAGGCCAATGAGATGAATCGTTCCCTGCTCCTTCTGGCACTGCTTGGCTGCACCAGTGCAATGGCCGACCCAAGCGCCGTGGACAGCGCCAACATTCAGAACTCGGGCGTGCAGTACAACGGCAATTTCAACGTCAACCAGGCCGCCGGCGACCAGCAGCAACAGACCAACGTCAAGTCGATTGCCATCGGCACGTCGGCCAGCGCCACCACCAGCATTCACCAGAAACTCGACACGCCCGCCGACCGCTCGATCAACGCGAGCTCCACCATTGGCGGCAACGCTTTCAGTAACGGCAACGGCGCACTGGGTGTGAACCAGGGTTCCGGTGCCAACAACCAGATGGCCAACGCCATGCGGATCAGCATCAGTGCTGCTCCGCAGAGCATGGACGACAGCGCACTTTCTCAACAGAACGTGGCGCTGTTACCGAACTCAGGAGCAACTGGCACCCCCGGCAGTCGCCAGGTTACGACAAGTGACCAGGCCTTCACCGGCAGTCGCGGGGTTATCCAGGTGAACCAGAGTGCCGGGGTGGGCAACCGAATGGCTAACACCCTGAGCATCCGGGTCGCTGACTGACCCAAATAAAAAGCAGTGCAATTAGAAAGTACCAACACTTAACCAACTAATAAGCACGACGGAGAAACACCATGAAACCTACAATGGCCCTCAAACCACTGGTTTTCGCACTCGCAGCAGTGATGGCAATCGCAGCACAGGCAGGCGGTCGTGATGATAATCACGGTCATGGTAATGGGCACGGCAATGGTCATGGCAACCATGAACCAAAAGGCCCGACCCTGGAACAACTTCTGCAAATCACCGCCGGCGCCGGCGCTGCAGTGCTCGATGCACAGAACAGCGATGGCAACGTGGTGAAAAATCAGGGCACCAAAAACGATGCGAAGGCTGACAACTCGCTGAACGGCTCCAACGGCAACATGGGCGCCAACGTTGCAGCCGGCGACGGCAACCAACAAGACAACGCCGCTGCGCTGGCCACCGCCGACGAAAGCTTCATCTTCGGTACTGCTGTTGCTGCCTCGAGTGCTACTCAAGTCAACAACAACAACTATGTAAAAAACTCGTCGACCACCAACACTGCGACTCTTAACAACGCTGGCAACAACGGTTCCGGGAACATTGGCATCAACGTGACTTCCGGCAACTTCAACCAACAGAAAAACAACCTGGCAATCGCCGTATCGGGTGGTCGTGTAGCCACTGCAGCTGCTGCTGCCAACCAGTCTTCCACTGGCCTGGTCGTAGAAAACAAAGGCGTGCAGACCTACAAAAAAGACACCCTTACCGGCACCTTCGCAGCCGCTGGCGTCTTCGCCGCCAAAGGTACTGCAACCATCGAAAACGATGATCACCACGGTGGCGGCCACGGCGGCTACGGCAACGACAACCGCGGCGGCGGTCGTGATGACGATCAAAAAGCCAAATTCGAAGCCGTTGGTGTCTTCGGTCTGGCTGGCGTCACCACTCAACAAGTGCTGACCAAAGATGGCTGGAAAAACCCTGTGACCAACACCGCAACCATGACCGGTTCGATGAACAACTTCTCCGGCAACGGTGGAGCCAACGTATCGGCAGGTGTCGGCAACCAACAAAGCAACTCGCTGTCCATCGCTGCAGGTTGCAAAGCCTGCATGTAATCGCGATCGAAACGAAAGCCCCGGAAACGGGGCTTTTCCTCAGTCCGCACAGGCGTATCGATCATGCGCAAGACAACCCTCCTCGCTCTGCTTTGCCTTTCCGGCCTCGCCCAGGCGGCCCAGATGCCCGTGGCTGCCCTGCCCGGTGGCACGCTCGTCTACAAACACGTGCAAAGCATCCGCGAGCGCAAGTTTTCCGACATCGTCGAACAAAAAACCGATTTCAGCTGCGGCGCCGCCGCTCTGGCAACGGTACTGCGCCAGGCTTATTGGCTCGACGTCGATGAAGAGCACATCATCAAAGGCATGCTGGTCAATTCCGACCAGGAGCTGGTCCGTACACAGGGCTTCTCCATGCTGGACATGAAGCGCTACATAGAAAGCATCGGCATGCGCGCCAGGGGCTACAAGATCCCACCGGAAAAACTCGACGCGGTCACTATCCCGGTGGTGGTACTGATGGAAATTCGCGGCTACAAGCATTTCGTGGTGTTGCAGCGGGCGGACAAGGATTGGGTCTACATCGCAGACCCGGTCTTAGGGCACAAACGCTACAACCATGATGACTTTGTCAAAGGCTGGAACGGTATCGTCTTTGCGATAGTCGGCCCCGGATACGACAAGAGCAATGCATTGCGCAGTCCTCCGGTACCGCTGACCGCCAAGAACAAGCTCGATGCTTTCAACCCTGTCAAAGATGCTGAATTGATGGACTTCGGGTTCATACAGAGCGACTTCTTTTAATCGCCGATTATAAAGAGTGGGGCTGGATGTCCCGGGAGCAGCAGATGAAAACCTCATACTGGCTGGCCGCCGCCTGCCTGGCAGCGAGTGCGTCAGGCTACGCCAATGCAGGATTCAAACCCATAGAAATCCAGGACTCGGAGCTGTCTCAGCTTCGCGGTCGTTACGTCATGCCGGGGCGGATCATCAGCTTCGGTATTGTCATGAACAGCACCTGGCGCAATGCCAGTGGCGATTTGATCGGGGCTACGTCCTCGATGCAACTGCAGGCTGCAACGATAAAACCCGAATTCTACGTCTCGACCATCAAGGAAACCGGCAACGGCAGCACCCCGCAAACGGGCACCGGTACCGTGACTGGCGGAGCGGGACTCAACAGTTCCCAGGGCGTGACCCAAAGCGTTCGCGCCGCCGGCGACGGCAACTCGGCCTACAACAACGTCGCCATCAATGTTTCCGAGGCCAATCAGGCACCGGCACTGGTGCCGGCTCAGGGCCAGGCCCTGGTTGCCGGACAAACGATTACCGGCAGCAATGCGGCCGGCAGCGTCGCCGTATCGGCCACAGGCGGCGGCGTACAGATGGCCATCCAGGCCGCCGGCAATCAGGGCACCGCCCTGCAACAAGTGGCCCAGGGCGGGCTGCTGCAGAACACTCGTTTGCTCGGTAACGCGAACGTCGTCAACAACCTGACAACACTCAACGTAGTTCTGAGCAACAACGGCATGAGTGCCGGCGCTCTGGACTGCAATCTCTCTCAACTAAGAGCACTACGCAATATCGGATATTGAACTACGCTGAGTCTCGATCCATTGGGCTTAAAGGGACGGCTTATTCATGTATCGATCAGTATCACTGCGTGCCGCTGTATGTTTGAGTACTCTTCTACCCGCGGCGATGCTGCAAGCAGCACCCGATGCGGATGTTGAAACCTTGAAACGGGAGCTTCTGGAGCTCAAGCAACGATACGAAGTGCAACAGAAAGCCCTGGCGGTGCTCGAACAACGGGTGCGCCAGGTCGAGGATCAACCGGCTTCCCCTCCACCCAAGCGTCTGGCCAAGTCGCCAGCCGACATGAAAGGCAATCCCAAAGTGGCCGCCGGTACCGGGGCCGCAGCAGCGTCGGGGGGCGCAGCGGGGGGCAGCGGGGCTTCTTACGGGCAGTCGCTGGCCGATGACTCGCAACCGGCGCAGAGTGTGTCCAACCTGTACGACGAGGCCAGCGGCTTCTTCGGCGGTGGCAAGTTCAGCTTTGAAACCGGTATCACCTATTCGCGTTACGACACGCGCCAGTTGATTCTCAACGGCTTCCTGGCACTGGACTCGATCTTCCTGGGCAACATCAACCTTGACCGGATCAAGGCCGACACCTGGACCCTCGACCTGACGGGCCGCTACAACTTCGACAACCGCTGGCAATTCGACCTGAACGTGCCGGTGGTGTACCGCGAATCGACTTACCAGTCCGGCGGCGGCAACGGTGGCGCATCCAACGTCACTACCGAGCAGGACGTCACTCGCGATCCAACCATTGGCGACGTCAACTTCGGTATTGCGTACAAGTTCCTCGACGAATCGGTCAATACGCCGGACGCCGTGGTATCCCTGCGGGTCAAGGCGCCTACGGGCAAGGACCCGTTCGGTATCAAGCTGCGCAAGACCGACGCCAACAGCAACCTGTTCGTGCCTGACACCCTGCCCACCGGCAACGGCGTCTGGTCGATTACACCGGGCATCTCGCTGGTCAAGACATACGACCCTGCGGTGCTGTTCGGTAGCCTCTCTTATACCCATAACCTGGAGGAGTCGTTCGACGACATCAGCTCTACCGTCAACCAGAAAACGCCGGGCAAGGTCCGCATCGGCGACAGCTTCCAGATTGGCGCAGGCATCGCCTTCGCACTCAATGAAAAAATGAGTATGTCGTTCTCGGTCTCCGACCTTGTACAACGCAAGAGCAAGCTGAAACAGGATGGCGGGGACTGGGAATCGGTGGTGTCCAGTGACGCCAACGCCGGTTACTTCAACGTCGGCATGACCATCGCGGCCACCGACAACCTGACCATCGTGCCCAACCTGTCCATCGGCATGACCGACGATGCCCCGGACTTCTCCTTCAGCCTGAAATTCCCGTACTACTTCTGACCGCCACACAATGAAAAGGCCCGCTGCGAGTGCATCGCAGCGGGCCTTTTCAGCTTCTTCCTTCCGAAGAAGCACCGCGCCCTAGCGGATCTGGTGTTTGTGCAGCAACCGATAGAAAGTCGGCCGGGAAACCCCCAGCACCTTGGCGGCCACACTGAGGTTGTCGCTGTGGCGGTTCAGCACATCGCAAAGCGCCTGGCGTTCGGCCCGGGTCTTGTAGTCTTCAAGGGTGCCCATCGGCGTGGCAAACGACTGCTGACTGATCAACCCCAGGTCGCGGGCCTCGATCTGCCGACCTTCGGCCAGTACCAGGCCGCGGCGCACGCGGTTGGCCAGTTCCCGCACATTGCCCGGCCAGTCGTGTTTGCCCATGGCAATCAGCGCATCTTCACTGAAACTGCGCGGCCGGCGACCGGTCTCGTGGCTGTAGAAATGGGAAAAGTGGTTGGCCAGCATCGACAGATCACCATGTCGTTCGCGCAGCGGTGCCGTCACCACCTGGAGCACGTTGAGCCGGTAATACAGATCCTCACGGAAACGCTTTTTCTCGATGGCAGCTTCAAGGTCCACGTGGGTTGCCGCCAGTACACGCACGTCCACCGGGATCGGCTGGCTGCCGCCCACTCGTTCGATGTGTTTTTCCTGGAGAAAACGCAGCAGATTGGCCTGCAGTTCAAGAGGCAGATCTCCGATTTCGTCGAGAAACAATGTGCCGCCGTTTGCCGCTTCAATGCGTCCGACCTTGCGCTGATGGGCGCCGGTGAACGCGCCCTTTTCATGACCGAACAGTTCGGACTGGATCAGATGCTCGGGAATCGCTCCGCAGTTGATCGCCACGAACGGTTTGCTGTGTCGCTGCGATTGCCGGTGCAGAGTACGGGCGACCAGCTCCTTGCCGGTACCGCTTTCACCGCGAATGAGCACCGGCGACTCGGTGGGCGCCAGTTTGCTCAGCAGCTTGCGCAGCTCGCGAATCGGCTTGCTGTCGCCCAGCAATTCGTGTTCCGGCTGGTCCACATGAATCGTGCCCTGGCCGCGCAAACGCGCCATGCCGAACGCCCGTCCAAGGGTGACTTGCACCCGCGACACGTCGAACGGCAGGGTATGAAAGTCGAAGAACCACTCGCAGACGAAGTCGCCGACATTCTGCAGCCGCAATACTTCCTGATTCAGAACGGCGATCCATTCGGTGCCGCTGCGACTGATCAATTCCTTGACGGCTTCCGGTCGTTCAAGATGAAAGGGCTGCAAACGAAGCAGGCCGACATCGCAACTGCGGTCAGCGGCATTTTCCAGACTGCAACTGTCGACATCCCAGCCGACCGCCCGTAAACCGGGCAGCAATCGGTGACAGTCGTCGCAAGGGTCGACTACCAATAAACGTCGTAACGCAGGCGCTTCGCTCATGACTGTTCCTTGGCGCCAAATTATGGGAAATGATTGTAAAAACAGTCATTTGGCACACCTGGCTGTAACGTTAGCAAGAATTTGACGGCGCCTTGTATCGATTGCTTATAGGCGTACAAGCGAAGCAGTTATAAGAACCTGTTTTGTTAGTTGGCTATCGACTCGATTCTTTCAGCCAGCTTTCAAAAAGCGTCGTTATCAGGATTGTATGAAAGAAAGTCGAAATTTCTTCAAATCCTGTGTGACCTGCCGGCAGGTTGCGTGCATCAGTACAAGTAACTCGCCGAACGGTAAGCCCAACCGACGGCACATCACTTGATTGGGCACTACAGAGAGAAGAACCCATGACCGCCCCGCTCCGTATCAACGAAGCTCTTTTGATTGCCAACCGCGCATTTAAACCTTTCCAATGCGTGGCCTGGGCCCCACAAGACGGCAATGGCGAGCTGAGCCTGACCGTCATCGACCGCACCAACTCGCAGATTGGCCGCACCCGCATTCCAAGCAGCGCCTATTCCGACCCGGCCCAACTCGAGCATTTGTTGCAACAGGCCCGCGCCGAACTGAGCGATGAGGGTTACACCCTGCAGTCCTGGTCGATGCCACATTGATTCGAGGGCTACGCGGATGACTTTCAAGTCATCCGCCCTCTTCCGTTAGTTGCCAAATCCTTACTAACTTCAGCTTCTTTGTATAACGCTCTTCGATACTTTCGCGTCTGAATGCTTGTCAGGCTTGCGACTGGTTCAAAAAGTCACTGTTCTGGCACAGTGCGACCCTCCACCTGTTAGTTCTGTCAGTTGTACTTGCAACTGTTCAGAGATTGAATGTTTCGCCATGCCGTCACGACCTCTCTCACGGATCCGGGTCTCCGCGCAAGGAGAAGCATGCATGTCAACTCATACCGCTATTGCGCTGCCGACACTCAGGAATAACGCCGGGCAACTCGACAAGACGTTTGCCAGCAATGGTGTGGCTCAGGTTTATTTTGCCGGCAGCCTTTGCAGTCTGACTCAGCACGTGGCTCTCGATCCGCAGGGACGCATCCTGGTGGCAGCCAAAGTCGGTACCCCCCTGGGCTATCGATTCGGCCTGGCCCGATTGCTCGAAGACGGCTCGGCGGATCTGAGCTTCGGCTTTCAAGGCAGTGTGATCGGCTGGTTCGCCATCGGCTTCGAAGCCACCGGCAGTAAGGTCCAGGTCTTGCCCGACGGGCGAATTCTGCTGGCAGGCCTGCATTACGAGTCCGAACACCGTACCTTGCCCGCTCTGGCAGTGTTCGATGAGCATGGCCGGCCCTCGGCGGACTTCGGTGATAACGGCGTCAAGATCGTGCGTCTGCCTGGCGATCTGTCCCTGGGGACCCGCGATACGTGGCTGCCGCCAGGTGTTCCGGGAGCAGAAGCCTGTGATTTTGCTGTCCAGAACGATGGACACATTGTGCTGATCGCCAATCATCACTGCTCGCTGGCCGACCATGTCGGCATGCTGATCCGCGTCAAGCCTGACGGTAATCTGGACGAAACCTTCAATGGTCACGGATTTGTGATGGTCCGGCACTTGCTGCTCAATACCTGGCTCGGCGGCTTGTCGCTGCAGGCGGACGGGCGAATCGTGGTGGCGGGTGCGATCGACTTTCCCCAGCAAGGGCTGCTTGCTCGCTACCTGCCGGACGGACAGCTCGATGACCGGTTTGCGGTGGACGGTTTCCTCTCGTTCAAGGCTCAGGGACACAGCGCCCTGGCGACCCGGGTCATTGAATCGGGCCAGCACCTGCATTGTTTCGGCAGCAGCCGCGACCCGATTCGCTGCATGGCGCTGACGGTGCACCCTAACGGTCGCCCCGAACTGCATTGCAACAACGGTCAACCCAGTCTGCTGGACATCGGTCCCAGCGGTTGCCAGTGGAGCGCCGCGCAACCCATGCCGGACGGTCGGATCATCGCTGCCGGCGCCACCATCGGAGGCGTCGAAGCGGACTTCATCGTCGCCCGCTACCTGGCTGACGGCCGGCTCGATAACAGCTTTGGCGCCGGCCAGGGCTGGTTGCGTACGCGCCTGGGCCGCAGTCTCGACACCGCCACATCCCTGGCGCTGCAACCGAAAGGAGGCATTCTGGTCGGCGGCTATTCGCTGGACGGCAACTACCGCGCCGTGGTGGCGCGCTATCTGAACCCATGATCAGAAACTTCCCACACTTGATCTTGCTCAACGCTTGCGGCACCTTGCGCGCTTCTTAAAGCAAGGAGCAACCGATGTCCGGTTCAATGGTCCAGGCGTTCGCGCACAACTTTCTCGGGCATTCGCCCCGCTGGTACAAGGCGTGCATCGTCGGGTTCCTGATTCTCAACGCAGTGGTGCTGTGGTCGGCAGGTCCTGTCGCTGCAGGCTGGCTGTTGGTGATCGAATTCATTTTCACCCTGGCCATGGCGCTCAAGTGCTATCCGCTGATGCCCGGCGGCTTGCTGCTGATCGAAGCGCTGTTGTTGAAGATGACCACCCCACAGGCGCTGTACGAAGAGTTACAGCACAACTTTCCGGTGATCCTGCTGCTGATGTTCATGGTCGCCGGCATCTACTTCATGAAAGACCTGCTGCTGTTCCTGTTCTCGCGCCTGCTGCTGGGCGTGCGTTCGAAAATGCTGCTGGCGCTGATGTTCTGCTTTTTGTCGGCGTTTCTTTCGGCTTTTCTCGACGCGCTGACCGTGACCGCCGTGATCATCAGCGCCGCCGTCGGCTTCTATTCGGTCTATCACCGTGTCGCCTCGGGCAACGATCCGCGCCAGGACAGCGAATTCAACGACGATCAGCAGTTGCCGAAGCTGCATCACGAGGATCTGGAGCAGTTCCGTGCCTTCCTGCGCAGCTTGCTGATGCATGGCGCTGTCGGGACTGCGCTGGGCGGCGTCTGCACGCTGGTCGGCGAACCGCAGAACCTGCTGATCGGCCATGAGATGGGTTGGCACTTCGCCGAGTTTTTCCTCAAGGTTGCACCGGTTTCCCTGCCAGTGCTGGTCGCCGGCCTGCTGACCTGCCTGTTGCTGGAAAAACTGCGTTGGTTCGGCTACGGCACTCTGCTGCCGGACAACGTGCGCGCCGTGCTCGCCAATTACGCGGCCGAGGACAACGCCGAACGCACACCACGCCAGCGTGCCGCGCTGCTGGTACAGGCTGGTGCCGCATTGATCCTGATCGCCGGGCTGGCCTTCCATATCGCTGAGGTGGGCCTGATCGGTCTGATGGTCATCGTCCTGATCACCGCATTGACCGGCATCACCGACGAGCACCGCCTCGGCAGCGCATTCAAGGACGCCATGCCGTTCACCGCATTGCTGGTGGTGTTCTTCGCCGTGGTGGCGGTGATCCATGACCAGCAGTTGTTCGCGCCGTTGATCCAGTGGGTGCTGGCATTGCCCGCCGAGCAACAGCCGGGAATGCTGTTCATCGCCAATGGCCTGTTGTCGGCGATCAGTGACAACGTGTTCGTCGCGACGATCTACATCACCGAAGTGAAGCAGGCGTTCCTGTCCGGGCACATGAGCCGTGAACACTTCGAGACATTGGCCATCGCCATCAACACCGGCACCAACCTGCCGAGCGTGGCGACGCCCAATGGTCAGGCTGCGTTTCTGTTTCTGCTGACGTCCGCGATTGCGCCGCTGGTGCGGTTGTCCTACGGGCGGATGGTGTGGATGGCGTTGCCCTACACCCTCGTGATGGGCTTGCTCGGCTGGTATGCCGTGAGCTACTGGCTGTAGAAACAACAACGGGAGCCCTGGGGCTCCCGTTTTTTCATGGGTCGATCAACGCGGCAAAATGTACCGGTCAATGGCCTGCGCCACACCGTCCTCGGTGTTTGGCCCGGTCACCACGTCGGCCTGACGCTTCACGGCATCCTCTGCCTGCCCCATGGCGATCGACAGTCCGGCGACATGAAACATCGCCGGGTCGTTGCCGCCATCGCCAATCGCTGCCGTCTGCGCCAGTGGCACGCCCAGATGCTCGGCCAGCGTCGTCAGTGCGGTGCCCTTGTTGGCTTCCAGCGCCGTCACATCGAGATACACCGGCTGCGAGCGCGAAACCTGTGCCATTCCATTGACCTTCGGCAGCAAGCGCGCCTCCAGCTCGATCAACAGTTCGGTGTTGTGGCTGGTGGCGACGATCTTGTCGATACGCTCCAGGTACGGCTCAAAGCTGTCCACCACCACCGGCGGATAACCCAGGCCATGCTGCTCACGCGGGACCATCGGCCCGTGAGGGTCCTTGAGCAGCCAGTCGCCGCCACTGAACACCCAGATTTCGACCTCCGGCTGATCGACAAACAGCGCCAGTGCCGTCAGCGCCGCCGTGGCCGGCAGGTAGTGAGCGACCAGAATGCTGCCGTCCGGGTTGACGATCGTCCCGCCGTTGAACGCGGCGGTCGGCAGATCGACGCCCAGGGCTTCGATCTGCTGCAACATGGCCTTGGGCGGGCGCCCGGTGGCGAGGCTGAACAGCACGCCCGATTCGCGCAACGAACGAATGGCATCAATGGTGCGCTGACTGAGACTGTGATCGGGCAGCAACAGCGTGCCGTCCATGTCGCTCAACAGAAAACGGATCGGCTCACTCATCCGAGACCGTGCCAGACGCGACCATCGCGAGTCAGCAGATCATCGGCGGCCTTCGGCCCGTCTTCGCCGGCGGCATAACGCTGTACGCTCGCGTCCTGCTGCCAGGCATCAAGAAACGGCTGCACCGCGCGCCAGCCGTTCTCGATGTTGTCGGCACGCTGGAACAGCGTCTGGTCGCCGGTCAGGCAATCGTAGATCAGGGTTTCGTAGCCGGTGGACGGCTGCATCTCGAAGAAGTCCTTGTAGGCGAAACCCAGTTCGATGTTGGCCATGTTCAGCGCCGGCCCGGGCCGTTTGGCCAGCAGGTCGAACCACATGCCTTCGTTGGGCTGGATCTGGATACGCAGATAGGTCGGCTGCAATTCGTCGACTTCGGTGTCGCGGAACTGCGCATACGGCGCCGGTTTGAAACAGATGACGGTCTCGGTGTCGCGCACGCTCATGCGTTTGCCGGTGCGCAGGTAGAACGGCACGCCGACCCAGCGCCAGTTGTCGATCATCACCTTGAGCGCCACATAGGTTTCGGTGGTGCTGTCGGGCGACACGTTGGCTTCTTCGCGATAGCCGGCCAGCGGCTTGCCGTCGATTTCACCGGCGCCGTACTGACCGCGCACCGAGTTGGCCCGCGCTTCTTCAGTGGTCCATGGACGGATCGCGCCCACCACCTTGGCCTTCTCGCCCCGCACCGCGTCGGCGCCGAACGCGGCCGGCGGCTCCATCGCCACCATGGCCAGCAACTGGAACAGATGATTGGGCACCATGTCCCGCAGGGCGCCGGTGTGTTCGTAGAAACTGCCACGGGTTTCGACGCCGACGGTTTCGGCGGCGGTGATCTGCACGTGGTCGATGTAGTGGTTGTTCCAGAACGCTTCGAACAGGCTGTTGGAAAACCGGCTGACCAGGATGTTCTGCACGGTTTCCTTGCCCAGATAATGATCGATCCGGTAGATCTGCTTTTCCGACATGACCTTGAGCAGGCAGGCGTTCAACGCCTCGGCGGTTTTCAGGTCGGAACCGAACGGTTTTTCGATCACCACCCTTCTGAAGGCTTCCGGCGTTTCTTCAAGCAACCCGGCGCTGCCGAGACGGCGCACCACTTCGCTGAAGAAACGCGGCGCGGTGGCCAGGTAGAACACCGCATTGCCGGTGCCGCTGTCGGCGATTTTCGCCGCCAGCGCGGAATAAGTGCTGTCGTCCAGGAAATCGCCCTGAACATAGCTGATACCTTTGGCGAGCTTGGCCCACAAGGCCGGATCAAGCATCTGATCGCCCTTGCCGACCTTCGCCGCCACTTCGGTACGGATGAAGTCTTCGAGCTTTTGCGCGAAGGCTTCATCCGTGATGGCGTTGTGGTCAACGCCCACGATCCGCAGATTGTCGTCAAGCAAGCCGTCGCGACTGAGGTTGTACAGCGCCGGCATCAGCAAGCGCTTGACCAGGTCGCCGTGGGCACCGAACAGAAACAGCGTGGTCGGTGGTGCGGGTTCTGCCTTGGATTTTCTGCGGATCGTATGGGTCATTTCTTCGGTGTCTCCACATGGCCGCCGAAGCCGAAGCGCTGGGCCGAGAGAATCTTGTCGCCGAACGTGCCCTGGCCACGGGAGCGGTAGCGCGAGAACAGCGAGTTGGACAGCACCGGTACCGGCACCTTTTGTTCCATGGCCGCTTCGATGGTCCATTGACCTTCGCCGCTGTCGGCCACGGAGCCGGAGAAACCGTCGAGTTTCGGGTCGACCGCCAGGGCATCGGCGGTCAGGTCGAGCAGCCACGACGACACCACGCTGCCTCGACGCCAGACTTCGGCGATGTCGGCCACGTTCAGGTCGAAACGCTGATCTTCGGGCAGGAGTTCGCTGGACTTGGTCTTGAGGATGTCGAAGCCTTCGGCGAAGGCCGCCATCATGCCGTACTCGATCCCGTTGTGGATCATCTTCACAAAGTGGCCGGCACCGGCGGGGCCTGCGTGGATGTAGCCGTGTTCGGCGCGGTGATCATCGGACTTGCGGTCCTTGGTGCGCGGGATGTCGCCCATGCCCGGGGCCAGTGCGGCGAACAGCGGATCCAGGCGTTTAACGGTGTCGGCATCGCCGCCGATCATCATGCAGTAACCGCGCTCCAGGCCCCAGACGCCGCCGGAGGTGCCGACATCGATGTAGTGCAGGCCCTTCTCGGCCAGGGTCTTTGCCCGGCGGATGTCGTCCTTGTAGTTGGTGTTGCCACCATCAATGATGGTGTCGCCCGCTTCAAGCAGAGTGCTCAGGGTTTCAATGGTGTCTTCGGTCGGTGCGCCGGCCGGCAGCATGACCCATACGGCACGTGGCTTGGCCAGGCCCGCGACCAGCGCAGGCAGGTCGGCGACGCCGGTAGCGCCCTCGGCGGCCAGGGTGTCGACAAAGGCGGTATTGCGGTCGTAAACAACGGTGGTGTGACCGTTGAGCATCAGGCGCCGCGCAATATTGCCGCCCATGCGGCCCAGTCCAATAATCCCGAGTTGCATGTGCTGATGCTCCTTACTACAAATAAAAGTGTGTCAAAGGTTATAGCCCAACGCGCTCATGGAGGTTAGTCCAGAGCGTCGGTGTGAAGTTTCCGGGTATTGTGCCCGATCCAGACTGATAACGTCGGGAAACGTGGCGAAGACACAACGACCATGAAAAATAAAAAAGTTCCATTCACGAGCAAAAGAAACCAGAATCGGCGCCGATAGCAGATCAGGGTCCCGAAACCGGGGCTTGACCTGCAGTTGAGACACGCCATTTGCGAGGTGAGCAATGGGAACAGTACACACAGCAATGCCGCCACAAACCCTGTACGTCACGATCCGCCGCGATGAATTGCGTCAGTTGCAGGATGAACGCGACCAGCTCAAACAAGAGTTGGCGCAACTGCGTCTGATGACCCAAGGCACCGAGCCAAAGCCTCTGCCGCGCGTCCAGCGTTCGCCGCACGCCTGATTGCCCGCCTGCCCCGGGAACGGCTGCGTGGCCGTTCCCGCATGATCCGCCTTTTGCCACTTGCGACAACTCACGAAGTTTTCACACTCGCTTGTTGATACTCCGGCCCATTCTGCCGCGCGCGCCCGTGCGCGGCTTCCGTTCGTCGGTTTTCATGCGTTCGTTTCATGAAGTGCCCCGACGGTGGCAATGGTGATCGAGTTGGAGTGCTGAATGGCATTGTTCAAACGCAGCAAGTCTGCTGCGGCAGGTTTTGACTGGGCCGGTTTAATCTGGCTGTTCGTGTTCTTCTGGTACTTCTCCGGTATCACTCAACTGCTGATTCAGCTGACCGGCACCTCGGGCTTCACCGGGTTCCGTCAAGCCTTCGTGATGAGCGCAGTCTGGCTGGCGCCGATGCTGTTGTTCCCCAGACGCACCCGCATGCTCGCCGCCGTGATCGGCGTGGTGCTGTGGGTCTGCTCGATGGCCAGCCTGGGCTACTTCTTCATTTATCAGCAGGAGTTCTCCCAGAGCGTCATCTTCATCATGTTCGAGTCGAACGTGTCGGAAGCCGGCGAGTACATCACCCAGTACTTTGCCTGGTGGATGATTCCGGCGTTTCTCGCGCATACCGCATTCGCCTACTTCCTGTGGACCCGCCTGCGTCCGGTCTACCTGCCTCGCGGCCAGGCCTTCGTGGCGGCCATGGCGATTCTGATCGCGGTGGTCGGATATCCGCTGATCAAGCAGACCCAGCGCACCGGCAGCTTCGCCGGCGGTTTCGAGAAATTCGAAACCCGCATCGAGCCGGCCGTGCCGTGGCAGATGGCCGTGGCCTACCACCGCTACCTCGAAACCCTGGGCGAAATGCAGGGCATGCTGCACAGCGCAAGCAAGATCCCGCCGCTGCATAACCTCAAGGACGCCGGTGCCAATCAGCCGGCGACTCTGGTGCTGGTGATCGGCGAGTCCACCAACCGTCAGCGCATGAGCCTCTACGGCTATCAGCGCAAGACCACACCGGAGCTGGACAAGCTCAAGGATCAACTGTCGGTCTTCGATAACGTCGTCACCCCGCGTCCGTACACCATCGAAGCGCTGCAGCAGGTGTTGACCTTCGCCGACGAAGAGAATCCTGATCTGTACCTGTCCACGCCATCGCTGGTCAGCATGATGAAACAGGCAGGCTACAAGACCTTCTGGATCACCAACCAGCAGACCATGACCAAGCGCAACACCATGCTCACGACCTTTTCCGAACAGGCCGACGAGCAGGTGTACCTGAACAACAACCGCAACCAGAACGCCGCGCAGTACGACGGCGACGTCATCGAGCCGTTCAACAAGGCCCTGACCGATCCGGCCCCGCGCAAGCTGATCGTCGTGCATCTGCTCGGCACCCACATGAGCTACCAGTACCGTTATCCGCCGAGCTTCGACAAGTTCCAGGATCGCGATGGCGTCCCGGCCGGCGTGCGTGACGATCAGGTGCCGACCTACAACAGCTACGACAACGCGGTGTTGTACAACGACTTCGTGGTGTCGAGCCTGATCAAGGACTACGCCAAGTCCGATCCGAACGGCTTCCTGCTGTACCTCTCCGACCACGGTGAAGACGTGTTCGATTCGGCGGGCCACACCAACCTGGGTCGTAACGAGAACAAACCGACCGCACCGATGTACACCATTCCGTTCATGGCCTGGGCCTCGCCGAAGTGGCGCGAAAACCACGACTGGAGTTTCGCTGCCGACCTCAGCCGGCCTTACAGCAGTGCTCACTTGATCCACACCTGGGCGGATATGGCCGGTCTGAGTTTCGATGAACTGGACCGCAGCAAAAGCATCGTCAGCGCGAGCTTCAAGCAACGCCCGCTGTTGATCGGCAACCCCTATGAACGTGAACAGCGCGCCTTGATCGACTTCAGCCTGATGAAGCCGAAAAAGCCCGAGACCGTCGTGAAGGAAGTGGTCAAGCAGTAACCTGGAAAGGGCCGGAGACGGCCCTTTTTTCATGCCTTCGCAACACCCGGAAATGACAATATTTCTCGTTTGTCACTAAATCGCCCTCTCCCGCTTCGTCTTTGAACCAAAGGAAATTTTCCCTCGAAGACAAGGAGTCGGCTGCGATGTTCGCGCCCATCACCCGTTCCATGACCCTCACCCTGGGCCTGTGCAGCGCTGCATTGAGCCCCGATCTGCTGGCTGAAACCGAACTCGAAAAACAGTCAGAGCCTCTCGCTCCGACACTGGAGCTGGCGTCCACCAGCGTCACGGCCGAAGGCCTGGGTTCCACCACGCAAGACACGGGTTCGTACACCACGGGCGCCATGAGCACGGCGACGCGGTTGAACCTGTCGATCAAGGAAACCCCGCAATCGGTATCCGTGGTCACCCGTCAGCAAATGGATGATTTCAAGCTCGGCACATTGTCCGAGGCCATGAGCCAGACCACCGGTGTGGTGGTGCAGCACAACGATTCGGACCGGGTCAGCTATTCGTCACGGGGCTACCCGATCAACAACTTCCAGATCGACGGGATGCTCAACACCTTCAGCCGGATGAAATCCGACTCCGACACGATCATCTACGACCGCATCGAAGTCGTACGCGGCGCCACCGGCCTGACCACCGGTGCCGGCGATCCTTCGGCGACCATCAACATGGTGCGCAAGCGCCCTACCGCACAATTGCAGGCCCTGGCCGGGGTCAGCGGCGGCAGTTACGACGATTATTACAGCTACGTGGACGTGGGCGGCCCGCTTGCCTTCGATGGCCGTGTGCGCGGGCGCAGCGTGCTGGCCTATCGCGACAGCCAGTCGTTTCGCGACAAATACGCCCTGCAACGGGAAGTCGGGTACGGCATTCTCGAGGCCGACCTGACGGAATCGACGGTGGTGGCAATCGGTTATGACTATCAGGACAAGCAGGTTCAAGGCAGTTCCTGGGGCACCGTGCCCTACTGGAACGCCAACGGCGGCAAGGCCGGTCTGGGTCGTTCGACCAACATGGCGACATCCTGGAGCTCGTGGCCGATCAAGGACAAGACCGCCTTCGCCAGCCTCGACCAGGCACTGTCCGGGGGCTGGCATCTGAAAGCGGCCTATACCCATCGCCAGAGCGATACCGACGGCAAGGTCTACTACGGGGGTGCGGGGTTCCCTGCCGACGATCGCAGCGGGATGACGGCGTACACCTCGCACATGATCGGCACGCAGAAAATGAAGGTGTATGACGTCAATGTCTCCGGGCCCTATGCCTTGTTCGGTCGCGAGCACGAGATGATGTTCGGCTATGGAGAGTCCGAGCGTAGCGAACGCAGCCCCTACACGATCGCAGGTGCGGTGCCGCCAGGTTACGAAACCATTCGTGACTGGAAATACATGGGCGACATCAGGACATTTCCCGACACCGTCACCGGCCTGACCGGTTCCACCTCCAGCACCCGGCAGAAAGCCGGTTACCTGGCCACGCGCCTGAGCCTCACCGATGATCTGCATGCAGTACTGGGCAGCCGCTACGGCAGCTGGAAGTCTTCGACCGCCTCCACTTCGTTCGATGACAACCTGCAAGTCAACGGTATCGATGCCAGCAGCCAGCAACACAACGACATGTGGACCCCTTACGCCGGCCTGCTCTATGACCTGACGCCCGAATACACCGTGTATGTCAGCTACACCGATATTTTCAATCCTCAGGAATACCGCGACGCCAATCGCAAATTCATCGAGCCGGTGGTCGGCAGCAACTATGAAGCGGGTCTCAAGGGCAGCCTGCTCGACGAGCGTCTGAACATCGCCACGGCGGTGTTCTGGAGCAAACAGGACAACGTGGCCGAGCTGGACGATTCGGTGCCACCGGATCCTGTGACCGGTGAAGCGTTCTACAAGTCCGGCGGCAAGGGCAACAAGGTCAACGGTTTCGAAGCCGAGGTCTCGGGCGAGATCCTCGACGGCTGGAACATGACCGCCGGCTACACCTACACCCATGCGGTGAACGGCGAAAAACACCGCGCCAACACCAACCAGCCGCTCAACATGTTACGTCTGTCCACCGCGTATCGCCTGCCCGGTGACTGGCACGCGCTGACCGTGGGCGGCGCGGTGAACTGGCAGAGCGATGTCTATGGCAGCTCGAACCGACCGGTCGGTCGTGGCACCGATGGCCGGCTCATCACCGAACGGGCGCGGATCAGCCAGGGCGCCTACACCGTGATCAAGCTGATGTCGCGCTATGAATTCGACAGCCATCTGTCGGCATCGCTGAACGTCGACAATCTGTTCGACAAGAAATATTTCGACAACGTCGGCTTTTACAACGGCGTGTACTGGGGTGATCCACGCACGGTGACGCTGAGCCTTGACTGGAAACTCTGACGTCTTTCCCGCGACCTGCACGCCCCATCGGTGCGTGCTGCACGCCTCCACTCCCTCGGAAACAATCAGTAAAACCTGCACAGGAGGCGCGTTAACCGCTGGTTAATGCCCTCGACGGACACTGCGCGCCGAAGCACTGATTCATGGACGAACGGCTCCGACATTTTTTCGTAGGAGACAACCATGAAAACCACGACTGCACTGCTTGCCGGTCTGATCACCTTGGCTTGCGCCAGCGCTTTCGCCGAGGGCGGCGCCGAACGGATGAGGCATCACTGGGAAAACTTCCCTGTTCACACCGCCCAAAGCCAACAGGCTGACACCAAAGCCAACGAACTTCGCGTTCCGGACGACCAGACCGCACAGGTCACCGAGCATTACCGTCCGTGATGTAACGGTTTACCGATGGATCTGCGATGGCTCCGCTCTGGCTTCGCAGAAGACAGTTGGGCGTCCTTCGGGGCGCCTTTTTTATGCCTGCACGATGTCGACTCAGTGCCCCCAGATGAGCGCCTCCGTCCAGCCCAGCTCGGCAAAGTCCTCCGCCCGCAATCCGGATTCGCCGGCACAGAAAAACTCGTCCAGTTGCGGCGGTTTTACCGGTGTGCCGCTGAGCATGGCGTGGACCTGGCCACGATGGTGGATCTGATGTTCGAACAGGTGCGAAATCATACGCAGGCGACTGTCATGCTGCGGCGTGTCCCGGGCGATGGTGACCAGGCGTCCCAGATCGTCATCGCGCAGTTGCTCGCAATAAGCGATCAGGCGGCGGTCGACATGGGCCTGTTCACGGCGCAAGGCCTGGGCCTCGGTGAAGGGCTCGTCTGCGCTGAAGAACACGTAGCAATCAGGATGCGGCTCGTCACCACGCAACTCGCGTTCCAGCGCATCGACGTAGAACCAGTCGCACGTGAGGATGTGATTGAGGGTCAGGCGAATGCCGGGGAAGAAACTCACCCTGGGTGCCGTCAGCTCCGTGTCATCGAGCTTCAGCCAGGCCTTGGCCAGTCGATGATTGGCCCAGGCGTTCTGATAGGCCATGGTGAGCAAGTGATGGGACAGTGGCTGAATCATGTGACGCCCTCCGTGCATCAGGTCTCGACGAAGCGTTGCAGCTGCATCTCCTGCAAACGGCTGAGGGTCCGGCGGAACGGGAATTCCAGATACCCCTCGGTATACAGCGCCTCCATCGGCACCTGCGCCTCGATGTACAGCGGTACCTTGCGGTCGTAGCATTCGTCGACCAGGGCGATGAAGCGCCGCACACCGTCATCGTGCACCGACAGTTGCGGCAGCTCCCGATCACCCGCCGCCACGCGCTGCGCACCATCTTCGGTGCCTCGGGCAATCCGCCCTTCGCGCTGTTTCGCACTCAGGTTCGGCACCTCGCTCAACAGAATAGCCCGGTAGGTGTCGCACAACGTGATGAAGTCCATCGCCGCGAAGGGTTGCTCGCACAGGTCGGCATAACGGCACCACAGCACTGACTCGCCAGCCTTCACGACATTCAAGGCCCGATAGCCGACCGGCACCGGTTCGACACTGACGCGCTGCCCGGTCGCCAACGCATCGAACACCTTCGACAGCGCGCAATCCTGCTCCGGCACCGCCACCCAGTAGCGCTGCTCGATCGCCCCCGGGTGCAGGCGATGATCCTCCGCACCGTTCACCGCAACCACCTGCATATGCTGCTTGATCGCAGTGATCGCCGGCAGGAAGCGGTCGCGGTTGAATCCGTCGGCATACAACTGATCCGGTGGCAGGTTGGAGGTGCAGACCACCACCATGCCTTCATCGAACATCACCTGGAACAGGCGGCCGAGGATGATCGCGTCGCCAATGTCATTGACGAACAGTTCATCGAAGCATAGCACCCGCACTTCAGCCGCCAGCTCCCGGGCCAGTGCCCGCAGAGGGTCGGCGATGCCGGTCAGTTGAAACGAGCGCTGATGAACCCAGCCCATGAAATGATGAAAGTGCTGACGCCGGGCCGGCACGCGCAGGCTCTGATGAAACTGGTCCATCAGCCAGGTCTTGCCGCGCCCGACCGGGCCCCACAGATAAACGCCGGTGACCGAACGGGCACCGGCATGCAAGGCTTCATGGCATTTTTGCAGCGCCCAGACCGCGTGTTCCTGGGCTTCATCCTGGATGAAGCCCCGGTGCTCGACGGCGTGTTGCCAGGCGCTTAATGGAGAGTCGAAAGTCATGCGCGGCAGTATGCCACGATGGCTACGCGGAAATATCCAGCCGTGCGATTTTGCCCTGTTCATTGAGGCGAAAGGTGTACCGCAGTTCCAGCGGACTGCCGGGAAACGACCCGGAAATCAACCCTTGTACCAACACCTTGCCGGTACGCTGCTGGACGCCCAGTACCTCGACCCGAGGCTGGTAGCGCCTGGCAGTGTCTTGCATCCAGTCGGCGATGGCCTGCGGGCCGACCTGATGATGGCCTTCATCAAACACATGGGCATCCTCGGCAAAAAAACTGCCGACCCGGGACGTATCACGAGCATTGGCGGCGTTGATGTACTCGACGATGGCCGGGGCGAGTATCGAGGTGGGATGGAACATGAGTGCAACTCCTTGTTTTCGGTTCTGTCGCCATCCTAGAACAGCCCTGCGTCAGTTTTTGTCAGGAGTGAAACGCCCGCTGTCATCCGGTTGCATCTGCCGCTGCCAGGTGCGCAGCAGGTCGCTGCGACGCCCCGGATACCGCTCGCCCTGCAGGCTGACAGCGGAAATCCGGTCGGTGCGAAACGTGCGATACGCACCGCGCAACTCACACCATGCCACGATGATCCGCACCTCGTTGAGAAAGCCAAGCGCCAACGGCCAGATCAAGCGCTGGCTCGGCACCTGCTGCGCATCGGCGTAATCGATGTGCAGCTTGGCCTGGTCGCGGATCGCCTGACGAAACATATTCAGCGGCACCACGTTCTGCGGAAAGCCGTAACCGGGTGGCCCGGGCATGACTGTCGGATTGCGCAAGGCTTCCTGGGCCTGGGGATCGAGTACCGCCGCAATTTTCGCCAGGGCGTCCGCTGCGGCTTTGCTCAGGACTTCGTCGCCGCGCTGATCGACGTAGCGCAGGCCGAGAACGATGGCTTCGGTTTCATCGGCGTTGAGCATCAGCGGTGGCAGAAACAAACCGCTGCGCAACACATAACCGATGCCCGCCTCACCATGGATCGGCGCGCCGAGCGCCGTCAGTTCGGCGATGTCGCGATAAAGGGTGCGTTCGGAGATTTCCAGCTCCGACGCCAGCGTCGCCGCGGTGACCGGGCGCTTCTTGCCGCGCAGTACTTGCAGCAAGGTCAGTAGACGTGTGGTTCGCGACACGATGCGGGGCTCTGGACGGAAATTTGCCGGAGCTTAGCAGAGCCTGGTGTCAGAAATTGTCAGGAGCTTTCACCAGGCTCAGAGCTGATCACGCGTCGACTTTGTGCCTTGCCGCGTAGAGGCAGAGCATCTCCATGGCCAGCGTCGCCGCGGCCAGCGATGTCACGTCCGCATGGTCGTAGGCCGGAGCCACTTCCACCACGTCCATGCCCACCAGATTGATCCCGCGCAGACCGCCGAGGATTTCCAGCGCCTGCACCGTGCTCAACCCGCCGCAGACCGGCGTCCCGGTGCCCGGTGCGAAGGCCGGATCGAGACAGTCGATGTCGAACGTCAGGTACACCGGGTTGTCGCCGACCCGCGCACGAATGGCCTCGACAATCGCTTCACAACCACGGCGATGCACCTGCCGCGCATCCAGTACCTGGAAGCCTTGATGATCGTCATTGGTGGTGCGCAGGCCGATCTGCACCGAGCGCGCCGGATCCACCAGCCCTTCCCGCGCCGCGTGCCAGAACATGGTGCCGTGATCGACCCGCTTGCCGCCCTCGTCCGGCCAGGTGTCACTGTGGGCGTCGAAGTGGATCAGCGACAGCGTGCCGTGCTTGCGCGCATGGGCCTTGAGCAGCGGGTAGCTGATGAAGTGGTCGCCGCCGAAGGTGAGCATCGCGCTGCCGGAGCCGAGGATGTGATCGGCGTGGGCTTCGATGCTTTCCGGGATGGTATGTGGCGAGCCGTAATCAAAGTCGCAATCGCCGTAATCGATCACCGCCAGATGATCGAACGGGTCGAACGCCCAGGGCCAGTGCCGCTCCCAGGCGATCCCGGTGGACGCCGCACGAATTCCCCGAGGTCCGAACCGGGCGCCCGGACGGTTGCTGGTGGCGGTGTCGAACGGCACACCGCTGACCGCCACGTCCACGCCCCGCAAGTCGCGGCTGTAGCGCCGGCGCATGAAACTGGTGATCCCGGCGTAGGTGCTTTCGGCAGCGGTGCCGTAAAGGCTGTCACGGGTCAGGGCCTGATCGTTCTGCATTGGCACGTCCATCGGTGTGCTCCTTGGTTTTTCCAGTGTTATTGATGGCTACGGAAAGTGGTCCACAGGCGTGTGCGCTGACGCATGTCCTTGAGGCTCATGCTGCGGTCGGCGTACAGCCGCTCTCGCACTTCGGGTTTCGGGTAAATGTCCGGGTCGTTGCGCACCGCTTCGTCCACCAGCGGCGTGGCGGCCTGGTTGGCAGTGGCGAAGAACAGCGTGTTGGTCAGCGCTGCGACGGATTCGGGGCGCAACATGAACTCGATGAAGGCCCGCGCCGCCTCCGGGTGCGGTGCGTCCTTGGGGATGGCCAGATTGTCCTGCCACACCAGCGTGCCTTCTTTCGGAATCCGGTACGCAACCTCGAACGACTTGTTGGCCTTGCGCGCCTGATCAGCCGCCATGCTCGCGTCACCGTTGTAGGTCAGCGCCAGGCACACGCTGCCGTTGGCCAGGTCACTGATCTGTCGGCCCGTGGCGACGTAGAGCACCGAAGGTTGCAACGTCTGCAACAAGGCTTCGGCGGCGGCCAGATCGGTCTTGTCGGTGCTGTAGGGATCCTTGCCGAGGTAGTGCAGCGCCAGACCGATCACCTCTTGCGGTGAATCGAGAATGGCGATCCCGCAATCCTTGAGCTTGCTGGCGTATTCGGGTTTGAACAGCAGGTCGAGGCTGTTGAGCGGCGCGTCCGGCAGCCGCTGTTTGACCGCCTCGACGTTCATGCCCAGGCCGAGCGTGCCCCAGGTATAAGGCACACCGTAACGGTTGCCGGGATCGACCGCCGCCAGTTTTTCCAGCAAGTCCGGATCGAGATTGGCGTAGCCCTTGAGTCCGTCGTGAGGGATCTCCTTCAAGGCACCGGCGGCCAAGCCTCGGGCCAGTACGCTGGATGACGGCACCACCACGTCGTAGCCGCTGCCGCCGGTAAGCAACTTGGTCTCCAGCACCTCCGAGGTGTCGAACGTGTCGTAGCGCACGTGAATGCCGGTTTCCCTTTCAAAGCGCTGCAAGGTTTCAGGCGCCACGTAATCGGCCCAGCTGTAGAGGTTGAGGGTCTTGTCTTCGGCCTGAACGGCGATGGAGACGGTAAGCAACAGCGCGGGGAAACACAGCTTGAACAAGGGAGCCATGACGAGCACCTGACCGAAGGAAGTGGTGGCAGGATGCGCCGTCCATTACATTGCAAAAATATCAAGTTTGTTAACCTGACTTTATGCCGGAGTAATGTAATGCTCGGTCAGCTCCACGATGTCGATTTGCAGCTGCTGCGCCTGTTTCTCGGAGTGGTCGAGTCCAATGGCTTCAGCGCCGCTCAGGGTGAATTGGGCCTGAGCCAGTCGAGCATCAGCCAGCAAATGGCCAGGCTTGAGACCCGTCTGGGCTATCGGGTGTGCAACCGTGGCAAGGGTGGTTTCAGCCTCACCCCCAAAGGCGAACAACTGCTGATTGCGGCGCGCAGCCTGTTCGATTCCATCGAAACCTTCCGCCATCAATCCAATGGCGTTGCCGGGCGCCTGATCGGCGAAGTGCGCCTGGGACTGTCCGAAGCCGTCGATCAATCGGTGCTGCAACGGGTGGCCGAAGCGATCCGGCGCTTTCGCGAACGGGATGAATCGGTGCGCATCGAGCTGATCAGTGCCATGCCCGGTGAAATGGAACGTCTGCTGCTGCAACAGCGGCTGGATCTGGCCATCGGTTACTTCTCCCAGGTGCAACGCGCCTTCGATTACCGTGAACTGTTCAGCGAAACCCAGCACCTGTATTGCGCCCTCGGGCATCCGCTGTTCACCGATGAGGCGCCTGATGACGCAGCGTTACAGGCCTGTGACCGGGTCGATCATCCCTATCGGTTTCTCCGCAGTGACGAGCCGTTTCAAGGCAAGGTCTGTTCGGCACGTTCGGAACAGGTCGAAGGCACCCTCGCCTTTATTCTGTCGGGTAAACATCTCGGCTATCTGCCCAGCCATTACGCCCGGCAATGGCAGGACAAAGGCCTGCTGCGCCCGGTACTCGAAGGCGAGTTGAGCTTTGAAGTGGCGTTCCACCTGGCCCGCCATCGGGCGCAGGTGCCGGGGGATGCGCAGAAGGCGTTCGAGGAAGATCTGCTGTCCGCCTTTGGTCGAACCTGAGCATTTTTTGGAACGCGGAGCGTCCCCGGCTGCATTCCCGCGCAGAGAGTGGGAGCGATCATGCGTTGCCCTCGCCCCTCGCTTGCGGCATCCTGCGCACCCATTTTCCGACCCGGCCCCGCATTGCGGCACGCAAACCACCATGACCGTCTCTGAGAAAGCCCCGCGCAACAACGACCTGATCTACGGTCTCAACGACCGTCCGCACTTCACCGCGACGGTGTTTGCCGCGCTGCAACACGTCCTGGCCAGCTTCGTCGGCATCATCACTCCGACCTTGATCATGGGCGGCGCCCTTGGTCTGCAGAGCGAAATCCCGTACCTGATCAGCATGGCGCTGTTCGTGTCCGGCCTCGGTACTTTCGTTCAGGCCAGGCGTTTTGGCCCGGTCGGCTCCGGATTGCTGTGCCTGCAAGGCACCAGTTTTTCCTTCATCAGCGTGATCCTCAGCGCCGGTTTCATGGTCAAGGCCCGGGGCGGTGGCACCGATGAGATCCTGTCGACCATCTTCGGCGTGTGTTTCTTCGCCGCGTTCATCGAAGTGGTGCTGAGCCAGTTCATCGGCAAGCTGCGCATGCTGATCACCCCGGTGGTGACCGGCACCATCATCACCCTGATGGGCCTGTCGCTGATCAAGGTGGCGATGACCGACATTGCCGGCGGCTTCGGCGCAGCGGATCTGGGCGCGGGCAGCCATGTGTTCCTGGCGGCACTGGTACTTGCCACCATCGTGGTGTTGAACCGGGTCGACGTGCCGTTCCTGCGTCTGGGCGCCATCGTCATTGGTCTGACCCTCGGTTATGTGGTGGCGTGGCTGATGGGCACCGTGGATTTCGCCAATCTGCCCGAAGTGCCGGTGGTCAGCGTGCCGGTACCGTTCAAGTACGGTTTCAACTTCGACTGGGTGGCTTTCGTGCCGGTGGCGGTGATTTTCCTGGTGTCGCCGCTGGAAGCTGCCGGTGACCTGACCGCCAACTCGATGATTTCCCGGCAGCCGGTCAAGGGCCCGCTGTACATCCGCCGGATCAAGTCCGGGCTGCTCGCCGACGGCCTCAATTCTGCAATGGCTGCGGTGTTCAACAGCATGCCGATGGTGACGTTCGCCCAGAACAACGGGGTGATCCAGCTCACCGGCGTCGCCAGCCGTTACGTGGCGTTCTTCATTGCCGGTCTGCTGGTGTTGCTGGGGCTGTTCCCGATGATCGGCGCGGTGCTGCAACTGATGCCGAAACCGGTGCTCGGCGGCGCCGAACTGGTGATGTTTGGCACCGTGGCCGTGGCCGGGATCAAGATCCTCGCCGAAGCCGGCCTGCATCGACGCAACATGCTGATCGTGGCGATTTCAGTCGGCATGGGCCTGGGCATCGCCGCCGTGCCGGAGGTGCTGCGTGAACTGCCGCAGGCGCTGCGTAATATTTTCGAGTCGCCGATCACCGTCGGTGCACTGTGTGCGATCGTACTGAATCTCTTCCTGCCGGAAGAATTCATTGAACTGGAAGAAGACGACTTCGACCCGGAAGCCTCTATTCTTCAGGTCATGGAAAACCCCGAGACCCCGGCCAAGGGTGAACCCGCATCAAAGGCCGCTGTCGCACAGTTGAACCGTTGAGGGTGTCCGCTCGATGAAAAAAGGGCTGATACCGGCAACGGTTCAGCCCTTTTTCAATGAGAGAGCATCAATGCGTCGTATCCAAGCCGTCATCCTGTCCCTGCTTCTGCTCTCCCTCAGCGCCTGCGCGTTGTTTCCCGACCGCGACCCGGTGAACATCAACGTGGTCGGCGTCGAACCGCTGCCGAGCCAGGATCTGGAAGTGCGCTTCGCCATCAAGCTGCGCGTGCAGAACCCCAACGAAACCGCCATCGACTACAACGGCATTGCGCTGGATCTGGACGTGAACGGGCACTCTCTCGCGTCCGGTGTCAGCGATCAGAGCGGCTCCATTCCACGGTTTTCCGAAGCCATCGTCAGCGTCCCGGTGAGCATTTCCGCGTTCTCGGTGTTGCGCCAGACCCTGGGCCTGAGCCAGACGCAGTCCCTCGACAACCTGCCATACGTACTGCGCGGCAAACTGGCGGGCGGCGTCTTTGGCACCCTGCGTTTTGTCGACAGCGGCAAGCTCAGCCTGCCACGAGCCAGTGCCGCAACCTGGTAAAGATGCGGTAGCCTGCGACGCTCACTGACAGAAAAATGGAAGTCGCAGGTTTATGGAAGACACACCCACCCTGTACACCGAACGGCTAATCCTGCGCCCACTGGAACTGGCCGACGCCGAGGCCATCCAGCAGCAATTTGCACACTGGGACGTGGTGCGTTACCTGAACGCTTTGGTGCCCTGGCCTTATCCGGACGATGGCGCCCTCACCTACCTGCGTGACATTGCGCTGCCGGCGATTGCGGCGGGCAAAGAGTGGCACTGGACGATTCGTCTCAAGTCGGCACCTGAGCAATTGATCGGCAACATCAGCCTGATGGACGAGCCGGATAACCATCGCGGGTTCTGGCTCGCCCCGGCCTGGCAGGGCCAGGGCCTGATGACGGAAGCCAGCGAAGCCGTGACCCGCTACTGGTTCGAAACCCTCGATCAACCGCTGATGCGCGTGCCGAAAGCTGCTCCGAACATTGGCTCGCGCAAGCTCTCGCAGCGCACCGGCATGCGCTTGATCCGCACCGACGAGGATGACTTCGTCAGTGGCCGCTTCCCACGGGAAATCTGGGAAATCACCCGTGAGGAGTGGCGGCAGCGCCTCAAGCAGTGAAACGAACACCCGGTTTGGCGCGCTCATCCACGCTCAACTCGAACACATCCGGCCGTGCATAGTGGCCGACCACATCGTAGTCATAGCGGGCCCGCACCAGTTCATCGGTGTCGATCTCGGCGGTGAGCAATCCGGCCTCGCCGCGCAACGGCCCTGCCAGCACATCGCCCATCGGCCCGACGATCACGCTGCCACCGGCAATCAGTGGTCGATCCCCCGGCCAGTTGGCGATCTCCACGCCCAATTCGTTCGGCGAGGCCTGGACCTGACAGGCGCTGACCACAAAGCAGCGCCCTTCATGGGCGATGTGGCGCATGCTGACCTGCCACATCTCGCGCTCGTCCACGGTCGGCGCGCACCAGACCTCGATACCCTTGGCGTACATCGCCGTACGCAGCAGCGGCATCATGTTTTCCCAGCAGATCACCGCGCCGAGCTTGCCGACCTGGGTGTCGAGCACCGGCAAGGTCGAACCGTCGCCCTTGCCCCAGATCAGCCGTTCGGTGCCGGTGGGCATGAGTTTGCGGTGTTTGGCCACCAGGCCCGCCTGCGGGTCGAAATACAGGGCGGTGCAATGCAGGGTGCTGCCGGCCCGTTCGATCACACCGATCACCAGATTGGCCCCGGTGCGCGCCGACAGCCCGGCCAACGCTTCGGTTTCCACGCCCGGCACATCGATGGCGTTGGCGAAGTAACGGGCGTAGGCCTCGCGTCCTTCCGGCAGGCGGTAACCCAACTGCGTGCCGAAGCCCTCGCCTTTGGGGTAACCACCGAGCAAGGCTTCGGGCATCACCACCAATGAGGCGCGGGATTCGAGGATGGCGTCTTCCCAGCTCAGGATCTGCTCCAGGGTTTCTCCCTTGCCACCGGGCAAGGCACCGATTTGCAGGGCGGCAACGATTGATTTGGGCATGCTGGTCACTCCGTGAGGTTCAGGTGTTGCTCATTCTCCGGCGCCACGGGATCATGAATAAAGCCCGACTCACTGCTGAATGATATGAGCCAAATGAATATCGCCACCGTCGACCTGAACCTGCTGAAAGTCTTTGAAGCGCTGCATGAAGAGTCCAGCGCCAGCCGTGCGGCGTTGCGTCTGGGCGTGACGCAATCGGCGGTCAGCGCGGCGTTGCGGCGGTTACGCGAGGTGTACGGCGATCAATTGTTCGTGCGCACCGGCCGAGGATTGGCGCCAACCCTCAAGGCCAATCAGTTGAAACCGGTAGTCAGCGATGCGTTGAACAAATGCCGGCAAAGCCTGGCAATGGTCGACCCGGCGGCCAATCAGTACGACGGGCGCTCGGTCAGCATCGGGCTGTCGGATGACTTCGAGATTGCCTACGGGCGGCGTCTGATCGAAGAAATCGGGCGACGGGCGCCGAAGCTGCGTGTGATCTTCCGCCAGACCCACAGCCAGATCGTCGCCCGGGCCCTGATGGAGCGCAGCATCGACCTGGCGATCACCGCCGGCGGGTTCGCCGAGCGACTGCTCAGTCGTCAGGTGCTGGGCGAAGGCGGTTACGCGTGCCTGGTGGACCCGGCGAGCCTTGCGCCCGGCCAGCAGCACATAGGTCTGGAGGAATTCGTCGCCCGGGAGCACATTCTGGTGTCGTCCGGAGGTTTTATCGGAATTACCGATGAAGGGCTGGCGGCATTGGGGTTGAGTCGCCGGGTATGCGCCTCGACCACGCATTTCGCGGCGTTGCCGCACCTGCTCAAAGGCAGTACGGCCGTGGCGACCATCCCGACCCATGCGGCGCAGGCCATTGCATCGCTAAGCGGGTTGGCCCTGCTGCCCTGCCCGCTGGCATTGCCGCGTTATCCGGTCGAACTGGGCTGGCGCACCAATACCCAGATCGACCCGGTGGTGCTGAAAGTGCGCGAAGCGATTGCCGCCAGTTTCAAGACCGAATGATTACTTGTTGGTCGCCATCAACCGGTTGACTTCACTGCGCACCATGTTGGCGAACTCCGGCGGCGACATGCCGTCCAGCTCGGCGCGCACGAATTCGGCCCATTTGCCCTTGCGCTTGGAGCGCTCGCCGAACAATCGTGCGGCTTCGCCCTTGGCTTTGCCCAGATTGTTCTGCCAGAGTTCGAACAGTCGGGATTTCTCGTCTTCCACCGCCGCGCGCTCTGCGAGGGATTTGTTGGCCAGATTGAAACTCATGTGGAATTACCTGCTGCGTGAAATGGCGATATCTTACACGCTGGACGCAAATCTCCGGCGCTGGTTTTTCTTTGCGAGAGAAATTCACTGCAACTTTTCAAGCGGCGCCATACTCCATTGAACACTGTCCATTCACTTGCAAGGAGTCACCCAATGGCCCGCAAAAGCGCCGTTCAAGCCGCTGAAGACCAAATCAAGGATCAAGCATTCAGCGAACTTCAGGCTCTGATCGAAGAGTCGGACAAGCTGCTCAAAAGCAGTGCTTCACTGGTCGGCGAGGAAGCCGAGACCCTGCGCGGGCAAATCGCCTTGAAGTTGCAGCAGGCGCTGGATTCGGTCTCAAGCGTGCGTGACCGCACCAAGCCGGCGGTGGAAGCCACCGAAAGCTACATCGGCGGCCATCCGTGGCAGACCGTGGCGATCTCGGCCGGTTTCGGTCTGGTGGTCGGTCTGTTGCTTGGCCGCCGCTGAGCGAGAACAAAAAAGGCGAGCCATCGGGCCCGCCTTTTTCATGTCCGGCAAAACGTCACTCGCCCGCCAGTTCACGCAACTGCGCCAGGGTTTGCTCATCCAGCACGATGCCCTCGGCCAATGATCTGGCCCGCTGTAAATGCCGCCGATCGCCCGGCAAGCGCTTGAGCCCTGCCCCGTGCATCTGCCTGACCAGTTCCTGACTGCGCTCGGCGAAGCGATGCCCGGCGGTCTTGCTCGGGTCGATCACGATCAGCAATTGGCCGGTCCAGGGGGTTTTGGCCCCTGGATGGTTCTTCCAGTCGAATTCGAACGAGAAGTTGCCGCCCGTCAGCGCGGCGGCCAATAGCTCCACCATCATCGACAGCGCCGAACCTTTGTGCCCGCCAAAGGGGAGCAATGCCCCGCCCTCGAGAATCGCTTTCGGATCGCAGGTCGGCTGTCCGAGGCTGTCCACCCCCATGCCCGCCGGCAGCTTCTCGCCCTTGCGCGCGGCAATCTGTACATCTCCGTGGGCGATGGCACTGGTGGCCAGATCGAACACGATCGGCGCACCGTCGGCACGCGGCGCGGCAAAGGCGATCGGGTTGGTGCCGAACAACGGGCGGTCAGCGCCGTGGGGCACCACGCAAGTCATGCTGTTGACCACGCTCAGCGCCACCAGACCTTCGTCGGCGAAAGGCTCGACGTCCGGCCACAGTGCGGCAAAGTGATGGGAATTGCGGATCGCCAGTATCGCGATCCCGGCACGGCGAGCCTTTTCCACCAACAGCGAACGCGCCGCCGCCAGCGCAGGCTGGGCAAAACCGTTACCGGCATCGACGCTGACAAAGCCCGAAGCCACGTCCTCGACTTTCGGCACGGCCTGGCCGTTGACCCAGCCACTGTCGAGGGTCGAGACATAACCCGGAATCCGGAACACGCCATGGCTATGGGCACCGTCGCGCTCAGCGTTGGCACAGTTGTGCGCCAGGGTCCTGGCGACCTCACGGGAGGTGCCGTGACGGATGAAGATTTTTTCCAGCAGTTGGGTCAGCTCGTCCAGAGAGACCGTGGACGAGACCGCATGATCGTGTGGCGCAGACATCTGAAGCTCCAGAATAATTATTGGAGGGAACAACAGCGTACGAACTGACGCATCCGGATTAACCACGGGCAGCCGGTGGCCTGTCAACCCTGCGCGATATTGATATACCACCCTTGCATTGCGTGCGTCCCCCAGTCTCGAGCCCCTCTACTCACGTGCAGACGCACACTGACGAGGCTTGACGATGTCCACCCCCACTTCTGCATTACTGTTTCCCGAAGCACTCGACGCCCCGGGCCGGCGGCCCGAACCGGGCAAGCCCCACGGCCTGGAAGAAAAGGATTTCAGATGGCTGGCCGATGTCAGGCTGGCGTCCGATACCCTGCGGCGCCAGCAAAGGCCGCCCATGTACGCCGAACGTGTTCTGCTCAACGCCGACAGTCAGAATCCCGTTCCACTGCCGGGTGCATTTGTTCTGAGTGACACGCCTTATGACAAGGGCCAGATCCTCTACACCCCGTACGAAGGCATCCGCAAATACCACAGTCGCGCGGACCTGGAGGCTCAGCTCGAATCACGCCTCGAAACAACCGACGGTCAGGACACCTTGCTGGCATTTCTACCCTTGACCCAGCAGCGACGACTACAGGATGCCGAGCGCATTTCAGTGACGTTTTCGATCATTGAGGGGGATGTATTCGAGGAGCGTGATTCCAGCCTCAGGCAAGGTCCCATACTCAACGCCCAGACCATGCTGGACGAACTCAAGAAGCTGCCGACCCTGACGCAATGGCTGGACAGCGCACTGGATGAACTGCTCAAACCTCATTTCGGAGCGCTGCAACAACGTCATACCCGTGTCAGCATTCATGCGGCCCGCGACGGTGAAAGCCATCAGGCTTCCAACGGGTATGCCAGCGAAACGGGTTCCATGAGTCTGAGCGAGGCGGTGTTGACGCACTATCGCCACCAGCGCTGGCCAGGTAATCGTCTGCCCGGGTTTTCCCACCCCGACAGGCCACCGGGCACGCACGATCAGGAACAGTGGAAAAATGCCGTCACCCAGGCATCCGGCATGTTGCCGGCCCTGCTGTTCCGCCAACTGGAACATTACTGGAACGGTGCGGCGGCCCTGGGATCGACCCGTCGCACATTGCTCGCCCGGGTCCTGGAAGACCAGGCCCGCGTCGACTGGCTGCTCAAGCGCGAGGCGGGAATACTCGATGCCAACCAGTTCAGCAAGTTGCTTCAGTTGATTCGCCCCGCTGCCGAGGGGCCCCCCGCCCCCATCGCCGAGACCGTACGCCTCTGGGAAAACCCGGCCAATTATGTGGAGCTGGCCGGATCGCTGATGATCAGCGGTGCCGGCTCGTTTCTTTACACGCCCTCTCAGGGTCTGCAGCAGCTCAAGGATTATCAGGACCTGAACGCCACCCTGCAGGAAAAATTTCTCGCCGAAGGTCACGAAGACGAGCTCTATGGGCACCTGAGTCTGGATGAGCGCAACCGCTTCCTGGGTTTCGATCAGCCCCGGGTTTCGGGAGAGCGGGTAGCCGGCGAGGTCTTCCGGTTCCTCGGCGAATCGATCATCACCAAGCAGCGCCAGAACATCGAATACGCCCTGCAGGTGTTCCGCCTCAGCGACGGAGCGGTGAACCTCCACGCGTTGTTCGACAAGAGCCTGGACATCCGCTCGATGATTCACGAGCGATTGCAACAACTTGATGCACAAGGACGCTGGAGCACACAACCGGCCTGGTCCGGCAGCCAGCAACCCTCAATCCTTCTGGCCGACAAGGCCCGCGCGGCCATCAAGACCTTCCGGGCCGTCGAGTTTTCGCTTCGGGAGAATCTCCACAGGCAGCCCATGACAACCCGCGACACCCAGCGCGAATGGCTTGAAAACATGAAAGCGGATCTGGCCCACGCCTGGTTTGTCGGCATAAACGGCGAAGCCAGGCTCAGGGTATCGAGCGGCAGCCTGCCCGACTGGGCCCGGGCGCTCGTCGAAACCGTCATCGATGCCGATCGGCCTGGCCCTCTGGAACGCCGCAGCCTCAACGGTTTCCGACCCGACGCCTATGCCCTCTCCCTTGACTCTCCCGACGGCAGGACAGTCTGGCCGCTGGCCCATTGCGTGCTCATGACCGAGCGCGGAGGGCTCGACAGCCAACACTCGGGGCGCACTGTGTTATGGACGCCCGCGCTGGGTCTGGAGGTTTTCGAAAACATCGCCATCGCCCGCCGCGCGCTGGACCGACGCTTGCTCGACAATGTTCAATGTCTGTCGCTGCTGGAAAATATCGTTCCCGATCAGTACCGCCCCCACCAGCGCTACACCCTCGGACGGTTTCGCATCATCCTTCGCAACGTGCTCCACGAGCGCATGCAATCTTGCATCGAGCACTATCTGGCAGGTTGTGAACAGGTGCGTCAGCGTGTGACTGAACTGACAAGGCGGGACCAGGCATTGTCAATGCTGCGCAAGACGCCGCTCCAGACCAATCTGCGCCTGGCATGCGAGCACGCCAGGGCCATCGAAAACCAGCAGACGTACCCTGCCTGGCTGAGCATGGCTCCGGTCAAGGATCAGAAAAGGCACATCGAACTGCTTGAGCGGTGGAATCAGAGTGTCATCGACGATCAGGATTACCTGACTGGCGTGACACCGCTGGCCGAGCATGTCGAACAAGCATTGAAAACTTCGCTCGCCCTCCGTTTTCCGAACGAACGACCCGATCCCCGCCAGATCGAGATCATTCCCGATCTGGCGTTGGCCGGACCGTCTCGCGACCTCGTGGACTTCGCCCTGAATCACGTCAATGTACTTCAGGGCACGGGTTACAGAGTTTCATCGAAGACCTCCAGCCCCTTGCCTGCCGGACTGGACCGCGCAACCGTCGATCAATTGTTGCTGTCGCTGGAGCTCCCGGATACCTATGGCCAAAAGGTGGCTGCGGCACTGTCCACGACCACGGTTGAAGGTCGTGAACGCAAACAGCGTTTTTTCCGACAGATGCCCTGGCAACTGATGCAGCACGCCCATGCATTGAAACTGCAGCAGCATCTGTCTGCGAAGGCTTACGAGCAAATCATTCAGGGACTGGACATGCCCGATGGCTATGCCCGAGCCACGGTGCCCGGCGCTCATGCAGTCGTCAGCCCGCTGACGCTGGTCAAGACACCCGGCGCCAATCCAGAGACCGTACCAGGCCTTTACGTCTTTTCTCCGGGTCAGAGGCACGAAGGACCGCTGGTGCTTTACGCGCCCTACACCGAACACGTGTTCCACGAGTTCGGGGACGAAAAGGCGTTGATCGCGGCAATGAATACGCCGGGTACTCTGCAAAACCTGTTGATTCGGCGCTTGCCCCCCGGAAGGCAGGCGGTCTTTCGCAGCCTGCTGGCAGCTACCGTGGATGAGAGCAGCGAAATGACCCTGGCCAGCCGTCCTGTCGAAGGCAACCTGCTGGACCAGTTGTACGAAGATAATCTGGAGTTATTGCAACGACAGCTTGAGTCGCAGACCGACCGCGAAGCACAGTCCGATTGGGAAGTCGCCAAGACCCTGTTCAGCCGGGGCATCAGGCAGGTCTCGGCCATCCTGCCGGGCAAACTGGCCTTTGTGCCATTTCTCTGGCGTGCTTATGACGGTGTCAAGGACTCGGCCGACGCCTTGCAGAACCATCACTGGAAACGGGCATTACAGTCCTTTGTCGACGGCGGCGTGCAAATACTTCAAATGGCTCTGCTGCCGGAAATATCGACCGACGTCACCGTTGCCGAGGAGGCCACGACTCTCGACATCAGTGAAATCGAGCCGACCTCGTCGATGCGTACCCGGATGCAATCCTCGGAGGCCACTGACGTTACGTTGAGGGATCTCATCTATGGCTCGGTAACCGGTACTTACCGGCAACCAGACTCCAATCGCCATTACACAGCCATCAATGGCAAGGTCTACCAGATCAAACAAAGTGACTCGGCCTGGCAACTGGCAAACACGGGAAAACACGGCCCGCTCTTTCAAAAAAGCGGTCTGGCGATGGTTCAGGTACCGGCCTGGCAGACCGTTCACTACGGCCAGGCCTTCAGGAAGCTGGCCGAGCGCAACACCATCTCCCGTCTACGCCGGATCATGTTGAACATCGAGGCCCGCGGCATGGATGAAATCCGCCTCAAATACCCGGAAAAAGCCCGGGTGCTGGTGAACGCCATCGATCTCGCGCGACGCTATGCATTCTATTGCCTGCATAACCTCACACCACTGAGCAGCGGAACCGACAACCCCCGGGTATCCCGCTTCCTGGAAGATTTTTTTGATGTGCCCCGCATCACCACTGCAATGCTGGTCAAGATCAACACCACGATTATCCCGATCTGCCAGGCGCTGGTGGACCCGACCGATGAACTGCTGGACACCGATCGCTTCGTTGTTGGATCAAACCGGTTCCTGCCCGATGTCATTGCCTTCGTGCTGGACGGCGACGCAAAAAAACAGGTGCATTTCACTGAGCACTTCTTCGACCAGCAGCTGGATCAGTTCAAAATCCATTTGCTGGAGCCGTTCGATGTCGATGGCCATGCGCAGGCCGCGACACTGATTCATGAATTTGCCCACCAGTTCAGCAAAGCGCTGGATATTGCCTCGTTGAGGGCACGGGAGCCGTTCAGCGACCTGATTTCGACCATCACGGCTCGCGGAGCGTCAATGTTTCAGGAGCTCGAGTTCGATCAGAAATCCGCATTGTCATTGAGCACTCCGAGGGCGCAGCTGTTCGCGGAATGGAACACGACAATCAAGTCCTGGGTCAGCATCGACAACATTCCGGAGTTTCAGCTCATCAGTGCCGAGGTTCTCAAACTGACGAAAAGCCAGACCATCCGGGAGGCCCGCAACGCTTTTCTCGATCCGCAATCGCCCGACGCACGGATTGACGTCATTCTGCGCAATGCCGATTCCATCGCCCGTCTGATCTGCGAAATCGGCCGCCAGCTGGATCCGGTCCAGCCCACTTGAACGTAAACGTTCCCAAGCCCGGTTCCCGTGCATCCTGATTTGCAGCTATCGAGGGAAAAATGCCGCCCTTGATGGGAAATAGCCATGACCGCAGTTCTCGTCACCTTCCCGTCAAGGTTAGAATGCAGCAAATCAGGACGAGTCAATGACCCAGAACACCCTCTCCGAAGCCGAATACGATGCGATCACCGATGCCGCCGCGCACTGGTGCATGCGCCTGCATGCCGTCGATTGCACGGCCGAGGAACGGCTCGCGTTCGAGCAATGGCGCAATGCGCACCCGCTACATGCCTTCGAGTACGAGGCCATGCTGGAAATCTGGGAGGTCGCCGAACACTTGCCGCCCCCGGTGCCTGCGGTGGTCGCACCAATCCGCCGGCCGGCCCGGACCTGGCGTCAATACGCGGTAGCAGCGTCGGTCTGCGCGCTGGCGCTGCCACTGGCGGCCTGGACCGGCTGGAATCTGGGCTGGCTGCCCGACAGCTATCAGCACTTTGCAGCCACTGACAACGTTCGCCATGTCACCCTGGGCGATGGCAGTCAGGTCGAGCTGAACCTCAATTCAGAACTGACCTTCAGCAACTACAAGGACGAGCGGCGTGTCACCCTGAAAAAGGGCGAAGCGTTCTTTGAAGTCAGCCACGACCTGAGCCACCCGTTCATCGTCAAGGCAGCCGAAGGCAGGATTCGCGTTACCGGCACCCGTTTCAATGTCTGGATGTATGAAGATCAGGTGAAGGTCAACCTGGTCGAAGGTTCCGTGCTGGTCACCAGCAACACTCGGTTGTCCGGTGATGGGCTGCGTCTGGGGCCTTCGATGCAGGCGCGCTACAGACACGGCGATTACATACCGCAAATCAGCCAGACCTACGCCGGCGACACCTCGCTGGCCTGGCGCAGCGGAAAGTTGATTCTCGATAACCTGGCGTTGAACGAAGCCCTGCCTCTGATCAACCGTTATCTGGACAAACCGCTGATGCTGGCCGATAGCGCCACAGGGTCGATCCGGGTCGGCGGTATCTACAACATCAAAGAGCTCAACAGCTTCGCCGGCTCGATGCCCAAAGTCCTGCCGGTGTTCATCACCCGCAACAAAGACGGCAACCCGGTGATCAATCCGATGCCGCAGCAACCGCCAAAAAGCTGAAGGCCGCCTCTTTACGGAGGCGGCCTTCAATGTGTGTTGCGACAGTGTGACGACTGATTACTGCGCCGCCACGCTTCCCGATTTATCCAATGCTTCACTGACGCTCTGCACCTGATACTGGGGATCGGCCTTGATCTGCTGTTCGGTGAATGGCAATGCGCTCCACTGTTTCTTCGAAAAGGCTTCGGTCTGATCCCGCGAGTACTTCGACGCCGGATCGCTGGACAGCGAAAACGCAAGCAGCCCCTGAGCGTGCGGCCCGTTTTCATCGAACGTCACCACTTGCAGATAGCTGGTACCGCTGATCACTTCCAGTCTGCCGTCTTCACGGGGCACGCTCTGGATCGCGTTGTAGATGCCCAAGGTACCGGGACCGCCATGAATCGGCGTCTGCTGACCGCCGCTGCTGGCCACCTGGACATCGCCCCAACGAGTTTGCGCGGTCAGCCCCATCTTGCCGGCCGATTCCGCTGACGCCAGCATCGCCTCACGCAGCGCCTTCATCACTTCGGGGTTTTCAGTCGCCAGTCCGCGCGGGGTGTGCTGGGCGTCCTTCGGGTCGAATGCCACGCGCCAGGCATCCGGCGACGCCTGCAGGGCCTGCATGATGGTCTGGAAATGCACCAGGCCGATTCCCGAATCCAGATTGGCTCGACCATCCCACGCCTTGAGACTGGCGCACACAGGCTTCAATGCCGCTTCGCCAGCGGCCTGTGTACCACAGAACTGCAACAGGTCCGGCAGTACCTGACTGGCCAGATACACCTGATCGTCCATCACCATGTGTTGCAGGTCCTGCACCGAAATCGTCCCCCTTTTGCTCAGGCTTGCCAGGCGATCCAGTGCAAAGCGCGAGCGCAGGCCCAGTGGCTGATCCTGCTGGCTGATCAACGGCGAAAATCCGGTCAGCGGTTGCGCAGGGTTGGCCAGCCAGGCCGAATCGTTGGAGTGCTGGACGAAATCCTTGCGCAACAGTTGCGGCAACTGGCTGGAAGCGAAAATGCCCTGCTGTGCCGCTTTCGGATCGATATCCCAGGCGCAGTCACTGTTGGAGCCATCGAGCACGATCATCTGCAACCCCATGCGTGGATCGCTGCATTTGGCCAGCTTGTCGACGCTGACGTTCGGCACCACCGACAGGTTCATGTACAGCGTCTGCCCCTTGTCATCCACAGCCAGTGTATTGACCCAGGGGATGCCCTGAATCCTGTGTACCGAGTCCTGCAATTGCTTGAGGCTGGCCGCCTGGTTCATGGCGTACCACTGCGTCAGCACACGGTCGTTGTCGAGATTGGCGTCGCGCAGGCTGTAGGCGTACTGGTTGTCCCAGTCCAGCTTACCGGGCCATTGCACGATCGGACCGAACTGCGAGCTGTAGATGTCCTGAGTCACCGGCACGATCTGGCCATCTGCCTGTCTGGCCTGAACGGTGACGGTCTGTTTGTTCAATGGCAGGGATTTTCCGTCCAGCAGGTAGCGGGTCGGATCCTTCGGATCGAGTTGCAGGCGATACAGGGTGAAATGTTTGGACGCGTCGACGGTATGGGTCCAGGCCAGATGCGGGTTGAAGCCGATGTTGATCATCGGCAGGCCCGGCAACGCAGCGCCCATCACATCCAGCTTGCCCGGAATGGTCAGGTGCATCTGGTAGAAACGCATGCCGCCAACCCACGGGAAATGCGGATTTGCCAACAACATGCCGCGACCGTTGAAGGAACGTTCGCTGCCCACTGCCACCGCGTTGCTGCCGCGGTCCAGTGCAAAGCGTTGCAGACGAGTGGCCGCCAACTGATAGGCCCGGGCACCCTGTTCGACCCGAGCGCTGGCCTGAGGTGGCGTGGCCCCCGCCAGCGCCTCGGCGAACTGGCCGACGCCGCCCTCTACCAGCAACCGGCGCGTCAGCTTCACCAGGTCTTCGGCGGTAATTTCCCGCACCCACTCGCCCTGACACTGCTGTGGCAGCCCCTGCTGGCGACGCTCGGCCAGGTAGCGGTTGTAGCCGGCGGCATAACCTTGCAGCCGATCACGCACCTCGACCGGCTGAGCCTGCCAGAACCCACTGACCGCCTGCGGGGTGTTGAGCCACTGGAAGAACACATCACTGACGCGATTCTCGCGCTCTTCGACCGTCATCTGCTCCGGACCGAAATAACGTGAACGCTCGCCGTTGACGGTCACGATCTCGTTGGCCAGCAGGCACAGATTGTCCTGCGCATAGGCGTAACCGATGCCGAAGCCGAGACCGCGTTCGTTCTGCGCACGGATGTGCGGGACGCCGAACTGCGTACGACGGATGTCGGCCTCGGCCTGGGAGGAAGGGCTGAAGGCATGCGCCGACAGACTCAGCCCGAGAAACATGCCGGCAAGGGTCAGCCCGGTTAACCGCCTGGAAATAATCACGCTCGCTCCTGATCGAAATGCCGAGGAGCGGATCCACGTCGTACCGAACCGTTTGAGATTGCAGCGGATCCGCTCCGGAAAACACCCTTGCGTCCACGCGCAATGAGCCTGATCGGAAAACGAAACCGATGAAAAAAAATTTAGGGAAATACCCGGGCGATTCAGGCCCTGATCACGGGAAAAAGACGAATCAACGACAAATTTTCTACATTTTTCGCTTCATGATTTGTCGGGCTGATACGTCTTGTTTAAAGAGAGCACCCGAAATCCTTCCTGATCAGGCTCTGAAAAGGAGTAATCCCATGTACAACCCGCAACTACCATCGGACGGTAGCCAGGCACATCAAGGAGCTTCCATGGGTTCGCACGCCGGCGTATTCGGACAACGCACCGAACGCCACGGCAATGAACGTATTCGCCTGCTGCTCAAGAGCTTCGGCCTGCGCACCAGCCTGATTCGCCTGAAAGTCATCGACGCCCTGCTGATCGCCGCCGAGAGCGACCGTAGCCTTGGCGTGCGCGGTGTTCACAGCCAATTGCTGGAGCTGGGCATTCCGCTGTCGTTTCTCAGTGTGCGCGAAGTGTTGAAGCGTCTGTGCGCCGAAGGTGTCATCACCTTCAACGCCGACAAGAGCTACAGCCTGCATCCACAGGCCGCCGCTGTCCTCAATAGCCACTGAATCCCTTCCCGAGCGCCGTCAGGGTTTGACCTTGCGGCGCATCACGCCGTTGATCACCACCACGACCACCGCCACCCCCATGGCGATGTACTGGAACATTTTTTCGCTGAGCATCCCGGCGTTCTGCAGCCAGGACAGGCCGAGCATGATCGCCAGCACGGCGACGGCGATCAGAATCGAATATTTCAAACGTTGCGACTGGGTCATTGCGGGTTCCTGAAACCTGGAAATGTATCGGGTTTGTATCGGCGTTGATGCCATGCGCATACCCATTCGCGGGGATGCGCCGCCATAAACGAGGTCACATGTTACAGCCGATGAAGAGTTTTGACTCCTTACGGCGTTAACCATGAGGACTTTTGAAATGCTGCGTCGAATCACCTGGCTGATTCCAGTTCTGGCACTGCTCACACTGAGCGGCTGCATCATCATCCCCCACGGCGGCTGGCATGGCGATCATCGCTACTATGGCGCAGGCCCTGGTTACTACCAGCATCGGTAAATCCGACATTTGAAGAACACCGAAAATGCTCGTTTCAAATGCAACATTTGATTGAATGCACATGAAAAATGCCCACGAGGATGTGGGCATTTTCTATTGTTTCCTTATCATCAGACGACGGACGTTTCGCTACTGACTGTATGAGAACAGGACTTCGCAATATTCGGTAAATTCCCGACACATCTGGCCACATCAACATCGTAGGAATGCGCCCTGCTCGCTCCTAGCCTTCGTCTTTCCAATCGAAGGCTGTCAGCACGCATGCAACGAACGCTCATTCACCTGTCTCCACTGAAAACATCAGGCTTCTGTCTGGCCATCTCGCTGTTCGAATGGCTGACCTATATGGCCAGCGACATGGTCATGCCGGCCATGCTTGCCGTCACCGACGATCTTGGAGCCCATCCGCGCCATATCCCCAACGCATTCAATCTGTATCTGATCGGAGGCGTCTGCCTGCAGTGGCTGATCGGGCCCCTGTCCGACCGGTTCGGCCGCCGCACGCTGCTGTTAAGCGGCTGCGCCCTCTTCGGCGTCACCTGCGCAGCAGCGGTCGCCACACCCGATATCGAAATCTTCAACGCATTAAGGCTTCTGCAAGGCATGGGCCTGGGGTTCGTGGTGGCCGTCAGCTACCCCGCACTTTCGGAAGTATTTTGTGAGGCGGATGCCGTGCGGCTCATGGCCTTGCTCGGCAACATCGCATTGCTGTCTCCTTTGCTCGGCCCGTTACTGGGCAGTCTGCTGCTGGAATGGCTGAGCTGGCGCGAACTGTTTCTGGGCCTGGGTCTGACAGCCGCGATCGCGTGGCTCGGGCTCTATGCCTGCATGCCCGAAACCGTCGGGACCGTTCGTCGCGATGGCGGCCGGCTGGCTGCGGTCCCACTGTCCTGGCGCCAGACCCGTCTTCGGTACGCGGCCCTGTTGCGCAACCGGAGCTTTCTCGCTGCAAGCCTCGCGCTCGGGCTCATGGGGCTGCCACTGATCGTCTGGATCGGCCTCTCACCGCTGTTGTTGATTCAGTTGCTGGGCCTGTCGACTCGAGAGTACGCCTGGTGGCAGGTCCCGATATTCGCGGCGGTCATCGTCGGCAATCTGATCCTTGATCGTTTGCTGGCATTGCGTGAGCTGCCGCAATTGATCCGCCTGGCGCTCTGGCCGTTTTGCCTGGGGCTGCTGATCCTGCTGGCCGGCGCGCTGACCGGTGCCTCCCTCGGCCTGTTGATCAGCGGGCTGGTGCTGTACGCCGTGGGTCTGGGCATCAGTAATGCCGCGCTCTATCGACTGGCACTGTTTTCCAGCGATGACAGCAAAGGCCTGGTTTCAGCGGCGATCGGCATGATCTCGATTGCAGTAATGGGCGCCGGCGGCTCGATCATCGCCGCGATCGGCGCAGGTTCCCGCCTTGAATCCTTCGCCTTGTGGGCGGCACTGGGCGGTCTGCTGAGCCTGCCATTGCTGTACCGGTTTCTTCGGACTTCAACGCCGCAAGCCTTCTCCTCGACCCAGCCATAAGGACATCCAATGTTCCATTTCCCTCACAGCGACGCGCTCTGTTCAATGATGCGACCCTATTGTTCGGAGTCCATGCCAGCGGCGTTATTCGACCAGGCCATGGCCGAAATCAGCCGGTTCCACTGTGAACACACGCCCGGCTACGAACATTGGTTGAACGCCAACGGCCTCACCGCGGCGGACCTGGACAGCCTCGCCGACTGGTCGAAATTGCCTCCGGTCTTCGCCAGTTTTTTCAAACAGCAACAACTGCTCAGCCCGACCGGTACAGACGCTTTGGAGCTGACGTCGTCAGGCACCAGCGGCCAGAAAAGCCGCATGCGCTATGACAAGCGCAGTCTTGGGGCCGCCCAATTCATGGTCGAACGGATTTTCCACCACTACGGCTGGGACAACCCGCAGACACCGTGTAATTACCTGCTGCTGAGCTACGAGCCCGAGGCCAGCCTGCGCCTGGGAACCTCTTTCACCGATCAGTTTCTGTGCCGGTTCGCGCCCGTCAATCGCGTGGTCCACGCACTGCGTCGCACGGGTGGCAATCATGAGTTCGACGGTTTTGGCGTGATCGCGGCCTTGCAGTCCTTCGCCGAAGAGGGCTTGCCGGTGCGGATCTTCGGCTTCCCTGCCTTTCTCTGGCAGACCCTGCAACGCATGCGGGCCACCGGGGTGCCTGACCTGCAACTGGCCGAGGGCTCACTGGCACTGTTTGGCGGTGGCTGGAAGACCCATGCGGCACAAGAGATCCCCCGTCAGCAGCTGTACGCGCGTATCCATCAGCAGTTAGGCATCGAGACGTCCCGCTGCCGCGACGGTTACGGTGCGGTCGAACACCCGGTGCCGTATCTCGAGTGTGCTCACCATCATTTCCATGTTCCGGTCTATTCGAAGGTCTTCGTGCGCCATCCATCCGACTTCACGGTGTTGCCTTACGGTCACCAGGGCTTGCTGAGTTTCGTCTCGCCCTACATTTCCTCAAGCCCCGCCCACGCGGTGGTCATGAGCGATCTCGCCACCCTGCACCCTGGCGCCAGCTGCGGCTGTGGTCTGTCCGCCGACTGGTTCGAACTGCATGGCCGCGCCGCGACCACCGCCGGCAGAAGCTGTGCCATGGCCGCCTCTGAACTGCTGGGGGCCCTCTGACATGTACCTGATCAATGGACAGCTTCACGACGAATGCACCCTCGACTTCGCACTGGAACAGCTTCACCTGGATTTGCCGCATCGGTTGGCCGAGGCGCTGGACACATCGACCGTCCTTGGTGCCGTAGCCACCTTTGCCAGGCGCTTGCAAATCGCGGATCCGGCATTGCCACTGGATCCCGGACAACGCCAGGCGCTGATCGAGTTCTGCCAGCCCGATGCGCTGCGGCGCAAGCTTGAGCGCGAACTCGGTGAACAACCAGGCTCCCTTCGCCGCATTGATTATCATCAGTCGCGCTTCGAGCGCTGGAGCCCGTTGGGTCTGGTGGTTCACATCACCCCGGGCAATGCGCCGCTGCTGGCGTTTTGCGCCGTGATCGAAAGCCTGCTGGCCGGCAACGTCAACTGGCTGCGCCCCAGCAGCAGCGATCAGGGATTGACGGCGCGATTGCTCCACGCCTTGATGCAGTGTGACACGACTGGCCAGATCGCCGGGCATGTCGCCGTCATACCGACCACCACTGCGCAGATCGGCCAACTCTGCCAATGGGCCAACGGCGTGTCGGCGTGGGGAGGAGAAGCGGCGCTGCAAGCCATACGTCAACAACTGGCACCGGGATGTCGCTGGATCGATTGGGGCCACCGGATCAGCTTCATCTACCTGACACCGACGGCCGTCTCGCCGCAAGCGCTGGACGCCGTGGCCGACGAAGTCTGTCGCCTCGACCAGCAGGCCTGCTCCAGCCCGCAATGGTTGCTGGTGGACAGTGACGACGAGAGCACGCTGCACTCCATCGGCCAGGGCCTCGCCGAGGCGTTCGAGCGCCGCTCCCGACACTGGCCGGCCTTGTTGCCTTCGATCCAGGAAGCTTCGGAAATCACCACCCGCATGGCGATGGCACGCCTGGCTTACAGTTTTGCCGGGGCCCGTGGTCAGGTCTGGCAGGCAGCCGACTGGCGGATCATCTGGTCCCACGACCCGCAACTCGCCCCCTCGCCCCTGTTTCGCAGCCTGCTGCTCAAGCCACTGCCACGCAGGCAGCTCACAGACGCGCTGCTACCTTGGCGAAACGTGCTGCAAAGCGCCGGGTTGATCTGTACTGAACACGACATGGCCGAGCTGGCCCGGACCCTGATTGCCGCCGGTGTCACCCGGATCACTCCGGTGCAGGCGATTCACGAGGGTTACGAAGGTGAACCCCACGACGGCGTTTATGCCTTGCAGCGCTTGAGCCGTCGCGTGTCGGTCAGCCTGCCGGCCACCACTCTGGCAGCCCGTGCCACGCTCGACCCGGTGCCAAAGCCTCTCGACGTGGCCGACCTGCCGATCATGAGCAAAGACGCCTTCGTTGCTCGCCCGATCCATCCAGCCGCCAGGCTGTACTTCCGCTCCGGTGGCAGCAGCGGTATTCCGGCGCTGTCCGGTTTCAGCTATCGCGACTTCGATCGGCAGATGCGCGCCACCGCCGACGGGCTGTTTGCAGCAGGTCTCGATCCTGAACGGGACCGGGTGATGAACCTGTTCTTCAGCGGCGGCCTGTATGGCGGCTTTTTCAGCTTTTCCAAAGTGCTGGAGCTGCTGGGTGCCACACACCTGCCGATGGGCGCACCGGCCGATGACGACTATCGCGAAATCGCGCAATTGATCATCGATCAGCGCGTCAACGTGCTGGTCGGCATGCCGAGCACCCTGCATCGTCTGTTCCTCAGCGAACAGACACGGCTGCGTGACTATGGCGGGATCGAAAAGGTCTTTCTCGGCGGCGAACATCCCGGTGAGCAAAGCCGCGCGCTGATGCGTGAATGCGGCGTCCGGCTGATCCGCTCGGCGGTCTACGGCAGTGTCGATGCGGGGCCGCTCGGCCATGCCTGCCCGGCCACCGACGATGGCGTGTTCCATCTGATGAGCGATATCCAGCATCTGGAAATTGTCGATTTCGACGCCGATCGACCGGTGACCGGCAGTGAAATCGGACGGCTGGTATTCACCTCCATCGAACGAGAAGGTCAGGACGTCCAGCGCTACGACGTCGGCGACAGCGGCCGCTGGATTCCCGGCGTGTGTGAATGCGGCCTGCCCACTCCACGCTTCGAACTGTTGCAGCGCCACGGCAGACTGGTGCGCATCGGCACGGACTTCATTTGCCTGACGCAACTGGCCGAGCGTCTGCAGAGCGAATTCCAGCTGATCCTCGACCATGCCCCGGACGGCCTGGAGCGCATGCGAGTTCTCAGCCCGCGGCAAGCCGACGACGTCCGGCATCGCTTGTCGGGTTATCCGACGCTGGCGGTACTCATCCAGACAAGCCTGCTGAGCCTGGAGGCGGAGACCTGCGGCAGCGAGCGATTCACCCGCAACCGACACAGCGGCAAGACGCCGCTGCTGATCGACAATCGTAGGGTTCGCCCCTGTGCAGACCAGCAAGGAGCCGAACATGAACGCACGGTTTGAACTGGCAGAACTGGTGACGTTTGCGCGACAGCATTCGCACTTTTATGCGAATCACTTCGCCGGACTGCCCTTTCAGTTGCCCTCACTGGAACAACTGCCGGTGATTGACCCCGCGCAATACTGGAAAGACAGCCCGGACCTTGACCAATGGCCTGTTCTGACAGCACCGCTGAATGACGCCCTGATCTTCAAGACGGGAGGAACCACCAGTGCCGGCAGGTTTTCACTGTTCAGGCGCGAAGAGTGGCAGACCCTGGTGGCCGACTTCGGGCGCGGTCTCGATGCGCAGTTGAGCGACGGGGACCGGATCGCCAACCTGTTTTTTGTCGGGGACCTGTATGCCAGTTTCATCTTCACCCATGATGCGCTGGCGCATGTACAAACCGAAGTCGTGGAGTTTCCCTTCACCGGTCATGTCGACTCGAACACTCTGGCTGATGCAATTGTCCGGCACCGGATCAACGTGCTGGCCGGTGTGCCCGCCAATCTGCTGTCCTTCGCGGCGTGGCTCGAACGGCATGACCGTGTCCTTGGGGAGGTCACCACCCTGCTCTACGCCGGTGAAAGCCTGTTCGACGCACAGTTGCAACGGCTGGCACGAGTGCTCCCCAATGCCCGAGTGGCGTCCATCGGCTATGCCAGCGTGGACGCCGGATTCATCGGCGCCAGCCATCGTGACTGCGACCTGGGTGAACACCGGGTTCCAGAGGGGCACGCCGTGCTGGAGATCCTCGATGAACAGACCGGTGAAGTGATCGAAGCATGTGACCGTGTCGGACGCCTGGTGACGACCAACCTCACGCGCCGGTTGATGCCGTTGATCCGTTACCCGGTCGGCGACCGTGCCTGCTGGCGCGAGCCGAGCGGGACGTCCCGACGCAAGTTCGCGCTGATGGGCCGCTGCGCTGACAGCCAGCGGATACGAGTGGGCATTCTGACCTTGTTGCCGCAATCGATCGGCGAGACCGTGCGGCGCGTCACCGGGAGCGACGATTGGCAACTGGTGATCGAGCAGGAGGGGGTCATGGATATCCTGCGCCTGCTCTGGGCGCCGGACACCATGGCAGCGGCGACGACTGAAAGCGATCGAGCGCTTTACCGTGCACTGATCGAGGACTATCCGTTGATCGAACAACTGTGCGCCGAACAATTGCTGGCATTGCAGGTTCTTTGCTGCAACGTTCAGGAGCTGACACGTGATCCTCGCTCCGGCAAACGTCAGCGAGTGGTGGATCGACGTGTCTACAACGGCTCCCGTCTGGAGGATCGTTGATGGAGTCGATCATCCTGCGTGGTTACCGCAGCGGTGACGCCGTTGCCGTGAGTCGGCTGTTCAGGAGGATCTATGGCGACCATTACGCTCAGCCGCATGTTTACCTGCCGCTCATGATCAGCCAGAACCATGCCGATGGACGCTGGCACTCGTGGGTGGCGGCGACGAACAACGAGATTGCGGGACATGCCGCGTTGATGCTTGAGCACGGCGCGTCGGTCGCCGAACTGGCGCTGAGCGTGGTGGATCCACGGTTCCGTGGCCGGAATGTCGCCACACGTCTTGGCCGACGCCTGCTGATCCATGCCCAGGCGCTCGGCTATCAGGGGGTCACGATCAAGCAAATGACCCATCACACGTACACACAGAAAATGGCCGCCAGACTTGGTTTTCACAACACCGGATTATTGCCCGAGCATGCACCGTCGCCCTTTGGCGATGGCGTGGCGGAATCACTCGTTCTGGGTTATGCCCCTGTGGCAGGTTGTCGTCGCCCACTGCCAGCATTGGCCTGGCCGGACGGGTGTCGTGAGTTCATGCAGCGGATGTGTGACATATTCGGAACGCGATCGGACGTTCCGCCCTGGCTCCGCTCGCCCGCGCAGCTGGAACAGCGATGGGGACGATATGACGGGATATTCAGCGAAATCGACGACGGTCTGCTCAAACAATTACAGCAATTGCCCGCTCATTGGCTGATATCGATAAGGTTGAGACTTGCACAGGGCTTCGACAATGCCTGGCGCCGGTTATCGAAGACCGGGTTCGTGTTCACCGGACTGGCGCCCGATGACAGAAGTGAGGGATGGCTGGCGTTGTTTCATCGCGGATTCCAGCCCGGATCCCTGACACTGCATTGCCCGCGAATGCAGTTGTTGCACGACGACATGCAGCGACAGATCGCCTCGCCGGCGACGCTCCAGGCCTGCGGCACCGGTCCATGAATGCAAGGGCCCGCGCCGTTACCGGAGCGGGCCCTGCCTTTTACGCCTTGGCACTGACGCCTTTGTCGGTCGGTAGCGCACGCTCACCGCCCTGCCCATAGGTTTTCAGGCTTTGCAGCACATAAATGGCTTTCTTGTACTCCGGGATCAACCCATTGGCGTACTTGTTGCCCTTGAGGCTGTTGTTGTTGATGGTGTCCAGTTGCGTGGCGAAATACTCCAGCGCGTTGAACTTGGCATCCGGGTCTTTCTGGATGCCGAAACGATCGAACTTGTCACCGGCATTGAGCAGCGTCATCGACGTCACTTCGGAAATAAGGCCGCGACTGCGCAAGAACTCGCTCAGCTTGCCCAATTGCTTGGCCGACACGTTCTCCGGGTCGAAGCCCTTGATGCTTTTGTGCAAACGCTGCTTGTCCATTTCCGCCGTGTTGAGAACGGTGGGGTCGTTGCCGACCAGGGCCAGCATCTGCTTGACCTTAACGCTTTGAGAAACCGGCTTGCTCGAACTGGCGGTATCTCGAACCAGCAAACCCGCCTTGGATTGCCAGGCTCCGGTATAGCCAACGGTCATGAGCGTGCTCCTTGCGAAAAGAACATGAAAAATATCCTTGTGAAACGTCTTGAATTGCCCGGAGTATCGGTCGCGTAACTGATGTCACCAACGAATTTTTCACATTTTTACAATTTATGTACATTTCCGATACATATCCACGCCCACCCCGAATTCACTGATCCAGAGACTTCTCCAGAGCCTCGATAAAACCGATTTTTTACTCTGACGAACGAGCTGGTTAGTTTGAATGTGTCGATTCTGATACTTGCCGGTCGTGTTTTTTTAGCACGCAAGTACCTAAAGCTTCCCTGCACCGCGACGATATCTAAGGGATACCCCTACTGCGCTGCTCTTCGCCCCTAATAAGAAACACTGCTCAAGGACCGGTTTACATGCCCGCACTCCGTACCATTCAGGCTCGTTACACACTGTTTCTGGTTCTTTTCATATTGCTGCTGTCGATCCTGACGGTGGTCGGCATCAGTCAACTGGTTGCCCCGAAATTGCGCCACACCGAAGAGCAGGTGGTGCTGAACCGCATTGCCGAGGTTGCGGAACAGATTCAGGGTGAACTGAACAAGGTTCAGTCGCAGCAACGCAGCATCACCCAGACCATACCTCTGCTCGACAGCGCCGCCATCGACACCGTACTGCCGGGTCTGGTGGACCAGTACGGAGAGTTGAAAGTCTTTGGCGGTGGCATCTGGCCGCTGCCCGGTCAGCGTGAGGCCGGTCGCAACAAGTTCAGCACTTTCTGGCATCGTGACAGCTCCGGCAAACTCGCCGTGAACACTTTCTGGAACAGCGACGCGGCACCCAACTATTACGACCAGAGCTGGTACAAGGGCGGCATGCAGACGCCACGCGGCCAGTGCGCCTGGGCCGCCGCCTACAAGGACGACGCCAGCGCCGAGCCGCGCACCAACTGCGCCATGGCCATTCAGAAAAACGGCGCCGCGTGGGGCGTATCGACCATCGACGTCACGCTGGGATTCTTCAACGAGCTGGTGGCACGCAAGGAAAAAGACCTCAACGCCGAAATGCTGATCGTCGAGGCCGACGGCAAGATCATCAGCAACAGCACGCGCATCAGCGGTCCGATTGTGTTGAAGAACATCAGCGAACTGACCTCCAGCTCCACCTTCGCCAGCCAGGTCAAGGCCGGTCTGCAGAAGCCCGATCAGGCACAGCGCGTCGAGTTCGACAACAACGGTGAAGCCAGCACCTTTTTCATGCGTCCGATCGAAGGGACGCCATGGTTTCTCGCCACTGCCCTGCCGACCCGAATGCTCACGGCCCAGCGTGACGATGTGCTCAGCAGCCTGAGCCTGTTGCAGATTCCGCTGGTGATCCTGCTGGTCCTGTTGCAGGTCTATGCGATTCGCCAACTGGTTGCGCGCATGAAGGCGCTGAAGGCCAACATCGATTCGCTGTCCAGCGGCGATGCCGACCTGACCCGCCGCATCACCATCCGCGCCGAAGACGAGCTTGGAGCCATTGGCCATTCAGTCAACACCTTCATCGCGTATCTGCAAAACATGATCGGCGAGGTCACCCAGGCCACCGGCGCCATGGCCTCCAGTCTCGACAACCTGCAACGCACATCGGCACACACCAGCCAGATCCTGTTGCGCCACGCCTCGGAAACCGACCAGACCGTCACCGCCATCAACGAGATGAGCTCCACCGCCGAAAGCGTTGCGCAGAACGCCGCCGAAACCGCCGCGTTCACCCAGCGGGCCAACGAGAACGCCGACCGTTCACGCGTCGTGGTCGGTGAAGCGACGAGCAGCGTCGTGGCATTGATCGACGAAGTGGCCAGTGCCACGCACAAAGTCGAAAACATGCAACAGGACGCCCAGCGCATTACCGAGATCCTGGGCGTGATCGGGGCGATTGCCGGCCAGACCAACCTGCTGGCACTCAACGCCGCCATCGAAGCCGCCCGTGCCGGCGAGCAGGGACGCGGGTTCGCCGTGGTGGCCGACGAGGTCCGCGCCCTCGCCGCCCGGACCCAGGCCAGCACGTCGGAGATCAATGAAATGCTGACCCGTCTGACTCAGGGTGTGAGTTCATCGGTCAGCGCCATGGAAAACACCCAGGCCAGTTGCCAGTCGGCCGCCGATGCCACTGCACGGGTCACCAGCGGGCTCGATGAAATGGCCGGTTCCGTCAGCCACATCAACAGCCTCAGTGCCCAGATTGCCACCGCCGCCGAGCAGCAGAGCGCCGTCACCGAAGAAATCAACCGCAGCATGGTGCAGATCCGCCACATGGTCGATGAGCTGGTGCAAAGCGGCCAGGCCAGTGAAACCAATACCCGTCAGCTGCTGGAAGCCAACAGTCGGGTGAGTGCGATCATGGGGCGCTTCAAAGTCAGCTGACAGCATTGTCATCTTGCGCTCAGGATGCCGTCAGCCTTGATCTACGATCATGCTGACGGCCTGTCTTGTATCAACTGGAAACACTCCGTTGATGCCCGGCAGGAAAAACCGGTCAAAATGCGTTCTTTTTGACTGTCATCCGAGTCGAGAACCCTTCATGAAAACGTCTCTGCGTCTGACTGCCCTGAGCGTGCTGTTCATCTCATCCCTGGCGCAAGCCGCCGACCTCATTCCGATCGAAGTCCACCGCGACGCCAACTGCGGCTGCTGCAAAAAATGGATCAGCCACCTGGAGGCCAACGGCTTCAAGGTCGAGGATCATGTCGAAGCCGATATGAGCAGCTTCAAGCGACAACACGGTGTGCCGCCGCGCCTGGCGTCCTGTCACACGGCGATCATCAACGGCAAATTCGTCGAGGGTCACGTGCCGGCGGAACAGGTGCTGGCCCTGAGCAAGCGTGATGACCTGCTCGGCGTGGCGGCTCCCGGAATGCCGATGGGCTCGCCGGGCATGGAAATGGATGGCATGAGCGATGCCTATCAAGTGATCGGGCTGAAGAAGGACGGTGCCGATGTGGTGGTGGCGGACTACCCGGCCCATTGATGACGGTGGGTTATCTCGGGCTGTTCCTTGCCGCGTTTGGTGCGGCAACGCTGTTGCCGCTGCAATCGGAAGCCGTGCTGGTCGGGCTGCTGGTCAGTGATCACTATTGGCTTTGGGGCCTGCTGGCCGTGGCGACGCTGGGCAATGTCCTCGGCTCGCTGGTGAACTGGTGGCTGGGGCGCGGACTGGAACGGTTTCGAGACCGGCGCTGGTTTCCGGTAGCCCCCAAACATATGGCCCGCGCCCGCGCTCACTATGAGCGTTATGGGCATTGGTCGCTGATGCTCAGCTGGTTACCGGTGATCGGTGACCCTCTGACGCTGCTCGCCGGCGTCATGCGTGAACCGATCGGGCGCTTTCTGTTGATCGTGACGTTTGCCAAGGGTGCCCGCTATGGGGTGCTGGCGATGCTCACGCTCGGCTGGCTCGGTTGAACCATCAGGCGCGGGCGGTGCCCATGTTTAACCTCGCCCTAATCCGGCCGTTCCACCATCGGCCCATTTCCCGTGGAGTTGCCCCATGTCTGTGTCGCTGACCCGCTGGCTGCCCGGCCTGCTGCTGACCGCTGCCCTGCCCCTGTTCGCCCATGCCGAAGGCCCGCAATACGGCCCGGAACTGCAAGGCTTCGATTATCCCTTCACCCTCAAGCACTTTGCCTTTCAGTCCCAGGGCCAGTCTCTGCAGATGGGTTACATGGACGTCGCCGCCCACGGCAAGGCCAACGGGCGCACGGTGGTGCTGATGCACGGCAAGAATTTCTGCGGCGCCACCTGGGACAGTTCGATCAAGGCCCTGAGCGAGGCCGGTTACCGGGTGATCGCCCCGGATCAGATCGGTTTCTGTACCTCCAGCAAACCCGATCATTACCAGTACACGTTTCAGCAACTGGCAGCCAACACCCAGCAATTGCTGAAGGCGCTGGGCATCCAGAAATCCACCCTGCTCGGCCATTCCACAGGCGGCATGCTCGCCACCCGATATGCGCTGCAATACCCGGATCAGGTCGAGCAACTGGCGCTGGTCAACCCGATCGGCCTGGAGGACTGGAAAGCCCTCGGCGTACCTTGGCGCAGCGTCGATCAGTGGTACCAGCGTGAACTGAAGGTCACCGCCCAGGGTATTCGCGACTACGAGCGCAGCACTTATTACGACGGTCGCTGGAAACCCGAATTCGACCGTTGGGTGGACATGCTCGCCGGCCTGAGCAACGGTCCGGGCAAGACTCAGGTCGCCTGGAACTCGGCGCTGATCTACGACATGATCTTCACCCAGCCGGTGTACTACGAGTTCAAGGACCTGAAAATGCCGACCCTGCTGCTGATCGGAACCTCCGACACCACAGCCATCGGCAAAGACATTGCACCACCGGAGGTGAAAGCGAAAATCGGCCACTACAACGTGCTGGGCAAGCAGGTGGCGAGGCTGATCCCGCAATCCACGCTGGTGGAGTTCCCTGGCCTGGGCCACGCTCCACAAATGGAGGAACCGGCGCAATTTCACCAGGCACTGCTCGGCTGGCTGAACAAGACCCATCCCGTTCGTTGAGGAGTCAAGACTGATGGCGGTGCAGATTGCAGTAATCGATGACTGGCAGGATGTGGCTGGCGACGTGGTCGACTGGTCGGTACTCGACAGTCTCGGGGAAGTGACGTTTGTCCATGAATACCCGGCGGACAACGCCACGCTGGCCGAGCGTCTGGGGCGATTCGAGGTGATTTGCGTCATGCGCGAACGCACGCGTTTCGATGAAGACCTGCTCAAGCGTTTACCGAACCTCAGGCTGCTGGTCACTGGCGGCATGCGCAATGCGGCGCTGGACCTGCCGGCCGCCGCGCGACTCGGGATCAAGGTCTGCGGCACCGACAGCTATAAACATGCGGCGCCGGAACTGACCTGGGCTTTGATCATGGCTGCCACCCGCAATCTGGTGAACGAAGCCAACGCCCTGCGCGCCGGCCAGTGGCAGCAGGGTCTGGGCGGCGACCTGCACGGCAGGACGCTCGGCATTCTCGGGCTCGGCAGTATCGGCCAGCGAGTGGCGCAATTCGGTCAGGTGTTCGGCATGCGCGTGATCGCCTGGAGCGAAAACCTCACCGCCGAGCGCGCTCAAGAAGTCGGCGTCACTTATGTCAGCAAGCAGGCGTTATTCGAACAGGCCGACGTATTGTCCGTGCATCTGGTGCTCAGCGACCGCAGTCGCGGGCTGGTCGATGCCCAGGCGCTGGACTGGATGAAGCCGACCGCCTTGCTGGTCAACACGGCACGCGGGCCGATCGTCGACGAAGCGGCGCTGATCAAGGCCCTGCAGAAACAACGCATCGCCGGGGCGGCCCTCGATGTGTTCGACCAGGAGCCGCTGCCGGCACTGCATCCGCTGCGCACGCTCGACAATGTGCTGGGCACACCCCACGTCGGGTACGTCAGCCGACAAAACTATGGGCAGTTCTTTTCGCAGATGATCGAGGACATTCAGGCCTGGTCGGCGGGAGAACCGATTCGCCTGCTGAACTGACTCACATCGGCTTCGCGGGCGGCCCGTGCCCGCGAAGCAGCACCCACTGACCGCCCGCCAACATCACTGCCCGCACCGCAACAGTGCATCTGCACATTTGTCACGCCCGAAAACATGACCGAACAGTCACCGTTTTGCGTCCTTCGTCACCGACAGCATGCACTTCGTCGGTGCGCGCCCCCTGCCAAGCCACGGTTTTCGTGACTCGGCAACACATTGTCGAACAATTCATCCGATTGCCCTGGCCCGCTCTAGGATCTGACCTAGACTGATTTTCTCGGGGTCAGACCGAGCGGTCACAAAGCCGAAAATTAATCGAAACTTTTGCTGATCGCACCGGGTCATCTGAACAACAGGGCCTGAGCGTTTGGTTCGTTCCTTGCAGCGGCCTCTTCACCCATTCTGCTTGCGCGTGTTGGGTAGCGTTTGCTCACCGATGCGTGGCGCGTTTGCGCCCGGCCAAAGGATCCGGCCATGGACATCGCTTGTTCAAGACAAGAATCAGATCAAACAAAACGGGAGATTCATATGATCAGTGCGGCATTGGATATTCAGGGAGAGCGTGCTCACCAGCCGGTCGGCGAATCGAGCAGCACGAGCGTTCCCGGCAGCCGGTCGATCAACGTCCCGAGTACGAAGACGCTGAAACCGGTAGTCAGTCAGAACCCCAACAAGAAAAAAGTATTGTTCGTGACCTCGGAAATCGCCGATCTGGTGAAGACCGGCGGTCTGGGTGACGTTTCTGCCGCGCTGCCCCGAGCGATGGCGCATCTGCATGATGTCCGGGTGCTGATCCCCGGTTATCCGCAAGTGATGAACAGCGAAAACCCGATCCATATCATCGGTGAACTGGGTGGCCATGCAGCGCTGCCCCCCTGCAAGATCGGGCGCATGGACATGCCTGACGGTCTGGTCATCTATGTGTTGATCTGCCCTGAACTCTACGCTCGCGACGGCGGCCCCTATGGCGCCAACAACGGTCGCGACTGGCCGGACAACCACATTCGCTTCGCCCGACTGGGGCTGGCCGCCGCCGATATCGCCGCCAATCTTGCGCAAATCCACTGGTGCCCGGATCTGGTGCACGCCCACGACTGGCCTGCCGGTCTGGCACCCGCCTACATGCACTGGCGCGGGCAACGCACGCCGACCCTGTTCACCATTCACAACCTGGCCTATCAAGGCGTGACCAGCCTGGGCTCGTGCCCGGAACTCGGAATTCCCGCCCACGCCCTGCAACAGGAAGGCATGGAGTTCTACGGCAAGATGTCGTTCCTCAAGGCCGGCATGGCCTACTCGAGCCACATCACCACGGTCAGCGCCACCTATGCGCAGGAAATCACCACCCCGGATTTCGGCTGCGGCCTCGACGGTTTCCTCGCCGCCAAGACCCAGCAAGGTTTGCTCAGCGGCATCCCCAACGGCATCGACGAGAGCTGGGACGCCGCCACCGACCCTCATCTGTTCGCACCGTTTGCCATCGGCGACTGGGAAGGCAAAGCCATCAACGCCGCCCATGTGCGTGAACTGTTCGGCCTGAATGAATCTCAAGGTCCGCTGTTCGCCGTGGTCTCGCGTCTGGTTTACCAGAAGGGCCTGGACCTGACCGAAGCCGTCTCCGAGTACATCGTGCAGAACGGCGGCCAGATCGCCATCATCGGGCGCGGCGAGCCTGAAGAGGAACAGGCCATGCGCGAACTGGCCCTGCGCTTCCCCGGCCAGATCGGCGTGCGCATCGGTTTCAATGAAACCGACGCCCGCCGGATGTTCGCCGGCAGCGATTTCCTGCTGATGCCTTCGCGCTACGAACCTTGCGGTTTGAGCCAGATGTACGCCCAGCGTTTCGGCTCGTTGCCGGTGGCGCGCAACACCGGCGGGCTGGCGGACACCATCGAAAACGGCGTCACCGGTTTTCTGTTCAACGAGTCCACGGTGGACAGCTACCGCGAAGCCCTGAGCCGTGCATTCAAGGTGTTTGCCTTCCCCGACCTGCTCCACGCCATGCGCTGCCGGGCGATGGCGGCGCCGTTCAACTGGTGCAAGGCCGTCGAGCCCTATGCCGAGCTCTACGAACAACTGGTGGCCAAGGCGCTGGGCAAGACGCACCACAAATAACCAGGGAGGTTTTCAACGATGCCGTTACGGTCCCCTGAAACCTGGCCCCACGGCGCGATCATGCTGGACGCCGACCATACGCAGTTCGCATTGTGGGCGCCGGATGCGTTTTACGTCAGCGTCGAGCTGGACGACGGCCAGTCCCTGCCGATGCTGCCACAGGCAGACGGCTGGTTCGTGATCAAGAGTCGCTGCCCCGCCGGCAGTCGCTATCGCTACAACATCGACGGCGAACTGGAGGTGCCCGACCCGGCCTCCAGGGCGCAGGACGGCGACCTCGACCGCCACAGCGTGGTGGTCGATCCGCACCTCTATTCCTGGCGGAACACCACGTGGCAGGGTCGCCCCTGGAATGAAGCGGTGATCTATGAACTGCACGTCGGCGCCCTCGGTGGATTCGCTGAAGTCGAACAGCATCTGGCGCGCCTCGTCGGTCTGGGCGTCACCGCCATCGAGTTGATGCCGATCGCGCAGTTTCCCGGCGATCGCAACTGGGGTTACGACGGCGTGCTGCACTACGCGCCACAGGCTTCCTATGGCACGCCGGAGCAGCTCAAGCACCTGATCGACAGCGCCCACGGCTACGGCCTGGCGGTGATTCTCGACGTGGTCTACAACCACTTCGGCCCCGACGGCAATTACCTGCATCGCTACGCCAAAGGCTTCTTTCGCGAGGACAAGCACACACCGTGGGGCGCGGCCATTGATTTCCGCCGCCGTGAAGTGCGGGACTTCTTCATCGAAAACGCACTGATGTGGCTGCTGGAGTACCGTTTCGACGGTCTGCGTCTGGATGCAGTGCACGCCATCGAGGATCCGGACTTCCTGCAAGAGCTGGCACAGCGCATCCGTCAACAGGTCGACCCGTCGCGGCACGTCTGGCTGACCGTAGAGAACGAGCATAATCAGGCCAGCCTGCTGGAAGACGCCTACGACGCCCAGTGGAACGATGACGGCCACAACGCCCTGCATGTGCTGTTGACCGGCGAAACCGATGCCTATTACGCCGACTACGCCGAACACCCCACGGAACAACTGGCCCGCTGCCTGAGCCAGGGTTTCGTGTTTCAGGGTCACCTGACCCGTCATGGCACCCCCCGTGGCGAGCCGAGCGAGCATCTGCCGTCCACCGCGTTCGTGCTGTTTCTGCAGAACCATGATCAGATCGGCAACCGCGCCTTCGGTGAACGCCTGCATCGACTGGCCGATCCTCGCGCCCTTGAGGCCGCCACCGTGTTGCTGCTGTTGTCACCGATGATTCCGCTGATGTTCATGGGAGACGAATTCGCCGCCGAACAACCGTTCCTGTTTTTCACCAGCCATCACGGCGAACTCGCCAGGCTGGTGCGCGAAGGCCGGCGCAACGAATTCGCCGCGTTCAGCGCATTCGCCGATCCGCAACGCCGCGAGCAGATTCCCGATCCCAACGCCGAGCAGACATTCCACGCCTCGCAACCAAGGCTGCTCGGCAGCGGCTCGTCGAAACAGCAGGCCACGCTGGCGCTGTATCGCCAGCTGCTGCATTTGCGCCACCAACACATCATTGCGCACCTGCCCGGCACCCAGGCACTTGGCGCTCAGGTTCTGGGGTTTGGCGCCGTCAGTGCACGCTGGCGACTGGGGAACGGCAGCGAGCTGCGAATCGACCTGAACCTCAGCGACACGCCCGTGGTCAACCCACCACAGGCCGACGCGGTGTGGCTCTTTCGACAACCGCCTGCCGCCGACCTGCAGGACACGGGGCAACTGCCCCCGTATTGCGCGCTCGTCAGCCTCACGGCCGCAACCCCTTTGCCCCCACTGGATGGAGAGCGCCTATGAGTGATGCGCAACTGGAAATTCTTGCCAGCCGGGCCGGCCTCGCGGTCGACTGGATCGACGCCAACGGGCGTCCACAAAAAGTTGCACCCGCCGTGCTGCGCAATGTACTGACCGGGCTCGGTCATCCGGCCAACACCGCCCAGGAGATCGACGCCAGTCTGCTTGAACTGCAACAAGCGCAACAAAATCGCGAGCTCCCTCCCCTGTTGACTGCCGATGTCGGCGTGGGCCTGGATCTGGCGCGTTATTTCGAACCCGAAAGCCCCTGCGAGATTCATCTGGAGGACGGTACGCGCCTGTCCCTCAAGCTCGATGCCGACGCGATATTGCCCGGTGAGATCCCGGTCGGTTATCAGCAAGTCCACATCGCCGGTCAACATTTCACCCTGGCCGTGGCGCCCGAGCGCTGCTTCAGTGTGGGCGACGCCGTGGACAGCCCGATTCCCCGTGTCTGGGGCCTGAGCGTGCAGCTTTACAGCCTGCGCCGCCCCGGCGATGGCGGTTTCGGTGATACCCAGGCCCTCGAGGATCTGGTCCGCAGCGCCGGCGAGCGCGGTGCCGACGCCCTGGCGATCAGCCCGCTGCACGCGATGTTCAGCGCCGACACCGGGCGCTACAGCCCCTATTCGCCTTCCAGCCGTCTGTTCCTCAATTCACTGTATGCCGCGCCCGGGACGATTCTTGGCGAGCGAGCCCTGCGTGATGCCATCGATGCCGCCGGACTGGCGGATCAGTTTCAGCAACTGGAAGACCTGAAACTGATCGACTGGCCCGCCGCTGCCGACGCCAAACAAAAGCTCTTGCAAGCGCTGTACGAAGGTTTCATCCGTGGCGAACATCCGCTGCAGGCGGACTTCTCCAGCTACCGCGATGCAGGCGGCGAAGCACTGGAAAACCACTGCCGCTTCGAAGCCATCCAGGAAATGCGTGCCGCCCGAGGGGAAAACCTCGACTGGCGCGAATGGCCCGAGCACTGGCGCGACCCGCGTGGGGCGGCGCTCGCGGCCTTCGCCGAGGAGTACGCCGGACGCATCGGTTATTTCGCTTTTTGCCAGTGGTTGATCCATCGCTGTCTGGAGCGCGCACAAAATGCCGCCCGCAGCGCCGGCATGGGCATCGGCCTGATCGCCGACCTGGCAGTGGGTGCCGATGGCGCCGGCAGTCAGGCCTGGAGTTTTCAGGACGAACTGCTGGCTTCACTGACCGTCGGCGCGCCACCGGACATTCTCAACCGCTCCGGCCAGGGCTGGGGCATTTCCGCGTTCTCCCCGGAAGGGCTGGTGCGCAACGGCTTTCGCGCTTTCATCGACATGCTGCGCGCCAATTTCGCCCATGCCGGCGGGCTGCGCATCGACCATGTCATGGGGTTGCAACGACTGTGGGTCATTCCCAAGGATTCGCCACCGGCCGACGGCGCCTACCTTTATTACCCGATAGACGATTTGCTGCGTCTGCTGACCCTCGAATCCCATCGGCATCAGGCGATCGTGCTGGGTGAAGATCTCGGCACCGTCCCCGACGGCCTGCGGGAAAAACTGATCGCCCGGGCCATGCTCGGCATGCGCGTGCTGTTGTTCGAACAGGACAACACCTGGTTCAAACCGATCCTCGACTGGCCGGACAACGCCCTGGCCACCACCAGTACCCACGATCTGCCGACGCTCAACGGCTGGTGGCATGGTCGGGACATCGACTGGAATGCACGACTCGGACTGATCGACGCCAATGGCGAAATCGACTGGCGACGATACCGCGAGCGTGAACGCGACGGTTTGCGCAATGCCTTGAGCCAGGATCCGCAGAATTTTCGCGAAGAATCCCACGAAGCCGATCAGGTGGTCGACGCCAGTGTCCGCTTCCTCGGCCATACCCGCGCGCCGCTGGTACTCCTGCCGCTGGAAGACGCGCTGGGCCTGGATGAACAGGCCAACCTGCCCGGCACCATCGACACCCACCCGAACTGGTCGCGGCGCTTGCCGGGAACCAGCGCAACCCTGCTCGACGGTGTCGATGCCGCCCGGCGCCTCGAACTGCTGGCCTGTGCCCGCCTGCAAGCCGCCGAGCGTGACCAATGAGTGCCGTGCAGAACCAGACCGTGCGCGCGACAGTGCGCCTGCAGTTTCACAAGGGTTTTACCCTCGATGACGCCGTGCCATTGGTGGCGTACTTTGCCCGGCTCGGTATCAGCCATGTTTATGCCTCGCCGCTGCTGGCGGCCCGCGCCGGCTCCATGCACGGTTACGACGTGGTCGATCCGACCCGGGTCAATCCCGAACTTGGCGGCGAACCGGCATTGCGCCGTCTGGTGGCGGCCCTGCGTGAACACGACATGGGCCTGATCCTCGACATCGTCTCCAATCACATGGCCGTCGGCGGCAGCGACAATCCCTGGTGGCTCGATCTGCTGGAATGGGGCCGGCTCAGTCCCTATGGCGAGTTCTTCGATATTCAGTGGCACTCGCCCGATCCACTGATGGAAGGCCAATTGCTGCTACCATTCCTCGGCAGCGATTACGGGATTGCATTGCAGGAAGGATCGTTGCCACTGGTATTCAATGCCGAGTGCGGCACCTTCCACGTCGAGCATTACGAGCATCACTTCCCGATCTGCCCTGGCGATTACGGCGAATTGCTCAACAGCGATGAACCCGTGAACGAAGCGCTCAAGTCACTGGCCGACCGTTTCAGCACCCTGAGCTACCAGACCGATGCCCGCTCGCTGGCCATCCCCCTCAAGGAAGAATTGCAACAACTGGCCCGCGATCCGCACATTCTGCAAACCCTGCAGAACAACCTGGCGCGCTACGACTCGAAGACCGACGACGGCTTCCGGCGCCTGCATCAACTGCTGGAGCGACAAAGCTATCGCCTGGCGAGCTGGCGTACGGCGGCAGACGACATCAACTGGCGACGTTTCTTCGACATCAACGAACTCGGCGGCCTGAGGGTCGAGCGGCCCGCCGTATTCGAAGCGACCCATGGCAAGATCTTCCGTTTGATCGAAGAAGGCCTGATCGACGGTCTGCGCATCGACCATGTCGACGGCCTCGCCGATCCACGGGGTTATTGCCGCAAGCTGCGTCGGCGCCTCGATTCTCTGGCACCGGGGCGACACCTGCCGATCTACGTCGAAAAGATTCTCGGAGCAGGTGAAACCCTGCGCGCCGACTGGTCGGTGGATGGCAGCACCGGTTACGAATTCATGAATCAGTTGTCGCTGCTGCAACACGACCCGGACGGCGAGCACGTGCTTGGCGACTTCTGGCATCGCCGCACCGGGCGGCCCGCCATGTTTATCGAAGAAGCACGACTGGCCCGTCAGCAGATTCTCAACGGTTCGCTGGCCAGCGATAGCGAGAGCGTGGCTCAGGCACTGTGGCAAGTGGCGCGGGACGACCTGATGACCCGCGACCTGACGCTCGGCTCGATTCGCCGGGTATTGCAGGCGCTGATCGTGCATTTCCCGGTGTACCGCACCTACATCAGCGCCATGGGCCGTTCAGAACAGGACGAAGTGTTTTTCCGCCAGGCCATGGAGGGCGCACGCCAGACATTGGCCGAAAGCGACTGGCCGGTGCTTGAATCCGTGGCCGGCTGGCTCGGTGGCCAGCCCTGGCGACACAAGCCACGCGGGCGCTCACGCAAGATCCTGCGGCATGCCTGCGTGCGCTTTCAACAACTCACCTCTCCTGCTGCCGCCAAGGCCGTGGAAGACACCGCGCTGTATCGCTCGGCGGTGCTGCTGTCGCGCAATGACGTGGGCTACGACACCGAACGCTTCAGCGCGCCGGTCAGTGATTTTCACGCGACCAACCGACAACGCCTGGCGACATTCCCCGACAACCTGCTGGCCACCGCCACCCACGACCATAAACGCGGCGAAGACACCCGCGCACGGCTGGCCGTGCTCAGTGAACGCAGCCACTGGTACACCGAGCAGGTCGAGTTGTGGCGTGCCCTCGCCCGCCCGTTGCGCCAAGACGATCAGGTGCCATCGACTTCCGATGAGTTGATCCTCTATCAGGCACTGATCGGCAGTTGGCCGCTGGAGCTGCGCGACGACGATCAGGCCGGACTCGCCGACTATGCCGGGCGTATCTGGCAATGGCAGCAAAAGGCTCTGCGCGAAGCCAAGCTGCAAAGCAGCTGGAGTGCGCCCAACGAGGCCTATGAGCAGGCTGCGCAGTCGTTCACCGAGCAGTTATTGACGGCTGCCGAGGGTGAGCTGTTGCGCGGGGCTCTGGTCAAGAGCGTCAACAGCATTGCCGCTGCCGGCGCGCTCAACGGCCTGGCGCAAACCTTGCTGCACATGACCGTGCCGGGGGTGCCGGATCTGTATCAGGGCAACGAGTATTGGGATTTCAGCCTGGTCGATCCGGACAACCGCCGGCCCGTGGACTACCGCCTGCGCGAGCAATCGCTGGAGCCTGCCGCCGTACCGGAGCTGCTGTCGAACTGGCGCGACGGGCGCATCAAGCAAGCGTTGATCGCGCAGGTACTGAACCTGCGCGCCGAACACATCGAGCTGTTTCGCCGCGGCTCGTACCAGGCCCTCGAGGTGCTGGGCAGCCAGGCGCATAACGTGCTGGCGTTTGCCCGTGAACACGAGGGGCAACGGGTCATTGTGATTGTGCCGATTCGCTGCGCGAGCTTGCTCGAAAACGCTGCCGTGCCTCAGGTGGACGCGCTGCGCTGGGGCGATACGCGGGTCGAGTTACCGTTCGCCACCTGCGACGAAAATCTGAAGGGACTTTTTTCAAGCAGCGCAGTCACAAAAAACAGGGAGCTGGAGGTCAGCGCTGCGCTGGGGGACGTCCCGGTCAATCTGTTTATCCAACACTTCTAGAAGCATGAGTTCATTTCAGGAGCATTGCGATGAGTACCGACGATAAACGCATCCGCGAATTCGCCTACCAGATCTGGGAGTCGGAAGGTAAACCCGAAGGTCAGGAAGAACGCCACTGGGAGATGGCGCGCAAACTGGCCGAAGCCGAGGCCCTGGCGCCGAAAAAATCGCCGAAGGCTGCCGGCAGCAAGACCGCTGGCAAGACCACGACCACCAAACCCGCCGCGAGCAAGGCGCCCGTTGCCAAACCCGGGACAGCCGCAAAGGCCAAGCCGGCGAGCGCCGCCAAAGTGATTCCACCTGGTGAGAAAGCCGCCGAGAAAAAGCCCCGCGCCCCTCGTAAACCCCCGGCGGTCTGAAGCTTTACGACCCATTGAATTGAATGAACACGTGGCGGGTTCCCTCGCCACGCGGGGCGAGCTCGCCCTGAAAAAAATGAACTTCCTGTGGTGAGGAGTCTGCTCGGCGCCACAGAGGATTGATGCCCACCCCCAGTTGCAGGAGCAATCATGACCCGTCCAAAACAAACCGAGCCCGCCGCCCATGCCGAGCCCACACGAATCCGTGAAGGTCTGCCCTTCCCGCTCGGTGCCACCTGGGATGGTCTGGGGGTCAACTTCGCGCTGTTTTCCGCCAACGCCACCCGGGTCGAATTGTGCATCTTCGACGATACCGGGGAAGTCGAACTCGAACGCATCGAGCTGCCGGAATATACCGACGAGATCTTCCACGGCTATCTGCCCGACGCTCATCCGGGACTGATTTATGGCTACCGTGTCTACGGTCCTTACGACCCGGCCAACGGCCACCGTTTCAACCACAACAAGTTGCTGATCGACCCCTACGCCAAGCAACTGGTCGGCCAGCTGAAATGGTCCGAAGCGCTGTTCGGCTACACCATCGGCCACCCGGATGCCGACCTCAGTTTCGATGAGCGTGACAGCGCGCCGTTCGTGCCCAAGTGCAAGGTCATCGACCCGGCGCACACCTGGGGCAACGACCATCGGGTCAGTGTGCCGTGGGACAAGACCATCATTTATGAAACCCACGTACGCGGCATCAGCATGCGCCACCCGGCGGTGCCGGATAACGTGCGCGGTACGTTCGCCGGACTGATGGTCGACGATGTGCTGGAACATATCCGCAAACTGGGCGTATCGAGCGTCGAACTGTTGCCGATCCACGCCTTCGTCAACGACCAGCATCTGCTGCACAAGGGCATGACCAATTACTGGGGCTATAACAGCATCGCGTTTTTCGCCCCGGACCCGCGCTACCTGGCCAGCGGCAAGATCGCCGAGTTCAAGGAAATGGTCGCGCACCTGCACGAAGCCAACCTCGAAGTGATCCTCGATGTGGTCTACAACCACACCGCCGAAGGCAATGAACAGGGCCCGACCCTGTCGATGCGCGGGATCGACAACGCTTCGTATTACCGGCTGATGCCGGACGACAAGCGCTTCTATATCAACGATTCCGGCACCGGCAACACCCTGGACCTGAGTCACCCGTGCGTGCTGCAAATGGTCACCGACTCGTTGCGCTACTGGGCCAGCGAAATGCACGTCGACGGTTTCCGCTTCGATCTGGCGACCATCCTCGGGCGCTATCACGACGGTTTCGACGAGCGTCACAGCTTTCTCGTCGCCTGCCGTCAGGACCCGGTGCTGCGCCAGGTGAAACTGATCGCCGAACCCTGGGACTGCGGCCCCGGCGGCTATCAGGTCGGCCACTTTCCGCCGGGCTGGGTCGAATGGAACGACAAGTTTCGCGACACCGTGCGTGCCTTCTGGAAAGGCGACGACGGCCAGCTCGCCGACTTCGCCAGCCGCATGACCGCCTCCGGGGAAATGTTCAATCAACGTGGCCGACGCCCTTACTCGTCGGTGAACTTCGTCACCGCCCACGACGGTTTCACCCTCAACGATCTGGTGTCCTACAACGACAAGCACAACGAGGCCAACGACGAGAACAATCAGGACGGCAGCAATAACAATCTGTCGTGGAACCATGGTGTCGAGGGCCCTACCGACGACCCCGAAATCAATGCGCTGCGTCACCGGCAGATGCGTAACTTCTTCGCCACGCTGCTGCTGGCTCAGGGCACGCCGATGATCGTTGCCGGTGACGAATTCGCCCGGACCCAGGACGGCAACAACAATGCCTATTGCCAGGACAGCGAAATCGGCTGGGTCAACTGGGATCTGAGCGAGGACGGCAAGGCGCTGCTGAAGTTCGTCAAACGCCTGATCAAGTTGCGCCTGGCTTATCCGATCCTGCGCCGCGGCCGTTTTCTGGTCGGCGAATACAACGAGGATATCGGGGTCAAGGACGTGACCTGGCTGGCACCGGATGCCACCGAGATGGGCACCGAACACTGGCACGACGCGCACAACCGCTGCCTGGGCATGCTGCTCGATGGCCGCGCGCAGGAAACCGGCATTCGCCGCAAAGGGGCCGATGCCACGTTGCTGCTGGTCGTCAATGCCCATCACGACATCGTCAATTTCACCCTGCCTGAAGTACCGGAAGGCCGTTACTGGACCTGCCTGATCGACACCAACCAACCGTCGATTCGCGGTCAGGAGCGCTTCGATTTCGGCCATGAGTACTCGGTCACCGGCCGCTCGCTGTTGTTGTTCGAACTGCAACGGGACGAGGAAGACTGACATGGAGCTCGCTGACTATCTGGCACTGCAGGCACCGGACTATGGCGACACGCCAGCCCTTGGACGCTGTCTGCGGGAGATGGTCGAAGCCGGACTGGACCGGCTTCCGTTGCCCGGTAACGGCCACACGCTGCAGCGCTGGCAACGACTGTCGGAGGTCGGCGGGCATGATCTGGGGCTGTGCAAACTCTACGAAGGCCACACCGATGCCCTGGCGATCATCCATCAGCTCGGCGGCACGCCGACACCCGGCAGCACATGGGGCATGTGGGCCGCCGAACCGCCCCAGGCGCGGGTGCGGGTCACGCCTTCAGGCCACATGGTGCGCCTGCACGGACGCAAGGCCTGGTGTTCCGGAGCGGCGGTGCTCAGCCATGCGCTGCTCACCGCCTGGGATGACGACGATCGCCAACAACTGGTGGCGGTGGCCCTCGATCAACCGGGCGTGACGATCACCGACCAGGGCTGGCAAGCCATCGGCATGGCGGCCACCGGCAGCGTCGAGGTGCTGTTCGACAATGTGGAGGCCCAAGCCATCGGCAATCCCGGCGACTATCTGCAACGACCGGGATTCTGGCACGGTGGCATCGGCATCGCCGCCTGTTGGTACGGGGCCGCACGGGCCATCGCCGAGCGCTTGCGCCAGCATTGCGCCAAACGTGAAGAGCCTCATGCCCTCGCCCGTCTCGGCGCAGTCGACAGCGCGTTGCAGGCCGCTGCCCAGGTCCTGCGCAGCAGCGCGCTGGACATTGACAATCACCCCCAGGCCGATGCCGAACTGCTGGCCCGGCGGGTCCGTGCAGTGGTCGAGCAGGCCGCCGAACAGGTCATCCTCGACACCGGCCACGCATTGGGCGCCGGGCCGTTCTGCAAGGACCGGCATTTCGCCCGACTGATCGCCGACCTCCCGGTGTACCTGCGCCAGAGTCACGCCGAACGCGACCTCGCCGTTCTCGGCCAACTGGCCGCCCGGCGACCGGTCGAGGGATGGGCGTTATGAAAAGCAATCCGATCGTCGGCCATGGCACGAGCCTGGAGCAATGGCAAACCTCCTGTCGGCTGGCGGCGCTGGACAGCATCGACATTCTTGACCTCGTGCCATCCGGTTCACGGGCGGTGATCATCGCGCCCCATCCGGATGACGAAGTGCTGGGTTGCGGCGGATTTCTGCAACGGCTCGCCAGTGCCGGACGTTCTCTGCAACTGATTTCGGTCACGGACGGCAGCGCCAGTCATCCCGGTTCCACCCGTTGGCCGGTGGAGCGCTTGAGCGTGGTACGTCCACAGGAGTCCGCCGAGGCCTTGCGTCGCCTCGGTCTGCCGATGCATCAACTGCAATGGCTGCGCGGCGGGTTCCCCGACACTCAGGTGGCCGCTCGCGAATCTTCACTCTGCGACTATCTGGCCGGCTATCTGCAGGCAGGTGACGTGGTCTTCTCCACCTGGCGCGAGGACGGCCACAGCGACCATGAAGCCGTTGGCCGCGCCGCCGTGGAAGCGGCACGGCGCGTCGGCGCACGCTGCCATGAATTGCCGGTCTGGACCTGGCACTGGGCAGATCCGGAAGACGCCAGAGTACCGTGGGAGCGGGCCCGGAAAATCGCCCTGAGCAAAATGCAGATAGCGCGCAAGCGCCATGCGATTCATGCCTTTGCCAGTCAGCTGGAAGGCGATCCCGACGCGGGCCTGGCTCCGGTGCTCCCGCCTCATGTGCTCGATCGACTGTTGCAGCCATTCGAGGTGGTGTTTCTATGAGCGTCGAGGATCGCTATTTCGAAGGGTTGTTCAGTGGCAATGATGATCCCTGGGCGTTTCGCCAGCGCTGGTATGAACAGCGCAAACGCGCCATTACGCTGGCCGCCCTGCTACGTCCTCGCTATCGGGCGATCTTCGAACCCGGTTGTGCCAATGGCGAACTGAGCGCGGCCCTGGCAGAACGCTGCGACCGGCTGTTGTGCTGCGACACCACGGGCGCGGCGGTCAAACTGGCGCGCACCCGGTTGAGCCTGTTCGATCACGCCGAAGTCCGGCATTGCCGCCTGCCGCAGCAATGGCCCGAGGAGAAGTTCGACCTGATCGTATTCAGCGAAATCGGTTATTACCTGGACCGTGACGACCTGATTGCCGTGATCCGCCATCTCGACGATTCACTGACCGCCGACGGGCAATTGCTGGCCTGCCATTGGCGGCCGGCCATCGAGGGTTGTCCGCTCAATGCACGTCAGGTCCACGACCTGATCCATGAACGCTTGCACCTGCCGCGACTGCTGCTGCATCAGGAAGCGGATTTCCTGCTGGAAGTGTGGAGCCGCGAACCCCGGTCAGTGGCCACCCTGGAGGGATTGCGATGATCGGCATCCTGATTCCTGCACATAACGAAGAAGAACGGCTCGATGACTGCCTGCGTGCGGCCCTGCGCGCCGCCACCCACGCCATGCTGGCCGGGGAGCAGGTGGAAATTCTGATCGTTCTCGACAGCTGCACCGATCGTTCGGCGGAGATCGTCAGCCAGTATCCGGTATTGGCATTGAGTATCAACGCCCGCAATGTCGGTCTGGCCCGGGCGATCGGCGCGCAACGACTGCTTGAACGCGGTGCCCGCTGGATCTCCTGCTCGGATGCGGACAGCCGGGTCGCCGACGACTGGCTGGTCGCACAGCTCGGACTGGGTGTGGATGCGGTCTGTGGAACGGTGACCGTCGAACACTGGCATGACTTGATCGATGAAGCGGCGAAAATCCGGTATCACCACCATTACCAGGCGTGTGACGGCCACCGGCATATTCACGGTGCGAATCTGGGTATCAGCGCCCAGGCCTACAAACGGGCCGGTGGTTTCCAGGCGCTGGCCTGCGACGAAGACGTGCAACTGGTCCGGCAACTCGAGCGCTCCGGGGCCAGCATCGCCTGGAGTCATCGACCCCAGGTCGTCACCAGCGCCCGTCTCGACAGTCGCGCACGGGGTGGTTTCGGCGACTATCTGCGACAGTTGGCACAGTCTGAATAAAAAAAAGCGGATCAGATTGATCTGTGACGCGACGAACCGCGTGTCTTGAGCAATACTCTGCATCGCGGCAATCCAGGGTTCGGAGCGCTGCCGGGTTATCAACCAGCCTTCAAGGGTCAAGCACGCGTCCGTGCGCGACGGAAGGCCAGACACAAGGACGTCCTGCCCCATGAAACCGTTATCGCTGAATGAAAGCGGCCTGCCTGCACAAATCTGGAACAGTGCCGCGCAACTCGACAACATTCCCGTCATCAGCACCCATAATCTGGTACCGGCCGGTGCCCGCGCCGTGGTCATCGCTCCTCATCCCGGGGACGAAGTCGTCACCTGTGGTGGCCTGCTGCAGCTGCTGTGCAGCCTTGGCCATCCCCTGCAATTGCTGTCGATCACCGATGGCAGTGCCAGCCATCCCGGTTCGCGTCAGTGGTCGGAGAAGCGCCTGAGCGTGTTTCGCCCCCAGGAAAGCGTCGAGGCCTTGCGCCGCCTGGGTCTTCCGATGCACAGCCTGAAATGGGTGCGCGGGGGCTTCACCGACAATGCGCTGCTCGACCAGGAAGCCCAGTTGACCGAATTCATCTCCCGCTACCTGCGCCCCGGCGACGTGGTGTTCAGCACCTGGCGCGAAGACGGTGCCGAGGATCATGAAGTGGTCGGCCGGGCCAGCGCCCAGGCTGCCCGCCAGGTCGGCGCCGCCTACCACGATGTGCCGGTCTGGGCCTGGCATTGGCCGGAACGCGATCAGGCACAGATTCCCTGGCACCGGGCGCGCAAGCTGCGCCTCGATACCTGGACGGTCGCGCGCAAGAGTCACGCCACCCACGCCTACGCCAGCCAGCTCAACGGCGAACCGGCCATCGGCATTGCGCCGCTGTTGCCCAAGGCTATCCTGGAGCGTATGCGTTTGCCCTATGAAATCGTTTTCGTGGATTGATCGACGGCGGCGGGCATCACTCAAAGTGAACTGCCCGGCCTTGCGCCCAGTCGCATGAACAGGCAGTCATGATTCAGAGGAGTGACCGTGTCCAGCGACCCCAAGCGTCATGTCATCGACGCAAAGCCCTTGAACCCGTCCGTCACCCATCGCCTGCGCGTACTGACGGTCAATACACACAAAGGCTTCACTGCGCTCAATCGGCGTTTCATCCTTCCCGAATTGCGCGAAGCGGTGCGCAGTACCAGCGCCGACCTGGTGTTTCTTCAGGAAGTGGTCGGTGAACACGAACGGCATTCCAGTCGCTACAACGAGTGGCCACAGACCTCGCAATACGAGTTTCTCGCCGACAGCATGTGGAGCGATTTTGCCTACGGACGCAACGCCGTCTACCCGGACGGCCATCATGGCAATGCCCTGTTGTCGAAATACCCGATCCGCGAATACCGCAACCTCGACGTCTCGATCACCGGCCCCGAACGGCGGGGCCTGCTGCATTGCGTCCTGGACGTGCCGGGACATGCCGAAGTCCATGCCATCTGCGTGCATCTGAGCCTGCTGGAAAGTCATCGGCAATTGCAGCTGCAGCTGCTCTGCCAGTTGCTGGAATCCCTGCCGGACGAGGCGCCGGTGATCATCGCCGGTGATTTCAATGACTGGCAAATGCAGGGCAATGCTGCCCTCGCCCGTCGCGACTACCTGCATGAAGCCTTCGAACGCCATCACGGACGACCGGCCAAAACCTACCCTGCACGCTTCCCGTTGCTGCGCCTGGATCGGGTCTACCTGCGCAATGCCAGCAGCCATGACCCGCAGATTCTCGGCAACAAGCCCTGGACGCACCTGTCGGATCATCTGCCGCTGGCCGTCGAGGTACACATTTAAGGCATAAGCGCCGCTTTTCTGCAGTTCTGCCCTCACGCACTGTCAGTTCTGACAGTAGGCGAAGACCGCAAGCCCTGTTAGGTTCAAGCCATTGCCCCCGCACGCGGGCGCCAATGAGCGCAAATTCCATGAAAGCTCCCGGCAATGCCATTCTCCGCCATTTCAGTCTGCTGGCTGTTTCCATCTGTTTTCTGTTTGAGCCTCCTGCCCCGGCGCTCGCTCTCTGTACCTTGAACCCGACACCCGGCGACGACTCGTACACTTGCGACAGCCCTGGCAACACATCGCTCACTGACCTTTCGGGAAACAACAGCCTGACGTTTCCCGCCAACGGCAATGGCAGCATTCCCGGCAACGTTACATTCGGCGCCGGGGACGACCGCGTACTCATGCAATCGGGTGCAATCACGGGCGTTCTCGACATGGGCGATGGCCAGAATGTGCTGCAGATCGACAACGGCACCCTCAGCGGCGCCGTTCACCAGGGCAATGGCGTAGACACGTTCATCATGCACGGCGGCACCATCGCTTCATTGACCCAGGGCGATGGATTCGACCGGTTCACGATGACCGGCGGCACCATCACCGGCGCCTTCGAAGACGGCGATTTCGCGCAAATGAGCGGCGGTACCATCGGCCGTGTCGACATGAAGCTCGATGAGAATGTCTTCGAGCTGTCGGGCGGCCAGATCATCGGCAATCTGGTGACAGGCTTCGACAATGACACCATCCGTGTTTCCGGCGGGCGGATCGGAGGAAACCTCAGCGTCAGCGGGGGCAACGACAGCATCACGCTCACCGGCGGCGAAATCGCCGGGGAGATACGGGCCGGCACAGGCGATGACCGATTCGTGTGGGACGGTGGTGGCATCGTGCGCTCGGCGGTTCTCATGGGTGACGGCAATGACAGTGCGATCCTGCGCAACCTCGATGACAGCCTGCTTGCGCTGACACCTCGGCTCGATGGCGGCAGTGGCAACGATGTGTTGACGTTCGACAACAGCCACACTGCGCTGGCCCAGCGTTATGCAAATTGGGAAACCATCAACCTGAACAACGGCTCGCGCATGGATGTGGGCGCGGACAGTCTGATCCTTGGCGACGCCGGCACCGGCCGGGGCGTACTGAATATCGACGCCAGCAGCACGCTGACATCTGCGCAAGGCGTCGTTTCGGCCGCTGTCGCCGGACAACCGGTGACCCTCAACAACGCAGGCGTCATCGACCTGACTGGCAACAACAACCGCACCAGTGACACGCTGACGGTGCAAGGCAACTACGTCGGCGCCGGTGGCCATTTGCGCTTGCAAAGCGTGGTGGCGGGCGATGACGCCCCCAGCGACAGACTGGTGGTCAACAACGGCAGCCTGAGCGGTTCGACCCTCATCAGCGTCACCAACCTCGGCGGCAATGGCGCCCTGACCGCGCAGAACGGTATTCAACTGGTACAGGCACCGGGCAGTTCCCTCAGCAACGACAGTGCATTTTCCCTGGCCAGTCCGGTGTCCGCCGGCGCCTATGATTACCGACTGTTCAAGGGCGGCGTGACCGCAGGCACGGAAAACAACTGGTACCTGCGTTCGGCCATCGTTGCACCGGCGGTGGTGAGCGTACCCAATCCCGAACCAGGCCTTGCGCCGATACAGGTCCCGGTGGTGGCCGCTCCGGTGGCCGCCGTCGCTCCCGCCGGCAGCCCGCCGTTGCCGGTGCTGCCGGCTGCGATTCCCGGCGCCGCGCCGATCGCCCTGTACCGTCCGGAAGTTCCCGTGTGGTCGGTGCTGCCTCCGGCGGCGGCGCAATTGGCGCTCAATGCATTGGGGACTTTCCATGATCGTCAGGGCGCCCAGCCACTGCTGGACCAGACCGGAAGCTTCAGCTCCGGATGGGCGCGGATCTATGGCCGGCACCTCGACCAGACCTGGGCAGGCACGGTGACCCCGCGCCTGGACGGCTCGCTCAGCGGCCTGCAGGTCGGTCATGATCTTTACAGCCAGCGCTCGGATGCCATGACCTGGCGAGTCGGTGTGTTTGTCGGTCACAGCCGTTTGCGAGGCGACGTCAACGGTTTCAGCGATGCCGTCGAAGACAACAGGGCCGGCACCCTCAAACTGCAGGGCGACAGTTACGGGGTCTACTGGACGTTGATCAACCCTCACGGCGCTTACCTCGACACCGTCCTGATGAGTACCCGCTTCGATGGCGACAGCCGCTCGATTCGCGGCGCACGCCTGGATAATCGCGGGCACGCCCTCAGCGCTTCCGTCGAAAGCGGCTATCCGCTTTCGATCAATGACCGATGGACCCTCGAACCACAGGTTCAGCTCATCCATCAGGCGGTCTCCCTGGACAGTCAGAACGATGGCGTCTCGCGTGTGTCCTTCGACGCCGACAATCGCCTCACTGCCCGACTGGGTGCCCGTATCGTCGGTCATTACCGCCTGCAGGGCCGTGTGCTGGAGCCCTATCTGCGGGCAAACCTCTGGCACACTTTTTCAGGAACCGACGCCGTCACCTTCGCCGACACCGATGTGATCCGCAGTCAACAAAAGGCCTCCACGGCGGACCTCGGCATGGGCATGGCGCTGCGCCTGGATCGAACGGTCAGTGTCTATGCCAGTACCGACTACAGCCACAATATTGACAGCACTGACCAGCGCAGCGTGTCCGCCAATCTGGGCATTCGTATCGACTGGTAGACCGACCGTCGGCCGCCGAACCGTACGCCCACACCGCTTGAGGAGCGATATTCCATACAAACAAGAACTTAGATAGCCGCGTAAAAACATGAAGTTGCATCTACAAATGCAACGCTACCGCTTATCGTCCATTTTCTTGACGCACTGGCAGCGATCTTCTTAGCTCTAGCTTACTACCCCCGGAAACACTATCCGGGGCGAGCCCCGGACAGTCGTGAAAACGAGTGCCCCGAAGTTCGCCTCGCTCCATTCGGTCGCCCCTCATTCGGGGTAGGAGAGACGCCAAGGCGAGATACCGCATGCGCTAGCAAGGCAGACGCTCATGAAAACGCCAGTCACTTCACACGAGATAAAAATCACCTTTTGCAGCGTTTCAAGCTCCATCCTGCTGTGTTCATCCATGGAGGCACAGGCCAGTCCCGCAGCGGATGAAGCCACGCCCTGGTATCGGCAGGACGTTCCCGTCCTGACCCTGCCTGCAACCCTCATCACTCCTGATCGCCCCCGCAACAGCCCGCGCCCCGATCTGCGCGGCCCGGACCTGTTCAGCGAAGATCTGGCTCCGTCGGCCCGGGATCAGCTTTACGGACAATCTGCTCGCCAGGCACAAACCGATCGTCTCGAACCGGGATTTACGGCTCCCGGATCAACCGCACTCAAAGGGCCACCGGTATTGACCCTGCAAGACAGCAGCGGACAGACCCAGCGATTCGGGTTGATCGGTGGTACGACACGCATTCTGGCCAATGGCAGCGGGCTGAAGGTCAACCCGATCCTCGCCAACCCGACTACCGACACCCTCAACCTGCAAGGCCAGAGTCTCGGCGCCTATTACAGCCTGACCGGTTCTGAAGGCTGGCACGTCGACCTGTCGGCCAGCGGCGGCCGGGTCAGCGGGTTCAGTCGCAATGAACAAGGCGCGCGCCTGGCCACCGGGGGCAGCGCGATGACGTTCTCGGTGGAAGGTGGTTTCCCCATCGGTCTGGGCGAAAACTGGGTCGTCGAACCCCAGGCGCAGCTGATCAACCAGCGGATCACACTCGACACGCCGTACGCCGGTTCAGGCAATGCCTCCTCCAGCGATCTGTCGTCCTGGAGCGGTCGCGTCGGGGCACGATTGAAAGGCAGCTACGACCTGAGCGGGCTGTCCGTCGAACCCTATGTGCGCACCAACCTGTGGCACACCGTGTACACTGGCAGCACCGTGACCCTCGATCAGGTGGACAAGATCAGCAGCAGCCGCAAGTCTTCCACGGTAGAGCTTGGTCTGGGGCTGGTGGCGCGGGTCACGCCGAAGGTAAGCCTGTACGTCAGCGCCGACTACAGCAGTGATGTGGATGACAATGATCTGAACGGGTTGATCGGCAGTCTGGGGGTTCGGATGCGCTGGTAAGTGCGCTCTCGGCTTGCCTGCGGGAGCCAGCCGTCTGCTCCCGCAGGATGCACATCAGCCCTCGGGCTTGAGGATCAACACCGCCAGCGGCGGCAGGTTCAGCTCCAGCGACAACGCCTGACCGTGGCTGGCTACCTCTTCGGTAAACGCCCCGCCGCCATTGCCGTAATTGGAACCGGCATAGGTGTCGGCATCGCTGTTGAACAACTCGTTCCAGCGCCCGGCAAACGGCACACCGACCCGATACGACTGCCGCGGCACCGGAGTGAAGTTGGCCACCACCAGCACTGGCGATCCGTCCCTGCTCCAGCGCAACCAGGCGTAGACGCTGTTGATCGCGTCGTCACCGATCAACCACTGGAACCCTTGCGGCGCATCATCCTGCTCATGCAGCGCCGGCTCCTCGCGATACAAGCGGTTGAGGTCGGTCACCAGCTTCTGCACGCCTTTGTGTTCGGAATACTGCAGCAGATACCAGTCCAGTTGCTGATCGTGATTCCATTCGCGCCACTGGCCGAACTCGCAGCCCATGAACAGCAGCTTCTTGCCCGGGTGGGTCCACATGAAGCTCAGATAGGCCCGCAGGTTGGCGAATTTCTGCCAGCGGTCGCCGGGCATCTTGTCGATCAGCGAGTGCTTGCCGTGCACCACTTCATCGTGGGAGATCGGCAGGATGAAGCGCTCGGACCAGGCGTATACCAGACCGAAGCTCAGCTCGTTGTGGTGATGGGCGCGGTACACCGGATCCTGCTGGATGTAATGCAATGAATCGTGCATCCAGCCCATGTTCCACTTATACGAAAAACCGAGACCACCCTGCTGGGTGCTCTGACTGACCCCCGGCCATGCCGTGGATTCCTCGGCAATCACCAGCGCCCCCGGCGCCTCCAGTGCCACCACATCGTTGAGGTGGCGCAGGAAATCGATGGCCTCCAGATTCTCCCGGCCACCGTGACGATTGGGCACCCACTCCCCGGCCTTGCGCGAATAGTCGCGATAGAGCATCGAGGCCACCGCATCGACCCGCAGCCCGTCGACGTGGAAATGCTTCAGCCAGTGCAGTGCCGACGCGAGCATGTAGCCATGCACTTCGGTACGACCCAGGTTGTAGATCAGCGTGTCCCAGTCCTGATGAAAACCTTCCAGCGGGTTGCCGTATTCGTACAGCGCCGTGCCGTCGAACTGCGCCAGACCGTGAACGTCGGTCGGGAAATGCGCCGGCACCCAATCGAGAATCACACCAATGTCAGCCTGATGGCAGGCGTTGACGAACGCCGCGAACTCGTCCGGCGTACCGTAACGCGCACTCGGCGCGAATTGCGACAGCAATTGATAGCCCCAGGAGCCACCGAACGGGTGCTCCATGATCGGCATCAGTTCGATGTGGGTGAAGCCCAGTTCCTTGACGTAGGGGATCAGTCGCTCGGCCAGTTCCGGCCAGCGGTACTGGCGGGAGACTTCACCCAGATCATCCAGTTCGCATTGCCAGGAACCGGCATGCAGCTCATAGATCGACAGCGGCGCGTTGTGTTGCTGGCGCTCGCGGCGGCCGGTCATCCAGTCCTGATCCTGCCAGTCGATCTGCAACGGCGAAGCGACTTTGGAAGCCGTGTCAGGCGGCAGGCTGGTGGCCAGTGCCATCGGGTCGGCCTTGAGCGGCAGGATACCGTGGGCGCCAAGGATTTCGTATTTGTACAGATCCCCTGCCTGCAGGCGCGGAATGAACAACTCCCAGACTCCGGACGGATGCCGCAGCCGCATCGGATGCCTGCGCCCGTCCCAGACGTTGAAATCACCGACCACCGACACCCGTCGGGCGTTCGGCGCCCACACGGCAAACCGCACGCCGTCGACGCCATCGACGGTTTTCAACTGCGCACCGAGGCAATGGCTGAGGTCGCGATGATTGCCTTCGGCGAACAGGTACAGGTCCATTTCGCCAAGCAACTGGCCGAAGCTGTAGGGATCTTCGGTGACCTGCTCGCCACCGGCCCAGCGGGTGCGCAACAGGTAGGGTCGTACATCCTTGAAATGGGCGACGAACAGCCCCGGCGTCTCGGTCAACGCCAACGGACCGCGCTCTTCACCAGAGTCCTTGTCCAGCACCGTGACGCTCAGCGCACCGGGCAGATAGGCCCGGATGAACTGCCCGCCGGCACCATCGCCGTGGGGGCCGAGAATGGAAAACGGGTCCTGATGTTCTGCGCGCACCAGGGCATCGATGTCCCTGGCTTTGGGCAGCAAACGCTCTTCAACGTGACCCTGTTCCTTGTTCGAGAAACTCATGACTACTCTCCACCAAGATCGGAAAAGGGTTTCAGCCCCGTCAACAACCCGTACAGACCGTGCAACGGCACGGGCAGCCAGGTGGGGCGATTTTCGGCTTCATAGGCCACTTCGTAGGCCGCTTTCTCCAGACCGAACAACGCCAGTGCGGCGTCGGCACCTTCAGGATCCTGCCAGGCATGATCAAGACTAGCTGCTGCCCGGTGATATGCCTCCACAAAGGCTTCCCGCGCTTCGCGCAGATAACGTTCGGTCACCCGCCGACGCGCAGCCTCGGCTTCGGGACTGTTGTCGACGTTGTGCACATTGAGGGCCATCGCGGCGGCGTAATCGAACGAACGCAACACCCCGCTGACATCCTTGTAGGGGCTGTGCTTGCCGCGCCGTTCAGCCAGAGGCCGTGCCGGTTCGCCTTCGAAGTCGATCAGATACGCATCGCCCTTGATCACCAGCACCTGACCCAGATGCAGATCGCCGTGCACCCGGATGCGCAGGCCGCCGGCGGATTTCTTCGCCAGATCCTGTACATGGGCGAGGATGGTTTTCCTGTGGTCGAGCAGGCGATCGACCAGCTTCTGATCTGCCCCATCGAGTTCGCCCTGATGCTGTTTGAGCAGTACCAGCGCATGCTCGACCTGAGCGGCGACATCCTTGCCGGTGGCCTGTGCATCCCTGGCCGAACTGACCTGCGGCGCGAAGTCCTGGTTATCGGTGGCTGTCGCCAGCACCTGATGCATTTCCCCCAGACGCTGACCCAGCATGCCGGCAAAGTCCTTCAGCTCCCCGAGGGCGTTGTAATGCTGCGACTGTTCGGACACGGCGTCTGCCAGTTCATCGCGCAGCGCCCGCTCGAGGTTGTTCTGCGTCCATTCCCAGGCGTCGCCCTGATTGCTCAAATAGCCCTGCGCAATCATCAGCAGGTTGTCTTCGCCCTGCCCGTCGCGGCGAATCACCGAACCGAGCAGCGGGGAGATATTGGCAAATCCGGCATCGGTCAGGTAAGCGCTCATCTCCAGTTCCGGGTGTACGCCGGAAGCGACTTTACGTATCAGCTTCAGTACCAGACTGCTGCCGATCACCACCGAACTGTTGGATTGCTCGGCAGACAGATAGCGCACTTCGGACTCCGCGCCGAGGCCGAGTTTTTCCAGTTGCGGCGATGCTTCGAAACGGATCTCGCCATCGCTGGATTCCAGCACCGTGCCACTCTGCATGCCTTGCAGCACCGCACGAATAAACGCTTCAAGGCTGAAGGCGTCAGTGATCAACCCCACCTGACGCCCTCGCCGCACCCGCGCCAGCGCCAATTGCTGCGGCAACGCCGGCCCGACCTGATCTTCCGAAATGAACCCGAAAGGCAACTGGTAACGACTGGTCTGCCCGCCGCTGCCGACTTCGATTTCGCTGAACAGCACCGGATGCTGCGCATCGCCGAAGCGCACGCCGTAGGCCAGACGAACCTGCTCGACGGCCGCATCCTTGCCGGCGAACCAGCGGCGGTTGTGCAACCAGCTCGGCAAAATGGTTTGTTCGAGGGTGACCCGGGACGGCGCTTCGAGCAGTTCTTCCATGCGTTTTTTCAGCACCAGCGTGGTGAAGTCCGGCAGGCTCTGCGCCGGCTCGACGTGCCAGCTCGGCATCTGGTTTTCCGCCGCCAGGCCGAACCAATAGAAACCGTAAGGCGCCAGGGTCAGCAGGAAATTCAATTGGCCGATGGGCGGAAATGCATTACCGCCCAGCATCTCCACCGGCACCATGCCCACGTAAGCCGACAGGTCCAGCTCCACGGCCTGAGCGCTGCGCGAGACGTTGGCCACGCACAGGATGATTTCGTGTTTGCCGTCCGGCCCCGTGTATTCGCGGGTATAGGCCAGAACGCGACGGTTGGCGGGCGAAAGCATTTTCAACGTGCCACGACCGAACGCCTTCGACTGCTTGCGCACGGCCAGCAGACGCCGGGTCCAGTTCAGCAGCGAATGCGGATCGCCGGCCTGGGTTTCGACGTTGACCGACTGAAAGCCGTACTGCGGATCCATGATCGGCGGCAGTACCAGACTGGCCGGATCGGCGCGGGAGAAACCGCCGTTACGGTCGATCGACCATTGCATCGGCGTGCGCACACCGTCACGGTCGCCGAGATAAATGTTGTCGCCCATGCCGATTTCGTCGCCGTAATACAGGGTCGGCGTGCCCGGCATCGACAGCAGCAGGCTGTTGAGCAGTTCGATCCGGCGGCGGTCACGCTCCATCAGCGGCGCCAGACGCCGACGGATGCCGAGGTTGATCCGCGCACGGCGGTCGGCAGCGTAGTAGTTCCAGAGGTAATCGCGCTCCTTGTCGGTGACCATCTCCAGCGTCAGTTCATCGTGGTTGCGCAAGAAGATCGCCCATTGGCAATTGGCCGGGATCTCCGGGGTCTGACGCAGGATATCGGTGATCGGGAAGCGATCCTCCTGGGCCAGCGCCATGTACATGCGCGGCATCAGCGGGAAGTGAAACGCCATGTGACATTCGTCGCCGTTGACGCCCTCGGCGTCGGTTTCACCGAAATACAGTTGGGTGTCTTCGGGCCATTGGTTGGCTTCGGCCAGCAGCATGCGATCAGGGTAATTGGCGTCGATTTCAGCACGGATCCGCTTGAGGACGTCGTGGGTCTCCGGCAGGTTTTCGTTGTTGGTGCCGTCGCGCTCGATCAGGTACGGAATGGCATCCAGCCGCAGGCCGTCAATGCCCATGTCCAGCCAGTAGCGCATCACCGACAGCACGGCTTTCATGACTTGCGGGTTGTCGAAATTGAGGTCCGGCTGGTGCGAATAGAAACGGTGCCAGAAGTACTGGCCGGCCACCGGATCCCAGGTCCAGTTGGACTTTTCGGTGTCGAGAAAAATGATCCGCGTGCCGTCGTACTTCTGGTCGTCATCCGACCACACATAGAAGTCGCGGGCCGCGGAACCGCGTTTGGCCCTGCGCGCCCGCTGGAACCACGGGTGCTGATCCGAGGTGTGGTTGATGACCAGTTCACTGATCACCCGCAAACCGCGTTTATGTGCTTCGGCAATGAAACGCCTGGCATCGGCCATGGTTCCGTAATCGCTGTGTACGCCACGGTACTCGGCAATGTCGTAACCGTCATCGCGCCGTGGCGACGGGTAGAACGGCAGCAGCCAGATGGTATTGACGCCGAGTTCGGCGATGTAATCGAGCTTGGCGATCAAGCCGGGAAAATCGCCGATCCCGTCGTTGTTGGAGTCGAAAAAGGATTTGACGTGAACCTGATAAATCACCGCGTCCTTGTACCAGAGCGGGTCCTTGATGAAAGTGGCCGACTTGGGTTTCTTCGCCATGTGAAACTCCTGTTGAATTCTATAAACACGGTGAGCCGATCACTTGGCTCGCAAACGATGCGTAACCTGTGGGAGCGAGCCTGCTCGCGAATTGGATTTGGCAGGCAACATAGGTATTGAATGTTGGCCCGTATTCGCGAGCAGGCTCGCTCCCACAGGGGATCAGTGTTCAGGCGGTGATGCGCCAGATCCCGAACGGCTGATACGCCGGATCGATCCGCATGAACTGATATTTGCCGTGCCAGTCCCAGCGATGGCCGTTCATCAGGTCTTCGCCGTGGGTGGTGGCGTCGTCCGGCAGGCCCATCTCCCAGAGCGGCAATTCGAAATTGGCCTCTTGCGGGTGATGCGGATCGAGGCTGACGGCCACCAGAATGAAGTTGCTGCCATCAGCGCTGCGCTTGCCGAAATACAGAATGTTGTCGTTCCAGGCGTTGTAGATTTTCAGGCCCAGATGACTGTGCAGCGCCGGGTTCTGCCGGCGGATGCGGTTGAGCTGGGCGATCTCGGCGATGATGTTGCCGGGCTGGTTGAAATCCCGGACGCGGATCTCGTACTTCTCGGAATCGAGGTATTCCTCCTTGCCCGGCACCGGTGCCGATTCGCACAGTTCAAACCCCGAATACATGCCCCACAGGCCGGAGCCCATGGTCGCCAGCGCGGCGCGGATGAGAAAACCGGGACGTCCCGATTCATGCAGAAACGCCGGATTGATGTCCGGGGTATTGACGAAGAAGTTCGGCCGGTAACATTCGCGCCACGGCGAGTCGTTGAGTTCGCTGAAGTAGCTCGCCAGTTCGGGCTTGGTGTTGCGCCAGGTGAAATAGGTGTAGCTCTGGGTGTAACCGACCTTGCCCAGTCGCGCCATCATCGCCGGCGTGGTGAAGGCTTCGGCGAGGAAGATCACCTCGGGATGCAGTGTCCGCACATCGGCGATCAGCCATTGCCAGAACGGCAGCGGCTTGGTGTGCGGGTTGTCGACGCGAAAGATCTTCACGCCCTCCTCGACCCAGCCGACGACAATGTCACGCAGCTCGACCCAGAGGCTCGGGATCGCTTCCGGCGCATAGAAATCGACGTTGACGATGTCCTGGTATTTTTTCGGCGGGTTCTCCGCGTATTTGATCGTGCCGTCCGGACGCCAGTTGAACCAGCCCGGATGCTGCTTGAGCCACGGGTGATCCTGGGAACACTGGATGGCGAAATCGAGGGCGATCTCCAGCCCATGGTCGGCAGCCGCCGCCACCAGACGACGAAAGTCCTCACGGGTGCCAAGCTGCGGGTGAATCGCGTCGTGCCCGCCTTCTTCGCTGCCAATTGCATAAGGGCTGCCGGGATCGTCCGGGCCTGCGGTCAGCGAATTGTTGCGACCCTTGCGATGGCTGCGGCCAATCGGATGGATCGGTGTGAAATACAACACGTCGAAGCCCATGTCCTGAATCATCGGCAACCGCGCGTGCACATCATTGAAGGTGCCGTGGCGGGCGGGATCATCGGTGATCGAGCGGGGAAACAGCTCGTACCAGCTAGCGAACTCGGCCAGCTCCCGCTCAACATCCACCGGAAATTCCGCGCTGATGCTCAGGTACGGACGCAGATCGGCATCGGCCATCAACTGCGCACTCTGCGGGTGCAGAAACAGCGCGACCTGCTCGGTTTCGAGCAGTCCGGACAGCTCATGGTGCATGGCCGCCAGCCGCTCGCTGAGCGGCCCTTCGCTGCGTTCGGCGGCCTGTTGCACCATCGTCCGGCCTTCTTGCAGCTCCAGACTGACCGGGACGGCTGCGAGGTGTTTCTTCTCCAGTTCGTACTGAAAACTGGCGAACTGATCGATCCAGGCTTCGATCAGGTAGAGATAACGGCCTACACGCTGTGGCTGGAAACGACCTTGCCAGCCATTGTTGCCCTGATCGGTCATGACTTCGCTGTGCCAGGCTTCCTCACCTTCCTCTCGCCAGCGGATGCGCACCGCCAGTTTGTCGTGGCCGTCGGCGAAAATCTTGCTGGTGACCACGATCTCGCGCCCGATCACGGCCTTGACGGCAAACTGCCCGCCATCGAGGGTCGGCCGAGTGTTTTCAATGACAATGCGCGGCAGCAACAACGCCTGTGACAGCGGGATGTGCGGGTTGTAGCTCTGTTCGGAGGGTTTTTCAGCCGTCATCGAGCATCTCTCCTTAACGCCCCAGGGACGCACGGTTGCCTGTTCAGTACTCAAAACCAGACCGGTGCCCGGCAATGATCGCTCTCAGGTTCCGAGCGAACCTCGGTGACAAAAGTTCACAGGGATTTGCGCCGCCACAAAATCGGATCGATTTCGTGCAGACGTGGTCAACCCACTTAAGCACTTCTCACGCCATGTGCCATACGGAGGTTCATCCGATGAGTATTCCGATCCCCGCTGAAACACCCGATCCGAACATCGACAAACCGGTGCTGCCCGAGACCGAGCCGCAACCGGTTCCGGAACAGGAGCCACCGGGCACCACACCACCGCCCAAGGAAGAACCACCGAGCACCATGCCGCCGGTGATTGTCTGATCAGGGCTCATGATCTTTCTCGAAGACTTTCACGATCCTCGGCATGACACTGAAGATCCCCAGCGCCAGCAACGTACTGAACACCGCCGTCGCTTCGCGGCCCAACCCGGCCGCGACGCCGATGGCGGCGGTCATCCACAGGCCGGCGGCGGTGGTCAGGCCCTTGACGTGACCTTCGTCACCTTCGTGATTTTTCAAAATGGTGCCGGCCCCGAGAAAGCCGATCCCGGCAATCACGCCCTGCACCACCCGGCTCATCGCATCGGCCTGGGAGCCGGACAACTGCGGCACCAACACAAACAGCGCGGCGCCGAGGGCCACCAGCATGTGCGTGCGGACACCGGCAGCCTTGCCCTTGTGCTCACGTTCGAAACCGAGAATCCCGCCCAGTACGGCCGCCATCAGCAGCCGCACGGTGATCCGCGTCAGTTGCGACGCATCACCGATGTCGGCGAATTCCGCTTGCAGGGTTTTCCACACTTCGTGCCACCAGGCGTCCATTGCGCAGTCCTTGAGCCGAGGTCATGAACAGTGGACAGCAGCGACCATTAATCGGTTGCGTAGAACGATCACCCGAACGGGCGCCCTAACCTTTCAACACCCTCGGAAAAAGGACAGCCCCATGACCGTGCGCATCGAAAACCAGACCTGTTTCTTCGCCACCGAAAACGGTGAACAGATTCGCCTGTGCGGCGACCTGACGGTCATCACCGACAGTGAAAAATCGATGTCCGCCGTGGAAATCGAGGGCCGGCGCATCTACATCACAGAAGCCGAAGCCGATGCCTTGACCGTCGCCGGAGCCGCTGACGGTCGCAAACACCTCAAAGCCACCGACGGTGATTCGGTGATTTGACTGACCCCGGTCAATATCTCGCGCAGCCGTCCGGGATAGGCGCCTGCGCCCCGCGCCGGCGACTGCTTCAAGTTGTCGCAGGGCCGGGCGCAAAACCCATCTGATACGCTTTTTATTGAGAGGCCTGAGTCTGTTATGCAAACAGATCGGCGCTCATAGTTCATTGGCCTGATGGAGGCTGATGAGCGAACGACCATGAGCGAACGAATCCCCGTCCGAACCGTAGAAGCATCTCCCCGGATAAAAAAAGTACCGGCGCGCCCAATGAAGGCGAAACACGCCAGCAGCGATAACCAGATTTTCACCCGCAGCTTCACCGGCTTGTTCCGCACCTTGCGCATGAGCGGCGCGGGATTCCTGTTCCTGCTGTTTTTCGGCACGGTTTGGCTGAACTGGGGTGGCCGTCAGGCGGTGCTCTGGGATCTTTCCGAAAGCAAATTCCACATCTTTGGCGCGACCTTCTGGCCGCAGGATTTCATCCTGCTGTCGGCGCTGCTGATCATTGCCGCGTTCGGCCTGTTCGCCATTACCGTATTCGCCGGACGGGTCTGGTGTGGTTACACCTGTCCGCAGAGTTCGTGGACCTGGATCTTCATGTGGTGCGAAAAAGTCACCGAGGGCGACCGTAACCAGCGCATCAAGCTGCAAGCGGCACCCTGGAGCCTCAACAAACTGGCGCGACGTGCGGCCAAGCACACACTGTGGCTGGCGATCAGTGTGCTGACCGGCCTGACCTTCGTCGGCTACTTCACCCCGATCCGCCCGTTGGCCGAAGAACTGCTGACCCTGCAGATCGGTGGTGTCAGCCTGTTCTGGGTGCTGTTCTTCACCGCTGCCACCTACATCAACGCCGGCTGGCTGCGCGAAGCGGTGTGCATGCACATGTGCCCGTATGCGCGGTTCCAGAGCGTGATGTTCGACAAGGACACCCTGGCCATTTCCTACGACGCCGCCCGTGGAGAAAACCGTGGCCCGCGCAAGCGCGACGTGAAACCGGCCGAAGCCGGTCTCGGCGATTGCATCGACTGCCAGTTGTGCGTGCAGGTCTGTCCGACCGGCATCGACATCCGTGACGGTCTGCAAATGGAATGCATCGGCTGTGCGGCGTGCATCGACGCCTGCGATTCGATCATGGACAAGATGAACTATGCGCGGGGCCTGATCCGCTATACCTCGGAGCGTGAGTTGCAGGGGGGCAAGACGCATCTGTTGCGTGCGCGCCTGATCGGCTACGTCACGGTACTGGTGGTGATGATCGGCGCCCTCACCCTGGCCCTGATCGAACGACCAATGGTGTCGCTGGACGTGACCAAGGACCGTGGCCTGTTCCGCGAGAACGGCCAGGGCCAGATCGAGAACATCTACACCCTCAAGGTCATCAACAAGACCCAGCAACGTCAGGACTACAACCTGAGCCTGGTAGACGGCGACGGCTTCCAGCTCCAGGGCAAGACCGAGTTGAGCCTGGCGCCGGGCGAGATTATCGATGTGCCAGTGTCCGTGGCCATGACCACCGAACGTGCAGCCAGCAGCTCGCAGACCTTGAGTTTCAAGATTGCCGACAGTGATGATCCCGAGATTTACAGCGTGGCGAAGAGCCGGTTTGTTGCGCCGATGAATCGTTGATCCCTTAGACTGCGGCGCGGCCATTCGCGAGCAGGCTCGCTCCCACAGGGAATGCAGTCAACAGTGGGAGCGAGCCCGCTCGCGAATGAAGGCGACACGGTCTTTCAGAAAGAAATCAATCCGGACCCAAGATGAAACGCTACGAAAAATTCGCCGACGACATCGCTGAACTGATCCGCTCCGGCGTCCTCGGCCCCGGTCAGCGGGTGCCATCAGTGCGCTACGCGAGCCAGACCTATGGCGTCAGCCCGTCCACGGTGTTCCAGGCTTATTACCTGCTGGAACGTCGCGGCCTGATCCGCGCCCGCCCGCGCTCCGGCTACTTCGTGAACACCCACGCTCCGAGCCCCTTCTCGGAGCCGGTGATCAGCCCCCCCGTCAACGAATCCACCCGGGTCGACGTCAGCGAACTGGTGTTCTCGGTGCTGGAATCGATCAAGGACCCGAGCACCGTACCGTTCGGTTCGGCGTTTCCCAGCCCCGAGCTGTTCCCGCTCCAACGCCTGTCCCGTTCACTGGCCAGCGCCGCCCGGGAGATGGATCCGCGCATGGTGGTCACCGACATGTCGCCGGGCAATCCGCAACTGCGCCGCCAGATCGCCCTGCGCTACATGGTCGGCGGGCTGATGCTGCCGATGGAAGAACTGCTGATCACCAACGGCGCTCTGGAGGCGCTGAACCTGTGCCTGCAAGCAGTGACCGAACCGGGCGACCTGGTGGCCATCGAAGCCCCGGCGTTCTACGCCAGCCTGCAAGTGCTGGAGCGTTTGAAACTCAAAGCCGTGGAAATCCCCGTGCACCCGCGCGACGGCATCGATCTTGGCGTGCTCGCCCAGACCCTGGAACGGCATCCGATCAAGGCCTGCTGGTGCATGACCAGTTTCCAGAACCCGATGGGCGCGACCATGCCCGAGGCCAGGAAACAGGAACTGGTGGAGTTGCTCAAGCGGCATCAGGTGCCGCTGATCGAGGACGATGTCTACGCCGAACTCTATTACGGTCAACAGGCGCCGAAACCGGCCAAGGCTTTCGACACCGAAGGTCTGGTGATGCACTGTGGTTCGTTCGCCAAGAGCCTGGCCCCGGGTTATCGCATCGGCTGGGTCGCCGCCGGGCGCTACGCGCAGAAGATCGAGCGTCTGAAACTGATGACCTCGCTGTGCGCCTCGATGCCGGCCCAGGCAGCCATCGCCGACTATCTGCAACACGGCGGCTATGATCGCCATCTGCGTAAACTGCGCTACGCCCTCGAAGAACAGCAAAGCGCCATGTTGGCGGCTATCGCCCGCTACTTTCCGGCGCAGACGCGCGTGAGCCAACCGGCCGGCGGCTATTTCCTGTGGCTGGAACTGCCACCGCAGATGGATTCGTTAAAGCTGTTTCAAATGGCGTTGGCGCAAGGCATCAGCATTGCGCCGGGGCCGATCTTCTCGCCGACCCAGCGATTCAGGAACTGCATCCGCTTGAACTACGGCAGCCCGTGGACCGAAGCCTCGGAGAAAGCGATGGAGACGTTGGGGCGGATTGTGCGGTCGTTCTGAGTGCTGATCGTTCCCACGCTCTGCGTGGGACCGATCAACGACCCTGAAACTCAGCGACCGCCACCGAGATCGACGAAAGTCCCGGTGGCATACGAAGCCTTGTCCGACAGCAGCCAGACAATCGCCTCCGCCACTTCATCCGGCCGCCCGCCCCGCGCCATCGGAATTGCCGACTCCAGCTTGCTGACCCGGTCCGGATCGCCGCTCAACGCGTGGAAGTCGGTGTAGATGTAGCCAGGACGCACCGCGTTGACCCGAATCCCCTCGCCCGCCACTTCCTTGGACAGACCGATGGTGAAGGTGTCGAGTGCGCCTTTTGACGCGGCGTAATCGACGTACTCGTTGGGCGAGCCCAGCCGCGCAGCGACCGAGGAGACGTTGACGATGCTGCCACCCTGCCCGCCATGTTTGGGCGACATGCGCAGGATCGCATGCTTGGCGCAAAGGATCGGAGCCAGAACGTTGGTTTTCATGATTTTGAGGATGCGGAACTCCGACATTTCCTCGACCCGGGATTTATGACCGACGGTGCCGGCATTGTTCACCAGCGCGGTCACCCGGCCCAGCTCCGTGTCGACCCGTTGAAACAGGCCGATCACCTCGTCCTCGATACTGACGTCGGCACGGACGGCGATGGCGGTGGCGCCACGCTCGCGTACCTGCTCAAGCACGTGGTGGGCAGCCTGTTCGTCCGTCTGATAATTGATGCAGATCCGATAGCCTTGCTCGGCAGCCAACAGCGCCGTGGCGGCCCCGATTCCGCGACCGCCACCGGTGATCACAATGACTTTATCCATGCTGGCCTTCCCTCGATGCACTCGTAACAGTCGAGGCAAGAATAACCGCCATCGCGGGGTTTTGCATGGCCTGCGTCAGCGGTTCAGCTCACCGCCAGAGGTTTGTCCCGCGCAATGCCCTGCAAAAAGCGATCAGCCGGCATCGGGTGGCCGAGCAGATAGCCTTGCAACGAATCGCAACCCAGTTGCGTCAGAAAATCCTGCTGAACGCCGGTTTCAACACCTTCGGCGACGATGCGCAAGCCCAGCGCCTGACCCAGCGCGACAATCGCCGAAACAATGGCCGCGTCATCGCTGTCATGCTCCAGATCGCGGACGAAGCCACGGTCGATCTTCAGTTCGTTGGCCGGCAAGCGCTTGAGGTACATCAGGCTTGAATAACCGGTGCCGAAATCGTCGATGGACAGGTCGACGCCCATGTCGGACAGCTCCTGCAGCACTGTCATGCTCGCGTCGGCGTCACTCATGGCGGTGGTTTCAGTGATTTCCAGCGTCAGGCTGTTGGCCGGCAAGCGGTGTCTCGCCAGCGCCTTGGCCACGCTTTGCACCAGCCCGGCGTGGCAGAACTGCAAGGCCGACAGGTTGACCGCGATGCGCCAGTCGGTGTGGCCCAGCACAAACCATTCGCGCATCTGTCGGCAGGCTTCGTTGAGCACCCATTCGCCAATCGGGATGATCAGCCCGGTTTTCTCCGCCAGTTCGATGAACTTGTCCGGCATCAGCATGCCGTGAGTCGGGTGCTCCCAACGCAGCAGCGCCTCGGCCCCCACCGGACGCCCGTCGGCGGCGTGGAATTTGGGTTGGTAATGCAGACAGAATTGATTGTGCTCCAGCGCCGCGCGCAGATCCTGCAGCAACTGAAGTTGCTTGCGTGCGTTGCTGTTCATCGAGGCGTCGAAAAAGCTGTAGCCGTTCTTGCCGCCACCCTTGGCGTGGTACATCGCCGCGTCGGCGTTCATCAGCAGTTCCTGGGCACTGTGGCCATTGCCCGGATACACCGCGATGCCGACACTGGCGGAAATCTGCAGTTCATGTTCTGCCACCCGGAACGACTGCGCGATCAGACCGACCTGACGCGCGGCCAGCCCCAGTGCATCGTTGGGCTCGCTCAGGCGCACCAGCAGCACGAACTCGTCACCACCGATCCGTGCCAGGGTGTCGAGGCTGCGCAAATCTTCGCGCAGACGCACCGCCACCTCTTTGAGCAACTGATCGCCCATGTGATGGCCGAAGGCATCGTTCACCGGTTTGAAGCCATCCAGATCGATGAACATCAGCGCGAAACAACCGCCCTGCTCGTTGACCTTTTTCATGGCTTGATTGATCCGGTCATCCAGCAACATGCGGTTCGGCAGACCGGTCAGCGTGTCGTGCAACGCCAGTTGAGTGAGTTCACGGTTGGCAACAGTCAACGAATGGGCCAGATCGGCAGTACGCGCCTCAAGGCGTGCGTCGAGAATCGAGGTCAACAGCGCAATGCTCAGCACCGCCAGCGTGGTGATCAGCACCAGATTGTCCAGGCCACTGCCGTTCAGACCATTGAGCGCCGCACCGCAGAAACTTCCCTCGGGAAAACGCGCCGCCGCCATGCCGGTGTAGTGCATGCCGACAATCGCGATCCCCATGACGATAGCGGCACCGGCACGGAACAGACGCACGTAAGGCGATTGCTGACGCAGGCGAAAGGCAATCCACAACGCCGCCGCCGAAGCACCGACGGCAATCGCCAGCGAGACGCCGAACAAAGTGGGGTCGTAATCGATGCCCGGTTGCATGCGCATCGCGGCCATGCCGGTGTAGTGCATGGCGCTGATGCCGGCGCCCATGATCAGGGCGCCGAAGGCCAGTTGCCAGGCCGGCAGTTTCGGCTGGCTGACCAGCCACAGGGCGAAGCCGCAGGACAGTACGGCGATCAACAGCGAAAGCGCCGTGAGCGCAATGTCATACCCCAGGCTGATCGGCAGCTTGAACGCCAGCATGCCGATGAAGTGCATCGACCAGACGCCGACCCCCATGGCAAACGCGCCACCGGCCGTCCACAAATGCACGGCGCGGCCCCTGGCAGTGGCGATGCGCCCGGTCAGGTCGAGCGCGGTGTATGAAGCCAGGATCGCCACACTCAGCGAAATGAAAACCAGGGTGAAGGAATAACTACCGATGAGCATGGGCATTCTCGCGACCACCCCACCGGACTGCGTCCGTCCGCGGCGGGGACAAATGCGGCGATTGTACTGATTGCGCGGAAGAACGCACTGACAAAGTAATCAAATGGCCATCAAGCCGATGAAACGCTTGTTTGATCGTCTGACAGGGCTCCAGGCCGGGATCACGACACGGAGCATTCCCGCGCATGGCGCGGGAACCCGGCGTCAGGGATTCTGGCTGGTTTCCAGCTGCCCGTCCCAGCCACCACCCAGCGCCGCGATCAGCTGCACGCTGGCAATCAGCCGGCTTTGCAGGATGTTGAGCACCGTACGCTCGTTGCTCAGTGCCGTGGCTTGCACCACGACCACGTCGATGTAGGCAATCAGTCCGGCCTTGTACTGGTTCTGGGTCAGACGCAGGGAATCCCGCGCCGCATCCAGCGCTTCCTGGCGCACAGCCGCCTCGTCCTCGTACACCTTCAACTGCACCAGATAGTTTTCCACTTCGCGAAAGCCGTCGAGCACGGTCTGCCGGTATTTGGCTACAGTCTCGTCGTATTTCGCTTCGGTGCGGTCGACTTCCGCCGAGCGACGGCCACCGTCGAACAGCGGCAGGCTCATCTTCGGCCCGACCGACCAGAAGCGGTTCGGCAGGCTGATCAGGTCACGGGAGGTACTGCTGCTGTAACCGCCGCTCATGCTCAGGGTGAAATCCGGGTAATACGCCGCTTTGGCGACGCCAATACCGGCATTGGCCGCGATCACCGAGCGCTCCGCCGAGGCGATGTCGGGACGTCGTTCCAGCAGTTGCGACGGCAGGCTCAACGGAATCTGCGGCAGCTTCGGGATGTCCTGGGTTTCGGCGATCTTGAACTGCGCCGGTGGTTGACCGGTCAGCACGGCAATCGCGTTCTCGAACTGTGCCCGTTGCCAGATCAGGTCCACCAGATCGCCCTGGGTGGATTTGAGCTGGGTCTGTGCCTGCGCCACCGCATCGCGCCCGGATATTCCGGCGTTGTACTGGTTCCGGGTCATTTTCAGCGAACGCTCGTAAGCCTCCACCGTCGACTCCAGCAAACGTTTCTGCTGATCGATCACGCGCAATTGCAGGTAGTTCTGCACCAGCTCCGATTGCTGGCTCAGGCGCATGGCCGCCAGATCGGCGTAGCTGGCCTGGGCGCTGGCCTCGTTCGCCTCCAGACCACGACGCAACTTGCCCCAGACATCGGCCTCCCAACTCACACCCAGTTGCGCGTTGTAGGTATCGCGAATACCGCTGGCGGAACTGCTCAGGCTCGAACTGCTGCTGCCGGTGCCCTGGCTGGAGCGGGTCTTGCCCGCGCTCAGATCGAGCGTCGGGTAGAACGCGCCACGGGCATCACGCACCAAGGCCTGGGCCTGACGATACTGCGCCTCGGACTGGGCCACGGTCTGGTTGGAACTGTTGAGTTTTTCCACCAGTTCGTTGAGCTGGCGGTCGCCGTACAGTTCCCACCAGGCGCCACGGGCCAGAGCGTCGGAAGGGCTGGCCTGACGCCAGCCTTCGGCCTCTTTGTATTGAGCGATTTCGGCAGTCTGCGGGCGCTGGTAGTCCGGGCCGACGGCGCACGCGCTGAGCATCGCCACGCACAGCGACAGGCTCAGCAGACGCGAGCCGCGGACACTGGCCAGTTGGATAAGCGAACGGTCATTCATAGCGGAGTTTCCAGAGCGGCATCGGTACGCACGCCACGCCACTTGTTGAAGCGATGGCGGGCCTTGTCGAGATAGAGATAAACCACAGGTGTGGTGTAAAGGGTCAGGATCTGGCTGAAGATCAGCCCGCCGATGATGGTCAGGCCGAGCGGCTGGCGCATTTCCGCACCTTCGGCCCGGCTGAGCAGCAACGGCAAGGCGCCGAGAATTGCCGCCAAGGTGGTCATCAGAATCGGACGCAGCCGTTGCAGACAGGCGCTGCGGATCGATTCCAGCGGTGCCATGCCCTGGTGACGCTCCAGTTGCAGCGCCAGGTCGATCATCAGGATCGCGTTCTTCTTCACCACACCGATCAGCAGGAACAACCCGAGCAGCGAGATCAGGCTGAATTCACCCCCCAGCACATAGATCGACAGCAGCGCGCCGACCCCGGCCGACGGCAGTGTCGACAGAATGGTCAGCGGGTGAATGTAGCTTTCATACAGCACACCCAGCACCAGGTACACCGCCAGCAGCGCACCGAGAATCATGAACGGCTGGCTCTTCTGGGTGGCCGCGAAGGCATCGGCGGTGCCGGCCATTTTCGCGATCACGTCTTCCGGCAGGCCGACCTTGGCGATCGCTCGCTCGATGGCCGCGCTGCCCTTCTCCACCGTCACGCCTTCGGCCATGTCGAACGCGATGCTTTCGGAGGCGAACTGACCTTCGTGGCTGACCCGGTCGTCTTCCAGGCTGCTTTCGTAGTGGGCGATGGTCGACAGCGGAATCCGTGCGCCATCGGCAGTGATCACCTGCACCTGATTGAGCGTCACCGGATCCTGGGCGTATTTCGGATTGACCTCCATCACCACCTGATACTGGTTGAGGCTGTCGTAGATCGTGGAAATCTGCCGCTGGCTGTAGGCGTTGTTCAGCACGGCGGTGACCATGTTCATGTCCACACCCAGACGCTTGGCCTGATCGCGGTCGACGATCAGCGTGACCTGCTGCGCACCGCGTCCTTCACGAGCATCGATGGCCGTCAGTTCCGGCAAGGCCCGCAACGCGGTCACCACTTTCGGGTACCACTCGCGCAAGGCACCCAGATCGCCACTCTGCAGGATGTAACTGTACTGCGACGTGGTCTGTTCACGACCGCCACCGAATTGCAGGTCCTGGTCGGCCATCAGCATCAATTGCGCGCCGGGCACCTTGGGCATTTCCTTGCGCAGACGCTCGATGACTTTCTGCGCCGAGATGTTGCGCTCTTTGATCGGCTTCAGGCGCACCAGCATGAAAGCGTTGTTGGTGCCGTTGTTGCCGCCGATGAACCCGGCAACGCTTTCGACCGCGTCATCCTTGAGCACGGCGCGGCGGAAGGTTTCCATTTTCGGCTGCATCACGCTGAACGACAGACCGTCGTCACCGCGCACGAAACCGATCAACTGGCCGGTGTCCTGTTGCGGCATGAAGGTCTTCGGCACCACGACGTACAGGGCGACGTTGACCCCGACCGTGATGATCAGGCTCAGCAGCGTCAGACGTCGGTGGCGCAGCACCCAATCAAGGCTGGTGGCGTATTTGCCGACCATCCAGTCGTTGGTGCGCCGGCTCCAGCGTTGCAGACGGTTTTCCTGCCCCTTTGTATGCGGTTTCAGCCAGCGGGCACAGAGCATCGGCGTCAGGGTCAGCGACACCACCAGCGACACCACGATGGCCGCGGCCAGGGTGATGGAGAACTCACGGAACAGGCTTTCGATGATCCCGCCCATGAACAGGATCGACAGGAACACCGCCACCAGCGACACGTTCATCGACAGCAGTGTGAACCCGACTTCCCTGGCCCCGAGATACGCGGCCTTCATCGGTTTGACGCCTTCATCGATATGCCGGGAAATGTTCTCCAGCACCACGATGGCGTCGTCCACCACCAGCCCGGTGGCGAGAATCAACGCCATCAGCGACAGGTTGTTCAGGGAAAACCCGTACAGGTACATCACCGCAAAGGTGCCGACCAGCGACACCGGCACCGCCAGGGTCGGAATCAGGGACGCCCGGAAATTGCCGAGGAACAGGAACACCACCAGGATCACCAGCGCCACGGCGATCAGCAGGGTCATCTCCGCTTCGTGCAGGGTGGCCTTGATCACCGGCGAACGGTCCATCGCCAGATTCAGTTTGACGCTGGCCGGCAGCACCGCCTGCAGCGCCGGCAACTGGGCCTTGATCTCGTTGACCGTCTCGATGATGTTGGCGCCGGCCTGCCGGTTGATCACCAGCAGCACCGCCGCATCGTCGTTGAAGAAACCGCTGTTGTAACGGTCTTCCACACCGTCACTGACCTTGGCCACATCCTTCAGACGCAGGGCGGCACCACCGTTGTAGTGGATGATCAGCGATTCATAGTCCTTGGCTTTTTCCAGCTGGTCGTTGGCCTGGATCTGCCACAGCCGCTGGTCGTCCTCGACCGAACCCTTGGGTCTGCGTACGTTGGCGCCGGCGATGGTCTTGCGCACATCATCCAGCGCCACGCCGTACTGGTTCAGCGCCTGGGGTTCGAGCTCGATGCGCACCGCCGGCAGGGAGCTGCCGCCAATCTGCACTTCACCCACGCCCTGCACCTGGGACAGGCTCTGGGACAGAATGGTCGAAGCCAGGTCGTAGAGCTGGCCTTTTTCCAGTACATCCGAAGTCAGCGACAACACCATGATCGGTGCCTGCGACGGGTTGACCTTCTTGTAGGTCGGCATGCTGCGCATCCCGCTCGGCAACAGGTTGCGCGAAGCGTTGATCGCCGCCTGCACTTCCCGCGCTGCGCCATTGATGTCGCGGTCGAGGTCGAACTGCAGAATGACCCGGGTCGAGCCCTGGCTGGAGCGGCTGCTCATGGTGTTGACGCCGGCGATGGCGCCGAACGAACGCTCCAGCGGCGTGGCCACGGTGGAGGCCATGACCTCCGGGCTCGCGCCGGGCAGGCTCGCCTGCACCACGATCACCGGGAAGTCCATTTGTGGCAGTGGCGACACCGGCAGCAGACCGAAGCTCACACCGCCCAGCAGCATGATCGCCAGGCTCAGGAGCATGGTCGCCACCGGGCGTTTGATGAAAGGACCGGACAGGTTCATGGCTGCTCTACCGGCTCCACGGCCGAAGGCGCACGGCCCCAGCGCCGACCGAGGCGGTCGAAGTACAGGTAGATCACCGGCGTGGTGAACAGCGTCAGGATCTGGCTCACCAGCAATCCGCCGACCATCACCAGACCCAGCGGCTGACGCAACTCAGCCCCGGAGCCGGTGGCCAGCATCAGCGGCACCGCACCGAACAGCGCCGCCAGCGTGGTCATCAGGATCGGCCGGAAGCGCAGCAGCGCCGCCTGATAGATCGCCTGTTCCGGCGCCATGCCTTGAGTACGTTCGGCGTCGAGGGCGAAGTCGATCATCATGATCGCGTTCTTCTTGACGATACCGATCAGCAGGATGATGCCGATGATCGCGATCATGCCCAGGTCATTGCCGCTGAGCAGCAGCGCCAGCAATGCGCCGACCGCCGCCGACGGCAAGGTCGAGAGAATGGTGATCGGGTGAATGTAGCTCTCGTAGAGCACGCCCAGCACGATGTACATGGTCACCACCGCCGCGAGGATCAGCAGCAAGGTACTCGACAGCGAAGCCTGGAACGCTTCGGCCGCGCCCTGGAACTGGGTCTGCACGCCGATCGGCATACCGATGTCCTTCTGCACCTGCTCGATGATGTCCACCGCATGCCCCAGCGCCACGCCGTGGGCCAGGTTGAACGACATCATCACCGCCGGGAACTGGCCGATGTGGGTGATTGCCAGCTGTGCCTGACGCTCTTCGACATGGGCCAGGCTGGACAATCGCACCTGGCCGCCATCGGTGGTCTTGACGTGGATCTGGTCCAGCGCCTGCGGACCGATCTTCTCCCCGGCCTGAGCCTGCAGCACCACGCGGTACTGGCTGGCCTGCGTGTAAATGGTCGAGATCTGCCGCTGGCCGAATGCGTCGTACAGTGCGTCGGTGATATTCGCCACCGAAACGCCAAGGCGTGAAGCCGCATCGCGATCGATCACCAGGAACACCTGCAAACCCTTGTCCTGCAAATCGCTGGCAACGTCGGTCAGCTCGGGACGCTGAGCCAGAGCCTCGACCAGACGCCCGCTCCACAGGCTGAGCAGTTCGGCGTCCGGCGAAGACATGCTGAACTGGTACTGGGTGCGGCTGACGCGGTCTTCGATGGTCAGATCCTGCACCGGCTGCATGAACAGACGGATGCCCACCAGTTTGTCCAGTTGCGGTTGCAAGCGGGTAATCACTTCGGCAGCCGTCAGATCACGCTGACTGTGAGGCTTGAGGTTGATCAGCAGGCGACCACTGTTGAGCGTGGCGTTGTCGCCGTCGACGCCGATGTAGGACGACAGGCTCTCCACCGCCGGATCTTCGAGAATCACCTTGGCCAACGCCTGTTGACGCTCGCCCATGGCGGCAAAGGAAATCGACTGCGGCGCCTCGGAGATGCCCTGGATCACCCCGGTGTCCTGCACCGGGAAGAAGCCCTTGGGCACCACCATGTAAAGGAACACGGTCAGCGCCAGGGTGCCGATGGCCACCAGCAGGGTCAACGGCTGGTGCTTGAGCACCCACTGCAACTTGCGTCCGTAGGCGGCGATCATCCAGTCGATGAGCGCGCCGCTGGCGCGGTAGAAACGGCCCTGCTCATGTTCTTCCGGCTCACGCTTGAGCAGACGCGCGCACATCATCGGCGTCAGCGTCAGCGAGACCACCAGGGAAATCAGGATCGCCACTGACAGGGTGATGGCGAATTCGCGGAACAGCCGCCCTACCACATCAGCCATGAACAGCAGCGGAATGAGTACCGCAATCAGCGACAGGGTCAGGGAAATCAGGGTAAAGCCGATCTGCTTCGCGCCTTTGAGCGCGGCCTGCATCGGGCTGTCGCCCTCCTCGATGAAACGGGCGATGTTTTCCAGCATCACGATCGCATCGTCGACCACGAAGCCGGTGGCGATGGTCAGTGCCATCAGCGTCAGGTTGTTGACCGAGAACCCGGCCAGGTACATCACGCCGAACGTACCGATCAGCGACAGCGGCACGGCCACCGACGGAATGATCGTGGCGCTGGCGCGACGCAGGAACAGGAATGTCACCATCACCACCAGCGCGATGGCAATCAGCAGTTCGTGCTGCACGTCGGTGACCGAGGCGCGGATGGTCTGGGTGCGGTCGGTCAGCACGGTCACGTCGAGGCCGGCCGGCAGGTTGTCGGTGATGCTCGGCAGCAGCGCCTTGATCCGGTCGACCACCTCGATCACGTTGGCGCCCGGTTGACGCTGAATGTTCAGCAACACCGCCTGATTCTGGTTGGCCCACGCCGCCAGACGCTCGTTTTCGGCGCCATCGACGATCTGCGCGACATCCTTGAGTCGCAGCGGCGCGCCATTCTTGTAGGCCAGGATCAGGTTGGCGTAGTCCTTGGGCGAAGTCAGCTGGTCGTTGGCATCGAGCATCGACACCCGGGTCGGGCCGTCGAAGTTACCCTTGGGCTGGTTGACGTTGGACGCACCGATGAGCGTGCGCACATCCGACAGGTTCAGACCATTGGCCGCCAGCGCCTCCGGGTTGACCTTGATCCTTACCGCCTGACGCTGACCGCCGGCGATGCTGACCATGCCGACGCCGCTGATCTGGGCGATCTTCTGCGCCATGCGCGTGTCGACCAGATCGTTGAGTTTGGGCAGCAACATGGTTTTCGAGGTGATGGCCAGGGTCAGTACCGGGGTGTCCGCCGGGTTGACCTTGTTGTAGACAGGCGGCGCCGGCAGATCAGTCGGCAGCAGGTTGGTCGCCGCATTGATCGCCGCCTGCACCTGCTGCTCGGCGACGTCCATGTTGATGTCGAGACTGAAACGCAGGGTGAGCACCGAGGCTCCGCCGGAACTGGTCGAGGCCATTTGCGTCAGGCCCGGCATCTGCCCGAACTGACGTTCGAGCGGCGCGGTGACGGCGCTGGTCATCACGTCCGGGCTGGCGCCGGGGTACAGGGTCATGACCCGGATGGTCGGATAGTCCACTTGCGGCAAAGCCGAAACCGGCAGCAGGCGATAGGCGATCAGACCGGCCAGCACGATGGCCAGCATGCTCAGCGTGGTGGCGACCGGGCGGAGGATGAACAGACGCGAAATGTTCATGCGCCCTTCTTGGCCTTGTCGGTGACGGCAGCATCAGGTGCGCTGGCGGCGGATTTGCCTTGCAGGTGGCCGGTCGGGGTGGTCGGCACATCCTGACTGTCGTTGACCACTTCCACCTCACTGCCCTCCTTCAAACGGTCGGTGCCTTCCAGCACCACGCGGTCGCCGGCGGCCAGGCCTTCAGTGATCACGGTGTTCTGCCCGTCACTGGCGCCGATCTTCAAATGGCGGATGGTGACTTTCTTGTCGCCGTCCATCGCATAGACGAACGTACCGTTGGTGCCGAACTGAATGGCTGCGGACGGTGCCAGCACCACACCCTTGAGGGTGTCGGCCAGCAGGTGGACGTTGACGAACTGGTTGGGGAAAAGGGTCTGGTCGCGGTTTTCGTAGCGCGCCTTGAACTTCAGGGTGCCGGTGGTCACGTCGATCTGGTTGTCGAGGCTTTGCAGCACACCGGTGGCCTGAATTTTCGTGTCGCCACGGTCCCAGGCTTCGGCCGGCAGTCTGGCGCCGCTGCGATAGCGGGCGAGCACGGTTTCGAGGGAGTTTTCCGGCAACGTGAAGACCACGCTGATCGGCTGGGTCTGGGTAATGACGGCGAGGAAGGTGGTGTCATTGGCCGCCACCAGGTTGCCGACGTCGAGCTGGCGCAGGCCGATGCGACCGGCAATCGGTGCGCGGATCTTGGTGAATTCGAGATTGAGCCTGGCGTCGTTGACCGCCGCCTGATTGGTCTTCACGGTACCGAGAAACTGGCCGACCTGGGCTTCAGCGGTGTCCAGGGTCTGCTTGGCGATGCTGTCCTCTTTATACAGACCGCGATAACGCTCGACATCGACCTGAGCGTTTTTCAGCTGTGCCTGATTCTGCAGCAAGGTGCCCTCGGCCTGAAGCAAGGCGTTCTGGTACGGGCGCGGGTCGATCTCCGCCAGCAGGTCGCCGGCCTTGACCATCTGCCCTTCCTCGAAATAGATCTTCACCAGTTCGCCGCCGACCCGGCTGCGCACGTTGATGGTGTTGAGCGCGGTCACGGTGCCCAGTGCCTTGTAATACAGCGGGAAGTCACCGGTGACCGCCGGCGCCACGCGCACCGGGATCGGACCTGACGCCCCGCCGAACCCCGGACGCATCATCCCCGAACGCCCGGTGTGACCGGCCTGCGCCTTCTCACCGCCCTCCTTGTGGGCCGATCCGGCGGGCCAGAATTTCCAGCACAGGCCGGCGATGACCAGCAGGACCAGCAGGCTGAGCAGCCAGCGACGAGAGTTTCGGGAAGACGATTGCATGGAGTGATTGACCATTGGCGCGTGGGTTTCTATGACGGGAGGCTGAACGATAAGCACTGGTGGGGGTAAAGCAAAGCAGCTTTACCGGCAATTTACCTTCAACTTACGTTTCAAGGTGTGAGCCAAAACACTGATACACAAATGAAAACGGCCTGGACAGGGCCAGGCCGTTAACAATTGTAAAAGCGCTTACTTCAGTACGGCGAGGGCGGCGTCGTAGTTCGGCTCTTCAGCGATTTCCTTGACCAGTTCGCTGTGCAGCACGTTGTCGTTTTCGTCCAGAACAACCACCGCACGGGCGGTCAGACCTTTCAGCGGGCCGTCAGCGATGGCCACACCGTAGTTCTCGATAAACTCGGCGCCACGCAGGGTCGACAGGTTCTGTACGTTTTCCAGGCCTTCGGCGCCGCAGAAACGGGCCTGGGCGAACGGCAGGTCAGCCGAGATGCACAGCACGACGGTGTTGGCCAGTTCGTTGGCCTGAGCGTTGAACTTGCGCACGGAAGTGGCGCAGGTCGGGGTGTCGACGCTTGGGAAGATGTTCAGCACTTTGCGCTTGCCGGCGAAGTCTTTCAGGGTGACGTCGGACAGATTGCCGGCCACCAGGGAAAAGGCTGGCGCCTTGGAACCGGTTTGTGGCAGCTGGCCGTTGACTTGAACCGGGTTGCCTTTGAGAGTGACTTGAGCCATGAACGGTGTCCTTCTTAACGTTGTTGGGAAAGCATGCAAGAGGCGGAAGTTAACCACGAAATGGTCCGACGACCTATGCCTGAACCGAAATTGTCATGTGCCATCGCTCAAGATTGGATACAACCCTGAGCGCTAGCCGAGCAATTGCAGCATGTTGCGATGCCGGGCCTCGAAGATCCGTCGCATGTAACCATTCACCAGCAATCCTTCACTGAACGCCCCGCCAATCGCCGAATACGTCACGCGGTCGGTGTACAGCGTACCGCCCTCGCCCGCTGCCACCCGATGTTCATGACGAAAGGCACGCAAAGGCCCCTTGAGCATTTCATCAACGAAATGTGTGTCGCCGACTTCGCGGATCGTCACCGTCCAGTTCGACGGGATCAGGTTGAACATCCAGTGCCGGAAACGAAATTGCCGGCCCTCTTCAATGCGCAGATTGTTCAGGTCGATATCCCCCAGCGGCGTCACGCGCTCCGGGAAGATCTTCGGGAAATTGACGCCCTCCAGACAGAAATCGAGCACTTCTTTCGCAGTGCGGTCGGGGATCAGCGTGGTGAGTTCCAGGGTGGGCATGGCGGACACATTCCGTATGAAGGCGATGCTTGTTAAAACGCGGTTCTGCATCTTTTCTTTAACGACCTGTCGATTCAAGCCCCCGCCGTTCGACAAAGCAGTGAATCCCCCATTTCTCACGGAGAAACACCATGCGCTTCATGATCATTGTCAAAGCCAGCCAGGATTCCGAAGCCGGCGTGATGCCCAGCGAACAGCTGCTGACCGACATGGGTAATTACAACGAAGAACTGGCCAAGGCCGGCATCCTGGTGTCCGCCGATGGCCTGCACCCGAGCAGCAAAGGCGCCCGTGTACGTTTCAGCGGCGAGAAACGCAGTGTGATCGACGGTCCGTTCGCCGAAACCAAGGAGCTGATCGCCGGGTACTGGATCTGGGACGTGAAATCGAAGGAAGAAGCCATCGAGTGGGTCAAGCGCTGCCCCAACCCGATGCCGGGCACCGAGTCCGAGATCGAGATTCGCCAGATTTTCAGCGCTGAAGACTTCGGCGCCGAGTTCACGCCGGAACTGCGCGAGCAGGAAGAACGGATTCGCGAACAGGCCAAAAAACACTGACAACTGCACAAACAGTCCCCACGGTTTACGCCGTGGGGACTGCGCGTTGCTCAGCCTCGCGTCACTTGGCCTTCATCTTCAGATAAGACTGATGCATGTCCGCCGCCCAGCCATCGATCACGGCTTTCACATTGTCGGCTTTCATGACCTGAGAGTCGTTTTCCAGAGGCTTGCCGGTGCCCTTGCGCACGACTTGCGCCACCACCTTGTTGTTGCCGCCATCAAGGAACACGGCTTCGGTGGCCAGGGTGGTTTCCTGATCGCGACTGCCGCTGGCGGTCGTGACCGCTGCCGCCACCAAGGCAATCGGGATCACTTCATAGGCATGCAATCCTTCGGTCTTGCTGCTGACCGCCGTGATGGCCGCCCGCACCACGATCACACCCGGACCGGGTCCGGCGGCCAAAGGCAAGGACTTGCCCACTTCGCGCTTGAGTGCCTGGTCGTAGTAAGCCGTGATGCCGTTGAGGGTCTGTTGCGGGATTTTTACCGTGGGTTGAGGCTTGGGATAGAGCTGGGTCGGTTCGATATAGACGCTGGTGAACTTGTTGATATCGAGCTTGGGATCGACCCAGCGCATGACCTCGGCACCGGACGGTGATTTGGCCTCCTTGAGCTGGCTGTAATCCTTGAGGAAGCCTGAATACTCATCCGGAGCGACGGTTTTGCTGGAGCAGCCCACGACTCCAAGCGTGGCAATGCACAGGGTGCTCATCATTACGGCTAGCTTCATGCTGTAACTCCTGTCAGAAGGCCTGATTTATTGCATCGAGGAGTTACAGGTATAGCTAAAACCACAGGCTTTGCCCTGGCCGAAATCATCATTCACGCCAGGGTGCGGATCCGTCTCACCAGGTCGACGTCTCCCCGCTGCGCAACGCCATCTCCCGCCGGCTGTGAAGCCGCATCGCCTTGATCAGCGACACCGTACCCACCAGCAGAATCGCCGCGCCGAACAGGAAGTCGATGTTGTACAGCTGGAAATCCTGCACCGGCCCCACCAACACCGTGCGCACCACACCGATCCCCACCAGGGTGGCGAGGAAGTCGATGCCCGGCTCGTCGCGGTAGAACACCAGCAGCAACGGCAGGCACAACACCAGCAACATCAGCAGCACCACGACCTTGAACGCGCCTTTGCGCTCGACGCTGAACGCACATTCATGGGCGCCATAAGCCTTGTAGTCTTCATCGCGGACCACCGAGCCCTTCTCATTGATGTAATCGGCGCGGTTGTACTTCTGGATCGGCGTGAAGGTGTTGGACATTTCCATCAGCGTGGTGATGTTCTTGAAGCGCAGATCGACGCGCTCGTTGCCCTTGAGGTAATACAGGACTGGCTTGTAGCCGTAGCGATAGGTGTCGAAAGGAAATTCGGTGACCCGGCCCTGAACGCCGATGGGGCGCGATTCGAGCTGGGCAAAGGCGCTTTTGTCGGTCGAAGCCAGGTTGCGGCTCAACGGCAGCACTTTCACCTGTTCCAGGAAGATCGGCGTGACGCCGTAGGACCACTGCAACGGTTCCAGACGCAGACGCAGTTCGTTGCGGCCCAGGTCATAGCGGTTGAAGGTGCGTTCGGAGACCACCACCGCGCCGCTGAGCATGAACTCGCCGCGCAGGTTGTTGGTGATGCGCAGGGTCAGTTGATCCTTGCCCTGCAGCGCCGCATCCGGGGACGGAGGCGTGCCGCACCACGCGGTGCTTTCGCCGACACCGCCGAGCTGACCGCCACGGTTTTCATTGAATACGTAGATGTAGCCGGCCCACAGCGTCAGCATCAGCAGCAACGCGGTGAGGCCCAGAATCTTTTTGCCCGGACTCACTGATCAGACTCCCTTCTTCGTTCCGTCGTCCAGCCGAAAACCCGCTGGCGACGGGGACTCTACCAAAAGGCCAGCATCGACCCAAGGAAAAATCCCCGATTCATCAGGGTTCTAAGGGTTTCCCCTGCCTCACCTGCGCCGGAACAATGGCCGTGGCTCGATCACCGAGCGCCCGTACAGCACGCTCATTCCCGCCAGTCCCTTGAGCGCATCCTCGGCGGATTTGTCCTCGCGCACGGCAAAGCTGTCGAACCCGCACTGACGCATATGGCTCAGTTGATCGCGCAACACATCGCCAATGGCCCGCAACTCGCCTTTCCAGCCAAAACGGCTGCGCAGCAGATAGGCCTGGCTGTAGGCGCGGCCGTCGCGAAAAGTCGGGAAGTCGAGGGCGATCAGCGGCAACGAGGCCAGCCACGGCAGCAGGCTTTCGACGTCGTCGTCCGGCCCCAGCCAGACCGCGTGGGTTGAAGGGGATTCGAGCCAGTGAGCCAGCGGAAGTATCAGCATTTCACCGCCGCTCCCGGTTTCAGGCGCGCGGATCAGCGTCCACGGATCATCGAGCACGATCCGCGCCCCGCCCGCCTCCATCCGCAGCAGATTGTTCATGCCGATACCTCCAGCGCTTTCGGGTAGACCCGCTCCTTGAACGGTTCCAGCCCGATACGCGCCACGGTATCGACGAACAGTTCCTCGGCCTCGCGGTAACGGACGTAGGTGCCGATGATCCGTTCGATCACATTCGGCACCTCGGCGGCGCTGAACGACGGGCCGATGACTTTGCCCAGTGCGCTGTTCTTGCCCTGGGCGCCGCCAAGGGTGATCTGATACCACTCGCTGCCGTTTTTATCGACGCCGAGAATTCCGATATTGCCGATGTGGTGATGCCCGCAGGCGTTCATGCAACCGGAGATGTTCAGGCTGATGTCACCGAGGTCATGCAGGTAATCGAGGTCGTCGAAGCGCGCCTGAATCGCCTGGGCGATGGGAATCGACTTGGCATTGGCCAGCGCACAGAAATCACCGCCGGGGCAGGCGATGATATCGGTCAGCAATCCGGCGTTGGCGGCGCCCAGCCCCTGTTCCTGCGCCAGTTGCCACAACGCATACAGCGCCGATTTGGGTACGTCCGGCAGAACGATGTTCTGTTCGTGGGCGATGCGGATTTCGCCGAAACCGAAGCGCTCGGACCAGTCGGCCACGGCCAGCATCTGCAAACCCGTGACATCCCCCGGTGGCGAGGCCGGACCCGGTTTGGTCGACAGCACGACACTGGTGTAGCCCGACACTTTGTGCGGTTGCACATTGCGTGCGACCCAACGGGCGAACGCCGGGTTGTCGGCCAGGTGCGTGCCAAACTTCAGATCGGTCCCGGCCAGCGTGCGATAGTCCGGCGGCACAAAGGCGCCGGCGACCCGCTGGTATTCAGCGTCGGTCAGTTGTGCCGGGCCGTCCCTGAGGTGTTGCCATTCTTCCTCGACCTCTTTGGCGAACGCCTCGATGCCCAGCGCCTTGACCAGAATCTTGATCCGCGCCTTGTACTTGTTGTCGCGCCGACCGTGACGGTTGTAGACCCGCAGCACCGCCTCGACGTAGGACAGCAAGTGTTGCCACGGCAAGCCCTCGCGGATCTGCAGACCGAGAATCGGCGTGCGCCCCAACCCGCCGCCGACGATCACTCGCAACAGCATCTGCCCGTCGCGACCGGGGTAAAGGTACAGGCCGATGTCGTGCATCATGATCGCCGCGCGGTCCTGTTTCGCCGAGCAGATGGCGATCTTGAACTTGCGCGGCAGGAACAGAAATTCCGGGTTGATCGTCGACCATTGCCGCAGGATCTCCGCCAGCGGGCGCGGATCGATCAACTCGTCCGCCGCGACCCCGGCAAAGGCTTCGGTAGTGATGTTGCGTACACAGTTGCCCGAGGTCTGGATCGCATGCATGTTCACTTGCGCCAGGCGTTCGAGAATGTCCGGCACTTCCTGCAGTTCGATCCAGTTGAACTGCAGGTTCTGCCGGGTGGTGAAGTGGCCGTAACCCCGGTCGTAGTCACTGGCGATGCTCGCCAACGTGCGCATTTGTTCCGCGCTCAGGGTGCCGTAGGGAATCGCCACCCGCAGCATATAGGCGTGCTTTTGCATGTACAGGCCGTTCTGCAGGCGCAACGGCAGGAACTCTTCTTCGCTCAATTCCCCGGCCATGAAGCGCTCGACCTGATCGCGAAACTGCGCAACGCGCTCGAACACGAGCGCCCGGTCGTAATCATCGTACTGGTACATGCAGCGGCTACCTCATCGGTTTTGATCACGGTTAAAACTGTGGATTTTTTACGACTATGGACGAACGGCGCAGCGCACAACAGATTCACCTGAACGCATAAAAACCGTATCAGGGCGCGGCAGATGGCCGCAGGCAAGGCCTTGATCTGATCCGCATAAATGAACAATTCCTGAGCCTGTTTTGTTTCCGGCAGCATTCCTACAGTGCAGCTCGTGCCAGACCGGGTGGCCTGGCAAGACTTTGCAACCGTGGAAGAATTGACCATGAGCACAGCAACAATCGGACAGGCTTATAACTACAAGGTCGTCCGCCAATTCGTTATCGCGACGGTTTTCTGGGGCGTCGTCGGGATGGCGATGGGGGTATGGATCGCCTCGCAACTGGTATGGCCGGACATGAATCTGGACTTGCCGTGGACCACCTTCGGTCGCCTGCGACCTTTGCACACCAGCCTTGTGATTTTCGGCTTCGCCGGTAGCGCGCAATTCGCCGCCAGTTACTACGCGGTGCAACGTACCTGCCAGGTGCGACTGTACTCGGACAAACTCTCCGCGTTCACTTTCTGGGGCTGGCAAGCGGTGATCGTGATCATGCTGATCAGCCTGCCGATGGGCTACACCACCACCAAGGAATACGCCGAGATCGAGTTCTCCGGCGCGGTGTGGATGGCCGTGGTCTGGGTCGCGTACGCCATCGTGTTCTTCACCACCGTGGTGCAGCGCAAGACCAGGCACATCTACGTCGGCAACTGGTTCTTCGGTGCGTTCATCCTGGTGATCGCCATGCTGCACGTGGTCAATCACCTGTCGATTCCGGTGGACTGGTTCAAGTCCTATCCGGTGTATTCCGGCGCCACCGACGCCATGGTGCAGTGGTGGTACGGGCACAACGCGGTGGGCTTCTTCCTGACCACCGGGTTCCTCGGGATGATGTATTACTTCGTGCCCAAGCAGGTCAACCGACCGGTGTATTCGTACCGGTTGTCGATCGTGCATTTCTGGGCGCTGATCACTCTGTACATCTGGGCCGGGCCGCACCACCTGCACTACACCGCGCTGCCGGACTGGGCGCAATCCCTCGGCATGGCGATGTCGTTGATCCTGCTGGCCCCGAGCTGGGGCGGGATGATCAACGGGATGATGACGCTGTCAGGCGCCTGGCATCAGTTGCGCACCGACCCGATCCTGCGCTTCCTCGTTCTGTCGCTGGCGTTCTACGGCATGTCGACCTTCGAAGGTCCGATGATGGCGATCAAGACCGTCAACGCCCTCTCCCACTACACCGACTGGACCATCGGCCACGTACACGCCGGTGCCCTTGGCTGGGTGGCGATGATCACCTTCGGTGCGACCTACCACATGGTGCCCAAAGTCTTCGGTCGTGAGCGCATGCACAGCACTCCGCTGATCAACCTGCACTTCTGGCTGGCGACTATCGGTACGGTGTTGTACATCGCGTCGATGTGGGTCAACGGGATTACACAGGGCTTGATGTGGCGGGCGATCAACGAAGACGGCACGCTGACCTACTCGTTCGTCGAAGCGCTGCAGGCCAGTCATCCGGGGTTCGTCGTACGGTTTGCCGGCGGGGTGTTCTTCCTGACGGGCATGTTGCTGATGGCCTACAACGTGTGGCGCACGGTACGGGTAGCGGATGTTGCGATTGCCCACCGGCAAGCGCAGATCGCCTGATCAAGGGAGCCGGTCATGTTCGATATTGTCTTGAATGTGTTGGGCGTGCTGTTCTTGTGGCTGTCGGTGGAGTATTGCTTGCGTCATGAAACGGCTGAAAGCCTGGATGATGCGAGTCTGACGCCGTTTGCGGATGATCCGGAGGTGGCGCGGCGGGTTGAGTTGGCTACCGGCAAGTCCGTGAAAGCGGTGGCGCCGGAAACGGCGAAGCCGGGCTGGATCAATCTCGACATGTAGCCGCAAATGGCTGTCCATTGTTGATCGTTCCCACCGCGTGGGAACGATCTTTCACAGCAATTCAGACCCTGCGCAGACGCGCCATGCTCAGGGTGTCGACCCACTGCCCGTCACGCACGGCGTAATCGCGGAACAGACCCTCGGTCTCGAAGCCGAACTTGCGGTAGAGCCCGATGGCGGCCTCGTTGTCGGCGTACACCGAGAGTTCGACCCGGTGCAGGTTCATCCAGTTATCGGCGATTTCCAGGGCTGCCGCCAACAGTTGCGACCCGACACCCTTGCCCTGCCACTCCACCGCGACACCCATACCGAAACTCCCGGCGTGGCTGCGGCGCACCCGCGAAAAAGCCTCCAGCCCGAGATGCCCGATCACCGCACCTTGATGCAGCGCCACCAGTTTCACCATTCGTTCGTTTTCCGGCATCAACCGTTGACGCCAGATCTCGGCAGACTGAAACGGCATCTGCAACACCTGCCGGGTCACGGCCGGGTCGTTGTAGAGCGCGGTGACACCTTCGACGTGGGACTCGCTGAAGCGTTCGAGGTGAATGGCGGGGTTGTGCTCAGGCATGAAAGATCCCTCCTGGATCAGTGCGTGGCCGGTCACTGTAAACCGCTTCTTCACGGATTCGCCATGACTGTTTAAATCCGTTGACCGAAACGTCCGGCAAGCCACAACGCCTTGCGCCATTGCCTACGCATCCGCCAGAATCCGCCGGCTTGTGAGCCTTGAGGGCCGGCTCTATCGTTTCCGAGTCGCTGACGAATCAGCGATCGGGTTTAGCAGCTCGGCAATTCTCAAGGCACGCTGATTTCGCCATTTCTGTTTTATGGCGGCTTGCGTGGGGCACTTCGGTGCGCCGGGATCCTTGAGCCTGGTCTGCTAACCCGCGTACAGCCGCCACCTCATTCGTTTAGCAGCGATGGATGACGGCTCCATTTCTCAAGGAGCTTCACAATGATCAAACCAACGCCAAACCCGCCTGAAACCGACCCGACCTCGCCCTACGAAACCCTCGATTCAAAGAAATTCCACCAAGCCGCCGACCGCGCCCTCGATCACTACCTCAATCCGTTCCACCCCAGAAAACCGCTGCTCAAACCCAACACCCGCTACCTCATCGCCCCCGGCATCGCGAACGAAGAACTGTTGGCCGACGCCTGCGAGACCCTGACCTCGGCCAAAACCATGGCCAGCGATTTCGCCGGGATGATCGATGCGCCGCAGCGGCATGTGCTGCTGGGCATCGGGCAGCTGATCATGCTGGCGGAACTGGCGGTGAACCGGGTGCTGGATAATCTGGAACTGAAGGCTGACGCAAACCTGTAGCCAAGTGAGCGATCGTGGCGAGGGAGCTTGCTCCCGCTCGAGTGCGAAGCGCTCGCAATGCTTTTGGGGGGCTGCTTCGCAACCCAGCGGGAGCGAGCTCCCTCGCCACAGATATCGCCAGACAAAAAGATCCGTCTTTTATGCGCGGTTATTCAAACCACTCCTGTCGTTCATTGAACGTACGCTGAATCAACTCAACCAACGTCTGCACTTCAGCCACATCCCGCGATGCGGAATTAACCGCCAACCACGCCTGCAACCGCATCGCCTCGTCAAACAACCCCGGCAACGCCACCAACCCGCGATCAAACCGGCTCATGTACATCGGCAGCAATCCGATGCATGCGCTGCATCGGATCATCTCCAGCATCAGCTCGTAGGACTGCATCTGCACCACGCCCGCCAGACGTTGCTCGACCAGATTGTTCCAGGGCCGAAAGCTGTCGATCTGCCGGTCATGCTGCCATTGCACCAGCATGAAATCGGCGAGGTCATCCGGACTTTCTGGCCGTGCAGTCACGCGCGAGTACCGTTTGGCGATGTGCGGCTGGTACTCCAGTTGTGCGAGGCGCTGCGGTTCGCTGGTCGCGAAGGTCGGGCCTGGATGCGGAGTGTCGCCATGGGCCAGCCAAAGCACGATGTCCGCACTGACGGCGCGCAGGGCCAGTTCGCTGTCGAGGGCGATGATCTCGAGGCGAACGCTGGCGTTGCGGCGCAGCAGCGCGATGAGGTCGCGGCCGAGGATATCGTGCAGGATCGATTCGGCAACGGCCAGCCTGATAAGGGGTTGCTCGATCACCGGGAGTTTGCGTTCGTGAGCCAAGGCCACCAGTTGCGCCTGTAATTGCTGGCCTTCGCGGGTCAGCGTCAAGGCGCTGCCCTGGAAGCTGAACAGCGCGCATTGCAGTTGCTGTTCCAGCTGCGCCAGTTGCTTGCGCAGCAGGGTCGAACGCACGTTGAGGCTGCGGGCAGCCTGCATGAAGCAGCCGCAACGGGCGCTGACCAGAAAGTATTGCGCGATGTCGCCCTCGATTTTCGCGACCTGCGCCAGCCAGGGTTCGGCCTTTTCCTGCGGCCAGCGAAAATCGGGGCTGCCCTGTCGTCCTGCGGGTTCGGTGAATGACATCGATGACTCCCTGTCGATCTTTGTGGTTTGCCTTTGCACACATCTCCTGTGGGAGCTGCGGTGAGTCTGAATTACAGCTTTTCCTCCAGCACCTTGTTGAGTTCTGCCCCGTCGATGCTCAGCGTCGCGGTATTGAGCATGCCGTCCAGATACGCTTGGGCGATCTGTTCCTGACGCTGGGCACGCAAGGCCTGGGTCAGTTGATCACGCAGTTCATCAAGGGTCGCGGTGCGCGCCGGTTGTTGTTCGGTGAGTTTGATCACGTGGAACCCGGCACTGCTTTGCACCGGGTCGGAAACCGCGCCGACCTTGAGTCGCGCCACGGTGCCACGCACTTCCGGCACCAGTTGCTGCAACGGTTGCAGACCGGTATCGCCGCCGCGCTCGGCCGTGAGGCGATCCTGAGAAAATTCCTTGGCCAGCGCCGCAAACTCCGCCGGGCTTGCCTGGGCTTTCTTGCTCAGTTCGACCGCCTGCTTGCGGACCGCTTCAAGATTCTGTGACTCGTTCACACCAAGGAAAATCTGGCTGACCCGGTACAACGCCGGGGTCTGCCAATTGGCCTTGCCCGCGTCATAGGCCTGTTGCAATTCGGCGGCGCTCGGGTAATCCGCCGGCACCTGACTGACCGAACGCAAGTAATCGCGAAAAACGATCTGCTCGGTGGCCGCACGGGTTTGCCTCGCAACGTCCGGACGCTGCGCCCAGCCCTGGGCATCGGCTTGTTCCAGCACGGCTTTTTCAGCCAGGCGTGAACGTATCCAGCGCTCCAGCGCCTCGCGATTGCCGCGCAATTGCTCGCGGGTCTGCGGTGGAACGGCCGCCAGCAACGCCTGCAACTCCTCCGGCGTGACCTGCTGATTGCCCAACCTCGCCACCGCCGGCCCGGCATTGGCGCCCACGATCGGCGCCGGTTGCTGGGCGGCGACCGGGTCATTACCCGGCCGCACCACCAGCGCCACGGCCACCACCAACAGCGCCACCGCAGCGGCGCTGATCACCATGGCAGGTTTCGTCACAGCGCGACTTCCTCTTGCTCAACCTTTGCAGCCTGGGCGGCGGCGTTCTGGGTGAAGTCACGCAGATACACGATGAACTCCTGCAGCAAGCGATCCCACAGTTCCAGGTTGCCACGCAGGTAATCGCTGCTGACGCCAGCGGCCACAACGACATCCATTTCCATCACCAGAAACTCGCCCTGCAACGACAACCGGGCAAAGCGGCGGGTCGCGTTCCACTGCTCGGCCACGCCCGCCGGCAGCTCACCCTGTACGCGCAGTGCGCAGCTGAAGGTGAAGTCGACGTAGCTGCCCTGCTCCGCCACCGCCGGGTTGCCGAAACGCACCGCGTAACCGATGCCCTGGCTGGCGCTGAGCAACTGGACGATGCCGTTCTGTTCCGTCTGGTTGACGCGATAACCGGCGGCTTGCAGGACTTCGGTCAGGGATTTCGGGGAAACGTGGCTGATCATTTGAGTCATGACTTCTTCCTTGTTCATCAGTGTGCGAGTGCCGCTTGCGGCGCATCGAATTGGGTCTTGTACAGTTCATCGCCAAAGCCCTGAGCCAGTTCATCGAACTTGACCCGGGCGCTGCCGGCGAAGGGCTGGCGGATCTTCATCACCTCGGCCACATCGATGTTTTCGTAGGCGGTGAGGATCTGCTTGGCCACGCCGTACATTTGCTGATTCTTGACCGAACATTGCTGCACTTGTGTGTCACGTTCGGCCAATTGCGCCTGAAGCTTAGACCGTTCTGCCTCTTTGGCACGGGCCATGACCAGCAACTCGTCATAGGCCTTCTTGAACTTGCCGATCTGCTCGTTGCTGGCTGCCACCTGCGCCTGGGCCTGGTTGTGCAGGCTTTGCTGCTGCCCGGCCAACTGCTCGGCGACACCTCTGGCCTTGGCCAGCTCGGCGGTCAGTTGCTTGATCTGCGCCTGGGCAGCCTTGGCTTCGTTCTGCGCCGCCAGTTGCGCGGCGCTGGCCTGGGCCTGCTGGCTTTGCAGTGTCTGCAACTGCTGGGTGGTGCTGCGCAATTGTGTGCGCAAGCGCTCTTCCATGCCTTCGGCGCTCGCCCCGGTGGCAATCAACATCCCGAGTCCAAGCCATAAAAAGCGGATTTTCATAACCCTCTCCCGGCGCCCTAGAAGCGCGTGTTGATCTCGAGCTGCAAGACGTCGATGTCGAACGGCGCGCCATACACCGCCTCGGTGCTCATCCAGCGGCCGGTGGCGTAGACATTCTTCGCCAGACCGTAATTGCCACCGAGGATGTAGCCCTTGGCGTTGGTGCCGCCGAGGTGGAACGACGAGTCGTTGAAGCCGTCCGGCAAGGCATCCGGCTGGATGTACTTGTAGCCGGCGAACAGGTTCCAGTCGCCCTGCTTCTTCAGGTCCAGCGCGTTGCCCAGAGTGAACTGCACCATCCACGCATTGGCACCGCTTTCGATGTCGCCGCTGCTGTCGAGGTTGTTGACCAGTTGCCCCGCCGAGCGCTTGCGCATGTCGCCTTCGTCGTAACCAAGGTTGTGGATGTAGTTGCCCTGGCTGCGCAGTTTGAAGTCGGCGGGCAGGTCGGCGTCCCAGACCAGGTTCAGGTCCAGCAGGTTGAACTCCGAGGCCAGACCGACGAATTGCGGCTGCGGCGTGGTGGTCGGGTTGAGCGGGTTCGGCGTGATGTCACGCAGCAGGAATACGCTGTTGCCCTTCTGCATGAACGCCGCACGGGTGCCGTCACTGTCGCAGCCCGGCGCGCCGGCCCAGGGTTCGCAAGGGCTGGAGCGCTGGCCTTCGATGTCATCGAAACGGTAATAGGCCAACGCGCCTTTCAAGCGGTGGTTGCTGTTGATCGCCCACTTGGCGCCGATCTGCGCGCCGTACAGCCATTTGTTGTCGCTTTCTTCCTTGTCGAAGCCGTTGCTGGTGGTGGTGTCGTTGGTGTAGTCCACCGGGAACGCGCCGACGGTGCCGAATACGCCCCAGTCGCGGCTGAGCTTGTGGTCGAAAATCGCCGCCACGCCGTCGAAGTTCAGGTCGTTGGAATACAGCATGTCGGTGGACATGAACGGGTTGGCAAAGCGGCCACCGGTCAGGGTCAGTTCATCCGACGGTTTCCAGGTCAGGTAACCCTGATCGAGCCAGATGTCCTTTTTGGCAAAACCGCCGCCGAGGTTCTGGGTGGTCGACACCGGGTTGTTGTCGGAACCTGTGCCGATGCGAATGCCGGCGGTCCATTGCGGCGAAATCTCCGCTTTCATGCCCAGACGCGCACGCAGGCGGAACACGTTGGTGCGGTCTTCACGGGTGTTGAGCAACGGCGGCAAGGCTGTGCTGCTGTTGGGGTTCACGTCGTACGGGCCGTTGTTGTTGAGCTTGGCGAAGTCGACGATTTCGTTGCTGTTGCTGCCCGAGTAGTAGCGCGATTCGTCCCGCAGACGAATGTCGCCGTCGAAGCTGATACGTGATGCCCAGTCCGGGAACGTGTTGGGCGTCGCCCAGTTTTCCTGCTTGGCGGTGGCCATGACTTCAGCCTTGACCTGATCGCGGATCTGGTCGCGCACCGCTGCCGGCACGTATTGCACCCGCACATCGCCCGGGGCGGCGACCGGCCCGGCTGCCACGGCAGTCGGCGCCGCAGCCTGTCTGGCCTGTGCCGCTTCGTTCTGGGCCTGGGCGATCAAAGCGTCGGCCTTGTCCTGTTTCAGAATGCCCTGCTCGACCAGCAAGCGGATCAGATTGATCGTGGCGTTCTCCGAGGGCGCAGGCGCTGCCGCGGCCTGACCGACGAGGGTCGCGATGACCATGCCGACCGCCAGGGACAATCGATTCACGTTGGAAATCATCTGCACACAACTCCTTTTCATACAGCTTTATGAATTCGGTTAACCCGGACGCCGCCCTTGCAGGGACATGCGCACGGGCAAGGTGATGGAGGCCGGTGGCCGTTCGCTCAAGGCAGGCGCATTGCGCAGCGCGGCCAGAACCTGCGTATCGATGTCCGGGTGGCCGCTGGACTTGACCAGTTCGACCCGGGTGATTTCACCCACGCTGCTGAGCCACACATCGGCCTGCAGCGAAAACGCGAGGCTGCGCAGGTCCGGGTTCTCCCGCAGCAGCTTCTGAAAGGTGAACGCGAGGAACTGGCTGTACGTGCCGTTGCCCACACGTCCACCACCCGCACCGGCCATGCCGCCGCCCTTGCCCGCGCCGATGTTGAAAGCGTCGTTGCCACTCTGGGCATCGCCGTCCATTTGCATCGGGTTGGCCAGGTCGTCCGCCGGTGATGGCGGCGCTTCTTCCTCGGGTTTCACTTCCTGTGGCTCGGGCGTCGGCTCGGGCTCGACGACTTTTTCTTCCACCGGGGTTTCCGGCTCCGGCGGTTTTTCCGGTGGCGGAGGTGGCGGTGGCGGCAACGGAATGATCGTCGGCACCTTCGGCGCTTCACGGCGGATGCCGCTCATGTCGTTGGCCCACTGCCACAGGAACCACGCGGCGAGTGCGCCGAGGATCAACCCGGCGCCCCACTTCACGTAGCGCACGGGCGATTTCTTCACCGGCAGCGGTTCGATCGGCATCTGTGCAGTCATGACTCAGCCCTGCGTCGGTTTGCCGGTGACGAGACCGACCTGGGACAGTTCGAGCCGGCGCAACAGATCCAGCACTTCGATGACTTTCTGGTATTGCACCGTGGCATCGCCACGCACGATCACCGGGAAGTCCGGGTTCTGCGCCTTCTCGATGCGCAGGCGCTCTTCCAGCTCCGGCAGGGTCACCGGGTAGGCGTCGAGGAACACCTGGCCGCCGTCGTTGACCGAAATCGCCTTGGTCTTGGCCTCGGACAGCGACACCGCGGCGCTGGCCTTGGGCAGGTTGATCTGGATCCCGGAGACCTGCGCGGTGGCGGTGAGGATGAACATCACCAGCACCACCATCAGCACGTCCACCAGTGGCGTGATGTTGATGCTGTCTACCGCTGCATCTTCATCATCGTCGTGGGAGGCATTTACGGACGCCATGTCAGTGCTCCTCAGGCCGGTACGGAGTGGTTGACGTGATGGCCGCGCTGATGCGCCGCTTCACTGGACTGACCTTCGCCGTGCATCTCCGCCAGACGGGTGATGAACTCGTCGACGAACACGCGCATGTCGGCGCTGACTTCCTTGTTGCGGGTGATCAGGCGGTTGTAGCCAAACAGCGCCGGGATCGCGACGAACAGCCCCATGGCCGTGGCGAGCAACGCAGCCGCCATACCCGGGGCGATGGCGTTGATGTTGACGTCACCGGCCATGGCCGTGCCGAGAAACACCACCATGATCCCCAGCACGGTGCCGAGCAGGCCGATGTAGGGGCCGCCGGCAATCGCGTTGGACAGGGTCGAGAGTTTCGAACTCAGTTGCTGGTTTTCCCGGGTGCGCACACCGTCCATGGAGCAGCGGATGGCTTCGATGGTCGCGGCGGAGACGGACGAAGTGTCGGCCCCTTGCTCGCGGCGGGTGCGGATCTCTTTCACCGCCACTTGGTACAGACGCCACAGCGGCGAGTGCTGCAAACGCTGGGCGAGTTGCGCGTCGTCGGCAAACATTTCCAGGCGCGTGCCGACCTTGGCGAATTGCTCGCGAAACGCTTCGTTGGCAGCGGTGACACGGCTGAGGGTGCGGTTCTTGCGCAGCATGATGAACCACGACTGAAACATCATCAGTACCAGCACCGCGATGATCACCCACGCATCCACCGGCACGGCATTGAGCAGGAAACCGAGGCTGCCGAAACCGAAACCGGACTGTTCTTCATCGACCCCGTAGGCCACCAGTTTCGACTCGGCGCCCTGGGAAGTAGCGTCGGCCAGCAACAATGGCGTCGGACGGGCGACTTTCGACAGGCGCAGTTCATCGATGGCGCCCACGAACGGCTGGAACGCGCCCGGTGAAAGGTCCGCACCGATGGCCATGACCGAATTGAACGCCGGCATCGCTTGAGCGAGCGCTGCGCTTTCACGGCCGTTGATGTACAGCGTCACTTTCGAACCTTCGGCGGTCAGCGCGACATGCTGCCATTGACCGGGATTCAGCGGTTGCGTGGCGACAGCACGCTGACCGCTGATGTCCACGAACGGCACACCCTGATTCACACCGATCAGCAGGCTGTTGGCGCCTTCGCGGCGGGCCAGGATCAGTTGCTCGCCACCGGCCTGATCCAGACGCAGCCAGGCACTGAAGGTGAAGGCGCTACCGGCGTTGTGCTGCAGCGACGGACTGGCCGGCAGCAACAACGGTTGGCCGCTGAACTGCAGGGCCCGCCCCACTACGCCGTCGATGGCGGCGCCGGTTGCGCTCTGCGCGGTGTTGCCGTAAGCGGTGGTGTCTTTTGCCGGGGTGCCGGTGGCGCCGTCGAAGTGATAGAGCGCGGTGTAATTCGGATCGAATGTCAGTTGGCCGTTACCGGTGGCCGGTGCTTTCGGGTTGCCGTAGTACATCCAGATGTCCTGGCGCTGACCGCCCTCGACATTCGGCACATCGACCCAGATCAGCGCCATGCCCATCAGCGCGTCGAAGCTTTCGATCTGGTGGTTGAGCACGGTCTTGTCGTCGGCGGCGACAAAGCGCAGGTCCGAGCCGTCCTCTTTTACGCCGTCGAAGGTGAAATTGCCGGTGTGCAAACGCACCAGCAGCGCCGTGCGGCCCAGGGCCTGATTGATCCCGGCACCTTGTGGCGTGGTGTCGACGGCGATCTGTTTGCGGTAATGCCAGTCGTCCTGCCACCACGCCTGAGCCGTGGCCGGGAGCACGAAGCCCAGGCAGATCAACAACGAAAGAATGAGGCGCTGCATGGAACGTGCTCCTTTAGAAAGTGGCTTGAAGGTTGAAGTGCAGGCGCGATTCCTGTTTCGAGGTGTTCGGCCCTTCGAGTAGCGGATAGCCCCAGTCGACGCTGCCGGACAGCCACTTGCTCAGGCTGGCGCGGGTGCCGAGGCCGACACTGGCCAGGGCGTAACTGGCGTCCTGGTCCGGCAATTCGTCGCGCAGATACAGTTGCGCGCCTTCGGCGAAGGCGTAGAAGCGCCAGTCCTGCATCCAGGTGCCGGCGTACTTGGCCAGCGACGGTGTGCGGACTTCCTGACTGAGCAATACGCCGTCATCACCGGTGCGCTCGGCGGCCAGATACCCGCGTACCGACGTCGCGCCGCCGGCGGAGAATTGTTCGTTGGAAACCAGTGGGCCCGAAGCCAGCTGGAACGCGGCTTTGCTCGCGCTCTGCCAGTCGTTGTCGAAGGTCCAGGTGAAACTGGTGTCGCCCTTGAGCACGGCGAAACTCGGTTTGGCGCGGTAGCGCTTGTAGTCGAATTCTTCGTCGGAACTGCCGTAGCCGAAAATGCTGCGGGTAGCCGCAACGAGGCTCAGGCCGAGGCCGAGCTGGCTCTTTTCGGTGTAGCGATAGCCGTTGTAGGCGAAGGTGAACGGCGCGTATTTCAGCGGCACCTTGTCGCTCTCGCCGGACAGGGTCAGGCGTTCGTCGAAGTCCTTGAAGTCGATGCCGGCCGACAGCGAGTTCGACCAGCTGCCGCTGGACGCAATCGTGTAGATCGCCGACACGCCGTAGGAATGGCCCTTGCCGAGCACGTTGCTGCCGCCGATGGTGGCGACGTTGCTGTCGGATTGATAACCGGAGAACTGCACACTCCAGCGGTCGGTCAGCGGCGCAGTGTACGAGCCGGACCAGACCTTGGCGTTGTCGGTGTCCTGCGGTGCGGTGAAGTAGGTCAGGTTGAGGCTGTGGCCGAGTTGCCAGAGGTTGTTATAGCCAAGGCTGGTCACGGCGCGCAGCTTTTCGGTGTCGGCGCTGTAGTCGTTGTTCAGACCCACGCTGGCGGTCCACGGGTTCTGGTCTTCGACCTGCAGGTCCACGTCCATGGTGCCGGGGCGCTGACCTTCGCGAACCAGCGGCATGACCTGCCTGCCCGGGGTCTTGTTGAGTTGCGCCAGTTCGCCCTGGACCTTGGCGAAGTCCGGCACCTCGCCCTCTTTCAGGGCCGGGACGTTGTCGCGGATGTCCAGCGGCGAATAGTGTTTGGCGCCGACCACCCGCACCCGGCCGACCTTGGTTTCGCTGACTTGCAGGTAAACGATGCCATCGGCCACGGCTTGCTCCGGCAGCTCGACGAACACCGATTGGTAGCCGCGTTCCTGATAGGCCTTCTGCAAGGCATCGCGGGCGCCTTCGATGTCGCTCAGGGCTTTTTGCGGGCCGAGGAACGGGTACACCGCTTCTTCGATGGCTCGGGCATCGAGCACAGTGTTGCCGCGCACGAAGTATTCGTTGACGTCCACCAGACGCTGCGCCGGTTTGTTTTCGGCCTCGTCGGCGAACGCCGGCTGCACGCCGGCCGTCACCAGCAGCCAGCCCCACAGCGCCAGCCGTGACGTGAAAATCTGCTCCACACTACCCCCTGAAATTCGCGATGACCTGTTGGCGTCTCGGCGCCCTGTGTATTGCGTCGGTTGCTGGCCGCTGTCAGTTGCTGACGTGCGGGGCGCAGGCGTGCTTGCCGAGCCAGGTGTGCAGCAGCGCGAAGTTCAAGGAGAACTCGGGCATTTGCAGCAAGGCACCGCAGAACACTTCACCAATGACTTTCTGAATGAGCAGCACCGCACGAGGCTCGTTGAGCAGCGTGGCGATGTCGCGACTGAGGACGTTGTAGCTCCAGACTTTCTGGTTCAGGCCCAGGCCGACGAACCAGCGGAACAGCAGGTTGTAGTTGAGTTGCTCGAACAGCTGCTGCTCGCTCGGCACCGAATACAGCAGTTGCAGGAGCAGGATATGCATGACCGTTTGCGCCGGGATCAGCATGCCGGGCCGGGCGTTGAGCTCGTGCAGGAGATCGGCGTGAGCGTCGAACAGGTCGTCGATCTGCGGGCGCAGCAGCACCAGCGAATGACCCGGCGGAATGTAGCTGGAAACCTCTTTCAAGGCGCCCTGCCAGTCATCCTGCGACACGATCCAGACCCACGGCGCGCCGTAGCGATACACCGAAACCGGCTTCTTGCGCGCCGCTTCGACGATCTTCGACAGGCGTTGATCGAGTTCCTGCATGCCCACTTTCGAGTAGCGTTCCATAGTCCCCATTGCCTCACTCCCGGCGTCCCGCCTCGGCTTGTGAAAAGCGCCCCAAGGGCCCCTCAAGCGCGTTACATAGGCATGACCGGACTGGCGATGTGCTACCGAACTTTTGTCATAAAAGCTTCATTACAGACATTGCTGAAGGTTTTGCAAACACCACAAATCCTGTGGGAGCTGCGGTGCGACGATTCGACTTGCCAGCGATTGCAGTCTGTCAGCAAATAAATGGATTGCTGACCCGACGCTATCGCTGGCAAGCCAGCTCCCACAAGAGTTCCAGTGATTGATGGAATCCTGCTTCAGGTGTAAACCGGCCAGGTCTCGACGATCTTGCCGCCACGCATCGCCAGCAAGTCACCGAATTGCAGGAGAACGGCTTCGGTCTGCGTCGGCCGCAGAAAGACCTGATCCTCCACCGTCAGCCCCACCGCATTCGAACCATTGACCATCTCCTGATTCGAGCTGCGTCCGTAAATACCGTTGCTCTGAAGCCCCGGCGGCGATTCGAACTCGGCCATCCAGTTGCCGCCATAAATGAAGAAAGTCTGACGCTGGTTGGCGTCCCACCACGAGAACAGTTTCGACTTGTCATCCAGCGCCGGGATGTTTACCGCGCCGGTGCTTTTCAATACCGGGGTGGCGATGTAAGTAGCGGGCACATGTTCGACCAGCGACGGCAAATCGTAATGGGTCGGCTTGAGCATCGCCGTGCCCACCGACACTTCAGTGCTCAGATGTTCGTTTTCATGCATGCGATAACTCGGGCTGCCGGCGGTGTTCAGGCACAAGCCGTCGCGCCACAGCGCCGGATATTGCTGCCGGGTGAAGTCGACGCAGCGCTGATAAATCACCATCACCTTGGCGAACAGTTCTTCGGGTGATCCGAGAATCCCCGGCACGCCCATGCCCACGAACGGGTCGTAGCCCATGAACCCGGCAAACTCCAGGTGCTGCGGGTTGGCGGCGATCAGCGCAAGCATCTGCCCGAGCACGTTCAGATCGCTGACGCCGCCCCGGTGCAGGCCGACGTCCAGCTCGATGTTGATCCGCATCCGCGTACCCAGGCCTCGGGCCAGTGCGAGGTATTGCTGCAGACGTTCGGGATTGTCGAGCAGCCATTGCAGCTGCTTCGCCGGGTCGAACGGGCCTTTGTGGGTCCGATAGAACAACTCGGCCGAGCGCACCGGCAACGGCTTGCCGAGCAGGATGTCGGACTGCGGGTAAACCTGCGCGTCGTGATTGAGAAACGGCTGATGAAACGACATCAATCGCTGCGTCCCGGCCCGTTGCCCGATGTAGCTGAGCAGTCCTGGCGATGGCAACGATTTCTCCACCAGTCGCAGGTGTTTGCCGCTGCGTCTGACCGAGCCCATGACCACGTCAATGTTGTGGTCGAGGCGATCCAGATCGATCAGCAACACCGGGCGCATCGGGCCTTTTGCTTTCAGCTCGTTGTTCAACGCCCGAAAATATTCGCTGTAAGGGCCGCCGCGATCCCCCGGCCGCAGCCACGCGCCAACGCCCACCAGCAGGGCGCCGACACCCAGAGTGCCGAGTACGAAATTGCGTCGATTGACCGCCATCAGCTCACCCCCAGAATCGACGACAGATGCGCGTTGAGGAACTTGCCGCTCGGGTCCAGCGCCTCGCGCACCTGAATGAATTCCTGCCAGCGCGGATACAGTGTCTGCAACGTGCGGGCATTGAGCGTGTGCAGCTTGCCCCAGTGCGGACGGCCGTTGTACTTCCAGAAGATCGGCTCGACGGCGGCGAAGAAATTGTGATGGTCCATCTGGTAATGCTGATGCACCGAGATCGAACAGCTGTCGCGCCCCTCGAACATGCTCAGTGGAATGTCGTCGGCCTTGACGTAGCGGTACTCGATGGGAAACCAGGTGCGCAGATCCTTGTCGCGGATCAGCTTGAGAATCTCGCGCAGGCACGCCGGGCCGTGTTCGGCGGGCACCGAATACTCCATCTCGTTGAAACGCACGGTGCGCACGTTGGCGTAGATGTCGAACGAGTCGCCGACCCGATCCTCGAAACTCGCCAGATGTCGCATGCTGTTGAGCAGCGAAGTGCGCAGGCCCGGGAAATCGCTGCCGTACTTGTCGAGCTTCTCGATCAGGGTCACGAACTCGTTGCCGCCCTCCTCTTCAGGGGGAATCGGTGGCGTGGCCGGGTCGGTGGTTTCGTTGAGGGCAATCGACAAGGCGTAGTCGGAGTGAGTGACGACGAGCATTTCCCAATGCTGGTTTTCGCTTGTGTTCTTGTCGAGGTCTTCCAGCAGCTCTTCGGTTTTGGCGATCCACTGACGTTCGCGCAGGCGATAGGCCGGGCGGTTTTGCAGGCGGATTTTCGTCGCCACGCCCAGCGCACCGAGGGACACCCGCGCAGCATTGAACACCTCGGGATGACGCTGGCTGTCGCAGTCCAGCACCTCGCCGCTGGCCGTCACCAGTTGCAGCCCGCAGACCTGGGCGGAATAGGACTGGAAAGTCTTGCCGGTGCCGTGGGTCGAAGTGGAGATGGCCCCGGCGAGGGTCTGATAGTCGATGTCGGCCATGTTCTTCAGGGCCTGACCGACGTCCTTGAGCGGCACGCCCATGCGCGACATCGGTGTGCCGGCGGCGAATTCGGCCTGCAGGGTTTTCGGATCGTGATCCAGCAGACCGTTGAAGTAACTCAACGAAAGCAGCGTGCCGTCGGTGGGCACCAGTGCGCTGAAGGAGTGTGCCGAGCCGACCGGGCGGATCTTGCCCGGTGCCTGCTGGATCAACGCCGTCAGTTCATCCAGATTTTTCGGGGCCACCCGTGCTGCCGGCAGACAGCTTTGCCCGCCTGACCAGTTGCGCCAGGGAATCAGCCGGGGCGCGCGCATCAATTGGCCCAGCGCCGGATTGGAAGCCAGTGCGCTGAATGCACCGACGATGCTTGCCCGCTGCAACAACTGCCGGCGTGTCAGATCTATCGGCATGCCAGAATCCTTATTGTGGGAGCGGCTGACCGGCCATGAAGCCGATCAACTGAAGGAATTGTTCTTCCGAACACTCGACGCACTGACCCATCGGCGGCATGCCGTTGTAGCCGTTGATGGCGTGGTCGAGCAACGTGTCGGCGCCCTGGCGGATCCGCGGCTCCCACGCTTTGCGATCGCCGGTGAGTGGCGCGTTCGCGGCGGGGTTGGCGTGACAGAGCTGGCAGCTGTTGGTGTAGATCTGCGCCAGCGCCGGGTCTGCAGGTATGGCGTTATTCGTGCTGGCCGAGGGTTTGGGGTCATCGCCACAGCCAGGCAGCGTCATGGCCAATGCCAGTAATAATGTGAGTCGGATTGCCCGCATAACGGCCTCGCTTATTGTTGTGGTCACACCTTAAGGCAGGCAGGTCGGCGGGTTGAGGGCATTGCGGGACATTGAGGGGGGCAAACGGGGCCAGCCCATTAACGATCATGCGTGGATGCCCGCTCTGCTGTGCGGTTTCGCGTGACATTCGCGTGACATTTGCGGGTTTAAATTTCGGCACATTCAGGCGTATAACCGTTACAGACTTTTTCAATGACACGCGGGTAGCGACATGACCACAGCAAACATCCTTGGCAATCTGTTCCCATCTGTCAGCGACATTCCGGAAAAATACCGCCTCGACGGCCAGGTCGAACAACGCGAGTACCTGGTCGACGGCCAGTTGCGCCGCTGGGACGGCCCGCTCGCCACCGTGCGCAGCCCGGTCTATCTGCACGGCGACAACGGCGACGAACAAGTGATCCTCGGCAGCACGCCGCTGCTGGACGCCGACACCGCCCTCACCGCCCTCGACGCCGCGGTACGCGCCTACGACCGTGGTCAGGGCCTGTGGCCGACACTGCGCGTAGCGGAACGTATCCAGCACGTCGAAGCCTTCCTCGGGCGCATGCGCCAGCAGCGCGACGCCGTGGTGAAACTGCTGATGTGGGAAATCGGCAAGAACCTCAAGGACTCGGAAAAAGAGTTCGACCGCACCTGCGACTACATCGTCGACACCATCAACGCGCTGAAAGAACTCGACCGCCGCTCCAGCCGCTTCGAGCTGGAACAGGACACCCTCGGCCAGATCCGCCGCGTACCGCTTGGCGTGGCGCTGTGCATGGGCCCTTACAACTATCCGCTGAACGAGACCTTCACCACGCTGATTCCGGCGCTGATCATGGGCAACACCGTGGTGTTCAAACCGGCCAAGTTCGGTGTGCTGCTGATCCGTCCGCTGCTCGAAGCCTTCCGCGACAGCTTCCCGACCGGCGTGATCAACGTGATTTACGGCAGCGGCCGCGAGACCGTCAGTGCGCTGATGGCCAGCGGCAAGATCGACATCTTCGCCTTCATCGGCACCAACAAGGCCGCCAGCGACCTGAAGAAACTGCACCCGAAACCACACCGCTTGCGCGCCGCACTGGGGCTGGATGCGAAAAATCCCGGCATCGTCCTGCCGGAGGTGGATCTGGATAACGCGGTGAGCGAAGCGGTCACCGGCTCTCTGTCGTTCAACGGTCAGCGCTGCACTGCGTTGAAAATCCTGTTCGTTCATGAAGATGTCGTGGATAGCTTCATCGAGAAATTCAACGCGAAACTGGCCAGCCTCAAACCGGGCATGCCGTGGGACAGCGGCGTGTCGCTGACGCCGCTGCCGGAGTCGGGCAAGGTTGTTTATCTGCATGGGCTGGTCGCCGACGCGCAAAGCAAGGGCGCCCAGGTGGTCAACCCGAACGGCGGCGAATCACGGGAGTCGTTCTTCTATCCGGCGGTGCTGTACCCGGTGACGCCACAAATGCGCGTGTATCAGGAAGAGCAGTTCGGCCCGGTCGTACCCATCGTGCCGTATCGTCATCTCGATACCGTGATCGACTACGTGCTGGAGTCGGACTTCGGCCAGCAACTGAGCATCTTCGGCACCAACCCGGTGGCGGTCGGTCGTCTGGTCGACACCTTTGCCAACCAGGTCGGGCGGATCAACCTCAATGCCCAGTGCCAGCGCGGCCCGGACACCTACCCGTTCAACGGGCGCAAGAACTCCGCCGAAGGCACGCTGTCGGTACACGATGCGCTGCGGGTGTTTTCGATCCGTACGCTGGTGGCCACCAAGTTCCAGGAGCCGAACAAGGATCTGATCAGCGAAATCATTCGCGGACGCGATTCGAACTTCATCACCACCGACTACATCTTCTGAGGAGGAATCACCGCTGAGCACTTTCAGCCCCCACCGCTGGCCGCCGTTTTTGCGGCGGATCCTGCGGCCGCTGCTGGACCCGTACCGTCGCTACCGCCACGCGCGGTTGATTCACGCGGTTCGGGTGGCGCTGGGGTTGTTGGCGACGATCCTGTTGACCACCGGCATCAACCTGCCCCACGGCGAATGGGCGTCGGTGACCATGCTCGTGGTGATCGGCGGTTTGCAGCACCACGGCAACATCGGCAAGAAAGCCGCCGAGCGCGCCACCGGCACCTTGATCGGCGCTGGCGTCGGCTTGTTACTGGTGGCGCAACAGGCTTGGCTCGGCCTGCCGTGGCTGACTTATTTCGCGATGGCGGTAGTGTGCGGATTCTTCTCGTATCACGCCATCGGCAAGGGCGGTTATACCGCCCTGCTCTCGGCCATCACCGTTTTCATCGTCGCCGGGCATGGCGACAACCCGATCACCGACGGGCTGTGGCGCGGGGTCGATATCCTGATCGGTATCGCCCTGGCCCTGGCCTTTTCCTTCGCCCTGCCGCTGTACGCGGTGTATTCGTGGCGCTACAACCTGGCCGATGCGTTGCGCGATTGCGCAACCGTGTATGGGCGGATCATCAGCGGCGAGCCGGTTTCCGCCGATGAACACTTGAAACTGATGGGCCGATTGAACACGGTGATGGTGCAACTGCGTTCGCTGATGCCGTCGGTGTCCAAGGAGGTGAAGGTCTCGATGACCGAACTGGATGCGATCCAGCGCAACCTGCGCATGTGCATCAGCACCCTGGAAATCCTCGGCAATACCCGTCCGGATCCCAATGACTCTGAAGCCATGGCGCATCTGCAATCGGCATTGAAGGCCGAGCATCGGCAGATCCGTGTGCAACTGATCGGCATGGCCCGGGCCCTGAAAACCGGTGCGACCCAGCGCCTTGGGCGTCCGCTGGAATTGCCGGACGCCAGCCTCGACGCGCCGGTCTACAGCCCGCTGGACGGTTATCGTCTGCTGACCCGGCAACTGGCGTCCAACATCGGTGAGATGCGCCAGCGCCTGGCGAAAACCGCGCCGCGCTGGAACATCTGAGGATTACTGCGCCGCCAGACGCCGCGACCTGAAACCCCAGCCCTGTTGCATGCCGGCAGCGGCCAGCAGAATCGCCGCCACGCCGATCCATTGCAGGATCTGCAACTGATGACCGAAGGCAAACCAGTCGACGAAAATCGCCGCGATTGGATAGATGAACGACAGTGCGCCGGTCAGTGCCGTCGGCAATTTCTGGATCGCGCCGTAAAGCAGCACATACATCAAACCGGTGTGAACGATGCCCAGCGTCACCAGACTGGCCCAGGCACTCGGCGCCTGCGGCAGCGCTGAAAGATGCGCGAACGGTGCGAGCAGCAGCACACCGGTGCAGACCTGGATCAGGGCGATCAGGTGTGGCGGCGTGCCGGTCAGGCGCTTGATGATCAACGCGGCGACGGCGTACAGAAACGCGGCCCCCAGCGCCAGTGCGATCCCCGTCAGGTAATCGCTGCCGTCACCACCCTGCCCGCCATGGGCACTGACGATGGCCAGCATCCCCATAAATGAAATCGCCAGCCAGAACAGCTTTTGCAGGGTGATCTTCTCGCCCAGAAACAGTGCTGCCAATCCCACCAGCATGAACGGCTGCACGTTGTACACCGCCGTGCCGATGGCAATCGAGGCCCGTGAATACGAAGCGAACAGCAATACCCAGTTGCCGACGATTGCCACACCGCTGAGCACCGCCAACAGGAATGTGGTGCGGGTCAGAATGCCAGGGCGCAGAAAACCGAATGCGGCGCAAATCAGCAAGAGCGTTCCGGAGCCGAATACGCAGCGCCAGAACACCACGTCGAGCACCGGTTGCCCGGACACCAGCACAAACCAGCCGATCGTCCCGGATATCAGCATGGCAGCGGTCATTTCGAATGAGCCGCGACGGATTGTTTTGTCCATCATCAATCTCCTTAATGTGTGGCAAAAGTATGCCAAGCGAGACCGGGGCTTCTCCAGCGCAAAAAGCAGGCTAAACTCGATTTCTGCCTTTTTTATCGAGGGTGACTTGCGTCACTCACCTAATGCGAGAGTTGTGTATGACCGACGACATCGACCAGATCCTGATCGGAGCCTTGATGGAAGACTCCCGGCGTTCGCTCAAGGCCCTGGCACAAATCAGCGGGTTGTCATCACCGAGCGTGGCCGAGCGTCTGCGTCGGCTGGAAGAGCGCGGCGTACTCAAGGGCTACACGGTGGAGATCGATCCGAAGTGCTTCGGCTACCAGTTGCAGGCCATCGTGCGGGTAAGGCCATTGCCGGGGCAGTTGCAGGAAGTGGAGCGGCAGATTCTGTCGATTCCCGAATTCACCGAGTGCGACAAGGTCACCGGCGAGGACTGTTTTATCGCTCGCCTGCATGTGCGTTCGATGGAGCAGCTCGACACCCTGCTCGACCGATTGAATACGCTGGCGGAAACCAATACCGCCATCGTCAAGAAGACCCCGGTCAAGCGGCGATTGCCACCGATGACGTGAGCGGCGTAGATTGAGTTTTTTCCGGCGAAGGATTGGCGGCATGAAAATTCAGGCAATGATGTTGGCGGCGCTGCTGCTGACGGGTTGCGGGACCGTACAGACCCTGGCGTTCAGCGACAAGACGAACGTGGATCAGTTGAAGGCAAAGAAAACCTATTGCGGTGCCGTTCCACGAATCTACAGCGGCGCAACCTACGATTTCTGCTTGCTTCATGCAGAAAAGCCGGATGATGTCGATGCGTTCGACTACAAGAACCCGTCCCTCGGCCTGGTGGTTGACGCAGCGGTTTCCGGAGTGCTGGATACGTTTCTGCTGCCCTACACCCTTTATAAACAGAACGCCGACGGCAGCATGATCATCAATTGATCGCCTGCGCCCTGCCCGTTTTTCGCAGGCAACAAAAAACCCGCTTTCGCGGGTTTTCTGTTTATAGCGGTGCAGCGATCAGTCGTCGCGCCCCATGATGCCGAAGATCTGCAACAGGCTGATGAACAGGTTGTAGATCGATACATACAGGCTGATGGTCGCCATGATGTAGTTGCGCTCGCCGCCGTGGATGATGGCGCTGGTCTGGAACAGGATGCACACCGACGAGAACAGCACGAAACCTGCGCTGATCGCCAGTTGCAGACCGCTGATCTGGAAGAACAGGCTCGCCAGCGTGGCACCCAGCAACACGAAGAAGCCGGCAGTGATGAAACCGCCGAGGAAGCTCATGTCCTTGCGGGTGACCAGCACGTAGGCCGACAGACCACCGAACACCAGCGCGGTCATTGCGAAGGCGGAGCTGACCACTTCGGCGCCGCCCTGCATGCCCAGGTAACGGTTGAGGATCGGGCCGAGCAGGAAGCCCATGAAACCGGTCAGGGCAAATGCCGACACCAGGCCCCAGGCCGAATCACGAAGCTTGTTGGTCAGGAAGAAGAGCCCGTAGAAGCCGATCAGCACCACGAAAATGTTCGGGTAACCGACGCGCATCTGCTGGGCCACGAAAGCCATCACACCGCTGAATGCGAGGGTGAGCGCCAGCAAGCCATATGTGTTGCGCAGGACGCGGCTAACCTCTAGCTGCTCAGCCTGCACGCTGTTGTGAACTGCGTAATCCTGTTCGCGCATGGCGACACTCCTGTTGGTTTGAAACGTTCAGTCGCAAAGATCATAACAGACGCTCTGTAACAAGCCATGCACAGAGTTTGACAGTGTGTTTCATTCAGGTATTATGGCGCCCGCAACGCAAACGGAGGTGTGGCCGAGTGGTTTAAGGCAACGGTCTTGAAAACCGTCGACTGTAACAGGTCCATGAGTTCGAATCCCATCGCCTCCGCCATATTTAGCACTTCAAAGCCCTGATTATTCAGGGCTTTGTCGTTTCTGGAGCTCGCGTTTTTTGGACCTCCATTTCTGGATCGTTTCCGCATCTTTTCAGCTATTTCCGCAACCCTCCCGTTCCATTCCAGCGTTCCAGCCTAGATCAAAAAACTCAGAACTCATCCACAATGAGTATTCGGTGACGTCCATAGGCAGCTTACCGCCAGAAGCGGATCAACGTGAATGTCTGCCACGGCCAATACCGCACGTTCAGATAAACGACAAAACTGTCCGTGATCCTGCCAGACGTGACCAGTCAAAAGATGAGTAGTAAGAGGGGCAGAGGCACGACAAAGCGGGCCTCGATTTCAAGCTTTTATACCTGTATCGGTTATATTTTTTCAGTTTGCCCCTTATCGTCAGGACGGATCTTGAACCAGATCGAGTACATCGCGGGCAGGAACACGAGCGTCATGATGGTGCCGACGAGCGTGCCGCCAATCAGGGTATAGGCCAGCGTCCCCCAGAACACCGAGTGTGTAAGGGGAATAAACGCGAGGATTGCCGCCAGGGCCGTCAACAGTACCGGTCGTGCACGTTGCACCGTGGCTTCGACGACAGCGTGAAACGGATCCAGCCCTTCTTGCGCGTTGTGATGAATCTGACCGATCAGAATCAGCGTATTGCGCATCAGGATCCCCGACAGTGCAATCAACCCGACCAGCGCATTGATGCCAAACGGCTGATTGAAGATGAGCAGTGTCGGCACCACACCAATCAACCCTAACGGCGAGGTAAGGAACACCATGATCATCGCCGAGATCGAACGGACCTGCACAATGATGATGACCAGGGTCATGGCAATCATGATCGGCAACAACGGCAGGATCGCCTTGCCGGCCTTGCCGGACTCTTCAATCGCGCCCGCCTGCTCGATCCGGTAACCGGAAGGCAGCTTCTCGATGATCGGCTGCAGTTGCTTCAGAAGCGCGCTGGAAACATCCGGTGGCTGCAAGTCCTCGGCAATGTCGCCGCGCACGGTGATGGTCGGGGTGCGATCACGCCGGCGCAGGATCGGATCTTCCATGCGCACATCGACCTCGCCTATCTGCGACAAGGGGATTCGCTGTCCCGACGCACCGACTAAAGTGAAGCCTTCGATTTGTTGCGGATCGAGCCGTATATCGCCCGCTGCCCGCCCCATGATCTGCACTGAACGAATATCTTCACGCACCGCCGTGATCGGTACTCCGCTGAGCAGGAATTGCAATTGCTGTGCAACCGCAGTCGATGTCAGCCCCACTGCCTGCAGACGGTCCTGATCCAGGTTGAAATGCAACGATGGAGTAAGCGGCCCCCAATCAGTGTTCACGGTTCTCATCATCGGACTGTCTTGCATCACGCCCCGCACCTGCTCGGCGATCACGCGCAACTTTGCCGGATCAGGCCCCATCACCCGGTAAGCCACCGGAAATGGCGAATAAGGACCAAACACAATCTGCGATGCCCTGAGGCGCGCCTCAGGGGCAAGCCCTTGAGCGACCGCGTCACGAAAACGCAGCTTGAGGGTTTCCCGTGCCTCCTGACTGTCGGTCAGCACAACGATCTTGGCGAACGACGGATCGGGCAGCTCCGGCGCCATCGCCAGAAAGAAACGCGGCGCCCCTTGGCCAATATAGGCCGTGACGATTTTTGCCTCGTCTTGCTGGCGCAGCCAGGCTTCTACTTTGGCGGCCGTGGCGCTGGTCTGCTCGATGGAAGTGCCGTAGGGCATTTGCACCTCGATCATGACTTCGGGACGGTCAGAGGTTGGGAAGAACTGTTTCTTCACCAGACCCATGCCCGCCGCCGCCACGAAGAACAGTCCGATAACCATGCCCGCGACCCACCATTTGCGCGCGATGACCCGGGTCAGAACCCGGCGGAAGCGGTTGTATCGCGGCGTGTTGTAGATGGCCGCGTGTCCACCCTCGACTGCCTTGATGTCTGGCAACAGTTTCACGCCCAGATAAGGGGTAAACGCCACTGCCACGACCCACGAAGCGATGAGAGCAATGCCCACGATCCAGAACATGTTACTGGTGTATTCGCCGGCAGTTGACTGAGCGAAACCGTTCGGCAAAAAACCGATCGCCGTCACGAGGGTTCCCGCCAGCATCGGTGCCGCCGTGTGGCTCCAGGCATAGGCAGACGCCTTGATGCGATCGTAGCCCTCCTCCATTTTCACCACCATCATTTCAATGGCAATGATCGCGTCATCGACCAGTAGCCCCAGCGCCAAGATCAACGACCCGAGGGTAATACGGTCGAAGTTCTTGCCGGTGGCTGCCATCACCACAAACACGATCGCCAGGGTCAAAGGCACGGCGGCGGCGACCACCACGCCGACACGCCAGCCCATGCTGAGAAAGCAGACGAGCATGACCACCAGCAGCGCGACGAAGAATTTGACCATGAACTCGCCGACGGCAGAGTCGATATTCACAGCCTGGTCGGTGACCTTCGAGAGGCTCATGCCCAGTGGCATTTCCTCATTGATCCTTGCGGTCTCGGCATCCAGCGCCTTGCCCAGATCAAGACCGTTCCAGCCCTCGCGCATCACTACGCCGAGCAACAGCGCATCTTCGCCGTTATTGCGCACCAGAAAAGTGGCCGGGTCTTCATAACCGCGTTCGACCGTCGCCACATCAGACAGCTTGAGTGTCCGCCCTTGCACGACCACAGGGGTATCGCGGATTTTCTGCAGTTTGTCGAACGCACCATCGAGACGCAGAATAATCTGTGGCCCGCTGGTTTCGATTGATCCGGCCGGGGTCAGCGCATTCTGACTGTTCAGCGCGGCGAAGATGTCCTGCGGTGACAAGCCCAGGGTCGCCAACCGATCATGAGAGAACGAAACAAATATCCGTTCGGCTTGTTCGCCGATGATGTTGACCTTCTTCACCCCCGGCACATGCAACAGGCGCTGGCGCATCGACTCCGCATCGCGGACCAGCAAGCGCTGGGGCTCGCCTTTAGATTTCAGGGCGAACAGCGCAAAGGTCACGTCCGAATACTCATCGTTGACCATCGGCCCGATGACGCCCGCCGGCAACTTGATGGCTTCATCGTCGAGTTTTTTACGCGCCTGATAGAACTCCTCCTGCACTTGCGCAGGCGGCGTGCTATCGAGCAACGAGACCATCGTGAAAGCGAGCCCCGGCCGCGTATAGGTTTCGGAGCGGTCGTACCATTTGAGCTCTTGCAGGCGTTTTTCCAGGGGTTCCGCGACCTGATCCTGCATCTCTTGTGCGGTAGCCCCCGGCCACGCCGTGATGACGGTCAACTGCTTGACTGTAAAAGGAGGGTCTTCGGCACGCCCCAACTGGAAGAACGCCAGGATGCCGGCAACGGCAATCAGGAAAATCAGAAAGACTGTAATCGCCCGCTCGCGAACGGCGATGGCGGAAATGTTGAATCGTCCTTCGCTCATGGACGACTCCCGGCAACGGTGGCCGCATCAGGCACAGGCATTCTTACAGGCTCACCTTCGCGCAACAGATGAGCGCCCAGCGCAACGATTTGCTCGCCGACGCGAAGGTCGCCGGCCACTCGGGCCGATTCGTCGCTCAACCCTAGCACCTGAACCGGTCGCCAAGTCACGCTTGGCGGGGTGCCGGTGATAACCCACACCCCAGGGCCTTTACCGGCGTCGTAAAGCGCGGCAATGGGCACTTGCAACGACGCGGCAGGTGTCGAGCCCTCGGCTATTCTGAGGGTGACTGTCGAACCTATCGGCGCATTGGCCAGCGCGCCTTCCAGTACATAGCGGGCCTCGAACGTACGCGTCGTGCGGTCCGCCGAATCCGAAAGCAACCTCAGTTTCGCGGTAACAGCCCCCGAAGCGTCGCCGTAGCGCGTGGCTTGAGCGGTGGATCCTGCTGCGGGACGCAACGTCTCGGGCAAGTGCACGATGGCCTCGCGTTGCCCTGCCCGCGCCAGTCGAACCACCGGCTGTCCCGGGCTGACGACTTGTCCGGGTTCGGCGAGTGTTTCCACTACAACGCCATCGGCATCGGCGACCAGCACCGCATATCCGGAAGCGTTGCGTGCAACGTCCGCATTTGCTTCAGCGGCGCTTAGTTGCGCCTTGGCGGTATCTGCGGCGGCTTTGATCTGATCGTATGCAGATGCGGAAATGGCGCCGGCGCTGACCAGGGTGCGATAGCGGGCTTCGTCATCGGCTGTCTGCCTGGCGCGGGCCCGTGCAGCGATGACCGACTCCTGCTGCGCGCGCGCCTGCAACCCCAAGTCAATGGGATCAAGCCGCATCAGCGGCTGACCGCGCTTGACGGTCTGCCCCGTGTCAACCAGACGCTCGAGCACCTTGCCCGATACGCGAAAGCCCAGGTCGCCCTGAATGCGCGCCGTCACCACTCCCGTAAAAGATCGGGAACCGTCGGCCGCTGCCTGAACGGCGGTGGCCCGGACCAAAGGCGCTTGAGTACGCGGGTCGACTACGGAGGAAGAATCACCGCACGCTACTAGGACGAGTGGCAACAGGCATGCGGCTATGGGGAAAATTCGGAGCCGGCGCATAGGTTCCCTTACTAAAAATAGGATGGTCATCATATTCTCAGACTTGTGACCATTGCAGTCAATAGTCACGATATTTGAAGTATACGACGCTCAAGCATTATCAATTTTGCCGAAACTGCCTTTTCAATAAGCCAATAAGCTCTATCGCCCTTAATTGACACGCTGTGACCATTACGTATTATGGTCACGAAAATCTCGTTAAGGAACGCCGATGCCTCCTCTCCGCCCAATTACTCTTTTGGTTACCGCCAGCCTAATGACAGGTTGTGCGGTGGGTCCGGATTACCATCGTCCAGACGCCCCGCTTTCGGACCATTTCCTGGGCCAGTCCGCTGTCGAACCGCGATCAGGATTGACACCGGACGGTCTCGCTGACTGGTGGAAAAACTTTAATGATCCGCTGTTGACCGACTTCATCAACCAGGCGCTGCAGCAGAATCTGGATCTGGCACAGGCGTCGGCGCGCGTCACCCAGGCAAGGGCCGGCCTAGGAGCCGCAAACGCAGCACTGCTGCCCTCGGCGAACATCAACGCACAAGCGGCACGCGCTTATCAGTCCGTCGAGACGCCACTGGGCCAGGTGTTGAATTCATCACCGGGCTATGATCGTTACGGCAATTCTTACGAGGCCAACTTCGAGGCGAGCTGGGAAGTCGATGTCTTTGGTGGGCTGCGCCGTGGACGTGAGGCAGCAGTGGCCGAGTACCAGGCCTCAGCAGCGGGTTTCACCGCTACACGGCTGGCGATCGCCGCGCAAACGGCCGATATCTACACCTCCCTGCGCGGATTACAGGCACGGCTGGACATTGCCAACCGGCAAGTCGACACCCGACGCGCGTTGCTGGAGAAAGTCCGGTTGCTTTACGGCAAGGGCCTGGCCGCGGAGTACCAGGTGCGTCAGGCCGAGGGTGAATTGTCGCAAGTCCAGGCGACCGTTCCGGTACTGCAAAGCGGTCTGGAAGCAGCAATGAATGCGATGGACGTACTGCTCGGCACGCCTCCCGGCACTCATCGCACGCAACTGGCACGTGAGGGCGAAATTCCCGATGTGCCGTCGTTGACTGCGCTGGGCACACCGGCAGATCTGCTGCGGCGCAGACCGGACCTTATCGTGGCCGAACGCCGTCTTGCGGCGTCCAACGCGCGCATCGGTGAAGCGATTGCCGAGTACTACCCGAAATTTTCCCTCAGCGCCTTGCTCGGCAGCGCGACAGCCGTATCCGGTGGCAATCTTTTCACCGGCGGCGCAAGCCAGTCGGCCGGCGTGCTGGGTTTACGCTGGAGGCTATTCGACTTCGGACGCATCAACGCCCAGATCGATCAGGCCAAAGGTCAGGAATCTGAAGCATTGGCGGCCTATCGCCAGTCGGTACTGCGCGCCACTGAAGATGTAGAGAACGCGCTGTCCTCACTGGTGAATCGGCAAACCCAGACCACTACCCTTACCGGCGGCGAAGCGGCGCTGACTCAAGCTCGCCAGTCCTCGTTCACCGCCTATGAGAAAGGCACCGCCAGCCTGATCGATGTCCTGCACGCCGACGAAACACTGTTGCAGACCTCCGACGCCAGAGCGCAGGCACGGACGGAATCGGCCCGTGCGGCGGTGGCGGTATTCAAGTCGCTCGGTGGAGGATGGCAACCCGTTGAGCCGGGTTCTGTAGCGGCACGCTGAGCAGCAACCCCAGATCGCTTTAAGAGTCGGGAGACACGTGTACTCCCGCCCCGTATTTGGCTTAATAGCGCTCAACTAGAAGCGGTAACTGACCGACGTACCGAACCCGCTGGCACTGTTCTTGTACTTGGCACTGTAGGCACCTCTCGCTGCCGAGGTGTCGTTGACCTCCACGCTTTCCTCCCAAAGATAGGAATACGCAAGATCGATTGTGACATTGTCCACCGGCGTCCAGCCGGCACCGAAGCTGACAACCTTACGGTCGCCTGTAGGGATTCGCGGCCCCCGATTGGTGTTGTTGGCGGGTGACTGATCGACCGAAAACCCGCCACGCAGCACCCATTGGTTATTCAATTTATAGGCCGCTCCGATCGCATGGGCCCAGGTGTCATGCCAGTTCTGCTCTTCGCTGATCGTCCCCAATTGACCGCTGAGCAAGGGGGGCAAGCCGCTGTTCTCAATCGTCAGCTCCTTGAAGCGGCTCCAGCGCGTCCAGGTACTGCCCACATAAAGCGTCCAGTCGTTGTTGAATTGATGCGTCAGCGAAAAGTCCACTGTCTCCGGCGTCTTCACATCCAGCGATGCGTCGTAGCTACGGCCGCTGACACCCAGCATGCTGAAGATGCCCTCCGTAACCTTGGTTTTAGCATCTAGGTGGTAACTGACTTTGGAGTGATAAGTAAGGCCCAGGCGGGTCTGATCGGTCGCCTGCACCAGCACGCCAGCATTGAAACCCAGTGCAGTGTCATCACCGGTGCTTTTGAGCTTGCCGTCATTGCGCCCCGGGCTGAGTGGATTGGGCACCATACCCGATATCTCTCCGCCGATACGATTGATGGTCGGCCCGAACCCGATCGACACCTTCTCGTTAAACGCGTAGCTGATGGTCGGTTGAAAGGTCAGTGTGGTGACTTCACTTTTGTTGGCGTAATAGCGTCCGGCAAAACCACTGCCGTAGTCAGTGATCAGCCCGAAAGGCACATAGAACCCGACACCGAATGCCCAATGTTCATCGATCGGTTTGACGTAATACCCCATCGGTACTGTGGTGGTAGGCACCATGTCGCCGTCTTCCTTTCCCCCAAACGTACTGCGTGTCTGGCTGATGTCCGATTTGGCGAACAACGTCGCCTCCCCCACGCTCACCTGCTCTCGTTTAAGCCGCGCCATGCCCGCCGGGTTACCGTAGATGGTACTGGCGTCTTCGGCAGATGAAGATCGACCGGCAAAACCGGAACCCATCCCACTGATGCTTTGTTCGTTGAGGGCAAAACCACCGGCCAACACATTGGAGGACACCAGCGCAACGGCCAGGCCGAGGGGGTTCTTGAGCATTATTTTTTTCATTATCTGGACTCTATGGGATCACTGAAAAACAACATCGAGAACGACAGCGAAGCCATACTATCCAAGTGACCAAATCAGTCAATGGTCACATAAAGCAAAATTGAACGCCGCCCCGGCACACATGTGTCGGGAACGGGAAATCTAGTTCGGGGATGTCGCGCTGTGGCTCAACTGACCTGAACAGGTGAGCTGAGTTGGTCAGGGCATCAGGCTACGCAGAATGAGATTGGAGGTCAGCGTGGGCGCTACCTCGATAAAGTCCAGATTGTGCTGCAGCAGCAGCGGATTGACGAAGGGGCGCAGGGCCAGATGAATAGCCTCGACGGTCTCGTCCAGCGGGGTCTTGCGCTCGAACTCTCCGAGCTCCCGCCCTTCACGCACGATGTCGAAGATAAAGCGCTTGATCTGGTCTTCATACATCTGGGCACTGGGCCAGCGCTCCCCGGCGGAGAATGCAGCGATGTCGTAGAGCTTGCGATCATTGAAGAACAGGTCCACACCCGTTGCTATCACGGTTTTCACCAGTCGGCGGAAACGCTCGGTCGGCGAAATCGCCTCTGCGTTAACAGCCTGCTCTACCGCTGCAACGATTTGGCCCAGACAATTTGAGCAGATCGCTTCTCCGATCGCCTGTTTGGAATCAAAGAATTTATAGATGTACGCCTTGGAAAAACCGATGGCCCTGGCCAGATCGGAAACCGTGGTTTTGCCATAGCCGTATTGGCTGAAGTGTTCATTGGCTGCCGCGACGATCTGATCACGAATGTCGTGATCGACTGGGCCACGTGGGCCGGGCGAAGATATGGATGGCTGATTCATGGGCGTAGCTTACTCACCCTGTCGAGGACTTACAAATCGTGACCAATTTAGTACATAGTCACGAATAACTGGCCGGCCTGCTGAATACGGGCTGACATTCAAGTCATCGAAGAGCGCGAATCGGCCCTTCTACGGCGTTTCCACGTCATCGACCGACAACACCGGCAATGAAGCAAGCATTTCAGCGCGGCATACCTCAAGGATCTCATCCGCCAAGGCAGAATCATCCGGGCAGGCGCGTGACAGGATGATTGCGCCGACCGCACGCGACAGCAGATCGATCATTTTCTTTCTCCCCTCACCCTCCGCGGCATCCGGCCCAGTCGGGTATTTATCCCCCAGGGTTTGCAGGGTGTGCTCAATGCCTTCGGCAAACGTTGCTTTCACATCGTCCGACTGACGCGCCGCGTCGCCACACAGTGCGGCCATCGTGCAACCGCTGCCGCGTCCGTCGCGATGTTCTCTGTTCACGTAGACGTCGATGAAACCCGGAACATCGAGCGCCTGGGCGCCGGTCAACGATTTGCCGAGACTGCAGGCCGAAGCTTCGGCCATCAGGTCGGCCTTCGACCCGAAATGCTTGTAGAAGCCCCCATGGGTGAAACCGGCAGCCGCCATGAGATCCGCCACACCGACGCCGTCAAAGCCACGCTCACGGAACAGCTCTGAGGCCGTCTCAACGATGTGTTCTCGATTGGCCTGCGCCTGGGCCTTGGTCACTCTCACGTGCAATACCTCGTGTTTAGCGGGAATTCCTGCCTCCGATGATACATAGATGTCGCCCATAATCAAAACCGTTGACAGTTTAGATTTCGATCATCATCCTAATTCCACACCCCACCGATCTCCATCAACGGGCACGGATGATTCATCAGATGACCAAGCAGACTCTGTTCACCCCATACACGCTAGGCAGTCTCACGCTGTCGAACCGCGTCGTTCTCGCACCACTGACACGCAACCGCGCTGGCCAGGGCTTCGTCGCCAGCGAATTTGCGGCGACCTATTACAGCCAGCGTGCCAGCGCCGGTTTGCTGATCAGCGAAGCTACACAGATTTCCCGACAGGGCCAGGGTTATCAGGACACCCCCGGGATCTACACCCAGGCGCAAATCGATGGTTGGCGCACAGTCACCGATGCCGTCCACGCTAAAGGCGGAAAAATCTTCCTGCAGCTGTGGCATGTCGGCCGCGTCTCACACGTTGACCTGCAAGAAAACGGCGCCGCACCGGTGGCCCCTTCTGCGCTGCGTGCCGCGACCAAAGTGTTCGTCAACAACCGCTTTGAAGACGTCTCCGAACCCCGCGCCCTGGAAACCAGCGAACTGCCGGGGATCGTCTCCGATTTCCGCCAGGCTGCGGCTAACGCGGTCGATGCCGGGTTCGATGGCGTGGAGATTCACGGTGCAAACGGCTACTTGCTGGATCAATTCCTCAAGGACAACGCCAATCTGCGCACCGACGCTTACGGCGGCTCGATTGAAAATCGTGCGCGTCTGTTGCTCGAAGTGACGGCGGCCGTCATCAATGAAATCGGCGCGGATCGCACCGGTGTGCGCCTGTCTCCAGTGTCGCCGGCCAATGGCGTCTCCAGCAGCGATCCGCAGGCGCAATTCAATTACGTCGTCGAGCAACTCGACGCCCTCGGTGTGATTTATCTGCACGTGGTCGAAGGCGCGACCGGCGGCCCGCGCGACGTGGCGCCTTTCGATTTTGGCGCCCTGCGCCAGCGCTTCAAAAACACCTATATCGCCAACAACGGCTATGACCTGGACCTAGCGAACGCGCGGCTCGCCGAAGACCAGGCCGACCTGATCGCCTTCGGTCGCCCTTTCATTGGCAACCCGGATCTGGTGGAGCGCCTCAAGCAGGGCGCGCCGCTGTCCGCGTTCAATCCCGCCACCCTCTACGGCGGCGGCGCGGCGGGCTACATCGACTACCCGACACTGGCTGAATCGAGCGTCAGCGCAAGCTGAGCGCGTTGTGTTTCTCACCTCCTGAAAGAGAGATACCCCATGAACACTCGCCCTACTGTTCTGATCACCGGCGCCTCCACCGGAATTGGCGCTGTCTACGCCGAACGCTTCGCACAACGCGGCCATGATCTGGTACTGGTCGCCCGCGATCAGGCTCGCCTGGACGCACTCGCAGCGCGATTGCGCAGCGAGCACGACGTCGCCGTCGATGTCATCCCGGCAGACCTGACCCAACTCAGCGATCTCACCACCGTTGAAAGCCGCCTGCGCGACGACGCCCGCATCGGCATTCTCGTCAATAACGCCGGCGCCGCGCTGTCCGGCCACTTCGTCGACCAAAGCACCGACAGCGTTGCGCAACTGGTTGCCCTCAACACCACGGCATTGGTGCGGCTCGCCAACGCCATCGCCCCACGCCTGGCCAAGGCCGGCGATGGTGCGATCATCAACATCGGTTCGGTGGTGGGTCTGGCGCCGGAGTTCGGCATGACGGTCTACGGTGCGACCAAGGCCTTTGTGCTGTTCCTGTCCCAGGGCCTGAGCCTGGAGCTTTCGCCTCAGGGCGTCTACGTGCAGGCCGTGTTGCCCGCCGCCACCCGCACGGAAATCTGGGATCGCTCCGGCGTCGACATCAATACCCTGAGCGAAATCATGGAAGTGAGTGACCTGGTGGATGCCGCTCTGGTCGGCTTCGATCGTCGCGAACCTGTGACCATCCCGCCGCTGCACGAAGCTGAGCGCTGGGATGACCTGCAGGGCGCACGCCAGGGCCTGCTGGGGCAAATCCGCCAGTCTGCGGTCGCCCAACGCTACCAGACGCCACATTGATTTTTTGCTAGCGAGCATTCGCGGCAGATTCGATGCAGGCACATGGCATTGCATCGAATCCTGCCCGCTGGCCGGAGTGACTATGAGTTCAATGCAGACAAATTCCCGCTCGGGTTCGCCGACGTTATTCATCGACGCGGCGAACCAGTCGATCACGGTCAACGGCATTCCCTTCGCCTACCGCGACACTGGGCCCGCAACCGGCATGCCCCTGGTACTGTTCAACCATTGGGGCGCAGTGCTGGACAACTTCGACCCCGCGATCATCGATGGCCTGGCGCAAACCAGACGCGTCATCACCACCGACTATCGCGGCATCGGCAACTCGGGTGGAACCGCGCCACTGACGGTGGGCGAAATGGCCGACGATGCCATCCAGCTGATCAGGGCGCTGGGGCTGAAAACCGTGGATGTGCTCGGTTTCTCCCTCGGAGGTTTCGTCGCTCAGGACATTGCCCTCAAGGCGCCCGACTTGGTACGCCGGTTGATTCTGACCGGTACTGGACCGGCGGGCGGCACCGGCATCGACAAGGTCGGCACAGTGTCATGGCCATTGATCCTCAAAGGTTTGCTGACCCTGCGCGATCCCAAGTTCTACCTTTTCTTCACCTCGTCGGCCAATGGGCGACGGTCTGCCTCGCAGTATTTAAGACGCCTCAAGGCACGCAAGAAAAATCGCGACAAGGGCCCGACGCCCCGCGCTTTCCTGCGGCAATTGAAAGCCATCACGGCGTGGGGCAGACAACCGCGACAAGCGCTTGGACGCTTGCGCACGCCGACGCTGGTCGTCAACGGCGACAACGACATCATGGTGCCCAGCGTTAACTCGTTTGAACTGGCCAGGCTTATCCCCAACGCACAGTTGGTGATTTATGAGGATGCCGGGCACGGTGGGATTTTCCAGCATCACGCCGACTTTGTGACCAAGGCGCAGGCGTTTCTCGATGCTTGACCACGTCACGCACTAACACCGCAACCCCACCGACTACCCTCCGTATAACCAGCAAGAGCCGCACCACGATGAAAGCATTTCTGATTGATGGCTATGGCAAGAACCCCGGACGCATTGGCGAAGCGCCCGCCCCTGCAGTCGGTGCGCACGACGTCTTGATCGAGGGCCATGCGAGCAGTGTCAACGTGCTGGATTCGAAGATCAGCAAAGGCGACTTCAAGCTGATTCTGCCCTATGCCTTTCCGTTGATATTGGGCAATGACCTGGCGGGGGTTGTGGTTGAAGTCGGCCCGGAGGTGACACGCTTCAAACCGGGAGACGAGGTATACGCTCGCCCGCCCGAAGCGCGGATCGGGACGTTCGCCCAATTGATCGCCGTGAACGAAAACGCGGTCGCCCTGAAACCCGCCAATACCGACATGGCACAAGCCGCATCCCTGCCCTTGGTTGCACTGACCGCCTGGCAAGTACTGGTTGAAACCGCCCGGCTGCAAAAGGGCCAGAAAGTGCTGATTCACGCGGGTTCCGGCGGCGTCGGCACAATTGCGATTCAGCTTGCCAAACACCTCGGTGCGTTTGTCGCTACAACTACCAGCACCGCCAATGTCGAATGGGTCAAGGCGCTGGGGGCCGATCTAGTCATCGACTATAAACAGCAGAACTTCGAAAATGTGCTGCGTGACTACGACCTGGTGCTGAACAGCCTTGGCGCCGACGTGCTGGAGAAATCACTCGCGGTCCTGAAACCCGGTGGTCAACTCATTTCCATCTCGGGCCCACCCACTGTGCAGTTCGCGAGGGAGCAAGGATTGTCCTGGCCATTGCAGCAAGTCATGCGACTGCTGAGCCTTGGCATTCGTCGCAAAGCGCGCAAGCAGGATGTCAGATACGCGTTCGTGTTCATGCGGGCCAATGGCGCTCAACTGCAACAAATCACCGCGCTCGTGGAGGACGGGATCATCAAACCAGTGGTTGATCGTTCCTTCCCCTTTGAATCAACGGCTGAAGCATTGAAGTACGTTGAGCAGGGACGCGCCAAGGGCAAGGTCGTTGTTTCGCTCAAATGACCACGCCGCCTACTTATGAGTCGACCATAGAAACTGCACAGCTTTTACTGCTTGAGCGCTCATCATCCGAAGTGATTTCGCCAGAGGTGCAGGAACAGCAAGCGCCGCAACCGGATGTTGCGCGGGTTGAACCGCCCGTTATCGTTTGGAGCAGTTTGATGCTTGAGCCATAAGGCGAAACCGGTTGCAGGTGATCTCGTCAGGCTGTCGCGTTCGGCTCGACAAGATGAACTTCCGTGGCATTGCGTCCGGCCAGCCAGGCCAGCACAGATGCGGCGACCAGGACAGCGGCGCTAAGCTCGAAGGTGGCTTTGTAGCCGCTCAAATCAAAGGCCAGACCGCCAATGATTGCGCCGCCGGCGATCGCTAGTTGGACGATGGCCACCAGCAAGCCGCCTCCGGCTTCCGCATCATCCGGGAGCGTCTGCGCCATCCATGTCCACCAGCCGACCGGCGCGGCCGTGGCGACCAGCCCCCAGATTCCGAGCAACACGGCGGTCAGCACAGGTGATTTGCCGAAGCTGACCAACGCCAGCGCGATCACCGCCATGATCAGTGGAATGGCGGTCAGCGTGCGGTAGAGGCCGCGACCGATAAACCGTTCGATCAGAAAGGTGCCGATAAAACCTGCCACTCCAAGCCCCAGCAGCATGAAGGACAAGGTTGAGACACTCACGCCGGTCACGCCCTCAAGAAATGGCCGCAGGTAGGTGAACAGCATGAACTGGCCCATGAAAAACACGCTGACGGCGACCATGCCCAAGGCCACTGGCAACTGTTTCATCAGTCGCAGAACGTTGCCGCTACCGGCCTGGCGCTCGGCCTTGAAGGACGGCAGGCTGATCAGCAGCCACACGGCGGCCAGCACTGCGACTGGAACCACACAGAAGAACGCGCCACGCCAGCCGATCAGCGAACCAAGAAAACTGCCCGCCGGAGCGGCGATGACCGTGGCCAGCGCGTTACCGCCATTGACGATGGCCAGCGCTCGCGAAACCTGTTCAGGCTGCACCAGACGCATTGCAGTCGCCGCCGACAATGACCAGAAACCACCAATCGCTATCCCGATCAACGCACGTCCAAACATGAATGACGGGTAGCCCGGCGCGACCGCGACGACCGTACCGGAGACGATCATCAACAAGGTCAGGCCCAGCAGCAGCTTCTTGCGTTCGACGCGAGCGGCGACCGAGGCAATCAGCAGGCTGGTGATCAAGGCAAAGGCACCGGACACGGAAATCCCCTGCCCGGCCTGGCCTTCGGTGATATGCAGGTCGGCTGCAATCGGCGTCAGCAGGCTGACCGGCATGAACTCTGAAGCGACCAGAGCGAATGCGGCCAACGACATGGCCAGCACTGCGCCCCAGCCTCGTTTTGTAGAAAGCAAGGTCATGAGACGTACCTGTGATGCGAAAGAGGTATGGAGGTGATGCGCAGGGATATGCAGTTTTTTGCCCCACCGGGCACTGTCTCCCGTAACAGATAGACACATTCTCCCGGTCAACCCGGCCCTTCCCTAGTGCATTCCTCTTGAATGTTTGCCTGATCCTCTGAGGATGCAGGGTGGTGGATAGGAAACGTCTTGCGCGCGGATTAGAGTCGGGTCAACAGGAGTAAGCCCACATGACCCTTATCCCCTTGGCCCAGGAATCGCCCTGGGCATCGAATGTTGACCCGCGAGTGAGCGCACCGGGAGATTTCTCCACGGCCATACCCGGCCTGTCGCTGTTTCGTCGCGATCACCCGGCGCCGCCCGTCGTATGCATGATTGAGCCAAGCCTAATTCTGGTGGGGCGCGGCGAGAAGCGTTTGTGGGTCGGTGGTGAGGGCTACAGCTATGACCCTTCGCGTTTTCTGGTCACATCACTGGACCTGCCCGCCAACTCTGAAGTGGTCCACGCCAGTGCCGAACAGCCTTGTGTCGGCGTGGTACTGAAGCTGGATATCGGCATGCTTGCCGAAGTCATCTCCAAGAGCGGCTTGCCCACGAAACGCCAGCCATCAATGGGTACGGGCGCCGGGATCGGCAGCCTGTCGCCTGCTTTGGAAGGCGCGTTCGCTCGCCTGCTGGGATTGCTGGACGAACCCGAGGCGATCCCGGTGCTGGCGCCGCTGATCCTGCGAGAAATCCACTATCGGCTGCTGCATACCGACCAGGGTGCACGCTTGCGGCAGATCACTGCCGTCGATGGCCAGGGTTATCGCATCGCCAAGGCCATCGACTGGCTCAAGGTCAATTACACCGAGGCTCTACGCATTGACGACCTGGCCGCGCGGGTGCAGATGAGTGCTCCGACCTTTCACCATCATTTCCGCCAGCTCACCGGCATGAGTCCGCTGCAGTACCAGAAATGGCTGCGGCTCAACGAGGCCCGGCGGCTGATGCTGGTAGAACGTCTCGATGTGTCACGCGCAGCGTTCGCGGTCGGCTATGAAAGTCCTTCGCAATTCAGCCGCGAATACGGCCGACTGTTCGGCACCGCGCCAAGTCGGGACATGGCCCTTCTGCGCGGACAACCGTTCGAGACAGAAGCGCTCGGCAGCGTAGCGAACTGAACCGACAACCGGCTTCACCGGTGATGCGCCTTGCCGCGTGTCACCGCTCATGACAATGCACGTCAACCGATGATCAGCGGGTGAACCATGGAACTACGAATCAACCAGAAGACCTATCAGGTCGATGCCGACGCCGATACGCCCTTGCTGTGGGTTATCCGCGATGACCTGGGCATGACCGGGACCAAGTACGGCTGCGGACTGGCGCAGTGCGGCGCCTGTTCGGTGCTGGTGGACGGCAATGTGGTGCGTTCCTGCGTCACGCCGGTCGCCGGGGTCGTCGGTCGCGAGGTCACCACCATTGAAGCCATAGAGACCGATGAAGTGGGCAAGCGGGTTGTTTCGACCTGGGTCGATCTGCAGGTCGCCCAGTGCGGCTACTGTCAGTCCGGGCAGGTGATGGCCGCCACCGCGCTGCTCAAACAAAACCCCAGGCCGAGTGATGCGCAGATCGAGGCCGCAATGGTCAACCTGTGCCGCTGCGGTACTTACAACGCCATTCATGCCGCCATGCATGAGCTTGCTGGCAAGGGGGAAGCATGATGAACGTTCGAATCGACCCTGCCCTGCAAGCCTCGGCAACGGACCTGCACGAACCGATCAATGTTTCGCGCAGACGTTTTCTCACCGGCACCGCTGTCGGCGCACTGGTCCTCGGTTTTGGCCTGCCGCTGGGTATGACACGCGTACAAGCGGCTGCAGCAACCGCAACTGCCGAACGTGGCACGCAGGTGCCGGCGTTCCTCGAGATCCGCCCGGACAACCGCGTGCGTCTGCTTTGCCCGTTCATGGAAGGCGGGCAAGGAACGTTTACCGCCATGGCACAGATCATCGGTGAAGAACTGGATGCCGACCCGGCGACGTTCATGGTCGAAGCGGCGCCGCCCGGCGAAGCCTATGTGGTGATGGAAAACGGCATGCGCATCACCGGCGGCAGTATGTCGGTGCGCATGAGTTATCCGGTCATGCGCCGCCTCGGCGCCCTCGCCCGCGCCATGCTGTTGCAAGCGGGCGCGCAACAGCTTGGCGTGCCGGTGAGCGAGTTGAGCACCGAGTCCGGCAAGGTCGTGCATGCCAAATCCGGGCGCTCGCTGGCCTACGGTGAACTGGCCGAGCGCGCGATGGATCTGCCGGTTCCCGATCCGGCTTCCGTGCAACTGCGTGATCCGGGCCGGTTCCGCTGGATCGGCAAACCAGTGAAGCGCCTCGATGCCTATGACAAGTCCACGGGCAAGGCGCTGTACAGCATCGATCTGAAGGTCGACGACATGCTCCATGCCGCGGTTCAACATGCCCCGCGCCTGGGGATGACAGTGGGCAACCTGCGCAACGAAGACCAGGTCAAGGCAATGAAAGGCGTGCATTCCGTGCACCGTCTGCCGGGCGCCGTGGCCGTGGTCGCCGAGCGCTGGTGGCACGCCAGACGGGCCGTCGAGGCGATTCAGGTCGACTGGCAAGAGCCGACAGCCGACAGCAACGTGCGGCCGATGCCCGCCGACTTTTCCAGCGATGCCTGGCTCAAGCGCCTCGCTGAAGACAGAGGCCCCGCCCGGGATGATGAACTTGAAGGCGATGTGGCTTCGATTCTTGCGGGGAGCAAGACCCGGATCGAGGCCACTTACCACAACCAATACCTGAATCACGGGCAACTGGAGCCGCCTTCGGCACTGGCCAGATTCAATGCCGACGGTTCGCTGGACGTCTGGCTGCCGAATCAGGCGCCGGATATGTTCCGTGCCGACATCGCCAAACGCACAGGACTGGACCCGTCGCGCATCAACTTGCATTCGCCGCTGCTGGGCGGGTTCTTCGGCCGGCATTTCCTCTACGATTCGGCCAACCCCTACCCTCAGGCAATCGCGCTGTCCAAGGCGGTTGGCCGGCCGGTCAAACTGATCTGGAGTCGCGAGGAAGAGTTCCTGCGCGATGTGCTGCGCCCGGTTGCCGCCGTGAATTTCCGTGCGGCACTGGACGAAGAAGGCTGGCCACTGGCAATCGAAGCGATCAGTGCCACCGAAGGGCCTACCGAGGCGCTCGCCGGCAAGCAGGGTGAGAAGCTCGACCCGACAGCGCTCGAAGGGTTGTCCGGCAAATCCTATGCGATCCCCAACAAACGCATCGCGCAGATTTACGTCAAAGGCCCGGCGATGCTGGGTTACTGGCGCTCGGTGGGCAATTCCCTCAACGATTTTTTCTATGAGTCGTTCCTCGATGAACTGGCCGACAAGGGCGGCAAGGACCCGTTCGACCTGCGCCTGCACTTGCTGCGCGACAACAAACGGTTGACCACACTGCTGCAGGCCGTGGGTGAGCTGTCGGGTGGCTGGAAGCGCGGCCCGTTCACCGCCGAAGACGGCAGCCGGCGTGCGCGCGGGGTGGCCATGGCGTCGCCGTTCGGTACGCAGACGGCGGTGATCGCCGAGGTATCCATCGAAAAAGGCCAGGTCAAGGTGCACGACATCTGGCAAGCGATAGACCCCGGCAGCATCGTCAATCCGGCGATTGTCGAGGCTCAGGTGAATGGCGCGGTGGCGTTGGGACTGTCGCAGACACTGGTGGAAGAATCCGTCTGGGTGGACGGCAGGCCTCGGGCGCGCAACTACGATTTGTACCCGATCCTGCCGCCTGCACGAATGGCCCGGGTCCACGTGCGAGTGGTCGAGAGCGGGGAAAAAATGGGTGGCATCGGTGAGCCGCCATTGCCCGCCGTCGCGCCCGCCGTCGTCAATGCGGTGGCAACGCTGACCGGGCAGCGGATACGCAGCCTGCCCCTGAGCCGACACACCTTCACCTGATCAGCACCGGAGCGTTCATGAATAACAGCCGATTCGCAAGAACCGCTGGCTGGCTGGCCGTGCCGTGTCTGGTCGCGGCAGGCCTGCTGGCCTGGTATGTCACCCGCGAGCCTGTCTCGCGCCTGGAAAACCATCAGATCGTCGCCGATATCGACCCGACACTGGTGGCCCGCGGCGAATACGTCGCCAGGCTCAGCGATTGCGTGGCCTGTCACAGCGTGCCGGGCGGTGCACCGTTTGCCGGCGGGCTGGAAATGGCCACACCGCTGGGCGCGATCCACGCGACCAATATCACTCCGGACATGGAAACCGGCATCGGCCACTACAGCCTGGCCGACTTCGACCGTGCCGTACGTCACGGTGTGGCTCCCGGAAGTCGCCGGTTATACCCGGCGATGCCCTACCCGTCCTATGCGAAGCTCAGTGATGACGACGTGCGAGCGCTGTATGCGTTCTTTATGAAAGGCGTGGCACCTGTCAAACAGGCGAACATCCAGAATGCGATTCCATTTCCACTGAACCTGCGCTGGCCGATTGCACTATGGAACGGTGTGTTCGTCGATTCCGGGCCTTATGTGGCCAAACCGTCGCAGGATGAACAGTGGAACCGTGGCGCGTATCTCGTTCAGGGTGCCGGGCACTGTGGCAGTTGCCACACACCGCGTGGTCTGGCGTTCAACGAGAAGGCACTGGATGAATCCGGCGCGCCGTTCCTCGCCGGCGCGTTGCTCGATGGCTGGTACGCACCGAGCCTGCGCGATGATCACAACACAGGTCTGGGCCGTTGGAGCGAGTCTGAAATCGTGCAGTTCCTCAAGACAGGACGCAACCAACATGCGGTGGTGTACGGCTCGATGACCGAAGCGTTCAACAACTCCACGCAGTTCATGAGCGATGACGATCTGACGGCCATTGCCCGTTATCTGAAGTCGTTGCCTGGCGACCGCCAGCGCGACGGGCAACCCTGGCAGTATCAATCGGTTTCGGCAGCGCAACGTCAGGACTCCCCGGGTGCTCACACCTATGTGACGCGCTGCGCGTCGTGCCATGGTCTGGACGGCAAGGGTCAGGCGCAATGGATGCCGCCGCTGGCCGGCGCCACCTCGGCGCTGGCCGGGGAAAGCGCCTCGGCGATCAACATCACCTTGAATGGTTCACAGCGCGTCGTGGCGGCCGGCGTACCGGATGCGTACCGCATGCCGGCCTTCCGCGAGCAGTTGTCGGATCAGCAGATTGCCGAGGTGCTGACCTTCATGCGCAGCACCTGGGGCAATCAGGGCACTGCCGTTGATGCGCAGGCGGTGGCCAAACTGCGTGAACACACGGATCCGGCCAGCAGCAGCCCGATTATCCTGCACATGCGTTAGAGGAGAATCTGATGGAAAGCATCGATGTGCTGGTCTTGCGCACTGCGCGGGACTGGCGCGCCGCCGGCGAGCGTGTGTTGCTCGCCACGGTGGCGCGCACCTGGGGTTCATCACCGCGCCCGACGGGTTCGATGATGGCCCTGCGTGACGATGGTCGCGTGGTGGGCAGCGTGTCCGGCGGCTGCATCGAGGATGACCTGATCCATCGCTATACCACGGCCCATGGCGGCAGTGCTTTTAGCGACAGCACCCCACAAGTGGTGCGCTATGGCGTCAGCGCCGATGAGGCGCATCGCTTCGGCCTGCCCTGCGGCGGCACGCTTGAATTGATCCTGGAATTCAACCCGGCATGTCAGTCACTTGACGAGTTGCTGATGCAACTGGACGCCGGACGACTGGTGAACCGTCGCCTGACGCTGGAGTCGGGTGAGGTCATGCTCGAAGCGACCGCGATGCCGGAACGATTCCGCTTCGATGGCGCGCAGATGCTCAATACCCTGGGGCCGGGTTATCGGATGCTGATGATCGGCGCCGGTGCGCTCGCCGAGTATCTGGCCACCATGGCGTTGTTCAACGGTTTCAAGGTGGCGGTGTGCGATCCGCGTCCCGAGTACATCGAGACCTGGGCGGTCAACGGTGTGGAGCGCATCGTCGGCATGCCGGACGACGTGGTCCGCGACTTCGCGGTCGACCTGCGCACCTGTATCGTCGCCCTGAGTCATGACCCCAGACTCGACGATCTGGCCCTGCTCGAAGCGCTCCACAGTCCGGCGTTTTACATCGGCGCCATCGGTTCGCGGCGCAACAGCCAGCGGCGTCGCGAACGCCTGATCGAACATTTCGGTGAGACCCTGGCGTCGCTTGAGCGCCTGCACGGACCGATCGGCCTTTACATTGGCAGCAAGACGCCTGCCGAGATCGCCGTCAGCGTCATGGCCGAAATCCTGGCGGCCAAGAATGGTGCGAGCCTGCCGGGCAGGCTCAGCGTCGCCCAGGCTAAACAGTTCATCGAAGATGACCGTTTGCTACAGGCCGACACCGTCGCCTGGTAAAGGTCGACAACTGTCGGTGAGTCTCTGTCCCGGCCGCGTCAGGCCCCCGATTCTGGATCGCTGGCAGGCATGCCGCGCGGCTCTTTTACATCAACGTCCTGGCTGTAAGGCGCGTCAGACGCCGCAGGCTTGCGGACCACTTCCCCGCTCCCGTGTTTCGGGTGTTCTGTGGCGACAGCGTTCGTCGCTGCCACGTCCGTCATGTCTTCATCAAGCGGTGCTTCGTCATCGGGCGGCAATGGCACTTCGGCCTTTTGGTATCTGGGGTCATGCCCGGTTTCGTTGTCGGTGGTGCGTGTCACGGCCTGCTGCGACTGGTTGCCTGGTGCATTTTCGTCAATATCCATGATGCCTCTCCGTATCGGTGCGCGCGATTGCGTGCTTGAACGTGAGAGAACCTGAGTACCTGTGAGTGCCTTCCATTGGACGAATGGCAGGCAATAAAGAACCCGGCGCTTCGGCCGGGTTTCGTTCATCATGCCTGTACACGTAAAAATTTACGCAACCGCCCGCTCATGCTCGCTCTCATGGACGTAAATCCACGAAATACCCGATGGGGAATGTTCATCAAGACGCATGAGGGCCGAATCGACCTTCTTCTTGGTGATTCCGTCCTTGACCAGATCGAAGACCGTCAGGAAGAAGCCTCCCGGAAGCGGCGTGATCGAGAGATTGGTGATGTGTGATTCCGGGCTTCCGGCACGCTGGCCGTGCAGTCCCCAAAGTCGCTCCCAGTAATCGGCCCGGCCCATGATCTCACCGTTCGTGAGCACCACCCGAAAATCTTCCGCCAGTGCATCGTACAAGGGTTTTATGGCGCCTTCGGATTGGGACGCGACGCCACGGGACCAGGGAAAAAAGAGGTTGTACCAGCGGTACACCTCCGCTTCGACGAGCGCAGTATCAGCCGATGTTGCGAGTCCTTCGCTGATTGCCATCTGTGTTCTCCTTCACAAGAAAAAAGGCGCACGTGTTCCGTTATGCATCGTACGGACGATGCTCCACGCCTTGATCAAGATCCATCCTTGAAAACCAGGTGACCGGGCTTTGCTCAACTGATCGATTGCCAAAAACGCGGGTCAATTGGCGGACACGGTCACAACAAGTGGGTTCTGACCTGACGGATAGTATTGAGAACGGCCCCATGGTCAAACGTGGCCGAGCGATCGTTGTCCTCCTATCCGGGGGCAACGGCGAAAATGGCATACTCCCACCGACCAGATCATTTCGGAGACCACTATGCTTCGCGTGTTCGAACGCAGGCTCGACCCTTTTCCGCCTGATGAAGCGCCGCCCCCGCCCGTGGGACTGATGCGTTTTCTGTGGGCCTGCACCCGCGGTGCCCGCGGTTATGTCCTTGCTCTGGCGCTGCTCAGTGCCAGTGTGTCGATCTACGAGGCCTGGCTGTTTTCGTTTCTCGGGCAAGTGGTGGACCTGCTCTCGACCTGGCAGGCCGGCGGCGCCGTGAGCGGTCAGGAAAGCCGCGTGCTGTGGGGCATCGCCATCGTCTTGCTCACCAGCGTCGGTCTTGTGGCGTTGCGCACGATGGTCCAGCACCAGATTCTGGCGATCAACCTGCCGCTGCGCCTGCGCTGGGACTTCCATCGCCTGATGCTGCGGCAAAGTCTTTCGTTCTTTTCCGACGAGTTTTCCGGACGCGTCACGACCAAAGTGATGCAGACCGCGCTGGCGGTCCGCGAAGTGCTGTTCACCGTCATCGAGATCGCCCCCGGCATCGGCGTTTATTTCATTGCGATCATCGCATTGGCCGGGGGCTTTGCCTTGAAACTGATGCTGCCGTTCGTGGCCTGGGTCGCGCTGTTCGGGCTGGCGATGCTGTATTTCGTGCCGCGTCTGGGACAGGTCGGGCAGGAACAGGCCCATGCCCGGTCGTCGATGACGGGGCGAATTTCCGACGCCTACACCAACATCACCACGGTCAAACTGTTCTCGCATTCCAACCGCGAGGCGCACTTCGCACGTGCGGCAATGGAGGATTTCAAGCAGACCGGTTTTCGCCAGATGCGTCTGGTCAGTCAATTCGAGATCGTCAATCAGGCGCTGGTGGTCGGGCTGATTCTTGGCGCCGGCGGCTATGCCCTGTGGCTCTGGCATCAGGGTCAGGTCGGCGCGGGTGCGGTGGCTGCAATCACGGCCATGGCGCTGCGGATCAACGGCATGTCCCACTGGATCATGTGGCAAATGACATCGCTGTTCGAAAACATCGGCACCGTTCAGGACGGCATGGCGACCCTGACCCGGGGCCCCAAGGTGCAAGACGCGCCGAACGCCGGGGTGCTGGTGCCTTCCGGTGGCGCGGTGACCTTCGACAACGTGCATTTCAATTACAACGGTGAACGCCAGGTACTCGACGGCCTGAGCCTGCACATCCGCGCCGGAGAAAAGATCGGCCTGGTGGGTCGCTCCGGTGCTGGCAAATCGACACTGATCAATCTGCTGCTGCGTTTCTACGACGTCGACAGCGGCAAAATCTGCATCGATGGGCAGAACATCGCGCAGGTGACGCAGGACAGTCTGCGCAGCGCCATCGGCATGGTCACTCAAGATACGTCGCTGCTGCACCGCTCGATCCGCGACAACATTGCCTACGGACGCCCGGACGCCACCGACGCGCAGGTTCACCGCGCCGCGATCAACGCCCAGGCCGACGGTTTCATCAGCCAGCTGAGCGACCGTCAGGGCAATACCGGTTATGACACGCTGGTGGGCGAACGCGGCATCAAGCTGTCCGGTGGTCAGCGCCAACGGATCGCCATTGCCCGGGTCATGCTCAAGAACGCACCGATCCTGCTGCTCGACGAGGCCACCAGTGCGCTGGATTCGGAGGTTGAAGTCGCCATTCAGGAAAGCCTGGATGAAATGATGCAAGGCAAGACTGTTATCGCGATTGCGCATCGGTTGTCGACGATTGCCGCGATGGACCGGCTGATTGTCATGGATGAGGGTCACATCATCGAACAAGGCACCCACGCCGAACTGCTGGAACGAAACGGCACCTATGCGCGACTCTGGCAGCATCAGAGCGGCGGGTTTCTCGGTGAGGATCAGGGACTGGATGAGGCGCTGGATCGGGTGTGAGCGTCGATATCTCAGAATAGACAAAGCTCTGATTATTCGGGGCTTTGTCTATTTTGGCTTTCTGAAGACGACAACCAGGTCAGCGCCCCTGACACTTCAAGACTTTGCCATTGGCAGCGCCGCAAAGGATGACATCCCGAACGTCCGGGCTCTGAAAGTAGTCAACATGCGCATTCAGGGGACTCTCCATGATCAGGAGCTTGGGGGCATTCTGCACAAATACGTCTGTCACATTGATCTGCGGCCGCCCGTCCGGCGTACCCTCAGCGTTAGCGTACCAACTCGGGACATGCCAGGTGAGCAAGTCATTTGTGTCATTGAAAGAGACAATCTGGAGGCCGCCAGTTTGTTTTCCACTCTTGATGTCTACGGTTGTTTTTAAATCTGCCAGTTCCGAAAGAACATTTCCGTACACCGGCAGCCTCGAGTCTGCCTGCGACTGAATCGGAAGCGCATCGCGACCATTTAAAGGAAACAACTGCCAGAAAAAAGGATGTGCAACGCCATCACTGGAGCGGGCTTGTGGCGGTACGTTGGCCAAACCCAGCAACGAAAGCTGATTCGCCATCATGTAGAAGGCAGGCGTATTCGTGATCATGTTTTCGATGAATCCCTGAGCGCTGCTGCGTTCGCTGTAGCGAAAAGGGTTGGTCTCACTGTCTTTTGTCCGGTCCATCAGGTCGAGGAACATGTCGTAAGTCATGCGGCTGCCCAGACTGTGAGTCACGAATAAATTCTTGTGCGGTGTTCTTTCACTTTCCTGCGCAGAGGGCCATACACATTTTTTATCCTTGTCCGTAGACGTGATGGCATGGCAAATCCCCTCTGCAAGCCCTCGCACCATTGTCTGTCCATAGGTTCCGGTATAGAGAATGGCATCTGACAAATTCCGGTCAAAAACCTGCTCCTTGATTGTTTTGTCGAGCCAAAGCCTTGGTGGCGCCTGTACCGTTGCAGGAATTTTCGGATCGGGGAACTCAATGCATGGCTCGCGTTTTTTATTTGCGAAAACAGACGGCGAGTCATATCCAAGCTGATTGCTTTTCAGCCATCGGGTCAGGGGTGACCAGGTAATTTCAATCGCCTCTACGCTCACTGCGCGGTCCCTGTCAGGCAGAGTCAGAGAGTAATTTCTTTTGAGGACGTTCACCCCTGAGTGTGGGTCTTCTTCTCCCCCCATAAAGACGTTCACATTAATGAATTCATCAGATTTGATTCCGTCGGGTACGGGTTTCAATCCCATCGCAGCAGCGTTTTTTTCATTCAACCAGCCGTCAGGACCCAGGGCGTAACCCGGGCAGTGATCCCCTACACCATGAACAAAAAACAGCCTCACAGGCGTATCGTCAGGGAGCAGCTTCTGTAATGGATTTACAGCGCCTGGAGAGTTATCGCTGGAGTTGTAGATAAGAGGGGTGGACGAACAAGCGGTCAAACTCGAAATGAGAATTGCGCAAAGCACGCGGCGGACATTCATTTTAAGACTCCTTGCCTATGGATGTAGCTATCCACTAACGGGCATTGAAGTCATGCAGATTTGAAGCTGGCGCAGCGCACACAGATGCCCCGGTTGAGGTTAGGTGCAAATATCAGTGGCGCAACCTGCCATTTGGAAATCGAATTCAAACGCGCGTAACACCGGCCAACGGTTAAAACCCGCTCACTGAAAATCGGCGATCCTCAACCTACTGATCGCAACCACTCCTGCAATGCCATTTCGAGACTGCCCTGTCTGGGTGGCGCGGGCGACAGCAAGCAGTAATGCGAGCCGTCTTCAACGAACCCCGAGGGCGCAACCAGCACCCCGTTCTGGATGTCGTCGCGAACCAGATGCCACGGCCCCATGGCCACCCCCAGCCCGGCGACAGCGGCCTGAATGCTGAAATAAAAGTGCTCGAAAGACTGCATCTGCGTCGCGGGAACGGCCTGGCCCGAAGCGCTGGCCCACTCTTGCCAGGCCGTGGGACGGCTGGTGGTCTGCAACAGGGAAGCCGTGGCGCGCAAGCATTGGCCGCGTTCATCGAACCATTGGCCGGCCTTGTCCGGCCGGCACACCGGCCCGACCTTTTCGGCAAACAACCGCTCGGCGTGATACCCCGCAGGTCGGGGAAAATCGTCGCGCCGAATGGCCAGGTCGACTCCCTGCTCAAATGAAAACGGACCGCCGCCGGCCACCAAGTGAATGTCCGGGCCACCATGGCGCGACTGGAAATCGCTCCAGCGCGGAATCAACCAGCGCATCAACAGCGTCGGTTCGCAGGACAGGACCAGCCGTCGCGTACGGCGCGCCTCGCTGCGAATTTCGCGAACGGCATGGTTCATCAACCCCAGCCCTTCACTCACCGCTTTGAGCAATCGTCTTCCCGGGTCCGTCAGGAACACCCTGCGCTGGCGCCGCTCGAACAGCTCGACACCCAGATCCTCTTCCAGCAGACGCACCGCCCGACTGATGGCGCCCGGCGTCAGATGCAGCTCGTTCGCCGCACGGGCGAAGTTCTCGAACCGGCCAGCGGATTCAAAGCAGCGCAGCGCCAGCAGAGACGGCATTCGCCCTCCTGAAAATGGTGATCCAAAGTCACCTTTCTGTTCAGAAATCATCGTTAGTCCCGGCGCGTGGTCTTTGCAAACATGGCTTTCTATCACCAACCCACTCAAGGTTCCACCATGCACGAATGGATAGTCGTAATCACCATCACGCTGCTTGCATGCGTCAGTCCCGGGCCGGATTTCGCGATGGTCTCGCGCAACGGCTTGCTGCTTTCTCGACGCGCCGGCGTACTCACGGCGGCGGGCATTGGTCTGGGGGTGCTGGTGCATGTCGGCTACACCCTGCTCGGGCTGGGCTGGGTGCTTCAGCAAACACCGTGGCTGTTCAATGCGTTGAAGCTGGCGGGGGCTGGGTACCTCGTCTATCTGGGCATAAAAATGCTTCGCTCCAGCCCTGACGCTCGGCAGCCGGATGCTGCGTCACCTGCCCTGTCCGATCTGGCTGCACTGCGCACGGGTTTTCTCACCAACGCACTGAACCCGAAAACCTCGATTTTCATCGTCAGCCTGTTCATGGGCGTCGTCCGACCGGACAGTGGCCTGCCGTTGCAAATCGCCTATGGACTGTTCATTGCCGGAGCGCACGTGGTGTGGTTCAGCCTGGTGGCGCTGTGCTTTTCCGCCGGGCGGGTGCGCGAGAAACTGCTGGCGGCACGGCAGTGGATTGACCGGGCGTTCGGCGGTCTGCTGGTGGGATTCGGGCTGTTGCTGACACTCTCTCAACGATCATCCTGACCCGGCGTCGCTACACAGCGATACATAAACCCCCGTTGCACGACACATCCCGGGTACATGTCGATGCAAAAGTGTGGGCCATCGGAACCCTGGCTCCGACTCCACAACCCACACAGGCAGGTACTCTCATGATCAATCAAATCGACACCGTGCTGTACACCGGCAAGACCCGCACCACTGGCGGACGCGATGGCGCCTCGCGCAGTTCCGACGGCAATCTGGACGTCAAACTGTCGCCACCCGGCTCCAACGGCAGCGGCACCAACCCGGAACAACTGCTGGCGGCCGGCTGGTCGGCCTGTTTCATCGGCGCCATGGGCAAAGCGGCGGCAGTGTTGAAAATCAGGCTGCCGGCGGATGTGGCGGTGGAAACCGAAATCGATCTGGGCAAGACCGGCGATGCGTTTTTCCTGCAGGCCCGTTTGAATGTCAGCCTGCCGGGGCTGGAACCTTCGGTCGCCCAGTCGCTGATGGAAGCCGCGCACCAGACCTGCCCTTACTCCAAGGCCACACGCGGCAATATCGACGTGACCCTGTGCCTGATCTGAACCCGTCTCACGCCGGCTTCAACCTCGAACGCCCGAAGCACCGCTTCGGGCGTTTTGTGTTGCCGCGTTCGCCGGCCCATGCTGACGCGTGGTCACCAGCCCGATAAAGGAAATCGCCAGTGCGAGGCAGAGGGTCGATGTCACTTCCAGACGATGCTCCGGCGTCACCATCATCACCGCGAGTGCGGCGCAGATGAAGGCCATCACCAGATACGTCAGCCAGGGAAACAGCCACATGCGAAAAGTCAGCTCGACATTCTGCCGCAGCAGCATCCGGCGCATGCGCAGCTGAGACACCGCGATCACCAGGTACACCAGCAGCGCGATGGCACCGGAACTGGCGAGCAGAAATTGAAACAGGCCGGCGGGCATGAAGTAGCTGAGCAGCGTCACCCCGGCGCCGATGACGCTGCTGGCAATCACCGCCGCCCTCGGCACGCCCGCCGCGGAAGTCACTTTCAAGGCATGCGGTGCATCGCCGCGAAGTCCCAGTGAAAACAGCATGCGCGAAGCGATATAGATCGACGAGTTCATGCAACTGGCCACAGCGATCAACACCACCACATCGACCATGAATTTGGCGTGGGGAATGTTCATCAACTCCAGTGCGCGCTGATAGGAACCGACGGACGCCAGCAGCGGGTCGTTCCAGGGCACCACGGAAATCACCACGAAAATCGACAACAGGTAAAACACACCGATGCGCCAGATCACCGAGCGCGTGGCCTTGGCGATGTTCTGCGCCGGATGGTCCGATTCGGCGGCAGCGATGGTCACGGCCTCGGTGCCGATGAAACTGAACATGATGGTGATGAAAGCACCGACCACCGCCGACAGGCCATTGGGGGCGAACCCGCCGTGCTCTTCCATCAAGCGGCTCAGGCCGCTGGCTTCACGCTCGGGAATCCAGCCCATCAACACGGCAAAACCCACGCCGATGAAACCGATGATCGCCACGACCTTGGCCATGGCGAACCAGAATTCGAACTCGCCGTACTTGGAGACACTGAACAGGTTGGTGATGACCAGCAGGATGATCGACACCAGCGCAAACAGCCACGCATCGACCTGGGGAAACCATTGATTCAGAACATGCCCGGCGGCCAGCGCCTCGATGGGAATGACCAGCACCCAGAACCACCAGTAGAGCCAGCCAATGGTGAAGCCGGCCCAGCGACCGATGGCTTGATCGGCGTAAGTGGAAAACGATCCGGTGTCCGGTCGGGCCACCGCCATCTCTCCCAGCATGCGCATGACCAGCACCACCAGCAGGCCGGAAAACAGATACGCCAGCAACACCGCCGGCCCCGCCGCCGCGATGGCGTGCCCGGAGCCGACAAACAACCCCGCGCCGATGATTCCTGCGATTGACAACATGGTCACGTGGCGAGGCTTGAACCCCTGCGCCAGCTGACCGCTCGATTCCTTCGAATTCAGGCTGTTCATCGTTTTTGTTGTTCTCTGAGGGACGCCCCACCTTACGTGGCCGGTGTTGAACGCAAATAGCCCGTGTGCGGCATGTCGATGCCTGATTTCGACATATCCGGGTGACCGTCAGTGAGTAAGACGTGCCTTCGAACGACGCATGAAAGCGGAGCCGATGCCGAATCTTCCGTAGCACAATCCACGCTTTCGAAGATGAACATACCTTCACTAAAAACCTCGCCGGATGCGTCTAGTCTGCGGGTTCCAACATAGTGACTACAGGAGTTGCCCACCATGTTCTCGCACGAAAGCATCCCGCTGGTCTTCCTCTTCCTCGTTCTGCTGCTGGGCGTGCTGACGGCCGTTCTGCATCCGGTGCATGCGTTTTTCAGCTGGCTCAAGAGGCGCAAGCAAAGGGCATCTGCCGAGGTTGTGAAAGAGGTGGATGCGCGCTGACGTTCTTTCAGGTTGAGTCGGGCGGCGTTAGCGTGCGTTGAGTCCGCCGACAACAAAAAAAGGCCTGCCACATGGGCAGGCCTTTGCAGTGTCCGGTCGTTATTGCTTGAGAATCAACAACGGCTCGCCCTTCTTGACGATGTAAGTCGCCAGTTCCGAACCCTTGTCATTGCCGACGTTCTTCGCGATATGCGCCACGCCTTCCGGGATGAACAGCGAGTCGCCCGCTTTCAGCGTCACCGGCGCCCGGCCTTCGAGCTGGTATTCGAACGTCCCGCTGACCACATAGGCGACTTCAACGCCCGGGTGTGCATGCCGGGGCGAAGTGATGCCCGGTTCGAAATCGACCCGCGCCTGAATCACTTCACGATCCGCCGCGCCCAGGTCCTGATGGACCAGATCGGTGCGGCTCAGGCCTTGTTGCCAACTCTTGGCGGGGGCCGCCGTTTGAGCCTCGGCGGCGTTTGCCAGGCCGGTCATTGAAACCAGTACGGTGGCTGCGGTCATCAGGAGTGTGCGGCGCATGGTGTTACCCTCTTGGAAGTCGTGAAGTGACGGTCCTACTTTGAAGAGGGCCTGTACCGGGAATGTGTCCGGATACCGCCGCTTGTTAACTCACTGTGTACGAAGGCGGGATTGATACACGCTCATACAACTCTCACCACCTGCGACAGCCACTGCCTGAACGCGACAATCTTTTTCGAACCGGCGTTTTCATGGGGCGTGACGAAGTAGAAACCCGAGTCGGACTTGAGCCGCAAATCAAATGGCGCCACCAGTCTTCCGGCCCGCAAATCGTCCTCGACATAGGTCGATCGCCCGATGCACACGCCCTGCCCGTCAATCGCCGACTGCACCGCCATCATGGCCAGGTCGAAAGTCAGGCGCGGGCCTTTGGCCGATGGTGGCGGTTGACCTGCGGCGTTCAGCCAGGCGCTCCAGTCATCGGCGGTCTGCCCGCTGACGTGCAGCAAGGTGTGCCGGGCCAGATCGGCCGGCGTTTTGATCGGATCCGGCCCGGTGAGCAAACGCGGGCTGCACACCGGGAATATCTCGTCGGCCATCAACCAGTCGGCACGCAGTCCCGGCCAGTTTCCGTTGCCGTAGCGGATCGCTGCATCGATGTCACCCTTGCGAAAGTCCACCAACTCCGTGGACGCACTGATCCGCACATCGATCTCGGGAAACGCCTCGCGAAAGAACGGCAGGCGCGGCAACAGCCATTTCGACGCCACCGACACCAGAGTGCTGATCGTCAGGACGCTGTGGTTGTTCGTCTCCCGCAAACGCTCGGTCGAATGGCGCAGTTCCATGAACGCCGAGCGAACACCAGGGAAATAAGCGCTGCCCTCTTCCGTCAGCGCCAATCCGTCCTTCAAGCGCATGAACAGGCGCACGCCGAGTTCATCTTCAAGGCGACGGATCTGATGGCTGATCGCCGTTTGCGTGACGTTCAGCTCTTCGGCGGCGCGGGTGAAACTCAGGTGTCGGGCCGCGCATTCGAAGGCTCGCAATCCATTGAGCGACGGTAGTCGGGTGAGCATGGGGTTTCTTCAGTCCATGAGATTTTGTCATACGCTAGCACTGCATATGTCCTTTGCGAAGCCTCTCCAAAATCCCGGATCCTGGGCTCTCACTTGAAGGAGAACCCATGAAACTGTACTTCGCACCCATGACCTGCTCGCTGGCCCCGCACATTGTGCTGCGGGAACTGGCGCTGCCGTTCGAACTGATCCGGGTCAACAACCAGACCAAGCGCACCGCCGATGGCCAGGACTTTCGCGAGATCAATCCGAAGGGCTACATGGCCGCGCTGATGCTCGATAACGGCGAGGTGCTGACCGAAGGGCCGGCGATTCTGCAATACCTCGCAGACCTCGTGCCCGGTCATGCGCTGGCCCCGGCCAATAGCACCTGGGAGCGCTCGCGTCTGCAGGAGCACCTGAATTTCATCAGTTCGGAAATTCATGGCGGCAGCGCGCCGTTGTTCAGCAGCGAAATCCCGGAATCCACTAAAACGCTCTTCAAACACAAACTCTTCAAACGTCTGGATTACCTGAACCGCATCATTGTGACCCAGCCGTTTCTGATGCAGGCGTTCAGCGTGGCGGATGCCTACTTGTTCACGGTGCTGAAGTGGTTGCCGACATTCAGCATCGCCATCGAAGACTGGCCTGCGCTGGCGAACTACATGACGCGTATCGCCGAGCGGCCCGGCGTGCGGATTGCAATCGCCGCAGAGGAAGCCACGCAACCGGTCTGAAGCGTCCGGTTGCGTGGTCGTTGCCCGGGGCCGGATTCGGCGCGGCGCAGCGGCAGACCCAAGGTGCGTATCGGGAGGTGACAGTTGTCGGATGCCTCAACGCGCCTATATTGAAGAAAGTTCCAGCCGTCCCCCACCGAGCGCCCCATGGCCACAACCGAGCACCTGATCATCTGCGAGCATTGCGATTGCGTGTATGAAAAGTCCACGCTCGTCGCTCATCAGAAAACCCTCTGCGCTCGCTGTGGCGGCGTGCTCCAGCGCCACAACAACCTGAGCGTGGAGCAACGCCTGGCCCTGAGTTTCACTGCGGCCATGCTGTGGCTGTTCGCCAATTTCTACCCGGTGATGAGCATCAGCATGCAAGGCCTGAAAAACAGCGCAACCCTGTGGGATTCGGTGCTGGCCCTGAGTCAGGGGCCGATCACCTTCATGGCGATGGTGGCGGCGATCTCGATCATCATCGCCCCGGCCTTTCAATTGGCGTTATTGATCTGGGTGCTGAGCTTCGCCCTCGCCTCGCGCCGTTCGCCGGCCTTCAAACTGTGCATGCGCTGGCTGGAAACCCTGCGGCCCTGGAGCATGCTGGAAGTGTGTCTGCTCGGAGCGATGGTGGCGGTGTTCAAACTGGCAGGCATGCTCGATGTAATCCCCGGTATCGGCCTGTTTGCGCTGGCCGTGCTCAGCCTGTTGCTGATCCGCATCGCCGGACGCGACATACGCGATTTGTGGGACATTCTATGAAGCGTCCGCCGACCGCCAGCGAACTCAACCTCTGCCTGTGTCACAGCTGCGGCCTGGCCTGCGACATGACCGACGAACCGCACCACTGCCCGCGCTGCGACGCGCCGCTGCACCGGCGCAAGATCAATTCCCTGGCCCGCACCTGGGCCTACATGTTCGCCGCCCTGGCGTTTTACGTGCCGGCGAATCTGCTGCCGGTGATGAACACCGTCATGCTCGGCAACGGCGCCGACAGCACCATCATGAGCGGCGTTCTGGAATTCTGGGCACACGGCGCGTGGGACATCGCGCTGATCATCTTCATCGCCAGCATCGCGGTGCCGGGGATCAAGTTCATCGCCCTGACGCTGCTGCTGATCACCGTGCAACGGGACAGCCACTGGGCGCGCCGGGAACGTTCGAAGCTGTATCGATTCGTCGAGCTGATCGGCTATTGGTCGATGCTCGATGTGCTGGTGGTCGCGCTGGTGGCGGCGCTGGTGAAATTCCAGGCGCTGGGGGATATCGAGCCGCGACCGGGGATTCTGTTTTTCGGCCTGGTGGTGGTGTTCACCATGCTTTCGGCCATGAGCTTCGACCCGCGCCTGATCTGGGACAAGGCGCCCGCCGAAGAAACAGACGAACCCCGACACTCGAACGAACAAGTGCCGGGGCATTGATTGACGCCAATCAGATCTGCGCGGTGCCGCCGTCGACAAACAGTTCGATGCCGTTGACGAAGCTGCTGTCATCCGAGGCCAGGAACAACGCAGCCTTGGCAATCTCGCTCGGTTCACCCAGACGCCCGATCGGCACCACCGACGCCAGTTGATCGAACAGCCCTTGGGTGTGTTCTGCCGGCACCAGACCTGCCAGACCCGGGGTGCGCACCGGACCGGGGCTGATGGCGTTGACGCGGATGCGCCGCGGTTTCAAATCAAGCAACCAGGAGCGGGCAAAGTTGCGCACCGCGGCTTTGCTTGCGCTGTAGACGCTGAAGTTTTCCGTGCCCTGCACCGAGGTGGTCGATGAAGTCAGCAGGATCGAGGCGCCATCGCGCAGCAGCGGCAGCGCTTTCTGCACGGTGAACAGCGTGCCCTTCACGTTGGCGTCGAAAATCCGGTCGAAATGCTCTTCGGTGATCGCCCCCAGCGGCAGCATGTCACCGCCCCCGGCGTTGGCGAACAGAATGTCGAGGTGCCCGGCCTTCTCGGCGATCTCGCGGTAGATGCGATCCAGATCTTCCAGCTTCGCCACGTCGCCCTGAATGCCAATGGCACGCGGGCCGATGGCGGCGACCGCTTTGTCCAGTTCGGCCTGACGACGGCCAGTGATGAAGACGGTGGCGCCCTGGGCGACGAACTCCTGCGCCGAGGCCAGGCCGATGCCGGTGGTGCCGCCAGTGATCAATGCGATTTTGCCTTCAAGTCTGTTGCTCATGATGAATCTCCAGTAACCGTGTTGAGGAAGGTGACGGGTCGTAGGTGAGCCGTTGAAAGCGACTTTAGGCCGATGGATTGATTTGAAAAATCCGCAAAATCGGTTTTGTTTGTACACAGACATGCACAATACTCAGCACCGACTTCAATCCTTGAGTGCAGCCCGATGAATCAGTTACTGGCGATCCGCGTGTTTGCCCGCGTCGTGGAAAGCGGCTCGTTCACCAAAGCCGCCGACTCGTTGAACCAGCCGAAAACCACGGTCAGCAAACTGATCGGGCAACTGGAAAGCCACCTCGGCGTGCGTCTGCTGCAACGCACCACCCGGCGCCTGACCGTCACCGCCGACGGCGCCTCCTATTACCAGCTGACCCAACAACTGCTGCATCAACTGGACGACATCGATCAGGGTTTCAGCCAGGCCCAGGGCCTGCCCCGTGGCCGGATCCGCGTGGACATCGGCGGCTCTACGGCGACCATGTTGGTGATTCCTGAGCTGCCGAAGTTCTTTGAGCGTTATCCGGACATTCAGGTGGACCTGGGCGTCAGCGACCGCCCGGTGGACCTGATCAGCGAGCGCGTCGACTGCGTGATTCGCGGTGGCCCGCTGACCGAACAGGCCCTCGCCGTGCGCCGCCTCGGCGAAGTGTCCTGGACCACCTGCGCCACGCCCGACTATCTGCAGCGCCACGGCACGCCGATGCATCCGCTGGAATTGGCCCGACATCAAATGATCGCCTACCGCTCGGCCTCCACCGGGCGCATCCTGCCGGCGAACTTCCAGCGCAACGGCGAACGCCATCAGATCGAAGGTAAAGGCCTGGTCAGCGTCAACGAAAGCAACGCGCATCTGGCGGCCGGGCTCGCCGGGCTGGGGATCATCCACACCTTCAGCTACACCGTCAGGGCCGCCCTCGAGCGTGGCGAACTGGTGCCAATCCTCACCGACTGGCGCCCGCCGGCCTACCCGTTTCACCTGCTGTACCCGCCGAACCGGCATTTGAGCAACCGTGTGCGGGTGTTTATCGATTGGCTGGTGGAGCGATTTGCGCAGGTTGATTAAGGCGTTGCGGGGCATAGCTGATTTTTACGCAAAACACCTTTGACCCAAGGCCGGTTCTTCTCAGGTCCGCAGACCAGGATACTGACGGCCATCGAAATCATGGGAACCGCACAATGCAAACCGATTACGCAGCTTGGGCCTGGACGTCCGGCCAAGGGCTGGATGGCCTGACACTGACCCGCAAAACCCTCGTGCAACCCGGCCCCGGCCAGGTGCTGGTGGCCAATCGCGCCATCGCCCTGAACCCGGTGGACTGGAAAATCATCGAGTGGGGCCATCCCGCATGGAGCACCGGGCGTGTGCCGGGTGTCGACGGCATGGGCGTAGTGGTCGCGGCCGGCGCCGGCGTGACGCTGCAACCCGGCAGTCGCGTGGCGTATCACCAATCATTGGCGAGCGATGGCAGCTTCGCCGAGTACTGCCTGCTGGACGCCGCCACCGTACTGTCGGTGCCCGCCGCGCTCGATGATGCAACTGCCGCATCGCTGCCCTGCCCCGGATTGACCGCATGGCAAGCCGTGGAGAAAGTCCCTGCCGGCGAGGCCGCTGATGTGCTGGTGATCGGCGCCGGCGGCGCGGTTGGTCTGCTGCTGGTGCAACTGGCGGTGCAACGCGGCTGGCGGGTCTGGGCGACCGCGTCCGGCGCGCATCATGCAAAACTCAAATCCTTGGGGGCGGTCGGCGTATTCGATTACCGCGAACCGGACTGGAAAACCGCACTCACCGCCAGCCTCGGCGAGCGCCGTTTGCACGCCGTGTTCGACACGGTCAGCGGCGCTCACGCAGCAGAAATGGCCAGCATGCTGGGCTACAACGGTCATCTGGTGTGCATTCAGGATCGTCAGGAAACCGCGCCGGTTCCGGCGTTCAGCTCTGCGATTTCGCTTCATGAAGTGGCGTTGAACAGCTACCACACCCACGCCAGCCTGCAGGGTCGCCAGACGCTGCGCCGCAACGGCGAACAGCTGCTGCAAGCCCTGCTCGACGGCAGCCTGATCGGCCCGGCGCTGCAAACGTTCGACTTCCGCGAACTGCCCCAGGCTCTGCGCGCCTTGAAGGACGGCGCCGGTGGCGGGAAATGGGTGGCGCGCCTTCCCTTCGTATGAAGCGCGTCAGTCGAGGCCTTCCCTTGCGCCTTGACTGACCTCCCGGGTCAGACAATCAATCAGCGCCCGCGCCGATGCCGACAGCTGCCGATGTGGCGGGTAGATCACCGAGAACGGTCGGGAGCGCCCGCCCGACTGTTCAAGCAATCGCACCAGCCGCCCGCTTTCGATCCGCTCGCGGACGATGAAGTCGTAGGTCTGGCAGATGCCCAGCCCCTGTTCCGCCAGCGACACGATCCCCAATACATCGTCGGACACCTGGATATTGGCGCTGGGCAGCCATTCGCGATCTTCGTTCTGTTCACGAAACAGCCACGGCCCGACGCGGCCGGTGCTGGGCATCACGAACGGCAGGCACGCATGCCGCTGCAGATCGTCGACACTTTGCGGCGTCCCGGCCCGTTGCAGATAATCCGGCGCGGCAACCACACACAAACGCGCATCTTCCAGCTTGCGCCCGATCAATCCGCTGTCCGGCAGCGCGCCCAACCGAATAGCCAGGTCGTATCCTTCGGCCACCAGATCGACGTTGCGATTGCTGATACTCAACTCAACGCGCACTTGCGGATATAGCCGGGTGAATCGGGCAAGCATGGCCGGCAAACGATAGTGACCGTAAGTGGTCGGCACGCTCAGGCGCACACGGCCACTGAGTTCACCGTCCTGCCCCTGGATCGTGCGCTCCGCATCATCGATCAGGCCGAATGCGGCTCGCGATTGTTCCAGATACAACACACCGGCATCGGTCAGGCTCAAGCGCCGCGTAGTGCGCCGCAGCAACTGCACGCCCAGACGCGCTTCAAGTCGCGAAATCGCCCGGCTGACCACCGACGGCGTGGTTGCGAGAAACACCGCACCGGCGCTAAGCGAACCCTTTTCCACCACCGTAACGAACACTTCGACGTCAGCCAGATAATCGAATCGGCGGCTCATCTTGATCTCCAGAGAACAAATTCTTTGCTTTGGCGAGAGTTTATCGCCGCCATGAGCATCAATACAGTGAGCCGCACTTTCCTTCACATTCTGGAATCGCCATGCGCTCATTCACTCGCCTTGCTTTCGCCTTGTCTCTCTCCGTTGCCGCGTTGAACGCCCAAGCTGCCAATGTGCTGGTGGTGCTGTCGGATTCCGACCATCTCGATCTGAAAGACGGCAAGGTATTCAGCACCGGTTTCTACCTCAACGAGCTGATGCAACCGGTCAAACTGCTGCTCGATGCGGGCCACACCGTGACCTTCGCCACCCCGACCGGCAAGGCGCCGACGCTGGACCGGTCCTCCGACGACAAGATGTATTTCAACAATGACGTCGCGGCCCTGCAGACCCACAAAGCGCTGCTGGACCAACTGAAGATCACCTCGCCCGGCGAGTCGCCGGTCATCAGCCTCTCGCGGGTCGAGCAAGTCGGCTATGACCATTTCGATGCCGTCTACATTCCGGGTGGCCACGCACCGATGCAGGATCTGTTGCACAGCCAGGCGCTGGGCAAACTGCTGAACGACTTCCATCAAAAAGGCAAAACCACAGCGCTGGTTTGCCACGGCCCGATTGCGCTGCTGTCGACCCTGACGGATCCGACTGCATTCACCCGGCAACTGGAAACCGGCAAAACCACAACGGCGAACAACTGGACGTATGCCGGCTATAAGTTCACCGTCATCAGCAATCAGGAAGAAGAGATCGCCAAAGGACTGCTGAACGGCGGCACGATGAAGTTCTACCCGCAGACCGCGCTGGAAAAAGCCGGCGGTGTATTCAGCAGCAACACTTCGGCATGGGCCAGTCATGTGGTGGTTGATCGTGAACTGATAACCGGGCAAAACCCGGCGTCTGCACTGGGTGTCGGCAAGACGCTTGTTGAACGATTGAAGTGATTGCCGGTTCCGGGCCCGATACTGGTCGGGGTTTGCCCGGGCTGACGTCATCGTGAGCTGGCTCGCTCTCACACTGGAACGCGTACTGCTGTGGGACCGAGCATGCTCGCGAAGGTGAAGGTTCAAACACTGCAAACTCATGGACATCCCCAACAAGTCCCCCGTTTCGGCTAACCTGACGGTGCACACGATGACCTTTGCCCCAGTCGGCGCATCGTTCCTGAAGCCCACGAAACGGAGAATTCCATGCTCAAGCGAACCCTGGCCCTGACCGCAGGTCTGGCCCTGTCCCTTACCGCCGTGCTGGCGCAAGCCGCCGACGTGTTGAAGGTCAGCGCAATCCCCGATGAAGCCCCGACCGAACTGCTGCGCAAGTTCGAACCGCTGGGGGCTTATCTGGAGCAGCAACTGGGCATGAAAGTGCAGTTCGTACCCGTGGCCGACTACCCGGCGGTGGTCGAAGCCCTGGCCACCGACCGCCTCGATATGGCGTGGCTGGGCGGTTTCACTTTCGTTCAGGCACGGCTGAAAACCGACGCCACCACCCCGGTGATCCCGCTGGTGCAGCGTGAACAGGACGCGCAGTTCACCAGCAAATTCATCACCGCCGACCCGAACGTGAAAAGCCTCACCGACCTCAAGGGCAAGACCTTCGCCTTCGGTTCGGTGTCGTCCACCTCCGGCAGCCTGATGCCGCGCTACTTCATGCTCAAGGACGGCATCAAACCGGAAACCTACTTCAGCCGCGTCGGCTACTCCGGCGCCCACGACGCCACCGTCGCCTGGGTGCAGGCCGGCAAGGTCGATGCCGGTGTGCTGAACGCCAGCGTCTGGCAGAAACTGGTGGACGCCGGCAAGGTCGACACCAACAAGGTCAAGGTCTTCGCCACCACCCCGGCCTACTTCGATTACAACTGGACCGTGCGCGGCACCCTCGACCCGGCGCTGGCAGCGAAGATCAAAAAAGCCTTCCTCGCCCTCGACCCGGCCAACCCCGAGCAGAAGAAAATCCTCCACCTGCAGGCCGCCAGCCGTTTCATCGAAACCAGCCCGGACAACTACAAAGGCATCGAAGAAGCCGCCCGCGCCGCCGAACTGCTGAAATGACCCTGAGCCTCAAGCAAGTCGTCCTGCACCACGCCAACGGCGTCGAAGCCCTGCGTGGTGTGGATTTGCAGATCAACAGCGGCGAGCAGGTGGCGATCATCGGCCCGTCCGGCGCCGGCAAGTCGAGCCTGCTCAACCTGTTGGCCACCGCCATTCGGCCCAGCCGTGGCGACATCGAGGTGCTGGGCCAGCGGGCCTGGCATTTGTCCGCCCGCCAGCGCCAACGCCTGCGCGCCAGAATCGGTCTGGTGCATCAGGCACCGCCCCTGCCGCCCCGGCAACGGGTGGTGACGGCGGTGCTGGCCGGCAAGCTCGGGCAATGGAGCCTGGGCAAAAGCCTGATCAATCTGCTGCACCCGCTGGACATCCCCGGTGCCCGCGCCGCATTGGCGCGGCTGGATCTGGCGGACAAACTCTTCAGCCAGTGCCAGCAGCTTTCCGGCGGCCAGTTGCAGCGCGTGGGCATCGCTCGCGTGCTGTATCAGGCGCCGGACGTCTTGCTGGCGGACGAACCGGTGTCCGCCATGGACCCGGTCCTCGCCGGGCATACCCTGACCGTCCTGTCGCGCCATGCCCGGGAGCACAACGTCACCCTGGTGGCGAGCCTGCACGCGGTGGAGCTGGCGCTGGCGCACTTCCCGCGCATCATCGGTTTGCGTGAAGGGAAGATCCTGTTCGATTGCCCGTCCGATCACGTCAGCCACGACATGCTCGACAGCCTGTACGCCAACGAACAACTGCAATCCCCGGCGCCGACCGTGACGCCGCTGATTGTGCAGATTCCACGATGCTGAGTACCGACACCCGCGACCCCGCCGCCTGGCCGCGCCTGCTGTTGACCCTGCTGGCGATTGCGCTGTTGTGGCCGGGCATTCAACTCAGCGAACTCGACCTCGGCGTGTTGCTGCACGCCGACAGCCAGAGCGAAATGGGCCGCTTCGTCGCGACCTTCTGGCCGCCGGCCCATGACCGGGACTTTCTGCAACTGCTGCTCAAGGCCACCCTGCAAACCCTGGCCATCGCCACGGCGGGCATGGCTTTGGCTCTGGTGTTGGCGATACCCGCCGGCCTGCTCGCCAGCCGCGCCTTGTCGCTGTCCGCCGCGTCCCACGGTGGCCGTCCGAGCCTGTTGGGCCGGTTGCTGCGCTGGCCGGTGCGGGGCTTGCTGATCTTCCTGCGCAGCGTGCCGGAAATCGTCTGGGCGCTGCTGTTCGTGCGCGCCGTGGGCCTCGGCCCGGCGGCGGGCGTGCTGGCGATCGCCATCACCTACAGCGGCATGCTCGGCAAGGTCTACGCGGAAATCTTCGAATCCACCGACCAGCGCCCGGCCCACGCCTTGCTCCAGGCCGGCAGCGGCCGCCTCGCCAGTTTCGCCTACGGCGTGCTGCCCAACGTGGCGGCGGAACTGCTCTCCTACACCGTGTACCGCTGGGAATGCGCGATCCGCGCCTCGGTGGTGATGGGCTTCGTCGGCGCCGGCGGCCTCGGCCAACAGATCGACCTGTCGATCCGCATGTTCGCCGGCGGTGAAGTCGCCAGCATGCTGCTGACCTTCCTGCTGCTGGTGCTCGGCGCCGACCAACTCAGCCGCCTGCTGCGCTGGAGACTGACATGAAGCGCCTGATCAACACGGCGCTGATCCTCGCCATCGTCTTCGCCGTCATCGCCTCGTTCGCCTACCTGGGCCTCAACCTCGAAGCCCTCGGCAGCGCCGACAGCCTGAAACAGATGGGCAGCTACGCCCATCGCTTCCTCAGCCCCGACCTCAGCGCCGGTTACCTCAACGCCATCCTCCACGGCGCCCTGGAAACCCTCGCCATGTCCGCCCTCGGCACCCTCCTCGCCGCCGTGCTTGGGCTGCTATTGGCACTCCCCGCCGCCGGCCGCTTCGGCTGGCCATTACAAAGCACCGCCCGCCTGCTGCTCAACGGCCTGCGCGCCATACCGGAACTGGTCTGGGCCGCCCTGATGGTCTTCGCCGCCGGCCTCGGCCCCAACGCCGGCACCCTGGCTCTGGCCCTGCATACCACCGGTGTACTCGGCCGCCTGTTCGCCGAAGCCTTGGAAAACACGCCACCGGAACCGGCGGAAGCGATTCGGCTGCAAGGGGGGAATCCGGTTGTGGCGTTCTGTTATGGAACGTTGCCGAACCTGGCGCCGCAGTTGCTGGCGTATTGTTTGTATCGGTGGGAGAACAATATCCGGATGGCCAGCGTGCTGGGGTTTGTCGGCGCTGGAGGGCTGGGGCAGATGCTGTACGTGAGCTTGAGTCTGTTTCAGGAGGCGCAGGCGGGGACGGTGATTTTGGCGATGTTGGGGTTGGTGTTGGGGGTGGATTCGTTGAGTGCTTGGAGTCGGGGGCGGTGGGTTTAAGTGTAGGTTACATGGCCTATGATACTGATCACAGTCAGGTATTCGACAGGTTCGCTATCAGCCAGAAGCGGTCACTAGACTGTGTAGAGAGCAGAGTAGATACAGCCTTATATTTTTATTCGAAACCACCTTGGTGGTAAATCGGCGTTCGATAGGCGTCTTTACTGAGGCAAGCATCACGTATTGTGTAGAAGAAAATTTGCAAATTCTCTAAAAGGGCTTACTGAGAGGTTCCAATGTCAATTGCTAAAGTTGAAAAGGCACTATGTAATTTTGCTGCTAGAGAGTCAGCCACAGCAATCGTTCTCAAGGGGGAATGGGGAACGGGTAAAACTTATTTTTGGAATCAGGTAGTCAAGGCTAATTTCAAGTCTTTCTCGCGAAAAAAATATTCTTACATTTCGCTGTTCGGTTTAAATTCACTAAGTGACCTTAAACGTTCAATTTTTGAAAACACTGTACCATGTTCTAAAGCTGGTGACATCGTCACCAAGGAGTCAGTATTTGAAAACTTGAGAAAGCTAGATATAAGTGATGCAGCAACGGGATTTCGCAAGCTATTAAACTTTGGAAAAGAGGCAAAAATTCCTTATTTCGGCAGCTTTGGTGGTGTTGTTGATTCAATACAGTTTGCTCTCATTAGCGACACGATCATATGCATTGATGACTTCGAACGTAGAGGCAGTGGCTTATCCTCTCGCGATGTGCTGGGACTGATATCTGGTTTGGTTGAAACTAAAAATTGCTCAGCAATCTTAATCCTGAATGAAGGATCACTAGAGCAAGATGATGAATTTTTTTCTTTTACCGAAAAGGTGTTTGATTACGAAGTTAATTTTTCGCCCTCCGTTCAAGAGTCAGTGAAGCTTGTATTTGACTCGACAGGAACGGAGCGCGAGGCAGTGGCGAAAAATGCAATTAAATTAAAAATCAACAATATTCGATTACTAAAAAAAATCGAGCTATTTTCGAAAGTTCTTGACGATATATTGAAAGATACTCACTCGAGGGTGGTTGAGCAGGCTCAAAGCACTTTGCCGCTTGCAGTTTTTGCTATATACGGAGGAGGCAAATGCAAAGTAGACATTGATTTCATATTGCGATATCAAGGTGGTCTCGCTTCCTATTTACAAGATAATGCAAACGCCTCGCCGGATGAGCTGGAAACTAAGCGTCTCGCTCGAGAAAAGAGCATTTATTTAGACGAGTATGGCTTTGGGAGATGCGATGAGTTTGACGCCGCCATTATTGACCTCGTTAAAAAAGGATATGCCAATGATGACATATTAAAAACTCTTATCGATGAATTAGAAAAAAAGATAAAGCACGAGACTGATATCGCTCTGCTAGGGCACGCTTGGGATTTATTTCACGCCTCCTTTTCCAATAATGACGCAGAGGTATTAGAAGCATTCGAATTAGCTATATCCAAAGCACTGCAGCACTTTACTGTAAACGATCTTGACTCTGTAGCTGCAATTTATTTCGAATTAGGCCGAAAAGACTTCATACTCCCAGCAATTGACAAATACTTTTCTAAAATATTTCCAAATCAAAACATTAAGCAAAAAGATGATATTTTTCACTGGCCTCGCAATGAATATATTTCGCAAAAGCTAGATGAATACTTTGATAGTTTAACCATTAAGGGCAACCTGAGCGAACTTGTGCGCGCAGTCATACAAAACTCAAGCTTTCCTGATGGAGACCTTAGAAAAAGCATTGCTCAAAAAACAGATGATGAATTTTATTATTATTTTAACAGCCTGAATGGCAATGATTTCACTCGCTGCGCAAGAGCATTACTAAAGTGCGGAGAGATCCAGTCTCATGACAAAGATATCAGTGACGACTATATCAATATATTTATAAAGTCTTATAGCGCATTATTAAAGCTCTCAGCACTTACGCCGCTAAACGCTATACGCATGAGCAAATTTAGAGCTTATGAAGCAATTTACAATAAGCACGTAGAAGACCATAAGAACAAAAATTAAGATAAACTTAATCACTTTCAGCCCCTTTCGTTAACAGCAAAACCAGAATCACTTTTCAAGAAACAACCATATCTCAATGAAAGTCAAACTACAGAAGTTCCGGGGGCATTGGCTAACTGAACCACAGCTGACCAACGTCAAAGCCGCACTCTCCTGGCCTTTCAACGATCTACCCGTCGAATACGATTATGTGGCCGCGGAAGTCAGAGGCGTCGATCCTGACGTGCTCTACGAAATCCTTTATTCAGAGGTCGCGCCGGTGTGCTTCACCAACCTTCTGGCCGCTGTGCCCTCGGTATGGACTGGCTTCGATCCCGAGTCACTCAGAATCATGATCGAGCAAAGGCTGGCAGCCAGGGAGAGCAACTGGTTTCGCAGGCAGTTTGATAAGGCGTTGGTTCGTTGGCTGCAATACAACTACGGCTACATCTGGAAGGAGATTTCATCCAGGCTTTGAGCGCTTAAACAAACCGCGTTTAAAGCAACCCGCCGTAACTTCCCCAAGGCTACAACGCCTTGCGCCATTGCCTACGACTACGCCAGAATCCGCCGGCTTGTGCGTCTACGTCGCGGCTTTTATCGTTTTCCCGGTCACTGAAAAAACAGTGATGGGGTTTGGTAGCCCCGGATATCGTAGGTTGCATAAGCATCATGATGTGCAGTGTCTGAAAGACTCCGCGTTATGGTGGTCATGCACAGGGCGTCTTCGGGCGCGCCGGTTTCCTATGTCCCGGTCTACCAACCTGAGCATGGCCGCCACCCTTCGTTTGGTAGCGAAACGTGACGGCTCCCATTGATGACGTAGGAGCTACACCATGATCAAACCAACACCCAACCCACCCGAAACCGACCCGACCTCCCCTTACGAATTTCCCGATTCAAAGAAATTCCACGACGCCGCCGAGCGTGCGCTGGACCATTACCTCTCCCCGTCTTCCCGGGTGATGTCGTGCTGCATCGATCCCGAGCCGATGTTCCGGGCCAATCCCAAGTACAACACCGAAGCCCTGTTGGCCAATGCCAGCGAAAGCCTGGGTTCGGCCAACGAGATGTTGAACAACTTCGCGTCCACGCTCGATCCCTCGCACCGCAAGACGGCGTTGGGGATTGCGCAGGTGGTGATGGTGGCCGGGTTGGCGGTGAATCAGGCGCTGGATCACGTCGAAGTGGCGTAAGCGGCTGTCGCTAAAAACAGCCTTGAGCACCTGGCATCGCGCCAGGTGCTTTTCCTTCAGGGCCAATGACCCGCCCCTGCCCTACAGCGCCCGCACCGGAATGCAGATGTCACAGCTCATTTCACCGGTGCGCGGATCGAAAACGGTGGACGCCGTAAACCGCTCGAAAAATGGGCGGTCGTCGCATTGCAGGCCGCTGGACGGCATCCATTCGCGGATCAGCCATGTCCACGCGTTGGCCATGCCTTCAGCTTTCCCTTTGAAACTGGCGACGGCATACCGCCCACCCGGCAGCGCTTGCGTATCCACCTGGCCGCTGGCGACGAAATCCGCCGGCACTTCGACGCAGGCGTCATAGCGGCATTTGTCGGGTGGCGTGATCGAAGGGTCGTCATGACCGATGCCGTAACAGGTCCGGTCACCGAGGCCATGGGAATACATCCACGGCGTAATGGTGCTGCGCCAGAATTCGCCGATGGCCGGCCCGTAAGGCCCGATCAAACGTTGATACGCGACGCGTGCTTTGGGTAATTCAATAATGCGTACTTCCATGGCAATGCCTTCCGATAGCCGATTAGAGCCGTCAGCTTCGGCGAACGGCCACTCGGCCGCCTGATGGCGATTGCCGAAGACCTGATCAGGATTGCTCTCGTGGCTGCCCGCTGGCTGCCTGATCGCGGCCGCCTGAGCCTTCAGCCGCTGAGGCGTCGTGGCGCGCCAGGCTGAGGGCGTGCAGCCGAACTTGAGTTTGAAGGCCCGCGCAAACGCCTCGCCCGACTGAAAGCCAGTGGCCAACGCGATTTCAAGCACGGTTTCCCGGCTGCCACAGGACAGCCGCAACGCTGCCTTCTCAAGCCGTCGACGCTGCGCATAACTGCCCAGCGTTTCTCCCATCCATGCGGCGAAAATGCGATGAAAGTGAAAGCGCGAGAAATTGGCGATGTCGGCCAGATGCGCGCCGTCCAAAGGTTCATCAATGTGCGTGTCGATGTAGTTCAGTACGCGATTGATCCGCCGCGCATACTCGGCGCGGGAGGCTTGCGCAGAGGGTTGGTTGGTCATTCCGGAGGCACCGTCCATGTGGCTGTTGAAACGTTGAGATCCTGCGACAATCGTAGTTTGTTCCTTTCCAGTGAGGCTGAAATGGACGCATTTGGGCGTTAGCAGACACTCAATACATGTAGCCAGAAAGCAAAGGAAAGTACATCGGCACCCTGGTCGTGGAGAAATAGATGAAAACGTTGTTCCTTGGGCTCCTGTTCGGAGTGCTGTTTGTCCTGACCGGTTGCGCAAAGGCCGAACCGCATTGTGATGACTTTCTTGCGAAAATCAGTAAAAAGCCTGAATTCGTTGAGCTTCTATCATGTACGCAAGACAACAACATACAAGGTAAACCTTTCATTGCTCGTTACCGGATAAAAGGCACTGATGCGCTTGAAGCCGAGCGATACATGAATCAAAGCTTCGGCCTACCAAAGCTTCAACATATATGTTGTGGATGGGACTCAGCACCGTTTTTTTATCGCGACGAAAAAACACACTTGGGTTACATGTTGGGAATGGGATCCGAAGAGACGCCCGTTGATAAACGGGATTCGTGGTCAGAAATAAAGTATTTCTACATCAACGTTTCCTTCTTTACTGAAGACACGTGAGAAGTTGCCTGACAAAGCGTTGCCAAATGAATGGAAAGACGAACCCAATCTGTTCAGGCGAAATATAGGTGGGCGCAGGTCTCATCACCACGGCTCCCCGGTCAAGCTTCAGTGTCGTTGACGCGCCACGACTACAAGGCCTCTCTGGCCACGAACTTATATCTACCGGTGACAAAGGCTCGGTACCGACGGAATTGTCCTCGGTACCAGCAAACGGGGGCAAAACGACAGGAGCTATTTCACCTTCGTCGCGTCACTGCAACGCAATCCCGCACCGCCATCCATACTGGATTTACTACGTCGGCAACGCTCCGAGCAATAGCGCACGTCCTCCCAGCAGCGAGCCCATTTCTTCCTCCATGTGAATGGCAATCCGCAGGTCGCGCAGGTTTTGACGGGCAACTCGCTTTTTTTCACAGCGGCTCACCCTCGTCCAATTGCTTGAGCAACCACTCGCCGCGCTGCCAAAGCGCCTGTTGTCTGGGCTCAGGCATGCGGTCGAGGTTTTTGTAGATGATGCTCATGCGTTGATTGCCGCGCAGGCGGTCGCCGTGACGCATCAGAAAATGCCAGTAAAGCGCATTGAAAGGGCAAGCGTCGTCTGTGGTGCTTTCACTGACCTTGTACACGCAGCCACGACAATAGTCGGACATGCGCTTGATGTACTGGCCGCTCGCACAATAGGGTTTGGAACCGAGATAACCGCCATCGGCGTGCATGACCATGCCCAGGGTATTGGGCAGTTCCACCCAGTCGAAGGCGTCCATGTAGATAGCCAGATACCACTCACAGATGTCCTTCGGCGCGATACCGGCGAGCAGTGCGAAGTTGCCGGTGACCATCAGTCGCTGAATGTGGTGAGCGTAGGCATGTTCCAGGCTCTGGTTGATGGCCTGGCGCATGCAGTTCATCTGCGTTTGACCCGTCCAGTAGAACTCTGGAAGCGACCGCGTATTACCAAAGGCATTGCCGTGGGCATAGTCCGGCATCTTCAACCAGTAGACGCCCCGGACATACTCCCGCCAGCCGATCAGTTGTCGAATAAAGCCTTCGGCGGCGTTGAGTGCAATGTTGCCGGACCAATAGGCAGATTCCACATCGCTGCAAAGCTTACGAAGATCCAGCAAGCCGATATTCAGTGCCGCGCTGATCCGCGCATGAAACAGAAACGGCTCATCGCTGGCCATGGCGTCTTGATAGTCACCGAAGGCTGCCAGCCCCCAATCGAGAAAGTAATCCCACAAGGCCTGAGCTTCGGCGTGGGTGACCGGGTAGTCGAACGTGTCGAGGGCGCCGTAGTGGCCGGAAAAGTTGTCGGCCACTAACGCAAGCACCTCACGGGTGATTGCATCTGGCGTAAACCGGGCTGGCGAAGGCGGCCTGACGCCTTTGGGCAGGGCTTTGCGGTTTTGTTCATCAAAGTTCCAGGCGCCTCCGACCGGGCTGCCGTCGCCGTTGAGTAACAAATTGATCTTGCGGCGCATCTCTCGATAAAAGAACTCCATGCGCAGCTGCTTTTTGCCCTGCGCCCATTGAGCGAACTCGGCACGTGAGCAAAGAAAGCGACTGTCGCAATGCCATTTGATCGCCAGGCCACAGTCCCTGAGCGAATGCTCCAGTCGCCAGTCACCGCACTCTGTCATGTGCAGCTCACCCGGCTGCAGACGTGAGTGCCAGCGGTGCAATTCGCTCGGCACGGACCCGGTATTTTCCGGGTCATCGAGCGTGACGTACTGCACCCTGACGCCCCTCTGCCGCAAGGCTTCGGCGAAGTGGCGCATGGCGCTGAATATGAGTGCGATCTTTTGCGGATGATGAGGAACATGGCTGGCCTCCTCCATCACCTCGACCAGCAGCACCGTATCGCTGTGTTGATCCAGCGCCTGCAGAGAGGCGAGATCGAACGATAACTGGTCGCCCAGGACGAGGCACAATCGGCGAGTCTTGTTCATCAATCAGGTTCCAGTTGATGGGGGCGTTCAGGCTGACTGCGTAGCGTTGATCCACTGAACGGCTTTCCACAAGCGAGAGCCTGAATTCTTGTACAAGAACACGCAAATGTACAATTTTATTGCAAGAGATTGGCTGCCTCTACAGCCATTCACCAAAACCAGTACGGCAAAAACTTCGGCGTAGGCTCGATCATCAGTTCCAGGTGATAGGTGATCGGGTTGAAGAAAAACATATCCAGAATCAAAAACGCCCCGACCCCGAACGACAGCGTCATGAACTCGCGATACGGATGCTCGGCGAAATACTCGCGCTTGGCGTGGTAGAAGCTCAAAAATGCAATCAACCCCAGACCTGCACCCAAAAAGTTGGGCTGTAGCGGGACTTCGGCAAAGAGGTTGTAGACGCACACCGACGCCAGCATCCCCAACCCCAGCAGCGGCAACTTCAGGCAGAACTTCAGCAAGCCGTTTTTGGCGCGCACGAAGGCGCTTTCCTGGCTGACGAACAGGTACGCCGCCAGCAGGGAAATGGCCGGGGTGATTGCCAGGATGTAGCGTGCTTTCTTGGAGCTCGGGATGGTGAACAGCACCAGCAACACCAACAGCCACCCGGTGAGGTACAGCAGCAGGTCGATGTCTTTGTCGCGGGTCGAACTGAAGAACAGTTTGTACTTCTTCAAAATTACGTTGATGGCGTAAAACACCGTGAAGCCGTAGGTGAACAGGCCGGCGGAGAAGTAGAAGTAATAGCGCGGCGCGTGGTCGGAGCCGAAGCGCCCGATGCCCTGCATGTTCAGCACGTCGTCGAGGAAGGCTTGCCCGCCTTGCAGGTAGGCCGCCCAGGCCAGCAACGCAACCCCGGCGGCCAGAATCACGCCCGACAAGAATGAAAACACCAGCAACAGGCGCCATTGGCGGCTGAGGAAGTAATACGCCCCGATGACGCAGGCCGGCCCGATCAAACCGATCGGCCCGCGAAATGCAAAGCCCAGCGCCAACCCGACGTACAGAAACGCCAGGCGACGCGGGTCTTTTTTGATTTCGGCGGAATACGCCACGTAGAAGCACATCACCGTAAACAGCGCCGGGTAGATATCCAGCGCCAGCGAGTTCACGCCGTCGAGAAAGGCCCAGGTCAACAGGCTGAACAGCACGCCATAGGCGCCCCACCGCTTGCTGTGCAGCGCCCCCAGCCGATAAATGAACACCAGCATCAGGGACGCCGCCACGCAGGACGGAAAACCCATGGACAGAATGGACACCTGGCCAAACGGCAAGGACACCAGATACACCAGCAAGGTGTTGAGGACGGTGTAGTCGGGATAGGGTTTGAGGTCGTCAGCAATCGGGAACAGCGTGACGCCGTGCAGCAACATGTATTCGGCGAAGTCGACAAAGCGCGTGGTGTAGTTGAGGACAGCGGGTTTGTACTGCAACACCATGAACACGGCCAGTGTCATGAAGAAAATGCTCAGGCACGGATTTCTGGCAATCAGTCCTTTCAACGTGCCTTCCCGCCAAGTGCGCGCTACAACAAGCGGGGCATCAAATCGATCCATCGGTAACCCTTTAACGAAGTTGTTCTTTTTGGCTGAAATCCATTAAGTCCGATTGCACCGGGAATGATCGCCCGCTTACCGGAAAGTTGAATTTGAGACTAGTCCACGAAGGGCACTATTCAAGCATTTCGCGCCCCAACATTCCCTGAACGAGAGGGATGAAAGTCAATAAAAAGCCCGGCCCGATCCTCTTCACTGACGAAGAGTATCGGGCCGGGCTTTTTGCCGTTCAGTTACTGGTTATTGACGGTGATGTATGGGTCCCAGGTGTGGTCTGTGCCGATCTGGTTAAGGTCACGGTCGTACAGTGCGAACGTGATGGTGTACCAGAGTTTGCCTGGATTCAGAGCAGTGGCTTGCCACAGGGAATACGTCACGTCGGTTTTGGAAATACCGCCGGGCGCCCCCTTGTTCAGGTAGATCACCACACCGGGCACGTTGAAAGAGACCGGTACCGACATGGTGCCTTTGTAGTCACCGCCCTGATGAGGATCGCCGGGCTGGACGTTCTTGATCTGTGCAATGCGGTCGAAGTTGCGCGACAGCGTGGTGGCGCGCCAGCGGATGTTGTCGCCGGTTTTGACATCGATCCACAGTTCGTTGCCACCTTCGCCGGTGTTGCCGCTTCCATGCGGATCCACGGCATCACGCGTCACCAGCATGGAAATCGCACCACCGACATCGTTGGGATGGGCGATCAGGTAATCGGCATCGATATTGACGAGTACGTCATAGGTATTGGTCGCGCTGGACATGTTCCTGCTCCTTGTTGGAATGGCATGACGACCGCGCCCGCAAAGGCTGTCCGGCTCATCCGGTCCCTGGATGCGGTCTGCGGAGAACGATAGGAGATGGCAGGATGGTGTCAACGTGCGATCAGTTGACGCGAAAAAAGTGCAGCAAAATACGCCGCTGCCAAAGCGTTGATCCAGGACTGTCCAAGTCGATCCCCTCATCGATTACGAGGCATTTTCTGACACGTTGAACTGCTGAAAACGTATAGACGTTGCCGGTATTCACCGAATGGCATGTACCTGAAACCCCGCCATGCCCAATGACGACAGCAACAAGGAATATGGATAGTATGGCGGCGAGTTTTTCCAGCATTCAAAACGGACGAAAGCTGATTCCACAATGAAAACATCTCTCATTGTCTTGATGACTGTCGCTCTATCAACTCAGACAACACACGTCTGCGCCGATAACACCAACGGCAAGAATCTCTATATACAGCGATGCGCCGTATGCCACGGACCCGATATCAAGGGAACCGGCCCGTTGGCCAAAAAAAGCAATCCCCCTACTCCCGACCTGACAACACCCGCCTTCAAGAAACGATTGAGTGACTACCCGGGCGTGATCGTGTCCTCGATCATCCTTCGCCCGAACGGCGACCTGATCCCGAAAACTTTGCGCGAGAATGGCGTGAAAATCCCACCGCACGCCTGGAGCGTAAGCGATTTTCGCGATTTGAATCAGTACATGAACGATGTCATTTCAAGAAAGCAGCACTAAGTCGGGCAGCACTCCCCTTTAGCGTTCGTCGGCGTTTTTGTCGCTGCCCTTTATGTTTTCAATCAGGTCAACCACATAGTCCTGATTGAAGCCCGCCACGAATGACCAGAACAGCAACTTGGCGTAGGCCGCATACCCTTCCGCGTGTTGGCAAAAAATATCGTTGAAGATTTGCTTCAGACACTGAGGATCTTTATCCGGAGTGATCACCGGAAACAGATCGCCTCGAATAACGCCGGAAAGGAACAACAAATACAGGAGCCCTGCCAGAATCCCGCCGATGAACGAAGGCAGTATCAACGCGAACCACGAGCGGGAGAGGTTTTCGATTTCCGGGTCGGTGAGTGCTGACAATCGCCTGTGAAACCCTACATAACCGCCGATATTCCCGGCGATACAGACGATAAACGGCACTTTGTAATCAGGCAGGCTGTAAGTGACGGCAATCGCCAGCGCCAGCAAGGCGATGAACAGCCAGAATATGCGCTTCCAGATGATGTTGAGGTCTTCCTGACGATTCATGATCAACTCCTTGATCGCGACCTTGTGAGGACTCTTCAAACGATAGACCAATCCTGTCGCACACACGGAAGCCCGAACCGAAAAAGACCTCGAAGGTGCGCGTCTGGATCCGGGCGCACCTTCGCCGCGACCGTTGTCAGCCCAGGCGCATCGACACTTCGATGTCATCGGCAAACGGCACGCTCAGGTAGCCGTTCTTGGGCGAGCGCACATGAGCCAGGTATTCCGGGCAGTAGTCGGTGTTATCGGCAATCACCAGCGCACCAGGTCGCAGGTGCTTTTCAACCAGCTTCAACACGTCGCCATACAACGCCTTGGCGCCATCGAGCAGCAACAGATCGACCGTGTCCGGCAGGCCGCTCGCCAGGGTCACCAGCGCATCGCCTTCGCGAATGTCGATCAGGTCACTGACCCCGCCTTCGACGAAGTGATGCCGCGCCAGCTCGACTTTCGATGGTTCGAATTCGCTGCCGATCAGCACTCCACCGCCGTTATCCCGCAGGGCCGCTGCCAGGTGCAGGGTCGACAGGCCGAACGAGGTGCCGAACTCGACGATGGCTTTGGCCTTGATGCTGCGGGCGAGCATGTACAGGAGTTTGCCGGTGTCTCGGGAAACGGGCAGCCACAGGTCTTTGAGCATTCCATAGAGTTCGCGGTATTCGGTTTTGCTGTGCATCAGGCGTTCGCGTTCTTCGTTGGACACGTCATTCAGAGCCGGGCTGGTGGCGGCGCTGGCCTGGGTGTAGAGGCGTTCGATCAGGGTGGCCAGAGGTTCGGCGGTCAAGGTCGTCATGGTGGTTTTCCGTCGGTTGAGGGCTAAAATGCGAATGATTCGTCGCGTTTAAATGATGCGAGCGAATGGCCCGCTTCGCTATTCGCATTCCCGCCCGACACCCGAGCCGCCCATGACCGATCGCCAGACCGCCCGTATTTCCTCACGCAAACAGCCGCAACAGGCTCGCTCCACCGAGCTGGTGGCGGCGATTCTCGAAGCGGCTATTCAGGTTTTGGCCAGGGAAGGCGCGGCCCGTTTCACCACCGCGCGGGTCGCGGAGAAGGCCGGGGTGAGTGTCGGGTCGCTGTATCAGTATTTCCCGAACAAGGCAGCGATTCTGTTTCGATTGCAGAGTGATGAGTGGTTGCAGACTACGCAGATGCTGCAGCGGATTCTGCAGAATCAGGATGCGCCGCCTCTGGAGCGCCTGCGCACGCTGGTCCATGCGTTTATCCGTTCGGAGTGTGAGGAAGCGCAGATGCGCGGTGCCTTGAGCGACGCGGCGCCGCTGTATCGCGATGCGCCAGAGGCCCACGAAGTACGGGCGACGGGCAAGCGCACCTTTGAGGCATTCATGGTTGAATTGTTGCCCGAGGCCAGCGAGCCGAGCCGTGTTCAGGCCTGTGACCTGATGCTGGCCACGCTCAGTTCGGTGGGAAAGGATTTTTCACTGACCCCGCGCACCGACGAAGCCATCACGGCCCGCGCCGAAGCGATGGCAGACATGTTTTGCGCCTATGTGGCGTCTCTCGACGCCAGGTAAGGCTGTCGATGCTCCGTCGTCAAACTACAGCCCCCTGCGCAAAAACCTACAAATACGTCAGAAAGCGCTGGCTTGTGGGCCAGATCCTCAGGTTTTATCTTTCTCCCTCACTGCTCATCGACAACATCTAGAGCACATTCAAGATTGATGGCTAGCCCTTGATCAAAACGAAGAAGACGCGATTGACGACACTGCCATCTCTCACTAATCTGCCCCCATCCCGCCCAAGGCAGTAAGCCGTCCTAACCATCCAGGACGTGCCAAACCCTTGGGCGTTTTTGTTTTCAGGAAGAACGTATGCCCAGCGCAGTTCTGGTTGACGGTGCCTACTTCATCAAAAGATTTCGAAGGATTGAGCCCCACAATGCATTCAATGCCGAGCGTGCTGCCGATCTGGTACACCGATGGGCAACCGCTCACCTGACGCCCAGAATGCTCACTCGTCCGAATGGACTGCATGCAGGGCTGCGACAGCCCTTTAGAAGAGAACTTTACAGAATTTTCTTCTACGACTGCCCTCCTCTGGACACCAAACAACATAATCCCATAACCAGGAAGCTCGTGGACCTCTCAAAGTCCCGAGAAGCGCTTTTTCGTAGAGAACTGCACCTTCGATTGCGTAGCAAACGCAAACTGGCATTGCGGCTGGGGCATTTGTCGAAGGATGTGAAATGGACGATCAAACCCGCCAAAATCGCCGAACTGCTCAAAGGCAAAATTCAAATTTCAGATCTGCTCGAAACCGATGTCAGCATAGAGACTCGACAAAAAGGCGTAGACATGAGAATTGGCGTCGATGTCGCTTGCCTTTCGTTCAAGCAACAGGTCGACCAGATCATCCTGATCGCTGGTGATGCAGACTTTGTGCCGGCGGCGAAGATGGCTCGCCGTGAAGGCATTGATTTCATACTTGATCCGATGTGGCAAAGCATTCCTGAGGGCTTGATGGAACACATTGACGGGCTGCGTTCCACCTGTCCAAAACCTCCGCCAAGACCCGCCATCAATGACAGCTGCAAAGCCTTGCTCTCAGAATATTGAGAACCAGTCTAGACGGCTACTCAGCGTAACTCGCAAACAACAAAACGCCGCAAGGGACTCCCGTCCCTCGCGGCGTTCGTTTTTCAGCGGCGGCGAGCGTCGAGGCTGAAGCGACCGGCACCGAAGGCCACGACTTGCAGCAGGCCGCCGGCCATGGCGATGTTCTTGAAGAAGTGGATGAACTGGTTCTGATCACCCAGCGCATTGTGGAAGGCCAGTGCGGTGAACACGCTGAACGCGGCCAGCACAGCGGCGACAGTGCGGGTGCGGTAGCCGGCGATCAGCGCCAGGCCACCACCGATTTCGACGATGACAGCCAGTGCCAGCGCCACTTGTGGCAGAGGCAATCCGACCGAACTGATGTAGCCGATCATCATGGCCGGAGCGGCCAGTTTGGAGAAACCGGAGAGGATGAAAATCACACTGAGCAGGACGCGGCCGATCAAGGCAACCGAGGCTTGCCTGGTGTCGGAAGCGTTATGTGCAGCAGTTGCTTGAGCGATGTTTGCAGAAGTAGCCATGGAGTATTTCCTTCAATTGGGGTCCGGTTCGACTTGAACCGTCCGGATGAAGAAATGTTGCGCCTCGGCAGCTCATCTGAATAGCCGACTAATTTAGATCGTTACGTTCGAAAAAATAGGTAAGCTGCTCAACCAGTCAGAACCATTCAAGGACACCGGCATGATCTCCGACCCGGGCACTCCGACACTCGATCAGCTTCGCGTATTCCTGACCGTCGTCGAAGTCGGCAGTTTTGCGGGGGCGGCGCGCAAGCTTCACCGGGCGACATCGGTCATCAGCTACTCGATTGCCAATCTCGAAATGCAGCTGGGCGTCAGCCTCTTCGACCGGGAAACCACCCGCAAGCCGCAGCTCACCGACGCCGGCCGCACCGTGCTGGCCGAAGCCCGGACCATCGCCAACGGCGTGCACGGTTTGCGCGCCAAGGTCAAAGGCCTGCTGCAAGGGCTGGAGGCCGAAGTGCATGTGGTGCTCGACGTGATGTTGCCCGCCGAGCGCGTGGTGGATGCCTTGAAATCCTTTCGCGAGGCATTCCCCACCGTCGCCCTGCATCTGCACATGGAAGCACTCGGCGCCGTGACCGAGCTGGTGATCAACCGCGGCGCGGTGGTCGGCGTCAGCGGGCCGATGAACGATGGCATCAACGGCCTCGAAAGAATCGGCATCGGCAGCGTGGAGCTGATCCCCGTGGCGGCGCCGAATCATCCTTTGGCATGCACCGAAGCCAATATTCCCGGTGCCGGTCGCGAGCACACGCAACTGGTGCTGTCGGATCGCTCAGAGCTGACCAGGGACAAGGATTTCGCCGTCCTCAGCAGCCGCACCTGGCGTCTGGCAGACCTGGGCGCCAAACACATGCTGCTGCGCGAAGGCATCGGCTGGGGCAACATGCCCAGGCCGATGATCCAGGAAGACCTGGACAGTGGCCGACTGGTGAAACTGGACCTGCCGGAATACCGCAGCGGGCAATACACCTTTGATGCGATCTACCGCACCGATGTGCCACCGGGCCCGGCGGCGCGTTGGCTGATCGAGCGGTTCGTGCAACAAAGCCAGGCGCAGGTGACGGTTGTCTGAAGCGCCCGCGAAAACCAATTGATATTTCACTGAAAAAAAGAGCACGACATGGAGTTATCGTTGATCAAAGAAATGTTCGAGTATTCGGCTTACGCCATTCTCGGAATTCTGGGTCTGTTTATTTGCTTTTGCTGGTTATTCGTTTGGCAAAGTCGTTTATTGCCAAGTCGGTTTAATGATATTCATTGGAAAAGAGTTGATTACGCCTGGATCATCGCAGGCTCGTTGGGCCTTGTATTTCAATTTATCCAGGTTGGCCTGGACTCAAAGCTCTCAAATCTAAGAGTGGAAGAAACCTTTGGTCAGCTTTCTGCCCAGTCCCTGAATATCGCAGCAGACGAATTAAGCGATGCCACAATCTGCTTGCCAGTTTCAACGGAAGAAGACTTGGCGAAAGAGTCAGCCCGGCAGCTAGCTGGCGCCTGCAATCTGTTTCAAAAAATTCGTCCTGCCAACCGCGTAAACACTGAGGTAGACATAAATATTTTCAGGAATTACGACAGCGTTTTCCCAGAAGCTGAAAAATTTACCAATCCGCTGATAGTTGAACGAATGAAGCGCTTCAAACAAGCTTACGCAGATTACAAGGAGCAAAAAGGCTCAATAGACAGCACGAAATATGCTGCCAAAGTCTACGAACGGTATCTGAAATTTTTGCAATACCTGGCTATCCCGCTTCTGGCTGGTGCCGTTGCGCTCAGACTGACGAAGGTCAAGGGGGAAATAAGATTAAAAACACACCCTATCGAAAAAAAAACGGAAGACTCCATCGCCCAAGAAGCATTGGCCAATGCGATAAAGGGGTTGGCAACCTCGGCCCAGCTCAACGAGCTGGTCGTCAGGCTCAATAAACTCGAAAGCTCAAACCGGCTCAGGCTGAACATCATTTTCATCATGATGTTTGTACTCGCCGCGGCGATTATTTCAGCGTTTATGCTCTCGAACTTCCATTAGAACCAGAGCCCCGATGATGCAAGTGTCGGCGTTCGCCTCATGCGCACGTCTGCACATCGACTCTGCAGGAGCTCTCACACCACAAGCGAAGTTGACGAGCGCCCACCCGGATGTTCAGATGCCGCCCTGTTTCAGGTGTCCCATGCCGCCGTGCATGGGGTGAAACGGGAAACCGGTACGTTCCTTTCGAACAAGTCCGGTGCTGCCCCCGCAACGGTAGGCGCGTGATGCTTTCGACAGACCACTGTGGCCAGACGGCCATGGGAAGGTGAAAGCCTCCAGACGCGCGAGCCCGGAGACCGGCCTGAAATGCTTTTGGCAAACTCCTGCGGTGGGCGGGCATGGGCCGGTGTCGGCGCGTGCGCGATGCCTTCTCCTGCATGCTCTTCTGCGAAGATCCTTTCGAGAAGACGATGATCAATCCTTTCAACACCAAGGCTCCATCCCTGTTGCTCGGCTGCCTGTTCAGCCCGCTGCTGCTGGCCGATGACACGCCGCTGCAACTCTCCCAGCAAATCATTTCCGCGCCGTCCGTGGAGTCCACCACCGTCGCCGACATGGCGCAATTCGGCAGCAAGGTCGAGATCGTCACCCGCGAGCAGATCGAACGCGCCGGCCCCGGTGCCGATGTCAGCCGCGTCATGCAAATGTTCATTCCCGGCCTGTACGTCGCGCCGAAAAACGGCCCGTTCGACTACGGCACCTACTCCCTGCTGGGCGGGCGCAATGACGACACGCTGATCCTGCTCGACGGCGTGCGCCTGAACAATCGCCTGTACGGAGGCTTGTACCTGGACACCCTGCCGGCCAACGCCATCGAACGCATCGAAGTGCTCAAGGGCGGGCAGAGCCTGCTGTTTGGCACGCAAGCCGTGTCCGGCGTGATCAACATCGTCACCCGCAGCCCGCAGAGCCGACAGGCCTCCGGCGAAGTGAACATGGGCGTGGATACGTTCGGCGGCACCACCGAGGATGCGCGGGTCGAGAACATCTTCACCAACGGTTTCGGCGACCTGGGCCTGCTGGCCTACGTCAGCCATAACGTTTCGGACGGCTATCAGCCGTTTCGCAATCGTGACATCCGGAACAGCAGCGAAAAGAACCGCGCCTACGAGGTCACGACGTTCGGCGGCAAGGCGATTCAGTCCTTTGGCGATGACACGCGCCTGGAACTGTTCTACCAGTACGCCGACGCCAACCTCGATTTTGCCCGCCCGGTGGACAACCACAAGACCACCAACGACCGCATCCAGCAGATCGCCACGGCGACCTTCGAGCAGAACGTCAACGAACGTCTGAGCTACTTCGTCAAAGGCCACATCAACGATTGGGACACCCGCTACACACGCATCAACAACACCACTGACGGTGGCACCCGAACCATCAATCACAACGACTACTGGGGCTTCACCGACTGGGGTGTACAGGCCGAAGGCAAGGCTGAATTGCCCGGCGGTCATGTGCTGGTGTTCGGTACGGACAACCAGTGGTTCAAGGGCCAGGACGACGTGCTGATCATCGACAACGACAAGGCCGAAGCCCACGCCTTCTACACCCAGTTACGGCCGAAGATCGATGCCCTGCCCGACTGGCATCCGAGCATCGGCATCCGCCACGAAGCCATGAGCGGTGGCGACAGCGCGACGGTCGGCATGCTCACTTCGCTGTATGACCTCAATGAAAACTGGTCTGTTCGTGGGCAGTACGGCACCGCCTACAAACTGCCCAACGCCGAGCAACTGTTCGTCAACGAACCGGGCGATGAACTGGGCAACCGCAACCTGAAACCGGAGAAAAGCCGCAACGCCGAACTTGGCCTCGACTACAAAGGCCTGCTGATCGACCGTGAGTTCAGCGCCAGTGTCACCCTGTTCAAGCGCAAGATCGATGACCTGATCACCCTCGATGACATCCAGTGGGTCAACGGCCAGGGGCGGATCCAGATGCGTGGTTTCGAGGCGGACGCGAAACTGGCACTCAACGAGCAATGGAGCCTGCAGGCGGACATGACCCGCAACCTCACCGAATCCCGCGCTGGCGTCACACTCAACGACGTGCCGAGCTTCTTCGCCCGTTCGCGCATCGGTTACGAGTCGGTTGACCGGATGTGGGGCGCCGGTGGCGCAATCCGTTATATCCGCGATGTGATCAGCGCGAAACAGGTCGAGTACGGCCATTACTCGGTGGTGGATGCCGATGCCTATCGCTACCTCGACGGTGCTCATCAGCATCGGGTGAGCCTGCTGGTGGAAAACCTGTTCGACCGCGACTACGTCACCAGCCGTTCGAACAACGTCGACAACCTCGGACGGCCTTTCACCTCCGAAGTCCGCTACACGTACCGTTTCTGATGGCCGAGATCAAAACCATCGACGGCGTCGACACGCATCCGGACTGGTCGCACGTGCCCGAGCATGCGCGCCACGTGTTTCTCTGCACCGGCCCGCGTTGCACTCAGCGCGGCGCCTTGCAGCTATGGAAAACCCTGCGCCGGCACTTGCTGACCCACGACCGCATCGAGACACCGGGCGGCGTTTTGCTGACCCGCACGCACTGTCAGTTCCCATGCAACCTGGGGCCGATCGTGACGGTGTACCCGGAGACGTGCTGGTACGGCGTGCGCAGTCACGCGGATGCGCAGCGACTGGTCGAGGTGCATCTGGTGGGCGGTGAAGTGGTCGAGGATCTGCTGATCAGGTCGCGCTCATGAGAATGCTGTGTTTGCTCGTGGGCGCTCTGCTTTGCGCTTCTCCGGCTATGGCAGATGAATACCGCAATTGTGGCGAGACCTGGCACCTGCCGGCCTCGCCACCATCGCGGATCGTTGCCCTCAATCAGCATGCGGCGGATCTGCTGCTGGCGCTGGGCGCGGGTCCGGCGCTGTCGGGCGTCGCCTATCTGGACGACACCGGTGTGCCGCAGTCCGAATATTTCGGCGTGCCAGTGATCTCGCCCCGCTATCCGTCGAGCGAAGTGCTGTACGCGCAGAAACCGGATCTGGTGGTCGGTGGATTTGCGACGGCGTTCGGCAACGGTGTGACATCGCGCAGCGGATTGGGGCGCAACGGCGTGGCTTCGTACTTGCTCGAATCGGCCTGCAATGGGCACTCACTGGACTACTTCGAACACATCCGCAATGACCTCGCGACCCTCGGTGCATTGCTGCACAGACAACAACGCGCTCGGGAACTGAGCGATGCGATGGATGCCGATCTGGCACAGGCCAAGGTTTCAACCCGTTCGGGCAAACCGCTGTCGGTTTTTTATCTGGACAGTGAGGTCAACGGTCTGGACAGCGAAGGCCGACGGGGTTTCGTCACCCCGCTGCTGGCCGCCGCCGGGGCGCGCAATCTGCTGGCCGACATCAACCAGTACCGGGTCACGGTAAGTCGCGAAACACTGCTCGCCAGTGACCCGGACGTGATCCTGCTGGCCGATGCGCAGTGGTCGCCGGCCAGCCGCAAACGCCGGCTGTTGATGCAGGACCCGGTGCTGTCGACCCTGCGTGCCGTGCGTGAGGGAAGGATGATCGATATTCCCTTCACTCATCTGCTGCCTACGGTGAACAGCGGTAGTGTGGCACTCGGATTGGCGCAACAGTTCAGAGCACTTCGGGTGATCGAAGCCAACCATTGACTGCGTCGATAACGATCATTAACTCAATGAAATTCTCATATCAAATCCGAAGCGTAGGATCTGCTCCATACCCACCCACTGCACACGGAGTACAGAACCATGAAACGCCAAACCCTTATCGGTATCGCCTTCTCGCTCTTCGCCCTGAATGCTTTTGCGGCGACTGAAACCGACCCTCTGTTCAGCGACGCGGTTGCCGCAGCCACTCAAACCGACCCATTGTTCAGCGACGCGGTTGCTGCTGCGACTCAGACCGATCCACTGTTCAGCGATGCCGTTGCCGAAGGTGGTTCCGACCGTCTGATCGAAAGTCGTAACGCCTGAATGCAGGGTTTTACCGCAGCACTGGACGAAAGCCCGGCCTTATCCGCCGGGCTTTTTTTATTTGGGGACAGATCTGTTTTTCTAATCACCGGGTGACGGCATGATCTGTGGGGATGGCGATGTCATCGAAGGCTATATTTTCTCGTCAGAAAACTTCCACCTGCACTGGGCGGCGCTCGATGAGTTTGAAGGCGCCGAGTATCAGCGGGTTTTGACCAGGGTGACTCTGGATGACGGGACGGCAATGGATGCCTGGGTCTACGCCCTGCGCCAGGCAGCTTGATCAAGACGGCTACGCCCTGCTTCGCCGTGCAGTCCCGGCGGCATGGCTGGCGGAGCTTCGGCACACATTCGACACCGGCATAAAACCCTCAAGCGAATGGCCCGTGCCCCGCGGAACGGACTGGCGCCATTCGCTGCTGGACACCGATTCGACCGTACAGGCCGTGTGTCGGCTGCCCCCGTTGCTGGCCGTGGTGGGTCGTTTGATCGATGAGCGCTTCTTTCTCTCCCAGGTCGAGGGTCGCGAGCCCCTCGCCAACGGCGGCCACCAGCAACTGCACCGGGACTTGTCGGCGCAACGCCCCGGCGATACGGCCATTGCACTGGTCTACCTCGATGACTACGGGCCCGAAAACGGCGCCACCCGCCTTGTCCCCGGCAGCCATCGCCCGGCGCCCGGCGCACCGCCCGTCGACTTCGCCGACGAGTCCCGGTCTGTACAACTGACCGGCAACGCGGGCGACATCCTGATCTTCGATGCCGACCTGATCCACGCCGGCAGCCTGAACCCCACCGGTGCTCGCCGTCGCACACTGCTGATCACTTATTTTTCGCAAACGCTCTACGCATCACACCTGGAAACGGTGCGCCTGAGGAACATTCGAATGGACACCAGCGAACGGTTCGACCCTGCGGAGTTTGCCTTGGCGAATCCCGGACAATTCATTTGACTTGGTTGCCTTTGGCAACTATATAGTTGCCAAAGGCAACCATTTGAGTATCCGCCATGACCACGCCCATTCTCATCGAACGCGCCGACACCGTCCGCCAGTTCAATCGTTTTTACACCCATCAGATCGGCGTTCTGCAGGAACACCTGCTGCAGAGCGACTACTCGTTGACGGAGCTGCGCATCCTCTACGAACTGGCCTGCGGCGGCGATCTGACCAGCGCCGACCTGCGCCAAATGCTGGGCCTGGACGCGGGTTACATGAGCCGGATCATCAGCGGCTTCGACAAAAAAGGCCTGATCCGGAAAGTCCCTTCCGCCACCGACGCCCGCGCCAGCCTGTTGCACATTACCGATCTGGGCCGCGAAATCCTCGCCCCGCTGGAACAGGCTTCGCGACATGAAGTCATCACCCTGCTCGAACGCCTGGCCGAACCGCAGCAGCTGCAACTGATCGCCGCCATGAAACAGATCCAGACGTTGCTCGAGGGCGGCAACGCCTCCACCTGGCTGCTGCGCGATCCACAACCCGGTGACATGGGGCTGGTGGTGCAGCAGCAGACCGTGATTTATACCCGCGAATACGGCTGGAACTCGGAGTTCGAAGCGCTGGTGGCCGAGGTTGTGGCCAGATACCTGCGCGAGTTCAATCCCAAAAACGAACGCTGCTGGATCGCGGAAAAGGACGGCACGGTGGTGGGGTCGGTATTCGTCATCCGACATGACGAAACCACGGCAAAACTGCGCATGCTGTATGTGGACGCCAGTGCTCGGGGGCTGGGGATCGGCAATCGGCTGGTCGAGGAATGCCTGCGCTTCGCCCGGGACGTCGGGTATAAAAAGATGATTCTGTGGACGACCAGCAATCTGGTGGATGCGCGCAAGTTGTATCAGCGGGCGGGGTTTGAATTGGTGGAGGAAGAGCCGATTCACAGCTTCGGGAAGGATCTGGTGAGTCAGACGTGGGCGATTGAGTTGTGAACCTGATTCCGACGTCGAACGCTCAAGCATTGCGCAACCGACAACATGAACCCCTCCCCTCTGTGGCGACCGGAAGGCAGACAGCGACAGAAGCAATGAGCATGGTCCCGAGCTGACACCTTGTTTGACAGCTCGGGACCAATGGCCGCGATCCGCGCGTCAGGAATGGTTTCGGCCGATCCACATGCGGGTCAGCGTGTTGTCACGAACCCAGTAGTGGTGAAACAGCCCTGCGGCCGCATGCAGACCGATCAACCAGTAACCGGTGCTTCCCAACAGTTCATGCCAGTACTTGAGTCGTTTGGCGAACTCAGGATCGATATCCACCGGTGCCGGGACATGGAAGCCGAAGTACGGGAATGGTTTGTCGGCAGCGGCCAGCATCAGCCAGGCCAGGATCGGCGTGGCGATCATCAGTACGTATAGCGCGAGATGCATCAGGTGCGAGATGCCGGTCTGCCAGGTTGGCGGTTTGGGGGTGATCGGCGGGCGTGGGGTCAGGCGGCCGAGCAGACGTATCCAGACCAGGGCAAAGATGCTTGCGCCGAAAATCCCGTGCCAGCCCATCAACATGCCACGGGCTTCGCTGCCCCTGGGCATGAAACCTTTGATTTCGACACAGGCATAAACGCCGACGAACAGCGCGAGCATCAGCCAATGCAACGTAATTGACAGTTTTCCATAACGGGTTACGGCAGTGTCGTGGGTCATAAGAAATGCCTCGTGATTGTCTTGAGCAACGGTCTGGTTCACTCGACCGTCTCGATACGGCTGCAAGGCAAGCCGCGGGTGCCACCCTGCCTTTGCAGTCTTAAGACAATCTGAAGATTGCCCGTTTGATTAACCTTTTTTCACCTTCAGACTTCGTTAAGAAATGCCTCCGATACTCGGTTCAAACCATTGAGGGAGGCGTTCTGCCCATGCCCGCTTTCGACTGGAATATTGCCCTCCCCCTGCATTTCGGCCCAGCCGAAACGCCCCTGATGACATTGACCGGCGCCCTGCCCGGCAGCACGTTGCGAGAGACGTTCGAAGCCTTCATCCAGGAACGCTTTCGCAAAGCCCATGGCGCCGATATCCGACACTTTATGCCCGAGCTGTTCGGCATGCACAACGGCGAGGGCCAACTGTGTGCGGTGACCGGAGTACGTCTTGCCCATCAAGCCCCGCTGTTTCTCGAACGCTATCTGGATGAACCGATCGAGCCCCTGATCAGCGCAGCGGCGGATCGTCCGGTCGAGCGCAGCGCAATCGTCGAAGTCGGCAACCTTGCCGCCAGCGACACCGGCAATGCGCGGCTGAGCATCATCGCCATTACCTACCTGCTGGCCATGGGTGGCCTGGAATGGGTGACATTCACCGGCAATATCGGGCTGGTCAACAGCTTCCATCGCCTCGGCCTGAAACCCGTGACATTGTGCGCCGCCGACCCGGAGCGATTGGGTGACGAGCGTCAACACTGGGGCAGTTATTACGAAAGCAAACCCTGGGTGCACGTCGGCAACATCCGCGCCGGCTTCGTCCATTTGCGCAACATCGGCCTGTTTACCCGCCTGGGTCTGTCGACCTCGATTGAAGGAGCCTGCGATGTCGCTTGAAATGCAACGCTTTCAGGAAGCCCTGCGCGACCATGCCCGACACAATGACAACCGCATCGCACTGTGGGGCGACACGCTGAAGCTCGATTACGCCACGGTTTATGCCGAGGTGCTCTATCGCCGGGAACGCCTGCGTCATGAGCAGGCGCAGGTCATTGCTCTGGCTTTGGATAACGGTGTCGATGCCTTGATGTGGGATCTGGCCGTGTTGTTCGAAGGCTTGACGTGCGTGACGCTGCCTCCGTTTTTCAGCCCGGCGCAACGCGCTCATTGCCTGGAGCAAAGTCAGGCCGAACGGGTGATTGCCGAGCCGGAGCTGGAAGACGAACTGCTCGCGGCCGGTTATGAGAAACACGGCGAATTCTGGTGTCGCACGTTCAGTGGCCCGAGTCGCCTGCCGGCAGGCACCGCGAAACTGACCTTCACCTCCGGCACCACCGGCACGCCCAAAGGCGTATGCCTGAGCACCGACAGACTATTGAGGGTGGCACGGGAGCTGGAGCAGGCAAGCAAATCCGCGGCTCCAAAGCATCATCTGGCACTGTTGCCGCTGGCGATTCTGCTGGAAAACATCGGCTGTTACGCCGCGCTGTACGCGGGTGCGACACTGAGCCTGCCGAGCCAGACAACCCTGGGCATACGAGGCGCCAGTGGCGTCGAAGTGCCGCTCTTGCTGGGCTGCCTGGCCAGGCGAGCACCGGAGAGTCTGATTCTGGTGCCGCAACTGTTGCTGATGCTGGTCAGCGCTGCCGAACAGAAAGCCTTTGCCCCACAACAACTGCGTTTCGCCGCCGTCGGTGGCGCACGGGTAACGGTGGATCTGCTGCGACGCGCGCAGCGTGTCGGGCTGCCGGTTTTCGAAGGCTACGGTTTGTCCGAATGCGCCTCGGTGGTGTGCCTCAATCGCCCCGGCGCACGACGTCCGGGCAGCGTGGGCCAGCCATTGCCGCACGTTGAAGTGCGCCTGGCCGAAGACGGCGAAGTGCTGATCAAGGGCGCTGCCCCGCTCGGTTATCTGGGAGACGCGCCGTACACCGATGAGTGGTGGCCGAGCGGCGATCTGGGCGAATTCGACCCCGAAGGTTTTCTGTACCTCAAGGGCCGCAAGAAGCACCAGTTCGTCACCAGCTTCGGGCGCAACGTCAACCCCGAATGGATTGAATCCGAACTGACCCAGCGCAGCCACATCGCCCAGGCCTTCGTCTATGGCGAGGCGTTGCCGCACAACCACGCCCTGCTCTGGCCGCACCGTGCCGATTGCAGCGAAGCGGAGCTGGCGGCGGCGGTTGCCGAAGCCAACGAAGCCTTGCCCGATTACGCCCAGGTGCATCGCTGGACACGCCTGACGCAACCGTTCAGCGCCGCAAATGGTTTGCTCACCGCCAACGGCCGCCCGCGCCGTGAAGCGATCGTCACGCAGTACCGCCACCTGCTTTCTGAATTCGCCGTTTCCGAGGATTCCGCGCCATGAATTTTTTCGACACCCTGCAAGAAGCCACGCATCAGGAACGTCACGAGCTTTTCAACCTGCCGATCATCCTCGACGCCCTGCAAGGCAAGGTCAGTCTGGAAAGTTATCGGGCGTTTCTCGCTCAAGCGTACTACCACGTCCGTCACACCGTGCCGTTGATGATGGCCTGCGGCGCGCGCCTGCCGACACGCTTGGAATGGTTGCGCAAAGCAGTGGCCGAATACATCGAAGACGAATACGGCCATGAGCACTGGGTGCTCAACGACATTGCCGCGTGTGGCGGTGATCGTGATGCGGTGCGCGACGGCCAGCCGTCGCTGCCGATCGAACTGATGGTGAGTTTTCTGTACGACCTGATCGCCCGGGGTAATCCGGTGGGCCTGTTCGGCATGGTCAATGTGCTTGAAGGCACCAGCATCGCCCTGGCCACTCACGCAGCAGGCAGTATTCGCGAGCGTCTGGCATTGCCGGACACCGCGTTCAGCTACCTGAATTCCCACGGCTCGCTGGACATCGAGCATATGCAGACCTATCGCCGCTTGATGAATCAGCTGGAAGATCCAGACGATCAGTCAGCGGTGATCCATGCCTCGAAAGTCGTCTATCGCCTGTACACCGACATGTTCCGTGGCCTGGCGCGTGACGCGGAGAATCAACATGCAGCTGCGTGATGCGCGTGTGGTGCTGACCGGTGCCAGTGGCGGCATCGGCCTGGCGATCACCGAGGCCTTGTGTACCGCCGGTGCCAGGGTGCTGGCGGTGGCGCGGCATGGGCAGGCGCTGACGCCGTTGCTCAGGCGTTACCCGGACACCCTGTGCTGTGTCGCCGCCGACCTGACTGTGCTCAGTGACCGGCGCAAAGTGCTGGCCGCAGCCGAAGCCATCGGCGGCATCAACCTGCTGATCAACGCTGCGGGGGTCAATCACTTCGCCATGCTCGAACAACTGGATGACAGCGAGATCAACACGATGCTGGCGGTGAACATCAGTGCGCCGATCTGCCTGACCAAACTGCTGCTGCCACTGCTCAAAGAGTCTGACAGCGCCATGGTAGTCAACATCGGCTCGACTTATGGCTCGATCGGCTACGCCGGTTATGCCGGTTACTGCGCGACCAAGTTCGCCCTGCGCGGGTTCTCCGAAGCACTGCGCCGGGAACTGGCCGACACCCGGGTCAACGTGCTGTATGTGGCGCCCCGGGCCACCCGCACTTCGATGAACAGCGCGGCGGCGCAAGCGTTGAACGATGCGCTCAAGTCCAACGTCGATAACCCGCAAACCGTCGCCTGCGCCGTGATCCACGCGATTGCCGGCGACCGTCGCGACCTCTACCTGGGCTGGCCGGAGCGCTTCTTCGTGCGTCTGAACAATCTGCTGCCGAATCTGGTGGATCGAGGCCTGCGCAAACAGTTGCCGCTGATTCGCCGTCTCAGCGAAAAACCTGACAACGAGACGCCAAAACCTTGATCCGGACGGCACCGACAGCCTGTACTTTTACGACCATCACCTCTACCGTCAGAAACAGTACGCTGAGGCCGGAGCTGCACTGCTCCAGGCACAAAAAGCCGCCCCACGTACTGGCCGGGAAACCACAGATGCGGGGCGCCGCAAAGAGATCGCCGCGCTGCAGGTGAACGTGAGCAAAAAACTGACTGACAGGAGTCCGCGTGCGCTTATTACTGATCGAGGATGACATCGCCCTGGGTGAAGGCATTCATCAGGCGCTGACGCGCGAGGGTTACACCACTGACTGGCTCAAGGACGGCAGCAGCGCATTGCATGCGCTGCTCAGCGAGACCTTCGACGTGGCGGTGCTTGATCTTGGGCTTCCGCGCATGGATGGCCTCGAAGTGCTGCGCCGCCTGCGCGACGCCGGTTCGAATGTGCCGGTACTGATTCTCACCGCGCGCGATGCCACCGAAGACCGGATCGCCGGACTGGACGCAGGTGCCGATGATTACCTGGTCAAACCGTTCGATCTCGCCGAACTCAAGGCACGCCTGCGAGCCTTGTTACGGCGCAGTGCCGGTCGCGCGCAGGCGTTGATTGAACATGCCGGCATCAGCCTCAATCCAGGCACCCAGCAAGTCAGCTATCAGGGCCAACCGGTGGCACTTACGCCCAAGGAATACCAGTTGCTGCATGAGTTGCTTTCGCCCCCGGGACGGGTAATGACCCGCGACCAACTGATCCAGTTGCTCTACGGCTGGAACGAAGAAGCGGAAAGCAACACGCTGGAGGTGCACATTCACCACCTGCGCAAGAAGTTCTCCAACGATCTGATCCGTACTGTCCGTGGTGTGGGTTATCTGGTGGAAGAACGCCGATGACCTCGATTCGCCGTCGCACCTTGACACTGATGATCGGCTTGTTGCTCGCAGGCATCTCGGTCATCAGCGTCTTCAACTTGCACGACAGCAACCACGAGATTGCCGAGGTGTACGACGCCCAGTTGGCGCAGAACGCCCGTCTTCTGCAAGGCGTCATGCGCATGCCGATGGAGAGCAGACAGCAAGCCGCGTTGTACCGGGCTTTCAATAGCGCGCTGGGTGAAGCCGTATCCCGGGGCGATGGCCACCCGTACGAAGGGAAGATCGCTTTTCAAGTGTGGAAACCGACGGGCGAGATACTGGTACACACCGCGAGTGCACCCTCCTTCCGTACACTACCGACCCGGCCGGGCTTCAGTGACGTCGTGGATCTGGAGAACCGCCACTGGCGCGCTTTTCTGCTGGAAGACCCGCAAAACGGCCTGCACATCTGGGTGGGTGAACGCGAAGACGTGCGCGCCGACCTGGTCGACCGGATCGTGCGTCATACGTTATGGCCAAACGTAATCGGCAGCCTGATCCTCGCGGCCATGGTCTGGCTGGCCATTGGCTGGGGGCTCAAACCACTGGCGAACATGGCGTCCACCCTGCGCGCCCGGCACTCAGGCTCGCTTGAACCCTTGCAACTGGCGCCTTTGCCCAGCGAACTGGAGCCAATGCAAGCCGCGCTCAATCGTATGCTTGCGCAGATTCAGGAAGTGCTCGGACGCGAACGTCGATTCATTGCCGACGCCGCCCACGAGATGCGCACGCCACTGGCGGTGCTGCGGGTGCATGCGCAGAACCTGCTGGAGGCCGGTACGGAACAGGAACGCCGCGAGTCTTTGCAGTTTTTGATTTCCGGCGTCGACCGCGCCAGCCGGCTGGTCAACCAGTTACTGACCATGGCGCGCCTGGAGCCCAGATCCGATTCACCCGAACTGCAGCGTATCGACCTCGGGGAAACCGTGCGCAGCAGCCTGGTGCAACTGACACCGTGGCTGTTGAGCAAACAACTGGAACTGGACTTTGAAGACAGTGCCCGGCCGTTGCACATCATGGCCAGCCCCGCCGCCATCGATATCGCATTGAACAACCTGGTCACCAACGCCGCCAACTTCACTCCACAACAAGGCGTCATTACCGTCCTGATCAACCAGAGCGAGGGATTTTGCCATTTGATCGTCGAAGATCAGGGACCGGGGATCGACGAAACGGACCGGATGCGGTTGTTCGAGCGTTTTTACAGCCGAGGCAATCCCGAAGGTGCCGGGCTGGGACTGGCGATCGTATACATCATCGCAACCCGGCTGGGCGGGCGAATTGCACTGGTAAACCGGGCGCAGGGCGGTACGCGAGCGACATTGTCGATTCCTGCCTGTGCCTGATTCATAAGTTGAAAATGGCCTCCTTCACCCCGAAGATGCTCCTCATGCCTCAAACATCGACGCAGCGTTCGCCATGAAAACCGGCATCATCTCAGACACCCACAACCTCCTGCGCCCACAAGCACTGACTGCGCTCGAAGGCTGCGACCGGATCATCCACGCCGGCGATATCGGCAATCCGGACATTCTCGCCCGACTGGCCGACATCGCGCCTGTGCAAGCCGTTCGGGGCAATAATGACCTGAACAGTCCGTGGGCCAGCGATATTCCCGATCTCCTGACCTTCGACCTGAATGGCTGGCAAGCCCTGCTCGTCCATGACATCGCCGATGTGCCGGCCGATCTCGACGCGCAGATCAGGCTCATCATCACCGGCCACTCCCATAAGCCGCTAATCGAATGGCGCGGCGACCGGCTCTACGTCAATCCCGGCAGCGCAGGTCCTCGCCGTTTCAAGCTGCCGGTCACGCTGGCGATGCTCGAGATACAACCCGGCAACATCGAACCGCGCCTGATCTCCCTGCTGGATCCCCCCGCCTGAAACCGCTACCGTTCCCCCATCCAGAACAGGGAACCCATCCGCCATGTCCATCGCCGACAACCTCCTCGCTTTCACCTTCGCTGCCACGCTGCTGACCCTGACACCCGGCCTCGACACCGCGCTGGTCCTGCGAACGGCCACCGTCGAGGGCAAGCACCAGGCCTTGCGTGCTGCACTGGGCATCAATGCCGGTTGCCTGTTGTGGGGCGCGGCGGTGGCGTTCGGGCTGGGGGCGTTGATTGCCGTTTCGGAGCTGGCCTACAACCTGTTGAAGTACTGCGGCGCGGCGTATCTGGCGTGGCTCGGCTTGAACATGCTGCTGCGCCCTCGCCGCTCGCTGGCGCCTGCCGAATCCACCGGCAAACCGGGGAGCAACTGGTTTCTGAAGGGCATGCTGGGCAATGTGCTCAATCCTAAAGTGGGGATTTTCTACGTGTCGTTCCTGCCGCAGTTCATTCCCCAAGGGCAGCCACTGGTGCCGTGGACGTTCGGTCTGGTGAGCATTCATGTGGTGCTGGGATTGATCTGGTCGCTGGTGCTGATTGGCGCGACGCAACCGTTGTCGGGTTTTCTGCGCCGGGAGAAAGTGATTCGCTGGATGGATCGCACCACCGGGATGATTTTCGTGCTGTTTGCGGCGCGGTTGGCCTTCAGCAAGCGCTGAATCGCCAACGCCTTCTATCGACGCTTGCAGTTTTATCGACCCCGGCCCTTGCCTGGAAAATATGGAAATCCGTATATTCGGTTTTCCGTATATGCAAGGGTATTCCCATGCTCGACCCCGTCTCCGTTTTCAAATGCCTCGCCGACGAAACCCGCGCCCGGGCCACGCTGCTGATCGCCCGTGAAGGCGAGTTGTGCGTCTGCGAGCTGGTCTGCGCACTGGACGACAGCCAGCCGAAAATCTCCCGTCATCTGGCACAACTGCGTACCTGCGGCCTGTTGCTGGATCGTCGTCAGGGCCAGTGGGTGTACTACCGGCTCAACCCGCAGTTGCCGGAATGGGTAGGCGAGATGCTGCAGACCACCCTCGCTGCCAACACCGCGTGGCTGGAAGAAAACAGCGCGCGACTCGCCGCCATGGGCGACCGCCCGCTCAATACAACCGCCTGCTGCTGAGGACCGATCATGCGCGTTTTATTCATGTGCACCGCCAACAGTTGTCGCAGCATTCTGTCCGAAGCGATGTTCAATCACCTGGCGCCGCAAGGTTTCGAGGCGGTCAGCGCCGGCAGCTTCCCCAAGGGCCAGGTGTTGCCACGCAGTCTGACCACGTTGCAGGAGGCCGGTATTTCCACCGTTGGGTTGAACAGCAAGGGCAACGATGCTTTCGAAGGCAACCCGCCGGACATCGTCATCACCGTGTGCGACAAGGCCGCCGGTGAAGCCTGCCCCGTCTATTTCGGACCCGCCTTGAAGGCCCATTGGGGGTTGGAGGATCCATCGGAAGTGAGCGGCGATGAAGTTGCCATCAACGCAGCCTTTCACACCACCCTCGCCCGGATCGAAACCCGCTGCCGGGCCTTCCTCGCCCTGCCCTTCGCCGAACTCGACCGCGATGCCCTCAAGCGCGAGCTCGACTGCATCAGCCTGCTATGACCGGAGTCGTCATGACCGACCTGCCCAATCTCGACCTGTCACTGATTCAGAAAACCACCCGCAACGATGGCGCACACAAGCCGCGCATCCTGTTGCTCTACGGCTCGACTCGACCGCGTTCCTTCAGCCGCTTGCTGGTGGAAGAAGCCGCCCGGCTGTTGGAGCACTTCGGCGCCGAAACACGGATCTTCAATCCGTCGGGTCTGCCACTGCCGGACGATGCGCCCAACGATCACCCGAAAGTCCAGGAGCTGCTGGGACTGATGCAATGGTCCGAAGGCCAGGTCTGGTGCTCACCCGAGCGTCACGGCGCAATGTCGGCGGTGTTCAAGGCGCAGATCGATTGGGTGCCGCTCGCCCTCGGCGCCATGCGCCCGACCCAGGGCAAGACCCTGGCGGTGATGCAGGTCTGTGGCGGTTCGCAATCGTTCAACGTGGTCAATCAACTGCGGGTGCTGGGCCGCTGGATGCGCATGTTCACCATCCCCAATCAATCCTCGGTGCCCAAGGCGTATCTGGAATTCAACGAAAGCAATCGCATGAAGCCTTCGGCGTTGTACGACCGAGTGGTGGATGTGATGGAGGAATTGGTGAAGTTCACGCTGTTGTTGCGTGATCGTCCGGATCTGGTGGATCGCTATTCCGAGCGCAAGGAATCGGCGGAGGAGTTGATGCAGCGGGTCAATCAGCGGTCGATCTGAAAGCCTGAACAAAAGCCGGTGCGATCCTTCGCACCGGCTTTTTCGTCATCGGTTTACGGCTGCATGGAAGCACCATCGCCTTCGGGTGACGTGTTCTCAACGGACAAACGACGACGGCGCATCAACCGATACGCAGCAGGAATGACGAACAGGGACAACAGGGGCGCCGTGACCATGCCGCCGACCATGGGCGCGGCGATGCGGCTCATGACTTCGCTGCCGGTGCCGCTGCCCACCAGGATCGGCAACAGGCCGGCGATGATCACGGCTACGGTCATGGCCTTCGGGCGTACGCGCTGCACGGCGCCTTCGCCAATCGCCGCGACCAATCCGCGCTCGGTGCTGTCGCCGCCGTCTTCGCGTTCGGCCAAGGCGTTTTTCAGGTACAACAGCATGATCACGCCGAACTCGGCGGAGACCCCGGCCAACGCAATGAACCCGACGCCGGTGGCCACCGACAGGTTGTAGCCCAGCATATAGAGAAACCACGCGCCGCCACTCAAGGCGAACGGTAACGTGGCCATGATCAGCAGTGCTTCGTCGAAACGGGCAAAGGTCAGGTAGAGCAGCACGAAGATGATCAGCAACGTGGCCGGCACCACCCGTTTCAGGCGAGCGTTGGCCCGTTCGAGAAACTCGAACTGCCCCGAGTAACTCAGGCTCATGCCGGGCTGCAGTTTCACCTGCTCGCTGACTGCGCGACGCAAATCGACCACGACTGAAGCGATGTCGCGACCGCGCACGTCGATGTACACCCAGCCGGACGGTCGGGCGTTTTCGCTCTTGAGCATTGGCGGGCCGTCCGTGACCCGGATTTTCGCCAGCATGCCAAGAGTGACCTGACTGCCCGAGGGCGTGTAGACAGGCAGCTGCTGCAGAGCATCGGGCGAGTCGCGCCATTCTCGTGGATAACGGAGGTTGATCGGGAATCGCGCCACCCCCTCGATGCTTTCCCCAACGTTTTCTCCACCGATGGCGCCAGCGACGATGGATTGCACATCGGTGATATTGAGCCCATAGCGACCGGCGGCGGTACGGTCGATATCGACCTCGATGTAGCGGCCACCTGTGAGGCGCTCAGCCAGCGCCGAGCTGACGCCGGGCACGTCTTTGGCCACACGCTCGACGGCCTGGGTCACCGCATCGATCTGCGCCAGGTCGTTGCCGGCGACTTTTACTCCGATGGGACTTTTGATCCCGGTGGCGAGCATGTCGATGCGGTTGCGGATCGGCGGGATCCAGATGTTGGTCAGCCCCGGTACTTTCACCACGCGGTCCAGTTCTTCCACGAGTTTTTCCGGGGTCATGCCCGGACGCCATTGTTCGTGGGGTTTGAACTGGATGGTGGTTTCAAACATCTCCAGCGGCGCCGGATCGGTAGCGGTTTCGGCGCGACCGGCCTTGCCGAACACATGCTCGACCTCGGGCACGGTCTTGATCAGGCGATCGGTCTGCTGCAGCAATTGCGCAGCTTTTTGCGCTGACAATCCCGGCAACGCCGAAGGCATATACAGCAAATCGCCTTCGTCCAGCGGCGGCAGAAACTCACCCCCCAGGCGCGACACCGGCCACGCTGCGCTGATAAACACCAGCAGCGCCACCAGCAGGGTGAGTTTCGGCCGCCGCAACACCGCATCCAGCGCCGGCTGGTAGATCCGGATCAGCCAGCGATTGAGCGGATTGTGGCGCTCATCCGGTATCCGACCGCGAATCCAGTACCCCATCAGCACCGGCACCAGTGTCACCGACAACCCCGCTGCCGCCGCCATGGCATAGGTCTTGGTAAACGCCAGCGGGCCGAACAATCGTCCCTCCTGAGCCTGCAAGGTAAACACCGGGATGAACGACAGCGTGATGATCAACAGACAGAAAAACAGCGCCGGCCCCACCTCTGCCGCCGCGTCGGTCATCACCTGCCAATGGCGTTCGCCCCTGAGCGCCTGCCCCGGATTGGCGGCGTGCCACGCTTCGATTTTCTTGTGGGCGTTCTCGATCATCACCACGGCGGCATCGACCATGGCACCAATGGCGATGGCGATCCCGCCCAGCGACATGATGTTGGCGTTCAGCCCCTGATGACGCATGACGATGAACGCAATCAGCACACCCACCGGCAACGAGATAATCGCCACCAGTGACGAGCGCAGGTGCCAAAGGAAGATCCCGCAAACCAGCGCCACTACGATGAACTCTTCGAGCAGTTTGTGGCTGAGGTTGTCCACGGCATGGTCGATCAGCTTGCTGCGGTCATAGGTGGTGATGATCTCCACGCCGGGCGGCAGGCTGCTTTTCATGTCATCGAGCCTGGTCTTGACCGCCGCGATGGTCTCCCGGGCGTTTTTGCCGCTGCGCAAGACCACCACGCCGCCGACGGTTTCGCCCTGGCCGTCCAGCTCGGTGATGCCCCGACGCATGTCCGGCCCGGTCTGGATCGTTGCGACATCGCCCAGGGTCACCGGCACCCCGCCGGCGCCGAGTTTGAGCGGGATTGCCCGGAAATCATCGAGGGTTTTGAGGTAACCGGACGCGCGTACGATGAACTCGGTTTCGGCCATTTCCAGCACCGCACCACCGGTTTCCTGATTGGCCTTGCCGATGGCTTCGCGCACCTGCGCCAGGGTGATGCCGAGGCTGGCCAGACGCACGGGATCGGGCTGCACCTGATACTGCTTGACCATGCCGCCAAGGGTGGCGACTTCGGCGACGTTTGGCAGCGTCTTGAGCTCGAACTTGAGGAACCAGTCCTGCAAGGCGCGCAGTTGCGCCAGATCATGTTGCCCCGTGCGGTCCACCAGCGCGTACTGGTAAATCCAGCCGACCCCGTTGGCATCCGGGCCCAGCGCCGGTTTGGCACTGGCCGGCAGACGACTCTGGATCTGGCTCAGGTACTCCAGCACCCGCGAACGCGCCCAATACTGATCGGTCCCGTCCTCGAACAGCACGTACACGAAACTGTCACCGAAGAACGAATAACCACGGACGGTTTTCGCCCCCGGCACCGAAAGCATGGTGGTGGTCAGCGGATAGGTCACCTGGTTCTCGACGATCTGCGGTGCCTGCCCGGGGTACGGCGTGCGGATGATCACCTGCACATCGGACAGATCCGGCAGCGCATCGATCGGTGTGTTCTGCACCGACCACACCCCCCAACCGGTGACAAACAACGTCGCCAACAGCACCAGAAAGCGGTTGGCCACGGACCAGCGAATCAGCGCGGCGATCATGGCTGGCTCTCCGAGGTTTCGCCGTCGATCTCAAGCGGGGCGGCGACGATACCCTTCAGGCTGGCTTCGGAGTCGAGCAGGAACTGGCCGGAGGTCACGACCTTCTGCCCTTCTTCCAGGCCTTGGAGGATCACCGTTTTGCCGTCGCTTTCCTGTCCGGGCCGTACCTCCAGCGGGCGATAGTGCCCCGCGTCCTGCGCCAGCATGACCAAGGCCCGTTTGCCGGTGCGGATCACCGCTTCGCTCGGCACCCACAGGCTGTCCTGGCCGGTCGAGCGGTTCAGCCGTACTTGAGCGGTCATCCCCGGACGCAAGCGACCCTCGACGTTGGCCAGCTCGACCCGTACGCGCAGGGTGCGGCTGTCGGGGTTGGTATCCGGAAGAATGGCGCTGACCTTGCCGTTGAACACGGTGCCGGGAAACGCCGGAAGCCGTGCTTCGATGGATTGGCCTTCGGTGATGGAACCGGTCTGCGCTTCCGGCACCGCCACGGCGAGCCATACGCTTTCCAGGCCATTGATCCGCGCCAGCGTCTCGCCGCCCGCCACAGTCATGCCGGTGCGCACGTTCAACTCCTGCACGACACCTCCCACCGGGCTGGTGACGGTGAGGTTCGACTGAACCGTACCGCTACGCTCCATCTGTGCGATCAGGCTCGACGGCATGCCGGTCAGTTGCAGGCGTTGGCGTGCCGCTGCGATCAGGTCGCGGTCGCCGCTGCGTCTGAGGGCCAGAAACTCGGTCTGGGCCGCCGCCCATTCGGGTACGAGAATGTCTGCCAGCGGCGCGCCTGCCGCCAGCACATCTCCTGGTGCCCGGGCATAGACCCGTTCGACAAAACCGCCGGTGCGGGACTGCACCACTGCCACGTCACGCTCGTTGAAGCTCAGTACGCCGGTCACATCGAGGCTGGAGGAAAACCGCCCGCGCACAACAGTGGCCGTGCGCAGCCCGAGATTCTGGCTCAGGCCCGGATCGATGCTCACCGTCGCATTGCCTGTACCTTCGCTGGCGTATCGAGGTACCAGCTGCATGTCCATGAAGGGCGACTTTCCGGGTTTGTCGAATTTCTGCTGCGGGTACATCGGGTCATACCAGTACAGAGCCTTGGGTTTACTGCCCTGCTCCGCTGCCAGGCCAGTTGCGTCGGGCATGCGCTGATAAGCCACGCCGTAGCCCGCAGCTACCCCCACAGCAAGGGCGAGGCCGGCCAGCCAGAGGCTGTTGTGTTTTGGTGGGTTCACAGACTGGTCTCCCCATAAGCGAAATGCAGACGCGCAGCGCTCAGTGCGCGCTGTTCTTCCACGTCGATCTGTTTGAGTCGTGCCTCGATGAGTTCACGGCGGGCGCTGACCACGGCGTTCAGATCGCCCTTGCCGGCGCGATAACTGGCCAGACTCAACTCGACCTTCTCTTTGGCCAGCGGCACCAGGCTTTGCTGGTTGCGCAGCACCGCGCGGTCGAGACGAGCGTATTCGGCCAGCTCGTTTTCCAGTTGTTCGGTGTGCTCCCGGGACAAGGCGTCGCGCTGTGCTTCGATCTGGCTGAGTTCAGCCTGGCGGGCGGCAATCTTCGGGTTCTGTCGCGTTTCGGGAAACAGTGGCAGGTCCCAGGAAAACTGCACGCTGACCATGTCGCCGAATTCGCGACCACGGTGCTGGTAATCCACTTCCCAGCTCCAGTCTGACTTTTTCTCGGACACGGCTTCCTGCACCTTCGCCTGCGCTTCGCGGGCCATGGGCATAAATGCGGCCAGTTCGGGATGGTGTTGCAGTTGATGATTGAAGTTCGCGGGGTCGACCGGCCACTGCGGCAGGCTGCCTTCGGGCTTGTCGTTGGCGGCAGCGCCGATCCAGCGTTTGAGGGCCGCTTGGGCCTGGGTGCGTTCCAGCGACAGGTTGTCTTCTTGCTCCGCCAGTCGGGCGGCTTCCTGCTTCGGCGTCACCGCGTCGGCAGGCTGCGCGCGGCCACCGGCGATCTGCGCCCGCACCGTATCGGTCAGCAGACGGTTTTCCCTGTAGAAGTCCTGAAGCAGCGCCTGTTTGCGCTCCACCGAATAGCGGCCGATCCACGCCAGTGCCGTGGCTTGCCGGACTTTGAGGCGTTCAACACGACGTTCCGCCGCCGCCCGCTCGACGCCTGCCTCGGCGACTTCGATGCGCGCCTTGCGCTTGTCGTTGTTGGGCATGTCCTGACGCCAGCCGACCATTTGCATGGTCATGAAGTCCTTGTCGAGGCTGTATCGATCCGGCCCTCCCACGGGGTAGTTCTGCACACCCAGCACCAGTTTCGGATCGGGCAACTCCCCCGCCGGGATGGCAGCGCTGCTGGCGGCCTGGATTTTTGCATCTTGAGCGTTCAGCGACGGCGCGCTGGTTTCCGCCAGCCGCAGCGCTTCATCGAGTGTCAGCGCGGCGGCGAAACCCGGCCACGCGAGCACACTTGCCGCAAGGCCGGCCCCGAGTGGCCAACCTGTGCACTTGAATTTCATGGTTACGATTCCTGTGATCGTCCGCTATGCGCGGCGAAAAACACGCGCACAGCCAATCCACTCCGCCAGGGCGGAATGAGTTTTCAAGGGAGACAGGAATCAGATGCGGGGCGGTCGCCAGACCCCGGACGGGGTCGCTACGGGCAGGGAATCACTGAAGAAAGAATGCGTCACGGGGCTGAACACGGTGACGGGCGGTTTGAGGATCGCGACTTGCAGCACACCGCCGGTCTTGCACTCCTGGCCTGGCTTGCAGGGTGTGCCATGGTCGGCAGGACTTTTCATGTCCTTGCAGCAATCCATGCCCATGCCGTCCATCATCGCCATGCCCATGGCTTGCATCGGGCAGGGTTCCGTCGGCGCCTGCACGCCCGCCATCCCGCTGAGGGGAAGCGCCAGGCTGATCAGGAAGACAAGACAAAACCGCAGATAGCGTTTCATGGCCGTGAGTCTAGTGGCGAAAAAAGGGGTTCACAATCAAGTGCCGGCGATATCAGCGGATGAACATTAAGCCAGGATTAGCCACGGAAAATCATGCAGCGCTCGAACGATCACCTAACCTGAGTGTTTGTGTGTTCAACCGGAATCCGTCAGCCCCATGCGCCCTGCCTTGAAGTCATTGATGTTGGTCGTTCTGATCCTGCTCGGCCCGGGCCTGACCATGGTGTCGGCGGCCGACCTGCCGGGTGTCGCCGACACAGGCGCCGCGCTTCCCGGCGTCACGCAAAGTGATCTGCAAGCCTTGCAGTTACGCCTCGACGGCCTCAAGCAACAGATCTCGTCCGCCAACAATTACAACCAGCTCGAAGGTCCGCAGGATCGGGTGCAGACATTTATTCTCGACATCGATCGGCTGTCGGCTTCGCTGTTGCCACAGCAGGCGCAACTGACCGTGCAACTGGGCGTGCTGGGCGCGGCGCCGACGGAAACAGTCGCCGCCGAACAAGCCGATATCGCCGCGCAACGGGCGACGCTGATCGAACAGAAAAACAAGGTCGACACCGCGCTGAAGAATCTGGCCACGCTCAAACAAAGCGCCACAGAGCTGATCAGCCAGATCGCCGGCATACGCCGCACGCTGCTGGAAAGCGAACTCACCCTGCGCACCGACAGCGTGCTGAGCCCGGATTTCTGGTCGCCGGTGGTCGATCCCGCCCCCGAGGATCGCCAGCGCCTGCAGGAGTTCGTCCAGCAAATCAAGGAAACCGGCACCGAGGCCTGGCAACCGGGGCAACGGTTCTACACCGCCGTGCTGGTGGTGTTGTCTTTCGTCATCTGGACGCTGGGCCGGCGTCTCGCCGACCGCTGGCTGGCGTGGGTATGCATTCATCGCATGCCCGAAGGCCGGCTGCGGCGCAGCTCGCTGGCATTTGCCTCGGCGCTGGCGACACTGGCAACCACTGCGATCGCCCTGGAACTGCTGTATTACGCCTGCACCCGTCATGTGCCGCTGCCGCCGATGCTGGCGACCTTTTCCGACGAATTCCAGAAAGTGGTGTACGCCTGCGTGATGATCACCGGCCTGAGCCGGGCGTTGCTTTCAACCGAACATCCGTCGTGGCGGCTGCCGGTGATTGCCGAACCCGTTGCTCTGACGCTCAAACCCTTCGCACGGATCCTCGCCGCGACACTGCTGGTGCTGGTGACCGCCGTGCAAGTCGGCAATTCGTCCGGCATGAGCAGCCAGATCGTGATCACCGGTCGCGGCGTGATCGCGCTGGTGGTATTGGCCATTGTCACCGTGCTGCTGATGCGCGTCGGCAAGGTGCGCAAGGCGCTGGCGGCCGCCGGGGACGCGCAAGTGACGGGCAATACCCTGGCCGGCTTGATTTACAGCCTCACCACCTTGGCGATGGTCATTTCCCTGGGCGCATTGCTCACCGGTTATGTCTCACTGGCGCGGTTCATCACCTATGAACTGGTGTGGGCGTTTATCGTGCTGTCCGGCTTCTACCTGTTGATGCAATTGCTCAAGGACAGCTGCGAGTATTTTTTCTCCCCCCGCCACTCCAGCGGCAAGGCCTTGAAGCAACTGCTGGGCGTCGGTGACCGGCGCCTCGAACAGGCCTCGACCCTGTTGGCCGGCGTGGGCCGCGCCGCGCTGTTGCTACTGGCGGGGATCACCTTGTTCGTCGGCGGCATCGGCACCACGCTGGGCCAATTGGCCGCCAGCATCGGTACGATTCTCGGCGGCGCCGGCCTGCGCAAACTGCACATAGTTCCCGGCCACCTGCTCAATGCGGCGCTGGCGCTGTTGATCGGTATCTACCTGATTCGCGCCCTGCGCCGCTGGCTCGACAACGAGTTCCTGCCCAAGACCGACATGGACCCTGGCATGTGTGCGTCGCTCAGTACGCTGTTTTCCAACATCGGCTACGCAGTGGTGATTCTGTTGACGCTGTCGTCACTGGGCGTGCAGTGGACCAACCTGGCGTGGATCGTCAGCGCACTGTCGGTGGGGATCGGTTTCGGTCTGCAGGAGATCGTGAAGAATTTCGTCTCCGGGCTGATCCTGCTCACCGAGCGCCCGGTCAAGGTTGGCGATCTGATCAGCATCAGCGGCGTCGAGGGCGACATCCGGCGGATCAACGTGCGCGCCACCGAGATCCAGCTCAGTGACCGCTCGATCGTGATCGTGCCCAACTCGCAACTGATCTCGCAGAACCTGCGCAACGTCACCCTCGGCGGCAGTGCCCAGGGCGTGGCGACGCTGGAGCTGATGTTCCCGCTGGACATCGATCCGGAACAAGTCAAAAGCCTGTTGCTCGATACCTACAAAGAACACGAAACCATCCTCGGCAAACCGGCGCCCTTCGTGCGCTTCAGCAAGCTTTCGCCCGATGGCATCACCCTGACCGTAACCGGTTACGTCGACAGCCCGCGAATTGTCGGCAAGACCAAGAGTGATTTGTTGTTCGAGATACTCAAGCGGCTGGGGGCGGCGGGGATTGAGCTGGCGAAGCCGCCGAGTACCTGAGGGGAAACCCGATGGGGGCTTATACCGCTGCGCACCTGCTTGATCAGGCCTCAGTGGTGTCAGTCGACTCCGGCGCCGTTTCCGCCGCCAGTTTCAGGCGATCCGCCTTGCTGATGTACTTCGGTTTGTTGCTCTTGGGGGCCAGTTTGGCGTTGGCCTTTCTGGATTTTTCCTTGAAGAGCTGTTGCAGTTTCTTCTGACGGTTCATGGTTCTACCCTGCTTGAAAGTGGGCGAATGATATCAGCCTCGGGCCGGTCTCAAGCCAGCACGTCGGTAATCCACCGCACCTGACGGACCAGGTCTTGCACCTTGTGCTCGCAAACCCCGTGCCGCGCGCGCCCGAAGTGATGCAGGGTCTGTTGTTTGTGGCGCAGACGATGCTGCCATTTGCCGATGAATGCCGGGCAGCGCGTCTGCAAATGCAACGGGCCGAAGTAAAGTTCCTCGGCGGTGTAGCTCACCGGCCCGCCACGCTCGGCGACGATGATTTCGTAATCGAAACGGTTTTCCCGCAGGACTTCCTCGCAGAGGATCCGGTAGTCGTTGTCCATCAACCATTGGCGCAGCGGTTGCTCGCCACCGTTGGGTTGCAGGATCAGGCGTTCGCGACCGCTCAGGCGGGCCTTGCCGGCTTCGAGAATGTCACGGATGGTTTCGCCGCCCATGCCACAGAGGCTGATTGCGGTAATTGCATCTTCCGGTTCGATGGCCATCAAGCCATCAGCCAGGCGTACAGTAATCCGTTCGCCCAGATCGTTCTCACGCACGGTGCGTTCGGCCGAGCGAAACGGCGTCAAGGCCATCTCCCCCGCCACTGCCGCTTCAATGGCACCGCGACGCATCAACGCCACCGGCAGATAGCCGTGATCGGAGCCAATATCCGCCAGCCGCGCCCCCACGGGTACGTGTGCCGCCACCCGTTCCAGGCGCCTGGACAATGTCTGTTCGTTCAACCGCAACCTCTTTCACTCTGAACGTCCGGCATCGATGGCCGGATCGGGGCGCGATTCTGGGGGGCTACACCAACACCGTCAACCAGGCCGACAACAACAGCAAAAACGCCAACCCGGCATTCATGCGCCTGAATGCCCGTGGCGAGCCAAAGAGCCGCGCACTGCCCACACCCAGCGCCGCCCACGCCGTCATGCACGGCAGGCAGACCAGCAGAAACACGAAGGCCAGCAACAGCATCCGCGTTTGTTCATCGCCGCTCCCGCCAAACACACTGACCACCGCTACGGCCATCATCCACACCTTCGGGTTGATCAGTTGCAGGCCGGCAGCACCGAACACGCTGAAGCCGCCATCACTTGCCGCTGTCGAGTCCAGCGACGGCGGCGTACTGCGAAAGATCTGCCACGCCAGCCAGCTCAGCCACAGCACCCCGGCCCAGGCCATCGCCTGCTGCACCCGGGGATAGCGCAACAGCGTTTCGCCCACACCGAGCCCGACCACCAGCACCACCAGCGCCGCCGACAGACAGGCGCCGAAGATGATCGGCAGCGTGGCCAGCATTCCGCGCCGTGAACTGTGGCTCATCACCAGAATATTGGTCGGCCCCGGGGTGATCGAGGCGACGAAGGAAAACAGCAAAAAAGGCAACAGCGATTCCATGGCATGGACTCCGGATCAGGACAGGAGGCCATGGTCGCGGTTGCATGAGGTTCAGTCTGGAAGGTTTGAGCAGCGCTTGCGGTAGTCCGCAGGTGTGAGGTGATAGGCGCGGCGAAACCAGCGGCCGAGATGGCTTTGATCGGCAAAGCCCAGTGCGCTGGCGACGTTGGCGGGCGTTTCGCCTCGCGCCAGCATTTGCCGGGCCCGGGCCAGTCGCAACTGGATCAGGTAACCATGGGGCGCCAGCCCGAAGGCCGACTTGAAGGCGCGGGTCAGACGAAAGCGGTCCACCCCGCAGACCCGGGCCAGATCATCCAGACCGATGTCCTCGAAGGCATGGGCATGCAGATAGTCCCGCGCCACTTGCGCCACCCGTGGCAGGCGTGGATCGAAGGCCTGACGCTTGCGCCAGTCGAGATGAGCGGTCAGTGATCCGAGCAAAGTGTCGATCGCACTCTGCCGCACGATACGCAAGTCGCCGTGATGCAGTGCGTGAAAGGCCTGATTGATGGACGTGGCCAGACGCGGGTCCTGGCTCAGGGTGTCGGCGAAACCGAGCTGACGGTTATCCGGCGCCTGCTCGAACAGCGCCAGCAACTCGCGTTCCAGCCAGTTCGGATCGAAGTAGAGCATCGAGTAAGTGAAACCCTCTTCGGTCGGTGCGTGCCCGTCGTGGATCTCTCCCGGCTCCAGCATGATCGCCTTGCCCGGCGTACTGAAATGCCGCACGCGCCGGCAATCGAACTGCTGCACCCCTTGCTCGGTGACGCCCACCAGAAAGCTGTCATGCCAGTGCGGATCGTAGGCATGACCCTGGAAATGGGCACGGATCGTCTCGATCCCGGTGTCGGCATCCTGGGACAGGTCGATCCAGTTGCGTTTGTCCACGCAAAGGCTCCGGAGAAATAGGGGATGGCGACTAACTTACCGCGCTTCACGTCAATGCGTTTAGAAGATTTGTGCAGGTTATCCGACGCAGGCAGGACGCAAATTTAATGAACCCCCGGTTTCACCAGCCGCCTAACCGAATGACCATCAGGAGGTAGCTCATGCAAATCGAAACCACGTGGATCGTGCTGGCCATCATTCTTTTGCTCGTGGAACTGTGGGCAATCAACCGGGTGCGCAAGAGCGAGGGAAAATCGAGCAACAAGGGCGTCTGGATCGTACTGATCGTGTTCGTGCCGTTGCTGGGCCTGATCGCCTGGGCGCTGGCCGGGCCGAAGCACGTCACCCAGACCTGACCCCACCAGGCATGCAAAAAACCGGGCCCCGATCATTCGGGGCTTTTTCATGGATCACGGGTTTGTATCGCACTGTGTACGCAATGCCTGCGGATACACACATGCCTGACTCGGGAGCAAAACCGAAACAGCACGGATACACCGACAGGCTTTACTGGACTCCAGTTCAGAAGGGTTCCCCAGAACCCCATCCCCGTCGATTGCAAAAGGAGCCGTCCCATGAAACCTGCACTGCACACCACCGCTGCCGGCAAAACCCGTCGCCTGCTGGGCCTGTCGATTCTCGCCACCGCGCTGATGCAGTTCGGAGCATTCGCCAACGCACAATCGGCTGCACCGGAGCCGGTCAAAACCGAAGCTGCCAGTGTGAAGGCCGACCTGCCCTTCGGCGCGCTGAAACATGTGAAGGCCGGCGTGCTGGACGTGGCCTACGCCGAAACCGGCCCGGCCGATGGCCCGGTGGTGATCCTGCTGCACGGCTGGCCCTACGACATTCACAGCTACGACGAAGTCGCACCGATTCTGGCGGCCAAGGGTTATCGGGTATTGATGCCGTACGCCCGGGGTTATGGCGACACGCATTTCCTTTCCGACAAGACTGTGCGCAATGGTCAGCCGGCGGCGCTCGCCAGTGACGTGATCGACTTCATGGATGCACTGAAAATCAAACAGGCCGTGCTCGGCGGCTATGACTGGGGCGCGCGCTCGGCGGACATCGTCTCGGCGTTGTGGCCTGAGCGGGTGAAAGCGCTGGTGTCGGTCAGCGGTTACCTGATCGGTAATCAGGCCGCCGGCAAGAACCCGCTGCCGCCCAAGGCCGAGCTGCAATGGTGGTATCAGTTCTACTTCGCCACCGAACGTGGTGCCGCCGGTTACGCCAAAAACACCCATGATTTCGCCAAGCTGATCTGGCAGACCGCCTCACCGAAATGGGCCCTCGACGACGCCACATTCGACCGCAGCGCAAAAGCCCTGGAGAACCCCGATCACGTCGCCATCACCGTGTTCAACTACCGCTGGCGTCTGGGGCTGGTGCAGGGGGAAAGCCAGTACGAAGCGCTGGAGCAGAAACTCGCCACCGCGCCGTCGATCAGCGTGCCGACCATCGCCCTGGAAGGCGATGCCAACGGCGCCCCGCACCCTGCGCCCGAAGACTACGCCAAGCGCTTCACCGGCAAATATGAGTTCCGCCTGATCAGCGGCGGCATCGGCCACAACCTGCCACAGGAAAGTCCGCAGACGTTTGCCAAGGCGATCATTGACGCTGACCACCTCTGAAATCGCACCTGAAAGCGGCTGGTCATTTGACGAGCCGTTTTTCCTTGGACGGTCGATAACCGAAATAGGCGCTGTAGCACTTGCTGAAATGGCTTGGCGAAACAAATCCGCAGGCCACCAGCACATCCACCTGGGACAGTTCGGTGTGTTGCAGCAACCGCCGCGCCTCGGTGATACGCAGCTCCATGTAATAACGCTGCGGGGTGGTGCCCAGTTGTTCCTTGAACAGCCGTTCCAGTTGGCGCCGGGAGCGCCCCGCATACACCGCCAGCTGCTCCAGCTCCAGCGGCTCTTCGAGATTGGCGTCCATCAGTTTCACCACTTCACGCAGCGGCGCGCTGACGCTGATGTTCTCCGTGGGTTTGACGCGTCGGTAGCGCGACTCCTCGAACGCCAGAATGTCTTCGATGCCTTCGACCAGCGCCTTGTCGTGCAGACTCTTGATCCAGTCCAGCGCCATGTGGAACGCCCCGGACGGGCTCGACGCCGTCAAGCGGTCACGGTCGATCACATAGGGCTCGCTGCTGACTTGGGTGGCCTTGGAGATTTCCGCCAGCGCCGGTCGATGTTCCGGGTGAATCGCACAGCGATACCCTTCCAGCACCCCTGCCCGCCCCAGAAACCAGGCGCCATTCCACAACCCGGCCAGCAGCACGCCCGCCTCGGCGGCCATTCTCAAAAGACTGATGAACTCGTCGCTGGCCTTCAATTCCGTGCGGTAACCGCCGCAGATCACCAGCAAATCCAGTTCCTGCAGCACGCTGGTTTCCAGACGCGAGTCGGGGCGTATCACCAGCCCCAGATCGCTGATCACCTCGCCGTCGCTCAGGCCGAAAGTGCGGGTGGAAAACAGCCCGGGGCGCAGCAGGTTGGCAGTGATAAGGGTGTCCAGCGCCTGGGTGAAGGCCGGCAGGGAAAAGTGCTCCAGCAGCACGAACCCGGTACGGGTCATGCGCCCCGCCCCGGAGGAAGGTTCGTTCAGGTAGCGCAGGTTCTTGCCCTTCATGCCACCGCTGAATTGACGTCGTTCGATCAAGATGCGGTCCATCTGTTACTTGTTATGCCGCCATGCTAACCGCCGGGGCGGCAAAATACTCGGTCATGCGTGCAATCAACCCCGACCTCAACGAGCGTACTTGACCCAAGCCTGCGTCCCAACGTCGCAGCCCGGGCACCTTGGCAAACGCCACACAAGGCTTAAAATCGCGCCTCCTCTTGCAGTCGCCCGACCGGCGCCTGCCCGCAGCCATGACAACCCTCAGGTTTGAACAGCCGGCCACTTTCACGAAGTGCGCCAGGCTCAATCGTCCTGCCCGTTCGGCGGTCGTTTGTCTTCAACACACTTCGGCTTGGCACTCGCCTGCGCAGAGGCGCACGTTCCGCTGTTCGATCACTTGAGGTTTTTATGACACCGCGTTTGCTGGCCATGGCGCTGGCGCCCCTGCTCGGGCTGTTCATTGTTGCTTTGGGCAACGGTTTTCTGTCCTCCCTGACCACCCTGCGCCTGGGCGCGGCCGGCGAATCGGCGACGATGATCGGCATCGTGTCCTCGGCCTATTTCATCGGCCTCACACTGGGCGCGATTTTCAACGACCGGCTGATCCTGCGCATCGGCCATATCCGCGCCTACAGCAGCTTCGCCTCGCTGATCGCCGCGACCATCCTGCTGCAAGGACTGTTTTATGACACCTGGGGCTGGGTCGTGCTGCGCCTGATCAACGGCTGGGCCACGGTCGGCGTGTTTCTGGTGATCGAGAGCTGGCTGCTGCTGGCCGGTGACGCGAAGATTCGCGGCCGTCTGTTGGCGCTGTACATGATCGTTCTCTACGGCGCCGGGGTACTGGGTCAGGCATTTTTGGGGAAAGTCACCGGCCTGGGCGACACCGCGCCGTTCATGGTCGCCGGCATGCTGGCGACGCTGTCGGTGCTGCCGATCGTGATCCTGCCGCGCGTTTCGCCGTTGCTGGAACAGGTCGAACCGCTCAAGCCTCGGGCCTTGCTCGGCGTGTCACCCACCGGACTGGTCGGCTGCTTCGGCTCCGGCGTGACCATTGCCGCGATCTACACCTTGCTGCCGTTGTACCTGCAACGCATCGGCCTGAACGTCGGCGAAGTCGGCAGCATGATGGCCTGGACGATCCTCGGCGCGATGCTGCTGCAATACCCGGTCGGGCGCTGGTCCGACCGCAAGGATCGCCTGCAAGTGCTGACCGTGCTCTGCGCCGCGTGCACCGTGCTGTCGTTGGTGATCGTGCTGGTGCCGCTGTCCTCGGCCCTGCTCGCAGCGATGTTGTTCCTGCTGGGTGGCGGCGTGTTCGCGCTGTATCCGGTTGCCGTCAGCCACGCCGCCGACCGTGCGCCGGTCGAAACGCTGGTCCCGATGATTCAGGGCATGTTGCTGATCAACTCGCTGGGCTCGGCGATGAGCCCGCTGCTGATCTCCCCGGCGATGAACGCCCATGGCGAAACCGGCCTGTTCTGGGCCTTCGCGCTGGTCAACCTGGCCATGGTGACATTCTTCTTCTGGCGTCGCGGCAAGCGTCCGGTGCCGGCCAACCCGGCGCCGTTCGCAGCGGCAGCGACCTTCTCGCCGACCGGTGCCGAGCTGCGGGTGACCGAGGATTTGCGTCAGGCCGCGCAGGACCATCCGCCAATGGTCGATGCGTTGAGTGGCGAAGCGGCGCCGCCAACAGGATCACGCTACGAAGCCAGTTGAGTTTCTGGCAGGCATAAAAAACCGGTGACTTTCGTCACCGGTTTTTTTATTTATCACACAGCAGCCTCTGAATCAGTGCGGCGCCCGCGGGATCGTCTTCAGCAGGTCCTCTGGGCTGATATGCCCCACCACACTGCCCGGCTGCGGCATGTTCAGGATGTGGCCCTTCATCTTTCCGATCACGTGCATTTCACACGGTTTGCAGTCGAACTTCAGCGTCAGCACTTCATCGCCGTGAATCAGCTGCATCGGTGCGACTTTGGTCTTCACGCCGGTCACGCCTTTGGCCTGTTTCGGGCACAGGTTGAAGGAGAACCGCAAGCAGTGCTTGGTGATCATCACCGGCACTTCGCCCGCCTCTTCGTGGGCCTCGTACGCCGCGTCGATCAGCTTCACGCCGTGACGGTGGTAGAAGTCGCGAGCCTTCTGGTTGTAGACGTTGGCCAGGAACGACAGATGCGCCTCCGGGTACACCGGCGGTGGCGTGGTCTCGGCCTTGCGCGAACCGCGTGGGTGGGCGGCAACACGGGCGGCGGTCAGCGCTTCGATCACTTCGCGGCGCAACGACTTGAGCTGCGAGTTCGGAATGAAGAACGCTTGCGGCGCATCGAGTTTGATCGAGGTCGCGTGGTATTCGGTGGTACCGAGCTGGCCGAGCAAGTCGTGCAAGGTCTCCAGCGCCTGCTCCGGTTTGTTGGCGACGCCGAACGGGCCATCCAGCGCGACGCTGGCGCTGATGCCCTCTTCGCTGGTCACGGTCAGTTCCAGGCGTTCTTCACGCAGCTTCGCCAGCCAGCTCACACCGATACGGCGCTCGGCGGAGGTCTTGAGCAAGGCCTGCTGCCAGTTGTGGTCGAGGTTGCGGTTCAGCGGGTGGTTCGGGCGCAGCTTGTACAAACCTTCCGGCATCTCGTTCGGCTCGACGCGGTAGCGGTAACGCTTCTCGCCTTCTTCCTCGAACTCGCCCTTGGCTTCGGCGATGTTGGCGCGGAAACCCACCACTTCACGTTTGACCAGCACGTTGAGGCCGTCGCCGTTGGACAGCGGTTCATGGGTGACGACTTGCAGGTCACGCTTGCCGACTTTCTCGACCGTGCCCACCGCCAGACCGGTGAAGGTCGGCGAATCGAATGCGCCGATGTCGATCTTGCGCTCGCTGACGAAGTAGTCGGTGCTGCCACGATGGAAGGTCTTTTCCGGGTCCGGCAGGAAGAAATGCGCGGTGCGGCCGCTGGAGGCGCGGGCCAGATCCGGGCGGTCGTTGAGCACGTCGTCGAGGCGCTGGCGGTAGTAGGCGGTGATGTTCTTCACATAGCCCATGTCCTTGTAGCGACCTTCAATCTTGAACGAACGCACACCGGCCTCGACCAGCGCGCGGATGTTGGCGCTCTGGTTGTTGTCCTTCATCGACAGCAGGTGTTTTTCGTAGGCGATCACGCCACCCTTTTCGTCTTTCAGGGTGTACGGCAGACGGCAGGCCTGGGAGCAGTCGCCACGGTTGGCACTGCGCCCGGTCTGCGCGTGGGAAATGTTGCACTGACCGGAAAACGCCACGCACAGCGCGCCATGAATGAAGAACTCGATGGCGGCATCGGTTTCATCGGCAATTGCGCGGATTTCCTTCAGGTTCAGTTCACGGGCCAGAACCAGTTGCGAGAAACCGGCCTGATCGAGGAACTTGGCCCGCGCAAGGGTGCGGATGTCGGTCTGGGTGCTGGCGTGCAGCTCGATGGGAGGAATGTCCAGTTCCATCACGCCCAGGTCCTGGACGATCAGCGCATCGACGCCGGCGTCGTACAACTGGTGGATCAGCTTGCGCGCCGGCTCCAGTTCGTTGTCGTGCAGGATGGTGTTGAGGGTGGTGAAGATGCGCGCGTGGTAGCGACGGGCAAATTCCACCAGTTCGGCGATTTCGCTCACCTCGTTGCACGCGTTGTGGCGCGCCCCGAAGCTCGGGCCGCCGATGTACACCGCGTCGGCGCCATGCAGGATGGCCTCGCGGGCAATGGCCACGTCACGGGCGGGGCTGAGCAGTTCCAGGTGATGTTTGGGCAAGGACATATGTTTTTTAGTCAGGCGGTCACGGTCGAGGCGCGCATTGTAGCCGCGAAACGCGTGGGCGGCACGTTTGGGGTGCCGGGTGGCAGCTGCCGACAATACCGTTAGCCCCTGTGAGAGCTGGCTTGCCAGCGATAGCGGTATATCAGTTAGAGGTGTATTGGCTGACACGACGCCATCGCGGGCAAGCCCGCTCCCACAGGGTTTTCAACAGGGCTGAAGTCAGGCCTTGGCGGCCATTGCGGTGACTTCCACCTTCATCCCTTCAACCGCCAGCGCCGCCACGCCAACCGCCGCACGCACCGGCCATGGCTTGGCGAAGTAGCGCTTGTACACCTCGTTGAAGGCTGCGCGATCGGCCATGTCGGTCAGGTAAATGGTCAGGTGCAGCACGCGGTCCATCGAGCTGCCGGCCTTTTCCAGCGCCACTTTCAGCGCCTGCAAGGTGCATTCACTTTGCGCGGTGACGTCGCCCAGTTCCAGGCTGCCGTCGGCACGGGTCGGGATCTGGGTCGACATCAGGATGCCGTTGAATTCGGTCACGTCCGAAGAGATCGAGTCTGCATCCGGATCCGGGGTGTAGGTGATGTCTGAGTTGGCCATGGGAAAGTCCTTCGCTGGCAGTGAGGACGGCGCCATCGCGCGCCGTTTCGGGCGGCCAGTTTACAGACACGGCGGCGGGTTGTGCCAAACCCGACCCTGGAAGGGATTTCGACGCCTTGCCAGGGAGCTTGCTGCCGCTGGCCTGCACAGCAGGCCCTCTTTGATTGGGCGCGCTGCGTGCCCCAGCGGGAGCAAGCTCCCTCACCACAGCGTCAAGTCGGTGCCGATGTCTGAAGCCTGTTTCTTGAGCCTTGTCGCGCTCGATAAACATTGGAAACAAGGGATGTGTAAAAGCACGCAAGGAAACTTCCCGAAGCCTACAAATCCTTGCGCCGGCGCCTACGGCTACGCCAGAATCCGCCGGCTTGTGCGCCTTGGGGTCGGCCGGTAACTTGGATCGGGTCACTGATTCGCAGTGATCGGGTTTAGCAGCTCGTCGAGTCAAGCCGTTCAAGTCTCTATCAATTCAGATATTTCTGAGCTTGATGGTGGCTGTGCGCAGGGCACCTTCGGGTGCGCCGATTGCTTGGCTCATCGGTCTGCTAACCTGCGCGCAGCTGCCACCCTATTCGTTTAGCAGCGAGATGGTTGCAGCCTCACTCCTCAGAGAGGTTAGAGCCAATGTTCAAAGTAACTCCAAATCCCCCGGTCACCGAACCGGCCAGCATCACCGACCCAATCTCCCCCTACGAATGCCCTGATTCGAAGCGGTTTCACGAGGCCGCCAACCGCGCCCTCGACTACCACCTCGGCCCGATGACAGCCCACATGATGGCCGCGCCCTACACCCCCAACCGCCTCTACCAGACCAACCCGGCCAGCAACAACGAATCGCTGCTGGTCGACGCCGTCGAAACCCTCGGTTCGGCCAACGTCATGCTCAACAACTTCGCCGACCTCCTTCAGGGGCCTCACCGCAAGACCGCGCAAGGCATTGCTCAGGTGGTGATGCTGGCGGAACTGGCGGTGAATCGGGTGTTGGATAAAGTGGTGCCGACGGAATAACCTTTATCATTGAAGTTTTTTTCGCCACCAACATCAAAAGGGGACGATCAAATAAGTCCGCCCCCCTTTGATTTCTCATTAAACAAATCCGTCCCCTTTGACTTTACACAGAGCTAATAACTCGTGGTCGTGGGAACATACAATCCCCCCGAACGCTCTTGATATAACACCCCGTTAACATCATCCTCAAAATAAACCACATAATCCGAACCTTGCGAAACCACCTCCGCGGCGGGCAAAGGGTAGTTCGTCGCCACATGCTGCTCAACGGCTGCTTGGCTTGTATAACCCGAAAAAATTGTACTTGAATATTTCTTTCCGTGTACACGCGCCATGATCAGTATCCTCACCGAAATGAAAAAACAAGGGCACGGATTTATTTCCTGCCCCGCACAAGCAAAGTATGACCACTAACAGCCACCACAACACCTGACAGAAATAACAGTATTTAATACCAATTCAGAATTACCAAAGCTCTGAAAAAACATAAGACACAGACTTATTCAACTCATTCCGTCAGCCAAGACAGCGTGGCCACAATAGACAAAACAAAACGGACAGATTTATTTTCCGTGCAAGGGCCCTCACCGCAAACCGCGCAAGGTATTGCGCAGGTGGTGATGCTGGCGGAACTGGCGGTGAATCGGGTGTTGGATAAAGTTGTTCCGGCGGAATAATCCGTAGTGGCGAAGGATTGCCCTCGCCACCAATTAACATCACTTTCTTGATTCTTTTAATTATCTGATACCTAGGGAGATACTACGACGCTGTTCGTCGACCCCCAAAATCTCGACTTCCACTTCGTCACCGGGACTTAATCCTTCTGAAGGGGGGTTGTTCTCGTTGGGCCAGTTAATTTCCGAAACCAGCATCAAACCGTCAATGCCTGCTTCTACCTCAACGAAGGCGCCTAAGTGACTCATGTTGGTTACACGAGCCATAACACGAGTACCTATTGGGTAACGCTTTTTAATATCATTCCATTGAGCTTCGCCCTCATTACCCTCAGCGATAACCTGCCCGCCCGTCAAAGCCGCAAAATCTTGCAACAACTCTTTCCTATGTGGTGAAACACTCGCAGACTCGTCTTTAAAATCCAGTTCCCTATGACAAAGGCTGTCCGAGCCTTGAGATTTCAATCCTCCAACAACCTCCGAGGAAACAAACGTTCCATTGCATTTTTCTTTCTTACCTACAAAAGCCAAAAACGGTATCAAAACCTTGTCAAACTCCTTTTGACGCTCCTCGTCAAAATAATTAATTCGCACCAACAGGCGCGCCACATTCCAGAGAAGTTCGCTTGCGCCTTCTACCTGTAGACTCATCTCCATACTCCTAAAAAATCAATCAAGTAAAAATCGGGACAGATTTATCTTCCAACCCACCTACAAAAAATATCAACGCAATATCAGCAGCCGCACCTGATAGAAATAACAGTTTTTAATACTTATTCAGAACAACCAAAATTCTGAATAACGATAAGGAGCGGAGGACACGGACTCATTTAACTCACACGCTCCCCGAACCAGCCAAACCCTCTTCGTCTCTGCCCCCATCCACCGCCGCCACTGGATATCCCCCCAATCCCAATTATGCTCAAGGAAACCCCGCCCTCCCGCGCGGGGCCGTGATGCTGTGCATGCTCCACGAAACACCTGATCCGGCATCCGCCACAGGCCTCGGGTACGCGACGTTGATGAAGTGCTCCGGCCTACAAAAACAAGCACGACGGAGAACACCCATGGCCGTACTCGACAGCATGTCCACCGGCAGTGCCCCGCACCACAGCGTCAGTCGAGAGGAGCGCAAGGTTATCTTTGCCTCGTCCCTCGGCACGGTGTTCGAGTGGTACGACTTTTACCTTTACGGCTCGCTCGCCGCGATCATCGCCAAACACTTCTTCGCCGGGGTCAACGAGACCACGGCGTTCATCTTCGCCCTGCTCGCCTTCGCCGCCGGTTTTGCCGTGCGGCCGTTTGGGGCGGTGGTGTTCGGGCGGTTGGGTGACATGATCGGGCGCAAGCACACGTTTCTGATCACGATCGTGATCATGGGTGTGTCGACGGCGATTGTGGGTTTCCTGCCGGCTTACGCGACGATCGGGGTCGCAGCACCGATCATTCTGATTACCCTGCGGCTGCTGCAGGGGCTGGCGCTGGGCGGTGAATACGGCGGCGCGGCGACGTATGTGGCCGAGCATGCGCCGAAGGGCAAGCGCGGGTATTTCACTTCGTGGATTCAGACCACGGCGACGCTCGGGCTGTTTCTGTCACTGCTGGTGATTCTGGCGTGCCGCACCGCGCTGGGCACCGAGGCGTTCGAGGCCTGGGGCTGGCGGATTCCGTTTCTGCTGTCGATCCTGCTGCTGGCGGTGTCGGTGTATATCCGTCTGCAACTGAACGAGTCGCCGGTGTTCATGAAGATGAAGGCCGAAGGCAAGGCGTCGAAAGCGCCGCTGACCGAATCCTTCGCTCGTTGGGACAACCTGAAAATCGTGATCATGGCCCTGCTCGGCGGTACCGCCGGCCAAGCGGTGGTCTGGTACACCGGGCAGTTCTACGCGCTGTTCTTCCTGCTGCAAACCCTGAAAATCGACCCGCAGACCGCCAACCTGCTGATCGCCGGTTCGCTGTTGATCGGTACGCCGTTCTTCGTGATTTTCGGCAGCCTGTCCGACCGCGTCGGGCGCAAGGGCATCATCATGGCCGGGTGCGTTCTGGCGGCGGTGACCTACTTCCCGATCTTCCACGCGCTGACCCAGTACGGTAACCCTGACGTGTTCGTCGCCCAGGAAAAGAACCCGGTCAAAGTGGTCGCCAACCCGGATCAGTGCTCGTTCCAGTTCGATCCGGTGGGCAAGGCCAGATTCACCAGCTCCTGCGATCTGGCGAAAACCATCCTGGCCAAACGGGCGATCCCTTACGAAAACGTGGTGGCGGAACCGGGCACCGTGGCCCAGGTGCGCATTGGCGACAAGGTCATCGAAAGTTTCGAAGGCAGCGCCCTGCCAGCCGCTGACTTCAAGACCCGCAACGATGCCTTCACTGCCAGCCTCGGCACCGCGCTGAAAGAGGCCGGTTACCCGGAAAAAGCCGACCCGGCCAAGACCAACTACCCGATGGTCTTGCTCCTGCTGACCGTGCTGGTGATCTACGTGACCATGGTTTACGGCCCGATTGCCGCATGGCTGGTCGAGCTGTTCCCGGCGCGCATCCGCTACACCTCGATGTCGCTGCCTTACCACATCGGCAACGGCTGGTTCGGCGGGTTCCTGCCGACGGTGGCGTTTGCGATGGTCGCGGCCACCGGGGATATTTACTACGGCTTGTGGTACCCGATTGTCATCGCGGTGATGACGGCGATTCTCGGGATTTTCTTCATGCCGGAGACCAAGGATCGGGAGATTCATCACACCTGACCCGACTCCGCCCGATGCTGTGCATAGCGCCACGCACAGCATCGAGCGTTGTCACATCGGCGTCATTGTTGGTTGCTAACGTCCTCGCGCCTCTTTGCCCCCGACTGCCAAGGTGACCTTCCCGGTGTACTCAAGCCCGACGCGCCAGACCATCATCCTCAGATCCGCCGATATGCCCTGCGACGACTTCGGCGCGCTGTTCTCGCGGATGTTCGGCAATCGCTATGGCGATACACCGCCACCACCGAAAGACATCATCATCGGCGGCGTTTACGGCCGGTACGAAGGCGTGAGTTTCCGGCGCATGCATTATCGGGGCGATTTCACGGTCGCGTTTCCCGAGCCGTTCGATGAAATCACCTTTGTGATTCCCACCGCCGGCAAGATCGTTTTCAACCATGAATCCGTGGGGCTTAGCGATGTGGGGCTGGCCATCGACAAGGCGGATCTGCGTTCGATGCGTTTCGTCGACAATCACGCCCAGCACGGCATGTCGATCAGTCGTGCTGCGCTCACCGAACGCTTGTCGTCGCTGTTGAGCCGACCGATCGTGCACAAGCTGCATTTCGAACCGAGGGTGGACCTGAACAGCCCGGCGTTTCAGGGCATTCGTGCTCTGATCGATCTGGCCACCGGCACTGAGTTTGACTTGCTGTTGAACGCCGGTTCTCTGATGCCGTCGCGTCTGCGGGAAATGCTGGTGGACGCGGTGCTGGAAGCCTGGCCGCACAACTTCAGCGAAGCCCTGCGCCGGCCCGAACCGTCGATTGCGCCACGGCATGTGAAGCAGGCCATCGAATACATTCAGGCGCATCCCGAGCAACTGGTCAGCGGGACGGATCTGGCGGGAAGGGTGAACGTCAGTTTGCGGGCGTTGCAGGAAGGTTTCCGGCGGTTTGTCGGGACCTCGATTGTCGCGTATCAGCGCCAGGTCAGGCTGGAGCGGGCCTGCGAAGCGTTGAAGCGAGGTTCGTCGTCAACGGTGACCGAAGTGGCCCTGCAATACGGCTTCAGTAATGTCGGGCGGTTCTGCCAATACTTTCAGGATGCCTACGGCGTAAGCCCCGCAGAAATGCGAAAAGGACTGCGATAGCACCGCAATTCCCTGTGGGAGCGAGCCTGCTCGCGATAGCGGTGTGTCTGGCAATGATGTGCGTGGATGTGCCGGCCTCTTCGTCGGATCGCCGCCCGGGGCAAGCCCGCTCCCACAGGTTGTTTGGTGATGCAGAAATCTTGAGCACACCCCAAATCCCTGTGGGAGCTGGCTTGCCAGCGATGGCGGCATGTCTGGCATTGAAGATGTCAGAACTGATAACTGGCCTTGAGCCCGCCACTGAAACCGTGGCTGTCGCCCCCGCCGCTCGCGCCGACGTCGGCGCCCAGACTCAGCGCGCCAAGGCTGGCCATCAGGTTGACGCCGCCGCTGAACTGATCACGGTTGTCGAACGCCGCGCGTTGTTCGATATCCAGTCCCAGCAAATGCCCTTTACTGTCGACCTGATGTTCGCCCAGCACACGCTCGTAGCCGACCCGCACACCCGGCACCAGTTGCCATGCGCCCGCAGCCATCGGGGCGAACGAGACATCAAGATTGGCCACGGCGCTGCGACGGGTTTGCTGGAGGCCGTCGACATCGAGGGCCAGCTCGCTGCCCTTCTCCTGGAAGCCCGACAGGTCGAGACGAGTGACGCGCACGCCGAGGCTCGGCTCCAGAACCCTATCGTTCATCGGCAGGCGATAACCCAGCGCCAGCGTGGCGCCGCCGAGATTGCCGTGGGTGTCACCTTTCGCCGAACCGAGGCCGCCGCCGAGGTCGCGTTTGCTGTCGTAATCGACATAACCGGTACTGAGGTTGGCATCGGCAAACAAACCCCGCTCCAGACTGGAGAAGCCATAACGGGCGCCCAGATCGAGGAAGGTGAAATCGGTATCGGCCTCGCCGCCCGCCGCGCCAACGGTGCCCTTGCTGTAACCGATCCCGCCACGCGCGCTGAGTTGTTCGGAGAAGCGCTGAGTGACGCCGACCATCAGGCCCTGAGTGTGTTCGTTGCTGCTTTGCGCATGGGCCGAACCGTCGGTGCCCAGGTAACCGGCGAGCGCGGTGCTCCACAAACGGTACTGGCCGACCTTGAGGTCAGTGCCGCTGGCGAACGGCGCGGCGGCCTGCTCGATCATTGCGTTCTGACGCAGCAGGTAACTCGCCGCATCGGCATGCACCTGACCGCCGACGGTGGACTCGACACCGCCCAGGGTGCCGGCGTCGATGGCCGATTGCAGGTAGTAGTTGTAGGCGCTGTAGGTGCCCGAGAGTTTGCTGTTTTGCAATTCCTGCAACAGCTGCGCACCGGCGGCGGCATTGCCGATCAGCCCTGCCTGACCGGGCAGGCTGTTGTACTCGACCATTTTGCCGCGCAGCACGTAGATGGTTTCCTGGGACAGACCCAGACCCTGCTTGAGGTAGTTGTCCATGCTGCCGTATTGCGCGGTCACCTGATCCAGACCCGCTTGCAGGTAACTGGCCTCTACGCCCAGCAGCGGCGCGTAGATGGCAGCCATGCTTGCCGGCATCATCGCCAGGGTTTTGGCCACCCGGGCGGCGGTGTAGTCGTTGGTCGCCAGGTAGTTGCTCATGATCGTGGCGTTGTCGACCCCGGCGATGCTTTGCAGCACGGCGGCGGTCCAGCCGGTGCGGTCCTTGCCGGCGGTGCAGTGGAACAGCGCGGCACCGTCGACGCCGGCCAGTTCGTTGAACAACACGCCGAGCTGGCGGCGCATGCCGGCATCGCTGACAAAGGCGCGGTTGGTGTCCTGCATCATGGCGATGGCATCGGTGGCGCTTTTAAACGAGACCGTGGTGATGTTCGCGCCCGAAGTGGTGGCGCCGATGATGTCGATGTTCTGGTAGGTCGCGCCGCTGATCATCGTGTCCGGCGTGGCCGCGATTTCACTGGGGGTGCGCAAATCATAAACGGCCTTGATCCCCAGCCCGTTGAGGGTCGCCAGATCCGACGCCGTCGGCGTCAGTGCATTCGAGCGATAAAACACACCGGCACGCATCGTGCCGTCATGGGCCGTTGAGTAGGCCGTGGTGATACCGGCGACATCGCGGAAGTTGTCGATACCCTGCAGGCGCGGGGTATCAAGGCTGGCCGCATGAGCGGCGGCGATGGACAGACTCAGCACGGACAGCGAACACAGAAGACGTGGAAACACGATGCAGCCTCATTGAAAACCGGTTGGGCTGCCCACTCTCTACATCGGTAAGTGCCGGAATATGACAAAACGTCGAAAAGCGTAAATGGCCGCGCGATCTGTCCGGCGCACGCGCATTCTGTCCGTCGGGCCGGCTGAATCCCTGTGGAAATTTGACGTTTTTTTTGCAAGAGGCAGGGTAAAGTGCCCTCTCCGGCCATCCTGGAAACAGTCAATGAATCGCCAAAGTCCTCAAGACGCCGATGATGAAATCCTCCATCAGGCAGCTCACTGGTGCTTGCGCCTGCAAGACGAAACCTGCACGCCCGAAGAACGCCAGGCCTTCCAGCAGTGGATTCAGAGCAGCCCGCGCCATGCCTTCGAGTACGCAAAGATGCTTGAAGTCTGGGAATTGAGCGATCAATTGCCCGACGAGCACGACAAGTCGAAAAAGCGCAAAGCCGTGACACTGCCGTGCAGCTTCGAGGAATTTCAACGCAATCTGGCGCAACGCAATTAGCATCATGCGGGGATCAATGTCAGCAGCAGACGGCGTCACTTGAAGCAACGCCTCGTCCTTGATTCAGGGTTAGAATCCCCTCGGTTCGACTAACCCGTTTTAAGGATGATCCCGGCATGTCCCCCCTCGACACTTCCCTGCAAGACACCGCCGCCCCCGACGGCGTCTGCTTCGGCTGCGGCAGCAGCAATCCGCACGGCTTGCACATCAAGAGCTTCTGGCATGAAGACGGCGTACACGTCATGGCCGAGCATCTGCCCGAAGCCAAATACTGCGGCTGGCCGGAGCTGGTCTACGGCGGCCTGATCGCAATGCTGGTGGACTGCCATTCGAACTGGACGGCGATGGCTTACCACTACCGCGCCGAAGGGCGTGAAGTCGAAAGCCTGCCACGCATCAACTGCGTCACTGGCAATCTCGGCATCAAGTTCATCAAGCCAACGCCGATGGGCGTGCCGCTGACGCTGAAGGCAAAAGTCGAAGGCGAAACCGGGCGCAAGAGCCGGGTGATCTGCGAGGTGTACGCCGGGGATGTGCTGACGGCGGTGGGTGATTCGGTGTTTGTGCGGGTGGATACCGAACAACTGGCAGCGCTTGCGCACGGTCGCTGAAATCCGACATGAACCGGCACATGCCGATGTTTCGTGAGGTGAAGAACCGTGTATTCCCCAAAGGCTTCTGCACCTGGACCTGCATCGGCGTCAGTGAACTGGCCCATCCGGGATTGCTGGTGGAAATCAAATGCGTGGCCGTGCGCAGGCGCGCTATACCTGTGTAGTGCGTTTCACCACCATCGCGAGGCGTTGAACCATGGACTTGACCCTCTACTACCATCCGTTGTCGTCCTACTGCCACAAAGCCCTGATTGCCCTGTACGAGCACGGAGTCGCCTTCGAAAAACGTCTGATCGACCTGTCGAGCGAAACCGAGCGGGCCGAGCTGCGGGCGCTGTGGCCACTGGTCAAATTCCCGGTATTGCAGGATCGCGCCCGCCAGCAGAATGTGCCGGAGTCGAGCGTGATCATCGAATATCTGGACCGTTACCACGCCGGAGCAGGCCGCCTGATCCCCGACGACTGGGATACCGCGCTGCAAGTACGTTTGTGGGACCGCTTTTTCGACAACTACGTGATGACGCCGATGTCGCAGATCGTCGCCGACCGCATCCACAATGCAAACGCCGATCTGAGCAGCCAGCGCACCTTGCTGAACACCGCCTACGACATGCTGGAAAACCAGTTGGCGACCCACCCATGGATCGCCAGCCCGGCCTACAGCATGGCCGATTGCTCGGCCAGTCCGGCGCTGTTCTACGCCAATACGCTGGTGCCGTTTGGCGACCACCGCCCTCGCCTCGGCGCTTATTTCGAGCGACTGGTGCAGCGTCCGTCTTTCCGCCAGGTGATCGACGAAGCCAAACCCTGGTTTGACTTCTATCCCTTCGCTGAAGCGCTTCCCCAGCGGTTTCGCTGAGCAACCGCTTCACGCCGACTGGTGACTGGTCACACAGTGAATCCCGCCACCGCCGGCGGCGATGGCGTCGATGTTGATCTGCACCACGTCGCGGTTCGGGTAAAGCTGTTTGAGCAAGTCGAAGGCCTTCTTGTCCGCCTCCTTGTCGCCGAACTCCGGGGCGATGACCGCGCCATTGATGACGAAGTAGTTGATGTAACCGGCCGCAAAGTCATCGTTGTTCTTGTTGAACTTGGTCTTGCGTGGATTCAGCGGTGGCGACACGGTGTGGATCTGCAGCGGGCGACCGTCGGCATCGGTGGCCTTCTTCAGAATTTCCAGATGCGCCAGCGTGACCTTGTTGTCGTAGGAACGCGGGTCGGTATCAAGATTGGCGATCACAACGCCGGGCTTGACGAAGCGTGCGTAGAAATCGACGTGGGCATCGGTGATGTCCTTGTCCTTGATGCCCGGCAGCCAGATGATTTTGCGCAGGCCCAGACGCGCCTTCAGTTCCGCCTCGACATCGGCCTTGCTCCAGCCGGGGTTGCGGTTTTCGTTGACCCAGCAGCTTTCGGTCATGATCCCGGTGCCGTGGCCATCGACTTCGATGCCGCCGCCCTCGCCCACCAGTTCGCTGCGGATGTAGGTCGCTTGTGCATCCTGCGCGACGCGCCTGGCGATTTTCGCGTCTTTGGAGTGCTGCTGTTTGTTGCCCCAGCCGCTGAAATTGAAGTCCACCGCGCCCAGGCCATTCTTGTCGTCAATGACGAAGTTGGCGCTGATGTCGCGCATCCAGATGTCATCGAGGTTGGCGATCTGGTAGGTGATGTTGGACGTGCCGCAAATCTCTTCGGCCAGGCTGCGTTCGCTGCTGCGGCAATAAAGGGTCAGCGGCTCGTAACGTGCAATGGCGCGGGCGATCCGGCCCAGGGCTTCCTGGACGTCTTCGGTGAAGTCTTCCCAGATCGCGTCCTGTGCGCCGAAGGCCATGTAGGCGCGTTCGTGTTTGTCGCCCTCGTCGGGCATGAACCAGCGACCCTCGCTGGCCGCCAGCACCCGCGCCGGCGAGAGGCCGAGACCCATGACGGCAGCGCCTACGCCGGCGGCAACTGAAACCTGTTTGATGAACTCGCGACGAGTGGGCATGTGTAGCTTCCTGATGGATAAGGGGCCGCCGAGGCGGCGCGGAAAAATCACTTGGCAGTGGCGGTCTTGAACTTGGTCCAGGTGCGCATGCGGGCACGCATGTCGGCCTGGGGAATGTCCTTGCCCGGTATCAGACGAGCATAGGTCGCCTCGTCGAGGTAGATGTCCGGGTTGTTGCGCATGGCCTCATCCACGTTTGGCCGGGCCTTGGCATTGGAGGTCGGGTAACCGGTGAAATTGCTGATCGCAGCCATGTTCTCCGGGCGCATCACGAAGTTGATGAATTCGTAGGCGTATTCCGGGTGTTTGGCATCCACTGGAATGGCCATGGTGTCCATCCACACCGTGGTGCCCTCACGGGGCACGCGGTACTGGAAGCGGGTCTGTTTGCCGGCGCTGTCCGAGGTGCGCTGGGCCTGGGTCATGTCGCCGCTGTAGCCGAGGGACAGGCACAGGTTGCCGTTGACCAGATCGGTCACCGGTTGCGACTGGAACTTGCGGATGTACGGCCGCAGTTTCATCAGCAAATCACTCGCCGCCGCGAGATCCGCAGGCTTGGCGCTGCGCGGATCACGGCCCAGATAATTGAGCACCACGGCCAGCACTTCGTCCGGCGAATCGATCATTGAAATCCCGCAATCGGCGAACTTCACGGCCAGTTCCGGCTTGAACAGCATGTCCAGGCTGTTGACCGGCGCATCCGCCATGCGTTGCTTGATCTGCCCGGCGTTGTAGGTCAGGCCGATGGTGCCCCAGGTGTAGGGCACCGTGGCCTTGTTCGAGTGCTCGTAATGGCTGCGCAGCTTTTGCAGGCCCGGCTCGATATCGTTCATCGCCGTGACCTTCGACGGATCCAGCGGCAACAGGCTGCCGGCGCGCATCAGCCGTTCGGCCACGGTGTCACCGGGGAAGATCAGGTCGTAGCCACTGCCACCGGAGAGCATCTTGGCCTCCAGGGTTTCGCTGCCGTCCATCACGTCGTAGATCACCTTGATCCCGGTTTCGGCGGTGAACTTGCTCAAGGTGTCTTCGGCGAAATAGTCGGCCCAGTTGTACAGTCGCAAAGTCTTGTCTTCGGCATGTACGGCCGGCATCAGACCAGCCAGCGCCAGGCCCAGAGCACCCAGCAACCTCTTGCGTGAAATACGCATATCAGACTCCTTGAGGATTCCAGCGGGCGTGAAGGTGACGGCCGTCCTGACTCAACAACGCGCCATACATTTCCGGGCGACGATCGCGGTAGATGCCCCAGCTCAGGCGCTCCTCGCGCATGGCTGCCAGATCCAGGCTCTGCACCAGCACGCCGGTGCTGGCGCGGTCGGCTTCGGCGAGCATTTTTCCCTTGTGGTTGCAGATAAACGACGAGCCGTAGAAATTCATTTGCAACGCCGCATCGGTGCCCGCCACTTCGCGGCCAACGCGATTGGAAGCGATCACCGGCAACAGATTCGCAGCAGCGTGGCCACGCATGGTCATCTGCCAGTGGTCCCGCGAATCCAGGTCGGCACAGCCCGGCTCAGAGCCAATGGCGGTCGGGAACAGCAGCACTTCAGCGCCCATCAACGCCAGACAGCGGGCGGTTTCCGGAAACCACTGATCCCAGCAAATGCCCACGCCGAGGCGACCGAACGCGGTGTCCCAGACTTTGAAGCCGGTGTCGCCGGGGCTGAAATACTCCTTCTCCTGATAGCCGATGGCGTTGGGGATGTGGGTCTTGCGGTACACACCCAACAGGCGCCCGTCGGCATCGGCCACGCTCAGGGAATTGAAGCAGGCGTTGCCGGCCTTCTCGTACCAGCTCAGCGGCAGCACCACGCCGAGCTCCCGGGCCAGCGCAGCGAAGCGCGACAGCACCCGACTGTCGCGATACTCCTCGGCCAGCGCCATGTGGTGGTGGCTCTGCTCGATGCAGAAATACGGCGTGGCGAACAGCTCCTGCAACAGGATCACTTGCGCACCCTGCGCCGCCGCTTCGCGCACCAGCTGCTCGGCGCGGTCGAGGTTGCTTTTCAAATCCCAGGTGCACGGCATCTGGGTGGTGGCGACTTTGAGCATCGTCATCGATCAACCCTCCAGAGGCCAGGCTGGCTGCTGTTGGGTGATGCAATGCACACCGCCGCCGCCATGGGCCAGATGATTGATCTGCACCGGCACCACTTCACGTCCGGGGAACGCCTTGGCCAGGGTTTGCGCCGCGACATGGTCGGCCTCGATACCGTAGGCCGGCATGAAGATCGCGCCGTTGGCGATGTAGAAATTGGTGTACGAGGCGCAGAACACTTCGGCTTCGGTGTCCACCGCATCGGTGGCTTCATACAGCTCGATCAGCTCGAATTGGCGGCCCCGGGCGTCGGTGGCCAGTTCCAGTGCACGGCGGTTTTCCCGCACCACTTCGGCGTACACCGAGCTGCGATCGTGAGTCGCATCCACCAACAACACGCCGGGACGGGCGAAAGCGCAGACGCCATCGACGTGGCCGTCGGTCATGTCGCCGGTGACGTAATCCGGATCGCCCGGCAGCCAGATGGTTTTCTTCACGCCGAGCAGACGGCTGAAGATCTCTTCCATCTCGGCCTTGCTCACGCCGGGGTTACGGTTGGGGTTGAGCAGCACCGATTCGGTAGTGATCAAGGTGCCCTCGCCGTCCACGTGGATTGCGCCTCCTTCGTTGCTCAGCGCCGTACCAAAGCACTCGCCGCCCAGATGATTGAGCACCCGGCGGGCCAGGCTTTCGTCCAGCTCGTGGGCCGACTTGCCGCCCCAGGCGTTGAAGCGCCAGCTCACCCCGGCCAGACCTTGCTCTGGATGAACGACGAAACTCGGGCCGGAGTCGCGGCACCAGCTGTCGTTGACCGCCAGCGGAATCAGTTCGATGTTCGGCCCGCACAAGGCTTTGGCACTGGCGATGGCCGACGGATCGACGACCATTTTCACCGGTTCGAACCGGGCGATGGCATTGGCGACGCGGGCGAAATCTTCCTGCACCAACGGCAGGGTCACGCGCCAGCCCGACTCCCACAGGGCCTTGTTGTGGGGCCAGACCATCCAGGTCGCGGCGTGCGTTACCCACTCTGCCGGCATCATCCAACCGCTGTTGTTGTTTTTGTTCTGCTGCATGGTAAAAAGCCCTTTGAGTTAAGCCATTGTGTTCAATGGAAAAAGCCTTGGCGGCGTAGACGTGCATGCTAATGGCGGCCTGAAGGGCAAACAAACGATGGATTTAGCGGAAAACTGATTAGAGGAACTTATCGATCATGCTGAAACACTGGCCACCCCTCAGCTCGTTGCGCGGCTTCGAAGCGGCCGCCAGATTGGGCAGCTTCCACAAGGCCGCCGAGGAACTGAGCCTGACGCAGTCGGCCATCAGCCAGCAGATCCGCAGCCTTGAGGCCTACCTGGAGCAGCCGCTGTTTTTCCGCAGCGGACGCAGCGTGGCGCTGACCGACGCCGGCCACGATCTGCTCAGCACCACCCAGGCAATGCTGCAGCAACTGTCGGTGGGCATCCGGCGACTGGGGCAATACCAGAAGCCCAATCAACTGGTGCTCAACACCACTCCGGCGTTTGCCCGGCACTGGTTGCTGCCACGGTTGGGAGACTTCCGCCGTCAGCACCCGAAGGTGGATCTGTGGATTTTCAGCACCGATGAAGTGCCGGACATGGCGACCCAGACCATCGATCTGGCGGTGCGCGACGACATCAGCTCCCAGGCCGAATGCAGCTTCAAGGTGCTGCATGCCGACCGCCTCTATCCCGCGTGCCATCCGAGTGTGTTGGCGCAACCCGCCGCGCAGCGCACCACCCTGCACGGCGAGCGGGAAATGGACTGGAGTCACTGGGCGGTAGAGGCTGGAATCGATATCGGGCAGCAGGAACAGGGGCTGAACTTCTCAGACCCGGGCCTGCTGCTGGACGCGGCTTGCTCAGGTCTCGGGATTGCGCTGGTCAGTCAGTTGCTCAGCCGCCAGGCGCGGGAAAACGGATTGTTGCAGCCACTGGTTGAGCAGACCATTCGCGGCCCGAACTGGGCCCTGTTGACCCACCGCGACAGTGAAAACGACCCCATGGCCCGCCGTTTCACCGAGTGGTTGCTGGCGAACCTGGGCGATCCATGACCGGCGCGTGGCGGGCCATCACCTCGGCGATCCAGTCGATGAACACCCGCAGTTTGCGGCTGATGTGACGGTTGGGCGGGTACGCCACGTAGAGCGGCATCGGATCGAGGCGCCAGCCTTCGAACAGTGGCAGCAGATCACCGCGCGCTTCGTGTGCTTTGGACATGTACCTGGGCAACCACAACACGCCCAGCCCCGCGAGGCCTGCCGCCAGATAGGCATTTCCGTCATCGACCGCGAGCACATGGCGACCCTTGATCTGCAGATCTTCGAGTTCGTTGTGCAAAGCGTAAGGCACGGGTTTGCCGGTACGCGCCCAGAGAAACCCGACCACCCGGTGATGAGAGTCTTCCAGTTCACGAGGATGCTTCGGCGTGCCGGCCCGGGCCAGGTAACTCGGCGCGGCATACACGCCCAGTTGCAGATCGGCGACCTTGCGGGCCATCAGCGACTGATCCCGCAACTCGCCGCCGCGCACCACGCAGTCGACGTTTTGATCGATGATGTCGACGATCCGGTCGCTGACGCCCATGTCGATCTGGATTTGCGGATAGCGCTCATAAAATTCGGGCAGCGCCGGTACCAGAATCAGATTGGCCAAAGGGCTCGGCACATCGACCCGCAAGCGCCCCTTGGGCTGGGCTGCCGCACCGGGAAGGCTGGTTTCGGCGTCGTCCATGTCCGCCAGCAATTTGATCACGCGCTCATAGTAGGCCGCGCCGTCCTCCGTGACGTTGACCTTGCGTGTGGTGCGGTTGAGCAATTTCACTCTCAACCGCGCCTCCAGTTGCTGGACGAGCTGGGTCACGGTGGTCTTGCTCATGTGCAGCGTCTCGGCGGCTTTGGTGAAACTGCCCGCCTCCACTACTCGGGCAAAGGCCTGCATCGCGTCAAAACGGTCCATCACCCACCTCTAATGGCAGCTCGATTGTTTGGGATTTACAAACAGTGAGCGCCAAGGTTGCGTGTTTATCGTGCCAACGCAAGCCCCTAGAGTTTCTCCATCGCAGGTTCTCGACCCATTGAAGGAGACACCCCATGCCCCATGCCCAGCCAAAACGCGACGTGGTTTTCCCGCCCGGACGCCATGCCCTCTACGAGCGCAATCGCTATTCGCCAGCGGTGCGTTCCAACGGTTTTCTGTTCGTTTCCGGGCAGGTCGGCAGCCTGGAAGATGGCTCGCCCGAGCCGGATCTGAAGCAACAGGTGCGACTGGCATTTACCAATCTGAATGCGATTCTCGGCGCAGCCGGCAGCAGCTTCGATGACGTGGTGGACGTGACGGTGTTCATGGTCGATCCGCAATCCACGTTCGAAACCATCTGGGAAGTGGTGCCGGAGTTCTGGGGTGAAGCGCCGCATCCGACCATTACCGCGGTCGGCGTGACGTGGCTGTATGGCTTTCAGTTCGAGATCAAGGTGATCGCCAGGCTCCCGGAATGACCTGATATCGCGTCGATTTGCAGCACGGGCCGGCAGTCTTCAGACTGTCGGCCCGCATTCCTTTTGCGATCCATCGCCATGCCCGACACCTTGCTCAAACCCAGTCTCCCCGGCCTCGCCCTGCGCCGCTGGCGTGTGCTGCACCGCGTCAAGCAGAGCCATGCCGCCGAGCTGTTCAAGGTCACCCAGTCGACGATTTCCCGCTGGGAAAGCGGTGTGCAGGCGATGGATCCGAACGCCCATTTTCAGCTTGAACGGTTGCTCGCGGCACGACTCGACAGCGCCGCCGATCAGGCGCTCGCCCGACTGGTGACGGACAGTGCCCGCCCGGTTCACCTTGTCTGCGACCTGACCCATCGCCTGCTGGCCTGCTCCCCGGCCCGCGCCGCGCAGTTCAGCAGTCCGCTGAGCGAGCTGCTGGGGCAATCGTTGTGGTGCTTTGCGACGGCAGAAATCCAGCACAGGGAGTCCTTGCTGGATGACAACGGCTGGCGGGAAGTTCAGGCGCCACCGGCACTGGAATTCGTCACCGGCCACAACGACTCAACCGTCGTCCCCATCCGCGAGAGCCTGTGTCGCTGGACGCGGATCACCCTGTCGGACGGCACCGCCGCACGGCTGGTGGAAACCCTCTGAGCCACCCGCCGCATATTTTATGCGTGGACGATGATCAAGACCGGGCCTAGGCTTTGGATCCTGCCCTCTCGATCCCGGTCCCTGCATGAACCTCGAAAAAATCAAGGGACGTCTCGACTTTCTGCGCGAAGCGGAACGGCTCAAGGACGTCCTCAGAAGCGCTCACACCTCCTCCGGGCGCAGTGAAAGCACCGCCGAACACAGCTGGCGCCTGTGCCTGATGGCCATCGTGTTCGCCGACGATCTGGCCGGGCTCGACGTGCTGAAAGTCCTGAAGATGTGCGTCATCCACGACCTCGGCGAGGCCATCAACGGTGACATTCCGGCGGTCGATCAAGCCGGTTTGCCCGACAAGGGCGAACAGGAACGCAACGACTTGCTGCTGCTCACCCGCGCTCTGGACGACGCGCCGAGAAACGAGATCCTCGCGCTCTGGGACGACTATGAAAACGCCGGTTCTGCCGAAGCCAGAGCGGTAAAAGCGCTGGACAAGCTGGAAACACTTTTACAACACACTCAAGGCAGGAATCCGCCAGACTTCGACTATGGCTTCAACCTGGCCTACGGCAAGCAATACACCAGTGCCGATCCGCTGTTCGAAACTCTTCGGACCCTGATCGACCGGGATACCCGAGAACGCATGAATACAAACATCACAATCCGCAACGAACGCCTCGAAGACATCGACGCCATCGCCCGAATCACCGAGGCCGCTTTCCAGCACGAAGAACACTCCAGCCACACCGAACAATTCATCGTCAACGCCTTGCGCCGCGCCGGTCAGCTCAGCGTTTCGCTGGTGGCGGTGGAGAACGACACGGTGGTCGGCCATGTCGCCATTTCACCCGTGACGATTTCCTCCGGCGCTCAAGGCTGGTATGGCCTGGGCCCGATCTCCGTGTGCCCGACCCGCCAGCGGCAAGGCATCGGCTCGGCGCTGATGAAAGCCTCGCTGGCGCAGTTGCAGCGCATCGGCGGCGTTGGCTGCGTAGTGCTGGGTGATCCGCGCTATTACGCTCGCTTCGGCTTCAAGGCTCACTCGAGTCTGGAGTTGCCGGGAATTCCGGCGGAGTACTTTCAGGCATTGGCGTTTGGCGGGGAGTTGCCGGTGGGCGTCGTCAGCTACCACAAGGCCTTTGACGCCACCGAGTGAGGCGCGGAACGCTTAGCGCACCAACCACCGTGCCATCAACCGCGAACTCTGCGGCATCAGCCAATAGACCATGTTGAACGAGATCAACCCGGCGACCAGCATCTTGAACAACCACCCCGGCAGACGCAGGTCCGCCAGTTCCAGCAGCGCTGCCAGTGCCCACGGCATGGACACCGACAGCGGCCACACCACCAGCCACGACACCAACCATTGCTTCCAGCGGGCGACAGCATCCTGTGTCATGGCTACTGACGCCGCAGCGCGGCGCGCTGGTAGATGCGGTCACGAGCCAGGGTCATCGGGTCGCGGCTCAAGGCAATGCCGTCCGGCAGCCGACCGGGACTGAAGTCGAGGCGTTGCTGGAGCGATTGCTGATCCTCGTCAGGCACCACTGAATCGAGGGTGAAGAGGCCCAGCTCGACTTCACGACGATTTCTCGGCCACGGGATGGAGCCGTCTTCGACCACATCGCCCGGCTCCGCCAGTTGCGCGATCAAACGCATCTGTGCAGGGCCCTTCGCCAGTCGCGCCGTCAACTCGTCCTGCAGGTAGTCGACCGGCATCCGGGCCGCTTGCTGGTCGCTGATCAGCGATTGGCCGGTTAACGGTTCGATGCGATAGCGAACAATATGTTCCTGGTTTTCCCGGTTGCTGAAGACCAGCGAGTTCACACCGAAGTATTCGAGGCGGGTATAGCTCGACGGCGCCGGTTTCGCCGTCTCCAGAAAATGTCTGGCCCTCGAATGTTCCGCCAGAAAAGCCTGCAACGGCTGCGGATCCGGCGGCGTCGAAACCGTCGCCGCGATGCCTTGCAGGAAGACCAGAAAGTCTTCGGGCGTGGCCACCGGAAAGCCGTCGAACGAGTGACTGACGATGTCGGTGACCTCACCGTTCGGCAGCCTGAAGCGCACCGCAAGGCCACGCGGGCTGGCCATCGGATCACCGTCCACCGTGGCCGGCACGCCACTGAAGTTGGAGAAACGCAGCACCACTGGCACCGGTTGGCCCTGCAAATGCGCGGCGCGACTGAGCGTCGCCGCCGCTGGTGAGGCGGTAAAGAAGCCGTTCACCAACACGCCCTTGGCATGGGTCGCACGAAAGCCGGAATGCTTGCCGAACGTGGCATATAGCGCATCCAGCAGCGCGTCGTAGAGTTTGTCCTGAGACACGGAAGCAGTCCTTGTAGAGGTCAGAGGTTGTTCGCTGGCGGCATGGACAGAGGACGCGGTCAGCGTCCCTGCCAACAGCGCGACGATCCACGGCCGGGATGATCGCATCGGGGTCACTCCTGACGCAGGCCGGGATTGAGAGCGATGTGTTTGTACTCGACAAAATCATCCATTGCCGCCACACCGTTCAAACGGCCCTGCCCCGACTGCTTGAACCCGCCCTCCTCGAACTCGTCGTAGACCACCGCCCAGTCGTTGACCCAGACCGTGCCGGCCTCCAGCTCACGGGCGACTCGCAGCGAGCAGCCGATATCACGGGTCCAGACGCTGGCGGCCAGACCGAATTCACTGTTGTTGGCCAGTTCGATGGCCTCGGCTTCGCTGTCGAAGATTTGCAGGGTCAGCACCGGGCCGAACGTCTCCCGCTGAACGATGGCCATTTCAGGATCGCTGACCCGCAGCAGCGTCGGCCGATAGAACGCGCCTCTGGCCAACGGCCCGTCAGTGACCGGCCCACCGCGCACGATGACTTGCGCGCCGGCGGCTATCGCCTCTTCCACGACTTGATTGACCCGCTGCACATTCGGCTTGTCGATCAGTGGCCCCATGTCACTGGCCGGATCGGCAGCCGGACCGACCCGCACAGCTTCGAGACGTGTGGCCAGGCGCTCGGTCAGCACCGTGGCGATGTCCCGTTGCACCAGCAGACGCGAACCGGTCATGCAGAACTGCCCGGCAAATACGGTCAGCGCCTTGACCAGCGTCGGCACCACCGCATCGAGATCGGCGTCGTTGAACACCAGCATCGGCGTCTTGCCGCCGAGCTCCAGCCCGAAGCGTTTGAGGTGTTTCGCCCCCGCCGCCGAGATGGCCCGACCGGTGCCGGTGCTGCCGGTGAAGCTGATGACCGGCACCGTCGGCGACTCCACCAGGTGAACGGAACCTGCGGCGCCCTGCTCACTGAACAGGTTGATCACACCTCGAGGCAGCGATGGCGCCTCACTCATGATTCGTGCGACCAGCGCGTTGGTCCGGGCGGTTTGTCCGGGCATCTTGATCACGGTGGTGCAACCGGCGGCCAGTGCCGGTGCCAGTGAGCGAATCATCAGCACCACCGGCGAATTCCACGGCACGATGATGCCGGCCACACCGACGGCCTGGCGGATCACCATGGAGATCTTGCCAGGCCGGGGTTCCGCCGCCCGGCCATATTCAGTGCGGGCCAGCGCGGCGTAATAACGCAATTTGGACGGCACCATGCCGACTTCGAAGGTGGCTTCAGGGCGGATCTTGCCGTTCTCCAGCGCCAGGGTGTCGACCAGTTCAGCGGCATTCAACTCGAAGGCGTCTGCCAGTTCCAACAGTACCTGGGCCCTCAGCTGGCGATCGTCTTTCCACGGTGTCTGTGTGAATGCCCGCTGTGCAGCTTCGATGCCCTGGCGGGCCTCGGCTTCGCCTCCTTCGGCGAAGCGCCCGATCACTTCATAGGTCGAGGGGTCGATGCAGTCGTGATGCACACCGGAATCCAGCCACAGGCCGTCGATCCAGTTCAAAACCGGGGTATTGTTCATGGTGAAGGCTTCCTTGGATTCAGGCGTAGAGGCCGGCGATTTTTTCGGCGGTGGCAATGACGGTGAGGTTGGTGGCTACGGAGGGCACGTCGGGGAAGATCGAGGCGTCGACCACCCGCAGGCCTTGTACACCGATGACTCGGGCATCGAGGTCGACTACTGCTTTTTGATCGCCCGGTCGCCCCATGGGTGCCGTCGAGGTCGGATGGTGATAGGTGTCCAGGGTGGCTTTGACGCTGGCCAGCAAGGCTTCGTCGGAGTCGTTGCCCTGCCCCGGATTCAGCTCGGAATGAACCAAGCCCTTGAGCGGTGCCGTCGCCCCGATTCTGCGCGCCAGGCGAATACCGTCCAGCAGGCGCTGACGGTCCTTGGGCTCGGCGAGAAAATTAAGGTCGATTTCGGGGGCCACTGACGGATCGCGACTGGCGAGTGTGACCTTGCCCCGCGACAGCGGCCGGGTCAGCGCCACCGCGAGCACGAAACCGACTTGCGTAGGGCTCTGGTCATGGGGAAACAGGTGGGTCGCCGTGATGTGAATGTCCAGATCACCGTGTTCGGCGCTGCGGCTGTGGGTCCAGAGTTTGGCCCCGATGGCCGGCGACTGGCGACCGATCGAATCAGGCCTGGCGGCGTAGGCATTGTAGTAGAACGGATGATCCGCCAGATTCTGCCCGACCGGCAGTTCGGCGACCTGCGTGATCCCCAGCGCGCGCAGGTCTTCGCCGGGACCGATGCCGGAACGCAGCAGAATCGCCGCGCTGCCATAGCTGCCGGCCGACAGAATCACTTCGCCGGCCCGTAACTGCTCACCATTGGCCAGCTGTACACCCACCGCACGTTTACCATCGAACAATACTTTGTCCACCAGACTGTCAGCACGAATCTGCAAATTATCGCGGGCGCGTACCTCGTCCGTGAGGTAGGCCATGCCGGTGTTGACCCGCACGCCATCGACGATGTTCATCGGATACGGGCCCACACCGTTGGCATCTACGCCGTCGAAATCGTCGATCATCCGGTAGCCGTTGGCGACTGTCGCGTAAATGAAGGCCTTCTGCATTGGCGTGACGTCAGCATTGCCGAGCTGGCGCACCGGCAGCGGCCCTTCGTGTCCATGGAGCTCGCTGGCGCCACCGCTGTGGCTTTCGAGTTTCTTGAACCAGGGCAACAGCTCTTCGTAGCTCCAGCCCGGCAGATCCCAGCGCTCGAAATCAGTGGCGCGGGCGCGGATCGCCACCGCGCCGTTGATGGCTGAACTGCCGCCCAGCACTTTGCCGCGCAACGCGCCGATCGGGTGTTCGATGTAGCCCGGCCGCGAGGTGTAACCCCACTCGAACCGGCGATTGCCATTGGCACCGACAACGTCGCTGCTGGCGACGATTTCGGGGTACTTGCCCGGCGCAAAACTCTGGCCCGCCTCCAGCAACAGCACCTGGCGCCGGGTATTTTCACTCAAGCGACGGGCCAGCACCGCGCCGGCCGAACCGCCGCCGACCACGATCACATCGACCGGGGCACGTCGGGCAGGATTAACATGGGTATCGTTCATGGGTTTCTTCCCTGTCAGGCGTCAAAGCGCGCCTGTTGAAGGAGAGCTTATTGGAGGGCTCGAGGACTCATAAGCCGGGGAAAACCGAATCGCGGTTTCGTGTTTTCCGAACGGCTCAGTGCGCCGAATGGGCCGCGAGCAATTGCTCCCACACCGGCGGGTTGCCGATCTGCTCACACAGAAAATCGGTCAACGCCTGCAGTTTGGGCGAAGCCCGTTGCGAACGTCGGTACACGGCGGAAATATTGCCGCCACGGGGTGCATATGGCGCCAGCACCTCCTCGAGCGTGCCATCCACAAGCGCTTGCGCGGCCAGAAACGTCGGCAGAATCGCCAGCCCCAAGCCGGCCTTGGCTGCCTCCATGAGCTGATGGCCGTTGTTGGTGCGCATCCGGCAGCGCACGCGAAACGACTCCAGCGCATTATTCACCGGCAGCGTCCACATGCCGTGGGGCTCGCGATTGACGTAAAGCATGGCGAAATGTCCGGACAGTTCCCGCGGTGTCTGCGGCGTCCCGTAAGCCGCCAGATAGTCCGGGCTCGCGCAGATGATGTGGCGGTTGGCGGTGATGGTCTTCGCCACCAGCGAAGAGTCCGGCAACTCGCCGATGCGAATCGCCGCGTCGTAGCGCTCTTCGTGCAGATTGACGTGTCGGTCGTCGAACTCGACGTCCAGGCGCAAGTCGGGATAGCGCACGGCGAACGCCGACAGGATCGGCGTCAGGTAGCGAATGCTGAACGCCATCGGCGCGGCCAGCCGCAGATTGCCGCGCAAGCTCGACTGAAAGGCCAGAACAGCGTCTTCCGCTTCTTCGACGTCTGCCAGAATGCGAACGCAGTAGCGATAAAACACTTCACCGGCCTCGGTCAGCCGGGCCTGTCGCCCGCGTTCGAGAACGATGCTGCCCAGGCGCTTTTCCAGTTGCGCAATCCGCTGACTGACCATGGATTTGGCGGTACCCAGCTGTCGGGCCGCCTCGCTGATACTGCCGGTTTCGACCACCATGACGAACGATTGCATCTCGCAAAGCTTGTTCAAGTTCTACATCCAGTGCAGGCCAGGCACACGGCCGCTGCCGGTCGTGCCCCTGTGATTGTTTTTATTTCGAGAGACGGGATTGCTTGAGGGTGTCCGACAGCTTTTCCGCCATCATGATGACGGTCGGGTTCAGGTTGATCAGCGGGATCTCGGGAAAGATCGACGCATCAATCACACGCAGTCCCGGTACGCCATGCACCCTTCCCTGTTCATCCACCACGGCGACCGGATCGGTCGACAACCCCATCGGTGCGGTCGAGCACGGATGCTGCAAGGTCCCCACCCCTCGGGCCAGCGCCGCACGGATCTGTTCGTCGCTGTCATCCACCGACGGGCCGGGGTACAACTCCTCCACGATCAGGCTTTTGAGCGGTTCGGTTTTGGCCAGTCTGCGCGCCAGGCGGAAGCACTCGACCATCCGGCTCATGTCGTCCTCGCTGGTCAAATGATTGAGTTCGATGAGTGGTGCAGCGGCAGGGTCGCGGCTGCTCAGGCGGACTCGGCCGGTGGATGTGCAATGCATCAGCTCCAGGCCCAGCGAGAACGCTACGCCGGTGGGGCTGATGGCCGGGTCGAGCAGGTGCGAGGGGGAAATGCCGATGTCCAGTTCCTTGTCCGAGCCGGCACGGGACGAATGAGTCCAGAGCTGCGCACCGACCACTGGATGCTCCTGGCCTTTCAGGGTTTCCCGAGCACTGAAGTTCATCCAGAAGAACGCATGATCGAGCAGTCGGGTGCCGACCGGTGCGTCCTTCACCAGTGGAATGTCCAGCGCTTGCAGATCGGCCCTCGGGCCGATGCCCGAGCGCAGCAGGATCGCAGCCGAGCCGTAGGAGCCGGCGCAGAGGATCACTTCTTTACCGTGCAATGTTCGACCGTCCGCCAGCCGCACCGACTGAACCCTGCCCTGCTCGAACAGCACTTTATCGACGAGGCTCTGCTGCAGAATTGTCAGGTTGGACCGTGATCGTACTTCACGGGTGAGATAGGCCATCGCGGTATTCACCCGCACACCGTTGACCACGTTCATCGGGTTAGGGCCGGCGCCGTTGTTGGCTTCGGGATTGTTGAAGTCTTCGACCCTGTTGGCGCCGCAGGCCCACGCGGCTTCGAGCATCGCGCGCTGTACCGGGGTGATGTAGTCGAGCGACATCTGGTGAATCGGCAACGGCCCGGTACGGCCATGCCATTGCGCATCACCATGGGGAGCACTTTCCATTTTCTTGTAATACGGCAGGACATCTTCGAAGCTCCAGCCTTTCAAGCCTTTGGCGCCGAACCGGGCAAAGTCGAAGGGCAAGGCCCGGCATGCCACCGCGCCATTGATGGCGGAGCTGCCGCCCAACACCTTGCCCCTTGGTGCGTACACCGGTTGAGGCTGCTCGACCGGCCGGGCGAAATAACCCCACTCATAACGGGGGTCGCCATTCGCGGCGATGATGTTGGCGTTGTAGCTTTGCTCAGGGTATTCGTCCGGGTCGAACGCCCGTCCCGCCTCGACCAGCAGCACATCGAGCTGCGCCTCTTCGGTCAATCGCGCCGCCAGCACGGCCCCCGCCGAGCCGCCACCCAGGATCACGAAATCGAACACCTTTTCATCGACTGTCATATCACTTCCCTATTCTTGTCAGGTGAAGGCCGACCGCACTGCGCGGTCGCCCCCCACAGGTTCATGGAGCGACGAACCGCCCACCAGCCCCGGAAAACGGGCCGCTCCTTCCCACACAATGGACAATCGGGCTTGTATAGTTGGCGTCCTTTTCCCGAGCGAATGTCGCCCGTGCTAGATCTCAATGACCTGCAGTATTTCGTGATGGTGGTGGACCACGGTGGCTTTGCGCCGACGGCGCGGGCGCTGGGGATTCCCAAGTCGAACCTGAGCCGGCGCATTGCCTTGCTCGAAGAGCGACTGGGCGTGCGGTTGATCATCCGCAACACGCGCAACTTCTCGGTGACCGAACTGGGGCAGACCTACTACGCCCACTGCCGCTCGATGCTCAAGCAGGCCGAAGCCGCGGAGGTGGCGATTGCCATGAACCGGGCCGAACCGGCCGGCGTCTTGCGCGTGACCTGTCCGACCACGCTGCTGGAAGAATGCGTCGGCGGGATCATCACACGCTTCATGGCCATGCACCCGCGCGTCGAAGTGCATCTGGAAGCCAGCGACCGTCAGGTCGATGTGGTGGCCGAAGGCGTCGATCTGGCACTGCGGGTGCGACCGCCGCTGCTTCAGGATTCGGAGCTGATCAGCCGAGTGCTGTCGCATCGGCCGCAATGCCTGGTCGCCAGCCCGAAGCTGGTCGAGCGACTGGGCGAACCCCGCGAACCGGAAGAGCTGTCGCGCTTTCCCAGCGTTCATCACGGCAGTCCGCAACAAGGCTACCAATGGACGCTGTTTCATCAGGACGGTGCCGAGTTCACCCTGCAGCACCGCCCGCAGCTGATTACCAAAGGCCTGACGATGCTCCGATGCGCCGCCATCGACAGTATCGGTGTGGCGCAGATGCCGATGTCGCTGGTGCACGATTTCATCGAGCGCGGCCAACTGACCCGGGTGCTGCCCGACTGGGCACCGCGCACGGAAATGATCTACGCAGTGTTCGCCTCGCGCCAGGGCATGTTGCCGTCGTTGCGCATGCTGATCGACTTCATGGCTGAGCAGTTCGAATTGCTCGACGACCCGCTGCGTGGAATGGGGGCGAAAATCTGAGGCAATTACTCACAATCCGTGTTCAACGGCTTTACCAAAGCGCGCTTGATGCCATTTCGGCGATCAATGACTCTGTCCGTACATTGTTTTGCACTGACAGAAAAGAGCCCGCGCCATGTCCAGCCCGAGAACCCTGTACCAGAAGCACATCGACAGTCACACCGTCTGCACCCTGGACGATCAGGGCCATGTGCTGCTCTACATCGACCGTCAGGTCGCCAACGAATACACCAGCCCGCAAGCCTTCAGCGGCCTGCGCGCAGCCGGACGCAAGGTCTGGCGCCCGGCGGCCACGCTGGCGGTGGTCGATCATGTGAACCCCACGGCGCCAACCCGCACCGCGGCCATGCCCGATGCCGGAGGTGCGCGGCAGGTGTCGTATTTCGAGGATAACTGCCGCGACTTCGGCATCGAGCTGTTCGATGTACTGGACAAGCGCCAAGGCATCGAGCACGTCGTGGCGCCGGAGCAGGGTTTCATTCTGCCGGGCATGGTGGTAGCGGCCGGCGACAGTCACACCACCACTTACGGCGCGCTGGGTGCGTTCGGTTTCGGTATCGGCACCTCGGAAATCGAACACCTGCTGGCGACGCAAACCCTGGTCTACAAGCGCCTGAAAACCATGCGGGTGACGGTCGAGGGGGAACTGGGCGCGGGGCTCACGTCGAAAGACATCATCATGGCCCTGATCGAGAAGATAGGCGCCTCGGGGGCCACCGGTTTTGCCATCGAATTCACCGGCCCGGCGATCAGCGACCTCAGCGTCGAAGCGCGCATGACCATCTGCAACATGGCCGTGGAGGCCGGCGCCCGTGGGGCGTTCATGGCGCCGGACGACAAGGTTTTCGCCTATCTGCAGCTCAAACCGCGTGCACCGAAAGGGGAAGTCTGGGCGCAGGCGGTCGAGCGCTGGAAAAACCTGCACAGCGACCATGGCGCGGTGTTCGACAGTGAAGTCAGCCTGGATGTCTCGGCTCTGGAACCGATGGTCACCTGGGGCACCAGCCCGGATCAGGCCGCCCCGGTCGGCGGACGCGTGCCGGACCCCGCCAGTCAGCCCGACCCGATCCTGCGCCAGGGCCTGCAACGCGCCCTTGATTACATGGGATTGAAACCCGGCACGCCGCTGAACGAGGTGGTGATCAGCCACGCCTTCATCGGCTCCTGCACCAATGCGCGGATCGAAGATTTGCGTGACGTTGCCCGCGTGGTACGCGGCCAGCGAGTCGCGGCTCATGTGCGGGCGATGATCGTGCCCGGCTCAACGCAGGTGCGCGATCAGGCCGAAGACGAAGGTCTGGCGCAGATCTTTCGCGACGCCGGTTTCGAATGGCGGCAATCGGGCTGCTCGATGTGCCTGGCGATGAACGACGATGTCCTCGCGCCGGGTGATCGCTGCGCCTCCAGCACCAATCGCAACTTCGAAGGTCGTCAGGGCGCCGGTGCGCGCACGCACCTGATGAGCCCGGCAATGGTCGCCGCGGCCGCCATCACCGGGCATTTGACTGACGTTCGCGCCTTCGCGCCGGGAGTTTGAGCCATGCAACCGTTCACCACCATCAGCGGCAGCGCCGCGCCGTTTCTGGCGGCCAACATCGACACCGATGTGATCATGCCCAAACAGTTCCTCAAGGGTATTGATCGTCACGGGCTGGACCGGGGGCTGTTCTTCGATCTGCGCTTTCTGGCCTCGGGCGAACCCAATCCCGACTTTGTGCTCAATCAGCCTGCCTGGCAGGACGCGGCATTTCTGGTGACTGGCCCCAACTTCGGTTGCGGCTCCAGCCGTGAGCATGCGGTGTGGGGCTTGAAGCAGGTCGGAATCCGCGCGCTGATCGGCACCACGTTCGCCGGGATCTTCTACGACAACTGCCAGCGCAACGGCGTGTTGGCGATCCAGCTCGATGCCGGGCAGCTCAAGCAGATCGCCGAAGTCATCAGCGTGCCGGTGACTGCGCAGATCCGCGTGAATCTGCCCGGGCAGACCATCGAGCTGGCGGACGGCACACGGATCGCTTTCGAGATCGACGCGCTGCGCAAACAGTCACTTCTGCTGGGGCTGGACGCCATCGGCACAACCCTGCGACGCACCGAGCAGATTCGCGCCTTTGAAGCGCGACATCTGGCAGAAAATCCCTGGTTGGCTTGAACACAAAAAACCGGGTGGCTCACTGAACCACCCGGTTTTTCATTCGACGGACAGGTCGCGGAAATACGCTTCGAGAAACTCCACGCACACCCGCAGCTTGGCCGACTCGCTGAGCCGCGTCGGGTAAACGGCCCAGACGTTGGCGCTCTGGGTGTAGTCCGCGAGCACTTGCACCAGTCGCCCCTGTTCGAGCATCGGTTTGACGTCCCACATCGAACGCAACAGGATCCCGCCGCCGCTCAGGGCCCACTCCATCACGATTTCACCGCTGTTGGAGGACAACGGGCCGCTGACCCGCACCGATTCCTCTTGTCCGTCCCTGGTGAGCTCCCAAATGCCGAACGCATTGTTGCGTTCCTTCAGCACCAGGCAATCGTGGTCCTGCAGATCTGCAAGGGTTTGCGGCGTGCCCCGGCGCTCAAGGTACTCCGGCGTGGCGCACAGTACCCGCCGGTTACTCACCAGTTTGCGCGCCAGGTGCTGACCCGGCACGTCATCGCCGACGAGGATTTCCAAGTCGAAGCCCTCGCCCACCAGATCGACCACGCGGTCGAACACGTCCAGACGAATATCGAGCTTCGGGCACGCTCGGGACAGCTCACTGATGGCCGGCGCCACGTGATTGCGCCCGAAACCGAAGCTACTGCAGATGTGCAGCGAACCCGCCGGCTGGTGCCGGGCCTGGGCCATTTCACCGAGGAAATCATCGAAGTCCCCCAGCAGCTTTTCTGCCCAGATCCGCACCCGCTCGCCATCGTCGGTCAGCGCGATGCGCCGGGTGGTGCGGTGCAGAAGTTTTGTCGAGAGCGTGTTTTCGAGCACCGCGATGCGCTTGCTGACGTAGGCCGGCGAATAGCCCAGCTCATCGGCGGCGCTGGCAAAGCTGTTCTTGCGGATCACCGTCAGGAAAACCTTGAGGTCTTCAGGCAAGGGAAACGGATCACGATTCGTGTTCATACAGCGCGCTTACTCACTGCCTGCTTCATGATTCGCGCAGGATAGCAGCGGCCATGACCGTTCGGCGCTTTTTCTGGCAGCCCCGGACAAACAGGGCTAGGGTTGCGTGGCTGGCGATATGCTGGCCACCAGGCAAACGTCTCTCGACGAATGCCATCGGCAGCACTGGAAGAAAAATCAGGGATGGTTTTTGTGCTTGCGGGTTAATGCACTCTTGATGAGTGAACAACCTATCCCTGTGTTTCGTTGCTTTCTATCAAGGACAGAAAGATGACCAACGTACAGGCGAACTTCTCTTGCCCTCTGCCACGGCAGGCGCACCTCCCGACTCCGGACAGCAGACCGGACGGTTTCGGCTGACGCCCGCGGCGTCGGCGCCCCCTTCAATCACCACGAATAAACGGATCCGGACGGATCAGGCGTTCACTTCGCCGCGAGTCACTGTCGCCAGTGATTCCCGGTGCCGGTTGTCGCCTGTCTGTCAGGAAAGACTCCCCTTGCCTGAAGGGGAACGTTCGGCAACCACCACGAGGAAACCCTCGCCATGACTGGTTCAAAACACAACATGCCGCCCTACGGCGCTGCCATCCAGGACGCGATTTCGGGAGGCGATCTGCAACGGATGAAGACTTTGTTGAAGCAACGCGATTCGACAAAGCCGGAAGAGAAGGCGCTGCAAACCGCGTACAAAAATCTGGCCGAAGAAGTGTCTCGACTGGAAAAACACTAAGGCCATTACTCAACTTGCAATGGAGGCAAATCACATGTCAGCCACTCAGCAAAATGTCGGACTGTTCCCCGTGTGCTACAGGATCGGCACGGGTCAGCCAGGCGCGCAAAACCTCGCGCTGAATCTGCTGGTGTCCACACCGCAGCAGCATGTCACCGGCACCGCCGCCGTGACGCAGGCCACTCATCCGCCGCTCGACATCGATTCGGATGTCTGGGGTGAATACACCTACCTGACGGTCATGAAGCCCGGTGTCAGCAAAATTCTTATCACCGCACAGGGCAACCACGGCGGCCCTGGTTCCAACGCCATCATCAACTTCAAGATCCATCTGGTGGTCGGTACCGACTGGCGCGAAGGCGTGGCCAACTATGAGTATTTCGACGGTCAACGCTGGCACGAACTGAACAACGTGCCTGCGCATCTGGTCGAGGTGCGATCGAACGTCTTCCAGCCCTTCCATCCGGGCCCGGTCATTCAACCGCACAAACCGGTCCTGCCGCTGTATGCCGCACCGATCCAGACGGCCATTGCCAGCGGTGACCTGGCCCAGATGAAAAACCTGTCGGGTCTTGCCCGGCAGCAACTGGAGCAGTTGCCGCAGTTGCGCATCGCGGTGGACGTCGCCAAGAAAGAAATCAGCCGCTTGCAAAGCCATTGATCGGCTATTGGAACCCATACATTCACAAGGGAGCAGCATCATGTCGATCGGACTTTTTCACACCCGCCTCATCGCCAGCAATTCCCTGCTCGGCGCACCGGTTCTGACCCTCGATATTGTGGTCGATACCGTCCGCAAAAAAGTCAGCGGCGTGGCCAGCGTCTTTCAAAGCACCTGGCCGCCGGTCAATTTTCATGCCCGGGTCTGGGGCGATTATTCCGAGGCCAGACTGACGCCGTCGGCCGAGAACTACATCATCCTCACCCTCGACGGCAGCCCGAGCGGCCCGCTGAGTCAGATCGCTCAGACCTTCCACCTCAAGGGCATCCTGAGCGACTGGACCAACGGTTTTGTCGACTACCGCTACAACGAAGGCGGCCAGTGGCATGACGTGCGCCACGTCGCCGTGCATCAGGCGCCCAGTGTCGAGCCACAGCCGCCGGAGCATCACGTTCACCCTCTGTATGCCGTAGCCGTGCAAACGGCCCAGGCCAGCGGTGATCTGGCCCAACTGAAAACAGTGGTGCAACAGGGCGAGCAGCAACTGGCCCACGAAGGCGCCTTGCGCAGTGCCCTTGAGCAACTGAACGCGGAGATTGCCCGACTGGAAGCACGCTAAACCGCATACGCCGGGCGCGAGGCTTCGCGCCCGGCGTCTTGCCGGTTTTCAAGGTCAGTCCAATCGTGCCGCGCACAGAACCGTGCGCAAGGATCTCCCCATGACAGACAACCGCCCTGCCCGCTACCTCAGTGACACCGATCTCAAACGCTACGTGCCGGTGCACGTGGTCTGGGAAATCACCCTGGCGTGCGATCTCAAATGCCTGCATTGCGGCTCGCGCGCGGGGCATCGACGCCCCGATGAACTCAACACCCGCGAATGCCTCGATGTCATCGATTCTCTCGCGGCCCTCGGCACCCGCGAAATCACCTTGATCGGCGGCGAAGCCTATTTGCGCAAGGACTGGACCCAACTGATCCGGGCCATTCACGACCATGGCATGTACTGCGCCATCCAGACCGGCGGACGCAACCTGACCCCGGCGAAAATGCAGGCCGCGGTCGATGCCGGGCTCAACGGCGTCGGGATTTCTCTGGACGGGCTCGCGCCCTTGCACGACAAGGTGCGCAACGTGCCCGGCTCGTTCGACAAGGCGGTCGACACCCTGCGCCGGGCCAAGGCGTGCGGGTTGGCCGTCAGCGTCAACACGCAGATCGGCGCGGCAACCCTGCCTGACTTGCCGGAACTGATGGACACCATCATCGAACTGGGCGCCACCCATTGGCAGATCCAGATCACCGTGGCCATGGGCAACGCCGTGGACCACCCGGAACTGTTGCTGCAACCCTATCAACTGCTGGAAGTGATGCCGCTGCTCGCCCGGCTGTACCGTGAAGGCGTGGATCGCGGTCTGCTGATGAACGTCGGCAACAACATCGGTTATTACGGCCCTTACGAGCATTTGTGGCGCGGTTTCGGTGACGAGCGCGTGCACTGGAGCGGCTGCGCGGCGGGCCAGACGGTACTGGCGCTTGAAGCCGACGGCACGGTAAAAGGCTGCCCGTCGCTGGCGACCGTCGGCTTCTCCGGCGGCAACGTGCGCAACATGAGCCTGCACGATATCTGGCACTACAGCGAAGGCATCCACTTCGGCCGCCTGCGCTCGGTCGACGACCTGTGGGGCTACTGTCGCACCTGCTATTACAACGATGTCTGCCGGGGTGGCTGCACCTGGACGTCGCACTCATTGCTGGGCAAACCCGGCAACAACCCGTACTGCCATTACCGGACCCTGGAACTGAAAAAGCGCGGACTGCGCGAGCGCATCGTCAAGCTCGAAGACGCGGCCCAGCGCTCCTTCGCGGTCGGACGTTTCGACCTGATCACCGAACGCATCGATACCGGCGAGCAGGTCAGCAGTGTCAGCGACAGCGGCCAGGTGATCAAACTGGCCTGGATCAATCAGGGTCAGAAATCCCCGGAGGAAGGACGCATCCCCATGCAACTGGCGCTGTGCCGAAGCTGCCTGCAGTACATTCATCCCCACGAATCGATCTGCCCGCACTGCCACGCCGACGTCGCGGCCGCCCAGGCGCGTTATCTGACAGACCGAGCGCGGCAGCAGGCAATCATGAATACCTTGACCGGATTATTGGGAATGGAGCCGAGCCGGCTGGGATGAAACAAGGTTCAGGCGTCCGCGTCTTTTGGGGCGCCTGGACCGGTCACGCCGCTGAAAACCCGTGTTTTCTCCCCTTCCGGAAAATAAGTAGCTGTTTTCCATGAAATTTATTTGATTCAGGGGTTCCCAGAACGCAAGAGCGCTGGTAAAGTGCCGCCCACTGTTGCAGAGGTCCTCCCGGGACTGAACACAATAGTGACAGGGGCGTCGCCAAGCGGTAAGGCAGCAGGTTTTGATCCTGCCATGCGTTGGTTCGAATCCAGCCGCCCCTGCCATTTTCTTCCTCGTTTCACCCTCCTCCGCTTCACCTCTGCCTCCACGGCAAATCACTTTTTTGAATTCAAGGTAATCGCCGAACGCACCAATGCTTTCAGTGCCTTTGCATCGATCTTGTCGTCCTCGTGAACATCAATCGCCCGCCGGGTATTGCCCTCAAGGCTGGCATTGAACAGTCCCGACGGATCCTCCAGCGCCGCGCCTTTGGCAAACGTCATTTTCACCACAGCCTTGTAGGTTTCTCCGGTGCAGATGATGCCGTTGTGTGACCAGACCGGAACACCCCGCCATTTCCACTCCTCGACCACCTCGGGATCCGCCTCGTGAATGATTGCGCGGATCTCGGCCAGTTTCTGGCCGCGCCAGTCGTTCAGTTCCTTGATTCTTGCGTCGATCAGCGCAGAGGGATTCTCGGTCGCCGTGCCGCTGTCCTTCTTCATCTCCTGTTTCTCCCGAAGTACCTTTGCGCTATCCAGCGTAGCGCCGGCGGCAGCAAACGCCGGGAAAAAAAAGCCCCGCATGGCGCGGGGCAAGAAATTGGTTGGTTGCGGCCAACCAAAGGAGCATCGTCAAAAGCGTTGAGCGTCAGGCGTTACAGGCACTCCTGGGCAGCCCGTTCAAAACTCGACGGCAGGAAACTCGACGCCAGCAAGTGGCGCTCGTACAGAAACACCTTGCCACCGCCCTGCGCCTTGTAGGCTTCCAGCACGTTGTCCGCCGATACCTTGCTCGGCACCACAATCCGGTAGCTGCGCTGGGTCTGGGAGACCGTCGGGTTCATCGCGCTGTGCTGCAGTTTCGGCACCACACATTCGGCGTACTCGGCCGGCGTCTTGTGGGTCTGCAAGGTCAGCGTCGGGTCATTCGGCGCAGAGGCGCAAGCGGTCAGCAGCAAAGCGGCAGAAGCCATGGCAGGGATAAAAAAAGCACGCATGGATAGCATCCTGAAAATAAAAGGTTCGGTTCTCAAGCAACGCTCAGCGTCACGGGCGCTGCCGTTGCGATGTCTGATTCGGGTATTCAGCCAGCACTCACCAGGGCCTTGAGCGAATCATCGAACTGCTTCAAGGCGCTGAATTGCAGGTCGCGTTGCTGTTCGATCCGGGCGGCGATCTCGGGCGCTGCCTTGTCGTGAACCCATACCGACGGCATCTGTTTTTCCACCGCACCTTCGGCCTTGCCGATGTATTGCAGGTTGGCGTCGTAGAAGCGGGCGGCGAATCGCGCTTCGACCTGGCTGTTGCGTTGCGTCAGCAAGCGGTTGTGGGTGTCGAGCATCACCACCACGTCGGGATGCGCCTGAAGCAATGAATTCAGGTTGTCGTAGACCGTCACCGAGAGAAACTGCTGTTGCAGCGAACTCATCAGCCAGTCGATGGCCAGTTCCGGGTCGGAGCTGTTGACGAAGGCCTCGCGAATCCGCGCATCGAGCGCATCCCTGGCACCGTTCAAAGCCACATCGTGGTAACGCTCGAGGTATTGCAGGTTGTCCAGAGTGTTTTCGCTGTACAGCACACCCACGGTTTGCGAGTGCTGCAGTCCGCTGCCGGCTGCGCCGATGGGCAGAAAATGGCACGTACCGGCGTCGGCTGCGTAAGTCGGTGCAGTGGTGGCTACCCCGCCCATCAGCAGGGCGACCAAAGCCAGTCGGGTCAAAGTCTTCATCGCGCAAATTCCTTGAGCTGCGTTTCGATGGAGGCGATTTTCCGCCTGTCGGCCGCAAAGCAGAACTTGCGTTTCTTGATGGTCACTATTACTTGAAGCAATAGTTGCGCAGCGTGCAGACTGCGGCACACTCGATCACAACGAAAACAAATGAGGATTTTCCGTGCGTACCTTTGATCTGATCCGCGATGCCGTCCTGCCCGAGTTCCGCGACCGGGTGGCCGAATACCTCGTCGAATACGAAACCGTGCTGGGACAGTCAGCGGACGACTCGGAGTCAGTACGGGCTGTGGCCAATCAGCTGCGCGGTTATCTGCGCGGCCTCAACACCACGCGGGTGCTGGGCATGGCGGACTGGGAAGAACTCGACCGACGCGTGCTGGACACCTGGCTCGCGCCTTCACGATGACCCGCTAGACTCTTCAGGCTGCGCCCGCAGCGCCAGACCTGGAGGTGTCCGATGAGCAATAACACCGAACCCACTGCATTTACCGGCTGGGCCGCCACCGCAGCCGGTGCGCCGCTGGAACATTACAGCTACGATCCCGGTCCGCTGGGAGAGGAAGAAGTCGAGGTCGCCGTGGAGTATTGCGGCGTCTGTCACTCCGATCAGTCGCTGATCGACAACGACTGGGGCATCAGCCAGTACCCGTTCATTCCCGGTCACGAAGTGGTTGGCCGGATCGTGCGGGCGGGCCCGCAGGTTCGTGGCCTGGAAGTCGGCCAGCGGGTGGGGATCGGCTGGTACAAGGGCAGTTGCATGCATTGTTCTTCGTGCATGGGCGGCTCCCATCATCTCTGCACGACGGTGCAACCGACGATCATCGGCAGCAACGGCGGATTTGCCGACCGCATGCGTGCACATTGGGCCTGGGCTACGGCGATCCCTGACGGACTGGATCCCGCCAAGGCCGGGCCGCTGTTTTGTGCCGGTTCCACCGTGTTCAATCCGCTGGTGCAATTCGGCATCAAACCCACTGACCGAGTCGGTGTGGTCGGCATCGGCGGCCTGGGCCATCTGGCGCTGCGTTTTCTCAATGCCTGGGGTTGCGAGGTCACAGCCTTCACTTCCTCACTGAGCAAACAGGACGAAGCCAAACGCCTCGGCGCCCACAAGGTTGTCGCCTCCACCGACAGCGACGCGCTCAAGGCCATTGCCGGAACCCTGGATTTCCTGCTGGTGACCGCCAACGCCAACCTCGACTGGACCGCCATGCTCGCGACGCTGCGCGGCAAGGGGCGACTGCATTTTGTGGGGGTTGTCCCGGATGCGATCCCGGTGCACGTGTTCAACCTCATTCCCCAGCAAAAGTCCTTGTCAGCCTCGCCGGTGGGTTCGCCCACCACCACAGCGACCATGCTCGAATTCTGTGCCCGCCATCAGATCCTGCCGCAGGTGGAGGAGTTTCCGATGAGCAAGGTCAATGAAGCCGTTGACCATCTGCGCAGCGGTAAAGCGAGGTATCGGATTGTGTTGAACGCCAGTAAATGAATGAAAGGCGCATGAGTTAACACCTCATGCGCCTTTTTTTGTTCCCGGATAAACGTTGTTTCATCGTGTTTTCAGTTGACCCACTTATTCCATAAATCAAGCATGCGGCCACTTTTTAATCTTTTATCGCTATTACTGCTGCCCTTTATGATTGCCCGCGCCTGCACTCAATTCATAAAAAGGGAGTTTCCATGCAAAAAAGCCTGTTAATGGCCGCACTGTTTTTGGCAGTCGCCGGTTGTGCCAGCCCGCCTCCCGCCTCCGTACACACCAAAGACCCCGCCAGTTCAACCCTGCAGGGCGATGCCACGCGCCCGGCGCAGGCGCAGTGGGTGCGTACCGAGCTGTATTTCTCGGTGGGGCCGATCGAAGGCAAGGAAGGCGTGGTAAGCCCGGCGCGCTGGCGCGAGTTTCTCGATCAGGAAGTGACGCCGCGTTTCCCGGACGGTTTCACCGTGCTGGACGCCTACGGGCAGTGGAAGGACCATGACGCTAAGGTGCCTGAGCGGCTGGCGACCAAGGTGATTGTGATCCTGCATGAAGGCAGCCCGAAACGTGAGCGCGATATCGAGGCAGTTCGTCTGGCTTATAAACGCATTACGGGGGATTTGTCAGTGTTGCGGCTGTCGCAGCCGGCCCAGGTATCGTTTTAATCCGCCGTCTGCTGCAGAGCTTGCCGAGGTGTCGACACCAGGCGGCTCAACCCCGCCAGCAGCAGCGCCCCCCACCCCACCACCGTGATGCTGGAATACAGCATGTACATGCACAAGCAGGCCACAGCGACAGGGGCACTCATACACATCCTTATCGGCGACAGGCCAGTTCATGGAGCCCGTCATCAAGAAATGTTTGCAGAGCCTTTGATCGATTCAGCGCGCGCCGTCATGGCAATCGAGGGTTCTATCGTTTGCAGATTTGATGGGTTGGTCGGTAAAAGCTAAACGATCTTAAAAACAACGAACAAATACCGTTTTTGCATTAGCTTAGGTTCTCCGCAACCGTGCCCGGAGCGTGTCCGTTCAAGCGCTCACTCAGGCAGTCCTGCCAGTCGAAGCCCCTCAATCAAGCGGGCGAAATCTTCGGGGCGTTGAATTGGCAGCCAGTCTTCAAGATGGCCGAGACGCAGCGCAGGGTTCATCGCCTGCAAACGCAACATCGCCTGGCGGGCCTTTTCAACACGGCCGCCCAAGGCATGACTGGCAGTCAGCAACACCGCTGCCACCAACAGCGTGGGCAGATTGCCCAGGGCCTTTTCGGCGAACTCTGCGGCGCTATCGAAATCCTCGGCCAAGAAATGCGCGAGGGCCATGCCGACGTACATCCTGAACATTTCCGGATCCAGCGGGCTCAAGCGGGCAGCATGGTTCAAGTCCTTGATGGCAGGCCCGGCTTCACCACGAAGCGCACGCAGGATCCCGCCAAGAAACCACGCGGGCGCGAGATTGGGATTGAGCAGGCGGGCGCGGTCGAGCAAGGCAATGCCACCGTCCACATCACCGGCCAGGTGCGCTAGGGCATGCCCACCACGGGTCAACGCCACCGCATCATCGCGCCCCAGTGAGACCGCCAGGCGCGCCAGACGGATACCCTCGGCGATCTCGGCGGGTCGATCCACCATCCAGCCATTGAGCTTGCGCCAGAAGTGGCACCAGGCAGCCATGCCATAGGCCGATGCGAATTCCGGATCGAGTTCGAGGGTCTTGTAGAACATCGGCAGGGCCTGTTCGATGGCCTCCTGATTGCCGCTGTGCAGTTTTGCCATGGCCCGCAGGTAATAATCGTAGGCGTCCAGGCTTTCCGTCGGCTTGCGTTTGGCGCGCTCGATCTCCACACGTTCCAGTTGGGGCGCAATGGCGCCGACGACGCTTTCGGTGATCTGATCCTGCAGCGTGAAGATATCGTCAAGGGTGCCTTCGAAACGCTCGGCCCAGATGTGGGCACCGCTGGTTGCGTCGATCAGTTGCCCGGTGATGCGCACCCGATTTGCGCATTTGCGCACACTGCCTTCCAGCACATAGCGCACGCCCAGTTCCTGCCCGACCCCTTGGGCGTCCACCGCCCGGCCCTTGAACGTGAAACTCGAATTGCGCGCAATGACGAACAACCAGCGCAGACGCGACAGCGCGGCGATGATGTCCTCCACGACACCATCGGCAAAGTAGTCCTGCTCGGAGTCGCCGCTGAGATTGAGGAATGGCAGGACGATGATCGAGGGTTTTTCCGGCGGCACCGGTGCGCCGGAAACGGCTGGTGTCGTAGCGGCGATCGGGCGTTCGACGGGATCCGGCACCGATCCGGTCATGCGCGCATCGACCCGGCCAACAAAGCGGTAGCCCTTGCGGGCGACCGTGCGCAGCAGGCGCTGCTCCTCGCCGGTATCACCGATGGCCTTGCGCACGGCATTGATATGGCTGGTGATGGTCGATTCGGAAACGATGCGGCCGCTCCATACCGTGTCGAGCAAAGCATCCTTGCTCAGCACGCGGTCAGGGTTGTTGACGAACAGCAGCAACAGATCGAAGACCTGCGGGCTGATGGGCACGACCTGCCCGCGCAAGGTCAGCTCGCGACGTTCTTGATCAAGTACATAGTCTTCAAACCTGAATGGCACAGCGAACGTCCCTTGACGAGGCGCCTTCGACTCCGTGTTCCGGGCGGCAGAGGGTGAGAGGTCGAGAACGATAATACGCCTGCCGTGAACACGCCACTGTCTCCAGTCCGCAATGCCGGCTGGACGGAAATGCAAGGGTTCGACAAGGCAAACTCAAGGTCATCACAAGGACTTCCCTCCCCCGCACCGGCACTCTCCATTCCATCGGCGCCAACGGTTGGCGTCATCAAGGAGAGAGACCCATGAAGATTGTCGTTATCGGAGGCTCCGGCCTCATCGGCTCGAAACTGGTGCCCCTTCTGCGCGAGCGCGGCCATGACGTGCTCGCCGCCAGCCCGAGCACGGGCGTCAACAGCATCACCCGCGAAGGACTGGCGGCCGCGATGGACGGCACGGATGTGGTGGTCGACGTCGCGAATGCGCCGTCCTGGGAGGATCAGGCCGTCCTGGATTTCTTCGAGACGTCCAGCCGTAACCTGCTGGCGGCCGAAGCGGCTGCCGGGGTTCGCCATCACGTTGCGTTGTCGATAGTCGGTTGTGAACGGTTGCCCGAGTCTGGCTATATGCGCGCCAAGGTGGCCCAGGAAAACCTGATCAAGGCGTCCGGTCAGCCTTATTCGATCCTGCGGGCAACACAGTTTTTCGAATTTGTCGGCGGCATCGCCGAGTCCTTTGCGGTGGCCGATGAACTTCGCGTACCTCCGGCGCTGATTCAACCGATCGCCTCTGACGATGTGGTCGCAGCGTTACTCGACGTCGTTCTGGCGACCCCGCTCAACGGCTCGGTGGATGTCGGCGGGCCCGAGGCGCTGCCGCTGGACGAACTGGCCCGGCGTTATCTGCAAGCAAGTCACGACAACCGCAAAGTCGTACCGGACGTGCACGCACGCTACTTCGGGACGCTGCTTGACGATCAGTCGCTGGTCACCGGCAAAGATTCGCGTCTGGGGGCCATCCGTTTTGAAAACTGGATCGCTCGCTCGTCGGCTCGATAGTCACTCCCGCCATTCCACTTCCTGGTTGCAAGGAGACATCCCATGGTTATTCGATTTCTGTTGAGCGCGGCATTCGCAGCGCTGTCGATCAGCGCTGCGAATGCCGCCGAGCCGCCTGCCGGCAAGGTTTCGGTGGTCTTTGATCGGCCGATTCCCAACATCCCCGGCAAAAGCATGCGGGGGGTGGTCGTCGAGTACGGGCCCGGAGCGGCATCACCGTCCCATACCCATCCGAAGACCGCCTTCATCTACGCCACGGTGCTGGAAGGTTCGTTTCGCATCAAGGTCAAGGGCGAGCCGGAAAAGATCTACCACGTCGGCGAAAACTTCGTCGAGGAGCCGGGCTCCGTGCATCTGGTCAGCGCCAACGCCAGCGACACCGAACCTGCGCGCCTGCTGGCGGTGTTCGTCCTCGACAGCGACGAAACTTCCATCGTCACTCCCCTCAAGCAGTAAGCCTGCAACCGACACTCAGCGTCGATGAGCCAGCGACCGCACCAATCGGTCGCCCAGGCTTTGCACACCCTGCACGAGCATGACCAGCACCACCACGGTGGCGACCATCACTTCATTGTTGAAGCGCTGGTAGCCGTAGCGAATCGCCAGATCGCCCAGTCCACCACCACCGATGACCCCGGCCATGGAGGAAAAACCGATCAGCATCACCAGCGTCAGGGTGACACCCGCCAACAAGGCCGGCAGTGCTTCGGGCAACAGCACTTTGAAAATCACATGACGGATGTCGCCGCCCATGGCGAGGATGGCTTCGATCCGGCCCTTTTCCACTTCGTCCAGGGCGTTCTCGACAATCCGCGCAAAAAACGGAAACGCCCCGATGGTGATCGGCACCACGGCGGCGGTGCTGCCCAATGTGGTGCCGACCACCAGACGGGTCAGCGGGATCAGGGCAATCAGCATCACCACGAACGGCAGTGAACGCCCCAGGTTGATGACCGCGCCCAGCGCCTGATTGAGCCGGGGCAACGGATACAACCCCTGACGACGGCTGATGAACAGCAACACCCCCAGCGGCAGGCCGATCAGCAAGGTAAAGAGCCCTGCCAACAACACCATGTACAGGGTTTCGCCGGTGGCGTTGAACACCAGTTGCAGGATTTCGTTCCAGTCGACGGTTCGGTTCATGAGTGGGCCGCCCGTACACCGTATTGCCGCAGAAAACTCAGTCCCGGCGCGTCATGCCCCAGCGGCAAGCCGCAACTGGGCCGCAGCGCCGCACCGAGCGCGGAATCCGGCGTCGCCTGCAATCTGGCGACCGGTCCCGCTTCCACCAATCGACCATTGGCCAATGAGGCGGCGTGATCGCAAATCGAGCGCACCACGTCCAGCTCATGGGTAATCAGCACGATGGTCAGACCGAGCTGACGATTGATGTCACGCAGCAGCTGCAGAATCGACGCGGTGGTTTCCGGGTCGAGAGCGCTGGTGGCTTCGTCCGACAGCAGATACGCCGGTCGCGCCGCCAAGGCCCGGGCGATGCCCACCCGTTGTTTCTGGCCACCGGAAAGCTGTGAAGGAAAGGCTTGGGCCTTGTCGCTCAGGCCCACCAGATCCAGCAGTTCCCGAACCCGTTCACGACGTTGGGGTTTGGCGACTTTGGCGATTTCCAGCGGCACCGCGACGTTGTCGAACACGTTGCGCGAATGCAGCAGATTGAAGCCCTGAAAGATCATGCCGATGCGTTGGCGCTGGCGGCACAGTTCACTGTCGGACAACGCCGTGAGGTCTTCGCCATCCAGCAGAATGCGCCCGGTATCCGGACGTTCGAGCAGATTGAGGCAGCGCAGCAATGTCGACTTGCCCGCACCGCTGCGTCCGAGAATGCCGTAGATCGCGCCATCGGGAATGCTCAGTGACACCCGGTCCAGCGCCGCTGTCGACGCTGACGGATAGGTCTTGCTCAACTGCTCGATGACGATCATGGCCTGGCATCCGCCACAGGGATCACCGAGCCCTTGAAGTGCTCGGTGATGTACTGGGCCACCAGCGGTGAAGTCAGGTCTTTCGCCAGTTGCTGAATGCGCGGATCGTTTTCCAGTTTCGGCGTGGTTACCAGAATATTGGCGTAAGGGTTGTGCTCAGGCTTCTCCAGCCCCAGCGCATCCCTGGCCGGCACCAGCCCGGCTTCCAGTGCGTAGTTGCCGTTGATCACCGCCAGGTCCACGTCATCCAGCGCACGGGGCAGTTGCGGCGATTCGATTTCGAGGATCTTCAGGTATTTCGGGTTTTCGGCGATGTCCCTGGGCGTCGCCTGATCGGCCGCCGGATCATTGAAACCGGGCTTGAGTTTGATCAGGCCGTTATCCTGCAACAGGTACAACGCGCGGCTCAGGTTGGTGACGTTGTTCGGCACCGCGACCGTGCCTTTGTCCGGCACCTGGGCGAAGGTTTTGTGACGATGGGAATAGATGCCCAGCGGTTCGATGTGCACCGTGGCGGCCACCGCGAGTTTTTCGCCGAGGGCTTTTTCCTGGGATTGCAGATACGGCAAATGCTGGAAGTAGTTGGCGTCCACATCGCCGTGCACCAGCAGCTCGTTGGAATTCACGCCCTGGGGGATTTCGATCACCTTGAGGTTCAGTTGCGGATCGATTTTCTGGATGTAGGCCAGGATTTGCGCATGGGGCACCGGGTCGGCGGCAACGCGCAATGGCTCCAGCGCTTGAGCACTGAACGAAGTCACCAGCGCGCCGAGGACGGCCAGGGTCAGGCCTGCTTTTTTCAACACTGCTTTTTTCAACATGGGAAGAATCCTTTTGCGAGTGATGGATCAGGCGTTGGCGGTCTTGCGAAGCGGTGTCTGGGTATTCGACGCATCGGCATAGAAGCGCTGTGCGACATCGGGATGGGAGCGCAGTCGGCCCTTCAGATAATTCCAGCCGACATCGCGAAACAGCGGGTTGAGCGGATCACTCGCCGGGCCCCGCGCCTCACGCAGCAACGCTGTCGGCAAGGGATAAAGCGGCACCACTGCATCCAGTTGCGCGCCGAGGAAAAACGCGATGGACAAGCGCTCGCTGCCCACCGGTGGCGAGACCACGCGATGCACCGTGGCGCGCAGATAACCGTTGGTGGCCAGTTCCAGCAACTCGCCGATATTCACCACCAGCGTGTCGTCCCGTGGCAACGCATCGATCCAGCGCCCCTCTTCGACTTCCACTTGCAGCCCTGCCTGCTGGTCCTGCAACAGAAAGCTGAGGAAACCCGAATCCTTGTGCGCGCCGACGCCCTGATTGCTCGCCGACGAAGCTTGCCCCGGATAGCGCATCAGCTTGATGTGTTCGTTGGGTTTGTCGCCGTACAACCGGTCAAAGGCATCTTCCGGCAACGACAGTGACTGGGCGAATGCACGCAGCAGACGCAGCGACATCTGGGTCATCGCCTGCTGCCAGTCGAGCAGCAACGGCTTGAGTTGCGGCAACGCCTCGGGCCATTGATTCGGCCCTTGCAGCCGCGCCCACAATGGACTGTCGGCCGTCAGTGGCAAGACCTCACGCTCGGCGCCGAGATCGAACTGTTCACGCTGATCCGGCTGCCCGCGAGTGATCTCCGAGGCGGCGCGGTTGTAGCCGCGAAAATGCGGCGAATTGATCATGCCGACGGCGGTTTTCTCGCTGTCAGGCAGGGCAAAGAATTGGCGGGCATAGTCCTGCACTTGCTTGAGCAGGCTGGCGTCGATGCCATGGCCGGTCAGGTAGAAAAAACCCACATCGCGGGCGGCATGGCGCAAGTCATCGAGAAAGGCCTGGCGCTGCTGCGGCGTACCGTCGAGCTGCGACAGGTCCAGGGTCGGTAATGCGGTGATGTCCAAGGTATGCGGCATGATTCACTCCCGTGTGAATCAAACCTGAAGAGCCTGTGATCGATTCAGCGTGTGCCGTCATGGCAATCGGGGGTCTGTCGGTTTGATGCTTTTGATTCGTCTATGAGACAAAACTAAACGATATTAAAAACACCGAACAAATATCTTTTTTGCATTAGCTTAGGCCCGATCCGACACAGCTCAAAGCAGACTCCACGAAACCCCGACATACATCGCCATGCCCTCACCCGGTGTGGAACGTGCGGCGTCCAGCCCCTTGTCGTCATAGCCCGGCGTTACGGTAGCGGCGTAGTGCTTGTCGGTCAGGTTGCGCATGTCCAGCCAGGTCTGCCAGTCGCCTTTGGGTGCGTTGTAGCCCAGCGTCGCGCCGAAGGTGGCGTAAGGGTCGGCGTAGTAGCTGTTGGCGTAATCCACCGCGACTTTCGACACCAGTTGTGTGTTGACGGCAGCGAAGAAGCCCTGCGGGAAGTCGTAGCGCAGTTCGCCCTGGTAGTAATGCATCGGCAGGCCCGGCAGGCGGTTGTCGCCGAAGCGATCGTCGTCGCGGTAGTGGAAGTCGCTGAAGGTATAGGCCTGACGCAGGCTCAACTTACCGCCGTCGTTCGCCGACCACAGGTTGCTGTTGAGGCTGGCTTCAACACCTTGGTGCACGGTCGGGCTGGCGTTGAGTTCATAGGGCGTGGTGGCGTTGGCGTCCGGTAAGACCGAGAGCAATTCGTGGCGTACCTGCGCGTAGTACCAGGCCAGGCTCCATTCGCCGAGTGCGCTGTCGCCACGACCGCCGAGCTCCAGGGTGGTCGCGGTCTGGTTCTGCAGTTTGACCGGATCGCGCTGGGTGCCGGTGGCGGCGCCGCTGCCCGCCGGGAAGCGAACGTTGGAGCTGTAGATCAGCGACCATGGATGCGGCGCTTCGACCGAGCGGCTGAGGTTGCCGAACAGTTGCAGGTCCGGCGTCACCTGATAGCGCAGGCCCAGACGTGGCGCGTAGTCCCAGTCACCGAAGCTGGTCTTGCCGCCACCTTCGGGATAGGTCACGGCGCTTTCGCGGCGGGTGTAGATCGCGGCGAGGCCGGTGGTCAGCCACAGGTCGTCGGCGATTTCCAGATCGTTGCCCACGTGCAGGACAGAATCCGAACCCTGATAAGTGAAGTTGCGCATAGGCGTGCCCGGCGCATAGCGGGCGGTGTTGCCGGTAGGAATTCGCACCCGTTCGCTGGCCCCGTCGTTGGGCAGGTGTTTGGTCACCCGCAGGCCCACGGTGCTGTTGCTCTCCATGCCCCAGAGCGTGTCGCGGCGCTTGTAGTCGAACGTGCCGCTGACATCGGTGTACGCGACCTTCAAGCGGTTCGGGCCTTCGCGCAGGTCCATCGGGTAATCGTGATAAACCAGACCGGTCTGGATACTCGAATCGTCATCGATGTAGTACGTGGTCTTGTTGCCAATGAAGGTGCTGCCGGGCTGATCGCGGCTGTCGTTGCGGTTCACGTAGGCCGGATTGGCCGCGCGCGGATCATGTTCGATGGAATATTTGGTCACCCGGCCGGCGAGGTCGTTGTCGGTCTCGCGATGACGGATGTAGAAGCGGGTTTCCAGATTCGGATTGAAGCGATAACCGAAGTTGGCGATCACGCCCTGGCTCTTGCTCGCGGTGTGATCCTGATAACCGTCGGAATGCGCGTCGGTCATCGACAGGTAGTAATCGAAATCGCCCAGCACCTGACCGGAGCTGACTTGTCGCTGGGCATAACCGTGGCTGCCCATGACGTAGCGCACATTCAGCAGCGGCGCGTTATAGCCGGTGTGGCTGACGTAATCGACGGCGCCGCCGAGCGCCAGCGCACCGCGATCAAAGCCGTTGGCGCCGCGCAGCACTTCTACATGGTCGAGCCACAGCGGCTCCAGCAATTCGTAAGGCGTGCCGCCGGGACCGGTCAGCGGCAGGCCGTCGAGCATCGTGTACAGCCCTGACGCGTGAGCACCGGGAGCGCGGTTGATGCCCGAGCCACGGATCGAGATTTTCACCCCTTCGTTGCCCGCCGACTGCGCGTATACACCCGGCTGATACGCCAGCACATCCTGATTGCTCGCCACCCGCCCCTGCAAAGGCGTGCGCATGTCGACCACATTGGTCGCGCCGGGGATTTGCGCGAGCCGGGACTTCGCCTCCTGCAGCGAAAGGTCTTCGCCGCTCTGCTCTTCAGCTCCGATCAGCACCTGCCCCAACTCCATGCCCTGAGACTCGGCTTCGACCGGACAGGCAAGGGCCAGCCCCAGCAATGCAGCGGGCAGTGTTTTGAGCGAGGGCATCGAGAGAACTCCAGACAGACAGATACGGGCAGTGAGAACTGCGACGCATGAAGGAACGAAGTAAACACATGGTGATTTTGTTTTTTGTCGAGACTAGAACCCGCGATCCTGACTGAACGGCATCAAAGGATCAGGGCCAATCTCAGAGAGTGCCCGCGAAGTCAGCATCCATCGCGGGCCGGTCGTAATCGAGAAGATACGCATGATGCCGGTGGTACAGCCTTGAAAGCAGATCCTTGTTGGGCCCGACCACGTCCATCCCTCGGTCGTCGTAAGGGAAAACCATCACTCCGGCCTTCAGGTTGAACAGGTAGATCGCGCAGCGTGGATTCGGCGCAATCGCACCAAAATCCGTGGCCAGTGCGCACCAGAGCAATGCCTGAAGCATCCTTGCGGGCACTTCGAAAGCGAGGTTGATCCAATACTCGGGCTCGCTTTCGCAGAACCAGTCGTCCGGATCGGTGCGTTCACTCCAGATCGAGCGTTCTGCAGGTATCTCGATACCTGCAGATCGAACGGACTGAAGCAACGCTCGATGGGCAAATCGCTGGCCGCCGGAGTGAAAGCGCAGGCACGTCACCAGCGTGGGCTCGTCACTGAAAATGTCGGTGCAGATCTCGGTCGATTTTCGCAAGGCCAACAGGAACTGTTCGATCATTCCTCCGGTTTCGGAGAGTTCGAAACGCAGTCCTCCCGGGCAGGAATAAAACAGGGGCCTTGCGAAGGCCTGATCGGTAAAAATCCGCTCGATTTCAAGATAAAGATTCACTGAAGTCCTTTTCGGTCGATGTGGCGTGGGCGGCTATACCGCCCTGTTAATTTTTGCACTTGGCCAACACCACCTGACAAGTACCGGGCGTTCCGCCGGAGCGACCGGCGTAGCGCATGCAGTTATCCATGGATTTTTTCTGTGCCTGGCCCAGGGTCTGTCCCCAGGCCAGGCCGCCCTCGCCCATCGTCGGCACCGCTTTGGCATAGCAGCGATCACCCACGGTCGCGTATCGAGCCTTGCTGGAGCAAGCCGTCGTCAACGTCAGCATGATCGCGCAAAGAAAATACGCGCAATGGCGTATCCGTATCCGGTTCATCTCGTTTTACCTGCACAACCTGGGACTGACGGGCTCAGTTTATCCGCAATGACCCGAAACCCGCTCATTGCTCCGTCGCCTGCCGGTACTGACGCGGCGTGAATCCGGTCGAGGCCTTGAACTGGCGAGTGAAGGCGCTGTGGTCGGTATAGCCACACTGCAGGGCGACTTCGGTGATCGGAAGGTCGGTGTGCAGCAAGCGATGGGCGTGCTCCAGCCGCACTTTCTGGATCATCTGCCGAGGCGTCAGGTGGAACACGCGCTTGCAGTAACGCTCCAGTTGCGCCACCGAAATGCCGGCGATCCTGGTCAGTTCACCCAGCGTCACCCGACGATTGAAATGCGCGCGGATGTGCTCGTCGACGGCGGCCAGACGCTCGAAGGCCGGGTGGGTTTCACTGGCTGATTGCAGGTCCACCGAAATGCCCGCCAGACCGATTATCGCGCCGTCACGGTTGTACAGCGGTCGCTTATGGGTCAGGCACCAGCCCGGTTCGCGACTGCCGTACAGATGCAGTTCCAATTGATCCTCCAGCACCCATCCTTCTTCCAGCACCCGGCGATCCTGTTCGGTGTAGCCCGGTCCGAGTTGCGCCGGGAATACCTGCGCGCTGGTTTTGCCGAGCAACGGTTTCAGGTCTTTCAACCCACAGCGCTGCACCAGCGTGCGATTGGCCAGGACGTAACGCGCTTGCGGATCCTTGATGAAAATCACCGCGTTCGGAATCACGTCCAGCATCGGCAACAGCGCGGCAACGCCCGCCACCAAGGCTTCGAGGGTCTGGGGGCGATTGCGCTCATCGCCCTCGCACAGGATCGCAAATGCGTTCTGCATCGTCGGTGTCTTCCTTCGCGGTTGGGTCGGCCAACGGCCCGCCGTGCGGCGTTCGCGTGCAGAGTGCAGCAACACCCACGGCCTGTCGAGGCCAGTCGTCTCTCATCGCAATTGTGCCGATTTCGTCATCCAGGCTTGCGCAAAGCATCAATCACGCAGCTGCCGATGAGTTCAATCTTGGCCCGTCCCAGTGACATACACCTGCCTATCCAATAACTCACAAGAAGGCGACGCCATGTCAGGCCAAGGCAAGTTCAAAAAACAGCTTTCATTGATCGACCTCACGTTTATCGGACTCGGAGCGATCTTCGGTTCCGGGTGGCTGTTCGCGGCCAGTCACGTTTCTGCGATTGCCGGGCCGGCGGGGATATTTTCCTGGCTGCTGGGCGGTTTCGCCGTGTTGCTGCTGGGCATCGTCTACTGCGAACTGGGCGCTGCCCTGCCCCGGGCCGGCGGTGTGGTCCGCTACCCGGTTTACAGCCACGGGCCGCTGCTCGGTTATCTGATGGGCTTTATCACGCTGATCGCGTTTTCCAGTCTGGTGGCGATCGAGGTGGTCGCTTCGCGCCAATATGCGGCGGCGTGGTTTCCCGGCCTGACCCAGCCCGGCAGCGGCGATCCGACGGTGTTGGGCTGGCTGGTACAGTTCGGTCTTCTGTGTGTGTTCTTCCTGCTCAACTATCGCAGCGTGAAAACCTTTGCCAAGGCCAACAATCTGGTGAGCGTGTTCAAGTTCATCGTGCCGCTGCTGGTGATCGGTGTTTTGTTCACCTTCTTCAAACCGCAGAACTTCCAGGTTCAGGGCTTCGCCCCCTTCGGGCTCTCGGGAATCGAGATGGCGGTTTCCGCCGGTGGTGTGATTTTCGCCTACCTCGGCCTGACCCCGATCATCTCGGTGGCCAGCGAAGTGAAAAACCCCCAACGCACGATTCCGATTGCACTGATTCTGTCGGTGCTGCTGTCCACCGCGATCTATGTGTTGCTGCAAACGGCGTTCCTCGGCGGCATCCCGACTGAACTGCTCGCCAATGGCTGGGCCGGGGTTTCCAAGGAATTCGCTCTGCCCTATCGCGACATCGCCCTGGCGCTCGGCGTGGGTTGGCTGGCCTATCTGGTGGTGGCGGACGCGGTGATCTCGCCCAGCGGCTGCGGCAACATCTACATGAACGCCACACCACGAGTGATCTATGGCTGGGCGCAGACCGGCACCTTCTTCAAGGTTTTCACCCGCATCGATGAGAAGTCCGGCATCCCGCGCCCGGCACTGTGGCTGACCTTCGCCCTGTCGGTGTTCTGGACCCTGCCGTTCCCGTCCTGGGAAGCGCTGATCAACGTGGTGTCCGCCGCCCTGGTGCTGAGCTATGCCGTGGCGCCGGTGACCGTCGCTGCACTGCGTCGCAATGCGCCGGACATGCCGCGCCCGTTCCGGGTCAAGCAGATGGGCTTGCTGGGGCCGGTGTCGTTCATCATCGCCGCGCTGATCGTCTACTGGTCGGGCTGGAACACCGTCTCCTGGCTGCTCGGCCTGCAAATCCTGATGTTTGTCGTGTACCTGCTGTGCGGTCGTTTCGTACCGACCCGGCATCTGAGCCTTGCCCATCAAGTGCGTTCATCCGCGTGGCTGATCGCCTTCTACGCGGTGACCATCGTGCTGTCGAAACTCGGCACTTTCGGTGGTCTCGGCATCCTCGCTCACCCCTTCGACACGCTGGTCGTCGCTGCTTTCGCCACCGGCATTTACTACTGGGGCGCCGCCACGGGTGTACCGGCGCACCTGCTGCGTCTGGAATCTGACGAGGATGAGAGCGAAGTCGCTTCGACATCCCCGTCGTCCGCTGCCAACCCCCGCGCTGCCGGCGCTTACTGAAAATCTTTTGAAGGGACACAACCATGAAACGCGTACACGTCATTGACTCCCACACCGGCGGCGAACCCACGCGCCTGGTGATGAAAGGCTTCCCCGACCTGCCCGGCAACACCATGGCCGAAAAGCGCGATGCCCTGCGCAACGAACACGACCGCTGGCGCCGGGCCTGTCTGCTGGAGCCGCGCGGCAACGACGTGCTGGTCGGCGCGTTGTATTGCGAACCGGTGTCGCCGGACGCCACCTGCGGCGTGATTTTTTTCAACAACGCCGGTTACCTGGGCATGTGCGGCCACGGCACCATCGGCCTGATCGCCTCCTTGCAGCACCTGGGGTTGATCGAACCGGGCGTGCACAAGATCGACACACCGGTCGGCCCGGTAAGCGCCACCTTGCATGAAGACGGTGCCGTAACGTTGGGCAACGTGCCGGCTTATCGATTCCGCAAACAGGTGGCAGTCGAAGTGCCCGGATACGGCCGGTTCCTCGGCGATATCGCCTATGGCGGCAACTGGTTTTTCCTGGTGTCGGAGCACGGTCAGACGCTGACGATGGACAACGTCGAAACCCTGACCGACTTCACCTGGAAAATGCTCAAGGCCCTCGAGGAGCAAGGCGTCCATGGCGAGGACGGCGCGCTCATCGACCACGTCGAACTGTTTGCCGCTGACGACCACGCCGACAGCCGCAACTTCGTCATGTGCCCCGGCAAAGCCTACGACCGCTCGCCGTGCGGCACCGGCACCAGCGCCAAACTCGCCTGCCTGGCCGCCGACGAAAAACTCAAGCCCGGCGAACGCTGGGTCCAAGCGAGCATTACCGGCAGTCAGTTCGAAGGTCGCTTCGAATGGGAAGGTGAACGCGTGCGGCCCTTCATCACCGGCCGCGCCTACATGACCGCCGACAGCACCTTGCTGATCGACGAAGACGATCCGTTCGCGTGGGGCATCTGAGCCGCTGCGCCGCTTTTCAACCCGATACGAATCACCGTTCCCAAGGAGAAAAACAATGAGCGACAACATCTTCACTGGCTGTATGCCCGCCCTGATGACCCCGTGCACCGCCGCACGCAAACCGGACTTCGACGCCCTGGTGGCCAAGGGTCGCGAGCTGATCGACATCGGCATGAGCGCCGTGGTGTATTGCGGCTCCATGGGCGACTGGCCGTTGCTGACCGAAGCCGAACGCCAGGAAGGCGTGGCGCGCCTGGTGGCCGCTGGCATTCCGACCATCGTCGGCACGGGCGCCATCAACACCCGTGAAGCGGTGTCTCACGCCGCCCATGCGGCAAAAGTCGGCGCCCAGGGGCTGATGGTGATCCCCCGTGTGCTGTCCCGTGGGGCATCGCTCGCCGCGCAGAAGGCTCACTTCGCCGCGATCCTGCAAGCCGCACCGAACTTGCCGGCGGTGATCTACAACAGCCCTTACTACGGTTTCGCCACCCGCGCCGACCTGTTCTTCGAACTGCGTCGCGAGTACCCGAACCTGATCGGCTTCAAGGAATTCGGTGGTGGCGCCGACCTGCGCTACGCCGCGGAAAACATTACGTCCAAAGACGATGATGTGACGCTGATGGTCGGTGTCGACACCCAGGTCGTGCACGGCTTCGTCAACTGCAACGCCACAGGTGCGATTACCGGTATCGGCAACGCTCTGCCCCGTGAGGTACTGCAACTGGTGGCACTGAGCAAACAGGCCGCCAAGGGGGATGCCAAGGCCCGGCGTCAGGCGCGGGAACTGGAGTCGGCGCTGGCGGTGTTGTCCTCCTTCGACGAAGGCACGGATCTGGTGCTGTATTACAAACACTTGATGGTGCTCAACGGCGACAAGGAATACACCCTGCATTTCAACGAAACCGATGCCCTCAGCGATTCCCAGCGACGCTATGCGGAAAACCAGTACGCGCTGTTCCGTCACTGGTACGAAAACTGGTCGGCGGAACAGAACTTCGCCTGACCCACCGCCTCGTTTCAGCCCGCCGCGCACTTCGGCGGCGGGTCTCCTTTTTTTCAGGAAGATGCCATGTCTCTCACGGGCAAACTGCTGATCGGTCAGCAAACCCTCTCGGGCAATCGCGAGGTCTTTCGGGGGATCAACCCGGCCACCGATACTCCGCTGGAACCCGCTTACGCCGGCGGCTCCGCCGAGCATGTCGAACAGGCCTGTGCATTGGCCCGGGCCGCATTCGACGGCTATCGGGAAACGTCGCTGGAAAGCCGCGCCGAATTCATCGAAACCATCGCCAACGAGATCGAAGCCCTTGGCGATGAGTTGATCGACCGCGCCATGGCCGAAACCGGCCTGCCCCGCCCTCGCCTGTTAGGCGAGCGCGGGCGCACCTGCCAGCAACTGCGCCTTTTTGCTCGCACCGTAAGGGCCGGCGAATGGCTGGGTGTGCGAATCGACAGTGCACAACCGCAGCGCCAGCCAATACCGCGCTCGGACCTGCGCCAACGCCAGATTGCCCTGGGTCCGGTGGCGGTGTTCGGCGCGAGCAATTTTCCACTGGCGTTTTCCGTCGCCGGCGGCGATACCGCCTCGGCACTCGCCGCCGGTTGCCCGGTCATCGTCAAGGCCCATGGCGCACATCCCGGCACCAGCGAACTGGTCGGTCGCGCTGTGGCTCGGGCCGTCAAGGCGTGCGGTCTGCCAGAGGGCGTATTCTCGTTGCTGTACGGTTCCGGACATGAGGTCGGCATTGCGCTGGTCAGCGATCCACGCATCAAAGCCGTGGGCTTTACTGGCTCGCGCAGCGGCGGACTCGCATTGATCACAGCGGCCCAGGCTCGCCCCGAACCGATTCCGGTGTATGCGGAAATGAGTTCGATCAACCCGGTGTTGCTGTTTCCTGCTGCGCTGCGCCATCGCCCGCAAGCGCTGGCCGAAGGTTTTGTCGCTTCGCTCACGCTGGGTGCCGGCCAGTTCTGCACCAATCCCGGACTGGTGATCGCACTCAAGGGAACGGCACTGGATACGTTCGTCACCGCTGCGACCGAGCTCGCCCAGCGCAGCCCGGCCCAGACCATGCTCACGCCTGGCATCTTCGATGCCTATGAATCCAGCGTGAACGCACTGGCGGAAAATCCACGCGCACGTCTTGCAGCCGTCGGTCAAAGAGCAGCCGGTCCGAATCAGGGGCAGGCACATGTTTTCGTCACCGACGCGGCGGATTTTCTCGCCGATCCCACGCTGCAAGCCGAAACCTTTGGTGCGACGTCCCTGGTCGTGCAATGCGCCGAACACAATGAAGTCCTTCAGGTGCTGGAACATCTGGAAGGTCAACTGACCGCTACCCTGCATCTGGATGACGAGGATCTGGATCACGCCCGTTCACTGCTGCCGACACTGGAACGCAAGGCCGGACGCTTGCTGGTCAATGGCTGGCCAACCGGTGTGGAGGTCTGTGATGCGATGGTGCATGGCGGGCCTTTCCCGGCGACTTCCGATGGGCGCACGACATCGGTCGGCACGGCTGCAATCCAGCGTTTCCTGCGCCCGGTCTGTTATCAGGACTTCCCCGACGTATTGCTGCCAGCCGCCCTCAAACAATCCAATCCTCTGTCACTGCGACGCCTGCTCGATGGCCAAAGGGAAGCCTGAAACCATGCCGAACATCACCCATGACATCGCCGTGGTCGGCGCCGGCATCATCGGCGTTGCCTGTGCATGGCGGCTGGCGCAACAAGGATTGCGGGTCATCGTGGTCGACCCGCAGGAACCCGGCCACGGTGCGTCGTTCGGCAATGCCGGCCACCTGGCGACCGAGCAGGTGTTTCCAATTGCCGACCTGTCTATTCTCAAGCGCTTGCCGGCCATGCTCATGGACCCGATGGGGCCGCTGCGCCTGGACTGGAAATACCTGCCCGGCGCCGTGCCCTGGTTCACTCGGCTGTTGTTGAATCTGCGGCCGGCGCCGTTCCAACGCACAGTAGCGGGCTTGCGTGCGCTCAATGAACACTCGCTCGACGCCTGGCTCCGGTTGCTCGATGACATCCAACGTCCCGAGTTGCTGAAAGTGGAAGGCTCGTTGCTGGTCTTTGAACGACCTGATTCGCGACCGGCCATCGAGGCGTTGCAGGCACGTTTGCTTCAGCAGCAAGTCCCGGTGGATGTCTGGTCGGCCAGTGCGGTGCGTGACCGCGCGCCGCAACTGAGCGAACACCTTCAGGGCGGTCTGTTTTTTCAGGACACTGGGCACTTCATCGATCCGTACCGGGTGGTGTGTGAGCTGGTGAACGCCGCAAAGGCCAGCGGCGTGCAGTTTGTAAAACAACGGGTCGAGGGCGGACAAGTGCAGGAGCATGGCGTCAACCTGCTGACCGCTGACGGCACACTGTCGACTCGTCAGGTGCTGATCGCCTGCGGCGCCCATTCGGCAACACTCACCGCGGCACTGACCGGCAAAAAAGTACCGCTCGATACCGAGCGCGGCTATCACCTGATGCTGCCTCACGAACATGACCGACTGCCCTTCCCCGTCACTTCGCTGGAGCGCAAGTTCATCATGACGCCGATGTCCGAGGGGCTGCGCCTGGCCGGGACAGTCGAGTTCGCCGGGCTCGATGCCCCACCGACCATGGCGCGGGCCTGGCAGTTGCATCGTCTGAGCAAAGGATTGTTCCGCAATGAACTGAATATCGAAGCCGCCACGCCGTGGATGGGATTGCGGCCATCGCTGCCGGATTCGTTGCCGGTGATTGACCGGGTGTGTGATGGAAAAGTGTTACTTGCCTTCGGGCATCAACATCTGGGGCTGACGCAGGCGGCAGTGACAGCGGAGATGGTTGGGGGGATGGTTTCGACAGCGATGGGAAATGTGGTTCGTCAGTTGCCTGAGCGTGAGCCTTATCGACTGGTTCGCTTCTGACGGAGGGCCGCTGTCGACTCGCAGCGGCCCTCCCGTTGAAAAGGCTTGTTTACGGCTGAGCGTCACCGAACACACCTCGCACAAAATCAATAAAACTCCTCAATTTCGGAGTCAGCCTCGGATCCGGTACATACAACAGATTCATCGGCGAAACCGGCACCCTGTACTGCGGTAACAGACTCACCAGTGTGCCGCTCCTCAGCGAGTCCTTGACCAGTTCCAGCGGCAGCATCACCACCCCAAGCCCTGCCACTGCTCCGGACAGCAACGGGTCGCCCTGATTAATCGTCAATCGGCTTTTAATCGGCACGTCGATCACCCCTTCCGGGCCTTCGAGTCGCCAGTGTGAGCGGCCATCCGAATAGGCAAACGCCAGGCATTCATGTTCCTGAAGATCCCAAGGCGTGGTGATGGGTGGGCGACGTGCGAGGTAGGACGGCGCCGCGCACAGCACCATGTGATAGGGCATCAGCGGCAATGCCTTGAGGCCGCTGTCTGCGAGCTCGCCGATACGGAACACCACGTCGTATCCACCGTCCACCAGATCGACCAGTTCGTTCGACAGCGTCAGATCCACCGAAACCTGCGGATAGCGAACCATGTACTCCAGCAGCTTGGGCGACAGTGTACTGACACCGAACGTGACGGGCGCATTGATCCGCAACCGGCCGCTGGGCACGCCGCGGGTCACGGCGGCCATTTCTTCGGCAGCGTCCATGTCGGCCAGAATCATCTTCGCCCGCTGATAGAACGTACGGCCAAAATCCGTAAGGTTTTGCTTGCGGGTGGTGCGATTCAGCAGCGAAACACCCAGGTGCTGCTCCAGCATTTTCACCTGTTTGCCGACCATTTGCGGGGACAGATTGAGTTCATCTGCCACCGCGCTGAAGGACCCCAGCTCCACCGCTTTGACGAACGTGGACATGAGTGTGAGTCGATCCATTGGAAACTCGTTGTTTCTAGTGTTGCACCATCGTAGGCCTTTATCGGAGACAGGCCAAAGCCTAAATTGGCGTCCATGGCACCGATTACGCTGGTGCAATTTCATCGATAACCGAGGAAGTAACCCATGGCACGCATTGTCAGGATTCATGAATACGGTGACGCGAGCGTCCTGAAACTGGAAAACGTTGATGTCCCGGCACCTGCGGCGGACGAAGTGCAGATCGAGGTCAAAGCCTTCGGCCTGAATCGCGCCGAAGTGATGTTTCGCAATCACGCTTATCTGCAGGAAGCGGAGTTCCCGAGTCGCCTCGGTTACGAAGCGGCCGGTGTCGTGGTCGCCGTTGGTGCCCATGTCAGCGAGTTCAAGGCCGGTGATGCGGTCAGCGTCATTCCACCGCTGGACATCGCACGCTGGGGCACCTACGGCGAACTGGCCAACGTGCCCGCAAGCCTGACCGTCAAGCATCCTTCGACTCTGTCCTTCGAACAGGCCGCCGCCTCCTGGATGCAATATGTCACCGCCTGGGGAGCGCTGGTCGAACAAGCGAAACTTCAGAAAAACGACTTCGTGATCGTGACTGCCGCCTCCAGCAGCGTCGGACTCGCAGCCTTCCAGATTGCCCGGATGGTCGGCGCCACCTCGATTGCCGTGACCCGCACCCGTGCCAAAAAGCAGGCATTGCTGGACGCCGGCGCAGCGCATGTGATCGTCAGCGATGAAGAGGACATGGTGGCAGCGGTCATGGCGTTGACCGACGGCAAGGGCGCACGCGTGGTATTCGATCCGGTAGGCGGCCCATCGTTCGAGCCGCTGACCCAGAGCATGGCTCGCGGAGGCATCCTGCTGGAGTACGGCGCCTTGAGCCCGGAACCCACACCGTTCCCGTTGTTTACCGTGTTGGGTAAATGTCTGACGCTGAAGGGTTACCTCTACTCGGAAATCGTTTCAGACCCGGCCGTGCTGACACGCGCAAAAGCCTTTATTGTCGACGGTCTGGCTTCGGGTGCTCTGCAACCGGTCATTGCCAAAACCTTCATTCTGGATGACATTCAGCAGGCGCATCGCTTCCTTGAAGCCAATCAGCACGTCGGAAAGGTTGTCGTCACCGTCTGAGGTAGACACCCCGCCTGCGTGCCTGCCGCAAACGAAAAAAGCCTGCTTTTCAGCAGGCTTTTGTCTGGGTATGACCTTATTTCTGTTGGGCCGTCAGCGCCGCATAGCCATTCATCAGGTTGCGGTAGTTGGGGATCCGCTGGGACAGCAGATTGCCCAGCCCCTCGATGTCGTTGCGCCAGTCGCGGTGCAGCTCACAGGCTACCGAGAACCAGTTCATCATTTGTGCGCCGGCCTGAGTCATGCGGTTCCACGCGGCTTGTTGCACCGTGGTGTTGAAGGTGCCGGAGGCATCGGTCACCACGAACACGTCAAACCCCTCCGCCAGTGCCGACAGCGTCGGGAACGCCACGCAGACGTCGGTCACGACACCGGCAATGACGATCTGCTTGCGACCGGTGGCCTTGATGGCCTTGACGAAATCTTCGTTATCCCACGCGTTGATCTGGCCTGGACGTGCGATGTACGGCGCATCCGGAAACATTTCCTTGAGCTCCGGCACCAGCGGGCCGTTCGGACCTTGCTCGAAGCTGGTGGTGAGGATGGTTGGCAACTTGAAGAACTTCGCCAGGTCGGCCAGAGCCAGTACGTTGTTCTTGAACTCGTTCGGCGAAAAGTCCTGAACCAGAGAAATCAGGCCGGTCTGGTGGTCGACCAGCAGAACGACGGCGTCGTCTTTGTTCAGGCGGTTGTAGGTTGCAGTGCTCATGTTGAATCCCTTTTTAGTTGTGCAAGTTCGGTTGCGTTCAAGATGGGCACAGATTAATGGCCAGGCTGAACGGGATAAATCGCCTGAAAAGGGTTTCACCGTCAACTGCAAGGAGACAATGACACCAGATCAGGGTGCTGCGCCGCAGTCGAGAGCTGGCGAACCTGGCAGAACTATCGTTCGGTGTTTGCTTCCGCTCGCGACTCCGCCACCAACCTCGCTCGTGCCACGGCCCAACACGCCGAGGACACCATTCGCCAGTGCGCGACATGGCGCTGACAGACAGCCTTACCGGTCTCGGTAATAGACGACGCCTCGATACCGCATTGGCGGATGAAATCCGTCTGGCTCGTCGCCTGAACTCGCCGTTGTCATTGATCATGCTCGATGTCGACCACTTCAAACGCTACAACGACCGTTATGGTCACGCCGCGGGCGACGATTGCCTCAGCGCCGTCGGAAGAGCCATCCAGCAAGCGATCAAACATCCGGGGGATCTCGCGGTGCGCTACGGTGGAAAGGAGTTCACCGTGCTCCTGCCCAACACTGATAACGCGGGTGCCATTCAAGTCGCCGAGGACATCTTGCAGGCGATCCGATTGCTGGAACTGGAACATACCGGGCATCCTTTGGGCTACGTCACCGCAAGCGCGGGGATTGCCACCCGCCGTCCCGTTGATGAGTCAGTGACGATGGCCATGTTGTTGAAATCGGCGGATATGTGCCTGTATCAAGCGAAGCGCTTGGGACGCAATCGCTGGTGCTCCACGGATCAGCTTGCAGATGGATAACAACTGAGCGCATTACCGATGCGCTCATGACCATCTTTAACGGCTGCCCTGCAGTCGCCCTTTTGCGTCGAGCACTTTCCTGCGGACAAAACAAAACCCCGACTGCTTTCGCAATCGGGGTTTCGGAATTTAATCTTGACGATGACCTACTCTCACATGGGGAAACCCCACACTACCATCGGCGATGCATCGTTTCACTTCTGAGTTCGGGATGGGATCAGGTGGTTCCAATGCTCTATGGTCGTCAAGAAATTCTGTGTGCCGAGTCGTGACCAGAGGGCCTCGCTTCAGCAAATCGGGTATGTGACAGCCATCGGTGTTTGTGAACTCGAACTTTCGGTTCGTTTCGTCTTCACACACCGCAATCTGGCTTTTAAGCACAAATTGCTTGGGTGTTATATGGTCAAGCCTCACGGGCAATTAGTATTGGTTAGCTCAACGCCTCACAGCGCTTACACACCCAACCTATCAACGTCGTAGTCTTCGACGGCCCTTCAGGGAACTCAAGGTTCCAGTGAGATCTCATCTTGAGGCAAGTTTCCCGCTTAGATGCTTTCAGCGGTTATCTTTTCCGAACATAGCTACCCGGCAATGCCACTGGCGTGACAACCGGAACACCAGAGGTTCGTCCACTCCGGTCCTCTCGTACTAGGAGCAGCCCCTCTCAAATCTCAAACGTCCACGGCAGATAGGGACCGAACTGTCTCACGACGTTCTAAACCCAGCTCGCGTACCACTTTAAATGGCGAACAGCCATACCCTTGGGACCGGCTTCAGCCCCAGGATGTGATGAGCCGACATCGAGGTGCCAAACACCGCCGTCGATATGAACTCTTGGGCGGTATCAGCCTGTTATCCCCGGAGTACCTTTTATCCGTTGAGCGATGGCCCTTCCATACAGAACCACCGGATCACTAAGACCTACTTTCGTACCTGCTCGACGTGTCTGTCTCGCAGTCAAGCGCGCTTTTGCCTTTATACTCTGCGACCGATTTCCGACCGGTCTGAGCGCACCTTCGTACTCCTCCGTTACTCTTTAGGAGGAGACCGCCCCAGTCAAACTACCCACCATACACTGTCCTCGATCCGGATAACGGACCTGAGTTAGAACCTCAAAGTTGCCAGGGTGGTATTTCAAGGATGGCTCCACGCAAACTGGCGTTCACGCTTCAAAGCCTCCCACCTATCCTACACAAGCAAATTCAAAGTCCAGTGCAAAGCTATAGTAAAGGTTCACGGGGTCTTTCCGTCTAGCCGCGGATACACTGCATCTTCACAGCGATTTCAATTTCACTGAGTCTCGGGTGGAGACAGCGCCGCCATCGTTACGCCATTCGTGCAGGTCGGAACTTACCCGACAAGGAATTTCGCTACCTTAGGACCGTTATAGTTACGGCCGCCGTTTACCGGGGCTTCGATCAAGAGCTTCGCGTTAGCTAACCCCATCAATTAACCTTCCGGCACCGGGCAGGCGTCACACCCTATACGTCCACTTTCGTGTTTGCAGAGTGCTGTGTTTTTAATAAACAGTCGCAGCGGCCTGGTATCTTCGACCGGCATGGGCTTACGGAGCAAGTCCTTCACCCTCACCGGCGCACCTTCTCCCGAAGTTACGGTGCCATTTTGCCTAGTTCCTTCACCCGAGTTCTCTCAAGCGCCTTGGTATTCTCTACCCAACCACCTGTGTCGGTTTGGGGTACGGTTCCTGGTTATCTGAAGCTTAGAAGCTTTTCTTGGAAGCATGGCATCAACCACTTCGTCGCCTGAAGGCAACTCGTCATCAGCTCTCGGCCTTAAGATCCCGGATTTACCTAAGATCTCAGCCTACCACCTTAAACTTGGACAACCAACGCCAAGCTGGCCTAGCCTTCTCCGTCCCTCCATCGCAATAACCAGAAGTACAGGA
>NZ_CP103374.1:985000-2725000 GCF_024981055.1 Pseudomonas sp. BW7P1 | reverse complement strand
CCATCGTAAAAACAAAAAAGCACCCGAAGGTGCTTTTTATTGCCGCTTTCAGCGCTACGAAGTCTTCACGCCGGCCCGGGCCGCGTGCAGTTTCTTGTAGCTGTCGATCAGTCGCAGGTGGCGATCAAGGCCTTCGAGCTTCATGCTGGTCGGCGTCAAACCGTAGAAGCGTACGCTGCCGTCCACCGAGCCGATCGCCGCATCCATCCGTTCGTTGCCGAACATGCGGCGGAAGTTGGCTTCGTAGTCGGCCAGTTCCAGATCTTCGTCCAGTTGCATCTCCAGCACCCCGTTGACGGCCTGATAGAACAGCCCCCGCTCGACGGTGTTGTCGTTGTACTGCAGGAACATCTCCACCGCCTCTTTAGCCTCCTCGATCTGTCCCAGGGCGAGCCAGATCAGCAGTTTCAGTTCCAGAATCGTCAGTTGACCCCACACGGTGTTGTCGTCGAACTCGATGCCGATCAGCGTGGTGATATCGGTGTAGTCGTCCAGTTCGCTTTCCACCAGACGCTCGACCAGAGACTGGAGTTCTTCTTCATTCAAGCGATGCAGGTTGAGGATGTCTTCGCGGAAGAACAGCGCCTTGTTGGTGTTGTCCCAGATCAGGTCGTCCACGGGGTAGATTTCCGAGTAGTCCGGCACCAGGATGCGGCAAGCGGTGGCGCCGATGTGCTCGTACACCGCCATGTACACTTCCTTGCCCATGCCCTTGAGGATGCCGAACAGGGTTTCGGCCTCCTCGGCATTGGAGTTTTCTCCCTGAGCGGTGAAGTCCCACTCCACAAATTCGTATTCCGCCTGAGCGCTGAAGAAGCGCCACGACACCACGCCGCTGGAGTCGATGAAGTGCTCGACGAAGTTGTTCGGTTCGGTGACCGCGTGACCTTCGAAGGTCGGCTGCGGCAGATCGTTCAGGCCTTCGAAGCTGCGGCCCTGCAGCAGCTCGGTCAGGCTGCGCTCCAGCGCCACTTCGAAGCTCGGGTGTGCGCCGAACGAGGCGAACACACCGCCGGTGCGCGGGTTCATCAGCGTGACGCACATGACCGGGAATTCGCCGCCCAACGACGCATCCTTCACCAGCACCGGGAAGCCCTGGGCTTCCAGGCCTTGAATGCCGGCCATGATCGCCGGGTACTTGGCCAATACTTCCTGCGGCACGTCCGGCAACGCGAATTCGCCTTCGATGATTTCGCGTTTCACCGCACGTTCGAAGATTTCCGACAGGCACTGCACCTGGGCTTCGGCCAGGGTATTGCCGGCGCTCATGCCGTTGCTCAGGTACAGGTTCTCGATGAGGTTCGACGGGAAGTACACCACTTCACCGTCCGACTGACGTACGAACGGCAGCGAAACGATGCCGCGTTCCTCATTGCCCGAGTTGGTGTCGATCAGATGCGAGCCGCGCAACTCGCCGTCGCGGTTGTAGATCTTCAGGCAGTACGGGTCGAGGATTTCGGTTGGCAGCTCATCGTTGCGGCCCGGTTTGAACCAGCGCTCGTCCGGGTAGTGCACGAACGGCGCATCGGCCAGATCCAGCCCCCAGAACTGATCGTTGTAGAAGAAGTTGCAGTTAAGGCGCTCGATGAACTCGCCCAGCGCCGAAGCCAATGCGCTTTCCTTGGTCGAGCCCTTACCGTTGGTGAAGCACATCGGCGAGTGCGCATCGCGAATGTGCAGCGACCAGACGTTCGGCACGATGTTGCGCCACGACGCGATTTCAATCTTCATGCCGAGGTCGGCGAGGATGCCCGACATGTTGGCGATGGTCTGCTCCAGTGGCAGATCCTTGCCCGGAATGCAGGTGCTCGTGCTCGAACTGGCGCCCGGCATCAACAGTGCCTGTGCGTCGGCGTCGAGGTTTTCCACTTCTTCGATCACGAACTCGGGACCGGCCTGGACGACTTTCTTTACCGTGCAACGGTCGATGGAACGCAGGATGCCCTGGCGGTCCTTGTCGGAGATGTCTGCCGGCAGCTCGACCTGAATCTTGAAGATCTGGTTGTAGCGGTTCTCCGGGTCAACGATGTTGTTCTGCGACAGGCGGATGTTATCGGTCGGGATGTTGCGGGTTTCGCAATACAGCTTCACGAAGTACGCCGCACACAGCGCCGACGAAGCCAGGAAGTAGTCGAACGGACCCGGCGCCGAACCATCGCCCTTGTAGCGGATCGGTTGGTCGGCCACCACCGTGAAGTCGTCGAACTTGGCTTCAAGTCGAAGGTTGTCGAGAAAGTTGACCTTGATTTCCATGGGGGACTACCAGAATAGCGAGCTGAACAGAATGGCCGCCATTATCCGGTTTTTGAGCGGGAAGTCTTGTGCTTTGGCGTTTTGGCCGCCGACCGGAGCGCCGCTCAGGTCGAGTCGTTGCGCTGTGCCATTTCGGCGACGATGGCGTCGATCACGCAGCGAGCCGTCGGCGACCGGCTTCGGTTGGGCAGGCTGACGACACCGATTTCGGAATGCAATCCAGGCCGGTCCACGACCTGCAGTTCGATCAGTTTGCCAATGCGCAGGTCTTCAGCCACGGCGCCGTGTATCACGCCGAGGATCGTATCCGTCGAACAGGCCACCGTCCTGAGCAAAGCCACGTCGTCACACTCCAGCGCCAGAGGCAATGCCTGGCGAGTGGAGATACCGAGGGTACGTGCCGTTTCGTCCTTCACCACGGTCGGCAGGCGCGTCGTGGCGATGCCGTAGACTTCCAGATCTCTCATCGTCACCTGGCGTCCGGCCAATGGATGTTCCGGCCTGACGAAAAAACCCGCCGAAGCCTGGCCCAGCGACTGAATCCGCAGATCGGACTCGGCGGAAAAGTTACGAATGTCCGCGACGAAAAACTCGATTGCCTCGTCCCGCAATCGGGCCTCAAGAATCTGCCAGTTATTGACCTCTACCCGCAGGGTGACTTCCGGATATTCCCGGCGCAATCGCGGCACGACCTGATGCATCAACATCGCCGCCGGAAACGGCCCGACGCCGAATGCAAGGTTGCCGAGCCGGCCATCGCCGTACAGCGCCAGGTCCCGTTCCAGAGAACGGGCATCGAACAACAGCCGTCGCGCCCGCTCGATCAGAAACTCCCCTGCCGGCGTCGGGCGTACGTCACCGCTGTCACGGTCGAACAGACGCTGACCGGTTTCGCTTTCCAGTGCCTGGATGCTGCGGCTCAGGGCCGGCTGGCTGAGATGCACGCGTTCGGCGGCGCGACCGAAATGGCGTTCATCGGCGAGGGCCAGCAGGTGCGTCAGTCGTTTGAGATCCATCTGGCCGATGCTAGCCACGCATTATCCGGATGTAAACAATGCATTGGATACATCGCACCCACCTCCCTACTCTCTGATCAATCGATCCTCGGAGAACAACAAGAATGAGACCGACCTTTCACACACTGATCGCTCTGACACTGGTTTCCCTCGCCGGTTGTGACAAACCGTCCAGCGTTGCCAATAGCCAAGCGACGCCTGCGACTGCGGCGGTGATAGAAGCCTCGATCAAAGGCCTGAACCTCAACGACAGTCGTGACATGGAAGACGCCCGGCGCGGTCTGATCGCCCGACCGACCGGCCAGGTCCTCGGTTCCGACGGCTCTGTACTGATCGATTTCGATGCGTTCAGATTCGTCGAAGGCAAGGCCCCCGCCACGGTCAACCCCAGCCTGTGGCGCCACGCGATGCTCAACGCGCAGATCGGGCTGTTCAAGGTCACTGATGGCATTTATCAGTTGCGCGGTTTCGATATCGCCAACATGACACTGATCGAGGGAAAGAGCGGATGGATCGTCGTCGACCCGCTGACCTCGAAAGAAACCGCCGCCGCTGCCCTGGCCTTTGCCCGCGCGCAACTGGGCGACAACCCCGTGACTGCCATCATCTTCACCCACGACCATGCCGACCACTTCGGCGGCGTACTGGGCATTACCTCGGTCGCGGAAGTCGCCGAGCGCAAGATTCCCGTGGTGGCCCCTGCCGGGTTCATGGAGGAAGCCACCAGCGAAAATGTGCTGGCGGGACCTGCCATGTCGCGCCGTTCGATGTATCAGTTCGGCAAGAATCTGAGGCCGGGCGCCACCGGCATGGTGGATACCGGGCTGGGCAAAAACGTCGCCTACGGCAGCATCGGCATTCTGGCGCCGACGCAGATCATCGATCAGCCGGCGCAGGAACTGGTGCTCGACGGCGTGACCTTCGTGTTCCACAACATACCGGGCGCCGAAGCCCCGGCCGAACTGACCTTCACGATCCCTGAGCGCAAGGCTTATGGCGGCGCAGAACTGCTGGCGCAGACCATGCACAATCTGTTGCCGATCCGTGGCGCCAAGGTTCGTGATGCATTGCGCTGGTCCGACTACGCGCAGATCGCCCTCGATGAACTGGGCGACACCGAAGTCTATTTCGGCCAGCACAACTGGCCTGTCTGGGGCAACGAGCGCATCCGCGAATTCATCACCAAGCACCGCGACGTCTACAAATACATGCACGACCAGACCGTGCGCCTGATGAACGCCGGCTACACGCCCGGCGAGATCGCCGAGAAGATCCAGTTACCCGATTCACTGGCCTCGTACTTCGGCACCCGCGGCTATTACGGCGACGTGCGACACAACGTCAAGGCGATCTACCAGATGTACCTCGGCGCCTACGATGGCAACCCGGCGCATCTGAATCCGCTGCCCCCCAGGGAGTCCGCCAGACGCTACGTCGAGTTGATGGGCGGCAACGCCAAAGTGCTCGAGGCCGCACGCGTGGCCTATGACAAAGGTGAATACCGCTGGGTCGCCGAGCTGCTGGATCAAGCCGTCCTCGACCAGGCCGACGACAAGGCCGCCAAGGAACTGCTGGCCAGGTCCTACGAACAGCTGGGCTATCAATCGGAGTCAGCCACCTGGCGCAACAGCTACCTGACCGCCGCCCAGGAGCTACGCAACGGCCCGCCGGACAAAGGCGTGCGCCGCTCGGACCTGATCGAGCTGATGAAGCAGACACCCACCGAACGCTTCCTCGAAGCCATGGCCGCCAGCCTCGACGGGCCGGCGGCGGATGGCAAGAACTGGACCTTCAATCTGCAACTGACCGACACGCAGGAATCGTTCGTGCTGTGGATCGAGAACGCCGTCCTGCACTTTCGCCGGGGTGCGCCGGCCACCAATGCCAACGCCACGCTGAGCGTCACCAAAGATCTTTTCGTGCAATTGCTGGGCGGTACGGCGGGGTTCAAGGATGCCCTCACCTCCAAAGACCTGAACGTCGATGGCAGCACGGTGGATCTGGTGCGATTCCTTGGATTGCTGGAGAAAGCACCGGGCAACTTTGCAATCGTCGCTCAGGCGCGCGATTGATTCGTGAAGGGGCGTTCGGCTGTAATGCCTGAAGAGGTCAACCCTGAGCAAGTCCGGCTAGGTATCGGTACGCCGCTTTCGACGATTCTAGGGCCGACCGTTACTCCAGGAGCTTCACTGCGTGCCCGACACACCCATGCAATCTGCCTACGCGAAGCGCTTCGCCGTCGTACTCGCCTACATCGACGCCAATCTTGAGGGCGACCTGTCGGTGAAAGCGCTGAGCCGGGTGGCGAACTTCTCCGAGTTCCACTTTCACCGGCAGTTCACGGGATACGTCGGCGTGCCCGTCTCGCGCTATGTGCAATTGATGCGCCTGCGCCGGGCCGCGCACCGTCTGACCACCCTGCCCGACCATTCGGTGATGGACGCGGCGTTCGATGCCGGCTTTGAAAGCCCTGAAGCGTTTTCCAGGGCATTCAAGCGCGACTTCGGCACCTCGCCGGGGGCATTTCGCAAGGCTCCGGACTGGAGCGTCTGGCACACGGTCTTCGCCATTCCTCACTTTTCAAGGAGCATCGCCATGCAGGTACGAATCGTCGATTTCCCCGGAGTCCGGGTCGCGGCACTCGATCACCGTGGGCCTCCGGGCCTCGTCAATCAAAGCGTGCAACGCTTCATCCAGTGGCGCCAGCAGAGCGGGCAGTCACCGGTGGCCTCAAGTCGCACATTTGGCATCCCTTACGGCAACCCCGATACGACGCCGCCGGAAGACTTTCATTTTGCGATCTGTGGCGAAATCCGCGAAGCCGTGGCACCGAATGAGTTCAACGTGGGTGAACTCGGTATTCCTGCGGGGCGTTGCGCCGTGGTGCGTCATGTAGGCCCCACCGATCACATCGGCGAAAGCATCTACCCGGTCTACCGCAACTGGCTGCCCGCCAGCGGCGAAGAACTGCGCGATCACCCGCTGTTTTTCGAGTACTTGAGCATCAGCCCCGAGATCCCGCAGGAGCAGTGGCAAACGGATATTTACGTGCCGCTGCGCTAACCATCGAGTGCCCCTCAGGCTCAGCTAAGTTTCACTGGATACCTTCTTTCCTGCACGCAGGTAACGCTGCTCGGAAAAAAGGTATCCCATGAACCCGCCTTGGCCGAACAGGATCAGGCAAGTAATCCACAGAAATACACTATCAGACCGCAAGCGCAGGGCGGGAAGATGCCCCTCCGAAAGATCCATCGAGGACGTTCCCATGCTTGTACAAGCCTACGGTGCCCACGCGGGCGACAAACCCCTTGAGCCCCTGCAGATCCATCGCCGCGCCCCGGCAGCCCATGACGTCCAGATCGATATCGCCTTCTGCGGCATCTGCCACTCCGACTTGCACCAGGTGCGATCGGAGTGGGCCGGCACGCAATTCCCTTGCGTACCGGGACACGAAATCGTCGGGCGTGATTCGGCGGTCATGTTTCCGCTTACAAGGTCGGCGACCTGGTGGGTGTCGGTTGCATCGTCGACAGCTGCAAACACTGCGAGGACTGCGAAACCGGTCTGGAAAACTACTGCGACGGCATGATCGGCACCTATAACTTCCCGACCCCGGACGCCCCCGGCTGGACCCTCGGCGGCTACTCGCAAAACATCGTGGTGCATGAACGTTACGTGCTGCGTATCCGCCACCCCGAAGCGCAACTGGCGCGACACTGGCGGGCTGACCGGCACATCCGGAGAAAAGCGTTGCTCACGCGAACGCTTTTCTCCACACCGCCGACAACGGCTGCAACATCCACTCTCTGCCCATCCGCTCATTGATCTTTCCTTCCACACCCAGTAAAAAACCCTCTCCCTTTCCATCCTTGCAAGGAGCGGTGGATGCTCGAGCTATCCACGGAACGGCTTGACCTGCGCACGATGGCCGAATCCGACTGGCCGTTGTTCCTTCGACTGCACTGCGAACCACAAACCATGCAATACGTATTCGGCGAAATTGCCGAGGAACAGGTGCGCAAGGGGTTTGAGCATCGGCTCCCGGCCTGGAATCCGCAGTCGGAGCACTGGCTGTGCCTGGTGGTCACCGAGCGAGCCAGCGGTCACGAACTGGGCGTGACCGGTTTTCGCATTATGTCGCCAGGTCATGCCGAAGTCGGATGCCTGCTGTTGCCTGAACATCAGGGCAAGGGGTTCGGCACCGAGTCGCGCAAGGCGATCATCGACTACGCCGCCGCCATCGGGCTGAACTCGCTGGAATCGACCGTGACCGACGGCAATATCGCCTCCTGCAAGGTATTGGAGAAATGCGGCTTTGTGTTCGCACGCCGTGAGCCGCAGGCCTACCGGATCGGTGATCGGTGGTACGACGATCTGATCTATCACTATCAAATACGCTGAGCCTTGCGCTCAACGACTCGCCAGGGAGGCCTTTCGTCATGAACCCCTATCAATGTCTTCCCCCCCGCGCCTTCTGGCGTACCGCCGTGGCCGACAGGTCCGCGCCGGACATCGGTGAGCTGTGGACGCCCCAGTTCGAGATCGGCAACAAGGACGCCATCGTCACCGCCGGTTCCTGTTTCGCCCAGCACATCGGTCGCGCACTGGTGGAGCGCGGCATGAACTGGCTGGACGCGGAGCCCGCCCCGGACGCATTGCCCGAGGCTGACTGGAAGGCCCGCAACTATGGGGTGTTTTCCTTCCGCACCGGCAATCTGTACACCCCGGCCATGCTCTGCCAATGGCTTGAATGGGCACTGGGCGTCAGCGCACCGCCCGATGAAACCTGGGCTCATGACGGGCGTTTTTTCGACCCGTTCCGCCCCGCCGTGGAGCCCGACGGATTCGCCAGCGAACAGGCCCTGTCCGAATCGCGGGAAATCACCCTCGACGCCATCCGCGAAGGGCTGCGCCGGGCCAGGGTTTTCGTCTTCACCCTGGGTCTGACCGAAGCCTGGCAACATCGGCAGACCGGTCTGGTATATCCCGTGTGTCCCGGCACCGTGCGTGGCACTTTCGATCCGCTGCGCCACCGATTCTGCAATTTCGGTTTCATGGACACCTATGGCGACATGCTCCGGGCTGTGGAATTGATGCGCTCGATCAACCCGCAACTGCGCCTGCTGCTCACCGTTTCGCCGGTGCCCCTGACGGCAACCGCCACCGGGGAGCATGTACTGAGCGCCACGACCTATTCCAAATCGGTGCTGCGCGCCGTTGCCGGGCAATTGTGTGAAGACCTGCCCGACGTCGACTATTTCCCGTCCTACGAAATCATCACCGGCACCCCGTTCAAAGGCGCGTTTTACCAACCCAACCAGCGGGAAGTCACGCCAGACGGCGTGGCATTCGTGATGCAGCAATTTTTTGCCGGACTTCAAGCCGTCCAGTCGGTGCAGGCGCCAAGCACCTCCACTAGTGTGTCCAGCGAGGATCTTGTCTGTGAAGACGCCGTACTCGATTACTACGCCTAGGTTTCTGCTGCTGGGTGACTCCCATGCCGGTGTAATCGGCAAGGCAGCGCGGGCCCGTGAACTGTCTTTCGGTGGCGGACCTTTGGGAACCGGTCGGGATTTTGCGATCGATTTCTTCAGCCTGACCCGGCATGACGTGGTCTTTCGCGATGCCGAGATGGATCGGCTGTATCGCCAGGCCCTCGACACGCTCCAAGCGCCGCAACTGGCGAAGGTCGGCGTGCCGCTGGTGAGCACCATCGGCCTGAGCCTGCATTATCTGGCCACCGCAGCGAACTGGACCTGTTACCAGAATGCGCAAGGTGAGTTCGATGAAGGGTTTCTCGCCGGGCCGTTGTTCGAGACTGTCATCGACACCTTGTCCCGCCCCGCCCTGGCCTTCCATGAACAGGCCCTGGCGCTGAAGCTCAAGGTCTTCGCCGTGCTGCCGCCGCAACGGGTGCCCGAACTGTCCGACCCGCGTGTATTCATGGCTGCACAATCGCTGTTGATCGAACGCCTGCAAGGGCTTGGCGTCGAGCTGATCGATGTGCGCGAGGCGGCGAACGATGAGCAGGGTTTTCAGCGTGAAGCGTTCTGCGAAGAGGATGACCCGCTGCACGGCAATCTCGCGTTCGGTGAGTTGATTGTCGAGCAACTGATCCGTCGCGGCGTCTAGAAAAAGAGGGAGCAAATTGCTCCCTCTGATGTTTTCAGGCCTTGGGCTGCGTCCCGAGAATCGTCACCCGCTCGCCATAGCGCGAGTGCGGGAAGTAATCCCACACCGCATGGTGCTGGGTGCAGCGGTTATCCCAGAACACCAGCGTGTTCGGCGCCCAGCGAACGCGGCAACTGAGTACCGGCTCCCGTGCCACCAGGTCGAACAGCATGTTCAGCAGCACCTGACTTTCGCCACCGGACAACTGCACGATGTGCGACGTGAACCCGGAGTTGACGAACAAGGATTTGCGCCCGGTTTCCGGGTGACGCACCACCACCGGGTGTTCAGTCCTGGGCAGATTGGCCGGCGCCTCATAGCCTTTCCACGGAATCGCACCGTCGTGAATCGCAGTCAGTTCGCCGAGGAACTGCTGCATCGCCGGCGAGAGCATTTCGATCGCCAGGTGCATGTTGGCGAACAGCGTATCGCCGCCCGTACCGATGGCCGGGGTTTCCTTGACGTACAGCATCGAACCCATGGACGGCGCCAGGTCCGCCGTACCGTCGGTGTGCCAGGTTTCTCCGGCGACGTAGCGCGATTGCGCATTGGCGCGGATCACCACCAGCTCCGGATCGTCGCCGTCGATATCCTCCACCGGTAAAGCCCGCAGCTCGCCGAACAACCGGCCAAACGCCTTGTGTTCCTCCACCGTCAGATGCTGATCGCGGAACACCAGCACATGGTTTTCCAGAAAGGCCCGGCGGATCTCCGCGAGCTGTTCGTCATCCAGCGGTTGCGAAAGGTCAACGCCACCGATTTCGGCACCGATGATCGGCGTGATCCGGTCGACTGTGATGCGCTGGTACGGCGCGCGCTTTTCGGCGGCGATGCGCTCGATTGCCTTGAGTGCCAACTGATCCATGTTCCCTCACCCTTTTTTATTGGAACGACACAGTGGACGGCGACAGGCTTTCGCGCAAAGAGCGCGGGCGCATGTCGACCCAGTGTCGATTGATGTAGTCCAGGCAGACCTGACGCTCGCCACGCATGCCCGCCGCGCTCCAGCCGCTGGCCATCGGTTTGTCCGTCGGCCACAGGGAATACTGCCCCTGAGCGTTGATCACCACATCGAATTGCTGCTGTGCATCATTCATGTCGTTTCTCCTGTCGAGCGCGATTGCAGCGGGGCTAGGTGCCGGACCAGGCCTTCTGCGAGATGGTTGAACAGCCTGCGCCGCTGATCGTCGGCCTGCGCACAGGCCCACACACAGACCCGCACCGACGCGGCGCAAACCTGCGCGTAGGCGGCAGCATCGTCAGCCGCGAAGGCCCGGGCCGAAACCTCGGCATTCGCTGCGGCATGGGCCTGAGCGAACGCCGTAGCACTGGCCTCGGTATTCAATTGCGCGTAGTACGTCGCGAACGCCTCGGCATCGCCAAAGTGCTCGGCGATCATGGCCGTATTGGCCGGTGCGAGGCCGTACGTCATCGCACTGGCGTGGGCCTGGGCGTAAGCCGCGTCGTAGGCATAGGCCCGTCGATACAGCGCCAGCCACACCGGTTTGAGCGCGGCCCGCCATTCACCCTGGCGCCCGGACAAGCCGAGCGCCGCCCGTTGATGCAGGCTTTGCAAAGCGAGCAACGCTGGCCGATGCTCCGGCAAGGACTCACACACCATCGGCAAGACCACTTCGGTCTGCCAACGATGAACCTGCCGGAGCGAAGGCGTTTCGTCGAAGCCGCACATCCGCTCGCGTTGGGCTTCGGGCCGGTCTTCGCACAGCACCTGCATCACGATCGGCAACCAGCGAGGCATCGAAGTCACTTCATCCATATCGACGCCTCATCGGCACCGATCATCTCGGCCAGCATCCGCGCCCAGCGGCCCGCCACGATGCCGTAGTGATCGGTATCCAGCCGCTGCCAGCTCTGCAATTGCGGCAACAATGCCTGCCAGCGGCGTTGCAGGTCATCCATGTGCCAGGCATTGCCCAGACCATAGGGATTGGCATGTCCGGCGATGAACATCCGCACGGTTGTGATCGTCAATGCCGGCGGCACGAAGTCGACCATGCTGCGCATATTGTTGCGGCAGCACACCGTCAGCCGCTGCAGATAAGCCTGACGTTCTTCGGACATCGCCTGCCCTTCGCCATCGGGCCAGCGCTGGGCGAACTCACGCTGGAACACCTGCTCGATGGTCTGCTCATCGATATCGGCCAGTTCCGCTCCGGCATCCGGCGCAGGTGGATCGATCAGGTACAACAACGGTTGCCTGAAACCGTCTGCCTGGGCCTGATGACACAGCGCCTGCGCCACCCAGGCTCCGAACGACCAACCCGCCAGACGCCAGGCGCAGCCGTCCGGAAGGTGCGCCTTGATGGCCTCCAGATACAGGCGCGCCCGCTCGGCGATGCTGATGTCCGCAAGCTCCGGCATACGCAACGCAGGATCGGCGATCACACACACGCCAAGACCCGCCGGCAGCGCCGAAACCAGTTCCCGGTAAGCCTGAACATCGCCACCCACCGGGTGGATCAGGTACAACCACTCGCGGCCGGCACCGGTGTGCCACTGATCCACCCGGACTGCACCGTTCCAGTCCGGCTGCGTGGTCGCCAAAGCCTCCACCGTGCAGGCGGCCACCAGCCCCAGCACTTCACTCAGGCTGACCTTGTGACTGAACTGCGACAACTGGAACACCTCGCCGGTGGCCGCTTGCAGCTCGTCGATCAGGTCCAGCAGCGTCAGCGAATCCGCACCCAGCTCATACAGTGAATCGTCGTCCTCAAGCTCAGCCACCCCGAGCCATTTGCACAGGCATTCACGCAGGCGCACGGAAAGATCCTCGCCTCCCGGTACTTCGACCGGCGGGGCCACGGCGCCATGGCGAACCGGATAAAAGCGCCGCGACTGGTCGATACCGGTGGTGGACACCAGCAATTGCGGCAACTGCGCCGTCATCGCCAGATCGAACACCCGGCCCCCCTCTTCGGCGGACATGCCGACCTTCAGATGCTCCTGATGCGCAGCGTCCCCGCCGTTGCTGGTCGTGGCCATGCCGATGTCGCGCCAGATGTCCCAGTTGATGCCCAGGCGCAGGCAAGCATTGGCCGTGTCCGGACGGTAATGTGCAAAGCCGTCGAGCACACCGCTGGCCGCCGAATAATCCAGATGCCCCGCACCGCCGAACAGCGCCGACATCGACGAGCAATACACAACGAAGCCCGGCGCGAGCTGCTCGATCAAGCTTTCGACCGCGAGCATGCCGCGGGTCTTGGCGGCCATCGCTTCGGCCATCTGCCGGGGGTCGCGATGGCGAATCAGACTGCCCGCGCCGACACCTGCCGCATGAATCACCCCGGTCAGTTGGCCGTAACGTCGGGCCAGTTGATCGAGTACCTGCGGCCAGCGCGACAGATCGGCGATATCCGCCTGAAGGCAGTCGATTCGCGAGATGTATGCCGCCAGATTTGCAGGCAATTCACCTTGGCGGGAGAGCAGCACCACGCGCCGCGCAGGGGCCTGCAACAGATGTTCGCAAAGGGTTCGACCGATCCCGCCAGTACCACCCAGCACCAGAAACGTGCCGTCCTCCGGCAACAGGCTGGAGGTCGTCGCACTCGGCAATGGATGAGCGATCAAGCGTGGCTGCCACAAGAAACCGTCGCGCACCGCCATCCGCCGAGGCAGCGTCGCCGGGTTTCCGAGCAAATTGGCCAAAACCCCGGCCTGCTCACCAAGGTGCGGCGACGGCCAGTCCAGCCAGTGACAACGCACCGGGTATTCCTGGGGCACCACTTCGGTAATCCCGGCCAGCGCTGCCAGCTCTGGGCGTCGGACCTCGCCGTCCACCGGGCAGGCCTGCCACGACATCAACCACAACCGCAGCCGGGTCGTCCGTGCGGTTTGCCCCCACGCCTGCATCAGCGCACTGACCGTGTCCAGACAGGCCCACTGCGCCAGATCCAGTGACGGCTCGTTGACCGCGCCGGATACCGCCAGCGGCAGGGTGTGGAGCCAGTCCAGCTCGTCGGTTTCAGACGCTGTGACCTCGCTGAGCAAACGGCCCAAGGCTTCGGTGTCCAACGGATCCAGTTCGAAACGATCTGCGCCGAGGTGCTTGAAACCATTGCCCGGACGCACTTGAATCACACGTCGATAAACCCCTCGCAGGGGCTCCAGCAATGCCGCGCCGGGGGCTTCATGGCTGCAAAGAATCAGCGTTTCTCGCTTGGCATCCGATGCCTTCACGCTCAGGCGCCGGACGCGCACCCACTGCCGCTGGTGGAACCACTGCGCCAGCGGCAGCCGCTCGATGCCTGCCGAAACGGGGACAACGATTTCGTCAGCGGATTGAAACCGGTAGGTCTGGAGATCAAAAGACGATGGCGACAAATCCCAGGGCGGCGGCGCCGAGCGCTGCGGCCACTGGATATGGGCGCCCTCGTACCAGGCCTGCAGCAATGCCTGCGCTGAGTGATCACGGACGATCAGTTGTCCACCCGGCGCAGTGATTTCCTTGATCGTTGTCGGCTGCAAGGGAATTTCGTCACCCGGTTGGCAGACCATTGCGAAGCGCCAGCGCAGTTGCCGGCGACCTGACTGCAAGTGTCGTAACAATGCGGTCTGCTGTTGCGGATGCGCTTGCAGATACGTTCTGATCACCGCGATATCGCGTAGCAGTTGCGCTCGGCTATGGGCCGAGATCATCAGCAGAGGCAGCGTTTGCTCGGTCACGTCCTGCACCTTGGGTGCAGCACCGACAATCACATGGGCATTGGTGCCACCAATTCCGAAACTGCTGACACCCGCCAGACGCCGCCGCCCTTTCGGCCAGGGCCGCGACGTGGTCGGTACGTAGAACGGCGAATGCTCCAGATCGATCTGCGGGTTGATCCGTGCAAACCCGAGGTTTGGCGGCAGCACGCCATGGAACACCGCAAGGCTGGCGCGAATCAGTCCGACCACCCCCGCCGCCGCTCCCAGATGGCCGATCTGGCTTTTCACCGAGGCCAGCGCGCAATGGTCGGACGGTGCGTCGCCAAAGGCCTTGGTCAACGCCGCGACTTCGATCGGGTCCCCGAGCAGCGTGCCGGTGCCGTGGGCTTCGATGTAGCCGATGTCTGCACCGGTCAACCCGGCGCGGCTCAAGGCCTCGCTGATGACCGCACTCTGTCCGGCTACCGACGGTGCGGTGTAGCTCATCTTGGCCCGGCCATCGTTGTTCAGCGCCGAGCCTTCGAGCACCGCGTAGATCCGGTCACCCTCCGCCCGCGCCCTGGCCAATGGCTTGAGCACCACCACGCCATAACCGCTGGCGCCGATGGTACCGCTGGCATCGTCGCTGAACGGACGGCACAAACCGTCGGCGGAAAAGATGTGCTGCGAGCGATGACGATAGCCATCGCTCAGGGTCGGATCGATCAACACCCCGGCGGCCAGCATCACGTCACTGTCGCCCTGGCGCAGCATCGAACTGGCCATGTGTACGGCGATCAGCGAACTGCCGCAGGCCGCCTGCACGCTCAGGGCCGGACCGTTGAGGTCCAGGTGATACGCGGCCTTGGTTGCCAGAAAATCCTTGTCGTGATGCAGCGCCATCTGGAAACCGTCCGGCAAATCGCCTTCGCGGGTCTCGCGCAACATCTGCTGGAAGTACGTGGTTTCGCCGCAACTGGCGATCAGACCGATGCGCGGTCCGTCCGCCGACGGGACAATCGCCGCATGTTGCAGGGCCTGCACACAGCCCATCAACAGATGCCGCTGTTGCGGATCCATCAGCCGCGCTTCCTGACGGCTGATGCCGAAATATTCGGGATCGAAGTCAAGCATTCCGGCCAGTTGGCTGCGGGCGCCGACCAGACCTTCTTCGGCGGCGAAACGTTCGATGCCCAGCCCGTTGCCCTGCACCATCGCCCAGAACTCGGAAAGGTTTTGCGCCCCGGCTACATTGACCGACATGCCGATGATTGCCATCGGCTGGTGACCTGCATCGGTTTGCCGGACACGCTCCACCGCTGCCCCCGAAGCCGTCGACAGATGCGCCGCCAGCCGCCGTACCGTGACGTGTTCGAACAGATCGGCCATCGTCACCTTGTGCGGCAGCTCGTCGGCGTAACGGCCATGCAAACGCATCAGGCCGAGGCTGGTGGCGCCGGCCTCGAAGAAGGTCTGTTCCGGCTCGATGTCACGACCGATCACCTCGCGGAACAACTCGCTCAATTGCCCTTCCAGTGCCGTCAATTGCACAGGCAACTGTGGCGTGCTGCGCCGCTCCAGTGCCTCTCCCAGCGCCGGCAAGGCCTTGCGGTCAATCTTGCCGCTTGGGGTGCGCGGCCAGACGTCGAGCCTTCGGTATTCATCGATCCGCACATGGGCCGGCAGACTCTGCGCAACCTGACGATCGAGTTGTTGCGCTGTCGCAGGTTCGCCGTCGAGCTGCAGCCACGCGATCAGGCGCGCAGGTTCGGCCTGAACCGCCACCACCGCATTGACCACTTGCGGCACCTGCATCAGCGCCGCTTCGATCTGCCCCAGTTCCAGACGATGACCGCTGAGTTTGATCTGCTGGTCATCGCGGCCCAGATAGTGCAGACAGCCTCGGGCATCGGCCCACGCCAGATCGCCGGTGCGGTAATGCAAGCCCCCCTCTTGCAGCTCGACAAACCGCGAGGCATTCAGCGCAGGATCGGCCAGATAACAACGGGCAACCATCGGTCCCGCCACCAGCAGATAACCACGACAGCCATTGGGCACCGGGCGATCAAACTCATCGACCAACACCATCCGGGCATTGCCGACAGCGTGGCCGATCGGGGCACGCAACGGCCAGTCACGGGGCACCGCAGGCAAGCGCAAGGCGCTGATCACATGGGTCTCGGTCGGGCCGTAGTGATTGAACAGCGAAGCGTGCGGCATTGCACCGAACCAGTGGCGAAGCGCGTCGGTACACAGCAACTGCTCCCCGGCGGTGATCACTTCGCGCAATGCCGACGGGTAAATGCCACGGGCCACGGCGGTTTGCGCCAGATGCTGCAACGCCACGCAAGGCAGGAACAACCGTTCGATCCGCGCCTCGACCATGTAATCCAGCAACGCCTCGGCATCCTGACGCCAACGCGGCGTGATCAGGTGATAGCAACCGCCCCCGCACAGGGTGCTGAAAATCTCCTGAAACGACACATCGAACGACAGCATGGAGAACTGCAGGGTCACCGACTTCGCCGGCAACTGCCCTTCGTTGCGCTGCCATTGCAACAGATTGCACAGGGTACGCTCCGACACTTGCACCCCCTTGGGCGTGCCGGTCGAGCCGGAGGTAAACAGCGTGTACAGCGGTCGTTCGCCGGCATGACGCGGGCGCTCGAACGGTCCGGCATCGGCGTGCAGATCGACCCGGTGCACGGGGAACCGTCCCGCGTTCAGCCCCTCCAGCACTGCGGCGGTCGCCTCGTTGAACAACAGGCAATGCGGCTGCGCCTGCTCCAGCACCTGACGCTGGATCGCCGCCGGGTAAGCGGGATCCAGCGGCACGGCGGTCAGGTTGAGTTTGGCCAGCGCCAGCAAGGCGACGATGTGTTCCACCGAGGCATCGAGAAACAGCACCACGTGCAGCGGCGCGCTTGCGGCCGGCAACGGATGACGCTCGATCAATGCGGCGGCCAGGGAATCGGCCAGCGCATTCAACTCAAGATAAGTGAGATGGCGTTGACCTTGAACCAGCGCAGTGGCGTCCGGTGTGCAATGCACCTGGTGCTCGAACCAGTCTGCGAGGGTGTTGAACGGCAGCTCGGCTATCGGCCCTTCACTGGCTGCCGGCAGGCCGCGTCGATAAGGCCCCACCAGACTGTCGAGAGTCGCCGTGGGACTTTCCAGCAACAGATCCAGCCCCCGACGGAACAACGCATTCACCGTGTTCATCTGCTCGGCATCGAAATGGCTGCACTGATATTCCCACCAGCATTCCAGCTGCGAACCGCTGCCCACCATCAACAACGTGAGCGGGCACTTGGCGTGCAGATGCTCGTTGAATTCCAGCGTGGCGTGCAGGTTCGAATCGGCCAGGGCAGCGTAATCGGTGTTTTCCAGCACAAACATGAAATCGAACAGCGCGGCGCTGGAAGACAGCCGCAGGTCTTCGACCAGATCCGCCAGTGCCACGTCCTGCAGTGCCAGCACCTCGCGCACGACACCGGTCTGGCGCTGCAACTGTTCGCCCAGGGGCAGTGCGTGGTCTAAGGCGGTGGGAATCAGCACGGTGTTGGCAAACATGCCGACGCTGTCCTCGAACTCCGCCAGCGGCCGATTGGCCACCGGGCTGGCGATCCGCAGCCGCTCGCCTCCGGTCAGGGCGTACAGGCTCCAGGCGAAGACACTGAACAGCACCTCGAAACGGGTCAGTCGCTGTTGCGTGCAGAACCGTTCAAGGGCCGCACTGCGCACCGCCCCAAGGGGTTCGCGGTGCAATCTTGCGTCCGGGCTGAGTGCGCGCATCGGCATCAACGCGGGGGACGGCTCTTCCCGTTGACGGTGCAACTCGGCCAGGGCACGACGCTGGTCGCGGTAATGCGGTTCTACACTCCACTGCCGCTGCCACTGAGCGAACTCCAGCGTCGTCAGGCGTGTCGACGGCTCCGGGCTGTCGCGACCTTGCACCACGTCCGCGTAGAGCCGCATCAAATCGTCGAACAACACGTTGACCGACCAGCCATCGACGATGATGTGATGCAGGTTCAGCAACAACCGACAACTGCCATCGGCGAACGGCAACAGCCAGGCCTGAAACAGGTTCGGTGTGGTCAGGTCGAACGGCGCAGCAAAGACCAGCTCCGCAAAGGCCTTCCAGTTGGCTTGGGTAAAGTGCCCGAGCGCAAAGGTGCGACAGACCGGCCCCTGCTCGGCAATCACCTGATCAAGACCATCGGCACCCGATGCGAACGCCGTGCGCAAGCCCGGATGGCGCTTCACCAGGCGGTCCACGGCCTCGCCCAGTGCCGCGACGTCGACGCCGACCGCCAGATGCAGAATCAGAGGCACGCTGTAAGCGGTCGAGGTCGGCGAACGTTGCTGCAACAGCCACAAGCGCCGCTGTTCAGCGGTGGCGGGCAAGCGGCGGGCGCCACTGATCGAGGGTGCAGGTGGATAGATCGAATCGCGATGCGTCTCGGCGACCAGTCGTTCGGCCAATGATGAGAAAGACGCGTTGAGCAGTGTGTCGAGGGCCATCTCGCACTGCCAACGGTTGCGAATCGCCGACCGCAGGCGCATGGCCTTGAGCGAATCGCCGCCACTGCCCAGCCAGTCGTCCTGTGCGCTCAGGTTCGGTTGACCGAGCAGCGAGCGGACCTGATTCAGCAGCCAGGCCAGCGCTGGCGAAGCATGATCGTTTTCCAGGGTGGTTACCACCGGGTGCCATGGTCTCAATGGCTGAGCCAACAAGGCGTCACGATCGATCTTGCCATTGGCCGTCAGCGGCAGACGCTCCAGCAGGAACAACTGATGGGGCCGCATGTACGGCGCCAGTTGTGCCCGCAAATGAATTTCGAAGGTGTGATAGTCCAGCTCCCCGCGCGGCACGATGAATGCCAGCAACTGATGATCTTCCGCCGCCTGACGCCGGGTGCAGACGTAGACCTGCGCTACGCCCGGATGCTCCAGGATCCGTTGCTCCACCTCCCCCGGCTCGATGCGAAAACCACGAATCTTCACCTGACGGTCGATCCGGCCCAGGTACTCGATCAGACCTTCGGCATTGCGCCGCACCAGATCGCCGGTGCGGTAATGCACTTGCGCGCCATGGTCGAGGCCGGGCAACCGGACGAACTGGCGGGCCGTTTCTTCGGGCCGGTTGCGGTAGCCACGGGCGACGCCGCTGCCACTCAGATACAACTCGCCCACCTCCCCCACTGGCACCGGTCGCTGCTGCTCATCCAGCACCCACACCCCCGTGTCCGGCAGCGGTCGGCCGATGGGCGCCAGGTTGCCGGCAAAGTCGCGCTCGATCGGCCAGCACAAGGCAAACGTGGTGCATTCGGTAGGGCCATAGACGTTGTGGATCCGGCATCGGCTTTCGGGATTCGCCCGGTACCAGGCACGGACAGCGGCGGCGCTGATCTGCTCGCCGCCGATCAATACCTGACGCACGCTGGAAAAGCACGACGGCCATTCAGCAATCAGGGTGTTGAACAACGACACCGTCATGAACAGGTTGTCGACTTGCGTGCGCTCCAGCACCTCGGCCAGTCGGCGGGCATCCAGCACGTCTTCGTCGGCGATCATCACGCAGCAGCCACCGTTGAGCAGCGGTGCCCACAGCTCGAAACTGCACGCGTCGAACGCCGGGTTGGACAGGCAGGCGAACCGGTCTGTCGGGCGAATCTCGATATAACCCGTGGTGTGTGCCAGGCGCAGCAGGCCACGCTCGCCAACTTCCACCGCCTTGGGAATGCCAGTGGTGCCCGAGGTGTAGAACAGGAACATCACCTCGGCGAACTCGTCCGCCAATGCTTGCGGCGGACAGTCCGGCTGGTCGAGCAAGGCCTCGACGCCGGATTGCCACATTGCAGGCGACCATTGAGGTTCTTCCTCCAGGGTCATCAATCCCACACACGCCGCATCCGCCAGCATCAGCTCCCGGCGTTTGCGCGGACTGGCGCGGTCCAGCGGCACGACCACCGCGCCCGCCTTCAACGCACCCAGGATTGCCGCCAGCCATTGCCAGCAGCGCGGCATGCACAACGCCAGTGACTGGCCGGGCTCGACGCCGCGTGTGCGCAAGCCTCGGGCAATGCGCTCGCTGGCGCTGGCCAGTTCCGCGTAAGTCAGGGTCAGTACCCCGTCGATAGTGGCCGGGGCGTGCGGATTACGTTGCACTTGTTCAGCAAAACGCGCGAGCAATGGCATCTCTTTGGCTGCATTCATCATTTCGCCTCCTGCGCGTCGAAGCGTTGCAGCTCATACCGAATGATCTGCGAGACCCGATGGATTTCCGCACTTTCGAGCATGTCCCAGTGCCCGCCGCTGACCAGTTTCGCCAGATAGCCGCTGCCGGCTCGACGCCGCCAGAAACCGCGCAGCTCATGCAACTGATGGCGGCTGAAGTCTTCCCGAGCCTGAATCAACACCACACGACCGGCGCGTGGCGCGCACTCATAGGCGGCCATGGCCAGACGGTTGTGGTTGTAGATGTGGAAATAACGCTCGACCTGGGCGTCTTCGATGCCGGGGTACATGCCGTTGAAACGCACCAGCTTGTCGCGGAACTCGGCCATGTCCACGGTGCCGATCTGCTCGCGGAAACCCGGATCGTCGCTGCCCTGGGTGTCGAGCAGCACCACGGTCACCTGTCGATGTCCGGCGGCCGTCAATCGTCGCGCCATTCCATACGCCACCAATCCTCCGAACGACAGGCCGGTGAGAATCAGCGGTTGCGCCGCCAGCGGTTCGATCAGTCTCAGATAGGCTTCGGCCATCGCTTCAACCGTCGGTTCGGTGCTCTCCCCCGGATTCAGTCCCGGTGATTGCACCCCGTAAACGCCGGCCTCATCGGGCAGAACCTTGGCCAGCGACAGGTAACAGAACGCCGTGCCGCCTGCCGGGTGAATGCACACCACATTGCGCTGTCCCGCACCACGACGGAACTCGATCAGGTTGCCCTGCGCCACGGCCGGGTTCGCCCCGACCCGCAACCAGCCGCCCAGCGCCTCGATGGTCGGGTAGCTGAGCACCACGCGCACCGGCATTTGCACCGCAAACACCTGGCTGATTTCGTGGGCCATCTTGATAGCGGCGATGGAGGTGCCGCCGACATTGAAGAAGTTGTCGCGAATGCCGATCTGCGGCACCAGCAGCAGGCGTTTCCAGATCTGGTACAGCGTCAGTTCGATGTGGTCGCGCGGGCTGCTGAGGTTGACCTGACGGTTGACCCTGTCTTCATCCGCCAGCGCCACCAGCGCGGCACGATCGACCTTGCCATTGGCGGTCAGCGGCAAGGCATCGAGCCACAGGTAATTGCCGGGGACAACCGCGCGCGGCAACGTCTGCGCCAGATGAGCCTGTACCGCCATCTCATCCATGGTTTCGGCGACCACACAACAGGCCACCAGTCGCTGATCCTGCGCCGCTTCGCCAACCATCAGCACCACGGCACTGCGAATGCCGGGAAATGCCTCGAGCCGGGCTTCGATCTCGCCCAGTTCCAGACGCACACCGCGCAACTTGACCTGGAAGTCGTTGCGCCCGAGGAACTCCAGTTGGCCGTCCGGGCGATAGCGCGCCAGATCTCCGCTGCGATAGAGGCGATCACCTGCCACGAACGGATTGTCGATAAAGCGCTCGGCACTGAGCTGCGCCAGCCCCAGGTAACCCCGGGCAACACCGACACCACCGATGTGCAACTGCCCGGTAACGCCCACCGGCACCGGCTCATCGCGCTCGTCGAGGACATAAAAACGGTTGTTGGCAATCGGCCGACCAATCGGCAGTTGCCGGGCCGGGACTTCGGCGCCGGGCTCCAGCGTCCAGACGCTGTTGATCACCGTGGTTTCGGTCGGGCCGTAAACGTTGTGCAGCCGTGCATGGGGCAGACGTTCCTGAAAACGTCGGGCCAGGGCGGGCGGCAGTTCACCGCCACCGCTGAACACATCGGTCAGCGTCGTGCACTGGCTGACCTCGTCGACCTCCAGAAACAGCTGCAGCATGGCCGGCACGAACACCAGCGCCGTGACCTTTTGCTCACGCACTTCACGCGCCAGATAGGCCGGTTCGTAATGGCCGCCGGGCCGCGCAATCACCAGCCGTCCACCGGTTGCCAGTGGCCAGAATGTCTCCCAGGCCGAGGCATCGAAACCGAACGGGATTTTGTGCAGCATCGCCCCTGCTTCACCGCAGACCTGCAAGCACCACAGCAGCAGATTGCTCAGGCCCCGGTGAGCGACCATCGCCCCCTTCGGCAGACCGGTGGTGCCGGAGGTGTAGATCACGTAGGCGAGATGGTCGGGAGTGACGCCGACACTGCGCGGATCGAGGTTGTCCGCAGGCAGCGATGCCCAGCTCGCGGCATCTTTTTCCAGATCGAGAATCGGCGCTTCCCAGGTCGAACCTTGTATGGCCTGACGCAATATTCCGTACGCCGAGCCGAGGGTCAGCAGCACCGCTGGTGTGCTGTCGCCGAGCATGTGGCTCAGGCGCCCGAGTGGATAGTCCGGGTCCAGCGGCACATAGGCGCCGCCGGCCTTGAGCACCGCCAGCAGCGCCACCGGCAGCTCCAGCGAACGCTCGATGCACACCGCCACGGGCACATCCGGGCCGACACCCAGAGTGCGCAAATGCCGGGCCAGACGATTGGCCCGGGCATTGAGTTCGGCGTAGCTCAGAGATTGGCCCTCGAATACCACTGCGCAAGCCTGAGGATTGCTCGCGACCTGCGTTTCGACCAGTTGATGCACGCATGGCGCCGGTTGCATCAGCGGCTCGGTGCGGTTGAAGTCGACCAGCACCCGCTGACGTTCGGCCTCGTTCATCAAGGGCAAGGCATTGATCGGCTGCTTGGCGTCGGCGGCGATCTGTTCCAGCAGATGACGGTAGTGCCCGCTCAGGCGTTCGATGGTCGCGACGTCATAGAGGTCGGTGTTGTATTCCACCAACAGGTCGAGCCGGCCTTCCCGCTCGAACCACTCGAACGCCAGGTCGAACTTGGCCGTGGCGCTGCTGGTGCTGTACGGCGCCAGCGCCAGACCGGGCATCTGCACGCCGCTGCCGGGGGTGTTCTGCAACACCAGCATCACCTGGAACAGCGGCGAATGGCCGGGATCGCGCTGCGGGTTGACGGCCTCGACCACACGGTCGAACGGCACGTCCTGATGAGCGTGGACATCGAGCATCTGGCCGCGTAAGTCGCGCAGCAGCTCGGCAAAGGTCTGCTGCGGATTCAAGTGCTGGCGCAGCACCAGCGTGTTGACGAAATGGCCGATCAGCGGCTCGACTTCCGGACGGTTGCGGTTGGCGAACGGCGTGCCGATGCACAGATCCTGCTGCCCGTTATGACGCCACAGCAGCACCGCCAAAGCGCCCAGCAACACATTGAACAGCGTGCCCTGGGTCTGCCGGGCCAGCGCCGTCAGCTGGCGCAGGGTGCCGCCATCAACGCAAGCACTAAACGTGGCGCCGACGTAACGCTGCACCCGCGGTCGCGGCCGGTCGGCGGGCAGGGTCGACAACAGCGGCGCGTCGTCCAGGGTGCGTCGCCAGTATTCGAGCTGAGCATCCAGCGCTGCGCCACCCACGCGTTGCTGCTGCCAGCAGGCGTAATCGGCGTATTGCACCGGCAACGGCGCCAGGCTCGGGGTCTCACCGCGCAGGAAGTCGCCATAGAGCATGGCGACTTCCTGCAGGATCACACCCATCGACCAGCCGTCGGCAATGATGTGATGCACGCTGTACAGCCACAGGTATTCGTCGTCCGCCACACGCAACAAAGACGCCCGCAGCAATGGCCCGATGGCCAGATCGAACGGCGCCCGGGCGTCCTGCTCGACGGCGACTCGCACTTGCTGCTCACGCTCGTTGACGGGCAACGGGCGCAGATCCGTCACCGACAACGACAGCGGCATCGACGGATGCACCACCTGACGCGGCTCCCCCTCGACGCTGCAAAACGTCGTGCGCAAGATTTCGTGGCGGGCAACCAGTGCATTCAGCGCCCGCTCCAGCAGCGCCACGTCCAGCCGCCCCTTCAGCGTCACCGCCGTGGGCACGTTGTAGAACGGGTTGCCGGGCTCCAGTTGATCGAGAAACCACAGTTGCCGTTGCGAAAACGACAATGGCCAGTCCGCGTGCTCGCCGGCACGACGAGGAATCGCCATGTCATCCCCGCCACCGAGCAAGGCAATCAGTGCCTGCTTGTGACGCTTGAGCGCCTGGGTCAGCTCTTCGGTGAGAAACCCGCGAGGCGCCTTGCAGCGCAACTTGTCGCCATCCACCTCGAGCACCACACCATGGCGAGCGAACAACGCCAGCAATTGATCGGCATTCATACTTCGAACTCCTCCATGTCTTCGTCGTCCAGGCTTGCAGTCGCAGGCTCGATGGCAAAGGCCTCGACCGTTGCGCGGTACTGCTCATCGGCCGTGCGCCGTCCGCCGATCATCGAGTAGATCAATGCATGACTCGGCCCGAGGTCGAACAGCGTTTTCAGTGGCTGTTCCTCGACCGAGCCGATACCGCACAGGCCGAGGCCGTGTTCGACGGCGGTCATGCTCAGCAACTGCGCCATGGCGCCGCTTTCGATGTGGCAGAAGTCGCGGCTACGCTCGCCATACAGCGGGCGGATCGCTGCCATGTCGGCGATGAAGAACAGCGAGAACGCGGCGTTCTCGTACACCGGACGATTGACGAAATAGTCGTAGGTGTCCGGGTCGAGCCATCCGCTCTGGAGGGCCAGCAAACGGTGCTGGCGAGGGTCGTAGTAATAGGCGCCACCGGGCACGCCGAGCACGCGATCCGGCTTCACGTAGAGGTAGGCTTGAATCGGGTACAACCCGCCCGCCGACGGGAACTGGTATTTCACCTCCCCGTCGAGTTGCCCCTGCGCCAGTGCGGCCAGCAGATGCGCAAAAGCCTGGGTGGCGATCGGTTGCGGATCGTATTGCCGCACCGAGCGGTAATCGCTCAGACGCCTTGCGAAAGCCGGGTCCTGCGGCAAGTCCAGTGCCACCTCCGGCAAGGCTTGAGCGAAGGCCCGGCGACCACGTTGCTCAGCCTTGAACTGCGCCCGCTGTTGTGGATCTTCGATGATGTCCTGCGGGGTCTCGCAGATCTGCTGAACATTGCCGAGCAGATCCTGCCGCGCCCGGTGCTGGCGATACATGCCAAGCAGATGCAGCAACGTCGGCTGGGCCAGCAGTTGCGCCACGTGCGGGCGGAACTGCAAGGCGCCGGACAAGGCGTTGCTGATCCTGACGATATCGATCGAGGTCGCGCCGAGGTTCAGCAGGTTGGCATTGGCGGCAATGGATTCGCACTTGAGCACACCCTTCACGATGTCCACCAGTTGCTGTTCCTGCAGGCCCTCGACTTGCAATGCAGGCCCTTGTTCTTGCGCTTGTGCCGGTTCCGGCAGGCGCTTCTTGTCGACCTTGCCGTTCGAGGACAACGGCCAGGCTTCGACGAAGGTGAACGACGACGGAATCATGTAGGCCGGCAGCTTGTCTGTCAGGTAGTCGATGAAGTCACCGGCCTGCAACGCCGGGTCGGCCTTGAGCACATAACCTGCCAGACGCTTCTCGCCCAGCGTGCTGCCCAGAATCCGCACCACCGCACTCTGCACGCCGGGATGGCGATTGAGCGCGGCTTCGATTTCGCCCAGCTCGATGCGATAGCCCTGGACCTTGACCTGATTGTCTTCGCGACCGAGGAATTCGATGTTGCCGTCAGGCAGCAAGCGACCAAGGTCACCGGTGCGATACAGCCGCTCACCCGTCAGCGGGTGATCGAAGAAACTGCCGGCGCTGAGTTTCTCGTCACGCCAGTAACCCTTGGCCAGACCGATGCCGCCGATGTACAGCTGACCCGCGACCCAGGTCGGACGAACCTGTAATGCTTCGTCCAGCACGTAGAAGCGCTGATGATCGAGAGCCTTGCCGTAGGGAATGCTGCGCCAGGCCGGATCGACGTGCGTCACCGGATAACAGATCGACCAGATCGACGCCTCGGTGGCGCCGCCCAGGCTGATCAGTTGCAAGCCCGGCTGCAACACCCAGGCCCGCTCGGGCAAGGTCAGGGGAATCCAGTCGCCCGACAACATCGCCACTCGCAGGCTGGCGGGCAATGCACCGCCCTCGCCCTCCACGTACTCGACCAGCATGCCCAGCAGCGCCGGCACCGAATTCCACAGGCTGACCTGATGACGCTTGATCAATTCAAGCCAGTGCGCCGGATCGAGAGTCAGTTGCGGGTCGAGGATGACCACTGCCGCGCCCACCGCCAGCGTGCCGAAGAAGTCATAGACCGACAGGTCGAAACTCAGCGAGGAAATCGCCAACACCCGGTCATTCGGGCCGACGGCAAAACGCCGGTTGATGTCGAGCAGCGTGTTGACCGCACCGCGATGATCGATCACCACGCCTTTCGGCTGGCCGGTGGAGCCGGAGGTGTAGATCACGTAGGCGAGATCGCTTTCGTTGACCTGCACCGGTTGCAGTGGCAGGACTTCGTTCAGGACTTCATCGGTCACCGCCATGGCCGTGACCTGCGTCGGCCATTCGATCCTGTCGAGCCATGCCGGTTGGGTCAGGGCCAGACTCGCCTCGGCGCGATCCAGAATATGTTGCAGCCGTTCGGCTGGCTGAGTCGGTTCAATCGGCAGGTAAGCGCCGCCGGCATACAGAATCGCCAGGGTCGCGACCACTTGCTCCCAGCCGCGCTCCATCACCACCGCGACCAACCGGTTCGGCACCACGCCCTGCGCTTGCAGGCGGGCGCCGAGTTGTCGGGCCTCATTGCGCAACTGGGCGTAGGTCAGCTGTCGCGCTCCGATCACCGCCAGTGCGTCCGGCGTGGCCAGAGCCTGGCGTTCGAACAGTTCGTGCATCAATGGCAGCGTTTGTTGATTGTCGACCGGTGCCGGCAATTGCGCTCGCGGCAGCAGTCGAGGTGTATTCGCGCTCCAGGCCGCCGGCTCGCAGAGGCTGTCGAGCAGCGTGTTATAGGCGGCGAACATCTGCTCGATCAGGCCTTGCGGGAACAGTTCGTCGATGCTGTCCCAGTTGAACAACAACCGTCCGTCCAGCTCCAGCAAGGTGTGGTCGAGCCACACCTGCGGCGTCTGGGTGATGCTGTGCATGTGTCGGGCGTTCAATGCGTCGGCCAGGTTGAACTCGGCCAGTTCCGGCGCGGCTTCCGACAGCGTGCTGTTGAACACGATCGGCATCGCTGTCTGCTGCACGCCCCGGGCCTGGGACAATTCACGCAGCACCCGCACACCGCTGACCACCGAATGGTCGATGTCGCGCCACAGTTGCGCCTGCACGGCACGGGCCTTGTCAGTGAAGCTCCGCGTGCCGTCGATGCCGATTTCCAGCAGCACCAGCGAGGTGAAGTCGCCGATGATTTCGTCGACATCCGGGTGCAGCGGCATGCGGTTGAACAGCGGCAGGCTCAGGGTGAATCGCGGCGTGCGGCTCCACAGCGCCAGCACTTCGCTGAACGCGGTCAACAGCATCACTGACGGCGTCACCGCAAACTGCTTGGCCACGGCCTTGAGCTGCGCCCACTGCGCCGCCGACATGTCGCGGTCGCGACGGGTGAAGTGCGGGTTGGCAATGCTCTCGGGCTGGCGCACCAGCGGCAGGTCCGGCGCCGGGGCCAGAGTGGTCACCCGCTCGCGCCAGTAGCCCAGCGCCTGCTCGTAACGGCGGCCGTTGCGCAGTTGCTGTTCGGCCAGTACGTAGTCGCGGAAAGTCAGGCCCGGTTCCACCAGTACCAGGGTCGGGTCGACATAGAACGCCATCAGTTCGCGCGCCAGAATCTGCGTACTCGCCGCATCGACGATCAACGCATCGAGGCTGATGTGCAGATGCGTGATGCCGTCATCGAGCAGCGACAGGCTGAACTCGAACAGCGGCCAGCGACTGGCGTCCAGCACCTGATGGGACTGGCGTTCACGGATCGCTTGAAGCAGGCGTTGCGCCTCTTCGCCGGGCAGGCCGCGCAGGTCGTTGCGGGGCATGCGATAGGTCGGCACCTGTGCCAGCACCTGTTGCGTGCCGTCGCTGAGGAAGATCACACGCAGCATGTCGTGGCGCTGGATCATGCGATTCAACGCCAGCTCGAAACGCTCGGCGTCGAAGTCGGGAATACGCAGTTCTTCATAGCCGTGGGCACTGACGCCGCCGAGGCTGACCGTGGCTTCGCGACCGAACCAGTAGGCCTGCTGAATATCGGTCAGGGGGAACGGTTGATGTCGATGAGTGCGATCCGGCTCGATCTGGATGAACCCCGGTTCGATGCTCTGATCATCACGCGAGACCTGCGCCGCCAGATCCATCAACACAGGCGTCTGGAACAGGCTGCTCAACGACAGTTGCGCGCCCATGCGCTGGTTGATCGCGTAGATCATCCGCGTCGCCAGCAACGAATGGCCGCCGAGATCGAAGAAGTTGTCGTGGATGCCGACCCGCTCGCACTTGAGCACTTCGGCCCAGATATCGGCCATTTGCCGTTCGATGTCGTTGCGCGGCGCCTCGTAAGTCGCCCCGGCGCTGCGCTCCGGCGCCGGCAGCGCCTGTCGGTCGAGCTTGCCGTTGCGGGTCAGCGGCAATTGCGAAAGCCGGACCCAGGCACTCGGGATCATGTGTTCGGGTAACTGGCGTTGCAGTTCGGCACGCAAAAATTCGCTGGTCGCGGTGCCGACCACATAGGCCACCAGACGCTTGTCCCCGGCCACGTCCTCACGCATCAACACGGCGGCTTCCTGAACGCCGGGCTGTTGCTGCAACAGGCTGTCGATCTCGCCGAGCTCGACGCGGAAGCCGCGCAATTTCACCTGATGATCGATGCGTCCCAGGTATTGCACGTTGCCATCAGCCTGGAGTTTCGCAAGGTCGCCGCTGCGGTACATCCGCGCACCCGGTTCGTCGCTGAACGGGTCCGGCAAGAAGCGTTCGGCGGTCAGGTCCGGGCGGTTCAGGTAACCTCGGGCCAGGCACGCACCCGCGATGTACAACTCGCCCGCCACGCCGACCGGCACCGGATTCAGATGCTCGTCCAGCACATATATCCGCGCATTGGCGATGGGCCGGCCAATGGGCGGCCTGTCCGGCCAGGCCTCGGCATCGCCGCAGTCCAGGCTGTACTGGCTGACCACATGGGTTTCGGTCGGCCCGTACTGGTTATGTAACTGCGCGCCGCCGAGCCCACGGACAAACCCGCGCAGCTCGTCATTGATCTGCAGGGCTTCGCCGGCGGTGATGATTTCGCAGCCACCGGCCGGCACAGGCGCATCGGCTTCGGTCAGGCCGGCGAGTTGCTGCAACACGGCAAATGGCAGGAACGCCCGCTGCACGCCTTCGGCCACCAGGGTCGGACGCAGCGCGGCGAGGTCCTTGCGGCTGTCCTCGGTCATCAGCAACAGGCTGCCGCCCTGGCAAAGGGTGCTGCAGATTTCCTGAAAAGAGACGTCGAAGTTCAGCGAGGCGAACTGCAGGACGCGCTTCGGTGTTATGGCTTGATCGAGCTGCCAGGTGATCAGGTTATCCAGCGCGCGACGGTTGTGGGCCACGCCTTTGGGGCGTCCGGTGGAGCCCGAGGTGTAGAGCACGTAGCCGAGGTGTTCCCGGCTCACCGCAACGTGCGGATCATCCGCCGAGTGTTGGGCCCATTGCGCTGCATCAGTGTCCAGGCAGCAGATCTTCGCCTCGTTGAATGGCAGCCCGGCCATCAGGCTCGATTGCGTCAGCAGCAAGGTCGGCGCGGCATCGCTGAACATGAACGCCAGGCGCTCGCCCGGATAGGCCGGGTCGAACGGCACGTACGCCGCGCCGGCCTTGAGAATCGCCAACAGGCCGATGACCATCTGCGGCGAACGCTCCAGGCACAGGCCGACGCGATGTTCGGGGCCGACGCCCTGTTCGATCAGGTAATGCGCGAGTCGGTTGGCAGCGCGATTCAGTTCGCCGTAGCTCAGTTGCTCACGGTCGGCGAGCAGCGCCACGGCATCGGGCGTTTGCCGGGCAAGGGTCTCGAATCGCGCCATGCAATCGGGCAGTGAAGATGTATCGCGTGAGGTGCGATTCCAGTCATGTACGATCTGCTGGTGTTGCTCGGCGCTGAGCAGTTTGATCCCGGCCAGCGACTGCTCGCTGTCCTCGACCATCTGCGTCAGCACCCGACGCAGGTACTCGCCAAACTGCTCGACGGTTTCGCGCTCGAACAGGCCCGAGGCGTATTCCAGACCACCGACGATCTGCCCGTCACGCTCATGCAACGCCAGTTGCAGATCGAACTTGGCCACGTGATGACTGCTCGCTACCGGGGTGACGTCAAGCCCGCTCAACAACAGATCGGAATCCTGATCCTGCTCCCACGCAAACAGCACCTGAAACAACGGACTGTGGGCCAGGCTGCGGGGCGGGTTGAGCAACTCCACCACTTGCTCGAACGGCAGTTCCTGATGTTCCTGAGCGCCCAGTGCAACCTGCCGCGCCTGTTGCAGCCATTGCGCCACCGAGGGTGTGCCGGACCGGGTCATGCGCAGGGCCAGGGTGTTGACGAAGAAACCGATCAGCCCTTCCAGCTCCTGTTGCGGACGGTTGGCCGACGGCACGCCGATCACCACATCGTCCTGCCCTGACAGGCGCGACAACAGCAGCGAGAAACCGGCCAGCAAGGTCATGAACAGCGTAGTGCCATGCCGCATGCTCAAGGCTTTCAGGCCTGCGGTCAGGGTTGGGTCGAAGACCAGCGGCACAAATCCGCCGAGGTAATCCTGCACGGGCGGACGCTTGTGATCGGTCGGCAACTCCAGCAACACCGGGGCGCCCGTGAGGGTTTCACGCCAATAGCGGTTTTGCTGTTCCAGCACGTCGCCGGTCAGCCATTGCTTCTGCCACACGGCGTAATCCACATACTGCACGGGCAATGGCGGCAGCGGATCGTCGCGATCCTGTAGCGCGGCTTCGTACAGTTGCCCCAATTCGCGGGTGAGCACGCCCATCGACCAGCCATCGGAGATGATGTGGTGCTGAGTCAGCATCAGCACATGATCGTCCGCCGCCAGTCGCGCCAGACTTACGCGCATCAGCGGACCGCGGCTCAGGTCGAAAGGCCGGGCACCCTCCTCGTCGATCAACCGGGCAAGACGCTCTTGAGCATCAGGCCCTTGCAGATCGGTTACGGTCAGTCGAAGGCTGTGCGCAGGCGGTGAAATCTGTTGCCGCCCTTCCCCTTCAACGGTGATGAACGTGGTGCGCAGCGCCCCATGGCGTGCCACCAGTTGATTGAAGCTGCGTTCGAGCGCCGCCACGTTCAGAGCACCGCGCAAGCGCAGGTTCAGCGGCATGTGATACGCCGCGTTGCCACCCTCCATTTGTGCGATGAACCACAGGCGCTGCTGGGCAGACGACAACGTTTGCGCGCCCGTTCGTTCAAGGGCCCTGATCGCCGGGCGAGCCGCAGCCTGACTGGCTTGCAGCCGTTCGGCGAACTGCTTCAGAACGGGGGCGGCAAACAGCGTCGAAGGCGCGACTTCGAGCCCCAGCGCATGCCGAACCTGCGCCAGCACGCGCATCACCAACAGCGAATGACCGCCCAGCGCAAAGAACTGATCCTCACGCCCCACGCGCTCGACACCGAGCACGTCGGCCCAGATCGCGGCGAGCGCGGTTTCCAGCGAGCCTTGCGCAGGCTGGTAATCCTGCTGGTCGAAGGCGTCGACGTCAGGCGCCGGCAGACTCGGTCGATCAACCTTGCCGTTGGCCGTCAGCGGCAACGCCTCCAGTCGCACGAATGCAGTCGGCACCATGTAATCCGGCAGACTGTTTTGCAGCTGTTCACGCAGGGCACCCGGGCTCAGCGTCGAGCCTGGTTTTTCGCAGTAGTAGCCGACCAGTCGCGGTTCACCGGGGCCGTCCTGACGCAGCAGCACCACGCTTTCGCGCACACCTGCAATGTCCGCCAGCCGGGTTTCGATTTCTCCCAGCTCCAGACGCAGACCACGCAACTTGGCCTGGGAATCGTTGCGTCCCAGAAACTCCAGTAGGCCGTCGACCCGATAGCGCGCCAGATCACCGCTGCGGTAAAGGCGTTCGCCCGCTACGAACGGGTTGTCGATAAAGCGCTCGGCAGTGAGCTGCGGCAGGTTCAGATAACCCCGCGCCACGCCGACACCACCGATGTACAGCTCACCCGCAGCCCCCTCGGTAACAGGCTCGCCCTGTTCGTCGAGCAGGTAGATCCGGGTGTTGGGCAGCGCCCGGCCAATCGGCAGGACGCCGTCGGTGCGGCTGTTTTCGGTGAACTCGAAACAGGTGCTGTCGATGCTTGCCTCGGTCACGCCATAGGCCTGGACGATTTGCACCTTGTCGCCGCACAACCTGCGCAGTTGCCGGGCGCTGTGGGCGGTCCAGATGTCCGAGCCGCAGACCACGGTGCTAAGGAACGACAGGTCATGACCGCTCTCTTCGACCCACGCCAGCAAGGGATTGAGCAGCGCCGGCACGAAGTCGGCAAAGCCGATCTGCGCGTCTCGCATCAAACGATACAGGGCCGGCGGGTCCATCAAGGTGTCTCGTGGGCACAGCACCAGCGTGCCGCCGAACCCCAGCGCCCGGATCAGGTCGGCGCTGAACACATCGAAGGAAAACCCGGCCATTTGCAAGTGATTGACCGGCTCGCCCAAGGCATAGAGCTGCGCCCAGGCGGCGCTCACGGCGATCAGCCCGCGATGCTCGACCATCACGCCTTTCGGCTTGCCGGTGGAGCCCGAGGTGTAGATCACGTAGGCCAGGTGCCGGGATGTCAGGCCTGTCGCGTAAGGATCGGGATTGTCCGGTGACAGCGAAGCCCAATGTATCGAATCGCACGGATCGAGCACTGTCGGCGCAAGCGTCGCCTGTTCGAGCGCAGCCATCAGGACTTGTCGCGCCTGACCGTCGGTCAGCACCACCGGCGGTGCGCTGTCGGCCAGCATGTGTGCCAGCCGCGCCTGCGGATACGCCGGGTCCAGCGGCACGTAGGCGCCGCCGGCCTTGAGCACCGCGAGCACACTCACCAGCATTTGCGGCGAACGCTCCAGACAGAGTCCGACCCGCACGTCCGGTCCGACCCCGAAACGGCGCAGGTAATGAGCCAGGCGATTGGCCCGGCGGTTGAGCTCGCGGTAGCTGAGCGCCTCATCCTGCCAACGTACGGCAATCGCCTCGGGGGTACGCAGCACCTGCGCTTCGAACAGACCGTGCACACACAGATCGGTATCGAACGGAATCGAGGATGAAACGTCGGGCTGCGCAGGATTCGTCCCACGCAAGGAAGTGTTGTCGAACATCGGAGGCTACCGTCCATGACTGCTTTGTTGTTGTGATCAGGCAGGGGCAGTACGCACCCCGCCAGTCAGGCCCCGGCATCAAGTGCCGGTTCGGTCATTCGAATTCAGGAAGATGGCGCGGCACGCGCATGCAGACTCGCGTCGCACGCAGGCACACACAGGAAACCGGGGGGAGAAAGGCTGGCGAAGAACACCGCGGCGCGATCAGCGTGAACAGCTGGAGAATTGCCAGGACCGATGGCGAGATCGATCGCCTTGTCCATTGCATCGTCAATTGCAAACCGCGTGCTCAATTGAAACCTCGACTTCCATTTGAGGGTCAACGACGAGGAACAACCTGCGCGGTGGGTGACAGCGCCAGGGTGGTCCCGATCGGCTGCGACTGCCGGGCCTGTAGACGCACGGCAATCTTCTGGCGCCGGGTTTGTGACCCGGAGCGCCGGCGGATAATAACCACGTTTTTTGCCGGTGAGGCAAACAAAATGTAGGAATTCTGCGAAATAAATATCAGACATTTCCTACGTCATCGTGACGATGGCAAAGAGACAGGGATGTCAAAAATGCCCGAACACCTCCCCGCCGTTTCTCCAGGCAAAGGCCATCGAAAACCCGCGCAGCGTCTTGGCCAGCCAGCAAAAAAATCACCCTGCAACGTGCTGCCACAGCCAGTTGCTAACAAGCGCTAACAACGCATAACTGGCAGTCATGGAGCGGTGAAGGCAGGCTTGAATCTCACCGCCGAGCGCGAGGCTCCCTGCGAATCTTTTCGCTCGCTTCGCTCGGTCGAATGATGGTTTTGCGAGGGATCCGATCATGGCTGAAGGTTATCGCCAACAGTGCCTGTGCGAGGCCGACCGGCTCGGCAACGACGAACTGTATGCCCTGGTCACCGGCGCCGTCCGGCATGACAGGGTTGAATCACAACAGCTGTTCGCGACCGTGACGCCGTTGCTCATCGCCTTTTACGAGGGCCAGGTCCAGGCCGGGCGGATCAGCCGCGAGGACACCGGCAACCTCGTTCAGCAAGCCTTCAAGATGCTTTATCTGGAACAGGCCCGGCACGACCCCGACTTTCCGTTTCGGGCCTGGCTGATCGAGATTGCAAGATCCACGCTGCTCATCAAGCTGGGCAAGCGGGACATGGCCACGACAGCCGCTTCCCCACCGCTGGCGTGCGTGTCGCCAACGGAACGCACCGGCACTGCGCGCGCAGCCTGCAAAGATCGTTCGACGCAGTGAAATCTTCACCAGGGAATGCCCATGATCAACATCGAGAAAACGCTCTACACCGCTCACACCTGCACCACAGGAGGCCGTGAAGGGACCGCACGCAGTCACGACGGTCGACTGGATCTCAGGCTCTCTCCTCCGGGCGCACCCGGAACCGGAACCAATCCCGAGCAGTTGTTCGCGGTGTGCTGGTCAGCCTGTTTTCTCGGTTCCCTGCGCCACGCCTGCAACGCCCGCAGGATCGGCTTCCCGGCAAACGCCGGGGTTGAGGCTCATGTCGACCTCGTACACGCAGAGCACGGGTTCTTCCTGCAGGCACGTCTGGCTGTATCGTTGCCGGAAATCGAGCCGGAACTGGCACAGCAGCTGATCGAAGCGGCGCACCAGAATTGCCCTTATTCCAAAGCCACGCGCAACAACGTCAATGTCAGCATCACCCTCGCCTGATCACACTGCAATGTCCGGCCATTCCCCCCTTTCCTGCAGCGACACCAAGGTGCAATAGAGGGCACCCCGAGGCTTTTGATGTGATGGCGGCAAACCAACAAAAGCCAGGAGTAGCGCATGAACAAGCTGACGACCGCCGCCGGCGCGCCAGTGGTGGATAACAACAACTCGCAGACCGCCGGCCCCCGAGGCCCGGTGCTGTTGCAAGACGTATGGCTGCTGGAAAAACTGGCGCATTTCGATCGTGAGGTCATTCCCGAACGACGCATGCACGCCAAGGGTTCAGGGGCATTCGGCACCTTTACCGTCACCCGCGATATCAGTCGATATACCAAGGCAGCGCTGTTCTCCGGCGTGGGTAAAACCACCGATATCTTCGTGCGTTTTTCCACCGTGGCCGGCGAGCGTGGCGCCGCCGATGCCGAACGTGACATTCGCGGATTCGCCATCAAGTTCTATACCGAGCAAGGCAACTGGGATCTGGTGGGCAACAACACACCCGTGTTCTTTCTTCGTGACCCGTTGAAATTCCCCGACCTCAACCACGCGGTCAAACGCGACCCTCGAACCAACCTGCGCAGCGCCCGCAACAATTGGGATTTCTGGACGCTACTGCCCGAGGCGCTGCATCAAGTGACGATTGTCATGAGTGATCGCGGATTGCCGCGCACTTACCGGCACATGCATGGTTTCGGCAGCCATACGTTCAGTTTCATCAGCCCGGCGAACGAGCGTTTCTGGGTGAAGTTCACCTGGAAAACCGAGCAAGGCATCGAGAACCTGACCGACCAACAAGCCGCGACATTGATCGGCGATGATCGCGAAAGTGCCCAGCGCGACCTGTACACCGCCATCGAGGAAGGCCGCTTCCCGCGATGGAAGCTTTTTGTGCAGATCATGCCCGAGGTGGACGCCGACACCTGCCCGTTCAACCCCTTCGACCTGACCAAGGTCTGGCCTCACAAGGACTACCCGCTGATCGAAGTCGGTGTGCTCGAACTCAACCGCAATCCCGACAACTACTTCGCCGACGTCGAACAGGCGGCCTTCAACCCGGCCAACGTGGTGCCCGGCATCAGCTTCTCACCGGACAAAATGCTCCAGGCGCGACTGTTCTCCTACGGCGATGCACAGCGCTATCGCGTGGGCGTCAATCATCATCAGATCCCGGTGAATGCGCCGCGCTGCCCGGTCAACAGCTATCACCGGGACGGTCAGATGCGCACCGATTCGAATGCGGGCAGCACAATCGGCTACGAGCCCAACAGCCATGGCCAGTGGGCCGAGCAACCGGATTTCAGTGAGCCACCGCTGGCCCTCAAAGGCAGCGCCGGACACTGGAATCACCGCGAGGACGACGATTACTTCTCGCAACCCGGTGCACTGTTCCGCGCCATGTCGCCCGCCCAGCAACAGGCCTTGTTCGAGAACACGGCACGCTCGATCCATGGCGCCAGCGCCCAGACCCGACAACGCCACATCGATAACTGCACCCGCGCCGATCCGGCGTATGGTGCAGGCGTTGCGCAGGCCATCGAAGCACTGGGCTGATCCGCAATGATGCAAGCAGGTCCAGCAGGATTGATCCTGCCGGCCCTGCTGTCGTTGTCAGTCCTCTACGATGCTTTTCGCTTCAAGAAACGCTTCCAGCCCCGACACCCCGAACTCCCTGCCAATCCCCGACTGCTTGACCCCGCCAAACGGCGCAAGCAGCTCCGGTGCAATCCGGTTGATCAACACCGAACCGGCCTCCAGACGCGTAGCGATGCGTCGGCCACGTTCCACCTCGCGGGTGAACACATAGGCCTGCAAACCGTAGACGCTGGCATTGGCAATGCGGACCGCGTCCTCTTCATCGTCATAGGCAATGATCGACAGCACCGGGCCGAAAATCTCTTCCCGGGCGATGTCCATGTCGTTGCTGACGTCGGCAAACACCGTGGGTTTCACGAAATAGCCCTGGCTCAGCCCGGCAGGCCGGCCCTCCCCGCCGACGACCAACCGGGCGCCCTGCTCCAGCCCGCGCCGGATAAAACCCTGCACGCGATCAAACTGCGCCTGGTTGACCATCGGGCCGATGGCGGTCGCCGGATCACGAGGATTACCGACCACTATGGCGTCGACCAGGGTTTTCACCCGCTCGATCACCTGCGGCAAGTTCGTGCGCGGGACCAACAGCCGCGTACCGGCGACACAGGCCTGACCGTTGTTCATGAAAGCGCCATTCAGCGCCATGGGGATGGCCGTTTCGAGATCCGCGTCGTCCAGCAGGATGGACGCCGACTTGCCGGTGAGCGACAGGCTCACCCGTTTCATCGTCTCGATGCCGGCGCGGGCGATGAGTTTTCCGGTGGCGGTGGAGCCGGTAAACGAGATCTTCGCGATGTGCGGGCTGGTGCTGATTTCGTCGCCCACATCGCTCCCGCGGCCCAAGACAATGTTGATCACCCCGTCGGGCAGTTGCGCACGTTGCAGGGCGAGCGCGAGCACCCGGGTCTGCAACGGGCTCAGCTCACTCGGCTTGATGACCGTGGCACAACCGCCGGCAATCGCCGCCGCCAGTTTGCTGCATACCGTACCGGCGGTGCTGTTCCAGGGGGCGAACAACGCCGACACCCCGACCGGCTCCATGATCACCCTTGCATGGCCCACAGACCGGACCAGCTCGTAGCGCTCCAGCACCTGCGCTGCGTTGGCGAAGGACTGCGACGCGTACTGGCTGACCCATTGCGCACGAGCCAACGGTGCGCCGTATTCCTCGATGGCGGTGTCGCGTATTTCGTCGGTGCTCTCCAGCACCGCCGCCTGAAGGCGCTTGAGCATGTCGATACGCTCGGCTTTCGAGGTGCCGCCCATCGTGATCTGTGCACGCCGGGCAGCGGCGATGGCTTGTCTGGCATCGTCGCGGTTGGCCAGGGTGACGGTGCCGATGACTGCTTCCGTCGCCGGGTTGATGCATTCGATCGTTTCGCGGCCCTGAACGGGCACGAATGCGCCATCGATGTAGCTGTGCTTGATAGTCCACATGTCGATACTCCCAAAGGGTTGAAACAGCAACGCCCGGAAAATCCGGGCGTTGGTCAGGGCGACGGCTCAGTCGGGCAATGATTCACGGCTGAAGGCCTGCACCTCCTGCACCAGGCCGCGAGCGGCCATTTCCACCAGTTGCCGGCCCTTTTCCGGTGAAGCCTGGGCCGGGTCCGAGCCCATGCGGCCGTCCGGGTGACGGGCACGGAAGTCCGCCGCTTCACGGATCGGCCCCCAATTGGCGATTTGTGGCGAGTAGTCCGCCGACTTGATGGAATCGGGGTACGCCCATTGGGTCACGGCGATTTCCGAAGGCGTGGCATGAATGCCGTGGCCGGTCGGGAACTGGTCTCGGGCGAGCTCGTTCACCCCTTCCAGGTCCCACCAGTTGCACAGTTTCAAAGCGAACCCGGCTTTGCGGCGGGCGAAACTCGCTTCAGCGTACAGCTCCGAAAACGCGGCTTCGATTGACGCGATGTTGCCGCCGTGGCCATTGAGGAAAAGGATCTTTTCAAAGCCATGGGCGACCAGCGAACGGGTCCAGTCGGCGATGGCAGCGATGAAGGTCGAAGGCCTGAGCGAAATGGTGCCGGGAAAACCCAGGTGATGCTGCGCCATGCCGATGTTGAAGGTCGGGGCGATCAGGATGTCGGCGTTCTTCTGCGCTTCATGGGCGATGATTTCCGGGCACATCCAGTCGGTGCCCAGCAGGCCGGTGGGCCCGTGCTGTTCGTTGGAACCGATCGGGATGACGATAGTGCGGCTGCGTTCGAGGAATTGCGCGATTTCGGACCAGGTCGACAGGTATAAAAGCATCAGGCTTCTCTCTCTTCGAAGGTTCCTTGCGGAACGACGGGCGGGTTTTCAATTACCTGCATTGCAGAAGCATTGATAACACCCGACTCCCTTCGACGACAGAATACAAAGGTATCGGAAACGCCGGACGGCGCTAATCGCGCACGAGAAACGCACGGGGCGATTCGCCCATCACTCGTCTGAACATCGCACTGAAGGCGCTCTGGCTGGCGTAACCCAGGTCCCGGGCAATCACGCTGACGGACTGTCCTTTGTCGAGACGGTCGATGGCAGTCGCCAGCCGCACCTGCTGCAACCAATGACGGAAATTCAGGCCGGTTTCATTGACGAACAGGCGAATCAGCGTGCGCGGACTGGCGCCGACCCGGTCTGCCCAATAGCCGATCGAATGGTCTTGTCCGGGGTCCTGCAGAATTGCCTCGCACACCGTGACCAGTCGCCTGTCGAGCGGCCACGGCACTTCGATCGGCAAGGTCCGCGCCCCCTGCAGTTCGCTGAGTATCAACGCCACGATGTGCGCGTTGCGCCCCTCCTGCGGGTATTCGATCGGCTGCTCGGCCAGGGCCAGAATCAACTCGCGCAACAGTCCGGGGATTTCCAGCACTTTGCAGTCAGGGCCCAGCCCGGCGCAGGCCTGCGGCTCGATGTAGATCGAGCGCATCTTGACCGCGCTCAGCATCAACTGATCGTGGGTCACCCCTGGCGGAATCCATAACGCCCGCTTCGGCGGCAGGATCCACAATCCGCGTTCAGTGGCCACCCGCATCACGCCGCTTGAGGCGTACAGCAACTGCCCATGACGATGCACATGCGGTTCGTTGTACTCGCCAGTGGCCTGATCGCGCACCAGCACGGTCATCACCCGTGGCACATCCCGGTAGTCGGGATAACGTTCGCTGCGCGGCGCGGACTCAGCTCTGGCGATGAGCTTGCGCACCTCTCGTTTCATCAAGTGGACTCTCCTGAAAACGGACCTTGATCGCCTCATTCAGTGATTGTCACTTTGGCGACAAATTCTGGCATTTGCCATTGCGAGCCCATTGTTAGCCTTGCGCTCATTCTTGAGCAATGAGGCTTTTTCCATGGCAAACACGCGTAATCTCTCCGCTCCCCCACAAAGCGTCACGGCGGTGATCGGCCTGCTGATTCTGTCCATCGCGTTGCGTCCGCCGATCATCTCGGTGGGACCGATCCTGACGCTGATCCAGCAACACTTCCAATTGAGCTACACCCAGGCTGCGTTGCTGACTTCCATCCCCGACGTCTGCATGGGCGTGTTCGCGCTGGTGGTGCCGAGCCTGGCCAGGCGCTTCGGGATCGATCGCAGTGTGGTGGTCGCCCTGACATTGTTGGGCGCGTCCACGTTGCTGCGGGCAATCTCGCCGAATGCTTTTTTTCTGCTCGGCAGCACGTTCCTTGCCAGCATCGGCATCGCGGTCGCTGGCGCCATGACCGGTGCATGGATCAAGACTCACTTTGCGCAACGACCGGCGCTGTTCATGGGCATCTATGCCGGCGGACTGAGCCTGGGCGCGACCCTCGCGGCAGTGTTCAGCGCGCCGATTGCCGAGCTGGCGCAGGACTGGCGGGTCAGCGCCGGCAGCTGGAGCGTGCTGTGCCTCACCGCCATCGCCAGCTGGGTGTGGATGGCACGGCGTTTTGCGACACCGGCGCCAGCGGTGAAATCGCCGTCGAACCCGAGCAAACGTCTGCCATGGGTCAATCTGCAGGCGTGGCTGATCGCGTTGAATTTCGGTGCCGGTCAATTCGTGGTCTACGCCCTCTTCGCCTGGATGGCGCCTGCGTCGGTGGAAGCGGCCACGTCGAGTGTTTCCCCGGGCGTTCTGCTGGGCATTTTTACCGCGGTATTCGCCGTTGCCAGCGTGGGTGCGGGGCTGATTCGAGGCAAGGCCCACGACCGGCGCGGCCTGTTGGGATTGTCGGCGTTGCTGGCACTGATGGGAGTTGGCGGCATGGCGTTCCTGCCGGCGTACTGGCCGATGCTCTACGTGGTGCTCGCAGCCATCGGTCTGGGCATGGGTTTCACCGTGGCCATGACCTTGCCGCTGGATCACGCCAGCACCAGCGAACAGGCGGGGTTATGGACGGTGTTCATGCTGTTCATCGGTTACCTGATCGCCGCGCTCGGGCCGCTGCTGTTCGGTGCCTTGCGCGAATACACCGGACACTTCGGCCCGGCGTACGCATCGATGTTCGCGGTACTGCTGTTGATGCTCGGCATCACGCCCCTGCTCAGACTGGCCCCGATGAAGTCGCCGCAGATATCCGCTGCCTGAACCGATAAAAAACGGCGGTGCACCCGGGTGCACCGCCGAAGTTCAGAGGGCCGTCGCCGCTTTCTCGATCAGCCGGGCCACCGGTGCCGGGTTCGACACCATCACCACGTGAGAGCCGCCCTTCACCACCTCGACCGCCTTGGCATCCGCACGTTTGGCCATGAACGCCATCGCCTGGGGCGGTATGTTCCTGTCCTTGTCGCCGTAGATGTACCAGGACGCAATGTGCTTCCAGGCAGGCGCCCCGGCCTGCTCGTTGAGCGCCGCTTCCGTGACGGGCCGCTGGGTGGCCGCCATCAGTGCCGCTTGAGCAGCAGGGACGTCAGCCGCGAACTGATCGTGGAACTTGCTCTGCTGGATGTACAAGTCCTTGCCGCCATCGGCCAGCGCAACGGGTGGCGCCAGCGTTGGCCCGAGGGTACTGCCGGGAAACTTGCCGGCGAGCCCGGCAACAGTTTCACCGGCCTCGGGGGCAAAGGCACTGACATACACCAGCGCCTTGACATTGGCATGATCGTTGGCCGCCTCACTGATGACGTTGCCGCCATAGGAGTGACCGACCAGCACCACCGGCGACTGGATGCTGCTCAGCAACGCCGATACCGCTGCGCCATCGCTCTTGACGCCGCGCAACGGGTTGGCGGCGGCGATCACCGTGTAGCCATCCTTCTCGAGAATTTTCGCCACGCCGTTCCAGCTCGACGCATCGGCGAAGGCGCCATGCACCAGTACCACGGTCGGTTTGGCGGATTGGGCGAAGGCACTCACGCCCAGGCACAGGCCGGCCGCGAGGGTCAGTGCAGTCAATGTTCTTTTCATGTGACAACTCCTTGTGTGATGGATCAGGGGGCGTATCGGGTGAAGACAAAATCGTGGTTCTGCACCCGCGCCTGATGGCAGGCGAAACAGGTCTGGTGCTGGGCTTCATCGGCAGGCTTGCCATTGATGAAGCGGCCAAATCCCCAGCCGCCGGTCGAGGCGTATCGTCGCGAGTCCTTGACCATCACCTGAACGGTGGTGGCCGCCCCCGGAATCGAGGCGGGTTCGAACTCCGGGGACTGCACGTGTTTCCACGCCAGCTTGACCAGCACCGTGCCGTCGGGGAACGGCAGCGTCTTGCTCTGGTAAGCCTTGATCGCCCGGTCATTGCCCAGCACCGCGCGCAATTCATCCAGCGGCGCGGCTTCCTGGGCCGGGGCAATCAGCGCCCACTGACGATAGTTTTTCGGCAGCTTCACGCCGTAGATCGGCGAAGCATCACCGTCATCGGCTTCGCCCAGAGCGACGCCCGTGGCTGCCAGTGCCGCGAGCGCAATGGCCGCTGGCAACACGGCCCAATGGTTGAGTTTCATCGTCGGATTCCCTCAGGCCGGCTATCAGAGATGATCGGCATCGATCACTGCCTGAGCGAAGGCCTGCGGCGCTTCTTGCGGCAGGTTGTGGCCGATGCCACCGCTGATCAGCCGGTATTCGTATTTGCCGGTAAAGCGTTTGGCATACGCCTCGGCCGGTGGGTGCGGCGCACCATTGGCATCACCTTCCAGGGTGATGGTCGGCACGTTGATCGAAGGGAACGCCGCCAGTTTTTTCTCCAGCGGATCGTATTGCGCTTCCCCTTTGATCAGCCGCAGACGCCAGCGGTAGTTGAAGATCGACACGGCGACATGATCGGGATTCTGCAACGCGGCGGCGCTGCGGTCGTAGGTCGCATCGTCGAAGTTCCATTTCGGCGACGCCAATTGCCAGATCAGTTTCGCGAAGTCATGGGTGTTTTTCTCGTAACCCAGACGACCGCGCTCGGTCGCAAAGTAGAACTGATACCACCACTGCAACTCGGCGGCGGGAGGCAACGGCGCCTTGCCGGCGTCCTGGCTGCCGATCAGGTAACCGCTCACCGCCACCAGCGCTTTGACCCGTTCCGGCCAGAGCGCGGCGACGATATCGGCGGTGCGTGCACCCCAGTCGTAACCGCCGAGCACGGCTTGCTTGATCTTCAGGGCATCCATGAAGTCGATCAGATCCTTGGCCAGCGCCGAGGGTTGTCCGTTGCGCACGGTTTTGGCTGACAAAAAGCGCGTATCGCCATAACCGCGCGCATAGGGAATCAGTACCCGATAGCCCTTCTGCGCCAGTGCCGGGGCCACGTCGGTGTAGCTGTGAATGTCGTAGGGCCAGCCGTGCAGCAGGATCACCACCGGGCCGTCGGCGGGGCCGACTTCGGCGTACGACACGTCCAGCAGTCCGGCCTTGACGTGTTTCAGCGCGCCGAATGAAACGTTGCTGCCAGCGGTAATGGCGTCGATCTTGCCTGCAGGCACTTCAGTGGCGCCGGCGTATGTCGCGACGACAGCCAGGGCAATCGCCAGCATCGAACCGGCGAGCACGCGCCGGGATTGGATTACAGCGTCAGAGTCAGTCATGCCGAGTCTCCACCGTGAACCGCCGGGCGGCGGTTCCGGGCTTTGGTTGAAGGGCTTGGGGTTGAAAGGCTTGCGGATCAAAAGGTCAGCGGGCTGCCTGAGCCGTGGTTTTCTGCGCGGCGGCACGCAGTGGCCGGAAGGCTTCGCGCAGTTCTTCGCTGAACAATTGCGGTTGCTCCCAGGCCGCGAAGTGACCGCCCTTGCTGACCTCGCTGAAGTAGGCCAGCGACGGATAGGCGCGTTGCGACCAGACTTTCGGCGCGCGGTAGATTTCGTGAGGGAACACGGTGATCGCGACAGGCACCTTGATGTCGGCGGTCTTCTGCGCGGCGGCACTGAAGTTATTGTTGTTGTTCTCCCAATAGAAACGGGAGGACGAGGCGCCGCTGTCGGTCAGCCAGTAAAGGCTGATGTCATCGAGCATTTCATCGCGGCTCAGGACTTTCTCGGGCTGACCGTCACTGTCGGTCCACGCGGCGAACTTTTCATACATCCACGCCGCCGTGCCGGCAGGCGAATCGGCCAGCAGATAACCGATGGTCTGTGGTCGGGTCACCATCATGGCGCCATAGGCCGCGTTGCGCCCGAAGAACTGGCTGAGCGAGTTGAACGCCGTCAGTTCCGGGCCGCTCAGCCCGGCCGGAGCTGGGTCTCCACCATTGATCGGCTTGACCAGTTCCGGTGGCACGGTGGCCGGCATGTTCAAGTGAATGCCCAGCAGGCCGGGCGGCGCCAGACGACCCAATGCATCAGAGATCACCGAACCGTGGTCGCCGCCCTGAGACACGTAATGGGTATAACCCAGACGTTTCATCAGCACATCCCAGGCCTTTGCGACCCGATCCGGACCCCAGCCGAGTTCGGTCGGCTTGCCGGAAAAACCGTGACCGGGAATCGACGGGATCACCACATCGAACGAGTCCTCCACCTTGCCGCCATATGCCACGGGGTCAGTCAGCGGGCCGATGGTCTTGAGGAACTCGAATTGCGAACCCGGCCAGCCATGGGTGAGGATCAGCGGCATCGCATTGGGGTTGCGTGAACGCACGTGGATGAACTGAATGTCGACACCATCGATCGTGGTCACAAACTCCGGCAAGGCATTGAGTTTCGCCTCGGCCTTGCGCCAGTCATAACCGCTGCCCCAATACTTCACCAGGGCCTCGACCTGCGCCAGCTGCACACCCTGGGACACGTCGTTGACCGTTTCCTTGTCGGGCCAGCGGGTGTCGGCAATGCGTTTGCGCAGGTCAGTCAATTTCGCTTCATCCACATGGACGTGGTACGGACGAATCGCTTGCGACGGATCGGTGGTCGTGCTGCTGGCCCAGGTCGCGCTGCTGCCTGCGAGCACGGCAAGGCCCAGGGCCCCTCTTCTGATGGCTGACGCCAGGCAATGGCGCCATGTGGAACCGCACATAACCGCAACCATGATGGATCTCCTTGTAGTCATTATTCGAAAGGCATCGCCATTCGGATCAGACCACCCTGACACCCTCGCCGCGATTACACGTTGGTGTCGGTCGATACCTTGGTATGACGCGCAAAATCGCGCTCGAAATCAGCAGCGGTTAACGGGCAGAATGCGGCGGGGACACGGCCCATTTAATTGACAGAGCGGAACAAGGATTGCGGATGCGTGGGGACACAGCGCTCGAACGCCTGAGCAGTACGCCATCGACCACTTCGCAGTGGTGGGTGATCGGGCTGTGCATGCTGTTCAACGTGATCGACGGACTGGATGTGATGGCCATGGCCTTCACCGCCAGCCGCGTTTCTGCGGAGTGGGCGTTGAGCGGCGCGCAACTGGGCCTGTTGTTGAGCGCCAGCCTGGTCGGGATGGCGCTCGGTTCGCTGCTGGCCGCGCCCAGGGCCGACCGCTTCGGTCGCAGGCCGTTGTTGCTCGCCGGTCTGCTGCTCGGCGGCCTGAGCATGTTGCTGTCGTTCTGGAGTCCGGACCATCACGTGCTGATGTTCCTGCGCTTGCTGACCGGCATCGGCACGGGGGCGGTGCTGGTGGGGGCGAACGTGCTGACGTTCGAACACGCCAGCGCGCACCGGCGCAATCTGGCCATCGCACTGCAATCCCTCGCCTTCGCCATGGGCGCCAGCCTGGGCGGGGTACTGGCGCATGTACTGAATGATTGGGTGGGCTGGCGGTATGTCTTTCTTGCCGGTGGTTGCATCACGCTGGCGGCGGCGTTGGCCGGCGTCCATTGGCTACGAGAGTCGCCGTCGTTTCTGGCACTCGAACACCGCGTGCCTGGCGCTCCAGCGTCGCCCGACAACGCCCGCCGACCGTTTGCGCCCGGTCAGTGGCAACAGACCACGTCGCTGGCGCTGGCACTCTTTCTGTTGATGTTCTGCTTTTACTTCGTGATGAGCTGGACCCCGAGCCTGCTGGTCCATAACGGCTTTACCGACCGACAAGGCGCCCGGATCGGGGTGCTGTTGGCGTTCGGGGGCATGCTCGGTGCCCTGCTTCTGGGCCTCGCGGCCAATCGTTTCGGCTGCCAACGTCTGTTAACGGGTTTCCTGCTGCTCAATGCTGTCCTGCTGCCATTGATCGTGCCGGCCTCGCACATACCCGGCCTGGCGGCACTCGTGGCCGTCACCCTTGGCCTGATGCTCAATGGTGCGGTGGCTGCCTTGTATGTCCTGGCCCCTCAGGCGTTCTGCACGTCGGTTCGCACGACCGGTGTCGGCCTGGTACTGGCGATGGGGCGTCTGGGGGCGATCATTTCGCCGGTGGTCGCCGGTTTTCTGCTGGATGCCGAATGGACCGCACAACACCTGTTCACGTTTTTTTCCGTGAGCCAGGTCTTGGCGGCCCTGCTGATCTGGCGTGGCACTAAGGGACGATGATCAACTTGCCCGTCGTGTTGCGCGACTCGATATCAATATGGGCCTGTTGTGCTTCGTCCAGCGAATAACGATTGCCGATGAAGGTCTTCAGCTTGCCGGCACTGACCCACGCGAACAGTTGCCGGGCTTTTTCCAGCAGCACCTTGCGATCGCGAACGTAGTGCATGACCGAGGGATACGTCAGCTTGATGCTGCGCGGCACGCTGAAGATATCGATCGGCGGTATCGGATCCATGAACGGTCCGTACAAAGCCAGGGTGCCGAAGTCATCCAGCATCTCCAGCGAGTCGGCAAAACCTTCCGCGCCAGTGCCGTCGTACACCACATTCACGCGTTTTCCCTCCGTCAGGCGCATGACCTGTCCGGCAATGTTGTGCGCCCGCCCGATCACTGCGTAATCGGCACCTGCCGCGAGCACGGCCTCCACCTTGTCGGCGTGAGATACCCGGCCAATGACCTTGCCGCCATGCAGCTTGATCAACTGGGTCAGCATCAGCCCCACACCACCGGCCGCCGCGTGCACGAAGGCCAAGTCACTTGGCTGGATCGCATGCACCTTGTCCACCAGATTGGCGGCGGTCAGGCCTTGCATCATCAGGCTGGCGGCGGTGACGAAGTCGATCTCATCCGGCAACGGCACCAACTGGCTGACCGGCGCGATGACCTGTTCGGCGTAGCTGCCCGGCACGTAATGCCAGGCCACGCGGTCACCGACACTGAACTCCGTCACCTGCGGGCCGGTGGCCAGGACGATACCGGCGCCTTCCGCCCCCGGTGTCAGCGGCAGTTCCCAGGCAGCGCCGAGCCCGCGCCGGACACCGGTGTCCATGAAATTGATACCCGCCGCCATGACCTTGACCAGGACTTGTCCGGGGCCCGGTTCTGCCAGTTGAATGTCTTGCACCGTCAAGACTTCGGGCCCGCCAAAGGCCTGGATGACCACTGCTTTCATAAGATTCTGCCTTGTCACAGGGACGACCTGTCCTGCTACCTTGGCGGCGGCAGGAGCGCGGACGTCACGTTGCCTTCATTCAATCGTCGGAGGACGTTGAAACCAGGGCCAAGACTGCGCGGCGAATGTATCCACGCGGTTTCGCGAAGCGGGCGCTTTGCATGCTTGTATGGCTGGAGGGGTCGTAGATACAGTGCCTTACAAAAGCAGCATCGTGATGCCCTCCGCAATGTGCGATGGCGGCCGATATTCGCGACAAGCGACACCAAAGTATGATGGGCGGGTGCCATCAGAAGGCGCATCTTTGTTCAACGGTGACTGCACAATGAGAATCGATATGGCGAATGAGCACGAGCGCGTCATCGAAGACGGGCCGGGTCACGTCAATGACAGGAAGCTGCCAATGTCCGAGGTCGATTCGATCATCGACAGCATTCCGGCCATGGTCGCCTTCATGACGCCGTCCGGTGAACTGGAGCAGGTCAACCGGCAAATCCTCGACTACATCGGCATCCCGTTCGATGAACTGAAAAACTGGCAGGCCAGCGACACCGTGCACCCGGACGATCTGCCATCGGTCACTGCGGCGTGGATGCATTCGGTCGGCACCGGCACGCCCTATGACGTCGAGCATCGCATTCGTCGCGCCGACGGGGTCTATCGCTGGTTTCATGTGCGCGGCCTGCCGGTCAGGAACAGCGAGGGCACCATCACTCGCTGGTGCGTGTTGCAGGTCGATATCGATGAGCGCCGACGGGACAAGGTCTTGATCGCCAAGGCCCTCGCAGACGTCAGCCGCTCGGAGGAGCGCCTGCGCGGCATCATCGATGCCGTTCCCGGGTTCGTCTGGAGCGCTTCGCCCGAAGGCAGCGTGGGTTTCGTCAACCGACGCTGGTGCGACTACACCGGCATGTCGCTCGAAGAGGCGTGCGGAAACGGCTGGACGGCCTCGATCCACCCCGACGACGCCCCGGGGCTCGGTGCTTATTGGCAAGCGCTTCTGCATTCGGGCGATGCCGGTGAGTACGAGGCTCGCCTGAAACGCTTCGACGGCATTTACCGCTGGTTTCTGATCCGCGCCGTACCCCAGCGCGACGAGGCGGGCCGGATCGTGTGCTGGTATGGCGAAAACACCGACATCGAAGACCGCAAACAGGCGGAAGCCTTTCTGGCCAAGGCCCGTTCCGAACTGACGCATCTGGCCAGAGTCGCCAGCCTGGGCGCAGTCACCGCATCGATTGCCCATGAGGTCAATCAGCCGCTGGCCGGCATCATCACCAATGCCAGTACCTGCCTGCGGATGCTTGGCGCCGACCCTCCGAATGTCGACGGTGCCCTGGAAACCGCACGCCGCACCATTCGCGACGGCAATCGGGCCGCTGACGTGATCAACCGCTTGCGGGCGTTGTTCTCGAAAAAAAGCATCACCACTGAAAACGTCGACCTCAATGACGCAGCGCGAGAAGTCATCGCCATGCTGCTGGGCGAGCTGCAACGCAACGACGTGGTGCTGCATACCCGATTCGCCGAGGCCCTGCCACCGGTCAAGGGCGACCGGGTGCAGCTTCAACAGGTGATCCTCAACCTGATCATGAACGCCGTAGAGGCCATGACGACGATCACCGGTCGCTCCAGAGAACTTTTCGTCAGCACCGGCCAGGAACACCAGAGCGTTTATCTGGCGGTGAAGGACAGCGGCACCGGCGTCGATCCACAGGACATGGAACGTATTTTCAATGCCTTCTACACCACCAAAAGCTCGGGCATGGGGGTCGGTCTGTCGATCAGTCGCTCCATCATCGAACACCACGACGGGCAGCTCCGGGCCACGGTCCACGACGGACCGGGTACGACGTTCACCTTTTCAATTCCGTGTGCGGACGAGTCTGCGCCAACCGACAACCGCGATGTCTCCGGTCGCGTCATGGAGAATCACTGATGGGTAAGTACTTGCTCGTATCGGTTGTCGATGATGACGAGTCGGTTCGCGAATCGCTGCCTGACCTGATCAGGGAGTTCGGGTTCGCTGTCCAGGCGTTCGCCTCGGCCCAGGCGTTTCTGGCGTCGCCTTATCTCGGCCTGACCGATTGCCTGATTCTCGATGTGGCCATGCCGGGCATGTCCGGGCAGGATCTGCATCGGGAACTGCTGCGTCGCGGCTATCGCATCCCGGTGATTTTCATCACCGCTCACGCCGACGCCAGCCAACAGGCGAAGCTGATGAACACTGGCGCGGTGGAGTGCCTGTTCAAGCCTTTCAGTGAAGCGCAACTGCTCAAGGCCCTGAGCGCCGCCCTGCCCCTCGACTGAGCGCGAAGCGGCAAAGAAAAGGAATCGTCATGTTGAACAGCAATCGCACAGTGTCCCCCGGCCACGGAGCTTCTCCGATGAGTGACGTCACGCCTGTGGTTTTCGTTGTGGATGACGACGTCTCCGTGCGCGAGTCGCTGGAACTGCTGATCCGCTGCGCCGGCTGGCAGCCACGACTCTTCGAGTCCGCGCAGGCTTTTCTCGCCGAGCCTCGGGCGCGGGTTCCCAGTTGTCTGGTGCTGGATATCAACCTGCCGGACCTGAATGGTCTGGATTTGCAGACGTCCCTGGCAGACGAGCGCTACAACATGCCGATCATTTTCATCACCGGGTACGGCGACATTCCGCGCACGGTGCGAGCGTTGAAAGCCGGCGCAGTGGAGTTTCTGACCAAACCGTTCAACGATGACGTGCTTCTCACGGCCATGAGCGAGGCGCTCGAAGGCAGCCGCGCGGCGCTGGAGGAAGAAAAAGCCGTGCTATCCGTGCTTGAGGCCTACAAAACCCTGACGCCCCGCGAACAGGAAATCATGGCCGCGGTGGTCAGCGGTCGTCTGAACAAGCTGATCGCCGCTGACCTCGATATCAGCGAAATCACAGTGAAGGCCCACCGGGGCAAGGTCATGCGCAAGATGAAAGCCCGTTCGCTGGCGGATCTGGTGAAAATGGCGGCGCTGATCACTCGCGTGTGACGCAAAGGCTTTGCCAGAGGGATTCCAGCCGGCGCAGATCAAGGGTGTCGAAGCCCTCCGAAACCCGCTCGCGACAAACGCCGAGCAACGCCCTGGCCTGCTCCGCCCCTCCCTGTTCCAGCCAGAGCCTGGCCAGATCCATCGAAGTCCTCAACTCCCATGCCCAGGCTCCCTGATCGCGGCTCAGCGCGATGGACGCCTCAAGCAGGGTCGTGATGGCCTGAACATTCTCGCCGTCGATCAACTTGAGAATACCGGCCTTGATCCGCAGCAGTTCCGGCAATGCGAAAGCGTCGCCGCTCTGACGACAGTGATCGATGGTGCCTTCGACCAGCGCCAGCGCCTTATCGTGTTGCCCGCCCAGCATCAGGCCCTCGGCCAATGCGATTTCAAAGGATGTCGTGAGCAGTTCGTAGCGCATGCCACGCAACCGCGCCAGGCTCTCCTCCAGCAGCGGCACCGCATCACCAGGCTGTTCGGCGCGGATCGCAATCGCCGCTGACAAGCCATGGGCGGCAGCCATGTACGGGCCCAGCGCATTGGTTTCGGCAACCGCACTGAATCGCTCCAGACTGGCGAGTGCCTTCTCCAGATCGCCGGTCCAGATATAGATGCACAGAATCCAGACCATCGCGATGCAGTAGGTGACCGGATGCTGCAGCGCCGACGCTTCGGCTTCGATCAGTTCGGCCCAGTGCCGGGCCTGATCGGGAAAACCCTGCAACCACAGCGAACGGGCCAGTGCCAGCCCGGTACGATTGCGATGATCGAAGCCGTAGTAGATCGTGTTGCCGGGGTGGGACGGCAAGCTGTTGCGCAGCGAGCGCTCCAGCTCCTGTCGGGCCAGACGCTGATTGCCCAACAGATGATGGGAGATGCCGGTCAGCGATGAAGCAATCGCAATGGCTGCCGGCTGATTCAGCACATTGCCGACCACGGCGGCCTGCTCTGCCCATGCCAGCGAAGAGCGGAAATCGCCAATGCGCTCGTAGAAAATCTGCAAGCGCCCCAGCAGCCTCAGCTGTGACCCGTGATCCGCCAGCGCAACGGCGATGTCCAGCGCCCGGAGCAAGGCCTTTTCGGCCGCTTCGCTGTTGCCCTGAGTGAACATCAGCACCAGCCCGAGGGCCGCCTGCAATTCCATTTCGGTCGATGTGCCGTAGTACCCCAGCTCGAGCAGTTCCGCGGCCCGGGAACACCAGGTCCGGCACTCGACCAACAGCGAAAAATGCAAAAACAACGGGGCGCTCGCCGCCGCCAGGGGCAATGCCAGGCCCGGGTCGCCATGGGGGCCGAAGCTCCACTCCAGCGCGCTGCGTACGTTGCCCAACTGAGTGGCAAGGCGCCCGAAGTAGCGGAAAAACTCATCGGGCGAGGTACCGGGGTGACCCAGCAGATCCATGTAATACGCCGCATGCCGGAAGGCCAGCGAGTTGACTTCGGCATCGCCCCGGGCCGTCAGTTTTTCCCGGGCATAGGCGCGTGTCATCTCCAGCAGCCGATAGGAGTCCGTCGAATCACTGTGATCGACCGTGACCAGCCCCTTGCACACCAGATCATCGAGGATTGCGGCCACCGCCGGGCCATCGGACTGAGACTCGGCCACCACCTGGGACGCCGCCTCTTGAGAGAACGGCCCGACAAACACCGACAACCGCTCCAGCGCCAGACGCTCCGGCGGCGACAACAGGTCGTAACTCCAGTCGAGCATGGCGCGCAGCGTCTGATGCCGCGGCACCGCCGTCCGGCGCCCCGACCAGCCCAGTGAAAAGCGTTCGCCGAGCAAGGCATGCGTGGCCTTCAGGCCGTGGCTGGCGACTCGCATCGCCGCCAGTTCGATCGGCAGCGCCATGCCCTCCAGGCGTTGGCAGATGTCCGCGATCATCTGCCCGCCCTCCGCCTCCAGCAGCAACGCCGCATTGCTCGACGAAGCGCGCTCGACAAACAGCCTGATCGCAGCGAATGCCAGCAGTTCCTGAGTGGAAAGGTGCCGGGACTCGCGAGGAAATTCCAGCGGATTGAGCCAGTGAACGTATTCACCGCGCACGCGCAATGGCTCGCGACTGGTCGCCAGAATGCTCACATCCGGCGCGCTGTCGCTGATTTGTTCCAGGAGGGTCGAAACGGCGTCGATCAGGTGTTCGCAATTGTCGATCACCAGCATCAGCCGCTGTTCACGCAGATGCGCGAGCAGCACAAACAGCGGGTCTTCAGCCTGCACCGCAATGCCCAGCGATCTGGCCAATGCCGACGTCACCAGCGTGCTGTCTTCAATCTGAGCCAGGTCGACGAAGCACACGCGTTCGTAACCCTGGGCCGCGATGCGATGCGCCACTTCGATAGCCAGGCTGGTCTTGCCGACACCACCGGGGCCGACGAGGGTGAACAACCTGGGTTGCTGCAGGTGATCGACGACCAGTTGCAGATCGGTTTCGCGACCGATCAGCTTCGCCCGTGGTGGCAGGTGGCATACGTTTCGGTCACGGTTGGTCGGGGTGGATGCCGGCTGATCCTCGGACAATTGCCTTTCCAGCGGCGCCACAAAGGCGTAGCCCACTCCCACCTGGGTCGTGATGTAACGTGCCTGCTCTTCGCCATCCCCGAGAATCCGCCGCAGGCCCGTCATGTGAAAGCGCAGACTGCCTTCGGCGACCACGCTGTCGGGCCAGACCTTTTCGATCAGATCGTACTTGGACAACACGCGCCCCGGCTGCTCCAGCAAGGCGATCAGCAGATCCAGCGCCCGACCGCCGATCTCCACCGGAACACCGTTGCGGGTCAGCAGCCGTTTACCAGGAACGACGCAGAACGGACCAAAAACGAACCGGATCGTGAGGGACTCATGCAAGGCGTCTGGAATGGGCTCCACGAGGGGCGATCTCTCCGGGAAACGTTGGGGGCGTCGCCGTTTGCAAGGCGCAGGCGCAAGCCTTTTGCATCATAGGAGTTCTGCACGATCGTTCAAGCCTGACGCGTGCGGAGTGAGAACTTCACCCCGTAATTTTGCCCCTATGTTTGTAGCCCCCTTCGTTCGCCAATCGATGCCTGCGTCGAACGTCAGTCGCGATAGCGTGCAGCCGGCGCACTGCGCGACAGGTCAGGCATGAGCTTCTGGCGCGCCGCCTCGTAGGCACTCCAGTCGGCGAGCTCGGGAAGTGCCGGAATGGTGACGAACTCACCCTGGTCGAGGCCGGACAGTGCCGCGTCGACCATGTCGTCCGCCCGCATCACAATGGCCTCCGGCAGATGCTCCAGCGGCGTGCCGGCCACGCTCCAGAATTCGGTGGCCGTCGCGCCCGGCAGCACCACCTGGACCCGGACATTTTTGTCCGCCAATTCATGCCGCAAGGATTGGCTGAACGCCAGGACGAACGCCTTGGAGCCGCCGTAAACACCGTTCAACACCTCCGGGGCGATGGCCACGATCGAGGCGATGTTGATCAACGTGCCGCCGCCACGGGCAACGAAAGCCGGGACCGCCGCATACGTCAGGCGCATCAGCACGTTCACGTTGAGCGTCAGCAAGTCGTCGAGCTTGTCGACGTCCGACTCCAGCAAGGGCTGAGTCGCGCCAACCCCGGCATTGTTCACCAGCACAGAAATGTTGCTGTCCGTTTTGAGCCGCGCTTCGACGCGTGCCAGATCGGCCCGGTCGGAGAGATCGGCCGCCAGGACTTCAACGTGACGGCCGGTTTCTTCACTCAAGCGTTTGGCCAGGACATTCAGGCGGTCGCGGTTTCGTGCGACCAGAATCAGGTCATGTCCACGGCGGGCCAGGCGTTCAGCGTAAATGGCACCGATACCGGACGAAGCGCCGGTGATCAGGGCGGTGCCGAGGCGGGATTGAGTCATGTCGAGTCTCCAGGGTGGTGGGAAGTACTGGAGAACAGAATGCGACGGCTTGGCCATATCTCAAATGACGTATAAGGTAGTGATTCAGGACATTCGAGAAATCACCATGCATCGCATCGGCTACTTGCTCACTGACGGTTTTCAGGTGCTCTCCCTGGCAACTCAAGCCGTATTCGAATTCGCCAATCAGATCGCCGAAGCCCCCTTCTACAGCATCGAAAACTTCTCGCCGGACGGCGGCACGGTGCGTTCCTCGCTGGGGCTGGCCATGGAAACCCGCCCGCTTGAAGCGCCCGGACTGGCCGACACCTGGATCGTGGTCGGGGTCAACGATCCGGTAAAAACCGAAACGGCCTCTGCTGTGCTCGATTTCGTGCGCCTGGCCGGCAACCAGGCGCGGCGCACGGTCGGCATCTGCACCGGCGGCTTCATCCTCGCCGAAGCCGGCCTGCTGACCGGACGCCGCGCCACAACCCACTGGGCCTACGCGCAGGCCTTGCAGAAGCGCCATCCTGAAATCAGCGTCGACGTCGACCGCATCTATATCGTCGACGGCCCCTTCTGGACGTCGGCGGGCATGACTGCCGGCCTCGACCTCGCCGTCGGCATGGTGGAGAAAGATCTGGGCGCCGATGTCGCCCGTTCGGTGGCGCACAAACTGGTGATGCACCAGCACCGCTCCGGCGGCCAGTCGCAGCATTCGGAAATGCTCGACCTCGCACCCAAGTCCGACCGCATCCAAAACGCGCTGAACTATGCACGGCAGCATTTGAGTCGACCGCTCAGCGTCGAAGAACTGGCCGGCGTGGCGCACCTGAGCCCTCGCCAGTTCACCCGCATATTCAGCGCAGAAACCGGCCAATCCCCCGCCAAAGCCATCGAAGGCCTGCGCCTGGAGGCCGCTCGATTGATGATCGAACAGAGCCGACACTCTCTTGATGTGGTCGCCAGCGAATCCGGCTTTCGCGATCGGCGGCATATGCGTGAAGCGTTCATTCGAGGCTTCGGCGTGCCTCCGCAGGCGGTGCGGCGGGATGCGCGGCAAGTGGTGGGGAAAGTGTAGATATCGCGGACTGACGAGGCGTTCCCTTTGTTGGAGCGTTGAGCGGTGCAAGAAAAAAGAAAAATGGCCGAGGTCGTCAGTGACACCTGACAACCTCGGCCATTTTCTTTCCGGCTATTGAGCGACAGCCATCAACCGATCACGTCTTCACCTCGACATGATCCAGCGCCTGATTCACCGCCAGCCCCGCGACCATCACCACTTGCGCAATGCCCAACGCCGTTTTGCGGTGGCCGGGTTCCAGGATCGCGGCGAAGTTGCTGAGCATTTCGCTGGCGGAATCGAGGGATTCACAGGCATTGGCCAGGAGGGATTCGCTGCTGTAGGCGGGGTTGGCCAGGAACATGGGGTCGTGTGTGGTGTGACTGCCCATGATGCGTTGTTGCGGAGTGAGGTAATGATCGAGGGCGCGTTCGGCGGCTTCGTTGAGGGTTCGGGAATCGGGGAATTGGTAGGGGGAGACTGGATCGGTTTCGGGTGGGTTGGGTGTTGGTTTGATCATGGTGAAACTCCTAATTATTGATAAGGAGCCTTCACCCTCGCTACCAAACGAAGGGTGGCGGCCAATACGCGGGTTGGTAGACCGGTAACTAGGAACCCGGCGCACCCGAAGGTGCCCTGCGCATGGCCACCATTAAGCAGAGACCCGAAGAGATCTGCGAACGATGCGCTATGCGACTAGTTAACTCGGGCTACCAAACCCGATCACTGTTTTTCAGTGACCCGAAAACGATAAAACCCGCATCCCAGACGCACAAGCCGGCGGATTCTGGCGCAGCCGTAGGCAATGACGCAAGGTGATGTAGCCTTGAGGGCGTAACGGATGGTGTCTTTTAAACGGGGATTTTTGGAGGGTTAAACGGGTGGATCAAGAGTGGTCTCACTCTTTGTTTTTTGAGCGGCCGCTTTCGGCCAGAAGCGGACGTTCGTAAATGTCCGCTTTCGACCCAAAGCAGACGTCGAACACCAAAAATTTTTTTGCCGTTTAACAATCGATTTTGCATCGTGCTTCAGCGGCCTGTATTCGTAATGTAAGACCAGACTCGAAGCACATGACAAGATGATGATCTGGCTGGATGTGATCTGTCAGGTAAAAAGCCTGTGTCTCTGCGTTGGACTCCACGGCTCCGATCGAATGAATAACACTATCGTCGCCATCGATTGGGTAATCATCCCGCCCACTTGATGAAAAATAATCGACCTCATGGAAGCTGATAGTAATCTTGTGTGCTTCTTCGGTCGGCACCCAGGCTTCAGTCCGTCGAGTAAAGATGAGTACAGCCGACCTATCCACGATGTCGTAATTAATGGTGCTGGCGTGGTAGAAGTTATGAAGGTCATACGCACGATTTTGAATTTCAACCTCAATATGCCCGAATTCGAAACCATGAAATTGCATGGGTAATCCCTAATGATCTAACGGCAGGCGCGTATCGTACGGCATCGACCGGTTGAATCCACAGCCATTAGCGAGCATTCGTGATTTCCCAGACTTGCCCCTAAGCAGCCCCATAGCTAAACGGCTCTAGAAAAAATTGCGGATCGACCCAAAGCCTTAGGCCGTACGGAATTACCGAATATCCGTCATATCGTCCGGTGAAAGTATTCGATGCAGCGAACTCCACAAATGTGCCGCGCTTATCGTCAACAACGCGGATACCAGGGCATCCGAGCAACTTGTACCTGATGATGGGTTTGGGTAATGACGTCTCCCACATCTGAATTTCTACATCAGAATCATATTGCCAGATTGTCAGTTCCAGCCTGAGGGAGCCTTGTTCAATCAAATACCGATGCGACGTATCAAATTCATCGTGAGAAGGACCGACGCCGAGTACGGCGACCAGATCAAAAGGATCCCATGTGAGCTGTGGCATACCGTCTCCTTTGCCAGATATGGCCATGTATCTTAGCTATGACCGTTTGTGAATCATTCCTTCCTTGCTGATCATCCCCAGGCGAAGTCGCCGCAACACATGACATTTACGCTCGGGTGATACTACTCCTCAGCTTCGCAAAGCGATGTCCTCTCTGGGTCGAAAACGGACATTTACGAACGTCCGCTTCTGGCCGAAAGCGGACATTCGTGGCCGCCTAAATCGCCCCTACCTAAAACACTCACCCTTCACCAACCCGCCCCATAACCCAAGCCCGACCATACCCAACCACCCTCCCCGCCAACCCCAGCGGAAAATGAATCACCCCATGCGCCGTTTCCGGCAACAAATGCACCTCCACGTCCGCCACCCTCCCCCAACGCTCAGCCAACTCAAGCGTGTCATCCCTGAGTGGATCCAGCTCCGCAGCAAACATCAACGCCGGCGGAAACCCGGTGAAGTCGCCGTACAACGGAGACAACGGCGGCTGCCGGCGTTCTTCATCGCTCAATCCCGGCGTGAGCATTTGCAGCGCTTCAACCATCCCCGGCCCATCCAGCAGCAAGGTATCGGGCCCGGCGTTGCGTACGCTGGGGGTTCCGGTCAGGTCGTAGACGCCGTAGTACAGCAGCGCCCCGCTCACCCGTTTGAGCATGTCCGGCCATTGTTTGAGTTGCAGCAGGGTTGCGGCGGCGAGGTGGCCGCCGGCGGATTCGCCCACGACGATGACGGGCAGGTTCGCAAATTCGTGACAGTCATCGCTCAGCAGCCAGCGGGCTGCCGTGAGGCAGTCCTGCATGACGCCTTCGATCGGGGTCGAGACTACAAGCCGATAATCGACCGAGACCACGGCTACGTCGCAGGCTTTCACCATGCCGATGTTGAGGTGATCGTTCATCTGCGCATTGCCGATGACCCAGCCGCCGCCATGAAAATCCAGCACCACGCCTTTGGCTTTTGTCTTGGGTCGGATGATCCGCACTGAGACGGAATTGCCGTCGACGCCCACCACTTTGCGTTCGGCCTCGAGCCCGTGTTTGCGCAACTTTCTCGCGCCGCCCAATTGGCTGAGGCGAAGCAGCATTTGAATCACCCGTGGCGTGATGCGATTGCGGATGCGAAAGCGCGGCAGCCGGGCGAGCTTCTTGTTGAAGGCGCGTAATTGCGCCAGCTCGTTTTCATCGGCGGGCCAGTCCATTGATGTCTTCATTTCGTCCTTTTTATCCGCGATTGTTACGCAGAATGGAGAAATTCAACGCCGCCGCGACACACAGCCATGCCAGGTAAGGGAACAGGATCAAACCGGTGATCACATCCAGGCGCAAGGCCAACACCACCATCGCGGCGACCACCAGCCACAGCAGCGTGATGATCAGCATGCCGGCGAAGAGGCGATGGGCGCCGAAGAATACCGGTGTCCACAAGGTGTTCAATGCTATTTGCGCTGCCCACAAGGCGAGGACCGTTTCGCTGCCGGGTGTCAGGGTCAGGCGATAGCCGACCCACGCGAGCAAGAGGTAGATCGTGGTCCAGGCAACGGGAAACACCCAGTTGGGCGGTGTGAAGCGTGGTTTGGCCAGCGATTGGTACCACGGGCCCGGCTGGAAAATCATCCCGGTGCTCGCCGCCGCACCGCAGGCCAACAGGAAAATTAGAAAGGTCATCGTCTGTCCTTGGCTGATATCAGCCCGTTGAGTCTGGTTCTGCTTGGATGCCTGAAGCCATGCAAAAAGTTCATCGGCCGTTATCTCGCCTCGTTGATAGAAATAGGCAATGCTCAAAGACAAACCGACATAGGTGGGCGTTTCTTCGATGGCTACCATGAGCTGAAACCCCATTCACCGGAGCCCGTCATGTCCACCACCAAGACCCTTTTCATCACTGGCGTCAGCAGCGGCTTCGGCCATGCGCTGGCCAAAGAAGCACTCGCGGCCGGCCACCGTGTCATCGGGACCGTGCGCAAGGAAGCCGACTTGCACGCCTTTCAAGCGCTCTCCGTGGATAACGCTTACGGGGTGATGCTGGATGTCACGGATTTCGACCGGATCGATGGCGTCATTGCCGAAGTTGAAGCGACTCATGGCCCGGTCGATGTGCTGATCAATAACGCCGGTTACGGCCACGAAGGCATCTTCGAAGAGTCGCCGCTGCAAGAGATGCGCCGTCAGTTCGACGTGAACGTGTTCGGCGCGGTCGCCATGATCAAGGCATTTCTGCCCTTCTTTCGCAAGCGGCGTACGGGCCACATCATCAATATCACGTCGATGGGCGGCACGATCACAATGCCGGGGATCGCCTACTACTGCGGCAGCAAGTTTGCGCTCGAAGGCATCTCCGATACGCTGAGCAAGGAGCTGGCGCCGTTCAACATCTTCGTGACCGCCGTCGCGCCGGGTTCATTTCGCACCGACTGGGCCGGTCGTTCGATGCAGCGCACGCCGCGCAGCATTGCCGACTACGACGCCAGTTTCGATCCGGTGCGCAAGGCCCGTGAAGAAAAGAGCGGCAAGCAACTCGGCGACCCGCAAAAAGCCGCCCGGGCGATGTTGCAGATCATCGCCAGCCCGACACCACCGGCACACCTGCTCCTGGGCAGTGACGCGCTGCGCCTGGTGCGTGAAAAGCTCCAACAGGCAGCCAGCGAGATCGATCAGTGGGAAGCGTTGACCCGCTCCACCGACCATTGAGTGGCCAATAGAGAGAACGCAATGAAGCAGGCCGACCCAGGCACCTCGCGCATGGTGCAACTCATGGAAACCCTCACACCGGTCGAGGGCTACAACCTGAGTGCGCTTGAAAGTGTCCGCTTCCTGCGCTCCAACCAGCCACTCAACCGCACACCGGTGCTGTACGACCCGGGCATCGTGATCCTTTGTCAGGGACGCAAACGCGGGTATCTGGGCGAAGACGTTTATGTTTACGACGCCCAGCATTATCTGGTGGTGTCCGTGCCCATCCCGTTCACCATGGAGACCGATGCCACCGAGGCCGAGCCGATGCTCGCGATCTACATGCACCTCGACTTCCACCTGGCCAGCGAGTTGATGCAGCAAGTGGATGACCTGCACGGCCCGAGCGATGCGCAACCCAAGGGCATGTACGCCTCACCGATGGACGACAAGCTCCGCGCTTCGACATTGCGCTTTCTTGAAGCCATGAGCATCCCGGGTGACGCGCAGATACTGGGGCCATCGCTGCTGCGGGAAATCTACTACCGCATTCTGACCGGCGAACAAGGCGGATCGATGCGTGCCGCGCTCAACCGACAGGGGCACTTCGGCAAGGTGACCCGGGCGATCCGCAAGATCCACAGTTGCTATCAGGAGCGCCTCGACGTCGAGCAACTCGCCCACGAAGCCAGCATGAGCGTGCCGAATTTTCACCTGCACTTTCGCGGCGTGACGGACACCTCACCCATGCAATACCTGAAGTCGACACGTCTGCATCAGGCGCGGCTGTTGATGCTGCGCAATGCCATGACCGCTTCGGCAGCGGCGTTCAACGTGGGTTATGAAAGCGCCTCGCAATTCAGTCGTGAGTTCAAACGCTTCTTTGGCAGAACGCCGCAGGCGGAGATTGAATGGATGAAGGCGACGTATGCCTTGCCTGCGCCGACTTCGCCCTCGGAGTATGTTTCGTCGCATTAACGGGCAGGCAGGTTTTCCACGCTTGCCAGCAACTGAAGAAAACGCGCTTTCAGTTCATCGTCCTCCAGCCTTGCGCTGGCGTATTCCCGCAAGCGTTCCAGGGCCCCGCTCGCGACCGCAAAGCCCTGCTGTCCCTTCAGTTGCTGCGCGTAGTCATCCAGCACGGTCGCCGTTTCGTTGCAGAGTTCAAGGGATGCCAGCCAGGCCTCGCCTTGGGACTGACCGTGAGCCAGTTCCACTTGCAGCGCATCGATTGCCATGGCGATGGTTCTGAGTCGCACCAGCAATTCCTGCATGCGCAAGACCAACACTTCCTGATGACTCTCGGCGACCTGCCAACCGGGCTCCAGCGCCACTCGGGCCACCATCGCCTGGCAGTCGGCCAACTCGTTCCATACGCGCAAGTCACGGGGCGAGTCGTCGGCTTTTCGTCTCGTGTTCAGTGAGTTCGCGAGCTGGTTTACCAACGTTGCCAATCGTTGACGCAGCGTTTCACCTTCTGCCTCGGGCCACAAAAAGGCGTGAATCAACAGGGAAATCCCGACACCCAAGAGCACACCGATAATGCGATCACGAATCTCCGTCAGGTTGGTGCTGGGCTCGAATTGTTCCAGCAACGCCAACGCAAAGGTGAACACGATCTGCACACCGGCGTAGCTGATTCGCTCGGAGCCGGCGGCGATCCAGGAGCCGAGCGCAATCACCGGCAACGACATGAACAACAGGCCGACGATTCCGTCGATGTGCGGCACCACCAGGATCACCATCGCCAATGCCAAAGCGCTGCCCACCAGCGCACCGCCGACACGCAACGTCGCGCGCATCCCGGTCGCGCCGAGGCTGGGTTGAGCGACGATCAGGCAAGTCAGCATGATGGTGTGGATGCCTTGCCAGTCCGTGCCCATGTAGAACAGGTAACACAACGACGCGGCCAACAACGTCTTGACGGCAAACTGCGTGTACACAGGGTTTTCGAAGGCATCCGGCACCCACATCGGGGCGCTCTTCGGCTTGGTTTCCGAGGGGCTTTCAGCCGCCTGCACATTGAGAAAAGACAACAATTCCAGGCGCATTTGCTCGTATACGCCGGGCAGACCGGTCGTATCGATTTGATCAAGCGCAGACAATCCTTCAGGCGCTTGGCCCGTTTCCAGAGCAGCCTCCAGATCAAGCACGGCCTGGCGCAACAATTCGTTCGCCAAGGCATTGGCTGTTGGCGCTGGCAGTTGAGCGGCCAGCGTCAACAGCCGGGAAATACTGCTGATGCGTGCCAGATGCGCAGTCTGCTGACTGCGAAAATCAACGTCGCGCATACAGGCGAACCGCAACAGTTGTTGCGACGCCAACACGCTGCGCTGAATCGCGGCGGCACCCAACGCCGCCCCGCTCTGCTCACCGCTCAGACATCGGGCAACCGTGAGTAACTGCGAGCGCAGATGATTTTCCAGTTGCCGGACAGGCTCCGCCGGCAACAACAGCGTGTTGACCAGCAGCGTCAGGCCGATGGCGTAACTGACCGCCACCCACACCCAGAGCACCAGACGCAAAACCGCCTCGGCCTGATCGGTCAGGTCGACGAAGGTCTGGGCATAGATCACCACAATGCCCACCACGAAAAATACCACGCCGATCCGGGTCACCCGGATCAAATACGCACTGCAGAAAAACAGCGCGCAAGCACCGAGAATGCGCAGCAGCGGATAGCCGTAGGTGAATTTCAGCAGCAGGATGGTCAAGCCGATGGCCAGTGTCGCGCCGACCAGAAACAGCATCCCGACCATACGGGTCAGCACCACGTTGGTCTGCGTCACGTAGAAGACCACGATCAACGAAAGCGCCAGCAACGGCACCTGCAGGGTCATCGAGATGATGATCACCAGCGCACTGCCCAGCAGCGTGCGCAGCAACAGGTTCATACGACCAGGGTACGGCTGAAGTTCATCGACCAGAAACCGGTACAGGCGCTCCAGACCGCCCCGGTTCAAGTCTTGCGCCGAATATTTCATTGGCCGTTCTTGGCCGCTTCGTCAGGGCGCAACACGGCGACGGCGGAGGCGCCGATGCGGAACAGCTCCGGGTCGGGATCGCGCACCGAGATCTTCACCGGAAACCGCTGCGAAACCCTGACCCAGTTGATGGTGCGCTGCACACGTGGCAGGCCTTCGATCACGGTTCCGCCGTCATCCGGCAGCACGCCGAAACTGAGCGAGTCGACCCGCCCCTGAAAGCGCTTGCCGGTGTCGCCCAGCAGGTAAAGCGTCGCGGACGTGCCCGCCTTGATGCCTTTCAGATCGGTCTCGCGAAAGTTCGCCACCACGTACCAATGGCGCGTATCGATCAGTGTAAAAATTGGTTTGTAGGCCGAGGCAAACTGGCCGACGGTGGTGCGCAAAGACGCGATTCGTCCGTCGAAAGGCGCGCGCACTTCGGTGAATTCCAGGTTCAGCTCGGCCAGGGATATCTGCGCCTCGACCTCGGCCCGCTGCGCCACCAGCGCATCCACGCCGCTGACGGCAGCCGAGGCTCGTTGGGCCTGCAATCGGGAGGCGTTGAGTTCGGCGGCTGTCGAGCGTTGCGCCGTGCGCGCCTGATCCACGGCCTCCACGGACACATAGCCTTTGGCGAGCAACTTCTCCAATCGCTGAAGGGTCTCGTTGGACTGCGTGGCCTGCGCCCTCGCCCGTTCGACCGACGCCACCGCCGATGCGGCCTCGTATTGCTGGGCGTTCACGCTGCGTTGAGTCAAACCGATCTGATGGTTGAGGGTCACCAGCCGCGCCCGGGCCTGATCCAGCGCGTCCTGATACGGGCGGGCATCGATGCGGATCAACAGATCGCCCTGCTTGACCCACTGGTTGTCGCGCACCGGCATTTCGACGATCCGGCCGTTGACCTCCGGAACGACATCGATGGTATCGGCGTACACATACGCGTCATCGGTACTCGGCCGGGTTTCGGTTTGCCAGAGCACATAACCCAGCAGCAGGAGCGCTGCCAGAACGATCAGCAGCGCCGGTAAACGGCTTGCACGCGGTTTTGCGTCGGTTTTATTCATGGCGGGCACTCATCCGTGGAAGACGACGAGCCACAACAGCATCGCCAGGAGTCCGGTCAGCGCCGGGTAGCTCAGAGCCAGAGGCGCAATGCGTTCGCGTAGCGAGTATTTGCCCAGGGTCACGTGGATCGCCGTGATCGCCACAACGCCGCCGACCATGCAGAACAACCAGTCGGGAAATGCCGCACCGAACAGTACAAGCGAGGGGGATGTGGAGCATCCGCTGAGCAGTAGAACGACGAGGATCAGTGCCAGCCTGACGGGATCGAATGAAGGCATGCCGACCTTCGCAAATGACGACTGACGCAAACCGGAACCTCTGGGCAAGGAATTGACCTGCGCACCTTACCGATCCGTCCACGGTCCCGATATTGGAAAAAAACACAACTTCGTTGTGACAGGAAACAACCGGAAAACCGGGCTGAAAGCGTTGTTGAACCGGCCTGTTGAACGTAAGAACATAGAGCGCGCACAGACACTCGCCAACGAGTCAAACCGACCCTTCCAGGCGCAAAAAGGTGAACGCCATGACGCCCATTCCCACCCTCAGCGCTCGCCTTGCGACGATCACCCGCGAGTTTGCGGACACCCCTTCCCTGCTCACGGCAAAGATCAACAGCCAGCTCATCGGGATGGCAGGCTACAAGGACCTCACACCCGAAGCCCGCAAGGATCTGGAAAGCTCCCTCAGCTACACCGCGCGCCTGTGGTGCGAAACGCTGCTGACCGGCGAGGGGTTGTCACCGGACACTCGCCGTGCGCTGCGGGAAATCGGTTGCCGGCGCGTCCATCAGGGCGTGCCTCTGCAATCGTTGATGCGCGGTTTCAGTCTGGGTGTTCGCGGGATCTGGAGCGGCTATCTGGAGCTCGCCAGAGACGACGATGCATTAAGCAAAGAGTTGCTGTCGCAGATTTCCGGCTACATGTTCGACTTCTTCGACGATCTTGCCGAAGAGGTGGTCCAGGCCTATCTGGAAGAACAGATTCAGAAAGTTCGCTGGCGGGAACACCTGCACCAGCGGCTTTATCACTTGCTGCTGCACTCCCCGCACGATACCGAAGGATTCGAAGACACCCTGTCGGCACTCGGCCTGGATGCCAGCACGCCCCGGGTGGCCCTCGCACTGGAACTGCCGTTGCGTCCTGTCCAGCCGTTGCAGCGCGAAGACGAATTCGACCGCCTGACCCTGCAGGTTGCCCGACACCTGAAGATCCCGGTCAAGGAACTCATTCGTGTCTGGTATCGGGACAAACTGGTGATCTGGCTGCCGGGCATCAAAGGCGAAACCCTCACGCAATGCGACCAGCGCATGAGCGACAGCGCCGCGTCACTGCCGGCGTTGCTGCCGTCGTTGCGTGGCATCGGCATTGGTCTGCTGAATCAGGGGATCGCCGGCTGGATCGGCACGGCGCAAGAAGCGATCAAGGCCATCGATCTGTTTCCTGTCGACGGGGCCGACGCACGGGTCCGACGCTACTCCAGCGTGCTGATCGAAGACAGCGTGCGCAGCCACGACAACACCCTCCGATACCTGATGTCGCTGATCGAACAGCTCAGTCATGAACCCGACCTGCTGCTGACACTGGAAGCGTTTTTCTCAAGCGGCCGTCACCGCGCCCAGACCGCCAAGACCCTCGGCATCCACCCGAACACCCTCAATTACCGCACCGCCCGGATCGAAACCCTCCTGGGAGCGGATCTCAACGACATCAACTGGATCAGCCGGCTGGATACGGCCCTGAAACTGCGCCGGCACTCGATCAGCAAGAGCCAGGAGCGCTAGACGCTCAAGCGCCCAAAAGTCGCCGGGTGGTCGCCATCGACGTGCTCAGCGGTTGCCCGGTCCGTTGCAACTTGTTCAACAGACTGGCCCCCAGCCACAGCTGATACAAGGTCTCCGCCAGTTGCCGGGCATCGCCGTCGGGCAGGCTGTTTTCGCTCTGGCCCTGCTCGATGCAAGCGGTGATGCGCGCCACCACGCGCTCGGCGCCATCACGCAAGGTCAGGCGCATGGCTTCGGACAGATCGGCCACCTCGGCACTGAGCTTCACCACCAGGCACTCGTCGCCGTGCCCTTCCAGCGTGCAGCGATCCAGCCAGCCCTGCCAGTAATCCATCAGACGCTCGCGGGCATTCAGGCCGGGCAGCGTCAGGCGCCGCTCCATCTCGGCGAGGTAACCGACAAAGTAGTCCTCGAGCAGCGCCTGGCCGTACAGCTCCTTGGATTTGAAGTAGTGATAGAACGAGCCCTTGGGCACGCCGGCGGTCTGCAGGATCTCGTTCAGACCGACACTGGTGAAGCCTTTCTCGGCCATCATCCGGTGGCCGGTGTCGAGCAGGTGTTGGCGGGTGTCGTCGTAGGTCGGTTTCATCGGGGCGCGGATTACCAGGCAATAGACCAGTCGTTTAATGCGAAGGAACGGGAGTTTGCCACACCGGTCCATGAAAAACATGCGGATAAAAAACAACTAGACGACTGGTCTAATTGGAAACTAAGCTGCGCCCCGATAACCTTTTCCCCGGTGTCGGTCCTGTGTGAATCCCTCGCACAGCCACGACTGCCGACCCACCCAAGGTGCTCTATGAAAATCTTGATGGTTCTGACCTCCCACGATCAACTCGGCAACACCGGCAAGAAAACCGGCTTCTGGCTCGAAGAGTTCGCCGCGCCCTATTACGCCTTCAAGGATGCCGGCGCCGATATCACGCTGGTTTCGCCCGCCGGCGGCCAGCCACCGCTGGATCCGAAAAGCGACGAACCTGACGCCCAGAGCGCCGAGACCGACCGCTTCCGCAAGGATCCGGCGGCGCAACAAGCGCTGGCAAATACCGGACGCCTGGCCGATGTCCGTGCCGAAGATTTCGATGCCGTGTTCTATCCGGGCGGTCATGGCCCGCTCTGGGACCTGGCCGAGGACAAGCACTCCATCGCCCTGATCGAAGCCTTCGCCCGCAGCGACAAACCCCATGGTTTCGTCTGCCATGCGCCAGGTGTGCTGCGGCATGTGCTCGGTGCCGACGGCAAGCCGCTGGTCCGGGAACGTGAAGTGACGGGGTTCACCAACTCCGAAGAGGCGGCGGTCGGCCTGACGGATGTGGTGCCGTTTCTGGTCGAGGACGAGTTCCAGCGCCTCGGCGCACGGTATTCCAAAGCCGCCGACTGGCAGGTGCACGTCGTGACCGACGGGAAACTGGTCACCGGCCAGAACCCCGCCAGTTCCGCCGCTGTTGCCGAAAAGCTGTTGACGTTGCTCGGCTGACGTTTTCAGCGGTCATCCATCCGGAGGCCGCGCGTCGCGCACTATCGGCCCGTTCAGCAGGCTCACACGGGTTGTGCTGAATGGGCACTTTCGCCGGGAGCACCCCTTGCCATCCGGTTCCGCCCTGTGGACTTCGCCTGGTACAGCGCCTGATCGGCCGCCTCGATCAGCGCCTGCACCTCTGCAAGCTGCGGACCGGTCGCCGCGGTAACGCCGATACTGACCGTCACCTTGCCGAACGGGCTCGCCGGATGAGCAATGGAGGCTTGCGACAGTCGCTCCAGAATCAGTTGCGCCACGACCGTCGCTCCCTCGCCATCGGTGTCGGGCATGATGATCGCGATCTCTTCCCCGCCATAGCGCGCCACCAGGTCCGACGGTCGCCGCACACAGGCCTCAAGCACCTTCCCCACCCGTTGCAGGCAGGCGTCGCCGGCCACATGCCCCTGGGAATCGTTGAACAGCTTGAAGTAGTCGATATCGATCATCAGCAGGGCCAGTGTCGCCCCGTCCCTTTGTGCCCGGCGCGCTTCCATGGCCAGGGTTTCATCGAAACAGCGGCGATTGGCGAGGCCGGTCAGCGCATCTTTCCTCGCCAGCAATTCCAGCTGCCGATTGGAACCGAGCAACTGCTGTTGGGTGAGCCGCAACTCCCCTTCCACCTGGGTCCGCCGACGTATATCGACAATGAGAAACCAGCCGATCACGCCCGTGAGCGCCAGCAACGAGGCAACCACCACCAGCGACAAAAGCGCCTCCAGTCGCCACGCCGCCAAAGCTTCGCGCTTGCCGAGCGCGACCGTGGTAATCAGCGGCAGCTTTTCACTCTTGCGAAACGCGTAGAGCCGCTCCACCCCGTCAAGGCTGGATGTGAAAGATGCGGTGCCCACCGACTGGTCCACCAGGTACTTCGCATAGATGGGTGACTTGGAGAAATTGCGCCCCATGTCCTGTTCACGGAAGGGATAACGCACCAGCAGCGTACCGTCGGTATAGGACAGACCGATGGCCCCCTCCTGCCCGACGTCGAGCTTGCCGAACAGTCGCAGGAAGTTCTCGACGCCCAGGGTGACCGCCACCACACCGGCAAAATCTCCATGCGCGTCATTGAAGCGGCGACTCACGGTTATCACCCACTCCTGATTCGAGCGGCTACGGATGGGCGGGCCGATGAAGGGCTCGCGGGAGGGATCGTCACGGTGATGGATGAAGTAGGCCCGGTCACTGCTGTTGGCCCCCGCCGGAATCGGTCGGTTGGAGGACATCAGCCAGCGGCCGCGTTTATCGTAGACGGCAACGCCACTGAGCTGCGGCATCAGCGGCTGTTGACGTTTGACCAGGGCACTCAAGCGTTCGATCTGCGCGGGGCCGCTGCCCTCGGTTTCCAGACGCTCGACGAGGCCGAGCAACAGCAGCGAGCTCTGCCGGACGATGCCTTCGGAATAAGTCGCGAGCGCCTGGGTCAGGTTCAGCCCGTGGACGTTCACTTCGTCCAGCGCCTGTTCCCGAGAGCTCAGCACCTTCCAGATGGTCAGCGACGCCAGGGAGCAGCCGATCATCAACAGCAACAGCATCACGAGGTGGGTATCACGCTTCACATCAGTACCTTTTGGAAAGTCCGTTTCCCTCATGGCCGTTGTCGGACCGGGGCAATATCGGCGACCGTCTGTTCGGGGCCGCGCAGGATACAAGCAGTCCATCGACGGCGCAGCAACGGCGTGTCGGCGCCTCGATGAACTGTTCGCTGATCGCCCGGTTCGATAAAAACCCCAATCCCGAAAGACGTATTGCCGCTAAACGACTTTCAGTGCCTTGAGAACGACCAGCGAACGCTCGGCGAATGCCTCGGCTTGCTCGGTCAGTTCGGCAAGGTTTTCTTCGGCGGTGGTCAGTGCCTTGCCGTCCTTGAGCAAGCCTTCACCCTGACCGCCGATGATGCCCCAGGCCAGCAGTGCCCAGTCGGCCGGACGGGTTTTGCCTTGCTTGATCGAAATCAGGAACAACTGCTGGAAGCGGCTGACCGTCACGCCACCGCCGGTGACCGGGCTGGCCAGTACCTGAATCCTGTGGTCGAACAGCGAGCGTCTGCACAGTTGCAGATTGAGGGTGCTGCAGCGCGCCTGCACCTGCGCCTCGGCCGCTTCACTCTGGCACGGTGCCACGGCGCCCATCCCGATCAACACATTAAGCGCCTGTTCCACATCGCCATAACTCAACGACTGCGTAGCTTCCAGCAAGTGGCGCAGGGTTTTCGGCACATAGGCGTCGTCCGCCAGCGCCTCCAGCACCGGACCGTAAATTTCCGCCTGCAAGGTCGCCGAACCCGCCGGTCCGGTGACGCTGCCCGCAACACTGTCCGCCAGTTGCATCAGAACGAAGCGGGTGCCGAGCATCCGTTCACGGTGCTCGGAGGCGGACAGCCGGGTGGCGCCACGGACGTAGAGATCGCGACGGAAGTTCTGATTGACGAAGTAATCACGCGCCTGCTCGCGCATGACCGGATGCTCGATGCCTTCCAGAAAGTCCATGCCTTCGGCGCTCAGGTTGAGCGGGTCCACCGAATCCAGCGGGACAGCCGTGGTGGCGTAGTCGAGCTTGGCCGGGGCCATGGCCTGGACCACATCGGTGAAGTACATGCAGTTCCAGTCGCGGTTGAAGTATTCGTGAGCCACGTACTGACGGTTCTGGCCTTTGATGCTTTGCAACTTGGCGTCCAGCCCCGGCACCGAGTCGGCATAGTTGGGATTGGCCGCCAGCAGCGCCTCGGAGAATTGCAGCGCAGCGTCGATACGCTGGTCCGGCCGTGCAGACGCTTGCGCGGCGAAGCGGTCATGCAGGCTGAACAACTGGCGCAACGGGGCCATGGGCGACCAGCCCGGGAAGCAGTTGTAGCTGATGTACACATGACCGCCCGGCTTGAGGTGGCGGCGGACGAATTCGACGATCAGCTTGTGATTGTCCCGGCTGACCCAGGTCCAGATACCGTGCAGGCTGATGCTGTCGAACTGCGGCAGGTCATGGCGGGCCAGCAGTTGCTCGAAACTGTCGTCATACAGGCGCGCATCGCTGCCCCAGTCATTCGCCAGTCCGATCGCATGGGCGGCCTGGCCCGGATGGAAATCGGTACCGACGTAAGTCCCCGGATTACCGGCGGCATGGATATTGATCGACACGCCCTGGCCAAAGCCCAGTTCGCAGTGATAACCGTCGCTGCCCTCAAGCGTGGCAAAACCGCGAAGCAACAAACAATAACGCTGGAAAACCGGATTGATTTCCCGGCTGTACCCGTAGGTGTAGCCTTCGTCCGTGAAATAACCTTCGTTCCAGGCATTGCTCATGCGCGCACCCTTTATTTTGGTAGTGGGAACGGCACTTATAGGGGTACTCAGGGCGATTCACAAGCGCAAAAAGCCCTGACCCTGTTGCGATGGGCTCATCCTCGGCCAATCACCTGCGCATACACCGATCGGTCAATGTTCCCGCCGGACAGAATCACCCCCACTCGTCGACCCTGCATCTTGTCCCGCTCCTGCATCAACGCCGCCAGTGCCGCAGCGCCGGCGCCTTCGGCGAGGTTGTGGGTGTCGGTGTAATACACGCGCACGGCTTCGGCGATTTCCTCCTCGCTGACGGAGACGATACGTGCAGCGCCAGCTCCGTAGACATCGAACGCCTCGGCAATCGGCTTGCGTACGGCCAGGCCGTCGGCAAAGGTATTGGCGGAGGCGGTCTCGCACAGGGTTTTCGCCTCGAAGGACAGCTTGGCAGCGGCCGCTTCTGTGGACACCACGCCCACCACCTGGGTCTCCAGACCCAGCGCATCCCGAGCGGCGATCACGCCACAAATGCCGGAGCCGCAACCGATGGGCACGTAAACGGTGTGCAGATCGGGTGCCGCACTGAACAGCTCCAGCGCATAGGTCGCCACGCCCTTGACCAGTTCGGTGTGAAACGGTGGCACCAGAAAGAGCCCGTGCGCCTGCGCCAACCGCGCCGCTTCCTCGCGAGCCTCATCGAAATCCCGCCCGAACTCGACCACCTCGCCACCGAAGCCGCGCATGGCGTTGTTTTTTTCCAGCGAGTTGCCCTGCGGCACCACAATCAATGCTTTCAGCCCTGCTTCTCGCGCTGCCAGCGCCAGGCTTTGCCCGTGATTGCCGCGCGTGGCGGAGACAATGCCTTTGACGTTCGGGTGTTCACGCCGAAGCCAGTGCATGAAGGTGATGCCACCGCGCACTTTGAAAGCGCCGGTCGGCGTGTGATTTTCGTGCTTGACCCATACCGTGCAACCCAGTCGCTCGGCCAGCAACGGCCAGCGATATTGAGCGGTGGCCGGCATCACCTGGTAAACCTGACGGGCAGCCTGTTCGATGTCTTGCCGAGTGAGTGAATGCATGGGAATCTCCTTGTGCGTGGCCCCCAGTCTAGGCACAGGCACATCACGTCGGCTTTCAAAAAACTGACCTGACTTTTGCCTCGGTTCTTCACTACCATGGCGGTCATGAGCCATCGCCCGCCGTCACCCGTCGTCCCCGAACCGGTCCGTCGTATCGAGGCCGGCCCGTGGACGATCGAATTGTTGACCGGTGCCGCCTACGCAACCCGTTATGTCGCGACTCAATCGGCGATTGGCTTCGCCTTCGACAGCCAGCGCGGCGTGCACGCCATCGGCAGTGACCGGATCCGCCCCTTCGACGCGCTGCCCAATGGTCTGGCGTTCGTCCCGGCTGGCTGTGACGTGATGTCCGAGTCCCCCACGGGCGGTGAATACCTGCGGGTGATTCGCACGGACGGCGTGGCGCTGGTGGGTGATCGGGCCTTCAACAACCACATCGATCCGCCGGCCATTCGCCTTGCATCGCGCATGCGCAGCGCGATGCTGAGGGCTTCGGTGGACGATGAATGGGAAACCTGGGCCCTCGAACTGGCAGAGCGAGCCCAGGGTCGATGCCTTCCATCGCCTCAAGGCGCCCTCACCGACCGTCGCATGCGCCTGCTCGACGAATTCATCAACGCCGGCCTCGACGGTCCGCTGGGTGTCCAGGCCATGGCGAAATTGCTGGATTTGTCCGAAGGCTATTTCAACCGCGCCTTCAAACAGACCACCGGCAAAAGCCCCCATAGTTATCTGATCGACCGACGCCTGGCCCGCGCCCGGGCGCTGATGCACGACGCCCGCGCCGGCCTTTCGGAGATCGCCCTCGCTTGCGGTTTCAATTCTCAGGCACACATGACCCGTGCGTTCACCCAACGACTGGGCGTGAGTCCGGCGCAATTGCGCGCAGGATCGCGCCACGATGGCGTCATCGGCAAAAAACCGGGTGAGTGGTGAATTTTTTCGTGTCCGCTTGTATCTGATCTGGAAGAAGCCGTGCCATCAAGGAGATGGCATTGGCCACGGCGAACCGCTCTGGCCCAGCCTCTCGGGGCTTGCCGGTTTGCACAAAAACAGATCCGATGCAGAGTGAATCCCATGGAATCAAAGGAAAGCGTCAGCCCGATCGGGTTGAAAGACATCACCATTGTCGACGACGCCAAGATGCGCAAGGCCATCACCGCTGCGGCGCTGGGCAACGCGATGGAGTGGTTCGATTTCGGCGTCTACGGCTTCGTGGCCTACGTGCTGGGCAAGGTATTTTTCCCCGGGGCCGATCCCGGCGTGCAAATGATCGCGGCACTGGCAACGTTCTCGGTACCGTTCCTGATCCGGCCGCTGGGCGGGCTGTTCTTCGGTGCGCTGGGGGACAAGTACGGACGCCAGAAAGTCCTCGCGGCAACCATCGTCATCATGTCACTCAGTACGTTCGCCATTGGGCTGATCCCCTCCTATGCCTCGATCGGCATCTGGGCGCCGATCCTTCTGTTGCTGGCGAAAATGGCCCAGGGCTTTTCTGTCGGGGGCGAGTACACCGGTGCTTCGATTTTCGTCGCCGAATATGCGCCGGATCGCAAACGCGGCTTTCTCGGCAGCTGGCTGGACTTCGGTTCCATCGCCGGTTTCGTCCTGGGTGCCGGCGTGGTGGTGCTGATTACCGCAATCATCGGCGAAGAGAAATTCCAGGACTGGGGCTGGCGCCTGCCGTTCTTCCTCGCCCTGCCGCTGGGCATGATCGGTCTCTACCTGCGTCATGCGCTCGAAGAGACACCGGCCTTCCAGCAACATGTCGACAAGCTTGAGCAAGGTGACCGCGAAGGCCTGGCCGGCGGCCCGAAAGTGTCGTTCAAGGAAGTCGCGACCAAACACTGGCGCAGCCTGATGACCTGCATCGGCGTGGTGGCGGCGACCAACGTCACTTATTACATGCTGCTGACCTACATGCCGAGCTATCTGTCGCACAACCTGCATTACAGCGAGAACCGCGGGGTGTTGATCATCATCGCAATCATGGTCGGCATGCTGTTCGTACAACCTGCCATCGGTTTTATCAGCGACAAGATCGGCCGCCGTCCCTTCATCATCTTCGGCAGCATCGCTCTGTTCATTCTGGCGATTCCCGCCTTCATGCTGATCAACAGCGGCAAGATCGGCCTGATCTTCTCAGGCTTGTTGATACTGGCCGTGGTGCTCAACTTCTTCATCGGTGTCATGGCCTCTACGCTGCCGGCGATGTTTCCGACCCATATCCGCTACAGCGCGCTGGCCAGTGCGTTCAACGTCTCGGTGCTGATCGCCGGGGTGACACCGACCGTCGCAGCGTGGCTGGTGGAAAGCACCCAGAACCTGTACATGCCGGCCTATTACCTGATGGTGACCGCCGTCGTCGGGTTGATTACCGGTGTGACCATGAGAGAAACCGCCAACAAACCGCTACGCGGGGCCGCGCCGGCAGCTTCCGATATTGCTGAAGCGCGGGAGCTGTTGCAGGAGCACCACGACAACATCGAACAGAAAATCGAAGACATCGACGCCGAGATCGCCGAGCTGCAAGCCAAACGCGATCATCTGGCGCAACAGCACCCGCGAATCGAATAACCATATAAGGAGTTGATGGGACAACAGGGTGGCATTCAAATGCCGTTCTGTGGTGTTCTGTTCGTCAGGAGCCGGTGGTTTTTTCTGCCGGCTCACCACATTTCAGCAGCTGACGATGAGGTTCGTTCATGAGCAAGGCGCCTTACGTACCACCCAAGGTCTGGAAACACAGCGCTCCGTCCGGCGGCCACTTCGCCAACATCAATCGCCCGATTGCCGGGCCGACCCATGACAAGCAACTGCCCGTCGGCAAGCATCCGTTGCAGCTGTACTCGCTGGCCACACCCAACGGGGTGAAAGTCACCATCCTGCTGGAAGAGTTGCTGGCTCTGGGTCATGCCGGTGCCGAATACGACGCCTGGCTGATCCGCATCGGCGAGGGCGATCAGTTCTCCAGCGGCTTTGTCGGGGTCAACCCGAACTCAAAGATCCCGGCACTGCTGGACCGCAGCGTGGAGCCAGCAATCCGCGTATTCGAATCCGGCTCGATCCTGCTTTACCTGGCCGAAAAGTTCGGCGCCTTCCTGCCCACCGACCTCGCCGGCCGCACCGAAACCCTGAACTGGCTGTTCTGGCAAATGGGCTCGGCGCCCTACCTGGGCGGCGGTTTCGGGCATTTTTATGCCTACGCGCCGGAAAAGTTTGAATACCCGATCAACCGCTTCACCATGGAAGCCAAGCGTCAGTTGGATGTGCTCGACCGGCGTCTTGCCGAAAGCCCTTATCTTGCCGGCGACCACTACACCATCGCCGACATCGCGGTCTGGCCGTGGTACGGGCAACTGGTGCGCAACAACGTGTACGGCGCGGCCGAGTTCCTGTCGGCTCACGAATACACCCATGTGCAGCGCTGGGCTGAGGACATCGCCAGACGGCCGGCGGTCATCCGTGGGCAGCGTGTCAACCGCACCTGGGGCGACGAAGCGAGCCAGGTACCCGAAAGACATGAGGCGGCTGATCTGAAGTAATCGCTTGCAGCCGATAATAAAAACAAGGGGCGCCCGCATGAACATTCTTTACGACGAACAGGTCGACGGCGCCCTGCCGGACGTCGATAAAACCGCGCTGTTGCAGGCGTTGCAAACCCGGTGGCCGGCACTGGAAATCCTGCACCAGCGCGAGGATCTCGCCCCGTACGAATGCGACGGGTTGTCCGCCTATCGCACCACACCGCTGCTGGTGGTTCTGCCACGGCATCTGGATGAAGTGCAGGGCATCTTGCGAATCTGTCATGAGATGAACGTGCCGGTGGTGGCCCGGGGTGCCGGCACCGGTTTGTCCGGTGGGGCGCTGCCGCTGGAAAAAGGCGTGCTGCTGGTGATGGCGCGCTTCAACAACATCCTGCACATCGACCCGGCCGCTCGCACCGCACGGGTTCAGCCGGGAGTACGCAATCTGGCGATCTCCCAGGCTGCCGCACCGTTTGGTCTGTATTACGCGCCGGACCCGTCCTCGCAGATTGCCTGTTCCATCGGTGGCAACGTCGCGGAAAACGCCGGTGGCGTGCATTGCCTGAAATACGGCCTGACCGTGCACAACCTGCTCAAGGTCGACATTCTCACCGTAGACGGCGAACACCTCACGCTCGGCTCCGACGCACTCGATTCTCCCGGTTTCGATCTGCTGGCGCTGTTCACCGGCTCCGAAGGCCTGCTGGGTGTGATCACCGAAATCACGGTCAAGCTGCTGCCCAGGCCGCAGACCGCGAAAGTCCTGCTGGCCGCCTTCGACTCCGTGGAAAACGCCGGCCGTGCCGTGGCTGACATCATCGCCGCCGGCATCATCCCCGGCGGCCTGGAAATGATGGACAACCTGGCGATCCGCGCCGCCGAGGATTTCATCCACGCCGGCTACCCGGTGGACGCCGAGGCCATCTTGCTGTGTGAACTCGATGGCGTTGAAGCCGACGTCCACGATGACTGCATCCGCGTACGCCAGGTGCTGGAGAACGCCGGCGCCAGCGAAGTGCGTCAGGCCAGGGACGAGGCCGAGCGCGTGCGCTTCTGGGCCGGGCGCAAGAATGCCTTTCCTGCCGTGGGTCGTCTGTCACCGGATTACTACTGCATGGATGGCACCATCCCGCGCCGCGAACTGCCCGGCGTCCTGCAAGCCATTGCGCAGTTGTCCGCCGAACATGGCCTGCGGGTGGCCAACGTGTTCCACGCGGGTGACGGCAACATGCATCCGTTGATTCTGTTCGATGCCAACCGGCCCGGAGAGCTGGAGCGCGCCGAAACCCTGGGAGGTAAAATTCTTGAACTGTGTGTAAAGGTCGGCGGCAGCATCACCGGCGAACACGGCGTGGGTCGGGAGAAAATCAACCAGATGTGCGCACAGTTCAACAGCGATGAGCTGACCCTGTTCCATGCCGTCAAAGCCGCGTTCGACCCCGGCGGTCTGCTCAACCCGGGCAAGAACATCCCGACCCTGCACCGCTGCGCCGAATTCGGCGCCATGCATATCCACGCAGGACAGCTGCCCTTCCCCGAGCTGGAGCGTTTCTGATGAATCATGGCAAGGACGTCGATGACAGCGCCGCGCTGCTTGAGCAGGTCAATCAGGCGTTGCACGCTGCAATGCCGTTACGGATTCAGGGCGCCAACAGCAAGGCCTTTCTGGGGCGAATCGTTGCCGGAGAAATCCTCGACACCCGCACCCATCGCGGCATCGTCCACTACGACCCGACCGAATTGGTGATCACCGCACGTTGCGGCACACCGCTGGCCGAACTGCTGGCGGTGCTGGACGCTTCACAACAAATGCTGCCGTGCGAGCCTCCGGTCTTCGCCGACGACGCAACGGTGGGCGGGATGGTCGCCAGCGGTCTGTCGGGCCCGCGACGGCCATGGTCAGGGGCGGTGCGGGATTTCGTGCTCGGCACCCGCATCATCACCGGTCATGGCAAGCACCTGCGGTTCGGCGGTGAGGTCATGAAGAACGTCGCCGGTTATGACCTTTCCCGGCTGATGGCCGGCAGCTACGGCACGCTCGGGGTCATCACCGAAGTTTCGCTCAAAGTCCTGCCCAGGCCGCGTCAGTGCCTGAGCATCAGCCTGGAGATGGACAGCCAGCGAGCCTTGCAGCGCCTGGTGGAATGGGGCCAACAACCGTTGCCGATCAGCGCCGCCTGCCACGACGGCCAGCGGCTGCATTTGCGGCTGGAAGGAGGCGATGGTTCGGTGGCCGCTGCCCGGGACCGTCTCGGTGGTGAAATACTCGACGGTTCCTATTGGGCGGACTTGAATGAACAGCGCCTGGCCTTCTTCGATGAAGACATGCCGCTGTGGCGCCTTTCGGTGCCGAACAACGCACCGCCACTGGACGTGAACGGCACCCGGTTGCTTGACTGGGGCGGCGCCCAGCAGTGGCTCAAGTCAGGGGAGGAAGCGGTGTTGATCCGCCAGGCGGTTTCGAAGGCTGGCGGGCATGCGACCTGCTACAGCCATGGTTTGATCGATGCGCCCTTCCATCCACTGTCGCCCACCCTCTTGCATTATCACCGCCGCCTCAAGCAACAGCTCGATCCTCAGGGCATCTTCAACCCCGGTCGCCTGTACGCGGAGCTTTGAACCATGCAGACCACTCTCAGCGAAAAGGCCCGACAACTGCCCCGTGCCGAAGAAGCCGAGCGCATCCTGCGCACCTGCGTTCACTGCGGTTTCTGTAACGCGACCTGCCCGACCTATCAGTTGCTCGGCGATGAACTCGACGGCCCTCGAGGCCGCATTTACCTGATCAAGCAGGTGCTCGAAGGCAACGAAGTCAGCCGCAAGACCCAACTGCACCTGGATCGCTGCCTGTCCTGCCGCAATTGCGAAACCACCTGCCCGTCCGGTGTGGACTATCACAACCTGCTGGATATCGGCCGGGCTGTGGTAGATGCGGCGGTGCCGCGGCCCATGGGCCAACGCTTGTTGCGCGAAGGTTTGCGCGCAGTCACGCCCGATGCCTCTCGGTTCAAGGGGTTGCTCGGTGCTGGCCGGATCTTCCGCGTGCTGTTGCCCGAGACTCTGCAAGCCAAACTGCCACGCGACACCTCTGCAACCGAGCGCCGCCCGGAAACCCGACATGCCCGTCAAGTGCTGATGCTCGAAGGTTGCGTGCAACCGGGTCTGTCGCCCAACACCAATATGGCGGCGGCACGGGTGCTGGATCGACTGGGAATCAGCATGGCTCCAGCGCGAAATGCCGGTTGCTGCGGCGCCGTGGACTATCACCTCGATGCCCAGGCCAAAGGACTTGAGCGGGCCCGCAAGAACATCGACGCCTGGTGGCCGGCCATCGAACAAGGCGCCGAGGCGATCGTACAGACCGCCAGCGGTTGCGGTGCGTTCATCAAGGATTACGGACACTTGCTTTGCACTGATCCGACCTACGCCGAGAAGGCGAAAACCGTGAGTGCGCTGGCGAAAGATCTGGTCGAAGTATTGCGCGAGGAGCCGCTCGAGTCCCTTGGCATTCATGCCGATCAACGCCTTGCCTTTCACTGCCCTTGCACCTTGCAACATGCGCAGAAACTCGGTGGCGCGGTGGAGTCTGTGCTGAGCCGGCTGGGCTTCAGCCTCACGAGCGTGCCGGACGCCCATTTGTGCTGCGGCTCGGCGGGGACCTATTCGATCACTCAACCGGAACTGGCCCGGCAACTGCGCGACCAGAAGCTGAATGCTCTGGAAAGCGGCCATCCGGAAGTCATCGTCACCGCAAATATCGGTTGCCAGGCCCACCTTGACGGCGCCGGGCGCACGCCGGTCAGGCACTGGATCGAGCTGGTGGATGCCGCGTTGCCATTGGTGAGCGAGGCGTAGGATTGCTGGCGGTGGTCAATCGATGGGCGAAAAAAAACCGCCTTTGCGGGGCGGTTTTTCGGTAGGCCTCAGTTTGCGGCTGGGGCCTGTTTTGTCTCACGGACAGAACTGACGTGCCGGAATACTATTAATCTTTGGTCTTCGTTGCAACGTTATTTTGCGTGCTACACGAAGTCAAGGAAGATGCTGACGGACGTTAACCACCCCAAAACACGCTGACAGAAATAACGAATTACAAAACATATAAAACCTTTATCCATGATCCTCAAAATCCCGCCATAAGACAGGTGAATATGCCAGCGCTCATTCGCCAGTATGTCCATAAGGTTTGGCTGGAACCATAACGGTTTCATGCCCTTCGACACGGTTTTGCACCCGTGCCGGAATGATGGCTCAGAGGGATCACAACCGGCCACCTCATGGACAGAACTGACGTTTATGTCCGAAGGCACACATGGTCCGGTAAGTGCGCTGGAGGTCTGGCCCCCGACCTGGAGGCCAAAACGTATGAAGCTTTTGCTGCGTGCGCTGAGCCTCGTATGGAGATCGTTTCAGGCGTTTCGCTTTTACGAGTTCCTGCGAGACCATTTTGACAACCTGAAGTAACGGTTGTCGATGCGGGAAAAAGCCCGTTTCAGCTTCGGCTGAAACGGGCTTTTTTGTCCTCAAATACTGTCATTTGTATGACTTTCACAAATTTGATCCTGTTCAGCCGTAAGAGATTTCGCTGACATCCGTCATCCCCATGTCTCCTTCACCGTCGGTTATTAGCTAATAGCCCCTTCATTAAATCGTCGCTGAATCGTTGTACTAAGATAGGATCCAATTTCCTGTTGCGCTGTCGCCGGGCATGGAGCTGTTCTCCGGTGGTTCAGGAACACGAGTACCACACTGCAACTCATGGATGAACGACATGAACTCACAGCTGTTTCCTCACATCGGCAAAGTCATCGCCAGCACTGGCAGCCGGCATTTCCCACGGATGCTGCATGACCTGATCCTGACTCAACTTGCGGTGGACGCCACACACATCCGGCAGATGCGCGTGGAGCCGCTCGGGCGTACGCAGCCACGCAGCGAGCCCGAATGCGTCAAGGAAGCCGCCCTGCTGACCGAAACGGTCTATTCCGAACTGAGCACCCTGCCCAGCGCCAATGACTTGCCCGTCCCGGAACCCTCGACCGTCACCGATGCCTCCCAATTGCATCTGACCCGGCGCAACGACGGTTACCGCTATGTGATCTCGGTCTATCGCTGCGGCCCGTCAAAACGTTTTTCCGCTCAGGAGCGCAGCCTGTTGCAGGATATTTCCCCGGTGCTGTTGCCGATGGTGGAAAAACACATCAATGCCCTGCAACCGGCCAGCGTTGATGCACAAGGACAGACCCAGGAACAATCGGAATCGGCCCTGCAAGGCCTGGAAACCCTGCGCCTGCGCTTTTGCGAGCGCGTGGAGCAACTGGGACTGAGCCTGTCGAACCGCGAAATGGAAGTGTGTGTCGGCCTGCTCGCCGGACGCACCGCGCCGGAACTGGCCGAACAGTTGCAATTGAAGGTCAATACCGTTGAAAGCTATCTCAAGCGTGCCGCCATCAAACTCGGTATCAGCGGGCGTCATTCGCTGATGCGCTGGATGTATTCGCCAAAGGATTGCCCGGCGGCCTGCGGTCCGTCGAACGCAGCCTGATATCGTCGTGAAAAGGACCGCCCTCCTGCAAAGGAGGGCGGTCTTTTCACGCCGTCGTCAATCCCGGGCCAACGCCTCGATGGGGTCGAGGCGCGACGCATTGCGCGCCGGTACGAAGCCGAACACGATGCCGATCAGGGTCGAGCAGATTACGGCGGTGAGCACCGAAGTCAGCGAGAACACCATTTCCCACTCTTTGATGAACAATGAAAACAGATGACCGATGGCGTAGGACAGCGAGATACCGATGGCGCCACCCAGCAGACAGACCATCACCGCTTCCACCAGAAATTGCTGACGGATATCCGATTGCCGCGCACCGACCGCCATGCGAATACCGATCTCACGGGTCCGTTCGGTGACCGACACCAGCATGATGTTCATCACGCCAATACCGCCCACCACCAGCGAAATCACCGCAATCAGCGACAGCAGCAATGCCAGTGAGCGGCTGGTTTTCTGCACGGTCTGCATCACGCTGTCGAGGTTGTTGGTGAAGAAGTCCTTGGTGCCGTGGCGCTGCAGCATCAGTTTGTTGACGTGTTCCTCCACCACTTTGCTCGGCTGGCCGTCCTTGATCCGCACGCTGATGCTGTCCAGATAGCGCTGGCCCAGCAACCGGCCCGCTGCGGTTTCATAGGGCACCCAGACGTTGAGCGACTTGCTCGACGAGAAGATGTTTTTGTTCTCCGCCGCCACACCGATCACCGTGCACGGCAAGTTGCCGATCAGGATCACCTGCCCCAGCGGATCGACGCCTTCGCCGAACAATCGGTTTCGGGTGTTGTGATCGATCACCGCCACCTGCGCCTGACGCCGGGCGTCGCTTTCGCTGAACGCAATGCCCGACTCCATCTTGATCCCGCGAACCTGGAAATACAGATCGCTGACACCGTTGACCTGCGCATCCAGGTCGATGTTGCGATAGCGCAGCAACAGGTTACGCCCGACCACCGGCGTGGCGCTGTCGACGTAGTAGAGTTGATTGAGTGCGGTCACGTCGGCGGGCACCAGGGTTTCGATGGCCGCCGAACGACTGTCACCGAAACTGGTGCCGGAATAGATATCGATGGTGTTGCTGCCGATGGCCTGAATGTCCTTGAGTACATAACGCTTGGCCCCTTCGCCGATGGCCGAGATCGACACCACCGAGGTGATGCCGATGACGATCCCGAGCATGGTCAACAAGGTGCGCATCCGGTGGGAGATCAGCGCGACCCAGGCCATGTTGAACGCTTCCTTGAACAACCCGAGGCTGGCCACCAGACGCCGCACTGTCGTGGACTTGGGTGGCACGGCATCCTCGCTGCTCAATGCCGTGGTGTCGCGCTCGTTGCGGCGGTCGCTGAGGATTTCGCCGTCGCTGACCTCAATGATGCGCTCGGCGTTGGCGGCGACCTTGGGGTCGTGAGTCACCAGAATCACCGTGTGCCCTGCGGCGTGCAGCTCCAGCAGAATGCGCATCACCTCCTTGCCGCTGGTGGTATCGAGCGCGCCGGTCGGTTCGTCGGCGAGGATCACTTCACCGCCGTTCATCAAGGCCCGGGCGATACTCACCCGCTGTTGCTGACCGCCGGACAGTTGACTGGGACGATGCGTCAGGTGCCCTTTGAGCCCGAGGCGCGCCAACAGTTCACGGGCTCGGGCATGACGCTGCGGTTCCGGCGTGCCGGCGTAGATCGCCGGCATTTCGACGTTGTGCATCGCACTCAGATGCGGCAACAAGTGATAGCGCTGGAAGATGAAACCGAAATAATCGCGACGCAGCTCGGCCAGCGCCTGATTGTCCAGGTCCCGGGTTTCCCGACCGTTGATCCTGTAGCTGCCGGCGGTGGCGTAGTCGAGGCAGCCGAGGATGTTCATCAGCGTGGATTTACCGGAGCCCGACGCACCGATGATCGCCACCATTTCCCCGGCATTGATCGTCAGATCGATATGCTTCAGCGCCAGAAACTCACGGTCGCCCGCGGTGAAACTGCGGCTGATGCCGCTCAGTTGCAACAGGGGTTCGGTCATGCTCATGCCCCCGCCACTTTCGCCACCGGATCACCGATCACCACCCGGTCACCTTCGGCCAGCCCTTCGTTGACCTGCACCTTGACGTTGTTGTTGATCCCGGTATGAACGTTGCGCGTCTGCGCCTGGCCCTTGGCGTCCAGCACCCGCACCGGGAAGCTGCCGTCATTGTTGCGCGGGCCCAGCGCCGCCACCGGAATCGTCAGCACCGATTTGGCGGTGTCGAGCACCACGCGCACCTGCGCCGTCATGGAAATACGCAGGCGATGATCCGGGTTGGGCACCTCGAACAGCGCGTTGTAGAACACCGCCGTGTTTTGCTTCGGCGTACCGGCGGGCTGGGTTTCCAGGAAGTTCTGCGGTGCGGGCTCGGTACCGCGCAGCTTGCCGTAGTAACGCTTGTCCTCGCCGAGAATGGTGAAGTACACCTCCTGCCCCGGTGCGATATGAATGACGTCAGCCTCCGACACCTGAGCCTTGACGGTCATGGTGTCCAGATCCGCCAGTTTCAGCAGGACCGGCGCCAACTGGTTGGCAATCACGGTCTGGCCTTCCTGGGTGACGATGCCCACCACGTCGCCGTCGATGGGCGCGACGATCCGCGTGTAAGCCAGGTTGACCTTGGCGGTGTCGATCTGGATATGCGCACTCTTGATCTGCGCATCCAGCGACAACAGATTGGCCTGCTGCACTTCGTAGTTCGATTGCGCGGTTTCGAAATCCTGCCGCGAGATCGAGGCGTCCTCCTGCAGGTTCTGATAGCGCTCGTAGATGGCCTTGGTCTGCTTCAACTGAGCCTGGGTCGCCCGACGCTGGGCTTGCAGGTTTTCTTCGTCGACCTGCGCCTGACGCAGCGTGTTCTGCAACACCAGCGGGTCGATTTCCGCCAGCCACTGGCCCTTCTTGACCTTGTCGCCGACCTTGACCTTGAGCGACTTCAACTGTCCCGAGACCTGGGCACCGACGTCCACCTGCTTGATGCCTTCCAGCAGACCGGTGGCCAGCACCGCGTTTTCAATGTCGCCTCGTTCGACCGTGGCGGTCAGGTATTGCGGCGCTTCGGCCGGCGCCTGCACCGTGTAGAACACCAACCCGGCCACCAGTGTCAACGCGATCCCCAGACCGACTTTGCGCAACTTCGACTGTTCCATAAATGACCACAATTCCGTTCAGGGTTGAGCCCGGCCAGTGGCCGGGCTCCAGGTTAAAAAATCGATCAGGACACTACTTGCCCGGCCGCCACGGTCAGCCCGTCATGCCACCACGCCGCAAGACTGAAGACGTTGGGCGCCTTGAGGATCGTGAAGTGGTTGCCGGGGCCGTACCACACCGTCAGATCCCTGGCTTCACGCTGCCAGCCCTCGAGCATGGCCGCCTGTTCACGCTGATTGCCGAGGGCGTCCAGTGTCGGGTCGTCCACGAGCGCCAGGCGCACCGGTCCGGTGTAGGCCAGAGCCGGCCGATAAACCGTGCGCAGCGCCGTGGCGAAGGTTCGCACCGGGCCCCGCATCGCATCGGCAGAGGAGCGATCGGACAGCACGCCCGCATGAACCATCCCCTCATGCAGCAGGCGCATTTGCGTAGCGTCATCGGCTTCAGCGAAGGTCAGTGCATCGATCCCCAATGACTTGCCACTGGACAGTTGCAACGACTCGACCAGCCGCAACAACGCCGCCGTTGTGGTGTACGGCTTGCCCACAACGCTGTTGCCGCCCGGCGATTCGCTGTCGATCAGCGTCAGGGACGCCACTTCGCGCCCCGCCGCTTGCAACTGCGCCGCCATGGCGTACGCCACCCAGCCACCGAACGAATGCCCGATCAGATGCACCGGCCCATGGGGATACAACTGCTCCAGCGCCCGCAGGTAGAAATCGGCAGCACTTTCGACCCGGCTGTGGGGCACCGTCACACCGTCCAGGCCTCGGGGTTGCAGTCCGTAAATCGGCCACTCCGGCCCCAACGCCTCGGTCAGATGGATGAAACCGGTGACACTGTCTCCGGCGCCCGGCACACAGAAAATCGGGGCATGCCCGGTGTGGCCGGTCTGGATCGTCAACAGCGGCTGGTACGCGCGGGGTTCGATGACTGCCGACGTGTGCAATGCCTGACTGATCGCCTGTCCGAGCACTTGCACATGGGGCGACTGCATCATGCTCTGGTGATCGCCTGGCACATCGAAGCAGCGCAGCAGCGTGGCCGGTACCTCGTCCGACCAACCGAGGGTCGGATGACGCCGCGACAGCTCCGTCGGATGTTCCTGCGCCCTGAACAGATGCACCGGCAGTCCGAGCGGATTGATCCGGTAATGAGCCAGTGCATGCCCGTGGGCCACTTCACGATCGAGGTAATGCCACAGATCCTCCGGTGCAGCGGCAGCCATGTCCGGGTGCAGCAGTTGTTCTTCCCGGCAACGCCGCAACAACGGCTGGAAGTCGATTTGCTCGAGTTCGGCCTGCAACAGCGCCAGATGCGCCAGCGCAGCCTGTCCCGCTTCGCCGCGAGCAGCCCAGTACAACGTGCAATGCTGCAACAGCTGGCGCTTGTGCGAATGCTCGTCGCCCCAGCGCGCCTTGCCCTGATCGGTCAGGCGCGGCACGAAACTGTCGATCAGACCGACAAACGCCACGTCCTCATCCATGCCCAGCAACTGCATCGCCACTTCATACGCCAGCACCCCACCGAACGACCAGCCGGCCAGGCGATAGGGCCCTTGCGGCTGCACCGAACGGATGATTCCCACCATGCGCGCCGCCAGGCATTCCATGGTGCGCAGCGGCGCTTCGCCGAACGGAATACCCGGCAGGCCATAGATCGGGAAATCGCCTTCGATATGCAGCCCGAGTGCCGGGAAGTAGGCGTCCAGCCCGCTGAACTCATGCACCAGGAACAGCGGTATGTCGGCACCACCGGCCCGCACCACGACCAGCCCGTCATTCTGTGGCTCAGCCCCGGTACACTGGCTGAGCAAGGTACCGAGCGACTCGATGCTGGCATGCTGGAACAACTCGGCCAGGGTGACCTCCAGCCCGTTCTGTTGCATCAGGTTGACCAGACGAATCGCCAGCAACGAGTGCCCGCCCAGTTCGAAGAAGTTGTCGTGACGCCCCACCTGCTCGACCTGCAACACTTCGGCCCACAACTGAGCGAGGGTCTCCTCCAGCGAATTGGCCGGGGCTGCATAGGCGCGGCTGAGCAGCGCGTCCTGCGCAGGGATCGGCAACGCCTTGCGGTCCACCTTGCCGTTGTTGTTCAGCGGCAAGGCGTCGAGCTGCACCCAGGCCGACGGCACCATGTAATCCGGCAGGCGCGCCTGCAACTGGCTGCGCAGGCGGGTGCTGTCCACGCCCTCTTCAGCGGTGAAATACGCCACCAGACGCAGCGCCTCCTCGCCGTCGCGACGGGCCAGCACGATGGCTTCCCTGACCCCTTCGCAACTCAGCAGGCGGTTTTCGATTTCCCCCAGTTCGATACGGAAACCACGAATCTTCACCTGATCGTCGTTGCGACCGAGGCATTCCAGTTGTCCCGGGGCGAGCCAGCGTGCGAGGTCGCCGGTGCGGTACAACAGCGCGCCCGGTTGATCGCTGAACGGATCTTGCAGGAACTTCTCCGCAGTCAGGTCCGGGCGATTGAGATAACCCAGCGCCACACCTTGCCCACCGATGTACAGCTCGCCGGTCACGCCCATCGGCACCGGTTGCTGACGGGCGTCGAGTACATAGACCTGGGTGTTGGAGATCGGCCCGCCAATCGGCACGCTGTCGGCGTCTTCCGCCACTTCGCGCACTTCAAAGGTTGTGGCGTAGGTGGTGGTTTCGGTCGGGCCGTAGCAGTGGACGATGCGCAGGTCCGGCGCTTCGGCCAGCAGACGGCGGAAGGCCGCCGGGTCGGCGCGTTCACCGCCGCAGAGCACCATGCGCAGGCCCTTGAGGGCCTCGGGAATCAGCTGCACGTACTGGTTGAACAGTGCGGTGGTGACGAACAGGATCGTGACGCCGGAGCTGGCCAGCGCCTGACCGAACAGGTCTGGATCAAGCAAGGTGTCGTGATCGATGACCACCACGCGCCCGCCGTTGAGCAGCGGCCCCCAGACGTCCATGGTGCTGGCGTCGAACGCCGGGTTGGAAGCGAACGCCACACGGTCCTGCGGGTTGAAATCGGCATAACCGTTGTTGATCACCAGCCGGCCGATGGCCCGGTGCGGCACCATCACCCCTTTCGGCGTGCCGGTGGAGCCGGAGGTGTACATGATGTACGCCAACGATTCCGAAGACTGCGGCAAGCCCGGGTTGTGCGTCGGTTGCGCGTCGAGTTTCAGCGCATCCAGATCGATCCGGCGCACGCTGTAGTCGACCGTCTCGGTGCTCAAGGTCAGCAGCGCTGTCGCCCTGCAATCCTCGACCATGAACGCCTGCCGTTCGGTCGGGGCGTTGATGTCCAGCGGCACATAGGCCGCCGCGCATTTGCCGATGGCCAGTTGCGCCACCAGCAGATCCAGCGAGCGCGGCAGCAGGATCGCCACGTGGTCGCCCGGCTGCACGCCCTGCGCGATCAGGTGATGGGCCAGGCGGTTGGCCCGTTGATTCAGCTCTTCATAGGTCAACGCCGCGCGGCCATGCACCGCTGCAACGGCTTGCGGATGCAGTTGCACTTGCTGTTCGAACAGACCGTGAACCGTCGAACCCGCCGGATAATCCCGTTGAGTGGCGTTGAACCCGACCAACAATTCCCGCCGCTCATCCGGCGGCAGGATCGACAGTTGATCGACGCCCAATTGCGGCGTCTGCTCCAGCGCCTGCAACAGGCTCTCGACCACAAGCGCCATGTAGTCGCAGATCCGCCCGGCATCGATCCCGGCCGTGGTCAACGCGGTCAGGCTGAAGTCTTCGCCCAGATCATCGACGCTCAGGCTCAGGCGGTAATTGCTGCGTTCTTCGGCATCGAGCAACTGCATGCCCTGCCATGCCGCCACGACCTCGTCGGACGGCGTACCTCCACCACCGCTGTGGCGATAATTGAACAACGCATTGAACAGCGGCGAGCCCGGCGCCATGGCGCTGCAACGCTGCACCAGTGCCAGCGGCGCGTGTTCGTGGTGCAACAAACGGTTCAAGCGCTGATGGGTCGCCAGTACGGCTTCCTTCACTGAGTGTCCGCTCAGATCGATGCGCAGCGGCAGCGTGTTGATGAACACGCCCAGCGCCCGCTCGGCACCTTCACCACCGTGCAGTCGGCCCAGCATCACCGTGCCGAACACCACGTTTTCACGCCCCGACAACTGCCCCAGCACGCTGGCCCAGGCCAGGTGCATCAAGCTCGCGGCGCTGATGCCCAAACGCCTGGCCCTGGCCCTGACCCGCTGGCTCAACGCGGTGTCCAGCAACCGTTGCGCATGCCCGTTGCCGCTGTCCGCGACCGTGCCCTGACCATACGGCAGGGTCGGCTCGTCGATATCGCCGAGCATCTCGCGGAAGAACGTTTCATGTTCCTGCTCGCTCAACCCCGATCGTGTGCGGGCGACATAAGTGCGATACGGCACCGGTTCGGCCAGTTGTCGTATCTGCCCGAGCAAGACCGACTGCATTTCGAGACGCAGCACGTCCAAGGCAATGTGATCCATCACCAGGTGATGGAACAGCAGCAGCGCCACCACGCGCCGATTGACCGCATCCCAACCATGCACGACCCGCATCAATGGCGCCTGCGCGACGGCCATGCGGTATTGCTGTGCATCGAACCGGCTGCGCAGTTGGCTCAGTGCATCCGTTTCACTGTCATCCAGCTCCACCGTTTCACACACCAGCGAAGCCTGGCGCCAGACCACTTGCACCGGTTCTGCCAGTCCGTCCCAGAACAGCGACGTGCGCAGAATGTCATGGCGCTCGATCACGGCCTGCAAGGCTTCGGCAAACACCCGCAGACGGGATTCATCGGCAAACGCGAACTGCGCCTGCAACACATACGGATCGCCCTGAGGTGCCGACAAGTGATGGAACAGAATGCCCGCCTGCAATGGCGCCAGCGGGTAGATGTCCTGTACGTTCGCTGCGCCGCCGGGAATGCTGGCGACGATTCGGTCGATGGCGGGCTGATCCAGTGCAACCAGCGGCAACATGTCCGGGGTGATGTGTTTGCAGTCCGGCGCAATCCGGTTGGCCGGGATCTCGGCTTCCGTCTCATCACCGACCGCAGCCGCCAGCGCGGCAAGCGTCGGTTGATTGAACAGCACACGGACATCGGCCGTCAGCCCGACGTGCCGCATCCGCGCCACCAGACTGACCGCCAGCAATGAGTGCCCGCCCAGTTCAAAAAAGTTGTCGTGGCGCCCTACCCGCTCCACGTTGAGCAGTTCGGCCCACAGCCCGGCCAGCAGAATTTCCACCTCGCCGACCGGCGCTTCGTATTCACGGGTGATCACCGAGGCCTGATCCGGCACCGGCAACGCCTTGCGGTCGAGCTTGCCGTTGGGACTCAGCGGCAGCGCATCGAGGTGCACGAACACCGCCGGCACCATGTAATCCGGCAGGTGTTCCAGCAGGTGACTGCGCAGCACGTCGATGTCCAGCCGGGTGCCGGTGTAATAAGCGACCAGGCGTTTGTCCCCCGGCACGTCTTCGCGGGCCAGCACCGCCGCTTCCTGCACACCGTCGATATCGGTCAGGCGGGACTGGATTTCACCCAGTTCGATGCGCAGACCTCGGATCTTCACCTGATCGTCGTTGCGGCCCAGGTATTCGATGTTGCCGTCGGCCAGGTAACGGGCGACGTCGCCGGTGCGGTACAGGCGGCCGTTCGGCTGGAATGGATCCTTCAGGAAGCGTTCGGCGTTCAGTTCCGGACGGTTCAGGTAACCGCGAGCGACTTGCACGCCACCGATGTACAGCTCGCCGACCACACCTTGCGGCACCGGTTGTTGCTGAGCATCGAGGATGTACATCCGGGTGTTGGCGATCGGTTTGCCGATCGGCGTGTTGTCCGGTGTGGTGTCGATGGACCCGACACAATCCCAGGCGGTGACGTCCACCGCCGCTTCGGTCGGGCCGTACAGGTTGTGCAATCCAGCGCCCGGCAATTGCTGCTTGAAGCGCCGCACCAGACTGCCCGGCAACGCTTCACCACTGCACATAACCTGGCGCAAACCGTTGCAACGGCTCGTGTCGCCATGGGCGAGGAACACGTCGAGCATCGACGGCACGAAGTGCAGCGTGGTGATGCGTTCGCGCTCGATCACGTCACTCAGGTACAGCGGATCCTTGTGCCCGCCCGGACGGGCCATGACCAGTCGCGCACCGGTCATCAGCGGCCAGAAGAACTCCCACACCGACACGTCGAAGCTGAACGGGGTTTTCTGCAGCACCGAGTCTTCGGAGTTCAGGCGATAGGTGTCCTGCATCCACAGCAAGCGGTTGACCACCCCGCTGTGCTCGTTGATCACGCCTTTCGGCTGCCCGGTGGAACCGGAGGTGTAGATCACGTAGGCCGTGTGCTGCGGGGTCAGTCCGTCGACCGACGGATTTTCGGTCGACAGCGATTGCCAGGTGTCGTGATCCAGATCGACCACCGGTACCGCCACCTCACCCAGCAGCTTGCGAGTCGAGCCCTGCACCAGCAGTGCCGACGGTGCGCTGTCTTCCAGCATGTAGGCCAGACGCTCCGGCGGATACGCCGGGTCCAGCGGCACATAACCGCCACCGGCCTTCAGAATCGCCAACAGGCCGACCACCATTTCCAACCCGCGCTCGACGCAGATCGCCACTCGCGCATCCGGGCCAACGCCCAAGCCGCGCAAATGATGGGCCAGGCGGTTGGCCTGTTGGTTAAGCTCGGCATAGCTCAAGCGCTGCCCTTCGACCTGAACCGCCACCGCCTGCGGCGAGCGCAAGACCTGCGCCTCGAACAGACCGTGGATGCTCTGCTGAAGGTTGTAATCAACGTCAGTGGCATTGAAATCATCCAGCAAATGCCGACGCTCATCCTCCGCCAGCAAATCTACCTGCTCCAGCAATGCCTGATCGTTGCTGACCATGGCTTGCAACAATTGCTGCAAGTAGCCGGTATAACGCTGGATCGTCGATTCATCGAACAGCGCCGTGGCGTATTCCAGCGAACCCCGGATCACGCCCTCGGCTTCGCCAAGGGTCAGCGACAGATCGAACTTGGCAAAGTGGCTCGGCTCGGCCACGCCCTCAAGTGTCAGATCACCGAGAGCCAGGGTCGCACCGCTGCCGCTGTCCCAGCTCAGCAATGTCTGGAACAACGGACTGTGGGACAGGCTGCGCACCGGCCGGGTGATTTCCACCACCTGTTCGAACGGCAGATCCTGATGGGCCTGCGCCTCAAGGGTGCGAGCCTTTACCCGGGCCAGCAACGTCTCGACGCTGAGCGCGCCAGAGGTGTCAATGCGCACGGCCAGCGTGTTGACGAACAACCCGATCAGCCCTTCGATCTCCGCCCGGTTGCGATTGGCGACCGGTGAGCCGATCACCACGTCCGTCTGCCCGGACAAGCGACCGAGCAACATCGCCCAGGCACTCATTACCGCCATGTACGGCGTCACACCGTGGCGTTGGCACAGCGCCTTGAGACCTGCGCTCAAGCGTTCGTCCAGCCGTACATCGACACTGCTGCCGGCGTAATCCTGCAAGGCCGGACGTGGCCGATCGGTCGGCAGCATCAGCAAGGCCGGCGCCCCGGCCAGGGTCTGCCGCCAGTAGTCGCTCTGGCGTTGCAAGACTTCGCCACTCAACCAGCGGCGCTGCCACACGGCGTAATCGGTGTATTGCAATGCCAACGGCGGCAGCGGATCGGCCTCGCCGTGGCTGAACGCCTGGTACAGCGCCATCAGTTCGCGAGTCAGCACGCCCATCGACCAGCCGTCGGAGACGATGTGGTGCAGGGTCAGCAGCAACACATGATGATCATCGGCCAGCCGCACCAGACGCCCGCGAATCAACGGATCGTCCTGCAAATCGAACGGCCCCGAGGCTTCACCCTGAATCAGTGCGAGCAAGGCGTCGTCGGCCTGCGGGTGCCGGCGCAAGTCTTCGACCCGCAGCAGCACGGCGCTGTCGAGTGGCGCGATCAGCACCTGAGCTTCTTCGTTGTACTGTGCGAAACGGCTGCGCAGGGTTTCGTGACGCTCGACGATCCGCGCCAATGCCCGTTGCAGGGCGGCCTCATCGAGGCGCCCGCGCAGGCGCAGGCCGAGGGGAATGTTGTAGGCCGTGTTCGCCCCTTCCAGTTGCGCCATGAACCACAGTCGTTGCTGGGCGAACGACAACGGCAGCGCGCCCTCACGCGGCACCGGCATGATCGCCGGTTGCGTACAGCGTCCGGCCCGGGCCAGCACTTCGGCGACCGCTGCCAGTTCGGCATTGGCGAACAGCTCGGCAAGGGTCAGTTCCACCCCCAGCCGCTGGCGAACCTGGGACAGCATGCGCATCGCCAGCAACGAGTGACCGCCCAGTTCAAAGAAATGATCCTGACGCCCGACCTGTCCGACCTGCAGCACTTCGGCCCAGATCTGCGCCAGGGTGGTTTCGAGTTCACCTTGCGGTGCCTGATAGTCGCGGGTGAACAACGCGCTGCGATCCGGCACCGGCAAGGCCTTGCGGTCGACCTTGCCGTTGGCGGTCAGCGGCAGTACGTCGAGTCTGACGAAGGCCGCCGGCACCATGTACTCCGGCAGTTGGGTCAGCAGGTGCGCCCGCAGTTCGGCCACGGCCAGCGGCTCGACCTGTGGCTGTTCGGTGAAGTAAGCCACCAGCCGCACCTGGCCGGGCTCGTCTTCGCGGGCCACCAGCACCGCTTCCTGGATGCCGAGCAACTGGTTGAGGCGGGTTTCGATTTCACCCAGTTCGACACGCACGCCACGGATTTTCACCTGATCGTCATTGCGCCCCAGATACTCGATGGAGCCGTCAGCCCGCCAGCGCGCCAGGTCACCGGTGCGATACATGCGCCCACTGTTGAACGGGTCGCGCAGGAAGCGCTCTTCAGTCAGGTCCGGACGATTCAGATAACCCCGGGCCACACCGGCGCACCCCACATAAAGTTCCCCGGCCACGCCGACAGGCACGGGCCGCTGCTGCTCATCGAGCAGATACACCGTGCCGTTGGCGATCGGTTTGCCGATGTGCAGCGCCTGCCCCGCTTCCACAATGCCCGAAGTGGCAACCACCGTGGCCTCGGTCGGGCCGTAGTTGTTGACCACGTCGAACGTTTGCTTGCGATTGAACTGACGCAGACGGTCACCGCCGATCAGCAAGGTGCGCAGGGTGGGGTGTTCGAGGTTCTGGCTGAAGGCGTACTCGGCCACTGGCGTGGGCAGGAAACTCACGTCCAGCGGCTGCGCGCACCACCATTCGAGCAGCGCGTCGACGTCCTCGCTGCCATCGCGGGACGGGGCCAGGTGCAGGGTCGCACCGGCACACAGGGCCGGCCAGACTTCCCACGCCATGGCATCGAAACCGAATCCGGCAAGGCTCGACGTGTGGCGACCGGCGCACAGGTCGAACGTTTTGCAGTGCCAGTCGACGAGGTTGCTCAACGTGTGGTGTTCGACCATCACGCCCTTGGGCAGACCGGTGGAACCCGAGGTGTAGATGACGTAGGCCAGGTGTTCGCTGGTCATGCCCGGCACCTGCGGATTGCCGGTTTCGGTGTCCGGCCAGGCCTGCAAATCGAGGTCGATCACCGGCACTTTCAGCGCCGGCAGTCGTTCACGCAGATCACTCAGGCACAGCACCGCCACCGGGGCGCTGTCGCTCAACAGATAGTTCAGCCGCTGTGCCGGGTGCGCCGGATCCACCGGCACATAACCGGCGCCGGCCTTGAGAATGGCCACCAGCCCGACCAGCGTATCCAGACCACGCCGGGCGACGATGGCCACGCGATCATCAGGACGGACACCCAGCCCGATCAAGTGGTGGGCCAGCATGTTGGCCTGCCGGTTCAGCTCGGCAAAGGTCACCGCCTGCCCCTGACAGACCGCCGCGACCGCCTCGGGCCGCTCGATCACTTGTGTTTCGAATCGCTGTGCAATGGTCAGCCCCGAGACAAACTCCGCATGCGTGTCGTTGAATGTCACCAGTAACTGTTCACGCTCGTGGCCCTGCACCATCTCGAGCTGTTCCAGCTGCGCCTGATCGTTGGCGACCATCGCGTGCAGCAATTGCTCGAAGTAGCCGACATATCGCTGGATCGTCGACTCATCGAACAGCGCCGTGGCGTATTCCAGCACGCCGCGAATGCCATCGCGGGTTTCGCCCAGGGTCAGCGACAGGTCGAACTTGGCGAAGCGGGTCGGACCGGCCACGCTTTCCAGTGCCAGCTCACCCAGTTCCAGCGCCGGTCCGACGCTGTTCTCCCAGCTCAGGGTGGTCTGGAACAGCGGACTGTGGGACAGACTGCGCGCCGGCCGGGTGACTTCCACCACCTGCTCGAACGGCAGGTCCTGATGGGCCTGAGCCTGCAGCGTCAGCGTCTTGACCCGGGCCAGCAGCGCCTCGACGCTGAGCTCGCCGGAGGTGTCGATACGCAAGGCCAGGGTGTTGACGAACAGCCCGATCAATCCTTCGATTTCCGCCCGGCCACGGTTGGCAATCGGCGAACCCACCACCACGTCGGATTGGCCGGACAAACGACTGAGCAACAGCGCCCAGGCGCTCATCATCGTCATGTAGAGCGTCACGCCATGACGCTGGCTCAGCGCCTTGAGTCCTTCGCTCAGGGGCTCGTCCAGCCGGAAATCGACACTGCTGCCGGTGTAATCCTGCTGCGCCGGACGCGCACGGTCGGTCGGCAGCACCAGCAAGGTCGGAGCCCCGGCCAGGGTCTGCTGCCAGTAATCGCTCTGCCGCTGCAGTACTTCGCCGCTCAACCAGCGGCGTTGCCAGATCGCGTAGTCGGCGTATTGCAGTGCCAGTGGCGGCAGCGGATCGGCCTCCCCCTGACTGAATGCTTGATACAGCGCCATCAGTTCACGGGTCAGCACGCCCATCGACCAGCCATCGGAGATGATGTGGTGCAGGGTCAACAGCAACACATGGTGATCGTCGGCCAGCCGCACCAGTCGCCCGCGAATCAACGGATCGTTCTGCAAGTCGAACGGTGTCGAGGCCTGTTCATCGACCAGCGCCTGCAGGATTTCGTCGGCATTTGGATGCTGACGCAGATCCTCGACCCGCAGCAGCACGCCGCTGTCGGCGGCCGCAATCATCACCTGCACGTCATCGTTGTGCGGGATAAAGCGGCTGCGCAGGGTTTCGTGGCGCTCGACGATCCGGGCCATTGCCCGTTGCAGCGCCGCCTCATCGAGATGACCGCGCAAGCGCAGGCCCAGCGGGATGTTGTAGGCGGTACTGACCCCTTCCATGCGGGCCAGAAACCACAGCCGCTGCTGGGCGAACGACAGCGGCAGCGCGCCGTCGCGTGGTACCGGCAGCATGGCCGGCTGCGCGCTGCGCCCGGCCTGGGCCAGCACCTCGGCGACCGCTGCCAGCTCGGCATTGGCAAACAACTCGCTCAGGGCCAGTTCGACACCCAGCCGCTGGCGAACCTGGGACACCATGCGCATCGCCAGCAGCGAGTGGCCACCCAGTTCGAAGAAGTGATCCCGGCGCCCGACCCGTTCGACCTGCAGCACTTCACCCCAGATCCGTGCCAGCGCAATTTCCAGCTCGCCGTGGGGTGCCTCGTACTCGCGAGTGAACAAGGCCGCGCGATCCGGCGCCGGCAACGCCTTGCGGTCGACCTTGCCGTTGGCGGTCAGCGGCAACACGTCCAGCCGGACAAAGGCCGCTGGCACCATGTACTCGGGCAATTGCGCCAGCAGGCAGGCACGCAGCTCGGCCACCGGTTGCGGCTCGACCTGAGCCTGTTCGGTGTAATACGCCACCAGACGCGGCTGACCGGGTTCGTCTTCGCGAGCCAGCAATACCGCTTCCTGAATGCCGGGGAGCCGGTTGAGACGGGTTTCAATCTCGCCCAGCTCGATGCGCACGCCGCGAATCTTCACCTGATCGTCATTGCGCCCCAGGTACTCCAGGGTGCCGTCGTCCTGCCAGCGCGCCAGGTCACCGGTGCGATACATGCGTCCACCGTTGAACGGATCGTCGAGAAAGCGCTCGGCCGTCAGCTCCGGACGATTCAGATAGCCCCGGGCAACCCCGGCGCCACCGACATACAGCTCCCCCGCCACGCCGATGGGCACCGGGCGTCGCTGCTCATCCAGCAGATACACCGTGGCATTGCTTACCGGGCGACCGATATGCAGCGTCTGCTCGGCGTCGACCTTGCCCGAGGTCGCCACCACTGTGGTTTCGGTCGGGCCGTAGTTGTTGATGACATCGTAATGCCGGTGACGGCTGAACTGCCGCAGGCGATCGCCGCCGATCAGCAGCGTGCGCAAGGTCGGGTGTTCGAGGTTTTGACTGAAGGCATATTCGGCCACCGGGGTCGGCAGGAAGCTCACGTCCAACGGTTGCGCGCGCCACCAGTCGAGCAAGGCGTCGATGTCTTCGTTGCCGTCGCGGGCCGGGGCCAGGTGCAGCGTCGCGCCGGCACACAGGGCGGGCCAGACTTCCCAGGCCATGGCGTCGAAGCCGAACCCGGCAAGGCTTGACGTGTGACGACCCGCGCACAGATCGAACGCGCCGCAGTGCCAATCAACAAGGTTGGACAGTGTGCGGTGTTCGACCATCACGCCCTTGGGCAGACCGGTCGAGCCCGAGGTGTAGATCACGTAGGCCAGATGCTCGGCGGTCAGGCCCGGCACCTGCGGATCATGGGCCAGGCTCAGTGGCCAGGTGCGGCGGTCGAGGTCGATCACCGGGACGTCCAGAGTCGGCAACCGATCACGCAGATCGCTCTGGGTCAGCACTACTGCCGGGGCGCTGTCGCTGAGCAGGTAGCTCAGGCGCTCGGACGGATGCGCCGGATCGACCGGCACATAACCGGCCCCGGCCTTGAGAATCGCCAGCAGCCCGGCCAGCGTATCGAGCCCTCGGCGCGCAACGATGGCGACGCGATCATCGGGGCGAACGCCCAGGCTGATCAGGTGATGGGCGAGGGCATTGGCGTGCAGGTTCAGCTCGGCGTAGGTCACTTGTTCACCAAGGAACACCGCCGCCACCGCCTCCGGCCGTTCGATGACTTGCGCTTCGAAACGCTGATGAATCGTCAACCCTTGCGGATAGTCGGCCCGGGTGGCGTTGAAGCCGCGCAGGATCTGCTCGCGCTCAGTGTCCGGGAGGATCGAAACTTGGCTGACCGGTGAATCCGGTGCCTGCTCCAGCGCGGACACCAGACCGTTCAGGGCACCGAGCATGTAGTCGCACACCCGTTGCGGGTCGACTTCAGTGGTGGCAAGCAGGGTCAGGCTGAAGGCGTCGCCCAGATCATCGATACTCAGAGTCAGCGGATAGTTAGTGCGCTCTTCCGAATGCAGGGTGGTAATGCCTTCCCATGCCGACAGGGTTTGTGCGCTGGCCGATGCGGCGCCATGGCTGTGACGGTAGTTGAGCAAGGCGCTGAACAGCGGCGTCGGTGCGGCCACGCTGCTGCAGCGCTGTGCCAGCGCCAGCGGCGCGTGTTCATGACGCATCAAGGTTGTCAGGCGTGCGTGGGTTGCCTGCACGGCGCTGCGCACGCTCTGAGCATCGACGTCCACCCGCACCGGCAAGGTGTTGATGAAAATGCCCAGCGCCCGGTCGGTGGCTTCGGCGCCTTGTAGACGCCCCATCAGCACCGTGCCGAACACCACCCGTTGCTTGCCGGCAAGCGTGGCCAGCACCTGCGCCCAGGCCAGGTGGAACAGACTGGCCGCGCTGACCCCGAGCTGCCGCGCCTGCCCCCGCAGGCGTTGGCCCAAGGCCGGTTCGACCGGCACGCTCAGTTCGGTGATGCCGTGTCCGTCGCCCTGCACATCCTGCAGGCCGAACGGCAAGGTCGGCTCGTCGATGTCACCGAGCATGTCGCGGAAGAACGCCTCGTGCTCGGTTTCGCTGACACCCAGCCGTGCCTGCGCCACGTAATCACGAAACGCGACAGGCCGCCCCAGCAGATTGCCCTGCCCCGTGAGGAACGCACGCATCTCATGGCGCACCACATCGAGCGCCGAGTGATCCAGCGCCATATGGTGAAACAGCAGCGTTGCCACCACCCGTTGCCCGGCGTCATCCCACGCATGGGCCAGACGCATCATGGGTGCACGGCTCACGTCCATGCGAAATGCCCGGGCATCGAAACGCTTGTGCAGGTACGCCAGCGCATCACCTTCGGCGTCGATCTCTTCCACCGGCAGTTCGGCGTGACGCCAGACCACTTGCTGCGGCGTATCCAACCCTTCCCACTCCACCGCCGTACGGAGAATGTCGTGGCGATCGATGACCGCCTGCAACGCCTCGACGAACGCGTTCAAGCGCCCGCGATCGGCAAAGGCGAAATGCGCCTGCATCACATAGGGATCGCCCTGGATGGCGCTGACATGGTGGTAAAGAATGCCTTCCTGCAACGGCGCCAGCGGGTAGATGTCCTGCACGTTGGCGGCCCCGCCCGGCACGTCGGCGACCAGACGTTCGATGGTTGCCTGATCGAGTTCGGCCAGGGTCAGCATCCCCGGGGTGATATGCGTGGTACCGGGTGCAATGCCATTGGCCGGCACGTCGACCTGACCGCTTTTGGTCGCTGAATATTGCCCGGTCTTGATCAACTCGATCAGCGCCGGTTTGTGCTCGCGCAACAGCGCCAGCACCGTCGGATCGCTCAGCGCCTGTTTGTTGCCCTGTACGCGCAACTGGTCGTCGGTGACCGCCAACTGGATGTCTTTCGCTTTAAGTGATGCCAACAGTTCGATCACGTTCACAGGACGATCTCCATTCTTTCGGTAATTGCGGCGTAACCGGCCAGGGTCGGTTGTTCGAACAACGCCCTGACTTCGGCTTCCATGCCTTCCTGACGTAAACGGCTGATCAGACTGACCGCCAGCAATGAGTGCCCGCCCAGTTCAAAAAAGTTGTCGTGGCGCCCTACCCGCTCCACGTTGAGCAGTTCGGCCCACAGCCCGGCCAGCAGAATTTCCACCTCGCCGACCGGCGCTTCGTATTCACGGGTGATCACCGAGGCCTGATCCGGCACCGGCAACGCCTTGCGGTCGAGCTTGCCGTTGGGACTCAGCGGCAGCGCATCGAGGTGCACGAACACCGCCGGCACCATGTAATCCGGCAGGTGTTCCAGCAGGTGACTGCGCAGCACGTCGATGTCCAGCCGGGTGCCGGTGTAATAAGCGACCAGGCGTTTGTCCCCCGGCACGTCTTCGCGGGCCAGTACCGCCGCTTCCTGCACACCGTCGATATCGGTCAGGCGGGACTGGATTTCACCCAGTTCGATGCGCAGACCACGGATCTTCACCTGATCGTCGTTACGGCCCAGGTATTCGATGTTGCCGTCGGCCAGATAACGGGCGACGTCGCCGGTGCGGTACAGGCGGCCGTTCGGCTGGAACGGATCCTTCAGGAAGCGTTCGGCGTTCAGTTCCGGACGGTTCAGGTAACCCCGCGCCACTTGCACGCCACCGATGTACAGCTCGCCGACCACACCTTGCGGCACCGGTTGTTGCTGAGCATCGAGGATGTACATCCGGGTGTTGGCGATCGGTTTGCCGATCGGCGTGTTGTCCGGCGTCTGTTCAAGCGGCCCCGCACAATCCCAGGCGGTAACGTCCACCGCCGCTTCGGTCGGACCGTACAGGTTATGCAATCCGGTGCCCGGCAATTGCTGCTTGAAGCGCCGCACCAGACTGCCCGGCAACGCTTCACCACTGCACATCACCTGGCGCAAACCGTTGCAACGGCTCGTGTCGCCATGGGCGAGGAACACGTCGAGCATCGACGGCACAAAATGCAGCGTGGTGATGCGTTCGCGCTCGATCACGTCACTCAGGTACAGCGGATCCTTGTGCCCGCCCGGACGGGCCATGACCAGTCGCGCACCGGTCATCAGCGGCCAGAAGAACTCCCACACCGACACGTCGAAGCTGAACGGTGTCTTTTGCAGCACCGTATCTTCAGCCGTCAGGCGATAAGCGTCCTGCATCCACAGCAAGCGGTTGACCACCCCGGAATGCTCGTTGATCACGCCTTTCGGCTGCCCGGTGGAACCGGAGGTGTAGATCACGTAGGCCGTGTGCTGCGGGGTCAGTCCGTCGACCGACGGGTTTTCGGTCGACAGCGATTGCCAGGTGTCGTGATCCAGATCGACCACCGGTACCGCCACCTCACCCAGCAGCTTGCGAGTCGAGCCCTGCACCAGCAGTGCCGACGGTGCGCTGTCCTCCAGCATGTAGGCCAGACGCTCCAGCGGATACGCCGGATCCAGCGGCACGTAACCGCCGCCGGCCTTCAGAATCGCCAGCAGGCCGACCACCATCTCCAGCCCGCGCTCGACGCAGATCGCCACTCGTGCATCAGGACCAACGCCCAACCCGCGCAAGTGATGGGCCAGGCGGTTGGCCCGAGCATTCAGCTCGGCATAACTCAGTCGCTGCTCACCGGAAAGCACCGCCACCGCCTGCGGCGTGCGCAAGACCTGCGCCTCGAACAGACCGTGGATGCTCTGCTGAAGGTTGTAATCAACGTCAGTGGCGTTGAAGTCGAACAACAGTCGCTGCCGCTCTGCCCCTTCAAGAACCCGCAGCCGGTTCATCGCCTGGGTCGGAGCCTGCTCCAGCGCGTCCACCAACGCCATCAACGCCGTCTGCATATAGCCGCAAATCCGTTGCGCGCCAATGTCCGCCGGCACCATGGCAATCATCGAGAAACCGTTGCCCAGGTCATCGACGTTCAGGCTCAGCGGGTAGTTGGTGCGCTCTTCGCTGCTCAGGGTCTCGATGCCTTGCCAGGCCTGGACCACGCTGTCCGCATGCTCTGATCCGTGGCTGTGTCGATAGTTGAGCATCGCGCTGAACAACGGCGAAGGCGCTGCAATCCCGCTGCAACGCTGGGCCAGCGCCAGCGAAGCATGTTCATGCCCCAGCAAGGCGGTGAGACGCTGGTGAGTCGCCTTGACCGCTTCGCGCACCGGGGTCTCGCCCAGATCGACCCGCAACGGCAAGGTGTTGATGAACATGCCCAGCGCACGGTCGGCGCCCTGACCGCCTTGCATCCGGCCCATCAATACGGTGCCGAACACCACATTGTCCTGCCCGGAGGTCGCCGCCAACACTTGGGCCCACGCCAGGTGGAACAGGCTGGCCACGCTGATGCCCGACTGCCGCGCCTGACTGCGCAGGCGCAGGTTCAGGCTGTTGTCGAGCGCCTGCTGTACTTCCTCGATGCCGCGTCCGTCGCCGCGCACATCACGCAGGCTGAACGGCAGGGTCGGCTCGTCGATGTCGCCGAGCATGTCGCGGAAAAACGCTTCATGTTCCAACTCCGAAACACCCAGACGCGCCTGCGCCACGTAATTGCGATACGGCACCGCCGCCGGCAACGGCTCGCCGGAACCGCGCAAGTACGCCTGCATTTCGTGACGCACCACTTCCAGTGCGGTGTGATCGAGCACAATGTGATGGAACAGCAGCATCGCCACCACCCGCCCACGGGCCGGATCCCGGGCATACACCAGACGCAGCAACGGCGCCCGGGCGATGTCGAGGCGGTAATGCCGGGCATCGAAGCGGGCGTGCAGCTGCTCAAGAGTGTCGCCCGCCGCAGGGTCGAGCATGACCTCCTGCACCACCAGTTCGGCCCGGCGCCACACGACCTGCACCGGCACGCTCAAGCCTTCCCACACCACGCCCGTGCGCAGCACGTCATGGCGGTCGATGACCCGTTGCAGCGCGGCACTGAAACGCTGCACACGTTCAAGACTGTCGAACGCGATACGCGATTGCAGCAGGTAGGGATCGCCTTCGCCCGCGCTCAAGTGGTGATAAAGAATGCCTTCCTGCAACGGCGCCAGCGGATAGATGTCCTGCACGTTGGCCGCACCGCCCGGCACGTTGGACACCACACGGTCGATGGCGGCTTGATCCAGCGTGACCAGCGTCAGCATATCCGGAGTGATGCGAGTGCAATCGGCCGCGATGCGATTGGCCGGCACTTCGATTTCGCGCCCGCTGCCCATGGCGGCGGCAAGCGCGGCCAGGGTCGGCTGACTGAACAGCACACGCACGTCAGTGCTCAGGCCGATCTGGCGCATGCGCTCGATCAGGCTCACCGCCAGCAGTGAATGCCCGCCCAGTTCGAAGAAGTGATCGTGACGCCCGACCCGTTCGACGTTCAGCACCTCACCCCACAGTCGGGCCAGGGCGATTTCGGTCTCGCCGAGCGGAGCCTCGTACTCGCGCACCAGCACCGACTCGGCACCAGGAGCCGGCAATGCCTTGCGATCCACCTTGCCGTTGGGGCTCAGTGGCAGGCTGTCGAGCGCGACGAAGGCCGACGGCACCATGTAGTCCGGCAGACGTGCGAGCAGGTGTTCGCGCAACGCCTCGATCCCCGGTTGCCCTGCCTCGGCGCGCCAGGTGAAGTACGCCACCAGATGTTCTTCACGCACCAGCACCACAGCCTCGCGCAAGGCTGGATGGCTGAGCAGCTGCGCTTCGATTTCACCCGGCTCCAGACGCAGGCCGCGCAACTTGACCTGGAAGTCATTGCGACCGATGAATTCGAGCTGACCGTCGGCGCGGTAGCGCACCCGGTCGCCCGTGGCGTACAGCCGATCGCCGGCGACGAAAGGACTGTTGATGAACCGTTCCGCCATCAACTGCGGCAGGCCCAGATAGCCCCGCGCGACACCGGCACCGCCAATGAACAACTGACCGATGACGCCCATCGGCACCGGGCGCCCGGCAGCATCGAGTACATACAGACGGGTGTTGTTGATCGGCCGTCCGATCGGCAAGGCGCTGTCCGGCACTGGCATCGACGGTTCAAGCGTCCACACCGTGCTGTCGACCGTCGCCTCAGTCGGGCCGTAGACGTTGTGCAAACGAACCTGCGGCAAACGCTCACGCACACGACGCGCCAGCGCCGGTGTCAGATCGCCACCGCCGCAGAACACGTCGGTGAGGCTGGTGCACTGACTGACCTCGTCCAGTTCGAGGAACTGTTGCAACAGCACCGGCACGAACTGGATCACGCTGATCCGCTGCTCGCGAATCAGCTGCGCCAGATACTTCGGCTCGCGGTGTCCGTCGGGCCGCGCCAGCACCAGACGCAGCCCCGCGCTCAACGGCCAGAACAGCTCCCAGACCGAGGCATCGAAACTGAACGGGGTTTTCTGCAACAGCGCACCGTCCGTCACGGCCGGACACAGTTGCGAACTCCAGTGCAGCAGATTGCCCACGCCGCGATGCTCGACCATCACGCCTTTCGGCGCGCCGGTAGAGCCGGAGGTGTAGATCACGTAGGCCAGGTTCGAAGCGCTCAGGCCCGGGACCTGCGGATTGGCATCCGGATTGAATCGCCAGTGATCCTGATCCAGGTCGATCACCAGCGCAGTGCTTTCGTCAAGCAATGCGCGAGTCGCACCGTGAACCAGCACCGCCACCGGGGTACTGTCCTTGAGCATATAATCCAGACGTTCCGCCGGGTACGCAGGATCCAGCGGCACATAGGCACCACCCGCCTTGAGGATGCCGAGCAGACCGACCATCAGCGCCGGCCCGCGCTCGACACAGATCGCCACCCGCGAATCCGGCCCCACGCCCAGTTCGCGCAGGTGATGGGCCAGGCGGTTGGCCTGTGCGTTGAGTTCGGCGTAGGTCAGCTGCTGCTCACCAGCCTGCAATGCGATGGCTTGTGGCGTGCGTTGTACCTGCCTCTCAAACAGCCCGTGAACGGTTTGCTGCAGATCGTCTGCGGTTTCGGTGACATTAAGGTCGTAAAGCACCCGCTGACGCTCTGCACCGTCAAGGATCGGCAAGCGGTTCAGCGGCTGATCCGGTGCCTGCTCCAGAGCCTGCGCCAGAGTCGCCAGCGCGGTCTGCATGTAGTCACAGATCCGCTGCGAACCAATACTCGCCGGGGTCATGGCGGTGAGGACGAAGCCATCCCCCAGATCATCGACGCCCAGGCTCAGCGGATAGTTGGTGCGTTCCTCGCTGCTCAGGGTCTCGATGCCTTGCCAGGCCAGACGGATGTTTTGCTGCTGCGCCTCGTCGGCGCTGTGCCGGTAGTTGAGCATCGAGCTGAACAGCGGCGCCGGTGCGGCCACACCGCTGCAACGCTGAGCCAGCGCCAGGGCGGCGTGTTCATGACCAAGCAGCGCACTGAGCTGCGCATGCGTCGCCCGTGCCCCTTCGCGCACCGGGGTTTCACCGAGGTCGACCCGCAGCGGCAAGGTGTTGATGAACATCCCCAGCGCCCGGTCGGCCCCGTCGCCGCCCTGCATCCGGCCCATCAGCACCGTGCCGAACACCACCCGCTCCTGCCCGGACGTCGCCGCCAGCACCTGCGCCCACGCAAGGTGGAACAGGCTGGCCACGCTGATGCCCAGTTGTCGGGCCAGGCTGCGCAGGCGCTGGCCGGTGGCAGCCGTCAGGACCTGTCGGGTTTCTTCGATATCACGACCGTCACCTTGCACATCCTGCAAGCCGAACGGCAGGGTCGGCTCGTCGATGTCGCCGAGCATGTCGCGGAAGAACGTTTCGTGCTCCCGTTCGCTGACACCCAGCCGCGCCTGCGCCACGTAGTTACGGTAAGGCACCGCTGCGCCCAGCGAGGCTTCGCGCCCTTGCAGGCAGGCGAGCATTTCGTGCTGCACCACGTCCAGCGCGGTGTGATCGAGCACCACATGGTGGAACAGCAACATCGCCACCACCCGGTCGTGAGCCGGATCCCGGGCGTACACCAGACGCAGCAGCGGTGCCTGACTGATGTCGAGACGCAAGTGACGGGCATCGAAACGCCCATGCAATTGCTCAAGGACGTCGCCATCCGCCGCATCCAGCACGACCTCCTGCACCGGCAGCTCAACGTGACGCCACACCACTTGCATCGGCTCGGCCAGTGTCTGCCAGACCACGGCCGTGCGCAGGATGTCGTGACGTGCAATAACCTGACGCAACGCCGCCGCGAAGCTGTCGACCCGCTCGACGCTGTCGAAGACCAGTCGCGATTGCAGCAGGTACGGATCGCCCTGCTCCGCGCTCAAGTGGTGGTAAAGAATGCCTTCCTGCAAAGGCGCCAGCGGATAAATGTCCTGCACGTTGGCGGCGCCGCCGGGCACCGTGGCAACGATACGGTCAATGCTTGGCTGATCCAGCTCGGTCAGGCTCAACAAATCTGGAGTGATACGCGTGCAATCGGCAGGAATGCGATTGGCCGGCACTTCGATTTCGCGCCCGCTGCCCACCGCCGCGGCCAGGGCTGCCAGGGTCGGCTGGCTGAACAGCACACGCACGTCGGTGTTCAGGCCGATTTGCCGCAAACGCTCGATCAGGCTGACCGCCAGCAATGAATGACCGCCCAGTTCGAAGAAGTTGTCGTGGCGACCGACCTGCTCCAGTTTCAACACATCGGCCCAGATCTGCGCCAGCGCGGTTTCCACCGGGCCTTGCGGGGCTTCGTACTCACGACTGAGCCAGGCGTGCTGATCCGGCTCCGGCAAGGCCTTGCGGTCGAGTTTGCCGTTGGTGGTCAGCGGCAAATTGTCGAGTCGCACATACGCCGCCGGGATCAGGGCTTGCGGCAGAAGCCCTTGCAGATGATTGCGCAGGCTTTCGATGTTGGTCGGTGTACGTTCGGTGAACCACACCAGCAACTGCCCGTCGCGCACCAGCGCTACCGCGTCCTGCACCGCCGGATGGATGCTCAGGGCCGCTTCGATTTCCCCCAGCTCGACCCGCACGCCACGCAGTTTGACCTGATCGTCGTTGCGGCCCAGATACTCGATGTTGCCGTCCGCCAGCCAGCGTGCGAGGTCGCCGGTGCGGTACATCCGCGCCTGCGGCTGGTCGCTGAACGGGTCGGCCAGGAAGCGTTCGGCGGTCATTTCCGGACGATTCAGATAACCCCGCGCCACACCGGCGCCGGCGACATACAACTCGCCCGTCACCCCGACCGGCACCGGACGTTGCTGATCGTCGAGCAGATAGATTCGGGCGTTGGCTATCGGCCGGCCGATGTGCAGCGGCTGACCGACTTCGACGGGGCCGGAGGTGGCGACCACCGTGGCTTCAGTCGGGCCGTAGTTGTTGATCACCGCGAAAGTCTGTTCCCGATTGAACTGGCGCAGTTTGTCGCCACCGATCAGCAAGGTGCGCAGGGTCGGGTGTTGCAGCTTGCGGCTGAACGCATATTCGGCCACCGGAGTCGGCAGAAAGCTCACCTGCAACGGCTGCGCCCGCCACCAGTCCAGCAGTTCGTCCAGATGCTCGTTGCTCACCGATTCCGGCGGCAGGTGCAGGGTCGCGCCGACGCACAGTGCCGGCCAGACTTCCCAGGCCATCGCATCGAAACCGAAACCGGCCACGCTGGCGGTGTGGCTGCCGGCGTGCAGGTCAAAAGCTTCGGCATGCCAGTGCACGAGGTTTTCCAGGGTCGCGTGCTCGACCATCACGCCTTTCGGCTGGCCGGTGGAGCCCGAGGTGTAGATCACGTACGCGAGGTTTGCCGGGGTCAGGTACGGCAGTTTCGGGTTGCTGTCGGGCAGGTGTTGCCAGGCGGTGCTGTCCAGATCGATCACCGGCATCATGCCCGGCAGATCCCGGGTCGAAGCCTGGACCAGCACCGCCACCGGATCGCTGTCCTGCAACAGGTAGGCCATGCGCTCCGCTGGATGCGCGGGATCCACCGGCACATAACCGGCACCGGCCTTGAGAATCGCCAGCAGCCCGACCAGCATCTGCGGGCCGCGACGCACACAGAGTGCAACGCGGTCATCGGGTTGCACACCAAGACCGATCAGGTGATGGGCCAGTTGGTTGGCGCGCTGATTGAGTTGTCCGTAGGTCAGCTGTTGCTCGCCTTGAATCATCGCGAGGGCATGTGGATCGCGCTCGGCCTGAACCTCGATCAGTGCGTGAATCGTCGCGCCACGGGGATAGGCCGTGACCGGTGGATTGAAGTCTTCGACCAGATGCTGCAGTTCGGCGGTCGAAAGGATCGGCAAGCGGTTCAACGGTTTTTGCGGCGTCTGCTCCAGCGCCTGCACCAGTTGCTCCAGCGCGGTGTGCATGTAGTTGCAGATCCGTTGCGCACCGATCTGGCTGACCGCCAGGACCGACAACGCAAACCCTTGGCCCAGATCGTCCACGCTCAGGGTCAGCGGATAGTTGGTGCGCTCTTCACCACCGAGCTTCTGCACGCCCTCCCAGACACTCTGTCCGCTCTGCGACTGTTGCGTGGGGGCGCTGTGACGGTAGTTGAACAAGGCACTGAACAACGGCGACGACGCCGCGACACCACTGCAACGCTGGGCCAGCGCCAGCGAGGCGTGTTCATGCCCCAGCAATGCGGTCAGCCGTGCGTGGGTTGCCTTGACGCCGTCCCGCGCACCAACACCGATATCAATGCGCAGCGGCAAGGTGTTGATGAAGACCCCCAGCGCCCGGTCGGCGCCATCGCCGCCCTGCATCCGTCCCATCATCACCGTGCCGAAAACCACGTCGCGCCGGTTCGACAACACGCCCAGCACTTGCGCCCAGGCCAGGTGCATAAGGCTGGCGGCACTCACGCCCAGTTGCCGTGCCTGCTCGCGCAGACGTCCGTTGAGTCCGGCTGCCACCGGTAGCAAGGCTTCCTCGATCCCGTGACCGTCACCCTGCACATCCCGCAGTCCCAGCGGCAGCGTCGGCTCGTCGACGTCGCCGAGCATCTCGCGGAAGAACGCTTCGTGTTCCTGCTCGCCGAGCCCAAGGCGCGCCTGGGCCACGTAGTTGCGATAGGGGATCGGCGCCGAAAGGCTGTCGATCTCACCGAACATGACACCGCGCATTTCCTCGACGATCACTTCCAGCGCGGTGTGATCGAGGATCAGGTGATGGGACAGCAGGATCGCCACCACCCGCTGCTGCTCCGGATCTTCGGCATACACCATGCGCAGCAGCGGCGCCTGGCTGATGTCGAGGCGGTAATGACGGGCATCGAAGCGCTCGTGCAATTGTTCAAGGATGTCGCCGTTTGCTGAATCCGGCGCGACATGCTGTACCACCAGTTCGGCGTGGCGCCACACCACTTGATGAGGCGTCGCCAGGCCTTCGTGGACAACACTGGTACGCAGGATGTCGTGGCGAGCGATGACCTGCCGCAAGGTGTCGGTGAAGGTGCGCAGACGCTCGATACTGTCGAAGGCCAGACGCGACTGCAGCAAGTACGGGTCGCCCTGCTCCGCGCTCAAGTGGTGATAAAGGATGCCTTCCTGCAGCGGCGCCAGCGGGTAAATATCCTGCACGTTGGCGGCGCCGCCCGGCACGGTGGCGACGATCCGGTCGATGCCGGCCTGATCCAGTTCGGTCAGGCTCAGCAGGTCCGGGGTGATGCGGGTGCAGCCAGGGGGAATGCGGTTGGCCGGCACTTCGATTTCGCGGCCGCTGCCCACCGCCGCTGCCAGCGCGGCCAGGGTTGGCTGGCTGAACAGTACGCGCACATCGGTGCTCAGGCCGATCCGGCGCAGGCGTTCGATCAGGCTCACGGCCAGCAATGAATGACCACCCAGTTCGAAGAAGTTGTCGTGGCGACCGACTTTTTCCAGCTTCAGGACGTCGGCCCAGATCTGCGCCAGTGCAGTTTCCACCGGGCCTTGCGGGGCTTCGTAGGCCTGGCTGAGCCAGGCGCCCGGATCCGGCATCGGCAAGGCTTTGCGGTCCACCTTGCCGTTGTTGTTCAGCGGCAAGGCGTCGAGCTGCACCCAGGCCGACGGCACCATGTAATCCGGCAGGCGCGCCTGCAACTGGCTGCGCAGGCGGGTGCTGTCCACGCCCTCTTCAGCGGTGAAATACGCCACCAGACGCAGCGCCTCCTCGCCGTCGCGACGGGCCAGCACGATGGCTTCCCTGACCCCTTCGCAACTCAGCAGGCGGTTTTCGATTTCCCCCAGTTCGATACGGAAACCACGAATCTTCACCTGATCGTCGTTGCGACCGAGGCATTCCAGTTGTCCCGGGGCGAGCCAGCGTGCGAGGTCGCCGGTGCGGTACAACAGCGCGCCCGGTTGATCGCTGAACGGATCTTGCAGGAACTTCTCCGCAGTCAGGTCCGGGCGATTGAGATAACCCAGCGCCACACCTTGCCCACCGATGTACAGCTCGCCGGTCACGCCCATCGGCACCGGTTGCTGACGGGCGTCGAGTACATAGACCTGGGTGTTGGAGATCGGCCCGCCAATCGGCACGCTGTCGGCGTCTTCCGCCACTTCGCGCACTTCAAAGGTTGTGGCGTAGGTGGTGGTTTCGGTCGGGCCGTAGCAGTGGACGATGCGCAGGTCCGGCGCTTCGGCCAGCAGACGGCGGAAGGCCGCCGGGTCGGCGCGTTCACCGCCGCAGAGCACCATGCGCAGGCCCTTGAGGGCCTCGGGAATCAGCTGCACGTACTGGTTGAACAGTGCGGTGGTGACGAACAGGATCGTGACGCCGGAGCTGGCCAGCGCCTGACCGAACAGGTCTGGATCAAGCAAGGTGTCGTGATCGATGACCACCACGCGCCCGCCGTTGAGCAGCGGCCCCCAGACGTCCATGGTGCTGGCGTCGAACGCCGGGTTGGAAGCGAACGCCACACGGTCCTGCGGGTTGAAATCGGCATAACCGTTGTTGATCACCAGCCGGCCGATGGCCCGGTGCGGCACCATCACCCCTTTCGGCGTGCCGGTGGAGCCGGAGGTGTACATGATGTACGCCAACGATTCCGAAGACTGCGGCAAGCCCGGGTTGTGCGTCGGTTGCGCGTCGAGTTTCAGCGCATCCAGATCGATCCGGCGCACGCTGTAGTCGACCGTCTCGGTGCTCAAGGTCAGCAGCGCTGTCGCCCTGCAATCCTCGACCATGAACGCCTGCCGTTCGGTCGGGGCGTTGATGTCCAGCGGCACATAGGCCGCCGCGCATTTGCCGATGGCCAGTTGCGCCACCAGCAGATCCAGCGAGCGCGGCAGCAGGATCGCCACGTGGTCGCCCGGCTGCACGCCCTGCGCGATCAGGTGATGGGCCAGGCGGTTGGCCCGTTGATTCAGCTCTTCATAGGTCAACGCCGCGCGGCCATGCACCGCTGCAACGGCTTGCGGATGCAGTTGCACTTGCTGTTCGAACAGACCGTGAACCGTCGAACCCGCCGGATAATCCCGTTGAGTGGCGTTGAACCCGACCAACAATTCCCGCCGCTCATCCGGCGGCAGGATCGACAGTTGATCGACGCCCAATTGCGGCGTCTGCTCCAGCGCCTGCACCAGACTGTCGAAGGCAATGTTGAGGTACTCGCAGATCCGCGCACCCTCGATACCCGGCACTGCCTGCACACTCAGACGCAAGCCTTCGCCAAGGTCATCGACGCTGACCACCAGCGGATAGTTGCTGCGCTCGCGGGAGCTGAGCAATTCAATGCCATCGAGGGTCAGGCCCGCCGCCTGCGGTGCGCTGTGGCGATAGTTGAGCAACGTGCCGAACAGCGGCAGCGAACCGGAAACCCCGCTGCAACGCTGAGCCAACGCCAGTGACGCCTGTTCATGCACGAGCAATTGCGCCAGCCGTTCATGGGTGGCGAGCACGCTATCGCGCACCGCCGTGGCGGTGACGTTGACGCGCAGCGGCAAGGTATTGATGAACAGGCCCAGGGCCCGGTCGACACCCTCGCCACCCTGCATCCGGCCCAGCAGCACCGTGCCGAACACCACCTCGTCCCGACCGCAAATCTGCGCCAGAACCTGGGCCCAGGCCTGGTGCGCCAGACTCGCCACGCTGATGCCGAGCCGCCGCGCCTGCTCGCGCAGACGCATGGCCAGCGCGGTGTCCAGCGTAAGTTGGCTGTCGATCACTGCACTGCCGTCGCCATGCACGTCCTGTACGCCGAACGCCAGGGTCGGCTCGTCGATGTCGCCGAGCATGTCGCGGAAGAAACCTTCGTGTGCTTCAGCATCCGCGCCGAGCCTGGCCTGTGCGACATAATTGCGATACTGCACCGGCGTCGCCAGCTCGGCCGCGTGACCGTGCAGCACGCTGTTCATCTCGCTCACCAGCACTTCCAGTGCGGTGTGATCGAGCATCAGGTGATGCATCAGCAGGATGCCGACCCAGCGCTTGTGCTGTGGGTCCTCGGTGTAGGCGAAGCGCATCATCGGCGCGCGGCCCAGATTCAGACGGTAGTGACGCGGGTCGAAACGTGCCTGCATCTGTTGCAGCACGTCGCCGTCCTGCGGGTCGGCATCCACTCGCTCAAGCGCCAGTGGCGCCGCCCGCCAGACCACTTGCACCGGCTCTTCGAGGCCTTCCCGGACCACGCTGGAGCGCAGGATGTCGTGACGTGCGATCACCACGTTGACGGCGCGGACAAATGCCTTGATCGACTTGATCCCGTCAAACACGAACTGCGCCTGCAAAACGTAAGGGTCGCCGGCAGTCGCCGCCATATGGTGATACAGAATTCCCGCCTGCAACGGCGCCAGGGCGTAGATGTCCTGCACGTTGGCGACGCCGCCGGGGACGCTTTCCACGATCCGGTCGATGCCGGCCTGATCCAGAGTGGCCAGGGGCAGCATGTCGGGTGTGATGCGCTGGCAATCGGGGGTAATCCGATTGGCCGGCACCTGCAAGGCCGGTTTCACGCCAAGGGTTGCCGCCAGACCCGCCACGGTCGGTCGGCCGAACAGCACCCGTACGTCGCAGCTCAACGCCTGCTGACGCATGCGCTCGACCAGTTTCACCGCCAGCAAGGAGTGGCCGCCCAGTTCGAAGAAATTGTCATGGCGCCCGACCTGCTCGACGTTCAGCAGGGCCTGCCAGATCTCGGCGATGCGGCATTCCACATCGCCGACCGGTGCCTCGTACCCGCCAAGCAATGGGCCACTTTGATCCGGAGCCGGCAAGGCCTTGCGATCAAGCTTGCCGTTGGGGCTCAGGGGCATCGCGTCGAGATGGACGAATGCCGTCGGCACCATGTAATCCGGCAACTGCTCCAGCAGATGGCTGCGCAGTTCACTGACGTCCAGCGCTTCGCCGGTGTAGTACGCCACCAGCCGTGGATCGCCGGCCACGTCTTCGCGCACCAGCACTTCGGCGGCGAGCACGGTGTCGAGTTGAATCAGCCGCGCCCGGATTTCCCCGAGTTCGATACGCAAGCCGCGAAGCTTCACCTGATCGTCGTTGCGACCGAGGTATTCGAGGTTACCGTCGGCCCGATAGCGGCACAGATCACCGGTGCGGTACAGCCGCGCATGGGGCTGGTCGCTGAACGGATCGTCGAGGAAACGCTCGGCGGTGAGCGATGCAAGGTTCAAGTACCCCCGCGCCACTTGCACCCCGCCGATGTACAGCTCGCCGGCCACGCCCAACGGCAGCGGCTGCAACTGCTCATCGAGAATGTACAAACGGGTGTTGCTTACGGGCCGGCCGATGGGCAACTGTGCGTCTGGCACCGGCAGCGCCGGCTCCAGCGTCCACACCGTGCTGTCCACCGTGGTTTCGGTCGGGCCGTAGACGTTATGCAAACGCACCTGCGGCAGACGCTCGCGGACTTGACGGGCCAACGCTGGCGTCAGTTCACCGCCACCACAGAACACGTCCGTGAGGCTGGTGCACTGGCTGACGTCTGCCACGTCGAGGAACTGTTGCAACAGAGCCGGGACGAACTGGATCACGCTGATGCGCTGTTCGCGCACCACTTGCGTCAGGTACGCCGGTTCGAAATGTGCGTCGGGGCGCGCCAGTACCAGACGCAGACCCGATGTCAGCGGCCAGAACAGCTCCCAGACCGAGGCGTCGAAACTGTAAGGGGTTTTCTGCAACAGGGCGCCGTCTGCCACGGGCGGGCACAACTGCGAGCTCCAATGAAGCAGATTGCCCAGGCCTCGGTGCTCGACCATTACCCCTTTCGGCGTGCCGGTGGAACCGGAGGTGTAGATCACGTAGGCCAGATTCGAGGCATTCAAGCCCGGCACCTGAGGATTCTGATCGGGGTAGTCCTGCCAGTGATCCTGATCGAAATCGAGCAGCGGCACGCCGCCCGTTTCGAACAACGCCCGGGTCGCGCCGTGCACCAGCAGCGCCATCGGCGCGCTGTCGTCGAGCATGTAGCTCAGGCGTTCCGCCGGGTACGCCGGGTCCAGCGGCACATACGCGCCGCCGGCCTTGAGGATGCCCAGCAGGCCGATCACCAGCTCAGGCCCGCGTTCGACGCAGATCGCCACCGGCGTATCCGGCCCGACACCCAGCTCACACAACCGGTGTGCCAGGCGATTGGCCCGGGCATTGAGTTCAACATATGTCAGCGATTGCGCACCGGCCTGCAATGCACTGGCCTGCGGCGAACGCAGGACCTGAGCCTCGAACAGGCCATGAACGGTCTGTTGCAGATCGAGCTCGACGCGACTGTCATTGAAGCCCACCAGCAATTGCTGCCGCTCCTGCTGCGGCAAAATCGGTAACTGGTTGATCGGCGTCTGGGGCGATTGCTCCAGGGCATCGAGCAAGGCGTCCAGTGCAGTCTGCACATAGGCGCAGACCCGTTCGGCACCGATACCGACCGGGGCGATGGCGGACAGTCGGAAACCACTGCCCAGGTCATCGACGCTCAGGGTCAGCGGGTAGTTGGTCGGCTCCTTGCCACTCAGGACCTGAACGCCGGGGGCCAGTTCGATCACCTCGGCAACGTCACCGACAGCGCTGTGGCGATAGTTGAGCATGGTGCTGAACAACGGTGTCTGCGCATTCAACGCGCTGCAGCGCTGGGCCAATGCCAGCGAAGCCTGTTCATGGGCGAGCAAGGCGCTCAATCGACGATGCGTGGCGAGCACGCCGTCGTGGACGCTTTGCGCGCCGACATCGACCCGCAATGGCAAGGTATTGATGAACATGCCCAGCGCCTGCTCGCCGCCGTCGCCCGCCTCCATGCGCCCCAGCAGCACGGTGCCGAACACCACCGAGGTGCGCCCGGACAACTGGCCCAATACCCGCGCCAGCGCCAGGTGCATCAGGCTCGCCACGCTCACGCCGAGTTGCCGCGCCTGCGTGCGCAGTCGCAGGTTCACTTCGTCAGTGAGTCTGAGCTGTGCGTCTTCGAAATCGTGCCCGCCGCCCTGAATATCCTGCAGGCCCCAAGGCAATGTCGGCTCGTCGATATCGCCGAGCATCTCGCGAAAGAACGTTTCGTGGGCCTGCTCATCGAGCGCCATGCGTGCCCGCGCCAGGTGGTTGCGAAACGGCACCGCCGGCGCGACGTGTTCGCTCTGCCCTTGCAGCCACGCCTGGATTTCCCGGCGCACCACGTCCAGTGCAACGTGGTCGATGATCATGTGATGGAACAGCAGCAACGCGACAATCCGGCCCTGCGCCGGATCCCTCGCATACACCAGCCGCAGCAACGGCGCCTGTTGCAGATCGAGGCGCAAATGGCGGGCGTCGTAGCGCGCCTGCAACTGACTGAACACATCCGTTGACGTATCGACTGCCACCTCATCGCAGACCAGCGCTGCCTGACGCCAGACCACTTGCACCGGCTCGTCCAGGCGCTCCCAGACAAACGAGGTGCGCAGAATGTCGTGACGGTCGATCACCCATTGCAAGGCCTGGGCAAACGCGTCGAGGCGCTCGTGACTGTCGAACGTGAACTGCGCCTGTTGCACATACAGATCGCCTTCGCCGGCCGCGAGGTGCAGATACAGCATGCCTTCCTGCAACGGCGCCAGCGGATAGATGTCCTGCACATTCGCCACGCCGCCCGGCACCGTGGCGACGATACGGTCGATGGCCGGCTGATCCAGTTGCACCAGCGGCAGCATGTCCGGGGTGATGCGCAGCGCCGGGCTCGACCAGTCGCCGCCGTGGCTCGCCACCAGCTCCAGCAACTGCGCCTTGTGCTTGGCGAGGCTGTCCCACAACGCATCGTCCAGCGCTTCGTCGTCGCCCAGAATGACCAGGTCTTCATCGTCCTGTTGAAGGCGGATCGCATGGGTGGAAATAACAGCCATCAGCTCGCGAAATTGCATGGGGGTAACCTGCTGTAAATTCGGGAAAAAGGAGCGCGCAGCGGCGAGTCCGTGCGGCCACGCGCAGCCCGGAAAAGCTAAAACATCGGGGCTTGGGTGTCTGACATGGGAAGCGGGGACAAGGACTGTGACTGGCCAGTCATGACGTCGATCCGCGGGAACCGCGAATCGACGTCGTTGTCGCGTCAGAGCCGGCGTTTGCGGTTGAGCGTCGGAATGGTGGTTTGCGGGACTTCCACCTGTCTGGCCTGCGCCGATGTCCGGGCCGCCAGTGCGGCCAGGGTCGGCTGACTGAACAGTGTGCGCGCATCGACATGCAGCCCGGCCTGACGCATGCGCGCCACCAGACTGACCGCCAGCAACGAATGCCCGCCGAGTTCGAAGAAGTGGTCGTTGCGCCCCACCTGCTCCAGTTGCAGCACCTCGGCCCAGATCTGCGCCAGCCGGATTTCGACGTCGCCCTCGGGCGCCTCGTAGCGGCGAGTCAGCACCGCTTCCGCCCCCGGTGCCGGCAAGGCCTTGCGGTCGACCTTGTCGTTGGGGGTCAGGGGCAATGCGTCGAGTTTCACGTAGGCGCCCGGCGCCATGTACTCCGGCAAGCGCTCCAGGACATGGGCACGCAGGGCTTCGATGGCGGGCGCGTCGCAGCCTTCGCGCACGGTGAAATAGGCCACCAGTCGTTCGTCACGGACCAGCACCACGGCTTCACGCACCGCCGGATGCTCGATCAGCCGCGCCTCGATTTCCCCCGGTTCCAGACGCAGGCCGCGCAGCTTGATCTGGAAGTCGTTGCGCCCGAGGAATTCAAGGTTGCCGTCCGCCCGGTAGCGCACCAGATCGCCCGTGCGGTACAGGCGGTCACCGGCCACGAACGGGCTGTCGATGAAGCGCTCGGCCTGCATGTCCGGCAGTCCAAGATAACCCCGGGCAACCCCGACCCCACCGATGTGCAGGTGACCACTGACGCCGAATGGCACGGGTTGATCGCGGGCGTCGAGTACATAGAGCCGGGTATTGCTCAGGGCCTTGCCAATTGGCACCACGGCCTCCGGCACCGGTTGATCCGGCTCCAGTGTCCAGCCGGTGCTGTCGACCGTGGTTTCGGTCGGCCCGTAAACGTTGTGCAGACGCACCCACGGCAAGCGCTCGCGCACGCGCCAGGCCAGAGCGGCAGTCAGCTCACCGCCACCGTTGAGCACGTCGGTCAGGCTGGTGCACTGGCTGACATCGTCCTGCTCGATGAACTGTTGCAGCAGTGCCGGCACGAACTTGACCACGGTGATCTGCCGTTCGCGAATCACCTGGGTCACATACGCTGAATCACGGTTGCCGTCCGGGCGCGCCAGCACCAGTCGCAGGCCGGAACACAGCGGCCAGAAAATTTCCCACACCGAACTGTCGAAGCTGAACGGCGCCTTCTGCAACAGTGCGCCGTGCCCGGTCGGCGGGCTGATCTGCGAGCCCCAGTGCACCATGTTGCAGGCGCTTCGATGCTCGATCATCACGCCCTTCGGCGTGCCGGTGGAGCCCGAGGTGTAGATCATGTAGGCCAGGTTCGACGCGCTCAAACCGGGTACATGCGGGTTGTCGGTGGAGGCGTGCTGCCAGGTGCATCGGTCGAGATCGATGACCGGCACGTCCGCATCACCCAGCAGATTGCGGGTGGTCCCGTGCACCAGCACCGCCACCGGGGCGCTGTCCTGCAACATGTAGTGCAGGCGTTCCAGCGGATAGTCGGGATCCAGCGGTACATAGGCACCGCCTGCCTTGAGAATTCCGAGCAGGCCAACTATCAGATCCAGGCTGCGCTCGACGCAGATCGCCACCCGAGCGTCGGGCTGCACACCCTGTTCGCGCAGATGATGCGCCAGGCGATTGGCCTGCTCATTCAGTTGGCGATACGTCAGTTGCTGCTCACCGGCCTGCAGCGCGATGGCGTCGGGTCGGCGTTGCACCTGCAACTCGAACAGCGCCTGAAGCGGCTGATCGAGCGGACAATCGACTTCAGTGGCATTGAACTCGACCAGCACTTGTTCAAGCTCCGCCTGCGGCACGATCGGCAAGCGATTCAGCGGGTGTTGCGGTGTCTGCTCCAGCGCATCCACCAGCGCCTGCAATGCGGTTTGCACGTAGTCGCCAATACGCCGGGCGCCGATGCTGATCAGGGTTCGCGTGGTGATCTGCAAGGCGCTGCCCAGGTCATCGACGCTCAGGGTCAACGGGTAGTTGGTGCGTTCTTCGTTATTCAGCGTCTGGATACCTTGCCAGGCGTGATCGGAGTCCGACTCCTGCGCTTGCAGATCAGTGTGCCGATAGTTGAGCAGCGCACTGAACAGCGGCGCCGGTGATGCGACCCCGCTGCAACGCTGGGCCAGCGCCAGTGATGCATGCTCATGCCCGAGCAGGTCGGTCAGGCGGGCGTGGGTGAGCAGCACCGCTTCGCGCACGGCGCAGTCCATGTCCACGCGCAACGGCAAGGTGTTGATGAACACCCCGAGTGCCCGGTCAGCGCCCTCGCCGCCCTGCATGCGGCCCATGAAAACGCTGCCGAACACCACATGTTCGCGCCCCGAAGTGGCTGCCAGCACCTGCGCCCAGGCCAGATGAATCAGACTGGCCACACTGACACCTGCCTGCCGCGCTTGCAGGCGCAGGCGGCGGTCCAGTTGAGGCGCAAGCGTCCGCACGGCTTCGTCGATGCCGCGACCGTCGCCCTGCACGTCCTGTAAACCGAACGGCAGGGTCGGCTCGTCGATATCGGCGAGCATCTCGCGGAAGAACGCTTCATGTTCCTGCTCGCTGACACCCAGTCGGGTCTGGGCCACGTAATTGCGATACGGCACCGCCGGCGGCAATGGCTCGCCGTGCCCCAGCAGGTTGGCGCGCATTTCATGGCGCAGGACTTCCAGGGCGATGTGATCCAGCGCCAGGTGATGGAACAACAGAATGGCCACGATCCGCCCATGGGCCGGATCGCGGGCATACATCAGCCGGATCAGCGGTGCCTGACTGACGTCGAGGCGATATCGCCGGGCGTCGAAGCGCTCGTGCAACTGCGCGAGGACGTCGCCCTCGGCCGGGTCGAGCGTGATTTCCTGCACCGGCAATTCAGCCTGGCGCCAGACCACCTGCACCGGTGTGTTCAAGCCTTCCCAGACCACCGCGGTGCGCAGGATATCGTGGCGCGCCATGACCTGACGCAGCGCACTCGCATAAGCCTCGAGCCGCTCGACGCTGTCGAACGCCAGTTGCGATTGCAGCAGGTACGGGTCGCCCTGCGCGGCGGTGATGTGGTGATAGAGGATGCCTTCCTGCAGCGGTGCCAGCGGATAAATGTCCTGCACGTTGGCCGCCCCGCCCGGCACGGTGGCGATGATCCGGTCGAGGGTCGCCTGATCCAGCTCCACCAACGGCAACAGGTCCGGGGTGACGTGCGTGCAGTCTGCCGGAATGCGGTTGGCCGGCACTTCAACTTCACGGCCAGTGCCCACCGACGCAGCGAGCGCAGCCAGGGTCGGCTGGCCGAACAGCACGCGCACGTCGCTGCTCATGCCGAGCTGGCGCATACGCTCGATCAGGTTGACCGCCAGCAGCGAATGCCCGCCCAGTTCGAAGAAGTGATCGTGACGCCCTACCCGTTCGACTTGCAGCACCTCGGCCCAGATTTGCGCCAGGAGGATTTCGACGTCGCCTTGCGGGGCTTCGTATTCGCGGCGGATCAAGGCTTCCGGCCCCGGCGCCGGCAGCGCCTGGCGATCCAGTTTGCCGTTGGCGGTCAGGGGCAACGCGGTCAACCGCACGTAGGCCGATGGCAGCATTGCACTCGGCAGACGGGTTTGCAGATGGGCATGCAGCTGCGTGATGTCCAGCGGTTGGCGTTCGGTGAACCAGGCCAGCAACTGCCCGTCGCGCACCAGCACCACCGCATCGCGCACCGATTCATGGCTGCTCAACGCCGCTTCGATTTCGCCGGGCTCGATGCGCACGCCGCGAATTTTCACCTGATCGTCGTTGCGGCCCAGATACTCGATGTTGCCGTCCGGGCGCCAGCGCGCGAGGTCGCCGGTGCGGTACATCCGGGCATTGGGCCGGGTGCTGAAGGGATCGTCGAGAAAGCGTTCGGCGGTCAGTTGCGGACGGTTGAAATAACCCCGCGCCACGCCGGCGCCACCGACGTACAACTCACCGGGCACACCGATCGGCACCGGTCGCTGTCGGTCATCCAGCAGGTAAATCGTGGTATTGCTCACCGGTTGACCGATGTGCAGCGTCCGGCCCGGTTCGATCCGGCCCGAGGTGGCGACCACCGTGGCCTCGGTAGGGCCGTAGTTGTTGATCACCTCGAACGTCTGCTCGCGATTGAACTGACGCAGGCGATCACCACCGATCAGCAGCGTGCGCAAAGTCGGGTGTTCGAGGTGGCGAGTGAAGGCGTATTCGGCAATCGGGGTCGGCAGAAAGCTCACATCCAGCGGTTGCGCACGCCACCATTCGAGCAGCGCGTCAATGTCTTCGCCGCCGTCGCGAGAAGGTGCCAGGTGCAGGGTCGCGCCGGCACACAATGCCGGCCAGACTTCCCAGGCCATGGCGTCGAAACCGAAACCGGCGAGGCTCGAGGTGTGGCGACCGGCGCATAGCTCGAAGGCTGAGCAATGCCAATCCACCAGATTCGACAGGGTCCGATGTTCGACCATCACGCCTTTGGGCTGGCCGGTGGAGCCGGAGGTGTAGATCACATAGACCAGATGCTCGGCAGTCAGGCCCGGGACGTCGGGGTTGAGATCGTTGATCGGCCAGGCACGCGTGTCGATATCGATCACCGGTACGTTCAGCAGCGGCAACCGGTCACGCAGATGGTGCTGGGTCAGGACCACGACCGGCGCGCTGTCGCTCAATAAATAGGTCAAACGTTCCGCAGGATGCGCCGGATCGACCGGCACGTAACCGGCGCCGGACTTGAGGATCGCCAGCAGCGCGACCAGCGTGTCCAGTCCTCGGCGGGCGACCAGCGCCACTCGGTCGTCGGGTTGTACGCCGAGTCCGATCAAGTGATGGGCCAGGGCGTTGGCCTGCCGGTTCAGTTCGGCGTAAGTCAGCCGCTGCCCCTGAAACGCTGCGGCGATAACCCCGGGCTGCGCTGCCGTTTGCGCCTCGATGCGCTGGTGGAGGGTCTGGCCTTCCGGGTAGACCGCACGCGTGTCGTTCCACTGCTGCAGCAACGCGGTTTCAGCCGGCAGGCTCAGGCTGAAATCGCCTGTCGCCAATGCGCTGTTTTCAAGTCCCTGCTCCAGCACCCACAACAGCCGGGCAGACAGTGCCTCGATCTCGTCAGCATCGAAATAGGCCTCGTTGTACACCAGATACAGACTGTCCTCGTCGTCGCCGCGACTGCTCAGCAGGTGAACGGACAGCGGCGTGCCCTCTTCGTGGTTCGACACTTTGACCACCCGCCCCCGGGCCTCTCCATAACGGTACTCATGGGCGTCGCGCTCGTAGGACACGGTCACCTCGAACAACTGCGAGCGGTCCTCGCGCAGCAGACCGAGTGCACGGTTCATTTCACTGAGGGGAAAACGCTGATGGCGAAAATCCTGTTTCAGCTCATCGCGAACGGCTTTCACCAGCGCACTGAACGCCAGCTCGCGACCGAACCCCATGCGCACGGCGCTGACCTGGGTGAACAGCCCGAGGGTGGACTTGAAGCGAGCGCCGGAACGATTGAGCAACGGCAAGCCCACCACCCACTCATCACGCTGGCCGGTTCGGCTGAAATACACGTGCATCGCCGCCAGCAGAAAGTGCAGCGCCGAAGCCCCGTACTCAAGGGCCACTTGTTTCATGCGCTCATGGAGCCGTGCCGGAAAGCGCTGCGAAAACATCCGCGTGGGTGCCGTCGCGCCGGCGAAGCGCTCCTGATAGCGCGGCAACAACAGCGGTTCGGGAAGATGCCGGTATTTGTCCAGCCAGTACGCTCGATCACGCGCATAGCGGTCGGACTGGTAATACCGTGCGTCGTCATGAATGAAGTCGACATAGGACGGCGCCGAATCCGGCGGCACCTGCCCCAGCGCCAGGGCGTTGTAGATGTCGCCGAGGGACTTGAGCATTTCTCCGAAGCCCCAGCCATCGACGATCAGGTGATGGGCCTGGAGCGAAAACCAATGACAGCGTTCATCGAGACGGATGAGACAGAAACGGAACAACGGCCCGCCATCCAGCTTGAACGGCTGTTCGATGCGTTCCTGAGTCAACCGACGCGCAGCCGCCTGAGGCTGGGGATGGGCGCTGAAATCATGGAACGGCATCGGCACCGGCATCGAAGGCACAAAACGCTGCAATGGCAGACCCTGCTCGCCGGCCCCCGGCAGCAGACTGGTGCGCATGGCGTCATGCCGGGCCACGAGGCCTTCGAGGGCCGCTTGCATCAGCGCCGGGTCCAGCGCGCCCGTCATCTCGACATAACCCCCGATGTTGTACACCGGCGAATCCCCCTGACGCACCTGGTCCAGCCAGATGTCACGCTGGGCAGCGGTCAGCGGAAAAGTCTCGGAAGTCGCGGACAGACCGTCCGCCGCGTCGGCAGCAAATTGGTTCATAAGATCCGTCTCATGTGATTTGGCGCGTATTCAAGCATCGGCCCCGAAACCGGCATGACACGTGAAACCCGGACAACCTCTCCCTCTTTGCCGGCCTTCGGGCCTGACAGGTCAGACCGCATGGTTCATACCCGCATAAGTTCGCAGGCATATGGCGGAAAATCCTGTAGGACAATCGCCATTCATTCAGGCTGATTCCGACGCCCGTACTGGCAGCTCTGGCGGCCACCTGTCTGATCTGTCGGGGTTCCATCGGACCGCGCAGCCATTGCTTACAAGCGTGACAGCCCAGGACTGACAGAAATGTGGCGCCATTAATTCGGAAATAGTGGCATTTTGTGTCCCGGTTTTCCCCTACAGACGTAGGACAAATGCATAGGCTTAAATCCCGCTCCAGATCGATTTCAGGGAGAAATGACTGCGTGGCGGCTTCATGGGTGTATGTACGGCTGACGATCGGCAAGGGCTCTAAATCAAGGATGACAAAGACATGAATCTGACCGGCAGTCTTCGCAATTCGGAAAATCCGCACTTCTATTGGCAACTGGGAGAACTGATCGCCAGCACGGGACACGAGCGATTCGCCACGAACATGTTTCAACTGGTCGACACGCTGGTGCCGGTCAACCGTGTCGAGCTCAGCGAGTGGACGCTGGACGAACGCGAGGCCAGCGTGGTCGAGATCAAGGCGTTGGGTAGCGCAGGTTTGCCGGATACGTTCCCTCCCCCGGCCTCCCCATCGTGCCAGGACGATCATCCGCTGCTGCAACAGATGATCGAGATGAACGATTCGCTGCTGATTCAACTCAAGGCTTCACTGCAGGATCGAAACCCGCACCGCAGCGTCCATCAGTGCAATCTGGTGTCACGCACCTCCAACCGCCGCTGCGTCATTTCGTTCTGTCGCCCTCATACGCATCGGGTGTTTTCGTTGCCGGAGCTGTCGTTCCTCAAAAGCCTGTCCGACACCCTGCTGCCCCTGATCGAACGGCACGCGCAGATTTGCCGACAGATCCTCGCCCGGCAACCTCGCCTGCCCCAGACCGATGAAGAACAGGCACCGTTGCAGCAGGTGTTCGACGAACGTCTGGCGCTGGGCGACATCACCTTGTCGGTGCGCGAGAAAGAAGTCTGCCTGGGCCTGCTGACCGGTGGCACCGTGCCGCAAATGGCCGAACGCTTGCGGGTCAAGAACAGCTCGATCGAGACCTACCTCAAGCGTGCCGCCGCCAAACTCGGTGTCAGTGGTCGCCATGGCCTGGCGAAATGGATGGCCGGTGCCTGATCCGGCTTCGATGCCGGGTGTCCGGCGCCCATGCGCCTATAAATGAACGAGAGCGTTTGATGTCCAGATTGTCGATTTCTCTGCTGTCCATGGCGTTGCTGATGGGCGGTTGCTCGCTGATTCCCGATTACCGGCGCCCCGCTTCACCCAGTGCGGCGCAGTATCCGCAAGGTCCCGCCTACGCAACGTCCGGCACGCCCACCGTGGCGGTCGAAGACTGGCGGGGACTGTTCAATGACCCGGCGCTGCAACAGTTGATCGAAAGCGCGCTGGTCAACAACCGCGACCTGCGCGTGGCGGCGCTGAACGTCGAAGCCTTCCAGGCGCAATACCGGATTCAGCGCGCAGATTTGCTGCCGGCGGTGTCGGCCAATGCCAGCGAGCTGCGCCAGCGAATACCGGCGAGCGTGACCCGGACCAAAGCCGCGATCACCTCCACCTATTCCGTGAACCTCGGCATCAGTGCCTACGAACTGGATTTTTTCGGCCGGGTCCGCAGCCTCAGTGAACAGGCCCTGATGAGCTGGCTGGCCACCGAAGAAGCCCGACGCAGTGCGCAACTGAGTCTGGTGGCCAACGTCGCCAACGCCTACTTGACCTGGCGCGCCGACCAGGAATTGCTGGCACTGGCGCAGGAAACCCTGGCCGCCGACGAGCAAAGCCTGCGCCTCACTACGCGCAACCGCGAAGCGGGCAAGTCTTCGGCGCTGGATCAGATCCAGGCGCAGACCAGCGTCGACAGCACCCGTGCCAGCCTCGCCCGCTATCAGCGGCAAGTGGCCCAGGACCTGAACAGCCTGACCCTGCTGGTGGGTGCGCCGGTACCCGAATCCCTGCCGGCTCGTCCGCTGGACAGTGACCTGGTGGCGCAGGTGCCGGCCGGGTTGCCGTCGGATCTGCTGCAACGCCGGCCGGACATTCTCCAGGCCGAATACAAGCTCAAAGCCGCCAACGCCAATATCGGCGCGGCCCGGGCGGCGTTTTTCCCGAGTGTCAGCCTGACCGCCAATGCCGGCACATCGAGTCGGGACCTGTCGGGGCTGTTCAAGGGCGGCTCCGGTGCCTGGACCTTCCAGCCGCAGATCACCCTGCCAATCTTCAATGCCGGCAGCCTGCGCGCCAGCCTGGATTACGCGAAGTTGCAGAAAGACATCACCGTCGCCGAATACGAGAAGACCATTCAGACCGCTTTCCAGGAAGTGTCCGACGGCCTGGCCGCGCGGGAGACTTATCAGCAGCAGCTCCAGGCCCAGCGCGATCTGGTGCAGGCCACTCAGGACTATTACGACATGGCGCAGCACCGCTACCGGACCGGGGTCGACAGCAGTCTGACGTTTCTCGATGCCCAGCGTTCGCTGTTCAGTTCCCAGCAGGGTCTGATCTCCGACCGGTTGGCGCAACTGGTGGCGCAGGTGAACCTGTACACCGCGCTGGGCGGTAGCTGGAGCCCGGCCGAGTCGTCGCCGCGATAACCGCAGGTCATGTTTTCTTACACCTTTTGTCGCCCGATCTGACATCCGTCGGTGATCAAAAACCGACCTGCCGGTTCATTTTGGTATCATGCGCCGCTTTTACGGTTAACCCCCCGCCCGTCCTGCGACCGGCGGGCTGCAAAGGGCGGTATTAGATGACGGCTTTGTTGACTCGCCGCAAGGTGCTTGCGGGAATGGGCGTGCTCGGTCTGGGCCTGCTCGCCGGCTGCGACACCCGCGGCCAACTGTCGTACAAGTACGGCAAGGATCTGAGCGACAAGATCCTCGGACGCACCTTCAAGCTCAAGGACACCGAAGGCAACACCGTGACGCTGTCGAGCTTTCGCGGCCTGATGCCGATGATTTTCTTCGGTTTCACCCAGTGCCCGGCCGTCTGCCCGACGACCCTGGCCCGCGCGGCAAAAATCAAGAAGCTGCTGGGCAAGGATGGCGACATCCTGCAAGTGGTGTTCATCACCCTCGACCCGGAACGCGACACACCCGAAATCCTCGACGCCTACGTCAAGACCTTCGACCCGAGCTTCGTCGCCCTGTACGGCACCCTCGAGGAAACCAAAGCCACCGCCAAGGAATTCGACGTCTTCTACGAAAAAGTCCCTGCCGGCGACACTTACACCCTGTCGCACACGTCCACCAGTTATGTCTACGACACCCGCGGCAACCTGCGCGTGGGTCTGTCCCAATCGCTTTCTGCACAAGAGTGTACGGAAGATTTGCAAACCGTCATGGAGGTCTGCTGATGAACCCTTTCCTGAACAACATCAAACGTGCCGCACTGGGCCTGTCCTTGTTGGGCCTGGCTTTCCAGGTTTCGGCGCAGACCCGGGTCGACGACGCCTGGGTCCGTGCGACCGTGCCAAGCCAGTCGGCCAGCGGCGCGTTCATGACCGTCACCGCCGACAGCGACAGCAAGCTGCTCAGCGTTGCTTCGCCGGTGGCCAAGGACGTGCAGATTCACGAAATGACCATGAAGAACGATGTGATGAGCATGGGCCCGGTCAATTCGGTCGACCTGCCGGCGGGCAAGGCTGTGAAGTTCGATCCGAACGGCTACCACGTGATGCTGATGGGCCTGAACGGTCAACTGAAGGAAGGCGAAACCGTGCCGCTGACCCTGACCGTGGAAAACGCCAAGGGCGAGAAACAAGCCATCGAAGTCCAGGCGCCGGTACGCTCGCTGACCAACATGGAAGGCCACGATCACAGCAAGATGCATTGATCCGAAGGACTTATTGAAAGAACAAACGGGGCGGCGTGATCGACGATCATGCCGCCCCGTTTGTGTATGTACCTTCGCAAAAACTGGCCACCCCGGCCCCGGATAAACAGCCTGAAACAATTAATTTCGTCCTGCTGTACGCCGGAAAAATGCGGCCCCTGCCGCTGACAGGATTGCCGGCCAAGGCCTTCCGCGATCCATACAGGTCGTACAGGCTTTCGACAACGGATCAGACTCACGTTTAAAAGGGCGATCAGACAGCCCTCCCTTGTTATCATCGCGCACACTTTTATGACGGTTTGATGGCTGGAAGGTCTTTTTTGTGAGCGCTTTTTTTCAACGGCTTCGGCACGCCGACGCCCGTCTTCTCTCTCTGGCTTTTCTGGTACTGATCGTACCGGTGTGCCTGCGGGCGGCACTCGGCTGGTCGAGTCTGTTCGGCTATCTGTCGGACCTGGCCATCGGCAGCCTGCTGGTGGTTCTGTTGCATCGCCGGCCGTGGTGGCTGGGCCTGCCGGTGCTGGTGTTCTGGGGGTTGCTGACGGTGGCGACGGCAGAACTCGTCAGTGCAGTCGGACGCCTGCCCAATCCTCAGGACCTGCATTATCTGATCGACCCGCAATTCGTCGAGAACTCCACTGGCGGCGGTTTCGCCCATCCGGCGGTGGCCGGCGCATTGCTGCTGGCGCTTTTGCTGTGGCTGGCGACGCAGTGGGCAAACCGCAGAACACCTGCCCCGGCCCTGCCCCGCGCCGTATGGTCGGCACCGGTGTTGCTGTTCGCCACCCATTGGGGCGCACAGAATCTTTCGCCGAGCGACGCCGACCCATGGCGTCTGTACAACCTGCCTCACCAACTGCTCGCCGCGCAGTTGGCCGATCTGCAGATGCAAACCGAGGAATGGCTGGAAGGGGGTCGTGAAGCGCCCGCACCATCGATGGCCGGACTCACGGATCTGGACCTGAACGGCCGTTCGCTGCTGGCCACAAAAGGTCAGGCGCGCAACGTGCTGATCGTGGCTGTCGAAGGCATTCCCGGCGCCTACATCCGCGCCAATCGCGAGGCCATCGGCAGCCATTATCAGGAAGACCTGATGCCCAAGCTCAGCCGCTGGGCCGAACGCGGCATGAACACACCGGATTACGTCCTGCACACGCACCAGACCATTCGCGGCCTGTATGCGATGCTCTGTGGCGATTACGACAAGTTGAACAACGGCACGCCCAAAGGCGTGGAAATGCTGACCCAGAACGAACGCAATCAGGCCTGCTTGCCGGCCCAGTTGCGTCAGAACGGCTTCACCACGCATTACCTGCAGGGCGCCGGGCTGCGCTTCATGGCCAAAGACAAGATCATGCCGCACATCGGCTTCGATGCGACCCACGGCCTGGAATGGTTCACGAATGCCAATTACCTGGAATTCCCGTGGGGCAAGGACGACAAGGCCTTCTTCGAAGGCGCGCTGGGTTACGTCGGCCAACTGAAGAAACAGAAAAAACCGTGGATGCTGACCCTGCTGACCGTCGGCACCCATCAACCCTACTCCGCGCCGGAAGACTACCTGCAACGTTACGACACGCCGAAACAGGCGGCCGTCGGTTATCTGGACGATGCCCTGGATCAGTTCCTCAGCGGCCTGGAGCGTCAGGGAGTACTGAAAGACACGCTGGTGGTGATCACCTCGGACGAATCCCATGGCATCGATGGGGTACGGCTGGCGTCATCCTGGGGTTTCAACCTGACCCTCGCACCCGAGCAGGCACAATTGCCGCACCTGAACGTCGGGACCTACGGGCATGTCGATCTGAGTGCATCGATCCTCGACTACTTCGATCTGCCGGTGCCGGCGGCACTCAGCGGGCGTTCGCTGTTTCGCGACTACGATACCGGTCGCGAAATCATGTCGTTCACCAACGGCAAATTGCGCTACCACGACGGCCACGGCATCCTGACCGAATGCGACATGCCACGCCGCTGCCGCGCCTACGCCAGTGAAGGCTTCATTGCCGAGAGCGCCACATTCAAGGGCAATGCCAGCGGCCAGAATGCGCGGCAGATTGCGGCCCGCGCCGATGCGCTGGACCTGTCGCTGCTGCGCACTCCGCTGAACCAGCGCTACCAGTTCGGCAGCGACAACGTCATCCCGCTGCAAGCGCAAATCAAGGATGACTGGGCCGACAACCTGATCGGCGCGCAATACCTGGAAATGCCCAAGGGCTCACACACTCGCGTGCGCCTGACCGTACGCTCGATGGACCCGCAACAGGCGGCGTACATCCAGCTCAAGGCCAAGGAGTTCGAACAGGATGTGCAACTGGGCCTGCCATCGGAAATGGTCGCCACGGCGGATCAGCCGCTGGAAATGGACTTCAGCTTCGACAATCCGCAACCGCGCAAGGCCTTCTCGTTCCACTTGCTGGGGTACGGGCTGGGTTCGGTGGAAGTCACGGATTTCAGCGTGATCACCGAGCTGCCGGGGCAACAGGATCTGCGGGAGGAAATCCCGGAAGACGACACCGCCCAGTCGAGCTGATGCCGACGCCAGCGTCACGCGGTTCGCGGGACGCTGGCGCGGGGAATGATCAGAAGGTAGTGCGCAATCCCACCTGAATGCTCCGCCCTTCTGCCGGCGCAATGTCGCGCAGGATCGAGCTGGCGTAGCGCACGGTCTGGTTGGTCAGGTTCTCGGCATTGACGAAGGCCAGCCATTTGCTCTGGCCCACGTCAAAGTGATACCCCACATTCGCACCCAGCGTGGTGTAGCCATCCGTGCTGCTTTCGTTGTCCGGTACCCGATGCTGGGAACTGGCGTGTTCCACATCGATTCGTGCCTGCCAGCGATCCAGTTCCCACAGCAACCCGGTGTTCAAGCGCAACGGCGCGATGCGCGGCAGGTCCTGACCGTTGTCGAGGTTCTTGGCCCGGGTGTAGTCGCCCGACAGTTCCAGCGCAAACTTGCCGTAGGCCGTTTCGCCGAGTTTCCAGCGATCCTGGGCTTCGATACCGCTGAAGCGTGCGCGGACACCCGAGTAGGCATATTCGGGAATGCCGGCGGCGTCCTCTTCACCTTCGTCATTGAGCGTGCGCCCGGTGCCGAGCAGACCGATGTAATTGGAGAAGTGGCTGTAGAACACGCCCACGCTGCCCTTGTGCGTGCCATTGTCAAAACGCAGGGCCAGATCGCTGGAGACGGCCTTCTCTTTTGACAGACCCGCATCCCCGACTTCATACGTGCCGGTCGCGACGTGGGCACCGTTGGCGTACAGCTCATAGAACGTCGGCGCCCGCTCGGTGTAGCCCAGCGTGGCGGCAACCGACCAGACCGGTGTCAGCGTGTACACCGCGCCAGACGACAGGCTGCCGGCGGTGAAGCTGCTGGAGCGGTCGGCATTGGCGAAGCGCTCGTTGCCTTTGGCGTCCGGGTCGACCGTGGTGTGTTCCAGACGACCGCCGAGGGTGAACAACAGGCGATCCGTGGCTTGCAGTTCTTCCAGCACGAACAGTGCACCGGCATGGGTATCGGTGTGCGGCACAAAGGCTTCTTCGCCCAGTGCCGAAAACTCATTACGGCTGACCTGCGCGCCGATCACCCCGTTGAACGGTCCCAACGGATGGTGCCGGGCTTCGACTCGCGCTTCGTAACCCTTGTTCTTGAACGTGGTGCCGACCTCGCCATCCTCGATTTCGCGGTGTTGGTAATCGGTGTAACCGGCGTCGAACTTGACCGAGCTGAACGGACCGTCGAGGTTGCGGATTTCCGAGGCGAACGCGTAGTGCTCCTGCTGCATGCGAATCCGCACGTCGTCTTCGGCCGGCGAGCCGTAATTGGAGTCGTAATTGCTGTACGACAGCCCCGCATAACCGTCATCCCAGGTGTAGGAACCGCCGACTGCTCCGCCGTCCTGACGACCGTCGCTGTTGGCCAGGCGATGCTTGCGGGAGTCGCCGTCATCCCCCGCACGTTCCCGGCTGCTTTTTGCGTAACCGGGGATTTTCAGATCATTGAACTCACGAGCGCTGGCGTCCAGGTGCAAGGCGAACTGGCCATTGCCGGCCTCGAGTTTCCCCGCGCTGCTGCGGGTGGTGTCGGCGCCGCCGTAACGCAGTTCACCGGCTCCGTGAATGCCGTCGATGGCCTCGGTCGGGATGCGGTTGTCGAAGGTGTTGACCACCCCGCCGATGGCGCTGCCGCCGTACAGCAACGCCGCCGGGCCGCGAACGATCTCGATGCGTTCGACGTTGATCGGGTCCAGTGGCACAGCGTGGTCGTAGGACAGCGAAGAAGCGTCCAGTGCGCCGACGCCGTTGCGCAGAATACGGATGCGATCACCATCCTGTCCGCGAATGATCGGGCGACTCGCACCCGGCCCGAAGTAGGACGACGACACGCCTGGCTGTTTGTTCAGGGTTTCGCCCAAGCTGCCTTTCTGCTGCAGCGTCAGATCATCGCCGCTCAACACGGTCGAGGGTGACGCGAGGGTCTGACTGCCCAACGGGTTGGCCGTGATGACCTGGGGTTGCAGTTCAAGGGGTTCGCCGGCGAACGCCGGGGATGCGATCAGCAGCGCAGAAGCCAGAAGGCTCGGCTGGAAGGAGGGAAAACGGGGAGACATTTCGAGAGTTCCGTAAGGCAGAAAGGTAGGGATCGCGGCCACCGCCACACAGACAGGTCAGTGACATCGATCAGATGAAATCATTTTTATGTTATACAATAACATTTACAATGGCCATCATGATTCTTGCCTCGATGCTTACAGCAACCGCTCAAGAACGGGATTCTCAACACTCAACCCCGCCGTTCGGCAACGAGCTGTCTGTGCATTCCCCGAAAAAAACAATGCAGAAAAGCGCTAAAAGACTATGCCTATCAGCCACCAATAGTCGGCCTATTAGCCGACCTTCCGAGTCGGGTCTAGCCTTACTAATCCGAAGTCGGCACGAGCCGGCCGCAGCAGACCTGATAAGGACCCGAACATGGCAAATGAATCGAAATGCCCGTTCAATCACGCCGCCGGCGGTGGCACGACGAACCGCGATTGGTGGCCGAATCAACTGAACCTGAAAATCCTGAGCCAGCACTCGCCCGCCTCCAATCCGCTGGGCCAGGACTTCGACTACGCCAAGGCCTTCAAGAGCCTGGACTTCCAGGCCCTGAAGCGCGACCTGACGGCACTGATGACCGACTCCCAGGACTGGTGGCCCGCCGACTTCGGCCACTACGGCCCGCTTTTCATCCGCATGGCCTGGCACAGCGCCGGCACCTATCGCACCGCTGATGGCCGGGGTGGCGCGGGCTCCGGCCAGCAACGCTTTGCCCCGCTCAACAGCTGGCCGGACAACGTCAGTCTCGACAAGGCCCGGCGCCTGCTGTGGCCGATCAAGCAGAAATACGGCCGCAACATTTCCTGGGCCGACCTGATCGTCCTCACCGGCAACGTCGCGCTGGAATCCATGGGCTTCAAGACCTTCGGATTCTCCGGCGGACGTCCCGATGTCTGGGAGCCGGACGAAGACGTGTACTGGGGTTCGGAAACCACTTGGCTGGGCGGTGACACCCGTTACGGAAAGCACCCCGAAGCCATGCAGGAACCGGGCGATGGCACGCTGGTGGCCGAACCGGCCGAGCACGGCCATGAACAGAGTCGCACCAATCAGGGCGAGCGCAATCTGGAAAACCCGCTGGCCGCCGTGCAGATGGGCCTGATCTACGTGAACCCCGAAGGCCCCGAGGGCAATCCCGACCCGGTAGCCTCGGCACGGGACATCCGTGAAACCTTTGGCCGCATGGCCATGAACGACGAGGAAACCGTGGCGCTGATTGCCGGCGGTCACGCTTTCGGCAAGACCCACGGCGCCGGTCCGGCCGATAACGTGGGCCCGGAACCGGAAGCCGCCGGCCTTGAACTTCAGGGCCTGGGCTGGAAAAACAGCTTCGGCAGCGGCAAAGGGGCCGACACCATCACCAGCGGTCTGGAAGTGACCTGGACCACTACGCCAACCCAATGGAGCAACAACTACCTGGAAAACCTGTTCGGCTTCGAGTGGGAGCTGACCAAGAGCCCGGCGGGCGCCCATCAGTGGAAACCGAAAAACGGCGCCGGGGCCGGCACCATTCCCCATGCCCACGACCCGAACAAGCGCATCGACCCGAGGATGCTCACCTCCGACCTGGCCCTGCGTTTCGACCCGGCCTACGAGAAAATTTCGCGGCGTTTTCTGGCCAATCCCGATCAACTGGCCGACGCCTTTGCCCGGGCCTGGTACAAGTTGATTCATCGGGACATGGGCCCGCTGTCACGCTATCTCGGCCCGGAAATGCCGCAAGAGGAACTGCTGTGGCAAGACCCGATTCCCGAGGCCAGCCATCCGCTGATCGACGACAGCGATATCAGGGCACTCAAAGGCCGAGTGCTGGCGTCGGGGCTGTCCGTTTCGGAACTGGTCTCCACTGCCTGGGCCGCTGCCTCGACGTTCCGGGGTTCGGACAAACGCGGCGGCGCCAACGGCGGACGTCTGCGTCTGGCACCCCAGCGGTTCTGGCAGGCCAACCAGCCCGAGCAACTGGACAAGGTGCTGAAAGTCCTCGAAGGCATTCAGAACGAGTTCAATGGCGGCCCTTCGGGCAAATCCGTCTCGCTGGCGGATCTGATCGTACTGGCCGGTAACGCCGGGGTCGAACAGGCGGCGAAAAACGCCGGACACACGGTGACCGTGCCGTTCAATCCGGGACGGACGGATGCGAGTCAGGAGCAGACCGACGTCGAATCGTTCGGTTTCCTTGAACCGCACACCGATGGTTTCCGCAACTACGCCGCCAGCACCTATCGTGTGCCCGCCGAGGCATTGCTGATCGACAAGGCGCAATTGCTGACCCTTTCGGCACCGGAAATGACCGTGCTGATCGGCGGCCTGCGGGTGCTGGACACCAATGTCGGCAAAACGAAGCACGGCGTGTTCACCGACAAGCCCGGCACCCTGACCAACGACTTCTTCCGCAACCTGCTGGACATGGGCGTGGAATGGAAACCGACGTCCAAGGCGGCGGATGAGTTCGAAGGTCGTGATCGCAAGACCGGCAATGTGAAATGGACGGGGACGCGGGTCGATCTGGTGTTCGGTTCCAACGCGATACTGCGGGCGCTGGCCGAGGTGTATGCCAGTTCCGATGCGAAGGAGCAGTTCGTCAACGACTTCGTTGCCGCGTGGGCGAAGGTGATGGATCTGGACCGGTTCGATCTGAAGTAACTGAAGAGACGCAAAAAACTGTGGGAGCGGGCTTGCCCGCGATGGCGGCATCAGATCCAACATAAATGTTGACTGATCTATCGCTATCGCTGGCAAGCCCGCTCCCACAGGGATTGTTTTGAATTCAGCTTACGCCAGGCTTTTGCTGACCACTTCATACACATCACTGGACAGCTGACCCGAAGCAAGAATCCGCTCCAGTTCCGCCTTCATCAACCCCTGACGAGCGCTGTCGTACTTGCGCCAGCGAGTCAGCGGCGCCAGTTGACGCGAGGCGATCTGCGGGTTGAAGCCGTTCAGCTCGATCACCAGATCGGCGAGGAAGCGATAACCGGAACCGTCTGCCGCGTGGAAGTTGATCAGGTTCTGCCCGGCGAACGCACCGACCAGTGCACGCACCTTGTTCGGGTTCTTGATGTTGAACGCCGGGTGCTGCATCAGGGCTTTCACACGGTCCAGACCGCCCGGCAAGGTGCTGCCGGCCTGCACGCTGAACCACTGGTCCATGACCAGCGGATTGTCCTTGAAGTGCTCGGCGAAACTGGCCAGGGCCTTGGCCTTCTCGTCCTCGAACGACGAGTTGACCAGCACCGCCAGCGCGGTGAGGCGTTCGGTCATGTTGTCACAGGTCTCGAACTGCTCCAGCGTTGCCGCCAGCACTTCAGGCTTGCCGCTGAGCATCAGGTACGACAACGCAATGTTCTGCAGCGCGCGACGGGCGAAATGCTCGGCTTCGGCCACATACGGGGTGTTTTTCGACAGATCGCGGTTGGCCTGATAACGCAGCCACAAGGCTTCGAACAGGTTGTCCGCCAGTTGCTGACGGGCAAATTCACGGGCGGTGTGGATCGCTTCGACGTCGGCGGTTTCGCTGATTTCGGTCAGGTAGGCTTCGCTTGGCAGCGAAAGCATCTCCGCCACCATCGCCTGATCCAGGGTCTGATCGGCCAGCACCGTGCGCAGGGCTGAAATCAGACGCGGATCGAGCACCAGGCTTTCGCCCTTCTGATGCTGGCCGATCAGTTCCTGCAGCACCTGCACCGACAGTTGCTGACCGGCGTCCCAGCGATTGAAACCGTCGCTGTCGTGCTGCATCAGGAACATCAGTTGATCGCGGTTGTACGGGAAGCTCAGTTTGACCGGCGCCGAGAAGCCACGCAGCAAGGACGGCAGCGGCTGTTCGGCGATGTCGACGAAGGTGAAGGTCTGCTCGGCTTCGGTGACCGAGATCACCCGCGAGGTCCCCTGAGCCGAGGCTTCACCGGCCAGACGCAGGGCGATTTCGTTGCCCTTGCTATCCAGCAGGCCCAGTGCCACCGGAATCACGAACGGCAGCTTTTCAACCTTGTCCGGCGTTTCCGGGCAGCTCTGGCGGAAGGTCAGGCTGTAGGTTTTCGCGGCGGCATCGTAAGACTCGCTGACTGCCAGACGCGGAGTACCGGCCTGGCTGTACCAGCGCTTGAACTGAGTCAGGTCGACACCGTTGGCATCTTCCATGGCCTTGACGAAATCGTCGCAGGTCACGGCCTGGCCGTCGTGGCGTTCAAAGTACAGATCGCTGCCCTTGCGGAAGCCTTCGGCGCCCAGCAGGGTGTGGATCATGCCGACCACTTCCGAACCCTTTTCGTACACGGTCAGGGTGTAGAAGTTGGAAATCTCGATGAAGCTGTCCGGGCGCACGGCGTGGGCCATGGGGCCTGCATCTTCGGCGAACTGGTGGGTACGCAGGTACGCCACGTCCTGAATGCGCTTGACCGTGGCCGAGTTCATGTCGGAGGAGAAGCCAGCGTCGCGGAATACGGTGAAGCCTTCCTTCAGCGACAGCTGGAACCAGTCACGGCAGGTCACGCGGTTGCCCGACCAGTTGTGGAAATACTCGTGGGCAACGATCGCCTCGACCCGCTGGTGCGCGGCGTCGGTGGCGGTTTCGGCCCGGGCCAGCACGGCGCTGGAGTTGAAGATGTTGAGGCCCTTGTTCTCCATGGCGCCCATATTGAAATCATTCACGGCGACGATCATGAAGATGTCCAGATCGTACTCGCGACCGTAGACCTCCTCGTCCCAGCGCATCGACTTCTTCAGGCTGTTCATCGCGTGCTGGCACTTGTCGATGTTTTCCGGCTCGACATAAATGCGCAGCGCCACGTTGCGGTTGGTCATGGTGGTGAAGGAGTCTTCGACGCACCACAAGTCACCGGCCACCAGTGCGAACAGGTACGCCGGTTTCATGAACGGGTCTTCCCAGGTCGCCCAGTGCCGGCCGTCTTCGCCGGGGCCGCTGGCGATCGGGTTGCCGTTGGACAGCAGCACCGGATAGCTGTGCTGCTCGGCGACCACCGTGGTGGTGAACTTGCTCATCACGTCCGGGCGGTCGAGGTAATAGGTGATCTTGCGGAAACCTTCGGCCTCGCACTGGGTGCAGAACATCTTGCCGGACTTGTACAGGCCTTCCAGCGCGGTGTTGGTTTCCGGGTGGATGCGGACGCTGGTGTCGACCGTGAAGGTTTCACTCTTCGGCTGCAGCGTCAGGTGATTCTCGGTCAACTGGTAGTCGGCAGCGCTCAGTGCCTGATCCGCCAGGCTCACCGACAGCAATTCCAGTTGCTGGCCATCGAGCACCAGCGGCGGCAGGCCCGGGCCACGGGCCGGGTTGCGGCGCATCACCAGTTGCGCGTGGACCAGGCTGTGGTCCTCGAACAACTCGAAGGTCAGGTGCGTTTCATCGATCAGGTACTCGGGCGCCTGATAGTCCTTCAGGTAAATCATCTTCGGTTGTTCGGTGCGCATGCTGAAGTCCTTATTGATGCACGGCGAGCTGATAGGCCGTGTACTTGCGAATGTTGATCACGCCGGTGTCGAAGATCAGGTACTGGCCCTTGATCCCCAGCAGCGTGCCTTCGGCAATCGGGTTCTTGTCCAGGTTGAAGCTGACGATCTTGGCCGGGTACTGCTCGACCGGGTAACGGATTTCCAGCGGCTCGACACCGGTGACCGGCTGAATCGCCTGCAAACCGAAACGTTCCTGCAAACCTCGCAGGCCTTCGGCGCAGCTGTCGAACAGTTGATCGCGCACCTGTGCCAGATCCACCGCCGCTGCGTCGCCCTTGAGCAAGGCGCGCCAGTTGGTCTTGTCCGCCACCTGACTGCGGAACAGGTCTTCGACGAAGCCCGATTGCTGGCGCGTGGAAACGCGCATGATCGGCAGCGCCTGGCTGGCGCCCTGATCGAGCCAGCGGGTCGGCAGTTGGGTCGCGCGGGTTATGCCGACCTTGATCCCCGACGAATTGGCGAGATAGACGACGTGGTCGGTCATGCAGAACTTCTCGCCCCACTCCGGCTCCCGGCAGGTGCCCGCCTCAAAGTGGCAGCGTTCCGGGCTCATGATGCACACGTCGCACTGGGCCAGTTTGGTCATGCATGGGTAGCAGTAACCCTGACTGAAACTGGTCTTGGTCTTGCGCCCACAATGGGTACAGTGAATCGCCCCCAGATACTCCAGACGCACCGTCGTGCCGATCAACGGGTTGACCGGCACCTCGACGTCATCCAGACGAAACGCGTATTGCACGTTCAGCCCGTCCAGGCGCGCCGACATTTTGCTGATTGCACCGCGGCCAATCTCGATCAATGGATGGCGTCCGACTTGAACAGGATGTTCGGCACCTCGATCGACTTCGACGCACACTCCTGCGGGCCCATGTAACCGGTGCGCTCTTCTTCGGGCAGGTTCTGTATTTCCCAGGCGATCATCGCCTGCAGCGACAGCTCGCGCTGTTCGGCGGTGAGTTTGCCACCGTCGGACCATTTGCCGATTTCCACGGCCAGTTTCAGGCTCTGGTAGATATCCGGGGTGATGTTCTTGATCAGGTCGTTAAAAGAGGACATCAGGGTCTCCGTGCTCTTTATTCAAAAATTCAGGCGGCCAGTTTACGGCGGTTGTACAAACCACCCAACAAACCGGTGAAGCATCCGATGAGTAACCCGCCGACGTGGGCGGCATTGGCGATCTGGCCGAAGCCGATGGCCGAGATCAGCCCGGACATGCACACCAGCAACCACACCAGCATCATCACCAGCACGCCTCGCGGCAGGCGATAGGCCGGGTTCGGCGCCAGCAGCTGGAAGATCCAGCAGTGGCCGAGCAACCCGTAAAGCACACCGGACAGACCGCCGAACAGGCTCGGGCCGCTCCAGACAAATTGCGCATAGTTGGACACGAGGCTGAACAGCAGCGTCAGACCGATCAGGTTGATGCTGCCCTGGCGCGACTCGATGCGCCGTCCCAGCTCCCAGTACCACATGCCGTTCATGGCCAGGTGCAGGATGCCGAAATGGATCAGCATCGGCGTGAACAGGCGCCACCACTGCCCTGCCGCCAGGCTGTCGGCCAGTGACGTGAAATGGATGTAGTCGCCGATCACCCGGAAATCGAGAAAGGTCAGCCAGCGCATCGTGTCGAGGTTGTCGCCCAGGTACGTCAGACCGCCGACCAGCAGGCTCAGCAACAGGATGAAGCCGGTCGCCCTGGCGTGTTTCAGTTGCTCGGCGAAGCTCGGCCGCTTGAAGGTCGGCGCTGCCGGAATATCCAGTTGCTGATCCGGGTCACCTGCCGGAAAGCGCTCATACAGCGAGCGCACGTCTTCGCTGATTTCCGACGGCACCCACAGCACCTGCTCGCCCGACTCTTCGCTCACGCGATGCGGCACCTGCATGCGTTGCAGCAGTTTGACGAACCCGCTCAGGTCCACCGCCAGTGGCAGACGCAATACCGCTACCGCGCTCATCGCAGCACCTCCGGCCGCTCGACATCGACCCAGACAAATTTATGCGGATCCAGGCGCGTCTCCTGATCCAGACGATAGGCCACCAGTTTGCCGTAGAGCACCGCACTGTAATCCAGACATGCGAGGTTCGGGCGGATCGGTGCCGGTTTGCCGCTGCGCCAGTAGTGGCCGACGAACAGTAACGGCTCATCGACGCCGTAGCGCAGCAGAGAATTTTTTTCACTGGAGGTCAGCGGCTTCTGCGCCACCGGTTCCGGCAGTGCATCGGGCTGGAACACGATGTCGCCGTAGGTCTGCGGATCGTCTTCCCAGAATTTGGTGCGGAAGAACGAACGCACCAGACCGTCGCCACTGGTCATGGTCAAACCATCCGGCAGGCGCATGTCGGTGCCGCGCAGCAGGCGATCGAACACGGTACAGGCGAAACTGCCCGGCACCGCCGATGCCTGGAGAAAGTGCTCGTCGACGCAGCCATCAGGAAACAATGCGCGCAACGGCTCGATCAGGCCGGCATCCCAACAGGCATGCACCACCCGGAAGCGACCGGCATCGACGAACAGCGGCAGTTCATAGAACCAGCGCTGGAAGTCGTGCCAGTCACCGGGATGCTGTTCGAATTGGGTCAGGGTTTCATGCAGCAGCCGGGCATGGCGCGGCGTGTGCTCGCGCACGAACTGCTTGCCGCTGCCGGGCGGTGCCGGTGTGCTCCAGCCCAGCGCGTTGAATTCGTGGTTGCCCATGATGCACAAGGCCTGACCGGCCTCGACCATGTCGTGGACGATGTGCAGCGCCTCGCGAATCCGTGGGCCACGGTCGATGATGTCGCCGACGAACACGGCCATGCGCGATGGATGCCGCCAGACCCCGCCCTGCTTGTGGAAACCGAGACGGTCCAGCAGGTGTTCCAGGGTCAGGGCGCATCCGTGCACGTCACCGATCAGGTCATAACTGCGCGCAGGATCGAGCATCAGTCGCCTCCACCACCCAACCGGCTGCCCCAGCCGAGCTTGGTGCGGCAGACTTCGTAATAGTTGTGGTCGAGCGGATGGATCAGCCGCAGCTTCTGCGCTTTCTTGCTGACGGTGATGGTGTCGCCCGGCGCGCAGGTGAAGTGGTTTTGCCCGTCGCAGGAGACCTGCGGGTAGATCTGCATATCTTTGGACACGACGATTTTCAGCTCACTGTTGCCATCGACCACGATCGGTCTGCCCGACAAGGTATGGGGGTACATCGGCACAATCACAATAGCGTCGAGCTTGGGATGCATGATCGGGCCGCCGGCGGACAGCGCGTACGCGGTGGAACCGGTCGGCGTGGCGACGATCAGGCCGTCGGCCTTCTGGCTGCAGACGAACTGGCCGTCGATGTACAGCTCGAACTCGATCATCCGCGTCGATTTGCCGGGGTGCAGCACCACGTCGTTCAGCGCATCGCCCTGGCCGATAGCCTCGGCGTGACGACGGACTTCGGCCTGCAGCAGGAAACGGTTTTCCACCAGATAGTGGCCGTCCAGCACTTCGGCGACCTTGATTTCCAGCTCGTCGGGACGAATGTCGGTGAGAAAGCCGAGACTGCCACGGTTGATCCCGAGTACCGGGATATTGTGTCTGGCCAGTGCCCGGGCCGCGCCGAGCAGGCTGCCGTCACCGCCGACGACGATGACCATGTCGCAGACTTCGCCGAGCATCTTGCGCGAGGAGGTTTGCAGGCCATGACCGGGCAGGACTTCGGCGATGGTGTCTTCGAGGATCACATGCAGGTGACGGTCGAGCAGAAAGCGTTTCAGTCGGCGGACGGTATCCAGCACCTGGGAACTGCCCAGGCGACCGATGATGCCGATATTACGAAATTGCTCCATGGGACTCCTGCGAGGGGCTGCGGCGGCGAAAACGACGATTATGGGCGAAAGCGCCGGATAGACAAAACCCTTTCAGCCCAAGAGTGCGCCTGCGTTTAAGGCTATGCTCGCAAGATGATCCTGTTTCCCGATTTACTCCAGTTGCCCCACCAGTTGCGCCACCCTGAAGTGCGCGATCTGGCGTGGGTCATCCTCGCCCCGCCGATGCTCGCTGCCACGCCGTGGCCGCAACGTCATCCGCTGGCGGGCAGCGACTGGGTGCACGACCCTGAGCGACTGGCGCACTGGCTGCATCGTCTCGACCGGGACAGCTACGGTCTGCTGCAATGGCTGTCCCAGGCCCGCACCCGGCGCCTGGGCCTGTATTACGAACGGCTCTGGCAATTCGCCGTGGAGCAGGCGCCCGGGATCGAACTGATCGCCGCCAACCTGCCGATCCGCCGCGAAGGTCACACCCTCGGCGAACTCGACATGCTGCTGCGTGACCGCGACGGGGTGCATCATCTGGAACTGGCGATCAAACTCTACCTCGGTCCGCAGGACGGCAACGGGCATGACCCGGCGCGATGGCTTGGCCCCGGCTGCCATGATCGACTGGACCGCAAACTGGCCCATCTGAGCCAACACCAGCTGCCGATTTCCGCCCGCCCGGAAAGCCGTGAGGCCCTGGCGGCGCTGGATATCGAATCATTCAGTGCGCAATTGTGGCTGGGCGGTTATCTGCTGTATCCGTGGCCCGGGCAATCGGCCCCCCCGAGCGGCGCGCATCCGCAGCATCTGCGCGGCAGCTGGCTGCATCAAAAGGATTGGCCGGCGTTTGTTGCCCAGCGCCCGGGCGGTCGCTGGCAACCCCTGCCCCGCCATGCGTGGCTGGCACCGGCGCACTACCCGGCAGATCAGGCCTGGAGCCACGAGCAGTTGCGGGCCTGGCTCGCTGCACTGGAACCGCTGGCCCCGGCACAGTTGATGGTGCGCCTCACCGAAAATGCCCGGGGCGAATGGGAAGAGGCCGAGCGGCTGTTTCTGGTGTCAGACCTTTGGCCGAACGTGCCCGGCCAATCCTGATTTCTGTGCCGCCTGATCCGGCCCCTTCGCGAGCAAGCTCGCTCCCACAGGTCCAGTGTTCACCGCATAACCTGTGGGAGCTGGCTTGTCGGCCCGCCGCATCGCAGCGATTGAAGCCAACTTGCTCTAAAAGGATAACCGCACGGCGAGTGCCGCCAACGTAACCAAAAGAACTGGCACCGTCAGTACAATCCCGACCTTGAAGTAGTAACCCCAGCCAATCCGGATGTCCTTGCGCTCCAGCACATGCAGCCAGAGCAAGGTCGCGAGACTGCCGATCGGGGTGATCTTGGGCCCCAGGTCGCTGCCGATCACGTTGGCGTAGATCATCGCTTCCTTCACCACACCGGTCGCCTGACTCGCATCGATCGAGAGCAAGCCGATCAGCACCGTCGGCAGATTGTTCATGATCGACGACAGCAACGCCGTCAGCACGCCGGTCCCCATGGCTGCGCCCCACACGCCGTACTCGGCGAAGGCATCCAGCCAACCGGCCAAGTGATCTGTAAGCCCGGCATTACGCAGACCGTAGACCACCAGATACATGCCCAGGGAGAAAATCACGATCTGCCACGGTGCCTCTTTCATGACCTTGCGCGTGGAAATCCTGTGCCCGCGGGCGGCGATACCCAGCAGCAACGCCGCGCACACGGCCGAAATGGCGCTGATCGGAATGCCCAGCGGCTCCAGGGCAAAACAACCGACCAGCAGAATCAGCAACACCGCCCAGCCGGCGTAGAACGTGGCCTTGTCGTGAATGGCCGTTTCTGGATGTTCGAGCTGTTCAGGGTCGTAAGTCCCGGGAATGTCACGGCGAAAGAACCACAACAACACCGCCAGCGTGGCCGCGACGCTGACAAAGTTGACCGGAATCATCACCGCCGCATAGCGGTTGAAACCGATGTGGAAAAAATCGGCCGAGACGATGTTGACCAGGTTCGACACCACCAGCGGCAGGCTCGCGGTATCAGCGATGAACCCCGCGCCCATGACGAACGCCAGAGTCGCCGCCGGGGAAAAACGCAGGGCCAGCAACATGGAAATCACGATGGGCGTGAGGATCAGCGCCGCGCCGTCGTTGGCGAATAACGCCGACACCAGCGCACCGAGCAACACCATGAAGGCAAACAGCTTGCGCCCGCTGCCCCGCCCCCATCGCGCCACGTGCAACGCGGCCCAGGCAAAGAAGCCCGCCTCATCGAGCAACAGACTGATGATGATCAGCGCCACGAAAGTGCCAGTGGCGTTCCAGATGATCTGCCACACCAGCGGAATGTCGCTCAGGTGCACCACGCCGAAAATCAGCGCCAGAATCGCTCCGAAGGTTGCACTCCAACCGACCCCGAGGCCTTTGGGTTGCCAGATCACCAGGGTAATGGTCAGCAGGAAAATCAGTGACGCAGCAAGCATTCGCGACAGCCTTCAATAAAAGGGAAAGAATCAGACCACAAAAAAACCTGTGAGAGCCATCCCCCCACAGGTTCGTTATCGTGTCAGAAATGTTGCCGCTTCACTTCTTGTGTTGCACAACCCACTCGCCATAGGCATTGATGAAGTTTTGCAGGAACGGTTTGACCGACTCGTTCAGTTTGCCTGACTCATCGAACGCCGTACCGGCGCCGCCCAGGTAGGCTTCCGGCTGCTGCATGCAGGGCACGTTGAGAAAAACGAAGGACTGGCGCAAATGCTGGTTGGCGCCGAAACCGCCGATGGCACCCGGCGAGACACTGATCACCGCACCCGGCTTGCCGCCCCAGACACTCTTGCCATAAGGCCGAGAGCCGACGTCAATGGCGTTTTTCAGCGGCGCCGGCACCGAACGGTTGTACTCCGGAGTGACAAACAGCACCGCGTCGGATGACGCCACTTGCTGGCGAAAAGTGCTGTAGGCTGCCGGCGGTGCATCGCCGTCGATGTCTTCGTTATAAAGGGGCAGATCGCCAATTTCCACAATGTTCAGCTTGAGGTTGGCCGGTGCCAGCTCCGCCAGCGCCAGCGCGACCTTGCGATTGATCGAAGCTTTACGCAGGCTGCCAACCACTACCGCGACGTTATAGACATTGCTCATGGGAAGACTCTCGACTGTCCGTGGGAGGAGCCTGTAGTTATAGATGATCCGACGATGATTCAACCAGACGCCGAAAGATATTTCCCGCGTCTGGATTATTTTTTTCCTGTAGGAAAACTTACCGAGCTTGATGGCGGTCTACCAAGCCGCAAATCCAGCGTTTTATCTCCAGAGGTTCTAAGCAGATGGCAGCAGTACTCGTCGGTCAGTTCCATGCAAGAGATGCGGAAGGCCGCGTTTATTCCGTGCATGAGTTCCAGGAGTCCAACCCGTCGGCAGACGGATTTACCGGCATGGAGCCTGTTACCACCTACAAACTGGCGATTGGCGATCGGGTCAATAAAGTCGACGACAACGAGTTTCTGCTGGTGCAATCGGGGATCACGCTGATCCGCGAGCCTGAGCCGTCGATCGCTTCATAACCGATCGCTATGAGCAGAAGTCATCCGCGCCGAGTTGGGGTAGGATTCAGCCACTGACCCCAACGGCCGGACATGGACTTCACGCATGCGTTTACGTCATATCGAGGTGATTCAGGCGCTTTTGCAGACCGGGCACGTGGGCACCGCCGCCGAATGGCTGCAATTGCCGACGGGCGATGTCGAAGCGCGGTTGCGCGAAGCCGAAAGCCAGCTCGGGTTCATGCTGTTCGCCAGCGTGCGCGGACGCCTTCAGGCCACCGCCGAAGCCCGTGCGCTGCAAGTCGAGATCGCCCGCATCTATGACGCGCTGGAGCCGGTGCAACGACTGGCCAGCAGCCTGAAGCAATACCTGGCCCCGCCACTGCGCATCATCGGCACCCCGCCGCTGGCCCAACAGCTGTTGCCGCAAAGTCTCGCGGCATTGCGTCGACGTCTGCCGGACGTCCCTTGCACCCTGCTCAGCGAACCTACCCGCCACATCGTTCGCAGTCTGTTGCTGCGCGAGAGCGATCTGGGACTGAGCCTGCACGACCCGGAACACCCTGATATCCATTGCCAGGTCCTGGCCCAGGGCAAGCTGCAATTGCTGGCGCCCCACGGCTGGCTGCAACCGAAGCAGAAGTACATTTCGCTGCAGGATCTGGCGGGTCAGGCGATGGTCGGCCTCGAAGGCCAGGACCCGTTGAGCCCGGCGCTGGAGCATAAACTCCAGGCGCTGCGCCCGGCGCCGAGCATCCACACCCGGGTGCAGACCCACCAGATGATGCGCAGCATGGTCGAGGCCGGTGAAGGCCTGGCCATCGTCGATCCGTTCACTGCGCTGGGCGCGCGAACCAGCGGACTCGATACCTGCCCGTTGTCACCGGCGGTGCCGGTCAGCCTTCATGCGCTGACCTTCAAGCACGCGACACCGCCATCATCCATTCAGACCCTGCTCGGCATCGTCACGGAACAAGCCACGGCGATGCTGGCGAGCTGATCGGGTGTTCCAGCGGATTGTCGAACAGTCGATACCAGAACAACGCCACTTCGGCGGTGTTCGGGTCGATGCCGCGATAACGCAGATGGTCGATGCCGCCGATCACGTAACCACAACGCTCATACAAGCGACAGGCACCGAGGTTGTTGTTCTGGGTTTCGAGCATGATCCCCGGCAGCTTTTTCTTGCGGCTCCAGAACTGCGCCACGTCCAGCAAGGCTTTCGCCACGCCATGCCGACGTGCCGACGCATGCACCGCCAGTTCATCGATATGGGCAAAGCCGTTCCAGTTGGTACTGATGACCAGATGCCCCACCGGCTGGTCTTCCAGATAAGCCATGAAAATCGCACTGTCGATCGCATCGCGGAAACTGCTGAATTCTTCAGGGTCGATGCCGTAGCACTTGCGATACGGCACGATCGGCGTCACGCGCCACTGCGCGACGGGCTTGCCGATTTCGGCCGCACCATAGGCGGCGACCTCGAAACTGAAGTCGCTGCCCCAGATATAGGCGGCAAAGCCGTCATCGGCGACACGCACTGACAGCCCCGGGGATTTTGGATTCATGACCGGTTGCATGTTGGTAAAGGCCCTCATTCCTTGACGCAATCGACGGTGTAGTGCCGTCCATTGCCCTCGTCTTCGTGTTGCAGTCCGTGCACATCGACCACGAACCCCGGAAAGCTCGCATCGAACGTGCGGGCAAATTTCAGGTAATCGATGATCGACCGGGTGGCTTCGGTAAAACGCTCGCCGGGCATGATGAGCGGGATTCCAGGCGGGTAAGGCACCAGCATCACCGCTGCCACCCGTCCTTCCAGCTCATCGATCGGTACCGCCTCGACTTCACCGCGCACCAGTTGATCGTAGGCATGGGCCGGCTTCATGGCGATCTCCGGCAGCACGGTGTACATGCGTTTGAGGTGCCTGGCGGTGGCATTGCTGCGATAACAGGCGTGGAGCTGGTCGCACAGATCGCGCAGGCCCATGCCGCGATAGCGCGCCGGATCCTCCTGGGCGACACACTTCAGGCAGGTGTCGAGCCTGACATTGGCGTCGTAGCTGCGCTTGAACTCCAGAAGCTCGGTCAACAGCGTGCTCCACTTACCCTTGGTGATGCCCATGGAGAACAGCACCAGGAACGAGTACAGCCCGGTTTTCTCCACCACCAGCCCGCGTTCCCACAGAAAACGACTGACCACCGCTGCCGGAATACCCCTGTCGCTCAATGCGCCGCCAGCGGTCAGGCCAGGCATCACCAACGTGACCTTGATCGGATCGAGCAGCACGTAGTCGTCGCTGACCTCGCCAAAACCATGCCAGTCCGCCTCCGGCTTCAGCAGCCAGTTGTCGGTCTGCACCCGGTCGATGCCCTCGACCCCGGGCGGCTGCCAGATCGAGAACCACCAGTCACTGGCGTCGATGTGTCCACGAAGGTTGGCCAGCGCCCGGCGAAAGCTCAGGGCCTCATCGAAGGTTTCCTGCAACAGCGAACGCCCGGCCGGGCCTTCCATCATGGCCGAGGCCACATCCAGTGACGCAATGATGCTGTACTGCGGCGACGTCGAGATGTGCATCATGAATGCTTCGTTGAACCGGTCTCGGTCCAGTTGCCGGGCTCCGCCGTCCTGCACATGAATCATCGAGGCCTGACTGAACGCCGCCAGCAATTTATGGGTGGAATGGGTGGTGAACACCAGCGGACTGTCGGCGCTGCGCGAGGTGGCCATGCCATAGCGCCCGGCAAAGAATTCGTGAAACGCCGCGTAGGCGTACCAGGCTTCATCGAAATGCAGCACCTCGACGCTGTTGCCCAGGTTCTGCTTGATCAGTTCGGCGTTGTAACACAGGCCGTCGTAAGTGGAGTTGGTGACCACCGCGAGTTTGACTTTCGGCTCGCGGCCCTGGGTCAACGGACTCGCATCGATCTTGGCCTGAATCGATTCGCGACTGAATTCGCTCAGCGGAATAGGCCCGATGATCCCCAGTTCGTTGCGTTCCGGGCACAGGTACAGCGGGATCGCGCCGGTCATGATGATCGCGTGCAGCACCGACTTGTGACAGTTGCGATCCACCAGCACCAGATCATCGCGCCCGACCATGGAGTGCCAGACGATCTTGTTGGCGGTCGAGGTGCCATTGATCACGAAAAAGGTGTGATCGGCGCCGAAATTGCGCGCGGCTCTCGCTTCGGCCTCGGCCAGTGGCCCGGTGTGATCGAGCAGCGAACCCAGCTCCGGCACCGACACCGACAAGTCCGAGCGCAGGGTGTTCTCCCCGAAAAACTGGTGAAACGCCTGCCCCACCGGGCTCTTGTGATACGCCACCCCACCACCATGGCCCGGGGTGTGCCAGGAGTAGTTGGAATCGGCCGTGTGCTGCACCAGCGCCCTGAAGAACGGCGGCAGCAACCCGTCCAGATACTTGCGCGCTGCCCGCGCCACCTGCCGGGCGAGAAACGGCACGGTGTCTTCGAACAGATAGAGAATGCCGCGCAACTGATTGAGCTCGGCCATGGCATCGGCCGGGGCGTTCTCCAGCGTGACCTGCTCACCCAGCGCAAAGATCGGCAGATCCGGCGCCCGTACACGGGCCAGACCGATCAGTTCGGCCATGTTCTGCAGCAGATGGGAATGGGCGCTCGCGTCTTCGGCGGCGATCAACATGCACGCCAGACCATGATGGGTCGATGCGACCAGCCTGCCCTCGGCGTAGTCCGTGGCCGAAACGACGCTGAAACCTTCCTGCTCCAGTTCATGGGCGATACCACGAATGCGCTCGCCGGCAACCGTGTCAGCCTTGATGTCGCGATGAACGATCAACACCGGAAATTTCAGATCTTTGTACATGGGGCACGGCGTCCTGAGGCGGCGGAGAGTGGTCTGCCAATGTCCTCAGGGTAGAAGGTCGAAGCGGATGTGGCGAGAGTGGCCAGTTGTCAGTACTGCCAAAAACAAAAGGATCGTCCGAAGGCGCTCAACACCGCCGGACGATCCTGTGATCTTCAAGCCTGGGATTCGGCTTCCAGCAATTGCGTCCACAAGGCCGGTGCGCCAGCGGACTTGGCGATGATTTCCAGCCGCACCTGATGCTCCGCCAGTTCGGCTTCGGTGGCGCGAATGATCCGCCCCGGCTTGCGATCCGCCGGCAGACGACGGATTTCGGTGGCCGAGTTGTCCGCGCCCTCGCCCGCACCGTCAGTGGCATTGCCCGCCAGCGAGAGGCTGGTCTGGCCGCCGGTCATGGTCAGGTAGACGTCGGCGAGAATCTCCGAGTCGAGCAATGCGCCGTGCAGCTCACGGCCGGAGTTGTCGACGCCATAGCGTTTGCACAAGGCATCGAGGCTGTTGCGCTGACCCGGGTGACGTTCCCGGGCCATCATCAGGGTGTCGAGGATCGTGCAGTGCTGCGTGATGTCGGCACGATCGTGCTGCCCCATCAGGGCGAATTCGTTGTTGATGAAGCCAACGTCGAACGCCGCGTTATGGATGATCAGTTGCGCGCCGTTGATGAATTCGAAGAACTCGTCGGCCACTTCGGCGAAACGTGGTTTGCCGACAAGGAATTCGTTGGTGATGCCGTGGACGCCGATCGCGCCCTCGTCACTTTCGCGATCCGGTTGCAGGTAGACGTGAAAGTGCCGGCCCGTCAGGCGTCGACCGATCAGCTCGACGCAACCGATTTCAATGATCCGGTGACCATCGGTCACCGGCATGCCGGTGGTTTCGGTATCGAGTACAACGGATCTGGTGGCCATCAGTGTTCAGCTCTCAACGGTCAATCGTGCAAAAGCGGCGATGTTAACACGCCGGCGGCGCGCGTCGCGTCCCGCCGGGTGATCGGCGCTCATGCAGTTTTTAACAATCATTAGCAATCTTCATAAAGTCTGGGGCAGACCGGCTTGTTAGCGTGCGCGGCCTGTTTATCACGGACTCGGACACCTCATGAAGACTGCACGGTTTCTATTGCTCGGCGGCTGCCTGCTGATGACTCAAGCATACGCCACCAGTTTCGTCGTCAGCACCGACATCACCCTGAGCCTGACACTCAGCGCCAGCAAAGGCACCAGCGGTTCGTTCAAGGATGACAAGATCGTGCTGGCCGCCAGGGACGATGCGGCGGCCTTCGTTGGCAGCGACGGGGACATTCGTGGCGCACAGATGGAAGCGGCACTCCAGCGGATTCGCAGCCTGTTTCCGGAGCTTTCCGCCACTGACCTGCAGCTGGCGGAGGCCATACTGATGCTGTAATCAGCCCTGCTTCAAACCGCGCACTTCATCCACCCCGCGATTGGCCAGCTGGTCGGCCCGCTCGTTGCCGTGGTGGCCGATGTGGCCGCGGACCCACTTCCAGGTGACCTTGTGGCGATTGACCTGCTCGTCCAGCTCCTTCCACAGGTCGGCGTTCTTGACCGGCTCCTTGGCGGCGGTTTTCCAGCCGCGCTTCTTCCAGTTGGCCATCCATTCGTTGATGCCTTTCATCACATATTGCGAGTCGGTCACCAGCAGCACTTCGCATGGACGCTTGAGGGCTTCCAGGCCGCGGATCGCGCCGAGCAGTTCCATGCGGTTGTTGGTGGTATTGGCTTCGCCGCCCCACAGTTCCTTTTCGACGCCCTTGCACACCAGCAAGGCGCCCCAGCCACCTGGGCCGGGGTTGCCCTTGCAGGCGCCGTCGGTGAACAGTTCTACGCTATCGAGGCTTTCGCTCATGCCAATCCATCCAGAAAAATGCGTGGTCTCGCCGATCAAGGATCGACGACGACCGGGGCCGGGACGGACCCGGCCGCTATAAAAAGAAGGTTTACGGTTCGATACGGCGACGATTGACCTTGGCCATCGGCAGTGGAATCAGCTTGCCCATCGGCTCGCGACGCTCCTGGCGTACAGGGCGCAGGCCGACCACGATCTTGCGCGCGACCAGCAGGTAGAAACCGCCGCCCGCCAGTTGCCAGTCGCCGGCCTTGCGTTCCCAGCCGGCCAGACGGGCCTGCCACTTGGGTGACGCGAGCGGCGGACGATAGCACCCGAAGCGGCGTTTCTCCAGCGCGAAGCCCAGCAGGTTGAGCCAGTCGGCGACCCTTGATGGCGAGATGCAACGGGCCTGATGCAAGGCATCATGAGCGAAGACATGACGCAAGCCCCAGGTGCTCCAGGGGTTGATCCCGACAATCAACAGATGCCCGCCGGGGCGCACGCTGCTGGCTGCTTCACGCAGCAGGCCGTGGGGCGACAGGCAGAAGTCCAGACCATGCTGCAACACCACGACGTCGGCGGCGTGTTCGCTCAAGGGCCAGGCCTGCTCTTCGCAGACAATCTCCACCCCCGGCAACGGTGCACCGAGGCGAACGTTGCGCTGCACTTGCGGTGCCGACGGCGGTGTTTCGGCGGAAGGACCGTAATGCACCAGATAGCCACCGAAAAAACGGCCGAGCTCGTCTTCGAGCATGCGCCGCTCTTCATCCAGCAGAAATTGCCCGAGGGGGCCGGACAACCATTCCCGGGCCGCCCCGATCAGTGCAAGCCAGTCAGGATCGGCCTGAGCGAACGCTTTATCGATCATTGCATTCTCCAACACGCCAGGAACCTCTAAGATGCGCCAATGTTACCCGCTTGGCGAATCCGAAGATGATACAGATCAGTGCCCTGCCCGCCTTCACCGACAACTACATCTGGTTGTTACAGGATCATGCCACCCAGCGCTGCGCCGTGGTCGATCCGGGGGATGCCACACCCGTGCAGGCGTGGCTTACCGCGCATCCGGGCGGGGTGCTGGGCGACATCCTGATCACCCATCATCATCACGACCATGTCGGCGGCGTCGAGGCGCTCAAGAAAGCCACGGGAGCGACGGTCTACGGGCCGGCCAGTGAAAGCATTCCGGGGCGGGACGTCGCGCTCAAGGACAACGACAAGGTCCGCGTGCTCGGCTGGGATTTCGATGTCTACGCCGTTCCCGGCCATACCCTGGGGCACATTGCCTATTACCATCACGGGCTGCTGTTCTGCGGCGACACCCTGTTCGCCGCCGGCTGTGGCCGCTTGTTCGAAGGCACGCCGGAACAAATGCACCGCTCGCTCGGTCGCCTGGCAGCCCTGCCGGAAGACACGCTGGTCTACTGCACTCACGAGTACACCCTGAGCAACCTGAAATTTGCCGCCGCCGTGGAGCCGGGCAACCCGGACATTGCCGCCCGTCTGGAAAAAGTCAGTCATCAGCGGCAGAACGGCGTCATGACCCTGCCCTCGACCATTGCCCTGGAAAAGCTCACAAACCCGTTCCTGCGTACCGGTGAAACATTAGTTACACAAAAAGTGGACGAACGGAACGGCGCTCAAAACCGGGCGCCGAGTGAGGTTTTTGCGGCGCTGCGAGCCTGGAAAGATAAGTTCTAAGCCGTTCACTACCTGGTACAAAAACCTTGAACGGTTGACCGCAGGGGGTGCGCTTTCTAGAATCGCCCGACATTTTTGCCCGGAACTTACTTCCAGCCAATGTCGTCATCCATACGTAAGTCCGTCAATTCAGACGCATTGACCCGCCTGGCGCAAGCCATCGCGGTGGCTGTGTCCGCCACGCTGGCGGGCTGTTCAAGCCATGCTCCGCAGACTGAAGCGACCCATACGCCGAACATGGCTGCGCGAGCCAAGCAGAAACCCATCTGGTTGTCCGAAAAGCCCAGCCCGCAGGTGCCCCAGGACATCTGGGCCCGCATGCGCAACGGTTTCCAGCTGCAGGAAGGTCTGGGCGTGAACCCGCGCATCGAGCAACAGCGCCTGTGGTTCGCCAGCAATCCATCCTTTCTCGAAAACGCCGGCGAACGCGGCAGTCTCTACATTCATTACATCGTCGAGCGCCTTGAAGAACGCAACATGCCGCTGGAACTGGCGCTGCTGCCGGTCATCGAGAGCGCCTACAACCCGATGGCCTATTCCCGCGCCGATGCGGTGGGTCTGTGGCAGTTCATCCCGTCTACCGGGCGATCTTTCAATCTGCGTCAGACCCGGTTCTACGATGGCCGTCGCGACATTACCGCCTCGACCACCGCGGCGATGGACTACCTGACCCGCCTGCACGACATGTTCAACGGCGACTGGCTGCTGGCCCTGGCCGCTTACAACGCCGGCGAAGGCACGGTCAGCCGCGCCATCGAACGCAACGAACGACTGGGCTTGCCGACCGACTACTGGAACCTGCCGCTGCCGGCGGAAACCCAGGCCTATGTGCCGAAACTGCTGGCTCTCTCGCAAGTGGTGCTGGCGCCTGAGGCCTACGGGGTCAACCTCAACCCGATCGCCAACGAACCTTACTTCCAGGTCGTCGAAATCAACCAGCGCATGGACCTGTCCAAGGTCGCGGCGGTGGCCAACATCGACGAAGACGAGCTGTTCCAGCTCAATCCGGCGTTCAAGCAGCGCACCACCATCGACGGCCCGCAGCATCTGTTGGTGCCGACCTCGAAGGCGCAACTGCTGACTGCCAGCCTGCAGACCATGCGTCCTGAAGAGCTGATCAGTCCCCGCTCGCTGAAGCCGGTGTTCGAAGGCGCAGATCCGACGGAAGTCGCCCAGCTCAAACGTGCCTACCGGGTCAAGCGTGGCGACAACCTCGGTTCCATCGCCAAGGCCAACAAGGTCGAGGTCAAGGACCTGCAACGCTGGAACAAGCTGAACGGCAAGCACCTCAAGGTCGGTCAGACCCTGGTCATGCAGGACACCACCAAACGCACCCCGGTGCGCAAGACCGGCGGTCGCATCAACACCGTGATCGCGGCCAACACCAAGGCCAAAGGCAAGGACGACAGCAAGCAGCAGACCCAGTACAAGGTCCAGCGCGGCGATACGCTGTACGTGGTGGCCAAGCGCTTCAACGTCGAGATGCAGCATCTCAAGCGCTGGAACCCGGGCGCCGGCAAAGCGCTCAAGCCTGGGCAGATGCTCACTGTCTACCAGCCGCACTGACAAAAGAGCCCCTGAATTTCAGGGGCTTTTTTTCGTCTGTCATTTTTTGCTGTCGAGGCAGGCGACTTCCACAATTGACCGCACATCAGGCCCCTGTCTTTTTCCTGTCCATACAAGCTGTTACTGTACGGCCCACAAAGCCCAAGCCGCCTGGATCGGATCTGACTTGAAGCGTCCCCTCCTCCTGCTCCTGATCAGCCTGGCCTTGAGCTCCCCCGTCAGCGCGACGATCACCGAAAGCCACGGTTATGCGCAGTTCGGCACGCTCAAGTACCCGGCCAGATTTACCCACTTTGACTGGGTCAACCCGCAAGCGCCCAAGGGCGGCACATTGCGGGTGATGGCGTTTGGCACCTTCGATACGCTCAACCCCTACACCTTCAAGGGCACCAGCCCGGTCACCACCCCGAATTTCCTGCAGTACGGCATCAACGAGCTGAACGAACCGCTGATGGTCGGCACCGGCCAGTACTCGCCGTCCGGCGATGAGCCGGCGTCGAGCTATGGCCTGATCGCGCAATCGGTGGAATACAGCGAAGATCGCAGCTGGGTGGTGTTCAACCTGCGTCCGGAAGCACGCTTCCACGATGGCACGCCGATCACCGCCTATGACGTGGCGTTCTCCTATCGGACGCTGCTCAAGGAAGGTCATCCGCTGTACCGCACGGCGCTGCAGGAAGTGTCTCGGGTCGACATCCTCAACCCGCAGCGCATCCGGTTCATCATGAAGCGTTCAGGCAATCCGTTGCTGATCCTGCGCCTGGGCGAGTTGCCGGTGCTGCCCCAGCATTACTGGAAGGGGCGCGACTTCAAGGCGACCACCTTCGAACCGCCGCTCGGCAGCGGGCCGTACCGCATCACCTCGGTGACGCCGGGGCGCCAGCTGATTTTCGAGCGGGTCAAGGATTACTGGGGCAAGGACTTGCCGGTCAATCGCGGCAAGTACAACTTCGATCGCATGGAAGTCGAGTTCTACCGCGACAGCGACGTGGCCTTCGAAGCGTTCAAGGCCGGCGAGTTCGACATCTATATCGAGCATCAGGCGAAGAACTGGGCCAACGGTTATAACTTTCCTGCGGTACGCCGTGGCGATGTGATCAAGGCGCAGATCCCGCATCAGATCCCGACCCAGAGCCAGGGCCTGTTCATGAACACCCGGCGAGCCACCTTCGCGGACGTCAAGACCCGTGAAGCCCTGGGCCTGATGTTCGACTTCGAGTGGACCAACCGCGCGCTGTTCAGCGATGCCTACCAGCGCACCACCAGCTACTACCCGAACAGCGAATTCAGCGCCGGCGGCCTGCCCGTCGGCCACGAATGGCTGATGCTCAAACCCTACAAGGATCAACTGCCGGCGCGGCTGTTCACCGAGCCGTTCACGTTGCCAAAGACCGACGGGCGCGGCATTCCCCGGGAAACCATGCGCAAGGCCCTGGCCCTGCTGGCCGAGGCCGGCTGGAAGCTCAATGGTCAGCGCCTGCAGAACGCTGCGGGCCAGCCGCTGAGTTTCGAACTGCTGCTGGTCAACCCGAACCTGGAGCGCATCCTCCAGCCGTACATCGAGAACCTCAACAGCATCGGCATCGACGCGCGCTTGCGCACGGTGGATCGCGCCCAGTACAAGCAACGCCTGGATCAGTTCGATTTCGACATGATCCTGATGACCCTCAACCAGACCCTCAGCCCGGGACTGGAGCAGTGGCAGTACTTCCACTCCAGTCAGGTCGGGATCAAGGGCAGCAAGAATTACGCGGGTATCGCCAACCCGGTGGTCGACCACCTGCTCGAGCAGTTGCTCGCCGCCCGCACCCGCGATGAACAGGTCGCTGCGGGCAAGGCCCTGGACCGCGTACTGCTCTGGCAGCACTACAGCATTCCCAACTGGTACCTCAATTATCACCGTCTGGCGTACCGCAACCGGTTCGCTTTCGTCACTACGCCGCCCTATACCCTGGGCCTGAGCGCGTGGTGGCTGAAATCTTCGGAGAAAGATCAATGAACGCCATCCGTACCCTGCTCGTGCAGGCTTGCGGCCTGTTGTTCGCCGGGCTGGCCTGCGCCGCCCCGCAGCACGCCGTGACGCTGTACAACGAGCCGCCGAAATACCCGGCGGACTTCAAGCATTTCGATTACGTCGACCCCGATGCCCCCAAGGGCGGGATCTTCCGTCAGGCCGGCTTCGGCGGTTTCGACAGCCTGAACCCGTTCATCAGCAAAGGCGTGCCGGCCGATGACGTCGGGCAGATCTACGACACCCTGACCCGGCACAGCCTCGATGAGCCGTTCACCGAATACGGCCTGATCGCCGGCAGGATCGAAAAGGCTCCGGACAACAGCTGGGTGCGTTTCTACCTGCGCCCGGAGGCACGCTTCCATGACGGCCACCCGGTACGCGCCGAAGACGTGGTGTTCAGCTTCGAGACCCTGACGAAAGAAGGCTCACCGATGTTTCGCGGCTACTACAGCGATGTCGAGGAAGCCGTCGCCGAAGATCCGCTGACGGTGCTGTTCAAGTTCAAGCACAACAACAATCGCGAACTGCCGCTGATTCTCGGCCAGTTGCCGGTGCTGCCGAAGCACTGGTGGGCCAGCCGCGATTTCAACAAGGGCAATCTGGAAATCCCGCTGGGCAGCGGCCCGTACAGGGTCGCCGAAGTGAAGGCCGGGCGATCGGTGCGTTACGAGCGGGTCAAGGATTACTGGGGCAAGGACCTGCCGGTCAATCGCGGGTTCTACAATTTCGACGTGATGACCACCGACTACTTCCGCGACAACACCGTCGCCCTGGAAGCGCTGAAGGCCGGGCAGTTCGACTACTGGCTGGAAATGACCGCAAAGAACTGGGCCAACGCCTACAACATCCCGGCCGTCACCGAGGGCCGTCTGGTCAAGGAACTGATCCCCAACGGCAACCCGACCGGCATGCAGGGCTTCGTCTTCAACCTGCGCCGTCCGCTGTTTCAGGACGTCCGGGTGCGTCAGGCACTGGGCCTGTTGCTCGACTTCGAATGGACCAACAAGCAATTGTTCAACAGCGCCTATGTGCGCACCCGAAGTTATTTCGAAAACTCGGAAATGGCCGCCACCGGCCTGCCGGACGCCGATCAACTGGCGATCCTCGACCCGTTCCGCCGTCAGCTCCCGGCGCAGGTGTTCAGCGAAGCCTTCGAAAACCCGAAAACCGATGGCAGCGGCATGATCCGCCTGCAGCAACGCGAGGCTTATCAGCTGCTGCAAGAGGCCGGCTGGAAGATCGTCGACGACAAAATGGTCGACACCCGCGGCAAACCGGTGGTCATCGAGTTCCTGCTGGCCCAGACCGAATTCGAGCGGGTGTTGCTGCCGTTCAAGCGCAACCTCGCAGACCTTGGCATCGACCTGGTGATCCGCCGCGTCGACGTCTCGCAATACGTCAACCGTGTGCGTTCGCGGGATTTCGACATGATCGTCGGCAGCTTCCCGCAGTCCAATTCACCGGGTAACGAACAACGGGAGTTCTGGATGAGCGCTGCCGCCGACAAGCCCAGCAGCCGCAACTCCATGGGCCTGAAAGACCCGATCGTCGATCACCTGGTGGAGAGTCTGATCAACGCCGACTCACGCAAAAGCCTGGTGGCCCACGCCCGGGCGCTGGATCGCGTGCTGCAATGGGGTTACTACGTGATACCGAACTGGCACATCAAGAGCTGGCGCGTGGCGTACTGGAACCACATCGGCCATCCGAAAGTCTCCCCCAAGTACGACATCGGCATTAATACCTGGTGGATCAAACCCGACACGAAGCCGGCGGTAGAAGTGCAAACCCAACTGCAAGCCGACCCTGTGGGCACGGAGTAATCAGATGCTGGCGTATATTTTTCGGCGACTGTTGCTGATCATCCCGACCCTGTTCGGCATTCTGCTGATCAACTTCGTGATCATCCAGGCCGCCCCCGGCGGGCCGGTGGAACAGATGATCGCCAAGCTCGAAGGCTTCGAAGGCGCCACCAGCCGCATTGCCGGCGGCGGTGCCGAAGTGTCGGTGGCCGGCTCCGCCTATCGCGGCGCGCAAGGTCTGGACCCGGCGCTGATCAAGGAAATCGAGCACATGTACGGCTTCGACAAGTCGGCGCCGGAACGGCTGTGGATCATGGTCAAGAACTACGCGCGGCTGGATTTCGGCGACAGCTTTTTCCGCGACGCCAAGGTCATCGACCTGATCAAGGAAAAGATGCCGGTGTCGATCTCGCTGGGGCTGTGGAGCACGCTGATCATGTACCTGGTGTCGATCCCGCTGGGGATCGCCAAGGCCACGCGGCACGGCAGCCATTTCGACGTCTGGACCAGTTCGGCGATCATCGTCGGCTACGCGATCCCGGCGTTCCTGTTCGCCATCCTGTTGATCGTGGTGTTCGCCGGCGGCAGTTATCTGGACTGGTTCCCGCTGCGCGGCCTGACCTCCAACAACTTCGATGAGCTGAGCCTGGGCGGCAAGGTCCTCGATTACTTCTGGCACCTGGCGCTGCCGGTGACGGCGCTGGTGATCGGCAACTTCGCCACCATGACGCTGCTGACCAAGAACAGCTTCCTCGACGAAATCAACAAACAGTACGTGGTCACCGCCAAGGCCAAGGGGCTGACGCGCAATCGCGTGCTCTATGGCCACGTGTTCCGCAACGCGATGCTGCTGGTGATCGCCGGTTTCCCGTCGGCATTCATCGGCATTTTCTTCACCGGCTCCCTGCTGGTGGAAGTGATCTTCTCCCTCGACGGTCTCGGCCTGATGAGTTTCGAAGCGGCGATCAACCGCGATTACCCGGTGGTGTTCGGCACCCTGTTCATCTTCACCCTGCTGGGTCTGGTGGTGAAACTGATCGGCGACCTCACCTATACCCTCGTCGATCCGCGCATCGACTTCGCCAGCCGGGAGCATTGAGATGAACCTGTCCCCTCTCAACCGCCGGCGCTTCGAGCTGTTCAAGGCCAACAAGCGTGGCTGGTGGTCGCTGTGGCTGTTCCTGATGCTGTTCGGCCTGAGCCTCGGCGCCGAGCTGATCGCCAACGACAAGCCGCTGGTGGTGCACTACGACAACAACTGGTACTTCCCGGCGATCAAGCGCTACCCGGAGACCACCTTCGGCGGCGAATTCCCGCTGGAAGCCAATTACAAGAGCCCGTACATCCAGGAACTGCTCAAGGCCAAGGACGCGTGGGTGCTGTGGGCGCCGATTCCATTCAGTTACCAGAGCATCAACTACGATTTGAAAGTCCCGGCCCCCGCCCCGCCCTCGTCGGTCAACCTGCTGGGTACCGACGATCAGGGCCGCGATGTGCTGGCGCGGGTGATCTACGGCTTCCGTATCTCCGTGCTGTTCGCCCTGACGTTGACCGTACTCAGCTCGATCATCGGCGTGATCGCCGGTGCCTTGCAAGGCTTCTATGGCGGCTGGGTCGACCTGGCCGGCCAGCGCTTTCTGGAGATCTGGTCGGGTTTGCCGGTGCTGTACCTGCTGATCATCCTAGCCAGTTTCGTCCAGCCGAATTTCTGGTGGCTGCTGGGGATCATGCTGCTGTTCTCGTGGATGAGCCTGGTGGACGTGGTGCGCGCCGAGTTCCTGCGCGGGCGTAACCTCGAATACGTGCGGGCGGCCCGGGCGCTGGGGATGCAGAACGGCGCGATCATGTTCCGTCACATTCTGCCCAACGCCATGGTCTCGACCATGACCTTCATGCCATTCATCCTGACCGGCGCCATCGGCACCCTCACCGCCCTGGATTTCCTCGGTTTCGGCCTCCCGGCCGGCAGTCCGTCGCTGGGTGAACTGGTGGCCCAGGGCAAATCCAACCTGCAGGCGCCGTGGCTGGGCATGAGCGCGTTTGCAGTGCTGGCGCTGATGCTGAGCCTGCTGGTGTTTATCGGCGAGTCCGCTCGCGATGCCTTCGACCCGAGGAAGTGAAATGAATCAGGACAATCTGATCGAAGTCCGCGATCTCGCCGTCGAGTTCGGTACGGGTGATCGCACGCACCGGGTGGTCGAGGGTGTGAGTTTTGACATCAAGCGTGGCGAGACCCTGGCGCTGGTGGGCGAATCCGGCTCGGGCAAATCGGTGACGGCGCACTCGATCCTGCGCCTGCTGCCCTACCCGCTGGCTCGCCACCCTGCCGGCAGCATCTCCTACTCCGGGCAGAACCTGCTGGAGCTGAGCGAAAAGACCATTCGTCACATCCGAGGCAACCGGATCGCGATGATCTTCCAGGAGCCGATGACCTCGCTCAACCCGCTGCACTCCATCGAAAAACAGATCAATGAAGTGCTCGGCATCCACAAAGGCCTGACCGGCAAGGTCGCGACCAGGCGCACACTGGAGCTGCTGGAAATGGTCGGCATCCCCGAGCCGCACAAACGGCTCAAGGCCCTGCCTCACGAGTTGTCCGGCGGCCAGCGCCAACGGGTGATGATTGCCATGGCGCTGGCCAACGAGCCGGAACTGCTGATCGCCGACGAACCGACCACCGCGCTGGACGTGACCGTTCAGCTGAAAATCCTCGACCTGCTCAAGCAATTGCAGGCCCGATTGGGCATGGCGCTGCTACTGATCAGCCACGATTTGAACCTGGTGCGAAGAATTGCGCATCGCGTATGTGTCATGCAGCGCGGTTGCATCGTCGAACAGGCATCGTGCGCAGAACTGTTCCGTTCTCCGCAGCATCCGTACACCCGGGAGCTGCTGGCGGCGGAGCCCAGCGGAGGCCCGGCGAGCAATGAAATCGGCGCGCCGCTGTTGCAGGTCGAGGATTTGAAAGTCTGGTTCCCGATCAAGAAAGGCCTGTTCAAGCGCACGGTGGATCACGTCAAGGCCGTGGACGGCATCAACTTCAGCCTGCCTCAGGGTCAGACTCTGGGCATCGTGGGAGAAAGCGGTTCGGGCAAGTCCACCCTCGGTCTGGCCATTTTGCGGTTGATCGGCAGCCAGGGCGCGATCCGTTTTGAAGGCAAGCAGCTAGACTGCCTGACGCAGAACGAGGTTCGTCCGTTGCGTCGGGAGATGCAGGTGGTGTTTCAGGACCCGTTCGGCAGCCTGAGTCCGCGGATGTGCGTGAGCGACATCGTTGGCGAAGGTTTGCGGATCCACAGGATGGGCACCGCCGCCGAACAGGAAGCGGCAATCATTGCGGCATTGAAGGAGGTAGGTCTGGATCCGGAAACCCGGCACCGCTACCCCCACGAATTTTCCGGTGGGCAACGGCAGCGTATCGCCATTGCCCGGGCCCTGGTGCTCAAGCCGGCGCTGATCCTTCTGGACGAGCCGACTTCGGCCCTCGACCGGACGGTGCAGCGGCAAGTGGTGGAGCTGTTGCGTTCACTGCAAGCCAAGTACAACCTGACGTATTTGTTCATCAGTCATGATCTGGCTGTTGTGAAAGCGCTGAGCCACCAATTGATGGTGGTCAAGCATGGCCAAGTGGTCGAACAGGGAGACGCGCAAAGTATTTTTGCCGCCCCCCAACATCCGTATACACAGCAGTTGCTGGAAGCCGCTTTTCTGGCACCAGCCACTGCGCAATAACCTGAAAGAGGAGCAACACATGGGTTTTCTCGCCGGTAAGCGCGTACTGATCGTCGGTGTCGCCAGCAAGCTGTCCATCGCATCCGGCATCGCTGCCGCCATGCATCGCGAGGGCGCTGAGCTTGCCTTCACTTATCAGAACGAAAAACTGAAAGGTCGTGTCGAAGAGTTCGCAGCAGGCTGGGGTTCCAGTGCGGAACTGTGCTTCCCGTGCGACGTGGCCAGCGATGCGGAAATCGCCAAGGTCTTCGAAGAACTGAGCAAGAAGTGGGACGGCCTGGACTGCATCGTGCACTCCGTCGGCTTCGCACCGGGCGACCAGCTGGACGGCGACTTCACCGAAGTCACCACCCGTGAAGGCTACCGCATCTCCCACGACATCAGCGCCTACAGCTTCGTCGCCCTGGCCAAGGCCGGTCGCGAAATGATGAAGGGCCGCAATGGCAGCCTGCTGACCCTGTCCTACCTGGGCGCCGAACGCACCATGCCGAACTACAACGTCATGGGCATGGCCAAGGCTTCGCTGGAAGCCGGCGTACGTTACCTGGCCGGTTCCCTGGGCCCGGAAGGCACCCGCGTCAACTGCGTATCGGCCGGCCCGATCCGCACCCTGGCCGCTTCCGGCATCAAGAGCTTCCGCAAGATGCTGGCCGCCAACGAAGCGCAGACCCCGCTGCGTCGCAACGTCACCATCGAAGAAGTCGGCAACGTCGGCGCCTTCCTGTGCTCGGACCTGGCGTCCGGCATCAGCGGTGAAATCACCTACGTGGACGGCGGCTTCAACACCACCGCCATGGGCAACATCGAAGAGTAATCTTCGGACTGCCGATAAAAAGCCCGCCAGAACCGGCGGGCTTTTTCATGCCTGCAATTCCAGGCAATGAGCGAACAACCGCTGAATCGGCTGACTGCGCTGGCTGTAGCGCTGCAACAGCACCATTTCGCGATAGAACGTCAGCTCACCCAGTTCGATCACCCTTACCTTCAACGGATGCTCCAGCCACAGCCCGGCCCTGGGCAGCAATGAAACGCCAAGCCCGAATTCGACCATCTTCACGATCGCTTCCAGCTCATCCAGCTCCAGCGCTACGTGGACGTCTAGCCGCTGCTCACGCAGAAACCGCGTCACCAGCCGTCCGCCAAACGAATTGCGGTCGTAGCGCACGTGAGGATGCTCGGCCAGCAATTGCAGCGGATCGTCACCTTCGACGTCGGGCGGCACGATCAGCACGAACGGCTCGCGCCGTATCACCTGCGCCGACAGCTCCTTGGGCAATTCGAACGGTGGCTTGATCATGATCGCCAGATCGACTTCCCCGGCATCCACCTGGCTCAACAGATTCAGCGACACACCCGGCACGAGTTTCGGCTCCACGCCCGGCGCCTGTTGCCGCAAGCGAAGCAAGGCCTGAGGCAACAGTCCGGTCTGTGCGGTGGCCACGGCGCCGATTCTCAGCTCGCCGCGAAACTCGCTGGCGTCTTCACTGATCGCCATGCGGCTGAAAGTGGCGAGCATTTCCTGCGCCATCGGCACCGCGCGCTGCCCTGCCGGATTGAGGATCGCCTGCCGCCCGGTGCGATCGAACAGTCTTGTGCCCAGGGTCTGTTCCAGATTGCGGATCTGCGCGCTGACCGCCGATTGCGTCAGGCCGACATGCAGGCCCGCCGCGGCAAAGGTGCCGTGCTGCGCCACCGCCAGAAAAGTTTTGAGTTCACGCAGCATGGGCACCTCGATTGATCGAAATAATTTGAGCTCGGCGCAAAAATTATCGTCTTTCAATCGAAAAGCACAGCGCTAGACTCAGTTCTTCCCAACCGTTGGTAGAGACCGCCCCATGTCACTCAGCCCTTTCCATCTGGCCATTCCCGTATACAACCTCGCCGCCGCCCGGCATTTTTACCGTGAAGTGTTCGGCCTCGAAGAGGGTCGTTCCAGCGATCACTGGGTCGACTTCAATTTCTTTGGTCATCAACTGGTGATTCACCTGGCGCCGAAGAACGCCTCGCAGGAAGCGGCCCACACCAATGCCGTGGACGGGCATGACGTGCCGGTGCCGCATTTCGGTGTGGTGCTGGGGATGGAGGAATGGCACGCCTTGGCCGAGCGCCTGAAATCGCTGGGCACGCGGTTTGTGATCGAGCCGGGGATTCGCTTTCAGGGCCTGGTGGGCGAACAGGCGACGATGTTTTTGTTCGACCCGTGCGGCAATGCGCTGGAGTTCAAAGCGTTCAAGGATATCGGGCAGTTGTTTGCCAAGTGACTTTGCGGCGTTCATCCGGGCGCCATCGCTGGCAAGCCAGCTCCCACAGTTTGAAATGCATGCCCTGTGGGAGCTGGCTTGCCAGCGATGAGGTCGGCACTAACAACGCTTCAGCGCCTGTTTGTGCTCATACATCGCCGCATCTGCATCCACCAGCAGTTTGTCCACCGTTGCATGCCGTCGCGGGTCGTATTCGATCTGTCCGACACTGAAGCGGATCGCGTAACCCCGGTGCAACGTGGCATTGCGCTCTTCGAGAATTTCCTTGAGTCGCACCATGATTCGGGTGGTTTCCACGTGACTTGAGCCGGTCAGCAAGGCCACGAACTCATCGCCACCCAGCCGCCCCACCACATCGCTCTCGCGAAAGGCAATGCGCAGTACATCGGCGAACGTCTTGAGTGCACTGTCGCCCTCGGCATGCCCATAAAGATCGTTGATCTGCTTGAAATCATTCAGATCGAAAAACAGCAGCGTCGCCGGTTTTTCCATGCGTGCACAGGCGTCCAGCGCATGCTGGGCCAGCATCTTGAAGCCACGACGGTTGGACAGCAGTGTCAGTTCGTCCATGCTCGCCATCTGCACGGCCATCAGTTCCTGCTCGGCCATGCCGGCCAGATCGCGCAACAAGGCGCGTTCTTCATCGTCAAGATCGCGGGGTTTGGTGTCGATCAGGCACAAGGTGCCCATCTTGTTGCCGTCGGGCACGGTCAGCGGGTAACCGGCATAGAAACGGATCTTCGGCTCCCCCGTCACCAGCGGGTTGTCATGAAAACGCTCGTCCTCTCGGGCGTCAGGCACCAGCAGGAGTTCATCCTTGAGAATCGCATGACCGCAGAATGAAACCGAGCGCGGCGTTTCGGTGGTGTCCAGGCCCACGCAGGACTTGAACCATTGCCGCTCCTTGTCCACCAGCGTGACCAGCGCGATCGGTACATTGAACAGGCGCCTGGCCAGACGGGTCAGGCGATCGAAACGCTCTTCAGGGGCGGTGTCCAGAAGATTCAATCCGTGCAACGCCTGTATACGTGCTGCTTCATTAACGGGTTTGCCTGGGACCAGCATCACAGTTTCCCTTGTTGTCAGAGACCTTCAGCGTAGCTCGATTCCCTGGCGACTCAAACCCTCATCCCCCCGCGACCGGGCATGGGCCGCCCGCATCCGCCCAAAGCTTGAACTGGGTCACGAAGATATCGTGGGGCACCGGCACCGGTTGTCGCCCTGCACCGGGGTTCCAGCCCCAGAGCACCAGTTTGTCCTCGCTGACGTGCTTGATCAGCGCGGCGAAATCCCGGTCTCCGTTACTGCTGCGGTCCTTGATCATCGCGCACAAGCGATCCGGCGGCAGGCCGATCCAGGCCATCTTGTGCGAGGCCGGCGGCAGGCTCCAGTGCGGCGCACCGGGCGGTGCATGGGGGCCGTAGCTGGCCGGTGGATTGCTTTGCGCGTGGCAGGTGGCGCAAGGCAAACCGGCGGCGCCCTTGCCGTCCATGCCGCGTACCACGTTCATCCCGTGAGGCGTGCCGGCGTCGAACTGCAACGGTGAATCCCCGGGGATATGGCAGTTCTGGCAACGCGGGCTCTGGAAGACCTTTTGCACTGTGCCGAAGGCTTTCAAGGCTTCCTGATCGTCAGCGAACAGATCCGAGGCGTAACCGCCCAGACCGACCAGGATCACGGTGCCCAACAGCAAATGACGTTTCATCTCACACCCCCGACAGTTGCAGCGGCAGTTCCCGCAGACGCTGCCCGGTCAGGGCGAACACTGCGTTGGCCACCGCCGGCGCCGTGGGAGGCACACCGGCCTCGCCGATGCCGCCGGGCTTGTCGGTGCTCGGCACGATATGCACCTCGACCACCGGCATCTCGTTCAGCCGCAACACTTGATAGTCGTGATAGTTGGATTGCACGACCTGGCCATCCTTGAGCGTCAGCTTGCTGTGCAGCGCCATGCCCAGACCGAAAGTGATGCACGACTCCATCTGCGCCGCGATGCTCTGCGGATTGACCGCGATCCCGCAATCCACCGCGCACACCACCCGGTGCACTCGGATCTTCAGATTGTCCTGGGACACCTCGGCCACTTGCGCCACGTAACTGCCAAAAGATTCGTGTACCGCCACGCCTAGCGCATGCCCATCCGGCAACGGCGCTTTCCAGTCGGCCTTCTCCACCGCCAGATTCAACACGCCGAGGTGCCGGGCATGGTCCTTGAGCAGCGCTCGACGGTACTCCACCGGATCCTTGCCGGCCGCCGTGGCCATCTCATCGATCAGCGACTCCATGACAAACGCGCTGTGGCTATGGCCCACCGAACGCAACCACAGCACGTTGATCCCGGTGGCCGGCGAATGCAGATCGACTTGATGATCCGCCAGTCCCTGAATGTACGGACTGTCGGCCACACCCTCGACCGAGGTCTGGTCGACGCCGTTCTTGACCATGGTTTGTTCCAGCATGGTGCCGGCCATGATCGACTGCCCGACCAGCACGTGCTGCCACGCCAGCGGCATGCCGTCGGCGCCGAGGCCGATTCGCGCCTGATGCAGGAACATCGAGCGGTAGTAGCCGCCGCGAATGTCGTCCTCCCGCGACCACACGGTTTTCACCGGCATCGCGGCAGCCTTCGCCACTTGCACCGCTTCGGCGACAAAGTCCGACGTCGGGTTGGCCCTGCGCCCGAAGCCGCCGCCGAGGAATTCAGTGTGGATTTCCACCTGCTCCGGTTTCAGCCCGGTGATCTTGCCGGCAACCATTTGATCGAGCGTTTGGAATTGAGTACCGGTCCAGATCTCGCATTTGTCGGCGGTGATTTTCACCGTGCAATTGAGCGGTTCCATCGGCGCATGAGCCAGATACGGCACGCTGTACTCGACATCGATTTTCTTCGCAGCCTTGCCAAAACTGCCCTTGGCGTCGCCAGCCTGACTGGCGGGAATGCCCGGTGTGGCGGCGAGTTTGCGGAAACTCGCCAGCAGCTTTTCGCTACTCAGATCCGCGTGCGGCCCCAGATCCCAATCGACTTTCAATGCATCACGACCGAGCTTCGCCGCCCAGTAATGATCGGCAATCACCGCCACCCCGGTCGGCACCTGCACCACTTTGCGCACGCCGGGAATGGCCAGCGCCTGCGCACCTTCGAAGGATTTGACGCTGGCCCCGAACACCGGCGCCCGAGCGACCATGGCCGTCATCAAGCCGTCGAACTGCACGTCCATGCCGAACCTGGCACGACCGGTGATTTTCTCCGGGGTGTCGAGACGTCTGGTGGGTTTGCCGATGACTTTCCAGTCCTTGGCCTGTTTGAAAGTGATCGACTTCGGATCCGGCACCGGCAGTTGCCCGGCGGCGTCCGCCAGTTCGCCGTAGGTGGCGCGCTTGTCACCGGCAATCACCACGCCGGATTCGGTGCGAATCGTCGAAGGTGCCACGTTGAAACGCTTGGCCGCCGCCTCGATCAACATGTGCCTCGCCGTAGCGCCCGCAAGTCGGTAGCGGTCGAACTCCATCCAGGTCGAGGTCGAACCGCCGGTGATCTGCATTCCGCCAAACGCCGGCATGCCGTAGTCGGCAGCCGAGGCCGGCGAATGCTCGACACGGATCTTCGACCAGTCGGCATCCAGCTCTTCGGCGATCAGCATGGTCAGGCCGGTCCAGATGCCCTGGCCCATTTCCGAATGCCCGAGCAGCACGGTGACGCTGTTGTCCGCCGCAATGCGCAGAAACGCGTTCGGCGCAAATACCTTGCCTTCATTTTCCGCCGCCGTGGCAAACCGGTTGGCGCCGGGCACCATGAAGGCCACGACAAGACCACCGCCCAACACGGCGCTGCCCTTGAGAAATCCGCGACGGGATACAGGACTGTTCATCGCTCACCTCCCCTCGCTCAGCCGATGTCGGCAGCACGTTTGACCGCGGCGCGGATTCTTGGATACGTGCCGCAGCGGCAGATATTGCCGGAGAGCGCCTGATCGATGTCGCTGTCGGTGGGTTTGGGGATCTTCGCCAGCAACGCGGCGGCGGACATGATCTGCCCGGACTGGCAGTAGCCGCACTGCACCACGTCCAGCTCCGCCCAGGCCTGTTGCACCGGGTGCGAACCATCGGTCGACAGACCTTCGATGGTGAGAATTTTCTGGCCATGGGCGACGGCGGTTGCCGGCGTAATGCAGGAGCGCAGCGGCGCGCCATCGACATGCACGGTGCAGGCCCCGCACTGGGCCATGCCGCAACCGAACTTGGTGCCGGTCAGGTGCGCGACATCGCGCAGAACCCAGAGCAACGGCATGTCCGCGGGGACATCGAGCTCCTGATCCTTGCCATTGATGTTCAAGGTCAGCATCGGGGATTTCCTCAGACTCACGGTGTTCTGAAGGGGGCGCGGCTACAGCCGTCAATGCTGTGCCCGCCTCGGCTTATCCCTTTCAGCTAAGCGCATTTTCATCCAACGACCAGCCGCTGCGACCACCGGTCATGGCTGCGTCGTCAGCGGTACCGGCAGATGAAGCACGATCTGGGCGTCCTTGATCACGTCCAGGCGCAGGATCCGCGAAGCCCCGAGGCCATCGAGCAACTGGCTCAGCGGGCCACCGTTGCGATCCAGCTGCACATCGCGCGGAAACAGACGCTGGGCAAAGGACAATGTGTTGCTCTGCACCACGCTCTGATGCCACAGACCATCGACGTGATGAATCATGGTCGCGGTGCTCATGCGTGATTGCGGTGTGACGTTTTTCAGGGTCGGCAGCGGCGCTTTCAGGATCAGATCCGGCAGGCCTTTGGGCCCGTCAATGCGGGCGCTGATGCTGTTGCCGATGTTCACGTTGATATCGGCGCGCCACTTGGGCAGTTGATAGCCGTGCACGCCGCGCACCCGGGCAATGTCCGTGTTCACCGGCAGCGCCAGCACATGGGCGGTGAAGTTGCGCCGGCGCATGGCGTCCATCAGTTCCAGCGCGTGGGAGCCTCGGGCACCGGGGCGACGCACGACAATCGCCACGGAGACCTCGTCGTACGGATCGTTGTCGCAAACCGAGTAGGAAAAAAACGTCAGCGCCACCAGCCCGTAGCCGGGAAACGCCCGCAGCGGTTCAAGCGGTGCCGGCAACGTAGCGCGCAAGCGGTCCAGCGGTGCGAGGAACAACAACTGCACGCTGCCGGAACGGTAATAGAAGTTTGGCGCCCAGGTCGGCCCGACTCTGGACACCACCTGCTGCTTGGGAATGCGCCGAAAGAAATCAATGTTGCCGGCAGCCTTGTCCCGGGCCACTTCGTCGAGGTTGGGGTTCATACGGAAACGGTCGTAATAACCGCCCTCCAGCACCTCGACCTTGTGCGATCCGAATTCCACCTCTCTAAAGCGCTTGTTCATGTCCGCTGACCTTCTCGCTGAATGCTCCGGCGGAGGGCCGGTGAACAAGACTCTAAGGTTCAACCGAACTTTAAGGTCAAGCGCACTGCGGCTATGGCGCACCATTCACGCCAGCGATGACCGTTCGGAACTTGCTTGACCTTCAAGTTCAATTCAATCCTAGAGTTCATAGCGCTTGTCTTCACCCCTTCACGTTTTCGTTCCGCATTTTCAGGAGTAGCAAACATGGGCTATGTCACAACGAAAGACGGCGTCGAAATCTTCTACAAGGACTGGGGCCCGAAAGACGCCCCGGTGATTCACTTCCACCACGGCTGGCCGCTGAGCGCGGACGACTGGGATGCGCAGATGCTGTTCTTCCTCGCTCAGGGCTTCCGGGTGGTGGCCCACGACCGACGCGGTCACGGTCGCTCGAGCCAGGTCTGGGACGGCCACGACATGGATCACTACGCCGACGACGTGGCGGCGGTGGTCAATCATCTGGGGACGCAGAAAGCCGTGCACGTCGGCCACTCCACTGGTGGCGGTGAAGTCATCCATTACATCGCCCGGCATGGCGAGGATCGGGTCTCCAAAGCCGCAATCATCAGCGCCGTACCGCCACTGATGGTGAAGACCGAAAGCAATCCGGGTGGTCTGCCGAAGTCGGTGTTCGACGATCTTCAAGCCCAATTGGCGGCCAATCGCGCGCAGTTCTATCACGATGTGCCGGCCGGACCGTTCTATGGCTACAACCGGCCGGGAGCGAAGCCTTCGGAGCCGGTCGTGCTCAATTGGTGGCGTCAGGGCATGATGGGCGGCGCCAAGGCGCATTACGACGGGATTGTCGCCTTCTCGCAGACCGACTTCACCGAAGACCTGAAAGGCATTTCGATTCCGGTGCTGGTGATGCACGGCGATGACGACCAGATCGTGCCGTACGAAAACGCCGGCGTGCTGTCGGCCAAATTGCTGAAAAACAGCACGCTGAAGATTTATCCGGGCTTCCCTCACGGCATGCCGACCACCGAGGCGCCCACCATCAACGCGGATCTGCTGGCCTTCATTCGCGGCTGATCCCGTTGGCCGGGGTCAGCCGCTCTCTGGCCCCGGCTATTCTTCGGTTCGTCCGCAACCTTCACGATCACGCACGTAATGTCTGGCCACGGGAAAGGCTGGCAGCCACGACTCGCGACGCACGGTCCAGAGTTCATAAGTCGGCTTCAATTGATCGGGCGCATCCAGCGCGCCCAGACTGATCTCGATTTCATCACCACTGCGGCCGAACACCGACGATCCACAGCGCGGGCAGAAAAACCGTCCGGCATAGTCTCGGGTTTCGCCCGTAATGGTCACCGCGTCCGCCGGAAAAATCGCCGCCGACGCAAACAGCGCACCATGGTGTTTGCGGCAATCAAGACAGTGACAGACACCAACCCGCCAGGGTCGTCCTGACGCCTCGATACGCACCTCGCCGCACAGACAACCACCGGTCAATCGGTCCATGGGACACCTCGTCTGAAAATGGAATATCCGGTGAGTGAAAATAGCAGCCCTCCGGGGGAACGCTTACAATCGTGGCCCATTAACACTACTCAGACAGACCCTTCCCTTCATGGCGCTCGACCCCCTTACGATGCTCACCCTTTCCGTCGCCCTGGCAGCGGCAGCCGCCCTGTACCTGGCGGTCGAATGGCGCAGCATCCGCGAAACCTCGTTGCTGTTCTGGAGCGCCGGTTTCGCCACCATCACCGTCGGCTCGAGCCTGGCCCTCTTGCGCGCCAACGGTTTTCCGCTGCTCGGCATCTGGTTCGCCAACGGCCTGCTGGTGGTCGCTCACTGGTTGTTCCTGCTGGGTGTTGCGCGGTTTACCCAGCGCTCGTTAACGCGAGCCTGGTACTTGATCTTCCTGCTCTGGCTGGCGTTGCTGCTGTTACCGGATGACCCGTCGTGGTCGAAGATCATGCTGATGGCCAACTCGCTGCTGGTGGCCGCGTTGATGCTGCGGGCCAGCCTGTTGCTGCGCCCTCACGGCCGTTCGCTGAGCATCGGCGCCGTGCAACTGCGCTATGTGCTGTTGCTTCACGGAGTGTTCTATTTCGCCAAGGCAATCACGGCGGTGGTACCGGGTACGCTGATTGATCTGACGGCGTTTCGCGGCACGATCATTCAGATTTCCCTGGTCGAAGGCGCCATGGCGATCATGCTGATTGCACTGTCGATGACCGGCACCGAGCGCTACCGCCGGGAAAAACAGATCGCCGAACTGGCCGCCCGGGACCCGCTGACCGCGCTGTACAACCGCCGCGCCCTCGAAGTCCGCGCCCCGCGCCTGTTCGATCAAGTGTCCAGCGATCGCCCCGGCGCCCTGCTGCTGATCGACATCGACAACTTCAAACTGATCAACGATCTGTATGGCCACACCGCCGGCGACCGCCTGCTGATCTCGCTCAGCGAAATGATCCGTTCACAGCTGCCCCAGGGCGCGCTGGCGGCAAGGCTGGGCGGTGACGAATTCGTCATGTTGCTGGGCGATGCCGCTCACGAACAGATCATGCTGCTGGGCAGTGGGCTGCGCGAACAGTTTCAGGCACTGACCTCAGAGACCTACAGCACACCGCAGGCCGTCACCCTGAGCATTGGCGCCAAAGTCTTCGACCAACCGCCGGCCAGCCTCGCGGCATTGATCGAACAGGGCGACAGCGCGCTCTACGAATCCAAGCGCGGCGGACGCAACCGGATTCGTCTGGCGGAGGGCACCTGACCTATCCTTGCCTGTATCCGCATCCTCGGAGTTCGCCATGTCCTCGCCTGAATCCACCCTCCTCCAGAGCTGGAGCCACAACGCTCAGGCCTGGACGCAAGCCATCCGCAGCGGCGCCATCGAAAGCCGCCAACAAGTCACCGATCAGGCGATTCTGTTGGCAGTGACGGGGCGCCAGCCGGAGCGCGTACTCGATCTGGGATGCGGCGAAGGCTGGCTGTTGCGGGCACTTGTCGAGCGAGGGATCGACACCGTCGGCGTGGACGGTGATGCCACGCTGGTCGAGGCGGCACAAGCGGCGGGATCGTCTCCTGTGTACGTCGCCAGCTATGAAGAGCTGGCAGAAGCGAAAGTCGACATCGGCCGCGATTACGACCTGATCTGCGCCAATTTTTCCCTGCTGCATCAGGACATCATCCCGCTGCTTGCCGCCATGAACGCCCTGCTCGTGCCTGGCGGTGCGCTGGTGATCCAGACGCTGCATCCGTGGTCGGTGGCCGCCGGTGATTATCAGGATGGCTGGCGGGAGGAAACCTTCGACGGCTTCAAGGGCCAGTGGCAGCCGATGCCATGGTATTTCCGCACCCTGTCCAGTTGGCTCAATGCGCTGGACATGGCCGGCTTTCAGTTGAGCAGCCTGCGCGAGCCGCAGCATCCGCAAAGCCCTGCGCCGCAATCCTTGTTGCTGGTGGCCGAGCGAAGAGACGCATCGTCGGCCCCGGGCCTGAGCTGAACACGGGAACCGCCATCCCATGGCGGCCAAGCGGACTAGACTGTCAATCCAGCGTGTCCAACCTGCCGAGGATGACTGCCATGCAACGTTTCCAGAAAATCACACCGTGCCTGTGGTTCGACGATCAGGCCGAAGCGGCGGCGAAGTTTTACTGCTCGATCTTCGACCACTCGAAAATCACCGCCGTCACTCACTACGGCAAGGCCGGCCAGGAGTTTCACGGACGCCCCGAAGGCTCGGTGATGACCGTCAGTTTTGAACTCGACGGCCATACATTCACCGGGCTCAATGGCGGGCCGCTGTTCAAGTTCAATGAGGCGATTTCGTTTCAGGTCAATTGCCAGAACCAGGAAGAAGTCGACCATTTCTGGGGCAACCTCAGTGCCGGCGGGCCGGTGCAAGCGCAGCAATGCGGCTGGCTCAAGGACAAGTTCGGCGTGTCCTGGCAGATCGTCCCGGTGGCGTTCATGCACATGATGACCGACCCTGACACCGCCAAAACCCAACGCGCCATGCAGGCCATGCTCGGGATGAAAAAACTCGACATCGCCGAACTCGAGCGAGCCTTCGCCGGCCAGAGCTAATACACTCAGGCACAGGCCTGCCGAGAACCATAACGATGAAACACGCTGCCGCCAAAAAAACCGAACAAGCCCCACGCTTCTGGCGCGACGACGCCCTGCCCTTCATCGAAGCGCGGGCCATCGCCGATGGCCGCGAAGTCTGCTATTCACGGCACTCCCACGCGCACTTCTCCATCGGCGCAATCACCGCCGGCCGAAGCACCTATGTGCATGAGCAATCCTCATTCGAAGTGGCGGCCGGCACGGTGGTGTTGATGAATCCGGGGGATGTCCACGCGTGCAACCCCATCGACGATCAGCCGTGGTCGTATCTGATGCTGTACGTGGAAACGCCGTGGCTGACGGATCTGCAGCATCAATTGGGGTTCAGTGCGGCGCTTGAGTTCCGGCGGTTTTCCGATACCCATTTGAATGACGCCCGCCTGTTTCGCGATTTGAATGCGTTGTACGCGGTATTGGTCGACGATCAGCAAGACCTGCTGCGCAAACAGAGCGCCTGCGTAGAATTCTTCAGCGACCTGCAACGGCGCCTGAACCCCATCGAGCAACCGCTTCGCGAACCCAACTTCAAACTCGAACGCGCCGCCGATTTCATTCGCCAGCACTGCACGGAACTGCTCAGCCTCGACGACATCTGCGCCGCTGCCGAACTGTCGCCGTCCTATCTGATCCGCGCCTTCAAACAGCACTTCGGCATGACGCCTCATGCGTTTTTGGTCAACCAGCGTATTCAGTTTGCCCGGGAGTGTCTGCGTCGCGGGCGGTTGATTGCGGATGTGGCACTGGAGGCGGGGTTTGCTGACCAGGCGCATTTCCAGCGGGCGTTCAAGCAGCATCTGGCGGCGACGCCGGGGCAGTATCGGGGATAACAACAAAACGGCCCGCGTTGCTGCGAGCCGTGGGGGTAGCGGGTGAAGTCATTGGTCATGACTTTGCCGCAGGTAAATAAATGCGTCCCCTTCGTTTGTTTTCCGATTTTTGTCTGGCGAAATCTGTGGCGAGGGAGCTTGCTCCCGCTCGAGTGCGAAGCGCTCGCAATACTTTTCGGGAGCTGCTTCGCAAACCGGCGGGAGCAAGCTCCCTCGCCACAATCGCTCACCTGGCTACAGGTTTGAATCAGCCTTCAGTTCCAGATTATCCAGCACCCGATTCACCGCCAGTTCCGCCAGCATGATCAGCTGCCCGATGCCCAACAGCACATGCCGCTGCGGCGCATCGATCATCCCGGCGAAATCGCTGGCCATGGTTTTGGCTGAGGTCAGGGTCTCGCAGGCGTCGGCCAGCAGTTCTTCGTTCGCGATGCCGGGGGCGATGAGGTAGCGGGTGCCGGGTTTGAGCAGCGGTTTTCTGGGTTGGAACGGATTGAGGTAGTGATCGAGGGCGCGCTCGGCGGCTTCGTGGAATTTCTTCGAGTCGAGGGTTTCGTAGGGCGAGGTGGTATCGGTTTCAGGCGGGTTTGGCGTTGGTTTGATCATTGTGAAGCTCCCTGATTTATGGAGCTGCCACGGTTCGCTGCGAAACGAATGGAGGTGGCAGCTGTACGCGGGTTCGCAGACCGGGAATCAAGGAACCCGGCATACCCGAAGGTATCCCGCGCACAACCGCCATTACGCGATCAGCCAAAAAAAGCTGAACGGAAACGACGCTCTGGGCGCCTTGATTGATCCGGGCTGCGAAACCCGGTCGCTGATTCGTCAGCGACCGGCACACGATAAAACCCGGCCCCAAGGCCCACAAGCCGGCGGATTCTGGCGGATGCGTAGGCAATGGCGCAAGGTGTTGTGGCTTGCCGGAAGCATCCTTAAACACCTTTAAACCCAAGGCCCGCCGCGCTTACGGCAACAGCAAATACCCCGCACTCACTGCCAACAGCAACGCCATCACCCGATTGAACAAGCGCATTCCCGCCGGATTCCCGAGATAGCCACGCAAAAACGTCCCGGCATACACCCAGCACCCCACCGACAGATAGCAGATCACCAGATACACCGCCGCAAACTGCCACACCAGCCGCGCCTCGCCATCGGCGACAAACGCGCCCATCCCCGCCACGCAAGCCAGCCACGCCTTGGGGTTGAGCCATTGCATGACCGCACCATAGAGCATCGACGGCGCCCTGCCCGATTCTCCCGTATTCAACTGCCCATCATCGGTGGCCAGTTTCCAGGCCATGAACAGCAGAAACGCCACCCCGGCCAGTTGCACCACGCGGGTCAGCGACGGCCACTGTTTCAATACTTCGTGAAGCCCCAGTCCCATCAGCACCAGCAACAACACGAACCCCAGCGTCGCCCCGGCCACGTGCCGCTGACTGGCGCGAAAGCCGAATTGCGCCCCCGAACTCAACGCCACGATATTCACCGGCCCCGGGGTAATGGACGCAGCCAGGGCAAACGCCGCCATCGACACAATCAGACTCATCGCACACCTGCTTCAAATCGAGGAACAAGGCGAGCACAGTAGCCAGCGCACACCGGGCAGTATTGAAGGAAATTACCCCCCGCACGCGCAGACCCACTACGCTCTACCTCAGTGACCACTCTCGACCAGGACGTCGCCTCCATGATTCTGATGCTGTTGCCAGCCGCCGATTACGATCCCACCGAAAGCAGCGTGCCCTGGCAGGCGATGCGTAATGCGGGCATCGAAGTGCGCTTTGCCACGCCGCAGGGCTTGCCCGCCCACGCTGATCCACGATTGGTGGATATCGGCTTCGGCTTGCTGAGTTCGATGCTGATGACGCGCAAAGCCGACCTTCACAGTTACACGCAGATGATCGAGTCCGAGGCGTTCAGGCAGCCGCTGGCGTATGCCGATGTCGACACGACGCCGTTTGACGGTTTACTGATCCCCGGCGGTCATGCCAAGGGGATGCGCACACTGTTGGAGTCCACGCAGGCCCGGCAGATCGCCCTGCAATTTTTCAAGGCCGGAAAACCCGTGGCAGCGGTGTGTCACGGCGTGCTGTTGCTGGCCCGCACCCTCGATCCGGACACCGGGCGTTCGGTGTTGTTCGGGCGCAAAGTCACGACGTTGCTCGCGGCAACCATGGAACTGCCGGCGTGGCTGATGACCGCTGCGTGGCTGGGACGCTACTACCGCACCTACAAACAGACGGTCGAGGCAGAAGTGAAAACCGCACTGGCCAGCAAGGCCGACTTTGTACGCGGGCCGCTGATCGCCAAACGCGATTGCGCGCAGAAACCTCAAGCCGGATTTGCGGTGCGCGACGGTCAACTGCTCACCGCACGCTGGCCCGGCGACTGCCATCGCTTCGCCGCCGAATGGGTGGCCATGTTGCAAGCCACCCGGCGCGATCCGCTGCTCAGTCCAGACGCGGCACGGTAAAGCGGAACTCGCTGCCCTGCCCCGGCTCACTCTCGGCAACGATCCGCCCGCCGTGGGCCTCAACGATGCCCTGCGTGATGTACAGGCCCAGCCCGGTGCCGTTCGGGTTGCCTTCCTTTACCGTCCAGTAGCGGTCGAACACATGCGGCAGGTGATCCTTGGGAATGCCTTCACCGCTGTCACGCACGGTGAAGACGATGTCATCACCCACCGACCTGGCCACCACATCGACCGTGCCCAGGCGTGGCGTGAACTTGATCGCGTTGCCGACCAGATTCGACAGCACCTGAAACAGCCGCTCGGGGTCGGCATGGATGCTCAGATCCGGATCGGCCTCGAACGAGATGCTGATGTCCTTGTCCAGCGCCAGCGGCGCCAGCAGTGATTGCGCCTCTTCGAACATCTGCGCGACATCGAGTTTCTGTGGCGCGATGGTGTAGCGCCCGGCGTCGATTTTCGAGGTGTCGAGCAAGTCTTCCAGCAACGTGTTCATGCGCCCGGCGGCTTGCTGCATGGTGTCGATGGCCGTGGAAATGCGCCGCGAGGTATGCGGTCCGTCGGAGCTGAAAGCCTTCTGCATCATGCCGCACAGCATCGAAATGACGGTCATCGGGTTGCGCAGGTCATGGGAAACCACCGCCACCAGCTCATCGCGGGCGCGCACCGCTTCCTGCTCGCGGCGCACCTGGCGTGCCAGGTCGTTTTCCAGTGCCGAGCGGCGCAGGTCGTTGGCGGCAAACAGGTCGCCGTGGCTCCACTTGGTGGAAATCCCGGCCATCTCGACTTTCCAGATCTCGAACGAAGTACGCGGCCGCAGGCGCAGGCCGGCGTCGGAGTTCTCCAGATCCAGCGGCTTGCGCGGATCGCCACTCCAGTTGATGTTCTCTTTGACTTCGGGGCGGAACCACAGCACGCCGTTGTCCACCGGTTTGGGCAGGCTCATGGCGAGCACGCCGCTGGCGACCTGCTGATACTGCGCGGCCGGCGGGTAGACGCTGGCCAGGTGATGACTGGCGAACACCGGCTCGCCACGCTCCTGCAACCACTTGTGCAGGGCACGAATCTCCTCCGGCTCCGGGCAATTGCCGTAACGGTGCAATTGCTTGTCCTCGATGATCGCGATACCGCCGGCATTGGTCAGCGCCATCAGCACCTGTGGCTGGTTGGCCAGGCCGTCGAAGACGTTTTGCGGCGAGTCGATCATCGCCCGATTGAGCAGTGCCAGCGCTTCGACCTTTTCCTCACGCTGGCGGCTGACTTCCAGTGCTTCCATCGCGCTGATCTGCAACGACAGCACCTGGCCGATGGTCTGGCACGCCGTGCGCAATTCGTGCGGCACGTGCAGCGGCTGGCGGTTGCCGCAACTGATCAGGCCCCAAAGCTTGTCGCCCTTGAGCAGGGAAATGCTCATCGACGACAACACGCCCATGTTCTTCATGTACTGGCAGTGGATCGGCGAGACGCTGCGCAAGGTGGCGAAACTCAGGTCCAGCGGGGTCTGGGTGTCCGGGCGCAGCTTGGGCACCAGCGGCACTGGCTGGTAGTCGGCGTTCGGAATGATCCGCAACCAGTTGGTGCGGTACAGCTCCCGGGCCTGCTCAGGGATATCGGATGCCGGGAAGAACAAGCCGTTGAACACTTCCATCGACGGGTCGGACGCTTCGGCGATGACCTGGCCATGGCCCTCTTCTTCGAAACGATAGATCAGCACCCGGTCGTAACCGGTCATGGCCTGGATTTCCTTGACGCTGATGTCGTACAGCGCTTGCAGGCTCTGGGCCTTTTGCAGGCGCGCGAGCATCCGCCCCAGGTGGGTTTCGGTGCCGGCGACGTTACGCGGCTGGAAGTTTTCGACGTGGATTTCCAGCTCCAGGATCAACACATCCTGATGGCGATGCAGCAAACCTTCGAACGCCGTGCCGTTGAGGCGAAAATGCAGCGGCGGCGCGTCGGAGAGGATCGGCTGCTGCAAGGCTTCGCGAACCTGTTCGGCATGGGCATCGCCGATCAGGCTTTGCAGTGGCTGGCCGATCAGTTCCTGAGCCGGGCGCGCGAGCAACGTCTCGACGTTGGCGCTGATCTGGATGATCGAAAGCTCCGGCTCGCTCAGGGTCAACAGCAGACCGTGCGGCTGGATCGCGCCGGGAAAACGGATCGGCTCGTCGGCACAGTTGGCCAGCAACTCTTCAAAGGCTTCTTTGTCTTGCGGTGTCATACCAGAACCTCCTGGCTCTCGAGCCAGCGCTCGAAACAGCTGAATGTGGTGTGGGCGGCCGCCACGACGGCTTCACGCTCGTCGGTGTCCATCGGGCGGCAGCCCAGGTATTCGATGAAGTCGCGCCAGCGTCGGCCGGTGGCAGCACCGTAGATGTCCAGGAACGCTGCGCCGTTGTCTGCGCCAAGGCCCAGTCGTGCGGCGATTTCCCGGCGCAGGATCTGACCGCCGAGGGTCGCGCCCTCCAGCACATATAAAACGCCCAGCGCTGCGGCGGTGGAGTCGATGACGGGTAACTGCCGGCAGTCGGACAAGTCCGTACCGTTGGCGCCCAGCGCTTGCAGATCCCGTTGCAGGGTCGGTGCCTTGAGGCGCGTATCCAGATCGAAATCGGCCGGGAGCGCACCGCTGTCCCGCAACGCGGCTTCGAGAGGTTGATAAAAGCCGTAATAGGCGCGCATCAATCGCTCGAAAGCGCGCAGATCAAGGGCGTCGGAGAAGAAAGGAAGGCGCTTTTCCAGTGCAATGTGCAGTTCGGCCGTGCCGGCGCGCAGATCCTGCAACACCGGTGGTACATGAACCTCGCGGGCCTTTGCTTGCATGTAGTCGCTCGTGCAGTGGGCCGTCGGGGCCATGGGGGAATGGAAACAAGCTTACACGGCTATGACGCTTTCTGACCGATTGATTCGGTTTTCAGCCGATTCCGCCTCCCTGCAAGAAGTTGAGAGTTGACGCAACGGGAGAAAGTTCGAAGTCATTTCTTCCCGCAAACGCTGTACTGTGACTCTGCAACTCGACTGTACGGTTCGGCTCGCATGATCCCATGATAAAAATGACGCTCCCGTCACCGGAGCCCGCGCCATGGATCTCGCCACCCTCTCGCTGTTTCTGCCCGCCTGTTTCGCCTTGAACATGGCGCCCGGCCCGAACAATCTGCTGTCGGTCAGCAACGCCTCCCGTTATGGCTATCGGCGCGCCTGCCTGGCGGGAACCGGACGGTTGCTGGCGTTCGCCGGGATGATCGCCCTCGCGGCGGCAGGGCTGGCGGTGGTACTGCAGACATCCGAATGGCTGTTTTACGGGATCAAGATTGTCGGCGCGGGGTACCTGCTGTATCTGGCGTGGCAGCTGTGGCGGGCCAACCCTGCTGCAGAAGACACCGTTACCGCGCCGACCAGTGGACTTCTGGCCTTGGCACGTCAGGAGTTTTTGGTGGCCGCAGGAAATCCCAAGGCAATCCTCATCTTCACTGCCTTCCTGCCGCAGTTCGTCGACCCGAACCACGCCATCACCCCGCAATTCATGTTGCTGGGGGTGCTGTTCCTGCTGCTGGAATGGATCGCCATCAGCGCCTACGCCTGGATGGGCCTGCACATGCGCCGCTGGTTCGCCGAGCCGCGCGGCAAGCGGATTTTCAATCGCTGCTGCGCGGGGCTGCTGTCAGCGGCAGCTTCGGTGTTGCTGATGGCCAAAAGGGCCTAGGCCTCGGACGGGCCTTTGAGTTCGACCTGATTGCCGTCGGGGTCGAAGCAGTACAGCGACAGGCCGTTGCCCTCGGCGCCGAAACGGGTCTCGGCCTTTTCCACGCTCAGGCCGCAGGATTGCAAATGGCTGACCAGCGCCGCTTCATCGAACGGCTCGATGCGCAGGCAGAAGTGATCGACATTGCGCCGCTCGCTGCCGGCAGCGGCGCCGCCCTTGCGGCCGATTTCCCCTTCAAGATCGACCAGGTCGATCATCGACGTGCCGGCCCGCAGGTGCACCAGGCCGAGTTTTTCGTTGTGCTTGACCACTTCGGCGCCAAAGACCCGGTCGTAGAAATCGATGCTGCGTTGCAGGTCGGCAACGCGCAGCACGATGTGATCGATGTGGTGAATCGTGAACGGTGGCATACAGGTAACTCCCGAGTTGTAACGACCCGGTCACTGTAGTGCAGCAACCGGAAAATTCACTGTCGATTTTTCGGTGGAGCCATCGAATAACTGGTTTTATCCTCGGCCCATGAACATACAGACTGCTGTCCTGCCCCCTCACGCCGAAATGGTTCGCGCCATGCTCGCCAGCGACACTGCCTATGAAGGCGTGTTCTTCACGGCGGTGAAAACCACCGGGATCTTCTGCCGCCCGACTTGCACGGCGCGCAAGCCGAAACCGGAAAACGTCGAGTTCTTCGCCCACGCCGACGACTGCCTGTCCGCCGGTTACCGCGCCTGCCTGCGCTGCAAGCCGCTGGACGCTGCCGCCATTGCCCCGGACTGGGTGCAGCGGCTGCTCAAGGCCGTGGACGCCGATCCGGAGGTGCGCTGGAGCGATGCGCAATTGCTCGCCGAGGGTATCGAACCCCTGAAGCTGCGGCGCTGGTTCAAACAGCATTTCGGCATGACCTTCCATGCGTGGCTACGCACCCGCCGGCTTGGCGTGGCGTTGGGCGGGATCAAGCAAGGCACGTCCATCGACCATGCGGCATTCGATTCCGGGTATGAATCTCTCAGCGGTTTTCGCGATGCATTCCAGAAGTCATTCCACATCACGCCCGGACGCGCAGCGACCAGCGAACCGCTGCTGTTCACCCGCCTGACCACGCCGTTGGGACCGATGATTGCCATGGCCGAGCGACGCGGCCTGGTGTTGCTGGAGTTTCTCGATCGCCCGGCGCTGACCCGGGAAGTCGAAGAGCTGCAACAGCGTTACCACTATGTCGTTGCACCGGGACACAACGCGCATTTGCAGCAAATTGAACACGAACTGGCGCTGTACTTCGCCGGCCAGCTGAGCGAATTCAGCGTGCCGTTGCACCTGCCCGGCAGCGAGTTTGCCCGCCAGGTCTGGGCCGAACTGCAGCAGATCCCCTACGGCCACACCAGCACCTATGGCAGCATCGCCACACGGCTGGGCAAACCCGGCGCCAGTCGCGCCGTGGGGCTGGCCAACGGGCAAAATCGGCTGGCGATCGTGGTGCCATGCCACCGGGTGATCGGTGCAGACGGTTCGCTGACCGGCTATGGTGGCGGGCAACCGCGCAAGGCGTTTTTGCTCAGGCTGGAAAATGCCGCCGTGCAGCTCACGCAACCGCTGGCTTTCTGACAAACCGACCATAAACATGCCTGATCCATATCAACCGGCCAGCGAGTTTCTGGCCAGCCTCGACGCCGACTGGCAGCGCCACATCGCGGCGGTCGGCCCATGTCTGCATCAACCGCATCCGGCGCGGGATCCTTATGAATCGCTGGTACGGGCGATTGCCTATCAGCAACTGCACGCCAAAGCAGGCGATGCGATTGTCGGGCGACTGGTGGGGTTGTTTCCCCAACAAGCGTTTCCGCGCCCCGAACAGATTCTGGCGACGGATTTCGACCGCTTGCGCAGTTGCGGCTTTTCAGCGAGCAAGATTGCGACGATTCAGGGGATTGCCCGGGCCACTCTCGACGGAGTGGTGCCGGATTACTCAACTGCGCAGGCGATGGAGGATGAAGCGCTGATCGAGCGTCTGGTCAGCCTGCGCGGCGTCGGGCGCTGGACAGTGGAGATGCTGTTGATCTACAGCCTGGAGCGCCCGGATATTCTGCCGGCTGATGACTTTGGCGTGCGCGAAGGATATCGGCGGTTGAAGGGGTTGGAGGTGCAGCCGACGCGCAAGCAGATGATTGAGATCGGGTTGGAGTGGAGTCCGTTTCGCACCGTGGCGGCCTGGTATTTGTGGCGGGTGGCCAAGCCGTAGACCGCGATGGCGGCGGCACAGAAGACACATCTCTTCTAGGCTGAACCGCATCGACAAAGCCCCATCGGAGGCCACCATGCACCTTGAAGGCTCCTGCCACTGCGGCGCGGTTTCATTCACCCTCGACAGCGCCCACCCCTACCCTTATCAGCGTTGCTACTGCTCGATCTGCCGCAAGACCCAGGGCGGTGGCGGCTACGCGATCAACCTCGGCGGCGATGCGGCCAGCCTCAAGGTGCGCGGGCGCAAACACATCACGATCTACCACGCGAAAATGAAAGGCGATGGCGACAAACGCGCCCACCGCAGCAGCGCCGAGCGGCACTTCTGCTCGTTGTGCGGCAGCGGTCTGTGGCTATTCAGCCCGCAATGGCCGGAGTTGATCCACCCGTTCGCCTCGGCCATCGACACACCGTTGCCGGTGCCACCGGAACACACCCACCTGATGCTCGGCTCGAAAGCGCCGTGGGTCGAAGTGCAGGCGAGCGCGAAGGATCAACAATTCGAGGTTTACCCCGAAGAGTCCATCGCGCAATGGCACGAACGGCTGAAATTGACCCGGTAGCCACCTTCACAGTCTTTGACAGTTTCCCGACAAAGCTGCCAAAGATTGCCGCTGCCCCTACGCCTAGCATGGCGCATCCATATTCCTCATCGGGTGCCCCATGCCGGTTTCGCTACGTACATTCTCGCTGTCCCTGACCTCCCTTTGCCTGCTGCTGCCGGGTGTCACTCTGCGTGCCGAGGACTGGCACACCACATTACGTGTCGGGGCCGCCAGTGCACCGCGCTACAGCGGCAGTGACGAGCGGTCGGTAGCGCCATTGGCAGGTGTTGAAATCGTCAGCCCCTACGGCGTGTTCCTCGACAGCAGCCGAGGTCTGGGCTGGAGTTTCGATGAAGAGGATTTCGGCCTCAGCGTGTACATCGGCGCCAGCGACGTGCGCAAGGATCGCAAGACCGGCTACAAGGGCTCGGACGAACTCAACGGCATGGGCTCGATCAAGTCGCGCCCGGTGATCGGGCTCGACGGGACGTATCACTTGGGCCCGCTCATTCTCGGCGCCAGTTTCGAACATGCGCTGGAAAAGGACGACGATGACCACGACACCGGCTCATCCTGGAACCGCCTCAAGCTCAGCATCAGCGCGCCGCTCTACGAAGGACGGTTCGGCAAGGTGACCGGCGGCCTCAACAGCCAGTTCGGCGACAGCAACTTCATGCGAACCTGGTACGGCGTCAGCGATGCCCAGGCCTCCCGCAGCCAGTTCCAGGCCTACAAGGCCCGGGCCGGGTTGATCAGCCGTGGCGCAGACCTGACGTGGTCATTGCCGCTGGACAAACAATGGAGCGTCTCGACAGTGCTGGCGGTGCAGTACCTGAACCACGAAGCGGCCGACAGCCCGATTGTCGAGCGCAGGATGCAGACGTCTCTTGCCGGGCAAGTGATCTACACTTTTTGAACACGCTTAAAACAGCTCGCTGAACGGAATGAAACGCAGCGGATCACCCATTCGCAACGTGCCGTTCTCCGGGATTTCCACCAGCCCGTCGGCCCAGGTCGCGCCAAGCAGCACGCCGGAACTCTGGTTCGCATACAGCGCTGCCTGCCCACCTTCCAGACGCACCCGCAAGTATTCGCGTCGGCTGCCGAGTTTCGGCCAGTCGAACCCGGCGTTGACGGTGAAGCTCAGCGGCAGCACCTCTTCCACGCCTTGAATACGCAGCAGGTACGGGCGCGCCAGCAGGCCGAAGGTCACCAGCGCCGAGGTCGGGTTACCTGGCAGGCCGATCACCGGCACCGTGCCGAAATGGCCGACTGTCAGCGGTTTGCCGGGCTTGATCGCGAGCTTCCACAGCAGCGGTTTGCCGTTGTCACGCAGCACCTGGCCGAGGCAATCGGCGTCACCGGCAGAGACGCCGCCGGTGGTCAGAATCAGGTCGGCGGCTACCTGCAACTGCTCGAGCTTGAGCCGGGTTTGCGCCGGGCGATCCGGAAGAATTCCGGCGTCGATCACCTCGCAACCCAGTTCGCGCAGCCAATGATCGAGCAAGGTGCGGTTACTGTTGTAGATGCTGCCGGGACGCAGCGGCTGGCCCGGTTCCACCAGTTCGTCACCGGTCGACAGCAATGCCACACGCGGACGACGCACCACCGGCAGGTGAGTCATGCCCTGCCCGGCGGCCACTGCCAGTTCGAACGGACCGAGGCGTTTGCCGGCTCGCAGCAGTGTGTCGCCGACGCGGTTCTCCTGCCCCTGGGCGCGGATGTTCTGGCCCACTTTCAGCGGTTGCAGAAAACGCACGCGGCCGTCCTCCTGCACTTCGGTGTTTTCCTGCATTTCCACGCAGTTGGCCCCCAGTGGCAACGGCGCGCCGGTGAAGATCCGCGCGCAGGTGCCGGGCAGCAAGGCGTCCGGCGCCAGCCCGGCGTAGACCCGCTGCGACACCCTCAACGGCTGGCGATGCAGATCGGCCAGGTTCAAGGCGTAACCGTCCATGGCGCTGTTCGGCCATGGCGGCAGATCGAGGGTGGCGACCAGATCGCTGGCCAGCACTCGACCGCGCGCCTCATTGAGCGGCACCGATTCACTGTCCGGCAGGCGTTGTTCGTTGGCCATCGCCAGCAACTGGTCGAGTGCGTCCTCGACCGGCATCAACCCCGGCTTGCTCATCCGCGTGGCCCGCAGGCTTGCACCGGTTTGAGGTGCGGGACGAAGTTGCACGGGCGGTGACGGTTATCCAGTTGCTCGGCGAGGATGCCTTCCCATGCGGTGCGGCATGCGCCGGTGGAGCCCGGCAGGCAGCACACCAGCGTGCCGTTGGACAGCCCCGCCAGTGCGCGGCTTTGAACGGTGGAGGTGCCGATGTCGAGAATCGAGATGGCGCGGAACAGTTCACCAAAACCGTCGATCTGCTTGTCCAGCAGGCAGGCCACCGCTTCCGGGGTGCTGTCGCGTCCGGTGAAACCGGTACCGCCGGTGATCAGCACGACCTGAATGTTGTCGTCGGCGATCCAGTGCGCGACCTGGGCGCGGATCTTGTACAAGTCGTCCTTGAGCAGGTTGCGTTCACTCAAGGTGTGACCCGCTTCGAGCAGACGGCTGACCAGCAACTGGCCGGAGGTATCGCTGGCGTAATCACGGGTATCGCTGACCGTCAGCACGGCAATATTCAAGGGAACAAACAGGGCATCCGCTTTAACACTCATGGCACTCTCCGGCCTTCGCCAATTCAATTGGGCCAGAGCCTAAGTGCCACTTGTCGAGACTGTCTAATCACTCTCGCCAACCGCTTTATCGACCCGCTCTATCGGCGTTTTTTCAGTGGACCGAAAACACAGATCCAGCCAATGAAACCGGCCATGATTGAATCCCTCGATAATCTCTTCAACGCTTCCGATTGGACGAAAACGCCGATCAGTGGGATCGTCGCCGCCTGCGCTTTTCGTGCGCCGTACGCATCTGCGTCAATACTCAATCAAATTTCCCATTCGAGCAGGTGCCATCGTGGACATCAAACAACTCAAGTTCCTGATCGCGCTGGACGAAACCCGCCACTTCGGCCAGGCCGCCGCGCGCTGCCACATCACCCAGCCGACCCTGTCGATGCGCCTGCGCAATCTGGAAGACGAGCTGGATCTGGTGCTGGTCAATCGCGGTCAGCGTTTCGAAGGTTTCACCCAGGCCGGGGAACGGGTTCTGGCCTGGGCTCGCACCCTGCTGGCCGCTCACGACGGACTGTTCGCCGAGGCTGCCGCCTGCCGTGGGCAACTGGTCGGCAGCCTGCGTCTGGGGCTGGTGCCGCTGAGCAACTTCAATGCGGTGAATTACATTCAGGGTTTGTCGGGGATATTTCCCGAGCTGAAATACAGCCTGTCGTCGCTCAGCTCGGACGAGATCATCGAAGGGCTGGGCAACAATCAGCTGGACCTTGGCGTGTGTTACCTGGACCACGTCAACCCGAACTATTTCGAGTTTTTCGAGATTGGCGAAACCCGCGTCGGCCTGCTCTACGACACCCGTCATTTCCATTTCGAGGGCCCGGAAATGAGCTGGGAAGAGGCCGCCGAACTGCCGCTGGGGATGATCACCACCGGCATGCATTACCGAAAATCCATCGACCTGAGTTTCCGCAGTCGCGGACTCAACCCGCAGCCGATCATGGAAAGCGATTCGACCTATCAGTTGCTGCAGGCGATTCACCAGGGTTTCTGCTGCTCGATCATGCCGCTGGACAGCGGCCTTGAAGAACCGATCGAGCACCTGGCCTTCATCAATCTGCCGGACGCCAGCGTGCTCGCGCCGCTGGGGCTGGTGATGCGCAAGACCGAACCACGCTCGGCGATTGCCGAGAAGTGTTTTGCCGAGGCGCGCAAGATGTTCGGGATCGAGGCGCCTGCCGTTTAACGCCTTCAGTGATCGACCAATCCAATCACGGCATCGGAACAAGCGATTGGACGCACTTTTCCCCGCCCCGTAGCCTGAACCCACTTCAGCGCTTCGGGGACTTTCAAGATGCTGTGCCAGGTTCAACCAACCATCGAAACGGGCGATGCCAACGCCCCCGCGCCACAACCTTCGCAGGTGGCCTACCGCGAATACCTCGACGACGCGCCGGTGTCCCACGCGGCGCTGGCAGCGGAGATCGCGCTGGCCATCAGCTACAACGGCCTGAACCAGGCCGTGATGATGGTTTCGCCGGGCAACATCGAAGATTTCATTCGCGGCTTCAGCCTGAGCAATGCCATCGTCGGCAGTCTTGACGATATCCATGACATCCGGCTGACCCATTTCGATCAGGCCTGTCAGGCCGAGGTGCAGATTTCCAGCCGGGCGTTCTGGGCCCTGAAGGATCATCGCCGGCAGATGGCGGGCACCAGCGGATGTGGCCTTTGCGGTGTGGAAGCCCTTGAGCAGGCGCTGCCGCCACTGCAAATCCTGACGCCGGCACCGTTGCCGCCCGCCGCGCACTTCGACGGCATTCGCCTACGCATCGAACAGGCCCAGCAACTGGCCCGCAGCAGCGGCGCCCTGCACGCGGCGTTGTATTTCGACGCCGACGGCGAAGCGCTGCTGTGCCGCGAAGACATCGGCCGCCACAACGCCCTCGACAAGCTGATCGGCGCCCTGCAATTCGGACGCCTCGATGCGCGTCAGGGCTTCGTCGTGGTCACCAGCCGCTGCAGCCTCGAACTGATTCACAAAGCCGTACGTGCCCGCCTCGGCACGCTCGTCAGTCTGTCCGCCCCGACTGCACTGACGGTGCGCTGGGCCCTCAGGCACCGCTTGAACCTGATCCATGTTCCGCACCGCAACGCCCCGCGAATCTACAGCCCGATCCAGGAGCCCACCCCATGAGCGACACCCTCACCCACCTCGACGATCAGGGCCGCGCCAACATGGTCGATGTCGGCGACAAAGCCGCTACCCGCCGCGAAGCCACCGCACAGGCCTGGGTACAAATGCGTCCGCAAACGCTGCAAATGATCCAGTCCAACGGTCACCCCAAGGGCGACGTGTTTGCCGTGGCGCGGATCGCCGGGATTCAGGCGGCCAAGCGCACTCACGAACTGATTCCGTTGTGTCATTCGCTGCTGCTCAGTTCGATCCACGTCGAACTCAAGGCCTGCGAACCGGACCGCGTGCAGATCACCAGCACCTGCCGACTCACCGGCCAGACCGGGGTCGAACTCGAAGCCCTGACCGCCGCCAGCGTCGCCGCGCTGACGATCTATGACATGTGCAAAGCGGTGGACCGGGCGATGGTCATCGGCGACATCCGTCTGCTGAGCAAACAGGGCGGCCGCTCCGGCCACTTTCAATGGGAGAACCCGCAATGATTCTGATCAATTACTTCGCCAGCTACCGTGACCGGCTCAATCTGGGCGGGGAAAAGATTCCCGCAACCGCCACCCTCACCTGTGTCGAGGACGTGCGGCAAATGCTCATGGCCCGGGGCGATCTGTGGCGCGAAGTGTTGGGGGCCGGCAACCTGATGTGTGCGGTGAATCAGGAGTTGTGTCAGCCGGATCAGGCCATCGAGGATTTCGACGAGATCGCTTTTTTCCCACCGGTCACGGGGGGTTGAGTCATGGGCGTTCGAGTCCAGCGAAAAAGTTTCGATGCCGGTCAGCTGATTGCCGATCTGCATGCGCGCAACCCGCGGGTGGGCGCGGTGGTGAATTTCATTGGTTATGTGCGGGATCTGAACGTCGGGCAGTCGGTGACCGAGCTGTTTCTGGAGCACTATCCGGGCATGACCGAGAAGGCCCTGGAGCAGATCGCCGAACAGGCTCGTGAGCGCTGGCCGCTGCTGGCGGTGGAGATCGTGCATCGGGTCGGTGCGCTGTCGGTGGCCGAGCCGATCGTGTTCGTCGGTGTCAGCAGCAAACACCGGCATGCAGCGTTCGAAGCCTGTGCCTTCATCATGGATGTACTGAAGACCCGTGCGCCGTTCTGGAAGCGAGAGACAACGCCAGAGGGCTCGCATTGGGTCGAGGCTCGAGAGAGTGATCGGAATGCGGCGTTTCGCTGGAGCCTGGCGCACGCCTGACACGGCACTGTCGGCTGCAGCAAAGCCTGACATCGGAATCAGGCGTTTACTTCTCCCGGACTTCCCCCTTACTATCCAGCCACACCGGCATGGCGGGACACACCCGCCGCCGACGTTTTCCGCCAACGGAAACACGCGTCATGAGCACGTCACTACAACAATCAGAATCGTTGAACGTCTCTGCACTGTGCGCCCTCCTTCACAGGGGCCGTGCATGAATCGCATCGTCAATCTCCCCATGGCCCTGAGCCGCTCCAAGCTGCGTCACTCCGCACGCCCGCCGGATATCCGCTGATCCTGCGGCGAGGGAGCTTGCTCCCGCCGGGACACGCAGTGTCCCCGGAACAGAAATGACTGCTGCGCAGTCCAGCGGGAGCAAGCTCCCTCGCCACACGCCTGAATTCTTTTTCGATATCCCTGCCAGGACGCCCGCGCCTTTTGCTGAGCTGCGTCCGGCCCGAATCTGCGCGCCTGTGCGGCGCCATCGTGAGTGATTGATCATGAAATTCGCAGCCATTGAAGACGCCCGTCGCTTTCTCGAACAGAACCCCGACATCGACATGATCGAGCTGTTCATCCTCGACGCCAACGGCGTGCCACGCGGCAAGCTGTTGCACCGCGAAGAACTGCTCGCCGTGTACGAAAGCGGCCGCCCGCTGCCGAGCACCATCCTCGGTCTGACCGTGCACGGCGAAGACGTGGAGAACTCCGGTCTGGTGTGGGATGTCGGCGACATCGACTGCCGCGCCTACCCGCTGGAGGGCAGTCTGGTGCGCCTGCCGTGGCGGCAGATTCCCACCGCTGCGGTGCAGGTCAGCATGCACCCGGAACAAGGCCTGCCGGCGAGCATCGCCGACCCGCGTCACCTGCTGATCAAAGTCATCGACGCCCTCAAGGCCGAGGGTTTTCACCCGGTAATGGCCTGTGAGCTGGAGTTCTATCTGCTCGACGCCAAACGCGATCACAATGGCCGCCCGCAACCGGCGCTGGATGCCGACGGTGGTCGACCGAGGCATACCCAGGTCTACGGTTTGCGTGAGCTGGAGCAGATCGAGCCTTTCCTCGCCGACCTCTACAGCGCCTGCAAACTGCACGGCATTCCGGCCCGTACCGCGATCTCGGAATACGCGCCGGGCCAGGTGGAAATCACCCTCGAACACGGCGATGCGCTGGAGGCGATGGATCAGGCCGTGCGCTACAAACGGCTGGTCAAAGCCGTAGCGCACAAGCACGGGATGCAGGCGACGTTCATGGCCAAGCCCTTCGATGATCTGGCAGGCACCGGCATGCACATGCACGTCAGCCTCGCCGATGCACAGGGGCGCAATCTGTTTGCCTCCGAAGACCCGGCGGGCACGCCGCTGTTGCGCACGGCGATTGGCGGGATGCTCGCGTCGTTGCTCGATTCGCTGCTGCTGTTCTGCCCCAACGCCAACTCCTACCGTCGCTTCCAGGCCAACAGCTACGCGCCGCTGGCACCGACCTGGGGCGTCGACAACCGCACCGTCAGCCTGCGCGTACCCGGCGGCCCGGCCAACACCCGGCACATCGAGCACCGCATCTGTGGCGCCGATGCCAACCCGTATCTGGCGGCAGCGGCGATCCTGGCGGGCATTCATCGCGGGATAAAAGAAGACATCGACCCGGGCGAACCGGTGCAAGGCAACGGTTATGCGCAGGCGAAGGAGTTGCTGCCGACCGACTGGCTGACCTCGCTCACGGCGCTGGAAAACTCGGCGTGGGCACGGGAGGCGCTGGGACAGGAATTTCTCGGGGTGTATCTGGCGGTGAAGCGTGCGGAATACCGGCAGTTCATGGCCGAAGTGGGTGAGCAGGACTGGCGCTGGTATCTGACCGAAGCCTGATGATCAGACACTGAACCTGTGGGAGCTGGCTTGCCAGCTCCCACAAGGATTGCACTCTGCCTCCCGAATTTTTTGTGGACACTGACATGACTGAACGCAGCAATTCCTATTACACCGCCACCCTCAACCGCGACACCGACTACCCGACCCTGCAAGGCCGGCACAAGGTCGATGTGGTAATCATCGGCGGCGGCTTCACCGGGGTCGCCACCGCCGTCGAACTGGCGGAAAAAGGCTTGAAAGTCGCCATCGTCGAAAGCCACAAAATCGGCTGGGGCGCCACCGGGCGCAATGGCGGTCAAGTCACCGGCAGCCTGTCCGGCGACGGCGCGATGCGCAAGCAGATGCGCAACACCTTGGGCGATGAGGTCGACGATTTCATCTGGCACCTGCGCTGGCGAGGCCACGAAATCATCCAGCAACGGGTCGAGAAATACGGCATCGATTGCGACCTCAAGCACGGTCATTTGCATGCGGCGTACAAGCCGAGCCACATGGACGGCTTGCGCAGTGATTACGACGAAGCCGTGCGTCGCGGCATGGGTGATGAGGTCAGTCTGCTCGACCGCAGCCAGGTGCGTGACCTGCTGCAAAGCGACCTCTATCACGGCGCAATCAAGAACACCCGCAACATGCACCTGCACCCGCTCAACCTGTGCATCGGTGAAGCGCGGGCGGCGGAAAGCCTTGGCGCGCTGATCTTCGAAAACAGCGAAGTGTTGGAGATCATCCACGGCGATAGCCCGGGCGTTCGCACGGCCCATGGCCGGATCGACGCCAATCAGGTGCTGCTCGCCGGCGATGTCTATCACAGACTCGAACCGGGCCAGCTCAAGGGCAAGATCTTCCCGGCCATGGGCGGCATTGTCACCACCGAGCCGCTGGGGGCGCTGGCCCGGCAGATCAACCCCGAAGACCTGGCCGTTTACGACTGCCGCTTCGTCCTCGACTACTACCGCCTCACCGCCGACGGTCGCCTGCTGTTCGGCGGCGGCGCCAACTACAGCGGCAAGGACTCACGGGACATCGCCGGCGAACTGCGACCGTGCATCGAACAGACCTTCCCGGCGCTCAAAGGGGTGAAGATCGACTATCAGTGGAGCTGCGCGATGGGCATCGTTATCAACCGCATCCCGCAACTGGGCAAGCTCTCGGACAACGTCTGGTATTGCCAGGGCTACTCCGGCCACGGCATCGCCACGACCCACATCATGGGCGAAATCATGAGCCGGGCGATCACCGGTCAGATGCAGCAGTTCGACACGTTTGCCGCGTGCTCGCACATTCGAGTGCCGATGGGGGATCTGCTGGGGAATCCGATGCTGGCGGCGGGGATGTGGTACTACCAGATGCTGGAAAAATTGCGCTGATTGATCTTTTGACTGCATACCGGCTTATGCATTGAGTCGACTGGCCTCATCGCTGGCAAGCCAGCTCCCACAAAGTCCGTGGTGTACGCAATATCCATGTACATTCCCGAACCTGTGGGAGCTGGCTTGCCAGCGACAGGGGCATCAGCATCACCACAAATTTCAGTCGGGCAACTGCTCCACCTCAATCCCCAACCGCCGATAATCCTCTGCATTGCCCGACGCCAGATGCCGCTCGGTGATCAACGTCTGCACCCGGCTGCACGGCGCCACCACAAACGGCTCCACCGCCCCCAGCTTGTCCGCCGTGGTCACGGCAATCACCTGCGCCGCACTGTCGAACAACGCCTGTTTCACCGGCACTTCATCGAAATACAGCGAACTCAGCCCCACCTCCGGATGAATCGCGCACACCCCGGTAAACAATATGTCAGCCTTGATGCTTTGCAGCAGTCGCACGGTTTCGTGGCCACTGACCGACATCGTCGCCAGATTCAGTTGCCCGCCCGCCAGAATCACCTTGATCCCCTTGTATTCGGCCAGGGTGATCGCTGTCATCGGTGACGTGGTCACGGCGGTGATCGAAATATCGGAAGGCAACGAACGGGCGATCTGCAACGTGGTGGTGCCGGAATCGAACAGCACGATCTGCCCGTCCTTCACCCTTGCGGCCGCGAGCTGCGCAAGGCTGGTTTTCACCTCGTCGGTCTCACTGACCCGCGTGAAGTAATCCTTGCCGGTGTCCTTCGGCCGCGGCAGCGCCCCGCCGTGCACTCGTTGCACCAGACCGGCATTGTCCAGTTCCGCCAGATCCCGGCGAATGGTGTCTTCGGACACCGAAAAATGCTGGCTCAACTCGGAGGCCATGACCTTGCCGTCTCGTTCGAGGATCAGCAGGATTTTCTGCCGACGCAGGGAGGGCAGCTCGGATGCGGAATGATCGTGCATGGTTTTGCCTGTTTGTGCTTGTAGTTGCAGGTTTGGCGAGCCTAACCAAAGCCTTTGCCAAACACAAACCGGCCGGTATCAATTGTTTCGATCTTTGAAATCATGAAGCCGAATTTTTTCTTTGCTTTCAGCCTGTTCACAATGGCACCACTTCAACAAGGCTCAGGATGAACAGCTCATGAATCTCAATTTTGCGTTTGCTTGCATGATCGTCGTGTCGTTCGCGATTGCCCTGGGGCATGCATGATTCACACGGACGCCGCCAGATGCTCGCGAAACCACTTGTGAGCCGGATCACGATGCGAGCGCTCGGCCCAGAGCATCGCCATCTCGTAACCCGGCACCGCCAGCGGCGGTTCAACCACCTGCAACGCTAAACGGTCGCGCACCAGCCGCGACGGCAGCATCGCCACCAGATCGGTACTCGCCAGCACTGACATCAGCAACAGAAAGTGCGGCACCGACAGCACAACTTTCCTGCTCAGCCCCGCCTCCGCCAACGCCTTGTCCGTCACCCCGAAAAAACCTCCGCCCTCCGGCGACACCAGCACATGCTCAAGCTCGCAAAATTGCTCGCGCGTCGGCTTGCATTGCAGTTTCGGATGCCCTGCGCGCCCCGCCAGCACGTAGCGCTCGGTAAACAACGCCCGTCGATGCAGCTCCAATGGCGCATCTTCGCTGGTGTGCAGAGCCAGATCGATCACGCCCTGCTCCGCCTGCTTCACCAGATGTTGCGGCGACAGGTCGAGCACCGCCAGGCGCGAGCCCGGCGCCTGGGTGCGTAATCCGACCAGCGCCGACAGGATTACGGTCGATTCGCCGTAGTCCGATGCCGCAACTTTCCAGGTATTCGTTGCCTGTGCCGGGTCGAACGCACTGGCCGGCGCCACCGCCCGCTCCAGCGCTTCCAGTGCCTCGCGCAACGGCTCGCGCAATTCATCGGCCCGTGCTGTCGGGCGCATGCCCCGTGGGCCGGGCAGCAGCAGCGGATCGCCAAAGATGTCGCGTAACTTGGCCAGATGCACACTGACCGACGGCTGCGACAGGTTCAGCCGCTGCGCGGCGCGGGTGACGTTGTGCTCCGACAGCAGCACGTCGAGGGTCAGCAGCAGGTTGATATCCAGGCGACGTAAATTATTCATGGCTATACCAGATATATCAGACATTCATTTCCAATATACCTGCCGGATACCGATCCTGCTGTCACTCAGCAACGGAGTTTCACCATGAATGTGCTACTGGTCTACGCCCACCCCGAACCGCAATCGCTAAACGGCGCGTTGAAAGACTTCACCGTCCAGCGTCTGGAAGCCGCCGGCCACAGCGTGCAGGTTTCCGACCTCTACGCGATGAACTGGAAAGCCAGCCTCGACGCCGACGACAGCCCCGGTCGCGACAGCAGTCGGCCATTCGATGCCTCCCTCGACTCGAAACTCGCGTTCGAACAAGGCCGGCAAGCCACTGACATCGCCTCCGAACAGGCAAAACTGCTGTGGGCAGACACGTTGATACTGCAATTTCCGCTCTGGTGGTTTTCCATGCCGGCGATCCTCAAGGGCTGGGTCGAGCGCGTGTACGCCTACGGATTTGCCTACGGCGTCGGCGAACATTCTGACGCCCGCTGGGGTGATCGTTATGGCGAAGGGACGTTGAAAGGCAAACGGGCGATGTTGATGGTCACGGCCGGCGGCTGGGAATCGCACTACAGTCAGCGCGGGATCAACGGGCCGATCGATGATCTGTTGTTCCCGATTCATCACGGGATTCTCTACTACCCCGGATTCGAAGTGCTGCCGCCGTTTGTGGTGTATCGCACGGGGAAAATGGATGAGGCGCGGTTTGCCCGGACGTGTGAAGAACTGGGGTTGAGACTGGATGAGTTGTGGAGTGCCCGGCCGATAGGGTTTCGACGGCAAAATGGCGGGGATTATGAGATTCCGGCGCTGACGTTGAAGGACGGGATTGCGCCGGGACTCGAGGGATTCGCAACGCACATCATCTAGTGTTGCTCGACCTGCTTTCGCTGGGCTGCACAGCAGCCCAGATTTAGTAGCAGGGCGCCGCCGATCAATCAGACTCGGGGGCGAAAAACCTGATATCAAACTCCCCGCCCCGCTCGTTCAACAAAATGATCCGAGCGCAATTCCAGCATCTGAGAAGCATGTCGGACTCCGCAAACAGCTTGTCGACGAGCTGATGGGCGGTCATTTGATTTCCATCCGGCAGATCTAGCGCATCCTCTGAAGCCACCAGAGATACACCCGTCCCGCAAAACCAGTTTTTGTGAACCAGTTCATCACATTTGCACCGAACCCATGACCCCATGACCTACCTCAAGACACCAATAAGTGAACGACGCACAGATCAAACTTCCTCCCGCGCTCTACGCACCTGCACCAGCAACGCTGGCGCAAAGTGCAGCAGCACCATCCGCACCAGATGGTGAGTCAGGATAAACACCACGTTCAACCCGCCACCGAACGCCACGATGGCAATGGTCTCGATCGCCCCCGGCATGTAGGCCAGCCACAGCGACAACGCATCACTGCCCAGCAATCGCGCCGCCACTTCGGCGAACCCCGCCGCGACCAGAATCATCAAACCCACCGAGACGAGTGCCGCTCGCCCATGCCGTGCCAGCTCCGCGAGACCGAGGCCCTGGAAACGTGAGCCGATGCGTGCCCCGAGAATCACGGTCGCCAGATCGAGGCTCCAGTCCGGCATGTGAAAGCCGTGCAGCCATCCCGATTTCAGGAACACGGCGGTCAGGATAATCGCCGTCAACATGAACGGCGCCGGCACGCCTATGGCCAGCAGCAAACGCCCGACGATCACGCTCAACAGGATCAGCCCGAATACGGTCAACGCCATGCCAGTGGACAACGGATCGACCTCGGCCACCGCGACCGTTGCCTGACCGGGAATCAGCAGACTCACCAGCACCGTGATCAGCAGCAAACGCATCAGGTGCACGATGATGACCTTGCTCGACGCTTGATGCGATTCCAGCAAATCGAACACCGCCGCGAGCGCCCCGGGGTACACCGCCAGCAACGCATCCGTGCGGTTCCATCCGGCTCCGCGCGTCAGCCACCAGGCCGACAACATCACTTGCAGCGCAAGGCACAGCAGCAACACGCCGAGGCTTGGCAGCATTGTCGAGACGGTCGCACTGTCCCAGGCTTCGAACATCAGCCCGGTGGCGATGCCCAGGGTGACCTGGATGTAACCCAAGCCATAAGGCGTCCTGGGCGCGAAGCCGAATCGAGTGGCCGTAAGCGCGGTGACGAGGATCGAGCCCAACAGCAAACCGTGGGGCACGCCCTGGAACTGCAACGCCGCACCGAATCCGGCGGCGATCAGCAGGCATAGAATGGATTTCATGGGGACTCCATCCACTGGATGACGTTCAGGACTTTTGAACCGGAAGTTCATGAAGAACTTTTACCGGGCGCGATCGACGTTTTTTTCAGCTCTTGCCCGAAAAGAATTCTTGGCGTGTGCTGTTCCTGCGATTTGACCAGTTTCTCGCTTCTGAGAATTTTCAGGCAGTCGATCAAGGAACTGACGCCGAAAAAACCCGCGACAGGAATAGTGACCCCCGTCCAGAACGCGAACCTCGGTTCCAGCCCCATCGGCTGGATCAACAGCAGCGGCGCCATCGCCACGACAAACCACACGACATACATCGTGCCGTACCAGCCCTTCCTCCAGACTCTGGAAAAGACACTTTTGTATTTGGGTCGAAAATCAATTCTGTGTCGCCGCACATCGAGCTCGACATACTGTCTCGAAAGCACATAAGCCTTGAGGCTCTTGGCCGGATCGACGAGGGAAATCAGGTAGGCGACGTCCGCAGGATTGATCGCGGAAGTACCTGCGATAGCAAAATAACCACGCTCGACAACCAGAGGATGCTGGCCGGGATTGTGTTCCATGTCCTTGAGCACTTCCCTGGCCACCCGATACTCCTCGATCAGTCGGCTCTTGCCCATGAACAACAACTCCCGAATGACCTTCGTCGCCGCTGCGACTATTCCCATGGCCGTTAGTAATTGAACGATTGTTGTGAACTCCATCCGTGGTGCTTCTCCGTTTACTTTCGTTGCAATGACTATGCGCGCAACCGTCCGATCGCCCGCCGATACTTTTCGATCCGCTCCAGATCCTCCCAACTTGGCGAGGCGATCCGCGACAGGTCGCTGTTCTCTTCCAGATCCGCCAGTTTCACCACCCGCCCGATCGGGTTCTGCGCCGCACGCTCGACAAAGTCCTCGTAGGATTCGCCGGGCACTTTGGTCACCGACTCGATGGCTGACAGAACTTCTTCGCTGAAACCTTCCTTGCGCAAATCCTCCAGGCTGATGCCGCAATCTTCGACCACATCGTGCAGCACCGCGACGATGCGTTCTTCCAGGCTGCTCATGCGCAGCATGACTTTCAGCGGATGCAAAATGTACGGCGCACCACCCTTGTCCACCTGCCCCGCGTGGGCCGTGGCGGCAATGGCGATGGCGCGTTCCAGAGTCTGAGTCATGGGCGTTTCCTCGGGTCAGACGCCGTACCGGCCGCCAATATAGAAATGACGCTTGAACCAGCGGCCGATCGCCTGCAAACGCCCGGTTGGCTGCGCAGGATCTGCATAGCGCTGAAGAATCAGCGAAACCAGCTCCTCCTGCCTTTTGCCCGGGTGCGCATCCAGCAACTCGGCCACCCAGGCGCAATTGGCCTTCTTCAAATGCTCACGCCATTCACCGGGCCAGCCATCCAGCTCCTCCAGCGCCAGCCACCGCGCACCACCCTGCTCGCCATGCCCACCGCCAATCGATTGCTCGAAACAGAACGGCGTCGCCGGTCGAGACAGGTCGATGCTGAAGATATAGATGTCATGGTTTTTGTGCTGCGGCGTGGGGGCGTTGTTGCGGCTGCCGATCTGGATCATGCGCGGTTCCGTCCGTGGGAGAGGCGTTACAACTTGTTTCGCAGTCTACGACGTGGTGTGGATGGGGGGAACCTTTGGTGATGAACTGGGGGTTGGCAAACGAAAGGTATGAGCGGATTGAGCCGAAGCTTATCTTTCAGAAAACCACAGGAGACGGGCATCATAGACGCCGAAATCGACGTGATAGCTGACTGCGCCGGATCGGGACGAGTCATAGCGAATTGGCAGACTGGAGACTTGGACGCATCGCTGTCTGAATATTTCAAGAACGAGCACGGTATGAGTTTTATCGAAAAGATCAAGGCGTTAATGAAGTCAGCGCGTGAGCAAAAACAAATAGTTGGTTACAGTGAAAGTGAGTTGAGAAGTCAATTTTCTCGTCCTTTGGCCGTTGCCGATTTCTCCAGTCACCCACCCGTTCGTTCATTGGAAAGCGCTGATATCTGCGCATTCTTTTCGCAATTCCTTATCGAACCCAAAGACTTAGTTGAATTTGAATCACTCGTTGAATTCAACTTCAGAAAAAACACTGAAAGAACCTTCAATGACCTTCCAGTATTTGAATACGAAAGTGCACTGAACGGAGACCGACTGATATTCTTCGCCTCCACCAGAGAATTCAACTCCGTCACGATTCGTTTGATAACGAACAGCCTTGACTTTCTAACGATGCTTAATCGCAAAAAATTTGCGGTTCCCCCGCCATGGTTTGCTTTTGAAGGTTACGAGCCTTCCTGGTGGGGCGGGAGCATGCAAGGTGCTCAAGAGTATTACGACAACAACTACTTCTTCAGCTTTTTCACTCAATTAAGCGCCATTGAAAAGCAATCTTATTATTCGAGATTTAACGCAACTGATGATTGGATCGAAAGATTAGAGTTAATGTACGACACCGAGTGAGTTGAACATGAGCGTCTTCGCGTAACTCTCATCGGAATAGTTGATGGAACCTTCCGAGACGATTCAATCTCGAAACCATAAGCGCCCCCACTCACGATCAAATACGGCGCCATGGGAGAGTTCCACGATGAACATCCGACTGTTGCTCCTGATCGCCACTTTCGGCGTCATTCCCACGTGCGTCATGGCCGAGGGCTGCGACGTCAGGACCCGCTCCTCCAGTCCCTCGGTGCCCGCCGTGGAGACGCACAGCTGCTACGAATACGAAGGCATGCCGGTCAACGCGATCGACTGGTCATGCAGCAACGAAAGCAAGGACATGCTCAACAGCAGCAAAAACAGGGTCAAACACTGCGCCGATCACTATCAGGCGTCGTGTATCGCCACCCTCACACAGGAATCCCTGGCCAACCCGCACTCCACCAGCAAGGACAAAAACGCCAAAGCCCTGAACATCCCGGACAGCGCGCAAGTGACCACGTATTACTACGACATGGAGCATCTGGCGCAGGCGCGGATTGATTGTGAGAACGGGGGTGGGCATTGGAAGGCGAAATAACGGCGATTATGCGCCCATGAAAAAGGGACACCGACGGGTGTCCCTTTTGCTCTGAATTGCGCGTGGATTCAGCGTTTCATGGCTTCACACTGGTTGCGCAAGTCATGATCGCCAATGGACGAACAACTGCTGCCCTTCTTTGCCTCACAAAAGGCACGCTGGTCGTGATCGCCGATGCTCGAACAGGAACTGCCTTTCTCCGCTTCGCAGGCTGCACGCATGTCGTGATCACCGATGGAGACGCAACTGCTGCCCTTTCTGGCTTCGCAATAAGCGCGCTGGTCATGATCACCAATGCTTGAGCAGGAACTGCCTTTCTCCGCTTCACAGGCTGAACGCATGTCATGGTCGCCGATGGAAGAACAACTGCTGCCTTCCTGCGTGGCCTCACAATAACTGCGCTTGTCGTGATCACTGATGCTGGAACAACTGGCGCAAACGTAACCGCTGAACAGCAACAACATCGCAAGAATCAGTTTCATCTCACACTTCCTTGGGCTTGCCGGGAAACAGCCTGGCACTGGGTGACTCGTTCAAAATGGGCGTCGCGACACGCCATCAAATTGACATCGGTTTTGGGGAAAGTTCCGAGACGAGTGAAGTACCGGGTTTCGCGATCTGAAAGCCTTGTACCCGTGGCGAGGGAGCTTGCTCCCGCTGGACTGCGAAGCAGGCCTGCATATGAAAAAGAGAAACCGCATCTCTGCGGTTTCTCCTGGGCATCGCATTTTGCGTTGACGAATTATCCGAATCAAAAATTCGCCGGCGTATTCGCACTGATAATCTCCGCCTCATCCGCCCCGATATTGCGGAACTTGTGCGGCAGCGTCGTCGGGAAGTAATACCCGTCCCCGGCACTCAACACGCTCACCTGGCCGTCCACCGTCAACTCGACCGTGCCACGGGTCACCAGTCCGCACTCCTCACCCTCGGTGTGAACAATCGGCTCTTCCCCGGAACTCGCGCCCGGTGCGTATTGCTCGCGCAGCAGGCGCATCTGGCGGCTGGGCACCGAGGCGCCGATGAGCAGCAGGCGCAGGCCGTGGCGGCCGAGGTCGGGTTGTTCGTTGGCGCGGAAGACGTATTGGTGTTCGCGCGGCGGCTGGTCGAAGGTGAAGAAGTCGGCCAGGGACATCGGGATGCCTTCGAGCAGCTTTTTCAGGGAGCTGACGGAAGGACTGACACGATTCTGTTCGATCAGGGAGATGGTGGCATTGGTCACGCCGCTACGCCGGGCCAGCTCGCGCTGGGAGAGTTTGTAGCTTTCGCGTACTAGTTTGAGTCGAGAACCCGTATCCATGACAGCCTTATGTGAGAACGACTTAAGGGTAATGGGGGTGGGTGGCGGGTGCCGCGCAAGGCGCGCGGATCACGTTGCTCCCGTGTCCCGGAACCGTGAAAGGCGGCTATTAAATCACGTTTATCGGTGTTGCTCAGCAGGTTCGATGGACGGTGGGTGAAAAGAGCCTGCTGCTGGTAATTGCGGGTCAGGCACAAGACCTGTGGGAGCGAGCTTGCTCGCGATTGGGCGGCACATCCAACATCCCTTTTGCTGATAGACCGCTTTCGCGAGCAAGCTCGCTCCCACAGGGTTTGTGGTGTTGCTTGCCAAGTAAAAAACCGGCGGCGCCTGTGCGGGGCCACCGCCGGCGAGGTTAATCAGATGCCGAAACGGTCACGCAGCGAGTAGTACACGGCGCCGAGGGCGGTCAGCGGCGCGGAGAACGTGCGGCCACCGATCATCGGCATGTGCGGAAGCGAGGCGAAAGCATCGAAGCGTTCGGCGTCGCCGCGGATCATTTCCGAGATCAGTTTGCCGGCCAGGTGCGAACAGGTGACGCCGTGGCCGCTGTAGCCTTGCATGTAGTAGGCGTTTTTCTCGATACGGCCGAATTGCGGCATGCGCGACATGGTCAGCAGGAAGTTGCCGGTCCAGCGGTAGTCGATTTTCACGTCCTTGAGCTGCGGGAAGGTCTTGAGCATTTTCGGGCGGATCAGGGTTTCGATGTCGTCCGGTTCACGGGCGCCATACACCACACCGCCGCCGTAGAGCAGGCGGTTGTCGGCGGTCAGGCGGTAGTAGTCGAGCAGGTAGTTGCAATCTTCGACGCAGTAGTTATTGGTGATCAGGCTCCGGGCCTGCTTTTCGGTCAGCGGTTCGGTGACGCAGATCTGCGAGCCGCACGGCATGCTCTTGGCGGTCACGCGGTTATCGAGGCCTTGCGGCAGGTAGGCATTGCCGGCGATCAGCAGGTACTTGGCGCGGACCTGGCCTTTGGCGGTGCGCACGACGTTAGGCTCGCCGTACTTGATTTCCACCGCAGCGGATTGCTCGTAGATCTTGCCACCCAGGCGCACGATGGCCGCGGCCTCACCGAGGGCCAGGTTCAGCGGGTGAACGTGGCCGCCCTGCATGTCCAGCAGACCGCCGACATAGGCGTCGGAACCGACTTCGCGACGGATGTCCGCCGCGTCGAGCAGCTTCAGATTACGGTTGCCGTACCGCTCCCAGTTGCGTTTCTGCTCGGCCAGACCATTGAGCTGTTTCTTGTTCATCGCGGCGAAGATACCGCCCGGGCGGTAGTCGCACTTGATGTCGTATTCCTTGATGCGCGAACGGATGATGTCGGCGCCTTCGAAGATCATGCTGCCGAGGATTTCGGCGGTCTTGTCGCCGTAGCGCTCTTCGATCACGTCGACGTCGCGGCTGTAGGAGTTGACCAGTTGACCGCCATTGCGGCCGCTGGCGCCGTAGCCGACTTTTGCCGCTTCCAGCACCGTCACTTTATAGCCGGCTTCGCTCAGGAACAGCGCTGAGGACAGGCCGGTGTAGCCGGCGCCGATGATGCAGACGTCGCACTCCACCGACTCTTCGAGGATCGGGAAATCGATCACTTCGTTGCGGGTGGCGGCGTAGTAGCTGTTCACGTGTTGTTGTTTCATTTTTTTATTCTCCGAAGGCCGCCGGTTGCAGGCGGCCACCGTTGTAAAAGAGTCAGAGCTTGATCCAGGTCGCTTTCAGCTCGGTGTACTTGTCGAACGCATGCAGCGATTTGTCGCGCCCGTTGCCCGACTGCTTGAAGCCACCGAACGGTGCGGTCATGTCGCCGCCGTCGTACTGGTTGACCCACACGCTGCCGGCGCGCAGGCCACGGGCGAAGGTGTGGGCCTTGCTCAGGTTGCTGGTCCAGACCCCGGCGGCGAGGCCGAAGATACTGTCGTTGGCGATCTGCAGCGCTTCCTCGACGGTGTCGAAGGTGATCAGCGACAGTACCGGGCCGAAGATTTCTTCCTTGGCGATAGTCATGGCATTGGTCACGCCGTCGAAAATCGTCGGCTCGACGTAGGTGCCACCGGTCTCTTCGAGGGCGCGTCGGCCACCGGCGATCAGTTCAGCGCCCTGCTCCCGGCCGAGGCTGATGTAGCGCAGCACGTTGTCCAGTTGACGCTGATCGACCACGGCGCCGACATTGGTCGCCGGATCGAGGGCGTGCCCCGGTTTCCAAGCTTGCAGTGCTTCCACCAGCAGCGGGATGAATTGCTCGCGGATCGAGCGCTCCACCAGCAGGCGCGAGCCGGCGGTGCAGACTTCACCCTGGTTGAATGCAATGGCGCCAGCCGCCGCTTGTGCTGCCGCACGCAAGTCCGGTGCGTCGGCGAACACCACGTTCGGGCTCTTGCCCCCGGCTTCGAGCCAGACGCGTTTCATGTTGCTTTGGCCGGCATAAATCATCAGTTGCTTGGCAATCGCCGTGGATCCGGTGAAGGCCAGCACGTCGACGTCCATGTGCAGCGCCAACGCCTTGCCGACGGTATGACCGAAGCCTGGCAGAACGTTGAACACGCCTTTCGGAATGCCGGCATCCAGCGCCAGTTGCGCGATGCGGATCGCGGTCAACGGGGATTTTTCCGAAGGCTTGAGGATGAACGAGTTGCCTGCCGCCAGCGCCGGGGCGAATTTCCAGCTGGCCATGATCAGCGGGAAGTTCCACGGCACGATGGCCGCGACCACGCCGGACGGCTCGCGGGTCACCAGACCGAGCTGGTCGTGCGGGGTGGCGGCGACTTCGTCGTAGATCTTGTCGATGGCCTCGGCGCTCCAGCGGATCGCGTTGGCGGTCGCCGGGATGTCGATGCTCATCGAGTCACTGATCGGTTTGCCCATGTCGAGGGTTTCGAGCAGCGCCAGTTCTTCCTGGTGTTGCAGGATCAGGTCGGCAAAGCGGATCAGGATGCGCTTGCGCTCGGCCGGGGCCTTGCTGGCCCACACGCCGGAATTGAAGGATTGGCGCGCGACTTCGACGGCGAGGTTGGCATCGGCTTCATCGGTGCTGGCCACGGAGGCCAGGAAACGGCCGTCGACGGGGCTCAGGCACTCGAAGGTGGCGCCGCTGATGGCCGGGCGGTATTCGCCGTTGATGAAGGCGCGGGATTCAATGGTCAGGGACTGGAAGCGTTGTTCCCAATCGTTGCGGGTCATGGTCATGGGGGGGGTGACTCACACAGGAAAATTAGTGACCGATATCCCTGTGGGGGCGACGGTGCGACGATTCGACTTGCTCGCGAATACGATGGGTCAGTCACCTTCAATGTTGAAGGTGATGGCCTCTTCGCGGGCAAGCCCGCTCCCACAGGGTTTTGCGGTGTTGGCTAGGTCGTGCTTGAACGTCAGACGGTATGCAGATACCAGTTGTACTCAAGGTCGGAGATCGAATTTTCGAACTCCGCCAGCTCGCTTTCCTTGCACGCGACGAAGACGTCGATGTACATCGGGTCGATGTATTTCGCCATGACTTCGCTGTCGTCCAGCACACGCAGGGCGTCGCGCAGGTTGTTCGGCAGGCTCTGCTCGTTCTGCTCGTAAGAATTGCCTTCGGTCGGGGCCGGCGGCTCGATCTTGTTGGTCAGGCCGTGATGCACGCCCGCCAGCACCGATGCCATCAGCAGGTACGGGTTGGCGTCGGCACCGGCCACGCGGTGCTCGATGCGCACGGCATCCGGCGAACCGGTCGGTACGCGCACGGCCACGGTGCGGTTGTCGATGCCCCAGCTCGGCGAGTTCGGCACATAGAACTGCGCGCCGAAACGGCGGTAGGAGTTGACGTTGGGGCACAGGAAAGCCATTTGCGCCGGCAGGGTCTCCAGCACGCCGCCGATCGCGTGACGCAGCGCGACGTTCTGCTCGGGATCCTCGCTGGCGAAGATGTTGTTGCCTTCCTTGTCCAGAATCGAAATGTGTACGTGCAGACCGTTGCCCGCCTGACCCGGATACGGCTTGGCCATGAAGGTGGTGTCCATCTCGTGGTCGTAGGCGATGTTTTTCACCAGACGCTTGAGCAGGATCGCGTATTCGCAGGCCTTGATCGGGTCGGATACGTGGTGCAGGTTGACTTCGAACTGCGCCGGGGCGCTTTCCTTGACGATGGCGTCAGCCGGAATGCCCTGCTCTTTCGCGCCTTCGAGGATGTCCTGCAGACAGTCGACGTATTCGTCGAGGTCATCGATCAGGTAGACCTGGGTCGACACCGGACGCTTGCCCGACACCGGTGAACGCGGCGATTGCGGACGGCCGTTCACGTTGTCCTGGTCGATCAGGTAGAACTCGAGTTCGAACGCGGCGCAGATGGTCAGGCCCAGTTCGTCGAATTTGCGCACCACGTTGGCCAGCACTTCACGCGGGTCGGCGAAGAACGGCTCGCCTTCCAGTTCGTGCATGGTCATCAGCAGTTGAGCGGTCGGGCGCTTCTGCCAGGGTTCGATGCTCAGGGTGCCGGGGATCGGGTAGCAGATGCGGTCGGCGTCGCCGATGTCCAGGCCCAGGCCGGTGCTTTCCACCGTGGAGCCGTTGATGTCGAGGGCAAAGAGCGAGGCCGGCAGGTTGATGCCTTTCTCGTAAACCTTGTGAAGACTGGTGCGTTCGATGCGCTTGCCGCGCACCACACCGTTCATGTCTGCAATCAGAAGGTCGACGTACAAAACCTCAGGATGTTTCTTAAGGAATGCGTTTGCTTCGTTGAGTTGAACGGCACGCAGAGGGACCGACATGATGCACCTATTTAGCTGTTAATTATTATGTTCACTGCTGTTTCGCGGAGCCAGTCAACCCGAACGGCAAAGTGAAGTCAATAGCGAACACAAGGCCGTTCAGTGTTTATTTTTCAGGCTTTTTTTAACACTCTCGTGCCAAAGCAGGCGCCAGAGCCCCGGCCTTGATGACGATTTGATGAACGGCGTTTAGAATTTTTTACATGGGAGTTGTTAATTAAAATCAACGAGGCTAAGCTCCGGAAAAGCTCGTTCAAGTGTCAAACTTCGAGGTGAATAAAAATGGCATTCAAGCCATTGATCGGCGTTACTGCGTGCGTCAAACAGATTGGCCTGCACCCCTATCACATCAGCGGCGACAAGTACGTTCGCGCTGTCAGCGTTGCGGCGCTGGGGTTGCCTGTCGTCATTCCTTCCCTTGGCAAACTGACTGAAATCGACGACCTGCTGGGTCAGCTCGACGGACTGTTGCTGACCGGCTCGCCGTCCAATGTGGAGCCTTTCCACTATCAGGGCCCGGCCAGCGCTCCCGGTACGGATCACGATCCGGCGCGGGATGCCACTACCCTTCCTCTATTGCGTGCAGCCATCGCGGCGGGCGTTCCGGTACTCGGCATTTGCCGGGGTTTCCAGGAAATGAACGTGGCGTTCGGCGGCAGCCTGCACCAGAAGGTGCATGAACTGCCGGGCATGCTCGATCACCGCGAGGCCGACAGCCCGGATGTCGCCGTGCAATACGCCCCGGCCCACGCTGTGTCGGTACTTCCGGGCGGCGTGTTCGAAGCGCTGGAGCTGCCGAGCGAATTCCAGGTCAACTCGATTCACAGTCAGGGCATCGACCGCCTCGCTCCCGGCCTGCGCGCCGAAGCCGTGGCGCCGGACGGCCTGATCGAAGCGGTCTCGGTGGAGCACAGCCCGACCTTCGCCCTCGGCGTGCAATGGCACCCGGAATGGCAGGTGCTGGACAACCCGAACTACCTGCGGATCTTCCAGGCGTTCGGCGAGGCCTGCCGCCAGCGTGCGGCGCGACGCAACCTGCGCTGACACCACCCAACGATTGCAAAACCATTTACTGCCCCCGCGGGGTCGGCGGCTGCGCGCTTGCGCATCCGTCATCCGTGAAAACAACAAACCGTAATAACAACAAGTACTACCCAGGCAGCCAGGACGGCGGCGCCGAACAACCCGCACGGTGCGGGTCTGCAATCCACTCTTAAGCCAGGCCACGTTGGCCCGGCGACTGAAACCTGTTGGGAGTTTCACATGGCAAACGCCTCCAGCACTTACAGGAAGGCTCTTGAAGGTCATCAGCAACCGAAAAAGGTTCTGGTGAAAGTCGATCGAGTCACCAAGAAGTTCGACGAAACCACTGCGGTGGACGATGTGTCCCTGGAGATCCATCAGGGCGAGATCTTCGCCCTGCTCGGCGGCTCCGGCTCGGGCAAATCGACCCTGCTGCGCATGCTCGCCGGTTTCGAACGGCCGACTGAAGGACGCATTCTGCTCGACGGTGTCGACATCACCGACATGCCGCCGTACGAGCGGCCAATCAACATGATGTTCCAGTCCTACGCCCTGTTCCCGCACATGACGGTGGCGCAGAACATCGCCTTCGGCCTCAAGCAGGACCGTTTGCCGGCCAGCGAAATCGATGCCCGCGTCGAAGAGATGCTGCGCCTCGTCCACATGACCCAATACGCCAAGCGCCGCCCGCATCAACTGTCCGGTGGTCAGCGTCAGCGCGTGGCCCTCGCCCGCTCCCTGGCCAAGCGTCCGAAGCTGTTGCTGCTCGACGAACCGATGGGCGCGCTGGATAAAAAGCTGCGTTCGCAGATGCAGCTTGAGCTGGTGGAGATCATCGAGCGCGTCGGCGTGACCTGCGTGATGGTGACCCACGATCAGGAAGAGGCCATGACCATGGCCGAGCGTATCGCGATCATGCACCTGGGCTGGATCGCTCAGGTCGGCAGCCCGGTCGACATTTACGAGGCGCCGGTCAACCGCATGGTCTGCGAATTCATCGGCAACGTGAACGCCTTCGACGGCACCGTGGTCGAGGACCTCGAAGGTCATGCGATCATTCACAGCCCGGACCTGCAGCAAAAGATCTACGTCGGTCATGGTGTCAGCACCTCGGTGCAGGACAAATCCATCACCTACGCGATCCGCCCGGAAAAAATGCTCGTCAGCACGATCAAGCCGGAGACCCGCTACAACTGGTCCGAAGGCAAGGTGCATGACATCGCCTACCTCGGCGGCCACTCGGTGTTCTACGTCGAATTGCCGAGCGGCAAGATCGTCCAGTCGTTCATGGCCAACGCCGAACGGCGTGGCGCGCGTCCAACCTGGGACGACAAGGTCTACGTCTGGTGGGAAGACGACAGCGGCGTGGTACTGCGCTCATGAGAACCTTCAATCAGCAATGCCTGCGTCTGGTGCCCAGCGGGCGAAAGTTCGTCATCGGCATCCCGTTCATCTGGCTGTTCCTGTTCTTCATGCTGCCGTTCTTCCTGGTGATGAAGATCAGTTTCTCGGAAGCCGCGCTGTCGATCCCGCCGTACTCGGAGATCTACACCTACGCTGAACAGAAATTCCAGCTGCTGCTGAACATCGGCAACTACACCATGCTCGGCGAAGACGAGCTGTATCTGTCGGCGTACCTCGGTTCGCTGAAGGTCGCGGCGCTGAGCACGATGATGTGCCTGGTGATCGGTTTCCCGATGGCTTACGCGATTACCAAGGCCAGCAAGGAAGCGCAAAACGTCCTGCTGCTGTTGATCATGATGCCGACCTGGACCGCGATCCTGATCCGCGTTTACGCGTGGATGGGCATCCTCAGCAACAACGGTCTGCTCAACGCGTTCCTGATGTGGACCGGGCTCACCGATCACCCGATCGAGATCCTCAACACCAACACCGCCGTGTATATCGGCGTGGTCTACGCGTATCTGCCGTTCATGGTGCTGCCGCTCTACGCCAACCTGGTGAAGCACGATGGCAGCCTGCTGGAAGCCGCGCAGGATCTGGGTTCGAGCAACTTCAACAACTTCTGGAAAATCACCGTGCCGCTGGCCAAAAACGGCATCATCGCCGGCTGCATGCTGGTGTTCATTCCGGTGGTGGGCGAGTTCGTGATTCCGGAACTGCTGGGTGGCCCGGAGACGTTGATGATCGGTCGCGTGCTGTGGCAAGAGTTCTTCAATAACCGCGACTGGCCGGTGGCGTCCGCCCTGGCGGTGGTGATGTTGCTGATCCTGATTGTGCCGATCCTGCTGTTCAACCGCAGCCAGGCCAAAGAGATGGAGGGACGGGGATGAAACGCTTCGGATTTTCAAAGTTCATGCTGATCTTCGGCCTGCTGTTCATCTATCTGCCGATGCTGATTCTGGTGATCTACTCGTTCAACGCCTCGAAACTGGTGACGGTCTGGGGCGGCTGGTCGGTGAAGTGGTACGTCGGCCTGCTCGACAACACGCAACTGATGGGTTCGGTGGTGCGTTCGCTGGAAATCGCCTGCTACACCGCTGTCGCCGCAGTGGCACTGGGCACCCTCGCCGCGTTCGTGCTGACCCGCGTCACGCGCTTCAAGGGCCGTACGCTGTTCGGCGGCCTGGTGACCGCGCCGCTGGTGATGCCTGAGGTGATCACCGGTCTGTCGCTGTTGCTGCTGTTCGTGGCCATGGCGCAACTGATCGGCTGGCCGCAGGAGCGTGGCATCGTCACGATCTGGATCGCCCACACCACGTTTTGTGCCGCTTATGTGGCGGTGGTAGTCTCCGCCCGCTTGCGTGAACTGGACCTGTCGATCGAAGAAGCGGCGATGGATCTGGGCGCGAAACCGTTCAAGGTGTTTTTCCTGATCACCATCCCGATGATCGCGCCGTCGCTGGCAGCGGGCGGCATGATGTCGTTCGCTCTGTCGCTGGACGATCTGGTGCTGGCGAGCTTCGTCTCCGGCCCCGGTTCGACGACTCTGCCGATGGAAGTGTTCTCGGCCGTGCGTCTGGGCGTGAAGCCCGAGATCAACGCCGTGGCCAGCCTGATTCTGCTGGCGGTGTCGCTGGTGACCTTCCTGGTCTGGTACTTCGGCCGCAAGGCAGAGGCCAACCGCAAGCGTGCGATTCAGGAAGCGATGGATCAGACCGCCAACGAATCGTGGCAGCAACCGCAACGCGCCGCCACTGCTTGAAGCGTTACCGCTTTTGTGGCGAGGAGCTTGCTCCTCGCCACAGCGTTCTACATGCACCAATGTTTTGAATAAAAAGAATGGAGTTGTACCGATGAAAATGTTTGGCAGGACTCTGCTGACACTGTCCTTAATGGGCGCAATCGCCACGGGCGCCCAGGCCAACGACAAGGTGCTGCGCGTTTACAACTGGTCGGACTACATCGCCCCGGACACCGTCAAGAAGTTCGAGGACGAGACCGGCATCCGCGTGACCTACGATGTGTTCGACAGCAACGAAACCCTCGAAGCGCGGTTGCTCGCGGGCAAGTCCGGCTACGACATCGTGGTGCCGTCCAACAGTTTCCTGGCCAAGCAGATCAAGGCCGGGGTCTACCAGCCCCTGGACAAATCGAAACTGCCGAACTGGAAGAATCTCAACCCGGTGCTGCTGAAAAACGCCTCCGCCAGTGATCCGGGCAACGCTCACGCATTCCCGTACATGTGGGGCTCGATCGGCATCGGCTTCAACCCGGCCAAGGTCAAGGAAGTGCTCGGCAAGAATGCGCCGACCAACTCCTGGGACCTGCTGTTCAAACCGGAGAACGCCGAGAAGCTCAAGGCTTGCGGCATCAGTTTCCTCGACTCGCCGACCGAAATGATCCCGGCGGCCCTGCACTACCTGGGCTATCCGGTGAACGACAAGGACACCGCGCACATCAAGGAAGCCGAGGCGCTGTTCATGAAGATTCGCCCGAACGTGGCGTACTTCCACTCTTCGAAATACATCTCGGACCTGGCCAACGGCAACATCTGCGTGGCGGTCGGTTATTCCGGTGACGTATTGCAGGCCAAGGCCCGCGCAGTGGAATCGGGCAACAAGGTGGTGATCGACTACAGCATTCCCAAGGAAGGTGCCGGCAGTTTCTACGACATGGTCGCCATTCCGCGCGATGCGGCGAACGTCGAGAACGCTTACCTGTTCATGGACTTCCTGATGCGGCCGGACATCATCGCCGAGATCACCAACAGCAACGGCTACAGCAACGCCAACGCGGCGGCGACGCCGCTGGTGGACGAAGCGATCCGCAACGATCCGGGCTCGTACCCGTCGCAGGACGTGATGGCCACCCTGTATGCGGTGCCGGATCAACCGATTGCCACGCAACGGATCATGACCCGGGGCTGGACTCGCGTGAAACTCGGCAAGTAAACCCGGTACAAATCCAAATGTGGGAGCGGGCTTGCTCGCGAATGCGTCGGGTCAATCGATGCATCTGTGGCTGATACACCGTTTTCGCGAGCAAGCCCGCTCCCACAGTGGATCAGTGTTACAACAGAAAGAATTGATGATTTTCCGTTCACGCAGCGCCTTACCACCGCTGCACCCTCGCTCTGAACGGCCTCACCTGGCCTCCCTCGGTTAAGGTGAATTCAGGCGCCTTCGGGCGCCTTTTTTTGTGGGCTCAGGTCAGCGGCCAATCCTGAACCATTCGATAACGGCCCTTGTGGGATTCGAACAGCGCAAAGCGTTCAGCCCGCAGGAAGAACTCCGGTGGCGTGGCGGATTCCGGCTCCGGCGCCCGATAGTCCCGGGCCAATGTCAGGTGCGGACGATATTCGCGCGTCGCCTCTTCGAACCCGAACGGCAACATCGCCTGCTCCAGTCCGTAAACCAGCCGCAACAACCCTGCCGGAGCCTGCTCCGGCGCCAGCGACAACACCCCGGCACGCCGCCACACCTGCAAGCGATCCAGCGAAATCCTCAGCACCTCACCCGGCGTACTCACTTTGGATGCCGCCTCACAGACCTCGCCAATCTGCGCCAACGGCACTGCGCCGAGAAACAGCAGCGTCAGGTGAAAATTGTCCGCCGGCACCGGTTTGCCGGTACGCAGCCCCAGCTCGCTGCGCCACTGGGCAATCGCCTTGCGTTGTGCCGGTGGGCAGTCGAGGGCGAAGAACAGCCGCTTGAAGGCTTGATCCTCGCGTATTTCGTCCATCATGGCCACGCTCCTTCGTTCGTCGAGATCTCTGGATTCTACACACCCGTTTCTGGCGACTCTCGGCCTGGGGTTTATAGTTCAACGATTGCCGTCAATTGGAGAACGCCATGCGCGAAGTCCTCAGCAAAGAACCCTGGTGGGCCCGGCCACCGAATCCCGGACAGGATGAGAAGGAACTGGAATGGGGCTGGCTGGTGCATTACAGCGAGGGAGAACCGCGTTTCGAATTTGTCCGCGAGCGGCCGACGGACGAGCAGATCCGCAATCGAAAAGGCTGCCGGATCACCCCGTCGGCGGAGTGACCCGGCAGCGCTGCATCACGACTCGAGAATGTCCTTGAAGCCGCCGAAGATCATTCGCTGCCCATCGAACGGCATCGGATTGACGTCCGGTTGCATGCGCGGATCTTCCATCATTTTGCCCATGCCGGCGTCGCGGGTGGCCTTGTCCGGCCAGACCAGCCAGCCGGCCGACACGGTTTCTCCGTCCTTGAGTTTCACGGCCATCGGGAATGAGGTGACCTTGCCGTCCGGCACGTCATCACCCCAGCCTTGAACCACCTCCAGTGCGCCGTACTCCTTGAACAGCCTGGCGGCGATTTCGCAGTGTTTTTTGTACTGTTCGCGGTTGGCATTCGGGACGGGTGCGACAAAAACATCGATGTAAGCCATGGTCGTTCTCCTGCGGGTTTAGGGATCCATCTGCTGGATAGTCGCCCCGGGTGGGTGCCATTCGACGGGTGTGGCACCCGATCCGACCGACGGTTCGTCCGACCCGCCCAGGCTTCCTTCCACCTGCGCCGCCATGTGCAGCGTGCCGGCCATCACACCGGTCGTCGGGTTCTGCAGCAGTTTCAGCCAGCTCTTGTCGAACGTGTTGCCCAGGCTGCTGCGGATCAGCGCTTCACTGTCGGGGCGGTCGTTGGCCTGAAGGATGGCGCGAATGCCTGCCACGCCCGCCGAAATCAGCCCGCCGACGAGCTTGCCTGCCGCTGCTGCCACTGCGCTGGCGGCCCCACGGGGGGCCATTTCCGCCTCCATGCGCTGGCTGGCACGCCTGGCCACCGGAGCCATGCCGGCATCGGTCGAAGCGATACCCCTGGCCCCGCCTTCAGTGTGGATCTTTTCGATCAGCGCAGCATAGGCCGGCAAGGTGTTCAGCGGCTCGGTGCTGACCACCTGATACAGCGAGGCATCCCGAGCCGGCGGCGGGCCGAGGGCAATGGCGGGGATTTTCTGCAAGTGGCCGTTGAGCTGGGCGACAGGCACGCCATAGCGCTGGGCGATGACCGGCATCTGCTGCGCCATCAGTTGCGCGTAGAACGCGGTGGATTGGGCGAGGATCGCGTCCGGGTCAATCTCCAGCGCCACCGGCGCCAGCACCCGCTGCTGATATTGCTCCAGCAAATACGCAGCCAGACGTTTTGAAGAGGCATCCTGCTCGCCACCGGCGCTGAGGGTGTACCAGCTGACCTTCATCGACAGCCATTCCTGGGTCCAGTAGCTGCTGAACCAGGGGATGAATTTTTCTTCAGTTTGCTCGTAGACCCGAATGCGCCAATGTTCCATCGAACCACGGGCAAAAGCCTTGACCTGCTCGGTGGACTGCCGGGACGCCGCAACGATGTCCCGGTCGATCTGCTGCCAGGTCGCCGGCGATACCACCACCGCCGGCACGCTCGCCGGGCCCCGCGCCGTGGTTGCGCAACCGGCCAGCAACATCAGTGCGGCAACGACCAGCGCACGCAGGTTCACGGTGGCGACGTCCCTTGATGGATCAGATCTGGAGGTAACGACTTGAGTATAGGTGCGGGTATCAGCCGTTTGTCCGTTTGTGCCACTCACCGGCTCCGGGGAGCGAGTTCAGCACATGTTCCAATCATCAATAGCGTCGATATTCACCATCGCGACGATTGCCTTCCGCATCAAACGCGACTGGCGCAGGATTCACCCATACGAGACACACAACGCGAGGTCTTCAAATCATGAGTCATACCGTTACCCTCGCCGTGAGCTTCCCGGTCTTCGGCAACAACTATTACGACCAGCATCCGGTGTCGCTGAAGGCACAGGCCTTGGTGTTCAACGAAGATTTCGAAGATCTGCTGATGCCCGCCGCGAGCAATCATTTCAGCAATGAAGTGGTGGGCCTCAACGATCAGTTCCGCTTTCTGAGCGACATACTCGCCACCCATTTGCTGGACATCGAGGCCTCCGTGCCTGCGCGATCCAGCGTCCGGGCGAACGCTCATTTTTAATGCCGCAGGGCGTTCCCATCGGGAACGCCCTCTTCATTTCGATCAGTCATCATCCCGATCGCGGTAGTCGCGACGCCCATCGCGCCGATCATGATCGCAATCATCCCAACGCCGGTCATGTTCGTAATAACGGCCATGATCGCGGTCGTAATGCCGGCCATGACGATAGTCATCATCAAAGTCCGCCACACAGCCGCCGAGCAAAACGGCAGCGGAAACAGTCAGCAGCAGGGTTGTTGCACGCATCATTCGGAATTTCCCTAAAACCTGAGTCTTGACGACGGAAATGGTCAGCGCGGTGCGCAGCCGCGACTTCGACCGGGGAAAACGCCGATGATTCACTGACGGTCCATGACCGTTGATCGCCCCGTTTTCAAGCCTGGCGCCGGGGCCAAAATCCGACAAAACCTTTTCCTCCCCCCTGCGGTCACTCCTAGAACAGACCAGAACCGGCCACCACGCCGGCGTTCACGCGCGGGTCATTTGTCGCCCGCCCGACCTGATCAGAGGACTACCAGCCATGAACGATCATCCGCCCTCGGGGCTGTCCCGACGCCGGTTTCTGATTCTCGGCGCCGTGACCGCCACCGCGTTTGCGTTGCCACCCTTCATCAGCCTCAAGGCCTATGCGGCCCATCTGGAGCAACCGGCCATGGCCAACATAACGTTTGAGGTCAACGGCAAGCCGCAGGCCCTTGAAGTCGATAATCGCACCACATTGCTCGACGCCCTGCGCGAACACCTTCACCTGACCGGCAGCAAAAAGGGCTGCGACCACGGCCAGTGCGGCGCCTGCACCGTGATCGTCGATGGCCGGCGAATCAATTCCTGCCTGACCCTGGCCGTGATGCAGGACGGCGCCAAAGTCACCACCGTCGAAGGCCTCGGTTTGCCGGACCGGCTGCATCCGATGCAGGCCGCGTTCATCAAGCATGATGGTTATCAATGCGGCTATTGCACGCCCGGGCAAATCTGCTCGGCGGTGGCGGTGCTCCAGGAAATTCGCGACGGCATACCCAGTCACGCCAGCCCCAGCCTGACCGAGCCGCCGCAACTGATCACCAGCGAGTTGCAGGAACGCATGAGCGGCAACCTCTGCCGTTGCGGTGCGTACTCCAACATCATCGAAGCCATTAGCGAAGTCGCGGAGGTCTCGGCATGAGAGCGTTCAATTACAGTCGCGCCGACTCTCCCGCCGCCGCTGCGCAAGCGGCGCAAGCACAAGGCGCGCGATTCATCGCCGGCGGCACCAACCTGCTGGACTTGATGAAGCTCGACATCGAAACGCCGCAGCAGTTGATCGACATCAATCACTTGGGCCTCGACCAGACCGAGGCCACCCCCGAGGGCGGTCTGCGGATCGGCGCGCTGGTGCGCAACACCGACCTGGCCGCCGACCCGCGTGTGCGCAAAGACTACGCCCTGCTCTCCCGTGCCTTGCTGGCCGGGGCCTCGGGGCAGTTGCGCAACATGGCAACCACCGCCGGCAACCTGCTGCAACGCACCCGCTGCCCGTACTTCTACGACACCAACCAGGCCTGTAACAAACGTAATCCCGGCAGTGGTTGCGCGGCGATTGGCGGGGTCACCCGACAGCTGGGGATCATCGGCGTCAGCGACGCGTGCATTGCCACACACCCGAGCGACATGGCGATTGCCCTGCGGGCGCTGGATGCGCAGATCGAAACCCTCAAACCCGATGGCAGCACCCGGCGCATCGCCATGGCCGATTTTCACGCGTTGCCCGGCAGTACGCCGCATATCGAAACCGCGCTCACACCCGGCGAATTGATCACCGGCGTCACCCTGCCCGCCCCGGTGGGCGGCACCCACGTCTATCACAAGGTGCGGGATCGCTCGTCCTATGCCTTCGCGTTGGTGTCCGTCGGTCTGATCCTGCAAAAGGACGGCAGCGGCCGCGTCGCCGTCGGTGGCATCGCGCCGAAACCCTGGCGGGTCGAGGCCGCCGAAACGCTGCTGCCTCAAGGCGCGAAAGCCGTCAGTGCGCGCCTGCTCGACGGCGCCACGCCTACCCCTGACAACCGGTTCAAGGTAACGCTGGTGGAGCGCACGCTCGCCTCGGTGCTGGCCCAAGCGAGGGACGAAGCATGAAATTCGACACACCCGCCACCACCAACCCCATTGACCGGTTGAAGGTCATCGGCCAGCCCACCGACCGTATCGAAGGCCCGCTGAAAACCAGCGGTCAGGCACCCTACGCTTACGAGCAGCATGAAGCCGCGCAGCATCAGGCCTACGGTTTCATGGTCGGCTCCGCCATCGCCAAGGGCCGCATCACGCGCATGGACCTGGATCAGGCTCGCGCCGCCCCTGGCGTGCTGGCCATCGTCACGGCGGCCAATGCCGGCAAGCTCGGCAAGGGCCAGTACAACGCCGCGCATCTGCTGGCCGGCCCCGAGGTGCAGCACTATCACCAGGCTGTGGCGCTGGTGGTGGCCGAAACCTTCGAACAGGCCCGCGCTGCGGCGCAGTTGGTCCATGTCGAGTACAGCGTCGACAAAGGCCGGTTCGATCTGGCCGCCGTGCGCGATCAAGGCGTAGAGCCGAAGGACGAGTTGCCGGACGTGAGGCACGGCGACTTCGACACGGCCTTCGCCGCCGCTGCGGTGCAGTTCGACCAGACCTACAGCACCCCGGACCAGTCCCACGCCATGATGGAGCCCCACGCGACTCTCGCCGCCTGGCAAGGCGATCATCTGACCCTGTGGACCTCGAACCAGATGATCGCCTGGAGCGTCGGTGACATCGCCGCCACACTGGGCCTGCCCAAAGACAAGGTGCGGCTGATTTCGCCCTACATCGGCGGCGGTTTCGGCGGCAAGCTGTTCATCCGCGCCGACGCGATCCTGGCCGCCCTCGGCGCGCGTCTGGCCAACCGCCCGGTGAAGGTCGCCCTCGCCCGCCCACAGATGGCCAACAACACCACGCACCGCCCGGCCACCCTCCAGCGTATTCGTTTGGGGGCCACGGCGGACGGCAAACTCACCGCCATCGCCCACGAAGGCTGGTCGGGCAACCTGGCCGAGGGCAAGGTCGAACTTGCCGCGCAACCGAGCCAGTTGCTCTACGCCGGGGAAAATCGTCTGGTGAGCATGCGTCTCGCGCCGCTGGACCTGCCGGAAGGCAACGCCATGCGCGCCCCCGGCGAAGCCCCGGGGCTGATGGTGCTGGAAATCGCCATGGACGAGATGGCGGAAAAGCTCAAACTCGACCCGATCCAGTTCCGCATCCTCAACGACACCCAGGTCGATCCGGTGAAAACCGAGCGACCGTTCTCCCGACGACGCCTGATCGAATGCCTGCAAACCGGTGCCGAACACTTTGGCTGGGACAAGCGCAACGCAACACCCGGCACCCGTCGCGAAGGTCGCTGGCTGATCGGCATGGGCGTGGCGGCAGCGATTCGCAATAACCTGCTGGTGAAATCCGGCGCCAAGGTGCGGCTGGAGCGTGACGGCAAGATCACCGTGGAAACCGACATGACCGATATCGGCACCGGCAGCTACACGATCATCGCGCAGACCGCAGCCGAAATGATGGGCGTCAGCCTGGAGGACGTGACAGTGCATCTGGGGGATTCGAATTTTCCGGTGTCGTCCGGCTCCGGCGGTCAGTTCGGCGCCAATTGCTCGACTGCAGGGGTCTACGCCGCGTGCATGAAACTGCGCGAAGCGGTGACGAAGAAACTGGGCATGACCGAAGGCGAAGCGGTGTTCGCCGAGGGTCACGTGCAGCTCGCCAGCCAACAGGTGCCATTGCGCAATGCCGCGCAAAACGGCGCGATCGAAGCCGAGGACAACATTGAGTTCGCTGACCTCGCCAAGCAGTATCAGCAATCGACCTTCGGTGCGCATTTCGTCGAAGTCGCGGTCGATGCCTTCACCGGGGAAGTGCGCGTGCGACGCATGCTCGCGGTCTGCTCTGCGGGGCGGATCCTCAACCCGAAATCCGCCCGCAGCCAGGTGATCGGTGCCATGACCATGGGGGTCGGGGCGGCACTGATGGAAGCGCTGGCGGTGGACAAACGCCTGGGCTTTTTCGTCAATCACGACCTGGCCGGTTACGAGGTGCCGGTGCATGCCGACATCCCGCATCAGGAGGTGATCTTCCTCGATGAAACCGACCCGATCTCTTCGCCAATGAAGGCCAAGGGCGTGGGCGAACTGGGGATCTGCGGGGTCAGTGCGGCGGTGGCGAATGCGATCTACAACGCCACCGGGGCGCGGGTGCGGGAGTATCCGATTACCCTGGACAAGATTCTGGACTCACTGCCGCCGATGATCTGATCCGCTGGCGCACCAGCATGGGATGCTGGTGCGCTATTCACACCCGCGATGAAAATTACCCGACCAGTGCAATCAACTGCTGGCGCTGTGCATCGGTCAGCATCGGCCCGAACCCGGCGCCGGCATTGTCGGCCATGTAACGCGGGTTGCCGGTGCCGGGGATCACGCAAGTCACCGCGGTGTTCGACAACAAAAACTTCAGCGCCAGTTGTGGCCAGCTGTTGACCTGCACGTCGGACACCCAGCCCGGCAACGGTTTACCCTTGAGCCGGGCCAGCAGCCCGCCACCGCCAAACGGCCGGTTGCAGATCACCGCCACACCCCGCTCGCGGCACAACGGCAGGATGCGTTTTTCAACGCCACGGTCGTCCAGGGCGTAGTTGATCTGCAGGAAGTCGAGCGATTCGGCCTTCAACACTGCTTCTACTTCCTCGTAGGCCGAGGGCGTGTAGTGGGTGATGCCGATGTAGCGGATGCGACCCTGCTCCTTCCATTCACGCAGGGTCGGCAGGTGAGTCTGCCAGTCCAGCAGATTGTGGATCTGCATCAGGTCGATACGCTCGGTGCGCAGCAGGCGAAAGGCGTTTTCCATCTGCGCGATGCCCTCCTCGCGCCCGCGGGTCCACACCTTGGTCGCCAGAAACGCCGGTGAACGCGGTTCGTGAATCGACAGCAGCTCGCCGGTGGTTTCTTCGGCGCGGCCATACATCGGTGAACTGTCGATCAGCGTGCCGCCCTTTCTGAACAACTCGTCGAGTACCGCCGACAATTGTCTATAGGCCGGCTCGCCCGGCGCGACGTCGAAGCCACGATAGGTGCCCAGCCCTACCACAGGCAGCAGCTCGGAGCTGGAGGGGATGGCGCGGGTCTGCATGGTCAGGCCTCCGGGGGCACTCGACGACGTGGCGGCAGCCAACGCCCGGTCAACGGTGATAAGTGCGGTAACACCGGCTGCCAGTTTGAGCAGACGGCGACGTGAACAACCCTCAGTGTGGCTCATGCTCGCCTCTGTGTTGTTGCACCTTGTGTGCGGCGGTCGCCGGGGAAGGCTCAACTACACTGCATGGGCGAACCTTCGCGTCCCGTTAAAGTTAGTCGAATGTCCAGAATCCTGATGTCACTCGTCGCTTTGCTGCTGGCGCTGTACCTGATCCTGTGTGCAGCGCTGTTCGTGTTCCAGCGCTCGCTGATCTATTTTCCGCAGTCAGGCTCAGTGGATTCGGCGCAATCGCGGATGACCCTGACAATGCCCGATGCAGACATTCGCGTCAGTGTCCGCGAGCATTCAGGGGCGCGGGCGTTGATCTATTTCGGTGGCAATGCCGAGGACGTCTCGCGCAATCTGCCGGCCTTTGCCGAGGCGTTTCCCGACTACGCGATCTACCTGCTGCATTATCGCGGCTTCGGTGGCAGTGGCGATTCCCCATCCGAAGAAGCGATTGCCCGGGATGCCCTCGCGTTGTTCGATCAGGTGTTTGCCAGGCATCCGCAGGTCGCCCTGATCGGGCGCAGTCTGGGCTCCGGCGTTGCGGTACGACTGGCCAGCCAACGACCGGTGAAACGGCTGATTCTGGTCACGCCGTTCAACAGCCTTGTAGAGCTCGCCGCCAAGCATTACCCGTGGGTGCCGGTGAAGTGGCTGCTGAAGGAGCGTTTCGAATCGGGCAGATATGCGGCGCACATCCGTGCGCCGACGCTGCTGTTGGCAGCGAGCGATGACGAGGTTGTCCCCCGGGCCAGCACGGAGCGCCTGCTGCACAGCTTTCCCGACGGTGTGGCGACGCTCGAAGTCGTGAAGGATTCGGCGCACAACTCGATTTCCGAGCGGCCGCAATACCTGCAATCGATGAAGGAAATGCTGAATCGCTGAACGGCATTTGTGCACTTCGTCGGCAGCCGGCGAAAGCCCCCGCCGCTTCGTGAACCAAGTACAAAAAGGCCAGTCCTACGCGCGCCGTATTCGCGGTTAACTCCCTGTCAGCGCTGTCTTTTTTCAGAGTCTTGCGTCCCATGCGCCACGCCGTTCGTTCGTCTCGCTTCGTTTCGCTGTGCCTGTTGATCCTCTCTCCCTTGCTCGCCTCCTCTGCCCATGCCGGCGCGGAACGCCAACTGGCGGCCGCCATCAATGACCTGCGCGCCCATCCGCAACGCTGTGACCGGCGTGCGGCACAACGTCTGGCACCCCTGGCGCTCAAACAGAATATTGCGTTGCCCATCGGCTATGGCTACGGCGGTGGATTGCGCGAGCAGTTGAAGGCTTCCGGTTATGCGGCGGTGGCCGTGCGCAGCATCCGCATTGTCGGGGCCGAGGATGCCGAAGAGGCGTTCGATCAGTTGCAGGACGAACATTGCAGCGCACTGGTCGATGCGCAGTACGCCGACATCGGCATCAGCCGCGCCCGCAACGAATGGCAGGTAGTACTGGCGCGGCCAGTCATTGACAGTCACATGGGCGACAACCGCAGTGTCGGCAAGGCCCTGCTGGCACAAGTCAACGCTGCCCGCGCCCGGCCGCGTCTGTGCGGACGCCAGCGTTTCGCCGCTGCCCGGCCCTTGAGCTGGAACCCTTCCCTCGGCGCCGCTGCCCTGGGCCACAGCAAGGCCATGGCCTACGGCAACTATTTCGCCCATCAGGACCCGGACGGCGATATGCCGGCCGACCGGGCCCGCGCCGCCGGCTACCGTGGCCGGCAGATCGGCGAGAACATCGCCGCCGGGCAAAGTTCGCCGAGCAGTGCAATGGCCGGCTGGCTCGCCAGCCCCGGGCATTGCGCCAACCTGATGAACCCGATGTTCACCCAGGTCGGCGCCGGTTTTGCCAGTGACGCCCGCAGTGACAACGGCGTGTACTGGACGATGCTGTTCGGCGCGCCGTGAGGTTTCACGTGGGCCGGCGCACCGCCTTCACACTGCTGGTGTTCCCACCGCCACAGTAGAAACGCTCACCGCCATCGGCTTCCAGTCCCGAGACACCGATGCCGACGGGCAACGCAAGGCTTTCGAGCACTTCGCCGTTGCCCGGATCGATGCGCCGGATCTCGCTTTCGTCGCCCTCCCACGTCCCGTGCCACAGCGCACCGTCGACCCAGGTCACGCCGGTGACAAAGCGGTTCGACTCCAGCGTACGGAGGATCTTGCCGGTTTCCGGGTCGATCTGATGGATCTTGCGCTCGCGATACTGCCCGACCCACAACGTGCCCTCGGCCCAGGCCATGCCCGAATCGCCTCCCCCGCCGGGCGCCGCGATGGTATGGAGCACCTTGCCGGTGGCCGGATCGATCTTGTGGATTCGGCGGTCGGCGATCTGATACAGATGCTTGCCATCGAACGCGGTGCCACCATCAGCGCCGACCTTGATCGTGCGCACCGTTTCGCCGCTGACCGGGTCCAGTGCATTGAGCTGGCCGTCGCTGGCGAACCAGACCTGCTGGCCGTCGAAGGTCACACCGTGGACGCCATGGATGCCTTCAAACGGGCCGTATTCCCGAAGGATTTCTGCGTTTGCCTGTTTCATGCTGACTACCTCGTTGAGTGGGTGAGTCCAGCCTAGCCATTACCCAACGACACCGGGAGTAACAAGATCGTCGCGAAACCCGGCACCGGCGGCGTCAGCCAGCGTCGTGCCCGGCCGACACCGAACGCCTGGACCTTGTCTTGCCCGGCCAGCGTTTCCAGCGCCCGTTGTACCTGACGCTGACTGCTGCCCAAGGCCAGCGCCAGCGCCGAACTTGACCACGCCTCGCCGTCGGCGAGCAGGGCCAACAGTGCGGCGTGTCTGTCTTCGAGCGGCAATGTCAGCAGCGCCACGTCTTGCGCAGCCAGCGCATAGCCACGGGACGTCGCAGTGATTCCGGCCAACGGCTTCAGTGCAGAGCGCAGCCGGCCAATCTCGACCCGCAATCGGACGCGGTGAGACTCATCATCGAGTTTCAAACGGAAGGCCCTGGCGATCAGCGTCTCTCGCGGAACATCCCCCGGCCAGGCTTCAGCGAGCAGTTGAAGCAGATTGAACAGCACCGGTCGTGTAGCCAGCGCTACCGTCATGCCGGCGCCGCGCACGCTGTAACGACAGGCGTCGATCACCAACGTCGCAGACGCAAACAAGGCTTCGACCTGCGCGAGCGTCACCGCTTTCACGTCACCGGCAATGCGCAATCGGGCGGCGGGAGCGTCGAGGGTTTGCCGGGCGTGTTCGATCTCCGCCAGCAGCGCCGGAATGTCGGCCAGCTGCGCCGCCCGTTGCGCACGCTCCAGCGCCGCTTGCGCCTTTTGCGCCTGCACACGCCGCAGCGCGATCCCGGCTGACATCAGTTCATGGGCGGCGCGCAAGGTCGGGGGTAACGGTGCTGGGTCCTGTTCATCGAGCAGCGCATCAGCCTCATTCAACTGCCCGATCAACAACAACCGACGGATCTGCAAATAGCGCGCGTGCGCCGCATTGAGCCAGTCGCCGTGATCGTGCAGTGTCTGCCGCGCCGCCTCCAGCGCCTTCACCGGCCAGCCCAGATCCCGCGCTGCCAGCGCCACTTCGGCCTGGGCCACCACGCAGCGCGCCCGGGACAACGGCTCGTTGGCGCCGAACGCTTTTACCGCCCGTTGCAGCAATGCCTTGGCCCGCGCCATGTCGCCGAGCTGGGCCATGGCGATTCCGCGCAGAGCCAGGGCAGGCGGATCTTCGCGCAAAGCCACGAAATTCAGCGCCGCCAACGGATCACCCGCCGCCAGGGCGTGGCCGGCGGCGTTGATCAGCGAGTCCATGCCTTGGAAGCCACGGTGGGTACTCCAGTAAAGGGATACCCCGGTTTAGACCAGATTCTGCGCAGATACCAGTCACGGCCCGCGCAAGACCGACTGGCACGGAATGACTCAGACCGGAGAAATCGTGGCCAGAACACCGATCATGATGGTCAACACAAGAAAGCCGCCGAGGAAAATCGCCATCTTAGCCATACAGGCCTCCTGAATACTGAATGTCCGGCGCACCGGGCGCTTCGGAATGAAGGGCGTGCTGTGTGGCCGAACCGCAGGGCTATTCTGGGCGCCTGGCTGAGACGGTTACAGATGCAGATTCAACCGGAAAAAGCGGATCAGATGGATCTGGCCTGTGCATGCTTCGCTATTCAGACCACTACGGATGGTTTCCCTTGCGCCGCTTTGATCTAGAGTGATTGGCGCCAGGCCAAGAACAACAAAAATACAGGAGTGAAACCATGTCCGAACTGAACCTGCACCCCAACGCCGCCGAATCCCTGAACCGCTGGCACGAGATGATTCGTACCGGCAACCTGAAGGCCCTGCCCGACCTGCTCGATCCGCAAGCCGTATTCCGCTCGCCGATGGCCCACACGCCTTACCCCGGCGCACCCGTGGTCTCGATGATCCTCAACACCGTGTTCAACGTGTTCGAAGACTTCAAATATCACCGAGAGCTGGCGACAGCAGATGGCTTGAACGTGGTGCTGGAATTCAGCGCGAAGGTCGGGGCGAAAGAGCTGAAAGGCATCGACATGATTCGCTTCGATGAACAGGGGAAGATTGTTGAATTCGAGGTGATGGTACGGCCGTTGAGCGGGTTGCAGGCGTTGGGGGAAGAGATGGGGCGGCGGCTTGGGGCTTATCTTGCAAGCGCAAAGTTTGATTCTTCAAAACGCCTGTAAGAGATGCCACCGCGGGGGGGATCCGATCTGAAAACATAAAGAGCTCCATCTCAAAAAATGCGACGGAGCTCTTATCCAGCCTGAACGTTTAATCCTCCAGATACTGAGGGGTGCCACTTTCCTTCAAAAAACTGCCAACATCTGCATCGCGACCGCTAAAACCCTCTGATTGCTTAGCTCTTGAAGAGGTTACGTGAAAACATTTAAAACATTCGCTAACAATTTCACCCCATGTCTTCCCATACTGAGCTTCATACCAATCAAAACCATTGCTAGGGACACAATCAGTGCTGCTTATAATCAATCCATTCAGGAGTGGCAAACCCTTGGCGTTACAATAATCGCCTAACTTTCCCGCATACCACCCAACCTGGCCATGCCCTAAACCAAAGGAGTTTTCCAGCTCAACATACGTAACACAGCGCTTTTGCTTGGCAACCTGAATCATGTAACGAACGAAACATTTAAACTTTTCTTCAGAAAACGCCTGAATTTTTACCGCCATTTCTTCGCTCCCTAAACCCAAGAAAAATCTACCCTTTACTTATCAACAGAACTGGGCAATAGCAGCGTCAATTACAGCAATGATGTCCTTCAGAGTCATATCAATATAATACTTGCCCGGGATGCCACCACTAGAAAAATAGAGGACGTCACTCTTCCACTCGAAGGACCAGGCACCGACCACAATCATCCCTGACGGCCGATTCGCCAAATACGCCCTTAACTCCTTCAGTTCATGACATTCCAGATTAAAACTGGTCGCTCCCCAGTAGGCTTGAAGATTAATATTTGGCACTAGATAACTCCATCACAAACAAAGCTCCATAGAATTGCAGGCCTCAATGGGACCTGATCAACCGTTCAAAACCCCAGCACCGATGAATATCGACTCAGCAGTTCTGTGCAGTTGCAACGACAGCATAAGCCCAGAAGAAATCAAAATGCCATCATTCTGATGGTTTTTTTATAGCCGAATTAGAAAGAAAAAAACCCGCTGAACCTGTAAGGGCCAGCGGGTTTTTCTTGTCACACACTTAGCAATTCAGATAGCCCATCCCATTTGGGTCGGGCTGTCTAATTACAGCGCCATGTCACGTGCAGCGCTTTCTTTCGGAGCCTGTGGCTTTTCAGCCGAAGCAGGTGCCGCCGCAGGTGCAACCTGGCCAATCGCCGGAGGCGTTGGCAGTTGCAGGATCTTGGCGGTGTAAGCCCACTCTTCGGCCACTTTGGCCGGATCGTTGTTCAGCTGGGTGCCGTAGCTTGGAACGATCTGGTGCAGCTTGGCTTGCCACTCAGGGGTAGCGACCTTGTCCTTGAAGACTTTCTGCAGCACGCTCAGCATGATCGGTGCAGCGGTCGACGCGCCTGGGGATGCGCCCAGCAGACCGGCGATGGAGCCGTCCTTCGAAGCAACGATTTCGGTGCCCAGTTTCAGCACGCCGCCAGCGGCTTCATCACGCTTGATGATCTGCACGCGCTGGCCGGCCTGCCACAGGCGCCAGTCTTCGGCTTTCGCGTTCGGGAAGTATTCCTTCAGCGCGTTCAGGCGGTCTTCATCCGACAGCATCAGTTGACCGGCCAGGTACTCGACCAGCGGGTATTCCTTGATGCCGACCTTGGTCATGGGCCAGATGTTGTGAGTGGTAGTGCTGGTCAGCAGGTCCAGGTACGAACCTTCTTTCAGGAACTTGGTGCTGAAGGTCGCGAACGGGCCAAACAGGATGACGCGCTTGCCGTCCAGGACACGGGTGTCCAGGTGCGGAACGGACATCGGCGGCGCGCCGACCGATGCTTTACCGTAGGCCTTGGCCAGGTGCTGCTCGGCGATGGCCGGGTTATCGGTCACCAGGAACGAGCCGCCTACCGGGAAGCCGGCGTATTCCCTGGCTTCTTCGATACCGGACTTCTGCAGCAGGTGCAGGGCACCGCCGCCGGCGCCGATGAACACGAACTTGGCGTCGGTTTCAGTCTTGGTGCCGTCTTTCAGGTTCTTGTAGCTGACGCGCCAGGTGCCGTCGGCGTTCTTGGTGATGTCCTGTACTTCGCTCGACAGTTTCAGGTCGAAGTTAGGCTTGGTCTGCAGGTAACCGGCGAACTGGCGGGTGATTTCGCCGAAGTTCATGTCGGTGCCCAGCGGGCTCCAGGTGGCCGCGATCTTCTGGTTCGGGTCACGCCCTTCCATCATCAGCGGGACCCACTTCTTGATCACTTCCGGGTCTTCGGAGTACTGCATGCCGGCGAACAGCGGGCTTGCCTGCAGGGCTTCGTAGCGCTTTTTCAGGAACTTGATGTTGTCATCGCCCCACACGAAGCTCATGTGCGGCGTGGTGTTGATGAACGAGCGAGGGTTCTTCAGAACGCCTTGCTGAACCTGCCAGGCCCAGAACTGACGGGAGACCTGGAACGCTTCGTTGATCTCGACGGCTTTCGGGATCGTGACGTTGCCTTTATCGTCTTCCGGGGTGTAGTTCAGCTCGGCCAGGGCGGAGTGACCGGTACCGGCGTTGTTCCAGCCGTTGGAGCTTTCCAGGGCGACGCCGTCGAGGCGCTCGACCATTTCCATCGACCAGCTCGGTTCCAGCTCATTGATCCACACACCCAGGGTGGTGCTCATGATGCCGCCGCCGATCAGCAGGACGTCGACTTTCTTTGCTTCTTCGGCATTGGCGGACGACATCCCCATCGCCAAAGCCAGCCCCAGCAGGGCTGTGTTCACTTTTTTAAACATCTGTTGCACCTATGATAAAACGTCTTCCGCCCGCCGCTGTTGTACGTATGCGTTCCCCTGTTCTCGCGACACTCAGGCCAGCGCCGCGGAGTCCGGCACACTTCAATTTTGACGGGTGGGCACACAAGGCCGACAGGCTGCGTCGACCTCAGTTATATGTCCCTTCTGAACTGACTTTTTATCATTATTGGCTTCAGCTACTTGAGCGACAGGGGTTCGGTCGGCCCGCCGAAAAGCGCGCCAGACTGAATGGGGTCAAACCAAGTGGCGCGAAGAATATCACGTCAGGACAAACCCGCGCGTCTGTTCCCGACTTGATGGTCTTTATCCGCCTGGGGACTTATCGGCGGCCAATCGCCGAACATGACCCTTGAAATGGCTCTGGCTGAAGCCTTTCAGCCTTTTGGCCGACCTTTCCCGCCGCACAATTGTTACAAATGAGATCGGGAGGGTGCGGCTCAAAGTCTGAACCGATCCACCGACTGTGCCAGTCGCCCCGCCAGACTGGACAGTTCATCCGTCGTATTCGCCGTTTCGCCGATCACCTTGCTGTTGCCTTCCGACATGCCGGCGATCATTTCCACCTGATGGGCGATTTCGTTGCTGGCCTGGCTCTGCTCGCCGATGGTGCGGGTGATGTCGTTGACCAGTTGTGTGGTGTTGAGAGTGGCATCGAGGATTTCACGGATGGCGCGCTCGACATCAGCGGTGACGGCCATGCCTTTGTCCACCTGCGCCACCCCTGCCTCCATGCTGCTGACCGCTTCGCGGGTGCTGTTCTGGATGCGGGCGACCATCGCGGCGATTTCCTGAGTGGAGGCGCTGGTACGGGCAGCCAGGCTGCGCACCTCGTCGGCGACCACCGCAAACCCTCTGCCCTGCTCCCCCGCCCGTGCGGCTTCGATGGCCGCGTTAAGCGCCAGCAGGTTGGTCTGGTCAGCGATGCTCTTGATCACCTGGATGATGTTGAAAATGCCCTCGGACTCATGATCCAGGGTGCGAATCACCTGCGCCGACTGCTGGGCGGAACGGGCGATGTCATCCATGTCGCTGACCACCTGATGAATGACCTGCCCGCCATTCTTGGCCAGCGCCTCGGCCTGACTGGCCATGCTCAGGGCCCGCTCGGCATGCCGGGTGATTTCTTCGATGCTGGCGGTCATCTGGCTCGCGGCGGCGGCCATGGTGCCTGCCGCGGCGCTTTGCTGCTGGCTGCTGTCGGCCACCCGATGGCAGCCGTGGCTCAGTTGCTCGCTCATGCCACTGACGCCGTGGGCATTGCGCCGTACCACGTCGATCATCTCGCGCAGATCCCGCTGCATGGTTGCCAGCGTACGGATCAGCGCGCTGGCCTCGTCCTTGCCCGATGGCTCGGCGATCGACTCGCCGAGGTTGCCATGGGCAATGCTTTCGGCAATGCGGCTGGCGGTTTTCAATGGACCGATGATGCCCAGGATCACCCAGCGCCCCTGAACCGCCAGCAGCAACAGGCTGGCGATCAGCACAATGCCAAGAGCCATGTTGGCATTACGGATCGCGGCTTCGGTACCCTGGCTGGTCTGCCGGGTATTGCTTTCGATCAGCTCGCTCAAGGAGGCCATCTGTTCTTCGAGCTGGCTGAACGCGGCACTGAACGTACCGAGCTCCTGCTGCGCCGTGTCCGGGTTGTCCAGCGCCAGCCCGACAATCCGCTCGCCTGCGTTGATGTAAGTATCGAGACTCGGCCGGATCTGCTCCAGCGCTGTACGGATCGAGGGGTCCAGAGGCAGTTTGAGGTTTTCGCCGAGGACTTCGCGAAAATGCGCGGCATGCTCTTCGACGGAGCGGCGCACCTCGTCCGCCGTGCCGGCGCCTTTGCCCAGCCCCACCAGCATGGCCGAATAGACGTCGGCACGCAGGGCGTCATGCATCATGTCGGCTTCCATGTGATTGCGCAGTGCGCTCATGCTGACCGCGTTGTCACTGACTGCCGACGCCATCCGCTGGTTACCGACATAACTGACCAGGCTCACGATCAGCGCCGTCAGCAGACTGGTCGCGATCAGCAACACCAAACGCAGTTTGATCGACACGGTGGATCCTCCCTGAGCGCCCTGAAACGAGCCTTTCAGCGTTTCAGTTAAGCCTATTTCCACTCGCCTGCCGCATCAGAGCGTCGCAATGTATGTCAGCGCCCGCCTCGCACCATCGAAGACTGTGCACCCGGTCCCACTTTATGCCGCGACCTTCTGCCATCCTGCACGGAACTCCCGGTCAAGCCGCACCTCTCACATTATGTGGTAATTCCTTTTCGCTTTACGCTGCTGGAGGAACACCGTCATGCGTCGTTTATTACTTGTTTCGTCTCTTGTGCTCTGCCTGCCATTCGGCTCGGCCTTCGCCCGCGTGGATGCGGGAGATGTCGCTACTTCGGCGGGTGTTTCCGCATCGCTGTATTCCACCTTCAAGGATCACAAAATGGTGATTCCGGCCCGTGACGACCTGTCCGCGTTCGTCGCCAGCGGCGGAGCGATCCGTGGCGCTTACCTTGAGTCGGCGCTGCAACAGGTTCGTCAGGCCAACCCTGGACTGAACGCCAGTGATGAAGAGCTGGCCAATGCGATCCTGGCCCATTACGAAGGCCTGTCGCAGTAACAGTCCCATGCTCGATGACGGTGGCGGACGGATTTGCCACCTTCGCGCTCTGCCGATGGACGGTAGTCGGGCGACCATGGGCAAAATCGTCGAACGGCCTCTATGATGGAGGCCATGACGATTTCCGCCCCGATCCGCTCCCCCTGCCCGCCCGGCGCCTGCATCTGCGGGCGTGATCCGTTGCTGGAAATGCCCGGCGCCGATCTGCGCATCCTGTTGCTGACGCGCCAGGAGGAAAAACGTCTGCTCGAGCGCCTGGAAAACCTGCAAAGCCTGGCCGATCTCGAACGCCTGCAACAGCGGATGTACGAGCAGTTGGGGATTCGCCTGGACATCGCTCCAGGCTTCAACGAAGTACGAACCATGCGCGGCATCGCCATCGAAATCGACGAACTGCCGGGCATGTGCCGCAAGACTCGCCAGGCGATCCCGGCGGCCATTCGCCGAGGCCTGGAAAAGCATCCGGAAATCGCCTTCGAACTGCTCAACGCTCACGACTTGTTACGTGACGCCTGATCACTTTTTCATACCGACCCGTTTGCGCATCTCGACAGTGATGCTCTGACGGGCTTTCTTCATGTCGGCCCAGGGCTCGTCGCCGACATCCGCCAGCCGCTCGTGAACATTGCGCACATTCCAGTGATCAGCGCCCTTGATGTCGCCGACTTCCTCCCGAAACAGCGGCACCGATACCGGCAGCCCTTCCCGGGTACGGGCGGCGTAGGCGCAAATGGTCGTGGAGCCCAGACCGTTGCGCAGGTAATCGATGAAAATCCGTCCCACGCGATTCTTCGGCCCCGACACCGCCGAGAATCGCTCCGGCAGCAAGCGGGCCATATGGCTGACGATGGCATGGCTGAAATCCTTCACTTCGTCCCAGCCATGCTTGCGGGTCAACGGCACCACCAAGTGAATGCCCTTGCCGCCGCTGGTTTTGAGGAAAGCCTTGAGACCCAGTTCGTCCAGCACGCTCAAGGTCAGCGCTGTGGCTTCCACCATGCTCTTCCACGGCAGCGCCGGATCCGGGTCGAGGTCGAGAACGAAGCGGTCGGGTTTCTCCAGGTCTACCGTGGTGGCATTCCAGGTGTGCAGTTCTACGGTGCTCATCTGCACCGCGCCGATCAGCGCTTCGGCGTTGTTGATCAACATCACCGGTTGCCCGGTGACATGCTTGTCCAGGGTGCGGATGCCGGGGATCGCCAGGTGTTCGGCGTTTTTCTGGAAGAACAGTTCACCGGCGATGCCATCCGGGGCCCGCACCAGCGCCACGGGCCGATCCTTGAGCTGCGGCAGAATCCAGTCGGCGACGCTGGCGTAATACTCGGCCAGTTGCAGCTTGGTGGTGCCGCTGGTGGCGTCGATCACCCGGTCCGGGTGGGTGATTCTGACCTTGCCGCTGACCAGTCCGGCTTGCGACGCTGCCCTGGCGGTGGTCGCAGGTTTTTTCGCGGAGGTCCTGGTGGCTGAAGTTGTCATTGGCTTTGCTCGCTCCTCGGTAATTTGCGCCGCCGGTTTGTCATCGCGCAGACCATGGAACACGGCATGGCGAACCGAACCTTCCCGGGTCATTTCGGCAAACGCCACCTCTGCCAGCAGCTGCGGCTTGAGCCAGTGCACCCCCTTGGCCTCGAAACCACTGGGCGGGTTGGCCAGTGCAGTCTTTTTTGCCCGCAACGGCTTGAGCCGGGCCAGCAGTGTTTTCAGGGTGACCTCATTGAAACCGGTGCCGACCTTGCCGGCATAACGCAGCTCGCCGCTGTCGCGGTCATGCAGGCCGAGCAGCAGCGCACCAAAGGCACTGCGCGCCCCTTTCGGATCGGTGTAGCCAACGATCACGAACTCCTGGCGGTGCTTGCACTTGAGCTTGATCCAGTCACTGCTGCGCCGGGACACATAGGGTGAGCCGAGACGTTTGCCGATCAGGCCTTCCATCTGCATCTGGCAGGCGCTGTTGAGCAACGCCTGCGGGGTTTCGTCGAAGGCTTCGGAGAAACGCAGCAACGGCTGCTCGTGAGCCTTCAATACCGTGGCCAGCGCAGCCCGGCGCTCTTGCACCGGAACTTCGCGCAGGTCGACGCCATTGAGGTAAGGCAGGTCGAACAGGTAATAAAGGATGTCGGCACTGCGGTTGGCGTCAAAGGCGTTCTGCAGCGCCTGAAAATCCGGCACGCCGTTTTCGTTGGCGACCACCACTTCACCGTCAAGCCATGCCGACTCCAGTCCCAGGGCCGCGAGTGCCCGGGCATGTTCCGGCAGTTTGTGCGTCCAGTCATGGCCGTTACGGGTGAACAACTGCACCTGCTCATGATCGATGCGCGCCATGATCCGGTAGCCATCGAACTTGATTTCGTAGCTCCATTCCCCTTGGGGCGCACTGTCTACCAGCGTGGCCAGTTGTGGCTTCAACAGCGCGGGGAGTCGTGCCTTGTGCGCGCCGACAAGCTTGCCCGACGCGGATTTGCGCGGTGCCGGCTTCAGCGGTTTGACTTGCCTGGCGTCGAGCTTCGGTTTGTCGACCAGCGTGCGCTCGCTGAGCACGCTGTCCGGTTCGGCGTCCAGTACGTCGTATTCGTCTTGCGGCCGGGCGGCGTCGTCCTGATGTTTGATCAGGAACCACTGTTCCTTCTTGCCCGGCATATGGGTACGAACCAGATTCCACACGCCCCCGAGTTTTTCACCCTGCAACTCGAACTTGAGCTTGCCCCTGGCGTAGGCCTTTTGCGGATCCTCCAGTGGAATCCACACGCCGCGATCCCAGACGATCACATCCCCTGCGCCGTAGTGCCCTTCGGGAATGTGGCCTTCGAAGGTGGCGTAATCCAGCGGATGGTCTTCGACGTGGATCGCCAGGCGCTTGACCTTGGGGTCGAGCGAAGGGCCCTTGGGCACCGCCCAGCTTTTGAGCGCACCGTCGAGCTCCAGGCGAAAGTCGTAATGCAGGTGCGAGGCATCGTGCTTCTGAATGCAGAACTGTAACGCGTGGTCGGTCCCGGCCTTCCTGCCCCGACGCTTGACCGCTGCCGGCTCCGAGGTTGCCGAGAAGTCGCGCATGCGGTTGTAGTCGTCGAGGTTTCTGTTCATGGCGGCTCCGGCTGCAATCGGCTGCTGTTATGCAGAAGAGCGACGCCGGCACGGAAAAATTCAATCGGTGTAAAAAAGCCCCGGACGGATGGAAACGTCCGGGGCCCGGGTGATGACCCGTTTCACGCTGTACCTTTGGCCTGCTGTTCCAGATGCACCTGTAACTCGGGATCGATCTGCAGCGCCGCCGCCAGCTCATCCAGATAATTGCGTTCGGCGTCCTGCTGATCGTCTACCAGCATCACACTGGCGATATACATTTCGGCAGCCACGGCCGGATCGCTGTTCGCCGCCTGCGCAACTTCGCGGGCATCGAGAGGTTTGGCGACTTCGGCGTCCAGCCATTGCTGAAGATTCGGGTCATCGGTGTGGCGGCCGATTTCACTGCCGATCAAGCGTTTTTCCGACTCGTCGATTCGTCCATCGGCCTTGGCCGCCGCAATCAATGCGCGCAACACCGCATGGCTATGTTCCTCGACCTGCGGGCCGGCCAGCAGGTCCGCAGTCTGCGGTGTCTGTTGCGGGGCCGCTGACGCCTGACTGCGTTGCCAGGCCCGGTACGCCTGGAATGCCATCATGCCCAGCGAAGCCAGTGCCGCGTAGTGGGTGCCACCGGAACGACCTGGCGTACCACCGCCCAGTCCTCCACCGCCGAGCAATCCACCGAGCAAGCCACCCAGTCCGCCGGCAGGCACACCACCGCCGTTGGCGCCACCGCCACCGAGCAGCCCACCCAGCAGACCGCCGAGACCTCCGAGACCGTCGCCGGCCGAGGCGCCACTTTGTTGTCCCGCCGAGGCCTGGCCTCGCAGCAGTTGTTCGAGCAGATCACGGGTGTTCATGACGTCATCCTCAAGCAAAGGCATAACAGCGTCAGGCAACGATAGACCCGCCTGCGGCTTGTGCCAGCACCGTTTGGCCGACACCGGGACGGGCAGGCGATTTGTGCGTCGAAAAAATCCCGTTGCCAGCTAACATTCATGAGTGGGTGAACCTTATCCCGGCCCGGCCGGTCGATAGCTGCAACCCGACCCGGTTGGCCGCATGCCTGTTGCTGGTTCCCGGCCTGCTTCACTTTCTGGAGACCGCCTCCGTGATATCGACCGTTCACATCGCCAGGCTCAAGGCCTGGGGCGCCCATGGTTTCACCGCGACCGGCGTGGTCACCGCCTTCCTCGCCACTCTCGCCCTGCTGGAAAACCAGGCGACCCACTGCCTGATGTGGCTGGGCGTCGCATTGATCGTCGACGGCCTCGACGGGGCGCTGGCGCGCAAGGTCAACGTGCAATCGGTGTTGCCGAGTTTCGACGGCTCGATCCTCGATCTGGTGATCGATTACCTGACTTACGTGTTCATTCCGGCGTTGTTCATCTATCGCTACATTCCCCTTCCCGATTACACCCTGCTGCTGACCGTGTCGCTGATTCTGGTGTCGTCGCTGTTCTGCTTCTGCAACGTCAACATGAAGAGCAAGGACAACTACTTCGTCGGTTTCCCTGCTGCGTGGAACGTGGTCGCGCTGTGTCTGTACATCATCGAACCCGGTCCGTGGATTACCTTCCTGACCGTGATCGGTCTGGCACTGCTGACCGTGACCCGGATGAAATTCCTGCACCCGTTTCGCGTGCGCCGCTTCATGCCGATCAATATTGCGGTGACGGCAATCTGGCTGTTGTGCAGCCTGTCGCTGGTGCTCAACCACCCGGTGATCAACCCGCTGGTGATGGGTTTGTGGCTGCTGGCATCGGCTTATTTCCTCGGCATCTGCTTCTGGCGCACGGCGCTTGAATGGTTTGACGGTGCCCATCTGAAATAGAAAAACCTGTGGGAGCAGGCTCGCTCCCACAAGGTTCAGCGCCTGGTGATGACCACCTCCAGATACTCACTCGGCACCACCATCGAGTCCGGCCCAGCCCGGTTCAGCCCGTCGATCAGTTGCGTCAGATCCCTTTCCAGTGCCTGCCCGCTTTCCGGTGGCAACACGGCGAACGCCTTGTGCACCGGTCCGTACCAGTGGCGAAAAATGTCAATGAAGTGCGCCGCCGAGCGATAACGAAAATTGAAGTGGCGGCGAGTCACCTGTAACCGGAACTGGCGATCATCGAACTGCGAATGCAGCCACGCTTGCGCGCCCCAGTTCGACGGGGGCTGCGCACCGGGTGGCGGCGGCAGGTGGCGGCCAAGGGTCTTGAACATCTGGCCGACGAAACCTTCCGGTGTCCAGTTGGCCAGCCCGATCCGCCCGCCGGGGCGACAGACCCTGGCCAGTTCCTGCGCCGCCCTGGCCTGATCCGGGGCGAACATCACACCGAAGGTCGACAGCACCGCATCGAAACTGGCGTCGTCGAACGGCAGCGCTTCGGCGTCGGCCACCTGGAAGGTCACGTCCAGATGTTCGGCCCGCGCCCGGTCCTGACCGCGCTCCAGCAGGGCCGCGACATAATCGGTGGACAACACCCGACAACCCCGACGCGCCGCCGCCAGCGTGGCATTGCCATTGCCGGCCGCCACGTCGAGTACTTCTTCATCGCAACGCAAATCGCAGGCTTCGGCGAGGTTCTCACCGACAATCTGCAAGGTGGTGCCGATCACCGCGTAGTCGCCGCTGGCCCAGGCGACCTTCTGGCGTTCCTTGAGGGCATTGAGATCGATGGGGGTGCTCATAGGCGTCACTCGGCGGTCGTCGGGTCGATGACGCTCATCACCCGGGATACGCTGTTGGCCGGAAACCCGCCCAGCCGCGCGTGCTCGCGCACCTGCTCCTCATCAGGGGCGATGTACACGCAGTAGATCTTGTCGGCGGTGACATAACTCTGCAGCCACTGCACCTGTGGTCCGAGTTCGCGCAACACCTGACAGGACGTTTGCGATACCGCCTTGAGTTCTTGCTCCGAAAGGTTTCCGGCTCCTGGAATCTCGCGTTCAATCACGAATTTCGGCATGGCAACCTCGCTTTCTTTTTATCAGTGACAGGGCGGATACAGCCCTGCTCTTTCACTATCGTCCCGAGACTGTGCGCCGTCCCTGCCGATCGTCTGGAGAGCCCCGTAAACCGGGACTTCACCGATGAATGGCGGGATTTTGTAAAGCACTCGAAACAGATTTCCGGCCAACGAAAAAGGCCCGGGACATTCGTCGCCGGGCCGTCATCGATCAGGTTCACGCAGAAGGTGCCTTGGCCTCCTTGAGCAGTTGTTGAATCATCTGCTCCTGAGCGTCATAGCGCCCCTCGCCGAAGTGGGTGTAACGCACTTGCCCCTTGGCATCGATCAGGTAATGCGCCGGCCAGTACTGGTTGTCGAAGTTACGCCAGATCGCGTAGTTGTTGTCGATGGCCACCGGATAGGTAATGCCGAGCTTCCTCACCTGATCCTTGACGTTGTCGATGATACGCTCGTAGCCGTATTCCGGGGTGTGGACGCCAATCACCACGAAGCCGTCCTTGCCGTACTTCTTCTCCCATGCTTTCACATAGGGCAGCGTGTGCTGGCAGTTGATGCAGTCGTAGGTCCAGAAGTCCACCAGCACCACTTTGCCGCGCAGCGATTGAGCGTTCAGCTCCGGTGAGTTCAGCCATTGCACCGCGCCGGCCAGCGACGGCATCGTGCCTTTACTCTGCTCGTCCGAAGTCGAGTCCGCCCGCACTTTGCTGATGAAGTAGTCGATCACTTTCGGCGCGTTTTCCAGTACGTTTTTCTCGACACTGGCGACGCCTTCGGACGATGTGCCGGCCAGCAGGCTCCGATCGGCCCCGGTGGAAATCACCACCGCCGCCGCCAGCACGGCGACACCTGCGCCACGGCGGAACCAGCCGGTGAAAGGAATCGACGGTTTCAACCGGTTGACCAGGCCGCGACCGGCAAAGATCAGCGTCCCGAGCGACAGCGCACTGCCCGCGCCGTAAGCCAGCAACAGCAGGCTGGTCTGGGCGCTGGCGCCCTGCAACATTGCACCGGTGAGGATCACCCCGAGAATCGGCCCGGCGCATGGCGCCCACAACAGACCGGTGGCCACGCCGATCATGACCGGAGCCATGGGGCCGGCCTTCTTGCGGGTGTCCGGACCCAGGCGATTGCCGAGCAACACGAACGGACGTGCCAGCCAGTCACCTATACGGGCAGAGATCAGCGACAGCGCAAACAGCACCATCACGATCAGCGCGACATGACGGCCAGTATTGTTGGCCTGAATCACCCACTCGCTGCTGACCACGGCGAGACTGGAGATCAGAGCGAAGGTCAGGGCCATGCCGCCGAGGGTCAGCAGGATCGAGGAACGCGAGCGGTCGGCGCCGGCAAACAGAAACGGCACCACCGGCAGGATGCAGGGACTGAGGACAGTCAACAGACCGCCCAGGAAAGCGATGAGGAACATGGGGTTCACCTTTTGAAATGTGGGCGGTCTGCCGATCAAAGAGGTGTCTGCCGTTCACCGGCGGACACCTTTGCGGTTCAAGCCGTCTGGCTGTCCAGCCATTGGCTCTGCGGGGCCCGGCTGGCGCCATTTTCGGCAACCATCTGCCCTTGCGGTGTATGGCTTGAGCCGTCTGCCGCGACCATCTGCGCTTGCGGCGTGTGGCTGGCACCATCGGCAGCCACCATTTGTCCTTGCGGCGTACGGCTGGAGCCGTCGGAGGCCATCAGGCCATCGTGGCCCGGCTTGGCCACCGGGGCCAGTTGAAAGCAAGTGCTGCTGCCACAGGTGTTCTGTTCGACGGCGGCGTTGGCATGGGCGGCGACGCCGGCGAAGGAGAAAGCAACAGCGGTCAGAAAGCGAGATACGTTGATCATGGCGAGAGTCCTTTGATGGAAGTGGGCAATCAGTTTTCGTTGTTGCAGCCGTCGGCGAATTTGCTGTAATCGAGCACGCGGGTCTGACCGGCCGAATCGAGGTAGGTCATGCGGGCGTCGACGATGCCGCAGGTCATCGATTTGTCTTCTTTCATCGAGATCACTTTCTGGATATCCAGATGCGTGCCGTAGGTGTAGGTTTGCGGGGCAGCTGCTTCGGCGCGGGCCGACAGGGTGCAGATGTTCAGAGCGGCAAACAGGCAGGCGGCGATTGCGGATTTGTGAGTCATGGCGTTTTCCTCAAGGCTTCAATGGGTCGTCGGTTGTTTGAGCCGAGGCGCTGTGGTGTGCCTCGATGGAGCTCATTTAAAGCTCGCGAGGTATCCCGTCTGTGTCGGAAAACGGCCGGTATAAATCGCTACGTATCTCGCCCGCCGGGGGATACACAGCGATACAAAACCCGGAAAAAATCGTGATTTTGCGTCCACATGTATCAGCCATCGCGGCAGATACACTGCAATACAAAGGCAGGCAGGCGAGCTGGTACGGGCTCTATAGACTGCGAGACATTCCCCCACTTGATAGAGGTTTGGCTCCATGGATCATGTCGATCACATTCTCATCGTCGACGACGACCGAGAGATTCGCGAACTGGTTGGCAACTACCTGAAAAAGAATGGCCTGCGCACCACCGTGGTCGCCGATGGCCGGCAGATGCGCAGTTTTCTGGAAGCCAACACCGTCGACCTGATCGTGCTCGACATCATGATGCCCGGCGATGACGGCCTGCTGCTGTGCCGCGAATTGCGCGCCGGCAAACACAAGGCCACGCCGGTCTTGATGCTCACCGCACGCAACGATGAGACCGATCGCATCATCGGCCTGGAAATGGGCGCCGACGATTACCTGACCAAACCCTTCGCCGCCCGCGAACTGCTGGCGCGGATCAACGCCGTGCTGCGCCGCACGCGAATGCTGCCGCCCAATCTGGTGGTCACCGAAAGCGGCCGCTTGCTGGCCTTCGGTCGCTGGCAGCTCGACACCTCGGCCCGGCACCTGCTGGACAGCGATGGCACCATGGTCGCCCTGAGCGGTGCGGAATACCGCCTGTTGCGGGTATTCCTCGATCATCCGCAGCGGGTGTTGAGCCGCGATCAGTTGCTCAACCTGACCCAGGGCCGCGACGCCGATCTGTTCGACCGCTCCATCGATCTGCTGGTCAGCCGGCTGCGCCAGCGACTGCTCGATGATGCCCGCGAACCGGCCTACATCAAGACCGTGCGCAGCGAGGGTTACGTGTTTTCGCTGCCGGTGGAAATCCTCGGAGCCCCGGCATGAAGATCGCGCTGCACTGGCCGCGCACCCTCGCCTCGCGGCTGTCGCTGATTTTCCTGATCGGCCTGATCCTCGCCCAGGCGCTTTCATTCGGTGCTCAGTATTACGAGCGCTATGAAAGCGCAAAGAACACCATGCTGGGCAATCTGGAAACCGACGTGTCGACCTCGATCGCGATCCTCGATCGCCTGCCCGCAGCCGAGCGCCCGCAATGGCTCGAACGCCTGGCCCGGCCCAACTACGGCTACCTGCTGAGCGAAGGCGAACCGGGTACGCCGATCAATGCGGGTGAAGTGCCGATTGCGGTCACCTCGATCACCGACGCCATCGGCGAAAACTATCCGCTGACCTTCACCGACATTCCCGGGCCGAAAAAGCACTTTCAGGGCCATCTGCGCCTGAGCGACGGCAGCCCGGTGACCATCGATGTACGACCGTCGATGGTGCCGCTGTCACCCTGGCTACCGGTGGTGCTGCTCGGGCAACTGGCGCTGATGATTGCCTGTACCTGGCTGGCGGTGCGCATCGCCATCCGCCCGCTGACCCGGTTGGCCAATGCGGTGGAAACCCTCGACCCCAACGCCCATCCGATCAATCTGGATGAGCAGGGTCCGAACGAAGTGGTCTACGCCGCCCGTGCGTTCAACACCATGCAGGCACGCATCGCCGCGTACCTGAAGGAGCGCATGCAGTTGCTGGCGGCAATTTCCCATGACCTGCAAACCCCGATCACCCGAATGAAGCTGCGCGCGGAGTTCATGGACGATTCGGCGGAAAAGGACAAACTGTGGAACGACCTCGGCGAGATGGAGCATCTGGTGCGTGAAGGCGTGGCCTACGCCCGCAGCATCCACGGCGCGACCGAAGAAAGCCGGCGCACCAACCTCGATTCGTTCCTCGACAGTCTGGTGTTCGACTACCAGGACATGGGCAAGCAAGTGCAGTTGAGCGGCAAGAGCGAAGCGGTCATCGACACCCGCCCCCACGCCCTGCGCCGGGTGCTGGTGAACCTGACCGACAATGCGCTGAAATTTGCCGGTGCCGCAGAGCTGCTGATCCAGCGAGAGAAGACCGGCCTTTCGATCAAGGTCATGGATCGCGGGCCGGGCATCGCCGAAGAAGAACTGGCCCAGGTGATGGAGCCGTTCTATCGCGTGGAGAATTCGCGCAACCGCAGCACCGGCGGAACCGGGCTGGGGCTGGCGATTGCCCAGCAACTGGCGATGGCGCTGGGTGGTTCGCTGACGCTGAGCAATCGCGACGGTGGCGGGTTGTGTGCGGAGCTCAAGTTGCCGCTTCATTCGTGACGGCCGTTTAAACAGCGCCGAGCCAACGGGTGTGCGGGACGACATCTCGCCAGGACGAAAGTTACAAACTGCCCGGAAATTGCCGACTGTCAGTGCAGGGTATCGAACGTTATCGTTTCGCTGCCCGCACCGCTGCTGACCACCGTTGGTCGCAACTGGTATTTCTGACAGTCGTCACCGTAAGCTAATTCATGTGCGATGGCATCCCGTACAGCTGCTTTGTGGAGGGTCCATGAGTCTGCTCGATGCCGTCACCCAAATCTGTCAACGACTGGCTCCAGGCGGTTGGCATTCGCTGATGCTGGCGCATGGTCTGGATATTCTCGCGGTGCCGCTCAAGTCCGAACTGCTCAAACCGCTGCGCATCGACCGGTCAGTTCCCGGTTTCGAGGATTTCTGCCCGACCGGCAACCGGGCGATCGAACCGTCCCGGCCCGCTCACAGCCTGCTGTTCCATGCGCTGGCGTCACCTCGGGTCACGTGCGACGCGAGCGGTCAGCCTTTGCAAACCTATCCAACCCCCGCCGAAGTCGAGGCAGTGCTGAACTATGTTTTCGGCGTCCGTCCGCCCACGCTCAAGGATTTGCAGCGACAAGCCCAGGGCGAATTGCTGGCCGTGGCAGTGTTTGCCAGCGAGTACCGTTGCGCCCCCGACACGGTGCATGGTGAGCACGCCGATCTGTGTTACTCGCGTACTGGAATTGCTCGAGTGGGCAATACCAACGCCCTGTACTCCCCCGATCTGCGCTGTTTCCTGCCGTTTGTCGAGAAGGACGCCCATGGCATTCGCATCATGCCGGTGCGTTACAGCGCCTATATCGCCGTGCAAGGCCAAGGGAATCACGAGCAGTTCGGACCGATGGATTTTCAACCGGACGTCGATCCCGCAACGCAATTCTGGGTGCCGATTTACAAGCTGTTCGATGGCAGGGAATGCCTTGCGGGACAGGATCTGAACGTCAGTTTCCAGGACGTTCAGATCAATGAAAAGATTCGCCATATCCATCTGCGCCACAGCGGATCGGGCTGGCAAGAGCCGGATATCTCCCAATCGCCCTTTGTCATCACCGAGGATCTGGCAACGCTGGAGGTGGAACCCGGATCGGGCTCGGGCCTGCTGCTGCCCCGGCCCACTCCCCGGCTCGTCGAGCAGACCCATTACCGGGGCCAGTTGTTGTCGTTCACGATGCCCAGGGACTCGGGAGGCATGATCCACGGTCGGTCAATGCTCCACGACGATGGCACCATCGAAGATCTGAACCAGCGCGAGGGTGTTGCCGAGTTGGTGAAGCAAGGCGGATATCGCGCCCTGCACTATCGGGACGGCACGGCCGACGGCTACATCCGCGCACACTGTATGTCGCTTGAGCACCTGCCATCGATTTCTGCCTATTCGATCATTGCCACCCCGGATTTTTTTCCGTTTTGCCACCCGCGCCGCCTGATGCACTGGGCCAGGCAGGTGCCAGCCTTTACCGACCCGAACATCTGGCATGCCCGACTGCAGGCGTTATCGAATGTGCGTTATTGCGCCAACCTGACACTCACGGGGCAACCGTTCTCCCCGGAGGATCTGGGAGTCACCGCGATAGTCGGCTTACCGCGCAAGCCCGGCTCACCGCCGTTGGCAGGCACGCACCCTGTCGGCATAGATCGCCCTGCCACATTGCCGGACGGCGAAGCCGGACTTTTCGGCCCCGGGTGGGGGGTAGGATGGGTTCGTGAGCAAAGCCCGGACGGCAACTGGATCAACTGCCTGGCCGGTTACCAAATGGCCAGTCCGTTTCCCGAGGACGCCAGAATCTGCGCTGCGCTGGGCTCTTTCTGGCCGGGCCTGGCGCCCGATTCTGCTCGCATTTTCGAGCCCCGCGCCAGCCTGCACACCATCATCCCGTTGACCGATGCGGAAACCGGAACAGGCGCCGTTGCCTGGGACAACCAGCCACCCCCGCAACTGATCCAGAATCAGGGTCGGATGTTCGTCCGCTATCGCGCCTACGAATACAGCGATTACACACAAGTCGCCCTTGAAAACAGATTCTCCCTGCAGCAGACCGGCGCAATCACCCAGCAGGAATACCAGAACCGCGTGCTCTCGATGTACCGGGTGTACAACGTACTCGGCGCGGGAACCGACAAGACCTTGCGTAATACGTGGCCGTTGCTGTCCTTCCGCCACGTACAGCGCCTCGATCCGGAACTTGACTCGGCGCAACAGCAGGTCGGCATAGCGTTGCGCGGGTGGGTCTTTCGCTTCCTGATGTACGAACGTGGAACCGAAAGCACTCCTGCCGAGGACTTCAGATGGAGGGATGTGCAGGTCAAGCAACAAGTGCGATTGTTTGTCAGCGCCGAGGCGATACTGGTCAAACACGAAAATGCTACGTGGCAACTCGCCCTTGAAGCCCTTTGACGTCGTGGTAATCGGCGGCGGTCCGGCAGGGTCTGCGGCGGCGATCAGCTGCGCGCAGCGTGGCCTGCGAGTGGTATTGATCGAGCGTCATGACTTCCCGCGATTTCGCCCCGGTGAAAGCCTGCATCCAGGCGTCGAACCTGTGTTGCAGCAGTTGGGCGTTGCCGGGCAACTGTGTGCGCAGGATGCGTTGCGTTTCAGCGGGTACTGGGTGCAATGGAACGAACCGTTGCGCTTCAACGGTTTTGGTAGTGACGACAAGGGTCCGTGGAGAGGCTTTCAGATTCCCCCGGGCAACACTGGACACGACGTTATTACAGCACGCCGCAACGCTCGGAGTGACGGTGCATCAGCCGTGTCGCGCACTCGCAGTCCTCAGCGAAAAAAACCGCGTGACCGGCGTGCGAACCGATTCAGGCCCGTTGCACGCCGACTATGTGATCGATGCCAGCGGTGCATCCGCCTGGTTGCATCGACAGTTGGGACTCACCATCCACCGCTGTTCACCACGTCTCATTGCCCGCTACGGTTATGTCCGGGGATGTCCAAACGGTTATGAGCACGCACCGCATTTATCGGCGGGCCCCAATGGATGGACGTGGATAGCAAAAGTGCAGGCGCAACTGACGCACTGGACGCATCTGGCATTCGACGCGCCAGACCCGCGCTCCCCGTCCGTTCCCGAACCGCTGCAACACTTGCCCACGCAGGGCGCCATCCACGGCGCCGATGTAACGTGGCGCATCAGTACGGCAGTAGCCGGTGGCGGCTATTACATGGTCGGCGACGCGGCCAGTCAGCTCGACCCGGCTTGTTCGCATGGCGTGCTCAAGGCCTTGATGAGCGGTATGCAAGCCGCACAGGCGGTGTGCGACTGCCTCGGGCAACCCTCCGTGCAATCGTCAGCTCAGCGGCAATACAGCCAATGGCTGGACGACTGGTTCGAAAAGGACATGACACAACTTCGTCACTTCTATCGCCTCCATCCCGATCCTCCTCGCTGGCTTAAACCTCACGATTGACTCAAACAATGCCGATCACCCCGTCCTCATGCAGTTGCTGCAACAACGCCAGCCCGCTGTCCACGAATGACACCGTTCCCGGCAACCCCGCCTCCAGCGCCAACCCTTGCAGTTGCTCGCGACCGTTAAGCGCAGGAAACGCCTCGATCCGTTGCAGCAACCGCCACGCCAGCGGGCTCAGCTCGGAAAATTTCACGCTCCAGTCCGTCGTGCGCCGCACCAGCAAAAGCGTCGGCTGGGCCGGCGGCGTGGCCGGTTGATGATCCGGCCCGAGCATCTGCACCGGCCAGGTGTACGCCAACGGCCAGGCCAGTGCCGAAACCTGCAATGGCCGCTCCAGCAACTGCGCCGGATCACTCGCAGGCAAGGCTTCGGCGTCGGACTGCTGCAACACCATTTCTACCCATTCGTAGTGCGCCAGTTCCACGAGAAACGCCGGCCACTCGCCCGCGCTCAACACGGTCGGTTCCAAGGCGAGGTAACCGACAAACTCCTCGGCGATCTCACCGAATTTCGGCGTCTGCGCGCGGTAGTCCCGCAGGAAGCCACGAATCAATGTGCGCCAGCGTTCCTGGCCGATAATCCGGATCAGCACCGGAAACGTACCGCCCAGCAGTTGCGAGACGTTGTTGAACACCAAATCGCGATAGACATTGACTCGCCTCGCGTCCATGTCAGCCGGCGGCGTTTCGTGGTCAGGATCGCGCAGGTAGCGGGTCAACGCCTGTTGTTGCAGCAGAAGATTATCCACGCGGGCCTCCTTCGGTTTGCAGGCGGCGGATGGTTTGCAGCTCAGACACCAGTTCAGAAAACGCCGGGAAATTGAAATCACGCTCCAGCAAGGTCGGCTGCACGCCGAATCGGCCATAAGCGTCGGCCAGCAACGACCAGACCACCGGTTTCACCGAAGCGCCGTGGGTGTCGATCTTCAGCGTGTCGGACTCATCGAAGTGCCCCGCCACATGCATCCCGACCACCCGACCCGATTCGATCCCGGCCAGAAACGTCTGCGGGTCGAAACCGTGGTTGATCGAATTGACGTAGACGTTATTCACGTCCAGCAGCAGATCGCAATCGGCCTCACGCAGTACGGCGTTGGTGAAGGTCACCTCGTCCATGTCCTGCCGGGGGGCGGCGTAATAGGAAACGTTTTCCACTGCCAGTCGCCGACCGAGGATGTCCTGGGCCTGACGAATCCGCGCGGCGACGTGGTGCACCGCCTCTTCGGTGAACGGCAACGGCAGCAGGTCGTAGAGATGACCGTCGTCACTGCAATAGCTCAGGTGTTCGCTGTACAGCGGCACTTTGTGATGATCGAGAAAGGTCCGCACTTCCCGCAGAAAGCCCACGTCCAGCGGCGCCGAGCCACCGAGCGACAACGACAGCCCGTGGCAGGACAACGGATATCGCTCGGCCAGTTCGCGCAGCGCGGCGCCGTGGGCACCGCCGACGCCGATCCAGTTTTCCGGGGCGACTTCGAGAAAGTCGAAATCGCCGGCGCGAGCGGCCTGCAGGTCTTTCATCAGGCCGCGACGCAGGCCGAGCCCGACGCTGGCCTGCAAGGTGGGGTGGGTAAGTTGCATGGGCAAGACCTCTGCTGAGGAGACGCCGGAAGTGGCGACTGACAGGTTTAGTTAAACCGGAGGGTGTATCGCGGCTGTGTGGGCGATGCGCGGGAATTGACGAGTTTTGTATCGGCGGCGAGCCTGTACATAATGGGATACAGATCCCGCTGCCCTATTCGTGAACGGCGAGTTACGAATTCATTGACGAGTTCGCCAGTTTTCGTTAGCTTTGCCTCCATCGAAGCGACTGACCAGATGAGATTGAGCGCTTCCCGGCAGCGAGAGCTGTAACCGCGCAAGGCGGTTCGCAAGTGGTATCTGGATCTGCTTTACCGAATCGAAAAAAGGCGCCTTTGGCGCCTTTTTTCGTTTCTGCTATCAGCGTTTGGTGGAGGTTGGTTGAAGAAGATAGACCTTACCGCCAGCAGCATAAATCCCATTTTCCCGAACAGCCTGGGCGGCTTTTCAGCTTGGTGGTAGGCGCTCTCCACGACCAGATTGAGATCTTGCGGCTTTTCTTCGGCAGCGCGACGTAACTCAAAAAAGACATGGTAGGGCCCGACCGGATCCTCAATCATGACGGAGTACGCCCAATTTCGCATCGCTGCCGTTTCACGAACTTTCGCCTGGGGATGGTTCAATCCCTTGATCACTGGCGGCAGTGACAGTGAAAGACGATAGCGGATTGCGCAAAAGGTACGCTGCCGCCGGGAATGGTCGAGCAGGATCGGCTCCCCTCCCGGATGCAAGGCTTGATCATATCCCTTGCTGAAACAATGGTTCGAAAAAGTGACGCGTATGCGTAAGTCGCGCTTCGCCAATTGGCTCTGAATCGTGAAAGTAAAGGGTTCGAGATGAGAAAGGTTGTACGTCAATCCGCCTATGCACAGCGGGGGAAAGTAGGCGGTCAATTCGCTCTCCGTTGCATCCAATGCATCACTTTGATTTCTGCCCTTCGGCTCGCGAGCACCATCGGTGAGTAACCCGACAAGAGGACAAGGTCCACAGCTTCTAGCGGAGGATGATTTCTCACGGATTCGATCAGGCTGCGCGAGGAGGTAGCCTCGGACTTCACAGATAAACAAAGACTTCAGCACTCAAAAGTCTTTACCTCGACCAAGTCGACTCAGAATATGGGATAGCGTCACGTCGAAGTTGTAGGCAACGTCTGCGTGTTGTGTAAGGAAGTACGCCTATCGTGCTTTCGCCTGCACCAACACCGACTAGACTCAATCAGTACCCAGTCGAGGGGGCCGCAGACGCCATCGGCGCCCTGCCCGTTTCCACGACCACCGCCCGGTGGTGAATGCCTCGACCCCCATCATCACCGGACTGTGATCCCTGACAGGAGCACATGACATGGACGAGGCCAGACTCAACGAGTTCATGGGCAAACTGGTCAACGACATGGGCGGCGCAGCGATGCTGGCCAATGTCATCGTCGGCGAAGAACTTGGCTTGTATAAGGCCATGGCCGACAGCCAGCCGATCTCCCCGGAAACCCTCGCCGAAAAAACCGCCTGCAACACCCGCCTGGTGCGCGAATGGCTCAGCGCCCATGCGGCGTCCGGCTACATGGAACACCTGGACGGCAAATTCCGTTTGCCGGAAGAACAGGCCATGGCCCTGGCCAAGGACGAATCGCCGGTCTACGTGGCCGGCGGGCTCGGTGTGGTGGCGTCGTTTTTCCACGACAAGGACAAACTGGTCAAAGCCATGCGCGGCAATGGTGCTTTGCCCTGGGGCGACCACCATCCGTGCATGTTCACCGGCACCGAGCGGTTCTTCCGCCCCGGCTACAAAGGGCATTTGATTGCAGAATGGCTGCCGGCGCTGGACGGCGTGGTGGCCAAACTCGAAGACGGCGCCAAGGTCGCCGATGTCGGCTGCGGTCATGGCGCCTCCACGGTGATCATGGCCCAGGCCTATCCCAACTCGCGTTTCGTCGGTTTCGACTATCACGCGCCCTCGGTAAGTGTCGCCACCCAACGCGCCGAAGAAGGCGGCGTCAGCAGCCGGGCGAAGTTTTTTCAGGGCACGGCGAAAAGCTTTCCTGGCGATGACTATGACTTGATCTGCTACTTCGACTGCCTGCACGACATGGGCGACCCGGTCGGCGCAGCACGGCATGCCTACGATTGCCTGAAAGACGACGGCACCGTGCTGTTGGTCGAGCCGTTTGCCAACGACACCCTGGACGACAACATCAACCCGGTCGGGCGCCTGTTCTATGCGGCATCGACGTTCATCTGCACGCCGAACTCGCTGTCCCAGGAAGTGGGCCTGGGACTCGGGGCACAGGCCGGTGAGCTGCGCTTGCGCAAGGTGTTCAATGAGGCCGGCTTCAAGCAGTTCCGGCGGGCGACGCAGACACCGTTCAACCTGATTCTGGAGGCACGCAAATAAATGTCGGCACCGGGCGCCCCGCAAGAGGCGCCCGGCGGTGCTAACCTGCAAGGCACTCGCAGCCTGCGGAACACCGAACATGCTCGACCACCCTTCTGACGAATATCTCGATTATCTGCAACGGATCATGGCCGACGGCGATTTCGTAGTGCTGACCGGCGCCGGCATCAGCACGGCGTCGGGCATCCCCGACTACCGGGACACCAACGGCGTGCGCCGCGGTCGTCAGCCGATGATGTATCAGGAGTTTCTGTCGGCGCCCGAGTCGCGGCGTCGCTACTGGGCCCGGGCCATGCTCGGCTGGCCACGTGTACGCCAGGCTCAACCGAATGCGGCCCACGAGGCACTGGCCAGCCTGCAAAGCCAGGGCCGTATCGGCGGATTGATCACCCAGAACGTGGATACCTTGCACGATCAGGCTGGCAGTCACGATGTCATCGAACTGCACGGCAGCCTGCACCGGGTGCTGTGCCTGGATTGTGGCCGGCGCAGCGAGCGGGATTCGATCCAGCGTTTGATGGAAACACAGAATCCGTATCTGGCGGGCGTCGATGCGGTGCAGGCGCCGGACGGCGACACCCTGCTCGATCCGGCTTTCGAGGCACGTTTCCAGGTGCCGCACTGTCCGTATTGTGAAAGCGAACGGATGAAGCCGGATGTGGTGTTTTTTGGCGAGAACGTGGCCCAACCGACAGCGGCGCGTGCCATGGCGGCAGTGGAGAATGCGGGGGGAATGCTGGTGGTCGGCTCATCGTTGATGGCGTATTCGGCATTTCGCCTGTGCCGGGTGGTTGCGGATCGGGGCAAGCCGTTGATCGCAATCAATCTGGGCAAGACCCGGGCGGATGAGCTGCTGGATATGAAGATCGAGGCGTCCTGCGAACACATCCTGCCGTCATTGGCTCAACGCCTCAGTGCTCAGCCTTGAGAATGTCAAAAAGCGCCTGCGCCGCCGTCGACAATTCATTCCCGGAATCGGTCAACACGCCAATCGCCCGCTCCACCACGGGCTCATGGAGGGTCAGGCAGTGCGCTCCCAGCTCGCGCATCTGCTCCGCGCACAGGGCCGGCACCGCGCTGACACCCAGTCCGCTGGCCACCATCCGCCCGACAGTCGCCAGTTGATGGCTTTCAAACTCCACCGGCAGTTTCATCCCTCGGGCCTGCAAGTGTTCCTCAAGCATCACCCGCACTGTCGACGGTCGCTGCAGAGTGATGAAGGGTTCTTCGAGCAAGGTCGGCCAGTCGACATCGGTACGCCGGGCCAACGGTGAATCCTGGGGTACCACGGCGACGAAGCGATCCCGGTAAAGCGGTGTGAAGGTCAACGAGGTGTTCTGCAACGGCTCGAACGCCACGCCGAGTTCGACCTGGCGATCACGGACCATTTCCAGTACCTGCTCGTTGATGACGTCGTTGACCGTGACGTTGACGTTCGGGTAGCGCGCACGGAAAGTCTTGAGGATCGGCGGCAGCAGGTTGCCGGCGAACGACGGCATTGCCGCCAGCGTGACTCGCCCGCGTTGCAGGCTGAAGCGCTGGCGCATTTCATCTTCGGCGTTGTCCCAATCGGCGATCAGGCGCCGGGCCAGGGGCAGCAGCGATTCGCCTTCCGGCGTCAGCGCCACGTTGCGCGTGTTGCGGCTGAACAGGCGCCCGCCCAGTCCCTCCTCCAGCGCCTTGATGGTCAGGCTCAGCGCCGATTGCGACAGGTGCAGGCGCTCGCAGGCCACGGCAAAACTCAGGCTCTGGGCCACGGCGAGAAAGGCGCGGATCTGCTTGATGGTCATGAACGCTATGCTTCCGTATCAGAGACTTGATGAGATTTATCAATCAATCAACCTTAAAAATCAACTTAACAAATATATCCAGCAGCGAGACACTCCAGTCATTCGGCTAGCCAGCCGCCCGACAAACAATAAAAGAGGTGCATATGGCAGGTTTCGACAAGCGCGTGTATTCCTACAAGGAAGCCATGGCGGGCCTTGAAGACGGCATGACCGTGATCGCCGGGGGCTTCGGCCTGTGCGGCATTCCGGAGAACCTGATCGCCGAGATCAAGCGCAAGGGCACCCGCGACCTCACCGTCGTTTCCAACAACTGCGGCGTCGATGGCTTCGGTCTCGGCGTGCTGCTGACCGATCGCCAGATCCGCAAGGTGATCGCCTCCTACGTCGGCGAAAACAAACTGTTCGAGGAGCAACTGCTCAAGGGCGACATCGAAGTCGTTCTGACCCCGCAAGGCACCCTCGCCGAAAAAATGCGCGCAGGCGGCGCCGGCATTCCGGCCTTCTTCACCGCCACCGGCGTCGGCACACCGGTCGCCGAAGGCAAGGAAGTGCGTGAGTTCCACGGTCGCAAATACCTGATGGAAGAATCCATCACCGGCGACTTCGCCATCGTCAAAGGCTGGAAAGCCGACCACTTCGGCAACGTCATCTACCGCCACACCGCGCAGAACTTCAACCCGCTGGCCGCCACCGCGGGCAAGATCACCGTGGTCGAAGTCGAAGAAATCGTCGAACCCGGCGAACTGGATCCGTCGCAGATCCACACCCCCGGCATCTACGTCGACCGGGTCATTTGCGGCACGTTCGAAAAACGCATCGAACAACGCACCATCCGCAAATAATCCAGGCTGACGGAGAACAAGAACATGGCACTTACCCGCGAACAAATGGCTCAACGCGTCGCCCGCGAAATGCAGGACGGCTTTTACGTGAACCTGGGCATCGGCATTCCGACCCTGGTCGCCAACTACATCCCCGAAGGCATGGAAGTCATGCTGCAATCGGAAAACGGCCTGCTCGGCATGGGCCCGTTCCCGACCGAAGACACCATCGATGCCGACATGATCAACGCCGGCAAACAGACCGTGACCGCGCGCATCGGCGCATCGATCTTCAACTCTGCCGAATCCTTCGCGATGATTCGTGGCGGTCACGTCGATCTGACCGTGCTGGGCGCCTTCGAAGTGGACGTACAAGGCAACATCGCCTCGTGGATGATCCCGGGCAAACTGGTCAAGGGCATGGGCGGCGCGATGGACCTGGTGGCCGGCGCCGACAACATCATCGTCATCATGACCCACGCGTCCAAGGACGGTGAGTCCAAGTTGCTGAACCAGTGCAGCCTGCCGCTGACCGGCGCCGGTTGCATCAAGCGCGTCCTGACCGACCTTGCGTACCTGGAAATCGAAAATGGCGCTTTTGTCCTCAAGGAACGCGCACCTGGCGTCAGCGTCGAGGAAATCGTCGCCAAAACCGCTGGTAAACTTGTCGTCCCGGATCACGTACCGGAAATGCAGTTCGCTGCCGAGTGAGGAATTCGAAAATGCAAGACGTTGTCATTGTTGCCGCCACGCGCACCGCCATCGGCAGTTTCCAGGGATCGCTGGCCACCGTCTCCGCCGTGGATCTGGGCGCGGCGGTCATCCGTCAGTTGCTGGAGCAGACCGGTCTGGACGGTGCCCAGGTCGATGAAGTGATCATGGGTCAGGTGCTGACCGCCGGCGCCGGCCAGAACCCGGCGCGCCAGGCGGCGATCAAGGCCGGCCTGCCCCACGCCGTGCCGGCCATGACCCTGAACAAGGTCTGCGGCTCGGGCCTCAAGGCCCTGCACCTCGGTGCCCAGGCGATCCGTTGCGGCGACGCCGACGTGATCATCGCCGGCGGTCAGGAAAACATGAGCCTGGCCAATTACGTCATGCCGGGCGCCCGCACCGGTCTGCGCATGGGGCACGCGCAAATCGTCGACACCATGATCAGCGATGGCCTGTGGGATGCGTTCAACGACTACCACATGGGCATCACCGCCGAGAATCTGGTCGAGAAATACCAGATCAGCCGCGAGCAGCAGGACGCCTTCGCTGCCGCGTCGCAACAGAAAGCCGCTGCCGCCATCGAGGCCGGGCGCTTCGTCGATGAAATCACCCCGATCCTGATCCCGCAGCGCAAAGGCGACCCGGTGGCGTTCAAGGTCGACGAGCAGCCACGGGGCGACACCACCGCCGAATCCCTGGCCAAACTGCGCCCGGCGTTCAAGAAGGACGGCAGCGTCACTGCCGGCAACGCTTCGTCGCTGAACGACGGCGCGGCTGCGGTCATTCTGATGAGCGCGGAAAAAGCCAAGGCCCTTGGCCTGCCGGTGCTGGCGAAAATCGCCGCCTATGCCAACGCGGGCGTCGACCCGGCGATCATGGGCATCGGCCCGGTGTCGGCCACTCGTCGCTGCCTGGACAAGGCCGGCTGGAACATCGGCCAGCTCGACCTGATCGAAGCCAACGAAGCCTTCGCCGCACAATCCCTGGCAGTAGCCAAAGACCTGCAATGGGATCTGGACAAGGTCAACGTCAACGGCGGCGCCATCGCTCTCGGTCACCCGATCGGTGCATCGGGCTGCCGCGTGCTGGTGACCCTGCTGCACGAAATGATCAAGCGCGATGCGAAAAAGGGTCTGGCGACCCTGTGCATCGGCGGCGGTCAAGGCGTGGCTCTGGCGCTGGAACGCGCTTAAGCACAAAAGCGTTCAACAGCGGGCGGCGGATCCACGACATCCATTGCCCGTTGGCAACAAGCCCGGTACGACTCACGTCGCACCGGGTGTTTTTTTGCCCGTCGTGTGGAAAATCACGCCGCCAGTTGCAGAATCAACCAGGCATTGGCGCCGCTGATCACTGCAAACAGGCCCCACGCCAGAATCCTTGTCGGCAATCGATTCACAAACGGCCCCATCAGCTGTTTGTCGTTGGTCATGCGAATCAGCGGATACAGCGCAAACGGCAATTGCAGGCTCAACACCACCTGGCTCAGCACCAGTAATTTGCCCACCGCACCTTCGCCCATCAGCCACACGCCGATGAACGCCGGGATCAGCGCCAGCCCCCGGGTGATCAGGCGTCGCTGCCAGCAGGGAATGCGCAGGTTCAGATAGCCTTCCATGATCACCTGGCCGGCGATGGTGCCGGTGAAGGTCGAACTCTGCCCCGACGCCAGCAGCGCCACGCCGAACAGCACGCTGGCCAGCGCGCCGCCCACCAGCGGATCGAGCAAGTGGTAGGCGTCCTGAATGTCCACCACGTCGGAATGGCCGGTCTGATTGAACGCGGCGGCGGCAAGAATCAGGATCGCCGCGTTGACCAGCAATGCCAGTGCCAGCGAGCCGATGGTGTCGATGCGCGCCAGTTTTACCGCGTCCTGCTTGCTGGCCAGATCCTGGCCGATCAGCCGCGTCTGTACGATCGACGTGTGCAGGTACAAGTTATGCGGCATGACGGTGGCGCCGAGGATGCCGATGGCCAGGTACAGCGGCGCCGCATCGCTGATGGCCGACAGTGACGGCTTGAAGCCTTGGGCGACGTCCGGCCAGTACGGTTTGATCAGCAGCAGTTCAACGAAGAAGCACGCGCCGATGGTGCCCACCAACACCAGCATGATTGCTTCCAGCCGCCGGAAACCGCGGTTTTGCAGGGCCAGCACCAGCAAGGTATCGAATGCAGTCAGGGCAATGCCGAAGCTCAGAGAACAACCGAGCAACAGGTGAAACGCCAGCGCGCAGCCAAGCACTTCTGCAAGGTCGGTGGCAATGATCGAGATTTCCGCCAGCACCCATTGCAGCCGCGCCGTCGGGGTGCTGTAGCGTTCGCGGGACAGTTGCGCCAGGTCGCGCCCGGTAGCGATGCCCAGCCGCGAACACAGGCATTGCACGGCCATTCCCGCCAGGCTCGCCAGCAGCACCACGAACAACAGGCTGTAACCAAAGTGCGAACCAGCCTCGATGGCCGTCGCCCAGTTGCCCGGGTCCATGTAGCCGATGGACACCAACAGACCAGGGCCGGCAAAACGCAGAACGCGTTTGAAAAACGAGGCATTCGGATCAACCGAGACGCTGCCGGCCACTTCCGGCGGGCAGAACGGCGCAGTGGCGATTTTGGGCAGGCTGAATTTCACGCACACATCCAGAAACAAGTAGAAAGGCGCAGCTTAGACGTTTCAGTCGGCGCACCCAAGCGCCGATGTGCTGCGCTCAGGGGCTGGCAGTGCCGAGCAATTGTCGGCGCAATTCGGGACTGCGCGTGCGTGGATCCAGCCAGATATTGAAAAACGCCTGGGCGAACAGAGGATCGTCGATCTCATGTTGCAACTGTTGGCCGACAAAGAACCGTGCGCCCTGCCCCGGCAGATACACCCCGGTAATCCGCGTGCCGGCCTGGACGTCGACGAACGATTGCTGCATCTGCGCTTGCCACACGGCCAGTTGCGCCGGGCTGATGGACGAACCGGCCAGGCGTTTGATTTCCTCGACGCTGGCCTTGACCAGATCATCGCGGGACACGTTGCGCCGGTAGATCAATTCCAGGGCGAAAGGCTGACCATCGGCCAATGGTCGTGCGGCACTCCACAACCGGGCGTTATAAATGTCAAAACCGAACACGCTGAAGTCACCGGTGCCGATGATCTGCGCGCCGGGCACAGCGTCCTGCCAACTGGCCCAGGTCGGTGTCAGCAACAACGCCCACAAGCCGACTCCGCAGCATCCACGCAGCACCTTCGGTGTTCTGCCCATCGCGGCATCGACTCCGGTAAACCCTGATGACCAGAGCATAGTCGGCGATCCTTCTAGGCACTTTGTATACATTTATTGCATGCATTTACAGCAATCCATCACCGGCAATGCTACCGTGGCCGTCTCTTATCCACGGAGTCACCCGCGTGCTGATCCTCAAACTGCTGCTGATCCCCGGTTTTCTTTTGCTGATTTCCCTGGCGGGCAAACGTTGGGGACCCAGTGTGGCCGGGTGGCTTTCGGGGTTGCCGGTGGTGGTCGGGCCGATTCTGTTGTTCCTCGCCATCGAGCAAGGACCGGCGTTTGCCGCGCAATCGGCGGTCGCGGCGCTGTCGGCCATGTTTGCGATGATCGCGTTTTGCGTCACTTATGCGCAGGTGGCGCAGCGGGCGAACTGGCCGTTGGCGCTGGTGGTTTCTCTTTCGGTCTGGGCCGTGTTGGCGCTGATCCTGTCGCTGATTCCGGCGTCGCTGCCCTTCTCCGTCGTCGCCGCTGCGACCGCCCTCCTTGCAGCGCCCTATCTGTTTCCCAAGGTGCAACCGGTCACCAGCGGCCCGGCGCCGAAGTCGGACAAACTGGTCTGGCGGATGATTGCCGGGGCGGCGTTGACGCTGGTAGTGACGATGCTGGCCAGCACGGTCGGCGAGCGCTGGAGCGGATTGCTCGCGGTGTTCCCGGTGCTGGGCAGCGTGATGGCGGTGTTTTCCCAGCAGACGCGCGGGCCGGCATTCACCGCCGCGCTGTTACGGGCGACGGCCACGGGGATGTATTCGTTTTCGGCGTTTTGCCTGGTGTTGGCCCTGACGCTGCCAAGTCTGGCTTATGGCGGCTTCGTCGTGGCGGTGGCCGTTTCGGTGGCGATGCTCGGGGTCACCCGGCAGTTGCTGGCCAGACCGGCACCGACACCGTCGGCCCATTGAATCCGCCCGGACAAACCGCTCTGGAGTGCCGGGTATGCTCCGTGGGATGATCGCCGCCCAAGCGCGACCATCCCTCGGAGATTCGAATGTCATTGCTTAGCAAGAAAGCCGTCGTCCTGCTGCTGGCGGCGGTGGCCGGTTTCGGCGCCGTCAGTGCCCAGGCGGCCAAGGCCAAAGAGAAGGCTGTCACCGAGAAAGTCTCGATGCTCGACGGCAAGTTCAGTTTTGTCCTGCCCAAGGGCTTCGTCGGTGACCCGCTGCCGGCCGGCCCGACCGGTGCCAAGGGCACGATGTACACCAACCAGACCACCAAAACCGTGGTCATCACCGCCGAGAACCAGATTCCCGAAGGCAACAACGTCAAGGACAACGACAGTGCATTTCTCGACGGCACCGTCTCCGACTTCATCGAAGGCCAGCGCAAGGCACTGCCGGACTTCAACAAGCTCAGCGAGAAGAGCCTGACCCGCAAAAGCAATGGCCTGGGACTGCGTCAGGTGGACAGCACCGCAACCCAGGGCGGTGGCCAGACGCTCAACACCACGTTGATGGCCGGCTCCGGCACCCGCATGGCGCTGGTTCAGGTGATTTCCCGGGCCAGCGACAAGAGCGGTCACGACGCGCTGGTGAAAGCCATCCTCAGCGAAAAGTGATCATCACGGATTGAGTCGCTGCAACCAGCCGTTCAAATCCCGAAGCTCGGCCGCACTGATGCTGTGGCCGACCCCGGGATAGGCATGAAATTCCGGTGTGTAATCCAGCTTCTCCAGCAGCGTTTTGGCCGACGTGGCGCCACTGTAAGGCACCCGGTCATCCGCCGTGCCATGGCCGATGAAGATCGCCAGCGGCGGATGCTGCTGCGCTGACTCCAACTCATTCCTGAGCACCGGTAACACCCGCCCGCTCAATGCCGCAATGCCACCCACCGCTGCCGGCTGCCGCAACCCCACTTCGTAGGTCATCATGGCGCCCTGGCTGAAACCGATCAGGTACACCTTGTCCGGTCGGGCGTGATATTTCTGCGCGGCGGCGGTGACAAAGGCTCGCAGCTTCTGGCTGGCAGCCTTCAGATCATCGGTCTCGCCGTTGTAAGCGCCTTCGCCCTTCTTGCGAAACCACTGGAATCGTCCTTCGCCCAACGCCATGGGTGCCTGAACCGACAGGTAGTTGTATTGCACGGGCAGCTGAAATTTCATGCCGATCAGGTCGGCTTCGTTACTGCCATAGCCATGCAGGAAAATCACCAACGGACGCTGTTCGGCGTCCGGGTGAACCTGGGCCAGGTAGTTGAGTGGCAGATCGTTCTGCAGCGAGGTCTGAGCCTGAACGGCGGTAGACGCGAGCAGCGTCAGCAACGCAAACACTTTCAACATAAGCCTTCCTTCACACAGTGCAGGGTTCGGGGCAGAGCCTAACACTGTGGTTCGGCCGAAGGGGTCAGTCGTTGATCAACTTGCCCGCCCGAATCGGCTCGCGCCCCGCCACTTTCGCCTGCCAGGTGCCCGGCTGGGTGTAGCGCCCACGGTCGATGGCGAAGAGCACGCCGCTGGTGCCGGCGCGCACGGTGGTGATGCGATCCTTCAACGGATCGACCACTTCAAACAGGGGATCACCGCGCTCGACCCATTCACCGGCGTCGCGCAGAAAGCTCACCACGCCATGGTGCGGGGCGAACAGGTATTCGGTGCCTTCGAACGGCATGGCTTCGCAGCACGTTTGCGGCGCTTGCGGCCATTCGCCGCTGATGAACCCCTGTTCGGCGAGGAAGCCCAGGATCGCTTCGCAATTGGCCTGTGCCTGTTCGACCCGGGTATCGCCCATGCTACCCAGTTCCAGCGTGGTGGCGAGGTTGGCGGGTGGAATCGCAGCGTTCGGAAACAGCCTTGCCAGACGCAACCAGGGCGTGGAGCACGACTCGTCGAACGAACTGCCGCCTGAGTCTTCACACAACAGCGCCACGCCGGCTTTCAGGCGAGCGGCCAGGGATTGCCATTGCGGCCAGTGTTGCGGCAGCGCGTAAAGGTGAATCGCCGCCTCGAAATCGCAGTGCAGGTCCAGCGTGATGTCGGCGTCGCAGGCATGGCGCAGCAACAGACGATGCAGCGCTTCCAGTTGCGAGGTCGGGGCCGGCAGGTCGTCGAGCACTTGGCCCATGGTCTGGCGGATAAGGGCGATGTTGGCCTCGGCATCGTTACCCAACTGATCGCCGACGCGCGCGGCCACCGGGGCGCTGAGTTCGACGAAGGAGCGGTTGAAGTTCTTGCCGCTCGCCAGTTCGAAACGGCCCATGTGACTGCCTTGCAGGTGCTGATCGAGGCCGATGGGATTGGCCACCGGCACCAGTTCGATCACGCCTTGCAACCGGCCTTGCTGTTCCAGTTCGCTCAGGCGCTGCTTCAGTTCCCACGCGGTGCGCATGCCCGGCAACTCATCGGCGTGCAGGCTGGCCTGAATGTAGACCTTGCGCGGGCCGGTGCCGTAACGAAAGACGCTGAGCGCGCGCTCGCTGCCCAGGTGGCTCCAGGGCAGAACATGATCGATGCGTTGCATGGGGAACTCCGGAAATTCTGCAGTCGCTGCTGCACAGTGACTGCATTGAAAATGTGCTGACAGGATAAATCACAGGCGAAAAAAAAGTGGCCACCGCATCAACGGGGCCACTTTTTCCAAGGCTAATTAATGGCCGTACACGTCAAAGTCGAAGTACTTGTCCTGCACTTGCTTGTACTTGCCGTTGGCGCGGATTTCATTGATGGCGGTGTTGAATTTCTCCGCCAGCTCGGTATCGCCTTTACGCACGGCAATACCGGCGCCGCCGCCGAAGTATTTGGCGTCTTCGTAGGTCGGGCCGACGAATTCGAAGCCTTTGCCGGCGTCGGTTTTCAGGAAGCCGTCGCTCAGGTTGACCGAGTCGGCCAGCATCGCGTCGATACGACCGGACACCATGTCCAGGTTGGCTTCCTGCTGCGAGCCGTAACGCACCAGCTCGATCCCGGCCGGTACCAGCACTTCGGTGGCGTAGCGGTCGTGGGTACTGGCGCGCAGCACACCGACTTTCTTGCCCTTGAGCTCGACCAGCGGGTCTTTCACGCCGGAGCCTTGCTTCATCACGAAGCGCGCCGGGGTGTGGTAGTACTTGATGGTGAAATCGACGTTTTTCTTGCGATCGTCAGTGATGGTCATCGAGGACAGGATCGCGTCGATCTTCTTCACTTTCAGCGCCGGGATCAGACCGTCGAACTCTTGCTCGACCCAGGTGCATTTGACTTTCATCTGCTCACACAGCGCGTCGCCGATGTCCACGTCGAAACCGGCCAGTTTGCCGTCAGGGGTTTTCATCGAGAATGGCGGGTAACCGGCTTCGATACCGATACGGATCGGTTTGGCGTCTTCGGCCACGGCCGTCAGGGACAACATCGACAGTGCCAGGGCACCGAACATAACCAGCTTTTTCATTTATTACTCCCGTGTGCGGAGGCTTTTATTGGCAGCTTTCGATTGTCAGTTCCGGTCTCGGGCTGGTGAGCGCAAAGAAACCGAAGTGGCCGGCAGTCTATGGCGCCGCGCACGGGGCAAATTGTGTTTAAGCGACAAATACTTATAGAAAATCGGCGAGTGTCGTCGCGCTGGAAAAGTGTGCGCCAGAGCGGTGCAAGGGCTGTAGGACAAAGCCATTAAAAGTTGCCGCCGAGAGCGGCAACTCAACGGGTATCAGCAATCGCAGGCAATCGCAGGCGTCACGCTGCGGGGTGCCGGGATACTCAATTCGAAGCCCTCATCGAGCCAGCCGGTCACCCCGCCGATCATTTCCTTGACCGGGTAACCCAGCGCCGCCAGTTTCACCGCAGCCTTGTTGGCACCATTGCAGTGTGGCCCGGCGCAGTAGACCACGAACAGCGTGGAGCCCGGGTAGTCCGCCAGCGCTTCGGCCGTCATCAGGCGCCCCGGAATATTGATCGCCCCCGGCACATGACCGCGCTCAAAGGCCAGCGGCCCGCGCACATCCACCAGCACAAAGTCGACCTCGCCGGCCTCCTGGCTGCTGAAGACGTCGGAGCAGTCGGTTTCAAAGGTCAGACGGTTGCTGAAGTGCATCAGGGCAATGGCCGAAGGGGCTGCAGGAATTTGGCGAACCAGGCTGGGCATGTTGTGTTGCTCCTACGTCTGTGAAGGGATGAACAGACTTTATCGAGCCGTCGCTTGCCGCTACAGTGGCGCACAAGACACTCACCGGGAATTTTCCGCCAAATGCCTGATTCACCTGGATTGGTCGCGATCCTGGCCTACGACGGCCTCTGTACGTTCGAGTTCGGCATCGCCGTGGAGATCTTCGGCCTGGCCCGACCGGAATTCGAATTCCCGTGGTACACGCACTGCATCGCCGCCGTCGATCAGGGCCCGATGCGCGCCATGGGCGGGATTCAGGTTTTGGCCGATGGCGGTCTGGAGCTGTTGGCCCAGGCGCGCACCATCATCATTCCCGGCTGGCGTGACCGCAACGCGCCGGTCCCGGAAGCATTGCTCGAAGCATTGCGTGATGCGCACTCGCGCGGTGCCCGGCTGCTGTCGATCTGCTCCGGCGTCTTTGTGCTGGCGGCCAGCGGACTTCTCGACGGACACGGTGCCACCACCCATTGGCGCTACACCGCGGAGCTGGCCGAGCGCTTCCCGGCCATCGATGTCGATCCGGATGTGCTTTATGTCGATTCCGGCCAGTTGATCACCTCGGCGGGCAGCGCTGCCGGGATCGACGCCTGCCTGCACCTGGTGGCGCGGGACTTCGGTACTCAGGTCGCCAATTCAGTGGCGCGTCGGCTGGTGATGTCGCCGCAACGCACTGGCGGTCAGGCGCAGTTCATTCCGACACCGGTCAGCCCGACACCGCGCAGCGATCTGTCGCGTGTAATGCAGTGGGCCCGCGAGCGCCTGCACGAACCACTGGAAGTGCGCGATCTGGCTAGCGAAGCGGCGATGAGCGAACGCACCTTCCTGCGCAAGTTCACCCAGGCCAGCGGTCAGTCGCCCAAAGCCTGGCTGCAACACGAACGCCTGGCCCGGGCCCGGGAGTTGCTGGAAAGCACACCGCAGAACACCGAACAGATCGCCCAGCGCTGTGGCTATCGTTCGGTGGAGAGCTTTCGCGTGGCGTTTCGCAGCGTGGTCGGCGTGCCGCCCTCGGTGTATCGCGAGCGCTTTGGTCGAGAGGTCAAGGCTTGCGCAGCAGATACGTGTCCATGATCCAGCCATGCTCGGCCCGCGCCGCCTTGCGCACCCGCTCGATGTCATCGGCGACATCCTTGAGCTTGCCGCTGATGAGGATTTCATCCGGCGTGCCGAGGTAGGCCCCCCAGTAGATCTCTGTCTCCTGATCAGCCACCCGATGGTAGGAATCTTCGGCGTCGAGCATCACCACCAGGCTGTCGGTATCGCTCACCTGCCCCGCCGCGAGACGTCGACCGGTGGTGATTTCAATCGAGCGGCCGATGCTGTTCAACGGCACCTTGTGTTGCGCCGCCAGGGCCTGAACGCTGGTGATACCGGGGATCACGTCGAACTCGAACGCACATCGCCCCGAGGCCAGAATCGCCTGCAGGATACGAATCGTGCTGTCGTACAGCGCCGGATCGCCCCACACCAGAAAACCGCCGCACTGACCGTCAGACAATTCGTCATTGATCAGGTGTTCGAAGGTTTGCTGCCTGGCCCGGTTCAAATCATCAACGCTGCCCCCGTAATCCACGTCCCCGCGCTCCCGCTCCGGACTGCGGGCTTCGGCGAAGCGGTAGGTACGATCGGTGATGTAGCGCTCGCAGATTTCGCGACGCAGGTCGATTAACTTGTCCTTGCTCCGGCCCTTGTCCATGAGGAAAAACACGTCCACCTGATTCAACGCGTTCACGGCCTGCATCGTGATGTAGTCAGGGTTGCCGGCGCCTATGCCGATCACCAGCAATCGCTTCATGAGCCGTCTCCTTCAAGGTCGATGCCCTGCAAGCGTAGTCGCCAGCGCCCGAAGAAACGCAACTCGACGGCCGCCAGCGGCTCGACATCGATCCGGTTGAACGCCTCGCCCTGCAGGACCTGCATCAGCGCTGCCCGGATAACGAACGGATGGGTCACGGCCACCACATGGCCCGGCGTGATTTGCAGGGTCGCCAGCCACATGGCCACCCGCTCACAGAGCTGGACTACCGACTCACCGCCGGGCGGCGCAACGCCGGGGTCTTCGAGCCAGGCTTGCAGGGCTTGCGGTTCATCTCGCTGCAGGTCCTTGATCGACTGCCCCTGCCAACGGCCCCAGTCGCAATCGCGCAAGGCTTCATCAACCTGCGCGTCTGCACCGAACCATGCGGCGGTCTGGCGTGTGCGCAGTTCCGGACCGCAGATCAAACGACGCGGTAACTCGAACCGGGTGGCCAGGGAGTCAGATGCAACGACCCTTTTTTCAACGGGCTCATCTGTAGGAAAGCGCGCCAATTTTTGTGAGACGGTTCTGGCGTGGCAAATCAAGGTCAAACGGGTGGCTTGCACGCTGAGTCACTCGGTCAGAAAGTAAAAAACATCCGGCAAAGTGCCGACAGAGTCGTAATTGTGCCGTAAACCGGGCTCCTTCGTGACAGCCCCGAAATCACTCCCTCACAACAAAGCGGTAATTTCTGACACAACAATGGGCAATGGACTACAAGACCCATGGATATCCATGTAGCCCTTGCTACACGGGCATTTCGCCCCATTTTGGGGCTTCAATGACGTCGCGGAAAATTCACTAGACATGTAACGTCAGTTACATAAATACTGTTTTAACGGATTGTGAAGCGAATTCAACACCCCCCATCCAGCAGGAGCCCGGATGCCCCCTCTCAGAGACCTGATTACCGATCCCGGCCTGGACCTTACGCCGTCAGAGCGCAAAGTCGTCCGGGCCTTGCTCGATCAGTACCCGCGCAACGGGCTTGGCCCGATGGCGCGTCTGGCAGAGCACGCCGGTGTCAGCGATCCGACCATCGTGCGTCTGGTCAAAAAACTCGGTTTTGGCGGTTACGCCGAATTTCAGGACGCCCTGCTCAGCGACATGGACCATCGCCTGCGTTCGCCACGCACGCTGCTGCAGCCCCGTTCGAACCTGAAACAGGACGATGCCTGGAGCCACTATCTGGCCCACAGCCACAGCCTGCTGGCGGAAACCCAGGCTCTGACTCAACCCGAAGACGTGCGGATCCTGTCGCAATGGCTGCTGGACACCCGTCATCAGGTCTACTGCTTCGGCGGGCGCTTCAGCAGCCTGATGGCCACCTACCTGCTCAATCACCTGCGACTGCTGCGCCCCGGTTGTTTTGCCCTGGAAGACAACGCGCAACTGCCCGATCGCCTGTTCGATCTGCAACGTCAGGACGTGGTGCTGGTGTTCGACTATCGCCGCTACCAGACCCAGGCCCTGCGCGTGGCCACGGCGGCGAAGCACAACAATGCGCGGGTCGTGTTGTTCACCGACATCTACGCCTCGCCACTGCGGGAACTGGCCGACATGATCATCAGCGCCCCGGTGGAATCGGCGTCGCCGTTCGACACCATGGTCCCGGCGCTGGCCCAGGTCGAAGCGCTGATCGCCTGCCTGACCCTGCGCAGCCCGGACCTGGCCGACCGCCTGGAAGGCATCGATGCCTTGCGCAACGACTTCGACACCCATTTGCTGGAGGATAAATAAGGATGTTCAGCCTTCCCCATCGCTCGCCACGGGACCTGCCGTTTGTCACCGATCACACCGCGCTGTTGCTGGTGGACATGCAGCGTGCCTGGCTCGAGCCGCAGTTCGACCCGCACCTCGAAGGCCCGGACGCCGCTTACTTCCTCCATCGCACACGCTCGCTGGTGGTGCCCAATCAGGTGCGCCTGCTCAACGCCTTCCGCAATGCACGGCAGAACGTGCTGCACACCCTGATCGAAAGCCTGACCGCCGATGGTCGTGACCGCTCGCTGGATCACAAACTGTCGGACATGCACCTGCCCAAGGGCAGCCCGCAGGCACAGGTCATCGCTGAACTGACCCCGACAGAAAATGAAATCGTGCTGCCCAAGACCTCTTCCGGGGTCTTCAACTCGACCAACATCGACTACGTGCTGCGCAATCTGCAAACCCGTCATCTGATCATCGCCGGCATCGTCACCGACCAGTGCGTGGACATGGCCGTGCGCGACGCCGCCGACCGGGGCTATCTGGTGACGCTGGTGGCGGACGCCTGCGCGACCTACACCGAAGCACGCCATGACGCCTGCCTGAACGCGATCAAGGGCTACTGCTGGATCACCGACACCGACACCGTACTCGGTCGTCTGCGGGAGATGACGCCATGAGCGAGCGCCTGTCGCCACTGCCGATGACCACCATCGTTACCACCGACCTGATCGGCATCACCCGTGGCCGCTCGTTTCCCAGCGATGAACTGGAACACTATCAGGCGGCCGGTTGTGGCTGGGTGCCGGCCAACAGCGCGCTGACCCCGCAGGACATCATTGCCTCGACCAACCCATGGGGCGCTTACGGCGATCTGCGGCTGATTCCCGACCTTGCCAGCCGCGTCACCGTCGGCAACGGCCCGGACGCCGCCGCCCCGGCGCTGGATTTCATCCACGGCGACATCCGCGAGACCGACGGACGCCCGTGGGGCGCCTGCCCGCGCACGCTGCTGAGCGATGAAGTCGAGCGTTATCGCGATCAGCTCGGCTTGCAGGTCAACGCCGCGTTCGAACACGAATTCAACCTGCACGCCGGCTTCGCCGAACACCTGGCCTTTTCGCTGGAGTCCCAGCGCCAGGGCGCGGAGTTCGGCGGCTGGCTGCTCAGCGCCCTGCGCGCCGGCGGTGTCGAGCCGGAAATGTTCCTGCCCGAATACGGCAAGCATCAATACGAAATCACCTGCCGCCCGACCCTCGGCGTGGCGGCGGCGGATCGTGCAGTGAACGTGCGCGAGATCACTCGCGAGATCGCCCGGCAAATGGGCCTGGACCTGAGCTTCGCGCCCAAGACCGCCGCCGATGCGGTGTGCAACGGTGTACACCTGCACGTCAGCCTGCTGGACCTCGCGGGCCAGCCGATGCTCTATGACGCCGGCACCAGCAATGGCCTGTCGACCCTGGGTCAGCACTGGGCGGCTGGCGTGCTGCATTATTTGCCGGCGCTGTGTGCGTTCACTGCACCGACGCCGGTATCCTACGAGCGCTTGCAGCCGCATCACTGGAGCGCGTCCTACGCCTGCCTGGGCCAGCAGAACCGCGAAGCGGCGCTGCGCATCTGCCCGACCGTGAGCCTGGGCAACAAACCCGTCGCCAGGCAATACAACCTGGAGTTCCGCGCCATGGACGCCACCGCCTCGCCGCACCTGGCGATGGCCGCGTTGCTGATCGCCGGACGTCTGGGCATCGAACAGCGTCTGGCGCTGAACGCGATCACCGATGAAATCCCCGATTCACTCAACCAGGAACAACGGGCGGCCCGGGGCATCGTTGCCCTGCCCGCCTCACTGGCTCAGGCGCTGGATTGCCTGCGTCACAGCCAAGCGCTGACGGCAGCGCTGCCGGCACCGTTGCTCGACACCTATTTCGCCCTTAAAACCGAGGAACTGGCGCTGACGGAACAGCTCTCGCCCGCTGACCTGTGTGAGCACTATGCACGCCTGTACTGAATCCACCGAGCTTGGGTTGTACACCCGACCGGTCTACAACCTGATCCGCGAAGATTCGACGCACCCACTGATTCTGGTGTGCGAGCACGCCAGCCGCTACATCCCCGACGCCCTGAACAACCTGGGCCTGGATGACGCGGCGGCGCGTGAACACATCGCCTGGGACATCGGAGCGCTGGAGCTGGCCGAGCGACTGTCGGAAGAGATTGGCGCCACGCTGCTGAGCGCCAACTATTCCCGGTTGCTGATCGATCTCAACCGGCCCCGCCATGCCCCGGACAGCATTCCGGCGCAGAGCGAGATCTATCAGGTGCCCGGCAATCGCGAGCTCGACGAAGCCACCCGCGAATACCGACGTCAGAGCCTGTTCAAGCCATTCCATACACGGCTGCAACAGTTGATCGACGAACGTCTGGCCCAGGGTCGATCGGTGCGGGTGGTCGGGATTCACAGTTTCACCCCGGTTTACTACGGCCAGCCGCGTGAACTGGAAGCCGGTGTGCTGTTCGGCCAGGCAAAGGCCTACGCCCGGCGTCTGCTCGACGGGCTCGGTCAGCATCCGCTGAAAGTCGCCGGCAACCAGCCTTACAGGATCGACCCGCTGGGCGACATGACCGTGCCGGTGCACGGCGATGCCCGGGGCCTCGACTCGGTACTGATCGAGGTGCGCAACGACCTGCTGCGCAGCCCGGACGCGGTTTCCCGCTGGGCAAATTATCTGGCTCCACTGCTTTGAACATGGCTGTAAAAACTGCTGACGCTGTAAACGACGGACCGACATAACAACTAAAACGAACGATTGGCTGACAAGGAGTTGCGCTTCATGGAAATAGAAGAGTTCGGCTACAAACAGGAGTTGAAACGTAGCCTGACGCTGACCGACCTGGTGGTGTACGGGATGATCTTCATGATCCCCATCGCCCCGTTCGGCGTGTATGGCTACGTCAACGCCGAGGCACCGGGAATGGTGCCGCTGGCGTACATCATCGGCATGGTGGCGATGATCTTCACCGCGCTGAGCTATGGCAGCATGGCCCGGGCCTTTCCGATTGCCGGTTCGGTCTATTCCTACGCGCAACGCGGCCTGAACCAGCACGTCGGCTTCATCGCCGGCTGGCTGATGCTGCTCGACTACCTGCTGATTCCGCCACTGCTTTACGTTTACGCAGCGATGGCGCTCAACCATTTGTATCCGGACATCCCGAAAGTCGGCTTCATTCTCGCGTTCCTGGTCAGCGCGACCTTCGTCAACCTGCGCGGCATCACCTTCACCGCGCGCATGAACATCCTGTTCCTGCTGGCACAGCTGGTTGTACTGGGGATTTTCCTGTTCTACGCCTGGAACGCTCTGCACAACGGTGGCGGCAACGGCCAGCTGACCCTGGCGCCGCTGTATCACCCGCAAACCTTCAACTTCGCCCTGCTGATGCAAGCGGTGTCGATTGCGGTGCTGTCGTTCCTCGGTTTCGATGCGATCTCCACACTGGCCGAAGAGATCAAGGGCGATCCGGGCCGCAGTGTCGGCAAAGCGGCGCTGATCACTCTGATGGTGATGGGCGCGATTTTCGTCGTGCAAACCTGGATCGCCACCGATCTGGCAGCGGGCATGGGCTTCAAGTCCGCCGACACCGCGTTCTATGAAATCGCCGAAATCGCCGCCGGCAGCTGGCTGGCGACCCTGACCGGCGTCGCCACGGCCCTGGCCTGGGGCGTCGCGGTGGCGATCACTTCGCAAGCCGCCGTCTCGCGTCTGCTGTTCGGCATGGCCCGTGACGGCAAGCTGCCGAAAGTGCTGGCCCGGGTACATCCAAAACACAACACGCCGTACTTGAGCATCTATCTGGTGGCCGTGCTGTCGCTGGTGATCTGCTACCTGTTCATCAACTCGGTGGACACGCTGACTTCGCTGGTCAACTTCGGCGCCCTGAGCGGCTTCATGCTGCTGCACCTGACCGTGATCAATTACTACTGGCGCCGGCAGAAGTCCGGCCAGGTGATCCGTCACCTGATCTGCCCGGTGATCGGCTTCGGCATCGTCGCGGCCATCATGTACAACATGGGTGTCGATGCGCAGAAACTCGGCCTGATCTGGATCGTCCTGGGTCTGGTGTACCTGTTCTTCCTGAACAGGCTCGGCGCCAGTGCCGCGCTGCCCGACCCGAGCAATGGCTGACAAGAAAAAGGGCGGCGTCTGACAAGAATTCAGGCGACCGCCGCTTTAACGCGTGGAAACCGACAGTGATAGTCAGGTTCGGCGAACGTGCCGAACCTTTTGATACAGGAGTGCATCCATGCTGGTCTTACGCCCAGTCGAGCCTACCGACCTGCCTCAATTGCAACAACTGGCCCGGGACAGCCTGGTGGGTGTCACGTCCCTGCCGGACGACCGCGAACACCTGGGCGGGAAAATCGCCGCGTCCTGCGCGTCGTTCGAGAGCAACGCCTCGGCCCAGGGCCCGGAGAATTATTTTTTTGTACTGGAAGACCAGGAACACCAGCGTCTGGTGGGCTGCTCGGAGATCCTCGCCACTGCCGGCTTCAACGAACCGTTCTACAGCCTGCGCAATCGCCACTTCACCAGTGCTTCGCGGGAACTGCACATCGAACACGGCGTGCCGGCACTGTCGCTGTGCCACGACCTGAGCGGCCACACGCTGCTGCGCGGTTTTCACATCGACGCAGCGCTGGTGCGCACGCCGTACTCGGAACTGCTGTCGCGGGCGCGCCTGATGTTCATCGCCGCCCATGCGCCACGTTTCGCCGAAGCGGTGATCACCGAGATCGTCGGTTACAGCGACGAACAGGGGCAGTCGCCGTTCTGGGATGCGCTGGGCAAACACTTTTTCGACCTGCCCTACGTCGAGGCCGAACGTCTGTGCGGCTTGCAGAGCCGTACGTTTCTCGCCGAACTGATGCCGCAATACCCGATCTACGTGCCGATGCTGCCACCAGCGGCGCAGGCGTGCATCGGCCGGGTACACCCCGACGGCCAGGAAGCCTTCGATATCCTCGAACGGGAAGGTTTTGAAACCAACAGCTACATCGACCTGTTCGATGCCGGTCCGACCCTGTACGCACGCACCGGCAATATCCGCTCGATTGCCGGCAGTCGGGTCGCCACGGTCCGGGAGGAACCCCGGATCGACGCACGTGGTCGTTATCTGGTGAGTAACGATGCGCTGCATGGATACAGAGCAACGGTCGCCGAGCTGGATTACCAGCCCGACCAGCCCTTGGCGCTGACGCCGGCGATGTGTGCCGCGCTGAAGGTCAGCCATGGCGGCAATGTTCGGGTGGTCGCCCTGTGAACCGCGCCGGTATTTCACGACAGTGCCCGAGCAGGCGCGCAAAAGGAGTTGCAGCATGATTGTCCGTCCGGTCCAAGTCAGCGACCTGCCCGCCCTGATGACGCTGGTGCAGCAGGCCGGGCCCGGGTTCACCACCCTGCCGGCCAATGAAGATCGCCTGTCTCATCGGGTACGCTGGGCCCAACGCGCCTTCGCCGAGCAGGTCGAGCGCGCCGATGCCGATTACCTGTTCGTGCTTGAAGACGATGAGCACCGGGTGGTCGGGGTCAGTGCCCTGACCGGCGCCGTGGGCCTGCGCGAGCCCTGGTACAACTACCGGGTCGGACTGACTGTCAGCTCGGCACCGGACCTTGGCATTCAGCGACAGATTCCGACGCTGTTCCTCAACAATGAACTGACCGGCCAATCGGAACTGTGTTCGCTGTTTCTGCGCCACGACCAGCGCCACGGCAGCAACGGCCGTCTGCTGTCGTTGGGGCGTTTACTGTTCGTCGCCGAATTCCCGCATCTGTTCGGCGAGAAGATGATTGCCGAACTGCGCGGGAGTGCCGACGAGCAAGGCTGCTCGCCATTCTGGGACAGCCTGGGCCGGCACTTCTTCCAGATGGACTTCAGCCACGCCGACCATTTGTCCGGATTGGGCAACAAGTCGTTCATCGCCGAACTGATGCCGCGCCAGCCGCTGTACACCTGTCTGCTCACCGAACAGGCCCAGGCGGTGATCGGTCAGGCCCACCCCAACACCGAACCGGCGCTGAAGATTCTCCAGGCCGAAGGTTTTGCGCATAAGGGTTATATCGATATCTTCGACGGCGGCCCGGTCATCGAGGCGCCGATCCACAGCATCCGCACCGTGCGCGACAGCCTGGAACTGAGCCTGAGCATCGGCACGCCGGACGACCAGGCGCCGCTGTGGCTGATCCACAACCGGCGTCTGGAAAACTGCCGCATCACCGTGGCGCCGGGGCGTCGGGTCGGCGGCACTCTGGTGGTCGACCGCCTCACCGCCAAGCGCCTGCAATTGCAGCCGGGCAACTCGGTGCGGGCGGTGCCGTTGCCCAATCAACAGCAGCAGGCGGTGGCGGCCTGAGCGCCCCAGCCTGCGGCAAACAAGCCTGAACAGGTTTTTCCTGGTTAACTTCCTCGTTAATTCGTCATGATCCTTGACCCATTGGCGTGATAGCCTTTTCACCTTCGGCGTTGACACCTTTGCTCAAGCCTTTCCATTCCTTTGTATTGGTGGAACTCGTATGACCAGGCTTTCTCATCAAGATTTGCGCCGTAACTTCCGTCAGCTGCTGGCCTCCGACACCTGCTATCACACCGCCTCGGTGTTCGATCCGATGTCCGCCCGCATCGCCGCTGACCTGGGTTTTGAAGTCGGGATTCTCGGCGGCTCGGTCGCCTCGTTGCAGGTGCTGGGCGCTCCGGACTTTGCCCTGATCACCCTCAGCGAATTCGCCGAACAGGCCACCCGCATCGGCCGCGTCGCCCAATTGCCGGTGATCGCCGACGCCGACCACGGCTACGGCAACGCGCTCAATGTGATGCGCACCATCGTCGAACTGGAGCGCGCCGGCGTCGCCGCCCTGACCATCGAAGACACCTTGCTGCCGGCCCAGTTCGGCCGTAAATCCACCGACCTGATCACCGTCGCCGAAGGCGTCGGCAAGATCCGCGCCGCACTGGAAGCACGGGTCGATTCGGAAATGGCGATCATCGCCCGGACCAACGCCGGCATCCTGCCCAACCAGGAAATCATCAGCCGCACCCGCCAGTATCAGGCTGCCGGCGCCGATGGCATCTGCATGGTCGGCGTCCAGGATTTCGACCAGCTCGAGCAGATCGCCGAACACCTGACCGTCCCGCTGATGCTGGTGACTTACGGCAACCCGGCGCTGCGCGACGACAAGCGCCTGGCCGAACTGGGCGTGCGCGTGACCATCGACGGCCACGGTGCTTACTTCGCGGCGATCAAGGCCACCTACGACAGCCTGCGCGAACAACGGCAGATCTTCACCCAGGCCTCGGACCTGAGCGCCACCGAATTGACCCACACCTACACCCAGCCTGAGGAATACATCCTCTGGGCCAAGGAATACATGAGCGTCAAAGAGTAACCCCGCACCACGTTACAAAGAGGCAGAGCGGCCCGACGCCATCACGAGTCCACTCGCATGGCGCCCGCCGCGAAACCGCTGGCTGCCGTTACTGTTTCGCCAACTCCATCATCATCCGCGCCAACAGATAAATCCGCGGCGCCACACTCTCCACTTCGGCGTATTCCTCTGGCGTATGAATGTTGCCGCCGACAATCCCGAAACCGTCCAGCGTCGGCGTTCCCACCCCGGCCGATAAACTCGCATCCGCCGCCCCACCGCTGCCTTCTTCAGTCAACTTGCGACCAATCTCGCCGTAAATCCCTTGGGCCATCGCCATCAAACGATCCGACTCCGCCGTCTGCGGCATCGGCGGCAGGCCGCGTTGCAGTGTGGTCTTCACTTCAGTCTCGGGGATCAACTTGTCCTGCGACACCCGCGCCAGATCCTTCTCGATCCGGTCGAACTCTTCCGGCACCGCTGCCCGCACGTCTGCTTTCGCGGTGGCCTGATCCGGGATCACATTGGTGCGGTCACCCGCCTTGAGCACGGTGAAGTTGATGGTGGTTTTCTTCGCTTCGTCGCCGAGCTTGCCCAGTTGCAGGATCTGGTGCGCCGCCTCCATCGCCGCGTTGCGCCCCAGTTCCGGCGCGACACCGGCGTGAGCTGCCTTGCCCTTCACTTCGACCAGCGCGGTGGCGCTACCCTTGCGCCACACCACCAGGCCATCCGCCGGGCGACCCGGCTCAAGGTTGAGCGTCACGTCGTGCAGTTTGGCGGTTTTCTTGATCAGGTCGGTGGCGACGTCCGAACCGGTTTCCTCGCTGGCGTCGAGCAGGAACGTGATTTGCGCGTAGTCCTTGAAGTCGAGGTTCTTGAGGATTTTCAGCGCATAGATGCCGGCGACGATGCCGCCCTTGTCGTCCATCACCCCTGGCCCGTAGGCGCGGCCGTCCTTGATGTGAAACGGTCGCTCGGCGGCGGAGCCTTCCTTGAACACGGTGTCCATGTGCGCCATCAGCAGGATTTTTGCCTTGCCGGTGCCTTTGAACGTGGCGAGTACGTGGTGGGTCTTTTCCGGCGTGTTGGGCACGAGCTCGATGCTGGCTCCAAGCTTTTTCAGCTCGTCGATCGCGATTTCGCTGACTTGCCTGAGGCCGTTTTCATCGCCGGAACCGGAATCGATGTTGACCAGCCGCTCCAGCAGCTTCAGGGCTTGCGGCTTGTACTGTTCGGCGTCGGCGAGCACCTGCTTGTGCGGTTCGGCGAAAGCCCCGGCGGCTGCCAAAGAGAGGGTCAGGCCGAGGCCGGCGGCCAGCAGAGAACGAGGGAAATTGAACGTCATGAATCAATCCTTGTTTCGTGTCGGGTACTGAACCGTACCTGACATCGCCCCGGGGCTCCATACCGGATGCGACCCCCATCCTGTCCAGAGCGAAGCCGGATCCGCGCCACTTCCAGCACACGTCAGGCAAATGGTTGGCTATACATGAAAGGAAGAAAACGGAAAAAAGACTTCAAGAAGGAACCCCATGCAGCGCTATCAAGTGTTGATCATCGGCAGCGGCTTTGGTGGCCAGTGTGCGGCGGTCAACCTGCTCAAGGCCGGCATCGACGATTTTCGCCTGCTGGAACGGCGGGACTTTTTCGGCGGCACCTGGTGCCAGAACACTTACCCCGGCGCGGCGGTGGACGTGCCGTCGCCCCTGTATTCGCTGTCGTTCGCGCCCTTCCCGTGGACACAGATGTTCGCCGGACAGGCCGAGCTGCATCGCTACACCGAACAGGTGATCGAGCGCTTCGGTCTGCGCGACCGGGTGGAACTGCAAGCCAATGTCGAACAAATCGAATGGGACGACGGCGCAAAGCGCTGGGCCGTACACACCGGCACCAAGGGCACCTACTACGCGCAGTTCCTGATCAATGCCACCGGACCATTGAGCCAGCCGGTCGTCCCGCACTTCCCCGGTCAGGATCGCTTTCAGGGCAAGACCTTTCATACAAACCATTGGGATCACAGCTACGACTATCGCGGTAAACGGGTGGCCATCGTCGGCAGCGGCGCCAGTGCGGTGCAAGTGATTCCGACGATTGCAGCGGATGTTGCGCATTTGCACGTCTTTCAGCGAACACCCCACTGGGTACTGCCACGCCCCGACCGAAAGTTCGGACGTTTCCAGCGCTGGCTGCTGGGATTGAAACCAGCCTGGAAGCTGTTGCGCTGGATGATCTACTGGCAGTTCGAAACCCGGATCATCGCCTTCAAATACTCGAAACCGGCGATTCACATGGTGCAGAACCAGGCGCTGAAATTTCTCAGACGCCAGGTTGCCGATCCCGAACTGCAGCGAAAACTCACACCGGACTTCACCATCGGCTGCAAAAGGGTGTTGCTCTCCAACACCTATTACCCGGCGCTGACCCGCGCCAATGTCACGCTGCACAGTCGCGAACAGGCCATCGCCGCCCTCGACGAAACCGGCATCACCACCACGGATGGCCTGCACATCGATGTCGACCTGATCATCTGGTCGACCGGTTATGACGCCACCGATGGCGTGATTTCCTACCCGGTCAGCGGAAAAAACGGCATCAAACTGCGCGACGTCTGGGCGCAGTATCCCCGCGCCTATCTCGGCACCAGCCTGCCGGACTTTCCCAACCTGTTCATCGTCACCGGGCCGAACACCGGCATCGGTCACACCTCGGCACTGTTCATCATCGAATCGCAGATGAACTACATCCTCGACTGCATCCGCACCGTTCAAGCCAAAGGACTGCGCAGCATCGAAGTTCGCCACGAAGCAGAACGTACCTACACTCAGATGATTCACCGGGAGATGGAGCGCACGGTCTGGAAAACCGGCGGCTGCCACAGTTGGTATCAAAGCAGGAGCGGTCATGTGATCGCGATGTTCCCCGGCTTCAGTTTCAGCTTTTACCGGTTGACCCGTGGGCTGAAACCGGCCGACCACATTCTGTCTTGAACAAGGAAGACCTCCGATGCTCTTGCTGTTTGTCGCCCTCGCGGTTTTCGTGGCCTGGAGCTGGTTGAGCTACCCGGCGGTCGGCCACTGGCTCTACGATCTGAGCACGGCCCTGGAGGCCAGACTCTATCGCTTGCACAAAATCGAAGTGCCGATCGCCGAAATGACCGTCTCGACCTGGCAAGGCGGCCCCTATGAAGCGTCCAGCAGCATTCTGATGCTGCACGGCTTCAGCGCCGAAAAGAACCTGTGGTTGCGCTTCGCCCGGCATTTTGTCGGGCAGTACCGAGTGATCATCCCGGACATCGCCGGCCACGGCGAAACCGGCTTCAAGGCCGGTGGCGGCTACGACATTCCGCTTCAGGCCAAGCGCATGATCCAGTTGCTCGATGTCTGCGGCGTCGAGAAAGTCCACGTGATCGGCAACTCCATGGGCGGTTACATCGCCGCGTGGCTGGCGGCGACCTACCCGGACCGTATCGCTTCGGTGGCGCTGATCGACCCGGCAGGCGTCACTGCGCCCGAGGCCAGCGACATGGAGCGTCACCTGGCTCGTGGGCACAATCCGTTCCTGATCAATTCACGAGAAGAATTCCGACACTTCTATGCGATGACCATGGCCTCACCGCCATGGGTGCCTGGCCTGGTGCTGGACGCCATTGCCCAGCGCTACGAGCAACAACGGGACGAACTGGAAGAAATTTTCCGGGATTTCCGCGCCAGTCCGCCGATGGAACCCAGACTGGCCGACATCAAGTGCCCGGCGCTGCTGCTCTGGGGCCGCAAGGACCGGTTGATCGATGTCAGCAGCGTGCCGGTGTGGAGCAAAGGCATCACCAATCTGCGGGTGGATGTGTGGGACGGGGTCGGTCATATGCCGATGGTCGAACAGCCGTCGAACACGGCGCGTTTGTATCGGGAGTTCCTCGGAGAACATTCGCGCACGGACAGGTAAACGATCAGTCGTTGGCAGAATGAAGTCCGTAGGATTCTTCGTTTGCCCGCGCAAGCGAAGGCTGCGATCTTTTCCTCCATCCTTTACGTGACCGTGCCAGGAATTTTTTTCATGACCGTGCAGCCGTTCGTCAGCCCCGACCTGATTCGCCAGCGCTTCTCCAAAGCGATGTCCGACATGTATCGCGAAGAGGTGCCTCTGTACGGCGCCCTGATGGAACTGGTGGAGCAGACCAACCGCGATGTACTTGCACGCGAACCGCAGCTCGCCAGTCAATTGCACAGCACCGGCGAAATCGAACGGCTGGACATGGAGCGCCACGGGGCAATCCGCGTGGGCACCGCCACCGAGCTGGCCACTCTCGCTCGCCTGTTCGCCGTGATGGGCATGCAGCCCGTGGGTTATTACGACCTGACGCCTGCCGGAGTGCCGGTGCATTCCACGGCATTCCGTGCGGTGCATGAAGCTGCGCTGCAGGTCAGCCCGTTCCGGGTGTTCACCTCATTGCTGCGGCTGGAATTGATCGAAGACCCCGAACTGCGGGCCTTCGCCCGATCGGTGCTGGATCAGCGTTCGATCTTTACGTCAGAGGCGCTGCGCCTGATTGAACGGGCCGAATCCGTCGGCGGACTGAATGAATCCGAAGCCGGGGAATTCGTCCTGCAAGCGCTGGAGACTTTTCGCTGGCACCACAGCGCGACCGTCACCGCCGCGCAATACCAGACCCTCAGTGCTCAGCATCGACTGATCGCCGATGTCGTCGCGTTCAAAGGCCCGCACATCAACCACCTGACCCCACGCACCCTGGACATCGACATTGTTCAGGCGCAGATGCCGCTGCATGGCATCACCCCGAAAGCGGTCATTGAAGGGCCACCTCGTCGGCAACATCCGATCCTCCTGCGCCAGACCAGTTTCAAGGCGCTGGACGAGCCGATCGCTTTCACCGACCAGACGCAGACCCGTGGCAGCCACAGCGCCCGCTTCGGCGAAATCGAACAACGGGGCGCAGCGCTGACACCCAAGGGTCGGGCGTTGTACGACCGCCTGCTGAATGCAGCACGAGATGAGCTGGGCGACTTTCCCAACGAAGCCAACGCCTCGCGCTACAACGCGCTGATGGCGCAGCACTTCAGCGAATTCCCGGACAGCCTCGATGGCATGCGCGAGGAGGAATTGGCGTATTTTCGCTATTTCGTGACGGACAAAGGGCTTGCGGCGGGTCGTCCTGCACAGGTCTCGCTTAAAGAACTGCTGCGCGACGGGTATGTGAAAGCCGAACCGCTGGTGTACGAAGATTTCCTGCCGGTCAGTGCAGCGGGGATTTTTCAGTCAAACCTGGGCGACGCGGCGCAGGCGCACTATGGCGAACATTCCAACCGGCAGTCCTTCGAACAGGCCCTGGGACGCTCGACCATCGATGAGCTGGGGCTGTATGCCGAAACCCAGCGACGCTCGATCGAAGAATGCCTCGCTGCGTTGACTCGATAAGCGACGAAACGGCGCCTGGCCATACTGCGCAAGAAGTTGCGCAGTCGCCCGCCACAAAAGGCCTCTCGAACTGCTGGAGGCCTTGCGTACCAAGGCTTCCAGCCAAGTGCGCAAGAAGTTGCGCAGCACTGCGCAACTTCTTGCGCACTTTTTGTCTGAAACAGCGTTCTTTTCATCGAAATCCGCTGACACCTCCCGCCCGCCCCTTGTTTTACGGGGCTTCAGAAAACCTGGCACGCTCCTTGATAACAGTCAGGCACCCACCGGGCGATTTCGCCTCCCGGGCACCCTAACTTTATCCGCAAGGAGCACCTCCCATGGCAACACCAGCGTACATGTCGGTTACCGGCGAAAAACAAGGCCTGATCACTGCCGGCGCGTTCACCGCCGACTCCGTTGGCAACACCTACCAGGAAGGTCACGAAGACCAGGTCATGGTTCAGGCGTTCGACCACAACGTGATCATCCCGCGTGACCCACAGTCCGGTCAGCCAACCGGTCAGCGCGTTCACAAGCCAGTGATCATCACCAAGGTCTACGACAAGTCTTCGCCTCTGCTGCAAGCGGCTCTGACCTCCGGCGAGCGCATGAGCGAAATCGTTATCCAGTGGTACCGCACTTCGGCTCAAGGTACTCAAGAGCACTACTACACCACCAAACTGGAAGACGCGATCATCGTCGCCATCAACAACAAGATGCACAACTGCCAGGACCCATCGAACGCTCACTTCACCCACCTGGAAGAAGTGCAGTTCACCTACCGCAAAATCACCTGGACCCACGAAGTATCCGGTACTTCGGGTTCCGATGACTGGCGTGCTCCAGTCGTTTAATTACGGCTGACTGTTGCAAGCATCGGCCAGCTCTGCTGGTCGATGTTGTTTACGCCCCTCCAGAATTTCGCGTGCGTTGATCCGCTTGACGGCCATCGACGAACGCCGCTGTACAGCACGAGGAACAAGGGATGTTCGCGCCGGCCAATGAAACCCACTTTGCCCTGACCATTGAAGGGCTTTCCGTTGATTTCCAGGTGTATACCGTCACCGGTCGGGAAGCCGTCAGCCAGCCATTTGCCTTCGAGGTGGAGCTGGTCAGTGAGCAGCCGTCGCTGGACCTCGAAACCCTGCTGCACAAACCGGCCTTCCTGCAGCTGTCGCCCGACGGCAGCGGCATTCACGGCCTGATCTACCGCGCCGCGCAAGGCGACTCCGGCAAGCGCCTGACGCGCTATTCCGTGACCCTGCGCCCGCAACTTTCGTACCTGGCGCACCGGGTCAACCAGCGGATCTTCCAGAACCTCAGCGTGCCAAAGATCATCGGCATGGTCCTCGAAGACCACGGCATCCAGAGCAACGCCTACGCCTTCCAGACCGGCTCGATCTACCCCGATCGCATTTACTGCGTGCAGTACGACGAGTCGGACCTGCATTTCGTCCAGCGCCTGTGCGAAGAGGAAGGCATTCATTACCACTTCCAGCACAGCACCACGGGTCACAAGCTGGTGTTCGGCGATGACCAGACGGTGTTCCGCAAACTGGCGCCGGTGGCCTATCAGCAGGACTCCGGCATGGTCGCCAGCACCCCGGTGATCAAGCGCTTCGACCTGCGCCTGGAAACCCGCACCAGCCGAACCACCCGCCGCGACTATGACTTCGAAAAACCGCGCATCACCCTCGAAAGCGAAAACCGTGGCGATGCCCTGCCCGACCTCGAGGATTACGACTATCCGGGCCGTTTCGTCGACCGCGAGCGCGGCAAGCATCTGGCCAAGCGCGCCCTCGAACGCCATCGCAGCGACTTCCAGCTCGCCGAGGGCCGCAGCGATCAGCCGCTGCTGGTCAGCGGCCATTTCCTTGCGCTGAAGGAACACCCGAAGGCCAAGTGGAACGATCTGTGGCTGCTCACCGAGGTCCTGCACGAAGGCAAGCAGCCGCAAGTGCTGGAAGAGTCCGTCACCAGTGACACCACGGCGCTGAAAGACGATTTCCATCAGGGTTATCGCAACCGCTTCCAGGCCACCCCATGGGACGTGCCGAACCGCCCGCCCCTGCGCCACCCGAAACCGCGCATCCTCGGCAGCCAGAGCGCCGTGGTCACCGGCCCGAAAGGCCAGGAAATCCATTGCGACGAATACGGTCGCGTGAAAGTCCAGTTTCATTGGGACCGCGAAGGCCAGGCCGACGACAAGACCAGTTGCTGGCTGCGCGTGTCTTCCGCCTGGGCCGGCGCCCAGTACGGCGGCATCGCCATCCCGCGCATCGGCATGGAAGTGCTGGTCACCTTCCTCGAAGGCGATCCCGACCAGCCTTTGATCAGCGGCTGCCTGTACCACAAGGAAAACACCGTCCCCTATGCCCTGCCGGCGAACAAGACCCGCACCACCTTCAAGACCCTGAGCTCCATGGGTGGCGGCGGCTTCAACGAACTGCGCATCGAAGACAAGAAAGGCCAGGAACAGATCTTCCTGCACGCCCAGCGCGACTGGGACGAGAACATCGAACACGACCAGAAAATCCGCGTCGGCAACGAACGCCACGACGTCGTTGAAAAGAACAGCTACACGGAGTTCAAGGCCGAGGAACACCACACCGTCTACGAAGACCGCAAAGTCGAAGCCCGCGCCAACGACCACCTGACCGTGGGCGTGAACCAGCACATCAAGATCGGCACGGGGCAATTCATCGACGCCGGCCAGGAAATCCACCTGAGCAGCGGCATGAAAGTCGTGCTGGAGGCCGGGGCTGAGCTGACGCTGGTCGGTGGCGGCAGCTTCATCAAGATCGATGGCGGCGGCGTGACCATGAGCGGGCCGGCGATCAACATCAACTCCGGCGGTGGCCCGGGCAGCGGCTCCGGCGCCGCCCCGCTGCTGCCCGGCGTGCTGAAACAGGCCGATGCCGACAAGGCAGGTGCCGTACTGACCCCGGCACAAATCAATACGCTCAAACGCAACGCGCCGTTCTGTGAAGAATGCGAAAAATGCAAGGCAGGTGCCTGTGCCATCTAATCGACTGACACCCAAGGACTGGCTGGCACAACAGCCGTTGAAAAAAGACGAACGCCTGTACCTGATCGTCAGCGCCGCCAGCGATGCCGACGCACTCAAGAACCTCTACCAAAGCGAACCCACCGTCCAGGCCATCCCCATCTGGGGTGGCACGCCCTACGCCACCTGGCAACCGGTGATGCCCTACGTCGCCGAACTCAAGGCCAACTCGGCCTTCCTACCCTGGATCACCGAAACCGACGCCCTCGACTGGGGCTGGCTGGCCGTCTCCCGCTCCGAACCCAACGAAGTCTTCGAACACCTGCGCAGCCTGACCCAAGTGAAAATGCCGGACGGCACTGAAGTGTTTTTCCGCTTCTGGGACGGGCGACATATCTATCCGATTCTTGAAGGGCTGGGGGAAACGGCCGGAGAAGTGCTGCCGGTCTTCGAGCGGTATCTGATCAATGGCAAAACGCTGGAAGTCGGGCCGAGGGTGGTGCCGAAGGTGAGGGATTGGCCGTGGTGGGAGGTGCCGAAGAAGCTGCTGGATCAGTTGGCGGAGGAAGACCGGACGACGCTGGTCGGCAACTTGATGCAATGGCTCGAAGAGGCACGCCCGGACCTTTACAGCGCGTGGCCCGAGAACAATCTGAAGTTGAAAATCACCCGCTTCGTGCGTCGGCCGGACACATCTGAAAACCGCAAAGAAAAACTGCTGGATCACCTGATTATGGAGCAAGGCTGATGATCGTGAAGGAACGCATTGCTTTCATTGACAAGCAACTTGACACCTTCAAGGACAGCTTGACGCTGTACCAGGAACAAACCAAAACCTGGTATGCGAGAGCTGCCGACAAGGCCAGTCGGGCCGCCGACCTGCCTTCCTTGCTGGGCATGGAGCGAGTGATCAAGGTCGGCAACACCAGCAAATCGGTGAGCATGACAGACGGCGACTTCACGTCGAACGTGGCCCGGTGCCCCTTGAAGGGACCGCTGCTGATCGAGAGCAAGTTTGAATCGGTTTATGACATTCCACTTGGCAATATCGAAGTTGAAATTGTTGCGGTGGAAGGTGGAGCAGTCAGCAAGGTCAAACTTGACGCCCAAGGCAAGGCAAGCTGGACAGGTGGTATTCCCGGCAAATTTTACAAAATCCGCGTTCACAACGAGGTGACGCCGGGCCAGATCGATGCCCTTTTCAATTCCTACAAAGGCATCACCGCTGACCTTGAAGGCTTCCTGCGCAAAGAATGGGCCGGTTTCAAACCGCAATGGTCGAATCTGTCTGCATCCGGCATGGCGATGGCTGTTGGCAGCGGCATCCTTGAGGGCGGCTGGGAGGCTATCAAAGGGGTGTGGGATGGCATCAGTCTGGTTCTCGACATCCTTCAGAATCCGGGAAAATTTGCCAACGATTTGGGAGCGGGTACCCAGAAGCTGATTGATCTGGCTAAACAATCCCCGGACGTCATGAAAAAAGCGATGTTGCTGGCCAGCGACGAAGCCGCACTGTTCCTGATGGTACGCAGTGCCGTGATCTGGTTGGCAGGTTTGCCACCAACGAAACTGGCTGGTGAATCAGCAAAGATGACAACTGCGGCAGTCGTCGGCATCGCCATCGACATCGTGATTGGTATCGTGCTGACAATTGCTGCGGAAGGTACGGGCGTAATCTATCTCGCCGCACGCCTGAAAAAGTACGGGCAGATCATCATCAAGGCTGTCACTGGTTTTGTGGAGTCAGTATTCAAGATCATCAAGGGCTTCATGGAATACGTCGCCAAGTACACTGCCGTTGCGGCGCGTGGGGTTACGGCGAAGGTGAGAAATGGTGTTTCTGAACTGAGGTTTGATGGAAAGAGAAACGCGACGCTAGGTAGAGGAAAAGCGGGAGACGATGTACCCAGGCAGGCAAAGTCGCCCGCAGAAAAAAGTGCCGAGCCGGCCTCGGGAACGTGCACCAACGGATGCCCGGTTTCAATGGTCACCGGTGAAGAGCTGCTGACGCTGACAGATGGCCAACTTGACGGCTTGCTGCCGTTTGAATGGACACGCTTGTACAGAACCAGCGCCGTGGAAATCGACTGTGGCTTGGGGTACGGGTGGAGTCACGCCCTTGCCCAGCGCATCGAAATCGTGGGCGATGAGGTCATCTGGACCGACCACGAAAACCGCTCAACACCGTTCCCGCTTCCAAGCGAGCAACGCCCGGCGATCACCAACAGCCTCTCGCGTGCAGCCATTTTCCTCGGCGACGATCCGTCCGAACTGATACTTGCCCAATCCGGCAAACGCCCGTCGTTCTACCACTTCCGCATCAACAGCAAAGGCGCAACCCTGATCGCCATCAGCGACAGCTATGGCAACCGCCTTCACATTACCCGGGACATACATGGCCGTATAAAGCGCCTCGACAACGGCGCCGGTCGTTCGCTGCTTTTGCGCTACGACCGCAAACATATTGTGGCTGTCGACTATCAGCAGTTTCTTCCAGCGGACAATCTTGAGGATGCCTGGCACACCGTCCAGACACTGGTCACCTACACCTATGACGCGCAACACCGGTTGATTGAAGCAAAGAACGCCGCCGGGGAAGCCGAGCGTTATCGCTACAACGCTCAACACGTGATTCTGGAGCGGCAACTGGCCGGCGGCGCGAGCTTCTTCTGGGAGTGGGAGAACGAAGGCAAACTGGCTCGATGCATCCACCACTGGGCAAACTTCTCGCAGATGGACGCGCGCTACGCCTGGGATGACAACGGCAGCGTGACCGTTACCAACGCCGATGGCAGCGAAGAGGTTTACACCCACGACGATCAGGCGCGACTGATCAGCAAGATCGATCCGGATGGTGCCGAGCACCTCAAGGCCTATAACGACAAAGGCCAATTGGTCGCGGAAAAGGATCCTCTCGGTGCCGTGACCGAATATCGGTACGACGATGATGGATTGATGACCGCTGTCATCCCTCCAGAAGATGAAGCCACCACGTACGAATACAGCAACGGATTCGTCAGCGATGTTCACCGTGGCAAAGCCAGCTGGAAGTATCAACGCAACAGACAGGGTGATGTCACTCAGCAAATCGACCCGGACGGAAATTCGACGTTCTACAGCTACGACCGTCAAGGATGTCTGTTGGAGATCCGTCACCCGGATGGCAGCCGCCACCAACTGGTGTGGAACAACCTCGGTCAATTGCTTGAGGAGCGCCTGCCCGACGGTGGTCAACGCAAATATCACTACGACGCGTTGGGTCGGCAGATTACTCGGCAAGAAGAATCAGGTGCCATCACCCAATATCAGTGGGATACCGCTAACCGCCTCGCACAAATTATCTTGCCGGGCGGCGCAACGCGCGCGTTCACCTATAACGCCTACGGCAATGTCACTGCCGAACGCGACGAACTCGGCCGCGTCACCCGTTACGAATATGCCGACAACCTGCACCTTGTCAGCCGTCGCATCAATCCTGACGGCAGCCAGCTGCGCTACCGCTACGACAACTCGCGCCTGTTGTTGACCGAGATCGAAAACGAACGTGGTGAGCATTACAAACTCGACTACTACTCGAACGGCCTTATCCAGCAGGAAACCGGCTTCGACGGTCGTCGCACTGCATACGAGTACGACCTCAACGGCAAGCTGCTGAAGAAAACGGAATTCGGCGATGACGGCAGCGAGTTGGTGACTGAATACCAACGTGATGCGGCTGGCAGGCTTCTGGTGAAGACGCTTCCCGATGGCGAAGAAATCCACTACAGCTACGACGCCCTCGGCCGCCTGGTCAACGTCGACGACGGCCACTGGCCACTCGCCTACGAATATGACGTGCAAGATCGTCTGATCACCGAGCATCAGGGCTGGGGCACCACGCGCTACGAATACGACAGCGTCGGCCAACTGAGTCACTGCCGCCTCCCTGACGGCAGCACACTCGACTACCGTCATCTGTCGGGTGGACGCCTGGGCAGCATCGACCTCAACGGGTCACGCCTGACCAGTCACCAGTTCAGCGCCGGTCGCGAACAACAGCGCCAGCAGGGCCTGCTGCTCAGCCAATACCAGTACGACGAACAAGGTCGCCTGCAAGCCCACAGCGTCAGCCAACGCGACAAAAAACTGTTCCAGCGCCGCTACAACTACGACGCAAACGGCAACCTCGCCGGTATCGACGACAGCCGCAAAGGCAACCGCAGCTTCCACTACGATCCGCTGGACCGCTTGATCAGCGTGCGTGGCGCGACACCGGAAAGCTTCGCCCACGACCCGGCCGGCAACCTGCTCGGCCAGAACAACGAAGGCACAGCCAACCTCGCCAACGTCAAAGGCAACCGCCTGCTGATGCAGGGCGACCGCCACTACGACTACGACGCCTATGGCAACCTGATCCGCGAGCGCCGTGGCGCTGGCCAGAAACTCGTCACTGAATATCGCTACGACTGCCAGCACCGACTGATCGGCGTCAGCCTGCCGGGTGGCAGCACCGCGTCTTACCAATACGACGCCTTCGGTCGCCGCATCGAGAAAACCGTCGACGGCCACACCACCGAATTCCTGTGGCAAGGCGAACGCCTGATCGCCGAAAGCGCGGACAACCGTTATCGCACCTACATCTACGAACCCGGCAGCTTCCGCCCGCTGGCCATGCTCGACGGCGAAGGCCCACGCAAGGCAACGCCGTTCTATTACCAACTCGATCACCTGGGCACGCCACAGGAACTCACCGACTACAGCGGCGAGATCATGTGGTCCGCGAAGTACCGCGCCTACGGCAACCTCGCTGCGCTGGATGTCAGAGAAATCGACAACCCGTTGCGATTCCAGGGTCAGTATTTCGATGCGGAGACGGGCCTACACTACAACCGGCATCGCTACTACAATCCGGGGACTGGACGGTTTTTGACTCCCGATCCGATCAAGCTTGCGGGTGGGTTGAATAGCTACCAGTACGTGACTAACCCTACGGGTTGGGTGGATCCTTTGGGGCTGAATGGTTGTCCCGGGAGCGATAACAAAGAAAACTCATCAACCGGTGCAGAAAAGCCGGAAGACAATGCCAAGGTCAAAGATGGCAGTCCTGAAGCTCCATATGCAGGGCCGATCCCGAAGGCTATGCAGGAAAAAATTCTATATGGAACTCGAAGCCTTGGACATAATAAACCTATCGGCGGGCACTCCCCCCAAGCAATGAACTCGCCAGAAAAGTATCAATACGACGTTGTTAGCATCAATAAAGATGGAACAACGAGTGTAAAAAATTTCAAAATGATTCTAGAACGAAAAGATGGCACGATTGGCTGGTCGGCAGCGAAGTCGCCGAATCGACATACCTTCGCACCTAAGAGTTGGAGTGATGCAAAAATACTAAAAGTTACTGATGAAGTAGCAGCAGAGCCTGGTAAGGTCTTAAGAAATGAACCTGGAGCTCTCGTTACCGAACACACAAAAATTGTTGATGGTGTTGAATGGCAGGTCATCAAAGAAAACGGAGCCGTTACTTCATCATATCCAACAGGAGCAACTCCGTGAGCAACTTTGAAAAAGATGAAACCTATGAAAAACTCTGTGCCTGGATTGGTGATTCGGAAGATTCAAACTGGACAGAATACACCACGGAGCTTGTTGCAAAAACCGTCCTGATAGACTTTACAAAACAACAATGGGACCGCTTAACGACAGAGATACTTTCCAAGCCAGAATATTGGCAGCAACGTTGCGCGGTTTCACTGGGCGAGGACCGTACTGAGCGCTCAATAGAAATACTGAAACTTCTACTTTCCGAATCGAACTACAGAGATGTAAAAACAATTGCAATATATGAACTCGACTGGGCAGAAGTCCCTATAGAAAAAAAATATGCAACCTTTATCAAAGAAGTTATAAAAAACACCCCCCACGATGAAATTGAACCTGAACTCAATAACTTGCTGATCAAAGCCGAATCAACCTAACAAGGTAACGTTAGGCAAGAAAGAAAGGGACGAGAGAAGGGGAAAGATTTGAATGGCACTTACTTAACATGTTTGGCGTGCCCGCTTTTTTTCACATCCGCCCTTGCTGATCGACGGGACTGGGTCAGCAAGGGACAGACCTGAGGTCTTCGTTTTATGGCTCGCGGTTCGATGCGACCAGGTCGATTTCCAACGCGTTTTTGCGCGATCAGCACTGGCAGCACCGACTCCACACGCTGCAGCAATTCGTGAGCCGTGAGCAAATTGAAAAAAGCATAAGCATCACAGTTCGAAGTATGGCGGCGGAAACGTTGCTGTTGATACTGAATAATTTGGCGTCTACGATCCATGTGTGCCGTGTCCTGGGTTTTCTGGTGTGTGTTCGCAACTATCACCGTAGACCAAGGCCTGCCCTTCTTCATTTTTGCTTTCAGCTCAATCGGTTAGCTGTTAAGTAAGTGCCATTCAAATCTGTCCCCTTTTACTAAACACCGGGAAAACGCGGAACTGGTGGCGCAATTAGAGGACATATCTTATTAGAATCAGTGCCTGTATCACGCGCGAGAATTGGAGACCCGCAATGAACTACCTTGAAAAAGAAATCGACTCTGTCTTAGAAGAGCAGAACCTAGCAAATAAAAAACTAAACGAAATTGAACTAGTCAACCTAATCAACGATTTGACTATCGCATTCTTCTCTTCTCCTGCGAAGAATCTGGATCCATATTTTTTGATAACCACCGAAAAAAAGCATGATCCTGAATTCTGGAAAAAGGTTGACACAACTGACGACCTTGAATATCCCACTCTAATAGTTCACGACAATAAAACTCACGCCTGGAAACTAGAGTCCTCTACCGATCTCAAAGCGCTACTATTCGAAACAACTGGCTTCCCATTCTGGATAATAGGGAAAAATTTTAAAACCTTGACATACATTGATGATCACGACTGCGTACACACCAGCAAAAAACCAAACAAATAATCTACTGCCCAAAAGAATATGGGGCAAAAATGACAGCACAGAAATGTATCCCAAGAAGCGTATGGTACGGGCTCGACGGAACAGGCTACAACAACATTGCGCAAGAGCTAAAATCCGAAAATCATTTACTAAGAAAATGGATTTCTTTATATGCCACTTATAAATACCCCCTCACCAATGACCAACATCAATATTTCGACTTTATCCACCAATCAAAAAATTCCCGATATGCATTAGTAATATTTACAATCCCCACTGAAACACTTGAAACAAGTGATGGCGTGGACGACCGAGACATTACTATCGTAAAAATAGAAACCATGAACTCCGAAGCGGAAATCAACGTCCTTCTTGAAAACCTCGATATCGACTCAGAACTGTTCACTACGCCATGGCGCTGTGAATACCCGCTCTAGGTGCCAAACTGCAATCAGAGGGGTTCGGATTTACACCAAAAGGGACGGATTTATTTTTAGAACTGGCTTCCTACATGGTGAAAAGCACCCAGGAATGTAAAATGAAAATTTTTTCCGTCTCTGACGGCACAATACAAAAAATAACAAGCCACCCAGGAAAACTTTCCATAGAATTTAAAGATTGGAAAGAAGAAGTTTGGATACTTAAATTTGAGGACCTTGTTGCATTCCAGAGCATAGGCGCGGAAGGTGAGGAAATAGCCAAAATCTCAATGCAAGACTCAGAACTTATAAAAATGATTGACAAGAATGATTTAGAAAAAGAGTCAAAAAGCTACTCTTTTCTTTGCGCTTGGCACCAAAAACCTGTACTAACAATAATTGCAAGTAGCTTTACGCAAGTAAAATTATAAAACCAAGCCCCAAAAGGGGACCATTATGAAACCGTTAGCTCTATTGGAACGTGGAAGTGTTTTTAAATGATAATTACACTTGATGGCTTAACCATTTCATCAGAGCAAGAATTTCATAAAGAAATAGCCATTGCTTTTTCGGTGACAGATTTTTATGGAAACAACCTCAACGCCTTATGGGACCTACTCAGCACAGACGTGGGGCGCCCAATAGATTTAATATGGAAAAATTCTGAACTTTCAAAAAAAAACATGGGGGATTCATACAATAAAATAATTAAGATTTTTGAACGCACAAAGCAACAGGATGTGAGCTTCGGATGGGAGGAAAAATTTAACTATTATCTAGAGTAGCCGCTAGTAAAAAAAGACATCAGAGGGGGACATCCATTAGCAGGTATCAAGTCAATAATCAAAGGACTAGTCAAATGGGTAAATTGCCCACTTTTCAAAAACTGCTCAAACACTTTCCAAACAGAAAAAATGAAAATTTTTCTCAACATTGAACATCTTAAAAACTACAACTTCCCTGGTACATTCATAGAATTCGCGACTACGGAACCTGAACCGGACATTGAACCTTGGTGGTTACTAACATATCAAGAGGGAGAAATAAACTACTGGCACAACACGCTAAAAAATCTGTACCCCAACCGCACGTTAGTTCCTTTCGCAAAGTTTAACGCCAATGATGATATTGCTTGCTTTGACGGAGATGACTTATCCGGCAATCCAAAAGTTCTAATAATACATGCATATGCTTCAGAGGGATGGGAACTTCAAGGAGAATATCCTGATTTTAGCGCATGGCTAAAAATAGCCATTGAAACCCATAAGGAATGGAATGAAGAATATTAAAACACCCATTTCCAACATCTTATCCAAACCGCTGTATTCAGTTCTCGCTGGAGAGCACGATGATTTTCTCAATTGATGTTACAGAGTGTTTTGGCGCGATCGACGCCGATAACGCAGGTGGACTAATAACTTATATCCGCATTCTACCCATCGAAAACGTTCAGAAAAAATTCAGCCTTACATTATCAAACTTCGTACTAAACTTAATCGACGAACCCGTTATCTCCTCGATCAACAAACAGAACTCAACTCTTTTGGAAAACATGACCGATGACGGTTTTCTCATAATAAAACATGCCAGCATTTCCTTTGAATCAATAAAGGGCTACGAAAAGCTTTTGCGCTCATCAAATCGAGATGACGAATATATAATCCACGAGCAATATGGCCAGAATTTAAGTACAGGAGATAAAATTTATGATATCAGCGGAAGACTTTTCTCGGCTCCAGACATTTCTATCAACCTCGCCTTAATTTCGCCAAAAAATATATCACTTGAATTCAACTCATCAGAATACATATACATAGAAAGCTATCAAAAACTTCAAAAATCTTTAGAAAAATTAAATTCAAGAGAAAAAATTTCTCAACCACCTCTTACAGGTCTATTTGATTCCACATATAGCAACACTCACACCACCAGTAACTTTGATACCGGATATCGCATTTATAAATATCAAATTACTTTATAACCATAAATCGAAAAACATTACAGCATTGACCTTCACCCCAACCAACGATTAAAAATCATGATCTTCAAATCAGAAAACAAAATCATCGACCCAACCTCGGTAACCTATCGCAGCCCTGGCTTCGTTGAATCTCTCTCTAACAATGCAAAAAATATGCTTTATCAATAAAAATTCACGAACTGCCAGAGCAATTCTACAAGCTAACAAATGCATTTATCGCCGAATGTATACAAGACGATAACAAACAAGGCTACGCCGATTGCCCCGAATTACTAGATTGCAATTACCCGCCATTTTCAACCCTTATAAAAAGCCATCCAGACGTAGCAGCGACCCTCATCAAGGACTATTTATTCTTTGAGTTGTTCTATTTACTCTTCCCATCAAAGGGAAAGCTGGAACTGGTAATAAACTCGATTTCCGGAGTTTATTATCTGGACGATACCTTTCACCTATGCGGCGAAACGTATCCCTACCGAAACCTGTAATTTCGTTATTTTCGTCACATGCTCAAAACCCTAAGAAAAAAAACACAACTTACTGCTGCCTTTCAAAGATGTGTTCTCCTATCTCATACTTAACCACCACCCGATTCCCATACAACTTCTCCCTCTCCACCAACGCCCCCACCTGCCCCTTCTCCCGCACCTCCCGCCAGATCTCGTTCTCCCGAAACACATGCTCGCCCTCCCGCACAAACCGATGCCCCACTTCAAACACGTGATACCGAAACTCCCGTTCCCGGTCGCTCAACAATTCCCCCTCCAGTTGCGTTTCCCCGACTTTCAACTTCAGCTGAAAGCTCCGGTCCGTCGGGTTGTGCAGTACCAGGTCGATGTAGTTGTAGAAGATCGCCGCGCCCGAGCCGAATGGCAGGACGCGGCCGTTGTCCGGGAAGGGGTCGAAGCTGTGGTTGGCGCGTTCGATGACGACCAGGGGTGAGTGAATGGCCATCCAGTGGATGAGGTTGCTGAGTTGGCAGATGCCGCCGCCGATGCCGGTGCGGGCCTGGCCGAAGGACAATTCCATGCCTTCGACGTAGCCGCGCTGACGGCTCGGGCGGCCGACGAGGCGGCAGAAGGAGAAATACTCGCCGGGGGCGATGGTGACGCCGTCAAGAGCGGCGACGGCGAGTTTGAGGTTGATGACTTTGTTGTGTTGCAGCGCAAGGTCGGAATCGCCGAGTTTGCGGATCAGTTTCGAGGTGTGTTTGAGGTAGCGATACGGCAAGCGTTCAGCCGTCGCGGCAGGCCGTGCGTAGCGTTTGCCCGAGCAGTGCCAGGCGATGTGGCGGAACAGTCTTTTTTGCCACACGCGCAGCCAGTACAGCGCCGGGTGGTAGAGGGAAAGTGGTTTCATCCGTGGTGAACGGCGCAGGCCGTTGTCTTCCTTGATCCGAACAGGGCGGCGCATCTTAACCGAAATTAAGCTTGAACTAAGGTTGCGTCCCTACCATCCGGGCCACATCGCAGCGGCTTCTGTGTGTTGATCACCGCCTGCGAAACCATTCGATCCGATGTGAGCCCTGACCATGAAAGCGTTTGAATTCCCCTCGGAAAAACAGCCCACATTCAGTCTTGTATTGGTCAATTACAAGACGCCGGACATGACCCGGATGTGCCTGGAGTTTCTCGAACGATACGTGAAGGACAACCGGATCCCGGTATGGGTCGTGGACAACGATTCTGCCGATGAAAGTCTGGCTTACTTGCGCACCCTGGACTGGATCAACTTGATCGAGCGACCTTCTCCCGGCAAAGAAGCCGGTCATATCGCTCACGGCAAGGCGCTTGATCTGGCACTTGAAAAGCTTGAAACCGATTATCTTTTTTTGCTGCACACTGACACTTTCGTTTACGACAGCCGTGTCTTTTCAATGATGATGAAAGAGTGCATGCAATCTTTGGATACAGCGGCAGTCGGGTGTGTCGAACAGCTTGACCGAGGTGTTTTAAGAGAGACCTGGCGCTTGTCTTCACGTTACTTCAAACACTATTTCCGGCGGGCAAAACTGCAGTTGGGCCTGCGCTCCCGGGAGCCAAAGCCGTATCGGGAAACCCACCTCAAAAGCTTCTGCACCTTGTGGAATGCCCGGTTGATCAAGGCCCATGGCCTGCATTTCTCGATGGATGACCGGGTCCCGGGATACACGCTGCAGGATCGATTAAGCAGCCTTGGCTACGGCATCAGGTTTCTGTCGCCACGTACGGTCTTTCGCTACCTGGATCACATCCAGGCCGGCACCGTGGCGGCTGCCGGTGGCTACGCGAAAAACCATCGCCGCACCACGATGTATCAGCAAACACTCAGGCGTATTCAGATACAGCAAGGCATGTGACCGGTGAAATTCCGCAGACAATAAAAAGGGCGACTTTACAGTCGCCCTTTTTTATTCGAATTCTTTGGTCCTCTGTTCTGAGGAGGTGTCCGCCCAGTGTAATGGCCTGGCAATCCATGCACCGGTAAAGAGCCCTGACACTGGGCGAACGGGAAGGATTTTAATGGAAGTTGGCAGATATGTCGTGCTAATTGAAAATGAATTTTATGTACTAAAACGTTAACAACCACTGATCATCGATATTTCCCGACAAACTTCCCGAATGCCCCGCTCGGGAACACTTTATATGACTGTTCTCATACCACTACTTGTACAAGAACAGCCATTCTGTAGAGTTAATACTCAACTTTGATGCTCACGGGTCACTTTTAATACATCCTTGTAAGTGCCTGAAGGGTTTCCAGGCTGACCCGTTCTTTCACTGAATCAATTCTGGTGATTTTCAGTTGTACCTGACCCTGGCGAAATGCCTCACCAATCTGATTGCTGCCGCCTACGGCGCTACACAACTCACCGATCCCCTCGGCTGAGCCAGGCAGACCTTTATCCACATCGGTATCGAGATACTCGGCGACGGAATGCACGACCTGGCGGCGACTCCCTCCCTTCCCTCTCAAGCCGCCAGGGAACCTGGATGTCGTTCAGCGCTGCTTCGCGGTTTCCTGGGCTGTCGATTCGCCGCTGGGGGTGCCTTTGCCGCTGTCCTTGCGACGGGTGGGATCGGTCGGACGCAGGGCATCGTTGTCCCGTTCGGTTTCGCCCGGTGGCCGGGGCTCGTCCGGGTGTAAAGGGTCGGTTTTGCTGTTCATGGTTGACTCCTCAGGCTTCAGGGTCGTCGAGTTCTCGGGCGACGTTGGCTTCAGGCGAATGCTTGTGCCGCGCCCTGGCCTTGTCCGTCAGGTCCTGCCATTGCTTCAGGTCGATGGCGCCCTGACCGAACAGGTCATCGGCCAGACGCTGCAAGTCCAGGAAATACGCATCGGGAGATTGTTGCCAATAGGCTTCATCGTCGAACAGACGCTGCCAGGTGGCGAGATCAGGGGGCTGGAGGTCGTCGCTCATAGGAGTCCTCGACTCGGTCGCGGGTCAAAAGTCGCGCCGCGTTCCCGATAGAGAACGGCAAAGGCCATAGAGTTCCAACGTATTTCAAAGGGATCAATACCCGGTCATCTCCAGATACCCGCGTCCGCCCTGGCTGCCGCTCAAGCGCACCGGACCTTCCCAGTACGGAATGCGCAATCCCATCCAGGCATCGGGATTGATTGCATCGAGGGTAATGTCGAGGTGTTTGTCCGGGATGCCGATCGACCAGCGCACCGGCATCGAACGGCCAGCGACGTTCGCGTTGTCTTGCGGAGTCAGTTTGATCTGCCCGGCGCGCAGCGTTTCGGTCTGGCCATCGGCGTCAATCCAGGTGCCGGTGAGGTACGGCGCGCCCTCCTTCTGGCGCATGCGATAGAGCATGACGTGGGCGCCGTCGTCCAGATGCAGGGAGAACCAGTCCCAACCGGTCTGGTTGGCGGTCAGTGGCTGGCTGCTCCATTCGCGGTCGAGCCACGCCGGGCCGCTGACGGTGTAGGTCTTGCCATCGATTTGCAGGGTGCCGCTGGCCTGGAAAAACGGCTGGCTGTAATAGTACGAGGCCTGACCCTGTTCGGACTTCTGACTGAAGCCGTGATCGCCTTGCAGCACCAGCGGACGGCTGGACGTCAGCCGCAGTTGATAGCTGAAGTTTTTGTCCTTCGCGCTGAGCTGCATGTCACCCAGCGGATCGCTTGCCTGGCTGACGAAACGCCAGTCATCGATCCACGCCTCGAAGGGCACCGCACGCACACCGGCCTGGCCGACGCCGCCACGAGCGTAGCGCTCGGCAGCGTGATGGACGTTGGCCGATGTCACCGCTGCATGACCGAGCCAGATCGTTTGACTGGCCCAGCCCGGCTGTTGCGGCGAAGCATTCAAGGCACTGCGAAACAACGTCCACTGCACGCCAAAATCATTGCCCTGGGTGTCCTTGAGATTGGCGGTGACATACCACCACTCGATGCGAAACCCCTCGTGGGCGCCGTGATCCGCCGGAAAGCTGAATGCCCGCCCCGGCACCACCGGCGTGAAGGCCTCGGCCTGAGCGCCCATCCCGGCGAAGCCTTTCTGCTCCGGTGCCGGGTTGTCACAACCACCGAGCATCAACAGCAGCACCAACGGGACGAATTCAATCCTCATGGGCAAACGTCCTCAGCAGATCCGCCGGTTGCGTACGGTACAGCGAATACAGCGGCCACGCCGAAGCCAACAACGTCGCCAACAGCGCCAGCCCGGTCAGTTGCAGCAATTGCCACGGAAACACCCGCAGCGGCAGGCGCCAGCCGAAGGCCTGCACGTTGATCACCGCATCCAGACACCACGCCAGCCCGATGCCCAACGGCAATGCCAACACCAGCGTCAGCACCGCCAGCAACCAGGTCTGGCCGAGGTTGAGCAGCATCAGTTGCCGTCGTGTCACGCCCAGTGCCCACAGTGGCGCCAGTTGGCCGAGGCGGCTCTGGCTCTGGGTCAGCAGGCTGATGAACAGCGCCACTCCGGCGACCGCGAGCGTCAGGCTGTTGAGCGCGGCCGTCGCGGCAAAGGTCCGTTCAAAAACCTGCACCGACCAGCCCTTGAGCCGCGCCTGGTCGACAATGCGGCTGTCGTCGAGCTGGAAACGTGCCTGCAAGGCGCTGAGCAATGCCGGAATCCTTGCCGGCTCGATCCGCAGGTTGAAGCGGTTCGGTGTCAGTTGCGGCCAACTGCGCAACAGGTGATTGCTGTTGACCAGCACATGCCCTTTGGGATTGCCGTAGTCGGCGTAGATCCCGACGACGCGAGGCGACCACGACAGGCCCGGTGTGGGAATCGTCAGGTGATCACCCGGCCACACCTTGAGCCGGCGCGCAAGTTGCTCGCTGATCATCACCGCGTCATCCGTGGCCAGCAACGCCCATGGATCGGCGCCGCGGGATTCGAGCAGCGGCCAGTGCCGGCGATAGTACGGATGGTCGATGATGCCGAACACATCCGTCGGCCAACCCTGCAATGTCACCGAAATCTGCCAGTTGGGCAGGATCGCCGTGACATCCGGCTGTTGCTTGAGCCAGCTGTACAGCTCGCGAGACTGCGCCGGATTGTTCGGATTCAAATACAGCTCGGCGGAGAGCCGCTGCTCGAGCCAGTCATTGAAGGTCTGGCGAAAACCGGCGGTCATGCTGCCGGCACCAATGTTGGCCGCCATCGCCAACAGCAGCGCCATCAGCGCCAGACTCAGCGCCGGCAATTGTTGCCGGCAGTCGGCGAGAAACCACTGCCCCAGCACCGAACGGCGGCGCCCGGGCAAGCCTTCCAACAGCGCACTGAGCACCACCGGCAACGCCAGCGCAGCGCCGAGCAGCAACCCGGCCATCAGCACAAAACCGCTGGCCAGACTGTTGCCCCACACCAGCGCGATCAACGCAACCGCCGCGAACACCCCGGCCACCCGACCCTGACGCCGCAGCCAGCGCGCATGCTGTTCATGCCAGGCCTGCGGATCGGCCACCGCCAGCAATGGCAGCCGTGCCGCCCGCAGCAGGCTGTTGGCGCCAGCCAGCAACGCGCCAAGCAGGCTCAGACCGATACCGCTGAACCACCACCAGGGACTGAGGCGCAACTGCCCCGCCACTTCCGCGCCGTATAACCCACGCAGGCTGGCGGCGACATCCGGCAGCAGCACGCTCGCCAGCCAGTAACCGCTGACGACGCCGAACAACCCGCCGATCAACGCCAGCGCACCGAGTTCGACGGTCAGGCAAGCGATCAGCATTCGTGCACTGACACCACAGGCGCGCAACGTACGCAGCAATCCGCGACGCTGCTCCAGTGCGAGGCCAATGGCGGCATGCACGATGAACAGGCCGACGATGAACGAGAGAAATCCCAGCGCGTCGAGATTCAGGTGAAAGCTTTCGGTCAGCCGCGCCAGGTTGTTTTCCTCACCGCTGCTCTTGAGCTGCAACTGGCCTTTGAACGCCGCCGGCACATCCGCGTGAAAATCCTTGGGCAGCAGCAGGCGTGACAGTTGATCCGGCTGCTCAAGGATTCGTTGGGCCGCGCCGATGTCCACCAGTAACACACCGGGCGCCATGTCCTTTTGCGCCAGCAGCGGTGGTAACGTCTGGCCGGTTTCGGTTTGCGGTGTCGCACCTTCGGACAGGTTCAGCGCTTGCAAGGTGTCGGGGGAAATCCAGGTGCTGCCCGGCGGGCTGAAAAATTCGACGATGCGTTCGATCGGCATCGCCTGTCCTGCCACCGCGCTGTCGGCCGGCAGGGACACCGGCTCGATGCCCATCAGTTGCAGGCGCAGGGATTCGTGACCCCTGAGGATCAAACGCCCTTGCAGCACCGGCGAAACCGGCCAGCCCTGTCGGCGCAGATCGACAAACCACTGCTGGGAAAACGTCGCGCCATTTGGCGTGCCGAGGCTGGCCTGGGGTTCGCCGCCGATCATCTGGCTGGCGCGGGCGTAACTGTCCCGGGCCTGACTGTTGAGCGCTTCGACACCGGTCAGCAGGCTGGTGGCCAGCCACAACCCGGTCAGCACGCTGAAAAATTGCACCGGATGTCGTCGCCAATGACTGAACAAGGCGATCAGGGTCTGCCACAAAACCCTCACGTCAGACGCCCGTTGGACAGCACCACGCGCGCAGCCAGCCGAGCGGCCACGTGCTGACTGTGCGTGACCACCAACAACGTGGTCGGCGTGTCGTCGAGCAGTTCCAGCAACAGCCGCAGCACTTCATCGCTGGTCGCTTCGTCGAGACTGCCGGTGGGTTCGTCCGCCAGCAACAATGCAGGCCGCGACGCCAATGCCCGGCCGAGCGCCACCCGTTGCTGCTGGCCGCCGGAAAGCTGTTCGGGATATCGCTTGAGCAAATCTTTCAGCCCCAGACGCTGCACCAGATGATGCTGCCAACGCGGGTCATGCCGCCCGGCGAGTCGCGCCTGAAACGCCAGGTTGTCCTCGATCCGCAAACTGCCGATCAGGTTGTACTGCTGGAACACCAGACCGATTTCCGTACGGCGCCAACCGGCCAGTTGCGCTTCGCTCATTTCGTCGAGTCGAAATTCGCCGCTGCGGATGCTGCCGCTGTCGGCCTTGTCCAGACCGGCGATCAGATGCAGCAATGTGCTTTTGCCGCTGCCCGACTCGCCCATCAACGCCAGACTGCTGCCGGGTTCCAGCGTCAGGTCGATGCCTTGCAGCACCGGCAACGGGCCTTGCGGGGTGAGATAGCTTTTGAAGACGTTTTGAACCTGCAGCATGCCGCCATCCGATCGTTGCGTGTTGGGCAAGGATAGCGGATCGCGATGAGTTACTGCCCTGCTGCAACACTGGTCGACGCCTCACCCGGCGTCACAATGCTGTTCAGGTCGATGTGCTTCCACTCGGGCCTGGCCCCCAGCCGCGCATTGAAGCGGTAGTTGAAGGTGAAGTCGTCCGCCGTCGGCACGCTCAGCGGTTTGCCGTAGACCGGCTCGATCCCCGCCAGGTCATAGCCCATCAACTGCAACAGTGTCGGGAAGATGTTGTAGTGACTGGAGCGATCCTTGTTCGCCGCCAGTTGTGCCGACCAGTCCAGCGTGTGCAATTGATCGCCCTGGATCACCACCAGTGGTACCAACCCTTCCTCTTCTACCGGATCGCCGCCGCAATGGGTGTTGAGCCCCGGGTTGCCGCGTTCGTGGAGATCCTGACCGTGGTCCGAGGTGTAGATGAGCAGCGCGTTGCTCAGGTTGGCCTGAGCGAACACCCGCGAAAAAAACTCGCCGACGTTCCACAACACGGTGTTCTTGTAGGCGTTGCGGTACAGCACCCAGTCATCCGGCTGGCCGTTGAAACCGTCGCGTTTGCCGGTGTCGGCGATTTCAGTGAATTGCCCGCGCGGCAAGGTCGGACGGTAGGCCATGAAGGCGTCCGGGTATTTGTCGTGCACCGGGAAGTGCGCGCCGACCTTGTTGATCACCACCAGCTCCGGTCTGTCGTCGTTGAGCCGCTCGATCAGTTTGGCAGCGGCCGCCATGTCGCGATCGCGGACACTGGTCTGGTCGAATTGCACGAATTCGTCGATGTCCTTTTTTTCGGTGTCGGTCATCAGGTTCTGCAGGTTGCCGCCGGTGCGCTGGGCATCGATGTAGACCGTGCGCAAGCCGGCCTTTTTCGCGTACTGCCAGATCGACGGCATGGTGCTGTTGATACGCATGTAATCGCCACGGGTGCCGCCGTAGCGCAGCGTCACGTTGGTGTCGGCGCTGCAATTGGCGATGGACGCGGCGTAACCGTAATTGAAAATGTCCACGCCGGGATGCGCTTGCTTGAGGCTGCTGTGCACGCCGAACGGCGTGTTGATGTCCAGGTAATTGCCGGAAATGCTTTCGTCGATGATCAGCACGATGTCGTGACTCACTGCGGGGCCGTTGCGCGCCAGAGTCACCGGTTCACGGGGCCCGACAGTATTGTGCAGCGCCTCGTAACCGAACAGGTTGAGGTAGGCCAGCGGCGTGTACATGATCGGCAAGCCCCGCGCGCCCTCCCCGGCCCGCACAAACAGCACGGCGCTGAGCAGCAACACACCCATAATCGGCGCTGCGACTCGCAACGGGCCGGGAACCGGAATCGAATGACGCGGCCGCAGGCCGATACCGAGCAGCAGCAACAGACCGTTGAGCACACCATGAACGATCGCGTCGCGGTACTGGTAAGCCGCTTCCTGGATGAAGCCGCCGGAGTACACCAGCGAGACAAAACTGCTGTACGTCAGGTAGTCGGCAGTCACCCGTGTATACACATCAAAGAACACCGCCGAGACAAACATCGCCAATGCGAACAAGTGCCGAATGAAAGTCTGCCTTATATAGGCCGTTAGTAATAATGCGAAAGTCAGCGCCAAAAACATCGCGCCAAAAAGCAGTACTGCCGGACCGATTCCCATGGCGTTTAAACGCTCAAGGTAATAATCGGAATAAAGCAGTAGATAGATAATTAAAAGCAATTCTTTCAAATATCGAAACATGGCGATTCCGGGCACTGGCAACAGGTATTGTCAATCGCTTGTCGGTCAATTTCTGACACTAGCAGCGAGACTTCAAAGCGCAAGAATTGTCGGACTTTGGCCAAAAGCGTCAAAAAAACATTGACTCAAAACTGACACACCCAAGTCGCTACAGGCCTTGAATTTTGTGGCCTACGACCGTTTATCGCTTTCTTGGAATTGTGAAAAACATGTCAAGGACGGGACAAATCCAGATACAGCAAGTACTTGATGGCCATTAGCCCCAAAAAACGGGGGTGTTATACACATGCAACATGTCATTTTGCTGACACGGTTTTCTCACCCTGCGCTATACCCCTTTTGACAGTTCCAATTCGATCTTCCTCCACCGTCTTACGAGGCACGCCAATATGGACGTGAGCGTATTTGGTACGGGCTATGTTGGCCTGATACAAGCTGCGGCACTTGCCGATGTCGGACATCGAGTACTGTGTGTCGATATAGACCCGAACAAGATTAAACAACTGCAACAGGCGGTTCCGCCTATCAGTGAACCGGGGCTGTCGGCCACTCTGGAAGAAAACATCAAGGCCGGCCGTCTGTTGTTCACCACCCAGGCCAGCGATGCCGTCGAACATGCAGAACTGATCTTCATCGCGGTGGGTACACCGGCTGACGAGGACGGTTCCGCCGACCTCAGCCACGTGCTCAATGTGGCGCAGCAAATCGCAAGCTTCATGGAGGCCGATCGCACCTTGATCATCAAGTCCACGGTGCCTGTCGGCACGGCGGATCAGGTGCTGGACACTGCCCGCAACGAATTGCGTCGGCGCGACAAAAGCGGCGTGAACGTGCGGATCGTGTCCAATCCCGAATTTCTCAAGGAGGGCAGCGCCCTCGCCGACTGCATGCGCCCGGACCGGATCATCGTCGGGACCCTTGACCCCGAGGCCCGTGCGCAGTTGAGCGAGTTGTATGCGCCGTTCTGCCGCAACCACGAAAAACTGATGTTCATGGACAATCGCAGCGCCGAGCTGACCAAGTACGCGGCCAACGCGATGCTCGCCACCCGCATCAGCTTCATGAACGAACTGGCCAACCTCACCGAACGGCTGGGCGCCGACATTGAAGCGGTGCGCAAGGGGATCGGTTCCGACCCGCGCATCGGCTATCACTTCATCTACCCTGGCTGCGGTTTTGGTGGTTCGTGCTTCCCCAAGGATCTGCGCGCCCTGCTGCACACCGCCGAGCACAACGGCATGCCGCTGAAACTGCTGCGCAGTGTCACCGAGGTCAATGACAGCCAGCGGCACATTCTGTTCAGCAAACTCAAGGCACAGTTCCCGCAGGGGCTGGCCGGCAAATCCATCGCCATCTGGGGCCTGGCGTTCAAGCCCAACACCGATGACATGCGCGAAGCGCCCAGCCGTTATTTGATGGATGCGCTGTGGGCCGAAGGTGCGAGCGTGCAGGCCTACGATCCGGAAGCGATGTCCGAGTGCCGGCGCATTTACGGCTACCGCGATGACCTGCACCTGTGCGCCACCCGCGACGACACCCTGGAAGACGCCGATGCGCTGGTGATCTGCACCGAATGGAAGAACTTTCGCGTGGTGGACTTCGAGCTGCTGGCCGAAAAACTGCGCTCCAAAGTGATCATCGACGGACGCAACCTCTACAACCCGGAACAAGTGGCCGCCGCCGGCCTGCACTACAGCGGCATCGGCCTGCGGCATATCGCGCCTGACGGGGTGCGGCCATGAAGATCCTGGTCACCGGTGCAGCCGGCTTCATTGGCGCTCATTGCGTGTTGCGCTTGATGCGCGACGGGCATCAGGTCGTCGGCCTGGACAATTTCAACGCCTACTACGACCCGCAGCTCAAGCATGATCGCGTGCGCTGGGTGCGCGGTCAGGTCGGTGACTTCCAGATCGCCAGAGTCGATCTGGCCGACGCTGCCGCCGTCGATGCGCTGTTTGTCCGCGAATGCCCGCAAGTGGTGATCCACCTGGCGGCGCAGGCCGGGGTGCGTTATTCGCTGGAAAACCCACAGGCCTACCTGAACAGCAACCTCAGCGGTTTCCTGAACATTCTGGAAAGTTGCCGGCATCACCCGGTCGAGCATTTGATCTATGCCTCGTCGAGTTCGGTGTACGGCGCCAACCAGCACACGCCGTACACGGTGCATGACGACGTCAATCATCCGTTGTCGCTGTACGCCGCGACCAAAAAAGCCAATGAGCTGATGGCCCACAGCTACAGCTACCTGTTCGGCATTCCCTGCACCGGGCTGCGCTTTTTCACGGTGTACGGACCCTGGGGCCGGCCGGACATGTCGCCGATCCAGTTCGCCCGGGCCATCACCGAAGGCCTGCCGCTGAAGCTGTTCAACTACGGCCTGCACCAGCGGGATTTCACCTACATCGACGACATCGTCGAGAGCATCGCCCGCCTGACGACGCACCCGCCGCATACCCATCCGGAATGGGACCGCGAACACCCTGACGCGGGCAGCAGCATGGCGCCGTGGTGCCTGTTCAACATCGGCGGCCACCATCCGGTGGAGCTGAAAACCTACCTGGCCCTGATGGAAAAACACCTTGGCCAGAAAGCCATTGTCGAGCTGCTGCCCTTGCAACCGGGCGATGTGCTCAACACCTGTGCCGACACCGATGATCTGGCCCAGGCCACCGGGTTCCAGCCCCGGATAGAGCTGGATGAAGGCCTCGGGCGTTTCGTCGCCTGGTATCGCGATTACTACCCGACGGCCTGTCGCCCACGCGCCGTTCGCGGCTGAACACCAGCGGAGGACTCCATGACTGGACATGAGAAAGGTGTACCGATCCAACATCTGGTTCGCGACAAACGCATGGATCCGGAACATCGAATGCGCCTCGACGCGGCCATCCACCGCCAGGGGCAAGGCTGGGTGACCGGGCGCGAGGGTGGCCGTCCCTGGCAACTGTCGCGCACCAACCGGGTCCTGGCCTGCATTGGCGCGCTGGTCATTCTGCTGATGATTTCGCCGCTGCTGATCGGCCTGGCCATCGCCATCAAGCTCACCAGCAAAGGTCCGGTGATGTTCGTGCAGAAACGCACCGGTTATCGCGGGCGCAAGTTCGGCATGTTCAAGTTCCGCACCATGGTCGCCAACGCCGAAGAACTCAAGGAGTCGCTGCGCCACCTCAACAAGCACGGCGCCGACGCGATCGACTTCAAGATCGATCAGGACCCGCGCATCACCCGCATCGGCGGTTTCCTGCGGCGCACCAGCCTCGACGAACTGCCCAACCTGATCAACGTGGTAACCGGCGACATGCGCCTGGTCGGCCCCCGCCCGACCTCGTTCAACGCCTACCGCTACAAGGACAAGCACCTCGCCCGTCTGGCGATCTACCCCGGCATGACCGGCCTGTGGCAGATCTCCGGGCGCAGCAACATCGACTTCGACCAGCGCGTTGAGTTGGACCTCAGCTATATCGCCGAGCAGAGCCTGTTGCTTGATTTGAAGATCCTGTTGAAAACCCCTTTCAAAGTATTCAGCGGCCACGGAGCAAGCTAATGGACGGTTCAACCAACAAAAGCCTGAGCATTGCCAGCCCCAGCGAGTCGAACCTGGCGTCGACCGTGCTGGACCTGGATCTGCGGATCCTGTTCCTGACCGCCGCCAATCCCGGCGCCGGCACCACCACCAGCGCCCTGGCCATGGCCAGTCAACTGGCGCAGATGAGCAGCGGTCTGGTGCTGTACGTCGACGCCAGCCAGTCGGCGAACAACCTCACCCAGCAATTGAACCTGAGCAAGGAGCGCGGTCTGCGCGACCTGCTGTTCAACGCCGAGAACCCGCCGTTGTTGCAGGACTGCGTGGTGCAGGTGTCGAGCCTGCCCTTCCACGTCCTGCCCAACGGCCGGCCGATCCGCACCATGGAACACCTGACCGCCGAACGCCTGAGCCCGTTGCTCGACCAGTTGGGCAGCCAGTACCGCTTCGTGGTGATCGACGGCGATGCCGTGTACTCCGCGGCCGACACCCTGGTGCTCAGCACTCAGGCCGATGGCGTGGTGTTCGTGGTGCGCGCCGAGGACACCCGCTGGGAAGTCGCCCAGGCCGCCGTGCAACGGCTGACGCAGGCCGGGGCGAAAGTGGTCGGCAGCGTGTTCAACCGGCGCAAGTACTACATGCCCAAGTGGCTGTACAAAAACCTGTAAGCAACGCGAGGGATGACGCAATGAACGCCAAGATACTGGTTCTGCTGATGCTGCCGCTTGCAGGTTGCTCCAGCAATTCGGAAACCCAGACCATGCCGGTGAATATCCTCACCGCCACTCCGGCCAACGCCCAGGCCACCGACATGCCGAGGATCGAGCAAACCCTGCGCCCGCAGGATGTGCTGGATGTGATCTTCCACATCAGCACCAGCGGCTCGGACGCTTACCGCGTGCAGTCGGGTGACCAGATCGGCCTGAACTTCACCGCTGCCAGCCAGCTCAACGGCAATCAACTGGTACTGCCGGACGGCACCATCAATCTGCCGGGCGCCAACACCTCGGTGAAGATCGCCGGACTGACCAGCGATGAGGCACGGGACGAGATCCAGCGCGCCTATCAGCGCAAACAGTTGTTCCAGCCCAACCGCAATCAGTTGACCGTGCAGGTCATCAGCCCGCTGACCAACGAGCAGAACCTCAAAAGCGCCCTCAACCACCCGGCCACCGGCATGAGCCGCGAGATCACCGTGGGTAACGACGGCTACGCAAGCTTCCCGGAAATCGGTGCCGTGCCGCTGCAGGGCATGACAATCAATCAACTGGAAACCTTCCTCAACAAACGCTACGCGCAGCTGCCAGGAAGAATGACCGTGGACGTCATGCTCAAGTCCACCTCCGGCAACGAAATCTATGTGCTGGGAGAAGTCGGCCAGCCTGGTTCCTACCCGATCCGCCGGCCGGTCTCGGTGCTTGAGGCGCTGACCCTGGCCCGGGGCACCAACGTCAAGGCGCGGCTGGACTCGGTGATGATCATGCGCCGCAACGGCAATCAGGTGCAGGCCGTGCGCTATGACGTCGAGAAGGCACTGGCCGGTGACGCCTCGCAAATCGCCTACCTGCAACCGGACGACATGCTTTACGTGCCGAAGACCAAACTGGCGAGCGCCGGTGATCTGGCCCGGCAACTGGCCGACGTCGTGCTGTTCCAGGGCGTGGGGTTCAGCTTCGGCTACCGCGTCGACAACAAAGGCAGCAACAACAACTGACTCTCGGGTGACCTGACATGAATCCAAAGGAAAACTACCTGCATGAGTTCTTCAGGATCTTCTTCGCCAACAAACGGCTGGTGAAGCGTGTCTTCCTGATCTTTGCAGTGATCGCGCTGGTGCTGCCGCTGGTGCTCAAACAGAGCTTCGATATCACCGCCCAGGTGATCGTGCAGTCGAAAAAACTTTCCCAGGGCGACGCGACCACGTCGCTGACCGTGGACAACGCCACCTTCATCCCGCCGTCGCTGGCGGACATGGAAACCGAAAGCAACATCCTGCGTTCGCCGGCGCTGATCCGTCAGACCATCAGCGAGCTGCGGGACAAGGGTGAATACACCCCGCCACCCGGAATGTTCGCCAGGCTGATCGGCGATCCGTTCCGGCGCTTCATCACCTCGCCCCTGCGCCAGTACCTGATCAACCCGCTGCGCAACCTGCTGGGCCTGGAGACCGATCCGGTGCGTGACACCGTGCTCGACGGCCTGACGCAACAGGCCATCGACAGCCTCAAGATCGAGACCCTGCCCGGCTCCAACGTGATCTCGATCATCTACAGCTTCCCCGATCCGCATCAAGGCACGACCTTCGTCACCGCCCTGCTGCAAAACTACCTGGTGAGCCGTCAGGCCCTGCAATCGATCGACCTGCCGCAGTCTTTCTACGAGAGCAAAAAGCACTTGTATCAAGTGCGTCTCGACGGGCTGGAAGCCAATCGTCAGGCATTGCTCGAGAGCGTCGGCGCAGCGGATCCGAAGGAGGAAATCACCTTCCGCCTGAACGCGATCAACACCGAAGAACAGGCGCTGAACCTGTATCAGGATCGCCTGTTGCAAAGCCAGCGCTGGCTGGAGTACCTGAGAACCAGCCTGGCCGCCGCGGCCAACAACAAACTGAACGACTACACCTTTCCCTACACCTTCACCACCACCGTCGACAACGTGGCGTTCGAGGACCGGGAGATCAAACAGCTGGGCGAGCAACTGACCACCCAGGTCAGCCGCTACATGAATGATCTGGCGGTGTTCCAGCCTGGCAGCGAGCCGATGCTGTTGACCCGGGAACAGATCGCCCGGACCCGCCAGCAATTCCTCAAAGTGGTGAGCAACCGCATTCAGGAACGCACCAACGATCTGGCGGTGGTGCAACAGGTGATCGATCAGAAGACCGCGCGCATCGCCGAGTTCAAGGCGCGCATTCGCGATCTGCAGCAGACCCAGAGCAAGCTGCGGCAGATGGACACCGAAATCGACGCCCTGCACGCCGCGTTCTCGACCTACGCCCAGCGCTTCGCCGAAAGCAGCACCACCCGTGCATTGAACGACGACCTGTCCAACGCCCGGGTCCTGAGCCCGCCGTTCGAACCGACCGAGGCGGCGTTCCCCAAACCGTTGCTGATCATTCCGTTCGGTCTGTTCACCGGCCTGCTGCTGGCGATTGCCCTGGTCTACGTGCGCGAGTTCTTCGATCACCGCTTCAAACACCCGGCGCAAATCAGTCACGAACTGGGCGTGCCCGTGCTGCTGGTGATCAACGATGAAAGCACCCAACCCGGCAATCCGTACAAGAACTGGACCGTGCCGAGCTTCATGCACTGGGTGCGCAATTGAACACGCCGTCCACCCCGAACGCCGCGCTGCCGATCATTCATTTGCTCAGCAGCGGCGGCTTCTACGGGGCCGAACGGATGTTGCTGGATCATTGCCTGGCGACACCGGGGCAGCATCAAGTGCTGTTTCTCGATGCGCCAGCGGAGCTGATCGAGCGCTTTCGCGAGGCTGGCGTCGATGCACAGGGTTGCGCCGGTCTCGGCGCCCTGCTCGGGCATCTGCGCCAGCGCCGGGCAGAGCGTCCGTTGATCAACACCCATAACTTCAAGGGCCTGTTGTTCGGCTGGATCGGCGCTTCGCTGTTGCGTCTGCCGCTGGTGATTACGCAACACGGTTTCACCCCGCGCAGCCGCAAGCAGAAGTTCTACACCTGGCTGAGTCTGCAACTGTGCCGCACGGCGTCGGTGGACCGGGTGGTGTGCGTGGCCGAGAGCATTGCGGTGCTGCACCGCCAGGCCAGCGTGCGGGCGGAGAAGCTGCAAGTGATCCCCAACGGTCTGCCGGCGGCGGTCGCCGAGCGCACCCTGCAAGCCGAAAATCCGCGCTGGCTCGCCGGTTATGTCGGCCGACTGAGCAGCGAGAAAGGCCCGGATCTGTTCCTCGATGCCCTGATCCCGTTGTGTCATCAGCATCCGCAGCTCGACGCGGTGATGCTCGGTGACGGCCCGGAACGCGAGGCTTTGCAGGCACGGATCGACGCCGCCGGACTGCAGCAGCGCATTCGTCTGCCGGGTTATCAGACCGACATGCGCCGCTGGTGGCAGCGACTCGACGCGCTGGTGATCAGCTCGCGCACCGAAGGCACACCAATGATTCTGCTGGAGGCCATGCAGACCGGGGTGCCGGTGGTGGCCTTCGGTGTCGGCGGGATTCCCGATGTGCTGGAACACCGGCACAACGGCCTGCTGGCCGCGCCCACCGACAGCAGTGCGCTGAGCCGTCAGCTCGACGCACTGCTGAGTGATCCCGGGCTGGCGCGCAAACTGCGGGACAACGCAAAACGCACGCAACAGGACCGCTACGACCTCAAGGCCCTGGCCGAACGCTGGTCGCAGCTGTATATCCGTACGGCACGGGAGGCACGCGCATGATTTTCCCGCTCTCGATCGTCAGCTTGCTGGGTCTGGTCTGCATCGCCCTGCTGGCCAGCCCGTGGCCCTATCTTGCGCCGGGTGCGGTGCTTGGTCTGGTGGGGTTCGCCGTGCTGTACCGCAAGCCGACCTGGGGTCTGCTCGGCATCGCCGCGCTGGTGCCGTTCGAGGGCTTCTTCAAGGACAGCTCGCTGTCAGGCAGCAAACTCATCGGTGCCTCGCTGACGGTGATCCTGATGCTGCAACTGGCGATGCACCAGATTCCTTCGCAGCGTTTGCGCAGCAATATATGGCGCTACCTGGTCTGGTTCATGGTGCTGTACTTCCTGAGCCTGCTCGACACCGATGATCTGGGCATGTCGCTGGGTCATCTGCGTGAACTCAGCGTCGGTCTGATCCTGTTTGTCATCACCTTGCTGATCGGTCGTGAGCTGAACCTCGACCTGTTCGCCCGCCTGGTGACGCTGGCCGTCAGCGCCACCTGTGCGATGGCGATGTTCTCGACGAAATTCCAGGATCAAGGCCGCGCCGCCGGCCTTCTCGAAGACCCGAACGCCTTCGCCATGCTGATCGCCTTCGCCGTACCGATGGGCCTGCTGCTGATCATTCGCAGCCCGAACCTGTTGCACCGTTTGTTCTGGGGCGGGTGCTGCCTGTTGCTGCTCGGCGGCATGACCAAGACCGAATCGCGCTCCGGGCTGGTGGTGCTGGCTTTGAGTCTGGTGATCGGTTGCTGGCATTACCGGGCGCAACTGACGCGCATCCGGCCCCGGCATCTGGGCTTCGCCATGCTCGGCGCAGCCATCGTGATTCCGCTGGCGATCTACGCCATGCCCGCCGGCTACCTGGCGCGAATCCAGTCGCTGAGCGTGTTGAGCGCCGGCGCCCGCGGCCACGATGACGAATCCCTGGGCCGCCGCGCTTCGTACATCGTGGTCGGCAGCCAGATGATCCGCGAAAACCCGCTGCTCGGTTCCGGCCCCGGCACCTTTCCCCTGCATTACGCCACCACCGGCTACGCCAAGACATTCTCTGCCAACCGCAAGATCGGCGACCTGTACCGCCGGGCCCATAACACCTACCTGGAAATCTTCAGCGAACTGGGGATTCCCGCCGGCCTGCTGTTCGTCGGCATGCTCGGGCTGGGCCTGTACAACATGATGCGTGCGCGCCGCGCCTGGATGCTGCGACGTGACTGGGAGCAGGCCGACATACTGACCCATCTCGGAGTGAGTTACCTGTCGCTGACCCTGTTCCTGATGTTCCTCAGTGCACCGAACCAGAAGTACGTGTGGATCATGCTCGCGCTGACCAGTGTCCTGCGCCTGAAGGCCGAGCAAGCACCGTTGGTGGAGACCAGGGCATGAGCCGGATCAGTGTCGTCATCCCGATGTACAACGAGGGTCGCCACATCGGCCGTACCCTGCTGGCGGCGCAGAAAGCCGCCCACGCCGCCAATGTCGAGTGCGAACTGATCGTGGTCGATAACGGGTCCAGCGATGACGGCCCGCAGATCGCCCGTCAGTTCGGCGCGCAGGTGCTGGTGGTGCCGGGCGTTTTGATCGGCGCCCTGCGCAATCGCGGCACCGCCATCGCCACCGGCGACTGGCTGGCGTTCATCGATGCCGACATTGAAATGCCCGAAGACTGGCTGACCGGGCTGTTCGCCCTCGAAGCCGAAGGCCACGCCGATGTGTTCGGTCTGGACCTGCATACACCAGCGAACGCACCGTGGTACGCCGTGGCCTGGCAACGCCGCACCCTGCGCCCGGTCAGTCATCAGGCCCATGCCGTGGACTGGCTGCCCAGTTCCAACCTGTTGATGCATCGGCGCTGGTTCGACAAGGTCGGTGGCTTCAACGAATCCCTGCGCACCGGCGAAGACAAGGAATTCACCCTGCGCCAGAGCGAACAGGGCGCGCGGTTGCTGTCGGTCAATGAAACCGTGGCCCTGCACTGGGGTTACGAAATGAACTGGCGGGAGTGGATGGGCAAGGAGATGTGGCGTCAGGGCAGCCATTTGCAGCTGCTGCGCACCCACGGTTTCAGCCTGCGCCTGCTGCGTTTTCCGCTGTTTTCGCTGTTGGCGTGGCTGCTGGATCTGCTGGCCATCTCTGCACTGCTCAACGGTTTTCCCCATCACGCAGCGATCATGGTGACCTTGACCACGATCCCGGCGCTGGTGCTGAGCATCCGTCAGAGTCGTCGCCAGCACGATATCGGTCTGACCCTGCAACTGTGGGGGCTGCATTGGGTACGCCTGCACCTGGCCGGCGCAGCGTTCCTTCTCAGTCTGTGTCATTGGAACGCCAGGAGGCCTGCCCGTGGCTGAGTTCATTTTCTGGATGTGCCTGTTGCTCCCGGTGTATGCCTACGTCGGCTACCCGGTGCTGCTGACGTTGCTGGTGCCGTTGTTCCCGGCGTGGCGCCACAGCCCGGCGCCACCGCTGAACATCAGCATCGTGATCGCCGCCCATAACGAGGCGCGGCATATCGAGCACAAGCTGCGCTCGTTGCTGTCCCAGGACTACCAGCCGGCTTCCCTGCAAATCATTCTGGCCAGCGACGGTTCCACCGACGACACCGTGGCCTGCGCGCACAAGGTGGTCGATCCACGGATCACCGTGCTCGACCTGCCGCGTCAGGGCAAAGCCGCGACACTCAATGCCGGCGTGGCCCTGGCTACCGGCGACATTCTGGTGTTCACCGATGCCGACAACCAATGGTCACGGGAAACCCTCGGCTACCTGCTTGCGCCCCTGAGCGATCCGCAGGTCGGCGCCTGCGCCGGGCACATGGTGATTCCCGTCACGGGCGGCGGTTTGAGTGTCGGCGACAGCCTGTACCGGCATTACGAAGGCTGGCTGCGCCGGGTCGAGAATCGCACCGGCTGCATGGTGTCCGCCGATGGCGCGCTACTCGCCCTGCGCCGCGAACTGTTCGAGAACGTGCCGGCGGAAGTCAACGACGACTTTTTCATCAGCACCTGCGCGCCGGCGAAATTCAAACGCATCGTCTATGTGCCTGACGCCCAGGTCATCGATCACGGCGTGGATGAAGCGGACAAACAGTTCCGTCGTCGTCAGCGGGTCACCGTCGGCGGCTTGCAAAGCCTGGCCCAGCGCAGCGAGCTGCTCAATCCGCTCAAGCACGGGCTGTACTCGATTGCGCTGATCAGCCACAAGTTGATCCGGCGTCTGGCGCCGATCCTGTTGCTGCCGCTGCTGTTGAGCAATGTCTGGTTGTGGGATGACCACGGTTTCTATCGGCTGAGCCTGATCGCGCAATTGATCGGCTACGCCATCGCGATTGCCGGTCTGCTGGATTCGCAGCATCGCTTACCCAAACCGTTCCGCCTGGCGGCATTCCTGCTGGTGACCCTGGCCGGGATGACCATCGGCCTGTGGCAGTTCCTGCGCGGCCAGCGTTACGCCCAGTGGAATCCTGACCAGAACCGTTGAGAGGGCTCGAGCCATGGCGATCAAACAACTGATAAAACGCACCAGTGGCTGGCTCTATCTCAACTCGCCCGTGGGACGAAACCAATTGCACGGCGCCGGGGTGATCCTGATGTTGCACCGGGTGCTGTCCAACGACCGCGCCGCCGACCTGCCGCATCGCAATGAACTGTGCGTCGGCCCGAAAGCCTTCGAGCACTTGCTGGTATGGCTGCGCAGGCACTTCGATTGCGTGCCGCTGATGGAAATCCTGCAACCCAACGCCCCGCGCCGCGAGCGCCCGCAGGTGGCGCTGACCTTCGATGACGGCTGGCGCGACAACGCCGCCAACGCCTTCCCGCTTTTGCAGAAACATCAGGTGCCGGCGAGCATTTTTCTGTCCACGGATTTCATCGGCAGCCGCCAGCGCTTCTGGTGGGAAAGCATTGGTGAAACCCTGTGGGGCAGCCACGGTGAAAAGTCGCGCATGCATCTGATCGAATGCCTGCAGGCCACGCACCACCCCTTGCCGGTGTTGCTGGACGACATCGACGTGGATCGCCGCAGCCTCACCTTGCTGCACTATCTGCAAGGCCTGAAGAACTGCGACCCCGCACTGCTCGAACGCCTGACCGGCGAATGCCCGCCAGAGTCTCTGCCCCAGGCGCTGGACTGGCATCAGGTACGGGCAATGGAAGCTTCCGGCCTGGTTCGATTCGGCCCCCACGGTGCCAGCCACGCGATCCTCACCCAACTTGACGATGTGCGCCTGGCCGAAGAAATCAGCCGCAGCCGCACTGCCCTGAACAACGGCTGCAACCGGCCATTGCCGGTTTACTGCTACCCCAACGGCGACAACGACGCACGAGTCCGCGAACAGATCGCCCACCATGATTATCCGTTCGCCCTCGGCACCGCCACCGGCATCTATCGCGGCGCCGGCGATCCGCTGAACCTGCCGCGCTTCGGCGTCAGTCAACGTACGGCGCGCAATCCCGAACTGCTGTCGTGGCGGATCTTTCGTGGGGCGCGGCCATGAGTCGAAGCCGTTACCTCAAGCATTTGGCGCTGAGCATGGGTACCAAACTGGCGATGATCGCCCTGCGCCTGCTGAGGAACGTGTTGCTGGCGCGGATCCTCGGCCCCAGTGAGCGCGGCTTGTTCGCCCTGCTCAGCACCCTGCCCGATCTGATCAGCGCGGCCACCAGTGGCGGTTTGAATTCCGCCGTCGGTTATCAGGCCGCCAAGCAGCGACCGATGGGCTTGCTGCTGGCTCAGGTGCTGGTGTTCGGTTGTCTGCTGGCGGGGCTGTTGACCTTGCTGGTGGTGGCGCTGGTGCGTGAGTTCGGCAGTGAACTGGACGTGACCGTGCAACTGGGCCTGCTGGCGTGGCTGTTGCTGCTGGCGGTGCCGCTGACCGTACTCAAAAGCGGCTTGCTGACGCTGCACAATGCATCCGGCGGTGTGGTCGCCTTCAATGCCTTGCGCCTGGTGGAATCCCTGGCGCCACTGCTGCTGTTTCTCGCGCTGTTCTGGATGTGGAAAGAAGCAGCACTGGAAGCCGCACTGATCAGTTGGCTGGCCGGAATCAGTCTGGTGGTGCTGGCCGGTTGGGTCTGGCTCAGGCGCGCGCAGCCGTTGCGGCTGCAATGGGACCGCGCCAGCCAGAACGAACTGTTGCGCTACAGTGCCCGCAGCCATCCGGATTTGTTGTTCCAGCAGGTCATCCTGCGTTCCGACTACCTGTTCATCGGCGCGCTGCTCGGCAGTGCCGCGCTGGGGCATTACGCCATGGCCAGCGCTGCCGCCGAACTGCTGTTGATCGTCCCCGAAGCGGTGACCACACCGCTGATGAAACGCCTGCTGCAACAGGACGAAGGCATGGACAAGGTCACCCCGCTGGCCCTGCGCCTGACCGCCACGGTGATGCTCGGCGCCTGCCTGAGCATGGCGGTGATCGGCGAATGGCTGATCGTCACGTTGTTCGGCATCGCCTACCAACCGGCGTATCCGGCGCTGCTGGCGTTGCTGCCGGGCCTGTTGGGCCTGTGTTACGCGAGCATTCTGCGCCTCGACCTGTTGGGCAAGAATCGCCCGGGCACGGTGTCGCTGCTGATGGGGCTCGGCGCCCTGCTCAACCTGGCGCTGAACGTGGTGCTGATTCCGACTTACGGCATTGTCGGCGCTGCGGCGGCCTCGTCGATTGCCTATCTGGCGGTGACGCTCGCCATGCTGGTGTTGTACTGCCGGTTGAGCGGCGTGCCGTTCCGGCAAACCCTGATCATCCTGCCCGCCGACATCGCGCCAATGTGGCTGATGTTGCAGCGTCGCTTTTTACAACGGAAATCCGCATGAAAAGCCTGGCCCTGCTGCTCGGTCTCGGCCTGTCGCTGGACGCCTTTTCGGCGTCGATGCGCTGGGGCGACATTCGCGACGGCAGCCTGTACCTGCAAGCGGATCGCCCCGACACAGTGACCGTGCGTTGGGCGCCGGCGTGGCAGGCGGACGCCAACGAAGAACACCTGTACCTGCTCGACGGCCAGGGCAGGTTGCAAGGCGACCGGTTCATCAAGGCCAGTGAAACCCGTGGCAGCCAGAGCTGGCCTTTGCTACCGGGGCCGGCGAGTTATCAACTGGAAATCCCCGGCTACAGCTTTCGCAATTACCGGGTCGAACACGACGAAAACACCGTGGCGCTGTTCGCTCCGGCCAGGGTGCATTTCAGCGCTGAAACCCGTGACGGCGATGAGTTGTTTTTCAAGATTGCGCCGGGTGAACACGCGGTGCTCGCAGGCAAGTTCCACGGCGGCGTCAGCACCTTGCAGGCGCAACGGGTTGGCGACGGGCAACAGCTGTCGCTGGTGCTCAAACCTTATCGCGCCTATTGGCAGTTCGATCAGGTCGCGCTGCCGGTCAGCGACCGTGAACAAGTCTGGCGCCTGCGTCTGCAAGGCAGCGGCAAAGCGGCGTTCTGGCTCGACGGCACGGCCAATCTGTTTGCGCAGAACCCGCAGCAGCTCAAACCGCTGCGCGAAGACGATGGCCAGACCCGGCTGACCCTGCACGACAAGGTCCTTGGCCGCACGCCGGACCTGGGCATCGCCCTGCCCTATGTGACGCCGCCGCCCGCCAGTCACGCCGCCCTCGACGCACTGAAACCGACAGCCGCCAGTTACTACAGTTTCGTCGATGTGACGGCGAAAAAGCCGCACTTCGAAGATGCGTTTCGCCAGGTCTATCAGGACCGCTTCGGCATTCGTCAGGACATCACTTTGCTCGCCGGCAGTCAGCGTCAGGCCGACTTGCGCGCCGACGTGCAAAGCAACGGTGGCCTCGACGCCTGGCTGGCGAGCACGCGACTGCTTGGCGGTAAAGGCACCCACTACATCGGTTTTGCCGACGAGCCCAATCTTAACTATTCGAGTTACGAGCAATACCGCTCGATCTTCTCCAGCATGGCCCGCCAGGTGCGCAGCGATCCGGCCAATGACCGGGCCGGTGTACGCATCGCGATGCCGGCCAGTTCGCGGCTGGTCAACGGCCCGTTCGCCGACAACGCCGCGGACAAGCGCGGCATCGACTGGGCCCGGCGTCTGCTGGGTGAGTACGCCGATCAGGTCGATGCACTGGCCTGGCACGAGTGGATGATCCGCGATCTGCTCGCCACTCGCGTGTACCGCGACAGCGTGCGTCGCGCCGCCGATCTGGTGGGCCTCGATGCCAAGGGCCAGCCGCGCAAGGCCTTGCTGCTGGATCAGACCAATCTGTCCAGCGGCTCGAGCCTGAGTCCCTACGATCAGGAAACCCATTACACCTCGCTGTGGTGGGCCTCGGTGGTGATCAACGCCTCCCAGGACGGCTTGCTGACCATGCTCAACTGGTTCCAGGCCGCCGACGAGCCGCAATACCCCAAAGGCATGCTGCGTGTTTCGGCGGATGAGCAACATTTCGAACTCAAACCCGTGGGCCTGGCCCAGCAGTTCATTCGGCAACACTGGCTGCATGACGTGTTGTGGCTGGAAAACGATGCGTTCGAAGTCGATGTGCTGGCGATGGCCGGCGACGATCAGCGCGGCTTGCTGGGAGTGAACAAGGGCACGCGGTTGCAGCGTGTCGATCTGGCGGGCGCCAAGTGCCCGTTGAACAACGGCGCCCTGCGCTACTTCGGCGCCGACAACCGCAGCCGCGACGCGCCCTACCGTTGTCAGGACGGTCGCGTGCGCTTCGAGTTGCCGGGGCAGACCCTGTTTTCCCTGAGCTGGCGCACTGGATGAACCGCCCGTTGATGTCCTGCCGCGCAGGCGACTTGCCGCGCGATGCCACGTCATCAGGAGTACCGACCATGAACGTTGTGAAAAAAATCAGCGAACACATCAAACAAAGAGGTCTGCGGGCCACGCTGGCCAAGGTGTGGAAGCACTACGTCTTTTTCCATCAGGAACTGCTGTGGATGGAGCGTGATCTTGTCAGCCCGGTGCCGCCCCACAGCCTCAAACCGTATCCGCCGTTGCGCGTGGTGAAAATCACCCCGGACAACGCCAGCGCCTTCGCCCGCTACTTCGGTGACCGCGTCGGCACCATGGCGGAACTGGCCAGTGAAGGTCACACCGGGCACATGCACCTCGACGATCACGGCGATGCAGTGGCCTTCATCTGGGGCAGCGCCCGGGACTATTTCGACCGCCACTACTACGGCTGCCTGTTTCCGGTGAAGCCCGGCGAGTTTTTCGAGTTCGGTGGTGAACTGACCCGTTCCTATTGGGGCACCGAGCTGTCGGTGGATCTGCAACTGGAGCTGTGGAAAGCCATGGCCGCCCAGGGCTGCGACAAGGTGGTGGACGTCTGCGAGTTCCACAATATCCCGGCGCTCAAGCTGCACCTGCGCATGGGCTACACCGAGCAGGGCCGGATCATGAACGTGTACACCCTGTTCGCCCGCTGGCGCTTCTATCGCGAAACCCGCTACAGCGGTTCGCGCCTGGATGCATTGCGCAAACCTTCCCGTCCATCCGTTACAGCAACGGCGACCTGAGCTTATGGCGCGATTCGAATGGCGCACCTCGTTGTGCGCGCCTGACTTCCCGGCAGCGGCCCATGAAGCGCTGCGCCTGCGGGTGACGGACCACACGCCGTTCAACAGCCTCGGCTGGCTGATCGCGGCAGAGCAGACACTCGACGCGAGTGAACATCTGCACATTCTGCTGGGCTGGGAAGCAGACGAATTGCGCCTGTGCCTGCCGCTGGTGGCCGGTCGTGAACGCTTTGGCGGGATACCGTTTGCCGTCGTGCATCACCTCGGCTATCCGCTGGCGGATCGTCTGGCGTTGTTGTCTGTGCTGACAGCCGACGACATGCGTCAGGCGCTGCTGCTGATTCGCCGGCGCATCCCCCACGCGTTGCTGCAACTCAACGAACTGTCAGAGCCTGTGGGCCAAGCAAGCGCCCTCACGCCATGGATGGCCCACAGCTCCAATGCCGAACGACGCCTGAGCTGTCGGGTGCCGGTGCACTTGATCAGCGAGGCAGACCGTCAGGAAGTCTCCGGCGATCCACGCTACAAACTGCGCCGCGCCCGTAAACGGATTGCCGCCTGTGGTGCCGTGGTGCGGCGTATCACGCCCGATGCGCGGAGCATCGGCCCGCTATTGCAAGCCATCGCCGAAGTCGAAGCGGTGAGCTGGAAGGGCGACGAGGGTGTCGGCATCTTCGCCACCGAACGCAGCCGACGTTGCATCGAACACGCTTTCACCGCCCTCGCCGCCCAGGGTCTGGTGCGGGTGGTCACGCTGGAACTGGATGGCCGTTGCATCAGCTACCGGCTTGGCTTGCTCGAACAGGGCCGGCTCTACGATTACAACCTCGCATTCCTGCCGCAGTACGCCGATCTGGGCAGCGGCCGGGTGCTGCTGGAGGAATGGATTCGCTGGGGCCTGGACGATCACTGGCACTGGATCGATGCCTCGCGGGTCAGCCTGGAAAACTCCAGTCATCAACTGCACGAACGCATGACCGGACAACGGGAGCACTGGCGCTGGAGCTTTTACTCATGGCGACCGAGCGGTCTGTTGCTGGGGCTTGGACTGCGTCTCTGGCAGCGGCTCAAACCGAAACTGCAGCAGTGGCGCGCCCAACGCAAAACGGCAATCGCCAAACCTCTCGTCAAACCCGTCGCCATCACCACGGAGGGCGAAAATGCCTCGCCAAGTCATAGTCAACGCTGACGATTTCGGCCTGAGCCCGAACGAAAACGCGGTGATTTTCAGCGCGTTCCAGGCCGGGGTCATCAGCTCTGCCACGGCCATGGCCAACATGCCGGCGTTCGAAGCCGCCTGCGCGATGGCTCGTCATCCCTTGCTGGAAGGTCGGATCGGCCTGCATTTCAACCTGACGTATGGCCGACCGCTGAGCCAGGCAATTCTGGCCCGCTCCACCTTCTGCGACAGCCACGGGGTGTTCGATCTGAGCCTTGCGCGGCACAGTCTGTGGCTGGGTCGCGAAGATCGTGAAGCGGTGCAGCAGGAATTGCAGGCGCAGTGGCAGCGTTGTGTCGATCACGGCGTGCGCCCCAGCCATCTCGACTCCCATCAGCACGTGCACAACATCTGGCCGATCGGCGAGATCGTCGCGCGCTTCGCCGCCCACCAGGGTGTACCGGTGCGACTGGCGCGCAACCTGGGACAAAACCTGAACCTGCCGAAGCGCCTGTTCAAGGGTTTGCTCAACCGTCGTTTGCAAGGCCTGGCCGGTGCGACGGCAGACTATGTCTGCACCCCGGTGGACCTGCGCAACGAGCCTGCGCCGACCGACGGCGTGCTGGAAATCGTCGCCCATCCGAATCAGCTCGGGGCTGATTTCGGTGATGCCTATCTACAACCTGGAGAGTCCCTGAGTCGCGTGCTAGAGCACCGGTTGCCGGGGGTTCCACGGGTTTCCTACGCCAACCTGAACAAGGATTTTCTACGGGGTGCCGCGGCACTCGATTGAGTTACACAACTGGCAACACTTTCGAAGATGGCACTTTGAAATGTACTTGCCAGCTTGATCTATACCCACAAAAGCCAACCACAAAAACACCCGGGCTTCGGCCTCGGAGGGCATCATGAGCGTCATCGAAAAGCTGCGCGAACGCATCAAGCAAAAAGGCCTGGGCCGCACCTTTGCAACCTTGTGGAAACGCTACGTGTTCTTCCATTGGGAACTGCTGTGGATGGAGCGCGACCTGATCAGCCCGGTGCCGCCGCACAAGCTGCGCCCCTACGAAGGCGTGCGCAAGGTCGACATCACGCCGCAGAATGCCGGTGCGTTCGGCAAGCATTTCGGTGACCGTGTGCAGACCATGGCCGAACTCGCAGCCGAAGGTCACACCGGGCACATGTACCTGGACGCCGATGGCCACGCGGTGGCTTTCATCTGGGGCAGTGTCCGCGATTACCACGACCGCCACTATTACGGCTGCAACTTCCCGGTCCAGCCTGGCGAGTTTTTCGAATTCGGCGGCGAAATGACCCGCGCCTACTTTGGCAGCAGCCTGTCGGTGGACGTGCAAGTCACCCTCTGGCAAGCCATGGCCGCCCAGGGTTGCCACAAGGTGGTGGACGTCTGCGAAACCCACAACATCCCGGCGCTGAAGCTGCACATTCGCATGGGTTATCACGAGCAGGGGCGCGTGACACACGTCTATGGACTGTTCGGGCGCTGGCGGTTTTTCCGCGAGACACGCTATGAAGGTTCGCGCCTGGATCCGCTGCGCAAACCGGGGCGGCCGGTGGTGACGGCGGCTGCGCAGGCTTGAAATGATGAAGGCGGCCATTCGGCCGCCTTCGTGATGCGATGTTCGAACTTCAGCTTTTCACCCCCACCCAAGTAAAACACATCGGCATCTGCGCCTCGCGGTTCAGGTATTGGTCATACGCCTCTTCCCGGTTCGAATGCTGGTACTCCTTGAAGTGCGCAATGTTCAGCCCGGCTTCGAGGGCCGCGGTGAAGAGGGCACCGAGGGTGTGCATGAACCAGTACGACGGCGCGGCCGGTTGCTCGACCTTGCCGACGTAGACGATCGGCTCCTGCTGCACGAACGGCTCGCGACGAAAGTACGAGGTCGCCAGGCGAAACGGATCCTCGGCCTCGGGATCGACCATTTCCAGAAACGGGTGGGTCTCGTAGATCACCAGTCGTCCGCCCGGTTTCAGGGTCGAGGCGACGTGGCGGAAGAATTCGCCGATGTCGGGCATCCAGTTGAGGACGCCGATAGTGATCAGCGCCACGTCGAAACGACCGCGCAGCGCTTCAGGCAGGTGGTGAATATCGGCTTCGATGAATTCGGCATTGTGCGGCGAACGCTTGTTCAGTTCGCGGGCCTGTTCGAGAAACGCGCTCGACTGATCGATACCGACCACGCTCCGTGCGCCGAGGGCGAACAGTGACAGGCTCTCGCGGCCGTTGTTGCAACACAGCTGAACGACGTCTTTGCCATCGACACCGACCTGCTCGAGCAAACCGCGAAGGGTGTCGTCGAGGCAGGAAAAGTCAGCCTGCGTGACTTCGGTCAGCAAGGCCTGCCAGTCGGGCGAATCCTGATGATGACGGGCGGAATCATTCCACGCCTGACGATTGCTCTCGACGGCATTTTTATTGTTTGGCACTTCCATGGCGCACTCCGGGCGATGCTCACAATCGAGCGGCCCGAGTCTAGTTCAGCCTCGCGCTACAGGTTGTTGCGAACTTGTAAGCCGACAACACTTGCACCAACGCCTGCATCACGGACAGCTATAGTTAATAGCCTTGGGGAAAACCGCTTCCACAGGTGCTGCCATGGGAATGTTCAGTCGATTGCCGCTGTCCGTTTGTCTACTCGCCGCCACCCAGGCTCAGGCGCTGGACAGCAACTTCAACTACTACGGTTCCGACCAGCCTTTCGCCCACCCCGCTCCGCCGTCGCTGTCCGCTCAGCCACCCCGGCCGTTCGATGACACGCCGCCGCAGGATTTCATCGTCATCCCGGATCGCCACGTGTTCCATGACTCGCAGCTGCCCACAGTGGCCGATGCGACGGTGCGGGTGTTCATCCGCACCTACGATGCCGAGCGCGGCATTTACGTCAACGACGAAGTGCTGGACCCGACGTGCGTGCTCGAATGCCTGAGCCCGCCGAATCCACGCAGCAACGCCGTTTACCACTGACGCTTGTCCGGACGGGCCAGGCCGAGTTTTTCGATGCGGTAGCGCAGCATGTCGCGGCTCAGGCCCAACAGGCGCGCCGATTTGGTGACGTTCCAGTCGGTCTTGTCGAGCATCTTGCGCACCATGTCGCGCTCGACTTCCGGCAGGTTCATCGACTCGGTGTTGCTCGCCGGACGTGGTTCGAAATGCTGCACTTCGTGCTGATGCTGCGGTGGCAGGTCATCGCACAGACTCATGCAGACATTCAGTTGATGCGCGGCGATGGTGTCGTTCGGCGCCAGCAACACGGTCTGTTCGAGCATGTTGCGCAACTCGCGCACATTGCCCGGCCAGGTGTAACTGAGCAGCAATTGCTCGGCCTGATCGCTGAAGTGCAGGTTCGGTTTGCCGTAGCGCTTGCCGTGGCTGGCGAGGAAGTACCGGGCCAGCAGCAGGATGTCTTCGCCACGGGCATAAAGACGCGGCACCTTGATCGAGATGATCCGCAAACGGAAAAACAGATCACGGCGAAACTTGCCCTGCTGGACCATCTGCTCAAGGTTGCAATTGGTGGCGCTGATCACCCGCAGGTTGACCTTGCGCTCCTTCACCGAGCCGACCCGGCGGATGGTCCGATCCTCGAGCAGTTTGAGCAGCTTGGCCTGCAACAGCAGGTCCATTTCGCCGATCTCGTCGAGGAACAAGGTGCCGCCGTCCGCCGCTTCCACCAGTCCGACCCGGCGGTCCTTGGCGTCGGTGAATGCGCCTTTCTCGTGGCCGAACAGTTCTGATTCCACCAGGTTGGACGGAATCGACGCGCAGTTGAATTCAACGAACGGGCCTTTGCTGCGCGGACCGTCGAAGTGCAGCGCGCGGGCCACCAGTTCCTTGCCGGTTCCGGTTTCGCCTTCCACCAGTACCGGCGGCAGGTCGGTGTTGGCCATGCGCCGCTCGGCGTCGAGCAACTGGCCGATGGTGTTTTTCAGGTACTGCATCGGCGACGACTCGCCGATCAGCGCCTGCACTCCGGATTTCTGCGCTTCGCGCTCCTGGTAGAACGACAGCGTGCGCTCCATCCGTTCGGTGGCCAGGGCCTTGTCCAGCAGCAGTTTGAGTTCCGGCAGCGCGACCGGTTTGGTGACGTAATGAAAGGCGCCCTCCTTCATGGCGACCACCGCGTCTTCGACGTTGCCGTAACCGGTCATCATGATCACTTTCAGTTCCGGCGCGCTGATGCGCAGCTTCTGGATCAGATCGTGACCGCACATGCCCGGCAGCGAGTTGTCGGTCAGGACGATGTCCGGCATGAAGCTTTCCAGCTGCGTCAGCGCGTCCTCGGCCGAGTGGCAGACCGTCACCTCGAAGTCTTTGCGCTCCAGGTAGGTCTGAATATTCTCGGCCAGCAGTTCGTCATCCTCGACCAGCAGAATGCTGTGTTCCATATTCCCCTCCCGATGCCACTCTAAAGTTGAGACTGACGCGGGTTCCTTCCTGCTCCCGGCTGGTCAGCACGACCGAACCCTGAAACCGCTCCATGATTCTTTTGACCAGCGCCAGGCCGACCCCGAGGCCGCCCTGTTTGGTGGTGAAAAACGGTTTGAACACCAGTTGTTGCTGCTGCGCGCTCATGCCTCTGCCGGTGTCGCTCAGGGTCATGCGCACATGACCGGTGTGCGGTGTTTCAATCTCGACACTCAGTACCCCCCCCTTGGGCATCGCTTCCAGGGCGTTGGCAAACAGGCTATTGAGAATTTGCGTCAGCAGCACCTTTTGGCTGATGACCGGCGGGCAATCTTGTGGCGTGAATCGCACTTCGACGCCATTGCGCCGGATCAACGCGTCAAACGCCCCCAGGGTGTCCTCGACCGCCGCCAGCAGTTCCACCGCCTCGCCGTCGTCACTCATCGGACGCAACGACACCAACAGCTCGCGCACCCAGCGCGACATGCGGTCGACCTGGCTGATGATGTCGCCGATATTGCGCTGCGCACCGGGGCTGGCGACTTCCTGGGCCAGTTCGGCACTGGAGCGAATGGTCGCCAGCGGATTGCGCAAACTGTGGGCCACCGCCGAAGACATCTCGCCCAGGGCGACAAAGGTTTCGTTACTGATCAGTTGCCGTTGCTGGCTCTGCAGCAGGGTCGAGGCGCGCCGCACGATCCAGAACAGCCCCAGGTAAATCACCGCGCCGCCGAGGAGGGTCGCGGCCCAGATCGAAGCGAACCCTCGATCGATGCGGTCCACCAGATCCGCCGGTTCCTTGTAGATTTCCACCATGGCGACCACTTTGCTTTTGTCGGCGTTGAACATCGGAATGTAGTTTTCGATGAACAGGTATTTCGGTTCCCGCGACAGCCGCTGCTCGGGTTTTTCATCGTCGATCGTGTGATAGCTGGAAGACACCGGGATTTTCATCTCGAACGACTCATCCAGCTCGTCGTCGTCTTCAAACTTGACGTTGATCAGCTCGGGGTTGGTCGACCAGATGACCGAGCGATCCAGGGCATACACCGTGGCCAGCAACACGTCGGGCAAGTGTTCGACATGATCGAGAAACTCCGCGCGGGCCGCGGCATGGGCCAATTGATCGACGTCGGGGTAATTCTGATCCTGGCGTGGGTCGAGCATTTCGCCCATGGTCCGTTGCGGCGTGATGTTGGCGTGGCGCATTTCCGCATCGCCGATGGCCTGCACGAACTGCGCGGTGAGCAGTGCATCGCGCTCCACGCTTTCGGTAACCACGAAGCGCGTGGAGATATAACCCAGCCCCAGCGCCACGGCCGCGATGATGAAAAAACTGGCCAGCGAGAACCAGCGCAGCAGGTTGAACTGTCTGCCCCAACTCTTGATGGCTGCCAACGCCACGTTCGGCGCTGCTGTTTTTTGTTCTTCCAGTCGCTGCATGGGAATGCCCTGGCGTTTTTGTGTCGAACCCGTTAGAGCCGCCTTCTCGAATGAGTGTAGGTGGCAATGACCGTGGCATACGGTTCAATGATGCTATTCAGCCGCTACTGCATACGACTCACCGCTTCGCTGGCAGAGCCCGGTTTTACTGGCGTCAACGCCCCGTCGGCCAAGGGTTGCACGGACGGATGCTGACGCTCGGTTTCGGCACTCAGAAAGTCGATGATCGACTGCGCCGAAGCCTCGTCCAGACGCAGATTCGGCATCGGGATGCGCTCGTATTGCTCGAACAGTTGCAGTGCGATCGGGTCTTTCTCCGCCAGCACGCGATCCGGTTCGCGGATCCAGCGATTGAGCCAGGCCGGGTCACGCTGGCGGGTTACGCCGATCAGGTCCGGGCCGATGTTGCGCATGCCGATGCCCTCGCCGTCCTGCGGGCCGAGGCTGTGACACGAAGCGCAACGGGTGCGGAACAGTTCTTCGCCATTGCTCGGTGGACGGATCTGCGGGGCGTCGGCATAGCTTTCTTCGGTGCTGGCCTGTTTCCAGTTCTGCAAGGTATTGGCGAGCTGATCGGCGAGGATCCACGGGTTCTCGAACGGCGAGGCTTTCATCCAGCGCCCGGTGCTCTGGTTACCGACAATCAGGCTCAGGTTGTGATCCTTGGTGCGGCCGTTGTCGACGCCTTCGATGAACAGCCCGAGCTTCTTGCGCAGCTCGGTGACGTCTTCGAATTCACCCGTGAGGAATTTCCAGCCGGGGCCGACCTTGAAGCGTTGCGAATAGGCCTTGAGCACTTGGGGGGTGTCGCTCAGCGGATCGATGGTGATCGAGTAGAAGAAAATGTCTTTGCCGACCCGGTCCCCCAGCAGCTTCTGCACCTGGCGCAGGCGCGCGGTTTCCAGCGGGCAGGAGTCACTGCACGAGGTGAAGATGAAGTTGATCACCACCACTTTGTCTTTGATCAGGTCATCGAAAAAACGCACCTGCCGACCGTCCTGATCGGTCAGCAGGGTATTGGGGAAATAGTCGCCACCCCACGGGGTGGCGGATTCACTGGCGCCGTCGGGCTGCGACTGATGGGCGATGAGCACCTGACTGCCAAGCAGGCAGGTGACCAGCACCAGAATCAGGTGCATGCCCAGGGCGCGGGAGCGCGGCGTTGGCTGGGTCATGTCGGCTCCCTCCCTGCTCATGGTTTCACTATCACTTGCGGGCCGAAGCCGTCGCCGGTGCGGAAGGTCGGCAGCGCGGCGGAGTTGACGTAGCGCACGCCATCCCAGCTCGGCAGCGGTGTTGGCATCAACTGCAGCTGCCCGGGTTTTTCCAGGTCCCAACGCAGCAGCATCGAGTTGTCCTCATGCTGGGTGTTGTGACAGTGCTCCATGTAGGTCCCGGCAAACTCGCGGAAGTTGATCGCCATCTCGACGTTATCCAGCCCGTCGGCTTCCGAACCGATCCGGTAGACGTCCTTGCGCGCCCATTTTTCCCACTCAGGCGGAGCCTTGCCGCCACGGCTGAGGATGATGCCTTCCTCGAAGTGCACATGCACCGGATGGCTCCAGCCCTTGCCGCCGGCCTTGATACTCCACACCTCCAGGGTGCCGATACCACTGACCCCGGCGTCGGTCGGGCCGCTGGCCAGTTTGGTCGAGGCATTCAACCGGCGCGGGTCCATGTGAAAGCCGAAACCGCCATCGGTCTTGATCGTCCACGGCGCTTCGTCGGTGCCGTCGGCGCGACCGAAGATGAAGGTCCGGTGCAGCGCCCTGGCGAGTAGCGCCTTGTCGGCAGCGTTGTCGCGGTGGATCTTCAGCGGAATCATTACCATGCCTTCGGCCTTGCCCGGTTTGGCCGGCTCGTAGGCCGCCGGGTCCATGGCCAGGTCCTGACCGGTGTAGGCCTTGACGTTGAGTTGCAGGACCTTGCCCACCACCGGGTCACCCCTGTCCCACTGCGGCCCCTTGCTGGTCTGCTTGATCACAGGCAGGTATTTCTCCGAGAGCACGTCGGCCAGCGGGATCACTTCTTTCGGGCCTTTACCGTCGTCCTGGGCTTGCAGGTTGACGAAGAAGAGCTTGTCACCCGGCTTGATGCCGTTTTTCGCGAAGTTGACGATGATGTCGAACCGCTCGGCGATGCCCTGGGTCGGCAGAATCGCGTTGTGGTTCTGTTTGTCGCCGTCGGCATCGAGGTCCATCGACCCGTCGAACGGTACGCTGTGTTCCATGATGTTGCCGTCGTTGGCGATCATGTGGAACGGCACACGGCTGTACGACACACCGGCGTTTTTCGGCCCCGGGAATTCGCCGCCGTTGCCTTTGACTTCACGCACCAGCGCGAACTTGAAGTAGCGCGATACCGAACCGTTGAGGATGCGGAAGCGATAACTGCGCGCCCTCACATCGAGGGTCGGTTTCCATTGCCAGTTGACCAGCACCTGATCGCCAATGAAGCCATCGGTGTTGAACGGGTTGAACCACAACTGACCTTGCTGATCCCAGGCCTTGTCGGCGAACACCAGGTTGACGTCGTAGTCGCGGTTGCCCCACGGCAACGCGCTGCCGCTGGGGAAACGCAGGTTGACGCCGTCGTTCACCGATTCATTGCCGCGATCCAGGGCGCTGTAGTAGTTCATCATCGCCGCGTTGCCCTTGTAGACGTTCTGCGCGGTGAAATCGAGCATGTGGTCGTGGAACCAGTGGGTGCTCATGGTTTCGCGCCAGTCGCCACGAATCTTGATGGTGCCGTGGTCGCAGGTCTTTTTCGCAGGCTGCACATCGTTGACCCACAGAGTTTCCCCCGGCGCGCACGGGAATGCCGCGCGTGGGTCTTCAGCCTTGGTGTTGATGCTGTCGTAACCGGCGAGCTGGATCGGCCAGCGATAGTCGTAGTACTGGCCGGGAAAGAAGAACGCGTTGGCATAGCCATCGCTTTCCGCCGGCGCGTGGCCGTTATGCTCATGGGTGGTGATGGTGTGCAGACCGAAACCGCGGTTGGCGGAAGGGTCGATCGGCAAGCCGTTGTAGTGACGCATCAGCACCGGTTGGCCGTAGCGCACCATCAACAGTTTCGGTGGCAGCGTGCCGTCAAAGGTCCACACCGAATTGTGGTCCTGCACCGGCATCGCCGGGTGGAAGCGCGCATCGACACCCTTGGCCGTGCCATCGGTCGCAGGCACACCCGCGACGTTATGGTACAGACCACCGGGGCCGAACTCGCCAACCGCATAACCGTGCATTTGCCGACTGTCACGCAGGCCGCCGTTCAGCCGCGCACCGGTCTGCACGGTCTTGTAGGCGACTTGCGGGTAGAACTCGTTCCAGCGCTGGTGGGCCCAGCCTTTTCCCGGTGGCCGGCCTTCGGCAGAAGAGCCGATATGACGGTTGAGGAACAGTTCGATCTGCGCCTGCCACGGGTTGCGGTCAACCACGTTGGCAAACTGGCTCGGGAATGGCGTGAGCCCCGGCTGACGCAAAAACGCGTCCAGCGCGGTGCCGGGAGGCGCACTGCGGGCGATGTTGTTCGGGTCCTGCGCCGGTGCCGGGCCGATGGCCGCTGGCGGGAAACTCAAGGGTGCTGCCGGTGTGGTGGGATCGAGTTTTTCCGGGCCGAATTCTTCGAACAGCACCAGTTGCTGAGTGAACGGCTGGGCACCGTACAGCGGGCTCGGCTTGCCGTTGGTGGGGTAATTGAAACTGGTCTGGACGGCGGGCGGCAGGATGTTTTCCGTGCGCGTCGTGTTGCGCGTGCCTTTGACCCCGTCGGGCAGATCGAAGGAGTCTTCGTTGGCCTCGGGCATCGTCAGGATGGCGTTGAGTGCCGCCGGTTCATCGGCCGGCTCGTCGTGGTACGCCGACGGGTCGGACGCTTCCGGCTGGTTTTCGTCGTCGATCGGACTCGCTCGAACCCCCGACATATTACCGAGGGTCAACATCAGAACGACGCTCAGTGGCGTCAACAGGAATAGCTTTTTGGGGGCACGCGTTGTTCTGTCCATCACCAACCGCCTCATCTAAGGAAGGGGTGATGATGTTTTGCAATTACCTCGCCAAAAAATCTTTTCCAGTTGTAACAGGGGCTTGCGCGCGCTGTTGCATTCCCCACTCCCCGGTGACCGGGGCCTGACACCCACTGCTGGGGGAAAGTTCACCCCAACTTACTGAATGAGCTGAAACGCCAGACGAACGGTGGTGCCTTCGCCTTCGCGGCTGTCCAGACTCACACCGCCGCCGAAGCGCTCCATGATCCGTTTGACCAGCACCAGCCCCACGCCAAGGCCGCCCTGCTTGGTGGTGAAGAACGGCCGGAACGCCATGCTGCGCTGTTCTTCGTTCATGCCTTTGCCGGTGTCGCTGAGCATGACGATCACGCCACGGCTATCGCCCGGTTCGAGGGTGATAGTCAGCGTGCCGCCCTTGTCCATCGCTTCCAGCGCGTTCGCCAGCAGGCTGTTGAGGATCTGTGCGAGCTGCACCGGCTGACTCAGCACCATCGGCGTCTGCTGGGGATGAAACGCCACGTGCACGCCGGCCTTGGCGATCTGCGGCTCGAACGCCATCAGGCTGTCGTTCAGCGCGGCCACCAGATTCACCGGTTCCGGGTCGTCATTGAGCGGTCGCAACGATTGCAGCAGCTCGCGCACCCACTTCGACATGCGATCGACCTGGCCGATGATGTCCTTGATGTTTTTCTGCGCAGGTCCAGCATCGAACTCCAGCGCCAGTTCGGCACTGGAACGGATGGTCGCCAGCGGGTTGCGCAGGCTGTGAGCCACCGCTGAAGACATCTCGCCCAGGGCGACAAAGGTTTCGTTGGCGATCAGTTGTTTTTGCTGGGCTGCCAGCAGGATTGCCGCCCGGCGCACGATCCAGTACAGCCCCAGATAAATCAGTCCGCCGCCCAGCGCGGTGGCCAGCCAGATCAGCGCCAACCCGCGCTCCATGCGGGCGATCAGGTCTTTGGGCTCTTTATAGATCTCGACCATCGCCGTGACGTTCTTGCCCTCGGCGTCGAACAGCGGGATGTAGTTTTCGATGAAGATGTATTCCGGCGGCACCACGAATTTCTGCTCTTCACGGGCCTTGTCGACATCGTGATAGCTGGCCGACACCGGAATTCTTTGATCGAACGCCCGGTCGAGGTCTTCGTCGGCATGAATGCGGGTGTTAACCAGTGCGGGATTGGTCGACCAGATCACGGTTCGATCCGGCGCATAAACGTTGGCAAGGATCACATCCGGCAAATGTTCGATGTGATCAAGAAATTCGCCCCGCGCGCTGGCCCTGGCCTGCGGGTCTACATCGGGAAAGTCGTTGTCCTGACGAGGATCAAGCAGTTCCCCCATGGTGCGGATATTGGGGATCGAGACGTGGCGCACTTCGGCCGAGGCGATGGCCTGAATGAACTGCGCGGTCAGCAAGGCATCGCGCTGCACGCTTTCCTCGATCACGAACCGTGTCGACACCGCCCCCAGCGCTACGGCCACAGTGCCGATCACCGCCATGCTGATCAGTGAAAACCAGCGCAACAGGTTGAACGACTGTTTGCGCGAGCTCAGCCGCTGGCTGCCCTGCTCGACCGGTAGCGATGTTGACTGCATGTTCATGGCGGCGACTTCCCGATACATCCCTATAGGGTTATAGCCCACGGTTGGGTGTTTGCCCGGATGCGGGTCCCCACAAGCCCCTGGATAACCAGCGCCCTCCCCACAATCCCCAATGCTGGGGAAAGTCGCCCTGTCCGGGCGGGCGTCCCTTTCCCCCACGTCAAGCCGCGAACCCTTGCGCCACGGGCCTTTGCCGCCAGTTGGCGCGTCGTTGGTATGGAAGTTGTAAAGCCCTCTGCAACTGACCCATGCCCAAGGGGCAGGTACTTTGATAGAGGGATTAACTCATGCACCCTTTACTGTCCAAAACCGCGACCGTCCTGGTCGTAAGCGCCTTGGCCCAGGGCATTGCCCAGGCCGCTCTGTTCGCCGTCGACCCGGGTCCCTACACACCGGCCAATGGCGGTTTCGCCAGCTGGTATCAGGACACCCACGGTCGCACCCTGGATCTGTGCCTGTCCAAAGCGCTCAGCTCCCGCGTGCCGAGCACACCGGGCGCCCCGTCGTACATGTGCTCGCTGTTGCCGACCCCCGGCGTGTTCGATGACACGCAACCGCTCGTATTCCCCACCAACTTCCCCGATGAAGCATTCTGGTTCACCGGCGATGCCTCCATTGTCGATGCGGCACGCGGCATCGACCTGACTTACGTCAGCGCCGTCGAAGCCGCGTTCGGGGGCGGCGACCCTGCGGAAGGCGACCAGATCAGCTTCGCGCGGATCCGCATCCGGGTGGACGTGCCCACCGCCGGCACCTACGTCATCACCCACCCCTACGGCGTCGATGTGTTCACCGTCGACACCCCCGGGCGCCGCGCGATCAACATGACTCGCGACATCGGCATCGGCACCCCGCAAACCTACGACGGCGCGCTCAAGGGTGACATCGGTCCATTCCTGCGCAGCGTCAACGGGCCTTACACCGAGACCAACCCATTGACCGGTGCGGCCGAGCAGTTTGTCGGCGACCCGAACCTCAATGAAGCGGTGACCGGCAGCCCGTTCAACACCAACTACGTGCGGATCGAAGGCCCGGGGGGCATTGACCTGCGCACCACGACCTTCGCCGTGTCCGGCAAGTTGTCGACGGTGGTGCGGCCAACCCCGCTGATTGCGCAGCGCAGCACCTACTCGCGCAAACCCGGCGACAGTGCGCCGGTGGCCCAGCAAGACGTGTTTGTCCAGGCGCCGCCAGCGCCCGGTACCGCCGCCATCACCAGCAGCACACCCGTGGTGAACATGACAGAAGCCGACAGCACCGGCAGCTGGTACGCGCAATCGGCGGTCAACCCGACCTTGCCGACCGTGCTGCAAGTGACCGCCGACAATCACCTGGCGATCGCCACCAGTTCACCGACCACCCTGCCCATGACCCTGACCGACCTGGTGGTGATCCAGCGCGCCGAGTACAGCCTCAGTTCCGGGCAGTTGACTGTGGAGGCTTCGACCAGTGACGAAACTTCGCCACCGGTACTCACCGCGACCTCCGGCACCGGCGCCACCATCGGTGCGCTGGGCGGTGATGGCGCGGTGAAAACCCTGTCCACCGGGATCACGCCGATTCCACCGGCCAGGGTTCGGGTGACGTCGTCCAACGGCGGCAGCGATACCGAAGAAGTGGTCATCGTGCAATGAACGCTCACATGCCCAGATCCGCATCAGGAGGCATCATGAACAAGTGGCCACGTTTCGCGCTCAACGCGCTCGGGCTGACAATCTCGCTGACCGGCAGTGCGTTCGCGCAACTGGCCGCCGTCGATCCCGGCCCCTACACCTTCGCCACCGGGAAATTCCCGATGTGGTACCAGGACAACAATCAACTGTCGATGGAGCTCTGCCAGTCCCGCGCCGCCAGTTCGCGGGTGCCGGTCAGCACCCCGCCGGCGTACATGTGCACCCTGCTGCCGGAACCGGGTGTGTTCGATGACACCCTGCCGATGGTGTTTCCCGACAACTGGCCACCGGAAGCCTTCTGGTTCCTGGCCGAAACCAACATCCCGAACAACGGCGCCGGTTTCGGCGTGGATGCCTACGTGGCCGGGATCGAAGCGGCGTTCGCCTCGGGAAATCCGGTCGATGGCGATCAGCAAAGCTTCGCGCGGATCCGCATCCGGGTGAACGTACCGGTGGCCGGCACCTACACCATCACCCACCCGTACGGTGTTGAAACCGTCAATGTCACCACGCCGGGCCGGCGGGCAATCAACATCACCAAAGACATCGGTATCGGCGCCCCGGGCAACTTCAGCGGTGCGCTCAACGGGGCCATCGGCCCATTCCTGCGCAGCATCAACGGCCCGTACACCGAAGTGAACCCGGACACCGGCGGCATCGAAACCTTCGTCGGTGATCCGAACCTCACCGAAGCGGTGACCGGCAGCCCGTTCAACACCAACTTCCTGCGGATCGATGGTCCGTCGGGTGCCGGCTCGATTCAGACCAACCTGTTCACGGTCGCCGGCAAGGTCCTCGACAACCGGCAGCAGACCCATGTCGCCGTCGACCGCGCCACTTATCGCCGTACTTCGGCCGGAGTGCGCGCCGAGGTGTTCGCCGAGGCCGACAGCAGCTCGACCCTGTGCTTCCGTGAAACGTTGGCGTTGCTGCCCGGCCCACCGCCGACGCCGTGCCAGACCAGCCTGCTGGGTGACAACAACGGGCTGTTCTTCGGCCAGCGTCTGGGCACCGGTACCCTGCCGTCGGTGGTGGTCGTGACCGCGACCAACCCGGCCGGCACGACCCGTCCGACCGCCGTTTCGGCCAAGCTCACCGACGTGGTGAAAATCCAGACCGCCCGCTACAACTGGGCCAACCACAGCCTGTTGATCGAAGCCACCTCGACCGATGAAGTCGCGGTGCCGGACATGGTCGCGCAAGGTTACGGACGCCTTTCGAAAACCGGGACTTTGCAAAAAATCACCGTGGCCGACCTGACCCAGCCTCCGGCCACCGTCACGGTCAAGTCCGCCGCCGGCGGCAGCGACACCGAGCCAGTGGTGGTGGTCGGTACCGCACCGGACACCGGCGAGAACCAGGCACCGCTGGCCGTTGCAGACACCGGCAGCACCAGCTTCGGCGTGCCGATCACCCTCAGCCTGTTGACCAACGACAGCGACCCGGACAACAACGTGCCGCTGACCATTACCGCGCTGACGCAACCGGCCGCAGGCCAGGGCACCGTCGCGCTGAGCGGCACCACCTCGGTGGTCTACACCCCGCCAGCCGTGGTCAACACTCCGCTGACCACCACCTTCACCTACAAGGCCCAGGACAGCAAAGGCCTGGCCTCAGCCAACCCGGCGACCGTGACGATTACCGTTGCGCCCAACCGGCCACCGACCGCCGTCGCCGACAGCGTTGCCACGCTGGGTGTCGCAATCCCGATCAACGTCCTGGCCAACGACACCGATCCGGAAGGCAACACACCGCTGGGCGTCGCCAGCCTGACCCAACCGCCGGCAGGACGCGGCACGGTCAGCACCGACGGTACGGTGATCACCTACACCCCACCGGCCACCGTGACCACGGCCTTCACCACGACCTTCACCTACATCGCCCGGGACAGCTTCGGCGCCCAGTCGACGCCGGCGACCGTCACGGTGCAGGTGTCGCTACGGCCAGCGGCGGAAACCTTCACGATCACCACCTCGACCGTGCAGGCCCGCTCCGGCGGACGCTTCAACTGGGACTTCGCCGGCACCTCCTCGGTGACCACCGGCAACACCATCACCGTGCAGGTCACCACCCCGAACGGGTTGGTAACGCTGGGTAGCACCACGGTACCGGTGACCGGACGCTGGCGGCTGACGCTGAACAACACGCTGGTTGTGCCGTCGGCCAACCCGACCGCCACCATCCGTTCGTCCCAGGGCACCGTTCGCACCGTATCGGTGACCACGCTCTGAGCCCACGCCCCACCCACCCCACACCGTTCAATGCGCAGTGGGTGGGGCCCGCTCAGTCCGGATTTCGGATTCAGGAAAACACAGGACAACGCCATGAACACGCCGACCGCCGCCCTGCTTTGCCTGCTCGCCCTGTGCGTCAGTGCGGGCGTGCGCGCCGACGACCTGATGGAAAACGATGACCTGGCGCCCAACAGCGCCGATCTCGGCGAACTGCCGCCCCCCGTGGGCCAGCAAGCCCTGATCGACCAGAACGGCCAGGTCAACCTTGCCCTGCTCTCGCAGAACGGTCAGTCGCTACTGGGCAGAATCGTGCAGTCGGGCAGCAATCAGGAGGCGTACATCCTGCAACAAGGCAGCGACCTGATGGCCTTGATCACCCAAAACGGCTCCGGCAACGCCGCGTCCATCACGCAAACCGGCAGCCACAACCGTGCGCAGATTTCGCAAAACGGCAACAACAACGACGCCAGCATCGAGCAGGCCGGCACGGGGCTGCAAAGCGCCGTGACCCAGTCGGGCAACGGCATGAGCGTTTCGATCAAGCAATATCGCTAAGCACTGCAATCATCGGAGAGTTCATCATGTTCAAACTGACGCCCCTCACCGCCGCCATCCTGGTCATGATCAGTGCCCAGGCCATGGCCGACGACAGCATTTCCACCCAGAGCCAGCTCGGCACCGCCAACATCGCTGATGTGAAGCAGACCCAGGCCCCGTTCAGCACCGCGACCCAGACCCAACTGGGCCAGGGCAACAACGCCGCCGCCGTGCAAGACACCGCCACCAGCGTCATCACCCAGGACGCGGTCGGCGACTACAACGCCGGTTACGCCGAACAGCTGTATGAAGACAACAGCACCATCACCCAACAACAGACCGGCGCCTTCAACACCGCCCACGCCAGCCAGTCCCTCGGTTTCGGCGCCGGCAACCAGGCCCTGCAACAACAGCAAGGCACCGGCAACTTCTCGTTCGTCTACCAGGACTCGCAGAACGGCAGCGAAGGCAAGACCTTCCAGTTCGGCGACAGCAACGAAGCCAACATCGAGCAACTGTACGAAGGCACCGGCAACAGCTCGGTGATTACCCAATACGGCACCGCCAACTACGGCACCGCCGAACAAGTACTGCACAACGGCGGCCAGATCGGCATCAACCAGGCCGGTGAAACCAACTACGCCTATGGCGACCAGCGCAACGGCACCGGCGGCAACATCACCATCAACCAGTTCGGCAACCTCAACGGCAGCGAAATCTGGCAAGACTCGCAACTGGCCAGCCAGGCCACCGTCAACCAGTACGGCGACAGCAACGAAACCGTGGTCGACCAGAGCTATGGCGAAAACAACACCGCCGCCGTCACCCAGGTCGGCAACACCAACGCCATCTATGCCGACCAGTTCGAGTCGGTCAACTCGACCCTGGCGCTCTATCAAGTCGGCAACGGCAATGTGCATTACACCTACCAGAACGGTGACAGCCACACCCTCAACGCCACCTCGGTGGGCAACGACAACAAGGTCTACGCCAGCAACTGGAAAGGCCCGCAACACGGCGGCCAGTTCGGCAGCAACCAGCGTGCGACAGTCAATCAGGCCGGCAACGGCAACATCGCCAGCTTCACCCAGGACGGCGTCGGCCACATCATGACCACCAACCAGACCGGGACCGGCAACAAGACCACGGTCAGCCAGGCGGACTCCTACAATGAGCTGTACTTCGACCAGAACGGCAGCGACAACATCCTCATCGCCGACCAGCGCGGCACCACCAACCTGGTTCAGGGCTCGTCGAACGGCTCGGGCAACAGCGCCGAATTCGATCAATCCGGCACCGGCAACCAGGCCTACACCGCGCAGCTGTACGGCAGTGACAACATGATCACGGTCAAACAGGCTGACACCATGAACGTGGCGTACGTGACCCAGGGCGGGACCGGGAACATTGCCAATGTGGATCAGAGCGGGATGACGCAGACCGCGACCATTCAGCAGTTCGGGTCGGCTAACCAGGCGACGGTGTTGCAGCAGTAAGAGTTGAGTGTCGGGAAACCGCGATCTGTTGGGGTCGCGGTTTTTTTTTGCGCTGACGCTTGAGTGGAGTCCTACGGAAAACGGAGCGTTTTCAGAAATTCGCGGAGTTTTCTCACAAATTCTGGCGGTTGGCCGTCGAAAGTGCAGGCTCCAGGATTTGCCGGGACAACTTGATCCTCATGGAGCTAGGCCAACATGCAATTCATCCAGACAGCGACGACAGCGATACCGTTACCGAATAGACTTCCCGGCACCAAACCCGGAGGTTCCATGAGCGACCCGACTTTGATCGACCCACTCTGCCCGGTTGTTTCGGATCTTGGTCCTGAGGAACAGGCTGCGAGTTATGACCGTTGGTTTCGGGCCGAAGTACAGGCCTCTCTTGATGATCCGCGTCCGAGTATTCCCCATGAGCAAGTGATGGCGGAAATAAACGTCTTGATGGAATCAATGCGCAAAAGCGCTGATGCAGATTAAGTGGCGACCCAAGGCTCGGGTCCTCGTCTCAACACCCAAAACCGTGCTTCCCGTGGAGGTACGGTTTTTTTGTATCTCAGTACTCAGCTAATTGAGATGAAATATGCGATTTATAGCGGCTCGAGCCTTCTTGCCGTCAGCAACGCAAAGCACTTACCTCGCCTCATGCTTTCTTCGTTTTTCCTCCATCAGGGCCGACATTTCAGCCATCACCTGTTCATTCGGAATGCTGGGTCGTGGGTCATCGATTGAAGCCTGTATTTTGGCAATCAACCAGCGGTCATAGCTGGCGGCCTGCTCTTCGCTTTCGAAGTCTGAAACGATTGTGAAGATCAGGGGATCCATGGTGACTCCAGTTTGAATGTGAAAAACGCGACCCATTGCCGGGTCGCGTTTTTTATTGGGGACGGTGCTTGATCAGTCTTTCAGCTCGACGTGATCCAAGGCCTGATTTACGGCCAGTTCACCCAGCATGAGGATCTGCGCGATACCCAGCGCGGTCTTGCGGTGGGCGGGGTCGAGGGTGGCGGCGAAGTTGTTGAGCATTTCGCTGGCAGAGCCCAGGGATTCGCTGGCGTTGGCGAGCAGGGATTCGGTGTTGTAGGCCGGGTTGGCGAAGTACATCGGGGCGGGTTCGTTGACGCTGCCCATGATGTGGGCGCCGGGGCAGAGGTAATGATCGAGGGCGCGTTCGGCGGCTTCGTGGAGTTTTCTGGAGTTGGTGGAGGTGTATGGGGAGGTTGGGTCGGTTTCGAGGTTGGATTGGGTTTCGGGTGGGTTGGGTGTTGGTTTTTTCATGGTCATTGCGTCCTCATTGATGATTGCAGCCGGCCCAATCGACTTCCAGGAAGAATGGGTGGCAGCCGTACGCAGGCTGGAAATCCGGGGAGAACGCGACCCGGCAGACATAAATGTCTCCCGCGCACAGCCGCCATAACAGCGTGCACACAATGAAGGTGCGCAAGCATACGTTATGAACAGCGTTTTCGCCTTCTCACATTCCCGGGTTTCCAGGCCCGGCCGCTGATTTGGCAGCGACCGAATCAGGCTAGAGCCCGCGCTTCCGATGGACAACCTGAAAACCTTGTGGGAAGGATCGCTGAAAAAGACACAACTTTTAAACATTCAAGAATGGAACGCGGAGCGTCCCGGGCTGCATTCCCGCGCGGAGCGTGGGAACGATCAAAGCAATTGGTCGGCTATCAGGCCGCCATCGCCAGCAGGCTGGCTCCCACAGAATGCAAAAGCAGTCTGCTTTCTGCTTTCTGCTTTCTGCTTTCTGCTTTCTGCTTCTCACCACTCAACACGATGAGCGTTAGCTCGAGTACCGCTTTTGATCTCAGGGCCCGTCGGAAGGCTGAGTGGAGGGATTGATCCGGGGGTGGGAGCGCAGCGACCGTGCGGCGCAGCCGCATGCATCGAGAGGAGGTGCAGCGAAGCAAACCGGAGGCGATGCCCCCGGATGAATACCGGAGCGAAGGAACCCGAGCCACAGCGAGGGCCGTACGTCAGGGTAGAGACCTTTTGGTTACTTTTGGGGCGTTTGCCAAAAGTGACCCGCCGTAAGGGCGGAACCCCAAGAAGCCATAACCGCAGCAACGGATATGTACTCAATCAGAAAGAACCCCACCGCCTGAGAAATAGCCATCGCCAGCAGGCTGGCTCCCACAGGGGGAACTGAGTACATCTGCCAGAGGATGGTCGGCTATAAGGCCGCCATCGCTGGCAAGCCAGCTCCCACAGGGTCCAGGTACATTGAAAATATCAACAGCTCCCACAATTTGAACCCGATACATCAGCCAGAACCTGGTCGGCCCAAAGGCCGCCACGTTCACTCCGCATCCGGATCAATCTTGTTCTGAGTCAGGTACCGATTCAAAACATCATCCTGCGAAGGCGTAGAAGCATCCCCCGCCACCTGCCACAACCGCCGCTCAATCCCCTGCGCCAGCAAATGCCCCACCGCCGCCTCGATCGCCGACAACACACAAAGCTGAGCCGGCTCATTGGTCGTGTACCCCGCCTCAGCCTCAAGCAACTTCTTGAACTCGATAAACTTGAACACCCCGGCACTGCGTGCCACCGAATAAATCGTCTTGCTGGTCATCACATTCGCCAACACCTGCCCGCTGCGCACATCCACCGCGCGCAAATTCACAGTCACCTGATCCACCCGATACTCCCGGGTCAGATCAATCCCCAGATACCGCGCCCCTTCCCCACCGCTGCGCACGTTGGTGTCGTAAGCGATGATCCCGCCCTCGAGCATCATGTTCGCCGCCTGCAACGGTGGCAGCTCACCCTGAATGTTCACCGGCGTATTCGGCTTCTTCTGCGACGCCCGAATGATCTTGCGTTCCGTCAGCAGGTTCTGCAGCCCTTCCCGCTCAAGCACCACAAACCAGCCACTGGCCTGCATCGCGTCCATCAGCATCGACGCCGCGCCCTGGGTCACGCTGGTGGAAAACGAACTCGCCGGCGTCGGTTTGTACTGCCCGGTCTGGTCACGGAAGCCGTACACCACCGCCATCAGCCGGCCCTTGGGTCGCGGCATTTTCAGCAAGTCGTAATAAGTCGAGGCCCTGGGGGTCAGGGTCGGGGTCTCGGTGTCCTGCTCGGCCGGCATCGGCTCGCGCAGACTGCACCCTTGTAATGCTGCCAACATCAGCCCTAGCGCAATTATTTTTTTCATGTCCATCACTCCCCGGAACCGTCATCCCGTCATGGATTGAGGCCGTTCACCTGAATTTCGGAAACTTCGCCACTCGCTCGGTCGGTCACTTCAATCGTGAGTGCCCCCGAGTCATCAACGACGTTGACGATAAAAGCGTCGGTAGACAGGCTCCCCGTGTTGCCGGTGGAGATGTTGTCCAGCAGTTGTCCCAGCAACCGCGACTGCAATTGACTGGTGAAACGTTCGAGTGCCGAGGTGCCGGCCACCGTCGAGCGCTTCTTGAGATCCGGATCGTCGTGGTCGTTTTGTGCCTGGGCGTTGTTGAGCAGCCAGGTGCCGTTGAGCGGGTTGCCGCCGAACGACGGGTTGACCGGCGTGTAGACCAGTTCGGTGGCCTGGACAGCAGCGGCGCTGGCAAGCCCGATCAACAACCCCGAGATCCAGAATGCGCTGCGCCGTGAGAACGTTGTCGTGTTCATAGTTCGTCCTTCTCAAGGTCGGTGGTGTCCTGCAACAGGGCTTCCAGCTTGCGCCGGACGACCTCCAGGCGAACCGAGTCGGCGGCCTCGTAGGCCTCGTCCTTCAGTTCCACGGTGTTCGGCGGCAGGAAGCGCCGATACACCAGGCGTTGTTGATATTCGACGGTCACAAGGCTGCCCCAGCGCGCGTCGGGGCGCTCGCGCACCACCAGGTTGAAATCCATGCGGCTGGTGTCGCGCAGGCGTTCGCTGAACGAGTAGTAAAAGTCGTGGCCGATGTGCGAGATCGTGTCGTCGACGATGAAGCCCATCATTTCGTCTTCCTCGCTGGCACTGGCGCAGGCCGCCGCTAGCGAGAGGATCAACACGCACCACCCTTTTGCGTTCATGGCTGCAACGCCTGCGGCAGGGCCGACTGGCCTTTGGCCGGCCCCCCGTTGCCGGAGCCGGTGCCATCGAGGAAGGCTTTCTCGGCCACGAACTGCCAGTCCGAATAACGCTGCATGCCTTCGAAATCCGACCACTGCGACGGGAAGTCCGCCTGCTTCAACGGCACCTCGGTGGAGGCACTGTTGATGCCGGTGATGCGCCCGTCGAAGCCGCGTTGCAGTGCCCATTCGCCGCCACCGATCGGGTCTGGATAGAGTTGGCGGATATGGTGACGCGCCTCGGGAAAACGCTCGTCATCGAGCAGGTCCACCAGTTCTTTCGGGTACTGCGCCAACCCCGGTGAACTGCGGTAGTAGCTGCGCAGCGCCTGGGCGTATTGGGTGCCGACCCACAGCAGTTGCTTCTCGCGATCGCGGCGCGACACGGTCGACCACAACTCGCCGGCACTGGCCAGACCCATGCCCATGATCACGATCAGGAACAGCACGCCCAGGTAGGTGAACCCGCCCTGCTCCGCGTGCTTACCACTCGGAATACTGGCTGCCATCGCGCGCCCTCCCGGTAGCTCCGCTCTTGATGTCGGCAACGCCGCCCGCCACGCCGTCCGGTGGAGCGATCAGCACCCATTGGTCATTGCGTTCGGTGATCGGGTCCAGCGGCGCGTTGCGCAGGTAACGCATCTCCACCAGTTGCTCGATGGAATCGGGATAGCGCCCGGTGTCGCCGTAGTAGTGATCCAGCGCCTCGCGCATGGCCGACAGGCTCTGGTGCAACGTGGTCTCTTTCGAGGCCTCGAGGCTGTTGAAGTAGCGCGGCAAGGCGATGGTCATCAGGGTCGCGATGATCGCCATCACCACCATCAGCTCGAGCAAGGTAAACCCCTTTTCCCGGCGCATGAGAGTCACCACTCGCGGTACGCGATGCCGTTGAGACCCTTGCCCCGGGCATGGGAGTAGACGTCGAACACGTCCTCGCCATCGCGCGGGTTCTGGGCCGAACTGTTGTAGGCCCGCAGGCCCCAACCGCCGTTGTCGTCACGCTTGGCCGGCACCAGCGGATCCCGCGGTATCCGGCGCAGAAAATAGAACTTCGCCCCCTTGGCGCTGCGCACATCGCGCACGCCTTCGACCAGCACTTTCAGGTTCGGCGGATAGCCGCTGCTGTTCAGGGACTTCTCGATGTAACCGGCATCGAAGGCACGCTTGTAGGCGTCGATGCCATCGCGAATCTGATACAGCGCGGTACGCAGTTCCTGCTCCTTGCCACGCCGTACCAGGGTTTCGGTCAGCGGCGCGGCCATGCCGGCCAGCAGGCCGATCAGGGCCAGCGTCACCACGACTTCGATCAAGGTAAAACCGCGCTGGGAGGCGTTCATGATCAAGGCTTCTCGACGGTAACGTGAGTGGTTGCCACGGCCGCTTCACCGACTGCACGAGGCTGCGCGGCAGGCGCTGGCATGGTGTAGTTCTGCGAACGGTCCGGCGCCTGAATGTGCATGCTGGTTTCGGTGCCGGTCGGGAATTCCATGTCCGACGGGCTCTGGTAAGGCAGGTTGCGCACGATCCGTGGGGTGATCGAGAGCACCAGTTCCGATTTGCCGATGGTGTCCTTGTTGCTGCCGAACAGCCGGCCCAGACCGGGAATGTCGCCGAGGCCCGGAATCTTGTTGCCGGTGGCGCCGTGGTCGTTGCGCATCAGGCCGGCGAGGATCTGGGTTTCGCCGTCATGCAGACGCAGCGAAGTCTGGGCGTTGCGGGTATCGACCTGCACCGGAATCGTCCCCTGGCGGGTCGGTTCCAGCGGTGTGGCGTTACTCACCTCCAGAGCAATCTTGATCGCCACTTCGTTATTCAGGTGCACGGTCGGCTGCACTTCGAGCTTTAGACCGACGTCGAGGTAGGTCACGCTTTCGGTGATCACCGGGCCTTGAGTCGAAGGCACCGAGGTGGCGCTGATGATCGGCACGCGCTGACCGATATGGATGCGCGCCTGTTCACGGTTGCTGACGCGGATCACCGGGCTGGCCAGGGTGTTGATGTCGTTGTCCTGGGCATTGATCTTCGCTTGCGGCGACGGCGAGATCGAAATCCGGCTGGAGTTGATGCCTTTCAGTTGATCGAGAATGGTCACCGCCGAACCGTCGCTGTTGACCACACCGAAGGTGTTCGGCCATTGCAGGCCGAGGTCGAGAATGCGCTGGGTGGCAACTTCCATCACTTCCACTTCCAGCACCACTTCGGGGTTGGACTGGTCTTGCGATTGCAGGAGTTTCTCGGCCATGCGCACCGCGTCTTCGGTGTCACGCATGGTCAGGGTGTTGAGGCGTTCGTCGACGAATACGTCGCGGGTCTTGAGCATGGTTTTGATCATGTTCAGCGCGGTGTTGGCGTCGATGCTGGTCAGGTAGAAGGTGCGCATCACCAGCTCTTGATAGTCCTTCAGCTTCTGCGGCGAGTCCGGAAAGATCAGCAAGGTGTTTTCGTTCACCACTTTCTGGTGCAACTGGTTCTGTTGCAGCAGCAGTTGCACGGCGTCTTCGATGCGCACGTCACGCACGAAGATCGTGGCTTTCATGTCCGGGCGCAGGTCCTTGTCGAAGATGAAGTTCAGGCCGGCGACCTGCGACAGCACTTCGAAAATGGTCTTGAGATTGGCGTCGCGAAATTCCAGGGTTACGGGGCGATCGAGTCGGGTGCGCAGTTGCGGGTACTGGACCACGTTGCGGCTCTGCACCAGACGAATATTGCCTTGCAGCTCCAGCGCGCCTTCGTTGGTCGGGTCGAGTTCGAGTACCTGTTTCACTTGGCGGTCGGCGCCGTAAATGTCACCCCGGCGCAGGTCGCCACGGGCCAGTTCGATCTTTTCGTCCATGCTGCGCAAGTATTCGAGCTGGCGCAGCGCGTCCTGGGCGCGGCGGTTGTTGGGCTCGATGGTCAGCACGCGGTTGTAGGCGGTACGCGCCGAAGCGAAATCGCGGCGGGCGCGGTCGGTGTCGCCGGAGGTCAACAGCGCAGTGATTGCCTTGGCCCGGCCGCTGTTGAGCAGCAGGTGCAACTCGGTGTCGCGCGGATTTTCCCGCAAGCCTTCCTCGATCCGAGCCAGGCCTGCCTCGTACTGCCCCTGATCGATCAGGTCGGCGGCTTCCTTGTTGGCGACCTGCGCGGAACTGCACGCGGCCAGCCCGGCACACAGGCCCAGGCTCATCAGCAAACGGGATCTGTTCATTGCGTACTCCCCACAGACAAGGTCTGCGACAAATGCAAAGGCAGGTAGACCAGGCTCAGTTCCAGATCGGAAATCGCCGCAATCTTCCAGGTGTCGTCGATCACATCCCCGCTGCGCACGACGTAGATTTTCTCGCCGTCCTGCAAAAACACCTGCAGGTCGCTGCGGTCATGCAGCCTGCCGACGAACTGGAACGGCACCGGTGGCAGGCTCGGGGCTTGCACCACCGGGGTCGGGTTGATCGCTTGTTCGGTGACCGTCGCCAAAGTCGGCGCGGCCTTCCAGGATTTGCTCGCAAACAGATCGCCGGCCGGGCTCAGGTCCTTGATCGGCGCCGCATTCGCCTTGGCGCTGCTGGCGGGCAAGGCGCCACGGGCAGTGGTTTTCGCCGGGCTGGCCACGGCAACTTCGGTCGAATCCGCCTCGTCGCTCGGCGAGAAATATTCCGGCAACCAGGCCAGCGCCGCCGCCACGCCGAAGAACGCCACCCAGCCGGTTATGCGTTTGCTGTCCATCACGACCTCGACAGATAGAGGGTCATACGGATCCGGCCGCTGAGGTCGGTGTCGGCGATTTTCTTGCGCTGAAACTCGACGTCCTCCACCACCACCGCCGGCAACTGGCCGAGCAAGGCATGCAGGAAGCGGCGCAGTTGCGGGTAGCTGCCGCGCACCGGCAACAGGATCTGGTAGCGCGCCAGATGCGTCTTGGGATCGACGCCGAGGGCGTATTCGCCGCGCGCCAGGGTGATGTGTTCCTGAGCGGCCAGGGCGTAGATGCGGTCGATGGCGACAGTGGCTTGCGGCTGGGCCGGCAGCTTGTTGCGAAAATCGTCGAGCTGACGTTGCGGCACCACGGGCGGCGCGATGCTGCCGTCCTCGACCCTGGCCAGGTATTCGCTGGCCTCTTGGGTTTGCTGGCTGAGCTGTTGCAGCGATTGCCAGCCCGGCAGCAAACCGCCGAGTGCCCAGGCAACCGTGACCAGCAGCAGCGCCAGTCCGGCCAGGCCTGGGACACCGAGACCTTGCAGGTACTCGTGAACGATCAGTCTAGGGATTCGCATCGCCCATCTCCCAAGTCGCCGACAGGTTGAATTGCACCGGTTGCTCCGGCGATTTGACGACGATTTCGTGGCTCAGCAGCGACACGTCGGACAGCTCGTCACTGGCTTCCAGCCGTTTGTGAAAATCCAGCATCGCTTGCAGATCCCGCGCCTCGGCGCTGATCCGCACCTGGCCCTTGCGTGCATCCGGGGTCAGGGTCAGCAAGGCGATGTCGTCGCGCGGCATGGCTTCGAGCATGGCGAACAGGCGCTCCCAGGGGCGACGCAGTTGCTGCGAGACCTTGCGCATTTCGGCGAGGTTCTGCGCCTGCTCGCGGGTTTCTGCCGGGCTCAGCGTGGTCTTGGCGCCGCTGTCGCCGGTGAGCTGGCGTTGGGTGTGTTGCAAGTGACCTTGCTGTTGTTCGGCCTGATCGTCGAGGTGCTGCTGCACGCCGAAGCACACCAGCGCAAGGAATACGCCGCCGCCGAACAGGCTCCAGCCCAACGGGCCGGAACGCGGACGAGGCTGGAAGTCGAGGTTCAAGGCGCGCATGTCAGGCCACCGCCCGGGACATGACGTACAAGGCGTCACGCACGGTCATCGATTCGTCTTCGAGGGTGCGCAGGTGCACCCCCGCCAAATCCGGTTGCGCATCGAGGCGTGCCGGGGCGTGCAGGTAAACGTTGAAGGCGCGTTCGCTGGTGGAAGCTTGCAATTGCCGTTCGCGACCGATCAGCGCGCTGAGTGCCGCGTCGCTGTCGCTGCCGCCCACCGAGCGCACCGACGACCAGCGCCCTTCCCTTGCCAGCAGCAACACGCTGCGTTGCGGTTCGGCGACAATGAACAGGAAGTCGCCGGCGTCGAGGCTTTTGTCGAAGCGGTTGAACGCGGTCATCAGGTACGGCTGCACCGAGCGCAGACGCAGGCCGCGACCCGCGACCAGCGTGCGCAGGCGTTCCAGCAAATCCTGCGGCAAGGCGCTGGCGATCCGGTCATGCCCGGCCGGCTCGGCCGACAGCACCAGACTCCACGGTTGGGTCGGTGCGCCGAACAGGTCTTCGAAGCACAACCGGGCGAAGCCGCGCAGTTCTTCAGGGCTGCTGATCTGTTCGCTCCAGGGCACCAGGCAAAAGCGGCTGAAATGGCCGGAGATCACCACCCTCAGCTCGGCACCGGCGCGGGTGTGTTCGCCGAGCAGACGGTCGAGGGTGTCCAGCGCCACCGCGTAGCTCTGGAAGCTTTCGTCGATGTAACCGACGCTGCCCAGCCACAGGGTGTCGCTGCCCCGGCGCTGGCCGAGGCCGACCCCGCTGGCGCCGAGCACGGCGATAAATTGATCACGCGATAAAAGTGACACGATTGATCTCCTCCAGCGTGGTCCGGCCGTGCTCCACCAGCTCCAGTGCCGATTCGCGCAACAGGCGCAAACCACGGGCGCAGGCCAGGGCTTTGATCTGGGTGATGGGTTGGCGCTCGACGATCATCTGCCGCAGTTCGTCGTCCAGATGCAGCAGCTCGGCAATCGCCGTCCGACCGCGATAGCCACTGCCGCGGCAGTGGCCGCAGCCTTTGCCGTGGACGAAGCGGTAGTGATCGACTTGCTGTGGATCGAGGCCCGAGGCACGCAGCTCTTCATCGCTCGGGTTGACCGGTGTGCTGCAACTGCTGCACACCAGCCGAATCAGGCGCTGGGCGAGAATCGCGTTGAGCGCCGAGACCAGACTGTAAGGGTCGATTTCCATCTGGGTAAACCGGCCGATCACGTCGAATACGTTGTTGGCGTGAATGGTGGTGAACACCAGGTGCCCGGTGAGTGCCGATTGCACGGCGATCTGCGCGGTGTCCGGGTCGCGGATCTCGCCGACCATGATCTTGTCCGGGTCGTGACGCAGGATCGAGCGCAGGCCACGGGCGAAGGTCAGACCCTTCTTCTCGTTGACCGGAATTTGCAAGACGCCCGGCAGCTGATATTCCACCGGGTCTTCGATGGTGATGATCTTGTCCACACCGTGGTTGATCTCGGTGATCATCGCGTACAGCGTGGTGGTCTTGCCGCTGCCGGTGGGGCCGGTCACCAGCACCATGCCGTAGGGTTCGGCAGCCAGACGGCGCAGTTGACGCAGGGTTTCGTCTTCAAAGCCCAGCGCCTGAAGTTGTACGCCGCAGACCTTGTCGGCCAGGTCCTGTTTGTCCAGCACCCGCAGCACCGCGTCTTCGCCGAAGATGCTCGGCATGATCGACACCCGAAAGTCGATCTGCCGGCCGCTGATGCCGATCTTGAAGCGACCGTCCTGGGGCACGCGTTTTTCGCCGATGTCCAGTTCGGCCATGACCTTTACCCGGGAAATCACCTGCTCGGCGAACTCGCTGCCCTGGATCTTGCCGATGTTGTTCAGCACGCCGTCGATCCGGTACTTGATCACCAGGCCATGGCCGGTGGTGCCGAGGTGGATGTCGCTGGCGTGCATTTTCAACGCGTCGTACAGGGTCGAGTTGACCAGTTTCACCACCACGCTCGAGTCTTCGCTGATGCTGGTCAGCGACAGGCTTTGCAGGGTATCGGTCTCGCTGCCGGCATCGGCCTGGGCGTTGAGCGATTCGACGGCGTGGAAGCTTTCTTCGTGGCGGGCCAGATAGGCCTTGAGGTCGTCGGCGTGCACCAGGTACAGCGGCGCGCCGTGCAGGCATTCGTCGATCCAGGCCAGGCGCGACGTGTCGAAGGGGTCGGCGAACACGCCGATGACTTCGTCGTTGTGGCGCAGCAGGATGAATTCACGTTTGAGGCATTGCGCGAGGGTAACCCGGTCGAACACCGGAGTCGCCAGAAACAGCGTGTCGGTGTCGAGCACCGGGTAATGCAGGGTGGCGCCAAGGCTGGCAATGAACGGCATCGGCGCCAGCTCACAGAGCACGGCCAGTGCATCGAGCACCCGCTCCCCGGAAGTGCTGGCCCGTGCCCGGGCCTGAGCCAGTTGCTCACTGGAAAAGCGTGGCGGGGTCTGTGCCTCCTGTGGAGGAGTGACCGACAGCGGTTCGACGACAACGGACAGACGATCCATGGCTTGCTCTCCAACAACCGGGGCTTGAGGCCCTGACGGCGCGGGAGGCGGGTTCGGCGAGTGCCGGAACGTCTATCGCGCCATTACTCCCCGGTGAGCATTTGATCGTCGTCCGGTGCCATGGCCTCCGACCGGTTTCGTCGGCGGTCCGCCAGCACCCAACTGCCATCGTACAACTGCAACGGGAAGCTCTCGGTCCTGCTCTGGCGTCGTTCGACGAAGCCTTCGGATGGGCTCGCACCGGGTTTCTCTTCGCGCTGGATCCCCAGAAGGTCACAGACAGCTCGGGCCAGTTCCGCCAGTGGAAACGGTTTGAACAGGATGTGACTGACCCCCAGTTGCCGCGCCCGCTCACAGACTTCAGCGGTCGGGTGACCCGTTATCAGCACGAAATGACACGTCCTGTTCTGGCGGACCGCGTCGAGCACCTCGAACCCTTCCATATCGGGCAAGCGGTAATCGAACACCAGCACGTCGGGGGCGAAAGTCTCGGCCAGGCCGATTCCCTCTGCGCCGTCATGTGCAATCCGGACTTCCAGCCCTTGCGCCGACAGATAATCCTGAAGGTTCTGTGCAAGCAGCTGTTCGTCTTCGACAACCAGTACTTTGTTAACCAAGGTGGACTCCCTGAAACCTCAAGTGCCGGCAATTGAAATTCAATGACCCGAACCTGCTGGAGTGCGCCTCACAAGAGGTAACGCACACTTCATGCCAGGCTGAGTGCCGGTAATTTTTTGTCTTCATGTCCTTGAATTGAATGGAAATGCCCGCTCGTCCCGGTACCCCGTTCCCCAGAAACGGGGAAGCACCTGAATGGGCATCGAAGCCATTCCCCACTTTTGGGGGGGAACCTTCAGTCGTCGTCAATTCGTTCGATCCTGTTCTCTGCCCGCAACTGCGCGAGCACCTGACGACGAGCCTGGGTCTGTTGTTGCCGGGCGAGGTACGCCCTGACTGTTTCCAGCCCTTGCTCCTCTGGGACATCGGCCGCCTCCTTGTGGTTCTCGACAAAAATCAAATGCCAGCCGAATGGTGTACGCACCGCCTCGCTGACTTCGCCAGGCTTGAGGGCAAACGCCGCCGTTTCGAAGGCCGGCACCATTTGCCCACGGGCGAAATACCCCAGGTCCCCGCCCTGGCGGCCGGTGACATCTTCCGATCCCGATTGGGCGACGCTAGCAAAGGTTTGCCCCTCAGCGATAGCCGCCCGCATTTGCATCAAGCGTAGCCGCGCCGCTTCAACCGTGGCGGCGTCGGCATCGCCGGCAACCTTGATCAGAATGTGCCGGGCCTGCACCTGCTCCGGCGCGCCCATTTCAGCGCGGTGTTCTTCAAAGAAAGCCCGCACCGTTTGCTCGTCCGGGGCCTGGACCTGGGTCAGCTCGGCGAACATCCGCTGCGCCGCCAGTTCGCGGTGGGTGTACTCGGTGAACGAGGCCTCGTCGAAACCGGCGTCTTGCAAACGCTGGAGGAATTTATCGGTGCCACCGATCGCGGTACGGGTCTGCTCGACCTGATCGCGCACCGTTTGCTCATCGATCCTGACCCCGCGCTTGCGCGATTCCTGCCAGAGCAGTTCCTTGTCGATCAACGCATCCAGCGCGGCCTGCCGCAGTTGTTTATAGGCCTTCGGGTTGCGGATGCTCGCCACCGCGCGGCCTTGATCTTCCAGGTACTCGGCGAAATAGCGTTCCAGGCGAAACCCGGAAATCGCCTCGCCGTTGACCCGGGCGGCCACCGGTTCATCGTTCGCCAGCGCCACCGACAACCAGCCTGTCAGCAGCAAACACAGGGTTTTGAGCTTCATGATCAGGGCCTCCGGTCAGGGCGTGGCAATAATCGGTTTGTAGGGAGCGACCAGGTAAAAACGCTGGTCGGGCAAGTCAACGGTGACCACGTGCGCCCCGCTCAGGCCCGATCGTCGGCCGGGGCCGAAGCTCAGGCGCGGGGTCAGGCCGGTGTCGAAGTCGTGCAGGCCTTCGAGCGCCGCCACCAGTTTTTCGCGGCTGGCGTCGCGGCCGGCCTGCTTCATGCCTTCGCTGAACAACAGCATCGAGGCGTAAGCGCCGACTTGCAGCACCGCGTGCCGGGCGCCGAGGCCCTGCTGTTCGCGCAACAGCGTCAGCGCCATGCGCCCGGCCTGGCTCCAGTCGCTGGGCACGAACGGATACGCCAGAAACACTCGCCGGGAAAATCCCTCCGGCACTTGCAGCAGATCTCCCGCCACCTGGCTCGATGCGGCAAACAGATAAGGCACCTGCCCGGCATTCTGCAATCCGGTCGCCAGCCGACTGAAACCACCGCCGCTGCCCAGGTAAAACACCGAGCGCGAGCCCAGCGGCAAGCTGTCCGCCGTCGGGTCGTAAGTCTGCAGATGGACTTTTTGCCAGCCGTGTTCCTGCAGATAACGACCGAGGGTCTGTGCCGCCAGCACTTGCGCCGGATCATCGGGATAGGCAATCAGCGTCGGCCCTTGCAGCACTCGCAGGCTGGCGGTGGCGTAGTCGGCCAGCGCGATCAGCTGCTCGCGCAATCCCGGCAACGGTTCGAAAATCTGCGGGCTGGCCTGCACCGGACCGAGCAGCGACATGGCCCCGATCAATGGCACGCCGGACTGTTCCAGGCGCGGCGCCAGTTCGCTGTCCAGTGCCGGGGCCAGCGGTGCGATCAGGGCGAAAACTTTCTCCTCCTCGATCAGCCGTTGCAGGGCCCGTTCAGCACTCGCGCGATCCGGGCCGGGATCGGCCACGCTCAGACGCAACTGCCGGCCGTGAATGCCGCCGGCCTGATTGATCCGCGCCACGCTGCCGTTGAGCACCGCCGCGATGGTTGCGCCCTCCTCGGCCAGCGGCCCCTGGCTGGGCAGCAAGGTGCCCAGGTGCAAGGTCTGGTCATCAAGCCCCGGATCGCGGTCATCGGCCAGGCGTTTGAGGTACGCGGTGAGGTTGCGTTGATCCTTCATCGACAGCAGAAAGCGCGGCATGCTCGGGTCGAGGCGATTGTTGCCGGGGTCGCGGCCCTGCTGGATCACCTGCGCCAGACTGCTCTCGGTGTAAGCCGGGTAATGGCGGCCATTGATTTGCTGCTGACCGTGGACGCTGGTCAGCCGCGACCAGTTGAGTTCCGGCGGACGCACCCCGCCTTCGGGCCGACCGAGACCGTCGGCGCCGTGGCAGTTGGCGCACGGCAGGCTGGTGGCCGGCAGCAACACATCCGCCGCGCCGACCCGCGCCATGATCGGTTCGCCGCTGGCGGACAAACCTTCGCGGTACAGGCGCTTGCCGGCGCTTTCTTCATCGGTCAGCGGCAACGCGGCCGCGCCGAGGCTGACGCCAGCGAGCAGGATAAGGGCGAGGACGCGGCCGAGGTTCATGGCGCAGACTCAGCGGCCGGCCATGGGCATTGTCAGCAACTGCAAGCGCTGGGCAATGGCGGCGGCCGGGGCATCGGGACGGATTTTGCTCCAGCGTTTGTTGGCGACATCGCCGACGATCAACTGGGTCGAGTGCTGCTCGGGCGTCGGCACGATCTGCCCGATGCGGCCCAGCACCAGGTCCATCTGCGCCTTGTCGCCGGTGAGGAAAAGCCAGTGAGGGTCATCGGCACCCTGCTTCAAGGTGTAAGCCTTGAGCACCGCCGGCGTGTCGCGCAGCGGATCACTGGTAAGGGAAATGAAGGTGATGCCGTCGGCCTTGTCGCCCAGCAGCTCGCGGACTTCCTTGAGCTTGCGGGTGATCAGCGGGCAGGCGTCATTGCAACGGGTGAAGATCACGTTGAGCAGCACCACGCGGTTGTGCAGCGCGTCGCTGTAGAAACGCTGGACGTCACCGTTCTGATCCAGCAACGGCGTGTCGGTGAACCAGGTTTTCGCGTCGTGGGTGCCTTTGGCCGGTGCCGGCGCAGCGCTGGCCGTTGTCGGTGCAGGTTGTTCGTGGCCTTCGTGGGCCAGGGCCATGGCGCTGAAAATCCAGAAACACACCGTCAGGGTGATCCAGTCCAGGGTTCTCATGGTTGTTGCTCCATGGCAATCGCGGTGTGTTTGGCGTGGGTGCGCAGGCCGCTGAGTTTCTCGACTTCCCTGGCCAGCAATACCGGGTCGGTGAAGCCGTAATAGCGAGTCCAGTGGCGACTGTTGCCGTCACCGACGAGGATCAGCGGCTGGTGATTCTTGAAGTCGCCGCTGAAAGTGCCGAGGCCCTTGAGGGTGGCGGTGATCGATTGCGGCGAACCGGTGAGCCAGCTCCAGCCCGGGCCTTTCTGGAAGGCGCGGGCGTAATCCTGCAGGCGTTTCGGGTCATCGCGCTGCGGATCGATGCTGATCGACACCAGTTGCACTTCGGTGCCGACCCGGGCACCGAGCTGTTTCTGCACCTTGCCCATGATCGACGAGACCACCGGGCACACCGTCGTGCAGCTGGTGTAGATGAAACTCATGACGACAATCTTGTTGTGCACCAGATCCTGCTCCAGGTGCACGGTCTTGCCGTTCTGGTCGAGTAGCGGCACGTCGGCGAATTTGACCTGGGCATGCTGCTGGCTGTTGGCGGCTGGGGCCGTGTGCCCGGCGTGCTCGTCCGCCGAGTGGGCGCTGGCCTGCTGGATACCGGCGGCCAACAGGCACAGGGTCAGCAGGCCACGGGATGCAAATCGGTTCATGGTCGTTACCTCGTCACTGGGTCTGGCCGGGCAGCACCCGGACACTGGCAAATGTCTTGTCGTCGAAACCGGCGCCCAGCGAGGCCGCGCGCACATGCAGGTACCAGGCGCCGCTGCGGTCGAGGGTCACCGGCGCTTCGTACACGCCGTCGGCGACTTCCTGTGCCGCCACTTCGCGGGGGCGCGAGGTCGGCGCGAGGAAGTAGCGCAACTGCACGTCGGTCACGCCGCTGCGCTGGATCTTCTGTTTGCCCTGGACGATGCGAAAACGCACCACATACGGGTCGTTGAGGGCCACGGCGGTCTTGTCCAGCAGGAACTCGACTTTGGGCAGGCCCAGATGTTTTTCAGGCGCGCCGTCGGACGCTACCTGCGCGGTGAAGCAATGAATGATGTTTGGCTGGTTGAGCAGGAACGCCACGTCGAAGCGCCCCGCCGCCGGCAGCTTGACCCGTGCGCTGTAGAGCCCCGGCGACACTTCGCGCAGGCTGCGGTCGATCACCAGCGCGGCACGGGCGATCTGCCCCCGGTTGGGGTAACCGGACATCGGCGCGTTCATGCCTTCGGCGTAGAAATAGGTGGTGTTGTCCACCGGGTTGACCACGAACACCGCATTGTCATCGCGCGATACCGCGAGGCTCGACGCCAGCGGCAGGTCCCCGGCCAGCCGTGGCGGCTGCGGCCCGGCCTCGAAACCCTGAGTAATCGGCTGACGCCCTTCGCCCAGCGAAGACAGGTTGATCATGGTGACTTTCGGCGAGGCCAGTCCGCGCACGTAGGCATAGGCCTGGGTGAACACCACTTGATAGGGTTCGGCTGAAACCTCCAGGTCATGGATCGCCGAATCGTTGGCCGCGTCGATCACCGTGGCGCGGTTCTCCATCGTGTTCAGCACCACGCCAAAACGGCCGTCGGCGCTGAAACCCATCGGGCCGAGGCCCTGTTGCAGCTTGATTACCCGCCTTACTGCGCGGCTGTTGCTGTCGATCACGGTGACGGTGCCGTCCTTGCCATCGGCCACGTACACCGCGCCGGACAGCGGCGAGTACGCCACCGACAGCGGGCTGGAACCGGTTTGCACCTGTTGCAACAGGCTCAGACTGGCGACGTCGATGACGCTGAGGGTGCCGTCGTCGCGGTTGCTGACGAAGGCGAAACGGCTGTCCTTGCTGAAGGTGATTTCGTGATGGCCGCGACCGGTCATCAGGTGTTTCAGCGGTTTGAGGCTCTGGGTGTCGATCACCGTAACGCCTGACGCTTCAGCCTTGCTCGCGTTGTTGCCGACCCACAGCAGGCGCTCGTCCGGTTGCAGCGCGACTCGCACTGGCTGGCTGCCGGCGGACACCGAGTCGATGACCTTGAACTGCTCGCTGTCGATCACCGCCACTTCTCCCGCCGCCGGCATCGACACGAAGACCTTTTTGTTGTCCTTGGGCGTGACCCAATCCATCGGCGATTGCTTGAGTTCGATCCGCGCCAGCGTGCTGGTGATGCCGCCGACCGAGACAGAGGGATCGACCACCGAAACGCTGGCATCGCGGTTCATCACCAGCAGGAAATAGCTGTTGAGATCGAGCAATGGCCGCGCGCCGATGTTGGATTTGAGGAACGTGCCGACCCGCGACTTGCAGCTCTGATCGCGGCCCTGGGCCTGATCGGCGGCAACGGTTTGCGGATCGATCCACGCCCCCGGCGCCACACCGGACAACGGCTGGCCGGACGCGCCGTCGGTGACGCGAAACTGCACGTCAGCGAACTCGCCCTCACGCAACTGGCCGTCGCTGGCCAGCGGCTTCAGGTTAAAGGCAATCGATACGCCGTCGCGGGTCAGCACCTGCCCGGCGCCGGTTTGCGCCAGGGCTATCTCGCTCAGCGTGAGCAGCGCGCCGGCCATCGCCAGCAGGCAGATGCCGATAATGTTGATGATCCTGTTCATGGATCTCTCCCCTGCAAACCTTTCCCCGACAGCTCTCACAGTTTTTGCATCCACCGATCCATCGCATTCCAGCTACTGAGCAGGCGGCGCCGGCTCCGGCTCATTGGTCACCCGCAGCAATCCCCACAGCCCCGAGGTATTGCCGTAGGCGGCGTAATCGCGGAACAGGTAGTCCCCCGGTATCGCGTTGCTGCCCCCGGCGCTCAGGATCATGAAGCTGAAGTGCGCCGCCGGCAGAACGCTCTCGTGAGCGCCGATGTACATCGACATCGGGTTGTAGCCGAAGCGCACCGAGCCCACACCCGGCGTGCCCATCGGGTAGCCACCGGTGTCGCTCTTCTCGGCCTGGAACGGGTTGAGCGACCAGACATGTCCGTCGAGCTGGAACGTCGTGCCGCGACTGCCGCCGCTCGGCATCAGGATGTGCGTACGCAACGGCTGCCCCGGTTTGGCATACAGCACCGGCGTCTGCGGATCGCCCCCCACCAGCGCATTGCTGTAGGCCATGTGCGCGTTGGTCATGTCGCCGTAACCGGCGCCATCGGCATGGCCGAACGGCGCATCCGGAGCGAGGCCGAAGCGATACCACAGCGGCTCGGTCTTGTAGTTGATGGCCATGCTCGAGTTGTCCTGCGGATCGGTCGGCACGCCGAAGCCCTCGGCAGCGATGCCTTCGACCGGCCGGCCATTGGCCCAGCGCGTGTTCAGCGCCTTGTGCCAGACCATCGCGAAGTCGCGGTAGGTCGTCTGCCCCGGTGCGGTGACCGTGGCGTTGACCTTGCGCGCATCGTCGACCCAGGTCGCGCCGATCGGCAGGATGCTCATCGCCCCCCCCAGACCTTTTTGCGGTTGCTTGATCACATCCGCCGGGGTGATGTTCAGGCCACCGAATTCCACGGCCGTGGCGTTGATGTTGTCGACACTGCGCCCCAGTTGAGTCACCGGTTTGCCTTCACGCTCCAGATGCCCGGCGTAGTACTGATAGGTACGGGTCGGGTAGGCGCCGCTGCTGCCAACCCGTGGCGGCACGGTCTGGATCGGGTTGGCGCCGACGTTGGCACCGTCGGATTTGGTGATGTCGTAGGCCAGCAGTTGGGCGTGCAGCCCCACGTGGCTGGACGGCCGCATCAGGTTGTTGCTGAAAGTGGTCGAGCCCAGGCCGCTGTTGCGGTCACGCTTGACGATGCCTTGCATCACCGCGGTCTGGGTCAGGTCCGGCATCACGCTGGGCAGACGGTTTTCCAGGGTGATGTTGATGCAGTCCCCCGCCGCGGCGCGCAGCACCAGCGGTTCGACCGGAATGCCGGGTTTGAGCTTGCCGCTGACCGGATCGAGGTCGGATTTGCGCACGTACAGGATCGCCGTCGGATCATGCAGCGGCCCGCTCTGGCCACCGATGGTGATGGTCTCGCCGTCCTCCGGATCAGTCACGGTCACTTGCGGGATGCTCACCGTGCGCGAGTTCAGCACCAGGGTGCCGCCCGCCGGATTCAGCGGCCCGCCGACATGCTGACCGAGCCCGGCAGAATCGCCGATGCTCAGGCCCAGCGAATTGCCGAGGATGTCGTTGGCCAGCGCGGCGACCACTTCATAGTTGCGCTGCACCGTCGGCCGGGTGCCGATGCCGTTGGGGTTGGCGCTGATCCGTGGGCAGCTGCCTTCAAACGCCACGGTGTTGCGCATGCCGGCCGGGTTCGGGTTGTTGGGGATGGCGAACAGGTCATTGCGTTTGGCCGTGTAGTTGCGCATCACGCCCCAGATCCCGCTCCAGTAGCCTTCGATCGAAGCGTCCATCGAGTACAGATAGTCACCGGTGGTCGCGGCGGAACTGGACAGCATCGAAACGGGTGCGATGAAGCCCATCTGTTCAGAGATGCCGATCATCTGCGAGGCGCGCCAGCCAGAGTTGGAGCTGTTGCCGAAACCGGAACCGCTCTGCAGCCATTTCACGCCGTGCAGGGTGACGTTGTGCTCTTCCTCGTGGCCGCCGGCATGGACCCGCAGACGCACGTTGTCGCCGGTGTAGGTACGCAGCATCGGGGTGAACGGATCGCCCGGCTCGCTGCCGCCCTTGTTGATGTGCGGCGGGAACAGCGTGGTGCCGCCGGTCGGGCCGGTGGCAGCCGTCACCAGATTCGGCGCCAGGTTCATCGCCGGGATCGCCCGGTCGGTACGGCTTTGCATGGCGTACGCCAGATCGCCGCCGAGGCCGTCGGCCTGCATGCCGCGCTTGCCGTCCGGGCCGACCTTGTTCGGGTCGTAGACCCGCAGGGCCAGCGGCTCGTTGCGATAGTTGACGACGAACATGCCCGGATCATCCACGGAGATCGCTTGCGGGCAAGGCCGGCTCGGGCAGCCCGGCACCTGACCGCCCTGCATTTCCAGCACGCCCTCGAGCAAGGAGCTGGCGTTGCTGCGCACCGGCGGGTTGATCGCGTAGCGGAAGCTGTCGGCGGTGGCCGGAAACGCTTGCGGATCAGGCACGCCGTTAGGGCCGGCACCCACGTACACGCCGGCTTCATAGGCGTGCTGGAAGTCGCTGTATTCGAGGAAGAACTCACGGTAGCTGTCGTTCTTGCCGTCGCCGTCGAGGTCGCCGGTGTTGATCACCGCCTGCCACGAGGTCGGCCCGCCGTCCTGGCGCGCGCCGCTGTACAGAGGCTCGCCGGTTTCGGCGTGGAACCAGGTGGAACCGGCCGGCTCCGCCAGCACCGTGGCATACAGCCCGATCTGCTGGTGAGTCGATGGGCCGAGGTGGTCGTGGGTGAAGATCGTGCCCAGCCCCCGGTCCACGCCCTTGGCGTTGACCACCGGATCGACGAACCAGCGCTGCATGGCCGTGCGTGCGCCCATCCAGTCGCTGCGCCCGAATTGGCCGAAGAATGGATGCGCCTTGGCTTTCGGGCACGCCTGGGTGCCGTCGCGCGGGTCGCTGCCCTCGCACTGGTTGAACTCGCGGATCGCGTGAATGCGTTCCTGAACAGCGCCTGGGGAGAGCACGCCGTCCTCGTAGTTCCAGCCGTTGGAGGAACCGTCGGCGGACGTCAGGTCCCACTTCGGCAGGTGGATGTGCTGGCCGATCACGTCGGTCGGGGTGCGCACCTGATAGTCGTCCATCTCGTAGGTGGCGGGCACCAGGTTGGTTTGCTGGTATTGCACGCAATCGAAGGTGTTCATGCGCATCACCAGCGGCTCTGGCGGACGCTGTTTGGTAATTACCGGCCAGGCGTCTTCCCACAGCGCCAGAATCCGGGCTTGCGGGAAGTGATAACCGACTTTGTTGTAGACCGCATCGAACTGAATGTTGGCGGCCTTGTAGACCCGCGGCCGGTCGGCGGTAAAGGTCGAGGCGCCGACGAAGGACATACCGTCCAGCCGGTCGCCGCTGGCGAATTCACCGGTGCCGGCGCTGCTGGTCAGGCGTTTTTGCCGGTCGTCCATGCACGGTTCGTAGTACGGCGCGCCGGCCATCGGCAAGGCGCCGTTGGTGCGGAAGGCCTTGGCCACGATTTGATTGCCGGGCAGCAAGGCAAAGCTTGGATGATCTTTCTTTGCGTGGAAGGCCATCGCGGCCTGTTCGACCTCGGTGCCTTCTTCCGGCAGGTAGATCGGTTTGGCCCGGGTGACTTCCTTGGAGAAATCCAGCGAGGTAGTGACGGTGTGTGCTTCTCCTCCGGCCGACTTGCCGTCCAGGGCATGGCGCGGCAGGCCGCCGTCCCAGCCGCCGGACTGATTCGGGTCGAGGTTGGCCCACAGCGCCTTGCCGCTGGCTTTCAATGATTGCGCGGTGGCGGCGTCGAGCATGTCCAGCGGTGGGGTTGGCGGACGCTGACCCACCGAACTTTCCATGCCGCCGATCCAGAATGGATAGCCGGGGTTTTTCAGGCTGCCGTCGGCGTTGCGGTTGGCTTCGCTGCGATCGACCAATGCCAGGGAACCGATGGCTTGCGATCCGCCGTTGCCGCCATGGTGTTCGCCATCGTCATCGCCCTCTTCTTCCTCATCGTCGTCATCGTGGCCGGCGACCAGGGTTTCACCGATTTTCGGCACGACCACCACTTTGCCCGGCATCGGGGCCATGGCTTTGCCGGGCAGCGGCACGACGGCCGGAATCGGCGTGCCGGCAATGATCTCGCCATCCGGCAAGGCGCGGGCACCAGCGGCCGGTTTACCGCTGCGCAGTGCGTAAGGTTCGCTGTGATAACCATCGACGCCCTGTTGCGACACTTCCAGCCGGGTGCCTTCTTCGAACACATCATGCACCCGCCACATCGACCACATGCCCTGAGCGAAATGCGGATAGAAGTGACAGTGATAGATCGCATCGCCGGCCACCCGGTTGCGGTTGCCGGAGCCGCCGTTGGCGATTTCGTAGGTATAGCCGGCGCCCGGACCAATGCCTTGGGCATCGACATAATCGGAGTTGTCATCATTGGGGTTGAACAGCCACTGGTGACCGTGCAGGTGGAAGATGTGCTGCTCGTGGCCGTTGTGGGTGTTGCGGAATTTGACGAAGTCACCGATGTAGCTGTGATTGACGTTCGACGGCTCCGACGGATAAAGGGCCATGGTGGCCTTGACGCCGACCTGATCGGCGCTGGGTGTCTGGCCGGGGGCGATGTTCTCGAGCCCGGTGTTGGCCGGCACATCCACCAGCATCGCCACGTCACCGACGGTGTGCGAGCTGAGGAAGAATTCTTCATAGGCGCAGGACAGGCAATCGTGCATAGGCCCCACGCCGAGACGGTTGGCGACCACTTCAGCGCCCATGCCGCCGGAACCGTAGTTGATCATGAACGAGTCGCGGGTCGGCTCCAGCACATGGGCCATGACGGGGTCGGCCCAGTAGGCGGGGAATGCCTGGGTCGCGGCAGTTTCATCCTGGAACTGCGAGGCGAAATCGCGAAATGGTTCAAGGCGGTTGGGGATCGCCGGGTTGCGTTTGCCCATCGATTCCAACGGATAGGTGCTGGGCGCAAAACTGCCATCGGCATTGCTGCCCATGACAATCGCATCGCTTTCGCTGGAGATGATTTCGTTGCCGTCGACCATGCTGATGATCGGCGTGCCAGCCTTGCCTTCGCGCAGCCATGGTTCGCGCTGCGGGTAGCGAGCCTGGTAATCGACGATGGGTTGACCGGCCGGTGTACGACCGGTGGTGGCCAGACGCATTTCTTCTTCAGTGAGAGTATTGCGATAGGTGCGGCCCGACTTCGGCACCACCACGACCTGGCCGAACAGGCCATTGGCGGTATTCCCGGCCGCGCCCTCGCCACCGAATGTCGCGCCGCGACTGCTGACGGCAAACGCTCCTTCGCGCTCGGCGTACAGCACATACGAACGGCTCGCGCCCGGCGGCACCAGGGTATTGGCGTTACGCCCGGTATAGGAGGAAATGTCGTCGATGCTGTTCACCGCTTGCAGGCCGTTTACCTGGAAACCGACATGGCGGTCGGCGACCTGCTCGTCGACTTTGAAAGCATCGGCGCCGTTGGCGCTCTCGGTGCCCTCCTCGCCTTCCTCGCCTTCAGGGCCTTCGAAATGCTTGTTCGGGTTGGCCTGATAATCGAGCAGGTTCTGCAGGTTGATCGTCAGGCAATCACCGGCGGCCACCCGCAGCACCAGCGGCCGCGGGCGCTTGTCCGGCCGCAGCGAGACTTTGCCCGGCACCGCGCTGCCGCCATTGGCCAGCGAAACGTCATGCTCATCCACCACATCGCGGCGCAGCGCGTACATCATCCCGTTGGCATTCTGCGCACCGAGGCGGTTGAACATCAGCGGTTGATCGAAGGCGACGACGTTGGCCACCAGATTGCGCTCACAGCGCACGGTGGCGCTGGCCAGTTCGACACTGAGCATCGAGACCAGCAACAGCAGCCAGTTCAACAGGGACGGTGCGTGGTGAATGCCAACCATGATCGGAAACCTCGTAGTGGGTGCTCACAGGGAACGATTCTCGATAAACCCCTTGGAGCAATCCGCATGCCACAAAAAATTGCTTTTCATCTCAATCAGTTACACAAGCCATTTGAGAATCCGGGGGATATTCCCCACCCGTTTCCCCACTTTTCCGGCCCCTCGGATTTGCCCCGAAAGTGGGGAAATCCGTGTCCGGACCTACAACGGCGCGTCCACTGCCAGCCCTTGCAGACGCCGGTACTGGCGCAAGACGCTGGGTACATAACGTCGGGTTTCGGCGAACGGCGGGATCACCCGGCCGCGGCTGAGCACCGCGTCAGGTCCGGCGTTGTAAGCCGCCACGGCCAGGGCGATGTCGTTGTTGAACAGGGTCATCAGGCGCTTGAGGTATTTGGCTCCGCCCTGGATGTTGGCCTTGGGGTCGTAGACGTCTTTCACCCCCAGCTCGCGGGCGGTGTCGGGCATCAATTGCATCAGTCCGCCGGCCCCCTTGGGCGAGGTGGCGCCGGGGTTGTAATTGGATTCGGACTTGATCACCGCGTGCAGCAAGGCTTCAGGCAGCTGATTGGCGCTGGCCGCCGCTGACACCAGCTCGGCATAGGGCTGGTTGGCGATCAATTGCGGTTGCCGGTCAAGGCTGACCAGCGGCGCATCGGCTTCGCGGATCACCCGCTCGTAAGTGCGTCCGGGACGGTGGACGTTGGACAGCACGTAGCTGCCCTTGGCGTCCACGGATACGAAGACATCGGCTTGCGCGACACCGACTGACAGCACGCAGCCGAGCAGTCCTGCAGTGAATGAATGGATCATTGGGCCTCCCCTGACAGGCCCCGAAAAATTGGGGGAAATGCCCCACTGACCCGTCGTCATCCAGCCCTACGCAAGCACTGTGCCGAATCTTGAAGAGCCCGTAATACAAGGGCTACAGCCCGACAGCCGAATTTATCGGGGGCTGAGCATGGCAATTGCATAAGCCCCTGTGGCGACACGGCTGCCACTCACGGGAGGTCATCATGAAGCTGCATTTTCGTCCGCATGTCCAACGCGGTTTCACCCTGCTCGAATTGCTCGTGGTGCTGGTGGTGCTTGGCCTGTTGGCCGGGATCGTCGCGCCCAAATATTTCGCCCAGCTGGGGCGTTCCGAAGTGAAGGTCGCCAAGGCGCAGATCGAAGGCCTGAGCAAGGCGCTGGATCTTTATCGGCTGGAAGTCGGCCACTACCCGTCCACCGAACAGGGCTTGCAGGCGCTGGTGACCGCACCGAGCGACGAAGCCAAATGGACCGGCCCGTACTTGCAGAAAAAACTGCCGCAGGATCCGTGGGGGCGTAACTACACCTACCGCTATCCCGGCGAAAACGCCGAGTACGACCTGCTCTCGATGGGCAAGGACGGCCAGCCCGGCGGCGAAGGCGAAAACGCCGAAGTCACCAACTGGCAATGAGCGGAGCACAGCGCATGCGTTTTCATTTGAAGGCAGTGGGCAAGGCCGGGGTGGTGTCGCTGAGCGTAGAGGCGCCCGGCCAGAGCGAAGCGCGGCGCATCGCCGAGGATCAAGGCTTGCGCGTGGTCAGCCTGCACGCCGAGCGTCACTGGCGCTCGTTGCGTCTGAGCAAACGTGAAACCTTCAACCTGGTGCTGTTCAGCCAGGAACTGACCACCCTGCTCAACGCCGGCCTGCCACTGATCGATGCACTGGAAAGCCTGGCCGAAAAAGAAACCGCCCCCGCCGCCCGCAAAACCCTGAGCGAGCTGGTGCGGCTGCTGTACGAAGGCAAATCCTTCTCCCAGGCACTGGGCCAGTTGTCGGCGGTTTTCCCGCCGTTGTACGTGGCGTTGGTACAGTCCAGCGAGAAGACCGGCGCGGTCGGCGATGCGCTGGGCCGCTACGTGAGCTATCGCCAGCGCATGGACGAGGTGCGGCAGAAGATCGTCAGCGCCTCGATCTATCCGCTGTTGTTGCTGGTGGTCGGCGGTGGCGTGGTGCTGTTTTTGATGGGCTACGTGGTGCCGCGCTTCAGCCTGGTGTTCGAAGGGCTGGGCTCTAACCTGCCGTGGCTGTCGCAGATCCTGATGAGCAGCGGCATGTTTCTGCACGCCCATCAGGGTGAGTTTTTTGGCCTGTTGGCGACAATCGTCATCGCCCTCGCCGTGCTGCAGAAACAACCGGCGTTTCGCCGTGGGCTGGATCGACTGGTGGAGAAACTGCCCGCCGTGCACCAGCGGATTTTCATGTATGAGCTGGCGCGGTTTTACCGGTCACTGGGGATTCTGCTGCAAGGCGGGATTCCACTGGTGACGGCCATGGGCATGGTGCGCGGCCTGCTCACCGTAGCTTCGCGGGCGCGGCTGGATCAGGCCTGCGAGCGGGTGCGCGAGGGGCAATCGCTGTCCACCGCGCTCGAGCTCAACCGTCTGGTGACACCCGTGTCCCTGCGCCTGCTGCGCGCCGGCGAACAGTCCGGCAACCTCGGGCAAATGATGGAACGCAGCGCCGATTTCTACGATGAGGAAATCAGCCGCTGGATCGAGTGGTTCGTGCGTCTGTTCGAACCGCTGCTCATGACCTTCATCGGCCTGTTGATCGGGGTGATCGTGATCCTGATGTACATCCCGATCTTCGAACTGGCTTCGAGTATCCACTGACCTCGGGAACGGGTCGGATCACACGCAAAAACAAGGCACATCCACGTTCCCAATCAAGACAACAAAGACGGAGAACGATATGCACATTAAAAAGCTAGTGCTCGCAATGGCCATCGGCGCAGTCCTGTCGGCGTCTACCGTACTGATTCCGGACAACCTGTCCGGGATATCGAGTGTTCAGGCCAAGGAAGGGGGAAGTGGTGGCGGCGGTGGTGGAGGTAGTGGCGGTGGAGGCAGTGGCGGCGGCGGTGGCGGTGGACACGGCGGTGGTGGAGGCGGTAACGGCGGTGGTGGCGGCAATGGAGGCGGCGGCAGCGGAGGCGGTGGTGGCAGCGGTGGCAATGGTGGTGGTCACGGCGGCAGCGGCAGTGGTGGCAACAGTGGCCACAGCGGCAGTGACCACGGTTCGGGCCATTCCGGCAGCACGGCGTCATCGGGTCGCAGCGGAACGCATTCGGAACCCGGTGATGACCACGGTGTGCATCGCGCGGGCGAAGTCGGCGATGACCATGGCGTGCATCGCGCCGGTGAAGTCGGTGATGACCGAGGCCAGCATGCGGCGGGCGAACCCGGTGATGATCGCGGCGTACATGTCGGCGGTGAGCCTGGCGATGACAAGCGGGCCAACTGACCCGAACTGAAAACACCGCAACCCCTGTGGGAGCTGGCTTGCCCGCGATAGGGCCCGGTCAGGTAGCACGTCACTCCCTGACCCACCGCTATCGCGGGCAAGCCCGGCTCCCACAGGCCTCATCGCTGCCCACCAGGTAGCCGCCAAACCTAGAGAGCGACGTGTTTTTGATCCAGCCGCTCACGCAAAAACTCGATCAACGCCTGCACCGGCCGTGACGCCTGACGATGTTGCGGATACACCGCCGACAACGTCAGCGGTTCGGGCCGAAACTCGTCCAGCACCGGCACCAGCCGCCCATCCTTCAGCGCCGCGCCGACAATGAACGTCGGCAGATAGGTAATCCCCATCCCCGCCACCGCCGCATCCCGCAGCAATTCACCGTTGTTGACGCGCATCCGCCCGGTGACATTCACCAGCAGCGGCTTTCCCTGCCCCGCGTTGAACCGCCACTGCACCGAACGCCCGTGGCCGTAAGGCAGGCAGTCGTGGCCGAGCAGATCTTCCGGTTTGACCGGCGTACCGCGCTCGGCCAAATACCCCGGACTGGCGCAGTAAACCCGCTCGATTGACGCGATGCGGCGGGCGATCAGAGTCGAGTCTTCCAGCACACCGATACGCAGCGCCAGATCGTAACCCTCACCCAGCAGATCCACCGGCCGATCACTCAGATCCACTTCCACCGTGACCTCGCGATAACGCTGCAGAAACGGTGGCAGCAAGCAGCCCAGATGCGCCAATGCAAACGACAGCGGCGCACTGACGCGAATCGCTCCGCGCGGCTCGGCGGTTTGCCCGGCGATGCCCTGCTCCACCTGTTCGACTTCACTCAATAGTCGCAGCGCCGATTCGTAATAGCTCTGGCCCAGCGGGGTCACGTCCAGACGCCGGGTGGAGCGGTTGAGCAGACGCACGCCGAGGCGCTCTTCCAGTTGCATCAACCGACGGCTGACGAACTGCTTGGACAGGCCCAACTGATCGGCCGCCGCCGTGAAGCTGCCGGCGTCCATCACCTGGCAAAAAATACGCATGTCTTCGAACGGGTTCATTGTCACTCTCTGGTTGACAGTTAAACGCTTTATAGCCGCTTTTTCACTTTCCGGCACCTCATTAATCTGTGCTCACGGTGTTGCTGAGGCCTGAACCCCAGCGCCACAGCAGCCCGATCCCAACGCATACAAAAACTCAAACGACTGAAAAGGAATTGCACATGAACATCAAGAAAACCCTCGCCGCTTCCCTCCTCGCCCTGTCCGTCGGCAATGCATTCGCCGCCGAAGGCACTGGCGTCGAACACAACACCCAGGCCTTCCTCGATGCGCTCGCCGCCGGCGGCGGCAAACCGCTGGAGCAACTGAGCCCGAAAGACGCCCGCGCGGTACTGACCGGTGCCCAGGCTTCGGTGAAGGTTGACCTGTCGGGTGTTGACGTCAGCGACAAGGCGATCAAGGTCGATGGCCAGACGATCAACCTGAAAGTGGTGCGTCCGGCCAAGGTCAAGGGCGAGTTGCCGGTGTTCATGTTCTTCCACGGTGGCGGCTGGGTGTTGGGCGACTTCCCGACGCACCAACGCCTGATCCGTGATCTGGTGGTGGGCTCTGGCGCGGTTGCAGTGTATGTCGATTACACGCCGTCGCCGGAAGCGCAGTACCCGACTGCGATCAATCAGGCTTACGCGGCAACCAAATGGGTGGCCGAGCACGGCAAGGACATCGGGGTCGACGGCAAGCGTCTGGCGGTGGCCGGTAACAGCGTCGGCGGCAACATGGCAGCGGTCGTGGCGTTGATGGCCAAGGAACAGAAAACCCCGGCCCTGCGCTTCCAGTTGTTGATGTGGCCGGTGACCAACGCCGGTTTCGATAACGGCTCGTACCAGCAATTCGCCGAGGGCCACTTCCTGACCAAAGGCATGATGCAATGGTTCTGGGACAACTACACCACCAACCCGGCCGAGCGTGCGCAAATCCATGCCTCGCCGCTCAACGCCAGCGCCGAACAGCTCAAGGGCCTGCCCGCCGCACTGGTGCAGACCGCCGAGTTCGACGTGCTGCGTGACGAAGGCGAAGGCTACGCCCGCCACCTCGACGCTGCCGGTGTGCCGGTGACCTCGGTGCGCTACAACGGGATGATCCACGACTTCGGTCTGCTCAACCCGCTGAACGGGATTCCCGAAGTGAAGGCCGCCGTGCGCCAGGCAGCGGCAGAACTCAAGACCCATCTGAACTGAGTGCAACCCCTCGCCACACCTTCGGGTGTGGCGTTTTCTTTTGTGCCCGCCGGAGTTCACCTCATGAGCCTTTTTTCCGCCCATCTGCTGTCCTGGAGTGCCCTGCTGCTGGTGCTCGACGCGCTGATCTGGCACCTCACGCCGTTCAAGCATCGCGCGCAACGGGTCGCTGTGCGACTGGTGCTGTTTCTGGCCTTCAACGCACTGGTCATCAACGCCGGCGTCAGCCCGTTGCAGGTGCCGATGTTCGCCGATGACCCGGTGGCGCAACTCGGGGCGACGGCCCTGGGGATTCTCTGGTGGCTGTACGCCGCGCGGGTGCTCACCGAAGTCATCGGCCTGATCCTGATGCGCCGCATCGGCCACAGCGGCCGACTGCTGCAGGATGTGATCGGCGCACTGGTGTTTCTGGCGGCGATCGTTGCAGCGGCCGGTTATGTGCTGGACCTGCCGGTCAAAGGCTTGCTCGCCACCTCCGGAGTGGTCGCCATCGTGATCGGTCTCGCGCTGCAAAGCACCTTGGCCGACGTGTTTTCCGGCATCGTACTGAACACCACCAAGCCGTATCAGGTGGACGACTTCGTGGTGATCGACGGCGTCGAGGGCAAAGTGCTCGACATCAACTGGCGCGCCACGCACCTGTTGAGCAGCACCGGAACCCTGGCCGTGGTGCCGAACTCGGTGGCGGCCAAGGCCAAGATCGTCAACCTCAGCCGTCCGAACAACCTGCACGGCGTGTCGATCAGTATCAAGGTGCCGAACCATATCCGTCCGCGCCGCGTGCTCGACGCCCTCGACCGCACCCTGCAAGGCAGCAGCAGTCTGCTGCTGACGCCTGCGCCGAAAGCGGTCCTCAAGGAGGCCGGCGAAGAAATGTCGGAATACGTGGCCAGCGGTTTCATCGCCGAACTGGGCAAGAAAAGCGAAGTGCGCAATCAATTGTTCGACCTCGCTCATCGTCATCTCGAAGCGGCTGGTATTTCGCGGCACCCGGATGGTGTGATCGAACCCTCGACCCGCGCCCGTGCCTTGCTCGACGAAGTGAAAATCTTCCGTTCGCTCAGCCATGAAGAACGCGATCGCCTCGCCGAATCGATGGTCGCGCAGCAATACAGCGCCGGGCAGGTGGTGCTGGGCCTGGAGGAAGTCCCGGACAGCCTGTTCGTGATCGCCACCGGTGTGGTCAGCGCCAGCGTACCGGACGGCAATGGTTTCACCGAAGCCGGACGCATGGGGCCGAGTGAGGTCATGGGTGAACAGAGCATTCTGGCGGATACGCCTTCGCAGGCGACGTTTACCGCGTTGACGTCTTCGATCATTTACCGTCTCGACAAGAACCTGACCCGCCAGTGCATGGAACAGCGCAGCGAAGTCGGTCAGGCGCTGACCAAGTTGCAAGCGGTACGGCAGCAGAACAGCCGGCTGGCGTTGATGGCCAAGCCTGTGCCGGTACGCAAGGGCGGGTTTCTGGGGTGGTTGCAAAAGCGTTGAGCCCTTTTCGGCAGACAAAAAAATGCCCGCTCTTGAGCGGGCATTTTCTTTCGGCCAATTACTTGGCAGTGAACTTGGTGTAGCTGTTGATCAGGTTGCGATAGTTCGGCAGACGCTCGGACAGCAGGTTCGCCAGGCCTTCCATGTCGTTGCGCCAGTCACCCTGCAGCTCACACGCCACAGCAAACCAGTTCAGCAGGTGTGCACCCGCCGCCGACATGCGCGCCCACGCCGCTTGCTGCACGGTTTCGTTGAAGGTGCCCGAAGCGTCGGTCACCACAAACACTTCAAAACCTTCAGCGATGGCCGACAGAGTCGGGAACGCCACGCACACGTCAGTCACCACACCGGCGATGATCAGTTGCTTGCGACCAGTGGCCTTGATGGCCTTGACGAAGTCTTCGTTGTCCCAGGCGTTGATCTGGCCAGGACGGGCAATGAACGGCGCGTCCGGGAACTGGGCTTTCAGCTCAGGCACGATCGGACCGTTCGGACCGCTGTCGAAGCTGGTGGTGAGGATGGTCGGCAGGTTGAAGAACTTGGCGATGTCGCCCAGGGCCAGGACGTTGTTCTTGAACTCGTTCGGCGAGAAATCCTGCACCAGCGAGATGAGGCCGGTCTGGTGGTCGACCAGCAGGACCACGGCGTCGTCTTTGTTCAGGCGCTTGTAAGGAACGTTGCTCATGTGAAACTCCTCGGGGATGGGTGGTGCGTGAAGCGCCGGGCCACTCGGACCGGCGCCGTTATTTCGAAATCAGAAAGCGAAACAGGAACAGCCGAACGCGCCCCAGAAGCCGGCGAAGTCGCTGACCGGCGCATTCGACATGCGGGCTTTTTCATGGCTGTGGGAATGCACTGCACACGGACCGCTGCACTGGTGCACCTGGGCCTGCAACGGCGAGTTCGGGCGCCAGTGACCTGGCACTTTCACCACCGGCGACCAGTCGGGCAGTACCGGCAAGGCACGTGGACCGAGGTCTTCGAATTCGCCGGCGGAATAAACGATCTTGCCACCGACCACGGTCAGTACCGACTCGATCCATTTGATCGCCTCTTCCTCGACATGGAAGAAGTCCGCGCTCAGCGCTGCCAGATCCGCCAGTTGCCCGACCTTGATCTGGCCCTTCTTGCCCTGTTCGGACGAGAACCAGGCGCTGCCATGGGTAAACAGCTCCAGCGCGGTGGTGCGTGGCAAACCTTCTTCGTACAGTGCCAGACCGCCAACGGTGCGACCGCTGACCATCCAGTACAGCGAAGTCCATGGGTTGTAGCTGGACACCCGGGTGGCATCGGTGCCCGCACCGACCGGCACGCCTTCGGCAAGCATGCGCTTGATCGGCGGTGTGGCTTCGGCGGCTTTTTTGCCGTAGCGGTCGACGAAGTATTCACCCTGGAACGCCATGCGATCCTGAATCGCAATGCCGCCGCCCAGCGCCTTCACCCGTTCGATGTTCTGTGGAGTGATGGTTTCGGCGTGATCGAAGAACCAGGGCAAACCGTTGAACGGAATGTCGCGGTTGACCTTCTCGAACACGTCGAGCATGCGGCTGATGGATTCGTTGTAAGTGGCGTGCAGACGGAACGGCCAGCGCTGTTCGACCAGGTGGCGCACCACCGGCTCCAGTTCCTGCTCCATGGTCTGCGGCAGGTCCGGGCGCGGTTCGAGGAAGTCTTCGAAGTCCGCCGCCGAGAACACCAGCATTTCGCCGGCGCCGTTGTGGCGCAGGAAGTCATCGCCCTGATGCAACTTGACGCTGCCGGTCCAGTTCTGGAAATCGGTCAGCTCTTCTTTCGGCTTCTGGGTGAACAGGTTGTAGGCGATGCGCACGGTCAACTGGTCGTCTTTGGCCAGTTGTTCGATCACCTGATAATCGTCCGGATAGTTCTGGAAACCGCCGCCGGCATCAATGGCGCTGGTCAGGCCGAGACGGTTGAGCTCGCGCATGAACTGACGGGTCGAGTTGACCTGATATTCCAGCGGCAACTTCGGCCCCTTGGCCAGCGTCGCGTACAGGATCATCGCGTTCGGCCGCGCCACCAGCATGCCGGTCGGGTTGCCGTTGGCATCACGCACGATTTCGCCGCCCGGCGGGTTCGGCGTGTCGCGGGTGTAGCCGGCGACGCGCAAGGCAGCGCGGTTGAGCAGTGCGCGGTCATACAGGTGCAGGATGAACACCGGGGTGTCCGGCGCTGCCTGGTTGATCTCTTCGAGGGTCGGCATGCGTTTTTCGGCGAACTGGAATTCGTTCCAGCCACCCACCACGCGCACCCATTGCGGGGTCGGTGTGCGGTCGGCCTGATCCTTGAGCATGCGCAGCGCATCGGCCAGCGACGGCACGCCTTCCCAGCGCAGTTCGAGGTTGTAGTTCAGGCCACCACGGATCAGGTGCAAGTGCGAGTCGTTGAGGCCGGGAATCACGCAGCGGCCCTTGAGGTCGACCACTTGCGTACCGGCGCCGCGCAGGGCCATGGCCTGCGTATCGTTGCCGACGACGACAAAGCGTCCGTCCTTGATCGCCACGGCACTGGCGAGGGGTTTTTCGCGGTCTACCGTATGAAATTGGCCATTGAACAGAATCAGATCGGCGTTCATCGCAGTTCCTTCGAGATAAGTGAAACGAAGCCCATACCTGCCGGCTCAGCGCGGCGGGTTGGCATTGGATTCCAGGTGTTCATGGGGCTGACTCGCCGTCAGCCAGGGTGCGAACAGGCGCGTCGCGGCCGGCATGCACACGTACACCACCGACAGCACGATGGTCAGGGTGATCAGGAACGTGGCCACCACGTAGTTGGAGAGAAATGCATTGAGTTGCAGCAACGGCCCCCAGATCAGCGGCACCAGCAAGGTGTGCGGCAGAATCACGAACAACGTCACAACGGCCTGCTTCCAGCGTGGTGGTGGCGAGGCCGCATCGGCCAGTGGCGTGAACCAGAACTCATTGGCAGCGTTGACTTCGGTCTGGTCGCCGTCGGCGAGCATCGGTGCCGCTTCCTCGATCAGCTTCTGACGCTGCGGCGAATCGAGCCAGCGTTGCATCGCTTCGGTCGAGCAATAACGCAGCACGCAGGTGAACAACGCGAGGCCACCCTGTTTACTGCGCATCACGTCCACGCCCAGGTGCCCTTCTTCGCGTCCTGCCACGCTGACAATATTGCGCAGCCAGGTTTCGTACGGCTGTTCGAAACCGGCCTTGACCCGATGCTTGACGATCAGCGTCACGGTTTCTTCGGTTCCCGGCTTTATCGGGGACTGGGTATCAGACATAACGGAGCACTCCGGGCAATCGAGCATTGAGCGCCAGCCGTCCCGGCCCGGCGATCAGAACAGTGGTGAACAGAATCAACAGCAACCAGCCGAACTGCCCTTCGGCCACACTCCATTGCGGATGCACGAGCAGCAACGCCACCAGCAGCACAAACAGAATAGGCAAGCACGCCAATCTCACCAGTAACCCGGCGACGATCAGCAGCGGACAGAGGACTTCGGCAAAAATCGCCAGAATCAGGGTGAGGTGGGCACCGAGGTGAAACGGGTCTTCGATCAATTGCAACTGCGCCGTGAAGTCCAGCAGTTTGGGCAAGCCGTGGACAAACAGCAGAAACAACCCGCCGGAGAGCCGCAGGAACAGCAGGCCGAGGTCTTGCGCCTGGTCATTGCGTTGTGCAGCGTTCATGGTTCCCACCCCCGATCAATCATTGCAGGCAATGGTGCAACGATTGATCGGGGGGAAATTGGATGGGTGTGCTCTCTTTGGCGTTTTCAGGGCCGGAATCGTGATCGTTCCCGCGCTCTGCGTGGGAATGCAGTCCGGGACGCTCCGCGTCCCTTCCGGAGCCGAACGCAGAGCGCCCGTTACAGCGGCGCCTCAGCCTTCAGATCCAGATTATCCAGCGCCCGGTTCACAGCCAGTTCACCGAGCATGATCAACTGCGCAATCCCCAACGGCACATGCCGCTGCGAGCCGTCCACCAACCCGGCGAAGTCGGTGGCCATGGTTTTGGCCGAAGTCAGGGTTTCGCAGGCGTCGGCCAGCAGTTCTTCGCTGTCGATGCCGGGGGCGATGAGGTAGCGGGTGTTGAGACCCGATCGCTGATACGTCAGCGACCCGGAAGCGATAAGACCCACCCCAACAGCGCGCAAGCCGGCGGATTCTGGCGTACACGCAGGCGAAGGTGCAAGGCGTTGTGGCTTTGCTGACATACCCTTCAACATCATTCAACAGGGATACCTTACAAGCCGTTGGAATGACTTTCCGGCAACGTACAGCATCGTGCCCGATCAGAATCACTGGTCAGGCACGTACAGCAACCATTCCATCATTCTATTTAGGCTTCAACATGCCGGATATCTGCCCAGGTTGCGGCTTGTAATACTGATTTTTCACATTCCCCCCCCAAAGTACATAGCTACCATCCCTGCGCCGCGCTGCAAACGATGGATCAAGAGGGGGAGGTGTGGGAGGCGGCGCCTGATAAAACGGATAACGCTTGATCGAGTAAAGCTCCACAACATCACTGCTCAGGTATCCAGCCAGCTCCGGAGGGGTCGGCGGAATTTCGCCTGCATCCTCCATGGCCAGAGTCGCCCCCCAGACAATGACCGCGCCGTAAACGCTGCCCTGGGTAGCAACCACACCATATGCACCATTTGTGCTGTACACGCCTGTAATTTTGCTGGCCATCAATGCCTGCCTCACCCCAGAACTAAATGCCCCGCCGTGCGTATTCATGCCCCAGGGTATGACCGCTTGGGTTCGACCATCAGCATATTGGCTTACCAGAAAAAAGCTCAGGTCATTTGCGTAAATTCTGACCTCGCCTGGAATCGTGATTGCACGGCTACCCACATGACTACAAGCAAAGCCGGGTTGAGGACTCATCTCCTTGATCACCGCTTCGATCTCGCTGCGAGTGGAAGCGGTTATGGAGGCCCCCCCGTAACGTTGCGCCCCCCATGACTCTGCCTCACCACGTTCAGTCACCAAACAGAAAGCCCAGCGTGCCGCCTTGCACAGCATTACTCCACCACGCGCTGCGATCAAAGATGCTGACGGAGACATCAGTCCGCCCTCTCCATCCAGCCCCCAACTGACGGCCTTACGTCTAACCTGGGTAATCGCACAAAATGCTGTGGTAGACGCTATAACCGTATTCACGCCGCCGTCGTCGATTATCGCCTCATACTTACTCGACGGAATAGTGCCCCCATCAGCGGTTTTCCCCCAGGTCGCGATGCTGCCGTCGCGGCCGATCGCACAAAAGGAAGCGGCGGCGGCAATGATTCGATCAACAAACATGCTATTGAGTAGTACTTGAGCCTCGGCACTGATTGAACCGCCATTGGTCGCATTCCCCCACGCATAAACCTTGCCGTTTTGGGTTCGTACCGCAAACGCATTTTCCGTGGCATGAATGGCAACAGGTTCATCAAAACGTAATGCGCCCTGGATTTGCTCGGGAATAACATCACCGGAGCCGCTCAAGCCAATGGCCCCAATTCTATTGGCATCACCTGTAGCGTTTTTGTAAATGAAAGCAAAGCAGACGCGGTTACTGTATACCGATTTGATATCCGTCAATTTGACTGAGTGATTGGCAGGAATGTTTGCACCCCAGACCAACAACTGATTGCTTTCCCCATTATCAACTAACGCTGCGAAGTCTTTTTCAGTCGTGAACATTCGGGCGGCCGGATTATTTTTCAAAAAGTTGGCGATGTCAGGTGGTACCGGCAAGCCCCAGCCAGCTTGTCCTTCAAAATAAATATCCTGGGTTTCCGGGTCTATCAGGCCAAATGCCCCTCCCGTCGATACAAACACTCGATCCTGGGGTTCCGCACCATAAAAGGAAAAATTACCCCACTGTTTCAAAAAGCTGTTCTCATTTTCTTCTAAGCTGATCCCTTGAAATCCAGAGGTCACCTTTTTGGCGACAGAGCTCACCTCTTTGCCCACCTCTCCTGTTGCGGATACTGGAGTAACACCAAATATGATGGACCGGTCGGCATAGGCGTTCTTGATTCTCAAATCAATAGCAACCCCCTCCGGTGCCGCGATTGGCGTGCCATCGAGATACCACTGATAGCGAGAGTTGCCTTCTGGATTTTCATCAGCATTTTGGTAGCGATAGCTGCCACGCAAGTAACCATCAATCACCGGCTCCCCGATGATGATGACGTCACGTGCAATAGGTTCGGCTTTAGTGCTCATCTCAAAACCCTCTAGATTGATCAACAGTTTTCCTGCGGAATCAGCTGTTTCTTTCGGGTTCGAACTCTTCCTGTTTGACGTGAGCTCCCCACGTCACGAATTTGTTGTTCGACTTGCGGGCGGCAAAAGCAGCCGGAACAGTCGCTGTCGAGGGGGCGGGCATCGCCTGGATGGTATAGATTTCGACTACGCCACTGCTTAATGCACTACGTAGTTCAGTTGGTATTAGCCCGCCATCCTGTGAGGATCGCCCCCATGCAATGACAGCACCTTCGGTTGTGCCTTGGTTTACGATCGCCGCGAACGCACCATTGGTGGTGTAAATCTTGCGAATCCGGCTGGCCATCAGCGTTTGCTTGATATCACTTGGCATCGTGCCGCCTACCTCTGCCAGCCCCCATGAGATCAAGCCTTTTGTGCGGCCATCGGCATGTCGATTGACCAGCAGGAAGCTTGCGTCGTTGCGCAACAACTCGATCGTCTCGCCATCCGCCAATGTAAGATTGGAAGAGACTCGGCTTTGAGCGTCATCTGCAAACCTGGCGCTGCTGAACATTGCCTTGATCTCAGATTCGACTCCATCTTGTTCAAGCGATGCCTGGGCATTTAATGGCAAATCGAACGACTCGCCATCAGCACTTTGAGCGGGAATTTCTCCTCCCCCGTGACCGACCGATCCCGAGGCAGCGGCTTGCCCGGTTTCATTGATGAAACAGAATGCCCATGGAGTGGCAGCACACAGCACCAGATTGCCACGAGCAGCAAGAGTGGCAGCCTGCTCTGACAACACTCCACCGTAAGCCGCCAATCCAAAAGTCGCTGCTTTGCGGCGCCCCTTAGTGATGACAATAAAAGCACTGTCGTTAGCAATTACATTAAGCGCTCCACCATCGTCATAGATTTTTTCCAGAGTTGCAGCGGGAATAGCGCCGTTTGCCCCCCATGAGATGATTTCGGATAACTCCGTCGTTGCACAGAAAGCCGTGCGTGAAGCGACGATTCGATTGACTTTCATACTGTTGAGCTGTGTCTGTACGTCGGCTGGAATCGCACCACCGTTTTCGGCGTTGCCCCAGGTGTAAACGCGCCCGCCCTCTGTTCGCACTGCGAAAGCATCTATCGTGGCGTAGATGGCCATTGGGCGATCAAACATTAGTTTGTTCTGTATCTCAACGGGAACTACTCCACCGTTTTCAGCGGGCCCCACCGCACCAATCGTATTCTCTCCTGGCTGTCGATTCTTGTAGATAAATGCCAGTGAGGAACCATTGTTGTAAACCGACTGGATATCTTGAAGGTCGGGAAGCGATGCGGGCATATCGGTTCCCCATACAAGTAACTGATTATGATCCTTGTCAATAGGAACCAGTGCCCCAAAGCTTTTCTCGGTAGTAAACATTGTTATGGCGGGATTATTTTGAAGGTATGTCGCTAACTCCGGTGGAATAACGCCACCAAAGCTTTCCGTACCCATGACGGATACATTTTGCGTAACCCTATTCTTTAGGGCGAACGCTCCGGCCGTCGAAGTGAAGACTCCATCCTTGGGTCCGTTTGCATGAAAAGCAAACTGTCCGCGTTGTTTCAGGAAGCTGCTTTCACTCTCTTCGTCGGATATATTTTGAAACCCGTCCTGAATAACTTTTACGGGGTCAGAAGCTGACTCAGTACCCATCTCCCCGCTTGCGGCGACAGGCTTAACCGAAAAAACAAGAACCATTTCCGCGTGTTCGGCCTTTAATGTCAGATCAATGGAGGTTGCGACAACGTTTCCTCCGGCACCACCGCTATACCAGCGAAAGATTGACTCCCCCTCTGGATTTTCATCAGCGTTCTCATAAATGTAACTACCGCTGAGTGTTCCACCCACCAAGGGCTCGCCCATAATGGCAACCTGTTTTACCGTGGGAATTGCATTCACATTACGTGTCATAGCGATAATTCCTTATAGAATTCTCGTTTACAGGGAAAGTAAGCACAGAAGTGCTTACTCGGTATACGACACCAAACCGGATAATGCGGATAGATCAGGAGCGTCAGGCCCCACTGCAACTAACCTGCTGTCGGCACTCAGCAGAACAACTTGGGGACCAGTAGCATAGGCACATACAATTGATCCCAGACTGGGAGAGGACGTATTCACTCCCCACATAACTGCGACACCAGTGCTCAGTATCGCAGTGAAAGAACCATAAGAAGCGGATACTGAAAGAGCGGGTGGCAACCCCGTGGGCACTGTCCCCCCTTCTGCAGGCTGTCCCCAGGCGGACAATGCCCCATCTCTTCCAAGAGCACAAAACGCCGTTGTCGAACCCACTACATGGTTTACTGCCTGCAGGTTTGTTGGCGCTTTACCACCAAATCGCTCATTGCCCCAGGCGATGACGGAACCGTCCAATTTCTGCGCAGCAAAGGCACCGCTGGTGGAAGCGATATGTTTGACCTCTACGAGAGCATTCGCCTCGGTTTCCGGGATAACTCCACCATGATCAGGCGACCCCCATGCGAATACAGTGCGATCGTTTTTCAGCACACAAAATGCTCGGTCACTTGCACAAAATTGAGTGGCGCCGTTCGCTAGCGATATCCATTGACCATCTGGCCAGGTGCCTCCCCAGCTATAAACACGACCGTCGCGTAGCAACACAGTGAAATCTGCTGTATTACCTAAGACTTTGATTGCCGGGAAAAGTAGAGGAACGGCAGTAGTTGGTATCACTCCACCAAACTTCGGATTCCCCCACGCGACAAGTTGACCGTCTTCTGTTACAGCAACGAAAGCTCCATCCGTAGCCGCAATGGTTTTTACGTTTCGCAGTTGATCCTGAACCTCGGGTGTAATTACTCCACCGTCGGCTGCGCCCCCCCAGGCATGAACGGTTTTGTCAATCTTCAATGCCGCAAATGCACGCCCACCGGATATAACGCAACGAACATCCGACAATCCCGAAGGTGGAAGCATCTCATCGTTGTCGCCCCAACCGAAAACACTTCCATCATCCTTCACAATATTGCCACTGTGGCGACCGTCAAGATTGTATATCCCAGCCATATTGACGGGTCGAAGAACAGTTCGAGCAATAATTTCGCTATCGCGCTGAACAATTACGGTTAATGGCTTTTCGGGGTTCGTATCGAAAAAGCAATCGCCAGAGAAACCATCGGCAATACTTTCATATGTCCATATAATCGTGTCGGAAATACTTTTTTCTACACTCACTGGCAACGACGCAACTAATCGACTCACATTTGAGTGATAGCGAGGGGCAAGTTGTGACCGCTTACCAGCTATGTTGATCTGCAAGGTGATCGGCTTACCGACCAAAAAAACTTTCTCATCGGAATAACTCGTAGGCCGCCCATCCGCCCATTTGATGGAGTAGGACGCCTCGACCGTCCCGCCTTCATTGCCCTTGATCAGCTCCGCCTTGATGGTGAACGGCACAGGTTGGCCGGCAGTAAACGAGGACAGCTTGACCGAGTCGCTGTCCGGCCCGGTTTTCGAGCCATTCCAGAAGTAGGTCACTTCGTCATCCTTGACCGTATTCAGGTATTCCACAGTCAGCGTGGTGCCGTCCGTATCTGCCGGCAATACGCCGTCCACCACGCCGTCCACCTTCGGCGCCGGCAGCTCTTTCCTCGGTTCGCCGACGTTCAGGACCTCGGCGTGAATCGACTCTCGGATGGCGTGGGTGGCGTTGACGCGGTTCATCGTGCCCAGCACCGCGTCCTCAATCAACAAGTGGTAATACAGCTCTAACGTGCCACCTTCGATCTGTTTGAGATGAAGGCCCGGGACGTTGATCAGCAAGGGCACACCGGCCGTGATATCGCCATTGGTAATCGGGCGCAGCGGCAGGTCGGGCAAGTAGGTGCTCAGGTCAGGCCGGGTGCCGAGCCAGAACAGTTTGATCGCCTGGCCGGCCGCAAAAGATTTGTCGAATGGAATCTCGATGCGGGCCTGTACCAGCTCCGGATCGAGGGCGCCTTGCAATGCGTCGCGGGCGATCGGGGCCAGCAGGCGCTTGATCTCGCCAATGACATTGATGAACTGGGTCTTGGACAACAGGTCGGCGGAACCGTCGGCTTTTTTCAGGCGAAAGGACAAGCCGATCTGGGTCTTGGCCAGTTGCCGCAGCACGGCATTGGGTATCTTGATTTCGGGGATGCTCGGCACGCTGACCAGCGCCTGGCCGGTGATCTCGATGTTGATCGGTGCCCCTTCGACCGGTGTGCCCTTGAGCCGGACGATGGGGGTGTCACCAACCTTGAATTTGTTACCGTCCACGGCAAGGATCTGCGCCGTGGCATCGGCATCCCCCAGTTTGTCGGCGTCCAGCACGTTGTTCACCGCTTCCTTGCAGATCGGTGCGCTGAGCCTGTCGGCGTCGACCGCGACCACCACGCGCTGTTCGTAACTCCAGTCTTCGGAGCGGTTTTCGACCATGTCGTAAACCTCGAAGGCCACGGCGAGACCGGCCTCTCCGGAGTCACCCGCCTCGCGAATGGTTGCCTCGGTAATGAGCACGACAAGCGGCACTGTGCCGTCGGCCTCATCCTGAGTCAGCGGTCCGTAGAGCACAAAAAAACCGCCCCAGGTCACCTGAATCCAGTCGCCGGCCGCTGCGTAGGGATAGGGCTCTGGCCCGTCGTCAGAGGGGCCGATCGTGATCGGCACACCAGTGGCGATGTTGTCCTTGTCGATACCGCCCTCGAGAATCTCCTTGGGGATGGTCATTTTCAGTTTCGAGTGCCCCGGCCCTTCGTCGCTGTCATGGCCACCGGGGCGGGTGAGCTTGACCCGTACCTGCATCACTTCGGACGGTTCGGGCGTTCCGCCCTGTCGGGTGACGGCGTAGGACAGCGTGGACGAGCCATCACTGAAGCGGGCGGCGGGCACAAACATCGACAGCGTCGTGTTGACTTCATGATCGTCGACGGTTTTGTTGAATACCGGCTGCCCGCCCAGGGAAATTACCAGCTTGTCACCCCGGCTCATGACCCCCCACGGTCCGGCCCGGCACAGCAAGCCCTGTTTGGGAAAGTTGTCCTGCACCGCTGCGATGTTGAGCCCCCAGACATCAGGGTTTTGCGAAACGGGGCCGGTGCGGCCGGGAACGTCGAGTTCGGCGAGCAACAGCGGTGATGAGCCAGGGGGGTTGTTGACCGTCATGGCGCAAACTCCGATCGAATGGTGGGACGATGGAGGCATTGAACGGCGCTGTATGCGGAGTTGGCTACTGTCAGAAATTACAGGTGCGTGCAGGTTTAAGACGAACGGTCAAACAACCCCGTATGGCACCGATAAAAACGGCCCGCTGGCCGCTTTCCGTGTAAACGTGCAACTAGATCGCCGGAATATCCAGCGACGCCGACATGAACTGACTGATCCGTGACCGCAGCCATTTTTCCGCCGGATCGTTGTCATGCACCCCGCTCCAGGCCATCGACAGTTGCGCCGCATCAATCGGGAACGGCGGATCTTCAGCTCGCAATGCACAACCTTCGACCAGTGCACACGCCGCATAATCCGGCACCGTGGCGATCATCTCGGTGCCCGCGAGCAAGGCACGCAAACCGCTGAACTGCGGCACGCCAAGCACCACGCGACGACTGCGACCGACCTTGGCCAGGTCCACGTCGATGTTGCCGCTCAGGTCCCCCGAGAACGACACCATCGCATGGGGCCGCTCGCAGTATTCGTCGAGGGTCAGCGGGCCCGGGCGGTCATCGCCGCGCAGGACCTTGCAGGGAATGTCGCGCAGTTTCTTGCGCTTGGCGTTGGCCGGGAGATCCGTTGTGTAACTCACACCGACGGAAATTTCCCCGGACGCCAGCAACGTTGGCATCAGCAGATAGTTGGCACGCCGCACCACGACCACGATCCCCGGCGCCTCTTCCTGCAACTGGCGCAGCAATGGCGGAAACAGACCGAACTCGGCGTCATCCGACAGGCCGATGCGGAACACGTCGCAACTGGTGGCCGGGTCGAATTCCTTGGCCCGGCTGACCGCGCCGGAAATCACGTCCATCGCCGGTTGCAGTTCCCGCAGAATCGCCAGCGCCCGGGCCGTCGGTTCCATGCCTCGACCGTTGCGCAGCAGCAACGGATCGTCGAACAGATCCCGCAGGCGGCCCAGCGCCGCACTCACTGCGGGTTGGCCCATGAACAGTTTTTCGGCGACGCGGGTCAGGTTCTTTTCGAACATCAATGCTTCGAAGATCACCAGCAGGTTCATGTCGACGCGGCGCAGATCGTTTCGGTTCATTGAGCACGTTTTCCTTGATTGAGCCTGACGTGAGAGCTGTGCACTTTATTCGATAAACGGCACTTTGGCTGCGCGTTTGTATGGGCCGTATTCCACCGGCACCCACTGGAAGTGCTTGTCGACCGCGGTGATGTGGCCAATGCCCGGGAAAGGCAAGTGCGCAGCCGTTACCCAGGTTTTGCTGGCCGCCGCTGCACTGAACACCGCATTACGACTTTTGATCGCTTGCTGGCTGTTGACGTCGAAGCTGATCGCCACCTCAGGATGATCGAACTGCACCGCCAGGTTGTGCACCAGATCCCCCATGAACACGATGCTCTGATTCTGTGAAATAAAACGGTAGGTTGTACTGCCCGGCGTGTGGCCGGCTTCCAGTGTGGCATCGACCACGCCCGGCAACGGCGACTGGCCCGCCGCGAATGTCTTGAAACGCCCGGCGGCGATGTATGGCGCGGTAGAGTCCTGAGCGATCTTGAAGAACTCCCGCGCACCGGCCGGTGCCTTGGCCAGAGCCTGCGGGTCGAGCCAATAATCGGCTTCTGCCTTGGCGGCGTAAACCGTGGCATTGGTGAAAATCGGTTGTTGCTGGCCGTCCACCAGTCCACAGACGTGATCCAGATGCAGGTGAGTCAGCAGAATCGCATCGACCTGCTCAGGCTTGTAGCCCGCCGCCTGCATGTTGGCCGAAAGCTGGCCGGCGGTAGCACCGATGCACTGACCCGCGCCGGTATCCACCAGTACCAGTTGTTTGCCGGTGTTGACCAGGAACGCATTGAACGCAGTTTGCACGCCCGGCGTTTCAATCGAGCGACGGGCCAGCAAGGCGCGAATCTGGCTCTGGCTCATGCCCTGCAGCAGCCTCGGCGACAAGTCGTTGTAGCCATCGAACAGCGCCGTCACTTCGTAATCGCCCAGCGCCAGCCGGAAATAACCCGGCACCTGCGTGCCGACCTGTGGTGCCTGCGCCAGGGCGGTGGACATCACACCGACCAATGTCGCGCCGATTACGCCATTGAACAAACCTTTCATATGCGCCTCCTCGAACGAGCCCGATTCTGCGGCCCTCATGGCCCGCCTCAATCGTCGCCATCCTGCCCGATTCCCACCATGGGGACTTGCAGCGGTGTGCTGAGTTGGAGCGGAAGGCGGAATTAACAACGTTTAACTCGTCAGCCTTCGCCCCTCGCCAAACAATGAATCCCTCTGCGCAGCGTTGTTTTATTGACCTGAGGGAAAGCGCTGACCGTGCCTTCCCCCCTCGACACGGACATTGGCCATGGCTCATTCACAGCAAACCGTCGCCCTCGCCCCTGCCAGCGACCCACGCAAAACCAGCACTGGCGGCCTCAGCCCGCAACGTGAACGGCTGGTGAAACAACTCATTCTCGAACGCCTCGGCGATAGCCTTGAAGTTGCCGATCTGGCCAACGCGTGCGCACTGTCACGCAGCCACTTTTCCCGGGCTTTCAAATGCAGCACCGGTTACTCGCCACAAGACTGGATCCGCTCCCAACGCATTGCCCGGGCCAAACAGTTGATTCAGCACACCAACCACAGCCTTACGCAGATCAGCCTGGAATGCGGCTTCTGCGATCAGGCGCACTTTTGCCATATCTTCACCCGCAGCGAAGGGATCAATCCGTTTGCGTGGCGTTGTCAGGTCATGAAAAACCGCTGAAGCGGCTTCACTCCCGGACCATCCGCTGAGCCAGCCGCGCCACCCGCTCGCCCAGGTGCGCGGCAGTCAGTTGGTCCTCCAGCGGAGGCGCAAGTCCGGGCGGTTGTTCGACAGAGGATTGGGACATGGCACCGAGGGCACTGCCGAGGCGATTCAATTGGCCGTCAATGCCCCCGGCACCGACACGCGCCGGCAGCAGATCGAGCCCCACCCAGATCATCGAATGCTGAGCGGCGAACACGGCCATCTGCACTAAGGTATTGAGTTTGTCGCCACACAGGCTTCCGGAATTGGTGAAGCCTGCCGCGAGTTTGTCGCGCCAGGGGCGGGCGAGGTAAAACGACGCCGTGGCCTCCATGAATTGTTTGAACGCCGCCGACACGCTGCCCATGTAGGTCGGCGAACCGAAAATGATGGCGTCGGCGCGGTGCAGGTCTTCCCAGTGTGCGTCCACATCCTCCACCGCCAGCAGCAGACAGCGACTGCCCAAGTGACGCTCCACACCTTGGGCCACCGCCCGGGCAATGACGCGGGTGTGCCCGTAGCCACTGTGATAGACCACCACTACCTTGCTCATCGCAGCGTCCTCTAGACGTATGCATTCCGTTGCCTCGGAGTTTTGGCTCTGCAGCGGGTGTGGACGAGTTAATCGTTGTTAATTTTTTCATCTGCCGGGCGCGAAGGCGAAGACTCGGGCCTTTGAATACGAGCGCGATGACGCCGCCTGCCGATAGATATCCGGGCATCAACACCTCGCATGCATTGCGCTGGCAGCCGATCCTGAGGAATATGCTCGGAAAACGCGGACCAGACGGCTTACAGCCTCGTCGAGTCGCTATCCGCCCTGTCACGTTTTTTCATCAACGGCCGGGCAGGATCAAAAGAACAACGAAGGAGTATGTGGTTGAGTCTTTCCCCGAATCAGGCCATCGGTTTCGGCCCCTATCGGATTCACCCCGGCCAGCGGCTGGTGCTCGAAGGCGACCAGCCTTTGCGCCTGGGCCGCCGTGCCATGGACATTCTGCTGATCCTGCTGGCCAATGCCGGTGAAGTCGTGAGCAAACAGCAATTGATCGCCGGAGTCTGGCCGGACAGTGTGGTGGAAGACATCAACCTGCGGGTGCACATGGCATCGTTGCGCAAGGCACTGGGCGACGGTCAGGCCGGGCAGCGCTATATCGTCACGGTGGCGCAGCGCGGTTACAGTTTCGTGGCGCCGATCCAGTTGCAATCGATCGAGCAGCGACCCGCCGCCGGTCACGCGGCCCGGCATAACCTGCCGCTGCGCCGCACGCGGATGATCGGTCGCCAGGCGGTGGTCGACAACCTGATGAGCCAACTGCCGCGCCAGCGCTGCATCACCCTGATCGGCCCCGGCGGCATCGGCAAGACCACGGTGGCGTTGCGTGTCGCCGAGCAACTGATCGGCCGCTATCGCGACGGCATTCGCCTGCTGGATCTGGCTCCGCTCAACGACCCGCGCTCGATCTGCTCGCACCTCGCCGCCCTGCTCGACCTTTCGCTGCATGACAACGAGCCGATGGCCTGCCTGATCAACAGTCTGCGCGAGCGGCAGATGCTGCTGGTGATCGATAACTGCGAGCATCTGATCGACGCCGTGGCGCTGCTCAGTGAAAGCATTCTGCGTGGCGCGCCGCAAGTGCACATTCTGGCCACCAGTCGAGAAAGTCTGCGCACCGAAGGTGAGTACGTGCAGCGCCTGGAATCGCTCGACTGTCCACCACCGATTGCGGTGCTCGACCGCGATCAGGCAATGGGGTTTTCCGCGCTGCAACTGTTCGTCGAACGGGCGATGGCCGCCCACGAACACTTTGAGCCGAAACAGGCCGACCTGCCCTTGATCATCGAGATCTGTCGACGGCTGGACGGTATCCCGCTGGCACTGGAGCTGGCGGCCGCACAGGTCGCGAGCCTCGGGCTGGACGGTCTGCTGAGGCAGCTTCAGGGACATTTGCCGGCGGGTAATCAGACTCATCTGGGCCGACATGAAACCCTGCGGGCCACGCTCGACTGGAGCTTCAATCTGCTCAATGGTTGCGAACAGACAGGCCTGCGCCGGTTGGGCGTGTTCCGTGGCGCATTCACTCTGGAGTCTGCCGCAGCGGTCATCGTTGGCCAGCACATCGAGTCCGGCGAGGTGTTTGCCTCGATCACGCAACTGGTTGCCAAGTCGTTACTCAACGTCGAGGTAGGCGATGAAGAGGTGTTCTATCGCCTGCTCGACACCACCCGCCGCTACGCGCTGGAAAAACTCGACCAGGCCGCCGAACTCGGCGAAACCCGTGAACGTCATGCCGAACGCTGCCTGGCGCTGATGCATCAGGCACAGGCCGACTGGGAAAACACACCGACCGAAATCTGGATCGAGCGCTACGCCCGTGGCCTCGAAGACCTGCGGGCCGCGCTGGAGTGGACGCTGAACGATGAAGGCTCGCGTCAACTTGGCGTGCGCCTGACGGCGACCTCGGCGCCGTTGTGGCAGGAGCTGTCCCTGCTCAAGGAGTACGGTGTCCATGTGCGTCGTGCACTCGCGTTGCTGGCGTCGGCGCAGGCGCCTTGCCCGCGACTGGAAATCGCCCTGAAACTGGCTCTCGGCAGCGCCTGCTATCACACCTGGGGCGGTACACCGGAAACCATCGAAGCGTTCGCCAGTGCACGTCTGCTGGCACAAAAGCACGACGACATCGCCGGCCAGTTGCGTGCCGTGTCAGGTCACATGGCGGTCAATCTGAGTTGCGGTCATTATCGGATGGCACTTGAACAAAGCGAGCAATTCGAAAGCCTCGGCCTGCATGGCGATGCGCAGCTGTCATTGAGCACTCATCGTCTGCGGGTGCTCGCGCTGCATTACGCCGGTGATCAGCATCAGGCGCGAATCCACGCTGAACAGGTCATTCAGCGCATGTCCCAAAGCGGCCACCTCAACCGTTTCACCCACGGTTTCGGCGTGCAATACGATCAAAGCGTCGCCTCGCTGACTGTCCTCGCCCGGGTGTTATGGTTGCAGGGTTTTCCGGAACAGGCCTGGCGTACGGCCCGGCAGGCGCTGGACATCGCCGTACAGATCAATCACGGCACGTCGATCTGCTACACCCTCGCACTCGCCACTTGCCTGATCGCCCATTACAACGGTGATGTGCAGAACGCCCGTGCCCTGCTGCAACTCCTGCTCGAACAGTCGCAGAAGCATTCGGTGCTGCTGTTCTACACGTGGGCACGGCAGTATGCGCAGGTGATCGATGCCGACAAAGCCTCTGCAATCCCGCCTGCGGACAGCGGTCTGGTCAGGGAAATCATGGTCACGCTGGATCCGGGTTTCGTCGATGATGCCTTGGTGGAGCGGGCCCAGAGCGGCGCGGCCGGCTGGAGCACGGCGGAAATTTTGCGAGCACGGGCCGAACGATTGCTGACCGCTGAATCGCCCTGCCATCACACGGTCGAAAGTGCCCTGCAGCAATCCCTGGCGATTGCCCGGACGCAAGGCGCACTGGCCTGGGAACTGCGCAGCGCGACGTCGCTGGCCCGGTTATGGCAACGCCAGGCGCGTTATCGTGAGGCGCTGGAAATGCTGACCCCGATCTACAACCGCTTCACCGAAGGCTACGCGACCCCGGACCTGCGCAAGGTGCGTTCATTGCTCGACGAACTGCGCGATCAGTCGGTCGCGTGAGTTCGGGCGCGTACGGCCCAGATAGCGAGAATGTCGAAGCTCGACGTCATGCAGTTCGCCGCACAGCTCCAGCTGTTCGCGGGCATAGCGGCGAGTGGTGTTGAGCATTCGATAACGCAGTGTTGCGCCGGATCGGTCCACCGACAGTAACGACTTCGACGCCAGTTGTTCGACCACGGCCACCAGCGTCGAAGGCGGCAGCTGCGCACAACTGATCACGCCTATGGCGGCATCCAGGGTGAATGCCGCCTTGAACACCGACAGGCGCTGCAACACACGTTGTTCGTGCTCGCTCAAACGCTGGTAGCTCCAGTCCAGAGCAGCCTTCATTGACTGGTGTCGTGGCACCGCGGTACGGCGACCTTGACTCAAAACCTGCAGTCCGTGAGCCAATTGCGCCTGAAGCCCGACCAGGGCCAGTGCATCGATCTTCGCCGCCGCCAGCTCGATCGCCAAAGGCAGACCATCAAGCCGCCCGCAAATATCACGCACCGCCTCGAGGTCCTGCTCACGCAGATCGAAATCATGCTGGCGGGCCCGGGCACGGCTGACAAACAGCTGCACCGCCGAAAAACCCATGGCCTCATCGACACTATTGAGTGCCGAGGTTTTGGGAACGGTGAGGGGCGACAGTGGCTGGAGGCTTTCCAGACCTACACACAACGGAGTGCGGCTGGTGGCAAGAATCGACAGTCGGGGCGCCATATCGAGCAATGTCTGCAGCAGGCTCCGACAGGCTTCGTGCAAGTGCTCGCAATTGTCCAGCACCAGCAAGGCATGGCGCGCCGCCAGGGTGGCGAAATCAATATCGAGGATTTTCAGCACGCCATTGGTCAGTGGTGCTTCTTCGTCGATCAGCGACAGATCCACATGCCACACACCGTCATGAAAGTGTTGCAGCAGCAGTTCCGCCGCCCGCAACGCCACGGTGCTTTTGCCGACGCCGGCCGGTCCCGTCACCGTTATCAGTCGCGACAGCGGCAACTGCCGCACAAGACTGCCGACCACTGAATCGCGACCCGTGACAGGCGTCAGCCGGGCGGGCAGGTTGTGTTGAGGCATCTGCAGGCTTTCGAACACCACTTGCGCGACGCCATCGTCATGCACCGGTGCAACAAAGCTGTACCCGCGCTGCGGTAAGTTGACGATGTAGCGCTGTCCGTTCTCGCCATCGCGCAAAGCCCGGCGCAACGCGGCGATGTGTACCCGCAGGTTGATCTCTTCGACCACCGAAGTCGGCCACACCAACGCGATCAATTGCTCCTTGCTGACCACCCGCCCGGCCCGCTCGACCAGCACCTGCAATATGTCCAGCGCACGACCGCCCATGCGCAGTTGCCGATCCCCTTCGAGGATCAGCCGCTGACGCAAATGGAACGCGTACGGACCGAAGCGCAGGACCGACGCCGCATGCAAATGGTTGAGGCTGTTCATGTCCGTTATCTTGGCAGGCCTGGATGACGGTACAACCATCACGCGGGGCGCAACACGGACATCCGGGTGCCCGTGACGGACAGAACGGCCCTAGCTGAACTGTTCGCGGTATTGGGTCGGCGTCAGCCCGAGCTTTTCGCCGAACAGGAAACGCATGTGGCGTACGCTGCCGAAACCGCTCTTGTAGGCCACCGTTTTCAATGGCAGATCGCCGGTTTCCAGCAGATTGCGCGCGCAATCGATGCGCGCGCTTTGCAGGAATTCCATGGGCGTCATGCCGACCTCACGGGAGAACATCCGCGCGAAATGCCGCGTGCTCATGTTCGCCAGGCTGGCCATGCGCTCTATGGTGAAGACTTCCTCAAGATGTTCCAGAACGTGATTCTGGACCCGCGTAATGGGCGTTTCGTGGGGGGCCACGGCTGCCATCAGCGGACTGAACTGCGCCTGCCCGCCCTGGCGTTTCATGACCACCAGCAGCACTTTGGCCACGTCCTGGGCGATTTTCTTGCCGTGATCGCGGGCCACCACCGCCAGCGCCAGATCGATGCCGGCGGTGACACCGCCAGAGGTGATCAGGTTGCGGTCTTCGACAAAGATCTGGTCGGTCGCGACATCTGCCTTTGGAAAGCCTTTGATCAGGCGCTCCGTGTAGTTCCAGTGAGTGGTCACACGATAACCATCGAGCAGACCCGCGTAACCCAGCACGAACGCTCCCGTGCAAATGGAACCATAGCGCTCGGCCCGACTCACCGCGCCTTTGAGCCAGTCCAGCAAGGGTGGGCACTTTTTGTTGTAGGCACCAGGGCCACCCGGCACCAGCAGCAAATCATATCGCCCGGCCGCTTCGTCAAGGTGCATGTCGGCGTGTACAAGCACACCGTTGGAGGCGCGCAGCGGCCCACGTTCAGTCCCCAAAAGCGTCAGTTGGTAGTGATCGTCCGGCTTGAGATAGCGGTTGGCAACCGAAAACACCTCCATCGGCCCCGCCATATCGAGCAAGAGAAACTCTGGAAACAACACCATTGCCACGGTTTTCATGAGCAGACATCACTGAAATCAATGAACAGATATAAGTTGCAGCATTATGGCCAAGTACAGGGCAAACGTTGCGAAAGATTGCGTGAACGGGCGCACAAGACTGTCAACTCTAAAGGGACAGTATTTCAATTTACAGCTACTTATTGCACTTCATGGTTACCAGTAACCTTCTCCTCACTCGGACGAATCAACGTCCTGAAAGGAGATTTCATCATGCTGACCCTTCGCAAAGCCTCCGACCGTGGTCTGGCCAATCATGGCTGGTTGAAGTCATTCCACACCTTTTCTTTCGCCAGTTACCGGGATCCGCGTGAACAAGGCTTTTCCGACCTGCTGGTGATCAACGATGACCGCGTCGCCGCCGGTAAAGGCTTCGGCCAGCATCCACACCGCGACATGGAGATTTTCTCCTACGTGCTCGAGGGTGCGCTGGAACACAAGGACACGCTCGGCACCGGCTCGGTGATTCGGCCAGGCGACGTGCAACTGATGAGCGCCGGCAGTGGCGTGGCGCACAGCGAGTTCAACCACTCGCAGACTCGGCCTGTGCACTTTCTGCAGATCTGGATCGTGCCGGACGTCAGCGGAGCCAAACCACGCTATCAACAGGAACACTTCAGCGAACAGAAAAAACGCGGTCGCCTGCAACTGATCATCTCGCCCGAGGGCAGCAACGGTTCGCTCAAGGTACGTCAGGATGCACGCGTGTACGCCGGGCTGTTCGATGGCCGGGAAAGCGCCACGCTCGAACTGCCTGCAAACCGCTATGCCTACGTGCACGTGGCTCGCGGCAGCGTTGAACTGAACGGGGTGTCGTTGAAAGAAGGCGACGGTGTCCGTGTTCGAGAAGAACAGGCGCTGACCCTGAGCAATGGTCAGGATGCCGAAGTTCTGGTGTTCGACCTGCGGCCGCAAGAGCTTCCGGAAATGCCATGAGCCGATAGTTTTCATCGTTCGAAAAAAACGGCCTTCGTTGAAGGCCGTTTTTCATTCTGCGGGAGGGCATCAGCCCTGCCGGCGCGGCATTCGATTCTTGTCTCGATGACTTCGCTCCCGGCGCTGGTGCAGGCAGGATCATCAATTGATGCAGCTGTCCTGCACAGCACTCATGGACTATTCATTCTCCAGTGCGAACGCCTCGACAATCTGTTCGATCACCGCCCTGACCCGAGCGGTATGGCGCAAATCCGCATGGGTCACCAACCACACTTCATAGGGCAACGGACGTGTGCGCTCCGGCCATAGCCTGACCAGCCCGTCACGTTCGCCCATGTAGACCGGGATTTCTCCTATACCCAGCCCGGCGGCAATCGATCGTCTTACCAGCAGGCTGGAGCTCAGGCCGGCGACGATACGCCCGCGAGTCACGGGTTCGCTGACCAGGGTCAGGTCCTGCCTGCCTTGCAGATACGGCTGATATACCACCAGATCGTGGCCCTCGAAGGCACTGCCCGGCGTCGGCACCCCGTGGCTGTCGACATAAGTCTGTGAGGCAAACAACCCCACCGGCCAACGCGCGATGCGCCGTGCGATCAGGTTCGGGTTGTCCGGACGGGTGTTGCGCACGGCGATGTCCGCTTCGCGTTTGGCCAGACTGAGGATCTGCGTGGAGGCGTCCAGATGCACGCGCACATCCGGATGCTGTTCGTGCAACCGCGCGATAGCCGGGATCAGGAAATCAATGGCCAGCGAATCGGTGGTGCTGACCCGCACACTGCCGGTCAGCCGATCGTCCAGGCCCTGGATACGCCGTTCCAGCTCCAGCGCCGAATGCTCCATTTTTTCCACCGAGCGGAGCGCGGCTTCGCCGACTGCCGTCAGCGCATAACCCTCGGAGGTACGCAGGAACAAGGTTGCGCCCAGCGACTTTTCCAGTGCCGTGATACGTCGCCCGACCGTCGCTTGGTCCACGCCCAGCACGCGCGCGGCGCCGCGCAATGTCGACTCGCGGCAGACCGCAAGAAACACCCGTGCATCATCCCAGTTCATACCGTTCCCCATTGATGCATAAACGCATCACTATCACGCAAACTCGCTGCATTTCAGCAGCAACGATAGCCGATATGCTGGACGCCATAAACCTTTCACAGGATTGCCGTCATGCGTACTTCAACTGCTTCGCCCGAGCGTCCGGACACGAGCGTCTGGCTGGCGATCTTCGCCGGACTCTGCGCCAGCCTGGTCAGCATCGGTCTGGCGCGTTTTGCCTACACGCCGCTGATCCCCGCGCTGATTCAGGCACAGTGGTTTTCCACCCACGATGTCGTTTATCTCGGCGCGGCCAACCTGGTCGGTTACCTGATCGGCGCCCTCCTGGGCCGTCCGCTTGCACGACGGCTGACTCAGAGAAACGCTCTGCGTCTGATGATGCTGGCGGTGACCGTGGCGTTTTTTGCTTGTGCTTACCCCGTATCGGTGAGCTGGTATTTCGGCTGGCGCCTGCTGTCCGGAATCGCAGGTGGGGCCATCATGGTGTTGGTGGCCGCGACCGTATTGCCTCATGTACCGGCCGCGCGCAAAGGCCTGGCCAGCGGAGCGATTTTCCTCGGTATCGGACTGGGCATCGCCGGCTCGGGCACGATTGTTCCGTTGCTGTTGAACCTGGGCCTGCAAGCGACCTGGCTGGGACTGGGCACCTTGTCGCTGGCACTGACGGCTATGAGCTGGTTCGGCTGGCCATCGGAACTTCCCCATGCAACCGCCGCAACGACTCAGGCGGAACCGGTCGAGCCGACACCGCCTGCTGTTTATCTGCTGTTTGCCCAGTATGCGTTCATGGCTGCCGGGCTGGTGCCGGCCATGGTTTTCCTGGTGGATTACGTCGCCCGTGGCCTGGGCGCCGGCGCGCACGTCGGCGCGCTGGTCTGGATCATGTACGGTCTGGGCGCCATCGTCGGCCCGGTGAGTCATGGCTTTCTCGCCGATCAGCTCGGCGCACGGACCGGCATTCGTCTGGTGCTGGTGGTGCAAGCGATCACCCTTGGCTTGCTGGCCATTTCGCATTCGTTCCTGGCGCTGGCACTGCTGGCAGTGATCCTCGGCTCGTTTCCGCCGGGCATCGTTCCGCTGGCGTTGGCCCGGGTGCATGAGCTGGTGCCGGATCACCATCGCCAACAGGCGGCGTGGAGCCGGGCCACCGTGTCGTTCGCCACGTTTCAGGCGCTGGCCGGCTTCGCCTACTCGGCGCTGTTCAACGCCACGGGCGGACAGCATGCATTGCTCTTCGTGATTGCGGGCGGTGCCATCATGATCGCGCTGATACTTGAGCACGCCATGAAACTGCTGCCCTCCCGCGGCGAACGACGCTGCTGCGCGCAATGACGGGAATCATTTGCCCCTGACTGCGCTCCCATCTACTGATCATTTGTTTCAAGAGGAATCGAAAATGACGTTGCCCACTGAAATGACCCGCATCGAAATCACCGAACCGGGCGGGCCCGAGGTTCTGCAACCACGACGCGTCCCGCTGCCGGTCGCCGCACAAGGTGAACTACTGATCCGCGTACACGCCGCCGGCATCAATCGCCCCGATGCCCTGCAACGCGCCGGCAAGTACCCGATGAAGCCCGGCATGAACTCGATTCCGGGCCTTGAAGTGGCGGGTGAAGTCGTAGTGCTGGGTGCAGGGGTCAGTCAGTTCGCGGTTGGCGACAGAGTTTGCGCCCTGACCAATGGAGGCGGTTACGCCGAGTACTGCACGGTTCCGGCGGGCCAGACCCTGCCGGTTCCCGAAGGAATGGACTGGACTCAGGCCGCGGCGATCCCCGAAACATTTTTCACGGTATGGGCCAACCTGTTCGGTCTCGGTGCCGCCAGCCGTGGACAGCGTGTCTTGATCCACGGAGGCACCAGCGGCATCGGCACCACCGCGCTGATGCTGTGCCGCGAGTTCGGCATCGAAGCTTTCGCCACCGCAGGCAGCCCCGACAAATGTGAGGCCATCCTTGAATTGGGCGGTAAGCCGATCAACTATCGCGAACAGGATTTCGCGGCCGTGATCGCCGAACAAACCAACGGCCAGGGCGTCAATGTGATCCTCGACATCATGGGTGGCTCGTATCTGAACGCCAACCTCGGCGCCCTGGCAATGGATGGCCGTGTGGTGATGTTGGGTTTCCTTGGCGGTGCCCGTGCCAACGATGTCGACCTGCTGACCATTCTCGGCAAACGGGCCGTGGTCACCGGTTCCTTGTTGCGCGCTCGCACTTCTGCGGAAAAGGCTGCCATCGCCGATCAATTACGCGAGCATGTCTGGCCGGCATTGGTCGCCGGGCGTTGCCTGCCGATCATCGACAAGGTTTACCCGCTCACCGACGCGGCCCGCGCCCACGCGCACATGGAGGCAGGCGATCACATCGGCAAGATCGTGTTGAACGTGGCCTGAGCCACAGCATCGTTTTGTAATGATTGCAGGCGGGCGACGATCGAAATTGTCACGCGGGGATAGGTGCTTCTGGTAAAAAGCTTCTTTGTCCGTGCGCTGGTGAACCGTTTAATGTTTCTCGCCTTCATGACCCGGCTTCGACGCCGCCGCCTGGCGTTCGCGTGCATGGCCGCCCTGATCATCGGCCTGCCAACCAGTTGCGCCGTACTGGAGCACACCGAACGCAAGCTGCTGTTTCGCATCGAACCGGGTACGGCGGGCTGGTATCACGGATTACCCGATACCGTTCAGGAACTCGACCTGCAACCCAAAACCTTCAAGGCCGGACAAAACATTCACGCCTGGTGGTGGCCGGCGGAGCGAACCAATGCGCCAGCCATCCTCTACCTGCACGGGGTGCGCTGGAACCTGACCGGGCAGTTGTTTCGCATCGAACAATTGCGCGCGGCGGGGTATTCGGTGCTGGCCATCGATTATCGCGGTTTTGGACAAAGCCGTGGCGACCTGCCTTCGGAAAGCACCGTCTATGAAGATGCCCGGGTGGCCTGGGAGCGCTTTCAGCTGTTACAGCCCGACCCGGACAAGCGCCTGATCTACGGGCATTCCCTCGGTGGTGCGGTCGCCATCGATCTGGCTGCCGAACTGGGCCGGGATGCGGCCAGCAACCACATGCGCCTGCCAGTCCGCGGTCTGATCATTGAATCCACCTTTACATCATTGGCCGACGTTGCCGCCGCCGTAGCCGATACTTCCCTACCCGTTCGCTGGTTGCTGTCGCAGAAGTTCGATTCCATCGACAAGATCGCCGACATCCATATGCCATTGTTGGTGGTACATGGCCTGGCCGATACATTTGTGCCATCGCGTTTCAGCGAGCAACTGTTCGCCGCTGCCAGACAACCCAAAAAACTGCTGCTTGTTCCCGGCGGAACACACAACAACAGCATGGCACTGGGCGGGCAAAACTATCGCAAGGCCATAGACACCTTGATGCAGACAAGGCCTGACGGGCACGTGGCAAGGGCAACACTGCCCAGCAGCCCGGGCGACTCCTGAAAGCCGAGACCATCGGTCATCCCGAAGAAAAATAGGGCTGCATCCGCTGGTAATTCTTCTATCTGACGCTTTGCTGGATGAGGTCAATCCTTCACGTGGCTTCGGCACACCCGGCCGCGCCACGTTTCACAACCCGTCCGGGAGCACAAACATGGAAATCAACCCATACCTGATCTTCAACGGCGATTGCCGTGCGGCCTTCACGTTCTACGAGCAATGCCTGCAAGGCAAACTCGAGGCAATGATGACTTTCGGCGAAACACCTGCGGCAGAGCATGTACCGAAAGAACATCACAATCTGATCATTCATACCTGCCTGAAGGTCGGCGATCAGATGCTCATGGCTTCAGACACCACACCCGACCGCCCGACCCAGGGCATGAGCGGTTGTTCGATTTCCCTGAACGTCGACACCATCGCCGAAGCCGAACGGGTCTTCAACGCTCTGGCCAAAGACGGACGAGTGGACATGCCGCTGGAAGCCACCTTCTGGGCCGCACGCTTCGGCATGCTGGTGGACAAGTTTGGTGTCGCGTGGATGGTCAATTGCGAAAGCGACAAGTAGCGCCACATTTGCGCGAGGCATGAAAAAGCCCAACCTTCATCAGGTTGGGCCTGTGCTTATCGCTGAGCCAGTTCATGTCTCACGCATTGCTCATAGTAGGTCTGCTTGACCGCGGAGGGCTTGAGCCGAGAAGTGCTGTTGTAGGTCTGCTCAGTGATCCCCATCGCCGTCATCCGCATCCACGGCTGTTGAAACTTGCGTACCTGCAAGCGCTTTCGGGCGCCATAAAGGGAAATCCCCGACAGCTTCGATTGCTGCGCGCCAGCCGCGATATCCGAACCCCAGGTACAAGCAAAACGATGGCTCTTGCTCAGTTCCCTCGCTTGGGCGTCCAGCGCGACCAGGGCCAGGGAAATCACTGCAACAGTGATGACAATCGTCCGCATATGGTCAACCTAACCTTTTGAAAAAAGGCGAGTTTGCCGGTATCGAACATAATCGGGGGCCAGCAGTTTGCCGCCTGTTGGCCTTGCGCACGAAAAAACCCAACTCGCTAAAGTGTAGTTTTGCGCGGGCACAAAAAAGCCGATCTGGACGATCGGCTTAAGTGTCTGATTTTACTCAGGAATTATGGTCGGGACGGAGTGATTCGAACACTCGACCCCTAGCACCCCATGCTAGTGCGCTACCGGACTGCGCTACGCCCCGACTAGGCGTTGACTCTGGTCCTTCATGTCGAAGAACGCTCAAGAATATATCGCAAGCTTTTGAAAACTGGAAGTATTTAAAAGCAGGAAATTATTTCTTGAGAACCACCAGAACATCTTCGAGCTCGGCGATCATCTGGCGGATCATTTGTTTATATTGGGTTGTGTCATCTTTGGCTTCATCTCCGGACAACCGCAGACGTGCGCCGCCAATGGTGAACCCCTGATCATAAAGGAGCGCCCGGATCTGCCGGATCATCAGCACGTCCTGGCGCTGATAATACCGGCGGTTTCCGCGGCGTTTGACGGGGTTGAGCTGAGGAAACTCCTGCTCCCAGTAACGCAACACGTGTGGTTTTACCGCACACAGCTCGCTGACTTCACCAATGGTGAAGTAGCGTTTGCCCGGGATGACGGGTAGTTCGTCGTTATGACTTGGTTCCAGCATAAGCCTCAACTCGGGCCTTCAACTTCTGCCCTGGACGAAAGGTGACCACACGGCGAGCCGTGATCGGGATTTCTTCCCCCGTTTTCGGGTTGCGGCCAGGCCGCTGGCGTTTGTCCCGAAGGTCGAAATTGCCGAAACCCGACAATTTGACCTGCTCGTTGTCTTCAAGAGCGTGCCTGATTTCCTCGAAAAACAGTTCGACCAGTTCCTTGGCTTCCCGCTTGTTCAGGCCCAGCTCTTCATACAGACGTTCCGCCATCTCAGCTTTCGTCAAAGCCCCCATACGTCACTTCCTTAACGTGGCGTTCAACCTTTGTTCGAGCGAGGTGAGGATATTTTGCGTCGTCGAATTCACCTCATCGTCATTAAGAGTGCGCGATGGATGCTGCCAGGTCAAGCCGACTGCAAGGCTTTTTCTATCAGGATCAATGCCTTTACCCTGATACACGTCAAACAGCCTGAGATCCGTGAGCCATTCGCCTGCATTTTCACGGATTACACTCAGTACAGCCGAGGCCGCAACGTCTTTGTGGGCAATCAGTGCAAGGTCACGACGCACTTCAGGAAAGCGCGACAACTCGTGGAATTCAGGCATTTTACCCAACGCCACTTCAGCCAGAACCAGCTCGAAAACAAAGACTGGGCGGTCGAGACCGAGGGATTTTGCCAGTTCAGGGTGAATTGCACCGATAAAGCCGACTTCACGCCCTTCACGTTCGATGCGCGCGGTTTGACCCGGATGCAGCGCCGGATGCTTGCCTGGAGCGAAAGTGAACGACTCCAGCGCACCGGCGAAGCCCAGAACAGCTTCCACATCCGCCTTCACGTCGAAGAAGTCAACGGTTTCGCGACCTTGCGCCCAGCCTTCCGGCAGACGGCTGCCGCAGACAACACCTGCCAGCATCGGCTCTTGCTTGAGACCTTCCAGCTGACCGACGAAGCGCAGACCGCTCTCGAACAGACGGACACGATCCTGCTGACGGTTGAGGTTGTGCTGCAGCACCTTGACCAGACCCGGCCACAGCGACGAACGCATGGCGGCCATGTCATTGGAGATGGGGTTCGCCAACAGCAGCGGCTCTACACCTGGATTGAACAGCTCGAATTGCTTCGGATCGATGAAGCTGTAGGTGATCGCTTCCTGGTAACCACGAGCGACCAGCAGACGACGCAGCTCTGGCAGATCGCTGCGCGCTTCGGCCTTGGCTTGCGGTGCCAGACGAGCTTGCGGATAACGAACCGGCAGGCGGTTGTAACCATACAGACGTGCCAGCTCTTCGATCAGATCGACTTCCAGGCTGATATCGAAGCGATGGCTTGGCACTTCTACGCGCCACTGCCCTGCTCCGTCGGCCGAAACCTTCAGTCCCAAAGCGTTGAGCAGTCGCTCGACTTCGGCCGAATCCATTTCCATGCCGAGCATTTGAGTGATGCGCTGAGCACGCAGCGTGATCGGTGCAATCGACGGCAAGTGCTGCTCGCTGACCGTTTCAATGATCGGGCCGGCTTCGCCACCGGTGATTTCCAGCAGCAGGCCAGTGGCGCGCTCCATGGCTTCCCGGGCCAGTTGCCAGTCCACGCCACGCTCATAGCGGTGCGAGGCATCAGTGTGCAGACCGTAGGAGCGAGCCTTGCCCGCCACAGCGATCTGGTCGAAAAACGCACTCTCAAGGAACACGTCACGAGTGGTTGCGGACACGCCGCTGTGCTCGCCACCCATGACACCGGCAATGGCCAGGGCACGAGTATGGTCAGCAATCACCAGCGTATCGCTGCGCAAGCTGACTTCCTGTCCATCGAGCAGGACCAGCTTCTCGCCCTCTTCCGCCATGCGCACACGAATGCCGCCGTTGATTTCGGCGAGATCGAAAGCGTGCAGCGGCTGGCCCAGCTCGAGCATCACGTAGTTGGTGATGTCGACGGCGGCGTCAATGCTGCGGACTTCGGCGCGACGCAGGCGCTCAACCATCCACAGCGGCGTCGGCTTCGACAGATCAACGTTACGAATGACGCGGCCCAGGTAACGCGGGCAGGCGGCAGGAGCAAAGACTTCAACCGAACGCACTTCGTCGTGCACTGCAGGAACAGTCATCACCACTGGACGAGTGACTGGAGCGTCGTATAACGCCCCCACTTCACGCGCCAGACCGGCCAGGGACAGGCAGTCGCCGCGGTTCGGGGTCAGGTCGACCTCGATGCTGGCGTCTTCCAGATCCAGATAAACACGGAAATCTTCGCCTACCGGCGCATCGGCCGGCAGCTCCATCAGACCGTCATTGCCTTCACCGATCTGCAATTCGGCTTGCGAGCACAACATGCCGTTGGACTCGACGCCACGCAATTTGGCCTTTTTGATCTTGAAATCGCCAGGCAGCTCGGCACCGATCATGGCAAACGGAATCTTCAGGCCCGGACGCACGTTTGGCGCACCGCACACGACCTGGAACGTTTCCACACCATTGCTGACCTGACATACGCGCAGCTTGTCGGCATCCGGGTGTTGCTCGGTGCTCAACACCTCACCCACCACCACGCCGCTGAATACACCGGCAGCCGGGGTCACGCTATCGACCTCCAGACCTGCCATCGACAGACGGGCAACCAGCTCGTCGCGACCTACCTGCGGGCTGACCCAGCCACGCAGCCATTGTTCACTGAATTTCATCCTGCTCTCCTAAGAATTCGTTACGACTAGCGAAATTGCGCGAGGAACCGCAAGTCGTTGTCGAAGAACAGACGCAAGTCGTTCACGCCGTAACGGAGCATGGCCAGACGTTCGACGCCCATGCCAAAGGCGAAGCCCGAGAACTCTTCCGGATCGATCCCGGACATGCGCAGTACGTTCGGGTGAACCATGCCGCAGCCCATCACTTCCAGCCAGCCTGTCTGTTTGCAGACGCGGCAGCCTTTACCGCTGCACATCACGCATTCCATATCGACTTCAGCGGACGGCTCGGTGAACGGGAAATACGAAGGACGGAAGCGTACCGCCAGTTCCTTTTCGAAGAACACCCGCAGGAACTCTTCGATCGTGCCCTTGAGATCGGCAAAATTGATATCGCGATCAACCAGCAGGCCTTCGACCTGGTGGAACATCGGCGAATGGGTGATATCGGAGTCGCTACGGTAAACGCGGCCTGGGCAGACGATGCGGATCGGCGGCTTTTTCGACTCCATGGTGCGGACCTGTACCGGTGAGGTATGGGTGCGCAACAGCATGTTCACGTTGAAATAGAAGGTGTCATGCATCGACCGGGCCGGGTGATGGCCTGGGATGTTGAGCGCTTCGAAGTTGTGGTAATCGTCTTCAACCTCAGGGCCTTCGGCAATGCCGTAGCCGATTCGGGTGAAGAACTGCTCGACTCGTTCCAGAGTCCGGGTAACCGGATGCAGACCACCGGAGGTCTGACCGCGGCCCGGCAACGTCACGTCAATGGATTCGGCAGACAGTTTGGCAGCCAGTTCGGCTTCTTCAAACAGAGCCATGCGCGCATTGAGAACGCCTGTTACACGTTCCTTGGCAACGTTGATCAGGGCGCCGACTTGCGGACGCTCCTCTGCCGGCAAATTCCCCAGGGTCTTCATCACCTGAGTCAATTCACCCTTTTTGCCAAGGTATTGAACCCGGATTTGCTCCAGGGCATTGATATCTTCAGCGCTTTGCACAGCCTCTAGTGCTTGAGAGACCAGCGCATCCAGGTTTTCCATGTACAGACTCCAGATACAAAATAGGGGAAGAGCTTGAAGGCTCTTCCCCTATTTATGACGTTTAACACCTGGCCCCACAGAGATGAGGCCGGGTGACTGTCGGGGGTACTTAAGCCAAGGTGGCTTTAGCTTTCTCGACAATCGCAGCAAACGCCGCTTTTTCGTTCACTGCCAGATCAGCCAGAACCTTACGGTCGATCTCGATGGAGGCTTTTTTCAGGCCGGCGATGAAACGGCTGTAGGACAGACCGTTAACACGAGCACCAGCGTTGATACGAGCGATCCACAGAGCGCGGAACTGACGTTTTTTCTGACGACGGTCACGGTAGGCGTATTGGCCTGCCTTGATTACCGCTTGCTTGGCAACACGGAATACGCGGGAGCGTGCGCCGTAGTAGCCTTTAGCAAGTTTCAGAATTTTTTTGTGACGTTTACGGGCAATGACGCCACGCTTTACACGAGCCATGAGTTACTTCCTCTATTCTTGATCCAAAAATTAACGAAGGCGCAGCATGCGCTCGACTTTTGCTACGTCAGACGGATGCAGCAAGCTGCTACCGCGCAGTTGACGCTTACGCTTGGTCGACATTTTGGTCAGGATGTGGCTCTTGAAAGCGTGCTTGTGCTTGATACCGTTAGCAGTTTTCAGAAACCGCTTGGCGGCACCACTTTTGGTTTTCATCTTTGGCATGTTCGGATACTCCGCATTCAGTTGATAAACATAATCAGAAGGCCTGCCGTGCCCTGTTGATTACTTCTTCTTTTTCGGGGCGATGACCATGATCAGCTGGCGTCCTTCCATCTTAGGATGCTGTTCGACCGAACCGTACTCGAGCAGGTCTTGTTCAACCCGCTTGAGGAGTTCCATCCCCAGCTCCTGGTGGGCCATCTCACGGCCGCGGAATCGCAAGGATACCTTGGCCCTGTCCCCGTCACTCAGGAAACGTACCAGGTTGCGCAGTTTTACCTGGTAATCCCCTTCCTCCGTCCCTGGACGAAACTTGATTTCTTTTACCTGAATCTGCTTCTGATTTTTCTTCGCCGCAGCAATCTGCTTCTTCTTTTCGAAGATCGATTTGCCGTAGTCCATCACACGGCAAACCGGTGGGACTGCGTCTGCAGAGATTTCTACCAGATCAAGCTTTGCTTCTTCAGCGATACGAAGCGCTTCATCAATCGAGACGATGCCAATCTGCTCGCCGTCAGCGCCAATTAACCGAACCTCGCGTGCCGAGATATTCTCGTTGATCGGGGCTTTCGGTGCAGTTCGTTTATCCTGTCTCATTTCACGCTTAATAATAATTACTCCGAATCTGGGCGACCACGCCGGGAAACCGCTTGCGCGAGAAACTCAGCGAACTGGGCGACGGGCATCGAGCCCAGGTCAGCACCTTCACGAGTACGCACAGCGACAGTCTGCATCTCGACTTCCTTATCCCCAATAACCAGGAGATATGGAACCTTGAGCAAAGTATGCTCGCGGATTTTAAAGCCGATCTTTTCATTTCTCAAGTCAGACTTGGCACGAAACCCGCTTTCGTTGAGAGTTTTTTCCACCTGGGTGACAAAATCCGCCTGTTTATCAGTGATATTCATGATCACTGCCTGGGTCGGCGCCAGCCACGCAGGGAATGCACCCTCATAGTGCTCGATCAGAATCCCGACGAAACGCTCGAACGAGCCGAGGATCGCACGGTGCAACATGACCGGATGCTTGCGGCTGTTGTCTTCGGAGACGTATTCGGCACCAAGACGCACTGGCAGGTTGAAATCGAGCTGCAAAGTACCACATTGCCACACGCGACCGAGGCAATCCTTCAACGAGAATTCGATTTTCGGACCATAGAAAGCACCCTCGCCCGGCTGCAGATCGTAGGAAAGGCCCGCGCTATCAAGGGCTGCGGCCAAAGCTGCTTCGGCGCGATCCCACAGCTCGTCGGAACCGACGCGCTTTTCCGGACGAGTGGACAGCTTCATCTCGACATCGGTGAAACCGAAGTCACGATAAACATCCATGGTCAACTTGATGAACGCGGCGGATTCGGCTTGCATCTGCTCTTCGGTGCAGAAAATGTGGGCGTCATCCTGGGTGAATGCACGCACACGCATGATGCCGTGCAGAGCACCCGACGGCTCGTTACGATGGCAGGCACCGAATTCGGCCAGACGCATCGGCAGCTCGCGGTAGCTCTTCAGCCCCTGATTGAACACTTGTACGTGGCAAGGGCAGTTCATCGGCTTGATCGCGTAGTCGCGGCTTTCCGACTCGGTGGTGAACATGTTGTCGGCGTAGTTGGCCCAGTGCCCGGACTTTTCCCACAGGCTGCGATCAACGACTTGCGGCGTCTTGATCTCGAGGTAGCCGTTGTCACGCTGCACCTTGCGCATGTATTGCTCAAGCACCTGATACAGAGTCCAGCCATTCGGGTGCCAGAACACCATGCCCGGGGCTTCTTCCTGAGTGTGGAACAGGCCCAGGCGCTTGCCGATCTTGCGGTGATCGCGCTTTTCAGCCTCTTCGATACGCTGGATATAAGCCGCCAGTTGCTTTTTGTCGGCCCACGCAGTGCCGTAAACGCGCTGCAATTGCTCGTTCTTGGCATCACCGCGCCAGTAGGCACCGGAGAGCTTGGTCAGCTTGAAGGACTTCAGGAAACGAGTGTTCGGCACGTGCGGGCCACGGCACATGTCGACGTACTCTTCGTGGTAGTACAGACCCATGGCCTGCTCGTTCGGCATGTCCTCGACCAAACGCAGCTTGTAGTCTTCGCCGCGAGCCTTGAACACTTCGATCACTTCGGCACGCGGAGTGACTTTCTTGATGACGTCGTATTCGGTGTCGATCAGCTGCTGCATGCGCTGTTCGATGGCGGCCATGTCTTCCGGAGTGAAAGGACGTTCGAAGGCGATGTCGTAATAGAAGCCTTCATCAATGACCGGACCGATGACCATTTTGGCCGTCGGGTACAACTGCTTGACCGCATGGCCAACCAGGTGAGCGCAAGAGTGGCGAATGATTTCCAGCCCCTCTTCATCCTTTGGCGTGATGATTTGCAGCGTTGCGTCGCTGTCGATGATGTCGCTGGCGTCGACCAGCTTGCCGTTCACCTTGCCGGCCAGAGTAGCCTTGGCCAGGCCTGCACCAATGGATGCGGCGACCTCGGCTACGGAAACCGGGTGATCGAATGAACGTTGACTGCCGTCGGGAAGAGTAATAGTTGGCATGGCGCCTCCTCTCCTAGTGGTGACCCCTACCAAAGGTCACGTGGGTTGGGATGAGCCAGTACAAGATCCGATCCAGGCCATTCAATGACGAACGCCTGCCTTACAGCGGCAGGAGCCTTGCGGCCAACCGGAAAACCGAACCAGAGTGACTGGGATTCAAATCTGAGTATTCGTACGCTGCCACTGCCGGGACTGAAGACCCGCAGCCTGCAAACGCTCGAGTCGGCCATGCTAGCACAGATGAACGGTCATACATGCACACTGGTTGTATCGGCAGGCAAATCGTCTGTTTTGTGCCAGAGTGATGAACTTGATTGGCCCCTCAGCCATCAGATACAAAGACATCGACCCACAAGGAGCATCCTCGCATGCGTCTCAACACCCTATTCGCCGCAGCCATCCCTTTAGTTCTGCTGTTGCCTCTGAGCGCGCAGGCCGCCTGGCCGAAAGGCGTCAAAGAGCAATACATGAACGACTGCACCAAAGCGGCCAGCCAAAGCGTCAACCCGACGGTGGCCAAACAACACTGCACCTGTGGTGCGGATGTCCTGGAAAAGAAATTCACCACGCAGGAAATTTCTCAGTTGATGGACAAAAACACACCGCCGAGCGGTGAACTGGGTCAGCGCGCACTAAAAGAAATCTCGGTTTGCCGGGTGCAGAAATAGTCCTGACGAGAGGATTTACTGGCATTCGACAGGTGCGAATCAGCGAGAATGCCCCTGAAATCGATATTTTATGCAGGTTTTATAGCTTTTTTTACACCCCTCCGGTTTGGCTGAAAGCCTCTGAAACCGGGGGTTACAGACCTTCAAACTGTCGAAGCGTCTGCAATATGAAAGCAAACAACACGTCCGGGGGGCTACCAAAGCGAACATTTCGACTATGATACCCGGGTGTGCCCAGTTGGCCTGAGCAGCACAGTACTACTGAAAATATATGTTTCTTGGAGATACACCATGTCTAATCGCCAAACCGGCACCGTTAAATGGTTCAACGATGAAAAAGGCTTCGGCTTCATCACTCCTCAAGGTGGCGGTGACGACCTGTTCGTACACTTCAAAGCTATCGAATCCGACGGTTTCAAAAGCCTGAAAGAAGGCCAGACCGTTTCCTTCGTGGCTGAGAAAGGCCAAAAGGGTATGCAAGCTGCACAAGTTCGCCCAGAGTAATTTCCCGGCGCACTAAAAAAACCCCGTCCATGTGACGGGGTTTTTTATGCCTGTCGATCAACCGCAGCTGGTGCTGACGACAACCAGATTATTGTCGGTGTTCAGATTCAAGCGATCGGAGCGGTACTCGAGTGTAATCATGTCCGTCGGCTTGAGAAAACGGGCATTTTGCGAACCGGACTTTGCACGGGCTTGCTCCAGCAGCTCCGGCGAAGCCTTTTTACCGATGGCAAATTCCGCTGCCTTTGCTTCACATCGGCCATGACCGGTTTCGGCCGCCACAGGATCCTTTGCCGACTCGCTGGAGGTTGTGCTGCAACCGGCCAACATGGCAACGGCCATAAGTGCACCCAGAGACGCGAACTTCAAAGGCATGAAGCCTCCTTCTTTCAAATGGTTAAGCTGAAATCGTGCGACCGCCAATACGGTATTTGGTTTCAAATCGAGTGCTACCACCCTGCCCCACGACCCGAAAAAAAACGCTGAGTCTGCCTGAAGATCGCACTATGTATGCTCATACAATCGTCACCGAATATTAACGACACATCAGTAGATGTCGATGTAGTCGAACGGAGGGTTCGGCCAATTGTCCTTCAGGGCATTGAAAATCTGCATGACCCAGACTTCGTCACTGGCTGCAACATTGCCCACATAACCCGAACCCTTTGCCCAGGTTTCCAGACGAAATGCCAGCCCATCGATTTCCTGGCCGCCCGTAATCCCGCTCGAGATATAGGCAATACCGTTCCTGGTCACGCGCAGTTGAGTGTGTTCATCATCACTGGCCGAAGCCAATAACTGGCGCACCGACTCAAGCGTCAGGCCATCGGGAGAGTTCAAATCGATCTGCACGGCTCGGCACCTGTTTTTTTAAAGACGACCAAGTGTCGCATAGCCCCGGGCTCATGCCTAAGTCGCAGTGCCAAGCCTCGGGCAAAGTGGTTAACTCAAGTCTTCGATCCAGCGAACTTTCGAGCGCCTCATGACGACCGTAAACATCTCCGCCGATATAAAGGCTCACTGGCCACAAGGGCATAGTTCGTACAGCCCGGGAAGCCCTGAGGAATTGGCTCTGATCAGCATCGACCTGCTGGTCAAGGCGCTTGGGACACAAGCTGCGCAATCATTCATCGCCCAGCTGTTCGAGAAATATCCGGACGACTTCAAAGGCACGCCGGACTCAGGAAATGAATAAGGCCCGCAGGCTGACACCTGCGGGCGTAACACTTATTTCAAGCGCTTCAGACGCTCGGTCAACAGATCGAAGAAGCCCTGAGCATCGCCGTTTTCTACCCAAAAGGCATTTTTGGGCGCCTTGAGGCCGTCATACCAGTCGACAATCGTTTGCCCGAATGTCGGACCTTCGCGACTGTCGACCACTACGTTCACCGAACGACCAGTAAACAGTTCCGGTTTGAGCAGATAGGCGATGACCGTGGCGTCATGCACCGGGCCACCCGGGATGCCATAATGTTCCATGTCACCCTTGATGTACTCGTTGAGGATATCGCCGACAATTTTGCTCGCATTGTTGTTCAGCGCCGCGATCTGCTTCAGTCGCGCATCGCTGGTGAGCACTTTGTGAGTGACGTCCAGCGGCAGGTAGGTCAGCTTGACTCCGCTCTTGAGCACGACTTCGGCCGCCTGCGGATCGGCAAACAGGTTGAACTCGGCCACCGGCGTGATGTTGCCGCCGTTGAAGTGGGCGCCACCCATGATCACCACTTCCTTGATGCCCTGAACGATCTCCGGCTCCTGAATCAGTGCCAGCGCCAGATTGGTTTGCGGGCCGAGCATGGCAATGGTGATGCTGTGCGGCCTGGCTTTTTTCAGCGTATCGATCAGGTAGTTGACCGCGTTACCTTCAGCCAGCCCCTTTTTCGGCTCATGCACGGCGACGCCCGACAGGCCTTCCTTGCCATGGATATTCTCGGCGTAGATCGGCGTGCGCATCAGGGGCTTTGGCGCGCCAGCATAGACCGGAACGTCTTCGCGCCCTGCCCATTCACGGGCCAGCCGAGCATTGCGGGAGGTCTTGTCGAGACGCACATTGCCTGCCACGGTGGTCAGCGCGCGAATGTTCAGCTCTTCGGGCGAGGCCAGCGCAAACAGTAGAGCCACGACATCATCGGCCCCCGGGTCGGTGTCGATGATCAGGTCGATCTTTTCCGCCGCCTGCGCGCCGGTCACGGTTATCAGGGACAAAAGCAGCAGACTCCGGATCAGTTGATGCATTTTTTGAGCATAGCGGTGCATGGCGCATTCCTTGTGCTGATGAAAAGTGAATGGGTCCTGGACCCGTTAAAACGTAACCCCGGCCACCAGCACGATGTTGCAGTACGGCTGACATTCACCGGTCCTTACGACCGCTCGCGCCTGACGGCTGAGAACCTTGAATTGTTCGTGGCTGAGCATTTCGCGCCGTCCCAGGGAACCTTCGCCATTCAACGTATCCAGCGCGGAGAGCGCAGTGGGTCGCTTGTCGAGGATTTCCTGGGCGAGCACATGACTCTCTACCTGCATTTCGCTAAGCACGACTTTCAATGTACTGATGAAATCGGGGACACCATGGGTCAGCGCGAGATCAATCAGTTCGACACCAGGCGGAACAGGTAACCCGGCATCACCGATCACGACCATGTCGCCATGACCAAGGGAGGCGATCAGCCGTGACAGCGCGACGTTGAGCAGAGGAGTCTTTTTCATGGAGCTTTGAATGCCTGTACGTCAGAGGTAGAGGGAATGGACGGCTGGGCACCCTCCCGAGTAACCGAAAGCGCTGCAGCAATCTGACCAAAACGGATAGCCTCGATTTCGGTTTTGCCAGTCGCCAGCGCAGCCGCAAAACCACCGACGAAAGTATCCCCGGCTGCCGTGGTATCAACGGCTTTTACTTTGGGTGCTGGAAAATGCTGATAACGATTGCCGTCGGCAAACAATGAGCCAAGAGCACCGAGGGTGATGATCACTTTGCCTGCGCCCATGGAAATCAATCGGGATGCGGCTTTTTCGGCGCTCTCCAGTGAGTCTACCGGCAAGCCGCTGAGGGCTGCGGCTTCGCTTTCATTGGGAATCAGATAGTCAATGGAGGCAAACCAGTCCGCTGGCAGCGGTCGACTGGCCGGGGCCGGGTTCAGGATGACAGTCTTGCCCAGCTCGCGACCGCGCTTGAGGGCATGTCCGACAGTGGCGTCCGGAATTTCCAGCTGACAGATGATGACATCCGCAGCCTGCAATACTGCGTCGAATCGGTCGATCACTGCCGGTGTCATGGAGCCGTTGGCCCCGGCGACGATGACGATCGCGTTCTGACTATTGTCATCGACCACGATCAACGCCACCCCACTGGAATTTTCGACCACACTGACCGCCTGGCAGTTGATCCGCTCGGCCAGCAATGCCTCGCGCAATTGCACGCCATAGTCGTCATCGCCGACACAACCGACCATCGATACCTGCGCGCCCAGTCGGGCGGCGGCCACCGCCTGGTTTGCTCCTTTGCCACCCGACACGGTGGCGAACGAATGGCCGATCAGTGTTTCGCCGCCCCGGGGCAAGCGTGGCGCCCGTGTGACCAGGTCCATGTTCAGGCTGCCTATTACCACTACATTTGCGGGCATACATCACTACTCATCAATTCGTTTTCAGCGATACTCGGTGAACACGCCAACCAGCGGTGCAGTCGATTCTCGCAAGACAATGCTGGGGGTCACAATGCGCTGATCGGTCGCCAGATCAGGGGCAGCGATTCTGCGCAACAGTACTTCCGCCGCCATTTCGCCCAGCTGCAGGATCGACTGGCCGACAGTGGTCAGTGCCGGATACACGTAGCGACTCATCTGGATATCGTCGAAGCCGATCACCGACAGCTCGCTCGGCACGCGAACATTTCGTTCGGCGGCAGCGCGCAACACGCCGATGCCGATCATGTCGTTGCCGGCGAAGATGGCGCTCGGAGGGTTGCTCTCCAGCAGCACCGCCGCTGCGTTGTAACCCCCGGTGCTGGTGAAATCGCTTTCCAGCACACGCGCCGGTGACACCTCTAAACCCGCTTCCTTCAAGGCGCGGCGAAATCCGGCCTGACGCATCTGCGCAACACTGGTGCCTGCCGGGCCTCCGATGGTAGCGATGTCGCGGTGGCCGAGTTCAAGCAAGTGTCTTGTCGCCAGGTAGGCACCATATTCATGGTCGATCCGCACGAGATCGGCGTCCACACCTTCCAGTCCGCGGTCGACGATGACCATCGGCGTTTTGACTCCGGTCAGCCCCTGCACCAGGCCGCTGTCACCTCCCGCGGAAGCGACAATCAGACCATCGATGCGTTTTTCCAGCAGAACCCGCAAGTAGCTGCGCTGCTTGTCCGGGTTATCGTCGGAGTTGCAGAGAATCACGCAGTAGCCATTACGCTCGCAGTAATCCTCGATCCCCCGTGCCAGCTCGGCAAAGTACGGATTGAGACTGTTGGGAACCAGCAAGCCGATGGTGGCGGTGGTTTTGGCCTTTAACGAACGCGCCACAGCACTCGGTACGTAGTCGAGACTCTTGATCGCCGCCTCGACTTTCAGTCGCACTTCCTGACTCACTGGCCGGGTATTGTTCACCACATGGGAAACCGTCGTGTATGAAATTCCCGCGAGTGCCGCCACATCCTTGATCGTCGCCATCTCTCAACCCCGCCGGCTTGCGCGGTGACTGCGATACGTATCGAGTACCACAGCGATGACGATGACCGCGCCGGTGATGATGCGCTTGGTCGGCTCCGTCGCGCCAATCTGCGCCAGACCTGCCGCCAGCACTGAAATGATCAGCACACCAAAAAAGGTGCTGATGACCGAACCACGACCGCCCATCAGGCTGGTGCCACCGATTACCACAGCCGCGATGACTTGCAGTTCAAGGCCTGAACCGGCGTTTGGATCGGCCGCTTCCAGACGGGAAATCTGGAACAGCGCCGCGATACCGGCCAGCAAGCCCATCAGACTGAACACCAGAATTTTGTATGGCTTGGGGTTGATGCCGGCAAGCCGTACCGCTTCTTCGTTGGTACCGATACCGATCAGGTAGCGACCGAACACGGTACGGGTCAGCACGGCCTGCGCGATGAAGATAACCAGCAAGGCGATGATGAACGACGGTGAAATGCCGAATGCGATCGGATTGGACAGCCAGGCAAAGGAATCACCGATGTAGGCCGTTCGCGAGCCTGTCATTTGATACGCCAGGCCACGGGCCATCTCGAGCACACCGAGCGAGACGATGAATGACGGGATTCTCCAGGCGACCGTGATCGAACCCGTAACAGTCCCCGCCAAAGCGGCCACGGTCATGCCAAGCAACGCCGATGGCAAGACGCTCCAGCCCCAGCCAAGGATTGCAACGCTGACTGTGGAAGCCGCGAGCGCCAGCACCGACCCCACCGACAGATCGATACCGCCGATGATCAGGACGAAGGTCATGCCCACCGCCAGCACCATCAGGTCGGGAATCTGATTGGCCAGGGTGCTGAAGGTGTTGTACGACAGAAAGTGGCTGCTCATGACCGAGAACAGCGCAACCATCGCCAGCAAGGCGCCTGCCAGGCCCAGATAAGTGCCCAGTCCGTAGAAATTGCCACTACGTTTGCCGGCAGAAGATGCAGTTTTCATGGGAGGTCCCTAGGCGCTGCTTCGTTGAGCAGCGCATCACGTTTTTGATAGCCGGCGAATGCCGCGGCAAGCAAGTCATCCTGTGTCCAGCGGTCACGCTCGAAGGTATCGATCAGGCGCCCCGCCGACAGCACACCGATACGGTCGCAGATCAACATCAATTCACGCAGGTCGCTGGATACCACGACCAGCGCCTTGCCCTGCCGGGTCAGTTCGCCGAGCAGGTTATAAATGTCGAACTTGGCCCCCACGTCGATGCCACGGGTCGGCTCATCGAATAACAACACCGAACAATCGCGCTCCAGCCAGCGGCCGATCACCACTTTCTGCTGGTTGCCGCCGGACAGTTCGGACACCAGCTGTGTCGGGCTCGAACTACGGATGCGCATGGCTTCGATCTGCCGCTTTGCCAGAGAAATTTCATCGCCATGGTTGACGAAGCCACCGCTGGAAATTTCCGGCATGTTGCCCAAGGCGATATTGGCGCTGATCGACTGACTCAACAGCAGCCCCTCACCCTTGCGGTCTTCAGTGATCAAGGCGATACCATTGCGCACTGCATCGACCGGCGAGCGAATGCTTACTGCTCGAGCTGGTGAACCGAGAGCGACGCTGCCGCTGTCGGCAGGATCCGCACCAAAGATCAGACGCAGCAACTCAGTGCGTCCTGCTCCGATCAATCCGGATATGCCGAAGATCTCACCGGCACGCACTTCAAAGGACACATCACGGACCTTGTCCGAGCGGCTCAGGCCCTTGACTGTCAGCGCGGGAGCGCCAATGTTGCGTGGCCCCATATCCATATGTTCGCCAAGCTCGCGGCCGACCATCAAGGTAACCAGCTGCTCGCTGTTGTAATTGGCCATCGGCTCGACACACACCAGATTGCCGTCACGCAGCACGGCAATTCGCTGCGCGACTCGCGCCAGCTCTTCGAGACGGTGGGAGATATAGATGATCGCAACACCACGGGCCTGCAACCGGGTGATCTGCTCGAAAAGCATTTCGACTTCGCGAGCCGTGAGCATTGCCGTCGGTTCGTCGAGAATCAGCACATGACAATCGCCGATCAGATTGCGCGCGATCTCGACCATTTGCTGGTGCCCGATACCCAGCTCGCCGACCAGCGTATCCGGATCGATGGCATCCAGGCCAACCTGAGCCATGGCTTCGATTGCGGCCTTGCGCAGCTGCTTGCGACTGATCCAGCCACCGTTGCTCGGCAAGTTGTCGAGAAACAGGTTCTCCGCCACCGAAAGGGTCGGCAGCAGATTGAGTTCTTGCATGACCATGCGCACGCCAAGCTCTTCAGCCTGGGTACGACTGCCCGGACGATAGTCCTTGCCCTGGAACTGCATCTGCCCGGCAGTCGGTGTCACCAGACCACCAATGATCTTCGACAGGGTACTTTTACCGGCGCCGTTCTCGCCGGTCAGCGCCAGCACTTCACCGCGCATCAGCGTCAGGTCGATATCGGTGAGTACCGGTTGCGCGTAGGTCTTGCCGATACCGCTGACCGTGAGGACAGCGTTCGGGGCGGAAACTGACATAAAAACTCTCCGTGCGCCCGCCCGGACGGGCGAGCGCCATTGCGTCGCGAAGGACTACTTGGTAACCAGTTCGACCGGCGTTTCGATCACGCCATTGGCACCGCTGTCGACTTTCTCGCCTTTGAGAATCTTCAATGCAGTCTCGATACCGAATACGGCCTGTTTGGCAGCGAACTGGTCGGCAGTCGCCAGAACACGGCCGTCCTTGAGCATTGGCTTGATCGCATTGATGTTGTCGTAACCCACCACCTGCACCTGCCCGGCCTTGCCCGCAGCACGCACAGCGGATACGGCACCGACAGCCATACTGTCGTTACCAGCCAGCAATGCCTTTACATCCGGGTACTCGCTGAGGATCGATGCAGCTACCTTGTTGCCCTTGTCGATTTCCCAATCGCCGGACTGCAGCGACACCACTTTGATCTGTGCTGCTTCCATCGCGTCCTTGAAGCCTGCCGTACGCTGTTGGGCATTGGTCGTCGTCGAGACGCCTTCGATGATGCCGACTTCGTCACCGGCCTTCAGCTGCTTGGCCAGGTATTCGCCTACCAGACGTGCACCCTTGCGGTTGTCCGGCCCCACGAAAGGTACGCTGATGTTTTTGCTCTTGATGACCGCAGGATCGAGCTGATTGTCGATGTTGATCACCGTGATGCCGGCATCGACGGCTTTCTTGATCACCGGCACCATGGCCTTGGAGTCGGACGGCGCGATGACCAGCGCATTGACCTTCGCCAGAATCATCTGCTCGACGATGCGGGTCTGACCGGCAGTATCGGTTTCATCCTTGATACCGTTGGAGATCAGGTCGAAATCGGCGGAGTGTTCTTTCTGATAAGCCTTGGCGCCGTCTTCCATGGTGAGAAAGAACTCGTTGGCCAGGGACTTCATGACCAGTGCGACCTTGGGTTTTTCCGGAGATTCGGCGAAAGCCGAAGAGACAGGCAGTGCGGCGGATGCTGCAGCCAGCATGGCGACAGCGAGAAGACGTCCAGCGAATGGCAGCTTCATGGGTTCACTCCGATCTTATGATTATTGTGAGCAACGCTTGCGCTGGCGTAAGCTTCGTCGGCATTTCCAGACAACACTGCTCTGAAACTGCTGCGCAAACGTTTGCGTAGAGCGAACTATGCGAATGCAGCCAACGTTTGTCAACAATCAGAGATCGGTAATGATTGCAGGGCGAATCGGCAGACTCGCCCATGCGAGCTCAAGCGGTGGTGTTGACCAGGTTACCGCCGGATGAACCCTTGGACATTTCCTTGACCAGCGCCGCCGAGACTTCCAGCAGTGCGCCGCTGGTTTCAGCTATCTCACCCTGAACAGCCATGACCGCCTGCGATTTCGCCTCGGGCGTCGGGTAACTGGCAGCCTGTGCGGCAGCCAGACGTTGCTGCTGCTCCTGTAGTTGCTTCTGCAGTTCCTGCATGCGCTTGAGCAACATCTTGACGGTGAGACTCAGGTTATCACCGCTTTCAGCCTGGCTGCCTTCTTGCGTGGCACCGCCGGTCCTGACCTCGCCGCTCTCGGCCTTTTCAACACCCAGCGCTTCGCCAGAGGCCTCGGCTTGCGCATCATTCATGGCGTTGATCGTCGCCGCGGTTTTGCCGCCGATGGTGACAGCACCGGGATGTGTAAAACCGATGGTCAGTGACATGCGAACTCCCTAAATTCCAGTTTCCTTGAACACCCATCGGCCTGCGGGAAATTTTCTTTAGCAAAGGATCCAAATTCGGCAAACACACTTTTCAGGTAAAAGTCGTAGTCCTTTTCGGAGAGCCGAACACGAAAGCGGCGGCTATTCGGAATACCGGATAAACGATTCCCCCCGAGAATCAACAATCAAAAAATTGTTGATATAAATCATGAGGTTAAACATTTCCCTAGAGCACAGTACGGCTGGTACGGATCCTGCTCCCTCACAGCACCCCTGGCATTACAGATCGGCCCGGGGCGCATCTAGATGAACCTGCATCAGCACCGTCTCACTACTAGAGAGAAAAATAATGAAATCTGCTTTCAAGACATTGTTTCCGGGCGCTCTGGCCCTGATGCTGCTTCTGCCCTCCGCTCTTCAGGCAAAAGAAGTCGAAACCCAGACCAAACTGGCTAACGTGGTAGTTCTTGCAACAGGCGGCACCATTGCCGGCGCAGGCGCCAGCGCCGCCAACAGCGCGACCTATCAGGCCGCCAAGGTTGGTATCGAACAATTGATCGCCGGCATCCCTGAACTGAGCAAACTGGCGAATGTGCGTGGCGAACAAGTCATGCAGATCGCCTCGGAAAGCATCACCAATGAAAACCTGCTGCAACTGGGTCGTCGCGTATCCGAACTGGCTGACAGCAAGGACGTCGACGGAATCGTCATCACCCACGGCACCGACACTCTGGAAGAAACCGCCTACTTTCTGAACCTGGTGGAAAAGACCGACAAACCGATCATCGTTGTCGGCTCCATGCGCCCCGGCACCGCCATGTCGGCGGACGGCATGCTCAACCTGTATAACGCGGTAGCGGTGGCCGGCAGCAAGGAAGCGCACGGCAAGGGTGTACTGGTGACCATGAATGATGAAATCCAGTCTGGCCGCGATGTCAGCAAAATGATCAACATCAAGACCGAAGCGTTCAAGAGCCCATGGGGTCCGCTGGGCATGGTGGTCGAAGGCAAGTCCTATTGGTTCCGCTTGCCAGCCAAGCGCCACACCATGGATTCCGAATTTGACATCAAGAACATCAAGAGCCTTCCTGACGTAGAAATCGCCTATTCCTACGGCAATGTCGGCGATACAGCCTACAAAGCCCTGGCCCAGTCCGGCGCCAAAGCCATCATCCACGCCGGTACCGGCAATGGCTCGGTGTCTTCCCGCGTAGTCCCTGCCCTGCAAGCTCTACGCAAGGATGGTGTACAGATCATTCGCTCCTCCCACGTCAATGCCGGTGGCTTCGTGCTGCGCAACGCCGAACAGCCCGACGACAAATATGACTGGGTCGTGGCTCACGACCTGAACCCACAAAAAGCCCGCATCCTGGCGATGGTCGCTCTGACCAAAACCAACGACAGCAAAGAATTGCAGCGGATGTTCTGGGAGTACTGATTCAGCCTCGCCCGGCCCTGTCTCGATCGGGCACTTGCTTCACCACTCGCCATACAGGCGGGTGGTGCAGCTACCTAAACGCAACTCTTGCGTACAAAAATTTCGGATAACCCACATCAAAACCGGAAAACCGCTGTCAGAGGATTTTCTTGAATTTTAAGCAGTTGCGAAAATGCCTACAGTTAAATACTGTATGCACGTACAGCCTAATAAGGATAATCTCGTGGCCACTTCCTCCGACGCTCCTGATGCCTATGAACGCATGGGCATGCGTGTTCAAAAGATCATCAACTCCCCCGCCGCACAAAAAGCCAAAGCTGCTCTGCTCTTCCGCCTCCCGGATGAACCGATGGATGCATGGGAGCGCCTGCTGGAGGAAATCGACGAGAACGACAATGTCACCCTCGCCTATCGCGATGATGGTGGCGTGCAGATTTTCTGGGTTGTACCGAAGGAAGATTGACTCAATGTTTGTCCGTTCGCTTGCTGTGTTTTTGCTGTTCATTTCAATTGGCGCCCAGGCCGGCGCACCCCGTACGTTTACCGAAGCCAAAAAGGTCGCCTGGAAGCTGTACGCCCCACAATCCACCGAGTTCTATTGCGGCTGCAAATACACCGGCAACAAGGTCGACCTGGCAGCTTGCGGTTACGTGCCGCGCAAAAATGCCAAACGCGCCTCCCGGATTGAATGGGAACACATCGTCCCGGCCTGGGAGTTTGGACATCAGCGCCAATGTTGGCAGGAAGGCGGACGCAAGAATTGCACGCGCTACGATCCGGGCTACCAAAAAGCCGAGGCCGACCTGCACAACCTGGTACCGAGCATTGGTGAGGTCAACGGTGATCGCAGCAACTTCAGCTATGGCTGGTTACCGGTAGAAAAAGGTCAATATGGTGCGTGCCTGACCCAGATCGATTTCAAGGCGAAAAAGGTCATGCCCCGCCCTTCGATTCGCGGCATGATTGCCCGCACCTATTTCTATATGAGCAAGCAGTATGGCTTGCGCCTGTCGAAGCAGGATCGGCAACTGTATGAAGCGTGGGACAAGACGTACCCGGTTCAGGACTGGGAACGTCAGCGCAATCAAAGCGTGGCATGTGTGATGGGACGCGGCAACGTGTTCGTCGGACCGGTCAACCTGAAAGCCTGTGGCTGAAAGCATGCATAAAAAGAAAAGGCCTCGCGCTTCAAGCTCGAGGCCTTTTTTCTGGTTAGCTGCCGGACTTGTTGTAACGCCAATAGCCCATCAGATTAAGCGATTCGCGAGAAATGCCGCACTCCTTGATCAGGTATCTGCGCAGATTCATGACAGCGGCCGATTCACCCGCGATCCAAGCATAAAATCCTTCCGCAGCGCTTTCAGCGATTTCCCAGAGGATCTCCTGATCAATATCGACATCGGCCAACTCTACCGCTCGATTAACCATCGTTACCTCGACAGGCAGCACAGCCTTTCGCACAGCGTCTACCATCAGCGACCCGGCAGCCGCCGCGCCCGCCTGCTCTCGAATCAACCACTGCACCGACAGACCCGGCCAATCCGGTAACTCGAGCCTGTCCGCCACACTGTCGACCTCCAGGAATACTTGAGCCTGAGGCGGGTCCGAAAGCACCGACAGCTCATCGAGGATCCCCATCGCGGCCGGCAACGCTGTCGAGTCGGCGACCAGCAAGAGATGCTTGAGAGATCGCGGAGGTTTCCACTCAAAACCACCCGCCTCGCTCGCCAAGTATCGACGATCAGGCGCCAGGATCTGCATCGGTTCACCCGGTTGTGCTCGCAAGGCCCATCTGGAAGCAGGACCGGTTTCGCCATGCAGCACAAAGTCGATATCGACCTCGCCCTGATCGGCACGCAAATGGCGGATCGTGTACGTACGCATGGCTGGGCGTCGGTCTGCCAGCATTGAGCGGAAACGGGCGTACCATCCGTCTTCCTGAGAAAGCCTGGCAGGAGAGCCGTCCGCTGCCGGGAAAAACAGCTTGACTCGCTGATCAGGCGCCCAGGTGGCCATCTCGTTGACGGCCTGACCGGCAAGAGTGATCCGCATGAGATGCGGACTGAGGGGCTGCTTGCGACGCAACACAACGTCGAACAACTTGTAAGGACTGGAGGCCATGCGGAGCTCCTTCTGAGAATCTTCAGTGATCCCATTAAAACGAATCACGCCGGACACCCTTTAGTCAGCTCCGCAAAAAGGCATGTTTACTGTGCAGAAGCGCGCTCGATCACCAATGTCTCGATGTTCTGCTTTTTCGCTTTGACAAGCGCTGCGTTGACATCGGCCTGTTTCGCTTCGGCTTCGGTTCTGGAACTGAATGGCCCCAGCAGAATCCGGGTCTTCCCGTCGGCATCCCTGATGACATTGGCAACGAACGCATGTTCGATCAACCATCCGCTCAGATCACTGACAGCCTGCGGGGTTTCGCCACGCACCTCCACATCAAACTGAGGTCCGGACACTGTCGCAGGCGCTGCCACCGTTACCGTTTTCGGCTTTGGCGCATCGACACGCTTGCCCTCACCACACCCTGCCAATGCCAGTGCCGCGACTACCCAGACCAATTTGCGCACAACGCTTCCCTCTGAATTTTCGAAACGGCGATCTTAACATCCACGATTACTTTCAGAGCCCTGCAAAATGGGCACAAAACTACGAGATTGATGATCGAAGCACCTGTATAGTTACGCGCTGGGAATTAATGTCGCTTCTGAGCATCAGAAAGAGGCACCCAAACCGCGAGACTTCGCACTAATCTATACGTACCACCGACCTCTGCACTGTCTGAATCAGGTGCCCTACAAAGCAATCAAGGAGAAGACCATGCTGATACTCACCCGCAAAGTCGGTGAAAGCATAAACATCGGTGATGACATTACGATCACCATTCTCGGCGTAAGCGGCCAACAGGTTCGTATCGGCATCAACGCTCCAAAGAATGTTGCCGTACACCGTGAAGAAATTTACCAACGCATTCAGGCCGGCCTGACCGCTCCGGACAAACCGCAAACTCCCTGAGCCCTGTCGCAGTCAGTAGCCAGTCCGTTCACCCTCGCGTAATGACTGGCTAAAGATCCAAGCGCCGTTTTGCCACCCCACCTCACTGGTGACGGCGCAGGCGATAAGTGCTTCCCTCCTACGACCGTCCCTTTTTCGCTACCGATACTAACCATCATCGCAATGGCTGACTGTCAGACGTTTCTGAACAGAAGCTGGGAATCGTGCCGACCTAGCCGAACGTCACCCCTCGCGCCATTCCGGTAGCCGCTATCACCATCAGGACAAGCAACAGCGCTTCGGCATGACTGATTCGCGCAAAGACACTTGCTCGCCCGCGATCGATCGATGCGCCGCCAGCCCGAGCCATGCGCCACCGGATCAGCGCAATCATCGGAGCCAGCTCCAAAAGCAGAATCAGCACAAGCAGCGTCATCTTCACGTGAAACAGCGGCTGATGCAGGTAGTAGTCGGCCCCTTTCTCATATCCGCCAAAAGCCCGCACACTCCCGGTGACCAGCAAAACCAACGCCGCTATCCCCCACAGATTGTCCGCGAGCAAGACCCGTCCGACCTCACCAGACCCGGCAGCCAGCTGTCTGAACGCCGCACCTCGGGTCAACACCGCCCAGAACCCCAAGGCAAATGCCAACAGATGAAGCGCTGCAAGAAACCAATGTATGAGCATTGCGGAACTCCTGTCGGGAGTGAGTTTGATCTCGGCCAGACAGTAGTAGTCGAAAATGCATGAAGTTGCTCGATGCGGCCAAAGGCCGGCAACAACCGCTGTGCGCGATATGAGCGAGGCTAGGGAGGAAGGCAAACTGCGGGCAAAAAAAATCCCAAGCAGCTGATGGAAGCTTGGGATTTAAAAATGCATAAACCGTGGTGGTGAACGCGGGGCGAATATTACTGATATTCGCAGCGTGTAACAACGTATTTTTGATAACCATTCGGTTAAAAAAAATCGTAACCCCTTAAATATCCACACTATTTAAATGGAGGCTGACATTTTTTCGACGAACGGAAGATGATCATCGCGGAATGGAATTGGCGTTCTGAGGTGGGAGTTTTGCAAATCGCAGAAAGCAAAAAGGGGTTACCGTTTCCGGTAACCCCTTCAGACCGCCCAGCAGAGCGGATTTTGTTTGGTAGGCGCGATTGGACTCGAACCAACGACCCCCACCATGTCAAGGTGGTGCTCTAACCAGCTGAGCTACGTGCCTGCTGTGAGGCGGCATTCTACGGAATTCCGGAGGGGTGTCAACACCTTTTTTTCACCTAACCCTATGAATATGCAAAATATTTAATTTCGCCCTCCGCCAGGAAGATTTCCCGGTGGCTGGCGGAGGTTTTTCAACTCGGGTAGGATCGCCTCACTCGTAAAATATATTAAACAGAGGCTGCAGGATGGCAAACACCCCTTACCCAGAGTCTTATTACGCTGCGTCGGCCAACGCCGCACCACCGCGCCCTGCGCTGCAGAATGACGTGGAGACGGATGTCTGTGTGATTGGTGCTGGTTACACGGGACTTTCCTCGGCCCTGTTCCTGCTGGAGAACGGTTTTCGAGTAACCGTGCTGGAAGCCGCGAAGGTCGGTTTCGGCGCGTCAGGCCGCAACGGCGGGCAAATAGTCAACAGCTACAGCCGCGACATTGATGTCATCGAGCGCAGCGTCGGTCCGAAACAGGCTCAACTGCTCGGGCAAATGGCGTTCGAGGGCGGCCGGATCATTCGTGATCGCGTCAGCCAATACAACATCCAGTGCGATCTGAAGGACGGCGGCGTATTCGCTGCCCTGTCGGCCAAGCAGATGGGTCACCTCGAGTCGCAGAAACGCCTGTGGGAGCGTTTCGGACACACCCGGCTCGAGCTGCTGGATCAGCGCCGTATCCGTGAAGTGGTCGCCTGCGATCAATACGTCGGCGGCATGCTCGACATGAGCGGCGGCCATATCCACCCACTCAACCTGGCATTGGGCGAGGCCGCAGCGGTGGAATCCCTGGGTGGAGCAATCTACGAACAGTCGCCGGCCCTGCGCATCGAGCGCGGAGCCAACCCGGTCGTGCATACGCCACAGGGCAAGGTCAGGGCCAAATTCATCATCGTCGCCGGCAACGCCTATCTCGGCAATCTGGTGCCAGAACTGGCAGCCAAGTCGATGCCGTGCGGCACTCAGGTCATTACCACCGAACCACTGGGTGACGAGCTGGCGAAATCCCTGCTGCCGCAGGACTACTGTGTCGAAGACTGCAATTATCTGCTCGACTACTACCGCCTGACCGCTGACAAACGCCTGATATTCGGTGGCGGCGTGGTCTACGGCGCCCGGGATCCGGCGAATATCGAGGCGATCATCCGGCCAAAAATGCTCAAGGCCTTCCCGCAACTCAAAAATGTGAAAATTGATTACGCCTGGACCGGCAATTTCCTGCTGACCCTGTCGCGTCTGCCTCAGGTCGGGCGCCTGGGCGACAACATCTATTATTCTCAAGGCTGCAGCGGCCACGGGGTGACTTACACCCACCTGGCCGGCAAGGTTTTGGCCGAGGCGCTTCGCGGACAAGCCGAACGCTTCGATGCGTTTGCCGACCTGCCCCACTACCCGTTCCCGGGTGGGCAACTGCTGCGCACGCCGTTTGCCGCACTTGGCGCGTGGTATTACGGACTGCGTGACAAGCTCGGTTTCTGACGCGCAAAAAAAGGGCCGCTGGAAAGCGGCCCTTTTTACATTCTGCACCCGTCACAACTGATCTCGTGCAATCCCGCTACGAATCCGCAGGATATCCGCCAACACTGCCAAGGCAATTTCCGCCGGCGTCTTGCTACCGAGGTTAAGACCGATCGGCGCATGAATCCGCGCCAACTCGCTCTCCCCCAGCCCGCCAATCCGGCGCAAGCGCTCGAAGCGTTTCTGCGATGTCTGCTGCGAGCCCATCACACCGATGTAGAAAGCTTCGGTGCGTACAGCCTCCATCATCGCCAGATCGTCGATTCGCGGATCGTGGGTCAATGCCACAACCGCCGTATCACGGTGGCAACCACCATCGGCAATAAACACCGACGGCAACTGCCGACGAATCTCCACGCCATCGAGCATCACGCCGTCGAGCACTTCATCACGCGGATCGCAGAGAATCACTTCGAAGCCGAGACCGACCGCGAACTCCGCACAGGCCTGCGCCACGCTGGAGTAGCCGGCCAGCAGCAAACGCTGGGCAGCCCCGATGCGAATCCGTACCCGGTCGATTTCTCGCTCGATCCGCGCACCCTGCTCTCGATCCGCAAATACCGCACGCGCGCCCGTCGCCAGATCGACTTCACGAATCAACCGGCGCTGCCCAAGCAATGCCGATTCGAGCTCACGCAGATGCGCCTGCACATTGCAGTCAGCGTCAAATTTCTCTACCAGTACATCGAGAATGCCGCCGCATGGCAGACTGACCCGCGAGCGCGGATCATCGCCTTCGCCATAGCGCACCACATTGATCGCATCGAGAAACGCACCTTCGGCGACGCGTTCGAGAAAATCTTCCTCGACGCAGCCACCGGACAGCGACCCGATCCACTGCCCGCCGTCGTTCACCGCCAGCAGCGAACCCGGCGCGCGAGGCGCCGAGCCGTAGGTCGTCAGTACGGTGCAGAGCCAGATGCGCTGCCCCGCTGCCGACCACTCCAGCGCCCGCCGCACAACCTGCAGATCGAGATGCTGCATGGTCAGTGCGCCTTGTGCTCGATGGATGGTGCGTCGGCCTGCAGCTTTTGCACGTCACCCACCGCCAACTCGGCCGACTGACCACCCCAACCCTGACGCAGGTAGTTCAGCAAGTCGGTCAGTTGTTCGGCACTGAGCTTGTTGGCAAACCCCGGCATCGGCTGCATGTGTTCAAACCCGGCAAACTTCTGTTCGCCAATACCATCCTCGATCACCCGCAACAGGTTGCGTGGGTCTTCCAGACGCAACGTGGTGTTGCCGCGCATGGCCACCGCAATATGCGGCTTGCCTTCGCCACCGGCAGCGTGACAGCCGGCGCAGACGTTCAAGTATTCCTGACGACCGCGTTGAGCGCTGGCACCGAGTTTTTCCACCGGCACTTCAGCCAGCTCTCTTGCCGCCGGTGGCTTGTCGCCAAGCAGGAAGGTTGCCATCGCCGCCAGATCCGGATCATTCAGACCCTGGGTGCTGTTGTGGAACACCGGGAACATCTCGTTGAACATCGTGCCCTGGGCACTCATGCCGTGCTTGAGGAACGTGCTCAGGTCCTGATGGTTCCATCCGCGGGCCGCCAGATCCGTCGCCAGCAGGCTGGGAGCCAGATAACCGTTGAGGATGCCGCCAGTCAGGCGCTTGTCCAGCTGCATGGCGCCGGGAAGGCCGCGTGGCGTATGACATTCGCCACAGTGACCAAGCACCTCGACCATGTACTGGCCGCGCTTCCAGGCTTCGCTTTTGCCTTCTGCCGGCTCCAGTTTCAAGGCTTTGCCGTACATCATGTTCCAGCCCATCAGGCCCGGACGCACGTTGAATGGGAAGCTCAGGCTCGTCACCGGCGCGGCGCGCTCGATCGGCTCGATGGTTTTCAGATACGCATGAATCGCATCCGAATCCGCACGCGGCATCAAGTGATACGAGGTATACGGCATCGCCGGGTACAGGTTGGCGCCATCACGACGTTTGCCTTCGGTGAGTGCCGCGAAGAACTCGTCATCGCTGTACAGGCCGATGCCATGCTCCTTGCTCGGGGTGATGTTGGTGCCGTAGATCGTGCCGAACGGTGAAACGATCGGCAGCCCACCGGCAAACGGCGCCCCACCCGGTGCCGTGTGGCAAGCCATGCAGTCGGCGGCGCGGGCGAGGTATTCGCCGCGCTTGACCTGATCATCCGCATGGGCCGCCAGCACAGGCACGGCAAGCCCGACCGCCAGGGTCAGGCGGGTCAGTAAACGCATCATGCTTAACCCTCCTTGACCAGGCCGAGATCCGTCAGCACGTTGCGGGTAGCGTTGTAGTAACGCACATACCCGGTGCAACGGCAGATGTGATGACCGAGGCTGTCCTCGATGACTTGTTCCAGTTTGCTTTTGACGATTGGCTGGCGTTGCAGCTTTTCCACCAGCACGGTCGCGGCGTTGACGAAGCCCGGTGCGCAGTAACTGCACTGGAAGGCGAACTCATCGACAAAACGCTGCTGGATCGGGTTCAGCTCAGTGACCTGACCCTGCTCGTCACGCTTGGCATGGCCCTCGATGGTGCGGACCTTTTTACCCTCGAAATAATGCGCGCCAGTGATGCAGGTGCGCACTTCTTCACTGGTGCCGTCCGGGTTATCGACGATCACCACACAGGCGTGACAGATGCCTTGACCGCAGCCCAGACGCGAGCCGGTGAGGTTCTTGTATTCGTGCAGGTAATCGATCATCGGCAGGTCATCAGGGATGTCCACCGGGCCGACGGGTTGACCGTTGAGGGTCAGTTGAAGCGGACGGTTAGCCATTGAGGGCCTCCTTGATGCGCGCAGCAGTGATTGGAAGGTCGCGGACACGTTTGCCGATGGCGTGGGCCACGGCGTTACCGATGGCGCCGACCACCGGGATCATCACCACTTCGGCGATGCCTTTGGACGGGTCGCTTGGCGACAGCGGCGGCAGGATCTCCGATGTCTGCTTCCACACCGCCACATGGCGCGCCATCGGCAGACGGTAACGGTTGAAGTTCCAGTCACCCTCCCCTGGCCCGCCTTCGTACAGTGGCATTTCTTCCATCAAGGCGTGACCGATGCCCATGGCGATGCCGCCTTCGAGTTGACCACGAACCAGTTCTTCGACCAGCACCCGGCCGCACTCCAGCCACGAGTGATGGTTGAGCACTTCGACTTCTGCCGAACCTTTGTTGACCTTCAACTCGACCAGCGTCGCCACCGGGCTGTAGTAGGTGACGGCAGCGTTGTTCAGTTGAACCACCGGATAGGCGACATTCTGCCGATCCAGCAGGTGGAAACCGTCGCTGGTCATCTGCGCCTTCTTGGCTTTCGGAGCGCCATCGCCGTATTTCACCGCCAGACCGTCCAGCGGCAGACGCTCGCGCACGCCGTCAATGCTGTATTCGGCTTCGGCCCAGCTCCAGCGGTTGAAACCGTGAACCGTGGCGGCGGTCACCAAGCCACGCTCGTGGGCGCGCTTGGCCAGCTCTTCGAAGCTCAACGGCTGCATGCCGTTGGCAGTCAGTTTGCCGTCGACCCAATGCGCATCTTCACGGCGCACGACGTAAGGGTTGGCCTGGCCGCCGTATGGGCCCTGACGCCAGATCTCCAGCGCCGCCGGCCACAGACCATGATTGAACAGCACGCGCGCCGCTTCACGGGTGGCGTGGCTGAAGTAGTAGGCGGAGTTGGTCGCGGACGAGGCCGACGCCAACTTGCCGACCCAGCGCGGGTTACGCAGGAAGTTGTCTTGCTCGGCCTGACTCATGATGTAAGGGTTGCCGGCAGTGACCAGTTGCATTTCCTTCCATTCGGTCTCGCCGGTCTTCACGTCGTGCGCCGGGCTGCCGAGAAAATCAGCAACCACCATGGCTTGCGAGGTAGACATGCCGGTGCCGATTTCGATACCGATGTGACGCAGGGAAATGCGCCCTTCAGCGGTGAACTCGATGCTGGCCATCGGTGCTTCGGAGCCAGTGCCGAAGTCTTTCTGGCAAATGGCAAAACCGACGCCATACCAGTTGTCCGGGTCTGCCGCTTCACGCTGTTTCTTGATGGCGTCGCGATTTTTCCAGACTTCGTGCAGCGACGCCTTGTCGAGAATCTCGTGCAGGCGCAGCGCACCGGCAGGGATCGCGCCCTGGGTGTTTTTCATCCCCGAACGCAATGCGTTCTTGCGACGCAGGTCGATGGCATCGACACCGAGACGATCGGCAATTTCGTCGATCATCATTTCGGTGGAAGCCATGCTTTGCAGGGTGCCGTAACCCCGCATCGAGCCCGCCTCAACACCACGGGAGTGGTAGGCAGTCACCTGAAGGTCGTTCTGCGGCATGTAGTAGATCGACTGCGCCGCGGTAGCGCCAACGGCAGCCACTGACGGGCTGTAGTTGATCCGGCCGCCGCCATCGACGCTCATTTCGGCGCGGAAAATCTTGAAGCTGTGATCGGTCTTGTCCACCGCCAACTGGTAACGAATATCGAACGGGTGACGCTTGATACCGCTCTGGAACTGCTCGTAGCGGTCGTTGGCCAGGCGAATCGGCACCCCTGCTCCGTACAGCGCCGCCAGGGCTGCGTAGTAAACGAAGATATTGTGGTCCTTGGAACCGTAACCCACGGTGTAACCCGGGTGCATGTTCAGGTGGGCAAGACCGAAACGCGACGGCGAAATCATCTTCGCAGTCTCGGTTGCCGCTTCCAGCGGACATTGAGTGGCGACAACGAAATGCAGGGTCCTGGTCGCCGGGTCGTACCAGCCGTTGCCGTTGTCCGGCTCCATGGCTGCCGGCTCGATGGACGGGGTTTTGTAGCGCTCGTCGAACACCAGCCAGTTATCCGGCGGGGAGTCGATTTCTTTCTTCATGCGTTCGGCGTAGAACAGGCCGCGCTCGGTCAGGTTGCCGTGCAGGTTCGGCTGGGAATTCCATACCGGGCGGCGGTTCTTGAGCATCGGGAACAGGATCGAATCCTTGAGGCTGGCGAACTCGTCTTCGTCCGCCGACGTCGGTCCGCCGACACGCACATAACGGAAACTGCCATAGGGATCGCCTTCGTAGAACGGCACTTTTGCACCGTAACGAATCGCCTTGTCATTGAATTTGAGTTTGTTCTTGGCCTGACGGAAACGCTCGAAATCGTTCCAGATCAGGATCGCCACCGGATGGCCGATGAACATCGGCACCTTGCCTTCCGGCAGCAGCGGATCCGGTGCGTGCTCTTCCGGGAACACGATGCCGTCCTTGTCCAGGTCAGCTGCGGTGACGATGCGATCAGGCTGCAGATCGGCACCGAGCCACGACAGGTCATAGCCATCGTAGATTCGATCGGCCTTGATGGTTTTCAGCAACATGGCGTGGCCTTGCTGCTGGGGCCAGCCTGGCATGTCCCTGGAACGGATGTCGCGGGCAAAAACCTTGCTGCCGCAGACCTTGGACAAGGCATCGTTACGCTGACGCGCCTTGCCGTTATTGCCGAGCCACTGCTCGGACGGCACGGTCACGCTGTTTTCCATCAAGGCAGCCAGCGCCTGGCTGCTGAGCGGCGTGAGCGTAACGCTCACTCCCGCCACCAGCCCGCCCTGAAGGAACGAGCGCCGGGATATTTCACGGTTGGACATGGATCATCCTCTGGGCGGTTATGGATCCGCCCTTCTGGTTATCTACTGGGAATCTCGAGTCTTGCAGAAGCCCTTTTTGGCTGAACAAAGGGCGTGATGACAGTGCAAAGCTGACCGAAAGGTTAACTTTATAGGTTTCCGGGCTCGCAGCAAATAACCAGTTACAAAAAACTGACTAAAAAATCAAAAATCAATGTGGCAATGCATCGCAGCGACTCGATGACGCAGGGAGAGCATTAACCTGAGGACTTCTCGCGTACGTCGCGAGGTAAGCAGAGGAGACATTCTGGAGGGTCAAATTTCAGACACAAAAAACCCCGGCCTTTCGACCAGGGTCTTTGCTATCGACTCCGAACCAACCGAAGGTTGCTTTCGGTGCTTCAAGGCGTTCAGTGGTCCTTGAAGCAGATATGGCGCAGCGGACGGGACTCGAACCCGCGACCCCCGGCGTGACAGGCCGGTATTCTAACCGACTGAACTACCGCTGCGTATCGCTTTGAGCTGATGCTCAAGTAACTTGCTTGACTGAAAGCTTCGGTGCTTTTCAATCGCGAACCAGACACTGCCTGACTCGTTGAATATGGCGCAGCGGACGGGACTCGAACCCGCGACCCCCGGCGTGACAGGCCGGTATTCTAACCGACTGAACTACCGCTGCGCGTCGGTGGAGGCACTTTCAGCCTACCTCTTGCTTTCGCAAGTATCTCGGGAGTGGTGGGTGATGACGGGATCGAACCGCCGACATTCTGCTTGTAAGGCAGACGCTCTCCCAGCTGAGCTAATCACCCGTTTGCATCTCCGAGGCCGCGAAATTTACGCAGGTAGCGAACCTAAGTCAATAGCAGGATTGAAGTTTTTCTCAAAAAGACAAAAACATGTCATTCCGAGTAGATCATCTTCTTGGTCATGCCGCCGTCGACCACGAACTCCTGCCCCGTCACGAACCCGGCATTCTTCGACAACAGCCATGCCACCATTGCCGCCACATCCTCGACCGTCCCTACCCTGCCTGCCGGGTGCTGGGCATGATCTGTATCCGTCAACGGCTCAGCACGACGCGCGGAGGGATCCCGCGCATCGATCCAGCCCGGGCTGACCGCATTGACGCGAATCTCCGGTCCAAGACTGATTGCCAGTGCATGAGTCAACGCCAGCAAGCCACCCTTGCTTGCGGCATAGGCTTCGGTATCGGGCTCCGACTGTGCTGCACGGGTCGAGGCCAGATTGACGATTGCCCCGTTATGCGCCCGCAGATACGGCGCACAATGCTTGGCCAGCAGCATCGGCCCGCTGAGGTTCACCGCCAGAACACGATTCCAGTACGCCAGATCAAGGCTTTCCAGAACGATATTGTGCGGATCCGCCACCGCCGCGTTGCACACCAACGCATCCAGCCGTCCGAACTGCCCCAGCACCTCAGCGACGCCACGCGCCACCTGGTTTTCATCCGCCACATCCATGGCGATGAAGCAGGCATTTTCGCCAAGCACACTCGCCACCCTGGAGCCTCGCGCGCGGTCCAGATCCGTCAGCACCACTTGCCAGCCTTCGCTGATCAGCCACGCCGCGATACCCAGTCCGATACCGCGGGCAGCCCCCGTGACCAGCGCCACGCGGCCATGGGTACCCGTCGTCAGGGAAGACAATTCGATCACAACGCCGCCAGACCGCGCGCCAGATCGGCTTGCAGATCAGCGACATCCTCCAGCCCCACCGCAATGCGGATCAGGCTGTCACGAATCCCCGCCGCTTCACGCTCCTGCGGCGCCAGACGACCGTGGGACGTGGTGCTCGGATGAGTGATGGTGGTTTTGCTGTCACCCAGGTTGGCGGTGATCGAAATCAAACGGGTCGCGTCGATAAAGCGCCAGGCGCCTTCTTTGCCGCCCTTCACCTCGAAGCTGACGACCGCGCCGAAGCCCTTCTGCTGACGCTGGGCCAACTCATGCTGCGGGTGGCTCTTGAGGCCTGCGTAATGCACCTTCTCGATACCATCCTGCTGCTCCAGCCATTCAGCCAGTTGCTGCGCGTTGGCACAGTGCGCCTTCATCCGCAGATTCAGGGTTTCCAGGCCCTTGAGGAAGATCCAGGCATTGAACGGGCTCAAAGTCGGGCCAGCGGTGCGCAGGAAGCCGACGACTTCTTTCATCTGCTCGCCGCGACCGGCCACCACGCCGCCCATGCAACGGCCCTGGCCATCGATGAACTTGGTGGCCGAATGCACGACGATATCTGCGCCGAGCTTCAACGGCTGTTGCAATGCCGGCGTGCAGAAGCAGTTGTCGACCACCAGCATCGCGCCTTTGGCGTGAGCGATTTCTGCCAGCGCGGTGATGTCCACCAGCTCGGCCAGCGGATTGGACGGCGACTCGACGAACAGCAATCTGGTGTTGGACTTGATCGCCGCATCCCAGGCCGACAGATCCGCCAGCGGCACGTAATCGACTTCCACGCCGAAGCGCTTGAAGTATTTCTCGAACAGACTGATGGTCGAACCGAACACGCTGCGCGACACCAGTACATGATCGCCAGCGCTGCACAGGCTCATCACCACCGCCATGATCGCGGCCATGCCGGTAGCAGTGGCCACCGCCTGCTCGGCATTTTCCAGCGCGGCAATACGCTCTTCGAACGAGCGAACGGTCGGGTTGGTGTAACGCGAGTAAACGTTGCCAGGTACTTCTCCGGCAAATCGTGCGGCGGCATCGGCGGCGGTACGGAAAACGTAACTGGAAGTGAAGAACATCGGATCACCGTGCTCGCCTTCCGGCGTACGGTGCTGACCGGCACGTACGGCCAGGGTATCGAACGCTACGCCTTCGAGGTCGCTGTCCAGCCGACCGGCATCCCATTCCTGACTCATGCTGTCACTCCTTGCCCTGTTCTCGATAAATAAAAGTCTTTTGCCAGATACAAAACCGGCCCCTAAGGGCCGGTTGAAACTCAGTTGTTGTACAGATCGATGATCGCGCTCACCGCCTGGGTCTTGGCCTTCGAGGCGTCGTTGCGCGCCTGCTCGATCTTGTTCAGATAGGCCTCATCGACGTCGCCGGTAACGTACTTGCCGTCGAATACCGCACAATCGAAGTTTTCGATCTTGATCTTGCCGCCGCCGACCGCCTCGATCAAGTCAGGCAGGTCCTGATAGATCAGCCAGTCGGCACCGATCAGGTCAGCCACGTCCTGGGTCGAACGATTGTGTGCGATCAGTTCATGGGCGCTTGGCATGTCGATGCCATAAACGTTCGGGAAGCGCACGGCCGGGGCCGCCGAGCAGAAGTAGACGTTTTTAGCGCCGGCTTCACGGGCCATCTGGATGATCTGCTTGCAGGTGGTACCGCGGACGATCGAGTCGTCCACCAGCATGACGTTCTTGCCGCGGAACTCCAGCTCGATGGCGTTGAGCTTCTGACGTACCGATTTCTTGCGCGCGGCCTGGCCAGGCATGATGAAGGTACGGCCGATGTAACGGTTCTTGACGAAACCTTCGCGAAATTTCACGCCCAGATGGTTCGCCAGTTCCAGCGCCGCAGTGCGGCTGGTGTCCGGAATCGGGATGACCACATCGATGTCGTGCTCTGGACGCTCGCGCAGGATCTTCTCGGCCAGCTTCTCACCCATGCGCAGACGGGCCTTGTAGACCGACACGCCGTCGATGATCGAATCCGGCCGCGCCAGGTAGACGTGCTCGAAGATGCACGGGGTCAGCGACGGGTTGGTCGCGCACTGACGGGTGTGCAGCTTGCCGTCTTCAGTGATGTAGACCGCTTCACCCGGCGCCAGGTCGCGGATCAGGGTGAAACCGAGCACGTCCAGCGAAACGCTTTCGGACGCGATCATGTACTCGACACCTTCGTCGGTGTGACGCTGACCGAACACGATCGGACGAATGCCGTGCGGGTCGCGGAAACCGACGATGCCGTATCCGGTCACCATCGCCACTACGGCGTAGCCACCGACACAACGGTTGTGGACGTCGGTCACGGCAGCGAACACGTCTTCTTCGGTCGGCTGCAACTTGCCGCGCTGGGCCAGTTCGTGAGCGAACACGTTGAGCAGCACTTCAGAGTCGGAACTGGTGTTGACGTGACGCAGATCGGATTCGTAGATTTCCTTGGCCAATTGCTCAACGTTGGTCAGGTTGCCGTTGTGCGCCAGGGTAATGCCGTATGGCGAGTTGACGTAGAACGGCTGAGCCTCGGCCGACGTCGAGCTGCCGGCAGTCGGGTAACGGACGTGACCGATACCCATGTGACCGACCAGGCGCTGCATGTGACGCTGCTGAAACACGTCACGCACCAGACCATTGTCCTTGCGCAAGAACAACCGGCCATCATGGCTGGTCACGATACCGGCAGCGTCCTGGCCGCGGTGCTGGAGCACGGTTAGCGCGTCATACAGCGCCTGATTGACGTTCGACTTACCGACGATACCGACGATGCCACACATGCGACGCAACCCCTACTTAATGGATCTGAACTGAACAACACTCACTGAGGCGTTTTGGCCGACGGCAAGAGTTGCTCCTTGAACGGAATATCAGCGGGTACGCTGATTCCGCTGGCAAGCCACTGACTGCTCCACCCGAGAATCAGGTTTTTGGACCAGTCTGCGACCAATAGAAACTTTGGCACGAGCTGTGATTCTTTCCACCACCCGTCCTGCTGTACCGGCCCCAGGCTCAACAGCCCGACCGCCACGACCACCAGCAACACGCCACGCGCAGCGCCGAAGGCCATGCCGAGAAACCTGTCGGTCCCGGACAATCCGGTGACGCGAACCAGTTCGCCGATAAGATAATTGATCATTGCGCCCACGATCAGTGTGGCGACAAACATGATGGCACAGCCCGTGATCACACGAGCCGACGGTGTTTGGATGTATCCGGCGAGGTACTCGGACAGTGAGCCACCGAACATCCAGGCAACCGCTCCTGCGATGATCCAGGTCACCAGCGATAGTGCTTCCTTGACGAAGCCGCGGCTCAAACTGATCAAAGCGGAGATGGCGATGATTGCAACGATCGCCCAGTCAACCCAGGTAAATGGCACAGTGCAGCCTACAGACGGATAAGGCGGCGCATTTTAGCAGAGCGCATGGCTGTCGGTAAGCTGCGATTGTCAGTGCATTTCAATCGAGGTGATAGATTTCAGCCACGCTCGGGCTGAAAGCGCACCACAAACCCCTTGAGGTTCTGCTGGCGGCTCAACAGATCACGCAGGCGGTCGGCTTCGGCACGCTCGATCAGCGGACCGACGAACACCCGATTCTTGCCATCGGCAGAGCGGATATAAGCGTTGTAACCCTGACTGCGCAGGGTTTTCTGCAGGCTTTCGGCACTGGCGCGACTCGACAGACTGGCCAGTTGCACCGACCAGCTCACCGACAGGCCATTGGCATCGACGCGGCTCTGGGTGGTATCCGGCTTGGCCGACAGCGCAGCGATCGGTTGAGCCGGAGCGGCAGTTGGCTTGCTCACGGGCGCAGGCGCTGGCGCTGGAGCAACTGCAACCGGTTTGGCTACCGGAGCCGGAGCTGGAGCCGCAGGCGCAACCGGTGCGACCGGCGCGGCCTGTTCGGCGACCTCATCATCACTCGGCACCGGCTCTTGAGGCAGGACTTGCGGCTCAGGCACCGCCACGGTTTCCATCTGGATCTGCGCCACGGCAGGCGCCTGCGGCGCAGCGGGCGCCTCGACGGTTACCTGACGTTGCTCGTCCTGACGGGAAAACAGCATGGGCAGGAAAATCACCGCCAGCGCCACCAGCACCAGGGCACCGACCATGCGCTGCTTGTACGCTTTATCCAGCAAAGCCATTTGCCGCTTCCTCCGTGGAGCGCCGGGCCAGCCACTCAAGGGCCTCGGCGACACAATAAAATGATCCGAACAGCAAGATCTCGTCGTCACTGGTGGCCGCTGCACATTGTCCCTCCAGAGCAGCCGCCACACTGTCATAAGACGCGACCGACGCTCCAAGGTTCTGCAATGCCGCATTCAATTCAGCGACCGGGCGCGCTCGCGGCGAATCCAGCGGCGCCACCGCCCAATGCTGGATACTGGCATTCAACTCACCGACCACGCCATCCAGATCCTTGTCCGCTAACAGGCCGAACACGGCCAGGCGCTTGCCGACCGGTGGACGGGCAGCCAGCCGCCGGGCCAGATACTCCGCCGCGTGCGGGTTATGACCCACGTCCAGCAGCAGGTTCAGGCGCTTGCCGTTCCATTCGAACGAGCGACGATCAAGGCGACCGACCACGCGAGTGGCCTGCAAAGCCGCAACAATCTGTCGAGCGTCCCAACGCAGGCCCAGCAGCAGATAAGCCTGCAACGCCAGTGCGGCGTTTTCCATCGGCAGATCGAGCAGCGGCAAATCACGCAATTCAACGGCCTGGCCGTCTGCGTCGGTCCCGCGCCACTGCCAGAATTGGTCAGTGATGCCGAGATCGAAATCGCGCCCACGCAAAAAGAACGGGCAAGCAAGCTCGCGTGCCTTGTCCAGCAGAGGTTGTGGAGGATTCAGATCGCCGCACAGTGCCGGCTTGCCCTGACGGAAAATTCCGGCCTTCTCGAAGGCCACGGACTCGCGGGTATTGCCCAGGTAATCCGCATGATCGACACCAATGCTGGTGACCAGCGCGATATCCGCATCGACCACGTTGACCGTGTCCAGACGCCCGCCCAGGCCGACCTCAAGCACTACCGCGTCGAGCCCGGCCTGTTGAAACAGCCAGAATGCAGCCAGAGTGCCCATCTCGAAGTAAGTCAGGGAAATCTCGCCCCGCCCGGCTTCAACCGCTGCAAAGGCTTCGCACAGTTGCGCGTCCGTGGCTTCGACGCCATTGAGCTGCACCCGCTCGTTGTAACGCAGTAGGTGCGGGGAGTTGTAGACACCGACGCTCAGGCCCTGCGCCCGCAACAATGAAGCCACGAAAGCGCAGGTCGAACCCTTGCCGTTGGTGCCGGTGACCGTAATCACCCGAGGCGCCGGCTGGCCCAGCCCCATGCGGGACGCTACCTGTTGCGAACGCTCCAGCCCCATGTCGATGGCGGAAGGATGCAACTGTTCAAGGTAGGCGAGCCACTCGCCAAGGGTGCGCTCGGTCATACGTTGGCAGGCACCGGTGGAACGACGATCGGTTCGACAGGCGCAGCAACGTAGGTCGGCGTCGGCTTGCCGGTCAGCTGTGCCAGCAGATTGCCCAGGCGCGGACGCAGTTCGCGACGATCGATGATCAGGTCGATTGCACCGTGCTCCAGCAGGAACTCGCTGCGCTGGAAGCCTTCCGGCAGTTTTTCGCGCACGGTCTGCTCGATCACGCGCGGGCCGGCGAAGCCGATCAGGGCTTTTGGCTCACCGACGATCACGTCGCCCAGCATCGCCAGACTGGCGGAAACGCCGCCGTAAACCGGATCGGTCAGCACGGAGATGAACGGAATGCCTTCTTCACGCAGACGCGCCAGCACCGCCGAGGTCTTGGCCATCTGCATCAGGGAAATCAGGGCTTCCTGCATCCGCGCGCCACCGGAGGCGGAGAAGCAGACCATCGGACAACGGTTTTCCAGAGCGTAGTTGGCAGCGCGCACGAAGCGCTCACCGACGATGGCGCCCATGGAGCCGCCCATGAAGCTGAATTCGAACGCCGAAACCACGACAGGCATGCCCAGCAGGGTGCCGCTCATGGAAACCAGCGCGTCTTTCTCGCCGGTCTGCTTCTGCGCAGCAGTCAGGCGATCCTTGTACTTCTTGCCGTCACGGAATTTCAGACGGTCAACCGGCTCCAGGTCGGCACCCAGCTCAACACGACCTTCTGCATCCAGGAAGATGTCGATGCGCGCACGTGCTCCGATGCGCATGTGGTGGTTGCATTTAGGGCAAACGTCCAGGGTCTTTTCCAGCTCCGGACGATACAGCACGGCCTCGCAGGACGGGCATTTGTGCCACAGGCCTTCAGGCACCGAGCTCTTCTTGACCTCCGAACGCATGATCGAAGGGATCAGCTTGTCTACCAACCAGTTGCTCATGCTTTCTTTCTCCAGTACCGGCGGCCCGAACGCTCTGGTTCGCGGCCCCGTGTATGCCCTTCAGCTAAATTCATGTGTGGCGATGATCGATGGAGTTGCCGGGTCAGCGGAACTGACCTGCGTACAATCCGAAATGACCCTCAGCCTCTTTTCTACAGAGCTGTGGACGGCGGCAGTCTGCCAGCCGTCACATCAACCTATGGCGTTGATGAACGCCCGAATCCTTGCGTGATCCTTGATACCCTTGCTCGCCTCTACCCCACCGCTGACGTCAACCGCGTAGGGCCGTACCCGGGCAACCGCTTCGGCGACGTTCTCGGGTGTCAACCCGCCGGCAAGAATCAACGGCTTGCTCAAACCTTGCGGAATCAATGACCAGTCGAACGCCTCGCCGGTTCCACCGGGTACGCCTTCCACGTAGGTATCGAGCAGCACGCCGCTGGCGCTCGGATAGGCATCGCAGGCTGCGGCGATGTCATCGCCGGCCTTGACCCGCAGGGCCTTGATGTACGGCCGGTGCCAGCCTTCGCACTCGGCAGCGGTCTCGTCGCCGTGAAACTGCAGCAGATCCAGCGGCACCGCATCGAGGATTTCCCCGAGCTCGCAGCGACTGGCGTTGACAAACAGCCCCACCGTGGTCACGAACGGCGGCAACGCGGCGATGATCGCCCGCGCCTGCTGCACGGTCACCGCCCGAGGGCTTTTGGCGTAGAACACGAACCCGATGGCATCGGCCCCGGCCTCGACGGCTGCCAACGCATCCTCTATGCGGGTAATCCCGCAGATCTTGCTGCGAACGGCCGACATGTCGATAAAACCTCAAGGCAAATCCGGGAAAGTCCCGGATGGTAACAAATGCATTCGAGGGCGTCAGCCGTCAAGTTCCGAGAAACCGGTAAGGAAATGTGGCCCGATGAAACGCTCGGGCAACGGGAATTCGTCGTGGTACTCGACCTGTACCAGATACAGCCCGAACGGATGAGCCGTGACCCCGCCGGAACGCCGCTCACGGCTTTCCAGCACTTCTTTCATCCACTCCACCGGTCGCTCGCCGGCACCGATCGTCATCAGCACTCCGGCGATGTTGCGCACCATGTGATGCAGAAACGCATTGGCGCGGATGTCCAGCACGATCATTTTGCCGTGACGGGTCACGCGCAAGTGATGCATCTGCTTGATCGGCGACTTGGCCTGGCACTGACCGGCACGGAAGGCACTGAAGTCATGGGTACCGATCAGGTAATGCGCGGCCTCGGCCATGCGCTCCACATCCAGAGGGCGGTGATTCCAGGTGATTTCTTCATTGAGATGCGCCGGCCGGATCTGATCGTTGTAGATCACGTAACGATAGCGCCGGGCAATGGCCTTGAATCGCGCATGAAAGTGCGCAGGCATGACCCTCGCCCAACTGACACTGATGTCGTGGGGCAGGTTGATGTTGGCACCCATGACCCAGGCTTTCAGCGAGCGGTCGACCTGCGTATCGAAATGCACAACCTGCCCGCAGGCATGCACACCGGCATCGGTGCGTCCGGCGCATTGCAGCGAGATCGGCGAATTGGCGACCTTCGACAAGGCATTTTCCAGGGTTTCCTGCACCGTGAGCACACCGGTGGACTGGCGCTGCCAGCCGCTGTAGCGCGAGCCTTTGTATTCAACGCCCAGAGCGACGCGAAAAAAGCCTTCGGGAGCCATTTCGGCGGCCGGGTTATCTATGTTTGCCAAGTCGGGACAGCCTGATGATCTACGAAGGCGGGCATTATAAGGCGATGAACCGGGGATGCCAGACCCAAACAAAAACGGCAGCCTCGATGGGCTGCCGTTTTGTTTACCGCCGAACGCTGATTCAGGCCAGATGCGAAAGCATTTCCTTCGCTTCGTTCTTCTGCTTGTCATCACCCTCGCTGAGCACTTCGTTGAGGATGTCGCGCGCGCCGTCGTTGTCGCCCATGTCGATGTAGGCCTGTGCCAGATCGAGCTTGGTGGCGGCCTCGTCGGTACCGGCGAGGAAATCGAAGTCCTCGTCGTTCAGATCACCACCCATTGCGGCATCGGCTTCGGTGAAGCTCGGCTCGCTAATGCTGCTCGACAGGCGATCCAGCTCGGCATTGACGTCGTCCAGCTCGGCGGCGAATGCATCCGGTTCAGCCGGGGTCGCATCCATTTCGTCGGCCAGGGACAGATCGAAATCGGCAGGCAGCTCCAGATCATCCAGAGGCGCTTCAGCCACCACCGGCGGCTCGACCGGCGGCAGATCCTTCACGCCTTCGTCCAGCTCCAGCGAAAAATCCTCGTCAGCCAGATCAACCGGCACCGGCGCAGGATCGGCACCCAGGTCCAGATCCAGATCGAAGTCGGACAGATCATCAAGGTTTTCCTTGATCTCTGTCTGCTGCTGCAGCACAGACTCGAAGCTCAGGTCGTCATCGGCCGGGAATTCGTCCAGCTCCACCGGTGCCTCAGGCTCGACAGCCGCCACCGGCGCAACCGGATCCAGCGGCTTGATGTTGTCGAGATCATCCAGACTCAGGTCGAAAGCGCTGTCCAGATCGTCGTCCGCCTTGGCAACAGGCGCTTCTGGCTCATCGAGCAGCAGTTCCTTGACGTAATCCTCGTCCAGCTCGGCCACAATGGCCGCCGCCGCCAGACCGGTAGCCGCAACGACCGCCATGGCCGGAAAGCGTTTTTTCAGCTCCTCGACCTTGGCAAAGTTGTCGCCGTTGGCAACCAGTTGGCGCTCCTGACCGACGAAGGCATCACGATCACCCTGGCGACCGTAGACTTCCATCAGCTTCAGGCGCAAGTCGCTACGCTGCGGCTCCAGGCTGACGCCCTCCTCCAGCAACGCTGCCGCCTGATTCAAGCGACCGTTATCGATATGCGACTGCGCCTTGTCCAGCACATCGTCGGAGCGCTCGGCAGCCGGGGCGACCAGTGGCGCAGCGATCGGCTCGGCCATCACTACCGGAGCCACCACAGGGGCCGGAGTCGGTGCTGGAGCTGGAGCGGGCGCTGGCGTGAGCTTGACGCTTGCCGCCGGCACTTCCAGGCCTTCGAAGCTGTCTTCCGGCAGATCGAGCTCAGGCGAGAACGACTGCTCTTCCAGAGCGCGAGCCATGCGCAGATGCTTCTCGGCCTCCTGTTGCGCCTTGCGGCGACGGGCCAGCAGCAACAGAAGAAGCAGGAACACCACCGCACCACCACCGACCAGCCCCAGCAGAATCGGGTTGGTCAGCAGTTCGTTGAAGGCTTTGTCTTCGTCGGCGACAGGCTTGGGCTCGACCACGGGTTCAACCGGGGCCGGCGCAGCGGCTTCAGGCGCAGGCGCGGCAGGTGCGGCCTCCGCCGGCGTTGCTGGCGGGGTGGCCGCCAGCTCCGCAGTAATGGCCGGAACCGGCGGCACTGCCGGAGCAGCCGCATCCGCTGCAGGCGCCGGGGTCGCGCCCGCGCCTTCAGCCTGCATTTTCGCCAGTTGGTTATTTTTCAGTTCGATCAGGCGTTGCAGCTTGTCCAGCTGGCTTTGCAGATCGGCCATGCGGCTTTTCAGTTCCGCATTGTCACGACGGGTCGTGTCGAGACTTTCCTGGGTCACGGCCAGTTTGTTGCTCAGAGCCTTGGCATCACCGGCCGGCCCCTTTCCACGAGCCTTGCCGCTTTCGGCGGAAACGAGGCTCAGGTTGTCCTTGGCATTCTGCGCAGCGCCGGCATTGGCGCGACCACGCTTGGTGGCATCGAGCTGTTGCTGACCGGTGCCCGGCTTGGCCACATAACGACGACCCTGACGCCAGGCCTCGTTCTGTGCAGCCACTTCGGCAATCGCTTTCGACTGCGGCAATGCGGTGCTTTGCACCTGATCCGGCAGACGCAGCACCTGACCGGTTTTCAGGCGGTTGATGTTGCCGTCGATGAATGCGTCAGGGTTCAGCGCCTGAATCGCCAGCATGGTCTGCTGGATCGATCCGCCAGTGCGCGCCTTCGCCGCGATTTCCCACAGGGTGTCGCGTGGCGTGGTGGTATGTGTCGAATGCGTTGCGCCTGTGGTCGGCGCGGTGATGGTCTGTGCCGGCGCAGCTTGAGCGGCGGCATCAGCGGTCTGTGGCGAAAACTTCGACGGGTCCAGCAATACGCTGTAATCGCGCAGCAGTCGGCCGTTCGGCCACATCACCTGCACAAGGAATTTCACCATCGGTTCCGACAGCGGCTTGCTCGACGTTACACGCAGCACGCTCTTGCCGCTGGCGTTGAGCACCGGGGTGAAGGTCAGATCATTGAGGAAAGCCTGGCGATCGACGCCGGCCTTGGCGAAATCTTCCGGCGAGGCCAGGCTCGGCACCACTTCGGCAGCAGTGAGATCCTTGACATCGAGCAGTTCGATTTCCGCCACCAGCGGCTGGTTCAGGGTCGACTTCAGGGTCAGCTCCCCGAGCCCGAGGGCATGCGCCATACCGGAGGACAGCGCCGAGGCGGCCGCTATTGCTAACACCAGTTTGCGAACTTGAACCATAGCCTCTTCCTTTGTTTGAACGTTCCTCGGCCAGCGAGAAAATATCGATTGTCGCTGCCGTAAGGCATTGCGCGCGACGACGACAACATGCCGCGCGCGATCATTTCTTTGATGCCCCGGAAAGTCCCGGAGGGTATTACGTCATCAAGCCGTCTGGCCAAGCATAGCGCCCGGCTAGAATCAGTCGACAAATTGTTGCCAAGTATCTTTTACAGCAGGTCTTTTATCAACAACTCGGCCACTTGCACCGCGTTGAGCGCCGCGCCTTTGCGTACGTTATCTGACGTCAGCCACAGATTAAGTTCCGACGGCTCGTCGACACCGGCGCGAACCCGCCCGACATAGACCACGTCCTGCCCCACCGCGTCACCGACCGCAGTCGGATAATCGCCGGCCTCGACCAGTTCGATCCCCTCGGCGTCTTCAAGCGCGGCATTGACTTTTTCCAGGTCGACCGCGTTCGCTGACTGCAAGGTCACGCTAAAGCTATCGCCAAAAAACACCGGGGCTTGAACGCAAGTTGCGGAAATCTTTAATGAAGGTTTGGCCAGCACCTGGCGCAGCTCGCGCACCAGACGTTTTTCCAGCAGCGTGTGGCCGTGCGCGTCCGGCGTACCGACCTGAGCCAACAGGTTGAACGCCATCTGCCGATCGAAGAAGGTCGGTTCCAGCGGTCGCATGTTCAGCAGTTCCGTCGTCTGCCGCGCCAGCTCGGAAACCGCTTCACGGCCTTGGGCAGAAACCGCCAGATTGGCGGTGACATGCACATATTGCAGATCGACCAGATCGAGCAGCGGCGCCAGCACCACGGCCAGCGTGGTGGCCGACGGGCTCGGGCTGCTGACCTGGAAAGGCATTTTCATACCCGCGAGCACAGTGGCATTGGTTTCCGGCACCACGTACGGCGCCTGATCCGCCGGCAAGGCTCCGGACAGATCCACCAACGAGCAACCTGCCGCATGAGCGCGGGCGGCGTAACTCAGGGTGATGGCCGGGCCGGCGGCAAAGAACGCCAGTCTGACCTTGCTGAAGTCGAACGCGTCGACTTCGCGTACGCGCACGTTCTTGTTGCGAAACAGCACCGAGCTGCCGGCGGATTCGCTGCTGACCAGCAGATACAGGTTGCCGACCGGAAAGTCGCGCTCCTCGAGAACCTGCACAAGGGTTTCGCCGACAATACCGGTGGCGCCGATCACGGCAATATCAATGGGCTGGCTCATGGTGCGACCTCTGGTGGAACGGGGGGAGCGGCACTTTACCGGGTGGCTGCCGGACAGGCAAAAAAAACCCGCGCCTCTTGCAAGGCACGGGTTCTTTCATTGCTTCAAGCGATCAACGCTCCAGCAGGATCCGCAGCATGCGACGCAGCGGCTCGGCCGCGCCCCACAGCAGCTGGTCGCCGACGGTGAAGGCACCGACGAACTGCGACCCCATGTTCAGCTTGCGCAGACGACCGACCGGCACGTTCAGGGTGCCGGTGACTTTCGTCGGGCTCAGCTCCTGCATGCTGATTTCACGGTTGTTCGGCACCAGCTTGACCCAAGGGTTGTGCTGGCTGATCAGCCCTTCGATGTCAGCGATCGGCACATCCTTGTTCAGCTTGATGGTCAGCGCCTGGCTGTGGCAGCGCATGGCGCCGATGCGCACGCAGATGCCGTCGACCGGGATCGGGCTCTTGAAGCGGCCGAGGATCTTGTTGGTCTCGGCCTGGGCCTTCCACTCTTCGCGGCTCTGGCCGTTCGGCAGTTCCTTGTCGATCCACGGGATCAGGCTGCCGGCCAGCGGTACGCCGAAGTTTTCGGTCGGGTAAGCGTCGCTGCGCATGGCTTCGGCCACACGACGGTCGATGTCGAGGATCGCGCTGGCCGGATCGGCCAGTTGATCGGCGACGGCGGCGTGGGTCGCGCCCATCTGTTTGATCAGTTCACGCATGTTCTGCGCGCCGGCACCGGAGGCTGCCTGATAGGTCATGGCGCTCATCCACTCGACCAGACCGGCCTCGAACAGACCGCCCAGGCCCATCAGCATCAGGCTGACGGTGCAGTTGCCGCCGATGTAGTTTTTGGTGCCCGCATCGAGCTGCTGGTCGATGACCTTGCGGTTGACCGGATCGAGAATGATGACGGCGTCGTCGTTCATCCGCAGGCTCGAGGCCGCGTCGATCCAGTAACCCTGCCAGCCGGCTTCGCGCAGCTTCGGGAACACTTCGCTGGTGTAGTCGCCGCCCTGGCAGGTCAGGATCACGTCGAGGGTCTTCAGCTCTTCAATGCTGTAAGCGTCCTTGAGCGGAGCAATGTCCTTGCCCACGGACGGGCCTTGGCCACCGACATTGGAAGTGGTGAAAAACACCGGCTCGATAAGATCGAAGTCCTGCTCTTCCAGCATCCGCTGCATGAGCACGGAACCGACCATGCCGCGCCAACCGATCAGACCTACACGTTTCATCGCAACTACACCTTCTTGAAAAGTGGGCCGCTGCTTTGTATTGAATTTCGCAGCGGGCCCGAGAGATTACAGATTCCGCAGCGCGGCGACTACTGCGTCACCCATTTCCTGCGTACCGACTTTAGTGCAACCGGTCGAAAAGATGTCGCCGGTGCGCAGGCCTTGATCCAGCACCACGCTGACCGCTTTCTCGATGGCGTCCGCCGCCTCGTGCAGATTGAAGCTGTAACGCAGCATCATCGACACCGACAGAATGGTCGCCAGCGGGTTGGCGATGCCTTTGCCGGCGATGTCCGGTGCCGAACCGTGGCAAGGCTCGTACATGCCCTTGTTGTTGGCATCCAGCGAAGCCGACGGGAGCATGCCGATGGAGCCGGTGAGCATCGATGCTTCGTCGGACAGGATGTCGCCGAACATGTTGTCGGTGACGATCACGTCGAACTGCTTCGGTGCGCGCACCAGTTGCATCGCGGCGTTGTCGACGTACATGTGGCTGAGCTCGACTTCAGGGTAATCCTTGGCCACCTGCTCGACCACTTCACGCCACAACTGGCTGGACGCCAGCACGTTGGCCTTGTCCACCGAGCACAGCTTCTTGCCACGAACCATGGCCATGTCGAAACCGACACGGGCGATGCGGCGGATTTCGCTCTCGCTGTACGGCAGCGTGTCGTAGGACTGACGCTCGCCGTTTTCCAGGGTGCGGGTGCCACGCGGTGAGCCGAAATAGATACCGCCGGTCAGCTCGCGGACGATCAGGATGTCCAGCCCGGAAACGATTTCCGGCTTCAGGCTCGACGCCTCGGCCAGTTGCGGATACAGGATCGCCGGACGCAGGTTGCCGAACAGACCCAGTTGCGCACGGATTTTCAGCAGACCGCGCTCAGGGCGAATGTCACGCTCGATGGTGTCCCATTTCGGACCGCCCACGGCACCCAGCAGCACAGCGTCGGCGGCACGGGCACGGTCCAGTGTTTCGTCGGCCAGCGGCACGCCGTGCTTGTCGATGGCGGCGCCGCCAATCACGTCATGGCTCAGCTCGAAGCCCAGGCTGTACTTGTCATTGGCCAGTTCCAGCACCTTGACCGCCTCGGCCATGATTTCCGGACCAATACCGTCGCCTGGGAGAATCAGAATCTGCTTGCTCATGCTTTCCTCGTGTCTTCAGTCGGTGCGCCATCGAGTGGCGCGCCCGGAAAAATGCTTGTCGTTCTAAAGTTATTTCTCGGCCCAGAGCACCAGTACATCTGTACTGAACGAACCATCGGCCTCAATCTCAAAATATTCGCGCACTTCGTTGCCCATCGACTGCTGCAACTGGCGGATCGCGGCGCGCATCACCTCGGGCGTGCGCATGCGCTCGACCCAGCTGTTGTACTCCAGACGCAGGCGCTGACGCGTGGTGCTGCGGGTATGCAGACCGGCCTCGCTGACCTGACGCAGCCACTCACCGGCAGAATAATCGCGTACATGGCTGGTGTCGCGCAGCACTTCGACGCTCTGCAGATAGGTGTCGAACAACGGGCTGCCCGGTGACAGCACATCGATGAACGCCGCCACACCACCCGGTTTCAGCACCCGGCGCACTTCGCGCAGGGCCACGCCGAGGTCGCTCCAGTGGTGCGCCGAGTAACGGCTGAACACGAAGTCGAACTCGCCATCGGCAAACGGCAGACGCTCGGCGGCACCGTTGACCGTGGACACGTTGCTCAACCCGCGATCAGCGGCAGCAGCGGCCACCACGTCGAGCATCTGCTGCGACAGGTCGTAAGCCACCACTTCCTTCACCAGCGAAGCGACGTTGAAACTCACGTGTCCGGCGCCGCAACCCAGGTCCAGCACCCGAGCCTCGCCCTGCCCCGCCAGCTCAGCCTGCAGCAGCGCAAATTCAGTGCCTTGAGCGTGGACGGCGCTGCTCAGGTAAGCGGCGGCCTGTTCACCGAATTGCTTTTGTACAACCTGACTGTGGGCGGTGCTGGTCATGGGTACGTCCTTTTCTGGGTCACGTCTTGTGTTGCCTTTGCCGGCCTCATCGCTGGCAAGCCAGCTCCCACAGGTTTCGCGAACACCGCGAATTTACTGTGGGAGCGGGCTTGCCCGCGAAGAGGCCGGCCCTGACGGCATCAATCTCAAATCTTGCTCAGGCGTCGCGGAACAACCACGGCTGGCTCGCACGATGCCTGGCTTCGAACGCCGCAATCGCATCGCCGTCCTGCAGGGTCAGGCCGATGTCGTCCAGGCCATTGAGCAGGCAGTGCTTGCGGAATGCGTCGATCTCGAAACGGTAAGTCTTTCCGCTCGGACTGGTCACGGTCTGCTCGTGCAGGTCGATCTGCAGCTGATAACCCGGCTCGGCTTCCACCTCTTTGAACAGCTCGTCGACTTCTGCGTCGCTCAAAATGATCGGCAACAGACCGTTCTTGAAGCTGTTGTTGAAGAAGATGTCGGCATAGCTTGGCGCGATGATGCTGCGAAACCCGTATTCTTCCAGCGCCCACGGCGCGTGTTCACGGCTGGAGCCGCAGCCGAAGTTCTCGCGGGCCAGCAATACACTGGCGCCTTGATAACGCTCGGCGTTGAGCACGAACTCCTTGTTCAGCGGGCGCTTGGAGTTGTCCTGGTACGGCTGACCCACATCGAGGTAACGCCACTCGTCGAACAGGTTCGGACCGAAACCGGTGCGCTTGATCGATTTCAAGAACTGCTTCGGGATGATCTGGTCAGTGTCGACGTTGGCACGATCCAAAGGTGCGACAAGGCCGGTGTGCTGGGTAAAAGCTTTCATGCTGCGCTCCTCAGATCAATTCACGAACGTCGATGAAACGACCGTTCACCGCCGCCGCAGCGGCCATGGCCGGGCTGACGAGGTGGGTACGACCACCGGCGCCCTGACGGCCCTCGAAGTTACGGTTGGAGGTCGAGGCGCAATGCTCGCCGGACTCCAGGCGATCCGGGTTCATCGCCAGGCACATCGAACAGCCCGGTTCACGCCATTCGAAACCGGCTTCGAGGAAGATCTTGTCCAGACCTTCGGCCTCGGCCTGCGCCTTCACCAGCCCCGAACCCGGTACCACAATGGCCTGCTTGATGGTCGATGCGACCTTGCGGCCTTTGGCGATCGCAGCCGCAGCGCGCAAATCTTCGATCCGCGAATTGGTGCAGGAACCGATGAACACGCGGTCGAGCTGAATGTCGGTGATCGCCTGATTGGCGGTCAGCCCCATGTATTTCAAGGCACGGACGATGGAGTCGCGTTTGACCGGATCCGTTTCCTTTGCCGGGTCCGGAACGTTCTGATCAACGGCCAGGACCATTTCCGGCGAGGTTCCCCAGCTGACTTGCGGCTTGATCTGTGCGGCGTCGAGTTCGACCACGGTGTCGAAATGCGCGTCGGCGTCGGACACCAGGTCTTTCCAGGATTCGACGGCTTGCTCCCACTGGGCGCCCTTCGGTGCGAACGGACGTCCCTTGACGTAATCCACAGTCTTCTGGTCTGCCGCCACCAGGCCCACACGGGCGCCGGCTTCAATGGACATGTTGCAGATGGTCATGCGGCCTTCGATCGACAGATCGCGAATCGCGCTGCCGGCGAACTCGATGGCATGACCGTTGCCGCCGGCGGTGCCGATCTTGCCGATCACGGCAAGAACGATGTCCTTGGCGGTCACGCCGAACGGCAACCGGCCCTCGACACGCACCAGCATGTTCTTCATTTTCTTGGCGACCAGGCACTGAGTGGCGAGCACGTGCTCGACTTCGGAGGTGCCGATACCGTGAGCCAGGGCACCGAACGCGCCGTGGGTCGAGGTGTGGGAGTCGCCGCAGACCACGGTCATGCCCGGCAAGGTCGCGCCCTGCTCCGGGCTGATCACATGGACGATGCCCTGGCGCACGTCGTTCATCTTGAACTCGACGATGCCGTATTCATCGCAGTTGTCATCAAGGGTCTGAACCTGCAAGCGCGAGACCTGGTCGGCAATGGCGCTGATGCCGCCCTTGCGCTCCGGCGTGGTCGGTACGTTGTGGTCCGGGGTCGCGATGTTGGCATCGATGCGCCATGGCTTGCGCCCGGCCAGACGCAGGCCTTCGAAGGCTTGCGGCGAGGTCACTTCGTGGATGATGTGACGATCGATATAGATCAGCGCCGAGCCATCGTCGCGCTGCTTGACCAAATGCGAATCCCAGAGCTTGTCGTAGAGCGTTTTGCCGGCCATCAGACGTTTCCTCATCAGCTTGTTTCTATGCCCTGGGCTTATCAATAACCCTTTGGCTTGTGAGGCCGATCCTATGGGGTTAGATTGAATAACTCAAATTCATATTTTTTATGCTTTGGATAACCAACTGGAATACAGAGAATGGATCTGGCCAACCTCAATGCCTTTATCGCGATTGCCGAATCCGGAAGCTTCTCCGGCGCTGGCGAACGCCTGCACCTGACACAACCGGCAATCAGCAAACGCATCGCCGGGCTGGAGCAGCAATTGAATGTGCGCCTGTTCGACCGTCTGGGGCGTGAAGTGGGTCTGACCGAGGCCGGTCGGGCCCTTCTGCCGCGGGCCTATCAGATTCTCAACGTACTGGACGACACCCGCCGCGCCCTGACCAACCTCACCGGCGAAGTCAGTGGTCGGCTGACCCTGGCCACCAGTCACCATATCGGTCTGCACCGCCTGCCACCCTTGTTGCGCGAATACACCCGCCGCTACCCACAGGTTGCGCTGGATATTCAGTTCCTCGATTCGGAAGTGGCCTACGAGGAAATTCTCCATGGCCGAGCGGAACTGGCGGTGATTACCCTGGCACCGGAGCCGCACACACTGGTCAAGGCCATGCCGGTCTGGGATGACCCACTGGATTTCGTGGTCGCCCCGGAACACTCGCTGATCAGCAACGGCGCCGTCACACTGGCAGACATTGCCGGTCATCCGGCGGTTTTTCCCGGCGGAAACACCTTTACTCACCATATTGTCCAACGCTTGTTCGAGGCACAGGGGCTGACACCGAACATCGCCATGAGCACCAACTATCTGGAAACCATCAAGATGATGGTGTCGATCGGCCTGGCCTGGAGCGTTTTGCCACGCACCATGCTCGATGAACAGGTGGCGCGCATACCTTTGCCGGGCATACAGCTCAGTCGCCAGCTAGGCTATATCCTGCACACCGAACGGACACTGTCGAATGCTGCACGGGCGTTTATGGCCCTTCTGGACGCGCAAATCGATCTGCCAGGGACTCTCGGCTGACTTGTGCTACTCCTATAGAGCTGCCGTCCCCTGTGCCTAATGCCCAAATCAGCTCAAGGCCCGTTAACAATGCCGAAATCTGTTGACCGTATTCCGCCGATGCCGCGTATTAAGGCCATTGACCCACGGCGTTCCGAACAGAGCTGGGAGAGCGCGCCACAATTGCTCGCGGCGCTCAACGGTGCCCGCCTCGGCGCCTGGTATTGGGACATCGAACGCGGGCAGATCAGTTGGTCGCGGGGCACCCAGGCCCTGTTCGGCTTCGATCCACGGCAGCCGTTGCCCGAAGATCTGGAATACCTCGACCTGCTGCCGCCGGAAGACCGGGCCAAGACCATTCGCGCCTTTCACGCGGTCATTGCCGGCGCGCCGCTGGAACAAGCGATGCACCACCGCATCCGCTGGCCTGACGGCAGCCTGCACTGGCTGGAAATCAATGGCAGTCTGCTGCCGGACAAGCATGGCCGCCCCCGAATGATCGGGGTGATTCGTGAAATCACCCATCAGCGGCAACGGGAACAGGCCCTCAGCAGCTCTGAGAAACGTTTCGCCACACTGTTTCACCTGTGCCCGAACATGGTGCTGCTGACCCGCCAGGAAGACGGCCTCATCAGCGAGGCCAACCAGTATTTCGAGAGCCTGTTCGGCTGGCCGGTGCAGAGCGCGATCGGTCGTACCACCCTGGAACTTGGCCTGTGGGTGCATCCCGAACAACGAGCGGAACTGGTCAGAAAGACCAAGGCCAAGGGCGAGTTGATCAGCATGGAGGTGCAGTTCCGCGCCAGCAACGGCCAGGTTCACGACGGCATTCTCAGCGCACAAAAGGTTGAGCTCGAAGGCCAGCCGTACCTGCTCAGCACCTTTCTCGACACCACCGAACGCAAGGCGGCCGAACACGCGCTCAAGGACAGCCAGGAACGCCTCGATCTGGCCCTGGACTCGGCACAGCTCGGGACCTGGGACTGGCACATTCCCAGCGGCATGCTTTACGGCTCGGCGCGGGCCGCGCAATTGCACGGACTTGAACCGATTCCGTTCCACGAATCGTTCGACGAATTCTTCGAAGGCGTACCCGGTGAAGAACGCGACAGCATGCGTGACGCTTACCGCAGCCTGCGCGAAGGCCCGGCAGGCAACTATCAGTTGACGTATCGCGTGCAACTGCCGGACGGTCGATCCCGCTACCTGGAAAGCCGCGCCCGCCTTTATCGCGACGAGAACGGCGTACCGCTGCGCATGGCGGGCACCTTGCTGGATATCACCGATCAGGTCGAACGCGAACAGCGCCTGATAGCCTCCGAAGAGAAATTCGCCACGCTGTTCCAGGTCAGCCCCGACCCGATCTGTGTCACACGTCAGGAAACCGGGGAATTCATCGAGATCAACTCCAGCTTTACCCAGACCTTCGGCTGGAGCGCCGCCGATGTCATCGGCCATACCGCCGAAGAAATCGGCCTGTGGGATGCTTCCGCCAAGAGCCTGCAACGTATCGAACGGGTGATCCGCGAACAGGGCCTGAGCAACGTCGCGATCATCGTCCAGCACAAGGACGGCCAATCGCTGACCTGCGTGATATCCAGCCGCCAGATCAGCGTCGGCAACCAGCCGTGCATCGTCACCACGCTGCGCGACATTACTCAGCAACAACGCTCGGAAGCGGCACTCAAGGCCAGCGAAGAGAAATTTGCCAAAGCGTTTCACTCCAGCCCCGACGCCATCACCATTACCGAGCGCGATACCGGGCGCTACCTGGAGGTCAACGACGGCTTCTGTCGCCTGACCGGTTATCGTGCCGACGAAGTGGTGGGCAAGACCGTGTATCAGGTCGGCATCTGGGCCGAGGAAAAACAACGCTCGGCGCTGCTCGCCGAGTTGCAGATCAAGGGCCGCGTGCATCATCAGGAGATGCTCGGGCGCAACAAGCGCGGGGAACTGTTGACCGTGGAAGTCTCGGTAGAACCGATCACCCTCAACGAAACCGCCTGTCTGTTGTTGACTGCCCGGGACGTCAGCCTGCTGAAAAATGCCGAGGCACAGATCCGGCACCTCGCCTATCACGACCCGCTGACCAATCTGCCCAACCGCGCATTGCTGATGGATCGCCTGAGCCAGCAGATCGCCTTGCTCAAACGCCACAACCTGCGCGGTGCGCTGCTGTTTCTCGATCTGGATCACTTCAAGCACATCAACGACTCGCTCGGCCATCCGGTCGGCGACACGGTGCTGAAGATCATCACCGCACGCCTCGAGGCCAGCGTGCGCATGGAAGACACCGTCGCCCGGCTCGGTGGTGATGAGTTCGTGGTCTTGCTCAGCGGCCTGGAGGGCACTCGCAACGAGGTCAGCGTGCAGGTGCGTGAACTGGCCGACACCATTCGCGAACTGCTGTCGGAGCCGATGTTCCTCGATGGGCAGCGCTTGCAAGTGACGCCGAGCATCGGCGTGGCGCTGATTCCCGACCACGGTTCGACCCCGACCGACCTGCTCAAGCGTGCGGATATCGCCCTGTACCGGGCCAAGGATTCCGGTCGCAACACCACACAGATGTATCACAACACCATGCAGAAGGCGGCCAGCGAACGGCTGCGCATGGAGACCGACTTGCGCCTGGCATTGTCCCGTGGCGAATTCAACGTGCATTTCCAGCCGCAAGTGGACGCCCGGGACAACCGCATCATCGGCGCCGAGGCGCTGGTGCGCTGGAACCACCCGGAACTCGGCGCACAATCGCCTGCCGAGTTCATCAAGGTACTGGAAGACAGCGGGCTGATCCTCGAGGTCGGCACCTGGATTCTCGACGAGGCCTGCGATGCCTTCAAACAACTGATTGCCGACGGCTTGATCGATCCACTGGCGTTCAGCCTGTGCGTGAACATCAGCCCCCGGCAGTTCCGCCAGAACGACTTCGTCGAACGGATCGAACACAGCATGACCAGCCATGGCCTGCCCTGCTCGCTGCTGAAACTGGAAATCACCGAAGGCATCGTGATCCAGAACCTGGAAGACACCATCAGCAAGATGCGCCGCCTGAAAAAGCTTGGCGTGAGTTTCGCCATGGACGACTTCGGCACCGGTTACTCATCGCTGACCTACCTCAAGCGCCTGCCTGTGGACACCCTGAAAATCGATCAGTCCTTCATCCGCGACGCCACCAGCGACCCCAACGACGCCGAGATCATCCGCGCCATCGTCGCCATGGCCCGCAGCCTGGAACTGGAGGTGATCGCCGAAGGCGTGGAAACCCCGGAGCAGCTTGAATTCCTGCAAGGACTGGGTTGCCATTTGTATCAGGGGTATCTGCATAGCCGGCCGGTGGCGCTGGAGGGGTTGAAGGGGTTGCTGGAGTGACCGGAAACCTACCGTCGCCTACCGCAGGTATTGATGCAAGACCGGTAATTGCCAGGGTTGACGGCAACCTGTAGGGTCGCGTTTTTTCGCGCCGTTTCGAGATCGATCATGCAGGATGCAACCCTCCCCCGCCCGGCCCTGCTGGGCATAGACCTTGGTACCACCAACAGTTTGATCGCCGTCTGGCAGGACGGGCAGGCCCGATTGATCCCCAACGCCATCGGCGAGGTATTGACCCCTTCGGTGGTCAGCCTCGATGAAGACGACACCATTCTGGTCGGCAAGGCCGCCCGCGCCCGGTTGACCACCCACCCGGAGCGCACGGCAGCGGCATTCAAGCGATTCATGGGCAGTGACAAGCGTCTGGAGCTGGGCAGGCGTTCATTCAGCCCGGAAGAGCTCTCGGCGCTGGTGATCGGTTCGCTCAAACAGGATGCCGAAGCATTTCTGGGGCACCCGGTCCAGGAAGCGGTGATTTCAGTGCCTGCCTATTTCAGTGACGAACAACGTAAACGCACACTTTTTGCCGCCGAACTGGCCGGCCTGAAAGTCTCACGACTGATCAACGAACCGACCGCCGCAGCCATGGCCTATGGACTGCATGAGCAGAAATTCGAACGCACACTGATCTTCGATCTGGGCGGTGGGACCTTCGACGTCACGGTGCTGGAATACGCGTTGCCGCTGATCGAGGTGCATGCGTCCACCGGCGACAACTTCCTGGGCGGCGAAGACTTTACCGCCGCACTGTTGAACGCCTGTCTGAAGAACTGGCAACTGACCCCATCGACCATTGATCCGCAAGGCATGGCCAGCCTGAACGATGCGCTGGAACAGCTCAAATGCAAACTCGGAGAGGGAGCTCAATCGCTGAACTGGCGTCATGCCGACAAGCTGTACGAATGGTCGCTGGACGAAGCCGCTGCCGTGAAGATCTGGGAACCCTTGCTGGCAAAATTGCGCTCGCCGATCGAACAGGCCCTGCGCGATGCGCGCCTGAAACCACGGGATCTCGATAGCCTGGTGCTGGTGGGTGGAGCGACGCGGATGCCGGCGGTGCAACAGTTGGTCGCCACACTGTTCGGACGCCTGCCTTACCGGCATCTTGATCCCGACACACTCGTTGCACTGGGAGCGGCCACGCAAGCCGCCTGCAAGGCGCGCGATGGCGCGATCGAAGAACTGATCCTCACCGACGTCTGCCCGTATACGCTGGGCATCGAGACAATGCGTGGCAAAGGCATCGAAGGGGCTTTTTCGCCGATCATCGAACGCAACACCATCATTCCGACGTCGCGGGTCGAGCGTTACCACACAACCTGTCCCCGACAGGAGTTGATCCGCATTGCCGTCTATCAGGGCGAGCGGCCGTGGGTACGTGACAACATCCTTATTGACGCTTTCGATGTCACCTTGACGCCCAGCGACAATATCCAGGAACTGGACGTGCGCTTCAGCTACGACATCAACGGCCTGCTCGAAGTCGACGTCACGCTGCTCGAGACCGGTGAACGCCACAGCCACAGCATCGACCGCAGCCCCACCGGACTGGATGAGCAAGCACGCAGAGACAGCCATAACCGACTGTCAACGCTGAAGGTCCATCCGCGTGATGCATTGCCCAACCGCACACTGCTGGCCCGCCTGGAGCGGGCATGGATGCAGAGTCTGGGCGCACAGCGCGAACACATTGCCGAGTGGCTGCACAACTTCACTACGGTGCTCACTGGTCAAAAACCTGCAGAGATCGCCAGCTACCGCTCAGAAATCAACAAGGCGCTGGACCAACTGCGCCTCTAGCCGTTGAGCCGCCGCAGCGCAGCCTGCAAGCCACCGGACAGCATTTCGTCACCGCTGCTGTCCGCAGGCACACCATAACGGTTGGGTAGCCTGTCTCCGGGAAACCCGAACAGCAGCAGTGGCAGAAACGGCAAGATCGGTGACAGAGCCATGAATATCAGTAACGTCGGCAGACCTCGCCCCATGTCATGCAAACGGCGCAGCGTGGCGCCGAATAACAGCAGAACACTGAGCAACAGAATCAGAATCCCAAAGAGCGTGGTACCACTGAGCAGGCCTGCGATCGGCGCAATCAGCACAACCCCCAGGACCTGAGCGATAAATGCCTTGCGCCCCAGCCTCGACCCCAGGCGCCAGATTGCACCCGCCGCTACCGGCTGAATATCACTTTTGGCCAGCATCAAACGCTCCGACCAGGACAGCAAGGCGCACAGCGCCAGACGCAAACCGACACTGTTCTGCATGTCATCCTTGCCCTGCTGCAATTGACGCAACACCCGGGTATTCGGCACACCGGCAGCGCCATGGCGTACCAGGCCCTTGAGCGCATCCAGCGCCTCGTATGTCAAGAGTTTGTCGACGCCAAAATCCGTCAGCACCTTGCGCGGCGGCCACACCGGCTCGCCCTTGATCAAGGCGTCGCGAAAACCCTCGAGCCAGTCGTCTTCGCAACTGACCGCCGCGATGGATTGCAGCAAGACACGATGCTGCTCGGCGCTCAGACTCGGGTCGTGGTAGAGCACGCCCCAGAACATCAACAAGCCCAGCAGATTGTCGCCGCATGCAGCGCGGTCGCTTTCGAGACAGGTGTAAAGCAGTGTGTTGGCAGGCAATCGGGCGCTGCCGAGGGCCTGCTGCACGCTGAACAATTGCTGCACCAACAAGCCGTGCACCGGATCATTGCCTTGCAGCCAGCCCAACAGCCCGTCGCAATTGCCTTGTTCACGTTGCAAACACCGCAACAATGGCTGCAATCGACTCAAAGGATGAGCCGGATTGAAAGGCAGACGCTCAAGGCACTGCGCATCGATCAATTGCAGCCAGCGCTCCGGCTGATCCAGCAATGCCAGTAAAAACAAGGTCTGCGCGTGCCACTCCCAGGCAGCCTCACCCAGCCCGACCGGCGGTAACCCTGTCCCACGACGACTCAACTGAAGAAGCAGATCGAGCTCGGACAAATCGCAGTCGTCTCTGACGGCACCCAACCTGAACGCTTCGGCGATGCGCTCAAGGGCGGTGTCACTGTAGGGCCGCAGGCGGCGCAACCATTGACGACAAACCTTGTGCAGCTCGCCTTTTTTCAGTTCCTGCGGCAACTGCTGCGGTATTGAATCCGCTTCACTGAAGGCATTCATCGCGCGCGCAATCGGCGCATCGCTCAACCAGCGCAGGTGCTGCCCGGCCTGAGCCTTGAACCCGCTCAGCACCAGGCATTCGAGCGCATCGACAGGGAGCGGCTGATCCAGAATCCGCTGCAGCAAGACCGCATCCCCTCGATGCAGCGCCCAGGCATGTCGGTACAGATGCAGCAGTCGGCTGTCGGCATTTTCACCCAGTAATTGCGCCAACAATGGAAGTTCATCGCCTGCCATGCGCCACTCGACAAAACTCTGCGCCAGGTTATCAAGCTTCAGCTGTCCTACACCCAACCAACGATTCAGCGTCTCGGGGCGTTGTGAGGGACTGCCATACACCTGGGCGTCATCCCCAAGATCCGCAGGCCAGTCAGAAAAGTCGCCCAGACAATCGAACGCCTGAATCAGCAGAGGCAGAAAAGTCGGTTGCCGCTTGGCACACAAATCCAGAAGACGACTTTCAGCCATCGGATGGCGATGTTCATTCCACAACCGGATCCAGTACGGCAACGCCTGATCGTCATAACCCAGCAGGCTGCTCTGACAGGCCACCAGGTACAGCCAGTCAACATCATCGGGTGATTCAAGTTGCTGTTCGATACAGCACTGCAAGAACGTCGGTGCACCAATGCCCGCCTGCGTGAACTGAACCAGCAAACGCTTGATGAACGCAGCATCATCCGGCAAGGGCAGACAGGTGTGCTGGCTGGCGAAGTCGGCGAACTCATGGAGTGGACGCTGGGTGAAGATAAAGTCGAGGCTACGGGCGTACCAGAGTGATTCGATCTGTGCAGGCTCTGACCAGTTGCTCATCAGATCCGTATCAAACGGGTCAGGCGTTCCGATTCGTTGCAGAAAAGCTTCCACTCGATGAGCGTCGTTGAATTCCAGATCCAGCAACTGATGATCCCAGGCCATACGCTTGGCCAACAGATTCGCGCATCGGTAGGACAGCGGACCGGCGTCGGCCATCCGGTGGTAGAGCCTCCAACTGAGTTCATCGAGCTGCTCCAGCGACAGCTCATCCAGCGCCCGGACAAATGCCTGCCACGCCTGAATATTGAATCGTCGTGCTGAATCATCAAGCAACTCGCAGAAATCCACGAACGCCTGCGGGATCTCGACGACCTCCTGCTCTGAGTCTTCAGCCTCTTCCCCGTGTGCTTCGTCCACGTCCTCACGCGCCAGGCGCAAGGCGTTTTCGTAGGCCATGCGCAGCGCCTGAAATCCTTCAGGATCGGTTTCCGGATGATGCAACGGCAGACGTGCGCGGTAGGCATCGCGAATCAGGGTTTCATCGGAGGTGGGTTCGATGCCCAGGCGAATCCAGCAACTCATGACCAGTCGAACTCCTTGAGCGATGCCGGACGGGGTAACGAATCGATCTCCATGTGCCAAGGCAAGTCAGCCAGAAAGTGCGGGATGTTCTGGGCGAGGCCCCGGGTGATTCGCAGGTTATGAGCGCTGTTCCCTTGCCGTTCCAGCTCGCAAGCCAGTGCGTCGTCGCTTGTGTTCAGGCAGCACCAAAACGTGCGGCCGACAACAAAGCCACTGAAGTAGGACGTCCAGCTGTCGTAGTGAAATTTCGCCCTGGCGGCCAAACGGCTGTGCAGCCAGTTGCTTTCGGACAGATCGACCCACTGATTACGTACAGCGCAACGCAAGAGGAAGCCCATCCGCCCATAGTCCCAGGACAAAATGCCAGCCGGACCGCAACTGCCAAAAGTTCGGCTCGCGAACTCGTGCAGGACACGCTCACGGGGACTCAGATCTTCAAGCAAGGCCCGCCATTGACTCGGCAGGCAACGCTGCCAGGCCAGATAGGCTCCCTTCAGGTGTTTGGCATGACCGTCGTCCGTCATCCACTGGAGCATATCGAACAACTGGCGCCGATCATCGATGCCCCAGCTGTCTTTCAGATCGATGTAATGGTCATCGCAGAACGCGGGGTCATCGTACCCGGCACCGGTGTTGAGCGCGGCCATAGGCGCTGAGAGAGCGCACAGCCAGCGCTGTTGGATATCGTCCATGAAAAAAGGCTCCAGGCCGACCGGTAAGGATGGGGGTCGGCAAAAACTGCGGCGGATTGTAGAGAAACCGCCGTTGGTGGCAAAGCCGAACTGCAGTTTTTCTGCGCACACAAAAAGGCCCCGACGTATCGGGGCCTTCATTCATCGGCTCATCGCCTGTTCAGACGATATGTTTCTGCAAGTGAATCAGTGTTGCAGAACCGGCTTCTCCGCCCCGTTGATCGGGATGCGCTTGGCCTTCGCCTCTTCCGGGATCACGCGCAGCAGGTCAATGCTCAACAGACCGTTACGCAGGTCGGCAGCCTTGATCTCGATGTGATCGGCCAGACGGAAGGACAGCTTGAATGCACGCTGGGCGATGCCCTGGTGCAGGAAAGTGACGCCTTCGTTCGCGTCACGCTTGCCGCCACTGATGGTCAACACGCCTTTCTCGACTTGCAGTTCCAGGTCTTCTTCCTGGAAACCGGCCGCCGCCACGACGATGCGGTATTGATCGTCACCGTGTTTTTCGACGTTGTAAGGCGGATAGCTGCTGCCCGGCTCGTTGCGCAGGGCGGTTTCGAACAGGTCGTTGAAACGGTCGAAACCAACCGAGGAACGGAACAGTGGCGCGAGGGAAAATGCAGTACTCATGGTTCAAATCTCCTGAAAACAATCAGCAAGTTTTTTGTCTCCGCGACCCGAATTCGGCATCGCGTAACCCTTAGATAGGGACCTGCATTTTGTTTTCAAGAGAAGATTTGAAGATTTTTTTCAGGCCGCTTCGGCAACCGGCAAGCCCAGCAAACGCGAGACCTGGTCCGGCTCGGTTTCGCGGCGAAGCACAGTAAACAGCTCGGCCGCTTCGGGGTAGTTGCGGGTCAGCATCGCCAGCCATTGCTTCAGGCGACCCGGCGATTGTCGTGCAGTCATCTGCGCTTTGGCTTGCAGCCAGAAGTCCTGGATCAGCGGCAGCAGCTCGGCCCAGGTCATCTCGACGACTTCCTCGCCGGCACGGGCGGCAGCGATCTGCCGGGCCAGATCCGGACGCGACACCAGGCCGCGACCGAGCATGATGTCTTCGACACCGCTGATTTCCCGACAGCGCCGCCAGTCTTCGACACTCCAGATGTCGCCGTTGGCAAACACCGGCACCTTGACCACGTCCTGCACACGCGGGATCCACTCCCAATGGGCGGGCGGCTTGTAGCCGTCCATCTTGGTCCGGGCGTGAAGCACGATATGCTCGGCGCCGCCCTCGGCCAGCGCCGTGGCGCAGACCAGCGAGCCGTCCGGGCTGTCGAAACCCAGGCGCATCTTGGCAGTGACGGGAATGTGCGCCGGCACTGCACGCCGCACGTGTTCGACGATCTGATTGAGCAGTTCCGGCTCCTTGAGCAGTACGGCTCCGCCACGGGACTTGTTCACGGTTTTGGCCGGGCAACCGAAGTTCAGATCGATCACTTCCGAGCCCAGTTCACAGGCCAGTGCAGCGTTCTCCGCCAGGCATACCGGGTCGGAACCCAACAGTTGCACGCGCAGCGGCACACCAGCGGCAGTGCGGGCACCATTGAGCAGTTCAGGGCCGAACTTGTGGAAATAGGCCGGGGTCAGCAACTGATCGTTGACGCGAATGAACTCGGTCACACACCAGTCAATACCGCCGACACGGGTCAGGACATCGCGCAGGATGTCGTCGACCAACCCTTCCATCGGCGCCAGAGCAATTTGCATGGAAAACACACACTCAAGGAAAAACGAGCGGCAGTTTACTGGGTTTCGCGCGTTAAACCCATGTTCGCTGTCTGGATGGCCGGGCCGTAGCCTTCGATGAACTCGGCAGGCATACGCTTGGGCCTGCCGGTGGACAGCTCGATGCAGACAAACGTAGTTTGGGCGCGCAGCAGCGTGGCGTTATCACTGGGGCGAACCAGTTGGAAGTGACGGGTCATTTTCAGGCGCCGATCCCAATCGACGATCCAGGTTGCCAGTTGCAGCTCGTCACCTTCATAGGCGGCTGCCAAATAGTCGATTTCGTGACGCACCACCGCCATCGCCCGATCCAGACGCCGGTACTCGACCAGGTCCAGCCCCAGCCGCTGCGAGTGGCGCCAGGCACAACGCTCGAGCCAGGTCACGTACACCGCGTTGTTGGCATGACCCAACCCGTCGATGTCCTCGGCGCCTACTTGCAGATCAATGGTAAACGGCGTTGCCCGATCCCAGCCCATGCCCTACTCCCGGTCAAATGATTCAACCGGGGCAGTGTAACGGATGACTACGCCGATTGCCGTGCCTGAAGGCTACGCCCGGCCAGCAGTGATAGCACGCCATCAATCACCCTGGGGTCGGCCAGCACACGCTGATGACCGCCTGACTCCAGACGCAACAGTCGGCTGTCGAACCAGGACTCGTGGATCAGTCGGGATTCTTTCACCGAGACGAAGGTATCGTCTTCGGCGTGCACAATCAGGCCTGGCATATCCAGCTGATAGTGGGCGACGTCAAGAGTGGCGGCGCGCATGCCGACGTCCTGTTCGACCTGACGAATGAACGCAGAACGAGCCCGGGGCGGCATTCCCACATAACGCGCAAATCCGCGCAAAACGCCCAGAATGCGTGCCGGAGCGGCAATACTGACCAGGGTTTCGGTACGCAGCCCCAGCTGCACCGCAAGCATGGCGCTGGCACCACCCATGGAGTGGCCGATGACCGCTTGCAGCGGTGGTAATTCAGCAGCGGCTTCGAGCATGGCGCGCGCAAACAGAACGACGTTGGCTTCGCGCCCTGGCGAACGACCGTGAGCCGGACCATCGAGAGCGACCACGGTGTAACCGGCTTCGACCAGCGCAGTGATCAGCGCGGCAAACTGGGTCGGCCGCCCTTCCCAACCGTGCATCAGCAGAACTGTCGGACCTTGCCCCCAACGCAGTGCGGATAGACCGAAACGTAAAGTGATTCGCTCGGATTTCGCCAAAAGCGGCAATTCCCACTCCCGTGGCGAATTCGCGCGTGGCGTCATGAACGCCAGCCGCATTTTGCTTGCTACCAGTTTCGGCGCAAACCAGCCCAAGGTGCCATTAACGCCACGAACCCACTTCAACGTGCTCATCGCTCTCTCCTCAGGCTTGCTGCCTTCAGGTCAACGCACCGCCGACTTGGCAGCGCGCAGCAATCGATCGGATAAATCACCAGGCCCCAGCGCCCTCGCGAGCGCGAGACCACCCACCATCAGGGCCACATCGGCCAGCGCTTTGTCGGTGTCTTCGGGGCTTGACGCCAATTGCGCAATCATCAGCTCCAGGTGCTCGTTGAGCGCTATGCGAAACGCTTCCGGCAGCCTTCCAAGCTCACCGATAGAAGCCGGAATCGGACAGGCCGAATCGCTGGAATCGCGATGCTTGCGCGACAGGTAGAACGCGGCCACCAAGGCGCGGCGCTCTTCACCGGTCAACTCGCTATCCATGTCGGCAATCAGATCCCGGCGGCGACTCAACAACTGCTTGAACGCCTCGAGCATCATTGCGTCCTTGCTTTCGAAGTGCGCATAGAAGCCACCGACAGTCAGACCGGCGGCCCCCATGACCTCTCCCACGCTCGGTTCGGCCGGGCCGCGCTGAATCAGAGCGGCGCTGGCAGCCTTGAGGATGCGTTCGCGGGTTTGAGCTTTTTTGTCGTTCATCGTTGCCTCCGAATATTACGATTAGAATATTATTCTCATAATAATATTCTGCAAGTCGAGAATATGACCGCTGGTCTGAAGCACAGTGTAAGGAAAAAGGAGATTTGGCCAAACGCCAGACAAACAAAAGGGCCATTCAATAATTGAATGACCCTTATAAATCCCGCAAGGCGGGTAATCGTGGCGTCCCCTAGGGGACTCGAACCCCTGTTACCGCCGTGAAAGGGCGGTGTCCTAGGCCACTAGACGAAGGGGACACAAACCTTCTATACAACTGATCAGTGCTGAGATCTGATCGATTCAAGGTCTGCGTGGCCAGACCTTGAACTGTAAATTGGTGGAGCTAGACGGGATCGAACCGTCGACCTCTTGCATGCCATGCAAGCGCTCTCCCAGCTGAGCTATAGCCCCAGATTTTTCGCCTCGCGGCGGAGCGACATTTTGCAACATCACTTCTGTAAAACTGGCGTCCCCTAGGGGACTCGAACCCCTGTTACCGCCGTGAAAGGGCGGTGTCCTAGGCCACTAGACGAAGGGGACACAAACCTTCTATACAACTGATCAACGCTGAGTGTTGATCGCTTCGAAACCGGTGTGGCCAAGCTTCGAAGTGTAAATTGGTGGAGCTAGACGGGATCGAACCGTCGACCTCTTGCATGCCATGCAAGCGCTCTCCCAGCTGAGCTATAGCCCCTCATCGTTGATGTCATCGCTGAGGACGGGGCGAATCTTAAGGGCGTATCGAAAGCCTGTCAAACTTATTTTTGAAAAATTTCAAAATTTTTTGTCGGCATAACAATCACTTACCGCCCTCCCCCCGTAAATTCGGGGGAAAACGCCGAAGGACGGGATCAAAAGATCCTGACCTGCGGCGCGTCCTGCAACGTCAAACGCGATCAGGCGATAGCGCCCAACAGCTTTTCCCACTCTTTGTTTTCTTTCTTCGACACGCCGCCCAGCAGGTCAATGGCCTGGCGCAGACGGAAACGGGTCAGATCCGGACCGAGGATTTCCATCGCATCGAGCACCGATACCGAGCTTGCCTGACCGGTGATTGCCGCAAACATCAGCGGCATCGCATCACGCAGTTTCAGCTCGAGGAACTCCACCACTGCCTGAATCGTCGCCGTAATGCTGTCCTTCTCCCATTGACGCAGGCTTTCGAGTTTCCACAGGATCAACTGCATCAACTGACGAACCTGATCACCCGAGAGCTTTTTCGATTCGAACAGTTTGGCGTCCGGGTTCACGCCACCGGCGAAGAAGAACCCGGCCAGCGGGGCAACCTGACTGAAGGTTTCGACACGGCCCTGAACGTGCGGTGCGATCTTCATCATGTATTCGGAGTTGAAGGCCCACTTCTGAATACGAGCGGCGAACTCTTCCACCGGCAGGTCACGCAACCACTGGCCGTTGAGCCACGACAGTTTCTCGATGTCGAAAATCGGCCCGCCCAGGGACACACGCTTGAGGTCGAAATTGTCGACCATTTCCTGCAGCGAGAACTTTTCGCGCTCGTCCGGCATCGACCAGCCCATACGGCCCAGGTAGTTGAGCATCGCTTCCGGCATGAAGCCCATACGCTCGTAAAACGTCACCGAAGTCGGGTTCTTGCGCTTGGACAATTTGCTCTTGTCCGGGTTACGCAGCAACGGCATGTAGCACAGTTGCGGTTGTTCCCAGCCGAAGTATTCGTAGAGCAGGATCAGTTTCGGTGCCGATGGCAGCCATTCTTCACCGCGCAACACATGGGTGATGCCCATCAGATGGTCGTCGACCACGTTGGCCAGGAAGTACGTCGGCAGACCGTCGGTCTTCATCAGCACTTGCATGTCCATGCGATCCCACGGGATCTCGACGTCGCCACGCAGCATGTCCGGAACCACGCAGACGCCTTCGGTCGGCACTTTCATGCGAATCACGTGAGGCTCGCCGGCAGCCAGACGACGGGCAACTTCTTCCTTGGACAGCAGCAGTGCACGGCCGTCGTAGCGCGGAGTTTCGCCGCGAGCCATTTGCTCGGCGCGCATCTGGTCCAGTTCTTCGGCAGTGCAGAAGCACGGGAAAGCGTGGCCCATGTCGACCAGTTGCTGGCAGTACTTCTGATAGATGTCGCCGCGCTCGCTCTGGCGATACGGACCGTGCGGGCCGCCGACGTCCGGACCTTCGCTCCAGTCGATGCCCAGCCAGCGCAGGGCGTCGAAGATCTGCTGTTCGGACTCGCGAGTCGAACGCAACTGGTCGGTGTCTTCGATCCGCAGGATGAACTCACCGCCATGCTGCTTGGCAAAGCAGTAGTTGAACAATGCGATGTAAGCGGTACCTACATGGGGGTCCCCGGTAGGCGATGGCGCGATGCGAGTGCGGACGGTGGTCATGGCATGTCTCGAAAAGAATGAAAAGCAAAGAACAATCAAGCGGCGAATGGTAACAGGCGACACCCGCCCGGCTCCAGCGGGCAGGGCATTTAAGCCAAGCTTGCGTCTGAAACGCCCGTTGGGCGCAGTGAATGGCTGAATATCAGCAGACGGCATTTACCGCTTATCGGCTTCGTGCCAGATTCGCTTGCTGATAACTTTCCTTACAATTCCTCGACTACAGTTTGCCCCATGCCTGCCCAACTCAAGCGTCGCCTGATCATTTTCGTCCTGCTTGTCCTGCTGATTGCAGGAAGCCTGTTTGCTCATTGGTTTTTCAAGGGACGATTTTATGAAAGCACTGACAACGCTTATGTCCAGGGCGAAATCACCCGCGTGTCGAGCCAATTGAGCGCGCGCATCGACGAAGTCCTGGTGCAGGACAATCAGCATGTAGAAAAAGGCCAGTTGCTGGTCCGCCTCGAAGGCGACGACTTCCGCCTCGCCGTTGATCGCGCCAACGCCGCCCTCGCCACCCGCGAAGCCGAGCGCCTGCAGGCCCAGAGCAAATTGACGCAGCAGGCCAGCCTGATTGCCGCCAGCGAAGCACAAGTGGCCACCACGCAAGCGACACTGGGCCGCTCACAGATCGATCTGTCCCGTGCCGAAGCCCTGCGCAAACCCGGTTTCGTTTCCGAGGAACGGGTCACCACCCTTTCCGCCGACAACCACATCGCCCGCTCGCAAGTGGCCAAGGCTCAGGCCGATGCCCAGAGTCAGCGCCAACAGGTCAGCGCATTGAATGCGGAGATCAAACGCCTCGACGCGCAGATCGCCAACGCCCGCGCCGACCTCGCCCAGGCCGAACTGAACCTGACCCGCAGCGAAATCCATGCGCCGATCAGCGGCCTGGTCGGCCAGCGTGCCGCACGCAATGGCCAGATTGTTCAGGCCGGCGCGTATCTGCTGTCGATCGTTCCGGACGAAGACATCTGGGTGCAGGCCAATTTCAAGGAAACCCAGATTGGCCACATGCAACCGGGCCAGAAAGCCGAGCTGGTCTTTGATGCCTACAGCGATACGCCGATCGAAGCACGGGTCGACAGCCTGTTCGCCGCCTCCGGCGCGCAGTTCAGCCTGTTGCCGCCGGACAACGCCACCGGCAACTTCACCAAGGTCGTACAGCGGATTCCGGTCAAGCTGACGTTCAAGGCGGACAACCCGCTGCACGGCAAAATCCGCCCGGGCATGTCGGTCACCGCTACCGTGAATATCAAAGACGCTCCAGACAATGGCCGGTGATCAATTGATCCGCCCGGTCGGCGAACCGACCCGGCGGGACTGGATCGCGGTGATGAGCGTGATGCTCGGCGCATTCATGGCGGTGCTCGATATTCAGATCACCAACTCATCGCTCAAGGACATTCAGGGCGCGCTGTCGGCAACGCTGGAAGAAGGCTCATGGATTTCCACGTCCTATCTGGTGGCGGAAATCATCATGATCCCGCTGACCGCATGGCTGGTGCAGCTGCTTTCGGCACGGCGCCTGGCGGTGTGGGTGTCGATGGGTTTTCTGATTTCATCCCTGCTGTGTTCGATGGCCTGGAGCCTCGACAGCATGATCGTATTCCGCGCCATGCAGGGTTTCACCGGTGGCGCACTGATCCCGCTGGCCTTCACCCTGACCCTGATCAAACTCCCCGAACACCACCGTGCCAAAGGCATGGCGATGTTCGCCATGACCGCCACTTTCGCCCCGTCCATCGGACCGACCCTCGGCGGCTGGCTCACGGAAAACTGGGGCTGGGAATACATTTTCTACATCAACGTGCCGCCGGGGCTGATCATGATCGCGGGGCTGATGTACGGCCTGGAAAAGAAAGAAGCCCATTGGGAACTGCTGAAAAGCACCGACTACACCGGCATTCTCACGCTGGGCATCGGCCTTGGTTGCCTGCAAGTGTTTCTTGAAGAAGGTCATCGCAAGGACTGGCTGGAATCGAGCCTGATCGTGACGCTGGGCAGCATCGCGTTGTTGAGCCTCATCACCTTCGTGATCGTACAGATTCCCAAACCCAACCCGCTGATCAACCTCGGCATCCTGCGCAATCGCAACTTCGGTCTGTCGAGCATTTCCAGCCTTGGCATGGGCGTCGGGCTGTACGGCTCGATCTACCTGCTGCCGCTGTATCTGGCGCAGATCCAGAATTACAACGCCCTGCAGATCGGCGAAGTGATCATGTGGATGGGCGTACCACAGCTGTTTCTGATTCCGCTGGTGCCGAAACTGATGAAGTTTGTGTCACCCAAATGGCTATGTACTTTGGGGTTCGGGCTGTTTGGTCTGGCGAGTTTCTCATCCGGCGTGCTCAACCCTGACTTTGCCGGGCCGCAGTTCAATCAGATCCAGATCATCCGCGCCCTCGGCCAGCCGTTGATCATGGTCACCATTTCGTTGATCGCCACGGCTTACATTCAGCCCCAGGACGCGGGCTCGGCGTCGAGTCTGTTCAACATCTTGCGCAACCTGGGCGGCGCCATCGGCATCGCCCTGCTCGCCACCCTGCTGGATGCGCGCACCAAGACTTACTTCGATTATTTGCGTGAAGCGGTGGTGCCGACCAATCCACAGGTGGCCGAACGTCTGGCATCGATGACCGATCGTTTTGGCAGTGACACGGCGGCGCTGGGGAAACTGAGCGAGATTGTCCATCAGCAGGCGCTGATCATGGCCTACAACGACGCGTTTCATTTTGTCGGGATTGCGCTGGGAATCAGCATGCTGGCCATTTTATTGACCAGAAAACTGCCTGCCGGCCTGAAGGCCGGCGAGGCTCATTAACCTTGAGCGGACGCAGAGCGTCCAGGGCTGCATTCCCACGCAGAGCGTGGGAACGATCTGTTAAACGGCCAACAGTCGCTCACGCAGCTTGGCGATTTCGTCGCGCATCTGCGCCGCCGCTTCGAATTCCAGATCGCGGGCCAACTGGTACATCTTCTCTTCCAGCTGGCGGATGCGCTTGGTGATCTCGCTCGGCGAACGCAGTTCGGCCTCGTATCTGGCGTTTTCCTCGGCAGCCTTGGCCATGCCCTTGCGCTTCTTGCTCCGCGAGCCGGGCACGGTGGCGCCTTCCATGATGTCCGCAACGTCCTTGAAAACGCCTTTCGGCGTGATGCCGTTGGCCAGGTTAAATGCGATCTGCTTTTCGCGACGACGCTCGGTCTCGCCAATGGCGCGCTCCATCGAACCGGTGATGTGATCCGCATAGAGAATCGCCCGCCCATTGAGGTTACGGGCCGCTCGCCCGATGGTCTGGATCAATGAGCGTTCGGAACGCAGAAAGCCTTCCTTGTCGGCATCGAGAATCGCCACCAGTGACACTTCCGGCATGTCCAGGCCTTCTCGCAACAGGTTGATCCCCACCAGCACATCGAACGTACCAAGGCGCAGATCGCGGATGATTTCGACCCGCTCGACGGTGTCGATGTCCGAGTGCAGATAACGTACACGAATGCCGTGGTCGGCCAGGTAGTCCGTCAGATCTTCGGCCATGCGCTTGGTCAGCGTGGTGACCAGCACTCGCTCCTCCAAGGCTACACGCTTGGTGATTTCCGAAAGCAGATCATCAACCTGGGTCAGCGCAGGACGCACTTCGACCTGCGGGTCGACCAGACCGGTCGGCCGTACGACTTGCTCGATCACCCGTCCGGCATGCTCGGCTTCGTAATTGCCGGGCGTGGCGGAAACGAAGATCGTCTGCGGGCTCACAGCTTCCCACTCGTCGAAACGCATGGGTCGGTTGTCCAGCGCCGAGGGCAGACGGAAGCCGTATTCCACCAGGGTTTCCTTGCGCGAACGGTCGCCCTTATACATCGCGCCGACCTGCGGCACGCTGACGTGGGATTCGTCGATCACCAGCAAGGCGTCGGCGGGCAGATAATCGTAGAGCGTTGGCGGTGCCGCACCGGCGGGACGCCCCGACAAATAGCGCGAGTAGTTTTCGATACCGTTGCAGTAGCCGAGTTCGAGGATCATCTCCAGGTCAAACCGGGTGCGCTGCTCCAGGCGCTGGGCCTCGACCAGTTTGTTGTTGTTGCGCAGGTATTCCAGACGCTCTTGCAATTCGACCTTGATCCCCTCGATGGCATCGAGCAGGGTTTCCCGGGGCGTCACGTAGTGGCTCTTCGGGTAGAAGGTGAAACGCGGCAGTTTGCGGATGACCTCGCCGGTCAGCGGGTCGAATGCGGAAATGCTCTCCACTTCGTCATCGAACAACTCGATACGGATGGCTTCGAGATCGGATTCGGCTGGAAAGATATCGATCACATCGCCGCGTACACGGAATGTGGCCCGGGCGAAATCCATGTCATTGCGGGTGTACTGCAGGTCAGCCAGGCGTCGCACCAGTGCGCGTTGATCGAGTTTGTCGCCGCGATCGACGTGCAACACCATTTTCAGATAGGTTTCGGGGCTGCCCAGACCGTAGATGCACGACACCGTGGTCACGATGATCGCGTCCTTGCGCTCCAGCAATGCCTTGGTCGCCGACAGACGCATCTGCTCGATGTGATCGTTGATCGACGCATCCTTCTCGATAAAGGTGTCGGACGACGGCACGTAGGCTTCGGGCTGGTAGTAGTCGTAGTAGGAAACGAAATACTCGACGGCGTTGTTCGGGAAGAACGACTTGAACTCGCCATACAACTGCGCGGCCAGAGTCTTGTTCGGCGCCAGCACCAGGGTCGGACGCTGCACCTGGGCAATCACGTTGGCGATGCTGAAGGTCTTGCCCGAACCGGTCACACCGAGCAGCGTCTGGTGCGCCAGCCCGGCTTCGATGCCCTCGACCATCTGGCGAATGGCTTCAGGCTGATCGCCGGCAGGGTCGAATCGGGTGACGAGCTGGAATTCAGACATAAACACCTCTGCAATCGCGGCGCTGACGGAAAACCGCAGCACCACGAGGAAGACCGCGAACGACCAATGTCGCGCAAGGAAAAACGAAGATTGTGCTGAATGTGGAGCCGATTGCCTTACCTTTCAAGGTAAAAGTCCTACATCCGGTAAAGTCTCCGACAAGCCCATTCGACTAACGGTCGAGAAATAATCGGAAAAACTTACCTGAAAACCCGAATCGCCTGTCGCCATTGGTCGATGATGGCCTCTATACTAGCTCCCCGTTTGTGCACCGCTCTAGTGCATTCGGCTGGAGCGCCACACGTCCCTCCACTCTCCATTTAGAGCTGCCGTAAAAATGAGCCTGTTCTCCGCTGTCGAAATGGCACCCCGCGATCCAATCCTGGGCCTCAACGAAGCATTCAACGCCGATACCCGGACCAACAAGGTCAATCTCGGGGTGGGTGTGTATTGCAACGAAGAGGGGCGAATTCCACTCCTGCGCGCCGTTATCGAAGCCGAAACCATTCGCGCTGCTCAGCACGCTTCCCGTGGCTACCTGCCGATCGACGGCATCGCAGCTTACGATCAGGCTGTGCAAAAGCTGCTGTTCGGCAATGATTCGCCACTGCTGGCCGCTGGCCGCGTGGTCACCACTCAGGCCGTCGGCGGAACCGGCGCACTGAAAATCGGTGCCGACTTCCTCAAGCAACTGCTGCCGAATGCCGTCGTGGCCATCAGCGACCCGAGCTGGGAAAACCATCGCGCGCTGTTCGAAACCGCCGGTTTCCCGGTGCAGAACTACCGCTACTACGACGCCGCCACTCACGACGTGAACCGTGCCGGCCTGCTGGAAGACCTCAACGCCCTGCCGAACGGCTCGATCATCGTGCTGCACGCCTGCTGCCACAACCCGACCGGTGTCGACCTCAGCCCGGCGGACTGGAACAACGTGCTGGAAGTGGTCAAGGCCAAAGGTCACGTGCCGTTCCTCGACATGGCTTACCAGGGTTTCGGTGACGGCATTGCCGAAGACGCCGCTGCCGTGCGCCTGTTTGCCGAATCCGGCTTGACCTTCTTCGTATCGAGCTCGTTCTCCAAGTCGTTCTCGTTGTACGGCGAGCGCGTCGGCGCCCTGTCGATCGTCAGCGAATCGAAAGAAGAAAGCGCCCGCGTACTGTCGCAGGTCAAACGCGTGATCCGCACCAACTACTCCAACCCGCCGACCCACGGTGCAAGCGTTGTCGCTGCAGTGCTGAACAGCGCGGAACTGCGCGCCCAATGGGAAGCCGAACTGGCCGAAATGCGCCTGCGCATTCGTGGCATGCGCGAGCAGATGGTCGCCCTGCTGGCGAAGAAAGCCCCGCAGCATGACTTCAGCTTCGTCGGTCGTCAGCGTGGCATGTTCTCCTACTCCGGCCTGACCACCGAGCAGGTTCATCGCCTGCGCAACGAGTTCGGCATCTACGCCCTGGACACCGGCCGCATCTGCGTGGCCGCGCTGAACCAGAGCAACATCGAAGTCGTGACCGACGCCATCGTTCAGGTCATCTGATCCGGCGCAGCATTAAAAACGGGAAGCCTTCGGGTTTCCCGTTTTTTATTTGTCCGAAGAAAAGCCGCTATACCCTCTAGACTGCATGCAAACAGGATTTCAGAGAACCGACATGAAAAACGACGATCTGCGCGCCGACCGTGACGAGCTGGACTACTATCCACCCCGCACCTCGGGCAAACGCGAGAAAAGCCTGGTGCTGCAAGTGGCGACCGGTGTATTTCTCGGCGGTCTGGCCCTGTGGCTGGTGCAACTGGCCGCCACGGCGCTGTACGCAAAACTGCTGATGGGCACCTTTACATTTGGCGGCTGAAAACCGTTCAGCAAAAAAATTCCGACAAAGCTTGACTAGTCTTTTTAAATCAGTAACATACGCACCAATTCCGCAATAGCTCAGTTGGTAGAGCAAGTGACTGTTAATCACTGGGTCCCTGGTTCGAGTCCAGGTTGTGGAGCCAAATACAGAGCCCCTGAATCGAAAGATTCAGGGGCTTTTTTGTGGGCGTTGAAAAAATCGGCGCCATAAAAAGGGCCGATCAGTTTTCCGACTGATCGGCCCTTTTCTGTTTCAGACACAACGGTCAGACGTGCTCGCTGCTCCTGGCATGTACCTTCGGTGCGCCATGACCGTGATCCGACTCCAGATCGATCACCGGCACTTCATTGCCATCACAGTCATGGAGCTTGCCGTCGCTGAAGTAATCGCCTTCGCGCAGGGCGGCCAGATCCCGGTAACGCAGGGTCCGCTCTTCTGCCGCCGCGAACACCGACTGCTGATCCGAGTTGCCGGCGGTGAAGTGGTTGAACGCCAGGTTCAGCAGGATCGCCATGATCGCCGACGAACTGATGCCGGAATGGAAAATGGTCGCGAACCAGCTCGGGAAGTGATCATAGAAGTTCGGCGCGGCAATCGGGATCATGCCGAATCCGATCGACGTGGCAACGATAATCAGGTTGACGTTATTGCGGTAGTCGACCTTGGACAGCGTACGAATACCGCTCGCCGCCACGGTGCCGAACAGCACGATGCCGGCGCCGCCCAGAACCGAAGTCGGCACCGCCGCGATGACCCGGCCCATGAATGGCAAAAGGCCGAGGATCACCAGAAAGATACCGCCGGTCGCCACCACATAACGACTCTTGATTCCGGTTACCGCCACCAGCCCGACGTTCTGGGCGAAGGCACTTTGGGTGAACGAGCCGAAGATCGGTGCAAACATGCTCGACAGCATGTCCGCCCGCAGACCGTTGCCCAGTCGCTTGGAATCGACTTTGGTGCCGATGATTTCACCGACTGCCAGGATGTCAGCCGAGGTTTCCACCAGGGTCACCATGACCACGATGCACATCGACAGGATCGCGGCAAAATGGAAGGTCGGCATGCCGAAATGGAACGGCGTCGGGAAGCCGAACATCGGACCCTGGGTGACGCCAGAGAAATCCGCCATGCCGAGGAACACGGCCAGCACCGTGCCGATCACCATCGCCAACAGGATCGACAGACGCGAAATGGTGGAACTGCCGATCTTGCTCAGCAACAGCACAAGCACCAGCGTAACCGCCGCCAGACCGATGTTCTGCATGCTTCCGAAGTCCGGCGCATGGCTGTTGCCGCCCATGGCCCAGCGGGCGGCCACCGGCATCAGCGTCAGGCCGATGGTGGTGATCACGATGCCCGTGACCAGCGGCGGGAAGAACTTGGTGATGCGTGAGAATACCGGCGTGATCAGCAAGCCGATCAGCGACGCCGCAATGACCGCGCCGAGCACTGATTGAAAGCCGCCCTCCCCGCCGCTGCTGACAATCGCCACCATCGTGGCGACACCGGAGAACGACACGCCCTGCACCAGCGGCAACTGACATCCGAAAAACGGCAGACCCAGGGTTTGCAGCAGCGTGGCCAGCCCTCCCGCAAACAATGAAGCAGCAATCAACAGACCGATGTCCGCCGGTGACAACCCGGCGGCCTGGCCAATGATCAGTGGCACCGCGACGATACCGCCATACATGGTCAGAACATGTTGCAGGCCGTAAGCCATATTCGCGCCGACCCCGAGATTTTCGTCCTCGGGCCGTTGGTGTGAAACATGGGGCGTTTTCATGGTGGGGGGGTTCCCTGGTTTTTGTTATGCGCACACTGTATTCAAGAGTCGGGACAAATGTCCATAGAGTTGTATACAACTTATCAGTCACATTATGGATAGGCAGCCACTCAACCTTCTATCCCGCCGCCTACATGCCGCCACAAATCCGGCAACACATCGTTGACTGGCCCCGCGTTTTATCCACCTAGGCTGAAGTGCTCATGGCGACCGACGGTGTGGCCGCGCTCTTTTTTATACATATAAAGTATGCATAATGAAGTCATTCAAGATTTAGTTCGACAAAAGCAAGAATGCTGCCAACAAACTCAAACACAGAGGGATCAGCCTCGCCGAGGCCGAACCGGTCTTCTACGACGAACGAGCACTGACGATTGAAGACAACGATCATGACGAGCAACGCTGGATCACTCTCGGCAACGACGGCAAGGGACGTTTGCTGGTCGTTGTGTACAGCTATCGAGAGCCGAATTTGGTTCGAATCATTTCCGCGCGCAGGGCAACGCCCAGCGAGCGACGCGATTATTTTCCGGAGACTTGATCAATGAAGGATGAATACGACTTCAGCCAGGGAAAACGGGGCGCCGTCGCCTCCAACAAGGGCAAGACCCGCATCACCATCATGCTCGATGATGCGGTCATCGAAGCCGCACGTACGGTCGCCGAAGACGAAGGGTTTGGCTATCAGACGGTAATCAACAACACTCTGCGCCACGCTCTGCTTAACAGCCGTGGCGATGCCGATGAACTCGAGCATTCCATTGGGCAATTCAAGAAAGGCGTCACCGCCACCGACCTCAAGAGCCTTGAGAAAAAACTGTCGGCGGCCGTGAACGAAATCCGGCGGGTACTGGAGCCGGATGCAAAACCTTAGGCTTCACGCCGGCTGAATCAAGCGCGCCAGCGCCAGACGTGCACCGGGCTGGTGCGGCAAGCGCAGGCCGAACTCCCGCTCCAGCAATTCGATCAGTTCGTCGACATCAGTCACTTCACGCCGCTCGCTCTCGGCACCGATGCGGTGGATCGCGAAACTGCCGTTGTTCAACGTACGTCGCCAGCCATCGCCGGTGCGTGCAACCATCAGGCGCTGAACGAACGGTGAGTCCGGGTGGGTCGAGACATACCAGTTGCCGAGGGTGTAATCGATGTCTTCCTGGCGTTGCAGGTCGAACAGGTACATCGGTCGCCATTCACCGGCGACACTCGCCCGCAGCATGTAGCCATCGGCCTGCACTTCGATGCGATAGGGTTCGTGGGGTGTGGATTGCTCCGCTTCGGTATCGAGTACCAGCGGCGCAGTCGGCACCATGCCGCCGAAGCCGACGTCGGTGATGTAACGCACGCCTTCGAGGGTCACCAGACTCAAGCGATGGGTGCGTGCCGTCCAGCTGCCTTCGGGCTGATTCATCACCACTCGCCCGCTGATGCCCCGGGCATCGAAGCCCAGCTCCAGCAACAGTGCCAGGAACAGGTTGTTGAGCTCGTAGCAGTAGCCACCGCGGGCGTCGTTCAGAACCTTGCGCTCAATTGACGGCAGATCGATCAATACAGGTTCGCCGGTGAGCGTCGACAGATTTTCGAAAGGGAAAACACCGGTGTGGCGCAGCTGCAACAACCGCAGCGTGTCCAGGGTCGGTGCCGGATGCGTGTCGAACCCGAGTCGTTGCAGATACCGTTTCAGATTCGCCAGGCGTGGCTCGCTCATTGCTCAGTCCTTTTGCAGGGAGACGCGGATCGTTCCGCCGATGGTCCTCATGTATACGGGATCCGGGTATCGGATCGACAATTGATTTCACCAATCGCGCCTGCTACCGGGCATGGATGCCGCTGATCCGCCTCAGGCGCGACGACGCAGCCATTGCAGGAAGCCTCTTTTCGGAACCGCTGCCGGCGTTTCCTGCGTCAGCGCCTGCGCCTTGAGCAGGCGGAAATCCAGCAGCGCCTTCATCGCGTCATTGATGTCATGACGGGCATCCAGGCAAGGCTTGAGATAAGACTTCTCGATGCGATACAGGGCGCAGAACGTCTTGGCGGAAAAGTCGGCGGGCAAAGACGAATCGGACAGAATCCCGGCCTCGCCGATCACTTCCCCCGGTCCCATGCGCCCGGATTCGAACGGTACGCCGTGACGATTCAAGGTCACCGACACCACACCGGACTCGATGATGAACAAGTGATCGCTGACCTCCCCGCCCGCCAGAATGATCTCGCCGGCGCGGAAAGTTTGCAGGGTCATGTTCTGGCTGAAGGTTTCTTTCTCTTCCTGCCGCAGGGTGGAGAAAATCGGCGAGCTGTCGAGCAGCGCCCGTGGCCGCGAGAGATGGGCCGGTGCGGCAGGCTCATCGCTCGACAGCAGGTTGACCCCGGATGCCTGCAAATGTCGGTAAGCCAGGTCGAACAATTGATTGCGCACCGCACGCTTCTCGCCCATCGAGGCGACGAAGCCGCTGATTTCATACTCCGCGCCGGCGCTGCTCGAACTTTTCAGCGCGACGCTCGGCGCCGGCGTGTCCAGCAACGGACGACAACCTTGCATCGCCCGCTCCAGAGCGTCGATCACCGAATTCGGTCGGGCATGGGGACTCACCTGCACGCTGACGGCGACACCGAACATATTGCTCGGGCGGCTGAAGTTGATGATCTTGGCCTTGGCCGCCAGTGAATTGGGAATCACCGCCATGCTGCCCTGGGAAGTCTGCAGGCGCGTGGCGCGCCAGTCGATGTCGGTGACCCGGCCCTCGGTGCCGTCGATGGAAATCCAGTCATCGAGTTGATAGGGTTTGGTGGTGTTCAGGACGATCCCGGAGAACACGTCGCTCAGCGTACTCTGCAACGCCAGACCGACGATGATCGCCAGCGCCCCGGATGTCGCCAGCACACCTTTGACCGGCAAGTCCAGCACATAGGCCAGTGCCGCAATAATGGCGATCAGAAAGATCACCGCACCGAGCAGATCCTGCAAAAGCCGCCCGGTGTGGCCGACCCGTTGCATCATCACCGCCCCGATCAACACCGTCAGGGTCCGTGCGCCGAACAGCCACCAGCCGATCTGCAGCCCGGTCGCCGCCAGATGCAGCGGCACATTGTCGGCCCAAGGCGCCGGCTCCATCGGGTTGAGGCCTTCGTTGAACAGCAGCACGCTGAACAGGCTGAAAATAAGCACCCGCACCAACAGCTTCCATCCACTGCCCCGGGAACCGATCAGACGCCACAGGCCAAGGTCGAGCAGGATCAGGATCAACGCGCAGAACAACGGATGTTCAGTCAGCAGAGACAGCATCAAACAACTCCGACAGAGGTCAATCGCGAGAAAATCGCACAGATTGGGCTTAGTGTAGGAGCAATTGATTTGGCGGGATAAGGGCTATCGAATGCCCCTCTGAAAAAAAATGTGGGAGCCAGCTCGCTGACTCCCACAATGTGAATCTACGCAGGCATCCGTCCGAACCGGCCTGACTGGAAATCAACGAACGCCTGATGAATTTCCTGCTCGGTATTCATCACGAACGGGCCATGACCGACGATCGGCTCATCGATCGGCTCGCCGCTGAGCAGCAACACCATCGCGTCTTCGCTGGCCTCAAGCGTCAGGCGGTCACCCTCACGCTCGAACAACGCCAGTTGCCCTGTGCCCGCCGACTCCTGGCCGTTGATCCGGACCGCACCACGAAGCACCACCAGCGCGGTGTTTCGGCCTTCATGCAGATTCAGCGTCAGTGACTTGCCGGCATTCAGACGCAGATCCCAGACATCGATCGGCGTGAAGGTACGGGACGGCCCCGTATGGCCGTCGAATTCACCGGCGATCAGCCGCAGGCTGCCGGCGTTGTCCTTGAGCGCGATGTCGGGGATGTCACTGTCCAGAATCGTCTGGTAGCCCGGCGCCGCCATTTTGTCCCTGGCGGGCAGATTGACCCAAAGCTGCACCATTTCCAGCGTGCCGCCCTTGCGCGCGAAATCCGCAGAGTGAAACTCCTCATGCAGGATCCCGGAGGCGGCGGTCATCCATTGCACATCGCCCGGTCCGATCTTGCCGCCGCTGCCCGTGGAATCGCGATGCTCCACTTCGCCGTCATAAACGATGGTCACGGTTTCGAAACCGCGGTGCGGATGCTGCCCGACCCCACGTCGCTCAGTGGTCGGGGTGAACTGCGCAGGTCCTGCATGATCGAGCAGCAGGAACGGGCTGATGTGCTTGCCCAGGTTGTCGTAAGAAAACAGTGTACGAACCGGAAACCCATCGCCGACCCAGTGGCCGCGAGGGCTGGTAAAGATACCGATGAGGTTTTTCATGGTGGGCTCCGAAATCAGGTTGATCATGGATCGATCATAAATTCGCCACGCCTTTGGCACTAGTCAGGCAAAACCGACTTCATCGTTCTACTGATGGAACGAATATCCAGCACAATTATTCGTGACTTTCAGTCAACAGTACTTTGCCCGGACAGCGGTTTTTCTCACGGAAGCGCCAGCGGATACTCCTGCCCATTCCCACTGCAACCCTGGAGTCCTGCATGTCTGTTCCCGCTTTCGGTCTTGGTACGTTTCGCCTGCAAGGTCAGGTGGTCATCGATTCGGTGAGCACTGCCCTTGAGCTCGGTTACCGGGTCATCGACACCGCACAGATCTACGAAAACGAGGCCGAGGTCGGCCAGGCCATCGCCGCCAGCGGTATTGCCCGCAACGAATTGTTCATCACCAGCAAGATCTGGATCGCCAACTTTGCCAAGGACCGTCTGATCGACAGTCTCAAGGAAAGCCTGGAAAAGCTGCAGACCGACTACCTGGACCTGACGCTGATCCACTGGCCATCGCCGGAAGACCAGGTACCGGTGGCGGAATTCATGGGCGCCCTGCTGGAAGCGAAGCGCCTGGGCCTGACCCGGCAGATCGGTGTATCCAACTTCACCATCGACCTGATGAAGCAGGCAATTGCCGCCGTCGGTGCAGAAAACATCGCCACCAATCAGATCGAATTGCACCCGTATCTGCAAAACCGCAAGGTCGTCGAGTTCGCACGGAGCCAGGGCATCCAGATCACCTCGTACATGACTTTGGCCTATGGCGAAGTGCTGAAGGATCCGCTGATCGTGCAGATCGCCGAGCGTCTGCAAGCCACCCCGGCGCAAGTCACACTGGCATGGGCGATGCAATCGGGTTACGCGGTGATTCCATCGTCGACCAAGCGCGCCAACCTGCAAGGCAACCTCGGCGCCACCGCGCTGACATTGAGCGAGGCCGACATGGCGCTGATCGCCACTCTGGATCGCGGTCATCGCCTCACCAGCCCCAAAGGCATTGCGCCGCAGTGGGACTGATCGCTCAGGCCTGAAGTTGCCGCGCGAGGTCGTGCATGGCCTCGCGCAGCGCATCGATGGCAGCCTCAAGCGCGGCTTCGGGCTCATCGGCACGGCAAGCCTGTTCGAGCACCCGGCACGCTTGGACCACGCGTTCGGCACCGATCATATGCGCCCCGCCCGCGACGTGATGCGCCAGATCCTTCAGGGCGGCGCGATCACCTTCCCGACCCGACTGGTCGAGCCGTTCCAGATCGGTGTGCAGACTACTCAGCATCTCCTCACGCAATTGCCCGATGACAGGGTTGTCCGCACCCGCCAGTTGCAACAGCGAACTCAGATCGAAACCGGGCAATCCCTGCTCGTCCATGGCTGCAGGCTGTGTTTCGTTCGGTGTTGCGCCCAGCAGTGCCAGGCTCAGTTCCCGCAGCAAAACCGGCTTGAACAGGCAATCATCCATTCCGGCTGCCAGACATCGCTGTTTTTCTTCCAGTTGTGCATTGGCGGTAAACCCCAGAATCAGGCAAGGCTTGCTGCCCGTCGCCGCCTCCTCTTTGCGAATCGCTCGCGCCAGGTCATAACCGTTGAGCCCGGGCATGTTGAGGTCGGTGATCAGTACATCGAAAGATTGGCCGCGCCACAGATCCAGTCCCTGCTCAGCGTGTTCGATGTCGACAAATCGATGCCCGAGCTCGCTCAACTGCCGACACAGCAACAGGCGATTGACCGGGTGATCGTCCACCACCAGAACGTCCAGCGATTTCGCCGCTGTCATCACCGGTATCCTGGCGTCCTTTTGATCGAGAGGCTCAAGCACCGGCAGTTCCAGACGCAACATGACTTGCGTACCTCGCCCGGGAACGCTGGTCAGCCACAAATCGCCACCCATCATCCGGCACAGGTTGCGGCTGATTACCAGGCCCAGACCGGAACCATGGCGAGCCGACACCGGCTGGCTGCCGACTTGCACGAACGGGTTGAACAGGCGTTGCTGATCTTCGGCGCTGATTCCCCGACCACTGTCTTCGATGATCACCCCCACTTCCACCTGCCCCTCGGGCGCATCGTAAATGTGCAACCGCAGGACGATTGCGCCTTCATCGGTGAACTTGATCGCATTGCTCAGCAGGTTCGACAACACCTGCTTGAAACGCAGCGCGTCGACCATCACCTCGACCTCGCTGCGCTCATCCAGCTCTACACGCCATGACAGCTGTTTCTGGCGCGCCAGTCCTTCGAAAACCCGACACACGGATAACACGGTCTCACGCAGACGGGTCCGTTCGGGAACCAGCGACAGATGACCTGACTCGATGCGTGCGATGTCGAGAATATCGCCGATCAATGCCAGCAGTTGTTGCCCCGCAGTGGACGCCACCTGCATTGCCGGGCGATCGATCACACCTTCATCGGCATGTTTGAGCGCCAGTTCGAGCATGCCCAGCAAGGCATTCATGGGCGTACGGATTTCGTGACTCATGACGGCCAGAAAAGTGCTCTTGGCCCGATTGGCATCATCCGCCGCATTCTTGGCTTCCTGCAGTTGCAGCAGCCATTGCTGGCGCTGGCGAATCTGCCGGCGCTGAAAGGCAATCCAGGCCAATGCCAACAGCAACAATCCCGCTGCGACGGCAAACCCGCGCAGGATCTGCGCCCGATGACGCAGCCAATAGCTGTCCTGCAGCACCACGTTACGACTCCAGTGCGCGACCAGATCGTCCATTTCCTGCGGGGCGATGCTCAGCAATGCCTTGTTCAGAATCGATTGCAACTGCGGAGCATCCAGCGCCGTGGCCATGGCAACCCGGGCTGGTTGATCCCCTACGGTGGAGGCAATGCGCAAGCGGTCCCGATACTGGTGATCAATCTGATAACGCGCGACCAGCAATGAGCTCAATGTCGCATCGGCCTGTCCGTCGAGCAGCGCCTGGGTACCCGCTGCCGGGCTTGGCAACTCGATCAGACGGACCCGGGGCAGGTTCTCCAGCAGATAATCGCGCAATGGATTGCCGCGATAGAGCGCCAGGCGCTTCCCCGCCATCTCGCTCAGGCTGCGCGGTCCCTGCGCCGTCGAATCGGTGATCAACACGAAGGGGGTGTTGGCAAAAGCCCGCGTGAACAGCATGTCAAGCTCACGTTCACGGCTCGGTGTCAGTACTGGCAACAAGTCCAGCTCGCCGCTTTTCAATTGCTCGACCTGGCGGTCCAGGGACTGTCCGCGTACCACCTCGAATGTCAGGCCGGTGCGCTGACTGATCAGGTTGAGCAATTGGGCAACCAGCCCGCTGAAACGCCCATCGGCATTGAAGAACGTCAACGGCGCAAAATCGTCGAGGGCGCCCACTCTCACCACCGGATGCTGATCTTTCCACTGTTGCTCGCCAGGGCTCAGGCTCACCCGCGTTTGCGCGGCACTGTCGGCACGACCGGCACTCCAGCGCAGCTCCATGGCCAGGCGCTGCTCCATGGGAATGGCCAACAGGGCCTTGTCGACCAGACGTTTCAAACTCGTGCTGCCACGCGCCAGGGCAAAAGCGAAAGGGTTCGCATCGAGGCCCGAAGGGCCGGCCAGTTGCAAGTCATTGTGAAAGTTGGTGTTGATCAGATAGCCGGCACTGATGAAGTCACCGAGGTACAGATCATCCCGACCGAATGCCACGGCACCCAGGGCATCGAGGATCGAGCGATAACGCTGCAGGACGGCTTGCGGGTAAGCCTTCACGATGGTCGAAGCCGGCAGGTAGTCATCCACCATCGCAATGCGCTTGCCTGACAGATCATCGGGTAACGGTTCATCGAGCCGGGTCACCCACATCGGCTGATCTTCGGCGTAGGCGCGGGACAGCATCAGCTGGGGATCGGCGATCTCATAGTTGTTCGAGGTGCCCAGCAAATCCAGCTCCCCGGCCTTGAGCGCGGCCATGGCGGATTCGCGATCGGGGTAGCACCAGACTTCGATCCCGACGTTCAGCACCTGTGAGATCGCGTCGGCGTATTCGGCCGTGAGGCCTTCCAGTTCATGCCTGTTGCGGGTCAATTCGAAGGGGGGATAGTCCGGCCCGGAAGCGCCGATGCGCAATACCGGATGTGCCCGAAGCCACTGTCGATCCTGTTCGTCAAGCCGTACCTGAACACCTTCCAGCCGGGTGCGGGAGACGATTTCCAGTTTTTGCGCAGCGCCGGATGCCTGTACCGCACTGGCAAAAAGGAAGATCAACAGAGGAATGAGTCGCAGCGACCTCACCACGGGTCAGCCTCTCAGAGCAGATGGTTGCGTCTGGCAAATTCTCGCAGCACCACGAGCGAGCTGACCCCGAGCTTCAACATCAGACGAGTCTTGTAAGTACTGATGGTTTTGTGACTCAGGTTCATCTCCATGGCGATGTCCTTGTTGGGTTTGCCGAGTGCCAGCTGCAGCAGAATGTGCAATTCACGATCCGAGAGACGGTCGATCAGCTCGCGCTCATTGCCGTCAACTCTCGATGGCCCCGCGAACCCCACGGGCGCTTCAGGAAAATAGCTGTAACCGGCACGGACAGCCTTGATTGCGTTCCGCAGTTGCTGCAACTCCGCGGACTTGGTGACGAAGGCCATCGCACCGGCACGTCGGCAGCGGGCCATATAATGCTGCGGGTCGGCCGAGGTAAAAATCACGGTCTTGCAGGTCAGGCCGATGGCTCTGATGCGCTCCAGTACTTCCAGACCGCCCATGCCGGTGAGTTTCAGGTCAAGTATGATGAGTTCCGGCGCATGCTCGCGAATCATCGGCACCACATCGACACCGCTCGAAGCGACATGAACCGGCTTATAACCCACCGATTCCAGAACCATACGGACGGCACCGGCTACCACCGGGTGATCATCGACGACCATTGCTGAACCCATAACCACTCCCGTGGCGAATGCCTGACACTGGCGCCACTGAACCTGCATGAACGGGACGACTGGCAGCTGCGCTACAACTTTTGCACGGCAGGCACGGCGAAGCACCTGTCAGACCTGACAGTTGCATACCGGACCAAATCGTGCTCAGGCGCGCAGTTGCGCAAAGGAAGTTGCCGGGCACACAGGCGATGAATGTTCACGGCAAGCCTCGACCGATGCCATCAGCTGTGCGATGGCGCTCATCGAGGGCAACGGAATGTGGCTGATGGCAATTCTGTCCCGGTACTGTGCGCAAACGGCCGGAGCATCCGCCACCTCACCATAGACCAGCACATGCCGGACTTGCGGATGATCGAACAGATACCCGCAAAGATCCGGCATCCCGCCCGCCAGCTCGGCGTTCAACACCAACACATCGAACGGCTGGCAACCGTAATCGACCAGCGTCAGCAGCTCGGTGAGGTTCTGTACCGGTGCAATGCGGTAGTAATCGAGGCTGTTGAACAGACGCTCGATCTTCATCCGGTGAAAATGCCGGGTGTCGGCGATCAGAATACGCAAGGTTTTGTCGGTCATCGTGAACGTCCCGCCAGTCGCTTCAAGTGGCGGCAAGACTACCCAAGCATCGGGATACGCTCTGTAGGACTTTTCTGAAAAAAACCGTCACTCATCCGGATCAAGCGTGTCACTCCGTCGTGCTCGGACTCCAGAACGCCTGCACCACCAGGTTCGAGGTAGAGATTCGCGCCACCAGTGCGTCCAGTTCATCGCCGTCCACAGAAGTGGTTGCAAGCGTGGCTTCGATCTCGATCTCGTCGGCGCCAAAGGCATGCACATCGACATCACTGGCCGGGTAGTTGCTGCGTTCCAGTTCGGCTTCGAGCAAGGCGAAAACAGCTGTCTGCTGCGAGCGTCGGGCGATCACATAGACAATGTTGGTCACCTCCGCAGAAACCACATCCAGTGGCTGACGGTTGATGTTGTTGACGATCGGTCGCAGCAAGGTATTCGCGGCAAGCACGAACAAGGTGCCCAGCACCGCTTCGGCCAGCAGGTCTGCGCCCGCGCAGGCACCGACCGCTGCCGAGGTCCAGAGCGTCGCTGCGGTGTTGAGACCGCGTACGTTGCCCTCTTCACGCATGATCACGCCGGCGCCGAGAAATCCGATGCCGGACACCACGTAGGCGACCACCCGCACCGCACCTTCGGCACCGCCGAGGCGATTGGCCATATCGACGAAAATCGCTGCGCCCACCGCCACCAGCACGTTGGTGCGCAAGCCCGCCGTGCGTTGCCGATACTGCCGTTCGAAGCCGATCAGCCCGCCGAGCACGAAAGCGGCGCTGAGGCTGACCAGCGTGTCGAGCAGCGAAGCGAGATTGATGTTGTTGATGGCTTGCATGTTGTACTCCTTGAAACCGTCCCCCCTTGCTCCCACAAGGGGGGATTTTCTCCTGTTACTGCCAGCCGAACCGGCGGATGTAAAAGCCTTTCACGGCCTGGGTCAGTGCCATGTACGCCAGCAGAATCACCGGCAGGAACACGAAGTACATCGATGGCAGCGCCTGCAGTTTGAAGTAGTGCGCCAGCGGTCCCATCGGCAGGAAGATGCCCACGGTCATGATGATTCCGGTCATCACCAGCAGCGGCATGGCGGCACGGCTTTGCAGGAACGGAATCTTCGGCGTACGGATCATGTGCACGATCAGCGTCTGGGTCAGCAGCCCCACCACGAACCAGCCGGACTGGAACAGGGTCTGGTGATCCGCAGTGTTGGCATCGAACACGTACCACATCAGGGCGAACGTTGTGATGTCAAAGATCGAACTGATCGGGCCGAAGAACAGCATGAAGCGTCCGACATCCCCCGGCTGCCAGCGTTGTGGTCGTTTCAGCATTTCGTCGTCGACGTTGTCGAACGGGATCGCGATCTGCGAAATGTCATACAGCAGGTTCTGTACCAGCAGATGCATCGGCAGCATCGGCAGGAACGGAATGAACGCACTGGCGACCAGCACCGAGAACACGTTGCCGAAGTTCGAGCTGGCAGTCATCTTGATGTACTTGAGCATGTTGGCGAAGGTCCGGCGCCCTTCCAGCACGCCCTCCTCCAGCACCATCAGGCTCTTTTCCAGCAGGATGATGTCCGCCGCTTCCTTGGCGATGTCCACCGCGCTGTCCACGGAAATCCCGATGTCTGCCGTGCGGAGCGCCGGTGCGTCGTTGATGCCGTCGCCCATGAACCCGACCACGTGGCCGTTACCCTTGAGGATGCGCACGATGCGTTCCTTGTGGGTCGGCGTCAGTTTGGCGAACACGTTGGTGGTTTCAACGGCCACCGCCAGTTGCGCGTCGCTCATGCGTTCGATGTCGTTGCCCATCAACAGACCCTGCTGCGCCAGGCCTACCTCGCGACAGATCTTGGCGGTCACCAGCTCGTTGTCGCCGGTCAGCACTTTCACGGCCACGCCGTGTTCGGCCAAAGCCTTGAGTGCCGGTGCAGTACTTTCCTTCGGTGGATCGAGGAATGCCACATAACCGATCAGCGTCAGCTCCTGCTCGTCGCTCAGGCTGTAAGTGTCGCGACCTTCCGGCATCGACCGTGCCGCCACCGCGACCACGCGCAAGCCTTCAGCGTTGAAGGCTGCGGTCACCTGACGAATCCTCGCCAGCAATTCATCGCTCAAGGCTTCGTCGACTTCACCGTGACGAACCCGGGTGCACACCGACAACACTTCTTCCACCGCACCCTTGCAGATCAGCAGATGCGGTTGCCCACGCCCTTCGACCACCACCGACATCCGCCGGCGGTTGAAGTCGAACGGGATCTCGTCGACCTTGCGAAACGCCGTGCCGACCTTCAGCTCACGATGGATTTCCACGTGTTCCAGGACCGCCACATCGAGCAGATTTTTCAGTCCGGTCTGGTAGTAGCTGTTCAGATAAGCCATTTCCAGCACGTCATCGGAGTCTTCGCCCCAGACATCGACATTGCGCGCCAGGAAGATCTTGTCCTGGGTCAGGGTGCCGGTCTTGTCGGTGCACAGCACGTCCATGGCGCCGAAGTTCTGGATCGCATCCAGGCGTTTGACGATGACTTTCTTGCGCGACAGGAACACCGCGCCCTTGGCCAGCGTCGAGGTGACGATCATCGGCAGCATTTCCGGGGTCAGGCCCACGGCGATCGACAGGGCGAAGAGCAGTGCTTCGGTCCAGTCACCCTTGGTGAAACCGTTGATGAACAGCACCAGCGGCGCCATGACAAACATGAAGCGGATCAGCAGCCAGCTGACCTTGTTCACGCCTTGCTGGAACGAAGTCACCGCCCGATCAGTCGCCCCGACCCGCAGTGCCAGCGCACCGAAATAGGTGCTGTTGCCGGTGGTGAGAATCACCGCCACCGCCGTCCCGGACACCACGTTGGTGCCCATGAACAGGATGTTGTCCAGCTCCAGCGGATTTCGGGTTTCACGGTCCGTCTGACGGGGAAACTTCTCCACCGGCATCGATTCGCCGGTCATCGCGGCCTGGCTGACGAACAGGTCCTTGGCACTCAGCACCCGGCAATCGGCAGGAATCATGTCACCGGCCGAAAGCACGATCAGGTCGCCCGGCACCAATTGCTTGATCGGCAGTTCGGCACGCGGCTCGTCCCGGCGCATCACCGTGGCGGTGTTGCTCACCATGGCCTTGAGCGCGTCGGCGGCCTGGTTGGATTTGCTTTCCTGCCAGAAGCGCAGCAGGGTCGAGAGCACCACCATCGAAAAGATCACGATGGCGGCTTTCAGGTCATCGGTCAGCCACGAGATCACCGCCAACAGGGTCAGCAGCAGGTTGAACGGGTTTTTGTAGCAGTGCCACAGGTGGGTCCACCACGGCAGCGGTTGCTCGTGCTCGACTTCGTTGAGGCCGAACTGCGCGCGCAACGCATCGACTTCAAAATCGGTGAGACCGTCGGTGTGCGTACCCAGATTCGACAGCAGCACGCCGCTGTCGCAATGGGCGGCGTCCACCAGCGTGTTGGCCAGGGTGGGCGGCACTTCACGGCTGACCGTGGTGTCTTTGAGGTTCTCCAGCAACGCCAGGCGACGGAAGTGCCGGGCGATGTGGCGTGTACGCAGGAAACCTGCGAAAAATTCCTTGAGCGTAAGTTTCATGGCTGTTGCCCCTGTGGTCAGCCGGGAAACCGTCAGGCAGGTACGTCCAGCCCCCTTGCACCGGAGCAACCGGCACGGCAAGGCCTGGCGCGCCGGTCAAAAAAGACAGGCGTGTCGATAGGGTCGCGATTGCGACGACAAAGTCGAAACCACGCTCTTTTCAGTGTCGATGAGAAGGACGTCGGGACATGGTCTCAACTGACCATGATCGGGATGCCGCTGCTCGCTGTTCGGCGAGACAACGGCACAAAAGGAATGCGCGTTATCTTGCCGAGAATCTGCCGGTTACAAGGACCGGCCGACAACTGTCACTCGAACAAGTACCCACTGTGGGTCTCCGCTATTGATGAAAACGCGCGAAGCTTACGCCCCGATACCTGGAGAGTAAACCCGCAAAAGGAGGTGCGGCAGGTAAACGCAGGGCCATTCAGGAAGGGTTCAGGATTGACCTCGAAACGACTCCCGCGCTCGGCGCGGGAGTCGTCAGGAAGTCATCAGCTGGCAGTGGCCAGCAACAAATCCATCACCGAACGGCTGTGCCCGCGGTTCTTGCCGTGCTCGTACAGCGAACCGGCAATCTCGTCCGCGCGGATCGGCAGGACCGACAGCAATGTATCGCTCAGGCCGTGACTGGCCTGGCAGAAGCCCTGCATGTACAGACCGGCCTTGCAGCGCTCATCGGTGATCAGTCTGTAGTTGCGATCGACCTCGAAGTCACCCAGGTACTCTTCCAGCGGCGCCAGCAGTTTGCGGTGCATCTGACGCTCGTAACCGGTGGCCAGCACAACCGCATCGTAGAGGCTCATGGTGACTTCGCCGGTGGCGTTGTTGCGCACCGTCAGTTCGATCCCGCGATCGGTAGCGGCGGCGCTCTCGACGGTAGTCAGGGTGCGGAACGCATGGCGGGCAATTCCGGAGACTTTCTGACGATAAAAGATGCCGTAGATACGCTCGATCAGGTCGATGTCGACCACCGAGTAGTTGGTGTTGTGGTACTCGTTGACCAGACGCTCACGCTCGCTGCTCTTCTGCTGGAAGATCAGGTCGGTGAATTCCGGCGAGAACACTTCGTTGACGAACGGGCTGTCGTCCGCCGGTTTCAGCGCCGAACCGCGCAGGATCATATCGACCCGCACCGACGGGAACGAATCATTCAGATCGATGAAGGCTTCTGCGGCGCTCTGGCCGCCGCCGATGATCGCGATGTTCATCGGCTGGTTGTTCACGCAGGGTTGTTTGGCCATCTCCGCCAGGTATTGCGAGTGGTGGAACACCCGAGGGTCGCCCTTGAGCGCCTTGAACGACTCAGGAATGCGCGGCGTGCCACCGGCACTCACTACCACCGAGCGCGCGGTGCGCACCCATTGCTGGCCGTCGGTACCACGGGAAATCACCCGCAACGCTTCGACCTGATGGTTGTGCAGCACCGGCTCGATGGTCAGCACTTCTTCGCCATAACGGCTCTGTTCTGTGAACTGCGCGGCGACCCAGCGCAGGTAGTCGTTGTACTCCATGCGGCACGGGTAGAAGGTGCCGAGGTTGATGAAGTCCACCAGACGACCATGGTGCTTGAGGTAATTGACGAACGAGTACGGGCTGGTCGGATTGCGCAGGGTCACCAGATCCTTGAGGAAAGAAATCTGCAGCTCGCTCTGGGTCGACAGCGTGTTGCCGTGCCAGCTGTAGGTCGGTTGCTTGTCGAGAAACAGCACATCCAGCTCGCCCAGAGTAGGGGCTCGCTCCTGCAGAGCGATGGCCAGCGCCAGGTTCGAAGGGCCGAAACCGACGCCGATCAGGTCGTGAACGATGGGCGATGCAATTGCCTGTGTCATTTCCAGTGTCCTCTGGATGAACCCCCGAACAGCGCGGAGGAAGAGCTTGGGTGACCGGCCGGCCCTGAGCAGGACAGCAGGTCGTCTGTTGAGTAGGAACGAGGACAGTGAAATAAAATTTAACGACGACGGTTCAATGGGCGTCCCATTGCTTGATCCGCAGGCGGCAATGCTTCATGGCATTGACAATGTGCTTTTCCACCAGCGCCTTGGAAATGCCCAGGCGCTCGGCGATTTCGGGATGGGACAGCCCCTCGATCTTGCGCAGCAGAAAGCTGTCGCGACACAGTGGCGCAAGCTCCGCCAATGCCCGCTGCAACATGTCCAGGCGCTGACCATGATCAAGCGTATTGTGGGGTGACGGGGTGAAGTAACGTTCTTCACTGTCGAGTACTTCCAGGGATTCGGCCTGCCGCAGGGCATTGCGCCGGTGGTCGTCGATCACCAGATTCAGCGCGGTGCGATAGAGGAAGGCGCGAGGTTGTTCGATCGGCGTATCACTGGAACGCTCCAGCACCCGCACATAAGCGTCATGCACCACATCTTCGGCCACCTGTCGGTTGCCGAGCCTGGCGTTCAGGAAACACACCAGCTCGCGATAGTAGTTTTCCAACATGACTCCCGGCCGCTCGAGTGCGGGTTCTGTCCTTGAGCACACCGTTGAGCCCCGCCGTTTGCGGCAGTAGCAATGTGGTGGCAACTTGAGGTGCGTAATTTATAGTAATTCTCATATAGATTTAAAGTGGTGTTTGTCGTTGCCCGAAAAATAGAGGTTCGGCTATACCTTCGGATTGCTGTAACAACCTGTGTCGCCGCTTAAATTCCCCTCCGCTTTCATCGTTAACAGGACAGCTCCCCGTGTCTGCCGCGCCCTGCGGCAGCGTTCCACGGTGCCCGATCCTGTGCATGCGTGTTGAACGACGGGCCGATTTCCACTGGCCGGAACCCTGCATGAAACGTCCCCGCCCCGCCCGACGCGCACTGCTCGCAGCCCTTTGTCTGATCCCCGTCGCCGCTTACGCTGCCTGGCAGATCCTGCCTCCCGGCCGGGACAAGTACGCCACGGTACAAGTGACCCGTGGCGATATCGAAAGCAGCGTCACCGCACTCGGCACCCTGCAACCGCGACGCTATGTGGACGTCGGCGCCCAGGCATCGGGGCAGATCCGCAAGATCCACGTGGAAGTCGGCGACGTGGTCAAGGAAGGCCAACTGCTGGTGGAGATCGACCCGTCGACCCAGAAAGCCAAACTCGACGCCGGACGTTTTTCCATCGAAAACCTCAAGGCCCAGTTACAGGAACAGAAGGCCCAGCACGAACTGGCGCAGCAGAAATACCAGCGCCAGCAAAACCTGGCCGCCGGCGGCGCCACCCGCGAAGAAGACGTGCAGACCGCCCGCGCCGAACTGAAAGCCACCCAGGCGCGCATCAACATGTTCCAGGCACAGATCCGCCAGGCCGAAGCCAGTCTGCGCAGCGACCAGGCCGAACTCGGCTATACCCGCATTTACGCGCCGATGGCCGGCACCGTGGTCGCCCTCGATGCCCGTGAAGGCCAGACCCTCAACGCGCAGCAACAGACGCCGCTGATCCTGCGCATCGCCAGACTGTCGCCGATGACCGTGTGGGCCGAGGTCTCCGAAGCCGACATCGGCCACGTCAAACCCGGCATGACCGCCTACTTCACCACCCTCAGCGGCGGCCATCGGCGCTGGAGCAGCACCGTGCGGCAAATCCTGCCGGTGCCGCCTAAGCCACTGGACCAGACCAGCCAGGGTGGCGGCAGCCCCGCCAGTACCAGCAAAAGCGGCAGCGCCCGGGTGGTGCTTTACACGGTGCTGCTGGATGTCGACAACGCCGACAACGCCCTGATGGCGGAAATGACCACCCAGGTATTCTTCGTCGCCAGCCAGGCGAAAGACGTCCTCACCGCGCCGCTTGCCGCCCTGCAAGGCACTGCCACCGCCAACCGGCAGACCGCGCAGGTGATCGCCGCCAATGGCGAGATTCAGTCCCGCGAAGTGCATACCGGCATCAGCGACCGCTTGAGAGTCCAGGTGCTGGAAGGTCTGAGCGAAGGCGATCACTTGCTGGTCGGCCCGGCCGACGGTAACGGAGGCTGAATGCAAACGCCCCTGATCGACCTGCAGGACATCCGTAAATCCTACGGTGGCGGCGATGCGCCTGAAGTGCATGTGCTGCGCGGAATCGACCTGTCGATCCACGCCGGAGAATTCGTGGCGATCGTCGGCGCGTCCGGCTCCGGCAAATCGACGCTGATGAACATCCTCGGCTGCCTCGACCGACCGACGTCCGGCGAATACCGCTTCGCCGGGGAAAACGTCGCCGGCCTCGACACCGACGAACTGGCCTGGCTGCGCCGCGAGGCTTTCGGTTTCGTGTTCCAGGGGTACCACCTGATTCCGTCCGGCTCGGCCCAGGAAAACGTCGAGATGCCGGCGATCTACGCCGGCACACCCGCCGCCGAGCGCCACGCCCGCGCCGCCGCCCTGCTCGACCGGCTCGGGCTCGCATCGCGTACCGGCAACCGACCGCACCAGTTGTCCGGCGGTCAGCAGCAACGGGTGTCGATTGCCCGGGCGTTGATGAACGGCGGGCACATCATTCTTGCCGACGAACCCACCGGCGCCCTCGACAGCCACAGCGGCAAGGAAGTCATGGCGCTGCTCGACGAACTGGCGAGCCAGGGCCACGTCGTCATCCTGATCACCCACGACCGCGAAGTGGCAGCCCGGGCCAAGCGCATCATCGAGATCCGCGACGGCCTGATCATCAGCGACAGCGCCCGGGACACTCCCGAAGCCCGGACGTCGACCAACCCCGGATCCTTGCAGGCTGTCGATCTGCGCCAGCGCCTGAGCGAAGGCGCGCAAGCGTCCGGCGCGTGGAAAGGTGAACTGGTAGACGCCCTGCACGCCGCCTGGCGGGTGATGTGGATCAACCGCTTCCGCACGGCGCTGACCCTGCTGGGAATCATCATTGGCGTGGCCTCGGTGGTGGTCATGCTCGCGGTCGGCGAAGGCAGCAAGCGTCAGGTCATGGCGCAAATGGGCGCGTTCGGTTCGAACATCATTTATCTCAGCGGCTCGGCGCCCAATCCGCGCACGCCGCCGGGCATCGTCACCCTTGATGACGTCGCGGCGCTGGCCAGCCTGCCGCAGGTCAAACGGATCATGCCGGTCAACGGCGCGGAGGCCGGTGTGCGGTTCGGCAACGCCGACCACATGAGCTACGTCGGCGGCAACGACACCAACTTTCCGGCGATCTTCAACTGGCCGGTGGTCGAGGGCAGCTACTTCACCGATGCCGACGAACGCAACGCCAGCGCGGTGGCGGTGATCGGCAAGAAAGTTCGCGACAAACTGCTCAAGGATGTGCCCAACCCCATCGGCCAATACATCCTGATCGAGAACGTGCCGTTCCAGGTGGTCGGCGTGCTCCAGGAAAAAGGCGCGAGCTCCGGCGATCAGGACAGCGACGACCGCATCGCCATCCCCTACTCCGCCGCCAGCGTGCGGCTGTTCGGCACGCGCAATCCGGAATACGTGGCCATCGCCGCGGCGGATGCACGCAAGGTCAAGGAGGCCGAACACGCCATCGAACAACTGATGCTGCGCCTGCACAACGGCAAGAAGGATTTCGAACTGACCAACAACGCCGCGATGATCCAGGCCGAGGCACGCACGCAAAACACCCTGTCGCTGATGCTCGGATCGATTGCCGCGATTTCGCTGCTGGTGGGCGGGATCGGTGTGATGAACATCATGCTCATGACCGTGCGCGAACGCACTCGCGAGATCGGCATTCGCATGGCCACCGGCGCCCGGCAGCGGGACATCCTGCGCCAGTTCCTCACCGAAGCCGTGATGCTATCGGTGGTCGGCGGCCTCGCCGGAATCGCCCTGGCGCTGATCGTCGGCGGCGTGCTGATTCTCAGCGAAGTCGCCGTGGCGTTTTCCTTGATGGCGGTGTTCGGCGCCTTTGGCTGCGCCCTCGTGACCGGCGTCGTCTTCGGCTTCATGCCAGCCCGCAAAGCCGCCCGGCTCGACCCGGTCACGGCCCTTACCAGTGAATGATCGTTCTATGAAACCGCGCCTCAGCCTGTTGACCGTGTGCCTGTTGCTCAGCGCCTGCGGCAGTTCCGTCCAGCGTCCCGACAGCGGCTTGCAACCGCCCGTTGCGTGGCAGTCGCCCCACACGGCCAGCGTTGCCCGCATCGACCCGCACTGGTGGAAACAGTTCGCCAGCCCCGAGCTCGACCGCCTGATAGAACAGGCCCGTCTCGGCAGCTTCGACCTCGCCGCCGCTATGGCCCGGGTACGCCAGGCCCAGGCCGGCACGGTGATTGCCAGCGGTTCGCGACTGCCTGAAGTGAAAGCCGGGGCCAATGCCAATCGGCAAAAACTGCTGCGTGGCAACGGTTACAACCAGCTCGATGCCGACAGCAGCAATCGGGCGGTGAATTACTTCGACGCCAATCTGAGCGCGTCCTACGAAATCGATTTCTGGGGTGGTAAACGCGCCTCCCGCGACAGCGCACAATTCGCCCTGCAGGCCAGCGAATTCGATCGGGCGACCGTCGAGCTGACCCTGTTCAGCGGCGTGGCCAGCACCTATGCCCAGGCCCTGTCCCTGCGCGAGCAAAGCCGTATCGCCGCGCTGAACCTGGCCAACGCGCAGAACGTGCTGAAACTGGTGCAGACCCGCTTCGACTCAGGCTCGGCCACCGCACTGGAACTGGCTCAGCAGAAAAGCCTGGTGGCCGCGCAGCAACGACAATTACCGCTGGTGCAACAGCAAGCCCAGGAGGCCTTGATCAGCCTCGCCGCCCTGCTCGGCCGCCCCGTGCAGGAATTGCAGACCGGCACAGAGTCATTCGACCGGTTGCAATGGCCGAGCATCGACGCCGGCCTGCCCAGCGATCTGCTCAACCGGCGTCCGGACATCGCCCGCGCCGAAGCGCAACTGGCAGCGGCGCAGGCTGACGTCAAAGTCGCCCGCGCCGCCATGCTGCCGACCGTGACCCTGACTGCGCAGCTCGGCTCCGGGGCCAATCAGTTCGATGACATTATCCGCAGCCCTTTCTACAACCTCACCGCCGGGCTGGTGGCGCCGATCTTCAACAATGGCCGCCTGAGCGCCGAACGCGACAAGGCCACGGCCCGCCAGGAAGAACTGCTGGAAACCTATCGCGGGGCAATCATCAACGGCTTCGCCGATGTCGAAAAAGCCCTCAACGGGATTCGCGGGCTCGATCAACAGCGCCAGTGGCAAAGTGAAGAGCTGAATCAGGCGCAGACTGCCTTCGATATCGCTCAGAGCCGCTACCAGGCGGGAGCCGAGGATTTGCTGACGGTGCTGGAAACCCAGCGCACGCTGTACGCGGCGCAGGATCTGAATGTGCAACTGAGACTGTCGCGATTGCAGGCGAGTGTGGCGTTGTACAAGGCGCTGGGTGGCGGGTGGCAGACGCTCTAGGCGCAGCGAACTCAAGACCGTTCTCGCTCCCGCCATGACCGCATTCCATCCGAATGGACACGATCATGGCGGGAGCAAGCCTGCTGCACGATTGAGTGACAATGCAGCCCTCAGGCCGCGCCGGTTTTGGCCGTCAGATTGCGCGCATACCACGGTCGTTTCGGCACGCGCCGGAACAGGCTTTCAAGCTTCTTCTCGTCCTCACCGAAGGTGATGCGCAGCGCCAGCTTCATGGTTTCCGGGTCCATTTCCACCGACTTGCCCACCTGCAGGCCCGGCACGGTGCTGCACCCATGAGTGGTCGGGCCGAGCCAGGGGTCCGCCACCTCGACCCAGCGCCCGGGCGCAAACCATTTCACGCCATTGACCTCAAGACGTGAAACCTGCCCCGGATGGAAGCGCTCGTGAGCGCGGAACCAGTCTTCCACACGGTCGTCGATCCAACCATGAAACGCCCAGAACACCGGGTTCACATGGGATGAAAACGGGTCGCCCAGAAAGTCGTTTTCCGGAGCGAACCAGCGCGCGGCAAAGTCATCCAGATCCCGGGCCAACGGCACCGGCTGGCCGTTGGAAGGATCCCGCGGCACCGAGGCCCAGCGCATGTGCAACCAGTCGTGCAGACCCAGTTCCACTTCGGAGCCGAACTGGCCCAGGGTCAGCTTCGACAGGTACTGCGGATCGCGGTACTGCGATTCCCAGACTTCGAAATTGCTCTGATAGGTCTCGGCGGTCTTCAGGTCGCTGACCCATTGCGCGTACTCGTCATCGCCCTCGGCCAGCCAGGTCGGCGGCAGCGAGGTGCCGTCGTGGTTGTCGAAATAACGGGCGAACCCGACACGGTCGCGCACCAGTTCCGGTTGGGGCAGCGGGAAAAACTGCCAGGACGGCAGATCCTGCATGGAGCGCGCGGTGCCGAGCATGTGCCGGTGCATAAAGAAAAAATCGATGCCCGAACCGTTGCGATCCTTGCGCGGACCGCGAGCATCGCGCTCCTGATCGCGAGGACCGGGTTGCCAGCCGAGGCCGCGCAAGGCGTTGCGCTTGTCTTCGGACAAGGTGTGCCACTTGTCCCGCGTCGCATGCCAGACCTGGTGAAACAGCCGATGCTCGGGGGACACCAGCCACGCCAGCAGCGTCGGATTCAACGGTGTGCGTTGTCGTGCTTCCGGGAACAGGCATTTGACCGCAATGAAGCGGTGATCCTGGGCCGGCAAGGCCAGCGAGCGGTCGAGACGCTGCACCGTGCCGCTGAGGCTGCCGCTGCCGGCGTTGCCGAAATCGGCCCAGACCTCATCGAGGATCATGTTCAGTTCGTAATCGACACGGCCCCCGGCGCCCAGCAACCGCCAACTGAGCTTCGAGGCCTCGGCCCCGGCAAGATCGCCGAGAATCCGGTAACGCGGTGTTTCGGCAGAACGCAAACGCTCCGGCGTGTCGAGAAACCCGCACACGCCCCGGCCCTTCTGGCCGATATCCAGAAAGACTTCCAGACCCTCGGGCGGCAGCCCGTCGAGGCCGGCATCACGGCCGACAAAACGGATCTTCCAGATCCCGCGCAATGCATTCGCCAGGCGCTGCCCGGCCACGTCGGCGACATCGAACGACGCCTCGCCGGGCGTGATCGTCGGGTCGGGCTTCGTCCATTCACGATGCCCGAAATAAGCTGCAGGTACGGCAGCGCCGGTCAGCGCCAGGCCTGCCATGAACCATCGTCGAGAAATCCTCATTGCCCTACCTGTATTCAGCCCTGAAGCAGGCTTTATCCCAGCTAGAACGTTTGCTGCCCGGACAAATTTAAGCGTCGGTGACCACGACTAATTTTTTCCTGCGCCCGCTCGTTCCTCCCAGATAGCAAAGGCCTCTGCGCCTGTACCTCGACAGCGAACCTGACTGAGATGGCAATGACAAAACCACGTTCGAAAAAGGCTCTATTCATCGGCCTGCCGCTGGCCCTGGCGATCAGCGCCGGTGCCGGTTTCGCGGTCTGGGACATCGGGTTCAAGGACAACCCCGGCTATCCGGTCAAAGTCATGCAGCAGGCCGAAGAACTGCACGAACACATGCTCTCGTTCGACAGCCACATCACCATCACCCAGAACTTCGGCACCACCGGCAACGAGATCGACAAGGACGGCAGCGAGCAGTTCGACCTGGTCAAGGCCAATCGCGGACGGCTGTCCGGTGCGGCGCTGACGATTTTCGGCTGGCCGGAAATCTGGAACGGTCCGAACGCCCCGCACAAGCCCACCGCCGGTTTTGTCGAAGAGGCGCGCAACCAGCAGGAGATCCGCTACAAGATCATCTCCGGGATGGTCCGTGACTTTCCCAATCAGGTCGGCATCGCCTACACCGCCAACGACTTCCGGCGCCTGCACGGCGAAGGCAAGTTCGCGATCTTCATCAGCATGCTCAACGCCTACCCGCTGGGTCATGACCTGAATCAGCTGGACCTGTGGACGGCGCGCGGCATGCGCATGTTCGGCTTCAGCTACATCGGCAACAACGACTGGGCCGACTCGTCGCGCCCGCTGCCGTTTTTCAATGACTCGCCGGACGCTCTCGACGGTCTTTCCGATATCGGCAAGCAGGCAGTCAAGCGCCTGAACGACCTGGGCGTGATCATCGACGTGTCGCAGATGTCGACCAAGGCCCTGGAGCAAGTCGCGCAATTGAGCCGCACGCCGCTGGTGGCCTCGCACTCTGCACCGCGGGCCATGGTCGATATCCCGCGTAACCTCAGCGACAAGGAATTGCAACTGATCAAGAACAGCGGCGGCGTGGTGCAGATCGTTGGTTTCTCGCAATACCTGCGTCCGCTGACCCAAGGCACTCAGGACAAACTCAACGAACTGCGCAAGCGCTTCGATCTGCCGCCGCTGCCGAATCAGGCCTTCGCGCTGATGCCGGGCGATCCGATCATCTCGGCGTGGTCGGAGCAGAAGTTCGGCGAATACGCCGGCCAGCTCTACGCCATTCTCGATACAGAGCCAAAGGCGAGCCTGAAGGACCTGGGCGACGCCATCGATTACACCGTGCGCAAGATCGGCATCGACCACGTCGGCATCAGTTCGGATTTCAACGAAGGCGGCGGCGTCAAGGGTTGGGAGAACGTCAGCGAGATTCGCAACGTCACCGCTGAACTGCTGTCGCGCGGTTACTCGGAAGCTGACATCGCCAAACTCTGGGGCGGCAATTTCCTGCGGGTCTGGGATCAGGTCGAGAAAGCCGCCAGACCGGCGATTGCTTCGAGCCGGGAAGTCGCCAGGCCATGAGCAACCGTCGTGACTTTCTGAAGCAGGCCGGGATCCTCGCTGCCGCACTACCGCTGGGCGCAAGCCTGCCGAACATCACCAACGCGTCAACGGCCGCCGCGCCGCCATCGCGCAACAAGTGGGCGCAATTGCAGCAGTTGTTCGATCAGGATCCGGCCTGGCTGCACTTCTCCAACTTCCTGGTCACCACCCACCCTCGCCCGGTGCGCGAGGCGATCGAAATGCACCGCGCCGCCCTCGACAAAAATCCGGGGCTGGCCATGGACTGGGACCACGGTGTCACCGAAAAACGCGAAGAAGAAGTGCGCGCCTGGGCGGGCCGTTACGTGCAGGCCGATGCCCGGCAGATCGCCCTGACCGGCAGCACCACCGAAGGCCTGGCGATGATTTATGGCGGCGTACAGGTGCGCGCCGACCAGGAAATCCTCACCACCGAACACGAGCATTACGCGACCCACACCATCCTCGAACTGCGCACCCGGCGTGACGGCACTCGGGTGCGCAAGATCCGCCTGTTCAAGGACCCGTACCGGATCAGCAAGGACGAACTGCTGGCCAACATCGACCGCAGTATCCGTCCGGAAACCCGCGTACTGGGCATGTGCTGGGTGCATTCCGGCAGCGGTGTGAAACTGCCGCTCGCCGATATCGGTGCGCTGGTGGACAAACACAACCGTGGCCGCAGCGAGGCCGACCGCATTGTGTATGTCGTCGACGGCGTGCACGGCTTTGGAGTGGAAGACGTGAACTTCCCGGCGATGAACTGCGACTTCTTCGTTGCCGGCACCCACAAATGGATGTTCGGCCCGCGCGGCACCGGGATCGTGGTCAGTCGCACGACGGACGTGAAATACGTCACGCCGATCATCCCGACCTTCTCCGAGGCCGAGCACTTCTCGACCACCATGACGCCGGGCGGTTATCACGCGTTCGAGCATCGATGGGCCCTGACCGAAGCGTTCAAATTGCACCTGCAACTGGGCAAGGCCGACGTGCAGGCGCGCATTCACGAACTCAACAGCTACCTGAAAAAACGCCTGCTGCAACGGCCGCAGATCGAACTGGTCACGCCATTGAGCCCCGAATTTTCTGCCGGTTTCACCTTCTTCCGGGTCAAGGGCAAGGACAGCGACAGGATCGCCGCGCACCTGATGGCCAACAAGGTAGTGGCCGATGCCGTGGAGCGCGATGTCGGGCCGGTGATCCGCACGGCGCCGGGGCTGCTCAACGACGAAGCCCAGATCGACCGCCTGCTGGCGGTGCTCGACCGGGCGCTGTGAGCGAACGATTTCCTTCCCTTTGACGAGACTCGAAATGAACAGTGAACTGCCTCGTTCTGCCGTGAAAACCCTGCCGGCGCTGATGCTCGCCGCCCTCGCCGCGAGCCTGCTGCCAGGCGCAGCGCAAGCGGCCACAGCGCCAGCGCCGGGCAAGGTGTTCAAGGACTGCAAGGACTGTCCGGAAATGGTCGTGCTGCCCACCGGCACCTTCACCATGGGCACTCCGGAAGATGAAGTGGGCCGCGAGCCCGATGAAGGTCCGATGCACCCGGTGACCTTTGCCAGACCATTGGCCATCAGCCGCTTCCAGGTGCTCAAGGGCGAATGGTTCGCCTACCTCAAGGACACCGGCTACCGCATGCCTGACGGCGACGATCGTCCGGGTCGCGCGTGCAAGGCCGGAGTTCCGGACTACGCCGGCAGTGACCCGCGCAAGCAGTACACCGACCGGCATCCGGCGGTGTGCATGGACTTCGCCGAAGCCAACGCCTACGTGGCGTGGCTGTCGAAAAAGACCGGTCAACCATATCGACTGGTCAGTGAATCCCTGCGCGAATATGCGGCCCGGGGCGGTACGAGCGGCCCGTTCCCCTTTCCGTTCGATGAGGGCAAGGAATACAGCATCGCCAAACACGCCAACACCTATGGCGCCGCCGACGGCTATAACTTTACTGCCCCGGCCGGCAGTTTCCCGCCCAACGCTTTTGGCGTGTACGACATGCACGGCAACGTCTACGAATGGACCGCCGACTGCTACAACGAAAACTACGAAGGCGCGCCGAGCGACGGCAGCGCCTGGCTGACCGGCCAGTGTGAATTCAGGCGCATCCGCGGCAACGACTGGGGCGAAGCACCGGTATTTTCACGCTCCGGCAATCGCAATGCGCTGGTGCCGACCGAACGCGGCGACTGGATCGGCTTCCGCGTCGCCCGGGACCTGTAACCCGCCATCGCCACGCTAAATTAACCCTCCCGCCAGTCGTTCTACAGATGGCGCGATCCATTGCGACGCGCCACTGCCCTCTACGTCACCCAGGCGACGCCCGCAGCCGATGCAGGCCTTTGCCGCTCTTTCACGCAGGGAACCTCCATGAGCAAACCAACACGCGGGGTGATCAATGAATTGTTCGCCCTGCTCAAACCCTTTCGGCTGATCGTTGCCGGCTCGATCCTGCTCGGCATGGTCGGCGGCCTGAGCGTCACGGCGTTGCTGGCGACGATCAATAACGCGCTGCATTCCGAAGCCGGCCTGACCAGCACGGTGGTCGCGGTATTCGCCGGCCTGTGCCTGCTGGCCCTGGCCAGTTCGATCTTCTCCGACATCGGCACCAACTTCGTCGGCCAGCACATCATCGCCAGGCTGCGCAAGGAACTCGGCGAAAAGGTGCTGTCGGCGCCCATCGAGCAGATCGAACGCTACCGCAGCCATCGACTGATCCCGGTGCTGACCCACGACGTCGACACCATCAGTGACTTTGCTTTTGCCTTTTCGCCCCTGGCCATCTCCATGACTGTCACTCTCGGCTGCATGGGCTATCTGGCGATGCTGTCGTGGCCGATGTTCCTGATGATGGCGGTGGCGGTCCTGATCGGCACGATCATTCAATACATGGCCCAGGGCCGTGGCATGCAGGGTTTCATGGAGGCCCGCGACCACGAAGACGACTTGCAGAAAAACTACAACGCGATTGCCGAAGGCGCCAAGGAACTGCGCATCCACCGCCCACGTCGCCACCGCATGTTCGTTTCAGGCATCCAGAGCACCGCCGACCGCATCTGCGACACCCAGGTGCGCTCGGTGAACATCTACGTGATCGCCAAGACCCTCGGCTCGATGTTGTTCTTCGTGGTGATCGGCCTGGCGCTGGCCCTGCAATCGCTGTGGCCGAGCGCCGACAAAGCGGTGATGAGCGGCTTCGTGCTGGTGCTGCTGTACATGAAAGGTCCGCTGGAACACGTCATGGCGGCGTTGCCGATTGTCGGTCGTGCACAGATCGCCTTCCGCCGGATCGCCGAACTCTCCGAGCAGTTTTCTTCGCCCGAACCGCACTTGCTGCTCAACGATCAGGGCAACCGGAAAACCCCGGTGCACAGTCTGGAATTGACCGATGTTTCGTACAGTTTCCCGACCGTGGAAGGCGCGGCACCGTTCCGTCTGGGGCCGGTGAACCTGAAGATCGATCAGGGCGACATCATTTTCATCGTCGGCGAAAACGGCTGCGGCAAGACCACCCTGATCAAGTTGCTGTTGGGCCTGTATGCGCCGCAGCAAGGCGAAATCCGCCTCAACGGTCAGGTCGTCACCGCCCTCACCCGTGATGATTATCGCCAGTTGTTCACCACGATCTTCGCCGACTATTACCTGTTCGACGACGTGGTGCAGGGCGACACGCATATTCCGCAGGACGCGAACAAATACCTCGAACGCCTGGAGATCGCGCACAAGGTCAGCGTGCGCGACGGCGCGTTCACCACCACCGATCTGTCCACCGGCCAGCGCAAGCGCCTGGCGCTGATCAACGCATGGCTGGAAGAGCGTCCGGTGCTGGTGTTCGACGAGTGGGCCGCCGACCAGGATCCGACGTTCCGGCGGATCTTCTACACCGAACTGCTGCCGGACCTGAAGCGTCTGGGCAAGACCATCATCGTCATTTCCCACGACGATCGTTACTTCGACGTCGCCGACCAACTGGTGCGCATGAACGCCGGCAAAGTGGTCACCGAGCTGCAACCCGCCTGATTGTGAAACATCTGTAAAAAAAGTGCGTCGAGCCTTTCCGGTTTTCGGGAGGCTCAACGTCTTACATACAGTTAATAGAAATCGTTCTCAGTCAACACTTTCAAGAGTAGAAGAACAATGCCCGCACCGCACGGACTCCACCCGCTCGCCAAAGCTCTGCTGATCCGCCGCTCCTTGCGCACTACCCTTCCCGCTTTTTGCGCCCTGGCGTTGACCCTGCCGGTGATCGGTCAGGTGCAGGCCGCAGCGGTGGCGATCAATATTCCTGCACAGTCGCTGGGGAGCGCACTGCAGGAATTCGGTCGCCAGACCAATCTGCAAGTGCTCTACAGCCCGGACGACGTCAGCGGTCTGCGCAGCACCGCCGTCAGTGGCAGCCTGGAGCCGACCGCCGCCATCGCGCAATTGCTGCAGGGCACCGACATCGCCTACAGCGTGCAGGGCAACAATGTATCGTTGCGCGCCCGCAGCAACGGCGCGGCCCTGGACCTGGCACCGACCAGCATCACCGCCGCCGGCGAATCGGCCTGGGGTCCCGTGGACGGGATCGTCGCCAAACGCAGCGCCACCGGTTCCAAGACCGATACCGCGCTGAAGGAAATCCCGCAGACCATCAACGTCGTCACCCAGGACGAAATCAAGATGCGCGGTTCGCAATCGGTCACCGAAGCCCTGCGCTACACCGCTGGCATGACCGGCGGCGGCTTCTCCGACCGGGTGAAGATTTTCGATGAGCCGACGTCTCGCGGCTTCTCGCCAACCCCGCTGTACCTCGACGGCCTGCACCTGCCCTACGGCGGTGGCAGCACCGGTGGTTCGCTGCAGATCGACCCGTACAGCCTGGAGCGCATCGAAGTGCTCAAGGGCCCGGCATCGGTGTTGTATGGCCAGAACCAGCCGGGCGGTATCGTCAACATGGTCAGCAAGCGCCCGACCGCCACACCGCTGCATGAAGTGATCGTCGGTGGCGGCAGCTACGACCGCAAATACGGCGCCTTCGACCTCGGCGGCCCGCTCGACGACCAGGGCGAACTGCTTTATCGCCTGACCGGTGTGGTCAACGACAGCAACTCGCAGATCGACTACGCCGACCAGAAACGCATGATGCTCGCGCCCAGCCTGACCTGGCTGCCGAACGACCGCACCAGCATCACCCTGTACGGCCAGTACCAGAAAGACCACGACACCCCGGAAGCCCAGGGCCTGCCGGCCAACGGCACCGTGTACCGCAGCGCCAACGGTCGCATCAGCCGCAGCCTGTTCCTCGGCGAGCCGAACGTGAACAAGTACGACCGCGAACAGTTCGTGCTCGGCTACGAGATCTCCCACGAACTCAACGACGTCTGGACCCTCAAGCAGAACGCCCGTTACGCGCAGCTCAACGACCGTTACATCGCACCGCTGCACGGCTATTCCTTCGAACCGAATCCGGTCACCGGTGCCGATGACGAAAGCCGTCAGACCCGCTTTGGTGTGGACTGGGCCCAGGACAACAAGGTCTTCGGTGTCGATAACATCGCCCAGGCCAAATTCAAGACCGGCGAGCTGGATCACACCCTGCTGCTGGGCGTGGACTACTACCACTTCAACTCCAAGTTCCTCGGTCGCTATGACCGGACCGGACCGGCCATCGACCTGTACAAACCGGTCTACGGCAGCGAGTTCAACTTCCGCCAGCCTTACCGTTGGGACAACACGATCAAGCAGACCGGCCTGTACACCCAGGATCAGATGCGCTGGAACCAGTGGTTCCTGACCGTCGGCGGTCGCTACGACTTCGCCGAGACCATCAACAAGGAACCGCTGGGCGGCAACCGTTCGAACATCAAGGACGAGAAGTTCACCGGACGCGCAGGCTTTGGCTACGAGTTCGAAAACGGTCTGACGCCGTACGTCAGCTACGCCGAATCGTTCCTGCCACAGACCGGCGCCGACATGAACGGCCGTCCGTTCGAACCGACCGAGGGCAAGCAGTACGAAGTCGGTATCAAGTATGAGCCGAGCTTCGTCGACGGCTTCATCCAGCTGTCGGCTTACCAGATCGATCAGAACAACATGCTGACCAACGATCTGCAGAACCCGGGCTTCAGCAGCCAGAGCGGTTCGGTGCGCTCGCGCGGCGTGGAACTGGAAGGCAAGGTCAACGTCACCCAGAACCTGCGTGTGCTGGCTTCGGTGTCGCGCAACCAGATCAAATGGCGCAGCGTCAACGACGGTCGCGAAGGCCGCACCCTGGCCATGAGCCCGCCGCTGACCGCCTCGGCGTGGGTCAACTACGACTTCGACGTCTCCACCCCGCTGGCCGGTCTGGGCATGGGCCTGGGTACCCGCTACGTGCGCAGCAGCTACGGCTCGGACTACGAGGAGGATTCCTTCCAGATCCCGTCCTATACCGTATATGACGCCATGGTCTCCTACGACCTGGAGAAATCGCCGCTGCACGTCAAAGGCGTGAAAGTGAAGATGAACCTGGAAAACCTCGCCGACAAAAAGTACGTCGCCAGCTGCAACAGCACCCTGGACTGCTACTACGGCGAAGGCCGCACCATGACCGCCGACGTGACCTACAACTGGTAACACGCTCGGCGCCAGACAAAACGCCGGCGTCTGCCGGCGTTTTGCTGTCTGCCCGAATGCAAATCCCGGACAAAAGAAAAGGGCCGCAGACAGCGGCCCTTTTCAGTCCCTCGAATAACCCGTGCTACCCCGCCGTAAACACCTGCGCCAGCCGCTCGGCAATGTGCTGCTGCGCCTCCTCGGCTTCATCGATGATCGCGCCCATGCGCATGAAGTCATGGGTCATGCCTTCGTACACCTTCAACTCGACCTCGACACCCGCCGCCTGCAAATGCCGGGCGTACGCCACGCCTTCGTCGTGCAGCGGATCGCACTCGGCCAGCACCAGCAACGCCGGTGCCATATGGACCGGAACCTCACCCAGCAACGGCGAAAAGCGCGGATCGAGACGATCGGCCGCCTCACGCTGATAGTGGTCGTAAAACCAGTTCAGCGAGGCTTTCTCCAGCAGATAGCCCTCGGCGTAACGCTCGATGGTGGGTGTGCTGCGACTGGCGTCGGTGACCGGGTAGATCAGCACCTGCAAACGCGGCTGCACCGGAGCACCCGCCAATTGCGCCGCCAGCACCGTGGCCAGACTGCCACCGACGCTGTCGCCGGCAATCGCCAGACGGTCAGTGTCCAGACCCAGGTCCCGGGCGCTGGCCACCAGCCAGTCCCAGGCGTCCTGTGCATCGTCCGCCGCGGTGGGAAAACGGAACTCAGGCGCCAGTCGATAGGCCACCGAAAGCACCACACAATCGGCCATCGACGCCAGCGCCCGGCACAGCGAATCATGGGAGTCGAGGCTGCCGACCACATAACCGCCACCATGGAAGTACAACAGCGCCGGACGTCCGGCCCCGGTTTTCAACGGCTGATGGCTGTAGATCCGCGCGTCCAGCAGCGAACCGTCGCGTACCGGCAATTGCAGCTCATCGACCACAGCAAGGTCTTCGCCGCCGGCGTCCATCAGCAGCGATGACTGATCGAACTGCTCGCGGGCCTGTTCCGGGGTCAGCTCATGCATGCCCACGCGTTTGCCGCTGGCACGGCCGTTGCCGACCAGTTGCAGGAACGCGGCGATATCAGGATTCAACGACATTCAATTTCTCCAGACCACTCGGGCGCCTTAGGCGCCCGAGTGGTGTTTCCGGTTACAAAGCGGGTTTCAGGACATGACTACTGATTCAACGAACTCGCCGAGCATTTCTTCAGCCTCGGACAGGAAAGTTTCATCCCGCGGGATCTGGAAGTGCCCGCAGTCCAGCCATTCGCCGCCCATGCCCGGCTGTTCGAGTTGGGCGGCCAGTTCCACCGCCTCCTCTTCGCGACCGAGAGTCCACCAGCAGATCGGTTGCACCGCCAGCGGCGGGCAGCGGTCGAGCTGCAACGACAACTGCTTGAGCCGGCGCGCCACGCTGAACACATGGGCCAGTTCGTCGGCCCCCAGCGCCACGTAAGTCGACGCTCCCGTCTCGGTGCCCATCGCGGCGCTGAAGATCGCGCGCAGGTTCTGCACGGTTTCTTCACCCTCGATGGTCACGTCCGAGGCGTCCGGCAGCGTGACCCGCAGGAAATCACGCAGATCGGCTCGCCAGTCATCCACCGCACCGGCATTGATCGCCGCCGACGCCACGAAGCTGTCCACCAGACCGACGAATTGCACCCGCTGCCCTTCCCGCTCAAGCTGCGCCGCCATCAGCATCGCCAGCGTACCGCCGAGCGACCAGCCCAGCAGGTGATACGGTCCCTGCGGCTGTTTCTCGCGGATCTGCGCCACGTAATCGCTGGCCATGCGTTCCAGCGACGTATCGCGGAAGGCCGGGTCGAGCAACATCCGCGACTGGATCGCCAACACCTGGCGCTGACCGCTCAAGCGACGGGCCAGCGGCTCGTAGTCGAACACCGTGCCGAAACCGGCATGGATGCAGAACAACGGCGCCTTGCCCTTGACCTCGGCGTTCATCGCCAGCAGTCCGGAGGCCTTCCCGGTCGAGCCCTGAACGCTGGCCACCAGCTCGCCGATGCTCGGTTTCTGCATCAGGTCGCGCAGTTTCAGGCTCAGGCCCTGAGCCTTGAGCACACGACTGCGGGCAACCACCTGCAGGCTGAGAATCGAATCGCCGCCCAGTTCGAAGAAGTTGTCGTTGAGGCCGACCCGTTCGATCTTCAGCACCTCCTGCCAGATCTTCGCCAGGGCCTTCTCCAGCTCGGTGCGTGGCGCCACGTAATCCTGACGCTGTTCGGCGTCCGGGTCCGGCAAGGCCTTGCGATCGAGTTTGCCGTTCGGCGTCAGCGGCATGCGTTCGAGCAACATCAGGTGCGCAGGCACCATGTAGTCCGGCAGGCTGGCCTTGAGCTGCTCACGCAGGCGGTCGCACAGACCTTGCGATGCATCGGCACTGGCCAGCACGTAGCCAAGCAGTTGTTTGCCGCTGACGCCCTCGCGGGCGACCACGGCTGCATCGCGCACGCCCGGTTGTTGCTTGAGGCGCGCCTCGACTTCACCCAGTTCGATACGGAAACCACGGATTTTCACCTGATGATCGATCCGCCCCAGGTAGTCGACCGTACCGTCGGCACGCTGGCGCACCAGGTCGCCGGTGCGGTACAGACGACTGCCATCGGCGCTGAACGGGTTGGCCACGAAACGCTCGGCGGTGCCGCCGGAACGGCCCAGATAACCTCGCGCCAGCGCCCCGCCGAGATACAGCTCGCCGGCGATGCCCACCGGCAAACGGTTCAGATCGCTGTCGAGCACGTAACCGCTGCGCTCGCCGACCACACTGCCGATCGGCGCGTAGGCGGCGCCGCATTCATCTTCGGCGCCGGCCTTCCAGATCAGCGGCGTGACCACGGTTTCGGTCGGGCCGTAGCCGTTGATGATGTATTGCGGCTTGAGCGCGCGCCGGGCCAGTTCGAAGCTCGCCACCGGCACCGCATCGCCACCGAAGCAGTAGATGCGTACCGGCGGTGGATTGCCGTGTTGCTCGGCGTGTTCGGCCAGTTGTTGCAGGTACACCGGCGGGAACGCCGCCACGGTCACGCCGTGCTGATGCATGGCGTTGTACGTCTGCTCGGCCGTCCACAGGCTGTCGTCACGGATCAGCAGGCGTGCGCCATGGGTCAGCGTGGTCAGCCAGCGCTCATGGGCGCCGTCGAAAGCGAACGACATGAAGTGCAACTCGCAATCGGCTTCGCTCATTTCATACCGCTGACCGATCGCCTCGCAGTGCATCGCCAGCGGCCCGTGGGCCACGCCGACGCCTTTCGGCAAACCGGTGGAGCCGGAGGTGTAAATCACGTACGCCAGGTTGCCCGGTTCTACCGAAACCTGTGGCGCCGTATCCAGATGAGCGCTCAGGTCCAGTCGATCCAGTTCCAGCACATGCAGGTTGTCCTGGGTCGGCATCACCTGACGCAGGCTCGAATCACTGAGCAACAACGCGATACCGGAATCGCGCATCAGATAACTCAAGCGCTCGCGAGGATAGGTCGCATCCAGCGGCACATAGGCACCGCCCGCCTTGAGCACCGCCAGCAGCGCGACGATCATGTTTTCGCTGCGCGGCAACGCCACGCCGACCCGCACTTCCGGGCCGACGCCTTCGGCGATCAGCGCATGGGCCAGACGATTGGCCCGGGCCTCGATCTGGCCGTAACTGAACGTTTGATCGTTGAAGACCACCGCGGTTTGCTCGCCGCGTTGCGCAGCCCACTGGCCGATGCGCTGATGCACCGCCGACGCTGGCGATTGCACCGCAACCGGTACCTTGTCCGCCACCTGCGCGGTCGGCAGGCCGATGCGGCCCAGCGGTTGCGCAGCGTCTTCGGTCAGCGCAACCAGCAATCCCTCCATGTTGCTGCGGATGCCTTCGACGGTCGCCCGGTCGAAGTGCTCGCGCAGGAACATGTACTCGATCACCAGTCCTTCTTCGAGGGTGACCATCAGGTCCATCGGGAAGTTGGTCAGGCCCGCGCTGGCACTCTCGCCAAACTTCAGCGAGTCGTCGCGCCACTCACGCAACGCCTGATCGATCGGATGGTTCTCGAACACGATGATGCTGTCGAACAGCGACTGCCCGGTGCGACCGGCCCAACGCTGAACGTCGGACAGCGGCGTGTATTCGCGCTCGCGCATTTCCAGGTTGAAGTCCTGCAGGTCGCGCAGCCAGTCACCGACCGCCTGTTGCGCCGGCACGTCCTTGATCACCGGCAAGGTGTTGATGAACAGACCGAGGATCGATTCCGACGCCGGCAGGCTCGCCGGGCGCCCGGCCACGGTAGCGCCGAAAGTCACGCTGCGCTGGCCGCTGTAACGGCTGAGCAGCATCAGCCACGCGCCCTGCACCAGCGTATTGAGGGTGACCCGCTGGGACTGGGCGAAAGCTTTGAGCTGTTCGGTGCGGGTTTCGCCCAGACGGCTGTACAGCGCTTCATGACCGCGACCGTCACCGGTGCGCGCCACGGCGTCGGCGAGGTAAGTCGGCTCGTCGAGGAGATTCAAATGTTCACGCCAGAAACCTTCGCTGGCGTTGGCATCCTGCTGTTGCAGCCAGTTGATGTAGCGGCGGTACGGCACGGCTTCGGCCAGCGGCTGGCCGGAGTACTGGCTCAGCACTTCACCGATCAACTGCGAACTGCTCCAGCCATCGATCAGGATGTGGTGATAAGTCCAGATCAGTTGATAACTGTCCTCGCCCACTTGCACCAGCGTCAGGCGTTGCAGCGGCGGACGGTCGAGGTCGAACCCCTTGGCCCGTTCACTGGCGGCCAGCGCCTGCAACGCGGCTTGCGAGTGGTCCTGATCACGCCAGTCGAGCAGGCTCACCGGCAGTTGCGGATCGGCGAGCACGAATTGCAACGGCTCGGCCATGTCCTGCCAGAGGAAACCGGTGCGCAGAATGTCATGGCGACGGCTTACCGCTTCCCACGCCGCCTTGAAGCGCGCCGGTTCCAGGCCCTGCACCGGAATGCTCACCTGGTTGATATAGAGGTCACCGTCCGGCGAATTCAGACCAAGGAACAGCATGCCCTGCTGCATCGGCGACAAGCGGTACAGCCCGTCCAGTTGCCCTTGCGGCAACGGCAGCTCGGCAATCTGCGCCTCGCTCAAGCCGTGCAGCGGCAGGTCGACCAGCGCGGTCTGCGGTGCCGGGGTGCCTTCGCTAGCCCGGGCACGCAAGGCCAGTTGCTGGATGGTCGGTTGCTGGAACAGGTCTTTCGGGCTCAGTTCGAGGCCCTGCTGACGGGCGCGGCTGACCACCTGAATCGAGATGATCGAATCGCCGCCCAAGGCGAAGAAACTGTCGGTGGTGCTGATCCGCTCAAGGCCCAGCACCTCTTTCCAGATCTCCACCAATGCCTGCTCGGTGGGGTTGACCGGCTCGACATGTTGCTGCGAAGCCGAAAACTCCAGCGCCGGCAGACGCTTGCGGTCGAGCTTGCCGTTGGGGCTCAGCGGCATCCGCGCCAGCCACATCCGGTGCGCCGGCACCATGTAATCCGGCAGGCTCGCGCCCAGCCAGGTCGACAGGCTCTCGTGCAGTTCATTGCGCACGGTGTCCGGAGCATCGAGCGTCGCCGGATCGCTCGGCACCAGGTACGCCACCAGCTGTTGGCTGCCCAGCACATCACGGGCAACCACGACCGCTTCACGCACGGCAGCATGCTCCATCAGTCGCGCTTCGATTTCACCGAGCTCGATCCGCAGACCGCGCAGTTTGACTTGATGGTCGATGCGCCCGACGTACTCGATCACGCCGTCGGCGCGGTAACGCGCCAGATCACCGGTGCGGTACATCCGCTCGCCGGCCGCGAACGGGCTGGCGACGAAACGCTCGGCGCTCAGCCCCGGACGACGGTGATAACCACGGGCCAGGCCGATGCCGCCGAGGTACAGCTCACCGGCCACCCCCACCGGCAGCGGATTGAGGCCGCTGTCGAGAATGAAGGTCGACAGGTTGGCAATCGGCTGACCGATCGGCACGCCATCGCGGCCTTCGTCGCGGCAGGTCCAGTGGGTCACGTCGATGGCCGCTTCGGTCGGGCCGTACAGGTTGAACAGACCGGCCTGCGGCAGTTTGGCGAACACCTGAACCTGCGCATCCACCGGCAGCGCCTCACCGCTGCAGACGATGCGCTTGAGACCGGTGCAGCTCGACACGTGGGTGTCCTGCAGGAAAGCCTGCAGCATCGACGGCACGAAGTGCAGCGTGGTGACACGCTCGGCGTTGATCAGCGCAATCAGCTTCGCCGGATCGCGATGGTCACCCGGTGCCGCGACCACCAGTCGGGCGCCGGTCATCAGCGGCCAGAAGAATTCCCACACCGACACGTCGAAGCTGAACGGGGTTTTCTGCAGCACGGTGTCGCTGGCGTCCAGACCGTAGGCCTGTTGCATCCACATCAGGCGGTTGGTCAGGGCGCGATGGGCGTTGCCCGCGCCTTTGGGCATACCGGTGGAGCCGGAGGTGTAGATCACGTAGGCCAGGTTGCCGGCGTCGTATTCGACCTGCGGGTTGTGCATCGGCCACCCGGCGAAGTCCGCGCCAGCGGGTTCCAGGCACAGGGTCTGTACGCCATCGGGAATCGGCAGGCTGGCCAGCAAGTGCGGCTGGGTCAGCAACTGGTCGATGCCGCTGTCGGCAATCATGTAGCTCAGGCGATCACGCGGGTATTCCGGGTCCAGCGGTACGTAGGCGCCGCCGGCCTTGAGGATCGCCAGCAGACCGATGACCATTTCCAGGCTGCGCTCGACCGCAATACCGACCAGCACATCCGGGCCGACCCCACGGGCGATCAAGCCATGGGCCAACTGGTTGGCGCGGGCATTGAGCTGTGCGTAGCTCAGGGTCTGGCCGGCGAACACCAGCGCCGGTGCGTCCGGGGTGCGCAGGGCCTGGGCTTCGATCAGGGTGTGTACGCCCTGCTCCAGTGGATAGTCGATGCCAGTGGCGTTCCACTGCTCGACCATCAAACGGCGGTCGGCGCTGTCGAGCAGGTCCAGCGTGCCGAGCAAGGCCTCGCCCGACTGCACCATCTGCTGCAACAGGTTGTGCAGTTGCGCGCTCAATTGCTCGATCACCGAATCGGTGAAGTGTCCGCGCTGGTAGCTGTAGTGCAGCGACAGCTCATCGCTGACATTCACCGCCAGCGTCAGCGGATAGTTGGTCTGCTCGTGGTTGTCGATGCCACCGAAACGCAACTCCTGCGGTGCGCCCTGCTCCAGGGCCTGGGACACGGGATAGTTTTCGAACACCAGAATGTTGTCGAACAGGGCTTCACCGCTCTGCCCGGCCCAGCGCTGAATATCGAACAACGGCGTGTGTTCGTGCTCGCGCAGACCGATGTTCTGCGCCTGTACACGTTGCAACCACTGGCCGACGCTGTCGTCCGAACGCGGGCTGGCGATCACCGGCAAGGTGTTGATGAACAGGCCGATCTGCTGCTCGACGCCCTTGAGTTCGGTCGGACGCCCGGCCACGGTGGCGCCGAACGCCACGCTGTCCTGCCCGGTCAGGCGCTGCAACAGCAGCAGCCATGCGGCCTGAAGCAAGGTGTTGAGGGTGACCTTCTGCTGCCGGGCGAACTCGCCCAGACGTCGGGTCTGATCGGCATCGATGAACACGTAGCGCTCACCATGACCTTCACGCGACTCGTCGCTGCGCTGGGCCTGAATCGCCTGGGCCAGGCGGGTCGGCTCCTGCAGGTTGGCCAGTTGCGCGGTCCAGTAGTGTTCGCTGACGCTGGCGTCCTGACGTTGCAACCATTCGATGTAGTCGCGATAACGCCCGGCGGGCGCCGGCAGGGTTTCACCGGCATAACGCTGGAGGACTTCACCGAGCAGCTGCGAGTTGCTCCAGCCGTCCATCAGGATGTGGTGGTTGGTGTAAATCAGGTGACAACGCCGCTCGTCCAGACGCACCACGACCATGCGCAGCAGCGGGCCGTGACTCAGATCGAAACCTTGCGCCTGCTCGCTCGCGGCCAACTGATCCAGGGCTGCCGGATCGGCACTGCGATCACGCCAGTCGAGCACGCTGAACGGCATCTCCAGTTGCTTGTGCACCACCTGCACCGGACGCGCCACCTGGCCTTGCCAGACAAAACTGGTACGCAGGATGTCATGGTTATCCACCGCCGCTTGCCAGGCCTGCCGGAAGCGCTGCGGGTCGAGACCTTCGACGTCGAGGCGAACCTGGTTGATGTAATCGCCGGTTGCCTGTTCGTACAGGCTGTGGAACAGCATGCCCTGCTGCATTGCCGACAGCGGATAGATATCGGCAATCTGCGGAGCCGGTAGCGGCAGACTGTCGAGTTGTGCCTGGGTCAGGCCGGCCAGCGGGAAGTCCGACGGGGTCAGGCCTTCCACGCCCGGCGTCAGGCAGTGGGCGATCAGCGCGGCCAGCTCATCGGCGTAGTCGCGGGCCAGGGCCTCAATGGTGGCGCGGTCGAAACGTTCTTCACTGAAGGTCCAGCCAACGCTCAGTTCACCGCCATACACCTGACCGTTGAGGGTCAGCCAGTTACCCAGCGGTGCATCCGGGCTCTGCTCCAGGCCGGCATTGTCCGGCGCCGGCGCGAACAGCGCGCCGTCATCGGCTTCGAAACTGCCGTCGAACTGGCCAAGGTAGTTGAAGGTGATGCGCGGAATCGGCAACGCCTTCAGGCTGTTTTGCGCGTCGGCGTTACCGAAGTGACGCAACGCCCCGAAACCGATGCCTTTGTTCGGGATCGAGCGCAATTGCTCCTTGATCTGTTTGATCGACTCCCCCGCGCCCTCGGCCGGGGTCAGGCGCACCGGGAACAGGCTGGTGAACCAGCCCACGGTACGGGTCAGGTCGACACCGTCGAACAGCTCTTCGCGACCATGGCCTTCCAGTTGAATCAGCGTCGACGGCTGCCCGCTCCAGCGCCCGATCACCCGGGCCAGCGCGGTCAACAGCAGGTCGTTGACCTGAGTGCGATAGGCCGCCGGGGCTTCTTGCAGCAACTGCCGGGTCAGTTCCGCGCCGAGGCGGGTCTGCACGGTTTGCGCCAGCCGGTTTTGCTGGCCGGCATCGCTGCGTTTGCACGGCAGATCGGTGCTGACGTCGCTCAGGCAGGCCTGCCAGTACGCCAGTTCTTCCTGCAACGCCGGGCCGTTGGCGTAGCGCTGCAAGTGTTCGCTCCAGTCCTTGAAGGCGCTGGTCTTGGCCGGCAGGCTCGGGGCCTGACCGCTGAGGGCTTGCTGATAAGCGGTTTGCAAGTCTTCCAGCAGAATCCGCCATGACACGCCGTCCACCGCCAGGTGATGGATCACCAGCAACAGGCGTTGGCTGCCATCGGCCAGATTCGCCAGCACCGCCCGCAACAACGGGCCGTTTTGCAGGTCGAGGCTGCGCTGGGCGCGGTTGCCCAAGGCTTCGAGATCCGCGATGTCGGCAATGCTTTCCTGCCAGAGCAGGCTTTGCGGCAACGCATCGACCGGCAGGTGTTCGGCCTGCCAGCCGCTGCCCTGCTGACGGAAGCTCAGACGCAAGGCATCGTGATGGATGACCAGAGCACGCAACGCCTGCTCGACCTGTTCGGCCGACAGCGATTGGCGTGGTTTGAGCAGCACCGACTGGTTCCAGTGGTGGCGCTCGGGAATGTCATCCTCGAAGAACTGCTGCTGGATCGGCAACAGCAACGCCGGGCCGGTGACCGCTTGCTGATCGACGGTCGATTCGCTGTCACCGGTCTGCGCGACCAGCGCCAGACGCTGCACGGTCTGGTGCTGGAACAGGTCTTTGGGGTTCAGACGGATGCCGGCCTGACGGGCGCGGCTGACCACCTGGATCGAGATGATCGAATCGCCGCCCAGCTCGAAGAAGTTGTCGTGCAGACCGACTTGCGGCAGCTTCAGCACGTCCTGCCAGATCTCGGCCAGGCGCTGTTCCAGTTCGCTTTGCGGGGCCTGATAGGCCTGCTGCGCCTGGCTGGCGTCCGGGGATGGCAAGGCACTGCGATTGAGTTTGCCGTTGGCGGTCAGCGGCAATTGTTCGAGCAGCAGCAAGTGCGCCGGGATCATGTGGTCCGGCAGGTTTTCCTTGAGCGCGGCCCGCACGCTGTCGCGCCATTGACCCTGTTCGGCAGCGTCGGCGTCGAGCAATGCAACATCACTCGGCACCAGGTACGCCACCAGTTGCTGACCACTGAGGCCCGGTTGCGCCAGCACCACGGCCTGACGCACGGCGGTTTGTTCCAGCAACTGCGCTTCGATCTCACCGAGTTCGATGCGAAAGCCGCGAATCTTCACCTGATGGTCGATCCGCCCGATGTATTCGATCACGCCGTCGGCGCGATAACGCGCCAGGTCACCGGTGCGGTACAGACGCCCGCCATCGGCGGCAAACGGATCGGGAATGAAGCGCAACGTGGTCAGATCCGGGCGGTTCAGGTAACCGCGAGCCAGACCGGCGCGACCGACGTACAGCTCGCCGATGCAACCCTTGGCCACCGGGTTCAGGTCGCCATCGAGCAAGTACCAGGACAAGTCCGGAATCGGCTCGCCGATCGGGCTGCTGGCATCGCGTTGCAAGTCGGCGAAGGAGATCGGCCGGTAGGTCACGTGGACCGTGGTTTCAGTGATGCCGTACATGTTGATCAGTTGCGGGGCCTGATCGCCGAAGCGCTCGAACCATGGGCGCAGGCTCTTCACCTCCAGCGCTTCGCCGCCGAACACCACGTAACGCAGGCACGGTTGCACCGCCGTGTGTTCCGGAGCGCACGCCACTTGCATCAGTTGCTTGAATGCCGATGGCGTCTGATTGAGGACGGTGACGCCTTCACGGCACAGCAAGCCGTAGAAATCTTCCGGCGAACGGCTGATCTCGTAAGGCACCACCACCAGTTTGCCGCCGTACAGCAGCGCCCCGAAGATCTCCCAGACCGAGAAGTCGAACGCATAGGAATGGAACAGGCTCCATACGTCCTGCGGGCCGAAGTCGAACCAGGCATCGGTGGCTTCGAACAGGCGCAGCACGTTGCGGTGAGCCAGCAAGGTGCCCTTCGGCTGACCGGTGGAGCCGGAGGTGTAGATCACGTAAGCCAGGTTGTCCGGGCTCATGTTCACTTGCGGATTGGCGTCGCTGTAGCTTTCCAGACCATCGCGATCCTGATCGAGCATCAGGCTGCGCACGGTGTCCGGCACCGGCAGACGACCTAACAGATGACTCTGGGTCAGCAGCAGGCCGATGCCGCTGTCGCCGATCATGTAGGCCAGACGTTCTTCCGGGTAGCTCGGATCAAGCGGCACGTAGGCGCCACCGGCCTTGAGAATCGCCAGCAGGCCGACGAGCATTTCCAGACTGCGCTCCACCGCCAGGCCGACGCGCACGTCCGGCCCGACACCGCTGGCAATCAGCTTGTGAGCCAACTGGTTGGCGCGGCTGTTGAGCTCGCCGTAGCTCAGGGTCTGCTCACCATAAGTCACGGCGATTGCTTGCGGCGCACGCGCGGCCTGCGCCTCGATCAGTTGAGGCAGGCACGCTTCGCTCGGGAAATCGGTGACGGTCGGGTTCCATTGCAGCAGCGTGGCCTGACGTTCGGCGGCGTCATGCAGCGGCAGCTCGGCGATGCGCTGACCACAGTCCGCGATGATGCCGTGCAGCAGATTCGTCCAGTGCTGCGCCAGACGCTCCATGGTGTCCGCGTCGAACAGGTCGGTGGCGTAGGTCAGTTCGGCCCAGACGTTGTCCGTCGATTCGAAGGTATCAAGGGTCAGGTCGAACTGCGCGGTGTGCGACACCCAGCTCAGGCCTTCGATCTCGACCTTCGGCAGACGCGTCGCGCCTTGTGCCCGACGGGCCTGACTCTGGTGGTTGTGCAACACCTGGAACAGCGGGCTGTGGCTGAGGCTGCGCTCCGGTTGCAACGCATCGACCAGTTGCTCGAATGGCAGGTCCTGATGGGCCTGGGCGCCGAGCACAGTGTGCTTCACCTGCTGCAGCAGGCTGCGGAAGGTCTGCTGACTGTCGAACTCGGCCTTCAGCACCTGGGTGTTGACGAAAAAGCCGATCAGGCCTTCGGTCTCGACCCGGTTGCGGTTGGCCACCGGCACGCCGACGCGAATGTCGGTCTGACCGCTGTAGCGATGCAGCAGGGTCTGGAACGACGCCAGCAGCAGCGCGAACAGGGTGACGTTTTCCTGTTGCGCGACCTGTTTCAGGCCGGCGACCAGTTGCGCGCTCAGCGGGATGTCCTGACGTGCGCCCCGGTAGCTTTGCTCCGGCGGACGCGGACGGTCGGTCGGCAGTTCCAGCAACGGCTGATCGCCGTCGCCCAGTTGCGCGGTCCAGTAGCTCAGTTGGCGCTCGCGCTCACCGGCGTCCATCCACTGGCGTTGCCATACGGCGTAGTCGGCGTACTGCACCGGCAACGCCGGCAATTGCGCAGTCTTGCCTTCGCTGTACGCGGCATACAGCGCCACCAGTTCGTTGACCATGATGCCCATCGACCAGCCGTCGGAGACGATGTGGTGCAAGGTGATGATCAGTGCGTGGTCATCGGCGGCCAGGCGCAGCAGTTTGACCCGCAGCAGCGGGCCTTTCTGCAGGTCGAACAGATGCAGGGTTTCTTCGGCGACCAACGCTTGCAACGCGGACTCATCCAGCTCGCTGTCGAGGCTTTCAACAGCAATCTCCAGCGAAGCCTGCGCCTGGATCACTTGCAGGGTCTGGCCCTGCTCCTGCACAAAGCAGGTGCGCAGGGATTCATGGCGGGCGATCAGTGCATCGAAGCTGCGCTGCAACGCCGGCAGGTCCAGCTCACCGCGCAGACGCAGCGCCGCCGGCACGTGGTAGGCGGTGCTGGTCGGTTCCAGTTGCCAGAGGAACCACTGGCGTTCCTGAGCGTAGGACAGCGTCAGCGGCTGCAGACGCGGCAGCGCGACGATCGGCGGCTCCTGCTGCGCCTGCTCGACCCCGAGGGCGGCGACGAAGTCTGCCAGGGTGCTGTGTTCGAACAAAGTGCGCAGCGGCACTTGCACATTGAGCGCCTGACGCACTCGCGAGACGACCTGGGTCACCAGCAGCGAATGGCCGCCCAGCTCGAAGAAATGGTCACTCAGCCCTACCTGTTCCAGTTTCAGCACCGCCTGCCAGATCTCGGCGACGGTGTGCTGGGTGGCGGTCTGCGGCGCGATGTAGGCCGATTGCATCTGGTTGGCGTCCGGCGCCGGCAAGGCCTTGCGGTCGACCTTGCCGTTGGGGGTCAGCGGCAGTTGCGCGAGGAACAGCACGTGCGCCGGCACCATGTACTCCGGCAGTTCAGCCTTGAGGCTGGTCTTGAGCGCGGCGCGCAACGCGGCTTCGCCATCGGCGTCCAGCGCTTCTCCGGACGCCGGCACCACATAGCCCACCAGTTGCGGGCCGGTCGGGCCATCCTGAGCGACCACCACCGTTTCGCGCACGCTGTCGAGCGCCAGCAGGCGCGCTTCGATTTCCCCCAGCTCGATGCGGAACCCCCGGATTTTCACCTGGTGGTCGATCCGTCCGATGTATTCGATCACGCCCTCGGCGCGGTAACGGGTCAGGTCACCGGTGCGATACAGACGCTCGCCGGTGGTCGAGAACGGGTCCGGCACGAAGCGTTCGGCGGTCAGCGCAGGACGCTGGAAATAACCCCGCGCCAGACCATCGCCACCGATCAGCAGCTCGCCCGGCGCGCCGGGCGGATTGAGTTCCAGATCACTGCCGAGGATATACAACGCCGTGTTGTCGATCGGTTTGCCGAGGAACGGACGACTGTTGTCCGGGCTCAGCGGATGCAATGCCGACCAGATGGTGGTTTCGGTCGGACCGTAGAGGTTCCAGACCTGCGGCGAACGCGCCAGCATGCGTTGCGCCAGCTCCTGGGGCAGCGCTTCACCGCCGCAGAGGAAGGTGCGGCCATCGAGAATCGCGGCGTGTTCGTTGTCCAGCAGCATGCGCCAGGTCGAAGGCGTGGCTTGCAGCATCGTCACGCCGTGGCGGTGGATCAGTTCGAGCACCGCTTGCGGGTCCTGATGCACGTCCTTGCCGGTCAGCACCACAGCGGTGCCGGCCAGCAGCGGACCGTAGATTTCCAGGCCGAAAATATCGAAGGAGAACGTGGTCAGCGACAGCATGCGATCCGCCGCAGCGATGCCCGGTTGCCCGACCATGCTCGCGACGAAGTTGCTCAGGGCGGCGTGGCGCACCATGACGCCCTTGGGCTTGCCGGTAGAGCCGGAGGTGTAAATCGTGTAGGCCAGATGCTCGCCGGTCACGGCCACCTCAGGCGCTGCGGTCGGGTACGCCGCCAGCCAGTCCTGCGGTTGATCCAGCAATACCGTGGCCAGACCCGCCGGGATCGGCAGTTGCATCTGCAAGTGCGACTGGGTCAGCAGCAGCGCGAGGCCGCTGTCCTCGATCATGTAGGCCAGACGATCTTCCGGGTAGGCCGGGTCCAGCGGTACATAAGCACCGCCGGCCTTGAGGATCGCCAGCAGGCCGACGATCATTTCGACGCTGCGCTCGACCGCGATGCCCACCAGCCGATCCGGGCCGACGCCCAGCTCGATCAATTTGTGCGCGAGTTGGTTGGCGCGGGCGTTCAACTGGCCGTAAGTCAGCACAGCCTCGCCAACGATCAGCGCGGTGGCTTCAGGGGTTCGCTCGGCCTGCAAAGCAATGCGTTGCTGCACGCACGGGGCCGGCGCAGCGTGATCGACCACGCGTTTCCAGTCCTGCAACAACACTTGATGTTCGGTGGTTTCCAGCAGCGGCAGTTCGCCGACGCGCTGGTGCGGCGCGGCGACAATGCCGTGCAACAGGTTCAACCAGTGACGCGCCAGGCGTTCGATGGTTTGCGGCTTGAACAGGTCGGTGGCGTAAGTCAGCTCCGCCGCCACGCCGTCGCTGGACTCGTAGGTGCCCAGCGTGAGGTCGAACTGCGCGGTGCGGCCCTCCCAGACGATGTCCTCGACACTCAGTTGCGGCAGTTGCACCTGACTCTGGCGCCGGGTCTGGTCGTTGACCGCCTGGTGGTTGTACATCACCTGGAACACCGGGCTGTGGCTCAGGCTGCGTTCCGGTTGCAGGGCTTCGATCAGTTGCTCGAACGGCAGGTCCTGATGGGCCTGGGCAGCCACCGCCGACTGCTTGACCTGGGCCAGCAATTGATTGAAAGGCAGTTGTCCGTGGACGTCCGCGCTCAAGACCTGAGTGTTGACGAAGAAGCCGATCAGACCTTCGGTTTCCACCCGGTTGCGGTTGGCAGTCGGCACGCCGACGCGGATCTGCGACTGGCCGCTGTAGCGATGCAGCAAGGCCTGGAACGATGCCAGCAGCACCATGAACAGGCTGGCGCCTTCGCGCTGGGCCAGTTGCTTGAGGGCATCACCCAACGCGGTCGGCAGGTTCAGATCGAGGCGTGCGCCCCGGAAACTCTGCACCGCCGGGCGCGGATGATCGATCGGCAACTCCAGCACCGGCTGTTCGCCGCCGAGGGTGTCGATCCAGTATTTCAGCTGCCGTTCACGCTCGCCGGCCTCCAGCCAGTGACGCTGCCAGATCGCGTAGTCGGCGTACTGCACCTCAAGCGGCGGCAGGTTCAGGGACTGGCCGCTGGTGTCGGCGGCGTAATGCTTGATCAGCTCGCCGACCAGCACTTGCATCGACCAGCCATCGGAGATGATGTGGTGCTGGATCAGCGCCAGCACATGATCGTCCTCACCGACCTTGAGCAACGACACCCGCAACAGCGGGCCCTGCTGCAGGTTGAAGGGTCGTGCGGTTTCCTGTTCGACGAAAGCCTTGATCGCGGCGTCGACATCTTCACCGGACGCCTGCGTCTCGACGGTGATGCTCAGCGGCATCTGCTCGTGAACCTGCTGGCAGAAGGTTTCACCCTGCTCGACAAACGTGGTGCGCAGGCTTTCGTGGCGGGCAACCACCGCGTTGAAACTGCGTTCCAGCGCCGCGACATCCAGCGTGCCCTTCAAGCGCAGGGCGCTGGGGATGTGATACGCGGTGCTGTGCGGGTCCATCTGCCACAGGAACAACTGGCGTTCCTGGGCGTAGGACAGCGGGATCGCCTCGAAGCTTGAGCGAGTTTCCGGAATCGGCAGGTTGGCCGGCGAGACGCCCTCTTCGAGCATCTTTTCCAGGTAGAGCTTACGTTTGTCCAGCGGCAGAGTGATAAAGCGCTTGGCAATCCTCAAAGCAACACTCGTGTCCATCAGAACTCCTCCATATCGTCAAGCAGGGCTTCCAGCTTGTTCAGTTTCTGTTCGTTGATTGCCCCGCCTCCTGTATCGAGCCGAGCGACAAAGTCGCCCAGGACGGGGTGCTGGAATAGCAGTTGCGGCGTCAGCGTCAGGCCCAGTTCAAGGGCGATGCGCGACACGACATTGACCGCCAGCAGCGAGTGCCCGCCGAGTTCGAAGAAATGGTCGTTCAGACCGATGCGTTCCACGGTGAGCACTTGCTGCCAGATTGCCGCGACCTGTTGCTCAAGCTCCGATTGCGGCGCGACATACGCGGCCTGCATCTGGCTGGCATCCACCGCCGGCAGCGCCTTGCGGTCGAGCTTGCCGTTGGGCGTCAGGGGCAACTGCTCGAGGAACAGCAGGTGCGCGGGAATCATGTAGTCAGGTAACGAAGACTTGAGGCCAGTCTTTAGTCCGTCGCGCCGTTGTCGCTGCGCTTCACCGTCGTACACGTCCAGTTGTGCAGCGACCACGTAGGCCACCAATTGCGCGCCGCCGTCGGCCTCGACCGCCAGCACGGCCGCCTCGCTGATGCCCGGTTGCGCCAGCAGGCGTGCTTCGATTTCGCCCAGTTCGATACGGAAACCACGGATTTTCACCTGATGGTCGATCCGTCCCATGTACTCCAGTTCGCCGTCCTCGCGCTGACGGATCAGGTCGCCGGTGCGGTAGAGACGCTCGCCGTTGCGGGCGAACGGATTGGGCACGAACTTCTCGGCGGTCATCGCCGCTTTGCCCAGATAACCACGTGTGACGCCGGCGCCGGACAGATACAGTTCGGCCGACACACCCTGCGGCACCGCTTGCAGATCGGCATCGAGCAAGTGGCTGGCGGAGTGATCCAGGGCTCGACCGATTCGCGCCTGACCACCGGCGGTGCGGCGGGTCCAGGTCGAGTAAGTGGTGTCTTCCGACGGGCCGTACAGGTCGTAGACATGCTCGATGTTCGGCTGCTGATAGAGCACATCCACCAGCCCTTGCTTGAGCGGCTCGCCCGCCAGGTTGATGATCCGCACGCCTGGCGGAATCTGCCCGGCCCGTTGCAGCGCGTTGATCGCCGACGGCACGGTGTTGATCAGGCGCACCTGATCCCGCGCCGGCAGTTGCGGCAGTTCCAGCGCGTTACGGGCGATGATCAGCGAGCCGCCGTTGGCCAGGGTCACAAACAGCTCCCACACCGACAGGTCGAAGCACACCGAGGTCGAGGCCAGCACGCCCTGGATGTCATCGCGGCGGTAGACCTTGGCCGACCAGTCGATCAGCGCCATGACGTTGCGATGGGCGATCGCCACGCCTTTCGGCTTGCCGGTGGAGCCGGAGGTGTAGATCACGTAGGCGAGGTTGTCCGGGGTCACTGCGGTTTGCGGTGTCTGAACCGGATAGCCGTGGAGTTCAACTTGATCCAGCAACAACACTTGCGTGTCGGACGGCACGCTCAACGTGGCAGCCAGTTCCTGCTCCGTCAGCAGCACTCGCGCACGGCTGTCTTCGAGCATGTGCGCCACGCGGTCGGCCGGGTAGTCCGGGTCCAGTGGCACGTAGGCGCCACCGGCCTTGAGCACCGCCAGCAAGGCAATCAGCAACTGCTCGGAACGTGGTAACGCCACGCCCACCCGCACTTCCGGGCCGACGCCGAGTTCGATCAGCTTGTGCGCGAGACGGTTGGCCCGCACATCCAGTTCGGCGTAGGTCAGTTGCGTGTCGGCGAAGGTGACGGCCAGCGCATCCGGAGTCGCGGCGACCTGACGGGCGATGCTCTGGTGGATGCACAGATCGGTGACGAAATCGCTGTGAACCGCAGCCGTTTCGAGCAGATGCAACTCGCTGAGCGAGCGCTCGCCCGCCTCGGTCATTTGCTCAAGCAAACGCTGCAAGTGCTCGCCCAGTTGCGCCACGCTGACGTCGGCAAAACGGTCGCGCTGATAGCTGAAGTGCACCGACAATTCGGCCCCCAGATGCACCAGCAGGGTCAACGGGTAGTTGGTCTGCTCGTGATTTTCCACAGGGCCGAATCGCAGGCCTTGCGGTGCGCCTTGCTCCAGCGCTTCGGCGATCGGGTAGTTCTCGAACACCATCAGGCTGTCGAACAACGCGTCACCGCCCTGCCCGGCCCAGCGCTGGATCTGTGCCAGCGGCGTGTGTTCGAACTCGCGCAGCGCCAGGTTCTGCGCCTGCACGGCCTGCAGCCAGCTGGCCAGGCTCTGCTGCGCTTGCGGCGCGGCGATCACCGGCAAGGTGTTGATGAACAGACCGACCTGCTGCTCGGCCCCCGGCAGATCCGCCGGACGCCCGGCGACAGTGGCGCCGAACGCCACGCAATCCTTGCCGGTGTAGCGTTGCAACAGCAGCAGCCAGGCAGCTTGCACCAGGGTGTTGACGGTGACTTTCGAGGCCCGGGCGAACTCACCCAGACGCTGGGTCAGACCGGCATCGAGTACCTGGAAATGATCACCGTAACCGACGCTCGGCAGACCGGCATTCGGCCGCGCAATGGCATCGGCCAGACGGGTCGGCTCCTGCAGGTTGCCCAGCGCCGCCAGCCAGAAGGCTTCGGCGGTGGCGGCATCCTGACGCTGCAGCCAGGCAATGTAATCGCGGTAACGCCCGGTCGGACACGGCACCGCTTCGCCGCTGTAGTGCTGCAACACTTCGCCGAGCAACTGCGCACTGCTCCAGCCGTCCATCAGGATGTGATGGTTGGTGTAGATCAGGTGGTGCCGGTTTTCGGCGACGCGCACCAGCACCAGCCGCAGCAACGGTGCGCGGGTCAGGTCCAGGCCTTGCGCACGTTCGTCATCGGCGAGTTTTTTCAGCGCGGCATCGAGGTCGGACTGGCCGCTCCAGTCGAGTACGCGGAACGGCACGTCGAGCTGACGCTGCACCACTTGCAGCGGTTGCTCCAGATCACCCTGCCAGACGAATCCGGTACGCAGGATGTCGTGGGCATCCACCGCCGCTTGCCACGCGGCGCGGAAACGCTGCGGGTCGACGCCATCGACATCCAGGCGCATCTGGTTGATGTAGTCGCCGTTGCCGTGTTCGAGCAGAGTGTGGAACAGCATGCCCTGCTGCATCGGCGACAGCGGGTAGATGTCATCGATGGCCTGCGGTTGCGGCGCCAGCACGTCGAGCTGGGCCTGGGTCAGGCTCGCCAGCGGGAAGTCCGACGGGGTCACGCCACGGTTGGCGCGGTCACAGCAATGGGCGATCAGCGCGGTCAGTTCTTGCAGATAGTCGTCGGCCAGACGCTGGATAGTCGCCGGCTCGAACATCTCGCGGCTGAAAGTCCAGCTCAGGTCCAGCTCGCCGTTGAACACCTTGCCGTCGAGGGCCAGCGGGCTGCCCAGCGGACCCTGCATATTCACTTCTTCGCCACCGGACTCGCTGGTCGGCACGAACAGCGCGGCGTCGCCCGCCTCGAAACTGCCGTCGAACTGGCCCAGATAATTGAACGTCAGGCGCGGCGTCGGCAGCGCTTGCAGAGTGGCCCGGGCGTGGTCGTCACCCAGGTGCGCGAGAGCGCCGAAGCCGATGCCTTTGTTCGGGATCGCCCGCAGTTGTTCCTTGATCTGCTTCAGCGAGGTGCCGAGGTCAGCGACCGGGGTCAGCTTTGCCGGGAACAGGCTGGTGAACCAGCCCACGGTGCGGGTCAGATCGACGTGATCAAACAAGTCTTCGCGACCGTGCCCTTCCAGTTGCACCAGCACATGATCGTCGCCGGTCCAGCGCACCATCACCCGGGCCAATGCGGTCAGCAACAGGTCGTTGACCTGAGTGCGGTAGGCCGCCGGGGCTTCCTGCAACAGCTGGCGGGTCAGGGTTTTGTCCAGCGGCGTGCGGATCGCCATGGCCTGGCAATGCTGCTGACCACCCTGCGGGTTGTCGCACGGCAATGCATTCGATGTGCCTTGCAGTTGCTGTTGCCAGTAGCCCAGCTCGGCTTGCAACGGCGCACTGCCGGCGTAGCCCTGCAAGGCTTCGGCCCAGGCTTTCACCGCACTGGTCCTGGCCGGCAGTTGCACGGCTGCGCCCGACTGAATCTGCCGGTAAGCGCCTTGCAAGTCTTCGAACAGAATCCGCCACGACACGCCATCCACCACCAGGTGATGAACCACCAGCAGCAGACGCTGGCTGCCATCGGCCAGGTTCGCCAGCACCGCGCGGATCAGCGAACCGTCGCTCAGTTGCAGGCTGCGCTGGGCCTTGTTGCCGAGGACTTCGAGGGCCGCCGGATCGGCGACGTCCACCTGCCACAGTACGGTTTCGCCTGCCTGGTTTTCGATATCGCGGTACTGCACCGTCCAGCCCCGGGCCCGCTCGACAAACGCCAGGCGCAAGCTGTCGTGATGCGCCACCACGGCATCCAGCGCCTGCTCAAGAACAGCCGCATCCAACGCTTGAGTGGTCTTGAGCATCACCGACTGGTTCCAGTGATGACGGTCAGGAATCGGCTGCGCGAAGAACCACTGATGAATCGGCAACAACGCGGTTTCACCGGTCACCGGTTGCTGATCGATCGGCTGCACCGGCTCGCCGGTCTGCACCACATTGGCCAGCGCCTGAATGGTCTGGTGCTGGAACAGGTCTTTGGGGGTGAAGCGCAATCCGGCCTGACGGGCACGGCTGACTACCTGGATCGAGATGATCGAATCGCCGCCCAACTCGAAGAAGTTGTCGGTCAGACCGACGCGCTCCAGCTTCAGCACGTCCTGCCAGATCGTTGCCAGTTGCTGCTCCAGTGCGCTTTGCGGTGCCACGTAGGTTTGCTGCAACTGACTGACGTCAGGCTTCGGCAGGTTTTTGCGATCAAGTTTGCCGTTCGGTGTCAGCGGCATGCGCTCGAGGGTCAGCACGTAGGCCGGCACCATGTGCGCCGGCAATGTGGCCTTGAGTTGCGCCCGCAATTGCTCGGCGAAATCCGCCTGTTGCGAGTCGCCGACCACGTACGCCACCAGTCGTTTGCTGCCGGCGCTTTCCTGCGCCACGACCACCGCTTCGCGCACGCCATCGAGGGCTTGCAGACGAGCTTCGATCTCGCCCAGTTCGATACGGAAACCCCGGATCTTCACCTGATTGTCGATACGTTCGAGATAGTCGAAGGTGCCGTCGGCGCGCTGGCGCACCAGGTCGCCGGTGCGGTACAGCACACCACCGGTCGTGCTGAACGGATCCGCGACAAAGCGCTCGGCGGTCATCGCCGGACGGTTCAGATACCCCCGGGCCACGCCGCTGCCACCGAGGTACAGCTCGCCGGCCATGCCTTGGGGCAGCAGGTTCAGATCGGCGTCGAGCACGTAGGCGCTGCGGTCGCCGATGCGGCTGCCGATCGGCGCATAGGCGGCGCCGCACGGCACTTCGCGACCGGCCTTCCAGATCAGCGGTGTGACCACGGTTTCGGTCGGGCCGTAACCGTTGATGATGTATTCCGGGTTGAGCGCACGTTTGACCCGTTCGAAACTGGCGCTCGGCACCGCATCGCCGCCGAAGCAGTAGATGCGCACCGGCGGCGGATTGCCCGTGCGCTCGGCGTGTTCGGCCAGCTGTTGCAGGTACACCGGCGGGAACGCGGCCACGGTCACGCCGTGTTCGATCATCGCGTTATAGGTCTGCTCCGGGGTCCACAGGCTGTCGTCGCGGATCAGCAGCGAGCCGCCGTGGGTCAGGCTGGTCAGCCAGCGCTCATGGGCGCCGTCGAAGGCGAACGACATGAAATGGAACTCGCAATCGCTGTCGCGCATTTCGTAGCGCTCGCCGATGGCCTGGCAGTGCATCGCCAGCGGCCCGTGGGTGACGCTGACGCCTTTCGGATTGCCGGTGGAACCGGAGGTGTAGATCACGTAGGCCAGATTGTCCGGATCCAGCGCCACCACCGGCGCCTGTGCCGAATGGCCGCTGAGGTCGAGGCGATCGAGCTCCAGCACGCTCATGGCGTCGTCGAGCGGCAGTTGCGCCGACACACGGGAGTCGGTCAGCAACAGTGACAGACCGCCATCCTGCATCAGGTACGCCAGACGCTCGCGCGGGTAGCTCGTATCCAGCGGCACATAGGCGCCGCCGGCCTTGAGCACCGCGAGCAAGGCAACGATCAGACCTTCACCACGCGGCATCGCCACGCCGACCCGCACTTCGGCGCGCACGCCACGGGCCACCAGTTCATGGGCCAAACGGTTGGCCCGCGCATCCAGTTCACCGTAGCTGTAATGCCTGCCATCGAAAATGACCGCCGTGCGATCCGGTTGCTGCACCGCCAATCGGGCGTAGCGCTGGTGTACCAGGATATCGACCGGATACGCCTGCGGATGGTTTTGCGCCTGCTGCCGCGCCTGTTCGTCGGCAGTGGCCAGGGCGATTTCACCGAGACGACGTCCGGCGGACTCGGCAAATTGTTCCAGCAGGTGCAGCAGCTGTGCGCTCAGGCGCTCGACAGTGGCGACGCTGAAATGCGTCTGGTCGAAGCTCATGTGCAGCGCGAGGGTTTCACCCAGCGTCACGCCGAGGGTCAGCGGATAGTGGGTCTGATCCTGGTTGGTCACTTCGCCGAATACCACGCCCTGGGCGGTGCCGTGTTGCAGCGCTTCGGAAATCGGGAAGTTTTCGAACACCAGCAGCGTGTCGAACAACGACTCGCCGCCCTGCCCGGCCCAGCGCTGGATGTTCGCCAGCGGTGTGTGCTCGAACTCGCGCAGCGACAGGTTCTGCGCCTGTACGGCTGCCAGCCACGCGGCCACGGTCTGATCGGGACGACTGCCGGCGATCACCGGCAAGGTGTTGATGAACAGGCCGACCTGTTGCTCGATGCCCACCAGTTCCGCCGGACGCCCGGCCACGGTGGTGCCGAACGCCACGCAGGCGCTGCCGGTGTAACGCTGCAACAGCAGCAGCCACGCGGCTTGCACCAAGGTGTTGACGGTGACTTTCTGTTCACGGGCGAAGGCGTTCAAACGAGCGGTGCGCGGTGCATCGAGCTCGTAATGCTTGAGCCGGTGACCGACTTCGCTGCGCACCTCACCCCCGCCGGCAGCGGCCTGCGCCAGCATCGCAGGCTCGTGGAAATCCGCCAGTTGTTGCAGCCAGAACGCTTCGCTGACGGCGGCGTCCTGGCGTTGCAGCCACTGGATGTAATCGGAAAAACGGCTGACCGGACGCGGCGGTTGCTGCCCGGCATAACGTTGCAGGACTTCGCCAAGCATCTGCGCGCTGCTCCAGCCGTCCATCAGGATGTGGTGGTTGGTGAAGATCAGGTGATGGCGGTTGTCGTCGATGCGAATCAGGGTCACCCGCAGCAGCCCGGGCCGGGTCAGGTCGAACCCTTCGGCCAGATCGGCAGCGGTGAAATTCTTGAGGGCCTGAGCGATGTCGCTGCGCTCGCGCCAGTCGAGCAGCGTGTACGGCAACGTCAGTTGGCGATGGATGATTTGCAGTTGTTCCTGCAATTGGCCCTGCCAGATGAAACCGCTGCGCAGGATGTCGTGGGCGTCCATGGTCGCTTGCCACGCCGCGCGGAAACGCTCGGGATCAAGGCCGTCGACATCTACGCACAGCTGGTTGATGTAGGTGCCGGTGCCCTGCTCGTACAAGGTGTGGAACAACATGCCCTGTTGCATCGGCGACAACGGATAGAGGTCTTCGATATGGGCGGCCGGCACCGGGATCGCGTCCAGTTGCGACTGATCGATGTGCGCCAGCGGGAAGTCCGACGGCGTCACGCCCATCGAATCCGCCTCGCAGCAATGGCGGATCAACGCTTGCAGTTCACGCTGGTAATCCTCGGCCAGCCGGGCAATGGTCGCCTCGTTGAATTGCTCGCGGCTGAAGGTCCAGCGCAGGTCGAGTTCGCCGTCATAGACCTGACCTTCGACGCCCAGCCAGTTATCCAGCGGCGCATCGGGGCTCTGCTCCAGCCCGGCGCTTTCACCGGCCGGGCTGAACAACGCGCCGTCCTCGGCATCGAAGCTGCCGTCGAACTGGCCCAGATAGTTGAAGGTGATGCGCGGCATCGCCAGGGCCTGGAGGCTGGCCTGGGTGGCGGCGTCACCGAGATGGCGCAGCACGCCGAAACCGATGCCCTTGTTCGGAATGGCGCGCAGTTGTTCCTTGATCTGCTTGATCGCCGCCGCAAAGGAATCCGCCGGTGTCAGGCGCACCGGGAACAGGCTGGTGAACCAGCCGACGGTGCGGGTCAGGTCGACATCATCGAACAGGTCTTCGCGGCCGTGGCCTTCCAGCTGGATCAGGGTGTCGGCGTGGCCGGTCCAGCGGCTGATGACCCGCGCCAGCGCGGTCAGAAGCAGATCGTTGACCTGAGTGCGATACGCCGCCGGGGCCTGTTGCAGCAACTGCCGGGTGAAGGCCTTGTCGAGGCGGCTGTGCAGCACGAGGGCATGACGGCTTTGCCGACTGCCTTGCGGGTTGTCGCAGGGCAGCTCCAGTGCGGCGCCGTCGAGCTGTCGTTGCCAGAAGCCCAGCTCAGCCCGCACGGCTTCGGTCGCGGCCCAGGCTTGCAGACGCTCACCCCAGGCTTTGTAGGCGCTGGTTTTCGGCGGCAGCTTGATGACAGAACCTTGTGCAGCCTGTTGATAAGCCAGCTGCAGGTCCTCCAGCAGAATGCGCCACGAAACACCGTCCACCACCAGGTGATGCACCGCGAGCAACAGGCGCTGGCTGCCATCGGCAACGGTTGCCAACACGGCACGCAGCAACGGGCCGTCTTGCAGGTTCAGGCTTTGCTGGGCTTTGGCGTACAGCGCTTGCACATCGGCATCGGGGAGGCTGTCGGCAGTCCACAACAGCTCCGGGTCGTGCGCCACCGGTGCTACCTCGGCACGCCAACCTTCGGCGTTTTCGACAAAACGCGACCGCAGGCCATCGTGATGGGCGACCAACGCGTTCAGCGCTTGCAGCAGAGCTTCTGCATTCAGGGTCTGGTGGCTACGCAACAGCACCGCCTGGTTCCAGTGCTGGCGTTGGGGAATTTCATCCTCGAAGAACACTTGCTGGATGGGCAGCAACGGCAACTCGCCGGTCACCGGGCCCTGATCGATGCTCACGTCGCCGCTGCCCTGCCGCGCCACGCTGGCCAGGCCTTGCACGGTCTGGTGCTGGAACAGGTCGCGGGGGCTGAAATGAATCCCGGCCTGACGCGAGCGGCTGACCACCTGAATCGAGATGATCGAGTCACCTCCCAGCTCGAAAAAGTTGTCGGTAAGGCCGACCTGTTCGAGCTTGAGCACGTCCTGCCAGATGTTGGCGATTGTCTGTTCCAGCTCGCTGCGCGGTGCGACGAACGTCTGCTGCATCTGGCTGGCGTCCGGCGCCGGCAAGGCCTTGCGGTCCAGTTTGCCGTTGGGGCTCAGGGGCAATTCGGCAAGGAACAGCAGCTGCGTCGGGATCATGTAGTCCGGCAGGCTGTCCTTGAGCTGCGCCTTGATCGCTTCCCGCGCCGCGCCCTGTTCATCGGCGTCTGCGACGACCACGGACGCGTCTTTCGGCACCACATAAGCCACCAGCTGCAGGCTGCTGCCACCCTGCACCGCCAGCACCACGGCTTCGCTGACATCGTCCAGTTCCAGCAGGCGCGCTTCGACCTCGCCGAGTTCGATACGGAAGCCTCGGATCTTCACTTGATGGTCGACTCGACCGACGTATTCGATCTGGCCATGGACGTTGTAACGCGCCAGGTCGCCGGTGCGGTACAGCCGTGCACCCGTGCCGGAAAACGGATCGGGAATAAAGCGTTCAGCGGTCAGGTCGGCTCGCTGGAAATAACCACGCGCCAGCAACTCACCGCCGATCAGCAACTCGCCGACCACACCGACCGGGGTTGGCTGACCGTCGGCGTCCAGCAGATACGTATGACGACCCGGCAGCGGCTGACCGATCGGCATTGTCAGCGGCAACGGCTGGCGACCGAAGACGTAGTCGCTGCAATCGAGGGTGGTGGCGGTGACCGTGGCTTCGGTCGGTCCGTAGGTGTTGAGCAATCTGACGTGCTCAAGACCGGCCTTACGCCAGGCTTGTACGCCTTCCGGCGGCATCGCTTCACCACCGCTGTGCACCTGGCGCAGCGCCGCGTAGTCACGGGGACCGGCGGCGGCGAACTCCTTGGCGATCATGTTCCAGTAAGCGGTGGTCAGGTCCATGACCGTGATGCCGTGCTCGACAATGTTCCGGTACAGGGTTTCGCTGTCCCACACCTCATTGCCGCGCAGTACCACCGAGGCGCCGCAGGTCAGCGGGCCGAACAGTTGCTCGCCGAAGGCATCGAAGTTGAAGGTCGCGAATTGCAGCGCACAATCGGCGGCGCTCAGGCCGTAGTAATGCTGCGAGGCGAACGCGTGTCTGCTCAGGGCACCGTGGCTGATGCCGACGCCTTTCGGGCGACCGGTGGAGCCGGAGGTGAACATCACGTAGGCCAGGTTGTCGGCCCACACGGCGCGGTGAGGATTGCTTTCGTCAGTGCTTTTCCAGACTTCAGGTTGATCCAGGCACAGGCTCAGGACGCCCTGCGGCACCGGCAAACGCTCGAGCAAATGGCTTTGGGTCAGCAGCAAGCGGCTGCCGCTGTCTTCGATCATGCCCAGCAGGCGATCACGCGGGTATTGCGGATCCAGCGGCACGTAAGCGCCACCGGCCTTGAGCACGGCGAGAATCGCGACGATCAGCTCCAGTCCGCGATCCACCGCCACGCCCACCAGCACCTCCGGGCCGACGCCTTGCGCCAGCAGCGTGCGCGCCAGACGATTGGCCCTGGCATTGAGCTGGCGGTAGGTCAGTCGCTGGCCATCGAACATCAGCGCGACGGCATCCGGTGTCTGTTCGGCCTGGGTTTCAAACAGTTGATGCACCGGGCGCTCACTCGGCCATTGCGCGTCGTGGCGCCCCCAATCCTTGGTCAGTTGTGTAAGTTCGGTCGATTCCAACAGCGCGAGGTCACCGACACGCTGCTGCGGATCGCTGGCGATGCTGCGCAGCAGGTTCGTCCAGTGGCGCGCCATGCGCTCGATGGTTGCAGGCTCGAACAGATCCGTGGCGTAGGTGAACGCCGCGTGCAGCTGCCCGCCCTTCTCGTAGGTGTCCAGGCTCAGGTCGAACTGGGTGCTGCGGCTTTCCCATTCGATGACGCCCAGCTCCAGACCGCTGCCAACCTTGAGCGTGGTGACATCGGCGACTTCCGGCTGGTGGTTGTACATCACCTGGAACAGCGGGTTGTAGCTGAGGCTGCGTTCCAGTTTCAGTGCCTCGACCAGTCGTTCGAACGGCAGGTCCTGATGGGCCTGGGCGCCGAGGGCGGTTTCCTTGAGGTCACGCAGCAGATCGGCGAAGGCGGTCTGGCCGTGCAGTTGCACGCGCAGGACCTGAGTGTTGACGAAGAAGCCGATCAGCCCTTCGATTTCCCGGCGGTTGCGGTTGGCGATCGGCACGCCGACGCGCAGGTCGCTCTGCCCGGTGTAACGGTGCAGCAAAATATTGAAGGTGGCGAGCAATAGCATGAACAGCGTCACCCCGTGCTGGCGGGCGATGCCGCGCAATTGCTCGACCAGCGCAGCGTCCACCACGCTTTCCAGACGCCGGCCCTGATGGCTCGGCAGCACCGGACGCGGGTGATCCACCGGCAACTCCAGCACCGGATGTTCGTCGCCCATCTGCGCCAGCCAGTAGTCGAGTTGACGCTGTTGCTCACCCGCCTCCAGCCAGCGGCGCTGCCACAGGGCGTAGTCGCTGTATTGCACCGCCAGCGGCGGCAGGTCGGCAGCACGGCCCTGATCGTGGGCGTCATAGAAACGGCAGAACTCGTCGATCAGCACGTTCATCGACCAGCCATCGGACACGATGTGATGCAGGGTCAGCAGCAACACATGTTCCTGCTCGCCCAGCTGCAACAGGCGCACCCGCAGCAGCGGGCCGTTGGCCAGGTCGAACGGCAGCAGCGATTGTTCCTGCGCGGCGGCGGCCACGCGGGTTTCACGTTCGGCGCCAGGCAAATCGCCGAGGTCGATGCGCTGGATGTCCAGCGGCTGTTGCAGCGGCACTTGCAGCAGGCTGTCGTCGGGCTGCTGCCGGAACACCGTGCGCAGGGTTTCGTGTCGCTCGATCAGGCTGGCGAAGGCTTGCTCCAGCGCGGTCTGGTTCAGGCGGCCGGTCAGGCGCACCGCCGCCGGCAGGTTGTAGGCACCGCTGTGCGGATCGAGATGCCAGAGAAACCACATGCGCTGCTGCGCGTAGGACAGCGCCTGCCGATCCTCGGCCTCGACCCCGGCCGGAATCGGAAACCTTGAAAAATCCACGCCTTCGCGTTGCAGGGCGGCGAGGAACATCTGGCGCTTTTCCAGCGGCAACCCGATAAACCGGCGAGCGAGTTTCAAGGAGTCATCAGCATTCATTTCTTGGGATCCGGATTCAGTAGGCAAGAAGCACAAAGGCACGTCGTCCCTATAAAACGAATGCAGACCGGAAAAATTAGCGATGAGAGGGGCAGCTGCGAGCTGCAAGAGGGAGCGACTGCGGGAGAGAGCCTGCAGTCGCCAATGGGTATTCAGGCGCTGACGGCCAGCGCATGGCGCCGGTGATGCACTTCAAGCTGATCCTTGATCACCTTGAGCACCCTGGCTTCATGTTCATGAATGAAGAAATGCCCGCCGGCCAGCATGTCCACCGAGAAGCTGCCCGAGGTTTCCTTGCTCCAGCCGATCAACTGTTCGGTGGTGGCCTTGTCGGCCTTGCCGCCCAGCACGTGCACCGGGCACTTGAGCAGCGGGCGCTGCAATGGCTGGAATCTGCCGCAGAGCAGAAAGTCCGCACGCAGGATCGGCAAGGTCAGGCTCATCAGCTCTTCGTTGGCCAGCACTTCCTCGCTGGTGCCGTTGAGCGTGCGCAGCTGGTCGATCAGCTCGGCGTCTGTCTTGGGATCGGCGAAACCCCGGTCGTATTCGGCGCGCATGGTTGGTGCGGCAGTGCCCGAGGCGAACAGCGCCACGGGTTCCGGACACCCCAGCGACCGCAGCGCATGGGCGATTTCACACGCCAACAAAGCACCCAGACTGTGGCCGAACAAGGCATACGGAGCCTTGAGTGTCGGGCGCAATTCCTTGGCCAACTGCATGGCCAGCACGCGCATGTCGGTGTGCAGCGGCTCGTCGAACCGTGCACCGCGCCCGGGCAGTTCCACCGGATGCAGTTGCAGCCATTGCGGCAGTTTGGGCCGCCAGCGGCTGTAGACCATGGCACTGGCGCCGGAGTACGGCAGGCACAGCAGGGTCAGCTTGGTCACCACGTTTCCCTCGAAAAAGTCTCTTCAAAAGGGTACGGATCAACGGCCGGGCAAATTAGTCGGCGGCGGCTAAATTTCCCCCGCAAAGCCTCGTTAACCGTTCAGACCAAAACAACAACGAGGATTCACCGTGGACCTGCAGAGCATTCTGGGCAAGCTGTTCGCCAACGCCGGTGCCGTCGGCATCGAAGGCGTTTTTCAATTCGTCTTTGGTCCGCAGCAGGCGTACTGGTCCGAGGTCAAGGCCAGCTCCCGCACCGAGGCCGGTCGACACCCGAGTCCGGACGTGACCATTGAAGTGGCACCGAACGATTTTGCCGGGATCATGACCGGCACCGCCAACGTCGAAGAACTGTTCGCCAGCGGTCGGCTGAAGATCGGCGGCAACATGGGCCTGGCGACGATGCTGCCGCAGATCATCGACCATGCCCGTTACGGTGGTGCGCCGACGCAGAAAGTCGACATGAACAAGCGCTACCCGACACCGCCGCGCCACAGTGAGACCATCACTGCCGCACGGCCTGTGCAGACCGTCGTCGAACGCCGACCGCGCAGCGAACTGTCGCGCCAGGCATTCGAAGAACACTACCTGCCTTACGGCACGCCGGTGGTCATCAGCCATGCCTTGCATGACTGGCCGCTGTTCAGGCTCAGCCGCGAAGAATCACTGGTGCATTTCGCCGAACTGCAAGGCATCACCCGCCATGGCGACTACGTGAAGAAAACCTTTTCCACCGAACGGGATTTTCGCTCCACCTCGATGGCCGATTTCATCGCTTCGCTGGACAGCCCGGCGGTCAAGGGCAAGGACGGCGAACCGCCGGCGTACATGGGCAACAACATCCTGCCGAGCGCCTTGATGCAGCAGATTCAATACCCGCCCTACTTCGATGCGTCGCTGTTCATTGCGCCACGGATCTGGATCGGCCCCAAAGGCACGCTGACGCCGCTGCACCGCGATGACTCCGACAACCTGTTCGCCCAGGTCTGGGGCCAGAAGAAATTCACCCTCGCCGCGCCCCACCATCGCGAAGCGCTGGGCACCTGGTCCACCGCACCGGAGGGTGGTCTGGATGGCTGCGATTTCAACCCGGATGCGCCGGACTACGAGCGTTTTCCCGGCGCACGCGACGTGACATTCCTGCGCGTGACCCTGGAGGCCGGGGATCTGCTGTTCCTGCCCGAAGGCTGGTTTCATCAGGTGGAGTCGGTGTCGACTTCACTGTCCGTCAACTTTTGGGTGAATTCCGGTCGGGGCTGGTAAGCGGCCTATTTGAGGTGACGAAAGCTCTGCACCGCAGAGCCCAGCACCACCGCCCCGGCAACGATCGCCAGCCAGAATCCGCTGCGCGCACCGAAGGCATCCACCAGGGCCCCGGAGCCCGCAGCACCGATGGCCACGCCGATACTCAGGCCGGTCACCAGCCAGGTCAGGCCTTCGGTGAGCTTGGCCGGCGGCACGATGCGTTCGATCAACGCCATCGCCACGATCAGCGTCGGCGAGAAGAACAGCCCCGCAATGAACACTGCGACGGCCAATCCGAAGATATTGGTGGCCAGCAACAGCGGCAGCGTGGTCACTGCAGTCGCCAGCCCGCCATAGAGAAACAGGCGCGGCAACGGCAGCTTCGAGCGCATCGCGCCGAACGCGATGCCCGCCAGACAGGAGCCGATGGCATACACCGACAAGACGATGCTCGCCGCCGCCGGTTGACCCTGTTGCTGGGCGAACGCAACGCTGACCACGTCGACCACGCCGACGATCATGCCCATGGCGACCATCAACAGCAGCAGCCATTGCACGTCGGTGGAACGAATGATCGAACCTTGGTGATGGGATTCATGAGGATGCACCGGCGGCTCGGTGCTGCGCTGGGCGACGAATGCCGTCACGCCAATGGCCAGCATCAACAATGCCGCCAGCGGTCCGGCCTCGGGAAACACCGCGACGCTCAGCCCCACCGACAGCGGCGGCCCGACGATGAAACAGACTTCGTCGAGTACCGATTCCAGCGCATAGGCCGTCTGCAATTGCGGCTGACCGCGATAGATTTCCGTCCAGCGCGCCCGCACCATCGCCGACATGCTCGGCATGCAACCGGCCAGCGCGGCGCAGATGAACAGCGTCCAGTTCGGTGCCTGCAAACGGGTGCACAGCAGCAACATCAGCAACGCCCCGCCACCGATCAGCGCCGCCACCGGCAGAATCCGCCCCTGACCGTAACGGTCCACCAGCCGCGACACCTGCGGCGCACAGAACGCCGTGGCCAGGGCAAAGGTCGCCGCCACCCCGCCCGCCAACGCATAACCGCCAGCCAGTTGCGAGAGCATGGTGATCACACCGATACCGGTCATGGAAATCGGCATGCGCGCGATCATCCCGGCCATCACAAAGGCCCGGGCACCGGGGGCGTTGAACAGTTCGCGGTAAGGGTTTGCCATCGGATACAGCCTCATCAGGGGCGGCCAACTTGCCACAAAGCCTGAGGGGCGGGAAAGCGAGGAATTGTTGGTGGAATGTGAAGTCCCTGTGACGCGCAGGGCCAATCGCTGCGGCCAAAGCTGTCGATGATTTCATGTAAGCGGATGAACTCTCGCCAGCGGCCATCAGTCAGCTAAGTAAGCCCTCAACCCAAGGCGCAACCCTGCATGCAGATTTCCCTCGCCCGCCAGGTGGCACTGGTCACCGGCGCCAGTTCCGGCATCGGCCATGGCGCCGCCAAAGCCCTGGCCGCCGCCGGTGCCGCCGTGGTCATCAATTACAACCGCCAGGCCGAACCCGCCGAAACGCTGGCCCGGCAGATCGTCGCCGACGGTGGTCAGGCCATCGCCATCGGCGCCGATGTTTCGAAGGAAGAGGACGTGGAGCGACTGTTCCAACAGACCCTCGATGCCTTCGGCACGCTGGACATTCTGGTGGCCAATTCCGGCCTGCAAAAGGACGCGGCGGCGGTGGATCTGTCGTTGGCCGACTGGAATGAAGTCATCGGCGTCAACCTCACCGGTCAGTTCCTCTGCGCCCGCGCTGCGCTACGGATTTTCAATCGTCAGGGCGTGCGTGAAGGCGTATCCCGGGCTGCCGGCAAGATCATTCACATGAGCTCGGTGCACCAGCGCATTCCATGGGCCGGGCACGTCAATTACGCAGCGTCCAAGGGCGGTGTCGATCAGTTGATGCAGACCCTGGCCCAGGAAGTCAGCCAGCAGCGCATCCGCGTCAACGGCATCGCGCCGGGGGCGATCCGCACGGCCATCAATAAAGACACCACCGAAGGCGACGCCGGGCAGGCCCTGCTCGAACTCATCCCTTACGGGCGTATCGGCGATGTCGAAGACGTGGCCAACGCGGTGGTTTTCCTCGCTTCCGACGCCTCCGACTACATCGTCGGCACCACCCTGTTCATCGACGGCGGCATGAGCCTCTATCCGGAGTTCCGTGGCAATGGCTGAACATCATTCCGAACGACAAAGCGCCATCGATGCCCACGGCATCATCGGCGACCTGCGCAGTGCGGCGCTGATCAATGACAGGGGCAGCGTGGATTTCTTCTGCTGGCCGGAGTTCGACAGCCCGTCGATCTTCTGTTCGCTGCTGGACACGCCCGAAGCCGGAATCTTTCAGCTGGCCCCGGACCTGCCCGACGCCCGCCGCGAGCAGATTTACCTGCCGGACACCAACGTCCTGCAAACCCGCTGGCTGAGCGATCACGCTGTGGTGGAGATCACCGATCTGCTGCCCATCGGCGACAACGACGAGGCGTTGCCGCTGCTGATGCGCCGGGTGCGGGTGGTCAGCGGGCAGGCAACGTTCCACCTGCGTTGCGCCGTCCGGCATGACTATGCCCGCGCAGACACCCGCGCCGTCATCGACAAGAACGACGTGCTGTTCAGCGCCAGCGGCCAGCCGACACTGCGGCTGGCCTCGGATCGAGGCTTGAACATCGATCAGGAAGCAGCCGTCGCGCAGTTCACCCTGAAGCAGGATGAGACAGCTGCCTTCATGCTCGGCGCCAGCGACGACCCGCGCTTTGCCGAAGGGGCCGACGAGCTCTGTATCGAACGCACGCTGAAGTTCTGGCGCGACTGGATCGGTCAGTCCAACTATCGCGGTCGCTGGCGGGAAATGGTCAACCGTTCGGCGCTGGCCCTGAAGCTGCTGACCTCGCGCCAGCACGGCGCAATCCTCGCCGCCGCCACTTTCGGCCTGCCGGAAACTCCCGGCGGCGAACGCAACTGGGACTATCGCTACACCTGGATCCGCGATGCGTCGTTCACCGTCTACGCCTTCATGCGCCTGGGTTTCATCGACGAAGCCAACGGCTACATGCGCTGGCTGCGCGGGCGGGTCAGCGATTGCAGCGATCAGCCGATGAAGCTGAACATCCTCTACGCCATCGACGGACGCCAGGAACTGCCGGAAACCGAACTCGCGCATTTGTCCGGACATGGCGGCGCAAAACCGGTACGCATCGGCAATGGCGCCTACGACCAGATTCAACTGGATATCTTCGGCGAACTGATGGACGCCGTTTATCTGGTCAACAAATACGGTGACGCGATTTCCCACGAAGGCTGGAAACACGTAATGGAAGTGGTTGATCAGGTCTGTGAGACCTGGCAGACCAAGGACGTCGGCATCTGGGAAATGCGTGGCGAGCAACATCACTTCCTGCATTCGCGCCTGATGTGCTGGGTGGCAGTGGACCGGGCGATCCGGCTGGCGTCGAAACGCTCGCTGCCGGCACCTTTCGCCCGCTGGGACCAGACCCGCCAGGCCATTTATACCGATATCTGGCACAACTTCTGGAACGAAGAGCGCGGGCACTTCGTGCAGTACCAGGGTGGTACTGCGCTGGATGGCTCGATGTTGTTGATACCGCTGGTACGTTTTGTCAGCGCCAAGGATCCGAAATGGCTGGCGACACTGGCCGCTATCGAGAAGCATCTGGTGCGCGACGGCATGGTTTATCGCTACCGCAACGATGACACCGGCATCGACGGCCTGGCCGGCACCGAAGGCGCCTTCGCGGCGTGCTCGTTCTGGTACGTCGAATGCCTGGCCCGGGCCGGGCAAGTGGACAAGGCCCATCTGGAATTCGAACAACTGTTGCGCTACGCCAATCCGCTGGGGTTGTACGCGGAGGAGTTCGACAGCCGTGGCCGGCATCTGGGCAACACGCCACAGGCGCTGACGCATCTGGCACTGATCAGCGCGGCGTGTTTTCTCGATCGCAAGTTGAGTGGGACAAAGAGTGAATGGCAGCCGTAAAGCCATCAGATTCTGTAGGAAATACGCCCGGCACTCGCTCTGATCGTGGCTAATCCCTACACGTAAATAAACAGAATCACAGCAGTCGTGGCGAGGGAGCTTGCTCCCGTCGGGTGATGCAGCGACACCCCAAGCCCTGCCCCCGCATTTCTCCTGAGAGACTGTTCAGCCCGGCTGTGCGACGGCTGCGCAGCCGAACGGGAGCAAGCGCCCTCGCCACGACTGGCAATACCTGACTGCCTACAGCCACTCAACAAACCCCAAACATTCCCTGCCCGTCACTTGCACTTACACCCCGAAATACCTTGTTGCCAGCGGTTACATCCCCCCCTACCATCCACCGCAACGGGCACAGCGGAGCTGTCCAATAAAAACCCGATTCAAGGAACCAGAATGAGCCAACGCATCCACCGCCCCATCGATTCCCCATTGAGGTCTGGCCTGACCCGCGACGAACTGTGGGAAGCCGCCGACAAGGGCCTGATCAAATGCTGGGAAATCGGCCGCCAGCGCGCCGACCGCTTCCCCGACCTCGCCCAACGCTGCCGCGCCGACGAGTTGCCGGTGCTCGGCTGGAAAGGTGGCGTGAGTCGCAGCCTGAAAAAAAACGAAAAATATGGCTCGCTGAAATACCTGGCTCAGTGGCAGGGGTTGCGTGGTGAAGATCTGGATATCGATCTGGGTGCAGAACGGGTCATGACCTGCTCGCGGACGAAAATGGTGGTGACGTTTACGCCGGATCGCAGCAAGTATTTCAATCAGGTGGCGGAAGCCGAGGCTTAAGGAGACTTTCCATGACCCGTGCCGACATCCGATTCAGCCAGACCGCCAGTCTGACCATCGCCTATGAGCATCACGGCCCTGAAGACGGCACGCCGGTCATCCTGCTCCACGGCTTCCCCTACTCCCCCCGCGCCTACGACGAAATCGCCCCGCCCCTCGCCGCCAAAGGCTATCGGGTGATCGTGCCGTACTTGCGCGGTTACGGCCCGACCCGTTTCAACAGCCCGGACACGTTGCGCTCCGGCCAGCAAGCGGCGCTGGCTCAGGATCTGCTGGATCTGATGGATGCGCTGGGTATCGAGCAAGCGACGTTATGCGGTTACGACTGGGGCGGTCGGGCGGCGTGCATTGTGGCGGCGCTGTTTCCCGAACGTGTGCGCGGGTTGGTGACGGGCGACGGCTACAACCTGCAGGACATTCCGAATTCGATCCAGCCGCTGGATCCCGAGACCGAGCATCGCTTCTGGTATCAGTACTACTTCCACACGCCCCGTGGTGTTGCAGGGCTGACGCAGAACCGGCGGGCGCTGTGCGAGTTGCTCTGGCAGTTGTGGTCACCGACCTGGACGCGGAACGCCGAGCGTTATCCGCTGAGCGCACCGGCGTTCGACAATCCGGATTTCGTCGAGATGGTGATTCACTCCTATCGCCATCGTTTCATGTATGCGCCGGGCGATCCGGCGCTGGAGTGGATGGAGCAGGCGCTGGAAAAACAGCCGGCGATCAGTGTGCCGACGATTTCCCTGTGCGGTGCCGATGACGGCGTTGGCCCGGCGCCGGCAGACGATGAAGATGCGCAGCACTTCACCGGGCCTTACGAGAGGCGGGTGTTGGCGGGTGTCGGGCATGACATTCCCGAGGAGGCGCCGGGCGAAACGCTCAAGGCATTACTGGGTCTGCTACAGGCAAGCTGAGTTCACTCAGGCGAACGCCATCGCGGATCGTTCCAGACTGTCGTGGTAATAGCTTCGAGAAACGACTTGCGGATCTTCAATTGTTTCCCTGTGTCGGACTCGACAATTGTCAGGTCGTTTTCCTTCGGATCCTCACGGTATTGAAAACGGGTGAACACCCGGGCCGTTTCACCCTCGATGAAATAGTGACAAGTATTGCAAGAGTTAAAGGACGGTAAGTCGTCGGGGTGGAGATCCAGATTGCGTTGGTTGCTGCCTGGTTCCCGAACCACGTAGACCTCATCGTCCACGATCCCGCTTCGTGCGGCATCTCCCAAAGAAATGCGTATCGGCATGATCACCAGATCATTACCCCGGTAAAACTGCTTCTGTATGTAAAACGGCTTGGTAATTCCCACCCCATCCTCAGTCACTTGCATTTTCCAATACACGTGAGTGACATCGTCCAGCTTTCGGAAGGCTCCCGCCTCGCCAAAGACCACTTCATACCCGCCACCGAAATAGCGGAGCAACGAAATTGGCTGATTCTTCAGCTCCAGTTCCAATAGCATGCCAGCCAGCGCCATGGTGAGACTCAAGTACTCGCCACGATCAGCCTCCACACCTCGGCTGGTACCCGAAACCCACCGGTATTTGCCGAACATTTCCTCGAAAACATCAGCCCCGTTGCCGATCAAACGCAAGTCAGTAAAGTTTGTTGATTCGACCGCGTGCTCTTTGTAATCGACCAAATAGCCTTGATTTTCGTACACGAAAAAACCAGTCAGTTGCAGATCGAGCTTTCCGAGGTTCTGCGGAAGCTGCTTCAGGAAAATGGCAATTTTTTCCGGAGTCAAACCAGTTCCCGCAAGCTCACGAAGCCAGCGGATAGCCATGGTTGCCGCCACTTCATGACCCGCCCAGGTAATGACCATGTCCTCGCAAATCACGATGACCTTTTGAGTCAGACCGGTGATGGAGAAACCCGATCCCTTGGGAAAGACTTCCGTTACGCTTCCCACCGTTGGAATCGAAACGTCGTGCTCACGCTCATCCCCGGAAATCAGCAAATCGCCCATGACCACCAGGCGATGATTAAGGGCATACGAAATACCTAATGTCATGAAAGCCCCTGCTGAAAAAGAATGACGCAGTGTGGGCGCGAGACACAGGGTCTTCAAGTCTCGCCAGCACTGACCGAAAACCGCTCCCGATACGCCTGCGGCGTCACGCCCATGGCCCGCAGGAAGCTGCGTCTTAACGTCTCTTCACTGCCAAATCCACAATTGGCCGCGACCCGTTTGATCGGCAACCCGGTATCACTCAACAACCGACGCGCCGTTTCGACGCGGATCAGTTCGATGGCCCGGGCCGGGGTCTGGCCGGTGTCGGCGCGGTAGTGGCGCACGAAACTGCGCTCGCTCATGCCGGCCTGTTCGGCAAGGGTCGGGATACCCAGATCGCAAGTCAGGTGTTCGGCGATCCACGCGTGCAACTCATCGAAGCGATTGCCCTGTTTTTGCAGCGACAGCGTCACGCTGAATTGCGACTGCCCGCCCGGGCGCTTGAGGAACACCACCAGTTGCCGGGCGACGTCCAGCGCCATGTCGCGGCCGAGATCGTCTTCGACCATCGCCAACGCCAGATCGATGCCGGCGGTGACGCCCGCCGAGGTCCAGACCGGACCGTCGTTGATGAAAATTGGATTGGGCTCGACCTGCAAGCGCGGGTGTTTCTGTGCCAGTTGCTCGCAACGGGTCCAGTGGGTGACGACCCGGCGACCGTCGAGCCAGCCACTGGCGGCCAGCAGAAAGGCGCCGGTACAGACCGACGCCACGCGCCGGCAGCCGCTGGCGTGTTCGCGCACCCAACTCACCAATTCGGCGTCTTCGGCAGCGGCGTAAACGCCCCAGCCACCGGCGATGATCAGGGTATCGCTGGCCTGCTCCGGCAACGGTTCGGCGAGCAGCGCCAAACCGGCGGACGAGTTCACCGCTCCGCCACCACTGGCGATGACCGTTGGCGTATACGGCGCAGGCAAACCCTGCTGGCGGGCAATGTCGTTGGCCGAAGCAAAAACCTGCAACGGCCCGGTGACATCAAGCAACTGCACATTGGCGAACGCGAGGACGTGGATGGCTTTCGGCATTTGGCGTAATTCGAGGGTTTATTGGCGTATGCGCCAAAACCTACCCGCCTACAGTGAAGCCGTCCACCCATTTTTCACGGAGAAAAACCATGGCGTTGCAGATCGGTTTTCTGTTGTTTCCCCAGGTGCAGCAACTCGACCTGACCGGCCCGTACGATGTACTGGCCTCGTTGCCGGACGTGCAAGTGCACCTGATCTGGAAGGATCTGGTGCCGGTGACCTCCAGCACCGGGCTGCTGCTGAAACCGACCATCACCTTTGATGATTGCCCGAATCTGGACGTGATCTGCGTTCCCGGCGGTGCCGGGGTCGGGCCACTGATGGAAGATGAACAGACCCTGGCCTTCATCAAGGCGCAAGCGGCGCAGGCGCGGTACGTGACGTCGGTGTGCACCGGTTCGCTGGTACTTGGCGCGGCGGGTCTGTTGCAGGGCAAACGGGCGACCACGCATTGGGCCTATCACGAACTGCTGCCAACCTTGGGCGCCATTGCAGTGAAGGATCGAGTGGTGCGCGACGGCAATCTGTTTACCGGGGGCGGCATCACGGCCGGGATCGATTTTGCCCTGACGCTGGCGGAGGAACTGGTGGGTGCCGACAAGGCACAGCTGATCCAGCTGCAGCTTGAATATGCACCGGCGCCGCCGTTTGATGCGGGCAGCCCCGAGACTGCGCCGAGCGGAATTGTCGAAGAGGCGCGCAAACGTGCGGCACCTTCGCTGAAGCTGCGCACTGAAATCACCGGGCGCGCTGCGGCAAGACTCAATCTGCGCTGATCCTTCTGCCGAATACAAAACCCTGTGGGAGCGAGCCTGCTCGCGAAGAGGACGTGTCAGTCGACTGTTGTGTCACAGATCGACCGCCATCGCGAGCAGGCTCGCTCCCACCGGGAAGGACTGGCCTTCCCTCACTTTTCATTCAGGGTTTTGTACTGTCCCGGTTTTTCCGTACACCTTCACTTGTCCCCTCGCCCCCACCCGTGTAGAAAGCCTGTCCACCCATCGTGCACAAGGACTTTCCATGACCGCTCTGCCATGGCTCTATCTCGGGCTTCTCAGCCTGGGTTACGGATTGGCGCTGAGCTTCGGCCAGCTCGGCTGGCTGGCGCTGATCTCCATCGCCCTGCTGCTGTTCGCCGGCTACGCCGTGCGCCAGCAAACGGTGCCGGTCGGGCGTTTTCTCGGCCATGGCCTGTTTATCGTGCTGGCTCTGGCACTGGCCATGCACTGGCTGCCGGGCTTCTACAACGGTCGGGCCATCCCGGCGCAGCACTTCACCGACGACGCCGTGCCGTTCTCGATGTTCGTAAACCTCGACAAACCGCTGATCGGCTTCTGGCTGTTGCTGGTCTGCCCGTGGATCGTCGCGCGGCGCTCGTTGCGTCTGACGGTGTACGCCACCGCGCTGGCTTTGACGTTGAGCGTGATTGTGGCCCTCGGCGGCGCAATGTTGCTGGGCATGATCACCTGGGCGCCAAAATGGCCGGATCAGGCGTGGCTGTGGGTGCTGAACAATCTGCTGCTGGTGACGCTGGTCGAAGAAGCGCTGTTTCGCGGCTATATACAGGGCGGCCTCGGCCGGCGTTTCAAACACCTGCCCTACGGTGACAATCTTGCGCTGCTGCTGGCGTCCCTGCTGTTCGGCCTGGTGCATGTGGGTGCCGGCTGGCAATGGGTGTTGCTGGCGGGCCTGGCGGGTGTCGGCTATGGTCTGGCCTATCGATTTGGCGGGCTTGGTGCTGCGATCGCCACGCATTTTGGTCTGAACCTGCTGCATTTCAGCCTGTTCACCTATCCGATGCTCGCCGGTTGAAGCAAGAGCCGTTTTGCGACGCCGTACTTATAAATGAAAAAAAACTTCAATAAATCGCCGACCCCGCCGACAACCTTTCAAAGCCTTGCGGATTGAAAAACCATGCGTAATAACCAGCCCATTACACAACGCGAACGGACTTTCCCGGCTCAGCAACGGTTGATCTCCACAACCGACGCCAAGGGCGTGATCACCTACTGCAACGACGCCTTCGTCGAAATCAGCGGGTTTTCGCGTGAGGAGCTGATCCGTGCGCCGCACAACCTGGTTCGTCACCCTGACGTCCCGGCAGCGGTGTTTTCGCACATGTGGGGCACACTGAAACAAGGCTTGCCATGGATGGGCATTGTCAAGAATCGCTGCAAGACCGGTGACCATTACTGGGTCAACGCCTACGTGACGCCGGTGTTCGAAGGCAATCAGGTGGTCGGTTACGAGTCGGTGCGGGTCAAACCCACCGCCGAACAGATCCGCCGCGCCGAAGCGCTCTACCAACGCATCAACCAGGGCAAGTCGGCGATCCCCCAAACGGACAAATGGCTGCCAGTGCTGCAGGACTGGGTGCCGTTCATTCTGGTCAGCCAGTTGAGCTTCATGATCGGCGCCACCCTGAACTCGCAGTGGGGCTTCGCCCTCGCCGCCGGTCTGTCGGTACCGTTGGGCCTGTTGGGCCTGCAATGGCAACAACGCGGGCTCAAGCGCTTGCTGCGCCTGGCCGAGCAGACCACTTCCGACCCGTTGATCGCACAGATGTACACCGACAGCCGTGGCCCTCAGGCGCGTCTGGAGATGTCGATCCTCAGTCAGGAAGCCCGCCTGAAAACCTGCCTGACTCGTCTGCAGGACACCGCCGAGCACCTGACCGATCAGGCCAAACAGTCCGACGCCCTGGCGCACAACAGCTCCAGCGGTCTGGAACGCCAGCGCGTGGAAACCGAACAGGTCGCCACCGCCGTCAACCAGATGGCCGCCACCACCCAGGAAGTGGCGAGCCATGTACAACGCACTGCTGATGCGACCCAGGAAGCCAATCGCCTGACCGGCCGCGGCCGCGACATCACCGGAGAAACCCGCGAAGCCATCCAGCGCCTGTCGGCGGCGGTCGGCGAAACCGGTCTGACCGTTTCGCAACTGGCCAAGGACAGCGACGAAATCGGCGGCGTGGTCGACGTGATCAAAGGCATCGCCGACCAGACCAACCTGCTGGCGCTCAACGCCGCCATCGAAGCAGCACGTGCCGGCGAAATGGGCCGTGGTTTTGCCGTGGTGGCCGACGAAGTCCGTCAACTGGCGCAACGCACCAGCGAATCCACCGGCCAGATCCACGCCTTGATCGCCAAGCTGCAGCAGACCGCTTCGAATGCCGTGCAAACCATGGAAACCGGCCACCGCCAGGCGGAAGAAGGCGTGGCGCGGGTCCTGGAAGCGGACGAAGCGCTGGTCGGCATCAGCGAAGCGGTGGCCAACATCACCGACATGACCACCCAGATCGCCGCCGCGACCGAAGAGCAAAGTGCCGTGGCTGAAGAAATCAGCCGCAACATCAGCAACATCTCGGAACTGGCGGACCAGACCTCGGAACAGGCGCATAACTCGGCGTTGCTGAGTGAAGAGCTGACCAAGACGGCCAACACGCAGTATTCGTTGGTAGAGCGGTTTAACCGCTGATTGTTCTGCAATAGAAAAAACCCGGATAGCGAGAGCTTCCGGGTTTTTTATTTTGGCTTACGGCGTGACTACACATAGGGGCGCCATACCCTACAAGCACGCCAGAATCCGCTGACTGGCGCACGGTTGGGTCCGGTTCTATCGTTTGCCGGTAGAAATCCAATCCCTTAAGCTGGTCAGTATGAATACATCTCCTTTGGAGGCTCCGATGGCCACCACCAGAAAGATCGACAAGCCGGTTAAAAAAGTCATTCGCGATGAACTGACTTTTCTTGATGTCCGGCAAGCCGCGCGTGATGGGCAGAAAGCGTTCGATAAATATGTGATCACTGGCAAGCTACCCACAACAAAGTAGCCATAGATGCCAGCAGTCAAAATCTCTGCGCTTTTCGAACAAATCAACAACTGGAAAAACTTCGCCGCTCATTTTTATAACTACAAAGTGTGCGGTGAACTGCCCGCTATTTTTGGGCGAGACGAACGACTCGATCTCAGCGATATGCATCATATCCACCTGGCCAGCACTCAAGCGACCCAGACGCGGTGGGCAAAAATAGACCGCCAGTATTATCGAACTGCCCTGGTTGACGATCCTGACAACGACTTCTGGCTTATCTACTCCTACGATGCTTTCCGAGATGAATACCTTTTGCTGACAATCACAGGCCCGGATGCCCATAACCGGAGTGAGTGGGGTTCATTTCTGCGAACGGTGCATTGCGAGATTGTTGAGCCATGGGTCGTGGGAAAAGTCATCTATCCCGACCTTGAGGACTTTTGATTAGCTGGCTGGCCAGTTCTCGGAAAATGTATTAAGTGGGTGATAACAAAAAACCGGATAGTGAGAGCTATCCGGTTTTTTTGTTTTTGATTTGGCGTTACACGCGGTTACCGGCGGTTACTGCGGCAAACGAAGCCTGTCCAGCAGCCGATTTACCAGCAGCTCGTTCAACATGATCAGCTGTTGCAACGCCAGCAGCGGTTTGCGTTCCGGGCCTTTTACCGAGTTGGCGATATTGCCGGCCATGGCGTTGGCTGACGACAGCGATTCACTGGCTTCGACAAGCAGTGTTTCGTCATCGAGCGTGGGATCGACCATGTAGATGGGGCGGGCCTTGGGCGGGAAATACTTCGGGATTTCGGGGCCGAGGTAAAAGTCGAGTGCGCGGTCGGCGGCTTCTTTTGACTTTTGGGATTCGAGCGCGGGGTCGTTGGTGGTTGGATCGGTTGCTGGTGGGTTGGGTGTGGCTTTGAACATGGATGTAACTCCTATTGCAGACTTCAAGGAGCCGTCACCCACGCTACCAAACGATGGGTGGCGGCCATGCACGGGTTGGTAGACCGGCTGCAATAGGAACCCGGCGCTCACGAATGAGCCCCACGCATGACCACCATAGAACCGAGCCCCAAGAAAAGGGACCTCATACGGTGTTGCCATACAGCTATTACAGACGGGCTACCAAACCCGATCACTGTTTTTCAGTGACAGGGAAACGATATAGCCCTCTCCTAGCTGCGTAAGCCGGCGGATTCTGGCGTAGGCGTAGGTAACCACGCAAGGCGTTGTAGCCCTTATGGCGTAACGGTTCGTGTACTTTAAACGCGCTTGCAGAATTACGTTTATGAGCCCTGAAGCCGGATGTTTGACTGTTCCTTTGCTGCGCTGTGGCAGACCGCTTTCGTCGGATCGCCGCCCGGATCAAGCTCGCTCCCACAGGGATTACATGCAGTCTGCAAGAAACCGGTCGGCTGTCAGGCCGCCATCGCTGGCAAGCCAGCTCCCACAGGGATTACATGCAGTCTGCAAGAAACCGGTCGGCTGTCAGGCCGCCATCGCTGGCAGGCCAGCTCCCACAGGGATTGCATGCGGTCTGCAAGAAACCGGTCGGCTGTCAGGCCGCCATCGCTGGCAGGCCAGCTCCCACAGGGATTACATGCAGTCTGCAAGAAACCGGTCGGCTGTCAGGCCGCCATCGCTGGCAGGCCAGCTCCCACAGGTATTACATGCAGTCTGCAAGAGATTGGTCGGCTCGTAGGCCGCCATCGCCAGCAGGCTGGCTCCCACAGAAAACGAAAGCAGCTCACCTCCGCTTCTAACCACTCAAAACGATGAGCGTTAGCTCGAGTACCGCTTTTGATCTTGATCCACGGGCGACACCGGAAGGCTGAGTGGAGGGATTTATCCGGGGGTGGGAGCGCAGCGACCGTTTGGCGCAGCCAAACACATCGAGAGGAGGTGCAGCGAAGCAAACCGTAGGCGATGTTCCCCGGATGAATCCCGGAGCGAAGGAACCCCGAGCCTCAGCGAGCGGGCCGAACGTAGGAGCAAGCGTTTTTGGTTACTTTTTAGGCGTTTGTAAAAAGTGACCCGCCGTAAGGGCGGAACCTTAAGCAGCCATAACCGCAGCAACGGATATACACCCCAAAACCAAACCTCAACGAAGAAACCCGGCAACCCTCTCCGCCGCCGAAGCCAAATGCTGCTCATGCGTAAACCCGGAAACCTTGAGCGGCTTCAAATCATGATCCCCAGAAGCCAACCAGAACACCTCAATACTCGGCGATAGATCGTAAGCCTCGACAGCGTCCCGATTGCCAAGCGCATCCCGCTCCCCCTGCACGATCAACGTCCGAGTCCGCAACGAAGCCAGATGTTCGACCCGTGGTTTCTCCGGTTTCCCCACCGCATAAAACGGATAACCCAGACACACCAGGGCATCAGCGCCAAGCTCATCAGCCAGGAGACTGGCCATCCGCCCCCCCATCGACTTGCCGCCAACCGCCAAAACCCCAGCGACATGAAGTCGCACCAGGCCATACACCTCACGCCAACATTCGAGCAACTTCGGCGCCGGATTCGGCGGGCGTTTGCTGCCATCAACCCGCCGCTGCGCCATGTAAGGAAACTCAAACCGCAACACGTTGACACCCAGCCCGGCAAGGCGCCCAGCTATATCCGTCATCCACTCACTGTCCATCGGCGCCCCGGCACCATGGGCGAGGATGAGGGTCGCCGAAGCCTCGCCAACAGCGGCATTCCAAAGCCACCCGTGATCCCGCACGCACTGCGCCCATTGATCCCCGTCAATACTGGCCTTGTGCTGTTTGTCCATGCTTGCCTCGCTTTTAGTCTGCCTATAACTCCAGGCGAAGGGTTCGCGGCGTTTTCTGCGCGCACTCACTTCGGCTGAACCGTGGATGGGGAACCATGAACACTTCTATCAGTACCGCCTACAACTACAAGGTGGTCCGCCAATTCGCCATTATGACGGTGGTGTGGGGCATCGTCGGCATGGGGCTCGGGGTTTTTCTCGCGGCTCAATTGGTCTGGCCCGAACTCAACTTCAACCTGCCGTGGACCAGCTTCGGACGCCTGCGCCCGCTGCACACCAACGCGGTGATCTTCGCGTTCGGTGGCTGTGCCTTGTTCGCCAGTTCGTTCTACTCGGTGCAGCGCACCTGCCAGACGCAACTGTTCGCGCCGCAAATCGCCGCCTTCTGCTTCTGGGGCTGGCAACTGGTGATCCTGCTGGCGGCCATCAGCCTGCCGCTGGGTTACACCAGTTCCAAGGAATACGCCGAGCTGGAATGGCCGATCGACATTCTGATCACCATTGTCTGGGTCGCCTACGCCATCGTGTTCTTCGGCACGATCATGCAACGCAAGACCAAACACATTTATGTGGGCAACTGGTTCTTCGGCGCGTTCATCATCACCGTGGCGATCCTGCACATCGTCAACAACCTTGAGCTGCCGGTGAGCTTCACCAAGTCCTACTCGGTATACGCCGGTGCAACCGACGCGATGGTGCAATGGTGGTACGGCCACAACGCCGTAGGCTTTTTCCTCACCGCCGGTTTCCTCGGGATGATGTATTACTTCGTACCGAAGCAGGCCGAACGTCCGGTGTATTCGTATCGCCTGTCGATCGTGCACTTCTGGGCGCTGATCACCCTGTACATCTGGGCCGGCCCGCACCACTTGCACTACACCGCGCTGCCGGACTGGGCGCAGTCGCTGGGCATGGTGATGTCGCTGATCCTGCTGGCACCGAGCTGGGGCGGCATGATCAACGGCATGATGACCCTTTCGGGCGCCTGGCATAAGTTGCGCAGTGACCCGATCCTGCGTTTCCTTGTGGTTTCGCTGGCGTTCTACGGCATGTCGACTTTCGAAGGTCCGATGATGGCGATCAAGACCGTCAACGCCCTCTCCCACTACACCGACTGGACCATCGGCCACGTACACGCCGGCGCGCTTGGCTGGGTGGCGATGATTTCCATCGGCGCGCTGTACCACATGATCCCGAAAGTCTTCGGCAAAGAGCAGATGCACAGCATCGGCCTGATCAATGCGCACTTCTGGCTCGCGACCATCGGCACCGTGTTGTACATCGCGTCGATGTGGGTCAACGGCATCGCCCAGGGCCTGATGTGGCGTGCGGTGAACGAAGACGGCACGCTGACCTACTCCTTCGTCGAAACCCTGGTGGCCAGCCACCCTGGCTTCGTCGTGCGGTTGATCGGCGGGGCGATCTTCCTCAGCGGCATGTTGCTGATGGCTTACAACACCTGGCGCACCGTGCGGGCCTCGCAGCCTGCTGACGTCGTTGCCGCCGCGCAGATGGCCTGAGGAGTCCGCCATGAAACACGAAACGATTGAAAAGAACGTCGGCCTGCTGATGCTGCTGATGGTGTTCGCCGTGAGCATCGGCGGCCTGACCCAGATCGTCCCGCTGTTCTTTCAGGACGTGACCAACAAACCGGTGGAAGGCATGAAGCCCTACACCGCGCTGCAACTGGAAGGCCGCGACATCTACATCCGCGAAGGCTGCGTCGGCTGCCATTCGCAGATGATCCGTCCGTTCCGCGCCGAAACCGAACGCTACGGCCACTACTCGGTCGCCGGTGAAAGCGTGTGGGATCACCCGTTCCTGTGGGGTTCCAAGCGTACCGGCCCGGACCTAGCCCGTGTGGGTGGTCGTTACTCGGATGACTGGCACCGTGCGCACTTGTACAACCCGCGCAACGTCGTGCCGGAATCGAAGATGCCGGCCTACCCGTGGCTGGTCACCCAACCGCTCGACAGCAGCCACACCGAAACCAAGCTCAAGGTCATGCGCACCCTCGGCGTGCCTTACACCGACGACGACATCAGCGGCGCGGTGGCCAGCCTCAAGGGCAAGAGCGAAATGGACGCCCTCGTCTCCTACCTGCAAGTGCTCGGCACTGCAATCAAGAGCAAGAGGTGAGACATGGCCATTGAAATGAGCGCGGGGCTGATTCGCGGCCTCGGCACGGTCGTGGTGTTCGTGGCCTTCGTCGGCCTCACCCTGTGGGTGTTCAACCGCAAGCGCACACCGGAGTTCGCCGAAGCGCGCCTGCTGCCGTTCGCCGACGAGCCGCAATCCGACCCAACCCCTGCAACTGAAACAAGGAGTACCCGGTCATGACCACCTTCTGGAGTACGTGGATCTGCGTACTGACCATCGGCAGCCTGATCGGCCTGACCTGGCTGCTGGTCGGCACCCGTCGGGGCGAAACCAAGGGCAGCGTCGACCAGACCATGGGCCACAGCTTCGACGGCATCGAAGAGTACGACAACCCGCTGCCGCAGTGGTGGTTCATGCTGTTCGCCGGCACGCTGGTGTTTTCCGTGGGTTATCTGATCCTCTATCCGGGGCTCGGCAACTGGAAAGGCATCCTGCCCGGCTACGAGGACGGCTGGACCGGTGTCCACGAGTGGGAAAAGGAAATGAGCAAGGCCGACGCCAAGTTCGGGCCGATCTTCGCCAAGTTCGCCGCCATGCCGGTGGAAGAAGTGGCGAAGGATCCGCAGGCGCTGAAAATGGGTGGCCGTCTGTTCGCCTCCAACTGCTCGGTGTGTCACGGCTCGGACGCCAAGGGCGCCTTCGGCTTCCCTAACCTCGCCGACCAGGACTGGCGCTGGGGCGGCAGCGCCGAGACGATCAAGACCACCATCATGGGTGGCCGGATCGCGGCGATGCCGGCCTGGGGCGAGTCACTCGGTGAGGCGGGCGTGAAAAACGTCGCCGCCTATGTGCGTCACGAACTGGCCGGGCTGCCACTGCCGGCGGACAACAAGGCCGACCTGCAAGCCGGACAGCAAACATTCAGCACCAGGTGCGTAGCCTGTCATGGGGCAACCGGCCAGGGCACTGAAGCCATGGGTGCGCCGAATCTGACGCACCCGGCCGGATTTATCTATGGCACCAGCCTGACTCAACTCGAACAGACCATCCGCCATGGTCGTCAGGGCCACATGCCGGCTCAGAGCGAGCTGCTGGGCAACGATAAAGTGCAATTGCTGGCCGCTTATGTGTACAGCCTAAGCCATGGATTGAATACAGAAAAACTGATTACCGAAGACAACAAACAGTAATCATTGAGCACAACACTGCCGCACGTTTCCAGTGCGGCAGTTTCCAGCCTCTTTGCGACGCATTGTCGCACCCCCTCTTCCCCTCTCCTTTCGGTTCCCCGGATTCGGGTCTACGCTTGCTCGATGCGGACTGGCCCGTGCCGGTTCCACGTTGACCCTGAACGAGGCGTTGAACGAATCGGCTGACTGACATGGCCGCAAAGGCCGGTAGATACCGGCTGTCGCGCCGATGACCGTCCGTCACCCGGACCTGGCGTTCCAACATACCCCGTTTCGGCCGACCGGGACCCCTCGCTTTTTTTGTCCGCCGGGAGATTTTTTCCGAGGGCAATTTTGTCCTTACGCGGCGCATGGAAAGGCCGCAGAATCAGCGTTGGAAAGCATTGACCCAGGTCATGGCGCGTTGCATTGACCCCCTGCTTTCTACATACTTGCGACCGATTTTAATCCTAATAAAACACCCAAACCGTGGAACCTTAGAATGAGCACAGCAATCAGTCCGACTGCTTATAACTATAAGGTAGTCCGCCAGTTCGCCATCATGACGGTGGTCTGGGGGATCCTTGGCATGGGGCTCGGTGTCTTCATCGCCTCGCAACTGGTCTGGCCGGAGTTGAACTTCGGTCTGCCTTGGACGAGCTTTGGACGCCTGCGCCCGTTGCACACAAACCTGGTGATTTTCGCCTTCGGTGGTTGTGCACTGTTCGCCACTTCCTACTATGTCGTGCAGCGAACCTGCCAGACGCGACTGATTTCCGACAGCCTCGCGGCCTTCACCTTCTGGGGCTGGCAAGCCGTGATCGTCGGCGCGCTGATTACCTTGCCGCTGGGTTACACCACCACCAAGGAATACGCGGAACTGGAATGGCCCCTCGCCATTCTGCTGGCCATTGTCTGGGTCACCTACGGTCTGGTGTTCTTCGGCACCATCACCAAGCGCAAGACCAAACACATCTACGTGGGTAACTGGTTCTACGGCGCGTTCATCGTCGTGACGGCGATGCTGCACATCGTCAACCACGCGTCCCTGCCGGTGAGCTTCTTCAAGTCCTACTCCGCCTACTCGGGCGCGACCGACGCGATGATCCAGTGGTGGTACGGCCACAACGCCGTGGGCTTCTTCCTGACCACCGGTTTCCTGGGGATGATGTACTACTTCGTGCCGAAACAGGCCGAACGTCCGATCTACTCCTATCGTCTGTCGATCGTGCACTTCTGGGCACTGATCACCCTGTACATCTGGGCCGGTCCGCACCACCTGCACTACACCGCGCTGCCGGATTGGGCACAATCGCTGGGCATGGCCATGTCGATCATCCTGCTGGCGCCAAGCTGGGGCGGCATGATCAACGGCATGATGACCCTGTCGGGTGCCTGGCATAAGCTGCGCACCGACCCGATCCTGCGTTTCCTCGTGGTCTCGCTGGCGTTCTACGGCATGTCGACCTTCGAAGGTCCGATGATGGCGATCAAGACCGTCAACTCGCTCTCGCACTACACCGACTGGACCATCGGCCACGTACACGCCGGCGCGCTCGGCTGGGTGGCCATGATCTCGATCGGCGCGATCTACCACATGATCCCGAAACTGTTCGGCCGCGCGCAGATGCACAGCGTCGGTCTGATCAACGCGCACTTCTGGCTCGCGACCATCGGTACCGTGCTGTACATCGCTTCGATGTGGGTCAACGGCATCACTCAAGGCCTGATGTGGCGTGCAATCAACGACGACGGCACCCTCACCTACTCGTTCGTCGAAGCGCTGCAGGCCAGCCATCCTGGCTACATCGTCCGTGCCCTGGGCGGTGCGTTCTTCGCCAGCGGCATGCTGTTGATGGCCTACAACGTGTGGCGCACCGTTCGCGCCTCGGACCCGGCTGAAGCTGAAGCCGCCGCCAAGATCGCCGTAGTTGGAGCTCACTGATGAAGCATGAAGCTGTCGAGAAGAACATCGGCCTGCTGGCCTTCTTCATGGTCATCGCCGTCAGCGTCGGTGGCCTGACCCAAATCGTTCCGCTGTTTTTCCAGGACGTCACCAACAAGCCGGTCGAAGGCATGAAGCCGCGCACCGCCCTTGAACTGGAAGGCCGCGACGTTTACATCGCCAACGGCTGTGTCGGCTGCCACTCGCAGATGATCCGCCCGTTCCGTGCCGAAACCGAACGCTACGGCCACTACTCGGTCGCCGGTGAAAGCGTGTGGGATCACCCGTTCCTGTGGGGTTCCAAGCGTACCGGCCCGGACCTGGCCCGTGTCGGCGGTCGTTACTCCGATGACTGGCAGCGTGCGCACTTGTACAACCCGCGCAACGTCGTGCCTGAATCGAAAATGCCGGCTTACCCGTTCCTCGTGGAAAACAAGCTCGACGGCAAAGACACGGCCAGGAAAATGGAAGTGTTGCGCACGCTCGGCGTCCCTTACACCGACGAAGACATTGCCGGTGCAAAAGATGCTGTGAAGGGTAAAACCGAAATGGACGCGCTGGTGGCCTATCTGCAAGGCCTGGGCACCATCATCAAAAGCAAACGGTGATTCTGATGGATATCGGGATGATTCGAGGCCTGGGCACCGTTGTCGTGATGGTTGCCTTCATCGGCCTGGCGTTGTGGGTGTTCAGCCCCAAGCGCAAGTCGGAGTTTGAAGACGCGACCTTACTGCCTTTCGCGGATGATCCCGAAGCCATCAAGCACGTCGAGCAAGCTTCTAGGAGTAACAAAGAATGACTACATTCTGGAGTCTGTACGTCACAGTCCTCAGTCTCGGTACGATCTTTTCCCTGACCTGGCTGTTGCTGTCGACCCGCAAGGGTCAGCGCGCCGAGCAGACCGACGAGACGGTCGGCCACTCCTTCGACGGGATCGAGGAGTACGACAACCCGCTGCCGAAATGGTGGTTCATGCTGTTCGTGGGCACCATCGTCTTCGCCCTGGGTTATCTGGTGCTGTACCCGGGCCTGGGCAGCTGGAAAGGTCTGCTGCCGGGCTACAACTACCTCGATAACGAAAAGCAGACCCCGTTCGCCAACGGCCAGACCGGCTGGACCGGCGTTCACGAGTGGGAAAAGGAAATGGCTCGCTCCGACGCCAAGTTCGGTCCGATCTTCGCCAAATTCGCAGCCATGCCGATCGAAGAAGTGGCCAAGGATCCGCAAGCCCTGAAGATGGGCGGTCGTCTGTTCGCATCCAACTGCTCGGTCTGCCACGGTTCCGACGCCAAGGGCGCCTACGGCTTCCCTAACCTGACCGACGCCGACTGGCGCTGGGGTGGCGAACCGGAAACCATCAAGACCACCATCATGGGCGGACGTCACGCGGTGATGCCGGCCTGGGCCGAAGTGATCGGCGAGCAAGGCGTGGCGGACGTGGCGGCATTCGTGCTGACCAACCTCGATGGCCGCAAGCTGCCGGAAGGCACCAAGGCCGATCCGGCCAACGGCCAGAAACTGTTCGCCGCCAACTGCGTGGCCTGCCACGGTCCGGAAGGCAAAGGCACGCCCGCAATGGGCGCCCCGAACCTGACCCACCCGGCGGCGTTCATCTACGGTTCGAGCTTCGCGCAGCTGCAGCAGACCATCCGTTACGGCCGTCAGGGCCAGATGCCTGCCCAGGAACAACTGCAAGGCAACGACAAGGTTCACCTGCTGGCGGCCTACGTCTACAGCCTGTCCCATGGTGAAAAAGCACCAGAGGCCGAGGCTCAGTAAGGGCCAGCGCTTGAAGCAAGAAAGGCCCCGCCAATGAACATTGGCGGGGCCTTTTGCATTCCGGCTCCTTAATGATTTGCGACAAGTGCCCGATGGACAGCCTCAGAGGCGGAAAGCTGACTTGACGTCGGCACGCGCCGGGACAGCCGTTCGCCAAAGCAGGATCAGGGATCGTCTATAGTCAATTGATCTGCATCATGCTTTGTTGCATTCGCTACACCATTCAGGATCTTTCCCCAACGCGACCAAAGGTCGCACCCGTTCGTCGACATCACAGGCGTATCATTGCGCCATCGCAACACCCTTTCTGACCCCGACCGGCACGTATCGGCCGAGGCATTTTTCCACTGCCGTGGGATGCAATGATGAGTAATCAGATTCCGGTACACGACGTCACGCCCCCCAACAAGAACGCGAACAACAGCGTCGATCTCTACGCCTCTCGAGAAAAAATCTACACCCGTGCCTTCACCGGCCTGTTCCGCAATCTGCGGATGATGGGCGGTACCGTGCTGTTCCTGTTGTATTTCGGAACGGTCTGGCTGAACTGGGGTGGCCATCAGGCCGTGTGGTGGAACCTGCCGGAACGCAAGTTCTTCATTTTCGGCGCCACCTTCTGGCCACAGGATTTCATTCTGCTCTCCGGCCTGCTGATCATTGCCGCGTTCGGCCTGTTCTTCATCACGGTGTATGCCGGCCGGGTCTGGTGCGGGTACACCTGCCCGCAAAGCGTATGGACGTGGATTTTCATGTGGTGCGAAAAGGTCACCGAAGGCGACCGCAACCAACGCATCAAGCTCGACAAGGCGCCGATGAGCGCCAACAAGTTCCTGCGCAAATTCGCCAAGCACGCCCTGTGGCTGCTGATCGGTTTCGTCACCGGCATGACCTTCGTCGGCTATTTCTCGCCGATCCGTGAACTGGTCATCGACTTCTTCACAGGGCAGGCCGATGGCTGGTCGTATTTCTGGGTCGGGTTCTTCACCCTCGCCACCTACGGCAACGCCGGCTGGCTGCGTGAGCAGGTGTGCATTTACATGTGCCCGTATGCGCGCTTCCAGAGCGTGATGTTCGACAAGGACACGCTGATCGTTTCCTATGATCCGCGTCGCGGCGAAAGTCGTGGCCCGCGCAAGAAAGGCATCGATTACAAGGCTCAGGGCCTGGGCGATTGCATCGATTGCACCATGTGCGTCCAGGTCTGCCCGACCGGCATCGACATCCGCGACGGCCTGCAGATCGAATGCATCGGCTGCGCCGCGTGCATCGACGCCTGCGACAGCATCATGGACAAGATGGATTACCCGCGCGGCCTGATCAGCTACACCACCGAACACAACCTGTCCGGGCAGAAAACCCATAAACTGCGTCCGCGCCTGATCGGCTATGCCGTGGTGCTGCTGGCGATGATCAGCCTGCTGGTAACGGCCTTCTTCATGCGCTCGCTGGTGGGCTTCGACGTCAGCAAGGACCGCGTGCTGTATCGCGAGAACGCCGAAGGCCGGATCGAAAATGTCTACAGCCTGAAGATCATGAACAAGGATCAGCGCGACCACACCTATGTGCTGGAAGCCGCCGGCCTGCCGGATCTGCGCCTGCAGGGCAGACGCGAAATCAAGGTGCCGGCCGGGGAAATCTTCAGCATGCCGGTCGAACTGTCGAGCGCCCCCGAACAACTGCCGTCGAGCACCAACGAGGTGAAATTCATCCTCAAGGATGCCGATGACGACAGCGTCCACGTCGAAGCCAAGAGCCGGTTCATCGGCCCACAGAATCGTTGAGAGAACAGAACATGCCCGCCGCAAACGCCGCAAGCCCCTGGTACAAGCATCTCTGGCCATGGATCATCATCGGGATCCTGGCCTGCTCGGTGACCTTGACCCTGTCCATGGTGACCATCGCAGTGAATCACCCGGACAACCTGGTCAACGACAATTACTACGAGGCCGGCAAGGGCATCAATCGTTCGCTGGACCGTGAACTGCTGGCACAGACCCTGAAAATGCGTGCCAACGTACACCTGGACGACGTCACTGGCGAAGTCGACTTGCGCCTGAGCGGCGACAGCCAGCCAAAAACCCTGGAACTGAACCTGATTTCCCCGACCCAGCCGGACAAGGATCGCAAGATCGTCCTGACCCGCAGCGAAACCGAGCAGGGTCGTTACATTGGCCAGATGAACGACAAGGTCGAAGGCCGTCGTTTTGTTGAGTTGCTGGGTTCGCAGGGCGATCAGGTATGGCGCATGTTCGAGGAAGAAGTGGTCAGCCATGACAAGGATCTGCTGCTCGGTGACGAACCGCTGCAAGGCGCGGAAGACCTGGACAAGTAAGCAACCCTCCTGATGACCACCCCACTCCCCTGCTACCACTGCGCCCTGCCCGTTCCGACGGGCAGCCGCTTCACTGCTGTCGTGCTCGGGGAATCCCGCGAGTTCTGCTGCCCGGGCTGTCAGGCCGTGGCCGAAGCCATCGTCGCCGGCGGGCTCGAAAGCTACTACCAACACCGCAGCGAAGCCTCGGCCAACCCCGAGGCGCTGCCCGTGCAACTGGTGGATGAACTAGCGCTGTATGATCGCGCCGATGTGCAGCAACCCTTCGTCCGCCACGAAGGCGAACTGGCCGAAACCACACTGTTGATGGAAGGCATCAGTTGCGCCGCGTGTGGCTGGCTGATCGAGAAACACTTGCGCACCCTGCCCGCCGTGGCCGAGGCGCGATTGAATCTGTCCAACCATCGCCTGCACGTGCGCTGGGCCGATGCGCAACTGCCACTGAGCCAGATCCTCGGCGAACTGCGCCACATCGGCTACGCCGCACACCCGTATCAGGCCGACCGCGCCAGCGAACAACTGGCCAGCGAAAACCGTCTCGCCCTGCGCCAACTCGGCGTCGCCGGACTGCTGTGGTTCCAGGCGATGATGGCAACCATGGCGACCTGGCCGGAATTCAACATCGACCTCAGCCCCGAACTGCACACCATCCTGCGCTGGGTCGCGCTGTTCCTGACCACGCCGATTGTGTTCTACAGCTGCGCGCCGTTTTTCAAGGGCGCCATGCGTGACTTGCGCACCCGCCACTTGACCATGGACGTTTCCGTGTCGCTGGCCATCGGCGCGGCTTACGTCGCCGGCATCTGGACCTCGATCACCGGGAACGGCGAGCTGTATTTCGATGCAGTGGGCATGTTCGCGCTGTTCCTGCTGGCCGGGCGTTATCTGGAACGCCGCGCCCGGGAACGCACCGCCGCTGCCACTGCGCAACTGGTGAACCTGTTGCCCGCCTCTTGTTTGCGCCTGGACGACGCCGGCCAGAGTGAACGGATCCTGCTCAGCGAACTGCGCCTCGGTGACCGGGTGCTGGTGCAGCCCGGCTCGGTGCTGCCGGCGGACGGCAGAATTCTTGACGGCCAGTCGAGCATCGATGAATCCCTGCTGACCGGCGAATACCTGCCGCAGATGCGCACACCCGGCGACGCGGTCACCGCCGGCACGCTGAATGTGGAAGGCGCACTGACCGTCGAAGTGCAGGCACTGGGTCAGGACACGCGGCTGTCGGCCATCGTCCGTTTGCTGGATCGCGCTCAGGCAGAAAAACCACGTCTGGCGGAAATCGCCGACCGCGCCGCGCAATGGTTCCTGCTGCTGTCGTTGATTGCTGCCGCCGCGATCGGTCTGTTGTGGTGGGAACTGGATCCGTCGCGGGCCTTCTGGATCGTTCTGGCCATGCTGGTGGCGACCTGCCCTTGCGCATTGTCGCTTGCCACACCGACCGCACTCACCGCCGCCACGGGCACGTTGCACAAGCTGGGTCTGCTGCTGACACGCGGCCATGTGCTGGAAGGTCTGAATCAGATCGACACAGTGATTTTCGACAAGACCGGCACCCTCACCGAAGGGCGTCTGGTGCTGCGCTCGATTCGCCCCCTCGGTGACCTCGACAGCGACCGGTGCCTGAGCCTCGCCGCTGCGCTGGAAAACCGTTCGGAACATCCGATCGCCCGAGCCTTTGGCCGGGCGCCGCTGGCCGCCGAAGAGGTTCACAGCACACCGGGGCTGGGGCTTGAAGGCTTGGTCGGCGAACAGCGTCTGCGCATCGGGCAGGCGGATTTCGTCTGCGATCTCAGCGGCGCGCCTGTGCCGAAGATGCCCGACGAACCGGGCCAATGGTTGCTGCTGGGCGACACCCAAGGCCCGCTGGCATGGTTCGTCCTGGATGATCGCCTGCGTGCCGATGCCCCGGCCCTGCTCGCCGTGTGCAAGGCGCGCGGCTGGCATACGCTGCTGCTGTCGGGCGACAGTTCGCCGATGGTCGCCAGTGTCGCCGCCGAACTGGGCATCGACGAAACCCGGGGTGGCTTGCGCCCGGACGACAAACTGCAAGTGCTGCAACAACTGCACAAGGACGACCGCAAGGTATTGATGCTCGGCGACGGGGTCAACGACGTGCCGGTATTGGCAGCCGCCGACATCAGCGTGGCCATGGGCTCGGCCACCGATCTGGCGAAAACCAGTGCCGACGCAGTGCTGCTGTCCAACCGGCTCGACGCGCTGGTGCAAGCCTTCACGCTGGCCCGTCGCACCCGTCGGGTCATCATCGAAAACCTGTTGTGGGCCGCGCTGTACAATGGCCTCATGTTGCCGTTCGCCGCCCTCGGCTGGATCACTCCGGTGTGGGCCGCCGTCGGCATGTCGATCAGTTCGCTGACCGTGGTGCTCAACGCCCTGCGCCTGACTCGCCTGCCGAGCGCGCCGACCGTCAACGCCTCGTCAGAAACCCGCCCGCTGCCGGCCTGAGCCGCGCGGGCATGGAGTACAGATGCCAGCTCTCTACGTGATGATTCCGGCCGCATTGCTGATCGTGGCCATCGCCGTCTACATCTTCTTCTGGGCGGTGGACAGCGGCCAGTACGACGACCTCGACGGCCCGGCCCACAGCATTCTGTTCGACGACCAGGATCCGAAACACACCGCCGCCGTGGATGAAGCCAACCCGGCCAGACCGGACGACAAGGCGCCGCCCCATGCTTGAACTGGCGCCACTGCTGGTCTCTGCACTGATTCTCGGCCTGCTCGGTGGCGGTCATTGCCTGGGCATGTGCGGCGGCCTGATGGGCGCACTGACCCTGGCGATTCCCAAGGAGCAACGCAGCCGACGCTTTCGCTTGCTCCTGGCCTACAACCTTGGGCGGATTCTCAGTTATGCCACGGCCGGATTGCTGATCGGACTCGCGGGCTGGGCCGTGGCCAACAGCCCGGCAGCGCTGTTCATGCGGGTGCTCGCCGGGCTGCTGTTGATCGCCATGGGCTTGTACCTCGCTGGCTGGTGGAGCGGCCTGACCCGCATCGAAAGTCTGGGTCGCGGCCTGTGGCGCTACATTCAACCTGTCGCCAATCGCCTGTTGCCGGTGTCGAGCCTGCCCCGGGCCTTGCTGCTCGGGGCACTGTGGGGCTGGCTGCCGTGTGGGCTGGTTTACAGCACGCTGCTGTGGTCGGCCAGTCAGGGCAATGCGCTGGACAGTGCCTTGCTGATGCTCGCCTTCGGACTCGGCACCTCGCCGGTGCTGCTCGCGACAGGCCTGGCTGCCGAGCGGGTCACGGCGTTGTTGCGCAAACGCAGCGTACGCATGGCCGGTGGATTGCTGGTCATCCTGTTCGGTCTCTGGACCCTGCCAGGGCCGCATCAGCACTGGCTGATGGGCCACTGATCCAGGCTTGATGCAAATCAAGATGCCTCGTCGCGCCCTCCCCTAGACTCGCTCACACTGCCAGCCTATCCGGGGGAATGCCCGCATGCTCGACGCCATTCGTTGGGACACCGATTTGATCCGCCGCTACGACCTGGCGGGGCCGCGCTACACCTCGTACCCGACGGCCGTGCAATTCAACAGTCAGGTCGGCACGTTCGACCTGTTCCACGCCCTGCGCGACAGCCGCAAGGCCTTGCGCCCGCTGTCGCTGTACGTGCACGTGCCGTTCTGCGCGAACATCTGCTACTACTGCGCCTGCAACAAAGTCATCACCAAGGATCGCGGCCGTGCACTGCCCTACCTGCAACGGCTGGAGCAGGAAATCCAGTTGATCGCCTGCCACCTCGATCCGGCGCAGACAGTCGAACAACTGCACTTTGGTGGCGGTACCCCGACCTTTCTCAGCCACGATGAGTTGCGGCAACTGATGGCGCACCTGCGCAAGCATTTCAATCTGCTGGATGACGACTCCGGCGATTACGGCATCGAGATCGATCCACGCGAAGCCGACTGGTCGACCATGGGCCTGCTGCGGGAACTGGGTTTCAACCGGGTCAGCATTGGCCTGCAGGACCTCGACCCGGCGGTGCAACGGGCGGTCAATCGCCTGCAGAGCCTGGACGAAACCCGCGCGGTGATCGACGCGGCGCGCACCTTGCAGTTTCGCTCGATCAACATCGATCTGATCTACGGTCTGCCCAAGCAGACCCCGGACAACTTCGCCCGCACGGTCGAAGAAGTCATCAGCCTGCAACCGGACCGGCTCTCGGTGTTCAACTACGCGCACCTGCCGGAACGCTTCATGCCGCAGCGGCGGATCAACGGCAACGAACTGCCGAGCCCGGCACAGAAACTGGAAATGCTGCAACGCACGATCGAGCAACTGACTGCCGCCGGCTACCGCTACATCGGCATGGATCACTTCGCCCTGCCCGACGATGAACTGGCGATTGCCCAGGAAGAATCGACCCTGCAACGCAACTTCCAGGGCTACACCACCCACGGGCATTGCGACCTGATCGGCCTCGGCGTGTCGGCCATCAGCCAGATCGGCGATCTGTACTGCCAGAACAGCAGCGACCTCAATCACTACCAGAACACCCTCGCCGGCGCGCAACTGGCCACCAGCCGTGGCCTGGTGTGCAACGCCGACGACCGCTTGCGCCGCGCAGTGATTCAACAACTGATCTGCAATTTCAGCCTGGATTTCGCCGAGATCGAGCGCACATTCAATATCGACTTTCAAGGCTATTTCGGCGCGCTCTGGCCGCAGCTGCAAGGCATGGCAAAGGACGGGCTGATCGAGCTGGATCGCGAACGGATCAACGTGCTGCCGGCCGGTCGCCTGTTGGTGCGTTCGGTGTGCATGGTGTTCGATGCGTATCTGGAACAGCAGAACCGTCAGCGTTTTTCCCGGGTGATCTGAACCGTCGTCAATTGCGTGCACACCATGAAGTCGTTTCCTTGCGGGTCAACCCTTGCAACAGGTCTGCGCTTTGCTCTGCGGCTTTTTGCCCGTGGGGCAATCTCGCCACAGGCTGGCCTGAATGTCCCCCCCTGGGTTACCCTTACGCCTTATGTGTGTTTTCCCACAAGGATTTAAGAAATGTCCGAGCCAGTCAAACTGCGCGCTCACAGCCAGGCTAATTGCAAGGATTGCAGCCTGGCCCCTCTCTGCCTGCCACTTTCGCTGAATCTGGAAGACATGGATGCGCTGGACGAAATCGTCAAACGTGGCCGCCCGCTGAAGAAGGGTGAGTTCCTGTTCCGCCAGGGCGACACCTTCGATTCCGTTTATGCAGTACGCTCCGGCGCCCTGAAGACCTTCAGCCTGAGCGATACCGGCGAAGAACAACTGACCGGCTTCCACCTGCCGAGCGAACTGGTCGGGCTGTCCGGCATGGACACCGAGAAACACCCGGTTTCCGCCCAGGCCCTGGAAACCACTTCGGTTTGCGAAATTCCGTTCGAACGCCTCGACGAACTGGCCCTGCAATTGCCGCAGTTGCGCCGTCAGCTGATGCGCGTGATGAGCCGCGAAATCCGCGACGACCAGCAAATGATGTTGCTGCTGTCGAAAAAGACCGCCGACGAGCGCATTGCCACCTTCCTGGTCAACCTGTCGGCCCGTTTCCGCGCTCGCGGGTTTTCGGCCAACCAGTTCCGTCTGAGCATGTCGCGCAATGAAATCGGCAATTATCTGGGACTGGCGGTGGAAACCGTGTCCCGGGTCTTCACCCGCTTCCAGCAGAACGAACTGATCGCCGCCGAGGGCAAGGAAATCCATATCCTCGACCCGATCCAGCTCTGCGCCCTGGCCGGCGGCTCGCTCGAGGTCTGATCTCGACCCGCGGCCGAGCGTATCGTTTCAGCCGCGGGTATACTGCGCCGTTTGCAGCCCTGCCAGGACACCTCGACGATGGTCTTCGACTCCTTCGACATCAAATCCCTGATCCGCCCTGTGATCGACTTCCCGAAACCGGGCGTGATCTTTCGCGACATCACCCCGCTGTTCCAGTCGCCCAAGGCCATGCGCCTGGTGATGGACAGCTTCGCCCACCGTTACGTGGAAGCCGACTTCACCCACATCGGCGCGATGGATGCGCGTGGTTTCCTGATCGGTTCGGTGCTGGCCTATCAGTTGAACAAGCCGCTGGTACTCTTCCGCAAGCAAGGCAAACTGCCGGCGGACGTGCTGGCTGAAGGTTACGCGACCGAGTACGGCGAAGCGTTCCTCGAAGCGCACGCCGACAGCCTGTGCGAAGGTGATTCGGTGGTGATGTTCGATGACCTGATCGCCACCGGCGGCACGCTGATCGCAGCGGCCAACCTGATCCGCCGCATGGGCGCCCGCGTTCATGAGGCGGCGGCGATCATCGATCTGCCGGAGCTGGGTGGTTCGCAGCGTCTTGAGGACATGGGAATCCCTACGTTCTGCCTGACGCAGTTTGCGTTGACTGACAAGTAAGCGGCGCCTGCCATTACGCCTTCGCGAGCAAGCCCACTCCCACATTCGACCGCATTCCCCTGATGGAACACGGTTGAATGTGGGAGCGGGCTTGCTCGCGAAGAGGCCGGCAGCCTCACTGCCACATCTAAAGCCCCATCTGTTTGCTGATGATCTCGTTCATCACTTCCCGCGTCCCGCCGCCAATCGACAAGATGCGGTTATCCCGATACAGCCGCTCCACCCGGCTTTCGCGCATGTAGCCCAGCCCCCCGAGAATCTGCACCGCCTCATGGGTGATGCGATCCGAGGTGTCCGTGGCGAAGTTCTTGGCCATGGAGATTTCCTTGATCACGCTTTGCCCCGCCGCCATCTTCGCCGCCTGCCGATAGGTGAACTCCCGCGAGACTTCCAGCGCGGTGGCCATTTCCGCAAGACGATGCTTGATCACCTGAAACTTGCCGATGGGTTTGCCGAACGCTTCACGCTCCCGCGCCCATTTCAGGCTTTCTTCCAGCGCCAGCTGAGCGGTCATGTTGGCCATCAACGCTAACGCCAGGCGTTCGCTCTGGAAGTTGCCCATGATGCAGGCAAAACCCATGTTCTCGGCACCGATGAGATTTCCCACAGGCACCCGGCAATCGTCGAAGAACAATTCAGCCGTGTCCGACGCCCACCAGCCCATTTTCTTCAACTGCCGGCCGACGGTGAAACCGGGCGTACCCTTCTCGATCAACAGCAGGCTGATGCCGCCAAATCCTGGCGCGCCGGTGCGCACCGCGACGGTGTAGTAATCGGCGCGCACGCCGCTGGTAATGAAGGTTTTGCTGCCGCTGACCCGGTAATGATCACCATCGCGTACAGCGCGAGTCTGCAGGTTGGCGACATCGGAACCGCCGCCCGGCTCGGTCACGGCCAGCGCGCTGATTTTCTCGCCACTGAGTACGAGAGGTACGACGCGATCGCGCACTTCGGGCCGGGCCCATTTGACGATGGGTGGCAAGCCGATATCCAGCGAACCTAGCCCGGCCACCACCCCGCCGGAGCCGCAACGCATGAGTTCTTCGCTGGCGGCGATCTTGGCGAACAGATCGCCTTCGTGACTGCCACCCAGCGCTTCCGGGTAACCAATGCCGAGGATGCCGGCCGCACCGGCCTTGAGGTACAGCTCACGGGGAAAGCTTTCAGCCTCTTCCCACGCATCGATGTCCGGCAGGATTTCACGCTCGACGAAACGTCTGACGCTGTCGCGGACCAATTGATGACTGGGGTCGAAATATTCCTGGAAGGCGGGCATCGGCGAACTCCATGGAAGGGTTCGCCGAACTTAACCGAGCGCTTGCTTGGTTTTCAACCAGATTGTGAGGCTCAGAGAGAAATCGGCTTGCGCCCGGCAAACGAGTGGGCCAGCGTGCCGCCGTCCACCAGTTCCAGCTCGCCGCCCAACGGCACGCCGTGTGCGATACGCGAGGCGATCAAACCTTTGTTATTGAGCAACTGTGCGATGTAATGCGCTGTCGCTTCCCCTTCCACGGTCGGGTTGGTAGCGAGGATGACTTCGGTGAAGGTACCCGCCTCTTCGATCCGCGCCATCAATTGCGGAATGCCGATGGCCTCCGGCCCGAGCCCGTCCAGCGGTGACAGATGGCCCTTGAGTACGAAGTAACGACCGCGAAACCCGGTCTGCTCGACCGCATAGACATCCATCGGCCCTTCCACCACGCACAGTAACGAGTCGTCACGGCGCGGATCGGCGCATTGCGGGCACAGTTCGTCCTCGGTCAACGTGCGGCACTGACGGCAGTGTCCGACCCCTTCCATGGCCTGTCCCAATGCCTGGGCCAGACGCGTGCCGCCACTGCGGTCACGTTCGAGCAACTGCAACGCCATGCGCTGGGCGGTTTTCTGACCCACACCTGGCAAAACTCGCAGGGCGTCGATCAGTTGGCGAATCAAAGGGCTGAAGCTCATGGGGAAAAGTCCGACAAAACAACGAGACGCGGTTTATACCCGCGCCTCCGGACAGCGTCAATGTCCGGTCCAGGGCACCCGCCACATCACAGGATCCGGGCCCGCTGGCGCTACGGTAAGGACTTGATTGCGAAACCAAAAATGCCAGGCGCGATGCCTGGCATTTTTTTTCACTCGTGCGCCGTGGGTAGACGAATCAGAACGGCAGTTTCATACCGGCCGGCAGGTTCATGCCAGCGGTCATGCTGCCCATTTTCGCCTGGCTGTTGGCTTCGATCTGACGCACGGCGGCGTTGACGGCGGCAGCCACCAGATCCTCGACCACTTCACGGTCGTCTTCGTCCAGGCCCGGCAGCACGCTCGGGTCGATGCTGACTTTTTTCACGTCATGACGGCCGGTCATCACCACGGTGACCAGATCGCCGCCGGCCTTGCCGGTGACTTCTGCGTTGGCCAGCTCTTCCTGCATCTTGGCCATTTTTTCCTGCATCTGCTGCGCCTGCTTCATCAGGCCGGCCATGCCACCTTTCATCATGGTAATCACCTCAAAAGTACTTGGATCAATACAGCGCCCGGCGACTTGCCCCGAGCGCCTTCAGTTATTAGCCCTGACTGGCCAGGGCGTCGACAGGTTCAATAGTATCGTGTCGCACGACCGCGCCGAACTCCTTCACCATCTGCTGGATGAACGGATCGCCGTGGATCGACTCCTCCGCCTCGCGCTGACGGTTGGCACGGCGCCGGGAGGCCGCCTGGGCCGGGGTTTCCTGCTCGGGCTTGATCAGCTCCATGCTCAGGTTCAGCGTGCGGCCGTGATACTGGTTCAAGGCATCGTTCAGACGACGTTGCTGAGTGGCGTTGAACAAGGCGCTGTGAGCCGGGTCCAGGTGCATCAGCCAGTTGTCGCCATCGACCGCGATCAGCGTGCAGTTGGCGGCGATGCTGCCGGTCATGCCGGAAATCGGCAGTTTCGGGAACAGTTCCAGCCATTGCAGGGCCAGACCGGTGGCCGGCGCAGCGGCGGGTTCCGGCTCGGGTTCGGGGGTCGGTTCTGCGGCGTGTTCGCTGGCCAGATCGTCAAGATAGCTGTAGGCAGAATCCATGTCCGGCTCGATGTAATCTTCATCGAGCGGCGGTTCGTCATCCATGTCCATGCCTGGCGTGGCGGCATCGACATCGGCCACCGACGGCTCGGGAATCGGCGCTGCGACCCACTCCGGGGCGTCAGGCACGACACTGTCCGGGGTCGGCAGCGGCATCGGCGGTAGATCCGGTTGCTCGGCGGTGGTCTCCAGTACAGGCTCCACGGCTGGCTGCTGCACGGTCGCCGGCACTACCGGATCGTTCCATGGCAGGTCGACGACTGCTTCTTCGACCGCCACCGGTCCGGGCTCTGGTTCCGGCTCCGGTTCATGAACGGCTTCAGGCACGATCACCGGGACAACCGGCGCCGGCTCGGGAGCAGGTGCTGGCGCAACCACAGGAGCCGGCGCAACAGCCGCAGCCACTACCGGCGCAGGCTTCGGCGCGGCAGCCACTGCATTTGCGGAATCAACTGTGGCCTGGCTGATCCCCACTGGCTTTAGCGATTGCCTCGGGGCATCCGCCGTATCCGCCGGCCGGAAAGCCAGCATCCGCAGCAGCACCATCTCGAAACCACCTCGCGGATCCGGCGCCAGCGGCAAGTCGCGGCGGCCGATCAGGCCCATCTGGTAGTAAAACTGCACGTCTTCGGCCGGCAACGCCTGCGCCAGTGCCAGCACCCGGTCTCGGTCGCCGTGGCCGTTGTCGACACCTTCCGGCAGCGCCTGGGCGATGGCGACGCGGTGCAGCACATTGAGCATTTCCGAGAGTACGCCGTTCCAGTCCGGGCCCTGTTCGGCCAAGTGACGCACGGCTTCGAGCAACGCCTTGGCGTCGCCTTCGATCAGCGCGTGCAGCACGTCATAGACCTGGCCGTGATCCAGCGTCCCGAGCATCGCCCGCACATCGGCAGCCAGCACCTTGCCTTCCCCGAAGGCAATGGCCTGGTCGGTGAGGCTCATGGCGTCTCGCATCGAGCCGTCCGCCGCGCGACCAAGCAGCCACAGGGCGTCGTCTTCGAACGGCACGTTTTCGGCACCGAGGACGTGGGTCAAGTGCTCGACCACACGCTCGGGCGTCATGTTCTTCAGGGAAAACTGCAGGCATCGCGACAAAATCGTTGCCGGAAGTTTCTGCGGATCGGTGGTCGCCAGGATGAACTTGACGTAGGGCGGTGGCTCTTCAAGGGTTTTCAGCAGCGCATTGAAGGAATGGCTGGAAAGCATGTGCACTTCGTCGATCAGGTAGACCTTGAAGCGTCCGCGGCTCGGGGCGTACTGCACGTTGTCGAGCAGCTCGCGGGTGTCCTCGACCTTGGTCCGGCTCGCGGCGTCGATCTCGATCAGGTCGACGAAGCGGCCTTCATCGATCTCGCGACACACCGAACACTCGCCGCACGGGCTTGAAGTGATACCTGTTTCACAGTTCAGGCATTTGGCAATGATCCGCGCAATCGTCGTCTTGCCGACGCCCCGCGTCCCGGTGAACAGGTAGGCGTGGTGCAGGCGCTGGCTGTCCAAGGCATTGATCAGAGCCTTGAGCACATGGGTCTGGCCGACCATTTCGCGGAACGAGCGCGGACGCCATTTACGTGCAAGAACCTGATAACTCATCGAAAACCGTCGCGGCAAAGGAAGCAGAAGCGGCTAATGCTAGCGGAGCAAGGGCAAAATTGCATCCGGTGCGCTGTTCTATTCTGGCCAAGCTGCATGGGCGAAGGCTTTTATCGGTTCGGGATCGGGAGCGACCGGAGCGTATAGGGACCAATCAGCCGGCGCCGACCCGGCCCTGCTGCCCCTCTTCGATGCCGACCAATTGTGGCGTGAGGGTTCGGGAAACGCCCCTTGACCGGCAAACGGCAACGAATGATCAGTGCCCCGCCGTATCGCGAAATTTCTGATATTCGTGATATTCGACCCAGGCGACCACATCGTACGGCACGTAAAGCTTCAGCCGGGCGCGGGAGATGGCGATGTAGACAGCGCAGATCCGCTGATCGAATTCGTAGGCATCCTTGAATTTCTCGTTGGTCAGCAGTCCCGGGGTCAACAGCACCTTGTCGAACTCCATGCCCCCCGCCTCTTCCGCGAGCATCAGCATGCAACCGTTGCCGGTGTTGTCGATCATTCGGTTCAAGCGTGTCAGGTCGGCAATCATGAAGCCGTTTTCCAGCCTCGCCTTGACCTGCAGAAACGACTCGTCGAACCGGTTGGCGTCGCACACGGCTTGCCAGTCGGGCAGGTCGCTGAAGTACGGATGCACGCTGTTTTCGCTGAATTCGGAGCGATAGAAGTCCGGTCTGAACAACTCGATAGCCGTGGCCATGAAATGCTTCAGATCATCCTGGGAGGGCTTGTCGGGGAATCTGAAGGTGCAGTTGGAATCGTGCAGGTGGATGGCCCAGCTCATGGTGTCCCACGGCGATGCCGTCAGCACCACGCAGCCCTCGGGCGGAACAAAGCCCTCCGGGTATTCCTTGATGACGACATCGGTATCACTGCCACCTTCGAAAGGAATCTTGCCCTTCTGCGAATGCCGGGCGATCAATGGGTTGACCAGCCGTTCGACGTTGCGACCCGAGCGCACGGAGTAGCTGATATCGCTCTGGCGAACCTCACGTTGACGTTTGACCAGCACGCCGCTGGCCTGCTGATATTCGTCGCCGAGGGTGATCAGCACCTGGCGGCCGCGTTCGATGATCTGCAGCAGCGACCCGGGAATATCCTGACTCTCGTCGATCAGCACATGCGTGTACCGCGCCGGCACCGCACAGCCGGCAATGCAGGCCCGCTTGATCATCAATAAAGCTTCGAACCCGGTCTGGCTGCCCCACGCCGGATTGAGCTCAAGGTAGCCCCACACACGGCTCGAATACTCCAGCAACACCTGAGCGTCCACGCTGGAGAGCGACTGGTTGAAATGCGGCAGATGTTTAGCGGAGAAGGTGTGATCGCGATAGCGGCAATAACGCTCGATCACCTTGAGGCAGAGTTCAAGAGTCGCCTGCCCGTCGTGGTGGCGAAAACCATAGATGTTCAGTTCCTGCGCCAGCGCCTGACGGCTCGGCATTCGAGTTCCCTCCGCCTGCGGCCTGCGACCGAGCGACAGCGACCGAGCAAAGGCCAGGAACGTCTGGCCGGCCTTTTTCTCGCCTGCTCCGCCCATGCGCTGACGAAGGATTTCAAGTTTCGCCGGGGTGCGTGCCAGCAACAGGGTCTTTTCCGGCCGCAGATGCTCAAGCAGGGCCACCAGCAAATGGCTCTTGCCGACGCCTGCATAGCCTTGAACGTGCAGGTCTTCGTCCAGGTTGGCGCGGAAGGTCCTGACCAGTTTGTCCTGCGCCGGACTCAGCCAGCGCTCGCGGTGCCTGGGTGTCACTAACGGCTGACTGAACGGATCATGGCTGCGATGGTGGCGGATCTTGTATTCAAAATCCCATTGACCATCAGGTAACAAGTAATCGCGTGCAGACACTTCCCGGGCAAGTAGCAAACGCAGATTCAATGATCTGAGGACCTTCAGGCCGAAATACAGTTTGCGCGGATCGAACAAACGCTGCGCTTCCGACAGCAAGCCGGCAGTCGTTGACTCACGGGCCTCGACGGCCCACGCCAGGAGTCTGGCCAGAACCTTCTCAGCCGCAATGGCACCGAAATCCTGCTCTTTCGTTTGCACTAGATTCTGGATGACCAGCACGGCCGCCAGTTCTGGATCGGTCAGGGCTTCGAGGGCTTTGGCGCCACTCGCCTGCAACAGGTTCGCGCAGGTTTCATCCGTAACGGGCAAGAACACGGGGCTGGATAAATCGGAATGTTCCGGGAGCATAAAACCTCACGACCTGGGCGCAGACCCGACAAGGTCCATCCGGGCCAGACTCTGCATTCATTTCGGTTAAGGCGAGTATGCGGGATTACCGGGGACATGATGACCCCGTGTCGCCCCCTTCGCGAGCAGGCTTGCTCCCACAGGGCGTGTTGCATTGAACGCCAAATCGCAGACATAAAAAAACCGCAGTGGGCAAAACCCATGCAGTTCGCTGTTGATTCGTTCGATGTTCGTCAAGGTGGCAACCCTACCAGCCACACCCCGGCACACAATGTCACCGCTGCGGCTGCTCCCTTCCAGGCCTGACCGGGTTCACGGCTGATCGTTGCGGGGGGACCGATAGGGTCACCATAACGACGCTCACCTGTCGGCGAGCCGCGCCATTGTACCTATCTGCGACGAAGTTACAACCGCTGGTTGCAGATTAAAAATATGAGGGGGCTCAAGTACTTGCTATTGCGCCTGCAGCACCTCGTCGGCGCGGCCGCCCGCCTGCTGGATCACCAGATGAATGAAGTGCAGCCTGGCGATCGCCGCCGGCGGCAGGACGAAGGGATAGAAATCCGGCTGGCCCATGCTGCGCGACAGCTCGTTGAGCATGCCGGCCAGTTCGATCCATGCGTTGACGAACGACAGGAATGCCGCTGCGCCGGGATGTTCGGGGTCATACAGCGTGCTCGACGGAAACGGCTGGTAATCGAGGTCCATCTCCCGGGTATTCATGCCGAAACCCAGGGCGGTGTCCACCGCATCCATCATGTGCAAGTAATGCGCCCAGGTTTCCGCCCAGTCTTCCCATGGGTGCATGCTGGCGTAGGCGCTGACGTAATGCTGCGACCAGTCCGCCGGCGCGCCCTGTTGATAATGCCGCTCCAGCGCTTCGGCATAACTGGCGCGCTCGTCGCCGAACAGGTTGCGGAACGCACCCAGCCATGGGCCGTTGGCGATCAACCGATCCCAATAGTAATGCCCGACCTCATGGCGAAAATGCCCGAGCAATGTGCGATAGGGTTCGTGCATCTGCGCCCGAACCTGCTCGCGGTGGGCGTCGTCGGCTTCGGCGATGTCGAGGGTGATCAATCCATTGGAGTGGCCGGTCATCGGCGCGTTGCCCTGCAGATCGACGCCGATGAAGTCGAACGCCAGGCCGGTCTCTTCGTCGACGGTTTTCGGGATGACCGGCAAGCCAAGGTTGATCAGTTGCGCCACCAGTCGCCGCTTGGCGATTTCCACCTTGCGCCAGCGTTCGGGGTTCTCAGGGACGGACAGGTCGGGAATGAAGCGATTCAAATTACAGGCAATACACAGCGTGTCGTGATCGTTGGCGGGCAGCAGCCAGTTGCAGGCCGCCGGGGTATCGAGGTTGGCACAGCGCCGGAACAGCCCGGCCCCGGGATCGACGTCCAGCGTCCAGGTGCCCTCGGACGGTCCCGATTGCAGCGACGTCAGCCGACTGTTTTCCGGTTGATAACCCAACGCTGCGTTGCAGGCCAGGCACTGGCTGTTGCGAAAGAACAGCGACTGACCGCAACGGCACGGCCAGATCTTGCTGTTGCGCGAGGATTCAGCCATGAACGGCGCGACGAGGCGTGAACTCAACTGCTCGAAAAAGCGGTGCATGAGGATCTCTCCCTGGGGCCTGCCGAGACTAGATCATTCACGAGACAACATCGTTCCATGGGGCAATACCCGCTCCGGATAATGCCGCGTTGTGGCGAGGGAGCTTGCTCCCGCTGAGCTGCGAAGCAGCTTCAAATCGACGGGAGCAAGCTCCCTCGCCACAGGATCAGACCGCCAGTCCGTGCCCTTTCAGGAACGCAATAAACGCCTCTTCATCCATGACCTTCACGCCCAGTTCATTGGCCTTGGTCAATTTCGAACCGGCGCCCGGCCCTGCCACCACACAGTGGGTCTTGGCCGACACCGAACCGGCAACCTTGGCACCGAGGCTTTCGAGGTGTTCCTTGGCAACGTCGCGGCTCATCAGCTCGACCTTGCCGGTCAGTACCCAGGTTTCGCCGGCCAGCGGCAGACCTTCGACGACTTTTTTCTCGCTCTGCCAGTGCATGCCGAAATCGCGCAACTGCTGTTCGGCAGACTCCGCCAGCTGACGATGCTCGGGCAAGGCGAAGAACTCCCGAACCGAGTTGGCCTGTTTTTCCGGCAATGCCTGACGCATGTCCAGCCAATCGGCGGTCATCACGCCTTCCAGCGTTTCGAACTTGTCAGCCAGCTTCTGCGCCCCACCCGGCCCGACCGAAGGGATGTGCAGCTTGTCGAGGAAGCCGCCCAGCGTGGTGCTCGCGGCGAATTCGGCACCCAGCTCGCCCTGATCCTGAATCTGCAGACCGTGGCCCAACAGTTCGGTGATCACCTGCTGGTTGTGCGCATCCTCAAAGAAGCTGTGGATCTCGTGAGCCACTTCCAGGCCGATGTCCGGCAGGTACGTCAGCACTTGCGGCAAGGCTTGCCGGACACGCTCCAGCGAACCCAGCGAACGCGCCAGCACCTTGGCGGTCTCCTCACCGACATCCGGGATGCCCAGCGCATAGATGAATCGCGCCAGACCCGGCTTCTTGCTGTCTTCAATGGCCGCCAGCAACTTGTTGCTCGACACCTCGGCAAAGCCTTCCAGGTCGACGATGTCTTCGAACTTCAACGCATAAAGATCCGCTGGCGAGCTGACCAGGCCTTCATCGACCAGTTGCTCGACGCTCTTGTCACCGAGGCCTTCGATGTCCATCGCCCGACGGGAGACGAAGTGAATGATCGCCTGCTTGAGCTGTGCACCGCAGGCCAGTCGGCCTACGCAGCGATACACCGCACCTTCGCTGATGGTTTCCTTGCCCTTGCTGCGCTTGACCAGTTGCGTGCGCTCGACGTGAGAGCCGCACACCGGGCAGCTTTCGGGGATCTGCACAGGTCGTGCGTCCTCGGGGCGGCGCTCGATGACCACTTGCACCACTTGCGGAATCACGTCGCCGGCGCGGCGAATGATCACCGTGTCGCCAATCATCAGGCCCAGTCGTGCGACTTCATCCATGTTGTGCAGCGTGGCGTTGGCCACGGTGACACCGGCAACCTTCACCGGTTTCAAACGTGCCACCGGGGTCACGGCGCCGGTACGGCCGACCTGGAATTCCACATCGAGCAACTCGGTGAGTTCTTCCATGGCCGGGAACTTGTGCGCGATCGCCCAGCGCGGCTCGCGTGCGCGAAAGCCCAGTTCGCGCTGGTCGGCAATGCTGTTGACCTTGAACACCACACCATCGATTTCATAAGCCAGCGCGTTACGGCGCTCACCGATATCGCGGTAGTAATCCAGACACTCGCCAATGCCTTTGGCCAGTTTCAACTCATGACTGATCGGCATCCCCCAGGCCTGCAGTTGCTTGAGGTTGCCGATGTGGGTATCGGCGATGTCGTGGGACACCTGGCCGATGCCGTAGCAACAGAACTCCAGCGGGCGGTTGGCGGTGATCTTCGAATCCAGCTGACGCAGGCTGCCTGCCGCGGCGTTACGGGGGTTGGCGAAGGTCTTGCCGCCGACTTCCAGTTGCGACGCATTGAGACGTTCGAAACCGGCCTTGGACATGAACACTTCGCCGCGCACTTCCAGCGTCGCCGGCCAGCCGCTGCCATGCAGCTTCAGCGGAATGTTGCGCACGGTGCGCACGTTGACGCTGATGTCTTCGCCGGTGGTGCCGTCGCCGCGCGTGGCGCCACGCACCAGCAGGCCGTCCTGATACAACAGACTGACCGCCAGGCCGTCGAGTTTCGGCTCGCAGCTGTATTCGACCGCCGCGCCACCACCGAACAGATCACCGGCCGGCAGATCCAGACCCTCGGTCACCCGGCGATCGAATTCGCGCATGTCGGTTTCTTCGAAGGCGTTGCCGAGGCTGAGCATCGGCACTTCGTGGCGCACCTGCGTGAACGCGGTCAGCGCCACGCTGCCGACGCGCTGGGTCGGCGAGTCGCTGGTGACCAATTCCGGATTGGCCGCTTCCAGCGCCTTGAGCTCGTGAAACAACCGATCGTACTCGGCATCCGGAATGCTCGGCTCATCGAGGACGTGGTAACGGTAGTTGTGCTGATCGAGTTCGGCACGCAGCTCTAGAATGCGGTCTTTGGCGGCAGTCATGGGTGTTCTCTCATAAAGCAAAAGAGCAGCCGAGGCTGCTCAATCTGTTTGCCGATTGCCTCTTTGTCGCGAGGCAACCTTTTCAATCAACGCTTCTGGGTCAGGGCGCGGCGTTCGAATTCGACGATGCGCTGACGGTAGTGTTCGATGGTTTGCGCGGTCAGGACGCTGCGCTGGTCATCTTTCAATTCGCCATTCAGTTCCTGGGACAGCTTGCGGGCTGCCGCCACCATCACGTCGAACGCTTGCTTCGGATGACGCGGGCCTGGCAGACCGAGGAAGAAGCTCACCGCCGGCGTGCTGAAGTGGTCGATGTCGTCCAGATCAAAGATGCCCGGCTTGACCGCGTTGGCCATGGAGAACAGCACTTCGCCGTTGCCGGCCATGCTTTCGTGACGGTGGAAGATGTCCATTTCGCCAAAACGCAGACCGCTTTCCAGAATGTTCTGCAACAGTGCCGGGCCTTTGAAGCCAGCCGGATCGCGGCAGATCACGCTGATCACCAGCACTTCTTCGGCCTGTGGCTGATCCTTGTCGGCAACGGCCGGCGACGATTTGGCGACAGGCTCGACGAAATCTTCGTCACGACTGCTGAAGCTCGGGCCGCCATCCAGGTCCAGATCAAGGTTCAAATCACCCTGGGCCGGACCGCCGCTGGAACGTTTGCTGCGCTTGGAGCCGGATTCGCGAGGCTCGCGCGGTTCGCGGGCCGGCATGCTCACCGATGGCAGGTCGTGTTCGTCCAGTTGTGGCTCTTTATGGGTATCCAGTACGCGGGCCGGGCCCAACAGCTCGGCGCTGGTGTCCTCGTCCGGCAGGTTGGACAGACTTCGGTCAAGACGGAATTTCAGTTTTCCCTTGCCGCCGCGCATACGGCGCCAGCCATCGAAAAGAATACCGGCTATCACAATGATGCCGATGACGATCAGCCACTCGCGCAGACCGATTTCCATGTAATCCCGTGCCTCTATGAAAAATGCTGAAAAATAAGGGGTTTACATTGTGCAAACCGCTTTAAAACGTGGCGCCAACTCTATGTTCTGACAGGCGTTTTGCCCACGTATACGAAAAATTGACATTAAACTAGCACGACCAAAGACAACTTTACACCGTCTGTCGAAATCGCCGCGCAAATTGTGGGCTCGCTTCGCTCAGGCTTCGAGTTGCAGGCTTCGAGCCGGCCGCTTGAAGCTCGTCGCTCGAAGCTGAGCCGCTAGGCATCCACCATCGCCATCGCCTCCTCGACATCCACGGCCACCAGTCGCGAACACCCTGGCTCGTGCATCGTCACGCCCATCAACTGGTCGGCCATTTCCATGGCGATCTTGTTATGGGTGATATAGATGAACTGCACGGACTGCGACATCTCTTTGACCAATCGTGCGTAGCGTCCAACGTTAGCGTCATCCAGTGGTGCGTCAACCTCATCGAGCATGCAGAACGGCGCCGGATTCAACTTGAAGATCGCAAAAACCAGTGCCAGCGCGGTCAGGGCCTTTTCGCCGCCGGAAAGCAAATGGATGGTGCTGTTCTTCTTTCCGGGCGGTTGCGCCATGATCGTCACCCCTGTATCGAGTAGATCTTCGCCCGTCAGTTCCAAATACGCGCGTCCGCCACCGAAAACTTTCGGGAAAAGCGCCTGTAAACCGCCATTGATCTGATCAAAGGTATCTTTGAAACGATTGCGGGTTTCCTTGTCGATCTTGCGGATGACGTTCTCGAGTGTCTCGAGGGCCTCCACCAGGTCGGCGTCCTGAGCATCCAGATAACGTTTACGCTCTGATTGTTGCGTGTATTCATCGATCGCCGCGAGGTTGATCGCGCCCAGGCGCTGAATGCGTGCGGCGATGCGTTCCAGTTCTTCTTCGGCCTCCTTCTCACTGGCCTCGGCGCTCAAGGTTTCGAGCACGCCGTGCAAATCGTAGCCGTCTTCCAGCAGTTGATCCTGCAAAGCCTTGCGGCGCACGGTCAGGGCTTGCCATTCCATGCGTTGCTGTTCCAGCTGGCCGCGGATCAACTGCGATTGCTGCTCGGCCTGGCTGCGGCGTTTTTCCGCGTCGCGCAGTTCGCGGTCAGCGTCTTCCAGGGCGATCTGCGCGGTCTTGAGTTCATCGTCGACGCTCATGCGCTTCTCAAGCAACTCTTCGAGCTTGAGGCGCAGCTCTTCCAGCGGCGCCTCACCCTCCTCCAGATTCAGGCTGAGCTGTTCACGTTTTTCAGTCAGTCGCTCGGCCTGCATTTCCAGACGCTCCAGAGCCTGACGCGTCGAATCGTGCTGCGCACGCAACGAGCCGAGCCGCACAGCCAATTGGTGGGAATGATCCTTGTGCTGGCGCGCTTCCTGACGCACCCGATCGAGGCGTTCGCGCAGGCTGTCGCGCTGGGCCAGCAACAACTCGCGCTGCTCGGTGTCGAGGGCCATGGCGTCGAGAGCGTCCTGCAACTGGATCCGCGCTTCGCCGATGTTCTCGTGTTCCAGCTCGCGCTGCTCGGCGAGCTCGACCAGTTCTTCGTCAAGACGGGTGCGACGCAGGTTCAGCTGCTCGGCCTTGGCTTTGCCGGCGGAGAGCTGGGCTTTCAATTCACCTTGCTGACGGGCCTCGTCCTGCAACAGGCGACGCAGATGTTCGCGGCCGTTTTCCTGCTGACGCTGTTGCGCACGCAAGGTTTGCAAGCGGGTTTCCATGGCGTCGACCGTGGCTTCGCGTTCTTCGCGTTCCAGATGCAGCGCTTCGATTTCCTGACCACGGGCGAGCATGCCACTTTCGGCTTCGCTGGCACGGCGCACCCGCAGAAAATGCCGACCGACCCAGTAACCGTCGCGGCTGATCAGGCTCTGCCCGGCGTCCAATTGGCCGCGCAGGGCCAGCGCCTGCTCAAGGTTGTCGACCGGTTTGACCTGACCCAGCCATGGCGACAGATCAACCTGCGCCTCGACCTTGTCCAGCAGGCTGCCGGCCACGCGCACGCCGTCATTGCCGGGGCTGAGCAAACGCAGATCACCCTGGGCAAAACCGGACAAATCGAAACCGGCGAAGTCATCCACCAACACCGCTTGCAGGTCGGCGCCGAGCACGGTTTCCACCGCCAGCTCCCAACCGGCCTCGACCTTCAGGCCTTCGGCCAGGCGCGGGCGTTCGGCGAGGTTGTGTTCCTTCAGCCATTCGGCAGTGCCGCTGCCCGGATCGAGCGCGGCCTGTTGCAAGGCTTCGAGGGACGCGAGGCGACCGTTGAGGCGCTGCAGATCGCCCTGCGCCTGCTGTTGTGCGGTCGACGCTTGCTGCAATTCCTGGCGCAGTTGCTCAAGCTTTTCGACCTGAGCCTCTTCACTGGTCTGCAAGTCTTCGAGAGTGGCTTCGGACTCGGCGAGTTGTTCGCTGAGCGCCATCATCGCCGCGTCTTCCGGGTCGGCCGACAGCAACGCCCGCTCTTCCGCCAGACGCTTTTGTCGATCGGCCAGACGTTCCAGGCTGGTTTCGAGCTGTTGAATGCGTGACTGCTGCACTTCAGCCTGACGACGCGGCTCGGCGGAGGTCAGGTTGAAGGCGTCCCACTGTTCCTGCCAGCCATGCATGACGGATTCGGAATCTTCCAGCGCCGCGGCGGCTTCCTCGGCGGCAGCATTGGTGACTTCCTGCTCGGGGGTCAGCTGAGCGAGTTCTTCACCGAGGGTCAGCAGCAGCGTGCGGTCGTGCCCCAGGTGCGATTCGGTTTCGAGGCGCGCACGTTCGGCTTCCTTCAAATCGTCCTGCAATTGACGCAAGCGCTGCTGGCCGTGCTGGATGCTTTGTTCGACCCGGGCAATGTCGCCACCGACCGAATAGAAGCGCCCCTGCACCAGATTGAAGCGTTCGGACAGGTCATGGTGACCGTCGCGCAGGCGTTCGATGGCCGCGTCGGCGTTGCGTTGCTCGGCGACCAGCGCTTCGAAGCTGATTTCCTGGTTGCCGATGATCGATTCGCGCTGGCCGACCTGATCGTTCAGATCCTGCCAGCGCAGGGCCGACAGTTGCGCCTTGAGCTGGCGCTCTTCGGCCTTGAATTCCTGATACTTCCTGGCCGCCTCGGCCTGACGGTGCAAGCGTTCGAGCTGGCGCTCGAGTTCTTCGCGCAGGTCGGTCAGACGGGCAAGGTTTTCGTGGGTGCGGCGGATGCGGTTTTCCGTTTCGCGCCGGCGTTCCTTGTACTTGGAGATGCCGGCGGCTTCTTCGATGAAATTGCGCAGGTCTTCCGGCTTGGATTCGATGAGCTTGGAGATCATCCCCTGCTCGATGATCGAGTAGCTGCGCGGACCGAGGCCGGTGCCGAGGAAAATGTCGGTGATGTCGCGACGACGGCACTTGGCGCCGTTGAGGTAATAGGTCGTCTGGCTGTCGCGGGTCACTTTGCGTCGGATCGAAATTTCCGCGTATGCCGCCCACTCGCCCAGCAGCGTGCCGTCGGAGTTGTCGAACACCAGCTCGATGCTTGCCTGGCTCACCGGTTTGCGGCTGGTCGAGCCATTGAAGATGACGTCGGTCATCGACTCGCCGCGCAGGTTTTTGGCCGAACTTTCGCCCATCACCCAGCGTACGGCGTCGATGATGTTCGACTTGCCGCAACCGTTCGGCCCGACGACCGCCGCCATGTTGCTGGGGAAGTTCACCGTGGTCGGGTCGACAAAGGATTTGAACCCCGCCAGTTTGATGCATTTGAGGCGCAAGGTCAGGCAACCGTCAGGGCGGACACCACCAGATCGCAGCTGCGCTGGGCGTAAGCCGTCAGCACGATGCGGATCTGCGGCAGGTCACGGGCGAGGACGGCGGCCAGCAAGCGCTCGAACAGCTCGAGAAACTCACTCATCTCGGCCTTGCGCTGTTCCAGCGCGAGGAAGTACGCACGGCTCATGGCCGGCTGCAGGTTCTCGACGGTTTCCTGCAGATACGGGTTATTGGCGAACGGATACGCGGCGCGCATCACGTTGAAGCTGTCATCGACAAAGGTGCGAATGTCCTGACGCTCGTAGCTGGCAGTCAGGCGCTGCTGGATCTGCACGAACGGCGCCATGTCGGCCTGGACCTGCCAGCCGTTGGCCACTGCGTTGCCGAGCAGGATGTACAGCTCGCTCATCAATGTGCACAGGCTCTGCACCTTGTGCGCCGTCAGTTCGGTGACGTGGGCGCCGCGGCGCGGCAGGATCGCGATCAGATGACGGCGTTCGAGGATCAGCAAGGCTTCGCGCACCGAGCCGCGGCTGACGTTCAGCGCCAGCGTGACCTTCTGTTCCTGGATGCGCTCTCCCGGCTTCATTTCGCCGCGAATGATCCGTTCGGCGAGGTGGTGAGCGATTTGCTCGGCGAGGCTGTCCGGCGCCTTGAACGTCATGGTTGTCCTTCAAACTCTTCGATCTGCACAAGCGGCGCAGTGTAGCGCAATGCGCGGTCATGGCGGAGTGCCCGCACAGCGGTTTTTGGCACGAATCCCGCAAAAAAGCGTTTGATCCAATGAGGGTCAATACTGAACAGAGCGGTTGTAAAGCGACAAAACGGATTTTCCTGACCTTTAAGTCAGAAAACCATTGACCGAAAAGTCAGACCTGCTAAATTCGGCTCAAGTCGCTTAACAACAATAATGAGTCTGCGAGGCCTTCCGTGATCCAGTTTTTACTCAACCAGGAACTCCGTAGCGAGCACGCCCTGGACCCGAACCTGACTGTGCTCAACTACCTGCGTGAACACGTGGGCAAACCCGGCACCAAAGAAGGCTGCGCCAGTGGAGACTGCGGCGCCTGTACGGTGGTGGTCGGCGAGTTGCAGACGGATGACGAGGGCCGCGAGCACATTCGCTACCGCAGCCTCAACTCCTGCCTGACGTTCGTTTCGTCGCTGCACGGCAAGCAACTGATCAGCGTCGAAGACCTCAAGCACAAGGGCGAATTGCACAGCGTGCAGAAAGCCATGGTCGAGTGCCACGGCTCGCAGTGCGGTTTCTGCACCCCCGGCTTCGTGATGTCGCTGTTCGCCCTGCAAAAGAACAGCGATGCACCGGATCATGCCAAGGCCCACGAAGCGCTGGCCGGCAACCTCTGCCGCTGCACCGGCTACCGGCCGATCCTGACCGCCGCCGAACAAGCCTGCTGCGGCAAGCAACCGGACCAGTTCGACGCCCGGGAAGCAGAAACCATCGCTCGCCTCAAAGCCATTGCCCCGACCGATATCGGCGAACTCAACAGCGGCGACAAACGCTGCCTGGTGCCGCTGACCGTGGCCGATCTGGCCGACCTCTACGACGCCTACCCACAGGCCCGTTTGCTGGCCGGTGGCACCGATCTGGCGCTGGAAGTCACGCAGTTCCACCGCACCTTGCCGGTGATGATCTACGTCGGCAATGTCGCCGAAATGAAGCGCATCGAGCGTTTTGATGACCGCCTCGAAATCGGCGCCGCCACCGCCCTCTCCGATTGCCATGAAGCGTTGAATGCCGAGTACCCGGACTTCGGTGAACTGCTGCATCGCTTCGCCTCGCTGCAGATCCGCAACCAGGGCACCCTGGGCGGCAACATCGGCAACGCCTCGCCGATCGGTGACTCGCCGCCCCTGCTGATCGCCCTCGGCGCGCAGATCGTCCTGTGCAAGGGCGAAACCCGCCGTACGTTGAACCTGGAAGATTACTTCATCGATTACCGGGTCACCGCACGCCAGGAAAGCGAGTTCATCGAGAAAATCATCGTCCCTCGCGCCACCGCCGAGCAGCGCTTTCGCGCCTACAAAGTCTCCAAGCGTCTGGACGACGACATCTCTGCCGTCTGCGCCGCGTTCAACCTGCGCGTCGAGAACGGCGTGATCACCGATGCCCGCGTCGCCTTCGGCGGCATGGCCGCGATCCCGAAACGCGCCGCCCATTGCGAAGCCGTGCTGCTCGGTCAGCCGTTCAATAACGCCGTTATCGAACGTGCCTGCACCGCGCTGGGCGAGGACTTCACCCCGCTCTCGGACTTCCGCGCCAGCAAGGAATACCGCCTGCTCAGCGCGCAGAACCTGCTGCGCAAATACTTCATCGAACTGCAAACACCGCACATCGAGACTCGGGTGACCGCTTATGTCTAACCATCACGGCGTAGAGAAAACACAAGCTGAACTGGCAGAACTGTTCGCCAGGGACCTGACCACCGGTGTCGGCCGCAGCGTCAAGCACGACAGCGCCGCCAAGCATGTGTCCGGTGAAGCGCAGTACATCGATGACCGCCTGGAATTCCCGAATCAGCTGCACGTTTACGCACGGCTGTCGGATCGCGCCCACGCGAAAATCATCAGCATCGACACCAAACCCTGCTACGCCTTCGAAGGCGTGCGCATCGCCATCACCCACGAAGACGTGCCAGGCCTGAAAGACATCGGCCCGCTGCTGCCGGGCGACCCGCTGCTGGCCATCGATGACGTGCAGTTCGTCGGTCAGCCGGTACTGGCCGTGGCGGCCAGGGATCTGGAAACCGCACGCAAGGCCGCCATGGCCGCAATCATCGAATACGAAGACCTGGAACCGGTGCTGGACGTGGTCGAAGCCCTGCGCAAGCGCCACTTCGTGCTTGAAAGCCATACCCATCAGCGTGGCGACTCGGCCAATGCGCTGGCTACGGCTGAACATCGCCTGCAAGGCACGCTGCACATCGGCGGACAGGAACACTTCTACCTGGAGACGCAGATCTCCTCTGTGATGCCGACGGAAGACGGCGGCATGATCGTCTACTGCTCGACCCAGAACCCCACCGAAGTGCAGAAACTGGTGGCCGAAGTTCTTGACGTGTCGATGAACAAGATCGTCGTCGACATGCGCCGCATGGGCGGTGGTTTCGGCGGCAAGGAAACCCAGGCCGCGAGCCCGGCATGCCTGTGCGCCGTGGTCGCGCACCTGACCGGACAGCCGACCAAGATGCGTCTGCCACGGGTCGAAGACATGCTGATGACCGGCAAGCGTCACCCGTTCTACGTCGAGTACGACGTCGGTTTCGACAGCACCGGGCGCCTGCACGGAATTGCGATGGACCTGGCCGGCAACTGCGGCTGCTCGCCTGATCTGTCGGCGTCGATCGTTGACCGGGCGATGTTCCACTCGGACAACTCGTACTACCTCGGCGACGCCACTATCAACGGTCACCGCTGCAAGACCAATACCGCGTCGAACACCGCGTACCGTGGTTTCGGCGGCCCGCAAGGGATGGTCGCGATCGAGGAAGTGATGGATGCGATTGCCCGCCATCTGAACCTCGATCCGCTGGCCGTGCGCAAGGTCAACTACTACGGCAAGACCGAGCGTAACGTCACCCATTACTACCAGACCGTCGAGCACAACATGCTCGAGGAAATGACCGCCGAGCTGGAAGAAAGCAGCCAGTACGCCGAACGCCGCGAAGCGATCCGTCGCTACAACGCCAACAGCCCGATCCTGAAAAAGGGCCTGGCGCTGACCCCGGTGAAGTTCGGCATTTCCTTCACCGCCAGCTTCCTCAACCAGGCCGGCGCCCTGGTGCACATTTACACCGACGGCAGCATCCATCTGAACCACGGCGGCACGGAAATGGGTCAGGGCCTCAATACCAAGGTCGCGCAGGTCGTCGCCGAAGTGTTCCAGGTGGAAATGGACCGTGTGCAAATCACCGCGACCAACACCGACAAGGTGCCGAACACCTCGCCGACAGCGGCGTCCAGCGGAGCCGACCTGAACGGCAAGGCCGCGCAGAACGCAGCGGAAACCATCAAGAAACGTCTCGTCGAATTCGCCGCGCGACACTACAAGGTCAGTGAAGAAGACGTGGAGTTCCACAATGGTCATGTCCGTGTTCGCGACCACATCATGACCTTCGAAGCGCTGATCCAGCTGGCATATTTCAATCAGGTCTCGCTGTCGAGCACCGGGTTCTACAAGACCCCGAAAATCTACTACGACCGCAGCCAGGCCCGTGGCCGGCCGTTCTACTACTTTGCCTTCGGTGCGGCGTGTTGCGAAGTGATCGTCGACACCCTGACCGGCGAGTACAAGATGCTGCGCACCGACATCCTGCACGACGTCGGCGCCTCGCTGAATCCGGCCATCGATATCGGCCAGGTCGAGGGCGGCTTCGTCCAGGGCATGGGCTGGCTGACCATGGAAGAACTGGTCTGGAACAACAAGGGCAAGCTGATGACCAACGGCCCGGCCAGCTACAAGATCCCGGCCGTGGCGGACATGCCGCTGGATTTGCGGGTGAAGCTGGTGGAAAACCGCAAGAACCCGGAAGACACGGTGTTCCACTCCAAGGCTGTGGGTGAGCCACCGTTCATGCTCGGCATCGCCGCGTGGTGCGCGATCAAGGATGCGGTGGCCAGCCTCGGAGACTACCGGCACCAACCGAAGATCGACGCCCCGGCGACCCCGGAGCGGGTGCTGTGGGGGTGCGAGCAGATGCGTCAGCTCAAGGCGGTCAAGGCCGTCGAGGCTGAAACCGAGCTGGCTCCGCTCTAGGACAGAGGCGCGGCCATCGCGAGCAGGCTCGCTCCCACATTTGGAATGCATTTCCCTGTGGGAGCGAGCCTGCTCGCGAAGAGGCCCGAACAGACAACGATGTTGTAGGGGTGAACTATGTACAACTGGATCGACGCCCTCGCCGACCTGCAGAACCAGGGCGAACCCTGCGTTCTGGTGACCATCATCGAAGAGCTAGGCTCGACGCCGCGCAATGCCGGCTCGAAAATGGTCGTCAGCGCACGCCAGACGTTCGACACCATCGGTGGCGGGCACCTGGAATACAAGGCCATGCAGATCGCCCGCGAGATGCTCGCCAGCGGCAGGCAGGACACCCATCTGGAACGTTTCAGCCTCGGCGCCAGCCTCGGCCAGTGCTGCGGTGGCGCCACGGTGCTGCTGTTCGAACCGATGAGCCAGGTGCAGGCGCAGATCGCCGTGTTCGGTGCCGGTCATGTCGGTCGCGCGCTGGTTCCCTTGCTCGCCAGCCTGCCGTGCCGGGTACGCTGGATCGATTCCCGGGAAGAGGAATTTCCCGCACAGATTCCCCACGGCGTGCGCAAGATCGTCGCCGAGGAACCGGTGGACGAAGTCGACGACCTGCCCGCCGGCAGCTACTGCATCGTCATGACCCACAACCATCAGCTGGACCTGGAACTCACCGCCGCGATCCTCAAGCGCAACGACTTCACCTGGTTTGGCCTGATCGGTTCGAAGACCAAACGCGCCAAGTTCGAACACCGCTTGCGTGACCGTGGGTTCGACAGCGGCATCGTGCAACGCATGCGCTGCCCGATGGGCATCGGCGAAGTCAAAGGCAAGCTGCCTGCAGAAATCGCCATTTCCATCGCCGGCGAAATCATCGCCACCTATAACGCCCATTTCGGCCAGCACACCGCCAGCGCCGAACCGATTGCCAGACTGCTGCCGGTTTCGCGCCGCAGCCAGGCCGCCACACTCAAAGCCTCAAACTGATTAGAGAACCCTCATGCCTCTGACTCGCAAAGCCTACCGCGCCGCCATCCTGCACAGCATCGCCGACCCCGCCGAGGTCGGGATCGAAGCCTCCTACGAGTATTTCGAGGACGGCCTGCTGGTGGTCGATGGCGGCAGGATCAGCGCCCTCGGCCACGCCAGCGAACTGCTGCCGACCCTGCCGGCGGACATCGAGATCACGCATCACCAGGATGCGCTGATCACCCCGGGCTTCATCGACACCCACATCCACCTGCCGCAGACCGGCATGGTCGGCGCCTACGGCGAGCAACTGCTCGATTGGCTGAACACCTACACCTTCCCGTGCGAAAGCCAGTTCGGCGACAAGGCTCACGCCGATGAAGTGGCGGACATCTTCATCAAGGAACTGCTGCGCAACGGCACCACCACCGCCCTCGTGTTCGGCAGCGTACATCCGCAGTCGGTGAACTCGTTCTTCGAAGCCGCCGAGAAGCTTGACCTGCGGATGATTGCCGGCAAAGTGATGATGGACCGCAACGCGCCGGACTACCTGACCGACACCGCTGAATCCAGCTACGTCGACAGCAAGGCACTGATCGAGCGCTGGCACGGCAAGGGGCGTCTGCACTACGCCGTGACCCCGCGCTTCGCCCCGACCAGCACTCCGGAACAACTGACCCTCGCCGGTCAATTGCTCACTGAATACCCGGATCTGTACATGCAGACCCACATCAGCGAGAACCTCAAGGAAATCGAGTGGGTCAAGGAACTGTTCCCGGAGCGCAAGGGCTACCTCGACGTCTACGATCACTACCAATTGCTCGGCGAGCGCTCGGTGTTCGCCCACGGCGTGCACCTGTGCGACGACGAATGCGCACGCCTGGCGCAAACCGGTTCGGCAATCTCGTTCTGCCCGACCTCGAACTTCTTCCTCGGCAGCGGCCTGTTCAACCTGCCGATGGCCGAGAAGCACAAGCTGAATGTCGGTCTCGGCACGGATGTGGGCGGCGGCACCAGTTTCTCGCTGCTGCAGACCCTGAACGAAGCCTACAAGGTGATGCAGCTGCAAGGTGCGCGGCTGAGCCCGTTCAAGTCGCTGTACCTGGCCACCCTCGGCGGCGCCCGGGCACTGCGTCTGGAAGACAAGATCGGCAACCTGCAACCGGGTTCCGACGCCGACTTCCTGGTGCTGGACTACAACGCCACGCCGCTGCTGAGCTACCGCCTGAAGCAGGCCAACAACGTTGCCGAGACGTTGTTCGTGCTGATGACGCTGGGCGATGACCGCACGGTTGCCCAGACCTATGCAGCGGGTGCGCTGGTGCATCAGCGCTGAGTTTTCACAAGGCATAAAAAATCCCCCGGTGGCGTTCAGCTCCGGGGGATTTTTATTGCCCGCGAATGCCGCGACTCGGTGCCAGTTAGAGCTTGGCCGCCGGACGCCCCGGCTTCCTGGTCTGCAACAGGTGCGAGAACACCGCGTGCAGATCATCCGAAGCGCTTTCCTCATCGAGGTTGAGCTTGCTGTCGATGTGATCCATATGGTGCATCATCAGGTCCACCGCCAGTTCGCCGTTGCGCGCTTCGATGGCGTCGATCAACTGGGTGTGTTCGTCATAGGAACAGTGCGAACGGTTGCCGCTTTCATATTGAGCAATGATCAGCGAGGTCTGCGAAACCAGGCTGCGCTGGAAGCTGATCAGAGGCGCGTTCTTCGCCGCTTCGGCCAGTTTCAGGTGGAATTCGCCCGAAAGGCGGATGCCGGCGCCGCGATCACCACGGGAGAAGCTGTCGCGTTCGTCGTTGACCATCTGCCGCAGTTCAGCGATCTGCTCGGCGGTGGCGTGCTGCACCGCCAGCTCGGTGATCGCGCGTTCCACCAGCCGCCGGGCGAGGAACACCTGACGCGCCTCTTCGACGCTCGGGCTCGCCACCACCGCGCCACGGTTCGGCCGCAACAGCACCACGCCTTCATGGGCCAGACGCGAGAGCGCTCGGCGAATGATGGTGCGGCTGACCCCGAAAATTTCCCCCAGCGCTTCTTCGCTCAACTTTGTACCGGGCGCCAGGCGCTGTTCGAGGATGGCCTCGAAGATATGCGCATAGACAATATCGTCCTGGGTTCCGCTGCGGCCGGCTTTGCCTGCTCGCGGTTGTTTCTTGAGGGGTTGCAACTGTTCGTTCATGGGCACTCGAGTCGGAAGAACTGCGGCGAATTGACCGTGACTGTAATACGGCACAGTGGGTCGCTGGCAAGTATCGCGTAAAAAACAGCGCGATTGTACACAATGGAAGGTGGCAACACGACTGTACGGCTGTTTGTGACTTCGGCTGTATTGCAACGCATCGTTATGTTTGAGTTTAGGCTTAAACCCGAAATCCGTGGTTTGAACAAGGAACGCCGCTGTCATGAATGAAATCACCCACACCCGACTGCGCCCCTTCGCGGACACATCGCCCTCCGCCATCGTCGCCGGGTTCATCGCGATGATGACCGGTTACACCAGTTCGCTGGTGCTGATGTTCCAGGCCGGGCAAGCTGCGGGCCTGAGCAGCGGGCAGATTTCCTCGTGGATCTGGGCAATTTCCATCGGCATGGCGGTGTGTTCGATCGGTCTTTCCCTGCGCTATCGCACGCCGATCACCATCGCCTGGTCGACCCCCGGCGCAGCCCTGCTGATCACCAGCCTTGGCGGCGTCACCTACGGCGAAGCCATCGGTGCCTACATCACCTGCGCGTTGTTGGTGACGATCTGCGGCCTGACCGGCAGCTTCGAACGGCTGGTGAAAAAGATCCCGGCTTCCCTTGCCGCCGCGTTGCTGGCGGGGATTCTGTTCAAGATCGGCAGCGAAATTTTCGTCGCCGCGCAGCACCGCACCGGCCTGGTGCTGGGGATGTTCTTCACCTATCTGCTGGTCAAACGCCTGACGCCGCGTTATGCGGTGCTCGCCGCGCTGCTGATTGGCACCGCGCTGTCGGGCTTCATGGGGCTGCTGGACTTCAGCGGTTTTCACCTTGAAGTGGCGACACCGGTCTGGACCACGCCGCACTTCTCGCTTGCCGCGACCATCAGCATCGGCATTCCGTTGTTTGTGGTGGCGATGACCTCGCAGAACATGCCGGGCGTCGCCGTGCTGCGTGCCGATGGCTACAACGTCCCGGCCTCGCCGCTGATCACCACCACCGGCATCGCCTCGCTGCTGCTGGCGCCGTTCGGCTCCCATGGCATCAATCTGGCGGCGATCAGCGCGGCGATCTGCACCGGCCCCCACGCCCATGAGGATCGCAACAAACGCTACACCGCAGCGGTGTGGTGCGGGATTTTCTACGGGATCGCCGGGGTGTTCGGCGCCACGCTGGCGGCGCTGTTCGCCGCGCTGCCCAAGGAGCTGGTGCTGTCGATTGCCGCATTGGCACTGTTCGGCTCGATCATCAACGGCTTGAGCATTGCCATGACCGAAGTGAAGGAACGGGAAGCGGCGCTGATCACCTTCATGGTCACGGCGTCAGGACTGACGCTGTTTTCCATCGGTTCGGCCTTCTGGGGAATTGTCGCGGGGGTGTTGACCTTGCTGATCCTGAATTGGCGCAAGGCATAAAAAAACGGCGACCCTCGGGTCGCCGTTCTTCATTTCGGAATCAAGCCTTGTTGATCGGCTTTTCCGGGTACCACACGTCCAGCAGCGGGCTGATTTCAGTATTGGTCAGCTCGGTGCGGGTTTTCAGCCAGGCTTCCACGGCAGCGCGCTGCTCTTCGGTAACCGAGCCACGCTTCTGCAGGCAAACCAGACCGAAGCCTTCGCCGCCGACATAGCCCAGACCGTTGGCGTCCAGAGCTTTGATGAAGGCTTCGAGGAAAGCGTCAATGGCTTCTTCGGACAAATCTTCTTTGAAGTCCAGGTTCAGTTCGAAACCCAGCTCCTGGAATTCATCGACGCACAGTTTTTTGCGCAGACGCTGGGAACGGTTAGTCGCCATTGGAACAATCCTCTCAATAAATAACGGCCGGCACTTTACCAGTTTAAGCCGGCGATTGCCTGCCTATCCGGGACGAGCGTGCGACCGCCCGTAAAAAAATAACCCGTTGGCCGCCTCGGGAAAGGCACAAGCTGTTACACCTTGGGGCATAATGCCGACACTTTCATGACCACTGAGGGCCTTTTCATCCATGTCCTCGTCTTTTTTCCCCTCGACTGCAGGGTTTTATTTCATATGATCAAATCGTTGCGTCCTCTTTTCCTGGCCGGTCTTCTTTTGCCGCTGGCCCTGCCCGTTTCCGCTGCCACCCTCAACACGTCCCTGACGCCCAATGTCGAAAAAGCCCTGAAGGCCAGCAAACTGCAGCCCAGCGCCCTGTCGCTGGTGATGGTGCCGCTGGAAGGCCCGGGCACCCCGACCGTGTACAACGCCGACGTGTCGGTCAACCCGGCCTCGACCATGAAACTGGTGACCACTTATGCGGCGCTGGAAATGCTCGGCCCCAACCATCAGTGGAAAACCGAGTTCTACACCGACGGCGACCTGAGCGGCGGCATCCTCAACGGCAACCTCTACCTCAAGGGTGGTGGCGATCCGAAGCTGAACATGGAAAAACTCTGGCTGCTGATGCGCGACCTGCGCGCCAATGGCGTGACTCAGGTCACCGGCGACCTGGTGCTGGACCGCAGCTTCTTCATTCAGCCGCAACTGCCTGAATTCAACGACGACGGCAACGACGAAAACAAGCCGTTCCTGGTCAAGCCGGACTCGCTGCTGGTCAACCTCAAGGCCCTGCGCTTCGTGGCCCGCAACGACAATGGCCGGGTGCTGGTTTCGGTGGAGCCGCCAATCGCCAGCATCAGGATCGAGAACACCGTCAAGGCGCTCAACTCCAAGCAATGCACCGGTGGCGTGCGCTACAACCCGGTGACCCAGGCCGATGGCAGCGTGACCGTGACCGTTGCCGGTCAACTGGGTGAAGGCTGCAGTTCCCAGACTTATCTGTCTCTGCTCGACCACGCGACCTACACCGCCGGCGCCGTGCGGGCGATCTGGAAGGAACTGGGCGGCAGCATCCAGGGCAAGGATCGCCTGGCGCCGACACCGAGTGGTGCCAAGGTGCTGGCCCGCGCGTTCTCGCCGGATCTGGCGGAAATCATCCGTGACATCAACAAATACAGTAACAACACCATGGCCCAGCAGTTGTTCCTGAGCCTCGGCCAGAAATACCGCAACGAGGCCGACGGCGATGACGCCAAGGCCGGGCAACGTGTGGTGCGTCAGTGGCTGGCGAGAAAAGGCATCACTGCGCCGCATCTGGTGATGGAGAACGGTTCCGGCCTGTCCCGTGCCGAACGGGTCAGCGCCCGGGAAATGGCCGCGATGCTGCAAGCGGCGTGGCACAGCCCTTATGCGGCCGAGTACATCAGTTCGCTGCCGATCGCCGGCATGGACGGCACCATGCGCAAGCGCCTGAAAACCACCGCAGTGCGCGGCGAGGCCCACGTCAAGACCGGCACCCTGAACACCGTGCGCGCCATCGCCGGCTTCAGCCGCGACGTCAACGGCAACACCTGGGCGGTGGTGGCGATCCTCAATGACAAGGCGCCGTTCGGTGCATCGTCGGTGCTGGATCAGGTGCTGCTGGATCTCTATAAACAGCCGAAACTGCCGCAGACCGCTTCGGTTCTGTAAGCCGCCCCTGAGAACCCTGCAAGACCTGTGGGAGCCGGGCTTGCCCCGGGCGGCGATCCGACGATGGCGTCAGTCCAGGCAGCATCTGAAGTGACTGACACACCGTCATCGCGAGCAAGCCCGCTCCCACAAGTTGTCAGCGGCAAACCGGATCAGTTCATCTGCCGCTCGACCCGATCCCGCCCGGCCTGCTTCGCCGCATAGACGCCCGAATCCGCCCGCAGCAACAACGAATCGGCACCCTCCCCCGGCCGCCAGCTGGCAATCCCGAAACTGGCCGTCACCACTCCGACCACATCCACCGGCGCCCCGCGCAGGCCTTGCCACAGTTCCACGGCCAGCATGTACGCCTGATCGCCATCGATGTCGGGACACAGCACCATGAATTCTTCACCGCCCAGGCGGCAGAACACATCCGTTCGCCGCAGGCGATGACCGATGCGCTCGCAAACGGCTTGCAATACCCGGTCACCGACAGCATGCCCGAACTGATCGTTGATCCGTTTGAAATGGTCGATATCGAGCATGATCACCGACAGCTCACCGCCACCGCGCTCGACACGGGCCATTTCAGTGGTCAGACGTTCCTGGAAATAGCGCCGGTTGTGGATACCGGTCAGCGCATCGGTCACCGACAGTGCGCGCAGCTCTTCCTCCACGCGCTTGAGGTCGGAGATGTCCGAGATGTAGCCATGCCACAGCACGCCACCGCCCGGCAGTTCCTCGGGGGTCGCTTCGCCGCGTACCCAGCGCAGGCCGCGCTCGGGCAATTGCACGCGGTACTCCTCACGCCACGGGCTGAGGTTGTCCGCCGAGGCACGGATCGACTTGCGTACGCGGCTGACATCCTGCGGATGAATCCGGGTGAAGATGGATTCGGCATTGAGCAACAGCACGTCGGGTTCCAGCTCGTAGATCTCGCGGATGCCGTCGCTGGCGTAGATCACGCTGAAGCGCCCGTCGAATTCCATTTTGAACTGGTAGATGCCGCCGGGAACGTGGGCACTGAGTTTCTTCAGCAGGACATCCCGCGCCGCCAGCGCTTCGTGGACGCGCTTGCGCTCGGTGATATCGATGCAGATCGCCAGGTGCCCGACCCACAGCCCCTGCTCGTCCAGCACCGGCGTGGCCAGCATGTTCACCGGCAGATGACTGCCATCCTTGCGCACCAGCGTCCATTCACGCGCTTCATGCCCACCCACTTCGCCCCCTTCCACCAGCATGGCCTGGCAGGTCGGGATGCTCTTGCCGTAGCGGGTGCTCAGTTCCGCCGCCCGGGTGATCAGTTCCCGGGGAAAATGCAGGTTTTCCAGGGTCATGTGGCCGACGACTTCGGCACTGCGGTAACCGAGCATTTGCTCCGCGCCGGGATTGAAGGTGTTGATGACACCGCGCAGGTCAGTGGCGATGATCGCCACTTGCGTCGCCGCATTGAGCACGCCGCGCAACTGACCGTGGGTGCCGCGCAGTTCCTGTTCGCGCTCGTGCAGCTCCTGAGTACGCAACTCGACCAGGCGCAAGGCCCGCTGACGCTGACTGACCAGCACATACAGCAGCGCACTGAGCAACAGGCTGAGCAGGCCGCCCAGTATGACCACGCTGCCGACCGACGAATGGTTGGCCTGCAGAAAGGCTTCGCTGGGCGAGATATCGACCTGATAGTCATGGTCGGCCATGCGCACCAGCCGCGTGGTCGACAGATCGCTGGGGGCCGGATCATTGGACGACTCGAACAGTACCTCGTGCTGATCGCTGGTCGACAGATCGAGGATGCGCACCGAAAGGTAATCATGCAGGGCATCCGGCAGCCCGTCGGCCAGCAACTGGCGCATGCTGATCACCGCCATCACATAGCCGAAGGATTTAGCCTCTCCCTCGCGCCGCACCGGCGCCACCAGCAATACACCACGCGCATAGGCCGGTTCGATACTGACCAGATGCATCGGTTGTGAAACCGCCAGTCCGCCCAGTTGATCCGCACGCTCCAGGGTCGAACGGCGCAGCGGCTGGGCCAGCAAGTCATAACCCAGTGGGGAACCGAGGCGGCTCTGGGTCTGGCTGTAGACCACCACGACATATTCATCCCGGGCGGCGGCCAGTTGCAGCTCGCCCTGGGCATTGAGTTCACGCACGCTGAACGTGTTCAGGCCTTCATCGCGCACCCGCTGTTCGAAGGCGGCGCGCTCGGCCCCACTCACCCGCAAGGCGAACGAATAGGCCTGGGTGCGCAGCAATAAGGGTTGGGTGTAGCCATCGAATTCGGCACGGGACACCGATTCGGAGTTGGCGAAGAACCGCCGCAGGCCGTCGAGGCGCTGCTCCTGATCCTGAAAACGTTCTTCGATACGGCTGTAGCGTTCGTTGGCCAACAACTGAAAACGCTGACGCAACTGGCTGTGAAACTGATTGAGTGTGGCCCACGCCAGCAGCCCCGTGAGAATCCCGCCGGCGAGCAATACCAGCAGCGCGACCAGCCAGGCCGAAACTTCTTCGCTGATGAAACCCAGAATCTTGGGGCGCACGGGGTGCAACGACATAAGGGCCACTCACTACGCCAGTACTTACGGGATAACCCCATTGGCCGTGTGTGAGTTATAGCTATTAGCCACTAATTTGGCTAGCTCTGATGGGATCCAAGAGCCTTTAAAATCAAGGCTCTGTGGATCCAATCAGGCAGAGCGTCAACGAGCCGTGATTTTCCAGGCGCGGTGGATCTTGCCGTTGCGGGCGAAATCCGGATCGATGGTGCTGGCGGTGATTTCCTCCACCGCATAGCGCTCGGCCAGGTTGTCTTCGAGCTGGAACTTGCGGAAGTTGTTGGAGAAGTACAACACCCCGCCCTTGGCCAGACGGGCCATGGCCAGGTCAATCAACTGCACCTGGTCACGCTGCACGTCAAAAACACCTTCCATGCGCTTGGAATTGGAGAAGGTCGGCGGGTCGATGAAGATCAGGTCGTATTCTTCCCGGTTGCTTTCGAGCCATGCCATCACGTCGCCCTGCTCCAGACGGTTCTTGTCGGAGAAGCCGTTGAGCGACAGGTTGCGACGGGCCCAGTCGAGGTAGGTTTTCGACAGGTCGACGCTGGTGGTGCTGCGTGCGCCACCTTTGGCCGCGTGCACGCTGGCGGTCGCGGTGTAGCAGAACAGGTTAAGGAAACGCTTGCCGGCCGCCTCCTTCTGAATCCGCATGCGCATCGGCCGGTGATCGAGGAACAGCCCGGTGTCGAGGTAGTCGGTGAGATTCACCAGCAACTTCACGCCGCCTTCGGTGACTTCGTTGAATTTGCCCTGAGCCGCCTGACGTTCGTACTGTTTGGTGCCACTCTGACGCTCGCGGCGCTTGACCACGACGCGGCTCTTGTCGATGTTCAGCGCCTGCGGAATGGCGGCCAGGGCGTCGAACATGCGGATCGAGGCTTTCTCCGGGTCGATCGACTTCGGCGCGGCGTATTCCTGGACGTGCACCCAGTCGTGATAGAGGTCGATGGCCATGGCGTATTCCGGCATGTCCGCATCGTAGACGCGGTAGCAATCGATACCTTCGCGCTTGACCCACTTGCCCATCGCCTTGAGGTTTTTCTGCAGGCGGTTGGCAAACATCTGCCCGCCTTCGCTCAGGCGCGGCTGCTCGATCACCGGCGCCGGGGCCGGCGTCGGTTTGATCGGGTTACCGTTCTTGTTGTACTTGCGCTCTTGTGGCTCGTTCGGCGCCTGATCATGGGCAGCCTGCTCGCGCTCGGCCTGGCGTTGCTCCGGAGTGCGGCGCTCGCCGGTGACAAACTGCTCCGGCAGGACTTTGATCAACAGCAACTTGCACGGCAATGCGCCGTTCCAGAACGAATATTGCTTGTGGCTGCGAATACCCATGCGCTTGCCCAGATCCGGCGCGCCGGTGAACACCGCCGCTTCCCAGTTCAGGCAGGCCTGACGCAGGCGTTCACCGAGGTTCTGGTAGAGGTACAAGAGGCTGGCTTCGTCGCCCAGACGCTCGCCGTATGGCGGATTGCAGATCACCAGACCTTTCTGGTTCTGGTCCGGACGCGGTTCGAAGGTTGCCACCTCGCCCTGATAGATCTTGATCCACTCGCTCAGGCCGGCGCGCTCGACGTTGTTGCGGCCGGGCTGGATCAGTCGTGGGTCGGCTTCGTAGCCACGGATCCACAGCGGCGGTCTGGCCAGGCCGGCGGCAGCACGCTCGACGGCTTCTTCGTGCAGTTTTTTCCACAGCGCCGGTACGTGACCCAGCCACGCGGTGAATCCCCACTGCTCGCGGCGCAGGTTCGGCGCCATGTCGGTGGCGATCATGCCAGCTTCCACCAGGAAGGTACCGACGCCGCACATCGGGTCAGCCAGCGCACCACCTTCGGCTGCAATGCGCGGCCAGCCGGAGCGGATCAGGATCGCAGCGGCGAGGTTTTCCTTCAGTGGCGCCGCGCCCTGCTGCAAGCGGTAACCGCGCTGGTGCAGGCTGTGGCCGGACAGGTCAAGGGACAGGATCGCTTCGCCGCGATCCAGGCGCAGGTGAATGCGCAGGTCCGGGTTGAGCTTGTCGATGGTCGGACGGTCGCCCTGCGGCGTGCGCAGTTTATCGACGATGGCGTCCTTGACCTTCAAGGCGCCGAAATGGGTGTTGTCGATGCCCGAGCCATGCCCGCTGAACTCAACAGCCAGCGTGCCGTCGGGAAGCATGTGATCCTGCCAGTCGACGTCGAGTACGCCGTGATACAGATCCTCGGCATTTTTCATCGGGAAGCGCTTGAGCACCAGCAACACCCGGTTGGCCAGGCGCGACCAGAGGCACAGACGATAAGCGGCTTCCATGGTCGCCATGCCACGCACGGCGGAGGTGTGCTCACGGGCGTCTTCAAGGCCAAGCCCGACGGCTTCCTCGATGAGCAGGCCTTCAAGGCCTTTGGGACAAGTGAGGAAGAGTTCGAAACGGTCGGACATGGTTTTTCCAGAGCCTTTGGCTGATGAACCGGCAACGCATTGCCGATCCGGTTTTCAATCAGGCGCTTTTCGACAAGAGCGCCCGCGTGGCACGAAGGTGTGCCGTTCCATCCCCGCTGCTCGGGTTAAAAGAGCTTAGATGCCGGGACAGATAAAAAAGTTGATGCAACAAAATGATTCAGGACAACCCTTCGTCGAATAGTACCCAAGCGTAAACGTGGGTCATTCGCACTAAAGGATTAACCCCGTCATGCAGCGCAGGGCCGATCATACCGGGGTTGGGTGAATAAACGGTCATGAAACCTGACGTTACTTATCGCCATAGCACCCTTTTCGTTACGTCCTTATGACAAAACGGTCATTCCCTCGATGTGACTCATTGGTTAGAACTGGACACAGGTTGACGTCGCAACGGCGTCAACACCTTGGCTCGCCACGCCGGCAGCGAGCCGCCAACGGCAGAGTTTTTCTGCCAGACCTCGATTGAGGTCAACGCGACAAAAACAGTCAACAAGTGAGGGAAACACCCTATGAGAAGACTTAAGCGTGATCCGTTGGAAAGAGCATTTTTGCGCGGGTATCAATATGGCGTTGGTGGCAAGTCCCGTGAGCTTTGCCCATTTACTCTACCGTCGGTACGTCAAGCCTGGATCAACGGCTGGCGAGAAGGACGCGGCGACAACTGGGACGGTATGACCGGCACTGCGGGAATCCACAGACTCAACGAACTTCACGCCGTCGGCTGACACAGGGCATTTATTCCGACACGACAATCTGATTTCGCAACACCCATGATCACCATGCACGTCCTTCCCGGACGGCGGGCTACGGCCCAGGGGCTCCTTCGAGGAGCCCTTTTTTTGCCTGTCCTGTCATATCCCGAGATCAGCGCCTGGCGGCAATGGCATCCACGGATTCGCGAATCAGCGCCGGGCCCTTGTAGATGAAGCCGGAGTAGATCTGCACGAGGCTCGCGCCGGCAGCGATCTTCTCGGCCGCATGCTTGCCCTCGGTGATACCGCCCGCCGCGATGATCGGCAACTGGCCACCCAGTTCGGACGCCAGCACCTTCACGGTGTGGGTGCTCTTCTCACGCACCGGCGCTCCGGACAGACCACCCGCCTCGTCGCCATGCTCCATCCCTTCGACGCCCACACGGCCAAGGGTGGTGTTGGTGGCGATCACCGCGTCCATCCCGGTTTCGATCAGCGCTTGCGCGACTTGCGCGGTTTCTTCATCGGTCATGTCCGGCGCGATCTTGATCGCCAGTGGTACATGCTTGCCGTGGCGCAGGGCCAATTCGGCGCGGCGTGTGGCCAGATCCGCCAGCAATTGCTTGAGCGAGTCACCGAATTGCAGGCTGCGCAGGCCCGGGGTGTTCGGCGAACTGACATTGACCGTGACGTAACTGGCGTGGGCGTAGACCTTGTCCAGGCAGATCAGGTAATCGTCCACCGCACGCTCGACCGGGGTGTCGAAGTTCTTGCCGATATTGATCCCCAGCACGCCCTTGTACTTTGCCGCAGCCACCCGCGCCAGCAGGTTATCCACACCGAGGTTGTTGAAACCCATGCGGTTGATGATCGCCTCCGCTTCCGGCAGGCGGAAAATCCGGGGTTTAGGGTTGCCCGGCTGCGGGCGCGGGGTCACGGTACCGATTTCGACAAAACCGAACCCCAGCTGCGAGAAACCATCGATGGCCGCGCCATTCTTGTCCAGACCGGCCGCCAGTCCCACCGGGTTCGGGAACTGCAGACCCATGACGTTCACCGGCAGCGAAGCCGGCGCCTTGCACAGCAAGCCGTTGAGACCCAAACGCCCGCCCGCGCCGATCAGATCCAGCGACAGATCGTGGGAGGTTTCCGGGGAAAGTTTGAACAACAGCTGACGGGCCAGGGTGTACATGGGCGGCTATGACTCGGGCGGCGAAAAGAGGCGGCGATTATAGCCGGGCATCGCCCTGCCGTGCGAGGCGCATGCGCAAATCCGCTGCGCTGGCATATGCCTTGCACCTGCTCCCGCATCAGCCCGCAGGCCAATGACGGCAGGCGGGCAAGGACAATGGCGTCGTCACCGGAATTTGCCTCGACAAAGTCCGGGGCGACGTTTTTTTTGAGGGTGGCTTCATGACTCAAACCTCCATCGGGCCACTGGCCTGGGTCAACGGCAGCGATGCCCCGGAAAAAAGCGCGATCAATCTGGGTTTCATGGCCCTGAGCGACTGCGCTTCGGTGGTGGTCGCCGCCACGCAGGGCTTTGCCCAGCCTTACGGCCTGACCCTGAATCTCAAGCGCCAGAGCTCATGGGCCAACCTGCGGGACAACCTGGTCAGCGGCGAACTCGATGCCGCCCATAGCCTCTACGGCCTGATCTACGCAGTGCACCTGGGAATCGGCGGGGTTGCGTCCACCGACATGGCGGTGCTGATGGGTCTGAACCAGAACGGCCAGAGCCTCAATCTGTCCCACGATTTGCAGAGCCTGGGCGTGACCGGTCCTGAGGCGCTGGACCGCCACGTGCACCAAACCCGCGCAAGGCTGACCTTCGCCCAGACCTTCCCCACCGGCACCCATGCCATGTGGCTTTATTACTGGCTCGCAAGCCAGGGCATTCATCCGTTGCAGGATGTCGACAGCGTGGTGGTGCCGCCGCCGCAAATGGTCACGCACCTGCAGGCCGGCCGCATCGACGGTTTTTGCGTCGGCGAGCCGTGGGCCGCCAGCGCCGTGCAGCAGGATCTCGGTTTCACCCTGGCGACCAGCCAGACCATCTGGCCCGACCATCCGGAAAAAGTCCTCGGCTGCACCCGCGCCTTCGTCGAGCAATACCCCAACACGGCCCGGGCGCTGGTGATGGCGATCCTCGAAGCCAGCCGTTTCATCGAAGAAAGCCCGGAAAACCGCCGCAGCACCGCGCACCTGCTCAGCGCCGCCGAGTACCTCGACGCCCCGGTGTCCTGCATCGAACCGCGTTTTCTCGGCGCCTACGACGACGGTCTGGGCAACCGCTGGCAAGACCCGCACGCCCTGCGTTTTCACGGCGATGGTGCGGTGAATCTGCCGTACCTGTCGGACGGCATGTGGTTCATGACCCAGTTTCGCCGCTGGGGTTTGCTGCGTGACGACCCGGATTACCTCGCCGTCGCCCGTCAGGTGCAACAGCTGACGCTGTACCGCGACGCCGCCAGCGCAGTCGGTGTGCAAGTCGGCACCGAGGACATGCGCAGCAGCCAGTTGATCGACGGCAAGGTCTGGGACGGCAGCGACCCGGCTGCCTATGCCCGAAGCTTTAAATTGCATGCATTGAGCGACCTCACTCCCCTTCTCGCCCACCGCTGACAGGAGACCGCGAACATGCTGCGCATTCTGCTGATCAACGACACGGCGAAAAAAGTCGGCCGCCTGAAAGCTGCGCTGACCGAGGCCGGTTTCGAGGTCATCGACGAGTCCGGCCTGACCATCGATCTGCCGGCGCGCGTCGAAACGGTGCGCCCGGACGTGATCCTGATCGATACCGAGTCACCGGGCCGCGATGTGATGGAGCAAGTGGTACTGGTCAGCCGTGACCAGCCACGGCCGATCGTGATGTTCACCGACGAGCACGACCCCGGCGTGATGCGTCAGGCGATCAAGTCCGGGGTCAGTGCCTACATCGTCGAAGGCATCCACGCACAACGCCTGCAGCCGATTCTCGACGTGGCCATGGCCCGCTTCGAAAGCGACCAGGCCCTGCGTGCCCAGCTTCAAGCTCGCGACCAGCAACTGGCCGAGCGCAAGCGCATCGAACTGGCCAAGGGTCTGTTGATGAAAATGAAGGACTGCAACGAAGAAGAGGCTTACACCCTGATGCGCCGCCAGGCCATGAGCCGTCAGCAGAAACTGATCCAGGTCGCGGAGCAGATCATTGCCATGAGCGAGTTGTTTGGCTGAGGTTTCGTGGAGCCTGTAAAGGCCCCATCGCTGGCAAGCCAGCTCCCACAGGTTTCCCTGTCGTACACAGTGTCTGTGATTAATGCGGAACCTGTGGGAGCGGGCTTGCCCGCGATTGGCCGCCACTCGGTCGAGCACTGTTGGCACAAATCTCGCTAAGTATTCTGCACAGGTAACCAACGGCGGTTGCCCCACCCACGACAAAGACGTCGCTCACCTCCTTCGCCCCTTTCGGCGATCCGGGTAGCGGCGTTTTTGCGTTTTGGCCCCATTGACCGGGGCCGGTGGTGCGGCCGTGGCGGCGCCCCACTGTGCTGGTTCTGACTCCTTCTCGAGATTCTCTACCGCTGAGGTGCGCGATGAATAAAAGCTTCTGGAAATCCGGCCACACCCCGACCCTGTTCGCGGCCTTCCTGTATTTCGACCTGAGCTTCATGGTCTGGTATCTGCTCGGCCCGTTGGCGGTGCAGATTGCCGCCGACTTGCACCTGACCACTCAACAGCGCGGACTCGTGGTAGCCACGCCGATTCTGGCCGGGGCCGTGTTGCGCTTTGCGATGGGCATGCTCGCCGATCGCCTGTCGCCGAAAACCGCCGGGCTGATTGGCCAGGTGACCGTGATATGTGCGCTGTTCGGTGCGTGGAAACTCGGCATCCACAGTTACGAACAAGCCTTGTTGCTCGGTCTGTTCCTCGGCATGGCCGGCGCCTCGTTCGCCGTGGCCCTGCCGCTGGCCTCGCAGTGGTATCCGCCCGAACATCAGGGCAAGGCGATGGGCATCGCCGGGGCCGGCAACTCCGGGACCGTGTTCGCGGCGCTGATCGCCCCGGTACTGGCGGCGGCGTTCGGCTGGAGCAATGTGTTCGGTTTCGCCCTGATTCCGCTGATCCTGACCCTGGTGCTGTTTGCCTGGCTGGCGAAAAACGCGCCGGAGCGACCAAAAGCCAAAGCCATGGCCGACTACTTCAAGGCCCTGGGCGACCGTGACAGTTGGTGGTTCATGTTTTTCTACAGCGTCACCTTCGGCGGCTTCATCGGCCTGGCCAGCGCCCTGCCCGGCTACTTCAACGACCAATACGGCTTGAGCCCGGTCACCGCCGGTTACTACACCGCTGCTTGCGTGTTCGGCGGCAGCCTGATGCGCCCGCTGGGCGGCGCGCTGGCCGACCGTTTCGGCGGGATTCGCACCTTGCTGGCGATGTACACGGTGGCGGCGGTCTGCATCGCGGCCGTCGGCTTCAACCTGCCAAGTTCCTACGCGGCGCTGGCGCTGTTCGTCTGCACCATGCTCGGTCTCGGCGCAGGTAATGGCGCGGTGTTCCAACTGGTGCCACAGCGTTTTCGCCGCGAGATCGGCGTGATGACCGGGCTGATCGGCATGGCCGGCGGCATCGGCGGTTTTGCCCTCGCCGCCGGTATGGGCGCGATCAAACAGAGCACCGGCAGCTATCAACTGGCACTTTGGTTGTTTGCCAGCCTTGGCGTGTTGGCATGGTTCGGCCTGCACGGGGTCAAACGTCGCTGGAGAACCACCTGGGGTTCGGCGGCCGTGACGGCTGCCCGGGTCTGAGGCTCGAATGGCCCTGCAACTGAGCTTCGCCGAAGCCAGCGCCACCGGACCGCGCGCGGAGAATCAGGACGCCCTGCGCCTGGTCACGCCAGCCCCGGCGCTGGTCGCCAGCAAAGGGTTTCTGTTTGCCATCGCCGACGGCGTCAGCCAGTGCGCCGATGGCGGTCTGGCTGCGCGCTCGACCCTGCAGGCGCTGGCGCTGGACTATTACGCCACCCCGCAGACCTGGAGCGTGGCCCAGGCGCTGGATCGCCTGCTGCTCGCGCAAAACCGCTGGTTGCAGGCCAATGGCGGCGGCCAGCCGTTGCTCACCACCGTCAGCGCGCTGGTCCTGCGCGGGAGGCGCTTCACACTGGCGCATGTGGGGGATTGTCGGGTTTATCGCTGGCACGCCGACACCCTGCAGCGGATCACCGAGGATCATGTCTGGGAACAGCCGGGCATGCAGCACGTGCTCAAGCGTGCACTGGGCCTGGATCAGCATCTGGTGCTGGATTTTCTCGACGGCGAGCTGCGTGAGGGCGAAAGCTTCGTGCTGCTCAGCGACGGTGTCTGGGCCGTGCTTGGCGACACGGCCATCGCCGGAATCCTGCGTGATCAACCGGACCTGCACAGTGCGGCACAAACGCTGGTCTACGCCGCGCATCTGGCCGGCAGCCAGGACAATGCCAGCGCCTTGCTGGTGCGGGTGGATGCCGTGGGGGAAGCGAGCATCGGCGATGCGCTGATCCAGTTGCAGCAATGGCCGCTGCCCCCGACGCTCAAACCGGGTCAGAGCTTCGAAGGCTGGCTGGTGCAAGGCGTCGTTGGTCAGAGCCAACAATCGTTGCTGTATCGCGTCCTCGATGGCCAAGGCCAGGCGTGGCTGTTGAAGACCTTGCCCACACGGCTGGCGGACGATGCCCACGCAGGCCAGGCCTTGCTGGCGGAGGAATGGTTTCTCAAACGCGTGGCCGGGCGACATTTCCCTGAAGTCCATGGCGCCAGTCAGCGTCAGCATTTGTACTACGTGATGCGTGAATATTCGGGGACCACCCTGGCGCGACTGTTCGAACAAAGCGGCCCGATGCCGCTGACTCAGTGGCAGGACGTGGCCGAACACCTGTTGCGGGCCGTCGGCCTGCTGCATCGGCGGCAGATTCTGCACCGCGACATCAAACCGGAAAACCTGCTGCTGGGGGACGACGCCGAGTTGCGCCTGCTGGATTTCGGTCTGGCGTATTGCCCAGGCCTTTCGCAAGACACGCCATCGACGCTGCCGGGAACCCCGAGTTATATCGCCCCGGAGTCTTTTCGGGGCGATGCACCCGAGGCTCGTCAGGATCTGTATGCGGTGGGCGTGACGTTGTTTTTCCTGCTCACCGGACACTTCCCCTACGGCGAGATCGAAGCCTTTCAGCGTCCGCGTTTCGGGGTGCCGGTGAGTGCGGCGCGTTATCGGCCGGATCTGCCGGAATGGCTGGCGCAGTGTCTGGAACGTGGCGTCTCGGCCGACCCGTTGCAACGCTATGAAACCGCCGAAGAATGGCTGCTCACGCTGGAACAGGGTGAACGTCGCAGCCTGAATGTTCGCCCTCGCCCCCTGCTCGAACGGGAACCGCTGAAGGTCTGGCGGACATTGGCGTTACTGGCGCTGCTGGGCAACCTGGTGCTGCTGTTCCTGTTGTTTCATGGCTGACTTGTCGCTCCATTAGCGGGCAAGCCGCATCCAATCGGTGCAAAAACCACAATGACTCTCGGGCCTATTTCTGCGCCACCTCAATGAATTCAAGGCTCAGCGCGACTTGGCACAACCACTGCATTATCGTTTTCAACTGACATAAAGCCCGACCTTCAACGACGAAGGCCAGGCTTCCCGAGAGAACGGGACAAGGACAAAGGCGTCCTCGCCAGGTAACTGGCGGGACGCCTTTTTTGTTTGCGCCATTTTTGTCGAGCAAGGCCTGACTGCCCACAAGAGGCAAGCCCGAAGCTCCCCGGAGAACCTGATGAAAAAACTCAAACTGGTGATGATCGGCAATGGCATGGCCGGGGTCCGTACCCTGGAGGAACTGCTCAAACTGAGCAACGAGCTGTACGACATCACGGTCTTCGGCGCCGAACCCCACACCAACTACAACCGCATCCTGCTGTCACCGGTGCTGGCCGGCGAACAGACCTTCGACGAGATCGTGCTCAACGACCTCGACTGGTACCTGCAAAACAACATCAAACTGCTGCTCAACCGCAAAGTGGTGGAGATCGACCGGATCAAGCGCCGTGTAATCGCCGAGGACGGCACCGAGGCCGAATACGATCGCCTGCTGATCGCCACCGGCTCGACCCCGGTCATCCTGCCAATCCCCGGCAACACCTTGCAGGGCGTGATCGGTTACCGCGACATCGCCGACACCCAAGCGATGATCGACACCGCCAAGATCCACAGGCACGCCGTGGTGATCGGCGGCGGCCTGCTCGGCCTCGAAGCGGCCAACGGCCTGATGCTGCGCGGCATGCACGTCACCGTGGTGCACCTCGGTGAGTGGCTGCTGGAGCGGCAACTGGACAAGACCAGCGGCCAGCTCCTGCAAACCGCCCTCGAATCCCGTGGCCTGCACTTTCGCCTGTGCGAACAGACCCAGGCCCTGCACGACGCCGGCAACGGCCGCGTCGGCTCGGTGCAATTCAAGAATGGCGACATCATCCCTGCCGACCTCGTCGTCATGGCCGCCGGCATTCGACCCAATACCGAACTGGCGGAAAAGGCCGGCATCCCGTGCAATCGCGGGATTCTGGTCAACGACACCCTGCAGACCTACGACCCACGCATCTATGCCATCGGCGAATGCGCCAGCCACCGTGGCATTGCCTACGGCCTGGTTGCACCGCTGTTCGAACAGGCCAAAGTCTGCGCCAACCACCTGGCGCAACTGGGTTTTGCCCGTTATCAGGGCTCGGTGACGTCGACCAAATTGAAGGTCACCGGCATCGACCTGTTTTCCGCCGGCGACTTCATGGGCGGCGAAGGTACCGAAACCATCACCCTCTCCGATCCGATCGGCGGGGTGTACAAGAAACTGGTGATCAAGGATGACGTGCTGGTCGGCGCCTGTCTGTACGGCGATACGGCAGATGGCGGTTGGTATTTCCGGCAGATTCGTGAGAATCACGCCATCGGCGAGATCCGCGATCACCTCATGTTCGGAGAAAACGCACTTGGAGACCTAGGACATCAAGGCCAGGACAAAGCCATGAGCATGGCCGACAACGCCGAAGTCTGCGGCTGCAACGGTGTGTGCAAGGGCACCATCGTCAAGGCGATTCAGGAACACGGCCTGTTCAGCGTCGACGAAGTGAAGAAACACACCAAGGCCGCCAGCTCCTGCGGCTCCTGCGCCGGGCTGGTCGAGCAGATCCTGATCAACACCGTCGGCGGTGCGGCGGACGTCAAACCGAAAAGCGAAAAAGCCATCTGCGGTTGCAGCGATCTCAATCACGGCCAGATCCGTCAGGCCATCCGCGAGCAGCACCTGCTGACCATCGCCGGCACCATGAGCTACCTCAACTGGCGCACCCCGAACGGCTGCGCCACCTGCCGCCCGGCCCTCAACTACTACCTGATTTCCACCTGGCCCGGCGAGGCCAAGGACGATCCGCAGTCGCGGCTGATCAACGAACGGGCCCACGCCAACATTCAAAAGGACGGCACCTATTCGGTGGTGCCACGGATGTGGGGTGGCGTGACCAACCCGTCGGAACTGCGGCGGATCGCCGATGTGGCGGACAAATATCAGGTGCCGATGCTCAAGGTCACCGGCGGCCAGCGCATCGACCTGTTGGGGATCAAGAAGCAGGACCTGCCCGGCGTGTGGAAAGACCTCGATATGCCGTCCGGTCACGCCTACGGCAAGTCGATCCGCACCGTGAAAACCTGCGTCGGCAGCGAGTTCTGCCGCTTCGGCACGCAGAATTCGACCCAGTTGGGCATCGACCTCGAACACGACCTGTTCAACATGTGGTCGCCGCACAAAGTGAAGCTAGCGGTCTCCGGATGCCCACGCAACTGTTCGGAAGCGGGAATCAAGGACGTAGGAATCATCGGCGTCGATTCCGGTTGGGAGATGTACATCGGTGGCAACGGCGGGATCAAGACCGAAGTCGCCGAGTTCTTCGTCAAGCTCAAGACCGCCGAGGAAGTGCGCGAATACAACGGCGCGTTCCTGCAGCTGTACCGCGAGGAAGCCTTCTACCTCGAACGCACCGTGCACTACCTGCAACGGGTCGGCATGGAGCACATCAAGAAAGCCGTGCTGGAAGACCCTGAGCGCCGCAAGGCTCTGAACGAGCGCCTGCAATTCTCCCTGTCGTTCGAACAGGACCCGTGGAAGGAACGCCTCGCCCAGCCGCAACTGAAGAAAGAATTCGACGTGATCCCCATGAAAAACCTGGAGGTGCCGGCATGAACTGGCTCGATATCTGTGCTCTGGAAGAGATCAATGCCCTCGGCTCGCGGATCATCGCCGGGCCCAAAGGTGACATTGCGATCTTTCGCACAAGCGACGACGAAGTTTTCGCACTCGATGACCGCTGCCCGCACAAGGGCGGCCCACTGTCACAGGGCCTGATCTATGGCAAGCGCGTGGCCTGCCCGTTGCACAACTGGCAGATCGACCTGCAGTCCGGCGAAGCCCAGGCACCGGACGTCGGTTGCGCACATCATCACCCGGCCCGGGTCGAAAACGGCCGCGTGCAACTGGCCCTGCGGGACGCCGTCTGATGAACCGCAAGACGACCGCCTCGACCTGCTGTTATTGCGGGGTCGGCTGCGGCGTGCTGATCGAGCATGACGGCGAGCGCATTCTCGGCGTCAGCGGCGATCCGGCGCACCCGGCCAACTTCGGCAAACTGTGCAGCAAAGGCTCGACCCTGCACCTGACCGGCGATCTGGCGGCGCGGGCGTTGTACCCGGAATTACGCCTGGGCAAAGGCCTGGCGCGTAGCCGTACCGATTGGGACACGGCGCTGGAGCACGCCGCCAATGTGTTCGCCAAAACCATCGCCGAACACGGCCCCGACAGCGTGGCGTTCTACATCTCCGGACAGTTGCTGACCGAGGATTACTACGCCTTCAACAAACTGGCGCGGGCGCTGGTCGGCACCAATAACATCGACAGTAATTCGCGGCTGTGCATGTCTTCGGCAGTGGTGGGTTACAAGCGCAGCCTCGGCGCCGACGCACCACCGTGCAGCTACGAGGACCTGGAGCTCAGCGATTGCGTGATGATCGTCGGCAGTAACATGGCCTACGCCCACCCGGTACTGTTTCGTCGGCTCGAAGAGGCCAAATCCCGCCGCCCGCAGATGAAAGTCATCGTCATCGACCCACGGCGCACCGACACCTGTGATCTGGCCGACCTGCATCTGGCGATTCTGCCGGGCACCGATGTCGTTTTGTTCCATGGGATTTTGCATCTGTTGTTGTGGGAAGACTGGATCGACCGCGACTTCGTCAAGACGCACACCGAAGGCCTCGCCGAGCTGAAAAGCCTGGTGCGCGATTACACGCCGGCCATGGTTTCGCAGTTGTGCGGAATCAGCGTCGAGCAGCTGCAGCAATGCACCGAATGGGTCGGCACCGCGCCGAGTTTTCTGTCGCTGTGGTGCATGGGCCTTAATCAGTCCACCGCCGGCAGCGCGAAGAACAGCGCCCTGATCAACCTGCACCTGGCCACCGGGCAAATCGGCCGGCCCGGTGCAGGACCTTTCTCCCTGACCGGTCAGCCAAATGCCATGGGCGGGCGGGAAACCGGCAGCCTCTCCAACCTGTTGCCCGGTCATCGTGAGGCTGCCAACCCGGAGCACCGCGAAGAAGTGGCGGCGTATTGGGGTGTGGATTCGCTGCCGGAAAACACCGGTCTCAGCGCCATCGAACTGTTTGAGCAGATGCGCAACGGCAAGATCAAGGCGTTGTGGATTGCCTGCACTAACCCGGCGCAATCGATGCCGGACCAGAACGCCGTGCGCGCAGCGCTGGACGCCTGCCCCTTCGTGGTGTTGCAGGAAGCGTTTCGCACCACCGAAACCGCAGCGTTTGTCGACCTGCTGTTGCCGGCGGCCAGTTGGGGTGAGAAGGAAGGCTCGGTGACCAACTCCGAACGGCGCATTTCCCACGTCCGCAAAGCCATTGCCGCACCGGGTGAAGCGCGACCGGACTGGGCGATCACGGTGGATTTCGCACAACGACTGGAAAAACGTCTGCGCCCGCAACAGCCGAGCCTGTTTGCGTTTGATCGCCCCGCTCAGCTGTTCGATGAATTCAAGGCACTGACCCGTGGCCGCGATCTGGACTTGTCCGGCATCAGCCATGAATTGCTCGACGAAATCGGGCCGCAACAATGGCCGTTTCCTCAGGGCGCCCGGCAGGGTACGCCACGGCTGTACTGCGACGGCATATTTCCTACGGCCAGTGGTCGCGCGCAGTTCGTTGCCGATCCCTACCGCGCTGCCAAGGAGCAACGGGACGCACGCTTTCCACTGACCCTGATCACCGGTCGCCTGCGCGATCAATGGCACGGTATGAGCCGCACCGGCACGGCAGCGCAGTTGTTCGGGCATGTCAGCGAAGCCGTGCTGAGCCTTCACCCGGACGAATTGCGCCGGCACCGTTTGCAGCCGGGGGATCTGGTGAATCTGAAGAGCCGCCGGGGCTCCGTGATCGTGGCGGTCGCCAGCGATGACAGTGTGCGTCCGGGCCAGGCTTTTCTGCCGATGCACTGGGGGGACCGTTTTCTCAAGGGCGGCGTGAATTGCCTGACCCTGCCCGCCTTCGATCCTTTGTCGAAACAACCGGAACTCAAGCACAGCGGTGTACGCCTGGAACCGGTGAGTCTGCCCTGGCAGCTTTTCGCACTGATCGAGGGCGATGTTCAACGGCACTTCGAGGCGCTTCGACCGCTGTGTGAGGCGTTTTCCTACGTCAGCCTCAGCCTTGTCGGTCGCGAGCGCCCGGCGTTGCTGATACGCGCTGCCAGCGCCGCCGCGCCCGATCCGCAATTGCTGCGCGAAATCGATCAGTGCCTGGCTCTGATCGACGGTCCGGTACTGGCCTATGACGATCCGCGCCGGGCCATCGGCAAACGGGTACGTATCGAGAGCGGGCGAATCACGACGATCCGCCTCGCTGGCGAGACCCTCGCCCAGCATTGGCTGCAAGGCCTCTGGCTGGAGGGCCGCGCAGATGAACAATTGCGGCGCTGGCTGCTGGCGCCGATGAGTGCGCCACCGGGCAATGCCGGTGTGCAGAGCGTTGCCGACAAGACCTTGTGCAATTGCAGGAACGTCAGCCATAGCGCGGTCTGCGCCGGGATTCGTGAAGGTCTGGATTTGCAGGGTTTGAAAAACACACTGGGCTGCGGCACGCAATGCGGTTCCTGCGTCCCGGAAATCAAGCGTTTGCTGGCCGCCGAAGCACGGCCGGTCGCCGTTATCTGAAGAGGAAAACACCATGAACGCAAAAGTCTGGCTGGTGGGCGCAGGTCCCGGCGATCCTGAATTGCTGACGCTCAAAGCCGTGCGCGCCTTGCACGAAGCGGATGTGGTGCTGATCGACGATCTGGTCAATGACGCAGTGCTGGAGCACTGCCCTGACGCACGGATCATTCCGGTCGGCAAGCGCGGCGGCTGCCGCTCGACGCCTCAGGCATTCATTCATCGGCTGATGCTGCGTTATGCGCGTCAGGGCAAATGCGTGGTTCGCCTCAAGGGCGGCGATCCCTGCATCTTCGGCCGTGGCGGCGAGGAAGTGCAGTGGCTGCGTGAACATGAGGTTGAAGTGGAACTGGTCAACGGCATCACTGCCGGGCTGGCCGGGGCAACGCAGTGTGATATTCCGCTGACTTTGCGCGGCGTGGCGCGGGGTGTGACGCTGGTTACCGCGCACACTCAGGATGACAGCCAATTGAACTGGCAGGCCCTGGCACAAGGCGGTACGACCTTGGTGATCTACATGGGAGTGGCCAGGCTCAGCGAGATTCGTGAGCAATTGCTGGCAGGCGGGATGGCGATGGAGACGCCGGTGGCGATGATCGAGAACGCATCCCTGCCGCAGCAGCGGGAATGCCGGAGCGATCTGACGGGGATGGAGGAAGCGGCCTGCAGCTTCCAGCTCAAGAGCCCGGCCATTCTCGTAATTGGTGCAGTGGCGGCTTCTGCGGCCCGAACCGATTTGCTCGCCTGGCCGGCCGATCAGTCGGCCTGATCATCTGGTTTCACCAAATCGCAGACAAAGAAAAGCCCGGCATAAGCCGGGCTTTTCTCAAAGCAGCGAGCTAATTACTTAGCTTGAGCTTCAACCTGAGCTTCTACGCGACGGTTAACGGCGCGGCCAGCTTCGGTTTTGTTGTCAGCAACTGGACGGGTTTCGCCGTAGCCAATCGACTGAACGCGGGACGATTCAACACCGTACTGGTTAACCAGAACTTGTTTAACGGCGTTTGCACGACGCTCGGACAGTTTCTGGTTGTAAGCGTCAGGACCGACGGAGTCAGTGTGACCTTCAACAGTGGTGTGAGTCGATGGGTACTGCTTCATGAAGTCAGCCAGGTTCTTGATGTCAGCGTAGCTGTTTGGCTTGACGACCGACTTGTCGAAGTCGAACTTCACGTCCAGCTCTACACGAACAACTTCAGCAACGGCTGGGCAGCCATCAGCGTCAACAGTTACGTTGGCTGGGGTGTTAGGGCACTTGTCAACGTTGTCGCAAACGCCATCGTTGTCGCTGTCGGAGCAGACTTCAGCCGGAGCTGGAACTGGAGCAGCAGCTGGCTTGCCGCCGCCACCGAAGTTCACACCCAGACCAACGGTAGGAGCGTAGTCCCAACGACCGTTGTCCAGCTTGTAGTCAGCTTCAACACCAGCACGGGCGTAGAAGTTGTCAGTGAAGTACAGCTTGGCGCCAGCGCCGATACCAACGAAGGTCGACTGGTCACGACCGCTATGGCCGTCAGCGATGACGTTGGTCATGCTCTTGTGACCAACGCTGCCTTCAACGTATGGACGCACCATGTCGCCTGGGTTGTTGAAGTGGTACTGGGAGAACAACTTGAAGTTGTCGCTCTTGATTTTCTGGCTACCGGTACCGTCGTTCGAACGGGTGTAGTTGCCTTTATCGTAGCCCAGACCGACTTCTACGTCGTCGGTAATGAAGTAACCGATACGGGCGCCAGGGTTGTGACCGTCTTCAACGTGGTTAACGCTGTCGTTGTACTTCTTCTGGTAGAACAGCTCGCCCTCAACTGCGCCTTGGCCTTGTGCCAGTGCGCCGAACGAAGTAGCGGCAATCAAAGAACCAATGGCCAAGCCCAAGGTGTTTTTCAGTTTCATCCGTTAAATCCCCATCTGGTGATTGTGAAGCAGTCCCGCAAACCGGGGGACAACTCGGCGGCAAGTCTATCAGAACTTGCCTACACGTAAGAGATATTTGCGCCGAACTAAGTTTCAGCAATGCCTGCAAATTTCTCACGCAATTTATCTAGAGCACGTTTGTACCGCATTTTTGTCGCACTCAAACCCATGTGCATGATGTCTGCGATCTCCTGGAATTCCAGCTCTGCGACAAAACGTAGCACCAGAATTTCCCGGTCGATCGGATTCACATACACCAGCCAGCGATCGAGTCCGCCCTTCTCCTCGGGTTTCGGCGCCTTTTCTTCGGACGCTTCCTCGAGGGGATCAAGACTCAGTGCGTCCATCAAGCGACGCTTTCGCCGTTCCTTCCGATACTGCGTGATGCACTCGTTGTACGTGATGCTGTAGAGCCATGTCTTGAACTTCGATTTCCCCTCGAAGTTCTTCAGGCCATACAGCACCTTCAGCATCACTTCCTGACAGACATCGTCTGCATCGCGATCGTTCCCAAGATATCGTGCACAGACGTTAAATAATGTCCGCTGGTAACGCCGCATCAATTCTTCATAGGCGCGCGTCACGTGAAACAGCTCGGTATGCGAGCGCGCGACCAACTCCTCGTCAGAGAGCTCGCGGGGGTCGTAGCGCGTGGTTTGGGCTTTATTCAAAACAAGTCGTGCCGACAGTCAGGTCAATGTCCACCGCAGCCAGCCTCAGCTGGCATTTTGCGGCGGCATACATTAGCAGGGTTTGCCGGATTAGCGGCTACTCACATGCTGTTCCAGCAGGATCCGATTGGAGAGAGAGACTAGCTCACCCTCATCGGTCAGCAATGTGGTTTTAACCGTGCCGATCTCTTCGATCTGGCCTTCGACCTCGCCAACACGCACTTGTTGCCCAACCTGATACAACTCACGCACATAGATTCCCGCAAGAATCTGACCGGCAATTTCCCGGCTTCCCAAACCCATGGCCAGCGCAACCGCCAGACCAACGGTAATCAATACGATGACAATCACATGGTTCAGCAGGTCGGTCTTGACCTCGAGCTGACTGATCGCGACCGAAATGCTGATGATGATCACCAGCCCCTGGGCAATACGCCCAAGTCCTGAAGCGTAGTCCAGTCCGACGCCTTCTGCCGCACCGCGCACCAGACCGTTGGCCAGTTGCGCCAGCAAAACCCCCACCAGCAGCACCAGTGCAGCGCCGAAAACCTTCGGTACATACAGCGCCAACATGTCCAGCGTAGCTGATACTCGCTCAAGTCCAAGAGATTCTGCTGCGGAAACCAGGAAAATCAGCAGAACGAACCAATAGACGATTTTTCCGATCAACGTCGAGATCGGTACCTGCAGTCCCGCACGGGACATCAGTTTGGTCAGGCCGGTGCCGCCCATCAGGCGGTCAAGGCCGAGTTTGGCGAGCAGTTTGGACAGCAAAGTGTCCAGCAGCTTCGCCACGACGAAGCCCAACAGCAGCACCACCAGTGCGCCGAACAGGTTCGGGATGAAATTAGCGACTTTGGTCCACAACGCAGTCATTGCCGTGACGAGGCTCTGAGTCCAGAGATCAAGTTCCATATTCAATCAGCCTTATCAGCAGTGCGAGCGTTAGGTTTACGGAGACGGGAAACCGGCGCGACATGAGCCGAGCCGTTGTTCAGGGCGATCATCAGCGCGGGCAGCCAGCGGCCCAGCAGGCTGAACAGATCACCGGCGCCGACCTGGCGGTTAGCGGTTTTGAGTACGCGGCCCAGGCAGGCATCGTCGTCACGGCCGGACGGCGAGGCGTTGAGCATGTCGCGCAAAGACTGTTCAAACGGATCGTGCATACGCACCTCTCGTGATGTCTGTGGAAGACGCGGGCAAATTTGGTCGGGTCACATGGCCCATCGTCAAACCCAGCGCAATCGGCGGAACAACCACCATTGTCCGAGCGCCACCAGAACCATCAGCAGGCACGCCACCAGGAAGCCGTAAGGATTTCCGGAAAGCGGAATTCCACCGACATTGATCCCCAGCAGGCCGGTGAGAAAACTCATCGGCAAGAAGATCCCGGTGATGATCCCGAAGCGATACATGGTGCGATTCATGCGCACGCTCAAACGCCGGTCTTCGGTGTCCAGCACAAGCCCCACGCGCTCCCGGGTCAATTCGAGCTCTTCGAGATAGCGGGTCAGGCTGTTGTTCAATTCGTTCCAGTAGTCCGCGTCGTCATCGACGAACCATGGCAGTTTTATCCGTGTCAGCTGTCCGAAAATTTCCCGCTGCGGCGCAAGAAAACGCTTCAGTCCGGCTGCCCGGCGACGGATGTGCAAAACCGCTCCGTGTTCGGGGGTATACCGTTCGTCGGCATCCAGCTTTTCTTCCTCTTCATCGACCACCTCCGACAGGCAAGTGACCAGATCCTGCACCTTGTTGGTGAGGTATTGCGCCAGATAAAGAATGAGTTCGGACGAGGTTTTCGGGCCCTTGCCCTCCCCCAGCATCGCCAGCAATTCATCGGTGGCGCGCAAGGGGCGCAGACGCAAGGAAATCACGCGCTGGGCCGAAGCGAAAATCCGTACCGAAACCATATCTTCAGGCTCGGCACCGGGATTGAGGTTGACCCCGCGCAAAAACAGCAGCAATTCGGAGTCAGGCAGCGGCAACAGCCGTGGACGGGTATTCTCTTCCAGCAGCAGATCGCAGGTGAATTCGTTGAGCCCGCTGGATTTGCGCAGCCAGGTCTGGGTCTGCGGATGACTGCGATCCCAATGCAGCCACAGGCTTTCATGGGCCTGCAGCTGCAAGTCGTCGAGTTCAGTCCGGGCTATCGAACGCGCACCGCCTTTACCGTCCAGCACCAGGGCATGCACCAGCCCCCATTGCGCGTTTTCTTCCTCGAACATCCTCACCCCGGTTTCTGCCGCGATTTATTCAGGCATTTTCAGCGGACTTGGCGAGATGATCACGCCGTTGTTGTCCGCATAAATGTATTCACCCGGCTTGAACGTCACGCCGGCAAACGTCACGGGGACGTTGAGATCGCCGATGCCACGCTTGTCGGTCTTCATCGGGTGGCTGGCCAGTGCCTGCACGCCGAGATCGGTCTGGGCGATGACATCCACGTCACGGATGCAGCCGTAGATCACCAGCCCTTCCCAGCCGTTTTTCGAGGCCTTCTCAGCCAGCATGTCGCCCAGCAGCGCACGCCGCAGGGACCCGCCGCCATCGACCACCAGCACCTTGCCGTTGCCCTTGAGTTCGACCTGCTCCTTGACCAGCGAGTTGTCTTCGAAGCATTTGATGGTCACGATCTCGCCGCCGAAGGAATCACGGCCGCCGAAATTGCTGAACATCGGTTCCAGTACCTGCACCAGCTCCGGATAGGCGTCGCACAGGTCAGGCGTGAGGTAATGGTTCATCGAATAACTCCTGTAACAAGGAAGACGATCATGGATGTCGCACTCTTTGGAAACGAGATCCGGCGGTCGCTGTTTACCTTGGTTCAGCCAATGGTCGCTGAGCGAACCTGAACACAAGCTGAAACGTAATAGCGAAACAGTCACCAAATGTGACCGGAACCGTCCAATGCGTCATATCTTAGCCGCAACCCGGTTCGAACGAAATGCCCTTTTCAGAGCCTTGCGTTCATCCCGCTGCCGCCAGATCCACCTTTTCGCCGAGTAACGGCGTGTGCTGGTCAGTCAACCAGCGCGCCACCAGCGGCCAGACTTCGGTCTGGGCGGCCTTGCTCACCAGCATCTCGACATGACCGAAGTTTTCGCTGAAGCCCTGTTCGCGCCCCAAGTTGATGAACTGCTTGTGCTCGGAGCCGATTTGCTCGAACAGTTTGCGGCAGGCCCAGGCCGGATCCTGATGATCCCCGGCCGCCGTTACGGCCAGTACGGGAACCTGAACATCGGCAAGCCCCGCCCACCAATTCTTGTCCTTGTCGCCAAAACGCCCGAACAGGCCGTACCAGCGCATGCTTTCCAGCGCCAGGCCGATCGGTTCGTCCTCCGGACCACGCTTGAGCCGCGAGCCGGACAGCTGGGCAAAACGCTTGAGAATGAAGCGCCCGCTCCACTCCACCGGCGGTATTTTCAACGGCCAATACGTGCGGCTGACCTGGGTGCCGAAAAACGCTGCCGACGCCACGGCCGGCTCCCCGAGGTATTCGCCGCCCAGCGCTGCCGCGAGCGTAATGCCGCCCAACGAATGGCCGATCCAGTGCGGAACCTGCCCGCTCTGTTCACGCACGAACGCGGCAATGGCCGGCAGGTCGTAACGGGCGTAGTCGGCAACACGGTTGCGGCGATAGTCTTCGTTGCGCCGGGACATGCCGTGACCGCGCATTTCCGGGATCCACACATCAAATCCCAGACGTGTCAGATAAGCGCCCAGCCCCAGGCCTTTTGGGGAAAACCAGAAGCGCCGATTGGAGAAGCTGCCATGCAGCAAAATCACCGGTACACCGCGTGACGCCGGCTCATCGGCCATGCCGAGACGGGTCACCGCGATTTCAACGGACCCGTCAGGGCTGTTGCCCGGCTTCAAACGGTAGATGTCTTCGCTCAGATCACCGCGACGTTCGGCGCTGATCAGGGCGACAGGAAAAAGGTTGCTGCTGCTTTGCATGATGCTCTTGCACAAAAAAGGGCGGCATCCGGAGAGCCCGCCCTGTTTCAATCTTAAAGCCACGGCCCGGTTCAATGGGCCGAGGCTTCATTCACGGCTTATTCCGCCTGACCTTCAGCCAGGAAGAACCAGGTTTCCAGCACGGTGTCCGGGTTCAGCGACACACTTTCGATGCCCTGCTCCATCAGCCATTTGGCCAGATCCGGATGGTCCGAAGGGCCCTGACCGCAGATGCCGATGTACTTGCCAGCCTTGTTGCACGCGGCAATCGCGTTGGCCAGCAGCTTCTTGACCGCCGGATTACGCTCGTCGAACAGGTGCGCGATGATGCCGGAGTCACGGTCCAGACCCAGTGTCAGTTGGGTCAGGTCGTTGGAACCGATCGAGAAACCGTCGAAGAACTCGAGGAATTCTTCAGCCAGGATCGCGTTGGACGGCAGTTCGCACATCATGATCACGCGCAGGCCATTATCGCCGCGCTTCAGGCCGTTTTCGGCCAGCAGATCGACCACCTGGCTCGCTTCGCCCAGGGTCCGTACAAACGGCACCATGATTTCGACGTTGGTCAGGCCCATCTCGTTGCGCACGCGTTTCAGTGCACGGCACTCGAGCTCGAAGCAGTCACGGAACGATTCGCTGATGTAACGCGAAGCGCCGCGGAAGCCCAGCATCGGGTTTTCTTCTTCCGGCTCGTACAGTTTGCCGCCGATCAGGTTGGCGTATTCGTTGGACTTGAAGTCCGACAGACGCACGATGACCTTCTTCGGAGCGAATGCAGCCGCCAGGGTGCTGATGCCTTCGACCAGTTTCTCGACGTAGAAACCGACCGGATCGTCGTAACCGGCGATTCGCTTGTCGACGCTTTCCTTGATGTCCTGCGGCAGTCCGTCGTAATTCAACAGCGCTTTCGGGTGAACGCCGATCATGCGGTTGATGATGAATTCCAGACGAGCCAGGCCCACACCGGCGTTCGGCAGTTGCGCGAAGTCGAAGGCGCGGTCAGGGTTGCCGACGTTCATCATGATCTTGAACGGCAGCTCCGGCATGGCGTCCACGGAGTTCTTCTTGACGTCGAAGCCCAGCTCGCCTTCGAAGATGTAACCGGTGTCGCCTTCGGCGCAGGACACGGTCACGCCCTGGCCATCCTTCAGCAGCTGGGTGGCGTTGCCGCAACCCACGACAGCCGGAATACCCAGCTCACGGGCGATGATCGCCGCGTGGCAGGTACGGCCGCCGCGGTTGGTGACGATGGCGCTGGCGCGCTTCATCACCGGTTCCCAGTCCGGGTCGGTCATGTCGGAGACCAGCACGTCGCCCGGCTGGACCTTGTCCATTTCCGATACGTCGCGAATGATCCGCACCTTGCCGGCGCCGATGCGCTGACCGATGGCACGGCCTTCCACCAGCACGGTGCCGGTTTCCTTCAGCAGGTAACGTTCCATGACGTTGGCCTGGGTGCGGCTCTTCACGGTTTCCGGACGGGCCTGCACGATGTACAGCTTGCCGTCGTCACCGTCCTTGGCCCATTCGATGTCCATCGGACAGCCGTAGTGCGTCTCGATGATCATCGCCTGCTTGGCCAGCTCGCTGACTTCGGCGTCGGTCAGGCAGAAACGTGCGCGGTCGGCCTTGTCGACATCGACGGTCTTCACGGAACGACCGGCCTTGGCCTCGTCGCCGTAGATCATCTTGATGGCCTTGCTGCCCAGGTTGCGGCGCAGGATCGCCGGACGACCGGCCTCCAGCGTGCCCTTGTGGACATAGAATTCGTCCGGGTTCACCGCGCCCTGTACGACGGTTTCGCCCAGACCGTAGGCGCCGGTGATGAACACCACGTCACGGAAACCGGATTCGGTATCGAGGGTGAACATCACGCCGGCGGTGCCGGTTTCCGAACGCACCATGCGCTGCACGCCGGCGGACAGGGCGACCAGTTTGTGATCGAAGCCCTGGTGCACGCGGTAGGAGATGGCGCGGTCGTTGAACAGCGATGCGAACACTTCCTTGGCCGCGCGGATCACGTTGTCGACGCCGCGGATATTGAGGAAGGTTTCCTGCTGACCGGCGAACGAAGCGTCCGGCAGGTCTTCGGCGGTGGCGGAGGAACGCACGGCCACGGCCACGTCAGGATTACCGGCCGACAGCGCAGCGAATGCGGTGCGGATCTCGGTGTTCAGTTTTTCAGGGAATTCGGCTTCCATGATCCATTGACGGATCTGGGCACCGGTCTTGGCCAGGGCATTGACATCATCGACGTCCAGCGCATCGAGGGCCTTGTGAATCTGATCGTTCAGACCGCTCAGTTCCAGGAAGTCGCGATAGGCTTGCGCCGTGGTGGCGAAGCCGCCGGGGACCGACACACCGGCACCGGCCAGGTTGCTGATCATCTCGCCCAGGGATGCGTTCTTGCCCCCCACATGCTCAACATCGTGTTTGCCGAGCTTATCGAGGGAAACTACGTACTCTACCAAGGTGATCTCTCCACTAACTGTGTTGGAAAAGCTCAGAAACCGGCGGCTCGGGGGAGCGTCGGCCGGTTGTATGGCCTGGACCTGGAAAATAAGTGAGAATGCGGGCCATCGGCGGCCGACAAATCGCGCCTATCATATCCAGAAATGCTCATTAGCTTAAGGCCCAGGGTGCAAATGAAACGATCTGCTTTCTTTATCTCCGATGGCACCGGCATCACGGCCGAAACCCTGGGTCAAAGCCTTCTGGCGCAGTTCGAAAACATTACCTTCACCAAGCTCACGCGACCTTACATCGACAACGCGGACAAAGCGCGGGCCATGGTACAACAAATCAACAAAGCCGCTGAAACCGATGGTTTCCGGCCGATCATCTTCGACACCATCGTCAATCAGGACATCCGTGAGATTCTCGCAACCTCCAATGGTTTCATGATCGACATCTTCTCGACGTTCCTCGCCCCTCTTGAACAGGAACTGACCGAGCATTCTTCCTACACCGTCGGCAAGTCCCATTCGATCGGCCACAACTCCAACTACATGGAGCGGATCGAGGCGGTGAACTTCGCCCTCGACAACGACGACGGCGCACGCACCCACTATTACGACAAGGCCGACCTGATACTAGTGGGCGTGTCGCGATGTGGTAAGACGCCGACGTGTCTGTACATGGCCATGCAGTTCGGCATCCGCGCGGCCAACTATCCGCTGACCGAAGACGACATGGAGCGCCTGCAACTGCCGTCCGCCCTGCGCGCCCACCAGCACAAGCTGTTCGGCCTGACCATCGACCCGGACCGCCTTACCGCGATCCGCAACGAACGCAAGCCCAACAGCCGCTATTCAAGCTACGCCCAGTGCGAGTTCGAAGTGCGCGAGGTGGAGAACCTGTTCCGCCGCGAGAACATCCCGCACATCAACTCCACACATTTCTCCGTTGAAGAAATCTCCGCGAAAATCCTCGTGGAAAAAGGCGTGGAGCGGCGTTTCAAATAGATTTGTAGCGCCCTTGCAGCCGCCATCGCTGGCAAGCCAACTCCCACAGGGTTTTGTGGTGTACGCAGATTTTGCATTCACAACAAAACCCTTTGTGAGCGTGGCTTGCCCGCGAAGCACGATAACGCGGTCCCTCAAATAACAAACAAATCGACGAACCGGTTCACCGGCATCACCTCCAGCCGCACCTGATCCTTGCAGACCGCAAGGATCTCGGCGCTGCGCTGGCCGGTGAACCGCGTAGCCAGGTTCGCCCTGAACTTGTCCTCCAGCAACGGAATGCCCTCGGCTCGACGCCGGCGGTGGCCGATCGGGTACTCCACCACCACGTTTTCGGTGCTGGAACCGTCCTTGAAAAACACCTGCACCGCGTTGGCAATCGAGCGTTTGTCGGCTTCGAGGTATTCGCGGGTGAAGCGCGGATCTTCGACGATGACCATTTTTTCCCGCAGCACATCGATGACCGGATGGGCCGCGTGAAACTCATCCTCGTACTGCTCCGCCACCAGATTGCCGAACGCCAGCGGCACGGCGGTCATGTATTGGAGGCAGTGATCGCGATCGGCGGCGTTGGCCAGCGGGCCGACCTTGGAAATGATGCGGATCGCCGATTCGTGGGTAGTGATGACGATGCGGTCGATTTCATGCAGGCGATTGCGCACCTTCGGGTACAGGGCCACAGCGGCTTCGCAGGCGGTTTGCGCGTGGAATTCGGCGGGAAAGCTGATTTTGAACAGCACGTTTTCCATCACGTAACTGCCGAACGGACGCGAGAAGCTGAAGGCGCGTTTGTCGTCAGGCTTGAGCGCCAGATCGTTGTTGGTGTGGCTGAACAGCACGTCGTAGAAACCCCACTGCTTTGCCGTCAACACACCGGGGATGCCCATCTCGCCGCGCATCGCGATATCCGCCAGGCGCACGCCGCGACTGGACGCATCCCCCGCCGCCCAGGATTTGCGCGAACCGGCATTCGGCGCATGGCGATACGTGCGCAACGCCTGACCATCGGCAAACGCATGGGACAACGCCGACAGCAACTGCTCGCGATTGGCCCCCATGAGTCTGGCGACAACGGCCGTCGAGGCCACTTTCACCAGAATCACATGATCGAGGCCTACGCGGTTGAAGGCGTTTTCCAGGGCGATCACGCCTTGAATCTCGTGGGCCATGATCATCGCTTCGAGCACGTCGCGCACCGTCAGCGGCGCCTCGCCATTGGCCAGACGCTTTTGCGACAAATGATCGGCCACCGCGAGAATCCCGCCGAGGTTGTCCGACGGATGCCCCCATTCGGCGGCGAGCCAGGTGTCGTTGTAATCCAGCCAGCGCACGATGCAGCCGATGTCCCACGCGGCTTTGACCGGGTCCAGGCGATAGGAAGTGCCCGGCACCCGGGCGCCGAATGGCACGACCGTGCCTTCGACGACAGGGCCAAGGTGCTTGGTGCATTCAGGGAAACGCAGGGCCAGCAGGCCGCAGCCCAATGTGTCCATCAGACAGTTGCGGGCGGTGTCGAGGGCTTCGGAGGATTCAATTTTATAGGTGAGGACGTAATCGGCGATGTCCTGCAGGACACGGTCGTAGTCGGGGCGATTGTTCAGGTCGACGTTGGCGCTCATGTTCGATCACTCTTGACAGTGGTTCGTTGATGGGACCTCGGTTCAGGCTGGGACTCTGAGGCGTACAGCCTTCTTATGGTTGAAATACATAACCTGTGGGAGCGGCGGTGCGACGATTCGACTTGCCCGCGAATGGGCCGGCACATTCAGCATTGATGCTGGTTGATACACCGCTATCGCGAGCAAGCTCGCTCCCACAGGGCCCCAAGCAGAATTAGAACGAATCTCCTGGAACGCGGACGTAACCTTCCATCAACACCCGCGCACTACGGCTCATGATCGCCTTCTTCACAACCCACTCACCGTTTTCCAGACTGGCCTCGGCCCCGACGCGCAACGTGCCGGACGGATGCCCGAAGCGCACCGCGTTACGCTCGACACCACCAGCGGCCAGATTCACCAACGTGCCGGAGATGGCCGCTGCCGTACCGATCGCCACCGCTGCCGTGCCCATCATCGCGTGGTGCAACTTGCCCATCGACAACGCCCGCACCAGCAGATCCACATCCCCGGCAGCAATCGACTTGCCACTGGACGCCACGTAATCCGCAGGTTTGGCCACAAACGCAACCTTCGGTGTGTGCTGACGCTTGGCCGCTTCGTCGATGTTGGAAATCAGCCCCATGCGCAAAGCACCGTAGGCGCGGATGGTTTCGAACATCTGCAAGGCTTTCGGATCGCTGTTGATCGCGCTCTGCAGTTCGGTGCCGGTGTAGCCGATGTCTTCAGCGTTGACGAAGATCGTCGGAATGCCCGCGTTGATCATGGTTGCCTTGAACGTGCCGACGCCTGGGACCTCCAGTTCGTCGATCAGGTTGCCGGTGGGGAACATCGAACCACCGCTGCCCTCTTCTTCCGCCGCCGGGTCCATGAATTCGACCTGGACTTCGGCAGCCGGGAAGGTCACGCCGTCGAGCTCGAAATCACCGGTTTCCTGGACTTCGCCGTTGGTGATCGGCACATGAGCGATGATCGTTTTGCCGATGTTGGCCTGCCAGACGCGAACCACCGCCACGCCGTTGTGCGGAATGCGGCTCGCGTCCACCAGGCCGTTGCTGATGGCGAAGGAGCCGACCGCCGCCGACAGGTTGCCGCAGTTGCCGCTCCAGTCCACGAACGGTTTGTCGATGGACACTTGACCGAACAGGTAATCGACGTCGTGATCGGCCTTGATGCTTTTCGACAGGATCACGGTTTTGCTGGTACTCGAGGTGGCGCCGCCCATGCCGTCGATCTGTTTGTCATACGGGTCGGGGCTGCCGATCACCCGCAGCAAAAGCGCATCGCGGGCCGGACCGGGTATCTGCGCGGCTTCGGGCAGATCCTTGAGGCTGAAAAACACGCCTTTGCTGGTGCCGCCGCGCATGTAGGTGGCGGGGATTTTGATTTGCGGTGCGTGAGCCATGGTGCTCCCTATATCAGCGAATGCGGGTCATCCGACCCGCACTCGCACTGCGTGGTTTAAACGGCAACCGCCGATTCTTCGAGGAAGTCCTGGGCGAAGCGTTGCAGCACGCCGCCGGCCTCGTAGATCGACACTTCTTCGGCGGTGTCGAGGCGGCAGGTTACCGGCACCTCGACGCGCTCGCCGTTCTTGCGATGGATCACCAGCGTCAGGTCGGCGCGCGGCGTGCGCTCGCCGATCACGTCGTAGGTTTCGCTGCCGTCGATGCCCAGTGTTTTACGGTTGGTGCCCGGCTTGAACTCCAGCGGCAACACGCCCATGCCCACCAGGTTGGTGCGGTGAATGCGCTCGAAGCCTTCGGCGGCAATCGCTTCCACACCCGCCAGACGCACGCCTTTGGCCGCCCAGTCCCGGGACGAACCCTGACCATAGTCGGCCCCGGCGATGATGATCAGCGGCTGCTTGCGTTCCATGTAGGTTTCGATGGCTTCCCACATGCGCATCACTTGGCCTTCCGGCTCCACACGCGCCAGCGAGCCCTGCTTGACCTTGCCGTTTTCCACGACCATTTCGTTGAACAGTTTCGGGTTGGCAAAGGTGGCGCGCTGGGCGGTCAGGTGGTCGCCACGGTGAGTCGCGTAAGAGTTGAAGTCCTCTTCCGGCAGGCCCATTTTCGCCAGGTATTCGCCGGCAGCGCTGTCGGGCATGATTGCGTTCGACGGCGACAGGTGATCGGTGGTGATGTTGTCCGGCAGCACCGCCAGCGGGCGCATGCCCTTGAGCGGGCGCGCCCCGGCCAACGCACCTTCCCAGTAGGGTGGACGGCGGATGTAGGTGCTCATTTCGCGCCAGTCGTACAGCGGCGCGACTTTCGGCCCGGTGTCTTCATGGATGGCGAACATCGGAATGTAGACCTGACGGAACTGCTCGGGCTTGACCGAGGATTTCACCACCGCGTCGATTTCCTCGTCGCTCGGCCAGATGTCCTTCAGGCGGATCTCCTTGCCATCGACCACACCCAGCACGTCCTTTTCAATGTCGAAGCGGATGGTGCCGGCAATCGCGTAGGCCACCACCAGCGGCGGCGAAGCGAGGAACGCCTGCTTGGCGTAGGGGTGAATCCGCCCGTCGAAGTTGCGGTTGCCGGACAGCACGGCGGTGGCGTACAGGTCGCGGTCGATGATCTCTTGTTGAATCACCGGATCCAGCGCCCCGGACATGCCGTTGCAGGTGGTGCAGGCAAAGGCGACGACGCCGAAACCGAGTTGCTCCAGCTCCGGGGTCAGCCCCGCTTCATCGAGATACAGCGCCACGGTTTTCGAGCCCGGTGCCAGCGACGACTTGACCCACGGCTTGCGGGTCAGCCCAAGCCGGTTGGCATTGCGCGCCAGCAGGCCTGCAGCGATCACGTTGCGCGGGTTGCTGGTGTTGGTGCAACTGGTGATGGCCGCGATGATCACCGCGCCGTCGGGCATTTGCCCCGGCACCGCTTCCCACTTCCCGGAGATGCCTTTGGCCGCCAGATCCGCCACCGCCACGCGGGCGTGCGGGTTGCTCGGGCCGGCCATGTTGCGCACCACCGAAGACAGATCGAAGGTCAGACCGCGCTCGTATTGCGCACCTTTCAGGCTGTCGGCCCACAGGCCGATCTGTTTGGCGTACTGCTCGACGAGCTGCACTTGCTGGTCTTCACGACCGGTGAGTTTCAGGTAATCGATGGTCTGCTGGTCGATGTAGAACATCGCCGCCGTGGCGCCGTATTCCGGGGCCATGTTGGAGATGGTCGCGCGGTCGCCGAGGGTCAGTGCCGAAGCACCTTCGCCAAAGAATTCCAGCCACGCACCGACCACTTTCTCTTTACGCAGGTACTCGGTCAGCGCCAGCACCATGTCGGTGGCGGTGATGCCCGGTTGCAGCTTGCCGGTCAGTTCGACGCCGACGCTTTCCGGCAGGCGCATCCAGGAAGCGCGGCCGAGCATCACGCTCTCGGCTTCAAGGCCACCGACGCCGATGGCAATCACGCCCAGCGCATCGACGTGCGGGGTGTGACTGTCGGTGCCGACGCAGGTGTCCGGGAATGCCACGCCGTCGCGTACCTGGATCACCGGAGACATTTTCTCCAGGTTGATCTGGTGCATGATGCCGTTGCCCGGCGGGATCACGTCGACGTTCTTGAACGCCTTTTTGGTCCAGTTGATGAAGTGGAAACGGTCTTCGTTGCGACGGTCCTCGATGGCGCGGTTCTTCTCGAACGCCTGCTTGTCAAAACCGCCCGCCTCGACCGCCAGCGAGTGGTCGACGATCAGTTGCGTCGGCACCACCGGGTTGACCTGCGCCGGGTCGCCACCCTGTTGGGCTATCGCGTCGCGCAGGCCGGCCAGATCCACCAGCGCGGTCTGGCCGAGAATGTCGTGACACACCACGCGGGCCGGAAACCACGGGAAGTCGAGGTCGCGCTTGCGCTCGATCAGTTGCTTCAGGGAATCGGTAAGCGTGGCCGGGTCGCAGCGACGCACGAGGTTTTCCGCCAAAACGCGAGAGGTGTACGGCAGGGTGTCGTAGCTGCCGGGCTGGATTGCCTCGACCGCTGCGCGGACATCGAAAAAGTCCAGCGGCGTGCCGGGCAGGTTCTTGCGAAATTCTGTGTTCATCGGTCGGGACTCGGTCACGGTAGTTTCAAAGGGTGAGCTGGACAATGATCTTGAAATTCACACCAAACCCTGTGGGAGCTGGCTTGCCAGCGATAGCGGTGTGTCAGTCGACATCGATGTTGGATGCGACTCAGTCATCGCTGGCAAGCCAGCTCCCACAGGGTCCTCGATGAACCTCCGGATCAGTGTTCGGCCATCACCATTCAGCGACGTTCGATTGGCACGAACTTGCGCTGTTCAACGCCGACATACTCGGCGCTCGGACGGATGATGCGGTTGTTGGCGCGCTGTTCGAACACGTGTGCCGCCCAGCCGGTCAGGCGCGAGCAGACGAAGATCGGGGTGAACAGCTTGGTGGGGATGCCCATGAAGTGGTACGCCGAGGCATGGTAGAAGTCGGCATTCGGGAACAGTTTCTTCTGTTCCCACATGGTCTTGTCGATGGCTTCCGAAACCGCGAACAACACCTTGTCGCCCACTTCGTCGGCGAGTTTTTTCGACCAGCCCTTGATCACCTCGTTGCGCGGATCGCTGTCCTTATAGATCGCGTGGCCGAAGCCCATGATCTTGTCCTTGCGTTCAAGCATGCCGAGGGTGCCCTTGATCGCCTCTTCCGGCGACGAGAAGCGCTCGATCATTTCCATCGCCGCTTCGTTGGCGCCGCCGTGCAGCGGGCCACGCAGCGAACCGATGGCCGCCGTGATGCAGGAATACAGGTCGGACAGGGTCGAAGCGCACACCCGGGCGGTGAAGGTCGAGGCGTTGAATTCGTGTTCGGCGTAGAGGATCAGCGACACGTTCATCACTTTGACGTGCAGCTCGCTCGGCTTCTTGTCGTGCAGCAGGTGCAGGAAATGCCCACCGATGGACGGCTCGTCCGTCACACAGTTGATGCGTTTGCCGTCGTGGCTGAAGCGATACCAGTAGCACATGATCGCCGGGAAGGCGGCCAGCAGGCGGTCGGTCTTGTCGCGTTGTTCGGAAAAGTCTTTCTCCGGCTCGATGTTGCCCAGGAACGAGCAACCGGTGCGCATCACGTCCATCGGGTGGGCATCGGCGGGAATGCGTTCCAGCACTTCTTTCAGCGCTTGCGGCAGGTCGCGCAACTTGCTCAGCTTGCCTTGATACTCGGCGAGCTGGGCCTTGGTCGGCAATTCTCCATAGAGCAGCAGGTACGCCACTTCTTCGAATTGTGCATCTGCCGCCAGTTCGCGCACGTCGTAGCCGCGATAGGTCAGCCCGGCACCGGCCTGGCCCACGGTGGACAGTGCGGTTTGCCCGGCAACCTGGCCCCGGAGCCCGGCGCCACTGAGTACTTTTGCTTCGGCCATTGTTGTCTCCATTCTTGAATTTGTCAGGGAGTACGGTTGCGGCTTACTTCTTCGCCGCAAACAGCGCGTCGAGCTTCTGCTCGAAGGTGTGGTAATCGATGCGATCGTAAAGCTCCATGCGAGTCTGCATGGTGTCGATGACATTCTGCTGGGTGCCGTCGCGGCGGATCGCGGTGTAGACGTTTTCCGCGGCCTTGTTCATCGCGCGGAACGCCGACAGCGGGTACAGCACCAGCGACACATCGGCACCGGCCAGTTGTTCGGTGGTGTACAGCGGCGTCGAGCCGAATTCGGTGATGTTGGCCAGGATCGGCGCCTTGACGCGGTTGGCGAACAGCTTGTACATCTCCAGTTCAGTGATGGCTTCCGGAAAGATCATGTCGGCACCGGCCTCGATGCACGCGGCGGCTCGCTCCAGTGCCGACTCCAGACCTTCAACGGCCAGCGCGTCGGTGCGGGCCATGATCACGAAACTGTCGTCGGTGCGGGCATCCACGGCCGCCTTGATGCGGTCGACCATTTCCTGCTGAGTCACGATTTCTTTGTTCGGACGGTGACCGCAGCGTTTGGCGCCGACCTGGTCTTCGATATGGATCGCCGCCGCGCCGAACTTGATCATCGACTTCACGGTGCGGGCCACGTTAAACGCCGAGGCACCGAAACCGGTGTCCACGTCCACCAGCAGCGGCAGGTCGCAGACGTCGGTAATGCGGCGCACGTCGGTCAGCACGTCATCCAGGCCGGTGATGCCCAGATCCGGCAAGCCGAGGGAGCCAGCGGCTACCCCGCCACCCGAGAGGTAGATCGCCTTGAAACCGGCACGCTTGGCCAACAGCGCATGGTTGGCGTTGATCGCGCCGACCACTTGCAACGGATGTTCGCTGGCGACCGCATCGCGGAAACGCTGGCCTGGAGTGCTCTTGTTGGAACTCATGACTCACCTCGTTCAGTGGCTGTCTGGTTGTCGGCGCCGTCCTGGTAATGACGGGCGATGTTGCGTTTCGAGGCGCCGATGTGGCGGCGCATCAACAATTCCGCGAGCTCGCCGTCACGGTCGGCGATGGCATCGAGAATCCGGTGGTGTTCGGCAAAGGCCTGGCGCGGGCGGTTGGGCGTGGTGGAAAACTGGATGCGGTACATGCGCACCAGTTGATACAGCTCGCCGCAGAGCATCTGGGTCAACGTGCGGTTGCCGCTGCCCTGGATGATCCGGTAGTGAAAGTCGAAATCGCCTTCCTGCTGGTAGTAGCCGACGCCGGCCTGAAACGCGGCATCGCGCTCGTGGGTTTCCAGCACCCGGCGCAGCTCGTCGATGTCTTCGACGCTCATGCGCTCGGCCGCCAGACGGCAGGCCATGCCTTCGAGGGATTCGCGGATTTCGTAGAGTTCGAGCAGTTCGGCGTGGCTCAGCGAGACTACCCGTGCACCGACGTGCGGCACTCGAACCAGCAGGCGCTGGCCTTCGAGACGATGAATCGCCTCACGCAGCGGTCCGCGACTGATGCCGTAGGTACGCGCCAGTTCCGGCTCGGAGATCTTGCTGCCAGGGGCGATTTCGCCTTTGACGATAGCCGCCTGGATGCGCCGGAAGACGTTTTCGGACAGGGTTTCCGAATCGTCGCCGCTGATGACCGGAGGATCGAGTTGATCCAGCATATTGTCGACACCTTTAAATCAGATGCGGCAAAAACTAGCGAATCAGTCCGTACCAGTCAAAGGAAAAATAAAGATTGTCGACAATCGTCTAATAACACGCGTCATCCACCCCAAGGGTTATAGACCTGCTCGGGCGCTGGCGCCATTAAACCACCGTGCTAGAATGCCGCCGCATTTGCGGGTCACTTGCACGGCTTGTCATAAAAAGCTGATAGGCACACGAAGGCACGCGCAGACAGGATCTCCTGATGCCGTGGCCCTGAACCGAGAACGGAACGCTGCTCGCCAGGATTTATGAGACTCAAGCCCTTCCCTACCTTTTTCTATCTGTTTTGCCTGCCCGGCCTGGCTGTGGCGGGGGAAAAGACTGTGTACGGCCTCAACGAATACGCTGCGCTCGACGGGATCAACCTGGAAGTGGCGGCGAAACTCGACACCGGGGCGAAAACCGCCTCCCTGAGCGCCCGCGACATCAAACGCTTCAAGCGCAATGGCGAGTCCTGGGTGCGCTTCTACCTGGCCATCGACGCGGCGCATTCGCACCCGATCGAACGGCCACTGGCCCGGGTCAGCAAGATCAAGCGCCGCGCCGGCGACTACGACCCGGAAGAAGGCAAGAAGTACACCGCACGCCCGGTGATCGAGCTGGATATCTGCATGGGTTCGGCGATGCGCAGCATCGAAGTGAACCTGACCGACCGCAGTGCGTTCCAATACCCGCTTTTGATCGGCTCCGAGGCGCTGAAACGCTTCGATGCGCTGGTCGATCCCAGTCTTAAATACGCTGCCGGCAAACCTGCCTGCGCCATCGCCGCTCATACCGCCGAGTAATGTCCATGCGTTCTTTAACCTTCCACCTGAAAATCCTGATCGCCATCCTGGTGCTCCTGGGCATTTCGGTCACGGCCTATCAGATTTTCGTGCTCGGCATCCCGGTGACCGAAGACGCCACCGACGACTTGTGGAACATCGACGCCAAGGTCGAGTTCGTCGCCAGCACCAAGGATCCGGTGAAGATCCAGATGTTCGTGCCGCCCCTGAGCCGCGATTACGTCAGCCTCAATGAAAGCTTCATCTCCAACAACTATGGCGTGGCGGTCAACCGTGTCGACGGCAACCGCAAGGTCACCTGGTCGGCACGTCGGGCCAAGGGCAACCAGACTCTGTATTACCGCCTGGTGCTGACCAAGCGCTACACCGCCGAAAAAACCAAGGTCAAAGGCCCGACCTTCCGCGACAGCATGGCCATCGAAGGCCCGGAAAAAATCGCCGCCGAAGCCCTGCTCGCGCCGATCCGCCAGCACTCGGCCGACGTCGAGACCTTCATCGGCGAAGCGATCAAGCGTGTCAACAATACCAACGACGACAACGTGAAACTGCTGCTGGCCGGTGATCCGTCGACGCCGCACAAGGCAAAGATCGTCGAACTGCTGCTGTCCATCGCCCACGTTCCGGTGGAAAAGGTCCACACCATCCGCCTCGTCGCCGATCAGCCGCAGACTCCGGAACTGTGGCTGCGCAGCTTCAACGGCAACGACTGGCTGTACTTCAACCCGGAAACCGGTGAACAAGGTCTGCCGAGCGATCGCCTGCTGTGGTGGACCGGTGATGAAAACCTGATCACCATCGACGGTGCGAAGAAGGCCAACGTGACCTTCAGCCTGAACAACAGCGAAATGAACGCGATCCGTCTGGCCAAGCTGACCGACGAAAACACCGACGCCAATTTCCTCGAGTACTCGCTGTACGGCCTGCCGCTGCAGACTCAGCAGACGTTCATGATCATGGTGATGATCCCGATCGGCGTGCTGGTGATCCTGATCCTGCGCAACCTGGTCGGTCTGCAGACCCTGGGTACGTTCACCCCGGTACTGATCGCCCTGGCCTTCCGCGAGACGCAACTGGGCTTCGGCATTCTGCTGTTTACCGTGATCACGGCGCTGGGGCTTTCGCTGCGCTCGTATCTGGAACACCTGAAGCTGCAAATGCTGCCACGGCTGTCGGTGGTGTTGACCTTCGTGGTGGTGTTGATTGCAGCGATCAGCCTGTTCAGTCACAAGCTCGGTCTGGAACGCGGTCTGTCCGTGGCGCTGTTCCCGATGGTGATCCTGACCATGACCATCGAACGCCTGTCGATCACCTGGGAAGAGCGCGGCGCCAGCCATGCCCTGAAAGTGGCGATCGGCACCTTGTTCGCGGCGTCCCTGGCGCACTTGATCATGACCGTCCCGGAACTGGTGTATTTTGTGTTCACCTTCCCGGCGATTCTGCTGATTCTGGTGGGCTTCATGCTGGCCATGGGTCGCTATCGCGGTTACCGCCTGACCGAACTGGTGCGTTTCAAGGCCTTCCTGAAGAAGGCTGACGCCTGATGTTCGGTTTCTGGAAGACCTGGAAGGCCCTGGAAGCCCGGGGCATCATGGGCATCAATCGGCGCAACGCGGACTACGTGCTCAAGTACAACAAGCGCAGCCTGTACCCGATCGTCGATGACAAGATCATCACCAAGGAACGCGCGATCAAGGCCGGCATCCATGTGCCGGAGCTGTATGGCGTGATTTCCACGGAAAAGGAAATCGACAGGCTCGACGAGATCATCGGCGGGCGCAACGACTTCGTGATCAAGCCGGCCCAGGGCGCCGGCGGTGACGGCATCATCGTCATCGCCGACCGTTTCGAGGGGCGTTATCGCACCGTGTCGGGCAAAATCCTCACGCACGAAGAACTGGAGCACCATATCTCCAGCATCCTCACCGGCCTGTATTCGCTGGGCGGACACCGCGACCGGGCATTGATCGAATACCGGGTGACCCCGGACCAGATCTTCAAGAGCATCAGCTACGAAGGCGTGCCGGACATCCGCATCATCGTACTGATGGGCTACCCGGTGATGGCCATGCTGCGGCTGCCGACCCGGCAGTCCGGCGGCAAGGCCAACCTGCACCAGGGCGCCATCGGCGTCGGTGTCGATCTGGCGACCGGCCTGACGTTGCGCGGCACCTGGCTGAACAACATCATTGCCAAACATCCGGACACCACCAACGCGGTAGACGGGGTGCAACTGCCCTACTGGGACGGTTTCATGAAGCTCGCCGCCGGTTGCTACGAATTGTGCGGGCTGGGCTACATCGGCGTGGACATGGTGCTGGATCAGGAAAAAGGACCGCTGATTCTGGAACTCAATGCGCGGCCCGGGCTGAATATCCAGATTGCCAATGACTGCGGCCTGACCTCGCGCACCCATGCGGTGGAAGCGCACCTGGAGGATCTCAAGATCCGCGGCGTGACTGAAACGGTTGAAGAGCGGGTGGCGTTTGCCCAGGAACTGTTTGGGCATATTCCTGCTGTTGAAGGCTAACGCCCTCGCCACAGGTTGCTCGTCAGCCGCTGTCGATCTACCAATCCCCGACATCCCCTCTAGGAGCAATTCCCCGAGGGGACTACAATCCCCACCCCGCCTCGATGGCCGATCTGCCCCGCCCATGTTGACCTGTTCCGTACACCCTCTGCCCTACTGCGCCAACCCCGCCGAGTATTTCGCGGCAATCCGCCATGCGCCCGGCGCCGTGCTGCTCGACAGCGGCCGGCCCGCTGCCGATCGTGGCCGTTATGACTTGCTCAGCGCCTGGCCGCTGGAACAACTGGCGGTGTTACCCGACGAACGTGGCGACGATTTCCTGCAACGCCTGCGGAACAATCTGGCGCGCCTTGGCGAGGCACAGTTGCCTTCGGAATACGAGCTGCCCTTCGCCGGTGGCCTGATCGGTTACCTGAGTTACGACTTCGGCCGGCATCTGGAAAACCTGCCGAGTCAGGCGCTGGATGATCTGCAACTGCCGGATGCGCGATTCGGTCTGTACGACTGGGCCTTGATCAGCGATCACCAGAACGCCACCAGCCAACTGGTGTTCCACCCGTCGGTCAGTACCAGCGAGAAGCAACGGCTGATCGACCTGTTCAGCCAACCGGTGGCCGCCGAACTGACGCCGTTCAAGCTGAACACGCCGATGACCGCCGATCTTTCGGCCGACGACTACCGTCAGGCAATCGAACGCATTCATCAATACATCCAGGCCGGCGACTGCTATCAGGTCAACTTCGCCCAGCGTTTCCGGGCGCCGTGCCAGGGCGATCCATGGTTGGCTTACTGCGCGTTGCGCGAAGCCTGCCCGACGCCGTTTTCCGGGTTCCAGAACCTGCCTGACGGCAACGCGGTGCTGAGCCTGTCGCCCGAGCGCTTCGTCAAAGTCAGCCGGCGTCAGGTGGAAACCCGCCCGATCAAGGGCACCCGCCCCCGTGGTGCGACGCCGGCACAAGACGCCGCCAACGCCGCCGAACTGCTGGCCAGCCCCAAGGATCGCGCGGAAAACCTGATGATCGTCGATCTGTTGCGCAATGATCTGGGCCGCACTTGCCGTATCGGCTCCGTGCGAGTGCCGGAGCTGTTCAGCCTGGAAAGCTATCCGAATGTGCATCACCTGGTCAGCAGCGTGACCGGTGAGTTGGCGCAGGATCGCGACGCCCTTGACCTGATCGCCGGCAGCTTCCCCGGCGGCTCGATCACCGGAGCCCCGAAGATCCGTGCGATGCAGATCATCGACGAACTGGAGCCGACCCGGCGCGGCCTGTATTGCGGCTCATTGCTGTACCTGGACGTGCGCGGCGAAATGGACAGTTCCATCACCATTCGCAGTCTGCTGGTGAAGGATGGTCAGGTGTGTTGCTGGGGCGGTGGCGGGATCGTCGCCGATTCGGACTGGCAGGCGGAATATCAGGAGTCGATTACCAAGGTGAAGGTTCTGCTGGAAACCCTGCAGGGCCTATAGACCTGATTGTGGCGAGCGGGCCCGAACTCTGGCGGCCCGACCTGGACCGTGCAGCGCAGAGGCCGCCCCGGCGGACGTTGCTTTTTGTTAACATCGCCGCCATATAGAGCGCCCAGCACCACCGACCTGTAGGAAGCCGCCTGATGAGCCCAACGTTCGACGTCGTGGAACTCGCCACGACCTATGCCAACAAATCCGCCCAGGACATCCTCAAACTCGCGTTCGCCGAGTTCGGCGATGACCTGTGGATATCTTTCAGCGGCGCCGAGGACGTGGTGCTGGTGGACATGGCCTGGAAGCTGAACAGGAACGTCAAGGTGTTCAGTCTCGACACCGGTCGTCTGCACCCGGAAACCTACCGCTTCATCGATCAGGTGCGCGAACACTACAAGATCGACATCGAAATCGTCTCGCCGGACTACACGAAACTCGAACCGTTCGTGAAGGAAAAAGGCCTGTTCAGTTTCTACAAGGACGGCCATGGTGAATGCTGCGGCATCCGCAAGATCGAGCCGCTGCGCCGCAAACTGTCCGGCGTCAAAGCCTGGGCCACCGGCCAGCGTCGCGACCAGAGCCCTGGCACCCGCAGCGCGGTGGCGGTGATGGAAATCGACAGCGCGTTCTCCACCCCGGAGCGCACGCTGTACAAGTTCAATCCGCTGGCCCAGATGACCAGTGAGGAAATCTGGGGCTACATCCGCATGCTGGAGCTGCCGTACAACAGCCTGCATGAACGCGGTTTCATCAGCATCGGCTGCGAACCGTGCACCCGCCCGGTGCTGCCGAACCAGCACGAGCGCGAAGGCCGCTGGTGGTGGGAAGAAGCGACCCAGAAAGAATGCGGGTTGCACGCCGGGAATATCATCAGCAAGGGGTAAAGCGCTCGCCGCACAGTTGTCTCTGCCGGACATGAAAAATGTGTACACAAGAATGTCACCATCGGTGCCATTTATGTGTGCACTTTTCGTTTCTGCGCCCTGAAAAGTTACATCACGCTCACCGAGCGAACCCTTCCGACGCCCACCAGAATTCCCTCCGAAAAATAAATACCTGTTCAAGCGGTCAATTTATATCGTCCGCATTTCAGCAACTTAGCGCCATTCAATAACTTTTCGTAATCAACCGCGATTTTCATAGATCGCTGGCTGGCACAGATCTGGCTTAGTGCATACATGTTTTGTATACAAAACTGCAGAACATGAATACACACTTTCGATCCGCAAGCCTGAAGCGCCCTATCCCGTACAGGCTGCAGATGCCCCGTAACCAGTGATGTCCGCTGGCCGCGACGAAGATTTGTCGAGCCTCAAGCTCATGCACAGTCATCGCGGCCCCTGCACATCAGGAGCCTGCCGGAATGCGTACAAGCCTCTCCAACAATATCGCGCTGAATCTGCCCGCCTCTGCCCCCGACCAGCCAATGCTCGGCACTGGCCAGGTCGAGCCGCTCCAATTAAGCCCACGCCTGCACAACAGTGACCTCGCACCGACCAAGGTCGAAGGACGGCGCTGGGGCAAATACAGCATCTTTGCCCTGTGGACCAACGATGTGCACAACATCGCCAACTACTCGTTTGCCATCGGTCTGTATGCCCTGGGCCTGGGTGGCTGGCAGATTCTGCTGTCGCTGGGGATCGGCGCCGCGCTGGTGTATTTCTTCATGAACCTGTCGGGCTACATGGGGCAGAAAACCGGAGTGCCGTTTCCGGTCATCAGCCGCATCAGTTTCGGCATTCACGGGGCGCAGATTCCCGCGCTGATCCGGGCGGTCATCGCCATTGCCTGGTTCGGGATTCAAACGTATCTGGCGTCGGTGGTCTTTCGTGTATTGCTCACGGCGATCCATCCCGGCTTCGCCGACTACGACCACGACTCGATCCTCGGCATGTCGAGCCTGGGCTGGGTATGCTTCGTGGCGATCTGGTTCGTGCAACTGGGAATTCTGGCCTACGGCATGGAAATGGTCCGCCGCTACGAAGCCTTCGCCGGGCCGGTGATTCTGCTGACCGTCGCCTGCCTTGCCGCGTGGATGTACACCCAGGCCAACGCGACCATTGCCTGGTCGATCCGCGAACCGCTGACCGGCGGCGAGATGTGGCGCAATATCTTTGCCGGCGGCGCACTCTGGCTGGCGATCTACGGCACGCTGATCCTCAACTTCTGCGACTTCGCCCGCTCCTCGCCGTGCCGCAAAACCATCAAGGTCGGAAACTTCTGGGGCCTGCCGGTAAATATTCTGGTGTTCGCTGCAATCACCGTTCTGCTGTGCGGGGCGCAATTTCAGATCAATGGCCGGATCATCGAAAGCCCGACCGAGATCATCGCCTCGATCCCCAACACGTTCTTTCTGGTGCTCGGTTGCCTGGCGTTCCTGATCGTCACCGTGGCGGTGAACATCATGGCCAATTTCGTCGCCCCGGCTTTCGTGCTCAGCAACCTGGCGCCGAAGTACCTGACCTTCCGCCGCGCCGGGCTGATCAGCGCCACGATTGCCGTGCTGATCCTGCCGTGGAACCTCTACAACAGCCCGTTGGTGATCGTGTATTTCCTGTCGGGCCTCGGCGCTCTGCTCGGCCCGTTGTACGGCGTGATCATGGTCGACTACTGGCTGATCCGCAAAGGCCGGATCAACGTGCCGCAGTTGTACAGCGAAGACCCGAACGGCGCGTATTACTACAGCCGCGGGGTCAATCTGCGGGCAGTGGCTGCGTTCATTCCAGCCGCGCTGATCGCCATCGTCCTGGCGCTGGTGCCGGGCTTCCACAGCGTTTCGCCCTTCTCCTGGCTGATCGGTGCCGGGATCGCCGGGATGCTTTACCTGATCGTCGCCAAACGCCAGCCGCACTACGCCGACGTGGACGGAGAAACCATCGCCGTCGACAACGTCAGCCACTGAATCTTTTGGCGGCCCTTTGCCGGGCCGCAGAACCAACCGCAATAAGGACTTCTCATGCGTATTCTCGTGGTCAACGTCAACACCACCGAATCCATCACCCAGGCCATTGCTCGTTCGGCGCAGGCCGTCGCGTCCCCCGGCACCGAGATTGTCGGCCTGACGCCGCATTTCGGGGCGGACTCCGTCGAGGGCAATTTCGAAAGCTATCTGGCAGCCATCGCCGTCATGGACCGGGTGATGGCCTACGACCAGCCGTTCGACGCGGTGATCCAGGCCGGCTACGGCGAGCACGGTCGCGAAGGCTTGCAGGAATTGCTCAACGTGCCGGTGGTGGACATCACCGATGCGGCAGCGAGTACCGCGATGTTTCTGGGCCACGCCTATTCGGTGGTCACTACACTGGATCGCACCGTGCCGTTGATCGAGGATCGACTGAAACTCTCGGGCCTGTGGGATCGCTGTGCCTCGGTGCGGGCCAGCGGCCTCGCGGTGCTTGAGCTGGAACATGAACCGCAACGGGCGCTGGAAGCCATCGTGCATCAGGCCGAACTGGCGGTGACACAGGATAAGGCCGAAGTGATTTGCCTGGGTTGCGGCGGCATGGCCGGGCTCGATGAGAAAATCCGTCAGCGCACCGGAGTGCCGGTGATCGATGGCGTCACCGCTGCCGTGACCATCGCCGAATCGCTGGTGCGTTTGGGGCTGTCGACCTCCAAGGTGCGGACGTATGCGACGCCGCGTCCGAAAACCATCATCGGCTGGCCAGCGCGTTTTGCGCGTTGAATCGCTCTGCCAGGCCCCGGGCTGAAAACTGCTCGATGACGAAGTCGACGAACGCCCGGGTCTTGCCCGGCAGCAGTTTGTGTTCGGCGTAATAAATGGAAATGTTACCGTCGTCGACGTACCAGTCGGGCAGCACTCGCTGCAAGGTCCCCGCTTCCAGATAGCCCACGGCGAAGGGCATGCTCACCAGTGCAATCCCCAGCCCTTGCGCCGCCGTGGCGCAGGCGGCCTGGGAATCGCTCAGGGTCATGCGTGCCTGGAGCGTCAACGGGCGACAATTCTGCGGATTACCACCGGTCAGTTGCCAGGAGCGCACACGTCCGGTTTGCGGCGAGCGGATCAGAATACCGTCGTGGTGCCTGAGATCATCCGGCTCGCTGATCACTGGATGGTTGCGCAGATAGTCCGCCGATGCCACGAGGACTCGGTGCGCCGGACTCAGCCGGCGGGCGACCACGCCCTGAGGCAATTCGAATCCCCCGCCGATCGCCGCATCGAAGCCCTGCCCGATCAGATCGACCTGCCGGTTATCGAAATGCCAGTCCGGACTGATCGCCGGGTATCGCCGCAGGAACTCACCCAGCATCGGCACGACATACAGACAGCCGAAAGCCGTACCCATGCTGACTTTCAGCGACCCCGCCGGAAGCCCCTGAACGCTGGCCAGGTTGGCGACGGCATTCTGAATGGTCGTCAAGCTGCCACTGATCTGACTCAAAAACAGTTGACCGGCTTCGGTCAGCGTCAGACTCCGTGTACTACGCTGGAACAGCCGTACACCCAGCCGCGCCTCGAGCTTCGCCACACTCTTGCCGACTGCCGCCGGGGTCAGGCTCAAGCGTCGGGCGGCCTCGGCAAAGCTGCCGACTTCGGCGCTACGCACAAAGCATTCGATACTGCTGAAGGTTTCCATGAGCCTCACTATAAACTTCTGGTTTACACAGACTATAGCAATCATGGTCTACACGGTTGTCGATGCAAGGCCGATACTCGGCTCCAACCACAAGGCATCCCGCCTTGAAACTTCTGGAGATCGAACATGACCACTCAACACCTCAGCGGTAAAGTCGCTCTGATTCAAGGCGGCTCTCGCGGCATCGGTGCCGCCATCGTCAAACGCCTGGCCGCTGAAGGCGCCGCGGTTGCCTTTACTTACGTCAGCTCCGCCGCCAAGGCTGAAGAACTGCAGAACAGCATCACCGCTACCGGCGGCAAAGCCCTGGCGATCAAGGCCGACAGCGCCGATGCCGGCGCCATCCGCAACGCCGTGAACGCGACCGTCGAAACCTTTGGCCGCCTCGACATTCTGGTCAACAACGCCGGTGTGCTGGCTGTCGCTCCGCTGGAAGACTTCAAACTGGAAGACTTCGATCAGACCCTGGCGATCAATGTGCGCAGCGTGTTCATCGCCAGCCAGGAAGCCGCCAGACACATGGGCGAAGGCTCGCGCATCATCAATATCGGCAGCACCAACGCTGACCGCATGCCTTTCGCCGGTGGCGGTGTGTATGCGATGAGCAAGTCCGCGCTGGTCGGTCTGACCAAAGGCCTGGCCCGGGATCTCGGACCAAGAGGCATCACCGTCAACAACGTGCAGCCCGGTCCGGTGGATACCGACATGAACCCGGCCCATGGCGACTTTGCCGAAAGCCTGATTCCGCTGATGGCGGTCGGTCGCTACGGTACAGCCGATGAAATCGCCAGCTTCGTCGCCTACCTGGCCGGCCCGGAAGCCGGTTACATCACCGGTGCCAGCCTGACCATCGACGGTGGTTTCGGCGCCTGATTGTTTCGAGTGATCGAAAAACGCCGCCCCTCTTTCAATGGAGGGGCGGCGTTTTTATCTGCGGTCCCGTCAGGCCCAGTCAAGCGCCGGCAAACCACAGGTACTCGGCGTGAACGCTTTCAACGTACGAAGTATTCCGTCGGCATGTGCGTATTTTTCATCGGCCATGGCCGCATCCGGAATCGCGATGGCGGTCATGCCCGCCGCTTTTGCTGCCGTCACGCCAAACGGCGAATCCTCGAACACCAGACAATCTTCCGGCGCCACACCCAAGCGGCGAGCCGCCGTGAGGAAAATGTCCGGTGCCGGTTTGGCGGCACCGACTTCCGGATCGTCGGCGGTGACGATGAAGTCGAACAATGCAAACCAGTCGCGGTGCAACGTGGTTTTCTGGCCGAACGACTGGCGCGATGAACTGGTACCCACCGCTATCGGAATGTTGTGTGCCTTGAGGTGACGAATCAGTTCCTCGGCCCCCGGCATCGCTTGCGCGGTGGGAAAGCGCTCGCGCATCAGCGGCTCGCGGATCACCAGAAACTCTTCGGCGGTGATTGGCAGATCCAGCGCCTCGACCACATAGCGCGCCAGATCGCCAGCCCCGCGCCCGATGATGTTCTGCTTGATGCTCCAGTCAAAAGTGCGCCCGTAACGCTCGGCAATCAGCGAGGTGACCTCGGTGTAAATGCCCTCGGTGTCCAGCAGCAAACCGTCCATATCGAAAATCACGGCCTTGATCGGGCCGAACGCCTTCAGTGGTGCATTCATCATCGGATCCGTTATCAAAGACATCCCGGGCGGCATCGGCTGCCGCTGCTCGGATCTGATTAAAGGGTTCAGCAGCATAACGAGCGTGGTCGAGGTTGAGCAACAGCTCAAGGGAGCGAAAGCGCGTCACTCATCATCATCGAAATCCTCATACTCCAGCTTTTCCCCCTCCCCCTCCCAAAGCGGAACCGTCGCATCATCCATCAACGACCCCGGATCCTCATTCCCCGGATCATTGATAAACGGCAGCCCGCTCGGGCCTTTTTCTTCCTTGCCTGCGGTTTCGGGAGTCATGGCGCACCTCGGGAGCTCAGCGTGTAGACGTTCGAAAAGTATGGTCGCCAAACGTTCCAGCGCATTGCATGCGAACACAAAAAACCCGGCACAAGGCCGGGTTTCAGATCCGCTCGGTCAGCGGTGACGATATTTGTGTTTGTGCTTGTGGCCGCCACCGGAATGCGATCGTCCACCATCGTCACCCAGGCTGTTGCCAATGGCACCACCCGCCGCACCACCGAGTCCCGCTCCGACAGCCGAGCCGGTAGATCCACCGACGCTGTTGCCGAGCACCGAACCGCCGGCCGCTCCGAGGCCACCGCCAATGGCCGCTTCCGTACGATTGCGTTTGTTTGCCCCGACGGCGCTGCCGGCCGCGCCGCCGACACCGGCCCCGACGGCCGCGCCGGTGCTGCCGCCGAGTTGTCCGCCGACAACGTTACCCAGCACACCACCCAAACCACCGCCGACCGCCGCGGAACCATCGCCGGCAGCCATGGCGCCCTGGGCCACGAGCAATCCTAAAACCAACGCAGTTAATGTCGATCGCATACAGACCTCACAGGTCCCGGATCGGGACGGTACGCCCGGAGAATGGGCTATACGCAATTGGAGGCGAATTCCGGAAAAACGTTCAGCAACGAAAAGGCCCGGCATATAGCCGGGCCTTTTCAGACACGCATTCGCAATCAGTGACGCTTGTGGCCCTTGGACAGGTTGCTGCCCACTGCACCACCCGCTGCGCCACCCAGGCCAGCACCGATGGTCGCGCCATTCTTGCCACCCAGGCTGTTGCCGATGATCGAACCACCTGCCGCGCCGACACCACCGCCAATGGCCGCTTTGGTACGGGCACCTTTCTTCGCTGCCAAGGCACCGCCGGCCGCGCCTGCTACGCCGGCCCCAATCGCTGCACCGGTGCTGCCGCCCATTTTCTGGCCAACCACGTTACCGAGCGCGCCACCCAGACCGCCACCCAGCGCGGCGGTACCGTCGCCCGCCATTGCACCTTGAGCAACCAGAAGCCCCAGAACCAGAGCAGGCAGAGTTAAACGCATGACGAAAACCTCAACAAAAGGAAGAAAAAAGGGCGCAGATTGAATGCTGTTGCAGCGGCAATGTCCAGCACTGCCGCGCACTTGGCGCCGATTGGACAGCGATTATCAAAAAGGTTTTATGTCAGGCAAAAAAAAGCCCGCTGGGGAGACGGGCTGGAGACTTGCTTTCTAACGGATGGCTTCACCCTACGTAGATGGGTGTGAAAAGTTTGTGAAAGAAACCAGACGAGTTCGCAATTTTTGTAGGACAGATCTCTCGACAATCATTTAACAAAAACCCCCGCTCAATGGCGGGGGCTGTGTGGCATCCGGATTACTTCCTGGAACGCGTCGTCACCTTGGGCAAAAACTTTGCCTTGGGCCCCTTGGGCGCCGTGGACTTGATCTTGCCGGTCTGCACCGGATCCTCGCCAAAACCCGCCTGATACTCGGTCTGGCCGCAGCGCACGCAATTGTTGAATGGAAATTCAGCCCCGTCGTCTTCGATGTACGGATCAGTCATTTCTTCGCCCCTTTCAAAAGCGGGCCGATACCGGCAAGACCCTTTTGCCTGAAAAAATATCGACCTCCAAGGCTTTTGAGACTAGCCGGTCATTCCTGGACTTGTGATTCAGATCGCCTGAACCCCGACGAATGGCCTGTCATCCGCAAATCCGGCTCAGCGCAACTTGACCGCCGTACCGGTCGCAAACACCACAACCATCCCGCCCTTCCCCGCCGGCATGCTGATCTCGAAATCCACACCGACCACCGCATCGGCCTGCAAGGACCGTGCACGTTCCTTGATCTCGTCAGTCGCCTGAACACGCGCCTCCTTCAACGCGCGCTCCAGCGTCTGTGAACGCCCACCAAAAAAGTCGCGCATCCCGGCGAACATATCGCGAATCACATTCACGCCCTGCACCGATTCGGCGCTGACAATGTCCAGATACGCCGTGATCTGCCGGCCTTCGATGGAGTGGGTGGTGGAAATGATCATGGAAGTCGTCCTTTTACATACAGATAAAACCGCGATTGTACCGCCCCGGCAAAATGACACCGAACCCGGCTGAGCAACCAAAAATCCGGACCCGGAATGCACAAAACCCCTGGTTTCTTTCGAAACCAGGGGTTTTGTTTACATCGAATCTGGCGGTGAAGGAGAGATTCGAACTCTCGATACAGTTTCCTGTATACACACTTTCCAGGCGTGCTCCTTAAGCCACTCGGACACTTCACCGTATCTCTTCAAACATGTTCTGTCTGTCGAGGCGCGCTAATGTAGTCGAAAGCTTTTCCGATGGCAAACTTTTTTTCAGAATTTTCATGCGGTTAAGGCATTTAGCCGTTCTGCGCATTTCGGATCATGGCAAACCGGCCATTCTCCGGTCGGCGAAACCCTCCCATGAAGCGGCGAACCCGCAGCAGCCTGTACAGCAGGCGGCAATCGGTGACCGGCAAGTCAGTCACAGTGCTTTACCTGACCGGCGACGCTGGGTAACGTCTGCCCATCTTTCTTATAAGGAATTACGCCATGAGCGACCTGATTGCCTACCACCTCGAAGACGGTATCGCGACTCTGACCCTGAGCAACGGCAAGGTCAACGCCATTTCCCCGGACGTGATCGCGGCCTTCAACGCGGCGCTGGATCAGGCGGTGGCGGATCGTGCAATCGTGATCATTACCGGCCAGCCGGGCATTCTCTCGGGCGGCTACGATTTGAAAGTGATGACCGCCGGCCCTAAAGAAGCCGTGTCGCTGGTAACCGCCGGTTCGACCCTCGCCCGTCGCCTGCTGTCGCACCCGTTCCCGGTGATCGTGGCCTGCCCGGGTCATGCCGTGGCCAAAGGTGCGTTCATTCTGTTGTCCGCCGATTACCGCATCGGTGTCGACGGCCCGTTCAGTATTGGTCTGAACGAGGTGCAGATCGGCATGACCATGCACCACGCCGGTATCGAACTGGCCCGTGATCGGCTGCGCCGTTCGGCGTTCCATCGCTCGGTGATCAACGGGGAAATGTTCGATCCGCAAAGCGCTGTGGATGCCGGTTTCCTCGACAAGGTGGTTTCTGCCGAAGAACTGCAAGGTGCCGCCCTCGCCGCAGCGCGTCAGTTGAAGAAGATCAACATGACCGCGCACAAGAACACCAAGCTCAAGGTTCGCAAGGCCCTGCTGGAAACCCTGGATAACGCCATCATTCAGGATCAGGAACACTTGGGCTGAATCCTCTTCAGCTCGATGCAGAAAAGCCCGACCGTCGCGTCGGGCTTTTTCTTACGCGCAACGTTTAAATTTCTTCAGCAGCTCTAGGACGGCTCTGACCGACAAGTCGGAAACATGTGCTTAAACATCGCCCATCTCCTGACTCTATAGCGGCAATTGCCGAAAACAGTGCACATCCGTACACTGCGCCACCTTTTGTCCCGGTGGGCCTGAAAATGCTGTTCATGTTTCGTATGTTGTTGATGGGCCTGCACTTTATTCTTGCGGGCGTGCTAGGGCTGATCCTCGGACTGTGCCGCCCCTTCAATCCGGATAACAGTCGCCTGTGCGCCCGCCTCTATGCACTGCCGGCCATGTGCATTTTGCGTCTGCGGGTGAAGGCCGATGTCGGATCGTTGATGAACAAGCCCGCCAGTTGCGTGATCATCGCCAATCACCAGTCCAACTATGACCTGTTCGTGTTCGGCAACGTCGTGCCGCATCGAACCGTGTGCATCGGCAAAAAAAGCCTGAAATGGGTACCGTTGTTCGGGCAGTTGTTCTGGCTCTCGGGGAATGTGTTGATCGATCGCGGGAATGCGCACAAGGCCCGCCGGTCGATGCTGACAACCACCGACACCTTGCAGCACAAGGACACCTCGATCTGGGTGTTTCCGGAGGGCACGCGCAACTTGGGCGAAGAACTGCTGCCATTCAAGAAAGGTGCGTTTCAAATGGCCATCGCCGCCGGCGTGCCTATCGTTCCGGTTTGTGTCAGCAGCTACATAAAGCACATGCGTCTGAACCGCTGGCGCAGCGGGAAAATTCTCATACGCTCGCTGCCGGCGATTCCCACCGCCGGCCTGACCATGGACGACATGCCCATGCTCATCGCTCGATGCCGCGAACAGATGCGCGAGTGCATCGATGACATGGATCGACAGCTTCAAGCCGCGTGAAAAGGAAACCCGCCCTGTGCGGGTTTTCTTTTGCCCGGTGAACTGTGCAGATTTCACTGACTCTCAAGCAGCGACACGGCTAAGCTGAAGCCATGTCTCCCCTGCCATCTGCCAAGAAGAAGTGAACCACCACCATGGGTCGAGTTGTTGCTGCTGCGGTTTACAGCGCCGGTAAGAAAGTCACCAATATTTCCCTCGATGAAGGCGCCGCATGGGCCGCCAAGACCGGGCACTTTGTCTGGATCGGCCTCGAAGAACCGAACGCCCAGGAACTGGCCAACCTGCAACGCCAGTTCAACCTGCACGAACTGGCCATCGAAGACGCCCTGGAAAAACACAGCCGCCCGAAGCTGGAAACCTTCGGCGACGCCCTGTTCATCGTCACTTACTCACCCGTGCGCGAACACGGCATCCTGCAGTTCATTGAAACCCATATCTTCGCCGGCAAGGGCTACATCATCACTGCGCGCAACGGGCATTCCGCGTCCTACGCCCATGTCCGCCAACGCTGTGAGGCGCGACCGCTGTTGCTGGAACACGGGGAAGATTTCGTACTGTATGCCCTGCTGGATTTCGTGATTGAAAACTATCAGCCGGTGGGTGAAGCGATCCACGCCGAGATCGATGAACTGGAACGCAACGTGCTGTGCAGCGCACTGAATGAGCACGACATCCAGAAGCTCCACGGTCTGCGCCGCGACGTTCTGCGCCTGCGTCGATACGCAGCGCCGATGGTGGAAATCGGCGAAGAATTGCAGAAGCTGAGCTTCCCTTTCATCGACAAGAACATGCGTCCGTACTTCCGCGACGTGCAGATCCATGTCACACGGCAGATGGAAGACCTGACCACCCTGGCCGAGATTGCGAGTCAGACCATCGAGATCGGTGTGTTGCTGGAGGCGTCACGACAGAGTGTGGTGCAGCGCAAGTTCGCGGCATGGGCGGCGATTCTGGCGTTCCCGACAGCGATCGCCGGGATCTACGGCATGAACTTCCAGAACATGCCGGAGCTGAGCTGGCATTACGGCTATTTCGCCGTGCTGGGTTTTATCACGGCGGGCTGCGTGGGGCTGTGGGCCAGTTTCAAGAAGTCGGGCTGGCTGTAGGGCAAAAAGCGCCCCCGCAGACGACACGAGGGCGCTGGCGCTCAAGCAGCGTTTGGCTTGTGCGCCACGAAACGCATCATCCATTCCGCCACCGTGGTGCCGTGGTGATCGTTCTCAAGGCTGGCCACGCCCTTGCTGTAGATCTGTTCGCCCAGCGCTTCCTGACGCAGGTCCAGCAACGCTCGCGAATAGTCATGAATGAATTCCGGGTGCCCCTGGAAGCACAGCACCTGGTCGTTGATGTGATAAGCGGCAAACGGGCAGAAATCGCTGGAGGCAATCACCGTGGCGTTTTCCGGCAACGCCGTCACCTGATCCTGGTGGCTGATCAGCAGCGTCAGTTCTTCGCGCACCGGGTTCATCCATGGAGCCTTGGCCGCCAGCTTGTAGTTGTGGGTGCCGACACCCCAGCCCTGGGTCGCACGCTCGCTCTTGCCACCCAGCAACAGCGCCAGCAATTGATGGCCGAAGCACACGCCGAGCAGTTTGTCGCCGCGTTCATAGCGGGTCAGCAGGTATTGCTTGAGGGTCTGGATCCACGGGTCGGTGCCGAACGAGTCCGCCTTGCTGCCCGTGACCAGGTACGCATCGAACGTCAGGTCATCACTCGGATACTCGCCCTGCATCACGTTGTACACCGTGAACTCGGCGGCGATCGGCTGTTTCGAGAACAGGCGCTGGAACATCTGCCCGTAACCCTGATATTCATCGACCAGTTCCGGACGCAGGATGTCGGTTTCCAGAATGCAGATGCGTAGCGACATAAAAAATTCCTGACACGTGATGGGAATAATGCACACCCCAGAGCCTGCCCTGAAATCACCCGGCAAGGCAAGCCCCCGAATGCTTCCCGTGCCGTCAGAACAGCTCGCCGCTGGCAGCCTTTTGCAGCAACAAAGCCGGCGGTGCGAAACGCTCGCCATACTGTTCGGCCAGGTACTGGGCCCGTGCGACAAAGTCCTTCACGCCATATTGATTGATGAACTGCAACGCGCCGCCGGTCCAGGTCGCGAAACCGATGCCGAAGATCGAACCGACGTTGGCATCCGCCGTCGAGGTCAACACCCCCTCCTCAACACAGCGCACCGTTTCGATGGCTTGCACGAACAGCAACCGGTCCCGCACATCTTTCGGTGAAATCTGCCCGTCGGCTTTCTCGAAACGGGTTTTCAGCTCGGGCCACAGGTGCTTCTGGCCTCCAGCCGGGTACTCATAAAAACCGCCTCCCGCTGCCTTGCCCGGCCGCTTGTATTCGTTGAGCAGCAAGTCAATCACGGCGAACGCGGGATGCTCAATCAGCGGCTTCCCTTCCGCTTGCAGGTCTTTGGCCGTTTGTTGGCGGATATGACTCATCAGGCTGAGGGAAACTTCGTCGGAGATTGCCAGCGGTCCGACAGGCATCCCGGCCTTGCGCGCTTCGGTCTCGATCATCGCTGCGTTGATGCCTTCGCCGAGCATGGCAATGCCTTCATTGGTGAACGTGCCGAACACCCGTGAGGTGAAAAAGCCACGACTGTCGTTGACCACGATCGGCGTTTTCTTGATTTGCAGGACGAAATCGAACCCGCGTGCAAGGGTTTCGTCGCTGGTCTGCGCGCCCTTGATGATCTCTACCAACGGCATTTTTTCCACAGGACTGAAGAAATGCAGGCCGATGAACTTGCTCTGATCCGGCACCGCCGTCGCCAGGCCGGTGATGGGCAGGGTCGAAGTATTGGAGGCCATCACCGCGTCGGCACCGACCACCTGCTGCGCCGCTGCCGAGACCTTGGCCTTGAGTTGACGATCCTCAAACACCGCCTCGATGATCAGATCGCAACCTGCCAGATCGGCATCGTTTTCAGTGGTCCGGATACGCGCCAGCACCGCCTCACGCTGCTGGGCGGTCATCTGCCCGCGAGCGACTTTCTTGTCCAGCAGCATTGCCGAATGCGCCTTGCCCTTTTCGGCAGCCGCGAGGTTAATGTCCTTGAGCACCACCTCGATTCCGGCCGAGGCGCTGACATAAGCGATACCGGCGCCCATCATCCCGGCACCGAGCACACCCACACGCTTCGTCACATAAGGTGCCAGCCCCTGCGGACGCGAACCGCCGGCTTTGATTTCATTGAGCTGGAACCAGAAGGTGCCGATCAGGTTTTTCGAGATCCGGCCGGTGGTCAGTTCGGTGAAGTAACGGGTTTCGATCAGGTGCGCAGTATCGAAATCCACCTGCGCACCTTCCACTGCCGCACAGAGAATTTTCTCCGGCGCCGGCAACGTGCCCTGGGTCTTGGTGCGCAGGATCGATGGCGCAATGGCCAGCATCTGCGCAACTTTCGGATTTGACGGCGTGCCGCCGGGAATCTGATAGCCCTTCACATCCCAACGCTGCACTGGCGCAGGATTGGCCAGAATCCAGGCCCTGGCCTTGGACAACAGTTCATCGCGATCTGCCGCCAGTTCATCGATCAAACCCGCCTGCAGCGCCTGCTGCGGACGGACTTTCTTGCCCTCGAGCAGATACGGCAGGGCCTTTTCGATGCCGAGCATGCGCACCATGCGCACCACCCCGCCGCCACCCGGCAGCAAACCGAGGGTCACTTCCGGCAGACCGAGTTGCACCGAGGCATCGTCCAACGCCACGCGGTGATGACAAGCCAGGCAGATTTCCCAGCCGCCACCGAGCGCCGCGCCGTTGATCGCCGCGACCACCGGTTTGCCGAGGGTTTCCAGGGTGCGCAACTGGCCCTTGAGGGTCAGCACCATGTCGTAGAACGCCTTGGCTTCGGGCCTGCCGACCTTGATCAGTTCATTCAGGTCGCCGCCGGCGAAGAAGGTCTTTTTGGCCGAAGTGACGATCACCCCGGCAATGTCATCTTTTTCCGCCTGCAAGCGGGCGACACTTTCGGCCATGGCCTCGCGGTACACCGCGTTCATGGTGTTGGCGCTCTGGCCCGGCATGTCGATGGTCAGGACGACGATGCCGTCCTGGCCTTTTTCGTAACGAATGGCTTGGGTCATGACAAGGTTCCTGAGGGTCAGAGGCGTTCGATGATGGTGGCGATGCCCATGCCGCCGCCGACGCACAGCGTCGCCAGGCCGTAGCGCAGGCGCCGGGCTTCCAGTTCGTCGAGCAAGGTGCCGAGGATCGCGCAACCGGTGGCGCCCAGCGGATGGCCCATGGCAATCGAGCCGCCATTGACGTTGACCTTGTCCGGGTCGACGGCCATGTCCTTGATGAATTTCAGCACCACAGAAGCGAATGCCTCGTTGACCTCGAACAGATCGATGTCTTCGACCCGCAGCCCCGCCTTGGCCAGCGCCTTGCGGGTGGCCGGCGCCGGGCCGGTGAGCATGATGGTCGGGTCGGTGCTGGTGACCGCCGTGGCGACAATGCGAGCCCGGGGTTGCAGACCCAACGCCCGCCCTTTGGCCTCGGAGCCGACCAGCATCAGCGCGGCACCATCGACGATCCCGGAGCTGTTGCCCGGCGTGTGCACATGGTCGATGCGCTCGACGTGGCTGTAGACCCGCAGCGCCGTGGCGTCGAAACCCATCTGGCCGATCATCTCGAAGCTCGGCTTGAGCTTGCCCAAGCCTTCGAGGGTCGACTCGGCGCGAATGAACTCATCGTGATCGAGCAGGATGATGCCGTTCTGATCCTGCACCGGCACCAGCGATTTGTTGAACGAACCGTCGGCCCGGGCGCGGGCGGCTTTCTGTTGCGAGTGCAGCGCGTAGGCATCGACGTCCTGACGGCTGAAACCTTCAAGAGTGGCGATCAGGTCGGCACCGACACCTTGCGGGGTGAAATGGCTGTGCAGGTTGGTTTGCGGGTCCAGCGCCCAGGCGCCGCCGTCACTGCCCATCGGCACGCGGGACATGGATTCGACCCCGCCGACCACCACCAGCTCTTCGAACCCGGAACGCACCTTCATCGCGCCCAGGTTCACCGCTTCCAGCCCCGAGGCACAGAAACGGTTGATCTGTACGCCGGCAACGCTGACGTCCCAATCAGCCACTTGCACGGCAGTCTTGGCGATATCCGCGCCCTGGTCGCCAATCGGCGTAACGCAACCGAGCACCACGTCATCGACCTGGCTGGTGTCCAGCTCCGTGCGGCTCTGCAATGCGGTCAACAGCCCGGCCACCAGGTTCACCGGTTTGACGCTGTGCAGCGAACCGTCGGCCTTGCCTCTGCCACGGGGCGTGCGTAACGCATCGAAAATCAAAGCTTGGGTCATGGCGTTCTCGAACCTGTGCGGTGAGTGAAATTCGTGCTCCCACTCTTGGCCGAGACGCTCATGGATTCAATGACCACAGTGCTCAATGACGTTGACGTGCACGCTCAGACGGACGGTCATTCCCGGCCAGGTTAACCGGTTCAGGTCACCGAGCTGTCTAGCAAAAGGTCGGCAAAGAAGCTGGCAAAGGGCCTCATGCCTTTTTAATCGCGACTGGTAGCAAATACATGTGAAATGGATCTAAGCCAAGCGTGACGCGGGCCCTAAGGTGAACATGTACGTCGTTGTCGTCGGGTTTTGCCGAGGCAGGCGTTCTTCTACAGGAAGTGCAGCGCTTGCCGTCATGGACACGCAGGCAGGCATCAGGAAATAACAAAAAAGGCGGTCAAGCCATGTTCAAACAACCGAAAGTTCGTCAAGCGGGGCTCATCCTTTTCGCCACCACGCTGTTATTGATTTTGCCGAACCTGACCAAGGTGATTGGCTGATTCAAGCGGCGGGTGTTGCTCATCGCCACTGAAAATGTGACTGGCCCGCTATCCGGGCCAGCATGGCTGTGCCACTCTTTGCGCACTTCCACGACATGGACGGCGATCAATTGAAAGCACTCATTCTGTTCGGGGGCATGCTGCTGAGCATGTCCTTGTCTGCTGCTCAACTGGATCTGCAATTGGGCGAGAACAGTCGCACCTGGCAGACCGAGGAACTGCTCAAGCATCCTCAGGTGCAAACCCTCACGATCAAAAATGATGTGTCCTACAAGAAGGACATGACTTATCGCGCCGTGCCGATTGCCGCGCTGCTGACCGGTATAAAACCCGAAGATCACCTGCAAGCCGTGGCACTGGACGGTTTTGCCGCCGAGTTGGCCGCCGCGCCGCTGCTCAGCACCAAAGGTTCACGGGCCTGGCTGGCCATCGAAGACCCGGCCCACCCGTGGCCGCCGCTGTCGGAAGGCAAGCACAGCGCCGGGCCGTTCTACCTGGTTTGGACCGATCCGCAGGCCGACAATATCAGTCCGGAACAATGGCCGTTCGAAGTGGCGAGCATCAAACGCATGGCTCCAGTGGCCGAACGCTTCCCTGCCCTGCTGCCGGATCCTGCCTTGGAGGCCGATGACCCGGTGAATCAGGGGTTTGCACTGTTCCAGAAAAACTGCCTGGCCTGTCATCGACTGAATGGTGCGGGGGATGCGCAATTCGGGCCGGATCTGAATATTCCGTACAACCCGACCGAATACTTGGGCGCGGACTTCCTCAAGCGCTATATCCGCGATCCGCAGAGCTTGCGCCAGTGGCCGCAGGCGAAGATGCCGGGGTTCTCCGCCGATGTATTGCCGGATGCGGATCTGCAGAAACTGGTGGGGTATTTGCAGCACATGGCAGGGCGCAAGGTTAAATCCTGAGACATGCCTTGTGGGAGCGAGCCTGCTCGCGAAAGCGGTGTGTCAGATAATCCCGCGAGCAGGCTCGTTCCCCAAATTTACTGTTGTTGCACCGAGATGACCGGTGTCGGCGCGACCAGCACCTTCGCATGCATTTGCTCTGCCCCGCCTCCCCGGCGCATGCCCCGTACCGGGCAGGCATCCAGGTAGTCCAGCCCCACCGCCAGTTTCAAGTGCCGCTCCGGCCGCGCCAGTTCATTGGTCACGTCAAAGCTGTACCAAGCGTCATCGATCCAGGCTTCGGCCCAGGCGTGGCTGGCCAGGTGTTCGCAATCCTCGCTGTACAGATAGCCCGACACATACCGCGACGGCACCCCCAGGCTGCGTGCGCAGGCCAGAAACGCGTGGGCATGATCCTGGCAGACCCCCGCGCGCCCGGCGAACGCCTCGGCGGCGCTGGTATCGACTTCGGTGGATCCCGGCGTATAGGTCATGTGCTGGTTCAAGCCATGCATCAAGTCGATCAGCGCAGTGCGGTCGCGCCGCTGTTTGCAGGACTTCTCGGCAAACGCCCGCAACGCCTCGTCCGCCTCGGTCAGCCGGGTGAAACGCAGGAACGGCAACGCCGACTGGCGTTCATGTTCCGCTTCGCGCCTTTCGTCGATATCGACCTGCCCCCGAGCGCCGATGATGATCGCTTCGTGAGGCTCGTCCATGGTCAGGACATGCAGGATGTTGCCGAACGGATCGAGCTGGGCCCGCACCGGGCGCGGCAGGTCGAGTTGCCAGCTCAGCACATGCTGGCGTTCGCTGTCGTGAGGGGTCAGGCGCAGGTACTGGATGCTCGCCCGCACCTGATCTTCGTAGTGATAGGTGGTTTCGTGGCTGATGGAAAGTCTCATGCGGCCTCCAGATAGGAACTGTGAATGGCGTTGCCCAACTGGCGCACCAGTGGAATGAATTCGGTGAGCCAGGCGTGCAGCCCTTCCTCGAGGATTTCGTGGATGCCGGTGTAGCGCAGGCGTGCGTCCATTTCCGCCGCCAGCCGTTGCGCCGGGCGACCGTTGGCCCCTGGCAGTTGCGCGAGGATCTGGTCGATTTCTTCGGTGCAGGCCCGCAAGGAGCGCGGCACGTCGGCACGCAACAGCAGCAACTCGGCGACGTGCCGGGCGCCGGGTGCATCGCGATAGATCTCGGTGTAAGCCTCGAACGACGACAGCGCCCGCAATAACGCACTCCACTGGTAATAGGCGTGGGCGGTGCCGTCACTGACCGCTTCGGCCTGATCGCCGGCCATTTCATAGCGAGCGTCGAGCAGCCGCAACGTATTGTCCGCCCGCTCGATGAAGGTACCCAGGCGAATGAAGCGGAACGCGTCGTTGCGCATGATGGTGCCGTAGGACGCACCGCGGAACAGGTGCGAACGTTCCTTGATCCACTCGCAAAACCGGCTCATGCCATAGCGGCTGAGGCCCTGGTTGGCGATCCCGCGGATCTCCAGCCAGGTGGCGTTGATGTTCTCCCACATGTCGGCGGTGATCCGCCCGCGCACCGCGTGGGCACTGGCTCGTGCCGCGCCGAGGCAGCTGTAGATACTCGCCGGGTTCGCCGCGTCGAGGGCGAAGAAATGCAGCAATCGCTCGGCATGCAGCTCGCCGTGGCGCTCAAGGTAATCATCCAGGGTGCCGGTGATCATCAACGGCATCGCCAGTTCATGCAGGCCATCGCCACGGCCGTCCTGCGGCATCAGCGACAGCGAATAACTGACATCGAGCATGCGGGCGAGGTTTTCCGCCCGCTCCAGGTAACGCGACATCCAGTACAGATCCGAGGCAGTTCTACTTAACATGGCAGGCTTCCTTCAATCCTCGACCACCCAGGTGTCCTTGGTTCCGCCGCCCTGGGATGAGTTCACCACCAGAGAGCCTTCACGCAAGGCGACACGGGTCAAACCGCCGGGCACGACCCGGGTTTCGCGACCGGACAGTACGAACGGACGCAGGTCGATATGGCGCGGCGCAATGCCGTTTTCGACAAAGGTCGGACAGGTCGACAGCGACAACGTGGGTTGCGCGATGTAGGCGTAAGGCCTGGCCTTGATCCGCTCGCGGAACGCATCGATTTCCGCCGCCGTCGCCGCCGGTCCCACGAGCATTCCGTAACCGCCGGAGCCCTGGGTTTCCTTGACCACCAGATCTGCAAGATTGGCCAGCACATGGGAAAGTTCAGACGGGTTGCGACATTGCCAGGTCGGCACGTTCTGCAGGATCGGTTCTTCATCGAGATAGAAACGGATCATTTCGGTGACGAACGGATACACCGACTTGTCGTCCGCCACGCCGGTGCCGATCGCATTGGCCAAAACCACGTTGCCGGAGCGATAGGACGACAGCAATCCCGGCACGCCAAGCATCGAGTCCGGACGGAACGCCAGTGGATCGAGAAACGCATCGTCGAGACGGCGATAAATCACATCCACCGCTTTGGGACCGTCGGTAGTGCGCATGTAAACTTTGTCGTCGCGTACGAACAGATCGGCGCCCTCCACCAGCTCCACGCCCATTTCCCGGGCCAGGAATGCATGCTCGAAAAATGCGCTGTTGAACCGTCCCGGCGTCAGTACCACGACACTTGGGTCATCGAGAGGGCTTGAGCTTTTCAGGGTATCGAGCAACAGGTTCGGGTAATGGTCGATGGGTGCGATGCGCTGGGCCGCGAACAGCTCGGGGAACAGGCGCATCATCATCTTGCGGTCTTCGAGCATGTAGCTCACGCCGCTGGGCGTGCGCAGGTTGTCTTCCAGGACGTAGTAGGTCCCGTCGCCGTCGCGCACCAGATCGACGCCAGAGATGTGCGAATAGATATCGCGGTGCAGATCCAGCCCTTGCATCGCCAACTGGTATTGCTCGTTGGCCAGCACCTGCTCGGCGGGAATGATCCCGGCCTTGATGATGCGCTGCTCGTGATAGAGGTCGGCGAGAAACATGTTCAACGCCTTGACCCGCTGGATGCAGCCGCGCTCGACGATCCGCCACTCACTGGCGGGAATGCTGCGCGGAATGGTGTCGAAGGGAATCAGGCGTTCTGTCCCTTGCTCATCCCCATAGAGCGTGAACGTGATCCCCGCGCGATGGAACAGCAGATCGGCCTCACGACGCCGCTGGGCCAACAGTTCCTCGGGGGTTTCTGCCAGCCAGCGGGCAAACTCCCGGTAATGCGGGCGAACCACGCCGCCGGCATCGTACATTTCATCAAAACTGGTGCGGATCATGCCGTACTCCTTGTCACTCCGGACATGCAGGCCATCGCAAGGCCCGTGCCATCGGCATAAACGCTTTGATTTCAACAGGTTGGATATTCACATCGCACGCACCGCACCATTCCTGTGCGGCAAATGCCTCAACCTGATCACCCCCGCTTCATTGCGACGCAGCACCGTCGCCTATCAGCAGCATAGTCAGAGTTGATTTCACTGCCCGGCGCGGGCTGCGGATAATCCGCCCATCCGCTGCGAGACTTCCCGGGTGAAGCACGCAGCCCCACAGATCCGGCTTGCCCCGGCAAGCCCCTCCCGGCCGTAACCCTGACCGGTTCCCTCTCCTTCCGGTCTTCCCTTTCAGCCACCCTCTGCGGTGGCTTTTTTTTGCTCTGGATTCTTGTTTCAGGGTTTTACTGGACGTTTTTCAAGGTGCCGAAACGACAACGGCCGACCCGAAGGTCAGCCGTTGCCGGATGTGTGGCGAGGAGAATCAGTTCAAGCGATGGCGGTTGCGCACCTCCTGCTTCACACCCCAGCCTTCGATGATGCCGCCCAGAGGCTCGACCACCGCCGAAAACCCCTGTTCGAAATCGCCGATGTCGTCGTAGGTTGCGTACATCACCTTGCTCAATTCCAGAAACCAGGCGCCGTCGTCGCGCACACTGACCTGGGCATTGATGGATTCACCGCGAAACTTGCCTGCCGCCCTGCGCGCCCGCTCCTCGTCCGGGAAAATGGCGTAGAACTCGATGGGATGGAATCGGGAAAAATCGAAACCGCCTTCTTTCATGCGGCGCAGCACGTTGCTGCTGATGTCTTCTTGATAGGCTGTGCTCATGAACGTCCCCCTCGCATAGATGGATAGACTTTCCGTATTCCCTGCACCTGGCCGGACGGCTCAAGCGCTGTGACAACCGTGTTGTCGGCGGGAAACAAGCATGTAGCTGACAAGACCAGACCTTAGCGATCCGTTCGCTGATCTCGCTTGCAGAGTAGCCCCAGGAGAGAGCCGCTGCCAAGGTCTGGTGCGTTACCGGGAAAAAGATTTTCAGACGGGAGTAATGCTGCGGATTTCGATGCTGTGCTGGTTTTTCAGGGTCTTCACGCCGGCGTCGGCGGTGCGGCCTTCCAGGTCGTTGAGGTCAAGCTCGGCGACAACGGGCAGGAACCGTTCCTTGATGAGCCGGGCGGCTCGCTCATGACTCGGGCATTCTTCGCAATCGAAGACTTCATCGACGGTTTCACCATGATCGTCCACGAAAGTGACTTTCCACTTTGACATCGGAGCCTCCTCGATCAAACCCGCAAATGGGCTTACATCTATCTCGACTTTTGTCAGGATTGATCGTTCAAAAGCTTTACGCCGATGCAACATGAAAAACACTTCATCTGCGGGAGCGAAGCGGCTCGCCCCCGCAGTGACGGCGGCCGAACGATCAGTCGTTGCCCGGTTTGTTCACCGCTTGCAGCACGTATTGCGGCAAAGCGAAGGCGCCGATGTGGATTTCCGGGTTGTAGTAGCGGGTGACGATGCCGCTGCCGATGAAGCGCTGCTGCAGCACTTCACGGCTCAGCTTGCGATAGGCCGGGTTGGTCGAGCCCCAGGCGAACGTCATCGAACCGCCGATGTAGGTCGGCACGGCCGCCTGATAGAAGTGCCAGTCCGGGAACAGGCTGCGCAGGCGACCGGCGGTGGTTTTCACCTCGTCGATCTGCATGAACGGCGTGCCGTTCTGGGTCACGAGGATACCGCCCTCGTTCAGGCAGCGATGGCAAGCCTGATAGAAGTTTTCCGAGAACAGCACTTCGCCCGGACCGATCGGGTCGGTGGAGTCGGAAATGATCACGTCGAACTTTTCCGTGGTGGTCGCGACGAAACGCATGCCGTCGTCGATCACCAGGTTCAGGCGTGGATCGTCATAAGCGCCGCTGGAGTGGTTTGGCAGAAACTCCTTGCACATATCGACCACAGTGCCGTCGATTTCGACCATGGTGATGTGCTCGACGCTGGCGTGTTTGGTCACTTCGCGCAGCATGCCGCCATCGCCGCCGCCGATGATCAGCACGCGCCTGGCAGTGCCGTGGGCGAGGATCGGCACGTGGGTGAGCATTTCGTGGTAGATGAATTCATCGGCTTCGGTGGTCTGGATCACGCCGTCCAACGCCATCACACGGCCCATGCGCGGGTTCTGGAAGATCACCAGATGCTGGTGTTCGGTGCGCACTTCGTGCAGCAGTTTTTCCATGCGAAAACGCTGGCCGTAGCCTTCGTAGAGGGTTTCCAGATATTCGCTGGTCTTGGTGACGGTCATGTGAAGTGCTCCGATGAATGCGCGGGCGCCAATCGTCAGGTTCGATTGCCCGGGAAAGGCGCGCATTCTACGTTGCCGAAGATGACAGGTCGAACCTCAGTTCATCGGCCCCGCGCAATCCATGGGGCGAACGGTCAGATCCGCACATTGCCCCGCGGCCCGGCAATTGCCCAGATGATCAGGCCCAGTACCGGCAGAAGGATGATCAACAGCACCCAGAGGATTTTCATCCCGGTCTCGGCGCCGCTTTTCAGCACATTGATGATCGCCCAGATGTCGAGGGCAAGAATGATCAGGCCGATCAGGCCGTTGAACGTGGAACCCATGGTGTCGCTCCAGAATAGTGGCGTGCACTTTTAGGATAGACGGTCACGCGCAGGGTTCCCTTTTATTGCATTCAGACGTGGACGGCGACCTTCAAGGCTTCCAGCGAAGGCGCAGCGGCGATGCCCACTTCGGCGCACAGCTCCAGCACGCGCGGCACGTCGTTGCCGTAGACCAGCACCACTTGCAGCTCGTCGTCGAGCAACTGGCTGAAGTTCATCAGCGTGTAACCGCCGTTTTCCTTGTTCAGGCTGCTCATCTGCACCTGAATGCGATTCAGCGCGGTCAGGGCTTCGGTCCTGGCCAGTTGCTTGGGCTTGAGGTTGAACGCCACGTTCGGACCGAACGAGGCGATGATCCGGGCGAACAGGTCAACGTAGGTGTCGGCCTGGAACAGCACAGTATCCGGCAGGCTGCCGACCACGACCCACTCGCCCAGCGGAATCGGGAAGGTGTCGTCGTAGTTGATGTCCGGGTTGGCGGTCAGAAAAGCCTCGGCATCGGCGTAGGCCTGTGCGGCTTCATCGGCGACCTTCTGGATCTCGTCTTCGCCCATGCAGCCGGAGCTGATTTTGCTGATGAGTTCGGCGAGTGCGGCTTTCATGGGGGGCAGGTCCTGTGGCGAAGGGATTTCGAGGGCGCGAAGGATAGCGCATTCTCGTCCTCGCCACAGAGCCGGTTGCGGATCGTCGGCTTCAGCCCAGCAGTTTTTCCAGCTGCGCGGTGGTGTCCACGGCCCCCATGGTGCGCGCCGCATCCAGCGCGGTAACGCCGTTGGCGTCCTTGGCTCTCGGGTCGGCGCCCTGGTCGATCAGATACTCGACGATCTCGACCCGGTTGAACATCGCCGCCATCATCAACGCCGTACGACCGTCGAAGGAGGCGCCCTCAATCTGCGCCCCGCCGGCCACGAGGGCCTTGACCACGGCCAGATCGCCCTTGAACGCGGCGCCTGCAATCGGACTCTGGCCATTGCCATTGCGCTTTTCAGGATCGGCCTTGTGCTTGAGCAGCACTTGCACCGCGTCCACATGCCCGTAGTAACTGGCGAGCATCAGCAGGGTATCGCCCTTGCTGTTGGTGAGGTTCACCGGCAAACCGGCCGTGATCAGGCGATCCAGCATCACCGCGTCACCTTCGCGCGCCTTGTTGAATACCTGCTCGGTGAATTCGGCAGCTTCTTCGGGCGTCATCTGGCGGCTTTGGTCGGACATGGGGCAACTCCACTTTCGGTCAATCGGAAAGCCGCTAGTTTCCCGAGCGTGGCGATAGCTGTCACCCCCTTTTTTCCGAGACAGCCAATAGCCAATATCAATAACGCAATTTGCCTGCGCGGATATCCGCAAGGATTTCATCCGTCACCTGTTCGTAGGTTTCAGTGCCCGGCAGCCAGGCGTAGACAGGGTCGTCCCCCGTTACGCCCGGGTCGAAGCCTTCGTTTTTTAGGCGCGTCTTCTGGTATTTGAAAGTGCCGGTGGTTTCCATTTTCACCTTGACCCTCAGGAACAGCGGTACCGCGTAGGACGGCATGCGCTGGCGGGCAAACGCCAACAGCTCGGTGAAGTCCAGAGTCGCCAGGGACTCGGCGGGTGTAATCGCCGCCATCCCGGCGCGTCCGTTGGTATTGGGGATTTCCACGCCATAGGCCACGGCTTCGGAAATGAGCGGATGCTGCAGCAAGAGGTTCTCGACCTCGGTGGTCGAAACGTTCTCGCCTTTCCAGCGGTAGGTGTCGCCGAGGCGATCGACAAATTGCGCATGGCCGAAGCCGATGTTGCGCAGCAGATCACCGGTATTGAAGAAGCGGTCACCCTTGGCGAATACATCCTGCAGCACGACCTTGGCGGTTTTCTGCGGATCGGTGTAGCCATCCAGCGGCGCCTTGTCGTCAATTCGCGCCAGCAACAGCCCTCGCTCGCCCCGGCCGACCTTACGCATGAAACCGTCGTCGCCGCGAATCGGTTCGCCGCTGTCCTGATCGTAAGCAACCAGTTCCCAGGCCATCAGCGAGAAACCGATGGTGTTGTCGAAATTGAGGATGTTGGTGAAACCGATATTGCCGTCGCTGGCTGCATACAGTTCGCAGATGTGATCCACCGCAAAGCGGGTCTTGAATTGAGCCCAGGCACCTGGCCGCAAGCCGTTGCCGATCATCTTGCGCACGTCATGGCGGCTGTCATCGCTGCTGGCCGGCTGATCCACCAGATAACGACACAACTCACCGACGTAGCCGATGGTGGTGGCACGGTAGCGCCGCACATCGTTCCAGAACTGGCGGGCGCTGAACTTGCGGCGAATGGCGAAACCCGACGCGCCATTGACCGCCGACCCCCAGCACACACAAAGCCCGGTGGCGTGATACAGCGGCAAGGTGCAATAGACGATGTCGTCCGGACGCATGTCGAGGGCGATCATGCCGAAGCTCGCCGAACTGCGCATCCAGCGCCCATGCTTGAACACTCCGGCCTTGGGCAACCCGGTGGTGCCGGAGGTGTAGATGTAGAAACAGGGGTCGTCGAAGAAAATCTGCCGGCTGCTGGCCGGGTTGTCGCCTGATGCATCGGCACTGGCGCTGATCAGATTGGCGTAACCCTGCGGGGCGATGCCCGGATGACTGAACGTATCCTGATCAGCCACGAACCAGGTGCGGGCCGGCGCAATCTTCACTTGCTCGCGTACTGCTGCAAACGCTGGCAGCAACTCCTCACCAACGACGATCGCCACCGGCGCCACCAGATTGATGCTGTGGATCAGCGTGTCACGGGTCTGCGAAGTGTTCAGCAGCGCACTGACAGCACCGACCTTGGCCAGCGCCAGAATCGTCACCAGCAGTTCCGGACGGTTCTCGATGAACACGGCTACCACATCGCCTTTGCCGATGCCCTGCCCGATCAAATAATGAGCAATGCGGTTGGCCCACTGGTTGACCTGGGAATAACTGAGCACCACCTCGCCCGACAGCAGCGCGGGACCCTCGGGATTGCGCAGGGTCGCTTGCTCGAATGTCCAGCCAAGGCCACAGGTCCGGGTCGGATCCTTGACGTTGGCCACCTTCAGGCCTTTCACCACCCGCGGGATGGCTTTGGCGATCGTCGGCAGTTTGCGGAGCATCATGCCCCAGGTAATCGTGTCGCCAGGCGCGTGACTCATGGCAGCTCCCGTTGGGCCTTGACGTGCAGGCCGGATTTTTATTGTCGGGCAATCGGGTGAGGCAACCGGCGCTTTCTGAGCGAGGGTCGAGGCCGAAAATACGTCAGGGCTTCTCGGGCTGTACACGCGGTTTTTGCAATGTTTTGTATCCGTCAGCGCTACAGGACGAAGCGCGATCGCGGCGGGATGCAATGGTTCCGTCAGATCGACAGCAATCCCGCAAAATGCAGGATGCACGATGGCCATTCATGCAGATTGCACGACAACCTGAATTTCAGATATCTATAACTTATTGATTTATAACGAATTTATAAAAACAAAATACTGGCACAATCACTGCAACTCCCTCCGCATGCTTGCCCTTCAAGTGCATACGGAGCTGAAAGACATGAGCCTGATCCAAGAAAAATTTACCTCCCTGTTCTCCAACTTCGCTGTGACCACCCAGCCACGTCCCGATGGCGGGATCCTGCTGACGCTCAAGAGTGCCGACGGCAAAGTGTTCAAGCGTGCGCTTACCTATCAGCAATTGCATGCCGCCGACCAACTGTCGTGGGCGATCAGCGCGATTCGTCGTGATCTGGCGGAACAGGCCAGCGAGCTGCCGCAGATCGGCATGCTGCAAAGCCAGCAGCGTTTTGCCCTGCCGACCTATCACTCGATGTAACGAACACTGCATAAACAGACAGGCCGTGGAGCTTTCGCTTCACGGCCTGTTTTTTGCGCATCGATTTATGGGGTCAGAACGCTTCCGGCTCGATCCCGGTAAAGCTGTCGACGGTCACATGCCCTTCCAGCTCCCCGCCCTCTCGGGCCAGGCCGCAGGTTTGCAGGCCGGCGGACCGGGCGGCGTCGAGTTCCTGCACGATGTCGGACAGGAACAGGATCTCCTGCGGCTCGACGCCGATGGCCTGCTGGATAGTGCTGTATGACTGCGCTTCGCGCTTGGGCCCTGAAGTGGTGTCGAAGTAGCCGCTGAACAGCGGCGTCAGATCCCCGGCTTCCGAGCAGCCGAAAATCAGTTTCTGTGCCTGGATCGAACCGGACGAATAAACAAACAGTTGATAACCAGCCTGATGCCAGCGCTGGAGCGCTTCGACGGCGTCCGGGTATACATGCCCTTTCAACTGACCGGCCTGATAGCCTTGCTCCCAGACCATGCCCTGCAACGCTTTCAGCGGCGTGGCCTTGCGATCTTCGGCGATCCAGGCCAGCAGAATCTCTACAACTCGCTCAACGTCGGCCTGGGGTTCGTTGCTGTCACGGCGCACGGCGTCCAGTTGCCCGGCAACGTCCGCGCGGGCGGCGTTCTGGCGAACGAAGTCCGGCAGATGCTTCGCCGCATACGGAAACAGCACGTCGAACACAAAACTCACCGCGCTGGTGGTGCCTTCGATATCGGTGAGGATGACCTTGATCGACATCGGCTCAATCCTCCAGACGCGGGAAGCGGCCGGCGATGTCTTCACCGGTGAAGTTGGCGACCCAGCCTTCAGGGTTGTTGAACAGGCGGATCGCGACAAAGTGCGGGTTCTCGCCCATGTCGAACCAGTGTTTGGTGCCGGCAGGCACCGAAATCAGGTCGTTCTTCTCGCACAGCACGGCGTAGACGTAATCGTCGATGTGCAGGGTAAACAGGCCACGACCGGCGACGAAAAAGCGCACTTCGTCTTCGCCATGGCGATGCTCTTCCAGGAACTTGGCGCGCAACTCGGCTTTCTGCGGATGATCACTATCGAGGCTGACCACATCGACGGTGATGTAACCGCGCTCGGTCATCAGTTGGTCGATTTGCTCACGATAGGCGCCGATCACTTCTTCCTGGCTGGCACCGGGCTGGATCTTGGCGGCGGCTTGCCAGCGGTCGAAGCGCACACCCTGCTCGGCCAGGGTCGAGGCGATGTCTTCGAAGTGGGTCAGCACCTTGTTCGGAATTTCAGGGCTGGAAACGTGATAGACGGACAGGCTGCTCATGGGGCAATTCCTCGGTATCGGCCTTGCCGTCCGGTTCTTCGAGACCGGTCGGGCACTGCATTCATCAGGCAAATGGGCTGGTTCTGGTGAAGTCAGCCTTGGCGGTTCATGACGCTGCGGGTCTTCAACTCGCATTCAAACAGGAATTCAAAGGCTTCGATCTGGCGCAATGCATCACTCATCTGCGCACCCCAGGTGTAAAGACCGTGACCGCGAATCAGATAACCGACGCAATCGGGATGGGCATCGAGCCAAGGCTGCACCTTGGCGGCGAGGCGTGCAATGTCCTGATCGTTGTCGAAGATCGGCACCCGCACCCGGGATTCGTGGGTCGTAATGCCGCTGAAGGCTTTTTGCAATTCGTAGTCTTCGAACTCGATGAAGTCTTGCGGCGTCAGGCGCGACAGCACCGTGGCGTTCACCGAGTGAGTGTGCAGCACCGCGCCGATCTCCGGGCACCAGCTGTAGAGCTGGGTATGCAGCAGGGTTTCGGCGGAAGGCTTTTTGCCCGGTTCCAGGCTGTTGCCGGACAGGTCGGTCGCCAGCACATCGTCCAGACCCAGTTGGCCCTTGTGCTTGCCGGACACGGTCAGCAGCGCTTCGCCCGGCGACAGGCGCGTCGAATAGTTGCTGCTGGTGGCCGGCGACCAGCCGCGGCCATAAAGAAAACGCCCGGCATCGATGATCTGCTGGGCAAGCTGTTCACGGGTAAGGCTCATGGCCTGTCCTCTTGCATACGTGTGGCAATGATAACGGCAGCAGCAAGCGCCGCGAGACTGGCAATACTAAAAGTCAATGTCGCACCGAGGGCGTTCCAGCTGTAACCGGCATACAACGCACCGAGCGCTCCGCCGGTACCGGCCAGCGCCGCGTACATCGCCTGCCCCTGCCCTTGCTGACGGGCGCCGAAGCTACGTTGCACGAAGGCGATGGCAGCGGCATGAAAGCTGCCGAATGTCGCAGCATGAAGCACCTGGGCAAACAGCAGCACCCAGAGAAATTCGGCGAACGAACCTAACAGCAACCAGCGCAGCGCCGCCAGCAGAAAACTGGCCATCAGCACCCGTCGCAGGGAGAAGCGCGTAAGAATCCGGCTCATTGCCATGAACATCAGCACCTCCGCCACCACGCCAACGGCCCAGAGCATGCCGATCACGCCACGGCTGTAGCCCAGTCGTTCAAGGTGCAAGGTCAGAAACGTGTAATACGGCCCGTGGCTCACCTGCATCAGCGCCACGCAACCGTAGAACGCCAGCACTCCGGGTTGGCGCAGCTGTTTGAGGAATCCCTCCCCGGTCGGTCGGTTGCCCTGAGGCGGTTGCGCGTTCGGCACCCACAGACTGCTGAGCACGATGCCGGCCATGATCAGCACCAGCGCCGCCGGATAAATGTCGAGGCTCAGCCATTCGAACAACCGTCCGAGGGCGACCACGGTGATGATGAAACCGATGGAACCCCATAGCCGGATCTGGCTGTAGCGAGACGTCTGGCCTTGCAGATGCGCCAGGGTGATGACTTCGAACTGCGGCAACACTGCATGCCAGAAGAAAGCGTGCAACGCCATGACCATCGCCAGCCAGGCGTAGGTCTTGCTGACGAAAATCAGCGAGAACGTCAGCAGCGTGCACAGCGCGCCGAAGCGCACGATGGCCAGTCGTCTGCCGGTGTAGTCGCCGAGCCAGCCCCAGATGTTCGGCGCCACGCAGCGCATCAGCATAGGGATCGCCACCAGCTCGCCGATGCGTGCGGCGCTGAACCCGAGGTGATCGAAGTACAGCGCCAGAAACGGCGCCGTCGAGCCGAGCAAGGCGAAATAGAACAGATAGAAACTGGACAGCCGCCAGTACGGAAGCGCCGCCACGGTCAGACCGCAGCGGCCGTGAGTTGCCCCATCAAAGCTGACCCAGCACCGGGGTGTTCACCCGCACGTCGGCGTTCTGACCACGGTGACGCAACAGGTGATCCATCAGCACGATGGCCATCATCGCCTCGGCAATCGGCGTGGCACGGATGCCGACGCACGGATCGTGACGACCCTTGGTGATCACTTCGACCGGGTTGCCGTCGATGTCGATCGAACGGCCCGGGGTGGTGATGCTCGACGTCGGCTTCAAGGCCAGATGCGCGACGATCGGCTGACCCGAAGAGATGCCACCGAGGATGCCGCCAGCGTTGTTGCTGAGGAAACCGTCCGGGGTCAGCTCGTCGCGGTGCTCGGTGCCGCGCTGGGCGACACAGGCGAAACCGGCGCCGATCTCCACACCCTTGACCGCGTTGATGCTCATCAGCGCATGGGCCAGTTCGGCGTCGAGACGATCGAAGATCGGCTCGCCCAGACCCGGCATCACGCCTTCGGCGACCACGGTGATCTTCGCCCCGACCGAATCCTGATCACGGCGCAGCTGGTCCATGTAGGCTTCCAGTTCCGGCACCTTGTCCGGGTCCGGGCTGAAGAAGGCGTTCTGTTCGACCGATTCCCAGGTCTTGAACGGGATTTCGATCGGGCCGAGCTGGCTCATGTAGCCGCGAATCACGATGCCCTGGGTCGCCAGGTATTTCTTGGCGATCGCACCGGCCGCCACACGCATGGCGGTTTCCCGCGCGGAGCTGCGACCGCCGCCGCGGTAATCGCGCTCGCCGTATTTGTGATGGTAGGTGTAATCGGCATGGGCCGGACGGAACAGATCCTTGATCGCCGAGTAATCCTTGGACTTCTGGTCGGTGTTGCGAATCAGCAGGCCGATGGCGCAACCGGTGGTGCGCCCCTCGAACACGCCGGAAAGGATTTCGACTTCGTCGGCCTCCTGACGCTGGGTGGTGTGACGGCTGGTGCCCGGCTTGCGGCGGTCGAGGTCGCGCTGCAGGTCTTCAAGGGAAATCTCCAGGCCCGGCGGGCAGCCGTCGACAATGGCGACCAACGCCGGACCATGGCTTTCGCCCGCGGTGGTGACAGTGAACAGCTTGCCGTAGGTATTGCCGGACATGCAGGACGCTCCGTTAAATCAAACCCGAATTCATGATGCGCGCCAGTATACGCAGGCTAACCGAGTAGTTCATCCTCGAACCTTGGCGGTGTTGGTGAGTCCAACCGGCACCTTGGCAAATGATGGCGTGATGATGCTGCGAGTTTTGATCTTGAGCCTTACCCTGTTTACTGGCTTCGTCCAGGCAACGGTCCTGCAACGCCCGGTGACGCTGGACACCGGCAGCGGAGAACTTTTCGGCTCGCTTTTGCTGCCGAAGTCTGACAATCCGCTGCCGATTGTCCTGATCCTGTCTGGCTCCGGTCCTACGGATCGTGACGGAAACAACCCGGACGGCGGGCGCAACGACAGCCTCAAGCGACTGGCCTGGGTGTTGGCCAAACACAATATCGCCAGCGTTCGCTTCGACAAGCGCGGGGTGGCGGCGAGCCTGGCCGCGACGCCGGATGAGCGCAATCTGTCGGTGGAGGCCTATGTCGCGGACGCGGTGGCCTGGGGCCGGAAGCTCAAGGCCGATCCGCGTTTCGGTCCGCTGATCCTGCTCGGCCACAGCGAGGGCGCACTGATTGCCAGCCTGGCCGCACCGAAAGTCGACGCCGCGGCGGTCATCTCGCTGTCCGGCACGGCGCGGCCGATCGATCAGGTCCTGCGCCGGCAACTGGCCCGCAGCCTTCCACCACCTTTGATGCAGCGCAGCAACGAGCTGCTCGACAGCCTCAAGGCCGGGCATACCGATGACAACGTGCCACCGCCGTTACAGGCGATCTTCCGCCCGAGCGTGCAGCCCTATCTGATTTCGCTGTTCCGTCAGGACCCGTCCGCAGCCTTCGCCCGACTGAAAATGCCGGCCTTGATCGTTCAAGGCAGCAATGACATTCAAGTCCAGGTCGATGACGCCAATTTGCTCAAAGCGGCAAAACCCGATGCCACACTGGCGGTGATCGAAGGCATGAATCATGTGATGCGCATCGTGCCCAATGACGTGAAACGGCAAGTGGCGTCCTACAAGGACCCGAATCTGCCGCTGGCGGCCGAACTGGGAACCCGGATTCTCGGGTTTATTGACGGACTTCGCACCCGTTAACCCTCCAGTCCTGGAAAAAACGGCCGATAAGCCTTTGTCGCCAGCGTACTGGCTGGCGGCAGGCAGCTTGGACAGGATCTCGCCGTTATGACTGATACCCAGACTTCACCCGACACCACCGCTGAAAAAGACGCACCGCCAGCGGTCGAGCTGCCATGGGCGGATGTCCACGTCGAGCACCACAAAATGCTTCGCCTGGCGCCGTTGCAGACCGACCGCAACACCGGCGGGCGGCCGTTGCGTTTTGTCGAATTCGGTTACGCCGAGCGCAACGGCAAAGACCAGAGCCTGATGCGCATGGAGATCAAACTGCCTGCCCAGCGCGTGCGCAAAGAACAGAATCAGCTTGATGTGTGGGTCGACCACAAGACCAAGCGCGTGCACTTCGGCCCGGACAGCGGTTTGCAGATCGAACCGCCAAACCGTGGCATCGGCCGTTTCATGGCCGCCCAGGGCATCAACTGGGCGAAGAAGCGCTGGCCCACCTACACCGTCGACGGCATGGACCTGAACAACAAGGACGCACTGAACGAAGCCACCCGCCTGCGCCGCGATCACTTTCTGCGGGTACACGGCTTTGATGTGGTGTACGCCGACGCCCAGCACTTGAAGGGCAGCGTCAAGGACGTCCGGGTCGGTGATTTGCTCGGCGACTGGAACACTGAAAAGCTGCAGATCGTCGAGATTCTCGAGGCCGCGCAGATGCTGCAGCAAGCCGAGCAGAACCTGGCCGAACAGGAAGTGAAACTGAAGCAGCAGGAAGACAAGGTCAGCAAGTTCAAGCGTGAAGACGCCGGTTTGCGCTTCACCATTACGTGTCTGGTGGCGTTTGCGGTGTTTCAGGCAGGTTTGCTGATCTGGATTGCCACGCACCGCTGAGCCAACGATCGTTCCCACCGAGGCGGGAACGATCGGTTCAGGTCAGACGCGGGAAGCGAAGAGCGCCTGATGATTGCGGCACTGTTCGGCAGTCAGCATGAACACGCCATGTCCGCCGCGCTGGAATTCCAGCCAGGCGAAATCGACTTCCGGGTACAGCGCTTCGACGTGTACCTGGCTGTTGCCCACCTCGACGATCAGCAAACCCTTCTCGGTGAGGTGATCTGCCGCTTCGGCGAGCATCCGGCGCACCAGGTTCAAACCATCGTCGCCACAGGCCAGGCCCAGCTCGGGCTCATGATGGTATTCGTCCGGCATGTCGGCAAAATCTTCCGCATCGACATAAGGCGGGTTCGACACGATCAGGTCGAAACGCTGACCCGGCAGCCCCTCGAAACCATCGCCCTGCACGGTGAACACACGCTCGTCGACGCCGTGGCGCTCGATGTTCTGGTTCGCCACTTCCAGGGCTTCGAACGACAGGTCCGCCAGCACCACTTCGGCATTCTGGAACTCGTAGGCGCACGCGATGCCGATGCAGCCGGAGCCGGTGCACAGGTCGAGAATCCGCGCCGGCTCGGCGCCGATCCACGGCGCAAAACGGTTTTCGATCAACTCGCCGATCGGCGAACGCGGGATCAGCACGCGCTCATCGACGATGAACGACAGGCCGCAGAACCACGCCTCGCCGAGCAGATAAGCGGTCGGAATGCGCTCTTCGATGCGGCGTTTGAGCAAGCGTTGCAGGTTGACCAGTTCGTCGTCTTCCAGCGCGCAGTCCAGATAGCTGTCGGCGATTTCCCATGGCAGGTGCAGGGCGCCGAGCACGAGTTGCCGGGCTTCGTCCCAGGCGTTATCGGTGCCGTGGCCGAAAAACAGATCCTCCCCATGGAAGCGGCTGACGGCCCAACGGATATGGTCGCGCAGGGTACGAAGTCGGGAAGTGATCACGGGCAGAACTCCAGAAAAAACGACTGGCGATTCTAGCAGCCAAAACGCGTCACGACGACGCAGGAAATATCCCGGGTCGACGGTAGGAGCGTTCCGAATTCCTTATCAGCTATTGAACAGAACGTGTAACTTGACGAGGCTGCAGGCCAGAAACGACGGTGCCTACGATGGTAGCGATTCACAGAACCGCTCAGCCAGAGGACAATGTCGCAAAAGCCCCACCCGAAGGAGCCCCAGAATGTCCGTTCCAAAAACGATGTTTCAACTCAGCGGTCGCGGTTACGCAGCGGCCACGTTGAGCCATGCCACCGTGGTCATCATCGATGCCCAGAAAGAGTACCTCAGCGGCCCGCTGGCCCTGAGCGGCATGGACGCGGCTGTCGCGAACATCAAACAACTGGTTGCCGCCGCACGTGCAGCCGGCCGTCCGATCGTGCACGTACGCCACCTCGGCACCGTGGGCGGTCTGTTCGACCCGCAGGGCGAACGCGGCGAATTCATCCCCGGTCTGGAACCCCAGGGCGATGAAACCATCATCGGCAAACTGTTGCCGAGCGCTTTCCACGGCACCGAACTCTACGATCGCCTGCAAACCCTCGGCTCGCTCGACCTGATCGTCTGCGGTTTCATGAGCCACTCCAGCGTCAGCACCACCGTACGCGCGGCGAAGAATCTTGGATTCCGCTGCACCCTGGTTGAAGACGCCTGCGCCACTCGTGATCTGCCATTCAAGGGCCGCGTACTCAGCGCCGCCCAGGTACAGGAGGCGGAAATGGCGATCATGGCCGACAACTTCGCCACCCTTGCCCGGACTCAGGACCTGATCTGATACACCTGCCCGTGAGCGGCCCGGCCCGCCGCTCATCCGCAAAAGCCTCGCATTTGCTTCAATTACCCTAGCCTCAGGAACAACCCGGGCAACTCCCGGTCGAAGGGCCGATACCCATTGAGGAAGGTCGGAATGAAGTTATCCGATGGATTTGACGCACGCCGCTTGCGGCCCAAAGGCCAAAGCAACTGGCGTTTTCGATTTGGCGCAGCGATCGCCGCCATTCTGGCGACGTTCGGTGTGCTGTTGGCGATGGCCGGGGCCGCCAGCCTGATCGGGCACCCGCCGGCACTCGGAGAATTGAATGCTACGCCGACCGGCTCGGCGATCATTCTGGCCGTCGGCCTGTTGTTCCTGTATTTCGGCGTAGGCTTGTGGCGCCGTTGCCGGCGTCGCGCGCGGCAATCGCGGGAACTGAACATGTCTCCGCACCTGATGAAAAAACACGACTGAATCGACGGCCTGGCTTTTTGCCGGGCCGTTTTGTGTCTCTTTGGGTAAACTGGCCGCCCTTCGCGGAGGCTGATATGCAAGACGACGATTTTTCCCTGTTCAAAAGTGCGATCCAAGGCGTCAAGCCGATCAAGCACGACCGCGCCGACACCGGCAAACCCAAGACTGACCGTGCGCAAATCGCCAAACTGCGCCAGTCCGCCACCATCCGTACCGAAACCACCACCGTTGACGGTCTGTCCGATCAGTTCGTGATCGACGTCGGCCCCGAAGACGAGCTGATGTGGGCCCGCGACGGGGTGCAGGAAAGCCAGATGCGCAAGCTGAAGATCGGACAGATCCCGTTCGAAGGCAGCCTCGATCTGCACGGCATGAGCGTCGAAAAGGCCCGGGAAACCCTTTGGGCGTTTCTCGCCGAGGCGACAAAATTCGAAATCCGCTGCGTACGCGTCACCCACGGCAAGGCCGTGCGTCTGGACGGCAAGCGCCCGATGATCAAAAGCCACGTCAACACCTGGCTGCGCCAGCATGCGCAAGTGCTCGGTTTCTGCTCATGCCAGGCGAAACACGGCGGCGCCGGCGCGGTTTACGTGATGCTCAAACGCACCATGATGGAAGGCCGCGACGAATAATCCCGTCACACCGAACTTGCAGGGTCGTGTCCGCCACCGTACCCTTGCCCTTTGCGAAAATCCCCACAGGTAGTTTCATGTCCCTGGAACAGAATTACACCGCGATTCTCGGCCAACTGGGCGAGGACGTGTCCCGCGAGGGCCTGCTCGACACGCCGAAGCGTGCCGCCAAAGCCATGCAGTACCTCTGCCGCGGTTATGAACAGACGCTCGAAGAGGTCACCAATGGTGCCCTGTTCAGCTCCGACAACAGCGAAATGGTGCTGGTCAAGGACATCGAGCTCTACTCGTTGTGCGAACACCACCTGCTGCCGTTCATCGGCAAGGCCCATGTCGCGTATATCCCGAGCGGCAAAGTGCTGGGCCTGTCGAAGGTCGCGCGGATCGTCGACATGTACGCCCGTCGCCTGCAGATCCAGGAAAACCTCAGCCGCCAGATCGCCGATGCGGTCCAGCAGGTCACCGGCGCGCTGGGCGTGGCCGTGGTGATCGAGGCCAAGCACATGTGCATGATGATGCGCGGTGTGGAGAAACAGAATTCGTCGATGATCACTTCGGTGATGCTCGGTGAGTTCCGCGAAAACGCGGCGACCCGCAGCGAGTTTCTCAGCCTGATCAAGTAATCTGCGACACAAAAAAACCGGCGTTGATCGCCGGTTTTTTTTCGTCCGTGAAAAATCGGGTAAGCTGCGCGCCTTCTTCAATGTCCCTGTGAGGCTTGTAACGTGTTCGTCAAAGCGCTTCGTGTCGGCCTCGGCCAACTGATCATCTTCGTTGATTTCCTGACCCGACCGGGCAAGAAGCAGCGCCCCGCCGCTGCCCAGGCTCAAGTGGACGCCGCCGCCAAGGATCTGACCCTGTATCAGTTTCACGCCTGCCCGTTCTGCGTGAAGACCCGCCGCAGCCTGCGTCGCCTGAATGTGCCGGTGGCTCTGAAGGACGCAAAGAACAACGAGCAGGATCGCCAGACCCTGCTGGAACAGGGCGGCAAGATCAAGGTGCCGTGCCTGCGCATCGAAGAGAACGGCCAGACCACCTGGATGTATGAATCCGACACCATCATCGAATACCTGAACAAGCGGTTCGCCGCCGTCTGAACCTAAAAAAACCGGCCTGCGCGGCCGGTTTTTTTATGCCGCCTGCGCGGCATGTGCCTGGCGCACGACGCCTGCCAGACGCTTGAGCCCTTCATCCAGACGATCCGGATCAATGTGGCTGAAGTTCAGGCGCAGATGGCCAGGGTTGCGATCCGGCTCCGGGAAAAACGGTTCGCCCGGCATGAACGCTACATCGTTGGCCAACGCGGCATTGAGCAAGGTGCGCGTGTCCAACGGCTTTTTCAGGGTCAGCCAGAAAAACAACCCGCCCTGCGGCGTTTCCCAGTCCGCCAGATCAGCGAAGTGAGTGTCCAGCGCCGCTTGAAAGGCATCGCGGCGCTGACGGTAGAAGCCGCGCAACTCACTCAAATGCTGCTGATATTTCTCGCTGCCGATCCACTGCAACGCCTGCCACTGGCCGATGCGATTGGTGTGCAGATCCGCCGACTGCTTGAGCTTGAGCAAATGTGGAAACAGGTCTGGACTGGCAATCAGATAGCCGACGCGCAGACCCGGCAGCAGGGTTTTCGAAACGGTGCCGGTGTAAATCCAGCTGGATTTCTTCAAACGACCGGCGATCGGTCGGGCGCTGCCGCCGTCGAAGGTCAGTTCGCGGTAGGGCTCGTCTTCGATCAGGGTCACGCCGAACTCGTCGAGCAGCGCGGCGACCGCCTCGCGCCTGGCTTCGCTGTAGCGGACAGCGGACGGGTTCTGGAAGGTCGGGATCAGGTAGATGAACGCCGGGCGGTGCTGTTCAAGGCGCTGGCGCAATTGCGCAAGGTCCGGTCCGTCGGCCTCGAGCGGCACGGTCAGGCAATCGGCGCCGAACAACTGGAAAATCTGCAACGCCGCAAGATAGGTCGGCGCTTCGAGCAGGATTTCCGTGCCCTTGTCGATGTACAGCTTGGCGGCCAGATCAAGGGTTTGCTGAGAGCCACTGACCACCAACACCTGGCTCGCCTCGCACGGCAAACCCAGCGCCCTCGCCTCTGCTGCCAGTGCTTCACGCAACGCTGGCTCGCCTTCGCTCATGCCGTATTGGCCGAGAGACAGCGGCATGGTGGCCCACTCGACCTTCGGCAGCATCGTTTCAGCCGGCAAGCCGCCGGCGAACGACATGACTTCCGGGCGCTGCGCCGCGGCAAGGATTTCACGGATCAGAGAACTTTTGAGACGCGACACTCGTTCGGAAAAAGCCATGGGGATCACCGCTAGCGAGGCTGGAAGGAAATGAGTCAAACTGGTTGACTGAAATTACGTCAACTTCTGCGGAAACGTCAACATGATTGACCTTAAAAATTGCGCCAGCCAACAACAAGCCATGGAAGCGTTCTTCTTCGGCTATCAGGCATTCACCGCCAAAGCCGATGAAATGCTCGAACGTCGCGGTCTGTCGCGAGTGCACCAACGCATCGTGTTTTTCATCGCCCGCTATCCGAATTCAAGCGTCAAGGAGCTACTCACATTGCTCGGCGTAAGCAAACAGGCGTTGAACATGCCATTGCGCCAGTTGCAGGAAATGCACCTGGTCGACAGCGTGGCGTCCGAGGTGGACAAGCGTAAGCGCTTGCTGGAGCTGACCGTCGAAGGCGCGAAACTTGAACAGGCGCTGCGTCGCGAACAGGTGAAATTACTCGAGCGAGCGTTCGCCGAGGCCGGCGAAACAGCGGTGAATGGCTGGCTGGCGGTGAATACGGCCCTGGGGAAAAGCCGCTCGACCGAGTGATATAGCGCGATCCTCAAAACTTTCGTCAACAAAACCAAAAACATTATTTGCTTTATTTGTATACAAAAGCATAATCCACTGCGTGCGAGTTCCTGACCGCATGGTCAACAAATTCGCGTATGCCTCAAAGGGCCGCTGCCACCCTCCTCATAGGGTCCGGCCCTGGAAATAACAATAAAACTCTTGAGGAGTACTCGCTGTGGAAAGCCGCAAATCCGAAGCATCGACGCTGGAACTCTCGCCGCCGTTACGCAATGGCCTGCTGGAGCGCATCTTCAAACTCAGCTTGCATGGCACCACGGTGAAGACCGAGCTGATTGCCGGTCTGACAACCTTCATCACCATGGCTTACATCATTTTCGTCAACCCGAACATCATGGCCGATGCCGGGATCGACCATGGTGCGGCCTTCGTCGCCACCTGCATTGCCGCCGCTCTGGGCTGCCTGCTGATGGGTCTGTACGCCAACTGGCCGGTGGGCCTGGCGCCGGGTATGGGCCTCAACGCATTCTTTACCTACACCGTGGTCGGCACCATGGGCTACAACTGGGAAACCGCCCTCGGGGCGGTGTTCGTCTCGGGCGTGCTGTTCATGATCCTGACCTTCTCGCGCATCCGCGAATGGCTGCTCAACAGCATTCCGGTCAGCCTGCGCTTTGCGATGGGTGCCGGTGTCGGTCTGTTTCTCGGGCTGATCGGTCTTAAGACCGCCGGTATCGTGGTCGACAGTCCGGCCACCCTGATCAAGCTCGGCTCGCTGCGTGAACCCGGCCCGCTGCTCGCCGCCCTCTGCTTCCTGATGATCGCGATCCTCAGTTACCACAAAGTGTTCGGCGCGATCCTCATCAGTATCATCACCGTGACTCTGGCCGGCTGGGGCATCGGCCTGGTGCACTACGAGGGGATCATGTCCGCTCCGCCAAGCCTGGCACCGACCTTCATGGCCATGAATGTCGCCGGCGTGTTCAACGTCAGCATGATCAGCGTGGTACTGGCCTTCCTCTTCGTACACATGTTCGACACCGCCGGCACCCTGATGGGCGTTGCCCAGCGCGCCAATCTGGTGGGCGCTGACGGTCGTATCGAAAACCTCTCTCGCGCGATGAAAGCCGACTCCGCCTCCAGCGTATTCGGTGCGGTCGTCGGCGTTCCACCGGTCACCAGCTACGTGGAAAGTGCCGCCGGTGTAGCGGCGGGTGGTCGGACTGGTCTTACCGCAGTCACCGTCGGTGTGCTATTTATAGCCGCGATGTTCTTTGCACCGCTGGCCGGCATGATTCCCGCCTACGCCACCGCTGGCGCGCTGATTTATGTCGCAATGCTGATGATGGGCGGCATGGCGCACATCGAATGGGACGAAGCGACCGACAGCATTCCGGCCATCGTCACCGCGATCATGATGCCGCTGACCTTCTCGGTCGCCGACGGCATCGCGCTGGGCTTCATCACCTATGTCGCGCTGAAGGCCGGCACTGGCAAGTACAAAGAGATTTCCGTCAGCCTGTGGGTGCTCTGCGCGATCTTTATCGCCAAGTTCATCTTCCTGTAAGCGACACGCGGTTCGGGCATCAAAACAGCCTCACCCCAGCGGGTGGGGCTTTTGCACATCTTTGATAACGACAAGAAGGAGAAAGTGATGAGTCTGGAAACCTGGCTGCTGTTCAGCGGCGCTGCGCTGGTGGTGATTCTGATACCGGGACCACTGTCGTTGCTGATGATCAGCAACAGTCTGAATTACGGATTGCGCCGCTCTTATCCGGCCTTTCTGGGTGGCGTCAGTGCGTCGATCTGCCTGCTCAGCGCCTCGGCTCTGGGTCTGGGCGCCTTGCTGCTGGCATCGGAAAAACTCTTCAGCGCACTGAAAATCGTTGGTGCGCTGTACCTGTTCTACCTCGCCTGGCAGAGCTGGCAGCAATCGCGTCAGCCATCGGTCGGCGCCCAGGTTCCAGACGCAGCGCCGGCTCCTCGCTTTCGCGCATTGTTCGGGCGTGCATTCGTACTGGGCGCCAGCAACCCGAAGGACATCCTGTTCTTTGCAGCGTTTCTGCCGCAGTTTCTCAATGCCGAGCAGCCGTTTCTGCCGCAGTTGCTGGTGATGATTGCGACCTGGACCGTGCTCGATCTGCTGTGCAAATTGACTTACGGCCTCGGCGCTCACGGCGCAGCGCGATACCTGCGCAGCGGCAAGGGCCAGAGCTGGTTCAACCGCATCAGTGCCGGACTGTTTGGCGGAGCAGGTGCAGCCTCGTTGCTGAGCAGTCACTGAGCCTCTCGGGAACGAGCGATACCCGGTAACATTTCGCCTCACGAATAGATCTATGTACCGCACTTCGCAACGTCGATTCACCGAACATCCGGCTTCTTCTGGCCAGACCAACGTGAACCGACCTTGCGAGTGATTAACCCATGAGCCCCAGACGCCCGATAAAACCCGGCGCACCAACCAACACTCCCGAAACGCCTTTCCCCCTTCCCGACGTCGGGCCTCCGGCATTCCACAGGTTGCCGCTGAACATCGCCCCTCATGGTGAAGATCGAGTATCGATCGATCCCCTGAGAACATCCGTTCAATCACCTTCCCCCCGGCCTGCGCCTCTGGAGATCGCCGACCTGCCGGCCGAGACCCATGTCACTCCTGTGGTCATTCATGCGCCGATCGAGCACTTTTTCCTTCCGCCCAATCAGCTCTCCAGGCTCCCGGCGCCGAATGCGCTGTCCGGAATTCGGGAACTCGGGGCGCAGAGACACTTTGTGGATCTTCAAGAGGGAGGAACCGTCCTGCTGGGTATCGATGCGGAAAATCACTACCGGGCAAGATTGAACAGCGACTACAAGCCCTCCGGCCCACGAGTCGAGCGGGTGGAAGGCACTCTGACCTGGCGCGTGAAACCTGCTGTGGAGGGCACCTCGGGCAACGAATCCAGATTGTCACTCAAACGCCTGCGAAACCCGGATGACGAATCCGCAGAAAGCGCCGTCGCGTCCAAACGTGCCTTCACCTCGACGGGGGAAGAATGGTCCGATCCCTGGAAAAAATGGGATGCAACACTCCAGCAACCCTCCGCCGGAGGCATTGAAGTCGACGGTATCCGTTTTCTCCTTGTGCCACGGGGAAGCGATCCGGATCACCCGATCGTCTACATCAGGAATCCGGAACACTGGATGTATGACTTCGATTACCTGGAACGGATCCTCGGTACAGACTTGATGCAGCAACCCAGAGGCGCGATCCGCGTTCCGCCCGCGAACCGCTGGGAGGTCGATCCAAGCCTCCCCTTTCAACATCCGCTGAAGCAATACATTGGCGCTTTTTTTCCGCAGTTGTCGGAAATCTCGGTGAACAAGGTTGCCAGACATCAGTTCAGCCTGGCCAACAACGGGGACATAGCAACCGGCGTCGGCCTGACGCGCCTCAGGCAGACGTTCAATGACTGGAAGCGCGGCAACAGCACACCTCATCCGGCGCTGGCCGATCCGTTGCTGATGCTCCCGATTCTGACAAACGCCGACAGCGGAGCAGGTTTCAGTCGCACACTTGAACTGCCAGCCCTGACGGCGGAAGGCTCCTTGCAGCGGCTGGACTTCGATCTGACAAAACAGGAGTGGGACGCTTTCAAAACGACTCAGTCAGGGATCGACCTCAAGCGGCTCATGTTCGGCATCCTGGTCCGCCAGGGCTACGATGTTCACGTGCCGACGCCTTCGACGACTTTCCCGGCTCTGGTGTTTCGTCGGGTGAATCATCCCTTCGTCTTTTTCATCAGCCTGCACCGTGTCAGGGGCAGGAAAATCCATCAACCCTTGAGCTTCAGTCCTGATACCACCGATGCTCGACTCAATACCCGGATCGGATACCCGGCACTTCAGGAAATCCTTCAGGCGCACGCCGAAAACCGACTGGTGTGGCTCAAGGGTGGATCGCAGATCCATGCTTCGCAACCGGACAGCATTTTCATCGTCAGGGATGATGAGTCGAGGCTCGGTACGCTTGCGAACCAATAACCCGAAACGCGTTCGACAAGACGAAAAAAAGCCCGCAGTGTGAGCGGGCGAAAGACCAAAGAAGCTATATGCGCAGTCGCTTCCCGGCGGGGGGCAGCTGCTTGGGGGTCAGCTGCCCCGGTAGGTGGAATAGCTGTAAGGCGAAATCAGCAACGGTACGTGGTAGTGATCCTGTTCTGCAGAAATGCCGAACCGCAGCACGACCACGTCCAGAAATGCCGGCTCCGGCAACTGGACGCCACGGGCGCGGTAGTAATCGCCGGCGTGGAACTGAACCTGATAGACACCGGTACGGTAGTCATCGCCTTGCAGCAGCGGCGCATCGACCCGGCCATCGCTGTTGGTAAGCGCGCTGGCGACCAATTCCAGGTGCGAACCTTCAACGCGGTACAGCTCGACCTTGATCGAGCTGCCCGGGCAACCGTGTGCAGCGTCCAAAACGTGTGTTGTCAAACGTCCCATTGATTCTGCGCGCCTGCCTGCGTGAAGCAGTCAGACTTCGCGCCTCCCGAAGTCAGTTGAAAAAGGAGACCGCACCGTTTCGGAGCACGAAAAGCTGCGGCGAGCGACTGATTAAGACACTTTTCAAAAAAATTGTACACAATAAAAACGACATTTTTCCTCTCACCCCCGCCATCCCGTGTTTTATCGGGAATTTGCCCATGACCCACGCATTCATTGAACCCCTGAACCATTAGCTGACTGGTCAGGCAGGATTCTTGCAGCCTCACGCCGTTACCAGCAAAAGATGACAGTCGGTGAAAAATGCAAAAATTCAGGCTTACAAATTGAGAATAAAGTTGTATACAATCAGCCCATCGCTGTGACGCCAGCCAACCATCTCACCGCCAGGGCGTCACACCATCTGTCAACGATAAGAAGGAAGACTGCAGTGAGCGCTGACTACCCACGCGACCTGATCGGTTACGGCAGTAACCCTCCTCACCCACACTGGCCGGGCAATGCCCGGATCGCCCTGTCCTTCGTGCTCAATTACGAAGAAGGCGGCGAGCGCAACATCCTGCATGGTGACAAAGAATCCGAAGCCTTCCTCTCTGAAATGGTTGCCGCTCAACCGCTGCAAGGCGTGCGCAACATGAGCATGGAATCGCTGTACGAGTATGGCAGCCGTGCCGGCGTCTGGCGGATCCTGAAACTGTTCAAGGAATTCGACATCCCGCTGACCATCTTCGCCGTGGCCATGGCCGCCCAGCGTCACCCGGACGTGATCCGTGCGATGGTCGAGGCCGGTCACGAGATCTGCAGCCACGGCTACCGCTGGATCGATTACCAATACATGGACGAGGCTCAGGAACGCGAGCACATGCTCGAAGCGATCCGCATCCTCACCGAACTCACCGGCGAACGCCCGCTGGGCTGGTACACCGGTCGCACCGGCCCGAACACCCGTCGTCTGGTGATGGAAGAAGGCGGTTTCCTCTACGACTGCGACACCTACGACGACGACCTGCCCTACTGGGAACCAAACAATCCGACCGGCAAACCGCACCTGGTGATTCCGTACACTCTGGACACCAATGACATGCGCTTCACCCAGGTCCAGGGCTTCAACAAGGGCGACGATTTCTTCGAATACCTCAAAGACGCCTTCGACGTGCTCTACGCCGAAGGCGCCGAAGCGCCGAAGATGCTGTCGATCGGTCTGCACTGCCGTCTGGTGGGCCGCCCGGCGCGTCTGGCTTCGCTCAAACGCTTCATCGAATACGCTAAAAGTCATGAACAGGTGTGGTTCACCCGTCGCGTCGACATCGCCCGTCACTGGCACGAAACCCACCCGTACCAAGGGGCTGCCAAATGAGCACCTTTCAAACCCTGAAACCGTCGACCCTGAGCCGCGACGCCTTCGTCAAAGCCTTCGCCGACATCTACGAACATTCGCCATGGGTGGCCGAAAAGGCCTTCGAGCTGGGCCAGGATGCCTCGATCGACCAGATCGAAACCCTGCACCAGCGCATGAGCGACATCCTGTTGAGCGCCGATCACGCCAGTCAACTGGCGCTGATCAACGCTCACCCTGACCTGGCCGGCAAAGCTGCCGTCCAGGGCCAGTTGACCGAAGCCAGCACCAATGAACAGGCTGGCGCCGGTATTCACCAATGCACGGCCGAAGAGTTCCAGCGCTTCACCGAGCTGAACGACGCCTACAAGGCCAAGTTCAAGTTTCCCTTCATCATGGCGGTAAAAGGCAGCAACCGGCATCAGATCCTCGCGGCGTTCGAAACGCGCATCCACAACCCGGTCGACACCGAGTTCAAATGCGCGCTGGCGGAGATCAACAAGATCGCCCTGTTCCGATTACTGACTCTCTAGCAAGCCTGGCCCGAGAAGCCACCAGAACGCTTGTGTTTCCCAGGGCCTCGCAAGCATCCCAAGCCACTTATTTAAAGGCAGACAAGAAGAATGAAAGCTTACGCCGTACCTTTCGAGAAGTTCGTCAACCTGGCCGATGCCCGTCTGGGCACCAAAATCATTTCGGTCACCGATGACTGGTTCGCAGACGCCAATCGTCTGTTTCAGCCGACCCCGGCCGTGTGGAAGGAGGGCGTGTTCGATGACAACGGCAAGTGGATGGACGGCTGGGAATCGCGCCGCAAGCGCTTCGAAGGCTACGACAGCGCGGTGATCCGCCTGGGCGTACCGGGTTCGATCAAAGGCGTGGACATCGACACTTCATTCTTCACCGGCAACTTCCCGCCATCGGCTTCGCTGGAAGCCTGCTTCCTGGCGTCGGGCGAGCCGGACGAAAACACCCAGTGGACTGAAGTACTGTCGGCCGTCGAGCTGCAAGGCAACAGCCATCACTACCACGAAATCAGCAACGACCAGGCGTTCAGCCACCTGCGCTTCAATATCTACCCGGACGGCGGCGTGGCACGTCTGCGCGTGTACGGCATCCCGTTCCGCGACTGGTCCGCTGTTGGCGACAACGAGCAAGTCGACCTGGCTGCAGCCCTCAACGGTGGCCGCGCCCTCGCCTGTTCCGACGAACACTTCGGTCGCATGAGCAACATCCTCAACCCGGGCCGTGGCATCAACATGGGCGACGGCTGGGAAACCGCACGTCGTCGCACCCCAGGCAATGACTGGGTGATCGTCGCGCTGGGCCACCCGGGCGAGATCGAGAAAATCGTCGTCGACACCCTGCACTTCAAGGGCAACTACCCGGACAGCTGCTCGATCCAGGGCGCGTTCGTCAAGGGCGGCACCGACAGCCAGATCGAAACCCAGTCGCTGTTCTGGCGCGAACTGCTGCCGAGCCAGAAGCTGGAAATGCACGCCGAACACACCTTCGTCGAGCAGATCAAGGCACTGGGTCCGATCACCCACATCCGTCTGAACGTGTTCCCGGACGGTGGTGTGAGCCGCCTGCGCCTGTTCGGCAAGGTCGCTAAACAAGGGTGATCCCAATCGCTGGCAAGCCAGTTCCCACAGTTTTTGTGAACACCACCGTTCACTGTGGGAGCGAGCTTGCCCGCGATGGCGATAGTTCTAACAACACAGAATTTTGGATAAGAAGAACAGCATGCGCACATTGACGATTGAACCGCTGACCAAAGAAGCCTTCGCCCCGTTCGGTGACGTGATCGAAACCGACGGCAGCGATCACTTCATGATCAACAACGGTTCGACCATGCGCTTCCACAAACTGGCGACGGTCGAAACCGCGACGCCCGAGGACAACGCGATCATCAGCATATTCCGCGCCGACGCGCAGGACATGCCATTGACCGTGAGCATGCTGGAGCGCCATCCGCTGGGCAGCCAGGCTTTCATTCCGCTGCTCGGCAACCCCTTTCTGATCGTGGTCGCGCCACTTGGCGATGTACCTGTATCAGGCTTGGTCCGCGCCTTCGTCACCAACGGCAGGCAGGGCATCAATTACCATCGCGGCGTCTGGCACCACCCGGTGCTGACGATCGAAAAGCGGGATGACTTCCTGGTGGTTGATCGCAGTGGCACTGGCAATAACTGCGATGAGCATTTCTTCAAAGAGGATGAGCGTTTGATCCTCGCCCCCCACCAATAAGAGAAGGTCTGATCACTCGACAACAAGAGTGACAGGCATGAGGTAAAGACTGTGGAAGCACATCTGTTGGAATGGCTGAACCTGAGCGTGCGCTGGGTTCACATGATCACTGGCGTGGCCTGGATCGGCGCGTCGTTCTACTTCGTCTGGCTGGAGAACAACCTCAACCGCGTCAACCCGAAAACCGGCCTTGCCGGCGATCTGTGGGCGATCCACGGCGGCGGTATCTATCACCTGGAAAAATACAAACTGGCTCCTCCGTCGATGCCGGAGAACCTGCACTGGTTCAAATGGGAAGCCTATTTCACCTGGATGTCGGGGATCGCGCTGCTGTGCGTGGTGTTCTACTCCAACCCCGTGCTCTACCTCGTGGCACCCGGCAGCGGCCTGACCGGCCCTGAAGGCGTGGCCATCGGCATCGGTTCGCTGATCGCCGGCTGGTTCATCTACGACTTCCTCTGCGATTCGCCACTGGGCAAGAAACCCGCCCTGCTCGGCTTCATCCTGTTCGTGCTGATCATCGGTGCGGCGTTTGGCTTCAGCAAGGTGTTCAGCGGTCGTGGTGCGTACCTGCACGTCGGCGCGATCATCGGCACCATCATGGTCGGCAACGTGTTCCGTATCATCATGCCGGCCCAGCGCGCACTGGTGGCCGCGATTGCCGAGAACCGCACGCCGGATCCGGCGCTGCCGGCCAAGGGCCTGCTGCGTTCGCGTCACAACAACTACTTCACCCTGCCGGTGCTGTTCATCATGATCAGCAACCACTTCCCGAGCACTTACGGCAGTCAGTACAACTGGCTGATCCTGGCCGGGATCGCGGTACTGGCGGTGTTGGTGCGTCACTACTTCAACACCCGTCACGACAGCCACAAGTTCGCCTGGACCCTGCCGGTGGCAGCGGTGGGCATGATCAGTCTGGCGTATGTCACCGGCCCAGCGCCGACGACTGCACCGGAAGTGGCCAAGGCCCCGGCGAAAATCGAGTACCAGCCACTGCCGGAAACGGCGCTGGGTGGTGGCGCGAAACCGGCTGAAGCGGCACAACCGGCGGCCCCTGCCGCACCGGCCGCAGCCCCTGCTCAGGCGTCCAACGCCAGCGCCGGTTTCGACAAGGTGCACTCGGTGATCCAGGAACGCTGCGCGGTCTGCCATTCGGCCAAACCGACCAGCCCGCTGTTCAGCGCGGCGCCGGCCGGTGTGATGTTCGACACCCCCGAGCAGATCCGCCAGAACGCGGCGCGGATCCAGGCGCAAGCCATCACCACGCAGATCATGCCACTGGGCAACATCACGCAGATGACCCAGCAGGAACGTGATCTGATCGGTGCATGGATCGCTCAGGGAGCCCAGACCAACTAAGCAGTAAAAGCATCGCTGGCAAGCCAGCTCCCACAGGGTTTTGCACTGCCTGTGTGGGAGCTGGCTTGCCGGCGAATTGCCGCAACGCGGTTTACCTGATGCAAAGAAACAGCTGTGAGCAACCCGGCAGCTGTTCAATCACAAGAATAAAAAGATCCGAGGTGTTGCATGTCCGAGCTGTCCAAAGCGCGCATCCCCGACGCACCCGCCATTCAGCGTTTGCCCCTTTTGCAACTGATCCTGGTCGGTCTGCAACATGTTCTGCTGATGTACGGCGGCGCCATCGCGGTCCCGCTGATCATCGGACAGGCCGCTGGCCTGAGTCGTGAAGAAATCGCCTTCCTGATCAACGCCGACCTGCTGGTCGCCGGCATCGCGACCATCGTGCAGTCCCTGGGGATCGGCCCGATGGGCATCCGCATGCCGGTGATGATGGGCGCCAGTTTTGCCGCCGTCGGCAGCATGGTCGCCATGGCCGGCATGCCCGGCATCGGTCTGCAGGGGATCTTCGGTGCGACCATCGCCGCCGGATTCTTCGGCATGATCATCGCGCCGTTCATGTCCAAAGTCGTACGCTTCTTCCCGCCTCTGGTGACCGGCACGGTCATCACCTCGATCGGTCTGTCGCTGTTCCCCGTGGCCGTGAACTGGGCCGGTGGCGGCGCTGTCGCTGCTCAATTCGGCTCGCCGATTTACCTGGCCATTGCCGCACTGGTACTGGCCACCATTCTGTTGATCCACCGCTTCATGCGCGGCTTCTGGGTCAATATTTCCGTGCTGATCGGCATGTGCCTGGGCTATGTGCTCTGTGGCGCCATCGGCATGGTCGATCTGAGCGGCATGGCCAATGCACCGTGGGTTCAGTTCGTCACCCCGCTGCATTTCGGCATGCCGAAGTTCGAACTGGCGCCGATCCTGTCGATGTGTCTGGTGGTGGTGATCATCTTCGTCGAGTCCACGGGGATGTTCCTGGCACTGGGCAAGATCACCGGCCAGGAAGTCTGCCCGCGCAGGCTGCGCCGGGGTTTGCTGTGCGATGCCGGCGCCTCGTTCGTTGCCGGTTTCTTCAATACCTTCACCCACTCTTCTTTCGCGCAGAACATCGGCCTGGTGCAGATGACCGGCGTGCGCTGCCGTTCGGTGACCCTCGTTGCCGGCGGTCTGCTGATCGTCCTCAGCCTGCTGCCGAAAGCCGCGTTCCTGGTGGCGTCGATTCCACCGGCAGTACTCGGTGGTGCGGCGATTGCGATGTTCGGCATGGTGGCAGCCACCGGCATCAAGATCCTGCAGGAAGCCGACATCGGCGACCGTCGCAATCAATTGCTCGTGGCGGTGAGCATCGGCATGGGCCTGATTCCGGTGGTTCGCCCTGAGTTCTTCGCCCACCTGCCTCTCTGGATGAGCCCGATCACCCACAGCGGCATCGCCATGGCCACCCTCAGTGCGCTGACGCTGAACCTGCTGTTCAACATCCTGGGCGGCGCCGAGCGCGCGACCATCAACGATTGTCACGCACACCCGCACTGATCCGAAGCGTAAAAGAGGGGCTCGCCAACGCCAGCCCCCTCGCGACAGCTTTGCCTCAAACAATAAAAACAAGAGGGAGCAACAGATGATCCGGACTCAAACCCATGTGTTGTTGAGCGGCGGCCTGCTGGCTGCATCGCAGGCCATGGCCGGCGATTTACTGCTGTGGCAGACCAACAGCCTGAGCTACCTGTACGGCAAGAACTTTGCGATCAACCCGTCGATCCAGCAGACGGTGACATTCGAACACGCCGACAAGTGGAAGTACGGCGACAACTTCCTGTTCGTCGACAAGATCTTCTACAACGGCCAGGAAGACCGCAACAAAGGCCCGCACACCTTCTACGGCGAATTCACCCCGCGCTTCTCATTCGGCAAGATCTTCGACCGCAAACTCGAATTCGGCCCGATCAAGGACGTGCTGTTGGCGATGACCTACGAATACGGCGAAGGCGAGAGCGAGGCCTATCTGATCGGCCCCGGTTTCGACCTTAAAGTGCCGGGCTTCAACTACGTGACCCTGAACATCTTCCGCCGCCAGACCGAAGGCCCGCGCCCTGGCGATGGTGTCTGGCAGATCACTCCGGGCTGGTCCTACAGCTTTGCGCTGGGCAACTCGGACGTACTGATCGACGGCTATCTCGACTGGGTCGTCGACAACGACGAGAACTCACGCGGCACCTATCACGCCAACCTGCACATCAACCCGCAGATCAAATACGACCTGGGCAAAGCCCTCGGCTGGCGTCAGAAGCAACTTTATGTCGGTACCGAATACAGCTACTGGAAGAACAAATACGGCGTCGAAAGCAGCCACAACCTCGACACCAATCAAAACACCGCCAGCCTGCTGGTGAAGGTGCACTTCTAAGATGACCCGCAACCGTGCCGCCTACCTGTCGTCGGTGCTCTGTTGCGGGGCACTTGAGGCCTGGCCGTTGAGTCAGTATTCTCCGCGGCCTTCTGAATTCGGTCTAAAAAAAAGCCCGGATTTAATTCCTGACCGACGGGCCAGCTTATCCCGGCCGCGGTCAGTACCGAGGCGTCCCGAAAACACGCTCAATCGACTGTTTTTCAACAGCCGACGGGCGTTTTTTTGCTTTTCGAAAAGCCTTGGCTCAGCCCTTGCAAACCGCATGAAAGCTGACCGAATGGATATTTTTTGCGGCAACGAAAAAAGGCGCCACACCAGAGCGCCGACTCAAAAAAATAAACGTGGAACACCTACTTTGGGAGCAACCGAATGAAACGTATGAGCACCAGCCTGATGCTTGCGGGAACCATGCTGGCGGGGGGCCAGGCCATGGCCGACGGCCTGCTGCAATGGCAGAACAACAGCCTGACCTACCTGTACGGCAAGGACTTCAAGGTCAACCCGGCCATCCAGCAGACCGTCACCTTCGAGCACGCCGATGCGTGGAAGTACGGCGACAACTTCCTGTTCATCGACAAGATTTTCTACAACGGCAAGCCTGATGGCGGCGTCGGCAACAACACCTACTACGGTGAATTCCAGCCACGCATCTCGCTGGGCAAGGTGCTCGACCAGAAGCTCGAATTCGGCCCGATCAAAGACGTGCTGCTGGCAATGACCTACGAGTTCGGCGAAGGCGACGTCGAGTCCTACCTGATCGGTCCAGGCTTCGATCTGGCCATTCCGGGCTTCGACTACTTCCAGCTGAACTTCTACCAGCGTCACACCGAAGGTTCGCGCCCGGGTGACAACGTCTGGCAGATCACGCCGGTCTGGTCCTACACCATCCCGGTCGGCAATTCGAACGTGCTGATCGACGGTTACATGGACTGGGTGGTCGACAACGACGTCAACAGCAAAGGCGAATACCACGCCAACCTGCACTTCAACCCACAAGTGAAATACGACTTGGGCAAGGCGCTGAATTTCGGCGAGAAGCAGCTGTACGTCGGTGTGGAATACGACTACTGGAAAGACAAGTACGGCATTGACGACACCCGTGCCTTCACCACCAATCAGAACGTGACCAGCTTCCTGGTGAAGTTCCACTTCTGATCTGGCGGCGTCCTCACGGATGCCTTCGCGAGCAAGCTCGCGCCCACAGGGTCATGCGTCGTTCACAGCTGTTGTGTACGCCAAAGAACCTGTGGGAGCTGGCTTGCCAGCGATTGCTGCACCGCAAATTTCAGGCCGGAACCACCGCCTCGCCAATCCCGAGAAACCGGCACAGCTCATCGCGCTTGGCCAGCGCATCACGCCGCCCCAGGTCAATCAATTCGCTGCAGTACCCCGCCTCGAACAGCAAATAACTCAGCACGCCTGCCCCACTGGTTTTGGTCGCTCCCGGCCCGCGCAAGAACAGCCGCAAGGCTGCCGGCAATTCCTGACGATGTCTTGCTGCGATTTCATCGATCGGCTGGCTTGGCGAGATCACCAGCACGTCCACCGGCGCCACGCCCAGCGTGCGTATCGGCGTGCCGTCGGGCATCAGGTGGCTGAACTGGTTCAGACGCTGGAGCAGCTCGATATCGCTTTCCAGGCTGTCAATGAAGGTGCTGTTGAGCATGTGGCCGCCGATCTGCGCCAGTGTCGGCTGTTTTCCCGTATAGGTGCGCTCCAGCGGTTGCGCCGGGTCGAATCCTCGCGGATTGCCACTGACACCCACCACCAGCACCCGGCTCGCCCCCAGGTGCAGAGCCGGGCTGATCGGTGCCGACTGTCGCACCGCGCCATCGCCGAAATATTCCTCGCCGATTTTCACCGGCGCGAACAACAGCGGGATCGCCGAACTGGCGAGCAAGTGCTCCACGGTCAATCGGGTCGGTACGCCAATGCGTCGATGACGCAACCAGGCATCGATGCTGCCACCGCCCTGATAGAAGGTCACGGCCTGCCCCGACTCATAGCCGAATGCGGTCACCGCCACGGCATGCAACTGCTTGCGGGCAATGGATTCGGCGATACCGGGCATGTGCAGTTTTTCATTGAGCAGATGGCGCAGCGGAGAACTGTCGAGCAGGGCCACCGGCAATTGCCGGCCCATGCCCAGCAGACTGTGACTGACGAAACGGCAGGCCTGGCGGATCACCCCCGGCCAGTCGCTGCGCAGCACGCGATGACTGCGAAAGCCTTGCCAGAACAGGGTCAGGCGCTCGATGGCGGCCCGAAAGTCCGTGGCGCCACTGGCGAGGCTGACCGCATTGATCGCCCCGGCCGAGGTACCGACGATCACCGGGAACGGATTGTCCGCGCCCAGGGGCAGCAATTCGGCAATCGCCGCCAGCACCCCCACCTGATACGCCGCCCGAGCCCCGCCGCCGGAAAGAATCAAACCTGTGACCGGTTCAGTTGGGCTCATCGCAACGCTCCGTGGTGCTTATGGGATGGGGTGATTCAACGGCGTTTGGCGTACAGCTTCGGCTCGCCTGGCGGGCGGCTCTTGAAGCGACGATGCGCCCACAGGTATTGCTCGGGGCATTCGCGCAACACGCCTTCCACCCACTGGTTGATGCGGATGCAGTCGGCCTCCTCGGTTTCACCCGGGAAACCTTCCAGCGGCGGATGGATCACCAGACGATAGCCGCTGCCGTCGGCCAGACGCTCCTGAGTGAACGGCACCACCAGCGCCTTGCCCAGCCGGGCGAACTTGCTGGTGGCGGTGACGGTCGCGGCCTGAATGCCGAACAGCGGCACGAAGATGCTTTGCTTGGCACCGTAGTCCTGATCCGGCGCATACCAGATCGCTCGCCCGGAACGCAGCAGCTTGAGCATGCCGCGCACGTCGTCGCGTTCCACCGCCAGCGAGTCGAGATTGTGCCGCTCGCGGCCCTGACGCTGGATGAAATCGAACAGCGGGTTTTTGTGTTCGCGGTACATGCCATCGATGGTGTGCTGCTGACCGAGCAAAGCCGCGCCGATTTCCAGGGTAGTGAAATGCACCGCCATCAGAATCACGCCCGTGCCTTCGCGCTGGGCCTTTTGCAGATGCTCCAGGCCTTCGACGTGGGCCAGTTTCGCCAGACGCTGGCGCGACCACCACCAGCTCATCGCCATTTCAAAGAACGCAATGCCGGTGGAGGCGAAGTTTTCCTTGAGCAGACGCTTGCGTTCGGCAGCAGACTTTTCCGGGAAACACAGTTCCAGATTGCGCTTGGCGATACGCCGCCGGTCGCTGGCGAAGCGATACATCACGGCACCCAGAAAACGACCGATGGCCAGCAATGCCGGATAGGGCAACTGCACCGTCAGCCACAACAGCCCCAGACCGCACCAGAGCGGCCAGAAGCGTGGAGCGAGAAATGCTCTTCGAAAACGCGGGCGATCCATTAAAGCTTCCGTAAATAAGTGGCCGCGCATTCTACATCGTTCGGCCCGGCTTGCGGCTCGCGGGCGTTCTCGTTATAAGTCTCGGCACTTTTAGTGACAAGCCGTTGTATGCCGACATGAGCCAAACCGAATCGCCAGACCAAGATCCCGTGTTCCAGCTGAAGGGCAGCATGCTTGCCATTACGGTGCTGGAACTGTCCCGCAACGACCTGGACAGCCTCGATCGGCAATTGGCCGCCAAAGTCGCCCAGGCACCGAACTTCTTCAGCAACGCACCGCTGGTCCTGGCCCTGGACAAACTGCCGCCGAGCGAAGGCGCCGTCGACTTGCCGGGCCTGATGCGCGTGTGCCGCCAGCACGGCTTGCGTACGCTGGCGATCCGCGCCAGCCGCATCGAAGACATCGCCGCCGCCATCGCCATCGATATCCCGGTGCTGCCGCCTTCCGGTGCCCGTGAACGTCCGCTCGAAACCGCTGAACCCGTTGCACCAAAGAAGCCGGAAAAGCCGCCGGAGCCGACCGTCAAACCGACCCGTGTCATTACCACGCCAGTACGTGGTGGCCAACAGATCTACGCGCAGGGTGGCGATCTGGTGGTGGTGTCCTCGGTCAGCCCGGGGGCGGAACTTCTCGCCGATGGCAATATCCATGTATACGGCCCGATGCGCGGTCGAGCGCTGGCCGGGGTCAAGGGCGACACCAAGGCGCGGATTTTCTGTCAGCAATTGAGCGCTGAACTGATCTCCATCGCAGGCCATTACAAGGTTTCCGAAGACCTGCGTCGCGATCCGATGTGGGGTTCGGGCGTACAGGTCAGCCTGTCGGGCGACGTGTTGAACATCATTCGGCTTTAACGGATACTGCCGCATTTTCCAAGCATCTCTAAAACGTAGCGAAAACGGCTCAAACGAAGTAGGAAAAAGGCCAAAAGCCGGATTCCAGCCAAGGCTGTCCGACTGCAGTAGTTTTCAAGAGATGTTTTTCAGGGGCTGAACAGTCCTTCTTCCTTAGGGGTGAAACACCTTGGCCAAGATTCTCGTGGTTACATCCGGCAAGGGTGGTGTGGGTAAGACCACCACCAGCGCCGCTATCGGTACCGGCCTCGCACTGCGCGGCCACAAAACAGTGATCGTCGATTTCGACGTGGGCTTGCGTAACCTCGACCTGATCATGGGTTGCGAGCGCCGCGTGGTGTATGACTTCGTCAACGTGGTCAACGGCGAAGCCAACCTGCAACAGGCCCTGATCAAAGACAAGCGCCTGGAAAACCTCTACGTGCTGGCTGCCAGCCAGACCCGCGACAAGGACGCGCTGACCCAGGAAGGCGTGGAAAAAGTCCTGATGGAGCTCAAGGAGCAATTCGACTTCGTCGTCTGCGACTCCCCGGCGGGCATCGAGAAAGGCGCGCACCTGGCCATGTACTTCGCTGACGAAGCGATCGTCGTGACCAACCCTGAAGTGTCCTCGGTACGTGACTCCGACCGCATGCTCGGCCTGCTGGCCAGCAAGTCCCGTCGCGCCGAAAAAGGCGAAGAGCCGATTCAGGAACACCTGCTGATCACCCGCTACCACCCGGAGCGCGTCGAAAAAGGCGAAATGCTCGGCGTCGAAGACGTCAAGGAAATCCTCGCCGTGCGCCTGCTGGGTGTCATTCCGGAATCCCAGGCCGTGCTCAAGGCCTCCAACCAGGGCGTCCCGGTCATCCTCGACGACCAGAGCGACGCCGGCCAGGCCTACAGCGATACCGTTGATCGCCTGCTGGGCAAGGAAAAAGAACACCGGTTCCTGAATGTCGAGAAGAAGGGATTCTTCGAGCGTCTGTTTGGAGGTAGGTAATGAACCTTTTTGACTTCTTTCGTGCCAACAAAAAGCCAAGTACCGCCTCGGTCGCGAAAGAGCGTCTACAGATCATCGTGGCGCATGAACGCGGCCAGCGCAGCACCCCTGACTACCTGCCATCCCTGCAAAAGGAACTGGTGGAAGTGATCCGCAAATACGTCAACATCGGCAACGACGACGTACACGTGGCGCTGGAAAACCAGGGCAGCTGCTCGATTCTGGAACTCAACATCACCCTTCCCGATCGCTGAGTCGATCCGGCAGGAACGACGGCGGCTCAGGGCCCTTCCGACACCGGAGGGGCCCTGAGCCGCCGTTGGCATTTGTTACGAGGCTGTTTTAATGCCGTTGTCCAACGTCCAAATCATCTATCAGGACGCCGCCTTGCTGGTGGTGAACAAACCGACCCTGTTGCTCTCGGTGCCCGGCCGGGCCGACGACAACAAGGACTGCCTGATCACCCGCCTGCAGGAAAACGGCTACCCGGAGGCACGCATCGTCCATCGTCTGGACTGGGAAACCTCCGGCATCATTCTGCTGGCCCGCGACGCCGACACCCACCGCGAACTGTCGCGCCAGTTTCACGACCGCGAAACCGAAAAGGCCTATACCGCCCTGGCCTGGGGTCAGCCGGAACTGGACAGCGGCAGCATCGATCTGCCATTGCGCTACGACCCGCCGACCAAGCCGCGACACGTCGTCGACCACGAACTGGGCAAACACGCCCTGACCTTCTGGCGCGTGCTGGAACGTTGCGGCGACTGGTGCCGCGTCGAGCTGACGCCGATCACCGGCCGTTCGCACCAGTTGCGCGTACACATGCTGTCCATCGGTCATCCGCTGCTCGGTGACGGCCTCTACGCTCACGAGCAGGCCCTGGCCGCCTGGCCGCGTCTGTGCCTGCACGCCAGCATGCTCAGTTTCACCCACCCACAGTCCGGCGAACGCTTGCGCTTCGAATGCCCGGCTCCGTTTTAAGCACTGCCTGACCGGCAGTCGCCTGTTTTAAAGGATTTTGTTCCGGATGAGTTGTACTGATTCCCTGGCAACACCCGTCAAGAAGACCCGTCACCAACTGCTTTACCTGATCTACGGCAACAAGGATGTTTACAGGCGCGAAGCCAAATTCAGCATCCTGACCGCCCTCTCCCAGGCAAAAACCGGCAAACGCCCGGCCATCAGGGTTCTCACTGATCGGCCGCAGGACTACGAAGGCTGGCCAGTCGATACCGTGCTGCTCGACGAACCGACGCTGACTCGCTGGCAGGGCGACCACGGCTATCACCACCGACGCAAGGCCTGCGCCATCGCCGCCGGCCTGCAACTGGCCGAAAAGACCTTGTTCGTCGATACCGACACCCTGTTCACCAGTGACCCTAACCGCCTGTTCCCGCACATTACTGCCGGGCAGTCGGTGATGGATCGTTTCGAATACGACTGGAAAGATGTCTTCGAGCGCGATAACTACCTGAAGCTCGGTCGCGATCTCGGCGCCCATGGCGTCACCCCGGCAAACGGCTTCAAGCTCTACAACAGCGGGCTGTGCGGTGTGACCGACAGCGACGGCGCGTTGTTCGAGGAGTCGATCCGCCTGATCGACGAATGGACAGCCGACGGTTTCGAGATCCATACCATCGAACAGATCGCCCTGTCGTTCGCCATGCGTAATCGACCAGTGCTCGAGGCCCGCAGGTACATTTATCACTACTTCGCGGAAAAGCGTTTTTTTCATGCGATGCAGGCCTTCTTCTTCGCCCAGCACGGTGAAAAGTTCAGCCAGCGGCTGGTAGATCTGTGCAAGGACGTGCCGCGGGTCAAACCGTTCCCGTCCGCTTGGCAGCGTCTGAAAATCAAATGGAAGCTGCGTAATCAGAAAGGCACGATGCGTAAGGTCGGTCGTGATCTGCTGTACGGCAGCGCCGCACCGGATCATCCGTACTACAGTGCCTGTCGCCATGAATGGTGGGAATGTGCCTCACGGGAAATTCTGCGCTGGGACGAAAAACGTCAGAAAAAGCTCCTGAACCAGAGCCGCTGGCCACAACAGCTGCCTCGCCCGGAAAAGCCCGAAGACGAAAAAGTCATCATGACCTATCTGAAAAAACGGGTGGCCGCCGCTCGTTGACGCGAGCGGCACATGTCATGTCCCAAGCATCAGGCCGATGCGTTAAACTCCCGCCCATCGCTGTCTGGAGCTTCTTATGCGCGAAGAGTTGAACCAAGGCCTGATCGACTTCCTCAAGGCCTCCCCTGCCCCGTTCCACGCCACCGCCAGCCTTGTTCAACGCCTGGAGGCCGCCGGTTATGTGCGCCTCGACGAACGCGAGACCTGGCACACCGAAGCCAATGGCCGTTACTACGTCACCCGTAACGACTCCTCGATCATCGCGATCAAGATGGGCCGCAACGCTCCGCTGCACGACGGCATTCGCCTGGTCGGCGCCCACACCGACAGCCCGTGCCTGCGGGTCAAGCCGCAACCGGAATTGCAGCGCCAGGGCTTCTGGCAACTGGGCGTAGAAGTCTACGGCGGCGCGCTACTGGCGCCGTGGTTCGACCGCGACCTGTCGCTGGCCGGCCGGGTCACTTTCCGTCGCGACGGCAAGGTCGAGAGCCAGTTGATCGACTTCAAGGCCCCGATCGCCATCATTCCCAACCTGGCGATCCACCTCAACCGTGAAGCCAACCAGGGCTGGGCGATCAACGCCCAGACCGAACTGCCGCCGATTCTCGCGCAGTTCGCAGGTGACGAGCGCGTGGACTTCCGCGCCGTGCTCACCGATCAACTGGCCCGAGAACACGGTCTCAACGCCGACGTGGTGCTCGATTACGAGCTGAGTTTCTACGACACCCAAAGCGCTGCGGTCATCGGCCTGCACGGTGATTTCATCGCCGGTGCCCGACTCGACAACCTGCTGTCGTGCTACGCCGGCCTGCAAGCCCTGCTGACCGCCGACACCGAAGAAACCTGCGTGCTGGTGTGCAACGATCATGAAGAAGTCGGTTCCTGCTCGGCTTGCGGCGCCGACGGCCCGATGCTGGAACAGACTCTGCGTCGTCTGCTGCCCGAAGGTGACGAGTTCGTCCGCACCATTCAGAAATCCCTGCTGGTCTCGGCCGACAATGCCCATGGCGTACACCCGAACTATGCCGAAAAGCACGACGCCAACCACGGCCCGAAACTCAACGCCGGCCCGGTGATCAAGGTCAACAGCAACCAGCGCTACGCCACCAACAGTGAAACCGCCGGTTTCTTCCGCCACCTGTGCATGGCCGAAGAAGTGCCGGTGCAAAGCTTCGTGGTGCGCAGCGACATGGGCTGCGGCTCGACCATCGGCCCGATCACCGCCAGCCACCTCGGCGTACGCACCGTCGACATCGGCCTGCCAACGTTCGCCATGCACTCGATCCGCGAACTGTGCGGCAGCCATGACCTGGCGCATCTGGTGAAAGTGCTGAGCGCGTTCTACGCCAGTCGCGAATTGCCGTAGAAAAACGGGGATCGCCGCTTGCCTGCCGCGATCCCCTGTCCTGCGAAACCCGTTCATTTCTGATACACATCAGCACCGTCCGGCAGAATCCCGCCTAGACTTGAATCATCCCCTTCGACAAGGCTGTCGCCATGATCTCGATGTCTGCGTTCCACGCCATGCTCATTCCGATCCTGTCCGGAATGATTCTGCTGGCGATCGGCTTCAACTTCCGCGACAAGAACGCCGGTGTGCTCGCCATGTGGGTCGGAATGCTGATGATCCTGGCCACCGTGGTCTACAAGATCCTCGCCAAACTCAACGAATAAATCCGTGCCCGGCTCGCATTGATCCGGGCGGCCTCGTACACTCGCCCGATCCGCCCCTTGCGAGGTTGACCGCCTAGTGTTCGCTCGTTTTTTTGCCCTGCCCTGCCTCTTTCTTGTCTGCCTGATGACGTTGCTGCCGCTGGCGCCTGCCCACGCGGTGAGCCTGCCCGGTCTGCTCAATGGCTCGAACAAGACGCAACCGGAGGCCCAGGAACCGCTCGGCCAATCCCTCGACGAAGTCATCAAGTCGCTGGAGAACGATCAGCAACGCGCCCAGTTGCTGATCGACCTGAAAAAACTGCGCGACGCCACGAAAAAGGCCCAGGCCACCCCGGAAGAAGGTGTACTGGGCCTGATCGGCGGCACCCTGGCCAATTTCGAAAAGCAGTTCACCGGCAGCGACAGCCCGCTCAATCGCTGGTCCACCGAGTTTGAACTGGCCAAGGACGAACTGTCCGCCCTGATGATGCCGGCCAGCGAATGGCTGCCGATCATCTTCGGCTTCGCCATGATCCTGATGGTCTGGAGCCTGCTGGCCGCCGCGCTGATCTGGCTCGGCCACCGGGTGCGCATGCGCTTCGGCCTGACCGAAGAACTGCCGCAACATCCCCGGGCCCTCGACATGCTGCGTTTTGCTCTGCGCAAGCTCGGGCCGTGGATGATCGCCCTGGTCATCACTGTCTACATGAGCTACGCGCTGCCATCGTCCCTGGGTAAAAGCCTGGCGATGGTGCTGGCCTACGCGCTGGTGGTCGGCACCTGTTTCTCGGCGATCTGCGTGATTGCCTTTTCCTTGCTCGACGGCCCGCACCGCCACCGTGCGCTGTATATCCTGCGTCACCAGGCTTTCCGTCCGCTGTGGCTGATCGGCAGCTTCGCCGCGTTCGGTGAGGCATTGAGCGATCCGCGCCTGGTGGCCGGTCTGGGCGCACACCTGGCCCACACCGCCGCCACCGTCACCAATGTGCTGGCGGCGTTTTTGACGGGCCTGTTCATCCTGCGCTTCCGCCGCCCCATCGCCCACCTGATCCGCAACCAGCCGCTGTCCCGTCGCCTGACCCGCCGCGCCCTGAGCGACACCATCGAAATCCTCGGCACCTTCTGGTACGTACCGGCGCTGGTGCTGGTGGGCATTTCCCTGTTCGCCACGTTCGTCTCCGCCGGCGACACCAGCACGGCATTGCGCCAGTCGCTGATCTGCACCGTACTGCTGGTGTTGTGCATGGTGATCAACGGCCTTGTCCGTCGCCATGCCCTCAAGCCTCAGCACGGGCCGAAACGTCATGCGTTGTACTCCGAACGCCTGAAGAGCTTCTTCTACACCCTCGCGCATCTGCTGGTGTGGCTGGCCTTCATCGAACTCGGCCTGCGGGTCTGGGGCCTTTCGCTGATCGGCTTCACCGAAGGCGAAGGCCACGACATCAGCGTCAAACTGTTCAGCCTGATCGGCACGCTGATCTTCGCCTGGCTGATCTGGATCCTCAGCGACACCGCCGTCCACCACGCCCTCACCCGCTCGCGCAAAGGACTGGCCAACGCCCGCGCGCAAACGATGATGCCGCTGATCCGCAACGTGCTGTTCGTGGCGATCTTCATCATCGCCCTGATCGTCGCCCTGGCAAACATGGGCATGAACGTCACGCCTCTGCTGGCCGGTGCCGGCGTGATCGGCCTGGCGATCGGTTTCGGCGCCCAGTCGCTGGTGGCCGACCTGATCACCGGCCTGTTCATCATCATCGAAGACTCCCTGGCCATCGACGACTACGTCGACGTCGGTGGGCACCTGGGCACCGTCGAAGGCCTGACCATCCGCACCGTTCGCCTGCGGGACATCGACGGCATCGTCCACACCATCCCGTTCAGCGAAATCAAAAGCATCAAGAACTACTCCCGGGAATTCGGCTACGCGATCTTCCGCGTGGCCGTGCCCTTCAACATGAACATCGACGACGCGATCAAACTGATGCGCGACGTCGGCCAGAAAATGCGCACCGACCCGCTACAGCGCCGCAACATCTGGTCGCCACTGGAGATTCAGGGCGTGGAAAGTTTTGAATCCGGCAACGCAATATTGCGCGCCCGGTTCAAGACCGCACCGATCAAACAGTGGGAGGTTTCGCGGGCGTTCAATTTGTCGCTGAAACGGCATCTGGATGAGGCAGGACTGGATCTGGCGACGCCGAGGATGAATGTGCAGGTGATTACCGCAGGCGGTGGTGGCCAAACTCAGGAGTAACCAAACCTCCACGCCCCCCCACTCAAAACGATGAGCGTTAGCTCGAGTACCGCTTTTGACGTGCGGCCCCATCGGCAGGCTGAGTGGAGGGATTCATCCGGGGGGTGGCGCGCAGCGCCGTTTGGCGAAGCCAAACACATCGAGAGGAGGTGCAGCGAAGCAAACCGGAGGCGATGCCCCCGGATGAATTCCGGAGCGAAGGAACCCCGAGCCTCAGCGAGGGGCCGAACGCAGGGGCCCAGCCTTTTGGTTACTTTTTGGCGTTTGAAAAAGTGACCCGCTGTAAGAGCGGAACCGCCAGCCGCAGCACCCGAAGAAACGGATATTCACCCAAAACAACCCAAAACCTGGCCGGCCCAAAGGCCGCCAAGGTCAAGGTCAAACAACGTCAACCCCAACGTGAATCGCATCATGCCGCCAAAACTCCAGATCACAATCAATCAACCGCCCCGACTGATCATAATTGACCCGCGCAATCCGTAACCCCGGACTCCCCACCGACACCCGTAAAGCCGCCGCCGCATCCACCGACAACGAGGTCGGCACAATCTCGAACCGCACCCGCCCATAGTGCAAATCGTAATGCCGCGCATACAGCTCGGTGATCGACTGATTCAGATCGAAATCCAGAATCCCCGGGAAATACTGCGGATTCAGATAATGCTCCACATACAGCACCAGCCGCCCGTCGATCCGTCGCGACCGGCAGATCTGAATCACGCTCGACAGCGCCGGCAACTGCAACCACGCACACACCGCCGCCGACGCCGGTTGCAGTCGCGCAGAAATGACCTCGGTCGACGGCACCCGCCCCTGCGCACTGACCATCGCGTGAAAGTGACTGCGTTGCATCAGGTTGTAAGCCAGACGCGGCGGCGACACGAACCAGCCCCGACGTTCCTCGCGGTAAATCTGGCCTTGCGCCTCCAGTTGCAACAAGGCTTCCCGCACCGTGATCCGGGTCGTGCCGAACAACTCGCTGAGCTTGCGCTCGGCCGGCAGCTTGCTCCCCGCCGCGAGCAGACCATGACCGATCTGTTCCTGAAGGATCTGGCCAATGGCTGTCACCGCTTTTGTTGCCTCATCGCGCATCAATGTTACCTATCTGGACTAGACCAGCACTGTTTCGGGGCAAAACCGCACGACTATTGCGCCGTTCGGTCGTGTTGCAAGCCTAGGCAGTGCAGATGACCGGGAGATGACAAAACCACCGAACGGTCGCCCTGACAACTTGCAATACATCGGCCAGGTCCCTTGCCAGCCGGGACTTTAAGGGTGGTCTACGCTTACCGGGCAGCCGCCGGTACCGGCGAAAAAAATCGCTGGCCAGGCATTCGCCGACATCAAAGTGTCATCCAGCCCCCCTACATTGGCTCAGGTATTGCTGACCTAGACCAACACACACCGCAATCGCAGCGTTGAACACGACCAAGGAGCTTCGGAATGAAACAGCTTTTCCTGGCAACACTGTTAGGCTCGACCATTGCCCTGTGCACCGCCGCCATGGCGGCTGACGATCTGAAAACCCTCGAAGCCGCAGCGAAAGCGGAAGGCGCCGTCAACAGCGTCGGCATGCCCGACGACTGGGCCAACTGGAAAGGCACCTGGAAAGACCTGGCCAAGACCTACGGCCTGAAACACATCGACACCGACATGAGTTCGGCCCAGGAAATCGCCAAGTTCGCCGCCGAGAAAGACAACGCCACCGCCGACATCGGCGACGTCGGCGCCGCTTTCGGCCCAATCGCTGTCAAGCAAGGCGTGGTGCAACCGTACAAGCCGACCACCTGGGATCAGGTTCCGGCCTGGGCCAAGGACAAGGACGGCAACTGGGCGCTGGCCTACACCGGCACCATTGCGTTCATCGTCAACAAGAAGCTGCTGCACGGTTCCGAAGTACCGAAAAGTTGGGCGGACCTCAAGGGCGGCAAATACAAGGTCTCCATCGGTGACGTGAGCACCGCGGCCCAGGCGGCCAACGGTGTACTCGCGGCAGCGCTGGCCAACGGCGGCGACGAGAAAAACATCCAGCCTGCCCTGCTGTACTTCGCAGACATCGCCAAGCAAGGTCGCCTGTCGCTGGCCAACCCGACCATCGCCACCATGGAAAAAGGCGAGGTCGAAGTCGGCGTGGTCTGGGACTTCAACGGTCTGAGCTACAAGGCCAAGATGGCCAACCCGGATGACTACGTGGTGCTGATCCCGTCCGACGGCTCGGTGATTTCCGGCTACACCACCATCATCAACAAATACGCGAAGAACCCGAACGCCGCCAAGCTGACCCGCGAATACATCTTCAGCGACGCCGGCCAGACCAACCTCGCCCGTGGCAACGCCCGTCCGATCCGCGCCGAGCACCTGACCCTGCCGGAAGACGTGAAAGCCAAGCTGTTGCCGAACGAGCAGTACAAGAAGGTCACGCCGATCAAGGACGCCGATGCGTGGGAAAAAACCTCCAAGGCTCTGCCGCAGAAGTGGCAGGAAGAAGTGATCATCAACATGCAGTAATGCGGTAGCCCCCTCTGTGTGATTTGTTGGAGATCCAGATGTGGGAGCGAGCCTGCTCGCGAATGCGCCGTCTCAGTCAACATCCTTGTTGAGTGAACAACCGCCTTCGCGAGCAGGCTCGCTCCCACACGGGATTGAGTTGATTTCGAGCTGTTTGAATTCGCGGAGTTTTTGCCCCCCATGAAGCACACCGTCATCCTTGTCGTGCTCGACGGCCTCAATTACGAAGTCGCGCGTCACGCCATGGGGCATCTGCAGGCTTACGTTGGCGCAGGACGCGCCGCGCTCTATCAATTGGAGTGCGAGCTGCCGGCCCTGTCCCGACCCCTTTACGAATGCATCCTCACCGGCGTGCCGCCCATCGACAGCGGCATCGTCCACAACAACGTCTCGCGCCTGTCCAACCAGCGCAGCATCTATCACTACGCCCGCGATGCCGGTCTGAAAACCGCCGCGGCGGCGTACCACTGGGTCAGCGAGCTGTACAACCGCTCGCCGTTCGTGGCTGCCAGGGATCGTCACACCGACGACCCGATGCTACCGATCCAGCATGGTCACTTTTACTGGAACGATCACTATCCGGACTCGCACCTGTTCGCCGACGCCGAGAACCTGCGTCTGCGCCACGCTCCGGACTTTCTGCTGATCCATCCGATGAACATCGACGACGCCGGCCACAAGCACGGCCTCGACACTCCGCAATACCGCAACAGCGCGCGCAGCGCCGACATCATCCTCGCCGACTACCTGCAAGGCTGGCTCGACGCCGGTTGTCAGGTGCTGGTAACCGCTGACCACGGCATGAACAGCGACCGCTCGCACAACGGCCTGCTGCCGGAAGAACGCCAGGTACCGCTGTTCGTACTCGGCGACGCCTTCAGCCTGAACGCCGACGCCACACCGAAGCAGACCGATCTTTGCGGCACGGTCTGCGAATTGCTTGGCGTGCCCCACGACAAACCTGTGTGCCGGGAGTTGCTCAAGTGAACGCCATGACTCGCGGCAAATGGCTGGCGGCCCTGTGTCTGGTGCCGTTCGCCTTGTTCTTTATCGTGTTCGAAATCGCCCCGCTGATCTGGGTGATGATCAACAGCCTGCAATCGGAGGAGTTCGGCTGGGGCTTCGCCAACTTCAGCAAAATCTTCAATTCGAAGTTCTATCTGCAGGCAATCCAGTACAGCCTTGAAATCAGTTTCTGGTCGAGTGTGTTCGGCATCATCATCGCCGTGCTCGGTGCTTACTCCCTGCGCAGGGTGGATTCGAAGCTGCGCAACTTCGTCAACGCCTTCGCCAACATGACCAGCAACTTCGCCGGCGTGCCCCTGGCCTTCGCGTTCATCATCCTGCTCGGCTTCAACGGCAGCATCACCATCATGCTGAAGCAGGCCGGGATCATCCAGGACTTCAACCTGTACTCGAAAACCGGATTGATCATCCTCTACACCTACTTCCAGATTCCTCTGGGCGTTCTGCTGCTGTACCCGGCGTTCGACGCGCTGCGTGAAGACTGGCGCGAATCCGCCGCACTGCTCGGCGCTGACGGCTGGCAGTTCTGGCGTCACATCGGCCTGCCGGTGCTGACCCCGGCCCTGCTCGGCACCTTCGTGATCCTGCTGGCCAACGCCCTCGGCGCCTACGCCACGGTGTATGCGCTGACCACCGGCAACTTCAACGTACTGCCGATCCGGATTGCGGCGATGGTCTCCGGTGACATTTCCCTGGACCCGAACATGGCCAGTGCCCTGGCCGTGGTGCTGGTGGCGCTGATGACCCTGGTGACCGTCGTGCATCAACTGCTGCTGAAGAGGAGCTACCATGTCTCGCGCTGAATCCGGCCCGGCCGGCGTCTACCACCGCGTCGTGGTCTACCTGCTGTTCGCCATTCTGCTGCTGCCGCTGCTGGGCACGCTGATCTATTCGATCGCCAGCACTTGGTCGGCCACCGTGCTGCCCAGCGGCTTCACCTTCAAGTGGTACATCCAGTTGTGGAGCGATCCACGTTTCCTGCACGCCTTCGGTCAGTCGCTGCTGGTGTGCGTCGGTGCGCTGATCCTTTCGGTGGTGCTGATCCTGCCGCTGCTGTTCGTGGTGCATTACCACTTCCCGAAACTCGATGCGCTGATGAACATCCTGATCCTGCTGCCCTTCGCGGTGCCGCCGGTGGTGTCGTCGGTGGGGCTGTTGCAGCTCTATGGTTCCGGGCCGCTCGCGATGGTCGGCACGCCGTGGATCCTGATCGGTTGCTACTTCACCGTGGCGCTGCCGTTCATGTACCGGGCCATCACCAACAACCTGCAGGCGATCAACCTGCGTGACCTGATGGACGCCGCCCAACTGCTCGGTGCCAGTACCTTTCAGGCTGCGTTTCTGGTGGTACTGCCGAATCTTCGCAAAGGCCTGATGGTCGCATTGCTGCTGTCGTTCTCGTTCCTGTTCGGTGAATTCGTGTTCGCCAACATTCTGGTCGGCACCCGCTACGAAACCCTGCAGGTCTACCTCAACAACATGCGCAACAGCAGCGGCCACTTCACCAGCGCACTGGTGATTTCCTACTTCTTTTTTGTGCTGGTCCTGACCTGGGTCGCCAACATCTTGAACAAGGACAAAAGCGAATGAGCTATGTCAGCGTCCAACACCTTCAGAAAAACTACGCCGGCACCACGGTGTTCAGCGACATCAACTGCGAAATCCGGAAAGGTGAGTTCGTCACCCTGCTCGGCCCCTCCGGTTGTGGCAAATCCACCCTGCTGCGCTGCATCGCCGGCCTGACACCGGTGGATGGCGGCAAGATTCTGCTCGATGGCGTCGACATCGTGCCGCTGACGCCACAGAAACGCGGAATCGGCATGGTGTTCCAGAGCTATGCACTGTTCCCCAACATGACCGTGGAGCAGAACGTCGCCTTTGGCCTGCGCATGCAGAAGGTCAATCCGGACGACAGCCACAAGCGTGTCACCGAGGCGCTGAAACTGGTGGAACTCAACGACTTCGCCAGTCGTTATCCGCACCAACTTTCCGGTGGTCAGTGCCAGCGTGTCGCCCTCGCCCGCTCGTTGGTCACCCGTCCGCGTCTGTTGTTGCTGGATGAACCGCTGTCAGCCCTTGATGCGCGGATTCGCAAGCATCTGCGCGAGCAGATCCGTCAGATCCAGCGCGAACTGGGTCTGACCACCATCTTCGTCACACACGATCAGGAAGAAGCCCTGACCATGTCTGACCGGATTTTCCTGATGAATCAGGGAAAGATCGTACAAAGCGGCGATGCCGAAACCCTGTACACCGCCCCAGTCGATGTATTCGCCGCCGGTTTCATCGGCAACTACAACCTGCTGGACGCCGAGAGTGCAACGAAGCTGTTGCAGCGACCGATCAACCACCGCGTTGCGATTCGCCCGGAAGCCATCGAACTGAGCCTGAACGGCGAGCTCGATGCACAGATCCGCAGCCACAGCCTGCTGGGCAACGTGATTCGCTATCGCGTCGAAGCCAGGGGTGTGGAGCTGGTAGTGGATGTGCTCAACCGGTCGGCAGCGGATCTACACCCCGACGGTCGGCGCCTGGCGCTTTCCATCGATCCGGCTGCCCTGTGTGAGGTAGCCTGATGACTTTGCTGACGTTGAAGAGAGAACTGCACTGATGGCCCTGGCAATTTTTGATCTGGACGAAACCCTGATCCACGGCGACTGCGCCACCCTCTGGAGCGAGCAGATGGGCCGCCTGGGCTGGGTCGATCCCGAGTCGTTCATGCGCAGGAACAATGAGCTCATGGACGCCTACAGCCATGGCAAATTGCGCATGGAGGATTACATGGACTTCAGCCTGGAACCGTTGATCGGTCGCACCCCGGAAGAAGTCGAGCATCTCGTCGGACCGTGGGTGGAGGACTTCATCGAGCCGATCATCTTCAGCGACGCCACCAAAACCATCGCCGCCCACCGCAAGGCCGGTGACCGGATTCTGGTGATTTCGGCCTCGGGCACGCACCTGGTCAAACCGATTGCCGAGCGGCTGGGCATCGACGAGATCCTGGGCATCGAACTGGAAGTCGCCCATCGCGTATACACCGGCAACACCGTGGGTACCCTGACCTATCGCGAAGGCAAGATCACCCGCCTGCTGGAATGGCTGGATGCCGAAGAGGAAAACCTTGAAGGCGCAAGTTTCTATTCCGACTCACGCAATGACCTGCCGCTGCTGCTGAAGGTGGATTACCCGCATGTGGTCAATCCCGACCCGGTGTTGCGCGAGCAGGCCGAGCAGTCCGGATGGCCGATTCACCTCTGGAAATAAGTGAATGCCATGTGGGAGCAGGCCTGCTCCCACATGCATCGACGATCAGCTCAGGCTTTCGTCGATCACCAGCACCAGTTTCCCGGCCACCGTGTTGCTCGCCAGCTCGGCAAACGCCGCTTCGGCATCCTTGATCGCAAAGGTCCTGGCCAGTTGCGGCTTCAGGCGCCCCTCGGAAAACAGCGGCCACACATGCTGGCGCAGATCGCTGAACAGATCGGCCTTGAACTGATCGTCGCGGCTGCGCAGGGTCGAGCCCAGCAGTTGCACACGCTTGGCCAGCACCTGGGCCAGGTCCAGTTTCGCTTCACGGCCCCCCATCAGACCGATGAGCACCCAGCGGCCGTCCTGAGCCATCAGCTTCAGATTCAGCGCCGAGTAATTGCCGCCGACCGGATCCAGAATCACATCGAACGGCCCGAAGTCCCGCAGGCTTTCCAGATCGTCGGTGCGCACCACGCCGCCCTGGGCGCCCAGTGCTTCACAATAGGCCAGGCGCTCGGCCGATCCGACGCTGACCCAGCATGGATTGCCAAACGCCTTGCACAGTTGAATGGCGGCGGAACCGATACCGCTGGCCCCCGCATGCAACAGAACTTTCTCCCCGGGTTTGAGCGCAGCGAGTTGAAACACATTCAGCCAGACCGTCGCATAGACCTCAGGCAATGCGGCGGCTTCGATCAGCGACACGCCCTCCGGAACCGGCAGCGCATGCCGCCCGTCGACGACGACCTCTTCGGCCATTCCGCCCCCGGCCAGCAAGGCGCAGACCCGATCACCGATCTGCCAGGAGGAGCCGGCGCCGACTTCGCTGATCACTCCGGAGCACTCAAGACCGAGCACCTGACTGGCGCCCGGTGGCGGTGGATAAAGCCCCGCCTTCTGTAATAAGTCCGCGCGATTGAGGCCCGCAGCCGCCACCCGGATGCGGACTTGTCCTGCATCACACTCAGGACCGGGTTCATCAACCCATGCCACTTGACCTTCAACGCCTTGCAATGCCTTCACAGTGCCTCCATAGTGAGTCTGGACTGAGCCCGAAGCTGTAGCGCCGGGCTTTTTGCATTATGCGACCGGCCCTGGGGTCTGAACGAGCGCTGAACAGCAGTTATCGTACAGAGCGTAGAGGTACCGGCGACTTCAAAGACGGCCTAATATGCGTTATCAATTGTCCCCGCGTCGAATCAGCATGAAGCATCTGCTCCCCAGCACCGCCCTCGCTCTTTTCATCGGTATCGGCCTCTTGCCGGTGTCGGGCACTACATTCGCAGCCAACAGCTGGGACAAGTTGCAGCCTGATCGCGATGAAGTGATCGCCAGTCTGAACGTCGTCGAGTTGCTCAAGCGCCACCACTACAGCAAGCCGCCGCTCGACGATGCACGTTCGGCGATCATCTACGACAGCTACATCAAGCTGCTGGACCCGTCGCGCAGCTATTTCATGGCCAGCGACATCGCCGAATTCGACAAGTGGAAGTACCAGTTCGACGATTTCCTCAAGAGCGGCGACCTCAACGCCGGCTTCACCATCTACAAACGTTATCTGGACCGCGTGAAAGCGCGTCTGGACTTCGCCATTGCCGAGCTGAACAAAGGCGTCGACAAGATGGACTTCACCACGAAGGAAACCTTGCTGATCGACCGCAAGGACGCTCCGTGGCTCAAGTCCACCGCCGAACTCGACGACCTGTGGCGCAAACGCGTCAAAGACGAAGTGCTGCGGCAGAAGATCGCCGGCAAAGAGCCGAAGCAGATCCAGGAAACCCTGACCAAGCGCTACAAGAACCAATTGGCGCGCCTGGACCAGACCCGTGCCGAAGACATCTTCCAGGCGTACATCAACACCTTCGCCATGTCCTACGATCCGCACACCAACTATCTGTCGCCGGATAACGCGGAAAACTTCGACATCAACATGAGCCTGTCACTTGAGGGCATCGGCGCCGTGCTGCAGAGCGACAACGACCAGGTGAAGGTCGTGCGTCTGGTGCCGGCAGGCCCGGCCGACAAGACCAAACAGGTCGCTCCTGCGGACAAGATCATCGGCGTTGCCCAGGGCAACAAGGAAATGGTCGACGTGGTCGGCTGGCGTCTGGACGAGGTGGTCAAGCTGATCCGTGGTCCGAAAGGCACCGTGGTCCGCCTGGAAGTCATCCCGGCCAGCAATGCGCCGAACGATCAGACGAGCAAGATCGTGCCGATCACCCGTGAAGCGGTGAAGCTCGAAGACCAGGCCGTGAAGAAATCCATTCTGAGCCTCAAGCAGGACGGCAAGGACTACAAGCTCGGGGTGATCGAGATTCCGGCCTTCTACCTGGACTTCAAGGCGTTCCGTGCCGGTGATCCGGATTACAAGAGCACCACTCGCGACGTCAAGAAACTCCTGACCGAACTGCAGAAAGAGAAAGTCGACGGCGTGGTCATCGACCTGCGCAACAACGGCGGCGGTTCCCTGCAGGAAGCCACCGAGCTGACCAGCCTGTTTATCGACAAGGGCCCTACCGTGCTGGTGCGCAATGCCGATGGCCGGGTCGATGTGCTGGAAGACGAAAACCCGGGCGCGTTCTATAAAGGCCCGATGGCGCTGCTGGTCAACCGCCTGTCCGCCTCGGCTTCGGAGATCTTCGCCGGCGCCATGCAGGACTATCACCGTGCGCTGATCATCGGTGGTCAGACCTTCGGCAAAGGCACCGTGCAGACCATCCAGCCGCTGAACCATGGCGAACTGAAGCTGACCCTGGCCAAGTTCTACCGGGTTTCCGGTCAGAGCACCCAGCATCAGGGCGTACTGCCGGACATCGACTACCCGTCGATCATCGACACCAAGGAAATCGGCGAGAGCGCCCTGCCGGAAGCCATGCCATGGGACACCATTCGCGCGGCGATCAAACCGGCGGTCGACCCGTTCAAGCCGTTCCTGGCCCAGCTCAAGTCCGAGCATGACGCCCGTTCGGCCAAGGACGCGGAGTTCGTGTTCATCCGCGACAAGCTGGCCCTGGCGCAAAAGCTGCTGGAAGAAAAAACCGTCAGCCTCAACGAAGCCGATCGCCGTGCCCAGCACGCCGACATCGACGCCAAGCAACTGGCGATGGAAAACATCCGTCGCAAGGCCAAAGGCGAAGAGCCGCTCAAGGAGCTGAAGAAAGAAGACGACGACGCCCTTGCTGCCGCCGAGCCGGACAAGGTCAAACCGGAAGACGACGCCTACCTGAGCGAGACCGGGCGTGTGCTGCTGGATTACCTGAAGCTGAGCAATCAGGTGGCCAAGAAGTAAGGTGATGGCAATTTAATGGTGACAACCCCCGGATCGTCATCAAACAGTCATCATTCTGTCGTGCAATAAAGGACTGGGAGCGGTTCTCTTCATCGAGAACGCTCCCAGTCCTTTTTTATCGCCAGAGATTGCCATGACCACGACCGAACAGCTGAGTGCCTTGAGCTCGATCCTGACTCAAAGCGTTTTACACAGCCTGTTCCAGCCGATCATCTGCCTCTCCGAGCGACGCATTCTGGGTTATGAAGCCCTGACTCGCGGCCCGTCCAACAGCCCGCTGCACTCCCCCATCGCCCTGTTCGCCGTCGCCCGCCAGGCCGGCCGCTTGAACGAACTGGAGATTGCCTGCCGCCAGAGCGCCTGCCGGCGCTTCAACGAACAGCAACTGCCGGGCAAGCTGTTTCTTAACGTTTCTCCCGAATCCCTGCTCGAAGCCGCACATCAGCCGGGACGTACTCTCCAATTGCTGCAGGACTTCGGCATTCCACCCAGCCAGGTGGTGATCGAACTCACCGAACAGACGCCGATTGACGACTTCCAGTTGCTGCAAACCGCGCTGCATCACTACCGGGCCATGGGTTTTTCGATTGCCCTCGACGATCTGGGCGCAGGTTATTCGAGCCTGCGCTTGTGGTCGGAACTGCGGCCGGATTACGTGAAGATCGACCGGCACTTTATCGATGGTATCCATCAGGACGCCTTGAAACGCGAGTTCGTCGGATCGATCCTGCAAATCGCCAAGGCCTCCCGGGCCCAGGTGATTGCCGAAGGTATCGAACTGCCGGAGGAGCTTGCGGTGCTGACCGAGATGGGTGTGGACCTGGTGCAGGGCTATCTGCTCGGACGTCCTCAGGAACACCCGCCACGGGACGCCCGGGCCTTGATGCCCAAGCACGACAGCAGCGCCGTCGCGCTGAATGACGAAGGCAGCGACCTCAGCGCCCTGCTCAATGATCAGCCGGCCGTGAATCGCAATACGCCAACCGCCACTGTTCTCGAAGCGTTTCGCCGTCAGGCCAACCTGAACTCGCTGGCAGTGCTCGACGAACAGGGCCAGCCGTGTGGCATCGTCCATCGTCATTCTCTGTCCGATGCACTGCTCAAGCCGTTCGCCACAGACCTGTTCGCCCGCAAACCCATCAGCCGGCTGATGAACGACGATTTTCTCGCCGTGGAAATGAGCCAGTCACTGCAACAGGTCAGCCGCCTGATCACCAGCCGCGCCCGACAGCGCATCGAAGAAGACTTCATCATCACCCTCAACGGCAGCTATCTGGGCCTGGGCCGGGTGATCGACGTGCTCAAACTGATTACCGAACTGAAAATCCAGCAGGCTCGTTACGCCAACCCGCTGACTCTGCTGCCCGGCAACGTACCGATACAGCAATGCCTCACCCGCCTGCTGCAACAAGGGCGGGAATCGGTTATTTGCTATGTCGATATCGACAGTTTCAAGCCCTTTAACGATATCTATGGATATGGTCGGGGAGACGAGGTGCTGTTGTGTCTGGCGCAATGCCTCAACGAACGCGTCGACCCGTCCCGCGATTTCGTTGGCCACATCGGTGGGGATGATTTTCTGTTGGTGCTCGGCCCGGAGGATTGGCGCAAACGGCTGAACCAATTGCTTGATGATTTCCAGAGCCAATGCCGTCGCTTCTACCGCCCCGAACACCTTGAAGCCGGATGTTTTGTTGCGCCGAATCGTCAGGGTATCCGACAGGAATTTCCGTTGCTGTCACTCTCCATCGGGGTCGTCCATCTGCATCCGGATGCTTGTGCGCAACTGGATGCGAGCCAGCTGGCGGAGATGGCTTCGCAGGCGAAGCATCATGCGAAGAATGTGCAGGGGTATAGTGTGCATTTGATTGATAGCCTTACGACTGCTGATCTTCACTCAGCGCAGGTGATTGGCCAGCGTTGATTATCAATACACGGCCATCCCTGTGTCATCCTTGTCTCTCTGTTGAAGCATCGATTTGGTACCTCAACAAGCAACTTAACAAAACCTGCATGAACTGACGCTGATCCTCTACATCGTCATCAAAATAAGTTGTGATTTTTGTAAATACAGCATCAAAGCTGTCACCGGTCTCCAAGTAGTGCTTCAGCGTATTAATACACCACTCGCGCTCATCAAAACTGTAAGAGAGAAATTCTGGCTTCATAAGAATATCAAACAGTTCAGCAAGCTCCTTCTTGTCATTAACATTCTTTGAAACAATGATCTTTTCACGCGCATCATCATGTGTATTTTCTATATCAAACAGAAAAAGCAGACCACGCAAAACAAAATATTCAGGCTTACGTTTCATTCCATAAACTCCGTATAAGAGGTTATCGGCTTACCTGCTCGATCCAGGATGACTACTGCATGTGTTTGCTGCCCGTAAATTACTCCACCTCTTTTGTATCCTTCACCAACAATTTTGCCCATATTCATCGGTTCCTTAGACGCCATTTGACCATTTCTCCTGAAAATCAGCTGCGCACGATATATCGCGTTCAATTGGTCTCGATAGCTAAAAAAATGTGTGGCTGCACTAGGTATTTTTGGCTGCCCTGCTCGTCTCCCGTTGGTATAAACCTCGATGACACCAGTTGTTGGGTTTCTACCCGTAATCGAACGTTCCTGCTGAGAAGCCAGTGTGGTCTGTTTGCCATGTTTCTCTAAGAAGTGTGCGCCTTGCGTAGCTTTCTCCATTTCATCCAAACGCCGATAAGCATTCGCCTCTGCCAACTCGTCAATCCTCGCCCGCCGCTCCTGCGCAGTCATCTTCGGCAGCGCTGGCTCGCCTTCATGAACAACCGAACCACCCACCCCATCCGGCACCGGACATCCCGGCCTGTTCGGCGGCGGACAATTTGACGTCAACCCCAACGGATCCACCCACCCCGTCGGATTCGGCACGTACCGGTACTGGTTCAACCCACCCGCCAGCTTCACCGGATCCGGCGTCAGGTATCGGCCCACCTCCGGGTCGTAATACCGGTGCCGGTTGTAATGCAGTCCGCTTTCGTCATCGAAGTACTGCCCCTGAAAGCGCAGCGGCTGGTCGAGGTAGTCGTCGCCGGCCAGTTCCACCGAGGTGGTTTTGCCGTAGGCGTTGTACCTGGCCGACCAGACGATCTCGCCGCTGTAGTCGGTCAGTTCCTGCGGGGTGCCGAGGTGGTCGAGCTGGTAGTAGAACGGGCAGGCGCGTTTCGGGCCCTGGCCGTCGAGCATCGCCAATGGGCGGAAGGTGCCGGGTTCGTAGATGAAGCTGCGGTGCTGATCTTTGCTGCTTTCGGCGACGAGGTGGTCGCCCTGCCAGAAGAACTCGGTGGTCTGGCCGTCGACGGTCTTGCGGATACGGCGGCCGAAGGCGTCGTAGTGGTAGGTCACAGTGCTGCCGTCGGGGCGGGTCAGGCCGATCAGGCGGTGCTGACTGTCGTAGCGGTATGCAGTGACGAGTTGTTGGGCGCGGCCCCGGCGTTCGCGGATCAGGTTGCCGAAGGCGTCGTAGTCATAGTGGCGATCGCCCTGCATCAGCAGGCGGTTGCCCTTGATGTGGCTAGGGCCCGGGCGATCCTGCAGCAGCAGGTTGCCCGCCGGGTCGTGGGCGAAGGCTTCCGGCAGGTCGTTGCGGCTGTGGCGCACGCGGATCAGCCGGTCGAGGACGTCGTACTGGTAGCTGCGCTGGCCGTGGCGGGTGTCGGCAATCTGTTCGAGGTTGCCGTTGGCGCTGTAGGCAAAGTCGCGGCGATACAGGGCACTGCGTTGATGGCCGACAGCGTGGGAGAGCAAACGCCCCTGTTCGTCGTAGGCATATTCGCTGAGCAGCAGTCCCTGCTGGCGCTGCTGCTCGCGACCGTTCTGGTAGACGTGGCGGGTGAGCAAGGCGCCGTTGAGGTCGATCGCGGTCAGCGCGCCGCCCTTGGCGTAGTGGTAATCGAGCTTGCTGTTGTCCGGCAGGCGCATCCGGGTGAGCTGGCCGCAGGCGTCGTAGGTGTAACGCAGGGTGCCCCAGCCTTGATGCTCGGTGATCAGCCGGTTCTGTCGGTCGTATTCGAAGGCCAGCGGGTGGTTCTGGCCGTCGTCCACGCCGGTCAGCCGACCGAGGCGGTCGTAGCGATAATCCACCGTGCTGCCATCGGGCAAAGTCTTGCGCAGCAGACGCCCGGCACGGTCACGCTCATAAGCGGTGACCAAGGTCGAGCCGTCATCACCAAACTCGGTCTTTTCCTGCAGGTGGCCGTTGCGGTCGTAGGCATACGCGGTGCGCCGGCCATCGAATCCGGTTTCCTGTCGGATCAATCCGGTGGGTGTGTAGTCCAGCCGATATTTTTCGCCGGACTCGTTCTCGATCTCCGTCAGCAACAACTGCGCATGGTCGTAGCGGTACTGCAACCGCGTGCCGTCGGGGTTGATCCGGCGGCTGACCAAATGCAGGTCGTCGTCATACTCGTAGCGGGTGATGCGCCCCAGCTCGTCGCGCTCGGCAGTGATCTGGCCGTAGGCGCTGTAGGACCAGGCTCGGGTGGCCCCGGTCGGCAGCGTGGTCTGGATCAGCCGGCCAACGGCATCCCAGGCATGGCCGGTGACCGCACCGTGTTCGTCCTGCGTTGCAATCCGTCGGCCCAGCGCATCGTAGGAAAACTTCCGAACCCCGCCGTCGGGCAGGCTTTCCTCGAGCAACTGGCCCAGGTCGTTCCACACGAACACCTGCCGACCACTGTCCGGATAACGGATCGACAGCAGCCGCCCCTGGGGGTCGTAGTGGTAATGGGTGACATGGCCGTCGGGATCGACCGCTTCGGTGATGTCGCCCTGGGCATTGCGCCGACAGGTCCATTCGGCGTCGCCCCGGCTGCGGCGGTGCAGGAAACCGTTGCGGTATTCGTAGGACGTCGGCGCGTCGTCCGGCGGAATCAGCGCGATCAGCCGTCCGGCATCGTCGTAGCGGTACTCGGTGACCGCCCCCAGCGCATCCTGCTCGGCGATCAACCGACCCTGCGCATCGTAGGCCTTGCGCTGCTCACCCCCGTCGGCGGCGACCTGCCGCACCAGCCGCGCCGTGTCGTCGTGGACATAAACCTCTTCGCGGCCGTCGACGTACTGCACCCGCACGCTGCCGGCGTCGTCCCAGACGTAACGCGTGTCCATCTGCGAAAACGACGCCCAGTGCCGCACGCAGCGCGCAGCCTTGCCCTCGCGCTCCCACGCCCAGAAAAAACTCGCGCCGCCCGTTAACTGCCGCTGCAGGATGACGTGCCGGTCGTCGTAGTCGTAACGCTCGCTCTCGTCGGCGGCGTTGCTCGCCTCGATCAGCCGGTGGCGGGCATCGAAGCGGTAGCTGACCAGCGTCTGCTCGGTGCGCCAGGCGGCTTCACAGAAAACCTGATAATCGACCGCGACCAGGTGCGCCCGCTCGTAGCGCAACAGCAGCGAACGTCCGGCGCCGTTATCCAGTCGCTGAATCCGGTCGGAAAGATCCCGATGCACCGTCAGACGATTGCCGTAGGCATCGCTGATCGCCGTCAGACGCCCGGCCCGAAAGTGATAGAACCGCGCCGCATTCCCCGCCAGCGCAACGATCAGTTCCTCAGGCTCATCTCCGAGAAAGATCGCCGCCCGCGACAGGCTGTTGTGAATCGCCGGGCGCTCGACACTCGGCAGCGGAAACCGTGTGCGCCGGTTCTCGTGGTCAATCCAGACCACACCATCGCCCTCGACCTCCAGCCGATGGGCCAGCGAATGACTCCAGCCAAATCCCAGCCCGACATCGATTTCCGCCGCGCTGGTGCGGTACAGGCGGGTGAACTCGAACGGCAGCAGCCCGTCGAGCACGCCATCGGTCAGGGTCAGCAGCTCTTCGCCAGTGACCATCGATACCGGGCAGCCGTTGGTGCAGGTGCGGGGGACGCAATCGGCGCTGTCGCCGTTGGGGTTTTTCGCCTGATCAGGCTTGTCGTCGTGAAGCTCGTCTTTTTTCAGGGAAGCGTTGCGTTTGGCATCCCAACGCAATTGCATGCGGCCCTTCTTCACGCCGGCTGCGATACCTCGTGCGGCGACGGATTTGTACTGGTTCACGTAGCCGATGAAGGTGCTGACAATGCCAAACATCGCCTTCACCAGACGCGTCACCGCCGACAACAACTGAGCACCATGATCCACCAGGCGCAAGGTCAGATACGCAATCCCTGTCCCGGCGCCGACGAAGGTCAATACAACGCCGATCAATACATCGATCAGCAATTGCACCACGACCATCGATACCGCTTCGGCGGTTTTCCCTGCGACCTCGCCGGGTGGCAACATTTCGAGCCAAAGGCTGGCCGTGCGCAGCAAAAGACAGAGCACTGCCTCGTCACTGACGAGCAGTTGGAGCTGCTGCATTTTTTCCGGCATCGACACCGCGAACTCGGCCAACGTCGTCGCGCTTTCGCCCAGCCGATCGGCAAACGCGGGAGGATCCTTGAGCATCTCCGACAGCAACCCGATGCTGTCCCATACGCCCTCGATCGCCGCCCAACTCCCGGCCAGCATTCCGTTGCCGGCAGCGCTGGCCACCGACTGCGACCACTGCGGCCTGAAGCCCTGCCACTCGCTGCGCAACCAGCCATCCAGCTGTCGGGTCAGGCCATCGTAGGACTCGAAAAGTGCATCGATCTGCTTCTCGCTGGCCGCGCCGTGCACCACCACCCGATAGAACTTGCCTGCCTCGCCGGTGAACAGCCCCTTGCCCTGAGCATCGAGCGTGACGGACTTCACCTCGCCACCATCCACCGCCATCACATCGACAACGATGTCGCCCAAGGGAATGTCATACACCGACTCGAACTTGCTCTCGATCTCCATCGGCCCGCGTTCCGGGCATTGCACGACAGCCGAAGAGAAATACTTGTCGTCCAGGGCGACCGCCGTGGTGTGTTCACCGAAGCGTAGGATCCGCTCCATCCCCATCAACGACGGCAGATCGGCCGTATGGCTGATGCTGTCGGTCGAGCGACTGAACCAGTGCCTGAGCTGTTCGCGATAGAGATCGAGGGTGCGGGGAAAGCTGTCGAGTGCTTGCTCGATGCGTGTGGTGGCTTCCATCAGCGCATTCCCATGCGCAAAAAGAAATGAAAAACCGGGTCGAACATGGGCGTTCCCTCGCGCAGAAATCAGGCGAAGGACTTTGCGGGGGATCAATCAGAAAAGAAGTCAGGCGGGTAGGCGACAGCTGTAGGAGAAGTCTGTAATTGATTTTTGTCGAATGACAGACGCAAAAACGGGGCGGGAGGTCTCCCTCACGCCCCGCTCATGGAACACATGGCTTACCGAGAAGCGACCCCGGCGGCCAGCTCTTTCAACTTCAACTCGGCCAATGGATGCCCGGCCTTGGCGGCCATGGTCCACCAGCGAGCTGCTTCCAGGGGATCAGGCGCTTTACCCGGTGTGCCCGCCAGACTGATGGCGCCGACCTGATACGCCGCTTTGCCATCCCCGGCCAGCGCCGCCAGTCGCAGCAGCCGGACGCCCTCCTCACGCGCGCCCAGGCCAACGCCGCGAAACGTCAGGATGTGCCCGTAAAAGCTTTGCGCGCCGACATCGCCCAGGTTGGCCATACGCGCAAACTGTCCTTCGAGCCAGTGCCAGCCTCGGGGCTGGCGGACAAACCACGACCAATGAAACAACCTGCGGGCGAACCAGTAACCGGCCCGCGCCTTGAGTCGTAAAAACACTCAGGCCTCCGCCGATTCCGGGTACTCGTACTCAAAAACCCGCACCACTTCCGAGGCATGCCAGGAAGCGGCGGCAACACCATCGGACGGCCCGGAAAAACGTCCCAGGCGTTCGACACATTCAAAGAAACCGGTGCGTGGCAGGCGACTGGCGCCCTGGCTGATTACCAGGGAACTGCGCAATGGCTGCTCGGCTTTCGCATCCAGCGCGGCGAGATGCTCCAGTGCAGCGGTCAGGGTCTGCATCGCCGGCGTGGGCAATTGCAGACGCTCGAGCAAGGCTCGATAAGTCAGAAGATGGCGCTGCCTGCGCGCCTGGTCCAGCTCCCCCAGCAATCCGTCCCAATGTTGACGACTGATGCGTACGCTCACGATTGTTCCCTCCACCCTGGCACCGTCAATTCCCAGGCCAGACTGCGGCGAATCGCAGCGTCGGGCAGACGCTCTCCGCTTTCGATCATGGCCAGATAAGACGGGCTGATGCCTACCGTGCGGGCCAGCGCCTCGATGGCGATGCCCTTCCCTTCGCGCAAACTGCGTAACTGATCCAGACCAGGAAGAATCGGGTCCGGTGTGGCCGCAAGCGGCGCTGGAGCCGTTTGCGACGGTGCTTCGTTGATGCCTGCCGCTTTCAGTAGAGCCTGATACCGAGCCCATGGCAGAACCGCATACTCGGGCTCGCCATCGCGTGCAATGATCTGAATATCCATGACTACCCCGTGGGACAACAACACTTAGCGAGTCGGCACTTTTCCCTAGAAGTGTAATCCTAACAGCGGCCAAGGTCGCGGGGGGTATCTATCTGTATAAGAGGCTGTCGCGATTCAGGACTTTTTCGGGCCCTGAAGCTGAAGTTGCTCCGGTGTATCGGGCAGACGCTCGACAACCCTGAGCTTTTCCGGTGTCTGCCGCTGACGCCACAAACGGAAAGCACTGAGCTCGTCATCGAGGGTTTTCATCAGCCACGCGAGGACGGCAATATCATCGAGCATGCCGAAAACAGGAATGAAATCCGGAATCGCATCCACCGGGCTGAGGAAGTACATCAACCCCGCCACCACCGAAACAATGGCTTTGGGACTGATCGCCCGATACTCACCACGCCAGTACGCCAGACATAACGCCTGGAGCAGACGCAGGTCGTCTTTCAACTTTCCAAGCCGATTGCCTTGGGCAGCGCCTTTGCTGGCCACGGCGAACAACAGCGTCGGCAAACGGCCTCGGGCCAGGAGTCGACCGGCCAGCGGCAGGAACCGGGCGAAATTCCATGGAGCTTTCATCTATTTCTCCCGTTGAAATGTTATCCACACAAATTGTGGATAACCTTGTGAACAGAGCTGCATTTCAACGCTGAGAGCCCCGCTCCACAAGGGCTGAGCTCAGATCGGGCGTTTTTTACTCACATAAAAAAGCCCAATATTTCATTGACTTGGCAGCTCAGGGCGTCTAGCGCGGGCAGCTACACAATCTAGGACTGTCATGGTGCCTGTCGGTTCGCTCTGTTTACGCCGGGCGTCGACCAGATGCAACAACGCCCCGCATTAGCGAGGCGTTGTCGTCGAAACCGGGGCCAATTACTTGGCAGCGGCGTCTTCTTTGGCCGGGTCTTTGATGCCCAACAGTTCAAGGTCGAAGACCAGAACCGAGTTGGCCGGGATGGCCGGGCTTGGCGATTGAGCGCCGTAAGCCAGGTCGCTAGGGATGTACAATTTGTACTTCTCGCCAACGTGCATCAGTTGCAGACCTTCGACCCAACCCGGAATCACACCGCTGACCGGCAGATCGATCGGGCTGCCGCGCTCGACGGAGCTGTCGAATACGGTGCCGTTGGTCAGCTTGCCGGTGTAGTGAACGGTCACTACGTCGGTAGGCTTGGGCTGCGGGCCGTCGGCTTTCTTGACCACTTCGTACTGCAGACCGGAAGCGGTGGTGATCACGCCGGCTTTCTTGCCGTTTTCTTCGAGGAATTTCTTGCCGGCGGCTGCCGACTCTTCGCTCATCTTGGCCATACGCTCTTCGGCACGCTTTTGCAGTGCGGCGAAGGCTTCGACCAGTTCTTCATCTTTCAGCTTCTGTTCCTTCTTGCCGACGGCATCTTCGATGCCCTGGGCTACCGCTTTGGAGTCCAGATCATCCATGCCTTCCTGAGCAAGGCTCTTGCCCATGTTCAGGCCGATACCGTAGGAAGCTTTTTGCGCCGGGGTTTTCAGCTCCACGCTGGTCTGCGAGTCACAACCCGCGAGTACCAGGCTAACCAGGGCAACCGCCGCCGCCAACCGATGCTGTTTCATGCTATTTCCTTGTTCATGCGCCGAAAGGGCAATCGAGTAAAGCCGCGAGCTTATCAGGCCGCCACGACCAATGGCTACCGGCATGAGAGCAGGAATCTTCCGATAAGTTCAGGGATTAAAAAGCATTTTAGCAAAGGCAGGATGAAGCTTCTGTCATCTTGAGCCGACAGTAACCGACGACACTTCCCACAACACCCACAGCAATGGCCACTTGCCCCACATGGCCGGCTCAGGCATAACAGCGCAAAAACTCGACAAGGATGTTCATCTTGCGCTTCTTATTCCGTGTGCTGACGCTGATTGCGATACTGCTGGGACTGCTCCTGGCGGTGGTTCTCTACTATGTCGCCAATCCGAAGTTGCCTTTCCCCGCGCCTGTAAAACAGGTGCACTACCTCCAGCAATGGAGTGACGAACAGCGTCAGACCTATTACTTCACGCCGCAAGGCACTCAGGTCAAAGGCCTGCGTTATGAATGGTTTCAGGCCCTGGAACTACCGTTTTCGCAGCAACGCTTCGCGTCCCCCGACTATCTCGCGCGCTTCGGCTTCCTGATCGACCCGCAGCAGAAAGCGACATCGGACAACCCCGGGAATCTGCCGGTGGGCTTTACCCGACATCAGAACCCGGGCAGCACCGAGCACTATCTGGACATTACTTGCGCGGCCTGTCACACCGGCGAATTACACTTGAAGGGTCAGGCCGTGCGCATTGATGGGGGCTCGGCTCAACATGTGCTGCCCTCCAGCGTTCCTACATTGCGTGGAGGCAGTTTCGGTCAGGCATTGGTCGCCAGTCTGGCTTCCACTTACTACAACCCCTGGAAATTCGAACGCTTCGCCCGAAACGTATTGGGCGACGACTATGACGAGCGCCACGAACAACTGCGCAAAGACTTCAAAAGCTCGCTGAACACCTTCCTCAAAGTGGCATGGAACGACACTCATCGCGGACTCTATCCCACCGAGGAAGGCCCTGGCCGCACCGATGCGTTCGGACGAATCGCCAATGCAACCTTCGGTGACGCGATTTCCCCAAGCAATTACCGCGTAGCCAACGCCCCGGTGGATTACCCGCAACTATGGGACATGTGGACATTCGACTGGGTGCAGTGGAACGGTTCGGCGCAGCAACCGATGGCCCGCAACATCGGCGAGGCGCTGGGAGTTGGCGCCACCCTGAGCTTCTTCGATGCCAACGGCCAGCCGCTGCAGGGTGATGAACGTTATGCGTCGAGCGTACGCGTGCGTGATTTGCACAAGATAGAAGAAACCCTGCAAACACTTCAGCCGCCCGCCTGGCCGGAAGAGGTGCTGGGTGCAGTCGACAAACCACTGGCCGCCAAAGGGCGCGCACTGTTTACCGAAAACTGTGCCGGTTGCCATGTTCCGCGAGTTACGCAAGAAGGCGAACGCTGGGTCAAGCACCTGACCATGCTACCCGTCGATGTCATCGGCACCGATCCGAACGCAGCCAACAACATCGCCAATCACCGATTCGATCTGACGGCGCTGCAATGGAGTCCGGCGGAGCTGGAGCAAATGGACGTGAAACTGCATCCCACGCCCAAAGAACCGTTGGATCTGAGCCAGTTGTCCGTGGCCAAGGGCCTGGCTTATGTCACGGCATTCGTGGAAAACCGTGCCTACCGTGAAGCGGGCGTGACACCGGCAGAAAAACCGCAGCTCGACGGGTTCGGCCTGCCAATCGGCGTCCGCGAGAAAGTCGCCTACAAGGCTCGTCCGCTCGCCGGTGTGTGGGCCACCCCGCCCTTCCTGCACAACGGTTCGGTGCCAAGCTTGTATCAACTGCTGTCGCCGCAGGATGAACGCTCCACCACGTTCTATAAAGGCACTCTGGAATACGACCCTCGGCATCTGGGTTATCGCACCGAAGCCTTTACCAACGCTTTCCTGTTCGACACGCGCATCACCGGCAACCACAACAGTGGCCATGAGTTCCGCGCCGGCGAACGCGGCAACGGAGTCATCGGGCGATTGTTGCAGCCTGAGGAGCGCTGGGCGCTGCTGGAATATCTGAAAGTGCTGGGCGGCCCGCTGGAGGCGCAACTGCCATGATCTTCAATTCGTTCAAGAAGCCATCGTTACTGGCTCGGTTCTGGTTGTGGCTGGGTCGGTTGCTGGGTAAAACCCTGCTGTTTTTGTTGGTGGCCGGCCTGATTGGCTGGGCTTTGGCGGCTGCCTGGTTTGCCTGGCAGCACCGGGGACCGGTATCGGCACTGGAGCAAATTCCGGAAGGCGAAGCGGCCATGACGCAGGACGTGATCCAGACCGCTGTGCGAATTGTCGATCAGCACCGGGAAAGTACGCGCTACCTGCGTGACGCCCATGCCAAGGCTCACGGTTGTGTGAAGGCAGAGGTGCAGGTGCTGCCGGATCTGGCCCAGGATCTGCGACGTGGCGTTTTCAGCGAACCCGGCAAGTTCTGGCAGGCGACGATGCGCCTGTCCAACGGCAACGCCTACCCGCAGTTCGACAGCATCCGCGATGCCCGGGGCATGGCGATCAAATTGCTCGATGTGCCGGGCAAACAGTTGCTGGGGGACCGTCAGGACCTGCATGAGCAGGATTTCGTGATGTTCAGCCATCCGAATTTCTTCGTCAGCGATGTCGCTGAATATCGTCAGAATGTGGCGGCGCAGGCTGAAGGCAAGAAGGTCATGGCGTTCTTTCCGGGCTGGGACCCGCGAACCTGGCAGATCAGACATTTATTCATTGCGCTGGCAACGCTTTCCCCGCCGCCAGAGAGTCCGACGCGTACAACCTACTTTTCGGTATCGCCCTACAAGTTCGGTGAGGCCAATGCCAAGTACCGGGTCATGCCGGATCCGGACAACTGCCCGGCCTACACGCTGCCGAAACAAAACCGGGATCTGCCGAATTTCCTGCGCAGCGCACTGAGTCAGCAACTGTCCACGGATCGGGTGCCCGCGTGTTTCGTGCTGCAGATCCAGCGCCAGGACGCGAACAAGTACATGCCGATCGAAGACACCAGCATCGAGTGGCACGAACAGGACAGTCCGTTCCAGACAGTGGCCAGAATCACCCTGCCGCCACAGGACTTCGATACCCCGGCGCTGAACCTGCAATGCGACAACCTGTCGTTCAATCCCTGGTTCGGTATCGAGGCCCATCGCCCGATTGGCGGGATCAATCGCCTGCGTAAAGCGGTGTACGAAGCGGTCAGCGATTACCGACACAGCCGCAACGCAGGGCAATAGCAGCGCCGGAAACGAAAAAAGCGACCGTCAAAGGTCGCTTTCCAATGTTCATGGCTGGCAAAAGCCAAATCCCGGACAGCAAAAAGCCCGCACTTGGCGGGCTTTCCGTGGTGACCTGGCGTTCAGTGTTCCAGGTTACCGAATATGGCGCAGCGGACGGGACTCGAACCCGCGACCCCCGGCGTGACAGGCCGGTATTCTAACCGACTGAACTACCGCTGCGCGAAACGCTTGAAACGAATGGTGGGTGATGACGGGATCGAACCGCCGACATTCTGCTTGTAAGGCAGACGCTCTCCCAGCTGAGCTAATCACCCTTCGCTTCGTTGCGGGATGCATTATGCCACAAGTTTTCGTAATGTGTTGATTTAATTGAAGTTTTTTTCAAAAAAATCCGAAAACCGGTGAAACGACGCATTCCGCCTGTACAACTCAAGGCAGAAAAAAACCCGCCTTGGCGGGTTTCTTCCGTGGTGACCTGGCGTTCAGTGTTCCAGGTTACCGAATATGGCGCAGCGGACGGGACTCGAACCCGCGACCCCCGGCGTGACAGGCCGGTATTCTAACCGACTGAACTACCGCTGCGCTAAACACTTGAAACGAATGGTGGGTGATGACGGGATCGAACCGCCGACATTCTGCTTGTAAGGCAGACGCTCTCCCAGCTGAGCTAATCACCCTTCGCTTCGGTGTGGCGCGCATTCTACGGAGCGACCCACCCTCTGGCAAGCACTTTTTTAATAAATTTTCTCAGGCCTTCCAAAGGCTTAGAGAAGGGTTGGCCTCTGACCCGGCGAAGACAATAATGCCCCCCTTTGTATAAAGGAGAGACTCACCCCATGTGGTTCAAGAACCTGCTTATCTATCGCCTGACCCAAGACCTGCCTGTCGATGCCGAGGCGCTGGAAACTGCACTGGCCACCAAACTGGCGCGTCCATGTGCAAGCCAGGAGTTGACCACCTACGGTTTCGTCGCACCGTTCGGCAAGGGCGAGGACGCTCCATTAGTGCACGTCAGCGGTGACTTCCTGCTGGTGGCTGCCCGCAAAGAAGAACGCATCCTGCCGGGCAGCGTCGTGCGTGACGCGGTCAAGGAAAAGGTCGAGGAGATCGAGGCCGCGCAGATGCGCAAGGTCTACAAGAAGGAACGTGATCAGATCAAGGATGAAATCATCCAGGCGTTCCTGCCGCGCGCCTTCATCCGCCGCTCCTCGACCTTCGCTGCCATCGCGCCGAAACAGGGCCTGATCCTGGTCAACTCGGCCAGCCCGAAACGCGCTGAAGACTTGCTCTCCACCCTGCGGGAAGTGATCGGCACCTTGCCGGTTCGTCCGCTGACCGTAAAAACCGCGCCGACTGCCGTGATGACCGAATGGGTCACCACCCAGCAAGCCGCCCCTGATTTCTTCGTTCTGGACGAGTGCGAGCTGCGCGACACCCATGAAGATGGCGGTATCGTGCGTTGCAAGCGTCAGGACCTGACCAGCGAAGAAATCCAGCTGCACCTGAGCACCGGCAAAGTGGTGACTCAACTGTCGCTGGCCTGGCAGGACAAACTGTCGTTCATGCTCGACGACAAGATGACCGTCAAACGCCTGAAGTTCGAAGACCTGTTGCAGGATCAGGCGGAACAGGACGGCGGCGACGAAGCCCTCGGCCAACTGGATGCCAGTTTCACGCTGATGATGCTGACCTTCGGTGATTTCCTGCCGGCGCTGGTTGAAGCATTGGGTGGTGAAGAGACGCCGCAGGGGATCTAAGCCTCTGCCCAGTCTTTGAGTTATCTTCAAACGCCACCGCTTCGGTGGCGTTTTCACATAATAAGGAACAGGCCATGCGCGCACTGGCTGCACTGAGTCGTTTTGTCGGCAACACCTTCGCTTACTGGGTTCTGATCTTCGCCGTGTTCGCATTTCTGCAACCGGCATGGTTCCTCAACCTCAAGGGCGCGATCGTGCCACTGCTCGGGCTGGTGATGTTCGGCATGGGCCTGACCCTCAAAGTCGACGATTTCGCCGCCGTTGCCCGCCATCCGTGGCGTGTGGCCCTGGGCGTGGTCGCACATTTCGTGATCATGCCGGGCATGGCATGGTTGCTGTGCCAGGTCTTTCACTTGCCGCCGGAAATCGCCGTCGGGGTGATTCTGGTCGGGTGCTGCCCGAGCGGCACTTCCTCGAACGTCATGACCTGGCTGGCCCGGGGCGATCTGGCCCTGTCGGTGGCCATCGCCGCCGTTACCACCCTCCTCGCCCCGTTGCTGACACCGGCGCTGATCTGGCTGCTGGCCTCTGCCTGGCTGCCGGTTTCGTTCATGGATTTGTTCTGGTCGATCCTGCAAGTGGTGTTGTTGCCGATCATTCTCGGGGTGGTGGCGCAACGCCTGCTCGGCGACAAAGTCCGGCATGCGGTAGACGTGCTCCCACTGGTGTCCGTGGTCAGCATCGTGATCATCGTCGCCGCGGTGGTCGCCGCCAGTCAGGCGAAAATCGCCGAATCCGGCCTGCTGATCATGGCCGTGGTGATGTTGCACAACAGCTTCGGCTATTTGCTGGGTTACTTCACCGGGCGCCTGTTTGGTTTGCCGCTGGCCCAGCGCAAATCTCTGGCGCTGGAGGTCGGCATGCAGAACTCGGGGCTGGGTGCCGCGTTGGCCAGTGCACACTTTTCGCCTTTGGCGGCGGTGCCGAGTGCGCTGTTCAGTGTGTGGCACAACATTTCCGGGGCGCTGCTATCGACCTGGTTCCGGCGCATGAGCGAGAAGGAAGATCGTGAAGCTTTGACTCAGCAGCCCGCAGACTGACCGGGTCCCCGGCGCACATTTTTAGGTACCATGTGCGCCACGCGGGGACGACTCTGCGGCTCAATCGAGTTTTCAATCCGGGGACGGCCCCGTCAATCGATGGAGGCTTTCATGTCCTGGATCATTCTGTTTTTCGCCGGTCTGTTCGAAGTCGGCTGGGCCGTCGGCCTGAAATACACCGATGGCTTCAGCCGTCCATTGCCCACCGTCCTGACCGTTGCCGCCATGGCCATCAGTCTTGGTTTGCTGGGGCTGGCGATGAAGGAACTGCCGCTGGGCACGGCCTATGCGATCTGGACGGGCGTCGGTGCCGTGGGCACGGTGATTGCCGGGATCATTTTGTTCGGTGAGTCGATGGCGCTGATCCGGCTGGTCAGCGTCGCGCTGATCATCACCGGGTTGATCGGGCTCAAGGTCAGCGCTTAAGCCACTGGCCTCATCGCGGGCAGGCCCGCTCCCACAGGGTGTACACAAAATCCATGTTTACTGGAGATCCTGTGGGAGCCGGGCTTGCCCGCGATGAGGCCGGCAAAGCCAATGATTATCTTACTGTCCCGCGCAATTCCCCGACCAACGCTTGCAACTTCGCAGGTTGCGCCGCCTCGACGGCCACCGGCGAACCCGCCACCAGCGTCACCCGCGACCACAAGCGGTGAAACAACCCCTTTTCGGGATCGCGGCTGAAGAAGCTCCCCCACAAACCCTGCAATGCCAGCGGAATCACCGGCACCGGTGTCTCTTCGAGAATCCGCGTCAGCCCGCCCTTGAACTCGTTGATCTCGCCGTCGGCGGTCAACTTGCCTTCGGGGAAGATGCACACCAGTTCACCGTCCTTCAGATATCGGGCGATACGAGTGAAAGCTTTTTCGTAGATCTGGATGTCTTCCTGGCGTCCGGCAATCGGAATGGCCCCCGCCGTGCGGAAGATGAAGTTCAGAACCGGCAGGTTGTAGATCTTGTAGTACATGACAAAGCGAATCGGCCGACGCACCGCGCCGCCAATCAGCAAGGCATCGACGAACGATACGTGGTTGCACACCAGCAACGCTGCACCCTCATCGGGAATCGCTTCAAGGTTGCGATGCTCGACGCGGTACATGGAATGGCTGAGCAGCCAGATCATGAAGCGCATGCTGAACTCGGGAACGATCTTGAAGATGTAGGCGTTGACACCGATGTTGAGCAACGACACCACCAGGAACAGTTGCGGAATCGACAGTTTGACCACGCTCAGCAACACGATGGAGACGATGGCCGAAATCACCATGAACAGCGCGTTGAGAATGTTGTTGGCCGCAATGACCCGCGCCCGCTCGTTCTCGGGGGTGCGCGACTGGATCAGCGCATACAGCGGCACGATGTAGAAACCGCCAAAGATGCCCAGGCCAAGGATATCGACCAGCACGGCCCAGGTGTGGCCAAAGCCCAGGATTTCAGTCCAGCTGTGGCCAACGGTGCTTTCCGGAATTCCGCCGGAATGCCACCACAGCAGCAATCCGAAAACCGTCAGGCCGAACGAGCCGAACGGCACCAGACCGATTTCGACCTTGCGCCCGGACAGCTTCTCGCAAAGCATCGAACCCACGGCAATACCGACTGAAAACACAGTGAGGATCAGGGTCACCACGGTTTCGTCGCCGTGCATCCATTCTTTGGCGTAAGCCGGAATCTGCGTCAGATAGATCGCCCCGACAAACCAGAACCACGAGTTGCCGACAATCGAGCGCGACACCGCCGGCGTCTGGCCCAGCCCGAGTTTCAGCGTGGCCCAGGACTGGCTGAAAATATTCCAGTTCAAGCGCATTTCCGGCGAAGCGGCCGCCGCCCGGGGAATGCTGCGGCTGGCGAGGTAACCCAGTACCGCGATGCCGACAATCGCGCAGGACACCAACGGCGCATAGTGCGACGAAGACATGATGATCCCGGCGCCGATGGTGCCGGCCAGGATCGCCAGAAACGTGCCCATTTCCACCAGACCGTTGCCGCCGACCAGTTCATCCTCATGCAGTGCCTGCGGCAGGATCGAGTACTTCACCGGACCGAACAGCGCCGAGTGCGTGCCCATGGCGAACAGTGCCACCAGCATCAGCGACAGGTGATCGAACAGAAAGCCCACGGATCCCACGGCCATGATGGCGATTTCTGCAAGTTTGATCAGACGGATCAGCGCATCCTTGGCGAATTTTTCCCCGAACTGCCCGGCCAGCGCCGAGAACAGGAAAAACGGCAGAATGAACAGCAGCGCACACAGATTGACCCAGATCGAGCGGTCACCTTCGATGGTCAGCCGGTAGAGAATGGCGAGGATCAGCGACTGCTTGAACACGTTGTCGTTGAACGCGCCCAGCGACTGAGTGATGAAGAACGGCAGGAAGCGCCGGGTACGCAGCAGGTTGAACTGTGAGGGGTGACTCATCTTCCGTGTGTCCCTGATGTTGGGTAGCGAGTGGCCTGGATACGCTTATTGGAATGTCGATCCGCGATCCAGGCCACACCTTACCTAAACTTTTCAGGTTATTTCTTCAAACCTGCAATACACGGTGAGACGAACAACTCGCCACGCCAGGCGCCCTGGAGGGTTCGCTTGCCGACGATCAGCCACATGGCTGCCAACAACGTCACCAGTACACAGCCGGCCACGCTGAAAAACGTCAGGTTCAAGGTGCTGCCCAGTTTCAGGGTCGCCAGCGAATACACGCCCAACGGGAAGGTAAATCCCCACCAGCCGAGGTTGAACGGGATGCCGTCACGCAGGTAGCGCACGGTGATCAGCAGCGCCATCAACATCCACCACAGGCCAAAGCCCCAAAGCGTGATCCCGGCCACCAGGCCCAGACCCGAGGCGATTTCACCCATGCCGGGCAAGCCGTTGGCCGCGAAGATCGCCGGCGCATCGCCGCCCAGCAGCAACATCCCCAGGGCACCGGTACCGATGGGACCCAAAGCAAGCCAACTGGAGGCGGCCATGCTTTCATGAGGCAGTTTGTGCAGCGCCATGCGCAACAGCAGGATGGTCAGAATGCTGAACGCCACCGGCAGGGAAAACGCCCAGAGCACGTAGCTGGTCGTCAACACCACCAGTTGCGACTGCGCGTCGGCCAGGTGCGGTGCGAGCAGTCCGCCACTGGCCGCCGCGACTTCCGCCGCCACCACCGGCAACAGCCAGACGGCGGTCATCTGATCGATGCTGTGTTCCTGACGGGTGAACATCATGTAGGGAATCAGCACCCCACAAGCCAGCGACATCGCCACATCCAGCCACCACAGCACTTCGGCCAGATGAATCACACCTTCGCCCCAGCGTCGCAGGCCGAACAGCAGAAAACCGTTGATGATGGTTGCCAGCCCCATGGGAATGGTGCCGAAGAACATCGAAACCGTGGAATGGCCGAAAATCCGCCGCGCCTCGTCGAAAAACAGCATCCAGCGCGCAGCGTAGGCAGCGGTAAACAGCGCGAACAACAGAATGTTGAACATCCACAATCCTTCGGCCACGGCGTGCAGCCCTGGGATGGCGAAGGGCAATTGCGCCAACGCCAACGCCAGCACACCGGTACCCATGGTCGCGGCGAACCAGTTCGGCGTGAATTGACGGATGACTTCGCGGGGATGTTGAAGCTGGGTGAAAGGCTTGATGCCGGGTTTGGCACTGTTGGGGCAAATCATCATGAACTCCTGTCCTCAGGTGAGGTTGAGTCCATGGTAGAACCGAATCGAATATCTATATAACGGGTAATTTCTCTAACTGTTATCTATCCAATAGATACATAGTCAAACGCTACCCTCTGTTTCGATCACCAGAATCCGCGCAACGCCTTGCGGGTGAGCAACATGTTCAGTACCGACGGATGCGTAGAAGATGTCTCCGACATCGAGTTGCACCTGCTTTTCTTCACTCCCTTCGCGGTAGTGCATGAGCACCTGCCCATCAAGCACTACAAACACTTCCTCGCCGTCGTTGACGTGCCATTTGTACGGCTGATCGGTCCAGTGCAGACGTGTGGTGATGCCGTTCATGTTGGCGATGTCGAGCGCGCCCCAGGCACGCTCGGCGGTGAAGGACTTGCTGCGGATAATCTTCATGAATCGTTCCGTGAGAAGAATGGGCTGACCAAGGCTAACCGAATCCGCAGGTCTATGGCGCGCTGCAAGTCCTGGTCACTTGCGCACGAAAACTCATCAGCAGCGCGCCGACTGCCAGCACGATCAGCACCGCACCATACACATCGGTGGTCGCCAGCAAGCCAAGGCTGTGGGTGAAGTGCCCTGCCAGCAATGCGGGCAGGCAGAACGCCAGATAGCTCAGCACATAGAACGCCGACATCAACCCGGCACGCTCATGAGACAGTGCCAGCGGCACCAGGCTGCGCACCGCTCCGAGAAATCCTGAGCCGAATCCACAACCGGCAACCAGCGTACCGAAGAAAAACACCGACAGACAGGCGCTGTGCACGCCCAGCAGCATCAATACGACACCCGCCGGCAACAGACTTGCACCGAGCTGCAGGGCTCTTGAAGCAGGACGATTGCGCAGGGTGAAAATCATCAACGCACCGGTCACGGTCAGGGCCGCCACCGTTGCGCCGCCGATCAGATTGGAAGTGGATCCGGTCGCCGTACGCACCAGGGATGGAGCCAGCGAGGCATAAAAGCCGCCGAGGGCCCAGGTCGCGGTGTTCAACGGCAGCACTCGCCACAGTGTCGAGCGCGCCTGAACCGGCACGTGCAAGGTCGGCCGCAGCGAGGCCCACGCTCCGGCCTGCGGCGAGACACTTTCCGGCAAGCGCCAGACATAGAGGCCTTGGGCCACGAACAACGCGAGCAATACCCAAAAGGTCAATTGCAATGGCGCGGGCGCGAACTCCGCCAGCAGACCGCAGCCCATCGCCCCCAATGCCATGCCGAGCAACGGCGCCACGCTGTTGATCAGTGGCCCCTGTTGACGGTCAGTGTCCAGCAACGTCGCGCTCAACACAGCGGTGGCCATGCCGGTGGCAAATCCTTGCAGTACCCGCGCGCCGATCAGCCAGCCGACACTGTCAGCATAAATGAACAACAACATCGCCAAGGCATTGAGGACAACCGCGGTGAAAATCACCGGTTTGCGTCCCAGGTGGTCTGACAGGGAACCGACTGTCAGCAGCGCGGCCAGCAGACTCAGCGCGTAAACGCCGAAAATCAGAGTCAGTACCGCCGCGGAAAAATGCAGGTGATCCTGATACAGGTGATACAAAGGCGTCGGCGCTGTGGAAGCGGCGAGAAAACTGAGTAAGGTAATCGCCAGAAACCACAGACTGGAACGGTTGGAAGCAAGGCGGGTCATGGGCGCACTCCTTTAAAAGCTATTTTTTTGCTTTTGCGGAGTGTGCGCCCGGCTTGCGCTTAAAGCAAATTCTTTGTGTTAAGGTCTGCCCCATGGCTATTAAAGAAGGTTTACGTCCCGGAGGCCGCAGCGCACGGGTACAAGAGTCGATTCATTCGGCAGTCCGCGCACTTCTGCAGGAACAGGAGCGCTCGACCGTCACGGTGCCGCAAATCGCGGCGCGGGCGGGTGTCACGCCGTCGACCATTTACCGTCGCTGGGGCGATCTGGCGACCTTGCTGGCGGATGTCGCCCTCGCCCGCATGCGCCCGGACAGCGAACCCGCACAAACCGGCAGTCTGCGCAGCGATATCCGGGCCTGGGCCGAACAATATCTTGATGAAATGAGTTCCGAGCCGGGACGCAACATGATGCGTGACGTACAGGCGAGCGCCACACCGGGATATTGCGTGTCAATCCTCGGGGCGCAGTTGCAGACCATCATCGATCGCTATCCCGAGGAGACGGCCCCCAGCGTCGACCGGTTGATCAACAGCGTGGTAGCACCGGTGGTGTTCCGGATTCTGTTTGCGGCGGCCCCTCTGGAGGTCGAAGAACTGCACCGGCTGATCGACATCACCCTGCAACAGGACTGACAGCGCAGAACCGTCCGGTTCTGCGCCTGCGACACCCCGCCACGCCACGACCTTGGTCGACACTGACTAACCGTCGCGCGCATGCGAGACTGTCTGACCGGGCGCAAGTCCGGTCGTATTTTGTCGGGAGTGCTCCATGTCGTTGTCCACCGGGCTGATCGCCGCCGTCGCCCTGGCCTATATGGCCATCATGTTCGCCATCGCCTTCTACGGCGACCGCCGCAGCGCGCCGTTGCCGCCGCGGATGCGTGCCTGGGTGTACAGCCTGTCGCTGGCGGTCTACTGCACCAGCTGGACGTTCTTTGGTGCGGTCGGTCAGGCGGCCGAACAACTGTGGTCATTCCTGCCGATCTATCTGGGGCCGATCCTGCTGTTGCTGGGCGCGCCGTGGGTCCTGCAGAAAATGGTGATGATCAGCAAACAGGAGAACATCACCTCCATCGCCGACTTCATCGCCGCCCGCTATGGCAAATCCCAAACGCTGGCGGTGGTGGTCGCACTGATCTGTCTGGTGGGCGTCCTGCCTTATATCGCCTTGCAACTCAAAGGCATCGTCCTGGGTGTAAACCTGTTGATCGGTGCCGGTGCAGATGCCATGGGCACCCGCGCCCAGGATACGGCACTGATCGTGTCGCTGGTGCTGGCGCTGTTCACCATCGTTTTCGGTACGCGCAACCTTGACGCCACCGAGCACCACCGAGGCATGGTGCTGGCGATTGCCTTCGAGTCGCTGGTGAAACTGTTCGCGTTCCTTGCCGTCGGCGCCTTCGTCACCTTCGGCCTGTATGACGGCTTCGACGACCTGTTCAATCAGGCGATGCTCGCCCCGCGCCTTGAGGAATACTGGAAAGAAACCATCAACTGGCCCTCGATGGTGGTGCAGACCGGCGTGGCGATGATGGCGATCATCTGCCTGCCCCGGCAGTTTCATGTCACCGTGGTGGAAAACATCGACCCGCAGGATCTGCGTCTGGCCAAGTGGGTGTTTCCGGCCTACCTCGCGTTGGCGGCATTGTTTGTCGTCCCGATCGCGCTGGCCGGTCAGATGATGTTGCCCGGCTCCGTCATCCCGGACTCCTTCGTCATCAGCCTGCCGCTGGCCCAGGCTCATCCGGCGCTGGCGATGCTGGCCTTCATCGGTGGCGCCTCGGCGGCCACCGGTATGGTGATCGTGGCGAGCGTGGCGCTGTCGACCATGGTGTCCAATGACATGCTGCTGCCGTGGCTGCTGCGCCGCAACAATGCCGAGCGACCGTTCGAAGTGTTCCGGCAGTGGATGCTCTCGGTGCGCCGGGTCAGCATCGTGGTCATTCTGTTGCTGGCTTATGTCAGCTATCGCTTGCTGGGCTCCACCGCGAGCCTGGCGACCATCGGCCAGATCGCCTTCGCCGCCGTGACCCAACTGGCACCGGCCATGCTCGGCGCGCTGTACTGGAAACAGGCCAACCGTCGTGGCGTGTTCGCCGGCCTCGCCGCCGGCACCTTCCTCTGGTTCTACACGCTGATTCTGCCGATTGCCGCCCGCAGCCTCGGCTGGTCACTGGACACGTTCCCCGGCCTGGCCTGGCTGCACAGCAATCCGCTGAACCTGCCGATCAGCCCATTGACCCAAGGCGTAGTGTTGTCACTGGCCGGCAATTTCACCCTGTTCGCCTGGGTTTCGGTGCTGTCGCGCACGCGAGTATCGGAACACTGGCAGGCGGGCCGCTTCATCGGTCAGGAAATCAGCGCACGGCCCAGTGCGCGTTCGATGCTGGCGGTGCAGATCGACGATTTGCTGCAACTGGCGGCGCGGTTTGTCGGTGAAGAACGTGCGCGACAGAGCTTCATCCGCTTCGCCTACCGTCAGGGCAAAGGCTTCAACCCGAATCAGAATGCCGACAGCGAGTGGATCGCCCACACGGAACGCTTGTTGGCCGGTGTCCTCGGTGCTTCTTCGACGCGAGCCGTCGTAAAAGCCGCGATCGAAGGTCGGGAAATGCAGCTGGAGGACGTCGTCCGGATCGCCGACGAAGCCTCTGAAGTGCTGCAGTTCAACCGTGCCCTGCTGCAAGGCGCCATCGAGAACATCACCCAGGGCATCAGCGTGGTCGACCAGTCGCTGAAGCTGGTGGCCTGGAACCGCCGATATCTGGAGCTGTTCAATTATCCGGACGGTTTGATCAGCGTCGGCCGGCCGATTGCCGACATCATTCGCTACAACGCCGAGCGCGGCTTGTGCGGCCCCGGCGAGGCGGAAGTCCACGTCGCCCGACGCCTGCACTGGATGCGTCAGGGTCGCGCCCATACCTCCGAGCGACTGTTCCCCAACGGCCGGGTGATCGAGCTGATCGGCAACCCGATGCCCGGCGGCGGTTTCGTCATGAGTTTCACCGACATCACCGCGTTCCGCGAAGCCGAACAGGCACTGACCGAGGCCAACGAAGGGCTGGAGCAACGGGTCAGCGAACGGACTCAGGAGCTGTCGCAACTCAACCTCGCGCTGACGGAAGCCAAGGGCAATGCCGAGGCGGCCAACCAGTCGAAAACCCGCTTTCTGGCCGCTGTCAGCCATGACTTGATGCAACCGCTGAATGCCGCGCGGCTGTTCTCCGCCGCCCTCTCCCATCAAGAAGACGGACTGAGCGGCGAAGCGCAGAAACTGGTGCAGCATCTGGACAGCTCACTGCGCTCGGCGGAAGACCTGATCAGCGACCTGCTGGACATTTCCCGCCTGGAAAACGGCAAGATCAACCCGGATCGCAAGCCGTTCGCGGTCAATGAGTTGTTCGACACCCTGGGGGCGGAATTCACGGCGCTGGCTCAGGAACAAGGCCTGAGTTTCCGGGTGCGCGGCAGTCACTTGCGCATCGACAGTGACATCAAGTTGCTGCGGCGGATCCTGCAGAACTTCCTGACCAACGCCTTCCGCTACGCCAAAGGCCCGGTCCTGCTGGGCGTACGTCGACGTCAAGGCGAAGTCTGCCTGGAAGTCTGGGATCGCGGGCCAGGAATTCCGGAAGACAAGCAGCAGGTGATTTTCGAAGAATTCAAACGCCTCGACAGTCATCAGACCCGCGCCGAAAAAGGCCTGGGACTGGGTCTGGCCATCGCCGACGGTCTGTGCCGGGTGCTCGGGCATACTCTGCGCGTACGTTCATGGCCGGGGCGCGGCAGTGTGTTCAGTGTGCGGGTGCCGCTGGCGCGGATGCAGGCCGCACAGCCAGGTGCGACGATCGAACTCAACGGCAAACTGCACAGCGGCGCAAAGGTGCTGTGCATCGACAACGAAGACAGCATTCTGATCGGCATGAACAGCTTGCTGACGCGCTGGGGTTGTCAGGTGTGGACGGCGCGCAACCGCGAGGAATGCGCGGCACTGCTCGACGATGGCGTGCGGCCGCAACTGGCGCTGGTGGATTTTCACCTCGATCACGGCGAAACCGGCACCGACCTGATGGCCTGGTTGCGCACACGACTGGGCGAGCCGGTGCCCGGCGTGGTGATCAGCGCCGACGGGCACCCGGAAACCGTGGCGCTGGTACACGGCGCAGGTCTGGATTATCTGGCCAAACCAGTGAAACCGGCCGCGCTGCGGGCGTTGTTGAGTCGCTATCTGCCACTTTAGAAAGGCGGTTTACTCAGGCAGTTCGACCAGGCCGTCGGCATCGGTCATTGCGCGCTCCAGCAGATCCGTCGGCAGGCTCTTGCTCGCTCGTGCACCGAGCATTTTGAGCTGCTCGCTGCGACTGACCAGATTGCCGCGCCCTTCCGTCAGCTTGTTTCGCGCTGCGCTGTAGGCTTTGTCCAGTTGCTGCAGGCGATTGCCGACTTCGTCCAGATCCTGAATGAACAGCACGAACTTGTCGTACAGCCATCCGGCCCGCTCGGCGATTTCCCGGGCGTTCTGACTCTGGCGCTCCTGCTTCCACAGACTGTCGATGACCCGCAAAGTGGCGAGCAGCGTGGTCGGACTGACAATCACGATGTTGCGGTCGAAAGCCTCCTGGAACAGCGCAGGTTCGGCCTGCAACGCCGCCGAAAATGCAGCCTCGATCGGCACGAACAACAAGACGAAATCGAGGCTGTGCAACCCTTCCAGACGCTTGTAGTCCTTGCCGGCCAGACCTTTGACGTGACTGCGCAGCGACAGCACGTGCTGTTTCATGGCGATCTGGCCGATAGCATCGTCGTCCGCAGCAACGTATTGCTGATAAGCAGTGAGACTGACCTTGGAGTCGACCACCACCTGCTTGTCGCCCGGCAAATAAATGATCACGTCCGGCTGGAAGCGCTCGCCGTCCGGACCTTTGAGATTGACCTGGGTCTGGTACTCGCGGCCTTTCTCCAGCCCGGCGTGCTCCAGCACCCGTTCAAGAATCAGCTCGCCCCAGTTGCCCTGGGTTTTCTGCCCTTTGAGGGCGCGGGTCAGGTTGGTCGCTTCATCGCTCAGGCGCAAGTTCAGTTGTTGCAGTCGCTCCAGCTCCTTGGCCAGCGAGAAGCGCTCGCGGGCTTCAGCCTGATAACTTTCCTCGACGCGCTTTTCGAAAGACTGGATACGTTCTTTCAACGGATCGAGCAATTGCCCGAGTCGCTGCTGGCTGGTTTCGGCAAAGCGCTGTTCACGCTCGTCGAAGATTTTGCCTGCCAGTTCGGCAAACTGGGCGCGCAATTCGTCGCGGGAACCTTGCAGATCATCCAGGCGCTGCTGATGGCTTTGCTGCTGCTCACGCAGTTCGGCGGTCAGCGAAGCCGCCCGGGCGTCCAGACGGCGCAGCTCGGCGTCCTTGTTGGCGCGTTCGAGGTTCCAGGCGTGGGCCGCGTCGCGGGCGTCGTCGCGCTCGATCTGCAACAGTTCCACCTCACGGCGCACGGCGGCAAGATCCGCCTGTTTCGCGGCGTTGGCCTGGCCGAGGTCGGCGATTTCATCACGACAGGCTTCGAGCTGGGCGTTGAGGCCGTCCTGTGCCATTTGCGCCATGGCCAGTCGCTCTTCGAGCAACGCGACTTGCGATTCGCCTTGACCGGCCCGGCGTTGCAGTTGCCAGGCCAGTGCCAGCAGCGGCAAGGCCGCGCCTGCCAACCCGAGCAAGATGCTGGTCAAGTCCATCGCCATAGTCATGTCCGCCGATCCGATAAAGCCTGAAGGTTAACCAAGGCGTCAGGTCTTGGACAGCTCAGTCTTCGATCAGGCCCAGTTCCTGCTGCGCACGCCGGTCACCCGCACGGGCGGCCTGACGCAGCAGATCCTGCCCGATACGGCGATCCCGGGCGTTGCCGCACTCACGGCACATCAACTGACCGAGGCGGCTTTGCGCCACAACCACACCCTCCCGGGCCGGTTGCTTGAGCAGCCGACCGGCAAGATGCTTGGCGTTCCGGCTTTCACTCAGGCGCGGGCTGTCGAGCAGCCATTCGGCCACGCGTACGGAAAATCGCTTGGGAGCAGTAACAGGCAGGGGTCGGGAAGTAACAGATTCTGGAGCTGAGCGAAACTTCATAAAGCACTGTGGGACAAATCGGAAGGCGCGCCACTCTACTCTCTTTTTCGCACAGGTAAAGTCGAAAAAAACCCGGCACGCCCGTCCTAGAGCAAGCGCCAGGGACAATCCACAGAAGCTGTGGATAACTCAGTGGACAACCCCTCCCGATACGTCGCAAAGCCTTGTGGAATGGGGCTCGCAGTCAAACTGACGATTTTTTCACCAGTAAAAAAAAGCGATGTTTTTCATTGACTTAAACTTTCGATACGGGCAGCCATCAGGGTCAGGAATGATGTGACAGTGGCGTTACCGTCCGCGCAACTAATGTGCACAAGTACCTGTTACGCGGTTATATCGGTGCGCTTTTTCGGGTCGTTTCAACATCCAGGAAGGGGAGCTGGCCGCTACGATGCGTCTGCCTCGCCAGTCCTGCGATTCGACCAGCGGTCAAAGGCTGAACCAATTCGGAGCAACACCAGAGCCTGAAGAAAATGGCTCGCGCTCATTCTGAAATTCAGGTTTGCCTTTTTCAATGTGCTCCGTTACCATCCGCGCCGTTAGTACCAAGCTGAAAGTCAATTCCGGTCGAACAACCCCACGGTCAGCCTTCTCGTCGAGAAGCCACCGATAAAACGGGCCCGACCTCTCGATGGTTTCCAGGTAACGCCTGCAACGACACAGCCTTTGAAACGAATCAAAGGATGTTGCAAGGACTCGTTACTCTGACCGAACCAACCTGCAAATTGATCAGGATCTTCACCCCGGGCCCGGAACCTCTGCCCTCGATGTGTTGCCTGTCCTCCTAAGTACCTACCTGCCAGCCCAAGCGCGCCAACTTTTCAGCGCTTCAATCTGGCTGCCTTGTTCCAGTCAGGTTCTTCGTTCGACCCATGGTGGTCTGCGTTACTGGAACGTTTTAACGTTGCACGGTTCTTATCCGTGTCATTTGTAGGAACACCTGATAACTATGTCTACTCAAATCCAGACCGAGGATGCCATTCGCACCCTGACCAACGCTTTTGCTCCAATGAACTGCCTGATCATGGCCGCTCGCAAAGGCTGCTTCAGCTTCACCGTGGTCAATGAACACGGGATCGCCCGCCACAGCGAGCGTCTGTATCCCGATCAGTACTCCAGCGCCGAACCGCTGCAGGCCGTGATCGACCGCACCCGCCAGGCGCTGATTGCCTGAGAGGCCGAAATGGCTGCAAAAGCAAAAGCCCCGCCGAAAATGCGGGGCTTTTTATTGCCCGATGTTTCTCTTTTCATCGATCACGGTTAAGCACCAACGGGTATAAGGGATATAACTGGACGCCGGTAATATTTTAAAAACAGGCCTTTACGTCGTGAATATGACACTACACTTCAACTCAAGCGGCTTGATCCGCTTTCGGCGGGCCTGATTCGATTCACAGCTGCCAAGCTCCCCTTCAGGCCTCGCCGTCCAATAACAAGAACCGAGGGCTTTATGGGTATCGCTGCCAGCGAACTGTGCCGCTATGTGATCCGTCCGACACTGATCTATCTGGGACGCCACTGCGCCACCGCCGAATCCCTGCTGCTGGGCATCGCCGCCAGCCAGTCCGCCCTGGGTTCCGCCCTGCACGACCGCCGCGGTCACGGTCTGTACCGAATTGCAGAGCAACGCCATCAGGCACTCTGGGACCATTACCTGGCGCTGGATCCGGAGCGCGCCAGCCTGGTTCGCGGCCTTGCCAGCCAACATGCGTTTCTCAGCAGTCCGCACCTCGAATTGACCGTCAATCTGCGTTACGCCACCGCCATCGCCTGGCTGCTGGTGGAAGAACAGACCCCCACCCTCCCCGAGTCCGACGACCTGCTCGCCATGGCGCGCATCTGGCGTCAGACCTTCCAGCCCCAGGGTCGCCTGCGCGACTTCACCTGTGCCTGGCAAACCTGTGTTTCACCGCTGAATCAGGTCGCTTGCTGACCGACCAGTTCCGGAAGATCGTCCAACAGGTCGCGAATCTGGTCGGATTGTCCTACAAAACCGCTCTATCTCAAGCAATACGGACTATAGCGCTGGAACGAAAATGTTGGTAATTTTCGCCCCGGTGATCACCAGGAGTTCTAATAATGAAAAAAGTAATGCTCAAAACCACCATCAGCCTCGCCGTTTCCCTGGCATCCACGCAGATTTTCGCCGCTGGCTTTGCCATCAACGAACACAGCATCAGCGGGATGGGGACTGGTTACGCTGGGCGTTCTTCTTCTGCCGACGACGCAAGCACTGTATACGGCAACCCTGCCGGCATGTCGCGCCTGACCCGCGAACAAGTCACCGGTGGTGTTGCATTCCTCGATGCCAAGACCGATATCAGCCACGCCAGCTCCAGCCCTAACGGCGGCAGCAACAAAGGCGACATGGTGCCCTTCACCTCCGTACCTATGGGCTACTACGTCAAGCCGATCGACGAGCATTGGGCATTCGGCCTGGGTGTATATGTACCCTTCGGCCTGATTACCGACTATGAAAAAGGCTTTGCCGGCCGTTACTTCGGCAGCAAGTCCAAAGTCCAGGTCATCACCTTCCAGCCAACCGTCAGCTACAAGTTCAACGACGTGGTTTCGGTTGGTTTCGGTCCGACCATCAACCGTATCGATGGCTCGCTGGAGTCCAACCTGTCGATCACTCAGGCCCTGCCGGACGGCAAGGTCAAGATCAAGGGTGACGACACCGCACTGGGCTACAACGTCGGTGTGCTGGTTCAAGCGACCGACACCACGCGCCTGGGCCTGACCTACCACTCCAAGGTCGATTACAAGCTCGAAGGCAACACCAAGGTCAACTACGGCGCACTGGCCGCCGTCGGCCTGGGCGCCAGCCAGAAGTACGACGCTTCGCTGAAGATCACCACGCCAGAATCCGTGGACTTCTCGGTCACCCAAGAGATCAACGATCGCTGGAACGTCTACGCCGGTACCACCTGGACCCGCTGGAGCCAGCTGGAAAAGATCACCGTCAAGAACTCCGGTGTCCAGCCGCTGCTGGCCGGTCAGTTCGGCGAGATCACCGAAGATCAGAACTGGCATGACAGCTGGGCTTACGCCATCGGTACTTCCTACCAGTTGAACAAGGAATGGGTACTGCGTACCGGTCTGACCTTCGACCAGGCACCGACCAACAACGTCGACCGTTCGCCGCGCATTCCTACCGGTGACCGGACCATCTTCAGTATCGGTGCCGGCTGGAGTCCGACCCCAGACCTGACCATCGACGTCGCCTACTCGTACCTGCAGGAAGAATCGGTCAAAGTCCGCAACGAAAACAATCGTGGCCAGAGCTACGATGCCAAGTATGAAAACTCGGCAAACGGTTTCGGTGTCGGTGCGACCTACCGCTTCTGACGCTGCACGACGAGGCTGAGCGCTTTACCATTTGAGGCCTCGCCACCCAAAAGCCCCGCACTCTTTATAGAGGCGGGGCTTTTTGGTGGGTGTCGATCAGGGTTTCAGTGGTTTCGACGCAATGGCTTTCTCGATGGCCGCAAGAAACTCCGGATCATCCGGTTTGGTCAGGCTGGAGAAATTGGCTATTACCTTGCCCTGGCGATCGACCACATATTTGTAGAAATTCCACTTCGGCGCGCTGCTTTGCGCGGCCAGGACCTGGAACAGATGGGTAGCATCGTCACCACGAACTTTCTGCGGCTCGGTCATGGTGAAGGTCACGCCGTAGTTGGCGTAGCAGACCTTGGCGGTCTCGGCGCTGTCCCTGGACTCCTGCTTGAAGTCGTTGGAGGGCACGCCAAGCATTTCCAGCCCTTGGCCCTTGTAGCGCTGATTGAGCGCTTCGAGGCCTTCGAACTGCGGAGCGAAACCACAGAAGCTGGCGGTGTTGATCACCACCAGCGGCTTGTCGGCGTAGCGCTGGCACAGGTTGATGGATTCCTTGGCCCGCAATTTGGGCAGAGAACCTTGCAGCAATTCCGGGCAGTCCGCGGCCCGGGCCAGTCCGGTCAACGCCATCAGCAACGCGGGAACAGCACACCAGCGCTTGAGCATGTCGGGCCTCCTTGAGCAGTCGTCAGAACCCGACGTTACTCGCCCTCCAAGCCTACACGCAAGCGCCCATGCCCAACTGCATCAGCGCCAGGCCACCCTGATGCCAGCCCCACCACACCAGCGCCAGGAAGGCAGCGCCGAGTGCGGTGATGGCGATTCGTGGCCAGACTCGTTTCATGCCGCGCTCGCACGGGCCTGCAGACGTTCGACCGGACGCTCGCGCACCGGCCAGTTCAGCGCGGCCGCCAACAGGCTCAAGAGAATCGCCACTTGCCAGATCAAGTCATAACTCCCGGTTCGGTCATACACCACCCCGCCCAGCCAGCCACCGAGGAACGAGCCGAGCTGATGGAACAGGAACACGATCCCGCCGAGCATGGACAGGTTTCGCACGCCAAACAAGGTCGCCACCGTACCGTTGGTCAACGGCACGGTCGACAGCCACAGGAAACCCATCGCCATGCCGAACAGATACGCCGTGGTCGTCGTCACCGGCAACCAGAGGAACAGCACGATCACCACCGCCCGCAGCAGATACAGGCCAGTCAAAAGACGTGGCTTGGACATGCGCCCGCCGAGCCAGCCGGCGGTGTAGGTGCCGAAGATGTTGAACAGCCCGATCAACGCCAGCACTGTGGTGCCGACGGTAGCCGGCAGATGTTGATCGACCAGATACGCCGGCAAGTGCACGCCGATGAACACCACCTGGAAACCGCAGACGAAGAAACCGAACGCCAGCAGCCAGAACCCGGAATGCGAGCAGGCTTCACGCAAGGCTTCGGACAGGGTTTGTTCATGCCCGAGCACCGGCAGCGGCTTGTCCTTGAGCATGCTCACCAGCGGCACGATCAGCGCCACCAGCAGGCCCAGCGCCAGCAACGCCGTCGACCAGCCGAGCCAGCCGATCAGCCCCAGGGTGCCCGGCAGCATCGCGAACTGGCCGAAAGAACCGGCAGCACTTGCGATGCCCATGCCCATGCTGCGTTTTTCCGGCGGCACAGCACGGCCGACCACGCCCAGAATCACCGAGAAGGAAGTGCCGGACAGGCCGATACCGATCAGCAAACCAGCGCTCAGGGACAGGCCCAACGCCGTTTCCGACAGGCCCATGAACACCAGGCCCAAGGCGTAGAGCACGCCACCGATCAGCACCACTTTCGCCGCGCCGAAGCGGTCAGCCAGCGCGCCGGTGAAGGGTTGCGCCAGGCCCCAGATCAGGTTTTGCAACGCGATGGCAAAGGCAAACACTTCACGCCCCCAACCGAACTGGGCGCTCATCGGTGACAGGAACAGGCCGAAGCCGTGCCGCACGCCCAATGACAACGCCAGAATCAGCGCACTTCCCAGCAATACCCAACCGCACGTACGCCACATCGAACTCATTGTTATTCTCCATTCACGGGTATATACCCGCTTAAAGTCGGAAAAAACCGGCCCTCAAGCCAGTTCATCCAATAGCCGCAGCAAGGTTTCACGCTTCTCGGCGCCGAGACGGTCGATCAACCGCTGCTGCGCCGCTTCCCAGGCCGGCAGGGCTGCTGCCAGGCGTTGTACACCGGTTTCGGTAAGCCGGACGATGCGGTTGCGCATGTCTTCGCCCTCGGCCAGCGTCACCAGCCCCTCGCCTTCCAGCACCCGCAGATTGCGCCCGAGCGTGCTGCGATCCAGCCCCATGGCTTCAGCCAGTTCGGAAATGCTCGGTTGATCCAGACGCTGCAGATTGCACAGCAGAGAATACTGGGCAACGTTGATCCCGAAGCCGTCGAGAGCGCCGTCGTAATGCCTGCTGACGCCACGGGCGGCGCGACGCAGGTTGGTGCACAAACACTGAGAAGGAAGCATGATGCGTGTATATACCCGCGAGTCTGTTAAATCAAGTTACAGATCAACACAAAGCCAGCCCGACGAGCACGGCCATCTCCAGCAATTCCAGTAACGCTCCCGCCGTATCCCCCGTGGTTCCACCCAGCCGCCGCACCATCAGATTCCGCAACCAGATGAACACCACGATCGCCAGCGGCAATGCAACGACAGCCTTGAAACCGGCGATCGGCAGACACGCCAGCGAACTGCCCAGCAGCACCCACCAGCCTGCCTTGCGCGGCAAATGATCGGCCAGCGCCTGCCCCAACCCGCCGGCCCGCACATAGGTCGTGGTGAGAAACAGCCCAAGCAGTGCCGCCCGCCCCAGCAGCGGCACGATGATCAGCGCCATGCCTTGCTGTTTTTCGATCAACGCCAGCAATGCCGCGAACTTGAGCAGCAGGACCAGCACCAGCGTCACCACCGCGATCGGCCCGCTGCGCGGATCCTTCATGATCGTCAGGGTTCGCTCGCGGTCACCAAAACCGCCGAGCCACGCATCGGCGCTGTCCGCCAGGCCGTCAAGGTGCAGGGCGCCGCTGAGCAGCACCCACACCGTCAGCAGCAACGCGGCATGCAACAGCAAGGGAGCGCCGACCAGAGCGAAGTTCAACGCCCAGAGAATAAGGCCGAACAGCAAGCCCACCAGCGGATAGAACAGCAGCGAGCGCCCGAGCTGTTCAGGCGCCGGCATGCCCGGCAGACGAATCGGCAGGCTGCTGAGAAACTGCAGGGCGATCCACAGGGGCAGCATGTCAGCACACTTCCTTGAGCGAACCATCCGCTTCGACAACCAGTGAAAACAGCGCGCCATGAGCGACTTCGACATTGAGTAACTGCTCGCGGGGCAAGCCACGGGCGCGGGCCAGCAACAGGCGCATGACGCCGCCGTGACTGACCAGCAACAGCCGCTCCCCCGCATGCGCCGCATGCAACCGCGTGATGGCTGCCAGCACCCGCGCCGAAAACTCGGCAACCGGCTCGCCCCGAGGCGGGGTGAACCCATACGGATCCGCCCAGAACAGCCCGAGCGCTTCGGCATCGGTCTCCATCAGCGCCGCTGCGCTCTGCCCTTCCCAGCTACCGAAATGCAGCTCTTGCAAGTCCTTGTCTTGCGAGACCGGCAAACCCAATTGCCTGCCGAGTTCTTCGGCGAAACGCGCGCACCGCTGCAATGGCGAACTGACCAGCCGATGCCAGGGCCCCTGCCCGATCACCGCCTCGCGCATCTGTGTCCAACCCTGTTCGGTCAAGGCATCGTCGAGGCTGCCGCGCAGGCCGCCGCCGAGTTCGGTTTCACCGTGGCGCAGCAGGTCCAGACGCAAGGTCATGCCGGACGATCCGTCACCGCCGCTTCGGCGAAGGTTGCCATCTGCTCGTGCAGATCACAGGCCAGACGCAGCAACGGCACCGCCAGCGCGGCGCCACTGCCCTCGCCCAGGCGCAGGCCCAGCTCCAGCAGCGGCTCGGCGCCAAGGGTTTCCAGCACGTGGCGATGACCCGGCTCGGCACCGCGATGACCAAACAGCAGCCATTCACGACAGGCCGGATTCAGCCGCACTGCCACCAGCGCCGCGACGGTGCAGATGAAACCATCCACCAACACCGCCACACCTTCCTGAGCGCACGCCAGATACGCACCGACCAAAGCCACAATCTCAAAGCCACCGAGATTGCACAGCGTCTGCAACACATCCTCACGTTGCGAAGCGTGCAACGCCAGCGCCCGCTCGATCACCTGCGCCTTGTGGCTGACGCCTTCGGCATTCAGCCCGGTGCCAGGGCCGGTCAAATGGGCGACCGGGCAATCGAGCAGCGCGCAGGCCAGCGCACTGGCGGCCGTGGTGTTGCCGATGCCCATTTCGCCACCGATGAACAATTGCGCGCCGGCTGCCTTCGCCCGCAACACGCTGTCGCGGCCGGCCTGCAAAGCGAGTTCGCCCTGAGCCGGAGTCATTGCCGGCCCCTTCGCGAAATTTGCCGTGCCCGGACCGATATTCAAGTGACGCACGCCCGGCAGGTTCAACGACGAGGTCACGGTGCCCAGATCCACGACCTCAAGCTGTGCGCCGAGCTGCCGCGCCAGCACGCTGATCGCCGCGCCGCCGCTGACAAAGTTCAGCAGCATCTGCCCGGTGACTTCCTGCGGAAACGCCGAAACCCCTTCGGCCACAACACCGTGGTCGCCAGCAAAAATCGCGATCCAGACCTGATCGAGTGTCGGCTTGATCCGGCCCTGCAACCCGGCCAGTTGCACCGCCACCGATTCGAGCTGCCCGAGAGAGCCGGCAGGTTTGGTCAATTGCTGCTGACGCGCCGCCGCGTTTTCAACAGCGTCCGTATCCACCGGTTTGCACGGGTTCAGCCACCAGGCTTGGGTCATAACGCAGGTCCTTTCAAGGTCAGGGGCAGGCCGGCGACGGTCAGGACGACTCGCTGACAACGCTCGGCCAGAGCTTGATGCAGCCAACCGGCTTCATCGACGTAGCGGCGAGTCAATTCGCCCAGCGGCACGACACCCATTCCGGTCTCGTTGCTGACAAAAATGATTTCACCCGGCAGCGATGCCAGGCATTCGAGCAGGGCTTCGCGTTCGGCGGCGAGACGTTCGGTGTCTTCGAGCATCAGCAGATTGGTCAGCCACAGCGTCAGGCAATCCACCAGCAGGCAACGCTCGGTGCGGGCGGTTTCGCGCAGCACTCGAGCCAGTTCCAGCGGTTCTTCGATCAATGCCCATTCGGCAGGACGTCGCGCCCGATGATGGGCGACGCGCTCATTCATCTCGCCATCCAGCGGCTGGCTGGTGGCGATGTATGTCACGGCCAGCGCACTGTCAGTGGCGAGCTTTTCGGCCAGGCGACTTTTGCCGGAACGGGCGCCACCCAGGATCAGTTGGAGCATGAATACATCCTATAAATATCGGGTGCTACAACGACCGTCTTCGCGAGCAGGCTCGCTCCCACAGTGGAACGCATTTCAAAGTGGGAGCGAGCCTGCTCGCGATGAGGACGGCATGGGCAAATCACATTCCACAGAGTTCACGCAACAAATCGGTATCCAGATGCTTCTCCACCAGATCCGCCAGCCGCTCGATATCGCGCTCGCGCAGGCCGTGGTAGTCCACCTCCTGCACATCGTTCAAACCGGCCCAGCGCAACAGCGCCGCACTGGCCGCCGGCGACTCGAACAAACCGTGCAGGTAGGTGCCGAAAATCTGCCCGTCGAGACTTTGCGCACCATCACAGCGACCGTCATCCAGATGGACAGCAGCATTTTCCAGCGCAGGCCCCGTCGTCACACCGGCATGAATTTCATAACCGCTGACCTCGGCATCCTCCAGCGCCAGGCGCCCGCGCACATTGCGCAACTGCTTCTCGGCTTCAAGCTGCGTTTCAAATGCCAGCAGACCGAAACCTGCGCTGGAACCGGGCGCGCCTTCCAGACCCAGCGGATCATGCACCTGCTCGCCGAGCATTTGCAGGCCGCCGCAAATCCCCAGCAGTTTGCCGCCATAGCGCAGATGACGACGGATGGCGGTTTCCCAGCCATTGGCACGCAGACAGGCCAGATCGCTGCGCACGCTTTTCGAGCCCGGCAGGATGATCAGATCGGCTGGCGGAATCGTCTGCCCCGGGCCAATGAACTGCAGATCCACCTGAGGATGCAGCCGCAGCGGATCGAAATCGGTGTGGTTGCTGATGCGCGGCAGCACCGGCACCACCACTTTCAGGACTTGCTCGGCCTTGTCGGTCTGACGCCGGTCGATGCCGTCCTCGGCTTCCAGATGCAAATCCATCACGTAAGGCAGCACGCCCACCACCGGTTTGCCGGTGCGCTGCTCCAGCCAGTCGAGGCCCGGTTGCAGCAAAGCGATGTCGCCACGAAAGCGATTGATGACAAAGCCCTTCACCCGCGCCTGCTCGCTCGGCGACAGCAATTCCAGCGTGCCCACCAGATGGGCAAATACGCCGCCACGGTTAATGTCGGCAATCAGCAGCACCGGGCAGTCCACCGCTTCAGCGAAGCCCATGTTGGCGATGTCGCCGGCGCGCAGATTGATTTCTGCCGGCGAGCCCGCGCCCTCGACCATCACCAGCGGATATGCAGCGCTCAAGCGCTCGTGAGAGGCCAGCACGGCCTGCATGGCGATGGCTTTGTAGTCGTGATAGCCGACGGCGTTCATGCTGCTGACTGCACGCCCATGGATGATGACCTGGGCGCCGATGTCGCTGTTGGGCTTGAGCAGCACCGGGTTCATGTCGGTGTGCGGTTCAAGACCGCAGGCCTGCGCCTGCACCGCTTGCGCCCGGCCTATCTCGCCGCCGTCGGCGGTCACCGCGCTGTTGAGCGCCATGTTCTGCGGTTTGAATGGCACCACGGCGACGCCCTGACGGGTCGCCCAGCGGCACAGCGCGGTCACCAGCGTACTTTTGCCGGCGTCGGAGGTGGTGCCCTGCACCATTAAAGTGGTCATGCGGGTGTCTTTTCCATCGAGCGGTCCACGGCGAAAGCTTGCAAGGCCTGTTCAAGACGCACCTCATCGGCGGCATTGGCCGGCAGGCCGAAACGCAGGCTGCTGTTGTGCGTGAAAAGACGCAGCAGGATGCCGCGCCGGGCCATGAATTCATGCAGTGCGTAAGCATGCTCGGTGATCAGCCACTGAAACAGCGCGCAGCCGCCCTGGGGCTTGAAGCCATGGCGCTCGAGCAGCGCGGCCAGCCGCTCGCTGGCTTCGTCGCTGCGGATCCGCTGACGTGTATGACCTTCAGTGTCTTGCAGGCACGCCTGCCCCAGCACCCGGGTCGGCCCGCTGACAGCCCAGGGCCCCACCTGCTCGGCCAGTAAGCGGAGCAACTTGCGCTCGGCCAGCACGAACCCCAGCCGCACACCGGCCAGCCCGAAGAACTTGCCGAAGGAACGCAACACGATCAGCCCGACCTGATGGGTATACGGCGCCAGACTCAGTTGCGGCGTGTTGTCCATGAACGCTTCATCGACCACCAGCCAGCCACCGCGCTGGGCCAGCCGCGCGTGCCAGTCGAGCAGACGCGCCGGGGTCAGGCCAAGGCCCGTAGGGTTGTTCGGGTTGACCACCACCAGCACGTCGAGGCTGTCGAGGAAAAACTCGACTTCCTGCTCCAACACTTCGCGAACGATATAACCGTTGCGCCGCCAGGCCTCGGCATGCTCGGCATAACACGGCGACAGCACGCCAACCTTGCCGGCCCGGCGCAATCGCGGCAGCAACTGGATGGCCATCTGCGAACCGGCCACCGGCAATACCTGCGCAGCGCCGTAGTAGTCACACGCCGCTTGCTCCAGACCGTCATCGGTTTCCGGCAAGCGCGCCCAGGCCCGCAGCGGAATCTCCGGGACCGGGAACGGCCACGGCGCCAGACCGGTGGACAGGTCGAGCCAGTCTTCTTCCGCGATGCCGTATTCGCGCGCCGCCCTGCGCAGCCGGCCACCGTGCTCAAGCATAGAATTCAGCCCCCACGCAGAGAATCAGCAGCCATAACCATACCCCGCGCTGAACCAATTGCCAGCCGCGATCAATGGAATCGGCATCCGCCGGCGCACCTTCGCCCAATTGCGGACGCTCGTGCAGCTCACCGTGATAGATCGCCGGGCCGCCCAGCTCGACGCCCAAGGCACCTGCGCCGGCCGCCATCACTGGACCGGCGTTCGGGCTGTCCCATTTCGGGCCCTGGGTGCGCCAGCATTTCAGCGCGAGCCGGGTCTTGCCCAGTAGCGCGTAGGTCAACGCCACCAGACGCGCAGGCATGTAATTGAGGACATCGTCGATTTTTGCCGCGGCCCAGCCGAAACGCTCGAAACGTTCGTTGCGATAACCCCACATTGCGTCGAGGGTGTTGCTCAGGCGATAGAGCACCACGCCCGGCACACCGGCCACGACAAACCAGAAGATCGCGGCGAACACTGCATCACTGCCATTTTCCAGCACCGACTCGGTAGCGGCACGGGCGACGGCGGTGCTGTCCAGCTCACGGGTCTGACGGCTGACCAGGTAACCCACACGCTTGCGCGCCTCCTCCAGATCATCGCTGCGCAGGGCCTTGGCCACCGGCTCGACGTGCTCACCGAGGCTGCGCATGCCGAGGGCGCAATACAGCGCAACGATCTCGACGATCCAGCCCACATACGGCGCCCAGGACAATGCCGTGGCGAGCAGGGTCAGCGGCAGCACGGCAATCACCCACGCGGTGACGCCATGGCTGCGCCAGCCGCGCCCGCCGGTGTTGAATCGTTGCTCGATGCGCCCGGCGAAATTGCCGAACGCCACCAGCGGATGCCAGCGTTTCGGTTCACCCAGCAGCGCATCCAGCGCAACGGCGGCGACACTCAGCAACGCCACACTCATTGATTCACTCCCCAAACATTTTCATACAGCAGTTCACTGAGCGGACGCTCCTGCGCCCAGCCGTCGAGTACCAGCATCGGCGCCGGATAGAATGCCTCGACCGGCCCCAGGCAAAGCACCGCAAGCGGCTTGGCCCCTGCCGGCAGCTTCAGCAGATCGGCCAGCGCCTGCGGTTCGAACAGCGACACCCAGCCCATGCCCAGGCCTTCGGCGCGAGCGGCCAGCCACAGGTTCTGGATCGCGCAGGACAGCGACGCCATGTCCATTTCCGGCAGCGTGCGGCGCCCGAAAATGTGCCGTTCGCGGTCGTCCATCAACGCAGCAACCAGCACTTCGGCGCAGTCATTGATGCCTTCGACCTTGAGTTTCATGAACTCGTCACTGCGCTCGCCAAGTGCCTCGGCGGTGCGCACGCGTTCTTCCTCTACAAGATTGCGGATCTGACCACGCAAGGCGCGGTCGCTGATGCGAATGAAGCGCCACGGCTGCATCAGGCCGACGCTCGGTGCCTGATGCGCGGCCTCAAGCAATCGGCGCAGCAATCGGGGCTCGACCGTGCCGCCGCTGAAGTGGCGCATGTCGCGGCGTTCGGCGATGGCGCGGTAAACCGCTGCGCGCTCGGACTCAGTGAATGCGTTGTCGGTCATGGCACCAACAGCGCAGCGATCGCCGACGGATTCGACGGGAAATAAAAGTGCACGTAGGAGGCTGTCATCCTTCCTTCGCGATACACCGCTTCCGCCCCGCGCCCACCGTTGGGGCTGTGGCCTCGGGCAATCGGTGTCAGTTCGGTGGTGGTCAGGGAATGGTGATAGGTGTGGCCGCGCAGCAGGCCTTCCGGCAGTTCGACGGACTGCAACGCCAGTGCCGCCAGACGCTTTTGCATCACCGCATCCCCCTTGAGCAAACCGACCAGTCCGGCGCGGATGCCTTCGACATCGGTCAACGAATCCAGCAGATAGAGCATTCCGCCACACTCGGCGAGCAGCGGCTTGCCGGCGGCGTGATGCACGCGGATGGCTTCGAGCATTTCGGTGTTTTGCGCCAAGACAACGTGGTGCAGTTCCGGATAACCGCCAGGCAGATACAGACTGTCGGCCTCGGGCAACGCCGTGTCGTGGATCGGCGAGAAGAAATTCAACTGCGCGCCCATCGCCCGCAACAGATCGAGACTGGCGCCATAAGTGAAAGCGAAGGCTTCGTCACGGGCGACAGCAATGCGCACACCTTCGAGCAGTCTTTCGGTCTTCACGGTTTCAGGCGCGGCGAATTCGACGGCCGGCGGCAGCGCGACCTCGCACGTGCCGGCCAGCGCTTCGGCAGCGGCGTCGAGGCGCACATCGAGGTCATTGAGTTCGCTGGCCTGCACCAGGCCGAGATGGCGGCTTGGCAACTCGATCCCGGTTTCCCGGGACAGCGCGCCGTACCAGCGCAAACCTTCGGTGAGACTGCCTTCGAGCAATTGCGCATGGCGCACGGTGCCGACGCGATTGGCCAACACGCCGGCGAACGGCAAGTCCGGCTGATAGCGCGCCAGGCCCAGGGCCAGCGCACCGAACGTCTGGGCCATGGCGGTGCCGTCGATCACGCCGAGCACGGGAACACCGAAATGCCGGGCCAGATCGGCGCTCGACGGTGTGCCATCGAACAAGCCCATCACGCCTTCGATCAGGATCAGATCGGCGTCGGCGGCGGCTTCCCACAACAGGCGACGGCTTTCCTGCTCGCCGACCATCCACATGTCCAGTTGATAGACCGGTGCACCGCTGGCGCGCTCGAGGATCATCGGATCGAGAAAATCCGGCCCGCACTTGAACACCCGGACCTTGCGCCCCTGATTGCGGTGCAGGCGGGCCAGCGCGGCGGTGACGGTGGTCTTGCCCTGGCCGGAGGCCGGCGCGGCAATCAGAACCGCCGGACAGTGACGAGGCTGATTCAAAGTTCGACGCCTTTCTGCGCTTTGATACCGGCCTGGAAGGCGTGCTTGATCATGCCCATTTCGGTGACGGTGTCGCCCATCTCGATCATTTCCGGTTTGGCGGCGCGGCCGGTGACGATGACGTGTTGCATCGGCGGACGGGCCTGCAAGTCGCTGAGCACCCGATCCAGGTTGAGGTAACCGTGCTTGAGGGCAATGTTCAGCTCATCGAGCACCACCAGACCGATCGACGGATCACGCAGCAACTCACGAGAAACCTCCCAGGCAGCCTCGGCGGCGGCGATGTCGCGCTGGCGGTCCTGGGTTTCCCAGGTGAAGCCTTCGCCCATCACATGAAAACGCACCTGCTCGGGGAAGCGGCGGAAGAACAGCTCTTCCCCGGTGCTGTTGCGGCCCTTGATGAACTGCACCACACCGCACTGCATACCGTGGCCCATGGCACGGGCGAGCATGCCGAACGCCGAGCTGCTTTTGCCTTTGCCGTTGCCGGTCAACACCAGCACCAGACCGCATTCGTCTGGCGAATTGGCGATGCGCTCGTCGATCACGGCTTTTTTGCGCTGCATGCGCGCCAGGTGACGCTCGTCGCGTTCGAGGGAATCAGTCATGGGGAGCTCTCCGTTGAGGCTGGATAACGGCGGGCAGGCACAAGAATAGACGGCAACAAGCCTGGCATCGCCCACCGTGATGCCGCTGGATGGATCAGGCCGGTCTCCGGGCTCATGAGCGGCTCACGCCTGGCTGCGCGCCTTCCCGCTTTGCAGCAGTGGCATCGAACGCAGCTTTCACTCATTTACCGTTGCGGGGGCAGCGCCGGGATCGTGATGGCTCTTCGCGTGAAGACAATCCTCACCGGCTTCCCTGTTTCACTCTGTCGACAGCGGTCACAGAGCACCTGAAACAAGCCGCGAAGGTTAGAGGGTTGGGGGTGGAGCGTCAAATGAAGAGGGCGCTGCGCGGCAAATAACTGCCGCCGATCAATTATCTGACGCCAATCTTGTGCCACACTGTCAGCAGTGATATCAAAGAGCCATGCTTTTTGACTGCAGAGAGCACATCACAATAACAAGGGAGAGCACCATGCAAGGCATGATCATCAGCAATCCGCGGCTGGAATTCCTGCGCCCGGTGCTGGAACGCTGGTTCGACTGCATCGACCGCTACAACGCCGTGCGCGGCGACAACGACACACCCTACTGGCACGACGAGAAAGCCAACCTCGGCTTGCTGTCCGCCGCCGCCTGGATGGCCGAACTGGTGACCCTGCGCGACACCGCCACCCGCAAGCAGAATGAAGAAGGCGAACGCAATGCCCGGGCCGACCTGTTTCTGGCCGGCGCCGAAGATCGCGCCTACATCCAGGCGACTCAGCGCTGGCCGCGGGTCAACAGCCTGCACCTGACCCAGGCGCTGGCCGATATCACCAGTGACGCGAAGCGCATCAGCTACGCCAGCGATCTCAAGCTCGGCTGCCTGTTCGTCGCTCCGCAGAAAGCCCAGCACAGCGCCAGCCCTGAAGAACTGCAGGACATGGTCGACGACCTGCAAAAGGAACACACCTGCGCCGTCGCCTGGTATTTCCCCTACGCCTACCGCAAATTGCGCAGCGAGGCCGGCAACTATCACCCCGGCATTGCCGTGCTGTTCAAGGAAGCTCGCGGCTGAGGAGTTGAACCATCGGGCTCGCGCACTTCTCTATGATCAGGAATGCATTCATAGGGAAGATCAGCAATGCGCAAGCCCCACCTCCTTTTCGTCATCGCACTCGCCGGCGGGCTCAGCGCCTGCGGCGAATCCTCCAGCCTGCAAGTCTCGGACGGCACCGGCCCGTCTCCCAAACTGCCCGAACCGAATAAAACCCTGATCCCGACGGTGAACATCGCCCCGGCGATCGGCTGGCCGGCCGGCGCGAAACCGACGCCGGCGGCAGGCACTCAGGTAGCGGCATTTGCCGAGAACCTTGATCACCCGCGCTGGCTCTACGTGCTGCCCAATGGCGACGTACTGGTGGCCGAAACCAATGCCCCACCGAAACCCGAGGACAGCAAAGGCATTCGCGGCTGGGTGATGAAGAAAGTCATGGGCCGCGCCGGGGCCGGCGTACCGAGCCCGAACCGCATCACCCTGCTGCGTGATGCCGATCACGACGGCGTGGCCGAGACGCGTACGGTGTTCCTGCAAAATCTCAATTCACCGTTCGGGATGACATTGGTCGGCAATGACCTGTACGTCGCCGACACCGACCGCTTGCTGCGTTTTCACTACGAACCCGGCGCAACGGAAATCAAGAGCCAGCCGATCAAGATCGTGGATCTGCCGGGCGGCCCGCTCAACCACCACTGGACCAAGAACGTCATCGCCAGCAAGGACGGCAGCAAGCTTTACGTCACTGTCGGCTCGAACAGCAACGTCGGCGAAAACGGCCTGGATCAGGAAGAAGGCCGCGCCGCAATCTGGGAAGTGGATCGCGCCAGCGGCAATCACCGGATCTTCGCCTCTGGCCTGCGCAACCCCAATGGCCTGGCCTGGGAACCTCAAAGTGGCGCCCTGTGGACCGCCGTCAACGAACGGGACGAAATCGGCAGTGATCTGGTGCCGGACTACATCACCTCGGTCAAGGACGGCGGTTTCTATGGCTGGCCCTTCAGCTATTACGGCCAGCACGTCGATGTGCGCGTGAAACCGCAAAACCTGGACCTGGTGGCGAAGGCCATTGCACCGGACTACGCCGTCGGCCCACACACGGCCTCACTGGGCCTGTCCTTCGCCGAGGGCAACACACTGCCGGCCCAATTCAAGGAAGGTGCGTTCATCGGCCAGCACGGTTCGTGGAACCGCAAACCGCACAGTGGTTACAAGGTGATCTTCGTGCCCTTTGCGGCCGGCAAGCCGAGCGGAACGCCAGTGGATGTTCTGACCGGTTTTCTCGACAAGGACGAGAACGCCATGGGTCGCCCGGTCGGCGTGGTGATCGACCAGCAAGGTGGATTGCTGGTGGCGGACGATGTAGGGAACAAGGTGTGGCGAGTTTCTGCGGCTAAATAGCGTGACCCGGAAACAAAAAAACCGTGGGAGCCAATGGGCTCCCACGGTTTTTTCTTGATTCGCAGCGTTACGGATTGTGCGCCAGATGCTCCGGCTGCAAAACGCGCTTGGCGCTCAGATAGGCTTTCTGCCAATAAGCTTTCGACAGGCTGTCCAGCTTCACCGTACCACCCGTGGCCGGCGCATGAACAAAGCGCCCTTCCCCGACATAGATCCCTGCATGGCTGACCTGAGAGCCGCCGTTGGTGGCAAAGAAGATCAGGTCACCGGTCTGCAGCCCTTCCTTGCCGACATTCGGCGCCTGCATGACGATCATCTCGCGCGTCGAACGCGGCAGGCTGATGCCGGCGGCATCGCGGTACACAAAACCGATCAGACCGCTGCAATCGAAACCGGAATCGGGTGTGTTGCCACCCCAGCGATAAGGCGTACCCACCAGTCCGAGCGCACGGAACAGCACGTCTTCGGCAGCGGGAGAAAAGGCCTGGGAGGATCCGAACACAATGGGCGCGCGAACCACGGGGGCTGGCGGTGGAGTACGGCTGGCGCAGGCGCTGAGCAGCGCTGCGAAGAACATCAGGGTGAGGCGGGCCGGCATCGTCATAAGCAGAACATCCTGATCTGGCTGCGGCTTTTACTGCCGATTCGACAGAAAACAAAACCGCCTGCGTCGGGACGCAGGCGGTTTGCCATCAATATAGATCAGGATTCTAGCGGCTACGCGGCAAACTTCAAGTAAGACTTTAACTTCACCTTGTAAAGTTCATGTCTATTGCCCCGAAGGTACCGCTTGTCGCCACGAACGTGGCGACAAAGGCGTGATTACTTGCGAGCGGTAACCACGGTTGGAGCGTTCGCCAAAGCGCGCTTGGCTTCGATGAAAGACTTGCTCCAGTAGCTGTCACCCAGACTGTCGATGCGGACACCGCCGCTGCGACGACTGCTGGAGTGGATGAACTGGTTGTCGCCCAGGTAGATCCCGGCGTGACTGACACGACCGCGACGACCGTTGGTGGCGAAGAACAGCAGATCACCTGGTTCGAGGTTGCTGCGCGCTACCAGCGGCGCATCCACGTTGATCATTTCGCGAGTAGAACGCGGCAGATTCATGCCCGCCTCTTCGCGGAACAGGTAGCCGATGAAACCGCTGCAATCGAACCCGGCTTCGGAGGTGCCGCCGAAACGGTAACGGGTACCGATCAGGGACATGCCGCGTTCAAGAATGCTGTCGGCCAGAACCGGAAGCTGGTAAGGCTTCTTGCCGTTGAAGGCAGCCAGTTCCTTTTCGGTGTCCAGCTCTTCCTGGTAAATGACGGAAGACTGGGCGGTAGCAGAATTTTTAACCTGTTGTTGCTGCTCTTGATTGACAGGTGAATGAGCAGCGCAACCGAACAACAGGGTGACGAGTGCGAGAGGCACGAGGGGTGCGAAGCGCTTTAGCATGGGCACGACCGTGGCTGTTAGTTGTAAAGAAGTCGAGACTATGCCCGCTATCAGCCTCATTTGCAAATTCAATCGATCTTTTTGTGACTTCCCGGTTTCTTGTTTACATCTAAGCGCTTAAGCCTGTTTGAATCCAGACGCGGCCTGCGCAGTGCGCAGGAAAGCGGGTTTTCTGACGCCTGAAATTTGCCAAAACCCGCTGAAAGCCCCGGTTTTACCAGCCCAGGGTTTCTTTGAGGAAGGGAATGGTCAGCTTGCGCTGAGCCTGCAAGGAGGCCTGATCGAGCTGCTCGAGCAGGTCAAAAAGCGCGCTCATGCTGCGGGTGCCGCGAGTCAAAATAAAATGCCCGACCTCGTCGGTCAGGTGCAGACCGCGACGGGATGCTCGCAATTGAAGGGCGCGCAATTTGTCTTCATCGGAGAGAGGACGCATCTGAAAAATCAGCGCGAGGGTCAGCCGTGATTTCAGGTCCGCCAGTTTTACCGGCAGCTCCCGAGGCGAGGTAGATGCAGCAATCAACAAACGTCGACCGCTGTCACGCAGGCGATTGAACAGATGGAACATCGCCTCTTCCCAGTCGGGCTTGCCGGCAATCACCTGCAAATCATCAAGGCAGACCAGTTCGTATTGTTCGAGGTTGTCGAGAATTTCGATGCCGCGATCCAGCAATTCGGCCAGTGGCAGATACACCGCCGGTTCGCCCATCTGTTCAAAACGCAGGCAAGCGGCCTGCAACAGATGCGTACGCCCTACCCCGTGCTTGCCCCACAGATAGATCAGGCTTTCGGTCCAGCCGGCGTCGGCTTCGCAAAGGCGCTCGACATAGCCGAGTGCAGCGGCGTTGGCGCCTGGGTAGTAATTGATGAAGGTGGCGTCGTCACGCAGACGCACACCTAGGGGCAGCTGAATCGGTTTCATGCTGACTGAACAGTTCTCAAGGAACCGTTAGTGGCCTCTGTGTAAAGTGTGCGAAGTTTATACCCGTGAAGCGGAGCGCACAATGCGACAGACCCCAAGCAAAATCAAAGGTTTGCGTTAACACACTGGTTTCATGACAGTTTCTTTGGCACCTGCGCGCCGGCATCGTCTGCACGAGACGGGCCAACCCGCTGATCCACCGGGCGGCCCTGACCCATTACAGCTTCGGATCATCCACTCCGCTATACATATCGGAATCCTTGTACAGATCATGGACGTGACGCACCAGCACCATGATTACCGCCGCCACCGGCAACGCCAGCAACACACCGGTAAAACCGAACAGTTCTCCACCCGCCAGGATCGCGAAAATCACCGCCACCGGATGCAGACCGATTCGATCGCCGACCAGCAACGGTGTCAGCACCATTCCCTCCAGAGCCTGACCGACCATGAACACCGCCACGATCCCGAGCATCGGGTAGAGATCGCCACCGAACTGGAACAACCCGGCAATCAGCGCCGCGCCAATACCGATCACGAATCCCATATAAGGCACGATGGCCGCCAGTCCGGCGATCAGACCAATCAACAGGCCCAGCTCCAGGCCGACAATCATCAGCCCCGCCGCGTAGATCACGCCTAACGCCAGCATCACCAGCAACTGCCCGCGCACGAAAGCACCGAGCACTTCGTGACATTCGCCCGCCAGCGCCACCACGCGCTCTTCGCGGTCCCGCGGCAACAGGCTGCGGATCCTGGCCATCATCACGTCCCAGTCGCGCAGCAAATAGAAGCTCACCACCGGAATCAGCACCAGATTCGCCAGCCAGCCGATCAACGCAAGACTTGAAGCCGTGGCCTGACTCAGCACCACCCCGACGATGTCGGTGGTCTGCCCCATGTGTTCGCTGATCGCCGCCTTGACCTTGTCGAATTTCCAGAAACCATCCGACAACCCCAGCTTCGACTGCGCCCAAGGCAATGCCGTGTGCTGCAGCCAGTCGAGCATCTGTGGCGCCAGCTCATACAGACGCAGCAACTGCTTGGCGAGCATCGGCACCAGCACCAGCAACAGCGCGGTGACAATCAAGGTGAACAAGGCAAAGACCGCAATCACGCCCCAGGTACGGGACAGACCCAGGCGCTCCAGCCGATCCACCAGCGGGTCGAACAGATACGCAAGCAACAGCGCCACCAGAAACGGCATGAGGATCGGATGCAGCAACCAGACAAACGCGCAAAGCAGGAGCACCCCACCGAGCCAGAACCAACGCCGAGTATCGGCCATGTAACACTCCATTGCTTATATATAAGAAAGACTTACCAGCGAAACCGCAGCGACGGCGCCGTCGGTGTCGGGACCGCAGCAGGCGCGGCACCCGCCACCCCGGGCTGAGGCGTCACCGGAGCCGGTGTTTCGGCCGGCAACTCCTGTAACCTCGCCAGCGACAACTGAGCCCGCAACTGATCGGCACTGCCATTGACCCGATAGACGATACGATCGGCATCGGCGCTTTCAAGACGTACGCCAAACGGCTCGAGCATCCGAAGCAAGGTCGCGTAATGTTCCAGGTTCATGCCCTGCACTTCCAGGGTCTGCTGCCCCGAGGCACCCGGCCTGGCAACAAAACGCGGCGCCAGGCGTTCGGCCACCGCCAGCATCACCGCATCGGCAACCGCAGCCTGATCAGCGCCCTGTACGCTTCCCGCTTCTTTTTGATCCCCCAGCCACAAATGCCACTTGGCCTGCCACTGACCGCCTTCTTCGCGGGCATGCACGGCGAGCAGCGCATCCGCACCATAGCGTTCGGAAGCTGCATGCAACGGCGCTGAATCATTGCCTTCCAGAGTCGGCGCGGTGGCCACCAATTGTTCGCTCAAGTCCGCCAGCGGCAGGCGTAATGGCAATCCACGATGCTGGGCCGCCCGGCGCAGCGGCGCGGCACTGGCCTGACCATCCCCCACCAGGCTCGAACCTTCAGTGGAATCGTTCAGCCACCAGCTCAGAATCGACGGCCGGCTGGCACCCCACAGCGACAACCCGGCACGACGCAGAGCCTGTTCGGTAGTACCCGGATCGAAATCGACCTTCAAGACTTCCGGCGGTCCGGCATCGAAGCCGAACTGACTGATGATCTGCTGCGGATCCTTGCGTATCGGTGCAAGACCGGGATTCTGCGGCGCCTTCGGGTCGCCCGTCAGACGCAGCACCAGGGTATCCAGCGCCGCCTGCGTGGCGCGATCACGCTCTTGCGGCGACTGGCCGCTGACCGGCTCGCGCACCTGATAAAGACCTTTGAGGTTTTCCGCCTGGCTCGCCAGGCTGACCAGAGACAAGCAGCCCACAAACAGCAATTTACACAAACGCATGGAGAATTCCCGTCGACAAGAGCCAAGAGCGGCTGGAACAGGCCGCAAGAACCGGAGTTGAGCAAGCCTGTGACCACTGACCGTTGCAAAACATTCACACGCAGGCGCCAAGTTTTTGCACAGCCCTAACGATAGACGCTTCCTTATACAGGCACCCGCGATGTCATCCACAGCTTCAATTGCAAAATTTTTCGGCCGATATGCCCCTGCCCGTCGGCGCGAGGATGGCCGCTGCCCCTCAAGCCTGATAAAATCGCGCGCCTTCGCAGACCGGCAGCAGCCGGGCACACCGAAATTCGCGTGAGGCAATCGCCTCGCCGCTTTCAGTGTTCCCGCTGAACTCGGTCGTTACCCCTGAATCCCCTCCCCTAAAGGCCTGGATCATGAGCAAGCAACCCTCCCTGAGCTACAAGGACGCCGGTGTAGACATCGACGCCGGTGAAGCATTGGTCGAACGCATCAAGAGCGTCGCCAAGCGCACTGCGCGCCCTGAAGTCATGGGCGGCTTGGGCGGTTTCGGCGCCCTCTGCGAAATCCCGGCCGGCTACAAACAGCCTGTGCTGGTTTCCGGCACCGACGGCGTCGGCACCAAGCTGCGCCTGGCGCTGAACCTGAACAAGCACGACAGCATCGGCCAGGACCTGGTCGCCATGTGCGTCAACGATCTGGTGGTGTGCGGTGCCGAGCCGCTGTTCTTCCTCGACTACTACGCCACCGGCAAGCTGAACGTCGATGTCGCCGCCACCGTCGTCACCGGCATCGGTGCAGGCTGCGAACTGGCTGGCTGCTCGCTGGTCGGCGGCGAAACCGCTGAAATGCCTGGCATGTACGAAGGCGAAGACTACGACCTGGCCGGTTTCTGCGTCGGCGTCGTGGAAAAGGCTGACATCATCGACGGCTCCAAAGTCGCCACCGGTGACGCCCTGATCGCCCTGCCATCGTCCGGCCCGCACTCCAACGGCTACTCGCTGATCCGCAAGATCATCGAAGTGTCCGGCGCCGACATCGAAACCGTTCAGCTCGACGGCAAGCCGCTGACCGAGCTGCTGATGGCCCCGACCCGCATCTACGTGAAGCCGCTGCTCAAGCTGATCAAGGACACCGGCGCCGTCAAGGCCATGGCCCACATCACCGGTGGCGGCCTGCTGGACAACATCCCGCGCGTCCTGCCAAAAGACGCTCAAGCCGTGGTTGACGTGGCCAGCTGGACCCGCCCTGCCGTCTTCGACTGGCTGCAGGAGAAAGGCAACGTCGACGAGACCGAAATGCACCGCGTACTGAACTGCGGCGTGGGCATGGTGATCTGCGTGGCTCAGGAGCACGTCGAAACCGCGCTCAAGACCCTGCGTGAAGCCGGCGAGCAGCCTTGGGTCATCGGCCAGATCGGTGTCGCTGCCGAAGGCGCGGCCCAGGTCGAGCTGAAGAACCTCAAGGCTCACTGATGCCTAATACCTGTGATGTCGTGGTGCTGTTGTCCGGCACCGGCAGTAACTTGCAGGCCCTGATCGACAGCACGCGGACCGGTGACAGCCCGGTTCGCATCGCTGCGGTGATTTCCAACCGCGCCGACGCCTACGGCCTGCAGCGCGCCCGTGACGCGGGTATTGCTACCCGCTCGCTGGATCACAAGGGTTTCGAAGGTCGCGAGGCCTTCGATGCCGCCCTGATCGAACTGATCGACGAATTCAATCCGAAACTTGTAGTCCTGGCCGGTTTCATGCGCATTCTGAGCGCTGACTTCGTCCGGCACTATCAGGGTCGCCTGCTCAACATCCATCCGTCGCTGTTGCCCAAATACAAAGGGTTACACACTCATCAGCGAGCGCTGGAGGCCGGCGACGCCGAGCACGGCTGTTCCGTGCATTTCGTCACCGAGGAACTCGATGGCGGACCACTGGTCGTACAGGCAGTAATACCGGTAGAGTTGCACGATTCGCCGCAGAGTCTGGCGCAACGGGTTCACGTTCAGGAACACCTGATCTACCCGATGGCCGTACGCTGGTTTGCCGAAGGACGGCTTACCCTCGGCGAACAAGGTGCTTTACTGGATGGCCAGTTACTCGGGGCCAGCGGTCACTTGATTCGAAACTAGGAGATTTTATGCGTCGCGCCCTGCTCTTCGCTTGCGCTCTGCTCGCCCTGCCTTTCGCCCAGGCGGCAGACCTTCAACCGTTCTCCGCCAGCTACACCGCCGACTGGAAACAGCTGCCCATGAGCGGCACCGCCGAACGCAGCCTGACCAAGGAAGCCAACGGCGTCTGGAAGCTCAGCTTCAAGGCTTCGATGATGATCGCCAGCCTGTCCGAGGAAAGCACCCTCACCCTGGACAAGGACACACTGCTTCCTCAGTCCTACCACTTCGAACGCGGCGGTCTGGGTAAAGCGAAGAAAGCCGATCTGGACTTCGACTGGAACAACAAACTCGTCACCGGCACCGATCGTGGCGATGCGGTCAAAGTCCCGCTGAATCGTGGCATGGTCGACAAATCGACTTACCAGTTGGCACTGCAGCATGACGTCGCCTCCGGCAAGAAGACCATGAGCTACCAGGTGGTCGATGGCAGCGACGTCGATACCTATGACTTCCGCGTCCTGGGTACCGAGAAGGTCGAGACCAAGGCCGGCAGGATCGACGCCGTGAAGGTCGAGCGCGTGCGTGATCCGACACAAAGCAAGCGCACCACCGTCATGTGGTTCGCCAAGGACTGGGATTACCTGCTGGTTCGCCTGCAACAGGTCGAGACTGACGGCAAGGAGTACAACATCATGCTCCAGGACGGTACGGTCAACGGCAAGACGGTCAAAGGCAGCTGACCCACTGAAAAGCCCCGCAAACGCGGGGCTTTTTTTTGCCTGTCGTTCGGTGATCAGACGGAGAACTTCGCCACCATGTTGTTCAGATCCACCGCCAGTCGCGACAATTCCTGACTCGCGGCGCTGGTCTGGTTGGCCCCGGCAGAGGTCTGCATCGCCAGATCGCGGATGTTCATCAGATTACGATCCACCTCTCGCGCCACGGCAGCCTGCTCTTCCGAAGCGCTGGCGATCACCAGATTGCGTTCGTTGATCAAGGTAAACGCCGAGGCAATTTCTTCCAGCGCCATGCCGGCAGCCTTCGCCAGATCAAGGGTCGAGCGCGCGCGAACATTGCTTTGCTGCATCGAACTGACCGCCGAATCGGTGCCCTGCTGGATGCCGCCGATCATCTGTTCGATTTCCTGAGTCGATTGCTGGGTGCGATGGGCCAATGCCCGGACTTCATCGGCCACCACCGCGAAGCCACGTCCGGCGTCGCCCGCGCGGGCCGCCTCGATGGCAGCGTTCAACGCCAGAAGATTGGTCTGCTCGGCAATCGAGCGGATCACCTCCAGCACTTTGCTGATGCTGTAGACCTTCTGCGCCAGATCCTCCACCTGCGCGGCGTTGGCGGTGACATCATCCGCCAGCAACTCAATGGACGATACGGTCTGCTGCACTTGCTCCCGGCCATGCTGGGCGATGCGGTCCGACTCACGCGATGCCTCGGAGGTCGCCACGGCATTGCTGGCGACCTCCTCCACAGCAGCGGTCATCTGATTCACCGCCGTAGCAGCCTGCTCGATCTCCAGGCTCTGCTGATGCAGCCCGCGCGTGGCATCTTCGGTGACGCAGCTCAGTTCTTCCGAGGCCGAGGCCAACTGACTGGAAGACTCTGAAATCTGCCGGATGGTGTCGCGCAAATTGTGCTGCATGCTTTTCAACGCATGCAGCAGACGGGCCGGCTCATCCTTGCCGGTGACGCTGATATCACCGGTCAGATCGCCGCCGGCCACCACTTCAGCCACCCCCAGCGACTGCGAGAGCGGCACCACGATACTGCGGGTCAACAACAACGCCAGGCCGATAGTGATCAGTGCCGTGATGCCGATCATAACCCCGACCCAGACCCGTGAATTGATGAACACCAGTCGCGCCGCCTCGGTGGCGAGGTTGGCGTTGTGCTTGTTCAGTTCCACCAGCTCTTTGAGGGTGACAGCGATTTCATCGGCCAACGGGTTCATCTGAGTATTGAGAATGGTCGCCGCTTCTTCCACCTTCCCCTGGGCGGACAACGCCATTACCTGCGCCTGCAATTCCAGGTACTTGTGCTCGGCGACCTTGAAGCGATCGAACAACGTTCGCTCTTCGGGCAGCACGATCAAGATGTCGTAGCGTTGCTGGGCCTCGCTCAACACCCCGCGCAGCTCATTGAGCTTGGCGACATTCTGATCCAGCGCCTGCGGATCGCGATTGAGCAACAGACGCATGGTCAGCGCACGCAGACGCAGCATGTCCTGACTCATTTCGCCCACGGCCATCACGCTGGGCAGCCAGTTCTTGTCGACCTCATCGGACTGCGCCCGCATGTTCGACATCTGCAACAGGGCGAACGCTCCGAGGGCAAACACCATCAACGCCAACAGGCCGAAGCCCAGCCCGGCACGGGGGGCAATATTGAGACTGCGGATACTCATTGCTCTGGTTCCTTCCAAAAGCGCTGCATCAACCCTGCAGCTGGCTGCTTTAGAAGGTATCGGCCCGGCGAAAATTTGCGTAAGACGAAAAGGTGATATCAAAAAGCCTTGATACTTCGAACCTTCGGCATTAACGATTCAGCGATGGTTTGCCGGACTTGAGCGCCGTTCGCAGCACGATCAACGGGAAGATTGCAAAACGTTGAAGTACCCTGCAGGCAATACACAGGTACAAGAATTATTCGACATTGCGGCATAACCTGACGCCCTGCCGAACGCCGGCAAGAAAGTGGAACGCGCCCCTGTGGGAAGGCTCTATACCTGCAGGATCTTATTTGATCGAATGACATTTCCTACCGCTTGCGAGGTTCACATGACCGTTACCGTCAATACCGTGTCCGCCGAAGGTTTCCGTCACACCGTGCAGATCGATGAGCACGAACTGTTTACCGATGTCCCGACCACAGCGGGCGGCGAAGGCTCCGCACCTGAACCCCACGATTATTTCGACGCCGCCCTCGGCGCATGCAAGGCCCTGACCCTGAAGCTGTACGCGAAGAAGAAAGACATCCCGCTCACAGGCGTCGGTGTAGAGGTCAAGCGCGACAACAGCCAGGAACAGAAAGGCAAATACGCCCTGCACGTCACCCTGACGCTCAAAGGCGTGCTCACCAATGCCCAGCGCGAAGAACTGCTGCGCGTCGCTGATCGCTGCCCGATTCACAAGCTGATGACCACCAGCGAAGTCACCATCGAAACTCACGCTCCACAAGGCTTCGACAGCCAGTAATCACCACGATGACATCGGCGGGTTATGCTTCGTGCATCACCCGCCCAGCCTGGAACGCACCATGGACACCCAACCTCTGATCATCCGCCCGCGCGCCGAAGACGTCGAAGGGCAGCCGATCCTGCGCCCGCTGCCATCAGCCAAATGCCGCAGCGTCGGGCCGTTCGTGTTTTTCGATCACATGCTTGAAACGGTTTATCCCGCGGGCAAGGGGATGAACATCCGACAACATCCGCACATCGGCCTGTCGACGCTGACCTATCTGTTCGAAGGACAGATTCAGCACAAGGACAGCCTCGGCTCGGATCAAGTGGTCAACGCCGGCGATGTCAGCTGGATGACCGCCGGCACGGCAATCGCTCACGTCGAGCGCACACCCGGACCGCTATGGGAACAAGACTTCACAATGCACGGGCTGCAAATCTGGCTCGCTTCTCCCAAGGAGCACGAACAGGGCCCTGGCCATTACAGCCATCACCCGGCATCGACATTGCCGGTCAGCGATAACCTCGGCGTACAGATCCGCATGATCGCAGGGTCAGGTTTTTGTCTGGAATCACCGGTGCCAGTGCTCTCTCCTACGCTGTACGCCGAACTGAAGATGCAAAAGGCGACCACACTGCTCATCCCGAACGAACATGAAGAGCGGGCTCTGTATGTGCTGAGCGGTGATGTGCAGTTGAATGGGGAAAACGTGGAACCTCACGCTCTGGTGGTGTTACCGGCCGGAGAAGAGATGAGCCTGTTCGCAGAAAGCGACAGTCATGCCGTGCTGTTCGGCGGCGCGCCGCTGGACGGGCCACGGCGAATCAACTGGAATTTCGTCGCGAGCGATCCGGCGGCCATCGATGAGGCCCGGCGCAAATGGGCGGCCGGGGATTGGCCGACGGTTCCGGGGGAAGTCGAGCGGATTGAACTTCCCTAGGTCATGTGTCGCCCGTCAAACAGCCCTCGCTGGCAAGCCAGCTCCCCCAAGATGATGTGTCAGCCGAAAAACCTGGGCAAATCACAATAACTGTGGGAGCGGGCTTGCCCCGGGCGGCGATCCGACGAAGAGGCCAGACCAGGCACTGAAAAGTCAGCGCCTGGCAACCGTATCAGCCCTTGAACACTTCCTCCAGCAAGTCATGCATCGACTTGAACGCCCGCGCAGCGGTCTTCGCGTCATACATCATCTTGCCCGGAACATTGGCGTGCGGGTCAGTGAACGAGTGCACCGCGCCGCCGTAGCTCAGCAACTGCCAGTCCACACCGGCCGCATTCATCTCCTCCTCGAATGCCGGCAGTTGCTCTTTCGGCACCAGAGGATCGGAAGCGCCGTGCAGCACCAGCACCGAGCCTTTGATGTTCTTCGCGTCCGCCGGGTTCGGCGAATCCAGCGTGCCGTGGAACGAAACAGCGGCCTTCACCGCCGCACCGGTACGGGCCAGATCCAGCGCACAGCAGCCGCCGAAGCAGAAGCCGAACACCGCCAGTTTCGAGGTATCGACTGCCGCTTCACCCTGCTTCTGCAACTGTTCGAAGGCTGCCTGCATACGCTTGCGCAGCAGCGCGCGGTCATTCTTCAGCGGCATCATCGCCGCGCCGGCCTGATCGGCATTCTGCGGACGCACGGCCTGACCATACACATCAGCGATCAGCACGACATAACCCTTGGCCGCCACGGACCTGGCGATTTCTTCCGCGCCAGCGCTGACCCCCATCCAGTTCGGTGCCATCAGCAGGCCCGGACGCGCACCTTTGTACTCGGCGTCAAACGCCAAGCGACCTTCATAAGGCTGGCCGTCAATCTGATAGACCACGGAACGTACAGTGACTTGGCTCATTTCTGACTCCTGATGGATTGAATCCCAGAATGAAAAAACCCGCCGAAGCGGGTTTTTCTGCATCTTGATTACGCTGACAGCTCGACCAGCAGCTTGTTCAGACGGCTCACGTAAGCAGCCGGGTCTTTCAGGCTGTCGCCAGCCGCCAGTGCAGCTTGATCGAAAAGAATGTGCGACAGGTCGCTGAAGCGATCTTCGCTGGTCTCGTTGTCGAGTTTCTCGATCAGCGGGTGAGTCGGGTTGAATTCGAAGATCGGCTTCGAATCCGGCACCTTCTGCCCGCTGGCCTCGAGGATCTGACGCATTTGCAGACCCAGGTCCTGCTCGCCTATGGCCAGAATGGCTGGCGAATCGGTCAGGCGATGGGAAACGCGGACTTCGGCAACGGACTCGCCCAGCGCGGTTTTCAGGCGCTCGACCAGACCTTCCTTCGACTTGGCGACTTCCTCTGCGGCTTTCTTGTCCTCTTCCGAGTCCAGGTTGCCCAGGTCCAGGTCACCGCGGGCGACGTCGACAAAGTTCTTGCCGTCGAATTCGCTCAGGTAGCTCATCAGCCACTCGTCGATGCGGTCGGTCAGCAGCAGCACTTCGATGCCTTTCTTGCGGAAGACTTCCAGGTGCGGGCTGTTCTTGACCTGCGCGTAGGTTTCGCCGGTGAGGTAGTAGATCTTGTCCTGACCTTCCTTGGCGCGGGCCAGGTAGTCGGCCAGACCGACGATCTGCTCGCCGTCGCCTTCGGTGGTCGATGCGAAACGCAGCAGACCGGCGATTTTTTCCTTGTTGGCGAAATCTTCTGCCGGGCCTTCTTTCATGACCTGACCGAAGTTTTTCCAGAAGCCCTTGTATTGCTCAGGCTCGTTCTTCGCCAGTTTTTCCAGCATGTCCAGCACGCGCTTGGTCAGCGCCGACTTCATCGAGTCGATGATCGGGTCTTTCTGCAGAATTTCCCGCGACACGTTCAGCGACAGGTCGTTGGAATCGACCACACCCTTGATAAAACGCAGGTACAGCGGCAGGAACGACTCGGCCTGATCCATCACGAACACGCGCTGCACGTAAAGCTTCAGGCCTTTCGGTGCTTCACGCTGGTACAGATCGAATGGTGCGCGGGCCGGTACGTACAGCAGCGAGCTGTATTCGAGTTTGCCCTCGACCTTGTTGTGGCTCCACGACAGCGGGTTTTCGAAGTCGTGGGCGATGTGTTTGTAGAACTCCTGGTATTCCTCGTCCTTCACTTCGGTGCGAGGACGGGTCCACAGGGCGCTGGCGCGGTTGACGGTTTCCCATTCAACGGCTGGCTTCTCTTCGCCCTCCGCAGCAGCCACTTCTTTGGGCAGCTCGATCGGCAGCGCGATGTGGTCGGAGTACTTCTTGATGATGTTGCGCAGACGCCAGCCATCGGCGAACTCGACTTCACCGGATTTCAGGTGCAGGACGATGCGGGTACCGCGTTCTGGCTTGTCGATGGTGGCGACTTCGAATTCGCCCTCGCCTTTCGACGACCAGTGCACGCCTTCGCTGGCAGCAGTGCCGGCGCGACGACTGTACACGTCAACCTGGTCGGCAACGATGAAAGCGGAATAGAAACCCACGCCGAACTGACCGATCAGGTGCGAATCCTTCTTCTGGTCGCCCGTCAGGTTTTTCATGAAATCGGCGGTGCCGGATTTGGCGATGGTCCCCAGGTGGGTGATCACATCGTCGCGGTTCATGCCGATGCCGTTGTCTTCGAGGGTGACGGTCTTGGCGTCCTTGTCGAAGCTCACACGGATTTTCAGTTCAGCGCCACCTTCGAGCAATTCAGGCTTGGCCAGGGCTTCGAAGCGCAATTTGTCGACGGCGTCAGAGGCGTTCGAAATCAATTCGCGAAGGAAGATTTCCTTGTTGGAATACAGCGAATGGATCATGAGGTGCAGCAGTTGCTTCACCTCGGTCTGGAAGCCCAGGGTTTCCTTTTGAGTTTCCACACTCATGGTCATCAAACTCCAATCAGATGGCATTGGCCGCGACCCTGATGGTCTGCGACGGGTTGCTCATTGAGTTGGGGACGGTGTTCAGGATTTCAAGGGCTCGTCGATCTTGAAGTGGGCACGGGCTGTGGCAATCGGCTCGCCTTCGGTGCTCTGCCAGGCCGTGACCGCAACGTTGGCCACCCGCCGCCCCTGACGGCAGACCTGGCACCGGGCCCAGGTATCGCGAAACTGCCCGGCCCGTAGGTAATCGAGGGAGAAGTCGATGATCTTCGGCACACCGGGCGCGCCGGTGAAAATCAACAGATGCAGGGCAGCGGACAGCTCCATGAACCCGGCAATCACCCCGCCATGAATGGCCGGCAATAAAGGGTTACCAATGTTGTCCTTGTTCGCCGGCAGCTTGAACAGCAAGTCATCACCAACCCGCGAACACTCGACGCCGATCAGGCCGGCATAGGGAATCAGCTTCAGCAACGGCGCGTAGTCACCCTTCTCGTGAGCATCTTGCAGTTGCCGTTTGAAATCATCACTCATGGGCTGTCTCCCTTGATCGCACCAGCAAAGCCTTTGATCCCCTTGAGGCCCTTGCCCATACGCATGAAAGTGCCGACGACATGGGCAATCGGCTGTCCGGGATCGTCCTGATAGGCAAAACCCCGGGCAAAGATCACGTCCGTGGTGACGCGATAGCACTGGGCGAAGCCATACACATCCTTGTGCGGTTCGGCCGCGTGCATATAGTCGACGCGCAAATCCAGGGTCGGGCAGACTTCGAATTCGGGCAAAACACACAAGGTGGCCATGCCACATGCGGTGTCCATCAGCGACGTGATCGCCCCGCCGTGAACCACGCCAGTCAGCGGGTTGCCAACGATTTGCGCGCTGTACGGCAAGAACACCGTCAGGCCCTCGCTGTTGGCGCTGTGCACTTTCAGGCCTAACACCTGACAATGGCGCAGTGCCGAAAGAAAGCGGGTCGCACGCTCAAAAACAGGGTTTTCGGCCATGTGATAATTACTCTTCCAAATCGCTCTTTCCGGTAGTGACCGGAACGGCAAAAGTTCCGTTGGATAACAAACTTATATATCTGATGGAAATGAGGAACTTAATCTTGGGGGTCGCGTTCTTAAGGCCAGTAGTTATTTTCCATAAGGAGAAACACCCCATGCGTAAGACTTTAGCTATTGCCTTGATGTTGACCGCTTCCCTCGGTCTCGCTGCCTGCGATAAAAAATCCGAGGACAAAGCTCAAGATGCCAATCAACATGCTGAACAAGCTCAGCAGAAAATGAATGAAGCACAGGATAAAGTGAACGAAGCGGCGAAAGAAAACGCCGAAGCCGCCAAAGATCAGGCCGAATCGAACGCAGCCGCTGCGGACGAAGCTGCCAAGAAGCAATAAGCCGCTTCTGGAAGCCAAAAAAGAAAACCCGCCAAGTGCGGGTTTTCTTTTGCCTGCGATTTTTTTGGTAATGACAGCTTAGAGCAGTGCGGTTCTAAAAGTCGGACTGACCATCAACAACAACGAGCACACCAGGCCGACCAGCCACACCAGACTGCGCAGTCCGGGGATGTCCGCCAGGTAAAACCACAAATAGAGAATTCGGGCGACCACGAAGATGATTGCCAGGGTATCGATCAGCCAACCCACTGTCTGAGTGGTGTGCGCCATCAGCACACCCACCGCAAACAGAATGAACGCTTCAATGCTGTTCTGATGCGCCGCCAGTGCCCGGGCCCCGTAACCGGTAAGCTGCGCCTGCTGCTGACGCGGCAGGTGATTGTTGTAACCGCCCTGCTCTTTCATGGCCTTGCCCACCGGCATGCGCGCCACGTAAATCAACAACGCACTGATAAACACACACCAGAACGGAATACTCATTCAAGCAGCCTCTTTGATCGTCTCGGGCAACGGCGCCTCTGTAGGGGTATAGACCATTACATCGAGCACGTCGGAATGAAACTCGCGGCGATACAACACCAGCACCACCCCCGCACTCATCAGCATGAACAGCCACGGGCTGACGAACCAGGCCAGCATGCTCATGCCGAAGTAATAGGAGCGCAGCCCGAAGTTGAACTGGTTGGCCGCCATCGAAATGACTCGCGCCGCCCGGGAAGCAAACGCCCTGCGCTCCTGCTCGGAAACCTGACGCTCGCCGATCATCGGCGCCGAGCCCACGAGTACCGCCGCAAAGTTGTACTGACGCATGCACCAGCTGAACGTGAAGAAGGCATAAACGAATACCAGCGCCAGGCACAGCAACTTGATCTCGGACATTCCCTGAGAGGCCTGTTGCACCATTGGAATGTCTGCCAGCAACGATACCGCGCGTTCCGACGCACCGAGTACGGTCAGAATGCCGGCCAGGATGATCAGGGTGCTGGAAGCAAAGAACGAGGCGTTGCGTTCGAGGTTGCCGATCACGCTGGCATCGGCGATGCGGTTGTCACGCAGCAGCATGCGACGCATCCAGTCTTCGCGGTAAAGGTGCAACACGCTGGCCAGGCACGCCGTGTCACGGCCCTTCCAGGTGGCGTAACGGGTATAACCGCCCCAGCAGATGACGAACCAGAGCGCGGCAAGCAGGTGGATCAGGTTGGCTTGGATGAACGACATGCAATTCCCTGTGTTGAAGATTTCGGCTTCCCTTCGACGTTAGCCGAAAGGAAAAGACACTGCCGGACGCCCATAAAAAATGCCCCGTATCGATTGATACGGGGCATTTCTGTTTAATCGCAGGGCCCGCTTGTGGCGAGCCGGCAATCTCAGGCCAGGGCTTCGGCGCGCTTGCCCAGCAAACGGTCACAAACCACCGCGACCACCAGCGTCATCACGCATGGCACCAGCCAAGCCAGGCCCTGCTCGCTCAGCGGCAGATGGGACAGTTGCGACGGCATCCAGTCAGCCAGACCGGCGCCCTTCAAGGCGTCGATGGTGCCGAACACGAACGATACCAGCATCACCGGCCCCATGATGCGGCTCTGCTCATGCCAGAACGCGGCACAGAAGCTCAGGGCCACCAGAACGATGCAAGGCGGATAGATCGCGGTCAGTACCGGAATCGAGAAGGCGATCAGCTTGGTCAGGCCCAGGTTGGACACCAGCAGCGAGAATGCCGCGAGGATGACGACCAGGGTCTTGTAGGACAGCGGCACTACGCGGCTGAAGTACTCGGCACAGGCACAGGTCAGGCCGACCGCTGTCACCAGACACGCCAGGGAAATCAGCACCGCGAGGAACCCGCTGCCCAGGGAACCGAAGGTATGTTGCACATAAGCGTGCAGCACTGCGGCACCGTTGGTTGCGCCAGCGGCCACTTCATGACTGCCGGACCCCAGACGGAACAGGCTGACGTACACCAGTGCCAGACCGACACCGGCAATCAGCCCGGCGATGATCGCGTAACGGGTGATCAGCGCTGGCGATTCAACACCACGGGAACGGATTGCGTTGACGATGACAATGCCGAACACCAGGGCGCCAAGGGTATCCATGGTCAGGTAACCATTGATGAAGCCTTGAGAGAACGGCGCGGCGACGTATTCCGGAGTGGCGACGCCGATATCACCGGCCGGCAGCGCGAAGGCAGCGATACCGAGCACCGCCAGAGCGATGATCTTCAACGGCGCGAGGAAACGCCCTACGGTATCCAGCAAGCGGCCCGGATAGAGCGAAATGAAGAACACCAGCAGGAAGTAAGCCGTGCTGTAGAGGAACAATGCCAGCGGGCTCTCGCCGGTCAGCGGCGCCAGGCCCACTTCAAAGGACACGGTCGCCGTGCGCGGCGTGGCGAACAACGGGCCGACCGCCAGATAGCAGGCTGCGGCCAGCACACCCCCGGCAATCTTGCCGATCGGCGTGCTCAAGGCATCCATCGCCCCGCCGACCTTGGCCAGCGCGACAACGGTGATCACCGGCAGACCGACCGCCGTGATCAGGAAGCCCAGCGCCGCCATCCAGACGTTGGGTCCGGACTGCAAACCGACGATAGGCGGGAAAATGATGTTGCCGGCCCCGACGAACAGGGCGAATGTCATAAAACCAAGTGCCAGGATGTCCTGACCTTTCAAAACTTTCATTAAGGAAATACCACACTACTGAATCGGAATTTAGAGGGGGATTTCCCTGTGGGGTTAGGGAAATGCTGTCAATCCGTATGGGACTGACCCGTTTAGCGCGTTGCATGCCTTGTGGGCGGCAGACGCAAAAATGGCTGCTAGCCTAACGAATTTGTCTGACAAACGCACTGTTTGAGGGCGAACTATCCGATACGCGACGTGTCTGTGTCGCGTTTTTGCATGTAATTGGACAGGTGCCTATAAATCGCCATCGTCAAATCCAGGACCGGAAACGACAAAGGCCACCCGAAGGTGGCCTTTGTTGCTGGAGCAAAAAGTCAGCCGAAGCTTACTTCTTCACTTCCCAGCCAGTCAGCTCGGCCAGGGCCTTGCCGATGTCTGCCAGCGAACGCACGGTTTTTACACCTGCGTCTTGCAGCGCAGCGAATTTCTCGTCTGCAGTGCCTTTACCGCCGGAGATGATTGCACCCGCATGGCCCATGCGCTTGCCCGGAGGAGCAGTCACACCAGCAATGTAGGAAACAACCGGCTTGGTCACGTTGGCCTTGATGTAGGCAGCCGCTTCTTCTTCAGCCGAACCGCCGATCTCGCCGATCATTACGATCGCTTCGGTCTTCGGGTCTTCCTGGAACAGCTTCAGGATATCGATGAAGTTCGAACCCGGGATCGGGTCACCGCCGATGCCGACGCAAGTCGACTGACCGAAACCGGCGTCAGTGGTCTGCTTGACGGCTTCGTAGGTCAGGGTGCCGGAACGGGAAACGATACCGACCTTGCCTGGCAAGTGGATGTGACCCGGCATGATGCCGATCTTGCACTCGCCCGGAGTGATCACGCCTGGGCAGTTAGGGCCGATCAGGGTCACACCCAGCTCGTCGCACTTGACCTTCGCGTCCAGCATGTCCAGGGTAGGAATGCCTTCGGTGATGCAGACGATCAGCTTGATGCCGCCGAAAGCTGCTTCCAGGATCGAGTCCTTGCAGAAAGGAGCCGGAACGTAGATCACGCTGGCGGTGGCGCCAGTGGCGGCTACGGCTTCTTTCACGGTGTTGAACACAGGCAGGTTCAGGTGAGTGGTGCCACCCTTGCCCGGAGTCACGCCGCCAACCATTTTGGTGCCGTAGGCAATGGCTTGTTCGGAGTGGAAAGTACCCTGCGCGCCGGTGAAGCCCTGGCAGATGACTTTGGTGTCTTTATTGATCAGGACGCTCATTACTTGCCCTCCGCAGCTTTTACGACTTGTTGAGCAGCGTCGGTCAGGCTGGTAGCAGCGATGATGTTCAAACCGCTTTCTGCCAGTACTTTAGCGCCCAGTTCAGCGTTGTTGCCTTCAAGACGAACAACAACCGGGATTTTCACGCCGACTTCTTTCACTGCACCGATGATGCCTTCGGCAATCATGTCGCAACGAACGATGCCGCCGAAGATGTTGACCAGTACTGCAGCGACATTGCTGTCGGACAGAATGATCTTGAATGCTTCGGTCACGCGCTCTTTGGTAGCACCACCACCTACGTCGAGGAAGTTGGCTGGCTTGCCGCCGTGCAGGTTGACGATGTCCATGGTACCCATGGCCAGGCCGGCACCGTTCACCATGCAGCCGATGTTGCCTTCCAGCGCCACGTAGTTCAGTTCGAACTTGGCAGCGTGCGCTTCGCGCGGATCGTCCTGGGACGGATCGTGGAAAGTCTTCAGCTTAGGCTGACGGTACATGGCGTTGGCGTCGATGTTGATCTTGGCGTCCAGGCAGTGCAGATCGCCGTCAGCCTTGATCACCAGCGGGTTCACTTCCAGCAGGGCCAGGTCGTGATCCTTGAACAGCTTGGCCAGACCTACGAAGATCTTGGCGAACTGGGCAACCTGCTTGCCTTCCAGACCCAGCTGGAATGCCAGCTCGCGACCCTGGAACGGCTGAGCGCCGACCAGTGGATCGATGGTGGCTTTCAGAATTTTTTCTGGAGTGTCGTGAGCGATTTTCTCGATGTCCACGCCACCTTCGGTGGAAGCCATGAACACGATGCGACGGCTCGAACGGTCAACGACAGCGCCCAGGTACAGCTCTTTAGCGATATCAGTGCACGATTCAACCAGGATCTTGGTGACTGGCTGGCCATTGGCGTCAGTCTGGTAAGTCACCAGACGCTTGCCCAGCCACTGCTGTGCGAAGGCTTTGGCGTCTTCTTTGCTGCGAACCAGCTTTACGCCGCCCGCTTTACCGCGACCACCGGCGTGAACCTGGGCTTTGACAACCCACTCGTTGCCGCCGATTTTGTCGCAAGCTTCTGCTGCTGCTTCCGGGGTGTCTACTGCGAAACCAGTGGAAACTGGCAGGCCGTATTCAGCGAACAGCTGCTTACCCTGATACTCGTGAAGATTCATGCTTTTTACCGTCTTCGTTAGGTACTGCGCATTCGGCGCTGCGCTCTTGATGAGTGCCGCGCCACCTGTGACTGCTGCTTGCGCAGCCGTTCCGGACACCCGGTGCAGCTACGCAAGACTGCGTCCAGCGGACATTCCGCGGTGAGTCTTGCACGCAAGGCTCACGACGGGCCGTACCGCCGTGGTTTCTTATTGTGTGTTAACGCTTCTTGCGGTTGGCAACGTGGATGGCGCCGCCATTCACGGCCAGAGCAGCTTCGTGCAAGGCTTCGGACAGGGTCGGATGGGAGAAGACCATCATGCCCAGATCTTCAGCGCTGGTGCCGAATTCCATACCGATCGCGCCCTGCTGAACCAGTTCTGCGGCACTCGGGCCAATCACGTGCACGCCCAATACGCGGTCAGTCTTGGCATCGGCGATGACCTTGACGAAACCACCGGTATCGTTGGCGGCCATGGCACGGCCGGATGCTGCGAACGGGAAGGTGCCGACGTTAACTTCAACGCCTTCAGCTTTCAAGGCCTGCTCGGTTTTACCAACCCATGCGATTTCCGGGTGAGTATAAATAACCGAAGGGATCAGGTCATAGTTCATCTGGGCCTTGTGACCCTTGATGCGCTCGACAACCATGATGCCCTCTTCCGAGGCCTTGTGCGCCAGCATCATGCCGCGAACCACGTCACCGATGGCGTAGACGCCCGGTACGGTGGTCGCGCAGTGATCGTCAACCTTGATGAAGCCGCGCTCGTCGATCTCCACACCGCAATCGGCCGACAGCAGGTCGGTGGTCACCGGACGGCGACCAACGGCTACGATCAGCTTGTCGAAAACGATTTTCTGTTCGCCGTTGGCATCGGTGTAGCTGACTTCAACTTCGTCGCCGTTCACTTTGGAACCGGTTACGCGGGCGCCCAGCTTGATGTCCAGACCCTGCTTGGTCAGGGTTTTCAGCGCTTCCTTGGAAACAGCGGTGTCCGCTGCCATCAGGAAGGTGTCCAGGGCTTCCAGGACAGTCACCTGTGCACCCAGACGCGACCATACCGAACCCAGTTCCAGACCGATCACACCAGCGCCGATCACGCCCAGACGTTTAGGAACGGCCTGGAACTCCAGAGCACCGGTCGAATCGACGATGACTTTCTGGTCGACCGGAGCCGGCGGAATGTCGATCGGACGCGAGCCTGGCGCCAGGATGATGTTTTCGGCTTCGATCACTTCGACCGAACCGTCCGGCTTGGTCACTTCGACTTTCTTGCCCAGCAGCAACTTGCCGTGGCCCTGGATCGAAGTCACGCCGTTGGCCTTGAACAGGGTGGCGACACCGCCAGTCAGGTTCTTGACGATGCCGGCCTTGCGGCCAACCATCGCCGGGACGTCCATTTTGACTTCGCCGGTCGAGATACCGTGAACGTTGAAGCTTTCTTTGGCTTCCTTGTATTTCCAGGAGCTGTCCAGCAGTGCCTTGGACGGAATGCAGCCTACGTTCAGGCAGGTACCGCCCAGGGCTTGCTTGCCTTCGGCATCGGTGTACTTCTCGATGCAGGCAGTGCTCAGACCGAGTTGCGCGGCCTTGATGGCAGCTACGTAGCCGCCAGGGCCGGCACCGATCACTACTACGTCAAATTTCTGCGACATTCAAAAAATCCTCTTTAGCGAAAAGCTTCAAGTCGCAAGCCACAAGCCAAACTGCCTTTACTTGCAGCTTGAAGCTTGCAGCTCGCAACTGCTTCTATCAGATATCCAGCAACAGACGAGCCGGATCTTCCAGCAGGTTCTTGATGGTCACCAGGAAAGTCACAGCTTCTTTGCCATCGATCAGACGGTGATCGTAGGACAGTGCCAGGTACATCATCGGACGGATAACGACCTGACCGTTGATGGCCATCGGACGCTGGATGATGTTGTGCATGCCCAGAATTGCTGCCTGCGGCGGGTTGACGATCGGGGTCGACATCATCGAACCGAAGGTACCACCGTTGGTGATGGTGAAGGTACCGCCGGTCATCTCGTCCATCGACAGTTTGCCGTCACGGGCCTTTTTGCCGAAGGTGGCGATGCCGTTTTCGATTTCAGCCAGGCTCATGTGCTCGGCGTTACGCAGAACCGGAACCACCAGGCCACGGTCGCTGGAAACAGCAACGCCGATGTCGGCATAACCGTGGTAAACGATGTCGTTGCCGTCGATCGAAGCGTTGACCGCCGGGAAGCGTTTCAGCGCTTCGGTGGCAGCCTTCACGAAGAACGACATGAAGCCCAGGCGCACGCCGTTGTGGGACTTCTCGAACAGGTCCTTGTACTTCGAACGCAGGGCCATGACTTCGGTCATGTCGACTTCGTTGAAAGTGGTCAGCATCGCCATGTTGGACTGGGCTTCTACCAGACGCTTGGCAACGGTGGCACGAACACGGGTCATCGGAACGCGCTTCTCGATGCGGTCGCCAGCAGCGAACACAGGAGCGGCAGCGGCCGGGGCAGCAGCCTTGGCAGGCGCGGCAGCCGGAGCGGCTTTCTTGGCTTCAACAGCGGCAACCACGTCTTCCTTGGTCACACGGCCGTCTTTGCCGGTGCCTTTTACGGAAGCCAGGTTGATGCCGTTTTCTTCGGCCAGCTTGCGAGCGGCCGGAGCAGCGATCGCATCTTCGTCAGCGCCGGCAGCAGCCGGGGCAGCGGCAGCAGCGGCCGGAGCCGCAGCGGCAGCCGGAGCAGCGGCAGCAGCGCCGCCTTCAACGATGGAGCCCAGGACTTCGTCGGACAGGACGGTATCGCCCTCGCCCTTCACGATTGCACCCAGTACGCCGTCGGCGGTGGCCAGCACTTCCAGTACGACCTTGTCGGTTTCGATGTCGACGATCAGTTCGTCACGCTTGACGGCGTCGCCCGGTTGCTTGTGCCAGGTGGCAACGGTGCCATCGGCAACCGATTCCGGGAAAGTGGGGGCTTTGATCTCGATAGCCATTGTCTGTGGTTCCTTAAATTCGGTTTCAGGTGCGCGAAGGCGTTAAACGGTAAACGCGTCTTGCAGCAGTTTTTCCTGCTGCTCGGCGTGCATCGATGCGTAACCACATGCAGGTGCAGCAGAAGCCTCACGGCCCGCGTACTCGAGTACGAGAGACTTGTTGAGGTTGCTGATGCTGCGACGCAGGTGGTGCTGGCTGCAGTACCAGGCGCCCTGGTTCATCGGCTCTTCCTGACACCAAACCGCCGCTTTGGCGTTGGTGTAAGGAGCCAGGACTTCTTTCAAGTCGTCCTCAGGGAACGGGTACAGCTGCTCGATACGCACGATGGCGATATCTTCGCGGCCTTCGGCACGGCGTTTTTCCAGCAGGTCGTAGTAAACCTTGCCGCTGCACAGAACCACGCGCTCGACCTTTTTCGGGTCCAGTGCATCGATTTCCGGGATAACGGTCTGGAACGAACCCTCGGCCAGATCTTCCAGCGTCGAGATTGCCAGTTTGTGACGCAGCAGCGACTTCGGAGTCAGCACTACCAGCGGCTTGCGCAGCGGGCGGATCACCTGACGGCGCAGCAAGTGGTAGATCTGCGCAGGAGTCGTCGGCATGCACACCTGAATGTTGTGCTCGGCGCACAGCTGCAGGTAACGCTCGAGACGTGCCGAGCTGTGCTCAGGGCCCTGGCCTTCGTAGCCGTGCGGCAGCAGCATGGTCAGACCGCAGAGACGGCCCCACTTGTGCTCGCCGCTGGTGATGAACTGGTCGATCACGACCTGCGCACCGTTGGCGAAGTCGCCGAACTGGGCTTCCCAGATCACCAGCGCGTTCGGCGTGGTGGTCGAGTAACCGTATTCGAACGCCAGCACGGCCTCTTCCGACAGGAACGAGTCGTACAGTTCGAAACGCGGCTGACCCTCGAACAGATGCTTCAACGGCACGTAGGTGCCCGCATCTTTCTGGTTGTGCAGAACAGCGTGACGGTGCGAGAACGTACCGCGGCCGATGTCCTGACCGGTCATGCGGATCGGGTGACCTTCGAACTGCAGGGTCGCGTATGCCATGGTTTCGGCATAACCCCAGTTGATCGGCAAGCCGCCGGCCTGCATCTTCTGGCGGTCTTCATAGATCTTCGCGACCTGGCGCTGAACCACGAAGCCTTCCGGAATTTCCAGCAGCTTGGCGGACAGTTCCTGCAGGGTCTTCAGATCGAAACGAGTGTCGTGACGCGCAGTCCAGGTGTGGCCCAGATACGGACGCCAGTCCACGAACAGTTCTTTGTTCGGCTCTTTGACCAGCGACTTCACCACGTGCAGACCGTTGTCCAGCGCGTTGCGGTATTCGTCGACTTTCGCCTGGACACGCTCTGCGTCCAGTACACCGGCCTGGGTCAGGCGATCAGCGTACAGCTCACGGGTGGTGCGCTGCTTGGTGATCTGCTGATACATCAGCGGCTGGGTGCCGCTTGGCTCGTCGGCCTCGTTGTGGCCGCGACGACGGTAGCAGACCAGGTCGATCACCACGTCACGCTTGAACTGCATGCGGTAGTCGATGGCCAGCTGGGTCACGAACAGTACGGCTTCCGGATCATCGCCATTCACATGGAGGATCGGCGCCTGGATCATCTTCGCAACGTCGGTCGCGTACTCGGTGGAGCGCGAGTCCAGCGGGTTGCTGATGGTGAAACCGACCTGGTTGTTGATCACGATGTGCACGGTGCCGCCGGTCCGGAAACCGCGGGTCTGCGACATCTGGAAGGTTTCCATCACCACGCCCTGACCGGCGAATGCCGCGTCACCGTGGATGGAGATCGGCAGTACTTTCTCGCCGGTCGCATCGTTGCGACGGTCCTGACGGGCACGCACCGAACCTTCGACCACCGGGGAAACGATTTCCAGGTGGGACGGGTTGAACGCCATGGCCAGGTGAACTTCACCGCCGGCGGTCATCACGTTGGACGAGAAGCCCTGGTGGTATTTGACGTCACCGGAACCCAGCTCGACCTTCTTCTTGCCTTCGAACTCGTCGAACAGCTCGCGCGGGTTCTTGCCGAAGGTGTTGACCAGCACGTTCAGACGGCCACGGTGGGCCATGCCGATGACGACTTCCTTGGTGCCGTAGGAACCGGAACGCTGGATCAGTTCGTCGAGCATCGGAATCAGGCTTTCGCCGCCTTCCAGGCCGAAACGCTTGGTGCCCGGGTATTTGGTGCCCAGGTATTTTTCCAGGCCTTCACCGGCCGTCACGCGCTCGAGCAGGTGACTCTTGATGTCGGCGGAGTATTCCGGACGGCCACGTACGCTTTCCAGACGCTGCTGGAACCACTGGCGCTGCTCGGAATCGGTGATGTGCGTAAATTCAGCGCCGATGGTGCGGCAATATGTCTGCTGCAACGCTTCGTGAATTTCGCGTAGGCTCGCTTCCTCTTTGCCGATGAACAGGTCGCCGGCACGGAAGGTCGTATCAAGATCGGCATTGGTCAAGCCGTAATGATTGATCGACAGGTCTGCAGGTGCAGGACGCTGCCACAGTCCCAGCGGGTCAAGCTGGGCTGCCTGGTGGCCACGCATACGGTAGGCCTGGATCAATCGCAGCACTTCAACTTGCTTCTTCTCGTGCTCAGTGCTCACGCTGCCGGCGGAAACCGGCTGGGCGCGGCGCTGGTTCTTTGCCAGCAGCACGAAATGATCGCGAATCGTGGAGTGCGAAACATCGGTGGAGGAGTTGCCGTCGGCAGGCAACTTCTGGAAGTAGTTGCGCCACTCTTCTGGCACAGCGTTAGGGTCGTGCAGGTAGAGCTCATAAAGCTCTTCCACATAGGCAGCGTTACCTCCGGAAAGGTAGGCGCTGTTCCACATGCGCTGCATCACGCTTTCTTGCATGCTTGGTCACCCTCGGTTAGGGGAACACCATCGGTGTCGACACCGAGCAAACTTGCAGAAGTCCGAATGCAGCGACCAAAACAAGCCACTTAGGATCACACTGATAGTCCGGGTACCAGCCCGGATGCCCCTGCTTGTCTCATTTCTTCAAAATAAGAGCCGCAGCTTATGGCTGTTGCTCTGGTTATAGCCAGGGCGCGGGTTGAAGCCCGCGCCTTGACCTGTACGGTGCAGCGGTGCCGCTTTTTTGGAACGGCAGTTACAGCTTCTGAATCACACGCCGCTCGAAAGCAGCATGTTACGGATGTGACCGATGGCCTTAGTCGGGTTCAGGCCTTTCGGACATACGTTGACGCAGTTCATGATGCCCCGGCAGCGGAAGACGCTGAACGGGTCATCGAGGGACGCCAGGCGCTCGGACGTCTTGGTGTCGCGGCTGTCTGCCAGGAAGCGGTACGCTTGCAGCAGTGCAGCCGGACCCAGGAATTTGTCCGGGTTCCACCAGAAGGACGGGCAAGAGGTCGAGCAGCAGGCGCACAGGATGCACTCGTACAGACCGTCGAGCTTTTCACGCTCTTCAGGGGACTGCAGACGCTCGATGGCCGGAGCCGGCGTGTCGTTCTGCAGGAATGGCTTAACCTTCTCGTATTGCTTGTAGAAGATGCTCATATCGACGACCAGGTCACGGATAACCGGCAAACCTGGCAGAGGACGAATGACCAGCTTGTTACCTTTCACGACAGCGGACAGCGGCGTGATGCACGCCAGGCCGTTCTTGCCGTTGATGTTCATGCCGTCGGAGCCGCAGACGCCTTCACGGCAGGAGCGACGATAGGAGAAACCTTCGTCCTGCTCCTTGATGAGGGCCAGCACGTCCAGCACCATCAGGTCTTTACCACCGGTATCGACCTGGAATTCCTGCATGAACGGCGCAGCGTCCTGATCAGGGTTGTAACGATAAACACTGACTTTCAACATGGCGGTCACCCTTAATAAGTCCGGACTTTAGGTTCGAAAGTCGGAACAGTCTTCGGCGAGAAGTTCACGGCACGCTTGGCGACACGTTTCTCACCCGGGAAGTACAGGGTGTGGCACAGCCAGTTTTCGTCGTCACGGTCTTCGAAGTCTTCACGGGCGTGAGCGCCGCGGGACTCTTTACGCTCTTCGGCAGCGATGGCGGTAGCTTCAGCCACTTCCAGCAGGTTTTGCAGCTCCAGCGCTTCGATACGCGCAGTGTTGAACGCCTGCGACTTATCGTTGATCTTCACGTTGGCGATGCGCTTGCGCAGTTCAGCCAGCTGGGCGATGCCCTTCTGCATGTATTCGCCGGTACGGAATACGCCGAAGTAGTTCTGCATGCAGCTTTGCAGCTCGCGACGCAGGGTCGCGACGTCTTCGCCGTCGGTACGGTTGTTCAGCGCGCTCAGGCGTGCCAGGGCAGCCTCGATGTTGGCTTCGGTGGCGTCGTCGTATTCGATGCCGTCAGTCAGCGCCTTCTCCAGGTGCAGCCCGGCAGCACGGCCGAACACCACCAGGTCGAGCAGCGAGTTGCCGCCCAGACGGTTGGCGCCGTGAACCGATACGCAAGCCACTTCACCGACCGCGAACAGACCCGGAATGATCTTGTCCACGCCATCGGCGTCCTGGGTGATCGCCTGACCATGAATGTTGGTGGCAACGCCGCCCATCATGTAGTGGCAGGTCGGAACGACCGGAACCGGAGCGACCACCGGGTCTACGTGGGCGAAAGTCTTCGACAGTTCGCAGATGCCCGGCAGACGGCTGTGCAACACTTCCTCGCCCAGGTGGTCGAGTTTCAGCATTACGTGGTCGCCATTCGGACCGCAACCGTTGCCGGCGATGATCTCTTTAACCATCGAGCGGGCCACCACGTCACGACCAGCCAGGTCTTTGGCGTTCGGAGCATAACGCTCCATGAAACGCTCGCCGTGCTTGTTGATCAGGTAACCACCTTCACCACGGCAGCCTTCTGTAACCAGTACACCGGCGCCGGCGATGCCGGTCGGGTGGAACTGCCACATTTCAATGTCCTGCACCGGCACGCCTGCCCGCAGAGCCATGCCGATACCGTCACCGGTGTTGATCAGGGCATTGGTGGTGGAAGCGTAGATACGGCCTGCACCGCCGGTCGCCAGCACGGTGGCTTTCGAACGGATGTAAGTGGTTTCGCCGGTTTCGATGCAGATGGCGATAACACCGACGAAGTCGCCTGCGTCGTTCTTCACCAGATCGACAGCGTAGTACTCGTTCAGGAACGTGGTACCGGCTTTCAGGTTGCCCTGATAAAGGGTGTGCAGCAGCGCGTGACCGGTACGGTCGGAAGCGGCGCAGGTACGGGCAGCCTGCCCGCCTTTACCGTAATCCTTCGACTGGCCGCCGAACGGACGCTGGTAGATACGGCCGGTTTCGGTACGCGAGAACGGCAGACCCATGTGGTCCAGCTCGAAAACGGCAGCCGGGCCTTCCTGACACATGTATTCGATAGCGTCCTGGTCACCGATGTAGTCGGAACCCTTGACGGTATCGTACATGTGCCAGCGCCAGTCATCGTTCGGGTCGGCCGACGCGATGGCACAGGTGATGCCGCCCTGGGCGGATACGGTGTGCGAACGGGTCGGGAAAACCTTGGTGATCACGGCAGTCTTGTGACCACCCTGCGCCAGCTGCAGCGCTGCGCGCATGCCGGCACCGCCGCCACCAATGATGATGGCGTCGAAAGAAATCGTTGGAATGTTAGCCATGAATCAGATACCCCAGAGAATCTGCACACCCCAGACGAAGTAAGCGAACATCGCGACGCCGCATACTGCCTGGAAAAGGAAACGTACTGCAGTCGCCGACTTGCCCAGCGCCATAGGCGTCAGGTAATCGGTCGCAATGGTCCACATGCCGACCCAGGCGTGAGCGCCCAAGGCAACGAGAGCCAGCAGACTGAAGATACGCATCGCATTGTGGGCGAACAGACCGTGCCATTGCTCATAGCCAATGCCAGGGTTCGCGGCGAGGTAGCCGATCAGAAAAATGAAATAAGCCGCGAGAACGACCGCAGACACACGCTGTGCCATCCAGTCATAGAGGCCCGAACGCGAAAGGTTTGTAACGCTGGTTACCATATCCAAACTCCTGCCAGAACGATCAGCACCACGGAAACGGCGACGATCAGTTTCGAGCCCAGGCGGCCGCCTTCCAGCGTCTCGCCGATGCCCATGTCCATGATCAAGTGGCGCACACCGGCAACCAGGTGATACAGAAGAGCGGACAGGAGGCCCCATGCTACGAACTTGGCCAGCGGGCTGGTCAAGCATGCCTTCACCTCGACATAACCTTCCTCGGAACCCAGGGATTTGCCCAATGCATAAAGCATGATGCCGAGGCCCAGGAAGAGGATGATGCCGGAAACACGGTGAAGAAACGACGTAACGCCGGTGATGGGGAGTTTGATGGTCCTTAGGTCTAGGTTTACAGGTCGTTGGCTTTTCACGGCTTTTTTTTCACACTGAAGAGCCCCTAACAATCAGGGCAAAGTTGTTGGGGAGTGCACTGGTCAGGTAACCACCACCCAGGGATGCGACCCCCAATGAAAGCGAGCCCAAAAGCCCTTGGCGGTCGGTCGCCGAGTATAGACAGTTAGGCTACTAATGACAACGCACTCGCCTACCCCCAATAGCGGATTGCACAAGTTGCATAAAAGGCGTAAATGGCGGGAAATTTCGAGGAAAAAGTGCGGTTAAAGCCTTCTGGAGCAAGACTTTAGGCAAATTGACATTCAAATTTATCTCACTATAGTGGTGCGGGCCCTGCGTGGGGGGTCTGTCTGATGATTTCAAGCATAAATAGGAGGCCACATGGCTGACAAAAAAGCGCAGTTGATCATCGAGGGCGCAGCCCCCGTCGAGCTGCCCATTTTAACCGGCACCGTTGGTCCCGATGTAATCGATGTTCGGGGCCTGACGGCCACGGGCCGCTTCACTTTCGACCCCGGTTTCATGTCGACCGCTTCCTGCGAATCGAAGATCACCTATATCGACGGCGACAACGGCATCCTGCTGCACCGTGGCTACCCGATCGAACAGCTGGCTGAAAAGTCGGACTACCTGGAAACCTGCTACCTGCTGCTGAACGGCGAACTGCCGACCGCAGAGCAAAAGGCCCAGTTCGTCGGCACCGTGAAGAACCACACCATGGTTCACGAGCAGCTGAAAACCTTTTTCAACGGCTTCCGCCGCGACGCCCACCCGATGGCCGTCATGTGCGGTGTAGTCGGCGCCCTCTCGGCCTTCTACCACGACTCCCTCGACATCAATAACCCGCAGCATCGCGAAATTTCCGCGATCCGCCTGGTTGCCAAGATGCCGACCCTGGCCGCGATGGTTTACAAGTACTCCATGGGCCAACCCATGATGTACCCGCGCAACGACCTGTCGTACGCGGAAAACTTCCTGCACATGATGTTCAACACCCCGTGCGAGATCAAACCGATCAGCCCGGTGCTCGCCAAGGCCATGGACCGGATCTTCATCCTCCACGCCGACCACGAGCAGAACGCTTCGACCTCCACCGTGCGTCTGGCGGGCTCCTCGGGCGCCAACCCGTTCGCCTGTATCGCCGCCGGTATCGCCGCACTGTGGGGCCCTGCCCACGGCGGTGCGAACGAAGCCGTGCTGACCATGCTCGATGAAATCGGCGATGTCTCGAACATCGACAAGTTCATCGCCAAGGCCAAGGACAAGAACGATCCGTTCAAGCTGATGGGCTTCGGTCACCGCGTCTACAAGAACCGCGACCCACGCGCGACCGTGATGAAGCAGACCTGCGACGAAGTGCTGAGGGAACTGGGCATCCAGAACGATCCGCAACTCGAACTGGCCATGCGCCTGGAAGAGATCGCCCTGACCGATCCGTACTTCATCGAACGCTCGCTGTACCCGAACGTCGACTTCTACTCGGGGATCATCCTCAAGGCGATCGGCATTCCGACCAGCATGTTCACCGTGATCTTCGCCCTGGCACGTACTGTCGGCTGGATCTCCCACTGGAAGGAAATGCTCTCCAGCCCGTACAAGATCGGCCGTCCGCGTCAGCTGTACACCGGCTATGAGTCGCGGGATATCACCAAGCTGGAAGACCGCAAATAAGAGCTGTCTTGCGATAGCTTCTTAGCGTTGTACCGGGAACGGCCTCCATGAGAATGGGGGCCGTTTTTTTGTTTTTGTGGTTTTTTTATTGGGGGCATATCCGTTGCTTCGGGTGCTGCCGCTGGCGGTTTCGCTCTTACAGCGACTCACTTTTCCAAACGCCGAAAAGTAAGCAAAAGGCTTTGCCCCGGCGTACGGCACTTCGCCTAGGCTCAGTGTTCCCTCGCTACAGTGTCCATCAGGGGGCATCGCCTACGGTTTGCTTCGCTGCACCTCCTCTCGATGTATGCGGCTTCGCCGCACGGCGCTGCGCGCCTACCCCCTGATGAACACCTCCGCTCGGCCTGCCGAAGGGGCTGAAGATCAAAAGCCACGTCAAAAGCCAGATCAAGAGCATCCCCTGCTCACCACTCTTCACGATGAGCGTTAGCTCGAGTACCGCTTTTGATCTTCGGGCGACGTCGGAAGGCTGAGTGGAGGGATTCATCCGGGGTGGGAGCGCAGCGACCGTTTGGCGAAGCCAAACACATCGAGAGGAGGTGCAGCGAAGCAAACCGTAGGCGATGCCCCCCCGGATGAATCCCGGAGCGAGGGAACCCCGAGCCCCAGCGAGCGGGCCGGACGTAGGAGCAAGCGTTTTTGGTTACTTTTTAGGCGTTTGTAAAAAGTGACCCGCCGTAAGGGCGGAACCCTAAGAAGCCGTTACCCCAGCAACGGATATACACCCAATCCCCAAGAACATCCGATAACCGCCCACAAAAAAACGCCCCAATCTCTCGACCAGGGCATTTTCCATTCAACTCAACCTACAAAGCCTCAGTGCGAAACCGCCCCGCTAGCCCCCAACCCCGTCTGCGAACGCACAAACTGCGGGAAGAACAGCGCACGCTCGTTCTCGGCCTCAGCCGACTTGTCGGTGATCGAGAAGAACCAGATCCCGATGAACGCAATGATCATCGAAAACAGCGCCGGATATTCGTACGGGAAGATTGCTTTCTCGTTGTGCAGGATCTGCACCCAGATGGTCGGGCCGAGGATCATCAGCCCCACCGCGCTCACCAGCCCCAGCCAGCCGCCAATCATGGCGCCACGGGTGGTCAGCTTCTTCCAGTACATCGAAAGCAGCAGGACCGGGAAGTTGCAGCTCGCCGCGATAGAGAACGCCAGACCGACCATGAACGCGATATTCTGACTTTCGAACAGAATGCCCAGACCGATGGCCAGGATGCCCAGCGTGACCGTGGTGATCTTCGAAACGCGGATTTCATCCTTCTCGTTGGCCTTGCCCTTTTTGATCACACTGGCGTACAGGTCGTGAGACACCGCCGAAGCACCGGCCAGAGTCAGCCCCGCCACGACCGCCAGAATGGTCGCGAATGCCACTGCCGAGATGAAGCCGAGGAACACGCTGCCGCCCACGGCATTGGCCAGGTGCACCGCCGCCATGTTGTTGCCGCCGAGCAGAGCACCCGTAGCATCCTTGAACGCAGGGTTGGTGCTGACCAGCAGGATCGCGCCAAAGCCGATGATGAAGGTCAGGATGTAGAAGTAGCCGATGAAACCGGTGGCGTACAGCACGCTCTTGCGGGCTTCTTTCGCGTCACTCACGGTGAAGAAGCGCATCAGGATGTGCGGCAGACCGGCAGTACCGAACATCAGTGCCAGGCCGAGGGAGAACGCCGAGATCGGGTCTTTCACCAGACCGCCGGGGCTCATGATCGCTTCGCCCTTGGCGTGAACCTTGATCGATTCGGAGAACAGGGTGTTGAAGTCGAAGTTGACGTGCTTCATTACCATCAGCGCCATGAACGAGGCACCGGACAGCAACAACACCGCCTTGATGATCTGCACCCAGGTGGTCGCCAGCATGCCGCCGAACAGCACATACAGGCACATCAGAATACCGACCAGAATCACCGCAACGTGGTAATCGAGGCCGAACAGCAGCTGGATCAGCTTGCCGGCACCGACCATTTGCGCGATCAGGTAGAACGCCACCACCACCAGCGAGCCGCAGGCCGACAGCGTGCGGATCTGGGTTTGCCCGAGGCGGTACGACGCCACGTCGGCAAAGGTGTATTTGCCCAGGTTGCGCAGGCGCTCGGCGATCAGGAACAGAATGATCGGCCAGCCCACCAGGAAGCCGATCGAATAGATCAGGCCGTCGTAGCCGGAGGTGAACACCAGTGCGGAAATCCCCAGGAAGGATGCCGCCGACATGTAGTCACCGGCAATCGCCAGGCCGTTCTGGAAACCGGTGATCTTGCCGCCTGCCGCGTAGTAGTCGGCGGCCGACTTGTTGCGTTTGGAAGCCCAGTAAGTGATGCACAGGGTCGCGCCGACGAACACCACGAACATGACGATCGCGGAAACGTTGAGCGGTTGTTTGTGGACTTCGCCGGTCAGGGCGTCAGCGGCCCAGACGGCTGGAGCGAATGCTGCGATGCTCAATAGAGCCAGTAGACGCCGGATCATTGCTGGGCCTCCTTGAGAATCGCATTGTTCAGGTCGTCGAATTCGCCATTGGCGCGGCGCACGTAGATACCGGTCAGAACGAAGGCCGAAACGATCAGCCCGACACCGATGGGAATGCCCCAGGTGATCGATGAGCCGGCACTGATTCGGGTCCCGAGCACTTGCGGCCCGTACGCGATCAGCAGGATGAATCCGGAGTAGAGCCCTAGCATGATCGCCGAGAGTATCCAGGCGAACCTTTCCCTTTTCTTCACCAGCTCCTTGAAGCGCGGGCTGTTCTGAATCGAGAGGTAAATGCTGTCGTTCATTGTTTTTATCCTCGCAGCACAGATTTTTATTTTTGGAACGTATCCACTGTATGCGGCTGCGAGCCGGCTTCCAGACGACCTTAGTAGTAGAACGCCATGACCGTTCTGCCAATTTCAGGACTGTACAAATAAATGTGGGAGCGAGCCTGCTCGCGATGCAATCTGCCAGTCGACTCCACAGGTGACTGACAGGACGCCATCGCGAGCAGGCTCGCTCCCACAGGGTAAAGCGGTGCAGCTGTTACTTAGTCCATTCAGCCACGCGGTCCGGGTGTTTGGCCACCCAGTCCTTGGCCGCGGCTTCAGGCTTGGCACCGTCCTGGATCGCCAGCATGACCTGACCGATTTCGTCCTTGGAGGCCCACTGGAAGTTCTTCAGGAACTTCGCCACTTCCGGCGCCTTGGCGTCCAGCTCCTTGCTGCCGATGCTGTTCACGGTTTCAGCCGCGCCGTACACACCTTTCGGGTCGTCGAGGAAGCGCAGTTTCCACTTGGCGAACATCCAGTGCGGCACCCAGCCGGTCACGGCAATGGATTCGTTCTTTTTCTCGGCACGGGTCAGCTCGGCGATCATGCCGGCGCCGGAACTGGCCTTGAGTTGATAGCCGGTCAGGTCATAGTCCTTGATCGCCTGGTCGGTCTTGAGCATCACACCCGAGCCGGCGTCGATGCCGACGATACGCTTCTTGAAGCTGTCGTCGGTTTTCAGGTCTTCGATGGATTTGGCTTTGACGTACTCCGGCACGATCAGGCCGATTTTCGCGTCCTTGAAGTTCGGGCCGTAGTCGACGACCAGATCCTTGTTCTTCGCCCAGTATTCGCCGTGGGTCACCGGCAGCCAGGCCGACAGCATGGCGTCGAGTTTGCCGGTGGCAACGCCCTGCCACATGATCCCGGTGGCGACGGCCTGGAGTTTCACGTCGTAGCCGAGTTTCTGTTTGATCACCTCGGCCGCCACGTGGGTGGTCGCCACGCTGTCGGACCAGCCGTCAACGTAACCGATGTTCAGGGTCTGTTTTTCAGCGCTGGCGAATGTGGAGCTCATCGCAAGCACCAGAGCGGCACCTGCGCCTAAAAGTCGTCGCATCTTCATCGTTACTTCCCCGAAATGCTGCGCCCGACGGATGCCGGGCATCGTCAACGTATTGTTATGGTGCACGGCGCCTCCATCACGCCTGACCGCAAACTCTTTCGAACATCAGCGGAGTACTGATGATTCGATCATCGACCTGACGCCGTCGGCGACCTGCTCTGCCAGCGACCTCGAAGCAACGAGAAACGACATCAGAAAGCCATTAACTGCGTCTGAATATTTGGCGCCAGACAATCCGCCCGAACTTTGCATGTCAAAATCATCCGGACCACCACCCCTCTATAAATGCAGGTAACATGCGTCGCTTTGCAGCCACTCGGCCTGACCATGTCCGCGACTTCCCGCTTTCCCCTTTTTCCCTATCTGTTCGCCTGCCTGCTCGGCCTGTTCGCCCTTTGCGGCTTCTGGTATGGCCTTGGCAAACCGGTGATCCTGCCGGATGTCGCCACCCCGACCCACAAGCTGCAGTGCGCCTCCTACACCCCGTTCGACAAGGATCAGTCGCCGTTCGACGTGCCGTTCAAGCTGCGCCCGGAGCGCATGGACGCCGACCTTGCCCTGCTCGCCACCCGCTTCGAATGCATCCGCACCTATTCCATGACCGGCCTCGAAGCCCTGCCGGAACTGGCGCGCAAGCATGGTTTGAAGCTGATGATCGGCGCCTGGGTCAACAGCAACCCGGTGGACACCGAGAAAGAAATCGATCTGCTGATTGCCTCGGCCAACGCCAACCCGGACGTGGTCAGCGCCGTGATCGTCGGCAACGAAGCCTTGCTGCGCAAGGAAGTGACCGGTGCGCAACTGGCCAGGCTGATCAACAAGGTCAAAAACCACATCAAGCAGCCGGTGACCTATGCCGATGTCTGGGAGTTCTGGCTCAAGCATCCGGAAGTCGCACCGGCGGTGGATTTCCTGACCATTCATTTGCTCCCGTACTGGGAAGATGATCCGTCGAACATCGACACTGCCCTGCAACACGTGGCAGATGTGCGTCAGGTGTTCGGCAACAAGTTCGCGCCCAAGGACGTGCTGATTGGCGAAACCGGCTGGCCAAGCGAAGGCCGTCAGCGGGAGACCGCATTGCCGAGCCGTGTCAACGAAGCCAGGTTCATTCGCGGTTTTGTCACGCTGGCCGAACAGCAAGGCTGGCATTACAACCTGATCGAAGCCTTCGACCAGCCGTGGAAGCGCGGCAGTGAAGGTGCGGTTGGCGGTTATTGGGGGCTGTTCGATGCGGATCGCCAGGACAAGGGTGTACTCGCCGGGCCGGTGACCAACGTGCCGTACTGGAAAGAATGGCTGGGCGTCGGTGGTTTGATTTTCCTTGGCACGCTGCTGCTGGCCGGTCGCGTGCGTACCACCCGCAGCGCCCTGATCCTGCCTCTGCTCGGCGCGCTGGCCGCCTGTTCCATCGGTGCCTGGGGCGATCTGGCGCGCGTGACCACGCGGTTCACCAGCGAATGGCTGTGGGTCGGCCTGCTGACGGCGCTGAATCTGCTGATCCTGGCCCACGCCGCGCTGACCTTGAGCGCCCGCGATGGCTGGCGTGAGCGCGCCTTCGCCCTGTTCGAACGCCGGGCCGGCTGGCTGGTAGCGGTCGCCGGTTTTGCCGGCGCGATCATGATGCTGGAGATGGTGTTCGATCCACGCTATCGCAGCTTCGCGAGCATGGCGTTCATCCTGCCGGCGCTGGTTTATCTGTGCCGTCCGGTCAACGTGCCGCGTCGGGAAATCGCCTTGCTGACCTTCATCCTCGGCGCGGGTATCGCGCCGCAGCTGTTCCGTGAAGGATTGCAGAACCAGCAGGCGTGGGGCTGGGCGCTGGTGAGCCTGCTGATGGTGGCGGCGTTGTGGCGCTGCCTGAGGGTGCGCAACCGCTGATCTTCAGAGGCTGAACCGGCCTCTTCGCTGGCAAGCCAGCTCCCACAGTGACCGAGTCAAGCTCGAGTTTTGTGTGCGCCACGCACCCTGTGGGAGCGGGCTTGCCCGCGATGACTGACTGTCAGACGCCGCGAGATTCCCGCACCAGTCGCAATCCCGCGATCACCACCGCAAACACCGCCAGCGTAGTGTTGTACAACGCCAGCGCCGGCAACCCGAACACCAGCGCCAGCACCGCCAGCCACCACCCTGCCCGTCCGGGCAGGACAAAACCGATCACTGCAGCCGCGACCGCCGCCCAGCCGAGCATCTGGAAATGAATCATCAGACCCAGATTCGAGCGCACCGAACATTCCCAGCGACTTGCCTCATCCACACAGATGCCCACCCACTGCGCGTCCTCCATGAAGCCATAACGCGCGCCGTAACTGGCGGCCAGCCATAACGGCAACAGAACGAGCAGCAGAATCACGGGCAAGCGGCGGGACATGGAACACTCCAATCGATGAAATCGGCGGCCAGCTTAATCGCCTGCCCGCCATGTGCAAGAACTAACAACTCTTAACTGGTCTTTCGATCGGTGCAACGTGTATCGTCCGGCTACTATTACCCCGAATTCCGTCAGTTGGGTGCCGCGGCATGGCACTTTGGCGCAAACCCAGTGGTCATAGCCTGCGAACCTCATTCGGCACCTTTCTTTAAGGGATTCACTCATGCTCCGATCCTTGCGCTTCGCCGCCCTGTTTGGCGGCCTTATTCTGAGTGCGTCCGCGCTGGCGGTGGATATCGATGCCGCCAGTTATGGCTTTCCCCTGACCAACCCGTTCGAAGCGACCATCGCCACCACGCCGCCGGACCTGCGTCCGGAGTTGCCGTCGGACGACGACATCCATCAGAGCGACCGCAGCATCACCCTGCGTCCGGAACGCGAGTTCATCCTGCCGGACAATTTCTGGGCAGTGAAAAAGCTCACCTACCGCATCGCCACCCAGGACAAGGCGGCCCCGCTGATCTTCCTGATTGCCGGTACCGGCGCGCGCTATGACAGCAGCCTCAACGAATACCTGAAAAAGCTCTACTACAAGGCCGGCTACCATGTGGTGCAGCTGTCCTCCCCCACCAGTTTCGACTTCATGAGCGCCGCCTCGCGTTTCGCCACCCCCGGCGTGACCAAGGAAGACGCCGAAGACATGTACCGGGTGATGCAGGCCGTGCGCGCGCAAACCCCGAAAGTGCCAGTCACCGACTATTACCTGAGCGGCTACAGCCTCGGTGCGCTGGACGCAGCATTCGTTGCCCACTTGGACGAAACCCGCCGCAGCTTCAACTTCAAGAAAGTCCTGCTGCTCAATCCGCCGGTCAACCTGTACACCTCGATCACCAACCTCGACAAGCTGGTGCAGACCGAGGTCAAGGGCATCAACAACAGCACCACTTTCTATGAACTGGTGCTGGCCAAGCTGACCCGTTACTTCCAGCAGAAAGGCTACATCGACCTGAACGATGCGCTGCTCTATGACTTCCAGCAGTCCAAGCAGCACCTGAGCAACGAGCAGATGGCGATGCTGATCGGCACCTCGTTCCGCTTCTCGGCGGCCGACATTGCCTTCACCTCGGACCTGATCAACCGTCGCGGCCTGATCACTCCGCCAAAATTCCCGATCACCGAAGGCACCAGCCTCACGCCGTTCCTCAAGCGTGCGCTGCAATGCGACTTCGACTGCTACCTGACCGAACAGGTGATCCCGATGTGGCGTGCCCGCACCGACGGCGGCAGCCTGCTGCAACTGATCGATCAGGTCAGCCTGTACGCCCTCAAGGACTACCTGCACGACAGCCCGAAAATCGCCGTGATGCACAACGCCGACGACGTGATCCTCGGCCCGGGCGACCTCGGCTTCCTGCGCAAGACCTTCGGCGATCGGCTGACGGTTTATCCACTGGGCGGCCATTGCGGCAACCTTAACTACCGCGTCAACAGCGACGCCATGCTGGAGTTCTTCCGTGGCTAAATATCTCCTGCTGTTTGCAGCGTTACTCTGTGCAGGCATGGCCCAGGCCGACAACAGCAAAGCCAATGCACCGGTGGTGGTCGACAGTGACGGCTTCAAGGAGCCCCTGTCCAAGCTCAAGTTCAACCCGGGGCTGGACCAGCGCGAGTTCGAGCGCTCGACGCTCAATGCCTTGAACGTGTATGACCCGCTGGAGTCATGGAACCGCCGCGTCTATCACTTCAACTACCGCTTCGACCAATGGGTGTTCCTGCCGGTGGTCGATGGTTATCGCTACATCACGCCGAGCTTCGTGCGTACCGGCGTGAGCAACTTCTTCAATAACCTTGGCGACGTCCCGAACCTGGTCAACAGCCTGTTGCAGTTCAAGGGCAAGCGCTCGATGGAAACCACCGCGCGCCTGCTGCTCAACACCACCATCGGCATCGCCGGCCTGTGGGACCCGGCCACCGCCATGGGGCTGCCGCGCCAGAACGAAGACTTCGGCCAGACCCTTGGCTTCTACGGCGTACCGGGCGGTGCCTATTTCGTGCTGCCGATCCTCGGCCCGTCGAACCTGCGCGACACCGCAGGTCTGGCCGTGGACTACACCGCCGAATCGGCGATCAACTACCTGAACGTGTCGAAAGTCAGCGAAAACCATCCGGAAATCTGGGCACTGCGCGCCGTCGACAAGCGTTATCAGACCCACTTCCGTTACGGCCAGATGAACTCACCGTTCGAATACGAGAAGGTGCGCTACGTGTACACCGAATCGCGCAAGCTGCAGATCGCCGAGTAAAACCGGCAGCCACAAAAAAAAGGCCATTCGATGCGAATCGAATGGCCTTTTTTATTTCACGGTGATCAATCTTTACAGATTGAACTTTCAAGCATGAACTACCTTTGGCTCTCTTGGGTCAGGGCCGTGACTGTTCTCCCCTTTAGTCCCGCTTGCCGCCAACGTGATCAAGAGAATGAACGGCCCAACCAAAGGAACGGCCGCCCAGAATATATTGAGTCCGCTCTTATTCATGTCGTGATACCTGCGCCAAATCACTGCCAGACGAGGGCTCAAGGTCAACACGCCATAAATTGGCAGTGCCAGCAAATAATAAGGTTCTCTATTCAGTTCCGTAGCGTATCCAATCGCAAGATATACCGCCTGCAAACAAGTTTCTATCAGAAAAAACATCCAAAACTCTTTTCTGCTGGCTCTCCCCTTGAACGTTGCGTACTTTCTCAATACCTGCAAATACCATTTCATTCCAGAATCCCTTCGCTACCGAAAAATCTGTTCCAACCGTTACTGGAGAACAGCGGTGCGGAGTCTACGAATGTCCTCAAAACAACAATGTAGGAACAATCTGAAAGAAATGTGGGACGCGCGAGTTTTTAGCCCTTCAGCGCTTTCCAGATTTTGCCGACGACCGACACAACAGCCAGCACCACCGCCCCCGCCACAACCCCCGCCACGCCATTGAGCAACACAGGCACCGCAAACCCGGCGCTGCCCGCCGCTGCGGCAACGCTCTCGATCCAGTGATGCACCACCGGTACGCCGTGAGTCAGGATGCCGCCGCCGACCAGGAACATCGCCGCCGTGCCGATCACCGACAGGCCTTTCATCATGTACGGCGCGGCGCGCAGGATCGCGTTGCCGATGCGTTTCGCCGCAGCGCCGGGCTTCTGGGTCAGCCACAGGCCGAGGTCATCGAGTTTGACGATGCCGGCCACCAGGCCATAGACGCCCACGGTCATGACGACCGCGATGCCCGACATCACGATCACTTGCTGGGTCAGCGAAGCCTCGGCCACGGTGCCGAGGGTGATGGCGATGATTTCGGCCGAGAGGATGAAGTCGGTGCGGATCGCGCCTTTGATCTTGTCCTTCTCGTAGGCCACCAGATCGGTCGCCGGATCGGCTACGGCCTCGGTCAACTGCGCATGCCCGGCCTGATCTTCGTCCTTGCCGTGCAATAACGGATGTGCGAGTTTTTCGAAGCCCTCGAAACACAGATAGGCACCGCCGACCATCAACAACGGAGTCACCAGCCACGGCACAAACGCACTGATCGCCAGCGCCGACGGCACCAGGATCAATTTGTTGACGAACGACCCCTTGGCCACCGCCCATACCACGGGAATTTCCCGCTCGGCGCGTACACCGGAGACTTGCTGGGCATTGAGCGCCAGGTCATCGCCGAGTACCCCGGCGGTCTTCTTGGCGGCCATTTTGCTCATCAGCGCCACATCGTCCAGCACGGTGGCGATATCGTCGATCAGCACCAGCAAACTGCTTCCTGCCATGAACCTTGTTTCCTTTTGTGAATAATGCCGCGCAGCATACCGTGACTGCGGGCCGCACGGTGCATTGTTGAGCGTCGCGCGAGGCCGGTGCTACCATGCGCAACCGCCAGTACAGGCAAGGAACCACCGGGTTTATGAGCACAATCCGCGAGCGCAACAAAGAACTGATCCTGCGTGCCGCCAGTGAAGAATTTGCCGACAAGGGCTTCGCTGCGACCAAAACCAGCGACATCGCCGCCAAGGCGGGATTGCCCAAGCCCAACGTCTACTACTACTTCAAGTCCAAGGAAAACCTCTACCGCGAGGTGCTGGAAAGCATCATCGTGCCGATCCTGCAGGCCTCGACCCCGTTCAACCCGGACGGTGTACCGAGCGAAGTGCTGAGCGGCTACATCCGCTCCAAGATCCGCATCTCCCGCGACCTGCCGTTTGCCTCGAAGGTATTCGCCAGCGAGATCATGCACGGCGCCCCGCACCTGAGCGCCGACCTGGTCGAGCAACTGAACAGCCAGGCCAAACACAACATCGACTGCATCCAGATCTGGATCGACCGCGGCCAGATCGCCCCGGTCGACCCCAACCATCTGATGTTCAGCATCTGGGCCGCGACCCAGACCTACGCCGACTTCGACTGGCAGATCTCCGCCGTGACCGGCAAGGAAAAGCTCGACGAAGCGGATTACGAGGCGGCGGCGCAGACGATTATCCGGTTGGTGCTCAAAGGCTGCGAGCCGGACTGACGCCTCCGGTGACTTCATCGCTAGCAGGTGAGTTCCCACCCTCCTCCATCCGCAAACCCTCCCGTGGGAGCTAGCCTGCTAGCGATGAAGACGACCCGATTTTGGCTTGAGCCCAAATTGCATCCCACAACGGATAGTCAGACAGCTTTTCCACCAATCCAGCCCGCAATGGGTTAGCCACGACATACCGTGCCAACTTCACCAACTCCTCTTCCTGGCGAAGAGCTTGGTCATAGAACCCCTTCTGCCAAAGATTGATTTTTCCACCGGTGAACTGGTTTACGGCTTTGGTGCTGAGTGATTTTGTTCGTTGCATCAACTCACCGAGCGATCCGCTCTTTAGTTCAATGAGCCAGTGGAAGTGATCAGGCATAACTACCCACGCCAGAGAGTTCGCATGACCCTGTTTTTGCGCCAAAACAAACTGATCAGCCACTAACCTGCCCAAGGCAAAATCCCTGAAAAACGGTTTTCTCTTATGAGTATTGGAAGTGAGTAAATAAATGCGATCAGGCTCGGCATGGCGGCCGATCCTCAGGCGGTGTGAAGCGGGTGAATTGGACATTGATGAGCTTCCTCCATGATTGCAATCATGAAGCAAGCTAGCCCTGAAAATGCTGGAGTGCGGTTCAGATCCTTGTCAGGTTGTGTCTGCCAGGCGGCCATCGCGAGCAGGCTCGCTCCCACAGGGGGTTTAAGGTGACCACAGAAATGTGTCTACCTGTGACCACTTGTAGGAATGACCCTGCTCGCGACGGCGTCAGTTCAAACGCCGAACATCAAGCCGCCACCCCCGCATCCGCCCGCAGATCCAGGGCCTCTACAGCCTTGATCGCCACCTGCTCATCGACATCCGACAGATCGCCGCTGATGCCGATCGCTCCCAGCACGTTACCAGCCTGATCACGGATCAACACACCGCCCGGTGCCGGCACGACGCTGCCCTGCCCCATGCTGTTGAGTGCGGCGATGAAGGCCGGACGTTGTTGCGCGTCCAGCGCCAGCAGGCGTGAGCCCTTGCCCAGGGCAATGGCGCCCCAAGCCTTGCCGATGGCGATGTTCGGGCGCAGCAGACTGGCGCCGTCTTCGCGTTGCAAGGTGACCAGGTGGCCGCCGGTATCCAGCACTGCAATGGTCAGCGGCGCAGCGGAGATCGCCCGCCCTGCGCTGATGGCTTCGTTGACCAGGTTGACTGCGACTTTCAAGGTTAAAGCGCTCATGGTGCCGTCCTCATTTTGTTATTGGGAAAGCCGTTGGGCTGCGTTTTTTGCTGCGCGCTTGCGTCGCAGCCCGATGCCACAAATAGAACACAATGAATTATTTTTTTGTATACAATAATTCTCGAAAAGCGCCCTATGCGACGAAAAGCCACAGCAGAATCGGCTTCCGACGAATGAAACAGGCGCTTGAGAAAATGGATTGACCTGCGCCGTCCGCCGTGAATACACTCTGCGCAAAAGCCACTTGTATACAATTACAAAACGTAAAGAGGCACAAAACCATGAGCAAAATGAGAGCAATCGAAGCCGCCGTTCTGGTGATGCGCCGTGAAGGGGTCGATACCGCTTTTGGCATTCCGGGTGCTGCGATCAACCCGCTGTATTCCGCCCTGAAGAAAGTTGGTGGCATCGATCACGTCCTCGCTCGCCACGTTGAAGGCGCCTCGCACATGGCCGAGGGCTACACCCGCACCAAGGCCGGCAATATCGGCGTGTGCATCGGCACTTCCGGCCCGGCCGGCACCGACATGGTCACCGGCCTGTACAGTGCCTCCGCGGACTCGATCCCGATCCTCTGCATTACCGGCCAGGCGCCACGTGCCCGTATGCACAAGGAAGACTTCCAGGCCGTCGACATCACCAGCATCGTCAAGCCGGTGACCAAGTGGGCGACCACCGTTCTGGAGCCGGGCCAGGTGCCTTATGCGTTCCAGAAAGCCTTCTATGAAATGCGCTCCGGCCGTCCGGGCCCGGTGCTGATCGACCTGCCGTTCGACGTGCAGATGGCCGAGATCGAATTCGATATCGACGCCTACCAGCCACTGCCGCTGGCCAAGCCGAGCGCCACTCGCGTGCAGGTTGAAAAGGCCCTGGCACTGCTCGATCAGGCCGAGCGTCCATTGCTGGTGGCCGGTGGCGGCATCATCAACGCCGACGCCAGTGACCTGCTGGTGGAGTTCGCCGAGCTGACCGGGATCCCGGTCATCCCGACTCTGATGGGCTGGGGCACCATCCCGGACGATCACCCGCTGATGGTCGGCATGGTCGGTCTGCAGACTTCACACCGCTACGGCAACGCCACCCTGCTGAAATCCGACGTGGTATTGGGCATCGGTAACCGTTGGGCCAACCGTCACACCGGTTCGGTCGATGTCTACACCGAAGGCCGCAAGTTCATTCACGTCGACATCGAAGGCACCCAGATCGGACGCGTGTTCACCCCGGACCTGGGCATCGTGTCCGACGCCGCCGCCGCGCTGACCGTGTTCATCGAAGTCGCCCGTGAATGGCAAGCCGCCGGCAAACTGAAAAACCGCAGCGCATGGTTGAAAGACTGCCAGCAGCGCAAGTCCAGCCTGCAACGCAAGACCCACTTCGACAACGTTCCGGTCAAGCCGCAACGCGTTTACGAAGAAATGAACCAGGTGTTCGGCAAGGACACCTGCTACGTCAGCACCATCGGTCTGTCGCAGATTGCCGGCGCGCAGTTCCTGCATGTCTACAAGCCGCGTCACTGGATCAACTGTGGTCAGGCCGGTCCGTTGGGCTGGACCATTCCGGCAGCGCTGGGCGTGGTGAAGGCCGATCCGAACCGTAAAGTCGTGGCCCTGTCGGGGGACTATGACTTCCAGTTCATGATCGAAGAACTGGCGGTCGGCGCTCAGTTCAATCTGCCGTACATCCACGTCGTGGTGAACAACTCGTACCTGGGTCTGATCCGCCAGGCCCAGCGCGGGTTCGAAATGGACTACTGCGTGCAGCTGTCCTTCGATAACCTGAACGCGCCGGAACTCAACGGTTATGGCGTCGACCACATCGCCGTCGCCGAAGGCCTGGGCTGCAAGGCGCTGCGTGTGTTCGAACCGGCCGACATCGCCCCTGCCCTGCGCAAGGCCCAAGAACTGATCGAAGAGTTCAAGGTGCCGGTGATCGTCGAAATCATTCTGGAGCGTGTGACCAACATCTCCATGGGGACCGAGATCAACGCCGTCAACGAATTCGAAGACCTGGCGCTGGTCGGCAACGACGCACCAACGGCGATTTCGTTGCTCGATTAACTGCTGACCGCTCCCACTGTGGGAGCGGGCCATGTGGCGAGGGAGCTTGCTCCCGCCAGGGTGCGAAGCGTCCCCGAAAGCTATGCGACTGCTTCGCAGCCGAGCGGGAGCAAGCTCCCTCGCCACACAAGCCCGCTCCCACAAGGGGAACCTCACAAGATTTACGGGAGACCACCATGCCGCGTTTCGCAGCCAACCTGTCCATGCTGTTCACCGAACAGGATTTCCTTGCCCGTTTCGACGCCGCCGCCAAGGCGGGCTTCAGCGGTGTCGAGTACCTGTTCCCGTACGATTTCAGCTCAGCCGAAATCAAGGCCAGACTCGACGCCAACGGTCTGACCCAAGTGCTGTTCAACCTGCCGGCCGGTGACTGGGCCAAGGGTGAGCGCGGTATCGCGTGCCTGCCGGACCGGGTCGAAGAGTTCCGCGCCGGGGTCGATCTGGCCATCGCTTACGCCCAGGTGCTGGGCAACACCCAGGTCAACTGCCTGGCCGGTATCCGTCCGCAGGGTGTGGACGATGCCACCGTTGAAAAGACCTTCGTCGCCAACCTCAAGTACGCCGCCGAGAAGCTGCAAGCCGTCGGCATCAGACTGGTGATGGAAGCGATCAACACCCGCGACATCCCGGGTTTCTATCTGAACAACACGGCGCAGGCCCTTTCGATTCGCGAGCAGGTCGGCAGCGCCAACCTGTTCCTGCAATACGACATCTATCACATGCAAATCATGGAAGGCGATCTGGCCCGCACCCTGCAATCGCATCTGGCCGAAATCAACCATGTGCAGCTCGCCGACAACCCGGGCCGCCACGAGCCGGGCACTGGCGAAATCAACTACCGCTTCCTGTTCGAACACCTCGATCGCATCGGTTATCAGGGCTGGGTCGGCTGCGAATACAAACCGCTGACCACCACGGAAGCGGGCCTCGGCTGGCTGAAGACCCACAACGCGATCTGACCCCATTTGCTTGAGCAAGACAAAAACAAGAGGAATTTCTCATGGCTAAAATCGGATTTATCGGCACCGGCATCATGGGCCACCCAATGGCTTCGAACCTGCAGAAAGCCGGTCACAGCCTGTTCCTGTCGGCGCACCACGACGCCGCGCCTGCCGATCTGGTCGCCGCTGGCGCCGTCGCCCTGGCCAACCCGAAAGAAGTGGCCCAGGAAGCTGAATTCATCATCGTCATGGTGCCGGATACCCCGCAGGTCGAAGACGTGCTGTTCCGCGCCGACGGCGTCGCTGCCGGTATCGGCAAAGGCAAGGTGGTAATCGACATGAGCTCGATCTCGCCGACCGCCACCAAGGCGTTCGCCGCGAAGATCAACGAAAAAGGCGCGCAATACCTCGACGCCCCGGTGTCCGGCGGTGAAGTCGGAGCCAAGGCTGCGACCCTGAGCATCATGGTCGGTGGCGATGCCGGTGCCTTCGAACGCGCGCTGCCGCTGTTCCAGGCCATGGGCAAGAACATCACGCTGGTCGGCGGCAATGGCGACGGTCAGACCGCCAAGGTGGCGAACCAGATCATCGTTGCCCTGAATATTCAGGCCGTCGCCGAAGCCCTGCTGTTCGCGTCCAAAAACGGTGCCGATCCGGCCAAGGTGCGTGAAGCGCTGATGGGTGGTTTCGCCTCCTCGAAGATCCTCGAAGTGCACGGCGAGCGCATGATCAAGGGCACCTTCGATCCGGGCTTCCGCATCAGCCTGCACCAGAAGGACCTGAACCTGGCCCTGCAAGGCGCCAAGGAGCTGAGCATCAACCTGCCGAACACCGCCAACGCCCAGCAAGTGTTCAGCACCTGCGCGGCCATCGGTGGCAGCAACTGGGACCACTCGGCGCTGATCAAGGGCCTGGAACACATGGCCAACTTCTCGATTCGCGACAAGAAGTAAGCCCTGCCAAACCGCATCAAACCTGTGGGAGCGAGCCTGCTCGCGAAAGCGGATTCACATTCAACGGATCTGTTGACTGACACACCGTCTTCGCGAGCAGGCTCGCTCCCACAAGGTACGCATCCCCCAATAACAAGAATTCCGGGAGCCCGCCATGTCGGTCGATCCGCAACAACTGCTGCGCGAGCTGTTTGCCACAGCCATCGACGCGGCCCATCCGAACCAGGTCCTTGAAGCCCATCTGCCGGCCGATCGCACAGGTCGCGTGATCGTCATCGGCGCCGGCAAGGCCGCCGCTGCCATGGCGCAAGTGGTCGAGCGCTGCTGGGAAGGTGAAGTCTCGGGCCTTGTGGTGACCCGCTACGGTCACGGCGCCCCGTGCGAAAAAATCGAAGTGGTCGAAGCCGCGCATCCGGTGCCGGACGCTGCCGGTCTGGCCGTGGCCAAACGCGTGCTGGAACTGGTCAGCAACCTGACCGAAGAGGACCGCGTGATTTTCCTGCTGTCCGGCGGCGGCTCTGCCCTGCTGGCGCTGCCGGCCGAAGGCATCACCCTGGCCGACAAACAGTCGATCAACAAAGCCCTGCTCAAATCCGGCGCGACCATCGGCGAGATGAACTGCGTGCGCAAGCACCTCTCGGCGATCAAGGGCGGACGCCTGGGCAAGGCTTGCTGGCCGGCGACTGTTTATACCTATGCGATTTCCGATGTACCGGGCGACCTCGCCACGGTTATCGCCTCCGGCCCGACCGTGGCCGACCCGAGCACCAGCGCCGAAGCACTGGCAATCATCAAGCGCTACGGCATCGAAATTCCGGCTTCCGTGCGCACCTGGCTGCAAAGCCCGGAATCGGAAACCGTCAAACCCGGTGACCCGAGCCTGGCCCGCAGTCACTTCCAGTTGATCGCCCGCCCTCAACAATCGCTGGATGCTGCAGCGGTGAAATGTCGTCAGGCCGGTTTCAGCACGCTGATCCTCGGCGACCTGGAAGGCGAATCCCGGGAAGTGGCGAAAGTCCACGCCGGTATCGCGCGCCAGATCATTCATCACGGTCAGCCCCTGGCGGCACCGTGCGTGATTCTCTCCGGCGGCGAAACCACCGTGACCGTGCGCGGCAATGGCCGTGGTGGACGCAACGCCGAATTCCTCCTCAGCCTTACTGACAACCTCAAGGGCCAGCCCGGCGTCTATGCGCTGGCCGGTGACACCGACGGCATCGACGGCTCGGAAGACAACGCCGGCGCGATCATGACCCCGGACAGCTATTCACGCGCCGCTACCCTGGGCCTGAGCGCCAGCGACGAACTGGACAACAACAACGGCTACGGCTACTTCGCGGCGCTCGATGCGCTGATCGTTACCGAGCCGACCCGCACCAACGTCAACGACTTCCGCGCCATTCTGATCCTCGAGAGTTCCAAATCATGACGCCTGACAAAAAAGTCAAAATCCTCGCGACCCTCGGGCCTGCCGTCGACGGCATCGACGACATCCGTGAGCTGGTCGAGGCCGGGGTCAACATCTTCCGCCTCAACTTCAGCCACGGCGATCATGCCGACCACGCCAAGCGCTATCAGTGGATCCGCGAAGTCGAGCGCCAGCTCAACTATCCGCTCGGCATCCTGATGGACTTGCAGGGGCCGAAACTGCGGGTCGGCAAGTTCGCTGACGGCAAGGTGCAACTGCATCGCGGTCAAGCCTTCCGCCTCGATCTGGACGCGACACCGGGCGACGAACGCCGGGTGAACCTGCCGCACCCGGAGATCATTACGGCGCTGGAAGCCGGCATGGATCTGCTGCTGGATGACGGCAAGCTGCGCCTGCGGGTCGTGACCAAATACAGCGACGCGATCGACACCACCGTGCTCAACGGCGGCGAGCTGTCGGATCGCAAAGGCGTGAACGTGCCGCAGGCCGTACTCGACCTGAGCCCGCTGACCACCAAGGATCGTCGCGACCTGAGCTTCGGCCTCGAGCTGGGTGTGGACTGGGTGGCGTTGTCATTCGTGCAGCGCCCGGAAGATATTCGCGAGGCCCGCGCGCTGATCGGCGACAAGGCGTTCCTGATGGCGAAGATCGAGAAACCCTCAGCCGTCCAACAACTGCGCGAGATCGCTGAATTGAGCGACGCGATCATGGTGGCCCGTGGTGATCTGGGCGTGGAAGTGCCGGCCGAAAGCGTGCCGCAGATCCAGAAAAACATCATCACCACCTGCCGCCAGCTCGGCAGACCGGTGGTGGTGGCGACGCAGATGCTCGAATCGATGCGCTTCTCGCCTGCCCCGACCCGCGCCGAAGTCACCGACGTGGCCAACGCCGTGGCCGAAGGTGCCGATGCGGTGATGCTGTCGGCGGAAACCGCGTCCGGCGAGTACCCGCTGGAAGCCGTGCAGATGATGAGCAAGATCATCCGCCAGGTCGAAAACGGTCCGGACTACCAGACCCAGCTCGATGTCAGCCGGCCCAAAGCCGAAGCGACCGTGTCCGATGCCATCAGCTGCGCGATTCGCCGGATCAGCAACGTGCTGCCGGTGGCGGTGCTGGTCAACTACAGCGAGTCCGGCGCATCGAGCCTGCGCGCATCGCGGGAAAGGCCGAAGGCGCCGATTCTCAACCTGACGCCGAACCTGCAGACCGCTCGCCGCTTGAGCGTGGCGTGGGGTATTCACTCGGTGGTCAATGATCGCCTGCGTCAGGTGGACGAAGTGTGCTCGACCGCGCTGGAAATCGCTCAGGCTCAAGGAATGGCCGAGCGTGGCGATACGTTGCTGATCACCGCGGGTGTGCCGTTTGGTCAGCCGGGGTCGACTAATTCGCTGCGGATCGAAACATTGATTTAGCGCCTCACCGGCCTCTTCGCGAGCAGGCTCGCTCCCACAGTTGATTTGTGTGCACCACAAACTCGATGACTGAACAAAGATTCAATGTGGGAGCCAGCCTGCTGGCGAAGCAGGTGACTCGGTTTCACTGACTTTCAGAACTGCCATGCCTGCCAACCATTTCAACACCCACTGCCCCGACTGGGCCGAAGCCTTGCTCAACGGTTTCAGTCAGATCTTCCTGCAGCGCCACCCTTTGTGTGGCCTGTTGTGCCTTTTGGCCATTTTATTTACCGCACCGGTGCTGTTCGCCGGCGCGTTGCTCGGCGCTGTAGCCGGGTTGCTCACCGCGCAACGCCGCAACTACGCCAAGGCTGATCGCCAGGCCGGAGTGTTCAGCTACAACGGCGTGCTGATCGGTCTGTTGCTGAGCCTGTATTTCCCTTGGTCGCCAATGCTGCCACCGCTGATTCTGGCCGCCGGTGGCCTGAGCGCGATGATCACGCAGCAATGGCTCAAACGCGCACGTCTTACCGAATACCTGCCCGCCTACACCGCGCCGTTCGTGATGCTGGGCTGGGTGTCTCTGTGTTTCGCCGAGCCTTCGACGCCGGCCTCGGCGCTTGAACCGGACACACTGAACCTGCTCGGTGCCGCCCTGAAAGGCTTCGGTCAAGTGATGTTTCTCGACCATCCACTGGCCGGTGCATTGATCGCTGCCGGTCTGCTGATCGCCGATCGCCGGGCCTTTGCCTGGGCACTGCTGGCCTCGGCGCTCGGTCTGGGTTCCAGCCTGTTGCATCACGACAGCCAGATCGCGCTGCTCGGTCTGGGTGGCTACAACGCGGTGCTCGCGGCCCTCGCCTTCAGCGCCCAACGCCAGCACTCCTGGTTGCCGCTGTTCGGCATCGGCCTGGCGCTGCTGGTGACGCCGCTATTTGCGGCCCTTGGCCTGGCGACCCTCACGGCACCTTTCATTCTTGCCTGCTGGCTGCTGCGCACCGGCATTCGCCTGATGCGCCAGCCGGAAATGAACGCGGCGCCTTGCGCTGACGGGGAGAATCAACCTAGGCTGCGCTGATTTATGGCCAGGGCGATTTGAATGAACGGCAACAACACGTGGCGAGATCGCCTTTACGTGGTCATCTTCCAGACTGACACAGTCGCGGGACGTCGATTCGACAAGACCTTGTTGCTGATCATCCTCGCCAGTCTGGTGACGGTGATCCTCGACAGCATCGATGACATCCACCAGAACTACGCCGACGTGCTGGCGTACATCGAGTGGGGCTTCACAGTCATCTTTCTCGGCGAATACCTGCTGCGTCTGTACTGTTCGCCCAAACCGCTGCGCTACGCCTTCAGTTTCTATGGGCTGGTGGACTTGCTGGCGATCGTGCCCGGGATCCTCGCGCTGTATTACAGCGACGCCCAGTACCTGCTGATCATCCGGGTGATCCGGATGCTGCGGATCTTCCGCGTGCTCAAACTCGGCCCATATCTGAAACAGGCGCATTACCTGCTCGATGCACTGCGTGGCAGCAAGCAGAAAATCCTCGTGTTCCTGCTCAGCGTGTGCACCCTGGTCACGGTGTTCGGCACCCTGATGTACGTGGTCGAAGGCCCTGAGCACGGCTTCACCAGCATTCCCAAAGGCATCTATTGGGCTATCGTGACCCTGACCACCGTGGGTTATGGCGATATCGTGCCCAGAACCGTGCTGGGCCAGGTGATTTCGTCGCTGGTGATGATCACCGGTTATTCGATCATCGCCGTGCCCACCGGGATTTTTACCGCCGAACTGGCCACGGCCATGCGCGGCGGTCAGCTGCAGCACGATTGCCCGGTATGCAAGAAAAACAGCCATGAACACGAAGCGTCGTTCTGCTCCCGTTGCGGCAATGCGCTGTTCAAGAAAATGGAATAAGCAAAGTTCTTTTTAATCTTTAAGCGACTATGCGCGCCCCGCTATAGTCGCTGGCAAATGGCCTCACCTTTGTAAAAACACCCCCACAGAACAAGGAATGCGCAGTGAAAAAACTCTTTGGCGCCTCACTTCTCGCCGCAGGTCTTGCCTTCGGCAGCGTGGCTCAGGCCGCACCGACCCTGCTTAACGTTTCCTACGACGTGATGCGCGATTTCTACAAGGACTACAACACTGCGTTCCTGAAACACTGGCAGGCCGAACACAAGGAAAACATCACGGTGCAGATGTCTTTCGGCGGTTCGAGCAAACAGGCTCGCTCCGTGATCGACGGTTTGCCGGCTGACGTCATCACCATGAACATGGCGACCGACATCAACGCCCTGGCCGACAACGGTCAGCTGGTTCCAAAGGACTAGGTCACCCGTCTGCCGAACAACAGTGCACCGTTCACCTCCGCGACCGTGTTCATCGTGCGCAAGGGCAACCCCAAAGCCCTGAAAGACTGGCCGGACCTGCTCAAGGACGGCGTGCAGGTGATCGTGCCGAACCCGAAAACCTCGGGCAATGGCCGCTACACCTACCTGTCGGCCTGGGGCTATGTGCTGAAAAACGGCGGTGACGAGAACAAGGCCAAGGACTTCGTCGGCAAGCTGTTCAAGCAGGCGCCGGTGCTCGATACCGGGGGCCGCGCCGCGACCACCACGTTCATGACCAACCAGATCGGCGACGTACTGGTGACCTTCGAAAACGAAGCGGAAATGATCGCCCGCGAATTCGGCCGCGACCAGTTCGAAGTCATCTACCCGAGCGTCTCCGCCGAAGCCGAGCCGCCGGTGTCGGTAGTCGACAAAGTCGTCGAGAAGAAAGGCTCCCGCGCCGCCGCCGAGGAATACCTGAAATACCTGTGGTCGCCGGAAGGGCAGGAAATTGCCGCCGCCAACTACCTGCGTCCGCGTGACCCGGCGGTGCTGGCCAAGTACACCGACCGTTTCCCGAAAGTCGACTTCCTGTCGGTCGAAAAGACCTTCGGCGACTGGCGCACCGTGCAGAAGACCCACTTCAACGATGGCGGGACCTTCGACCAGATCTACAACGGCCAGTAAGGCGTGAGCTGACATGAAAAAGGCGACCTGAAGAGGTCGCCTTTTTTGTGGGCAAATCCCCTCTCCCTTGGGGAGAGGATGAGGGCTGTTACATCGGTGGTTTCACGCCATCCTTGCCCGCCGAGATCGTTTGCGCGGTCAGCGTGCCGTCCGCGCTCTGGGTCACGAAGGTCACAATCTTCACCCCGACCTTGAGCAGGCTGCGATCACCCGGCGTCAGATTGACGATCGGCACGTCCTCCGGCACCAGGATCTTCTGCTGACCGCCCTTGTAGTTGACGGTCAGCACCCGACCGTTGCTCACCACCAGATCGCCGACGCTGCCATTGGTCATGCTGCTGCCCTTGGCCAGGTCGAACGGCCGATGGCCATCGCCGCTGCCGGCCAGCTCCGCTGGGAATACGTGAACCTCCAGCGCCTTGAGCGAGCCATCCTCCTGGGGAATGGCTGCCGAGCCGATGTAACTGCCGGGCTTGATGTCTTCGATATTGGCCAACGTGACGGCGCGGACCTTGGTGTCCGGGGTCAACTGGACCACGACGTTTTCGCCCGTATTGACGTGCACCTTGAGCGAGTCAGGGCCGACCCCGGTGATTTCGCCGCGTACGCCCATGCGCATCCCCGGGGCTTCGCCGGCGAAGACACTGCCGGCGCCGAGCACGCCGATCATCAAAAGAGTCGTGGTGTGGCGAAGCAACTGTTGAAACATCGCAATCCTCCGGTTGTGCGCAGTTGGAAATCCACCGACAACATAAGCACGCTATCGAACAAGATGTAAGTGAATGTATCATCGCCTCTGATCGGACGGACGCAAGGTTCGCCGATGGACGACGGATGTTCGACGCCATCTATTCCGCAACGGAATAACTGATATCGATCCGGGGCTTCTACCGCCCGCCCGCTTCGTCCCTTAGCCTCACCGCATTCCTTTTCGCCGGATCGAGAAACCCTATGACCGCCACAACTCACGCAATGACCCGAGGCATGGTACTGCTGTTCGCTTTCTGCTGCGGCGCCATCGTTGCCAACATCTATTACGCCCAGCCGATCATCGGCCTGATTGCACCGGACATCGGCCTGACCGACACCATGGCCAGTTTCATCGTGTCGCTGACCCAGATCGGTTATGCGCTGGGGCTGTTCTTCCTGGTGCCGCTGGCGGATCTGCTGGAAAACCGCCGTCTGATGATCATCACCACGGTGGTCGCGATTGCCAGCCTGCTGGGTGCGGCATTTACCGATCAGCCCAATGTGTTTCTGCTGGTTTCGCTGCTGGTGGGATTCAGCTCGGTGTCGGTGCAGGTGCTGATTCCATTGGCGGCGCATCTGGCGCCGGAGGAGTCCCGTGGCCGGGTGGTCGGCGGGATCATGGGGGGTTTGCTGCTGGGGATTCTGCTGGCGCGTCCGGTATCAAGCGTGGTCGCCGACCATCTCGGCTGGCGGGCGATGTTCATGATCGCGGCGGCGTTGATGGCGGCGATCAGCGTGGTGCTGATGCTGACCGTACCCAAACGCCAGCCGGATCACAGCGCCTCCTACGGGCAGTTGATCGGCTCGCTGTGGACGCTGTTGCGCCAGCAACCGGTGCTGCGTCAGCGGGCGTTCTACCAGGCCTGCATGTTTGCCACCTTCAGCCTGTTCTGGACCGCCGTGCCGCTGGAACTGGCGCGCAACCATGGCCTGTCCCAGAGTGAAATCGCGATCTTCGCCCTGGTCGGCGCCATCGGTGCCATCGCCGCCCCGATCAGTGGACGTCTGGCCGACGCCGGCCACACCCGCGTCGCCTCGCTGCTGGCCATGCTGTTCGCCAGCCTGAGCTTTCTGCCCGCCTTCATCCACCCGGCCTACAGCGTGATCGGCCTGGCCGTGACCGGCGTGGTGCTCGACTTCTGCGTGCAGATGAACATGGTGCTCGGCCAGCGTGCGGTCTACTCCCTCGACGCCAAAAGCCGCGGCCGCCTCAACGCGCTGTACATGACCAGCATATTCATCGGTGGTGCCTTCGGCTCGTCGGTGGCCAGTGCGGTGTACGAGCATGGCGGTTGGCTGTGGATCGTGATTGTCGGCAGTGCATTCCCGCTGCTGGCGCTGGTGCGGTTTTTGAGTGCTTCGCAAAAAGCCGTCATGGCGACGGCTTGAGTGGTGCGGGGCGCTGCGACCGGCAGCGCCCGACGCTCAATGCCGGACCAGTTTTTCCATGGCGGCATCCGCCAGAAAGGATGAACGGCTTTTGACGTTGTGTTCTCGCACATAGCGGTCGATCCGCTGGATGACATAACCGGGCAAGGTCACGTTCACTTTCTCGGTCTTGCCCATGTACGGCGAGATGTCCAGCTCCAGCATGCCCCAGCCCATGTCGGCAAATTCCGGGTTGTTGCGATGGGCTGCCGCTGAGGTCGGCATCGGAATCGAATCCCCATCCGCTGCGATCTCCTGCAGCATGATGTGGGCAATCTCGACGGCTGCGTTGTAGGCATCTTCAAACGTATCACCGGCCGTTACCGCGCCGGGAATATCGGGGATCTGAATTCCGATGGCGGTGCTTTCATCACCCCACTCGATGCAGATTGGGTATTGCATTACGAATCTCCTGTGTCACTGGCGGGCGGGTTGTACAACCCGGCGCGCCTCCTGATGCTGTTGACCGTTCCGACCGGCAAATCCTTCTACGGGTGAGGAACGGGAATCGTGTAAGGGTTGTAACGGTGCGTGAAGATGTGATGACTGCCGGTAATCCGATCCAGCGTCCAGCCTGCTTCCTCCAGCTCCTTGATCAATAACCTGCTCTGCACCAACCGCCTCCTTGCTTCGGCTCAACAAAAGTAACCCTAGAGTTATCTTTACTCAAGCACAGAAATTCGCAGCACGACGTTCGGTTGTTTTGCAGCATGTGATTGGTGCAGTGTCTTCGGACCCGATTAAACTTGGCTGCCATGCTTGCTCCCCTCTATTTCAAGGACCGCTGATGGACCGTCTCGCCGCCATGGAAACCTTCGTCTACGTCGTGGAAACCGGGTCGTTTTCCGCCACCGCCCGGCGACTGGAAATCGGCCAGCCCGCCGTGTCGAAAACCATCGCGCAACTCGAAACCCGCCTCGGCGTGCGCCTGCTGTTGCGTTCGACCCGAGGCCTGACGCCGACCGAAGCCGGGCTGGCATTTTTCGAGCGGGCCAAGCGTGCGCTCGAAGAAGCCGACGAGGCCGACAACGCTGCCCGTGGTGTGGCCGGCGGCCTGAGCGGCAATCTGCGGGTCAGCACTGCCGTGACCTTCGGCCGGATGCATGTGGTTCCACAGCTGGGGCCGTTTCTCGATCAGCACCCGCAACTCAATGTCGACCTGTTGCTCGACGACCAGAACATCAATCTGGTGGAAGAAGGCATCGACATCGCCCTGCGCCTTGGGCCGCTCAGCGACTCCGGCCTGACGGTACGCAAGATCGCCGAATGCCGGCGCGTCATTGTTGGCACTCCGGCCTACTTCGCCAGTCACGGTGAACCCGCCTGCCCTGCCGATCTGGCACAACACCGCGCCGTCATCTACAACCGTGGCGGCGGTGCGACCTGGCACTTCAACAAGGATGGTGAAGAACAGTCCGTGACCGTCCATGGCCGCCTGCGCGTCAGCGCCGCCGAAGGTTTGCGTGAGGCGGTGCTGGCCCATCAGGGTCTTGGACTGGGCTCGGAGTGGATGTTTGCGCCGGAACTGGCCAGCGGCGCAGTGAAGGCTGTCATGAGCGATTGGGTGTTGCCGAAGCAGGAGCTATGGGCGGTGTTCCCGACCGGCAGGATGGCCAGCGCCAAGGCGCGGGCGTTTGTTGAATATGTGCAGGGGTTGTTGGCGAGAGCGTTGTAAAACCAGCACTCGTTTCGTTTATTGCGATTTTCGCTTATTTCGAATAGCGTTCCCGGTATTACTCATTCCCAAAGCCGGACTCGCCATGTCAACCGTTATTCATCCCTCCATCAGCATTCCCGTAGAACGTGAAGTCAAAGCCGCCATTGAAGGACAGCGCGCCTTGGTTGCCTATCTCGCAACCGGTTTCGAGACTCAGTACATCCAGATTTTCGACGAGCAGAATGAAGCTCATCGCGTCGAACTGCCCACCTCGGCCTTGCGCCTGCTGATCGACATTCTGGCGGAGCTGGCAGCCGGCAACGCGGTCCAAGTCGTGCCGGTGCATGCTGAATTGACGACTCAGGAAGCCGCCGACCTGATCAACGTCTCACGTCCACACCTCATAAAACTGCTAGAAAGCGGCGAGTTGTCCTACCACAAAACAGGCAAGCACCGACGTGTGCGTTTTGCCGATCTGATGGACTATAAGACCCGGCGCACCACCGCCAGCGAGCAGGCAATGGCGCTTCTCGCAGAGCAAGCTCAGGCGTTAAGGACAGGATACGAGTGAGGCATTCCTCTTTTACCGCTTTGTACGATGCATGCGTCTTGTACCCCGCCCCCTTGAGAGACTTCCTCATGTGGCTTGCCCTCTCGGGACGATTTCGGGCGCGATGGACCCAGGAGATTCACCGTGAATGGAAACGCAATCTGCTGAAGAACCGCCCGGATCTGACAATGGAACAGCTGGACCGTACGTCCGGCCTGATGGATCAAGCCATACCCGACGCTTGTGTCCATGACTATGAAGACCTGATTGCCGGCCTCACCTTGCCCGACTGCAATGATTGTCATGTTCTGGCAGCGGCCATCCGCTGCGGCGCAAGCGTGATAGTGACGTTCAACCAGAAAGACTTTCCCTGCAGATCGCTGGAGCGTTTCGGCATCGAAGCGCAGCATCCGGACGAGTTCGTCGACAACCTCTTGGGGCTTGATCCGGCAGCAGTGGTTGCAGCGGCCCAAAAACAGCGTCGGCAGCTGAAAATGCCTGCCATGGACGTCGGACCCTTTCTTGATCTACTGCAACGACAAGGCCTGAGTAAATCGGTCCAGGCACTAAGCAGCTATCACGCGATGCTTTGAAAGCTCATGACCCTGGATAGCAAAACGGCGATCCCAGGATCGCCGTTTTTCATTACTCCCCGAACTGTTTGCCCAACCCCGCCGGTACACCGTGGATATTGGTCTCCTCCCACGGTCCGTTCGGGCTGATCGAGCGGCTCCAGCCGTTGTTCCAGCGGTAGTAGGTGCGCTGGCGGTAGAAGGTGTTGGGCTGGTCATCCAGCACGTACACGCCCAGCTTCTGATCCCAATGGCTGTTGCCGCCCGGTGGCGGGGCGAAGCTTGCTGAGGTGCGCGGTGCGGGTTTCGACGGCTTGGCCGGAATGCCCGGTTTGCCCGGCGTCGGGCTGGTGGACGGTGTCGGACCCGGCTGTGACGGCGGGATCGGTGGCAACCTGGTCGTGGGTTCCGGCCGTTGCACCGCACATGCGCTCAAGCCCAGGGCCAGTGTAAGGACTGTGATTCGGGCGATGGCGTTCATGGCGGTGCGTTCCTGATGGTTCCGGCTATTTGTCCGGGCTGTCGATGGTCAGTTTTTGCGGCGCGGTGGTGCTGCTGGCCAGAGGCCCGCTGCGGCCTACCCACTCACCGGCGGTCGGTTGACCGGCACGGGAGACGCGCGCAACCAGTTGGACTTCAGGAAAGTTCGACAGTTTCAACTGCGGCATCATCGCGTCGGCATCGCCCAGTTCGACGGTCACCGGAAGGTCTGCGACGGTCAGGCGCTTGGCGGCCAGCGGCGCTGGAGGGCCGGAAACGGCGCGGGCGAAGATGAACACGCTGTCACCCGGTTGCACCTTGCCCTTGAGATCGCTGGCCAGATCGACGCTGACTTTGAGCAGCGCGGTTTTCGCGACCGGCGCCTGAGCCACCTTGCCGCCGCTGGCTTCAAGTTTCTCGGTCGCTCGCGCGATACCGCCCTGCAGGGCTTCACGGGATTTGTCATTCGCTGGCAGTTGTTCCAGCAGACGATTCCAGTAGTCGATGGCTTGCTGATAGCGCTCGCCTTCGAATGCAGCAATCCCGAGCAGACCGAGGCTGGTGACTTCTTTCGGATCAGCCTTCAGCGCTTCGTCGGTCAGGGCCTGGATCTTGTCCGACCACTTTTTGCCATCGGCGAAGTACTGCGCCTGCGCCCACTGGCCGAGCAGTTCCGGTTGACGACCGGCCAGGTTGGCGGCGCGCTCGAACATTTTCGCCGCGTCCGCCGGACGATCCTGAGCCATATAGGTACGACCGAGGAAATACAGGCCTTCAGCGGAATCCGGTTGCGCGGCCACGGCGCGCTCCAGCCGCCGGGTCATCTCTTCCATCGACTGCGGTGCCTGGGCGAACTCCCGGGTCAGTTCGACTTTGTCGGCGGCACCGAAATGCAGGTACAGACCGAGGCCCAGCACCGGCACCAGCACAGCCGCCAGCAGCGGCAACGGTTTCCCCAGCGTCGAAACCCGCGCCGGCGCCACGCCTTCGGTGTCGGCCAGCAACTCACGGGCCGCTTCGGCACGACCGCTGTCCATTTGCGCAGCATCGAGAACACCTTCAGCCTGCTGCAATTGCAGCTCGGCGACGCGCTCCTGATACAGCGCGACGTTCAGGGCAGTCCGATCCTCTTCACGCTGGGCGCGACGCTCGCGCAAAACAGGAATCAGCAGAAAACTCAGGGCGACCAGAAGCAACAGCCCTGCGGCAAGCCAGAAATCAATCATTCTTGGTTTTTATCCAACAGTTGGTCGAGGCGCTGACGCTCTTCAGGGGACAGCGATTGCGGAGTCTCGGCGCGTTGCCCGCGACGGCGGCGGACGATCACAGCGATGACGACAAAACCGCCGAGCAGCAATCCCGCCGGGCCGAACCACAACAGCGCGGTCCTGGCATTGAGCGCCGGTTTGTAGCGGACGAAATCACCGTAGCGATCGACCATGAAGTCGATGATCTGCTGATTGTCCTTGCCTTCGCCGAGCATGCGGAAAATCTCTTTGCGCAGGTCGGCGGCAATCGGCGCGTTGGAGTCGGCGATGTCTTGGTTTTGGCACTTGGGGCAGCGCAGTTCCTTGGTCAGCTCGCGGAAACGCTCACGATCAGCGTCTTTGGCGAATTCATAGGTGTCGATGGCGGCGTGGGCCACACCGGCCAGACTCAGCCCCAGTACCACCGCAGCAATAAAACGCTTCATGGCTTGGCCTCGTCGACCAGTGCCTGATACCTGGCCGCCAGTTTTTCGCGCCAGACCTGCTCGTCGATCACACCGACGTACTTGTCGCGGATGATGCCCTTGGCGTCGATGAAAAAGGTTTCGGGCGCGCCGTAAACACCCAGATTCAACCCCAGGGAGCCTTCGTCATCACGGATGTCCAGTTGATATGGATTGTGAAATTCGGCCAGCCACTTCAACGCATCGGCGTTGGTGTCCTTGTAGTTGATGCCGTAGATCACCACGCCGCGCTCGGCGAGTTTGTTCAGCACCGGGTGCTCGACCCGGCAGGAAATGCACCAGGTGCCCCAGACGTTGACCAGCGCCGGTTTGCCGAGGATGTCAGCCTTGGTCAGGGTCTTGTCGCCCTGCACCGCCGGCAGGGAAAACTCCGGGAACGGCTTGCCGATCATCGCCGACGGCAGCTCCGCCGGATCCAGGTACAGACCGCGATAAAGAAATACCGCCACCAGCAGGAAAATCGCCAGTGGCACCAGCATCAACCAACGTCTCATGCAGCGGCTCCTTCCATGCCCAGCGCTTCACGCACCCTGGCTTTGACCTTGACCCGGTAACGCCGGTCCAGCGCCGCCAGCATCCCGCCCAGGCCGGTCAGCAGACCGCCGAACCAGATCCAGCGCACAAACGGTTTCACATGCACCCGCACCGCCCAGGCGCCGTCGCCCAGAGGTTCACCCAGCGCGACATAGAGGTCGCGGGTGAAGCCGGCGTCGATCCCGGCTTCGGTCATCATCGAACTCTGCACGGTGTACAGGCGTTTTTCCGGGTGCAGCACAGTGACTTCGCGGCCATCGCGGATCACCCGGATGGTGCCTTTGTCGGAAGTGAAATTCGGCCCTTCGAAGTGTTTGGCACCTTCGAACACGAACTGATAGCCGGCCAGTTCCATCGACTCGCCCGGCGCCAGACGCAGGTCGCGCTCGGCGCTGTTCTGGCTCGACAACACCACGCCCAGGGCGCACACCGCGATGCCGATGTGGGCGAGATGCATGCCCCAATAGCTGCGGGTCAGGGTCGGCAGGCCCTTGATCAGGCCTTTGTGGCGCGTCTTGTCGAAGATGTCACGCACACCGGCCAGCAACACCCAGGCCGCGAGCAGGAAGGTTGCGATCACCGCCCAGTTGAAATCGCCGTAGGCGACACCGGCAACCACCGCCAGAGCGACGCTGCCCAGCAGCACCGGAGTGAGCATGCTGACCAGCCATTTCACCGGCGTGTCTTTCCAGCGCACGATCACGCCGACCGCCATCACCACCATCAGCAGCGCCATCAACGGAATGAACAGCGCATTGAAGTATGGCGGCCCGACCGACAGCTTGGCGCCGCTGATCGCATCGAGAATCAGCGGATACAAGGTGCCGAGCAGGATCATCGACGCGGCCACCACCAGCACCAGGTTGTTGCCCAGCAGCAGGGTTTCCCGTGACCAAAGATTGAAACCGACCTGGCTCTTGACCACCGGAGCGCGCAAGGCAAAGAGGGTCAGCGAACCACCGACCACGAACAGCAGGAAAATCAGGATGAACACGCCGCGCGCGGGATCGGAGGCAAACGCATGCACCGACGTCAGCACCCCGGAACGCACGAGGAACGTGCCCAGCAGGCTCAGGGAAAACGCGGCAATCGCCAGCAACACTGTCCAGCTCTTGAACACGCCGCGTTTTTCAGTGACCGCCAGCGAGTGGATCAGCGCAGTGCCCACCAGCCAAGGCATGAACGAGGCGTTTTCCACCGGGTCCCAGAACCACCAGCCGCCCCAGCCGAGTTCGTAGTAGGCCCACCACGAACCGAGGGTGATGCCGATGCCGAGGAACGCCCAGGCCACGATGGTCCAAGGACGCGACCAGCGTGCCCATGCCGCATCCAGACGACCGCCGAGCAGTGCGGCGATGGCGAAGGCGAACGCCACCGAGAAACCGACGTAACCCATGTACAGCATCGGCGGATGCACGATCAGGCCGATGTCTTGCAGCAACGGGTTGAGGTCACGACCGTCGGCCGGAATCTGCGGCAAGATCCGCGAAAACGGGTTGGAGGTGAGGATCAGGAACAGCAGAAAACCGCTGCTGATCATGCCCATTACCGCCAGCACCCGAGCGAGCATGACTTGCGGCAACTGCCGGGAGAACACCGATACCGCGAAGGTCCAGCCACCGAGAATCAGCGCCCACAGCAGCAGCGAACCTTCGTGGGCGCCCCACACCGCGCTGAACTTGTAGTACCACGGCAACGCGCTGTTGGAGTTCATCGCCACATAAGCGACGGAGAAATCGTCGGTCATGAAGGCATAGGTCAGGACGCCGAAGGCGAACAACAGAAACGCAAACTGGCCCCATGCGGCTGGCTGGGCCAGCCCCATCCAGAGGCGATCGCCGCGCCAGGCACCGAGCAACGGCACCACGGCCTGTACAAGGGCGAAACACAGCGCCAGGATCATCGCCAGATGGCCGAGCTCGGGAATGAAAATGGTGGACGTCATCGATCAACCCTCCTTCGCTTGGGTTGGCGCGGATTGACCGCTGTCCTTCAAGGCCTTGGTCACCTCCGGCGGCATGTATTTCTCGTCGTGCTTGGCCAGTACTTCATCGGCGACCACCACGCCGTCGGCGTTGAGCTTGCCCAGTGCGACGATGCCCTGTCCTTCGCGGAACAGGTCCGGGAGGATGCCGCGGTAGGTGATGGTCACGGACTTGTTGAAGTCAGTGACCACGAATTTGACGTCCAGGGAATCCGGGGAGCGTTGCAGCGACCCCTTCTCGACCATGCCGCCAGCCCGGATGCGGGTGTCCTGCGGTGCTTCGCCATTGGCGATCTGGGTCGGGGTGTAAAACAGATTGATGTTCTGCTGCAGGGCGCTCAGGGCCAGGCCGACGGCGGCGCCGACCCCGACCAGAATTGCCAGAATGATGATCAAGCGTTTTTTGCGCAGCGGATTCACTTGCCGTTCTCCCGGCGCAGACGACGCGCCTCTTGTTGCAGATACCGCTTGCGGGCCAGGATCGGCGCCGCCACGTTGAGGGCCAGCACCGCCAGGCAGATGCCGTAGGCGGACCAGACATACAGGCCGTGATGACCCATGGCGAGGAAGTCGCCGAATGACGCGAAACTCATCGAGCGGCCTCCAGGCTGTTCTGCACTTCTTCTTTTACCCAGCTGGCACGGGCCTCGCGCTTGAGCACTTCAAGCCGCATGCGCAGCAACAGCACGGCACCGAAGAAACAGTAGAAACCCAGCACCGTCAGCAGCAACGGCAGCCACATCTCGGCGGGCATCGCCGGTTTTTCGGTCAGGGTGAAAGTCGCGCCCTGATGCAGAGTGTTCCACCATTCCACCGAGTATTTGATGATCGGGATGTTGATCACGCCGACGATGGCCAGCACCGCGCAGGCCTTGGCGGCGCTGTCGCGATTGCTGATGGCGTTGCCCAGGGCGATCACGCCGAAATACAGGAACAGCAGAATCAGCATCGAGGTCAGGCGTGCGTCCCAGACCCACCACGAACCCCAGGTCGGCTTGCCCCAGATCGCCCCGGTAACCAGCGCCACGGCGGTCATCCACGCGCCGATCGGTGCGGCGCATTGCAGGGCGACGTCGGCCAGTTTCATCTTCCACACCAGCCCGACCACACCGCACACCGCCAGCATCACGTAGATCGACTGAGCGAGCATCGCGGCGGGAACGTGGATGTAGATGATGCGAAAACTGTTGCCCTGCTGATAGTCCGGCGGCGCGAAAGCCAGGCCCCAGACGATGCCGACAGCGATCAGCAGCAACGCTGCAATGCTCAGCCACGGCAGGAACTTGCGGCTGATGCCGTAGAACCACTTGGGCGAGCCGAGCTTGTGAAACCAGGTCCAGTTCATGTTGTTTCCATCACGGGTGCCGCTCATCGGTGTGAGCGGTCTCAGGGTCTTTGCTGGTTAAATTTTAACCAGACCTCATTATTCGCCGACGCTGATCTTCAGGCCAGCAGCTATTGCAAAAGGTGTCAGGGTTATCGCCAGGGCGGTCAGGCTGCCAAGCCACAACAGATAACCAATCGCCGGCATGCCCTGCAACGCCGCCTGCAAGGCGCCACTGCCAAGGATCAACACCGGGATGTACAGCGGCAGAATCAGCAGCGCCAGTAACAGGCCACCGCGTTTCAGACCGACCGTCAGCGCCGCGCCCACCGCGCCGAGCAAGCTCAGCACTGGTGTTCCCAGCAACAACGAAAGCAGCAATACCGGCAGACACGCAGCCGGCAACCCGAGCATCAACGCCAGTAACGGCGAGAGCAAAACCAGTGCCAGCCCGGAAAAAAGCCAGTGTGCCAGCACCTTTGCCAATACCAGAAGTGGCAGGGGGTGCGGCGAAAGGACCCACTGTTCAAGGGATCCGTCTTCGAAATCACTGCGGAAAAGCCCGTCCAGCGAGAGCAGGACCGACAAAAGCGCCGCCACCCAGACTAACCCCGGGGACAAGTTTTGCAATACTTGAGTTTCCGGTCCGACGGCCAGCGGGAACAATGCAATGACGATGGCGAAGAAAATCAGCGGATTGGCCAGCTCCGCCGGGCGGCGGAACAGCAGTCGGGACTCGCGGGCAACCAGCAGGCCGAACACACTCATACTGCCCAGTCCCCCAGATTGATGTCGCGATAACCGACCGGCATCCGGCTCAGCGTGTGGTGGGTGGTCAGCACCACCAGACCGCCCTGCTCGCAATGATTGGCCAAGTGTTCTTCGAGTTGCGCCACGCCTTGCTTGTCCAGTGCGGTGAAGGGTTCATCGAGGATCCACAGCGGCGGACTGTCGAGATACAACCGCGCCAGCGCAACGCGCCGTTGCTGACCGGCGGACAGGCTATGGCAGGGAACATCCTCGAAACCGCGCAATCCAACCGCCGCCAGCGCCTGCCAGATCGCGTCGCGTCCGGCGGGTTGATGCAGGGCGCAGAGCCAGGCGAGGTTTTCTTCCGGGGTGAGCAAGTCCTTGATGCCGGCGGCATGGCCGATCCACAGCAGGTTACGCGCCAGTTCGCTGCGTTGCTCGGCCAGAGGCTGGCCGTTGAGCAGCACCTGACCGTCGGTCGGCTGCATCAGGCCGGCCAGCAAGCGAAGCAGACTGGTCTTGCCGCTGCCGTTGGGGCCGCTGATCTGCACCATATCGCCGCTGGCCAGTCTCAATTCGAGATTCTCGAAGAGCAGTCTGAGATCACGCTCACAGGCGAGGCCGACGGTTTGCAGGACAGGGCTGGTCAAGGGTTCATGGGCCTTATACGGTTCAAGTCGGCTCTGGGGCGGCCGTTAAAGAGTTGCAGCATAAATGCAATGACGGCTCAATCCAGAGAGCTGCGTCAAACAATTGCTATGTTTTTTTGAACGAACGGAAGGACGGGCGGCATTATACATGGCGTCCCCTGCTCTCCCGAGTGCATTTTCCTCAGGTTGTGTCCGCGTATGACAGGCGAAATGAACATCCTCCCGCTCCCGCCCACGACTCCGGCGCCCCCTCGCCCGCAGGTGGGTGAGCTGCTCAAGCTGCTGACGCCGATGGACGGGCTGATTGCCGCCGGACAGAGCGCCAGGGCCGAGGTGTTGTCACAGAAACCGGCAGACCAGGCCTTTCAGGTGCTGCTCAAGGTCACCCTTGACGGCGGCCGCCAGACCACCGTACAGGCAACCAGCCCCCTGCCGCTGCCACAAGGCACCAACCTGGCGGTCACCCAGCCGTCGGCCGGTAATCTGGCAGTTACCGTGCAACAGGCCATCGCCACGGCTGTCGCCACCCTGACTCGCATCGACACCGCGCAATTACCGGTCGGCACACTGCTGCAAGGCAAGGTGCTGACGAATCAGGCCCTGCCGCAAGTGCCGGGACAGCCGGCGGTGTTCCGCTCGACGGTCAGCCTGCTCAACACGGTGTTGAGCGGCAGCACCCTGAGCATCGACAGCCCGCAGCCGTTGCGCATCGGCACGCTGCTGTCGGCGCTGGTGCAGGATTCGCAGACCTTGAAGTTTCTGCCGTTGAGCAACCGTCAGGAACAACTGGCGGTCAGTCAGCAACTGGTCAGCCAGCAAAGCCGTCAGGGTTCGTTGGATGGCTTGCTGAAATTGCTCCAGAGCCTGCCGCCCGCCGACGATCAGACCTCCAGCGATCTGCGCGCGGCCGTGGACAGGCTGCTGGCCAACCTGCCGGACGTCCAGCAACTGACCACCCCCAAAGGCCTGGCCCAGGCGCTGCTCAACAGCGGCGCCTTTCTCGAAGCCAAATTACTGGCCGGGCAAAACCCGACGCTGACCCCGGACATGAAAGGCGACCTGCTCAAGCTGATTGCCCAGCTCACCCCCGGCCTGCCCGGCAACACCAATCTCAATGCGCTTATCGCCGCCAACACTCTGGCCCAGGCGATGCCGAGCTTCGTGCGCAATGCCCTTGGCATGCTCGGCCAGGTCAGCGCCAAACCGCTGCCAGGCGGATTCCCGCTGCCGGACCGGTTGCTGCAGAGCCTGGAAGGTGAAGGCGATCTGGAACACTTGCTGCGCCTGGCCGCCGCCGCAGTCTCGCGCCTGCAAAGCCATCAACTGTCGAGCCTGGAACAGACCGGCATGACCGACGACGGACGCCTGCTCAGCACCTGGCAACTGGAAATCCCGATGCGCAACCTGCAGGATATTGTGCCGTTGCAGGTCAAGTTCCAGCGTGAAGAAGCGCCACAGGAAGAACAACAGCAGGAACGCCGTGACAGCGAGCGCGAAACCAGACAGCCATTGTGGCGAGTCGATCTGGCATTCGACATGGAGCCGTTGGGGCCGATGCAGATTCAGGCGCAACTGATCAGCGGCAGCCTGTCGAGCCAGCTCTGGGCCGAACGCCCCTACACCGCCGATCTGATCGAATCCAATCTGGCCACCCTGCGTCAGCGCCTGCTGGATCGCGGACTCAACGTCGGCGATCTCGACTGCCACCTCGGCACGCCACCGCAAGGCAATCAAACCCGTCTCGAACACCGCTGGGTCGACGAAACCGCATGAACGATTCCACCGCTCCACGCCAGGCCATCGCCCTCAAATACGACGGCAGCCAGGCCCCGACGCTGACCGCCAAGGGCGACGACGAACTGGCCGAAGAAATCCTGCGCATCGCCCGCGACTGCGAAGTACCGATCTACGAAAACGCCGAACTGGTGAAGTTGCTGGCGCGCATGGAGCTGGGCGACAGTATTCCGCAGGAGCTGTACCTGACGATTGCCGAGATCATCGCGTTCGCCTGGAACCTCAAGGGCAAGTTCCCGCAAGGACATGATCCGGATGCACCGATGGTCGAGAAGGACATCACCGATCGCGGCGACGATTACTGAGGGCAAAAAAAATCGCAGTCATGAACTGCGATTTTTTGATTCCACTTGCCGCTCGAAGCCCTCAGCTGCTTCTGTGCAGCTTGCGCATCAACTCCGCCTCAGCCTGGGTCAACCCGCAGGACTGAGTCAGCTCATCGACACTCGCGCCCATCCCCACCAGTTTCGCCGCCTGGGCGAATGACAGGCTTGACGGGTCGCGCTGTTCGAGTTGAGAAATCTTGTCCGGAATCGGACCGACGACCGCGCGCAGCTCATGCAGGGCTTCGCCCATGCGCACGTTGCCGTTCTGGTAGTCGTCGACACGCTTGGCCAGGTCCTTGATGCGCTGGTCACGCAGCGCATCGCCCTGGGCCTGTTGCGCAGCGATCAGGCGCTGCGCCTTGATGTACGCCAGAAACATCGCCAGCGTGCCTGCCCAGAACAGGAACAGGACAATGACCGCTACCTCGAGAATCAATCAGATGTTCTCCAGTTCCGACCATTCTTCTTCAGTCATCATCTTGTCCAGCTCGACCAGGATCAGCAACTCGTTGTTCTTGTTGCATACGCCCTGGATGAACTTGGCCGACTCTTCGTTACCGACGTTCGGCGCGGTCTCGATTTCCGACTGACGCAGGTAAACCACTTCAGCCACGCTGTCGACCATGATGCCGACCACTTGCTTGTCGGCTTCGATGATGACGATACGGGTGTTGTCGCTGATCTCGCCGCTCATCAGGCCGAAACGCTGACGGGTGTCGATCACGGTCACCACGTTGCCGCGCAGGTTGATGATGCCCAGCACGTAGCTTGGCGCACCCGGAACCGGAGCGATCTCGGTGTAGCGCAGGACTTCCTGAACGCGCATCACGTTGATGCCGTAGGTTTCGTTGTCCAGTTTGAAAGTCACCCATTGCAGGATCGGATCTTCGGAACCCTTTGCCGCAGTAGCCTTGTCGTTCATACCCTAGCCCCTCGAAATACCGCAATGGCGGTGTGTGTCTCGTGTGCCGGCATGGAATGCCGGACATGTCTGTTATGTAAGTGTCATGTCGTTTTGTGGGTCGGCTTACTGCCGGACATGTGCTTTGCCCCACCGCTGGCGATCAGCTCGGCCAGTGCGGAGACATCGAGCAAGGCGCACATGTGTTCGATCACCGTGCCCGCGAGCCATGGCCGCTGACCCCGGTGACTTCTCCATTTGATTTCATTCGGATCCAGACGCAGCGAGCGACTGACCTGATGCACCGCCAGGCCCCACTCGTAACCCTGTACCGAAATCACGTATTGCAGGCCTTGACGGAAGTCATCGCGATAGCGATCCGGCATGACCCAGCGCGCAGTGTCCAGCACCTTCAGGTTGCCGGCCTGGCTCGGCAGGATGCCGAGAAACCATTCGGGCTGGCCGAACAGCGGCGTCAACTCATGGCCGGTCAGCGAATAGATTGAGCCCAGGCACACCAGCGGCACCGCCAGGGTCAACCCGGCCACATCGAACAGCAGGCATTCGAAGGCTTCCGAAGCCCAGGCCGGACGGCCGTCGGTGTCCACCGGTGGCGGTGTATTGCTCGGCGGCAGATGCACTTCGACCAGCGGTGCAACCAATGCCTGTTCAACGACCGGTTCAACCGGCGCAACAACTGGCTGAACTGGCGGTTCGACCGGAGCCGGTTCGGGTTGTGCCTGAAGAAGCTGTGTTTGCAGCAAGGGCGCGAGGGTCGATACCACGCGAACCGGCTCGGGCTCCTTGATCAGAGGTGCCGCCGCTTTGGCCACCACAGCGGCGGGCGCTGCAACCGGAGCAGCAGGCCTGGCGGCTTGCTGCGCATCGCGGGCCTGTTCTTCAAGCACCGCCGCCTGGAACTCATCCAGCTCCGCGGAGCTTTCAACCACCTCGACCGGCGCCTCGACTTCCTGCGGGAGCTCTTGCTCGACTTCCTGCAGCAAGCTGTCCAGATAGGACTGCACAGCCAGTTGCGGACGCGAAGTCAGTTTGATCGGCCGATTCATGCTCAGGCCACCTGCGCAACGAGCTGCTGCGCCAGCAGATGCTTGAGCAGCGCGCGGTAAGCCAGCACGCCACGGCTCTTGCCGTCGAATTGCGAAGGCGTGACGCCGGCACGGCTGGCGTCGCGCAGACGGGTATCGACCGGGATGTAACCCTGCCAGATCTCGTCGGGGAATTTGTCACGCAGCACGCGCAAGGTGCCCATCGACGCCTGGGTGCGGCGATCGAACAGGGTCGGCACGATGTTGAACGGCAACGCCTGTTTGCGCGAGCGGTTGATCATCGCCAGGGTGTTGACCATCCGTTCCAGACCTTTGACGGCCAGGTGTTCGGTCTGCACCGGGATCACCAGTTGCTGGCTCGCGGCCAGGGCGTTGACCATCAGCACGCCGAGCAACGGCGGGCTGTCGATGATCGCGTAATCGAAGTCCTGCCACAGTTGCGCCAGACTCTTGGCGATCACCAGGCCCAGGCCACTCTGCCCCGGCGACTGGCGCTCGAGGGTGGCCAGCGCAGTGCTCGACGGCAGCAGGGAAATGCGTTCGTCACTGGTGGACAGCAGCAACTGGCCCGGCAGGCCTTGCGGCACACCGCCCTTGTGCAGGAACAGGTCGTAGTTGCTGTGTTCCAGGCTGTCGGGGTCGTAACCGAAATAGCTGGTCATCGAGCCGTGCGGATCGAGATCGACCACGACCACGCGCTTGCCCGCCTCCGCCAGCAAACCGGCTAAAGCGATGGAAGTAGTGGTTTTACCAACACCACCCTTTTGATTGGCGACTGCCCAGACTCTCATTCGGATCGTTCCTCCCGGCCGAGATGCTCGGCCGAGACATGGCTCAGCGTATTAATGCGGGCGACGGAGAATTGACGGCACTCTCGCGTCCCGGCGTCTTGACCGGGGTCGGTGCAGTTTGTGTGCCAGCACGCTTCAACGCGGCGTCCGGTGTTGCATTGGCGGTCCCGGTGCCTGTCAGGCTGCGGCGTACATCGAGATTGCGCGACACCACCAGCACCACGCGACGATTCTTGGCCCGGCCCTCGGCCGTGGCGTTGTTGGCCACTGGCTGGAATTCGCCATAGCCCACCGAGGCCATGCGACCAGGGTTCACGCCCTGCATCGCCAGCATGCGCACGATGCTCGCCGAACGCGCCGAAGACAGCTCCCAGTTGGTCGGGTACTGAGCGGTGCGAATCGGCTGGTCGTCGGTGAAGCCTTCGACGTGGATCGGGTTATCGAACGGTTTGAGGATCGCCGCGACCTTGTCGATGATGTTGAACGCGATGTCGCTTGGCATGGCATCGCCGCTGCCGAACAACAGGCTGGAGTTGAGCTCGATCTCGACCCACAGCTCGTTGCCGCGCACGGTCATCTGGTTGCTCGCGATCAGGTCGCCGAACGCGGCGCTGATATCGTCGGCGATGCTTTTCAACGGATCGCTGGCACCGGCGATGCCGGCATCGACCTGCTCGCTGTCCTTGACCAGCGGCTTGGCCGGGGTCACGGTCTTGGGGCGCTCCTCACCGATCGGGATCGGCTTGAGCGCGCGGTCGGAGTCGGTGAAGACCCCGATCAGCGCTTCGGAAATGATCTTGTACTTGCCTTCGTTGATCGACGAGATGGAGTACATCACCACGAAGAAAGCGAACAACAGTGTGATGAAGTCTGCGTAAGACACGAGCCAGCGCTCGTGATTGACGTGTTCTTCATGCTGGCGACGACGGGCCATGAGGCTATTCCCTTAATCCATGAAGCCTTGCAGCTTCAACTCGATGGAGCGTGGGTTTTCACCTTCGGCGATCGACAGAATGCCTTCCAACAACATTTCGCGATAACGCGACTGCCGCAACGCGATTGACTTGAGCTTCGCAGCGATCGGCAGCAACACCAGGTTGGCACTGGCCACACCGTAGATGGTGGCGACGAATGCCACGGCGATGCCGTTGCCCAGTTGCGATGGATCGGCCAGGTTGCCCATCACATGGATCAGGCCCATGACCGCACCGATGATACCGATGGTCGGCGCATAGCCGCCCATGCTTTCGAAGACCTTGGCCGCTTCGACATCGCGGGCTTCCTGAGTGTAGAAATCCACTTCAAGGATGCTGCGGATGGCTTCCGGTTCGGCGCCGTCGACCAGCAGCTGCAGGCCTTTGCGCGAGTAGGCATCCGGCTCGGCATCCGCCACGCCTTCCAGGCCCAGCAGGCCTTCCTTGCGCGCGGTGAGGCTCCAGTTGACCACTCGATCGATACCACCGGCCAGATCGACACGGGGCGGGAAAAAGATCCACGCCAGAATCTGCATGGCACGCTTGAACGCGCTCATCGGCGATTGCAGCAAGGCGGCACCGATGGTTCCGCCCAGCACGATCAGCGCCGCCGGGCCGTTGGCCAGCGCGCCGAGGTGACCACCTTCAAGGAAGTTGCCGCCGATGATGGCGACGAACGCCATGATGATCCCGATAAGGCTCAGAACATCCATCAGATACACGCCTCGACGATGTGCCTGCCGATATCGTCCAGACCGTACACCGCATCCGCGAGGTCAGCCTTGACGATGGCCATCGGCATGCCATAGATCACGCAGCTGGCTTCATCCTGGGCCCAGACGGTACTGCCGCCCTGCTTGAGCAAGCGTGCGCCTTCACGACCATCGGCGCCCATGCCGGTCAGCACAACCGCCAGAACTTTGTCACTGTAGGATTTGGCTGCGGAGCCGAACGTGATGTCCACGCAAGGCTTGTAATTCAGACGCTCGTCGCCCGGCAGGATTTTCACCGCGCCACGGCCATCGACCATCAGCTGTTTGCCACCCGGGGCCAGCAGTGCCAGACCCGGACGCAGAATGTCGCCATCCTCGGCTTCCTTGACGCTGATGCGGCAAAGCTTGTCCAGACGCTCGGCGAAAGCCTTGGTGAAAGCCGCCGGCATGTGCTGGATCAGCACGATCGGCGCCGGGAAGTTGGCCGGCAACTGGGTCAGAACCCGTTGCAGGGCCACCGGGCCGCCGGTCGATGTGCCGATCGCGACGAGCTTGTAGTTTTTGCGCTTCGGTGCGGGCGACGAAGCACTGGCGGCCGGAGCGCGAGCCGGTGCGGGCGCGGGTGCCGGACGGGCTGCAGCGCTGCTGTGACTGCCAAAGCCCGACGGCGCAGGAGCCGCCGGTGCTGGCGCCGGTGCGGCAGCAGGCGCTGGCGCACTGTAGGCACTGAAACGACGATTGCTGCGCGAAATGCTGTGAACCTTCTCGCACAGCAATTGCTTGACCTTCTCCGGGTTGCGCGAGATGTCTTCGAAATTCTTCGGCAGGAAATCCACCGCGCCGGCATCCAGCGCATCCAGGGTGACCCGGGCGCCTTCATGAGTCAGCGAGGAGAACATCAACACCGGAGTCGGGCAGCGCTGCATGATATGTCGCACCGCCGTGATGCCATCCATCATCGGCATCTCGTAGTCCATGGTGATCACGTCCGGCTTGAGAGCCAGGGCCTGATCGATCGCCTCTTTGCCGTTGGTCGCCGTACCGACGACCTGGATGCTCGGATCCGCTGAAAGAATTTCCGAGACGCGGCGGCGGAAAAAACCCGAATCGTCCACCACCAGGACTTTGACTGCCATAAACACTCCATTAGGTGCAGCGGGACAGGGTCGCCCCGCTGCCCCGGATTCAAATACGCCGTGCGGCGTAACGCTTGAGCATGCTTGGAACATCGAGAATCAGCGCAATGCGGCCGTCACCGGTAATGGTGGCGCCGGACATGCCCGGAGTTCCCTGCAGCATCTTGCCCAATGGCTTGATGACCACTTCTTCCTGACCGACCAGTTGATCGACGACAAAGCCGATCCGCTGGGTGCCCACCGAAAGGATCACCACATGGCCTTCGCGCTGCTCTTCGTGAGCGGCCGAGCTGACCAGCCAGCGTTTGAGGTAGAACAATGGCAACGCCTTGTCCCGCACGATCACCACTTCCTGGCCGTCCACCACGTTGGTGGTCGACAGGTCGAGGTGGAAGATTTCGTTGACGTTCACCAGCGGGAACGCGAACGCCTGGTTGCCGAGCATGACCATCAGGGTCGGCATGATCGCCAGCGTCAGCGGCACCTTGATGACGATTTTCGAACCCTGGCCCTTGGTCGAATAAATGTTGATCGAACCGTTGAGCTGGGAAATCTTGGTCTTCACCACGTCCATGCCGACACCGCGACCGGACACGTCGGAGATCTCGGTCTTGGTCGAGAAGCCCGGGGCGAAAATCAGGTTGTAGCACTCGGTATCGCTCAGACGGTCGGCTGCATCCTTGTCCATCACACCACGCTTCACGGCGATGGCACGCAGGATGTTCGGATCCATGCCTTTGCCGTCGTCGGAAATCGACAGCAGGATGTGGTCGCCTTCCTGTTCGGCCGCCAGAACGACCTTGCCGCCGCGGGGCTTGCCCGACGCTTCGCGTTCTTCCGGCGATTCGATGCCGTGGTCGACCGCGTTGCGCACCAGGTGGACCAGCGGGTCGGCCAGCGCCTCGACGAGGTTCTTGTCGAGGTCGGTCTCTTCGCCCACCAGTTCCAGATTGATCTCTTTCTTGAGCTGACGGGCAAGGTCGCGAACCAGACGCGGGAAACGACCGAAGACTTTCTTGATCGGCTGCATCCGGGTCTTCATCACCGACGTCTGCAAGTCAGCGGTAACCACATCGAGGTTCGACACGGCCTTCTGCATGGCCTCGTCGCCACTGTTCAGGCCCAGACGCACCAGACGGTTACGCACCAGCACCAGCTCGCCGACCATGTTCATGATCTCGTCGAGACGCGCGGTGTCCACGCGAACGGTGGTTTCGGCTTCGCTCGCCGGTTTTTCCGGTGGCGGTGTCGCCGGGGCACGGGCCGGAGCCGGTGCGGCAGCGGCGGCCGGCTTCGGTGTTTCGGCTTTCGGTTCAGGCTTGCTTTGCGGCGCTTTCGCGGCAGGGTTCGCCGCAGCGGCCGGGGCTTTGGCAGCAGGCGCTGCCACCGCGGCAGCGCTGCCGGCAGTCACGGGCGCACCGGTGGCAACGTCGGTGAACTTGCCTTTGCCGTGCAGCTCATCCAGCAGCGATTCGAACTCGTGATCGGTGATCAGATCGCTGCCCGCTGCAGCGGCTGCAGGCGCGGTCGATGCGGGAACCGATGCCATTGCCGACTCCAGCGCATCGACGGCAAAGTTGCCCTTGCCGTGCAGCTGATCGAGCAAGGCCTCGAATTCGTCGTCGGTGATGTCCGAGTCATCGCCGGCTGCCGGGGCCGCCGGCGCGGCTGCAGCCGGTGCGACGGCGTCGGCCGCGAACTGGCCCTTGCCATGCAACTGATCGAGCAGCGACTCGAATTCAGCGTCGGTGATTTCATCGCTGGCGGTTTCGTCGGAAGCCGGCGCAGCGGCAGCCGCCGGGGCCTCGGCTTCGGCCTTGACGGCGCTCAGCGAGTCCAGCAACTGTTCGAATTCATTGTCGGTGATATCGCCCGAATCGCCAGAATCGCCTTCAACGACCAGCTCTTCGATCATCTCGGCTACCGGCGAGGCCGCAACCTCATCCGCCGATTGCGGTTCGGCCAGGCGCGCCAGCGCGGCCAGCAGTTCCGGGGTTGCAGCGGTGATAGGGCTGCGATCGCGGACTTCGCCGAACATGCTGTTCACCGAGTCCAGCGCTTCGAGCACCACGTCCATCAGTTCTGCATCTACGCGACGCTCACCCTTGCGCAGGATATCGAACACGTTTTCGGCGATGTGACAGCACTCCACCAGCTCGTTGAGCTGAAGGAAGCCGGCGCCCCCTTTTACAGTGTGGAAACCGCGAAAAATTGCGTTGAGCAGATCTGCGTCATCCGGGCGGCTTTCCAGCTCGACCAGTTGTTCGGACAGTTGCTCAAGAATCTCGCCGGCCTCAACCAGGAAATCCTGAAGGATCTCTTCATCGGCGCCGAAGCTCATTAATGGGGTGCTCCTACAGGTCTAAAAACCCAAAAAAACTCAAAATCCAAGGCTGGATAGCAAATCGTCCACATCGTCCTGACCGGACACAACGTCTTCTCGTTTATCGGCATGAATCTGCGGACCTTCACCCTGCGAGAGATGTTTTTGTGGATCTTTTTCAGCGAGCATCGCCGCACGGTCATGTTCGATGCCCGCAAAGCGGTCCACCTGACTGGCCATGAGCACGAGTTTGAGCAGATTGCTTTCGACTTCGGTGACCAGCTGGGTCACACGCTTGATCACTTGACCTGTGAGATCCTGATAATCCTGGGCCAGCAGAATGTCGTTGAGGCTGCTCGACACCGCACGGTTGTCCGTGCTGCTGCGCGCCAGAAAACCGTCGACCCGGCGTGCCAGTTCGCGGAACTCCTCTGCCCCGACTTCACGGCGCATGAAGCGTCCCCAATCGGCACTCAACGCCTGGGCTTCGTCAGCCAGGCCATTGACCACCGGCGTGGCGCTTTCCACCAGATCCATGGTGCGGTTGGCCGCAGCTTCAGTCAGCTTGACCACATAGCCCAGGCGCTCGGTCGCATCAGTGATCTGCGACACCTCCTCGGCCTGCGGCATATGCGGGTCGATCTGGAAGTTGACGATTGCACTGTGCAGTTCGCGCGTGAGCTTGCCGACTTCCTGGTACAGGCCTCGGTCACGGGTCTGATTGAGCTCATGGATCAGTTGCACAGCGTCGCCGAACCGGCCTTTTTCAAGGCTTTCGACCAGTTCGACCGCGTGTTTTTTCAGCGTCGACTCGAAGTCGCCCTGTGAAGATTCTTTATGCTCCATAGCTCCCCCGCGCGTCATCAGCCGATGCGTTCGAAAATCTTCTCGATTTTTTCTTTCAGCGCCTGAGCCGTGAAAGGTTTGACCACGTAGCCGTTGACGCCGGCCTGGGCGGCTTCAATGATCTGCTCGCGCTTGGCTTCAGCGGTCACCATCAGCACGGGCAGGTGCTTGAGCTTTTCATCGGCGCGCACGTGGCGCAGCAGGTCGATACCGGTCATGCCGGGCATGTTCCAGTCGGTCACCAGAAAGTCGATGCTGCCGCTGTTGAGCACCGGAATGGCGGTGGTGCCATCGTCGGCTTCAACGGTGTTGGTGAACCCGAGGTCACGCAACAGGTTCTTGATGATCCGCCGCATCGTTGAGAAGTCATCAACGATGAGGATTTTCATGTCTTTGTTCAATTCGACCTCCAAGCAGTCTTAAACGCGCCCAGCACCTGGACGCGCCATTTCAATCAATCCGGCAAAGCACTCGATGACTGTCTGGAGCACAACAGAGCAAGACCGGTGCCGCTCACCACCGCACCAGCCTCGTTCGCAGTGTCCCCACACCGCCTTCAGCGCGCTCGCCACTCCCCCAAACGCCCCCGCAAACGGGCCGCGCACTGGCTGTGTAACTGGCTGACCCGCGATTCGCTGACGCCAAGGACTTCACCGATTTCCTTGAGGTTCAGTTCTTCGTCGTAGTACAGCGCCAACACCAGTCGCTCACGCTCCGGCAAATTGGCAATCGCGTCCGCCAGCGCCGCCTGGAAGCGCTCGTCTTCCAGGTCGCGCGACGGCTCAAGATGAGCACTGGCGCCATCCTCGTGCAGCCCTTCATGTTCGCCGTCCTGCAACAGGTCGTCGAAACTGAACAGTCGGCTGCCCAGGGTGTCATTCAAAATCCCGTAGTAATCGTCGAGACTCAACTGGAGTTCGGCCGCAACCTCATGATCTTTAGCGTCACGGCCGGTTTTAGCCTCAATCGAGCGAATCGCGTCGCTGACCATGCGGGTATTGCGGTGAACCGAGCGCGGTGCCCAGTCCCCCTTGCGCACTTCATCGAGCATCGCGCCGCGGATACGGATGCCCGCGTACGTTTCGAAACTCGCACCTTTGCTGGCGTCGTATTTGGTCGAGACTTCGAGCAGACCGATCATCCCGGCCTGGATCAGGTCCTCGACCTGCACACTGGCCGGCAAACGCGCCAGCAAGTGATAGGCGATGCGCTTGACCAATGGCGCGTAACGCTCGATCAGTTCGTACTGCGCGTCACGTGCCGACTTCTTGTAAAGATTCATACCGCTGGCGGTCATAGCACTGGTCCTGCCGTTTGCTGCACGAGGCGCTCGACGAAAAATTCGAGATGGCCGCGCGGGTTGGCGGGCAGCGGCCAGGTATCGACCTTTTGCGCGATCGCCTTGAACGCCAGTGCGCACTTGGAACGCGGGAAGGCTTCATAGACCGCACGCTGCTTCTGCACCGCCTTGCGCACGCTTTCGTCGTAAGGCACCGCACCGACGTATTGTAAGGCCACGTCAAGAAAGCGATCCGTGACCTTGGTCAACTTGGCGAACAGATTGCGACCTTCCTGCGGGCTCTGGGCCATGTTGGCCAGGACGCGGAAGCGGTTCATGCCGTAATCGCGGTTGAGCAACTTGATCAGCGCGTAGGCGTCGGTGATCGAGGTCGGCTCGTCACAGACCACCAGCAACACTTCCTGGGCTGCGCGCACAAAACTGACTACCGAGTCACCAATACCCGCAGCAGTGTCGATCACGAGTACATCGAGATTGTCGCCGATGTCGCTGAATGCCTGGATCAGACCGGCATGCTGGGCCGGGCTCAAGTGAACCATGCTCTGGGTGCCGGAAGCGGCCGGCACGATGCGGATGCCACCGGGGCCCTGCAAGAGTACGTCGCGCAGCTCACAGCGACCCTCGATCACATCGGCCAGGGTACGTTTGGGCGTGAGGCCCAGCAGAACGTCGACGTTCGCCAGACCCAGGTCGGCGTCCAGCAGCATGACCCGACGGCCAAGTTCTGCCAGCGCCAGGGACAAGTTCACTGACACGTTAGTCTTGCCGACGCCACCCTTGCCGCCGGTCACCGCGATCACCTGTACGGGATGCATGCTGCCCATGTTATTTCTTTACCTTGTCTTGCATGGACGGAGGCCACATTACTGGCTGCGCGTTCACAACCGGAACAATGCATGGCAGACCATCTATGTAGGTACAAAAACTGTTCATTACCTCAGCCAACCTGCTTGGTCGGACTGTGGTAGATATCAGCGAACATGTCAGCCATGGCTTCTTCGCTGGGTTCTTCCTGCATTTGCACGCTGACGGCGCGGCTGACCAGTTGATGGCGGCGCGGCAGATGCAGGTCATCCGGAATCCGCGGGCCGTCGGTCAGATAGGCGACCGGCAGTTCATGACTGATTGCCAGACTCAGCACTTCGCCAAGGCTGGCCGTTTCATCCAGTTTAGTCAGGATGCACCCGGCGAGCCCGCAACGCTTGTAACTGTGATAAGCGGCGGTTAGAACCTGTTTCTGGCTGGTGGTTGCCAGCACCAGATAATTTTTTGAACGAATGCCGCGACCGGCCAGGCTTTCCAGCTGCATGCGCAATGCCGGATCGCTGGCCTGCAGGCCCGCGGTATCGATCAGCACCACGCGTTTGCGCAGCAGTGGATCCAGCGCCTGCACCAGGGACTGGCCCGGGTCGACGTGAGTCACCGATACATTGAGGATGCGGCCCAGGGTTTTCAACTGCTCCTGAGCGCCGATGCGGAAACTGTCCATGCTCACCAGCGCGATGTTCTGCGCGCCGTACTTGAGCACGTAACGGGCTGCCAGTTTGGCCAGTGTGGTGGTCTTGCCCATGCCGGCCGGGCCGACCATGGCAATGACCCCGCCCTCTTCCAGCGGCTCCACTTCCGGTGTGACGATCATGCGCGCCAGGTGCGCGAGCAGCATGCGCCAGGCCTGACGAGGCTCTTCGATGTCGCTGGTCAGCGCCAGCAGGTCACGGGCCAGCGGACCGGACAGGCCGATGCGCTGCAGACGACGATACAGATTGGCCTGGGCCGGACGGCTGCCCTGCAGCTGATTCCAGGCCAGGGTGCCCAGTTGCACTTCCATCAGCTCGCGCAGGCTGTTGAGTTCGAAACGCATCGAATCCAGTGCACGCGGATCGACACCGGCAGCCACCGGCGCAGGTGCGGGCGCCGGACGTGCAGGTGCGGCGTAGGTGGGTTCGCTCAAGGGCTCGGCAGCCGTCAAAGGCAGGCCGGCGGTCAATGGCAGCCCGGCGAACAGCTGGCGATTGGTGCTGCCGTCGGCTTCACCGCGCATGCTCAGCTCGGCCTGTGCCGTGACGATGCGCGACTGGGTCTTGCGCAGCTCGTCTTCGAGTTCCATGTTCGGAACCCGTGGCGCCAGCGCCGACAGTTTGTAATCCAGCGCCGCCGTCAGCTCGACACCGCCGGCAATGCGGCGGTTGCCAATGATGGCGGCATCGGCGCCCAGCTCATCACGAACCAGTTTCATGGCCTGACGCATATCGGCGGCGAAAAAACGCTTAACTTGCATAAACCACTACCTCAGCCGTTGGGCCCTACTGTCGCAACGATGGTCACTTGCTTGTTGTCCGGAATTTCCTGGTAGGCCAGCACATGCAGTCCGGGGACTGCCAGGCGGCCGAAGCGCGAGAGCATCGCGCGAACCGGCCCTGCTACCAACAGGATCACCGGCTGTCCTTGCATTTCCTGGCGCTGCGCCGCTTCGATCAGCGAACGCTGCAGCTTCTCGGCCATGCTCGGCTCCAGCAGAACGCCCTCTTCCGAGCCTTGTCCTGCCTTCTGCAAACTATTGAGCAATATTTGTTCCAACCTTGGCTCCAGCGTGATGACTGGCAGCTCGGACTCAGTCCCTACAATGCTTTGGACGATGGCACGGGATACGCCGACCCGCACGGCAGCCACCAGCGCGGCGGTATCTTGACTCTTGGCGGCGTTGTTGGCGATGGCTTCGGCGATGCTGCGGATGTCGCGCACCGGCACGTGTTCGGCCAACAGCGCCTGCAATACCTTGAGCAGTTGTGACAGCGAGACCACGCCCGGCACCAGCTCTTCGGCCAGTTTCGGCGAGCTCTTGGCCAGCAATTGCATGAGTTGCTGCACTTCCTCGTGGCCAATCAGCTCGCTGGAGTGCTTGTAAAGAATCTGGTTCAAGTGGGTGGCGACCACGGTACTGGCGTCCACCACGGTGTAGCCGAGCGATTGCGCCTGGGCACGCTGACTGACTTCGATCCAGACGGCCTCGAGACCGAAAGCCGGATCTTTGGCGGTAATGCCGTTGAGCGTGCCATAGACCTGCCCCGGGTTGATCGCCAGTTCGCGCTCCGGATAGATCTCGGCCTCGGCCAGAATCACCCCCATCAGGGTCAGGCGATAGGCACTTGGCGCCAGGTCGAGGTTGTCGCGGATGTGCACGGTCGGCATCAGGAAGCCCAGATCCTGCGAGAGCTTCTTGCGCACGCCCTTGATCCGCGCCAGCAACTGCCCGCCCTGGTTGCGATCCACCAGCGGAATCAGCCGATAACCGACTTCCAGGCCGATCATGTCGATCGGTGTCACATCATCCCAGCCCAGTTCCTTGGTTTCCATGGCGCGAGCCGGCGACGGCAGCAGTTCCTGCTGACGCTTGACCTCTTCCAGCGCCTGCACCTTGGCCACGTTCTGCTTTTTCCAGAACAGGTAGGCGCCACCGGCGGCCAGCGCGGCCATGGTCAGAAACGAGACATGCGGCATGCCCGGCACCAGCCCCATGATCGCCATCAGACCGGCGGCGACCGCGAGGGCTTTCGGCGAGGCAAACATCTGGCGGTTGATCTGCTTGCCCATGTCTTCCGAACCGGAAGCACGGGTCACCATGATCGCGGCCGCTGTCGACAACAACAGTGATGGCAATTGCGCCACCAAACCGTCACCGATGGTGAGCAAGGCGTAAACCTTGCCCGCGTCGGCGAAGGACATGTTGTGCTGGAAGATACCGACCGCCATGCCGCCGATCAGGTTGATGAACAGAATCAGCAGACCGGCGATGGCGTCACCACGGACGAACTTGCTGGCACCGTCCATCGAACCGTAGAACTCTGCCTCCTGGGCGACCTCCTGGCGACGGGCCTTGGCCTGGGCCTGGTCGATCAGACCGGCGTTGAGATCGGCGTCGATGGCCATTTGTTTGCCGGGCATCGCATCGAGGGTGAAACGCGCGCTCACCTCGGAAATACGTCCGGCACCCTTCGTCACCACGACGAAGTTGATGATCATCAAAATCGCGAAGACCACGATACCGACCACATAGTTACCGCCGATCACCACCTCGCCGAAGGCCTGAATCACCTTACCGGCAGCGGCGTGACCGTCCTGACCGTGGAGCATCACCACCCGGGTCGACGCCACGTTCAGCGCAAGCCGCAGCAAGGTCGCCACCAGCAGGATCGTCGGGAACACCGCAAAATCCAGCGGCCGCAAGGCGTACACGCAGACCAGCAGCACGACGATCGACAGGGCAATGTTGAAGGTGAAGAACACGTCGAGCAGGAACGGCGGCACCGGCAGCATCATCATCGCCAGCATGACCAGCAGCAACAGCGGCACACCCAGATTGCCTCGACTGAGTTCGGCAATGTTCGAGCGAGCACTGTTGATTAACTGAGAGCGATCCACCGGTTTTCCCCGTTCCTTTAAAGCAAACTTTTGACGCCCCAAGCGGGCGCACGGCGGCTACTGCAAGAAGCCTTCCAACTTTTGCCGATGATTGAAACAGAGGGGTTTGAGTGTGGTTTTTCTGCTGGGCGGGATGTCGCTTTCGCAAGAAGTCAGCAAAAAGTGCCTTTTAAACTCGAGTGTTTAAAAGACACCTCCAGACACGCCTTGGAGGCTACGAATCCTTGCGCCATTGCCTACCGCTACGCCAGAATCCGCCGGCTTGTGCGCTTTGGGGTCGGATTCTATTGTGGATCGGTCGTTGACGAATCAGCGATCGGGTTTAGCGACTCGGCTCAATTTAAAGGTGCACCAGCGTTCCAGGCTTCGTTGCGGATCTGTATGTCTGCAATTTCGTTATGGTGGCTGTATGCGGGAGACCCTTGTGGTCTGCCGGGTGCCTTTGACCGGTTCGCTAACCTGCGTACAGCCGCCACCTTCCTGTTTAGCGACTGGATCTGGCGGCTCCACCCCAAAGGAGCTTCACCATGATCAAACCAACACCCAACCCGCCCGAAACCGACCCTGCCTCGCCCTACGAATCCCTCGACTCCAGAAAGCTTCACGAAGCCGCCGACCGCGCCCTCGATCACTATCTCTGCCCGCCCGGCGCCACGCCACCGCCCCGCAGAACCCGCCGGATGTTTGCCGTCACCGCAGACTTCAAAAACGAAGAGCTGCTGGTCGAGCTCTGCGAAACCCTCGCTTCCGCCAGAACCATCGCCAATGACTTCGCCCACCTCATGCCCGCCTCGCAACGCAGGACGCTGACGGGCATCGGGCAACTGATCATGCTTGGGGAACTGGCAGCGAATCGGGTGCTGAATAATCTGGAGCTACAACCGTCGCAGACCTCTGTGTAAAGGCTTGAGAAATGCGTCGTGGCGGTCGACGCTTTCGCGGGCCCGCTCGCAAAAACGCCCCCCACAAACAACTCATTTCATCGGACGCAAAAAAGCCGCCACCGAACTTAATCGGCGGCGGCTTCATTCATTACCCCATCGAGTCGGCCCCTCATCACTGCGCCGTGAGTATTCTTTGTGGCGGAATCTCGCCGAACTCGAGTTGCGCACCGATCATGTACAACGTCCCACGTAACAATTGCACACCCTCGACCTCTACCGAGTCTTCGTGGGCATAGCCCAATACTACTTTGGTTTCCGGCGATTTGAACTCGGGGAATTCAACATCGCTCTCCAACAGGTTGAGTGCCCACTGGAAATAAATCAGCGGCAAATCAGCAATGCGGATCTCGCGACCGTCCCCCCAACGAAAGTCTGTACGCGCGGTAATCTGCAGTTGTCCATCGACGACCTCGAAATGCGGCTTGGCGTAACGTTTTTCCAAGCCTCCACTAGACCATTGATCCATGTAGAACTCTGGATGCGTGAAGACTTTGAACAATGTCGGGTTGTTGGTGATTTTCCCCGCCGAATCAAAGAAATAATTGTAGGCATAGTGGTAGGCCGTACCGTCCAGTTCTGGGCGGATGGCGTTTACCGGATGATTCAGATAGCCGGGTATGAACTGATCGGCCATGACTTTGAAATTCAGGAAATCAAGATTCATTCTAAAAACTACGACATAGCCAATAGCCTTTTCAGAAGAATTCTCTTCCAATCGCCCCGAGACAAACTCGAGATTCATACCCGAAAGTTTTCTATACAGACGCTCTACCATGATGACCACCCCTGACCAGTCCTGAGCATCTCGAACGCTTCAGACACATGCCCGAGAGCGCCAACGACGAGACCTCCAAAGGGAACATTCCCGCCGCTATGAATGCACCGATAGCCCATCGCCGTCTACTGTCAGAACTGTCAGGTATGGATGTTTTTCAGACGAGCTGCCGAGTCAGGAATCGCGTCGCAGATCCGGCGGAATCGGCAGGTCGTCCTTGAGCGGTTCCGGGAACTTACCCTTGCCTGCGCGGTGCTGGCGGATCTGGTAGACGTAGGCCAGTACCTGAGCGACCGCCAGGTACAGGCCGCCGGGAATCTCTTCTTCCAGCTCGGTGGAGTAGTAGATCGAACGCGCCAGGGCCGGCGATTCCAGGAGCATCACCTCGTTGGCGGTGGCGATCTCGCGGATTTTCAGCGCCAGGAAGTCAGTGCCCTTGGCCAGCAGCACCGGCGCCCCGCCCTTCTCCGAATCGTACTTGAGCGCCACGGCGTAGTGGGTCGGGTTGGTGATGACCACGTCGGCCTCGGGGATCGCCGCCATCATCCGCCGCTGCGACATCTCGCGCTGCACCTGACGGATCCGCTGCTTGACCTCCGGTCGGCCCTCCTGGTCCTTGTGCTCGTCGCGCACTTCCTGCTTGGTCATCTTGAGCTTCTTGATGCTCTCCCAGATCTGCACGGGAACATCGACGGCCGCGATGATGATCAGCCCGCACGCCATCCACAGGGTGCTCCAGCCCACCACTTGCAGGCTGTGAATGATGGCCCGGTCCATTGGCTCATGGGCGATGCGCAACAAGTCGTCGACATCCCCGGACAACACCACCAGCGCCACGGCAAGAATGATCAGGAATTTGGCCAACGCCTTGAGCAGTTCGACCACCGACTTCATGGAGAACATGCGTTTGAGACCGGACAACGGGTTCATCCGGCTGAACTTGGGCGCCAGAGAACCCGCCGCAAACAACCAGCCGCCGAGGGCGATCGGCCCCAGAAACGCAGCCAGCAGCAACGTGATCATGATCGGTTGGATCGCCAGCAGCGCCGACAGCCCGGAGCTCATCAGGAACCGGCCCATGGCGCCCTGATCCATGACAACTTCGCGCGACAGCGTGAAATTCACGCGCATCAGCTCCATCAGGTCCTGCGCCAGCATGCCGCCGAAAATCAGCAGCGCCCCGGAACCGGCCAGCATGATCGCCAGCGTGTTGAGCTCCTTGGAGCGGGCAATCTCGCCCTTTTCCCGGGAGTCCTTCTTGCGCTTCTCCGTGGGGTCTTCTGTCTTGTCCTGACCGCTCTCGCTCTCTGCCATGACTCAGCGCGCCTGTGCCAGTTCGCGTAACAACTGCAAGGCTTCGACGGCCAGCGGTTGATACTGGTTGAGAATATCCGCCAGACCGACCCAGACGATAAACAGGCCAAGCACCAGGGTCAGCGGGAAACCGATCGAGAAAATGTTCAGTTGCGGCGCCGCGCGCGTCATCACGCCGAACGCAATGTTGACCACCAGCAGCGCGGTGACCGCCGGCAGCACCAGCATCAATGCCGCACCGAGCACCCAGCCGAGCTTGCCGGCCAGTTCCCAGTAATGCGCCGTCATCAGACCGGCACCGACCGGCAGCGTGGTAAAGCTTTCGGTGAGCACTTCGAACACCACCAGATGCCCGTTCATGCCGAGGAACAGCAGCGTCACCAGCATGGTGAAGAATTGCCCGATCACCGCCACCGACACGCCGTTGGTGGGGTCGATCATCGAGGCGAAACCCATGCCCATTTGAATCGCGACGATCTGCCCCGCGATCACGAAGGCCTGGAAAAACAGTTGCAGGGAAAACCCGAGCACCGCCCCGACCAGAATCTGCTCGGCAATCATCAACAGCCCGCTCAGGTCGAGGGGACTGACCGCCGGCATGGGCGGCAGGTTCGGCGAAATCACCACCGTGATCGCCAGGGCGAGGTACAGACGGATGCGCTTGGGGACCAGCGTGGTGCCGAAGACCGGCATCACCATCAGCATGGCGCCGATGCGAAACAGCGGCAGCATGAACGTCGCCACCCAGGTGCTGATCTGGGCGTCGGTCAACTGAAGCAGCGACTGCATGGCCTAGCCGATGACCAGCGGAATGTTTTTGTACAACTGGATGATGTATTCCATGAAGGTCTGAATGATCCAAGGACCGGCGACGATCAGGGTCACCAGCATCACCAGCAGACGCGGCAGAAAGCTCAGGGTCTGTTCGTTGATCTGCGTCGCCGCCTGAAACATCGACACCAGCAGGCCCACCAGCAGACTCGGGACCACCAGGATCGCGACCATCATCGTGGTCAGCCACAAGGCTTCGCGAAAGATGTCGACCGCTACTTCCGGCGTCATGGTGAAACACCTCCGAAACTGCTGGCGAGGGTGCCGATGATCAGCGCCCAGCCGTCAACCAGCACGAACAGCATGATCTTGAACGGCAAGGAAATGATCAGCGGCGACAGCATCATCATACCCATCGCCATCAGCACACTGGCCACGACCAGGTCGATGATCAGGAACGGAATGAAGATCATGAAGCCGATCTGGAACGCGGTTTTCAGTTCGGATGTGACGAACGCCGGCACCAGAATGGTCAGCGGTGCCTGATCCGGCGTGGCGATGTCGGTGCGCTTGGACAGACGCATGAACAGCTCCAGATCCGTGGAGCGAGTCTGCGCCAGCATGAAGTCCTTGATCGGCACCTGAGCCTTTTCCACCGCTTGCTGGGCGGTGAGTTTCTCCGCCAGATAGGGCTGCAGGGCATCGTTGTTCACCCGGTCGAATACCGGCGCCATGATGAACAGGGTCAGGAACAACGCCATGCCGGTGAGGATCTGGTTCGACGGTGTCTGCTGCAGGCCGAGGGCCTGACGCAGGATCGAGAACACGATGATGATCCGGGTGAAGCTGGTCATCAGAATGACGGCGGCCGGGATGAAACTCAGCGCCGTCATGATCAGCAGGATCTGCAGGCTGACCGAATACTCCTGCGCCCCGTTGGCATTGGTGCCCAGGGTCACTGCCGGGATCGACAACGGATCGGCGGCGAACGCCAGTGGCGCGGCCAACATCAAGGCCAGGGTCAAGACGATGCGCAACGCGCCCATTACTTCGTATCCTTCTGATCCTTGCCCAGGATCTTCAACAGATGCTGGGCAAACTCCGGAGTCGCTTTCTCGGATGTGGCCGGGACTTCTACCGGCTCCTTGAGCACATGCAGCGCGGTGATGGTGCCCGGGCTCAACCCCAGCAGGATCTGCTCGCTGCCGACCTGTACCAGCAGCAGACGGTCACGAGGACCGAGCGCACGGGAACCGATCAGCTCGATCACCTGCCCCTTGCCCGCCGGCCCCGCGTTCTGCACCCGACGCAGCAGCCAGGCGAGGAAGAAGATCAGCCCCACCACCAGCAACAGACCGAACACCAACTGCGTCAATTGCCCGGCGACGCCGCTGTTGACTGCCGGGGCTACCGCCGGAGCAGCCGGAGCGACCGCAGCTGTCGCCGCAGGTTCAGCGGCCATGACCATCAATGGCAGCGCCAGCACCGCAGCCAGCAAGGAGCACAGAACCTTTTTCACTCAGCGCAGCTTCTTGATGCGTTCGCTTGGGCTGATCACGTCGGTCAGGCGGATGCCGAACTTCTCGTTGACCACCACCACTTCACCGTGAGCGATGAGGGTGCCGTTGACCAGCACGTCCAGCGGCTCACCGGCCAGACGATCGAGCTCGATCACCGAACCCTGGTTCAACTGCAGCAGGTTGCGAATGTTGATGTCGGTGCTGCCCACTTCCATCGAAATCGACACCGGGATGTCGAGGATCACGTCCAGATTCGGACCGTCCAGACTCACGGGCTCGTTGCTCTTGGGCACGCTGCCGAATTCTTCCATCGGCACACGGTTGGAGCTCGACACGCCGGCGTCGGCCGCCAGCAGCGCATCGATATCGGCCTGACCGCCCTCGCCGGTTTCTTCCAGGGCCGCAGCCCACTCGTCAGCCAGTGCCTGATCGTCCTGGGCGTTCATTTCGTCGTTCATCATTTGTCCTCGGCGGGCAACAATTCAGTTAAATGCGAAAGGGGTGTGGCGCCGCTTCAGCGGCGCTCGATCGGCTCGATGACCTGCAACGCGAGGTTGCCTTTGTGCGAGCCCATCTTGACCTTGAAGGCCGGCACGCCGTTGGCGCGCATGATCATGTCTTCCGGCATTTCGACCGGGATCACGTCACCCGGCTGCATGTGCAGGATGTCGCGCAGTTTCAACTGGCGGCGAGCCACGGTGGCGCCGATCGGCACGTCGACATCGAGCACGTCCTGACGCAGGGCGTTGACCCAGCGCTCGTCCTGGTCGTCGAGGTCCGACTGGAAACCGGCATCGAGCATTTCACGCACCGGCTCGATCATCGAGTACGGCATGGTCACGTGCAGGTCGCCGCCACCGCCGTCGAGTTCGATGTGGAACGTGGAAACCACGATTGCTTCGCTCGGGCCGACGATGTTGGCCATGGCCGGGTTCACTTCCGAGTTGATGTACTCGAAGTTGACTTCCATGATTGCCTGCCAGGCTTCTTTCAGATCGACGAACGCCTGCTCCAGCACCATGCGTACCACACGCAGTTCGGTCGGGGTGAATTCACGCCCTTCGATCTTGGCGTGACGGCCGTCGCCACCGAAGAAGTTGTCCACCAGTTTGAACACCAGCTTGGCGTCCAGGATGAACAGCGCGGTGCCGCGCAGGGGTTTGATCTTGACCAGGTTCAGACTGGTCGGCACGTACAGCGAGTGCACGTATTCGCCGAACTTCATCACCTGCACGCCACCGACGGCAACGTCCGCCGAGCGGCGCAGCATGTTGAACATGCTGATGCGGGTATAACGGGCAAAACGCTCGTTGATCATCTCCAGAGTCGGCATGCGTCCACGGACGATGCGATCCTGGCTGGTCAGGTCGTAGCTTTTGACACTGCCGGGTTCGGCAGCGTTATCGGTCTGTACCAGACCATCGTCGACGCCATGCAACAGCGCGTCGATTTCATCCTGGGACAGCAGATCCTGCACGGCCATGTCGTGTTCCTACTGCAATACGAAATTAGTGAAAAGCAACTGTTCGATCACCACTTTGCCCAGCTCTTTCTGCGCCACTTCCTGGACGCTGGCCGTGGCTTTCTGGCGCAGCATCTCCTGGCCGACCGGGGTCGCCAGCGTGGCGAAGTCCTGACCGGAGAAGAGCATCACCAGGTTGTTGCGGATCACCGGCATGTGCACTTTGAGCGCGTCCAGATCGGCCTGGTTGCGCGCCAGCATGGTGATGCTCACCTGCATGTAGCGCTGACGGCCGTTCTGGTTGTAGTTGGCCACGAAGGCCGGCGCCATCGGTTCGAAAATCGCCGGCTGCTTGCCGACCGGAGCGGTTTCCACGGCAGCCGCAGGCTTGCTCTGGGCGCTGTGCATGAAGAACCAGGTCGCCCCCACAGACGCGCCGATGGCCAGCAGCAACCCCAGCACGATCGCAATGATCATCTTGAGTTTGCCTTTGGTTGCGGGGTCTTTTACTGCTGCTGCTTCGCTCTTCGCCATGCCAATAATCCGTCACTAATCGGGTTTTCACAGTCGCACGGCAAGGCAAGAGCAAGTGTTATGCCAGAAGTGTCGGAGGGAAGATGAGAGGAAATGGTGAACTGATGCAAATCCCTGTGGGAGCTGGCTTGCCGGCGATAGCGATTTGTCTGACACATTGTATTTTGAATGTGCTGCAACCATCGCTGCGATGCGGCGTTCCGACAAGCCAGCTCCCACAGGTTTTGTGAGTGCTTTCAATCAGGCGTAGTAGTCGACGGCGCTGGAGCCGATTACCTGGGTGGTTTGAGCCGCGGCTTCAGCCACGGCCGCTGACGTCAACTCTTCTTCCGAGGAGTCCAGGCGACCACCAGCGGCACCGGTGCGCCCCGTCTGCCCCTGCTGCGCCTGTTCCTGGCCCTGACCCTGCCAGCCACGGTTCTGGTCGGAAACGCTGACGTCGACCTGGCCCATGCCCTGCTGGGTGAACATGTCACGCAGACGATGCATCTGACCGTCGAGCGCTTCGCGCACGCTCGGGTGAGCACTCATGAACGTCACCTGAGTCTGCTGGTCCGGCACCATGTTCACACGGATATCAAGACGTCCCAGTTCGGCCGGCTGCAACTGGATATCCGCCGCCTTCAGGTTGTTGCTCGACAGGTACATGACGCGGTTGACCACTTCCTCGGTCCAGCCGTTCTGATGCATGGCGATCGGCTGGTTCACCGGCACGGCGTTGGCGGTTTTCGGTGTAGCCGCCTGAGTCAGCGCCGCCAGGCGGTTGGCGAAATCATCCACGCGGGTATCGCTGGTGGCGGACTTCAAGTCTTTCAGCCCCTCGTCGATCAGGCCACTGAAGGCCTTTTCACCGCCCTGGCTGGTGCTGTCCTTGTCAGCCTGCACGTCCAGCATGCTGGCCATGCCGACAGCAAACGTCTGCGCCGAAGTCAGGTCGCCATCGGCCTGGGCCTGAGCAGGGGTCGCCTTGGGTTGCGACTGACTGGAGGCGGAAATGTGACCGCTCTGCTCCATCGCCATGCGCAGTACCGGCAGCGCATCGAGCGGATCGGCCTCGGGATCGAAATCACTGTCAATGGCTGGAGCCGGAGCGGGGGCCGCAGCCGGCAATGCTGCAACCGCCGGCGCCGGGGTCTCGGGCTTCACCGGAGCCTCGACCACGGGGGCCGCCACCACCGGCGGCGTGACCACCGGTTGCACGACCTGCATCAGCGCAGGATCAAGCGTCGGATCCACCACAGGGGTGGTATCAGCCACCGGAGCGGCCGGGGTGTCCGAGGTATCGTCGCTGCCGGCGACCTTGTCATCCGCAGGCGTCGACGACGTGTTGTCGGCGGGCAAGGCTTTGCCGCTATCGGCAACCGTCGGCGCGGGGGCGGCAGACTGATCCTTGCCGGCATCCTTGTTGCCGACACTGCCAGCATCTTTGTCACGTGCGGGTTTGGGCGAATTGTCGATCGTCACGACAGGTTTGTTCTGCCCTTGATCGGCAAACACCTGAGCGAAGCTGGAAGCCTTGTCCCCGGGCCCTGCGGCCACCGCAGACGATTTGGCAGAGGCGGTTTGCGCCTTGGCCTGGGCGGCGGCCTGAAGAAGAATGTTAGGGGTTGCAGGCATGGCACGGTCTCCGCTGCACTGGGATCGTAGGTACAGATGAACGAGATGACTGCAAGTGCCGGGCCAGTTTTGTCCGGGACCGGACAAAAGCGCCGGACGGACGACTCAATGGGCAGGTGAGCGCTGTCGCTCGGCTTCATAGACGGGGCGCACATCCGCGAATTCGTCGTGGATTTCGGCCACCAGTTTGAGGATTTCGGAGGGGCTCTTGTCCTTGGCGTGCTGCTCCAGCTCCTGACAAAGCTCGGCCAGACGGGTCGCGCCCATATTGCTGCTGCTACCCTTGAAACTATGGGCCACCGACGATAACGCATCGGCATCTGCAGTTTTTTGCAATTCGCGCAGGCGGGCCTCGGAATCGGCCAGGAAGGTATCCAGCAGTTCCGGATAACCATCCTCCATGACTTCTTGCAGCGCGCTCAGCACGTCGCGATCAACACAGACTTCAGTCACTTGTTCACTCCTTGATCAAGAATCCATGGATTATGCCAGAGCCTCCCAGAAAAACTCCACGCGAGCGCTGCGACCATCATCGGACCAGCTCGGGTTTCTGCCCAGTTGCCGGACAAGACTGACACCACGCCCCGACAGACGGACATCGTCCAGTGGCCGCGCCATCACCCGCGCCACGTCAAACCCCTTGCCGCTGTCTTCGACCCGCACAACCAGGCAACCACCCTCGCCCTCCGGCCGGACCTGCAGATGCACGCGCACATAACCATCCTGCAAGGCATCCAGACGCTTGTTGCGCTGTTCATAATACCGCGCGAACCCCGCGGCATCGCGCTTGAGGCTGGAATCCAGCCCGAGCACGCCGTGCTCCAGCGCATTGGAGTAAAGCTCGGCCAGCACGCTGTACAACGCTCCGCTCTGGCTGCGCAGGCCGTGTACCTCCAGCAGCAATTGCAACAGATACGGCAACGGATTGAAGCGTTTGAGCGTGGCACCGCGAAATTCGAAACTCACCGACCAGTCCAGCGGGCAGGACTGGCCGCTGTCGGAATACACCGGCGCCGGTGGATTGACTTGCGCCACGTCCAGCAGACTGACTTCGAGCATGCTCACATCGTCCCGGGCTTCGCCGCGAAAATCCTGCAAGGCCTGCTCGATTTCGGCGAACAGTCGGTCCGGCTGGCGATTGTCGGCAAACACGCGCTGCAGGCGCTCGACGCCAAACAGCTGATCGTTGGCATCGCACGTATCGATCACCCCGTCGGACAGAAGAAAAACGCGGTCGCCCACCGCCATCGAGAACACATCGGTGCGATCGTCGAACGTCTGAGGGCTCAGCACCCCCAGCGGCAGGTGCCGCGCCGCCAGCGGCACCCGCTCCCCCGTGGCGATGCGATGCAGATAACCATCGGGCATGCCACCGTTCCAGATTTCCACGCTACGGCGCTGAAAACTCAGGCACAGCAACGTGGCACAACAGAACATGTCCACCGGCAGAATTCGTTTGAGCTTGGCGTTCATTTCCCGCAGCGTTTCGGCCAGACCGTAGCCCTTGGCAGTCATGCCGTAGAACACTTCCGCCAGCGGCATGGCACCCACGGCCGCCGGCAGGCCGTGACCGGTGAAATCCCCGAGCAACACATGCATGTCGCCCGCAGGCGTATAGGCCGCCAGCAACAGGTCGCCATTGAACAGCGCGTACGGCGACTGCAGGTAACGAATGTTCGGCGCACTGAGGCAACCGGAATGCGCGACCTTGTCGAACACGGCCTTGGCAACCCGCTGCTCGTTAAGCAGGTAATCGTGATGTCGGGCGATCAGGTCACGCTGCTGCAGAACCGTGGCCTGCAGGCGCCGCAAGCGATCCATCGCCTTGATTTTGGCGGACAGGATCACCTGGTTGTAGGGCTTCGCCAGAAAGTCGTCGCCACCGGCCTCCAGGCAGCGCGCCAGGGCCTCGCTTTCGGTCAGCGACGTGAGGAAGATGATCGGCACCAGGTTTTCACCCGCCAGCACCTTGATCTGCCGCGCCGCTTCAAAGCCATCCATGACCGGCATCATGGCGTCCATCAGCACCAGATGCGGCTGCTGGCCGGCAAACACCTCGACCGCTTCGGCACCGTTGGCAGCAGTCAGCACGGCATGCCCCTGACGGCGGACAATGGTCGACAACAGCAGCCGGTCAGCGGCGCTGTCTTCGGCAATCAGGATCGTCAGCGGCTCCTGCGGCTGCATGGCCGTCAACTGATGTCGAACAGTTTGTCGAAATTGGAAATGGCGAGGATCTTGCGCACATCCGAATTGCTGTTGACCACGCGCACGTCCGAGTCGTCGCCACCCGCGTGATCACGCAACAGAAGCAGCATGCCCAGGGCCGAGCTGTCGAGGTACGTGGCGTCCTTCAGATCCACCACGATGGAATCAGGTTTCCTGTCGAGCCGCTCGTAAGACTCGCGAAACTCCTGATGACGACCGAAATCGAACCGCCCCTTGATCGAAATCGTCAGTTTTTGACCATCGGGAGAGACTTCTGTAACGACTGACATGTACTGGCTTCCTTGTCATTGACGGACGTGTACAAGGTTTAGCACTTGCAGGGGCCATGAGCAAGGTGGGAAAACGCCGGCAAATGTCAGAGATTCGCCCGTCAATAAACGTCGCGACGCGGCAGACGCTGTGACAGTTCATCCAGCAGCTTTTGCTCGCGCTTGTCTTCAGCCCGTTGAGCTTCGTCACGGTAGCGTTGTACAAGTTTACGCAAGCCTTCGACCCGGGCGAATGCCTGTTGCCAGGCCTCGCGGGCCTTGTCCAGGTTGTTCTGGTGCCATTGCAGGCTTTGCCGTTGCTGGTCGACCGCCGTATCGAGCTGGGTCAGAAAGCCCTGAAACCCGAGCAGCCACTGCCCGGTCACGCCGGTGCTGCCGCGCACGATCCATTGCTCGGAATAATCCAGACGAAAGGCATGCAGGTCGGCGAGTTTGCTCTCGGCCACCTTCACCTGCCCCTGGAAATACCCGAGGCGCTGCACGGCGGTTTTCTCGGCCTTCTCGGCCATCTCCACCACCGGTGCCAGACGCGCGGCGCGGCTCAGGGCCATGGCCGGTTACCCGCCGGTCGCAGGGGCGAGGATGGTTTCGAGGTACGCCTCGCTTTCGCCCAGGCTGATGCTTTCGTTCAGACCCTGGCGCAGGTATCTGACCAGCTGCGGTTGCAGACTGATGGCAAGGTCAGTTTCGCGATCCCCACCGGCAACATAAGCGCCGACGCTGATCAGGTCGCGACTCTGCTGATAACGGGACCACAACTGCTTGAAGAACTGTGCCCGGGTCATGTGTGCCGGTGGCACCACGGCCGGCATCACCCGGCTGATCGAGGCTTCGATGTCGATGGCCGGGTAGTGACCTTCTTCGGCCAGACGCCGGGACAACACGATGTGGCCGTCGAGCACACCCCGCGCCGAGTCGGCAATCGGGTCCTGCTGGTCATCGCCCTCGGACAGTACGGTATAAAACGCTGTGATCGAGCCCCCACCCTTCTCCGCGTTACCGGCGCGCTCCACCAGTTTCGGCAGCTTGGCGAACACGGAGGGCGGATAACCCTTGGTCGCCGGCGGTTCGCCGATGGCGAGGGCGATTTCCCGCTGAGCCTGGGCGAAACGGGTCAGGGAATCCATCAGCAACAGGACATTTTTGCCCTTGTCGCGGAAATACTCGGCGATGCGCGTGCAGTACATTGCCGCGCGCAGACGCATCAGGGGCGCGTCGTCCGCCGGCGAAGCAACCACCACGGAACGCTTGAGGCCTTCTTCACCGAGGATGTGCTCGATGAACTCTTTGACTTCTCGTCCCCGCTCACCGATCAGACCGACGACGATGATGTCGGCCTCGGTGAAGCGGGTCATCATGCCCAGCAGGACGGATTTACCGACACCGGTACCGGCGAACAGCCCCAGACGCTGGCCGCGACCGACCGTCAACAAACCGTTGATGCAACGGATACCGACATCCAGCGGAACGCTGATCGGGTCTCGGTTGAGCGGGTTGATGGTCGGGCCATCCATCGGCACCCAGTCTTCGGCCTTCATGCCGCCCTTGCCGTCCAGCGCGCGCCCGGCGCCATCCAGCACGCGACCGAGCATGCTCATGCCCATCGGCAGACGACCGGTATCGGCCAGCGGTACCACACGGGCACCCGGCGCAATACCGGCAACGCTACCGACCGGCATCAGGAACACCTTGCTGCCGGAGAAGCCCATGACTTCGGCTTCAACCTGAGAAGGATGGTAGGTGTCGTCGTTGATCACCATGCAGCGCGTGCCCATGGCGGCGCGCAGACCTTCGGCTTCGAGGGTCAGGCCGACCATGCGCAGCAGGCGCCCCTCAAGAATGGGCGCGCCAGCGATTTCAGTGGCCTCGGCGTAGGTGCTCAGGCGCTTGGCGAAACTGGTGCGTTCAAGGCGCATCGGGGGCGTCCGCGAGCGGCTCGTCAGTGACCGGGGCCGGTTTCGGCGTTTCCGGCAAGTCCAGACTCAGGTCCGGTTCAGCCGGGTGCAGGGCCTGTTCGTGCAACTGATCGAACAGCTTGGCCATGACCTGACCGACACGGGTTTCAATGCTGGCGTCGATCCGACTGTGGTCGGTCTCAACCCGGCAACCGCCCGGCAACAGCGATTCATCCTCGACGATCCGCCAGGTTTCCTCATGGCGCTCGCGCAGGGCTTTGACCTGCTCGAAATCCTGCGGATTGACGTACAGCCGCACATTGCCCACGCCCAGCGGCAACAGCTTGAGAGCGTCGCGCATGACGTGTTCGATCTGCGTCGAGTCGATGGCCAGCTCGCGCTGGATGACCTGACGGGTGATGTGCTGTACCAGGTCGACCAGCGACTTCTCGATCTGCGTGTCTTGTTCGGCGATGGGCTCGAACAGGTTCGCCATCAATTGCTCGAGGCTGTTGACCTTGGCCGTCAGAACCACTTCGGCTTCCTGGCGCACCTTGAGGGTAGCGCTGTGGAAACCTTCCTTTTCACCGATGGCAAAACCCTCGTTGTAGGCCTCCTGACGGATGCTTTCGAGTTCTTCGAGGGTCAGTGGCTGGACTTCCTCCAGCGGCACTTCTTCCATCTCCGGCGGTTCGGGTTCCGGTTCAGGCTCGGGTTCAGGCGCCGGCGGATCGAAGCTGGGCAAGGCCCAGGTATCGAAGCCACGAACGTCCCGGGCACGGATCAGGTCCGTCACTTCGTCGTCGTTCTTGACCATGGCGTCAGATCATTTCCTCGCCGCCCTTGCCACCGAGCACGATTTCTCCGGCTTCGGCCATACGGCGAGCGATGGTGAGGATTTCCTTCTGCGCCGTTTCCACGTCGCTGACGCGCACCGGGCCCTTGGCCTCGAGGTCGTCGCGCAGCAGTTCGGCAGCACGCTTGGACATGTTCTTGAAAATCTTTTCCTTGACGCTTTCGTCCGACCCCTTGAGGGCCAGCACCAGCACATCGGAGGACACTTCGCGCAGCAGCGCCTGGATACCGCGGTCGTCGACATCGGCCAGGTTGTTGAACACGAACATGAGGTCTTCGATCTGACCGGACAGGTCTTCGTCGACTTCGCGGATCGAGTCCATTAGCTGACCTTCGATCGAGCTGTCGAGGAAGTTCATGATGTCCGCCGCCCGCTTGATACCACCCAGGGTGGTGCGCGAGGCATTCGAGTTGCCGGAGAACTGCTTCTCGAGGATCTGGTTCAATTCTTTCAGTGCAGCCGGCTGAACGGTGTTCAACGACGAGACGCGCAGGATGATGTCCAGACGCACCTTGTGGTCGAAGTTGCCCAGCACTTCACCGGCCTGATCCGGATCGAGGTACGCCACCACGATCGCCTGGATCTGCGGGTGTTCGTAACGGATCACGTCGGCTACGGCGCGCGGCTCCATCCATTTCAGGCTGTCGAGACCGCTGGTGTTGCCACCCAGCAGAATGCGGTCGATCAGGCCGTTGGCCTTGTCTTCACCCAGGGCCTGGGTGAGCATTTTGCGCACGTAGTCGTCGGAGCCGACGCCCAGGCTGGTCTGGTCGCCGACGATGTCGACGAACTCGCTCATGACCTGTTCGACCTGCTCACGATGGACGTTGCCCATCTGGGCCATGGCCACACCGACCCGCTGAACCTCTTTCGGGCCCATGTGGCGCAGCACTTGTGCAGCATCGGTCGAACCCAGGGACAGCAGCAGGATCGCGGCTTTATCGACCCGGGACAGTTTGGCGACGGCGGCTCGGTTATCACTCATCTGCGTTAATCCACTCTTTCACGACCTGGGCCACACGACCCGGGTCTTCTGCCACCAGACTCTTGATTGCGTTCAACTGAGCGTCATAGCCTTCGCTCGGGCTCGGCAGCAGGATGCTGGTCGGGCCGCCGAGGCTGACACGATCGTTGGACAGTTCACCGTCCAGACCACCCATGCCACCCAGTTCCACGTCACTGCCCAGGCCGGCCAGTTCCTTGCCTTTGCCGCCACCGGTGATGTTGTTGAGCACCGGACGCAGCACGCCGAACACCAGCACCAGGATGAACAACACACCCAGCACCTGTTTGACGATGTCCCAGAACCATGGCTGGGAGTAGAACGGAATGTCGGCGATCACTTCGCCGCGCTCGGCGGAGAACGGCATGTTGATCACGCTGACGCTGTCGCCACGGCTGGCGTCGAAACCGACCGCGTCCTGCACAAGGCGAGTGAAGCGCGCCAATTCGTCGGCGCTCCATGGCGCACGGGTGGTTTCGCCGTTGGCCGGGTTGATCTTGACCTGATCGTCCACCACCACCGACACCGACAGGCGATTCAGGCGACCCTGCTGCTGTTTGGTGTGGCTGATGGAACGGTCGAGTTCGAAGTTCTTGGTGGATTGTTGACGCTTGTCTGCCGGATACGGCGCGAGCATCGGCTGGCCGGTGGCCGGGTCCATGATCTGCTGACCGTTGGCGTCAACCAATGGCTGGCCTGGCTGCACCATGCCGGTCGAAGCCTGGGCGCCACCCGTGGTCTGCGGTGCAGAAGCCGGCGACGGCGGCTGGTTGCTCAGGGCCCCCGGTACGCCTTGCGGACCATTGCTGGCGGTACGTTGTTCGTTGACCGACTGTTCGCTGCGCAGCGCCGGCTGATCCGGGTTGAACTGCTCGGCGGTGGATTCGACGGCACTGAAATCAATGTCGGCCGACACTTCAGCCTTGTAGCGATCGTTGCCCAGAACCGGTTGCAGAATATTGTGCACACGCTGGGTCAGCATGCTTTCCATGCGGCGGCTGTAATCGAACTGCTTGCCGGCCATGGTCATTTCGGCGTTTTCCGCCTGATCCGACAGCAGATTGCCCTTCTGGTCGACGACGGTGATCTGCGACTTGCTCAACTCGGGTACGGACGTGGCCACGAGGTTGATGATGGCAACGACCTGGCCTGGCTCCAGCGAACGACCGGAGTACAACTCGACCAGAACCGAAGCGCTTGGCTTGCGCTCGTCACGCACGAACACCGAACTTTTCGGGATCGCCAGGTGAACGCGGGCGCCCTTGACGTTGTTCAGGCTGGAAATGGTGCGGGCCAGTTCGCCTTCGAGGCCGCGACGATAGCGAGTCGCTTCCATGAACTGGCTGGTGCCCAGACCCTGCTCCTTGTCGAGGATTTCGAAACCGATGTTGCCGTCGCTGGGAGTGACACCAGCAGCAGCGAGTTTCAGTCGCGCACGGGACAGGTCATCGGCCTTGACCAGCAAGGCGCCGGAATTCGGTTCGACGGTGTAGGGAATGTCGGCGGAGGCCAGGGTATCCATGACCTGCTTGGCGTCCATACCGGCCAGACTGCCATACAGAGGCCGGTAGTCGGGCTGTTGCGACCACAGCACCACGGCAAAGCCAATCGCCACGCTCGCGGCCAGGCCGACCAACAGGCCTACCTGACGCAGCATGGTCATCTCGGAGAGGTTTTCCAGAAAGGACAGGCCGAACAGCGGCGGTTTGCCGTCTATCGGGGTGGCCTTGGCCGGAACGTTATCGGCGACTGCTTCTGCCATGACTCAATCTCGTCCTTAAACCGGCATCTGCATGATGTCTTGATACGCCTGAACCAGCTTGTTGCGCACCTGGGTCAGAGCCTGGAACGACACGCTGGCCTTCTGCGAGGCAATCATCACGTCCGTCAGATCGACGCCGCTCTTGCCGATTTCGAACGCGTTGGCCAATTGGCTCGAGGCCTGCTGGGTATCGTTCACTTTGTTGATGGCCTGACCGAGCATGTCGGAAAAGCTGCTGCCTGCCACTTCAGGGACAGCGGCAGTCGATTTCGGCTTCGACATGGCGTCCATTTGCATGGCTTTCATGTCCATCATCAACCGATTAAATTCAATACCTTGGCTCATGGTCTACTCTCTTGGGCGGCCCGCAATTTTTTGACACTCACTCGGCGGGTACTCAGGTGTTAGCAACAACGGTGCCAGCTCACAGGCACCGCTTGGAGAAATGCATTTTCAAACGTTTGCGACGGTGGTCACGTCGCAAACAGATAACCTTCGACGTCCATGCCGGCATCACGCATCTGTGCCAGTTTGTAGCGTAACGTCCGGGGGCTGATGCCGAGCTTTTCGGCGGCCTCCTTGCGTCGACCTCGCTCGGTACGCAGGGTGTCGATGATCATCTGGAACTCGCGGCGACGCAGATCGTCGCCCAGAGCCCCCGCCGAATCCGCTTCGATCTCGACCTCACGAATGGCCGGCGCCACCGGCACTGCCGCCGGCAATGGAGCGAACAGCGCAGGCCCGGAGAGACAGAAATCCTGCGGCTGGATCAGGCCTCCCTGCTGGAGAATCAAGGCCCGCTGAATAGCGTTATCCAGCTCACGCACGTTGCCTGGCCATGGATAATCGATCAGACACGTCTGCGCCTCGGGCGAGAACCTCGCCATCGCATGCTTCATTTTATTGACGTGCTTGCCCAGAAGGCGCTCGGCCAGCGGCAGGATATCGGCGGTGCGCTCGCGCAGCGGACGCCAAGCCAGCGGAAACACCGACAGACGATAGTAAAGGTCTTCCCGGAACCGCCCCGCCGCCACTTCCCCCGCCAGGTCACGGTTGGTGGTGGCAACGACACGAATGTCGAGAGTGATCGGCTTGCGCGCGCCGACCCGCTCCACTTCACGCTCCTGCAATACCCGCAGCAGCTTGGCCTGCAGGCCGAGAGGCATTTCGGAAATTTCGTCGAGCAGAATGGTGCCGCCGTCCGCTTGCTCGAATTTGCCGGGCTGCGCCGCGATGGCGCCGGTGAAGGAGCCCTTTTCATGGCCGAACAGGGTTGCTTCGAGCATGTTGTCAGGGATCGCCGCACAGTTGATCGCAATGAACGGCTGACCGGCACGATGGGATTGCTGGTGGATGTAGCGCGCCAACACCTCTTTACCAGTGCCGGACTCACCGGAAATCAGCACGGTGGAATCACTGCGGGCGACCCGCGCGGCCAGATCCAGCAACTGAACACTGGCCGGCTCGACGGCTACCGGCCCTTCCGTGTCGGCAGCACCGAGATTGCCCAAAGCGTGGCGCACCACCAGATCCAGCAGCGCTTTTGGCTCGAAAGGCTTGACCAGATAGTCCGCCGCGCCCTGACGCATGGCATCCACCGCTCGCTCGACCGCACCATGAGCCGTCATCAGCAGTACTGGCAGTTGCGGCTGACGGGCGCGCAACAGGCCGAGCAACTGATGACCGTCCATGCCCGGCATGTTGACGTCGCTGACCACCAGGCTGAATGCCTCGCACTCCACAGCCTTCAACGCCTCTTCGGCCGAACCCACAGCGTGATAGTCGTGACCCGCCAGCAGCAACGTATCGGCCAGCGCCTCGCGCAGCGAACGGTCATCCTCGACCAGCAGAACCTTGATGCCCATGACCTTCACTCAGCTCCCTGTACAGCGGAAAACATCGGCAGGACGACCTGCGCGCACGTGCCGCGCCCCACACGTGAGCGCAGCTGCAATTCTCCTTGATGCGCCCGAGCCACAGCCTTGACCACGGTCAGCCCCAGACCAGTGCCGGTGACCTTGGTGGTGAAAAATGGCTCGCCCAGACGCGCCAGCACCGCCGGCTCGATGCCGCCGCCGTTATCACTCACACACAGACGCAGGCTGTTGCCACGGGTGTAGCAATGCACCTTCAGACGCACGTCACCGCCACTGGCCTGAATGGCGTTTTCGATCAGGTTGAGCAGTGCGCCGACGAGCGTGTCACGATTGCACAGCAACTCGCCCGCATGACTGTCGCATTGCCAGCGAATGGGCAGATCCTGCACATGAGGCAGCGCCGCAGCCTGCAAAGACTGCATCAGCTCACTGGGCGTGAGGCGATCGGTCAACGGCAGCTCGCCTCGAGCGAAAACCAGCATGTCGCGTACCTGGTGCTCCAGTTCATGCAAGCGCTCTTTGAGACGCCCGGCAAAACGTTGCTGTGTGGCGACCGGCAGCGCTTGCTCAGTCAAATGACTGGCATAGAGCAGCGCAGCGGAAAGCGGCGTGCGAATCTGATGGGCCAGCGAAGCGACCATGCGCCCCAGCGACGAGAGTCGTTCATGGCGAGCGAGCTGATCCTGCAAATGACGGGTTTCAGTCAGGTCGTTGAGCAGCACGAGCTGCCCCGGCTCGGCATCCAGCGAGCGAGTGGCAATCGACAGACGTCGACCGTTTTTAAGAGAGATTTCATGACCGTCATCTTCGCGGGGCGCGAAGCAGCGGGTAATGACATGACGCCACAGCTCGCCCTCAAGCGGCAAGCCGAGCAATTCGATAGCGGCGGGATTGGCCTCGCACACGATCCCGTGCCCGTCGATGACGATCACACCACCCGGCAACAGATCGAGGAGGTTTTGCAAACGGTTGGCCAACCGTTCCTTTTCCGCCAACTCCTGCATGCGCTGAGCGCTGACGACGGCCAGCTCACCCTTGAGTTCGGTGACCCGCGCCTCAAGCATGCTGTAGGAATCGGTGAGTTGACTGGACATCTGATTGAACAGCGCAAACGCCTGTTCAAGCCCCTGCCGGCTGGCCTGCTCTACGGACGGCAGTGGCCCCGAGGATTCGGGAACAGAAGACATCTGGGAGGCTTGGGGCATTGTGCTCTCTCGCTTGGCTGACCGTCAGTGAAACGGAACGTTGCGAGGGACGTAGCAATACCCGTGCCTAAAAAAAACTGCTTATAAATGAAGCAGTTGAAAAACAGGCGTCAATCATCCGCCTGTTCATCGCCTTCACGCCGGCTCATGCCGTACTTGCGCATCTTCTCCACAAGCGTGGTGCGCCGGATGCGCAGGCGCTCGGCAGCCCGAGCGACGATACCGTTGGCATCATCCAGCGCCTGCTGGATCAGCCCCTGCTCCAGACCACCGAGGTAGTCCTTCAGATCCAGGCCTTCCGGCGGCAGCATGGCGTTGGCGGTGAAGTCAGGCGTATGACCGTTGATTGCCACACGCTCTTCCAGATCGCTGCGCAGACTGTCGACCATCTGCTCGTCTTCGTCGTCGACGTAGCGGAATTTCTTCGGCAGCTCGACCACGCCGATCACCCCGTATGGATGCATGATCGCCATGCGCTCCACCAGGTTGGCCAGCTCGCGGACGTTGCCCGGCCAGCCGTGACGGCACAGGGACATGATGGCGGCGGAATTGAAACGGATGGAGCCGCGCTTCTCGTGCTCCATCCGCGAAATCAGCTCGTTCATCAGCAGCGGAATGTCTTCGACACGCTCGCGCAAAGGCGCCATCTCGATCGGGAATACGTTCAGGCGATAGTAGAGGTCTTCGCGGAAAGTACCGGTCTCGATCATGCTCTCGAGATTCTTGTGGGTTGCGGCAATGATGCGCACATCGACGCTCTGGGTCTTGTTGCTTCCCACGCGCTCAAAGGTCCGCTCCTGCAGCACGCGCAGCAGCTTGACCTGCATCGGCAACGGCATGTCGCCGATTTCGTCGAGGAACAAGGTACCGCCGTTGGCCAGCTCGAAACGGCCGGCACGGCTGGTGATCGCGCCGGTGAAGGCCCCCTTCTCGTGGCCGAACAGCTCGCTCTCCAGCAGCTCTGCCGGAATCGCACCGCAATTGACCGGCACGAATGGCGCGTCACGGCGCTTGGAATGGTAATGCAGGTTTCGCGCAACCACTTCCTTGCCGGTGCCGGACTCGCCGAGGATCAACACACTGGCGTCGGTGTCGGCCACCTGCTGCATCATCTGCCGCACATGCTGGATCGCCCGGCTGGTGCCGACGAGGCTGCGGAACAGGTTGGGTTCGCGATGACGACCGCGCTCACGGGCCTGGTCATACATTTCGCGATAGACCTGGGCACGATGCAGGGAATCCAGCAGTTTGCTGTAGCTCGGCGGCATTTCGAGCGTCGACAGCACCCGACGGCGCTGGTCTTCGGGCAGGTCCATCGAAGAATTATCGCCCATCAGCAAAACCGGAAGGAACTCATCCCAGGTCGAGAGTGTCTTTAACAGGCCCAAAAGCGCACCAGGAGCATTGACCGTCCCGATCAGTACGCAAATGACCTCACGACTAGACGACAAAGAGCCGACTGCCTGCTGCCAGTCATGGCTTCCGCAGGGTAAATTTTCTTCGCCAAGAAAATTTAAAATCACCGCCAGGTCGCGGCGGCGGACGCTATCGTCATCGATCAGCAGAATTTTGGTTTCACGCCACATGCAATAGCAACTTCCCTAGTCAACTCAATGCCCGAAACGAGGGGCAAGCGAGACGCTTGCAGGACACTTCGTGCCTGTAGACGCCTGAAATCTGAAAACAGCCACTAGTTAAGTCAAAAAACCGTGCACAGTCAAATTTATGGCGCACATGTCTGGATTAACTGAGGGTTAATTAACCAAACAGATGGTAAACCTTTGCCGCGTTTTTCGCCTGTGTGATCTGCGACATCTCGTCGACTATCGCCTGGCGTTCTCCCATGGCAACCTCGAGCAACTGCTTGTACACATGCAGCAACTCCTCAAGATTGTCACGCAGCGCCACTTCATCCAAAGAAGCCTCACTCATGACATCTTCCATGCAGGAACGGCAATCGAGATCCAGTTGACCGATCGCCTCCCAGTTACGCTCGGCCAGGGCATCGACCAGCGCTACACGGGTTTCTTCGATTCGCTGCAATACAAGACTCATGGTGATCTCCTTAAAACTGAGGAGCGGGAACAGGCGCGATAGCGTCCCAGCCTTCCTTTACCGTGGTCAGCAGGCCGGCGACCTCGTCCAGGATACGCGGGTCGCTGCTGATGTTCGCCTCGGCAAGACGCTTCATCATGTAGATATACAGCCCGTCCAGATCGGCCAGCGTATCGGCCGAGTTCTCCAGATCCAGACCTTCGCGCAAGCCGCTTACAATGCCAATGGCCTTGCTGATCGACGTGCACTTGGCAGGAATGTCCTTGCGCTCGATCGCGCCCTTGGCCTGAGCGATACGATCCAGACCACCTTCCATCAGCATTTGCACCAGACGGTGAGGGCTCGCTTCGGAAGTCTGAGCTTGAGCGCCAACTTTCTGGTACTGCCGAAGGGCTAACATCGGATTCATGTTCTACCTCATTTGCCACAATGACTCGTATGACCAGTGTATCGCCTGCGAGCCGAAAAACTTTAGACCACAAGACAAAAACCCGGCACACGCTCGAAAGCGTAGCCGGGTTTTTGTCGCTCTTGCATGTTACTTCGCGGATTGCTGCGCGTTGAGCGAGGCGAAGAAGGACGTGATGTTGCTCGCCGTAGCCTTCATCTGCCCTACCAGCAAGTCCATGGCGTTGTACTTGGCGGTCAACGTCTTGGTCAGGTTGGCCACCCGGACATCCAGCGCTTTTTGCTGATCGGAGATATCGCGGCTGTTGTTGTTCAGGATGGTGAGTCGCTGATCCAGCAGCCCCTGGGTCTTGCCATCAGCCGAAGCCTTGAGGTAAGGGTCTACCGACTTGCTTACCCGCGCCAGCAGACCGTTGGTGTCATTGGTGCCGTTGAACAGCTGTTGCACCTGACCAGTCGCACCCGGCACAGCCATGGCCTTGTTGAAGGCAGCAGTGTCGAGCTTCAGGTTACCGGTGATGGAGTCGGTCATCACACCGACCTGCGACAGGTAGGACATTGCGCCGCCAGCGCCAGCACCGGTGAATTCGGCACGAATGCCGGCAATCAGCGACCGCGGCAGGGCATCACCCGTGAATGCCGCCTGCACGGTCAGCTTGCCATCTTCATCCGGAGTCGCCTTGGACAAGGTGTCCACGGTGCTCTTGAGCGTGTTGTAGGCGTCGATGAACGTCTGAATCGACGTTTGCAGACCTTTGGTATTGGTGTCGACGGTAACCGTGGTTGGCGTCGAGTTGGCAGACACCAGATTAAGGGTCATGCCACTGATCGCACCGGTAACGGTGTTGCTCTTGCTGGTCACTGCCAGACCGTCGATGGTCAGCGATGCGTCCTTGGCGAGACCACCGACCGAACCCGAGTCGCTGGCCGCCGGCGTGTCGGACATGACCTTGGTGCCATCGATTTCCAGACCGGCGATACCGCTGACCGTCAGATCGGAGCCTGCACCCGTTTTGCTCGAGCTGATCACCAGACGAGAAGCGCCACTGGCGTCGGTCACAATGTTGGCAGAAATGCCGTTGCTGCCCTGAGCCGTGTTGATGGCGTCACGGGTACTCTGCAAGGTGGCGTTGGCCGGAATGGTGACATTGTAATCAGTGCCATTCTGACTGATTTTCAGGGTACCACTCGGAATGGCACTGGAGGCGCCGCCGGCGAAGGCTGCACTCGCTACTTTCGACCCCGAGGCCAAATTCTTGACGACAACGCTGTAGGAACCGGAGACCGCCGTATTGTCGGAAGTCACGGTCAGCGTTGCAGGTGTGCTCGATGTGGCCGTATACCCGGCGAACGCAGGAGTGGTCTTGCTGTTCAGGGTGGCCAGGGCAGATTGGAACGTGGTCAGCGCGCTCTTGAGCGTGCCCACACCGGAAATTTTCAGCGTGTTGTTTTTCGTCTGGGTATCGATCTGCGTCTGCTTCGCCGATTTGTCGGCGTTGACCAGCGCAGTAACGATCGCACCGATGTCCAGGCCGGAACCCAGGCCGGTACCCGGTAGAATTGGACTTGCCATGTGCATCTCCCTTTGATTTGTTGCCAGTCTTTTGACCCTGGTCGGCGTCTAAAGAACTTCAAACACGTTTCATGCCAGCTATCAGACTTTGGCGTCGAACAACACATGACTTGCGTTGGCGAGACTGTCTGCCAGCTTGAGTGCCTCAGCGGAAGGAATCTGTCTTACGACCTCACCCGTCTCGCTGGCGATCACTTTGACGATGACCTTGCCAGAATGCTCATCGATCGAAAACTCCAGGTTGCGCTTGATCGATTGAACAAACTTCTCGATCTCCTGCACCGCCAACTTCAACTTGTTTTCATCCATTTCCTGGCTTTTTTTCGCCTCGGAAACAGTTTCAACGGTCGAAGGTTTGGTCTCCGACGGCTTGTCGGCAACCGGACTGGCCTGCTTGGGAGCCGGATAAGACACGTTAAGCTTTACGCTCATGTCCATGCCCATCACCTCTTAACGTGAAAAGGCGAGAGAGCACGCAAGCGCACTCCCCCGCCAAAACTCATTCCGAAATTACTGAAGCAGCTTCAGTACAGCGGAAGGCAGTTGGTTGGCTTGAGCCAGAACAGAGGTCGAAGCCTGTTGCAGGGTTTGCTGCTTGGTCAGGTTAGCAGTCTCTGCGGCGAAGTCGGTATCTTGTACGCGACCTTGTGCAGCAGTGGTGTTTTCGTTGATGTTCTGCAGGTTCTGGATGGTGCTGGTCAGACGGTTCTGCGAAGCACCCAGGTTTGCACGGGTTGCACCGATGGTCGCGATAGCGGCGTCGATTGCAGTGATCGCGTTGTCGATGTTCTGTGCAGCGCCACTTGCGCTAGCACCGGTCAGAACTACGGTACCGCTGCCTACGGACAGGCTGGCGGCGTCGAACTTGGAGCTCAGTACCAGGTCGATGTGGTTAGCCGAACCGGTGTTGGCGCCGACTTGCAGAGTTACAGTACCAGCCGAACCGTCCAGCAGGAACTTGCCGTTCAGGTTGGTGGACTGAGCGATACGAGTCAGTTCGTCAGACATCTGAGCGAATTCGGCGTTGGTCGCGGTCTGGTCAGCAGTACCGTTGGTTCCGTTACGGGCTTTAACAGCCAGTTCACGCATACGCTGCAGGATGTCGGTCGAAGCTTGCAGAGCGCCTTCAGCGGTCTGGGCAACGGAGATACCGTCGTTGGCGTTCTGGATAGCCTGGGTGTTACCGCGGATCTGCGAAGACATGCGGTTGGAGATCTGCAGGCCAGCGGCGTCGTCTTTGGCGCTGTTGATTTTCAGGCCGGAAGACAGGCGCTGCATCGAAGTCGACAGAGCGTCGGAAGCGCGGTTCAGGTTTTTCTGAACGTTCAGCGACGTGGTGTTGGTGTTTACAGTTAAAGCCATGACGAATTCCTCGTTGGTTGGGTACTGCGGCTTCCGGCCCTGGCAACCGCCGGGTATGGCCTAGAGAACCTTCGTAATAGTTATCGTCGGGATTGCAGGTTGCTTGAGGGCTTTTTTGAAAAATTTTGCCATCACCCTGCCACTCCCTAGAAAACAAAGACTTAGCCGCGTTTTACCCACGAAAAAATGACGTCATAAAACTGTCCACGGCGCAAACCTGCGAGCCAGCGCTGTCGGTGATTCCTTATGCCGAAGAACTTTCCAGCAGATGGATCAATTCGTACTCCATGAAATCGGCGAGACCCAGCCAGTCCTGGCGCTCCTGGCAATCGAGCATCTGCGTGAGCAAATGCGTCCAGGCTTGCTGCGCATCCGCGGCTGCAGGCACCAGCAAATGCTGTACACCTTCAAATACCTCCACCATGTCCAGCGCCGCCTCCACATCACGCCCCAGCCGGAACAGCACGGCGCAACGCCGGCATTCATCGACACAGCCTTGCAGTGCGCTCATTGCACAAACTCCTGATTGAAACGCGTCCCGGCAATCAACGCCCCCGAGCGACTGCTGTTGTAGAACGCCACCTGCGGCTGGCTGGCGATGTAACGCTCCAGCACGCACAGATAACCGCGGAAATTGAGCTGTGTACTGACACGCTGGCCGAAGCCATCCAGCACCCAGTGCCGCGCCTGGTTCACCGAAGGTCCCAGGTCGCCATCATTCCAGCCGGCGTGGGTCTTGTTCATCGGGAACGCGAAGTCGGCGCCGAACAGGGTGATCTGCCCTGCCCCCATTTTCACCGCCAGATCCACCGCCGGGTGAATCACACTGCCGCCAACATGCAGCAGTGCCCGAGGATATTGCTCACGCAACGCCGCATAGACCGGACTGAGCGAATAACCGCCGTAGCGCTTGCCCTTCCATGCCCGTAAAACGTCGGGATCGCTCATGGGCAAGTACACCAGCGCAATGCCGTCAGACTCTTCGAAAGGCAGATGCCGGAAGTTGATGCGCTGGTCGATACTCACCACGAAATCCGGCACGATGCCGTGCTCGCGCAGCGGCCGATAGGCGGTGTCGACACAAATGAACAGCGGACGATCGCGTTGCTGGCGAATCGCAGCCAGACGCTCGAAATGCTGCTCGAGGGTCGGACCGGTACCGATCACATAGATTTCCCGTCCGGCGCAGGTGCCGAACAATTGCGCCACATCATCGTCGGCGAGCAGCACGGGCAAACAGTCACGCAAACGCTGCTGAATGAACGGCAACTGCGGATCGAACTCGCGATTGTTGAAACTCAGGTGCACTTCACTGACCAGTCGATCACGAATCTTCGCGTTGAAGTCGTCGGCCAGCAGCATTTCGGCGGGCAATGCAAAGAACGGCGTGCAAATATCCGGCAGGTCGCCGGCGTACAGCAGTTCGACTCGAGCGTCCTGCAGCCATTGACGCTGATCGAGCAGTTGCAGCACCAAAGCAAACAGCGCGCCGTTGAGGATGTGCACGTAGAGTCGCTCGAGCCCGTTGCGCTCCAGCAGCACGGAAGGCAGATCCCCGAGGCCGGTGCCATAGACATGTAATTGCGGTTTGCCCGCCGGCAGGCTCTCGGCCTGAATCCGGGCTTCGCGGACGCGATCATGACGGCTGGTGAGCTGGATGCCGTTGATGCTCAGTGTCGTCCCCAGGCCTTCTGTCAGCCCGGCCTCGATTGCCGAGCTGTCTTCGCTCTGCAATCGCGCGAACAGCGCCGGCCAGCGCTTCTGGATGACTTCAGCGTTGCCCTGGAAAAACTCGCTCATGGCGCCTCGCGCTCCCTTCAGGCAAAAAAATAGCGTTCAAGGTTAACCCTGGAACGCTATTTTTGTATCTGTCGTTTTCGATGGATTCAGGGACGATAGATAATCGCCGAGCCCCACGACAGGCCGACACCGAAACCGCTGAGCGCCACCCGGTTCCAGCTGGAGTCCAGCGCGTGCTTTTCCAGCAGCAGCGGAATGCTCGACGACACGGTGTTGCCGGTCTCGACCATGTCCTTGATGAATTTCTCCGGCTCGCCTTCGAAACGCCGCGCAACGGCATCAACGATCGCGGCACTGCCCTGGTGAATACAGAACGCATCGATGTCATCGGCGCCGAGGCCGGAATCGTCGAGCAATTCATGCAAGTGCGCCGGGACTTTCAACAGGGCAAAGTTGAACACCTGACGACCGTTCATGAAAAACACACCATCGGTGACTTTCAGATGCGGTGCACCGGAACCGTCAGTGCCGAACTTGGCCTTGCCCAGCGCCCAGACCGGATCTTCACCCATCCAGGTTGCAGTGGCTGCATCGCCGAACAGCATGGTGGTATTGCGATCTTCCGGATCGACGATCTTCGAATACGGGTCAGCCGTGATCAGCAGGCCGTTCTTGAGGCCAGCCGCTTCCATGAAACCTTTGATCGCATAGATGCCATAAACGTAGCCGGAGCAGCCCAGGGAAATATCGAACGCCGCGACATGAGTCGGCAGACCGAGCTTGTCCTGGACAATGGCAGCCGTGTGCGGCAGGCCTTCTTCGTCACCGTTCTGGGTGACGACGATCAGCGCGTCGATGGATTCACGTTTCAGTTCAGGGTTGCTGGCAAACAGCGCATTGGCCGCTTCAACGCACAGATCGGAGGTTTCCTGTTCCGCGTCTTTGCGTGGAAGGAAGGCCGAACCGATCTTGCCGAGGATGAATTCTTCATCCTTCTCGAATTTTGCACCTTGTGCGTAATTGTCCACGCCGGCTACAGGAACGTAGCTCGCAATGCTTTTTATGCCAATCATTACGGCTTCCCAATAATAAACAGCCCAATACCACCGCTCGCAAGGATTCGAGGGGCGCCGACAAACAGAAAACGGCCGCCACAACGGGCAGCCACGGGGAGCGCAAAGGGCTATCACTGGAACCGATAACGGGCCAGGCGCCATCTCCCCGATCAACACAATACAGTGAAGATGCGCGTTATGACTCGCAGGTCACGCTATTTGGCCAAATCGGTGCAGATCGGATTATTCGACCAGGGACCAGTCCAGCGGCGTACCACGCTTGATCGGTGACCGCGCGCGGCGGCCGAGGACAGCATCGGTATGCTTGGGCGGCAGACCGAGACCGGGACGAATGGCGCGCAGGTTGGCCGCCGTGAAGGGTTCACCGGCCGCCATATCGGCCGTGACGTACAGCGACCGACGGTAGACCAGAGATTTTTTCTCAGCCTCGGTCACCCCGTAATGCACCTGGCCCATGGCCTGCCAGGCACGCTCGGTTTCGACCACCAGACTGGCCAGTTCCGCCGGTTCCAGCGAGAAACTGGCGTCCACCCCGCCCGCCGCGCGGTCGAGGGTAAAGTGTTTTTCCACCACCGTCGCACCCAGTGCCACGGCCGCTACCGACACGCCGACACCCATCGAATGATCCGACAGACCGACCTGACAACCGAACAATTCACGCAAATGCGGGATAGTGCGCACATTGCTGTTGAGCGGCGTCGCCGGGTAGGTGCTGGTGCATTTGAGCAACACCAGATCCTTGCACCCGGCCTCACGGGCAGCGCGCACGGTTTCGTCGAGTTCCGCGATGCTGGCCATGCCGGTGGAAATGATCAGCGGTTTGCCAGTGGCCGCGACGCGACGAATCAGTGGCAGATCAGTGTTTTCGAAACTGGCGATCTTGTAGGCCGGTACATCGAGGCTTTCAAGAAAGTCCACGGCGCTGTCATCGAACGGCGTCGAAAACGCGAGCATGCCCAATTCCTTGGCCCGGGCGAAGATCGGCGCGTGCCATTCCCAGGGCGTGTGGGCCTTTTCATAAAGGTCGTAGAGCGAAGTACCCGCCCACAGACTGGTCGGATCCTTGATGAAGAACTCGCCTTGCGCCAGATCCAGGGTCATGGTGTCGGCGGTGTAGGTTTGCAGCTTCAAGGCGTGGGCACCGGACCTGGCCGCCGCTTCGACAATCTGCAGGGCGACGTCCAGCGACTGGTTATGGTTGCCGCTCATTTCGGCAATGATGAACGGCGGTGCATCGGCACCGACAAGGCGGTCGCCAATCCTGAAACTGTTCATGAGCGGGGTTCCTTCAATTCCCTGGTGAACGCGCAGGCATTTTGGGTGAAGCCTGCGTCACGAAATACATTGAGCGAGGCCTGATTGGCCGGCAAGACCTGCGCGGTGATCGCGGTCATCTGCGGCCAGTGTGCAGTGACGAACGCCTCGCCTCGCGCCAGCAGCGCCCTGCCCCAGCCGAGACCGAAACGCCCCTCCAGCAGATACAGCGAAACTTCAGCGTCGAAGCCGCGCAGATCGTAGCGCAACACCCCGACCGGACCGTCATCGGCCTCGGCAATCAACAGCAAGCGTTGAGGATTGCGCAAACTCGCGTCGAGCCAGTTCAGATGCTGCGACCACCCGATCACGCCGCTCTCCAGTGACCAGCGACGCACCGCCTCGGCATTGCGCCCGTCGAACAGCAACTGCGCATCGTCCGGCGTCGCCTTGCGCAGCCTGAGTACGGCGCCGGCCAATGCCGCCGCTACCCGCAACGCACCGCGTCCGTCGACCAACTGGCGCGAGCGCTCGGCCAGGCTTTGGCGCAGGTAAAAATTGCCCACGACAAAGCCGATGGCATCACGCAGTTGCGCGACGCTGACCTGCTCGCGGGCGCCCATGAATACATGGGCACCGGCCGCTGCCATGACTTCGCCGTTGTTCTGCTGGTTGTTCGACACGGCGATGCAAATCGTCGGCAGACCCAGCGCTGCCCGCTCCCAACTGGTGCCACCGCCAGCGCCGATGAACAGGTCAGCCTCGGTCATGCGCCGATGAAAATCGCTGACGAAACGGTGCAGGGTCCAGTTCGGCCGATTCTCGGCCAGTGCCTGCATCTCGGCCCATGCCGGGTTGTCGGCACCGGCGACGAAGTCCACTTCCAGCCCGGAAAAATCCGCCAGTGCCAGCATCGCGTGGTGGGTCTGCCGGGCGGCATCGAAACCACCGAAGTTCACCAGTACCCGCCGCGCCACGGATTTGATCTCGATGGCCGGGCCACTGAACTCTTCGCGCAGCATGGCGAATCGCGGCCCAAGCAAGGTCCGGCAACCGGCCGGCAGCAGCGGTTGATAGTTTTCGCTGAGCCCGGAGAGATTCTGATTGAGCAGCAGATCCACGCTGTAGCGCCGAGTCGCGAGATCATCCACGGCAGCGATGCGCGAACCGAAACGGCGCGCAGCGGTTTGCCAGTGGTGATCGAGGCCGTAATGGTCGGCGATGATCCAGTCGAATGCGGCCTGTCCGTCCAGCTGCGTCGCCAGTGCATCGATATCCGCCTGCCACGGCAGCATCGACTCGATGGCCTGCTGTGGATCTTCGTCGATATAGCGATCAGGCAGCGCAAAGGTCTCGAAGCCCTCGGCCTGCAACGCATCGAGCCGATGCCCCGGCAAACGACGACAGGCGAACGCGACATGACTGCCCTGCGTGCGCAGCACTCGCGCCAGCGTCAGACAGCGGGCGATATGGCCACTGCCGATGGTCGGCGAGGCGTCGGCGCGAATCAGCACTCTCATTGCAGCTCTCCACCAGCCTTGAGTGCCGCGTAAAGGTATTCGGCGCGTTTCCAGTCTTCGACGGTATCAATGTCCTGCACCAGATACCGGGGCAGGATCACCGGCAGACTGGCCGGCGAATACAGCACCTCTCCACCCAGCCAGGCCTCACTGCGGCCCCAATAGAACTGGCCGGCATCCTGAAAGGCAGCCGGCAGATCCTGCGAACGGGTATTGCGAAACTCGGGGTACAGCGCCGTCAGCGCGCCCTGCCCGTCAAGGGTCAGGGCGCGCTGTACCGGAAAGCCGAAATCGGTGACCGAAAAAGCAAAGGACTTGTCCGGATGCTGCGCCAGCAACTCAAAGCCCTGACGCAGAAACCGCGTCTGCAACAACGGCGCGGTGGCGTACACACAGCAGGCGTAATCGAAGGCCGGCAGTTGCTGCAAGGCATGCACGATCACTGCCGCCGTGCCGGTGAAATCATCGGCCAGCTCCGCCGGACGCATGAACGGCACGTGAGCACCGTGAGCCTGCGCCAGCGCGGCGATCTCTTCGTCATCAGTACTGACCACCACCTGTGCGAACAACCCCGAATCCAGCGCCGTGCGAATCGAACGGACAATCATCGGCACACCGTCGAACGGCTTGAGATTCTTGCGCGGGATGCGTTTGCTGCCCCCGCGGGCCGGGATGATTGCGACGTTGTTCAAGGACGTTTTTCCAGCAGAAACCAGGTGATGTCGTCCACCGGAAACTGCGGATCGCGGTGATAACCGAAACCGTAGTCCAGCAGTTGCAGATCCGGATAGCGATCGAGCATTTCCCCGGCGAAATCACGCTTGAACAGCTTGCCGCTGTTGCCGCGATAGGACACTTCCACCGGTGACGGATTGTAATACTCGGCGATCAGGATGTAGCGCCGGCTCAGCTCGTACAACTGCGCATAGGCGGTCGGCAACAGCTCCGGCGCCAGATGGATCAGCACGCCTTTGCTCAAGGTCAGGTCGAAGGTTCGTTCGCGGGGGAAATCGAACAACGAGCCGTGCCAGATTGTTGCGATATCCAGCGCACGCGCCTGAGCGCAGGCGCTGGCGTTGATCTCGACACCAGACAGTTCGCAGTGCGGCAACAGCTGTCGCAACGCCTGCAAGTTGTTGCCGGCGTTGGTGCCCAGTTCCAGCAGGCTGTCGATCCGCCCGGCCCGTGTCAGGGCCTTGGCGAACAACGCCAGATTGGCCGCCACCAACGGTTGTCCGATGTTGCGTTCGACGTACTGGTTGCCGAATTCGCCCTGCCAGAAGTGTTCCTGTTCGCTCAGATCACGCATTGCCGTTTTCCATCCACCGCGACAGCGGCACTCATTCAGTCAACCGACGCAGTTGCTCGACCACGTAATCCTGCTGCTGATCACTCAGCAGCGGAAACAGCGGCAGGCTGATCGCTTCGGCGTAATAACGCTCGGCCTCGGGGAAGTCACCCTCGGCGAAACCCAGGTCACGATAGTAAGGCTGCAGATGCACCGGAATGTAATGCAGATTCACACCGACCCCGGCCGAGCGCAAACCTTCGAACACTTGACGGTGACTCAGGCTGATGCGTTCGGTCTGCAAGCGCACCACATAAAGATGCCAGGCCGATTCTGCGTCCGGCTGGAGGCTCGGCAGGGTGAGCGGCAAGCACGCCAGGAGGCGGTCATAACGTGCGACCAACTCGCGGCGACGGGCGATGAATTCGTCCAGTTTGCTCAACTGTGACAGACCCAGCGCGGCCTGCAGATCGGTGATCCGGTAATTGAAGCCCAGCTCGACCTGCTGGTAATACCACGGTCCGTGACTGGGCTCGGTCATCTGCTGCGGATCGCGGGTCATGCCGTGGCTGCGCAGGCGTTGCAGATGCTCGGCCAACTCCGGGCGATTGGTCAGCACCATGCCGCCCTCGCCGCTGGTGACGATCTTCACCGGGTGGAAACTGAACACCGTCATCGCCGCAAATTCGCCACAGCCCACAGGACGCCCGGCATAACTGGCGCCGACCGCGTGGGAGGCATCTTCGATCACGGTGAAGTTGTAGCGCTCGGCCAGTTCGGCAATGCGCCGCATGTCGCAGCTCTGCCCGGAGAACGCCACGGCCACCAGCACTTTGGGCAGCGTGCCGTCGCGTTCGGCAGCATCGAGCTTGCTAGCCAGAACCTCGGCATCAAGGTTCCAGGTCAGCGGATCAATGTCGACGAAGTCAACGTCGGCGCCGCAGTAACGGCCACAGTTGGCCGACGCTAAAAAGGTGTTCGGCGTGGTCCACAAACGGTCGCCCGGACCGAGCCCAGCCGCCAGGCAGGCAATGTGCAACGCAGCGGTGGCGTTGCACACTGCGACTGCGAAATCCGCCTGGCAACGCTCGGCCATCGCCTGTTCGAAGCGCTCGATGGTCGGCCCCTGAGTCAACCAGTCGGACTGCAAGACCTCGACGACCGCGTCGATATCCGCCTGATCGACGCTTTGCCGACCATACGGAATCATATCGACAGCTTCGCGTGCAGGTCGGCGATCTGCCCGACCGAGAGGAAATGCGGATTGGTGTCGGAGCGATACTCAAAGTGCTCGCCCACCGGCCGCCCCTGCTCGCCGAGTCTGTCGACGGCAAAATCGACATCGACGCTGGTGAAACGGATCGAAGGCTGAATCGTGTAGTGATCATCGAACTCCAGAGTCATCCGCGCATCGTCCAGCGGCACCATCAGTTCGTGCAGCTTTTCCCCCGGACGGATGCCGACGTTCTTGTGCGGCAGATGCCCGGCCATGCCCCGGGCCAGATCGACAATGCGGATCGACGGGATCTTCGGCACGAACACTTCACCGCCGTGCATCCGCGCAAAACTGTCGAGGACGAATTGCACGCCGTGATCGAGGGTGATCCAGAAACGGGTCATGCGCTCGTCGGTGATCGGCAGTTCTTTCGCGCCATCGGCGATCAGCTGGCTGAAGAACGGCACCACCGAACCACGCGAGCCGGCCACGTTGCCGTAGCGCACCACGGCAAACCGCGTCTGTTGCTCACCGGCAATGTTGTTGGCCGCGACGAACAATTTGTCCGACAGCAACTTGGTGGCGCCGTACAGGTTGATCGGGCTCGCGGCCTTGTCGGTGGACAGCGCGACGACTTTCTTCACGCCGTTGTCGATGGCGGCGGCGATGATGTTCTCCGCGCCATTGACGTTGGTGCGGATGCACTCGGTGGGGTTGTACTCCGCCGCCGGCACCTGCTTGAGCGCCGCCGCATGCACCACGTAATCGATGCCGCGCATGGCCTGGCGCAGACGCTCGGCGTCGCGCACATCCCCGAGGAAGTAACGCATGCACGGCGCGTTGAACGTCTGCTGCATTTCGTACTGTTTGAGCTCATCCCGGGAGAACACCACCACGCGTTTGGGCTGGTATTGCTCGAGCAGGCGCGCAATGAATTTGCGCCCGAACGAGCCTGTGCCACCGGAGATGAAAATCGATTTGCCGTTGAACATGTCTTGAGTCCCGTTCCCTGCGCGAAGGCTTAGGCAAGCAGTTGCGCCCAGTCCAGCGAAGCGCTTTCGTTGAGGGTGTAGCCTTTGCCGGTCAGGCTCAGGTTCGCGTTGTAGGCCTGGTCCCCGGCGAAGGCTGCGGCCCATTTTTCCCGCAGCGCCTCAAGCGCCTCCGGGGCCTGCGGCAGTTGGCCCGGATGCAGCACCTGAACCGACGGCGTCCACACAGTGAGGTAGCCGGCCTGCCCCGCTTTCAGGCACAGGTCGACGTCGCTGAAACCGTCCGCGAAGGTGGTGTCGTCCAGACCGTCCAGGCCTTCGAACAGCGCCTTGCGCACCATCAGGCAAACGCCCGACACCGCCGAATAGCCGTGCTCCACCGACAGGCGGTACAGGTATCCGTCAGCATCATGTTTTTCGCCGATGAAGGCCGAACCGACCCCGCCGTTCAGGCCCAGGATCAGGCCGGCCTGGCTGACCTTGCCGTCGCGGTCGACCAGTTTCGCCCCGACCACGCCGACTTCCGGACGCAGCGCGTGGTTGAGCATCGAATCGAGCCAGTTCGGGTTGACCACTTCCGCGTCAGCAGCGAGCAGTACCAGATATTCGCCCTGGGCCTGACGGCTGGCGGCATTGATCAGCGCCGGTTCGTTCAACGGCTGATCGGCGCGCAGCACCTGAACCTTCGGGTGCTGATAGGCGCCCAGCCAGTCATTGACTTCGGCCGACTGCTGCGCCGTCGCGGCCACCAGGATCTCATAGTGGTGATAGCGGGTGCGCAGCAGCACGCCTTCCAGGCAGCGCTGCAAGGCAGGCAGGTCGTTGCCCGCCGGCACGATCACCGACACCAGCGGGCGCTCGCTGTGGTGGTAGTCGATCTGGTAGATCCCCGGCGTCGAGGACGTGACCTTGGCCTTGTAGCCGCGGGTGCCCAGGTGACGCAGCAGGGCCAGGCGCTCATGAGGGTTTTCCTCCAGCTGTGGCGCGCGGGCGATCAGCAGCGGCTCGTCGAGGTGCGCCAGGCTGTTGAGCCCGTCTTTTTCGAGGATGCGCAGCAGCACGTCGAATTCCAGCGCCTTGCTGAAGTCCGCCCGGTAGCCGCCGACCGCGACCAGCGACTCTCGGCGGATCAGCCAGTGACGCGCCATCATGCCCGGCAGGCTCAGCAGCAAGTCCAGGTTGAAGCCCGGACGGAACACATCCACCAGCGCGCCTTTGTCTTGGCGTTGAATCTCGTCGGTGGATACCGCGCTGCAACCGTCGGCGGCCATCAGTTCGAGGCTGGCGCGCAGCAGACCGGCAGCGGTGAACTCGTCGCCCGCTTCGGCCAGCAGCACCCAGTCGCATGGCGACTGGCGGGCGCTCTGGTTGAGCTTCTCGACCAGATTGCCCGGCGTGACGCGGACAAAGTGCAGGGTGTTCTGCGCCGTAGTGGCGACCGGTGGCTCACCGGTGGTGAACACGACGATCCGGAATGCCTTGCACTGACCTTCGAGCAGGCTGTCGAGGGTGACTTGCACCTTGTCGATGTCGTTGTCCAGGTCCAGCAGGAAAACGCCGAACTGCGGGCCGCCGCCGTTGACCGCCAGATGTTCGGCAATCGCTCCGAGCTGTGCAGCCTCCGGCTGGCGCGAACCCAGCCATTTGAGCAGTTTGCCGGACTGCATCTTCTCGAACGTCGGACGGTGATCTTCCAGGGTCAAGGCCTCCAGGCGCGCCAGCCAGTCGCGCGTCTTCTGCGCCTCTTCGTCTTCGCCCGCCTGCTCCAGTTGCGCCAGCAGGCGCTTGAGCACTTCGCGGTTGAAGGCGTTGAGGTCGTGGGCCTGCCACAGACGGTCAAGCACGCTCTCGGCGGTGTCGTTGTTGCGCGCCTGCAGCAAGTGAGCCTGACGGGTCCACACACCTTCCAGGCCGTTCAGCTGAACGCGGCCGGCCGGCATGGCGTGGAGCATGAATTCGATCTGCTCCAGGCGATCGAAGAAGGCCTGGTTGTAGAACGGCATTTCCACGTACTGCAGCGGTCCGAACCGACGGTCCGGACGCTTGAGCGCCTGGTGCCACGTGGACTGGATAATCAGCTCGGCGGTCAGTGCACGGCCCGATTGCAGGCTGTCGACCATCGCTTCGAAACTCTGCAGGGCGAAGGCCTTGCCTTGCTCCGCATCCAGTCCCTGAATGCCGGTGGGCAACGACGCCAGGAACTCGGCGAACGCCTCGCGCTCGGCCACCGACCTTGCGTCCATGTAGGTCAGCGAGTGGTACACCTCGGTGCTGTGCTCGGAGTTGCCGTAGTTGATTTCGCGCACCACGTAAGGGATCGGCAGGATCCGCGCCTTGGCGCAGGCCAGCATGTAGTACACATGGCCGATCTCCTGCCACTGGAAACTGGTGCCCGCCGGCATCGCCGCATGCCAGGACTTCATCAGGTCGGTACGGGTCACCGCGTAGAACGGCGGGATGTACTGGCTCATGTAATCGATGACGCGATCCTGGGCCCGCTCGGACGCATAGTCCTCGCAGACTTTCTTGTCGCGGCGGTAGTAGCTCACGTCACCGGCCAGGGTCAGGTACATCAGGCAGTAGCCGTGGCACATGCCGTAGTCGGGATGGTCTTGCAGGAAACCCACGGACTCGGCCAGCGAATCGTGCAGGATGAAGTCGTCGTCCGCCGCCAGCACGGTGTACGGCGTGGTCACGCGCTCCACGCCATAGGCCAGCTTGGCCTGCATGCCCCAATAGGCGAACTGCGGCACGTGGTGATAGTCGACGGCGGAAAAGTCGCCTTCAGGCAGTTCCGGACTCGAATCCAGCACCATGATCCTGCAAGGCAAGGCGCTGTAATACTTCACCGCCCGGCGCAGGAACGCCGGACGATTATGGGTAAACAGCACCACGGTCAACAGCTCATTGAGCACCGGCGCCTGTTCCGAACCGTACTTGCCTTGCATAACCTCTCCCCACTACCGGCGAATCGCCAAATCTACGCTTTGATGATGTTTCGATTAACGCACGCGACGCAGGTAACCGTCCGGCGCCACGGTGATCAGCAGCTTGTTCTGCAACTGAACGTCGATTTCGAAATCCTTGTTCTCTTCCAGGTATTTCCAGACGGCGGTCTTCGGGTTGTCGCCCGGGCCCCATGGACGATCCGGGAAGAAATCGGCCGGCATGTCTTCAACCACGGTGTCCATTACCACGCAGTAGCTGTCGACCGAAACCAGTGGCGCATAGAGGCGCAGCTCTTCGAGCACGTGGTCGTGGGTGTGGTTGGAATCGAGCACCAGAATGACTTTCTTGCCTTCAGCGGCAGCACGCACCTGAGCGGCGATGGCCGGGTCGATGCTCGAGCCCTCGATCATCTTGATGCGTTTGCTCATCGGGTGGCTTTCAATGGCTTCGCGGTTATGCGGGCGAATGTCGAGGTCGATGCCCAGCACTTCGCCGTGGCCTTGCAGCTCCAGCAGCGAGGCGTAGTAGATGATCGAGCCGCCGTGGGCGATGCCGCACTCGATGACCAGGTCCGGCTTCACCTGCCAGATGATTTCCTGCATCGCCATCATGTCTTGCGGCAACTGGATGATCGGACGGCCCATCCACGAGAAGTGGTAGCTGTACTTGTGTTTGGCGGACTCATTGAAGAAGTCACGGGCCAGGCCGGTAAGTTTCTGATCGTCACCCTGCTGGGCGATCTGCTCGCGGCACTCGGCTTCGAAGGCTTTGTTGATGCTGTTGTCGGTCATTTTCAAAATCTCAAGGTTCACTGGAACGAAGCGCTGTCGACGGCGTGATAGACGTAACGTCCACCGGTCATCCGCTTGATCTCTTCGAGGTAATTGGAATTCATCACAAACAGGTTGGCGCCCTCGGGCAAGGCATCCATCGCCTCCTGCGGCGAGGACACCCGGGCGCCGCTCAGGGGCAGGTAGCGCCCCTGTTTGGCCGGGTTGATATCGACCACGCGATCCACCGCCACGCCCGCCCTTTGCAGGAACAGCGAATAGATCACGCCTTTGGAGGACGCCCCCCAGATCGCCGAACCCTGTCCGGGTGCGGCCTGAATGATCTGCACCGCGCGGTCGAGGCTGGCGGTGAAATCGTCCGGCAATGCCAGGCGTGGCACCGGTTGTTCCGGGTTCAGGCGCAATGTGGCAAGGTCGGCGACGATGTACAGGTATTGGCCGCCGAACAGGTGGCCGGCCTCGTGCACGGTGCCGAACATCCGGCGCAGGTCGTCGAGGCGGAAATAATTGACGTGCTCGTAGAACAGGTCGAACCAGGCGCGGTGTTCGAGGATCCAGTCGAAGCACGGCACTTCGATGTAGATCTGCCCGCCGCCCTGATTGGCTTCGGCGATCACCGCCAGAAAGCCCAGTGGATCCTGAATGTGCTCCAGTACATGGCGCAGCACAATGGCGTCCGCTTCCAGGCCCAGGCCACGGGTGAACGGGGCCTTGATCACGTCGGCGTTGTCGCCTTCGTAAGCCGGGTCGATGCCGGTGATGCGGTAGCCCAGGCCCTTGAGCAGCTCAAGGAAGTAGCCCTTGCCGCAGCCGACCTCGATCAGTTCCTGACCCTTGAAGTGCTTGGCGATGATGCCTTCAACGTCGTGCAGGTGCTTCTGGAACTGGCCGGAATGGGCCTGCTCGTTCTGGTAGTCGGCGTCGTAGCTGAGTTTGTCGGCGTCGAACGCGGCGTTGAAGATCAGACCGCTGCGCTCATCCTGCACCAGCAACATGTCGGCACGAGCCGACGCCTTCGCCGATTCGGGATCGGCAAAGGTGCGGTTCTGCAGCACCGGCAGGTCGGTGACCCGATACAACTCGTGCCTCATTGCGGCTCTCCCAATAACTGTTGCAGACGCTCGGTCACCGCCCAGAACGCCAGCGGTTCGTGGGTCGGATACGGATAATGACCAAGGTTCAGGCCGATGGACGCGCCGCGCTCGCGCACACGCTGTTCGACCAGCGCACGCACTGAAACCGGTTGGCCGCTGGCGCAGTTGAGCGTGCCGTCGAAATCGCGCTTGTGAAGGATCGCGGCGAGATGCGCGGCGGCGTTTTCAATCGCCAGAAAATCCCGTAACTGTTCACCGGCCGACATGTTGAACGTCGGCTCACCCGCATCGATCGCCCGGTCCAGCGCCGCCAGCAGGCTGTTGGGGTTCTGTCCGGTGCCATGCAGATAGAACAACCGCACCCATTGCAGGGTGAACGGATGTTCCTGCTGCAGATTTTGCAGAAACAGGTGCAGGGTGTGCTTGGCCAGCCCGTAGGGATTGGCTGGCCGTGCATCGTTCCATTCGCTCAGCGGGCCGCTCTGCATGCCGTATTCGAAGCAGGTGCCGGTCACCAGTACCTGCTTCACGCCCGCCTCGACCGCGCCCTTGATAAAGCGGTAATCGGCCATCAGGTTGTGCTCGAAATGAAACAGTGCCCGATAGTTCGGCAGCCCCGGCCATGCCAGGTGTACGAGTGCGTCGACCCCCTCGGTCAGCGCATCAATGTCCAGGTCGGCGGCGTGAATATCCGCGCTGACGAACTCGACGTCATTGATCCACGCCATGCTGGCGGCGGTCTGCTCACTGCGCGCCACCGCCCGCACCGTGCAGCCATGCCCCAGCAACGCCGCGACCAGATGACGACCGACGAAGCCCGTGGCTCCGGTGACCAGGACCTTCACAGCACGCTCAACTCAGGCACGGCGATCACGAAGCGGCCGTCCCACTGGCGTACCTGAGCCAGTTGCTGGCTGACTTCGTGCAGCAGGTTCCATGGCAGCACCAGCACGTAATCCGGTTTTTCGATATCGATCTGCGCTGGCGCCACGATCGGGATGCGACTGCCCGGCAAATACTTGCCCTGCTTGTGCGGGTTGGCATCGGCGACCCAGGCCAGCAGATCCGGTTTGACCCCGGCGTAATTGAGCAAGGTGTTGCCTTTGGCGGCAGCGCCATAACCGACTACGCGCTTGCCATCGGCCTTGGCTTGCAACAGAAAACGCAGCAGATCATGTTTGATGCGTTCGGCGGCCGGTGCCAGCGTGGCGTAGTACTCGGGAGTTTTCACACCCGCGTCGAGTTCGGCCTGCAACTGCTGTTGCACCGCGGGTTGCACAGCGCGGCGTTCGCCGTCCCTGCGCTGCACGAACACCCGCAGCGATCCGCCGTGGGTGGTCAACTGGCTGACGTCGAAGACCTCCAGACCGTTGCGCTCGCACAACGTCTGCACGGCAGTCAGGGACAGGTAGGAATAGTGTTCGTGGTACAGCGTGTCGAACTGCGCGCCCGCCATCAGCGTCAGCAGTTGCGGGAATTCGAAGGTGGCGACGCCGGTCGGTTTGAGCAGCGTGGCGAAACCACCGAGGAAGTCATTGATGTCCGGCACATGGGCCAGCACGTTGTTGGCGGCCATCAGGTCGGCGGACCAGCCTTCGCTTTTCAGCTGTGCGGCGGTGTCGCGGCCGAAGAACAGCTCACGAATCTCCAGGCCTTTTTCCCGTGCCGCCTGCGCGGTGCTGCGGGTCGGCTCGACGCCCAGGCACGGGATGCCGCGAGCGGCGACGTATTGCAGCAGGTAGCCGTCGTTGGCCGCGACTTCCACCACCCGGCTGTCGGCGGTCAGGCCGAAGCGCTCGGTCATCTCGGCCACATAACGCTCGGCGTGGGCCAGCCAGGTGCTGGAGAACGAGCTGAAGTAGGCGTATTCCGCGTCGAACAGGCTGTCGGCAGAGGTGTAATCCTCGGTCTGCACCAGCCAGCATTGCTGGCACACGGCGACCTTCAGCGGCACCCACTGTTCGGCCTGCTCCAGCCGATCGGCATGCACGTAGGCGTTGGACGGTGGCGAGGTGCCGAGGTCGATCAGCGGCAGGCTCAGCGGTGCGGCGCACCCACGGCAATTCATAGACGCACTCCAGCAAAGTGATGATCGAGCGCGGGATGGCTGGAATCACGCGCTGACAAATTATTGACAGGCAACGGCCAGGCGATCGCCAGCCGAGGATCGTTCACCGACAGGCCGCCCTCGTGCTCAGGCGCGTAATCGGCGCTGTGCAGATAAAGCAGTTCGGCATCGTCGGTGAGGGTCTGGAAACCGTGAGCGAAACCGGCCGGGATCAACAGGCTGCGACCGTCACCGGCCTTCAGGTGCTCGGCGTGCCAGTGCAGGAAGGTTTCGGAATCCGGGCGCAGGTCCACCGCCACGTCCCACACTTCACCGCGCAGGCAGGTGATCAGCTTGGCTTCCGGCGCGTTGGCGTTCTGGTAATGCAGACCGCGCACGCTGCCCTTCTCGCGGGTGCAGGAGTGGTTGATCTGGCGGATGTGAAATTCACTGCCAAACGCCTTCAGGCTGCCCTCGCAGAACAGCCGGGCGAAGTGCCCGCGCTGATCTTCGAAACGCTTGTGCCGCACATTGAACAGCCCCGCCAGCGGCAAGGCTTGCAAGGAAAATTCACTCACAGCGCGCCCCGGTACAGGTTCAGTTGACCGAGGGTCACGGTGCGCATGTCATCGCCGTTCTGCCACGCCAGGTGCCAGTCGAGGGTCTGGGTCAGGCATTGCTGCAACGTCCAGCGCGGTTGCCAGCCCAGCACCTGACGGGCGCGGCTGCTGTCCAGGCGCAGCAGGCCGGCTTCGTGTAGTTCGCTCGGTTCGATGCGCAGACCCCGGGCCTGTGGCCAGCGATTGGCAAGCAGTTCGACCACTTCGCCGACGCTGCACATGTCCGCTTCGCCCGGGCCGAAGTTCCACGCCCCGGCGTATTCCGGGCCATCTTCATAGAGGCCGGCGGCCAGTTGCAAATAGCCGGCCAGCGGCTCCAGCGCGTGCTGCCAAGGGCGAACGGCTTGCGGGTAGCGCAGGGTCACCGGCTCGTCTGCGGACCAGGCTTTAAGTACATCGGGAATCAGCCGTTCAGGGGCGAAATCGCCGCCGCCCAGCACGTTGCCGGCGCGAGCGGTGGCCAGCGCCAGGCCGTGTTCGGCGTACTTGTCCGCCGGGAAAAAGGATGCCGCATAAGACTGAGCCAGCAACTCGCAGCACGCCTTGCTGCTGCTGTAAGGGTCGTGACCACCGAGGGCTTCGTCTTCGCGGTACGGCCACAGCCATTCTTTGTTGGCGTAGACCTTGTCGGTGGTCACCAGCACGCAGGCCCGCACGCAACCGACCTGACGGATCGCTTCGAGCAGGTTCAGTGTGCCCATGACGTTGCTGGAGTAGGTGCCGAGCGGATCGCGATAGCCTTCGCGCACCAGCGGCTGGGCCGCCAGGTGCAGGACGATCTCCGGCTCGGTGTCGGCGATGATTTCCAGCAAGGCGCCCAGGTCTCGCAGGTCGCCACGCTGATCGTTGATGCCTTCGTGTACTCGCGCGAGTTCGAACAGGCTCGGCTCGGTCGAAGGATCCAGGGAAAAACCGCTGACTTGCGCGCCGAGGCTTTGCAGCCACAGGGTCAGCCAGCTGCCCTTGAAACCGGTGTGTCCGGTGACCAGAACCCGCTTGCCGCGCCAGAATTCAGGACTCAGGCCCATTGCTTCCATGGGGCCTCCCCGCTCTGCCACAGCGCTTCGAGATGGTTCTTGTCACGCAGAGTGTCCATCGGATGCCAGAAGCCTTCGTGCTGGAACGCCTGCAACTGTTGCTCGGCGGCCAGGTTTGCCAAGGGCTCGGCTTCCCAGGAAGTCTGATCGTCCGCGATGTAAGGCAGCACCTTGGGCGAAAGGACGAAGAAACCACCGTTGATCCAGCCACCATCGCCCCGTGGTTTTTCGGTGAAGCCCAATACGCTGTCGCCGTCGCGCTCCAGTGCGCCATAGCGTCCGGGCGGTTGCACAGCGGTGACGGTGGCGAGTCTGCCGTGGCCGCGGTGGAAATCCACCAGAGCGCCGATGTCGAGGTCGGACACGCCGTCACCATAGGTGAAGCAGAATGCCTCTTCACCTTCCAGATAGCGCGCCGCACGGCGCAGGCGCCCCCCGGTCATGGTGTCTTCACCGGTGTCGACCAGCGTCACGCGCCATGGCTCGCTGTAGTTCTGGTGCACGTCCATGCGGTTGTTGCGCATGTCGAAGGTGACGTCGGAGGTGTGCAGGAAGTAGTTGGCGAAAAAGTCCTTGATCGCGTAGCCCTTGTAGCCGAGGCAGATCACGAAGTCGTGGATTCCGTGGGCGGAATACTGCTTCATGATGTGCCAGAGAATTGGCTTGCCGCCGATCTCGATCATCGGCTTGGGCTTGAGGTGCGACTCCTCGCTGATGCGAGTACCGAGCCCGCCCGCCAAAATTACTGCCTTCATCGTCTCCCCTCTTCTGCGTCACAGGGCTCGGCCTCGCTGTTGCGGGCCTTTGCGGCTGAACCTTTGCCAGTCCGGGCGCAGGTGAATCACCGCGAGCGCTCGTTTTATGGCGATTTGAGGGGGACTTGCAGGAAACGCGCCAGCTCTGCCGCCCCCGCGACGAGGGCGAAATCCGGGCGCATCCCTTTCACTGCGTTACGTCAATGACGCGAACGGATCAGCCAAACATCGCAAACCCGTCGACCGTCGCCGGCAGGTCATAAACCTGGCCGTCGGCAGTCTGCAGATGCTCGAGGGTGTTGTAGGTCGGTACGTACCAGTCCACCAGCTTCACGCCGTTGGCCGGCACGCCATCACCGGTGTCGTTGACGCTGTGCAGGTAGGCGTCGTTGCCGATGCGGGTGACGCTCAACTGGCTGACGTTGGCGATTGTGTTCAGGATCAGGGTGTCGTTGAGGCTGCTGCCGAAATCCTGGATCGTCACCAGGCCTGGGGCATTCACCACGTAAGTGTCATCGCCTTCGCCGCCATCCAGGAAATCATTCTGCACGCTCCCGCCAACCGTGCCGGAAATCAGGCCGCCACACAGGATGTCCGCCCCGTAGCCGCCGTGAATGACATCGTCACCGGCATTGCCTTCCAGGATGTTGTCCTCTGCGTCACCTTGCAGAACATCATCGAACCGGCTGCCGCGCAGACCTTCGATGAAGTAGTAGGTGTCGCCTTCCGCCGTGCCGTTCTGCCCGATCTTCCAGAACCCGATGTTCACCCCGACGTCGCTGTCGTCGTAACTCACGGTATCGGTGCCGTCGCCGCCGAAGAACTGGTCATCGCCCGCACCGCCGTAAAGCACGTCATTGCCGCTGCCGCCGGTGATCACGTTGGCGAGGTCGTTGCCGTAACCGGTGAAGTCCGCCGTGCCGGTATAGGTCAGTTTTTCAATGAACGGATCCAGATGCATCGTGGCCAGGCTGGTGTACACGTGATCGTTGCCCCCCATGAATCCGTCTTCCTCGATCACGGTCACACCGGCACTGTTGATCGTGTAAACATCGTCACCGCCGCCTCCGGCCAGGGTCACAGAGCCGGCGTTGACGGTGAAGTGATCAGCACTGGATGAGCCAATCACCTTTTCGATGTTCAAGAGCCTGGAATTGCCGCCGATCTCGACATCGACGTCCACGAGCGCGTTTCGGTAGCTCACCGTGTCATAGCCGTCGCTGCCGTCGATCATCAAGGCGTAGTCGGCAGCATCGGTGATGTAAAACACATCATCGAATTTCGAACCTTCGATGGCTTCGATACCGGTGTAGGAGTCGCCATAGGCGATGGTCAATCCGTCGAAGTTGGTGAAATCCCTGAATCGCACGCCTTCGAGGCTGTCGCTGTAGCTGACGGTGTCGAAGCCTTCACCGCCGACAAAATGATCCCCGCCGGCACCGCCCCACAACCAGTCGTTGCCGGCGCCGCCGACGATCTCGTTGTCGCCATCATTGCCGTAGCCCTTGAAATCCCCGGTGCCGGTGAACGTCAGCTTCTCGATGAAGGAATCCATTTTCATGGTGTTGAGGCTGGTACGCAGCTCGTCATAGCCGCCATGGTTCTCCTCGAGGACAGTCACGCCTTCGCTGCTGACGATGTACACATCGTCGCCCGCGCTTCCGTCCACCGTCACACCGCCGACCGAAACATTGAACGTATCGTTGCCGAAGGTGCCGACGACCTTCTCGATACCGATCAAGGTATCGTGCTTGCCCTCGCCCGAGACCGCTGCCGGACCGCTGCCGATCTCGACACTGACAGGCGTGGACAGCAGGCGATAGTCCGCCGTATCGACACCCTCCCCGCCATCCAGCACATCCGATCCCGCGCTGCCGAACAGCACGTCATCCGACTCCATTCCATGGAGCTCGTCATTGCTCTCGGTGCCATACAGGACATCCGCTTCACTCGTTCCATTCACTACAGCCATTTGCTTCTTCCTTGCGTGGTTGTTGGATCTGCAACCCTGCCGACTCGAAGGCTGTCACTCAACGTCAACATGCCGGTCGATCGGACGAATACCGGGGTATCGACAGAGAACCGCCAAAACTGAGGGGGCCCAAAAAACTTCGAGGCCATTGCAGACAATCAATGGAACCCACAGGAAAGAAAGTTATCGACGGACAATCCCGACAGCGCGAGCCTGCGAACGGAAAAGGCATCCGGGTGGATGCATTCGACATTTTCTGAACTCCAAAAAAACAGGCGACCTCCTGGGTCGCCTGTTTCTTCATGGCCTTCAGCGCGAATCTCTCAATCCGCCAACCAGCCGTTCTCCCAATACCGCAGGTTCTCGTCGCGCAGCACGTAATCCCGCAGCACGACCTCGCGCAGCTGGTCGCCCATACGGTAGCTGGCGTCCGGGTCGGCCAGGTGCATGCGGATGGCTTGCAGCCATTCGTCGGTGGTGTTGGTCTTGACCCGGGTGCACGGCAGGTAACCGCGGTAGGCCTCGGTGTCGGTGCAGATCACCGGGTAGCCGCAGGCGCCGTACTCCAGCAGACGCAGATTGCTCTTGCAGTCGTTGAAGATATGGAACTCCAGCGGTGCCAGGGCCAGGTCCAGATTGAGGCTGGCCAGTTTCGCCGGGTACACGTCCAGCCCGATCACGCCGTGGAACTCGTGCATGTAAGGCAGCAGGTCGTCCGGGCACATGCCGAAGAATACCCAGTCGACCTCGTTGGCCAGTTCGCGCACCACGTCGGCGATCACCGCCAGGTCGCCGTGGTGGCTGGTGCCGCCGCCCCAGCCGACCCGCGGTTTCTTCGAAGTTCGACGCTGGCTGCGCAGGTCGGTCCACAGGTGCCGGGACAGCATGTTGGGCACGACGCGGATGTCGTGATGCATGTCCGACAGGACGTTGGCCAAAGGCGCGGTGGACACGACCACGCGGTCGCAATAGCCGATGGCACGGCGCACCAGTTGCTCCATTTCATCGCGCTTGGGCATGTTGCGGGTGTGCGCATTGCGCTGAGGCACGTCGATGACGTTGTCATCGAGCTCGAAGATCCTCCGCGCATTCGAGAACTGCTTCAGCGGCGGGATCTCATCGATGGCGTGCTTCGAGTAACGCCCTTGCAGCACGATCACATCCGGGGACTGGCGCTCGATCTCGATGATCGACGGCAAGCCGTAGCAGATACGCCCTTCGGCCCGATTCGCCGCTTCCAGCTCGATCATCGGCTGGCTGATGCGGTAGTGGCCGATGGCGGACGCGTTGATCGGCACGGCCAGCACATTGGGCAGCAGTTTCCTGGAAAACGGCGTCCAGCCGGTGCGCAGGCCCGGCTCCAGACTGAAACTGGTCGCACCGATGCCCTGCAGCGCCAGGTTGACGTTGAAGGCCGGGTCACGCGCGATGAGCGGCAACCAGCGCTGATAAAACGTTTCCTGCTCCTGCACCTGCAACTGTTGCTCTTGCTCCGTCGCCTCCACAGCGGGACGCGCACCCAGCGCCAGCCTGGCATAAGGGTTCCAGACCACCAGATAGCCGTCCTGTCCGACCCGCAGGCACAGGTCCACGACGTTGAGCGTCTGGGTCAGATCCTGCTCGTCCAGCCCTCCCACCGCCTGAAAGACCTCCTTGCGGATCATCAGGCAATCACCACCGACGGCACTCAAGTCATGGGCCGTCTGGAGGCGATACATGTAGCCGTCCGCCTGCATCGGCTGACCGTAGAACGGCAGCCCGACCGCCCCCTGCATGCCCAGCACCAGGCCGGCGTGCAGTACACAACCGTCCGGGTTGTAGATCTTGGCGCCGACCACGCCGACTTCCGGGCGCTGGGCGTGATTGAGCAGCTCGTCCAGCCAGTCGGCCTGGGTGATCACCGCAAAGGCGTTGAGCATCAGCACATATTCGCCGCGTGCCTGACCCACCGCGAAGTTGTGAGTGGCAGCCGGGTTGCCCTGCTGCGGGTAACGCAACACGCGCAGCCGGTCACCGCCCAGCTGCGCCATGCCGTCCAGCCATGTCAATGCCTCGGGGCTTTCGCTGCCGTTGTCGACCAACAACAGTTCGTACTCGCTGTAGGCGGTTTTCTCCAGCAACGTCTCGACACAGCGCTGCAAGGCCGCCGTCTGATCCTTGGTGACGATGATCACCGACACCAGCGGGCGGCGGGGATGGCGATAGTCGATGCGGTTGATCAGATCGATGCTGCCGCGGCGCAGTTCATGGGCAACACCCAGGCGTTGCAGGTGCGCTTCAAGCACGCGCGGACTCTGCTCGACGACGCCCGGTTCGGTCAGCCATCCGGCCAGGTCGAAGACCGATTCCAGCAAGACTTCGGCGACATGGCCGACCACGTGCGTGCCGCCGCTTTCGACCATGCGCCACAGCACATCGTGAGGCGCCAGTTCAGCGAACTCCGGCGCAAAGCCGCCCAGGGCCAGGAAGCGCTCGCGCTGGAACGCCAGCGCACGTCCGACATAAGGGAAACTGCGCATGAGGTCGAGGTTGAAGTCCGGCTTGAACGCCGGCTCCGCCGACTCGCCGTTGCGCAAGCTGCCTTCGTCGCCGTACAGACAGGTCAGCGACGGGTTGTGCACGATCCGCTCGGCCATGAGCAACAGTGCCGGAGCCACCGGGCGGTCGCCTGCCTGCAGCAGATAGAACCAGTCGGCCCCTTCCAGTTGCGGCAGCAGCGCATTGATCTGTTCCAGACCGTCACCTTGCAACGGCATGCGGAAGACCTGACCGTCCAGCTCCGGTTCGGAGCAGTCGGCGGACAGCACCAGGATCAGCTCCGGCGGGTAATCCTGGGCGGCCAATGCCTCCAGCGTGCGCTCGACGCCGTCACGGCTGCCTTCTGCATCGATGACGACCGGCACGATCCGCGGCTTGTGCGACCAACTGGCGAAGGTCTCGGGCAGCACTCGACGCTGCGCCTCGCTGAGCACGCGGCAGCCCAGCCATTGCGCATAGAGTTCGGCAAAGCTCCAGCTGTCGACGCCGACGCACCATTCCTCACGGCTCTGCTTGGTGCCCAGGGTACGACTCAGGGGCAGCTCTTCCCAGGTCCGCGGCGTCTCGTCGGCCTTGGCCAGCGGCACATAACGCACCCAACCCGGCGCCGGCGCCGATTCGCCACTGCGGGCCTTGAGCATCTGCGTCATCCACTCGCGCTCGACCTCCAGCGCATCCTTCATCGGCTGGCTGGCGCTCAGGCGCTCGGGGTACAGCCGCTCGGCGCTGAGCACGTTGTTGGAGATCGCCACGTTGCCGCGCCGCATCAGACAGATGTAAAGGGCGAAATCCAGGGACGCGGTGAAGCAGTGGCCGTCCTGGGTCAATGCCGGCAACAGCTCTTCGAGATCAGCGCGCCGGAACAGCGCGTTGCTGAAGCCGCCCAGGACGTTCACCGGAAACCTTTCGAAGATCGCCAGCAGATCGTCGCCCTTGAACAGGCCGCTGGCCGGTGACAAGGAAGTGTTTTCCAGGCGCGCCGGCAGGATGATGTCCTGCGCATCCCAGAGCAGCCGCTGGGCCAGCACCAGGCTCACTTCGTCGCGCACCAGCTCATGGGCCTGCTGCTCGATGCAGGAGGCGTAGAGGTGGTCGTCGTCGCACAGGAACTTGACGAACTCGCCCTGCGCCTCGGCCAGGCAGGCCTTGAGGTTGCCGATCATGCCCAGCGTGCGTGGGTTACGCACGTAGCGCACCTCGACACCCGAACGCTCGACGACCGCCGCCACAATACCTTCGATATCGCCGCCTCGGCTGTCATCGCAGACGATGATCTCCAGCGCGCGGTAAGTCTGGCTGACGGCACTGTTCAAAGTCCGTTCGAAAAAGCGCGGATTGAAAGCGGGAATGACGAGACTGACAAGGGGAAGTGAATTCACGGCGGACTCGCAAGCGGCGGGAACCCGCCCGGAACTGCGAGCCCTTCGAAACCGCAAAAGAAAACAATAAGTACAGAATGATCAGGGCAACCGGGCGCTTGCGCGCCCGGTCGATATCAGATCTTGTTGAACAGGCCCAGCTGGCTGATCTTGCTGAATGCCAGTTGCGAGGCCTGCAACATGGTCTGCTGCAGGGTCAGGCGGGTCATGACATCCGCCGGATCCGAATCACGGATCGAACCCTGAGTCGTGGTATTCGCCTGGATCAGGCTCTGGTTGGTGGTGGTCTGGTCATCCAGCGACTGCCCGCGAGCACCGATCGACGTCACGGCAGACCCGATCTGATTCGCAGCACTGTCAATGTTGCCCAGCGCCGACTCCATCGCACCCTGGAATTTCTGTTTGGCCACCGGATCACCGTCGATCGGTGCATTCAGCGCCGTGACCATCTGGCCCAGGGTGTCGAGCACGTTCTGGGTCTGGTGATTGTTGGACTGGATCGAGAACTGATCGCCCGCGCCCGGCGTACCGCCGAGGGTGAACGTCACACCGGCGGCGGTAGCGTTGTTGCCGACCAGGGTGCCCGATGAAACCGGCTTGCTGTCAGCGGTGACCGGCGCTGCGTACAGGTCGAATGCCGTGGCGCTGGTGAACTTCAGGATCGCACCGCCGCCGGACGGGAATGCCGCGTCGTACGCAGCCTGGTTGGTTACGCCGGAGCCCGTGATGACCGCCGTCGACGGGTTGCCCGCGCTGCGTGAGGTGGTGAACGAGTCAGGCGTGGCCGACAGCTGGAAGCTGTGGCCGGCGATGACGGCATCCGGGTTGGTATCGCCGGCCTTGAGGTTGATGTTCAACTTCAGATCGACGCCACGGAAGCTGACGGTCTGGTTCGCACCGTTGCTGTTGCTGATCAGGCCGTTCTGGCTCGCCTCGGTTGTCACGTCGTTGCCCAGGGCATCGGTGATTTTCAGCTGGGTGCTGCTGATGAAATCCACGGTGTACGGTTGGCCGGCCGCGAACTTGGCGTTATAGGTGGCGCTGGAACCGACGATGCCGTTGGTCAATACCACCCGACCATCGTCGACGGCCGGAGCGGTCATGGTGGTCTGGGTCCGGTTGGTGTTGATGGTCTGCTGGAAGGCATCCCAACCGGTGGTATTGGTGGCGACCGACATGCCATCGCCGATGTTCAGATTGATCTGCGTCTGGTCACCGTTATAGGTGTAGGTGCCATCGGCATTTTGCGAGTATGGCGCGGTATCGGTCTTGGAACCGGAGAACAGGTAATTGCCGTTGGCATCCTTGGAGTTCATCAGGCCCAGCACCTGTTGCTGGATCTGGCTCAACTCTGCCGCATAAGCCTTGCGGTCTGCGTCGGTGGCAATGCCGTTGTTGGCGGCCAGACCGATTTCCTTGGCGCGCTGCAAAGCAGTGGTGATGGAGTTCAGGGTGGATTCCTGAACGGTCAGCGCGCTCTTGGTGGTGTCGATGTTGCCTTTGTACTGATCGAGCATTGCGGCCTGCTGGCCGAGCTTCAGCAAGCGACCGGCGCCGATCGGATCGTCGGCGGCGGTGTTGATGCGCTGCAGGCTGCTGGCTTCGTTGGCGGTCGCGACCGTCTTGCTGTAGTTGCGCTGATATTGAGCAGCTTGTGTCGCGTAATACTGAGCGGTGGAAATGCGCATGGATTACGACTCCTTAAAGACTGTTGATCAGCGTTGCGAAGGTTTCCTGCGCAGCCTTGATGATTTGTGAAGAGGCGGTGTAGTACTGCTGATACTTGACCAGGTTGCCGGTTTCTTCATCGAGGTTGACCTGGGACAGCGAGTTGCGCGCACCCTGGGCCTGATCGAGGATCACCGAAGTGGCTTCGTTGTCGGACTTGCTCTGGGCCGCCTTGGTACCGACGTTGGTCACCAGCTTGTTATAGGCATCGGTCAGGCTGATGCCCTTGCTGCCAGTGCCGGTGTCGACGGTCTGTTTGGTCTGCAGGCCGACCAGCGCCTGGGCGTTGCGGTTGTCCGAAGAGGCTGCGCCGGTCAGGTTGATCGTGAAGGTTTCGCCCGCTTTCGGGGTAGCGCCCACGGTGGTCTGCACGGTGAAGGTCTTCTGCACGTTCGGCGTGACCGAGGTGTCCATCACCGGAGCACCGGTGGAGTCGACCATGCCGATCTTGAGGTTCAGGGTATTGGCCTGCCCCGGCACGATGGTGCCGCTACCGATGGTGTTGCCCTTGGCATCGACCATGTTGTACGACTGGCTGCCGCTGGTGACCGCCCCCATGACCAGTTTGACCGGCGTCGAATACTTGAGCGCGTTCTGCAACTCGGCCTGGGAAGCCGGGTTGGTGATGTCGATGGTGTCGACCAGTGTCGGCTGGGTGTAGGTGCCGGAATTGTTGGTACTGGCCACGCCGGTCAGGGGTGCTGCCGCCGCGATCTTCTTCGGATCGGTCAGCACGGTCTGAATGTTGGTGGCCGCGTCACGGGTCGGGGTGACCTTGAAGGTATCGCCGGCGCTCATCGCGCCACCATTGAGGGCCAGGGTGAAACCGTCGATCACTGGCGCAGGCGTGGTCGTGGTGCTGAACGAACCCAGATCGGTGCCGTCGGAGCGCTTGACCGTATAGTCGGTGGCGCTGGTGAAGGTGACCTGATAATCGCTGGTGGTCAGCTTGCCGGTGTCCTTGATGGTGACATTCAGGTTGCCCGAACCCGCGCTGTTGCCGGCCGAGGCAATGCTGCGCTGGCTGATCAGCGCGGCACTGTTGATGTCGTTGAAAATCGGTGCACCGAAGTCACCGTTCTTGTCGATGCCCTGGGCCTGCTGGCGATTCATCTGATCGGCAATGACCAGCGCTACGCGACCCAGTTCGTTGAGCGACGGGTTCAGCACTTCATTGCGATAGGTCAGCAGACCGCCCATTTCACCGCCACTGATCACCGACGTGATGTCGATGGTGCTAGAGCCGCGATCCATCTGGATGCCCATGCGCGACGGGTCGTCCTTGCTCGGCACCGTGCTCAGGGTGTTGGTGGTATTGCCGACGACCAGCGGCTGGCCGCTGCCCACGTAGACGTCGAAACTGGTGCCACGCTCGACCACTTGCGCACCGACCAGCTCGGACAGCTGGCGCACGGCTTCGTTACGGCTGTCGAGCAGATCGTTCGGCTGGCCGCCGCTGGTGGAAACTTCACCGATCTTCTGGTTGAGATTGGCAATCGAGGTGGCCAGTTTGTTGACCTGAGCGGCCATGTCGCCGAGGTTGCCGTTGATCGTGGTGTTCTGATCGTTCAGCTGTTTGGCCAGCGCGTTGAAGCGGCTGGTCAGGGCCTGCGCACCGGTCAGTACCGACTGACGGGATGTGTCGTCGGTCGCCGACGTCGCGACACCTTGCATCGAGGTGAAGAACTTCTGCAGTACGCCGGTCAGGCCGGTGTTGGTGTCGGACAGCGAGGCGTCCAGCGCAGTCGCCTGCCCACCGTACGCAGCCGCTTCGCTGTTGAGCGACGTAGCGGTATGCAGCTGGGTTTCCAGGTAGGAGTTGTATACCCGGCGCACGTCGGCCAGGGTAGTGCCCGTACCGATGAATACGTTGCCGTACTGGATCGAGGATTTGGTGCCCTGCACGGTTTGCTGGCGCGAATAACCGGCGGTGTCGACGTTGGCAATGTTGTTACCTGTCACAGCCAGAGAGGATGAACTGGCAGCCAACCCCGACATCCCGATATTGAGCAAACTCATGATTCAAACCTTACCTTGTGTTTATAAGGGCGTCGTCGAAACGCCGGCCGCAGCGTAGTTCTGATTGACGGTCATCTGCCTGGCAATCTGCGAAATCTTCGTCGCGTAGTGCGGGTCGGTCGCATAACCGGCCTTTTGCAATTCGCGTACAAACTGTTCTGGGTTATCGGCCGACTTCAACACTTCTTGATAGCGATTGTTGCTCTGCAGCAACGTCACCAGATCATGGAAGCTGTCCTTGTATGAGGCATAGGAACGGAACTCCGCCGTTTCCTTGACCATCTGCCCGTTACGGAATTCGCTGGTGATCGCCCGAGCCGAATCGCCCTTCCAGTTGCCACTGGCCTTGATCCCGAACAGGTTATGACTGCTGGTGCCGTCCTGAGCGCGCATGACCGATTTGCCCCAGCCGGTTTCCAGCGCGGCCTGAGCCACCAGATAGCGCGGATCGACGCCGATGCGCGCCGCCGCCTCCTTGGCCATCGGCAGCATGGTGTTGACGAATTCGTCGGCGTTGCTGAACGCACGCTTGGCCGGCGCCAGCGGAATCTGCGCCATGGCGCGGCCGTAGATCTGCATCTGTCCGCCGGAAGCCTTGTCCGCCTCGGCGCGGGCCAGCCAGTCGCCGTTGTACAGCGGGCCGGAACCGGTGACAGCTGCCACCGTATTGCGCTGCGGCAGTTGCGTCGTCGCAGCGTTCGTGGCCGAAGGCACCAGGCCGGCGAGCAAACGGTCTGCCAGCTTCGGCGGCAGAGCCAGGCGACGCTGGTTGATCATTTCCATGTCATTGCGGTGGGCCAGCTGGGTGTTCGGCGCATGCACCGAACGCGACGCCCACAACGGACGTTCCCCATTGAGGCGCGACAGCGGGCCGCTGGTGGCCACGGTGCCAGCAGCAATCGGCGTTTCCACCGAAGCAGCCCTGGCCAGCGCTTCCTGCTGTTTGGCAGCGGACGCGGCGGCGGCCTCGCCCGGCGCCATCGGCTTGTTCTTCGACATCTGTTTCATCAGCACGTCGGCCAGGCCGATACCACCGCCCTCACGGGACAGGGATACCGCCAGTTGCTGGTCGTACATTTCCTGATACTGCTTGGCCGCCGGCGTGTTCATAGGGTTGTCCTGCCCCAGCGCCTCGGTGGCCGAACGCATCGACTTGAGCATCTCGCCCAGGAACAGCGATTCGAATTCCTGCGCGACCTTGCGCATGTTGGCGTCGCTGTTCTTGTCGCCGACCTTGAGCTGGTTCAGGCGATTGAGGTCCGAGTAGGAACCCGAATCACTGCTGCTGACCAGACCGCTCTTGCGCATATCCATGGGCGGCGTCCTCAGATCACGATCAGGTCGGCTTGCAACGCGCCGGCCTGCTTCAGTGCTTCGAGAATGGCCATCAGGTCACCCGGCGCCGCGCCGACCTGGTTCACCGCACGCACGATTTCATCGAGGGTGGTGCCCGGACCGAACTTGAACATCGGCTTGGCTTCCTGCTGAGCATTGACACGCGAGCGCGGCACCACGGCCGTCTGACCATTGGACAGCGGGCCCGGCTGGCTGACGATCGGGTCTTCGGTGATGGTCACGGTCAGGCTGCCGTGGGTCACGGCGGCCGGCGAAACCTTCACGTTCTGGCCGATGACGATGGTGCCGGTACGGGAGTTGATGATGACTTTCGCCACCGCCTGACCCGGGTCGACTTCGAGGTTTTCCAGGATCGACAGATAGTCGACGCGCTGGCTCGGATCGAGCGGCGCGGTGACGCGGATCGAACCGCCATCGATCGCCTGGGCGACGCCTGGGCCAAGCATGTCGTTGATCTTGTCAACGATGCGCTTGGCGGTGGTGAAGTCGGAACGGTTGAGGTTCAGCGTCAGGCTGTTGCCCTGGTTGAAACCACTCGGCACCGAGCGCTCCACCGATGCACCGCCGGGGATGCGACCGGCCGACGGAACGTTGACGGTGATCTTCGAACCGTCACGGCCCTCAGCATCGAAACCGCCGACCACCAGGTTGCCCTGAGCGATGGCGTAGACGTTGCCGTCGATCCCCTTGAGCGGGGTCAGCAGCAGCGTACCGCCGCGCAGGCTCTTGGAGTTACCGATGGAGGAAACCGTGATGTCGACCTGCTGACCCGGTTTGGCGAACGCCGGCAGATCGGCACTGACCGACACCGCCGCGACGTTTTTCAACTGCACGTTGCCCGATCCCGGCGGCACCTTGATGCCGAACTGCGAGAGCATGTTGTTGAAGGTCTGCAGGGTAAACGGGGTTTGCGTGGTCTGGTCGCCGGTGCCGTTAAGCCCGACCACCAGGCCGTAGCCGATCAACTGGTTGGAACGCACGCCGGAAATGCTGGCGATGTCCTTCAACCGTTCGGCTTGTGCATTGAAGGCTGCCGACAGCAACAGCGCAGCCACCATAAAGCTTTTCAGATTCAACGTAGCCACCTAGAAAGGGAACAGCGGGCTGAGGAAGAAACGGTCGAACCAGCCTGGCTGACTCGCATCGGCAAACGAACCGGTGCCCGAGTAGGTGATGCGCGCATCGGCGACCCGGGTCGACGACACCGTGTTGTCGGTAGCGATGTCATCGGCACGCACGAGGCCGGCGATCCGCACCAGCTCGTCGCCGGTGTTGAGGGTCAGCCACTTCTCGCCGCGCACGGCGATGATGCCGTTGGGCAGCACGTCGGCGACGGTCACGGTGATCGAACCGGTCAGGGTGTTGCCCTGGGCCGCCTTGCTGTCACCCTTGGTCGCGCGGTCGCCGCTGTAGCCGACGTCCAGGCTCAGGTCATTGCCGCCCAACGGGTTGTTGGTGGTCCCGCTGCCGCCGAACAGCGAAGTCAGGCCGATGCCGGTCTTGCTGTTCTTGGCCACTTGCGAGTTGGCGTTCTTGCTGGCCTGGGTCTTCTCGTTCAGGGTGATGGTGATGATGTCACCGACCCGGAACGCCTTGCGGTCGCTGTACAGGTTCTGTTCGAAACCGGCCTGATAGATCGAGCCGTTGTTGGCGGCCGCCGGCAACGGCGTACGCGGCAACACCGGGGCGTAGTAAGGGTCATTGGGCTTGGGCGTCGGAGCGACGCAGCCCGCGAGCGAGACGACCCCGCTCAATGCCACAATAGATACAAAGCGCTTCATGACCCTTACCTCACGGTGCTGCAGGCAGCCTCATGGCCGCCTCATAGACTTGATTACAGATTCTGCGTTACGAACGAGAGCATCTGGTCGGCGGTGGAAATCACCTTGGAATTCATCTCGTAGGCACGCTGGGTGGTGATCATGTTGACCATCTCTTCCACGGTGCTGACGTTGGAGGTTTCCAGGGTGTTCTGCAGAGTGGTACCGAAACCGTTCAGGCCCGGAGTACCGACCTGCGGCGCGCCGGAAGCAGCGGTTTCCAGGAACAGGTTGTTGCCCACGGCTTGCAGACCGGCCGGGTTGATGAAGTCGGCGGTCTGCAGGTTGCCGATCACCTGGGCGGCAGGGTTGCCGGCCACGGTGATCGACACGGTGCCGTCACGGCCGACGGTGAAAGTCTGGGCGTTGTTCGGGATGACGATCGCCGGCTCCAGGGCAAAACCGCTGGCGTTGACGATCTGGCCATTGGAATCGAGGTGGAACGTACCGTCACGGGTGTAGGACGTGGTGCCGTCCGGCTGCAGGATCTGGAAGAAACCACGACCGTCGATGGCCATGTCCAGCGGCTGCTCGGTTGTTTGCAGGCTGCCGGCGGTGAAGTTTTTCTGGGTGCCGACGATGCGCACACCAGTACCCACCTGCAGACCCGACGGCAGTTCGCTGTCCTGGGTCGACTGGGCGCCTGGCTGACGCTTGATCTGATACAGCAGGTCCTGGAACTCGGCGCGGTCACGTTTGAAACCCGTGGTCGACACGTTGGCCAGGTTGTTGGAAATGGTGGTCAGGTTGGTGTCCTGGGCGGACAGACCGGTTTTGGCAACCCATAGAGCCGGAAGCATTCGATTCTCCTCGTGCGCCTGTTTTACGGCGCGACGTTCTGATAATTAGCTGATCTGCAAGACCCGAGCCATGGCCTGGTCGTCGTCTTTGGCGGTGTTCATCATCTTGACGTGCAACTCGAACTGCTTGGCCAGGGCCAGCACCGAAGTCATCTCTTCCACGGCATTGACGTTGCTCGACTCCAGGAAACCCGACACCAGCTTGACGTTGGCATCGGCCGGCGCAGGCTGGCCGTCCTTGGTGTAGATCGAACCGTCCAGGCCCTTGTTCATGTTCTTGATGTCCGGGTTGACCAGCTTGATCCGGTCGACTTCGGCCATGACACGCGGGCCTTCGCCCATCGCACGAATACTGATGGTGCCATCCTCACCGACTTCCACCTGCTGCTCCGGCGGAATGGCGATCGGTCCGCCGTTGCCCAGGACCGGCATGCCGTTACCGGCGCGCAGTACGCCAAGGGCGTCGATGTTCAGGCTGCCGGTGCGCACGTAGCTTTCGCCACCGTTGGGGTTCTGCACGGCGATAAAGCCGTTGCCACTGACGGCCACGTCCAGGTCACGCCCGGTCTGAACCAGCGAACCCTGGGTGAAATCGGTGGCGGGCCGCTCGCTCATGGCAAACGCACGCGCCGGAAAGCTGTCACCGAACACCGGCATCGAACGCGCCTGTTCCAGGTCGCGCTGAAAGCCATTGGTGGAGATGTTCGCCAGGTTGTTGGCATGAGCCTTTTGCGCCAGTGCGTTCTGGCTGGCGCCGGTCATTGCCACATAAAGGTACTTGTCCACACTCTTTCCTCTGCATGCCGGACGTTTGCCGCCCACTGCTGTACTGCTGAGCCATAAGCAATTTGCAGACCAACTTTTTTCTGGCGGCCATAAGCCCGATAAACAAAGGACTTGCGGGGTTTCGCGGGATTGAGGGAAATGTATCGAAGACGAAAAACCGGCGGTGTCATGCCGCTTCGCGGCAATCAACCAGACCGGTCGGAATCACTCGACGCGTCTTTGCCGACTTCGTACTCTCGCAACTTGTTGGCAATGGTCGTATGGGAAACCCCAAGCCGCTTGCCCAGTTGCCGACTGCTCGGGTGCTCGGAATACAACCGCTCCAGCACCGCCTTCTCGAAGCGCCCGACAATCTCGTCCAACCCGCCCTCCAGCGAAAAATCGCCAAGCGGCTGACGCACGCCATAGTCCGGCAGGCGGATGTGCTCAGCCTTGACCGTCCCGCCATCGCACAGCGAAACCGCCTGGAACAGCACGTTTTCCAGTTGTCGCACGTTGCCCGGCCAATGGTAATGACTGAGTCGGTCCATGGCCGCCGGCGACAGTTTCGGCAGCGGGCAACCGATCTGCCGGCTGGCCTGATCGAGGAAGTGCTCCACCAGCGGCGTGAGTCCGTCGAGGCACTCGCGCAGCGGCGGGATGTGCAGCGAGAGCACATTCAAGCGATGGTACAGATCCTGGCGAAACTCCCCTCTCGCACACAGTTCCGACAAGTCCACCTGGGTAGCACAGATCACCCGCACATCCAGGTAAACCTCTTCATCGCTGCCTACACGCCGGAAACAGCCGTCCTGCAGGAAACGCAGCAATTTCACCTGCAAGCGCGGACTCATTTCGCCGACACCATCGAGGAACAGCGTGCCGCCCGCCGTCAGCTCCAGCAGCCCGAGCTTGCCTTCGGCACGCGCACCTTCAAAGGCGCCGGGGCCGTAGCCGAACAATTCAGTCTCGGCCATCGACTCCGGCAGCCCCGCGCAGTTGAGCGCCATCAGCGGCGACTGGCCGCGCGGGCTCGCCAGATGACAGGCCCGCGCCAGCAATTCCTTGCCGGTGCCGGTTTCACCCTCGATCAAAAGAGGCGCGTCCAGCGGTGCCATCCGCCGGGCTTCGCGCACCACCGCCGCCATCACTTTCGAGCTCTGGAAAATGCTGTCGAAGCCACGCAACTCCTGTTTGCGCACGTTATAGATGCGTTCGCCGACCCGATCCGCCCGGTGCAGCGTCAGGACCGCGCCGGCCATGGCTTCGCTGTCGTCATGCTCCGATTGCAGCGGCGCGATGTCGGCCAGAAAAATGTCCCCCTTGACCTTGACCCGCATGCCATTGATCCGCGATTTGTTGGCGCGCACCAGCTCCGGCAGATCGAAATCCTCGGCATACCGTGACAGCGGAATCCCCGGCACTTCATCCACCCGCACTCCCAGCAACTGTGCCGCCGCGCGGTTGGCGGCCACGATCGATCCCCCCATGTCGATCGACAGCACCGGAAACTCCAGCGCCCCGAGCAACGCGTTCAGCTCCATGTGCCGGCGCTCGCTGGGCATCAATCCCACTCGTTTCACGCCGAAGACGCCGGCGATGGCTTCGAACTTGGGCCGTAACGCCTGAAACTGCAGATTGATCAGGTTCGGGCAGTGCAGGTAGATCGCATTGCCGTGCTCTCCGCCGACTTCGCCGCGAGCGACGTTGATCCCGTACTCCACCAGCAGATTGAGAATGTCGCGCAGGATGCCGATGCGGTTCTGGCAATGGACTTTGATACGCATATAAAGGCCCGAAACAGGTGGAGGGGGCGGAATTTTCTCGGTCGCCCGCAAGATAGTCGTCAAGATTATGTGACAGACACAGGTCGTTTCAAACCTGCAAATCACCGCAATCACGACTTATCGCACAAGGCGTAACGATAATTTTACGAATCAAGGAGACTTTTCCTACTCGACGGCTCATCAACCTTGCTGCAACACGGCACGCGCTGAGGTATTTCTCAGTCCATGGCAGGACATAACAAGAACGAATTCCCCTCGCAGGAGAGCAGTATGAAGCAGACGCAATACGTGGCCCGCGAGCCCGATGCGCAAGGTTTTATCGACTACCCCGCCGAAGAACATGCGGTGTGGAACACGCTGATCACCCGCCAGATGAAAGTGGTCGAGGGTCGCGCTTGCCAGGAATACCTGGACGGCATCGAAAAACTCGGTCTGCCCCATGACCGCATTCCGCAACTGGGCGAGATCAACAAGGTGCTCGGCGAGACCACAGGATGGCAGGTCGCCCGCGTCCCGGCACTGATCCCTTTCCAGACCTTTTTCGAATTGCTCGCCAGCAAACAGTTTCCGGTGGCCACCTTCATTCGTACCCGTGAAGAGCTGGACTATCTGCAAGAACCGGACATTTTCCACGAGATCTTCGGTCACTGCCCGCTGCTGACCAATCCCTGGTTCGCCGAATTCACCCATACCTACGGCAAGCTTGGTCTGCAAGCCACCAAGGAAGAGCGCGTGTACCTGGCGCGTCTGTACTGGATGACCATCGAGTTCGGTCTTGTCGACACCCCGCAAGGCAAACGCATTTACGGCGGCGGCATTCTGTCCTCGCCGAAAGAAACCGTTTACTCGCTGTCGGACGAACCCGAGCATCAGGCCTTCGATCCGCTGGAAGCCATGCGCACACCGTATCGCATCGATATCCTGCAACCGCTGTACTTTGTTCTGCCGAACCTCAAGCGCCTGTTCGATCTCGCCCACGAAGACATCATGGGCATGGTCAAGCAAGGCATGCAGTTGGGTCTGCACGCACCGAAATTTCCGCCAAAACCAAAAGCCGCCTGAACCGCGACTTTTGCTTACAAGTGAACCTGTCAGTCGTCGCCACTTTGGTTTAGCGTGGCGACATTGACAGCCAATATAAAAAAACACCTCTCGATTTCAGGAAGTACACCATGTCCACTTTGAACCAAGCCCATTGCGAAGCGTGCCGTGCCGATGCTCCACAGGTCAGCGATGAAGAACTGCCGATCCTGATCAAGCAGATCCCTGACTGGAACATCGAAGTGCGCGACAGCATCATGCAGCTGGAAAAAGTCTTCCTGTTCAAGAACTTCAAGCACGCCCTGGCGTTCACCAACGCCGTCGGCGAGATCTCCGAGGCCGAAGGTCACCACCCGGGTCTGCTGACCGAGTGGGGCAAAGTCACCGTGACCTGGTGGAGCCACTCGATCAAAGGCCTGCACCGCAACGACTTCATCATGGCCGCACGCACCGACGAAGTGGCCAAGACTGCAGAAGGACGCAAGTAATGCACTTCGACGCCATCGGCCGGGTGCCCGGCGATCCGATCCTGGGCCTGATGGAGGCCTATGCGCAGGACACCAACCCGCGCAAGTTCGACCTCGGCGTTGGCGTCTACAAGGATGCCCAGGGCCTGACACCGATTCCCGAGGCGGTGAAAATCGCCGAGGCGCGCCTGATCGAAAGCCAGGACACCAAGACTTACATCGGCGGTCACGGCAACCCGCTGTTCGGCAAGCTGATCAATGAGCTGGTGCTCGGTGCCGATTCGGCACTGATCGCCCAGCAACGCGCCGGCGCCACCCAGACCCCGGGCGGCACTGGCGCCCTGCGTCTGGCGGCGGACTTCATCGCCCAGTGCCTGCCGGGCAAGGGCGTCTGGCTGAGCAACCCGACCTGGCCGATTCACGAAACGATTTTCGCGGCAGCCGGCGTCAGGATCAGTCACTACCCGTACGTCGGCAGCGACAACCGTCTCGACGTCGATGCCATGCTGGCCGTGCTCAACGAAGTGCCGAAAGGCGATGTGGTGCTGCTGCATGCGTGCTGCCACAACCCGACCGGGTTCGACCTGAGTCACGACGACTGGCACCGGGTGCTGGACGTAGTGCGTCGCCGCGAATTGCTGCCGCTGATCGACTTTGCCTACCAGGGCTTCGGCGATGGCCTGGAGCAGGATGCGTGGTCGACCCGGCTGTTCGCCGCCGAGTTGCCCGAGCTGCTGATCACCAGCTCCTGCTCAAAGAACTTCGGCCTGTACCGCGACCGTACCGGCGCGCTGATCGTCTGCGCGAAAACCGCCGACAAGCTCATCGACGTCCGCAGCCAACTGGCCCACATCGCCCGCAACCTGTGGTCGACACCACCGGATCACGGCGCGGCCGTCGTCGCCACGATCCTCGCCGACCCGGAGCTGAAACGCCGCTGGGCCGACGAAGTGGAAGCCATGCGTCTGCGCATCGCCCAGTTGCGCAGCGGCCTGGTGGAAGCGCTGGAGCCGCATGGCCTGCGCGAGCGTTTTGCACACATTGGCGTACAGCGCGGGATGTTCTCCTACACCGGTTTGTCGCCGGAACAAGTGAAAGACCTGCGCGAGCATCACAGCGTGTACATGGTCAGCTCGGGCCGGGCCAACGTCGCGGGGATTGATGCGACGCGCCTCGACTTGCTGGCCGAAGCCATCGCCAGCGTCTGCAACTAACTCCCTCCGGGATGCATTCCCACGCTCTGCGTGGGAATGCATCCCGGGACGCTCCGCGTCCCTGCCGAAGCGGACGCGGAGCGTCCATTGAGGTGTTCCCACGCGGAGCATGGGAACAATCAAGCAAATTTGCCCTGCGTCACCCTGCCGCACTTGTCTAGACAATTCCGCCCGTCGCAACAAACAGAATTAAAAATCTGATTGTCATTTTTACTGCTGTATCCTTCGCAGGCTTTCTGAAAGCGCGGATCTACCAGATCTATCAACAGACTTAGCGAGGAGCGCAACCATGCACGAGATTCCCAATCTCCCCTTCCCGAGCCTGCACGTACCTGAGCAGACGACCACGCAACCAGCCGGCGCCCAACAGGCCGAGCCGAAAGAAGCCGCTGAAAGCCGTCCGGCCGACAGCGAAGAGTAAGTAACACCCGCCGTACAGACCGTGTGGAAAGCGCTAACATGCGCTTTCCACACTGCCTGAAACCGAGCCCGCCATGACCGACGAATCCTTCAACGAACAACAGGCTGAAATCCTCATCGGCACCACCGAGAAGATGATCGAGATCTGGAGCCGCCTCTCACCCGAAAAACAGGCCGCCCTGCTCGCCCGTTTCGGCAGCGAAGAAAATGCCCTCGCGGCCCTGGTCACCACGCAACTGGTCGTCCCGGCCAAATAGTTTTACTTTTCCCCGCCGCAGACGCCTCCACATCGGTATCATGAGCAGCCTATCTATTCTGCTCTTCCCGTGGATCGTTACCCCATGTCGTCCCCTATGCCAGAACCCCGGCGCCCCTTGGCGGTCACGCTGCAAGTCGTTTCCATCGTCCTCTTCACTTTCATCGGCTACCTGAATATCGGCATTCCACTCGCCGTATTGCCCGGGTATGTCCATAGCGACCTGGGCTTCGGTGCGGTCATCGCCGGGCTGGTGATCAGCGTGCAATACCTCGCCACCCTGCTCAGCCGTCCTTATGCCGGCAGGATCATCGACAATCAGGGCAGCAAACGTGCGGTGATGATTGGCTTGGCAGGCTGTGGCTTGAGCGGCGTGTTCATGCTGATTTCGGCCTGGACGCCTGACCTGCCGTTGCTCAGCCTGATCAGCCTGTTCATCGGGCGCCTGGTGCTGGGCAGCGCCGAAAGCCTGGTCGGCTCCGGGTCGATCGGATGGGGGATCGGTCGTGTCGGCGCGTCCAACACGGCCAAAGTCATTTCATGGAACGGCATCGCCAGTTACGGTGCCCTGGCGGTCGGGGCACCACTGGGGGTGTGGCTGGTCAGCCATTTCGGTCTGTGGAGCATGGGCGTCAGCATTCTGCTGCTGGCCACCCTGGGCCTGCTGCTGGCCTGGCCAAAAACCGCCGCGCCGATCGTCGCCGGCGAGCGCTTGCCGTTCATGCATGTGCTCGGGCGGGTATTTCCCCACGGCTGCGGGCTGGCGCTGGGGTCAATCGGTTTCGGCACCATCGCCACCTTCATCACCCTGTATTACGCCACGCAACACTGGGATAACGCCGTGCTGTGCCTGAGCCTGTTCGGCGCCAGCTTCATCGGTGCGCGCCTGCTGTTCGGCAACCTGATCAATCGCCTCGGTGGCTTTCGCGTCGCGATTGCCTGCCTGTCGGTGGAAACCCTCGGCCTGTTGTTGCTATGGCTGGCGCCCGATGCACACTGGGCATTGGCCGGTGCGGCATTGAGTGGTTTCGGTTTCTCGCTGGTGTTCCCGGCACTGGGTGTGGAAGCGGTGAATCTGGTGCCGGCCTCCAGCCGTGGAGCGGCAGTCGGTGCCTACTCGCTGTTCATCGATCTTTCGCTGGGGATCACCGGGCCGCTGGCCGGGGCGATTGCGGCAGGCTTCGGCTTTGCCTCGATCTTCCTGTTCGCCGCCATTGCTGCGCTGAGCGGCCTGGCGCTGAGCGTCTATCTGTATCGACATACCTCGAAGTATCGCGAAGACTAGAAATCCACCTTGCCCCGCCCGGCCTTGATGCTGCCGCGCCTGGTCTTGGACTCCAGCCGACGCTTCTGTGAGCCCAGCGTCGGCTTGGTCGGGCGGCGCTTCTTTTCGACTCTGGTAGCGCTGAGGATCAGCTCGACGAGACGCTCCAGCGCATCGGCGCGATTCTGTTCCTGAGTACGGTATTGCTGGGCCTTGATGATCAACACGCCGTCGCTGGTGATACGACTGTCGCGCAGCGCCATCAGCCGCTCCTTGTAAAACGCGGGCAAGGACGAGGCGGGAATATCGAAGCGCAGGTGCACGGCGCTGGAGACCTTGTTGACGTTCTGCCCACCGGCCCCTTGGGCACGGATGGCGGTCAGCTCGATCTCGGCATCCGGCAGATGCACGTTATTGGAAATCTTCAGCATTGCATTCTCATTGTGAAAGCTGACTGTCGCCAAGCGGGTCCTGGCGACAGTCAACAGCTCCCGGGTGACGGGGCCTTTCACTATACAGGGCGACTTACAGCTGAAACGACAAAGCGCCAGGAGGGACTATCCGTCCACACCAGGCCAACAAGCCGTGCCATCGAGCACCGCACTCCGTAGAATGTCGTCCCCGCAGAGCAGCCACTTCCTCGATTGTTGCTCGATCCATCGCACTTAACCTTTCAATGCAGGAAGCATAACCATGAGCAACAAAGCGGTCATCGTATTCAGTGGCGGACAGGACTCGACAACCTGCCTGATCCATGCCCTGACCCGCTACGATGAAATCCATTGCATCACCTTTGACTATGGCCAGCGCCATCGCGCGGAAATCGAAGTTGCACAGCAACTTGCAAAAGAACTTGGCGTGACCGTGCACAAGACCATGGACGTCTCCCTGCTGAACGAACTGGCGATCAGCAGCCTGACACGCGACAACATTCCAGTACCGACCATGAACAGTTCGGGCGACAGTCTGCCCAGCACCTTTGTACCGGGCAGGAATATTCTCTTCCTGACCCTGGCCTCGATCTATGCGTATCAGGTGCAGGCAAAAACCGTCATTACCGGTGTTTGCGAAACAGACTTCTCCGGTTATCCGGACTGCCGGGATGATTTTGTCAAAGCGCTGAACAAAGCCCTTGAACTCGGCATGGACTACAAGTTGACCCTGGAAACGCCGTTGATGTGGCTGAACAAGGCGGAAACCTGGGCCCTGGCCGATTACCATCAAAAACTGGAGTTCATCCGCGACCGGACCTTGACCTGCTACAACGGCATTACCGGCAGCGGCTGCGGCACTTGCGACGCCTGTAATCTTCGTGCCAAAGGGCTCGCCGAATTCCTGAACGACAAGGATCAGGTCGCGCGCAAGCTGAAAGAAAAACTTGAGCTGAACTGAATATCCGATAGTACAGCGACAGACGCTCACCGGACATGACAGCCATCACGTCCCGGTGAGCGACGACAGTTATTACTGTGCCTGGCTTCCAGTCAAATACTTCTTGAACAATGATCTTGCCCCGTAAGCCGGCAAGACATTAAAGAAAGCAAAACCCACCTTTATCGCAATCTGAACATAGATCATGTTCAATATCGCGCTGGTCTCCATCGCGCCATAGAACGCGATAAAGCAGAAAAGAAAACTGTCGATAATCACCGCAAACAACGTACTTAAAAACACGCGCAAAAACAGGAACCTGGAGTTTGTGAGTTCCTTGATTTTGCAGAGTAGATACGAGTTTATGTTTTCGGACACCAGAAATGAAACAGAGGATGCCACCAGAACCGAAGACAGCTGACCAATGACATCATTGTAAGGCCCGTCCAGCTTCCACCCTGGCAAACCGGGCAGATGAGTCGTGATGGCCAGCAGAATGATGATGGCGGCGTTGCTGATGAACGCAAAGAGAATGGCTTTGCGCGCGAGTCTGAGACCGAACGTTTCATTCAACAGATCGACGATCAGAAATGTCAGCGGATACAGAAACGTCCCCGGCGTCACGATGATATCGAAAAACGCCAGATAGATAGGCTTGGTCGCGGCGATGCTGGTAAAGATATACAGGGTAAACAACATGAGGTTCAGAATGATGTAAATCATCCATGAACTTTCATGACGATCATTCAACTCATAGGCTGTCAGCGCCCCGCCCTGAGAATAGAACTTCTTGTACAGATTCTTTATTTCCAGCTTGTTCAGATTATCCATAATCTCACTATTCAAAACTTCACTCAGCTTTATCTTTATTATCTTGCCTGTAGCAATCACCATGATGACTGCCAGGCTTTTTTCGTTCTCAAATCCCAATAGCTTGTACTTGCTGTTTTCCATTCCAACACTACAACCCATTAAATCGTTCCTCGATGATATCCCCGACAACACGAATGCGATCCGTGGAGACGCCGATCTCCCTGGTAATCGCCAGCCTTTTCGTGACCTTGTCATACACCAGCTTTTCCCTGCCGCTGCTCGAGGAGCCTTTCTGAACGATCAATAGATCGCCCGGCTCATTCAGCCCACTGATCTCGTTTTCCAACAGCACACCGATCAAATTGAAGGAGGTGCCGAAGTAATAGGTCAATGGATGAATCGTGGCCAATTCGCCAATCCTCTTGTCCAGATTCTGGATCAGCAGACTCTCTTTCAGGACAGGCACCGCCGCCGGGTTCATGTTCCCCTGCGGCGAAATACTGCTTTCTATTATTTCCTTCTCTTCAAAATCGATCGTTTCTATTTCTTCATAAGAAACGCCAAAGAAGTCGGAAATCTTGCGAACCGTGGACTGTTGAACATTGACCACTTTCCCCTCAAGGATGTTATAGATGGTTGTTCTGGTCAGGCCACTGGAGTTGCACAAGGACAACTGTGTCTCCCCACGGCTTTTTATCAGGTATTTGATGTTGTTTTTCAGATTCTCCGATCTTTCTCGTCTGTGCATGAATTGCCTGCTGCCCATTGGTAACTGTAAAGACATCACACCCTGAATAATTACCCAGGCGGATGACTACAACTGCATCCCTGTCAAAATCGCGAGCGATCATAGCATCCTCCATCCGGGATTAACTGAACCCTCGATGGCTCGCTCAACCTTGTCGTCTCACCCGGCAATCTGAACTGACTTGTCCGTTCCCTTCACCTTTCGCTTCATCGAAGAAAAGCAGCGACAAGCTCTCAGCTTTTACACCCTCCCCCGACAAAAAGAATCATTTTCTTTGAAGAATGTTCATTTTTTTGATTAATTCTTCTAGCGTTCCCAAGCAAAAAAACTATGATGCTTCGGGCAGTCTCGCCCCAATGATCCACAGGGGAAAAGACACTGACTGTCTGTACGGAGGTTGGTTTTGTGCGCAGCGGCGCCGGAAAACGGATCCGCCTGCACCGGTTTGGCAATACAGGGATGTCGCCACAGGCAAAACGGGAAAGTCGCGCGGTTGCTGGCTGCGCGCAACACACAGGGAAGGAATACAGACAATGCCGGTCAATACTCAACAGCTTACGACCCAGGCCGACTTGCTGCGGCGCGGCCTGGCAGACCTGCGAGCGCAAGACGCCGAACTCGCGCAGATTCTCGACGCCGAAGTCACGCGCCAGCACCAGACCTTGTCACTGGTCTCTTCCGCCTGCGCTGCGAACCCACGCACCCTGGCAGCCTCCGCGTCGGCACTGGTCAATGTGACGGCCGAAGGGACACCCGGCAGACGCTATAACGCCGGATGCGAAAACGTCACCCTGGTCGAGTCGCTGGCCATCCGCAGAGCCCGGGAGCTGTTTGGCGCTCAGTACGCCAACGTGCAATCACACTCGGCATCGAACGCCAATTACCAGGTGCTCACCGGCCTGCTCGAACCTGGCGACACCCTGCTGGGAATGGCCGTCGAACATGGCGGCCACCTGACTCATGGCAGCACTGCGGCATTCTCGAGCGACCATTACAAGGCGATCCGCTACGGTACGACCGCCGAGGGCCTGATCGATTACAACGAGGTACGCACACTGGCTCTCGCCCACCGCCCGCGCATCATCATGTGTTGTGCGAGTGCCTACTCGCGGGTGGTGGATTTCGAGCGGTTCCGCGAAATTGCCGACGAGGCCGGCTCCATCCTGCTCGCCGACATTTCACATATCGCCGGTCTGGTTGCCACCGGGCGCCATCCAAGCCCGATCGACGTAGCGCACGTCACCACTACCTGCACACACAAGCAACTCATGGGCCCCCGCGGCGGCCTGATCCTTTGCGGCCGGGATGCGAATACCAAGGTTCCCGGCCTGAGGACAACCTTCAACCGCGCCCTTGACCAGGCTGTGTTTCCCGGCATGCAAGGTGCGCCGGCCGTCAACATGATCGCGGCCAAGGCGGCGGCACTGGGGCATGCCATGTCGGCAGAGTTCGACGCGTACATGGCGCGGATCCGCAACTCGGCCGATGAACTGGCCACTGCGTTTCAAGCACATGACTATGAAGTGGTGGGCGGACGCAGTGAAAACCATACGGTTCTGCTCCGGTTGCGCAGCGGCATCACCGGTTCCATTGCAGAATCGGCGCTGGAACAATGCGGAATCATCGTGAACAGGCACCGCGTCCCTGGCGAGCTTCGGTCATCCTCCGTGACCAGCGGATTGCGCATCGGCACCGGCTCCATTGCCCAACGCCACATCGACCGGAGAGGATGCCGGCAGATTGTCGACCTGATGTGCCGGATCCTCGACAAGGTGACACCGCTGGGTGAGCGGGACTACGCACTGGAGCCTGCCGCGAAGGAACAATTCCGCTTGCAGACCGAAGCGTTGTGCACGCTCTATCCCATTGCCGATTACGCGTAACGCGCAGAATTCTCACCCCGGAAACAAAAGGCATTCGGGATCACTTGCAGAATCCGCGAAAACAAAAAACCCGGCGCCAGGCCGGGTTTGATGTTTGTGCTCGCCGCGTTACTTCACGGCGGCGTGCAACGTTGGCTGCGCGCCACGTTTGTTCTTGATCACATAGCAGACCCACATGAACACGACCCACACCGGAATCGCATACACCGAGATCTGGATGCCCGGGATCAGCAGCATCACGCCAAGAATGAACGCCACGAACGCCAGGCAGATGTAGTTGCCGTACGGGTACCACAGCGCCTTGAACAGCGGCTTCTGGTTGGTCTTGTTCATGTGCTGGCGGAACTTGAAGTGCGAGAAGCTGATCATCGCCCAGTTGATCACCAGCGTCGCCACGACCAGCGACATCAGCAGTTCCAGCGCATGTTGAGGCATCAGATAGTTGAGCAGCACGGCCACCAGGGTGACCGCCGCCGAAGCCAGAATCGAACGCACCGGTACGCCGCGCTTGTCGATCTTCGCCAGCCCTTTCGGTGCATCGCCCTGCTCCGCCATGCCCAGCAGCATCCGGCTGTTGCAGTAGGTGCCGCTGTTGTACACCGACAGCGCTGCGGTCAGTACCACGAAGTTGAGCAAGTGCGCAGCCGTGTTGCTGCCGAGCATCGAGAACACCTGCACGAACGGGCTGCCGCTGTAGGAGTCGCCTGACGCGTTGAGGGTATCCAGCAGGCTGTTCCACGGGGTCAGCGACAACAGAATCACCAGTGCGCCGATGTAGAAAATCAGGATCCGGTAGATCACCTGGTTGATCGCTTTCGGGATCACGGTTTTCGGCTTGTCGGCCTCGGCTGCGGTGAAACCGAGCATTTCCAGACCACCGAAGGAAAACATGATGATCGCCATGGCCATCACCAGACCGCTGACGCCATTGGGGAAGAAGCCGCCGTGGGACCACAGGTTGCTGACCGAAGCCTGTGGGCCGCCATGGCCGCTGACCAGCAGGTAACTGCCCAGGGCAATCATGCCGACGATGGCCACGACCTTGATGATCGCAAACCAGAACTCGGCCTCACCGAAAACCTTGACGTTGGCCAGGTTGATCGCATTGATCAGCAGGAAGAACGCGGCCGCGGTGACCCAGCTCGGGATGTCCGGCGCCCAGTAGTGGATGTACTTGCCGACGGCTGTCAGCTCCGACATGCCCACCAGGATGTACAGGATCCAGCAGTTCCAGCCCGACAGGAAACCGGCGAAACCGCCCCAGTATTTGTGCGCGAAGTGGCTGAAGGAGCCGGCCACCGGCTCTTCGACGATCATCTCGCCGAGCTGGCGCATGATCATGAAGGCGATGAAGCCGCAGATGGCATAGCCGAGGATCATCGACGGGCCGGCGGATTTCAGCACCCCCGCCGAGCCCAGGAACAATCCGGTGCCGATCGCGCCGCCAAGGGCGATCAGTTGAATATGGCGATTTTTCAGGCCGCGTTTCAGCTCGCCTGATTGCGAGTTTTGTCCACTCATGAAAAAGGTCTCACACAAGGTTTGATGATGTTCAGTAGACGTTGCTGCAAGGTTGCGATTTCAGCCAGCCCTGATCAAACCCCAGCGCAAGCACCAGGCATTCAGTTTTCTTACAACGGTCATGCGTCACCTGTTTGTTCTTGTCTGTGACGAAATCGAACCCGACACGCTCGTGACGCGGCGGAGTGAACAAGGCGGATAGCCTTGAGGTTTGCGCGATTACGCAGAGGGTCACAGTTAAAACGCGGCGCATTGTACACCGCTAACCCCCTGCTGCCAGACCCCGCTGGATCAGCGAGTCGGTTGCCGGGATTGCGTGTGTCCGTCCCGGGCGACCCGGACGGCTGCAAAAATTGAGTCAGGCCTTTGCAGGCCATCGGCGTGGACGATGGTCAATCCGTCCCACGAAGAGAAGTGAAAATGGATATCGGCGTTCATTGCGCCTCCTTCTTGTTATGCACCTGCACGACAGGCATGGGGCGCATCTCACCTTTCAAACGAGCCTGAAACAAGCACGCCAGAGCCCTGCGCAAGGCCCGGCGGGACGAGTTCCGGCAGATTTTCCTTACAGCGCGACAGACGCATCCGATTCACGGGGCTACGGCGACTTTTTCGTAAATAGCCGCTGACACTGCGTAACGTAAATTTTCCACTCCACACCAACCGGAGCCTGGTGCGGAGATTGACGTTAGCTGGCTAACTATTTGAAAGCCGTCAAGTTTTCTGTTCTAAAACAAGAAAAGACACCTCAAAAAAAAGAAATAAAAAGTCCAAAAAAAAACGCCAACTCCAAGAGTTGGCGTTTTCTGTTTCAGCTTGAGGCTTGCCGCTCGAAACTTGCAGCTGCCTTATTCCGGCTTCTTGCGACCGAACCCCGGACGCTGGCCGGAACCGGCAGGCGCGCCACGGCGCTTGCCCGATGGCTTGTCATCGTCCGCCAGTCTGATGCCTGGACGCTTCGGTGCCGGTTTGGCCGGACGCTTGGTATCGGCCGGACGATCCGCCACCGGCGTACCGCGACCGGCAGGCGCACGACCTTCACTGCGATCGGTACGGCCGCGTGGTGCACGCTCACCTTCCGGACGCGCCGCCGGCTTGCGAGCCGGGCGCTCGCCTTCGATCTGCGGCTCACGCGCCGGGCGCGGGCCGGCAGCAGCCGGTGCGCCATTGGCCGGACGCAAGGTGCGCACACGCTCGGTGCGAGCCATCGGTCGCGACGACTTGCGCTGCATACGCTCGAGCTTGTCCTTGCTCTTGGCATTCAACTGCGGCAGGGCCACAGGTGTCAGACCGACTTCAGCGCTCAGCACGTCGACTTCGTACTGACTCATTTCGCGCCAGCGGCCCATCGGCAAATCGGAATTGAGGAACACCGGACCAAAACGCACGCGCTTCAGGCGGCTGACCACCAGGCCCTGGGATTCCCACAGGCGACGCACTTCACGGTTACGACCTTCCATCACCACGCAGTGATACCAGTGGTTGAAGCCTTCGCCGCCTGGTGCCTGCTGAATGTCAGTGAAGCGCGCCGGGCCGTCTTCCAGCACGACACCCGCCTTCAGACGCTCGATCATCTCGTCATCGACTTCGCCACGAACACGGACGGCGTACTCTCGGTCCATCTCGAAGGACGGATGCATCAGACGGTTGGCCAGCTCGCCGTCAGTGGTGAACATCAGCAGGCCGGTGGTGTTGATGTCGAGACGACCGATGTTGATCCAGCGCCCTTCTTTCGGGCGTGGCAACTTGTCGAATACGGTCGGGCGGCCTTCCGGGTCGTCGCGGGTGCAGATCTCGCCGTCGGGCTTGTTGTACATGATCACGCGGCGGACCGATTCGGCCGCCTCTTCGCGCTTGATGACCTTGCCATCGATGGTAATGGCGTCGTGCATGTCGACACGCAGGCCGAGGGTGGCATCTGTGCCATTGACCTTGATCCGGCCCTGGCTGATCCACGCTTCGACGTCACGGCGCGAGCCGACGCCGATACGGGCGAGGACCTTTTGCAGTTTTTCGCCTGCCGGGCGAATTTCCTGGTCGTCTTTCTGATTGTCACTCATCTGGGCACCTCCCGGTGTGGTCTGCTCAACGGCCCTGAGTTGAGCCGCTGAATCGTTGAAATCTGGGTTTTCGGGCGAAGGGATCGCCGAAGGGTCGCGAATCATACGCGGATGTGTCCGCGCGCGCATCAGAGACTAGCCGATCGCGGCCAGGTTATTTCTTTTTCCGCCGACCGGTGGCACCGAGTCTGATCAGGCGCAGCGCGGCCTCGGCCAGCACCGTGCGCTTTTCATCCTTGTCGAGTTTCTTCCAGGCCCTGATCTCGCGCTTACTGCGCCCGCATCCGAGGCAGATGTCATCGCTGAACTTGCAGAGACTGATGCACGGGTCCTTGGTCGAGCTCATGCTCAATCCTCGAACTCGCGGCGCTCGGCTTCGATGGCTTCGGCCAGTGCCCGGGCTTCGGCTTCTTCTTCGCTCAGTTCTTCATCGACAGCCGGCTGTTCAAGCCGGGCGACGGCAGCCAGCAATTTCTCCCGGGCTTCGGCAACTCCGAGGACGTCTTCTTCAGGCTCGGGCTCAAGATCGGGCTCAACCTCCGGCTTCGCTTCGAATTCAACGTCGACGGATGGTCTGGCCGGATCGGTCTCGAAACCGGACGACACCGACTCGCCATCCGCCGCATCCCGCAGCAAATCATCGAAGTCGGTCTTGATTCCCTCCTCCATGCTGTCCAGTTCGAGCAGCAACGTGTGGAAACTGGTTTCCTCTTTCGGCTCTTCCGGCCCGGCGCTGGCATCGGCCAGTTCCTGCAACCCCGGGGGCACCGGGGCATCGTCGAAGTCGAGCACCGGATCGGGTTCGATCTCACGCAATTCAGCCAGCGGTGGCAATTCATCAAGGCTCTTGAGGTTGAAATGATCGAGAAACGCCTTGGTGGTGGCGAACATCGCCGGTTTGCCCGGCACGTCACGGTAACCGACGACACGGATCCATTCACGCTCGATCAGGGTCTTGACGATGTTGGTGTTGACCGCCACGCCCCGCACGTCCTCGATCTCGCCTCGGGTGATCGGCTGGCGATAAGCGATCAGCGCCATGGTTTCCAGCAGGGCCCGGGAATAACGTTGCGGGCGTTCTTCCCATAGACGACCGACCCACGGTGCGAATTTCTCGCGAATCTGCAGACGATAGCCGGAGGCCACCTCCTTGAGCTCGAATGCCCGCCCCTCGCAGGACTTTTCCAGCAGGGCCAGGGCTTTTTTGAAGACCGGCGGCTCCGGTCGTTCGCCTTCCTCGAACAACTCGTACAGTCGCTCAAGGGTTTGCGGCTTTCCCGAGGCCAACAGAAAGGCTTCAAGCAGGGGCGCCAGCTCGCGGGGTTCAGTCAGGTTCATGTTCAGACTCGTTATTCGACTCGGGCTCGCACGTGGATCGCGGCGAACGGCTCATTCTGCACCAGCTCGACCAGCGACTCCTTGACCAGTTCAAGGATCGCCATGAAGGTCACCACCACACCGAGCCGACCTTCCTCGGCGGTGAACAGCTCGACGAACGGCACAAAGCCGCCCCCCTTGAGCCGCTCCAGCACATCGCTCATGCGTTCGCGGGTGGACAATGCCTCGCGGCTGACCTGATGGCTTTCGAACATGTCGCCACGACGCAACACTTCGGCCATGGACATCAGTATTTCTTCCAGCGCCACATCCGGCAGCAACTTGCGCACGGTCACCTGAGGGGCCTCGAGCTTCGGCACGATCACATCGCGACCGACCCGACTCAGCCCGTCGATGCCTTCGGCGGCCACCTTGAAGCGCTCGTACTCCTGCAAGCGGCGGATCAGCTCGGCGCGCGGGTCTTCCTCTTCGTCCTCGACGGTTTCGGCCCGGGGCAGCAACATCCGTGACTTGATTTCGGCCAGCATCGCGGCCATCACCAGATATTCGGCGGCGAGCTCCAGGCGCACCGATTGCATCAGCTCGACATAGCCCATGTACTGACGGGTGATTTCCGCCACCGGAATGTCGAGGATGTCGATGTTCTGTTTGCGGATCAGGTACAGCAGCAGGTCGAGCGGGCCTTCGAACGCTTCGAGAAAGACTTCAAGGGCATCCGGCGGGATATACAGGTCCAGCGGCATTTCCGTGACGGCCTGGCCATAGACCATGGCAAACGGCAGTTCCTGCTGGGCACCGGCCTGGGGATCGACGGTTTCGACTGCGGACATTCAGGCCTCGACCATGAACGGCGCAGGATCACCGCAACCGACGCGGACCACTTCCGGATCGTCGCCGGTCAGGTCGACCACGGTGGAGGCCTTGATGCCGCCGAAACCGCCGTCGATGATCAGATCGACCTGATGCTCAAGCAATTGACGCATTTCGTAAGGATCGCTCAACGGGTCTTCATCGCCGGGCATGATCAGGGTCACGCTCATCAATGGCTCACCCAGCTCGGCCAGCAGCGCCAGGGCAATCGGGTGGCTGGGCACCCTTAGACCGATGGTGCGCTTTTTCGGGTGCAGCAACAGTCGCGGCACTTCGCGGGTGGCGTTGAGAATGAAGGTGTAAGGGCCCGGCAGATGGGCCTTCAGAATCCGGAAGGTGCCGGTGTCGATCTTGGCGTAGTTGCCCAGTTGCGACAGATCGCTGCAGATCAGCGCGAAGTTGTGCTTTTCATCGAGCTGACGCAGGCGCCGGACACGCTCGATCGCCGTCTTGTCGCCGATCTGGCAACCGATTGCGTAGGAAGAGTCCGTTGGATAGACCACCACCCCGCCCTTGCGGATGATCTCGACCGCCTGCTTGATCAGGCGCGCTTGCGGGTTTTCCGGATGAATCTGGAAAAATTGGCTCACATTCTCTACCTGTTCAGACGGCGGCAATAACTGTGTCATGTTTGAACCGACACCACAGGGGTGGAAGGTCCTCAGGGAGCGGCCGGTACTGGCCGATCTCCGACCAGCCTCCCGGGCCATGAAAATCACTGCCGGCGCTGACCAGCAGACCGAACTCACGGGCAAGGATCGCCAGGCTGCCTACCTGCTCCGCAGGCTGATAACCGTTGACGACTTCAATCGCCTGTCCGCCCGCTTGAATATAGTCGGCAATCAGCTTTCGGCGCTTGCTGCGGGTGAAATCGTAGTGCCAGGGATGCGCCAGGCTGACCCAGGCCCCGGCGGCGCGCAGCGTGCCGACGGTTTCATCGAGGGTCGGCCAGTGTTGCTTGACGTCCCCAAGCTTGCCGGCGCCGAGCCATTTGCGAAACGCCTCGGCGCGATCCTTGACGAATCCTTCGCGCACCATCCAGTCGGCGAAATGCGGGCGGGCCGGCGCATTGCCGCTGTCGCCCAGCTCCTGCTGGATCTGCCGTGCGCCGTCGAGTGCGCCGGGCATGCCCTTGAGGGCGAGCTTGCGGCTTATTTCTTCAGACCGCAGCCAGCGGCCATCGTGCAACTTCGCAATGGCCTCGACCAACGGCGCGGCGTTGACGTCGAAGCCATAGCCCAGCACATGAATGGTCGCCCCGCCCCAGGTACAGGAAAGTTCGACGCCGTTGACCAGTTGCATCCCCAACGCTTCGGCAGCGACACGCGCCTCGGCGAGGCCTTCGACGGTATCGTGATCGGTCAGGGCCAGGATTCGCACGCCGTTCTCGAACGCACGCGCAACCAGTGCCGCAGGCGCCAGGGCGCCATCGGAGGCCGTGCTGTGGCAGTGCAAATCGACATTCACGGGGTTGTGTAACCTCAAATCAGCTGGCGCTATCGCGCGCCCATATGTTTGTTATTATGCCGCCACATCCAGCTTCTGGCTCTCACTGTGAAACAATTCATCGATTTCATCCCGCTTCTGCTGTTCTTCATCGTCTACAAACTCGACCCCCGTACCGTCGATGTCGCCGGTCACGAGTTGACCGTCGGCGGTATCTACAGCGCCACCGCAATGCTGATTGTCAGCTCTCTGGTGGTCTACGGCGCGCTCTTCATCAAGCAGCGCAAGCTGGAGAAGAGCCAGTGGCTGACCCTGATCGCCTGCCTCGTGTTCGGCAGCCTGACCCTGGCTTTCCACAGCGAAACCTTCCTGAAATGGAAAGCCCCGGTGGTCAACTGGTTGTTCGCCCTGGCCTTCATCGGCAGCCACTTCATCGGTGACCGCCTGCTGATCAAGCGCATCATGGGCCACGCGCTGACCCTGCCGGACCCGGTCTGGACCCGCCTGAACATCGCCTGGATCGCCTTCTTCCTGTTCAGCGGCGCCGCCAACCTGTTCGTTGCCTTCACCTTCCAGAGCATCTGGGTGGACTTCAAGGTGTTCGGCAGCCTGGGCATGACCGTGCTGTTCCTGGTGGGCCAGGGCATCTACCTGTCCCGTCACCTGCACGACGCCGATACCACAACGCCAAAAACCGAGGACTGACATGCTCTACGCCATCATTGCCACCGACGTCGCCAATTCTCTGGACGCGCGTCTCGCCGCCCGCCCGGCGCACCTTGAACGCCTGCAGGTGCTCAAGGGCGAAGGCCGCATCGTGCTGGCCGGCCCGCATCCGGCGGTCGACAGCAATGATCCGGGCGCGGCGGGTTTCACCGGCAGCCTGATCGTCGCCGAATTCGACTCCCTGAGTGCGGCACAAGCCTGGGCCGATGCCGATCCCTACATCGCTGCAGGCGTCTATGCGAATGTAGTCGTGAAGCCGTTCAAGCAAGTCCTGCCTTAATCTACTGCCACGCGATGAACCTTGTCGGTTCATCGCGTTCTCAATCGCTCATTATTCTCGTTTGCCGGCCGACAACCTGCCCAATATCCATTTGGAAACAGGAGTCGCTATGCGCAAGGGTCCGTTGTGTCTGATGCTGGTCACGTTGTCGATCATGGCGCCCGCCCATGGTGAGGAAAGCACCGAAAGCGGCTATTCCACGCCGTTGTCCTTGAGCGCCGGCAGCCAGATCACCGAGTTGCAGCAGCGCCTGAAAGCCAGCGAGCAGCAGCGTGAAGAATTGAGCAAACAACTGCAGGATGCCGACAACACCCGCGAAAGCGCCCAGCTTGCCCGGCTCCGCCAGGAGAACCAGCGTCTGAAGCTGCAACTCAAGGAAGCCCTGGCCAGCCCAGTGCCGCGCCTGCTGACCGAACAGCAGCAATGGTTCGTCACCGGCGCCGGGGTAGCGCTATTGGCCCTGCTCTGCGGTATCTTTGCCAGTGGTGCAAGTCGAAAACGTCGACAATGGCTGAATTGAGTGAGTCATGAGCGAGCTGTTACTGATTGATGATGACCAGGAGCTGTGTGAGCTTCTGAGCAGTTGGCTGAGCCAGGAAGGCTTTCAGGTGCGTGCCTGCCACGATGGCCAGAGCGCCCGCAAGGCCCTGGCCGAATCCGCCCCCGCTGCCGTGGTGCTGGACGTGATGCTGCCCGATGGCAGCGGTCTGGAACTGCTCAAGCAATTGCGCAACGACCATGCCGACCTTCCGGTGGTGATGCTTTCGGCCCGCGGCGAGCCGCTGGACCGCATCCTCGGTCTGGAACTGGGTGCCGACGATTACCTGGCCAAACCCTGCGATCCCCGCGAACTCACCGCCCGCCTGCGCGCCGTGCTGCGTCGCAGCCATCCGGCCGCCGTGTCGACCCAGCTGGAGCTGGGCGACCTGAGTTTCAGTCCGGTGCGCGGCGTGGTCAGCATCGACGAAAAGGAATTCACCCTCACCGTATCCGAAAGCCGTCTGCTCGAAGCCCTGCTCAAACAACCGGGCGAGCCGCTGGACAAGCAGGAACTGGCGCAGATCGCCCTGGGTCGCAAGCTGACCCTGTACGATCGCAGCCTGGACATGCACGTCAGCAACCTGCGCAAGAAGATCGGCCCCCACGCCGACGGCCGCCCGCGCATCGTGGCCCTGCGCAGCCGTGGCTACTACTACAGCCTCTAGCGTTTCTGCGGACGCTTTGTCAGTTCGATGACAAAGCGTCTTTACCCAAGCTTTACCCAGCGCTGACCGCCGCTGACCTTGATCTCCGTAATCTGTACCCATCCGGAACGTACCGGGAACGAGACAAGGAGATACACCATGCGCAAGACTCTTATCGCTCTGATGTTCGCTGCCGCTCTGCCGACCGTCGCCATGGCCGTGCCGCAGGATGGTGGCCCGATGGGCGGGCCTGACGGTGGCTGGAGCCACGGCGGTCAGATGCACCGCATGCACGGCAAAGGCCCGTACAGCGAGCTGGACCTCTCCCGCGAACAGCGCGAGCAAATCCGCAAGATCATGGGCGAGCAGATGCACGAGCGTAAGCAGACGGTCGAGAAATACCTGGAGAAACTCTCCCCGGCCGACCAGAAAGCCATGAAAGACGAGATGGCGGCCAACCACAAGAAAGCCGAATCCGACGTCCGCGCCGTGCTGAAACCGGATCAACAGAAGAAATTCGACGAGATCCAGAAGAAACAGGCCGAGCGTCGCGCCGAATGGGCCGAGTTCAAGGCCTGGAAAGCGCAACAGCCGCAAAAGGCGCAATAATGTTCTGACCCGACGGCTCACCCCGTCGGGTCTTTTTTCACCCGGCCCAATGTGGGAGCGAGCTTGCTCGCGATAGCGGTGCATCAGACAAAACTTAGCTGTCTGACACTACGCTATCGCGAGCAAGCTCGCTCCCACAGGGTTTTGCGTTTGTTCTGAGGAATCATTGTGCGTTCATTGTTCTGGCGTATTCTCGCAAGCTTCTGGCTGGCCATCGCCCTGGTTGCGGGGCTTTCCATTTTGCTGGGGCACATGCTCAATCAGGACGCCTGGATCCTCAGCCGCCATCCGGGCCTCAACACATTGGCCGCCGACTGGACGCAGACCTACGAGTCCCAGGGTGAAGACGCCGCCCAGGACATCCTCCAGCAACGCAAGCGTCAGTATCACATCGACGTACAAGTGCTGAACGAAAGCGGCGACCCGGTGGTACGCGGCACCTTCCCCCGTCGCGCGGCAGCCTTTGAAGCACGGCAGAACAACGACGACCGGCGCCTGCCCTGGCGGCGCCTGACCGATGAATTCACCAGCGAAAAGACCGGTGATACTTACCTGTTCATCTATCGCATCCCGCACCCGGAACTCGACGCCTGGCACCGCGAAAGCCTGCTTTGGCCATTGAGCGCGCTGGGGATCGCGCTGGTGGTGCTGACCCTGTTCAGTCTTTTGGTGACCTTTTCCATCACCCGCCCGCTCAACCGCTTGCGCGGCGCGGTGCACGATCTGGGGCAGACCACCTACCAGCAGAACAGCCTGGCGAAACTGGCCAACCGCCGCGATGAGTTCGGCGTGCTGGCCAACGACTTCAACCGCATGGGCGCACGCCTGCAAAGCCTGATCGGCAGCCAGCGCCAGTTGCTGCGCGACGTGTCCCACGAGTTGCGCTCACCGCTGGCACGTCTGCGCATCGCCCTGGCACTGGCCGAACGGGCGAGCCCGGAAGAACGGGAAAAACTCTGGCCGCGTCTTACCCGCGAATGCGATCGGCTGGAAGCCTTGATCAGTGAAATTCTGGTGCTGGCGCGGGTCGACGCCGACAACGCCAGCGCCGAATCCGTGGATCTGAATGCCCTGCTGGGCACCCTGCAAAAGGACGCGCAACTCGGCTCGCCGGAGCAGACCGTACGTCTGGAGGCCGAACCGCAGCTCAATCTGACAGGCTGGCCGACCATGATCGAACGCGCCGTGGACAATCTGCTGCGCAACGCCCAGCGCTTCAACCCGGTGGGGCAGTCGATCGAATTGCAAGCCTCGCGACATGGCGAGCGGATCGTGGTGAGCGTGCGCGATCACGGACCGGGCGTGCAGGCCGAGCATTTGAGCCAGTTGGGCGAGCCGTTTTATCGGGCACCGGGGCAAACCGCTGCCGGGCATGGTCTGGGCCTGGCAATCGCCCGGCGTGCGGCGGAGCGCCATGGCGGGACGCTGGTGCTGGCCAATCACCCGCAGGGCGGGTTTGTGGCCAGTCTTGAGTTGCCGCTGGAACCGGGTGCGGTTGTCCAGCCCTGATGAGGTTTTCAGTGTCAGGCTTTACCCGGCCAGGCACTGACAAACTCCGCCAGATCAACCTTCTCCGCCACGCGCGGTTCTTTCTGCGGCGTACCGAGGTAAAGAAACGCAATCACCTCTTCGTCATCCGTCAGCCCCAAACCTTTGGCGACATGTTTTGAGTAAGCCAGCTCACCGGTACGCCATACCGCGCCAATCCCCTGCGCATAGGCCGCCAGCAAAATCCCGTGGGCTGCACACCCCGCCGCCAGCAACTGCTCGGCCTTCGGGTATTTGACGTGATCCTGCAGTTTTGCGATGACCACGACCACCAGCGGCGCCCGCAGCGGGCCGTTGCGGGCCTTGTCGATCATCGCTTCGGTGACTTCGCCTTCCTGCATCTGTGCCGCTTGCGCCAGCAACTCGCCCATTTGCTCACGTGCCGTACCTTCGACGGTCAGAAAGCGATACGGCTGCAAATGCCCGTGATCCGGAGCGCGGGTCGCGGCGGCGAACAGCACTTCGCGTTGTTCGGCGGAAGGGGCCGGATCGACCAGTCGCGGAACGGAAACACGGTTGAGCAAAGCGTCGAGAGCCTGCATCGGCCACCTCCTGAAAAAAATGTCCGGCTATTCTAGCTGCAAGTGATCCGGCCGCGTCGGTTTACATGCCTTGCCTCGCAGGTAGAATGGCGCCCTTCCCACATCAGCCCGAGCGGATTTCATGGCGTTGCCGACCTTACGGATCATTGGTTTCATCATCGGCATCTTCCTCATCACCCTGGCCATTGCCATGGTCGTGCCCATGGCCACTCTGGTGATTTTCGAGCGTACCGGGGACCTGCCGTCGTTCCTCTGGGCGAGCATGATCACCTTCCTTGCCGGTCTGGCCCTGGTGATTCCCGGTCGCCCGGAACACATTCACCTGCGCCCCCGCGACATGTACCTGCTGACCGTCAGCAGCTGGCTGGTGGTGTGCATTTTCGCCGCGCTGCCGTTTCTGCTGACCCAGCACATCAGCTACACCGACTCGTTCTTCGAAAGCATGTCCGGTATCACTGCCACCGGCTCGACCGTACTCAGCGGTCTGGACACCATGTCTCCCGGCATCCTGATGTGGCGCTCGCTGCTGCACTGGCTCGGCGGCATCGGCTTCATCGGCATGGCAGTGGCGATTCTGCCGCTGCTGCGCATCGGTGGCATGCGCCTGTTCCAGACCGAATCCTCGGATCGCTCGGAAAAAGTCATGCCCCGTTCGCACATGGTGGCGCGCCTGATCGTGGTCACCTACATCGGCATCACCATTCTCGGCAGCCTGGCGTTCTGGTGGGCGGGAATGAGCCCGTTCGATGCGATCAACCACGCGATGTCGGCGATCTCCACCGGCGGTTTCTCGACCTCTGACCAGTCCCTGGCCAAGTGGACACAACCGGCGGTGCACTGGGTGGCGGTGGTGGTGATGATCCTCGGCAGCCTGCCGTTCACGCTTTACGTGGCCACGTTGCGCGGCAACCGCCGGGCGCTGATCAAGGATCAGCAGGTACAAGGCCTGCTCGGAATGCTGCTGGTGACCTGGCTGGTACTTGGCACCTGGTACTGGTGGACCACCGACCTGCATTGGCTGGACGCACTGCGTCATGTGGCGCTGAACGTGACGTCGGTCGTGACCACCACCGGTTTTGCACTGGGGGATTACAGCCTGTGGGGCAATTTCTCGCTGATGCTGTTTTTCTACCTGGGCTTCGTCGGTGGCTGTTCCGGCTCGACGGCAGGCGGGATCAAAATCTTCCGGTTCCAGGTCGCCTACATCCTGCTCAAGGCCAACCTCAATCAGTTGATTCACCCGCGCGCGGTGATCAAGCAGAAATACAACGGCCATCGCCTCGACGAAGAAATCGTGCGTTCGATCCTGACCTTTTCGTTCTTCTTCGCCATCACGATCTGTGTGATTGCCCTGTTGCTGTCACTGATCGGCGTGGACTGGATGACGGCGCTGACCGGCGCAGCCAGTACAGTCTCCGGCGTCGGGCCGGGACTGGGCGAAACCATCGGGCCGGCCGGCAACTTCTCGACGCTGCCGGATGCCGCCAAGTGGATCCTGTCGTTCGGCATGCTGCTGGGCCGGCTGGAGATCATTACGGTGTTTGTGCTGTGTATTCCGGCGTTCTGGCGCCACTGACCGCGTTCGGCGCGTCCAGCAAACGCGCCCGGTAATCGCCGGGCGTAGTGTCGAACCAGCGGCGGAAGGCGCGGAAGAAATTGCTCGGGTCGGCAAACCCCAGCAGATAGGCGATTTCCAGCAGGGTCATATTGGGCTGCGCCAGGTATTGCTCGGCCAGTTCGCGGCGAGTGTCATCGAGCAACTGCTGGAAACTGGTGCCCTCTTCCTGCAAACGCCGTTGCAGCGTGCGCTGGGACAGATGCAGCGTCTGCGCCACCGTATCGCGTTTGGGTTCGCCCTGGGGCAACAGACGGCACAGCACCTGACGGGCCTTGTGGGTCACGCGACTTTCGGAAAACCGTGCCAGATACTCCCCGGCGAACCGGTCGTGCAGCAGCGCCATCGCTTCGTTGGCGGTGGGCAGCGGCGCTTCCATGTCGGCCCGCTCGAAAATCAGTGCGTCATACGGTGCGTTGAACACCAGCGGCGCATGAAAAGCCAGTTTGTAAGGTTCGAGGTCATCGGGCTCATCGCCCTGCACCAGCACCTTGCGCGGGTGCAAGGTACGCCCGGTCAGCCAGCCGCACAATGACAGCGCGCAGGCCAGCGAGGCTTCGGCACTTTGCCGGGTCGGCGGCAGATGATCGCCGTGCACCGTCAGGATCAGCGCATAGCCTTCGTCGAGCAGACGAAAACTCAGGTCGGCACTTTCGGCGATGATCCGCTGATACCGCACCAGTCGCTGAAAGCCTTCGGCCAGGGTGTTGCTGGACATCAACGCGTAGCCCGCAACATGAAACGAGGCGGGTCGTACCACCTTGCCCATGTTCAGGCCGATGGCCGGGTTGCCGGACAGCTCGACCGCCCGCTGCCAGAGTCGGGTCATGGAATCCTGCGGGAAACGCGCGTCCGGATCCTCCAGCGCCGCATAATCAAGCCCCAGTTGCTTGAACAGAACCCGACAATCCAGGCCGTCCATTTCCAGTGCCTTGACAATCCCCATCGCCCAGCTTGCAGATGTCGTACGTTCGCTCATGGCGTTTTTTTCTTGGATGACATGATGAGCCGCATACTACGGCCGATTTTCCAAGGATAGTAAAGTGGCGCCGATTGTCACTGGCCGACGCCACTGTTCACTCTAGACTCAAATAAGCTACCCGCCGAACAACTTGCCATCAGAACAATAACCACAGAGACAGCGGTCGTGGAAACCATCAAGCCTTTCAACAGTTTCGCCGAGTTCTATCCGTACTACCTCAGCGAACACAGCAACAGCACTTGCCGTCGCCTGCACTTCGTCGGCACGACGCTGGTGATCTTCATTCTCGCGTTGACCATCGCCAAGGGCGCCTGGCTGCTGTTGCTGGCCCTGCCGCTGGCCGGTTACAGCTTCGCCTGGGTCGGGCATTTCTTTTTCGAGAAAAACCGGCCGGCCACCTTCCAGCATCCGCTCTACAGCCTGCTGGGCGACTTCGTCATGTATCGCGACATGATCCTGGGGCGCGTAGCGTTCTGAGACTTGACCGGAAGGATTGCCGATGAACGCCACTGCCAAATTCACCCACATGGAACACGGCACCCAGGAAGACTGGGCAATCATCGCGGCGGATTTCAGTGCCTACGCCCGTCAATTGCCGGGCCGGATCACCGCGCACCTGAAATTGCTCGAAGGTGATTTCGGCGGGTTCCCGGTGGATCGCCTGACCCACTCGCTGCAAACCGCCACCCGTGCATATCGCGACGGGCGCGACGAGGAATACGTGGTCTGCGCCCTGCTCCACGACATCGGCGACACGCTGGGTTCCTACAATCACCCGGACATCGCCGCCGCCATTCTCAAGCCGTTCGTCAGCGCCGAAAACCTGTGGATGGTGGAAAAACACGGAATCTTCCAGGGCTACTATTTCTTCCATCACCTGGGCATGGATCGGCACTTGCGCGAGCAGTTCAGCGGCCATCCGCAGTATCAGGCGACCGCCGAGTTCTGCGCCAGGTACGACGCGGCGGCATTTGACCCGGACTACGACACCCTGCCGCTGAGTTTCTTCGAGCCGATGATCGAGCGGCTGTTCGCCCAGCCAAAGAACTCCATCTACAAAGCGGCGATGGAGGAACACTCCCCGGCTTGAGTTGATTTGAAAAACTCAGGCCAGCTCGGCAACCTTGGCCGCTTTCAATTCGGCCTCCCGCGCCTGCGCATCGGCCAGGCGATACAGCTCGATCGTGCCGTCCCAGTGCTCGATCAGCGCCGTGCACGACTCCACCCAGTCTCCGCAATTGAGGTAATCCACCTCGCCGACCTTGCGGATCTCGGCGTGATGAATGTGCCCGCACACGACACCGTGCAGCTCGCGCTTCACGCATTCATGAGCGATGGCCTCTTCGAAGTCGCTGATGAAATTCACGGCCGTCTTCACCTTGTGTTTCAGATAAGCCGACAGCGACCAGTAGCCGTAGCCATATTTCGCCCGCCAGTGATTGAGCCAGCGATTGAGGGTCAGGGTGAATTCGTAGGCCGAATCGCCAAGGAACGCCAGCCAGCGGTGATAGCGGGTGATCACGTCGAACTGGTCGCCGTGGATCACCAGCAAGTGCCGGCCATCGGCGGTGACGTGCACGGCTTCGTCCACCAGCTGGATGTTGCCCAGAATCAGCTTTGAATAGCGGCGCAGGAATTCGTCGTGGTTGCCGGTGACGTAGATCACCTCGGTACCGCGCTTGCTCATGGTCAGCAAACGGCGAATCACGTTGGTGTGCGCCTGGGGCCAGTACATGCCACCGCGCAGCTTCCAGCCGTCAATGATGTCGCCCACCAGGTAAATCCTGTCGGCGTGATAGCCCTTGAGAAACTGCGACAGATGCTCGGCCTGGCAATCCCGCGTGCCCAGATGCACGTCGGAGATCCACAAGGTGCGAACCCTTTGTTTACGGCTGGGTCGGGCGAGCTCGGCGCTGGTCATGGGCAACCCTCTGCGATGTTTTCGCCACTGTGCGCGAGCCCGGTTAATCGACCATGACAGGCATGCGTCAGTCTTGTGACAAACGCGCCGCCTGCGCGCCGGTGTAGACTGGCAGCTCGCCCGGAGACCGCCATGCAACCGATCCTGACCCTGCGCCATTACACCCACGACCTGATCGTCCACAGTCACGACCACGCGCAACTGGTGTTCGGCCTGTCCGGCGCGCTGGATTTCGAGGTCGAAGGTCATGGCAGTCAAGTCCTGCAGCAGAGTTTCGTGGTGGTTCCCGCCGGCGCGCACCATGCGTGCGGCAGCCCCAGGGGCAGCCGTTGTCTGGTCCTGGATGTGCCGGACGAACAATGGCTGGCGCAGTCGCTGGGCGATCACGCCGAGGCCAGCCGTCGTCTGCTGGACAATGCCGCCCGGCTCTCGCTGGATACCGGCCAGGGCCAACTGGTCAACTGGCTGGCAAACAGTCCGGTGGACGATCCGTTGATCGCGCAACAGGGCGCGGTCTTGTTGCTGGCCAGTCTGAACCACGCTCGACCTGCCGAAATCTGCGCCCGTCGCCTGCCCTACGCGGCACTTGATGCGCACATCGAGCAGTACGCGGCCTATCCGCTGCAAGTGGCGGACCTGGCTCGCGTCGCCGGATTATCCAGCGCTCGGCTGCACGCCCGGTTCGTCGCCGAATGCGGGCAAACGCCCATGGACTACATCCGCAGTCGACGTCTGCACAAGGCCGTCACGCTGTTGCGGGAAACCACCCTGCCCATCGGTGAAATCGCCAGCCGCGTCGGCTATGGATCTCAAAGTGCATTCTCGGCTGCCGTCCTGCGTGAGTTTGGTACCTCTCCTACACAATTGCGACGCGAGACTGACGACAAAAGTCGATAGTCTGCCGACAGACTGACGGGCCGTTTCCGGCTTCAATGAGTCAATGAAATTGCGTCTGGAAAAAGGATCGACATGACTCCCCGTACCGCCCTCGGCGCCCTGCATATCGGCGCATTGATGTTCGGCCTGACCGGCGTCTTCGGCAAACTCGCTGCCGCCACGCCGGCGGTCATCGTCTTTGGACGCGCCGCCTTCGCCGTACTTGCGCTGGCTTTCTTCACCCGTTTCGCCACCGATCACGGCTGGCAAAGACTGCAAGCCGTGGACTGGCGACGGCTGGCCCTGAGCGGTGTATTGCTGGCCGGCCACTGGGTGAGTTTCTTCGTCGCGGTGAAGGTCGCCGGTGTCGCCGTCGCCACGCTGGGCTTCGCCAGTTTCCCGGCCTTTACGGTGATCCTCGAAGGTCTGATCTTCCGCGAGCGTATTCGCGCCAACGAGATCATTCTGGTGGCGCTGGTCAGTGTAGGGCTGATACTGGTAACCCCGGCGTTCGATCTGGCCAGCGGCGCCACTGCCGGCCTGCTCTGGGCAATCCTGTCCGGCCTGCTGTTTTCGCTATTGTCGCTGACCAACCGGGCCAGCTCCGGTCGCATCCCGGCAGTGCAGGCAGCACTGTGTCAGAACGTGGTGGTGGCGTTGTGTCTGCTGCCGGTGGCGGCGCCACAACTGAGCGACGTTCGTGCCATCGACTGGTTGTGGATCGGATTGCTCGGGGTGTTTTGCACCGGCGTCGCCCACAGTCTGTTCGTCGCCAGTCTGGCGGTGATCAAGGCGCGCACTGCAGCCGTGGTGTTCGCCATGGAACCGGTGTACGGCATCACCGTCGCGTGGCTGCTGTTCGATGAAAATCCGACCCTGCGCATGCTGCTGGGCGGTGCACTGATCATTGTGGCCATCGTGGTGTCGAGCCAGCTGTCAGGCAGCTCCGGCAAAAAATCCGTGGCAGCCGAGGCGGCCTCTCACTGAGTTCGGTCGTTATGGCCAAGGTCGCGTTCCGGGTCGATCTGGTCGCGTACCCGCTGCTTGAGCACCTTGGCCTCGGGAAAACCACCGTCAACCTTGCGCTCCCAGATCTGCACGCCGTCGCAACTGATGTGAAAAATCCCGCCGGTGCCCGGCACCAGTGACACCTTGCCAAGGTCGTCGCCGAAGGTGCTGAGCAACTCCTGCGCCAGCCACGCGGCACGCAGCAGCCACTGGCATTGCGTGCAATAAGTGATGACGATTTCCGGTTTTGTGGCGGTCATGATCGCTGAAACTCCTGAGCCAGAGGGCGCCGCTATAATAGCCGGCTTTAACGCTCGCCCCGAGACTCACAATGCGTCGTCTGCTGATCTGCCTTTTGCTTGGTTTCCTGCCGTTGTTCATTCATGCCAGTGAAGCACCCCGACCGAAAGTCGGTCTGGTGCTGTCCGGCGGTGCGGCCCGTGGACTCGCGCACATCGGTGTACTCAAGGCATTGGAAGAGCAAGGCATCAGGATCGACGCGATCGCCGGCACCAGCATGGGCGCGGTGGTCGGGGGCCTGTACGCCTCGGGCTACCAGATCGACGAGCTGGAAAAAATGGCCTTGAGCATCGATTGGCAGCAGGCCTTGTCCGATGCGCCGCCCCGGGAGGACGTACCGTTTCGGCGCAAACAGGATGACCGTGACTTTCTGGTGAAGCAGAAACTGAGCTTTCGCGACGACGGCAGTCTCGGCCTGCCGTTGGGGGTGATCCAGGGACAGAACCTGGCGCTGCTGCTGGAAAGCCTGCTCGCCCATACCAGCGACACCCGGGATTTCGACAAGCTGCCGATCCCGTTCCGCGCCGTGGCCACTGACATCGCCAATGGCGAAAAAGTGGTGTTTCGCAAGGGCCACCTGCCCCAGGTGATTCGCGCCAGCATGTCGATCCCGGCGGTGTTCGCCCCGGTCGAGCTGGACGGCCGGTTGCTGGTGGACGGCGGCATGACCGACAACATCCCCCTCGATGTCGCCCGGGAAATGGGCGTCGATGTCGCCATCGTGGTCGACATCGGGACCCCGCTGCGCAATCGCAAGCAACTGACCACCGTGGTGGATGTGCTGAACCAGTCGATCACCCTGATGACCCGGCGCAATTCCGAGGAACAACTGGCCGCGCTGCACCCCAATGATGTGCTGATCCAGCCACCACTGGCCAGTTTCGGCGTCACCGACTTCGGTCGCGCCGAAGAAATGATCGACGCCGGATACCGCGCCACCAAAGCCCTCGACGCCCGCCTCGCGCGATTGAAGCCTGCGGTGTCGCAGGACGCCGAGCTCAACGCCGCCCGCGCACCGGGCCAACGCACGCCGATCATCACCGCGATCAAAATCGAAAACGATTCGAAAGTCGGCGACGACGTGATCCGTTACTACATCCGCCAGCCCATTGGCGAACCGCTGGACCTGGGGCGACTGCATTCGGACATGGGCACCCTGTACGGTCTGGATTACTTCGAACAGGTGCAGTACCGCGTGGTACACAAGGGCCAGGAACACACGTTGGTAATCAGCGCCCGGGGCAAGCGCAGCGGCACCGATTACTTGCGGGTCGGCTTGAACCTGTCGGACGACATGCGCGGCGACAGTGCCTTCAATCTGGGCGCCAGTTACCGCATGAACGGCATCAATCGCCTCGGCGCCGAGTGGCTGACCCGGGCGCAAATCGGTGACAAACAGGAACTCTACACGGAGTTCTACCAGCCGCTGGACGTGGGTTCACGCTACTTCGTCGCCCCCTATGCGGCGTTCGAAGCCCAGAATGTCGACTCGGTGCTCGATAATGATCCGGTCGCCCAGTACCGCGTCGAGCGCTACGGTTTCGGACTCAACGTCGGGCGCCAGATCGGCAACAACGGCGAAATCCGCTTTGGCGTCGGCGAGGCCTGGGGCAAGGCAGACGTGCGGATCGGCGATCAGGATCTGCCGAGCGAACATTTCAATGAAGGTTTCTATGCGCTGAAGTATTCGTTTGACTCACTGGATAACGTGTACTTCCCCCACGACGGCAAGGATGTCAGCCTGACCCTGATGCAGTTCGAGCCGGGCCTGGGCTCCGACACGCGCTACCGGCAATGGGAGTTCAAACTGGACAAGGCCATGAGCAGCGGCCCGGACACGCTGATCCTGGGCGGTCGCTATGGGCGCACGCTGGACGATGCCAATGTGGTGACTTCAAGTTTCCTGCTCGGTGGCGCCCGGCAGCTGTCCGGTTTCCGCGAAGACGCCATCTCCGGGCAGAACGTCAGCCTGCTGCGGGCCGTGTACTACCGCCGTCTGACGCCACGCGCCTACCTGCCACTGGATTTCCCGCTGTATGCCGGCGGGTCGCTGGAGCGTGGCCGGGCCTGGAACAACGATAACGACTTCGACAGCGGCTACATCAATGCAGCCAGCGTATTCATCGGTTTCGACACACCATTGGGGCCATTGAATTTCAGCTATGGCCTCAACGATGCCAATGAACAGGCGGTTTACCTGAACCTGGGGCAAACCTTCTGAACCGGGTCAGCGAATGCCCGCCAACAGTGTTCGGGCGGTTTGCCTGAGGGGCTCGTCGCCCTCCTTGAGCAGCTCATTGAGCAAAGCGATCGCACTGTCGAGATCGCCATCGTCGATGCAGGTCTGGGCCTGTTCGAGTTTTCCGGCGTGAGCAGCTTCTATCGGATCATGCTCTGGCTCCGGCGCTTGCAGATCAAGTGGCTCCAGCGCCAGAGACTGCTCGGGATCGCCAAACTCGTTAAGGAAATCGTCGTCTATCGGCGGTACCTCCGGTTCGGCGATCCATTCCAGCTCAGCCGTTTCAGGGTTCTCATCGGCAGATGACGGAGGCTCGAAATCCTGTGGCAGTACCTGCAGGCTGGAGCCGAACGCGGACGGGGCCGGCGCAGAGGTATCACTGGAAGCGCGACTGTCCTTCAATTCCCAGGCGGAGTCCGTGGACAACGCATCCAGATTCAGCTCGAAATCGTCTTCGGCCAGGGTTTCGGCAGGCAACACAGGCGCAGCGGGCAACGCAACAATGTCCGGGGCCACGGGGGGCGGCGCTGTGGCCGCCGTCAGTTTGGAGTGGCTTGAGCGGACATCGACAAGTCGCTGCTCTTCGACACCGAGCTGGCGCAAGTGGTGTTCCTGTTCGTCATAGGCCGTCTGATCGCCCTGCCGTCCCAGCACATCGAGCAACTGCATACCGAGATCGATGCGCTCCGGGTCTTTTCGCAATGCTTCGCGCAGCAAGCCAAGCGCTTCGCCCAACCGACCGTAAGCCAGGTATATACCTACGGCTTCCAGCACATCGCCGCTTGTCTGTTCGTCTCTATGCTCAACGGCTCCGTGCGCAGCATGCGGGCGAACGTGTTCGCTGTCATTGAGCTCCGGTTCGCTTCGCAGCGGCAGCATGCGTGCCGGTCCATCCGGGATCATTGCCTGCTGACGCCTGCGGCGCACGATCAGCCCGGCCACCAGCCCCCCGAGCAACAGCAGCAAGCCCAGGAGCAAAGGCCAACTGACAGAGTCGTCTTGTGTCTGCGTCGGCGCTGCGACCGGCACTGGCGCAGGCGCTGTCGGTGCTGCAGGCGCCGGCGGAGCCTTTTGAACCTCTGCCAGACGGGCCTGCAGATCAGCCAGCTGCTTCTTGCCGTCGGCGATTTGCACATCCTGCGTCTGCAGCTTCAGATTCAGCTCATCGATGGTCTTCTGCAATTGCTGGTTCTGCAGCACGCTGGCCGCCAGTTGTTCCGCCTGCGCGTCATTGGCTGGCGTCGTTTGAGGCGCTGGCGCGGCCGGTGCGGCAACAGGTTTGTTCTGGGAGGTGGCTACAGGCGGCTCGGGCGTCGGGAATTCCGAAGATTGCGCATGGACATCAGGTTCGTCGGTGGCCGGCACGATCCCCGGCGAACCCGGCGGATCGATCAGCACCGTGTATTCACGCAGAAGGTGGCCGTTGGGCTGATTGAGCTGCACCAGGAAATTCAGGAAAGGTTCGTTGACCGGCTTGGTCGAGGTCACCCGGATCAGATTGCGATTGCCGTGCAGGATCGGCGTGAACTTGAGGTCGTTGAGAAAGAACACCCGCTCGACGCCGGCTCGGCCGAACTCGTCTGCCGAGGCCAGGCTGGCCGAGAGTTCGCCTGCACTGAGCCCGGCAGCATCCACCAGGGCGATGTCGGCCTTGAACGGCTGATTGAGCGCTGAGTGCACGGTGATGTCACCGAGCCCCAGCGCCAGCGATGCCGTGGACCAGGTGACAACACCGGCCACCAGCAATGAATGGGCGCAACGCAGTACTACGTGCCGACTGTCGAGCATGAGCATCCCTTAAATAAGCAAAACCGACTTCTATGGGTTCGCACATCCGGTACGAACACGATATTGCCCAGTAGTTCTTATAGTCTGCCCAGCGCGATCCCTCAAAAAAACGGCACGTCGTTGTGCCTCAAGATTTTTCCAGATTCGCCAGAATGTGCCCGTGAACCCGCATGCACACCTTCATGTCAGCCTCATCAATGCCCTCGAACAACTCCTTGCGCAGCTGCGTGGCGATGGTTTCGATCTGTTCGATCAGCGGGCGGGCCGGGGCACACAACACAATCTTTTTCGCCCGACGGTCTTCCATCACGGACTGACGTTGCACCAGCCCCTGGCTTTCCAGACTGTCGAGCAGCCGGGCCAGGGTCGGCCCTTCGACGCCGACGCTTTGCGCCAGCTCCCGCTGGGTCGGGGCTTCCTCGAAACGCGCCAGATGCAGCAGCACCAGCCAGCGCGCCTGGGACAGACCCAGGCCGGCCAGCCGGCGATCCAGCTCGGCACGCCAGCCACGGGACATCTGGGCCAATTGCATGCCAAAGCGGTGTTGATCGGTTAACGGCATAAAACACTCATGGTTAGGCTGAAGAAATAGAGAAAAACTAATTATTAGTCAGCTAAGCATGACATCTGGCTATAGGCAAGAGCAGGCCGATACTGAATCGTTCCATCAATACAACGGTTTGTGTAAGCAATTGCTCACATCTCGAACTCAGCCTGCAAGGCCGCGCGCACGCAATACAGCACACCCTCCGGAACACGGCCGGCAAACAGCTCCGCCACTTCGGCGACGGATGGCAACTCGCCCTCGCCGTCGAGAAACGCGTCCTGCACTTCGCCCATCAGGTCTTCCGGCAGATCCAGCGCCTGCTCCAGCGACAATTGCTGCTTGCCGATGGCTTCGGCGAGCATGGTGTAAACGTTCTTTTCCGAGCACTGCAACTGGCCGGCGATCTGCAATGGCGTCATGCCGGCGCGGGCCAGGGTGATCAGTTCGTGGCGCACATCGGCCACCACTTTCGGCGCCTCGGCCTCGCCGCCCAGCACCTCGAGGAACGCCTCGCCGTAACGCTCCAGCTTGCGGGCGCCGACACCGCTGACCCGAGCCATCTGCGCCATCGAGGTCGGCTGGCTGCGGAGCATTTCCAGCAGGGTCGAGTCGGGGAAGATGACATACGGCGGCACGCCATGCTCTTCCGCCAGTTTGCGCCGCAGGGCGCGCAAGGCTTCCCACTGTTCGCGTTCTTCGCCACGCACCAGTTGGCTGGCCTGGCTCTTGCTGCCGCTCTTGGCAGTGATTTGTGGCTTGAGGTCGCGGCGCAGCTCCAGGCTGACTTCACCCTTGAGCAGCGGCCGGCATGTGTCACTCAGACGCAGTCCGCCATAACCTTCATGATCGACGTCCGCCAGACCACGGGCCACCAATTGGCGGAACAGCGAACGCCATTCGCTCTCCCCCAGCGCCTTGCCCACGCCGAACACCGACAGGTGCTGGTGGCCGAAGCTGCGGACTTTTTCGTTGTCCTTGCCCAGCAGCACGTCCACCAGATGGCCGACGCCGTAGCGCTGGCCAGTGCGATAGATCGCCGACAGTGCCTGACGCGCAGGCTCGGTGGCGTCCCAGGTCTGCACGCCGTCGGTGCAGTTGTCGCAGTGGCCGCACGGCTCGGGCATGTCTTCGTCGAAGTACGCCAGCAGCGCCTGACGGCGGCAGCGGGTTTCTTCGCAGAGCGAGAGCATGGCGTCGAGCTTGTGTTGCTCCAGACGCTTGTGGCGCTCGTCGCCTTCGGAGTTCTGCAGCATCTGCTTGAGCATCACCACGTCTTGCAGGCCGTAGGCCATCCACGCGTCCGCCGGCAGACCGTCACGACCACCGCGTCCGGTTTCCTGGTAATACGCCTCAAGGGATTTCGGCAGGTCGAGATGAGCAACAAAGCGCACGTTGGGTTTGTCGATACCCATGCCGAACGCCACGGTGGCGACCATGATCAGGCCTTCCTCGTTGAGGAAGCGCTTCTGGTGATAGGCGCGCAGATCGTTGGGCAGACCGGCGTGATACGGCAGCGCCGGGAAGCCCTGCTCAGTAAGGAACGCGGCCACCTCCTCCACCTTTTTGCGCGACAGGCAGTAGACGATGCCGGCGTCGCTGCGTCGTTCGGCAAGGAACGCCAGCAACTGCTTGCGCGGCTGCTCCTTGGGCACGATGCGGTAGAAGATGTTCGGCCGGTCGAAGCTCGACAGGAAACGCTCGGCGTTCTGCAGCTGCAGACGGGTGACGATTTCTTCCCGGGTGCGTTTGTCGGCGGTGGCCGTCAGGGCAATACGCGGTACATCGGGGAACATTTCCGCCAGTTGCCCCAGTTGCAGGTATTCCGGGCGGAAGTCATGGCCCCACTGCGACACGCAATGCGCTTCGTCGATGGCGAACAGGGCGATGTTCAAACCTTGCAGGAAAGACAGCATGCGCGGCTGTACCAGACGCTCCGGCGCCAGATAGAGCATTTTCACTTCGCCGCGCCGGATCCGGTTGGCGAGGTCGCGCTGCTGCTCGGGGCTCAATGTGGAGTTCAGCGACGCAGCGGCCACGCCCAGCTCTTCAAGGGTGGCGACCTGATCGTCCATCAGCGCGATCAGCGGCGACACCACCACGGCCAGGCCGTCGCGCAGCAGCGCCGGTACTTGGTAGCACAGCGACTTGCCGCCACCGGTCGGCATCAGCACAAGGGCATCGCCGCCACTGGCCACGCGCTCAATGATTGCACCCTGGCGACCGCGGAAACTGTCGTAGCCGAAGATGTCCTTGAGGACGCGTTGAGCCTGTTCGAGCATAAAAACTCCAAAAATCCACCGAAACATCCCTGCACAGGCTGGTTCAAGGCAGCCGGGGCTGCTTTAAACAAAACGTAAGGGCGCATTGCAGGACGCCGTACAAAACCAGCCGCGACGCAGGCAGGGATCGCAAAGCGCGGCAGTATACCCGAGCCCTTCCCGGCAAAGGGTGCCGCCGATAAGAAGCTTGTGGGCGCAAATGTGCCATGCGGCTGGCTTGAGGGCTCAAGAAGGCCTAGAATTCCCGCATTGTTTATTCCCCCAAGGTAGCCTTTTAATGTCCTTCGCCGAGCAACTAACCCGCCTGCAAGTCTTCCTCGACGCCGACGAGCTGCATGAAGAGGCGCTGGACTATGTGGCCGCTCACGGCTACCTGACCGCGCTGTCGATCTGCGCCGACGTGGTGCCTGATCGTGAATGGATCGACGCCCTGTTTGCCGAAGAGCCGCATTACAGCAGCGAAGCCCAGCGCGAAGAGATCGAAGCCACGCTGATCGGCCTCAAAGCCCACATCGCTCGCCAACTGGCCTCCGATGAAGAGTTCGAGCTGCCGTGCGACCTGGACCTGGGCGACGAGCCGGATGATTCCGAACTGCGCGGCTGGTGCATCGGTTTCATGGAAGGCGTGTTCCTGCGCGAAGCGGCCTGGTTCGAAACCGCCGAAGAAGAAGTCAGCGAAATGCTCCTGCCGATCATGGTCGGTTCGGGTCTGTTCGACGAACAGCCTGAATTCGAAGACATCGCAAAAGATGCCAACCTGATGGACGACATGATCGTGCAGATTCCAGAAGCCCTGACCGCGCTGTACCTGCTGTGCCACGCTCCCGACGAAAAACCGGCGATCCTCAAGCCACGTCACCACTAAGATCCGGCCTATGGACAACCCCATAGGCAACCGCTCCCTGATGTTGCGCTACATCCTGCTGGCCATCGGCTGGCTGAGCGTGGCATTGGGGGTGATCGGGATCTTCCTGCCTGTTCTCCCCACCACTCCCTTCCTGCTGCTGGCAGCCGCCTGCTTCGCCCGCAGTTCTCCGCGTTTCTATCAATGGCTGGTCGAGCATCCCCGGCTCGGGCCGTGGATCCGCGATTACCTCGATGGCAATGGCATACCGCTCAAGGGCAAGGTCTACGCGATCGGGCTGATGTGGGCGAGCATTCTGTTCTCATGCTACCTGGTGCCGCTGCCGTGGGCGCGCGGGTTCATGTTGACCAGTGCGGTGCTGGTGACGGTCTACATTCTGCGACAGAAAACCCTGCACAAACGCTGAACACTCAGCGACCGCTGGTCTAAAAAACCTGCGAACCTGTCAGATCTGACAGTACCTCTCCCTCCTCCCCTCAGGTTCAATAAAAAACCGTCTGCGATCCCATTGCGTGCTCGTTCAGGAGTTTCGTCATGCCCACCAAAAGCCTGCTTCTGTTTCCCGATCTCAATCAGCCCGTCACAAGGGCGCTTCGGCCCATGCAGATCAGCGGCGCAGTCGCGCCAGTCGTGGATGCCGATGGCGGGATCAATATTGCAGTGGTCGAGGAAAGCGCCAGCGGCGTGCTGTGCGTAATTGTGGCGTACCTCGACATGCTGGAGGGTGATAAAAATGTCGTTTACTGGGATGACGTTCCGCTGCTCACCCGAATGGTTGAAGCGGGGGAAAAAGACAAGCACCTGTTCTTTTATCTGGACAAAGCGCTGTTCACTTCCGGTCTGCATGAATGCTTTTATGAATTGACCCGGTTCGGCGCAAGCACGCCGGACGATCCCTCTGTAACGTCATTGTTTTTCGTCAAACTCACCAGCCCCGGTGGCCGAGACAGGGAACCCCATCTACCCGACGGGCACTCCGAACTGCACATCGCGCAACTGCCGCAGGAAATCATCGATCAGGGAGTGATCGACGCGGCGTGGGCAAAAAAAGGGGTTCCCCTGACGGTTCGTGCCTATCCTGAAATCAGGGTGCGAGACACGATTCTGATGCGCTGGGGCAGCCATACCCTCGCGCCGCACCTCGTCACACAACCGCAGGCAGAGGGCAAGGACCCCATCGTGATCGTCGCCAAACAGGAAGACATTCTGGCCGGTGGCGACAGCCCGACGCTGGAAATCAAGTACAACCCTCACGATGAAGTATGGAACTGGTCTTCCCGGCACTCCAAACGCACTCGGATTGCCGTCGACGCCGGCGCCTGGCGTCTGGTTGCCCCGATTATCAAGGAATCGGTCAATGGGATCATCACGATCATCGACTTGAACCAGCGGGACGTCACGGTCCAGGTCCACATCCAGGGCTCGGATTTCGCGCTGAACGACTCAGTGGAAATGACCTGGATCGGCACCCCTTTCACTGGCAAGCCGTTGATTCACACCGAAACCAAACCGGTGGACAACATCCCGAGTGTCATGGAATTCAAGGTGCCGTACGCGCAAGTCCGCGCCATCGCCATGGGCCGGGCTGACGCCTCCTACGTATTGACGAAAGCAGACGGAAGCCCACCGCTGTCCTCCAAACGCGAATTTGCCAACGTGGTGGGTGACGTTTCGATGCCGGACGCACCGACGATTCTCGAGTTGCTGGGTGACATACTCGAGTCAGACAGGCCCTACGCCACGGTACGGATCAAGTATCTGACCATTGCCAATGGCGATTTGGTCGCCGGTCACTGGATAGGTGAAAAGTCCAACGGTCAGCCCTATGTCCATGAGTTCACTCATACCGTCAGTGACAATGAGGCAAAAGAAGGCTTTTTCACTGTTTACATCGACGCAGAGCACATCATCGTGCTCGGCAACGGCCGTCTCGATCTTTGGTACACCGTGTCCAATGACAAGCCGGAGCTCTACGGCGTCAGTGATTCAGAGCATCTGTTGGTCAAGGTGCAAACCGTCACCGCGACACTGCCCAGGCCCGAGGTGGAGGAAGCCGACAAAGACAAGGATGTGCTCGACCCCTCCAAAGTCTTTGACGTTGTCCACATACTGATCGAAAACCCTCCGACGCAAAAAGACGACATCGTGACCTGGTACTGGCAGGCGACTCATCCATTGGGCAGCATCAGCGACCAGTTGCCCATCACCTCGCTCAGCGCCGGTAAACCGCTGCGTTTCAGAGTGCCTGCGGAATATGTCACTGCCAATATCGGGCAATATGTCAAGGTCCGTTACTCGCTATGGCGCCCCTCCAATCAACGTTACGAACATTCTGCAACGCTGAATCTTCTGATAGGTGAACTCGTCGGCGAGCTGCCCCCACCCAAAGTAGTTCAGGCCCCCGACGATATATTGAACCCCAAAGACGGCCTCAACGGCGCCGACGTACGCGTCAGTTACAAAAGCATGAAACCCGATCTGGATACCATCAACCTTAAATGGATCGGTACAGAGGGTGAAGGCACTTCACTTGATCTTGAATTGCCGGGGGATGCCAGTGGAACCGTCACTTTTCACATAGGCAGCAACGTGATCGGCGCCAACATCGACCGACGAGTGAGCGTCGGTTACGGCGTGACACGCTATGGTTTCACCACTCCCTCTGAGTCCCTGGACTTGTATGTTTCCAACTTCGAGGACCCTGAAAACGACTGGCCGCGTCCGCAAGTACCTTTGGCAACCAGCGATGTTCTTGATCTGATGACGTTCAGCGGTGATGCGAACGCTCTCGTATTGAAATGGCCGTTCATTGCGCTCAAGCAACGCCTCTGGCTAAGACTGGAAGGCAAGACAACGACAGGCAGCGACTACGTCATCCGGATGCTCGATGGCGTGGAGATCACTCCGGCGCAGGTCAGCAACGGGCTGAATGAAGTGCTGCTAAGAAGCGAGTTGATGAAACTGGGGCATTCCACACCGGCAGACGTGATTTGCAAAGTCTCGTTTGATGGCACCGATCAGGAAGTCAATGCGATTGAGTTCCCGAAATTGTCGCTGACGATCAGAACCCGGTACGACTGGCTGACGCCGAAGATCACCCATGTGACTGACGCCAGTGGGGAGGTTGCAGAGGGTGGCGATACTTTCTTTGAGCAGGTGACCGTCAAAGGCACCGCGACCCGGGATGAGAAGGTCGAGATTTTCGATGGCTCCACCTCACACGGCAATGCTGACGTTGGGGTTGATGGCATCTGGAGCAAGACCCTGCTCAACCTCCAGATCAAGGATTATCACATTACAGCTCACGCTCTATATGCAGCGGACCCGGTTTCCAGCCTGATCCGGGCTTTTACGGTGAAGGCGGCTGTTCAACCGACTATCACCGACATTATGGACTCCAAAGGCAGCGTACCGCACAACGGCACCACCTTCGACACCAGCGTCACCGTCACCGGCAAGGCCAGCCCCGGCCAGACCGTGCAGCTCTATGACGGCACTACCGCTGTCCCGCCTGTGACCAATGTCGATGCCAATGGTGACTGGAGCAAAACCTTCACCGGCCTCAGCGTTGCACCGCACAACATCAAGGCCAGGGCACTGTACGGGGCACAACCGGAGTCGGCGGTTCGCAGCTTTACCGTCGCACAAACCGTGACCCCCACCATCACCAATGTCACCGACTCCAAGGGCAGCGTGCCGCACAACGGCACCACCTTCGACACCAGCGTCACCGTCACCGGCAAGGCCAGCCCCGGCCAGACCGTGCAGCTCTATGACGGCACTACCGCCGTCCCGCCTGTGACCAATGTCGATGCCAATGGTGACTGGAGCAAAACCTTCACCGGTCTCAGCGTTGCACCGCACAACATCAAGGCCAGGGCACTGTACGGGGCACAACCGGAGTCGGCAGTTCGCAGCTTTACCGTCGCACAAGCCGTGACCCCCACCATCACCAATGTCACCGACTCCAAGGGCAGCGTGCCGCACAACGGCACCACCTTCGACACCAGCGTCACCGTCACCGGCAAGGCCAGCCCCGGCCAGACCGTGCAGCTCTATGACGGCACTACCGCCGTCCCGCCTGTGACCAATGTCGATGCCAATGGTGACTGGAGCAAAACCTTCACCGGTCTCAGCGTTGCACCGCACAACATCAAGGCCAGGGCACTGTACGGGGCACAACCGGAGTCGGCGGTTCGCAGCTTCACCGTCGCGGTCGCCTCGGCCCCGTCCATCACCAATGTCACCGACTCCAAGGGCAGCGTGCCACACAACGGCACCACCTTCGACACCAGCGTCACCGTCACCGGCAAGGCCAGCCCCGGCCAGACCGTGCAGCTCTATGACGGCACTACCGCCGTCCCGCCTGTGACCAATGTCGATGCCAATGGTGACTGGAGCAAAACCTTCACCGGTCTCAGCGTTGCACCGCACAACATCAAGGCCAGGGCACTGTACGGGGCACAACCGGAGTCGGCGGTTCGCAGCTTCACCGTCGCGGTCGCCTCGGCCCCGTCCATCACCAATGTCACCGACTCCAAGGGCAGCGTGCCACACAACGGCACCACCTTCGACACCAGCGTCACCGTCACCGGCAAGGCCAGCCCCGGCCAGACCGTGCAGCTCTATGACGGCACTACCGCCGTCCCGCCTGTGACCAATGTCGATGCCAATGGTGACTGGAGCAAAACCTTCACCGGTCTCAGCGTTGCACCGCACAACATCAAGGCCAGGGCACTGTACGGGGCACAACCGGAGTCGGCAGTTCGCAGCTTTACCGTCGCACAAGCCGTGACCCCCACCATCACCAATGTCACCGACTCCAAGGGCAGCGTGCCGCACAACGGCACCACCTTCGACACCAGCGTCACCGTCACCGGCAAGGCCAGCCCCGGCCAGACCGTGCAGCTCTATGACGGCACTACCGCCGTCCCGCCTGTGACCAATGTCGATGCCAATGGTGACTGGAGCAAAACCTTCACCGGTCTCAGCGTTGCACCGCACAACATCAAGGCCAGGGCACTGTACGGGGCACAACCGGAGTCGGCGGTTCGCAGCTTCACCGTCGCGGTCGCCTCGGCCCCGTCCATCACCAATGTCACCGACTCCAAGGGCAGCGTGCCACACAACGGCACCACCTTCGACACCAGCGTCACCGTCACCGGCAAGGCCAGCCCCGGCCAGACCGTGCAGCTCTATGACGGCACTACCGCCGTCCCGCCTGTGACCAATGTCGATGCCAATGGTGACTGGAGCAAAACCTTCACCGGTCTCAGCGTTGCACCGCACAACATCAAGGCCAGGGCACTGTACGGGGCACAACCGGAGTCGGCAGTTCGCAGCTTTACCGTCGCACAAGCCGTGACCCCCACCATCACCAATGTCACCGACTCCAAGGGCAGCGTGCCGCACAACGGCACCACCTTCGACACCAGCGTCACCGTCACCGGCAAGGCCAGCCCCGGCCAGACCGTGCAGCTCTATGACGGCACTACCGCCGTCCCGCCTGTGACCAATGTCGATGCCAATGGTGACTGGAGCAAAACCTTCACCGGTCTCAGCGTTGCACCGCACAACATCAAGGCCAGGGCACTGTACGGGGCACAACCGGAGTCGGCGGTTCGCAGCTTTACCGTCGCAGTACACACCGCTCCTACGCTTGATTCCGTCAGAGACTCTCGCGGTGAACTGCTGAATAACGGTACGACCACAGACACTTCAGTCTCGTTGCAAGGTAGGGTGACGCCTTTGCATCAGGTCCAGATCTACGATGGAGGCACGCCAAAACACACTGCGACAGCTCTGAATACAGGCATCTGGAATACCACATTGGCAGTAGGACTGGGTGGGCATACCATCACCGCACGGGCGGTGGTGACCGGACAAACGTCAAATGCGCGAAGCTTCACCGTAAACTCGCCGATTCCTCCACTGAACTTCAACACCAGCCCGGTGACATTGAGCGGCAAGATCTACCTGATTCCCGGCAATCCCGAAGTACTCCCGGCTTTCGGTCCGGGAACGTCAGTGCATCACCAGGCATCCGGGGGGCAGCCCGCTTATATCTATACCTCCAGCAACACGAGCGTGGCTTTCGTTGATCGCTCATCTGGACTGGTCACGGTCAGAGGTCGCGGTTCTGCAACCATTACCGTCTCAGATGCAGCCAATCAGTCAAAGAGCTACACCGTGAGCGTGACAGGTGTCATCCATTGTGTCGGCCTCGGACAGGGAAACTGGACAACCATGAGAAACAATGCCGCCAACAACGGCGCTCGATTACCCTCCTTGGGCGAACTCAGAGAGATGTATAACCTTTATGGAAGCCGTTGGCCCATGGGGAATTATTATTATTGGTCAACAGATCTCGCGGCCTCGTGGCCCATAACCCGGTATTACATGAAAAACCTCGTCACCGGAACGGAAGCTCACGTTCAACATTACGGTACTGCAAACGGAGTGGGCATAAGATAAAACGGCTGCGATTGCAGAACGCAAAAAGCGCCTCATTGTTTATGAGGCGCTTTTGAAAGACTCAGCGACTTACCAGCTATACCGCACTCCCACATTCCCCCCCCAAGGCTGCTCAATATGCTCGCCATTGGCGTAATCCAGATCAACATGCACCTGCCATTTGTCCGACAACGCCACCGCCACACCCGTGCCGAACTCCGCCCGTGAACCCGACAGGTCGTTGTTGAACACGTTGTTGTTGACCTTCACCTCATTGTTGTTCGCAAACTCATGGGCGATGGCTGCACGCACATAAGGTTGCGCCACAGCACCGTTGCCGATATCAAAATTGCGCCCGAACGTGGTGCCAGCCTTGCCCAGGAATGAGCGGGTACGATCGCCATCGGCCTGCATATCGTTGTCCAGGCTGAAGCGTTTGCCCTGGATCTGCGCCGCCGAAAACTGCGCGAAAGGTTCAATGAAATAATCGTTGCGCAACTTGATGTGACGACCGGCCTCAACCGATGCACTGACACCCCAGTTGTCGTAATCACCCTTGGCACGCGTGCCGTCACTCAGACCGACCTTGGCCTCATTCTGGAACCGGTTGAATTTCAGCACACCGTCAACGTAGTAACCGGTGTCGCGGTCCATCCACGTCACGTAAGGCCCGAAGTAGTAACTCTTGACCGTGCCTGAAGTACCGTGTTCAAGATTCAGGTCCGATTGACTGTAGCCCCCCATCACGCCCACCAGCACATCGCTGTCATTCACCCGGGCATCAGCTCCGAGGGAAAGCCCTTGCTGGTTCTGCCTGTACGCCACACCGGAGCTTTCTGACACGTTGTACTGATTGCCATAGGTGCGTGCCCAGGCGCCCGACTGGCCACCGTTGAAGCGCAACTCACCCATGCGGCTGCGCAGTGAACTGGCTTCTCCGTACAACAGGGTGATCGGAGAGTTGAACAGGGCCAGCACCGCACTGGCACCAGGGCTGATCACCTGGGTGGTCGGATCGAGGAACCATTCAGTGCCGCCGGTTCCAACCGGTCGCTGGGCCAGGTCATAGGACCAGGTGCCGAGATCCACTCGCCCGCCCGTCAGCGCAAATTGCGCATCGCCAGCGGCGGTGTGCACCAGGGTCAGTTGTTGTGGATTCACTGCATCCAGACCGGACGCCGCCACCAGCAAACCGAACTGCCCGGTCGCCACACCGGTGACGTTGAGGAAGTCATGCTGCCCCGTGGCGAAGTTGCCCTTCATGGCGAACGTACTGGAACCATCGGGCGACCCGGCCAGCGTACCGACGTTCAACTGGTAGAAGGTATTGGGCACATCCTGCGCACCAAAGCGAATCGTCCCGCCATTCATGGCGAGGGTTCCTACGGTGTCGTTGCCCGTCAGGGTCCAGATCGAACCACTGTTGACGGTCACGCCATTGACCTTGTCGAGACGGCCGGTGAACTGCGAACTGTTCTGCAGGGTGACGTTGGCGGTCGAACCGTTTTCGACCAGCACATCGCCGGTCATCCGGCCTTGATCGAAGGTCAGGTTGCCGGTGCTGTTGCCAGCGATGTTGATGTTGCCCTGCAACTCGCTGCTGGCGACGGTCATGGCGGCGGTGGAGGCACCCTGGACGTCGAGCAGATTGTTGTTCCCGGCAAGCAGCCGGGCGCCGTTCGACAGGTTGATGGTGGCATTGGTCCCGCGATCAACCAGAACCGCAGAACCGTTGATGCCTTGAACAGTGGCGTTATCCAGAGTGAGCGCACGAGCGCCGACATTGGCCGTATCGTTGACCATGCGCACGCCTGTGGTCTGTCCGGTGATCTGTGTCCCGGCGGAGGCATTCACCTGCCCTCCAAGAATGTTCACGCCGATGCCGCTCGTACCCGCGCCAGTCACTTGCGTATTGACCAACGACAAAGTGCTCAACCCGGTGACCTGTGCACCAAAGACGTCACCGCGAATTTGACTGTTGGAAACATCCACAGTAGAGCCGCCAGCGGCAATCGAAGATCGGTTGACGGCCAGACCGATGTCGTCGCTGGTCACGTTGGCCTGGTTGATGGTGCCTCGGCTGCTGGTGATGATGACACCTTCGATACCGCTGTTACCCACAACGGTGGCGCCATTGATGTTCAACGTAGAACCGGGCTGCACGGTGATCGATTGCGTACTTGCGCCATTGACATTCAACACCCCGCCGTTGCGCACCAGGTAGTCAATGGGTGTTGTTGTTGAATCAATAGTCAGGGTCGTGTTATCGACAATGGTAGCTGCGAGTACTACGCCGCCGGACATTGAGAAAAACGGCAGGAACACCAACATCCCCAATGTGCTTTTCAAGATCGGGGTCGAGGGATACTCGTAAGATACGTTCATGACTAGTCCACCTCCAAAATCATTACAAAAAATGCGTAGAGCATTTGCGTGAAAAATAGAGCGCGGAAGGTAATGGGATTTTCCACAAAAAAATGTAGGAGAAGTCCCTAAATAGGCAGCGAAAAACCTTCAGCAATAGTCATCGCTAAAAAAAGGGAGGCTATTGGCCTCCCGGTTTTTCTTTTTCAAATAGGGCAGGTCGTCCCGTCCCCCAGCTTCATATGCACTCTCACCAGGTGCCGCTTGGAAGGCGTAGGTCGCCCATCAATGATGGCCGAGTAACTGACTGCCCCCCATGCGCTCCCCGTGTCAATGATTTCCTGATAGGGAATCTTGATAATGAAACCATCCTGAGCCTCTTGTGCGGACGGCTTATATTTGACTTCGCGGTAAGTGTTGGGAATTTCTGTCTGGCCTGTCGAATCGCTATAACCCTGATAGATAAATACCAGGTCTTGGTCTGCCAGCTGGGGTTCCCCTCCATCAACCAGCACCTCGGCGCACTTGACCAGTACAGGGTCTGACCGCAACGAGTTACAGTTGAACCAGTCGGTAAAGTCAGGATCGAGGTGCAGAAACTTCGCATCAGGAGTAGAACCCGCTCGAATCAGCACGTCGACATCTTGCGGGAATGAGTGCTCTTCATTGTCATTCACGCCAGGGTTGGTAATTTTGTAACTGACTTCAATCGGATTGCCATTGCCTCCAGCATCGACAACGTCCCACTCGATGGTCCATACCAAATTGCCTGTTTCCGTACCGTCCAGCTGAATGACCCCTCCTAGAGTGTCTGGGACCTCCACTCCCTTCCAGATCAAAGTCATCACGTCTCCGTCCTTTAGCCCAGCGAAAACAGGCACTGTGACGTCAACTGTCTGATTGGCATCTGCCGCCGTCAGGACGTTCACCGCATTGCCGCCCTGCCCTTGAACATTAACCAGATCAAGATCGGGATTGGGGTTATCCGGCCCCGTGCCTCCGCCTGGTCGGCGAAGATCGACCTCGATATCCTTGGTCAGGGGAGTCAATGGATGCCGGACACTACCCCGCTTGATCTGATATCCGACGGTAATGGTTTTTAGACCCAAATCACCGTTGTAGACCGCGCTGTAAGGAACATCGATGTAAAAAGGAAACCCATTGATCTTCACGGCCGGCAGAAGATTGCCATCGACAGTCACTTCCAGTTCGTCGGAGCCATCGATGAAGTTGGTGTACTCCGCCAGAATACCCACCCCCACGGGCATCCGTGCATCCTCCAGATCCACGAGTCTCGGAGGTGTGTCGTCGTCGTAAAGAGGAATGCTTGGAGGCAACAGCCCTTCCGGTGGATCGGTCAGTACGACGTTGAGGTTGAGGTAATACAACTGCGTGCTCTTGTTGCCTTTGCGGTCATACAAGTAATAAAAAATCGACATTTCCCCCTCTTCGGTTCCCACCTGAGCGGCCGTCAAATTGAACGTTACAGGGTCCAAGACATCCGTCACGGTAAACGTTCCTATAAGCGTGGCGAGCGGCAGGCTGGAACCAAAATAGCATTCGGCGACATCACCGAGTTTTTTACCGCCGTACGGGGGAATGGTGATAAGTACAGAGCCATTATCATCCAGATATTTTTTGGTGATCCCGTCCCGCTCAACCTCGGGAGGTACGGTTGCTTTGCCATATGGAACAGGCGCTACATTGTCGATATTGATCACCAGCGGCGTCACATCCTGCCGGTTGCCGCCGTGATTCAATATATAACTCAACTCGTGGGGGCCTGAAGTGGATGTCAGGCCCGCTGGCAAAGTTGCGTCGAATTCGGTGACTGCTACATCAACAGGTGTCGTATAGGGAATTCTTGCCCCCTGGGCAGTGCCGTCCCACGTCAGTTGCAAGAAGCCCTGTATACCTGAGGGGTCACCCGCTTCGGCAAATCGGGGAATCAGTACTTTCAGTTCAAAACCCTGGAAGCTGGAATGCAGTTGGTTGATGTCATCGTCAGGCTTGTCAGCCAGTAATGGATTATCGGAATGCAGCTCAGGTGGTTCAGCGGCAACTTTCAGTATGCGCCGCCGGACACCAAAGAAACGCTCCCGATTCTGTGCAGGTGTGAGCGATATGAAACTGGTCATTTTTAACTTCCTCGTCATTGCTTGATTGACTGACAAAGGGCAATGAAGACCTCCATCAGGACACTTGAGTACTGATCACTACCACGAAAAAACTGGCTTTCATGCACAACTAAAACAGCAGACGCAACTTGAAACAGGCTGCCCGTAACTCACTCTTCACAAAGATCATTATCCGGCCCACAGATTTCCCCGCTGGGCATGGTTCTATTGATAACGACGAAATCCGGTCTCGACTCTCCCCGCCCGCCATTGCTCTTTCTCAAAAAATAACGACAGAGCGCCGATCCGTTATTGACCATGGGCGCAATCAACTTTTGATAGTCCGTCACCAGCACGTCAAAACCATTGCGTGCCTCATCAATACTCAGCGTTTTCGGGAAAGAGTCTGCAGCGCCCGCAATAGGAGAAGTACCGTTGGGGCCCAGACACCCTTGCCAATGCAGCTCGACAACATCGTTCTCGTCGAACGCGGCATTCCCTTTGACATGAACTTTTACATGCACCCACAAACGCGGGTTGGCGCAGCAATTGAGCAGCCCTTGCCGCCCACCATCCGGGAAGGTCGGCTCGGGCAGATTCCTGATGATGATTGCCACGTTCACCGGGGTCGTCGGGGCCAACTGCTGATTCACACCGTTATCGGTGAAGTAGCGCACGGGTAGCGCGGGATTTTCCTTGTCCAGGTCGATAAACGCCCAAGGGATGCTGAAGGGAATGATTTTCCCGGCCGTGTCACCAAACTGAACCTCATACTCCGCGACGGGCGTACTGATGGCTCCCCAATACAGAAAGACTTTTTCCCCCGGTACGGGATTGTCATGTAGCGCCAGTTGCCCTTCGGCGGGCAATTCGTAGTCATCGGGCAGCAGCTTGTTCAGCTCTTTGGAAACGGCGCCGTAAATCTCGACCTTAGCCAGCCTGGTGTTCAACAGTGCAGGTGCGTCGGGATGGTCTTGACCCGCGACTGTAAAGTTGTAGGGCACGGTTGTTTCAGGTGACGGCGGCGTCGGTATCCCGCCCCGGCTGACGCGGTAGTCGACATGCGCGTCCATGGGCCCGAGCCCGTCAGCCGTCAGCGTTGGCCAGGGCACGGTCGCGGTGAGTGGAAATGCCGCAGGATCGACATCAAGCGGTGCAAGATCATGACCGTTCCACCGGATCAGAAGTTTGTCGGAAGCATCCGGATTGTCATAAGGGTCGATTTCAACCGTAACAGCCTTCTGGTTCGTGGCCCCTTCGCGGGCATGCTCGCGGTCGATCAATCCCCGGATCGACAAGGGCACACGAGGCGGCTTGAGGTTGCCGGGCCCGGGTCTCAGATCGACAAACACCGGCAACAGCGTGGCGCGCGGCCCGATGTTGCCGGCCCAGTCACGCAGCTTGTAATAAAAATAACGTGGGCCGTGCCCTCTGGCCCGAATGTCTGCTTCATAGATCGTAATAAACAGCAGTCTCTGATCAATGTCCTGCTGGCTGAACTCTTGCTCACGAATTTCCTGCTCTGAGTCCGGCGGATTGTCGTTGTCGGTCAGAAAATAGATCGCACGGTCCCGAGCCTTGGCATCCACATAAAACGGGACTTGAAACCTGACCTCGCCAAAACGGGTGAGATAGTCGTCGGTAATGACGTTACCGGGAACGTTCAGCAATATCAGGGCTCTGGGGCTTTGCCCATCATCCGGAGGCAGCCGATCGACCGTCACTCGAGTATCAAAGGAATATTGCTTGTTCCCACCGTAATTCAACTCGTAGGACAAGGCGTAAATGCCATGCGCCAGCTTGTCCCGCGGGACTTTCAAGACCTTCTCCCCCGGCGTATCGAATGTCTCTTTGCACACCGGAGTGAACGAGCCACCCTCCAGCACCCAACTGATGGTAATGATGTAAGGGATGGGATCAGCGAAGGGGGGCGGTACCCAGTCGGGGACAATCACCTGCAGATCATCGCTTAAAGCACTGCGCGGCAGCAGGCCATCGGGGCTTTCATTGCCGTGCTCATCCTTGAGAATGATCGGAACCCTGGGTTTTTCCAGTTCGGGATCTACAGAGTCGATCTGGTTTTGAGTCTCCGGCATTACAGACGCCCTCTCAAAAAATGACCTCACGCCCTGAACAACTGCACGTTATCTAAAGGTTCAGGATTCGTTGCTCTGACGTGATTTAACGGCGTTGCACATTCACTGGCTACTGTCAGAAATTACAGGTTTTGCTACCGTTCGTCCGGAGATTGGGGGGCGCAGTCAATTCGGCAGAGCGGCATAAACAGAAATGTTTAACAAACAGGCTCAGTGGCCGACCCAGGCTACGCAGCCTTGCGCCGATGCCTACGCATCCGCCAGAATCCGCCGGCTTGTGCGCCTTGGGGGCGGGTCCTATTGTTTGGCGGTCGCTGAAAAGCAGCGATCGGGTTTAGCGATCCGGCTTCATACAGACGCAACAATGCCCACTCTCGATTGCAGTCTTATCTTTGCAATTGGCGTAATGGTGGCTGTGCGTGGGAGACCTTCAGGTCTACCCGGGGTTTCTGTGACCCGGATCGCTAACCTGCGTACAGCCGCCACCTTTACCCCTGCGAAACCCTGACCTCGGCCAAAACCATGGCCAGCGATTTCGCCGGGATGATCGATGCGCCGCAGCGGCATGTGCTGCTGGGCATCGGGCAACTGATCATGCTGGCGGAACTGGCGGTGAATCGGGTGCTGGATAATCTGGAAGTGAAGGCTGAGATGCCGCTGTAGCCTGAGCAAAGAAAAACCCGCCGTCTCGTTTGATCGGGGCGGCGGGTTTTGTCGCTTCAGCGCTCAGGCCCTACCTTTCGTCTTAAACACATGCGCACCTGTAATTTCTGACAGTAGCCAACTCCGCATACAGCGCCGTTCAATGCCTCCATCGTCCCACCATTCGATCGGAGTTTGCGCCATGACGGTCAACAACCCCCCTGGCTCATCACCGCTGTTGCTCGCCGAACCCGACGTTCCCGGCCGCACCGGCCCCGTTTCGCAAAACCCTGATGTCTGGGGGCTCAACATCGCAGCGGTGCAGGACAACTTTCCCAAACAGGGCTTGCTGTGCCGGGCCGGACCGTGGGGGGTCATGAGCCGAGGTGACAAGCTGGTAATTTCCCTGGGCGGGCAGCCGGTATTCAACAAAACCGTCGACGATCATGAAGTCAACACGACGCTGTCGATGTTTGTGCCCGCCGCCCGCTTCAGTGATGGCTCGTCCACGCTGTCCTACGCCGTCACCCGACAGGGCGGAACGCCCGAACCGTCCGAAGTGATGCAGGTACGGGTCAAGCTCACCCGCCCCGGTGGCCATGACAGCGACGAAGGGCCGGGGCACTCGAAACTGAAAATGACCATCCCCAAGGAGATTCTCGAGGGCGGTATCGACAAGGACAACATCGCCACTGGTGTGCCGATCACGATCGGCCCCTCTGACGACGGGCCAGAGCCCTATCCCTACGCAGCGGCCGGCGACTGGATTCAGGTGACCTGGGGCGGTTTTTTTGTGCTCTACGGACCGCTGACTCAGGATGAGGCCGACGGCACAGTGCCGCTTGTCGTGCTCATTACCGAGGCAACCATTCGCGAGGCGGGTGACTCCGGAGAGGCCGGTCTCGCCGTGGCCTTCGAGGTTTACGACATGGTCGAAAACCGCTCCGAAGACTGGAGTTACGAACAGCGCGTGGTGGTCGCGGTCGACGCCGACAGGCTCAGCGCACCGATCTGCAAGGAAGCGGTGAACAACGTGCTGGACGCCGACAAACTGGGGGATGCCGATGCCACGGCGCAGATCCTTGCCGTGGACGGTAACAAATTCAAGGTTGGTGACACCCCCATCGTCCGGCTCAAGGGCACACCGGTCGAAGGGGCACCGATCAACATCGAGATCACCGGCCAGGCGCTGGTCAGCGTGCCGAGCATCCCCGAAATCAAGATACCCAATGCCGTGCTGCGGCAACTGGCCAAGACCCAGATCGGCTTGTCCTTTCGCCTGAAAAAAGCCGACGGTTCCGCCGACCTGTTGTCCAAGACCCAGTTCATCAATGTCATTGGCGAGATCAAGCGCCTGCTGGCCCCGATCGCCCGCGACGCATTGCAAGGCGCCCTCGATCCGGAGCTGGTACAGGCCCGCATCGAGATTCCATTCGACAAATCTTTTGCGGCCGGCCAGGCGATCAAACTGTTCTGGCTCGGCACCCGGCCTGACCTGAGCACCTACTTGCCCGACCTGCCGCTGCGCCCGATTACCAATGGCGATATCACGGCCGGTGTGCCCTTGCTGATCAACGTCCCGGGCCTTCATCTCAAACAGATCGAAGGTGGCACGTTAGAGCTGTATTACCACTTGTTGATCGAGGACGCGGTGCTGGGCACGATGAACCGCGTCAACGCCACCCACGCCATCCGAGAGTCGATTCACGCCGAGGTCCTGAACGTCGGCGAACCGAGGAAAGAGCTGCCGGCGCCGAAGGTGGACGGCGTGGTGGACGGCGTATTGCCGGCAGATACGGACGGCACCACGCTGACTGTGGAATACCTGAATACAGTCAAGGATGACGAAGTGACCTACTTCTGGAATGGCTCGAAAACCGGGCCGGACAGCGACTCGGTCAAATTGTCCTCGTTTACTGCCGGCCAACCGGTGCCGTTCACCATCAAGGCGGAGCTGATCAAGGGCAATGAAGGCGGGACGGTCGAGGCGTCTTATTCCATTAAATGGGCGGATGAGCGGCCCACCAGTTATTCCGATGTGAAGGCGTTCAGTGTTGGGGTGGCGCTGGAGCTGAAAGCCCCGAAAATCAAGGAAGCGCCGAACGACCTCAGCCTGATCCCGAATGCCGCGAAGGATGCCCTGACCGCTATCGTGGATTACGAAGGCATGCGGATCGGTGACAAAATCATTGCCAAGTGGACCGGTGCGGCGGGCGCGCCGGCGGAAGGCTCATACACGGCGCCGGAAAAACCCGTCACCGTGCTCGGGGCGCAGGAAATTCCCCTGGCCAACAGTGTGGTGGCTTTCAACCTGAACAAAGCGGTGACGGTCAGCTACACGGTGAAACGCGGCAGCGGTGAGCCGCTGCCTTCGGATACCCGTATCCTGGCGGTGCAGTCGCTAGTGCTGGATCTGTCGAACGTGCCGAAGATTCTTCAGGCGGCCAACAACGGTGACGGGCTGGAGCTAAACGTCTCGGCGCTGACTGGCAACGCCACGTTGCGTGCCCTCGACTGGCCGTTCATTGCGCTGAAGCAAAGAGTGTGGATGCACCTGTCAGGCATGAAAAGTGACAACACGCCTTATGCGAAAACCCTCTGGAATGGTGGAAACGCTCAGACAAACCAAGGATGGATCGACAATGGCCACTACGACACAGCGGTGTTGAAGACCGAATTGCAGGCGCTGAAGGACGGTTCGTCGTTGAGGATCGCGTTCAAGGCCGGGTTGAGTGGCAGCCTGGCAGAAAACGACGCGGTGACCTTTCCGGAGCGCACCTACACGGTCAAGGCTATCGCGGATGTAAAGCCGGAAATCACCCGGGCAGAGGACTCCAAAGGCGTCGAAATCCTGCCCGGTGCCTACACCGTCGATACCAGCGTGACGCTCATCGGCACGGCCGCTCCCGGTCAAAAGGTCCAGCTGCGCGATGGCGCAACGCTCGATGGCCAGCCCACAGCCGATCCCGGCACCGGCATCTGGCGGCACACACTCACCGGCCGGACACTCACGTTGCACACATTCACTGCACAAGCGCTGTACGGTTCGGGACAGACATCCGACCCGCGTACGTTGACGGTGACCGCTGCCATGCCGCCGACCATTACCAGGGTGAATGAAAACACCGCTACCGGTGCAGCTGTTCCGAATGGCGGAATTACCGTCGCCACCACATTGGTGTTCAAAGGCAGGGCGAGCGCGGGTCAACAGCTCCAGTTGCTGGACGGTGGTGCTTTGAAAGGCACAATTACAGTTGATTCTAATGGTGATTACTCGCATCACCTTACAGGGCAGAGTGCCGGAGCGCATAGTTATACGGTCAAGGCCACTTACGGTGCATTACCGGAATCGCAGCCGTGGAAACTGAATATAAGTGCGGCAACCTCTGGCATCGAAAACTTTCTGATCCTTGACGACTTCAATTTAAGGGAGATAGAAGAAAGCATTACAACTCCAAACGGGCTTTTGGTGACCAATGTGCTGGATAACGGCAATCATATGATGGGCATACATAATGACAAGGGCACAGGCTTGACTATTGGCCCAGGCCGACGAGGCCGGATAAAATTTACCGGTCATGCAAACAAGGTGGTAATAAAATGTAGAGCGTTTTACACGAACAAACAGTTAACTTTTATTGTCGACTATTATGATTTGAATCAACAACGCTTGGTCCGGCAGACCCCCACCATAACCACGCTCACAGAAGTGACATACACTGCTCCATCAGGCGGCAATCTGTCTTACGTCGAGATTGAATGTTCTACAGGACTCAATTGGGCAATTGCTCCGGAAGTAATTTGGTTGTAGAAAAGGTAGAAATATAAAAGATCAAAAAATCAAAACATAAATGGGGACGCATTTATTTACCAGTCCCGACCATGCAAAGCCCGCGCCTCCTTTGAACCGGGAGTGCGGGTTTTGTCGTTTCAGTGCCTTTGGAAACCCTGTTGAAGATTGTTGACGGTTATGTCCGCAAAGCCACGCCACCTTGCGCCTTTGCCTACGCATCCGCCAGAATCCGCCGGCTTGTGCGCCTGGCGGGCGGGTCCTATTGTTTGGCGGTCGCTGAAAAGCAGCGATCGGGTTTAGCAGCCCGGATTTTACTCTAGACGCACAATGCCGTTTGTTCGTGATCAGGCTCACGCCTGTCCGTTCACGTTATGGCGGCTTTGCGTGGGGCACTTCGGTGCGCCGGGTTCTAGAGTCCTGGTCTGCTAACCCGCGTACGGCCGCCACCTCTTTCGTTTAGCAGCGAAGTGTGGCGCCTCCACTACTCTAGAGGCTTTATCCATGATCAAACCCACGCCAAACCCGCCGGAAGTCGATTCGACTTCCCCCTACGAAACCCTCGATTCCAAGAAATTCCACGAAGCCGCCGAACGCGCTCTCGATCACTACCTCAACCCCTTCCACCCCAGAAAACCGCTGCTCAAACCCGACACCCGCTACCTCATCGCCCCTGGCATCCCGAGCGAAGAGCTGCTGGCCGAAGCCTGCGAGACCCTGACCTCGGCCAAAACCATGGCCAGCGATTTCGCCGGGATGCTCGATGCGCCGCAGCGGCATGTGCTATCGGGGATTGCGCAACTGATCATGCTGGGAGAGCTGGCGGTGAACCGGGTGCTGGATAATCTGGAACTGAAGGCTGACGCAAACCTCTAGCCAAGTGAGCGATTGTGGCGAGGGAGCTTGCTCCCGCTCGAGTGCGAAGCGCTCGCAATGCGTTTGGGGGCTGCTTCGCAACCCAGCGGGAGCAAGCTCCCTCGCCACAGATTTCGCCATCCATAAAAAACCCGCCGTCCCGTCTAACCGGAACGGCGGGTTTTGTCGTTTCAGCGTTCAGATCACACCGTATCCACCTTCAACGAATGATCATTCAGCATGCCGTTGATGATCGTCGCCGTGTCATGTCCACCGGCAATCACCCCGCCCGCCCCCGGCGTCACACCGTAATGGCTGGCCAGATTGACGCCCGCCAGGTCAATGGTCTGGTTCGGTGTGGCGCCGGCCATGGCGCTGACATCGATGGTGGTGACCACCGAGGCGCCGCTGCCGGTGACGGTGAAGTGCAGGTAGTCATCCAGTGACGCTGCCGTGCCGTTTTCACCTTGCAGCAGTTGCGACAGGTCGAGCTTGTCGGTGCCTGGGGTGAAGTCGGTGATGGTGTCGTGGCCGCTGTTGCCCTTGAGCCACTGGAAGGTGTCGGCGCCCGGCCCGCCGGTCAGGGTGTTGTTGCCCATGCCGCCGATCAGCAGGTCGTCTCCCCCGCCGCCGTTGAGGATGTCGTTGCCCAGCCCGCCGTTGATGACGTTGTTATTGTTGTCACCGGTCAGGGTGTCGTTGAAGTTCGAGCCGACGAGATTCTCGATGCCGCTCAGAGTATCGGTGCCCGCGCCGACGGTGTTTTGCGCACCGAGCAGGCCGAGGTTGACCGTCACCCCGGCGGTGGCATGGGCGTAGCTGACCGTGTCGATACCGGGGCCGCCATCGAGAATGTCGTTGCCCGGGCCGCTGTACAGCAAGTCATTGCCGGCGCCGCCATGCAGTTCGTTGTTGCCGGAGCCGGCGGTGAGCACATCGTTGCCATCGCCGCCGTTAAGGATGTTGTCGCCGCTGCCCGCCACCAGCACGTCATCACCAGACGTCCCGGTGAGGGTGTGGCCGTCCTGATAGCTGATGGTCACGTTGGCGGTGTCGCTGCCGCCGTGATTGTCGTTGGCGGTGTAGGTGCCCTGGAAATCCGGGGTGACGTCGTGGGCCCCGGCGTAGTTGACCGTCATGGTCAGTTGGTAGTTTTCCGCAGCGTTGGAGTTGCTGCCGCTGGTGTTGGTGATGTTGGTGATGTGGATCTGATACGTACCGTCGGCGCTGGCGGTGATGGTGCCGCCATCGGCGATGCTGACGAACGCCCCGCCATTCACCGAATACTCCATGGTGATGTGCCCGGCCGCCAGGTTGTGGTCGAGATTGAGGGTCTCGCCCTGTTTCAGTTTGACGGTGATCAGGTCTTCATCGTTGGCATTGGCGTTGGTCACGGCGCCAAGGTAGCCGCTGACCACCAGCACCGCTGTCATCGCCGCCGTATTGGCCGCAAAGGAGCTGCGCACATCGGCCAGGTTCTGGTTGGCGCTGGTGTTGCTGGTGCCGGTGAAGCTGATCGCGCCGCTGCCGGTGAAGTCCGCGCCCTTGGCCACCCAACCGGTATTGAAGGTGGTGGGCGAAGCGTTGAGGGTGTCGCCGTCCGGATCGCTGTCGTTGGCCAGCAGCAGCTCGCCCGGCACCGTCACGGTGCTCGACAGCACGTTGGTGATGATGTGATCGTCCACCGCCACCGGAGGCGAATTCGGGATGACTTTCACCGTCAGCGTCGAGCTGGCGAGGTCGCCGTCGTTGTCACTGAGGGTGAAGCCGATGTTCTCGGTGATCACCGTGGTGGTGGTTTTCTGCGAGGTGTAGCTGTAGTCGCCGGTGTCGAGGTTGACCACCAGCGTGCCGCTGTTGTTGGTGGCGATGCTCAGGGTGTTGTTCACCGTGTTGAAGGTACCGTGGTTGGTACCGCCGCTGGCGGTGAGCGAACCCTGGCCACTGTTGGCTTTCGGGTCATAGGTGTAGGTGGTGCCGTCGACCACGATGGACTTGATGAAACCGCCATCGGCGCCGAACGAACCACTGTCCCCCAGCAGCGAACCGGTAACCGGCGCGCCTTCCACGGTGCCGGACAGCACCGAGTTGAGTTGATTGAGATCGGTGACCACCACGGCATTGGTGTTGGTGTGGCTGATGCCGTCATAGGCAATCGGATCGAGGTTGGCGTTGCTCACACCGCTGCCGAGTCCGATGGCGTAGTTCTTGATGTTGTTGGCATCGAGGAAGTTCTTCAGCGCGGCCTCGTCGGCAGTACCGATTTCCTGTCCGGTTGTAGGTTTGCCGTCGGAGAAGAAGTAGCCGACGTTCTGCGCCCCGGTGAGTTTGCCCGAGGTGTTGAACGCGGTCTGCATGGTCGCCACGGCCGCATCGTAGTTGGTGCCGCCACCGGCGCTGAGGCCGGCGAGCAAGGTCTTGGCGGTCGCCACATCGACCCACACCGACGTGCGGTCAGTGGCGCTGCTGCTGAAGGTGACGAGCTGTACTTTCACATCGCCCAGATCGTCGTACTTGTCGAGCAAGGCGCTGATCGCCTGCTTGGCCAGGTCCAGCCGCGACAGGCCCGGCACGCCGGAGGCGTCGGCCATGCTGCCGGAGATGTCGAGCACGATGAGGATGTTGGAATCGATCTCCACCGCCGCCACCGAACGATCCGAGGCCACCGCTTTGGGCACGTCGTCGACGATGTTGACCACGATGGTGCTGGTGGTGCTGTTGCCCAGCGCATCGGTGGCTTTGTAGGTGAAGCTTTCGCTCAGGGTGTTCGGTCCGTCGTTGGCGTTCGGTGTGGTTTTCGGCGCCGAGGTCAGGGTGTAGGTGTACGTACCGTCGGCATTGAGCTGGATCTGCCCATAGGTACCGGTGGCGCTGCCGACCAGGGTGTAAGTGATCGCGCCGCTGCCGCCGGTGACCGCACCGACCAGCGTGCCGCTGGCGGTTTCGCCGGTGTTGCTCGGGTCGCTGCCGATGACCGTGCCGGGAGCCAGGTCTTGCCCGTCCTTGGTCAGATCGAGGGCTTTTTCGTAGACGGTCACGTCCTGATCCACCGAGGCCACGAGTTTGCTGTCGGCGACGTTCACGGTGATGGTGGTGGTGCTTTCGTCACCGTCACTGTCGCGGATGGTGTAGGTGAACGTATCGGTGGCGCCCGGTGGGCTCACCGAGTTCGGGTTGCTGTGGTAGACCGCGTTGCCCGCCGCATCCAGGGTCAGGTAGCCGTAGGTGCCGTTGATGTTGCTGTTGAGGCCGCCGATGGCCGAGGTCGACGTATCGCTGCCGGCCCGCACGCCCACCACCGCACCGCCTGCTGCCGGGCCATCGGCACCGGTGACGTCGTTGCCCAGCACGCTGATGTTGACCGTACCGCCCTCCACCACCGAGCCGGTATCGGCCTTGGCGGTCGGCAGGTCATCGACGATGTTGACGTTGATCTGCCCCGACGCGGTGCTGCCATCGCCATCGGTAGCCACCACGTTGAAGTTCTCGGTGAGGCTGTTGGCACCACTCCCGCTCGGGTGCGCGTCGTTGTGCACGAGGGTGTAGCTGTAACTCACGACGCCGGTCGCGGCGTTGAAGCCGGTGACCGTCAGTGTGCTGCCCAGCGGCGTGGTGACCGATTGCGGGAAGCCTGCGGCCACACCGTTGGTGACCACCGCGATACCGCCGACCGTGAGGGTTTGCAGACCGTCGAGGGCGGTGACGGTGAACGTGCCGCTTTGGGTCAGCGCGGTGGCATCCGGTGCGCTGCCGTTGCTGAGGTTTTTCTCGAAAACCGTCAGCTCGCCGCCGTTGACGTCGAGGCCGCTGATGATCACCGGATCGTCGTTGTTGTGGATCTGCAAGACGAGGTTCGCGGTGCTGGTATCGCCGTCCGAATCGGTGATGGTGTAGGTGAAAGTTTCAGTCCCGTTGCCACCGCCGTGCAGGTTCTTGAAGTCGGCGTCGTTAGGGTTGACGGTGTAGGTGTAAGAGCCATCGGCATTCAGCACCAGAGTGCCGTAAGTCCCGTTGAAGGTGCCGGCGGTGACCGGCCCGCTCGGCACACGGTCGGCACCTTGCACGTCGTTGGTCAGCACATTGCCGGTCAGCGTCAGATTGGTTTCCGATGCGGTGCCGGCATTGGTGTCGTTTACGGCTTTTGGCAGGTCGTCGACGATATTCACATCGAGGCTGGCATTGGCCGTAGTGCCGTTGTCATCCACCACGGTGACCGCGAACTGTTCGCTCAGGGTGTTCGCACCGTTGGCAGTTGGGTGCGCGTCGTTGTGATCGAGGGTGTAGCTGTAGCTGACGACGCCGGTCGTAGCGTTGAACCCGGTAATGGTCAGCGTGCTGCCCAGCGGCGTGGTGATGGATTGAGGGAATCCGGCGGCCACGCCGTTGGTGACGACGGCGATGCCACCCACGGTCAGTGTGGTGACGCCGTCCAGAGCAGTGATGGTGAACGTGCCGCTTTGGGTCAGCGCGGTGGCATCCGGCGCACTGCCGGTGCTGAGGTTTTTCTCGTAGACGGTGAGTTCGCCGCCGTTCACATCCAGGCCGTTGATGATCACCGGATCGTCGTTGTTGTGGATCTGCAAAACGAGGTTCGCGGTGCTGGTGTCGCCGTCCGAGTCGGTGATGGTGTAGGTGAAAGTTTCAGTCCCGTTGCCACCGCCGTGCAGGTTCTTGAAGTCGGCGTCGTTAGGGTTGACGGTATAGGTGTAGGAACCGTCGGCATTCAGCACCAGCGTGCCGTAAGTCCCGGTGAAGGTGCCGGCGGTGACCGGGCCGGTCGGTACACGGTCGGCGCCTTGCACGTCGTTGGTCAGGACGTTACCGGTGAGCGTGAGATTGGTTTCCGAAGCCGTGCCGGTGTTGCTGTCGTTTACGGCTTTTGGCAGGTCGTCGACGATGTTTACGTCCAGCGATGCGTTGGCCGTGGTGCCGTTATCGTCCACCACGGTGACCGCGAATTGCTCACTCAACGTATTGGCGCCGTTGGCAGTCGGATGCGCGTCGTTGTGATCGAGGGTGTAGCTGTAACTGACAACGCCGGTGGTGGCATTGAAGCCGGTGATGGTCAGTGTGCTGCCCAGCGGCGTCGTGATGGATTGAGGGAAGCCAGCGGCGACACCGTTAGTGACGACGGCGATGCCACCCACGGTCAGTGTGGTGACGCCGTCCAGCGCGGTGATGGTGAACGTGCCACTCTGGGTCAGCGCGGTGGCATCCGGCGCACTGCCGGTGCTGAGGTTTTTCTCGTAGACGGTGAGTTCGCCACCGTTCACATCCAGGCCGTTGATGATCACCGGATCGTCGTTGTTGTGGATCTGCAAGACGAGGTTCGCGGTGCTGGTATCGCCGTCGGAATCGGTGATGGTGTAGGTGAAGGTTTCGGTGCCGTTGCCACCGCCGTGCAGGTTTTTGAAGTCGGCGTCGTTAGGGTTGACGGTGTAGGTGTAAGAGCCATCGGCATTCAGCACCAGAGTGCCGTAGGTGCCGGTAAACGTTCCGGCGGTGACCGGGCCGGTCGGCACACGGTCGGCACCTTGCACGTCGTTGGTCAGCACATTGCCGGTCAGCGTCAGATTGGTTTCCGATGCGGTGCCGGCATTGGTGTCGTTTACGGCTTTTGGCAGGTCGTCGACGATATTCACATCGAGGCTGGCATTGGCCGTAGTGCCGTTGTCATCCACCACGGTGACCGCGAACTGTTCGCTCAGGGTGTTCGCACCGTTGGCAGTTGGGTGCGCGTCGTTGTGATCGAGGGTGTAGCTGTAGCTGACGACGCCGGTCGTAGCGTTGAACCCGGTAATGGTCAGCGTGCTGCCCAGCGGCGTCGTGATGGATTGAGGGAATCCGGCGGCCACACCGTTGGTCACGACGGCGATGCCGCCCACGGTCAGGGTCGTTACGCCGTCCAGCGCGGTGATGGTGAACGTGCCGCTTTGAGTCAGCGCAGTGGCATCCGGCGCACTGCCGGTGCTGAGGTTTTTCTCGTAGACGGTGAGTTCGCCACCGTTCACATCCAGGCCGTTAATGATCACCGGATCGTCGTTGTTGTGGATCTGCAGCACGAGGTTCGCGGTACTGGTGTCGCCGTCCGAGTCGGTGATGGTGTAGGTGAAAGTTTCAGTCCCGTTGCCACCGCCGTGCAGGTTCTTGAAGTCGGCGTCGTTAGGGTTGACGGTGTAGGTGTAGGAACCGTCGGCATTCAGCACCAGGGTGCCGTAAGTTCCAGTGAAGGTTCCGGCGGTGACCGGGCCGGTCGGCACACGGTCGGCACCTTGCACGTCGTTGGTCAGCACATTGCCGGTCAGCGTCAGATTGGTTTCCGAAGCCGTGCCGGCGTTGCTGTCGTCCACCGCTTTGGGCAGGTCATCGACGATGTTTACGTCCAGCGAAGCATTGGCCGTAGTGCCGTTGTCATCGACGACGGTGACCGCGAACTGTTCGCTCAACGTATTGGCGCCGTTGGCAGTCGGATGCGCGTCGTTGTGATCGAGGGTGTAGCTGTAGCTGACGACGCCGGTCGTAGCGTTGAACCCGGTAATGGTCAGCGTGCTGCCCAGCGGAGTCGTGATGGATTGAGGGAATCCGGCGGCCACACCGTTGGTCACGACGGCGATGCCCCCCACAGTCAACGTGGTCACACCGTCCAGCGCGGTGATGGTGAACGTGCCGCTTTGGGTCAGCGCGGTGGCATCCGGTGCGCTGCCGGTGCTGAGGTTTTTCTCGTAGACGGTGAGTTCGCCACCGTTCACATCCAGGCCGTTGATGATCACCGGATCGTCGTTGTTGTGGATCTGCAAGACGAGGTTCGCGGTGCTGGTATCGCCGTCGGAATCGGTGATGGTGTAGGTGAAGGTTTCGGTGCCGTTGCCACCGCCGTGCAGGTTTTTGAAGTCGGCGTCGTTAGGGTTGACGGTGTAGGTGTAAGAGCCATCGGCATTCAGCACCAGAGTGCCGTAGGTGCCGGTAAACGTTCCGGCGGTGACCGGGCCGGTCGGCACACGGTCGGCACCTTGCACGTCGTTGGTCAGCACATTGCCGGTCAGCGTCAGATTGGTTTCCGATGCGGTGCCGGCATTGGTGTCGTTTACGGCTTTTGGCAGGTCGTCGACGATATTCACATCGAGGCTGGCATTGGCCGTAGTGCCGTTGTCATCCACCACGGTGACCGCGAACTGTTCGCTCAGGGTGTTCGCACCGTTGGCAGTTGGGTGCGCGTCGTTGTGATCGAGGGTGTAGCTGTAGCTGACGACGCCGGTCGTAGCGTTGAACCCGGTAATGGTCAGCGTGCTGCCCAGCGGCGTCGTGATGGATTGAGGGAATCCGGCGGCCACACCGTTGGTCACGACGGCGATGCCACCCACGGTCAGCGTGGTGACACCGTCCAGCGCGGTGATGGTGAACGTGCCGCTTTGGGTCAGCGCGGTGGCATCCGGTGCGCTGCCGTTGCTGAGGTTTTTCTCGAAAACCGTCAGCTCGCCGCCGTTGACGTCGAGGCCGCTGATGATCACCGGATCGTCGTTGTTGTGGATCTGCAACACCAGATTCGCGGTACTGGTGTCGCCATCGGAATCACGCAGGGTGTATGTAAAGGTTTCGGTGCCGTTGCCGCCGCCATGCAACGCCTTGAAATCTGCGTCGCTGGTATTGAGGGTGTAGGTGTAAGTCCCGTTGGCGTTCAGCACCAGCGTGCCGTAAGTCCCGGTGAACGTACCGGCTACCACCGGGCCGCTGTTGGGACCGACAGGAATGCGGTCGGCTCCCTGGACGTCGTTGGTCAGCACGTTGCCGGTCAGGCTCAGGTTGGTTTCCGAAGCGGTGCTGGCATTGCTGTCATCCACCGCTTTGGGCACGTCGTCGGTGATGTTGACGTCCAGCGAGCCGGTCGCCGTGTCACCGTTGCTGTCGCCTGCGATCACCGTGAAATGTTCGCTGAGGCTGTTGGCACCGTCACCCGCCGGATGGGCATCGTTGCCGTTGAGGGTGTAGCTGTAACTGACCGTGCCATTGGCCGGGTTGTAACCGGTGATGGTCAGGGTGTTGCCCAGTTGTGTGGTGATCGATTGCGGGAAACCGACCGGCACGCCACCGACGATTACGTTGATGCCGCCGATGCTCAGGCTGGTCAGACCATCGGGCGCCGAGATACTGAAGCTGCCGGCCTGGGTCAACGCGCCGGGATTGGCGGCAGAACCGTCCGGCAGATTGGCTTCGTTCAAAGTCAACTCGCCGCCGGGTACATCCAGGCCAACGAGATTGACCGGATTGTTGACCGGTGGCGCAACGACCGGCGTGTTGTCGCCATTGTCGACCACTACGTTGTGCCGCTCTTGCGGAAACTCGGGAATGCCACCGAAACCGGCCGTGGGGAAACCGATGACCGGATCGACCCGGCCACCCACTTCGGTCAGCAACACGAAACTGTGGCCACCGCCCTTGCCGCCATTGATGTCACCGGGCGCATCGGGGCCGGCCGCAGTGGCTTCAGCGGATCGGGTCGGGTCTTCACCGGCGGCGATGGCTTTCTGGATCTGTGCGACATCGGTGAGTTGCGCATCGCTCGGAGTCAGCGTTTCCGGGGCATCCACATGGGGCGCGTGGTTGGCCAGCAATTGCCCGGTCAGGGTCAGGCTGCTGTCGCGGCCCAGGGTCAGTTCCTGGCCGTTCTGCAGATGGACGGCGACCGCTCCCTCCGCGCCCGTGATCAATTGATCCCCGGCAAACAGTCGATCGCCCGCGAGCAATGCGCGCCGACTTCCGTCCGCCGTTTGAGCGAATACCTGACCAATGACTTTGGAAACCGTCCCGATGAGCGTTGCCATGTGCATGTCCTCCGCTGCCGACCACCGTCGGCGCTGGTTCGCGAAGCAGCCCATGGCTCAAACGGGTTGTCGGGGCGACGCTCGCACCTCGACAGTTCGTTTCGCAGGTTGTGCATCTTCAGAAACCCCAGCGCCCTCAGGCACCTGGAATCCCGGATCGATGCAGCACGCCCACTAGCGCTACGTAACGGTGGTGAATCACCCGAGTGACAAAAAACTGTCGCCCTTTTGCCGCTACGCGTCCCTCCCCTTTAGCAGTACTTCGCCCGTATGTCGCAAAGTGAGTGGAACTTTCCTCAAGCCTTCATGCACTCCCTAAAGCGCATAAAACAAAGGCTTTCGAATGGAACAATGTGCTGGATTCGGCAAAGCGCATAAGTTTTTTTCGGCATAACCCATATGAAAAATTTTTCTTAGCTACGCTTCAGGATGTTCTTAGCTCTGTTGTAACAGCGATGAGACGCTAAACACTAAAAAACTCGTCAATAAATTGGCGACAGCGGAATACCATCAGGACTCAGGGAGATGCACCCATGCGCTTTCCAACACCCCTCTGCAGTGCGGTTTTGCTGGCCATGGCTTGCACTTCCCAGGCTCAGGCCATGAACCTCACCGAAGCCATTCAGAGCACCATTGCGACCCACCCGGAACTGGCTTCGCGGGTGGACGCCAAACTGTCGGCCGATGAACAGGTGAAAGTCGCCAGGGGCGGCTTCTATCCGTCGGTGGATCTGAACGCTGCCTACGGGCGCGGCTACAGCGACAACACCAACACCCGGGCCTTGGGTAATCACCACACCGAAATCCTCAATTACACCCAGTCCGAGCTGCGCCTGCGGCAGATGCTGTTCGACGGTTTCAACACCGCCAACGAGGTCGAACGCACCAAGGGCGTGTCCAACTCTCGAGCGTATTACGCGCAAGGCACCGCCCAGGATCTGGCCCTGCGCACCATCGAGGTCTACCTCGAAGTGCTCAAGCGCCGCGAACTGGTGACGCTTGCCAAGAACAATCTGCAGGCTCACCTGCGGGTCAACGACCAGATCGGCCTGCGTACCCAGCGCGGCATCGGCAGCACCGCCGACTCCGACCAGTCGGTAGCCCGCAAGGCGCTGGCGCAGAACAACCTCGACACTGCCGAGGTCGATCTGGCGGACGCCGAATCGAATTTCTACGCCGTGGTCGGGCGCATGCCCGATGAACTGGAAGCGCCGGCCTCGACCCGTGGTGAATTGCCCGCCACCTTGCCCGAAGCCCAGCAGAGCATGGTGGAGAACAACCCGTACCTGAAATCCGCCCAGGCCGACGTGCAATCGGCCGAGAGCCAGTACGAAGTCGCCAAGTCGCCGTTCTATCCACGCTTCGATGCCGAAGCGGCGGTCGGTGCCAACAACAACGTGCAGGGTGACGAAGGCCACGACAACGAATGGCGGGTCGGCGTGGTGATGAACTACAACCTGTTCCGTGGCGGCAGCGACAAGGCGCGACTGGCTTCCGATGCGCACCAGATCAACCAGGCCATGGATATCCGCAACAACGCCCTGCGCCAGCTCAACGAGAACATTCACCTGGCCTGGAACGCCATGGTCAACGCCAAGAAACAGACCCCGACCGCCCGCGAATACGCCGAGACCACCAAGCGTGTACGCGCCGCCTATCAGGATCAGTTCGGCCTCGGCCAACGCACCCTGCTCGACCTGCTCGACAGCGAAAACGAGCTGTACAACGCCAACCGCCGCTACACCGAAATCCGCTACACCGAGGAGTTTTCGATGTACCGCGTGCTGGCGAACATGGGGCAGTTGTTGAGCAAGCAACGGGTGGTGCTGCCGGCTGACGCAATTGCCGCTGCCGAAGTGAAAAACGAGGCGCGCTTGCCCGAACTCAAATAAACCGTTGTGGCGAGGGAGCTTGCTCCCGCCGGGGTGCGCAGCGCCCCCAACGAACCCGGCAACACTGAGATCCATGTGAGTGCGGCGCACTCAAACGGGAGCAAGCTCCCTCGCCACAGGTAATCGGGCAGTCATCAAGAGAGGCGATCAATATGACCAGCATGGAACCCGGTGTTTCCGGGATTGATCCGCGTCTGAGCTTCGATGATCCGTTACTCGACGGTCTGTTGATCCTCTGCAAACTCCACGGCGCGACGGTCAGTCGCGCCAGCCTGAGTGCCGGGCTGCCCCTGGACAGACAACGTCTGAGCCTGGACCTGCTGCCCCGTGCAGCGGCCCGGGCCGGTTTGCAGGCGCGCATGCTGCGCCGCGATCTCAAGGACATTTCCCCGCTCAACCTGCCGGTGCTGTTGCTGCTGGGCAATGGCCGCACGGCGGTGCTGCGTCGTCTTGCCGATGACGGCAAGGCGCTGATCCTGCCCAGTGAAGCCGACGGCGGCGAGCAGTGGGTCAGCCACGAAGAGCTTGCCGAACACTATACGGGGCAGGCCTTGTTCGCCCGGCCCCGGCATGAACTGGAAGACCTGCGTTCACCCCTGGTGCCAAGGGTCCAGGCGTGGTTTCGCGACACCCTGAAGCTGTCGAAATGGCTTTACAGCGACGCGATCCTCGCCAGTTTCCTGATCAACCTGCTGGGCCTGATGGTGCCGCTGTTCGTCATGCAGACCTACGACCGCGTGGTGCCGAACCAGGCCACGTCGACCCTGTGGGTGCTGGCCATCGGGCTGTTGATCGGCACCGGTTTCGAACTGGTACTGCGGGTGGTGCGAGCGCACCTGCTGGACACCGCCGGGAAGAAGACTGACGTGATCCTGTCCGCGACGTTGTTCGAGCGAATCACCGGCATGGCGATGAAAGCCCGGCCCGCGACCATCGGCGGGTTCGCCCAGAGCATTCATGACTTTCAGGGGCTGCGGGAATTTCTCACCGCCGTGACCCTGACCAGCCTGATCGACCTGCCCTTCGTGGTGCTGATGCTGGTGGTGATCGGCCTGCTCGGTGGCTGGCTGGTGGTGATTCCGCTGCTGGCGTTTCCGATCACCATCATGTTCGCGATGATCATTCAGGCACGTCTGCGCGACACCGTGCAGAAAAGTCTGAGCCTTGGCGCCGAGCGTCAGGCGTTGCTGATCGAAACCCTCGGCGGCCTGGAAACCCTCAAGGCCTGCAGCGCCGAAAGCGAGCGCCAGCACAAATGGGAAAGCACCCACGGCGCCCTCACCCGCCTCGACAGTCATGCACGCAACCTCTCGGCGCTGGCCACCAACGGCACGCTGTTCATCCAGCAGTTCTCGGGGATGGCGACCATCGTCGCCGGGGTTTACAGCATCATCGCCGGCAACCTCAGCGTCGGCGCGCTGGTGGCCAGTTACATGCTCGGCAGTCGCGTGCTTGCGCCACTGGGCCAGATTGCCGGACTGATCACTCGCTACCAGCAAGCGCAACTGACCATGAAAAGCACCGACGCGCTGATGGCCCTGCCCCAGGAACGCGACGGCAAACAGCGGCCGCTGGAACGCACGCAACTGCAAGGCGCACTGGACGTCAGCGGTGTGACCTTCCATTACAACGGCCAGAACGCTCCGGCCCTGAGCAATGTCGGTTTCAGCCTCAAGCCCGGCGAACGCATCGGCATCATCGGCCGCAGTGGTTCCGGCAAAAGCACCCTCGCACGGCTGGTGATGGGTTTCTTCGAACCGGAGGAAGGCCAGTTGCTGCTCGATGGCCTCGACCTACGGCAACTGGATGTCGCCGACCTGCGCCAACAGATCGGTTACGTCGCCCACGACCTGCCGCTGCTGGCCGGCAGCCTGCGCGACAACCTGACCCTCGGCGCCCGGTATGTCAGCGATGCGCGCATGCTCGAAGTGGCCGAACTGACCGGTGTCACCGAGCTGGCCCGTCAGCATCCGCAAGGCTTCGACCGGCCGGTGGGCGAGCGCGGGCAATTGCTTTCCGGCGGTCAGCGCCAGGCGGTATTGCTGGCCCGGGCACTGTTGCTCGACCCGCCGATCATGCTGCTCGACGAACCCACCAGCGCCATGGACAACAGCAGCGAAGATGTCCTGCGCCAGAAGCTTCATGGATGGGTAGAGGGCAAGACACTGTTGCTGGTCACCCACCGCACCTCGATGCTGAGCCTGGTGGACCGGTTGCTGGTGCTGGACAACGGCCGGATCGTCGCCGACGGTCCGAAAGAAGCGGTCATCGATGCACTGCGCAAGGGCCGGGTCGGCTCGGCGGCAGTCTAGGAGTCGCCCATGTCTGCTTCCTCTTCCTCAAGATCGCGCGGTTACTTCGACAGTTTCGGCAAAAGCGCCGAAGCCGAATTCATGCCGGAAACCGCCAGTGCTTCGTTGCAGGATTCGCCGCGCTGGTCGCGGATCACCGTGTGGCTGGCGGCGGCGCTGCTGATCAGTGCGCTGGTCTGGGCCAAATTCGCGGTGCTTGAAGAAGTGACCATGGGCGAAGGCAAGGCGATTCCGTCGAGCAAGGTCCAGGTGATCCAGAACCTCGAGGGCGGGATCGTCACCGAAATTTTCGTGCGTGAAGGGCAAATGGTGAACAAGGGCGACACCCTGCTGCGCCTGGATGACACGCGGTTTCTGTCGAACAAGGGCGAGAGCGAGGCCGATCGCTACGCGTTGATGGCCCAGGTCGAACGGCTGTCGGCGGAGTCCGAAGGCCGGCCGATGAAGCTCTCCGACGAGATCCTCAGCAAGGCGCCGCAAGTCGCCGAAGACGAACGGGCGTTGTACGACCAGCGTCAGCGCAGGCTGGCCAGCGAACAACGGACCCTCACCGAACAGTTGCGGCAGAAGACTCAGGAACTGGCGGAGTTTCGCTCCAAGCAGGGTCAGTACAGTTCCAGTCTGGCGCTGTTGCAGCAAGAGATGAACATGTCGTCGCCACTGGTGGGCACCGGGGCGGTGTCGCCGGTGGAAATCCTGCGGCTCAAACGCAGTGCGGTGGAAATTCGCGGATCGCTGAACGCCACGACCCTGGCAATTCCCCGGGCCGAATCGGCGATCAACGAGATCAAGAGCAAGATCGACGAATCGGAACAGACCTTCCGTTCCGACGCCGCCAAGGACCTCAACCAGAAACGCACCGACCTGTCGAAAATCACCGCATCGAGCATCGCCATCGACGACCGCGTCAGCCGCACCACGGTGACCTCGCCGGTGCACGGGGTGATCAAGCAATTGAAGGTCAACACCATCGGCGGCGTGGTCCAGCCGGGCAGCGACATGGTGGAAATCGTGCCGCTGGAAGACAACCTGCTGATCGAAGCCAAGGTGCGACCGCAGGACGTGGCGTTCCTGCACCCGGGCCAGAAAGCCATGGTCAAGTTCAGCGCCTATGACTACACGATCTACGGCGGACTCAGTGCCAAACTTGAGCTGATCGGTGCCGACACCATTACCGACGACAAGGGCAACAGCTTTTACCTGATTCAGGTGCGTACCGACAAAAACCATCTGGGCGGGGATGTGAAACCGCTGCTGATCATCCCGGGGATGGTGGCAACGGTGGACATCATCACCGGGGAGAAAAGCGTACTGGATTACCTGCTCAAACCGGTGCTCAAGGCGAGGACCGAGGCGATGCGCGAGCGCTAGCGATGATCCGGACTTTGCGGTGATTTATCTGATGCTTTCGCGAGCAGGCTCGCTCCCACAGGGGATTTGAGCTGAGCACATGATTTGTGTACACCTGCGATCAAACGTGGGAGCGAGCCTGCTCGCGAAGAGGTCAGCCGCTTCAGCACTTATCTATCGCCATGGTTACGCTGGAAAGTCTCCTCCCCCATCGCCGCAATCTGCCCCTCGATCAGCGCCTCGAACGGCTTGAGCAACGGATCGAAAGAGGCCGGCGCTTCCAGGGTCTGCAACGCCTGCACAATCGCCTCGATGGTCGACAACGCCCCAGGCCCCGGCGCCTTGCGCAGCCGATACCGCGAAATCCCGCCCTGCGCCAGCGTCACCCGTGGCAACGCCGCCAGCAAGGGATTGAGGTGCAACATCTTGCGCGCCTTGCGCCACGTGCCGTCCGGCACCACCAGCAACAACGCTTCATCGGAGGCGGCGTACGCCTGCATCGGCTGCGCATCATCCGCCGGGAACAACAGCCGCGCCTGATACCCCGGCTGATTCAACAGCGCCGGCAGATCCTCGAACACCTCGCCGACGATCAGTTGCGCATTGTTCAAACCAAGCGCCGCCAGACGTGCGGTGTTCAGCGCGTGATTGACCTCGCTCGGATGCTGCAACAGCAACACGCGGGTGCGACTGTCGAGGCTGGGAATCAGCGGGCACAGGCAGTGGGTTTGTGGGCGCAGGCAGCGCGGGCATTGAGGTCTGGACATGTTCAGGCCTGATTGAGCTGCGCTTTGAGCAGGTCGCGGAAGGTCTGGATCAACGGCTCGCGGCTGCGGCCACGGCGCATGATCATGGAAAACGGCGCCTGATAACCGAAGGTCGCCGGCAACAGCACCCGCAGGTCGCCCTTGTCCGCCCAGGCCTGGGCGTAGTGCTCCGGCAGGTAACCGATGTAGGCGCCGGACAGCACCAGAATCAGCTGCGCCTCCATACTTTCCACGGTGGCGGCGCTGTGTTTGAAACCGTGGCGCGCCAGTTCCGCCTGGCTCCAGTAACCGCGACCGACCATGCGTTGCTGGGTGATGACCTGCTCGGGAATCCGCCGCTCGTTGAACAACGGGTGACGGCTGCTGCAATACAGCCAGTGCTGTTCGCGGTACAGCGGCATGTACACCAGACCACTCATGCGCGTGGAAAACGCGCCGATGGCCAGATCGAGGCGGTTGTCCTGCACGCCGAGTTGCAGCTCATAAGGGCTCATCACCGACAGATGCAAATGCACCGCCGGGTGTTCCTGGCTGTAGGCGCCGATGGCTTCGGCGAACGGCAGGGCCTTGTCGCTGACCGTGGAATCGATCACCCCCAGGTTGAGCGTGCCGCGCAATTCACCCTTGAGCGCGGCGGCGTATTGCTCGAAGCCCTCGAGTTCTGCGAGCAGGCGCAGGGTTTCCTGATGGAACAGCTCGCCCTTGCTGGTCAGACTGAAACCACCACGCCCGCGATGGCACAGCACAAGGCCGAGCGCGGCTTCGAGCTGGCTCATGTAGGTGCTGATCGCCGAAGTCGACAGGTTGAGTTCCTGCTGCGCATTGGCAAACCCCTGATGCCGCACGACGCTGACGAAGATGCGCAAAAGTTTCAAGTCGGGTAAAGCATTGGCCATGGGTACTCCACAAACAAGGATCACAGGCGCGATAAACATCCCACGGCACCCCATCCCTCGCCACAGGGTCATCTATATAAGGTCGAAGAGTCTATCCCGCGCCTCCCCATTAGTTTAGAAAATTCTGAACTAAGTTTTTGTTCGTAGCGATTCTTCCCCCTCACTGCATTTCGCAGAATCGGCCCCACAGCGGCGTCCGAACCTGTGCTGAACGGCGCGCCGACATAAATAAAACAAAGACGATGAGGCCCTACCCGTGGACAAGATTCTTCACCAACCACTGGGCGGCAACGAAATGCCGCGCTTCGGCGGCATCGCCACCATGCTCCGACTCCCACACCTTGAGACCGCTGCCGGTCTGGACGCTGCCTTCGTCGGCGTGCCACTGGACATCGGTACTTCGCTGCGTCCCGGCACCCGCTTCGGGCCGCGCGACATCCGCACCGAATCGGTGATGATCCGCCCGTACAACATGGCCACCGGCGCCGCGCCGTTCGATTCGCTGTCGGTTGCCGACATCGGTGACGTGGCGATCAACACCTTCAACCTGCTCGACGCCGTACGCATCATCGAAGAAGCCTACGACAACATCCTCGAGCACAACGTGATCCCGCTGACCCTGGGTGGCGACCACACCATCACCCTGCCGATCCTGCGTGCCATTCATAAGAAGCACGGCAAGGTCGGTCTGGTGCACATCGACGCTCACGCTGACGTCAACGATCACATGTTCGGCGAGAAGATCGCCCACGGCACGACCTTCCGTCGCGCCGTCGAAGAAGGCCTTCTGGACTGCGACCGCGTGGTGCAGATTGGATTGCGTGCGCAGGGTTACACCGCTGACGACTTCAACTGGAGCCGTGATCAGGGCTTTCGCGTAGTGCAGGCCGAAGAGTGCTGGCACAAGTCGCTGGAACCGCTGATGGCCGAAGTGCGCGAGAAAGTCGGTGGTGGCCCGGTGTACCTGAGCTTCGACATCGACGGCATCGACCCGGCCTGGGCGCCAGGCACAGGCACCCCGGAAATCGGTGGTCTGACGACCATTCAGGCGATTGAAATCGTTCGCGGCTGCCAGGGCCTCGACCTGATCGGCTGCGATCTGGTAGAAGTCTCGCCCGCTTATGACACCACCGGCAATACCTCGCTGCTGGCCGCCAACCTGCTGTACGAAATGCTCTGCGTACTGCCGGGCGTGGTCCACCGCTGAGGGTCGGGTCATGAACGAACGTGATCAGGTTCTGAAAGCGGCCGCCGATCTGGTGTCCGCCTTCGCCCGCAATGATCGCGAAGCCTACTTCGGCGCGTTCAGCGCCGATGCGAGCTTCGTGTTCTACACCCTCGAACAGCCCCTGCTGTCACGCGACGCCTATCAGGCGTTGTGGGACCGCTGGCGCGCCGAGGATGGCTTCGAGGTGCTGTCGTGCACCTCGAGTAACGCCTTCGTCAGCCTTCAGGGTGACGTGGCGGTGTTTATCCATGACGTGGCCACCGAGCTGCGCATGCAAGGGGAGCAACACTTCAGCCAGGAGCGCGAGACGATTGTTTTCAGGAAACAAGCGTCGAGCCTAGAACAACAAGGCCATTGGCTGGCCTGCCACGAACATTTGTCCGCAATGCCGGAAGGGCTGCCACCCCCTTAGCCAAGACAGGTGACGCTCACGCACGATGAGCGCGCCTTTGTGATCGGAGCAGATCATGAATAACAACAACAAAGACCAAAGCCTTACGCAAATTGAAACCCACGGGGTCGAACAGATCCCGGACAACGAACGCACCGCCGGTCCCGTGGACTTGTTCCGCATGATCTTCGGCGGCGCCAATACCTTTGCCACCGCCGTGCTCGGCAGTTTCCCGGTACTGTTCGGCCTGTCTTTTCAGGCGGGCGTCTGGGCGATTGTCTCGGGCGTGCTGCTCGGCTCGCTGATCCTCGCACCGATGGGCCTGTTCGGCCCGCTCAACGGCACCAACAATGCCGTGTCGTCCGGTGCGCACTTCGGCGTGCACGGGCGGATCGTCGGTTCGTTCCTGTCGTTGCTGACCGCCATCGCCTTCTTCTCGCTCTCGGTATGGAGTTCGGGTGATGCGCTGATCGGTGGTGCGAAACGCCTGATCGGCCTGCCGGAAACCGACCTGACTCTGGGTCTGGCCTACGGTCTGTTCGCAATACTGGTGCTGACCGTGTGCATCTACGGCTTCCGCTTCCTGCTGTGGGTGAACAAGGTCGCGGTGTGGAGCGCGAGCCTGCTGTTCCTGCTGGGCATCTTCGCCTTCGCCGGTCCTTTCGATTCGCACTACGCCGGCACCGTCAGCCTTGGCCAGCCGGGCTTCTGGGCTGCGTTCATCGGCGCTGCGCTGGTGGCCATGAGCAACCCGATTTCCTTCGGCGCGTTCCTCGGCGACTGGGCCCGCTATATCCCGCGTGAGACTTCGCGTCAGCGGATCATGGCGGCGGTGATTCTGTCGCAGATCGCCACCTTCATCCCGTTCCTGTTCGGCCTGACCACCGCCACCATCGTGGCGATCCAGGCACCGGACTACATCGCGGCCAACAACTATGTCGGCGGTCTGCTGGCGGTGTCGCCGAACTGGTTCTTCCTGCCGGTGTGCCTGATTGCGGTGATCGGCGGCATGTCCACCGGCACCACCTCGCTGTATGGCACCGGGCTGGATATGTCGAGCGTGTTCCCGCGTCTGCTGTCGCGGGTCAAGGCGACGCTGCTGATCGGCGTGCTGTCGATTGCCTTCATCTTCATCGGGCGCTTCGCGGCGAACCTGGTGCAGAGCGTGTCGACCTTTGCCGTGCTGATCATCACCTGCACCACCCCATGGATGGTGATCATGATCATCGGCCTGGTGGTACGTCGCGGTTTCTACTGCCCGGACGACCTGCAAGTGTTCACCCGCGGCGAGCAAGGCGGACGCTACTGGTTCAACCACGGCTGGAACTGGCGTGGCCTGGGTGCATGGATCCCGAGCGCGGCGGTCGGCCTGTGCTTCGTCAACCTGCCGGGGCAGTTCGTCGGCCCGCTCGGTGAACTGGCCGGCGGCATCGACATCAGCCTGCTGGTGACTCTTGGCCTGGCCTCGGTGATGTACCTGATGCTGCTGAGCCTGTTCCCGGAACCGGCGCTGGTGTATGGCCCGAAGGATCCCCGAAGCAAAAGCGCCCATGCGCCGGCTGAAGCGGCGCTGCGTCAGGCTGCCTGAATAAACGAATCGCCTGTGGGGGTCAGCCTTCCCCCACAGTGTTCCACCCCATAAAAAAGACAATCGGAGACACGCCATCATGGCTCTGGATTTATTCGTCGTCCTCATCTACGCGGCCGGCATGCTGTTGCTCGGCTATTTCGGCATGCGCAAAGCCAAGACCAACGAGGATTTCCTCGTCGCCGGGCGTAACCTCGGCCCGAGCCTGTACATGGGCACCATGGCCGCGACCGTTCTGGGTGGCGCGTCCACCGTCGGCACCGTGCGTCTGGGCTATGTGCACGGTATCTCCGGTTTCTGGCTGTGCGCGGCACTGGGTTGCGGCATCGTGGCGCTGAACCTGTTCCTGGCCAAGCCGCTGCTGAAACTGAAGATCTACACCGTGACCCAGGTCCTGGAAAAACGCTACAACCCGATGGCCCGCTCGGCGAGCGCGGCAATCATGCTGGCCTACGCGCTGATGATCGGCGTGACCTCGATCCTCGCCATCGGCACCGTGCTGCAAGTGCTGTTCGGCCTGCCGTTCTGGGTCTCGGTACTGCTCGGCGGTGGCGTGGTGGTGGTGTACTCGGCCATCGGCGGCATGTGGTCGCTGACCCTGACCGACATCGTCCAGTTCATCATCAAGACCGTAGGCCTGATGTTCATCCTGTTGCCAATCTGCCTGTACAAAGTCGGTGGCTGGGACGAACTGGTGCTGAAGCTGCCGGCGGCGGCATTCAACTTCACCACCATCGGCTGGGACACGATCATCACCTACTTCATGATCTACTTCTTCGGCATCCTGATCGGTCAGGACATCTGGCAACGGGTGTTCACCGTCAAGAATGAAAAAGTGGCTCAGTACGCCGGCAGCTTCGCGGGTATCTACTGCATCCTCTACGGCCTGGCCTGCGCCCTGATCGGCATGGCGGCACACGTATTGATTCCGGATCTGGACAACGTCAACAACGCCTTCGCCGCGATCGTCAAACTGTCGCTGCCGGACGGCATCCGCGGTCTGGTGATCGCCGCCGCCCTGGCCGCCATGATGTCCACCGCCAGCGCCGGTCTGCTCGCCGCCTCCACCACCCTGACCGAAGACCTGCTGCCGAAACTGCGTGGCGGCAAACAGTCGAGCCTGGGTGTGAACCGTCTGTTCACCCTGTTGACCGGTGCCGTGGTCCTGGCCATCGCGCTGGTGGTCAACGATGTGATCAGCGCTTTGACCCTCGCTTACAACCTGTTGGTAGGCGGCATGCTGATTCCGCTGATCGGTGCAATCTTCTGGAAACGCGCCACCACCGCCGGCGCGATCGCCAGCATGGGTCTGGGTTTCGCCACCGCCCTGCTGTTCATGTTCAAGGACGGTCTGGACGCCAACACGCCGATCTACTACAGCCTGGCCGTCGGCCTGGTGAGTTTCGTGGTGGTGAGCCTGGTTTCCCGCCGCCCTGCCCCGGTGGCCAGCGCGATCTAAGCTGAACATAACGACTTGATGCTTTCTTCGACGAGTGTGGCACGGGCGTGTCCTCCCTTATTTCCTGCGCCGCGTTGCGCCTAAAAGCGAGCCAGGCAAGGCGCAGTTCGTAGGTAAGGGTCGTTTCCTTGCCAAGGACTGCAACACAGCCTGGCTCGCTTTTAGGCACAACCCGGAGGGCCGGAGCTGATGTCGTGCAGGGCTGCGTTGCTCAGAGCTTATTTGGAAAAACCAAACTACGCTCCTCGCGCCTTGCCCTGCACGACATCAGATCCGGCGCGGCGCAGGAAATAAGGGAGGACACGCCCACTTGCCACACTCGTTTTTTTTCCTCTGGAGAAATGCTTTATGAAGATTGTTTCTCGCGATCAGTGGTTCGAAGTACAGCACCTGAGCGACGGCATCCGCCTGATTCACGAGCCGTACATTCGCCCGTTCTATCGCTGCAACCTGTGGCATGTTCAGGGTCGGGACAAGGATCTGCTGCTCGACAGCGGTTCCGGGCTGGTCAGCCTGCGCGAGCAACTGCCATGGCTGACCGAGCGCCCCTTGGTGGCGGTGGCCAGTCATTGCCACTTCGACCACATCGCCGGTCATTACGAGTTTGCCGAACGGCTGGTACACCCCGCCGAGGCGGACATTCTGGCGGCGCCGGATGGCGAGAATGACCTGAGCCGCGCCTTCGTCGGCGACGACATGTTCGAAGCGCACCCGGACTGCCCGTTGTGCTACGCCGAATACCGGGTCAAGGCTGCGCCGGCCACCGGGTTTGTCGAGAACGGCGATGTGCTGGATCTGGGCAACCGCACGTTGCAGGTGCTGCACACGCCGGGGCATTCGCCGGGCGGGATCAGCCTCTATGAAGCCGCCACCGAAACCCTGTTCAGCGGCGACATCATCTACGACGGGCCGTTGATCGAAGACGCCTACCACTCCAATCTCGAGGATTACGCCGCCAGCCTTCGTCGCTTGCAGGCGTTGCCGATCCGTACCGTGCATGGTGGACATTTCGGTAGTTTCTCGGGAGAGCATTTGCGCGCGATGATTGACGAATGGTTGCGCCGACACGCCTGAGGCCTGCTGTACTCCAGTCAGATCCCGCCACTTTTTGAACATCTGCCATGAGAAGAGCTGCCGTGCGTGCCGCCGTGCACCGATTCATCAAACGCCTGCTGGAACACCGCGACTTCAACGACAACACCAGTCTGGCGGAGCTGGGTCTGGAAAAGGCGGACATCGAGGATCTGATCTTCCATCTGGAAGATGAATTCGGACTGACGGCCTTCACCGCCGAGGAAGACCACATGCTCAAGAGCGCGAAAACCGCGAATGACTTGAGCCGGTTTCTACTGGAAATCGGGCGGCACTGAAAAGCAAAAGGTCGCCGTTTCGAGCGGCTCCAGCCTCTTTGTGCTGGAGCCGCCCGAAACGGCGACCTCTTTAATATTTAATCCTTGAAGCCGGAGGCATTACCGCCGACGCTGCTGACGCCGACGCTGTTCGTCGTCAGTGCGAATCGGGACCGGTTGCAGAGGCGGTTCGATCAAGCCGAGGGCAACACCCAAATCGTGCAGCCAGTTCTGAATTTTCTCTTTCATCGTCATGCCCCCTTCAGGGTGGTGCTGAGCGACCGGAATTCTGAGGCCGCTTCGCACTGATAATAGTCCGAAGTCCTACGCAATGCTCGGCAAAATCCGCAATGATCTGTTACTGAATGGATCAGAATCCCTGACCGATCGTTCAAGCGATTTCCAGGCTTTCTTCGCCGGCCACGGGATAGAGCATCTGCTGCTGTTCAATCCACGCATTGAGATTGGCCCCGACCATGCCCCGGCGCCACATGAGCCAGGTTGTCGCACTGGCAAATGGCTCGGCCAGCGGATGCACCGCGACACTTTCGCGGCCCGGCAGGCTGGCGAGCATCGACTCCGACATCAGCGCCACGCCGCTGCCGGCAATCACGCAGGCGAGCATGCCCTGATAGGACTCGATCTCCATCGCCCGGCCCATCGCCGTCTGGTAATGGGCGAACCACGCCTCCAGCCGCGCCCGGTAGGCACAGCCATGGCGAAAGGTGAACACCGCCCGTCCCTCGACATCCCTGGCACTGCGCACCGGCGGGTGATCGGCCTCGCTGATCAAAACCAGCCGCTCGTTGCACAGCGGCACGCCGTCGATCCCGGCCAGTTGTGGCGGGCCGTCCACCAGCGCCGCATCAAGCCGCCCGGCCAGCAACCCTTCGAGCAACTCACCGCAGGGCCCTGACTGCACCTGCAGATTCACCGCCGGATACTGTTTGTGATACCGCGCCAGCAGCGCCGGCAAATGGATCGCGGCGGTGCTGTACAGAGTGCCGAGCACAAAATCCCCCGCCGGTTGCCCGCCCATCACCGCTGCGCTGGCCTGATCACGCAAGGCAAACAGTTTGCCGGCGTAGTCCAGCAGGACTTTTCCCGCAGGCGACAACTGCAAACGCTGACGTTCCCGGACGAACAGCTCGACGCCCAGTTGCTCTTCGAGCTGTTTGAGCCGGGTCGACAGGTTCGACGGCACCCGGTGCAGACGTTCGGCGGCACGGGTGATCGAACCCTCTTGCGCCACGGCCTGGAAGATCCGCAATTGGCTGAACTCCACAAGCTTTCTCCTGAACTGAACAAGTTACTCAATATTATTCAATTTTAAAGAAAGTCAATCAGTCCTAGCCTGACGGTCATTGAACCTCTAACGGAATCCAGACCATGTCGCCGCTGATTCGCTTATCCGCCAGCTTCATTGCCCTGATGATGGCCATGGGCATCGGGCGTTTCGCCCTCACACCGCAACTTCCCCACCTGATCAGCGAAGGGCAGATCGACCTGACTGCCGCCGGTCTGATTGCGGCCGCCAACTACCTCGGCTATCTGCTCGGCGCCGTGGACGCGATGTTTTCCCGTCGCCCCGATCAGGTACAACGCCGTTTGCATGGCGGTTTGTGGCTGTGCGTGCTGCTGACGCTGGCGTCGTTCTGGGCCGACGGTTTCTGGTCGCATCTGCTGCTGCGTTTCGGCACGGGCGTGGCGAGTGCCTGGGTACTGGTGATGATCACCGCACTGAGTCAGCCGTTGGCTGCGGCGGCGGGTCGCCCACGGTTGGGAGCGCTGGTTTTTGCCGGGCCGGGGCTGGGGATTTTTCTGACGGGGCTGCTGGCGCTGTTCTCACATCTGGCGCAGCAGACTTCCGCCACTCTGTGGCTGATCTATGCTGCCGTGGCGCTGGTGATGTTGCTGGGGATCGTGCGGATCCTGCCGCAACCGGTTTCCAGCGCAAGCGTCGCACCTGCTGCCGTCAAGCATTCGAATCGCGGCATTGCGCGGTTGGCGGTGGTGTATGCCTTGTATGGCGTGGGCTACATCATTCCGGCCACGTTCCTGTCGCAGATGGCCAATGCGCAGTTTCACGGGCAATGGCAGGCCGATCTGTTCTGGCCATGCTTCGGCCTCGCCGCGGCCCTTGGTGTGTTGCTGGTGAGTCTGCGTCGGCACGATCAGGACACCACCCGTCACTGGTTGATGGCGACGTTGTGGCTGCAAGCGGCCGGGGTGTTCGCTTGCCTGTCGGGCAGCGGCCCGGGCCTGGCTTTGGGTGTGATCCTGTGTGGCACGCCGTTCCTGGCCTGTATGCAACTGGTCATGCAACGCTCACGGGAACTGGCGCCCCATGCCACCCAGCGCAACGCCGGCCTGCTCACCGCGTGCTTCGCTGTCGGTCAGCTCAGCGGGCCGTTGCTGGCGGCGGTCAGCAGCCACTTCAGCGGCGGCCTGCAACCGGCGTTGGTGATCGCCGGCAGCGGCCTGCTGATCGCCGGCGGCCTGGCGTGGAAACCGCTTACGACTGGCCGAGTGCCTTGCGCAAACGCCGACGCACCCACTGTTCCGCGCTGACGAAGGTGATGCCAAGCAGCACCAGTACGGCACCGACGATGAAATTCAGGCTGAGCTTTTCACCCAGCAACACCACGCCGAACGTGACGCCGAACAACGGTGTCATGAAGGAAAACACCGCCAGGTTGGCCGCCAGATAACGGCGCAGCAGCCAGAACCAGGTCAGGTAACTGAAGAACGACACCACCAGCCCCTGGAACAGCACGCTGCCCACCGCCACGACGGTCAGGCTGACGTGGGTGATCTGGCCGCTGAACAATGCGATCAACAGCAGACCGACGAAACCGACGATCAGTTGATAGAACAGCGTCAACGTCACTGGAGCGTCCGACAGCCGCGAGGCGCGCACCACCACGGTGGTCGCGCCCCAACTGGCCCCGGCCAGTACGCCCAGGGCATCGCCCAGCAGCATGCGATGGTCGAGGTTGTCCCAGGACACGCCACCGGCGAACGCCACTGCAATCCCGACGAACGCCATGAAAATTCCCAGCCATTGCACCGGACGCAGACGCTCGCTGGGCAACAGGAAGTGCACACCCAGCGCCGTGAAAATCGGCGCCGTGTAGAGGAAAACCGACATGTGCGCTGCGGTGGTCAACTGCAAGCCTTCGGAGATGAACAGGAACTCAAGCCCGAACAAGGCACCGGCCAGCAAACCGCCACGCCAGGTGGTGCCGACCTGTTCCCAGCCGCCCTTCCAGCAGATGAGCAGTCCAACCAGCAACGCGGAAATCCCCGATCGTCCGGCTGCCTGCATCACCGGCGCGATATCGGTCGCCGCCCACTTGATCATCACCTGCTGCACGCCCCAGATCAGGCACAGGCCGATCATCACTTGCAGGGCAAAGCCGTCGGCACTGCGCCGACTGACACTCACCGCAACACCTCGAACGCATACGTCATGGCAGTTTTCCCAATGGTCAAAGCAAAGCCCCGGATCGATGTCCGGGGCGAATAATGGTTTCGAGGATTATTAACCAGTTGGCCAGAAAAAGCCGTCTGGAAGAGACACTTCATTCTCCTGAAGCGTCAGCTCAAACAACTGAAATCAACGGACTTATCTGCCATACCGGCGGGTCGCGACGAATCCAACCGTACAGATCACCGCCGTGGCAAACGTCCCCCACGCCCAGTCCATCAATGTCACTTGCACCGACCAGCCGCGCAGCGTCGCCCAGTTGGTCAGGTCATAGGTGCCATAAGCGACCAGCCCGAGCAGCGCCCCCATGCGGGCGGCGCGTTGCCAGGTCGTCGCCGGCACCACCACAAACGCCACGCAGCCGAAAACGTACAGGCAATAAAAAACCGCTGCCGGGGCCGGCAACGGTTTTTCGAGCATCAGCGACCCGAGCAGTTCGCGATAGGTCGGTGCCATCAATACGCCGAGCCAGACGCCGTCGAGCAGAAGAAACGTCAGCAGTGTCGCAACGTAGGCAATCAGCGATCTTTTCATCTGCCCGACCTCAGGTGAGCCCATGCAACATGGGCTACGTCAGGGTCAGGTTAGTTCAATGCGATCGGCATGAATGATGATTTTGCCTTCCTTGTACAAGGAACCGATGGCCTTCTTGAAGTTACCCTTGCTGACACCGAACAGGCTGCTGATCAGCGCCGGGTCGCTCTTGTCGCTGACGGCCAGGGTGCCGTTGCTTTCACGCAACCTGGCGAGGATCTTCGAACTCAGGCTGCTGGCCGCATCCTGCCCCACCGGCTGCAGGCTCAGGCTGATCTTGCCGTCGGCGCGCAATTCCTTGATGAAGCCCTTCTCGCGCATGCCGGAGCGCATGAACTTGAAGATTTCATTTTTGTGAATCAGTCCCCAGTGCTTGTTGTTGATGATCGCCTTGAAGCCCATGTCGGTGGCTTCGACCACCAGCAGATCCACTTCCTGGCCCACGCTGTAGTTGGCCGGGGTCTTGTCGAGGTAGCGATCCAGACGCGCGGTGGCGGTGATACGGCGCGTGCGCTTGTCGAGATAGGCGTGCACCACGCAATAGTCGCCGGCGGTCAACTGACGTTTTTCTTCCGAGTAAGGCAACAACAGATCCTTTGGCAGACCCCAGTCGAGGAATACACCGATACTGTTGATTTCAACAACTTTCAAACTGGCAAATTCACCGACCTGAACTTTTGGTTTTTCAGTGGTGGCAATAAGTTTGTCATCACTGTCCAGATAAACGAAAACATTGAGCCAGTCTTCATCTTCGCTGGGAATATCTTTGGGAATATAACGATTGGGCAAAAGAATTTCGCCGTCGGACCCGCCGTCCAGATATAAACCGAAGTTAGTGTGTTTAACCACTTGCAAACTGTTGTAACGCCCGACTAAAGCCATTTCCAATACCCTCATTGCGTGGGCGGCATTCTACCCGGTTTTGCCGGATTCGTCGGGCGCCAGATCCAGGGTTGCCCTGAAATTTGCGCGAAGCCTTGATTTTCCTCGATTTGCCGCTGGACGGACGCCACTCGTCAGACCGAACCGGCGGTTTCCGGCCACACCAGGCTCCTGAAAAGCAGGCCAATTCCGTTCCATGTTATTTATTTAAATCAGCAGGTTAGCGGGATATCCAGACGATGGTTCGAGAGATGCCCTGCCCGCACAACTGTTTATTCCGATGGATATTAACCAAGCGATCAGCAAGTTATTCCTGTACGATGCCTGGCCGAATTACTTTTCTACAGGTTAATGGCCGCCATGCGTGTAAAAGCATCCACCAGCAAAGCAAAGCCAGCTCCAGCCGTTGAAACCAGCGAATCGATCAACGATCAAATCGCGGCATTCCTCAAGTCCGGCGGCGAGATCCAGCAAATTGCCAAGGGCGTCAGCGGCCAGACATTCGCCTCGTCCAGACAGATCAGCCTGGGCAAGAAGTAACACCCCGCCCTGCACCAGATCCAGGACGCTTTGAACGTCGAAGCGTCCGGACCGGATCCCTCGCAAGACTTCCCTCGCGTTTAAATCAAATCAGCATGAATCGACGAACGGCCCCCGATGCCGAGCATTCGCCGGTATCCTTGCACGCGTCTGGATCAAGCGTTTCAGCAGGTATGTCACCCTGCGCTCGCTGTTCAAGGAGTGACGCATGTTCAAACCGCTCTGTTTATTTATTGCAGGACTGCTGGCAAGCCCGGTCGCACACGCGCAGATTTTCCAGCGTGAGCTCGGTGACTTCGACCTGAAACTCGGCACCACGCCCAGCCGCAGCATGGCTCAGGGCCTGGTCAAACCCTCGGCGATCGGCTCGTTCCACGGTGGCCTCGATCTGAGCCACGACAGCGGCCTTTACGTTGGCCAGTACGCGCCGAGCATGGGACTGACGCCGGGCAAGAATCTTGAAATCGATTCCTACATCGGCTTCAAACAACCTTTCGATCAAACCCTCGGCTACGAAGTCGGGATGATTCATTACAGCTACCCGAAGGTCGACACCCTCGACAGTCAGGAATTCTTCGGTGGCCTGACGTTGCTCGGCAGCCGTTTCGGCATCGCACTGAGCAACGATCCGGATAAACAGAACAACACCCTGTTTGCCGATCTGGGCGGCAACCCGCCGTTCGGTATCGGGATCAGCATGAAATACACCACCCATCAGCTCAACACGCCGGTTTCGGTGGACGGTGGGTATGTCAGCAGTTTTACCGACTGGTCGGTGAAATTTTCCCGGCCGGTCATGGGTATCGATCTGGACCTGATCTACAGCAATTCCAGCCTCAGCGGCAGCGACTGTTCGGCTTACTCCGGACACAACAGCCAGTGCGACGGGCTGGTCACGCTCAAGGCCGAACGCACGTTCTATTGATTGGCTGAACTGCCGGGAGCATCCTGCGTTCACATAAGAATCAGACGCCAGGCTTTCGCAAGGACTCGCCCATGTCTCGCTGGTTCAAACCCTTCGCCACCCTGCTGGTCTGCCTGCTCGCACTCGGCGCCTGCAGCCGGATCGGCCTGGCCTATCGCAATCTCGACGTCATCATTCCATGGACGCTCAGCGACTACCTGGACATGAACGGCGAGCAGAAAGACTGGTTCAACGAGCGCCTCAAGGAACACCTGAACTGGCATTGCACCACCCAGTTGCCGGGCTATCTCGACTGGCTGGATCGCCTGCAGACCATGGTCGAAACCAACCAGGTCACCGATGCTGCATTGCAGGCCCGCACCGTGGAAGCCAAACAGGCGATTGCCGAAACCGCACGGGAAATCACCCCGTCGGCCATCGAGTTGCTGCAGGGGCTGGACGACAAACAGGTCGCGGACATGAACGCTGCATTTGCCAAGGACCTGCGCAAACGTCAGCAGGAGTATGTGAAGCCGCCACTGGCCCAGCAGATTGCCGAGCGTGGCGCCCGCATGGACAAGCGCCTCAACGACTGGCTCGGGCCTTTGAGTGTCACGCAAGAGCAACGGGTGATGGCGTGGTCGACCGCTCTCGGCGATCAGAACACCCAATGGATCGCCAACCGTGCGCATTGGCAGCAACAGTTCAGCGCCGCCGTTTCCCAGCGCAAGAGCCCGGAATTCCCACAGCGGATCGAGACCCTTCTGGTCTATCGCGAGCGTTTATGGACAGCGGATTACCGCAAGGCCTACGACAATACCGAGGCACAGGCCCGTTCACTGGCGGTGGACCTGATGGCCGAGAGTACGCCGCAGCAGCGTCAGCGCTTGTTGAAAAAGATCGAAGGTGTACGCAAGGACTTCAATGATTTGAAGTGCCTGAAAGCGGCCAGGCGCAATTGAACAGCGAAGATCGTCCGGACCGCATCCGGACGATCGCTCGCTTCGACAACTCAGGCGATCTGCGCCTTGGAGGCCACGGTGTCGAACGTGGCCTCGTCGAGCGCATCCTCCTGTTCGTCCAGCACCTGACGTGGGTGGTCATTGCCGGGGATGCTGCTGTCGATCAGGCTCAAGAGGCTCGACCCGCGCAGGGTCAGACTGAAGTTGTTGCCCGTGCTGCCGTCTTCCTCGCGCGGGGTGATGTAACCGCGATCCAGCAGCAGCTTTTCGTAGTCACAGGCCAGGGTTTTCAGGTGATCCAGATTCTCGATGGGCTCGCCCGCTGCCGCCTTGTCAGCCGCGTAATCTTCGGCAAAGGTGCGAGGTGCAAAACTGTGGCCTGCGCCGTTCTGCACTTCATGCAGCAGGCGTTCGATCAAATCCCAGTTATAAGTCGTCATCCTGATTGAACCTCCGTTGCGCGTGAGTTTTTGGCGCGTTCACAGGTTGTGACCGAAGCGCTGCGTCACCGTTCAGGATTATTCGATGGCACGATCGACCGGTGGTCTGTCGATTTCCGGAGGCAGTGAGCGACTAGTCTGAGACAGTCGGATTCAACCTGCGCAGGAGAAATCATCATGAACGTTGAGAATCATCCGGTGGTGTCGCGCGAAGAATGGCTCGCCGCCCGCAGACAACACCTTGCTGATGAAAAAGCCTTTACTCGGGAACGCGACCGCCTCAGCGCCAAACGCCGCGCCCTGCCCTGGGTGAAAGTCGACAAGGACTATCGTTTCATGGGGCCGGACGGCCAATTGAAACTCGCCGACCTGTTCGGCCACCACAGTCAACTCATCGTCTATCACTTCATGTTCGCCAAGGGCTGGGAAGAAGGCTGCCAGGGCTGCTCCTTCCTGAGTGACCACTTCGACGGCGCCAATCTGCACCTGGCTCATCACGACATAGCGCTGGTGGCGGTATCCCACGCGCCGTTCGCCGAATTCCAGGCATTCAAGCGACGGATGGGCTGGAAGTTCGACTGGGTGTCGTCGGACGGATCCGATTTCAACTACGACTTTGGCGTGTGCGCCCGTGCTGAAGATGCCGAAGCCGGAAAGGCTACGTACAACTATGAAAAGACTGACAGTGCCGAGGAGGAAATGCCGGGGCTGAGTGTGTTTTATCGCGCCAATAACGGCGAGATATTTCACACCTACTCAACCTACGCCCGGGGCCTGGACATGCTGGTTGGCGCCTACAATTTTCTCGACCTCACGCCCAAGGGTCGGAACGAGGACGAAATCATGGAGTGGGTGCGGCATCATGATCGGTATGACAAGGCAGAAAAATCCAGCTGTTGTCACGGCGACTGAGCCAGCAAAAACAGTGAACTTTCCACTGGTCACGGGCTTCAACCGGTTAACCCGCCTTAACCGGAACCGAGGCCCGTCCCATGAAAACCCTGCTCAAACTCACACTCGCCACCACCCTCGCCTGCGCCCTGCCCGTCTGGGCCTGCACGCCCGAAGAAGCCACCGCCAAACGCGAACAACTGGCCGGGGAAGTGGCAAAGCTCACCGAGCAAAACCCGGCCAAGGCCAAGGAAATTAATGCCGAGCTGCAGAAAATGGATCTGGGCACGGCCTCTGCGGATCTGCCGGACAAATGTCAGTTGATCGACCAGCGCTTGAAGGAGCTGGATTCGGCCGAACATAAGGCCGAGGGCTGACAGCCCGGGTCTTCCACCCCGAAGGACACACTGAAGAGAGTGTCCTTTCGTCTGCAAAATTGCACTTGTGCATTTATATATTTGCACCAATGCATATTCAGACCTAGGGTTACCTGGAGCCTGCTCGGAACCCGCCACAGAAGTGGCACCCCTTGACCGCCGACGGCTCGCAAATCCACGCAAGACATTTGTTTTCATTCATGGAGGATTGAAAAATGTTAACCACTGAAACAACGCCATTCACCGGCAGCACCCTGCCCGGGTGCCTGACCGGCCATCTGCTCGACGCGCAGCTGGTCGAGGTCGAAGCGGCCCCGCAGGCCGAGGCGCTGGCGGCCTCAAGCCTGAACTTCACGATGCAGCAACAGACCCAGACCAACTGGTGCTGGGCTGCAGTCTCGGCTTCGGTCGGCAACTATTACGGCACCGGGTCCTGGACTCAGTGCGGCGTTGCCAGCACCCAGTTGAACCGCAACTGCTGCAGCCAGCCCGGCCCCTGCAACGTCTACGGCTACCTGGATTCGGCTCTGCAAACCACCCGCAGCTACAACGGGATGAATCAGGGTTCGTTGCAGATGTCGGCCATCCAGAACCAGATCAACATGGGCCGACCCGTCGGTCTGCGCTGTGCCTGGTACGGCGGCGGTGCGCACTTTCTGACGATCTATGGCACCAATGGCAATTACGTGCTGGTCGCGGACTCCATCTACGGTTATTCGACCCGTGCACTGAACTCGTTCCCCGGCTCCTACAACGGCGGCGGAAACTGGACTCATACGTACTTCACGGCAAAAAACTAGGAGGGCGACATCATGCAACTGACTTATCCAAAGGCGCCTTCCAACGGCGTACAGACCTTGCGTCCGGTGCTGCAAGCAGCGCTGCAAACCCAGGGGTTTGGCATCAATCGCCACTTCGCCAGTGCGGCACCGGCGAAAATCAGTCTCAGCGAGGCCTATCGTGGCTATTCGCTCAGTCTGGAGGATCTGAGCCAGGGCAAAGGCCTGAAGGACGCCCGGATCGGTGACTGGCATTACCTGGTGTTTGCCGACGGCGTGTCGATTGCCGATGCGCAATTGGCCGAAGTCCGCGGTCACGTCGAGTTCGCTTCGTTGAACCACGGCAACCACGCAGCCGCAACGGTGGATGCATTGAAACTGGCCGAGCAATCGCCGCAGTTGCAGGGCAAGACCGTTGAGCTGCGAGTGCTGTTCGTTTCGGCGCTGCATGTCGTAGCGATCTGGCTGCACGCGGCAAATGAAGATGTGCTGATTCCGATCGAACCGACGCCGAGGGAACTGGCGCTGACCGGGTTGTACAGCGAGGCGGCCCTGCTCGCACAGCTCAAACCGAAGGCGGATCAGGCAAAGCAACGTTTTGATGCCGACACCCGTGGACAGCTGGGCAGTTGATCAACTGCCGGCAATAAAACACCCGGACACTGTCCGGGTTTTTTTGGGCATCTGAAACGGCTTATTCAGCCGCAGGCGCTGCCGGCTTGCGGCGCTTGAGCGGGGCCATGCCGTCACTGCTCACCAGCGAATCCGGCTTCGGACGGTTGGCGCTCTTGCGCTTGTTCGGGGTCTTGGCGACGGCTTTTTTCTTGTCACCCTTGGCGTCGGTCTTTTTCTTCTTGGTACCCGCGGCCTTGCCCGAGGCCTTGACCTTCTTCGGTCCGCTGTAGGTGCCTTTGACTTCCTTGATGGTGCGGCGCTCGAAACTCTGCTTGAGGTAGCGCTCGATGCTCGACATCAGGTTCCAGTCACCGTGGCAGATCAGCGAGATGGCCAGACCATCGTTGCCGGCGCGGCCGGTACGACCAATGCGGTGTACGTATTCGTCGCCGCTGCGCGGCATGTCGAAGTTGATCACCAGATCCAGACCCTCGACGTCCAGACCACGGGCCGCCACGTCGGTGGCCACCAGAATCTTCACGCCGCCCTGCTTCAGACGGTCGATGGCCAGCTTGCGATCCTTCTGGTCTTTCTCGCCATGCAGCACGAATGCCTTGTATTCCTGGGCGACGAGGCGGCCGTAGATACGGTCGGCCATGACCCGGGTGTTGGTGAAGATGATCGCCTTTTGATAGGTCTCGTTGGCCAGCAGCCAGTTGACGATCTGTTCCTTGTGCTGGTTGTGGTCGGCGGTAATGATCTGCTGACGGGTGGAGTCGTTCAGCTGGCTGACCGCGTTGAGTTGCAGGTGCTCAGGGTTCTTCAGCACCTTGGCAATCATCTCGCGCAGACCGGAACCGCCGGTGGTGGCGGAGAACAGCATGGTCTGCTGACGGTTCGGGCATTCGTCCACCAGACGCTGCACGTCTTCGGCGAATCCCATGTCGAGCATGCGGTCGGCTTCGTCAAGAACCAGCACTTCAACCTCTTTCAGGTCGAGATTGCCGGCGTTCAGGTGTTCGATCATCCGGCCCGGCGTGCCGATCAGGATGTCCGGGACCTTGCGCAGCATGGCGGCCTGGACCTTGAAGTCTTCACCACCGGTGATCAGACCGGACTTGATGAACGTGAACTGCGAAAAGCGTTCGACTTCCTTCAGTGTCTGCTGGGCCAGCTCGCGGGTCGGCAACAGGATCAGGGTCTTGATGCTGACACGGATTTTGGCCGGGCCGATCAGGCGATTGAGGATCGGCAGGACAAAAGCGGCGGTCTTGCCGCTACCGGTTTGCGCCGTCACCCGCAGGTCACGCCCCTGAAGCGCCAGCGGAATGGCCGCGGCTTGCACAGGCGTTGGCTCGACAAATTTCAGCTCGGCCACGGCTTTGAGCAGGCGTTCGTGCAGGGCGAATTGGGAAAACACGGGTGCTACCTCGAAGATGTGCGAAAAAACAGCTGCATAGGTTACCGGTTTCGAGCGCTCAGGCCGAGTTTCTTTGTGAAATCAGGCGCAATCAGTGGCTTTTTTGTTGCTCGATTTGTCTCCAACGGTAATACACAGCGTCTTAAATGCTCTAATCGCCCGTCGCGTCTTACAGAAGAATCGTCTCTCTCATGGATTTCAAACAGCTCTGGCTCAACGCCCAAGACCTCTGGGGTGCCCTCGATCAGCACCCGCTCCTGCACGCCGGCCTGGCGTTGATTCTGTTGCTGGTGATCGCGCTGGTTCTCGGACGAGTGGCGCGTTATCTGATCCTGCATGCCAGTCGCATGCTCGGTCGCCAGCCCGCGTTGCACTGGATCAACGACTTTCGGCACAACAAGGTGTTTCAGCGTCTGGCGCAGATGACGCCGTCGCTGGTCGTCCAGTTCGGCCTGCACCTGGTGCCGGAGCTGAGCAAGACCGCCATGGTGTTTCTCGGCAACGTCGCGCTGGCGTTCACCATTCTGTTCCTGCTGTTGTCGGTCAGCGCCCTGCTCAATGCGCTGCTGGACATCTACGCCCGCACCGAACATGCACGCACCCGTTCGATCAAGGGTTATGTGCAACTGGCGAAAATGGTCCTGTATGTGTTTGGCGCGATCATCATCGTCGCCACCCTGATCGACCGTTCGCCGCTGTTGCTGCTGTCTGGTCTGGGTGCGATGTCGGCGGTGATCCTGTTGGTCTACAAGGACACCCTGCTCTCGTTCGTCGCCAGCGTGCAACTGACCAGCAACGACATGCTGCGGGTCGGCGACTGGATCGAAATGCCACAGGTGGGCGCCGACGGCGACGTAGTCGACATTACCCTGCACACGGTCAAGGTGCAGAATTTCGACAAGACCATCGTGTCGATCCCGACCTGGCGCCTGATGTCCGAGTCGTTCAGAAACTGGCGCGGCATGCAGCAGTCCGGCGGGCGGCGGATCAAGCGCAGTCTGTTCATCGACGCCAGCGGCGTGCGTTTCATCCGCGATGATGAAGAAGAGAAACTGTCCCAGGTGCACCTGTTGACCGACTACATGAGTCGCAAGAAAGCCGAGCTCAAAGCCTGGAACGAGGCCCAGGGCAATGTCGCGGCAATGTCGGCCAACCGTCGGCGCATGACCAACATTGGCACCTTCCGCGCGTACGCACTGGCCTACCTGAAGAGCCACCGGGAGATCCAGCCCAACATGACCTGCATGGTGCGCCAGATGCAGACCACGGCCCAGGGCATTCCGTTGGAAATCTACTGCTTTACCACGACCACGGTGTGGGCCGATTACGAACGGATCCAGGGGGATATTTTCGATTACCTGCTGGCGGTGCTGCCGGAGTTCGGGTTGAGCCTGTATCAGCAGCCGAGCGGTGGGGATCTGCGTTCGGGGTTGTTGCCGGCGGTGTTGGGTTCGGCGCATATGCCCGAAGCTGAAAAACATTTGATGTAGCGCTTTCTTCAGCGCAAAAAAAGACGCAACCCCGGTTGCGTCTTTTTTTGTCCTGCCGACTTATTTGACCTGCCGTTGCGGCGCCTTGTGCACCATGGTGTAGGCGTAGTCGACGCCCATGCCGTAAGCGCCACTGTGTTCCAGCACCAGGTCCATCACCGCCTGATAAGTGTCTTTGTGCGCCCAGTCACGCTGGTACTCGAGCAGCACTTGCTGCCAGGTCACCGGAACGGCGCCGGCCTGAATCATCCGCTGCACCGACATGTCATGGGCTTCTTTGGTGGTGCCACCGGATGCGTCAGTAACGATGTACACCTCGTAGCCTTCCGCCAGGGCTTCCAGCGCCGGGAAGGTCAGGCAGACCTCAGTCCACAGCGCGGCGATGATCAGTTTCTTGCGACCGGTGGCCTTCACCGCGTCCACCAGCGCCTTGTCTTCCCAGGAGTTCATCGAGGTGCGCTCGATCGGCTTCTGCTCCGGGTGCACCGCCAGCAGTTCCGGCCAGATGTATCCGCTGAAGCTTTCGGTTTCGACCGAGGTGTAGATGGTCGGAACGTTGAAGATCTTCGCCGCCTTGGCCAGGCCCACGGTGTTGTTCTTCAGGGTCTGACGGTCGATCGACTGCACGCCGAACGCCATTTGTGGCTGGTGGTCGATCAGGATCAGGGCGGAGTTGGTCGGGTTCAGCAGTTCACGGTTAGACATGGCGCGTTCCTTTTGATGTCGATTCAGAGTGTCGATTGGGTATTGGGTGAGTCGAGGCGTTTTGCCGTCTTCGGCGTTGTTGTCTCGGCTTGGATGTCACTTTAGGGGCTGGCCGATAAAGGGACAATTCCCTAAAATCGAGAATCATTGATTCCAAAAAAGGGACAATCATGGATCGCATCGAATGCATGCGCGCCTTCGTGGTGACGGTCGGCGAGAACGGCTTCGCAGCCGCCGCCCGGGCCATGGACGTGCCCCGGTCGAAAGTCAGCAAACAGATTCAGGCGCTGGAAGAAGCCATCGGCGTACAACTGCTGCAACGCACCACCCGCAGCCTGCACCTGACCGAGGCCGGAGCGGAGTATTTCGAAGCGGCGCGGGAAGTGATCGCGGCGCTGGACGAGGCCGAACAGCGGGCGCGGGATGGCATTGGCGAATTGCGCGGGGTGTTGCGCGTGAACGCGCCGATGTCGTTCGGCCTGCGGCGCCTGGGCAAGTTGATTCCGCTGTTCCACGAGCAGCACCCGAACATCGAGTTGCAACTGGTGCTCAGCGACCAGCAGGTCGATCCGGTGCGCGGCGGGTTCGACGTGACGATCCGCATCGCCAGCCTGCCCGATTCGACCATGATCGCCCGGCAACTGGCGCCGGCGCCGCGCATCATGGTCGCCTCTCCCGCTTACCTCGAACGCGCAGGCACGCCGCAGACACCGCAGGACCTGCGCTCGCATCAATGCTTGAACTACGGCTATCTGCAGAGCGGCGTCAGCCTGCAACTGTGCAACGGCAAGGAGACGCAGCGCGTCAACGTGACCGGGCCTCTGCATGCCAACAACGGTGACCTGCTGGCGCAGGCGGCGGAGGCCGGCATGGGCATTGCACTGCTGCCGGACTTCATCGTCGAAGATGCACTGGCGGCCGGGCGACTGGTGCCGGTGCTGTGCGAATGGCAAGCCCCGGCGATTACCATCAACGCCGTGTACTCGTCAGCGCGGCGGGTGCCGCAGAAGACCCGGGCGTTTATCGAGTTTCTGGTGGGGCAACTGGCGCCGCCTTGCCAATCCCCAACCGACTGATCCACACCGCCGCCAGAATCACGCCGCCCCCGAGGACCAACCGCCCCAGTTCCTCGTGTTGATTCCAGATCAGCAGGTTCAACACCAGCCCCACCGGCACATGCAGGTTGTTCATCACCGCCAGGGTGCCGCCGTTGACCAGGCACGCACCCTTGTTCCACCAGTACAGGCCCAGCGCGGTCGCAACCAGGCCAAGGAACACCAGCACGCCCCATTGCAGCGGCGCTTGCGGCAGAAAATCCGGTTTGCCGAACAGGAGAAAGGCCGGCAACGCCACCGCGAGCGCGCCGAGGTAGAAGAAGCCGAAGCGCCGGTAGTGCGGCAGATCGCTCGGGTGCTTCGCCACCAGATGCTTGTACAGCACTTGCCCTGCGGCGTAGGTGAGGTTGGCCAGTTGCAGCAACAAAAAACCCATGAAGAAGTCCGGGTTGATCCGGTCGTAGCGGATCACCGCCGCCCCCGCCACTGCCACCAGTGCGGCGATCAATGCCCACGGGTTGAAGCGGCGGTTAAGCGCATCTTCGATCAGGGTCACGTGCAGCGGCGTGAGGATGGTGAACAGCAGCACTTCCGGCACCGTCAGCACGCGAAAGCTCAAATACAGGCAGACGTAAGTCACACCGAACTGCAGCGCACCGATCAGCAGCATGCCGCGCATGAACGCCGGTTCCACCGAGCGCCAGCGGGTCAGCGGAATGAACACCAGCCCCGCGAGCACCACGCGCACCAGCACCGCGAAGTAGCTGTCGACGTGCCCGGCCAGGTATTCGCCGATGAGATTGAAGGAAAACGCCTGGATCAGCGTGACAATAAGTAGATAGCCCATGGTCGCCTCGATTTCGAATGGCGGCGACGATAGCGGTTTTTGCTTCTGATCGCGAACCCTCCCACAGGGGATGCCCTGCGTTGCAAAAATCGCAGGCAAAAAAAAGCCCGATCTCGCTAAAGCGTTCAATCGGGCTGCAGCACTCAGGAGCAACAAGTGCAAAGGGAGGTTCGATGCGCGTAGAGCGTTGAAGGGGTTGCGCCAGGTCACTAGAACAAGCGGCGATTATCTGGCGATTAACATATCAAGCGACCTGAGCCAGTTTGGCGTTGGCCTGATTCAGGCCTTTCTCCTGGAAGTCACCGCCCAGGTTCATGCCTTCGGCGTGGATGAAGGTCACGTCATGGATGCCGATGAAACCCATCACCTGACGCAGGTAAGGTTCCTGATGATCCGCCGGACCGCCGGCGTAGATGCCGCCGCGAGCCGTCAGTACATAGGCACGCTTGCCGCTGAGCAGGCCTTGCGGGCCGGTTTCGGTGTATTTGAAGGTGACGCCGGCACGCAGCACATGGTCGAGCCAGGCTTTCAGGGTGCTGGGAATCGCGAAGTTGTACATCGGTGCGGCCATCACCAGCACGTCGGCGGCCAGCAGTTCATCGGTCAGTTCGTTGGAGCGATCCAGCGAGGATTGTTCGTTGGCGTTGCGCTGTTCGGCGGGCTTCATCCATCCGCCCAGCAGGTTGCTGTCCAGGTGCGGAACAGGATTCACGGCGAGGTCGCGGACGGTGATCTGATCGGTCGGGTGTGCAGCTTTCCATTGACTGATGAACGTCTGGGTCAGTTGACGGGAAACCGAGTCTTGCTGGCGGGCGCTGCTTTCGATGATCAGAACGCGGGACATGTTGTGTAGCCTCCATCCGGGAATGTTGTAAGTCGATGGAGTGAAGGTTAAACAGGGTCGCATCGATGAAAAAGCGCAAATAATTGCTGCAAACCATCGAAATATTCGTTTAGATGCACCTGAGCCATTGTGGGAGCGAGCAGGCTCGCTCCACAGGGACTGATGTTATTTCGGGTTGCAGCTCAGCTCGACGCGCAGCTTGATGATTTCGCGGGAGAACTTGGCGGTGGCATTGGTGTGTTTGCCGGCCGGTACTTCGATATTGCGGGTGCGCGGCGCTTCCGGACCATTGCTGAACACGACTTTGCAGACCGCGTCGACTTCGCCGTAGTTGGCGACCCGGATGGAGCCGATGTCTTTATCGGTATCGAAGGACTCGTAATCGATCTTCAGGCCATTGAGATTCTTCTGCACATCGATCGGATACGCAAACGCAGTCAGCGGCAGCAGCGCCAGCACCACACAACAGAATTTTTTCATTCGGCAGTCTCCATGGGGGACCGCCAGCTTAGGACAAGAGGAGCTATCGATGAAAGCGCCCCGCGTGACCCTCGATCAATGGCGAACGTTGCAGGCAGTGGTCGACCACGGCGGATTCGCCCAGGCCGCCGAAGCCCTGCACCGTTCGCAATCGTCGGTGAGCTACACCGTCGCCCGCATGCAGGATCAGCTCGGCGTACCGTTGTTGCGCATCGACGGACGCAAAGCCGTGCTCACTGAGGCCGGTGGCGTGCTGCTGCGCCGTTCGCGGCAACTGGTGAAACAGGCCAGCCAGCTGGAAGACCTCGCCCATCATATGGAGCAAGGCTGGGAAGCCGAAGTGCGGCTGGTGGTGGATGCCGCCTACCCCACCGCACGCCTGGTTCGTGCACTGACCGCGTTCATGCCGCAGAGCCGTGGTTGCCGCGTGCGTCTGCGTGAAGAAGTGCTGTCAGGCGTCGAAGAAGTGCTGCTCGAAGGTGTGGCCGATCTGGCGATCACCGGCCTGAGCATTCCCGGCTACCTTGGCGCGGAGCTGAGCGACGTGGAATTCGTCGCCGTCGCCCATCCCGAACATGCCTTGCATCGGCTGAACCGCGAATTGAACTTCCAGGACCTGGAAACCCAGATGCAAGTGGTGATCCGCGACTCCGGCCGCCAGCAGCCGAGGGACGTCGGCTGGCTCGGCGCCGAACAGCGCTGGACCGTCGGCAGCCTCGCCACCGCCGCCAATTTCGTCTCCAGCGGATTGGGCTTCGCCTGGCTGCCACGGCACATGATCGAACGGGAATTGAGGGAAGGCCTGCTCAAGCTGCTACCGTTGGATCAGGGCGGCAGCCGCAATCCGAGTTTCTATCTGTACTCGAACAAGGACAAACCGCTGGGCCCGGCCTCGCAGATCCTCGTCGAACTGCTGCGCACCTTCGACACCTTGCCGCTGGACGCACCGTTCGCCGCTCCCGAACAAGCCTGACACGGAGTCACCGATGGCGTATTTCGAACATGAAGGCTGCAACCTGCATTACGAGGAATATGGCCACGGCGAACCATTGCTGCTGGTTCACGGGCTAGGCTCCAGCACGCTTGACTGGGAAATGCAGATTCCGGTGCTGGCCGCGCAATACCGGGTGATCGTCCCGGATGTGCGCGGCCACGGTCGCTCCGACAAGCCCCGCGAGCGCTACAGCATCGCCGGGTTCAGCGCCGACATCGTCGCCCTGGTCGAGCACCTTGGCCTCGGCCCGGTGCATTACGTCGGGCTGTCCATGGGCGGCATGATCGGTTTCCAGTTCGCTGTCGATCAGCCGCAGTTGCTCAAGAGCCTGACCATCGTCAACAGCGCGCCGGAGGTCAAGGTGCGCAGTCGCGACGATTACTGGCAGTGGTTCAAGCGCTGGAGCCTGATGCGTCTGTTGAGCCTGGCCACCATCGGCAAGGCCCTTGGCGCCAGACTGTTCCCCAGACCGGAGCAGGCCGATTTGCGACAGAAGATGGCCGAGCGCTGGGCAAAGAACGACAAACGTGCTTATCTCGCCAGCTTCGATGCGATTGTTGGCTGGGGGGTGCAGGAACGTCTTTCCCGGATCACCTGTCCAACGCTCGTCGTCAGCGCCGACCGGGACTACACCCCCGTCGCTCTGAAAGAAACCTATGTCAGACTGCTGCCCGATGCACGACTGGAGGTGATTGCCGATTCGCGTCACGCCACCCCGCTCGATCAGCCCGAACGCTTCAATCAAACGCTGCTGGCGTTTCTCGCCACAGTCGATATTCACCCTCAGGATCACTGAACCATGCTGAAAAAACTCGCCCTCGCCGCCGGCACCGTGCTGTTCGCCGCCAACCTGATGGCTGCCACGCCGGAAAAGGCGCCACACGTCGAACTGGTGACCACCAACGGCACCATCGAAATCGAGCTGGACCCGGTCAAGGCGCCGATCAGCACCAAGAATTTTCTTTCGTACGTTGACAAGGGTTTCTATACCAACACGATCTTCCACCGTGTGATCCCTGGATTCATGGCACAGGGCGGCGGTTTTACCCAGCAGATGGTGCAAAAACCTACCGACGCCCCGATCAAGAACGAAGCCGGCAACGGTCTGCACAACGTTCGCGGCACCCTGTCGATGGCCCGCACTTCCGATCCGAACTCGGCCACCAGCCAGTTCTTCATCAACGTTGCCGACAACGCGTTCCTCGACCCGGGCCGCGACGCCGGTTACGCGGTATTCGCCAAAGTGGTCAAGGGCATGGACGTGGTCGACATCATCGTCAACTCCCAGACCACCACCAAACAGGGCATGCAGAACGTGCCGGTGGACCCTGTGATCATCAAGTCGGCCAAGCGCATCGACTAAGCTTTACAGGGCGTATCGAGCGGCGATGGTTTCATGCCTCGCCGCTCACACTGATAAAAGGAGAGCCCGTACTCCGGGCGGTTATCTGATGCTCTATCGCCGCTTCGAACAACTGATCGACATATTCCGCGACGCCCCTACGGCCTCTCCGCCGGACCGTGTTCTGCCCTTCTATACCTATTACCTCAAGCAGGTCTGGCCGAGTTTCGTCGCGCTGCTGATCGTCGGCCTGTTCGGTGCGCTGATCGAAGTGGCGCTGTTCAGCTACCTGAGCCGCATCATCGACCTTGCGCAAGGCACGCCGAACGTCGATTTCTTCCAGCAGCATGGCGCCGAACTGGCGTGGATGGCCGTGGTTGCCCTGCTCCTGCGACCGCTGTTTCTGGCCCTGCACGACATGCTGGTGCATCAGACCCTGAGCCCGAGCATGACCAGCCTGATCCGCTGGCAGAACCACAGCTACGTGCTCAAGCAGAGCCTCAATTTCTTCCAGAACGACTTCGCCGGGCGCATCGCCCAGCGCATCATGCAGACCGGCAACTCGCTGCGTGATTCCGCGGTGCAGGCGGTGGATGCGTTGTGGCACGTGCTGATCTATGCGATCAGCTCGCTGGTGCTCTTCGCCGAAGCCGACTGGCGCCTGATGATCCCGCTGTTGACGTGGATCGCCGCTTACATCGGCGCGCTCTATTACTTCGTGCCTCGGGTCAAGGACCGCTCCGTCGCCGCTTCCGACGCGCGCTCGAAACTGATGGGCCGCATCGTCGACGGCTACACCAACATCGCCACCCTGAAGCTGTTCGCCCACACCAACTTCGAACAGCACTACGCCCGCGAGGCGATTCAGGAGCAGACCGAAAAAGCCCGGCTGGCCGGCCGCGTGGTCACCAGCATGGACGTGGCCATCACCACCATGAACGGTCTGCTGATCGTCGGCACCACGGGGCTGGCCCTGTGGCTCTGGACACAATCGCTGATCAGCGTCGGCGCCATCGCCCTGGCGACCGGTCTGGTGATCCGCATCGTCAACATGTCCGGCTGGATCATGTGGGTGGTCACCGGCATTTTCGAAAACATCGGCATGGTTCAGGACGGTCTGCAGACCATCTCGCAACCGGTCAGCGTCACTGATCACGAACAGGCCAGACCGCTGACCGTGTCCCGTGGCGAAGTGCATTTCGAGCACGTGGATTTTCACTACGGCAAGAAGAAAGGCATCATCGGCGACCTCAACCTGACCATCAAACCCGGCGAGAAAATCGGCCTGATCGGCCCGTCCGGCGCCGGCAAATCGACTCTGGTCAACCTGCTGTTGCGCCTGTACGACGTCGAAGGCGGGCGGATCCTGATCGACGGCCAGAACATCGCCGAAGTCGGCCAGGAAAGCCTGCGAGCGCGGATCGGCATGATCACCCAGGACACGTCGCTGCTGCACCGTTCGATCCGCGACAACTTGCTGTACGGCAAACCCGACGCCACCGACGCCGAACTCTGGGAAGCGGTGCGCAAGGCCCGGGCCGACGAGTTCATTCCGCTGCTGTCGGACGCCGAAGGACGCACCGGTTTCGACGCCCATGTCGGCGAGCGTGGCGTCAAGCTGTCCGGCGGCCAGCGTCAACGGATCGCGATTGCCCGGGTGCTGCTCAAGGACGCGCCGATCCTGATCATGGACGAAGCGACCTCGGCGCTGGACTCGGAAGTCGAAGCGGCGATCCAGGAAAGCCTGGAAACCCTGATGCAGGGCAAGACCGTGATCGCCATCGCCCACCGTCTTTCGACCATTGCCCGCATGGATCGGCTGGTGGTGCTGGAGAACGGCAAGATCGCCGAAACCGGCAACCATACCGAACTGCTGGCCCATGGCGGATTGTACGCACGGTTGTGGGCGCACCAGACTGGAGGATTTGTCGGCATCGACTGATTCTGCCGCAGACGAAAAGCCGCCACAGCCCTTGAACCACGGGCCCTGGCGGCTTTTTCATGCCTGCTGGAAATCCGCACAATCCCTGCTGTAATCAGCAAAGGCTCTGGAAATGAACCTGTCGTAAATGCAAGGAAACACCAATCGATACAGTCTCGATAGCGCGTCTATCAAGGACACTCTCATGTCTCTGTTCAAACGTTCGGTCACGGAGTTGTTGGGTACGTTCTGGCTGGTTCTCGGTGGTTGCGGCAGTGCGGTGATTGCCGCTTCATCACCTGTGGGTATCGGTGTGCTGGGGGTCGCCCTGGCGTTTGGTCTGACGGTGCTGACCATGGCGTTTGCCATCGGCCACATCAGCGGTTGTCATCTCAATCCGGCCGTGTCGCTCGGTCTGGTCGTCGGCGGACGGTTTCCGGCCAGGGAGTTGCCCGCCTATGTCATCGCCCAGGTGATCGGCGGGATTCTCGCAGCGGCTCTGCTGTATCACATCGCCAGCGGCAAGGAGGGTTTCGACATCGCCGCCGGCCTTGCTTCCAATGGTTATGGCGAGCATTCGCCAGGCAAATACTCGATGGCCTCCGGGTTCGTCACTGAACTGGTCATGACGGCCATGTTCGTGGTGATCATTCTCGGCGCCACCGACAAACGCGCCCCGGCGGGACTGGCACCGATCGCCATCGGCCTGGCCCTGACGCTGATCCACCTGATCTCGATTCCGGTGACCAACACCTCGGTCAACCCGGCCCGCAGCACGGGCCCGGCGCTGATGGTCGGCGGCTGGGCCATCGCGCAGTTGTGGATGTTCTGGGTCGCGCCGCTGCTGGGCGCGGTGGTGGGCGGCGTGGTCTATCGCTGGTTGGGCAAGGAAGAAACCTGAGAACCTCCGAGAACCCTGCGTGGGAGCGAGCCTGCTCGCGAAAGCAGAACATCAGTCAACACCTTGATTGCCTGAGTTACCGCATTCGCGAGCAGGCTCGCTCCCACAGGAAATCTATGCCTGACGGTAGGGCAAAGCCGCTTTCGCCTCTTCGGCGTAAGCCAGCACACCGGCTCGCTCCTGTTGAAGAAAATCCTTCACGGCGGCTTTCAGACCGGGATGGCGCAGGTAATGCCAGGAATGAGTGATCACCGGTTCAAAGCCGCGAATCAGTTTGTGTTCACCCTGGGCGCCGGCGTCGAAACGCTGAAAGCCCTGGGCAATCGCGTAATCCATGCCCTGATAGAAACAGGTTTCGAAATGCAGCCGATCGAACTCGGCAAGGCAGCCCCAGTAACGCCCGTAAAAACTGTCGCCTCCCACCAGACTGAACGCCATCGCCACCGGCCTTGATCCTTGCCTGGCCAGCACGACACGAATCGATTGCGGCATGCGCTCGGCCAGCAGACTGAAAAACTCCCGCGTCAGGTACGGTGCCTGACGACGCACTGCATAGGTGTTGGCGTAGCAGGCGTAGACAAAATCCCACTGCGCTTCGTCCAGCTCTCGCCCCTCAAGCCATTCGAATTCAAAGCCCTGCCCCGCCACTTGCTCGCGCTCCTTGCGCATCTGCTTGCGCTTGCGTGAGCTGAGCACGTCGAGAAAGTCCTGAAAGTCGCGATAGCCGCGATTCTGCCAGTGGTACTGACAGCCGATGCGTTGCAGCCAGCCCGGCTGTTCGGCCATGGCGGCATCGGTAAAGGCATCGGTGAAGTTGATGTGGGCGCCGGAGAGTTCCTCGATCTCCAGGTAACCCGGCAGGCTCTTGAGCAGTTCGAATCCGTCCTCGACGCTCGCCGCCAACAAGCGCGGCCCGGTGACCGGGCTGAACGGCACGGCGCTCAAGAACTTGGGGTAGTAATCGATGCCGGCACGGGCACAGGCATCGGCCCAACCGTGATCGAACACGTATTCGCCGTAGGAATGCCACTTGCGATAACCGGGCAGCGCCGCAAGCAGACGTCCGTCTTCGACGTGCAGCAGATGCTCCGGTTGCCAACCCGTGTGCGGGCCGACACTGCCGCTGTCTTCCAGCGCGCCGAGGAAGGCATGGCGCAGAAACGGCTGGTCATCCGGCACCCGTGCATCCCAGAGTGCCGGTTCGATCTCCGACAGTTTTTGCAGGCGCTGCAACGGCATTTTCCTCTCCACGTTTGGCCCTGAAAACCTCGCGAGTATCGCTGATCACCCCTGTCTTGCCCACGTCCGATTGCGCGACAGCGCTCTGGATCAATAGTTCACGGACGTTTGAGATCGTCATCAAGCTGCCATCACCGTGCCACTGCTCTGTCATAAACCATCGCGATACTGGCGCCTGTTTTTAGAGCGCCGGGTTCTACCCGGTCACAGTTTTCCGACCTTCAAACCGTCGGTTGTGCCCAGGATGGTTCAGCCATCCCTCTCATCTTCGGAGATTGCTATGCGTCTTGCTTCCACGAAAACTGCGGCGGCCCTGTGCGGTGGCCTGTTGCTGGCCATGAGTGTTCCGGCCAGTGCCGCAGTCGACGCCAAACTGCTCGACATGCTCAAAGCTAACGGTTCCATCACCCAGGCGCAGTATGCAGAACTGCAAGCCGAACTGGCCCAGGATCAGAAGGCCCAGCAAATCGCGCAGCAGGCGCAGCAAGAGACCAACGAGCAAATCGCGGCAACCGCGAAGAAAACCAACGAGCTGAGCAGCTTCGACCAGAAGCTGGCCTGGGCTGCCAAGACCCAGTTCAAGGGTGACGTGCGTTTCCGTCAGGAAACCGTGAAGAACGATGGCGTGCCGAACGCCAAGGACCAGGACCGTCAGCGCATTCGTGCCCGTCTGGGTGCGTACACCGAAATCAACCCGCAGGTCGACACCGGTATCCGTATCGCCACCGGCAGCAGCGACGACGCCCGTTCCACCAACCAGGACCTGAACAACTACTTCGACAAGAAGCAGATCTGGCTCGACCTGGGCTACGTCGACTACCACCCTGACGCGGTCAAGAACCTGCATCTGATCGCCGGTAAGATGAACCAGCCCTGGGTGAGCATGGGCGACATCATCTGGGACAGCGACATCAACCCGGAAGGCCTGGCTGTTACCTACAAGTACCCGTTGAACGGCAGCGCCGAACTGTTCGGCAGCGCCGGTCACTACACCCTCAAGGACAACGTCGACGGCGAAGGCGTGCAGTTCAAGCACGACCTGCGTCTGTACGCCGGCCAGTTGGGCGGTCGCTTCGCGCTGACCGACAGCCTGAAACTGACCCTGGGCGGCAGCATCTACTCCTACGACAACGACAAGAACAGTGCCTGCCCGACCAGCGGCACCGTCACCGCGCCATGCGCCCTGGCCGTCAACGGCAACAGCCCGAACGAAACCTTCAAACTGTATGAGGGTTTCGGTCAGCTGGACATCGCCAACCTGCCGGTACCGCTGTCGATCTACGGTCAGTACGTGAACAACAACGACGCCAGCAACGACCAGGACACTGGCTGGCTGGCCGGTGTGAAGACCAAGGTCTACGGCTTCGGCATCGATTACAACTACCGCGACGTACAGCGTAACGCGGTGGTGGGTGCCTTCACCGACTCCGACTTCGCCAACGGCTACACCGGTTCGCGCGGCAGCAAGCTGAAAGTGAGCTACGAGCTGGACAAGAACTTCACCCTGGGTGCCACTTACTTCATGGCTAACTCGGACTACACCAACGCCAGCCTCAGGAAGACCGACTCCGACATCAATACCCTGCAACTGGATGCCGAAGCCAAGTTCTAAAACAGCTATGACAAGCGACAGGCTGCACGTGAGTGCCTCATTTGCAGCTTGACGCTGATTTTCTCCTACAGCCCGGTACGGCAGCAGCGATCCCCATCATCCGTTCGCTGCGGCCGGCCCGGGCCGTTTTTTGTCAGGACCGGTCTTTGCGCCGCTGCTGCGCCAGGCGCTCGGCCAAGGCATCCACACCTTCTTCAGGTTTCTCCGGCATGGCCTTCAGGGTCGCCTGCATCAGCCGCATCTGGCGAATGAAACGCCGACAGTTGCGGCAGAACATCAGGTGATGACGCACCATCAGTTTTTCGCGAAAGCTCAGCTGGCCATCAAGATAATCGCTGGATCGTGCCACTTGCTCCTTGCAGGTCAACATTCGCCTGTCTCCTCAAAATGCTCCACGGTCGCGAAGACCTTCAAACGTGCCCGATGCAGCAGCACGCGGACATTGGAGAGCGAGATCTCCAGAAGATTACAGATGTCTTCCAGTTCAAGGCCCTGGCGCTCGCGCAACAGCAGCACACTGCTTTGCAGTTCCGACAGGCTCAGCAGCGTGTGTTCCAGACATTCGCGCAACTCGTTTTCGGTGAGCAGCGCTTCGGGGGTGTCCTGGTGCCAGGCGAACGGTGCCACCAGCCAGTGTCCGTCTCCCGGAGAAAAACGGTCATCGTCGATAGTGCCATGGGGCGACGGCAGATCATCCAGCAACACTTCGCGACGGTTCTGCTTGTAGCGGCCCTTGGCCGAATTGGCGGTGATGGTCAGCAGCCAGGTCTTGAGACTGGAGCGGCCCTCGAAGCTGCCGATATGGCGCACCACCGAAAGCCACGCGTCCTGCACGACTTCTTCGACGTGACGCTGGCCGACAATCGCATACGCCACCGCGCGCATGGCGCTCTGGTAAGTCGTGACCAGTTCCTTGAAAGCCTTTTGCTCGCCGGCCAGCAGGCGTGCAAGCAATTGGGTGTCGTCAGCCACCATCCATCAATCCCCTTGTCCTGACTTCGAAAATGAAAACGGCAGGATCTCACCTGCCGTCATCCCCGAAAACTACAGCGTCTGCGCTGATCCGGATGTAGGAAAAATCAGCGCGGTTAAGAGGAAATTAACCTCCCACCTCAACGCTTGCGCAGAATCACGCTCCCGATCGAATAACCGGCACCGAACGAACTCAGCACCGCCAGCGAACCGGCCGCCAGATCATCCTGATACTTGTGGAACGCAATCACTGAACCTGCGGAGCTGGTGTTGGCGTAGGTATCGAGAATCACCGGGGCTTCTTCTTCGGTGGCTTCACGGCCCAGCAGCTTGCGCACGATCAGGTGGTTCATGCTCAGATTGGCCTGATGCAGCCAGAAGCGTTTCACGTCACCGACGTTGAGTTTGTTCTCTTCCAGATGTTCGCCAATCAGCTCGGCCACCATCGGGCAGACATCCTTGAACACCTTGCGGCCTTCCTGCACGAACAGTTTGTCACGGGCACCGATGCCCTCTTCCGCTGCGCGGTTGAGGAAACCGAAGTTGTTGCGGATGTTGTTGGAGAACTTGGTCAGCAGTTTGGTGCTGACCACCTCGAACTGGTGTTTCGACGTCGCCGTATCGGCACGCTCGATGACAACAGCAGTCGCGGCGTCACCAAAGATGAAGTGGCTGTCACGGTCGCGGAAGTTCAGGTGACCGGTGCAGACTTCCGGGTTGACCATCAGGATCGCCCGGGCCTGGCCCAGTTGCACGGTGTTGGCGGCTTGCTGGATGCCGAACGTGGCCGACGAGCAGGCGACGTTCATGTCGAAACCGAAACCCTGGATGCCCAGTGCTTCCTGGACTTCGATGGCGATGGCCGGATAGGCACGCTGCAGGTTGGAGCAGGCGACGATCACGCCGTCGATGTCGGCGGCGGTCTTGCCGGCACGCTGCAAGGCTTGCTCGGCTGCGCCGATGGCCATCTGGCAGAGTACCGACCATTCGTCATTGGAACGCTCGGGCAGACGTGGCGTCATGCGTGCAGGATCGAGGATGCCTTCCTTGTCCATGACGAAGCGGCTCTTGATGCCCGAAGCTTTTTCGATGAACGCGGCGCTGGATTCGGTCAGGGCCTGGATTTCGCCGCGGGCGATGGCGTCAGCGTTGTCCGCGTTGAACTGCGCGACGTAGGTATTGAAAGACTGCACCAGCTCTTCGTTGGAGATGCTGTTGGCCGGGGTGTACAGGCCGGTGCCGCTGATGACGACGTTATGCATGGTCGTTTCTCTAATCTGTTCAGGCAGAAAGTGCTGGCACCGACGTGCCAACACGCAAAGGGTTCATTCCCGGTAAGGGACGCAAAAACCTGGCATCGCTTTATTCCGCTGCGCGACCCGGCGAAGGCTCTGGGTCGCGAAACCGGCGTTTATGGGGGCGAAGTTTGCCATAAACACGAGGTTTTGGCCCCATTTCCGGGAGCTGTCACACATCCCTGTGGGAACGGGCTTGCCCGCGAAGGGGTCGTCAAATGCAATATCGATGTTGCCTGACCCACCGCTTTCGCGGGCAAGCCCGCTCCCACAGGTGATCGCGTAAACCCTGGATCAGGCCTCGACCTGCGCCCACTGCTTGCTCAGCCGCTTGTCGGAGATCGGCACTTTCGTTCCCAACTGCTGGGCGAACAGCGACACCCGGTACTCCTCCAGCCACCAACGGAACACCTCCAGTTGCGGATCGCGCTTGCCTTCCTGGGCATGCTTGGCGGCGCGAGTCTGGTATTGCGTCCAGAGGCCGGCCAGTTCGCCGCTCCAGACCCGATCCTTCTGCACCTGCGCTCCGAGCTTTTCGAAACGCTGCTCGACGGCCTTCAGGTAACGCGGCAGTTCCTTGAGCCAGAGCATCGGCGTTTCCCGGACGAAACCCGGATACACCAGATGACTGAGCTGCTGCTTGATGTCGTTTAGCGCCACCGCCTGCGCCAGATCGATCTTGCCCTTGAAGCGTTTTTGCAGGCCGTGCCAGAGCTTGAGGATTTCCAGAGTCAGGCGCGCCACCCGCTCGGCATGTTCGGTCCAGTTGCCGCGCTTGCGCTCGGCCAGTGCCGCGAGCCCGGCGCCGTCGCGAGGCAATGGGTCTTCACCCTCCAGAATGCAGCTGTCGAGGCTGGCCAGCAGAATGTCTTCGACCAACGCATCGATCCGACCCAGTTCGCGGTAGAGCAGCCCCAACTCGGTCAGTCCCGGCAACTTGCCGCGCAGGAATTTCGCAGGCTCGGCCAGTTGTTGCATCAACAGGCGCTGCAAGGCGCGGCGGTGCTGGAACTCGGCTTCGGCCGGGGTCGAGAACCGCCCCTCCTTGACCGTGCCGCCCTCTTCCACCAGCGCCGGATACACCGTCATCGACAGTCCGGCGATCTTCTGCTGGGTCTTTTCCGCCACCGGCGCGAAGACCTTGGCCTCCACCGGTTGTTGGCTTCTGGCGCTCTGCGGTACGGCCAGTGCGGCCTGGCTGGCTTCGGCGAAACGTGCCGTCAGCTCCGCCAGGTCTCGCCCTTCGCCAAGAAACTTGCCTTGGCCGTCGACGATTTCCAGGTTCATCCGCAAATGGCTTTCAACCTGCTGCGCCGCTTCGGCCCAGGCTTCATCGCTGACCCGCGCACCGGTCATGCGCAGGAGCTCGCGACCCAGCGCCTGGGGCAACGAGCCTTCGGCGAAGGTCATGCGTTGCAGGGCAGCCTTGATGAAGTCCGGCACCGGCACGAAATTCTTGCGCAAGGCCTTGGGCAGGTTGCGCACCAGCGCGATGCACTTGGCTTCGATCAACCCCGGCACCAGCCATTCCAGGCGCTCCGGCGGCAGCATCGGCAACAGCGGAGCCGGAACGCGCAGCGTCACACCGTCCCGTGGGTGATTGGGCTCGAAGTGATAACTCAGGGCCAGTTCCAGATCGCCAATGCGCAGCGTGTCCGGGTAATGCTGCGCGGTGACTTCGCTGGCCTCCCGGGCCAGCACGTCTTCTTCACGCATGATCAACAGCTGCGGGTTTTTCTGGCTATTGATCCGATACCAGCTGTCGAATGTCGCGCTCTGATGGATTTCCGCGGGCAACCGCGCATCGTAAAAGGCGAACAGGGTTTCCTCGTCGGCCAGAATGTCCCGGCGACGGGCCTTGGCTTCCAGCTCGTCGAGCTGTTCGAGCAACTGCTTGTTGGCGCTCAGGCATTTGGCCCGGGACTGAATCTCGCCCCGCACCAGGCCTTCGCGGATGAACAATTCCCGCGAAACCACCGGATCCACCGGGCCGTAATGCACCGGGCGACGGCCGACCACGATCAGGCCGAACAGGGTGATCTGTTCGAAGGCCACGACCTGGCCGCGCTTCTTCTCCCAGTGCGGTTCGAAGTGGTTCTTCTTGATCAGATGCCCGGCCAGCGGCTCGATCCAGTCGGCGTCGATCTTCGCCACCATCCGCGCGTAAAGCTTGGTGGTTTCCACCAGCTCGGCGGTCATCACCCACTGCGGGCGCTTTTTGCCGATGCCCGACGACGGGTGAATCCAGAAGCGCCGCTGACGGGCGCCGAGGTAGTCACCCTCCTCGGTTTTCTGGCCGATCTGGCTGAGCAGGCCGACCAGCACCGCTTTGTGCAGTTTCGGATAGTCCGCCGGCTCTTTGTTCAGGCTCAACTGCAAGTCGCGGCAGATCAGGCTCAATTGCCGATGGGAATCGCGCCATTCGCGCAAGCGCAGGTAGTTGAGGAAATTCTTGCGGCACCAGTTGCGCAGCGGATTGGCGGTCAACGCTTGGCGCTGTTCTTCGAAACCACGCCACAGATTGACCAGCGCCGCGAAGTCCGAATCGGCATCCTTCCACTGCGCATGGGCCTGATCGGCGGCCTGCTGACGCTCCGGTGGACGCTCGCGCGGATCCTGAATCGACATGGCACTGGCAACGATCAACACTTCCTGCAGGCTGCCGAGTTTTGCCGCTTCCAGCAGCATGCGGCCCATGCGCGGGTCCACGGGCAGGCGCGCCAACTGACGCCCCAGCGGGGTCAGCTGACTGTTGCGATCCACCGCCGACAGCTCTTGCAGCAGATTGAAACCGTCGCTGATCGCCTTGCCGTCCGGCGGCTCGATGAACGGGAACGCGGTGATCTCGCCGAGGCGCAGATGCAGCATCTGCAGGATCACGGCGGCGAGGTTGGTGCGCAGGATTTCCGGATCGGTAAATTCCGGACGACCGAGGAAATCCTCTTCGCTGTACAAACGCACACAGATGCCCGGCTCGACCCGGCCACAGCGGCCTTTACGCTGGTTGGCGCTGGCCTGGGAAATCGCTTCGATCGGCAGGCGCTGGACCTTGGCCCGATAGCTGTAGCGGCTGATGCGCGCCGTGCCGCTGTCGATCACGTAACGGATGCCCGGCACGGTCAACGAGGTTTCGGCAACGTTGGTGGCCAGCACCACACGACGCCCCGGGTGGGACTGGAAAATCCGCTGCTGCTCGGCCGGCGTCAGTCGTGCGTACAACGGCAGGATTTCAGTGTGCTTGAGCTGGGCCTTGCGCAGCATGTCGGCGGCGTCACGAATCTCGCGTTCCCCCGGCAGAAACACCAGCACGTCGCCAGGGCTGCGACGTTCGCTGCGTTCATACGCGGCGATTTCATCGAGGGTGGCGAGGATGGCCTGATCGACGGTCAGGTCGTCCTCGACGCGGTTGCCCTCTTCGTCCTGCTCCAGGGTCAGCGGGCGATACCAGGTTTCCACCGGGAAGGTTCGGCCGGACACCTCGACAATCGGCGCATCGTCGAAATGTTTCGAGAAACGCTCCAGATCGATGGTTGCCGAAGTGATGATGACTTTCAGGTCCGGGCGACGCGGCAGCAGGGTTTTCAGGTAACCGAGCAGGAAGTCGATGTTAAGGCTGCGTTCGTGGGCTTCGTCGACGATGATCGTGTCGTAGCGTTCGAGGTAGCGGTCGTTCTGGGTTTCCGCCAGCAGAATGCCGTCGGTCATCAGTTTGATCAGGGTGTTGGCATCGCTCTGATCTTCGAAGCGCACCTGATAGCCGACCAGCGCGCCCAGCGGCGTGCCGAGTTCTTCGGCAACCCGGCTGGCCACACTGCGCGCCGCGATTCGACGCGGCTGGGTGTGGCCGATAAGGCCATGCTGGCCGCGACCGATTTCCAGACAGATTTTCGGCAGCTGGGTGGTTTTACCCGAGCCGGTTTCGCCGGCGATGATCAGCACCTGGTGTTTTTCCAGGGCTTTCTTGATTTCGTCACGCTTGGCCGCGATCGGCAGGCTGTCATCGTAACGGATCACCGGCAGGCTGGCCTTGCGCGCCAGCACCTGATCGCAGGACGCCTGCATGCGAGCCACCCATTGAGCCAGTTTGGCCTCGTCGGGTTTCTTGCGCAGTTCAAGCAACTGCCGCCGCAGCCGATGGCGGTCGGCAAGCATGGCGTGATCGAGGTTTTTCAGCAGTTTGTCGATGGAGGGCGATTCGTCGGTCATCGGGTACGCAATTCGGTCGTCTAGTGGCGCAAGGACGCGATTGTGGCAGATTTGGCTTCTACTGTGGCGAGGGAGCTTGCTCCCGCTCGATTGCGCAGCAATCGCCGCCCGGACTGACAGGTGGTTCCAAGGCTGCTTTGCAGCCCTGCGGGAGCAAGCTCCCTCGCCACAGAGTGTTCGCTCGCAGTGTTATTCGTTATCCAGACCCTTGCGCCGATACGGGAAGACATCGATGACTTTCCCCGCCCGGATCGCCTCCTGCAAGCCCTTCCAGTAATCGGCGTCGTACAGCTCGCCATGCAACTGGTCGAACAGTTTGCGTTGGTTGGCATCGGCGAACAGAAACGGCGGAAACTCCTCGGGGAACACGTCCAGCGGCCCGATGGAATACCACGGCTCGGAGGCCATTTCGTCCTCCGGCGTGCGCGGTGGCGGGATGTGGCGGAAATTGGCTTCGGTGAGGAAGCAGATCTCGTCATAGTCATAGAACACCACCCGGCCGTGACGGGTGACACCGAAGTTCTTCAGCAGCATGTCGCCCGGAAAGATGTTGGCTGCCGCCAGTTGCTTGATCGCCAGGCCATAGTCTTCCAGTGCTTCGCGCACCTGGGCTTCACTGGCATTGTCGAGGTAGAGGTTCAGCGGCGTCATCCGGCGCTCGGTCCAGCAGTGGCGGATCAGCACGGTTTCACCTTCCAGCGACACCGTGGACGGCGCAACTTCCAGCAATTCCGCCAGGCACGCCGGCTCGAACTTGCTCAGGGGAAAACGGAAGTCGGCGAATTCCTGGGTATCGGCCATGCGCCCGACGCGGTCGACGCTTTTTACCAGTCGATACTTCTCGATCACCGTGGCGCGGTCGACGTTTTTCGACGGCGAGAAGCGGTCCTTGATGATCTTGAACACGGTGTTGAAGCCCGGCAGCGTGAACACGCTCATGACCATGCCGCGCACGCCCGGGGCCATGATGAACTGGTCGTCGGTATTGGCCAGATGGTTGATCAGGGCGCGATAGAACTCGGATTTACCGTGTTTGTAGAAACCGATCGAGGTGTACAGCTCGGCGATGTGCTTGCCCGGCAGGATGCGTTTGAGGAAGCCGATGAACTCTGCCGGCACCGGCACATCCACCATGAAGTAGGAGCGGGTGAACGAGAAGATGATCGACACGTCGGCTTCGTCGGTGATCAGCGCGTCGATCTGAATCCCCCGCCCCTCGCGGTGCAGCAGCGGAATCACCAGTGGCCACTGGTCGTCGTTGGTGTAGAGGCGTCCGACCAGATAGGCGCCCTTGTTGCGGTACAGCACCGAGGAAAACAGCTCGACGCTCAGTTCCGGGTCCTTGCACACCCAGTCCGGCAGGTTCTCGCGCAATTGCGCTTCAAGGCGCTGCAGATCCCGGGGCAGATCGGCGTAATCCTCGCTGAAACGGTAATCGGCAAAGATGCTCGCGAGCATGCCCGACAGTTGCCCATGGGGCTTGTAGGTGCGGGTCTGCGCGGCCCGGGCACGACGCAGGCTCGGACGTGTGGTGTGGATGAACATGCAGCCGTCGCTGATCAGGTCGTGGCTGAACAGTCCGCAGAAAATCGAGTTGTACCAGGTCTCGGACAGCTCATCGTCGAAACGCAGATCGATGATGCTGATGTAGGCGCTTTTGACCAGTGGCCAGCAACTGACCTCCATCAGCGTGTCCGCCTCGAAATACTCGCGCAGGCGGGCGACGGTTTCACCGACCTTTTCTTCGTAGAGGTTGATCCGCGCCGCCGACGCCGTTTGTATTTCCTGCCAGCGCGCCTGCTCGAAGCGTTCCCGGGCACCGTCTGTGATCCGCCGGAAATGCTCGCGGTAATCGTCAAAGCCATCGAGGATCATGCGGGCGATGTCGGTGGCTGGCCATTGCTGCGGCATGGATGAGACCTCTGCGGGAATTGAAGAATCTGTGCTCGAAGGCCTGAGCTTAGCCACGGAACCGGTGGCAGGAGAAGCGTAATTTCTGCCATTTCCGCGACCGTGTTGTACAGCAACACAGTTTTTATCAAAGTTTTTTTATTCGACTGTTCGGTCAGCAAACACGCCCATCAGCCCTTCCCATCGTTCGGCGCCAGCCCACTGATCCTGCGGGTTTCGGATCCAATCAAGCAATGACATCTCTATCTCGCGGCTTTGCCCGGTCTGGGCATTCCTGCCCACTGCCCGTGCGTGGTGACCTTACCAAGATGATGGCACTTTGATATACAGCTCGCCATCACCCGCCTCACAACAAGATCCTCGGCTCACGAGGACGCCTTCTTTCTCAACGTCCAAGGAGCACATTGATGTCTATCCGGAATCTGCGCACAGGTTTGCGCGCCAGTTTGAGTTTTGCCGTTCTGGCCGGTCTACTGATGGTGGTCGGCCTGTTCGGCCTGGGCCAGATGAAAGCCCTGCGTGAAAGCACGGCAGTCATCGAAGAGTCATGGATGCCCGGCATCGAAAGCATTCACGACGCGGCGGCAAACATCGCCAGCATCCGCCTCGAAGCCCTGCGCCTGATCACGAGCACCGAGGCTGCCGTGCGCGAACGCAGCAAAGGCCTGCTGACGGCACAGCGCCAGGAATTGCTGAAGCGCCTCGACGATCACAAAACCCTGATCGCCAACGATCAGGAGCGGACGATGCTGGAAACTCTGGGCACAGACACGGCCAGGTACCTGAGCATCCTTGACCAGATCATCAAACAGATCGACGCCGGGCAGAGCGATCAGGCCTATGCACGACTGACCACGGAACTGGCCCCCCAAGGCAACGTGCTCGACAAGACCCTGGAACAAATGATCACCCTCAATCAGCAAGGCGCCGACGCCGCTGCAAAAGCGGCGGCGGCAACCTATCAACAGTCGCTGTGGATCGTCGCGACGATCATCGTCATCGCCCTGGTTGCGACCTTGCTGCTGGCGTGGCTCCTGACCCGCAGCATTACCGCGCCGATCAATCAGGCATTGAGCGTGGCCAGGCGGATTGCCTCCGGTGACCTCAGCGCTCCCATCGACAGCACGGGTCGGGATGAAGCGGCGCAACTGCTCAAGGCCCTGGCCGAGATGCAGGGCAATCTGCGTTCGACCATTCGCGGCATCAGCGAGTCGGCGCAACAACTGGCCTCTGCCGCCGAGGAAATGAGTTCAGTCATGGAGCAAAGCACCCGTGGCCTGCAACAGCAGAACGACCAGATCGAACAGGCGGCCACGGCGGTCACCCAGATGAGCACGGCGGTGGATGAAGTCGCGGCCAACGCGGTGTCCAGCGCCGAAGCGTCCGAGGCCTCGAACGAGGACAGCAAGCACGGGCATGTACAGGTCAGTGAGACCATCAGTTCGATTCAGGAACTGGTCAGCGCGGTGCTCGGTGCATCTGAACAGGCCGAAGGCCTGGCGACTCAGGCCCAGGACATCAGCAAAGTGCTGGAAGTGATTCGCGGCATCGCTGGCCAGACCAACCTGCTCGCACTCAACGCAGCCATCGAAGCGGCGCGCGCCGGCGAAGCGGGACGCGGCTTTGCAGTCGTGGCCGATGAGGTGCGCTCGCTGGCTCAGCGCACGCAGAACTCCACGGAGGAAATCGAGCTGATGATCAGCAGCATCCAGCAAGGCACCGGCGCCACGGTCGGCGCCCTGCAAAGCAGCGCCGAGCAGGCCACCCAGACCCTGCGCCGGGCCAACAGCGCCGGTCAGGCACTGGAGAAAATCACCGCGTCGATCTCGCAGATCAACCAGCGCAACCTGGTCATCGCCAGCGCCGCCGAACAGCAGGCCCTGGTGGCCCGGGAAGTCGATGAAAACCTGGTGACCATCCGCGACTTGTCCACCCAGACCGCCGCCGGCGCCACCCAGACGTCAGCCGCCAGTCAGGAACTGTCGCGCCTGGCGGTCGACCTCAACGGGCTGGTGACGCGCTTCGTGCTCTGACGAAGAAATTAAATGCCCGATCAGCGGTTGCCATCGACAGGGCGCTCGGCAACACTCTCGTCCCCGAAATGGAAGGAGTTGCTCGTGAGCCCTGTCGATATTTTCCGCATGTTGTCGCTGGCCGCGATCTGGGGGGCGAGCTTCCTGTTCATGCGCATCATCGCCCCTGCGATCGGCACCGTTCCGACCGGCTTTTTCCGGGTTTCGATCGCGGCTGCCGGTTTGCTGGTGATCCTCGGTCTGATGCGTATCAGCTGGGATTTCAAAGGCAAACTCAAGACCGTGATGTTGCTGGGGGTGATCAACTCAGGGCTGCCGGCAACGATGTATTCCGTCGCGGCTCAAGTGCTGCCGGCCGGTTATTCGGCAATCTTCAACGCCACCACGCCGTTGATGGGCGTGTTGATCGGCGGGCTGTTCTTCAGTGAAAAACTCACGGTGGCCAAACTGGCCGGGGTTTTCCTGGGTCTGCTTGGCGTGGGCGTGCTGACCCGCGCCGGCCCCGTGGCGTTCGATCTGCCGCTGCTGATGGGTGCCTTTGCCTGCCTGCTCGCAACGACCTGCTACGGGTTTGCCGGATTCCTCGCCCGGCGCTGGCTGGATCAGGCCGGCGGGCTCGACAGCCGTCTCTCGGCGCTGGGCAGCATGCTCGGCGCCACGCTGTTCCTGCTGCCACTGTTCGGCTACAGCGTCATCACTCAACCACCAATGAGCTGGGGCGGCTGGCCTGTCTGGTTGTCACTGCTGGGCCTTGGCCTGGGCTGCACCGCGTTCGCCTACATCATTTACTTCCGCCTGCTGACTTCCATCGGGCCGGTGAAATCGATGACCGTGACCTTCATGATTCCGCCGTTCGGCGTGCTGTGGGGCGCATTGTTTCTCGACGAACCGCTGTCGATGGCTCATCTGTACGGCGGAGTCTTGATCGCGATAGCGTTGTGGCTGGTGTTGAAACCGACGGCGGTGAAGCCGGCAGAGATCACCGCTCGCTGATCGCCAGATACAAAAAGGCCCGGGAGTTTTCTCCCGGGCCTTTTTCATGCGCGGCTGTTACGCCGATTTACGGAACACGAAGACCAGACCGACGATGATCAACAGCATCCCCACCACGCTCAGCGCGGCCAGTCGATTGCCGAAGATCAGATAGTCCATCACTGCCGTCACCGCCGGTACCAGATAGAACAGGCTGGTGACATTCACCAGATTGCCCCGGGCGATCAGTCGATACAGCAGCAAGGTCGCCAGCACCGAAACCACCAGACCCATCCACAATACCGGCACGATGAAACCGGCGCTGTGCTCGAAGTGGAAAGGCTGGAACGGCACAAAGATCCCGCACAGCAACAGTCCCGCCAGGTATTGCACCGGCAGCGTGCCGAGGGGGTTGTCGGTAATGCGTTTCTGCATGATCGAGCCGAACGTCATGCTGGCCAGCGCCAACAGCCCGAACAGCATGCCCGCCAGGGACATTCCGGCCAGGCCGATGCCCTGGTAAACCACCATGATCAGACCGGCCAGCCCCAGCGCCAGACCGAAGATCCGGCTCGCCGAGCGCTGGCGCTCCATGATCACCACCGTGAGGATCGGTTGTACGCCCATGATGGTCGCCATCACGCCGGGGGTGACTTTCAAGTCCAGCGCCAACAGATAGAAAATCTGATACGCCCCCAACAGCACCAGCCCGGTAGCCATCGCATACAGCATCGGCCTGCCACCCCTGGGCAGCTTCAGCCTGAGCAACGGCACCAGCAACACCAGCCCGGACAGGGCGATCACAAATCGGATCAGCAGAAAGGCAAAGGGCGAAGCGTGGGCCAGCCCCCACTTGGAGAAGATCGCCCCGCTGCTCCACAGCAGGACGAACAGGCTCGTGGACGCCGCCGCGAGCGCGGATTTTTTCGAAAGGACAAACATGAATACCACCTGTAGTCAGGCAAATAGCCAACTCAGCCGAAGCTGAAATTCAGTAGGTTTTTTCAGGCGGGCGCAGGAGTCAGCAGAAAACGCTGATCAGCGCGAAACACCCACGCCCGGCGGTGATACGACTGCGCACACCGGCGTGCTGCTGACAGGTGGAGGGTAATGACTGATCTGCACAGGCTGCTGATTCCCGCATGGCACGACGCCAGCGTTGACCGCTGAATCGACTACCGCGTTGATGAGGGATACAGGCATCTGGGCTGATCTTTTTCGAGGGATTTGAAAGGTGAGTCCCGAGACTCACGAGCGCCGACTATAACCAGCCTGCGACATGGATTGCAATAAGTTGGGCAAAGGGCCGCCAGCGACAGGCTGGATGCAGGCGCATAGGCTCGTTTGCAATTGATGGGGAAATGGAATGCGCGAGATCACATGCCAAGGGAACGGACATATCTGCGGTACCAACTGTACAGATCACAAGCCAGGAAGTACGCGGGCAGCACTTTCGCAAAGTTGCATGAAGATCTGGAGGAAAAAGGAATTGTGGATGTCGATTACTCCAGAGTTCGGTTCGAAGCTATCGACGCTTTGGCACTGATCGCCTACGAACAATGGCTGGATCCTTATTTCTCCTGGCAGGAAGTCGTCAGGTGGAAAGCCAGAGAGCAAATGGGATTCGATTTGGCGATCTGGTTTGAGCGTGAGCTATGCGGACTCTGTTTTGCGAATCCGAATAAGAGCCGGTTGAGAGTCAAAATCGTGCGTCTGGAAGGAAAACCCGGAAACGATCACCCCCTCAAGTGCCGAATCGCAACATTTGCCCTGACCGCCGTGACGCACTTCGCGCGAATCGTAGGCAGCAAGCAAATCGAAATTCAGGAGCCTCTTCCCGGAGTGATACCACTTTATCGGCAACTGGGGTTTGAGTTTGACTCTGAAGGTCGGCTTGTGAAGCCTGTTGACCAAGACTAGTATCGGGTTAACTGTTCACTAAATGATCAATATTGGAGGTGCCATGAAAACTGTCGTTGAAAACAAAACGCCAGACGCCAAACTGGTAAAGGCCAAAGGTAAGCGCTCTTCTGGAGAGTTACCTGAAAAGGAGCTTCTTCGAATTAGAGAGACATTGGCTAATCCAGCGGTGGAAGAGCCGGGGGGGGTTCTCGCCGGCGCATCTTTTATTTTCCCCTCATGAAAAAACCGCTCACAAGGAGCGGTTTTTATACGTCTGCATCCAGCCTCAACCAAACAGCCAATACCCCAGCAACGTCAACACCACCACCGCCAGCACCGGCCGCATCACACGGTAGGCCTTTGGATTGCGGCGTTTCCACTGTTTGACCACGCCGCTGAACTTGTCACTGAAGTTCTTGCTCCAGGCATAGGCCTGGTTGATCCCGCCGACGCGCTCGTCATCGAGGTTTTGCGGTGCGGTCGCACGACCCAGCCAGGCGCTGATGGAGCGGTTGATGCGGGTCATGAGGCGGTTGCTCAGCGGACGCTCGACGTCGCAGAACAGGATGACGCGGGTCTGCTCGGTTTCGTTCTTGACCCAGTGCACGTAGGTCTCGTCGAACATCACGTCTTCACCGTCGCGCCAGGCGTAGACCTGACCGTCGACGAAGATCCGGCAATCGTCGGAGTTGGGGGTCGACAACCCCAGGTGGTAGCGCAGGGAACCGGCGAACGGATCGCGGTGCGGGTTCAAGTGGCTGCCGCCCGGCAACAGCGCGAACATCGCGCCTTTGACGTTGGGGATGGCACTGACCAGCGCCACGGTTTTCGGGCACAGGGTCTCGGCCGATGGCAGCGGTTTGTCGTACCACTTGAGATAGAAACGCTTCCAGCCTTTCTTGAAGAACGAGCCGAAACCGGCGTCGTTGTTCTTTTCGGCGGCGCGGATGTAGCCCTCGTCAAAGAGGTGCATGGCTTCGTCGCGGATGGTTTCCCAGTTGTCGCGCAGCACGTCCAGTTCCGGGAACTTGCTGCGATCCAGGTACGGTTTGGACGGCACGCCGGAAAACAGGTACATCAAGGCGTTGTACGGAGCGAACAGCGCCGAGTGGTTGACGAACTGGCGCAGCACCGGCAAACGCGCCTTGCCGCGCAAATGCACGTAGAGGATGCTGCTCACGAACAGCAGCAACACCGATACCTTGGCGGCCAACGAAAAGGTCATCAACGACTCCTTGAAAAAAGACAACGCCACGCCATGTCACTCACCCGGCATGGCGGCCGGCCATGATAAACACTACCGGCGCCGGGAAAAACCCGCCCGACCCAAGATTCAGTGTTAAGAATTGCGCAACAAAGCACTAATTAACATAACAAGCCTGAATCCTGGCTGACCTGAATCAACGCCACGCTTACTGCTGGTTCTCCTGGTCGGTGAACAGGTCGCTGAACAGCATGCTCGACAGGTAACGTTCACCCGAGTCCGGCAGCACCACCACAATGGTCTTGCCCTGCATTTCCGGGGTTTCCGCCAGGCGCACCGCAACTGCCATCGCCGCGCCGCAGGAAATGCCACACAGAATTCCCTCTTCCTGCATCAGACGCAGCGCCATGACCTTGGACTCTTCGTCGGTGACGCGCTCGACCCGGTCCACCATCGACAGGTCGAGGTTCTTTGGCACGAAACCGGCGCCGATGCCCTGGATCTTGTGCGGGCTCGGTTTGATTTCTTCGCCGGCCAGGGCCTGGCTGATCACCGGCGAAGACACGGGTTCCACGGCCACCGAGATAATCGGTTTGCCCGCCGTATTCTTGATATACCGCGATACACCGGTGATGGTTCCGCCAGTGCCGACGCCCGCCACCAGCACATCGATGGCACCGTCGGTGTCGTTCCAGATTTCCGGACCGGTGGTTTTTTCATGGATGGCCGGGTTGGCCGGGTTATCGAACTGGGCCGGCATGAAGTATTTGTCCGGGTCGCCGGCGACGATTTCGGCAGCCTTTTCGATCGCCCCCTTCATGCCCTTGGCGGGCTCGGTCAGCACCAGTTCGGCCCCAAGCGCCTTGAGCACCTTGCGCCGCTCGATGCTCATCGAGGCCGGCATGGTCAACATCAGTTTGTAACCACGAGCGGCGGCGACGAACGCCAAGCCAATGCCGGTATTGCCCGAGGTCGGCTCGACGATGGTCATGCCCGGCTTGAGTTTGCCGCTGCTTTCGGCGTCCCAGATCATGTTCGCGCCGATCCGGCACTTGACCGAATAGCCCGGATTGCGACCTTCGATCTTGGCCAGAATGGTCACGCCACGGGGCGCAATGCGATTGATCTGCACCAGCGGCGTATTGCCGATGGAATGGGCGTTGTCAGCAAAAATGCGGCTCATGGCTGGGTCCTTGTACAGCGTGAAATTCAGCCTTCCAAGGTAAGCCTGTTGCTCCTGGCAGTCCAGTCGGGTCGAACGTCTGCAACCGCCGACAGTCAATCGCTTTACATCGCAAGGAAAATGCCACCATGAAGCGTCGCTACCGTTGGCCGTTGTGGATTCTCACCATTGTCGTCGTCCTGTTGGTCGCTCTGCACATCGCCCTGCCCTACCTCGTGCGCGACTATCTGAACGACAAACTGGCCAACATGGGCGACTACCGTGGGCAAATTACCGACGTCGACCTGGCCCTGTGGCGTGGTGCGTACAAGATCAACGGCCTGAAGATCGTCAAGGTCGACGGCAAGGTACCGGTGCCGTTCGTCAACGCGCCATTGATCGACTTGTCCGTCAGTTGGCATTCATTGTGGTACGACCATGCGGTGGTCGCCCAAGTGAAGTTCTTCAAACCAGAGGTCAACTTCGTCGATGGCGGCGCCAACAAACAGAACTCCCAGACCGGTAAAGGCACCGACTGGCGTGCGCAGTTGGGCAAGCTGTTGCCGATCACCCTCGACGAAGTGCAGATCCACGATGGCCGTATCAGTTTTCGCAACTTCAACTCCAAACCACCCGTGAACATGAACGCCACGAATGTCGAGGCCAGCATTTACAACCTGACCAACGTGGTCGACACCAAGGGCAAGCGCGATGCCCGCTTCGAAGGCAAGGCCATGCTGCTGGGCCAGGCACCGTTGGAAACCTCCGCCACCTTCGATCCGCTGAGCAACTTCGAAGACTTCGAATTTCGCCTGCGGGCCCGCGATCTCGAACTCAAGCGCATGAACGATTTTGCCTCGGCCTACGGCAAGTTCGACTTCAATGCGGGCCACGGCGACGTGGTCATCGAGGCGCAGGCCAAAAAAGCCCAGCTCACGGGCTACATCAAACCCCTGCTGCGCGATGTTGAAGTGTTCAATTGGCAGCAGGATGTGGAAAACAAGAACAAAAGCATCTTCCGCTCGGTCTGGGAGGCGCTGGTAGGCGGTACTGAAACCGTGCTGAAAAACCAGGCGAAAAATCAGTTTGCGACCCGGGTCGAACTCAGCGGCAGCGTTCATCAGCAGGATATCAGCGCGTTCGAAGCGTTTTTGCAGATTCTGCGCAATGGATTCATCCAGGCTTTCAATGCCCGGTATGAGCGACCGAAGCCGGATGCGGGCTAAGTTTTACGGTTGACGATGTAGCGTCCAGTATCCTCTGCCGCGATCAGCGCAGGTTTCTCCTGCAATGAATCCCAACCCAGGCAGGCCAGGGCCAATGACCGTGGCACGGCTTCCCGCCCATTGCTGTAGCGACTGATGCTGCGGGCACTGACACCCAACGCTTCGGCTGCCTGATTCAACGGTAACCCTGTGCGAGCACGCCAGGTCATGAAGATCCGTGTGTTTTCGTCGGGCGCATTTTGCGCGAGCGCGTCCCGGTACAAGGTATTGGCACCAATCTGGATATCCGGCTCCAGCCACTCCACGCTCCAGCCATCGTCGCCCAAGTCAGCGGTTGCGAACACTTCACTATCCAATAGCGGAGCGAGCCCCGGATAGGTCTGGAGGTCGCGGCTCAAATCGAGTATCAGTTGCTGGCCGTCAATAAAGCTCAGTGACAGGCGAGCATCAGCCAGTGCCTGCACAGCCGCCAACCGTGGCCGCTTCATGGGTAACATCGTTTCCAGTCCTCCAGCAATTGCGTCTGATGGGCCGAAACCCACGCCAGCGCTTCCTTGACGATCAGCGGCGGTGCCTTGCCCATCATGACTTCAACGGTTTCCAGGCTCAGCATCACATCCATTCCGCCACCGGTCAGGTGAACATGGGGTGGCGGGTGATCCTTCTCGCGCAACTGAATGCGGTATTTTTCGCGAAATCGGTATTTGGTAGACATGCTCGAAGGCTATCGCCAAATCGGCGATACCTGAATACTGGCCCCGTGCCGAAACTGAGTCAACATGTGACGCTCCATTCAGAGACTGAATACGCCGTCTGCGTTCACAGTCGACCGGGCTGCGCGTTATAGTCGGGCATCCGATTTTTCGCCTCCGCCCTGCCCGTTCAGGTCGGCGTTACCGTTCGAGGATTAGCAGATGAAGTTCGAAGGCACCCAGGCCTACGTCGCCACCGATGACCTGAAGCTGGCAGTCAACGCCGCCATCACCCTGGAGCGGCCGCTGCTGGTCAAGGGCGAGCCGGGCACCGGCAAGACCATGCTCGCCGAGCAACTGGCCGAATCGTTCGGCGCCCGGCTGATCACCTGGCACATCAAGTCCACCACCAAGGCCCATCAGGGCCTGTACGAGTACGACGCGGTCAGCCGTCTGCGCGATTCGCAACTGGGCAATGAAAAAGTCCACGACGTGCGCAACTACCTGAAGAAGGGCAAGCTCTGGGAGGCTTTCGAGTCCGAAGAACGCGTGATTCTGCTGATCGACGAAATCGACAAGGCCGACATCGAATTCCCCAACGACCTGCTGCAAGAACTCGACAAGATGGAGTTCTACGTCTACGAAATCGACGAGACCATCAAGGCAAAACAGCGTCCGATCATCATCATTACCTCCAACAACGAGAAAGAGCTGCCGGACGCCTTCCTGCGCCGCTGCTTCTTCCACTACATCGCGTTTCCTGACCGCACCACCCTGCAGAAAATCGTCGACGTGCACTACCCGGACATCAAGAAGGATCTGGTCAGCGAAGCGCTGGACGTGTTCTTCGACGTGCGCAAGGTGCCGGGCCTGAAGAAAAAGCCGTCGACCTCGGAACTGGTGGACTGGCTGAAACTGCTGATGGCCGACAACATCGGTGAAGCGGTGCTGCGCGAACGCGACCCGACCAAGGCGATTCCGCCGCTGGCCGGTGCGCTGGTGAAGAACGAACAGGACGTGCAACTGCTTGAGCGCCTGGCGTTCATGAGCCGTCGCGGCACCCGTTAAGAGGCTGACGCCATGTTGCTCAACCTGTTCAATGAAATGCGTGCAGCCAAGGTACCGGTCTCGGTGCGCGAGCTGCTCGACCTGATCAACGCGCTGAAACAGCGCGTGACCTTCGCCGACATGGACGAGTTTTATTACCTGTCCCGGGCGATTCTGGTAAAGGACGAACGGCATTTCGACAAGTTCGACCGCGCGTTCGGCGCCTACTTCAACGGCCTGGAAAAGCTCGACGATCACCTGCAGGCGCTGATCCCCGAAGACTGGTTGCGCAAGGAGTTCGAGCGCTCGCTGACCGACGAGGAACGCGCGCAGATCCAGTCCCTCGGCGGCCTGGACAAGTTGATCGAAGAGTTCAAGAAACGTCTGGAAGAACAGAAGGAACGCCACGCCGGCGGCAACAAATGGATCGGCACGGGCGGCACCAGCCCGTTCGGCTCCGGTGGTTTCAACCCGGAAGGCATCCGGGTCGGCGATGCCGGCAAGCGACAGGGCAAAGCGGTGAAAGTCTGGGATCAGCGCGAGTACAAGAACCTCGACGACTCCGTGGAACTGGGCACCCGCAACATCAAGGTCGCCCTGCGCCGCCTGCGTAAATTCGCGCGCCAGGGCGCGGCAGAAGAGCTGGACATCGACGGCACCATCGACCACACCGCCAAGGACGCCGGCCTGCTGAACATCCAGATGCGCCCGGAGCGACGCAACACGGTGAAGCTGTTGTTGCTGTTCGACATCGGCGGCTCGATGGACGCCCACGTGAAGATCTGCGAAGAGCTGTTCTCGGCCTGCAAGACCGAGTTCAAGCATCTTGAGTATTTCTACTTCCACAACTTCATTTATGAATCGGTGTGGAAGAACAACATGCGTCGCACCTCCGAACGCACGTCGACCCAGGACCTGCTGCACAAGTACGGCGCCGACTACAAGGTGATCTTCATCGGCGATGCCGCAATGGCGCCCTATGAAATCACCCAGGCCGGCGGCAGCGTCGAACACTGGAACGAAGAGCCGGGTTACGTGTGGATGCAGCGCTTCATGGAGAAGTACAAGAAGCTCATCTGGATCAACCCGTACCCGAAAGACACCTGGGGCTACACCTCGTCGACCAACATCGTGCGGGACCTGATCGAGGATCAGATGTATCCGTTGACCCTGCGCGGGCTGGAAGAAGGGATGCGGTTTCTGTCCAAGTAATCTGCAATCACTCCCCCGCCAGCGGCGGGGGAAGGATCAAAAGCGCTTCAGATATTCGACATGTTCCCGGTGCGCGACGTCCTGCACCACCGGGCGCAATCTGACCTTCGCCCCCGGCAGACACTGCGCCAGGCGCGCCAGCGCCAAAGGGGTCAATGCACCCAGGCGCGGATACCCGCCAATGGTCTGCCGGTCATTGAGCAACACGATCGGCTGCCCGTCCGGCGGCACCTGCACCGCGCCCAGCGGAATGCCCTCGGAAATCATCGGTTTGCCCTGATACTGCAACGCCGTCCCCAACAGGCGAATGCCCATGCGATCAGCGCGGCTGTCCAGCGTCCAGACACGGTTGAATGCATCGAACAGGCTCTGCCCACTGAACTGGCCGATTTGTGCGCCAAGCACCAGATCCAGCGGCGCGTCGAGACGCAGATCCGGTCGGTGCGCTGCCGGGAGCTCGCGCACCAATAGGGTTTCACCTTGATAACTCAGCGAAGCGCCCTTGGCCAATGGCAAGCCAAAACCATCGAGACCGCCGAGTTCCTCACGCACCACGGTGGCACGGCTGCCCAGCACTTTCGGCGCAATGAATCCACCGGGCGCCGCCAAATAGGCCCGAGCCCCGAGCAATGGCTGATTCAATTGCAGTTTCTGCCCTTTGCGCAGTTTGAAACTGCTCCATGGCGCCAATGCTTCGCCGTCGATCTGCGCCCCCAGATCGGCGCCAGCCAATGCCAGCAGACAGTCGTCCTGCGCCACCACCGCAAACCCGCCGAGGGTGATTTCGATCACCGGCCAATCCAGGTCATTGCCCAACAGCCAGTTGGCCCAGGCCATCGACCGCCAGTCCGCCGCACCGCCCTGGGTCACGCCCAGATGACGCACGCCAAAACGCCCGGCGTCCTGCAACAGGCACAGCGGCGTGCTCGCTTCAATCGTCAGTCGGCTCATGCCAGGGCCTCCAGAGGCGTGTCGTCACCGCCGAGCCGAATGAATTCGGCATGGCTCACCGCTTCGAAGCGTACGGTGTCGCCGGGCTGCATCAGGCTGTAACCCTCTCGCTCGCGGTCGAACAGCTTTGCCGGCGTGCGCCCGATCAGGTTCCAGCCGCCGGGGGACACCACGGGATACGCGGCCGTCTGTCGCTCGGCGATGCCGACGCTGCCGGCGGCGACTTTTTTGCGTGGCGTATTCAGGCGCGGCGCGGCCAGCACCTCTTCAACCAGGCCCATGAAAGCGAAGCCCGGCGCAAATCCAAGCGCAAATACCTGATATTCACGACCACTGTGGCGGCGGATCACCTCTTCCACCGACAAACCGCTGCGATGCGACAGCAGGCTCAGTTCCGGACCGACACTCAGGTCGTACCATACCGGCAGCACATGACACTGGCCGCCGGTTCGCGCATTCGGCGTCAGGTCGATCAACGCTTCGGCGATCAACTCCCGTGCCTGACCCGGATTCAATGCCGTCAGGTCGTAATGCACCATCAACGTGGTGTACGACGGCACCAGATCGATCAGATGCTCGCCAAATACCGTGCGCAAGCGCTCGCTGGCGGCGAGCATCCACGGCATGTTGGCCTCGGCGATTTCATCGAACAGGCGCAGCATCAGACAATCCACTGCCACCACTTCCACCCGCGGATTCATGGTGCGCCCTGCTCGCTCAAGGCCTGTCGAATGCGCTGCACGGCCGCCACTGAACCGGCGTTGTCGCCATGCACGCACAAGGTGTTGGCCTGCAAATGCAGCGCACTGCCGTCGCTGGCGGTCAGGTTGTCGCCACGGGCGATGGTCAGCGCCTGTGCAATGATGGTTTCGGCGTCGTGGTGCACCGCTCCCGGCAGTTGTCGCGACACCAGTCGGCCCGCGCTGTCGTAGGCACGGTCGGCGAAGGCTTCGAACCACAGGGTCACGCCGTACTCGTCACCGAGCTGTTGTGCTGCGGTGTTGTCACGAGTCGCCATCAGCATCAGCGGCAAACTGCGATCGTAAGCCGCGACGGCCTGAATCACCGCCCGCAACTGCGCCGGGTTGGCCATCATGTCGTTGTACATCGCGCCATGGGGTTTGACGTAGCCGACTTTGCCACCCTGGGCGCGGCAAATGCCGTCGAGGGCGCCGATCTGGTAATGCAGGATGTCTTGCAGTTCCTGGGCGGTGTAAGCCATGGAGCGCCGACCGAAACCCACCAGATCCTGATAGGCCGGATGCGCGCCGATCTGCACGCCATGGCTCAGGGCAAGGCTGACGGTCTTGCGCATGATGCCCGGGTCGCCGGCGTGAAAGCCGCAGGCAATGTTGGCGCAATCGATGAAGGGCATGACTTCCGCGTCCAGACCCATGGTCCAGCTGCCGAAGCTCTCGCCGATGTCACAGTTCAATAGCAGGCGGCTCACGGTGAACACTCCTGTAGCTGTTATCTTTTTATGCCGTAGGACAGTTGTCGCAGGTTATCAGTTACTGCGCGTCCAGTAGCTTGCCCCGGGTTTCCGGCAGGCTCAGCGCCGAGAGGATCACCACGCCGTAGGACACCGCCGCAAAGGCCCCGATGCCGACACTCAGCGGTACTTTCTGGCTGAGCAGCCCGATCAGCAACGGGAACAACGCTGCCAGCGCCCGGCCGATGTTGTAGCAGAAACCCTGCCCCGAACCGCGAATCCGCGTCGGAAACAACTCGGTGAGAAACGCCCCCATGCCACTGAAAATCCCCGAGGCGAAGAAGCCCAGCGGGAAACCCAGCCATAGCATCACGCCGTTACTGACCGGCAGCTGGGTGTACAACAGAACGATGGTGAACGAGCCGACCGCGAACAGGATGAAGTTCTTCTTGCGTCCCAACAGGTCGGTCAAATAGGCGCTGATCACATAACCGGCGTAGGAGCCGATGATCACCATCGCCAGATAACCGCCGGTGCCGAGTACGCTCAAGCCACGTTCATTCTTCAGAAAAGTCGGCAGCCAGGAGGTGATCGCGTAATAACCGCCGAGGGCACCCGTGGTGAGCAGCGAGGCGCGAAACGTGGTGAAAAGCATGCCGGGGGCGAAGATCTCGTAGAACTTCGACGGGTTGTCCGGGGTTTGTCTGGCCTTGGCTTCGCGGTAGATCTCGGGATCTTTCACCAGACGGCGGACGAAAATCACGAACACCGCCGGCACGATGCCGAGGATGAACAGTGCACGCCACGCGTCTTCCGGCGGCAACACCGAGAACAGCAGCGCATACAGAATCGCTGTCAGTCCCCAACCGAGCGCCCAGCCCGATTGCACCATGCCGACCGCCTTGCCACGATCCTTGGCGCGGATCACTTCACCGATCAGCACCGCGCCGGCCGTCCACTCACCACCGAAACCGAAGCCCATCAGGGTGCGGGCGATCAGCAGTTGTTCGTAGTTCTGGGCAAAACCGCAAAGGAAGGTGAAAAAAGCGAACCACAGCACTGTCAGTTGCAGCGTGCGCACGCGACCGATGCGGTCGGAGAGAATCCCCGCCACCCAGCCGCCGATGGCCGAAGCGATCAACGTGCTGGTATGAATCAACCCGGCCTGGCCGGTGGTGATGCCCCACATCGCGATCAGGGTCGGCACCACGAAGCTGAGCATCTGGGTGTCCATGCCGTCCAGACCGTAGCCGATCTTGCAGCTCCAGAAGGTACGGCGCTCCTGCTGATTGATGTTGCGATACCAGTCGAACGGGCCGGGACGGGCCGTGGTCTTGGGGAGGTCGAGGGTGTCGGGCGCACTCATGGCATGTCTCCGCAGGCTTTTATTGGTCTTGTTCGAAGCTCCGACGACGCCTATCGTGGGAACCGGATGCGTCGATTCTTGGGTGCGTCACCCGGCCGCGTCCAACGAATAAAAACCCGCCCAAGACATAAGAAAAATTTGTTGCCATGAACCTGAAGTTTCTCGAGACCTTCGTCTGGGTCGCCCGGCTGAAGAGTTTCCGCCTGACCGCCGACAAGCTGTTCACCACTCAGGCGTCGATTTCCAGCCGCATTGCCGTGCTTGAGGGTGAGCTTGGGGTGAAGCTGTTTGTGCGGGATTCGCGCGGTGTGAGCCTGACGCCGGAAGGCCTGAAAGTGCTGGACTATGCCGAGCAGATGCTCGACACCCTGCAGGCGTTGAAGCAGTCCATCGAGACCCGATCGAGCAAGGTCGGTCGGGTGCGCATCGGGGTGATGGACACGGTGATTCACACCTGGCTGAGCCCGCTGGTGGCGCAGATGACCGATCTGTACCCACGAGTGGAAATCGAACTGGTGGCCGATACCTCGCTGAACCTCTGCGATCAGTTGCAAAAAGGCTTTCTCGATCTGATCCTGCAAACCGATCTGGTGCGTCATGAAAGCGTGCGCAGTCTGGAACTGGCCAGCCATCCCATCGGCTGGATCGTCGCCAGCCAATCGATCTACAACCGCGATTACGCGAACCTCGCCGATCTGGCGCAGGAACGGATCATCACCTACTCGAAAAACTCCCGGCCGCATCAGGACATTCTGGCGTTGATGCAGGCCCAGGGCGTGCTGGCGCCACGCTTGAACTGTGTGAACTCGGTGTCGGCGATCACCCGGTTGTTGCGCGACGGCTTTGGTATCGGCGCATTGCCGCCGGTGCTGGTGGCCGAAGAACTGGCGCGGGGCGAACTGACCCTGCTCGACATCGATCAACGGCCACCCGATCTGCAAGTGGTGGTGTCGTGGCGGGTGGGCGTGGAATGGGCCGAAGAGATCGTGACGTTGTGTCAGCAGGTGCTGGAGGGGTATGCGCGCAAGGTGGGAACAGATTACATCGTTCTGAGTTGATCGTTCCCACAGCGTGGGAACGATGCTTCGAGGTTTACAGCCCGCGCACATCCCGGTCTTCGATCGGCCGGCTCTGGCGCAGGCGTTTGCCGCCCAGCACCACCCAGTCGATCAGACGGAACAGGCATTCGAGACCGAACGACAGCAGCATCGCGCCGCTCATGCCCCAGATCATCGCTTGCGGTGTCAGCAGAATCTGGTAGCTGTAGCCGTTCCAGGTCTCTTTGCGAATGTCCGGATCGGCGGCCAGCACCACTTGCAGGAAGCGGATGTACCAGGGGCCCTGCATCGCCTGGAATTGCTTGTCCAGCGCCAGTTGACGGTTGAGCAAGGTGCTCAGGCTGTCGGCATCGCTGCGAAACACCGGGTCTTCGCTGGCGCGGTAATGGGCGACCAGTGCCTGCATATCTCCCTTGAAGAATTGCGCGGCGGTACCCTGGAAACCGCGCAGGCCGGTCTGCACCTCGATCAGATGCGCCTCGACCCGCTTGGCGTAATCGTTGATGAATCCCGGCACCTGGACACCGATCAACAGGCCCGCCGCAAACAACACCAGCCGTAGATAACTGAGCAACATCGAGGAAAGATCCTTTATTCGGTCGTGCCCTGACGGACGCATTCGCCGCGTCGCCACAGGCTCCATTGGCCCGGTTCGTAGCGGGTCCAGGTTTCGTTTTCGGTCAGAGGTTCGGTGGCAATGACCGTGACCACGTCGTTGGGCGTGGTTTCGGCCTGGAAATCGACGATCACATCAACGTCCTTGAGCCGTGCCGGGCCGAACGGTGCGCGCCGGGTGATCTGCGCAAGTTTGGTCGAGCAATAGCAGAACAGCCAGTCGCCGTCGCTGAGCAGGCAGTTGAATACGCCTTTGCTGCGGTATTCGGCGCATGCGGCGACCAGATCCGGCAGCAGCACTTCTATATCGACCGGTTCCGGAAACGCTGCACGTACGCGGTTGAGCAAATCGCAGAACGCCGCCTCGCTGTCGGTATCGCCCACAGGACGGTAAAAACTCTTGATCGGGGTGAAGTCGGCGAGCTGGCCGTTGTGCGCGAAGCACCAGTTGCGTCCCCACAGTTCGCGGACGAACGGATGGGTATTGGACAGGCAGACCTTGCCGACATTGGCCTGGCGGATATGGCCGATCACCACTTCGCTCTTGATCGGATAACGCTGCACCAGATTGGCCACTTCCGACTCGCAGCTGGCCGCCGGATCCTGAAACAGCCGCAATCCGCGACCTTCATAGAAGGCAATACCCCAGCCATCGCGGTGCGGGCCGGTGCGACCACCGCGCTGCATCAGCCCGGTGAAGCTGAACACGATATCGGTCGGCACGTTGGCGCTCATGCCCAATAGTTCACACATGTGCGGGCTCTCGTGATTACAGACGCGGCTCGACGCGCCGACGCTGCGGATTGCCCGGCAGCGGTGGCCGGCCATAACGATCATCGCCGGCGCCGCCGAACGGTTGATCGCTGTCGCGCTCGTCATCGGCACGGGCGGCTGCGCGGGCGGCTTCGGCCTGTTCCTTGCGCGCCTTCGAAGCGCGTTCGATCGGGAAGCGGATCAACACGAAAATCAGGTACAGGCCGAACGCGATCATCGCGTACATGAGCAATTCGGAGATCGCGCGCCAGGCGTTGTTGCCCACCTTGAACGCCAGATCCAGCGCCGTGATGGCGACGGCCGGGGCGAATTTTTCCTTCACCGGATCGATGATGGTCGGGCTGAACAGCAACACCGCCACCAGCACACGCAGCGGCTCACGCAGCCAGCGCCACATCCAGCGGGTCATGCGCATCCACACCAGCAGGCAGCCAACGGCAGCAAAGGCGTAGAGGCCCCAGGCGATCAGATAGTCGTTCTCGGTCATGGTGTCCATGGCAAGGCAGGCAAGTCGGGTAGAGACAGACCATTACTGGTCTGCCTCCCCCTAAGAACCGTACGTGCGCCTTTCAACGCATACGGCTCAAGTCTTTAAAAAGCCCCATTTGGAGCCGGCTTGTTTACTGTCAATCCACGGCTGTGTAGCTGCTGATGACAAACTGGATGCAATAGTACTCGGTTATCCAAGGTGTCTCCACCGCCTTGGGAGCGGTGGATTATATGGTGGTCATGCCACCCGCTTTCCTTGGTGATCGGCTGTTTGCACAGTGGGCATTGCCCATTTTGGGTTTGGAAGAGCCTCACTATCTGCTTTCGGTACTTCAGCTTTTTGAGCATTCGTGCCATTCGCAGTTTCTCTCCCATCTCCTCCATGGAAGGATCGAAGGGGTTGTAATCCCCGCTCACCTTTCTATGCCGTTCGATCGTTGTGCTCGCTATTGAGTACAGAGAAGCTATTGCTTTCGTTCCGTCCGCCCTCATCGCCATGGTGGCAAATACCCAACTTTTGCCTTCATGGGCTTGGAAATAACCTCTCCTGACCCATTCCAACGATTTATTTGGGTGTCTCCTTTTCGCCCAACGCCAAAGCGCATGGAAAACAGAATTATCCATTCTGCTAAACGCCTTCTTGGCAACCACTGGTTGGTGGTACATCGCCCACCCACGCAGCATCGGATTCAGCCGTTGGATCAGATCCTCTTGCTTCGCCGTTTTGTTGGTACTGATGACATCCTTCACCTTGCGATAGAACGCTTTCACGTTTTTCTTGCTTGGCTTGATCAGGAGCTTTCCCTCGTACTTGCGGAAATTCCATCCCAGAAAGTCGAAGCCTTCATCTATGTGAACGACACGGGTTTTCTCGGGCGACAGCTGCAGTCCTCTCACAGCGAGGAACTGCTCCACCCAAGGTCTGATTTTGCTTTCCAGTGTCTCTTTCGAGCTTCCGGTAATCACGAAGTCATCCGCATAACGCACCACATTGATTTTCAGCTTCTTGGCTTTCGTCACGCCCAGATGTTGCTTGAGCTGTGACTCCAGTCCATCCAGCACCATATTTGCCAAGGTCGGCGAGATAATCCCGCCTTGTGGCGTACCGGCGTCCGTTGCCTGTAGCTGGCCTTTGTGAATCACTCCAGCCTTCAACCATTTCCGGAGGATCGTTTTGTCCGTAGGGACATTGGCGATCAGCCAGTCATGGTTGATGTGGTCAAAGCAGCCTTTGATGTCCGCCTCCAGTACCCATTCGGCCGAAACCTTCTTGGATAAGCAGATGAACAGCTGTCCCATCGCGTCTGCGGTAGAGCGCTCAATCCTGAAGCCGTAGCTGTTCGGATCTCCGGTGGTTTCTGCAATGGGCGCCAGAGCCAGCAAATACAACGCCTGCATGGCCCTGTCAGTCATGGTCGGAATTCCCAGAGGGCGTTCCTTCCCATTTGACTTCGGAATAAAGACACGCCTTAACGGCCGTGGCTTGTATCCGTGGCGCTTCAACCCGTTTGCCGCTTTCCATTTGGCATCGGGTGTATCCCAGAGCACGCGGTCGACTCCTGCCGTGCGCTTGCCCTGGTTTTCAGTGACTCGCCGAACGGCCAAATATCTGGCCGAACGAGAGCGGGTCAGCATTCGTTGCAGGGAATTAACCCTGCGCCAATTGCCTTCCCGACAAGCCTTCGCAATCCGTAACTGCATCACCCGGACATTCCGCTGAACACGCCACCAATCGATGTCATGCCACTGTTGCGGAGCGCCGGAAGGCGCAGACACGGCCGTGGGGCTGTGTACTTTCATGCTGCCTTCCTCTCAAGTTGCCTGAGCTGAAGACGTACGCATCCCCTGACGGGAATGGACGTCCCGTCAGGGCTGGATGAATGGGAAACCTCAACCGCAGGTTTCTGAAATTATTGAGACAGACTCAGTCAGAGTTCATGCGACGAAAGACCACGCAGAAGTCTGCCCGGTTTCCCGTGAGGTGATGTTTCAACCCCTATCCGATCCATTACAGATCGACTTTCGCTTTCTCTGCGATCCCATACCCGCACAGCCAACAGATCCCCTTGCGGTTCACCTGCCCGAAGGCAGCCATACGGGCTTACCACGTTCCCTGCCTGTCACACGATTGGTTTAGGGCCTGCCTTTTCGCCGGTGATCTTGATGACGACGTATCTCCAGCCTCTACAGAGATATCCGATCACTTTGCCTTTTGGCTCAAGCCTGACAGCTGTTTTGGCTTGTTTATAATTACGACGTTTATCAGCAGTTCACATATGTTGCCCATGCCAACCAGCCTTGCGCCTCAACCCGGTTCAGCTCCGAGCATCTCTACATCCCCTCACGGTGGCTGCAGACCTTTTCAGGGGCTACGTTGTTAGAAAAGCTTCACACCTCATCGTTGCCAATGACGCATGTCTTCCTAGGCTATCGTTGGTCGTACAACGAGTCCGCTGCCAACTTGCGTGCAAGCTGGATGGACAATGACAGACAGAGCTTTCGCTCGAGTCTTCAGAGGGATGAGCAGGAACTGACAGAGTCAGCATGCTCAGAAAAGTGTTTCCTCCTGTTTCGGAAGCAGGAGAAAACCCTTGCGGGGATTCTTTCCCGCTGGGGTGAGGTTCTGTAAGAACCGAAGATTGAAGATGCATTCTAGAAAGAAAGAGATCCTTCCCAGTCGCTATTGTGGAATGCTGATCGACTGTGGGCATGCCCCGCCGCAACGGTAAGTCCTTGAAGGCATTGGACTTATGGGTCTGGTTTTGTTTCTGGAGATTGGGTACTCCAGCCTTGGCGGTAATCAAACAGCCCTTCAAGATGACCATCCACCTCGAAGTCTTGAAGACACGCTACGCGTGTCGCACAGAGGCGCTTATAGTAACGACTTTTCGCACATCAGGCTTCCCCGCCGTCCGTGCGGTCCTCATTTGTCATGTTCGAGAGCCCTCCATGCCCGTATCCGCCAACGTCACCAGCGCCCCGATTGCCCGCAAGGATGCCGGTCACGACCCGTATGCCTGGCTGCAGGAACGCGACACCGACGCGGTGCTCGACTACCTCAAGGCCGAAAACGACTACCAGCAGGCGCAGACCGCCGATCAGGCCGGACTGCGCGAAACCCTGTTCGAGGAGATCAAGGGCCGGATCCTCGAAACGGACCTGTCCCTGCCGTCGCCGTGGGGCCCTTATCTGTATTACACCCGCACCACGGCGGGGGACGAATACCCGCGTCACTACCGCTGCCCGCGTCCGGCCGACGACAGCCTGACCCTCGACGAAAGCCGCGAACAACTGCTGCTCGACCCGAACGCCCTGGCCAATGGCGGCTTTTTCTCCCTCGGCGCGTTCAGCATCAGCCCGGATCATCAGCGCCTGGCCTACAGCGTCGATGCCTCGGGCGACGAGATTTACACGCTGTTCGTGAAGGAGTTGTCCAGCGAGCGTGTCAGCGAACTGGAGTTCCAGGACTGCGACGGCAGCATGACCTGGGCCAACGACAGTCTGACCCTGTTCTTCAGCGTGCTCGACGACACCCATCGCCCGCACAAACTGTTCCGCTACCGCCTCGACGGTACCGCTGCCGAAGAGGTGTTCCACGAGCCGGACGGGCGTTTCTTCCTGCATTGCTACCGCTCCAGCTCCGAGCAGCAATTGTTGTTGTCCCTGGGCAGCAAGACCACCAGCGAAGTCTGGGCGCTGGATGCCAATCAGCCGCACCAGCCTTTCACCTGCCTGGCACCACGGGTCGAGGATCACGAATACGACGTTGATCACGGCAAACTCGACGGTGAATGGACCTGGTTCATCCGCACCAACCGCGACGGCATCAACTTCGCCCTGTATCAGGCGCCGGACACCGGCATCGCGCCGAGCGAATCCGACTGGCAGAACCTGATTCCCCACAGCGATTCGGTGATGCTCGATGGCGTCACCCTCAACGCCGAAGCCCTGACCCTGAGCCTGCGCGAAGGCGGACTGCCAATCATCGAAGTGCGCCCGCACGGTCTGGCGCCTTATCGCGTGCAATTGCCGGACGCGGCCTACAGCCTCTACGTGCAAAACAGTCTGGAGTTCGAAAGCGACCGCATTCGCCTGCGCTATGAAGCGCTGAATCGCCCGGCCCAGGTCCGGCAACTGATCCTCGCTACCGGCGAACAGGCAGTGCTCAAGGAAACCCCGGTGCTCGGCCCGTTCGACGCCGACGCCTACGTCAGCCAGCGCCTGTGGGCCACCGCGCCGGACGGCACGCTGGTGCCGATCAGCCTGGTGATGAAACGCGAAATGCTCGGCAAGCCGGTGCCGCTGTATCTCTACGGCTACGGCGCCTATGGTTCGAGCCTCGACCCGTGGTTTTCCCATGCCCGCCTGAGTCTGCTGGATCGCGGCATGGCGTTCGCCATTGCCCACGTGCGCGGCGGTGGTGAACTGGGCGAAGCCTGGTATCGCGCCGGCAAGCAGGAGCACAAGCAGAACACCTTCAGCGACTTCATTGCCTGTGCCGAATTCCTGATCCTCAATGGCATCACCACCGCGCCGCAACTGGCGATCAGTGGCGGCAGCGCCGGTGGCCTGCTGATCGGTGCGGTGCTCAACCAGTGTCCGGAGCTGTTCGGCGTGGCAATCGCCGAAGTGCCGTTCGTCGATGTGCTCAACACCATGCTCGATCCGGACCTGCCGCTGACCGTCACCGAATACGACGAGTGGGGCAACCCTGAAGAGCCTGAGGTCTACGAACGAATCAAAGCCTACGCGCCGTACGAAAACGTCACCGCCCAGGCTTATCCCGCGACGCTGGTGATCGCCGGTTACAACGACAGCCGCGTGCAGTACTGGGAAGCGGCCAAGTGGGTCGCGAAGCTGCGCGCAACCAAGACCGACGACAATCCGCTGCTGCTCAAGACCGAACTGGGCGCTGGCCACGGCGGCATGAGCGGGCGTTATCAGGGATTACGTGACGTAGCCCTCGAATATGCATTTGTTTTCAAGGTTCTGGGCATCGCCTGAGGAACTCCGCCGGTCACTCGGGTCTTAATTCCGGACACCGGAAGCCGATAATCAAGTCGGCTCCCGGTGAGCCTGCAACCCGACACAACAAAAAGACCGCAACGACATGTCAGAACCGACCTTACTGAACAACGAAATCCGCGACTGGCTGATGGACTGCGGCCTGTTCGACCAATTGCAACTGGCGGACTTCGCCGCCGCTTCGGGCTACTTCAGCATCAGCAGCGTGGCCGAAGGCGAGGCGATCTTTCGCGAAGGCGATGCCGGCAGCTTCATGTGCATCATCCACACCGGTCAGGTGGCCGTGCAGAAGATCGGCGCCGACGGTCAGGTCATCACCATGGCCACTCTGCGCAGCGGACGGGCCTTCGGTGAGATGGCCGTGCTCGACGGCGAACGGCGCTCGGCGACCTGTGTGGCGGCGAGCAACTGTCAGTTGCTCAACCTCGGCAAGGACTCGCTGGAAAAAATGCTCAACGACGCACCGAAGATCGCCGCCAAGATCATTCGCGCCCTCGCCGTTTCCCTCTCCAGACGCCTGCGCATGGCCGACGGCCAACTGGCGGCGCAGCAGATCTAGCCGCCGGGGGATTTGGGTTTGCCTTCGGGCTGGTCGATACCCGGCACCGGCTGATCCCTGGTCGGCGGGCTGGGCATTTCGATCGGCACCAGCGGCGGCCCGCCACTGCCGGGACCGGCCTTGGGAATCGATACCGGGCTGATCTGGGGATACGGTGTCGGTGTTGCGGTGCCGGGCGAACCCGGTTGCGGCGTCGGACTGACGGGCACCGCCTGCTGGGCCTGCGCGCCTGTTGCCGAAAGAGCGGCCAGCATGATCGCTGCCAGAATGCTGCACTTCATCGATGACTCCAATGGCCCCGGACTGGCCTCAGACTACTCCCAACCGCACTTGCGCGCTGTTCCTTTCTTGCAGAACACGCCTCGGGCTGAGCTAAACTTCCCCACATCCGTCATTAGTCTTTCTACCAAGGTGAACCCATGAGTTCGTCCACCCCGACCAACACTTCGAAGCTGGATCGCATCCTCGCCGACAACCAGCGCGACAAGGAAATGGGCTATCGCGACAAAGCCCTGAAGATGTACCCGCATGTGTGCGGCCGCTGCGCCCGCGAGTTTTCCGGCAAGCGCCTGAGCGAACTGACCGTGCATCACCGCGACCACAACCACGACAACAACCCGCAGGACGGCTCCAACTGGGAATTGCTGTGCCTGTACTGCCACGACAACGAACATTCGCGCTACACCGATCAGCAGTATTTCGGCGAAGGCTCGCTGAGCACGCCGAAGATCGCCAAGGCCACGCATAACCCGTTTGCGGCGCTGGCCGGGTTGATGAAAAAAGAAGACTGAAGATCTTCAGCGCCTGACCCAGCCCTTTCGCGAGCAGGCTCGCTCCCACATTGGTTTTGTGTACGACACCGATCTGTGGGAGCGAGCCTGCTCGCGAAGGCGGCCTGGCAGACACCGCCAATCTCAAACTGAACACCCCTCCCCCAATCCCCGTATAATCGCCCTCTTTTTTCCGAAGGCACTCCGCTCGTGGCAGACAAACGGTACAGCTGCATTGGCTTGTATAACCCCAAATCACCGGAAAACGTCGGTTCGGTGATGCGCGCCGCAGGCTGCTACGGCGTATCGACCGTGTTCTACACCGGCAAGCGCTATGAACGCGCCGCCGATTTCGTCACCGACACCAAGCGCGTGCACTACGACATCCCGTTGATCGGCATCGACGACCTGAAAAAGATCCTGCCGCTCAATTGCGTACCGGTCGCCGTGGAACTGGTCGACGGCGCCCGCCCGCTGCCGGAATACACCCACCCGGATCGCGCCCTGTACATCTTCGGCCCCGAAGACGGCTCGCTGGATCAGGAGATCCGCGACTGGTGCGAAGACGTCGTGTACATCCCGACCACCGGTTGCATGAACCTCGCCGCCACGGTCAATGTCGTGCTCTACGACCGCATGGCCAAAGGCCTGAACACCCGTTCCGGGCCGAAATTCCGCTGAAGCGCCGCACATCCGATGGAACGAGCTGACTGCCGGTGCAGTCAGCTTGTTTATCCATCACTCATTGCCTGGAGAAAGATCATGACCGAGCTCAAACGCGTCGAGCGTATCGAATCCACCCCGTTCCAGACCCGTTCCGAACAGAACGTCGAAGGCTGGGAGCGCATCGGCTCGCTGGCCGGCGGCGTGATCATGGTCGGAAAGGGTCTTCGCCGTGGCGGCGTGTTCGGCCTGATCCAGGTGGCCATCGGCGGCGTGGCCATGGCCCGAGGCATCACCGGCCACAGCTCGGTGAAAAGCCTGCTGGAAAAAAGCCGTCAGGACATGAACAACGTGCGCACGAAGATCGAGCGCGCCGGTGAAGAGCTGAGCAAGCTGAAAGCCAACGCCGAAGCGGCGACCAGAACCGCGACCGTGACCGGCAATGATTCGGTGAAGTCACCTGAAGCCGGGGTTTGATTCTGGATTTGCCTTGAGGCTGATGGCCTCATCGCTGGCAAGCCAGCTCCCACAATGTTTTGGGCTGGAGACCAATCGGTAGTCACCGCACAAACCTGTGGGAGCTGGCTTGCCAGCGATGACGGCTTTACTGCAGTAACGCGGTATCAAGGACTTTGGAAGACTCGCCGATGACGCTATCGGCGAGTTGCCCGAACGCCTTGGTATCCACTGTCCCCAGATGCATGGCCCCGCGCAGCACATCATCCAGCGACCGTTTGTTGCGGGTCTTCAGACGAATTTCACGATCCAGTTCCTGCAGCAGCAAAACCGCTTTGGATACCTGTGCCGGGCCGATCTGTTCACCGCGCAAGGTCGTTACCTTCTGGCTGTCCTTCGCCAGTTTCAGCTGCAACGCCTGATAGCGTTCATCACTCATGCCACCCGCACGACGCACCAGTTCGACGGCGTAATACTCGGCGAAACCTTCCTTGATCCAGTCGCTGCGCTGCTCGTCGTTGATCCGTGCGAACACTTGCGCCAACTCGCGAACCAAAGGGCTGCTGCCGCTTTCGCTGACCATGGGCAATCGGGTATTGAGATAGATGGACTCGTGTGCGGCCATGCTGCCGCGCCACATCGGGTCGTTGGCGCCGACGATCAGCAGCTTGCCCGGATGGCGTGGAAACACCGCTTGCACCTGCGGCCAGACGAACGTCAGCAGGGTCAGCACATCCATCCGGCGCATGCCTTGCCCTTGCGGCGAGGCCACCGTCACTTCGGTTTCGCCCAACCGCGTACGGCGGCTGCCAAGGTGGCCGGCCAGCATCCAGCCCGTGGGCCGGTCGAGCAGACGGGATGGATTGTCGATGCGGAATTTGTTCTTGCCGATACGTGGCCAGGCGGTTTCGACGCTTTTCCAGCCGTCGGGCAGTTCGAATTGCAGGCGCGAGACCAGTTCAATGCCGTCCTGCTGATCGAGCCTGGCCGGCGGCACCAGTTCATCGCCGCGCATCAGCGCCCAGGTCGGAGTCATGCGCGTGTCGAAGCTGCCGCTCTTGCGGCCGTGGCTGATGCGTACGCGGTAGGTCAGGCTGGCCTTGTCCGCCGTCGGGCGCCACACGCCGCGGGCGTGTTGGCCCGGTGTCAGTTGCCATTGGCCGTCGGCCTTGAAGTCACTGTAGCGGCTGCCGTCGCCGAGGTCGAAATCCAGACTGCGCACGGCCTCGCCTTTGGCCAGGGTCAGGCTCACTTGCGCCTGATCGCTTTGCGGCAACAGGCGCACGTGGTAATCCAGATCGACCTTCTTGGCCGCCCATACCGGCGCGCTCAGCGCCAGCAATCCGACGATCAACGTCCGGCGCAATCCCACAGCCATACACACTCCTTGTTGTAACCTGACTTTGGAACCTGAATTCTCGGGAGCCTAGCCGGCCCGGAAAATCAGGTGATCTTCCCAGTCCTCTTCCGGCACGCTGCCTTCGGCGAGCATGCGCCCGGACTGGGAAATCCGTTCGTGGTGCACCGCGTCGCGATCACCGCAGACCAGGTGGTGCCACAACGGCAGATCCTTGCCTTCGCTGACCAGCCGATAACCGCAGGTCGGCGGCAGCCATTTGAATGCTTCGGCCTGGCCCGGGGTGAGCTGGATGCAGTCCGGAACAAACTTGATGCGGTTCGGATAATCGCTGCACTGGCAGGTTTTCAGGTCCAGCAGTTTGCAGGCGATGCGCGTGTAATAGACGCTGTTGTCTTCTTCATCTTCGAGCTTCTGCAGGCAGCACAGTCCACAGCCGTCGCACAGCGATTCCCATTCCTCGTGATCCAGTTGATCGAGGGTTTTGCGTTTCCAGAACGGTTCGACTTTGGCGGCCATGGCTCAAGCATCAACATCAGGTGGTGAAAAGGCCGCCAGTCTAGTGCCCAAGGCCCTGTGGGCCAAGCGTCGGCGACTGTCGGTTGTGCGGGGCTTGTCAGTTTTTGCGCGGCCAAGTAGCTTTGCCAGTCTCAAGAAGCCCGGGCCGGAGGCCATTGACGCTCGACCGCGTTGCACTCCGGTGAACTGCACGGCTTGAGACTCGCCCCCCATCGTTCAGCCCGGCTGATCCTGCCGGGTTTCGCTTCCAACCTGTTCTCAAACGTAGCAAGGAATCTCTCGATGAGTGCCAACCCTCGCGTTGCCGATTACGCCATTCACCCGCAGTTTACCGATCGCTGGTCGCCCCGCGCCTTCACCGGCGAAGCGATCCCGGAAGAAACCCTGCTGAGCTTCTTCGAAGCCGCGCGCTGGGCACCGTCGGCGTACAACTCGCAGCCGTGGCGTTTTCTCTACGCCCGTCGCGACACGCCGAACTGGGAGCGCTACCTGGGCCTGCTCAATGAATTCAATCGTGCCTGGGCGCAGCATGCTTCGGCGCTGGTGATCGTGATTTCCAAAACCACCTTCACCGCCCCGGGTGCGACCGAGGAAACACCCGCACTGTGGCACACCTTCGACACCGGTTCTGCGTGGGGCCACCTGGCACTGCAAGCGAGCCTGAGCGGCTGGCACACTCACGGCATGGCCGGCTTCGATCAGGAGCTGACCCGCAAGGAGCTGAACATCCCGCAAGGTTACGCACTGCACGCGGCAGTCGCCGTCGGCAAGCTGGGTGACAAGGCAACCCTGGCGGACTACCTGCAGGCACGGGAAGTGCCGAGCCCGCGTCGTCCTTTGAGCGAGCTGGCGGCCGAAGGCGATTTCACCCTCTGAGCCACACTGCAAAACGAACTGTGGGAGCGGGCTTGCCCGCGAAGGCGTTGTGTCAGTCAATAATGATCGTGACTGTTACACCGCTTTCGCGAGCAAGCTCGCTCCCACATTTGTATAGCGGCGGACTCAGTAACCGCGCGCGAAATCCACTTCCCCGCGCAACGCTTCGCCCGCCTGGTACGCCCGCAGGTTATCCAGAAACAACTGCACCATCATCGGCGGCGATGTCGGTGCCGAGCTGTGCCCGGTCAACAGCAAGCCCCATGCGGTCCAGAACGGATGACGCTGTGGCAGTGGCTCCTGACGGCAAACGTCGATCACCGCGCCGGCCAGATGGCCTTCCTTCAGCGCTTCCACCAGATCCGCATCGACCACCGCCACACCGCGTCCGGCGTTGATGAACAACCCGGTCGGCTTGAATTGCTTGAACAGCGCTGCGTTGTAGATGTCATGAGTGTGCTCGGTGTTGGGCAGTAGATTGACCACGTAATCCACTTCACCCACCAGCCGTGGCAGGTCAGCCATCGAACCGACTTCGACAAACGGCGCCTGCTCCCGGGCGCTGCTGGCGATGCCATACAGCACGACGCCAAATGGCAGCAGGAACTGCGCCACGCTCTGGCCGATGTCACCGGTGCCGACGATCAGCACCTTGCGCCCCACCAGACTCTGGCCGGTGCGGTTGTCCCATTTGCGCTCGACCTGACTCACCAGCCGGGCCAGCACTTCACGCTCGTGACCGAGCATGTAGGTCAGCACGTACTCGGCCATCACCTGACCGAAAATACCGACCGCCCGGGTCAGGCGGTAATCCCGACGCAAGCCGTCGGCCAGCAGCGGCGTGATGCCGGCCCAGGTCGATTGCAGCCATCGTGGCTGATGGCCCTGACGCAACAGGGTCGCCAGCAGATCGGGCTGCCCCAGCCATACGGGGCAATCAACGGCCTGACGGGCCAGCTCGGCGGAGTCGCCGCTGGTCAGCACTTCAAGCTCGGGAGCTGCCTGACGCAGCAGCCGGGCGTATACCGCGTGGTCGTGTTCAGCAATCAGAACGCGCATCTTCAAACCTTTCGCAAGCCGTGCAGACGACCGCCCGTCTGGGGGCAGTCATCTCGGTAAAAACAGTTTCAGGGATTACAAGAGGCCCAGGACAGGGCCTCGCAGGTCAGACCGGGTCGTTGCGGCGCAGCAACTCTTCCGGCAAGTGCTCGATGTACTCTTCTTCGGCCGGCGGCATCTGCAGGTGGTAACCCTGCCTGTCGAGGTTCTCCAGGACGACGGCGATGTCTTCGCTGGCCAGCTTGCGCTCGGGGGTCAGCACCAGATCGAAGGAATGCTTCGCCTTGCCGAACGCCGCCATCAGACCTTCCGGCACGCGCTCCAGGGCATCACTCTTGAGCACGTAGAGGTACATGCCGCTCTTTTTCGAACTTTGATAAATGGAGCAAATACGTTTCAAGGCTGTTCTCCGGCGGTGGCCAGGCTGTCGAGCAGCTTCTGGCCCATCAATTCGCGGCGCCAGCCACGCAGCGAATCAGGCAATTGATAAGGCCCCTCGGGGAAGCCGCTTTTGACCAGCGCTTCGAGGGTTTTCTTGCGCAGCATCAGTTCCGGCGCGATCCCCAGGCGTTCGGCTTCGGCCTGACCGAGGGCCCGCAACCGTTTGATCAGCGCGGCGGCTTCGATCGGCAGCGGTTCCGGCACGGCCGGCGGCCACTGGTCAGGCCCCACACTGCCAGAGCGCTTGATCAGATCAAGCAGAAATTCGCCGTCCTGACGCACGGTACGCGGATGCATGTCTTCGATCTTGCCCAGCGCGCTGAGGCTGTCAGGTTGCGTGCGGGCCAGCGGCCACAGCGAATGCTCACGGACAATACGATTGCGCGGCAGGTCGCGGGCACGGGCCTCGCGTTCACGCCAGGCGCAGAGTTCGCGCAACACGGCCAGTTGAGCGCGGGACAGTTTCCACGCCAGCTTCGCCTCGCGATACACCTCGTAGGGATCGGTCTCGCGGCGCAGGTTGGCGACCAGTTCGGCGCCGTCCTCCAGCACCCAGGCAAATTTGTCGTCGGACAGTTTCGGACGCAGTTGTACGAAAACCTCCGCCAGATGCACGGCGTCTTCGGCGGCATAGCTGATCTGCGTGTCGGACAACGGACGCTGCAGCCAGTCGGAACGGGTTTCACCCTTCGGCAGTTCAATGCCGAGCACTTCCTGCACCAGACGCGAATAGCCCATCGAGAACCCGAGGTTCAGGTAGGCAGCCGCCAGTTGCGTGTCGAACAGCGGCGCCGGCAGGCTGCCGGTCAGGCGCAACAGGACTTCGAGGTCTTCGCTGCAGGCATGCAGCACTTTGAGCACCGCCGGGTTTTCCAGCAACGCCGCCAGCGGTTGCCAGGCGTCAATGGTCAGCGGGTCGATGAGATAGGCGCGTTTGCCGTCGCCGACCTGCAACAGGCCGGCAATCGGGTAGAAGGTGTCGACCCGCATGAATTCGGTGTCGAGGGCAACGAAAGGCAACTGCTGCCACTCGGCGCAAAACCGCGCGAGGCTATCGTTGTCGCGAATCCAGTGAATATCGATGGCCACACGGCTCTCCCTTCAAGAATGGCGCGCAGTATATATCGCCATCGGTGCTTTCCGCGCCTCCGCAAGGTCTGTGCTTTGATGAAATTGCCTGCCTGAGAACAAGAATAGTCTTACAGAAAGATTCCGCAGACTCGGTTCCTGACCAGGACTGCCTTCTGTCTGAACCGCCAATGAACCTGTCAAACCCGCCAATCGACTGGCTATCGACTTTTTAAATACCACCCGGGATTTTCTGATTTGCCGCCGGCGGCACTGCGCTCGCTTAATCGCTGGGCGTTCACTCAAAGGTCCGAACATGGAAAGTACACGCGTCACTTCCCGCCCTGCTGTCTGGCTGATGCTCGGCATCATTCTGGTCGCCCTCAACCTGCGCCCGTCGATGGCCGCCATCGGGCCTTTGCTGTCGGCGATTCGCGGCGATATTGCGCTGAGCTTCAGTCTGGCATCGCTGCTTACCATGCTGCCGGTGATGGCGATGGGACTGGCGATGTTCTTCGGCGTCGGCATCAGCCAGCGCCTCGGCGAGCAACGCACGGTGGTGCTGTCGTTGCTGATCATCGGAGTGGCGACCCTGTCCCGGCTGTTTCTCGATTCGGCACCGCAACTGATCGTCAGTGCCGTCCTGGCCGGGTTCGGCATCGCGCTGATCCAGGCCTTGATGCCGGCGCTGATCAAGTCGCGGTTTCCCGGCAACGTGGCACTCTGCATGGGGCTCTATGTCACATCGATCATGGGCGGTGCCGCACTGGCCGCCTCGCTCGCGCCGCGGGTGATGCTCGACACCGGCAGCTGGCGTGCCGGGCTGGCGATCTGGGCGGTATTGGCGCTGCTGGCGTTGGTGTTCTGGTGGTCACAACGCGAGGACGCCCCGCCCTGCACGATCACGGCAGTGAAGAAAAAATCCTTCATCAATCATCCCCGCGCCTGGCTGCTCGCCCTCTTTTTCGGTCTTGGAACGGCGTCCTACACCTGTGTGCTGGCCTGGCTCGCGCCGTATTACGTGGAAAAAGGCTGGAGTGAGCAGAATGCCGGTCTGCTGTTGGGTTTTCTGACGGCCATGGAAGTGATTTCAGGCCTGGTGGTTCCGGCGATTGCCAACCGAAGCCGTGACCGGCGCCTGGTGCTGGGCGCCCTGCTGGTGCTGATCATTGCCGGGTTCTGTGGGCTGATCCTCAGCCCGCAACACCTGAGTCTGCTGTGGCCGTGCCTGCTGGGGCTGGGGATTGGCGGGTTGTTTCCGATGAGCCTGATCGTTTCCCTCGACCACCTCGACAACCCGCAACACGCAGGCGGTCTGACGGCTTTCGTACAAGGTGTCGGCTATCTGATCGCCGGCCTCTCACCGCTATTGGCAGGGGTGATCCGCGATCGGCTGGGCAGCTTCGAATGGGCCTGGTGGTCGCTGACTGCGGTGATGGCGGTCATGCTGCTGATGGTGCTGCGTTTCGACCCTCGAGATTACGCCCGGCACTTTCACTGATCGGGCGTTGTGCACGGCTCTTCCCTTGTCTGGTTAAAGGCTTCTGGCCATCTTTCGCACGAAGGATTTGATACGTCGTATTACTAAAACTTTCTGTCCCACAACTGTCCGTGAAAAATCCTACAGGGCTTTCTCCTGGCACCATCGTTCCGTTACGATCATGCGCACACGTTTGCGCGGATTCGGCGCAAGGAGCACAGCGAGACGGAACGGATGCTGAACAGTAACTTGCTTAGAAAGCTCGACATGCAGGATCTCATGGTGTTTGTCGCCGTGTATGAGCAAAGCAGCGTCACCGATGTGTCGGAGGCGCTGTTTGTCAGTCAGTCCACCGTCAGTTACTGCCTGAAGAAACTGCGCACCAGTTTTGAAGACGAGCTGTTCGTCAACACCCGCACGGGCATGCGCCCGACCTACAAGGCCAGCAGCATGTATGGCCACGTGCAGAAAATCCTCGAAAGCATCAACCTGTGCCACGCCGGCGCCCCGGCGTTCGACCCGATGGCACAGCCGGTGACCTTCAACATCTGCGCCCCGGAATACTTCGAACAACTGATCCTGCCGCGCATGTTGAAGCGTTTCGACTTCGACGATCTGCCGGTGATGGTCAACATGCACAAGTTCGAAACCGATGTCCCGGCACAGGAGTTGCGCGACGGCAGCCTCGACCTGGTGATCTGTTTCGGTCCGCACTTCCATCGCAGCCATGCCGACCTGAAATCCCGGATGTTGCTGGAAGATGATCTGGTCTGCGTTTTCGACAAACGTGCGACACCGCTGGAGCCACGTCTCAGCCTGCAAGCGTTCACCGAGCGGCGGCATGTGTTCCCCACGCCCTGGACCTCGACCACCAACATGGTCGATGGCTGGCTGGCACGGCAGGCACAGAAGCGCCAGATCGTCGCCCGCTCCAACAGCTACAGCGCCGCCTTGAAGATGATTACCGGAACGGATTTCATCCTGACCCTGCCCCGGCGGATCCAGCGCTTGCTGACCAACGATGCGGTGTTCAATCACTGCGAGGCGCCCAACGGCCTGCCGGGTTTCACTCTGGACATGCAGTGGAGTCACAGCGTCGATCAGGACAGCGCCAACCTGTGGCTGCGCGAGCAGATCATCAAGACCTGCGCGGAGCTGGAAGCGGCCTGAGTCCTACATGCCGATGGCGGTTTTGCTGTAGGAATCGCGGTCGATATCCAGCAACTCCACACACAGCTGGACTTCGACCCCGGTCGGCCATTCGCACAACTCCTGCAGCACCGCCAGCAGGCTCTGCGAGAGTTGTTTCTTGATTTCCGGCGAGCGGCCACTGAGCAGTGCCAGCTTCACGTGCACGAAGGCGCGCTCGCCCATGCCGGTACCGACCTTGAAGGTCTCGACCTTCACCGCGCGGCTCTTGATGTCGAACTCCGCCGCGAACTGACCGGACGCCACCAACGTGTTATTGAGCCGGATCAACGCCACATCGGCGTTCAGTTGCGGCAGGTTGGCGGTGTACTCCACGTGCAGGTGTGGCATCGAAAGACTCCAATCGGTCGGCAGAAAGGTCGTACATATACCACAGCAACGGCTGACTCACGCCAACGATGGCATCAGAGGCCGCTCGCTCATGAACTGTTCCAGCCGTGAGCGCAGCCAGCGCTCGGCCGGGTCGCTGTCGACATGGCTGAGCCAGACCATCGACAGATCGAGTGTCGGGGTCTTGAACGGGAATGCTTCCTTGAACAGCAGCCCTGAGGCGGCCATGGCCTCGGCCGTGTAGTCCGGCAGGCTGGCGATCAGATCAGTGCCCGCGAGCAGCGCCGGCAAGGCGCTGTATTGCGGCACCGACAACACCACCTGACGGGTGCGACCGAGATCCGCCAGCCACTCATCGGCATAGCCACTGACATTGGCCGTGTGGGAAACCAGTACGTGCGGACGTGCGCAATATTCATCGAGGGTCAACGGGGTGTCGGACTTGTCGGCACGCAGGATGCTCGGCTGGATATGTCGCAACAGCTTGCGCTTGGCATTGGCCGGCAGGCCCCGGGTCTGGCTGATACCGACGGTGATGTCACCCGCCGCCAGCAGATCGGGAATCCGCCAGTAATCGACATGCTGCACCACAAACACCACGTTTGGTGCTTCCTGGCGCAAGGCGCGCAACAGCGGCGGCAGCAGACCGAACTCGACATCGTCCGACAGGCCGATGCGAAAGGTCATGGTGCTGACGGCGGGATCGAAATCACGGGTCAGGCTCAGCGCCACGGACAGCGAGTCCAGCGCGGGTTTGAGATGGCGATAGATGTCCTCGGCGCGGGCTGTCGGCTCCATGCGATGACCGACGCGAATGAACAATGGATCGTTGAGCATGGTGCGCAAGCGATTGAGCGCCGAACTGATGGTCGGCTGGCCGAGAAACAGCTTTTCCGCCGCCCGTGTCACGTTGCGTTCGAGCATCAAGGTTTCGAACACCACCATCAGGTTGATGTCGGCTTTGCGAAGTTCATTGCGGTTCATCCATTGCCCCCTGTCCCCGGATTGCGGGCAGTGTAGAAAGGCTGCAGGGGCAGCGTCCATCAAAACGGTGCGTCATTGCACCGTCAGAGACTTCAGCCCCAGGCCCATGACCCGCGAATCATCATTGATACCCAGCTGCCGGGGACTGATGGCATCCGGCAATTGCAGTTCGATAGTGAGCCGGTCGTCTCTCGCAAGGCGCTGACTGAGCGAGGAACTGATCGGAACCTCCAGGCGATTGCCAAGGAGCTGTGTCAGACTCGTGCTCAATACCTGTTCGCCATTGAGGTTCACGATCACTCGCTGAGCGGGATGCTGTGGCTGGACGAAGGCCAATGCGTAGAGCACGATTGAACGCGCCTGCGGCACCAGGCGCATTTCGATTTTCGCCTGTTGCCCGTCCGTCCATGTGCCCCAGCTTTCCGGTGTCGACCAGCCGTCGGCCAGTTGTCGGTTCCGATAGTTGAATGTCAGCGTTTGTCCAGGCACCGAGAGGGGAATCATGGATATCCGCTGCCCCTCATCCTTGATGGACAGACACTGTGCGCAACTTTTCCACCCGGGAGCGAGCACAATGAGGCCATCCACACGGGTCAACAGATCGGATTCACTGTTGATGCTTTTGGCTGCGTCCGCCAGGACGTCGTCACTCAGGATGTACAGCGAGTCCGCGTCGTAACGCCCCGAGTCGAGCATGCCTCGTGCTTTCTGCTGCGCCAGCGTCAGTGCCGAAGCGCTCACGCGTGCCAGATAGACGGCATCGGTCTTCATGCCGTGAGCAGCGGCAAACCCGGCAATCACCTGCCATCGATCGTTCTGATTCTGCGGCATCAGACTGCGGACATTCGCGTAATGCCCGGCTGCGCTTGCCCAGAAAGAATCGTGCATCGGGCTGCCCCAGGTCGCCGATGGCGCAAGCATTTTCCCCTGTCTCAACCCAAGCCAGCCATTGCGGGTATCGGCGACCTGGACCACCAGTGCTGTGGCGAGCAAAAAAATGACAACACGCGGTCGGTAACCACGCACCACGAGATAAAGCACGCCCAGAACAAGGGCATACAGCACCGGCCAGAACATCCGCCCCGAGGCCCGGAAGACATTGGCCAACTTGAGGATCATCTCCGGCAGCGGATAAACGACGGTCAATGAGCCGATTCCGATCTGATTCGACAGTGCGAAAACCCATAGTCCGAACAAGGCCAGCAACAGCCATGGACGTGCGTGCACCATGTCCTTCAAGGGTTGGCGGTTGCCCATCCAGGCAATCATTGCCACAGGCACCATCAGGAGAACGCCCAGCCCCATGTAATTGAAGCCTTCAAAGTCATCCTCGCGTTTTGGTAAATCGGGCAGGACCCGGGACCAGCCCGCCGGATCGACCGGCGACAGCACATTCATCCGGTACAAGCCGAAGCCGGCCGAGGCCGCACCATCGGCAATGCTGAAATAGCCGGCCTGCCAGCAGCACACGCTCACCAGCGCAAACAGCAATCCACCTTCGATCAGCCCCTGACGCGGGGTCAATTGGCGACTGAATGCCTTGCCCAACAGATCCGCCAGCCAGATCAGGGCCACCATGGCCAGCAGGTAGGCATGCACCCATGACGTCACCGCCAGCAACGAACCCCAGGTCCAATGGCGTCGACGCAGACCCGGCACCAGCGCCAGATACAGCGCGGCCAGAATCAGGAAATGTCCCGCCAGAGAAAGATGCGCGCCCATGCGCAGAAGCATGACTGGCGAAAACACCAGCAGGCCCGTGCCCAACAGGCGAATCACGGGATTGCCACTGATCAGCCCGAGCAGTTTCCAGCCGAACCAGGCTTGCAGGACACAACACGCCAGCAGCCACAGGCCAAAGTACTGGAAGGTGTCCGGCAACCACGCACTGAAGGGCTTGAACAACAACGCCAACAAGGGATTGGAGTCGGAAAAGATGATCGAACTGCTCAGTTCCAGGCCATAGGACGGATTGAGCCCGAGCGGAAAAGTCCAGGGCGCACGTCGGAAGAATTCCCAGCCCAGATAATGCGTCGCCGGATCACCCTGTTCCAGCCAGGCAATGTTTTGCGGATTCAGCGCCTGCGGCCCGATCGTCAGGAAAAACACCAGCGCCCCCAACAGCAACGGCAGCAAGGAGAGCGCCGGGTGCTCGCGTATATCCTTCATCGATAGGTCCAGAAGTTGTGCAGTACGAAAGTGAATGCCGGAATGGTCAGCGCAACCGCCACGATACCCAGCAGGTAGTGCAGCCCTGCCATCTGCGCGGCCCAGGCGACGAACATCGCCAAAAGAAAACCTCCCGCCGAAACCAGCAGGAATCGCAGCAGCGTTTTACCGTGCAAACGAGCGGAAAAACTCCAGGTGGTGTTGATCACGTAGGACACCACTGTCGCAATGGCAAATGCCACGCCGTTAGCCAGCGGCGGCTGAGGACTCACGAAGTTGATGAAAAAAACCGCTACCAGCGCATGCAACGCGGTGACGAACAGACCTGTCACAGCAAAGCGCAGGCCACGCCGGATCAGCGCGTCTTTCCCGGCAGACGTCACGGTTTGCGCGCCAGCACGAATACACTCAGTCCGGCCAGGCGGTTCATGCCCATCAAAGGTAGCTCCAGGCTGCACAGGGTCTTGAGCAGCGTATTAACCAGCGGGTGATGTTTTTTCAGTTGCGAGCGCGGTTTCGAACCACTTGAACCACCGGGAATCAGGCGCGACGCAACGGCAATCGGGAACACTGCGCCGAAGTAATAAGCGCCTTTCTCGACCGTCAATCCGGCGTTCTTTGTCAGAGACTCGAACTGGCTCAGGGTATAGCGGCGTTTGTGCTCGAGAAAATCATCGTGCCCGCTCCACATGAACTGGAACGCCGGCACGGTCATCAGGAAGCGGCTGCCGGACGGCACTTTGTCGACATAGGACTTGAGCAGACCCAGATCGTCGTCGACGTGTTCCAGCACATCCATCAGCAATACCAGATCGGCGTCCACGGTATCGATCGCACGGCGGTAATGCACAGGTTTACCACCCGTGCTGGCACTGGATTCGGCGGGATAGCTGATGTCCACGCACCAGGCCTCATGCGCTCCCGTGCGGGCCAATAAATGATGGGAGAAAAAACCGGACCCGGCGCCGACGTCAAGGATGCTTTTTATCGGTGTCTCCCCCAGCAACCGGCGGGTCGCCGCTGCTTTGGAAGCGTAATACCAATGCTCGCCGATGCTGTCGCCGAGGATATCGGTTTCCTTGAGGTCCATGCTTCAGTCTCTGGATTCGTAAATGCGGCGCACCAGAAAAATCGGTCGACGCTTGGCTTCGATGTAGGTGCGGCCCAGGTATTCGCCAAGTACGCCGATACCGACCAATTGCAAGCCGCCGAGGAACGTCACCGCCACCATCAGCGACGCATAACCGGGCAGATCGATGCCGTAGATCAGCGTACGCACCACGATGAACATGGCAAAGGCAAATGACACCAGAGACACCAACGCTCCAAGGTACGTCCAGATCCGCAATGGCTCGGTGCTGAAACTGGTGATGCCTTCGAGCGCGAAATTCCACAGCCGCCAGCCGTTGAATTTACTCTGCCCGGCCGCCCGTTCCGGGCGCTCGTATTCGACCTGAGTGGTGCGAAACCCGACCCAGGCAAACAGGCCTTTCATGAATCGCCGGGATTCCGGCAGCGTCAGCAGCGCGTCCACCACGCAACGGTCCATCAGTCGAAAATCACCGACGTTTTCCGGCAATGTCTGTTCGGCAATTTTGTTGTGCAGACGATAGAACCAACTGGCGGACGTCTGCTTGGCCCAGGAGTCATTGCGGCGGCTGATGCGGTGACCAAGCACCACCTCGTAACCTTCGCGCCAACGCTCGATCATCTGCAGAACGACCTCGGGCGGGTCCTGCAGATCGACATCGATCGGCACCACGATCTGCCCGGTACAGATCTGCAAACCGGCGGAAAGCGCAGCCTCCTTGCCGAAGTTGCGGCTCAGATCGACGATGCGGATCGTCGAGTTGCTCTGCTGACATTGCAGCAGGCGCTCCAGCGTCGAATCAGTACTGCCGTCGTTGACGAAAACCAGTTCAAGACTGATCTGAGCCTCAGGCTCGAACACCTGACGAATGCGCAGGAGAAAGCCGTCGAGGCTGTCCTCTTCATTGAATACGGGAACCACCAGCGATAACGTCACCGGGCCCGCATGTTGCGTTCCATGCGAATGGGTCAATGGACTGCTCTTTTCTTATAGTGTTTGTCGGTCACCGAACGAAATCCGACGCCATGAGCCGCCCCGTATTAAGCAGCACCACTGGTGCTCATGCAAGGGTGAAAAAAGGACGTACTCGCCAATACGAAGGCCGATCCCGACGCTCTGCCCCGCGCCTTGCAGAAACATTATCGAACGATTGGAAACAAATCCCCGATAGCCAAATGAGAAGGCTCCGCTAGGCTTGCGAGCATGCGTCAAACAGCTTGTCGCACTATCCCCATCGCATGGAGCGAACTCAATGTATTTCGAGATTTACAGGCAATCCAAGGGCACCCTCAGCACTGGCAAAGGCCAATGGCGCTGGCGGTTAAGGGCGGGAAACCATGAAACGGTCGCCAGCGGGGAGTCGTATGTGAACAAGGCGGACTGTCTGCATGTGATCGAGTTGATCAAGGGCGTGCACGGAGAAACGCCGGTGAAGGAGATTTGAGACTGGCCGATCATCCTGCCGGTACGAAGAAGCCCCATGGATTTTCATCCATGGGGCGTTTCCATTAACGAAGTTGATCCTCAGAATTTCTCGGGAATGTGCCGGAAGGGGTAATCCGACTCCTTGTACCCTCCCGGCTTCTGCCGCTTGACGAGCTCAACGTGCAGTCGACGCAACTCCACCAGATAGTCTTTGCTCGACAGCTTCGGGCGATCTGGTGACTCAAAACAGGCTTGTAGGCAGAATCCGCGAGTTGCGTGTATGCCTGGGTCGCACATTTTCTGACAGAGATGGGCAAGGCTGTAATCGACGATGTAATGAAGGCGGTTCCACCAAGACCCAACAGGGAAATGGGTAGAGAAAATAGTGCTGGCACCGGTGGAAAGTTGAGCAGCAATTTTTTCAGCACATACGAAAAAGCCCCGTAGATTTTCATCTACGGGGCTTTTTCCAAGTATGGCGGAGAGATAGGGATTCGAACCCTAGGTACCCGCGAAGGTACAACGGATTTCGAATCCGTCCCATTCGGCCACTCTGGCATCTCTCCAACGGCGCGCATCATAACAACACTTTCGTTGAATGGGAAACCCCTGAACGAAATATTTTCTGTGCTATCAGATGCTTGCGTCGATTAAAGCGGTACGCCCAGACGGTTGGCGACTTCTTCGTAGGCTTCGATGACGTCACCGAGGCCCTGACGGAAGCGGTCCTTGTCCATCTTCTTCTTGGTGTCCTTGTCCCACAGACGGCAGCCGTCCGGGCTGAACTCGTCGCCCAGGACGATGGAGCCGTCGCTGAACACACCGAATTCAAGCTTGAAGTCGACCAGCAAGAGACCTGCGTCGTCGAACAGCTTGCTCAGGACTTCATTGACCTTGAGCGACAGTTCTTTCATGCGCGCCAGTTGCTCGGCGGTGCCCCAGCCGAACGCCACGACGTGGGATTCGTTGATGAACGGATCGCCCTTGGCGTCGTCCTTCAGGAACAGTTCGAAGGTGTACGGGTTGAGCTTCATGCCCTCTTCGACACCCAGACGCTTGACCAGGCTGCCGGCGGCGTAGTTGCGCACGACGCACTCGACCGGAATCATGTCCAGCTTCTTCACCAGGCATTCGTTGTCGCCCAGCAGTTTGTCGAATTGGGTCGGGATGCCGGCCGCTTCGAGTTTCTGCATGATGAAGGCGTTGAACTTGTTGTTCACCATGCCTTTGCGGTCGAGCTGCTCGATGCGCTTGCCGTCGAACGCCGAAGTGTCGTTGCGAAACAGCAGGATCAAGCGGTCAGCGTCGTCGGTCTTGTAAACCGATTTGGCTTTGCCGCGGTAGAGTTCTTCACGTTTTTCCATGATGGGCTCCGCTTGCTAAGTAGATGGGCTAGGCGATGTGGCGCCAGTCGAGCCCTGAATCTTGATCGGCCAGTTGCAGCCAGTCCGGGTCGCACCCGAGGGTGTCGACAAAACATTGCCGGGCCAGCTGCGGCAGGTTGTTCTTGCTGCTCAGATGGGCCAGGACCAGGTGTTGCAGGCCTTGCCAGCCCAACTCGGCCACCAGGAATGCCGCCTGGTGGTTGTTCAAATGTCCCAGCTCGCCGCCCACCCGCTGCTTGAGAAAGTACGGGTAATGACCACGGGCCAGCATGTCGCGGCAATGGTTGGACTCGATCATCAACGCATCGAGATCCCGATAGCCATCCATCACCCGCTCGCAATATGAACCCAGATCGGTCAGCAGGCCGAAACGCCGCTGCTCCCGATCACTGAAGACATACTGGGTCGGTTCCTGAGCATCATGGGCCACGGCAATGACCCGGATGTCCAGAGCACCGATCTGCAGTTGCTCGCCGCCGGCCACGAAGCCTGCGGGTTCAATCGGTTTGCGCATCCCGCGCAACGTGCCGCGACTGAGATAGACAGGCAGATTGTAGCGCCGAGACAGCAAACCCACGCCATGCACGTGGTCGGCATGTTCGTGGGTCACGAGTATCGCGCTCAGTTGCGCCGGACTCACACCCAGGCGCAACAGGCGTTTTTCGGTTTCCCGAAGAGAAAAGCCACAGTCCACCAGCACATACGTATCGTCACTGGCGATCAGCGTGCCGTTCCCTTGGCTACCGCTGCCGAGAACGGCAAAACGCATGGGATCAGCCCAGGTTGTCCTGAATCACGCTCAACACTTTACGGGCCACTTCGGCCGGAGCAACGGTGTTGATGTTTTTCTCCACGGTCACCTGAACGTTCTCGCCAACCTTACTCAGGCGAACCTGATAACGCTCGGCACGAGCCTCAACTTCTTCCTTGGTCGGCGCACTGCCGAACAGACTGCTGAAGAAACCGGGCTTCTCGTCTTTCTTCTCGGCCTTCTCGGCCAGGTTGATGTAGTAAAGACCCAGGCTGCGGTTGATGTCTTCGACGCGCCATTGACCTTGCTCCAGCGCACGACCGACGCTCGACCAGGCACGGTCCAGGTCGGAACCGACGTTCAGGACCGGGTTGCCGCTGCCGTCTTCGCTCAGACTGACACGACTCGGGGTATCGAAATCACGCGATGCCAGCATCGACACCGACCCGCCCTTCTCGGAGGTGCGGCTCATGCTCGCCAGCAAGTCGTCGACCAGCGCAGCGTCCAGACCGGTGTTGACCGAACGGTTGGTGAAATCGACATTCGCGGTGCTGCCGGCAGGACGCTCGGCGCTGACCACATAGATCTCACTGGTATTGCGCTGTACACCTGGCTCGATGCGCACCCGCACGCGGGTTTCACTGTCGGCACCGACGCCGGCGGCGCTCAGGCGCTTGGCCATGGCGGCGGACAGTTCGTCGGCATGCTGCCAGGTGGTGGTGAACTCACCGGTTTGCGGGCGTTGTTCATCCAGACGGAAACCGTTGTCCTGAAAGAACTGTACAGCCACTGGCCAGACTTCGGCCGGCGGATGCTGGCCCATGACCCAGCGCGAATCACCGCTCTTCTGCAGCGAGTAATCGCTGGCATCGGCGATTGCCGACAACGGTTGAGGACGCGGAACCACATATTCGCCGGTAGCGGTATCGTCGGCGACGTTGCGCGGGATCGGCAGCAGCGGATCCAGACGCTTGGAGGTGCTGACACCTTCCGGAAGTTGCATCGGTGCAGTCTGTTTCGCTTCCAGGTAGTCGCTACCACGGTCACGGAAATAACCTTCCGGGCCCCAGATCCATCCGCAGCCACTGGTGCTGGAGATAATCAAGGCAAGTGCGGAAAGTCCGGCCATTCGCTTCATGCGTTGTACTTCCTCAATTAAACCAGGACGCTGCACTGGCGCAGGGCCGAACGCAACGTTTCATGACAAGGAGCGCTCAGCCAGGTCAGCGGCAGGCGGATACCTTCGTGCATCAGGCCCATTTCGACCAAAGCCCACTTCACCGGAATCGGGTTGGCTTCGATGAACAGGTCCTTGTGCAGCGGCATCAGTTTTTCGTTGATTGCCCGTGCGGTCTCGGCGTCGCCCTTGAGCGCGGCCTCGCACAGGTCGGCCATTTCGCGCGGAGCGACGTTGGCAGTGACGGAAATGTTGCCTTTGCCGCCCATCAGGATCAGTTCGACGGCGGTCGGATCATCGCCGGACAGCACGATGAAATCCTTGCTCACGCCATCGAGGATCGCCTTGGCGCGCTTCAGGTCGCCGGTGGCTTCCTTGATGCCGATGATGTTCGGCACGCTGGACAGACGGATCACGGTTTCGGCCTGCATGTCGCAGGAAGTGCGGCCTGGAACGTTGTAAAGGATCTGCGGGATGTCCACGGCTTCGGCGATGTGTTTGAAGTGCTGGTACAGGCCTTCCTGGGTCGGCTTGTTGTAGTACGGAACCACCAGCAGGCAGGCGTCGGCGCCGGCTTCCTTGGCATTGCGGGTCAGCTCGACGGCTTCGCGGGTCGAGTTGGCGCCAGTGCCGGCGATGACCGGAATTCGACCGTTGACTTGCTTGACCACGGCTTTGATGACGGCAATGTGTTCTTCTACGTCAAGGGTTGCCGACTCGCCGGTCGTACCGACCGCGACGATGGCATGGGTGCCGTTCTTGAGGTGGAAGTCCACGAGTTTGCTGAGGCTGTCCCAGTCAAGACGCCCTTGTGCATCCATGGGTGTGACCAGTGCCACCATACTGCCCGCAATCATGAAACCGCTCCTGCCGGAAAAAGAGAGCGGTAATGGTACTGGCGCCAACATGCTTGCACAAGCGAAGTACGGTGCCGCCATTCCCCTGAGCGCCGCTTTTCGCTACCCTTCAGACTTTGATCGGTACAGATCAGCTTGTACGCCGGGTTCCTGCTCCCTGTTTCGGCCATCGAGGCCCCCATTCCAGTGTCGCCGCCTTGCGCTTCCTTATTATCGGAGCCCTGGCGACATGCAAATCGGGCTTTCCGTACAGGCATGTCCCGGCAATCAATGCCTTTAACCTACCGACCGCTCATCGCTTTAGGAATGCTGCATGTCCACCCCCACAGTTCGCGAACAATTCCTTGTCGTCAGTGCGCTCGGCGCCAATCCCATGGAGCTGACCAACGTCCTGTGCCGCGCCAGCCATGAAAACCGCTGCGCGGTCGTCACTTCGCGACTGACCCGCCACGGCGAGTGCAGCGCGCTGGTGCTCGAAGTCTCCGGCAGCTGGGACGCCCTGGCCCGCCTGGAAAGCAGTCTGCCGATCCTGGCCAAACGTCATTCATTCACCGTGAACGTGGTGCGCAGCGCCGCCCTGGAAAATCGCCCGCAGGCCCTGCCGTACGTGGCTTACGTCTCCTCGGCCTATCGCTCCGACATCATCAACGAACTCTGCCAGTTCTTCATGGATCACAACGTCGAGCTGGAAAATCTGACCTGCGACACCTATCAGGCGCCGCAGACCGGCGGCACCATGCTCAACGCCACATTTACCGTGACCTTGCCGGCCGGCACCCAGATCAGTTGGCTGCGCGACCAGTTCCTGGATTTCGCCGATGCCATGAACCTGGACGCGCTGATCGAACCGTGGCGCCCACAAAACCCAATGTAAGGAAGCTTTCATGGCCGTAACCATCGATCAAGCGGTTGCCGACTTCGAAGCACCCGCCACCAGCGGACAGACCGTGCGCCTTTCGGCCCTCAAGGGCAAGCAGGTGGTGATCTACTTCTATCCGAAGGACAGCACTCCGGGTTGCACCACGGAAGGCCAGGGGTTTCGTGATCAATACGCAGCGTTCAAGGCGGCCGACACGGAAATCTTCGGTATTTCCCGGGACAGCCTGAAGTCCCACGAGAACTTCAAGTGCAAGCAGGAGTTTCCGTTCGAGCTGATCAGCGACAAGGACGAGGCCATCTGCCAGCTGTTCGACGTGATCAAGCTGAAAAAACTCTATGGCAAGGAATACATGGGTGTGGATCGCAGCACCTTCCTGATCGACAGGAACGGCGTACTGCGTCAGGAATGGCGTGGCGTGAAAGTGCCGGGCCACGTTGATGCGGTGCTGGCCGCCGCTCAGGCACTGAACAAGGCCTGATCCTTTTGGCGCCCTGACGGGCGCCGAATCCGCTTCAGAGCAGTGGCGCTACTACCGGCTCCTTGCGCGGCCACGCATCAAGCACAGCCTTGAACAGCGTCGCCAGCGGAATCGCGAAGAACACACCCCAGAATCCCCACAACCCGCCGAACAACAGCACAGCACAGATAATCGCCACCGGGTGCAGGTTGACCGCTTCGGAAAACAGCAGCGGCACCAGCACGTTGCCGTCCAGGGTCTGGATAATTCCGTAGACCGCCATCAAATAAATGAACTGATCGCTCCAGCCCCACTGGAACAGCGCGATCAACATCACCGGCACCGTCACCACTACCGCCCCGACATACGGCACCACCACCGACACTCCCACCAGCAACGCCAGCAGCGCTGCGTAGTTCAGCCCGAGGGCGACGAAGGCGATATAGGTCACGCCACCACAGATCACGATCTCGATGACCTTGCCGCGAATGTAGTTGGCGATCTGCCGGTTCATTTCCTCGGCAACCCGGGTGATCAGCGCTCGCTCACGCGGCAGATAACCGCGCACCCATTCACCGATCATCACCCGATCTTTAAGGAAGAAGAACACCAGGATCGGCACCAGAACCAGGTAGATCATGATGTTTACCAGCAGCGGCAGACTGGACAACGAAAACGTCAGCGCCCACTGCCCGAACTTGCCGATCTCGCCCCGTGCCACCTCGATGGCTTGCAGCACCTGCTCGTCGGACACCAGATGCGGATAGCGCTCCGGCAGCAGCAACAGCAACGACTGCCACTTGGCGAGCATGCCCGGCAGCTCGTTGAACAAGGTGATCAGTTGATGCCAGAGCAACGGCAACACTACGACGATGAACAACAGCAGTACGCCCATGAACAGCGCAAATACCAACCCCACCGCCGCGCCGCCAGGCATCCGCAGGCGCTCCAGGGTCACCACCAAACCCTGCATCAGGTAAGCCAGCACCATCCCGGCCAGAACCGGCGCAAGCATTCCACCCAGGGTCAGCACGGCGGTGAAGGCAAGAAACAACAGCACCGCCAGCACGACGGCTTCCTCATCGGAAAAGTAGCGCTGAATCCAGTCGCGTAACACTTTGAACATCAATAATCCTTAGGTCTTTTACGCTGTCGATTTCAGGCTTTTTTCAACCAGTAACGGTAGACGCCTGCCTCGTCTTCTTCACGCAGCAGCGTATGACCGGCCAACCGCGCAAAGGTGCGAAAGTCGCGCTGTGAGCCGGCATCCGTGGCGATCACCTTCAGTACCGCACCGCTGGGCAACCTGTTCAGTTCCATCTTGGCCTTGAGCAACGGCAACGGACAGTTCAGGCCGCTGGCGTCCAGTTCACAGTCGTGGGCTACGGCGTCGGTCATGCGTCACTCCGGATCAGGTGGTCAGGCTGCCTAGAATATCTGGTCGCAGGCCCGGTGTCCGGCTACAGTAAGGACTTTGTCGACTAAGGCTTTGTGCATGACATTTTTGCGCCCTACCCTGCTGACGCTCGCTTGCCTGCTCGCCTCACAGGGCTTCGCCGACGACCTGCCGTCACTCGGTGACGCCAGCTCTGCCATCGTCTCGCCACAACAGGAATACCAACTGGGCCGCGCCTGGCTGGCATTGCTGCGCAGCCAGGTTTCGCAACTCAACGATCCGCAGCTCAAGGATTACGTCGAGTCCAGCGTCTATAAACTGGTGGAAACCAGCCAGGTCAACGACCGACGCCTGGAGTTCATACTGATCAACAGCCCGCAGCTCAACGCCTTCGCGGCACCTGGCGGGATTGTCGGAGTCAACGGCGGCCTTTTCCTCAACGCCCAGACCGAAGGTGAATATGCCTCGGTGCTGGCCCACGAACTGGCACACTTGTCACAACGCCACTTCGCCCGGGGCGTCGAAGCCTCGCAGCGGATGCAGGTACCGATGATGGCAGCCCTGCTGGCCGGGATCGTGATCGCAGCAGCCGGTGGCGGCGATGCAGGGATTGCGACCATCGCCGGCACTCAGGCGGCAGCGATCCAGTCGCAGCGCACCTTCTCGCGCCAGAACGAGCAAGAGGCTGACCGAATCGGCATCCTCAATCTGGAAAAGGCCGGTTACGACCCCCGCTCCATGCCGACCATGTTCGAACGCCTGATGCGCCAATATCGCTACGACGCCAAGCCGCCGGAATTTCTGCTGACTCACCCGGTAACCGAATCCCGCATCGCCGACACCCGCAACCGCGCAGAGCAGGCCAAGCCCGGCGGCATCGAGGACAGCATGCGCTATCAGTTGATCCGCGCACGGGTACAGCTAATCTATGAAGAAACCCCCGGGATGGGTGCAAAACGCTTCCGGGCGCAACTGGACGAAAACCCGAAAAACAATGTGGCCCGTTACGGTCTGGCGATCGCCCAGATCAAGGGAGGCCAGTTGAATGAGGCGCGAGCGAACCTCACGCAGTTGCTGGCGCAGTCGCCGAACGAAATCATCTACAACCTCGCCCAGATCGATCTGGACATCACCAACAATCGCCTGGCAGACGCGCAGTCTCGGGTCGACCGCATGCTGACGCAATACCCGGGTAACTATCCGCTGAACCAGGTACGTGTCGATCTGCTGCTGAAGCAAAACCGTACGGCCGATGCGGAAAAGGCTCTGGAAGGCTTGCTGAAATCACGCCCGGATGATCCGGACGTCTGGTATCAGGTGGCTGAAACCCGTGGTTTGTCTGGCAATATCATCGGCCTGCATCAAGCCCGCGCCGAGTATTTCGCACTGGTCGGCGACTATCGCCAAGCCATCCAGCAACTGGATTTTGCCAAACGCAAGGCCGGCAACAACTTCCCGCTATCGTCGCGTATCGACGCTCGTCAGCGTGAGCTGATGGAGCAGGAACGCATGATCAAGGACATGATGGGATAAAATTGCGGGCATGAAAAAACCGCCTCATTCGAGGCGGTTTTTTCATTTACGCGACAGCTATCGGATCATTCAGCCAGCTTGAAGGTAATGAAGCTGGCACGACCCTGACGCAGAACCCGCATCGATACCGAGCGATTCTTCGGCAGTGCCTTGGCGATCTCCCCGAACTCCTTGGCCGAACCGATGGCCTGGTTGTTCAGATGAGTGATGATGTCGCCTGGCTGCAGGCCAATCAGTGCGGCAGGACCGTCCTGCACCTCCTTGATCACCACACCACCTTTGAGGTCGTAGGTTTTCTTCTGCTCAGCGGTCAGTTCGGCCACTGAAACACCGAGGCGATTACTGCTGGTCTCGACGCCGGATTTCGGCAAGGCATCCAGCTCCTTGTCTTCATCAGGAATCGCGCCGACCGTCAGCTCGATATTCTTGCGCTTGCCTTCACGGATCACTTCCAGATTGGCCTTGGCGCCAGCTTTCAAAGCACCTACCAAGTGAGGAAGATCAGCGGACATGACAATCGGTTGGCCGTTCATGCTCAGGATCACATCGCCTACTTGCAGTCCACCCTTGGCAGCCGGGCCGTCATCCTGGATCTGAGCCACCAGCGCACCGGCCGGTTTTTCCAGACCGAACGACTCGGCCAGATCCTTGTTCACTTCCTGAATGACAACGCCCAACCAGCCGCGACTCACCTTGCCACCGCTTTTCAGCTGGTTGGAGACATCCATGGCCACATCGATCGGTATAGCGAAGGAAACGCCCATGAAGCCACCGGAGCGGGTGTAGATCTGCGAGTTGATCCCCACCACTTCGCCGTTCAGATTGAACAGCGGACCACCGGAGTTGCCCGGGTTGATCGGCACGTCGGTCTGAATGAACGGCACATAGTTTTCGTTCGGCAGACTGCGGCCAACGGCGCTGACGATGCCTTGGGTCACCGTGTGGTCGAAGCCGAACGGCGAACCGATCGCCACGACCCACTGACCGGCCTTCAGGTCCTGAGATTTGCCGAGCTTCAGCACCGGCAGGTCCTTACCTTCGATTTTCAGCAGGGCCACATCGGAGCGTGGGTCGGTGCCGATCAGCTTGGCTTTCATTTCGCTGCGATCCGCCAGTCGAACGAGGATTTCGTCAGCATCGGCGATCACATGGTTGTTGGTCAGGATGTAGCCATCCGGCGAAATGATGAAGCCCGAACCCAGCGATTGCGCTTCACGCTGACGGTCACCACGTGGCGAACGCTGCTGCGGTGGCATGCCCCGCTCGAAGAACTCACGCAGCATCGGCGGCAAACCTTCCAGATCAGGCATCTGCTGGTTCACTTTGCGATCCGGCAGTTTTTGCGTGGTACTGATGTTCACCACCGCAGGCGAGGCCTTTTCAACCAACTGGGTGAAATCCGGCAGGTTGACCGGACTGGCCGCTTCAGCCGCACTGACTGCCGGGACAGCCTGACCGAGCACCAGCACAGCGGTGATGACGGAGAGATAAGACTTCAAACTTGGTATCGACATACAGCTCCCGTTACGACGAGCAGGGTTAAGCGATATGGAGCAAGGAACACCGGAAACCGCAGGCCGGCATTTTTGTTCCGGGAACAACAAACAAGGCCAGAGCCGAGAGGCTCTGACCTATAAAAAATTTTCGGGTTATTTGCAAATGAAAATGCTCAGCAAACATTTCACATCTCGAACACGAAGTGGAAACGGCTGGAATCAGCTCACTGCTTGCTGGTTGCAGCGCCATCATTGCGTATCGACAGGGCAATCCGCTCGGCGGTGCCAATCGGAATTTCGCCGACCACCGTCACCATCATTTCGCCCTGTGGCGTAGTCAGACGGCGGGATACTGCGACGGTAGGACCCAACTGAGTCCGGGTATCCGTGACGACTGCACCATTGAGCGGCTCCAGAAACACCGAGAAACGAGCCAGTCCATCGTCATATAGCAGACTGTTGACCTGGGTCTTGGTGTCGGGATCCTTGTGCGAGGAGCTGCTGGTGAGCTCGAAGCCTGGAGGTAACCAGTCGGATCGCCAGACCTGAGCGGCCTTGACGGCTGAAGCCTTGTCACTCTCGAGGTTGACCGGTTTACAGTCGGAAGCGGCCTGAAGTTCCTTGTCGGAAGGAACCTCGGAGGTATCCAGACGAGTGAACTGGAACCGCTCAAGCAGCTGTCCCTTGTCATTGAGCAACAGAGACTTGAGTGGCAACCCGGTTTCCTTGTCCAGATGCAGCTCGAAACCGTAGCGATATTGATCTCTTGGCGTCAACGATACGATTACCGCCTCACGCCCGGCCACACGCGACTTGCCGATCACGGCAAGCTCATACCAATTCTTAAGTTTCTGGGGATCAAGAGAACGAGCGGCAGAATTTGGAGAATCTCCCAGCCCCGCAATCAGGGTTCCGCTGACGCATTGAGTATGCCCATCAACGCGCACGACTTCCTGTGCAGAACCATCAAGCTGGAGCAAGCGCTCACGCACTTGCCCGTTCTGGACACGATGCCAGATGCTGTGGGTAGAAAAACTACCGTTACGCTCGTAGACGAATGTGCCGTGAAAGCTTTGCTGCTGCTCCGCCTGGCCCAGACGGGTCAGCCAGTCCTGGGCCTCATCGGCATGGGCGGGAACAACGAACCAGCCACTGAGCAGAAGCGAAAGTAGAGGTATGACGCGCATGATCCTCCTTAACGGTTTTCCAGACTGGCTGCACGCGCATAAGGAAGGGCACTTTCAGTGCCTTTCAGCGCGGCTTGCTGAGCGTGTTGGCGCAGGTAACCTGGCAGACGCTGATCGTGCCAGCCCGGTTGACCTTGCAGCACACCGTTGGCCATAGGGCCAGTGGTTTCCGAACTCTCATTGTAGCCGGCCAATACAGCCGGGCCTTTTACTTGAGGAACGGCCAATGCTGGCTGATTGGATTGTTGCGCGAGTTCAACACCGGCGATTTCATCCTGGTTGTACAGACGAACACCGGCCAATACGGCAACAGTCACAGAAGCTGCAACGGCCAGACGACCCAGGCTGCGCCAAGGACCGCGGGACACTTTGGCTGGAGTGGCTTCATCTTCCAGCGCAGCAGAAACCGCCGCAGCGAGATCCAGGCGTGGCAGCAGCAGATCCTTGTGCATGGCTGCCCGAGCGATCTGGTAACGAGCCCAGGTTTCGCGGGTTTCAACATCATCCAGTGCGTTGAGCACTCGACGCAATTCCAGTTCGTCCGCTTCGTTATCCATCACTGCGGACAGCGATTCCTGCAGGGCTTCCCGACTCATGGCGTTCCTCTCTTGGCTGTCGCCGCTGTCTTTAGTTTTCCTGCAACAACGGCTGCAGGGCTTTATCGATGGCCTCCCGAGCGCGAAAAATCCGGGAGCGCACGGTACCAACCGGACATTGCATGACACTCGCGATGTCCTCGTAACTCAGACCATCGAATTCACGCAAAGTTAAAGCCGTGCGCAAATCCTCTGGCAATTGCTGAATGGTTCGATGGACGGTGCCTTCGATCTCATCCCGCAGCAATGAACGCTCTGGAGATTCAAGATCCTTCAGGCCGTGATCGCCGTCATAGAACTCTGCATCTTCCGAACTGACATCGCTATCCGGCGGCCGGCGGCCGCGTGAAACCAGATAGTTTTTCGCCGTGTTGATGGCGATGCGGTACAGCCATGTATAAAAGGCGCTGTCTCCGCGAAAGTTTCCAAGCGCTCGATACGCCTTGATAAAGGCTTCTTGCGCAACGTCCTGGGCTTCATGGGTGTCGTGCACGAAACGCACGATCAACCCGAGAATTTTGTGTTGATACTTCAACACGAGCAGATCGAAAGCTCGCTTGTCGCCGCGCTGAACGCGCTCGACCAGCTGCTGATCCTCTTCCTGGGTTAGCATGAACACTCCTCGATAAACTCGGAGGAGGCTTGCATGACCAATCGACCGGACTTGCAAACATAGACTCGGGCTTTTCGCAAAAGTTCTCCCCCTCCAAGCAAGTTTCCTGCGGGCTTCTGATTTGACACGCACGAAAAACGCAGCGCGGGACAAGCCGGCTGCGCGAATAATCTTTTCATCGGCTCACCGGCGAGAATCCAACCACGGATTCCGCTATGAAGCCGACACTGTCCCTTGATTCAGGCAACTGTCTATTGATCTTGAGCCTTTGGCAAAAGTTCCAAACATTTATAGCCGGACTGAAGCGACATTGGGCAACCACGGGTGGAAAAAGCCTGTTTCATCCGCGATACAGCCGCTTTTTGCCTGAATCAGAGAAAAAAGCATCTGAAAAGGCGCCTGCATTTTTCCATCGCGATAGTTTCACAATGCCATATCGGCCCGGCTATTGTGCCGCCCCACCCCTCTATATACTAGTGGGCTGTGTGGCTGTCTCGACTCGCCCCTCCGCCTGTCTTGCGCCAACCCCGACCCGGGTCGCATTGAGCGGAATCCTGAAATGAGCCAACAGTTTCAACACGATGTCCTGGTGATTGGCAGCGGTGCTGCCGGTTTGAGTCTCGCGCTGACCCTGCCCGGTCACTTGCGCATCGCCGTATTGAGCAAAGGTGATCTCGCCAACGGCTCGACTTATTGGGCCCAAGGGGGTGTCGCAGCTGTACTGGACGATACCGACACCGTCGAATCCCACGTCGATGACACGCTCAACGCCGGTGGCGGCCTGTGTCATGAAGATGCGGTACGTTTCACCGTCGAGCACAGCAAAGAGGCGATCCAGTGGCTGATCGACCAAGGCGTGCCCTTTACCCGCGACGAACAGTCCGGGGCAGAAGACGGCGGATTCGAATTCCACCTGACTCGCGAAGGCGGCCACAGCCATCGCCGCATCATCCACGCCGCCGATGCCACCGGCGCCGCCATCTTCACGACCTTGCTGGCCCAGGCCAGAAAACGCTCGAACATCGAACTGCTGGAACAGCGGGTCGCGGTGGACCTGATCACCGAACGTCGCCTCGGTCTGGACGGCGACCGCTGCCTCGGCGCCTACGTACTCAATCGCAAGACCGGCGAAGTCGACACCTACGGTGCCCGGTTCGTGATTCTGGCTTCCGGCGGCGCCGCCAAGGTGTACCTCTATACCAGCAATCCTGACGGTGCCTGCGGCGACGGCATCGCCATGGCCTGGCGTTCGGGTTGCCGCGTGGCAAACCTGGAATTCAATCAGTTCCACCCCACCTGCCTATATCACCCGCAGGCCAAGAGTTTCCTGATCACCGAAGCCCTGCGCGGAGAAGGCGCGCATTTGAAATTGCCGAACGGCGAACGCTTCATGCAGCGTTTCGACCCGCGCGCCGAGCTCGCGCCCCGGGACATCGTGGCCCGAGCCATCGACCATGAGATGAAGCGACTGGGAGTGGACTGCGTCTATCTCGATATCAGCCACAAACCCGATACGTTCATCAAAACCCATTTCCCGACGGTATACGAGCGCTGCCTCGGATTCGGCATCGATATCACCAGACAGCCGATCCCGGTCGTCCCGGCGGCGCACTACACCTGCGGCGGTGTGATGGTCGACCAACAGGGGCGCACCGACGTACCCGGTCTCTACGCCATCGGCGAAACCAGCTTCACCGGCCTGCACGGCGCCAATCGCATGGCCAGCAACTCGCTGCTGGAATGCTTCGTCTATGCCCGTTCTGCCGCCTCGGACATCCTCGAACAGCTGTCCGACGTCGCCATCCCCCACGCCTTGCCCGCCTGGGATGCAAGCCAGGTAACCGACTCCGACGAAGACGTGATCATCGCGCACAACTGGGACGAGCTGCGGCGCTTCATGTGGGACTATGTCGGCATCGTACGCACCAACAAGCGTCTGCAACGGGCACAACATCGCGTGCGACTGCTGCTGGACGAAATCGACGAGTTCTACAGCAACTATAAGGTCAGTCGCGACCTGATCGAACTGCGTAACCTGGCACAAGTGGCGGAACTGATGATTCGCTCAGCCATGGAGCGCAAAGAGAGCCGAGGCCTGCATTACACCCTCGACTACCCGGACCTGTTGCCCGAAGCCCTCGACACTATTCTGGTGCCGCCCACCTACGTCGGCTGAACTTGAGGCGTACCCGCAGGCGTCGGTGCAGATCCGCCGCCTGCGCATCCCGTGGTACGCAGATCGACCTGACCCGCCACTCGCCGCGCAAACGAAAGCGCAGCACCACAATCATGGGTAGCGCCAGACTGTCCGGTCGCAACTGAACCGGCTGCCAGCCATCGGCCCGATTCCACAATTGCCAGCCATCGGCATCATGACGCAATCCACAGAAAGCCTTGGGATGACTCAACAGAATCTGGCGGGGCAGCACCCACGCCGCATGGATCAGGCAAGCGACTGCACCGAGCAGACTGCCCCATAAAGGCAGGACAAGCAGAAACAAAGCGCACAGGGCGGACGCCTGAACCAGGAGATACGCCGCCAGCAATTGCCGAGAGGCCTGCCAGCGGCATTCGAACGCGTTACTTGGGCTGGACACGGTCCAGAATCATGCGAACCATGCGTTGCAGCTCGGGATCTTCCGATTCGCTGCGTTCCATGAACCAGCCGAACATGTCCTGATCCTCGCACTCCAGGAGGCGGACATACAGCGCGCGATCCACCTCGTTCAGACTCGAGTAGACCTCTTTCACGAAGGGCACCAGCAGCACGTCAAGCTCGAGCATGCCGCGGCGGCTGTGCCAAAAGAGGCGATTCAGTTCAACTTGTTCGACCATGGAGCGCTCCTCAAATAGGCCGCAAGTATACAGGCCCGGGGCGGGCCGAACAGTCGGCTTTGGTCGCGCGCCACCGATCCTTTATGAACTACCCATTTCAACACCACCCCCTTATGATGTGCCCCAGTCTATTTACCCTGCGATGACCCATGGCCGATTCTGCTTTTTTCTGCACCCTCTCTCATGAAGGCGTTCTCGCGGTTCGCGGCGCGGATGCCGGCAAATTCCTGCAAGGCCAGCTGACCTGCAATATCAATTACCTGAGCGATGACCGGGCCAGCCTCGGTGCCCGCTGCACGCAGAAAGGCCGGATGCAGTCGAGTTTCCGCATTGTGCTCGAAGGCGATGGCGTGCTGATGGCGATGGCTGGTGAACTGCTGGAGCCGCAACTCGCGGACCTGAAAAAATACGCCGTGTTTTCCAAATCGAAACTGACCGACGAAAGCGCCGCATGGGTGCGCTTCGGTCTGGATCACGGGGATGCAGCCCTGAGCAGCCTGGGTCTGGAACTGCCGGCAGACGCCGACAGTGTGGTTCGCCACGAAGGGCTGATCGCGATTCGCGTTTCCCCCGAACGTGCCGAACTCTGGGTCCCGGCCGTTCAGGCTGACGCGGTCAAAGGCAAATTGTCTGCGCAACTGACCGAAGCCCAACTCAACCAATGGCTGCTGGGCCAGATCCGCGCCGGTATCGGCCAGGTCATGCCGGGCACCCGGGAGCTGTTCATTCCGCAGATGCTCAATCTGCAAGCGGTCGGCGGCGTGAGCTTCAAGAAAGGCTGCTACACCGGCCAGGAAATCGTTGCGCGCATGCAGTACCTGGGCAAGCTCAAGCGTCGCCTGTACCGCGTGCAACTGGACGCCAGCGAGTTGCCTGAGCCTGGGTCCCCGCTGTTCGCCCCAAGCCACGGCAGTTCCATCGGCGAAGTGGTGCTGGCTGCCCGCGCCGAACAAAATATTGAACTGCTGGCGGTACTGCAGGCCGAAGCTGCCGACGCAGGCGACTTGCGTCTGGGCACGGCCGAAGGTCCGGCGCTGCACTTGCTCGACCTGCCATACGAACTGGATCGCGACCGCGAAATCCAGCGTTGATCGCAGTATTGGTTGCAACACCCTAGAGAAATGACATGAGTGAGCTGGCGGATAAGGTCCAACAGGATTTGGTTGAGGCCATCGATAACGATGACCTGGTTCTGCCAACGTTACCGGAAGTGGCCCTGCAGATTCGCAAGGCCGCCGAAGACCCGGACATCAGCGTCAGCGACCTGAGCAAAGTGATCGGCCGCGACACGGCACTGTCCGCGCGGCTGATCAAAGTGGTCAACAGCCCGTTGCTGCGCGCCACCCAGGAAGTCACCGACCTGCACACCGCGATCACCCGGCTGGGCGTCAACTACAGCAGCAACCTGGCGATCGGCCTGGTGATGGAACAGATCTTCCACGCCCGCTCCGAGGTGGTGGAACAGAAGATGCGCGAGGTGTGGCGCAAGAGTCTGGAAATCGCCGGTGTCAGCTACGCTCTGTGCCGCCGCCATACCCAACTCAAGCCTGATCAGGCTGCATTGGGCGGGCTGGTGCACCAGATCGGCGTGCTGCCGATCCTGACCTACGCCGAAGATCACTATGAATTGCTGTCCGATCCGGTCAGCCTCAACCACGTGATCGATCACATTCATCCGCTGATCGGCGACAAATTGCTGCAGGTCTGGGAATTCCCCGAGCGACTCGTGGCGTTGCCCGGGCTGTATCAGGATCTGAAACGCGAATCGCCGCAGGTCGACTACGTGGATCTGGTACAGGTGGCCAGCCTGTATTGCCACAAGGACAGCGATCACCCCTTCGCCCGGATTGACCCGCTCAGCGTTCCAGCCTGTCGCAAGCTCGGGATCGACATCGACAACAAGGCATTGTGCGCGGATCTGGAAGAGTCGCGGTCGATGTTCTACTGAGTTTCAGCCCGCGATAAAACTCACCCGCACCTTCAAACCCGCCTGCTCACCATCATGCAGCGAGATCTGCGCCAGATGCGCGCGACAGATTTCCCCGACAATCGCCAGCCCCAGCCCGGAACCGGCAACCTGCTGATTACGCCGGTAGAAGCGCTCGAACACCCGGTCACGTTCATCCTGCGGAATGCCCGGGCCGTCGTCCTCCACCTCAAGCACCGCCGGTGACAACACTCGCAGAATGACGTTGCCCCCCGACGGCGTGTGGGCCAGCGCGTTATCCACCAGGTTGCTCAGCAATTCGTTGAGCAACGTCGGCTCGCCGCGTAACCACACGGGCTCATCGGCCTCCAGTGCCAGAGCGACGCCCCGCGCATGGGCCAGCGGTGCCATGGCCATGCCCAGTTCCCGGGCCAGTTGGCTGAGGTCGAGCAATTGTGCGCCACCTTCGGCAATCGCCCGGGCACCGTTTTCCACCCGGGCCAGCGACAACAACTGGTTGGCCAGATGGGTCAGGCGATCGGTACTTTGTGCCGATGACTCCAGTGTCTCGCGCCAGGTCTGCGGCTCACCGGAGCGCAGCCCCAGTTCAAGACGGGCCTTGAGCGCTGCCAGCGGTGTACGCAGTTCGTGGGCCGCATCGGCAATGAATTGCGCCTGCCGCTCGAACTGCCCGCGCAGGCGTTCGGTAAAGTGATTGAGCGCTCGCACCAGCGGCCACAATTCGTGCTGCACCTCCACAAGCGGCAAGGGCCGCAGATCATCCGGCTGTCGCTCTTCCACCGCCGTGCGCAAGCGCTCGATCGGCCGCAGTGCCGCACTGACGGCAAACCACACCAGCAGCAACGCACCGATTGCCAGCATGCCGAGTCGCAACAACGTGTCTGCCGCCAGGCTGCGGGCCATGCTGACGCGTGCTTCATCGGTTTCAGCGACACGGATTTCCGCCATGCCATTCATGTTCGGTTCGGTCACCGCTTTCAACAGACTGACCACGCGCACGTTCTGGCCCTGATAGGTGGCGTTGTAAAAACGCGCGAGCGCCGGGTAACTGTCGGTTCGCGGCGTTCCGGGCGGCGGGCCGGGCAGGTTTTCGTAACCGGAAATCAGTTTCTGATGGATGTCGTTGACCTGGTAATAGATGCGCCCGGCGCTGTCGTAGGCGAAGGTGTCCAGCGCCACGTAGGGCACATCGGCACTCAGACTGCCATCACGTTGAGACAGCCCTGCGGCAATGGTGCGGGCCGACGCCAGCAGCGTGCGGTCATAAGCGGTATCGGCGGCTTCGCGACCGTTCCAGTAGGCGCTCAAGCCGCTGGCCAGCATCAGCACCACCAACAGCAGCGCGAGGTTCCACAACAATCGCCAGCGCAGGCTGCTGGGCTTATGCATCGCGGCTTTCCAGCAGATACCCCAAGCCACGGAAAGTCACGATGGCCACCGCATGGCCGTCGAGCTTCTTGCGCAGGCGATGCACATAGATTTCGATGGCGTCGGGGCTGGCTTCCTCGTCAAGACCGAACACTTGCGAGGCCAGTTGCTCCTTGCTCATCACCCGCCCGGGACGGGCAATCAGAGCTTCGAGCACGGCCTGCTCACGGGAAGTCAGGGTGAGTAACTCTTCGCCGAGGGTAAAGCGCCGGGTCTCCAGGTCATAGGCCAGCACACCACAGCGCTGCAAGCGTTCACCGCCAAGCACACTGCGACGCAACAAGGCTTTGACCCGGGCCTCAAGCTCCGTCAATTCAAACGGCTTGGCCAGATAATCGTCAGCACCGAGATTGAGCCCGTGAACCCGATCCTTGACGTCACTGCGAGCGGTCAACATCAGTACCGGCAGATTCTTGCCCCGGGCCCGCAGGCGTGCCAGCACCTCGAATCCATCCATGCGCGGCAGGCCGACATCAAGGATCGCCATCGCGTATTCCTCGCTGCCCAACGCCAGGTCGGCGGCCACGCCATCGTGCAACACATCCACGGTCAACCCCGTGCTCTTGAGCGCCTGGGCAACGCTTTCGGCCAGTGGCAGATGGTCTTCGACGAGCAGAACACGCATGGATCTCACCTCATTCAGGGATGGCCGACGCCATTCTTTGCCGCGGAGTTTACAGCCGCAACCGCCGCTGTGAAGCCCGAAAACGCGTTAAAGGCCGCTGAAAGGTTAGCGAAAGGTTTGGCCGATAGAGTCGGGTTACGGAATGTTTCGGCTTCCGTCGCTGTGCCATACAGCGATACGAAAAACGCCTCGAAGCGTTTTCGACCAATAAGAACAATAAACGGAGTACCCCTCGCATGCCGACCTTGCAGACCAAGGCTCCTACGCCTGTTCTTCCTTCCCGTTTCAGCCATACCGCCCTTGCCAGCGCCGCGGCCCTCGCCGGTTTTGCACCGATGAGCTCCGCCGATTTCATCGAGATGAAGTGCGTCTGCTGGTGAGCTATAGCGTTGCCCTTTGGTAATTCAGTACGTCCATAACAACAACTCCCAAGGAGACATCGATGAACTTATCACTGCGTAAAGTCGCTCTGGCCGCTGGCGTCATGTTGTTCGCCGGTCAATTGATGGCTGAACCGAAACGCCCGGAATGCATTGCCCCGGCCTCCCCCGGCGGCGGTTTCGACCTGACCTGCAAACTGGCGCAAAGCGCGCTGGTCAACGAAAAACTGCTGACCAAACCGATGCGCGTGACCTACATGCCTGGCGGTGTCGGCGCGGTGGCGTACAACGCCGTCGTGGCTCAGCGCCCGGCGGATGCCGGCACGCTGGTGGCCTGGTCCAGCGGTTCACTGCTGAACCTGGCGCAGGGCAAGTTCGGCCGCTTCGATGAAACCAACGTGCGCTGGCTGGCGGCGGTCGGCACCAGCTATGGCGCCATCGCGGTGAAAAGCGATTCGCCCTACAAAACCCTTGATGATCTCGTTCAGGCACTGAAGAAAGATCCGAGCGCCGTGGTCATCGGCTCCGGCGGCACCGTCGGCAGCCAGGACTGGATGCAGACCGCACTGATCGCCAAGGCTGCCGGGATCAACCCGCGCGACCTGCGTTATGTCGCCCTCGAAGGCGGCGGCGAAATCGCCACCGCCCTGCTCGGCGGTCACATCCAGGTCGGCAGCACCGACATCTCCGACTCCATGCCGCACATCCAGAGCGGTGACATGCGCCTGCTGGCCGTGTTCGCCGAGAAACGCCTGGACGAGCCGGAAATGAAGGACATCCCGACTGCCCGCGAACAAGGCTACGACATCGTCTGGCCGGTGGTACGCGGTTTCTATCTCGGGCCGAAAGTCAGCGATGAAGACTACGCCTGGTGGAAAGCCTCCTTCGACAAACTGCTGGCCTCCGACGACTTCGCCAAGCTTCGTGATCAGCGTGAACTGTTCCCGTTCGCCATGACCGGCCCGGAACTGGACACCTACGTGAAGAAGCAAGTCGCGGATTACAAAGTGCTGGCCAAAGAGTTCGGCCTGATCCAGTGATCGTCTCTGTCTAACGGCCATGGCCTCGCGCTTCGAGGTCGTGGCCCAGGAGTTCCTCATGCTTATTCAACGCATTTTTGCTTCGGTGTTGCTGCTGGCCTGTACCGGCCTGGCACTGATGGCCTGGCCCTATCAGGCGGCGTTTTCCTACGAACCGGTCGGCCCGCGGGCATTTCCCCTGCTGATGCTCGGCCTGATGAGCCTGGCGCTGCTGTACATGCTGTTTCGCCCGGCACCGATCAAACACAGCGAAGACGAACCGCCGCTGGACCGTGAAACCCTGACCAAGATCGGCATCTGCGTGCTGTTGCTGCTGGTGTTCGCCGGTCTGTTCGAGCCCTTGGGTTTCATCCTCAGCAGTTGCGTGATCGGCATCCCGATGGCGCGCCTGTACGGTGGCCGCTGGCTGCCGAGCACCGTGGTGACCACGCTGATGGCCATCGGTCTGTACCTGCTGTTCGACCGTCTGATGGACGTACCGCTGCCCCTCGGCCTGCTCGACGTTCTGGAGAACTGATATGGATACGCTCGGATATTTGGGACAGGGCTTCGGCGTCGCGCTGAGCCCGTATAACCTGGTCACCGCGCTGACCGGTACGCTGATCGGCACCGTCGTCGGCCTGTTGCCGGGCCTGGGCCCGATCAATGGCGTGGCACTGCTGATTCCGATCGCCTTCGCCCTCGGTCTGCCGCCGGAGTCGGCGCTGATCCTGCTGGCGGCGGTGTACCTGGGCTGTGAATACGGTGGGCGGATCAGTTCGATCCTGCTGAACATTCCCGGCGAAGCTTCCACTGTGATGACCACCCTCGACGGCTATCCGATGGCCCGTCAGGGATTCGCCGGTGTGGCGCTGTCGTTGTCGGCGTGGAGCTCGTTCATCGGTGCGCTCATCGCCACCTGCGGCATGGTGCTGTTCGCCCCGCTGCTGGCGAAATGGGCCATCGCTTTCGGGCCGGCCGAATATTTCGTCCTGATGGTGTTCGCGATTGTCTGCCTGGGCGGCATGGCGGGTGACCGACCGCTGAAGACATTTATTGCAGCGCTGATCGGTCTGTTCCTGTCCAGCGTCGGCATCGACGCCAACAGCGGTGTGTACCGTTTCACCGGCGACAACATTCACCTGACCGACGGCATTCAATTCGTGGTGCTGGTGCTGGGCCTGTTCTCGATCAGCGAAATCCTGTTGCTGCTGGAGAAAACCCATCGTGGCCAGGAAGCCGTAAAAGCCACCGGACGGATGATGTTCAACCTCAAGGAAGCGGCGTCGGTATTCGTGGTGAACATTCGTTGCGGTCTGCTCGGCTTCATCATGGGCGTATTGCCTGGCGCCGGCGCGACCCTGGCCAGTGCCGTGGCCTACATGACCGAGAAACGCATCGCCGGTGCCGACGGCAAATTCGGTGAAGGCGACAAGCGCGGTCTCGCCGCCCCGGAAACCGCCATCGGCGCATCCGCCTGCGGCGCGCTGGTGCCGATGCTGACCCTCGGCGTACCGGGCTCAGGCACCACGGCAGTGATGATCGGTGCGCTGTCGCTGTACAACATCACCCCGGGCCCGCTGCTGTTCCAGCAACAACCGGACATCGTCTGGGGCCTGATCGCTTCGCTGTTCATCGCCAACATCATGCTGGTGATCCTGAACATCCCGATGATCCGCATCTTCACCCGCATCCTCGCCGTGCCGAACTGGGCGCTGGTGCCGGTGATCGCAATCATTACCGGGATCGGCGTGTACGCGGTGCATGCCACCACGTTCGACCTGTTCCTGATGGTCGGCATCGGCATCTTCGGTTACATCCTGCGCAAACTGGACTTCCCGCTGTCGCCGGTCCTGCTGGGATTCATCCTCGGCGGCCTGATGGAGCAGAACCTGCGCCGTGCGCTGTCGATCTCCAACGGTGCGCTGGAAATCCTCTGGTCGAGCCCGATCACCTTCGGTGTCTGGATCCTGACCGCGATCATGCTGTTTATGCCGCTGCTGCGTATCTGGCGCAAACGTTCGGTCGCCCGGCGCGCCATCGCCGATGTCTGATCGGTCCTTCAAAACCTGGTGGGGAACGCCGCTGGTCGGTCTGCTTGGCGGTTTCATCGCCAGCCAGATCGGCTGGCCGCTGCCGTGGATGGTCGGCTCGTTGCTGGCGATCATCCTGGTGCGCTGCCTGACCCCTTGGCAACTGACAGAAATCCCTGGCGGCCGCAAGTGCGGCCAGTGGATCGTCGGGATCGGCATCGGCCTGCACTTTACCCCACTGGTGATGGAGCAGGTACTGAGCCACTTTGGCCTGATCTTCTTCGGGGCGCTGGTCACCAGCCTGTCGGCAGTAGTCGGCGTATGGCTGATGCGCCGTACCGGTGAGGATCGCGCCACGGCGTTTTTCTCCAGCATGCCCGGCGGCTCCGGTGAGATGGTCAACCTCGGCGCACGCAACGGCGCACTGCTCAGCCATGTCGCGGCCGGGCAAAGCCTGCGGGTGCTGGTAGTGGTGCTGTGTGTGCCGGCGGCATTCAAATATCTGCTGGGCGATGGTGCCTCGATTTCTCACGCCGGCAGCGTCGATTGGCGCTGGCTGGCGTTTCTGTTTCCGGCGGGCGGTCTGCTCGCCTGGCTCTGGCAACGTCTGCGCCAGCCCAATCCGTGGCTGTTCGGGCCGTTGCTGGTCAGCGCGGCGGTGAGCATCGGCTGGGATCTGCACATCGGTCTGCCCAATGGCGGCAGCCAGATCGGCCAGTGGCTGATCGGCAGCGGACTCGGCTGTCATTTCAACCGGCAGTTCTTTCGCCGCGCACCGTCATTCATGGGGCGTACGTTGATCGGCACGGCGCTGACCATGTTGATCGCCACATTGGCGGCGCTGGGACTGAGTGCAATGACCCATCTGGATCTGCGCTCGCTGACCCTGGGCATGATGCCCGGCGGGATCGCCGAGATGAGCCTGACAGCGGAAACCCTGCAACTGTCGGTACCGCTGGTGACGGCGATGCAGGTGATGCGGCTGCTGTTCGTGTTGTTTCTGGCGGAACCGTTGTTCAAGTACTGGAACCGCCAGCCCTGACGATCAGACGACGGCGGGCAAGCGCCACTCGATCGGCGCTTCGCCGTTCTGCTCCAGGAACTTGTTGGTACGGCTGAAGTGCCCGCAGCCGAGGAAGCCGCGATAGGCCGACAGCGGCGACGGATGCACCGAGGTCAGTACCAGATGCTTGGTGGCGTCGATCAGCTTCTGTTTGCTCTGGGCATGGGAGCCCCAGAGCATGAACACCAGATGCGGCTGCCGCTGGCTGACCACTTCGATGATCCGGTCGGTGAAAAACTGCCAGCCCTTGTCCTTGTGCGCGTTGGCGTTGGCGCGCTCGACGGTCATGGTGGTGTTGAGCATCAGTACCCCCTGATCGGCCCAGCTCTGCAGATAGCCATGGTTGGGGATGTCGATGTTCAGATCGCGTTTCAATTCTTTATAGATGTTGACCAGCGACGGCGGCGCCGGCACGCCCGGCTGCACCGAGAAGCACAAGCCGTGGGCCTGGCCGGGGCCGTGGTACGGATCCTGACCAAGGATGACCACCTTCACCTTGTCCAGCGGCGTCGAGTTCAGCGCATTGAAAATCAGCGGGCCCGGCGGATAGATTTCCTTGCCGGCCGCCCGCTCCTGCTGCAGAAAAGTGCGCAACTCTGCCATGTAAGGCTGGTCGAATTCGGCACGCAGTGCCTCCTTCCAGCTCGGTTCGAGTTTGATACGGTCGTCAGCAGTCATGGTCATACCCGGCAAAAACAATGGGGCGAACCCTAGGAAAGCCGACCACGCTTGTCAATTGATCTGACGCAGATCCGGCACTTTCCCACACAGCGTTCATACTGATCGTTCAAATTCCCGATCGAGGTCACGATGAATCTGCACTTCGAAGAACTGACCGGCACCGACGGTGCGCGCATCGGCGTGGCCACTCTCGATGCCGAAAAATCGCTCAATGCGCTGTCCCTGCCCATGATCCATGCACTGAACGACAAACTGAGCGTCTGGGCCAAGGATCCGCAAATTGTCTGTGTGCTCTTGCGCGGCAACGGTGCCAAGGCCTTCTGTGCCGGTGGCGAAGTGCGCAGTCTGGTGGAAGCCTGTCGTATGCATCCCGGCGAAGTACCGCCGCTGGCTGCGCAGTTTTTCAATGCCGAATACCGCCTGGACTACAGCCTGCACACCTACCCGAAACCGTTGATCTGCTGGGGCCATGGTTATGTGCTCGGTGGCGGCATGGGTCTGTTGCAAGGTGCGAGCATTCGCATCGTCACACCGAGCAGTCGACTGGCGATGCCGGAAATCAGCATCGGTTTGTACCCGGATGTCGGTGCCAGTTGGTTTCTGTCACGTCTGCCGGGCAAGCTCGGTTTGTTCCTCGGCCTGACCGGCGCGCACATGAATGGCCGCGATGCACTCGATCTGGACCTCGCCGACCGTTTCCTGCTCGACGAACAGCAGCAGGAACTGATCGACCGCCTGCTGCAATTGAACTGGCAGGAACAGACCGCCATGCAGCTCAACAGTCTGCTCAAGGCGTTGCAGCAGGAGGCCGTGGCGCAAATGCCGGAAGCGCAATGGCTGCCGCGGCGGCAGCAGATCGATGAATGGCTGGATGTCAGCGACGTGACCTGCGCCTGGAAAGCCCTCAGCCTGCAACGGGACAGCAACGACCTGCTGGTTGCCCGGGCGGCGAAAACCATGAGCGAAGGTTCGCCACTGACCGCGCATCTTGTCTGGGAACAGATCGTGCGCGCCCGGCACTTGTCGTTGTCTGAAGTCTTTCAGATGGAATACACCCTGAGCCTCAACTGTTGCCGGCATCCTGAGTTCAGCGAAGGGGTTCGGGCGCGGCTGATCGACAAGGATCAGAAACCGCACTGGCATTGGCCGGACATTACCCGGGTGCCGGAAGCGGTGGTCGAGGCGCACTTTCACAAGGTCTGGGAGGGACGGCATCCGTTGGCGGATCTGTCGCAGTACTAAAGCCGATCGTTACCCGCGATTACAGTCTCTTGAGCTCTGTCGCGGGAAACTCGAGCCCAACGCGAATTGGCTGCGATCAGGCATTCAACTGGTAAAACTCGATTATTTCCTTCATGGCCTGCACCGACTCTTCATCATTTTTCGACAAGATATCCTCTACATCCCGTAACGGAGGTAGAGGGTGTAAAAGCTCAGCGAATTGATTCGCCGTGTAGTTTTGAACGGCTCCATCCTCTCCTAGGACACTGATGAAGCTGATAGCGGCATCACCCCTCGAAAAGTGTCCGGAGACACGAATCTTTGGAGACACGCCATAACTGACTACGATGACGAGATCATCCTGCTCTCGGTGAAACTTGAGTTGATCAATCGATAGCCCGACTTCCGAAAAATCTATACCGTCAGTTCCACCGCCTGCATTGATTACCAAGTCTCGCCCGAGCCCATCGTATTTATACACATCATTACCCGCGCCACCGGACAAGGTGTCATTGCCAGCCCCGCCGTAGAGAACGTCATCGCCTGAACTGCCGCAGAGCAGATCATCTCCTTGCATTCCCCTTATTTCACCAGCCCCGCGGAGGGTGTCATTACCGCGACCACCCACGAGCGGCAGAAAATGATTGTCTCGGAAAGACTTGACCTGAGCAGCGTCTTGAACGGTGATGCCGTGATGATAAGTATCGGGTGCAATGCCTGATCGACTGACGAGGTCTTTGAAACTGATGCTCGACCCGTCGGAAAACCTCACTCTTTCAATTCCGGAACCACCGAGATCATTCGGACGGGGCAAAACGATTCGTACTTTTTGAGTTCCGCCCCATCCGATATCGAGTGTCGTATACAGCATCCGGGCCCGAGGCGGCTGGCGATAAGCACTGCGTGGTGGAGCGGGTAACAATTCAATATTTACCGCTTCAATCAATACCGCCCCCCAGCTTAACTGCAACTTGGCCGGCTTCGCCTCATCCGGAAGAATGACGGTATCAATATCAAGCCCCCCGAACTCGTCACTCCATCCGGAAGCTCCAACCTCAGGGCTCAAAAACACCGGGGCAAGCACGTCCGCAATAAAGGTTGTTGCGCCATCATGCGCTTGAACTATGTAAGTGTCGGGACCGTTTTCGCCGTAAAGCCAATCTTCTCCCGGCCCACTGACCAAATAATCGCCCCCCGCAGACCCAAGCAATGTGTCGTTGCCTGCGCCAGCCGATAGAAACGCACCCGGGATCCTGTCGTTAACCTCGCCATACTCAAGCACTGAACCGGCATAGGTCGCGATCAAGTCATCTCCTGCACCGCCATGAAAGAGATTTCCCACCTCGAGATTTACCCTGCCGCCAGCGTCACTGCCATGAACAGTTTTATGTTTGATCGTTTGGTTAGTCGTACTCCAACGAAACGCTCTAAGAACAGTTTCATGACTTTCAAAACTTCCAGCGGGATAGACGTACCACCCCTGAATGGCGCCCGAGGAGTCTCTGTCTTCAACGACGGCGTCACCTGAATTTAACGAAAACCCCGAATAACTCGAGCCCGATGGATAGTACTCTGGCTTTTGTTTCGGTAATTGAGCCGCTTCAGCTTTTACAGGCTTGAACGTGGTTTTCGTTGCAGAGATTGAGGTCTGTTCACTCACTACGGCGTCACCGGCAATAGCTCCCATCCACTCAGGTGTCCTGGAGAGAAATCCGACTTCGACGTCGTCACGGATCAGCTCGGCGCTAATGACATAACCACTTTCATCGGTAGCAATATGACTTCTAACCCACACACCCTGATCGTTCAGTGCAAATCCTGACACCTGCCTGTCCGCTGAGCGCTTCGCTTTTAGCTCCGAGAGAAAATGGTTATCCCACCCGGTATGACGACTCGTTTTACTACCCTCCCTTTCAGTAGAAGCGGATGTGTCATCGGGCGGTGTCTGGACGACTGCTACACTCTCACTCTCAATGTCCCGCACTTTTCCGGCATCGGGCACTGTAGCAATTGTCATGGACTGATCCGTAGCATCTACCGGTTGCACCGTTAATTTGATTACATCCTGGAAATTCAGGACCACACCATCGTTGAACCTGAAAGTCGAACCTGCCCACTTTTCATGGTGACGAATCAGAAGCGCGTCACCCATACCATTCGACAGACGCAACACCGTGCCCACATCAAGATTGACGATCTCGGCCTGCAAGTTCTGCTCAGCAAATCCAGCGCCAAAATGTACGACATTGTTGCCACCTGTATCAGTAACGACATCCAGACCATCGCCAACGCCAAAGTAAAAAACATCGTTACCCTGCATCCCTTCCAGATAATCGTTACCGGCACCACCTTCAAACACGTTATCGCCAGGGCCGCCGCGCAAATAATCAACACCCTCGCCGCCAACCAACGTGTCGTTTCCACCACCGCCCAGCAAAGTATCGTCGCCTGAGCCGCCATCAAGATAATCAGCGCCATGTTCCGCTTCGGATGTTTGCTCGTAGTCACCCATCAAAAAGTCATCATCGGCACCACCCAAAAGCGTATCGGCGCCCAAACCTCCCCAGAGCGTATCGTTTCCTGCATCACCTTGAATGTGGTCATCGTTGGTTCCGCCCGCTTTCAAGCCAGGCTCATCACCATCCAGAGCATCTGCATCTGATCCACCTATCAGAGTGTCAGAGCCACCCAGTCCACGGAGTGTGTCGTCTCCCGTACCGCCATCAAGATAATCATCACCGTGATAACGAACCGGGTGTTCATGGTCATCACCGACCAACTCGTCGTTACCACCGCCACCGAAAAGCGAATCATCGGCACCGCCGCCCCAAAGGGTGTCATTTCCTTCGCCGCCATCCAGAAAATCACTTCCGAAAAAGTCTGCGGCATCACCCGCAACGCCTCGCAGTATCTCGTCATCACCTTTCAGTACATCATTGCCGCTGCCACCGTACAGCACGTCGCTACCACCGTTGCCGGCAAGGGAGTCATCGCCACTGCCACCCACCAACAAATCGTTGCCATGATGCCGGCTGTCGAGACCGCCACCCCAATCCAGGTTGTCTCCCAGCAATGTGTCATCGCCACTCCCGCCAGCCAGCGTGTCATTACCTTCCCCGCCGGACAGCGTGTCATCGTCACTGCCGCCATCGAGCAAGTCATCTCCCCAGCCGCCATTCATAAAGTCTTGGCCACTCTGGCCATAGAGAACGTCGTTGCCGCCCTCCAAGGGACGATTCAATGAGGACTTGTCAAAGACAGTGCGCATGCTGATAACGCCATCGACAAGTGGAACATTGACGCGCCTGACGCCCCAGCCTTGCTCATGTGATCCAGTCGTCTCATCACCGGATAAATTGTCATCACCTGCTCCCCCGATCAGCGTGTCCCGGCCATACCCACCGAGAAGCACATCTCGCGAAGCCGTGCCGACAAGCAGGTCATCACCCGGCCCGCCATCCAGCCAATCGCCACGGCTGGTCTTTCCCTTGGTTGCATCGGCAAAGGCCTTTTCCAGCGTCGACGGTTTGTCGCCGAATAAACGATCGTTACCTTCCTTGCCGAACAGTCGATCAGATCCGCCAAGACCAACGATGAGGTCGTCTTTCGGTGATCCGTATAGCAAATCGGCTTTGTTCCTCTGCTTGACGTTGGGCATAAGCAGGGCGTTGCCCAACTCATCATAAGAAGGTTGATCCCCACGAACATTCGGGTCGGTATCTTTAACTTTCCAGTCGCCTTGAAGAATCAGATCGGGAGCAGAGAACGTCTGGCCCCGATAATCAGGAAGATCAATGCCGAGCATCCCCGGCGCGAAATTCTTTACGACGATGAGGTCGTTCGGTCCGTATTTGATGTTCAGCGTGTTTTCAGCCGGATCCTCAATGAGCGTCAAAGTGATCGTTCGATCTTCCGTCAGCCAGATATTGCTGAGCGGAGCGCTGCGCTCAAGGGCCGGGATTGGAAGTCCGTTTATCAGTAACGCGTCATCAACGTCCGCCTCAAAGATCTCGTCTATCCCATCTCCGCTGGAAAACTCATACCGATCCTTTCCCGACCCACCGGCCAGAAAGTCATTGCCCCTGCCACCCACCAAAACATCATTACCCGCCATCCCGTACAACGCGTCGTGCCCTTCGCCTCCAGTCATAGAGTCGTTACCGCTACCCGCCTGGATAACGTCATTACCGGACAGCCCACTGATTGAATCATTGCCACCACCGCCGTAAAGATGATCGGTATTTGCCCCGCCACCGAATGATCGTCCGCCGTCATCGCCAAACATGACCAGAGGGTTGGAGACACCTGTGGTCATCGGCGCCTGTTTGCCCGACGCCAAATCCGAATAGGAAAAGGTCTGGACAGTATTTCGACCGAACGATCCATTGGTTCGGGAAATCAGCCGGGCCAGCATTTCAGAGCGATCGGCAAGCCATTGCTCAGTGATGAAGCCCTCCCCCGTTTCGGGATCGTAAAGCTCCAGTCCGCGTCCTGAAAAACCATCGGATCGTTCGATCACGATTTCACTTAACTGCTGGAGAGAATTGCGTAACGCGACGCCGATGGGCGTTGCCTGGGTGGCCAACTGGGCCCAGTCACTGGCGCTGCCGTACTCGCCAATGGTTCTGGTAACGATGCGCTGAGATTGAGACGGAGAAAATGCGGAGAAAAATGTGTAAGCGTTGGAGGCGAAGGTTTCATCGGTGGTAGGCGTGGCGGCCGAATTTCCGTCGTAGGTTCGCCTGAGCATGTCAAAAAAATCATTCAGGTTATATCGCAATATCAGGCTGACAATAGGTGAAATGGGCGTACCTTTCACCACGTGCTGAATAAGCGGATTGATGCTGCCGCTGGCAAGAGCGATATTTATCTGTTCGGGCAGGACCGAGAACAGGCTTTCGACCATATTCAACCCGAAGTTTTTGATCACTGCCTGCAAGGCTATACCGTATGAATCCACGGCAAACAGAATATTCTTTAGGTCATCCAGCCTGTTGAACCTGGCAAGACCATGATTCCCTTTTATATGGGAATCCGGATCACCGGCGGAGATCAATCGCCAGGTTTCATAGGGTTTTTCTCCACCCAACAGGCTGAAGCCGATTGTTCCAGACCATCCCGCATTACGACTGGTAGCCGTATCAATATCACCAACAACTTGACGAAATAATACTCTACCAATAGCGCTTGCATCGATTGCTGCAATTTGGCTTATGGTGGGCACAGTCCATGGCGCCAAACCATATTCAACGGAGCCTTTTACCAGCGTATTCATGAGATTGACCGCCACCTGATTAGATGACTCTTGCATCTTATAATCACTGAATTTTCTATTTAACCTTAACTCCCCTTGCCGCTGGGTATACGCTCGGATCAACGCAGAGTAAGCACCCACTCCGCCATTTGCATCAATTGCCACATCGAGCCAAAGTTTGGCATCTTTAAAAATACCCATTACGTTCTCATCGAACGCAGAACCGTCTAAAATCTTTTCATCCAGGATATTTGACAATATGCGGTAAAGTGCAACACAGCTTCGCCCCTCCACTGCCATCGCAAAATACTCTTCCTCCTCGACATTGAATTCCATTCCCTCACAAACATTTGCAGCCTGCAAAATTTCCGATCTTTCCAAATCACTGAATATATAGCTCATATTTACTTCCCTGTAATAATTGAATGTGAAAGATAGTCACTGACAGCCTTAAGCGCTTCTGGAGCACCCCGCAAACCCTCGGTACCCAAATGTATACGAGCATCCCCACCTGCAAAATCGAAATGGTGCAACCCGACCGTACAATACGCACGCAAACTCCCAAACTCCAAATTCTCCAACTGCTCCTTATTCATTTTCAAAAGATAGGCTTTACTCAAACCGCTTGCAGAAGCTTTAGATTCTAGCGAATTTAAACCTTCACAATTTATCTTCCGTGGCGTTCCATCATGCCGACGCCAGTCGCGCATAACAAAAAGTCGAACAGAGAATTCATTTTTGATACTGGGTGGAGGCGCGGTAAGCCAAAGTTCCAGGCCTGGATAATTTTTCAGCTTAACAATCAGTTCATCCGGCCAATCCACATGCCGCCCGCCCATGTTGTGCGGTGCCGTGGTATCCCTTCTGGTGAAAAGCCTGGCGGTAACGTGGAAATGCGTCCAGCTGCTGGGTGGTTCTACCCCAAGAGTTTCATACACAGGAAACAGTTCTTTTCCCGTCCACCAGAATGACCCATCAAGAAGATCGGCAATACAGGAACCGTCGCTCCTTAATGTCGATCCAAAATGGAACCCGGGAATCCTTGTCCGGTCCAGCAGACTGCCGCCAAGGATAGGAACCTGCTCCATACCCGCCAGTTTCCTGCTGCACTCCTCCTGTTTTTTCTGATAAATCGCCCGCTTTTCTGCAGCCTCTTCCCACCGGATATAGAAGTCGACCATCCAATAACAGATCGCTAGCAACAGTCCATATTTAACCGCCCGTCTGCACTGACGAAAAACTTCCTTGCGAGACATCTTCAGCATTTCAAATCTCCATTTTAAAATGATCAATCACGTCACTTGAAACAACTCACCTCATCAACTCCTTGAACACTTCGAAGTAGCCGCTTACTCCTTTAACCACATCGAATTCGCTTGCCCTCAATCTCGCCGCGTCCTTCATGGATTCAAAATCACCGAAAGACGTTAAAACCCTGCACACTGCCGTGGCGATTTCTTCAACATCAAAAAAATCCACAAGTATTCCGTTGACTCCACTCTCGATAACTTCCCGTACGGGAGCGGTATCTGAGCCGACGACAACACAGCCAGACGCCATTGCCTCCAACAGAGACCACGACAGTACAAACGGATATGTCAAATACACGTGAGCCTTTGAAAGACTCAGAACCGATCTATATGTTTGATAAGGCAACTTCCCCACAAAGTGAACCCGGGAAATATCAACATCCACTTCCGCGAGCATCTTGCTGCGCCAGTTCGGGTATCCAACGGGCATCCGTCCATAACTGACACCCTCTCCGCCTATTACAATAATTTGCGCATTCGGGAATATTTCCTGGATACGAGGAATGGCTCGCATAAAACTATGAAACCCACGATACGGTTCAAGATTTCTGGCGACATAAGTCACAACAGGCTGACCTGATATAATCGTGCACCCGTCAGGCAAAGTTACGGACTTTAAATTTTCCGAATCAGCAACCTGAACAACACCTTCGTGAATGATGCGAATTTTAGATTGATATGCTTTCGGAAAAAGGCTGCGCTGCCAGTGTGTGGGTGCAATGCCGACATCACATTGCTCAATATTCAAAACATGCATCGAATTCAAGATTCCGAGCCTTGAAGACACATCGATCGCACAAGGAAACTCGGGATCAAAATCAGAGTCTGCTCCATGTGCTCGGTAATAGTATTCACACAAATGCACAAGAGGCACTTCCGGATACACATCCTTGACAAATAGAGTTTCGCCCCACCCTGGATGTGCGAGTATTACATCAGGCCGAAAGCCTGCTTTATTAAGCCCCAACAATATTCTTTTAACTTGCTGCCCATCGGAAACAGCCTCCTCATACTTACGTAAACAAGCATGAACGCCGTAAATATTTTTTCTTGATGGCCTATATCGATAAAACTTCACACCGGCAACACCTGGCGCCGTATCGCGCCCAACTGCTACGACTCCCAGACGCCTGCGCAATGCTTCCAACGCCACATGACGAAATTGACCGGGAAAATTTTGATGAATGATAAGAAGATTCATATCTGAGCAATATCCCGCGCTTACATCTCCCTGAAATTGAAGTTTTTCAACATCAACGTATGCATACAAACGCTAACAAATGTTCAGAAATAAAACTGTAGGAGGGTTCCGAGAACCTGTTAGGAGATGGTTCGATACACGTTATTGCCGAAAAACAGGCAAAAAAAAGCGGCGCTCAATGCGCCGCTTTTTTGCGGGGAGTTACCAGCGGTTGCCGCGCCAGTGATCGCCACGACCGCGATGATCGTCCCAGCCACCACGACGATGGCCATCCCAGCGTCCACGATCATCGCCGTGCCAGCGGCGGCTCTCGTAGTAGCGCGGGGCCGGTTGGTAGTAACGCGGCGCCGAGTAATAACGTGGCGCCGGCTGGTAATAGCGAGGAGCTGGCTGGTAGTAACGCGGGGCTGAATAGTAGGTGCTGCCACCGCTGTAATAGGTGCCACCGCTGTTGTAGTACGACGGAGATTGGGAGGTATAGACCTCTGAGGTGTAATAACCCTCACCGTAGGAGTAAGGGACACAACCGCCAATCGAAAAAAGCATCACGGCAAGCAGAAGAATTCGGCGATACATGGCGGCCTCCTGGACCGCGGGTAGCCACACCAGCGACGCTGGCAGGCGTCAGTCTTTCATTCGGCGACTGACGAAACATCTGACAGCGTTTTCCGAATCTGGTGCGTTTCTGTAACAAGTTGAAACATGTGATTGATGAAACCTTGTTCACGAAAACATCGACTCATTCAGCCGCTGATTAATGGTGGTCACCGTGATATCCGCCGCCGTGATAACCCCGTCCGTACCCTCCGCGATAGCCATGGCCTCCATAGTAGTAATAGCGCCCGCCACCGTAATAGCGCGGGCCGTAATAGCCACCGTAGTAATAGGGAGAGTAATAGCCGGGGTAATAATAGGTTGCGGGGTAGGCATCGTAGCTGCCGGCGTAGTAATAACAACCGGACAGCCCAAAACCGAGCACTGCTCCCAGCAGCACTCGACGCAGCAATTTTGCAGTACTCATGACGGCCTCCTGGAAGACCTGTGACAGCAGTCGGCACAGACCGGCTGACAACGGATTTGACTGGCTAATCGCTGCCGAGTGCCAACTTCCATCGCCCGTCGGATCAGCGGCGCAACAGGCTGCTCATTTCAGGCCAATATGCCGCAACCTTTTCCCCGTCACTGCCACTAGAATGCTGCCATCGGGCCACCGTCAACGGAATTGCCAATGCCGCTCAGATCTGCGTTTTACTCCCAACGTTCGCTGGTACTGACGCTGGTCGCCCTCCTCGGCGCAGGCTTCCTCGCCACCTCGCTGCTCAGCTACTACGCCTCTCGAGCCTCGATCCGCGACAACATCGTCAACACGGAACTGCCGCTGACTTCCGACACCGTTTATTCGGAAATCCAGAAGGATCTCGTCAGACCGATCCTGATTTCCTCGATGATGTCCCGCGACACCTTCATGCGCGACTGGGTGGTGAACGGCGAGAAAGACAGCGACCAGATGACCCGTTATCTCGACGAGGTCATGACCCACTACGGTGCCTACACCGCATTCTTCGTCTCCAACAGCAGTCACACCTACTACCACGCCAAGGGTGTGCTCAAGCAGGTGAAGATCGACGAGCCGCGCGACGCCTGGTACTTCCGCGTGCGCGACATGAAAGATCCGTACGAGATCAATGTCGACCCGGATCTGGCCAACAAAGACAACATGACCTTCTTCATCAACTACAAGGTGTTCGATTACAACGATCGCTTCATCGGTGCCGCCGGTGTGGGGCTGACGGTGGACGCGGTCATCAAGCTGATCGACAAGTATCAACAGCGTTATCAACGCAGCGTTTACTTCGTCGACACCTTTGGCCGACTGGTACTGACCGGCGCCGAGGGCGGGCCGGAAGGTGCGCGGGCCGGCAAAAGCCTGACAGATCTCGACAGCATGAAAGGCCTGGTCAGCCAGTTGCCCAAACCCCATAGCGGCAGCTACGAATATTCCGCCCACGGTCAGGGACATTTCCTCAATGTGCGGTTCATTCCAGAGCTGAACTGGTATCTGTTCGTCGACAAACGTGAAGACGGCGCACTGAGCGAGATTCGCCAGTCGCTGTACCTCAATCTGTTGATCTGTCTGCTGGTGACCTTGATCGTGCTGTGGCTGGTCAACCGCTTGATCAAACGCTATCAGGACAAGATCCACGCCCAGGCCACCCTCGACAGCCTCACTGAACTGCCCAACCGCCGCGGCTTCGACCTGCTCGCCGCACAGGCCCTGCAGGAAGCGCATCGCGAGCCGAAACCACTCACCGCATTGCTGCTGGATCTGGACCACTTCAAAGAGTTGAACGACACCTACGGCCACATGGCCGGTGATCAGGTTTTGATCGGCTTTGCCCGGGACCTGCAAAGCTGTCTGCGACATTCCGATATCGTCTGCCGTTGGGGCGGTGAGGAATTTATCGTTCTGCTGAAGGACACTGACGGCGAGACCGGTCAGAAGATTGCCGAGAAGATCCGCCGACACGTCGAACAGCATGAATACGCCTACAACGATCACACCCTGAATCTGACAGTCAGCATCGGCGCCACCACCCTGCAACCGGATGACACCTTGCACAGCCTGCTGTCCCGGGCCGATCATGCGATGTACCGGGCCAAACAGACCGGCCGCAACCGCACCTGCATGGAAATGCCTCACTCTGCCTATGCCTGACGACCATGAACAAACCTGACCTCTGCCCGGCCTGCGGCGCCCGCAACGACTGCACCCTGGCTGATCCACGTACCGCCGACCGTGCCTGCTGGTGCTACGGCGTTTCCATTGACCCGGCGGTCCTCGAAGCCCTGCCGCCGGAACTGCGCAATGAATCCTGTCTGTGCCCGCGTTGCGCCCGGGTCGAGGCGCAACTGCAAGCGGCCAGGTCGTCGATAACGTAAGATGCGCCCCCCGTCCCCTGCCAATTCCTGATCATGCGCGTCGACCGCTTCCTCAGTAACCTGCCCCGCTACAACCGCAAGCAGGTTCGCCTGTTGCTGGTGGAAAAGCGCGTGCGCATTGACGGAAAAGTCGTCAGCGACCCCCACAGCGAAGTCTTGGAATTCAGCCGCGTCGAAGTCGACGACGAAGTGCTGCAAACCGGCAAACCGGCGCGCTACTTCATGTTGCACAAACCCCAGGGCTGCGTCAGCGCCACCCGCGATCCCGAGCATCCGACCGTGCTCGACCTGATTCATGAGCCGGACAAGGACGACTTGCATATTGCCGGGCGCCTGGATTTCAACACCACCGGCCTGATGCTGATCACCAACGACGGCAGCTGGTCGCGGCGTCTGACCCAGCCCCAGACCAAACTGCCGAAGGTCTATTACGTCGAGACCGAACAAGAGATCGGCCCGGAATATGCGATCAAGTTTGCCGAAGGGATCTACTTCGCCTTCGAAGACCTGACCACCCAACCGGCGCAGCTGGAAGTGCTCGGCCCACGAACGGCACGGCTGAGCATTGTCGAGGGGCGCTACCATCAGGTGAAGCGCATGTTCGGTCTCTTCAACAACAAAGTGCTGCGCCTGCACCGCGAGTCCATGGGTCTGCTGCACCTGGACAACGCGCTAAAACCGGGCGAATACCGAGCCCTGCGCACCGAAGAGATCCATTTGTTCTGAGCCGCCGACCGCTCAGCAGAAGTTGTCGAACAATTTGCCAACGGCACTTGCGCGATCCGGATCCCCCTGCTTGAATCAGGACGTCGGCCAAATTGTGACCGATGAGTCACATACAACATCCAAGAAACCTTTTGCCGGTAGAGAGCCCTCAGGGCCTCGCCTCAGCCGGCAGATTGCCCGCCAATAACAATACCCGTCGACCTGCCGTTCCGGATCGACATGGGCTCCAAATTCCAGGCGTATGCCTACCTGTCACAAAGCTCGTGCAATCTCTATTTGCGCGCATACCCGCTTGCCAGGAGTCTTATGACATGAGGCCAGAAATCGCTGTGCTGGATATACAGGGTCAGTATCGGGTTTACACGGAGTTCTATCGCGCAGACGCCGCGGAAAAGACCATTATTCTGGTCAACGGCTCGATGGCCACGACTGCGTCGTTTGCACAGACCGTGAAAAATCTGCACCCGCAATTCAACGTGGTCTGCTACGACCAGCCCTACGCGGGCAGGTCGAAAGTCCACAATCGTCACGAGAAAATGCTGACGAAGGAAATCGAAGCCCAGATTCTCCTGGAACTGATCGATCACTTCGCCGCCGAGCATGTGCTGTCGTTTTCCTGGGGCGGCGCCGCGACCATGGTCGCCCTTGCACACCAGCCACGGCGTATCGAAAAGGCCGTGATCAGTTCCTTCTCGCCAGTGATCAACGAACCGATGCGCGACTACCTCGAACGGGGCGTGAATTATTTGAGCAACCTGGATCGCAACCGCGTCGGCCATCTGGTGAACAACACGATCGGCAAGCACCTGCCATCCCTGTTCAAGCGTTTCAACTATCGTCACGTCAGCAGCCTCGCCGAGCACGAATACGGGCAGATGCACTTTCACATCAGCAATGTGCTGAACAGTGATCGCCAGTGCTATCTGAATGCAGCGAAAAAGATCAACGTGCCAGTGCTGTTCATGAACGGCGAATGGGACGAATACACCGCCGCCGAAGATGCCCGGCTGTTCGGCAACCACGTGGCGCAAAGCACCTTCACCACCCTGCAGGCCACCGGGCACTTCCTCGACATGGAACACAAGTCCGCTTGCCGGGACAGCCAGAACGCCCTGCTCGGCTTCCTGAAACCTGCACAGCAGCCCATGAGCCGAACGCGTCACCCGTTTGTCCAGGATCACCATGCATTGGCCGTTTGAAACAACGTCGTCGCGAGCGAGCCTGCGGATCTGAGATAAAGTCGTCCTCCAGCCCGCAGCGCTTGCCCGCGATCGACCGATCCGGCCCTGATTCAGGCTTTTGCGCTCGCCCCACGCAAAGAAAACTTCAAATCCGTGGCCGAGTCTGGTACAAAGTCAGCCGCTCCGAGCGGGTGTCGTATAATGGCATTACTCCAGCTTCCCAAGCTGATAACGAGGGTTCGATTCCCTTCACCCGCTCCAATCGAATTCATGTCCCGCGTCGTGGTTTGGCGGGGGATGCGCAAACAGAAAAAACCGGCCTTGATGGCCGGTTTTTTTGTGCCTGTGATTTGTAGCGCAAAAGCCCGCTTTTGAACCATTCAGAAACTACACGTTGATTGAATTCAACCCGTCTTCCCTTACGCTCGTGACAATCCGAACTCATTTCGTGAGCGCTCCGAAGCGTTCAGGCGATACATCCCGGTAACCGTGAATTCGCATGGCGAGTTGAGTTGCCAGACCTCCCTGGCTGCTTCTCGACCGGGGACACCCAGGAACAGGCGATTGAGATGGTCTCGAAGTAATGCTCCACGTAAAGCCAGATTGGACTGCTTACAAACTTGAAATTTAATTATGCATTATTATGGCTTATCGACATGAATCGAGGTTAACTCCTATCAAAATGGATTTAACTGATTTGACGCACTGAAGGTTAACTCTATAATTTTGGGTATTGACTGACCTTTATGCGACATAAGGCACACCATGCTGGAATTAAGCCTCAGCAAACCAAGCGAGATCGTCAAGCGGCTCTGCCAACGCCTGCGCACAGAGCGGATAGCCCTGCAAATGACACAAGCCGATGTGGCTGCTCGCGCCGGTGTCGGCACCAATACGGTGGCCAACCTTGAAGCCGGGCGTAATGTCAGTTTCGAAACCGTGGTCCGTGTAGCCATGGTTGTTGGGCGTGTCCAGGAAGTCGAAGATCTGTTCTTGCCAAAACTGGACAGCCTGGACGACATCCTTCGCTATGAAGACAGTTCCAGGCGTCAGCGCATTAAAAGGAAATCAGGAAATGCTTGAACGAGTGGACGTCTATTACGACGGATGGGGTGAACACTGGCGGTGGGGCACACTCGTTTCCACGACGGCAATCACCGGTCGTCCACTGATCGTGTTCGAGTACAGCGACGAGGCAAAGAGCAGAGGCCTGGAACTGTCGGCGTACAGGCTGCCATTGGAAGGTCCCAAGTTACGGCGTGACTTTCCGTCCCATCAATTGGGTTTGCCTGGACCTGTCTACGATTCGCTGCCGGATGGCTGGGGCATGCTGCTGATGGATCGCTTGTTCAAGCGGCGCGGCCTTAACTCCGCACGCATCGGCCCGCTCGCGCGTCTCGCTTACATTGGCAACAGTGCTATGGGCGCAATGTCATTCGAGCCGGTGGCGCCCGAGGCGCTGGAGCCGCAAGTTGAGGTCTCCATCGATCTGTTAGCGGCTGAGGTGCAGGAAGTTCTCAATGGTGAAGGTGGTGAATTCTTGCAACGGCTGTTGCTGGTGGGTGGCTCTCCGCAGGGTGCCAGACCAAAAGCCTTGGTCTATCGCGATCCGCAAACCGACACCTATACCACCATAGCCAGATCAGGCTTCGAAGCCTGGCTGGTCAAGTTTCCCGCGCGGCAGGAGCATCCCGAGGTGTGTGCCATCGAAATGGTCTACGCCGAATGCTTGCGGATGTGTGGAATAAAGACACCTGACACTCAGTACTTCAGCCTGCCAAACGGGCTGGCAGCGTTTGCTACCAAGCGCTTTGATCGCGAAAACGACTTACGCGTGCCTATGCAAAGTCTCGCTGCCTTCACTGCCGCTGATTTCCAGAATGCCGGAGCACTGGACTACGTCAATTTCCTGCGTGCAACTCATCTGTGCACCAATGACGTAAGGGAGAAAGCGCTCGCGTTTGAGCGTGTAGTTTTCAACGTCGCGTTCAATAACCGAGATGACCACCCAAAGAACTTCGCCTACATCATGTCGGAATCCGGCCAATGGAAGCTGGCGCCAGCCTACGATGTAACCTTCTGCGAGGGTCCCGGCGGTTACCACCAGATGGACGTAATGGGCGAGGCATTGGAAATCGGGCGAAAAGCCATTCTCGATCTTGCAGAAGAAGCAGAGGTTTCGTCTGAAACGGCCGACGCTGTCATCGCCCGATTCTGCGAAGTGGCCGACCAGTTCGCGGCGATGGCCGAAAAGATGTATCCCGGCGTCATCACTCAAGACACGTTGCAAACCATCCAGAAACGAATCGATGAGAACGTAGAGCGGCTACGCTGAGTTGCTTACAGATCCTCAACACTCGTTCGGTTCTCACGCTCACCCCGACCCGCTAGCATTTCCCCGTCACCCACCACCCTCCCCCTGCGCGGCCATCGACGAATACGCGCCATCACATTTCGAGGGACTTCAAATCGTGGCCGTTGAGCCACCCGAATCAAATTCAGACGAGCACCCGACCATGACCCAGAACATTTACGACAACCCCGAATTTTTTCAGGGTTACAGCCAGTTGAACCGCTCCCTCGGCGGCCTCGATGCCGCACCTGAATGGCCGGCGCTGAAGACCTTGCTGCCCATCCTGCACGGTTTGCAGGTGGTGGATCTGGGCTGCGGCTATGGCTGGTTCTGCCGCTGGGCCAGCGAACAAGGTGCCGCCGACGTACTGGGGCTGGATGTCTCGGAGAAAATGCTCCAACGGGCGAAGGAAACGACGTCAGCCGCGAACATCCGCTACGAACGTGCCGACCTGGAACAGCTCGATTTGCCTGCATGCACTTTCGATCTGGCCTACAGTTCGCTGGCGCTGCACTACATCAAGGATCTCTCGGGGCTGTTTGCCAGGCTGCATGCCGCACTCAAACCCGGTGCGCATTTCGTGTTTTCCATCGAGCACCCGATCTTCATGGCGCCGCGCAATCCGGGCTGGCTGATCGACAGCGAGGGTAACAAGCGCTGGCCGCTGGACAGTTATCAGAGGGAAGGCGAACGGGTGACGAACTGGCTGGCGGACGGGGTGATCAAGCAACATCGCACGGTCGGGACACTGCTCAACGCATTGATTGGCGCCGGATTCACGATTCAACACGTCAACGAATGGGGCCCGAGCGATGCAGAAGTGGCCGCGCAACCGGCCCTCGCCGAAGAACGCGAGCGGCCGATGATGATGCTGGTCGCCGTACAGCGCTGAATTTTCAGATCATCTGTGGAGAGGGAGCTTGCTCCCTCGCCACGGGGTATCTAGCGTGTGGCGATGATGAACAATCGCGGAAACGGCAACAGCACCGAACCATCCGCCATCGCAGGATAAGCCTTCGCAACCTCCGCCAGATAACGCGCCAGATATTGCGCCCGCTCCGCCTCGGTCAGCGGGCTGAGGAACGGAATCAGACCGCTGCCCTTGAACCACTCGACAACGCCTGAAGCCCCGTCCGCCAACTGATGGTGATAGGTGGTGCGCCACACATCGACCCGCGCACAATGCGCACGCAACATCGAAAAATAAGCACTGGCATCCGCCATCTCGGTCCGCTGCCCTGCCGCGCCGGCCAGCTTGCTGGCCCATGGCCCGTCGGCAGCCACTTCGCGCATCAAGCGATGGGATGGCTCGTTGAGGTTGTCCGGCATCTGGATCGCCAGAGTGCCGCCCTGCGCCAGCTTGCCCGCCAGTGCCGGCAACAACGCCGCGTGATCCGGCACCCACTGCAACACCGCGTTGGCGAAGATCACATCGAATGGCCCTTCATCGGCCCACGTATCAATGTCCGCCACCTTGAACTGCAACTGCGGCAGACGCTTGCGTGCGGCCTCGATCATGTCCTTTGAGCTGTCGAGCCCCTGCACGTTCGCCCCCGGAAAACGCTCCACCAGAAGCTCGGTCGAGTTGCCGGGGCCACAACCGATATCGACCACGGAGCGTGCTCGCTGTGTGGGAATCGCCGCCAGCAGGTCACGGGCCGGGCGGGTGCGTTCATCTTCGAAAGCGACGTATTGTCTGGCGGACCAGGTCATTGCGTTCTCCTGTCTTGGACGTTTTGGCGAAACATGGAAAAGCGACTGCCGTCACGATACAGCGAACTTGCAGGCCTGCCTTCCCCTACCTACGTCCGATAACGCCGGTCTGGCAGTGAACACCGAGATTTGTAAGTAGAATTTTCGCCACACCTCAGATGTCTGAATTTCAAGCGCCCCTCAATAAGGAACAAGGTCATGAAATTCGCAAAGATTTCGCAAACGCTCGCACTCTGGGCCGGCAGCCCCAAGACGTTCATGGGAGCTTTGATTCTGATTGGACTATGGGGACTGAGCGGGCCGATTTTTCATTTCAACGACACCTGGCAACTGATCATCAACACCTCGACCACGATCATCACGTTCCTGATGGTGTTCCTGATCCAGAACACCCAGAACCGCGACACCGACATTCTGCATTTGAAGCTCGACGAACTGTTGCTGGTAACCAAAGAGGCACAGAACGCAATGCTCGGGCTGGAAGCGCTGGATCTCAAACAACTGGAAGCCTTGCGCAAGCACTACCGTACATTGGGCGAAGGCGAAGTTTTCAACCTGGAGGGGTTGGGAGAAAAGAGCAAACCGAAGCAGGACTTGAATGATTGCTGAGCAGAAAAAACGGCGCATCGAGCGCCGTTTTTTGTTTAACCCGGCTTCAGCGACTGGCTTGCAGCGCTCGGGCCATTTCCAGATGGCTTTGCAGCTTCGGCAGGGTCTCGTCGGCGAAGGCCTTGATTTCCGGCACGTCGGTAGTCCGGGCTTCCTGCTGGATCTGGTCGATGGCTTCTTCGGTGGCTTTGACCTGGCTGGCGGCGTAAGCCTGATCGAAAGACGCGCCGTCCTTCACCTCCGGAATCAACGTCCTGGCCTTGTCGGCGAGTTCTTCGCGAGGGGCCACCGGCAGATCGAGTTTTTTGGCGATTTTCGCCAAATGCTGGTTGGCCGTGGTGCGGTCGTTGATGACCACGATGGTGTAATCCTTGACCTCTTTCGATTCGGCCTTGCCGTGCGCCTGACGGCTGGCTTCGATGTCGGCCATGCCTTTGGCCGAGGCTTCGTTGATGAAGTCGGCGGGCGACTGGGCAAATGCGCTGCTGGCACACAGGCCCAGCAGGCTGACAAAACTGATGCGGCGTACTCGGGTGGCCATCCGGCTCATGGTCGCGCCCTCCTTCTCGGCAAATTCAAGCGGGAGCTTGCGCCCCCGCCTCTCAATCAAAACAACCTTCGCCGACTACTTCGATTTCTGAGCGGGCTTGCGGCCCATTTCGGATTTAGGCTCTTTGTCGACAGTCGTGGTGGTGGTTTTCCCACCTTTGCGACCGGCTTCAGAGGCCTTTGTTCGATCGTTGGCGAAGTTTCCCGAGTTCGAGTTTCTTGAGTTAGGCATGATTCTCTACCTCTTGGTATTGATCGTAAGCGAGCTGTTGCCCGCCTAAGTTGAGAAAAACACGGCCCTCAAAGGTTTATAAAAGTTGCCGCTGCCGCGACGAACGGCCAGGCCGTCAGATACCCCGGGCCTGATGATTCTGTCTTTTGGCGGCATACATGGCTTGGTCAGCGTGGCGAAACAGCTGCTGCTCGTGATGGCCATGTTCGGGAAAGCGCGCAACTCCGATGCTCGGTTCGATGTTCAGGTTGTGCCCGTCCAGGCGCATGGGTTGCACCAGTACCTGTCGGATCTTTTCCGCCACGCTGTCGGCATCGTCAGGGGCATGGACGCTGTGCAGCAATACCACGAACTCGTCACCACCGATCCGTGCCACGGTGTCGGTCTCGCGTACGCAGCCCTTGAGGCGGTTGGCCACGGTCTGCAGCAACATGTCGCCGACGCCGTGGCCAAAGGTGTCGTTGACCTGCTTGAAGCGATCCAGATCGACATACAGCAGCGCCATGTGCCCCGATGTTTCCCGAGCGCTGGCCAGCGCAGCCTTCAGCCGATCACGCAACAATTCGCGATTGGGCAATTGGGTCAATTGATCATATTGCGCCATGCGTCGCAGACGGGCGTGCAATTGCTGGCGCTCGATGGCTGTGGCGACCTGGGCGCAGACGTATTGCAGCAGTTCTTTGTCGCGCTCGGTGTAACGCTCGCCGCCGGGCAGGCTTTTGACGATCAGGGCGCCGATGGTGCCGTTCTTCGAGTTCAGCGGTACGCCGAGCCAGCACGGTGATTGCTGCCCGGCCACCAGCGCTTCGAAACCCGGCGGTGCCTGCGGGCAATCCGGGGTCAGCAGGATCGGCTGGCCGCTGCGGATCACCTCGGCGCACAGGCGCCCGGTCACCGTGCCCGGTTGCTCCGGTTGTGCCTCGTCATCGTCAACGTGATAGGGAAAATCCAGCTTTGCACAGTGCTCGTCGTACAGCGCCACGGAAAAATTCAGCGCCGGCAGCCACTCACCGATGATCGTGTGGATGCGTTTGAACAATGCCAGCAGATCTTCCGCCGCATGGGCCGCTTCGGAGATCGCATACAACGCCGCCTGCCGGGATTCGGCAAGTTTGCGCTCGGTGATGTCCCGCGCCACGGCAATGCGCAATTGATCGACTTCCGACCAGCGTGCCGACCAGAGGATGTGCACGATACTGCCGTCCTTGCGCACGTAGCGGTTTTCGAAATTGTGCTTGGGCTCGCCGCCCATGATGTCTCTGGCAGCGGCCAGGGTGCGATCCCGGTCGGCGGGATAGACGTAGTCGATCATCGACTGACCGATCAGTTCGTCAGGGGTGTAGCCGAGAATCCGCTCGCAGGCCGCGCTGACAAAAACAAAGCGACCTTGTTTGTCGACCGCGCAAACGGCGTCCAGCAACAGATCGATGTAACTCGCCAAGGGCGCAGAATTTCGGCTTTCCATGGTTCAGCGTGGGTGTCCGGTAATGCAGCACTGATCAACCGTCCCTGACCTCGACCTCGCATCCCGGCGATTTCTTTCAAGCCTTGTTCGGCATCAGCCCCGGCAGCGCATGCACCAGCGCGTTGATGGCGAAACCGATGAACATTACCCCGCACAACCGGGTAATGGCCAGTTCATGGCGCTGATACAGCGTACGCACCTGACGGGCGCCGACAACGCCAATGAGAATAGCGTAGGCGAGCAATCCGCCGAGGAAACTCAGGGCAATCAGCATGGGCAGCATCGACCAGTTGAGCAGTTCGGCACGGCTCGAAAGAAGCGCGGTGAATGTCGCCACCGCCACCGGGTAGGCCTTGGGGTTGGTCAGGCCGAACAGGATGCCGTGCCAGAACGGCTGGCGCGCCGCGCCCTGGGGTTGATCGCCGTTGCTGCGTTTGGCCCGCACGGCGCGCCAGCCGAGCCAGAACAGGTACAGACCGCTGAGCACACCGAGCACATCGAACGCGGTGCTACCGATTTCCCGGGCGCCGACAATCGCGATCAGCGCGGTGCTGCACCAGATCACATCGCCCAGCAGATGCCCGCACAGAAACCCTGCCCCGGCCCGACGACCGCGCGCGGCGCCGATGCCGAACACCGCAAGGACACCCGGCCCCGGCGTGATGCCGTAGATGAAACCCGAGGCCAGCACGGCCATAAGCAACGATGGAGTCATGAAATACCTGCAAACGCCGCAAAACGTGGCCGCCAGTCTAGCCCAGCGGTTTGTGAATATTCACGACTCGTTGAAAAAACGCATCCCGGCGTAGGGCTTTTGCCGACACGCGGCCAGCCGCGAGGCCAGATCGCCGACGTGGGCCTCGAGCTTGTGCCCGTCCGGGTCGAGGAAGTAGAACGATGCGCCTTCGCTGCGGTTGTCGCGCCATTGCGGCACGTTCGCGGCACGAAGCTGATGCACGAACAGCGGGAAATCCGCAGCGCCGAGGCTGAAGGCGTAGTGGGTGTAGTCGGCGCCGGGCTCGGATTGGCGTTGTGCATCGAGGGAGAGACACAACCACAAGCCCGGAAGCGACAAGTAGGCACCGGCGTCCCACGTGGCCTCGACCCGCAAGCCCAGCACGTCGCGGTAGAACCCGAGGCTGCGATCCAGGTCGGTGACGGCGAGGGTCAGGTGATTGAGGCCGGTGAGCATCGGTCAGTAACCTCTGAGGTCTTCGGGGACGGTGTATTGCTTGCCGTCGTAGGTCAGGGTGATTTGGGTGTTTTTCAGGTTGGAGGTTTTGGAAACGCACTCTTTGCCTGACTGGGTCGAGGTGTACACCACACCACTTGAGGAAACGATCAGGTCAGCGAAGCCATTATGGCTGGATGGGCCGATTTCCACGGTCCTGAGGATTTTCGTGTCTTTGGTATCGCACTCACCGCTAACCTCGCCAAATTCCTTGCGAATGACCAGGCCTTCCAGCACCGGTCGCAACTTGCTGCCTTCGCGGACATACAGCGCCAGATCGGTTTTCGCGTAGGGATTGGCTCTTGAAAGCTGGTCGGCAAAATCCGACCGCAGGCCAAAGGCGCGAACGTCCGACGCCAGACGATATCGAGCGGTATCGATCTTCAAGTCTTCGAAGCTGATCGCGTCGGAGTTGTAGGCACCGGGTTTGACGTAAGTCGCCAGAGGCTTGGCATTGGCGGCGTTAAGAAGCGACAGTTCCAGGTCGAACACGCCGTCGTGATCACCTTCGGAGTCGGACACGAAGGTGGATTTGGCCGAGATCGCCTTGTCCGGGAAGGCCGGCCACACTTTGCAGCGTGACAGGGAGTGACCGTCGAATTTCTTTATCTCACAGGCGGCGTGGGCCTGAGTGGTAACGGCCAGAAAACCGAGGGCGATGAAAAGTCGGGTCGGGGTGAGCATTGTTCTTCCTTGAAATAAGTCGCGTTGGCTCTGTATCACTCGATGGCTTTGAAACCTTTAGGCAAGACATATGATTTGCCGTCGTAGTGAAGGGTTGTCAGTTCAGGGGAGCTGACATGGATCTTGTCTTCGCAAGTATCGCCTTCGACGACATTGGTCGTGTTTGTCTGCCGGGTTTTGATAATCAGATCGGCATAACCATGGGAGCTGGTCTTGGCGATTTCTACTGTTCTGGTCATCTCAAATCGCTCGCCAGTGCAATCACCGTCCCATTCGCCGCCGTACTCGTAAACCACTAATTGACTGAGCACAGGGCGTAACTTGTCGCCTTCTTTTACAAAAAGAGAGAGGTGCGTTTCCTCAAGCGGATTGAGGCGAGAGGCATTGGTGAACTGCACGCGAACACCAAACGCCCGTACCTCTGGAGTCAGCTTGTAGCGCGCGGTATCGAGCGAGATATCTCGCAATGTCACCCCATCCGAGAAGAAAGCGGAGGCTTGGTGATAAGTGGCAACCGGTTCCGTTTGGTCGCTTTTCAAGACAGATAAAGTGAAATCATAGGTGCCGCTCGTATCGATAGCACCCGGCCCGGACCTGCGCTGAAATTTCGCATTCGCGTTGATATTCAATCCCGGAAAGGCCGGCCACTCCTTGCACACGGAGAAATCCAGGTCACCGTTCACCGGCGCAGGCAAACAATCCGCCAACACCGCCCCCGCCATCAGCGCCCCGCAAAGCGCCAGCCCCACCGTCACCACAGACTTCACTGTCACGCCCAGCTCCTTGATGTTGTTCAGCTGCGCACTATCCCCTGCTCAATCTGCCGGTTCAACCAGTTCAACGCCTGATCCCCGCCCCGCCGCTTGTGCCACGCCGAGACAAAGGTGAACGGTGCGATCTCGAACGGTGGCGGCACGACGATCAACGAGTCGTCATCCACATCCTTCAACGCTCGCGAAGCTACGGTCAGGATCAGATCCGTGCCACTGATGAACTGCGGCGCCACGCTCCAATGCGGCAGGCTGACGGCGACGCGGCGGCGCTCACGCAGGGCGGTCAGGGTGCGTTCGATTTCCGGGGTGCCGCTGCCGCGCATCTCCAGCAGGACGTGGGGACGGGAAAGGTAGGTTGGCAGATCGAGAGCATCACCGGCGGGAAGGCTCTGGCGATCCAGCAGGCAGACATAGCGTTCCTCGAACATTGGCATGCTGCACAACTCGCCGGGCAATTCCGGGAGTACGCCAGCCGCGAGGTCGATGTCGCCATTGAGCAACCCCTCGACCATGCCTTCGCGGCTGGCATGGCTGATTTGCAGGTCGATGCCCGGCGCTTCGGTGCGCAACGTGCGAATCAGCCCGGGCAGGATGATCGCCGCGCCATAGTCCGACATCGCAAGCCGAAAGGTCCGACGGGCGCTGGCGGGATCGAAGGTGTTCGGCGCCAGCAGCGATTGCACCCGGGCCAGGGCTTCGGACAGCGGCGCAATCAGTTCCAGTGCCCGGGCGGTGGGTACCAGCCCCGAACCGGCACGCACCAGCAAGGGGTCACCGAGCAAGTCGCGCAAACGGGCCAGCGCATGGCTGACCGCCGGCTGGCTCAAGTGCAGACGCTCGGCAGCGCGAGTCACGTGTTGCTCGGCGAGCAAGGCGTCGAGGACGACCAACAGGTTGAGATCGATGCGCCGAAGTTCATTCATCTGATGCATGTTCCGCATGACAAAACAGAATTTAAATCTGCGCGACGAATACCTTAGAGTCCAGCAAAACCTTGCTGGAGCACGATTATGAGTACCTTGCATTGGGCCGGTCTGTTGCTGCTGGCGGCAGTGGCCGGGGCCGTCGTCCCGTTTCAAAGTGCAATCAATACCAATCTGGCCCGAGGGTTGGGCCATCCCTTGTGGGCGACCTTGGCGTCCTTGCTGGTCAGCGTGCTGGTTCTGTTGCCGGTGATTGTTGCACTGCGCTTGCCATTGCCATCGCTGGCATTCATCGGCAAGGCGCCGCTGTGGATGTGGGCCGGTGGCGCTTTCGGGGTGTGCTTCGTGGCATTGGCGGTGGTGCTGGTGCCGAAGCTCGGGGCATCGGGGTTCGTCGCGCTGGCCCTGGCCGGGCAGGTCCTGGCGTCGATGGTGCTGGATCACTTCGGGTTATTCGGCCTGCTGGAAAAACAACTGACCTTGCCACGGGTTTTCGGGGCAATGCTGTTGATCGCCGGTGTGCTGTTGATCCAGTTTTCCACTGCGATAGAAAAAAGCGCTGTGACGACAGGATGAGTCATCACCCGGGGGTCGTCAGGCGTTTCACGATCTGACGCTCCTGCCTGGCATTGCCCTACAAACAAAACTCCAACGCCCCTCAGCGCTATCAGATATGACCGATTCTGACCCGGTATCGCGCTCTGTAAAGTCTGGCAACACACACAAATTGCAACATCCCATGGATTGCCATGCTCAAGGAGAGCTGCCGTGAATCATCTGTCCGATACCGCCGCCCACACCTTCACTCACTATCGCAAGGTCATCACTCTGGCGGACCACGACTGGGACGCCGCCGAAGCCGGAAAAATCGCCGCCCTCAATGTCGAAGTCAAAGGCTGCAACGAACTGGTCGATCAGCACGGGCGCTCCTTCCATCACTTTTGCACCACGTCCTACCTGGGCCTCGATCACCACCCGGCCCTGCTTGAAGGCGCCATCTCGGCACTGCGGGAAACCGGCACGCTACGGATCGCCAACTCTAAAAACCGTTGCAAACTGGCGCTGCTCGATCGTTACGAATGCGAACTGTCTGAACTGTTCGGTGCCGTGTGCCTGAGCAGTCTGTCCTGCAGCGCCGCCAGTGCCGGGATCCTGCCATTGCTGGCCAGTGGGGTGTTCACGCACAACCGCCCGCCGGTGATGGTGTTTGATCGTCTGGCGCACTATTCGATGAACCAACTGAAGGCCAGTTGCGCCGATGAAACCCTCGTATTGACCTGTCCCCATAACGACATGGATTTTCTCGAATCGGTGTGCCAGCGCCATGCCACGGTCGCCTACGTTGCCGACGGTGCCTACAGCATGGGCGGCGTCGCCAATCTGGACGGTCTGCTGTACCTGAAAGAACGTTACGGCCTGTTCCTTTATCTGGACGACTCCCATGCGCTGTCGGCGGTCGGCAACAACGGGGCCGGACTGGTGCGGCCAAGAATGCCGGCTTTGGAAGAGGACTGTCTGATCGTCGCGTCACTGGCCAAATCGTTCGGGGCCAGCGGCGGTCTGGTGATGTTGGGGAATGAGCGGCAGAGGACGTTGATTCAGCGTTACGGCGGGCCGAGCAACTGGTCGCAAAGCCTCAATTGCGCCGCCATCGGCGCTGGCCTTGCTTCGATCCAGTTGCATCGCAGTGCTGAACTGCGCGCACTGCAGGTTCGGCTCCAGGCCAACATTCGCCTGTTCGACAGTCTTCTGAGCACCGAACAGCATGGCAGCTCCATGGCCATTCGCTTGATCAATTGCGGTGAGGCCACCCTGGCCACGCGTATTGCCATAGAACTGGCCGAGCACGGCTTTTTCACCAGCGCGGTATTTTTTCCGGTGGTGGCTCAAGGTAAAGCCGCGATTCGCGTTACATTGCGCGCCGATATGGAATCGACACTGATCCACCACTTCTGTGATGTGATCATCGGATTGTTTCTGACTCACCGCGGCCATCGCGACCACTGAGCCTGCACGGACGACTCATGAACCCCGGCCTCATCCTGCTTCTTACCTGCTCCACCGTGTTCCTCGCCCAACTGGGCATGAGCATTTATCTGCCGGCGTTGCCGCAGATCGCCAAGCACCTGCACATCGATGCAACGCAGGTAGCCTGGGGCCTGTCGCTGTACCTGATCGGCATGGCGCTGCCGATGCTGCTTTGGGGCAGCCTTGCACAACGCATCGGGCGCAAACCGGTGCTGCTGGCGGCGCTGGGAATCTACGGGCTGGCGAATCTGGCGTTGCCCCTGGGCTCGACGCTGGCGTCATTCCTGCTGCTGCGACTGCTTCAGGGGATCGGCGCCAGCGGCATTTCGGTGATGGCGCGGGTGCTGATCCGTGACAGCTTCCGGGGTGATCTGCTGGCCAAGGCGTTGTCGTGGATTTCGATTTCGTTCGTGGTGGCACTCGGGATCGGACAATACGCCGGCTCACTGATTCAGGTGACGCTGGGCTGGCCGGCGATCTTCTATCTGCTGGGTGCGCTCAGCCTGTCGATGGCCGCGCTTGTCTCGCGTCTGGGTTTTCCGCAACTCGTCGACACGCCGGCAAGCGCTTCGTCCTGGGCGGTCTACGGAGCAATCCTGAGCCATCGGGCGTTTCTTCTGCCGGCGCTCGCGGGCGGCCTGGGTTATGGCGTGATCATCGCGTTCAACAGCGCTGCGCCATTGATTCTGCAAGGTCCGTTCGGTTGGTCGACGACCGAATACGGACTGTTGGGCTGGCCGATCAGCGCGGCCTATTTTCTGGGGGCGCTGGCGGTCAATCGCTTTGTGCTGCGTACCGGTCAGCACCGGTTGATGACGTTGGGTGTGGGCCTGGTGATGGCCGGAAGCGGGGTGATGCTGGCAGGCAGCCTGTTGGCCAGCTCCGTTGCCTGGCTGCTTTGGTTGCCTTACTGCGTCGCCGTGTTCGGCCAGTCGTTGAACTATCCGATCAGCCTGTCACGGGCCAACGATGGAGCGCCGGTTGCCGGGGCCTACGCGATGGCCTTGAGCGGTTTCATCCACCAACTGATGGCCGCGCTGATTGGCGCCGTGGCCAGCCTGTTCGCCGGTCCGCAAGCGTGGCCGCTGGCGTTGCTGTGTTGCGCTCTGGCGTTGGGCGCGGTGCTCTGCACGAGGTTCGCGCCCGATCGTCAGTCCGCTTAAAACGCGCTGCGGAAAATCTCCTCGATCTGCCGTTGATCCGCCGCCCGAGGGTTGGTGAAACCGCAGGCGTCTTTCAGGGCATTGGCGGCGAGTACCGGGATGTCAGTGCATTTGGCGCCGAGGTCGCGCAAGCCACCGGGGATGTCGACGTCCCTGGCCAGGCAGCGGATCGCGTCAATCGCAGCTTTTGCGCCCTCCTCCGGGCTGAAACCACGAATGTCGGCGCCCATGGCGTGAGCCACATCGGTGAGGCGATCGGCGCACACCAGCGCGTTGAACGTCTGCACGTGGGGCAGCAACACCGCATTGCACACCCCGTGCGGCAGGTCGTAGAAACCGCCCAACTGGTGCGCCATCGCATGCACGTAACCAAGGGACGCGTTGTTGAATGCCATGCCGGCGAGGAACTGCGCATACGCCATGTTTTCCCGCGCCGCCAGATCGCTGCCGTCACGTACCGCCAGACGCAGGTTGTTGCTGATCAGAGTCATCGCTTTCAGCGCGCAGGCGTCGGTGATCGGGTTGGCCGCAGTGGACACATAGGCTTCGATGGCATGGGTCAGTGCGTCCATGCCGGTGGCGGCGGTCAGGCTTTTCGGCATGGCGACCATCAGCGCCGGGTCGTTGACCGACAGCAGCGGCGTGACGTTGCGGTCGACGATGGCCATTTTCACGTGCCGGGTTTCGTCGGTGATGATGCAGAAACGGGTCATCTCACTGGCCGTGCCGGCGGTGGTGTTGATGGCGATCAACGGCAATTGCGGCTTGGCCGACTGATCGACGCCTTCGTAATCACGGATCTGCCCGCCGTTGGTCGCGCACAGCGCGATGCCCTTGGCGCAGTCATGGGGCGAGCCGCCGCCGAGGGAGACAACGAAATCGCAGCGGCTGTCCTTTAGCAGCGCCAGCCCGGCCTCGACGTTGGCGGTGCTCGGGTTGGGTCTGGCACCGTCGAAGATCACCGAATCAATGTCCTGCATCGCCAGTTTCTCGGCGATCATCGTTGCCACGCCAGCCTTGGCCAGGCCCGCGTCGGTGACGATCAGCGCCTTGCGAAAACCGTAGTTGCGGATGGCATTCATGGCGTCGTCGAGGCAGCCGCTGCCCATTACGTTTACCGCGGGAATGAAAAAGGTGCTGCTCATGGCGCGTCTCCTGACAGGGGCCGGTTCGACTCCTGCGATCCGGCGGATGCATACAGGATCGACCGATCGGTCACGGCGGATGTTGATCTGGCTCAATACCCGCTCGTGATAAAGTCGCCGCCCATCTGCCCCTTGTTTTGAGACGTGCCCTGCAATGACCGATTTTCTGGATGTCGACGCTACCCTCGAAGACTGGAACGCGTTACGCGCCACCACCGACTTCAGCGGTTTGCTGGTGGGCAACGGCGCCAGCCGCACAGTATGGGACGATTTCGGCTATGACTCGCTGTTCGAAAACGCCCGCACAGTGGAGGAAAAACCGTTGACCCCGTCGGAACTGAGCGTGTTCGACGCCCTGCAGACACGCAGTTTCGAGCAGGTGCTCGGCGCGTTGAAAACCACCAGCCGGGTCAACAAGGCGCTGGCCGTCAGTTCCGCTGCACCGCGCAACCGCTACTACGCGATCAAGGAAGCGCTGATCAACACCGTCCACGCGGTGCATATTCCGTGGCGGCTGATTGAAACCTCGACTCTGGCTACGCTGAACAACGAACTGGCAAGCTATCGCACGGTGTTCACCACCAATTACGACCTGCTCAACTACTGGGCCCTGCAACACGACAGCGACGCCATCGACGATCTGTTCAACGGCCCCGACGCCAACTTCGATCTGTGCGCAAGCCGCAGCGACAAGCCCCGTCTGCTGTACCTGCACGGCGGCCTGCATCTGGTGCGCAACCTGGACGGCAGCGCCCGCAAGCTGACCGCCACCGAAGGCACGCTGCTGGGCAACTTTGCGATCAACAACACCCTCAAGACCCTCGACGACGTACCGCTGTTCGTCAACGAAGGGCCGAGCGCAGACAAACTCAAGACTATCCGCAGTTCGGATTACCTGTCGTTCTGCTACGACCAGTTACTGGGGCACGGTGACAGCCTGTGCATCTTCGGCCATGCCCTCGGCGAGCAGGATGCACACATCGTGCGTGCCCTGCGCCTGGCAAAACCGAAAACCGTGGCGATCTCGATCTACCCGCGCAGTGCGGCATTCATCCAGCACCAGAAACGGCATTACGCGAAGGTGTTCGACGAAACCGGCGTGGAACTGCGGTTCTTTGACTCGAAGTCCCATGCCCTGGGCAACCCGAAGCTATCGGTGCCGGTCGAGGACTGATCATTCCTCGCTGCTGTGCACCACCACCAGCAGCTGCGCCTGCTCCTCGCCCACCGAGCGGATCCGGTGCGGTTTCTGCGCATTGAAGTGCAGCGCATCGCCCCGCTCCAGCAGTACCCGTTCGTTCATGAAATCCACTTCGACCCGGCCTTCATGGACGAACAGAAACTCCTCGCCCAAGTGTTCCTTGAAGGTCTTGTCAGTGAATTCGGTCGGCGGATAGATGATGAACGGCAACAGACTGCGCTCGCTGACCTGGTGAGCCAGCACCGCGTAACCGGGGCTGTGATCGTTGGCCGCCAGCGACTGACGCTCATGGCTGCGCACCAGGCTGTAGCTGTCGAGGCTGACGTTGTCTTCGGAGAACAATTCCTCGACTTTCACGTTCAGCGCTTTCGCCAGTTTCAACGCGGCGGCAATCGACGGCGTGTTCAAGCCGCGCTCGACCTTCGACAGGTAACTCTTGGTCATGCCGGATTTTTCGGCCAGCGCCTCAAGGGTTACACCAAGTTTTTTTCTCAATAATTTCAAACGGATAGACATGCGCAGCGATTATTCCAGCAGAGGAAAGACGATTTGCCCTTGCCAATGACACAAAGTGTCATATAGCCTCTTAAGTGTCATTCATGTGCAACCACCACAGGACACCGATATGGCCAAGACATTAACACTCCCCAAAGACCAACTGGTCAGGCAAGCGCTGACACAGATGCAAAACACCCTGGCGGATAATACGTGGACGGACCGGCAAAAGCTGGCCCTGACCTGCCGGATCCTCTTCGAAAACGGCCATGACTCGGGCCTTGCCGGGCAGATCACCGCCCGTGGCCCGCAGCCGGGCACTTACTACACCCAGCAACTGGGGCTGGGATTCGATGAAATCACCGCGAGCAATCTGCTGCTGGTCAACGAAGACCTGGAAGTGCTCGAAGGCCATGGCATGGCCAACCCGGCCAACCGTTTCCACAGCTGGGTGTACCGCGCCAGGCCGGATGTGAACTGCATCATCCACACTCACCCGACGCACATCGCCGCGCTGTCGATGCTGGAAGTACCACTGCAGATTTCCCACATGGACCTGTGCCCGCTGTACGAAGACTGCGCATTCCTTGAAGGCTGGCCCGGCGTTCCGGTGGGCAACGAAGAAGGCGAACTGATTGCCGGCGCGTTGGGCGACAAGCGGGCGATCCTGCTTTCCCACCACGGTCAGCTGTCTACCGGGGCGACCATCGAGGAAGCCTGTGTCATCGCCCAATTGATCGAGCGCGCCGCCAGACTGCAACTGCTGGCCATGGCCGCCGGCACGATCAAACCGATCATTCCCGAATTGGGGCGCGAGGCGCATGACTGGGTGTCGAAACCCAAGCGCCACGCCGCTGCCTTCAACTACTACGCCCGGCAGAACCTGCGCCAGCACGCCGATTGCCTGAACTGAACAGCCCATCCTTGCGGAGCACTCACATGACCAACATTCACGGCATCATCGGCTACACCATCACCCCGTTCGGCGCCCATGGCGAAGGCCTTGACCTGCCGGCCCTCGGCCGCTCGATCGATCGTCTGATCGCCGGCGGCGTCCACGCCATCGCACCGCTGGGCAGCACCGGCGAAGGCGCCTACCTGAGCGATGCGGAGTGGGACCAGGTCGCCGAGTTCAGCATCAAACACGTCGCCGGACGGGTACCGACCGTGGTCAGTGTCTCCGACCTGACCACCGCCAAAGCCGTGCGTCGCGCACGCTTCGCCGAGGCCCACGGCGCCGACGTGGTAATGGTGCTGCCGACCTCTTACTGGAAGCTCAGCGAAGCGGAAATCCTGGCCCACTACCGCGCCATCGGCGATAGCATCGGCGTGCCGATCATGCTCTACAACAACCCGGCCACCAGCGGCACCGACATGTCGGTGGAGCTGATCCTGCGCATCGTCAACGGCGTGGAAAACGTGACCATGGTCAAGGAGAGCACCGGCGACATCCAGCGCATGCACAAGCTGCAACTGCTCGGCGAAGGCCGGGTGCCGTTCTACAACGGCTGCAACCCGCTGGCGCTGGAAGCGTTCGCCGCTGGCGCCAAGGGCTGGTGCACCGCGGCCCCGAACCTGATCCCGCAACTCAACCTGGATCTGTACGAAGCCACACTGGCGGGGGATCTGGGCAAGGCACGGGAGTTGTTCTATCGCCAGTTGCCGCTGCTGGATTTCATCCTCAAGGGCGGTTTGCCGGCGACGATCAAGGCAGGTTTGCGCCTGACCGATCTGGAAGCCGGCGATCCGCGCTTGCCGGTGTTCCCGTTGAACGAGGCCGGGCGCAGCCAGTTGCAGGGCATTCTCAAAACCCTGAGCTGACTTCAGGGTACACACCATCCCTGTGGGAGCATGCTCGCTCCCACAGGGTTTTGTGCTGGATTCAAAGTACCGGCAGGGTTTTGTCCTTGATTACCTTGGTCGGTCCATTGGCCTTCACAGCGGCGATGCCTTTGGCGCACGCCGCCTCCGACGAATAGGACTCGCTGCTACCGATGATCTGGTGATTGGCTGCCTTGAGGTTGAAGTAGGGATGGCCGTCCTTCGTCGATTTTTTCTCGTAGCGTTCATCCAGCGGGCTGTTCGCTTGCACCGAAGCGATGCCGTTTTCGGCGGCCGTGCGGCTGGTGTACAGCTCGCTGGTCAGAATGGTTTCGGCATTCGCCGCTTTCAGTACGAACCTGAACTGGCCATTGCTGCTTTTGCTCAACTCATACCATCCGGACATGGTGTATCTCCTTATCGATGGGTCACAGGGTGATTTTGGTTCCAAGCAGCCCGAGGAAACCCGCCAGCCAGTTCGGGTGCGCCGGCCAGGCAGGCGCGGTGGCCAGATTGCCCTGCACATGACCGTCCGTGACCGGAATATCGATGTAGGTGCCACCGGCCAGTCGCACTTCCGGGGCACAGGCCGGGTAGGCGCTGCACTCACGCCCTTCAAGAATCCCCGCCGCCGCCAGCAGTTGCGCACCGTGACAGACGGCAGCAATCGGCTTGCCGGCCTTGTCGAAGGCTCGCACCAGTTCCAGGACTTTTTCGTTCAGGCGTAGATATTCCGGCGCACGGCCGCCGGGCACCAGCAGTGCGTCGTAATCCTTGGCATCGACTCTGGCGAAATCGAAATTCAGGGCGAACTGGTGACCGGGTTTTTCGCTGTAGGTCTGATCGCCTTCGAAATCATGGATCGCGGTGCGCACGGTCTTGCCGGCAGCTTTATCGGGGCACACGGCGTGCACGGTGTGCCCGACCATCTGCAGGGCCTGGAACGGCACCATCACTTCGTAGTCTTCAACGTAATCGCCGACCAGCATCAGAATCTTTTTCGCGGCCATGGACAGGGCTCCTCTGGTAAATGCACAGGAGTATTCAAAGTAGTCCAATTCGTGACGAGGGAGCCTGCTCCCGCTCGACTGCGCAGCAGACGCGAGCCTGAACGCACATCAAGGCCGCTTTGCGCCCAGCGGGAGCAAGCTCCCTCGCCACGGGCATTACCCTAACTGTACGGCTAACTCTGTGCAGGACTGTAACAGCGTGATACGCGAGGTTTGTGGCTAGATGAAGCCTCCTCCCTGTCATCTTCGAATCTGGTTGCCATCATGTCTTCGCGCGAAAACACCGGCATGGCCCTGGGCCTGCTCGGCGTTGTGATTTTCAGCCTCACCCTGCCCTTCACCCGCATCGTCGTGCAGGAACTGCACCCGTTGCTCAACGGCCTGGGCCACGCATTGTTCGCGGCGATTCCGGCAGCATTGCTGCTGTTGTGGCGACGGGAAAAGTGGCCCACCTGGAAACAGATCAAAGGCCTGAGCCTGGTGATCGCCGGGGTGATTCTCGGGTTCCCGGTGCTATCGGCCTGGGCCATGCAGACCTTGCCGGCGTCCCACGGCGCGCTGGTCAACGGTTTGCAGCCGCTGTGCGTGGCGCTGTACGCGGCGTGGCTGTCCCATGAGCGGCCGTCGAAAGCCTTCTGGGCCTGCGCCGCGTTGGGCAGTGCGCTGGTGCTGGGTTATGCGTTGTACACCGGCGCCGGCAGCATTCAGGCCGGGGATTTGCTGATGTTGGGTGCGATTGCGGTGGGCGGTCTGGGTTATGCCGAGGGCGGGCGCCTGGCCCGGGAGATGGGTGGCTGGCAAGTGATCTGCTGGGCGCTGGTGCTGTCGACACCGTTGCTGATCGGCCCGGTGCTGTACCTGGCGTTCCAGCATCAGGGTGCGGTGTCGGCGAAAACCTGGTGGGCCTTCGGTTACGTCGCGCTGTTTTCGCAGTTCCTGGGTTTCTTCGCCTGGTACGCCGGGCTGGCCATGGGCGGCATTGCCCGGGTCAGTCAGATCCAGCTGTTGCAGATCTTCTTCACCATCGCGTTTTCCGCGCTGCTCTTCGGTGAGCACGTGGAGCCGATCACCTGGCTGTTCGCCTGCGGGGTGATCGCGACAGTGATGCTCGGGCGCAAGACCGCGGTGCGCCCGGCTCAACCGGGCACGTTACCGGCCGGGGTTCAGCTCAAGCGTTGAGCGGCAGCAGGCCATCGGCGAGCAGCAGGGTTTCCAGGCAATGCTCGCTGATGTGGTAGAACGCCTTGAGTTCCTGGATCTTCACCAGCAACCGGGCCGGGTCCACCGGCTCGGCGCGCTTCACGGCGAGGATCATTTTGTTCTTGTTGGTGTGTTCCAGCGAAATGAACTCGAAGACCTTGGTCTCATAACCGCAAGCTTCCAGGAACAGTGCACGCAGACTGTCAGTGACCATTTCCGCCTGTTGCCCCAGATGCAGGCCGTATTGCAGCATCGGCTTGAGCAGCGCCGGGCTCTGGATCTGCAGGCGGATCTGTTTGTGGCAGCACGGCGAGCACATGATGATCGACGCGCCGGAGCGGATGCCGGTGTGGATCGCGTAGTCGGTGGCGATGTCGCAGGCATGCAGCGCGATCATCACCTCCAGTTCGCTCGGCGCCACGCTGCGCACATCGCCGCACTTGAACACAAGCCCGGGATGTTCGAGTTTCTGCGCGGCGGCATTGCACAGGTTGACCATTTCTTCGCGCAGTTCGACGCCGGTGACTTCGCCCTCGGCCTTCAGGGTGTTGCGCAGATAGTCATGAATGGCGAAGGTCAGGTAACCCTTGCCTGAACCGAAATCCGCCACCCGTACCGGTTTGTCCAGGGCCAGGGGCGATGAAGTCAGCGCATGGCTGAAGACTTCGATGAACTTGTTGATCTGCTTCCACTTGCGCGACATCGCCGGAATCAGCTCGTGTTGCGCGTTGGTCACACCCAGATCCTTGAGGAACGGGCGACTCAACTCGAGGAAGCGGTTTTTCTCGCGGTTGTGCCCGGCGGACGGCACTTCGCGCAATTGCTGGGGCTTGCTCATGAACAGCGAACTCTTGCCCTTTTTGCTGTATTCGAGCTGGGCTTCATCCGTCAGCGTCAGCAAATGCGCGTTCTTGAAAGCCGCCGGCAGCAGCCCTGCAATCGTCGCCACCGCCTCGGTCAGCGGCAGGTTCTTGGTGATGTCGCGAGTCTTGTAGCGATAGACGAATGACAGATGAGGCTGCGCCTTGACCGTCACCGGTTTGATGATGATCCGCTGCAGATCCGCTTCTTCGCCGACGTACCTGGCCAGCACCAGTTTGATGAAACCCTTCTGTTCGAGACTGGTTTGCAGCAACTCGATGAAACGGGCGTGGTGATCGGGGGTGGAAACGGCGGTGGCAGACATGCAGAAAACGGCCTCGGACGGGCAAATCGGGAATGGCCGCTAGTTTAAGGGGGGATGGCGTTTGAGGGCACGGCTATTTTCCCGAACGGCTTATCCCAACACCACCAACCGATTCGGCAATTCATTGCGCACCTGCGTCACCGGCACATGCACCTTGAGCAACTCGCCGCACGCCTCTATGCAGGTCACGAAGCCCTGCAACGTCTGGCCCTGGCGCACCTGCTCGGTAAACGCCGCGACAATCGCGTCCCAGCTTTTGTCGTCCAGCCGACTGGAAATACCTTCATCCACCAGAATCTCCACATACCGCTCGGCCTCGCAGACAAAAATCAACATCCCGGTGCTGCCCACCGTGTGATGCAGGTTCTGCTCGAGAAATTGCCGACGCGCCAGGTTCGAGGCGCGCCAGTGCCGGACGTGGCGCGGGACCAGATGAGTGGTGACTTTGGGCAAGCGAAATACCAGGCACAGCACGACAAAACTGATCCACTGCACCAGCAACAGACTGTGCATCGTCAGCCATCCGGTCAGGTAGTGCAGAATGCCCGGCACCACCAGCGCCAGCAGACTGGCCCACAGCAACGGAATGTACGCGTAATCATCGGCGCGGGCCGCCAGCACCGTCACCAGTTCGGCGTCGGTGTCGCGCTCGACACGGGCGATGGCCTCGGCGACCTTGCGTTGTTCGTGTTCAGTCAGTAGTGCCATGTCGTGAAATGCCTGCTCATTCTTGTTATCACCAGCCGCCGGAGGAACCGCCCCCGCCGAAACTGCCACCGCCGCCGCTGAAGCCCCCGCCTCCACCGCCGCCGCCAAAACCACCGCCACCGAAGCCGCCCCCTCCTCCGGACCCGCCCCGGCCGGCGGGAAGGATACCGAGCATCTGGCAGACAAAAACAGTCAGGATGAACAACATCACCAGAAATACGAATATTCCCGGGTGTCGCGAGACAAAGTCGTCAGAAGGATCGCCAGACGATTCGTACACCGTGGACGGTTCATCCAGCGGATTGCCGCCCAGCACCACCAGCATCGCCGCCACGCCGTCGCTGATGCCCTTGCTGAAATTACCGGTCTTGAACGCCGGCGTGATCACCTGATGGATGATCACCGAGCTCTGGGCATCGGTCAACCGGTCCTCCAACCCGTAGCCGACCTCGATGCGCAACTTGCGCTCGTCCCGGGCGACGATCAACAGTGCGCCGTTGTTCTTGTCCTTCTGGCCGATGCCCCAGCGCCGACCGAGTTCAACGCCGTAATCCTCGATAGTGGCGCCTTGCAGATTCGGCAACGTCACGACCACCAGTTGCTCGCCGGTGGCCTGTTCGTGGGCCTGCAGTTGCTGGCTCAGTTGCGCGCGCACCGACGGCTCGATCATTTGCGCATCGTCCACCACCCGTCCGGTCAATGCCGGAAAGGTCAACTCGGCCCGGGCGCTGACGGCGAACAGCCACAGCATCAGCACCAGGCCCCACTTCAACGCACCCATGGGCATCCCCGGCTCAGAACTTCACTTCCGGGGCCTTGTCCGCGCCGGGGCTGGTGGCTTCGAAGGTCTCGCGGATCGGCAGATCGCTGTACATCACGCTGTGCCACAGGCGGCCAGGGAAGGTGCGGATCTCGGTGTTGTATTTCTGCACCGCCAGAATGAAATCCCGGCGCGCCACGGCGATGCGGTTCTCCGTGCCTTCAAGTTGCGATTGCAGGGCGAGGAAATTCTGGTTGGCCTTCAGGTCCGGATAACGCTCGGACACCACCATCAACCGGCTCAAGGCACCGGTCAGTTGATCCTGGGCCTGCTGGAACTGCTTGAGCTTTTCCGGATTGTCGAGGGTGCTGGCATCGACCTGGATCGACGTTGCCTTGGCCCGGGCCTCGACCACCGCCGTCAGGGTGGCCTCTTCGTGTTTCGCGTAGCCCTTCACGGTTTCCACCAGATTGGGGATCAGGTCGGCGCGGCGCTGGTACTGGTTCTGCACCTGACCCCAGGCGGCCTTGGCCTGCTCGTCGAGGGTGGGAATGTTGTTGATGCCGCAAGCGGTCAACAGCATGGCCAGCACCAGCAAGGTGGCGACCTGCAAGCGCGAGCGGTAGACAGGACTGACATTCATCGTTTCGAAGCTCCCTTGCACATGACATGAATGACCACACACCAGACCTTCCGGGCCGGCTCCCGGGACATAATCAGCCGCGCCACTGGATTGCAGCGGGCCGATGGGCTAAAAAGAGGCCCTGCGCGATCACGTCGCCGACATTGGCGCCGTCTATTCGGCTGTCGTTTTTTGAATCAGCACCCGAACAACAATAGTCGCTCCCTAAATTTTGGCTGGCCGGTGTTGTAACGCCGTTTAGGCCCTTGAGAAAACTATTCATGAAGAAGCTGTGTTTGCTGGGCCTGTTCGTCAGTCTGGCCAGTCATCAAGTACTGGCTGCCACGACCCCGGTACCTCTGGAAAACAAGGACGCGTTCATCAGTAACCTGATGAAACAAATGACCCTCGACGAGAAGATCGGCCAGTTGCGCCTGATCAGCATCGGCCCGGAAATGCCCCGCGAGCTGATCCGCAAAGAAATCGCTGCCGGCAACATCGGTGGCACGTTCAACTCGATCACCCGCCCGGAAAACCGTCCGATGCAGGACGCTGCGATGCGCAGCCGTCTGAAGATTCCGATGTTTTTCGCGTACGACGTGATCCACGGTCACCGTACGATTTTCCCGATTCCCCTGGCCCTGGCGTCGAGCTGGGACATGGATGCCATCGGCCAGTCCGGGCGCATCGCCGCCAAAGAGGCCGCAGCCGACAGCCTCGACATCACCTTCGCGCCGATGGTCGACATCTCCCGCGACCCGCGCTGGGGCCGCAGTTCCGAAGGTTTCGGTGAAGACACCTACCTGACGTCGCGCATCGCCAAAGTCATGGTCAAGGCCTATCAGGGCGACACGCCGAGCGCGGCCGACAGCATCATGGCCAGCGTCAAGCATTTCGCGCTGTACGGCGCGGTCGAAGGCGGTCGCGACTACAACACCGTGGACATGAGCCCGGTGAAGATGTACCAGGACTATCTGCCGCCGTACCGCGCCGCCATCGATGCCGGCGCCGGTGGCGTGATGGTCGCGCTGAACTCGGTCAACGGCATCCCGGCCACCGCCAACACCTGGCTGATGAACGACCTGTTGCGCAAGGAGTGGGGCTTCAAGGGCCTGGCGGTCAGCGACCACGGCGCGATCTTCGAACTGATCAAGCACGGCGTGGCCGCCGACGGTCGCGAAGCGGCGAAGCTGGCGATCAAGGCCGGCATCGACATGAGCATGAACGACACCCTGTACGGCAAAGAGCTGCCGGGGCTGCTCAAGTCCGGCGAGATCGAACAGAAAGACATCGACAACGCCGTACGGGAAGTCCTCGCCGCCAAGTACGACATGGGCCTGTTCAAGGACCCGTACCTGCGCATCGGCAAGGCTGAAGACGATCCGGCCGACACCTACGCCGACAGCCGCCTGCACCGCGCCGAAGCCCGTGAAGTGGCCCGCCGCAGCCTGGTGCTGCTGACAAACCGGAACGAAACCCTGCCGTTGAAGAAAACCGCCAGAGTCGCGCTGGTCGGCCCGCTGGCCAAGGCGCCGATCGACATGATGGGCAGCTGGGCCGCCGCCGGTCGTCCGGCGCAATCGGTGACCCTGTTCGACGGCATGAGCAATGTGATCGGCGACAAGTCGAACCTGATCTACGCCCGTGGTGCCAACATCACCAGCGACAAGAAGGTCCTCGACTATCTGAACTTCCTCAACTTCGATGCCCCGGAAGTGGTCGATGACCCGCGCCCGGCGAACGTGCTGATCGACGAGGCGGTAAAAGCCGCCAAAGAGGCCGACGTGGTAGTCGCCGCCGTGGGTGAATCCCGTGGCATGTCTCACGAATCCTCGAGCCGCACCGACCTGAACATCCCGGAGAATCAGCGTGAGCTGATCCGCGCTCTGAAAGCCACCGGCAAGCCGCTGGTGCTGGTGCTGATGAACGGTCGTCCGCTGACGATCCTTCAGGAGAAAGAACAGGCTGACGCGATCCTGGAAACCTGGTTCAGCGGCACCGAGGGCGGCAACGCCATCGCCGACGTGCTGTTCGGTGACTACAACCCGTCGGGCAAACTGCCGGTGACCTTCCCGCGTTCCGTGGGCCAGATCCCGACCTACTACAACCACCTGAGCATCGGTCGGCCGTTCACGCCGGGCAAACCGGGCAACTACACCTCGCAGTATTTCGATGACACCACAGGTCCGCTGTTTCCGTTCGGTTACGGCCTGAGCTACACCGATTTCAGCCTGAGCGACATGGCACTGTCGTCGACCACCCTGAACGCCACCGGCAAGCTCGACGCCAGTGTCACGGTGAAAAACACCGGCAAGCGTGACGGCGAAACCGTGGTGCAGTTGTACATTCAGGACGTTACCGGTTCGATGATCCGCCCAGTCAAGGAGCTGAAGAACTTCCAGAAGATCATGCTCAAGGCCGGCGAACAGAAAGTCGTGCACTTCACCATCACCGAGGATGACCTGAAGTTCTACAACGCCCAGCTCAAATATGCCGCCGAGCCGGGCAAGTTCAACGTGCAGATCGGCCTGGATTCCCAGGACGTGACGCAGCAGAGCTTTGAATTGCTGTAACGCCCGGGCAATTCTCCACTGTGGGAGCGAGCCTGCTCGCGAATGCGGTTCATCAGTCACATCGACACTGACTGGTACACCGCTTTCGCGAGCAGGCTCGCTCCCACATTGTTTTTGCGATGAGTGCTACCCGCGTCTATCCAGAATATTGACCACCACCCGATCCACCCAGCCCCAGATCCGCTGCTTCACCCGGCGCCACAATGGCCGACGCTGCCATTCCTCCAGACTCACCTGCTGACTCAGGCCGAAGTCCTTCTCGAAACTCGCCACCACTTCTGCCGTCAATGACGGGTCCAGCGCTTCCAGATTCGCCTCGAGGTTGAAGCGCAGATTCCAGTGATCGAAATTGCAAGAACCGATGCTCACCCAATCGTCCACCAGCACCATTTTCAGGTGCAGGAAACACGGCTGGTATTCGAAGATTTTCACCCCGGCCTTGAGCAGGCGCGGGTAGTAGCGATGGCCGGCATAACGCACCGACGGGTGATCGGTGCGCGGCCCGGTCAGCAGCAGACGCACATCGAGACCACGGGCGGCGGCCTTGCGCAACGAGCGGCGGATTTTCCAGGTCGGCAGGAAATACGGCGTGGCCAGCCAGATGCGCTGTTGGCCGCTGTTCAGGGCACGGAACAGCGATTGCAGGATGTCGCGATGCTGACGGGCGTCGGTGTAAGCCACCCGGCCCATGCCCTCACCCGTGTCGGGTACTCGCGGCAATCGTGGCAGACCAAAATTCGCGTGAGGCTTCCAGGCCCGGCGATGGCGGTTGGCGATCCACTGGCGGTCGAACAGCAATTGCCAGTCGAGCACCAGCGGGCCAGTGATGTGCACCATCACTTCATGCCATTCGCTGCTGTCGTGACCCGGCCTCCAGAACTCGTCAGTGACCCCGGTGCCGCCCACCACCGCCAGCCGCTGGTCGACCAGCAACAGCTTGCGATGATCGCGGTAGAAATTGCCGACCCAGCGCCGCCAGCTCAGGCGATTGTAAAAACGCAGCTCGACACCGGCGAGGGTCAGGCGCTGACGCAAGGTCAAGGTGAAGGCGAGACTGCCGTAATCATCGAACAGACACCGCACACGCACCCCGCGCTCGGCCGCCAGCACCAGCGCCTGGACCACGGTTTCGGCACAGGCACCGGCCTCCACCAGATACAGCTCCAGCTCGATCTGCTCACGGGCCGCCGCGATTTCTTCAAGCATGCGCGGGAAGAATTGCGGGCCGTCGATCAACAGTTCGAAGCGGTTGCCGTCACGCCAAGGGAACACTGCGCCGCGCATGTCAGCGTGCCGCAAAGATCAGCACCGCACCCACCGGCACCGACAGACTGATGGCCGACAGGCCGGCCATTTTGCGCAGGCTTTCCAGCCCCGGCAGCAAATCGAAGTCCTCGGCGCTGATCACCAGCGGTTCCAGGGTTACCACTTGAAAACGTCGGTCATCGAGGCGCGTGGCAAGCAATTCGGCGGGATATTCGCGCTGTTTGCCATGCAGATTGACGGTCAGCGGCAGGCGCAATTCAAGCTGCGCGCCGGGAGCCAGATCGTTGATCGGGCGCAGGTCGATCTGTGTGGTGATGGTCGCTCCGGGGAATTGCTCGATCTGGAACAGTTCCTTGCGCATGCGCTCGTCACGCAGCGGAATGCCGCTGTTGATCGAATCCAGTTCGACCTCGACTTCGGCGCGACCATCGGGATCGACCTTGCCGTGCAGTACCAGAAAGCGTTGAACTTCGGACACGTTGGCGTTTTTCGTGCTGACGAAGGAGAGCCGCGACGACTCGCCGTCCAGATACCAGTTGGCCTGGGCCGGCAGCGCAGCGGCGCCCAGCAGCAGGCCGGCGAAGGCGTTGCACAGAGAACGGTTGAACATTGAAAACTCGTGGGGCCGATTAACCTGCACGAACCTTAACTGCCTGAAGCCGGGTTGCAAACTGGCAGTTCATTTTGCTGATCAGGGATTGAGACGACAGCCCTGACGCTCGCCCTGCCATTGGGCGCTGTTGCTACGGCCCATGCCGCTGGCACTGACGAGTTTTTGTGCAGCGTTATCGGTCAGCTCAGCGGGCAACCACTGCTTGACGTAACCCCGGCAATATCCGGCGTCGTTGTTCATGACGTAGCGGCACGAACAGTATTCCTTGGCGGTATAGGCGCTGATGATATCGGGGAAGGCCCACAGGTTTTGCCGTTCGTGCCAGCCCCAGCCCAGCAGCACGACAAACAGCCCCAAAAGAATACGACTGAACAGTTTCATGGCCGCACCGCCCCGAGCACGCGCTTGAGCAATTCGTTATGGCGATAGCTGCCGTCGCGGTCATCGCCGTAGCGCACGATCACCAGTTTTTCGCTCGGAATCACGTACAGCGCCTGACCCCAGTGACCGAGGGCGGCGAAGGTATCGGGCGGTGCATCGGGCCATGGCGAGGGGGCGCCGTCCGCCGGGCGATTGAGCCACCACTGGCCGCCGGGGACGGCTTCGTCCTGATCAGCCTTGTAGCCGCTGAAGGGCTGGCGGTTGAACGCTACCCATTCTTCTGGCAGCAACTGCCGGTCGTTCCAGCGCCCGTTCCGGGCCATCAGCAGGCCGATCCGCGCCAGATCCCGGGCCGTCAGGTAGGCATAGGACGACGCGACGAAGGTGCCTGTGGCATCGGTTTCCCAGGTGGCATGGCGGATGCCCAATGGATCGAAAAGCGCTGTCCATGGATAGTCTGGATAACGCTGCGGACCGACCATGGTTTTCAGCGCCGCCGCCAACAGATTGCTGTCGCCGCTGGAATAGCGGAACGCCTGGCCCGCCGGCGCGTAGCTGTCATGATCGGCGGTGAACGCGGCCATGTCGCGGTGACCACGGGTGTAAAGCATCGCCACCACCGAGGACTTCAGCGGGGCGTATTCGTAGTCTTCCTGCCAGTCAATGCCCGAGGCCCAGTGCAGCAGATCGGCCATCTTGATCGCGGGGTGTTTTTCCAGCGCCGGGTAAAACTTTGCGGCGGGATCGTCCAGCTTGAACAAACCTTCGCCGTAGGCCACACCCAGCACCGTGGCCATCAGGCTTTTGCTGATCGACCAGGTCAGGTGTGGCGTGTCGGCGGTGGTTGCGGCGCCATAGCGTTCATAGACGATCTGGCCGTCGCGGACCACCAGCAAGGCATCGGTGCGGATGCCCTGGCGAGTGTTGTCGTCGCGGGCGGGAAAGGCGTAAGCCTCCAGTGCCTCGACGGCCGGGCCGGTGATTTTCGGAGCGGTCGGCCATTGTTCGCCCGGCCATTGATCGGCCTGAACCGTGAAGCTGATCAGCAGCAGAAAAAGAGACAGGCCTTTGAACATGGTGAGGGCTCTGGGGATTAACCTGCCAAGCCTAGCCGGCGTTCATGACAGATGTGTTTTGGCTGGTCGCCAACGCCTTGGCCAGACGCTTGGCCCGCGCGCCCGCCGCCAGTTGCATGACCGACTGATCGCGCTGCCACATCGCCGCCCACTCGGGATTGCCGTCACGCAGGGCCTGATCGACTTCCGCTTTGAGCCCGTCAAACTGCGCAAACAAGCCACCAAGCAACACATGCCCGGCGGGATTGTTCGGTGGCTGCCGACTGACTTCCGCACACCCGGCCAACAGCGCCAGCAAGCGCAATTGCAGCGGCTGCGGCCAGCCGCTGTCCTGAGCGACGCCGAACAACCACGCGGTCATGGCGCTCAGTACATAGACATCTTCAAGGGTACGGAAGGGTTTGACGTAGGCATCCCAACCGTCTCCGGCCAGCAACTCGCACAGGGCGTCGTCGAGGTGCAAACGACCATGACTGATATCCGGCATCAACGGCAACGCCGGGAGTTTTTCCACACGCACGCCGGACTCGCCGGGGTACACCACGGCCAGACTCAGACGCGGTGATTCGCCGGGTTGCTCACTGCGCGCGGCGATCAGCAGCCAGTCCGCCGCATCGCCGGCGGTGACGAAATCCTTTAGCCCGGTGAGGCGCAGATCCGTGAGGCGGGTCTGCATGTCCGCCGGACGCAGGCTGCGCTGCTCGGTCGCACACAACGCGCCCAGGCTCGGCGGTGCGCTCGGCCAGAGCATGCGCAACGCCGCCTGATAGCCCACCAGAAACGCCAGCCCCGGCGTCGCCATCCGCCGCCCTCCCGCCACCGCCAGTTCGAACGGCGTGACGCTGCCCAGTTGATGCAGCAGCGTGGCGAAACCCTCCGCCAGATCGGCAACGGCGGGCAGGCGTTCGCGGCATTCAAGCAGGGTCGACCAGGTCATCAGAGGCTCCTTGTGGGCTGTCATATAAGCATCACCAAACATTCATGGCGATGACACCGGGGCTACATAGCCTGACTTTGCACAACACAGCTGCATAAAGAAAGTCGATCGGCTGTAACCCACGACGGGTTAAAGGCCCGTACGGAGATTCAAATGACTCAGATCGCCCGCATCAGCGACACCGGCAATGAACGCCGCCTGCAAGCCGAACGCCTGATCGGCGCCGAAGCGTTGCAGCAAGCCCAGGCCTTGCGTTTCAACGTGTTCAGCGGCGAATTCAACGCCAAGCTGAAAGGCGCGGAACTGGGTCTGGACATGGATGACTATGATGTTCACTGCAGCCACATCGGCGTGCGTGACCTGAACACCGGCCGCCTGGTGGCGACTACCCGTTTGCTCGATCACACCGCCGCCAGCAGCCTGGGCCGGTTCTACAGCGAAGAAGAATTCAGCCTGCATGGCCTCGCCGGCCTTCAGGGGCCGATCCTGGAAATCGGTCGCACCTGTGTCGACCCGGCCTACCGCAACGGCGGCACCATCGCCGTGCTCTGGGGCGAACTGGCCGAGGTGCTGAACCAGGGCGGCTACAGCTACCTGATGGGTTGCGCGAGTATCCCGATGCAGGACGGCGGCGTACAGGCGCACGCGATCATGCAGCGTCTGCGCGAGCGTTATCTGTGCACCGAACACTTGCGCGCCGAACCGAAGAATCCGCTCCCGGCGCTGGATATTCCTTCCAACGTGATCGCCGAAATGCCGCCGTTGCTCAAGGCCTACATGCGCCTCGGGGCGAAGATCTGTGGCGAGCCGTGCTGGGACGAAGATTTCCAGGTCGCCGACGTGTTCATCCTGCTCAAGCGCGACGAGCTCTGCCCGCGCTATGCCAGACACTTCAAGGCGGCCGTGTGATGAGCCGGTTGCGGGTGTACGCGCGAATCGCGCGGGTGCTGCTGGTGGTGACGCTGGGCCTGAGCATGGCCAGTGTCTTCGGGGTTTTCGAACGCCTGGGGCTGGCCCATTCGATGCAGCGCCGGCAGCGTTGGTCGCGGTTTTTCATGGCGCGCCTGAGCAATGCCCTGCCCTTTCGCGTGACCGTCCACGGTGAGCTGCCGAAGCAGCCGATGCTGTGGGTCAGCAACCACGTTTCATGGACTGACATTCCATTGCTCGGCATGCTGACGCCGCTGTCGTTTCTGTCCAAGGCCGAAGTGCGCACCTGGCCGGTGGCCGGTTGGCTGGCGGCGAAGGCCGGCAGCCTGTTCATCCGTCGCGGTTCGGGCGACAGCCAGTTGATCCGCAAACAGATGACCCGTCACCTGCAAACCGATCATCCGCTGCTGATGTTCCCGGAAGGCACCACCACCAACGGTCGTTCGCTGCGCACCTTTCATGGTCGCCTGCTGTCGGCGGCGATTGATTCCGAAGTGATGCTGCAACCGGTGGCGATCCGTTATCTGCGCAATGGCCAGATCGATACGCTGGCACCGTTCATTGGTGACGATGATTTGCTGTCGCACCTGATGCGTCTGTTCAGCAACGATTGCGGCGATGTCGAGATTCATCTGCTCAAGCCGATTGCCTGCCAGGGCCGCGAGCGCGCGGCGCTGGCGTTTGAAGCACAGCAGGCGGTGCAGAAAGTCTTGTTCGGCGATGTGCTCAAACCGGTCGAAGCGCAACATGCCCGCGATCTGATCGCGGCCTGATCGGCGACTCCGCCTACAGCTGTCGGCCGGCAAAGTCCTGCAGCCGTGGGTAGAACAAACGAAAGTCTTCGCTCAACGGTTCATACAACCGCCGCAAATCCTCCATCGCCCCCGCCAGTTCTTCAGGTCGGGTCAGGCGCCGGGAGATCCCGCGCAACACCTGTTCCAGCACTTCGAACTCCTGATACGAACCCAACCAGTCATTGGCCACCATGTGCGGGACGATCTTCGCCAGGCGCTCGGGCAACTGCCGCTCGCTGGACAGCACACGGTAAACGTCGGAGGTGAACTGCTCCAGCGGGCGGTCGGCGTACAGTGTCCAGTCCCGGGCCAGGCAATGGTCGAAGAACACGTCGAGGACGATGCCGGCGTAGCGGCGGCGGGTCGAGGTGAACCGCGCCAGTGAAGCGTCCACCAACGGGTGACGATCAGTGAACACATCGATCTGACGATGCAGGGCAATCGCCGCTTCGATCTCCGCATCGAACTGGCCTTGCAGCCGCCCTTTGACGAAATCGCCATACAGACTGCCGAGCAATTGACCCGGACGCTGGCCACCAAGGTGCAAATGTGCGAGATAGTTCATGGGCGCAGCTTAGCACCGCGCCCGGGTTTGTTTACACCTCACATATCGTTATAACCCGATATACCAATTTATGCGGTCGTCAGATCGAATTCATATTGGTATATCGCGAAATACCGATTTAAAGTTCGCCTCATCGCGATATAACGCTACACACATCACGAGCAACCAGCCATGAACATTGACCTCGACGAAATAATAAAAGCCCTGGCACACCCAGTACGGCGAGACATCCTCAACTGGCTGAAAGACCCGAAAGCCGAGTTTCCGGAACAGATCCACAACCACGAGTACGGCATCTGTGCCGGGCAGATCGATCAACGCTGCGGCCTGTCGCAATCGACTGTCTCCGCCCACCTGGCCACCCTGCAACGCGCAGGATTGATCAGCAGCCAGAAAGCCGGCCAGTGGCACTTTTTCAAACGCAACGAGGACGTGATCCAGGCGTTCCTCAGCACCCTCAGCAAAGAGCTCTGACCCTTAACGTCAGCCAGCCAAAAGGACCAAACGATGCCCCTCTCGCTTCTCATACTCGCCTTGAGCGCCTTCGCCATCGGCACCACGGAATTCGTCATCATGGGCCTGCTGCCCAATGTGGCGACCGATCTCGGTGTGTCGATCCCCGGTGCCGGCTGGCTGGTGACCGGTTACGCCCTGGGCGTGGCGATCGGTGCACCATTCATGGCGATGGCCACTGCGCGATTGCCGCGCAAGGCTGCACTGGTCGCGTTGATGGGCATTTTCATTATCGGCAACCTGCTTTGCGCCATCGCCACTGACTACAACGTACTGATGTTTGCCCGAGTGATCACCGCCCTCTGTCACGGCGCGTTCTTCGGCATCGGCTCGGTGGTTGCCGCCAACCTGGTGGCGCCGAACAAACGCGCGTCTGCCGTGGCGCTGATGTTCACCGGCCTGACCCTGGCCAACGTGCTGGGTGTTCCGCTGGGCACCGCCCTCGGCCAGGAAGCCGGCTGGCGTTCGACTTTCTGGGCAGTGACCGTGATCGGCGTGATTGCGCTGCTCGGCCTGATCCGCTTTTTGCCGGCCAAGCGTGACGAGGAAAAACTCGACATGCGCGCCGAACTGGCCGCCCTCAAGGGCGCCGGGATCTGGTTGTCCCTGAGCATGACTGCGCTGTTCGCCGCCTCGGTGTTCACCCTGTTCACTTACGTCGCACCACTGTTGGGTGATGTCACCGGCGTCTCGCCCCGTGGCGTGACCTGGACCCTGATGCTGATCGGCCTGGGCCTGACCGTCGGCAACATCATCGGCGGCAAACTGGCCGACAAGGGCCTGGCAGCGACGCTGATCGGCGTGTTCATCGCCATGGCCGTGACCTCCACCGTTCTGACCTGGACCAGCATCGCGCTGATCCCCACCGAAATCACCCTGTTCCTCTGGGCCACCGCGTGTTTCGCCGCCGTGCCGGCCCTGCAGGTCAACGTCGTGACCTACGGCCAGGCCGCCCCGAATCTGGTGTCGACCCTGAACATCGGCGCCTTCAACGTCGGCAATGCGCTGGGTGCCTGGGTCGGCGGCAGCGTCATCGCCCACGGCTACGGCCTGACCAGCGTGCCTCTCGCCGCTGCCGCGCTGGCGGTCCTGGCGCTGCTGGTGACCCTGATCACATTCCGCCAGAACGGTAACCCCGAGCTGGCCACCGCTAACTGATTCACTCACTGACTTCACGAGGGTTGTATCTCATGGCAACAATTTTCGATCCGATCAAGCTGGGCGATCTCGAGCTGTCCAACCGCATCATCATGGCGCCGCTGACCCGCTGCCGCGCCGACGAAGGCCGCGTACCGAACGCGCTGATGGCCGAATATTACGTGCAGCGTGCTTCCGCCGGGCTGATCCTCAGCGAAGCCACTTCCGTCACCCCGATGGGCGTCGGCTACCCGGACACCCCGGGCATCTGGTCCAACGATCAAGTGCGCGGCTGGACCAACGTGACCAAGGCGGTTCACGCCGCCGGCGGCAAGATCGTCCTGCAACTGTGGCACGTCGGGCGGATTTCCCACCCGTCGTACCTGAACGGCGAAACCCCGGTCGCCCCAAGCGCCATCCAGCCGAAAGGTCACGTCAGCCTGGTTCGCCCACTGGCCGACTTCCCGACCCCGCGTGCGCTGGAAACCGCTGAAATCGCCGACATCGTCGACGCCTACCGCGTCGGTGCGGAAAACGCCAAGGCCGCCGGTTTCGACGGCGTGGAAATCCACGGCGCCAACGGCTACCTGCTCGACCAGTTCCTGCAAAGCAGCACCAATCAGCGCACCGACCACTACGGCGGCTCCCTGGAAAACCGTGCCCGCCTGCTGCTGGAAGTGACTGACGCGGCGATCGAAGTCTGGGGCGCCGGCCGTGTCGGCGTACACCTGGCACCACGCGCCGACTCCCATGACATGGGCGACGACAACCTGGCCGAAACCTTCACTTACGTCGCCCGCGAACTGGGCAAGCGTGGCATCGCTTTCATCTGCTCCCGCGAGAAAGAAGGCGCAGACAGCCTCGGCCCGCAACTGAAAGAAGCCTTCGGCGGCGCGTACATCGCCAACGAGCGCTTCACCAAGGACAGCGCCAACGCCTGGCTGGCTGAGGGCAAGGCCGACGCAGTGGCATTCGGCATCCCGTTCATTGCCAACCCGGACCTGCCGGCCCGCTTGAAGGCCGATGCCCCTCTCAACGATGCTCGCCCTGAACTGTTCTACGGCAAGGGCCCGGTCGGGTACATCGACTACCCAACGCTGTAAGCCACTGCGCCGAAACGCAAAAAGCCCCGACTCGCCAGAGCCGGGGCTTTTTCATGGGCGCTGATCAGGTCGGGCGCTGACATCTGCTCACAAACATGAAACAAAATCCCTACAAAATACGTAGTTCGCTACGTATCAACTCGATTCGATGAGGTATATAAAAGCAGTCCGTTGCAGCAAGGCGAACGAACAGGGATCTTCTTTCGCCTGCTTGATTGATCCAACCTGATCCGATTTTGCATTTTGTTTCATTTGCGCAGGCCGGGACTCCAGCGCAGCATATCCAGCCCTGTATCGACCCAGCGCTCGGCTTCGGCATAGAGCTCGAAGCTGTCCGGGGCCAGCAGCCACTGATACAGGATGCCGTCGATAAAGGCGTGAATGCTGATGGCAGCACGGGCGGTGTCGAGGTCCGCCGGCAGTTGCCCACGATTGACCGCGTTACTCAGTGTCAGCGCGATCCGCACATTGCAATCGAGGCTGGCAGTCCGGCGCTGTTGGCGCAGGTCGCACATTTCATCGGTGAACTCGCACTTATGAAACAGAATTTCGTTGATACGCCGAGTCTTCGGATCCAGCGCAACCTGCTGAAACAAATGAATCAGCAACTGACGCATGCAGCCCAGCGGATCCAGCTCGTCCTCGCTTTCGCTGGCCTTGGCCAACTCGTCCAGCGGCTCACGCAACGTCTCGAGCATCGCCTGCAACAGATCCGCCTTGTTGCTGAAGTGCCAGTAGATGGCACCGCGGGTCACACCGGCCAGGCTCGCAATGTCGGAGAGCGTCGTGCGGGCCACGCCCCTTTCGAAGAAAGCTTTCTCGGCGGCTTCCAGAATCTGGCTTCGCGTTTCCTGAGCTTCCTCTTTGGTACGACGAACCATGGCAGTAAAACCTCAAACAGGATGGTTCAGGGATGGCTGAATATCCGCTGAATAAAAAGGGGCGGATCTCTCGCGGATCACTTCCCCGGCCTACAATTTCAGACCTTGCCACGACTTTTGTAACCGATTGGGTACGCAGCCAAGGTGTTTACAAACAACCATGAACGTAAGTATATTCATTAGCAAGCTACTTATCCACCCGGCATCCATTTTTTACCCTTCCACACTTCTTGTGCGCTTTTCGCGCGCCTGACCCGAGGATCTTCATGCAATTCAAGCCAGCTGTTACCGCTCTGGTCACTGCCGTCGCCCTGGCATCGCTGCTCAGCGGATGTAAAAAGGAAGAGGCGGCTCCCGCCGCACCGCCTCCTCAGGTCGGCGTCGTCACCCTGCAACCACAAGCCTTTACCCTGACATCGGAACTTCCGGGCCGCACCAGTGCGTTCCGCATCGCTGAAGTCCGCCCGCAGGTCAACGGCATCATTCTCAAGCGTCTGTTCAAGGAAGGCGGCGATGTCAAAGCCGGCCAGCAGCTGTATCAGATCGATCCGTCGGTCTATGAAGCGACCCTGAAGAGCGCCGAAGCCAATCTGCGTTCGACCAAGTCGATCTCCGACCGCTACAAGCAACTGGTCAATGAGCAGGCCGTGAGCCGTCAGGAATACGACACGGCCGTGTCCAACACCCTGCAATCGGAAGCCTCGCTGCAGAGCGCGCAGATCAACATGCGTTACACCAAGGTCTATGCGCCGATCTCCGGGCGTATCGGCCGTTCTTCGGTCACCGAAGGTGCGCTGGTGAGCAACGGTCAGGCCGATGCGATGGCGACCATCCAGCAACTGGACCCGATCTACGTTGACGTGACGCAGTCTTCGGTCGAACTGCTGGAACTGCGCCGCGAGCTGGAAAGCGGTCGTCTGCAGAAAGCCGGCGACAACGCCGCCGCGGTCAAGCTGACCCTGGAAGACGGCAGCCAGTACAAGCTCGACGGTAAGCTGGAATTCTCCGAAGTGTCGGTCGACCCGACCACCGGTTCCGTGACCCTCCGTGCCGTGTTCCCGAACCCGGATCACACCCTGCTGCCTGGCATGTTCGTGCGTGCCCAGTTGCAAGCCGGTGTCAACGCCGCTGCCATTCTGGCACCGCAACAAGGCGTGACCCGCGACCTCAAGGGCACCCCGACCGCGCTGGTCGTCGGTGCGGACAACAAGGTCGAACTGCGTCAGCTCAAGGCCAGCCGTACCGTCGGCAGCCAGTGGCTGATCGAAGACGGCCTGAAAGCCGGCGATCGCCTGATCACCGAAGGGCTGCAATTCGTGCGTCCGGGTGTTCAGGTCAACCCGACCGAAGCGACCAACGTCGCCAGGAACCCGGCACCCGCCAAGGCAAATGACAAGGCCTACGGCGGCAAAGGGGAGTAACTCATGTCGAAATTTTTCATCGACCGTCCGATTTTCGCCTGGGTAATTGCCCTCGTGATCATGCTGGTCGGGGCTCTATCGATCCTCAAGTTGCCGATCAACCAGTACCCGAGCATTGCGCCACCGGCCATTGCGATTTCCGTGACCTATCCGGGTGCTTCGGCACAGACGGTCCAGGACACCGTGGTGCAGGTCATCGAGCAGCAGCTCAACGGTATCGACAACCTGCGTTATGTGTCGTCGGAAAGTAACTCCGACGGCAGCATGACCATCACCGCGACCTTCGAGCAAGGCACCAACTCCGACACCGCGCAGGTCCAGGTCCAGAACAAGCTGAACCTGGCCACCCCGCTGTTGCCGCAGGAAGTGCAGCAACAGGGTATCCGCGTGACCAAGGCCGTGAAGAACTTCCTGCTGGTGATCGGCGTGGTGTCCCGTGACGGCAGCATGTCCAAGGACGACCTGTCCAACTACATCGTGTCGAACATGCAGGACCCGATCTCGCGGACCGCCGGTGTCGGTGACTTCCAGGTCTTCGGTGCCCAGTACGCGATGCGCATCTGGCTCGACCCGGCCAAGCTGAACAAGTACAACCTGACCCCGGCCGATGTCAGCGCCGCGATCTCGGCGCAGAACGTCCAGGTGTCTTCCGGTCAGCTCGGCGGTCTGCCGGCGCTGCCTGGCCAGCAACTGAACGCCACGATCATCGGCAAGACCCGTCTGCAGACCGCCGAGCAGTTCAAGGCGATTCTGCTGAAGGTCAACCAGGATGGTTCGCAAGTGCGTATCGGCGATGTCGCCGACGTCGGTCTGGGTGGTGAGAACTCCAGTATTTCGGCGCAGTTCAACGGCAAGCCGGCTTCCGGTCTGGCGGTGAAACTGGCCAACGGCGCCAACGCCCTCGACACCGCCAAGGCCCTGCGCAAGACGATTGACGACCTCAAGCCGTTCTTCCCGCAAGGCATGGAAGTGGTGTTCCCGTACGACACCACCCCGGTGGTGACCGAGTCGATCAAGGGTGTGGTTGAAACCCTGGTCGAGGCGATCGTACTGGTGTTCCTGGTGATGTTCCTGTTCCTGCAGAACTTCCGCGCCACCGTCATCACCACGATGACCGTGCCGGTGGTATTGCTCGGTACGTTCGGCATCCTCGCGGCCGCCGGTTTCAGCATCAACACCCTGACCATGTTCGGTATGGTATTGGCCATCGGCTTGCTGGTGGACGACGCCATCGTCGTGGTGGAAAACGTCGAGCGGGTGATGGCCGAAGAAGGCCTGTCACCGAAGGAAGCGACCAAGAAGTCCATGGGCCAGATCCAGGGCGCCCTGGTCGGTATCGCCCTCGTCCTGTCGGCGGTACTGCTGCCGATGGCGTTCTTCAGTGGTTCCACCGGTGTGATCTACCGTCAGTTCTCGATCACCATCGTCTCGGCCATGGCCCTGTCGGTGATGGTGGCGCTGATCTTCACCCCGGCGCTTTGCGCCACCATGCTCAAGGCAATTCCGAAAGGCGAGCACGGCACGCCGAAACGCGGTTTCTTCGGCTGGTTCAACCGCAACTTCGACCGCAGCGTACGCAGCTACGAGCGCGGTGTCGGCAACATTCTGCAGCGCAAGGCACCTTACCTGCTGGCCTACCTGCTGATCGTGGTCGGCATGATCTGGCTGTTCACCCGCATTCCGACGGCGTTCCTGCCGGAAGAAGACCAGGGTGTACTGTTCGCCCAGGTGCAGACCCCGGCCGGCTCCAGTGCCGAGCGTACCCAGGTGGTGATTGACAATATGCGCTCCTACCTGCTGGACAAAGAGGCCGGTGCGGTTGCCTCGGTGTTCACCGTGAACGGCTTCAACTTTGCCGGTCGCGGCCAGAGCTCCGGTCTGGCGTTCATCATGCTCAAGCCGTGGCACGAGCGTGACGCGAGCAACAGCGTGTTCGCCCTGGCGCAACGCGCCCAGCAGCACTTCTTCAGCTTCCGCGACGCGATGGTGTTTGCCTTCGCTCCGCCGGCCGTACTGGAGCTGGGTAACGCCACCGGTTTCGACGTGTTCCTGCAGGACCGCGCCGGTATCGGCCACGAAAAACTGATGGAAGCGCGTAACCAGTTCCTCGGCATGGCCGCGCAGAGCAAGGTGCTTTACCAGGTGCGTCCGAACGGTCTGAACGACGAGCCGCAATACCACCTGGAAATCGATGACGAGAAGGCCCGCGCCCTGGGCTTGAGCCTGTCCGACATCAACAGCACCCTGTCGATTTCCTTCGGCAGTAGCTACGTCAACGACTTCATCGACCGCGGTCGGGTGAAGAAGGTGTACGTGCAAGGTCAGGCCGGTGCGCGCATGAGCCCTGAAGACCTGAAGAAGTGGTACGTGCGCAACAGCGCCGGCACCATGGTTCCGTTCTCCGCGTTCGCCAAGGGCGAGTGGATCTACGGCTCGCCGAAACTGGCGCGTTACAACGGTGTGGAAGCGATGGAGATCCTCGGTTCTCCGGCGCCGGGTTACTCCACCGGTGAAGCGATGGCCGAAGTCGAAGCCATTGCCAGGAAATTGCCGCCGGGTGTGGGTATTTCCTGGACCGGTCTGTCCTACGAGGAACGTCTGTCCGGCTCGCAAGCGCCAGCGCTGTACGCTTTGTCGCTGCTGATGGTGTTCCTGTGTCTGGCAGCGCTGTATGAAAGCTGGTCGATTCCGATCGCGGTCATGCTCGTGGTACCGCTGGGGATCATCGGTGCATTGATGGCTACCAGCCTGCGCGGTCTGTCGAACGACGTGTACTTCCAGGTGGGCCTGTTGACGACCATCGGTCTGGCGGCTAAAAACGCCATTCTGATCGTCGAGTTCGCCAAGGAACTGCACGAGCATGGGCGCAGTCTGCGTGATGCGGCGATCGAAGCCTGCCGCATGCGTCTGCGACCGATCATCATGACCTCGCTGGCTTTCATTCTCGGTGTAGTACCGTTGGCTATCTCCACCGGTGCCGGTTCGGGCAGTCAGCACGCGATCGGTACGGGCGTGATTGGCGGTATGCTCACGGCCACGATCCTGGCGATTTTCTGGGTTCCACTGTTCTTCGTCACTGTGTCGTCCATGGGCCAGCGCAAAATTGCCGGCGAGGATGACACCATCGAAACTCCTAAAGAGGCTGGCCAATGAGCAAGTCGCTACTCTCCATCGCAGTCGCCGCCTTCGTGCTGAGCGGTTGCTCGCTGATACCGGATTATCAGCGGCCTGAAACACCGGTGGCCGCGCAATTCCCGCAGGGTCCGGCGTATTCGTCGGCCCAGGCACCGGCGCAGGCCGCTGCCGAGCAGGGCTGGAAGCAGTTTTTCCATGACCCTGCCCTGCAACAGCTGATCCAGGTTGCCCTGGAAAACAACCGCGACCTGCGGGTCGCGGCGCTGAACATCGACGCCTATGCCGCTCAGTACCGCATCCAGCGTGCCGATCTGTTCCCGGCGGTTTCGGCCAATGCCAGCGGCAGCCGTCAGCGGGTTCCGGCCCGTGCATCGCAGACCGGTGAAGCGACCATCAACAGTTCCTACACCGCCACCGTCGGCATCAGCGCCTACGAGCTCGACCTGTTCGGTCGGGTCCGCAGCCTGAGCGAGCAAGCGCTGCAGCAATACTTCGCCACCGAAGAAGCGCGCCGCAGCACCCAGATCAGCCTGGTGGCCAGCGTGGCCAATGCCTACCTGACCTGGCAGGCCGACAAGGAGCTGCTGAAGCTGACTCAGGAGACCCTGGGTGCCTTCGAGGAAAGCTACAAGCTGACCAGTCGCAGCAACGAAGTGGGTGTGGCCTCGGCGCTGGATCTGGCGCAGTCGCGCACCTCGGTCGAGAACGCCCGTGCCCAACTGGCCCGTTACACCCGCCAGGTGGCCCAGGACGAAAACAGCCTGACCCTGCTGCTGGGCACCGGCGTGCCGGCCAACCTGCAAGCGGCCAGACCGCTGTCGGATGACCTGCTCAGCGACGTTCCGGCCGGTCTGCCGTCGGACCTGCTGCAACGCCGTCCGGACATCCTCCAGGCCGAATACAACCTGAAGGCCGCCAACGCCAACATCGGCGCGGCCCGTGCCGCGTTCTTCCCGAGCATCAGCCTGACCGCCAATGCGGGCAGCCTGAGCCCGGACCTGTCCGGTCTGTTCAAGGGTGGTTCGGGGACGTGGCTGTTCCAGCCGCAGATCAACCTGCCGATCTTCAACGCCGGCAGCCTGCGTGCCAGCCTCGACTACGCCAAGATCCAGAAGGACATCGGCGTGGCGAACTACGAGAAGTCCATTCAAACGGCCTTCCAGGAAGTCGCCGACGGCCTGGCCGCGCGTCAGACCTACACCGAACAGTTGCAGGCCCAGCGTGATTTCGTCGCCGCGAACCAGGACTACTACCGTCTGGCCGAGCGTCGCTATCGCATCGGCGTCGACAGCAACCTGACCTTCCTCGATGCCCAGCGTCAGCTGTTCAGCGCCCAACAGGCCCTGATCACCGACCGCCTCGCGCAGCTGACCAGTGAGGTCAACCTGTACAAGGCCCTGGGTGGCGGCTGGAATGCGCAGACCGCGCAGAACGAGCCGCTGAAAGAAGAAGCGCCGAAGATGAAACTGTTCTGATCGTGTCGCGATAAACCAAGAGCCCACCTTTCGGTGGGCTTTTTGTTGTCTGCGCAACGCCTTCAGCCGCCGACTCCGTTGAGCAGAAACACCGGTTCTTCCAGATAGTCGAGTCCCAGACGGTTTTCGAACATTTCATCGCGCAATGCCGCCGTGGTGAAGCATCCGAGATTCAGCCCCGTGGCCACCAGTGAAAACGTCTGGCTCAAATGCCCGGCATCCATCAGCGCCACCCGCAGCGCACGGCTGAACTCGTATTTCCAGGCCAGCCGCTCGACCCGCGCGGTAGACACAAATACCGCTGCCGCGTCTTTCACCCAGGGTTGCCCGCCACAGGCCTCGCCTATCCAGCTCCGAGGATCCTCCCGTGACAGCAGTTCCAGTCCATGTCGGCGCACCGAGTAGTGATAGAGCCCCCGCTCGAAACCCTGCACATTCATCAGCACCGCATACACCTCGGTGACCTGCAGCGAGCCGCCGGAGGGCGAGGTCCTCTTCAGGAAAAAGTCGCCCATGCCGTTCGGTTCCATGGCCGTCACCCCCCAGGTGTAATAGAGCAGCAGAGACAGCTGGGTCGGGGTCAACGGCTTGCCACTGAATGCCCGGGATGTACGCCGGGCACAGAGTGTATCGAGCAGCGTTGCTTCGGCGATGGTCTCACCGGGCACCAGCAACGGGTTTTCCAGCGCAATGAAGGGATGCGAGTGATAGTCCTTGAAAGAGGAAGGCTGACGCTGCTGCGAAGCTTTCTTCTCAAGTTCGGCCTCGAGTTCGACGACACTGACATAAGGTGTCTGCAGACCGGTGCGGGTACTGAGGTAGAACTCCAGCGCCGCTTCCCAGCGGGACCAGAGCTGCAGCGGTTGTCTGTGAACCCGATCGCGCCGGGGTATGACGGGTTGCACGATTCCCTGGTTGACCAGCGTCTGCAGGAACGCCAGATTGTTGCCCTGCCCGGGCCCCTGCAGAATGTCCGGCAGCATCAAGGCACTCTCCAGCGTGCGCGCAACCATGAAGTGCTTCAACAACGGCAGCAGCGTCAGGCAGAACTCCAGACTCAGACCCGACTGCCGGTCCCGCAACACGAAGGATGACGGTCCGACACTCACCCATACGCTGCCCCTGAGTCTGAGCAACTCACCGGGTTCGAGGGCCGGAGTCTGCGGCTCGGAGGGTGAGTCGCGGCCCTGCCAGAACAGCACCCTGGGCTTGAGGCGCTTGATGTCGCGAATCAGACATTGCAGTTGCGCGTCGTCGTCCCTGTCGGCGATATCCCACTCCAGCGTTACCGCCCGCACGGGAGACACCGCAAACAACTGCGTCAGCAGATCCCAGTCCCGGCGCGGATGACCGGTGTGGATTTCAATCAACCGGTCCAGCGGCAACGAACGCAGATAATCGTTGAGCTCATACCCCTGCGCCTTGGCGGTCGCGATGGCGCTGTCCAGATCCAGCAGAAACCCCGCACCGCTGCGCTGCACCACGCTGGAAATGAACTCGCCTTCCGACTGTTCCGCCGCATCTGTCAATGAAAACAGGCGCGGAGCATTCTCCAGCACCAGCGGCGTTGCGGTCAGTGCCTGCAGCTCAAGAGCGTTGGCGACCACCGTATCGGCCACTTCCGCAGCCAGGGTCGGCAAAATGAAGTGCTGGGTGTCGCCGCCATGAAACCGCGACCAGGAAATGTGCTCCGCCAGCCAGGGTGAGCGGGTTCTGTCGCACAGCCGTCGGGTCATCTGCAGAAACTCGCGATCCATCGCGATGCCCACACTGCCCAGAGACAGGCTGGAAGAATGCAGCAGGCTGGGCGTCTGCTCCCCGACCTCGAGCAAACGCGGTTCGAGAATGCTGTGGGTTGGCTGAAACTCCAGATAATCAAAATACGGCAGCCCTTCGGCGAGGATCCGTTCAAGGGCCGGATCGACGGCATGATCGGCAACCCGGTGACGGGGCAAGTGGTACTCCAGCCCTACCCCGGCCTCGGGAAATCGCGAAGCATCGAACATCGTCATGCTTGCCTCCCGGCTCAGGCCGTTGCGCCCAATACCGACGGCGTCGTGGTCAATGTCGGCGAGGCGGCCAGCCGCCCGGCATATTTGCTCTCCATGGCCCGGACTTCGGCGGCAAGGTTGTCCAGCAACTGGCGCCCATGGGGTGTGAAGTCCTCACTGGCTTGAAGATCGGGCAAGGCCCGGATCAGCCCCCGCAGAATGAACAGCAGTCGGTTCTGCGCCCGCTGCAACTCCTCGGCAGAGCGCGAGCGCACCCGCTCCATGTATTTGACCAGCGCGATGTACACGTAAAACGCATGAAAGTAGCCGTACAGGTCACGCTTCTGACCGGACCACGGCAAACTGAATGACGGCTCCTGCGAGGCATCAGGGTCGACCACGGCAGACACTTCGACGATGTGATAGAGCAATTGGTGAGTCGCCTCATGCACCAGGGATTCTTCAAGATCAAGGATCGATTCGTCCCGGCTCGCCAGGAGAATGACGCCGGTGTAACGCGAAGCCGAACAACTGCGAAAAGCACCGTCCGGCAGGAAGCAAATCGACTTGATCAGGAACCTCATCTGTTCACGGCAGGCCGGCCAGGTGTGTTCGATCCGCAACAGGGCAATCTTCACCACGTCGGCGAAAAAGCGGCTGGAAATTCCGCCACGCTCCAGGCGTTTGCGGCTCGCTTCGTCTTCCGGGAACTCGTAGCTGGGCGGAGTAGCCTGCATGATCAGAGGATCGGCATCGAACCGGTAGACCGGCGGATCGCTCTGAACGGCAACCGAGGTATTGCGCTCCTTGACCCTGTCGAGCATGTCGGAGAATTCCAACAATGCCTTTTCAAGTTCGACCGTATTATCCGACTTGCCGACCAGACAATGATTGGTCAACCGGAATGTCTGTCCCGCCCATATCTGAAAAACCGGATCATTGATAATCGAAGCCTGCTCGTGAGGCGGCAACAATACAAGTTCCACTGCTCGTTCGAAGAATGCCGACAATCGCGAATCTTCGCCAAGCAGCTTGAACAGCTCGGCATATAAAACCATGAATACAGTGAAACGATTGCGACTGACATGCTCAAGTAATATCTCAAACCTGGAATACCGTGCATCTGCAAGAAACGTATTCGCTTTAAACAAGTCATCAACCGTCGAATCAAGTTCGCCGTGGTTTCCAATATCCATTTTTCAACCATCCTTTCAGTCAGGCGGTAATGGTTTCGCCATGGTCAGACTGGCGATTTCATAGCCCAGTTGTTCATAAAGACCACGGGCCGGCAGGTTGCGACCGAACACATGCAGACGCATTTCCTCGCAGCCGTTCTGGCGCGCCCAGGTTTCGGCGGCCAGCATGGCTTGACGGGCATGACCCTGACGACGCTCACCGGGTTCGATGTAGATATCCAGAATGAAGGCAATCGGTTTGGGGCCGACGTGGCGCCGGGCAATCCACAATTCGCCGATGCGCCGCTGATCGTCCCGGAGCACCCAGAGCTGATGACCTTCGGTGAGCCGCCCTTGGTCCAGCAACTGCGCGAACGCCGTACCGGAACGATGTGGCGCCTCTGCCTGGCTCCACTCTCCCGAAGCGACCATGCCTTGAGCGTATTCCTCGACCGCCCTTTCGGTGAACGCCGAAAATTCCGTGTCGTCCATGGGAACCAAGGTGACTGACATAGACCGCTTCCCCGCTGTTCGAGCATGTCCAGGCGGGCCATTTGACGTGTGTCAGAAACGGATCGCTGCTCCGTGGCACGCCAAACGGCCCCCGGGCATCAATCCATCCGTGCCTGAACCTGCTGTTGCTGATCAAAGATCGCAGCGGCTCCCAGTTTGTCGCGAATACCCGCACCGGCGGTGCCCAGTTTTGTCACATCAATACTCCTGACGGCGCCCAGTTCGGATGCGCTCAAATGCACACCGATGCCCTTGGCCGCGCCTTCAGCATCCTTGTGCAACTGTTCCGCAAAGTCCTTATCAATAAGGGCACGACCGACCACCGTCGCAAGACGTTCCTGATTAACTTTTGCAGGCATGTTATCTCTCCTTGTTTTCAATAATTAATCTTCTCGAAAGTGACAATCAGCCTCCATGCCCCCTTCGAGAATCTTGAATATAGCAACGACCCTTTCCTTTGCCAGTTACAACACAATATCCCGTTAAACCTTTTCACGATAAGCGATAACACCAATTATCAAGTTAAACCCGCGATTAATTAACCAACCTTTATTTCAATAACTTCTGTAGTTTATTTCCTACAACCAAAGTACTAACCACATCCACAATTGCCATTAATAGAACACCGCCGGAACAGCCATCAACACGAAGCATAACCACGGGTTTTAATTAAGAATGTGTACCTGGCAATGAATAAAACCATCGTCGATTATCGTTCGATAATCGCACACAACCCCATTCACCCCGATTGAATCCCCTCGCCGATCCCCCTCACCATTGCCCACAACAACAAAACCAATAAAAAGGCTCCCCCATGACGACACGTCCTCGCCGCTCGGGCTGATCCGCCCTTCTTCTCCTCACATCCCTTTTCTTGTCTGCAACCTCAGGTTGCGGCCACGCACTGCTGCACCCCGAACAATAAGAGAGACCCGAGCCCATGACACACTGCAAAACCCCTTGCGCATTTCCTGGCCTGATTGTCCTGGCACTGACCGGCGCCGCTTTACCCGCCATGGCCGAAGAGGCCGGTTTCATCGATGGAGCCAAGGCCAGCCTCAACCTGCGCAATTTCTACATCAACCGCAACTTCACCAACCCGACCAAGGCCCAGGGCATGGCGCAGGAATGGACGCAGAGCTTCATCCTCGACGCCAGATCCGGTTTCACCCAGGGCACGGTCGGTTTCGGCATGGACGTATTGGGGTTGTACTCGGTGAAACTCGATGGCGGCAAAGGCACCGGCGGCACGCAACTGTTGCCGCTGGATCATGACGGTCGCCCGGCGGACACCTTCGGCCGCACCAACGTGGCGTTCAAGGCCAGGCTGTCGCAGACCGAAATCAAGGTGGGCGAATGGATGCCGGTGCTGCCGATCCTGCGTTCGGACGACGGCCGTTCGCTGCCACAGACCTTTCGCGGCGGGCAGATCACCTCGAAGGAAATCGATGGCCTGACCCTGTACGGCGGCCAGTTCCGCGCCAACAGCCCGCGTGACGACAGCAGCATGAGCGACCTGTCGATGTTCGGTAAACCGGCGTTCACGTCAGACCGCTTCAACTTCCAGGGCGGCGAAGTCGCATTCAATGACAAACGCACGCAGATCGGCCTGTGGAATGCCGAACTCAAGGACATCTACAGCCAGCAGTACGTCAACCTGATCCACAGCCAGCCACTCGGCGGCTGGACGCTGGGCGCCAACCTCGGCTTCTTCTACGGCAAGGATGACGGCAGCGCCCGGGCCGGCAAGCTCGACAACAAGACGTGGTCGGGAATGTTCTCCGCGCGATATGGCGGCAACACTTTTTACGTCGGCCTGCAAAAACTGACCGGCGACAGCAACTGGATGCGGGTCAACGGCACCAGTGGCGGGACCCTGGCCAACGACAGCTACAACTCAAGCTATGACAACGCTCGGGAACGTTCCTGGCAGATTCGCCACGATTACAACTTCGTCGTCCTCGGCCTCCCCGGCCTGACGCTGATGAACCGCTACATCAGCGGCGACAACGTGCACACCGGCGCTATCACCGACGGCAAGGAATGGGGCCGCGAATCAGAGCTGGGCTACACCGTGCAAAGCGGCGTGCTCAAAGACCTGAACGTGCGCTGGCGCAACTCGACCCTGCGCCGTGACTACAGCAACAACGAGTTCGACGAGAACCGGGTGATCGTCAGCTATCCGATCAGCCTGCTCTAGGGGGCTGCGCCATCCGTCAGGATTCATGGAACGTTCCCCATCCTTGAGTACAGTGGATGCACCTGAAGGAATCAGGCGCTCCACCCTTCCCGCTTCCGTTATCTGTTGATGTTGGTCCCCCGGACTTGAGCCAGGCTGTCACCGGAAGACACTGCCGATCATCGGAGGACCACCTCATGATCACTCGAGTCAAATCGGCTCCCGATTGGGATGCCAAGGCGTATCAGCAGTTTTCCCGCCTCAGACAACAACCGGTCGATGAACTGCTCGGCCGCGTCGACCTGGACAATCCCCAACGCATCTACGATCTCGGTTGCGGCACCGGGATTGCCACGAAGGTTCTGGCCGATCGTTGGCCCCGGGCAGATCTCAAGGGCATCGACAGTTCGCAAGACATGCTTCAAGTCGCCCGCTGTCTGCCGATCAAGGCGCGCTGGCAACACGCCGAGCTGCAACACTGGAACCCCCCGCAAGCCGGCTGACCTGCTGTTCGCCGCAGCCGTGTTGCACTTCATCGATGACCATCGAGCGCTGTTGCCGGGACTACTCAATCACCTCAACCCCGGCGGATGCCTGGCCGCGCACATGCCCGACTGGCGCGATGCGCTTTGGTATCGCCTGATGCTCGATACCCTCGAGGATGCCGGCCCCGGTGGCCAACCGCTGGGCAGCCTGCAACTGCGCCAGCGCATGGCGGCACGGTCGCTGTTATCGCTGGAGGATTACTATCGCCTGCTCGCACCGCTGACCCGGTCGCTGGAGATCTGGGAAACCGAGCAGTTGCAGGTGGTCGACGGCAAGTCGCCGGTTTATGACTGGGTGAAAGTGTCGGCGCTGCGGCCAGTGATGCAGGGCCTGACGTCAGAGGAACAGGCGCGGTTCATCTATCACTATCTGATGCGGGTGCATGCGTATTATCCGCAGGAGGATGACGGGCATACGCTGTTTCCGTTCAAGCGGATTTTCATTGTCGCCAAGGTATGAGGTTCAAAGGATCGCAGTCTTCAATTGGCTGCGATCCTTTGAATTCAACGATTACTCGCGAGATTCGGTACCCAGCTCATCCCACACCGATTCGGCCAGATGAAAGGTCGCATTCGCCGCCGGAATCCCGCAGTAAATCGCACTCTGCATGATCACTTCCTTGATCTCGCCACGGCTCACGCCATTGTTGGCCGCTGCGCGCAGGTGCAACTTGAGTTCGCCCTCGCGGTTCATGCCGATCAGCATGGCGATGGTAATCAGGCTGCGGGTGTGGCGCGGCAGGCCCGGACGGGTCCAGATGTCGCCCCAGGCATGCCGGGTGATCATTTCCTGGAATTCCGAATTGAACTCGGTCAGGGTGGTCAGGCTGCGGTCGACATGGGCATCGCCGAGCACCGCGCGGCGCACTTGCATGCCATCGTCATAACGTTGTTTCTCGTCCACAAAAGTCCCCTCAATCAGCCAGCAGGAAGCTCAGCACGCGGTCGCTGAACGCGTCGCCGGCCTGAACGTTGGAAAGGTGCGCCGCATAAAACTCGGCGTACTCGGCGCCGCGCACATGCTCCTGAATGAAATGCCCGCCGGACGGCGGCGTCACCGCGTCCTCAGTACCGGCGATCACCAGCAGCGGTGCCTTGATCGACGACAACTGCTCACGAAAATCCGCATCGCGCACCGCCGCGCAGTTGGCGGCGTAACCTTCAGGATCCGTGGCCGCGAGCATGTCGGTGATCTGCTTGGCCGCTGCCGGATTGGCCGTCGAAAAATCAGGCGTAAACCAGCGGGCAATCGATGCATCGCGCAACGCGACCATCGCCGCCGGGCCGTCACGCAGCACGGTTTCGATGCGCGGATTCCACACCGACGGGTCACCGATTTTCGCCGCCGTGTTGCACACGATCAGCTTGTTCAGACGCTGGCCGGCGTTGATCCCCAGCCATTGACCGATCAGCCCCCCCATCGACAGACCGCAGAAATGCGCGCGTTCGATGTGCAGCGCATCCAGCAGCGCCAGCACGTCGCGGCCCAGTTGCTCGATGCTGTAAGGGCCCGGCGTCACCAGCGACCGGCCGTGACCGCGAGTGTCGAAACGCAGCACGCGAAAGTGCTCGGTGAACGCCGGCATCTGGGCGTCCCACATGTGCAGGTCGGTGCCCAGCGAGTTGGACAGCACCAGCACCGGCGCACCGGACGGACCTTCCAAGGTGTAATGCAGTTCGCCATCGGCGAGTTGAACGAAAGCCACAGCCCTCTCCTTTCAGTCAGACAATGCGTTGTGCTCGGCCACGGCCCGCTCGACCCAGACCTGCGCCTGACCGAGGTAACGGGCAGGATCGAGCAGATGATCCAGTTCGGCTGCGCTCAGTTGCGCGGTCACTTGCGGCTCGTCGCCGAGTACGGCACGCAAATGGCGTTGTTCGGCCACTGCCCGTTTGCAGCACTGTTCGAGCAGATGATGCGCGGTGTCGCGGCCGACCCGTTGCGCGAGGACGATGCTCACCGCTTCGGCCAGCACCAGACCTTGAGTCAATTCGAGGTTGCGGGCCATGCGCGCCGCATCGACTTCAAGCCCCTCGGCCAACAGCCGTGCCTGTTGCAGCGCGCCCGACACCAGGCAGCAGATGTCCGGCAGGGCTTCCCATTCGGCGTGCCACAGGCCGAGGCTGCGTTCGTGTTCCTGGGGCATGGCGCTGAACAGCGTCGAGACCAGACCCGGCACACGGGTCGCCGCGCCGATCAGTACCGCCGCGCCCACCGGGTTGCGCTTGTGCGGCATGGTCGAGGAACCGCCCTTGCCCGGTGCCGACGGTTCGAACACTTCCGCCGCTTCGGTCTGCATCAACAGGCTGATGTCGCGGCCCAGTTTGCCGAGGCTGCCGGCGATCAGACCGAGCACCGCGCCGAACTCGACGATGCGATCACGCTGGGTGTGCCAGGGTTGTTCGGGCAGGGTCAGATTCAGTTCTTCGGCCAGGGCACGGGCAATCGGCAACGCCTGTTCGCCCAGCGCCGCCAGGGTGCCGGATGCGCCGCCGAATTGCAGCACCAGCAGGCGCGGCTTGAGTTCGCGCAGACGCTGACGGCTGCGGGTCACGGCGCCGAGCCAGCCGGCGATCTTCATGCCGAGTGTCACCGGCGTCGCGTGTTGCAGCCAGGTCCGCCCGGCCATGGGCGTCGCCGCGTGGCACTGCGCCTGAACGGCAAGTGAGTCGGCCAGTTGCGCCAATTCCCCTTCGATCAGCGCCAGCGCCTGACGCAATTGCAGCACCAGCCCGGAATCCATCACGTCCTGACTGGTGGCGCCCAGATGCACGTAGCGCTCGGCCTCGACATCGGATGCCGCGATCCGCTTGCCCAATGCCTTGACCAGCGGAATCGCCGAATTGCCCGCAGTAGCGATGGCTTCACCCAACGCTGCGAAATCAAACAACTCGGCGCGACAGGCATTTTCGATGGCGGCTACCGCACTCGCCGGAATCACTCCGACCCGCGCTTCGGCCCGGGCCAGAGCGGCTTCAAAATCGAGCATCGCCTGCACCCGGCCCTGATCGCAGAACACGTCGCGCATTTGGCGGGCAGTGAAGTAGGCATCGAACAATTGATTGCCCGGTCGCTGAGTCATAAACAGTCCTTGCCGGCGCGGGCCATGGCGGCCCGCGCACTTCGGTTTAGAGATCGTGGTGCAAGTACGCCGCCTGTTTCGGCAGACGCAGGCTGAACAGGAACGCCACCGCCATCATCACCGTGACGTACCAGTAGAAGGCGTTTTCCATGCCCCCGGCCTTCAGGCTCAGGGCCACGTATTCCGCCGAGCCGCCGAAGATCGCGTTGGCCACCGCATACGCCAGGCCGACGCCAAGGGCGCGCACTTCAGGCGGGAACATTTCGGCCTTCACCAGACCGCTGATCGAGGTGTAGAAACTGACGATCGCCAGCGCCACGGTAATCAGCACGAAGGCCAGGACCGGACTGCTGACGCTTTTCAGGCTCAGCAGGATCGGCACGGTGAACAGCGTGCCGAGGGCGCCGAACCAGAGCATCGAGTTACGCCGCCCGATCCTGTCGGCGAGCATGCCGAACAGCGGCTGCATGCACATATACAAGAACAACGCACCGGTCATGATGAAGCTGGCAGTCTTGGCGTGCATGCCGGCGGTGTTCACCAGGTACTTCTGCATGTAGGTGGTGAAGGTATAGAAAATCAGCGAGCCACCGGCGGTGTACCCCAGCACGGTAATGAAGGCGGCCTTGTGATCGCGGAACAACGCACCGATGCTGCCGGCGTCCTTGTGCTCACGGGTTTCCTTGTTGGTGGTTTCTTTCAGGGCGCGACGCAGGAACAGTGAAATCAGCGCCGCCACCGCTCCGACCACGAACGGAATCCGCCAGCCGTAGGCCCGCAGTTCGTCTTCAGAGAGGAACTGTTGCAGGATCACCACCACCAGCACCGCCAGCAGTTGTCCGCCAATCAGGGTCACGTACTGGAACGAAGCGAAGAACCCGCGCTGGCCCTTGAGTGCCACTTCGCTCATGTACGTTGCCGTGGCGCCATATTCGCCGCCCACCGACAGACCTTGCAGCAGACGCGCGAACAGCAACAGCACCGGCGCCCAGACCCCGATGCTGTTGTAGGTCGGCAGACAGGCGATGAGCAACGAGCCGAAGCACATCATCAGAATCGAAATCAGCATCGAATTCTTGCGCCCGTGCTTGTCCGCCACCCGACCGAAAATCCAGCCACCGATCGGGCGCATCAGAAATCCGGCCGCGAACACGCCGGCGGTGTTGACCAGTTGCACCGTGGGGTTGTCCGAAGGGAAGAACGCCGGGGCGAAGTAGATCGCGCAGAAGGCGTAAACGTAGAAGTCGAACCATTCGACCAGGTTGCCGGAGGAGGCGCCGACAATCGCGAAGATGCGCTTGCTGCGCTCTTCGCCGGTGTAATGCGTGGTGGTGGTTGTCATTGTTATGTACTCGAAGGGGACACGTGAAAGTCTAGACACACTTCGCAACAGTCCCGTTCCACAGATACTCAAGCGCTGCAAATCCCTGTGGGAGCGGGCTTGCCCGCGAAAGTGGTGGATCAGCCAACATCAATGGCGACTGACACATCTTCGCGAGCAAGCCCGCTCCCACAAGCGATGTGTGGTGACGTCAGTAATCTAAGAACACGGTTTCCGCATCAGTGCCCTGCAGAATCACATTCCACTGATAAACGCCCGCTGCATCCGGCTTCGCCAGCAACGTGGTGCGGCGCTCGGCCGGCACGCATTCGAGCAGCGGATCATTGATGTTGGCCGGATCACCTTCGAAGTAAATCCGCGTCAGCAAGTGCTTCACCAGACCTCGCGCAAACACCAGCACCACCAGATGCGGCGCCTGGGTCGTGCCTTTCAGGCCTTCGACCGTCCCCGGCTTGATCGTGGTGAAACGAAAGCGCCCTTCGGCATCCACCGGCACTCGGCCAAAGCCTTCGAAATTCGGGTCCAGCGGTTTGGCCTGCTGGTCTTCCGGATGGTCATATTTACCGGCGGCGTTGGCTTGCCAGACTTCGAGCATGGCGTCGTTGACGACATCGCCGTTGCCGTCCAGCACTTGCCCGGTGATCGCCACGCGCTCGCCGAGGGACAGCTCGGTGGCGAGGTTTTCGCGGTTCAGCCAGGTCAGGCCGATGTGGTAATACGGCCCGACGGTGTGGGACGTGGTCGCAGTCAGGGTCATCTCATTTCTCCATCGGCGTGGCTTCGCGGCCGCGCAGCACGATGTCCCAGCGATAAGCGAGGGCGTAGGACGGAATGGTTTTTTCCAGATCGAAGGCAGCGATCAGGCGTTCCTTGGCCGAGGTGTCCGGCACGCAGTTGTAGATCGGGTCGTACGCCAGCAGCGGATCGCCGGGGAAATACATCTGCGTGACCAGCCGCGTCAGGATGCTCGGCCCGAACAGCGAGAAATGCACGTGGGCCGGGCGCCAGGCGTTGTGGTGATTACCCCACGGATAGGCGCCGGGCTTGATGGTCTGGAACTGATACCAGCCGTCAGCGTCGGTCACGGTGCGACCGGTACCGGTGAAATTCGGGTCCAGCGGCGCGTCGTGCAGATCGCGGGCGTGGTTGTAGCGACCGGCGGCGTTGGCCTGCCAGATTTCCACGAGAATTCCCGGCACCGGCAGACCGTCTTCGTCGAGCACGCGCCCGTGGATGATGATCCGCTCGCCGAGCGGTTCACCCTGATGCTGGGCGGTCAGATCATTGTCAGTTTCGGCCACACGCTCGGCACCGATGGTCGGGCCGGTGATTTCCGACAGCGAATGGGGCAGAAACACCAACGGTTTGGACGGCGAGCGCAGATTGGTGGATTGATAGGTCGGGTGCAGGTACGGCGGCTGGGTGCCTTCCTGCGGGCGGCGGTAACCAGGCTTGTCAGTCATTTCGCTTTCCTCTGTTCTTTTTCGTCACGGCTGCGTGTCAGATACGTTCGATGGCCAGGGCCAGACCCTGACCGACACCGACGCACATGGTCGCCAGACCTTTCTTGCCGCCGGTCTTTTCCAGCTGATGCAGGGCCGTCAGCACCAGACGCGCGCCGCTCATGCCCAGTGGATGACCGAGGGCAATCGCGCCACCGTTCGGGTTGACCTGGGCCGCATCGTCCGCCAACCCCAGTTCACGCAATACCGCCAGCCCCTGGCTGGCGAAGGCTTCGTTGAGTTCGATCACATCGAAATCGCTGACCGCCACGCCGAGGCGCTCGGTGAGCTTGCGCACCGCCGGCACCGGGCCGATGCCCATCACCCGTGGAGCGACTCCCGCGCTGGCCATGCCCAGCACTTTGGCGCGAGCAGTCAGGCCGTGTTTTTTCACCGCTTCGGCGCTGGCCAGAATCAGTGCGGCGGCGCCGTCATTCACACCCGACGCGTTGCCGGCGGTGACGGTCTTGTCCGGACCGTTGACCGGTTTCAGTCTGGTCAGGGCTTCAAGGGTCGTGTCGGCGCGGGGATGTTCATCCTGACTGACCACGGTTTCGCCTTTCTTGTGGGCGATCCGCACTTCGACGATCTCTTCGGCAAAGTAGCCGGCAGCCTGGGCGGCGGCCGTGCGTTGCTGACTGCGCAGGGCGAACGCGTCCTGGTCCTCGCGCGACACTTTATAGTCGTCGGCGACGTTGTCGGCGGTCTGCGGCATCGCGTCGACGCCGTACTGGGCCTTCATCAGCGGGTTGATGAAACGCCAGCCGATGGTGGTGTCTTCCAGTTTCATGTTGCGCGAGAACGCCGCGTCAGCCTTGCCCATCACGAACGGTGCGCGGGACATCGACTCGACGCCGCCGGCAATCGCCAGCTCCATCTCGCCGCTGGCGATGGCGCGGAACGCGGTGCCGATGGCGTCCATGCCCGATGCGCAAAGACGATTGAGGGTGACACCGGGCACGCTCTCCGGCAGCCCGGCCAGCAACAGCGCCATGCGCGCCACGTTGCGGTTGTCTTCACCGGCCTGGTTGGCACAGCCAAGGAACACTTCGTCGAGGGCGTTCCAGTCCACCGACGGATTGCGTTCCATCAGGGCCTTGATCGGCACCGCTGCCAGGTCATCGGCGCGCACCGCCGCCAGACCGCCACCGAAACGACCGATGGGGGTACGAATCGCATCGCAGATATAAACGTCACGCATCATGCTTCTCCCGGTGCCTGGCCGTGGGCCGCTGCAGTGCGGGCCTCGAGGTCGCGCAGGGCCGTCAGCTCCACCTCGGTCGGTTCGGCAGTGACCGCAACGCTGTCGGCGAACCGGATCGCCCAACCGGTGGCGGCGACCACTTGTTCGCGGGTCACGCCCGGATGCAGGGCGGTCACCACGAACTCGTTGGTGCCCGCTTCCGGTTCCATGATGCACAGGTCGGTGATGATGCCGACCGGACCGGCACCCGGCAGGCCCAGACGCTTGCGCGAATCGCCGCCCTCGCCATGGCCGACCGAGGTAATGAAATCGAGCTTGTCGACAAACGAACGCGCCGACTGCTTGAGGATGATCAGCACGCTTTTCGCGGAGCCGGCAATTTCAGGCGCACCACCGGCACCCGGCAAGCGGACTTTCGGCTGGTGGTAATCGCCGACCACGGTGGTGTTGATATTGCCAAAACGGTCGACCTGCGCTGCGCCCAGAAAACCGACGTCGATGCGCCCGCCCTGCAGCCAGTAGCGAAAAATCTCACCGGTCGGCACGACGGTGTCGGCGGTTTCCGCCAGCTCGCCGTCACCGATCGACAGTGGCAACACACTGGGTTTGGCGCCGATCGGGCCCGACTCGTAGATCAGCACCACGTCCGGCGACGAGGTCAGGCGCGCCAGGTTGGCGGCTTTCGACGGCAGGCCGATGCCGACGAAGCACACCGAGCCGTTCTTCAGGCGACGGGCCGCGGCGACGGTCATCATTTCGTTGGTGGTGTACGTCATTATTTGGCCTCCGAAGCAGCGGCCAATCTGGCCTGGAATTCGCTGAAGTCAGCGCAGCCATGGATGTATTCGTTGATCCACGCGGTAAACGTCTCACGGTCGCGGGCGATCGGATCCCACGCCTGATAGAAACGGTTGTCACGCTCGGTGTAACCGTGGGCGTAGGACGGATGCGCGCCACCGGGTACATGGCAGACCGCACTCAAGGCCCAGGTCGGCAGCACACAGGCGTTCATCGGCGCGTCGAGGTTGTCGACGATTTCTTCAACGGTGACGATGCAACGCCTGGCGGCCAGAGCGGCTTCTTTCTGCACACCGAGGATGCCCCACAGCAGCACGTTGCCCTGACGGTCGGCTTTCTGGGCGTGGATCACGGTGACGTCCGGGCGCACCGAAGGCACGGCGGCCAGCACTTCACCGGTGAACGGGCACGTGACGGATTTGATCAGCGGGTTGACCTTCGGCAGATCCGAACCGGCGTAGGCTCGCAACACCGCAAATGGCAGGCCGGAAGCGCCGGCGACGTAGGCATTGGCCAGATCGGCGTGGCTGTGCTCTTCGATTTCCAGCGCATGGGGCCATTGTTTCTCGACTGCGTCGCGCAGACGGTGCAGCGAACCCACGCCCGGGTTGCCGCCCCAGGAGAAGATCAGTTTGCGGGCACAACCGGCACCGATCAGTTGGTCATAGATCAGGTCAGGGGTCATCCGCACCAGGGTCAGATCTTTCTTGCCCTGACGAATGATTTCATGACCCGCCGCCGTAGGGATCAGATGTGTGAAGCCTTCGAGCGCGACGGTGTCGCCGTCGTTGACGAATCGCTTCACCGCGTCGTGCAGCGAAAGAATCTCAGCCATGGAGCGGGCTCCCGTTTTTCCAGTGAATCGCCAGTGATAAAAAAGGCGCGAGGTCATGCGCCGGAGTCACTGAAGATTAAGCCGCTGATTTTCACCAAACAATCCGATAATCGACTGAGTGTTCGTTTATCGAACAGATTGTTATCAACCTAATGATCGCCCCGGGTGCGGGGCGATCCGTCTTGATATCAGGTTGCGTCCGCGTGACTGACCAGGCCCTTGATGACCACCGCTGCGGTCGCCAGCCCCGCCGGGATCACCAGCGCCGTGAGCACTTGTTCGAAGTTCCAGCCCAGGCCCAGCAGGGTCGCGCCCATCCATGCGCCGAGAATCGCACCGAAGCGGCCGATCCCCAGCATCCACGACACCCCTGTCGCCCGGCCCTGGGTCGGATAAAACCGCGCCGCCAGTGACGGCATTGCCGATTGCGCGCCGTTGACGCACATGCCCGCCACCAGTACCAGCGTCGCCAGCAACGTGATGTTGCCCAGGCTTTGCCCGACCGCGTAGGCAAACACCCCGGCCAGCAGGTAGAAAATGCCGATGACCTTGTGCGGATTGAATCGGTCCATCGCCCAGCCTACGCCCACTGCGCTCAACACTCCGCCGAACTGGAACAGCGCGCCGATGAAGGCCGCCTGCTCCATGCTCGCGCCGCTGTCACGCATGAGGGTCGGCAGCCAACTGGTCAACAGATAAACAATCACCAGGCCCATGAAGTAAGTCAGCCAAAGCAGCAATGTGCCGACGCTGTAGGTGCCGGAGAAAATCACCGCGAGCACGTTACGGGCTTTTACGGTTTTCTGTTCCGGCACGCTGAAGCTCGCCGCCTGGGCGACGGTGGCCGGGTCGATCGGTGCGAGGGTCTTGCGCACCTTGTCGGTGCCGCGATTGCGTACCACCAGATAGCGCGCCGATTCCGGCAACCAGGCCAGCAATACCCCGGCGAGAATCAACGGCAGAATCCCGCCGATCAGCAACAGACTGTGCCAGCCGAACGCCGGAATCAGCTTGGCCGAAATGAATCCGCCACCGGCCATGCCAAGGTTGAACCCACAGAACATGCTGGTCACCAAAAGCGACTTCTTGCGCTCCGGGGTGTATTCCGACAACAGCGTGGTGGCGTTCGGCATGCCCGCGCCCAGTCCCAGCCCAGTGAGGAAACGCAGCACCAGCAATTGTTCGACGCTGGTGGCGTAGGCCGAAGCCAGGCTGAAGGCGCCGAACAGAAAAACCGCGCCGACCAATACGACTTTTCGCCCGAAGCGGTCAGCCAACGGCCCGGAACCCAACGCGCCGAAGACCATGCCGATCAGCGCGGCGCTCATCACCGGGCCGAGGCTGGCGCGGTCGATGCCCCAATCCTGGGACAAGGCCGGCGCAATGAAACCCATGGCCGCGGTGTCGAGGCCATCGAGGAAGACAATCAGGAAACACAGAATCACCACGCGCCACTGATAGCGCGAGATCGGTTGGGCATTGATGAAGGACTGCACGTCGAGGCAGTGACCTACAGCGGACTGAGGCTGGTTCATTATTTTTATTCCACGCAAAAAACGCAGTCGAACGGCGACCGGCCAATGACCGGCACGGATACAACTCTATAAGAAGGGAATCAGGCGTTGCGCTGAAATCGGCAACAGGACCGGGAGCGGCGACAGTCGGGGAACGTGCACATGGGAAGTTGCCTCTTGTCATTATTATGTAAGTCGACGATCCGGCGGGCTCATTTACTTCGGTGCCGGATGACGCTGCCGCGACATTAATGATCCGAGGGTTTTAGCGTCAATTCGATAAACGCAACTCTGTGCGTTTATCGAACAGCTTCATCAGGCGAACAACTGCGCACTGAGATCGCGGCTGGCGCTCAACAGGCCCGGCAGAAAACGTTGTTCCAGTTCGCTGCGACTGACGCGGCCGGCATGAGTGCTGACATTGAGCGCCGCCACCACCTGGCCGGAAGCGTCGTACACCGGCACTGCGATCGAACGCAGACCCTGCTCCAGTTCCTGGTCGACGATGCACCAGCCTTGCTGCCGCACCTCTTGCAGACAGGCGAGCAAGGACTCGGGGGTGTGCAATGTACGACTGGTCTTGGCCACCAGTTCGGCGTGGTCGAGGTATTCGCGCAGCGAGGTGTCATCCAGCGCCGCCAGCAGGATCCGGCCCATGGACGTGCAATACGCCGGCAGCCGCCCGCCCACTGACAGATCCACCGAGATGAGGCGCTGGGTCGTGGCCGAACGTGCGATATAAAGGATGTCGTCCCCTTCCAGCGTGGCCATGTTGCAGGCTTCGTGCAGTTGCTCGCTCATGCGATCGAGGTACGGTTGGGCAGAGACGGCCAGCGGCGTCGACGACAGATAGGCGTGACCGAGGGTCAGCACTTTCGGCAACAAAGAGTAGGTACGCCCGTCGGTGGTGGCGTATCCGAGTTTGATCAAGGTGTGCAAGCAACGGCGCACGGCGGCGCGGGGAATTTCCGTGCGGTGACTGATCTGGGCGATGGTCAGGTGCCGTTTGCGCTCCTGAAACGCCTGCACCACCGCCAGGCCGCGGGCCAGAGAAGTCATGAAATCAGGATCGCCGGTCATGGCCTGGATGCGCTTGGCCGGTGAGGCAACGATCGGCGGCGCCACTGACGTAAAGGAATTGCGCATTTGATCGTTCATGTCGGGATCTTTTTCCTGTACGGATCGACGGCTATACAAGCGACTCGCAGACCGATGCACAAGTACCGGCCTGCCAACTTCGGGCGATTATCGAACCACCGACCGATAATCGCAATTGCTCCAAAGGCGACGGGCGGACGATTTTTAACAACTTCTTACTTCCGGGTCCGCAACCCTAGTTGTTCGACCATTGGCGCCAGAAACACATCACTGATGAACAAGGTCGTAACTACTGCTGACAGTTGCGCATCACAAAACAATCACACACCCGGAACCGTTTTTAACTTCGCAAAGATAGTCAATCCAGAATCGGCCGCTATAATGCCCCTTAATGGTGTCGCGCTTTTATCTGCTGCCGACACCATTCGCTGAAACAATGTCCATTGCATTCAGCCCGGCCAGCGCCTGATGTTCATCACCCATGCACCGCCAGCGCGCTCGCTGAAAACAGGAAACTGATGCTGCGTCAGTTTTAATCTGGTGCCGTAGCCGCCTGTAACACGGAAGTCCTGGCCACTTTGCCGATTGCACCGCTGCCCTTTCGAGCAGTGACTTGTCGGCGAACGGGTCAATCGATTCGTTGCAGTGCGTTTCACCAGACATTTATCTCAACTCATACAGGTAGCACTGTGACGAAAGACGAACTGCGCGCGGAACTTGAGCGCCAGGAACAACGTTACAAGGAAGTTTACGGCGGGGAAGTCACCACCTACGCCGCCCAGCCCGAACCGGAACGCAAACCCTGGCGTAAACGCGCCACTGTTCAGGATCAGGTCTTCCAGCAGGAACTGCAGAAGATGGAAAAGGAACTCAAAGCCGAAGAGCCTTGAAGTCGTCCTTTGTATCTTTCGAAGGTCAGCGTACTCACCGGGTTACAAGCACGGTGGACTGACGAGGCCTTGCGCGCCCGCTACCCGCGGGCAGCGGCCAGCTTCCCCGTATTGCGCGGGCCTGGAGCACGTCAGACACGTCTTTCAGATTTTTCATACAAGCTTCCACCCCCTCCCGGACACCGGCCAACCTGCCACCTTTGAGCACTTTTTCCAATTGAATCAACAGGTTGCAAAACCCTGCAAAATGCTCGGGCAATGCACCTTGATACAAATTAATTGAGCGAAGAAGGTGACCGATGAGCAGGTAGGGGATCGATTTCCAGTCTTTTCTGGCATAATCGCGCCCCCTTATGACCGGGTCAGAAAACCTTCATGATCGATTTATTCAGCGGACTGGATGCCTGGGTGCTTGTGAGCCTCCTGCTCGCCCTGACATTTGTCCTCGCCTTCGAGTTCATCAATGGATTTCATGACACCGCTAACGCGGTAGCCACTGTTATCTACACCAAAGCGATGCCGCCTCATCTGGCGGTGTTCTTCTCGGGCGTGTTCAACTTCCTCGGCGTATTGCTGGGCGGCGTCGGCGTGGCGTATGCCATCGTCCATCTGCTGCCGGTAGAACTGTTGATCAACGTGAACACCGGCCATGGTCTGGCCATGGTGTTCTCGCTGCTCGCCGCCGCCATCGCCTGGAACCTGGGCACCTGGTACTTCGGTATCCCTGCTTCCAGTTCACACACCCTGATCGGCTCGATCCTCGGTGTCGGCCTGGCCAACGCCTTGATCAACGATATTCCGCTGGGTGATGGCGTGAACTGGCAGAAAGCGATCGATATCGGTGCTTCGCTGGTGTTCTCGCCGATGGCTGGTTTCCTGGTCGCCGCGCTGGTGCTGATCGGCCTGAAATGGTGGCGCCCGCTGTCGAAAATGCACAAGACGCCGGAACAGCGCCGCAAGATCGACGACAAGAAACACCCGCCGTTCTGGAATCGTCTGGTGCTGGTCATGTCCGCGATGGCGATGAGCTTCGTGCACGGCTCCAACGACGGTCAGAAAGGCATCGGCCTGATCATGTTGGTACTGATCGGTATCGTGCCTGCGCAGTTCGTGCTCGACCTGAACAGCACCACCTACCAGATCGAACGTACCCGCGATGCGACCCTGCACCTGAGCCAGTTCTACCAGCGCAACGCTTCTTCCCTCGGCGAGTTCCTGGCCCTGGGCAAAAGCGTGGAAGGCGACCTGCCGGAGAAATTCCGCTGCAACCCGCAGCAGACCGAACCGACCATTTCCGCCCTGCTCCACACGCTCAAAGGTGTATCGGATTACCACTCGCTGCCGGCGGAAAGCCGCATCGAAGTGCGTCGCTACCTGCTGTGCCTGGACGATACCGCGAAGAAAGTCGCCAAACTCCCGGGCCTGGAAGCGCGTGAAAAAGCCGACCTCGACAAGCTGCGCAAAGACCTGACCACCACCACCGAATACGCCCCGTTCTGGGTGATTCTGGCGGTCGCCCTGGCCCTGGGTCTGGGTACCATGATCGGCTGGAAACGCGTGGTCCTGACCATCGGCGAGAAAATCGGCAAGCAAGGCATGACCTATGCCCAGGGCATGTCGGCGCAGATCACTGCCGCGAGCATGATCGGCCTGGCCAACATCTTCAGCCTGCCGGTGTCCACCACCCACGTCCTGTCCTCGGGCGTGGCCGGCACCATGGTCGCCAACAAAAGCGGCCTGCACAGCGGCACCGTGAAAACCATCCTGCTGGCCTGGGTCCTGACCCTGCCGGCCACCGTGGCCCTGTCGGCCGGCCTGTTCTGGCTGGCATCGAAGGCGCTGGGTAGCTGATAGATCGTAGTAATGAAAAAGGCGTGATTCGAAAGGATCACGCCTTTTTTGTTGCCTTCGGAAATGGAACGCGGAGCGTGGGAACGATCAATGTTTTGGCTTTGGCTTTGGCTTTGGCTTTGGCTTTGGCTTTGGCTTTGGCTTTCCACCACTCAACACAATGAGCGTTAGCTCGAGTACCGCTTTTGACGTGCCGGCCCCATCGGAAGGCTGAGTGGAGGGATTTATCCGGGGGTGGGAGCGCAGCGACCTTGCGGCGCAGCCGCATGCATCGAGAGGAGGTGCAGCGAAGCAAACCGGAGGCGATGCCCCCGGATGAATCCCGGAGCGAAGGAACCCCGAGCCCCAGCGAGCGGGCCGAACGCAGGAGCAAGCGTTTTTTTGCTTACTTTTTTGAGGCGTTTGTCAAAAAAGTGAGTCGCCGTAAGGGCGAAACCGCCATTAGCAACACCCAAAGAAACGGATACTCACCCAAAACAACCCAAAGCATGGTCGGCCCAAAGGCCGCCAAGACACAAAAAAAAAGGGCAACCGAAGTTGCCCAAAATGCCTTGCGTGCTCATCAAATCCGGAAGGACTAAGGCTTCTTGCGCTTATTCGCATCCTTCCAGATAAAAAATCCAAACCCTGCAAAAAACAGAACCATGAGCCCTACCGTCAGAACCCCGGCAAACACCACGTTATCGAAAAACATGACTGGCCTCCTGGCCCCTGCTTTGCTGCGATGGAGCTAAGTTAACCAATCAGGCAGGCGCAGGAATTGACCGGGATCAATACCAGTAAAGGTGTGTAGGAAAGGGGAGGAAATAACTGACCTGCATCAACGGATACAGGGGAAGATCAACGCTTTTTCGGTTTGTTTTTCGACTTTTTCTTCGGTTTTCCCAACGGCATGGCCTGTTCGAATGCCTTGCGCACTTCATTCAGGCGTTTTTCGTTGAGGTCATGAACCCGCTTGGCGCGCTCAGTGTTGAGGTCGATCAGTTTGTCATCTTGGCTCATGGCGCTAGGAACATCGCTTGGACTGAATCACAACTGCCGGACCGCCGACAGGACTGCGCCCATAATGCGGCCTGGCGCCAGCGCTGGCTAGTCATCAATAAAAAGGGATACAACGAATCGTGTACTCAGGACGCCAGCCGGGCAGCCTTAGATCTCGATATCGACCCACAAGCCCTGACGGGGTTGATCTTCCATCAGCGGCACCACCGGCACGGTGTTGTCGGCATTGAGTTCGGTGCCCGGCACCGCGAGGTGCTCCTGTGGATCCTCGTCGGCCTCGCGGCGACGACGGTCGCGCTCCTGCTGACGACGCTGTTCTTCGCGAAGCAGCAGGCCGTCTTCTTCCGGGTCACGTTTTTGCAGGTCGATGGTGCTTTCATTGGAGCTTTCCTGCACCGGCACCACCGGAGGAATGTCCGGCCGCTGGCGGATCGGATCCTGCTGGGAAGTGATCGGCACGGCGCTCAGGGGGAGCATCGGTGGCAGCATATGAAGGGTCTCCTGTCAGCAGGCTATCGGCTGCGGCATCGGTGCCTTGAGCCATCGGTCGCAAACTTGTGACCGGGTTGGCACTCACAGGTGCCCGGGCTGTGCTTAAAACTGACAGATGACCGCATTTGCCCTCACTCGCGGCTTGCAGCTAAAAGCTCGTCACGGCTCCTAATCCTTTGGCCTCAGGGCCTCATTCCGTTAAGATAGCCCGCTTTTTCAAGGTGGGAGTCAGGCAGCATGGCGCAGCAGTATCAACCGGGGCAACGCTGGATCAGTGACAGCGAAGCAGAGCTTGGTTTAGGCACCGTTCTGGCACAGGATGGCCGCTTGTTGACCGTGCTTTACCCGGCCACTGGCGAAACCCGCCAGTACGCGCTAAGGAATGCGCCCCTGACCCGCGTGCGATTCTCGCCGGGTGACTCCATTACCCACTTCGAAGGCTGGAAAATGACCGTGCGCGAAGTCGAGGATGCCAATGGCCTGCTCGTCTATCACGGCCTGAACGCCGGGAACGAAGCCGTTACCCTGCCGGAAACCCAGCTGTCGAACTTCATTCAGTTCCGCCTGGCCAGCGACCGCCTGTTCGCCGGCCAGATCGACCCGCTGTCGTGGTTTTCCCTGCGTTATCACACCCTGGAACACACCAGCCGCCAGCTGCAGTCCTCGCTGTGGGGGCTGGGTGGCGCGCGTGCACAACCGATCGCGCACCAGTTGCACATCGCCCGTGAAGTGGCCGACCGCATCGCGCCACGGGTATTGCTGGCGGACGAAGTGGGTCTGGGCAAGACCATCGAAGCCGGCCTGGTGATCCATCGTCAGCTCCTTTCGGGCCGCGCCAGCCGCGTACTGATCCTGGTGCCGGAAAACCTCCAGCACCAATGGCTGGTGGAAATGCGCCGCCGTTTCAACCTGCAAGTCGCACTGTTCGACGAAGAGCGATTCATCGAAAGCGATGCTTCCAACCCGTTCGAAGACACCCAGCTGGCTCTGGTGGCGCTGGAGTGGCTGGTCGACGACGAGAAGGCCCAGGACGCGTTGTTCGCCGCCGGCTGGGACCTGATGGTCGTCGACGAAGCACACCATCTGGTCTGGCACGAAGATAACGTCAGCCCGGAATATTCGCTGGTCGAGCAACTGGCCGAAACCATCCCCGGTGTGCTGCTGCTCACCGCCACCCCGGAACAACTGGGTCAGGACAGTCACTTCGCCCGTTTGCGCCTGCTCGACCCGAACCGCTTCCATGACCTGGCCGCCTTCCGTGCCGAAAGCGAGAACTATCGTCCGGTGGCCGAAGCCGTTCAGGAACTGCTGGACAAGGGCCGCCTCTCGGCTGAAGCGCACAAGACCATCCACGGCTTCCTCGGCAACGAAGGTGAAGCCCTGCTTACCGCCGTCAACGATGGCGACACCGAAGCCAGCGCCCGCCTCGTGCGTGAGCTGCTCGACCGCCACGGCACCGGCCGCGTGCTGTTTCGCAACACCCGTGCCGCCGTGCAGGGTTTCCCTGAGCGCAAGCTGCATCCGTACCCGCTGCCGTGCCCGGACGAATACCTCGAACTGCCGCTGGGCGATCACGCCGAGCTGTACCCGGAGGTCAGCTTCCAGGCCCAGCCGGACGCCGGCGAAGAAGAACGCTGGTGGAAATTCGACCCGCGCGTCGAGTGGCTGATCGATCAATTGAAAATGCTCAAGCGCACCAAAGTGCTGGTGATCTGCGCCCACGCCGAAACCGCGATGGACCTGGAGGACGCTCTGCGGGTGCGCTCCGGCATCCCGGCCACGGTGTTCCATGAAGGCATGAGCATCCTCGAACGTGACCGCGCCGCCGCCTACTTCGCCGACGAGGAGTTCGGCGCGCAGGTGCTGATCTGTTCGGAGATCGGCAGCGAAGGCCGCAACTTCCAGTTTGCCCATCATCTGGTGCTGTTCGATCTGCCGTCGCACCCGGACCTGCTGGAACAGCGGATCGGTCGTCTGGACCGGATCGGCCAGAAACACACCATCGAACTGCATGTGCCCTACCTGGAAACCAGTCCGCAAGAACGCCTGTTCCAGTGGTACCACGAAGCGCTGAATGCGTTCCTCAATACCTGCCCGACCGGCAACGCCTTGCAGCATCAGTTCGGCCCGCGCCTGCTGCCGCTGCTTGAAGCGGCGGATGACGGCGAGTGGCAAGCCCTGATCGACGAGGCACGCCGCGAGCGCGAGCGTCTGGAAGCCGAGCTGCATACCGGCCGCGACCGTCTGCTGGAACTCAACTCCGGCGGCGCCGGCGAAGGTGAAGCGCTGGTCGAGGCGATTCTGGAACAGGACGACCAGTTCGCCCTGCCGATCTACATGGAAACCCTGTTCGACGCATTCGGCATCGACAGCGAAGACCATTCGGAAAACGCCCTGATCCTCAAGCCGAGCGAAAAAATGCTCGACGCCAGTTTCCCGCTGGGCGACGACGAAGGCGTGACCATCACCTACGACCGCAACCAGGCGCTGTCACGCGAAGACATGCAATTCATCACCTGGGAACATCCGATGGTGCAGGGCGGCATGGATCTGGTGCTGTCCGGCTCGATGGGCAACACTGCGGTCGCACTGATCAAGAACAAGGCGCTCAAACCGGGCACCGTGCTGCTGGAACTGCTGTACGTCAGCGAAGTGGTCGCGCCGCGCTCGCTGCAACTGGGCCGTTACCTGCCACCGGCCGCCCTGCGCTGCCTGCTCGATGCCAATGGCAACGACCTGTCGGCCCGGGTGGCGTTCGAGACCCTGAACGATCAGCTGGAAAGCGTGCCACGCGCCAGCGCCAACAAGTTCATCCAGGCTCAGCGCGATCAGTTGACACCACGGATCAACGCCGGTGAACAAAAGGTCACCCCGCGCCATGCCGAGCGCGTGGCCGAGGCCCGCCGCCGTCTGGCAGCGGACACCGACGAAGAACTGGCGCGCCTGACCGCCCTGCAGGCGGTCAACCCGACCGTACGCGACAGCGAACTGGTTGCCCTGCGCGAACAGCGCGAGCAAGGCCTGGCCATGCTCGACAAGGCTGCGCTGCGACTGGAAGCGATCCGGGTGCTGGTGGCGGGTTAAACCGCCCTGCTCCAACGCCACACATGAAAAGGCCCGCAGCGATGCGGGCCTTTTTTTGTCTGCCATTTTTGGGGTGATGCCAATGGCCCCATCGCTGGCAAGCCAGCGATAGCAATCATGCAGTTACCGCAGCGCCCTCAGGCTCCACCACTGCCGACATCCCCGCCTTCATCCGCTTGGCATCCCGCACAAAACACCGCGACGCCAGAAACAGAAACACCATCGTGAACAACAGCGCTACCGGGATCAGGTACATCGCGTCATGCAGGCCGATCGCCTTGAAGGCCTCGGTCATCTGTCCGGCGCCCGCCGCTGCCATGGCCGATTTCGCGAAGTGATCGGACAGACCGCCCACCACGACAGGCCCCAGACCGCCGCCCAGCAGGTACAACCCGGCAAAGAACAACGCCATCGCCGTAGCCCGCAGGCGCGGTTCGACCACGTCCTGAATCGCCGTGTACACACAGGTGTAGAAGTTATAGGCAAACAGCCAGCCGACACTGAACAGCGCGACAAACACACCGATCTCGATCCGGCCGGCATGCAGTGCCCACGCAGTGCAGACGGTGGAAATGATCAGGCTGAACGCCGCAAACAACAGGCGCCCGTTGGCCACACGCTGGTGAATCTTGTCGGCGATCCAGCCGCCCAGGGTCAGGCCGATCAGCCCGGTCACTCCGACGATCAGCCCGGTGGCCACCGCCGCTTCCTGCAGCGGCATCAGAAAATAACGTTGCAGCATCGGCACCAGGAACGAGTTGCAGGCATAGGTCGCAAAGTTGAAGCACAACCCCGCCAGCACCAGCCACAGGAACGTCGGGACCGCCAGCACCCGGCGGATCGGCTTGTCGACCTTCTCTTGCGACACCTGCACGGTTTCCGCCGCACCGCGTCTGGGTTCCTTGATAAAGAACATGAACACCGCGAGCAGCAAGCCCGGCACCGCAGCGATAAAGAAGGGGGCACGCCAGCTGTCGAACGCCTTGACCATCGCGCCAATGGTGAAGAACGCCAGCAGCAGCCCCAACGGCAGGCCCAGCATGAAGATGCCCATGGCCCGCGCGCGGCGGTGGGCCGGGAACAGGTCACCGATCAATGAGTTGGCCGCAGGCGCGTAACTGGCCTCACCGATACCGATGCCCATGCGCACCAGCAGGAAACTCCAGAAGCTGCCGACCAGACCGTTGACGGCCGTCAGCGCGCTCCAGGTCGCCAGCCCCCAGCCCATCAGTTTGCTGCGCGAGCCGGTGTCGGCCAGACGCCCCAGCGGCAGACCGGCAATGGCATAGACGATGGTGAACGCGGTGCCGACGATGCCCAGCTGAAAGTCGCTGAGGTGCCATTCCATGCGGATCGGCTCGATGATGATCGCCGGGATGGTGCGATCGAAGAAATTGAACAGGTTGGCAAGGAACAACAGGAACAGAATGCGCCAGGCATTCGCCGCTTGGGTCGAGTTCTGCATGGGTCCGTCTCTTTTATTGTCATGGGGCTTCACTGCCGACGCATCCGAGCCCGGAACCTGCAATCTAGTCATGGCAATCGGGGCTGTCTGTGATCATTCGCCAGCCTGATATCCGCCCATGGCACTGTAACGAAACGTAAGCCCTTGATAAGCCTCGAATCCCCCGAAAACCGGGGCTTTTGCGAAAAATCCGGTAATGAAAAAATACTTTCTCGCCCCCCTTCCCAACGCCGTTGCAAAGCCTAGAATGGCCGCCGGATCCGTCCGGATCCTCCCGATCAATCCCTTTGATGCCCCTCCCATGTCCGATGTCAGTCCGTGTCTGAATTGCGGTGCCTGCTGTTCTCATTTTCGTGTGTCATTTTTCTGGGGTGAATGCGCATCCTCCGGCGGGACCGTCCCCGATGAGCTGGTCACCCAGATCACGCCGAGCCGGGTTGCCATGATCGGTACCGACCGCAAGGCCCCGCGCTGCACTGCGCTGGCGGGCGAAGTCGGCAAGGCCGTGAGTTGCACGATCTACGACAAGCGTTCGAGCCCCTGCCGGGAATTCGAGGCGTCGTGGGAAAACGGCGTGCAGAACATCGACTGCGACAAGGCCCGCGCCCGCTTCGGCCTGCCCCCGCTGCAACCGCACTGGAACGAGGTCGCCTGAGCCTTAGCGCCAATCGCTATGGCGCTCATGCCAAAATCATTAGAACCAATGTGCCACCATCGCTTGCACCGCGAAATCGACCTCTATACTCCTCTCATTCGCCTGCGTACATGACGCAGTCAGGAAGCACTCAGAGACGGGGCATGCTATGGAGTGGCTTGGTTTGCAGTTTGTTACCGAGCTGCCGCACAGCGGGCAGATCATCCTCAATTGCACACACAATCCCTTGCTGGTGCTGGTCGCCTATCTGGTGGCCTGCGCCGCAAGCTTCGCCACCCTCGACATGGCGGAACGCGTCGGCCACGCCGAAGACCCCGGATCGCGCAGGATCTGGCGCTGGATCGGCGCCACTTGCCTGGCCGGTGGCATCTGGGCGATGCATTTCATCAGCATGCTGGCGTTCCAGACCCCCATCGACATCCAGTACGACCTGTCCATCACTCTGTTTTCCCTGCTGATCGCAGTGCTGGCCTCCTGGCTGGCGATGCACACCCTGAGTGAACCGCAACCCAGTCTGCTGCCATACCTGAAGACGGCCATCGTCATTGGCACAGGCATTGCCGGCATGCACTATGTCGGCATGGCCGCCATGCAATCGGCGGCGACCCCTTATTACGACCCGACCCTGTTCGGGCTCTCGATCCTGATTGCCATCGTCGCCAGTTTCGCCGCGCTGTGGGTCGCCGGGAATCTGCGCGAAGGCAGCGGCCTGCACAACCAGATGCTCAAATACGTGGCCACACTGATTCTCGGGGCCGGCATCATCAGCATGCACTTCACCGGCATGACCGCGTTGCAACTGGTCCTGCCGGAGGGGAGCATCCCTGCACTGAAGGCCGATTCCAGCCATTTGCAACTGGGGCTCACCGTCGCCTTCATCACCCTGCTGATCCTCGGCAGCGCCATCAGCGCCGCACTGGCCGACAAGAAACTGCAGAACAAGGAACAGGACCTGCGCCGGGTCAACATGCTGCTCAGCCAGCTCGATCAGGCGCGCATGTCGCTGCAACAGGCCGCCAATTACGACGCCCTGACCAACCTGATCAACCGTCGCGGGTTCAACCAGCTCTTCGCTGAAAAGCTCAGCCAGAAAGCCACCGAAGGCGGCATGCTGGCGGTGATGTTTCTCGACATCGATCATTTCAAACGCATCAACGACAGCCTCGGCCATGATGCCGGTGACGAACTGCTCAAAGTCATCGCCCGGCACATCAAAGGCTCGGTACGCGGCCATGAGGATGTGGTGGCGCGTTTCGGCGGCGACGAATTCTGCATCCTGATCGGCCTGCGCGACCGCGAAGAGGCTCGCAACCTGGCCCAGCGCATCATGCTCAAGATGAAAGAGCCGATCGAACTGGCCGGGCGGCGCATGGTGATGACCACCAGCATCGGCATCAGCCTGTTTCCCGAGGACGGCACCACCTGCGAGGAGTTGCTCAAGCACGCGGATCTGGCGCTGTATCAATCCAAGGGTGCCGGGCGCAATGGCTTACATTTCTTCGATTCCAGCCTGAAAAACCGCGCCAGCCAGGAACTGCAACTGGAAGAAGAATTGCGCCATGCCCTACGCGAGGAGAACGGCCTGATGCTGTATTACCAGCCGATCTTCGAACTCAAGACCGGCAAAGTGACCAAGCTGGAGGCACTGATTCGCTGGCGGCACCCGGTGCATGGGCTGTTGACGCCGGACCGCTTTATCACCATCGCGGAAAACAACGGACTGATCGCCGAACTGGACAACTGGGTGTTGCGCAAGGCCTGCGACGATCTTGGTGAATTGTCGCGCCATGGCTGTGATGAGTTGAAGATCGCCTGGAACTGCTCTCCGCTGAACCTGGCGCGGGAGGAGCTGGCCAATGAAATCGAACGGGCCCTGCACAGTGCCGGCGTCGCCCCCGAGCGACTGGAACTGGAAGTGACCGAAAACGCCCTGATGGGCAACATTGCCAATACGCTGGTGCTGCTGCGGCAGATCCGCGCCCTGGGCGTATCACTGTCGATCGATGATTTCGGCACCGGCTATTCCTCGCTCGCCTACCTCAAGCGTCTGCCGCTCAACACCCTGAAAGTCGACCGTTCGTTCATCCTCGATATTCCCAAGGCCACCGCCGACATGGAGATCGTCCAGGCGATCATCGTCATGGCGCACACCCTGCACCTGCAAGTGGTCACCGAAGGTGTCGAAAGCCTGGAGCAATACGAATTCCTCGAGCGTTCCGGCTGTGACTTCATTCAGGGCTACCTGCTCAGCCGTCCGGTGCCGCTGGAGGAACTGCGGCCGGTCCTCGAGGAAATCAATCAGCGCAAACACACCCACACGCTCAATCCGCTGACTCTGGCCCGCGGTACATTTGCACCAGCGTCGATGGATCCTTCGCCAAAAAGCCCTGCGCCCCATGCAGGCGCATCAGTTGTGCGGCCAATCCGCTGATCGGCGTGGCCGAGCCTGTTTCGCGGGAAAACTTCACCGCTGTGTCGAGATCCTTGAGCAACGTGCGTACATGCCATTTCACCGGCTCGAAACGGCTCTCGGCCATTTGCGGGGCGAGGATCTGCAGCGGCTTCGAATCGGCAAAACCACCGGCCAGCGCTTCGGCGATCAGGCGGGCGTCGACCCCGGCCTGCTCGGCCAGCGCGACCACCTCGGCAATCACCAGCGCATTGCAGGCGACGATCATCTGGTTGCAGGCCTTGGTCACCTGACCTGCGCCGATGCCGCCCATATGCGTGACGCGTTGACCGAGGGTGAGCAACACCGGGCGCACCCGATCAAGATCCGCTGCATCACCGCCCGCCATGATGGCCAGACTGCCAGCCTCTGCGCCAACGACGCCGCCGGACACCGGAGTGTCGAGCCACGTCATACCGGTCTTTTGCGCCAGTTCCGCGGCCATCTCGCGAGTCGCTGTCGGTTCAAGGCTGGAAAAGTCCACCAGCAACTGACCGTTTCTTGCGCCTTCAGCAACACCGGCCGGGCCAAACACCACCTCGCGCACCACCGCCGTATCGGCCAGACAGAGCATCACCACGTCGGCGTGCCCGCACAGTTCGGCCGGGGTCGAAACCTGCCGGGCGCCGGCCTCGACCAGCGACGCGCATTTGTCCGGGTTGCGGTTCCACACGGTCAGTGGATAACCCGCCGCCAGCAGACGACGACACATCGGCAACCCCATCAGACCGATTCCGGCAAACCCCAACGAAGGTAGCGTTGACATCATTTAGCCTCCTTTTGATTAAAGATCGCCGAATCATGGCCGATCCATCATCAATCAGGAAAGGATTCCCCCGTGCGGCACACAGGCCAAACCCCTGACGCACGGGCCAAATACGCGCAGTAAAAAGACGCGAGATCCCATTCCGTGAGGCTCGACGACAGCGGTCGCCGAACCAACCAGTCCAGGTACATGGCGCACAATGACTTCCAAAAACAATCCGGCCACTGCGGTATCCGATCTGACCCTGAGCCCTGCAGCGAACAGCCCTGCCCCCATGAAGCCATTGCCGCCTTCCCGCCCTCTGGGCACCCAGCAATACCTGTATTTCACCGAAACCAACACCGACCGCATCCTCGACAACCTCGACGGCCTGCGTGACCTGGTGTTCCCGCGCCCGCCGCACCTGGAAGGCGACAACGAGCAGCACAACGACCAGGAATTCCCATCGGTGTGTCTGATCGGCCTCGGTCGCTGCGGCTCCAACATCGCCCTCGACGTGGCGGAGCTGGTGTACAACGCGCGCAAGTTCTACCTCAACGAATTCAACAACGAAGACCGCGCGGCTGACCGTCGCCTGGCCTCCGACAAAGGCTACAGCCCGGCCCAGTGGATCAAGCAGAACCTGCGGATCGGCCCGAACAAATCGACCAAACCGGTATTCCTGGTGGAACCGCTGGTGATGCTCGGCGACCTGGACAAAGACATCGCCGGGCGCATCCGTTTCTCGCGCAAGGGCGAGAAAAGCGGCTTCCTGCGCGACTACAGCAAAATGAAGATCATGGACTTGTCCGAAGTCCACGCCGGCGGCGCCGGTAACGCGCCGATCCTCGGCCAGTACCTGGCGAAGATCATCCTCAACAAGGACACCCAGCGTTTCTCCAGCCCCGACTGGAAAATGATCCACTCGTACCTGATCGACAGCTGCGGCATCAAGGCCAACCAGTCGCGCCTGTATTTCTCGATCTTCAGTGCCGGTGGCGGTACCGGTTCGGGCATGGCCTCGGAATTCGGCCTGGCCCAGCAGCACTCGTACATGAACAAGACGTTCGACACCAAGCCGATGGACGAACATGACGGCAAGAGCGGTCATTCGTTCGTGTTCGAGCCGATCTTCACCAGCGGTATCTGCGTGCTGCCGAACATTTCCGACCACCGCAGCGAAATGTCCGAAGCGCTGCACATCAACGCCGGTCGACTGCTGTGCAAATACCTGTCGGAAGAATGGGATTTCTCGTACAACTTCGCCAACGAAGACAGCAGCGAAGCCAGCGTCATGGGCCGTATCCGGCCATGGAACGCCATGATGCTGATCTCCAACGACATCATGCGTTACGCCGAAGAGAGCGATGACGGCAACATCCAGAACATTGACGTCAATGCGATGGAGAAGCACGCCAACCAGTACATCTCGCAGCAGATTTTCAACATTCTGACGGCGCAGGCGGTTACCACCGACTATGACCAGAACTACTTCCGGCGTGCCGGCATCGACATCGGCGAAACCATCCGCCTGGACGCCAACGACCTGTTCATGAGTCTGGCCGGCCCGGTGGCGATTGCCTACGCAGAATCGGTCGTGCCGGAAACACCGCCGCCGAGCAGCGACAAATTCAAGGTGTTCGACAAAGAGCCGCAGCGCCTGAACATCGACGACCTGTTCTTCCGCTCCATCGATCTGCCGCACTTCAACAAGGTGACCCAGGCCATCGAAGGCATCAGCCTGCTGCCTATCGAATCCAAGCGTTATCGTGCGTCGCTGGAGCAATACAAGAATTCCGGCTACGACGCCGCCGCGCTGCATGACCTGCACTTCTTCAAGAACTGCTCGTCGGTGGTCTCGATCGTTTCGCTGCCGAAAGACTACAAGCTGTCGTACATGGACCTGAACCGGCTGAAGACCCACCTCAACAGCCTGTTCCCCAACACCACGCTCAAGCGTTACGCACTGGTTATCGGCGCCTCGGCCAACCTGTCGCTGACTACCCTGATCGCCAAGAGCCCGTGCCTGTCGGACGACTTCCTGACCCTGATCGTGGCCTTCATCAAGCGTTGCTTTGCGAAGAATCCGTACCGTTTCGACGAGACTCTCGACAACTCGATCCTCGACTTCATCATCAATGAAGAATTCGACGAGGAGCGCATCGATGACCTGCTCAACGAGTTCGAAAATCCGGCGAAGATCCTCGATACCAACTGGTACGCGATCAAGCCGATGTACGAAAAGAAATACCGCGAGCTGATCAACGACAAGGAGAAGTTCGTCTCGATCAACGACATTCGCCTGTCGCGCGATTGCGTGAAAAAGTCGATCAAATACCTGCGCGAGATCTACCGTCACCGGATCGGCAAGACCAAGGTCATTTCGCTGAATAACCATACTGGCAAGACTTACTCGGTCTGACACCGGACCGAGGCGACCCCATCGCGAGCAGGCTCGCTCCCACATTGGAATTCGTTTCCCTGTGGGAGCGAGCCTGCTCGCGAAGGGGGCCGCGAATTCCCTGAAGATTTCAGCCTTTCCAACATTCCGAAACAATTAAGCAGCCGTTAGGCTGCTTACTAAACTGTGCCCGTTACGTTTACGTCACCGTTATGCCACCCCTGCCTGTGGCATTTCTCTACGGCAACCTGCCATCACGCTACTCGGCTACACACTTTTCCTCGACCATCAAGCGCACCAACAAGGTGCAACCTCTCAGGCCAACGCTCTTTCCTGGACCAGAATCCACGGCCGGACCACCACCGCCCACATCTCGGGATCGCGCTCGAAAATATCCAGCGCCCGCGTTTCAGACAGCTTGGCGACTTTGTCTTCGGCCAGCCAGGCAGCCACTTTCTCGCCCTGGTCCGATGCCACGGCCTCGGCCACGGCGATCAAATCCAGGTCGCCGTCGACCCACAATAGGGCACCCTGGGCGTAGAAGCGCTCCAGCTCTTTCCAGGTAATGGATGCGGTTTCACCAAGCAGCTTGGCATAGAGGGTGCTAGGTTCTTGATTCATGGGACTGTCCGGAAAAGAAATCGGCGCGAATGATAACGTCGGTGGTCCGGCAGAAAAACCCGGTAGTAAAAGGCTGTACCGAACGAAAAGCGCAGGAAAGCCAGGGAATGCTGACAAATGGGACATAAGCCCTCTGAAAGCCCCGCCGCAATTCTGTCTTTTTCTTTCATTAAAGCGACACCCTCAGGATTTGCCCCTTGGCGCCAGCTTCCCAGGCCAACAACCGGCGCTCTACACTGTACCGGTACAGTTGCCGGGGGCATTTCCGGAAGGTATCGCGAAGATACCCAGCCCGGTTCTGCTGCTACGGCGTCAGGACTCTAAAAAAATACAACAGCAAGAGTGGAGCACTATGACAAAGGCTACTAAGCAGATTTCCAAACTGTTTGCCGCAATGGTACTGGCCGGGGTGGCCAGCCATTCGTTCGCAGCCGACACCATCAAGATCGGCATCGCCGGCCCTAAAACCGGCCCGGTAGCCCAGTACGGCGACATGCAGTTCAGCGGCGCCAAAATGGCCATCGAGCAGATCAACGCCAAAGGCGGCGTCGACGGCAAAAAGCTCGAAGCCGTTGAATACGATGACGCCTGCGATCCGAAACAAGCGGTAGCCGTAGCGAACAAGGTCGTCAACGACGGCGTCAAGTTCGTGGTCGGTCACCTGTGCTCCAGCTCCACTCAGCCTGCTTCCGACATCTACGAAGACGAAGGCGTGATCATGATCACCCCGGCTGCCACCAGCCCGGACATCACCAACCGTGGTTACAAAATGGTGTTCCGCACCATCGGTCTGGACAGCGCCCAGGGCCCTGCCGCCGGTAACTACATTGCCGATCACGTGAAGCCGAAAATCGTTGCCGTACTGCACGACAAACAGCAATACGGCGAAGGCATCGCCACCGCCGTCAAGGCGACCCTGGAGAAGAAAGGCGTGAAAGTCGCCGTGTTCGAAGGCGTCAACGCCGGCGACAAGGACTTCTCCTCGATGATCTCCAAGCTCAAGCAAGCCAACGTCGACTTCGTCTACTACGGCGGCTACCACCCGGAGCTGGGTCTGATCCTGCGTCAAGCCCAGGAAAAAGGCCTGAAAGCCAAGTTCATGGGCCCGGAAGGCGTGGGCAACGACTCCATCTCGCAGATCGCCAAGGACGCTTCCGAAGGCCTGCTGGTGACCCTGCCGAAGTCCTTCGACCAGGATCCGGCCAACCAGAAGCTGGCTGAAGACTTCAAGGCCAAGAAAGAAGATCCGAGCGGTCCGTTCGTGTTCCCTTCCTACTCGGCGGTCGAAGTGATTGCCGGCGGTATCGCCGCTGCCAAATCCGAAGACCCTGCCAAAGTGGCCGCCGCCATTCACGCCGGCACCTTCAAGACCCCGACCGGCGACCTGAGCTTCGACGCCAAGGGCGACCTGAAGGACTTCAAGTTCGTGGTTTACGAGTGGCACTTCGGCAAACCTAAAACCGAAGTTTCGCCTCAGTAAGGCGCTGCCTGACTGACTGCCAATAAAGCCCACGGCGTGCCGTGGGCTTTGTTTTACGAATGTATTGGGCCGCGCTGGCGTGATCCGCCAGTCTCCCCACCTGAAAATCTCAAAACCGTCATCAGCGGTTCGCTGGCAAAACCCGGATTCGAAGTGGATGAAGATCCACGGGACCGAGTGGGAAAATGACTCCACCAGTGAAATGCGTATCAGGTTTTTAGGAGCGCTGTAATGCCTGACATCTATCACTTCTTCCAGCAGCTGGTTAATGGTCTGACCATTGGCAGCACGTATGCCCTGATCGCCATCGGCTATACGATGGTTTACGGCATCATTGGAATGATCAACTTCGCCCACGGCGAGGTGTACATGATCGGCTCCTACGTGGCGTTCATCGCCATCGCCGGGCTGGCCATGATGGGACTCGACAACGTCCCGCTGTTGATGACCGCGGCGTTCATCGCCAGCATCGTCGTCACCAGTTCCTACGGTTACAGCATCGAACGGATCGCCTACCGCCCCCTGCGCGGCAGCAACCGTCTGATCCCGCTGATTTCCGCCATCGGCATGTCGATCTTCCTGCAGAACACGGTTCTGCTGGCGCAAGACTCCAAGGACAAATCCATCCCCAACCTGATTCCCGGAAACTTTTCCATCGGGCCAGGTGGCGCACATGAAGTGCTGATTTCCTACATGCAGATCGTGGTGTTCGTGGTGACCCTGGTCGCCATGCTCGGCCTGACCCTGTTCATCTCCCGCTCTCGCCTCGGTCGCGCCTGCCGCGCCTGTGCCGAAGACATCAAGATGGCCAACCTGCTGGGCATCAACACCAACAACATCATCGCCCTGACCTTCGTCATCGGTGCCGCGCTGGCGGCTGTCGCTGCGGTACTGCTGAGCATGCAGTACGGCGTGATCAACCCGAACGCCGGTTTCCTCGTCGGCCTCAAGGCCTTCACCGCCGCGGTACTGGGCGGGATCGGCAGCATCCCCGGCGCCATGCTCGGCGGGTTGGTGCTCGGGGTGGCCGAAGCCTTTGGCGCCGATATCTTCGGCGACCAGTACAAGGACGTCGTGGCTTTCGGCTTGTTGGTTCTGGTGCTGTTGTTCCGTCCGACCGGCATTCTGGGCCGTCCGGAGGTTGAGAAAGTATGAACAGGAATCTTAAACAGGCACTCTTCAGTGCCTTGCTGGTGTGGGCCGTGGCCTACCCGGTACTGGGTCTGAAACTGACCATCGTCGGCATCAACCTTGAAGTGCATGGCACCAGCCCGGCCATCCTGGCGACCATCGCCGTGTGTTCGGTGCTGATGTTCCTGCGGGTGCTGTTCAACCAGCAGATCAGCAAGGCGTGGAAATCCTCGCCGGGCCTGCCGCTGATCCCGGCCAAAGCCAGCAACTTCCTGACCCTGCCGACCACCCAGCGCTACATCATCATTGCGCTGATCCTCGGTGCACTGGTGTGGCCGTTCTTCGGCTCCCGTGGCGCGGTGGACATCGCGACGCTGATCCTGATCTACGTGATGCTCGGCCTCGGCCTGAACATCGTGGTCGGTCTGGCCGGTCTGCTCGACCTGGGTTACGTCGGTTTCTACGCCGTCGGTGCCTACAGCTACGCGCTGCTGTCGCACTACTATGGCCTGAGCTTCTGGATCTGCCTGCCGATCGCCGGCCTGATGTCGGCAACGTTCGGCTTCCTGCTGGGCTTCCCGGTCCTGCGTCTGCGTGGTGACTACCTGGCGATCGTGACCCTCGGCTTCGGGGAAATCATTCGTCTGTTCCTGCGCAACCTGACCGACATCACCGGTGGCCCGAACGGCATCAGCAACATCGAGAAACCGACGTTCTTCGGTCTGACCTTCGAACGCAAGGCTGCGGAAGGCATGCAAACCTTCCACGAGTATTTCGGCCTGGAATACAACTCGATCAACAAGGTGATCTTCCTCTACCTGGTTGCCCTGCTGCTGGCGCTGGCCGCGCTGTTCATCATCAACCGCCTGCTGCGCATGCCGATCGGTCGTGCGTGGGAAGCGTTGCGTGAAGATGAGATCGCCTGCCGTGCACTGGGTCTCAACCCCACTGTGATCAAGCTCTCGGCATTCACCCTGGGTGCGAGCTTCGCCGGTTTCGCCGGCAGCTTCTTCGCCGCCCGTCAGGGGCTGGTGACCCCGGAATCGTTCACCTTCATCGAGTCGGCGATCATCCTCGCCATCGTGGTGCTCGGTGGCATGGGCTCGCAGCTGGGCGTGATTCTCGCGGCCGTGGTGATGATCCTGTTGCCGGAAATGATGCGTGAATTCAGTGAATACCGAATGCTGATGTTCGGTGCCCTGATGGTATTGATGATGATCTGGCGTCCACAAGGTCTGCTGCCGATGCAACGCCCACACATGGAGTTGCGAAAATGAGCCGCGAGATCCTTAAAGTCGAAAACCTGAGCATGCGCTTCGGCGGCCTGCTGGCAGTCAATGGCGTGGCCCTGACCGTCAAGGAAAAACAAGTGGTGGCACTGATCGGGCCGAACGGCGCGGGCAAGACCACCGTGTTCAACTGCCTGACCGGTTTCTATCAGCCGTCGGGCGGCAGCATCCTGCTGGACGGTGAGCCGATCCAGGGCCTGCCGGGGCACAAGATTGCCCTCAAGGGCGTGGTGCGCACCTTCCAGAACGTGCGGTTGTTCAAGGACATGACGGCGGTCGAGAACCTGCTGATCGCCCAGCACCGTCACCTGAACACCAACTTCCTGTCCGGCCTGTTCAAGACCCCGGCGTTCCGCAAGAGCGAGCGCGAGGCCATGGAATACGCCGAATACTGGCTGGAAAAGGTCAACCTCAAGGAGTTCGCCAACCGTACCGCCGGCACCCTGGCGTATGGTCAGCAGCGTCGTCTGGAAATCGCCCGTTGCATGATGACCCGTCCGCGGATCCTCATGCTCGACGAACCGGCCGCCGGTCTGAACCCGAAGGAAACCGAAGACCTCAAGGCGCTGATCAGCGTGCTGCGTGAGGAGCACAACGTCACCGTGCTGCTGATCGAACACGACATGAAACTGGTCATGAGCATTTCCGACCACATCGTCGTGATCAACCAGGGGACGCCTCTGGCCGACGGCACACCGGAACAGATCCGCGACAATCCTGAAGTGATCAAAGCCTACCTGGGGGAAGCGTAAATGCTGCAGTTCGAAAACGTTTCCACCTTCTACGGCAAGATCCAGGCCCTGCACAGCGTCAACGTCGAAGTCCGCCAGGGCGAAATCGTGACCCTGATCGGCGCCAACGGTGCCGGCAAGTCCACGCTGCTGATGACGCTTTGCGGATCGCCCCAGGCCCACAGCGGCAGCATCCGCTACATGGGTGAGGAACTGGTCGGCCAGGACTCGTCGCAGATCATGCGCAAGAGCATCGCCGTGGTGCCGGAAGGCCGTCGGGTGTTTGCCCGACTGACCGTCGAAGAAAACCTGTCCATGGGCGGATTCTTCACCAACAAGGGCGACTATCAGGAGCAGATGGACAAGGTTCTCGGACTTTTCCCACGCCTGAAAGAACGCTTCAACCAGCGCGGCGGCACCATGTCCGGCGGCGAACAGCAAATGCTCGCCATCGGCCGTGCGCTGATGAGCAAGCCCAAACTGCTGCTGCTCGACGAGCCGTCGCTGGGCCTGGCGCCGATCATCATCCAGCAGATCTTCGACATCATCGAACAGCTGCGCAAGGACGGTGTAACGGTGTTCCTGGTCGAGCAGAACGCCAACCAGGCGCTGAAAATCGCCGACCGCGCCTACGTTCTGGAGAACGGCCGGGTGGTGATGCAAGGCACCGGTGAAGCGCTGCTGACCGACCCGAAAGTGCGCGAGGCGTACCTCGGCGGTTGATGGATCGCGTTAAACAGAAAACGGCCTTCGGGCCGTTTTTTTTTCGCTCTGAAAATTATTTTGTCGATCGCTGTAACGCATCGCCACCCCGTTTCTCTAGTGGGACAAGCAAGCGCACATCGCTTGTTCCAACCCAAGCAAAAACCGGAGAAACATCATGATTGCTACCACCCGCACCCTGTCCGCCACCGCCCTGGTTCTGGCCCTGGGCTCCGCCCTGAGCATGGCCGGCGTTTCGACCGCTCAGGCCGCCGACAACAGCAACATGGAAAAATGCTTCGGCGTGGCCATGAAAGGTCACAACGACTGTGCCGCCGGCGCCGGCACCACCTGCGCAGGCACGGCGAAAATGGACTACCAGGCCAACTCCTGGAAGTTCGTTCCGAAAGGCACCTGCACCACCACCGAAAGCAAGACCTCGCCGACCGGTTTCGGTCAGCTGGAAGCGTTCAAGGCCAAGTCCTGATCCACGGCCTGCCCGAGTGACGATCATGATCACATCCTGCGACCATGCCTCCCCCCGCACTCGGGCAGCCCTCTGCGGGCTCCCGCCCCGTGCCGGGCTGGGGCTCAAGACCGGGCACTTTCGTGAAGTGCTCGGTTCTCTACCGGACATCGGTTTCTTCGAAGTCCACGCCGAAAACTACATGGTGGCCGGCGGCCCGTTTCATCACTTTCTGGGTCTGATCCGCGAAGCGTATCCGCTGTCGCTGCACGGCGTCGGCTTGTCCATCGGTGCCGAGGGCCCGCTGGATGTTCAACACCTCAAACGTCTGAGTACGCTGATCGAGCGTTATCAACCTCAATCCTTTTCCGAACACCTGGCCTGGTCGAGCCATGGCCCGGTGTTTCTCAATGATCTATTGCCCCTGGCTTACGACACACCGACGCTCGACCGCGTCTGCGAACATATCGACCAGGTGCAGAACACCCTCAAGCGCCCGATGTTGCTGGAAAACCCGGCGACCTATCTGGCATTCGAGCGTTCGACAATCGACGAAGCGGAGTTCATCCGTGAAGTCATCCGACGCAGCGGCTGCGGTCTGTTGCTGGACGTGAACAACATCTACGTCTCGTGCATCAACCATCAGCGCGATCCTCTGGCTTACCTCGATGCATTGCCGCTGCACGCGGTGCGCGAGATCCATCTGGCGGGGTTTGCCGAAGATGCCGACAGCCTCGGTGATCGCTTGCTGATCGACGATCACGGCGCACCGGTCGATCAGGCCGTCTGGTCGTTGTACCGACAGGCGCTGGAGCGCATCGGCCCGGTGGCGACGCTGATCGAACGGGACAATCAGGTGCCGGCCTTCAACGTGCTGATGGCCGAGGCGCAACAAGCCGATCTGCTTCTGCGCTGCGCAGGAGGTCGGCCATGAGCACCCAGGCCGTATTCAGTGCAGCACTTCTCGATACCGGCCTGCCCTGCCCCGATGGTTTGCGCAGCGTCAACGGTGCCGATCCCGCCAGCCGTTTCGCGGTGTACCGCAACAACGTGCAAGGCTCATTGAGCAATGCACTGGCCGACAGTTACCCCGTGGTGATGCAGTTGGTGGGAGAGGAATTCTTCCGTGCCATGGCCGGAGTCTTCATTCAAAACCATCCACCTCGAAGCCCGTTGATGAGCGACTACGGCAGTGATCTGGCGGACTTCATCAGCGGATTCGAACCGGCGTCGAGCGTTCCTTATCTGGCCGATGTCGCGCGACTGGAACGCCTGCGCACGCTGGCCTATCACGCCGCCGATGTCGCACCGCTCAGCCAGGCGCGAATCGCTGCGACCTTCGCGGATCAGGAAGGCCTGAGTCGCTTGCAAATCGGTCTGCATCCTTCGCTGCACGTGCTCGATTCAGCCTTTGCCGTGGTGGATATCTGGGCGGCGCACCAGCACGACGCGACACTCGCCGGGATCGATCTGGATCAGGCCCAGCACGCGCTGGTCCTGCGCAACGGCCTGGAGGTCGAGGTGTTTGCCGTGGATCCCGGCGCCAGCCAGTTCATCGGCCAGCTCAAGGCCGGCCTGTCACTGACCGAGGCGCTGGAATCCGCAGAAGCCTTCGATCTCAGCCAGACCTTGGCCCTGCTGATCAGTCGCCACGCCATCACTCACTTACAGCAAAAGGTTTCGCCATGAACAGCCTCATTGCCCGCGCCATCGCGCTGCTGGAAAAAATCCCGCACAGCCTGATCGCCTTCATCGCCCGGTTTTCCATCGCGGCGGTGTTCTGGAAATCCGGACAGACCAAGGTCGAAGGCCTGGCCATCGACCTCATCGACGGCACCGTTCAGATCGGCTGGCCACACCTGGCGGACTCGACGATTCCGCTGTTCCAGAGCGAATACCACGTACCGCTGCTGTCGCCGGAAATCGCCGCGCATATGGCGGCGTTTGCCGAACATTTTTTCCCGATCCTGATTCTTGTCGGCTTTGCCACACGGTTTTCCGCATTGGCGTTGCTGGGCATGACGCTGGTCATCGAGCTGTTTGTGTACCCCGATGCCTACCCGACCCATGGCACCTGGGCGGCAGTGTTGCTGTACCTGATGACCACGGGACCGGGCAAATTGTCGATCGATCATCTGATCGCCCGACGTTACCGCTGAAGCCGGTCCAGCGCCTCGCCGCTGCGCTTGAACCAGTCGATCAGATAGTCCGCCAGCACCTGCGTGCGCTTTGGCAGCCCGCCCTGATAAGGATGCACCAGGTACATCGGCATGCGCCGGGTCTGAAAATCCCGCAGGAGCCAGCGCAATCGCCCGTCAGCCAATTCCGTCTGCAACAGATAGGACGGCAGGCGAGCGATGCCGGCGCCAGCGAGTGCGGCTTTCTTCAGCAGGCTGTAGTGATTGCTGGCGAACGGCCCCGACACCCGCACCCGCAATAGCTCGTGCTGCTGGTGATACAGCCATTCTTCACGACCGCCGTAGTGACTGTTGAGCAGGCAACGATGTTCGGCCAGCGCCGGTGGTGTCAGCGGTTCGCCGAAACGCTCAAGGTAAGCGGGGCTGGCGCAGGTCATTTCCTGCCAGGCCAGCAAAGGCTTGGCCACCAGTCGCTCGTCATTGGCGACATCCGTGCGGATCGCCAGATCAAAGCCATCGCGGGAGAGATCGCGATAGCTGTTGTTCAGCTCCAGTTCGATCTGTACTTCGGGGTATTTCTGTGAAAACTCCAGCACCAGACCATCGAAGAAGGTTTCCCCCAACGATACCGGGACCGTCATACGCACCGGACCGGCCAGATCGTCCTTCAAACGCGCCAATGCCTGACGTGCTCTTTCCACCTGAACCACCAGTGCTTGCGCTTGAGGCAACAGCGCCGCACCGGCGGCGGTCAGACTCAGCCGACGCGTGGTGCGTTGCAGCAGCACCACGGAAAACCGCGCCTCCAGCTGACTGATGCGCTTGGACAACTGCCCCTTGCTGCACCCCAGTTGCTGCGCCGCCAACGTAAAACTGCCGGCTTCGACCAACACCGCGAACGCTGCCAGATCATCCATCTCGCTCATGGATTGTTTCCATTTGAAAACCAAAGGTTGCCCATTAGCGCGCTTATCCGCCAAAAAAACCACTCTAGACTGAAAGCTCGTTCAATCACTCGAGGCAATCACGATGAAAATTCTGTTGATCGGCGCAGGCGGCACCATCGGTTCGGCCGTGGACAAAGAACTGTCACAGCGTCACCAAGTCATTCGCATTGGCCGCAACAGCGGCGATGTCCAGGTGGATATCAGCGACAGCGCGTCGATCCGCAAGCTGTTCGAGCAAACCGGCAAATTCGACGCCCTGGTCTGCGCAGCCGGCAACGTGACCTTCGCCCCGCTGGGTGAAATGAACGAAGACAGCTTCGCCCTCGGCCTCAAAGACAAACTGATGGGCCAGGTCAATCTGCTGCTGATCGGCCGCGAATTCGCCAACGACGGTGCGTCGTTCACCTTTACCAGCGGCGTGCTCAGCCACGATCCGATCCGCAGCGGTGCTTCGGCGGCACTGGTCAACGGCGCCCTCGACAGCTTCGTCCGTGCCGCCGCCATCGAGCTGCCTCGCGGCCTGCGCGTGAACTCGATCAGCCCGACCGTGCTGGTGGAAGCCATGGGCAGCTACGCCCCGTACTTCCGCGGCTACAAGCCGGTTCCGGCAGCGGATGTGGCATTGGCCTACGCCAAAAGTGTCGAAGGACTGCAGACAGGTCAGACATTTCACGTGGGCTAAACCCTTGTGATGAACGGTCAGCCTGCGTAACGTGGCGGCACTTGTCTGGAGAGCCGAAGATGCGTGTTGCCCGTTCCTTGATCGTTGTTGCCCTGCTCCCTCTGTTTGCCGCGTGCCAGTTGTTCGACGGCGCGCGGACCAGCGCTTCCCACGTCGGCCAGACGCGGATGCAGGGGCAACTGACCGCCGACGACGGCAAACTGGTGTTCCAGTCGTGCGGCGAACAGCGTCAGTACGTCGTCAATGACATCGGCGGCACCAGCATTCTGCAAGAGGCTGCGACCCTGGCCGATCAGCAAGGCAAGCTGTTCGCCGACGTACGCGGGAAGATCGCCGGTGACCGGCTCGACCTGACCCAGTTGTATCGCGTCGAACGCTCCGGCACCGCCTGCGATGATCCGAACTTCAAACAACTGATCCTGCGTGCCGCCGGCCATGGCCCGGAGTGGAACGTCAAGGTCAGTGGCAAAGGCATGGTCATCGACCGCGAAGGCCAGCCACCGCTCGCCGTGCCCTACGTCGAGGAGCAACTGGGCGACGGCCGTTTCAACCTCAGCAGCGAAGCCGACAACCAGCGCATTGAACTGTGGGTGACGCCGCAGCGCTGCGTCGACAGCCGCACCGGCAGCGTGCAGCACATGAGCGCCGAGCTGCGCATCGACGGCAAGGTCCAGCGCGGTTGCGGGTATTTCGGCGGCTCGCGCAACGACTGATCGTTTTACCCTCACGGGATCCGGCCGTTGCGGCTTATAATCGCCGCCTTCAAACGCCCTGGCGCAGTTGTGCGTCCCGCGAACCGGATCCTGTCATGTTACGAATCACTGAACTCAAGCTGCCGCTCGACCATCCCGACGAAGACCTGCGCACCGCCATCGTGCAGCGCCTGGGCATCGCCAGCGATGACCTGCTCGACTTCACCTTGTTCAAGCGCAGCTACGATGCGCGCAAAAAGTCCACCGAACTGTGCTTCATCTACACCATCGACCTGGAAGTGCGCGACGAGGCCAGGGTGTTGGCCAGGTTCGCCGATGACCGCAACGTCAACGTGGCGCCGGATGTCAGCTACAAGTTCGTCGGCCAGGCGCCGAGCGACCTGGGCCAGCGGCCGATCGTGGTCGGTTTCGGCCCGTGCGGCATCTTCGCCGGCCTGCTGCTGGCGCAGATGGGCTTCAAGCCGATCATCCTCGAACGTGGCACCGAAGTGCGCCAGCGCACCAAGGACACCTGGGGCCTGTGGCGCAAAAGCGTGCTCAACCCCGAGTCCAACGTGCAATTCGGCGAAGGCGGTGCGGGCACCTTCTCCGACGGCAAGCTGTACAGCCAGATCAAGGATCCGAAATTCCTCGGCCGTAAAGTCCTGCACGAGTTCGTCAAGGCCGGTGCGCCGGAAGAGATTCTCTACGTCAGCAAGCCGCATATCGGTACGTTCCGTCTGACCGGCATGGTCGAAAACATGCGTGAGGAGATTCGTGCTCTGGGCGGTGAAGTTCGCTTCCAGGAACGTGTCACCGACGTGCTGATCGAAGACGGCCAATTACTCGGGGTCGAACTGGCCAGCGGCGAAGTCCTGCACTCGAAGCACGTGATCCTCGCCCTCGGCCACAGCGCCCGCGACACGTTCCGCATGCTCCACAGCCGTGGCGTGTTCATGGAGGCCAAGCCGTTCTCGGTGGGTTTCCGCATCGAGCATCCGCAGTCGCTGATCGACCGCGCGCGTCTGGGCAAGTACGCCGGTCACCCCAAGTTGGGCGCCGCCGACTACAAACTGGTGCACCACGCCAAAAACGGCCGTTCGGTCTACAGCTTCTGCATGTGCCCGGGCGGTACCGTGGTCGCCGCGACCTCCGAGCCGAACCGCGTGGTCACCAACGGCATGAGCCAGTACTCGCGTAACGAACGCAACGCCAACTCCGGCATCGTCGTCGGCATCACCCCGGAAGTCGATTATCCGGGCGGCCCGCTGGCCGGCATCGAACTGCAGGAACGTCTGGAATCCCACGCCTTCATCCTCGGCGGCAGCGATTACAAGGCGCCGGCGCAATTGGTCGGCGACTTCATCAACGGCACGCCATCCACCGAGCTGGGCGAAGTCGAGCCGTCGTACAAGCCGGGTGTAGCGCTGGGCGATCTGGCCCTGGCGCTGCCGGAATTTGCCATCGAAGCAATTCGCGAAGCATTGCCGGCATTCGAGAAGCAGATTCGCGGTTATTCGCTGCACGATGCGGTGCTGACCGGGATCGAGACGCGGACTTCGTCACCGCTGCGCATCACGCGCAACGAATCGCTGCAGAGCCTGAACGTCAAAGGTCTGTTCCCGGCCGGTGAAGGCGCGGGGTATGCCGGCGGGATTCTGTCGGCGGGTGTTGACGGGATTCGGATTGCCGAAGCTGTGGCGCGGGATATCCTGGGTCTGAAAGACTGATCTGCACGACCTGAAATACTGCAAAAACCTGTGGGAGCTGGCTTGCCAGCGATGACGGAGTCAGATTCACAATTAATGTTGACTGACACTGCGCTATCGCTGGCAAGCCAGCTTCCACACTGGTTACCGGTGGCTCAGATATTTGCGCGTAACACTGAAGCCGGTAACGCCTCACCCCGTTCGGCACTCGCCGCCACGGCCGCCATCAACCCTTCCAGCTCATAGCCCTGCGCCTTGAGCCACGCCTGATCGTAATAAGTGTCTGCGTAGCGCTCGCCGCCATCGCACAGGATCGCGACGATCGACCCCGATTCCCCCGCCGCTTTCATCTGCTGCGCCGCCATCAGCGCGCCAATCAGGTTGGTGCCGCTCGACCCACCCACATGCCGCCCCAGACGCTGCGCCAGGTAATGCATGGCCGCCAGCGACAAGGCATCCGGCACCTTGACCATCGCATCGATCACCTTCGGCAGGAACGACGCTTCCACCCGTGGCCGACCGATGCCTTCGATCCGCGAGCCGTGGTCCAGACGCAAACTCGCGTCGCCGGTCTGGTAAAAGTCGAAGAACACCGAACGCTCGGCATCGGCGCACAGCACACGGGTGCAGTGCTGGCGATAACGCACATAGCGGCCGAGCGTCGCGGTGGTGCCGCCGGTGCCGGGGCTGGAAATCAGCCACGCCGGGCACGGGTTCTGCTCGTAGCGCATCTGCTGGAAGATCGACTCGGCGATGTTGTTGTTCGCCCGCCAGTCGGTGGCGCGCTCGGCGTAGGTGAACTGGTCGATGAAGTGCCCATCGTGTTCGCGGGCCAGACGTTCGGACTCGGCATAGATCTGCGTCGGATCGTCCACCAGATGGCTCTTGCCGCCGTAGAAAGCGATCTGCGCGATCTTTTCCCTGGAGGTGGTCGCCGGCATCACCGCAATGAACGGCAATCCGAGCATCCGCGCAAAGTAAGCTTCGGAAATCGCCGTCGAACCGCTGGACGCCTCGATCACTGGCGCGCCGGGCTTGAGCCAGCCGTTACACAAGGCGTAAAGGAACAGCGAACGGGCCAGCCGATGCTTGAGGCTGCCGGTGGGGTGGCTGGATTCGTCCTTGAAGTACAACTCGATGCCCGCAAACCCCGGCAGCGGCAAGGGGATCAGGTGGGTGTCGGCGCTGCGCTGGAAGTCCGCTTCGATGATCCGGATGGCTTCGCGGGCCCACTGTCGGTTGTCGCTCATGGCTGTCGTTCTCGTTGAATCGGGCAGAAGTGCCTTCACAGGCTTAGCTCCCAAGCTTAGGAAAAATCCCACCGCACTGACAGATACAGCTGAACTTCAATCCCCGGGGCAACTGCTAGGCTTTGCCAAGGTCTGGCTCGCGCCCTGTAACCATATATAACAAAAAAGAATATAACTTTTGTTTTAACAACTAACAGTACGGGTTAGGGTGTCCCACCTTTTGACTTTATCGATGGAGAGCGACCTTGCCTCTGCGTAGCACTTTCACGCGTTTCTTTCAGTTGGAAGCTGCCAGCGGTCTGTTACTGATCGCCGCGGCCATCCTGGCTTTAATCATCAACAACTCGCCGCTGTCGTGGTTGTACAGCGGCCTGCTCGACACCCCGGTAGTGGCACAGATCGGCGCGTTGAAAATCGCCAAGCCCCTGCTGCTGTGGATCAACGACGGCCTGATGGCGCTGTTCTTCCTGCTCATCGGCCTGGAAGTGAAGCGTGAAGTGCTCGACGGCCAGCTGTCGAAACCTTCGCAGATCGTCCTGCCCGGCGCGGCGGCCATCGGCGGCATGCTGGTGCCGGCGCTGATCTACTGGTTCCTCAACCGCGACAACCCGGCCGCCCTCGATGGCTGGGCGATCCCCACCGCCACCGACATCGCCTTCGCCCTCGGCGTACTGGCACTGCTGGGCAAGCGGGTGCCGGTGTCGCTGAAGCTGTTCCTGATGACCCTGGCGATCATCGATGACCTTGGCGCCATCGTGATCATCGCGATCTTCTATTCCGGCGAACTCTCGACCCTGTCGCTGGGCCTGGCGGCCGCGTGCATCGCGGCGCTGGTGGCGATGAACCGGCTCGGGGTGGTCAAGCTCGGGCCGTACATGATCATCGGCTTGATCCTGTGGGTCTGCGTGCTCAAGAGCGGCGTCCACGCAACGCTGGCCGGCGTGACTCTCGCGTTCTGCATCCCGCTGCGTACGAAAAACGCCGAGCCGTCGCCGCTGCTGACCCTGGAACACGCACTGCACCCGTGGGTGGCTTACGGCATTCTGCCGCTGTTCGCGTTCGCCAACGCCGGCCTGTCGCTGACCGGCGTAACCGCCGAAAGCTTTACCCACCACGTACCGATGGGCATCGCCGTCGGCCTGCTGCTGGGCAAGACCATCGGTGTGTTCGGCCTGACCTGGCTCACCGTGAAAACCGGCATCGCCGCCCTGCCCCAGAACGCCAATTGGGGCCAGGTGCTGGGCGTGGCGATCCTTTGCGGGATCGGCTTTACCATGAGCCTGTTTGTTGGTTCCCTGGCCTTCGTTCCGGGTGCCAGTGAATACGCCGGGATGGACCGGATGGGGATTCTCACCGGCTCGGTGTTCGCCGCATTGATCGGTTATGCGGTGACCCTGGCGGCAAGCAGAAAGAACACCGCGCTGCCTTCCTGATGCCGTAGCGAACAATCCCCACGTCTTTGGAGACGCGTCCTACAGCCACGATTTTCCTGCTTCGTTAACGTCGTGCAGCCCTTTCGAGGGGCTGCCGATGCATGAACGAAAGGACAATCAGTGGCTGGTCAAAAGGACATTCCCCGGGTTCCCAACCCACCGGCAGGCGACGGGCATCACGTCACCTATCGCTACATGACGGCCACCGAGCTGGCCGATCAGGACGAACGGCAAAACAAGTACGACGCCATGCTGGCGCGCCAGGAGGCCTTCGAGCGCAGCCGCGAGGTGGCGGCGAACAAGCCTCAACCAATGCGTGCCGGCTGCACGTTCGCCAAGTCCTGCAAGTTGCCGGACGCAATCATCGATTACTCGAATCCCTCGGGGATGGTGCCGACGGACAGCCTGAAAGACTACGGCGATCTGATCCTGCTCGGTGGCCGTGAGGCCGATGACAGCGGCGGCGTGGCACTCAAAAAAATCAGCGGCACCGCCATTCCTGCGGGGCTGGGCACTTTCGCCCTTGCGGGTGAAGCGTTCAAGGCATTGCCCGCCATGGCCTCCACTGCCGTCATCACGCCGCTGGTCGGGCTGGTCGCGCTGTTGATGCCATCGAACCTGGGCGACAGCGCCCTCTACACCGAAGACCAGTTGCTCGCCCTCAAACAGGCCCGCACCCGCATGCGACTGTATGTCGAACAGCAGGCCGACGGCAGCCTCAAGGGTTACGGCTTCTACACCGGCAAAAACCGCGACTGGGAAATGGTCGATGTCGCGCAGTTCACTGCTCGCGGTAACCGGTTTGTCGCAGACCTCGGCGAAGGCATCGAACTGATCTGGACGCCCGCCGTGGACGGCTCCGACATCCTCGGCATCCCCGCGCTGGAGGCCGCTTCACAGGCGCCGCCTATCTGGGTGTATCCACCGACGAAAGCGGCGGACGGGATTCTGGTGAACCCGGTTTATCCGCCGGAGTATCGGGATTTCATATTGGTGTTTCCGGCGGGGTCGGGAGTAAAACCGCTATACATCGTCCTCAATGCTCGTGGAGACATCAAATATCATCCCGCCCCAACATCACTGTCAGCATTTCCTGATGTCAAATCTGCACCAATGAAAACGTCGGTTCGAGGTGGAGGGAAAAAGCGCAGACGATGGAAAGATGCTTCTGGGAAAATTTATGAGTGGGACTCTCAGCATGGCAAGGTCGAGATGTATACCAAACAAGGAAAACACCTAGGAGAGTACGACCCTGAAACAGGCGAACAGACGAAACCTGCCGATCCCACAAGGAGCGTAGAGAAATGATTCATGTGGTTGAAGTTTTTGATCAGAAAACCGAAGACCTGCTCTTCAGCGTCAAAATTGCTGCATGCCATACTGAAGCGTTGAAGGTACTGATGAACTGGCAACATCCGGAAGACGAATTCGATGGTTACGACCTGTCTGAAGACCAGGTCAAAACTCTGGAAGAATGGACCGGTGAAAAACTCTCAGGAGCAAGTCGTATAATTCAACTGGTATGTACCGAATGACTTTTCGCCATGCTGAACTGAATTACATCATCGAAGCCTTTGATAAAAAACAGAGTTGCTCGCATTTGAGGAACAATTGCCTGAAGGATGCGATGAAAAGATCTTTGCCATCATGGGCTGGACAGCAGAACAGCAAGGTTGGGAAGGCTACGACCTGACAAGTGATCAGCTCGCAGCTTTGGAGAAACTATTGGGAAAGAAGGTTTTTGATCCCGCCTATATCTTTCAGTTGAGCTGCAACACCTATTAAGAAGTAATGTGCCAATACAGTCTTTAAAAACAAAACCCCGACCAGTCACCTGATCGGGGTTTTCCTTTACCGCTCGTTCCCGCTTAGTGCGAAACGCGGCTGGTCCCGCCAACAGTCGAAATCCGTACGCGCTCGCCAACGCGGAACACTTCATTCTCCTGCACTTGCTGCACATAGGCGCGCATGCTGCCGTCGTCTTCGCGTACGGTGATTTCAACGCCCTGGGTACGGGTCAGGCCTTCTTCGGTGGCCGAACCGATGAGACCGCCGGCCACGGCACCGATAACGGCTGCAACGATGCTGCCTTTACCGCCGCCGATGGCGCTGCCGCCGACACCGCCGACCACTGCACCGGCGGCGCCGCCGATCGGGGTCTTGGTGCCTTCGATTTTCACCGGACGCAGGGATTCGATGGTACCCATGCGAATCGTCTGCACACGACGCGCTTCGTCACGGGAGTAGGAGTCACCGGTCAGGCTCGATTGGCAGCCGGCAAGCAACATCGCCATCGTGGAAAAGGAAGCAACCAGCAGAACAGACTTACGCATAGGATCAACTCCAAAGGACAGGTATTCATTAAACTCCGCAGCTTGACGCCTGTCACGGCATCGCCCGGATAAATTTGGTTTCATTCAGGCCCGGTACAGGGCCTCCACGAACTCACCCAACAGTAGCGCCAAAATACAAAGCTTGCGCCGCCGACCCCAAGGATTTTCATGGACTACTTCATCATTGTCGTCACGACCGTCGCCGGTTTGTACTTCCACGGGTGGTTGTACGTGCGGATCAGACGCTGGATGGACCGCGATCTGGCATTGTCGCTGGCCGGCAAGGATGAAGGCAAACGCGCCTTCATGCTCGAACGGCTGGCGCAGGCCCGGGCACAGAAAATCAGGCGCCGGGACCTGCCGAAGTGGCTCGAGGCCGCTGCGGCAGGCTATCCCGCTCGGTAGACTGCTTAAGGTGCCAGACGTTCAAGAATCCAGTCGGCGCCCTGCAAACGGTAGTTGAGGCGATCGTGCAGACGGCTGGCGCGCCCCTGCCAGAACTCGATGCGTTCGGGGAGCAAGCGGTAGCCGCCCCAGTGTTCCGGGCAGTCGGGCTGGGTGTCGCTGAAGCGCTGCTCGGTGGCCTTGAGCAAATCTTCCAGTTCACCCCTTCCCTTGATCACCCGGCTCTGAGGCGAAGCCCAGGCGCCCAGTCGGCTGCCCAGCGGACGTACCTGGTAATAGGCGTTGGATTCCTCGGGCGTGACCTTGGCGACCCGTCCTTCGATGCGCACCTGGCGCTCCAGGGTCGGCCAGAAGAACGTCATGGCCGCGAACGGATTCGTGGCCAGATGCTGGCCCTTGGCACTTTCGTAGTTGGTGAAAAAGGTGAAGCCCCGCTCGTCCAGGCCCTTGAGCAGCAGAATGCGGCAGTGCGGACGCCCGTCCGTATCGACCGTGGCCAGGGTCATGGCGTTGGCCTCCACCGGCGCCTGTTCGGTTTTCACCGCATCGGCAAACCACTGGTGAAACAGCGCGAAAGGCTCGGCCGGGGCTTGCGCCTCGGTCAGGCCGTCCCGGGTGTAATCACGACGCATATCTGCCAGAGCCTGGGTCATGGCGCATTCCTTTTCGTTAGCGGATCACTGTTTTGCCGCATCGGTCGCTGCGACTTTCTTGTCGCTGGCGGCGGCTTTGGCTGGAGCGGTTTTCTTGGCCGGCGTCTTCGCCGGTGCCTTCTTGGCTGGCGCTTTGGCGGCGGCTTTCTTGGCCGGAGCCTTTTTGCTGGCCGGAACAGCGGCTTTCTTCGCGGCCGGCGCCGGGGTCACAGGCTTGGCGACTGGCTTGACGTCCTGGGCAGCGACCATCGTGACCGGCTTCGGTGCCGGCATGTTGTATTTGCTCAGCAGCGCAACCATGGTGTTCTGCGGGGTCACCAGCAGTTCGACGCGACGGTTCAGGGCGCGCCCTTCAACGCTGTCGTTGGCCGCACGCGGTGCCTCGGAACCCATGCCGCGCAGCATCAGGCGATCACGCTGCAGGCCGCTCATGCGGAAGATCGCCGCCACGGACTGGGCACGCTCCTGGCTGAGTTTGGTGTTGTCCGCTGCGACACCGGCGTTGTCGCTGTGGCCCAGCACCAGGACAGCGGTTTTCGGGTCGGCTTCGAGGATCTTGGCGATATTGGTGAACGGGCTCAGGGTCACCGGCAACAGCATGGCCGGGCGTTTCGGGTTGAACGACCCCTCAACCGGCGCGGTGACCACGAGGACGTTTTCACGACGTTCGAATTGCAGGTTGCTGCCCTTGATCGCCTCGCGCAGGCGCGGTTCGTAATCGTCGAGCCAGGCCTGGGTCACTTTCGGGTCAGGCATAGGCACGGCCTTGGCGGTGTCCTGGGACTTGCCGCCGAACGGCCACCACCACTTGCTGCCGGTGTCGGCATCCGCCTTGGCAACAACGGCAGGCTTGGCCTCGGGTTTGACTTCGGGCTTCACGTCAGCCTTGGCCTTGTCTGCCGCCTCATCGGAACCGAACGGCCAGTACCAGTGGCTGCTGCTCTCGGTCTTGGCGACAGGGGCGGTAGCGGCGGGTTTCACCGATGCTGGCGCTGGAGCCGGCTCCTTGGCCGCGACCTTGTCGGAGGAACCGAACGGCCACCAGCTACCGCCATCGGCGTCATTCTTGGGAGTCTGAGCGCAACCGGTGATCGCGAAACACAGGGCCAGAGCGAGAGTTTGTTTGGACGACATTGGAAACCCACAAAAATTAGTGATGGACAATCAGAGGACTTTCGCCCGGATAAACAGACGCTTTGAATCGAAAAGCCGAATGAGGTTCCGGCCCTGGAACCTCCAGCCATGTTTTACAGACAAGTGGCAAGCACCCGCGCCAGCTTCTGCGCACGCGGATCCATCAAGACGTACGGCCCCAGGGTATTTGTCACAAATCCGAAGGCCACATCGTGCTCCGGATCAGCAAAACCGATGGAACCGCCCGCGCCAGGATGACCGAACGCCCGCGGGCCGAGGCCGTAAGTGGCGTTTGGCACATCAGGCTGATCGAGCATGCAACCGAGACCGAAACGGGTACGGGTCAGCAAGGTCTTGTCCTCGCCGAGGCTGTGTTCACGGGTCAATTCGTCGAGCATTTCGCTTTCCAGCAGGCTGCCGTCGAGCAGACCGGCATAGAACCCCGCCAGGCTGCGCGCATTGCCGTGGCCGTTGGCCGCCGGTTGCTGCATGCGCCGCCACTCCGGTTTGTTGGTGCTGGTGAGCACCGACGGCGGATTGGTGAAGGCACGGGTGGTCATGGCGGTCGGTTCGCGCATGGTCACCTGCAACAGGCGCTGGGCGGCAGCGTCGCCGACATTGCCCTTGCCCCGGGCGATATGCGCGACGCGGTGAAACTCCTCGTCGGCCAGACCGACGTGAAAATCCAGCCCCAACGGTTTGGCGACCCGCGCCACAATGGATTCCCCCGGCCCGCGCCCGTCGGCCCGCCGCAGCAGCTCGCCGACCAGCCAGCCGTAAGTGATCGCGGCATAACCGTGCCCGGTACCCGGCGTCCACCACGGTGCTTCCGCCGCCAGGGCGTCGACCATGGTCTGCCACTCATACAAGGCCTGGGGCGCCAACAACTCGCGCAGGGCGGGCAAGCCGGCCTGATGGCAAAGCAGTTGACGCAACGTCACGGATTCCTTACCGGCGGCGGCGAATTCCGGCCAGTAGCGCGCGACCGGCGCATCGAGTTGCAACTTGCCTTCGGCTACCAGTTGCAGCGCGGTGACGGCGGTGAAGGTCTTGGTGCAGGAGAACAGGTTGGCGATGGTGTCGCTGTGCCAGGCTTCGCTGCCGTCCTTGTCGGCGGTGCCAGCCCAGAGGTCGAGAACGGTTTCCCCGCCGACCCGGATGCACAACGCGGCGCCGCGTTCCTGGGGATCGTCGAACAGTGCGGCAAAAGCCTCGCGCACCGGTTCGAATTGAAGCTCGTAATGTCCCTGAATCTGCACCCGCAACTCCCCCGCGAAAACGCTCTACAAAGTGGCCCGCATTGTTCCAGCCCTTGAGGGATTTGGGAACAGCGGCGGGCCGGGCGGTCCTGCCTCAATGGCCGTTGCCGGAGTGCCCGCCGGTATGGCCGGCGCCCTGCCCCGGGCCTTTGCCGGCCTCGCCCTTGCGCCCGCCTTCGATCTCGTGACCGGCCTTGTCCGCCGCCGCTGCGGCCTTCGCGGCTTCTTTGCCGAGTTGGTCAAGGGTCGCCAGATTGCTCTTGCGCACGGTGTCGACGAACCCCTGATACGGCAAGTCAGTCACGCCCACCAGACCGAAGTGACCGTTTTCGCCATCGAGCAGACGCCCGGTCACCGGTTGATCGAGATACTGGAACCAGTGCACGCCGACAATCGATGGCTCGCTGAGGGCTTGCTTGAGGAAGTTGGCATACGCCGGGCCACGGTCTTCTTCCTTGCTCAACGGCGTCACACCGCCCCAGAACGGGCCGCGATCGGTCGAGCCGAAATTGAACTCGGTAATCAGCACCGGTTTGTCGAGGCTGCGCAGCGCAGCGAAGTCATAGCCATCCTGGGGTTTCAGGGTATACATGTTGAAGCTCAGCACGTCGCAGTATTGCGCGCATGAGGCCACGGCCTCCGGCGTGCTGATGGCGAAACGACCACCCAGCAGCAACTGGTTCGGCGCATGCCATTTCAGCGAATCGGAAATGGTCTTGAAGTAAGTATCGGCGAAGACTTTCTGGAAGTATTTGTAGTCAGCCTCGATTTCCGGGTGCTCCGGATTCGGCAACGGTGCCTCGAAACCCGGGTCTTCCATCAACTCCCACGCCGGCAGATCGATACCCCAGGCCTTCGACAGCCCCGCCTGATTGCGGTATTTGTCGCGCAATTGCTTGAGGAACGCCCGCTTGGCCGGAACGTCGGTGGTCATTTTCAAAGTGCCGTAAGCCAGCGCGTAGCGCGACTTCGGATCGTCACCGGGACCGGCCCAGGCCAGTTCGTTGTCGGCGAAGTAGCCGATCAGCCATGGATCGTCGCGGTGATCGCGGGCGGCAATCGCTACCGCACGTTCGGTAGCCATGGCGAAGCGTGGATCGAACGGGTCAGGCATGCCGCCCCACCAGTCGTTGCCGGTACTGATGCTGGCGTAATCGCCGACGATCGACAGCGGCAAGGTGTACGGCACGCGTTCGGCGTCGCCCAGTTGCGGTGCGCTCCAGTTGCCGACAGTGTTGAAACCCCACGCCTGCAGGCGGTCGAGGGTATGGCGGGTCCACTGCTGCTCGTCGATGGTGGCCTTGCACGGGGTAGCCGGCGCTTTCTCGGTCGTCGCCGTAGCTGCGCAAGGTTCGCCGTAAAGGCGTTGCAGGTTGGCGCCATAGAAGTCGTACCAGCGTCCGTTGCCGTAGCCCCGGCCCTGATCGGCCCCGTTGCCGCCCCGATTGTCGCCTTCACCGAAGTGCACGGCCAGTGGCTCATCGGGTTTCGGCAGAGACTCGAACATGTACTCGCGACCGGCCACATAGGTCTGGTTGACCTCGGGACTGACCGTGTTCACGCCCAGTGAATAGAACGGATGGCCCTCCGGCGTCACCAGATACCAGCGACCGTCGAGTTTTTCGGTGCGGAAAAAGCCGCTGGCCTTGAACGCCGGCCCCTTGTTCAAACCACCGAACTTGTCGAGCGAAGACTTTTCGCGCTCGGCCAGCCAGGTTTTCAGCTGTTGCTGTTCTTTGGCGGCGGCGGATTTCAGTTGTTCGTCATTGGCGACTTTCTCCGGCCATTTGCCGCGGGTCGACTGACCGTAGGCATCCACCAGATTGCCGTAGGCGGCTTTGATCACCTCGCCCTCGTCTTGCACGCCAAAGCGCTCCAACAGCAAGCTTTGCGCGGCTTTCGGCTGGTCCATCGACAGGCTGACGGAAACGACCTGGCTGCGATCCAGTTCACCGGAACTGCTGGCCAGCAGGATGCGCTGGCCGTCGATCGTCATCGGCATCAACGGCCCGGCCTTCATGCCCTGGTTCAGTGGCGAGGTCGCGGTCAACGGTACGAGCAGGGTCTGCGCCGGTCCGGCCGGCAGATCGACACGGCTGACCAGGGTCTTGCCGTCGTTGCTCTGGATCTGTACGTAAACGGTCACCGCCCAGTTCATCGCGCTCTGGATACGCAGGCTCATCATGCCGGACTGCGACCAGTCCCACGCACCGGTCTGCGGGGTCAGGCGCAGGGTCGGACGCGCCACCGGGTTGAACGTCACCCGGCGCAGCACTTCGCCCTCAGGGGTCTGCTCGGCGTTGGCTTGTGGCAGGTCGGCGTTTTCGGTCGCCACTTTCACCACATCGGCGGGGCGGACAAAATTGAACAGGGTCTGCTGCCCCGCAGGCGCCGCCAGCAAGGGTGCAGCGAAAACCAGGGCAAAAAAGGCAGGCAACGTACGACGAATCATGAGAACGGATTTCTCCCTAGCGACCAGCAATGGCCAATGGAAAAGCGATGGCGTAGAGATAGACAACGCGGCGGGCAAAACTGCCCACCGATGTCTCAGGATATTTCACGGCGGAAGGGAGGCAACGCATTGAGGATCGCCTTGCCGTAGCGCTGGGTGACCAGCCGCCGGTCAAGCAAGGTGATGGTGCCGCGATCCTCTTCGGTACGCAGCAGACGACCGCAGGCCTGAACCAGCTTCAGCGAGGCATCGGGCACCGAGATTTCCATGAACGGATTGCCGCCCCGGGCTTCGATCCACTCCGACAATGCGGCCTCGACCGGATCGTCCGGCACCGAGAACGGAATCTTGGCAATCACCACGTGCTCGCAGTAAGCCCCCGGCAAATCCACCCCTTCGGCGAAACTGGCGAGGCCGAACAGTACGCTGGAATCACCGCCATCGACCCGCGCCTTGTGTTTGTTCAGGGTTTCCTGTTTCGACAGGTTGCCTTGAATGAACACTTGCTTGCGCCAGTCGCGGTCAAGACCGTCGAACACGTCCTGCATCTGCTTGCGCGACGAGAACAGCACCAGACTCCCTCGCGAGCCTTCGACCAGTTCCGGCAGATCGCGGATGATTGCCGCCGTGTGAGCGGCGACGTCCCGTGGATCGGCCTTCAGGTCCGGCACCCGCAACACACCGGCATCGGCGTGATGGAACGGACTCGGCACCACGGCGGTGACGGCTTTTTTCGGCAGGCCGGCACGCATGCGGAAGCGGTCGAAGGTGCCGAGCGCGGTCAGGGTGGCCGACGTCACCAGACAGCCGTAAGCCACGTTCCACAGACTGCGGCGCAGGGTTTCGGCGGCGAGGATCGGACTGGCGTTGACCTCGATGTCGAACAGCGAACCGCTTTCCGCCAGGGTCAGCCAGCGAGCCATCGGCGGGCTCTCTTCCGGGTCTTCGGCGGTGAACGCGGTCCACAGCTCCCAGTTGCCGGAGGCACGGGACAACAGGCTGCCGAACAGCGGATACCACTCTTCGGCCTGATTGCTGGCGATGCCGATGTTGACCTCGCCGTCCATGCCCTCCTTGAGCAGGTCGGTCAGACGGGTAAACAGATCGTTGAGACGGGCATAGCCTTTTTTCAGCTCGATGCCCAACTCGCGCAGGTGTTCCGGAATCACTCCGCCAACGAAGCGATGTCGTGGCCGTTCGCGACCCTCGACGTCTTCGCCGGGCTTGAAGTCGGCGATCTGCTCGCAGGCGGTGAACATGAACTGCTGCTGGGTCCTGATCTCCCGCGCCAGCTCCGGCACCTGTTCGATCAGCTTGCCGAGATCCCCCGGCAGCGGATGCTGGGCCAGCAGCTTGGTGAGGTTCTTGGCGGTGGTTTCCAGCCAGTCGGCGGTGGAGCGCAGCCGCGTGTAATGAGCGAAGTGACCGATAGCCTTGTCCGGCAGGTGGTGGCCTTCGTCGAACACATAAATGGTGTCGCGCGGGTCAGGCAAGACCGCCCCGCCGCCCAGCGCCAGGTCGGCCAGCACCATGTCGTGGTTGGTGACGATCACGTCGACCTTGCCCATGCCTTCGCGAGCCTTGTAGAAGGCGCACTGGCCGAAGTTCGGGCAATGACGGTTGGTGCACTGGCTGTGGTCGGTGGTCAGCCGCGCCCAGTCGGCGTCTTCCAGCGCAGTGGGCCAGCTGTCGCGGTCACCGTCCCATTTATTGCCGGCGAGCTTTTCGATCATGCTGGTGAACAGCTTCTGGCTGGCCTCGTCGACCTCGATCTTGAAGCCTTCTTCCTCGAACAGCTGGGCCGTGGCGGTCTGTGCGTGGCCTTCCTGCAGCAGCATGTCGAGTTTGGAGAGGCACATGTAACGGCCACGGCCCTTGGCCAGGGCGAAGCTGAAGTTCAGCCCGCTGTTGCGCATCAGGTCGGGCAAGTCCTTGTGAACGATCTGCTCCTGCAGGGCGACGGTCGCGGTGGCGATCACCAGGCGCTTGCCGGCCAGTTTCGCCGTAGGAATGGCGGCCAGGCTGTAGGCCACGGTCTTGCCGGTACCGGTGCCGGCTTCCACCGCGACAATTGCGGGATCACCGCTGCGCCGGCCCTCGTCGTCGGTGTCGATATCCCCGAGAACCTTGGCGACTTCAGCGATCATCAGACGCTGGCCGTAACGCGGCTTGAGGCTCTTGGCCTCCAGAAAACGCGAGTAGGCGCCCTGGATCGTGGTTTTGAGTTCAGTGCTGATCATGTGTTGTCGGGCGCAAAAACGCTGGATAAATTTTCAGTGGTTCGGATCGGCCGCTATCATACCCCGCTAATCAATCCTGCGCAGATCGGAGTGCCCCAATGACACCTTTTAGCCTCGTTTACCCCCTGCACGTCCTCGCCGCCCTGGTGTGGGTCGGCGGCATGTTTTTCGCCTGGATGGTGCTGCGTCCCGCAGTCGTGAAGGCGCTGGAGGGTCCCGGACGGCTGACCCTGTGGGTGGAAGTGTTTCAAGGTTTTTTCCGCTGGGTGTGGGGTGCGGTGATCCTGCTGCCGGTGACCGGCGTGGGCATGTTGCATCTGCAGCACATCGGTTTCGAAACGGCGCCGAAATACGTGCAGGTAATGATGGGGTTGTACGTGGTGATGACGGCCCTGTTCATCCGGGTTCAGGGGCTGATGCTACCGGAACTGCGCACGGCGGTTGATGCGAAGGACTGGCCGGCTGGTGCAGCGGTGCTGGGACGGATTCGCAAGGTGGTGGGGGTCAATCTGTTGGTCGGGGTGTTGCTGGTAGCGATTGCCGCGGCACGGCCTTCGTTCTGAAGGGATCGTTCCCGCAGCGCGGGAACGATCAGACCAGGATTCGCTTACAGGCGCTGAACCGTAACCGAACCCGCCGCCCCGGCCGGCCCCGGCTGTCCGTCAGCCCCCGGCTTGCCGTTCTTGCCGCCATCGGCGCGATACACCAGGCAGCCCTTGGACTTGCCGCCCGCCCCCGCCTTACCGCCAGGGCCTGCCGCGCCGCCGGCGCCACCGGCCACGTCGACCTTGATCAGCTCCGCCGGAAACTCCCGTGGCACTTCCAGCCGCACCAGTGCGCCCGGCGCACCGGGCTGACCGTTGCTGCCGTCACTGCCGTCGAAACCATGCCCGGCCTGGCCCCAGGTGCAGCCCGGTTCCTGACCGTTGGCCCCGTCAAGCCCGACGAAGCCCGGCGCCCCGGTGCCGCCACGGGCATCGACGACCAACCGTGGAGCCTCCAGCGCCTTGAACTGCAGATTCAGGTTACGTCCGGCACGGGCCGCTTTTTCATAGGTTCCCGGCGCACCGCGAGCGGTGATGCGGCTGCCTTCGGCGAGTTCGGCACGGATCACTTTCAGATCCAGCGCCTGTTCGCCCGGCACGATGGCGATGCGCGCTTCGCGCCCCAATCGCAGTTCGCCGACACTCAGCTCGGTCACGTTCGAGGGCACCAGCAAGGTGCCGTAATCGGCGACCACCAGTTTTTCCAGTTGCAGGGTGCTGGTGGTGTTGGGCAGACGCATCAGGGAATTGGGTTCGACATTCATGACCTGGGCACAGGCCAGAGGACTGATGAATGCAGCGAGCAGGCAGAGTTTACGCATGGGAAGCCTCCGGAGCGGCCGGGGCCGGGATGGTTTGCAGGTGGAAAACGCCGAACAGCAGGACACGGCCACGATCACGCCATGGGTGCGGCCGGCCTTTAAGGCTGGCGTTGCACAGCAGCACTTCAAGAAGATGAATGGCCAGCAGCAGAACACCCGCCAGATTGACCAGCAGGTGCATCGGATGAACAAACGGCACCAGCTGATTGGCCAGTACCACACAGCAGAACACCAGGGTCAACAATCGCCCCAGCCCACAGAACACCTTCATACGCTCCCCCGTGTTGCGAATTATTCTTTGGGCGCACAGTAACGGCTTCCATACGGGATAAGCCAGAGGGGCAAATAAAAAAGTTCCGGGCACTCGTCGGATCGCTGCCGAATCGACGATGATCGTCGACCGACAGCTCTAGCCTGCGGACTACAGACAATTCCTAACGATTGATGTGCAACTCCACGCGACGGTTTTGCGCCCGTCCTTCTTCGGTCTCGTTGTCGGCAACCGGTTCACGCTCGCCACGCCCTTCACTGGTGAGTTTTTCCGGCGCCAGCCCCTGGCTCAACAGATAGGCGGCGACACTGCTCGCACGGCGCTCCGACAGGGCCTGGTTGTAGGCATCGGTACCTTTGCTGTCGGTATGACCGATTACCTTGATGCTCACGACGTCGGCATTGCGCAGTTTGTCCATCAGCGCATCCAGCTGACTTTTCGCCGCAGGCTTGAGGTCGGATTTGTCAAAGTCGAACAGCACGTTGCCGGCATCGTTGAGGGTGATGACTTCGGTCTGCGGTGCCGGTTCGGCGGGTTTCTCGGTGACCGGGTATTGCGGCAGCGGACAACCGCGGTGATCGACCGGAGTATTGGGCGGCGTATCAGGGCAACGGTCGCGGCGGTCGAACACGCCATCGCCGTCCTCGTCGCCATCCTGGGCATAACAGATCAGCCCGCCGGTGAGGATCCCCAGCGCTGCACCACCCGCGGCCCAGCCGCCGTTTTCGATGGCGCCGAGACCGCCGCCGACCAGTCCGCCAATGACGCTGCAGATCGGCCAGGTACGTTGATTGAGGGGAGCAGTGCCATCGCTGTGGGTTGCGCAACCGGTCAACAGGCTGCCCAGCAGCAGGACCGGCAAGACGGACCTTGAGAAACCATTCATTGTGAAAGCTCCTGTGTCACCGGCCCATACCGGTTACACAGGAGTAAAGACCCGCATCCGCGACTGCACAAGCCGCGGATGCGAGGGTGTCAACGCTCGATTTTGATTTCGGTACGACGGTTCAATGCGCGGCCTTCGGCGGTCTTGTTGTCTGCCACTGGCTGGCTTTCACCGGCACCGGTCACCGAAACGAAGCTCGCACGTGGCACACCGTCATGGATCAGGTATTCCACCACCGAGTGCGCGCGACGATCCGACAGTTTCTTGTTGTAGGCATCGCTGCCGACGCTGTCGGTGTGGCCGGTCACGGTCAGACGCGCCGTGCTCGATTCCTGTTTCAGGCGCGTGGCGACCTTGTCGAGCACTTGCTTGTCGGAAGGCGTCAGCGTGGCCTTGTCGAACTGGAAGTGCACATCGCGGATGACGATGGTTTCTTCCTTGACCACGACCGCCTCTTCAACCACGGGCGCAGGGGCCGGGAACGGGCAACCGTCTGCGTCGACCTTGGTACCGCGAGGCGTGTGCGGGCACTTGTCGCGACTGTCCGGCACACCATCGCCGTCTTCATCACCATCGCCGTGCACCCAGCAATAGGCCGCCGCCGTACCACCGACCAGCAACGCGCCATAGCCGGCCCACGACGAGCTTTCCGTCGCCCCGAGACCCGCGCCGACGACACCTCCGACAGCCGCACAGGTCGGCCAGTCGGTTTTCTGCAAACCTGCGCAACCAGTCAACACACTGGTTAGCAGAACCAAGGGTAATGCTGTCCGAACTATGCTCATCTAGTTTTCTCCTGAGGGATCGGCTTGTAACCGATTCAGGGAGTAAAGACCGGAGTTTTAATCTCCGCCAGCGATAGGCCACCGCTGTTTGCGAGCCTGTTCACAGGACTTTGATGCCGCTGTCGCAAACCCGCGGAACAGAGGTCTAGGCCTCGACGCCCGGGCAGGCTAGTCTTGGCGATCTGATTGAGGAGCTTCGATGAACGTCGCGATTTCTTCCCGCACGCCACAGCAGGCGTTGGCCGCTCTGCTCGACCGCTACGCCCCGGCACGCCTGCTGCTGATCGGCGCCAGCGAATTTCCGGCGCTGGCCGCTTTCAAGGACGCGCATCCGGATACCTGTGTCGCCCATGCGGCGCCCGGCGCCTTGCCGGCAGAGCTGGCCGCACAGCGTTTCGACCTGGCACTGGTGGTCGATTGCCTGGAGCATTTGCCCAAGCGTGATGGCCTGAATCTGCTGGGCGGGATCCGCAACCTCAACGCCAGCCGCATCGCCGTGCTGGCCGACCTGCCGGCCAGCGGCTGGCAGGAAACCGATTTCTATTCGCTCGCCCTCCAGGCCAGCGAACGCTTCGCCCGGGACGAACAGGTCCTGACCCTGTTCACCTATGATCTGCTTGATTACAAACAAGTCCCTGACTGGCTCAACTCACGGTTCTGGGCCAATCCGGAAAACTTCGGGAAATACTGGTGGTAATGCAATGAGTACAGCCATTTGCCCCTGCGGCAGCGGCAACCTGCTGGATGCCTGCTGCGGCCATTATCACGCCGGCCATCCGGCACCGTGCGCCGAAGCCCTGATGCGTTCGCGTTACAGCGCCTATGTGCTGGGCCTGATCGATTATCTGGTGGCGACCACCCTGCCCGCCCAGCAGGCCGGGCTCGATCGCCAGTCCATCAGCAACTGGAGTGCATCGAGCACCTGGCTCGGCCTCGACGTCGAAAGTTCGGAAGTCTTCGGCGGCCAGCCGGAACACGCCTTCGTCACCTTCACCGCACGCTGGCATGACAGCCAGGGCGAGCACAGCCATCGCGAGCGTTCCGCATTCGTTCAGAACGGCGGGCGCTGGTACTTCATCGACCCGACCGTGCAGCTCAAGCTCGGTCGTAACGATGCCTGCCCCTGCGCCAGCGGGCAGAAGTTCAAGAAGTGTTGCGCGGGCTATTTCGGCGCGTGAGGTGAGTGGCGACTAGACTGGGCGCAAAAGGGAGTTCTGCGATGGTCAGTCAATGGCACACATTCAAAGCCTTCACGCTGCTGCTGTTTCTGGGGCTCGGGGGCTGTGCCTCATGGTTCGCCGACGACACCGTCGACCCCGCCGTGCACCTGGTGAAAGTCGAAGTGGTGCGCGCCAAATTGCTGGAGCAGAAGTTCATCCTGCACTTTCGCATCGACAATCCCAATGCCAGCGAACTGACCGTACGCGGCCTCGAATACCGCGTGCACCTGGCCGACATGCTGCTGGCCGAGGGCGAGCATGAGCACTGGATCACCGTCGGCGCCAAAAGCAGTGCGTTCTACAAGGTGCCGATCCGCACCAACCTGTGGCCGAAGGTCAAGGACGTGGTGAAAATGCTGAAGAATCCGCACCAGCAGGTTCCCTACCGGCTGCAGGGCGAGATGGAAACCGGTTTATTCATCGCTCACTACGTGCACCTGGAGCGCAATGGCGTGATAATCCCCGCCGATTTGATTACGGAGTGACCCCGATGACCCAGCAACCTCATGTCCATGGCCCTGACTGCAACCACGATCATGACCATCACCACCATGATCACGACCATGGCCATGTCCACGGCCCGCACTGCGGCCACGCCCACCAGGAGCCGGTGCGCAACGCCCTGAAGGATGTCGGCCGCAACGACCCTTGCCCGTGCGGCAACGGCAAGAAATTCAAGAAGTGCCACGGCGCTTGATGGTTCAGGCGCAGAGCCTCTTCGCCTGAGACACCGCCTTCGCGGGCAAGCCCGCTCCCACAGTAGATCGCATTCGTTCTGACGGAATGCAGTCAAATGTGGGAGCGGGCTTGCTCGCGAAGGGACCGGCACATTCATCGGAGGCTTTCAGCCAGCCGCCAGAATCCGCACCGAACTGACCACCGTCGCATACTCCCCATGCAGATTCCCCAGCGACATGGCATGCACCTCTTCAGCCGAGCGCGGCGTCCCGAAATAATCAGCCTTGTCGAAGGTAAAGCACGCATCCTCCGCCACCCAGGCGTCGAACCCAAGATTGCCCGCCGTGCGTGCCGTGGACTCCACGGAATTGTTCGTCGCCACACCGACGATAATCAACTGCCCGATCCCCGCCTCACGCAGCTTCGCTTCCAGCCCCGTCGCACAAAATGCATCCGGCACCTGTTTCCGGATCAGCCATTCACCGTCCTGCGGCAGGAATCTTTCCTGAAATTCCACCCCGGACTGCTCGGGCCAGAACACCGAATCCGCTGAGCGCGACAGGTGCTGCACATGGATCACCGGCCGCCCGCTGCGCCGCCAGAAGTTCAGCAAATCGAGGATCCGTTCTTCGGCCAACGGATTATTCCGTCGACCCAGACGCGGCTCCAGAATGCCCTTTTGCTGGTCGATGATGATCAGTGCAGCGTTGGCCTTAAGCTCCATGGCGATTTTTCTCACGCGGGGTCATTGAATTTCCCGTACTTGAACATCACCTCCTGTAACCAAGCAAGCTATCGAACGCACACGGGACAACCTGAAGCCGGCGTTTGCTGTCCGTACCTTTCCTGATTTGGAGCTTTCCATGATCGACCTGTATTACTGGACCACGCCCAACGGCCACAAGATTTCCCTGTTCCTCGAAGAGGCCGGCCTGCGCTACAACGTGCACCCGATCAACATCAGCCAGGGCGAGCAGTTCCAGCCGCACTTCCTGAAGATCGCGCCGAACAATCGCATCCCGGCCATCGTCGATCATGAGCCGGCCGATGGCGGCGAGCCGTTGTCGCTGTTCGAGTCCGGGGCGATTTTGTTGTACCTCGCCGAAAAGACCGGGACGTTCCTGCCCAAGGATCTGCGTGGCCGCCAGGTGGCGCTGCAATGGCTGTTCTGGCAGATGGGCGGGCTGGGGCCTATGGCCGGGCAGAACCATCACTTCAGCCAGTTCGCCCCGGAAAAGATTCCCTATGCGATCAAGCGCTACATCGATGAAACCGCTCGCCTGTACGGTGTGCTGGACAAACAACTGGCCAAAAACGAGTTCGTCGCCGGCAGCGAATACAGCATCGCCGACATGGCGATCTACCCCTGGATCGTCTCCCACAAGTGGCAGAGCCAGAACCTGGAAGACTTCCCGAACGTGCTGCGCTGGTTCAACCACATCAAGGACCGCCCGGCGACCGTGAAAGCCTACGCGTTGGTGCAGAAGATCAATCCGCCGAAGGCTTGAGTGACCTGGCCTGATCGTTCCCGTGCGCGGGAACGATCAACGGGAAGAAATAACCGCTCGCCCCGCTTGCGCGGCCCCCTCCTGCTCACTAACGTAGCGGCTTTATTGCGCCCCCAGCCTCTACCCCCGCAGGAGCTTTGCCATGGCCTCGCCAGCCCTTTCACATTTTCTTCCCCGGTTCGGCGTTGCCGCAGCAGTGACCGGTGTCCTGAGCCTCTCCGGTTGCCAGACCTGGAACGCTCAGGACACCCTCCCGCCGACCTCCGGTGTACAGCCACTCAAGGGCCTGGCGCAGAACGTTTCGGTACGGCGCAATGCCATGGGCATGCCGCTGATCGAAAGCAATAGCTTCCACGACGCCTTGTTCGCCCTCGGCTACGTGCACGCCAGCGACCGCATCAATCAGATGGTCACCCTGCGCCTGCTGGCCCAGGGGCGTCTGGCGGAAATGTCCGGTGCGTCGATGCTCGACGCCGACCGCTACATGCGCGCCGTCAACCTGAAGAAAAGCGCCGGCGAGCTGTACAAGGCCTCGTCGCCACGGCTCAAGCGCTTTTTCGAAGTCTATGCCCGGGGCGTCAACGCCTACCTGTTCCGCTACGCCGACAAGTTGCCGGGGGATCTGGCCTCCAGCGGCTACAAGCCCGAGTACTGGAAACCGGAAGATTCGGCGCTGATTTTCTGCCTGCTGAACTTCAGCCAGTCGGCCAACCTGCCGGAGGAAATCGCTTCGCTGGTGCTGGCGCAGACGGTCACCACCGACAAACTGGCGTGGCTGACCCCGTCCGCTCCTGATGAAAACCTGCCGCTGGCCGAAGCCGACAAGCTGCAAGGCATCAAGCTCAACGGGCAGATTCCGGGCCTGAGCGAGCTGAGCAACGCCAGTGAACAACTGGCGGCGATGAACCTGCTCGGCGCCAGTACTTCGAACAACTGGGCGATTGCCCCGCAACGCAGCCGCAGCGGCAAGAGCCTGCTGGCCAGCGACAGCCACGGGCCGCTGGCCGCGCCTTCGCTGTGGAGTTTCGTGCAGATTCACGCACCGAAATACCAGGCCGCCGGCGTGACCGTGGCCGGTCTGCCGATGGTGCTGGGCGGTTTCAACGGCAAAGTGGCATGGAGCGCGACCAGCGTCTTCGGTGACAACCAGGACCTGTTCCTGGAAAAAATCCGCCGCCAGGGCAGCAGCCTGACCTACGAGGTCAACGGTAAGTGGCAACCGCTGGGCGTGCGCAACGAAACCTACTTCGTCAAAGGCCAGCGGCCGATTCGCGAAGCGGTGTACGAAACCCGCCACGGTGCGCTGCTCAACAGTGCTCAGGCTGGCGCCCAGGGCGCAGGTTTCGGCCTGGCCTTGCAGACCCCGAGCTTCACCGACGACAAATCCCTCGATGCGTTTTTCGATCTGAGCCGTGCGCAAACCGCTGAACGCGCGTCCGACGCCAGCCGGGAAATCCGCGCCATCGCACTGAACCTGGTGTTTGCCGACGCCAGCAACATCGGCTGGCAAGTCACCGGGCGTTTCCCGAACCGCCGCGAAGGCGAAGGCCTGCTGCCGTCGCCGGGCTGGGACGGTCGCTACGACTGGGACGGTTACGCCGACCCGATGCTGCACCCGTACGATCAGGATCCGCCGCAGGGCTGGCTCGGCACCGCCAACCAGCGGGTCATTCCTCACGGCTACGGCATGCAGTTGTCCAACTCCTGGGCGGCGCCGGAGCGCGGCGAGCGCCTTGCGGAAATGGCCGGCAGCGGCAAACTGGACGGCCGCAGCATGATCGCCATGCAGTACGACCAGACCACCACGTTCGCCGCCAAACTGAAGAAGATGTTCGAAGCTCCGGGCATGGCGCAGCCGCTGAAGCAGGCGATCGACGCCCTGCCGGAAGCCGACCGCAGCAAGGCCCGCGAGGCCTACAGCCGCCTGATGGCGTTTGACGGCAAGCTCAGCCCGACCTCCGCCGATGCGGCGATCTACGAGCTGTTCCTGCAGGAAAGCATGAAACAGATCTTCCTCGACGAACTCGGCCCGCAAAACAGCCCGGCGTGGAAAGCGTTTATCGCCAATGGCGATCTGTCCTACTCGGCCCAGGCCGATCATTTGCTGGGCCGCGAGGACAGCCCGTTCTGGGACGACGCACGCACGCCGCAGAAAGAAGACAAACCGGCGATCCTCGCCCGCAGCCTCGCGGCGGCGATCAGCGCCGGCGACAGCCAACTGGGTGGCGATCACAAAGCCTGGCAGTGGGGCAAACTGCACCGCTACGAATGGAAGAGCACCAACGGCCAGACCGTTCGCGGTCCTGTCGCGGCTGGCGGCGATCACACGACGCTCAATACCGCGGCGTTTGCCTGGGGCCAGGATTTCAACACCACCCGGGCGCCGTCGATGCGTTTCATCGTCGACTTCAGTCAGAGCGAACCGCTGACGGGCCAGAACGGTACGGGGCAATCGGGTAACCCGGCCAGTCCGAACTACCTCAACGGGATTGATCCCTGGCTCAAGGGCCAGTACATCGGCTTGCCGATGCAGCCGCAGAACTTTGAGCGGGTGTATGGCAAGACGCGGCTGACGCTGACTCCCGGGAAATAGGCGCCGCCCCTTTCGATCGTTCCCACGCGCGTGGGAACGATCATGTGGCAGTTAAAAAATTCGATAGAACTTCTGACTTCGCGCCAACCTCATAGCTGACAAGTCCCTCCATTTCGGTAACGCCATGGACCTTGTTATCGCTCGCCCCGAAGGCCTGTACTGCCCAGTCGGGGACTTCTATATCGATCCGTGGCGCCCGGTCGAGCGCGCGGTCATTACCCATGCCCACGGCGATCACGCCCGCACCGGCAACACGCACTATCTGGCGGCCGGCGCCAGCGAAGGGATTCTGCGGGCGCGCCTGGGCCAGGACATCAATCTGCAAACCGTGGAGTACGGGCAGCGTCTGTCCCACCACGGTGTCACCCTGAGCTTTCACCCTGCCGGGCATGTGCTGGGGTCGGCGCAGATACGCCTGGAATACGGCGGTGAAGTCTGGGTTGCGTCCGGCGACTACAAGATCGAGCCCGACGGCACCTGCGCGCCCTTCGAGCCGGTGCGCTGCCACACCTTCATCACCGAATCGACCTTTGGTCTGCCGATCTACCGCTGGCAGCCGCAGGCGCAGGTGTTCGGCGAGATCAATCAGTGGTGGCAGGCCAATATCGAGGCGGGCAAGACCAGCGTGCTGTTCTGCTATGCATTCGGCAAGGCCCAGCGGATCCTTCACGGAATTGATGAAACCCTCGGCCCGATCCTCAGCCACGGCGCGGTGGAACCGCTGAACTGGGTCTACCGCGAGGCCGGCGTGTATCTGCCGCCGACGATCTACGCCGGCGACGTGAAAAAAAATGATCCGCTGATGCGTCAGGCACTGGTCATCGCTCCGCCATCGGCGGGCGGCAGCAGCTGGATGCGGCGTTTCGGCGACTACAGCGACAGTTTCGCCAGCGGCTGGATGCGCCTGCGCGGCACTCGTCGGCGGCGCGGCGTGGATCGCGGTTTCGTGCTTTCCGATCACGCCGACTGGCCCGGCCTGCTGTGGGCCATCGAGCAGACCGGCGCCGAACGGGTGATGGTTACCCACGGCTCGATCGGTGTGCTGGTTCGCCATTTGCGTGAGCAAGGGCTGGATGCCCAAGGCTTCAACACTGAATACGGCGATGACGAACAAGACAATGTCGCCGTCGAACCCACCGTTGCCGAGGTGCAACCATGAAAGACTTCGCCGGGTTATACGCCGAACTCGACGCCACCACCTCCAGCAACGCCAAACTCGCGGCCATGCAGGCCTACTTCGCCCAGGCGCAACCGCAAGATGCTGCGTGGGCGGTGTACTTCCTGTCCGGCGGACGGCCCCGGCAACTGGTTCCGGTGCGGATCCTGCGCGATCTGGCGGTAGAAGTATCCGGCCTGGCGCCGTGGCTGTTCGAGGAAAGCTATCAAGCGGTCGGCGATCTGGCGGAAACCATCTCGCTGGTACTCCCGGAAAACCCGCACACGTCCGAGGCGAGCCTTGCCGAATGGATCGAGCACAAACTGCTGCCGCTGCGCGGTGAAACCCCGGAATACCTCGCCCGACAGCTCCCGGCACTGTGGGCGCAACTCGACCGGCCGAGCCTGATGCTGTGCATCAAACTGATCACCGGCAGCTTCCGGGTGGGCGTTTCCAAACTGTTGGTGACCCGGGCGCTGGCCTCGATGGCCGGGCTGGACAGCAAACGCGTGGCACAACGGCTGGTGGGCTACACCGACCTGTCCAACCGTCCGGATGCCGCCAGTTATCTGAAGCTGATTGCCCCGGAGTCCAGCGACGAACATGCGCAGCGCGGCGGCCAGCCGTATCCGTTCTTTCTCGCCCACGGTCTGTCGCAAGCGGTGGAACAGTTCGACGCCTTGCTTGGCCCGGCGAACAACTGGCAGGTGGAATGGAAGTGGGACGGCATTCGCGCGCAAGTGGTCAAGCGCGACGCTCGCTTGTGGATCTGGTCCCGGGGCGAAGAACTGGTGACCGAACGCTTTCCCGAACTCGACTCGCTGGTCGAGGGCCTGCCTGACGGCACGGTGATCGACGGCGAAATCGTGGTCTGGAAAAACACCCGGCCTGACGCCGAAGCCTTTGATCCAGATTCAACGGCACCACCGGCGGTGCAACCCTTTGCCCTGCTTCAGCAACGGATCGGTCGCAAGACCCTGGACAAAAAGATCCTCGAAGACGTGCCGGTGGTGGTCCTCGCCTATGACCTTCTGGAGTGGCAGGGCGAAGACTGGCGCAACCGGCCGCAGGTCCAGCGGCGTGAACAACTGGAGCGTGTCATCACCCAATGCAACAACCCGGTGCTACTGCCCTCACCGGTGCTGACCGGCAGCGACTGGCTCGACTTCGCCCGCCAACGGGAAGCCTCCCGGCGGCTGGGGGTCGAGGGCATGATGCTCAAGGCCCGCGACGCGATGTATGGCGTCGGGCGCACCAAGGACATGGGCGTGTGGTGGAAATGGAAAGTCGACCCGTTCAGCGTCGATGCGGTGCTGATTTATGCCCAGCGTGGCCATGGCCGGCGCGCCAGTCTGTACAGCGATTACACATTTGCCGTCTGGGACGGTCCGCCCGAGTCCAGCACCCGCGCCCTTGTGCCGTTCGCCAAGGCCTATTCCGGGCTGACGGATGAGGAAATGCGTGAAGTCGACAGCATCGTTCGCAAGACCACCGTGGAAAAATTCGGTCCGGTCAGCAGCGTGACGCCAAGCCTGGTGTTCGAACTGGGTTTCGAAGGCATCGCCCTGTCGCGCCGGCACAAGAGCGGCATCGCCGTGCGTTTCCCGCGCATGCTGCGCTGGCGCCAGGACAAGACCGTGGAAGAAGCCGACAACCTGGCGACGTTGCAGAATCTGCTGGTCTGATCCCCGTCCTTCACGCCTCCCCGATCTTTCCCACGCAGAGCGTGGGAAAGATCGCCTCCGAACCATTCTGGTGCATCCCTTCCAACGCGCCCGTTTTCGTGCACTGACCGCCCCCGGCATGCACTTTCTACACCTTTTAAAACACTTGTTCGGGACTCTGGTTCGGAAATTGCTACTTTCTATAAGTCGTAAGCGTTCCAGTAACAATCATTCTGCGCCACAAGCGCTCATATTGGTTCTTAGGGATTGAATAATGAAAAAAGCATTGCTGACCCTTTCTGCACTGGCGTTGTGCATGGCCGCCGGCTCCGCGCTGGCCAAGGAATACAAAGAGCTGCGTTTTGGCGTCGATCCTTCCTACGCACCGTTCGAGTCGAAAGCGGCCGACGGCAGCCTGGTGGGCTTTGACATCGATCTGGGCAACGCGATCTGCGCCGAGCTGAAGGTCAAGTGCAAATGGGTCGAAAGCGACTTCGACGGCATGATTCCGGGCCTCAAGGCCAATAAATTCGACGGTGTGATCTCGTCGATGACCGTGACCGAAGCCCGTGAAAAAGTCATCGACTTCTCCAGCGAGCTGTTCTCCGGCCCGACTGCCTACGTGTCGAAGAAGGGTTCCGGCATCACCAACGACGTCGCTTCGCTGAAAGGCAAAACCGTCGGCTACGAGCAAGGCACCATCCAGGAAGCCTATGCCAAAGCCGTGCTGGACAAGGCCGGCGTGAAAACCCAGGCCTATCAGAACCAGGATCAGGTGTATTCCGATCTGACTTCCGGCCGTCTCGATGCGGGCATTCAGGACATGTTGCAGGCCGAACTGGGCTTTCTGAAGTCGCCACAGGGTGCCGACTATGCCGTCAGCGAGCCGGTCGACAACCACTTGCTGCCAGCCAAGACCGCTGTCGGTATTAAGAAAGGTAACACCGAGCTGAAAGCGCTTTTGGATAAAGGTATCAAAGCGTTACACGATGATGGCAAATACGCCGAGATTCAAAAGAAACACTTTGGCGATCTGAATCTGTACAGCGGCAAATAATGCCCCGGCGCCCATCCTCGATGGGCGCCTTTTTCATTCAGTCAGGTTGCTGATTTATGTTCGAAAACCTCTTACAAAATCTGGGGCTCTCCGCCTTCAGCCTCAAGGGCTTTGGCCCGTTGCTGTTGGAAGGCACCTGGATGACCATCAAATTGTCGGCGTTGTCGCTGCTGGTGGCCGTGTTGCTCGGCCTGCTCGGCGCCAGTGCCAAGCTGTCAAAAGTCAAACTGCTGCGCCTGCCCGCCCAGCTCTACACCACGCTGATTCGCGGGGTGCCGGACCTGGTGCTGATGCTGCTGATCTTCTACAGCCTGCAAACCTGGCTGACGACGCTCACCGATTACCTGGAATGGGAATACATCGAGATCGACCCGTTCAGCGCCGGGGTCCTGACCCTGGGCTTCATTTATGGCGCGTACTTCACTGAAACCTTCCGCGGGGCGATTCTCGCCGTACCACGCGGTCAGGTCGAAGCCGCCACCGCCTATGGTCTCAAGCGCGGCCAGCGCTTTCGTTTCGTGGTGTTCCCGCAAATGATGCGCTTCGCCCTGCCAGGCATCGGCAATAACTGGATGGTGATGCTCAAGGCCACCGCGCTGGTCTCGATCATCGGCCTGGCCGATCTGGTCAAGGCCGCGCAGGACGCCGGCAAGAGTACCTATCAGCTGTTCTATTTTCTGGTTCTCGCCGCGTTGATTTACCTGCTGATCACCAGTGCCTCGAACTTCATTCTGCGCTGGCTCGAACGCCGCTACGCCGCCGGTGCACGGGAGGCCGTACGATGATCGAACTTCTGCAGGAATACTGGAAAGCCTTCCTTTATACAGACGGCCAGAACATCACTGGCCTTGCGATGACGATGTGGCTGCTCAGCGCGTCGATCTTCTTCGGTTTCATCGTGTCGATTCCGCTGTCGATCGCCCGCGTCTCGCCGCACTTCTACATCCGCTGGCCAGTGCAGTTCTACACCTACCTGTTCCGTGGCACGCCGCTCTATATCCAGTTGCTGATCTGCTACACCGGGATTTACAGCCTGGCTGCCGTGCGCGCGCAACCGCTGCTCGACAGTTTCTTCCGCGATGCAATGAACTGCACGATCCTGGCCTTCGCCCTGAACACCTGTGCCTACACCACGGAGATTTTCGCCGGGGCGATCCGCAGCATGAACCACGGCGAAGTCGAAGCGGCCAAGGCTTACGGGCTGACCGGGTGGAAACTCTATGCCTACGTGATCATGCCGTCGGCGCTGCGCCGTTCGTTGCCTTACTACAGCAACGAAGTGATCCTGATGCTGCACTCGACCACCGTGGCCTTCACCGCGACCATCCCCGACATCCTCAAGGTCGCGCGGGACGCCAACTCGGCGACCTTCCTGACCTTCCAGTCGTTCGGCATCGCCGCGCTGATCTACCTGACCATCACCTTTGCGCTGGTCGGCCTGTTCCGCCTCGCCGAACGCCGATGGCTGGCCTTTCTCGGCCCGACCCACTAGGACCCTTTTGAGATGCGCCACCAGATACATGATCTGCTGGCCCCGCTGCCGGGGACCGCACGACAGATCCACAGTTTTCACTTCGGCCCGGACAAGGCCAAAGGCAAAATCTACATCCAGTCTTCGCTGCATGCCGACGAACTGCCCGGCATGCTCGTGGCCTGGCACCTCAAACAACGTCTGGCGGAGCTGGAAGCCGCCGGGCGGCTGATCAGCGAAATCGTGCTGGTGCCGGTCGCCAATCCGGTCGGCCTCGAACAAGTGCTGATGGATGTGCCGCTGGGCCGCTACGAACTGGAGAGCGGGCAGAACTTCAACCGCTGGTTCGTCGACCTCAGCGAAGAGATCGGCAACGAAATCGAGTCGCAACTGGGCGACGACCCGCAGCGCAACCTGGAATTGATCCGCACCAGCCTGCGCAATGCTCTCGACCGCCATACCGCCACCACGCAACTGCAATCCCAGCGCCTGACCCTGCAACGGCTGGCCTGTGATGCGGACATGGTGCTGGACCTGCACTGCGACTTCGAATCCGTCGTCCATCTCTACACCACGCCCGAGGCCTGGCCGCAGGTCGAGCCGCTGGCGCGCTACATCGAATCCCGGGCAAGCCTGCTGGCCACCGACTCCGGCGGCCAGTCATTCGACGAGTGTTTCACCCTGCTGTGGTGGCAATTGAAGGAGCGCTTTGGCGAGCACTTCGAGATTCCCCTCGGCAGTTTTTCGGTCACGGTCGAACTGCGTGGCCAGGGCGACGTCAGCCATCCGGTGGCCAGCCGTGACTGCCAGGCACTGCTCGACTACCTGACTCACTTCGGCGCCATCGTCGGCGCTTCGAAACCATTGCCGGAGCTCCCCTTCCCGGCCACTCCGCTGGCCGGTGTCGAGCCAGTGACCACCCCGGTCGGCGGCCTGCTGGTGTACACCGCCACACCCGGCCAGCACCTGGAAGCCGGGCAGCAGATCGCCGAAATCATCGACCCGATCCACGACCGGGTCACCCCCGTCCATTGCACCGCTTCCGGTCTGCTGTACGCCCGCTCGCTGCGGCGCATGGCAACCGCCGGCATGGTGATCGCCCACGTCGCGGGCGCCGAAGCCTATCGCAGCGGCTACTTACTTTCGCCTTGAGGATGCCTGTCCCATGTACAAACTGACCGTAGAAGGCCTGCACAAAAGCTATGGCGACCATCAGGTGCTCAAAGGCGTTTCGCTCAAAGCCAGAACCGGTGACGTGATCAGTCTGATCGGCGCCAGCGGCTCGGGCAAAAGCACCTTTTTGCGCTGCATCAACTTTCTCGAACAACCCAACGACGGCGCGATGAGCCTCGACGGCCAGGCGATCCGCATGGTCACCGACCGTCACGGCATGCACGTCGCCGACCCCGAGGAACTGCAACGTCTGCGCACGCGCCTGGCGATGGTGTTCCAGCATTTCAACCTGTGGAGCCACATGACCGTGCTGGAAAACATCACCATGGCGCCGCGCCGGGTGCTGGGCTGCAGCAAGGCTGAGGCGGACGACCGCGCCCGGCGTTATCTGGACAAGGTCGGCCTGCCGGCGCGGGTGGCCGATCAGTATCCGGCGTTCCTCTCAGGCGGCCAGCAACAGCGCGTAGCCATTGCCCGGGCCCTGGCGATGGAGCCGGAAGTCATGCTGTTCGACGAACCGACGTCCGCGCTGGATCCGGAACTGGTGGGCGAAGTGCTCAAGGTGATTCAAGGCCTGGCCGACGAAGGCCGAACCATGATCATGGTGACGCACGAGATGAGTTTTGCGCGCAAGGTGTCGAGCCAGGTGCTGTTCCTGCATCAGGGGCTGGTGGAAGAAGAAGGCGCACCGGAGGACGTATTGGGCAATCCGAAGAGTGAACGCCTGAAACAGTTCCTCAGCGGCAATCTCAAGTAAAACTAATGCCCGGCCGGCGCGGTCATTGAAGGAACACCTTCAGAGCACACGTCGCCGGCATGGGCACTTCCACCGACTTCGCCAGACACTGGTTCAGCGCCCACGGCTGGAAACCGTTCGCTTTCCAGAAAGAAGTGTGGGTGGCGGTCAAACGCGGTGAGTCGGGATTGCTCCACGCCAATACCGGGGCCGGTAAAACCTACGCCGTGTGGTTTGCGGCGCTCGATCGGTTTGCCCGCTCCAGACCTGCCGCAAACACCCCCCGCAAACGCCCGCCACCTGCCGAACCGCTGACCGTCCTGTGGATCACCCCCATGCGCGCGCTGGCCGCCGACACCGCGCGCGCCTTGCAAGGGCCGCTGGACGATCTGCAAATTCCCTGGAGCGTCGGCCTGCGCACCGGCGACACCGGCAGCAGCGAACGCGCCCGGCAGAACAGACGCCTTCCCACAACGCTGATCACTACGCCGGAAAGTCTCACCCTGATGCTCGCTCGCGCCGACGCACAAACCGCGCTGTCGACCCTGCGCATGATCGTGGTCGATGAATGGCACGAATTGCTCGGCAACAAGCGCGGCGTGCAACTGCAGTTGGCCCTCGCCCGCCTGCGCCGCTGGCATCCGGAGCTTATCGTGTGGGGCATATCGGCGACGCTCGGCAATCAGTCCCACGCCGAACAGGTATTGATCCCACAGGGCGGGGGCGTGAGTGTCCGGGGTCAGAATGAAAAAGACCTGCAAGTCGATACGCTGATTCCACCGCAGATCGAACGTTTTCCCTGGGCCGGCCACATCGGTCTGAAGATGCTGCCGCAGGTGGTCGCCGAACTGGACCTCTGCGCCAGCACCCTGGTGTTCACCAACACCCGCGCACAGTCGGAAATCTGGTATCAGGCCTTGCTGGAAGCACGGCCTGACTGGGCCGGGCTGATTGCCTTGCATCACAGTTCGCTGTCCCGCGAAACCCGCGACTGGGTCGAACAGGCCCTGAAGAACGGCCAACTCAAAGCGGTGGTCTGCACTTCAAGTCTTGATCTGGGGGTGGATTTCCTGCCGGTGGAACGGGTGCTGCAAATCGGTTCGGCCAAAGGCGTGGCGCGCCTGATGCAGCGTGCGGGACGCTCGGGCCATGCGCCCGGCAGAACGTCGCGGCTGACCCTGGTGCCGACTCACAGTCTGGAGCTGATCGAAGCCGCCGCCGCCCGCGATGCCGTGGCCCAGCGGCGGATCGAGCCGCGCCTGTCTCCCCGCAAACCGCTGGATGTGTTGGTGCAACACCTGGTGAGCATTGCATTGGGCGGTGGCTTTCTTCCCGATGAGCTGTACGAAGAAGTCCGTGGAGCCTGGGCCTATCGCGACCTGACGCCCGCCGACTGGGCCTGGGCGCTCGCTTTCGTACGCCACGGCGGGATGTCTCTGACGGCATACCCGGATTACCGCCGGGTCGAGCCGGATGAGCACGGGATCTGGCGAGTGCCGGACGCGCGCCTGGCTCGGCGTCATCGCATGAGCATCGGCACCATCGTCAGCGACGCCAGCATTCATCTGAAATTCTGGAGCAAGGGCGGAGGCGGCAAACAACTGGGCAGCGTCGAGGAAGGCTTCATCGCCCGCCTCAGACCCGGCGACGGTTTCCTGTTCGCCGGCCGCTTGCTGGAGCTGGTACGCGTGGAAAACATGACCGCCTATGTCAAACGCAGCACGGCGAAAAAAGCCGCCGTGCCACGCTGGAATGGCGGGCGCATGCCGCTGTCCAGCGAACTCGCCCAAGCAGTGGTCACCCGGTTCAGCGCAGCGGCAAACGGCGAGTTTGCAGGCCCGGAAATGCAAGCCTTGCGACCGTTGCTGGAAACACAGATGCACTGGTCGGGTCTGCCGACGACCGACAACCTGCTGGCCGAGGTGCTGAAATCCCGCGAAGGCTGGCACCTTTTCCTCTATCCATTCGCCGGGCGGCAAGTGCATCTGGGACTGGCCAGCCTGCTGGCGTGGCGGGTCAGCCAGCGACTGCCTGTGACCTTCTCGATTGCGGTCAACGACTACGGACTGGAATTGCTCAGCGCCACGCCCGTTGACTGGACCTTGCACCTGGATGGCCCCCTGCTCGGCCCCGAGAACTTATTGCACGATGTACTCGCCAGCCTGAACGCAGGCGAACTGGCACTGCGCCGCTTTCGGGAAATCGCGCGGATTGCCGGTCTGGTGTTCGCCGGCTACCCCGGCGCGCCCAAAAGCACCCGTCAGGTGCAGGCCTCCAGCGGATTGTTTTTCGAGGTGTTCAAACAATACGACGCCGACAACCTGCTTCTGGCGCAGGCCGGGGAAGAAGTCTTGCGAGAAGAACTGGATATTCGTCGACTGGAACAGACGCTGGAGCGAATCAACGGTATGACCCTGGACATGCACCTGATCAAACGCCCGACACCCCTCGGCTTTCCGCTGCTGGTAGAACGCATGCGTGAAAGCATGAGTTCGGAAAAACTCGCCGACCGCATCCGGCGTATGGTCGGCGATCTGGAAAAAACCGCCGACAAGGAGCTGACCTGATGAGTGCGGCCTATCCCGTGCGCCTGGCAGGCGAAGACCTTTGGCTGCTGCCGGAAAAGGCACTGTACTGGCCGGCGCAGCAGGCGCTGCTGATTGCCGATGTGCATTTCGGCAAGGCGGCAGCCTATCGTCGCTTGGGGCAACCCGTACCGCAGGGCACCACGACAGCGAACATTGCCGTGATCGAACACTTACTGGGGCGACTGCCCTGCCGGCAACTGATCTTTCTCGGGGATTTTCTGCACGGCCCCGGCTCGCATGCCTCGGACACCTTGAGTGCCTTGGCCGAGTGGCGTTCACGCCACGCTGATCTGCCGATCACACTTGTTCGCGGCAATCACGACAAACGTGCCGGTGATCCGCCGCAGACGCTGGATATTCGAGTGGTGCCGGAGCCGTTGCTGCTCGGGCCCTTTGCATTGCAGCACGAACCTGATCCGCACCCTGAACGGCACGTTCTCGCCGGACACGTACACCCGGTCTATCGATTGAACGGCAAGGGACGTCAGCGTCTGCGGCTGGCATGCTTCAGGCTGGGAGCACGCGTCAGCCTGCTGCCGGCCTTCGGAGCTTTCACCGGCGGGTATCCGGTGGACAAGGAAGACGACTGTCGGATCTTTGTCATTGGTGACAATGAAATATGGCCCGTCGGCTGAGGTTCTTTACAGGATTCAGCCGAGGGCCCGTCCATTCAGTCACGCGACGGGTGCCGGTGGTGGTTTGTCCGGCAGCGTAGGCTCGCCGGGCTCGGTCGGTTCTTCGTTGGGGGTATCGGGATCAGGCTGGTGAGGAATTCCGCCAGCCAGGGTGACGGGTGGGTGTGCCAGCAACGACCAGGCCAATACGCCAACCTGATTGGGCTCGAGCCTTGCCAGTTCGGCAGTGATTTGCGGATCGATCTTCATGGAGCACTCCTCGGCGAAGGCCCGCTACGCTGTTCGCGAAACGGGCAGTACACCTCATAGAGTGTCTACCCGCCAAAGAATTCCCGCCGACCGCCGGATGGACGGCTCAAGTGCGTGGCAGGGTCACGCCACGTTGGCCCTGGTACTTGCCGGCACGGTCCTTGTAGGAGACTTCGCATTCCTCGTCGGACTCCAGGAACAGCATCTGCGCCACGCCTTCGTTGGCGTAGATCTTCGCCGGCAGGTTGGTGGTGTTGGAGAACTCCAGAGTCACCTGGCCTTCCCACTCGGGTTCGAGCGGGGTGACGTTGACGATGATGCCGCAACGGGCGTAGGTGCTTTTACCCAGGCAGATGGTCAGCACATTGCGTGGAATCCGGAAGTATTCAACGGTCGTGGCCAGGGCGAAGGAGTTCGGAGGAATGATGCAGACGTCGCTGTGGACATCGACGAAGCTGCCGGCGTCGAAATTCTTGGGGTCGACGATGGCCGAATTGATGTTGGTGAACACCTTGAAATGGTTGGTGCAACGCACATCGTAGCCGTAGCTCGACACGCCGTAGGAGATCACCCGGCTATCGTCGCTGCCGCGTATCTGGCGCTCGACGAACGGCTCGATCATGCCGTGTTCCTGCGCCATGCGGCGAATCCACTTGTCCGATTTGATGCTCATGGCGGGGTGTCCTGAATAGCGAGGTGGAAAAATCTGGTCCGGCATCTTACCGGGCGCGCCGCCGGGTTCAAAGTCCGTGGTGCAAATCTCGCCGAACATGCAGGAATTTCGCGGCCTGGCGACGAACCGTCACACCGCCGATCCTTAAAACGGAGAAACCTTCGCAAGAAGCATTGGCACGTTCCGGAAAAAGGGTTAAGGTGGCGCCACTGTGCTGCTTGTGTCACTGAGAATCTCTCCACGATATGTTGAATTTCGATCCAACCATCTACAAGAATTTTTCCTGCTCTTTGCACTCAGTCTCGGCCAGGGTTCTTCCTGAGTCGCAGTTATCTTTGTTCAAGGAGTTACACCATGTCTAATCGCCAAACCGGTACCGTCAAGTGGTTCAACGATGAAAAAGGCTTCGGCTTCATCACTCCACAATCCGGTGACGACCTGTTCGTTCACTTCAAAGCCATCCAGTCCGACGGCTTCAAAAGCCTGAAAGAAGGCCAGCAGGTTTCTTTCATCGCTACCCGCGGTCAGAAGGGCATGCAAGCTGAAGAAGTACAAGTTATCTAACTTGCAGCTTCTTTGCTGAAAAGCCCCGCCCTCAAAAGCGGGGCTTTTTTATGGACGTCTGTTTTGTGCAGGCAAAAAAAATCGCAGCCCGTCGAAGGCTGCGATTTTTATTGAACAGCGTTACCAGGCCACGCCGAACCCGGCGGTGTAGCGGGTCTTGTTCAGATCCGCATCCTTGGTGCCGCTGATGATGTCCCGCTCGGCCTTGAGATTGAGCGAGGCCCAGTCCGTCACTTTGTAGCGCAGGCCCACTTCCGAATCCAGGGCGTAGTTGGCAACGTCCGACAGCGGCTTGCCGAGCTCGCCGGTGGTGAAGAACTGTACTTTCTTGCCGATCAGGTAACGGTTGTAGTCCCACTTCATGGCGACGGAATAGAAGTTGTCCTTGCCGCCGTCGCTGTACTCGTAATCCGTCCGGTTGAGCAGCGAGCCGAGCGAGAACGCGCCCAGTTCGTCGTCCCAGAACTGATAGCCCGGACCGGTACCGACCACCCGCTGACGCGACAGCTCTTCGACGTAATCACGCTTGTAGTTCAACCGCCCCTGCCAGAACCACTTGTCGGTCAGGAAGCGGTCCAGCGCGTACTCGGCACGCCAGTTGTTGGTGGTTACCACCTCATCCTGGACTTCGCGGTTGTACTCGCCCTCGGCCGTATGACGCCAGCGTCCATGGCGCGCCGAGGTCTTGAAGCCGACATCGTAGTCATTGGTGTCTTTTTCGGCACGCTGATAATCCAGGGCCAGGTCGACGTTGCCCTTCCACACCAGATCCTCGACCACAGGCTTGGGTTTGAGAATCTGCTGGATACTCGCCAGCTCGACGGTTTTCGGCGCTTCACCGTTGGCCAGGGTGACCTTGCCGTCTTCGGCGGCGGTCAGCGACTTGGCCTTCTCGCCGCTGTAGGCGTCCTGCTTGACCAGTAGCTCCTGATCACTTTCAAGTGTCTTGACCTGTTTCCAGTCAATGGTGACCGCGCCGGCGTACTGGGTCTGGACCAACAGTTTGCCGCCGTCGAACAGGGTGATTTTGCCGCTCAGCCTGTCACCGTTCTTTAACCAGACGGTATCGGCAAGCAAGGGCGTGGACGCACTGAAGACAGCAAGGCACAGCAGGGTTCTGGACAACATAAGCGAATCGGGGGCTCGGGTTTGCGAAAAAAAGGTCGGCATTATCCGTAGGAATAATCCTCTGACAAGGAGTGACCCGGCTATTTCTATTGAGTTCATTTCTCAATTGCCCGGTCACGGATTACGCTTTGACCGATGAATCGATCTTGTTCAGGAACCGCGCCCGTGACAGACCCGATACCCGCCTGCGAAAACGACCCGCAAATCCGACGCACGGCACTCTATTCGACCCTTGCCCAAGTGCCCGAAGGCAAGGTCGTCAGCTATGGTCAGTTGGCCGAACTGGCCGGGTTGGGGCGCGCCGCCCGCTGGGTCGGCCGTACGCTCAGTCAGTTGCCCGGCGACACGAAGCTGCCCTGGCACCGCGTGCTCGGTGCCGGCGGTCGGATCAGCCTGCCGGCGGGCAGCCCTTCGGGCGATGAGCAGCGGGCGCGATTGCGTATGGAGGGCGTTACGATCCTGAACAATCGTGTGGATATTCGGCGCCATGGCTGGCGTCCGGTAGAGCACAGCGGTTAGAGTGCGCGCTTTGTTTTCGAAATCTTGAGGCAGACTTCAGCCCATGCCCCGTAAAACCTGGCGCGCCGCGCTCGCCGCCTATGCCAGTCCTTCGACGCTCGTGCTGTTGTTGCTGGGTTTCGCCGCCGGCCTGCCGTACATGCTGGTGTTCTCGACACTTTCGGTCTGGCTGCGTGAAGCCGGTGTAGCCCGCGAGACGATCGGCTATGCCAGCCTGATCGGCCTGGCCTACGCCTTCAAATGGGTCTGGTCGCCCCTGCTCGATCAATGGCGCCTGCCGTTGCTGGGCAAGCTGGGGCGACGCCGTTCGTGGCTGGTGCTCGCGCAGTCGCTGGTGATCCTCGGCCTGGTCGGCATGGGCTTCTGCGACCCGCAGAAACACCTGTCCTGGCTGATCGCCATTGCCGTGATCGTCGCCTTCGCCTCCGCCACCCAGGACATCGCCGTCGACGCCTATCGCCTGGAAATCGCCGAAGACAGCCGTCAGGCCGCGCTGGCCGCCAGCTATATGTCCGGTTACCGGGTCGCCGCCCTGTTGGCGACGGCCGGTGCATTGTTCTTTGCAGAAGGATTCGGTTCCACCGGGTTCAACTATCAGCATTCCGCGTGGACCGGCACCTACGTGCTGTTCGGCGTATTGATGGTTCCCGCCCTGATCACCACGCTGCTGATGCGCGAGCCACCGGTACCGCTGCGCACCCAGTTGCAGGCCGGACGCTACAGCTTCATGCATCAGCTGATGTCGGTGTTCGTGCTGATCATCCTGCTGGTCTCCGTACCCGCCATGTTTACCCAGCTCTACAACACTGACTTTGCCAGTGTGCTGTTCGGCACCATGACCCCGCTCGACCTGCTGCTGGAAGACCGGGCCTTCCTGCGCGCCATCCTCTACACCCTGCTGACCGGCCTGTGCCTGTCGACCATGGGGCGCCGCGGTCTGGCGCCGGTGCTGACACCGGTCAACGACTTCATCCTGCGCTACCGCTGGCAGGCTTTGCTGCTGCTCGGCCTGATCGCCACCTACCGCATGTCGGACACGGTGATGGGCGTGATGGCCAACGTGTTCTATATCGATCAGGGCTTCACCAAGGATCAGATCGCCAGTGTCAGCAAGATTTTCGGTCTGATCATGACGCTGGTGGGCGCCGGTATGGGCGGCTTGCTGATCGTGCGTTTCGGCATCCTGCCGATCCTGTTCATCGGCGGCGCCGCCTCGGCAGCCACCAACCTGCTGTTCGTGATGTTGACTGACATGGGCCCGAACCTGCAGATGCTGGTGGTGACCATCTCCCTCGACAACTTCAGCTCGGGCATGGCCACCTCGGCGTTCGTCGCCTACCTGTCGAGCCTGACCAACCTGAAGTTCTCCGCCACCCAGTACGCCCTGCTCAGCTCGATCATGCTGCTGCTGCCACGCCTGATCGGCGGCTACTCCGGCGTCATGGTGGAGAAGTTCGGCTATCACAATTTCTTCATGATCACGGCGGCACTCGGCGTGCCGACCCTGGTGCTGATCGCCCTGCACTGGTTCCAGGAAAGCCGCCGCGAAGGCCCGACCCCGACCCCGGAACCCGTGTCGACGCCGGTCGCCGAAGAATCGTAAGACATCTCGCACCCGGCGGAAGGGTTTGCGCCGGGACCGCACTTCTGTACGTCGGCAGCTCTCGCCGGTACACTGCTCCGTCATTTCCAGTCATAGCAACCGACAACGGCCAACCATGCGCACCAGTCAATTTTTGCTCGCCACACAAAAAGAAACGCCTTCCGACGCGGTCGTCATCAGCCATCAGCTGATGCTGCGCGCCGGCATGATCCGCAAACTCGCCTCGGGCCTGTACACCTGGCTGCCGATGGGCCTGCGGGTAATGCGCAAGGTGGAAGCCATCGTTCGCGAAGAGATGAACGCCGCCGGCTCTCTGGAAGTGTTGATGCCGGGTACCCAGCCGGCCGAGCTGTGGCAGGAGTCGGGGCGCTGGGAAGAATACGGTCCTGAACTGCTGCGCATCAAAGACCGTCACGGTCGCGACTTCTGCGCGGGCCCGACCCACGAAGAAGTGATCACCGATCTGATGCGCAACGAGTTGAGCAGCTACAAGCAGCTGCCGATCAACCTGTACCAGATCCAGACCAAGTTCCGTGACGAAATCCGCCCGCGCTTCGGCCTGATGCGCGGCCGTGAATTCATCATGAAGGACGCCTACTCGTTCCACGCCGACCTCGCGTCGCTGCAGGTCACCTATGACCGCATGCACGAGGCTTACTGCAACGTGTTCACCCGCCTGGGCCTGAAGTTCCGTCCGGTCGAAGCGGACAACGGCTCCATCGGCGGTGCCGGCTCCCACGAATTCCACGTGCTGGCCGAGTCCGGCGAAGACGATATCGTCTTCAGCAACGGCTCCGACTACGCCGCGAACATCGAAAAGGCCGAAGCCGTACCCCGTGAAACATCCCGCGCCGCGCCGACCGAAGAACTGCGCCTGGTTGACACTCCGGATACCAAGACCATCGCCGCGCTCGTGGAAAAATTCGGTCTGCCGATCGAAAAGACCGTCAAGACCCTGATCGTGCACGCCGAGGAAGAAGGCAAGCTGATCGCCCTGATCATCCGCGGCGACCACGAGCTGAACGAAATCAAGGCAGCCAATCAGCCTGGCGTCGCCAGCCCGCTGGTGATGGCTTCCGATGCCGAACTGCGTGACGCCATCGGCGCCGGTGCCGGTTCCCTCGGTCCGCTGAACCTGCCGCTGCCGATCATCATCGACCGCTCCGTGGCGCTGATGAGCGATTTCGGTGTCGGTGCCAACATCGACGACAAGCACTATTTCGGTGTGAACTGGGAGCGTGACCTGCCGGTTCCGACCGTGGCCGACCTACGCAACGTCGTGGCCGGTGACCCGAGCCCGGACGGCAAGGGCACCCTGGAAATCAAGCGCGGCATCGAAGTCGGGCACATCTTCCAGCTGGGCAACAAATACAGCAAGGCGATGAAGTGCGAAGTGCTGGGCGAGAACGGCAAGCCGGTTACCCTGGAAATGGGTTGCTACGGCATTGGTGTATCCCGCGTGGTGGCGGCAGCCATCGAGCAGAACAATGACGAAAACGGCATCATCTGGAGCGACGCCCTGGCACCATTCCAGATCGCCCTGGTACCGCTGCGCTATGAAACCGAGCAGGTACGCGAAGCCACCGACAAGCTGTACGCAGAACTGACCGCAGCCGGCTTCGAAGTGCTGCTGGACGATCGCGACAAGAAAACCAGCCCGGGCATCAAGTTCGCGGACATGGAGCTGATCGGCATTCCACACCGGATCGTGGTCAGCGACCGCGGCCTTGCCGAAGGCAACCTGGAATACAAGAGCCGTACCGAAGGCCAGGCGCAATCGCTGCCGGTTGCCGACGTACTGTCCTTCCTGCAGGCCCGTATCCGCCGCTGAAACCAGATAGAGACCTCATGTTCAAGCGAAACACCCTGGGCCTCGGTGGTGCCGCCTTGTGCGGCACCCTGCTGGTCAGCGGCTGTGCCAACCACATGTCACAGCGCAGCGAGCACGAAGAGCGGGTCGAGCGAAAACTGCTCGACCACAGCCTGCAGATCGATGTCGGTGAGCCCAAGGTGCTCGAGCTGCCGCAACGCCGCGTGAAGATCAACGAGCAGAAAACCTTCGAAGTCACTGAATACGAAGTGACCCGTCGCTATGACCGTTACACGCCCTACCAGCCCTGGCGGGAAATCTACGAGATCCCGCTCGGCGCGGTGGCCATTGTGGCCGGCGTCGGCGCCAACGTGGTCAACGTGTTCGCCCTCGGCAATCTGCCGGACAGCGTGACCAAGGACTGGCTGAGCTACGGATTCGCCGGAATCAACCCGTTCATGAACGTGCCGTCTCACGGCCGTGCGCAGCAGAACCTGGCCGGCATCGATGAAGTCCAGCGCGACAAGCGCATGGAGTATTCGAGCCTGCCGTGGAGCGAGCGCCCGGTGCAGGTCAAGGCCGGCAAGCAGACCTTTGACATGACCACCGATCGTAATGGTGTGTTGCGCCTGAACCTGCTGGACAGCCCGTTTGCCGACAACGATCTGAATCACGTGGGCAAATTGACGATCAGTGTCGAGGACGCCAAGGATGACGTGCATTCCGACTCGTCCCTGACCATCAGCAGCCATCTGCGCGGCAAGCTGCTGGAAGCCCACGGCCTGATCTACGATGATCTGGAAGACGACGAAGTGAGCGAGTGGGTGCATCGGGTCAAGCGTCTGTCGGAACTGGGTCTGGAAGAAGAAGCCAGTGAGCTGGAGCAAAGCCTGATCGAACTGACCCGTAACGATCCGGAATTGCAGGCGGAGTTTCTCAAGTCGCTGACCAAGGATGCCGGGCGGCTGGTGGCGGATCCCGGTCCGAACTGACAACGCTGACTGGAAAAGCCCGAACCTGTTTCGGGCTTTTTTACATGGGTTACCGCTCGAACAACTCCATCTGCTCGAAGCCGCCGCGCAAGTCCTCCAGCCGCACCCCTACCCCGAGCAGCCGCACCGGTTTGCCGCCACGATTGAACGCCTGCGTCAGCATCAACTGATAACTGCCCAGATCCCGCCCGGCGCCGGCCTGTTCCAGCGTGGTCTGAGTGAAATCATGAAATTTCACTTTGACGAACGGTTTACCTGGCCGATAGCTGCTGTCGATCCGCGCCATGCGGGTTTTCAGGGTCTCCAGAAGCTCAGGAAGCTTGTCCAGGCAACTGCGCAGATCCGGCAAATCAACGTCGTAAGTGTTTTCGACACTGATCGACTGACGGCGACTGTCGTTATGCACCTGACGCTCATCGATCCCACGGGCCAGGCTCCACAGTCGCTCGCCAAAACTGCCGAACTCGCGAACCAGCGCCAGCTTTTCCCACTCGCGCAGTTGCAGACAGTCGCTGATACCGAGCTTGCCCAGCTTGTCCGCAGTGACCTTGCCGACACCGTGCAACTTGCTCACCGGCAGTCCACTGACGAAGTCCTCGACCTGATCCGGGGTAATGACAAACAGGCCATTGGGTTTTTTCCAGTCGCTGGCGATCTTGGCCAGAAACTTGTTCGGCGCTACGCCGGCCGAGACGGTGATATGCAATTGGTTGGAAACCCGGCGCCGGATGTCCTGGGCGATTCGCGTAGCGCTGCCTGCGAAATGCGCGCTGTCCGAGACGTCCAGATAGGCTTCGTCCAGTGAAAGCGGCTCGATCAGGTCGGTGTAATCGCGAAAGATGGTATGGATTTCTTTCGAAGCCTCGCGGTAGGCATCCATTCGCGGCTTGACGATGGTCAGGTCCGGGCACAGTTTCAAGGCATGCCCGGAAGACATCGCCGAGCGTACCCCGTAAGCCCTCGCCTCATAGTTGCAGGTGGCGATCACCCCGCGCCGCTCCGCCGAACCACCCACCGCCAGCGGTTTGCCGGCCAGGCGCGGGTCGTCACGCATCTCGATGGCGGCGTAGAAACAGTCACAGTCGATGTGGATGATTTTTCGCTGAGTCATGGCAGAAAGGAAAACATGGCAAGCCGGAGGGGCAGTATCTCACTGACACCTGTATATAGCACCAGTGGTATGAAGGTTCTTTTCCAGCTGTAGGAAATTGTCTGTGAATTTATTTTCTCAATCGAGAATAACCACCCGATAGAGCTGAAAGCCGCGCCCCACCTGAGCTGCGGCCTCGACGGCATCCTGGTAAAAGAGCTAACCACTTGAACCAGAACAGATTTTATCCGGATTCAAGGTTGACACCCCGGCGATTCTCTGTAGAATGCCGCCTCATCAGACGCGGGATGGAGCAGCCTGGTAGCTCGTCGGGCTCATAACCCGAAGGTCGTCGGTTCAAATCCGGCTCCCGCAACCAGATATCGAAAAAGGCCAATCGAAAGATTGGCCTTTTTTGTGCGCGTCTGTTTTTTCGGATCCACTTGCACTCTACGGAAATCGTTCCGATTCCGAAACTTAGCGCTGCCCCTGCGACCGTTTGCCGCGAATTCACACTTATTTGACCACTCCCGGGATTATCGGTTGACACCTCGCCGTTCGCCTGTAGAATGCCGCCACACAGACGCGGGATGGAGCAGTCTGGTAGCTCGTCGGGCTCATAACCCGAAGGTCGTCGGTTCAAATCCGGCTCCCGCAACCAAACATCAAAAAAGGCTGCTCGAAAGAGTGGCCTTTTTTGTATCTGTGGAAAAAGTCCTTTCGCAACAATGATCTGTCATCGTGCAGTGAACCGTTCAGGATCATCAGACCCGCCACGTTGCGACTATGCTTGAGTCGCAGGCAAGAGGTCTGCAATCCGAGACCTGCCCTCGCCGATACCCGACGAGAGGCGTAGTATTTTGTGATTATTTTTTTCTACAGGGATTGGTAACTTGGCTGGATACCCCCATCCTGTCGCGCACAATCCAAGAGGTGATTGATGCGCGCCAACTCGTCTGATCCACAAGACACCCTCACCGTGAATCCATCGATCAAGCCCGAGCGCATGCGCCTGCTGGATCGAATCAGCAAATACCGTCAACCGATCGGCCTGGCGGTCACCTTGCTGCTGTTCGCCATCGCGCTGATTGCCTGTCGACATCTGCTCAGCGAACTCGATCTCTACGCCCTGCACGACTCGATCCTCGATGTGCCGAAACCTGCCCTGCTTGGCGCTTTCGGCGCAACCGTGGCCGGTTTCATCATTCTGCTGGGCTACGAATGGTCGGCCAGCCGCTATGCCGGCGTGACCATCCCGCCGCGCACACTGGCGCTCGGCGGTTTCACGGCTTTCGCGATCGGCAATGCCATCGGTCTGTCGATGCTGTCCGGTGGATCGGTGCGTTACCGCTTATATGCACGTCTTGGTCTGGGCGCGTCGGAAGTCGCCCACATGACCCTGTTCGCCAGCCTGTCGCTGGGCTGCGCACTGCCACCGCTGGCCGCGCTGGCCACCTTGAGCAACCTGCCGGCCGCCTCTCAGGCTCTGGGTCTGTCCGAAGGGCTGCTCGCCGCGATTGCCTCTGCCGTCCTGCTGCTGGGCGCGATTCTGGCCATGGGCATCTACCGTCGGCGCCTGCCGGAACAACCTTACCGCGACAACCTGCTGGTCAAGGTCGGCCGCCGCACCCTGCGCCTGCCGGGCCGCCGCCTGACATTCCTGCAACTGGTGATTACCGCCCTCGACGTCGCCGCTGCCGCCACCGTGCTGTATATGCTGCTGCCGGAAGCGCCACCTTTCGGCGCATTCCTGCTGGTGTACCTGCTGGCCCTGGCTGCTGGCGTGCTCAGCCACGTACCGGGAGGTGTCGGGGTTTTCGAAGCCATCCTGCTGGCCGCCTTCGCCGACAAACTCGGTGCGGCGCCACTGGCCGCCGCGCTTCTGCTCTATCGCATGATCTACGTGGTACTGCCGTTGCTGGTGGCCTGCGTACTGCTGCTGATCAACGAAGGTCAGCGTCTGTTCCAGACCCAGACCATGCGTGCCGCTTCCGGCCTCGCGGCACCGATCCTCGCGGTCCTGGTGTTCCTGTCCGGCGTGGTGCTGCTGTTCTCCGGCGCGACACCTGAAATCGACACGCGCCTGGAACACATTGCCTATCTGATTCCCCATCGTCTGGTCGATGCCTCGCACTTCGGCGCCAGTCTGATCGGCGTACTTTGCCTGATGCTTGCCCAAGGCCTGCGCCGGCGGTTGTCGGCCGCGTGGATGCTGACCACCATTCTGTTGCTGGTGGGCGCCCTGCTCTCGCTGCTCAAGGGGTTCGACTGGGAAGAAGCGACCCTGATGACCCTCACTGCGGCTTTGTTGGGGGTATTCCGTCGTTCGTTCTATCGCCCCAGCCGTCTGACCGAAGTGCCGTTCTCGCCGCTGTATCTGGTGGCGAGCCTGTGCGTACTCGGCGCATCGACCTGGCTGTTGCTCTTCGCCTACCAGGACGTGCCGTACAGCCATCAACTGTGGTGGCAGTTCACCCTCGACGCCGATGCCCCGCGCGGTCTGCGCTCGCTGCTCGGCGCTGCAGTACTGTTGCTGGTGATCGCCCTGACCTGGCTGCTGCGCACCGCCCGCCCGGTGATTCATCTGCCGTCCCCGGAAGAGCTGGAGCGCGCCTCGAAAATCCTGATGGCGTCTTCGCAACCCGACGGCGGCCTGGCCCTGACCGGTGACAAGGCGCTGTTGTTCCACCCCAACGATCAAGCCTTCCTGATGTACGCCCGTCGCGGTCGCAGTCTGGTGGCGCTGTACGACCCGATCGGTCCCGGCCAGCAGCGGGCGGAAATGATCTGGCAGTTCCGCGACCTGTGCGACATCCACCACGCCCGTCCGGTGTTTTACCAGGTACGCGCGGAGAATCTGCCGTACTACATGGACATCGGCCTGACCGCGATCAAGCTGGGTGAGGAGGCCCGGGTCGACCTGCATCGCTTTGACCTGGAGGCCAAGGGCAAGGAGATGAAAGACCTGCGCTACACCTGGAACCGTGGCAGCCGCGACGGCCTGTCGCTGGAAATCTTCGAGCCGGGCCAGGCGCCAATGGATGAGCTCAAGGTGATTTCCGATGCCTGGCTGACCGGCAAGAATGTGCGCGAAAAAGGCTTCTCCCTGGGCCGTTTCAGCGACGATTACCTGAAGCATTTCCGCATCGCGGTCATTCGCTTCGAAGGCCGCCCGGTGGCGTTCGCCAACCTGCTCGAGACTTACAGCCACGACCTGGCCAGCCTCGACCTGATGCGCTCGCACCCGGACGCCCCCAAGCTGACCATGGAGTTTTTGATGGTCGGTCTGATTCAACACTATAAGAGTCACGGATACGCGCGCTTCAGCCTGGGCATGGTGCCGCTGTCGGGGTTGCAACCCCGTCGTGGTGCACCGCTGACCCAGCGTCTGGGCTCGATGGTTTTCCGCCGTGGTGAGCAGCTGTACAACTTCCAAGGCTTGCGCCGCTTCAAAGACAAGTTCCAGCCTGACTGGGAACCCCGTTATATGGCAGTGCCCGCCGGACTCGATCCGCTGGTGGCACTGGCCGATACTGCTGCCCTGATCGCGGGCGGCTTGACTGGATTGGTGAAACGCTGATGATTCAACGCTCCCTGAAGTACATCCTGGCCGCACTGATCGTGTTGGCCCTGATTGCCGGCGGCGGTTACTGGTACCTCAAACGCCCGGCACCGGAACCGACCCTCGAACAGCTGAAACCGGCGGATGGCACCGTGATGACTCGGGTCATCCCCGGCACCAAGCCCAAGGCTCAGGTGCTGGTGGCGGTCGAGGACGACAAGAAGCTCTCCGACAATCAGTTGACCACCCTGAGCCGCAGCGCCTCGGCGCAGATCGTTCAAGTGATTCTGCCCAAGGACTGCCTGCTGCAGAGCCGCGCATTGCAAACCGGCCTGCGCGAACTGAACGGCCCGGCGACCCTGGTCAGCGGCATCGGCCCTGGCGCGGTGCTGGCCTGGCGCTGGCTGTCCGAACAGAAGGACGACAAGGCCCAGGCCGTGTCGGTCGATCTGGCCCTGGAAAAAGGCGGCTGCACCCACCTGCTGCCGAAATCCGCCGCCCACGGTCACTGGCTGGTGGCCTGGAACGACAACCCGGACGACACCAGCGCCGGTTTCGTGCGCGACCAGCCGAACGCCGAAACCAGCATCAGCGACTACGACATCAACCTGCCGCAAGTGCTGAACAACGAACTGCGCAAGCTCCTCGTCGGTGGCGACAAGGCCAACGGCGGCCTGCAGATCCCGGTGGTGGAAGTCCCGGCCGGCCAGGCCAAGGACACCGTGACCCTGTTCCTGTCCGGCGACGGCGGCTGGCGAGATCTCGACCGCGACGTGGCCGGTGAAATGGCCAAGATCGGCTACCCGGTGGTCGGCATCGACACCCTGCGTTACTACTGGCAGCACAAGAGCCCGGAACAGAGCGCGCTGGACCTGACCGAACTGATGCAGCACTACCGTCAGAAATGGGGCACCAAACGCTTCATCCTCACCGGTTACTCGTTCGGCGCCGACGTCCTGCCGGCGATCTACAACCGCCTGCCAGAGACCGAACAGCAACGCGTCGACGCAATCATCCTGCTGGCCTTCGCCCGCACCGGCAGCTTCGAAATCGAAGTCGAAGGCTGGCTCGGCAACGCCGGCAAGGAAGCCGCCACCGGCCCGGAAATGGCCAAACTGCCGCCGGCCAAGGTCGTGTGCATCTACGGCGAAGAAGAAACGGATGAAAGCGGCTGCACCGACAAGACGGCAGTGGGCGAAGCGGTGAAGCTGCCTGGCGGCCACCACTTCGACGAAAACTATCCGGCGCTGGCCAAACGTCTGGTGGATCTGATCGAGAAGCGGCAGACCAAGGACCAGCCGGCAGAGTGATCTGAGGCCCTCCAACAAAAGCCCCCGCAATCTTACGGTTGCGGGGGCTTTTTCGTTCTGGCAGACGCCAGAGATCCTTGTGGGAGCCGGGCTTGCCCGCGATGGCGGTGGGTCAGGCAACTGATTTGTAAACTGATACACCGCATTCGCGGGCAAGCCCGCTCCCACAGGGACCTTCACTGGACTCTGATAAATGCACAGAAACGAAAAAGCCCCCGCCAGCCAAAAGGCTGACGAGGGCTTTTCATTCAAGGCAGAACCTACATCTCCACCTGCGTCCCCAACTCGATGACCCGGTTCAGCGGCAGATTGAAGAACCGCAGATTGCCGTTGGCATTCTTCAACATGAACGCGAACAGCGCTTCACGCCAGCGGGCCATGCCTTCGAGTTTCGAGGCGATCACCGTTTCGCGGCTGAGGAAGTAGGTGGTGCGCATCGGGCTGAAGTCGAGGTCTTCCAGATGACACAGTTTCAATGCCTGCGGCACGTCCGGCTCGTCGGTGAAGCCGAAGTGCAGGATCACCCGGAAGAAGCCTTCTCCGTGGGCCTCGACTTCAAATCGCCGGGATGGCGGCACACGCGGGATGTCTTCGTAAACCACGGTCAGCAGCACAACCTGCTCGTGCAATACCTGGTTGTGCAGCAGGTTGTGCAACAGCGCATGCGGGACGGCGTCGGAACGGGCAGTGAGGAACACCGCGGTGCCCTGCACCCGGTGCGGCGGCTGGACGCGGATACTGCTGATGAAGATCGGCAGCGGCAGCGCGCCTTCGTCCAGGCGCTCGACCAGCAGCTGCTTGCCGCGTTTCCAGGTGGTCATCAGGATGAACAGGGCGATACCGGCGATCACCGGGAACGCACCACCCTGAACGATCTTCGGCACGTTGGCGGCGAAGTACAGACCGTCCACCAGCAGGAAGCCGATCAGCACGGGCACGGCCAGCACGGGCGGCCACTTCCACAGCAGCAACATGACCGCCGACACCAGAATCGTGGTCATCAGCATGGTGCCGGTCACGGCCACACCGTAAGCCGCCGCCAGAGCACTGGACGACTCGAAACCGAGCACCAGCAACACGACGCCGACCATCAGCGTCCAGTTCACCGCACCGATGTAAATCTGCCCCTGCTCATCGCTGGAGGTGTGCTGAATGTACATGCGCGGAATGTAACCGAGCTGGATGGCCTGACGGGTCAGGGAGAACGCACCGGAAATCACCGCCTGCGAGGCGATCACCGTGGCCAGGGTCGACAGACCGACCAAAGGGATCAGCGCCCAGCCCGGTGCCAGCAGATAGAACGGGTTGCGCGCCGCATCCGGGTTGTCCAGCAGCAACGCGCCCTGACCGAAATAGTTGAGCACCAGTGCCGGCAGCACCAGCAGAAACCATGCCCGGGCAATCGGCTTGCGGCCGAAATGGCCCATGTCGGCGTACAACGCTTCGGCACCGGTCAGCGCCAGCACCACGGCGCCCAGGATCGCCACGCCCATGCCGGCGTGCACCATGAAAAAGCGCACGGCCCAGACCGGGTTCAGCGCCTTGAGCACTTCCGGGGAGTGGCTGATGCCATACACGCCAAGGGCGCCGAGCACCAGAAACCAGATGACCATGATCGGCCCGAAGAGGATGCCGATCCTTGCCGTGCCGTGTTTCTGGACCAGAAACAGCCCGACCAGCACCACCAGCGACAGCGGTACGACCCAATGGTCGATGCCTTCGAATGCCAGCCCCAGACCTTCGATTGCAGACAGCACGGACACCGCCGGAGTGATCATGCTGTCGCCGTAGAACAACGCCGCACCGATCAGGCCGCAGACCACCAGCAACGACCGCAGCTTCCTGCGCTCCCCCGCCGCCCGTCGCGCCAGTGCGGTGAGCGCCATGATCCCGCCTTCACCCTGGTTGTCCGCCCGCAACACGAACATCATGTACTTGATCGACACGACCCAGATCAGCGACCAGAAAATCAGCGACAGGATGCCCAGCACTCCGTCGTGATTGACCGGCACGCCGTAACCGCCGGTGAATACTTCTTTGAGGGTGTACAACGGGCTCGTGCCGATGTCGCCGTAAACTACCCCGACTGCCGCGACCAGCATGCTCAGCGGTTTTGCAGCCGAATGCTCGGCGCCCGCCGCCTGACTACTTGCCTGACCCATCCAACACTCCTGATTCTCGAACCGGCTTCTTTGAACGAAGCACTATGCTTTGTGGTGCAGCATGCGCTGTTTTACCTGTTGTTACAGACGTTTTGTTGACTGTAAAAAATTGGTAAAGCCCAACGGCGCGAAGCATAGCGCAGCACTCGTCGTATTTCCCTGCATAAAGCTGGTCAAGTGCGTTGCTCATCGCTAGAATTGCGCACTTTTTGATCAGAGGCGCGTTTCAAGCGCCCGTCCGTCGACTTCCAAACAGGCGAGCGACGTCACAAGACACCGAGGTTAGACATGTCCACCACTCCTGCGCCGGCCAATCCAAAGGTTGGCTTCGTATCTCTGGGTTGCCCGAAAGCACTGGTCGACTCCGAGCGCATCCTGACCCAGCTGCGCATGGAAGGCTATGACGTGGTGTCCACCTATCAGGACGCCGACGTGGTCGTGGTCAACACCTGTGGCTTCATCGACTCGGCCAAGGCCGAGTCCCTGGAAGTCATCGGCGAAGCGATCAAGGAAAACGGCAAGGTCATCGTCACCGGCTGCATGGGCGTGGAAGAAGGCAATATCCGCGAAGTGCACCCGAGCGTGCTGGCCGTGACCGGTCCGCAGCAGTACGAACAAGTGGTCAGCGCCGTCCATGAAGTCGTGCCGCCGAAACAGGATCACAACCCGCTGATCGACCTGGTGCCACCACAAGGCATCAAACTGACCCCGCGCCACTATGCGTATCTGAAGATTTCCGAAGGCTGCAACCACAGTTGCAGCTTCTGCATCATCCCGTCGATGCGCGGCAAACTGGTCAGCCGCCCGGTCGGTGACGTACTCGACGAAGCCCAGCGTCTGGTCAAATCCGGCGTCAAGGAACTGCTGGTGATCTCCCAGGACACCAGCGCCTACGGCGTGGATGTCAAATACCGCACCGGTTTCTGGAACGGCGCGCCGGTGAAGACCCGCATGACCGAACTCTGCGAGGCGCTGAGCACCCTCGGCGTCTGGGTCCGTCTGCACTACGTTTACCCGTACCCGCACGTCGACGAGCTGATTCCGCTGATGGCCGCCGGCAAGATCCTGCCGTACCTGGACATCCCGTTCCAGCACGCCAGCCCGAAAGTCCTGAAAGCAATGAAACGCCCCGCGTTCGAAGACAAGACCCTGGCGCGGATCAAGAACTGGCGCGAAATCTGCCCTGACCTGATCATCCGTTCGACTTTCATCGTCGGCTTCCCCGGCGAAACCGAAGAAGACTTCCAGTACCTGCTGGACTGGCTGACCGAAGCCCAGCTCGACCGCGTCGGCTGCTTCCAGTACTCGCCGGTCGAAGGCGCGCCGGCCAATGATCTGAACCTCGAAGTCGTGCCGGACGACGTGAAGCAGGATCGCTGGGAACGCTTCATGGCGCACCAGCAGGAAATCAGCTCGGCGCGCCTGCAAATGCGCATCGGCCGTGAAATCGAAGTACTGGTGGACGAAGTCGACGAGCAAGGCGCAGTCGGCCGCTGCTTCTTCGATGCCCCGGAAATCGACGGCAACGTGTTCATCGACAACGGCAGCAACCTCAAGCCGGGCGACAAGGTCTGGTGCAAGGTGACCGACGCCGACGAATACGACCTCTGGGCCGAACAGATCTAAACGCAAAAAATACGAAAAGCCCCGCCCTCTTCTACGAGATGCGGGGCTTTTTTACGGCTATCGTTTGTGCAGGGAAGGACTCCCTCATCCATGACAGAGAGGCTAACGGGCATGCGTCACCATCCGGTCATCCACACGCCGAAACTCAGCGATTACCAGGAACTGACCCGGGTCTGGGAGGCCTCGGTCCGCGCAACCCATGATTTTCTGCCCGACAGTTACATCGAGCTGCTGCGCAATCTGGTGCTGACCCGCTATCTCGATGCGGTGATGCTGATCTGCACGAAGGACAGTCACCAGCGCATCACCGGATTTGCCGGGGTGGCGGCGGGCAAGATCGAGATGCTGTTCATCGACCCTGAGCATCGCGGCCAGGGCCTCGGCAAAACACTGCTGAGATACGCCATGGAGCACCTCAACGCTGACGAACTGGACGTCAACGAACAGAACCCGCAGGCTCTGGGGTTTTACTTCAAGCAGGGATTCGAGGTGATCGGCCGCTCGGAAGTCGATGGCATGGGTCAGCCCTATCCGTTACTGCATATGCGTTTGCGCCGGAACCAGCAGCACTCGATTCATGCCTGATTGAAAATGGAACCGGGCCTAACCGGCGCCAGGCAGGTACAATGCCCACCCTTTTTTTGTTACGGCCCCGTCATGACTGATCCGATTCGCCTCTCCAAACGTCTCATCGAACTGGTCGGTTGCTCCCGCCGGGAGGCCGAACTGTTCATCGAGGGCGGCTGGGTCACCGTGGACGGCGAAGTCATCGACGAGCCGCAGTTCAAGGTCACCGACCAGAAGGTCGAACTCGACAAGGACGCCAAGGCCACCGCGCCGGAGCCGGTGACCCTCCTGCTCAACGTCCCGGCCGGCCAGGACATCGACGCTGCCATGCAGTCATTGTCCGCCGACAGCCTCAGCGAAGAGCACCGCTACGGTAAACGTCCGCTGCGCGGACATTTTCTGCGCCTGACCGCCAGCGCCGACCTGCAACCCGGTTCGAGCGGCCTGCTGGTGTTCACCCAGGACTGGAAGGTGTTGCGCAAGCTCACCGCCGACGCGGCGAAAATCGAGCAGGAATACGTGGTGGAAGTCGAAGGCGAGATGACCGAACACGGCCTCAATCGCATGCAGCACGGCCTGCGCATCAAGGGCACTGAACTGCCGCCGGTCAAGGCCAGCTGGCAGAGCGAAAACCGCCTGCGCTTTGCCATGAAGAACCCGCAGCCGGGTCTGCTCACCCGATTGTGCGAAGCCGTCGGGCTGAAAGTGATCGGCATCCGCCGCATCCGCATCGGCGGGGTGTCCATTGGCAAGGTGCCGGTCGGCCAATGGCGCTACCTGAGCGCAAAAGAGAAATTCTAAGGCCCGGGTTGCCACCCTACATTCCGGCATCGCGCCTGCGCGTTGCCCAAAGCGAAAGATCAGGATTACACACATGGTTCACAATGACGTATTGCGCAGCGTGCGCTACATGCTCGACATCAGCGACAAAAAGGTCGTGGAAGTCATCAAACTCGGCGGCATGGAGGTGACCCTCGCCGATGTGGTGGCCTGGCTCGACAAGAAGGAAGAGGACGAAGAAGGTTTCGTGCACTGCCCGGACGAAGTCCTCGCGCACTTTCTCGACGGTCTGGTCATCCTCAAACGCGGCAAGGACGACAGCCGTCCGCCATTGCCCATCGAAGTGCCGGTGACCAACAACATCATTCTGAAGAAGCTGCGCGTGGCGTTCGAACTGAAAGAAGACGACATGCACGCGATCCTCACTTCCGCCGGTTTTCCGGTATCCAAGCCTGAGCTGAGCGCACTGTTCCGCAAGGTCGGCCACACCAACTACCGTCCGTGCGGCGACCAGTTGCTGCGCAATTTCCTCAAAGGGCTCACGCTGCGTGTGAGAGCGTAAGGCAGTGTCCTACAGCGTCTCCCCCGTCGGCTTTGTCCGCTCCTGTTTCAAGGAGAAATTCGCGATCCCTCGCCAGCCACAACTGGCCCCTGCCGCCCGTGGCGTGCTGGAACTGGTGGCTCCGTTCGATCAGGGCGATGCGGTACAGGGGCTGGAGCAGGTGAGTCACGTCTGGCTGCTGTTTCTGTTCCATCAGGCGCTGGAAGACAAGCCGCGCCTCAAAGTCCGCCCTCCGCGCCTGGGTGGCAACAAGGCCATGGGGGTGTTCGCCACCCGTGCCACCCACAGGCCGAACGGCATCGGTCAGTCGGTGGTGAAGCTGGACAAGGTCGAGGCCGATCGTCTGTTTATCTCAGGCATCGACCTGCTGGACGGCACGCCGATTCTCGATATCAAACCCTACGTGCCTTACGCCGACATCATTGCGGGCGCTTCGAACAGTATCGCCAGTGCCGCGCCACACCTGATCGAGGTGCAATGGACGGACGCGGCGCTGCATCAGGCGCATGCCCACGCCCGGCGCCTCGGCGAACCTCTGGTCGAACTGATCGAGCAATGCCTGGCCCAGGATCCGCGTCCGGCGTACCAGACGCCCGCGCCGGAGCGTGAATACGGCGCGCAGTTCTGGGATCTGGACGTGCGCTGGCATTATCCGGTGCCGGATCGGATCCGCGTCCTGGAAGTCATTCCCGCCGCTGACTGAACCCCGAAAACGAAAAAGCCCGCGCTGCCTTCTCAGGCAACGCGGGCTTTTCTGTTGGCATCGTCGGGATTATTTCTCGACGAACGCACGCTCGATCAGGTAGTCACCCGGCTCGCGCATACGCGCCGAGATCTTCAGGCCGAAGCTGTCGAGCACTTCGCTGGTCTCGTCAAGCATGCTCGGGCTGCCGCAGATCATCGCGCGGTCGTCCTGCGGGTTGATCGGTGGCAGGCCGATGTCGCTGAACAGCTTGCCGCTGCGCATCAGGTCGGTCAGACGGCCCTGATTCTCGAACGGCTCGCGAGTCACGGTCGGGTAGTAGATCAGCTTTTCACGCAGCGCCTCGCCAAAGAACTCGTTCTGTGGCAGGTGCTCGGTGATGAATTCGCGGTAGGCGACTTCGTTGACGTAGCGAACACCGTGAACCAGGATCACTTTCTCGAAGCGCTCGTAGGTTTCAGGGTCCTGAATCACGCTCATGAACGGCGCCAGACCGGTGCCGGTGCTCAGCAGGTACAGGTGCTTGCCCGGGTTCAGGTCGTCCAGAACCAGCGTACCGGTAGGCTTCTTCGAGATGATGATCTCGTCGCCTTCCTTCAGGTGCTGCAGCTGGGAGGTCAGCGGGCCATCCGGCACCTTGATGCTGAAGAACTCGAGATGCTCTTCCCAGTTCGGGCTGGCGATCGAGTAAGCGCGCATAAGCGGGCGGCCGTTGGGCTGTTGCAGGCCGATCATCACGAACTGACCGTTCTCGAAGCGCAGGCCCGGATCGCGGGTGCACTTGAAGCTGAACAGAGTGTCGTTCCAGTGATGAACACTGAGGACACGCTCGTGGTTCATGTTGCTCATGTACGGGGGACTCCTGGAGATTGATCTGCGCTTGCCCGGCTGCTGTTGCAGGATGCCGACGGTGCGCAATTGCATCGCATTCTAATAGCACCCACAATATCTGTTAACTGGATTATCAAGATAACGGTTATCGGTTATATCGATATGCGATTTACTCTTCGTCAACTGCAAGTCTTCGTCGCCGTCGCCCAGCAGGAAAGCGTTTCCCGTGCTGCGGGTCTGCTGAACCTGTCGCAATCGGCCGCCAGTACTTCGATCACCGAACTGGAGCGTCAGTCCAGTTGCCAGTTGTTCGACCGAGCCGGCAAGCGCCTGAGTCTCAACGCCCTCGGCAAGCAATTGCTGCCACAAGCGGTGGCCATGCTCGATCAGGCCAAGGAAATCGAGGACCTGCTCAACGGCAAATCCGGTTTCGGCTCGCTGTCGGTAGGCGCGACGCTGACCATCGGCAATTACCTGGCCACCCTGCTGATCGGCGGCTTCATGCAGCGTCATCCGGAAAGCCAGGTGAAGCTGCACGTACAGAACACTGCCAATATCGTGCAACAGGTCGCTCATTACGAAATTGATCTGGGTCTAATCGAAGGCGATTGCAGTCATCCGGACATCGAAGTGCAGAGCTGGGTCGAGGATGAACTGGTGGTGTTCTGCGCCCCGCAGCATCCCTTGGCCCGGCGCGGCAGCGCGACCATGGAAGAGTTGACCCACGAAGCCTGGATTCTGCGCGAGCAAGGCTCCGGCACCCGCCTGACCTTCGATCAGGCCATGCGTCACCATCGCAGCGCGCTGAACATTCGTCTGGAGCTGGAACACACCGAAGCGATCAAGCGCGCCGTGGAATCAGGTCTGGGGATTGGCTGCATTTCGCGTCTGGCGCTGCGCGACGCCTTCCGGCGCGGCAGTCTGGTGCCGGTGGAGACGCCGGACCTGGATCTGGCGCGGCAGTTCTACTTCATCTGGCACAAGCAGAAGTACCAGACCTCCGCCATGCGCGAGTTTCTCGAGCTGTGCCGCGCCTTCACCGCCGGTGTCCGGCGCAGCGACGAGATCGTCCTGCCGGCGATCGCTTAAAGCAGAATCACCGCCCACACCAGGGCAATCATGCTCAGCGCCACGAATTGCGCGGCGCTGCCCATGTCCTTGGCATTCTTGGACAACGGATGCAGTTCCAGGGAAATGCGGTCGATGGCCGCTTCCACGGCAGAGTTCAACAGTTCGACGATCAGTGCCAGCAGACACACGGCAATCAGCAACGCCTGCTCGACACGGCTGACGTTCAGGAAAAACGTCAGCGGAATCAATACCACATTGAGCAGCACCAGTTGCCGGAATGCCGCTTCGCCGGTGAAGGCTGCGCGCAGGCCGTCCAGCGAGTAACCGGAAGCGTTGAGGATGCGTTTCAGGCCCGTCTGGCCCTTGAAAGGTGACATAAAGTAAACAACCGACCAAAAAGGAGTGGGGAAGCTAGTTCAACGAAAGTCAAAAAAGCGTGAAGGCGCCAGCTTTTACTGGCCTGGAATTGACTCAAGTTGTTGCAGCAGTAAAGCCGCCTGGGTGCGAGTCCGCACGTTCAGCTTGCGAAAGATCGCCGTAACGTGGGCCTTGATGGTCGCTTCCGACACGTTCAACTCATACGCAATCTGCTTGTTGAGCAGGCCTTCACAGACCATGGTCAACACCCGGAACTGCTGCGGTGTGAGGCTCGCCAGGCCATCGCTGGCCGCCTTGGCCTCATCGGACACACTGACAGCCTCGAACGCCTGTGGCGGCCAGAACACATCGCCGTCCAGCACTTTGCGCACGGCTTCCTGAATCACACTCAGGTCGCTCGACTTGGGAATGAAACCGCTGGCACCGAACTCCCGCGACTTGACCATCACCGAAGCTTCTTCCTGCGCCGAGACCATCACCACCGGTATCTGCGGATACTGCCCGCGCAACATCACCAGTCCGGAAAAACCGAAAGCGCCCGGCATGTTCAGATCCAGCAATACCAGATCCCAGTCGGCCTTCTCGGTCAGGCGGGTTTCCAGCTCGGCGATGCTCGCGACTTCCACCATTCGTACATCCGGACCGAGGCCCATCGTCACCGCTTGATGCAGTGCGCTACGAAAAAGAGGGTGATCATCGGCAATCAGGATGTCGTATGTGGCCATTTTTCAAATGATCCTGTTTTTGATGGCAGCCCCGATGCATTCGGGGCTCGCCAAGGCAACTCAAGATGCCGACGCTTGTGCAGCGGCACCCACAGGGGCACGTTCAACGCCAATCACGGACAAAAACGGCGTTTCAAACCTTGGCCGCACCCCAATCGGCGCCAAGGATGCCCAGCGAAGCCGGGGTGGTCAAGCAACATGGCCACTGCTTTAGCAGTATGGGCCAGGATCAGGCAGATACCGCTGGCGGACTGGCTATAAAAGGCAGCAATTCTGCATGGGCCGGCGTCGATACATTCACCTCGCGCTGCTGCTTGGCGCCCAGATAATGCTGGCTGAATACATCGAAATAGGCGTCCAGCGCCGATGCGGCATCGGTATCGCCCGCCAGTTCCAGGCATAGCGCCGCCACTTCGGCGGTGCACAAATGCTCACTGCGGGTCGAGCGGCGCAGGCGGTATCGCGACAGTTTGTCGGGCAACAGACTGAGGATCGGCAGGCGATCGAAGTACGGGCTCTTGCGGAAGATCTTGCGTGCCTCGGTCCAGGTCGCGTCCAGCAGAATGAACAGCGGGCGCCTGCTGCTATCGAGATCCACGGTATTGGTGACCCGCGAAGGCTCGACGTACTCGCCGGGAAACACCAGATACGGCTGCCATTGCGGGTCGTTCAGCAGCGCCAGCAGTTGCTCGTCGGGTTCGGTCCGCGACCAGATGAAGGCGTGATTGTCCCGCACGATGTCGGCGATCAGCCAACCGGTGTTGCTCGGCTTGAACACTTCCTTGCCGGTCATGATCAGGCAGACACCGGAGCGGGTTTCAACGGTCGGGCGCCAGGCGCACAGGCAATGACTGATGATTACCCGGCAGTCGCGGCAACGCTCGGAGCGGAAACCACGGGCCTGAATCGGCTTGATGCCCTCGTCCTCGCGCTGATCGCGCAGGCGGGCCACGGCGTTGGGGGCATGGTTCATTGCGGGCTACGCCGACTGACAGGAAAACTCGACACGAACAACTCTCGGCAAGGCGATAAAGGCCGGCAGTTTATCAGAGCAGCGGGCACAAGCCTGTACCCTCCCGACCGGCTCCCCTATAATTCGCCGCCACTGAACGCACAGCCCCGGAGCTGGTCGAACCACCAGTCACTGAATCAGGAGAGTTTCATGCTGCGCCTTATCGTTCCTACCGCGGCCATCGCGCTGGCGTTGTCCTTCAGCGCACAGGCTGCGTCCCTGAAAGAGCAGAACCTGAACAAAGAGCTGCAAAACGTCGCCGCACAAAGCAGCGTCGGTACACCAAGGGCGATCAACGAAGACATCCTCGATCAGGGTTACACCGTCGAAGGCACTACGCTGATCAATCACCTGAGTGTCCAGGCAAGCCATGCCGAAAAGATGCGTGCCGATCCCAAAGCCGTGTACTTCCAGCTCGGCGCTTCGGTCTGCAACAATCCGTCGTACCGCAAGCTGATGGCCAAAGGTGCCGTCATGCGTTATGACTTCAGCGAAGTGAAGACCAACCGGGCGATCGGTTCGGCCAGCTATCAGGAATCGGACTGCCCGAAAGCGACTCCGGTGAAGAAGAAGTAATCATCGCGAATTGGCGCGCCGCTGTTCATCTTCGGCGCGCAGTTCCGCCAGCAAGGCCTGCAGATAACGCGAGCGGCGCTCCCCTCCTGAAAGACGTCGGCAGCACTCCTCTTCGAGACTCACATGATTGGCCTCGGCCGATGCCTTCAACATTCGATACAGCTGCGTATCGATCTCCAGAATGACTCTGGCCATGTGTCCTGCCTCCTTGCCACCCGCAAATCCTTGAATCCCGCGCACCTTGCGTACGCTCGCTGACGCAAAGTTGTCGTACGGCGCCTTTAACTTAGTAAATCAGAGCATTTTGCCCTCGGCGCGACATCGGACGAGCGGTGAAAGCACTTCGCAAATCGACAATAAGCAGTTGCCGCGCAAGACTTTGTGGCGCAATGCTGATGCAGCGAAAAATGCTTCATGGGTCTAGATTCAATGTATTCCCGTTGAACACTTCACGGCAGGAAAGGAGCTGCCGGGCGCTTGTTTTTTCTTGCAGCGCGGCACTGACGCCGCACGTCAGGGCCGAAGGCTCTGTGCAGAAGGAGATGTTGCATGCCTTACCAACCGAATGACTTGCTCAGCCGTCATTTTCAGGAAAGCGGCCACGACCTCACCGGCAAGGTCGAAGAATTACTCAACCTGGTTTCGCCCGACAGTCCGAATTCGCCCATCTACCGTGACATGATCCTGACCGTGCTGCGCATGGCCCAGGAAGATCACAACCGCTGGAACGCCAAGATCACCCTGCAAGCATTGCGTGAGCTCGAACAGGCGTTTCGAACGCTCGAACAGTTCAAGGGCCGCCGCAAGGTCACGGTGTTCGGCTCGGCGCGCACCCCCGTCGAGCATCCTCTTTATGCAATGGCCCGCGAGCTGGGCACAGCCCTGGCGCGATCAGACATGATGGTGATCACCGGTGCCGGTGGCGGGATCATGGCCGCGGCCCATGAAGGTGCCGGTCGCGACAACAGCCTGGGGTTCAATATCACCCTGCCCTTCGAACAGCATGCCAATCCCACCGTCAACGGCACGGGGAACCTGTTGTCCTTCCATTTTTTCTTCACGCGCAAACTGTTCTTCGTCAAGGAGGCCGATGCCCTGGTGCTGTGCCCCGGAGGCTTCGGCACGCTGGATGAAGCGCTGGAAGTGCTGACCCTGATCCAGACCGGAAAAAGCCCGCTGGTTCCGGTGGTTTTGCTGGATGTTCCAGGTGGCACATTCTGGCAAGGGGCGCTGGATTTCATCCGCCAGCAACTGGAGGACAACCGCTACATCCTGCCAACCGATCTGAAACTGATGCGACTGGTTCATAGCGTTGAAGAGGCGGTGAAGCAGATCAACCAGTTCTATGGCAACTTCCACTCCAGCCGCTGGCTCAAACGACAATTCGTGATTCGCATGAACCACAGGCTCAGCGACCAGGCAATGGACCACATGCAGGAAGCCTTCGCCGATCTGTGCCTGAGCGACCGGTTTCATCAACACGCCTATGCCGGAGAAGAACACGACGAAGCCCGATTCAGTCATCTCACACGCCTGGCCTTCGCCTTCAACGCCAGGGACCACGGACGCCTGCGGGAACTGGTGGACTTCATCAATCTGCCGGAAAACTGGACCCAATCCAGGCCACAAACAGCGCAACTCTCCCGGGAACCGTCGAAGGTAATCTGAAGACAAAAAAAGCGGCCCGCTATCGAAATAGCGGGCCGCTTTTTTATTTTTTGATTGAAGCTGGAATCGATTTAATCGTCCATCCCTCTGCCGCTGAACAAGCGGTTGATCATCTCCATCGAAAATCCCCGATAAGCCAGGAACCGGCCTTGTCTGGCTCGCTCCCTGGCATCGACGGGAAGCTGTCCGGAGAACTTCCTTTGCCACGTTTCCTTCAACTGTTCCTGCCAGTTGATATCACTTTCGCGCAAGGCGAGTTCGATATCGGCTCTCTGCAGGCCACGCTGGCTCAGTTCCTCGCGGATTCGCATGGGACCATAACCTGAGCGTGCGCGGTACGAAACAAAGCTTTCCAGATAGCGGGCTTCGGAAAGTAACCCCTCTTCCGTCAAGCGGTCGAGGGCTGCTTCGATCATTTCGAGTGGAGCGCCGCGCTGACGCAGTTTACGCGTCAGCTCGACTCGACCATGCTCGCGGCGTGCAAGCAGGTCCATTGCGGTTCGCCGCACCGCGACAGGGGTATCGAGTACGGTGCTTGTCATCGGTGCAATCAGAGATCAGCGTCAGCCAGGTCATCTTCGGTCTCTTTGACCGCCGAGGCCTTGGACTCAGCAATCACCGATGGCGACAGCAGCTTGTCACGCAGTTGTTTCTCGAGCTTCGCCGCGACTTCCGGGTTATCTGCCAGGAACTTGGCCGAGTTGGCCTTGCCCTGACCGATCTTGGTGCCTTCGTAGGCATACCAGGCACCGGACTTCTCGACGAAACCGTGCAGCACACCCAGATCGATCATCTCACCGTTCAGGTAGATGCCCTTGCCGTAGAGAATCTGGAACTCCGCCTGACGGAACGGAGAAGCCACCTTGTTCTTCACGACCTTGACGCGGGTTTCGCTGCCGACCACTTCGTCGCCTTCCTTCACCGCGCCGGTACGGCGGATGTCGAGGCGAACCGAAGCGTAGAATTTCAGCGCGTTACCACCGGTGGTGGTTTCCGGGCTGCCGAACATCACGCCGATCTTCATGCGGATCTGGTTGATGAAGATCACCAGGCAGTTGGCGTTCTTGATGTTACCGGTGATTTTACGCAGCGCCTGAGACATCAGACGGGCCTGCAGGCCCACATGCATGTCACCCATTTCACCTTCGATTTCCGCCTTCGGCACCAGCGCAGCCACGGAGTCGACGATGATCACGTCAACGGCGTTGGAGCGCACCAGCATGTCGGTGATTTCCAGGGCCTGTTCGCCGGTGTCCGGCTGGGAAACCAGCAGGTCGTCGACGTTGACGCCCAGTTTGCCGGCGTACTCAGGGTCGAGGGCGTGTTCGGCGTCGACGAATGCGCAGGTCGCGCCGGCCTTCTGGGCCTGGGCGATCACGGACAGCGTCAGAGTGGTTTTACCGGAAGATTCAGGACCGTAGATCTCGATGATACGGCCTTTTGGCAGGCCGCCGATGCCGAGTGCAATGTCCAGACCGAGAGAGCCGGTGGAAATGGCCGGGATCGCCTGACGGTCCTGATCGCCCATACGCATTACGGCACCCTTGCCGAATTGACGTTCGATCTGACCCAGGGCCGCAGCCAAGGCTTTCTTCTTGTTGTCGTCCATTAAAGTCCTCACGTAATCAATAAGGCCTGACGGCCAACACCTGTATAAGTAGCCAGTATTATTCCACAGCCGTTCCGGATCGCCTACCCCTGATTTTCGATTTCTCGTGCCGCCAGTCGCAGCAGCCCCTCTAGCGCGGCCTTCACCGTTTGTCGGCGGACGTCGTCGCGGTTGCCGGGGAAGTGCTGAACCTCGCTGAAAACCGTATCGCCGACGCCCCAGGCCAGCCATACCGTGCCCACCGGCTTGTTCGGCGAGCCGCCGTCCGGCCCCGCCACGCCGCTGACCGCCACGGCGAATCGCGCCCTGCTTTTATCCTGGGCGCCCTGCACCATGGCCTCGACCACCTCGCGACTGACCGCGCCGACGGTGGAAAACAGATCCGCCGGCACGTTCAATTGCTGGGTTTTCTGTCGATTGGAATACGTCACATAGCCTGCTTCGAACCATGCCGAGCTTCCCGGGATCCGGGTGATCGCTTCGGCGATGCCGCCACCGGTGCAGGACTCCGCCGTGGTGACATGGGCATTGAGCAATTGCAGGCGTCGGCCAAGTTCGGCCGCCAGTTGAGTGATTTCTTTCACGGCGCGCTCCGGATCGGATGGAATGAGTACCACCGTACACGAGCCGGTTGCGCTTTCAATACACAAGCTTATTCAAAATGTGCGGGCGCCAGCGCTCTGATATAGGCCTGGCAGGCCTGCAAGGCAATCAATCCACGATCGCCTTCGCCGGTGATGGCGACAATTCGTTGAGCATGCGCCGGGTCAAGTCGGGCGCGTACGGCTGCATGATCCACGCCGCCGGTGCCGGAGGCGGCTGGCACACCGCAGCCTTTGGCAGCGTCGCCTGCGTCGATGAGGACTGACAGGCGCAGATCAGCAGTGGCAAGGCGATCGCGCAGGCGATCCTGATCACGTTGGGCATCGCTGAGTGCTCGATAGTGGGTTTGTTCACTGGCCGCGAGCCGTTGCTCCAGGGCCAGACGTTTGTCCTGCTCGGCCTGCTGCGCCGAAGCAGCAGCCTGAGTCAGTTGGTTGAGGGCTTCGGCATGCCGTCGGGCCTGCTCGGCCAGTTGGCGGCCATAACGCCAGTCCTGGAATTGCCATGCCAGTGCGGCAGCCCCCAGAACCAGCAATACAACACCGCTCACACGCCAGGAGATGGACATAACACCGCCCTCGCCCGTGCCCAGAGGTCCAGGCGATCCTGCAAGCCATTCAACCCGCCGTTGATTCGACGGGTGATGGTATTGAACTGGTCGCGGTCCGCCAGTTCGTTCAAACCGTTCTGTTCCCAGAACCACGCGGCGGACTCTGCCGCCCATTGCGGTTGCTCGAGCAGTTCAGGCAACGACAGCAGACGCTCATCGCCAAACAGCCCGAGACTGCACTGGCGATAGTTGGTGCGGCCGGTGATCTGGATCAGCCCGCGACCGCGATACTTCTGTCCGTCGCCATCGGCTTCCGGGGTGTTGCCCAGGCGCAGGGCCAGCGTCCCCGTGTCGTATTTGCTCAGGTACTGGTTGTCGCCCAGCTCGCGTACGTAGCGCAGTTGCCCGGACTCATGGCCGACCTGGGCAAGAAACGCAGCGACGCGCTTGGGCGTATCGATGCGATGACGCGCCATGGCGTCGTTGAGCGGCGAAACAAAAACGCCCGCTTGGGAGCGGGCGTTGGGCATGATGTTGCTGAGGTTGTTTTCGGTGATTTGCATAATGCTTGATCCTCCCTGGATGCGCCGATTGAATCATGGCTGGAGGCTGATGCTTGCCAGCCATTTTTTTGCCAGGTTTTTCACTGAGCCGTCCGGGGTAGTCTTTTCGATTGTGTCTTCCAGCGGCAGCACCTGGCCGCCCGACAGCAGCCACTGCTGGTACTCAAGCCAGTCACGATTGGCCGGATCCTGCGGAATGAATGCCGAGTCGCTCAGACGCAAGACGCCATTGACGGTCATTTGGTAATCCATGCGTGCTCCTAAAGTTCTGCGTCCGCAGTCCATTCAATCTGTAATGTCTGTCCTGGCACGCTACCGACGGGTGTAACGGTTGCAAATGAAATGGCTCGTTCGGTCAGCCCTTGCAAAAAGCTGCCGGTGCAGGCTTTGCCCATGCTCTGATTCCAGACTTGATTGCTGGTATCCCCCGGGCAATACATGACAACAGTGGGCATCACTCTCTTTTGCACCAGCATTCCCACTGTCATTGCGTACTGACCGGCGTTGGGCGCGGATATTTGTGTGAATGAGGAGATGCAGGTGCTTGGGCCGCTATTCGCCTTTACCGGCAGCGAGGTGGCAAAAGACTTCTCGAAGTAGCGCTGGCAAAGCATCAATTCCTCAGCCAAGGGGCGATATTCGAAAGGCGTGGACACCGGCCCTTCTTCCATCTGAATCTGGGCCATATCAACGGTCTGCAACACATTCAGAGACAGATCGAACGCCAGCCTCAAAAAGTTGCTCGCACCCAGCATCTTCCCCGAAATGCCTGGCAGGCGAAAGGTTGCGCTGTATTTCGTCCACGATGTGCCCAGTTGAAAAACACCGACCACTTTTTCAACGGATTCGGAACCGGAAGTACCGAAGTTCTGATTCACCGACATACTCAATGGCCGAGCGGCATCGGACCGCGCCCAGAAAGTCACGGTGACGGTTTTCCCGGCGAGTGTCCTGACCGACTCGACGGCCTGGGAGATTCTGTGAACAGTGGCACCGACGCCTGCCTGAGTCTGCTGCCAGCGCAGGTAGAAGCGTGGTTCGTCGGCAACTTCCGTTTGCCCGGGCGTAAAACTCTGCTGAGAGATGGTCACGCCTGCATTGCCGTTCCAGTCGCAGCGGAAACGGTCAGCCACATAACCACCGATGTTTGGCCCGAGGTTGGTGGCGCCGCGCTGCCAGACATCGAATCCACCATTGATCAGTACGTTCCGGCGATACACCTGCACCGGAAACTGTTGCAGCGGATCAGGTTTCGACAATTGGCGAATCGCCTGTGCCAGTTGGTCAGTCTGTTGTTCATCAGGCTTGAGTCCGGCGGCGGTAATCGCGCCGAGAATTTCCTGGGTAACGCTGTTGCCCCAGCTGGCAGGAATCAGCGATCCGGGCTTGCCGGCGACCGCGTCTTCATCGACGAACTTGCCGTCGACCAGGCCTGAACCCGGGACACTTTTTGGGTAATCCATATTGATTTTCCTCAGATTGGCCGTTTTGCCGCAGTCGGCAATCCGTCTCAGTCGTTTGCCCGCACCAGGCGTTCCAGCCAATCAGGTTCTACCGGTCTTGAGTGAGCATCCGGAAAATCAGGATCATTTGGCCAGTCACGCAGGGCTTGCCGATAGGCGAGAAGCTGTTTGAATTCTTCGGTACGCAGCGTCGTCCCTTCGCCGGCTTCCAGCTCTTCGGCGTCACGCCATACCAGCCATTGAGTGGCTTGCAGGACGTTGTTGCGCCACGCACGTTCTCGGGAAGCCAGCGCTGCCGGAGAGATGACCGGGTCGATCAGTACGGGCTGACCGCTGGCACTGGCGCTGATGACCTTGCCCGTTGCCTGACCGGCAAACAGTTCGGCGTACTGGGCGCGGGTGATTTCCACGGCCCCGTCGGGCAACTCGGGACCGGGGTTGTCGACCAGGTCGAATCCTCGTGTCTTCGCATAAAAGTAAATAGTCGTCATGGTTATCGCCCCCATACCAATATGCGGCCTGAAATACCCGGGTCGGCCTTCACGTTTGAACCCCAGACATTCCGGACCCGTGCGACCACAGTCGACGTCGTGGAATTCGCTCCGTCGAACGCCCAGACAGTCACGTTGGAAGCGCCCCAACCTGCCGGGTAGCCTTCATTGGCGACGCCGCCGAGAATTGCGTTGGGAAACGTGATCGGCAGCGACACTGTCATGATGCCGTTCGCATCCGAGCCGCCTGTCACCCACTGCACGATCAAACCGCTGGGAAACTTCTGATACCCCGCCGTGGCGAACTGCGATGCGTAGGCCGCCGAGTACTTCAGCGCAGCGGTGCCATAAACGACCCAGACACCCGACTCCCGGACAAAGGTTGCGCTCTCGCCGCTGTTCATCACGATCGACCCCAGGTAAGCCCCTTGTGGACTGATCTGCGTACCGGTCTTGCTCGCAACGGTGACGCTTGCAGCGTTTCGGCAATGCAGGCTGATCGTGGCGCCGCTCGGTACCGAGGCGGCGTCTGGAAGCGTGACGGTATAAGCCGTCGTACCGCCCAGGCCGATCGAGCAACCGACATCGCTGAGCGTCAACTGTGCCGCCGCGGAAATCCCGCGTGCGCTCGCATAATTGCCCAACGCTCGTTGCACAAACTCCGAAGTGGCCGCCGAGCGTCCGCTATCAAACTGTGGGGCTGTGTTGAACAACGTCGCGCTGCGTAGCGCACCGAGCAACTGATTGTTCGACGCCTCGTTCGGCGTCATGCCGGCCGCCTGAACAACACTGAGGATTTCCTGCGTGACACCATTGCCCCACGCCGCCGGAATCAGCGAACCGGGCTTTCCGGCGACCGGATCCTCATCGGCAAACTGTCCATTGACCAGCCCGACGCTGGGCACACTCTTGGGATAGTCCAAGGCTTATCTCCTTATCTGAAAACACGGATTGCGATTGGCATCAGCCAATCGGGCCGGTCAGCCACTGCGGCGCTGATGGCCGCGTAACGGGGGACGGAAATGCGCCGCAATCGGGCCAGTCGCGCAAGGCCTGGCGGTATTCGAGCAGTTCCAGGTATTGCTGGACCTTGAGCGTGGTGCCGCGCCCCAACTCCTGCTCATCGCGGTGGCGGGTGACCCGCCATTCGGTGGCTGCGAGAGCCGACTGACGCCAGGCCAGAGGATCGTTTTCCTCGACTATGGGGGCCTCGGCGACAACAGGATTTTGTGGTTCGAACCCAGGCTCGATGGAGGGAGCTAACTCGTCCATCGACGTGCCGATTTCGACGCTGACGCCTTCGGGCACCTGCACCATCGCCGCGACGAACGTCGGCGCAAACAGTTGCTCGATCGCGTAGTCACCGGTGTCGATCACTTCGGCCACGACACCGTTTTCAATACGTGCATAACGGGCCATTACTCGTACTCCCAGATTTCACAGAAGGCATTGCCACCCACTCCACCCGGATACGCGACGGATGCGCTATTGGAGCAAGCTCCGCCGCCACCCGAACCGCGAAAGCCGGAATTCGCATTAATGTTCGCGCCCGTGAATGGAGCACCTCCGTCGAACTGACTCGCACCACCGGTGCCCGCCAGCAGTCCCCAGTTGGCGTTGCTCATGGCATAACCACCCGGCTGACCACGCGCAGCAGTGAGATTCCCGCCAGAAACCGATTGCCCACCCGCACCACCCTGGACGCAACCGGACGAAGTTCCCGTCAGCACGATCGACAGGGTTTGCCCGCCGGCACCTCCTGCAACGCTCATGTAACTGCCGAAGGAAGCGCCGCCTCCCGAAGCCCCCATCGTGGTGCGTGCGGCACCGCCGGCGCCCAGTGAAACAGGAACACCAGTTTGCATTTCCGCCGTCACATCAAACAGGCTTTCGCCATACGCTCCTGCTCCACCACCGCCTCCGAAGCTTTGATAGGTGGCGGTTACAGGCGCACATCCGCCCCCCGAACCACCCGCCCCGACCAGACGCACACGAATCCGCTTCGCCCTCGGGTTCGGCTTGTAAACCGTGATACCGACCGTCTCGATCTGCCGCACAGCCAGCAACCGTCCCACGGCATCGGTGATGCCATAGCCCGCCAGCGTGGTCGGGGTGTTCTTCAGTTTGGTGAAGTCGACCAGCGCACCGATGGCCGTTGCCAGCTGGTTGGTTTTGCTCTCGTCCGGGGTGAGTCCGGCGGCCTTGATGGCGTTGAGAATTTCTTGTGTGACACTGTTGCCCCAGGCCGCGGGGATCAACGATCCTGGCGTGCCGGCAACGGGGTTTTCATCGATAAAACCACCGTTGACCAGGCCGACGCCGGGGATGCTTTTTGGATAGTCCATTGCACTGTTCCCTGTACTTCTGTCAGCGGGTTACGGTTGCGCCTGGTGCTGCCGGCCAGGTGATCTGTTCCGGAAAACCGGTCTGTTTTTCGATGCGGTTCAGCTCCACGCTGTAGAGCTTCCACTCAAGCAGTAGCAACTGTTCTTCGTGGCTGGCGTCGCCGATGTCTTCGGCGTACTGCAGGGGCGCAATGCGCAGGACGGCGTCGCGTAGCAGCGTGTCGCGCCGAGTCAAAGCGATCCGTTTGAGATCTGCCGATCGAGCAGCTGTATCGAGCTGCCAGGCATTATCGACCCACGAATGAAATCCGCCCGGCCATGGCTGCGTGGTGAAGCCCTCCGGCAGATCACCCAATGCGGTCCAGGTTTCCCGAATGCCCGTATCGGTGTGATAAACATCACCGCGAAAGTCGAGCTTTTGTTGCAGAGAACCGTTGTCGTAGGCCCAGGCATATCCATCCGGTGCCGCAGAGAGTTCGATACTCAGCGTCACGGCGTTGCCAGGCAGCTGTACGCCGATACCTGGCACAAGGGGAAACTCGACGGGCCCTGTCAGCGCACCGCTGTCGTCTATCAAATAATTGAACATGTATGCCTCAGATCAGTTTGATACGGCCGGGATACGCGATATTTCGCGGACGGGTTTCAGATGAGAAATTGCCGATCGACCCGATGTAGGTATCGGAGTCGAATGCCGGGTTCGGATACGTCGTAGCGATCGTTCCATTGGTGGGGTAAAAATTGACGTCCGTCGAAACACTCCAGAGGTTGTCCGGAATGGAGGGAGCGGGACGCGCGGCCGAGCCTGTGCTGGTAGGCAGATAATGGTTGTGACTCTGCAGGGCATGGTTTTGAAGGCTGCCCGCGACACGACCGGCATCCACGCCTCGCGCTTCATCGAGTACCCGCAGAAACTCGCCGCGCACTTCCGGGATACGAAAGTTCGTCGCGCCATCGCCGCTGGTCCATGCCCCTTCCCTGCCCCACCGGCCAGCTTCGGTGGTCAGCACGCCGGACGCCTGAGCAAAATCCCAGAGCCAGGGCCATTGCGCCCGATCGAGGAATGCTCCATTAAGCGCCCCGTAACCGCCCGGCCCCAGCACAGTGGTGGTCTCGAAAACCGGTCGGCCCAATGGTGTGTTGTCGAAGCGTCCAACCGGCCACCAGGCGCCGGCACCGTCACTGCGCAGATGCCACCAGTCGCCGTTGCCCATCAGCACCAGAAAGGGGTAACCATTGGACGAAAGGTGGGTATGAAAGCGTATACGGTCCGTACCCGAAGCCTGAACAACCAGTCGATTGCCACTGTTGTCGACACGGCGAACGATAACGTCACGCACCCCCAGACCGAGACTGGCTGCCGGCAAGGTCACCGTGGTGGCTGCCGGGCTGCTGTCGATCAGCACAAGGCCAAGCTCTTGTTCGGTCAGTGCTTTGGAAGCTGTCAGCCGTGTGATCACCGAACGCATCGGACTTGCCTTGCCGACAATCGACTGAATGGCCTGGAACAACTGGCCGTTATCGGCCTCGACGGCGGTCATCCCGGCACCGGCAATCACGTTGAGAATCTCTTGCGTAACGCTGTTGCCCCACACCGCCGGAATCAACGACCCGGGCGTTCCCGCCACCGGGTTTTCATCGACGAAGCGGCCGTCGACCAGGCCGACGCTGGGGACGCTTTTTGGATAATCCATGGGATGTTCGTTCCTCTGTCATGACAAATGAAACGCGGCGGCGCGAAGGCTTTCGCAACGGCGCAAACGCTTCTGTTCCTGAAAACAAAAAGCCCACGGTGACGTGGGCTTGGGTGAGGCGTGATGGGATTACGGGGTCGGATTGGCCGTCAGCTCACGGATGGCCAGCAGTACCTCGTCCGTGGCGGCGCGGGCCTGATCCATCTGGTTCTTGCTCGCGTAGCCGCGGATCTGGGTCTTGGCTTTCAGACGCAAGGTTCGCAGGGTCAGGAGGCTGTCACTGAGCCGGGTCGCCTTATCCAGGATCTGATCGGCAGCTTGTCTGGCGCTCCGCCCTCTGGCGACCCAGGCCGCGACGGACAGGGGCACGTCGTTTTTCGGGTAGCCCGCGTCCTGAAAGGACTGCGCGTCGACGGCAGCCTGAGCGTATTCCAGCGCCTTGAGCGGATCACCCGCAAGAACGGCTCGGGCATTGTCGGCGGCCGCATCGACACGCACGCACAGTTGCTCGCCTTCCTGCTGATCCAGCTGCCCGGCCCGCACAATATCCAGTACCCAGGCTTTGCCGTCCCAGTCATGGGCGGCAGATGGTCGGGGCGGACGCAAGCCTTCTTCGAATTGATGCAGTTCCTGAATGATGTTCATCGGATCAACTCCCATGAAAAATTGACGTTGACCGCCGAGGCGAAATTGATCGCGATCCCGTTGGCATAGTCGCCGGGGGACAGGCTTTTCAGGCCCATGCTGAACAGCAGTTCATCGCTGGAAGCATTACTGGCACCCAACGTGTGTTCGGCCTGATAGACCTGCCAGAGAGAGCGCAATTCGTTGTGTTCGAAGCTGGCAGTCAGCGTCGATACGGTGGTGTCGTTGAGCACGTTGCTGGTGAAGATGCACGCCGTCGCACCAGCAGTGGCCCAGCCGTCCCAATTGCCCGAAGTCCCTACGGTCGGATTCAGGTAGCAATAGTTGCCACCCAGCCAGCCACCCGGGGCAAAGGACACGCCGGTAATGCCGGTCGGATGCGGTGTCGGGTTGCCCACCACCAGACGGGCCGCCCGGGCGTGGGGATCAACAGGCAAATAGACCACGCCATTGCCGTTGACCGTCTGGCTCCATGTCAGATGTTTGCGGTTATAGACCGGTCTGACGATCGGTACCGAACCGGGTCCTGCGGTCACGACCCAGGCCAAACACATATCCAGCGGCGTCGATTGAAAACCGCCCCCCGCCGCACTGTTGACTGTGCCCTTCAATCCTTCAGGGGCCTGGTCATAGATCGTCCCGCGCTGCATGTAGAAAGTCAGCATCCCGCCAATGACCTGTGCCCTCAGGAAGTACCCGGTTGAAGGCAACAGATCCGCACTGCTCCAGGCTTGTGTGGTGAACGTGCGAGACCTGCCAAGTTGTCCCGCAACGACCTCCTGGCCAATGCTCAACAACACGCCTGCTGGAATCGACACACGCCCGCCGCTGGTCAACACCGCCGTTGGAGTGATCGGCAAGCGCCCGTCAGGCGTCGCGACGGTCGGCAACGGCAAAGAACCGACAGGCAATGCCGAATCCAGGCTCCAGCCCTTGGCCGAAACGCTCTGGATCGCTTGCAACAGTTGATCGTATTTCTTCTCGTCCGGGGTCAGATCCCCGGCCTTGATCACATTGAGAATTTCCTGCGTGACACTGTTCCCCCAATCCGCCGGAATCAGCGATCCCGGCGTTCCGGTCAGAGGGTTTTCATCGACAAATTTCCCATTCACCAGACCGGCGCTGGGGACGGTTTTTGGATAGTCCACTGTTCAATTCCTGTAAGTAGTTATTGTGACTCCAGCGATCGGCGGTTCACCTGCGCGCGCATGAAAAACGCCCGCACAGGGCGGGCGTCGTTCAAGCGCTGCAAGCACGTCTTCACGGTGCCCGCTGGGACGTCCGGGCAAGCCACTTGGGAGGTTCGGGGCGCGACAGGTCATCCGCCGTCTCGACGGTGCCCGGCCAATTGCGCAGCGCCTGGCGCCAGGCCTGCAATTTCGAGAACTGCTTGCCACTCAGAGTTGGTTGCGCCCCGATGTCCAGTTCGTCGCGATGACGGGTTACCAGCCAGTCGGTGGCCGCGAGCTCTGCCGTGCGCCATTGACGCTGTGCGTCGGTTTTCAAATCCGGCGAAACATCGACCTGCGGCGGCGCACTGAAACGCTCGTTGTCGAACAGCCAGCCTGTGGAAACCGGGAGGCCGACCGGCACCGGAACGCCGCAATCGACATCACCGGTCAGCAAAGCCGTCACCACTCCATTTTCGATAATGGCCTTCATCCTCAAACCTCCCATCTGACACGAGCGTTAATCCGGCCTGAAGTGCTCAGGTTCTGTGACCACGCCGAAATGGCCACACGCGCCGTGTAACGATCAGTGAAGCCACCCTCGGGCATGATCTGCACACCATTGAAATTGACCCCGACTTCCTCGCTGATCACGCCGTAATCGGTTTTGACGTTGTCGTCAAAATCGCAGATCCCGGCCATGTAGGTCCGGGGTTTGCGCGCCCAGTTCAACGGGAGCGAGAAGCTGCCATTGGCACCGGACCAGACACCCACCGCCTCAAGCCGCGCCTTGTTCGCCAACAACGTGAGTTTGGGTAAAGTCCCGGCCCCGGCTGTCACTACTCTGGCCACCAGCATGTCGATGCAGGTGGAGTCGAAACCGCCGCCATTGCTCCCGGTTCCCGCTTTCATCCCCGCCGGAATGACATCGGTATCAAGGCCTTTTTGCGTGTAGCAGACCAGTGCCCCGTTGCGCACCTGCATTCTTAGAAAATAGGTGCTGTTGATATCCAGGCCGGACGAGGTCCAGGCGGAGGTCAGCAACGTGCGCGGACGCGCCGTCATGCCGGCAGCGACTTCTTCACCGAGGCAGACCAGCACGCCGCCCGGCACCGATACCGTGCCGCCAGCCGAAGCGCTCGCGGCACTGACCGAAATGCGCCCGTCGTTCGTGCCCACTGTTGGAAACGCCAAGGCTGCAAACGGCATTGCGTCCTGGGACAGAACGTTCTTCAGCGCCTTGAGCAACTGATCCGACTCACTTTCGGAGGGCACCATCCCCGCCGCACGGATCACGTTCAGCAACTCTTCCGTTACACCGTTACCCCACGTCGCGGGAATCAGCGAACCCGGTGTTCCTAACAGCGGGTTTTCATCGGCAAAGCGCCCATCCACCAGCCCGGAGCTGGGCACACTTTTCGGGTAGTCCATCCCGTCACTCCTTCCTAGTCATAGTTGATATGCACCTTGGTATGCGCCGGCGCCGCCCGATGAATCAGGCATTCAAGCGCCGAGCCCGGGTTCACGCCGAAGCGCTCGCCCCAGTAACTCGCGCCGAAACGCCGGCCGAGCAGCAGCCGGCCACCGGTGTTGAGCGTCCACATGAACTGCGCTTCCCAGGTGCCCCAATGCGCGGCGCCGAAGCGCGAGCGGCCCATGCGCGGGGCTTCGAGTTCGGTGATGGTGGCGTTGGGGTAACCCTGACTTCTGGCGATTTCCAGGTAGTAGCCGACGGCCTGGCTGCCGACCGCCAGCAAGCGGCGGCGCACGGCGAGACGACGGTCATCGAACAGCGGTGTGGCGCCCAGGCACGGGTCGGGCAGGTTCATCACCCGTTCCCAGTCCGGCACCAACTCGCTGACGCCGGCCGGGTCCATCTCGTTGAGCAGGTCGGCGGCGCGGGCATCGAGACGCGCCAGTTCGACGGCCACGCCTTGCAGCACTTCATCGAGTTCCGGGACCCGCTCCGGGTCCCAGGCCGGGCCGCTGGGCAGCAGTGCGCGAAGCTGCGCCTGATATTGCGCGGCGGATCTTATGCCCCCCATACGCAACCTCCGAAGGTGAGCAGTTCGCTTTGAGCGGCAGGCACATCAGCGGCCGGCGCGGTCAAGGTGTGATCGTACTCACCGCCAGCGCTGCTGATGGCTTCACGGATATGGCTGATCAGCAACGGCGCGCCGAGATCGGCTTCACGGTTGTGCAGGTCGCGCAGTTGCGCTTCAACAGCGGCGCGCACGGCGGTGGTGTCCGGGTTGACGCTCTTGAAGCGGTACACCACCGGCACTTGAACCGGTCGCTGCACATGCACTTGCGCGGTCACTGGTCGCAGCGGTTCGATGTAGTCCTGGACTTGCGCCAGTTGCTCGTCGTTGGGCACCGGTTGTGGATCTTCATCACGCATGATGAACACCGTCACCGTGCCCGGCCCGAGCAGGCCGCCCCGGCACCAGGCCCGCGTTACGCCCGGTACTTCCAGCGCCCAGGTTTCATAGTCGCTGGCCGAACCGCCGTGGGGGATCACGCGATAGGAGCGGATCACCCGCGAACGCAGCGATTCCAGGCTTTCCCGCGCCACACCGCCGCTGAGACCCGGCGCCAGCACGACAAAGCTGTTGCCGACCACGCCGCTCACTGGCTGCACCGGAGTCAGCGCCAGCCCGGCATCGGCATTGCCGAGACTGCCCGCCTCCAGCGCCGCGATGGTGGTGGTGTTGCTGCCATTGACCGTGGTGCGTGCGGCAGTGACTTTGTAGGTGCGGCCATCGCTCGATTGCAGCAGCGTATCGACGTCCAGCACCGCGCCTGCGGTGGCGGTAAAACTGACGCTGCCGGTGGCGACCTGCGCCGGTTTGCGCGGCTGGTTCAGGCGCAGCGCGGCGATGCGTTCCAGCGTCGACTCGTCGGCGGTGTCGGGCAGGATCTGCTCGGCGATCCAGTCAAGGTAGCCATACAGACCGTAAGCGGCCCCACCAACGGTACGGGCCAGGACTTGCGCATCGGACTGGCGCAGCGAATCGCCGGCCAGGTCGCTTTGGGTGCGCTTGATCAGCACCGGCAGCGAAGGGGTTTCAAACGGCATAGATCACCTGCCAACTGTTATCGGGGTTGATGTCCAGGCGTTCGCCATCGGCCAGGGTCAGGACCGTACGCAGGTTCAGGCGCTGGGCGTCGAGGCGTTCGCTGATGATGTCGATGGCGCTGCAATGGCCGTCGTCGATCAGCCATTGCAGGGCTTCGCGGGCATAGAACTCGGCGTCCATCTGGGTCTGCCGGGTCAGCTTGACCCGACGCAGCAGCCACAACCGCGAACCGATGCGGTCGTCGGCCACGGTGGGAAAGGTGTCGCCCCACCAGCCGTAACGCTCCTCGTCATCGAGGGCATCGTCGTCGGCGGCGCGGCGCCAGGTGAACAGGCTGATCAGCACCGCACGGGTCAGCGCGGCGTGAAGGTTCTGGCTGAAAAGCATCACTGACCTCCCGCCGGCACGCCGGTCTGGCCGCTGCCGCCCTGCACGCCGCCATGCACGTGCTTGATCTGGCTGATGCCGCCGGCCAACTGATCACCTTTGGAAACGATCTTGCCGGTCTGGTTGATCACCGGCGTGTCGAAGTTCACCGCCGTGCTGGCGTGGATGTTGAGCGTGGCGGTTTCGATGTCGATGATCCGCCCGCGCTTGAAGTGGATCTTGTCACCTTCGTCGGTGTAGATCGCCACTTCGCCGGCCGCCAGCGATTGCAGGCGATAACGGCGGTCAGCTACCACCAGCGCGATGGCATGAGAACGGTCGCCGCCGAGAAAGGTGACGACGCCTTCGGCACCGGCCAGCGGGTGGCTGGTGAAGCCGTAGGGCTCGAAGTGCTCCATGTCGTCGTTCACTTCACCGGCGGTGAGGCGCATTTGCAGCGATTGCAGCTTGGAGGCCGAACTGGCGAGCACGACAGTGCCGCGCGCCAGCAGGCGTGTCAGTAGGCTCATAGGGTTTTCCTTGGAGGGCGGTGTCGGGCTCAGGTCTTTTTCGGGGGAGTCGGGTTCGCATCGAAGGTATGCGGTGGTGCGACTTGCAGGGTGGTCACCGAACCCTGCGCCGACAGCGAATACGTCACCTTGGAAATCAGCATGTCTTCATCGAACCCAAGCACCGGGTCCTTGACCCGCACCAACGTGTTGTGGCGCCACAGGTCACCGTTGGACTGACGCCAGCCCTGCACCTGATAAGTGGTGGTCAGCGCCCGGCCCATACGCGTCGCGCTCTCCCATTGCGCCCGTTGCCGGGCCAGTTCGAACGTCAGTTGCGAGCCTTCGTTGATGATCGTGGTGCGCCGACGCTTGAAGCTCAGGTCGGTCGCCGTCGATTCAACTTCGCTGGCCGCCGCCCCGCTCTTCTTGTCGTTGCCCTTCTGCTGACCGATCACCCGGTACTCGGAAAACACCTGGCTGAAATCCATCGGCGCATTGGCCGAGAGAATGTTCTTGCCCAGCTCCAGTGCATCGCTGGCGCGGCCGGCGCTGCCGGGTTTGGCGAGCACCAGCCGGCCTTCGGCGTCATCGGTGGAAAATACCCGGTACAGCGAGAGCAGACGGTCGATCGACTGAAACACCGTTTCACCCGGCACGATCGTGTGTTTGCTCAGACGTGCAGTCTCGGGAATCTCGTTGACCACAAACTGCGAGTATTCCCCGGCCAGGGCCTGGACGATGTTCAACAGCGATTGATCCTGCCATTGGCCAGGGATGTTTCGCGCCGCACAATCCACCAGATCCTGGGTCTTGGAACTGCCTTCGATGCTCAGGCTGATCTGCCGCCCGTCATAACTGATCGGGGCCTTGAACACATAACCGGTGAGCACCAGATCCTGGCCGATCCGCACTTCGCACGGGTCACCGGCCTTGATCCGCTGATCCACGGTTTGCCCCGGCCATTGCCAGGTGATGTCGAGTTTGAAGGTGCGGAACTGGCGCTCCAGGTCCGCAGTGATTTCCACGCTTTTCCAGCCGCCGTATTCCATGCTGTTGACGGTCAGCGTCACGCGGTTGTCAGTCTCGTTCATGACTCACTCCCTGGAAACCTTGACTTCGTTGGGTGAGAAGCCCGGATGAGACAAACCGTTGCGCTGAATGACCTCGGTCACCCGAGTGGCATCGCCAAACTGCTTGTAGGCCACGACCAGCGCCGGAAAGGTTTCCTGGAAGGTTTTGCTGACCAGCCGCACACCGGACGAAGCCACAGCCTTGAGGTGCGCGATCAGCGCTTCCTTCACATCGGCGATGGCCTGGTAGTGCGCGGGATCGGCCTTGTCCTGGGCCTTTTGCAGCGCTTCGATCAGTTCTTTTTGCAACGCTTGCAGATCATCCGTGACCGGTACTTCCTGACGGCTGACCGGCTGTTTCGACTGCTGATCCAGCGAAGGTGTCGACGACAGTTTCACCGGCGTCGAGGCCACCGGCATCGACGCCACCCATTGCGCCGCTTTGACGATCAGGGTGTCCTGCACCAGATTGGCCAGGGCCTGCGCCGCAGCGGTGGTGTCCTTGCCGGTGGTGATCTTCGGTGCGTCGGCCTTGCGGATGGCTTCGATCTGTTGGGACACGTCGGCAATCACGCCACGGTAGCCCTCCTTCGCGAATGCCTTCAGCTCTTTGATATCGCCGAGCAAGCCCTTGAACTCCGCCGCCACCTCCTTGGGCAGTTCCTTGACGGCCCTGACCAGTTCGGTGATCTGCTTGTATTGCGCGATCAGCGGCTTGAGCTGCTCCTTGATCACGTCATATACGCCGGTGAGGCTGTTGCGCAGATTGGCGATGCCGATCCGCGCCGCCTTGATCAGGGTCATCGCCTGTTCGAAACGCGCCACCGCCGAACCGAGCAGGCTGTCGGCCTTGATCAGCAGAACTTTTTGCGTACTGACTGTTGCCGTCGGAAACGGCAGCGGCCGATCGGGGTAGAACTTCAGGGAGAAGGTCACCATCCCGCCATCCTGGCGGGTGTGAGTCATGTCGCACTCGCCGACCTTGACCTGCAGACGGCCCAGCCATGGATGCACCAGCTCGCCGCTGCCCTGCTCCAAAGCCTGGAGCAGCTTGTCGCGCTGCTCCAGGCAATCGGCACCGATGATGAATGCCGTCAGGTCATGGGTCTTGGTCTGCTGGCCGAGATCCTCGAAAAACGGCAGGTCGCGTTGCGGGTACTCGTGCAACTGCCCCTTGCGGCCGACCGGGGTTTTCGCCTGGTCGATCCAGAAGCCGACACCCCGGAAGGATGCCGGCAACAAACGGTCACGCCAGTTCATTGGAACCTCCTGCCGATAACGAGCGATAGCCGATGCGCGAACTGAGCGCCAGCCCCGGTTGATTGGTTTGCGGTTGATCGGTGCGCAGCCCCGCCGGCGCGTTTTCGAAGCGCACCGTCAGGCCGCCTTCGAGTTGCGTGCGGTTGTTGGCAGCGCTTTGCTGGATCAGGGCGCTGGAGGATTGCGGCAAGGAACCACCCTGCAACGCACTGCCGCCCTCGGTTTTCGGACTGGCGCCGAAGAAGGCCGGTGCCAGTTCGCCCTTGCCTTCGGCATTGGTCTGGCGCTGTGCCTGGGTCAGGGTTTCGACCTTGCCGGTGACCTTGGCGATCAGCCCGGCGAAGCCGCCATCGAACAGTTCCTTGATCGGTGCGATGACGGTTTGCAGCTTTTGCCACAGCTCGCCGAACCATTCGGTGATCGGGCCCCAGTTCTTGATGATCTGCCCCAACGGTGTCCATTCGAACATGTTGTGCAGGAACTCCAGCACCGGCGCGGCCAATGCCTGCACCACGCCCCACAGCGCCGAAAACACTTCGCTGATCGGCTGCCAGTACTGCGCGATCTGCTCCAGCGGCGACCATTCGAACAGGCTCTGGAAGAAGCTTTTGATCTGTTGCGCCGACGCTTGCAACGCGGCCCACACCGGTTCGAAAAAGGTCACGACGCTGCCCCAGTTGTTGACGAGCATCCCCAACGGGGAATAGTCGAACAGCGTGCCGAAGAAGTCCTTGATGGCTTGCGCCGCTGGTTGCAACGCGGCCCAGATCGAGGCGAAGAAACCGGTGATCGCGCCCCAGTTGTTGATGATCATCCCCAGCGGCGTCCAGTCGAACAGCCCCTTGAGGAACGCCATCACCGGCACACTCAAGGCCTTGAGCAGTTCCCAGATCGCTGAAAACAGACCGGTCAACGGCCCCCAGTTTTCCAGGATCAGGCCCGCAGGCGACCATGAGAAAACCGACTTGAAGAATTCGATCACCGGAGCGGTGATCGCTTTGACCTTTTCCCAAACCCCGGAGAAGAAACCCGTAACCGGTTCCCACAGCGCCGCCAGTGTTTCCAGCGGCCTCCAGTCGAGTACCGAGCGCAACGTAGCCATTGCACTGGCTCCGGCGTTTTTCACGCCCTCCCACATTCCGGTGAAGAACGCAGATATCGGTGTCCAGTTGGCCACGATCAACCCGGCCGCCACGGCAATGCCCATGGCGATCAGCATGATCGGGTTGGTCTTGAGCACCATGCTCATGACGTCCATCACCTGGGTCATACCGGTGACGGCGGTCTGCATGGCGGAAAACGCAATCGCCCCTGCCGCCAGGCCTTCGACCAGTTTCGGGTTGTCGGCGAGCAGGCTGCCGACCTGGGTCAGCACCGGCTCCAGCCCGACCACCAATGCGCCCACCGCCGGCACCAGTGCGGCGTCTACCGCAGCGGAGACCTTTTCCATGGACGCACTGAACACGTTCATGTTTTGTGCCGCAGCCTTTGGCGTGGCAGGCAGATCGACGGTTTTCGCCGTCTCGCTGACCTCGCTCAGCTTGCCCTGAAAGGCGGCGGCGGATTTGATGCCGTCCACGAACGGCGTGATCACGCTGCCGCCCTTGAACAGACCGCTGATGTCCAGTTTGCCGAGGCCGGTCTGCTCGAGGTTTTTCTTGAAGTCGTCGACCTTCACTCGCAGGGCGCCGAGCTTGGGTGACAGTTCGTCGATGCCAGTCAGCAGCACCGACGCTTTAGCTTTGGTTTCTTCTGCCATCACTGCACCTGCTGCATCGCATTGATCCGTTGCGCGTGCTCCAGCGATTCGCGAAGCACATCCAGTGGCCTGGCCATCATCTGTTCGGGGTCAACCTTCCAGAACCAGGCCAGGTCATAGGCGACCGCGATCAGGTCGGTGATGGCTCCGACGCCGCACTCATGAAAAAACTCGCAACGGCCCAGCTCAGCGCGTTGAGGTCAGCCAGGTCCAGCTGGTTGACCGACGACGGCGGAATGCCGGCGCACACGGCGATGTATTTGGCCGCCACGTCCATGTCGAGGCTGACTTCTTCGCTCTTGTCGATCTTGTACGGCAGCGCCTTGATCGCTCGTACCTCCTGCACCGTCGGACGGCGCAGGACGAGTTCGGTCAGGGGCTCGCCGTGAGCTTCGATCGCAACTTGAAGCTTCACGGCGCCACTCATTGCCAGGTCCCCTTGATGCCTTCGAATTTCAGCTCGATGGTGGCGTCATCGCCTTTGGAAACTGGCTCTTCGACCAGGTAGGCACCGGCCAGTACATAGACTTTGCCGTTGCTGAATTCGCAGGTGACGGTGATGTCGGTGCCTTCGATCAGCTTCTTCAGCGGGAAGTCGGCGGTGTGCAGCGCAGTCACCTTGAACGACGGCGCGATGTCGGTTTCCTTGTAGAAACCCGGCACGACGGTTTCGCGTTTGACGGCCATCAGCGGGGCTTCGCAGCCGCCATTGATGGTCAGTTGTGCACCGTCGACCTTGACGTAGCAGGTGCCTGCAATCAGTTGACCCATGGTGTTACTCCCTTCAAATAAAAAGCCCACGCGAGGTGGGCCGAATCACAGTGTCAAACGGGCCGATCAGGCGACGTCGTCGTACTGCAGACGGAACTGGTTGAGCAGTGCGAACACGCGCAGACCGTTGATGTAATCCGGCGGGAACAGTACGTTCACGCGGCTCGGATCCTGCACGTCGCGCTCGACGATCAGGTGCTCGGCGAACAGCTCGGCGTTTTCCACGTGGCCTTCGAGTTCGAGCTTGGCGTACTGGGCGATCAGCTCACCGCGAATGGTCGCCGGGGTGACGATCGGCTGACCGGCGCCGAAGCGCGTGCCGTCGGAAGCCAGTTTGTGGCGACCGTACTTGCTGGTGATCACGCTTTGCAGACGACGCACGATGTACGCCGACTGGTGCATGGTTTCGCTGTCCAGGTACGAGTTGTCGGCCTGGCCGTAGGCGTTCTTCTGGTAGGTGGTGATCGAGCGCTGGATGCGCACGTAGCCGCCTTCGTAATACGCGGTGGCGATGCCGTAGTTGAGCAGCGACTGACGCTCGGTCAGGGTGAAACGCTCGCTGGCCGGTGCCGGATCGACGCCCGGCAGGCTGCCGCTCTGGGTCGGACGGCTGGCGTCGGCGGAGATGAACACCGCAGTGCGTGCAGCCAGTGCCGCAGCTTGTACCCACACCGGTTGCGGAACGCCCGGCTCCAGCGCCTGAATGGTCATGTGCTGGTCGTTGCGCGCCTGACCGGCGGCCACCAGCGTGCCGACGGTGCCGCGCTTGGCACTGTAGACGTGACCGAACAGCTGCTTGGCCCACGACCAGCGACCGGTGCTGTCGTCCATCACCGCCTGCCAGGTGTTGAGGGTGGCCAGGTCGGACCATGGCAGCGCGATGAATTCGAACGGCTCATCGCCCAGTGCCGCAACGGCAGCCACTTGATCCGGTACACCGACGCCGCCGGTCATGGCAGTGATGGCGGTAGTCAGGCCTGCCGGGGTTTCTTCGCCGTTGCTCTTGCCCAGGCGGTTGAATTGCAGGCTGATGTCGTTGCCGCTTTCGCCGGTCCATTTGGCGTTCAGGGTGACAACACCTTCAGCGGCGGCTGCGCTCACCGGCAGATCGGCGGTGGCGTTGATTTTCTGTGCCAGGGCAGTGGCCGCCTGGGCAGCGGTGGCACCGTTGACCACGTTGGCCTGCACACGCACGCCGCCGACATACAGGTTGAGCAAACCGGCCTGAGTCGCGGTGCCGGTCAGGGTCAGCACGCCCTTGGCGATGGCGCCGGTGGCGTTGTGCAGCGGCAGGCACCAGATCTCACCGATCGGGTCGGCCTTGCGGAAAGTCTCGTACATCGACGCCAGCATCGAACCCTGGCCACCAATGCTCTTGGCCAGTGCCACGCTGGAAACCAGCACCAGTTTGCCGGTTTCGCTCGGGGCGATGTTGTCGTTGACCTGCGCCACGATCAGGCGGCGCATGGACGAGGACGCGCTATTGGCGGCCGAGTTGTCCATTTCGGCATAGAACAGCGGTACACGAATGTCCGCGGGGATGTTGCTGAATCCGATCGCCATTATTTGGCTCCCTTTTGTTTGGCTGTTGCGGTTTTGAGGGTGATATCGCCGTCGGCCAGACGCCGGCGCCACCAGGCGCTGTCCAGCACTTCACGGCCCTCCAGGGGCAGCAGGTCGCCGGCTTCCGGGTCCGGCACGGCACGGCCGACGGCCGGCACTACGGTGATGCGGTTGCTCATGGGGTTACGTCTCCAGAGAAAGTCATTTCCACGCGCCCGTCAGGGCCCGGGTGTTTCAGGTTGGGGTCGGCAGGGTCGATCGCATCGACCCGCACGGTGACCCCGGTAAAGGACGACAAACCGTCCAGTTCGCGTTCGTGCCAACTCTCCGCAGGCTGACTTGGCAGATTGCGGCCCAGCTGGAACTCGGCAAAAAAGCGCAGCCGGTAAAAAGCGCGGCTGCTGTTGATCGAGAGCGTTTCGCCGCCGTCATAAACGATGGCGCTGTAGTCGGAACCGGGCTTGAAGCCCACCAGTGCACGCCACAGTTCGGCGCGCAGGTCGTGCAACAGATCCAGCGCTTTTGTGGCATCCGTGGTGTCGAGCACCAGGATGATTTCGAAGCGGTCACGGATCGGCTGGCTGGCGGAGTTCTGTGCGGTGCTGGCGCTGGCCAGGTCGGCCAGCGGTAAAACATGGGCCGACGGTGTCGGCAGATTCGGGTTGCCTTGCAGCAGCGCCAGGTCGACGCCTGTCGCGATATGGCCGGCAAGGCTTGGGCATTGCGCACGCAGCTGCGTGAGGATCGGGGAGATCTTCATGGGAGCGTTCCAGAGGTTTTTTTGGCTGGGAATGCCTGAACGATCAGGCTTTTGGATCGAGGCTCGTAGCTTCGATGACGCAGCGATAGCTTTCATCGCGCTTGCCGCTGGCAGTCACTTTTTCGATCGACCAGCGACCGCGCAGGAAGTCCGGCCAGGTCTCGTCGAGCAACAGCAGGCCTTCGGCAGACAACAGCGGATTGCCCGGGCAGGTGATCTTCACCTTGTACTTTTCCCGCAGCATCTTGCGCACTTCGCCCTCGCCGATGGCCCTGGCCTCCTCCTCGCTCTGGCAAGTCTGGCGCAAGGTCTTGTAGGGCGCCTCGCCAGTCAGCACCTGGCGCATCACACCTTTGGCGTTATCCCAGAAACTCGTCTTGCAACCCTGTGCCTGTGCGCGGGCGGTCTCTTCAAGGGTAGCGCCGATGAACGCGTGATCGCCGGGGCGATTGTTCTCGGTTACCGACAGACGCACGTCCGCCAGTACCTTGCCCGACAGTGACTTCACCTGACCGGGCCGTGCCAGCACATACAGCTCGCCCACCGGTTTGGCGATCACCTTGTACTTCTTCGCCAGGCGCGTCAGGAAACCCATGTCGGTTTCGTTGGACTGGTCGATGTGATCGATCCTGATCAGCGCCAGATCCGGCGCCACCCGGGGTGAAAACCCGTGGCGTGAAACCAGTTCACGAAACAGTGCACCCAGCGTGGTCGGGCCATGACTGGCCGTCCGCCGCTGCTTGAAGCCAGTCTCGTCGGCGACGCTGAACGGTGCGGCCGTGGCGACCAGTGTCAGGCGAAACGGGAACAGGGTCGGTGTCAGGCGCGTCACTTTGAACAGGCCCTTATCGACTATTTCAGATTCGCGATAGCCGACCCGAAGACCGATTTTTCCACCCAGTTTTGGCAGGCCTTCAAGCCCTTCCAGATCGACCGTAAGCGTCAGCTGATCAGACTCGATACCGGCGGCATCGACGTGCTCCCAACTGATCAGGCGCTGGTTGAGCAGCGCCGCGTTGGCCCCGTAGATTTCCACGACCGGGGTGAATCCCTGTGCCATGCAGCCTCCTTAATCCCAGGCCGAAACCGGTTTGATTGCGGCGGGTTTCGAGTCGAGCTCCGGCAGCACCACCCAGACGCCCGCAGGCAGCACCGGGCCGTGTTCGGCCAGCGTCGGGTTGAGCTGCCACAGGGCGTCTTCGGCGGCGTCATCGCTGCGACCGGTTTCGCGGTACAACAACAGATTCACCGAATCGCCGGCCACGCTTCGTACCTTATGCATTGTTGAACTCCGCCAGTTCGATGACCCACTTGATGACCATCGCAGTGCCATCGTCGATGACCTCGCTCTGGCTCTCCTGGATGCTGTTGATGCGCCACAGGCCCCAATTGCGACCGATGCCGTCAATCAACGGCAGTGGCGATCTCAGTGCCTGCAGCGCACGCAGCTCATCGAGTCGGTTCATCGCTACGGCGTACATCGAGGTACCGGAGAGGGTCAGGGTTTCGGGCTTCTGCCCGGTCTGGTGGGACTTGGGTTTGCTGGTCAGGATCGGCAGTTCCGTCCAGCCGCCATCGGACTTTCGCGACAGCGTGCTGTACGCAAAATCCCGGGACAGGCCGAAGATGAAACTGCCCAGTGCCATTTGTTGTTTCATGTACCGGCTCCGTCAGTCAGGGCGGCGTCGCGGCGCGTCCCGAGTGGGTTACCCGTCAGCAGCGGCATGAATTGGCCGTGGAACTGGCCGGACAGCTGTTGCTCGATAATCGATTGAATCTGTTGGGCCGTGTCAGGGGCAGGACAAGAGACCTGGATGGTCGGAGCGAAGGAAACCTGCTGGTTCTGCGTCTGTGCGCCAGGGAGGTCTTTGGCGACTTCGGCAGGAGGGGCGAGTTTGTCCGACGCGGTGGACATGAGTTTCTCACCTAAAAAGCCTCCTCCTTCAGCGCCCAGCCATCCCCCGACCAGTCCGCCAATCAGACCGCCGAGTGCAATGCCCGGCGCCAGCCCCACACTTCCGATGGAGGCGCCGATCGAGCTGCCGGCGACCGCGCCGGCCCAGGCGCCACCTGCTTCACCGAGCCCCTTGCCGATCTGCTGTTTGTCACCGCTGGCAATACCTGCGGCGACAGCCGAAACCCCCATCGCCGCCTTCGCCTGCCAAGGCATCCAGCGCGAGGCCGGCTGCACCGATGCGAGCACAGGTTCCAGCCGCGGAACAGCAACGCTTGCAGTCTGTTCGAGTATTTTCAGACCGTTGCCAGCGCTGGCACTGCGACTGGCCAGAGCCAGACCCTGAGTTTCAGCCACGGCCGTCGCAGAGGTTGCTGCAGACAAGCCGCGCTTTGAACGACCGGGAAGGTAACTGGCAGCTTTATCAACGATCCATTTGCCTCCCCGGTCTTTCAGCTCACCGCCCACCGCATCGGTCACGGCGTCGAACACCGGTTTGATCCAGGCCGTCGCCGTCAGAACGGCCCCCGTGGTTTTCGGGTAGGTTTCGGCCAGATCGCTCAGCGTGTCTATCGAATGGCTCTCACCGGTTTTTTCGATATCCGGCGCCAGTGCATTGCCTTTGGCGACCGACAAACGTTCCTCACGGGCATTCTTGATGTTCCACTGCCCCTGCTGAGTCTCGGCAAGTGCCAGTGCGGACTGCCTCACCGAGCTTTTATCGCCCAGCTTCGATGTCGCGTATTGGCTTTTGTCGCTCACGAGGTAAAAGGCTTCATTCACCTTGCCCAGGTCCTGGGACAGCGACAACGCGGCCTCTCCACTGTCCGCGAACAAGGTCCGGGCCAGTGTCGAGCGTTGTTCCACCGGTCTGGCATTCAGCGCCGCAAGCACCGATAGCACGGCGCCTTGGGCATTCTGTTTGTCAGGATCACGCATGGCTTCGGCCACTGCCTTGGGATCCAGGCCCAACTGCTTCCAGGCACCTTTCTCGGCCATGGATGCTTGATCGCCCTTGCCCAGTGCACTGGAAATGTTCTTCAGCGCATTGCCGGCATCGTCTTTTTTCGCGCCGCTGTTGAGCAACGCCGCCGTCAACGCCGCAGCCTGTTCAGGTTGCAAGCCTGCGCTGATTGCCGCCTCGCCCGACTGCTGCAGAACAGAACCAATATCCGCTGTCTGCACATCGCCGGGCATCTTGCCGAGATGATTGGCCGCGTCCGCCAGATCAAGGGCTTGATCCCGCGAGAGCTTCATCGAGGTGCGCCAGACCTTCAACATTTCGCCGGCTTCCAGCCCTGTAACCTTGAAGGCCGATGCAGTGATGGCCGCATCGCTGGCAAAAGTCAGCAACTCACGTTTCTTTCCCTCGGCGTCTACCGCTTCGCTGCCGATTCCTGCCTTGGCTGCCAGGGTTTCAATCCTGACCAGTTCGACCCCGGTCGTGCCTCCGGCAGCCACCAAAGTGGCACTGGCCATTTTCAGGCTCGTGAGTGCCATGTCTTTCCCGTCATTGCGGGAGAGCTGCGCCACACTCGCAAGCGTGGACGCCGCCGAATCCATCGCCATCGCTGCTTTGCGCGTCTCGGGAAGCTCAGGCCCAGCGGAAGATTTTTCCGGTGTTTTTTGTCCTCCGGCCGACTCACTCTTCGCTCCGGCATTCGCTGCCTGTGGCAACGCACGCAAGGCGGCCAGGGTCACGCTCAATGCTTCGATTGCCGTCGTCAGCAGTACGATTTTTCCGCTGGCTGTCAGCAATGCCTGGCGCAGACCGCTGGCCTGCTCCATGACAAGTTGCCCGGCAGTTGCATTCAGCGAGGCAGTGCTCAGCGGGATACTGCCAAATCCTGCGCCGGCGCTGTCACCGGCATTCATGAGCGCAAATTTGCTCTCTGCCATGCCGCTCTACTCCTTTTTCACGCCAAGGCGAGTGATCGCTATGTCGTAGCGGCGCAACGCCTTTTCGGCGTCCCACTCCAGAATTTCCGCCTCACTTACCGGGTAAATGAGCGGCACGATATCGAGGATTACTTCGATGTCGCGTTCCGAAAGAAGGCCGCCGGCTGGTTTAAAAAATCATCGATGCGCACCTGCAATTGCGTCCAGTCCGGGACGCTCATCAGGGCCAGATCGGGGATCATCAGGCCGGTGCAATGGGCGGTGATGAACTCGGCGCGTTCCTTGGCCGTTTTCAGTTTCTTCATCACTTTGGTGGCCCGCAGCGCCGGCATTTCCAGACTCAGCGAGGTCACGGTGCGGCCGGTGACGGCAAGCGGTTGCAGCAGTTGCACCTGGTCGGGATCGTCGGATTTTTCCGCCTCTTCGACCTGATCGAGAAAGTACGACGCCGGACGGGTCGACATCTCGTGTACGTACTGCGCAATGGTCACGTAGTCCGGGCGCTTGAGCTGGTCGAGTTCCTTGACCGAAAGGCCGGTGGCCAGCAGCGCCAGTTCGAAGAACTGGTCGTCCTCATCGTCGCCGGCGCGTTCCAGCGCTTCTTTCTGGGCGGCGTAGAACAGCGGCTTGAGCTGGATCGATTCGATCTGCGAGCCGTCGTCGCCGGTGATCGGCGACAGCAGGTCATGCTTGGGTGGCATCCACGACATGAAAGGAATTCCTTGGGTGTTCTTGAGTACAACCTGTGGGAGCCAGCCTGCTGGCGATGGCGGCGGGTCAGTCAACATTGAATTTGAATTTGATGGCCTCATCGCGAGCAGGCTCGCTCCCACAGGGTGGGTTGTTGCCTTTCTGGCCGAGTCTTACGGCATCAGCACCGCACGACGGGCATCACCGAGGATGTCGACGCCGTTGAGTACGAACTTCTGGGTGCGCACGTCGATGTCGATCACCGGAATGCCATTTTCCAGGCGGGTGTAGGTGCGGCAGGAAAAGTCCAACGTCGTCAGGGCCTTACCACCCATTTTGATGGCGTCTTCACCCATGGTTTTGAGCTTGCCGCCGATGGTGTGATAGGTGAACCAGGTGTTGCCGTCCTGGTCCTGACCGGCTTCACGCACGTTCAGCAGAATGTCGTCGCCGAGTTTCACACCCATGGCGAGCAACACTTCGGCGCCAGTGCCCTGCAGCTTGATTTGCGCATTCAACGGTTTGGCGCTCTTGGCCATTTCCTCGACGATGAAGCGCCCGCCCGCCATGTTTTCCATGTCGAAATCGATTTTCGGCGGAGTGAACTCCTCCACGGTCGCCGACAGCGGCAGGCCTTGCAGGGTGGCCGCGATGGCCTGTCTTACGCGGTTGGTAAACATTAGAGAACGTCCTCCAGGAACTGCTCGATGATTTCATCGCGGGCGTTGAGTTGATAAACCATGTGTTCGTTCGGCGCGTAGCGGCCGTAGTCGATGACCACGTACCAGGTGCCGTTCTTGTACTTCTCGACGCTGTTGAGTTCCGGGTGCAGGTACACGCTGCCGCCGGGAATGGTTTCGTCGGCGACCAGGGTCTGCAGCCAGTCGTTGATGCGTTTGACTTCCTGATCCATGAACGACTTGGTCAGGTTCTTCGCCATGGCCTTCTGGCCGGCCTTCACCAGCTTGCGGCTGATGGCGTCTTCCAGACCGACGTAGCTGATGAACTTGCCGGTGATCGAGCGGTTGCCCAGCAGCGAGAAGCCGCCCAGCACGGTGCGGGCGTAGTAGCTGACACCGTAGCGGTTGAGCAGATCGCCTTCGGTGGAGGTGTCGAGGATGTTGTATTCAACGACCCGGGACACGTCTTCGGCGTAGGTCACCTGGTTGCCCGGGCTTTCCCATTGCTTGACCTTGGCCAGCGCGGCAATCGCCAGACTGGAAGGTGCGAGGAAGACGTTTTTCTTCGCGGCTTTCGAATACACGGCGGGCATGTTGTGCACCACCAGGCAACGGTCGAAACCCAGATCCGCGCCGCCCAGTTCCTGGCTGTAGGTCACTTGGTCAGCAACCGAAGCGTCTTTGCCGTCCAGCACCACACGGGCCTTGATGCGCTTGCCGAACGAGGCGAACTCGCTGGCCACTGCCTTGGTGCCGGTGAAGCCTGGCGCGCCGATGATGGTCAGGTCTTCCGGGACGCTGCCCAATGCGGCCAGACCGAGTTTGCGGCCGGTGGCAGGCTCGATGCCGCCGATCACCGCGTTGACGGTGTCGGCCGGGGTCGCGCCCGCCTCGACGATCACCACGTACACTGGCACCTTGACCACTTTGAGAATCTGGTAGACCGCGTGGTACAGGGTGCCCTCTTCCGAGCCGGTCGGATCGAGCAGCGCGTGGGTGGTGAAGCTGTTGATGCGAAACGGTGCGTTGCGCGGAATCAGCGGATCGGCTTTCGGCGCAGTGCCGACCAGACCGATGACGTTGTCGCCCAGGCCACCCATGGCCTCGGGGGATTCGGTGGCATTGACGGTAATGCCGTTGTGCTCGAAGTTCAGAACCTCAGCCATAGTCAGTCAGCCTTCTTGGCAGCGGCCTTCACGGCCTTGGTGGTAGGTGTTTTCAGCTCCAGTCGACCGGCGCTGTGCAGGGCACTGGCCTCGACATCGAGCAGATCGAGTTCCTGGCCGACGCTGGACCAGTGCCCACCGCCGGTGGGGAATGGAACGAGCACGGTGTAGGTTTGGCGAGTAGACATTTGCGAACTTCTCCAGACGCAAAAACGCAAAAAACCCATAAAGGGGCTTTTTGCGAACGAAAAAAAACCGCTTACGCGGTGTAAGGACTTACTTCACAAATGAAGGCAGATCAGGCCATACCAGTTCAGATGGATGTTCGACCATTTCAGGAATATCCCGAAGTGCCTTCCGGTAAGTCTTGACCTGGGCCAGTTGCTCAGCCGTAACCGGATAGTCAGGCAATTGAGTAAAGTCTGTTGCGCGTAAAAGCTGGTCTCGGCGATTACGAACTGCTGCCCACTCGACTTCAGGCGTAGGTACTGCCAGAGGCAGATCATTCATACCATTTGATGGTTGCTCAGTCATATCAGCTCCTTAATTGAATGAAACGGTCTCGGCCAAAGACAACTTTGTTTTCAAATCACCCAAATTAAACAGGCGGCCGTTACCCACTCGCATTGTATCGATTCGAATAGTGGTGTAATAAATATTCGGAACCAGTATCCGCATGACGATATTACCGCTCGCATCGACATAGACCGCGGGCGTCATATTGCCAAAAGTTGACACATTCTGCAGTGTACGCGTTGGCTGATAGCAATAACCTACAAGCGTCTCTTCAATAATCTTTGCAGTACCATAAGTGTAACCCTTAATATTGAACCAGAACATTTCGGAGTTGACATTGATATTCAACGGAATCTTGAAATGCATATAGACATTCAGGCTGGTGCCCAGGTCTGTCGCAGTAAAATCCCCTTGTGCCCCTACTGTTTGAACACCTCCGGTGCCGGTGACGAAGCCCTGCAGTATGTTTCGACGAATCGTGCCGAGAGCGAAGGGATCGCCTTCAACATCTTTCAGACTTCGCCACTCATTGAACTGATTCAAGGCAGTGGCCATGGTGGTATTAATGCTGCCGATTTTCCCATTCACGACATTGGTCAAATTGTTTGCAGCCGTGACCAGCGATGCAACAGTGGTTTCTAGACTCACCTTTAAATTTCCTGTCTTGTTAATATACCGGTACAGCATCCTGACGAATTCAATCGCCAATCAACAACTGCTGCCACGAACATTCATTTGGTTTCAAGCGACATCACGCGCAATAAGAGTTGAACATGACGCGCCATATTGTCGATATCAGCACATGCCAACGCCGTAAACTCTTCACTCAATAAAACATTGAGATTCTCTGTACCCACCAGGACGGTTACGCTATCCGCCGGCAGTGGAGATACATCAAGCGTGAACTTTTGCAATACACGAGCAGCGCTTGCCTTATAGGTCAGTAACTTTCCGGCCACTGAGTAAACAGCCAGTAACGTGCCACTTGCGAGATAGAATCCAAACTCACCGATTTCATATTCATCGGCACCGCTGAATAGCGCACCCATTCTGAGTTGCCCTGAACCCAAATCCTCATAATCAACTATCGCGACTCGCTGACGCTCATCGCGCAGGGCCGTCTCGGAGCCTTTCGGATCATAGCGAGCTGTGCCGGCACCGATATGAGTGATCTCACCCTTCAAGCCCTGGTTTTTTGCCTGCAACACTTCACTCAATCCCGCCGAGGTGAAGCGAACCAGGCGCGTAACGTCATCCGTCATAACTGCGCCCTTCAATCATTTATTGTGATGCGCTGGCGATCCCAGCGCGGGTTGGTCGTGCGTCGTCATTCACGCAGGTAGCGCTGAACCAAGAGACAACTCGCTATCGGAGAGGGGGATCGATGCACCCGCGCAGAGCCCCAACAGAGACGGCAACCTGACTTCTGGCAAAACACCTGTCTGATCATTGTCATGAATACCAAGAGCCGGATCGAAGCCCGCCGCCAGTTGCAACCCTGCACGGGTGCTGTGAACGATGGTGATGGTTGCCTCATCACGCTCGCTTTTAGCCGCATTGATTCGCCGTATCAGACGATTGTGATCACCACTCGACCAGCGAGTCCCGATCAGTGCCTGGACGTCAAAGGAATAAGGGAGACCTGTCGGCCGCTGCTGATACCATGCGCAGATATTCGGCGTGAAACCCAGTGACTCCACGGCATGACTCAAAGCTTTGCCTGTGCCTGCCTGGCGCTCTATCTGCCAGGAAAGCGAAACAGTCAGGCGCTTTTCAGCCTCACTTGCATCAGCATCCCACTCATTTACGCCGCGATCCGCTGCGAGATACGGCAGGAACGCGACCGGTGTTTCGCTCGGGTTCATCAGTTCGGGAAACGACGGCACGATGCGGTCAAGCAACGCGCCGAAGCCGATATCGAGCGCCCGTTCCAGCGCCGAGCTGTTGGCTGGCAGCAGGGTCGGACGCGGTGTCTGGTCCGTCATAGCGTCTGCACCTCGACTTCGACCGCCGTGCAGTAAGGCGCTTGAAACGCGCTGCACACGATGGGTGTCAGCGGTTCAAGAATCTGCAACTGCACGGCGCCGGCGCTGTGCAGCGTGTAGTCGATCCAGCTCGGATCGACCCGGCCTTCCAGGCGATGGCAGCTGTTGGCGTAGGCTTGCAGATGTTGCTCGGCGGCGACTTTGGTCAGGCCCGAATCCGGGCCGGAATTTATCTTCGCCACCACGCGGATTTTGTAGCGCTGAATCTCGGCGCCCTTGACGGTGACCTTGTCGGTTTCCGGGCAAACATCCGGCCGGGCAAAGTGTCGACGCACGCCATCGAGCAGTGCGGTGGACGGTGTACCGTCCGCCTCGCGGGCCAGCACAGTCACCTGCACTTCTCCGGGTGCGGTGCGACGACCGTTGCCATCCTTGACCTGTGCGGCGAGACCGTCCGGAGCAAAGGTGTAGGTGACGTTGACGACACCGGCATCGGTGGATTCGACTTTCACCGCCGGCCGTTCACCGAGGGTGAAGACTTCGCGGCGATACTGCATCCGCGAACCTGCCGCCGGGGCATGGGGCGCCAGGTAATAGCGCAGCCGGGCGTCATCGTCGCTTTCGTAAATCGCCGGCACTGGCGGGAATGCCGCCGGGTCGCCCGGGTCGAGCAACTGTCGCTCCAGGCCCATGTCCGCCAGCCGCGCATCGAGGTTGCTGCCGGTGGCCCACCACGCCAGCATCTGCTTGATGCGGGCGTTGTATTTGCGTTCGTGGGTTTGCAGGCGAACGCAAAACGCTTCGAGCGCCATCGTCAGCAGTTCGCTTTCGTTTTCCAGACTGGTCTTGAGTTTCGCAGCGCTCTGCGGCGAGCGGGATCCGACGTATTCCAGGACGAAGGTCTTGAACTCGACCAGCAAATCCTCGAAGGCCTCGACCTTGATCAGCGAAGGTTCGGCCAGTTGGTTCTGGCCAGGGATCAACATGCTCATGTCACGACCTCGAAAGTCTGTTGGCGGTTTTTCCAGGTGCCGGCGAAACGCAGCAGCAGGCCGGCGCCCTGTCGGGTGGCGACGATCACGCCGGGCTGGAAATCGCCGATGCCGTTCTGCGGGTTGTAGAACGCCTGCGCGGCGTGGCTCTGGGCCAGAAGCAGAATGTCATCGCCGAGGTTTTGCCCCAGCAGCGTGGGGATCAACGAACCATAAAGGGGCCTTTTTTGCCGGGTGCCCAGCGGCGTGGTCAGGGCTCGTGTCGCGCGCTGCACGAATTGCAGCCAGTCGTCGACCGTGGCCCCGCTGTCTCTATCGATTCCGATCATGGGAGGCTCTTGATTCAGGGGCTGATGACGCGACCCTGGTGATCCACCAACGGGCCGCTGAAGTGCACGCCCGAGGCGTCGATGGTCAGGCCGGTGGCGCCCAATTGCAGGGTGATCGCTTGCGCCGTCATCGCCAGCCGCGCCGGGCCGATACTCAGTTCCAGCGCTTCGCGAGAGCCGCTGAACGCGGCCGGGCCGTTTTGCCAGTGCAGGGTGTGAGAAGCGTCGTCGTAGCCGCTTTCGCTGCCATCGCCATGCACCCGTCGCGTCAGCGTGGGGATCGTCGCAGCGGGTGGAAAGCGGTCACTGTTCAAGCCGAACAACGCCACGCTTTGTGCACCGCTTTCGCCACTGCCGTAGTTGAACAGCAGACACTGTTCACCCACGCTGGGAATCCGCGATTCGCTCTGGGCGCCGGCGCTCGGGTTGAAGAACTTGATGGCCGGCGTGAGCAATCCACCGTGGCTGACCTTGCAGGTGTTGCTCGCAGCGTCGACCTCCTGACAAACGCCGATGCGGCAAAAACTCTCGGCGCGCCGATGCAAGTCTTCGATCTCCGCGTCCATCTCCGCCAGCCGTTCGATGATCGGGCCCAATTGCATCCGCAGTAACGCGTCGAACATCGGTCAGGCCTCCAGCGAGGTGTATTGGTCGGGGTCGTCGATGTCACTGACTTCCCAGGTGCGAGCGAATTTCGGTGTACCGAGCGGGTCGTCGAGCGAGGTCGGGCCGAGGTAGAGGGTCTGGTTGAATGTCAGGGTCCAGGCCTTGTTGGGCTGATCGGCGCGAATCGCCAGCGACGGCAAACCATCGATGTTCATGGGCAGATCGCACTGTTCGCCGGGCAGGCCCCAACGGTTGTCAGTGATCAGGTTTTTCAGGGCGGCGATCAGGTCACACGCGGCAAACGCCGTGGCGGAAAGCGCCGGAATGACTTGCAGCGAGAGTGTCAGCACATGGGCGATTCGCCCGTTGGCGGCGCGCTCTCCCGGTGCATTGCGTTCGATGTCGATCAGCACCCAGGCCTTGTCGCCGGGGGCCGTGAAGTCATCATGATTACCGACTTGCACGTTCAGGTCGATGTTGTTGCGCAAGACTGTCGCCATTGCGGTGAACAGCTGCGAAGGCTGCTGGATCGGTGCAGACATGCATGACCTCCTTTTCGAATGTCCACGCAAAATCCCGCCGCACAGCGTGCAGCGAGACAAGAAAGGGGTGGGTTACTGTGGATCGCGCGGTGGCGGAACTTCGCAGACGCCGATGCGCTTGGCGGCCCAGCGTTCGTAGAGACCGATGGCCACGTCGGCACCGGCCATTGCAGTGAGGCAACCGAAAGCGCCGGCGGCCCAGATCGACATGCCGGCAGCGTATAGCAGCATGATCGCCGAGACGCCGCAGATCATGCAGGCGCCGGAGCGCAGGGCCAGGCGTCGCAGCAGCGGCCAGCCGCGGGCGCCGTCCTTGTCGGCGCGCCACATTTCGCCGGACACCCCGCCCGCCACGGCAAGCAGGATGACCAGCCAGATCGGCATGTCCGCCAACGCTTGTTGCTCGTTTGTCATGTCACGCCTCCTGGTGTGATGGATGAGTGGTGTGTGTTGGGTTCAATCGTTTTCTCTTGAGGCAGGCATTCCAAAAAGCCCGGCATTTCACCGGGCTTTTCAGTAATGCGCTCCTTCGCCTTCCTTCAATCCTGTGTTCGTGAAGGAAGCTGACTTTTCGGCGCTACTGGCGCGGTACGAGTCCATTCAAATTGTTTTTCCGACCGCGGTCCCTGCCCGCCGGATAACTGCTTCTGGTGCTTTACGCTGCACACCCGGGTCAGTTGCCAACCCTCTGAACCGTTGAGGCCGGTTCATCGCTGCCTGTTCTTGTGGAACTAAAGAGCGGTTGTTGCCAGCCGCTTTGTCGAGCGGCTTGGTGGCAAGAATATGCATGTATGCATATCCAGTCAATGCGCAAATGCATTTATTTATGCATGAGAATTGCGCAGATGCATGGAAGCCCCGCCAAACAAGGGTTGTCCGGTTTTCTGCAGGCGAAAAAAAACCCGCCGTGGGCGGGTTTTATCTGAGAGAGGGATCGTTACCGGGCGTACATGCCCCACCAGAAGACATGACCGAGGATGACGATCTGCTCTTCCTGCATGTCCTGGAAGCTGTAGTCCTCGTCCGGATGCTCGTCGCGATTGAAGCTGCGCAGGCGGATACCGGTGGGCAGGCGATAGAGCTGTTTCACCCGCAACTGGCCGTTGTGGTTGATCGCGTACAGGTCGCCATCGATGATGTCGCCGATCCCGCACTTGCCCGCGTTGACCCCGACGGTGGCGCCGTCACGCAGCACCGGCAACATGCTGTTGCCCCGTACGGTCACGCATTTGGCCTGGTCGAACTGCACGCCGTTATGGCGCAGGCTGCGCTTGCCAAAGCGCAGGCTGGAGCGTTCGCTCTCTTCGATGACGAATCTTCCTGATCCAGCAGCCAATTCAACCTCGCGAAGAAAGGGCACCGACACTTCGTCGTCGTCGACGGGCGTGTCATCGTCCCACAGGCTTATGTCCTTGAGTTCGGAATGCAACGGCTCGCGCCCGCCGCCAGCGACCGGGGCGACTTCCGCGCGCCCGCGCAACTGATCGGTGCTCACGGCGAAGTACTCGGCGATCTTCGAGATGTGTTTATCCGAAGGATCGACGATCTTCCCGCTGAGAATCCGCGAGAGAGTGGATTGAGGCACGCCGGTGCGACGGTGGAGCTCCGTGGGGGAGATCCCGTGCTGGTCGAGCAGTGCTCTTAAGACGGTAGATACGTTGCGTTTTTGCATAACGCGCATAGTGCTTGAAGTTTTTTCGGAAGACAAATGCTGATTTGCATAAATCGTGCATAGTCGACCTTTTTGCGCCAGATAGATGTCACCGGGCCGCGATGCCTGCGTCCGACAGACCGCCCATGGTAACCTTGCGCCCATCGCGGAAAAGCCCGGCCACGGCCTCGCTTTTGCCCCACATCTTCCAACGAGTTACCTGACAATCCGATGAATAAAGCCGTCTCCGACCTGTCCTCCCACACTCCGATGATGCAGCAATACTGGCGCCTGAAGAATCAGCATCCGGACCAGCTGATGTTCTACCGCATGGGCGACTTCTACGAGATCTTCTACGAAGACGCGAAGAAAGCGGCCAGGTTGCTGGACATCACCCTGACCGCTCGCGGGCAGTCGGCGGGGCAGGCAATTCCTATGTGCGGGATTCCATATCACGCGGCGGAAGGCTATCTGGCGAAACTGGTCAAGCTCGGCGAATCGGTGGTGATCTGCGAACAGGTCGGCGATCCGGCCACCAGTAAAGGGCCAGTAGAGCGTCAGGTGGTGCGGATCATCACCCCGGGCACGGTCAGCGATGAGGCATTGCTCGATGAGCGTCGCGACAACCTGATCGCAGCAGTGCTGGGCGATGAGCGTCTGTTCGGCCTGGCAGTGCTGGACATCACCAGCGGCAACTTCACGGTGTTGGAGATCAAAGGCTGGGAGAACCTGTTGGCGGAGCTGGAGCGAGTCAATCCGGTGGAGCTGCTGATCCCGGATGACTGGCCGAAAGATCTGCCGGCGGAAAAACGCCGTGGCGTTCGTCGCCGTGCGCCGTGGGATTTCGAGCGCGACTCGGCGCTGAAAAGTCTTTGCCAGCAATTCTCCACCCAGGACCTGAAAGGCTTCGGCTGCGAAACCCTGACCCTGGCCATCGGTGCCGCCGGTTGCCTGCTGGCCTACGCCAAGGAAACCCAGCGCACCGCCCTGCCCCACTTGCGCAGTCTGCGCCATGAACGCCTGGATGACACCGTGGTGCTGGACGGCGCCAGCCGTCGCAACCTGGAACTCGACACCAACCTGGCCGGTGGCCGCGACAACACCCTGCAATCGGTGGTCGATCGCTGCCAGACCGCCATGGGCAGCCGCTTGCTGACGCGCTGGCTCAATCGCCCGTTGCGTGATCTGACCGTGCTGCTGGCGCGCCAGACTTCGATCCGTTGCCTGCTCGACGGTTACCGCTTCGAAAGACTGCAGCCGCAGCTCAAGGAAATCGGCGACATCGAACGGATTCTGGCGCGGATCGGCCTGCGCAATGCCCGCCCTCGCGACCTCGCTCGTCTGCGTGACGCACTGGGCGCGCTGCCGGAACTGCAAGGGGCGATGACCGATCTGGAAGCGCCGCACCTGCAACGCCTGGCGACTATCACCAGCACTTATCCGGAACTGGCGGCGCTGCTGGAAAAAGCCATCATCGACAACCCGCCTGCGGTCATCCGTGACGGCGGCGTGCTGAAAACCGGTTACGACAGCGAACTCGACGAACTGCAATCACTGAGCGAAAACGCCGGCCAGTTCCTGATCGATCTGGAAGCCCGGGAAAAGGCCCGCACCGGTCTGGCCAACCTTAAAGTCGGCTACAACCGTATTCACGGCTACTTCATCGAATTGCCGAGCAAGCAGGCCGAATCGGCACCGGCAGATTACATCCGCCGTCAGACCCTCAAGGGCGCCGAGCGCTTCATCACTCCCGAGCTGAAAGAGTTCGAAGACAAGGCGCTGTCGGCCAAGAGCCGCGCCCTGGCTCGCGAAAAGATGCTTTACGAAGCGCTGCTGGAAGATTTGATCGACCAGTTGCCGCCGTTGCAGGACACCGCAGGAGCGCTGGCTGAACTGGACGTGCTGAGCAACCTTGCCGAACGCGCACTGAATCTCGACCTGAATTGCCCGACCTTCGTCAACGAACCTTGCATGCGTATCACCCAGGGTCGTCACCCGGTGGTCGAGCAGGTGCTGACCACGCCGTTCGTGGCCAACGACCTGAGCCTGGACGACAGCACCCGGATGCTGGTGATCACCGGCCCGAACATGGGCGGTAAATCCACCTATATGCGCCAGACTGCATTGATTGTGCTGCTGGCTCACATCGGCAGCTTCGTGCCGGCAGCCAGCTGTGAACTGTCGCTGGTAGACCGGATTTTCACGCGGATCGGCTCCAGCGATGACCTGGCGGGCGGCCGCTCGACCTTCATGGTGGAAATGAGCGAAACCGCCAATATCCTGCACAACGCTACCGAGCGCAGCCTGGTGTTGATGGACGAGGTCGGCCGCGGAACCAGCACCTTCGACGGTCTGTCCCTGGCATGGGCGGCAGCCGAACGTCTGGCGCATTTGCGCGCCTATACTCTATTTGCAACGCACTATTTCGAGCTGACCGTGTTGCCGGAAGCCGAGCCTGTGGTGGCCAACGTGCACCTCAACGCCACCGAGCACAACGAGCGAATCGTGTTCCTGCACCACGTGCTGCCTGGACCGGCCAGCCAAAGCTACGGCCTGGCGGTGGCACAATTGGCCGGCGTACCGAACGAGGTCATCACCCGTGCGCGTGAACACTTGCGCCGCCTGGAAGATACCGCACTGCCCCATGAAGCGCCGAAACCGGCGGCCAAAGGCAAACCGGCGACGCCACAGCAGAGCGATATGTTCGCCAGTCTGCCGCACCCGGTGCTGGACGAACTGGCCAAACTGGATCTGGATGACGTAACACCACGTCGCGCGCTCGAAATGCTATATGCACTGAAGAACCGGATATAAGCACTGAAGAAGCGGATATAACGCAAACGGCTTCAAGCTGTTAGAATCTCGCGCGGTTCGGGATGCTGTCGGCTATTAGCCTGGCCGACAGACATCGCTCCCGAACCTGGCGACCCCAACCGTGAAGGGGCAACGCTGCCGCCGCCTGAGGAGAAAATTAGAAATGACCTTCGTCGTCACCGACAACTGCATCAAGTGCAAGTACACCGACTGCGTAGAAGTCTGTCCGGTGGACTGCTTTTACGAAGGCCCGAACTTCCTGGTGATTCACCCGGATGAATGCATCGACTGCGCACTGTGCGAACCTGAATGCCCGGCCGTCGCCATTTTCTCCGAGGACGAGGTTCCGGAAGAAATGCAGGAATTCATCCAGCTGAACGTTGAACTGGCCGAAATCTGGCCGAACATCACCGAAAAGAAAGATTCGCTTCCGGACGCCGAAGAATGGGATGGGGTCAAAGGCAAGATCAAAGACCTCGAACGCTGATTACTCCCGCGTTCACGCAAAAGGCCCCACGAGGGCCTTTTTGCTTTTCTGCGTCTTGCTTTTCTACAGACAAAAAAAAGGGGCGGTTTGACCCGCCCACATTTTTTCCCTATTCCCTGTGTTCCTTTTCATCGTCCTGATGAATCGCGTCCTGCGATGTCCATTCCCCTCTTCCTTGAAGGGCGTGTCTATCCGTCGACACACCCCGAATACTAAAGAGTTCCCTGGCTCGAGCAACCGGCCCGTTCCGGTAAAACGTCGTGTCATAAGCATTTAACATCTAAAAATATTCATATTAATCAGTAGCTTAAAAGCACGCTTACAGATCAATGGATGTCCTCCGCAGTGTAAAAATAACGAACACTTACGAAAGAGTAAGCCAGGGCTTACACCGAGAGACTACAAACCCGGGAACAGATGACCGTCCGTCATGATCCGAAAAGCGTGTCAAAGCCAGGCAGCAAAAAGCCCCGAACGGATCGGGGCTTTTTGGGGGCGAGCAGGCGAAACGCTTACTGAAACAGCGACTCGCTCGACAGGCCATTCTTCTCCAGGATCTCGCGCAGACGCTTGAGGCCTTCCACCTGGATCTGTCTGACCCGCTCCCGGGTCAAGCCGATCTCGAGGCCCACATCTTCCAGCGTGCTGCTCTCGTGACCGCGCAGGCCGAAGCGGCGGACCACCACCTCGCGTTGCTTGTCGGTCAGCTCCGAAAGCCACTGATCGATGCTCTGCGACAGATCGTCATCCTGAAGCAGTTCGCACGGATCGGTCGGACGGTCATCCGTGAGGGTGTCCAGCAGGGTTTTATCCGAATCCGGACCCAGCGAGACGTCGACCGAAGAAACCCGCTCGTTCAGGCCCAGCATGCGCTTGACCTCGCCCACCGGTTTTTCCAGCAGGTTGGCGATTTCTTCGGGTGAAGGTTCGTGATCGAGCTTTTGCGTCAACTCCCGTGCGGCCCGCAGGTACACGTTGAGCTCCTTGACCACATGGATCGGCAGCCGGATGGTCCGGGTCTGATTCATGATCGCGCGCTCGATGGTCTGACGGATCCACCAGGTCGCGTAGGTCGAGAAGCGGAAGCCGCGCTCGGGATCGAACTTTTCCACCGCCCGGATCAGCCCGAGGTTGCCCTCTTCGATCAGATCCAGCAGCGACAGCCCCCGATTGACGTAACGCCGGGCGATCTTGACCACCAGCCGCAGGTTACTTTCGATCATGCGCTTGCGCCCGGCAGGATCGCCACTTTGCGACAGTCGCGCAAAATGAACTTCCTCCTCCGGGGAGAGCAGTGGGGAAAAGCCGATTTCGTTGAGATACAGCTGCGTGGCATCGAGTGCCCGAGTGTAGTCGATGTATTTGTGTTGCTTGAGTGAAGCGGAGTGTTTGGATTTGGCACGAACGGAAGGTGGAGCAGCCCCTTCATCATTCGACATCGAATCCGAATCGATGGCGGTCTCCATCAGGAGAACCTCATCGTCGATGTCAAACTCCGGCACTTCTTTACTGAGAGCCATTGTTATAGTCCTTTGGTGAGTTCGACCCCAAGCTCAAGCGGCGCCTTTATCCTTGGCAACGCTGGAGCCTGTCCCCTCTACGCGACGGAACAGGCTGGTCTGCAAATCAACGTCTTGGCAGGAACTGCAGCGGATCTACAGGTTTACCTTGTCGGCGAATCTCAAAATGCAGTTTCACCCGGTCCGTACCCGTTGACCCCATTTCGGCAATTGTCTGTCCGACCTTGACCTGCTGCCCCTCCCGTACCAACAGCCGACGGTTGTGTCCGTAAGCACTGACGTAGGTTTCGCTGTGTTTGATGATGACCAATTCGCCGTAGCCCCTTAAGCCACTCCCGGCGTAAACCACCGTCCCATCAGACGCAGCTAAAACAGGCTGTCCCAAATCTCCGGCGATATCAATTCCTTTATTCAAACTACCGTTTGAAGAGAATTTACCAATCAGAATGCCATTAGATGGCCATCCCCAGCCGGTCGGGGCCGGGCCCGGAGGAGGCAATGGAGCCGGTGCCGGCTTGTTGGCGACGGACGGTACAACCGTCGTGGAAGCGGCCCCGGAACCGGTGGTTGTGGTGGTCGTCGTGCCATTCGCCTGGCGCCGGATTATCGTGGTTTTGCTGGACGAGGACGGTGCAGAACCGCTGTTGCTCACCACCGCTGTCGGCGTTGAACCCGGGCGGCCGTCGAAGCGAATTGTCTGACCCGGGTGGATCGTGTACGGCGTAGGAATGTTGTTCCGGGCAGCGAGGGCTTTGTAGTCCCAGCCGTAGCGAAACGCGATGGAAAACAGTGTGTCACCCGGACGGACTACATACTGCCCGGTCGTCACTGTAGGACGCTGGGCCACCGCGTTGTTGCGATCCACGACCCGCACGTTGTTCGATTTAGTGCTGGAGCAACCGACCAGCAAGGTGCTCAAGACAAGGCCAGTCACCAGGCGCTGAAAGCTCGTGTTACCCATACGCTGCGCAATGACTGTGAGACTCACCCGCCGCTCCCTTTGTGGTGGCTGAAAAATGTGGATGGCCGGTTCCGGCCTGTAACGTCGCAAGTATAACGGGCGAATCCGGCTTTACCTTTAATGAAGCGTTATCGCCCGGCGCACACGTTTGCTCATGGATGATGAATTCCGTTTAAACAATCGGTGCCGCTGTAAGACAGGTGCACTCGCAAGGAATTCAGCGCCGAAAAACAAATGCTCAGGCCAGCGGCCCGTTGAGCAATGGCACGAAGCGCACCGCTCCGAGAACGTGTCGCGAGAAGCCGTTTTCTTCGCGCACGATCAACATCAATTGCTGAACCTCGCCCGAGCCGACCGGAATGACCATTCGCCCGCCCGGTGCCAACTGATCGAGCAGCGCCTGCGGAACATCGGTCGCCACGGCCGTCACGATGATGCCGTTGTAAGGCGCCAGTGCCGGCCAGCCTTCCCAGCCATCGCCCCAGCGGAACACCACGTTACGCAGGTTGAGTTCAACCAGCCTTTCCTTGGCCCGGTCCTGCAGCACCTTGATCCGCTCGACGGAGAACACCCGTTCGACCAGTTGCGACAACACCGCCGTCTGGTAACCGGAACCGGTGCCGATCTCCAGTACCTTGTCCAGCGGACCCGCTTCGAGCAACAACTCGCTCATGCGGGCCACCATATAAGGCTGGGAGATGGTCTGGTTGTGGCCGATCGGCAGCGCGGTGTCTTCATAGGCACGGTGCGCCAGCGCTTCGTCGACGAAGAGATGGCGCGGCGTGCGGCGGATCACTTCCAGCACATTGGCGTTGGACAAGCCTTCTTCATAGAGACGCTGGATCAGGCGTTCACGGGTTCGCTGGGAGGTCATCCCGATACCGCTGCGCAACCGGTCGTCTTGTTCACGAGCCATCAGTCGAGCCCCTCCAGCCAGCCGTCGAGACTTCTGAACGCATCATTGAAGGTGCGATCGAGCATCAACGGAGTGATGGAAACGTAACCCTGCATCACTGCATGAAAATCGGTGCCCGGCCCGCCGTCCTCTGCGTCTCCGGCGGCGGCGATCCAGTAACCGGCCTTGCCGCGGGGATCGACCACTTTCATCGGCGCTGCCGCACGGGCGCGGTGCCCGAGGCGGGTCAATTGAATGCCGCGAATGTGATCGATCGGCAGATTGGGAATGTTCACGTTCAGTACCGTACGCGGTGGCAGATCGAGCCCCGCATGGGCCTGGACCAGCTTGCGCGCAAAGTGGGCGGCCGTGGGCAGATTGTCCACCTGCCGGGAAACCAGCGAGAAGGCGAACGATGGACGTTCGAGAAAACGCCCCTCGAGGGCTGCCGCCACCGTTCCGGAATACAACACGTCGTCACCCAGGTTGGCGCCGAGGTTGATGCCCGAAACCACCATGTCCGGTTCGCGCTCCAGCAGGCCGTTGAGCCCCAGATGCACGCAGTCGGTCGGCGTACCGTTGAGACTGATGAAGCCATTGTCCAGGTATTGCGGGTGCAGAGGACGATCCAGCGTCAGCGAACTGCTGGCGCCGCTTTTGTCCTGCTCCGGGGCGATAACCACGCATTCGGTGTAATCCGCCAGCGCAGCGTAAAGCGCGGCGAGACCGGGTGCGGTTACCCCATCATCATTTGAAATCAGAATACGCATGGGCTGTCCGTCTGCCCCACCGGCACCAGATCAACGAGTTCACGCACCAATGCGGTGGCGAAGCATCCGGCCGGGAGGACGAATTCCAGTTGCAGAATGTCAGGCTCGGGATAATGCCACGTCAACCCGCCAATGGGCAGCCGCAGGATACGACGTTCGTGGCTCATACCGGCATTAATCAACCAATCGCGCAGATCCGCCTCGCGTGCGGCGATCGCCTGCTCCAGATCATGGACAGCACCGGCGGCCGGTGAGTCACCTTCGCCCCACTGGGGGCCGGTCGGATGCAGATCGAGAATCGCCAGGCGCGGGTCACTGCACTCGGCTTCACCTGCCGGGAAAAAGCTGCGGCTGTCGGTGAACGCCAGCAGATCGCCGACCTGGGCGCGCTGCCAGGTGCCATCGGCAACACGCGCCGCCAGCACCTGGTTGAACAGAAAACTGCGTGCGGCCGACAGCAGGCGCGAACGCACATTGCGCTGCTCCGGCAGAGCCTTGCGCGCCGCCCATGAACGGGCATCGACGACATTGCCGCCATCATGGCCGAAACGCTGAGCGCCGAAGTAGTTCGGGATACCTTGTTTGGCGATCAGTTGCAGACGCGCGTCGATGGCGGCTTTGTCGCCATTGAACTGGGTCAGGCGCAAGGTGAAACCGTTGGCCGAATGCGCACCGCGCTGCAGCTTGCGCTTGTGACGGGTGGTCTTGAGGATCTTCAGCGTGTCGTTTTCCGCTGCCGACAGATCCGGATCGGCCTTGCCCGGCAGTTGCACGCTGAACCACTGGCGAGTCAGTGCCTGACGGTCTTTCAGGCCGGCATAGCTGACCGTGCGCAGCGGCACGCCGGCTGCCCTGGCGATACGTCGTGCGGCCTCTTCAGTGTTCAGGCCGCGCTTTTCCACCCAGATCCACAGATGCTCGCCGTCACCGCTGAACGGAATGTCGAGCACCTCATCGACCTGGAAATCTTCGGCGATGGCTTTCAGCACTGCGGTGCCGAGAACGTCGCCATAGGCCCGCGGGCCGAGCAGTTGCAGTTCGTTCATGCGCGCAGCAACAAGGCAACGGAATGCACGGCGATGCCCTCTTCGCGACCGACGAAGCCGAGCTTCTCGGTGGTGGTGGCTTTCACGTTCACTTGATCCAGTTCTACTTGCAGATCCGCGGCAATCAGCGCGCGCATCGATTCGATATGGGGAGCCATTTTCGGGGCCTGGGCAACGATGGTGTTGTCGACATTGCCGATTTTCCAGCCCTTGGCGTGGATCAGGCTGACCACATGGCGCAACAGCACACGGCTGTCGGCACCCTTGAATTGCGGGTCGGTGTCCGGGAAATGCTTGCCGATATCACCCAGCGCGGCCGCCCCAAGCAAGGCATCGCTCAACGCATGCAGCAGGACGTCACCATCGGAGTGAGCGAGCAGCCCGAAGCCGTGTGCGATTCGCACGCCGCCCAGAGTAATGAAATCGCCTTCAGCGAAACGGTGCACATCATAGCCGTGGCCAATACGCATAAAAAAACGCCCCGAATTTTGTCAGGGCGTGATTCTACCTGCTTTGTCAGGCGTTAGGCGCCTAGAGCGCGTGCGTGATGCTGCAAGTGGTCGTCAATGAAGCTCGCGATGAAGAAATAGCTGTGGTCGTAGCCTGGTTGCAGGCGCAACGTCAGCGGATGCCCCGCCTGTTTTGCCGCTTGTTGCAGGGCTTCGGGCTTGAGCTGGGTGGCGAGAAAATCATCACGATCACCCTGATCGACCAGCAATGGCAGTTTCTCGTGCGCCTCCGCGATCAAGGCGCAGGCATCCCATTCGCGCCATTTCGACCGGTCTTCGCCCAGATAACGGGAGAATGCCTTCTGCCCCCACGGGCAATCCATCGGGTTGTTGATCGGCGAAAACGCCGACACCGACCGGTAGCGCCCCGGATTGCGCAACGCGCATACCAATGCACCGTGACCGCCCATGGAGTGACCGCTGATGCTGCGCTTGTCCGAGGCCGGGAAATGGGCCTCAACCAGTGAAGGCAATTCCTGCACGACATAGTCATGCATCCGATAATGCCGCGACCACGGCTCCTGCGTGGCATTCACATAGAACCCGGCACCGAGGCCGAAATCCCATGCGCCATCCGGATCACCCGGTACCTCGGCGCCACGGGGACTGGTGTCCGGCGCCACGATGATCAACCCCAGTTCTGCGGCCATGCGCATGGCGCCGGCCTTCTGCATGAAGTTCTCGTCCGTGCAGGTCAGGCCCGACAACCAGTACAGCACTGGCAGTTTGCCGCCCTGCTCTGCCTGCGGCGGCAGGTACACGGCGAACACCATGTCACAGCCCAATACGTCGGAACGATGGCGATAGCGCTTGTGCCAGCCGCCGAAACTTTTCTGACAGGAGATGTTTTCCAGATTCATGTAGGACTCCTACGCAACCACGGCTGCACATTGGCAGCCGTGGCATCGCGATTGATCAGAAATGAATGACGGTACGGATGCTTTTGCCTTCGTGCATCAGGTCAAAGGCCTTGTTGATGTCTTCCAGGCCCATGGTGTGGGTGATGAAGGTATCCAGCGGGATTTCGCCGCTCTGCGCCATGTCGACATAGCTTGGCAATTCGGTACGACCACGCACGCCGCCAAACGCCGAACCACGCCAGACACGACCGGTCACCAGCTGGAACGGACGGGTGGCGATTTCCTGGCCGGCACCGGCCACGCCGATGATCACCGACTCGCCCCAACCCTTATGGCAGCACTCGAGGGCTGCGCGCATCAGTTGCACGTTGCCAATGCATTCGAAGGAGAAGTCGACACCGCCATCGGTCATGTCGACGATCACTTCCTGGATCGGACGATCGAAGTCCTTCGGATTCACACAGTCGGTAGCACCCAGTTGCCGGGCGATTTCGAACTTGGCCGGGTTGATGTCGATGGCAATGATGCGCGAGGCCTTGGCCTTCACTGCACCAATCACGGCCGACAGACCGATGCCGCCGAGACCGAAGATCGCCACGGTGTCGCCCGGTTTGACCTTGGCGGTGTTGATCACCGCACCGATACCGGTGGTCACGCCGCAACCGAGCAGGCAGACCTTTTCCAGCGGTGCATCCTTGGAGATCTTCGCCACCGAGATTTCCGGCAGTACGGTGTACTCGGAGAAGGTCGAAGTACCCATGTAGTGGAAAATCGTTTGACCCTTGTAGGAAAAACGCGAAGTCCCATCCGGCATCAGGCCTTTACCCTGAGTGGCGCGAATCGCTTGGCACAGGTTGGTCTTGCCCGACTTGCAGAATTTGCACTGGCCGCATTCCGGGGTGTACAGCGGGATCACGTGGTCGCCGACGGCGACCGAGGTCACGCCCTCGCCGATCGCTTCGACGATGGCGCCACCTTCATGGCCGAGGATCGACGGGAAGATACCTTCCGGGTCAGCACCGGACAGGGTGTAGGCGTCAGTGTGACAAACCCCGGAAGCCACCACGCGCAGCAACACTTCACCAGCCTTGGGCATGGCGACATCCACTTCTACGATTTCCAGCGGCTTTTTGGCCTCGAAGGCAACGGCGGCGCGGGACTTGATCATGCTGACTCTCCAGTGAATCCATTGAATAAAAAACCAGACCGCCAGTGTAGTTCAGCGTCGATTGATGAATAATCCGGACAAAAGCAAAACATTATTGCCATACAGGGATAATCCAGGTGTCCGAAAACCGTTGGGAAGGCATCGACGAGTTCGTCGCCGTTGCCGAATGCAGTCAGTTCACCGCCGCTGCCGAGCGCCTGGGCGTTTCTTCCTCACATATCAGCCGTCAAATAGTGCGGCTGGAAGAGCGTTTGCAGACGCGCCTGCTGTACCGAAGCACCCGCAGAGTGACGCTGACGGAGGCCGGCCAGACCTTTCTGCAACATTGTCAGCGTCTGCAGGACGGACGCGAAGAAGCGTTGCGCGCGGTCGGCGACTTGACCAGCGAACCCAAAGGCATGCTGCGCATGACCTGTGCCGTGGCGTATGGCGAGCGTTTTATCGTGCCGCTGGTGACCCGGTTCATGGGGCACTACCCACAACTGCGCATCGATATCGAGCTGACCAACCGGCAACTCGATCTGGTTCATGAAGGGCTGGATCTGGCGATCCGTCTCGGGCGTCTTCAGGACTCCCGACTGGTGGCGACACGGCTGGCACCACGACGCATGTATCTTTGCGCGTCGCCGTCCTACCTCGAACGGTACGGTCGGCCACACAGTTTGTCGGAATTGAGCCGACACAACTGCCTGATCGGCAGCTCGGATATCTGGCAGTTGGAGCAGAACGGGCGGGAATTTTCCCAGCGGGTACAGGGAAACTGGCGTTGCAACAGTGGGCAAGCGGTGCTGGATGCGGCACTACAAGGCGTCGGTCTGTGTCAGCTGCCGGATTATTACGTGCTGGAGCATCTGCACAGCGGCGCGTTGATTTCGCTGCTGGAGGCGCATCAACCGCCGAATACGGCGGTGTGGGCGTTGTATCCACAACAACGGCACTTGTCGCCGAAGGTGCGCAAGCTGGTGGATTTCCTCAAGGAAGGTCTGGCCGAACAGCCGGAGTATCGGATTTAACGACGGTTGGCCCAGCGCTGGCGCAACCATTCCAGGTCTTCCGGGCGGGTGACTTTCAGGTTATCCGCACGGCCCTCGATCAGACGCGGCGCCATGCCGGCCCACTCCATCGCCGAGGCTTCATCGGTGATGACCGCATCGGCGACCAGACTGTCTGCCAATGCGCGGTGCAGTGCGCCGAGGCGGAACATCTGCGGCGTGTAGGCCTGCCAGATCACGCTGCGGTCCACGGTTTCGACCACACGACCGTGCTTGTCGACCCGCTTCAGGGTGTCGCGCGCTGGCACGGCCAGCAGTCCGCCCACTGAATCGTCGGCAAGTGCTGCAAGTAACTTGTCCAGATCGTCACGGCTCAGATTGGGCCGTGCCGCATCATGCACCAGCACCCAATCCTCATCATCGGCACCTTGCGCGTGCAAATGCAGCAAGGCGTTGAGCACCGAACCGGAACGCTCGGCGCCGCCATCGACCCGTTGAATTCGCGGATCGCTGGCGCTGGCCAGGCTAGGCCAATAAGGATCATCGACAGCCAGACTGACCACCAGTCCCTTGAGGCTCGGGTGATCGAGGAAACAGCCGAGGCTGTGTTCGAGAATTGTGCGCCCGCCCAGTTGCAGGTATTGCTTGGGACGGTCCGCAGCCATACGGGCACCGACGCCCGCGGCAGGAATCACGGCCCAGAAGGCCGGCAGGGAATCGATCATTGGGCCAACTGGTAAAGGGTTTCGCCGTCCTTGACCATGCCCAGTTCGTGACGAGCCCGCTCTTCAACGGTCTCCATGCCTTTCTTCAATTCGCTGACCTCAGCGTCCATCACCCGGTTGCGCTCCAGCAGGGCTTCGTTCTCGGCGTGTTGATCAGCGATCTGCTGATTCAGTTCGGCAACTTGCGCCAGACTGCCATTGCCCACCCACAGGCGGTATTGCAAACCGGCCAGCAGCAAGAGCAAGACGAGAAACAACCAGTAAGGACTGCGCATCGAATATCAGGTATCCAGTGAAAAAAGACAGCCACGCAAAAACTTTGAAGCATCTGATAGCACGAAGCCTGGAATATCCAGGCTTGTGCATATAAGGCATCAGATTAGTGGCAAATCCATCGCTGTCACGACTTTTCCGACACAATCCGGTGTCTTTCTATCATTTACTGCTCAGCCGCGAAACTCGGAGCGACCGTTGTACTTGGCCTTGCCATTCAACTGCTCTTCGATACGCAGCAGTTGGTTGTACTTGGAAACGCGGTCGGAACGGCACAGCGAGCCGGTCTTGATCTGGCCGGCCGAGGTGCCCACGGCCAGGTCGGCGATGGTCGAATCTTCGGTTTCGCCCGAGCGGTGCGAGATCACGGCAGTGTAACCGGCAGCCTTGGCCATCTGGATGGCTTCCAGGGTTTCGGTCAGGGAGCCGATCTGGTTGAACTTGATCAGGATCGAGTTGGCGATCTTCTTGTCGATGCCTTCTTTCAGGATCCTGGTGTTGGTCACGAACAGGTCGTCGCCGACCAGTTGCACCTTGTCGCCGATCTTGTCGGTGAGGATCTTCCAGCCAGCCCAGTCGGACTCGTCCAGACCGTCTTCGATGGAGATGATCGGGAAGCGCTCGGTCAGACCTTTCAGGTAGTCGGCGAAACCTTCGGCGTCGAAAGACTTGCCTTCGCCGGACAGGTTGTACTTGCCGTCTTCGAAGAACTCACTGGCAGCGCAGTCCAGGGCCAGGGTCACGTCGGTGCCCAGCTTGTAGCCAGCGTTGGCGACAGCTTCGGCGATGGCCGACAGGGCGTCTTCGTTGGACGACAGGTTAGGCGCGAAACCACCTTCGTCACCCACGGCGGTGTTCAGGCCACGAGCCTTCAGAACAGCTTTCAGGTGATGGAAAATCTCGGTGCCCATGCGCAGACCTTCCGAGAAAGTCTTGGCGCCGACCGGCTGAACCATGAATTCCTGGATGTCGACGTTGTTGTCGGCGTGTTCGCCACCGTTGATGATGTTCATCATCGGAACCGGCATCGAGTACACACCCGGGGTGCCGTTCAGGTTGGCGATGTGTGCGTACAGCGGCAGATCCTGATCCTGTGCAGCTGCCTTGGCCGCGGCCAGGGAAACGGCGAGGATGGCGTTGGCGCCCAGGTTCGCCTTGTTTTCGGTACCGTCGAGCTTGATCATCGCGTGATCCAGGGCTTTCTGGTCGCTTGGGTCGGTGCCCAGCAGCAGATCGCGGATCGGACCGTTGATGTTGGCTACCGCCTTGAGCACGCCCTTGCCCAGGTAACGGCTCTTGTCGCCATCACGCAGCTCGAGCGCTTCACGCGAGCCAGTGGATGCACCGGACGGCGCGCAGGCGCTGCCGATGATGCCGTTGTCGAGAAGCACGTCCGCTTCCACGGTGGGATTGCCACGGGAGTCGAGAACTTCACGACCTTTGATGTCGACGATTTTTGCCATTGTTGTAAACACTCCAAAGTTGACGAAAACGACGCAGCTAGAGGAAATCTTTTGACCGTCGGCAAGTGGTTTACAGCGGGCAGCTTGCAGACGACAACGCTCATGCCCGAGGGCATGAGCGACAAATCGTGCGGTACTTTACCGGAGAATTGAGGTTTACGCGGTTTCTACCGTCGGAAAACTCTTCACCAGTTCGTCCAGGGCTTTGAGCTGGGCCAGGAATGGCTCCAGTTTGTCCAGACGCAAGGCGCAAGGGCCGTCGCATTTGGCGTTGTCCGGATCCGGGTGTGCTTCGAGGAAAAGACCCGCCAGCGACTGGCTCATGCCTGCCTTGGCCAGGTCGGTGACCTGGGCGCGACGACCGCCGGCGGAGTCGGAACGACCGCCAGGCATTTGCAGCGAATGGGTCACGTCGAAGAATACCGGGTACTCGAACTTCTTCATGATGCCGAAGCCGAGCATGTCGACCACGAGGTTGTTGTAGCCGAAGCTCGAACCCCGCTCGCAGAGGATCAATTGATCATTACCCGCTTCCACGCACTTGTTCAGGATGTGCTTCATTTCCTGAGGTGCGAGGAACTGGGCTTTCTTGATGTTGATCACCGCACCGGTTTTCGCCATCGCCACGACCAGATCGGTCTGACGCGACAGGAAGGCCGGCAGCTGGATGATGTCGCAGACTTCAGCGACGACCGCGGCCTGGTCAGGCTCGTGGACGTCGGTGATGATCGGTACGCCGAAGGCTTGTTTGATGTCCTGGAAGATGCGCATGCCCTCTTCCAGGCCAGGACCGCGATAGGAGGTCACAGAAGAACGGTTGGCCTTGTCGAAACTGGCCTTGAACACGTAAGGGATACCGAGCTTCTCGGTGACCTTCACATACTCTTCGCAAACCTGCATGGCCATGTCACGGCTTTCCAGCACGTTCATGCCGCCGAACAGCACCATGGGTTTGTCGTTGGCAATCTCGATGTCGCCGACGCGGATGATCTTCTGTGCCATCGGGTTACGCCTTCTTCTGGTGTTGAGCCAACGCTGCTTTCACGAAACCGCTGAACAGCGGGTGACCGTCACGTGGCGTCGAGGTGAATTCCGGGTGGAACTGGCAAGCGACGAACCATGGATGATCCGGGGCCTCGACCACTTCAACCAGCGCTGCATCGGAAGAACGACCGGAAATCTTCAGGCCTGCCTCGATGATCTGCGGCAGCAGGTTGTTGTTCACTTCGTAACGGTGACGGTGACGCTCGACAATCACATCCTTGCCGTAGCAGTCGTGAACCTTGGAGCCGGCTTCGAGCAGGCACTCCTGAGCGCCGAGGCGCATGGTGCCGCCCAGATCGGACGCTTCGGTACGGACCTCGACGGCACCGGTGGCGTCTGCCCACTCGGTGATCAGACCCACGACCGGATGACCGCTGGCGCGATCGAATTCGGTGGAGTTGGCGTCTTTCCAGCCCAGCACGTTACGGGCGAATTCGATGACCGCCACTTGCATGCCCAGGCAGATACCCAGGTACGGAACCTTGTTTTCGCGAGCGTACTGAACGGCAGTGATCTTGCCTTCCACGCCGCGCAGACCGAAGCCGCCCGGTACGAGGATCGCGTCGGCACCTTCCAGCAGCGCAGTGCCCTGGTTCTCGATGTCTTCGGAATCGATGTAACGCAGGTTGACCTTGGTGCGGTTGGTGATGCCGGCATGACTCATCGCTTCGATCAGCGACTTGTAGGCATCCAGCAATTCCATGTACTTGCCGACCATCGCGATGGTGACTTCGTGCTCCGGATTGAGCTTGGCATCAACGACCTTTTCCCATTCGGACAGGTCGGCGCCATTGCATTGCAGACCGAAACGCTCGACGACGAAGTCATCCAGACCCTGGGCGTGCAGCACGGCCGGAATCTTGTAGATGGTGTCGACGTCTTCCAGAGAGATCACCGCACGCTCTTCAACGTTGGTGAACAGCGCGATCTTGCGACGCGACGACACGTCCACCGGATGATCGGAGCGGCAGATCAGCACGTCCGGCTGCAGGCCGATCGAACGCAGTTCTTTCACGGAGTGCTGGGTCGGTTTGGTCTTGGTCTCGCCAGCGGTGGCGATGTACGGAACCAGGGTCAGGTGCATCAGCATCGCGCGCTTGGAACCGACTTCCACACGCAGTTGACGGATGGCTTCGAGGAACGGTTGCGACTCGATGTCGCCAACGGTACCGCCGATTTCCACCAGTGCCACGTCGGCATCGCCGGCACCCTTGATGATGCGACGCTTGATTTCGTCGGTGATGTGCGGAATCACCTGGATGGTTGCACCCAGGTAGTCACCACGGCGCTCTTTGCGCAGCACGTGCTCGTAGACACGGCCGGTGGTGAAGTTGTTGTTCTGGGTCATGGTCGTGCGGATGAACCGCTCGTAGTGACCCAGGTCCAGGTCGGTCTCGGCGCCGTCGTGGGTGACGAACACTTCACCGTGCTGGAACGGGCTCATGGTGCCCGGATCGACGTTGATATACGGATCCAGCTTCAGCATGGTGACCTTAAGCCCCCGCGCCTCCAGGATGGCCGCCAATGAAGCCGATGCAATGCCTTTCCCCAAAGAAGAAACAACACCGCCCGTGACGAATATGTAGCGCGTCATGAAAAACCCTAGAAGTCTGCGTTAAAGCGGTCCGAGCCGCCGGGGAAAGCGAAGGAAGGCCGAAGCCCCCGATCACCTGCATTAATCACAGTGCACCTTTCAAAAAAACCGCCGCGTTGGGACAGACCGGAAGTGAAAACACCGGTACGTTGCTCGCTACACATTTTTTGGAATCGCCCAGCAAAGACTGCTTGGTAATCGGCAACTCCTGCAATTCAGGCGAATCCACAGAAGTTGTATCAAGAAGGGAGCGTAGTCTACCGGAATGCCCCCTTCATCTCAAACCTTGATCTTCGTCCGAAGGCTGCCAATGCAAACGCCAGCCTTCCCGCGCATTGCCATCGAGCCCCGGCAGGTTCGCCACGGCAAGCAATTGTTCACCGCGAAACAGCAGCGGCAATCTGCCACGCATGAAGCCAGGCACCGCGCGCTCATTGAGCAGACGCTTGAGATCACGATGACCGCGATCCGCCAGATGCATCACCTCACCGCCCTGCCGATAGCGGATTTGCAACGCCCCGACAGGCGTCTGACCGCTGAACATGACACGTCCGTTATCGGGCAAGCGTAGCGCCAGTGACGGCTCGTGCCAGTCGCCGCAGACCACCGGGCTGAGCAACCATTGCCCACTGAGCCACCACAGGCGACCGGCACTTCGGTGCAACGCTCCATCCGCCAGACGCCAGACCGGAGCGGCATCGTTACCGGCATCCCGCAGATCGCTCCAACCCGACCAGTGGTCGGTATCCGGCAGCCGGGTCAGCGGCTCAAGCCAGTGACTGAGTGCATTTCGCTGGCGCGCATCGGACAAACCCGCAATGGCTGCAAATTCCAGTGATGGCAACCCCGACCAGTCGAATGCACCGGGCACGCTCGCCTGAGCCATATCGATCTGCGCCAGCTCATCGAGCAAACCCTGCGCCTCGCGCAAGTGCGCCGCACTGCGGGCCATGCTGACGTGAGCCTGCGGCCAGCGACCGGTCAACAATGGCATGACCTGATGACGCAAGTAATTGCGCGAGAACTGTCGATCCTGATTGGACGGATCCTCGATCCAGCGCAATCCCTGTTCCCGGGCGTACGCCTCCACTTCGGAACGCGGGATGTCGAGCAACGGCCGAACCAGACTGCCCTGCCCCAAGGCTCGTTGCGCCGGCATGCCGGACAGCCCGCGCACGCCGGCGCCTCGCAGTAATCGGAACAGCAGCGTTTCAGCCTGATCGTCGCAATGCTGGCCGGTCAGCAACACATCATTAGTCTGAATCGCTGCACTGAATGCCGCGTAACGGGCATCCCGCGCCAAACGCTCGAGACTGGCGCCTTTTTGCACAGTCACGTGAACGACCTGCAATGGAATGCCCAAGCTGTCACAGACAGCCAGGCAATGCGCCGGCCACGCATCAGCCACAGCCTGAAGGCCGTGATGGACATGGATGGCGCTTAGCGCCGGGAGGGATTCGGTTTTGGCGAGCGTTGCCAGAAGGTGCAGCAGAACGGTGGAGTCGAGTCCGCCGGAGAAAGCAATGCGCCAATGGTCAGCACCGAGCCAGGGCTTGAGATTGCGCAAAAGCCTGGAAGGCAAATCAATCGAGGGCTGACCCATTTTTCTACCTGTTCACAAACCAAATGTGGGAGCGGGCTTGCTTGCGAATACGGTGAAACAGCCAACACAGTTGTTGAATGTTACATCGCATTCGCGGGCAAGCCCGCTCCCACAGTGTTTTGCATCGATGGCCGAAACGGCTCGGCTTAGAGACCGTAGCTCATCAGACGATCGTAACGACGCTTGAGCAGCGTTTCGTTGTCGAACTTCTTCAGCATTTCCAGCTGCGAGTTCAGCTCGGCCCGAATCGAAGCTGCGGCGGCAGCCGGATCGCGGTGAGCGCCGCCCAGCGGCTCGCTGATCACTTTGTCCACGATGCCCAGGCCTTTCAGGCGCTCGGCCGTGATACCCATGGCCTCAGCGGCATCCGCCGCCTTTTCTGCGGTTTTCCACAGAATCGAAGCACAGCCTTCCGGCGAGATCACCGAGTAGGTCGAGTACTGCAGCATGTTCAACTGATCGCAGACGCCGATCGCCAGCGCACCGCCGGAACCACCCTCACCGATCACGGTGGCGATGATCGGGGTTTTCAGGCGGGCCATGACGCGCAGGTTCCAGGCAATCGCTTCGCTCTGGTTGCGCTCTTCTGCGTCGATGCCCGGGTAGGCACCCGGGGTGTCGATGAAGGTCAGGATCGGCATTTTGAAGCGTTCGGCCATTTCCATCAGGCGGCAGGCCTTGCGGTAGCCTTCTGGACGCGGCATGCCGAAGTTGCGGCGGACCTTCTCGCGGACTTCGCGGCCCTTCTGGTGACCGATCACCATCACTGGCTGGTCTTCCAGACGTGCCACGCCCCCCACGATGGCCGCGTCGTCGGAGAAGTGGCGGTCACCGTGCAGTTCGTCGAACTCGGTGAAGATGTGCTCGATGTAGTCCAGGGTATATGGACGTTTCGGGTGACGCGCCAGACGTGCGATCTGCCAGCTGGTCAGCTTGCCGAAAATGTCTTCGGTCAGCGTCTTGCTCTTGTCCTGCAGGCGGGAGATCTCATCGCCAATATTCAGCGAATTGTCATTACCGACCAAGCGCAACTCTTCGATCTTGGCTTGCAGGTCGGCGATCGGCTGTTCGAAATCCAGGAAATTCGGGTTCATAGGCGTCCGTCTTGGGGCGTGTCCCAAATGAGCTTGGGGCCGGCCGGTTGTCTATTCGCGCCCTACCTTAAGGGAGAGGCGCGCTGAGGTCGAGATTAAAAATTCAGGTTGCGGGCAGGCGGTCTGATCTCACCTGCCGGTCAACGGTATTGGAGGAAGACGTTGTCTCGCCCGAACTGGTCACGCAGGGCTTGAATCAAGGCATCCGCCGGATCGATCCGCCAGGTTTCTCCAAATTGCAGCAAAGTCTTCGCATCGGGACTGGTGTACTCCATGGTAATCGGGCACGCCCCGCGATGACGCTTGAGCAAATCACCCAACCAGCGTAGCTGATCGCCCTTCAGATCCTGGGTCTGCAATTTCAGACGCAGGCTTTCGGCCAGGTTGGTGCGTGCGTCTTCCATGCTCATGACCCGCTTGACCCGCAGCCGCAGGCCACCGGAGAAGTCGTCGTTGCTGACCTCGCCTTCGACCACCACCATCGCGTCGGTCTGCAACAGCGATTGCGCGGAGTGGAAGGCGTCGGCAAACAGCGACGCCTCGATCCTGCCGGAGCGGTCGTCGAGGGTGATGAAGCCCATCTTGTCGCCTTTCTTGTTCTTCATCACCCGCAGGGCAATGATCATCCCCGCCACGGTCTGGGTATCCCGGGCCGGCTTCAGGTCAATGATGCGCTGACGGGCAAACCGGCGGATCTCACCTTCGTATTCGTCGATCGGATGGCCGGTCAGGTACAGGCCAAGGGTGTCCTTTTCGCCCTTGAGGCGTTCCTTGAGGGTCAGTTCCTTGGCCTTGCGATGCAGCGCGTAAACGTCTGCGTCTTCCTCGACGAACAACCCGCCAAACAGGTCGGCATGACCACTGTCCCGAGTGCGCGCAGTCTGTTCGGCCGACTTGATGGCTTCTTCCATCGCCGCCAGCAACACCGCGCGATTGCGGTCGATATTGGCCTGATAAGCCTTTTGCTCGTCATGAAAGAACGGACCGAGGCGATCCAGCGCGCCGCTGCGGATCAGACCGTCCAGCGTGCGTTTGTTGATGCGTTTGAGGTCGACACGGGCGCAGAAGTCGAACAGATCCTTGAACGGACCTTCCTGACGCGCCTCGGTGATCGCTTCCACCGGGCCTTCGCCGACGCCTTTGATCGCGCCCAGGCCATACACGATGCGGCCCTCGTCGTTCACCGTGAACTTGAACTCCGAAGTGTTCACGTCCGGCGCGTCGAGGCGCAGCTTCATCGTGCGCACCTCTTCGATCAAGGTCACGACCTTGTCGGTGTTGTGCATATCCGCCGACAGTACCGCGGCCATGAACGGCGCCGGGTAGTGAGCCTTCAGCCAGGCGGTCTGGTACGAGACGAGGCCGTAGGCGGCAGAGTGAGACTTGTTGAAGCCGTAACCGGCGAATTTCTCTACCAGGTCGAAAATGTTACCGGCCAGATCCGCGTCGATGTTGTTCTTCGCGCACCCCTCGATGAAACCGCCCCGTTGCTTGGCCATTTCCTCGGGTTTCTTTTTACCCATCGCCCGACGCAGCATGTCCGCACCACCGAGGGTGTAGCCGGCCATGACCTGAGCGATCTGCATCACCTGTTCCTGATACAGGATGATGCCGTACGTCGGCGCCAGTACGGGCTGCAAGCCTTCGTACTGGTAGTCCGGGTGCGGATACGCGAGTTCCGCGCGACCGTGCTTGCGGTTGATGAAGTCGTCCACCATGCCGGACTGCAGAGGGCCCGGGCGGAACAGTGCCACCAGTGCGATAAGGTCTTCGAGGCAGTCGGGCTTGAGCTTTTTGATCAGCTCTTTCATGCCGCGGGATTCGAGCTGGAACACCGCGGTGGTTTCAGCCTTTTGCAGCAACTGATAGGTCGGTTTGTCATCCAGCGGGATGAACGCGATGTCCAGTGGCGGCTCGTTGACCTTGGCGCGGTCACGGTTGATGGTTTTCAGCGCCCAGTCGATGATCGTCAGGGTCCGCAGACCGAGGAAGTCGAACTTCACCAGACCGGCCGCCTCGACGTCGTCCTTGTCGAACTGGGTCACCAGACCGTCACCGGCCTCATCGCAATAGATCGGCGAGAAGTCGGTCAGCTTGGTCGGCGCGATCACCACGCCACCGGCGTGCTTGCCGACGTTTCGCACCACGCCTTCGAGCTTGCGCGCCATCTCCCAGATTTCCGCCGCTTCTTCATCGACCTTGATGAAGTCGCGCAGGATTTCTTCCTGCTCGTAGGCCTTTTCCAGGGTCATGCCGACTTCGAACGGAATCATCTTCGACAGTCGATCGGCCAGGCCGAAGGATTTGCCCTGAGCCCGGGCCACGTCCCGCACCACAGCCTTGGCCGCCATGGAACCGAAGGTGATGATCTGGCTTACCGCATTGCGGCCGTACTTTTCGGCCACATAGTCGATCACCCGGTCGCGACCGTCCATGCAGAAGTCGACGTCGAAGTCGGGCATGGAAACCCGTTCCGGGTTGAGGAAACGTTCGAACAGCAGGTCATATTCCAGCGGGTCAAGGTCGGTGATCTTCTGCACATAGGCCACCAGCGATCCGGCACCCGATCCCCGGCCCGGCCCCACCGGCACGCCGTTGTTCTTGGCCCACTGGATAAAGTCCATCACGATCAGGAAGTAACCGGGGAAGCCCATCTGGATGATGATATCCAGCTCGAAATTCAGCCGGTCGACATAGACCTGACGCTTGGCCTCATAGTCTTCGGTGGTCTCCCTGGGCAGCAGAACCGCCAGACGCTCTTCCAGGCCGTCGAACGACACCTTGCGGAAGTACTCGTCGATGGTCATGCCATCGGGAATCGGATAATCGGGCAGGAAGTGCTTGCCCAGCTTCACGTCGATGTTGCAGCGCTTGGCGATCTCGACGGTGTTTTCCACCGCATCCGGCAAGTCGCTGAAGAGCTCGGCCATTTCCTCGGCGCTTTTCAGGTACTGCTGGTCGCTGTAGTTCTTCGAACGGCGCGGATCGTCGAGGGCCCGGCCTTCACCGATGCAGACGCGGGTTTCGTGAGCTTCGAAGTCTTCCTGCTTGATGAAGCGCACATCGTTGGTGGCGACCAGCGGTGCTCCGAGCTTCTCGGCCAGAGCCACGGCGCCGTGCAGTTGTTCTTCGTCGTTGGGACGATTGGTGCGCTGGACTTCCAGATAGAAGCGATCCGGGAACACCGACATCCACTCGCGGGTCAGGGCCTCGGCCTCGGCGGGGTTGCCACCGATCAACGCCATGCCGATCTCGCCCTCTTTCGCAGCGGACAGCATGATCAGGCCTTCATTGGCTTCGGCCACCCAATCGCGCTCGACAATGATCATGCCGTTGCGCTGACCCTCGATGAAGCCCCGGGAAATCAGTTCGGTCAGATTGCGATAGCCCTGGGCATTCATGACCAGCAGGCTGATCCGGCTCAATGGCCCGTCCGGATCCTTGTTCGACAGCCAGAGGTCGGCGCCGCAGATCGGCTTGATCCCCGCAGCCATGGTGTTTTTATAGAACTTGACCAGCGAACACATGTTGTTCTGGTCGGTAACCGCAACCGCCGGCATGCCCATGCCGGTCAGGGCCTTGACCAGCGGTTTGATCCGCACCAGGCCGTCGATCAGGGAGTATTCAGTGTGCAGGCGTAGATGAACGAATGAAGCCGGCATAGTGATCCTGTCCAGTTACATAGAGACAACAAGGCCCGGATTGTACCGGGCCCGGAATAAAACATCAGCCTCGCCGCTAGACCGGCGCGAGACCTTCCAGCGCTTCCCAGGCCTGCCGGACCGGGGCGAACGAGCGCCGGTGAATCGGCGTCGGCCCCAGGCGTGCCAGCGCTTCCAGATGAACGGGCGTCGGATAGCCCTTGTGACCACCGATACCGTAACCCGGATAGATCAATTCAAACGCCGCCATCTCGCGGTCACGGCTGACCTTGGCCAGAATCGACGCCGCCGCAATGGCCGGCACCTTGCTGTCGCCCTTGACCACCGCCTCGGAACGCATGGGCAGTTTCGGGCAGCGGTTGCCATCGATCATCGCCAGTTTCGGCTGAATGTGCAGCCCGGCCACCGCGCGCTGCATCGCCAGCATGGTGGCATGCAGAATATTCAGTTCGTCGATCTCTTCGACTTCGGCGCGGGCGATGCACCAGCTCAGCGCCTTTTCGCAGATTTCGTCGTAGAGCTTTTCACGTTTGGCTTCGGTGAGTTTTTTCGAATCATCGAGGCCGAGAATCGGCCGATTGGGATCGAGGATGACCGCCGCCGTGACCACCGCGCCACACAACGGGCCGCGACCGACCTCATCAACACCGGCCACCAGCTCTTCGACTTCGGCAACCAACGTGAAATCCAGGCCCATCTGCATGCTTGTCTTGCTCATCGTGTTTGACCGATCAGGTTCAGAACGGCGTCAGCCGCCTGATTCGAAGCGTCGAGACGCAGGGTGCGGTGGATCTCGTCGAAGCCGCGGGTCTGCTCCTCCCCACCGTCGATCAACGGCGCCAGGGTCTGGGCGAGCGACTCGACCGTCGCATCATCCTGCAACAACTCCGGCACCAGCAAGCGCTGGGCCAGCAGGTTCGGCAAGGAAACGTATGGACTCTTGACCATGCGTTTGAGAATCCAGAACGTCAGCGGTGCAAGCCGATAGGCCACCACCATCGGGCGTTTGTACAGCAATGCTTCGAGCGTGGCGGTACCGGACGCGATCAGAACCGCGTTACACGCTGCCAGCGCCAGATGGGACTTGCCGTTGAGCAGGGTCACCGGCAGATCACGACCGACCAACAGTTCTTCGAGCTGGGCTCGACGCTCGGGGTTGGCACATGGAATGACGAAGCGCAAACCCGGACGCATGGCGCGCAGGCGTTCGGCGGTATCGAGAAAAAGCGCCCCCAGACGACTGACTTCGCCGCCCCGGCTGCCCGGCATCAGGGCAACCAGCGGACCGTCCGGCAGCCCCAGTTCGGCCCGCGCGGCGGTGCGGTCGGCTTCCAGTGGAATGGTATCGGCCAGCGTATGACCGACAAACCGCACCGGTACGCCCTTCTCTTCGTAAAACTTCGCTTCGAACGGCAACAGCGTAAGCATCAGGTCGCAGCCTTCGCGGATCTTCAGCACCCGCTTCTGCCGCCACGCCCATACCGACGGACTGACGTAATGCACGGTCTTGATCCCGGCCTGACGCAGCTTGAGTTCGATATTGAGGTTGAAATCCGGGGCATCGATGCCGATGAAGGCGTCCGGTTTTTCGGCGATCAACGTGGCGATCAGATCCTTGCGACGCTTGAGCAATTCACGCAGCCGCCCAAGAACCTCCACCAGCCCCATGACCGACAGGCGCTCCATGGGAAAGTAGGAATTCAGACCTTCGGCCTGCATCAAAGGACCGCCGACGCCGATGAACTCGACCGCCGGATGCTGCGCCTTGAGCGCACGCATCAGACCGGCACCCAGAATATCGCCGGAAGCCTCACCCGCCACCAGCGCTATACGCAGACTGGCCATGATCAGCGGGTGATGCCGCGAGACGACGACTGGATGGAGTCGCGGAATACCGCGACTTCCGGGAACTGAGTGGCAGGTTCCGCCAGCTCGGCCAGCGCCTGCTCGACGGTCAGCCCCTGGCGGTAAACCGTTTTGTAGGCGCGGCGCAGGGCGTGTATGGCATCCTCGCTGAAGCCGCGACGACGCATGCCCTCGAAGTTCATGCTGCGAGCCTCGGCCGGGTTGCCGAATACCGTGACGAACGCCGGAACGTCCTTGCCGATGGCCGTGCCCATGCCGGAAAAGCTGTGGGCACCGATGTGGCAATACTGGTGTACCAGGGTGAACCCAGACAGGATCGCCCAGTCATCAACGTGAACATGGCCGGCCAGTGCGGTGTTGTTGACCAGAATGCAGTGGTTGCCGATGACACTGTCGTGACCGATGTGGGCATAAGCCATGATCAGGTTGTGATCGCCCAGGGTCGTTTCGGAACGGTCCTGGATCGTGCCACGGTGAATGGTCACACCTTCACGGATCACATTGTGGTCGCCGATCACCAGACGGGTATCTTCGCCCTTGTACTTGAGGTCAGGCGTGTCCTCACCTACCGAAGAAAACTGGTAGATGCGGTTGTGCTTGCCGATTCGGGTCGGACCTTTGAGGATCACGTGGGGCCCGATCACTGTTCCCTCGCCGATTTCCACACCTGCGCCGACGATCGACCATGGGCCGACCTCGACACCTTCGGCCAGCACGGCCGAAGGATCGATGATTGCGCGAGGGTCAATCAAACTCATAGCTTGCGTTCCGCACAGATGATTTCAGCGGAGCAGACCGGCTTGCCATCGACCGAAGCCTGGCATTCGAATTTCCAGATCTGGCGTTTGCAGCTGATGAACTTGGCTTCAAGGATCAACTGATCGCCCGGCAGCACCGGCTGACGGAAGCGCAGTTTGTCGGAGCCGACGAAATAGTAGAGGGTGCCATCGGCCGGCTTCACATCGAGCATCTTGAAACCGAGGATCCCGGCAGCCTGAGCCATCGCTTCGATAATCAGCACGCCCGGCATGATCGGATGGGCCGGGAAGTGACCATTGAAGAACGGCTCGTTGATGCTGACATTCTTGTAGGCGCGAATGCGCTTGCCTTCGGTGTCCAGCTCCACTACCCGGTCCACCAGCAGGAACGGGTAACGGTGAGGCAGGTATTCGCGAATCTCGTTGATGTCCATCATTTCGGGGGGAAGCCTATGTAAAGATTGGGAGCGCGACTGATGCGCACTCCTCTAGCAAATCAAGGAGGCAGTCCAGAGGCCGTGCATACTTGATATGGAAATGGTATCAGCCTTCAGATGAAGCATTGCCGCCAGGGGTCACTTCCCCTGCGCGCTTTTCAAGCTGTTTCAAACGCCGTGCAAGATCATCAAGCTGACGGATGCGTGCCGCGCTTTTGCGCCACTCGGCAGCCGGTTGCATGGCTGTACCGGATGAGTAGGCCCCCGGCTCGGTAATCGAGTGAGTCACCATCGTCATCCCGGTCAGGAAAACGTTGTCGCAAATATCGATATGCCCCACCAGGCCGACACCGCCAGCGAGCATGCAGTGCTTGCCGATCTTCGTGCTGCCGGAAATTCCCACACAGGCCGCCATCGCAGTGTGATCGCCAACCTGGACGTTGTGGGCAATCTGAATCTGGTTGTCGAGCTTCACGCCATTGCCGATCACGGTATCAGCCAGGGCGCCGCGGTCGATGGCGGTATTCACGCCAATCTCGACATCGTCGCCGACGGTCACACCACCGATCTGGGCGATCTTCTGCCAGACGCCTTTCTCATTGGCAAAGCCGAAGCCTTCACCGCCAAGCACTGCACCGGACTGGATCACTACACGTTTACCGATGCGTACGTCGTGATACAGCGTCACCCGTGGCGCCAGCCAGCCGCCCTCGCCGATTTCGCTGCGGGCACCGACAACGCAATGCGCACCGAGGGTTACACCAGCCCCGATCCGTGCGCCCGCTTCGATCACCACGAAAGGGCCGATGCTGGCAGTCGGATCAACCACCGCGTCCGGTGCGATGACCGCACTCGGATGAATACCGGCAGCGGATTTTGGTTTCGGATCGAACAGGTGGGAAATACGTGCGTAAGCGAGGTAAGGATCCGGCACCACCAATGCATTACCGGCATAACCTTCGGCATCCGCGGCCTTGAGCAGCAATGCCGCCGCTTGCGAACCTGCCAGGTATTTTCGGTATTGAGGGTTTGCCAGAAAGCTCAACTGAGCTGGGCCAGCCTCCTGCAAGGTGGCCAGCCCAGTAATTTGCTGCTCGGGATCGCCACTCAGGGTGGCGCCGAGGAACTCGGCCAACTGGCCGAGTTTGATAGTCACGGTCATGGGTTACTTCAGCTGGTTCATGCGCTCGATAACCTGGCGCGTGATGTCGTATTGAGGCTTGACGTCGATCACTGCGCCACGCTCGAACACCAGGTCAAAGCCACCTTTCTTGATGACTTCTTCCACTGCGCTATCCAGTTTCGGCTTCAGTTGCTTGAGCATTTCGCGGTCGGCAACGGCTTTCGCTTCGTTCAGCTCCTTGGACTGGAACTGGAAGTCACGGGCCTTTTGCTTGAATTCCAGCTCCAGACGCTCACGCTCGCCCTGCTGCATCTTGTCGCCGCCTGCCATCAGGCGATCCTGAATACCCTTGGCGCTGCTTTCCAGCGTCTTGAGCTTGTTCAACTGCGGACCGAACTTCTTCTCCGCATCCACGGCGTACTTCTTCGCAGCATCGGATTCCAGCAGCGCCATCTGATAGTTCAGAACAGCGATTTTCATGTCGGCGAACGCCGGGCCTGCCACCAGTACGGAGGCCAGGAGAACCAATTGAGTCAACTTACGCACGATGCACTCCTACAAAATCCATTGTCGTTGTCTTGGGTCAGACGCTTAGAACGTCTGGCCGAGGGAGAATTGGAACACTTGAGTTTCAGCGTTATCCGGTTTCTTGATCGGTGTGGCCAACGCGAAGCTCAAAGGTCCCAGTGCGGTAACCCAGGTCACGCCAACACCGACGGAACTGGCCATGTTGCTCAGGCTGATGTCGTTGCATTGAGTGTTGGCCTTTGTACCGTCAGCGTTGCTGGTCGACTTGCAGGTCGAATCGAACACGTTACCGACGTCCCAGAATACCGAGGTACGCAGGGAGCGCTGATCTTTCACGAACGGCAGCGGGAACAGGACTTCAACACCACCCTGGATCAATACGTTGCCACCGAACGGCAGCGGATCCTGGTCCGGGTCGGCAATGGTACCTACGTTACCAGTCTTGTCGAAACCGCGACTCGGGGTACTGCGAGGTCCCAGAGTACTGTCCTTGAAGCCGCGAACCGAGTTGAAACCACCAGCATAGTAGTTTTCATAGAACGGCAAGCCGTCGGTCGAACCGTAACCATCGCCATAACCCAGTTCGGTGTGCAGACGCAGGGTGTAGTTTTCGGTCAGTGGCTGGAACAGCTGGCCACGGTAATCCAGTTTGTAGAACGACAGATCGCTACCAGGAATGGTGGTTTCCAGGGTCAGGCTCTGGGAACGGCCTCGGGTTGGCAGTACGCCCTTGTTCAGGGTCGACTCGGACCAGCCGGCCGACGCCTTGAAGTTCAGGTACTGATCGCCTTCCTGACGGACGAAGTCGAAGATTTCGTCAACGGTGTACTGACCGGTCTTGATCTTGTCCTGCTGAGCGGACAGACCGAAGGTCAGACGCGAAGTCTCGCTGATCGGATAACCGACGTTCACGCCGGCACCCAGGCTGTCTACCGCATAGCTGGCTACGTCGATGTTCAGATCTTTGTAGTCGGTGGTGCGATAGAACGCGTTGTAGCCCAGGCTCACGCCATCGGCGGTCCAGTAGGGGTCAACGTAGCCGAAGTTGTAGCGGCTCTGGTATTCACTGCGGGTCAGGCCGACGCTGACGCGGTTACCGGTACCCAGGAAGTTGTTCTGAGTGATGGAGCCACCGAGAATCAGACCGGCGCTCTGGGCGAAACCGACACTGGCGGTGATCGAACCGGAAGCCTGCTCCTCGACCGCATAGTTCACGTCAACCTGGTCATCGACACCCGGAACGGCCGGGGTCTCGACGTTGACTTCCTTGAAGAAGCCCAGACGCTCGAGACGGGTCTTGGACTGGTCGATCAGGTAGGTCGAAGCCCAGCCACCTTCCATCTGGCGCATTTCACGGCGCAGTACTTCGTCTTCGGACTTGGTATTGCCACGGAAGTTGATGCGGTTGACATAGGCGCGCTTGCCCGGATCGACAGCAAACAGGATGTCCACGGTATGGTCATCGTCGTGCGGCTGCGGAACACCGTTGACGTTGGCGAAGGTATAGCCCTCGTTGCCCAGGCGACGAGTGATCAGTTCCGAAGTGGTGGTCATCAGCTTGCGCGAGAACACCTGGCCTTTCTGCACCAGCAACAGCGACTTGACCTGGTCTTCAGGAACTTTCAGATCGCCACTGAGCTTGACGTCACGAACGGTGTATTTCTCGCCTTCGTTGACGTTGACGGTGATATAGACGTGCTTCTTGTCCGGAGTGATGGAAACCTGGGTCGAAGCGATATCCATGTTGATATAGCCGCGATCCAGATAGTAGGAACGCAGACGCTCCAGGTCACCGGACAGTTTTTCACGGGCGTACTTGTCGTCGTTCTTGAAGAACGACAGCCAGTTGGTGGTTTTCAGTTCGAACAGGTCGACCAGGTCTTCTTCAGGGAAAACCGTGTTGCCGACCACGTTGATGTGCTGGATGGCAGCAACGGCGCCTTCGTTGATCTTCACTTTCAGGCCGACACGGTTACGCGGCTGCGATACCACTTCGGTATCGACGGTGGCCGAGTAACGGCCCTGTGCCACGTACTGACGCTGCAGCTCGTTACGTACGCCTTCGAGGGTCGCACGCTGGAAGATCTCGCCTTCCGCCAGACCGGACTGCTTGAGCCCCTTCATCAGGTCTTCGGTGGAGATCGCCTTGTTGCCTTCGATTTCGATGCTCGCGACCGACGGGCGTTCGACGACCGTGATCACCAGAACATTGCCTTCGCGGCCCAGCTGGATATCTTGAAAGAAACCGGTTTTGAACAACGCACGAGTGGATTCCACCAGGCGACGATCATCCGCCTGCTCGCCGACGTTCAACGGCAAGGCACCAAAAACGCTACCCGCGGAGACCCGCTGGAGGCCATTGACGCGAATATCAGAGATAGTGAAGGACTCGGCGTGAACTTCGGCGATCATCAATGCGGTGAGAACCGCAGTTAGCAGCAGACGTTTCATGAAGTCCTTTCTTATTCCAACTGGCAATAAACAAACTGCCGCAAAATGCGGCAGATTCGCGATTCAGCGAAGCGTTACAGGCGACCCAGGTCGTTGACCAGAGCAAGCAACATCACTCCGACCACCAAACTGATACCGATCTGTATCCCCCAACCTTGCACCCGATCCGACAAGGGACGACCACGCGCCCACTCGATCAGATAAAACAACAGATGCCCCCCATCCAGTACGGGAATGGGCAGCAAATTCAGAACCCCCAGGCTAATACTCAGATAAGCAAGGAAATTCAGGAAATCAGCAACGCCCGACTGGGCAGAAGCGCCCGCCACTTTAGCAATCGTTATCGGTCCACTCAAGTTTTTTACCGAGAGCTCGCCGAACAGCATTTTCTTCAGTGAATCCAGCGTCAGGACGCTCATGCTCCACGTGCGACGGGCCCCCTCGCCAATCGCGGCCAATGGACCGTAACTGACTTCCCGGACCATTTCCGGCGGCCAGTCGACCGCCTTCACCCCCGCCCCCAGATAACCGCTTGGCGACTTGGCCTCGCCGCGCGCAGCCAGCGTCACCGGGACGTCGATTTGAGCACCATCGCGCTCGACATGCAGCATGATTCTGGTATCAGGACGCGTACGTACCGTGTCGACCACTTGCTGCCAGTCGTCCAGCGCCTTGCCATCCAGAGCCAAAAGACGATCACCGGTTTTCAGCCCGGCCGCCTGGGCCGGACCTTTCGGATCAAGCTCGGCAAGCACCGGCGGCAGTGCCGGACGCCACGGACGAATACCCAGCGAACGAATGGGGTCCGGCTCCTCTGCCCCTTTCAGCCAATGATCCAGCACAAGCTCGCGCGGCGAATCAGCGGTGGAACCCTGTTCGCGCACCAACACCTGGAGCGAACCACTTTCCCCCAGACGACGTACCAGCTGCAGATTGACAGCAGCCCAGCCGGAAGTCGGCTCGCCGTCGATGGCAATGATTTCCTGGCCCGCCCCCAACCCGGCCTTCGCCGCGATACTGCCGGACTCTACTGCACCGATGACCGGACGCACCTGTTCGCTGCCCAGCATGGCGAGAACCCAGAAGAACGCCAGGGCCAGCAGAAAGTTGGCAACCGGGCCGGCGGCGACGATGGCAATGCGCTGACGAACGGATTTGCGATTGAACGACTGATGGAGCTGATCGGCGGGCACTTCGCCTTCGCGCTCATCCAGCATCTTGACGTAGCCGCCCAGCGGAATGGCGGCGACGACGAACTCGGTTCCGTGCTTGTCGTGCCAACGCAGCAAGGGCATGCCGAAGCCCACGGAAAAACGCAGAACCTTGACGCCACAGCGACGCGCGACCCAGAAATGGCCGAATTCGTGAAAGGTGACCAGCACACCCAAGGCGATCAGGGTGCCGGCAATCATATAGAGCGCGCTCATCTACTTTCTCCGCAATCCTGTTCCGTTTCGCGTGATGCCGTATGCCCTCTTCAGAGCTATCGACCGTGGCGAGTCAGCCATTGGCTGGCCAGCCTGCGAGCCGCCGCATCCGCCGCGAACACCGCATCGAGATCATTCAGAGCAACCACCGGCTCGAGATTCAACACTTCCTCGATGATACTCGCGATTTCAAGGTAGCGAACCCGCCCCTCAAGAAACGCTGCCACTGCCACCTCGTTTGCGGCATTAAGCATCGCTGGCGCGCTGTTGCCCGCCTCGGCGGCCTGGCGTGCCAGACGCAGGCAAGGAAACCGCTCTTCATCGGGCGCCTCGAAATCCAGCCGGGCGATGGCAAACAGGTCCAGCGGTGCCACACCCGAATCGATGCGCTCAGGCCAGGCCAGCGCATTGGCGATCGGGGTACGCATATCGGGATTGCCCAACTGCGCCAGTACCGAGCCGTCCACGTAATCGACCAGAGAATGAATCACGCTCTGCGAGTGAATCACCACTTCGACTTGCGACGGCCGGGCATCGAACAGCCAGCAGGCCTCGATCAACTCGAGCCCCTTGTTCATCATGCTGGCCGAATCCACGGAAATCTTGCGCCCCATGGACCAGTTCGGATGAGCGCAGGCCTGATCGGGTGAAACATGCGCCAGTTCGGCCATCGGCGTCTGCCGGAAGGGACCGCCAGAGGCTGTCAGCAAAATCCGACGCACACCGACCGAACTCAAACCGCGAGAAAAATCCTGCGGCATGCACTGGAAAATCGCATTGTGTTCGCTGTCGATAGGCAGCAGGACCGAGCCACTCCTGCGCACAGCCTCCATGAACAGAGCGCCGGACATCACCAGCGCTTCCTTGTTGGCCAGAAGAATCTTCTTGCCGGCCTCGACAGCCGCCAGGGTCGGACGCAGACCGGCAGCGCCGACAATGGCGGCCATCACGGCATCCACCTCGGGAGCAGACGCGATCTGGCACAGACCTTCCTCACCCACCAGTACGCGCGTCGGCAGTCCGGCGGCACGCAAGTCATCCTGCAAGCCACGGGCTGCGGCGATTTCCGGCACCACCGCAAATTGCGGCACATGGCGCACGCACAAGGCCAACAGCTCGCTCAGGCGCGAGAAGCCACTCAAGGCGAAAACCTGATAACGCTCGGGATGACGAGCAATGACATCCAGAGTGCTCAGGCCAATCGAACCGGTCGCCCCCAGAACGGTAATCTGTTGCGGGCGGCTCACGGTGCCGACATCCACAGCAATACCGCGAATACCGGAATCGCGGCCGTAAGACTGTCGATACGATCCAGTACGCCGCCATGGCCCGGCAGCAGATTGCTGCTGTCCTTGATGCCGGACTGACGCTTGAACATGCTTTCCGTCAGGTCACCCACCACGGAAATGAACACGATCAGTGCCGCACCGATCAAGCCCTTGAACAATTGGGCCACCGTCCAGTCACGAAACAGTGCGACCAGCGTGGTGATCACCAGGCTCAACGCCAGACCGCCATACACGCCCTCCCAGCTTTTGCCGGGGCTGACTTGCGGGGCGAGCTTGCGCTTGCCGAACGCGCGACCGGAGAAATAGGCACCGATATCGGCCCCCCAGACCAGCACCATCACGGCCAGGATCTGCAGGTTACCCAACTGGTTTTGCTTGATGTAGACCAGCCCTTGCCAGGCCGGCAGGAGAATCAGCAGGCCGATCACCAGCTTGCTCGCGGCACTGGCCCAGCGCTCGCTGGAGCGCGGATAGGTCAGCACCAGCCAGGTCGCCACCACCCACCAGATCACCGAAGCACCGAGCACCCAGGGGGCCAGCCCTGGCAGGATATACATGACGAAAAGCATCAGTGCGACGACCGCCGCATAACCAACGCGAAACGATTGCGCAGTGAAACCGGCCAGGCGCGCCCATTCCCAGGCACCCAGACTGACAACCAGACCGATGAACAGCGCAAAGCCCGAACCTTCGAGCAGGAAAAATCCGCCCAGAGCGATCGGCAGCAGGATCAGCGCAGTGATGATTCGTTGTTTAAGCATTAAACCCGGGCTCCAGCTTCGATCTGCTCGCTCGTTTTACCGAAACGACGCTGACGCGAAGCGAAATCGGCCAGCGCATTGCGCATGGCATCGTGTTTGAAGTCCGGCCAGAACAGGTCGGAGAAGTACAACTCGGCATAAGCCAACTGCCAAAGCAGGAAGTTGCTGATGCGATGCTCGCCGCCCGTGCGGATGCACAGGTCCGGCAACGGCAGGTCACCAGTCGCCAGGCAGGTTTGCAGCAGATCAGGCGTGATGTCATCCGGCCGCAGGTGCCCGGCCTGAACCTCGCGGGCCAGACGCTGCGCAGCCTGCGCGATATCCCACTGACCACCGTAGTTGGCAGCGATCTGCAGGATGAATCGATTGCTTCCTGCGGTCATGGCCTCCGCTTCGCGCATGGCGGCCTGAAGCTCAGGATGGAAACGCGAGCGGTCACCGATGATGCGCAGGCTGATGTTGTTGTCGTTGAGGCGCTTGGCCTCACGACGCAGTGCCTTGAAGAACAGATCCATCAAGGCACTCACTTCATCGGCCGGGCGCTGCCAGTTCTCGCTGGAAAAGGCGAACAGCGTCAGCACCTCGACCTTGGCCTCGGCGCACACTTCGATCACCGCCCGCACAGCATCCACACCCGCCTTGTGCCCGGCGACGCCCGGCATGAAGCGTTTTTTCGCCCAGCGATTGTTGCCATCCATGATGATCGCGACATGGCGCGGCACCGCGGACGGCGCAGTCTGCTTGGTCTTTTCCATTTAAAGCTCGACCCTTATACGGCCATCAGGTCTTTTTCTTTTTCGTCAGTCGCCTTGGTGATCTGAGCTTCGAAGTCCTTGATCAGCTTGTCGATCTCGGCACTTGCACGACGCTCTTCGTCCTCGCTGATCTCCTTGTCCTTGGACAGTTTTTTCAGCTCTCCCATGGCGTCGCGACGAATGTTGCGTACCGCAACGCGAGCATCTTCGGCAGCGGCACGCGCCTGCTTGGTGAAGCCCTTGCGGGTTTCCTCGGTCAGCGGCGCCATCTTGATCAGCAGCAGCTCACCCAGGTTCGTCGGATTGAGGTTCAGACCGGCGCTGCCAATGGCCTTGTCGATGGCACCGAGCATGTTGCGCTCGAACGGCACGACTTGCAGGGTCTGGTTGTCTTTCACGGTGACACTTGCAACACCGCTCAACGGGGTATCCGAACCGTAGTAAGGCACCATCACGCTACCCAGGATGCTTGGGTGGGCCTTGCCGGTACGAATCTGACCGAAAGCGTGATTCAGCGACTCCAGCGACTTGTGCATGCGCGCCTGGGCGTCTTTCTTGATTTCATTGATCATTGTTGAACTTCCTCGATCAGGGTTCCTTCAGCGCCACCATGCACGATGTTCAGCAGGGCGCCGGGCTTGTTCATATTGAATACGCGCAATGGCATCTTGTGATCGCGGCACAGGCAGATAGCCGTCAGATCCATTACGCCCAGCTTGCGATCCAGTACTTCATCGTAAGTCAGATGATCGAACTTCTCGGCATGCGGGTCTTTGAACGGGTCGGCAGTATAGACACCATCGACCTTGGTCGCCTTGAGCACGACGTCCGCGTCGATTTCGATTGCACGCAGGCAGGCTGCAGAATCCGTGGTAAAGAACGGATTGCCGGTACCGGCCGCGAAAATCACCACGTCCTTGGAGTTCAGATGGCGCATGGCCTTGCGACGATCATAGTGATCGGTCACACCGACCATGGAAATGGCCGACATCACGATGGCCGAGATATTGGCACGTTCCAGCGCGTCGCGCATGGCCAAGGCGTTCATCACAGTGGCCAGCATGCCCATGTGGTCGCCCGTGACCCGATCCATGCCCGCCTTGCTCAGCGCCTCGCCACGGAACAGGTTGCCACCGCCAATCACCAGGCCGACCTGAACACCGATGCCGACCAGCTGGCCGACTTCCAGCGCCATGCGGTCCAGCACTTTCGGGTCGATCCCGAACTCTTCCGACCCCATCAGGGCCTCGCCGCTAAGCTTGAGTAGAATGCGTTTATAGCGAGCCTGATAACCACTGCCCTGCTGAGCCATTGCGAATCTCTCCTGCGGCGTATTTAAAAATTCTTTGCGAGCTGTTTGCAGCTGCGTTCACTCTAGCGTGGCGCTGCTTCAGCGCCATCGGAACATGGCTTTGTAAGTCAGTTCCAAGGGGAAACCAATTAAAAACTGGCAACCCTATCTGAAAAGAGGCTGCGCGCGTGAGCGGGCAGCCTCTTTCGGGCGACAGTCGAAAACCGTCTTATTGCTTGGCGGCAGCCACTTGAGCAGCAACTTCAGCAGCGAAGTCGTCAACTGGCTTCTCGATGCCTTCGCCTACTTTGAAGTAAGTGAAGGAAACGATTTCGGCACCGGCTTTCTTGGCCAGCTCGCCAACCTTGACTTCCGGGTTCATGACGAACGCCTGCTCTTTCAGCGAGGCTTCAGCCTTGAACTTGGTGATACGGCCGTTGATCATGTTCTCAACGATGTTTTCCGGCTTGCCGGCGATCTTGTCGGCGTTCAGTTGCAGGAATACGTTCTTCTCGCGCTCGATGGCCTCGGCGGAGATTTCCGAAGCATCCAGGAATTCCGGGTTCGAAGCCGCAACGTGCATGGCGATGTTCTTGGCCAGCTCGACGTCGCCACCTTTCAGAACGACCACTGCACCAATCTTGTTGCCGTGCAGGTAAGCACCTACAACGTCACCTTCAACACGCGCCAGACGGCGGATGTTGACGTTTTCGCCACACTTGGCAACCAGGGCTTCACGAGCCGCTTCACGGGAAGCGATCAACGGAGCGGCATCGGTCAGCTTCTGAGCGAAGGCTTCTTCGAGGCTTTCGCTGACGAAGTTCTTGAAGTCATCCTGCAGAGCCAGGAAGTCGGTCTGCGAGTTAACTTCCAGCAGAACGGCGGATTTACCGTCGGTCTTGACAGCGATAGCGCCTTCAGCGGCAACGTTGCCGGCTTTCTTGGCAGCCTTGATCGCGCCCGAAGCACGCATGTCATCAATGGCTTTTTCGATGTCGCCGCCAGCCTTTTCCAGGGCTTTCTTGCAATCCATCATGCCTTCGCCGGTGCGCTCGCGCAGTTCTTTGACCAACGCTGCAGTAATTGCTGCCATTTTCAAATTCCTCTTGGATAGGTATTCAACCATTCCACCCGATCGAACGGGCGTTCAATTCTTCCCGAAACACCTTATACCCGCCGCACGTTACAGATGCTGGGGGAGCGCTGCCACAATCGGGCGCCGACAAATGGTTTTCGAGGTGGCAAAAAGGGGGCCAAGCCCCCTTTTTGCTTACTGAGTCAACGCCAGGGCGTCAATTACTCAGCTGCAGCCTGAGTTTCTTCAGCTGCGAATTCAACAGTACCGCCGGCAACATTGTTGCGACCACGGATAACAGCGTCAGCCATCGAACCCATGTACAGCTGGATGGCGCGGATTGCGTCATCGTTGCCTGGGATGATGTAGTCAACGCCTTCCGGGCTGCTGTTGGTATCGACAACGCCGATGACCGGGATGCCCAGCTTGTTGGCTTCGGTGATCGCGATGCGCTCGTGGTCGACGTCGATCACGAACAGAGCGTCTGGCAGACCGCCCATGTCCTTGATGCCGCCCAGGGAGCGATCCAGCTTCTCGAGATCACGGGAGCGCATCAGCGCTTCTTTCTTGGTCAGCTTGGCGAAAGTACCGTCTTCGGCCTGTACTTCAAGGTCACGCAGACGCTTGATGGAAGCACGGATGGTCTTGAAGTTGGTCAGCATGCCGCCCAACCAGCGGTGATCGACGTACGGCGAACCGCAACGTGCTGCTTCTTCAGCGACGATCTTGCCAGCGGAACGCTTGGTGCCGACGAACAGAATCTTGTTTTTGCCCTGGGCCAGACGCTCTACGAAAGCCAGAGCTTCGTTGAACATTGGCAGGGTTTTTTCAAGGTTGATGATGTGAATCTTGTTACGCGCGCCGAAAATGTACTTGCCCATTTTCGGATTCCAGTAACGGGTTTGGTGACCGAAGTGCACACCGGCCTTCAGCATATCGCGCATGTTGACTTGGGACATGATAGTTCCTTGATAAGTCGGGTTGGGCCTCCACGTATCCCAATGACCAACCCCTGATCCGAGGATCAAAGGCACCCAGGTCATCGTGTCGACACGTGTGTGGGTTAATGTTCCCGGAGCTATCCCCGGAAAGCGGCGCATTTTATACCACAGCAAGGCCGCAAACGGAACCCGGAATCTGTAATCGCGTCAGGGACATGGATCCCGCCCCCCTTGGAATCGGCCTTGCGCGCACTATTGTATAGAGAGAAGCGATGCACGCAGGCGCGGATTTGCGCCTTTGGTCTGTTAGAATCGCGTTTTTCAGGGTGGCATGGCGAAAACCGCTGCCCTGTCCGTATCAGCAAGCGCCGTCGAGCGCAGAGAGAGCCTGTATGACCGTCACCCTCAAAACTCCCGAGGACATCGCTGGCATGCGTGTCGCCGGCAAACTGGCCGCCGATGTGCTGGAAATGATTGCCGAGCATGTCAAGCCGGGCGTGACCACCGATGAGCTGAACCGGATCTGCCACGACTATATCGTCAACGTGCAGCAGGCGATCCCGGCCCCGCTCAACTACAAGGGCTACCCGAAGTCGATCTGCACCTCGATCAACCACGTGGTCTGCCATGGCATCCCGAACGACAAGCCGCTGAAAAACGGCGACACCCTGAACATCGACGTCACCGTGATCAAGGATGGTTACCACGGCGACACCAGCCGCATGTTCCACGTCGGCACTGTGCCGGTCTGGGCCGAGCGGCTGTCCCAGGTCACCCAGGAATGCATGTACAAGGCGATCGAGATCGTCAAACCCGGCTGCCGCCTCGGCGATATCGGCGAGATCATCCAGAAGCACGCTGAAAAGAACGGCTTCTCCGTGGTGCGCGAATTCTGTGGCCACGGCATCGGCAAGGTCTTCCACGAAGAGCCGCAGATACTGCACTACGGCCGTGCGGGCACCGGGATGGAACTGAAGGCCGGCATGACCTTCACCATCGAGCCGATGATCAACCAGGGCAAGGCCGACACCAAGGTGCTGGGCGACGGCTGGACCGCGATCACCAAGGACCGCAAGCTGTCGGCGCAGTGGGAACACACTTTGCTTGTCACCGACACCGGTTACGAAATCTTCACCCTGCGCAGCGATGACACGATCCCGCGCGTATCGGCCTGATCCGCAAACCGCTCCCAGCCTATAGAAGGAAAGCCAATCGATGCCGCAGGTGGATCCCGAACTCTTCGACCGCGGCCAGTTCCAGGCTGAACTGGCCCTGAAAGCGAGCCCCATCGCCGCGTTCAAGAAGGCGATCCGCCAGGCCCGCGAGGTGCTGGACGCACGCTTTCGCAGTGGCCGCGACATCCGCCGGCTGATCGAGGATCGCGCCTGGTTCGTCGACAACATCCTGCAAAAGGCCTGGGACCAGTTCAGCTGGAGCGAAGACGCCGACATCGCGCTGGTCGCGGTCGGCGGCTACGGTCGCGGTGAGTTGCATCCCTATTCCGATATCGACCTGCTGATTCTGCTGGACAGCGCCGATCACGAAATTTTCCGCGACTCCATCGAGCGGTTTCTGACGCTGCTGTGGGACATTGGCCTGGAGGTCGGTCAGAGCGTTCGCTCGGTGGAGGAATGCGCCGAAGAGGCCCGCGCCGACCTGACGGTGGTCACCAACCTGATGGAAAGCCGCACCATCTGCGGCCCGGAGCGCCTGCGCCAGCGCATGCTCGATGTCACCAGCACCGCGCACATGTGGCCGAGCAAGGAGTTCTTCCTGGCCAAGCGCGCCGAACAGAAGGCCCGCCACCACAAGTACAACGACACCGAATACAACCTGGAACCCAACGTCAAGGGCTCGCCCGGCGGACTGCGGGACATCCAGACGATCCTGTGGGTCGCCCGGCGCCAGTACGGCACCCTGAATCTGCGCGCCCTCGCCGGCGAAGGCTTCCTGGTCGAGAGTGAAAACGCCCTGCTGGCATCGTCCCAGGAATTCCTCTGGAAGGTGCGCTATGCCCTGCACATGCTGGCCGGGCGCGCCGAAGACCGGCTGCTGTTCGATCACCAACGCACCATCGCCGGATTGCTGGGGTTTCAGGGCGACGACGCCAAGCAGGCCGTCGAAAACTTCATGCAGCAATACTTCCGCGTGGTGATGAGCATTGCCCAGCTCAGCGACCTGATCATCCAGCACTTCGAGGAAGTCATTCTCGCCCCGGAAGACGAAGCACCGCCACAGCCGATCAACTCGCGCTTCCAGCTCCATGACGGTTACATCGAAGCACGCAACGACAACGTCTTCCGCCGCACGCCGTTCGCGATGCTCGAGATTTTCGTGCTGATGGCCCAGCAGCCGGAAATCAAGGGTGTGCGCGCCGATACCATTCGCCTGTTGCGGGAAAATCGTCACCTGATCGACGACAATTTTCGCAACGACATCCGCAATACCAGCCTGTTCATCGAACTGTTCAAGTGCAAGATCGGCATTCACCGCAACCTGCGACGGATGAACCGTTACGGCATCCTCGGGCGCTATCTGCCGGAATTCGGTTTCATCGTCGGGCAGATGCAGCACGACCTCTTTCACATCTATACGGTCGATGCGCATACGCTGAACCTGATCAAACACCTGCGCAAATTGCAGTACACCCAGGTGTCGGAGAAGTTTCCGCTGGCCGCCAAGCTCATGGCCAAACTGCCCAAGCCCGAACTCATCTACATGGCGGGCCTGTATCACGATATCGGCAAGGGCCGGCATGGCGACCACTCGGAGATCGGCGCGGTCGATGCCGAGGCGTTCTGCCAGCGCCATCAATTGCCGGTATGGGACAGCCGCCTGATCGTCTGGCTGGTGCAGAACCACCTGGTGATGTCGACCACCGCCCAGCGCAAGGACCTGTCTGACCCGCAAGTCATCCACGACTTCGCCCTGGCAGTCGGCGATGAAACCCGGCTCGACTACCTGTATGTACTGACGGTGGCCGACATCAACGCGACCAACCCGACCCTTTGGAACTCCTGGCGTGCCAGCCTGTTGCGCCAGCTCTACACCGAGACCAAACGCGCCCTGCGCCGCGGCCTGGAGAACCCGGTGGATCGCGAAGAACAGATCCGCCAGACCCAAAGCGCGGCGCTGGACATTCTGGTACGCGGCGGCACCGATCCGGACGACGTCGAGCAGTTGTGGGCGCAACTGGGCGATGACTACTTCCTGCGCCACACGGCCGGCGACGTGGCCTGGCACAGCGATGCGATTCTGCAGCAGCCGGCCGACGGCGGGCCGCTGGTGCTGATCAAGGAAACCACCCAGCGCGAATTCGAGGGCGGCACGCAGATCTTCATCTACGCGCCGGACCAGCACGACTTTTTCGCCGTGACCGTGGCCGCGATGGATCAGCTCAACCTGAACATTCATGACGCCCGGGTCATCACCTCCAGCAGCCAGTTCACCCTCGACACCTACATCGTGCTCGACACCGATGGCGATTCGATCGGCGACAATCCGCTGCGGATCAAGCAGATCCGCGACGGCCTGACCGAAGCCCTGCGCAACCCGGACGAGTATCCGACGATCATCCAGCGCCGGGTGCCGCGCCAGCTCAAGCACTTTGCCTTTGCTCCGCAAGTCACGATCCACAACGATGCCCAGCGCCCGGTAACGGTTCTGGAACTGACTGCACCCGACCGGCCGGGCCTGCTGGCGCGGATCGGCGGGATTTTCCTGGAGTTCGACCTGTCGCTGCAAAACGCCAAGATCGCCACCCTCGGGGAACGGGTCGAGGACGTGTTCTTCATCACCGACGCCCACAACCAGCCGCTGTCCGACCCGCTGCTGTGCAGCCGTTTGCAGGATGCCATCGTCGAACAGCTCAGCGTCAATCAGGAACCCGACATCAAACTGTCGCGCATCAGCATTTGACTGAGCGCCCGGATTCAACCGCTTTGCACGAGACCCAGCACTGATGAACAACGCTCTGACCCAGCTGCAGCCCTACCCGTTCGAAAAGCTCCGCGCCCTGCTCGGCAGCGTCACGCCGAACCCGGACAAGCGCCCGATCGCGCTGTCTATCGGCGAGCCGAAACACCGCTCGCCAGGTTTTGTCGCCGAAGCGCTGGCCAACAACCTGGATCAGATGGCGGTGTACCCGACCACCCTCGGCATTCCGGCCCTGCGCGAAGCGATCGCCGCCTGGTGCGAACGTCGTTTCAACGTGCCGAAAGGCTGGATCGACCCGGCGCGCAATGTGCTGCCGGTCAACGGCACCCGTGAAGCGCTGTTCGCTTTCACCCAGACCGTGGTCAATCGTGGCGAAGACGCACTGGTGGTCAGCCCGAACCCGTTCTATCAGATCTACGAAGGCGCGGCGTTCCTCGCCGGCGCCAAGCCGCACTACCTGCCATGCCTGGATGAAAACGGCTTCAACCCGGACTTCGACGCGGTGTCGCCGGACATCTGGAAACGCTGCCAGATCCTGTTCCTGTGCTCGCCGGGCAACCCGACCGGCGCGCTGATTCCGGTCGATGTGCTGAAAAAACTGATCACCCTGGCCGACGAATACGACTTCGTGATCGCCGCCGACGAGTGCTACAGCGAGCTGTACTTCGACGAACAGACGCCACCGCCGGGCCTGCTCAGCGCTTGCGCCGAGCTGGGTCGCAAGGACTTCAAGCGTTGCGTGGTGTTCCACAGCCTGTCCAAGCGCTCGAACCTCCCCGGCCTGCGCTCGGGCTTTGTTGCGGGTGACGCCGAGATCCTCAAAGGCTTCCTGCTGTACCGCACCTACCACGGCTGCGCGATGCCGGTGCAGACCCAACTGGCCAGCGTTGCCGCGTGGAACGATGAAGTGCATGTGCGCGCCAACCGGGCGCTGTATCGCGAGAAGTTCGATGCCGTATTGGCCATCCTCGGCCCGGTGATGGACGTGCAGCGTCCGGATGGCAGCTTCTATTTGTGGCCGAACGTGCAAGGGGATGATGCCGTGTTCTGCCGTGATCTGTTTGCCGAGGAACATGTGACGGTCGTGCCGGGCTCCTACCTGTCCCGGGATGTCGACGGCGTCAACCCGGGCGCCGGTCGTGTGCGCATGGCGCTGGTCGCACCGCTGGCGGAATGTGTGGAAGCGGCCGAACGCATCCGCGATTTCGTCCTGCGTCACAAGTAATGCCTGAACGCCCGGGCCGGGTGATCCGGCACGGGCGCCTTTTGCATCCGGTTACAGATCGCTCAACTATTTACGCCCATCAGCCTGTCGGCCAGACGTTAGTCTTGAGCGGCGCACAGCCGTGCGCCCTCGCGAACCCACTTCAAGGAAGAAGTCGACATGAACGATCTGTTGGATTGTCAGCTCATTCAGTGGCCCGATGATCAAGCCGCCTACATCGCAGCCATCAACGAAAACCCCGCCAATGCCGGCCAGCGTTCCGGCACTCGCCGCAAGCGCTCCGTACTCCATTACTCAAAGCTGTGGGCCAATGGCCGCACACTGAAAATCGCCTTCATGGACGCTCCCGATGCAGAGCACAAGGCGAAAATCATCTGCGCCGCCAGCCGGTGGCTGCCGTACATCAACCTCAAGTTCGATTTCGTCGACGATTTGCAAGGCGACATCCGCATTGCCACAAAAAACAACGACAACAGTTCGATGCTGGGCACCGACGCACTGCTGATCCACCCCGACCATCCCACCATGAATCTGGGGGTCAAACCGGAACATGAAGACTTCGAGGTAATCGTCATACACGAGTTCGGCCACGCATTGGGTGCGATGCACGAGCATCAACACCCCAAAGCCAATATTCCGTGGGATAAGCCCAAGGTGTATGAGTTCTACAAGAACCGTGAAATGAACCCGCTGACCGAGGAGCAGGTCGACAGAAACCTGTTCGCGTCCTTCGACACGCTGGATGCGATCTACACCTCATACGATCGCAGGTCGATCATGCACCACCCGGTCGCCAACACATTGACGGTGGGCGACTGGGAAGTGCCGATCAACCGCAAAATCAGCAAAAAGGACAAACGCCTGATGAGATTGCTCTATCCCCGGGTAACTTTCCCTATTTGACCTGCCCCAGATTCGCCTCACTCAGGTCAAGCTCACCCAACACTTCACGCAACACGTCGTCGCCGATCTGGTGTTGACGACTCAGGCTGTACAACTCAAGACGCTGCGCACGCAGCGCCTTGAGTCGCAAACGGCGCTCAAGCAAGTCCATCTGAAAGGCCAGCGCCTGAGCCTCGACAGAGTCATTGAAGACCTCAAGCTGATGACGGTACTCGGACATGATCCGCGCCTTGAGCTCCGCCGACAGTGCGGCTTGCGCAGCGTCCTGCGGGTTGACCTCTTCGACCTCAAGCGCATGGATCGCCGCTTCGGCGGTCTTGCGCCAGGCATCACGGACTTCCTGGCGGCGCTTGTCGTCGGGGCTTTTCTGAATCCCGCGCAACAGCAACGGCAACGCAATGCAGGCCGCCACCAGCGACATCAGGATCACCCCGGCGGCGATGAAGATCAGCAGGTCGCGCTCGGGAAAGGCCTCGCTGCCCATCAGCATCGGCACCGACATGACGCCGGCCAGCGTCACCGCACCGCGCACTCCGCCGACGGTCAGCAACCAACAGGAACGAGCCGTGGGCACCTGTGTCAGTTCGCCCTTGCCGCGCCACCGCCGCAACAACACCGACAGACGCCAGATGCTTTGCACCCAGATGAAACGCAGCAGCACCAGCGCCAGGAATATTGCCACCACATCGAGGCAGCGGTAGAACAGGGTCGGCCACAATGAGGTTTCGTGGCTGACCACGGCCTTGATGATGTCCGGCAGTTGCAGGCCGAGCAGCAGGAAGATCAATCCATTGAAGGCAAACTCCAGCAACGACCAGACACTGCGATTGAGCAGGCGGGTGCTGGTCTGGCGCGGCAGCAGATCGAGCCAGCTCTGCATCATCCCCGCCGCCACGGCCGAGAGAATGCCCGACGCGCCCAATCGTTCGGCCAGCACATAAGCGGCGAACGGCAGCAACAACATGAACACTACGTGGGTGGCCGGGTCATCCCAGCCCCGGGCGATCATCCAGGCGCGCAAACGGCCCACCAGCCAGCTCAGCACGACACCGACCGCCAGCCCGCCCACCGCCACCAGCACGAACGTCAGACTGGCATTGGCCAGCGAGAATGCACCGGTGACTGCCGCAACCAGGGCGAACTTGAACGTCACCAGACCCGAAGCATCGTTCATCAACGCTTCGCCTTGCAGCATGTGCATCAGCGGCGTCGGCAGGCGGTTCTGTGATATGGCCGACACGGCCACGGCGTCGGTCGGCGACAGCACCGCCGCCAGTGCGAAGGCCACCGGCAGCGGTATCGTCGGCAGCAGCCAGTGAATGAAGTAGCCGGCACCGACCACCGTAAACAGCACCAGACCGACCGCCAGCGTCAGCACCGGCCCGCGCAGACGCCACAACTCGCGTTTGGGCATACGCCAGCCATCGGAAAACAACAGCGGCGGCAGGAACAGAAACAGAAACAACTCGGGATCCAGCGCCACATGCAGGCCCAGAGTCGGCCAGGCCAACAGGGCACCGGCGGCAATCTGTACCAGCGGCAACGGCAGTGGAATCACCCGTCCCACCAGGCGCGAGACGCTGACCAGCATCAGCAGGATCAGGACGGTATAAGCGGTTTGCATAAAGCGGAAATCCCGGACAATCGACAGCGTTGAACTGCCATATTAGCCGCTTGGGCTGTGGCTGACCGTTGCACCTATGTCGCAGGCCCCATTGCAAAAGCAACCTCGGCGCCGCGAAACCGTCTGGTCATGGCATAATCCGACACCATTTTTTCCCAGCACCTGTAAAGGGGACGATTCCTTGACCGTTTCAAGCAAAACGTTGCACCTTTTCGGCATCAAGGCCTGCGACACCATGAAGAAGGCGCGCAACTGGCTCGATGAACACGCTGTCAGCTACGATTTTCACGATTACAAGACCGCCGGCATCGACCGTGAACATCTGACCCGATGGTGCGACGAACACGGTTGGCAAACGGTGCTGAACCGTGCAGGCACGACCTTTCGCAAGCTCGACGACGAACGCAAAGCCGATCTCGACCAGTCGAAAGCCATCGAACTGATGCTCGCTCAACCCTCGATGATCAAGCGCCCGGTGCTCGATCTCGGTGACCGAACCCTGATTGGCTTCAAGCCAGATATCTACGCGGCCGCGCTCAAGTAAGCAGCCCGTCACTTTTCGCAGAGGTATTCACATGTCCAAATCCCTGTTCAGCCTGGCCTTCGGCGTCGGCACTCAAAACCGTCAAGGCGCATGGCTGGAAGTGTTCTACGCCCAACCGCTGCTCAACCCGTCCGCTGAACTGGTCGCAGCGGTCGCGCCGATTCTCGGTTACACCGAAGGCAACCAGGCCATCGCTTTCACCACCGCACAAGCTGCGCAACTGGCTGAAGCGGTAAAAAGCGTTGACGCGGTACAAGGCAAGTTGCTGACCCGTCTGGCTGAAAGCCACAAGCCGCTGGTCGCGACCCTGCTGGCCGAAGACAATCAGCTGACTTCCACCCCAGAGGCCTACCTGAAGCTGCACCTGCTGTCCCATCGCCTGGTCAAGCCGCATGGCGTGAGCCTGGCCGGGATTTTCCCGCTGCTGCCGAACGTGGCCTGGACCAGCCAGGGCGCGATCGACCTGAGCGAACTGGCCGAGCTGCAACTCGAAGCCCGTCTGCGTGGCGAACTGCTGGAAGTGTTCTCGGTGGACAAGTTCCCGAAAATGACCGACTACGTGGTACCGGCCGGCGTGCGTATCGCTGATGCCGCACGTCTGCGTCTGGGCGCCTACGTGGGTGAAGGCACCACCGTGATGCACGAAGGTTTCATCAACTTCAACGCTGGCACCGAAGGCCCGGGCATGATCGAAGGCCGCGTCTCCGCTGGCGTGTTCGTCGGCAAGGGTTCTGACCTGGGCGGCGGTTGCTCGACGATGGGCACCCTGTCGGGCGGCGGCAACATCGTGATCAAGGTCGGCGAAGGCTGCCTGATCGGCGCCAACGCCGGTATCGGTATCCCGCTGGGCGACCGCAACACCGTCGAGTCGGGTCTGTACGTCACCGCCGGCACCAAAGTCGCACTGCTGGACGAAAACAACAACCTGGTCAAAGTCGTGAAGGCCCGTGAGCTGGCCGGCCAGACCGACCTGCTGTTCCGTCGCAATTCGGAAACCGGTGCCGTGGAATGCAAGACCCACAAATCGGCGATCGAACTGAACGAAGCGCTGCACGCTCACAACTAAGCGCCAGACGCACACCTGAGGGAACCGGCGTGCCCGCGATGGCGTTCGAACGATCGCATTCGCGGGCAAGCCCGCTCCCACAGGGTTCGGCGTTAATCCGCCCATATTCACCAGGGCTTGAAACCGTGATGATCCCCTCCCCCTGGCGCGCCGATTTCCCGGCCATCGCCGCCCTGCAACGGCAGGACCAGACCTACCTGGACAACGCCGCCACCACGCAAAAACCCCAGGCCCTGCTCGACGCGCTGGCGCATTACTACGCCAATGGCGCAGCCAATGTGCACCGCGCGCAGCACTTGCCCGGCGCTCACGCTACGCAGGCGTTCGAGGACAGTCGCCTGAAGGTCGCCCAGTGGCTGAATGCCGGTGACAGCGGGCAGATCATCTTCACCCACGGCGCCACCAGCGCGCTGAATCTCCTGGCGTATGGCCTGGAACATCTTTTCCAACCGGGCGATGAAATTGTCATCAGCGCCCTGGAGCATCACGCCAACCTGCTGCCGTGGCAGCAACTGGCACACCGTCGCGACCTGAAACTGGTGATCCTGCCGTTGGACGATGACGGTGTGATCGACCTCGCCGCCGCCGTTCACCTGATCGGTCCGCGCACCCGCCTGCTGGCGGTCAGCCAATTGTCCAATGTGGTCGGCGCGTGGCAACCGTTGCCGGCGCTGCTGGCGATGGCCAAGGCGCAGAACGCGCTGACCGTGGTCGATGGCGCTCAAGGCGTGGTCCACGGCCGCCATGATGTGCAGACCCTGGGTTGCGACTTTTATGTGTTTTCCAGCCACAAGCTGTACGGCCCCGATGGCCTCGGCGTGCTGTTCGGGCGCAACGAAGCGCTCGAACAACTGCGGCCGTGGCAGTTCGGCGGCGAAATGGTGCTGGAAGCCAATTATCACGAATCCCGTTTCCGCCCTGCGCCGCTGGGCTTCGAAGCGGGCACGCCGCCGATCGCCAGCGTGATCGGCCTCGGTGCGACCCTCGATTACCTCGCGGGGCTGGATCAGGACGCGGTGGCCACCCACGAAGCGGCGCTGCACGATTACCTGTTGCGCGGCCTCGCCGCCCGCAATGGCATTCGCCTGCTGGGCAAGCCACAACTGGCGCTGGCCAGTTTTGTCGTCGAAGGCGTGCATAACGCCGATCTGGCGCACTTGCTGACCGAACAAGGCATTGCCGTGCGCGCCGGGCATCATTGCGCGATGCCGCTGCTCAAGCGTTTCGAACTGGCCGGGGCGATCCGCGTGTCGCTGGCGCTGTACAACGATTCCGAAGATCTGGAGCGCTTCTTCGACGCGCTGGACCAGGCGCTGGAGCTGTTGCGATGAGCCTGCCGGTCGAGGCTGCCGAAGCCCTGCAAACGTTTCAGAATGCTGCCGGCTGGGAACAACGGGCGCGCCTGCTGATGCAGATTGGTGATCGCCTGCCGCCGTTGAGCGATACGGACAAGTGCGAGGCCAACCGGGTGCACGGCTGCGAAAGTCAGGTGTGGCTGGTCGGGGAGTTGCGCGATGGCCGCTGGCAGTTCGCAGCGAGCAGCGATGCACGGATGATTCGCGGGTTGGTGGCGTTGTTGCTGCTGCGGGTCAACGGTTTGACCGCCGACGAGTTGCAGCAGGTGGATCTGCCGGACTGGTTCAATCAGCTGGGGTTGTCGCGCCAGCTGTCTCCTTCGCGCAGCAATGGCTTGAATGCCGTGTTGCAACGGATGAACGAGCTGGCCCGGTAAAAGGGCTGCTGCGCAGCCCTCGGTTTCAGGCCTGAGGCTTGACCCGATCCGCAGGCCGCCGGACGCCCGCGACAATCTTGTCCACGGCCTTGGTCGCCGCGACCATGCCGAACGTCGCCGTCACCATCATTACCGCGCCAAATCCGCCGGCGCAGTCCAGCTTCACGCCATCACCGACAAAACTCTTCTGCAGGCAAATGCTGCCATCCGGTTTCGGATAGCGCAGTTGTTCTGTGGAGAACACACACGGCACGCTGTAATGACGGGTCACGGTACGCGAAAAACCGTAGTCGCGGCGCAATGTAGAGCGCACTTTCGAGGCCAGTGGATCGTTGAAGGTGCGGTTGAGGTCGCAGACCTGAATCAGCGTCGGATCGATCTGCCCGCCGGCGCCGCCGGTGGTGATGATCTGGATCTTGCGGCGCTTGCACCAGGCGATCAGCGCAGCCTTGGCGTTGACGGCGTCGATGCAGTCGATCACGCAGTCGATGTCCGGCGTGATGTACTCGGCCATGGTGTCGCGGGTGACGAAATCCGCCACGGCGTGCACCTTGCAGTCCGGGTTGATCCCGCGCAGACGTTCGGCCATCACCTCGACCTTGGGCTTGCCGACGGTGCTGTCCAGTGCATGCAACTGCCGGTTGGCATTGCTGACGCAGACGTCGTCGAGGTCGAACAGGGAAATCTCGCCCACCCCGCAACGGGCCATGGCTTCCGCCGCCCAGGAACCGACGCCGCCTACGCCGACAATCGCCACGTGGGCGGCGCGCAGACGCGCCATTCCCTCAACGCCATACAAACGGGCGATGCCTGCAAACCGCGGATCTTCTGTACTCATGACCATTACCCCAAAAACCGGCGCGCATTATAGGGCCGTCGGCGGCCAAGAGCACCTTTGCGCTATGAACGGCGAACACACCTATGCTTTTGACAGGCCTGTGGCGAGGGAGCTTGCTCCCGTCGGGACCGGTAGCGCCCCTGAAAAAAGGGATCGATTCACAATCCAGCGGGAGCAAGCTCCCTCACCACAGAACTTAAGTCGGGTTGGATTGCCCAACGTCCGGCATTTCCCTGTCTGTTGTAGGACTCGGCGAACTGCCGGTGTAGGATGCGCGCCCTCAGGCGTCAACCAGCCGACCCTTCGTTCCACAGACCTTGGAACCCGACACAGCTATGTCATCGCGTAAATTTGGACTCAACCTGGTGGTGGTTCTGGCAATCGCCGCCCTGTTCACCGGTTTCTGGGCGCTGATCAACCGCCCCGTCTCCGCGCCGAACTGGCCGGAGCAGATCTCCGGTTTCTCCTATTCACCGTTCCAGCAGGGACAATTTCCGCAGAAGGATCAGTATCCGACTGACGACGAAATGCGCCGCGACCTGGAGATCATGAGCAAGTTGACGGACAACATCCGTATCTACTCGGTCGACGGCTCCCTGCAAGACATCCCGAAACTGGCTGAAGAGTTCGGCCTGCGCGTGACCCTGGGGATCTGGATCAGCCCCGACCAGGAACGCAACGAACGGGAAATCACCCGCGCCATCGAACTCGCCAACACTTCGCGCAGCGTGGTTCGCGTGGTGGTCGGCAACGAGGCGATCTTCCGCAAGGAAATCACCGCCAAAGAACTCAGCGTCCTGCTCGACCGCGTACGTGCCGCCGTGAAAGTGCCGGTGACCACGTCCGAGCAGTGGCACGTCTGGGAAGAACACCCGGAACTGGCCAAGCACGTCGACCTGATCGCCGCCCACATCCTGCCCTACTGGGAATTCATTCCGGTGGACAAGGCCGGGCAGTTCGTCTTCGACCGCGCCCGCGACCTGAAAAAGATGTTCCCGAAAAAGCCGCTGCTGCTGTCCGAGGTGGGCTGGCCGAGCAACGGCCGCATGCGTGGTGGCGCCGATGCGTCGCCGGCGGATCAGGCGATCTACCTGCGCACGCTGGTCAACAAACTCAACCGCCAGGGCTTCAACTACTTCGTGATCGAAGCATTCGACCAGCCATGGAAGGCCAGTGACGAAGGCTCGGTCGGCGCCTACTGGGGCGTGTTCAACGCCGCACGCCAGCAGAAATTCAACTTCGAGGGCCCGGTGGTAGCGATCCCGCAATGGCGGGTGCTGGCAATCGGTTCGGTGGTGCTGGCGCTGTTGTCGCTGACCCTGCTGATGATCGACGGCTCGGCCCTGCGCCAGCGCGGTCGTACCTTCCTGACCTTTATTGCATTCCTGTGTGGGTCGGTTCTGGTGTGGATCGGTTACGACTACAGCCAGCAATACAGCACGTGGTTCAGCCTGACAGTGGGCTTCCTGCTGGCGCTCGGTGCGCTCGGGGTGTTCATTGTGCTGCTGACCGAGGCCCATGAACTGGCCGAGGCGGTGTGGATCCACAAGCGTCGCCGTGAATTCCTGCCGGTGGTCGGCGATTCGGACTACCGCCCGAAAGTGTCGATCCATGTGCCGTGCTACAACGAGCCGCCGGAGATGGTCAAACAGACCCTCAACGCCCTGGCCAATCTCGACTATCCGGACTTCGAAGTCCTGATCATCGACAACAACACCAAGGATCCGGCGGTGTGGGAGCCGGTGCGCGACTATTGCGAAACCCTCGGTCCACGCTTCAAGTTCTTCCACGTTTCGCCCCTGGCCGGTTTCAAGGGCGGCGCGCTGAACTACCTGATCCCGCACACCGCCAAGGACGCCGAAGTGATCGCGGTGATCGACTCCGACTACTGCGTGCACCCGAACTGGCTCAAGCACATGGTGCCGCACTTCGCCGACCCGAAAATCGCCGTGGTGCAGTCGCCGCAGGACTATCGCGACCAGAACGAAAGCACCTTCAAGAAGCTCTGCTACGCCGAATACAAAGGCTTCTTCCACATCGGCATGGTGACCCGAAACGATCGCGACGCGATCATCCAGCACGGCACCATGACCATGACCCGTCGTTCGGTTCTGGAAGAACTGGGCTGGGCCGACTGGTGTATCTGTGAAGACGCCGAACTGGGCCTGCGGGTATTCGAAAAAGGCCTGTCGGCGGCGTATTACCATGACAGTTACGGCAAAGGTCTGATGCCGGACACCTTCATCGACTTCAAGAAGCAGCGTTTCCGCTGGGCCTACGGTGCGATCCAGATCATCAAGCGTCACACCCGCAGCCTGCTGCGCGGCAAGGACACCGAACTGACTCGCGGCCAGCGTTATCACTTCCTTGCAGGCTGGCTGCCGTGGGTGGCGGATGGCATGAACATCTTCTTCACCGTCGGCGCATTGCTGTGGTCGGCGGCGATGATCATCGTACCGCAGCGGGTCGATCCGCCCTTGCTGATCTTCGCGATCCCGCCGCTGGCGCTGTTCATCTTCAAGGTCGGCAAGATCATCTTCCTTTACCGTCGCGCCGTGGGCGTGAACCTGAAAGATGCGTTCTGCGCGGCACTGGCCGGCCTGGCGTTGTCGCACACCATCGCCAAAGCGGTGCTGTACGGCTTTTTCACCAGCAGCATTCCGTTCTTCCGCACCCCGAAGAACGCCGATAACCACGGCTTCTGGGTGGCGATTTCCGAAGCCCGGGAAGAGCTGTTCATCATGCTGCTGTTGTGGGGCGCGGCGCTGGGGATTTTCCTGGTGCAGGGCATTCCGAGCAACGACATGCGTTTCTGGGTGGCCATGCTGCTGGTGCAGTCGCTGCCATACGTGGCAGCGCTGATCATGGCGTTCCTGTCGTCGCTGCCGAAACCGGCGGCAGCGCCTGAACCGGCACCTGTCGTCTAATTCCTCGACGAAGCACTAAACGGCGGCCAATGGTCGCCGTTTTGCTTTAAGATAACCGCCATTTTGCGGGGCCAAGGCCCCGATGGCCTGCCACTAGACCTGTGGGAGCGAGCTTGCTCGCGATGAGTCCGTCACATTCAACCCTTATGTTGAACAGGACATCGTCATCGCGAGCAAGCTCGCTCCCACATTTACAGCATCCGGAGTTTTCCATGACGGCCCACGCCGACCTCTCGCCGACCCTTCAACTGGCCATCGACCTGATCCGCCGTCCGTCCGTGACGCCGGTCGACGCCGATTGCCAGACGCAGATGATGCAGCGCCTGGGCGATGCCGGTTTCCAGCTGGAACCGATGCGCATCGAAGATGTGGATAACTTCTGGGCGACTCACGGCAAAAACGACGGCCCGGTGCTGTGCTTCGCCGGTCACACCGACGTGGTGCCGACCGGGCCGGTGACTGCGTGGCAGATCGACCCGTTCGACGCGGTGATCGACGAGCACGGCATGCTCTGTGGCCGTGGCGCGGCGGACATGAAAGGCAGCCTGGCCTCGATGACCGTGGCCGCCGAACGCTTCGTCGCCGACTACCCGGATCACAAGGGCAAGGTCGCATTCCTGATCACCAGCGACGAAGAAGGTCCGGCGCATCACGGTACCAAGGCCGTGGTCGAGCGTCTGGCGGCCCGTAACGAGCGTCTGGACTGGTGCATCGTCGGCGAGCCATCGAGCACGACGCTGGTGGGCGACGTGGTGAAGAACGGTCGTCGTGGCTCCCTCGGCGCCAAACTGACCGTGCGCGGTGTACAGGGCCATGTGGCCTATCCGCACCTGGCGAAGAACCCGATCCACCTCGCCGCACCGGCCCTGGCCGAGCTGGCTGCCGAGCATTGGGATCACGGCAACGATTTCTTCCCGCCGACCAGTTTCCAGATTTCCAATGTCAATTCCGGTACCGGCGCGACCAACGTGATCCCGGGCGATCTGGTGGCGTTGTTCAACTTCCGTTTCTCCACCGAGTCGACGGTCGAAGGCCTGCAGAAGCGCGTCGCCGACATTCTCGACAAGCACAACCTGGACTGGCACATCGACTGGGCGTTGTCCGGTCTGCCATTCCTCACCGAACCGGGCGCGCTGCTCGATGCGGTGTCGTCGAGCATCAAACAGATCACCGGCCGCGAGACCAAGGCGTCCACCAGTGGTGGCACGTCCGATGGCCGCTTCATCGCAACCATGGGCACCCAAGTGGTTGAACTGGGCCCGGTCAACGCGACCATTCACCAGGTCAACGAGCGTGTGCTGGCTTCCGATCTCGACTTGCTGACCGAGATCTACTACCAGACCCTGATCAAGTTGCTCGCCTGATGCTCGCGTGCCCGATCTGCAGTGAACCGCTGAACGCGGTGGACAACGGCGTGGTCTGCCCCGCCGGCCACCGCTTCGACCGCGCACGTCAGGGTTACCTGAACCTGCTGCCGGTGCAGCACAAGAACAGCCGCGATCCCGGCGACAACCAGGCCATGGTCGAGGCCCGTCGCGACTTCCTGAACGCCGGGCACTATGCGCCGGTGGCCTGGCGCCTGGCGGAACTGGCGGCGGGTTATGCGCCGGCCCGATGGGTCGATATCGGTTGTGGCGAGGGCTACTACACCGCGCAGATCGCCGAAGCCTTGCCGGACGCTGACGGCTACGCGCTGGACATCTCGAAGGAAGCGGTCAAACGCGCCTGCAAACGCAATCCGGCGCTGACCTGGTTGATCGCCAGCATGGCCCGGGTGCCTTTGGCTTCCGGCAGCTGCCAATTCCTGGCCAGCGTCTTCAGTCCGCTGGACTGGGAGGAGGCCAAACGTCTGCTCAGCGTCGGCGGCGGCCTGATGAAAGTCGGCCCGACCAGCGGCCATCTGATGGAACTGCGCGAACGCCTGTACGACGAAGTGCGCGAGTACACCGACGACAAGCACCTGGCCCTGGTGCCGGAGGGCATGGCACTGGTCCATAGTGAAACACTGGAATTCAAACTGACGCTGGACAAGCCCGAGGATCGCGCCAACCTGCTGGCGATGACGCCTCACGGCTGGCGCGCCAGTGCCGAACGCCGTGCGGCGGTGATAGAACAGCCTGAGCCGTTCGTGACCACCGTGTCGATGCGCTACGATTATTTCGTTCTTCAATAACTTTTGGACTCGGGCAAGCAGCCCGGGGCCGGCTAAATCCGCGAATGGATTTTTCAGACCCGCAGTGAGGATATCCATGCGCCAACCGGACATCGAGATTTACCTGAAAGACGCCGACGTCGACCACAAGGCCATTTCCGCCTGGCTGGGCGCAGCCCTTGGCCCATGCAGCGACTGGGTACAGAAAGGCCAGACCTGGAAGTGCAAGGCCGGCAACATCCCGGTGACCTGGCTGCCGAAAGCCGTGGGCAAGTGGAACAGCCTGTACCTGGAAAGCGATGAAACCCCGTGGGACGACGACATCGCCTGCGCCCGGGCCGCTTTCGCCGCGCTGAACGTCGAGGTGCGCTGCGCGCCTGGCAGCTGGGTCGAGGAAGAAGGTGAGGAATCGGCCGATCGCTGGATCCGGATCAGCGCCGATGGTGAAGAAGAAATCACCTGGAAAACTGCGTAACAGACAATGCACAAAACCTGTGGGAGCGAGCTTGCTCGCGATGGGGCCCTTTCAGTCAACAATGATGCTGAATGTCAGCCTGCTATCGCGAGCAAGCTCGCTCCCACAGAGTTTTCGGTGTTGAAGATTTGCGTTACAGACCTACAACGTCTTCAGCCTGCAACCCCTTCTGCCCTTCCACCACCGCGTATTCGACCTGCTGACCTTCGGTCAGCGAACGGTGGCCTTCGCCGCGGATCGCGCGGTAGTGCACGAACACGTCCACCCCGTCTTCGCGCTGGATGAAGCCGTAGCCCTTGGCATCGTTGAACCACTTCACGCTGCCGGTTTCACGTGTTGCCATCTGTTCATACTCCTTTTTTATTATTGAACAGGCTTTTCGCAGGAAAGCCTTTGCGGAACGTCAGCCTGCGTCCGACGTCCATAAAAGGGCCCCGGCGACAGACCGCCGAGTATATGACAGGCGACGAAACTCTCAACAGGAGATTACTTCGCCGCTTTTTTGCCGATTTTCGATGAATACGGCAAACTAAGGGGGCGTTCTTCATGAGTTTTCGCGCCGCGTTGTCGCCTTAAAGCGGACCCGAAGGGCCGCACCTGCTGTTGTGCAGGGCTGCGTTGCTCGAAGCTTATTTGGAATGACCAAACCACGCTTCTCGCGCCTTGCCCTGCACAACAGCAGGCGCGGCGCGGCACGAAAACTCATGAAGAACGCCCCCTGACCTCCCGAGCAAACGCTCGGTTTATCCACTCACGCAGAAGCCGTATGACCCGTTCCCCGTTCCGCCGTCTTGTTTTTGGCACCTTGCGCCGACTGTTGTATCTCTGGGTTCGCTCCGAGACGATCAATCAGTCGTCGTTCACCCTCAACCTCGACCGCAGTCGTCCGGTGTTCTATGTCCTGCAAAACCCTTCGCTGACCGACCTGGCCGTGGTCGACACCGAGTGCACCAAGGCCGGCCTGCCACGCCCGGTGCTGCCGGTGTCCGTGGGTTCATTGATCGAACCGGCGGCGTTCTTTTATCTGACGCCGGACCCGGACTGGCTCGGCCGTCAGGACAAACGCGGCGCACCGCCGACGTTGACCCGGCTGGTCAGCGCCCTCAGCCAGAATGCCGCCGAAGACGCGCAGATCATTCCGGTCAGCGTGTTCTGGGGCCAGTCGCCGGACAGCGAAAACAGCCCCTGGAAGCTGCTGTTCGCCGACAGCTGGGCGGTCACCGGGCGTCTGCGCCGGCTGTTGAGCATCATCGTGCTGGGACGCAAGACCCGGGTGCAGTTCTCCGCTCCGATCCACCTGCGCGAACTGATCGAACACAACAAGGGCCACGAGCGCACCGTGCGCATGGCCCAGCGGATCCTGCGGGTGCACTTCCGCAACCTGAAAGCGGCGGTGATCGGCCCGGACATTTCCCACCGGCGCAATCTGGTCAAGGGCCTGCTCAACCAGCCATTGGTCAGGCAGGCCATTCTCGACGAAGCCGAGCGCGAGAACATCTCCCTGGAAAAAGCCAAAGCCCAGGCCCTGCGCTACGGTAACGAGATCGCTTCGGATTACACCTACACCGCGATCCGTTTTCTGGAAGTGGTACTGAGTTGGTTCTGGAACAAGATCTACGACGGGATCAAGGTCAACCACATCGAAGGCGTGCAGAAGGTCGCCCCGGGTCACGAAGTGATCTACGTGCCGTGCCACCGCAGCCATATCGACTACCTGTTGCTCTCCTACCTGTTGTTCCGCAACGGTCTGACCCCGCCGCACATTGCCGCCGGGATCAACCTCAACATGCCGGTAATAGGCGGTCTGTTGCGTCGTGGCGGCGCGTTCTTCATGCGCCGCACATTCAAGGGCAACCCGCTGTACACCTCGGTGTTCAACGAATACCTGCACACCCTGTTCACCAAAGGCTTTCCGGTCGAGTACTTCGTCGAGGGCGGGCGCTCGCGCACCGGGCGCATGCTCCAGCCGAAAACCGGGATGCTGGCGATCACGATGCGCAGCTTCCTGCGTTCCTCGCGGATGCCGATCGTGTTCGTGCCGGTGTACATCGGTTATGAGCGCGTACTTGAAGGCCGGACTTACCTCGGCGAACTGCGTGGCGCGAGCAAGAAGAAAGAATCGATCTTCGACATCTTCAAAGTCATCGGCGCCCTCAAGCAGCGCTTTGGCCAGGTGGCGGTGAACTTCGGCGAGCCGATCAAACTGGCGCAATTCCTCGACAGCGAACAACCGGGCTGGCGCCAGCAGGAACTGGGCCCGCAGTACAAGCCTGCGTGGCTCAACGAAACCACCAACCGTCTCGGCGAGAAAGTCGCGCAGCATCTGAACGAAGCAGCGGCGATCAACCCGGTCAATCTGGTGGCGCTGGCGCTGCTGTCGACCACTCGCCTAGCACTGGACGACCGCGCCATGGCGCGAGTGCTGGATCTGTACCTGGCGCTGTTGCGCAAAGTCCCGTACTCGCCGCACACCACCCTGCCGGAAGGCGATGGCCGGGCGCTGATCGAACACGTGAAGGACATGGATCTGCTGTCCGAGCAGAACGATGCGCTGGGCAAGATTCTCTATCTGGATGAGCAGAACGCCGTCCTGATGACCTACTACCGCAACAACGTGCTGCACATCTTCGCCCTGCCGGCGTTGCTGGCGAGTTTCTTCCAGAGCACTTCGCGCATGAGCCGCGAACAGATCCTGCGCTACACCCGCGCGCTGTATCCGTACCTGCAGGCGGAGTTGTTCATCCGCTGGAGCCTGGAAGAACTGGATGCGGTGATCGATCAGTGGCTGGAGGCCTTTGTCGAACAAGGCCTGCTGCGCTTCGAGAAAGACGTTTACCTGCGCCCCGCTCCAAGTTCACGGCATTTCGTGCTGCTGACCCTGCTGTCGAAGAGCATCGCCCAGACCCTGCAGCGCTTCTACATGACGGTATCGTTGCTGCTCAACGCCGGTCAGAACGCTCTCAGCGCCGAAGAGCTGGAAGATCTGTGCACGGTCATGGCCCAGCGCCTGTCGATCCTGCATGGCCTGAACGCGCCCGAGTTCTTCGACAAGAGCCTGTTCCGTCACTTCATCCAGACCATGCTCGACCTCGATGTGTTGCGTCGCGACGAAGCAGGCAAGTTGAGCTATCACGAACTGCTCGGCGAACTGGCCGAAGGTGCAGCCAAGCGGGTACTGCCGGCGGAAATTCGTCTGTCGATCCGTCAGGTGGCCTTGCATCGCAGCGAAGATGCGGCCGATCAGCCCGCCGACTCCACGCAAAACGACTAGATTCCTGAAGGCGTCAGGCTTCTTCTGGCGCCGTCGATACGGAGAATTCCGATGAAAAAAATTTCCCTGCTGGCCGCGGCCACATTGCTCAGCGCCTGCCAGTCCACCACACCGGGCGGCAAAGCGAGTCTCGACGGCGAAGTGTTCTACCTGCAACGCATCGCTCTGCCGTCAAGCGCGACCTTGAGCGTGAGCCTGCAGGACGTTTCGCTGGCCGATGCACCTGCCGTCGTGCTCGATGAACAGAAAGGCCCGGTCAAAGGCCAGGTTCCTCTGCCGTTCCACTTGAGCTACGATCCGGCCCAGGTCAAACCTGGCCATCGCTACTCCGTCAGTGCCCGCATCGAAGTCAATGGCGAGCTGATGTTCATCACCACCGAAAACCATGCCGTGCAGCTGGATGGCAAGGATCCGCAGCCACTGAAGATCCGCGTCGACGCTGCCCGCTAACGCTTATCGAACAAGGAAGCCTGCATGCTCCGCCCTACCCTTCGCTTCGCCGGCCTGTGCGCAGGCCTGATGATCTCCGCCAACGTGCTGGCACTGTCCCTCGGTGACCTGTCGCAAGGCGACGCCACCGGCGGCCTCAAGGACGCCCTGACCCAGGGCGCGCAACTGGCCGTCAAACAACTCGGCACCCCCGGCGGCTTCAGCAACAACCCGGAGGTGAAAATCGAGCTGCCGGGCAAACTCGGCAAGGTTGCCGGCAAGATGAAAGCATTTGGCATGGGCGCCCAGGTCGATGAGCTGGAAACCGCCATGAACAAGGCCGCGGAAACCGCCGTGACCCAGGCTCAGCCGATCCTGGTCGATGCGGTGAAGAAAATGAGCGTGGCCGACGCCAAAGGCATCCTCAGCGGCGGCAACGATTCCGCCACCCAATACCTGGACAAAACCAGTCGCGAACAGATCCGCGCGAAGTTCCTGCCGATCGTCAAACAGGCGACCGACAAAGTAGGCGTGGCGCAGAAGTACAACTCGTTCGCCGGCCAGGCTGCAACGCTGGGTGTGGTCGACGCGAAGAGCGCCAACATCGAAAGCTACGTGACCGAACAAGCGCTGAACGGCCTGTTCGAGATGATCGGCAAACAGGAAGAAACCATCCGCAAGAACCCGGCCGCTGCGGCGACGAGTCTGGCGAAGAAGGTGTTTGGTACGCTCTAGGCCGACGCTGCACGGGAGCGAGACAACTCGCTCCCGTCCTTCAACACACCGGCTGGACTGCGTAAGAAGAACACCCACTCGCTGCCCATTTTCCTTTTCTCGAAGACCTGCAACTCGACCAGTCCATTCAGGGCTGACATCGCGGTGCTGCAAGAACAGCCCAGGTGTTCCCTTACGTTGCTCGCCGTAAACTCCTTCGCCACTCCGCTCTTGGCCACCTGATACAGCGCCCGCTGCCTTGGCGTCAGCCGCTCGAAAAAACCCGACGCCATCAGCCAGCGCTCAAAGTCGTGCGTGTACGCCAGACTTTTGCGGTAAACATCCGTGAAACGAGTGACTGCACGCTGAATCACCGAACACTGGAACTCGATGAAATACGTCAGATCCAGCTCATCGGCCTCGCTATGCAGATACGACCGCCCGTACTTCACCGGCGCATTGCGCAACAAAGGACTGATCGCAATGTAGCGAAATGCCGAAAACTCGTGCTTGAACATGAACCAGTAGAACAACGCCCTCGCAACCCGTCCGTTGCCATCGCGAAACGGATGTTCGTAGCCCAGAGAAAAATGCAGCGTGATCGCCTTGATCAACGGGTGCAGGCAGTCCCTTTCCTGAGGTGAACCGAGTGGCTGATTGATCCAGCGTACGAGCCTCTGCAGACGCATCACCAGCCCGACAGCCGGCGGCGGTGCATGCACCGTGTTGCCCTCGCCATCCTGTACCACCACTTCATCGTTCGTCCTGAAAAAACCGGGACTGTATTGCGCGTCATCGATCCCCTCGACACCCACCCGATGCATTGCCGCGATCAAGTCGACGCTCAAGGGCTGGTAACGGTTTTCCCAGGCGAAATTCATCATCCTGTAATTGCCCATGACCATGCGCTCATCCGGCGTGCGCGGCTGCCGTTGATACTTGAGCATGTCCTTGGCCACTCGCGTGGTCGTTGCCGCACCTTCCAACTGGCTGCTGGCGATCACTTCGTCTTCGATCAGATCATTGAGCAAATAACTGAAATGCGACCGTTCGCCGATCTGCCCGGTCATGCATTCCAGCGAAGCGGAAGTCGTCTGCAGATCGACGGTCGAAAGGGTTTTCCGTGCCGACGGTGTCAACAAATACTTGCCCCACTGCAGCGGTTCACCCAACGGCAGGAGATTGATGTACTGCGCAGCCCTCGCCCTCTTCACCAGTGCCCAACACAAACGAGCGTCCAGCCCCGGCGCCCAGCGATAGCGTAAATCCTCGAAAGGCAAATAACGCCCCCGATCATCGAGAGGCTTGAGCAGCGCCAGATAATCCTCCAGATGCTGCTTGTGCGGCGCCCGCGCCAACAAGTCGAACACCGGGTCGGACCGTCCTTTCAACACTGGCGGCTTCTTCATGAAAAACCTCTCGACCACTCACAAAAACGGAGGACCGAGTACAACACCCCGGACCGGACGGCCTCAATATCAGAGAGTTCTGAAAAGCTTGTAGGAGACACCGCAGGATGCGGCGCAGCCGCCCCACTCAACACGATGAGCGTTAGCTCGAGCAAAGCTTTTGACGTGCCGGCCCCATCGGCAGGCTGAGTGGAGGGATTTATCCGGGGGCAGGCGCGCAGCGCCGTTTGGCGAAGCCAAACACATCGAGAGGAGGTGCAGCGAAGCAAACCGTAGGCGATGCCCCCGGATGAATCCCGTAACGAAGGAACACCGAGCCAAAGCGAGGTGCCGAACGCCGGGGCCAAGCGTTTTTGGTTACTTTTTGCTGGGCCGGCATTCCGGCGTTTGAAAAAAGTGACTCGCCGTCAGGGCGAAACCGCCAGCCGCAACACCGAACAAACGGATATTCACAAAGAACACCCAAAGCATGGTCGGCCCGAAGGCCGCCACGCTCACCCAACCCAATCAAGCCTCCTTGCGAACCCGGAACCAGGCCGCATACAACGCCGGCAAAAACAACAGCGTCAGAGCAGTCGCCACAATCAACCCGCCCATGATCGCCACCGCCATCGGCCCGAAAAACACACTGCGCGACAATGGAATCATCGCCAGCACCGCCGCCAGCGCGGTCAGCACAATCGGCCGGAACCGCCGTACCGTCGCCTCGATAATCGCCTGCCAAGGCTTCAAGCCCGCCGCAATATCCTGCTCGATCTGATCCACCAGAATCACCGAGTTGCGCATGATCATCCCCGACAGCGCAATCGTCCCCAGCATCGCCACGAACCCGAACGGCTGGCGGAATACCAACAGAAACAGCGTCACCCCGATCAACCCCAGCGGCGCCGTCAGGAACACCATCGCCGTACGTGAGAAGCTGCGCAGTTGCACCATCAGCAACGTCAGCACCACGACGATGAACATCGGCACACCGGCATTCACCGATTTCTGGCCGCGCTCGGAGTCTTCCACGGTGCCGCCGACGTCCAGCAGATAACCATCAGGCAATTGCGCACGGATCGGATCGAGGGTCGGCTGAATCTGCTTCACCAGCGTCGCCGGTTGCTCCTTGCCATAGATATCGGCCCGCACGGTCACGGTCGGCAAGCGATTGCGGTGCCAGATGATGCCTTCCTCGAAACCGTATTCCAGGGTAGCGATCTGCGACAGCGCGACGCTGCGACCATTGTCGGTCGGCACTGCCAGACTCGGCAGCAGCGACAGCTCGGTACGCTCGTGCACGGTGCCGCGCAGGAGGATTTCGATCAGCTCGTTGTCTTCGCGGTACTGGCTGACACTGGAACCGGTCAGCGAACTCTGAAGGAATTTCGCCAGATTCGCCGTACTCACCCCAAGCGCCCGGGCGCGGTCCTGATCGATGTTCAGGTACACGACCTTGCTCGGCTCTTCCCAGTCCAGATGCACGTTCACCACGTGCGGATTCTCACGCACCTTGGCTGCGACTTTCCGGGCCAGCGCACGGACTTCCTCGATGTGCTCGCCAGTCACGCGAAACTGCACCGGATAGCCGACCGGTGGGCCGTTCTCCAGCCGCGTGACCCGCGAGCGCAGTGCCGGGAACTGTTCGTTCAAGGTATCGATCAGCCACGTGCGCAGTGCTTCACGCTCTTCGATGGTTTTCGCCAGCACGACGAACTGGGCGAAGCTCGCCGCCGGCAGTTGTTGATCCAGCGGCAGGTAGAAACGTGGTGAACCGGTGCCGACGTAGGCCACGTAATTGTCGATGCCGGCGCGGTCCTTGAGCATTGCTTCCAGACGTTTGACCTCGGCAGTGGTGTTGGCCAGCGAAGCGCCTTCCGCCAGTTTGAGATCGACCATCAGTTCCAGGCGGTTGGAGGCCGGGAAAAACTGCTGGGGGACAAACTTGAACAGCATCACCGAAGCGACGAACAGCCCCACCGTCAGCACGATCACCGTCTTGCGCCGACGCACGCACCATTCCACCAGCCGTCGAACCCTTTGATAGAACGGCGTGCCATAGGGGTCCGGTTGACCGTCGCCACCGTGTTTGGCCGCATGAATTTTCGCCAGATCCGGCAGCAGCTTTTCCCCGAGGTACGGCACGAACATCACCGCCGCCACCCACGAAGCCAGCAACGCGATGGTGACGACCTGGAAAATCGAGCGGGTGTATTCACCGGTGCCGGACTGGGCAGTGGCAATCGGCAGGAAGCCTGCGGCAGTGATCAGCGTACCGGTCAGCATCGGGAACGCGGTGCTGGTCCAGGCATAACTGGCGGCCTTGATCCGGTCGAAACCCTGCTCCATTTTGATCGCCATCATTTCCACGGCGATGATCGCGTCGTCCACCAGCAAGCCCAACGCCAGCACCAGCGCCCCGAGAGAGATCTTGTGCAGACCGATCCCGAGGTAATACATGCAGGCGAAAGTCATCGCCAGCACCAGCGGAATGGTCAGCGCCACCACCATGCCGGTGCGCACACCGAGGGAGAAGAAGCTCACCAGCAGCACAATGGCCAGCGCTTCGACCAGCACCTGGACGAACTCACCGACACCGTTTTTTACCGCCGCCGGCTGATCGGAAACCTTGCGCAGTTGCATCCCGGCCGGCAGGTTTTTCTGGAGGCGAGAGAATTCGCTTTCCAGCGCCTTGCCCAGCACCAGAATGTCGCCACCGTCCTTCATCGCCACTGCCAGGCCAATCGCATCTTCGCCCATGAAACGCATGCGTGGCGCTGGCGGATCGTTGAAGCCGCGTCGCACATCGGCGACATCGGAGATGCGGAACGTGCGATCGCCGACCCGGATCGGGAAGTTCCTGATTTCGTCGACCGTCTGGAAATTCCCCGAGACCCGCAGTTGCAGGCGTTCGCTGCCGGTTTCGAAGAAGCCGGCAGTGGACACCGCATTCTGTTCTTCCAACGCCTGCTGAACCGCTGCCAGCGGCAGGCCAAGGGTGGCGAGTTTGACGTTGGACAGTTCGACCCAGATCTTCTCGTCCTGCAGCCCCAACAAATCGACCTTGCCCACGTCCTTGACCCGTTGCAGCTGGATCTGGATGCGATCGGCGTAATCCTTGAGCACGGCGTAGTCGAAACCGTCGCCGGTCAGCGCATAGATATTGCCGAAAGTGGTGCCGAACTCATCGTTGAAGAAGGGGCCCTGAATCCCCGGCGGCAGGGTCTGGCGGATATCGCCGACCTTCTTGCGCACCTGATACCAGAGGTCCGGGATTTCCGCCGAATGCATCGAGTCGCGGGCGATGAAGGTGACCTGGGATTCGCCGGGGCGGGAAAACGAAACGATGCGTTCATACTCGCCGGTTTCCATCAGCTTCTTTTCGATGCGCTCGGTGACCTGACGCGAGACTTCCTGCGCCGTGGCGCCGGGCCAGCGGGTCTGGATGACCATGGCCTTGAAGGTGAACGGCGGGTCTTCGCTCTGACCGAGCTTGGTGTAGGACAATGCGCCGACGATGGCCAGCAGAAGCATCAGGAACAGTACGATCTGGCGATTACGCAACGCCCATTCGGAAAGGTTGAAGCGCATCGGGACTTACTCCTTGTCCGCCAGTTTGACCACACGGTTGGAGCGATCCACGGGACGCACCTGCTGCCCTTCCAGCAGAACATGGACGCCGGCAGCCACGACCCAGTCGCTGGCGTTGAGGCCTTCGAGAACCGGCACGGTTTTCTCGCCGAACGGACCGACGCGCACGGGGGTCTTTTTCAAGGTGTTGTTGGCGCTGACGACCCAGACGTAGGTCGCACCGTTTTCTGCGGTCAGGGCCGAGAGCGGCACCGACAGCGGGATGACGTCTGCGGTCTGCACGAACACCCGGGCGCTCTGGCCGAGTTCGACCGGCACGTTGCCGGTGGTGAAGGCGATGCGAGCGGCGAAGGTACGGGATTTCGGATCGGCCGCCGGCGACAGTTCACGGATCTTGCCGGCGAAGCGCTGGTTCGGTTGAGTCCAGAGTTCCACAGAAACAGGCTGACCGACCTTGAACCGTCCGAAGCTTTGTTCCGGCAGACTGATCGACACTTCGCGTTCACCATCGGTCGCCAGGGTAAATACGGTTTGCCCCGCCGCCACGACTTGCCCGACCTCCACCGTACGCCTGGCCACTACTCCGTCCTGGGACGCGCGCAAAACGGCATAGCCGGCCTGATTGGTCGAGACGTTGAATTCGGCTTTGATCTGTTTGAGGCGCGCTTCACCGGAACGGTAGAGATTTTCGGCATTGTCGTAGGCCGAGCGGCTGACCATCTGCCGCTCCATCAGGGTCTTGTAGCGATCACGCTCGGCGCGCACCAGATTGAGGTTGGCTTCGGCGGCAGTGACCTGGGCGCGAGTGGCTTCCAGTTGCAGGCGCACGTCCTGCGGATCGAGCTCGGCCAATGGCTGATCGGCCTTCACCCGCTGACCTTCCTCGACCAGTCGTCGGCTGACTTTACCGCCGATCCTGAACGCCAGATCCGGTTCATACCGGGCGCGAACCTCGCCCGGATAGCTTTCCATTGCCTGCACCGAAGGCTCTGGCTGGACCACCATGGCGGGTCGGACGCTGACTTGCGCGACCTCCTCCTGGCCACATGCCGACAAAAAAACAGCCAGACCGACTGGCAACGCGACAGACAACGCATGGCGGAACATGGTGAAGGACCTTTCGCTAAGGTGGCTTGGAATAATTATACTGGCCGGTATGTTATTAATAGCAAACTCACCAGTCCAGTATTAAAAGCGAAGAATGCCGAACACTCTTTCAGCACCAAACGGCCCCGGCCGCCCGAAGGATCCGGCCAAGCGCCAGGCCATTCTCGAAGCGGCGAAAATCCTGTTTCTGCGTCACGGCTACGCCAACACCAGCATGGACGCGGTGGCTGCCGAGGCTGGCGTGTCGAAGCTGACGGTCTACAGCCATTTCAACGACAAGGAAACGCTGTTTTCCGCCGCCGTCGTGGCCCGATGCGAGGAGCAATTGCCACCGCTGTTCTTCGAATTGCCGGACGGCATCGCGGTGGAAAATGTGTTGCTGAACATTGCCAGAGGCTTCCATCACCTGATCAACAGCGATGAGTCAGTGAACCTGCATCGCCTGATCATGGCCCTGGGCAGTCAGGATCCGAAGCTGTCACTGATTTTCTTCGAGGCCGGCCCCCAGCGCATGGTGCAGGGCATGGAAAGGCTGCTGCGACGGATCGATGAAACCGGCGTGCTGAGCATCGACAACCCGCACAACGCCGCCGAGCACTTCTTCTGCCTGATCAAGGGTGCGGGGAATTTCCGCCTGCTCTATGGCTGCGGTGAACCACTGACCGGCGAGGCAGCAGAAAGCCATGTGCAGGAAGTGGTCGGGCTGTTCATGCGGGCCTACAGGCCCTAGAAATCCGCAGATTGGGCTGGCCCATTCGCGAGCAGGCTCGCTCCCACATTTGAAATGCATTGCAATGTGGGAGCGAGCCTGCTCGCGAAGGGCGGTGACTCGGTCTCAGGGTTTGAGCGCTTTCTTCGGGTAGATGTCATAACGACTGGATTTGCCATCCAGCGCATGACTCGGCTTGGGCCCCTCGATGCACGGTGCCTTGCGCGGACGCTTGACCACCACGCGGTGCGAGGCCAGCGCCAGCGCCGCTTCCAGCAAGGCCGGCGCATCCGGATCATCGCCCACCAGCGGGCGGAACAGGCGCATTTCCTTCTTCACCAGGGCGGTTTTCTCACGGTGCGGGAACATCGGGTCGAGATAGATCACCTGCGGTGGTTCACCTTCCCAGTTGCGCATCACGTCGATGGAGTTGCCCTTGAGCAGCTTCATCCGCGCCACGATGGGCGCCACGTCGAAATCTTCCGCCGCCCGGGCCAGGCCATCCTCCAGCAACGCGCCGATCAGCGGCTGACGTTCGATCAGGCTCATTTCGCACCCCAGGCTCGCCAGTACGAACGCATCCTTGCCCAGGCCGGCCGTGGCATCCAGCACCCGTGGACGCACGCCCTGGGCGATGCCTACGGCCTTGGCGATCATCTGTCCGTTGCCGCCACCGTACAACCGGCGATGGGCCGCCCCACCTTCGACGAAGTCCACCCGTACCGGGCCCGGCGCATCCGGCCCCAGCTGTTGCAACTGCAGGCCCTGCTCGCCGACCTGCAAGGCAAACTCGCCATCGGCCAGCTGCAACGGCAGATTCAGGCGCTCGGCCCACTGCCCGGCCTGTGCCTCGAACGTCGGGCCGAGTGCTTCGACATGGATGCGGCAGGCCGCGGGTTGCTCAATCATGAAAACACGCTCAAAAAAGTTAAGGATCGGCAAAAACCGCCGATAACCCAATCAACGCGCATTTTGCCAGAGCTGAGCGTCGACCGAAAAAAATGTCAGGCATTCTTCCCACATCGATTGGCTACATTTCGCCCACAGGCGATTTCAGCCGTCATAACACTCAAGCATTGGGCGGCGTCAGTCACCTGTGGCAGGATTTCTTTGCCCAGGCACTGGCCGAACAATCGAGTGATGGGGTGCCGGCCTGCGGTACTTTTCCGCCGGTCGATCTGGAAAGCCCTGAAGAACCGACCATCGGCAGCGAACTCCACGCCCACATCATCGACCAGCGCGAATGCAACGTAGTGGACACCCCGGTTCGCCCGCCTGAGCCGCTGTTCCTGCCGATCGCCGAAATCGACATGGAACTGGCCCAGCCGTACCCTCCGTTCCCGCCGGAGGACATCAAGACTCAGCAGAAGCAGCAGGACTTCGACAGCAGCTGGGTACGCCCGATCGTGATCAACAACGGCCAGCCGCTGCCTGAGCCTGGCCCTGCCCCGCAGAAGAAGCCGCTGTATCTGCCGATTGCCGAGTTCGACCTGGACCTTCTGCAGCCATACCCGCCATTCCCGCCGGAAGACATCATCGAACAGCAAAAAGCCCTGGACTTCGATAACGGCTGGGTACGCCCGATCGTTCAGCAGAACCTGCGCATCGCTGCCTGATCCCGCCTTGCTTCAACCCTTGAAGAATTGATTGGCCCTGGCGTACGGCATCGATCGCGTGGTGAAATCGAACGTGCCCGACTGCTGGATTTCCTCGGCAGCCCGGAAAAATTCGCCAAACGCCGCCAGTGCCAGCGCCGAGCCGGTGCTGATGCGCTTCACGCCCATGTCCTGCAACTGTTGCACAGTCAATTTCAGGCCACCGGACATCAGCACGTTGACCGGTTTCGGCGCCACTGCGCGCACCACGGCCAACACTTCTTCAGCCGTTCTCAACCCCGGTGCGTAGAGCACGTCGGCACCGGCCTCGGCGAACGCCTGCAAACGGCGAATGGTGTCGTTGATATCGGGATGACCGTGCAGGTAGTTTTCCGCGCGGGCCGTCAGGATGAAGGGAAACGGCAGCGTGCGCACCGCCGCAACCGCGGCTTCGATCCGCGCCACGGCGTGTTCGAAACAGTAGATCGGCGCATCCGGACGTCCCGTGGCATCTTCGATGGAACCGCCCACCGCACCCGCCTCGGCTGCGCGCAGCAAGCTTTGCGCGGACTCGGTCGGGTCGTCGGCAAAACCGTTTTCCAGATCCACCGCCACCGGCAAGTCCGTGGCGGCGGCAATCGCCCGAACGTTGTCCAGAGTCTGTTCGAGCCCCAACGCACCATCAGGTTTTCCTTGAGAAAACGCATGACCGGCACTGGTGGTCGCCAGCGCCTGGTAACCCAGGCTGGCAAGCATCTTCGCCGAACCTGCATCCCACGGATTGGGGATCACGAAAATCCCGGGACGCGCATGCAGCGCTTTGAAGGCTTCGGCTTTGCGGGTTTGTTCTTTTAGGGCTTGGACGTCCATGGACAGGCTCCCGGGCAGGAAAAAAAATCCGCCTCAGAGCAGGTCAAGTTGCTCGGCGGCGGGTTCTCTGTATAGCTCAGGCAGCGATGGCAGGCCAGGCAAACGTTGCATCAGTTGCGCATGGAACCGTTGCGCCAGCTTCGCCGCCAGAATGTTATCGGCGGTGTGCAGGAAGATGTACGGCGTGCGGCCCTCTTCGATCCACTCGGCGATCTTCGCCACCCATGGCACCAGAAACGGATCATTGGCTTCAAGTTCGGGATGGCCGATGAAGCGCACCTGCGGGAATTGGGTGAACGCTGCCGGACGCGTCGGCACGCGGGGCTTTTTCGATTGCGCGTGAATCACCGAAGACTCGGTGGACAGACAACTGAACAACGCACGCGGATCGAGGCAGATGCGCTCGACGCCGCGATCCAGCAACAGGCGATTGAGCAGGCGTTCACTTTCGCCTTTGGCGAAGAACTGTTCATGGCGCACTTCCACCGCCAGCGGTCGATCAAACGCATCGATAAAGGCTGCCAGCTCTGGCAATCGCTGCGGAGTAAAGCTTTTCGACAGTTGCAGCCACAGCGGCGACACGCGCTCGCCGAGAGGAGCCAGTAGCTGGATGAAGCTTTGCGCGGCGGTCAGTTGATCGCGCAGATCACCGCCGTGGCTGATGTCGCCGGGGAATTTGGCGGTGAAACGAAAGTGCTCGGGCATGACTTCGGCCCAACGCTGCACGGTGGCTGGCGACGGACTGGCGTAGAAAGTCGTGTTGCCTTCCACGGCGTTGAACACTTGCGAATACAGGCCGAGGAAATCGGTGGTCCTGGCATCTGCCGGATACAGATACTCGCGCCAGGCGTTTTCACTCCAGGACGGGCATCCGAGGTAGTAAGGCAGATCCATCAGATGTAGAGATCAAGGCCCAGCACGTCCGCTTCCCAATCGACAAAACCGGCGGTGCTCAGGTAGCTGGCCAGGGCCATGGCCACGCTCTTTTTCATCGCACGGTGATAAATCATGTCCTGTTGACGGGCGGGCAGGTTGCTCAGGCGTTGCGCGGCAGATTTGGCAGCACGGGCGGCCAGTTGTGCCTCGGAGGGGAATTCCAGTTCACCTTCGATATCGTCGACGGACTCATCCAGCGCCGGATTGCCTTTGCGAGGCTTGCGCTTGATGGGATAGGAATGAGTGGAAACGCCGTCTATACGCATAAAGTCATGCTCGGTATCGATGATGGCAATTTAGCGGCACCTGACCGACTTAGCAAATCGCCGAGTGATAACTAGAACACATAAAAGACAAAAGGTTTAAAGCGCGGGGTTGGAAACGGACGATTGGCAGCGTTCAGCCATAACGCCACACCTTGTGGGAGCGAGCTTGCTCGCGAAGAGGCCGGCACATTCAACATCAATTTATGCTGACACGACACCTTCACGAGCAGGCTCGCTCCCACAGGGTCGGGGTGAATCAGCGGGCCTTCGGCGTGGCGACCTTATCGCGCAGGTAAACCGGTTGAGCGTCGTCCGCCGCAATCGACTCGCCACGCTTCCAGGCGAACCGGGCCAGGGTCAGCAGGTCTTCGGCATGGGGCAGCATGCTTGCATCGGTACCGCTCGCCGTAACAGCCAGCCGCTCGCCATAGCCCCAACCGGTGCCCGCACCGAACCAGCCGCCGGCAGCATCATCCGGCAGTGCGACAGTTTCCGGCGGCAACACCGCCTCGGTACCGACCAGACGCATCTCTCCCGCCGTCTCGCGGTAGCAGCCCCAATACACTTCATCCATACGTGCATCGATGGCCGCTGCAACCTGTTTCACACCGTGCTCGCGATAAGCACGTTGCGCCAGCACCGCCAGGTTCGATACCGGCAACACCGGACGATCCAGGGCGAACGCCAGGCCTTGCACCACGCCGATGGCGATGCGCACACCGGTGAACGCGCCCGGGCCACGACCGAAGGCGATCGCGTCCACTGCCTGCAAGGTGGTGCCGGCGTCCGCCAGCAGTTGCTGGATCATCGGCAGCAGTTTCTGCGCGTGCAGGCGCGGAATCACCTCGTAATGGCTCGTGACCTTGCCGTCATGCAGCAAGGCAACGGAGCAGGCTTCAGTCGCGGTGTCCAGGGCCAGCAAGGTGCTCATCGATGTGTCCGTAAATCAGGTGGGGAAAAGTGCGCCAGTATAAACAACTACGGCCCGCAAGCGGGCCGTGGATGATGCAGCGGATCAGGTTTTTCAGCTCAGCGCTTCAAGCACCTTGGCGGTGATCGCTTCAACCGAACCGACACCCGGGATGTGGCTGTACTTCGGCTTGCCGTTGGCGGCCGACAGCTTCTGGTAGAAATCCACCAGCGGCTTGGTCTGCGAGTGGTAGACCGACAGGCGATGACGCACGGTTTCTTCGGTGTCGTCCTTGCGCTGCACCAGCTCTTCACCGGTGATGTCGTCTTTACCGGCAATTTTCGGCGGGTTGTAGGCGATGTGGTACACGCGGCCGCTGGCCTCGTGAACACGACGGCCAGCGATGCGCTGAACGATTTCTTCGTCATCAACGGCGATTTCAACCACGGCATCCAGGTTGACACCGGCAGTCACCAGCGCTTCAGCCTGAGGAATGGTGCGCGGGAAACCGTCGAACAGGAAACCGTTGGCGCAATCAGCCTGAGCGATGCGGTCTTTTACCAGTGCGATGATCAGGTCATCCGACACCAGGCCACCGGCATCCATGATGCTCTTGGCCTTGATGCCCAGTTCGGTGCCGGCCTTGACCGCAGCACGCAGCATGTCGCCGGTGGAGATTTGCGGAATGCCGAATTTCTCGGTGATGAACTTAGCCTGAGTACCTTTACCGGCCCCGGGAGCTCCCAGCAGAATGACGCGCATTAGATGTGCTCCTCAATTTTTTTATAAAAAGCTTTTGCAAAACAACGGATTCGCCTCATGGGGCGAAATCCTGGAAATAGGGTCGTGACCGCTCAAACGGCCAGAGGCTGACCAAGATACACAGCAGGCTGCCCCCACACAAGACGCCAAAAGTCGGAGAAACCGGCGTCTGCCGCGACCTTGCGACGCGGTTCCCCAAGTCGCAACCCCGTCATTAACTGTCGCTTGCCCGCCTGTTTCCCACGCTCGATAAACGGCACCCGACGCGAACCCCGGGTACCTCGTCCCCCGCAGAAAACCTTAGCCGGTATTTCGCAAACCGGCGGCAATCCCCGCCACAGACACCAGCAACGCCTGTTCTACCGGGCTGTCCTGCTCAACGTTCGGCTGTCGCGAACGGGCCAGCAATTCAGCCTGCAATAGATGCAACGGGTCGAGATAGGTGTTGCGCAGGCGGATGAACTCCAGGGTGTCCGGGCTATGTGCCAGCAGTTGCGACTGACCGGTCAGGCCGAGGACCACGGCACATGCCTGCGACAATAGGTCGCGTAAGTGCACACCCAAAGGTAACAAGTCCGACTCGACCAGTCGCTCATCGTAGGACAAGGCAATGTCGGCATCGGCCTTGGCCAGCACCATTTCCAGCATGTCGATGCGGGTGCGGAAGAACGGCCACTGCTCGCGCATCTGTCCCAGCAGTTCGCCTTCACCGCGCTCCAGTGCCTTGCTCAGTGCGGTTTCCCAACCGAGCCAGGCCGGCAGCATCAGGCGTGTCTGGGTCCAGCCGAAGATCCACGGAATCGCCCGCAGACTTTCGATACCACCGGCGCGGCGCTTGGCCGGACGACTGCCCAGTGGCAGACGCCCCAGTTCCTGCTCCGGCGTCGACTGGCGGAAATACTCGACGAACTGAGGATTTTCCCGCACCACGGCGCGGTAGGCGGCGACACCGTCGGCGGCCAGTTCATCCATCAGATGCCGCCATTGCGGCGTCGGTGGCGGCGGTGGCAGCAGGGTAGCTTCGAGCACGGCCGCCAGATAGAGATTGAGGTTTTGCTCGGCGATGTCCGGCAGGCCGAATTTGAATCGGATCATTTCTCCCTGTTCGGTGGTGCGAAACCGTCCGGCTACCGAGCCCGGCGGCTGCGACAGGATTGCCGCGTGAGCCGGGCCACCGCCACGGCCCACGGTGCCACCGCGACCGTGGAACAGCAGCAGTTCGACCTGCTGCTCGCGACAGATCTCCACCAGCCGCTCCTGCGCCCGATATTGCGCCCACGCTGCAGCGGTGGTGCCGGCGTCCTTGGCCGAGTCGGAATAACCGATCATGACTTCCTGCGGGCCTTGCAGGCGTGCGCGGTAGCCCGGCAGCAGCAACAGGCGCTCGATCACCGGACCGGCGTTGTCGAGGTCGGCGAGGGTTTCGAACAACGGCACCACGCGCATCGGCCGCAGCACACCGGACTCTTTGAGCAGCAATTGCACCGCCAGCACATCAGAGGCGGCGCCGGCCATGGAGATCACGTAGGAGCCCAGCGACGCACCCGGTGCGGCGGCGATTTCCTTGCAGGTGGCGAGCACTTCGGCGGTGTCGGCCGAAGGCTTGAAATACGCCGGCAGCAGCGGTCGGCGGTTTTGCAGCTCGCGGCTCAGGAAGCTGATGCGCTGCTCTTCGTCCCAATCCTCATAACGCCCGAGGCCGAGGTAATCGGTGATTTCGGTCATCGCCGCACTGTGGCGCGACGCGTCCTGACGCACATCCAGACGCACCAGGAACAGGCCGAACGTGACGGCCCGACGCAGGCAGTCGAGCAGCGGGCCGTCGGCGATCACGCCCATGCCGCACTCGTGCAGCGAGTGGTAGCACAGCTCCAGGGGATCGAGCAGGTCGCGATTGTTGTGCAGCACATCAGCCGGTGCCGGCGTGGTGGCGGTCAGCGAGGCATGGGCCCAATTGCGCGTGGCGCGCAGGCGTTCACGCAATTGCTTGAGCACCGCTCGATAGGGTTCGGCGCTGTCACCGGCCCTGGCCTTGAGCGCATCGCTGGCCTGCTGCATCGACAGTTCGGCTGCCAGGTGATCGACATCCCGCAAATACAGATCCGCCGCCATCCAGCGCGCCAGCAATAGCACTTCGCGGGTCACGGCTGCGGTAACGTTCGGGTTGCCGTCGCGGTCTCCGCCCATCCACGAAGCGAAGCGGATCGGCGCGGCTTCCAGCGGCAAACGCAGGCCTGTGGCGGCGAACAACGCCTGATCGGCCTTGCGCATATGGTTGGGAATCGCCTGCCACAGCGAATGTTCGATCACCGCAAACCCCCACTTGGCCTCGTCCACCGGAGTCGGGCGGGTGCGGCGGATCTCCTCGGTGTGCCAGGCTTCGGCAATCAGGCGTTGCAGGGTGCTGTGGATCTGCGCGCGCTCGGCGCTGGTCAGGTCGCGGTGATCCTGCGCCGCCAGTTGCGCGGCAATCGCGTCGTACTTCTGGATCAGCGTGCGCCGGGCCACTTCGGTCGGGTGCGCGGTCAGCACCAGCTCGATTTCCAGCCGTGACAATTGTCGGGCGAGTGAGTCGGCGCTGTGCCCTTCTTCACGCAGGCGGGCGAGCAGCTCCGGCAGTACACGGGATTCGAACGGCGCGGCCTGCGACTCTTCGCGGCGATGGATGAGCTGGTACTGCTCGGCGATGTTCGCCAGGTTGAGAAACTGGTTGAACGCCCGCGCCACCGGCAGCAGTTCGTCCTCGCTCAATTGATTGAGGCTGGCGCTGAGTTCGGCGTCCATCGAGCCACGGCGGTCGGCCTTGGCGCCCTTGCGAATCTGCTCGATCTTGTCGAGAAACGCCTCGCCGTACTGGTCACGGATGGTATTGCCCAACAGCTCACCGAGCAGGTGAACGTCTTCGCGCAAGCGTGCATCAATATCGGTCATCGGCATCTCTCCAGCAGTAATCGGTAACGGATCGCAAGTGAGTGGATGAGCAGAGAGTGCCGCTCCGGGACGCTTCTTACAAGCAGACGACGAAGGGACTTTAAACCTTGTTCCTTGAAGCTAGTCTCAACAGTAAGCCCCACAACGGCTTGCCGCCGGCTGACGGCGGACACTCACCCTGACCTGCCACGAGCAGGCAAGACATGAGGTCATCATGAAAATCCGTGAACTTGCCCAGCATTGGGAAGAAACCGCCAAGGGTCGCCTGACCGACACCGGCTACACGATTCATCTGGATGTGGAAGCTGCCGCACGCCTGGCGGCAATCGCCGAGATGTACCCCAAACGCCATGCCGAAGAACTGCTCGGTGAACTGATCGGCGCGGCGCTTGAAGAGTTCGAAGCGAGCCTGCCGTATGTGAAAGGTTCGACCGTGGTCGCCACCGATGAAGAAGGTGATCCGCTGTACGAAGACGTCGGCCCGACGCCGCGTTTTCTCGCGCTTTCGAGAAGGCATTTGCAAGACCTCTGCGCTGCTGCCGGCAAACAAAAACACTGACACCAATGAGATCAAAACTGTGGGAGCGAGCCTGCTCGCGAAAGCGGGGCATCAGTCGACATCGATAGTGACTGTGCCACCGGATTCGCGAGCAGGCTCGCTCCCACATTGACTTTATTCCCGCCTGCAAACAGGTGTGTTTTTGGCATTTTAAACGCCTGCGCGTACCCCTCAGCACCGCCAAAGTTCCCGCTTTAGAGCCTTGCCCGTTCGGTCAGATTTTTTTTGGGCGATGAGCCATCTTTTCTGAACTTTTAAAAAAAGCCTTCGGTCGGAACAGGTAACCACGCCTGGAACGAGCGTTTCAAAACGCACTTGCACATGACGGTTGCGGCTCCGCTACCAGGATGGATTTCGAAGCTTCCAAGGAGTTAACCAATGGAGTTGAAGACCATGAAGACCCAAACCTCGTTCTCTCACCTGCGCGGTCTGAAACTGGCCGCCCTGGCCATCGGTACCAGCTTCGTGCTGGCCGGATGCGCCGGCAATCCTCCGACCGAGCAGTACGCCGTGACTCAATCGGCGGTCAACAGCGCGGTCAGCGCCGGTGGTACCGAGTTCGCCGCCGTGGAAATGAAGCAGGCGCAGGACAAGCTCAAGCAAGCCGAAATCGCCATGCACGACAAGAAGTATGACGAGGCCCGCACGCTCGCCGAGCAAGCCGAGTGGGACGCCCGCGTTGCCGAACGCAAGGCTCAGGCGATGAAAGCCGAGCAGGCGCTGAAGGATTCCCAGAAAGGTGTTCAGGAACTGCGTCAGGAAAGTCAGCGCACCGTGCAGTAAGCGCGCATCCCGACCGCAAGGCTGAATCTCTTATCGATAGAAAGGACGAACGATTATGCGTAAACAACTGATGATCCCCGCTCTCCTGGCCGCAAGCGTTGCCTTGGCTGCCTGCTCCACGCCGCCCAACCCGAACCTGGAACAGGCCCGCACCAACTATGCCGGCCTGCAGGCCAACCCGCAGGCGAGCAAAGTGGCGGCACTGGAAACCAAGGACGCCAGCGATTACCTGGACAAGGCTGACAAGGCCTATCTGGACAAGGAAAAAGCATCCAAGGTCGACCAGCTGGCCTACCTGACCAACCAGCGCGTGGAAGTGGCCAAGCAGACCATCGCCCTGCGCACCGCTGAAAACAACCTGAAGAACGCCGCCGCCCAACGTGCCCAGGCTCGTCTGGATGCCCGTGATCAGCAGATCAAGCAACTGCAGGACAGCCTCAACGCCAAGCAGACTGATCGCGGTACGCTGGTGACCTTCGGTGACGTGCTGTTCGCCACCAACAAGGCCGACCTGAAATCCAGCGGCCTGGTGAACATCAACAAACTGGCGCAGTTCCTCCAGCAAAACCCGGATCGCAAAGTGATCGTCGAGGGTTATACCGACAGCACCGGTTCGGCGAACTACAATCAGTCGCTGTCCGAGCGTCGTGCCACTTCCGTACAGGTCGCACTGATCAAGATGGGCGTCGATCCGTCGCGCATCGTGACTCAGGGTTATGGCAAGGAATACCCGGTGGCGGATAACGGCAGCGTCTCGGGCCGTGCGATGAACCGTCGGGTGGAAGTGACCATTTCCAACGACAACCAGCCGGTCATGCCGCGTTCGGCGGTCAGCTCGAACTAAGCTTCACGCTGGCATGTGAAAAGCCCCGCCTGAGTGATCAGGCGGGGCTTTTCGTTTACGGTGTTCGGCTTGGCCCCTGGGAGAGGGTCAGGGTGAGGGCTATGCCTGCAGAATCACTCTTCCAGCTTCTGCGGCGTCTCCTGCCCCATACAACGCACGGCCTTTTTCTGGCTGTTGACCAACACGCCGGTCAGGCCTTTCTGTTCGGTGTCGAACAGCACCAGTACGCCATCGATGCATTGCGCCACTTGCGGCGCCGGGGTCAGCGAGACTTTGTAGTCTTCGCCGGGAATGGTCTTGAGCATGGTGAATTCGTTGAGCAGCAACGCATCCTCGGGTTTGGCGAAGTGCAGGTAGCCGTAGTACCACAGGGCGCCGACGGTGCCGAGGATGCTGCAGATACCGGTGATGATCAGCGGGATGGCGTTGCGTTCTTCAGTCATTGCGGACTCTCGTTTTCAGAATTCGGGGGTTGCGGGTAATTCGGGATTTCACCGAGGCGGCGCAAGCCGTTGAAATGCTCGGGGTCGTCAAGGTAACGCAGCATGACCTGACGCCACACCGGATCGCCGAAGGTCTGCACATGCCCACCGCGAGTCAATTGCAGAACCCGGGGTGGCGGCGCAGCCTGATACAGGCGAATGCCGTTGGAAAGGGGCACCAGCGGATCGTCGATGCTGTGGAAGATCAGTTTCGGCACGCCTTTGAGCTGCGGCATCGAATGGATTGCGCTGTCGCTGTCCGGCACCAGCCACGACAGCGGCACCTGGAAGGGCCAGGTCATCCACGATGTACTGAGGGCGTATTGGCCGACGCTGCGGTAACTGGCCGGGACCCCGTCGAGCACAAAGGCCTTGAGCTGTTTTTGTCTTTCCGGGTGCTGCACCAGCCAATGCACGGCCATCGCCCCACCAAGGCTCTGGCCGAGCAGGATCAGTGGCTTGCCTTTGACTTCCGGCGCCTGATCCAGCCAGGCAAACGCGGCGTCGATGTCCTGATAGATCGCCGGCAGGCTCGGTTTGCCTTCGGACAAGCCGTAGCCGCGATAGTCCACCAGCAGCACCTGATAGCCGTTTTTTGGCAACCACCAACTCCCGCCCAGATGCATTGGCAGGTTGCCGCCATTACCGTGCAGGTGCAGCACCGTGCCCTTGACCTCGACACCGGGTCTGGCCGGCAGCCACCAGGCGTTCAACTTGAGGCCGTCGGCGGTGGTCAGGGTGACGGTGCGGTATTCGAGCTTCGCCCTTTCCGGGGTGAATATCTGGCCTGGCTCGGGGTAGAACAGCAAAGAGCTGCAACCGCCGAGGGTCAGGAGCAGGCAAAGAATGCCGAGGATTCTCATCCGGTGAAATCTCGCAAGGTTCGGACTCCCGCGCACAGCGCGGGAATGATCAATGGGCCTACAGGATGTTGGAGTAATCGGCCTCGATCCGGTCCAGGCTCAAGTGATTGAGGAAGTTGGAGAAGCACATCCACGCCGACAACGCATTCATGTCACGGAACTGATCCGGCAGATACTTGGGCGGCACCACCAGGCCTTCGTCCACCAGTTGTCGCAGGGTTCGCATGTCCTCCAGCGTGGTCTTGCCACAGAACAACAGCGGAATCTGCTCGAGCTTGCCCTTGCGCACGGCCAACTGAATGTAGTTGTAAACCATGATGAAGCCCTTGAGGTAGGACAAGTCTTTGGTGAATGGCAGACCGGTCGGCGTCGATCCACGGAAAACCCGACTGGCGTTGCCGTAACTTTCTGCCATCTCGAAGCCCTGTTCACGGAAGAACTCGAAGACCTGCAAGAAGTCCGCGCCCTCCTCGACCATGTGAATGGCGCGGGTGCGATTGGTCAGTTTGCGCAGGCGGCTTGGATAGGAAGCGAACGTGATGATTTCCATCAGGATCGCCAGGCCTTCCTGAGTCACCGTCGACGAGGGCGGCCCCTTGGACAGGAAGGTGCAGATCGGCTGGTTCAGGCCGTTGAGCGTGGTACCGACGTGCACCAATCCCTCGTGGACTTCCAGCGCACGCACGTCGCGATCGTTGAACATCGCGTCGGTGCGGATCTTGATGTAGTCGGCCCCCGCCGCCGCATCGGCGACGATCCCGTCGGACTCGAACACCCGGATGGTTTCCTCCGCCTCGCCGAACACCTTGTTCAACCGGGTTTGCAGCAAGTGCACGGCATCCTTGGCAGTGAGCGTCTTCGGTTCGTCCTTCAGATCGCCGCGGCCATCAATGTTATTCAGATAGTCCGACATCATCAGGCCAAGGTCGGCCAGCGTCGGGTCACCGGCATGGAACGCATCGGATGCGGCGCCGTACAGTTCCTGGGAAATCAGGCCGAAATCTTCGGTGCCGCGCGCTTCGAGCATGCGCACCACCATGCGGTATTCCTTGCACATGCGCCGCATGATCTGGCCGACCGGGTTGAACTGACCGAGCTGGCGGGTGATATCCCGTTCGATGTTCTGAAATTCCAGCTTGACCTTGCTCGAATCGAAGGTCAGCGGCCGGTTGAGGTAATAGTCCCGATCCACCGCCGGCATTTCCTTGCCCTTGGCTTTCAGGAACCCCTTGCGGATGTTCTCGTCCCACTTGACCGCATCGAGCACGCGGATCGGCGTCTGCGCCAGCACAATGCGATCGGACAGCGTGCGTATCGTCTGCTGGTAATCGTCCACCCGAAACTCCTGTAGAAAACGTGACGAACTGAATTATTTGGTTTTGGCCTGATGCTGATAGCGCGCCGTTTCGACGAATACGTCGGAGTTGGCCGGATCGTCGAGGTAAGCAAAGACCTTTTCCAGCGCGCTGTCGACCAGCACACCGTCACCGTCATCGGTCTGGAACCCTTGCCCGTCGAGGCTTTTCTGCGCGATGGCCTGGTTGATCTGTTCGAGGTCGAGGTTGTAGATCACCAGTTCGCGCTTGTCGTTGATCTCGAAACCGGCGATGGTGAAGTGCCCGCCATACTGCGCCGGCACCTTTGCCGACAGGTACCAGCGGTTGCCATGGTGCGACACGGTGAACGGGTAGGCTTCACGCTCCCGAGGCCGCGCCTTGAACCAGGTCACCGCCTGATAGCGGTCATTGCCCAGGCGTGTCAGCTCGAGATTCATCGGTTCGCCCCAGGCATTGGTGCTCGCCCATTGCCCGAGCAGCCCTTTGGGCGCCGGCTCACGGGCGGGCAGCGGCTCCTTGAAGGTCACCAGACAACCGCTGAGCAGCAGGAACGACAGCGCGATCAATGCGCCACGCCAGGCTTTCATTCGACACTCCCTAGACCCGAACTCACCAGCGAACCTGTGGGAGCGAGCTTGCTCGCGATGGCGGAGTGTCAGCCAATGAAGACTTTGAATGACAAATCGCAATCGTCGGATCGCCGCCCGGAGCAAGCTCGCTCCCACAGGGGATTGCGTTACACCGACGCGAGTACCAGGTGCATATAGCGCGTCAGAATGCCGAGCATGTCCTCTTCGGCCAAAGGCTCGGCGTCGTTGAGCAGGCCCTGATATTCCATCCGTCCGATAATCGCCGTCAACACCTTGGCGTCCTGCTTCGGCTCGCGCGAGCCCAGCACCTGGAACAACTGGCAGGTGCCCTGCAACAGAATCTGCTGGTGGGAACGCACCAGTTCCGCCAGCCGCGGGTTGAGCAGTGCCTCCTGGCGGAAAGCCTGTTCAGCCATCAAATGCTCCCGGCGATTGACCAGTTGCCGGTGCACGTAGTCGGCCATCAACCGGGCGATATCATCCGCCAGCTGTGAGCGCGACTCCGGGCTGCCGTCGCCGCTGACCACCATTTCGCGCAGCAGGCCTTCGTTGTTGATCCACAGCTTGGCCATGTAGGCCGCACTGCGTTCGACGTACTGGGCGAAGGTATCGGTGAGCAGGTCATCGATATCCTTGAAGTAATAAGTGGTGGCCGACAACGGCACGCCAGCCTCGGCCGCCACCGCACGATGGCGCACGGCGCGCACGCCATCGCGCACGACAATGCGCATCGCCGCATCGAGAATGTCCTGGCGACGCTGCTCGCTGCCCTGTCGGCTGGCCTTGCGACCCTGGTACTGAACACTTTCAGCGACCGCAGTGGCGATACCCGCTGCACCTTCTTGAGCCATTGCACCGATCACGACAGGCATACCTCTGTTGTTTTGTTCAAAATTAACCATTTGATACGTTTGTACCAGACAGGCAATAAAAAGCCGCCCATTTCAGGCGGCTTTTTTATTGAAGCACTTACGCTTGTGGCCGCATGTGCGGGAACAGGATCACGTCGCGGATCGACGGCGAGTTGGTGAGCAACATCACCAGACGGTCGATACCGATACCTTCACCGGCCGTTGGCGGCATGCCGTACTCCAGCGCGCGAACGAAATCGGCGTCGTAGTGCATGGCTTCGTCGTCGCCGGCATCCTTATCGGCCACCTGGGCCATGAAGCGCTCGGCCTGGTCTTCCGCATCGTTGAGCTCGGAGTAGGCGTTGGCGATTTCACGGCCACCGATGAACAGCTCGAAACGGTCGGTGACGTTCGGGTTCTCGTCGTTGCGACGGGCCAGTGGCGAGACTTCGAACGGGTACTGGGTAATGAAGTGCGGCTGCTCGAGCTTGTGCTCGACCAGCTCTTCGAAAATCATCACCTGCAGCTTGCCCAGACCTTCGAAGCCCAGCACCTTGGCGCCGGCCTTTTTGGCGATTTCACGCGCCTTGTCGATGTCGTTCAGGTCATCGGCGGTCAGCTCGGGGTTGTACTTGAGGATCGAGTCGAACACCGAGAGACGGGCGAACGGCTCGCCGAAGTGGAACACCTTGTCGCCGTAAGGCACGTCGGTGCTGCCCAGCACCAGTTGCGCCAGTTCGCGGAACAGTTCTTCGGTCAGGTCCATGTTGTCTTCGTAGTCGGCGTAAGCCTGGTAGAACTCCAACATGGTGAATTCAGGGTTGTGACGAGTCGAAACGCCTTCGTTACGGAAGTTGCGGTTGATCTCGAACACTTTTTCGAAGCCACCGACCACCAGACGCTTCAGGTACAGCTCCGGCGCGATACGCAGGAACATTTCCATGTCCAGCGCGTTGTGGTGGGTTTCGAACGGTTTGGCCGCGGCGCCACCAGGAATGGTCTGCAGCATCGGTGTTTCGACTTCGAGGAAGTCGCGCTTCATCAGGAAGCTGCGGATGTGCGCGATCACTTGCGAACGCACGCGGAAGGTCTGGCGCACGTCTTCGTTGACGATCAGGTCAACGTAACGCTGACGGTAGCGCTGTTCGGTGTCGGTCAGGCCGTGGTGCTTGTCCGGAAGCGGGCGCAGGGACTTGGTCAGCAGGCGCACGCTGGTCATCTCGACGTACAGGTCGCCCTTGCCGGAACGGGCCAGGGTGCCTTCGGCGGCGATGATGTCGCCCATGTCCCAGGTTTTCACCGCGGCCAGGGTTTCTTCGGACAGGGTCTTGCGGTTGACGTAGACCTGGATGCGACCGGTCATGTCCTGGATCACCATGAACGAGCCACGGTTGAGCATGATGCGACCTGCAACCTTGACCGGGATCGCAGCCTCTGCGAGCTCTTCCTTGGTCTTGTCCGCGTACTGTTTCTGCAGCGCATCGCAGTAGTTTTCGCGACGGAAGTCGTTCGGGAAGGCATTGCCCTTGGCGCGCTCGGCAGCAAGCTTTTCCTTGCGCAGGGCGATCAGGGAGTTTTCTTCCTGTTGCAGGGCTTGCGAATCGGGTTGTTGGTCGCTCATGTCTTTAAATTTTCCATCACAGGTTCGTTGCCCCCGAGCCTGACGGCCCGGGGATCGCCAGCAAGGCTGGCTCCTACAGGAATCGCGGTGTCAGGCGATCCTGTATTGCAGGCTTACAGCCCCGATTTCAGGCTGGCTTCCAGGTAACCGTCGAGGTCGCCGTCCAGGACTTTCTGGCAATCGCTGCGCTCGACGCCGGTACGCAGGTCCTTGATGCGCGAGTCATCGAGAACGTACGAACGGATCTGGTGACCCCAGCCGATATCGGACTTGCTGTCTTCCAGCGCCTGGGAGGCGGCGTTGCGTTTCTGCATTTCCAGCTCGTACAACTTGGCCCGCAGCATTTTCATGGCGGTGTCCTTGTTCGCGTGCTGAGAACGTTCGTTCTGGCAACTGACCACGGTGTTGGTCGGGACGTGGGTGATACGTACCGCGGAATCCGTGGTGTTTACGTGCTGACCACCGGCACCGGAAGAACGGTAGGTGTCGATGCGCAGATCCGACGGGTTGATGTCGATCTCGACGCGGTCGTCGATCTCGGGGGATACGAACACCGCCGAGAACGAGGTGTGGCGACGGGCGCCGGAGTCGAACGGGCTCTTGCGCACCAGACGGTGTACACCGATCTCGGTACGCAACCAGCCAAAGGCGTATTCGCCCTTGATGTGTACGGTGGCCCCCTTGATCCCGGCGACTTCACCGGCCGACAGCTCCATGATGGTCGCGTCGAAACCGCGTTTGTCGGCCCAGCGCAGGTACATGCGCAGCAGGATGTTGGCCCAGTCCTGGGCTTCGGTGCCGCCGGAACCAGCCTGGATGTCCAGGTAGGCGTTGTTCATGTCCATCTCGCCGCTGAACATGCGACGGAATTCCAGCTGCGCCAGGGACTCTTCAAGGCCTTGCAGCACTTCGACGACGTCGTTGACCGCGCCTTCGTCGTTTTCTTCGACGGCCATGTCGAGCAGCTCGCGGGAGTCGGCCAGGCCGGTGGCCAGTTCGTCCAGAGTCTCGACGATCTGCGCCAGCGCAGAGCGCTCGCGGCCCAGTTCCTGGGCGTATTCGGGCTTGTTCCAGACGGCAGGATCTTCAAGCTCGCGATTGACTTCGATCAGACGCTCATGCTTTTGATCGTAGTCAAAGATACCCCCGAATAGATTCGGAGCGCTCGGACAAGTCCTTGATGGTGTTCAGGATCGGATTGATTTCCATGGCGGGCAGCACTCGTTGGCAAACTTTTGAAAGCCGGCGAGTATAACGTAATCAAGCTGTCACGGCAGCCCGTCCGGCGGCTCTTGAGGCGAATGAACCCGATGGTTCATTCGATCCCTACCTGATTGCGCCCGTTGTTCTTCGCCTGGTACAGACCACGATCCGCCGCCGAGATCAGCAACCGGCAATCGCTGCCCGCCTCGGGCACCATGGTCGCCAGGCCGATGCTGATGGTCAGGCTGGAACCTTCGGCCGGCGCATTGTGCGGGATCTTCAGTGCGGCGACGGTCTGGCGCAGCTTTTCCGCCACCAGCCGCGCCCCGCCCGGCGAGGTGTTGGGCAGCACCAGCGCAAACTCCTCACCGCCATAGCGTGCCGGCAGGTCGGACGGTCGGGCACTGGCCTCGCGGATCGCCGTGGCGACCTTGCGCAAGGCTTCGTCGCCTTCGACATGACCGAAGGTGTCGTTGTAGGACTTGAAGTAATCAACGTCGATCATCAGCAACGACAACTGGCTCTTGTCCCGCAGCGAGCGGCGCCATTCCAGTTCCAGGTATTCATCGAAGTGCCGGCGGTTGGACAGCCCGGTCAGGCCGTCGGAGTTCATCAGGCGTTGCAGTACGAGGTTGGTGTCGAGCAACTGCTGCTGGCTGACCCGCAGCGCGCGATACGCCGCATCCCGCTGCAGCAGGGTCATGTAGGAGCGCGAGTGGTAACGGATGCGCGCAACCAGTTCGATGTTGTCCGGCAGTTTCACCAGGTAATCGTTGGCCCCGGCGGAGAACGCCGCGCTCTTGATCAGCGGGTCTTCCTTGGTCGACAGGACGATAATCGGGATGTCCTTGGTCGCCGGATGATTGCGGTATTCGCGCACCAGCGTCAGACCGTCGAGACCGGGCATCACCAGATCCTGCAGGATCACCGTCGGTTTGATCCGCACCGCATGGGCCACAGCCTGCTGTGGGTCGGAGCAGAAGTGAAAGTCGATGTTCTCTTCATTCGACAGCCCGCGGCGCACGGCTTCGCCAATCATCGCCTGATCGTCCACCAACAACACCATGGCGGCGTTCTCGTCGGTTTTGATGTCATCGATCTGTAAGTCATTCATGGGCGGTCACCTGAGTGCTGCAAAGGCCCGGATTGCGGATGAATACGTTCATTTGGGGAAAATCTCCAGCAATCGTGGCGCAATCTTTTCCAGTGGACGGATTTCTACGGCTGCATCGATGGCCGCGGCGGCCTTGGGCATGCCGTACACGGCACTGCTTTGCTGATCCTGCGCGATGGTCAGATAGCCCCGCTGACGCATGAGCTTAAGCCCTTGGGCCCCGTCGCGTCCCATCCCGGTCAATAAAACCCCGACAGCGTCACCATTCCAGTAGTGGGCGACGCTTTCGAAAAACACGTCGATCGAGGGGCGATAGATCTCGTTGACCGGCTCGGCGGTATAGGCCAGCGTGCCGTTCTTGAGTAACCGGATGTGATGATTGGTGCCGGCCAGCAGCACCGCACCCGCCTGCGGCGGCTCGCCTTCCCGGGCCAGGCGCACGTCGAGGCCACTGGCGCCGGCCAGCCATTCGGCCATGCCGGCGGCGAACACCTGATCGACATGCTGCACCAGCACGATGGCGGCGGAAAAACTGCGCGGCAGGCCTTTGAGCAGAACCTCCAGCGCCGCCGGGCCACCCGCTGACGAACCGATCGCCACCAGTCGCTGGCGCGATGCCGAACTGCGCGGCGTGCTCTGGGCCGGCCGCGAGCGCGCAGTCTTTTCGCCGATCAGCCAGCCAATGTTAAGGATTTTGCGCAGCAGCGGTGCCGCCGCCTGCTGGGCGTCGCCGGCGCCGAGGGCCGGCGTGTCGACTACGTCCAGCGCACCATGGCCCATGGCCTCGAACACCCGGTGCACGTTTTGCTGGCGGTCGACGGTGACGATGACAATCGCGCAGGGGCTCTCGGCCATGATTCGACGGGTCGCCTCGACGCCGTCCATCACCGGCATGATCAGGTCCATCAGGATCAGGTCCGGCGTATTTTCCGCACATAGCCGCACCGCTTCGGCGCCATTATTGGCGACCCAGAGCACCTGATGCGCCGGCTCGAAGGCCAGCGCCCGGCGCAGGGCCTCCACCGCCAGGGGCATGTCGTTGACGATCGCGATCTTCATGCCCGCGCTCCTCCGATGAGTTCAACCACCGCATCGAGCAAGGCGTCGTCATGGAAACTGGCCTTGGCCAGATAATAATCCGCCCCGGCGTCCAGTCCCCGGCGCCGGTCCTCTTCGCGATCCTTGTAGGACACCACCATCACCGGCAGCGATTGCAGGCGATTGTCACGACGCAGCAGCGTCACCAGTTCGATGCCGTCCATGCGTGGCATGTCGATGTCGGTGATCAACAGATCGAAATCCTCGGAACGCAGGGCGTTCCAGCCGTCCATGCCGTCCACGGCCACCGCCACGTCATAGCCGCGATTGAGCAGCAGCTTGCGTTGCAGTTCACGCACGGTGAGCGAGTCGTCGACCACCAGAATCCGCTTGCGCGCCGCTTCTGTGCCCTGACGGCCATGGCGCGCGATGCGCTCCAGGCGCCCGGTGTTCAGCAACTTGTCCACCGAGCGCAGCATGTCTTCGACATCGACGATCAGCACCACCGACCCGTCATCGAGCAAGGCCCCGGCGGAAATGTCCTGCACCTTGCCCAGTCGCTCGTCCAGCGGCAGCACCACCAGCGTCCGCTCGCCGATGAAGCGCTCGACCGCCACGCCGTAGATCGCCTCGCGCTCGCGGATCACCACGACCTTCAGCGTTTCGCTGTTGTTCTGACTGGCCGGGCGCTGCAACAACTGACTGGCCGCGACCAGACCGACATGCTGCCCCTCGTGCCAGAAATGCTGACGGCCTTCGACCTGCACGATGTCGTCCGGTGCCAGGTCGCACATGCGTTCGATGTGTGCCAGCGGGAAAGCGTAGGCCTCGTCGCCGACCTCCACCACCAGGCTTCGCACCACCGACAGGGTCAGCGGTACCTCGAGATGAAAGCGACTGCCCTCGCCTGCCGTCTGCTCCAGCACCACCGCGCCGCGCAACTGGCGGACCATGTGCTGCACCGCATCGAGACCGACGCCACGGCCGGAGACTTCAGTGACCTTGTCCCGCAGGCTGAAACCGGGCAGGAACAGGAAGCTCAGCAGTTCCTCTTCGCTCAACTGCGCGGCGGTTTGCGCCGGCGACAACTGACGCTCGACGATGCTGCGCCGGACTTTTTCCAGATCCACACCGTTGCCGTCATCACTCAGTTCCAGCACCAGCAGGCCAGCCTGGTGCGAAGCCCGCAGGCGTATCACCCCCTCTTCGGGTTTGCCTCTGAGCAAACGCTCCTGCGGCGTTTCGATGCCGTGGTCCACTGCGTTACGCAGCAGGTGGGTCAACGGCGCTTCGAGCTTTTCCAGCACGTCGCGGTCGACCTGGGTTTTCTCGCCTTCGATTTCCAGGCGCACCTGTTTGCCGAGGCTGCGGCCCAGGTCCCGCACCATGCGCACCTGCCCGGACAGCACATCGGCAAATGGCCGCATGCGGCAGGCCAGCGCCGTGTCATACAGCACTTGCGCACGCTGACTGGCCTGCCAGGCAAACTCGTCGAGTTCGGCGTTTTTCTCCGAGAGCAATTGCTGGGACTCGGCGAGCAGACGTCGCGCATCCTCCAGCGCTTCCTGAGCCTCCAGACTCAGGGCATGTTCCTTGAGATGCACATTGAGACTTTCCAGCGCCCGCAGGCCGTTGTTCTGCATGCGCTTGAGGCGCTGCATGGTGGCCAGGTGCGGCTTGAGGCGCTGGGTTTCCACCAGGGATTTACTCGACAGATCGAGCAGGCTGTTCAGGCGTTCGGCCGTCACCCGCAGCACCCGTTCGCCGCCTTCGGCAGCGCGCTTGCTCTTGCGCGGAGCGGGTGCAGGTTCCACCGAAGGAATCTCGACAGGGGCATCAACCGGCACCGGCTCACTCAACGGCGCAGGCGCAGGCTCCAGCTGCAATTCGGCCATCGCCGGCGTATCCGGTGCGGCAACCTCGACCACCGGCCCTGCCGGATCAAGCAGCTTGCCCATCAACGCCACATACGCATCGATGTCCGCCGGTAGCGGGCCGTTGGCTGGTGTGGCGATGCGCATCAGCAGATCGGTGCCCTGCAACAGCGCATCGATATGTTCCGGACGCAGGAACAGGCGCCCCTCCTGGGCACTGACCAGACAATCTTCCATGACGTGGGCGACGCTGACGCCACTGTCGATGCCGACAATCCGCGCAGCCCCCTTGAGCGAGTGCGCCGCACGCATGCAGGACTCAAGCTGATCGGCCTGGGTCGGATTGCGCTCCAGCGCCAGCAGCCCGGCACTCAGGACCTGGGTCTGGGCTTCGGCTTCGAGGCTGAACAGTTCCAGCAGGGAGGCGTCGCGCATTTGCTCGGGGGTCATGTGAGGCTCCGGGTCACGGCAGACAGCAACTGTTCTTCATCCAGCCAGCGCAAGCTGCGACCTCTGAAAGGCAGCACGCCGCGGGTGTATTTGGCGTTGGCCTGCGCCCCGGAGCGCGAGGCGGCATCAAGAATGCGTTCGTCGATCGCGTGAATGCCATCGACTTCGTCCACCGGCACCACCACCGGCCCGCCCTGAGCCGCAATGATCAGCATGCGCGGCATGATCCGCGCCCCCGTTACCGGGGCAGCACTGCTATCGAGATCGAGCAGTTCGACCAGCGACAGGCATGCCACCAGCGCGCCGCGCACGTTCGCCACGCCAAGCAGGGCCCGCGAACGCTGGTGCGGCAAGGAATGAATCGCCTGCATCGGCGCGACCTCCACCAGACTGCGGGTGGCCAGGCCGAGCCATTCTTCGCCGAGCCGGAACATCAGCAGCGAACGGGTTTTCAGCTCGGCCTCGACCTGGGTCGCTACCGGATCGCGCTCGTCCTGCTGCAATGCATAGCGGTCGAGCAGGCGCGTGGCTGCGGCCGAGTACACCGAGCAATTGCGGCAATGAATGTGTTCTGCCAGCAACGGACAGGACTTGTCGCCGTGGATGCCGATGCGGTTCCAGCAATCGTCGATCGCCCGGGCGTCTTCGTGGGTGACGTTCAAGGTGTCGGACGGGATCATCGTTTACGCTCACTGTCGGCGGTGCGCCCGCTGCGGGCGGCACGCTCCTGCAATCGTCTGGCACCCGCCGCATCCCCCTGGGCCTGCAGCAGCGCGGCCAGGTGCATCAGGGCTTCGGGGTGTTGCGGTTCAAGGTACAGGGCTTTTCGATAGTAGCCCTGGGCTTCGAGCGCAGAGCCTGCGACATCGCTGAGCAACCCGAGCCAGTAGAACACCTGGGCCACCGGCTCATGACTGCGCAAGTATTGTTCACACGCGGCACGGGCCTCGGGGCTTTTGCCTTCATTGGCCAGGGCGGCAATGCGGGCCAGCAGGGTCGCGGCGTCGGGATGGGTACTGTTGGCGGTGGCGGACATCGGCGTCACAGCGGCAAACGGGCGACTGCGCACCGGCGGCGGTGGCGCACTGCGCACCGGTTGGCGCACGGGCAACGGCGTCGGGATCGCGACCGGCATCGGCAACGGTTCGGGCTGCGGATCGCTGTGGCGACTGAACGCGAAAGACTGCGGGATGCCGATCGAACGCATGCCCAGCCGCCCGAGCAGACTGCCCTCGGCCGGGCCGATGAACAGCACGCCGTCGACATGGGTCAGGCGCTTGAGCACCGCAAATACCTGCTGCTGGGTCGGCTGATCGAAATAGATCAGCAGGTTACGGCAGAACACAAAATCGAACGGCGGCTCGTTGGCCAGCAACGCCGGATCGAGCACGTTGCCCACTTGCAGGCGTACCTGTTCGCGGACGATTTCATTCACCCGATAACCCTCGTTCTCCGCCAGGAAGTGCCGCTCGCGAAAGTCCAGCTCCTGGCCGCGAAACGAGTTCCTGCCGTAGAGCGCCCGTCGCGCCTTGTCCACCGACAGGGGGCTGACGTCCATGCCGTCGACCTTGAATTGATGGGGTTTGAGACCTGCATCCAGCAATGCCATGGCAATCGAATAGGGTTCTTCACCCGTGGAGCACGGCAGACTGAGAATGCGCAGCGCCCGCATGTTGTTCAGCTCGGCCAGGCGTTTGCGCGCCAGTTTGCCCAGGGTGGCGAAGGATTCCGGGTAACGGAAAAACCAGGTCTCGGGGACGATCACCGCTTCGATCAGCGCTTGCTGTTCATCCCGCGAGCCTTGCAGCGTTTGCCAGTACTCGTCGGCCGTGACCGTCTGCGACAGGGTGATGCGCTGGCGTACGGCCCGCTCGATAATCGCCGGCCCCACTGAAGCGACATCGAGACCGATGCGTTCCTTGAGGAAGTCGAAGAAGCGCTGATCTCTGCTCATGGCTGTTCCTCAAGTCGCTTCGGGTCCAGCGGCGGCGTCGGAAACAGCAACGAACGCACTGACTCATCCAGCAAGTCGTTGACCCGCACCCATTGCACCAGCCCGCGAGCATCCTCCCGCACCGGACCCAGGTACGGTGCCTGACGATTGTCGAGACCGTACGGCTGAAAATCATCCGGGTTGCAACGCAGGGTGTCGGTGGCCTGTTCGAGAATCAGCCCGAGCCATTGCGACGGCTGCGAATCGTCCGCACGGTAATGCACCAGCACCAGACGTGTGCTGGTGCGTACCTCGGCGGGTTGACCGAAGGTCAAGGCACTCAGATCGATCACCGGCACGACCGAGCCGCGGTAGGCGAACACGCCCGCCACCCAGTGCGGCGCCCGGGCAATCGGCTTCAACGGCAGGCGCGGCAGCACTTCGGCCACCTCAGTGGCGCGCAAGGCATAGCGCTCGCTGCCGATGCGAAACAGCAGGAACAGGGCCTGCTTCGCCACAGGTGCAGCGTTGCGTCTGGCGGTGATTTCGCTCATCAGACTTTGAATCGCGAAACGCCGCTGCGCAGGCCCACGGCCACCTGGCTCAGTTCGTCGATGGCGAAACTGGCCTGACGCAACGACTCGACCGTCTGGCTGCTGGCATCACCCAGTTGCACCAGCGCGTGGTTGATCTGCTCGGCGCCAGTGGCCTGTGCCTGCATACCCTCGTTGACCATCAGCACCCGCGGCGCCAGCGCCTGTACCTGATGGATGATCTGCGACAACTGCTCGCCGACCTGCTGCACTTCGGCCATGCCGCGACGCACTTCCTCGGAGAACTTGTCCATGCCCATCACCCCGGCGGACACCGCCGACTGGATCTCGCGGACCATCTGTTCGATGTCATAGGTGGCCACGGCGGTCTGATCCGCCAGCCGCCGCACTTCAGTGGCGACCACGGCAAAACCGCGACCGTATTCACCGGCCTTCTCCGCTTCGATCGCGGCGTTCAGCGACAGCAGGTTGGTCTGGTCGGCGACCTTGACGATGGTCACTACCACCTGATTGATGTTGCCGGCCTTCTCGTTGAGGATCGCCAGTTTGGCGTTGACCAGATCCGCCGCGCCCATCACCGAGTGCATCGTTTCTTCCATGCGCGCCAGGCCTTGCTGCCCGGAACCGGCCAGCACCGAGGCCTGATCGGCGGCGGTGGAAACTTCGGTCATGGTGCGCACCAGATCACGGGAGGTGGCCGCGATCTCGCGGGAGGTGGCGCCGATTTCAGTGGTGGTTGCAGCGGTTTCAGTGGCGGTGGCCTGCTGTTGCTTGGAGGTGGCGGCGATCTCGGTCACCGATGTGGTGACCTGCACTGACGAGCGCTGGGCCTGGGACACCAGCGCGGTGAGCTCGGTCATCATGTCGTTGAAGCCGGTTTCCACGGCGCCGAACTCATCCTTGCGCTCAAGGTTCAAACGGCTGCTCAGGTCGCCCGTGCGCATGGTTTCCAGGATCTGCACGATGCGGTTCATCGGTGCCATGATTGCCCGCATCAGCAGCAAGCCACAGAGGCCCGCCGCGAGCACCGCCACCACCAGTGAAACGAACATGCTGAACTTGGCACCCGCCACCGCATCATTGATAGCGTTCATGGCCTGCTCGGAGACCTTTTTGTTCTCGTCAATGATGTCGTTGAGCTTCATGCGGCCGTTGATCCACGCCGGAGTCAACTTCTCGTTGAACATCTTGATGGCTTCGACTTCCTGATTACGTTTGTGCAGGTCCAGTACGACATCCTGGATCTGCATGTAATCGTCGTGATCCTTCTCGAATGCGGCGAACTCGGTGCGATCCTCGTCGGTGAGCAGCGTATTGCGGTAGCTGCCCATGAACATCTGAAGCCTGGCCTCGAACGCCTTGTAATTTGCCGCGTCTTCGGCACTGACGCCCTGGTCTTCCTTGAGCCCCAGCAACTCCTGGGTCTTCAAGTAGCTGTCGACCCAGCTGCCGCGGATCATCGAGCTGTAATAGACACCGGGAACCGCGTCATCACGCACGCTGCTCTCGCTGGCTTCGATCTTCAACAACCGTGAATACGAGACAACCACCATCAACAGCATGATGGCGATAATCACCGCAAAGCTCGCCAAAATGCGTTGGCGCAACGTCCAGTTCTTCACAGTCAGTCCTCGGGGCCAGGTCGAAATGCGGGGGAGTATAGCTGAGGGCGGTGTTTCATTTATAAGACGGTTTGCCGCGCCCGGTCCATCCGATGGAAACGGGATGGGCTCTGGACCGGGACTTTCAGGTAACCGGAGGGGGCGTGCCAGTGACGTAATGGCAAAAAGGGGCGTTGGATCGGTCATGCGTTGGTAGATGATCTGCAACCCACAGCCTCGGCATCGCCCCCGTAGAACCTTAGGCGTGCGACTCACGTCTTGCTTGCAGCTTCGCTCGCAACGCCCCTCTGAAAAATCGATATACACTCGAGGCAATCTATAAAAACCGCCCACCGGGTAAATCTTCCATGATGACCTTGCGTCAGATCCGCCATTTCATCGCCGTGGCCGAGACCGGCTCGATCTCCGCCGCTGCGCAAACCGCGTTCATTTCCCAATCGACCCTGACCCTGGCCATCCAGCAACTGGAGGAAGAAATCGGCGTCAGCCTGTTCAACCGCCACGCCAAGGGCATGACGCTCACCCATCAGGGGCACCAGTTCCTGCGCCAGGCGCACCTGATTCTGGCCACCGTGGACAACGCCAAGCGCAGCCTGCAACAGAGCACCGATCAGGTCGCCGGGCAGTTGATCGTTGGCGTGACCAGTCTGGTGGCCGGTTATTACCTGGCGGATTTGCTCACTCGATTCCAGCGCGCTTATCCCAATGTCGAAATCCGGGTGATGGAGGACGAACGGCCGTACATCGAGCATCTGCTGGTCAGCGGCGAGATCGATGTCGGGGTGCTGATCCTCTCCAACCTCGAAGACCGTCACGCCCTGCAGACCGAAGTGCTGACCCACTCGCCGCACCGTTTGTGGCTGCCGGCCCAGCATCCGTTGCTGGAACACGACAGCATCAACCTCGCCGATGTCGCCCGGGAGCCGTTGATTCAACTGAATGTCGACGAGATGGATCGCAACGCTCAACGCCTTTGGCGCGGTGCCGGGCTGCAACCGAAAATCACCCTCAGAACGGCGTCTACAGAGGCGGTGCGAAGTCTGGTGGCGGCGGGCCTCGGCGTGTCGATACAGCCCGACATGACCTACCGCCCCTGGTCGCTGGAAGGCGACATCATCGAGGCCCGACCGATTGCCGACCTCAGCCAGACCCTCGACGTCGGCCTCGCCTGGCGTCGCGGCACCGCCCGCCCGGCTTTGGTCGATCCGTTCCTGACCGTGGCCCGCGAGCAGCCTCACGGCGGACGCAAGCCATCTATTTAATCGAATGCCACATTCAGTATTTAGAATTTGTCGACCCCGGAGCCGCGCACTAGTCTTGCTGCATCAATAAGACGGTCGGCTCCCGGACAAGGGAGCAATATGACCACACAAGAAAAGAGATCCCGGAAAATGGCTGGCGCGCAGACCCACATGCACACCGCGTTGCTGATCGACGGCGAACTGGTCGCCGGCCAGGGTTTTGTCGAGCCGATCCTCAACCCGGCCACCGGCGAAGTCCTGACCCAGATCGCCGAAGCCAGCACCGAGCAGGTCGAAACCGCCATCCTCGCCGCCCACCGCGCCTTTGCCGAATGGTCGCGCACCACCCCGCAACAACGCTCAAATTTCCTGCTGGAAATCGCCAACGCCGTCGAGAAACATGCCGACCACCTCGCCCGCCTCGAAGCCCTGAACTGCGGCAAGCCGCTGCACCTGGCACGGCAGGACGATTTGACCGCCACCGTCGATGTATTCCGCTTTTTCGCCGGCGCCGTGCGCTGCCAGACCGGTCAGCTCAGCGGCGAATACGTGCCGGGCTACACCAGCATGGTGCGCCGCGATCCGATTGGCGTGGTTGCCTCGATTGCGCCGTGGAACTACCCGATCATGATGGCCGCGTGGAAAATCGCCCCGGCCCTCGCCGCCGGCAATACGCTGGTGTTCAAGCCGTCCGAGCACACGCCGCTGTCGATCCTGGCGCTGGCGCCGGCGCTGGCCGAAATCCTGCCGCGTGGGGTGATCAACATTGTCTGCGGTGGCGGCGAAGGTGTTGGCAGTCATCTGGTCGGGCATCCGAAGGTACGCATGGTGTCGCTCACCGGCGATATCGTCACCGGCCAGAAAATCCTCCAGGCCGCCGCCAAAACCCTCAAACGCACACACCTTGAACTCGGCGGCAAGGCCCCGGTGATCGTGTGCAACGACGCCGACCTGAAAGCCGTGGTCGAAGGCGTGCGCACTTATGGTTATTACAACGCCGGGCAGGATTGCACCGCCGCGTGCCGGATCTACGCCCAGGCCGGGATTCACGACAAACTGGTGGCCGAACTGGGCGCGGCGGTCAGCAGCCTGCGCTTTGCCGGCAAGCGTGACGCCGATAACGAAATCGGCCCGCTGATCAGCCCCCGCCAGCGCGATCGGGTGGCCAGTTTCGTCGAGCGCGCCCTCGGCCAGCCACACATCGAACGGGTGACCGGTGCAGCGGCGCACTCTGGCGCAGGTTTCTTTTATCAACCAACGCTGCTGGCCGGTTGCAAACAGAGCGATGAAATCGTCCAGCGCGAAGTGTTCGGCCCGGTGGTGACCGTGACCCGCTTCGACGAACTGGCGCAAGCGGTGGACTGGGCCAACGACTCGGAATACGGCCTTGCTTCGTCGGTGTGGACCCAGAACCTCGACAAAGCAATGCAGGTTGCCGCACGCCTGCAATACGGCTGCACCTGGATCAACAGCCATTTCATGCTGGTCAGCGAAATGCCTCACGGTGGCCTGAAACGCTCCGGTTACGGCAAAGACTTATCCAGCGATTCACTACAGGACTACAGCGTGGTGCGGCACATCATGGCCCGCCACGGCCAGCATCTCTGACTACGCTAATAACAAGCCGCTGACGGCATGCTCCACCGCGTTCACAACTGCCCCGACCATAATTTAAAGAAGAGGGTTCACCATGTTCGTGCACAAGACCGCACTGCTCAGTGCAATCACCACGGCCCTGCTGGCCAGCGCCGGCGTTCAGGCGGCGGATCCGCTGAAGGCAGTCGGTGCCGGCGAAGGCCAGCTGGATATCGTCGCCTGGCCCGGCTACATCGAACGCGGTGAAAGCGACAAGGCTTACGACTGGGTGACCGGTTTCGAGAAGGAAACCGGCTGCAAGGTCAACGTGAAAACCGCCGCCACCTCCGATGAAATGGTCAGCCTGATGGCCAAGGGCGGTTACGATCTGGTGACCGCGTCGGGCGATGCCTCGCTGCGGTTGATCGTCGGCAAGCGTGTGCAACCGATCAACACCGCGTTGATCCCGAACTGGAAATCCCTCGACCCGCGCCTGAAAGACGCGCCGTGGTACGTAGTCAACAAACAGACCTACGGCACCCCGTACCAGTGGGGCCCGAACGTGTTGATGTACAACACCAACGTGTTCAAGACCGCGCCGACCAGCTGGAGCGTGGTATTCGAAGAACAGAACCTGCCCGACGGCAAGCCTAACAAGGGCCGCGTGCAAGCCTACGACGGCCCGATCTACATCGCCGACGCGGCGCTGTACCTGAAATCCACCAAGCCTGAGCTGGGGATCAAGGATCCGTATCAACTCACCGAAGATCAGTACAAAGCCGTACTGGAACTGCTGCGCGCCCAGCAGAAATTGATTCACCGCTACTGGCACGACACCACGGTGCAGATGAGCGACTTCAAGAACGAAGGCGTGGTCGCGTCCAGCGCCTGGCCGTACCAGGTCAACGGCCTGATCACCGACAAGCAGCCGATCGCCTCGACCGTGCCGAAAGAAGGCGCCACCGGCTGGGCCGACACCACGATGCTGCACGCCGAAGCCAAACACCCGAACTGCGCATACAAATGGATGGACTGGTCGCTGCAACCGAAAGTCCAGGGCGATGTGGCGGCCTGGTTCGGTTCGTTGCCGGCGGTTCCGGCGGCGTGTCAGGGCAGTGAGTTGCTCGGCGCTGAAGGCTGCAAGACCAACGGGTTCGATCAGTTCGACAAGATCGCCTTCTGGAAAACCCCGCAGGCCGAGGGCGGGAAGTTTGTGCCCTATAGCCGGTGGACGCAGGACTACATTGCGATCATGGGTGGCAGGTAATCGATCTTTCCTGTGGGAGCGAGCTTGCTCGCGAAGTGGGTATCACATCCAACATTGCAGGTGACTGACCCACCGTCTTCGCGAGCAAGCTCGCTCCCACATGAGATCACCGCCAATACCGCGATCTCACCTGGCAACAGATAACCGTTGTTCGTTTTTCAGAAGTCCAGGCAGGGCCGCTGCGACGGCCCTCGCCTTTTTGGAGCACCGCATCATGACGCTTGCAGTCCAGTTCACCAACGTTTCCCGGCAGTTCGGCGAGGTGAAAGCCGTTGACCGGGTTTCCATCGATATCCAGGACGGCGAGTTCTTTTCCATGCTCGGCCCTTCCGGTTCGGGCAAGACCACGTGCCTGCGCCTGATCGCCGGATTCGAGCAACCGAGCGCCGGTTCGATCCGCATTCACGGCGCTGAAGCTGCCGGATTGCCGCCCTATCAGCGCGACGTCAACACGGTGTTTCAGGATTACGCGCTGTTCCCGCACATGAACGTGCTGGACAACGTCGCCTACGGTTTGAAAGTCAAAGGCGTAAACAAGACCGAGCGCCACAAACGCGCCGCAGAAGCGTTGGACATGGTGGCCCTCGGCGGCTACGGCGCACGCAAGCCGGTGCAGTTGTCCGGCGGCCAGCGCCAGCGCGTCGCCCTCGCCCGCGCCTTGGTCAATCGCCCTCGGGTGCTGCTGCTCGACGAACCCTTGGGCGCTCTCGATCTGAAGCTGCGCGAACAGATGCAGAGCGAACTGAAAAAGCTGCAGCGCCAGCTCGGCATCACTTTCATCTTCGTCACCCACGACCAGACTGAAGCGCTGTCGATGTCCGACCGTGTGGCCGTATTCAACAAGGGCCGCATCGAGCAGGTCGACACCCCGCGCAATCTGTACATGAAGCCCGGCACGACGTTTGTCGCCGAATTCGTTGGCACTTCGAACGTGATTCGCGGCGATCTGGCGCGCCAGCTCAGCGGTCATCCGCAGCCGTTTTCGATCCGTCCGGAACACGTGCGCTTCGCCGAAGGCCCGTTGGCCAGCCATGAAATCGAAGTCAGCGGCCTGCTCCACGACATTCAGTACCAAGGCAGCGCCACGCGCTATGAATTGAAACTGGATAACGGCCAGACCCTGAGCATCAGCCAGGCCAACAATCAGTGGGGCGACAACGGCGCGCAGCACCAGACCGGTCAGCGCATCAGCGCACGCTGGGCGCGGGAAGCGATGATTGCGCTGCACGACACCGTTGCGAGCGGGGTATGACATGACCGCCCTCGCCCTTCCTCAATCGGCGCCGTTGCGCAGGTTTTCCAACCTGCTCTATCGCAAGCCGAACCTGTACCTGTCGATGCTGCTGGTGCCGCCGCTATTGTGGTTCGGCGCGATCTATCTCGGTTCGCTGCTGGTGCTGCTGTGGCAAGGCTTCTACACCTTCGACGACTTCACCATGGCGGTTACGCCCGACCTGACCCTGGCCAACTTCGCCGCGCTGTTCCAGCCGTCGAACTTCGACATCATCCTGCGCACCCTGAGCATGGCCGTCGTGGTGTCGATCGCCAGCGCCATCGTCGCGTTCCCGATTGCCTACTACATGGCGCGCTACACCACCGGCAAGACCAAGGCGTTTTTCTACATCGCGGTGATGATGCCGATGTGGGCCAGTTATATCGTCAAGGCCTATGCCTGGACATTGCTGCTGGCCAAGGGCGGCGTGGCGCAGTGGTTCGTGCAGCACCTGGGGCTGGAGCCGGTTCTGCAGTTCATTCTGGGGATTCCCGGGGTCGGCGGCAGCACCTTGTCGACCTCGCACCTGGGGCGGTTCATGGTGTTTGTCTACATCTGGCTGCCGTTCATGATCCTGCCGATCCAGGCCTCGCTGGAGCGCCTGCCGCCGTCGTTGCTGCAAGCCTCCGCCGACCTCGGGGCCACACCGCGCCAGACCTTCATGCAGGTGATTCTGCCGCTGTCGGTGCCGGGGATTGCGGCCGGTTCGATCTTCACCTTCTCGCTGACCCTGGGCGACTTCATCGTGCCGCAACTGGTGGGCCCGCCGGGTTACTTCGTCGGCAGCATGGTCTACGCGCAGCAAGGCGCGATCGGCAACATGCCGATGGCTGCGGCGTTCACGCTGGTGCCGATCGTGCTGATCGCCATTTACCTGTCCATCGTCAAACGTCTGGGGGCCTTCGATGCGCTCTAATTCAGAAAAGCAGGGGGAAAAGGCTTCAACAGGCTTGCGCATTGCAGCCTGGGGTGGGCTGGTGTTCCTGCACTTCCCGATCCTGATCATCTTCCTCTACGCCTTCAACACCGAAGACGCGGCGTTCAGCTTTCCACCGAAAGGCTTCACGCTGCACTGGTTCAGCGTGGCGTTTTCCCGGCCGGACGTGCTGGAGGCAATCAAACTGTCGTTGCAGATCGCAGCCATTGCCACGCTGATCGCCATGGTGCTCGGCACACTGGCTTCAGCGGCGTTGTACCGCCGGGACTTCTTCGGCAAACAGGGCATTTCGCTGATGCTGATCCTGCCGATTGCACTGCCGGGGATCATCACCGGGATCGCGCTGCTGGCGACCTTCAAGACGCTGGGCATCGAGCCGGGGATGTTCACCATCATCGTCGGCCACGCGACCTTCTGCGTGGTGATCGTCTACAACAACGTCATCGCCCGTCTGCGCCGCACCTCACACAGTTTGATCGAAGCATCGATGGATCTCGGCGCCGACGGCTGGCAGACCTTCCGCTACATCATTCTGCCGAACCTTGGCTCGGCCCTGCTCGCCGGCGGCATGCTGGCGTTCGCGCTGTCGTTCGACGAAATCATCGTTACCACCTTCACCGCCGGCCACGAACGCACCTTGCCGCTGTGGCTGCTCAACCAATTGAGCCGCCCACGGGATGTGCCGGTGACCAACGTCGTGGCGATGCTCGTGATGCTGGTGACCATGCTGCCGATCCTCGGTGCCTACTACCTGACCCGGGGTGGCGAGAGCGTGGCGGGCAGTGGCGGGAAGTAACCGAATAACCGAAGAAACCGGAACGAAATGTGGGAGCGAGCCTGCTCGCGAAGGGGCCGGCACAGCCAATATTGATGTCGACTGACCTGGCGCTTTCGCGAGCAGGCTCGCTCCCACAATGAAACCCGGTTTCTTCAGAAAAATAACAATTGCTTCAAAGAGGACTACCCCATGCAAACCAAACTCTTGATCAACGGCCAACTGGTCAACGGCGAAGGCCCGGCGCAACCGGTGCTCGACCCGGCACGCGGTGAAGTGCTGGTGGAAATCAACGAAGCCACCGAAGCCCAGGTCGATGCTGCCGTGCGCGCCGCCGACAGCGCCTTCGCCGAATGGTCTCAGACCACGCCGAAAGACCGTTCGCTGCTGTTGCTCAAACTCGCCGACGCCATCGAAGCCCATGGCGAAGAACTGGCGAAACTGGAATCGGACAACTGCGGCAAGCCCTACAGCGCCGCGCTGAACGACGAGATTCCGGCGATTGCCGACGTGTTCCGTTTCTTTGCCGGCGCCAGCCGTTGCATGAGCGGTTCGGCCGGCGGCGAATACCTGCCCGGCCACACCTCGATGATCCGCCGCGACCCGGTGGGCGTGATCGCCTCCATCGCGCCGTGGAACTACCCGCTGATGATGGTCGCCTGGAAAATCGCCCCGGCCCTCGCCGCCGGTAATACCGTGGTGCTCAAGCCGTCGGAACAAACTCCGCTGACCGCGTTGCGTCTGGCCGAACTGGCGTCGGATATTTTCCCGGCCGGCGTACTCAACCTGGTGTTCGGGCGTGGGCCGAGCGTGGGCAGTCCGCTGGTGACCCATCCGAAAGTGCGCATGGTCTCGCTGACCGGTTCCATCGCTACCGGCTCGAACATCATTTCCAGCACCGCCGACAGCATCAAACGCATGCACATGGAACTGGGCGGCAAGGCCCCGGTGATCATCTTCGACGACGCCGATATCGACGCCGCCGTCGAAGGCATTCGTACTTTCGGCTTCTACAACGCCGGCCAGGATTGCACCGCTGCGTGCCGGATCTACGCACAACAAGGCATATACGACAAATTCGTCGAGAAGCTCGGCGCGGCGGTCAGCAGCATCAAGTACGGCTTGCAGGATGATCCGTCGACCGAACTGGGACCGCTGATCACCGCCCAGCATCGCGACCGCGTGGCCGGGTTTGTCGAGCGCGCCGTGGCACAACCGCACATCCGTTTGATCACCGGCGGCAAGGCTGTGGACGGTAACGGTTTCTTCTTCGAACCGACCGTTCTGGCCGACGCCCAGCAGGACGACGAAATCGTCCGCCGCGAAGTGTTCGGGCCGGTGGTGTCGGTGACCAAGTTCACTGATGAAGCTCAGGCACTGGAGTGGGCCAACGATTCGGACTACGGCCTGGCGTCATCGGTATGGACGGCGGATGTAGGACGTGCCCATCGCCTGTCCGCCCGTTTGCAGTACGGCTGCACCTGGGTGAACACCCACTTCATGCTCGTCAGCGAAATGCCCCACGGCGGTCAGAAACTGTCCGGCTACGGCAAGGACATGTCCATGTACGGGCTGGAGGACTACACCACGGTCCGGCATGTGATGTTCAAGCACTAAAAGCATCGCTGGCAAGCCAGCTCCCACAGGGTTCAGTGCAGCTCTTGTGGGAGCTGGCTTGCCAGCGATGACGTCACCCCGGTTTCAGGAAGGAAACCGGCACTACGCACCACCAGGCATTCAAAACAATAACCACCGATCCGGGCGGCGCTCACCAAGCCCCGCCACGGTTTCGGCCATCCGAAATCTGCCGATTTCACGGAGCAGACACACATGAGTGCATCACCCGATCTCTCAACCGCCGTTGCCGACAGCGATGCCGAACAACTGCGCCAACTGGGCTACACGTCCAACTTCAACCGCAGCATGAGCCTGTGGGAAAACTTCGCGTTGGGCTTCACGTATCTGTCACCGGTCGTAGGGGTTTATACCCTGTTCGGCCTGTGCCTGGCGGCCGGCGGGCCGCCGATGTTCTGGGCCTACTTGCTGGTCGGTTGCGGCCAATTACTGGTGTGCCTGGTCTTCGGCGAAGTGGTTTCGCAGTTCCCGATTTCCGGCGGTGTCTACCCTTGGGCACGTCGGTTGGTCGGCAAAAAATGGGCATGGATGGTCGGCTGGATCTACTCCATCGCCCTGTGTGTGACCATCGCCGCCGTTGCGGTCGGCGCCGGCCCGTACCTCGCGGCCATGCTGGGGTTTGAACCGAGCAACAACACCAACATCGTCATCGCCCTGGTACTGACGCTGTTCGCCACACTGGTGAACCTCAGCGGCACGCAGACACTGGCACGCATTGCCCTGTTCGGCTTCCTCTGCGAACTGGTGGGCGCGGTGATCGTCGGCGTGTACCTGCTGATTTTCGAGCGTCACCAGCCGATCAGCGTGCTGTTCAACACCTTCGATATCAGCGTCGACGGCTCCTACCTGCCGGCATTCCTCACCGCTTCGTTGGCGGGGATGTTCCTTTACTACGGCTTCGAGGCCTGCGGCGACGTGGCCGAAGAAACCCCGAACCCGAGCAAGAAAATCCCGGTAGCCATGCGCATGACCATCTACATCGGCGGCATCGCCGCGATGTTCGCTTGCCTGGCGCTGATCCTCGCCGTGCCGGACATGCAAGCGGTGATCAACGGCACCGACAAGGACCCGGTCACCACCATCCTCAACAACGCCTTCGGCACGGTCGGTTCGAAAGTGGTGATGGGCGTGGTGATGATTTCCTTCATCTCCTGCGTCATCAGCCTGCAAGCGGCGGCGAGTCGTCTGCTGTATTCCTACGCCCGCGATGAAATGGTCATCGGCAGCCGACTGCTGAAAAAGATTTCTCCTGCGACCCAGGTGCCGGTTGCTGCGCTGTTCGTGTCCGGCGTCCTGCCCGGCCTGATCATCGCCCTCGGCTTCTTCCTGCAAGACGCCGTAGCGACCATCGTCAGCTTCGCCGCCATCGGCATCTACCTTGCGTTCCAGATGATCGTCCTCGCCGCCCTGTACGCCCGCAGCAAGGGCTGGAAACCCAGCGGCAAATTCACCCTCGGCGCCTGGGGCTGGCCGGTGAACATCGGCGCGCTGGTGTACGGCGTCGGCGCAATCATCAACATGGCCTGGCCGCGCACGCCGGATGCCGCGTGGTACATCAACTACGCGATGGTGCTGAGCACGGCAATCGTGATTGGGCTGGGGCTGGTTTACATGTGGATCGGCAAGCCGTATGACCATGGGAAGGCGCCGGCCGGGGATGCGTGGAAAGTTAGCCGCTGATTTGAATAGCCCCGGCATCGTTGTTTGATTCCGGGGCTTGATCGGCATCGTCTCCGCGAAGCAAAACCATCAAATCGTCGGTACGCCATTTGATATCCGCTTTTCCGCGCACCTTGTCGAAACAATCTTCAGGATCTTTCGGACGGCTGCCCTTGCTGTGTTTGTTCAATGGTCTGCTCCGGGTCACCGCAGTAATCGGTTTCAGTTGGATAGATATAGGAAACTCACGGGGAGAAGTGGAGCTTTCGTAAGCTCACGGCAAATACAGGAAACTCCTACAGATCCGCCCTTCTTGAAATAGCTGCAATTCCTACAACATCCGTCGGCAGAGTAGACTTGGCGCCGCTAGCGCCTGACCGATAGGCTTTATCCCGTCGCTGCCCTATCAGCGGCCCGGGGTCGAAGCCGGTACATCATCAACATGGCGCAACTGCGTCCTCCATAGAAACCGAGGTTTTTTTGCCTTTCGGATTCGCGTTATGGCGGACCGCGTGGCGCGGGCCTCTCGGCTTCCATGTTGATCGAGAATGTTCCGACTTCGAACGCCGCGCGGTTCGCCACCCAAATCTGTCGAAGGATTAGTGGCGGCTCTCATTTCAACATGGAGTAGAAATTGACTATGCACGCGCAAAATTCACCTGAGACCCAGACGCACTTTATCCCTACGGTTTTCACTCGCCACAACCGCTTCCTCCACGCTCTCCTGCTTGATCATCAAGCCTGGTTCTGCGCTCAAGATCTGGGCCGCATGATGGGCCATCCCTTGAACCCACGCGTCACGCTGAAACTCGACCCCGACCAACGCCGTACCGTCCGACTGAACAGGTACGGCAAAGTTGTCGAGACGCCGATGGTCAGCGAATCCGGCATGTATGCGCTGCTGGTTCACCATTTCATCCCGGAAAACCGCAACCTGCGCCAATGGCTGAGTAATGAAGTCATTCCCATCCTGCGGGAAACCAGCTCAACAACAGCGGAAAACTGCCCGAGCCTGAGCTCGGTGCATTGGGCCGGCGTCACCGTGCCGCTGCTCCACTGGCAACAACAGGCCTGGGTGAAATGGCGGGACATGCCTGAGTTGGTACAGGCGCAGCATCCCCGGTAAGTCTCAAAAATGAAAAAGGGGCGAATTTCACAGTCCGCCCCTTTGCTTTTTCACTTCAAAACCGCGAAACACTCCTCATCGCATCCACCAGATACCGCATCGCAATCCGGTCGCTTTCCGACAACTCCCGGTAACGCTCCACCAGCTTCAGTTCATCGGGACTGAGCCGGCGTCTTCGCCGGACGTGGGTGAGGCAGGGAAAGATGCCCAACATTTCGGTGATGCCTTGTCCTTTTGCCATGGACGATGTCCTTTTCCAGTACGTCAGAAATTTCTCGAAAACTCCATCGCCCTGCTCCTTTAGCAGCGATTTGAGCCCTGCCGGTCGGATCGGTCGAGACCGGCCTTGCCCATAGAATAGAAATTAATTCGGCGCTGAAAAGCGGTTTTTAGAGTAATTAGTCGAAAAAAGCAGAAATGCCCTCTAAATCAGAAAAGGCTGTGGGACAAGTAACCGTAACGTCTTGTTTCATTGAGACGCTATCGCCGTGCTATCAATGATTTTTGCAAAATCAGCGAACGGATTAAGCTAGCGCGCATCTGTTACTAGTCCGTAGCGTTTGGCCGAAGGCTTGTCCGAACCGTAATTTCTGATCCAGTACGTGCCAGGAACGGCGCGGGATTGTCCACGACAGGTTGTATCTATGCACCGCAGGAATTTGCTCAAAGCGTCCATGGCCATTGCGGCCTATACCGGTCTTTCGGCCACCGGCCTGCTGGCCTCTCGCGCCTGGGCCGCCTCTGGCGGTGCCGCCGACGGTGAAGCCCAGGCCTTCGACTTCGAAGCGCTTAAGCGCCAGGCCAAACAACTGGCCGGCAGCGCCTATCAGGACACCAAACAGGTGCTGCCGCCGACCCTGGCGACCATGACCCCGCAGAATTTCAACGCGATCCGCTACGACGGCGAGCATTCGCTGTGGAAGGAGAACAAGGGTCAGCTCGACGTGCAGTTTTTCCACGTCGGCATGGGTTTCCGCCAACCGGTGCGCATGTACAGCGTCGATCCCAAGACCCGCACGGCCCGCGAGGTGCATTTCCGCCCTCAGCTGTTCAACTATGAAAATACCTCGGTCGACACCCAGCAGCTCAAGGGCGACCTGGGTTTTGCCGGCTTCAAACTGTTCAAGGCACCGGAACTCGATCGCCATGACGTGGTGTCGTTCCTCGGCGCCAGCTACTTCCGCGCAGTGGATGCCACTGGCCAATATGGCCTCTCCGCCCGTGGACTGGCCATCGACACCTACGCCAAAAAGCGCGAGGAATTTCCCGACTTCACCAAGTTCTGGTTCGAAACGCCGGATCAGAACGCGACCCGCTTCGTGGTCTACGCCCTGCTGGATTCGCCGAGCGCGACCGGCGCCTATCGCTTCGACATCGACTGCCAGGCCGAGCGCGTAGTCATGGAAGTCGACGCCCACGTCAATGCCCGCACCGCCATCGAACAACTGGGCATCGCGCCAATGACCAGCATGTTCAGCTGCGGCACCCATGAGCGCCGGATGTGCGACACCATTCACCCGCAAATCCACGACTCGGATCGTCTGGCCATGTGGCGCGGCAACGGCGAGTGGATCTGCCGTCCGCTGAACAACCCGGCAACCTTGCAATTCAACGCCTTCGCCGACACCGACCCGAAAGGTTTCGGCCTGGTGCAGACCGACCACGAGTTCGCCAACTATCAGGACACCGTCGACTGGTACAGCAAGCGCCCGAGCCTGTGGGTTGAACCTACAACCGCATGGGGAGAAGGCTCCGTCGATCTGCTGGAAATTCCTACGACCGGCGAAACCCTCGACAACATCGTCGCGTTCTGGACGCCGAAGAAACCGGTCGCCGCCGGTGATTCGCTGAACTACGGCTACAAGCTCTACTGGAGCGCACTGCCGCCGGTCGGCACACCGCTGGCGCGGGTACATGCGACCCGTTCGGGCATGGGTGGTTTCGTCGAAGGCTGGGCACCGGGCGAGCATTACCCGCCGGTCTGGGCCCGGCGTTTTGCCGTGGACTTCACCGGCGGCGGCCTCGAACGCCTGCCGCAGGGCACCGGGATCGAGCCAGTGGTGACTTGCTCCAACGGCAAGGTGCAGGATTTCAGCGTACTGGTGCTGGATGACATCAAGGGTTACCGGATCCTGTTCGACTGGTATCCGACCAATGACAGCGTCGATCCGGTGGAACTGCGGCTGTTCATCCGCACCAACGACCGCACATTGAGCGAGACCTGGTTGTACCAGTACTTCCCGCCGGCGCCGGACAAGCGCAAGTACCCTTGATGATTCTCGAGCGTCAGATCGGGTCTCATCGCTGGCAAGCCAGCTCCCGTATGGATATCGATTGATTACAGAAATTGTGAACAACCGAAAACCTGTGGGAGCGAGCCTGCTCGCGATGGCGTCAGTCCAGGCGACAGTAAAAGTGAATATCGTGGGGTTCGAGTGCAAACAGCCCGGGATCCGGTTGCGCCAGCAGCCGGCAACCCTGACGCTGGTAGAACTCCACGGTGTTGCGCGATTCGGTCGCCGAGACATACAACGCCTCGGCCCCCACCTTGCGGCCATATTCGCAGGCGCGGGCAAACAGGCGCCCGCCCCATCCCTGCCCACGGTAAGCGCGGCTGACATGCAGGAACTTCATCTGGCGCATGTTCAGGCCCTGATTGTGAATAACCCGGTTATCCACAACCACCGCCGCCACCAGTGTTTCTCCATCGAAAAGTCCGTGTAGCCAGCCGCCACTGCGCCAGCACTTTTCCAATACCCGCGCATTCTCCTCCGCCTCTCCCTCCGGCCATCCGCGCATGTCGAAATGCGCCGGATACAGAATCAGCTCACCGTTTTCCACGCGATAGCACGCTTCGACCTGTTCACTGCGGTCGATCAACGCCAACAGTGGCAAGTCCGATTCAGTCAGCGCGCGTTCGATCAACATTGCGATCCATTCCTTTGCAATTGCAGACGGCAGGCAAGAAAAAACCCGCCCTTTTATTGGCGGGTTTTATAGGCTTTGCGACAGGTCGGAATCAATCCCGCAGATCAGACTCGTGAATCGGCTGATCCCGATGGGTCGCTCGCTGATACTGCGCCGGCCACACCGCTTTGCGACCGCCCAGGTCATCGTCGGCATGCAACGGCCAGTAAGGATCACGCAGCAGCTCGCGGGCGAGGAAAATGATATCGGCCTGACAGGTTCTCAGGATGTGTTCGGCCTGAGCCGGTTCGGTAATCATGCCCACGGTGCCGGTGGCAATGCCTGACTCCTTGCGCACCCTTTCGGCGAAGCGTGTCTGATAACCCGGTCCCACCGGAATTTCGGCATTGGCTGCAGTGCCGCCCGAGGAAACGTCGACCAGATCCGCACCGAGCGCTTTCAGGCGTCGTGCCAGCTCCACGGTTTCATCCGGGTTCCAGCCATCCTCGACCCAATCGGTGGCCGACAGACGCACAAACACCGGCAATTCCTCCGGCCAGACGGCGCGCACAGCTTCGGTCACTTGCAGCACCAGACGAATACGGTTTTCGAATGAGCCGCCGTACTGGTCGCGGCGCTGGTTACTCAGTGGCGAGAGAAACTGATGCAGCAGATAACCGTGCGCCGCATGCACCTCGACCACACTGAAACCGGCGGTCAGCGCACGTCTGGCTGCCGCCACGAAATCCTCGATGACCTGGTTGATCTGCCCTTCGTCCAGCTGTTTCGGTTGGGTGTGCTGCGGGTCGAAGGCAATCGGCGACGGCCCCACCGGCGTCCAGCCGCCATCCTCGGGCTTGACGCTGCCGTGCTTGCCGATCCACGGCCGATGGGTACTGGCCTTGCGCCCGGCGTGGGCGAGTTGAATGCCGGCCACTGCGCCCTGTGCGCTGATGAACCGGGTGATGCGTTGCAGCGGCGCGATCTGTTCGTCGTTCCACAATCCCAGATCTTCGGCAGTGATCCGCCCGTCGGCGGTGACCGCCGTGGCTTCGGTAAATACAAGGCCCGCGCCGCCCACCGCACGACTGCCGAGGTGTACCAGATGCCAGTCGTTGGCCAGGCCGTCGACGCTGGAATACTGGCACATGGGCGATACGGCGATGCGGTTGGACAGTGTCAGTTGGCGAAGGGTGAAGGGTTCAAGCAGCAGACTCATGGGGCACCTCTCGAATCAGTGGGCAGGCTCCAGGGTTCTGTTTGAAAAGTCGACGAGTGACAGGAAAAGGTACAGCACCCGCCCCCGCGGGCAAAAAAATCGACAAGACGTCACAAGGCCAATCAAGCAGTGCTTAGAGCCTAGTCGACATCCGGAGATGCAGGAGGGTTCAGAGTGATTCTGTATTGTGTGTGTGTGCAAGTCCGCCTTCGCGAGCAGGCTCGCTCTTACAAGAACAACAGCGCGCCTGCTCGCGAAAGGGTCAACGCGGTTCGATGTGGGCAATCATCAACTGCACCGTCTCATTGCCACGGAATTCGTTGACGTCGAGCTTGTAGGCCAGCTCCACCCATTGAATGGTCGGATTTGGCCACACGTCACGATCGATGCCGAACGCGATGCCATCGAGTTTCACCGAACCGCATTCGCTTTTCAGCACCACTTTCAGATGCCGTTCGCCGACCACCCGTTGCTCGACCAGCTGGAATACGCCGTGAAACAGCGGTTCCGGGAAATGCTGGCCCCATGGCCCGGCGTGACGCAGGGCACGAGCCAGTTCCAGATGAAACTCCTCGACTGCCAGGGTGCCGTCCGACAGCAGGCGCCCGGTCAGGTCCTCTTCGCGAAGCTGCCTGCGCACCTCGGCATCGAAGGCCTCGGCGAACAACGGGAAATTTTCCTGCGGCAGGGTCAGACCCGCCGCCATCGCGTGGCCACCGTACTTGCTGATCAGATCAGGATGCTGCGCTGCCACCACGCTCAGCGCATCGCGAATATGAAAGCCCTGCACCGAGCGCCCCGACCCTTTGAGCAAGCCGTCGCCGGCATCGGCAAAGGCGATGGTCGGACGGAAATAACGCTCTTTCATCCGCGAAGCCAGAATGCCGATGACCCCCTGATGCCATTCCGGGTCGAACAGGCACAGGCCGAACGGCATCGACTCGACCGGCAAATCCTTGAGCTGGGCCAGCGCTTCGCGCTGCATGCCCTGCTCGATGGATTTGCGATCCTGGTTCATGCCGTCCAGTTGCGCGGCCATTTCCCGCGCCAGTGCAAAATCGTGGGTCAGCAGACACTCGATGCCCAGGCTCATGTCATCCAGTCGCCCCGCCGCGTTCAGGCGCGGGCCGACGATGAAGCCGAGATCGGTGGACGTGATGCGCGACGCGTCACGTTTGGCCACTTCGAGGATCGCCTTGATCCCGGGCCGCGCACGCCCGGCGCGAATCCGTTCCAGCCCCTGATGCACCAGGATCCGGTTGTTGGCGTCCAGCGGCACCACGTCGGCAACGCTGCCCAATGCCACCAGATCCAACAGTTCGCCGATGTTCGGTTGCGGCTTGCTCTCATACCAGCCGAGGCTGCGCAGGCGTGCGCGCAAGGCCATCAACACATAGAAAATCACCCCGACGCCGGCCAGCGCCTTGCTCGGGAATGCGCAGCCGGGCTGGTTGGGATTGACCAGCGCATCGGCCTGCGGCAGCTCATCGCCGGGCAAGTGGTGGTCGGTGATCAAGACCTTCAGTCCCGAGCGTTTCGCGGCGGCCACGCCTTCGACGCTGGAAATGCCGTTGTCCACGGTAATCAACAACTGCGGTTCACGGGTCAGCGCGACTTCAACGATTTCCGGGGTCAGGCCGTACCCGTATTCAAAACGGTTCGGCACCAGATAATCGACATGCGCCGCACCCAGCAAGCGCAAACCGAGCACGCCCACGGTGCTGGCGGTCGCGCCGTCGGCGTCGAAGTCACCGACGATCAGGATGCGCTGACGCTGCTCCAGCGCCGTCACCAGCAAGTCGACGGCCGCCTCGATCCCCTTGAGCTGCTGGAACGGAATCAACCGCGCCAGGCTCTTGTCCAGCTCCGCCTCGGACTGCACGCCCCGCGCCGCGTACAGGCGGGTCAGCAGCGGCGGCAAGTCACCGAGAAATGGCAGTGTGGCGGGCAACGGGCGAGGATCGATACGCATGGGGTGACAGCAACTTCTCTTGAATTCGTGGGATTTTTCGGGAGTGGCGCGGACTCAACCGCGCTCGCCCAGCAACCAGGTCAACTGCACTTCGTGCTGGCCACGGTCGTCGGTGACGAAGACCGTGCCTTCGCTGATCATCACGTCCCACTTGATGACGCGGGGCATGTCCTGAGCCAGGGTTTCCAGGACTTCCTGCGGAACGGCGGCGATGTTGACGTTTTTCAGGCCCTTGACCGCCGGCACCACTTTGCCTTCCCAGACGCGCAGGCTGCCGTAGGCCAGCAGGCTGGTGCGCTCGGTGCGACGGGAGCACCAGGTCAGGCGATCGACATCCGGCTGACCGACTTCGATCCAGTGCAGGACGCGGTCGTCCAGGCTCTTTTCCCACAGCGCAGGTTCATCCACGTCCGACAGACCACGACCGAAGGACAGTTGCTCGCTGTACCAGAGCGCGTAGGCCAACAGGCGCACGGTCATGCGTTCTTCGGTTTCCGAAGGGTGGCGGGCGATGGTCTGCTTCACGTTCTCGTAGACGTTGCGGTCAAGATCGGTGAGGTTCAGTTCGAATTTGTAGGTAGTGGACGGCTGGGCCATGAACGGGCTTCTTGATACGAGGAAAGTCGGCAAGTCTAACCGATGCCGCAGGCAATCCACGAATTGATGGCGATCAACCTTGCGCGACTGACGGCCGGCTATGTTAAAACGCTGTATCTGCCCAGCCTTGTCCTACAGGATTTCGCATGCCGTTCGCCAACAAACCTCTCAGCGGTCTGAAAGTCATTGAATTGGGTACCTTGATTGCCGGCCCGTTCGCTTCGCGAATCTGCGGCGAGTTCGGTGCCGAAGTGATCAAGATCGAATCGCCGGACGGGGGTGATCCGCTGCGCAAGTGGCGCAAGCTGTATGAGGGGACCTCCCTGTGGTGGTTCGTCCAGGCGCGCAACAAAAAGTCCCTGACGCTGAATCTGAAACACCCCGACGGCCTGGCGATCCTGAAAAAGCTGCTGGGCGAAGCCGACATCCTGATCGAGAACTTCCGCCCCGGCGTCCTGGAGAAACTCGGCCTGAGCTGGGAAACCCTGCATGCGCTGAACCCCAAACTGGTCATGGTGCGCCTGTCCGGCTTCGGCCAGACCGGCCCGATGAAAGATCAGCCGGGGTTCGGTGCCGTCGGCGAATCCATGGGCGGCCTGCGCTACATTACCGGTTTCGAGGACCGGCCACCGGTGCGCACCGGAATTTCCATCGGCGACTCGATTGCTGCGTTATGGGGGGTGATCGGCGCATTGATGGCTTTGCGTCATCGCGAGGTCAACGGCGGTCTCGGCCAGGTCGTCGACGTGGCGTTGTACGAGGCGATTTTCGCGATGATGGAAAGCATGGTCCCGGAGTTCGACGTGTTCGGTTTCATCCGCGAACGCACCGGTAACATCATGCCGGGTATCACACCGTCCTCGATCCACACCAGCGCCGACGGCAAACATGTACAGATCGGTGCCAACGGCGATGCGATCTTCAAACGCTTCATGCTGATCATCGGCCGCGACGACCTGGCCAATGACCCGACACTGGCCAGTAATGACGGACGTGACGCCCGTCGCGACGAGTTGTATGGCGTGATCGACCGCTGGGTCAATTCGCTGCCGCTGCAAACCGTGCTGGATCTGCTGAACCAGGCTGACGTCCCGGCCAGCCGGATCTTCAGCGCCGAAGACATGTTCAACGATCCCCAGTACCTGGCCCGGGAGATGTTCCTGCACGCCAGACTCCCGGACGGCAAACCCTTCAAGATGCCCGGCATCGTGCCGAAACTCTCTGAGACACCCGGTACGTCCGAATGGGTCGGACCGCAGCTCGGTGAACACAATGCGCAGGTACTCCACGATCTTGGCTACGACGAGAAGCAGATCGCCCGGCTGCGCGAAGACGGAGCCATCTGAGCTGAAACACCGACAGGTCCCGGCCTCCAACCGCGCCCACCACTGGTGGACCTGGCGGCTGTTCGGCCTGCTTTTTCTGCTGGTGCTGCCAGCGTGGGCGCAGGCCAAACCGACGCTGATCTGGCTGTTGCGCGATCTGCCACCTCTGACCATTCTCGAAGGTCCGAAAAAGGGCCAGGGGGTCATCGATCAACTGATGCCGATGCTGATAGCCGGCATGCCGCAATACGAACACACCCTGATGCGGGTCAACCGCGCCCGCGGCAGTCAGATGCTGCATGAACACACGTTTGCCTGCGATCCCTCACTGGTCTGGAACAAGGAAAGGGCGCAATGGATCGCGTTCTCCATTCCCGCCTTCCGCGCCGTCAGTAATGGGCTGGTGATTCTTCGCAAGGATCGCGAAGGACTGGAACCGTTTCTGGTCGAAGGCCAGGTCGATCTTTCATCGTACATGGCCACAGGCGAGAAAAAGATCGGGGTAGTGGCTGAGCGAAGTTATGGAGACTACGTCGACACTCTGCTGCGCCAGGCGCCGAATGACTCGTTGACCCCTCACTACGGCAACGACGCGCTCAGCAGCCTGCTCTCGATGCAGCGGCTGGGCCGCCTGCAAGCGGTACTGGGTTACTGGCCGGAAATCCGCTACCAGGCACGCCAGGTTCAAATCACTGAAGAGGATCTGGAATTTTTTCCCATTCACGGATCCGACAAGTACATCTCCGGCCATGTCGGCTGCACCGACACCACTGAGGGGCGGCAAGCGATCCGTGAAATCGATCAACTGCTGCGCACCTTGCCCCACGAACAGCTGAGTCAGCTCTACGCCGAATGGCTCGACCCTGAAATGCGCCCGGACTATCTGGAACAGGCACGGATTTACTTCCGGCAACAGGCTGCGCAGTAAATCTCGGGCAAAAAGAAACCCCGAGAAGTGGGGAGACGACTCGGGGTTAAACGTGGTCTTGATCAAAGACCCGTGGCAGCAAGCGACAAGCACCGGAGCACAATGCTTGATCCTGCTGCTATCGGGTCTGACTGACGGGGATGCAGGAAGGTTCCCACAAAAGACAAATCTGTTCAGAGTGCCGGATGCTTGTCCCGCGCGGCGTTGCGCAATGCCGCGATCACGCAGGGCTCCAGCCGGCCCTCGGCAATAAGGATGTCGCGGTGCAGACCGTCGACCACATCCGTCAACTGGCGCTTGTCACTCAATTGCGCCTGATTGAATTCTCGTTCCACCACGATGGCGCCACTGCCGTTCTTCAGCGTCACCAGACATTCGCCATGCAGACCGCACGGGGCCAGCGTTACCTGATACGGGCTCAGAGCCTCACCGAGCAATAGACTGATACTTTCCATCCCGATCTCCACTCAATAGTCCGAAAACACAGTGCCTGGGGCGTGTACACAATCAATGACCACCGGCCCGAGAAGAAAGTTCTGTACTTCGGCGACCTCTTGCGCAGCGTCACCGTCCTGTTCGAGCATGCATGGAGAAGATGACAGAAAAATAACCGCCGGCTTCAGGAACCGACCGAACGTCGGGGCTGTGACAGGTAACTGTCGAGCAGATTCCGCATCAGTACTGCAGAAACCGGTGTACACAGCCTGCCCAGAAGTCGCACGTCACCCTCACTCAGCACAGGATCCAGGTCGGCCAGCAGACTGGGGGCCACCACCCCCAGCAGAATCAACGCTTGCGCTTCCTGTCGGGCAGCCAGATGCCTGATCAAGGCCAGTCCTTCACCGCTTTTGAGCTGCGGATTGCAGATGGCGATATCGACGGCCCCTCGCCGCTCCAGCGAACGTTTTGCCGCACCCAGCGAAGGCGCGGTCAACACGTCGTAGACTCCCATGGCGTTGAGCATCTGATGCAACGCCATCAACTGAAATGGATCAGGCTCGAGAAGCAGGATTCTGAGCGAGCGCATCGGATGACCTCTTGCAAGACGAACACGGCTTCTTGCCGCAGGGGTCTGTCACTCTAGGGCAGTCGTCCTAGGCCTCCCATCAGAAAAGTAGCCACGTCTTATAGGACGTTTCCTATCTTCAACCAGACATCGCCGTCCGCTTTCAGGCCTGTCTCTGGGTGATGTCCGTCCATCCCCCCAGCAAACCGCGTAAAGCGCCGTCGGCACCGTAGAATGGCACGGTCCACTGATAGACCTGCCGTGGGCCGTTCTTGAACATCAGTTGCCGCTTGCTGAACAGTGTCCTGCGAGTGCGCAGTTGCACCATGAACTCATCATGCAGCATCAAAGCAGTGGCTTGCGGAAGTACGTCAAGTTGATGCAGCGTCCGCCCCTGCACCTGCTCCAGACGCACACCCAGCGCCTCTTCATAACTGCGGTTGCACATCACCAGACATCCCTGCAGATCGCGAACGAACACCGGGTCAGGCATGGCATCGATCAGTGCATGCTGAAAGGCCAGTTGATCGCCCAGCTTCTTTTCCACCTCACCTCGTTGCTTTATTTCGGTCGCGAGCCGACGATTCCATAACAGCGAAAGCAGGCCCAATACCCCGAAGGCGCCCATGCCCCAACAGCTCCACTTGAGCACGCGAGCTCCAAGCGACGGCGCCGGAGCAGGCGAAATGCCTTCCAGCCACTTCAGGCGCATGGCACGCAGTTCGGCGACCGAAAAGGCCCCCAGCGCCTTGTTCAGTATGCTCAGCAGCTCCGGCATGCCCTTGCGCACGGCCAGATGATCCGCTTCCCACTTCCCCTCCACCAGCCCACCGACCTTGAGCAAGCCAGAGGGATACAGCTGCGCACCGATCTCGTTTTCGATCGTTGCGTAGGCCTCGCCACTCTCGACCAACGCCCGGGCCTCGGCATACGTCTTGACTGAACGTATCTCGATCGCGGGGAAGTCCCGGCGGATGATGTCCTCCAGAGCATGCCTTGCCGGCAGCACCAGAACCCGCTTTTGCAGGTCGTCAAACGATCGGACTGCCGCCCTGCCGGCATGCCCGACGAACACCCATCCCGCCCCGCCGAAGGCATGGCTGAAATCCAGGAATTGCCGGCGCTCCTCGTTCATTGCCAGGGTCGTGCTGATATCGGCAATACCGCTTTCAAGTCGCTCCAGCATATGGTCGGTGGAGAACGACTCCTGATGCACGAACTGCAAACCGGTCATGGCGCTGATGCGCTCGAGCACATCGTTGTTCAAGCCGCTCCACTGACCATGTTCGTCCTGAAACAGATACAGCGGGTACTGTACCGAGGCCACTGTCACCCTGGGGTTATCGCGTATCCATTGGCGCTCACGGGCGTCCAGTTCGATCGGCGGAACATCCAGCGCCGGCGCATGGGGACTCATGGACAGATGAGCCGCCCCGCTCCACTGCATAAAAAAAGAAATGCCCAACAAAACCAACCAGCTCAGTGCCGGCTTCAATCCTGAGTAAAACCGCATTGCCACATCCTTCGTCTTCGACTCGCCCATCCTTCATCGGCGAAACCCGAGCAGTGTGGCATGCAAAAACAAGAAAGCCCGTCAGGAGACGGGCTTCAAAATGTGACAGCTTTCAGGGCTTAAAGCGGTTTGCCGCGGTTGCCATGCTGACTGACAAAGGCCTGCACGGCTTTCAGTTCGTTTGCCAGAACGGTGCAACGTTCTTCTCTCTCAAACAAATCAGAAAGATGTGCAGGCAGTTCGAGAGCTTTTCCTACACCGGCTTTTTCCACCGCTTCGGGGAACTTGACCGGATGGGCGGTGCCCAGGATCACCATCGGGATGTCCAGGCTGCGACGGCATTCGCGAGCGGCTTTGACACCGATGGCCGTGTGCGGGTCCAGTACCTCACCGGTTTGTTCGAAGACTTCGGCGATGGTTTCGCAGGTTTGCGCATCGTCCACGGCCAGCGAATCGAACAGCTTGCGCGCCTCGGTCCAGCGTTCCTGTTCGACGCTGAAACCGCCGCCCTGCCTGAACGAGTCCATCAGACCGGCAATCGCGGCGCCGTTACGACCGTGCAGGTCGAACAGCAGACGTTCGAAGTTGGACGAGACCATGATGTCCATCGACGGCGACAGCGTGGCGTGCAGCGTTTCCTTGACGTACTGATTGCCGCTCATGAAGCGGTGCAGGATGTCGTTGCGGTTGGTGGCGACGATCAGTTGATTGATCGGCAGGCCCATGTTGCGCGCCAGGTAGCCGGCGAAGATGTCGCCGAAGTTGCCGGTCGGCACCGAGAACGACACCGAACGCGCCGGGCCGCCCAGTTGCAGGGCTGCGTGGAAGTAGTAAACGATCTGGGCCATGATCCGCGCCCAGTTGATCGAGTTCACCGCCACCAGACGCGTGCCCTTGAGGAAGCTCTGGTCGGCGAAGCTGGCCTTGACCATTTCCTGGCAGTCGTCGAAGTTGCCTTCGATGGCGATGTTATGAATGTTCTCACCGAGGATGGTGGTCATCTGCCGACGCTGCACTTCGGACACACGGTTGTGCGGGTGCAGGATGAAGATATCGACGTTTTCGCAGTGTTTGCAGCCTTCGATGGCGGCCGACCCGGTATCACCGGAAGTGGCACCGACGATCACCACGCGCTCGCCACGCTTTGCCAGCACGTAGTCGAGCAGGCGGCCGAGCAGTTGCAGAGCGAAGTCCTTGAACGCCAGGGTCGGGCCGTGGAAAAGCTCCATGACCCATTCGTTGCCGTTGAGTTGGCGCAGCGGTGCCACGGCGTTGTGAGCGAACACGCCGTAGGTTTCTTCAAGGATTTTCTTGAAATCGGCGTCCGGAATGCTGCCGGTGACGAACGGGCGCATCACCCGGAAAGCCAGCTCGTGATACGGCAGGCCGGCCCAGGAAGCGATTTCTTCCTGGGTGAAACGTGGCAGGTTTTCCGGAACGTACAGACCACCGTCTGTGGCCAGACCGGCCAGCAGGACGTCTTCGAAATTCAGGGCCGGTGCCTGGCCGCGGGTACTGATGTAACGCATGTTTTCAAACCTTCGGTTTGAGCTTCGAGCTTCAAGCTGCAAGCTGCAAGCTGAGCAACGCGGCGTCAGGCTTGCAGCTTGCAGCTCGTAGCTCGCCGCTGCTTTAGTTTAGGTGCTCGACACGGATCCGCACGACCGGACCGACCACGCCCGCCAGGGCTTCAAGAGCGGCGATCGCATCGTTGATGTGCTGTTCCAGCACGCGGTGGGTCAGCAGGATCATCGGCACCAGGCCGTCGTGTTCCTCGACTTCCTTCTGCATGATCGACTCGATGTTAATGCCGCGCTCCGAGAGGATGCTCGCCACCTGAGCAAGGACGCCCGGATGGTCCTTGGCCTGGATGCGCAGATAGTAGGCGCTTTCGCAGGCTTCGATCGGCAGGATCGGATGGGCCGACAGCGAGTCCGGCTGGAAGGCCAGGTGCGGCACACGGTTTTCCGGGTCGGAGGTCATGGCGCGAACCACGTCCACCAGGTCGGCGATCACCGACGATGCCGTCGGCTCCATGCCGGCGCCAGCTCCGTAGAACAGGGTCGAACCGGCAGCGTCACCGTTGACCATCACTGCGTTCATCACACCGTTGACGTTGGCGATCAGGCGATCGGCCGGGATCAGCGTCGGGTGTACGCGCAGCTCGATGCCGGCGGCGGTGCTGCGTGCCACGCCCAGGTGCTTGATCCGGTAGCCCAGCGCTTCGGCGTAGTTCACGTCGGCGGTGGTCAGTTTGGTGATGCCTTCGGTGTAGGCCTTGTCGAACTGCAGCGGGACACCGAATGCGATGGACGCCAGGATCGTCAGCTTGTGCGCCGCGTCGATGCCTTCAACGTCGAAGGTCGGATCGGCTTCTGCGTAACCCAACGCTTGCGCCTCGGCGAGCACGTCTTCGAAGGTGCGACCCTTTTCGCGCATCTCGGTGAGGATGAAGTTGCCGGTACCGTTGATGATCCCCGCCACCCAGTTGATACGGTTGGCGGACAGGCCTTCACGGATCGCCTTGATCACCGGAATGCCGCCGGCAACCGCCGCCTCGAATGCCACGATCACGCCTTTCTCGCGCGCCTTGGCAAAAATTTCATTACCGTGAACGGCAATCAGAGCCTTGTTCGCGGTGACCACATGCTTGCCATTCTCGATGGCCTTGAGTACCAGCTCGCGGGCAACGGTATAGCCGCCCATCAGCTCTATGACGATGTCGATCTCAGGGTTCGTGGCCACTTCGAAGACATCGTTGGTAATCGCAATACCGGTCGTCTGGAACTGAGGCTTTGGCGTGCGCATGGCAATTTGTGCCACTTCGATTCCACGCCCGGCACGACGAGCGATTTCCTCGGCGTTGCGCTGAAGTACGTTGAAGGTACCGCCACCGACGGTCCCTAACCCACAGATGCCTACTTTGACCGGTTTCACTGTGAACTCCCCATAAAACGGCCGACGCGAGGCCGGCCGTGAAAACAACCGCGCAATTGCGGCTCTCTATTGATGGCCCGGACAAACTGCCGCCGGGCCACGCTCGTCACGCCTTGACGTGACGAAGCGAATTACTTCGCGCCCAGCGCCAGTTTGGCGACTTGTGGCGCAGGCTGGTAGCCCGGAATGACTTGTCCGTCGGCCAATACGATGGCCGGCGTGCCGTTCACACCGATCGACTGACCGAGAGCGAACTGTTTGGAAACCGGGTTATCGCACTTGGCGGCCTTGATCTCCTTGCCATCGACCATTTTGTCCATGGCCGCTTTCTTGTCCTTCGAGCACCACACGGCTTGCAACTGCTCGTCGCCCGGCGAACCCAGGCCCTGACGCGGGAATGCCACATAACGCACCTCGATGCCGCGCTTGTTCAGCTCAGGCACTTCAGCATGCAACTTGTGGCAGTACGGGCAAGTGGTGTCGGTGAACACGGTGATGTGCGACTTGGTCTCGCCCACGGCCGGATAGACCACGGTCTCGGCGACCGGAATTCCGTTGATCAGTTTGGAAATGCCCAGGCGTTCGGTCTTCTCGGTCAGGTTGACCGGTTTGCCATCCTTGAGCTGGAACATGTAGCCCTGGACGATGTACTGGCCGTCGGCGCTGGCGTAGAGCACACGGCTGCCCTTGAGCTTGACTTCGTACAGGCCCGGCAGCGGACTGGCGGTGATGGTGTCCACCGGAACATCGAGCTGGAGGTTTTCCAGGCTCTGGCGGATGGCTTTGTCGGCCGCATCGTCGGCGACGGCAAAGGTGCTGACCAACGCAATGGCTGCGGCGGCGAAAATCTGGGTCAGACGCATGAGAACTCCTGAAGGCGGACAAATGGAGCGATCAGAACGCCCGTGCCGGAACACCGGGTCATAACCGCCCATCGTGCAAACCGGCAAAGCCTACCACATAAGGCCCGCATGGCCGAATGCGCCTGTCGCAATACAGAATGCTCAACCTCGCGGGTGATGTTTCGCGTGCAGATCCTGCAGTCGCGCCCGCGCGACATGGGTATAAATCTGCGTGGTGGACAGGTCGCTATGACCCAACAGCATCTGCACCACCCGCAAGTCCGCGCCATGGTTGAGCAGGTGTGTGGCAAAGGCATGACGCAGCGTGTGTGGCGACAGCGATTTGCCGATCCCGGCAACCTTGGCCTGATGCTTGATGCGATGCCAGAAGGTCTGGCGAGTCATCTGTTCGCCGCGTTGACTGGGGAACAGCACATCGCTGGGACGTCCGCCCAGCAATTCGGCACGTCCATCGCGCAGGTAACGCTCGACCCAGACAATTGCTTCCTCACCCATTGGCACCAGCCGCTCCTTGCTGCCCTTGCCCATCACCCGCAACACGCCCTGACGCAGGTTGACCTGTTCCAGGGTCAGACTGACCAGCTCGGTCACCCGCAACCCGCAGGCGTAAAGCACTTCGAGCATGGCACGATCTCGCTGACCGATGGCTTCGCTCAGGTCCGGCGCCTTCAGCAGCGCTTCGACGTCAGCTTCCGACAGGGATTTTGGCAATGGCCGGCCCAGTTGGGGCATGTCGACGCGCAAGGTCGGATCGACCGCGATCAGTTTTTCCCGCAGCAGATAACGATAAAAACCACGTACGCCCGAAAGAAACCTGGCGGTGGAACGCGGTTTGTAATTCTGCTCCAGACGCCAGGCCAGATGATCAAGGATCAACTCGCGACCGGCGTTGATCAGCTCAAGGCCTTTTTCCTGCAACCAGCCGTTGAACAGGGCGAGATCACTGCGATAGGCGTCGCGGGTGTTGTCGGAAAGCCCCTTCTCCAGCCACAGGGCGTCGAGAAACTGGTCAATCAGCGGGTGGTCGATGGCGGGCATAAAAACTCTGGCAAGACAGGGATGGCGGACAGTCTTTCATAGCCCGCTCACTCACGAAACCGCCAGGCAACAAAACCTGGCAACACCGGTACCGGGCGTTTGTCATCATCAATGACTACAAAGCTGAAATGCATCGGATAAATTGCGGACAACAAAAAAGCAGCCCGTAGGCTGCTTTTTTCTGCATCGGAAGCTGGACTTAAGCCAGTTTTTCCTTGATGCGAGCTGCTTTACCCGACAGGTCGCGCAGGTAGTACAGCTTGGCTTTGCGTACGTCACCGCGACGTTTGACAGCCATGCTGTCGATCTGCGGGGAGTAGGTCTGGAAAGTACGCTCTACACCAACACCGTTGGAGATTTTACGAACGGTGAACGCACTGTTCACGCCGCGGTTGCGCTTGGCGATTACAACGCCTTCGAACGCTTGCAGACGGGAACGATCGCCTTCCTTCACTTTCACCTGAACGACAATGGTGTCGCCCGGGGCAAAGGCAGGGATTTCTTTGCTCATCTGCTCTGCTTCGAGTGCAAGGATGATTTTGTTGGTCATGCTGTGCTCCTAAGGTAAATCGTCGGGATCTACCATCGATACGTTGTTAACTATCGTCCCGCTCGCGGATGTATTCCTCGAGCAGCTTCTTCTCTTCTCCAGAAAGCGAGCGGCTTTCCAGAAGATCGGCGCGTCGTTCCCAGGTCCGGCCAAGGGACTGCTGTAAACGCCAACGCCGGATGTGTGCGTGATTGCCGCTTAGCAATACGTCGGGAACACGCTGATCCGCATACACCTCCGGTCGGGTGTAGTGCGGGCAATCCAGCAAACCATCCGTGAAGGAGTCTTCCTCCGCGGAGTCCGCATGCCCTAAAGCTCCGGGCAGCAGTCGTGTAACCGCATCTATCAGGACCATCGCCGGCAGCTCGCCGCCAGACAGGACATAGTCCCCAATCGACCACTCTTCATCGACATGAGCCTCAATAAAGCGCTCGTCAATGCCTTCATAACGACCGGCAATCAGGATCAATGCATCCGATTTCGCCAGTTCGCGTACCGCCGACTGAGCCAGCTGACGGCCTTGGGGGGACAGGTAAATCACCTTCGCCGCCTCCCCGGCTGCTGCCTTGGCCTGAACCAGAGCATCCTCCAGGGGTTTGATCTTCATCACCATGCCCGGACCACCGCCAAACGGGCGATCGTCCACAGTGTGATGCCGATCCGTCGTGTAATCCCGCGGATTCCAACAGGTGAGCTGCAAAAGCCCCTGTTTGGCCGCACGACTGGTAATGCCGTACTCACTGATAGCCGAGAACATCTCGGGGAACAACGTGATGACTTCTACGCGCAGGCTTGCCATTGCTTAGAAATCCGCGTCCCATTCCACCCTCATTTCGCCTGCTTCAAGGTCGATGGCCAGCACGCATTGCTCCGTATAGGGCAACAAACGCTCGCGATCATCCAGGCTGCCTGCGCAGGGTTTGACCACCAGTACATCGTTCGCGCCGGTCTCCAACAGGTGATCAACCTTGCCGAACAGTTGTTCGTCCTGGTTGATGACTTTCAGACCCACCAACTGGTACCAGTAGTACTCGTCGGAAGTCAGGTTGGGCAAAAGGCTTCGCGAGATGCAAATCTCGTAACCGCTCAGAAGACGGGCTTCATCACGATCGTCGAGGCCTTTGAGCTTGGCGACCAGATCCTTTTGAGTGGAACGGCCACTGACCAGCTCTGCCTGCTTGACCACACCTTCGCGCCGAAGCGTCCAGTTACGGTAATTCAGCAGGTTTTCAATCGGATCGGTAAAGGAAAAGACCTTCACCTCGCCGCGAACGCCGTGAACCGAAAAAATCTTGCCGACAACGATAAGGTCGTCCGCTTTTTCTGGCGTCGCGTTCATATAGCTCAGGCTGCAGCCTTGGCTTTTTCCTTCAGCAACTGAGCAACACGCTCAGATGGCTGCGCGCCAACGCTCAACCAGTAGTTCAGACGCTCGTCGTTTACGGACAGACGAACTTCCTGACCACGGGCAACCGGGTTGAAGAAGCCGATCTGCTCTTTGTGGGAACCATCACGCGGGTTACGCGAGTCGGTTACGGTCAGGTGGTAAAACGGGCGCTTTTTGGAGCCGCCAAGGGCAAGACGGATTGTTAGCATGTGAACATCGTTCCTGTAGTCGGTGCTGCAAATCTAAATGCACAGCGGGCATGGGTGCCCGAAAGGCCGCATATTCTAAGGAATATCCGGACTTTTGCAAATGACTTTTTCCGGCGCCTATGGCATGCCGTGCAGATTTGCGATAGAGCCGTCGATGAAAACGGCCGGTCAGCTCCCGCCGAATGCGGGTTTACTGTGAATCCCGCTTCCATGCGGGACTGCGCCGGTACGACGACCGGCGAGTTCTTTTACAGTTTCGGCATGCCGCCGCCGGGCAACATTCCACCCATGCCGCGCATCATTTTCGCCATTCCGCCCTTGGCGGAGAATTTCTTCATCATCTTCTGCATCTGCTTGTGCTGCTTGATCAAGCGACCGATGTCCTGCACCTGAGTACCGGATCCCATGGCGATCCGACGCTTGCGAGAACCGCTGATCAGTTCGGGATCGCGGCGCTCGGCCGGGGTCATGGAGTTGATGATGGCTTCCATCTGCTTGAACTGCTTCTCTGCCGCGCTCTGGGCATTGCCCATCTGCGACAGGTTGACGCCGCCGATGCTCGGCAGCTTGTCCATGAGCCCGCCAAGGCCACCCATGTTTTTCATCTGTTGCAACTGATCACGGAAGTCTTCGAGATCGAAGCCCTTGCCCTTCTTCAGCTTCTTGGCCAGTTTGTCGGCCTTTTCCTTGTCGAGGGTCGCTTCAGCCTGCTCGATCAGACTGAGCACGTCGCCCATGCCGAGGATCCGCGAGGCGATACGTTCAGGGTGGAACGGATCCAGCGCCTCGGTCTTCTCGCCCATACCGATGAACTTGATCGGCTTGCCGGTGATGGCACGTACGGACAACGCGGCACCGCCACGGGCGTCACCGTCGACCTTGGTCAGGATCACACCGGTCAGCGGCAGCGCATCGCCAAAGGCCTTGGCCGTGTTGGCGGCATCCTGACCGGTCATGGCATCGACCACGAACAGGGTTTCGACCGGATTGATCGCCGCGTGCAGCGCCTTGATCTCGCCCATCATCTCATCGTCGATGTGCAGACGACCGGCGGTATCGACGATGACCACGTCGATGAATTTCAGTTTTGCTTCTTTAATGGCCGCGTTGGCGATGTCGACCGGTTTCTGGCTCAGATCGGACGGGAAGAACGTCACGCCGATGTCGTTGGCCAAGGTTTCCAGCTGCTTGATGGCGGCAGGACGATAGATGTCCGCCGACACGACCATGACCGACTTCTTCTTGCGCTCTTTAAGGAAGCGCGCCAGTTTACCGGCCGTAGTGGTTTTACCCGCACCCTGCAGACCGGCCATCAGAATGACGGCTGGCGGTACGGCGCTGAGGTTCAAGTCTTCGTTGGCCGCGCCCATCAGGCTTTCGAGTTCGGCCTGGACGATCTTCACGAACGCCTGACCCGGCGTCAGGCTGCGCGACACCTCGGTGCCGACAGCGCGCTCCTTGACCGAATTGACGAAGTCCTTGACCACCGGCAGGGCGACGTCGGCCTCAAGCAGCGCCATGCGCACTTCACGCAGGGTGTCTTTGATGTTGTCTTCGGTCAGCTTCGCCTTGCCAGTGACATGGCGCAGCGTCTGCGAGAGACGGTCGGTTAGGTTTTCAAACATTGCGCGATCCTTTCAGGCCCTGTGTAGACCGGGATAATGGCGGCCCGGACCGGAATCAACATGTACTCGGCGAGCCTGCGGCGTGGGCAGGTCGCGGATTATAGCGAAGACTGCGTCTGGCGGACACCTCGCTGTCAGCTCGTTGAGTCTTTCGTGCGATGGCGGTTCTATGCCAAACTCAGCCCCTTTCGGGCTTGCCTAACAGGATTTATGCTCCCCTTGTCACCGAGTTTGCTGACCACCCTCGCCGCCGCCCTTCTTTATGCCGCTGCGACCCTTTATCAGGGCACCCGCCTGGCCACTGGCGCCAAGGCCGACAAACGCCTGCTGGTCACGCTTGGCGTGTTCGCCGTGCTGGCTCACGGCGCCAGCCTGCTGACCCACCTGTTGACGCCGATCGGTCTGGGCCTGGACTTCTTCAGTGCTTCGAGCCTGATTGCCGCGGCGGTCATTGCCCTGACGCTGTTGGCCTGCTCGCGAATCCCGGTGGAAAACCTGCTGGTCCTGCTGTTCCCGCTGGGAGCGATCACCGTGTTGCTGGCCCAGTTCGCGCCGACCGGCACCGTGCAGATCATCGACGAAGAACCGGGCATACTTGCGCACATCCTGCTGTCGATCCTCGCCTATGGCATGTTCACCATCGCCGTGTTCCAGGCGTTGCTGCTGCTGGTACAGGATCACCAGCTCAAGCACAAGCACCCGTCCGGGCTGATCAGGAACTTCCCGCCGCTGCAAACCATGGAAAGCCTGCTGTTCGGCTTTCTTTGGGCGGGCTGGACGCTGCTGTCGCTGTCGCTGATTTCCGGCTGGCTGTTCGTCGAGAACCTGTTTGCCCAACATCTGGTGCACAAGACCCTGCTGGCCTGCCTGGCCTGGGTCGTGTTCAGCGTGCTGTTGTGGGGCCGCAACCGCCTCGGCTGGCGCGGCCACAAGGCGATCCGCTGGACCCTCGCCGGTTTTTGCCTGCTGATGTTGGCGTATTTCGGCAGCAAACTGGTCCGTGAATACATCCTGCATATCTGACGGGCGGCATAAATGGACGGTTTGCCCATAGGGCCGATGCTCGCGGTATTTGTCCTGCTGATTCTCTGGTCGGGGCTGTTCACTGCGGTCGAGATCGCGCAACAGCATCTGCTGGCGCAACGGACGGCCTCGCGCGCCAGCGACAAGCCGCTGGCGAAACTCGGTTTCCCGCTCGACAGCCTGATTCTGTGCAACACCCTGTGCCGCGCATTGGCCGTGGTACTTGCCACGCTGCTGGCGATTTTCCTCTGTGAAGAAAACGGTCCCTGGGCAGCCGTTCTGGGTGCCGGCGCCGTGCTGCTGGTATTTGCCGACTACTTCCCGCGCACCCTCGCCCAACGCTATCCGGACGCCGTGCTGTCATTCGGCAATTCGTTGCTCGCGGTGCCGCTGAAAGTGATCTATCCCCTCGCATGGCTGCTGAGCAGCATCAGTGGCTTGCTGATGCGCCCGCTGGTGCGCAAGGCTCAGGTCGTGCAGCAGAGTGAAGACGACATCCCGCCGGAACGCCTTGACGACACGGAACATCCGTCTCGGCCGCACCCGGTTTCCGGCATCCATGCGCTGGACAACATCACGGTCAACGACATCCTGGTCCCTCGCAGCGACGTCGACGGCATCAATCTCGACGATTCCATCGAAGAGATCACCGAGCAGTTGCGCCACAACAAGCGCACGCGCCTTCCGGTCTTCCACAGTGACATCAACCAGGTCGAGGCCGTCCTCAACACCCGACAGATCCGGCACTTGCTGGACGATCGCAGCCTGACCCGCGAAGCCTTGCTGGCCGCCAGTTACGAGCCGTACTTCGTTCCGGAAAGCACACCACTGCAACTGCAACTGCTGAACTTCCACAAGCAGCAGCGACGTCTGGGCATGGTCGTGGACGAGTACGGCGAAGTGCTGGGCATCGTCACCCTGGAAGACATTCTCGAAGAAATCGTCGGCGAATTCGAAAGCGAGCACAGCCTCGACAATCCGCACATCCATCCGCAGGCCGACGGACGCATGATCATCGACGGCGCCGCCTCGATCCGCGAACTGAACAAATGCCTGGGCTGGCACCTGCCCAGCGACGGCCCCAGGACGCTCAACGGCCTGGTGACCGAAGCACTGGAAACCATCCCGGAAAGCGCGGTGTGCCTGAAGATCGGACGCTATCGCCTGGAGATTCTCGAAACCGAGGAGAACCGTGTGAGCAAAGTACTCATCTGGCACACCAGCTCGGCACCGGTGCTCGCCGCTGTCCGCTAGTTCGCCCCTTGTTCATTCGTTAGCCACCTTCCTATAATCGGGGCGCTTACCCAAGCCCCGCCGAACCGAGTGCTTACCCCGCACCCGACAGGTTCCGGCCGGTCCACCGCTGCTTTCCGCATTACACCGACGATTGTTCCTACCTGGAACAGCGCTCGCGCCCTATCCCACATCCCCGGGTAGTCGACCATAATAATTCGCTCCAATGGAGCTCATGACTGTCAGGGATCACCGCATGACGACCAGTACCGCTTACAGCGACACCGCGCCGACCCAACCGGCCAACTCCGCCACTCGGGTGGCCACCGCGAGCTTCATCGGCACCGCCATCGAGTTTTATGACTTCTACGTCTATGCCACCGCCGCTGCGCTGGTGATCGGGCCGGTGTTCTTTCCGCAGACGTCCGGCACGGCACAGATGCTCTCGGCGTTCCTCACCTTCGGCATCGCCTTCCTCGCCCGCCCGTTGGGTTCGGCATTGTTCGGCCATTTCGGCGATCGCATCGGGCGCAAATCGACGCTCGTGGCCTCACTGCTGCTGATGGGTGTCTGCACCACGTTGATCGGCGTGCTGCCGGGTTACGACAGTATCGGGACCTGGGCGCCGATCCTTCTGTGCGTGCTGCGCTTCGGCCAGGGCCTGGGATTGGGTGGCGAATGGGGCGGTGCGGCGCTGCTGGCCACCGAAAACGCCCCGAAAGGCAAACGGGCGTGGTTCGGCATGTTCCCGCAGCTTGGCCCTTCGATCGGCTTTCTGGCGGCCAACGGCCTTTTCCTGACCCTGGCCATGACCCTCAGCGACGAACAGTTCCGCAGCTGGGGCTGGCGGATTCCGTTCCTGCTCAGCGCCGTGCTGGTGATGGTCGGCTTGTACGTGCGCCTCAAGCTGCACGAAACCCCGGTATTCGCCAACGCCATCGCCCGCCAGGAGCGAGTGAAGGTGCCATTGGTCGAACTGTTCAGCCAGTACTGGGCTCCGACACTGCTGGGCGCGGCCGCGATGGTGGTCTGCTACGCGCTGTTCTACATCTCGACCGTGTTTTCCCTGAGCTACGGCGTATCAACGCTCGGCTACAGTCGCGAGACATTCCTCGGTCTGCTCTGTTTCGCGGTGCTGTTCATGGCAGCCGCCACGCCGTTATCGGCCTGGGCGAGTGACCGTTACGGGCGCAAACCCGTGCTGATCGTCGGTGGTGTGCTGGCGATTCTTTCCGGCTTTCTGATGCAGCCATTGCTGACTCAGGGTTCGACCTGGGGCGTGGCGCTGTTCCTGTGCATCGAGCTGTTCCTGATGGGCGTGACCTTCGCACCGATGGGTGCGCTGCTGCCGGAGCTGTTTCCGACACACGTGCGCTATACCGGCGCATCGGCGGCCTACAACCTCGGCGGAATTGTCGGGGCCTCGGCGGCACCGTTCTTCGCGCAGAAACTGGTGGCGATGGGTGGTTTGAGTTATGTCGGCGGGTACGTATCGGGGGCGGCGGTGCTCAGCCTGATCGCTGTGCTGTGCCTGAAGGAAACGCGCCACAGCGACCTGAATCAGGTGCCATAAGCGCATTGATTGCTCCCGCACGGGCGGGAGCAATCAGACCGCGAGATTACAGTTCTACAACGACCGCCTGAGAAGCACGGGTCGCCTTGGCGCGAGCCGCTTCGATCGACTCGTCACGCGCCAGGGCTACGCCCATGCGACGCTGACCATTGACTTCAGGCTTGCCGAACAGGCGCAACGCGGTATCCGGTTCGCTAAGAGCGGCGCCGAGATTGGCGAATGCGGTCTGGGTCGACTGACCTTCCACCAGAATCACCGCCGAGGCCGATGGGCCGAACTGACGGATCAGCGGCACCGGCAGGCCGAGGATGGCACGGGCGTGCAGGGCGAACTGCGAGAGGTCCTGGGAAATCAGGGTCACCAGACCGGTGTCGTGCGGACGCGGCGATACTTCGCTGAACCACACCTGATCCCCCTTGATGAACAGCTCGACGCCAAAGAGGCCACGACCACCCAGCGCTTCGGTCACGGCTTTGGCAACACGCTCGGACTCTGCCAGCGCAATCGGGCTCATGGCCTGCGGCTGCCAGGACTCCTGATAATCGCCCTTCTCCTGACGGTGACCAACAGGTGCACAGAAGGTCGTGCCGCCGACGTGACGAACGGTCAGCAGGGTGATCTCGTAGTCGAAATCGATGAAGCCTTCGATGATTACGCGACCTTTGCCGGCACGGCCGCCTTCTTGCGCGTAGTCCCAGGCTTTCTGCACGTCATCGGCGCTGCGCAGCAGGCTCTGGCCCTTGCCCGACGAACTCATCACCGGTTTGACGACGCACGGGAAACCCAGGTCCTGAACAGCTTTGCTGTAGTCCTCGAAGGTGTCGGCGAAGTGGTACGGCGAAGTTGGCAGATCCAGCTCTTCGGCGGCCAGACGACGAATGCCTTCGCGGTTCATGGTCAGTTGAGCGGCGCGGGCGGTCGGGATCACGGTGAAGCCTTCGGCTTCCAGTTCGACCAGGGTGGCGGTGGCGATGGCTTCGATTTCCGGCACGATGAAGTGCGGTTTCTCGGCTTCGATCACCGCACGCAGCGCAGCGCCGTCGAGCATGTTGATCACGTGGCTGCGATGGGCGACCTGCATGGCCGGCGCATTGGCGTAACGGTCAACAGCGATCACTTCAACGCCAAGGCGTTGCAGCTCGATCACCACTTCCTTGCCCAACTCACCACAGCCACACAGCAATACGCGGGTCGCGGTCGGCGACAATGGAGTTCCGATACGGGTCATCTCAGGTCCTCAAAGAAGCGGATCATCGAGGGACGCGGCCAAAGGCGCACTTCCCATGGGGAGAAAGCGCGGCATTTTACATGAACCTGAGGGTTTGGCTTCAGCCGGCGACAGCCTGTTTGCGTTCGCGCCAGGCCATGATCAGCCAGACCGCAGTGACCCCGGCGAACTTCGAGGCCAGCGCGGTGATGAGCACCGGCGGCGTGAGCAGATCGATCATGCCGAAGAAGATGAACGTATCGAGGGGAATGCTCAGCGCCGAACTTATCCACAAGCGGTCACGCAACGGACGTTTGGTAATGGTGAACACCAGCCAATCGATGCACTCGGAGACCGCGAAAGCCGTAGCGCTGGCCAGCGCGATCGAGGGATCGGAAGTGACGTAGGACAGTACCAGCGCCGCCAGCATCGCCACAATCGCGCCATGCCCGAAGCGGATCTGCACCATGTCACGCAGCACGAACACCAGCCCGCCCCACGCCGACCAGATGATGTCCAGGTGCGGCGCGGTGGAGAAGGCGAAGTTGATCAGCACGACACTGCTGATGTAAGCGATGAGGAAAATCATGGACGTGACCTGTCAATTTGGCGCACAGGTTACTTCAGCCCTTCGGTGACGCCAATCGAATCGGCTATTGCCCTGGCGTTTTGCCGACCATCCAGACCAGGCCACTGGCCTTCGCCCGCTCATGACACAACCCGAGTACCACCCGTCTCTCGTCATTGGTCATCCGGCTCCAGCGGGTGATCTCCTCGACCGTGCGCTGGCAGCCGGTACAAATGTCGTCCTCGTCCAGTGCGCAAATACTGACGCAAGGCGAGGCGACAGGTCTTTCGGACGTTGTCATTCTTCTTGCTCGACCAGATCCCGCGCATAGCGCTGCGAGTTATGTACATAGTGCGCGGCACTGGCTTCGAGCATCTTCTTTTGCGGCTCGGTGAGTTCGCGCACCACTTTGCCCGGCGAGCCCATCACCAGCGAACCATCGGGAATTTCCTTGCCCTCACCGATCAGCGAATTGGCGCCGATGATGCAGTTCTTGCCGATCTTCGCGCCGTTGAGGATGACGGCGTTAATGCCGATCAGGCTGTAATCGCCCACCGTGCAGCCGTGGAGCATGGCGTTGTGGCCGATGGTCACGCCGGTGCCGATGGTCAGTGGATAGCCCATGTCGGTGTGCATCACGGTGCCGTCCTGCACGTTGCTGTTTTTGCCGATCAGGATCAGCTCGTTGTCGCCTCGCAGGACGGCGTTGAACCAGACGTTGGCGCCCTCTTCCAGTTTGACCTTGCCCACCAGCACGGCATTGGGGGCCACCCAGCTCTGCGGATGGGTTTCGACTCGGGCGTCGCCCAGGCGGTATTTCATCGTGTGTTCCTCAGGGCTCGCGATGGCTTCAGGTGTTGATAAAGCTTTTCGGTGGCTGGTGCAGGCTGATTCTGGCGTCATAGAGCAGGTTGATCAACTCGACGATCATGATCGCCGTCAGCCCCCAGATCTTGTATTCGCCGTAACGATAGCTCGGCACGTACCAGCTGCGACCCTGATAATCGATGCGGTGGGTGTGTTCGCGGGGATCCTTGCGGAAAAACTCCAGCGGCACGCTGAATACCGCAGCGATCTCGGCATCATTGGCTTGGTATTCGACGAAATCCGGAATCACTCCGACATAAGGTGTGACCTTGATGCCGTGCAGGGAGATCAACGGACTGAGCGGCCCGATCACTTCGACCAGACCGGGCGGCAGACCGATTTCCTCTTCAGCCTCTCGCAGCGCGGTGAAGGTCAGGTCGGGATCTTCCGGATCACGCCGGCCACCGGGAAAGGCGACCTCGCCACCGTGGGTCGAGAGCCCGCTGGCACGCAAGGTCAGGACAAGCTCCGGTTCGTCACTGCGAGTAATCGGCACCAGAACGGCGGCCTCGGGAAAACGCGTGTCGGTCTCCAGCGTGCGCGGCGTGTGATTGCTTACCCGGTGCAGTAGCTCGTCCAGCATAAGTGTTCTCGATCTGTGCCTTGCCCTGCATCATGCACCAATCATGGCGACCGCCCAAGCCCCGGACAGGCGTCATGTCGCGAAACGACAACTTGCCGACAGCCACCTCTGCGCGCCAAGATAGGCGCAGCATTCAGGAACTCCAGCATGAAATTTTGCAGCCAGTGCGGCAACCCGGTGACCCAGCGCATTCCCGATGGCGATTCGCGGCTGCGATTTGTCTGCGACAGCTGTCAGACCATTCACTATCAGAACCCCAACATTGTGGCCGGGTGTGTGGCGACCTGGGGTAGCAAGGTTCTGCTCTGCCGCCGCGCCATCGAACCGCGCCTCGGTTACTGGACACTGCCCGCCGGCTTCATGGAGAACGGTGAAACCATCGAACAGGCCGCGATCCGCGAGACCGCCGAGGAAGCCTGCGCCCGGGTACGCAACCTGAGCATCTACACCCTGATCGACGTGCCGCACATCAGTCAGGTGCATGTGTTCTTCCGCGCCGAGCTTGCAGATCTGGATTTTGCCGCCGGCCCCGAGAGCATCGAGGTACAGCTGTTCGAGGAAGCCGACATTCCGTGGGACGAGCTGGCTTTCCGCACCGTGGGACGTACCTTAGAATGCTTCTTCGCTGACCGCCGTGCAGAGCTCTACCCGGTTCGCTCCGAGTCGTTTCCACCGCTGGCCCAGCCTGCCATCACCTGAAAACACCTATAAATAAAGTATCTGCGTCACTTCCTGGGGAATTGTTTCAATGCGCTGGTTGCTTGCCCTGTTCTGTCTGTCGTTCGTCACTGTTTCCCAAGCGTCATTCGTGACCACCGTGACGCCTTCGAACACGCCGATGATCGAAAAAATCCTGGTGCTCAAATCCGCTCATCAACTGCAATTGATCGCCAACGGCAAACCCATCAAGACCTATCGCATTTCTCTGGGCAAAGGCGCGAAGAAAGGTCCGAAGCTGATCGAAGGCGACAAACGCACACCTGAAGGGCTCTATTGGATCGACTGGCGCAAGGTCAGCGAAAAATTCAATCTGGCCATGCACATCTCCTACCCGAACATCAGCGATTCGGCGCGTGCCCGGCGTGAAGGCGTCGAGCCCGGCGGGATGATCATGATCCACGGCACGCCGGACTCGGAAGAAACCCCCGAAGACCTGTTCCATACCCTGGACTGGACCGACGGCTGCATTGCCATGCGCAACATGGACATGCGCGAAGTCTGGGGCCTGGTGCCGGACGGTACGATGATCGAGATCCGCCCGTAACGCCCGACCACTGGTCGCCATCAAAAAAATAATTCAAGAGATCGCCGTTTTCGGCAGCACCGGCAGGAGTGATACCACTCTGATTAGCCGGTACTGGCGCAGACCGCGATCTTTTGCTTTTTACAGCCCACCACTAATACCACTTGAAAACACCCCGCCCTGAACCCTCGATTTCATGGGGCTTACGGCCAATCCACTGCGTTGACATGGTATTGAAGTGGTATTAATTTCCGCCCGAGAAGCGAGCCACAACAATCCTATACTCTCGCCGGAAATCGCCTACATGAATGACCTCCACGCCCTACGCCCGGACGACTCTCAGCCTACGCCGCTGTACCTGCAACTGGCGCGTAATCTGGAATCGGCGATCCATGCCGGGCAGTGGAAAGCCGAGCAGGCGATGCCGTCCGAACGCCACCTCAGCGAGCAATTGGGCATTTCCCGCGTCACCGCCCGCAAAGCGCTGGAAGTCCTGCTCGACCAGGGTCTGATCCGCCGCCTGCAAGGCTCCGGCACGTTCATCACCCCACGCCTTGAACAACCGCTGTCACGCCTGTCGGGATTCAGCGAAATGCTCCGTCTCAAGGGCTTCGTGCCCGGCTCGCAATGGCTCGAGCGGGAAATCACCCTGCCGACCCACGAAGAACTGATCCGCCTGGGCCTGTCGCCGAACGACAAGGTGGCGCGCATGAAACGCCTGCGCAAGGCCGACGACACCGTGATGGCCATCGAAATGAGCACCCTGCCCGCCTCGATCATGCCCAGGCCTCAAGTGGTGGGCGACTCGCTCTATGAACACCTCGACAGCATCGGCAAACCGGTCGTCCGCGCCTTGCAGCACATTCAGGCCATCAATGCGTCGGACGAATTCGCCGCGCTGGTCGGCATCGCCCCCGGCACCGCGATGCTGCTGATGACCCGGGTCGGCTACCTGGAAGACAACACGCCGATCGAAGTCACCGATACCTATTGCCGCAACGACTACTACGACTTTGTTGCAGAGCTGCGCCGCTGACCGGCAGCCAGGCCAAACGAGAGAAGCGAAATGTCCGAAGACAACATCCTCACCGCTGACGGCTGGATTCGCGGTCGGCTGATCCACGAACACGGCAGAATCGTGTCCATCGAAGGCACGCCCTGTGATCCGGCGGACAACGACCTGCCTTATCTGCTGCCGGGTTTCATCGACCTGCACGTCCATGGCGGTGGCGGCAAAGACATCATGGAAGGTGCCAGCGCTTTCGAAACCATCACCCGAACCCATGTGCGTTTCGGCACCACCTCGCTGCTGGCCACCACCATGACCGCGCCGAGTGCCGAGATCGCCAGCGTGCTCAAGGATGTCGGCGAATTCTGCGAACAGCGGCCGAAGGGCTGCGCCCGGGTTCTCGGCGTTCACCTCGAAGGCCCGTACATCAATCCAGGAAAACTTGGCGCACAGCCGAATTTCGCCCACACCGCGTTGATGGCTGAAGTCGAAGCGTATCTGGCGCTGGCGCCGATCCGGGTAATCACCATCGCCCCGGAAATCTCCGGTCACGACGACTTGATTCGTGAACTGAGCCGCCGTGGCATTCGCATGCAGATCGGTCACACCCTCGGCAGTTACGAGGAAGGTGTCGCCGCCCTTGAAGCCGGCGCCACCAGTTTCACCCATTTGTACAACGCCATGAGCCCGCTGCATCACCGCGAACCGGGCATCGTCGGCGCCGCACTCGCCCACGCCAGATTCGCCGAGCTGATTCCGGACCTGCTGCACGTGCATCCCGGCGCGATCCGCGTCGCCCTGCGTTCGATCCCTTGCCTGTATTGCGTCACCGATTCGACCGCCGCCGCCGGCATGCCCGACGGTGAGTACAAGCTTGGCAGCCACACGGTCACCAAATGCCTGGGCGGCGTGCGCCTGCCGGACGGCACGCTGGCCGGCAGCACCCTGACCATGGATCAGGCCTTGCGCAATCTGGTGAAGATCGGTCTGCCGCTCGCCGAGGCCTCGCAACGTCTTTCGCAATTCCCCGCCGACTACCTCGGCATCACCGAACGCGGGCGCCTGCAACCCGGCGCCCGGGCCGACTGCGTGCGGCTGGATCGCTCACTCACACTGACCGCCGTCATGGTCGAAGGAGAAGACATTGACTTCAAAAATGCTTGAGGAGGCGCTGTCCTCGTTCGAGGCCGTACAAGCCCAACTGCAACAGCTCGATGCTTCGATGATCGAGATCGCCGGTCGTCTGCGCCGTCAGCCGCCACAAGTGGCGATGACCGTCGCCCGTGGCAGTTCCGATCATGCGGCGAGCTACTTCGCCTACCTGACCATGCAGCAACTGGGGATTCCGGTGGCCTCGCTGCCGATGTCGGTGGTGACCATGCAGCAGGCGCCGTTGAAGGTCAGCGGTCAGGTCGCGTTCGCGTTTTCCCAGTCAGGCCAGAGCCCGGATCTGGTCAACAGCCTGCGTCTGCTGCGCAAACGTGGTGCCCTGAGCGTGTCGATGGTCAACGCCCCTGATTCGCCGCTGGAGGCCGCGTGCGAATTCAGCCTGCCGCTGCTGGCCGGCACCGAAAGCAGTGTCGCCGCGACCAAAAGCTTCATCGCCACCCTCAGCGCCAGCGCCCGCCTGATCGCGCACTGGAAGGAAGACAGCGAACTGCTCGAGGCACATGACGCTCTCCCGGAAGGCTTGCGCGAAGCCGCGCAACAGGACTGGAGCGCGGCCATCGACGCCCTGCGCGGTTGCGAACGCTTGATGGTGATCGGCCGTGGCGCCGGTTTCGCCATCGCTCAGGAAGCCGCGCTGAAATTCAAGGAAACCTCGGCGATCCAGGCCGAAGCCTTCAGCAGTGCCGAAGTGCGTCACGGCCCGATGGCGCTGATCGATGAAAACTATCCTCTGCTGGTCTTCGCCCCGCGCGGTGCCGAGCAGGCCGGCCTGCTGAGCCTGGCGGCGGAAATGCGCCAGCGCGGAGCACGCGTGCTGCTGGCCGCACCGGATGACGTGCTCGAACGCGACCTCACCCTGAGCCGCGCCGAACACCCGGCGCTCGATCCGATCCTGGCGATCCAGAGTTTCTACGTGATGGCCGCCCACCTGGCCGTGGCCCGCGGCATGGACCCGGATCAGCCGCGCCACCTGAGCAAAGTCACTCGTACGCACTGAGTCCGAACCGAACGTTTTCCTGATGAGACCGAGCCATGCACAACAACAATAAAGAGCTGACTTTAAGCGCCCCGCTCAGCGGCCCGGTGCTCACGCTCGCTAAAGTTCCGGATGCCGTGTTCGCCAGTGGCGCAATGGGCGACGGCATTGCCATCGATCCGTTGAACGACACCTTGTATTCACCTTGCGCCGGTGTGGTGATCCACGTCGCCCGTACCGGTCACGCACTGACCGTGCGTGCCGACAACGGCGCGGAAATCCTCCTGCATCTGGGGCTCGACACCGTCGAGTTGCAGGGCGAGGGCTTCTCGATGCTGGTCAAGGAAGGCACGCGGGTCAGCAGTGGCCAGCCGCTGGTGCGCTATGACCTTGACAAGGTCGGTCGCCGATGCAAAAGCCTGATCAGTCTGCTGATCCTGACTAACAGCCAGGATTTCCAGGCGCGGCCCATCACCCTGAAAACGGTAAAAACCGGCGAGCCGCTGCTGCACATCGTCGCTCGCCGCAGCGTAGCAGCGAACGCAGAAGAACCCTCCGGCCCGGAAGTTCATGGCCACGTGCGGGTCGCCCACCGTGGCGGTCTGCATGCACGCCCGGCGGCGTTGATCCGCCAGACGGCGCTGGGTTTCAAGAGCCAGTCGCAACTGCATTTCGCCGGCAAGTCAGCACCGTGCAACAGCCTGATCGGCCTGATGGGGCTGGCCATTGGCGAGCAGGATGAAGTGCAGGTCAGTTGCCAGGGTTCCGATGCGCAAGCGGCGTTGCAAGCCTTGCTCACTGCACTGACCACCGCGCTGCCCGACGATCAGCACGCGGCGCCCCCCGTAGCCGCCCCCCGCCATCGCCCGGCCGAGGCCGGCGTGTTGCGGGGTGTTTGCGCCGCACCGGGCCTGGTGGGCGGGCCGCTGTTTCGCTTGAATGCCATCAGCCTGCCGGCGGACTCCGGCAACCATCAGCCCGAGCAACAATTGCAGAATCTCGATACGGCGCTGAATCAGGTTCGCAGTGAAATCGACGGAACCCTCACCCAGGCGAAAAAGCAGCGTAACGCTGACGAGGAAGCGATCTTTGCCGCGCATCTGGCATTGCTGGAAGACCCGGCCCTGCTCGACGCCGCGCAACGATCGATTGCCAAAGGCACCGCGGCGACCCACGCTTGGAGCCTGTCCATCGATACGCAATGCGAAGTGCTGCAAAACACTGGCAGCCCGCTGCTGGCCGAACGTGCCAATGACCTGCGCGACTTGAAACAACGGGTGCTGCGCGCGCTGCTCGGCGAAGCCTGGCATTACGAAGTGCCGCCCGGCGCCATCGTCGCCGCCCACGAACTGACCCCTTCGGACCTGCTGCAACTGAGTGCGCAAGGCGTCGCCGGTTTGTGCATGGCCGAAGGGGGCGCGACGTCCCACGTGGCGATTCTGGCCCGGGGCAAAGGCCTGCCGTGCCTGGTCGCCCTGGGCTCGGCGTTACTCGATCAGGCCCAGGGCCAGTCCGTGGTCCTCGATGCTGACGGCGGTCGTCTCGAACTGACACCGAACGCCGAGCGTCTGGCCGACGTCCGACAAGCGCAACGGGACCGTCAGCAACGACGTGAAGCCCAGCAACTCCAGGCCCATCTCCCGGCCGAAACCCGCAACGGCGTGGCCATCGAAGTGGTCGCCAATGTCGCGTCCAGCCATGAAGCGGCAGACGCGTTCGCCAACGGCGCCGATGGTGTTGGCCTGTTGCGCACCGAATTCCTGTTCGTCGACCGCCACACCGCGCCGGACGTCGAAGAGCAACGCAGCGCTTACCAGGCCGTGATCGATGCCATGGGCGACAAATCGGTGATCATCCGCACCATCGACGTCGGCGGCGACAAACAACTCGATTACCTGCCACTGCCGGTGGAAGCCAACCCGGTGCTGGGTCTGCGCGGTATCCGCCTGGCCCAGGCCCGCCCGGAAATCCTCGATCAGCAACTGCGCGCCCTGCTGCAAGTCAGCCCGCTGCAGCGCTGCCGGATCCTGCTGCCGATGGTCACCGAAGTCGACGAACTGTTGCACATCCGCCAGCGGGTCGATGCGCTGTGTCTGGAACTGGGTGTCAGCCAGCGTCCGGAAATCGGTGTGATGATCGAAGTCCCGGCCGCCGCGCTTCAGGCCGAACAACTGGCCGAACATGCCGACTTCCTGTCCATCGGCACCAATGACCTGTCGCAATACACCCTGGCCATGGACCGCGACCATGCCGGCCTCGCCGCTCGGGTCGATGCCATGCACCCGGCGCTGCTGCGTCTGATCGCCATGACCTGCGAAGGTGCGGCGGTGCACAAGCGTTGGGTCGGCGTCTGTGGCGCACTGGCTAGCGATCCGCTGGCGACACCGGTGTTGATCGGTCTGGGCGTGACCGAACTGTCGGTGAGCCCGGTACAAATTGGTGAAATCAAGGATCGCGTGCGCCAGTTGCACGAAGCCGAATGCCAACGCCTCGCCCGTGACCTGCTCAAGCTGAGCAGCGCCGCCGCCGTGCGGCATGCCTGTCATCAACATTGGCCACTGCGCTGACAAAAACAACAAGGACAAACGCCATGTACCAACTCTTCATCGAAGGCCTGCAACGCCTTGGCCGGGCGCTGATGCTGCCCATCGCGATCCTGCCGATTGCCGGTCTGCTGCTGCGTCTGGGCGACACCGACCTCTTGAACGTCGCGATCATCCACGATGCCGGTCAAGTGATCTTCGCCAACCTGGCGATGATCTTCGCCATCGGCATCGCGGTGGGGTTCGCCAGGGACAACAACGGCACCGCAGGCCTGGCCGGGGTGATCGGTTACCTGGTGATGATCTCCACGCTGAAGGTGCTCGACGCCAGCATCAACATGGGCATGCTCGCCGGGATCGTCAGCGGCCTGATGGCCGGCGCGCTGTACAACCGCTTCAAGGACATCAAGCTGCCGGAATACCTCGCCTTCTTCGGCGGACGACGCTTCGTGCCGATCGTCACCGGTTTTGCGGCGGTGGGCCTGGGCGTGCTGTTCGGCTATATCTGGCCGCCGATCCAGCACGGCATCAACAGCTTCGGCAGCCTGATGATGGAAAGCGGCAGCTTCGGCGCCTTCGTCTTCGGCGTGTTCAACCGCCTGCTGATCGTCACCGGCCTGCACCACATCCTCAACAACATGGCGTGGTTCGTGTTCGGCAACTTCACCGACCCGACCACCGGCGCCCTGGTCACCGGCGACCTGTCGCGTTACTTCGCCGGTGACCCGAAAGGCGGCCAGTTCATGACCGGCATGTTCCCGATGATGATCTTCGGCCTGCCCGCCGCGTGCCTGGCAATGTACCGCAACGCCCTGCCGGAACGGCGCAAGGTGATGGGCGGGATCTTCCTGTCGATGGCCCTGACTTCATTCCTGACCGGCGTTACCGAACCGATCGAATTCGCCTTCATGTTCCTGGCTCCGCTGCTTTATCTGGTGCATGCGCTGCTGACCGGCCTGTCGATGGCGATCACCAACGCGCTGAACATTCATCTGGGTTTCACCTTCTCCGGCGGCTTCATCGACATGGTGCTCGGCTGGGGCAGGTCCACCAATGGCTGGCTGGTGATTCCGGTAGGCCTGGCCTATGCGGTCATCTATTACGCGGTGTTCAATTTCTGCATCCGTCGGTTCAACCTGAAGACGCCGGGGCGCGAAGACGTTGCCATCGCCGACAAAGCGGTGCTGACCGAAAACGAGCGCGCCGGCGCGTACATCAAGGCCCTCGGTGGCGCAGAGAATCTGGTGACGGTTGGCGCGTGTACCACGCGGCTGCGACTGGAAATGGTGGATCGCAACAAAGCGTCGGATGCCGATCTGAAAGCACTGGGCGCGATGGCCGTTGTGCGTCCGGGCAAGGGCGGCAGTCTGCAAGTGGTCGTCGGGCCGATGGCCGACAGCATTGCCGATGAAATTCGACTGGCGATGCCCGCATTGGGCCGTGCCGTGGTGGCTGGGCCTGCCGCAGCCATCGAAACCAGCGAACCGGTTGCAGTCGCTGCACCGCTCGCACAGCAATGGCTGACTGCTCTGGGCGGCAGCGACAACGTGCTGCAACTGGACTGCATCGCCATGAGCCGGATTCGCCTGCAACTGGCCGATGGGAAGGCGCTGTCGGAAAGCCGATTGAAAGAGCTTGGATGTCTGGGCGTGAGCGCGCTGGAAGATGGCGTCTGGCACCTGCTGGTGGGTGAGCGGGCGCAGAGTTTGAGTGCGGCGCTGGAGGGGTTGGTTAATCGCAGTGAGGTGAGTGCGAAGGTATAGGTCCACCACTCAACACGATGAGCGTCAGCTCGAGTACCGCTTTTGACGTGCTGGCCCCATCGGCAGGCTGAGTGGAGGGATTTATCCGGGGTGGGCGCGCAGCGCCGTTCGACCCCAAAAACCAAAAAACCCGCTGAAATCACTCTCAGCGGGTTTTCTGTTCAAACGGCAAGGAAGATCAAAAATCCTCCAACCGCCAAACCTCATAAGCCGGCGTCTCGTAAGGATGGCTGGACTTCAAAGCCGCCACCACCCCACGAATCAACTCATCGCCCACGACAAGCTCGACCTTCCACTCCTCGACCCGCTCGACCTGCCCAGCTTCACCAATGAACGGCTGACTGCCGTCCAAAGGCCGAAACTGACCCGATCCAGGCACCTGCCACGCACAGCGGTCATAGTCACCGATTCGCCCGCCACCGGCAGCGAATACGGCGTCCTTGACCACCTCGACATGGCTGTCGGGAACAAAAAACGCGAGCTTGTACACGGCGCTTAGTTCACCCACACACGCGCGTTACGGAACATGCGCATCCACGGAGCGTCTTCGGTCCAGTCTTCCGAGCGCCACGAGTTCTGCACGGCGCGGAACACACGCTCCGGGTGCGGCATCATGATCGTCACGCGACCGTCGCGGCTGGTGAGGCCGGTGATCCCGCGGGGCGAGCCGTTCGGGTTGGCCGGGTAGGCTTCGGTGACCTTGCCGTGGTTGTCGACGAACCGCATCGCCACGCAACCGGACAGATCGGCTTCCAGCAACGCCTCTTCGCTTTCGAATTCGGCATGGCCTTCACCGTGAGCGATGGCGATCGGCATGCGCGAACCGGCCATGCCCTGCAGGAAGATCGAGTTCGACTCCTGGACCTGCACCATCGCCACCCGCGCTTCGAACTGCTCGGAGCGGTTGCGCACGAAGTGCGGCCAGAACTCGCTGCCCGGGATCAGCTCGTGCAGGTTGGACATCATCTGGCAACCGTTGCACACGCCGAGGGTGAAGCTGTCGTTGCGCTCGAAGAAACCCTGGAACGCATCGCGGGCACGGCTGTTGAACAGTGCGGACTTGGCCCAGCCTTCACCGGCGCCGAGTACGTCGCCGTAGGAGAAACCACCGCAGGCCACCAGCCCCTTGAACTCGTTCAGGTCGACACGGCCGGCCAGAATGTCGCTCATGTGCACGTCGATCGCGCTGAAACCGGCGCGGTCGAACGCGGCGGCCATTTCCACCTGACCGTTGACGCCCTGCTCACGCAGCACGGCAACCTGAGGGCGGATGCCTTTCTTGATGTAAGGCGCAGCGATGTCCTGGTTGACGTCGTAGCTCAGCTTGACGCCCAGGCCCGGGTTGTCTTCTTCCAGCAGTGCATCGAACTCCTGCCGGGCGCAGTCGGCGTTGTCACGCAGACGCTGGATCTGGTAGCTGGTCTCGGCCCACTGACGCTGCAACAGACGACGCTGACCCTCGAACACGGTTTCACCATTGAAGGTGATGATGATCTGGCCGTTGTTGATCGGCTGACCGATCACCGAAACGCAGTCGCCCAGACCGGCAGCGCTGAACTGCGCGAGGATGCCCGGAGTCGCGTCCTGACGGACCTGGATCACCGCACCCAGTTCTTCGTTGAACAGGATGGCGGCGATTTCTGCCGAGTTTTGCGCAACGCTGTCCAGGTTCAGGTTCAGACCGCAGTGGCCGGCGAAGGCCATTTCCATCACGGAGGTCAGCAGACCACCGTCGGAACGGTCGTGGTACGCCAGCAGGTGACCGTCGGCGTTGAGGCCCTGGATCACGGCGAAGAAGGCTTTCAGATCTTCGGCGTCATCGACGTCCGGAGCCTGCTGGCCGAGCTTGCCGTGAACCTGAGCGAGAATCGAGGCGCCCATGCGGTTCTGGCCGCGACCGAGGTCGATCAGGATCAGATCGGTGGTGCCCTTGTCCATGCGCAATTCCGGCGTCAGGGTCTGACGGATGTCAGCCACTGGCGCGAAACCGGTCACGATCAGGGACATCGGCGAGGTGACGGTCTTGTCTTCGCCGTTGTCGTTCCAGCGGGTGGCCATGGACATCGAGTCCTTGCCCACCGGAATGGTCAGACCCAGCTCGGGGCACAGTTCCATGCCGACCGCTTTCACGGTGTCATACAGACGCGCGTCTTCGCCCGGGTGGCCGGCTGCGGACATCCAGTTCGCCGACAGTTTGATGTCGGAGAGCTTGTTGATGCGCGAAGCGGCAATGTTGGTCAGGGTTTCGCCGATGGCCATACGGCCCGACGCCGGGGCGTCCAGCAGTGCCAGCGGGGTGCGTTCGCCCATCGCCATCGCTTCGCCGGTGTACACGTCGAAACTGGTGGCGGTAACGGCCACGTCGGCCACCGGAACCTGCCATGGGCCGACCATCTGGTCACGGGCCACGAGGCCGGTGATGGTGCGGTCGCCGATGGTGATCAGGAAGCTCTTGCTCGCCACGGCCGGGTGATGCAGGACGCGCTCGATGCTGTCGGCGATGTCCAGGGTCGAAGGATCGAAATCATCGCCCAGTTCGGCTTCGCGGACCACCGAACGGTGCATGCGCGGCGGTTTGCCCAGCAGCACTTCCAGCGGCATGTCCACCGGGCTGTTGCCGAAGTGGCTGTCGGTCACGGTCAGTTGCGGCTCGGCGGTGGCTTCACCGACGACGGCGAACGGGCAGCGCTCACGTTCGCAGATGGCCTTGAAGCGCTCGAAGTCGGCCGGAGCGACCGCCAGCACGTAACGCTCCTGGGACTCGTTGGACCAGATTTCGTGCGGGGCCATGCCCGGCTCGTCGTTTGGAATGTTGCGCAGTTCGAAACGGCCACCACGGTCACCGTCGTTGACCAGTTCCGGGAAGGCGTTGGACAGACCGCCCGCACCCACGTCGTGGATGAAGCTGATCGGGTTCTTGTCACCCAGTTGCCAGCAACGGTCGATGACTTCCTGGCAGCGACGTTCCATTTCAGGGTTTTCACGCTGAACCGAAGCGAAGTCCAGATCCGCCGAACTGGCGCCAGTGGCCATGGAAGAGGCAGCACCGCCGCCCAGGCCGATCAGCATCGCCGGGCCGCCGAGCACGATCAGCCTGGAGCCGACCACGATCTCGCCTTTCTGCACGTGCTGCTCACGGATGTTGCCCATGCCGCCAGCGAGCATGATCGGCTTGTGGTAGCCGCGGACTTCGTCACCGTGCGGCGTAGTGATCGACTGTTCGAAGGTACGGAAGTAGCCGGTCAGGGCCGGACGGCCGAATTCGTTGTTGAACGCGGCGCCACCCAGCGGGCCTTCGATCATGATGTCCAGCGCGTTGACGATGCGCTCAGGCTTGCCGTACGGCACTTCCCACGGCTGTTCAAAGCCCGGAATCTGCAGGTTGGATACGGTGAAACCGGTGAGGCCGGCCTTCGGCTTGGCGCCACGACCGGTTGCGCCTTCGTCGCGGATCTCGCCACCGGAACCGGTGGAAGCACCCGGGAACGGAGCGATCGCCGTCGGATGGTTGTGGGTCTCGACCTTCATCAGGATGTGCACCGGCTCCTGCACCGCACCGTACTGGCGGGTCTCCGGATCCGGGAAGAAGCGGCCGGCGACGTTGCCGACGATCACCGAGGCATTGTCCTTGTATGCGGACAGCACGCCTTCGCTGTGCATCTGATAGGTGTTCTTGATCATGCCGAACAGGCTTTTTTCCTGGCTCTCGCCGTCGATATCCCAACTGGCGTTGAAGATCTTGTGGCGGCAGTGCTCGGAGTTGGCCTGGGCGAACATCATCAGTTCGATGTCGTGCGGGTTGCGCTTGAGACCGTTGAAGGCGTTGACCAGGTAATCGATCTCGTCTTCGGCCAGGGCCAGACCCAGCTCGACGTTGGCCTTCTCCAGCGCGGCGCGACCACCGCCAAGGATGTCGATGGCGGTCAACGGCTTCGGCTCGGCGTGGCTGAACAGACCGGCAGCCTGTTCGAGGTTGCCCAGAACGATCTGGGTCATGCGGTCATGCAGGACGTCGGCGACCTGCTGCGCTTCGGTTTCGCTGAACTGGCCGGCCACATAGAACGCGATGCCGCGTTCCAGGCGCTGGATCTTGCTCAGGCCGCAGTTGCGGGCGATGTCGCTGGCCTTGCTGGACCATGGCGAGATGGTGCCGAAACGCGGCAGCACCAGAAACAGACGACCGGTCGGCTCTTGAACCGGAACGCTTGGGCCGTACTTCAGAAGGCGCGCAAGCACCTGCTGTTCGTCGCCGGTCAGGACGCCGGTGACTTCGGCGAAGTGAGCGAATTCAGCATACAGGCCACTGACAGCTGGAACCTTCTGGCTCAGTTGCTCAAGGAGTTTGCTGTGGCGAAAGGCAGAAAGGGCAGGAGCGCCGCGCAGGATCAACATCTTCGGGACAGCCTCGGGAAGGGGTGTGCTTTGAGGCCGTGCATTCTAGCCTAAACCGCCCTCAACATCACCCGAAACGCTACGCACGGTTGCACTCGGACCTCAATCTGTGTTTCTGCCTCTGGAGTCAGAATTCGAGCCTGCAGGACAGCCGCTTATTTTTTCTGTCACAAAATGCTGTCCGGCCCCGTTCCTGCGGGGTTGCGGGCGCTTTTTCAGTCGCTAGCAGACTCCCCCTCCACTGTCGAGATATGGCGCCCGTTGCGCTTTGCGTATACTGCGCACATGTTTTTCCCAACGGCTTTGCGTCCGCGGTACGCCAAATGGCTGATCGCTACCGGACTCTTCCTGATGCTCAGTGGCTGTGTTGATAAACCCAACACCCTCGAGCGCGTAAAGGAGGATGGTGTGCTGCGGGTGATCACCCGTAACAGCCCCGCCACCTACTTTCAGGATCGCAGCGGCGAGACCGGCTTCGAATACGAGCTGGTGAAGCGCTTCGCCGACGATTTGGGGGTGGAGCTGAAGATCGAGACCGCCGACAACCTCGACGACCTGTTCGACCAGATCGGCAAGCCCAACGGCCCGGTGCTGGCTGCCGCCGGCCTGGTCAGCAGCGATCAGCGCAAGAAACAGGTGCGCTTTTCCCACTCCTACCTCGAAGTCACGCCGCAGATCATCTATCGCAACGGCCAGTCCCGGCCGACCGACGCCAGTGAACTGGTCGGCAAGAAGATCATGGTGCTCAAGGGCAGCACCCACGCCGAACAGCTTGCCGAGCTGAAACGCCAATATCCCGGGATCGAATACGAAGAGTCCGACGCCGTCGAAGTGGTCGACCTGCTGCGCATGGTCGATGAAGGCCAGATAGACCTGACCCTGGTCGACTCCAACGAAGTGGCGATGAATCAGGTGTATTTCACCAACATCCGTGTCGCTTTCGACCTCGGTGATGCCCGCAGCCAGAGCTGGGCGGTGGCGGCCGGCGAAGACAACAGCCTGCTCAACGAAATCAACAACTATCTGGACAAGGTGCAGAAAAACGGCACCCTGCAACGCCTGAAGGACCGCTATTACGGCCACGTCGACGTCCTCGGCTACATGGGCGCCACGACGTTCGCCCAGCATTTGCAGCAGCGGCTGCCCAAGTACGAACAACACTTCAAGACCTACGCAAAGAAAGAGAAAGTCGACTGGCGCCTGCTCGCGGCCATCGGTTATCAGGAATCGCTGTGGCAACCGGCGGTCACGTCGAAGACCGGCGTGCGCGGCCTGATGATGCTGACCCAGAGCACCGCGCAGGCCATGGGCGTATCCAACCGCCTGGACCCGAAGCAGAGCATCATGGGCGGAGCCAAATACCTGGCCTACATGAAGGATCAACTGGACGACTCGATCCAGGAGCCGGATCGTACGTGGTTTGCGCTGGCTGCCTACAACGTCGGCAGCGGCCATCTGGATGACGCGCGCAAACTGGCGTCACGGGAAGGCCTGAATCCGGACAAGTGGCTGGATGTGAAGAAGATGCTGCCGCGCCTGTCGCAGAAGCAGTGGTACAGCAAGACCCGCTATGGCTACGCCCGTGGCGGCGAGCCGGTGCATTTCGTGGCGAACATCCGTCGCTACTACGACATCCTGACCTGGGTGACCCAGCCGCAGCTTGAGGGCGATCAGGTGGCCGAAGGCAATCTGCATGTGCCGGGGATCGACAAGTCCAAGCCGGCGCAGGAAAACCCGCCGCTCTGATAAACACTGCGGGAGCCGGCTCCCACAGTGTCTGTGTTGATGCTCAGGCCTTTGCCGCCGCCAGAATCAACGCCTTCATCTCCGAGACCGCCGACTTGAAGCCAACGAACAACGCATGTGCCACCAGCGCGTGGCCGATGTTCAGTTCGTTGATGCCCTTGATCGCCGCCACGGCTTCAACGTTGTGATAATGCAGACCATGGCCGGCATTGACGATCAACCCCTGCGCCAGACCGAACGCCACGCCGTCCGCCACACGCTTCAATTCTTCGGCCACTTCGGTCGGTGTTTCGGCATCGGCATAACGTCCGGTGTGCAGCTCGATGGCCGGTGCCCCCACTCGCTTCGAGGCAGCGATCTGCCGCTCGTCAGCGTCGATGAACAGCGACACTTCACTGCCGATCTTCGACAGACGTTCGACCGCAGCCCTGATCCGCTCTTCCTGACCCGCCACGTCCAGACCGCCCTCGGTGGTCAACTCCTGACGGGTTTCCGGCACCAGGCAAATGTGGGCCGGACGAATGCGCTCGGCGAACGCCATCATTTCTTCGGTGACGCCCATTTCGAAGTTCATGCGGGTTTGCAGCACATCCTTGAGCAGCAGGACGTCGCGCTCCTGGATATGGCGACGGTCCTCACGCAGGTGCACAGTGATGCCATCGGCGCCCGCCTCTTCCGCGTCCAGCGCAGCCTTGACCGGATCCGGATAGCGCGTGCCCCGAGCCTGACGCAGGGTGGCGACGTGGTCGATGTTCACGCCAAGAAGAATGCGGTTGCTGGTGGTCACGGATACGCTCCTGAAGGGAAAGATTCGGCGCACAGCATACACGGTGAAGGGGCTGTTGACGTCTGGGCACAGTGAGCGCCCGTCGTGCCGTGCCCAGACGTCAACTGACCCTCAGGGCTTGCGAAACAGCTCGCGACTGACCAGGGGACGACCGCCCAGGTGAACAGCCAGTGCCTGACGCATCAAGCGTTTGGCAGCGGACAACGCGCCGGGGGCAGTCCAGTCCGCTTCAGCCATGGCCAGCAGCTCGACGCCATTGAACAGACCGGGCTGCAGCAGATAGACCCGTTCAAGCCCGGCGTCCACCTGCAAGCGATAGAGACCCTCCGGGGCGATGGGCTCGTCATTGATGTCGGTGCTCAGAGAAAAACCGTAGCCCAGCTCGTCGAGCAGACGCCATTCGAAGGAACGCAGCAACGGCTCCAGTGGCCGGCCTTCGGCAAGGGCTTGCAGCGTGGCGGCGTAATGATCGAACACCGCCGGGTGCGGGTCTTCGGCCGGCAGAAGGCGAATCAGCAACTCGTTGAGATAGAGACCGCTGAACAGCGCATCGCCAACCATCCACGTCGCGCTGCCGGTGCTTTCCATGCGCCCGACATTTTTCAGCTCCCCCTTGCCACGGAACTCCACTTCCAGCGGCACGAACGGCCGCGCCAGCGTCCCGGCCTTGCCCCGTGCACCGCGCAATACCGCCCGCAGCCGACCTTGCGGCGTGAGGAAGTCCACCAACGCGCTGGTTTCGCGGTAGGCGCGCGAATGCAGGACGTAGGCGGGTTGGGTGGGAGGTGGGGGTTGCGACATGAGCCGAAAGATCTCTGAAGATCATCAATGGTGGCGAGGGAGCTTGTCGAATCGTCGCACCCTCCCGCCGGGTTGCGGAGGCAGCCCCAAGGTCAGCGACCGGGTTTGTCAGGCATACCGAGGCGCCGGTTTTACGACTGCTTCGCAGCCGAGCGGGACGGTGCGACGATTCGACAAGCCCCCCTCGCCACAGACGCCCGCTCACTCAGTAAAACCACTATTACAGGTCGCCGTAACCCAGCGAACGCAACGCACGCTCGTCGTCGGACCAGCCACCCTTCACCTTGACCCACAGGTTCAGCATGATTTTGGAGTCGAACAGCAACTCCATGTCCTTGCGTGCCTCGGTACCGATGCGCTTGATGCGCTCGCCCTTGTCACCAATGATGATTTTCTTCTGACCGTCACGCTCGACGAGGATCAGCGCATGGATGTGAAGTGTCGCGCCCTGCTGCTTGAACTCTTCGATTTCCACGGTGATCTGGTAAGGCAACTCGGCACCGAGCTGGCGCATGATCTTCTCGCGCACCAGCTCGGCGGCGAGGAAACGGCTGCTGCGGTCGGTGATCTGGTCTTCCGGGAAAAAGTGATCGTTCTCCGGCAGGTGCTCGGCGATGACCTTTTCCAATGCATCGAGGTTGTGACCCTGCTGCGCCGAAATCGGAATGATCTGCGCATTCGGCAGTTGTTCCTGCAACCAGGACAGGTGCGGCATCAGCTCGGCCTTGTCCTCGATGCGATCGGTCTTGTTCAGCGCGACGATCAGCGGGCCGGTCACGTATTGCACACGCTCCAGGACCATCTGGTCCTCTTCGGTCCATTTGGTGCGGTCGACCACGAAGATCACCACGTCGACGTCTTTCAACGCCGCCGAAGCAGTTTTGTTCATGTAACGGTTCAGGGCCTTTTCGCCGCCCTTGTGCATGCCGGGCGTATCGACGTAGATCGCTTGCACGTCGCCTTCGGTCTTGATTCCGAGCATGTTGTGGCGAGTGGTCTGCGGCTTGCGCGAAGTGATCGCCAGCTTCTGGCCGAGAATGTGGTTCAGCAGCGTGGACTTGCCCACGTTCGGGCGGCCGACGATGGCAACATAGCCACAGCGCGTTGCGTTTGTATCAGTCATTGCCATTCTCCACGCCCAGGGCAATCAGTGCTGCGGCGGCCGCTACCTGTTCGGCAATGCGACGGCTCACACCCTGACCCCGGCTTTTTACATTCAACAGGACAACTTCGCACTCGACGAAGAAGGTACGACAGTGGGGCTCACCCTGGATATCCACCACTTCATAGCGTGGCAGTTCACAACCACGCGACTGCAGGAATTCCTGCAGACGGGTTTTCGGATCCTTGTTGGTATCGACCAGCGTCAGGCCTTCGAACTCCCCGGCCAGCCAGGCCAGGACGCGCTCGCGGGCGACTTCCATGCCGGCATCGAGGTAGATGGCGCCAATCAACGCTTCCAGGGCATCGGCCAGAATCGACTCACGACGGAAACCGCCGCTTTTCAGTTCACCGGAGCCCAGGCGCAGGTATTCGCCCAGATCGAACCCGCGGGCCAGTACGGCCAGGGTCTCGCCTTTCACCAGACGTGCGCGCAAGCGCGAGAGCTGGCCTTCACGGGCGAGCGGAAAACGCTCGAAGAGTGCCTCGCCAGCGACGAAATTGAGGATCGCATCGCCGAGGAATTCCAGACGCTCGTTGTTGCGTCCGGCAAAGCTGCGGTGCGTGAGGGCCAGAACCATCAGTTCCTGGTCCTTGAAGGTGTAACCGAGCTGACGCTCGAGACGGCTGAGAGAAACGCTCACGGTTTGACCACGCTGAGTTCGTGGCTGGATTCCACCGCCATCGCCGGGATAGGGCGCAGGCCTGGGACAATTAACGCTGTGTTCAAAAATGATGTCCTGAATATCGTGGCTTCATGCCCCGGTGCCGGTTGTGCCGACGCCAGAAATGCATTCGGCGCTGTGGTCAACAGCGCCGTGATTGTTTACTTGATCAGGCCGACCCGCGAGAAATTCGGCAGGTGGCTGAGTTTCGGTTCCGGCCAGCTCATCCAGACCGCGAAGGCCTTGCCGACGATGTTCTGGTCGGGAACCATGCCCAGCAGGTCCTTTGGAATGTTGGGGTCATCCCAGTAGCGACTGTCGTTGGAGTTGTCGCGGTTGTCGCCCATCATGAAATAATGCCCGGCCGGCACGGTCCAGGTATGGTCCGGCGTGGCGCGGTAACGGCTCATTTCCTTGCGGATCAGGTGCTCGGCGGCGCCGAGTTTTTCCTTGTAGAGTTCCGCGCTGCCCAGGGTGCCCGGCTCGGAACCGACCAGTTGCTCGGCAATCGATTCACCGTTGACGAACAGACGCTTGTCGGCGGTGTAACGCACCGTGTCGCCCGGCAGACCTACCACACGCTTGATGTAGTTGACGTTCGGGTCGCTCGGGTAGCGGAACACCATCACATCGCCGCGTTGCGGATCACCGACTTCGATGACTTTCTTGTCGATCACCGGCAGGCGGATCCCGTAGGAAAACTTGTTCACCAGAATGAAGTCGCCGACGTCCAGGGTCGGTTTCATCGAACCGGACGGAATCTGGAACGGTTCCACCAGAAACGAACGCAGCACCAGCACGATGAACAGCACCGGAAAGAACGACTTGCCGTATTCGACCAGCAGCGGTTCCTTGTTCAGTTTCTCGACCACCAGCACATCAGGCTGGCTGACGCTGCCCTGATAGGACGCGATGGCAGCGCGCCGACGCGGTGCCAGGATCAACAGATCGAGCAACGCCAACAGGCCGCAGACGAACACGGCGATAACCAGCAACAGCGGGAAATTTAGCGACATAGGACCTGACTATTCCAACCTGAGCACGGCAAGGAAGGCTTCTTGTGGAATCTCCACGTTGCCGACCTGTTTCATGCGTTTCTTACCGGCCTTTTGCTTCTCGAGCAGTTTCTTCTTGCGACTGACGTCACCGCCGTAGCATTTGGCCAATACGTTCTTTCTGAGCGCCTTGACGGTTGTCCGGGCAACGATCTGACCGCCAATGGCAGCCTGGATCGCCACGTCGAACATCTGACGAGGAATCAGTTCTTTCATCTTCTCGGTCAACTGGCGACCTTTGAAGTGCGAATTGTCACGGTGCACGATCAACGCCAGAGCATCGACCCTGTCGCCGTTGATCAGCACGTCCAGTTTCACCAGATTAGCCGATTGGTAACGATCGAAATGGTAATCCAGCGAAGCATAGCCGCGGCTGGTGGATTTCAGACGGTCGAAGAAGTCCAGGACCACTTCGTTCATCGGCAGATCGTAAGTCACCTGGACCTGGTTACCGAGGAACAGCATGTCGACCTGCACGCCACGTTTTTCGATGCACAGGGTGATGACGTTACCCAGGTGTTCCTGTGGAACCAGGATATTGGCCCGCACGATCGGTTCGCGCATGTCTTCGATCGACGACACGTCCGGCAGCTTCGACGGGTTGTCGACATAAATCGTTTCACCGGTTTTCAGCACCAGCTCGAAGATTACCGTCGGCGCCGTGGTGATCAGGTCCAGGTCGTATTCGCGCTCCAGGCGCTCCTGGATGATTTCCATGTGCAGCATGCCGAGGAAGCCGCAACGGAAGCCGAAGCCCAACGCGTCGGAGCTTTCCGGGGTGTACTGCAGCGACGAGTCGTTCAGGGTCAGTTTCTGCAACGCTTCGCGGAAATCCTCGAAGTCATCGGAGCTGACCGGGAACAGCCCGGCGTAAACCTGCGGCTGGATGCGCTTGAAGCCGGGCAGCACTTCAACGTCCGGGGTGGAACTGAGGGTCAGGGTGTCACCGACCGGCGCACCGTGAATGTCCTTGATGCTGGCGATGATGAAGCCTACTTCGCCGGCCTTGAGATCCGCAGTGGCAGTGTGTTTCGGGGTGAATACGCCGACGCTGTCGACCAGATGCACCTTGCCGGTGGACTTCACCAGGATCTTGTCGCCCTTTTTCACGCGGCCATGACGCACACGCACCAGGGAAACGACGCCCAGGTAGTTGTCGAACCAGGAATCGATGATCAACGCCTGCAGCGGATCTTCGATATTGCCGGTCGGCGCGGGAATGGTCGTGACCAGGCGCTCGAGCACTTCGTCGACACCCAGGCCGGTCTTGGCGCTGCAGGTGACGGCGTCGCTGGCGTCGATGCCGATGATCTTCTCGATCTCGTCCTTGACGCGGTCAGGCTCGGCCTGCGGGAGGTCGATCTTGTTCAGGACCGGCATGACCTCGAGGCCCTGCTCGATGGCGGTGTAGCAGTTGGCCACGGACTGGGCTTCGACACCCTGCCCTGCGTCGACCACCAGCAAGGCACCTTCGCACGCGGCCAGGGAACGGCTGACTTCGTAGGTGAAGTCGACGTGGCCCGGGGTGTCAATGAAGTTCAGCTGATAGGTGACGCCGTCTTTGGCCTTGTAATGGAGGGTAACGCTGTGGGCCTTGATGGTGATCCCGCGTTCACGCTCCAGCTCCATGGAGTCGAGGACCTGGGCTTCCATCTCGCGATCGGCCAGGCCGCCGCACATCTGGATGAATCGGTCAGCCAGCGTCGACTTGCCATGGTCAATGTGGGCGATGATGGAGAAATTGCGGATATGACTCAAATCACTCACGGATCAACACTCAAAAAGGCTGCAGGCTTGGCCCGCCGAAAAATAGCCGGGAATTGTACCTGATACACGGCGCAAGCGTCACGTTCGCCTGTCACCCGGTTTGCATGCAAAAACGCCCCGATCGGCTGACCGGGGCGTTTTCAGGACTGGAGCCTGGGTGAAACCTTGTTCATCAACCGGCGCGACGCAGCAACCAGACACCCGCCAGTGCGCAGACCCCGGCCGGCACCAGCACCGCGAACAGCGGCGAGAAACCGAACACCAGACTGGATGGACCGAGCAGATCCTGCACGATACGGAAGGTGAACCCCACCAGTACACCGGTAAACACCCGCTGACCGAGGGTCACCGAACGCAGCGGACCAAAAATGAACGAGATCGCCATCAGCACCAGCGCAGCGGTGACCAGCGGCTGCAATACCTTGACCCAAAAGGCCAGCCAGTAACGACCATTGCTCAGCCCCTGATCCGCCAGGTAATGGATATAACCCCACAGGCCGCTGATCGACAGCGCTTCCGGCGCCATGACCACGGTATTCAACAATTCCGGACTGATGGAAACATCCCAGTCCTCGGTCGGTTTGTTGACGACTTCGGTGCTGCGCTCGTGGAACAGTGTGGTGGTGATATCGGTGAGCTGCCAGCGCTTGCCATCGAACTCGGCGCGCTTGGCGAAGCTCGAGCTCAGCAGATGACGTTCCTTGTCGAAGTGATAGCGGGTCACGCCATACAGCAGGCCATCGGGCTGAACGGCGTTGATATGGATGAACTCATCGCCCTGACGGTGCCACATGCCGTGCTTGGCGCTCTGCGCGTCGCCGCTGCCCTGAGCCAGCGAACGATTGGCCTGCGCCATGCTCTCGGTGGCCGGGGCAACGTATTCGCCGATCAGCACGCCGGCCAGCATCAGCACCAGCATCGGCTTCATCACGGCCCAGACGATGCGCCCGATGGATACACCGGCAGCACGCATGACGGTCAGCTCACTGCTGCTGGCCAGACTGCCCAGACCGATCAGGCAGCCGATCAGCGCTGCCATCGGCAACATGTCGTAGAGCCGGCGCGGCGCAGTCAGCACCACGAAGCTCAGCACGTCGACCAGCGTATAGGTTTCGCTGACATCACCCATTTCGTCGATGAAGGCAAACAGGGTGGCCAGGCCAAGAATGATCGCCAGCACCGCGATGATCGCGATGAACACGCTGCTGCCGATGTAGCGGTCGAGTTTAACCACGGGCCACCTCCAGCGCAGCGCTGCGACGGCTGGCCATTTTCAGGCGCAGCGGTTCCCAGTACAGCAGGCCGATACCGATGGCCAGGAAGATCGCATGCACCCACCACAGACCCAGACTCGCCGGGATCTTGCCTTTTTCGAGGGCGCCGCGGGCGGCAATCAGGATGGTCAGATAAGCCATATAAAGAAGAATCGCCGGCAGCAGCTTGAGGAAGCGTCCCTGACGCGGATTGACCCGCGACAACGGCACCGCCATCAGGGTCACGATGAACACCAGCAGCGGCAGCGACAGGCGCCATTGCAGTTCGGTTTTTGCACGGATGTCGTCGCTGGCCAGCAGCGTCGTGGTCGGCATGGCGTCACGGTCGGTGACTTCCTCGCTGACATCCGGCTTGGGCAGCAACACACCATAGGTTTCGTAGTGGATGGCACGGTAATTGGCCAGTCCCGGGCTGCCGTCATAACGGTAGCCATTGTGCAGGATCAGGTAACGGTTGCCGTCGGGACGGATTTCCTGCCGGCCCTTCTCGGCCACCAGCACGGAAATCCCGCGATCGGCCTGGTTGGCACCGAGGTTTTTCTGCGAGATGAACACGCTGCCCAGATTGACCCGGTCGTCGCTCAGGGTTTCGGTGTAGGTCACCCGGGTGCCGTCGCGCAAGGCCTGGAAACGGCCCGGCTCGAGGGTGTCGAACTCGGTCAGGGCGTCCTGCTTGTTGAGCAGCAGCTGAAACTGGTTGGCGCCTTGCGGGGCCAGGCTCAGGCTCAGCCAGGCCACTACCAGTGCCACCAGCGTGGCCGGGAACAGCGTCATGCGGAACAGGCGCTGCTGGCTCATGCCGGTGGCCGACAGCACGGTCATTTCGCTTTCCAGGTACAACCGGCCGTACGCCAGAAGGATCCCGAGGAACAGGCCCAGCGGCAGGATCAACTGCATGAAGCCCGGCAGGCGATAGCCCATGATCAGGAACAGCGATCCCGGATCGAGCTGGCCCGCTGCGGCCTGGGCAAGGTATTTGATGAAACGACCGCTCATGATGATGACCAGCAGCACGGCGCTTACCGCACTCAGGGTCAACAGGACTTCGCGGGACAGATAACGGAAGACGATCAAACCAGACACTCCAGGGTTGTCAGGCTAAGGCGGCCAAACAAGCAAACGTTCCGATGGCCCCGCAAGGCAGAGCCATCGAAAAAAGATGCGGCATTATCCTGTGATTGAGGGCGCCTGTCACTGCGCACACTCACGCATGGGTGCAATCCGTTGAAGATCGTACAACCGAGGGTTGTCAGGCGCGGGGAGCGAGGTTCAAACTGCGGCCCTTGTCGCAGGCGCTGGCCTGCGCCTTTTCTTTCTATAAGCAGGCGACTGCGAACATCGTCGAACGCCTGCGTGTTGACCATTCATTCAGGGATCCGGACATGGAACTGGTTGTAAAAAGCGTTAGCCCAGAAACGTTGAAAACCGCCACCCTGGTGGTTGCCGTCGGCGAAGGCCGCAAACTCGGCGTCGCGGCCAGACAGGTCGACGAACTGAGCGGCGGCGCCGTCAGCGCTGTCCTCAAGCGTGGCGATCTGGCCGGCAAGGTCGGCCAGAGCCTGTTGCTGCACAGCCTGCCGAACCTGAAAGCCGAGCGTGTGCTGCTGGTCGGCGTGGGCAAGGATGAAGAACTGGGCGACCGCCCGTTCCGCAAGATCGTGGCCGGCCTCCTCAACACCCTCAAGGGCCTGGGTGGCAGCGATGCCGTGCTGGCGCTGGATGAAGTCATCGTCAAGGGCCGCGACAGCTACGGCAAGACCCGCCTGCTGGCCGAGACCCTGATCGATGGCGGATACACCTTCGACCAGTTCAAGAGCCAGAAAGCCGAACCCCGCGCCCTGAAGAAAATCACTCTGCTGACCATCAAGGCTGCTCAGGCCGAAGTGCAACGCGCCGTGAACCACGCCACCGCGATCGCCAACGGCATGGCCTTCACCCGCAACCTGGGCAACCTGCCGCCAAACATCTGCCACCCGACCTTCCTCGGCGAACAGGCCAGGAACCTCGGTAAAGAGTTCAAGGATCTGAAAGTCGAAGTCCTCGACGAGAAGAAGATCAAATCCCTGGGCATGGGTTCGTTCTACGCCGTCGGCCAAGGCAGCGCCCAGCCACCACGCCTGATCGTCATGCAATACAACGGTGGCAAGAAATCCGAGAAGCCGTACGCGCTGGTCGGCAAGGGCATTACCTTCGACACCGGCGGCATCAGCCTGAAGCCAGGCGCCGGCATGGACGAGATGAAGTACGACATGGGCGGCGCCGCCAGTGTGTTCGGTACCCTGCGCGCCGTGCTGGAACTGAAGCTGCCGATCAACCTGGTATGCATCCTGGCCTGCGCCGAGAACATGCCGAGCGGTACGGCTTCGCGTCCGGGCGACATCGTGACCACCATGAGCGGCCAGACCGTCGAGATCCTCAACACCGACGCCGAAGGCCGTCTGGTGCTGTGCGATGCCCTGACCTACTCCGAGCGTTTCAAGCCACAGGCCGTGATCGACATCGCCACCCTGACCGGCGCCTGCGTGGTTGCTCTGGGTGCTCACACCTCGGGCCTGCTGGGCAACAATGACGAGCTGATCGAGCAACTGCTGAGCGCCGGCAAGGCCGCCGACGACCGCGCCTGGCAACTGCCGCTGTTCGATGAATACCAGGAGCAACTGGACAGCCCGTTCGCCGACATCGCCAACATTGGCGGGCCGAAGGCCGGCACCATCACGGCCGCGTGCTTCCTGTCGCGCTTCACCAAGAACCTGAACTGGGCGCACCTGGACATCGCGGGCACCGCGTGGACCAGCGGCGGCAAGGACAAGGGCGCCACCGGTCGTCCGGTTCCCCTGCTGACCCAGTACCTGCTGGATCGCGCCAAGGCCTGAAACCGATGACTGCAAGCGACGCCTCTTTCCAGGGGTATCGCTTGCAGCTCAGGAACCGCAATGACCAAAGTCGACTTCTATATTCTGCCCAGCGCTGCCCCCTCGGCACGCCTGGACTTCGCCTGCAAGCTCACCGAGAAAGCCTGGCGCATGGGCCACCGCATCTACCTGCATTGCAGCGATGCCGCCCAGCGCGATGACCTCGATGCACGTTTGTGGGCGTTCAAGGGCGAAACCTTCGTGCCCCACGGGCCGGCCGAGCGCGAACCGGAAGGGGTGATCGTGCTTGGACTGGGCGAAGACTGCGGCCAGCACCAGGACTTGCTCGTCAATCTCGACCTGAAGGTCCCCGCCTTCGCCAACAAGTTCGCCCGCGTAGCGGAGGTGGTGGTGGAAGATCCGGCGATCCGTTCAGCGGCGCGGGAGAGTTTCCGTTTCTACCGGGAACAGGGCTATCCTCTGCAAGACCACCGTTTACAGCGACTCTGAGTACGCCGATGGACACTCCAAAACCGCTGCAGAAACCCGCCCACCTGCTGGATGACCTCGAATCCATCCGTCAGCTTCTGGGCGATGACAACCTGCAACCGCCGCTTTTGACCGAAACGGTCGATGATGGCGAACAGGAACAGATACCCATGTTGTTCGACTCGATCGACAACACCCCACCCGCCGTCGAGCCACCGCCCGCCCCCGTCGTGAAGCCCGCCACTGCGCCTGCCGCACCTGTGGACAAAGGCCCCGACGCGCTATTGCATCTGGACAGCGAACTGCGCGCCGCCGCGCAATTGATCATGCAAGATGTGATCGACGACTTCGCCCCGCACATCGAAACCGAAATCAAACGTCGGCTGGATGCGCGGATGGAACGGCTTCTCGCCCAGTACGAATAATTCCCCGATCTCCTGTGGGAGCTGGCTTGCCAGCGATAGCATCACTGCGGCCTTCCTGAAAAACCGCGGCGCCGGCATCGCTGGCAAGCCAGCTCCCACATTTAGCTCCCCACCCGGCCCGCCCCGCTCGCCCTGCGCCCCATGCCCCGCTATACTTCCCGGCTTTTCCTGAATAAATGCCAATAGGGTCCCGCCGCGCATGGATAAGACCTACCAGCCGCACGCCATTGAAACTTCCTGGTACAACACTTGGGAGTCCGAGAACTACTTCGCCCCGCAAGGCGCGGGCGACTCCTACACCATCATGATCCCGCCGCCGAACGTCACCGGCAGCCTGCACATGGGTCACGGTTTCAACAACGCGATCATGGACGCCCTGATCCGTTTCCGCCGCATGCAAGGTCGCAACACGCTGTGGCAGCCGGGCACCGACCACGCCGGCATCGCCACACAGATGCTGGTGGAACGTCAACTCGAAGCCCAGGGCCAGAACCGCCACGATCTGGGCCGGGAAAAATTCCTCGAGAAAGTCTGGGAATGGAAGGATCAGTCCGGCGGCAACATCAGCCGTCAGATCCGCCGCCTCGGTTCGTCCGTGGACTGGAGCCGCGAGCGCTTCACCATGGACGACGGCCTTTCGGAAGCCGTTAAAGAAGCGTTCGTGCGCCTGCACGAAGACGGCCTGATCTATCGCGGCAAGCGTCTGGTCAACTGGGACACCAAGCTGCACACGGCGATTTCCGACCTCGAAGTGGAAAACCACGACGAGAAAGGTTTCCTCTGGAATTTGAAGTACCCGCTGGCCGACGGCGCAAAAACCGCCGAAGGCAAGGATTTCCTGATCGTCGCGACCACTCGTCCGGAAACCATGCTCGGCGACTCCGCCGTCGCGGTGAACCCGAACGACGAGCGCTACAAAGCCCTGATCGGCAAGTTTGTCGAGCTACCGCTGGTAGGCCGCCGCATCCCGATCATCGCCGACGATTACTGCGACCCTGAATTCGGCACCGGCTGCGTGAAAATCACCCCGGCCCACGATTTCAACGACTACGAAGTCGGCAAACGCCACAACCTGCCGCTGCTGAACATCTTCGACAAGAACGCCAACGTGCTGCCTGCTGCCCAGGTGTTCAACCTTGACGGCACGCTGAACGACAGCATCGACGGCAAGATTCCGGCCGAGTACGCCGGTCTCGAGCGTTTCGAAGCGCGCAAGCAGATCGTGGCCGCGTTTGACGCTGCCGGCCTGCTGGTCAGCGTCGACGATCACGCCCTGAAAGTACCGAAAGGTGACCGCTCCGGCACTGTCATCGAGCCGTGGCTGACCGACCAGTGGTACGTGTCCACCAAACCGCTGGCCGAGCCTGCGATTGCCGCCGTTGAAGACGGTCGCATCCAGTTCGTGCCGAAGCAGTACGAAAACATGTACTTCTCGTGGATGCGCGACATCCAGGACTGGTGCATCAGCCGCCAGCTGTGGTGGGGCCACCGGATTCCGGCCTGGTACGACGAGTCGGGCAAGGTCTATGTCGGTCGCGACGAAGCCGAAGTGCGCGCCAAGCACAACCTGGGCGCCGACGTTGCGCTGCAACAGGACAACGACGTGCTCGACACCTGGTTCAGTTCGGGCCTGTGGACCTTCTCCACCCTGGGCTGGCCGGAAAAGACCGAGTTCCTGAAGAAATTCCACTCCACCGACGTGCTGGTGACGGGCTTCGACATCATTTTCTTCTGGGTCGCCCGGATGATCATGCTGACCATGCACCTGATCAAGAACGAGGATGGCACGCCGCAGGTTCCGTTCAAGACTGTTTACGTGCACGGTCTGGTGCGTGATGGCCAGGGCCAGAAGATGTCCAAGTCCAAGGGCAACGTCCTGGACCCGCTGGACATCATCGACGGCATCGAACTCGAAACCCTGGTGCAGAAACGCACTTCCGGTCTGATGCAGCCGAAACTGGCGAAGAAGATCGAGAAGCAGACTCGCGAAGAGTTCGCCGACGGTATCGCCAGCTACGGCACCGATGCCCTGCGCTTCACCTTTTGCTCGCTGGCGTCCACCGGTCGCGACATCAAGTTCGACATGGGCCGCGTCGAAGGCTATCGCAACTTCTGCAACAAGATCTGGAACGCTGCACGCTATGTTCTGGACAAGGGCGAAGACTGCGGCCAGAACGGCGAAGCCTACGAGCTCTCGCTGGCGGATCGCTGGATCATCTCGCAACTGCAACGCACCGAAGCCGAAGTGACCCGTCAACTGGATCAATTCCGTTTCGACCTGGCGGCGCAAGCGCTGTACGAATTCATCTGGAACCAGTACTGCGACTGGTACCTGGAATTGTCCAAGCCTGTGCTGTGGGACGAAAACGCACCGGTCGAGCGTCAGCGCGGCACTCGCCGTACGCTGGTTCGGGTACTTGAAGTGGCGCTGCGTCTGGCCCATCCGTTCATGCCGTTCATCACTGAAGAAATCTGGCAGCGCATCGCGCCGCTGGCCGGCATTCAGGGCAAGACCATCATGTTGCAGGCGTGGCCGGTGGCCAATGAAGAGCGCATCGATCCGGCGGCCGAAGACGACATCGAATGGCTCAAGGGCCTGATGCTCGGCACGCGCAACATCCGTGGCGAAATGAACATCGGCCCGGGCAAACCGCTGCCGATCTACCTGAAAAACGTCACCGCCGAAGATCAGCGTCGCCTGACCGAAAACGAAGCGCTGTTGAAGAAGCTGGCGCGTCTGGAATCGATCACCGTACTGGCGGCCGGCGAAGAAGCGCCGCTGTCTGCCACCGCACTGGTCGGCGAGATGGAAGTGCTGGTGCCGATGGCCGGCCTGATCGACAAGAACGCCGAGCTTGCGCGTCTGGACAAGGAAATCCTGCGTCTGCAGGGCGAAGTCCAGCGCGTCGGCGGCAAGCTGTCCAACGCAGGTTTCGTTGACAAGGCTCCTGCCGAGGTCATCGAGAAGGAACGCGCCAAGCTGGCCGAAGCCGAACAGGCGCTGGGCAAGCTGGCCGAGCAACACGCGCGGATTGCCAGCCTGTAACGGCCATTCGCAATGAATCAGGGAGGCCCGCAAGGCCTCCCTTTTTTGTGCCCGGCACTTTTCCGGACAACAATGCGGTTCCCTGTGGAACAATACCCGCCACTTTCAGCCACACCCGATGTCGACCACGCCCATGAATGCCCCCCGCACACCGAAACCTGCGCGCAAGAAGCCTCAGCCCACGTCACCGGCCAAGGCCGTCGAGCCGCGTGAAAAGGCTGCCCTGCACCCGCGCAACCGCCACCAGGGTCGCTACGATTTCCCGGCGTTGATCAAGAGCATGCCGGAACTGGCGAAGTTCGTGATCATCAACCCGTACGGCAAGGAAAGCATCGACTTCGCCAACCCCGATGCGGTGCGCGTGTTCAATCGGGCGCTGCTCAAAGCGTTTTACGGCATCGCTTACTGGGACATTCCCGCCGATTACCTGTGCCCACCGGTGCCGGGGCGTGCGGATTACGTGCATTTCCTCGCCGACCTGCTGGCCGCCAACAACGACGGCGTGATCCCGCGCGGCGCCTCGGTAAAGGTGCTGGACATCGGCACGGGCGCCAACTGCATTTACCCGCTGATCGGCCACTGCGACTATCGCTGGCACTTCCTCGGCTCCGATATCGATGCCACGGCCATCGCGTCAGCCAGGACCATTGTCCAGGCCAACGGGTTGAGCAAGGCGATCCAGATTCGCCAGCAGGCCAATCGCAAGCAGATTTTGCCGGGGTTGCTGGAAGCGGGTGAGCGGTTCGAACTGACCATGTGCAACCCGCCGTTCCACGCCTCTCTCGAAGAGGCCACCCGTGGCAGCACCCGCAAGTGGCGCGCCTTGGGTAAAGCCGACCCGAAGCGCAAGTTGCCGGTGCTCAACTTTGGCGGGCAAGCGGCGGAATTGTGGTGCGAGGGGGGTGAAGTGCGGTTCGTGACGCAACTGATCAGTGAGAGCGCACAGGTCGCGCAACAGGTGCTGTGGTTCAGCACGCTGGTATCGAAAGCGTCGAACCTGCCGGCGATTCACTCGGCGCTGAACAAGGCCGGCGCACTGCAAAGCCAGGTCGTGGAAATGGGCCAGGGCCAGAAGCAGAGCCGTTTCGTTGCCTGGACGTTCCAGACTCCGACGCAGCAGCAAGCCTGGCGCAAGGCCCGCTGGGGCGAGTCCCCGATGGCGTAGGCCGTTTTCTGCAGATACAAAAAAACCGTGCCCGGATCACTCCGGTGCACGGTTTTTTTACGGTGTCTTACTTGTTGATGCTGTCGCCCAGCGCTTTGGCTGGAACAAACTTCACAACTTTCTTGGCAGCGATTTCGATGGCAGCGCCAGTCGATGGGTTACGGCCAGTGCGGGCAGGACGCTCGGTCACTTTCAGCTTGCCGATACCTGGCAAAGTGATTTCGGCACCGTTTTCCAGCTGATCGGCAACGATTTGACCCAGTTGGTCCAGAGCGGCACGCGCGGTGGTTTTCGGCGCGTCGATAGCTTCGGCGATGTCGGCGATCAGTTGGTCTTTAGTAAGAGCCATGTGGTGTTCCTTCCCTATCAAATTCATATGGATTGCAGAGTGCAGTGTCAGCCATCGAGCCCGATCTTCTGGATCTGGCACCCTCGGCGATAACCACGACGAGTCGGGGTTATAGATGCCGAAATCAAGGTTTGGTTCGACCTGACAAAAGCTGAATGCATGCTTGTCGCGGTGACTTCGCACAAGACCGGGCAAAACTAGCACAGAGACAAGGAAATATCCGCCTCTAGCTAGCCAAATGGTCAGGTTTATTGCGCTAAATCGGTAAATAAATGCATAAGGGCCGTCGGACGCCCCGGAATTGCCCTTCACCCCGCGCCAAATCCAGTGGTTGCGGTACACTGAGCGCTTTTTCGGGGGAGCCCGCCCTCCTCCCTTCCACCAGCCGAGAAGCCTATGCCGATCCGTCATTGCATCGTCCATTTGATCGACAAAAAACCCGACGGCACACCCGCAGTCCTGCACGCCCGTGACTCCGAACTGGCGGAGTCCGCTGCCATCGAGAACATGCTCGCCGACCTCAACGAGAGCTATAACGCCAAACAAGGCAAAGCCTGGGGCTTGTTCCATCCGGAATCCGGCGCGTTCCCGTTCAGCGGCTGGCTGAAGGAATACATGGATGGCGGCAAGGATTTCACCGCGTTCAGCAAAGTCGCGGTCGAGCATCTGCAAAAGCTGATGGAAGAGTCGAACCTGTCGGTGGGCGGCCACGTACTGTTCGCCCATTACCAACAAGGCATGACCGATTACCTGGCCATCGCCCTGCTGCACCACAGCGAAGGCGTGGCGGTGACCGATGAGCTGGATGTGACTCCGTCGCGCCACCTCGACCTCGGCCAACTGCACCTGGCGGCGCGGATCAACGTCTCCGAGTGGCAGAACAACAAGCAGTCCAAGCAGTACATCTCGTTCATCAAGGGCAAGAACGGCAAGAAGGTCTCGGAATACTTCCGCGACTTCATCGGCTGCCAGGAAGGCGTCGACGGCCCGGGCGAGACCCGCACGCTGCTCAAGGCCTTCAGCGACTTCGTCGAGAGCGAAGACCTGCCGGAAGACTCCGCCCGCGAGAAGACCAAGACCCTGGTCGAATACGCCAGCAGCCAGGCCAAGCTCGGCGAGCCCATGGGCCTTGAAGAGCTCTCGGAGCTGATCGACGAAGAACGCCCGAAGGCCTTCTACGATCACATCCGCAACAAGGACTACGGCCTGTCGCCGGAGATCCCGGCGGACAAGCGCACGCTCAACCAGTTCCGCCGCTTCACCGGCCGTGCCGAAGGCCTGTCGATCAGCTTCGAAGCGCACCTGCTGGGCTCGAAGATCGAATACGACGAAGAAGCCGGCACGCTGGTCATCAAAGGCTTGCCAACCTCGCTCACCGATCAGCTGAAGCGCCGCAACTGATGCTCGGCAATGTGCTGAAGAAGGTTGCGCTGGTTTTGCTGGTGGTTGTGGTCTACCAGAACTGGGGCAAGATCGAGCGGGTGTTCAACCCGTCGCAGATGGCCTCCGAGCAGGTCCGCGCCAATGCCAGGGTCGTGCTGTATGCCACGGACTGGTGCGGCTACTGCAAGCAGACCAAGCGTTTTCTTGATCAGAAAGGTATTCCGTTCAAGGAATTCGATATCGAGAAGGATGCCGAGGCGCGCAAGACCTACGAAGCACTGGGCGGGCGCGGGATTCCGCTGATCGACGTCAATGGCACGTTGATACGCGGGTTTGATCCGGACGACATTCTCGCCGCACTGAAATGAACGAGGGAGCCAATCGGCTCCCTCGCTCGTTTCAGCGTTTCTCGATCCGGAAACCGAATCGCGGGAAGTGCACATGCACCTGCCCGGCACGCTCGTCTTCACGGCGCAGAATCAGCTCTTCACGACCAGCAAACAACAGCTCGCCGGCTACCGGATCTACGCCGTAGTCAGTGGCCGCGATCACGACTTGCTGGCCCGCTGCAAATCCGTTCGGATCGACAAACTGCTCATCGGGCAATGCCACCGGCTTCGAACGGCGTGCGACCTCCAGCGCCTCCTCGGAACTCATCGCACTGGCTGCTCCGTGACCGAAGCCCAGCACCCGCCCGAGCCATGCGGACACTGCCGGATAGTCATCCACCAGCGGTGAGGTGACGTGGGTCGCCTTGAGGAACCACAGCGGATGCGCCATGGCGAAGTCGGCAATCGACGGCTCACCGAACAGAAAATCCCCGTCTTCACGCTGCAGCTGCTGCTCCAGGCGCGCCATGATCGTCGGCCATTGATGTTTGGCCTGCTCGGCTGACAGCCTGGTCGCACTGCCACCGCTGAACAACCCGGCACGATCGGCGAGGAAAGCCTTGATCGCTTCCGGCGGCAATTTGCCAAAACGCACCGCCACCGATTCCGGCTGAAACACCAGGCTTACCGTGTGCTGGAACACCACAGAATCAGCCCAGGCGGCGAAACTGGCGGCGTTCATCTCCTGACCTTCCGGGAAGAACGTAGGTTGGGCCTTTTCCTGCTCGAGACGCCGGGCGATCAGCGCAGTGTCGCAATAGATGTCGGCGCCGATCTGCAGCACCGGTGTCTTGCGATAGCCGCCGGTCAGGGCGGTCAGGTCAGGCTTGGGCATGACTGGCGAGATATGCACCGAACGCCAGGACAAGCCCTTGAACCCCAGCAGCAGCCGGGCCTTTTCAGCAAAAGGAGAGGTCGGGTAATGATGAAGGATCAACTCGGACATGCTCGGCTCCGCCGCACAGGAAGTGAAACGGCAGCTTAGCGCGCAATGGGTTCGCAGCCTACGGATCCGGCTGATGGGAACCGATCAGTCAGGTTGATAAGGCATCCTGGAGTGCTCGAAAAAACCGCCTCAGCCGTGGCCGAGACGGTTCCCACATCAATGGCCCTACATCAGGTCATCGAAGTGATCTCGCAGGAACTCGTAAAAGCGAAACGCCTTGAACGACCTCCATACGAGGCTCAGAGTACGCAGCAAAAGCTTCATACATTTTGGCCTCCGGTTGGGGGGCCAAACCTCCAGCGTGCTTACCGGACCACGTACGCCTTCGGAAGACACGTCAATATCTCCTGTGAGGCGGCCGGTTGTGATACCCCCTGAAAAATCATTCCGGCACGGGAGCAACTCCGTGTCAGAGGGCATGAAACCGTTACGCCAATCGGCCAGACCTCAATGGTTGCACTGCCATGTGAGCGGACGGATCGTAACCGGGTTTCTGAACCTTCGCTTAAACAAATAAACTCAAAATTGAGTTTATTTGGTAGGCGTGCCTTCAGGCTTGCTCAGTGACGCAAAGAGGAATATTCTCCGCCTACGTCAATGTCTCCTGTGAGATCAGTAAACCCGGCCGCAAACCGAGGTTTACAGAAAAACCGCCCCGCAAAGGCGGTTTTTTTTCGCCTGTCGTTTGCCTGAAAGCGCCGCTTCGATGTGCAGGGGTTTCTACCGTTCGCACCTGATCAGTCCGGCCGATAAGACGCCACCAGACATTCCTTCGCACTCTTCCTGAGCTTCTTGATCAACCGCTCCTGGCGCAGCGCATCACTCTTGTCACGGCATCGCTCGGTATAGACCAGCGCCATCGCCGGGCTTGAGAGAAAGAATCGTGCGCCCTTGCCGCTCTGGTGCTTGGCAAAACGGCGCACGGGATCATCGCTGATCCCGCAGTACAGCGAACCGTTGGCGGCGCGAACGAGGTAGACGAACCAGGACTTGCTCACTGGAACATCGGCTTCGGAAGGGTTTTCGCTAAGACTGGTCACTGGACACTAAAGGCGATTGAGGAACAGGTCGCGATCTTATCAGCGACTCGCCTGAAATGCCTTCAGCCCTTTCAGCGCCTGGGCGCGGACAGCCTTGCGCACCAGCGGCGTCCAGCCCAGCAGCAGGCCCTTCAAGCCCAGCGCCTGGCGGGACCAGCGCCACAGGTCGAAGTGGTCGTGATGTTCACAGATCTTGCCGTCGCGGAAGACGAAGCGCGCCTGGATGTCGTTGATCACGACATTGCCGGTCTGGCTGAACAGATAGGTCGCCACCCAGTGGGCGCCGCCGCTGCGTTCGTCGGCGCGGACGTTGTCGAAGGTCAGGGAGAAGTCCTTGGCCCGGGTGGTGAGCATGCGCCACATGTCACCTGCATCGCGACCGCGCAGCTCGCCGAAGGCCGGATCGCTGAACACCACGTCGTCGGTGTAACAGGCCGCCATGGCCTCGGCGTCGAGGCGCTGGAAAGCCTGGTAGAAACGGGTGATCAGGGCGCTGTGGGCTTCTTCGCTCATGGGCAATCTCCGGGAAATGTACAGATTGCCAGCACGATAATCCGCAAACGCCCGAAACACTATCGGCATTCGCCTGCCGAATACCGACAGTGTGTGCAATTCAGACCTTTTCGCTTTCCACCTGCACGTACAACGCACGCCCGGCACCGAGGCCGGCGAGGATCGCACCCGCACCGACGATGCCGAAGATCCAGCCCACGGCGTTCCAGCCGCCGGTCCAGTCGTGCACCACGCCGACCGCGAACGGCCCCATGGATGCGAGGGTGTAACCGAAGCCCTGGGACATGCTCGACAGGTTGGCCGCGACATGAGAGTCCTTCGAGCGCAACACGATCAGGGTCAGCGCCAGACTGAACGTGCCGCCCTGCCCCAGTCCCAGCAGGATCGCCCAGCCCCACAGGCCTTCGATTGGTGCATAGAGGCAACCGAACAGGCCGCCGAGGGTCAGCGCCATCACCACCACGATCGCCAGACGCTGGTCCTTGCCGCGCGTGGCGAGCCACGGTGCCGCCAGGGAACTGGCGAGCTGGATGATCACCGAACCGGACAGCACCAGACCGGCCTGGGTCGGCGTCAGCCCGCGACCGATGAGGATCGACGGCAGCCAGCCGAATACGATGTAGGCCAGCGATGATTGCAGCCCCATGTACAAGGTCACCTGCCACGCCAGTGGGTCACGCAGCAAACCGCGTACTCGATACGCGACATTGTGGGCACCGTGCTTCTGGCCGATTTGCGGCAGCCAGAACAGCGCCGCGACCAGTGCCGGTATCACCCAGAAGCCCAGGCCCATGGCCCAGCTGTGATCGAAATGCTCGCTCAACGGCACGGTCGAACCTGCCGCCATTGCCGCGCCCAGGCACAGGGCCATGGTATAGACGCCAGTCATGGTGCCGGCATGCTTTGCAAAATCGCGCTTGACGATACCCGGCAGCAACACGCCGATGATGCCGATACTCGCTCCACCCAGAACACTGCCGGCAAACAGACCGATTTCACCGAAGTTGCTGCGCAGGATGATGCCTGCTGCGAGTGTCAGCAGAATTCCCAACACCACCCGTTCGGCGCCGAAACGCCTGGCCAGCACCGGTGCCAGCGGCGCGAACAGACCAAGGCACAGCACCGGCAATGTCGTCAGCAATCCCGCCTGGGCAGCGGACAAGCCAAGACTTTTCGACACTTCACTGAGCAGCGGCGCCATGCTCGACAGCGCCGGACGCAGGTTCAACGCTACCAGCACCAACCCCAGCAACAACAGCCATGGACGAAGCACCAGCGGATGGCTTTGCTGCACCTGCTCATCATCGGCCTCGGCATCGATCAGCAGCGCCTCCAGTTCGGCGGTGCGCTTGGAGGTATTGATTGCTTCAGGGCGGGACATGGTTTTCTCGGTTTCAAGGTTCATTGATCAGTTGCCTCGACAGGGCCTTGGCCCGTTCCGGGTCACGCTGTTCGACGGCTTCGAACAGAGCGATGTGCAAATCGAAGACTTCCTGTCGACGAGGGACGATGTTCAGGGTCTGACGCAATTGCGCGCCGACGATGCTGGAGAAGTAGCGGTACAACTCGCTGAGGGTCGGATTGTGCGCGGCGTCCACCAGCCGCCGGTGAAACACCAGGTCACAGGCGATGTAGCTGTCGAGATCGCCGTGATAGTGGCTGCCGGCAACACCAAGCGCCTCGCGCAGGCCTGCCAGATCTTCGTCAGTGCGGCGCAACGCCGCCAGACCGATGGCCTCGACTTCAAGGATGTGCCGGGTTTCCCGGGCCTGATCCAGCGAGCATCTGGAGAGCGCCTTGAGCGTGTCCATCGGATCGACCACCGCCCGCAGGTAACTGCCGTCGCCCTGCCGGATCTCGATCAACCCGGAGAACGCCAGCACCCGCATCGCTTCACGCACGGTATTGCGGCTGATGCCGAGTTCAGCGCACAGCTCGGGCTCGGTGGGGAGCCGCTGACCGACCTGCCAGCTGCCGTCGGTGATGCGCTGACGCAACTGATCCAGCGCCTGATCGACCAGGGATCGTTTGATCAATAAAGAGTTTTCAGACATGGAATTCGCCCTGTCATCCAATCATGGGATGAATTTGCTGACAGGGTAGTCAGATTTTTCAATCAGGGCAACCGGCAAGATCCGGGCAAAAATAAACCCGGAACTGAGTCCGGGTTTATTTCAGCGCCTGAATCCGATCAATGCAGGATCTGGCTCAGGAACAGTTTGGTCCGGTCACTTTGAGGATTGTCGAAGAAGTCGTTCGGTGCCGCCTGCTCGACGATTTCGCCTTTGTCCATGAAGATCACGCGATTGGCCACGGTGCGGGCGAAACCCATTTCGTGGGTCACGCAAAGCATGGTCATGCCGTCTTCGGCCAGACCGATCATGGTGTCGAGCACCTCCTTCACCATCTCCGGGTCGAGTGCCGAGGTCGGTTCGTCGAACAGCATGATTTTCGGTTTCATGCACAGCGCACGGGCGATCGCCACACGCTGCTGCTGACCGCCGGACAACTGCCCCGGAAACTTGTGCGCCTGCTCCGGAATGCGTACGCGCTCCAGATAGTGCATGGCGATTTCCTCGGCCTTGCGCTTGGGCATCTTGCGCACCCACATCGGTGCCAGGGTGCAGTTCTGCAGAATGGTCAGGTGCGGGAACAGGTTGAAGTGCTGGAACACCATGCCGACTTCGCGACGGATCGCTTCGATCTGCTTGAGATCGTTGGTCAGCTCCACGCCGTCGACCACGATGCGACCCTGCTGGTGCTCTTCCAGACGGTTCAGGCAGCGGATGGTGGTGGACTTGCCGGAACCCGACGGGCCGCACAGCACGATGCGTTCGCCCTGACGGACATTCAGGTTGATGTCTTTCAGCACGTGGAACTGGCCGTACCACTTGTTCACGCCCTGCATCTGAATGATGCCTTCAGGGCCGACTGGCTTTTTGATTGCTTCGCTCATCGAAAAAAACTCCTAACGCTTGTGGCCAGTGTCGAGCTTGCGTTCCAGATGCATGGAATAGCGCGACATGCCAAAACAGAAAATCCAGAACACCAGGGCGGCGAACACATAGCCTTCGGTGGCCATGCCCAGCCATTTCGGATCGGCAGCGGCTTGCTTGACGCTGTTGAGCAGGTCAAAGAGGCCGATGATGATCACCAGGCTGGTGTCCTTGAACAACGCGATGAAGGTGTTGACGATGCCGGGAATCACCAGTTTCAGGGCTTGCGGCAGAATCACTAGGCCCATGGCGCGCCAGTAACCGAGGCCCATCGCGGCCGCGGCTTCGTACTGACCTTTGGGAATCGCTTGCAGACCGCCGCGCACCACTTCGGCGACGTAGGCCGACTGGAACAGGATCACGCCGATCAGCGCCCGCAGCAGTTTGTCGAAGTTCATGCCTTCGGGCAGGAACAGCGGCAGCATCACCGAAGACATGAACAGCACGGTGATCAGCGGCACGCCGCGCCAGAACTCGATGAACGTCACGCAGACCACGCGAATGGCCGGCATGTTCGAGCGGCGTCCCAACGCCAGCATGATCCCCAGCGGCAACGCGCCGGCGATACCGACGGTGGCGATCACCAGCGTCAGCATCAGGCCGCCCCACTGGCTGGTGGCAACCGCGCTCAGGCCGAACACGCCGCCATGCAGCAGGCACCAGGCAACGATCGGATACACCACCAGGAAGCTCAGCCCGTACACCGCTTTACGCGGCACACGCTTGATGAACAGCGGCGCCACGCCGATGACCGCCAGCCACACAGTCAGGTCCACGCGCCAGCGCAGGTCTGCCGGGTAGTAGCCATACATGAACTGGCCGAAACGCTGCTCGATGAACACCCAGCAGGCGCCTGCTTTGGTGCAGTCGGCGCGAGTGGTGCCGACCCAATTGGCATCGAAGATCGCCCAACTGAGCAGTGGCGGAACCACCAGGTAAATGAGATAGAACGCAAACAACGTCAGCAGGGTGTTGAGCCAGCTGGAGAACATGTTCGCGCGGATCCACGCCATCGGGCCGAAGACCTTGGCCGGCGGCGGCATGTCGGGTTTGAAAGTATGAGTACTCATGCGCTATTCCTTACCGCTCGATCAGCGCAATGCGCTTGTTGTACCAGTTCATCAGCAGGGAAATGCTGATACTGATCGCCAGGTACACGCTCATGGTGATGGCAATGACTTCGATCGCCTGACCGGTCTGGTTCAGCACGGTGCCGGCGAACAGCGAAACCATCTCCGGGTAACCGATACCGGCCGCCAGCGAGGAGTTCTTCGCCAGGTTCAGGTATTGGCTGGTCAGCGGCGGAATGATCACCCGCAGCGCTTGCGGAATGATCACCTTGCGCAGCGTCGGGCCGTTGCGCAGGCCCAGGGAACGCGCCGCTTCGGTCTGGCCGTGGCTGACCGACTTGATCCCCGAACGCACGATCTCGGCGATGAACGCCGCGGTGTACACGGTCAAGGCCAGAGTCAGAGCCAGCAGCTCCGGGATCAACACCCAGCCGCCGACGAAGTTGAAGCCTTGCAGTTTCGGCATTTCCCAATGCAGCGGAGCGCCGAAAACCAGCGCGCACAGCGTCGGGATCACCAGGAAAATTGCCACGCCGGCCCAGAACTTGTGGAAGGGTTCGCCGGTTTCTTCAAAGCGCCTGGTGGCCCAACGGCTCATCAGCACGATGGCAACGATGGCCACCACGATGCTGACCACGAACGCCCAGAAGCCGTCGGCCATCTGTGCCGCCGGCATGTTCAGACCACGGCTGCTGACGAAGAAGGTGTCGCCGAAGTTGTGGCTGTTGCGCGGCCCCGGCATGGTCAGGAACACCGCGAAGTACCAGAACAGGATTTGCAGCAGCGGCGGAATGTTGCGGAAGACTTCCACATACACGGTCGCCAGTTTGCTGATGATCCAGTTCGGCGACAGCCGCGCCACACCGATAATGAAGCCCAGCAGGGTCGCCAGGATCACGCCGATGAAGGTCACCAGCAACGTGTTGAGCAGGCCGATCACGAACACGCGGGCATAGCTGTCCGCTTCGGTGTAGGAAATCAGGTGTTGAGCGATGCCGAACCCGGCACTGCGCTCCAGAAAGCTGAACCCGGACGTAATGCCCCGGTGCTGCAGGTTGGTCTGGGTGTTATCGAACAGATACCAGCCCATGGCGACCACCGCCACGACGGTGATGATCTGGAATAGCCACGCACGCACACGCGGATCGCTGAGGCTGAACCTCTGCTTTGGTGCGCCGATTGAATTTTGCATGAAGTGCCCCGGAAAAAATGGAACAGAACATCACCCGGCGGCTGGCCCGCCGGGTGATAGAACCATTAGCGCACTGGTGGTGCGTACTGAATGCCGCCGTTGTTCCACAGCGCGTTCAGGCCACGGTCGATTTCCAGCGGAGTGCTCTTGCCGAGGTTTTTCTCGAAGATTTCACCGTAGTTGCCGACTTGCTTGACGATCTGTACGACCCAGTCCTTCGGCAGTTTCAGGTCCTTGCCGTACTCGCCGTCTGCACCCAGCAGACGGGCAACGTCCGGGTTCTTGGTGGACTTGGCTTCGGCTTCGACGTTTTTCGACGTGATGCCGGCTTCTTCAGCGTTGAGCAGCGCGTAGCCGACCCAGCGCACGATCTTATTCCACTCATCGTCACCGTTACGCACGACCGGACCCAGCGGTTCCTTGGAAATGGTTTCCGGCAGAACTACGTAATCCTTCGGCGAAGCCAGTTTGCTGCGCTGGGCGAACAGCTGGGACTTGTCGGAGGTCAACACGTCGCAACGACCGGACTCCAGCGACTTGGCGCTTTCGTCGGAGGTGTCGAAAGTGATCGGGGTGTACTTCAGGCCGTTGGCGCGGAAGTAGTCGGAGACGTTCAGCTCGGTAGTGGTACCGGCCTGAATGCAGATGGTCGCGCCGTCGAGTTCCTTGGCACTCTTCACGCCCAGCTTGTTGTTGGCCAGGAAGCCCACGCCGTCGTAGTAAGTGATGAAGCCCGGGAAAAACAGCCCCATGCCCGCGTCACGGGAGCTGGTCATGGTGGTGTTGCGCGACAGGATGTCGATTTCGCCGGACTGCAGCGCGGTGAAGCGCTCCTTGGCGTTCAACTGACTGAACTTGACCTTGGTCGCGTCGCCGAACACGGCAGCGGCCACGGCACGGCAGACGTCGGCGTCGATACCAACGATCTTGCCGGTCGAATCCGGTACGGAGAAGCCTGGCAGACCGTCGCTCACGCCACACTGCACGAAACCTTTCTTCTGTACCGCATCCAGGGTTGCACCCGCCTGAGCGAACCCGCTGACACCCAGTACTGCAGCAGCAGTCACGATCGCCAGCGTGGATTTCAACATCTTCATTCAAACCTCCAGTTTTGCTCTTGTTGTGTCGGAGCTTGAGTCCAGTCGCACCCTTTTGAGGCGTTGTTGACCCGTGTTGGCTTTTTATAGGGTCAACCGACGCAGGACCTTCGCTATGAGTCTAGTAGGAGAAAATCCACATCATGGACAACTCACTTCTCACCAGTCGGCCGAACGGGCGGTAGCCCTTTCACGTTCGCGAAGCCCGTTGCGGCCATTGGCGAACATCCATCACCGGATTCTTTGCTATCCCGTCGCCGGGCGTTCACTGATAGTGTTACCGCCAGGCGCGAGATCGATTGCACGACTACCTCATAGCAAAGCCCGTACCACACCGCTCGCTGAAGCGATTGAGCGACAGGTCAATAGCAAAACTTGTAGCCTTGCGACATCTTCTTAACGGATCAACCGGGCGCGCACCTCCATCACGCACTTAATGAGAGCGCCCGCACATTTTTGGAGCAGCCATGACCGAGCCCTTGATTCTTCAGCCTGTTAAGGCAGCCGACGCCTGCGTGATCTGGCTGCACGGCCTCGGCGCCGACCGCTATGACTTCCTGCCGGTGGCCGAGGCCTTGCAGGAAAGCCTGCTGAGCACCCGCTTCGTCCTGCCTCAGGCGCCGACCCGCCCGGTGACCATCAATGGCGGATATGCCATGCCGAGCTGGTACGACATCAAGGCCATGAGCCCGGCCCGGGCCATCGACCGCAATGAACTGGAAGCCTCCGCCGATCACGTCATCGAATTGATCGAACAACAGCGCGCCAGCGGAATAGACCCTTCGCGGATTTTCCTGGTCGGTTTTTCCCAGGGTGGCGCCGTGGTCTATCACACCGCTTTTCTGAAATGGCAGGGACCGTTGGGCGGTGTGCTCGCGTTGTCGACCTATGCGCCGACCTTCAGCGACGAACTGGAGTTGTCCGCCAGCCAGCAACGGATTCCGGCACTGGCGCTGCACGGCCAGTTCGACAACGTGGTGCAAAACTCCATGGGCCGCACGGCGTATGAGTATCTGAAGACCCATGGTGTCACCGTGACATGGCAGGAATACCCAATGGAGCACGAAGTGTTACCCGAAGAAATTCGCGACATCGGCGTGTGGTTGAGCGAACGCCTGCGCTGATCGTTCCGGGATCGATTTTCCGATGGTCGGTCCCCTTTGATCATCCCACTACGCCGCGCCCGTTTCTTGCATTACACTGGCCGGCGTACATTCCTTAACCAATTGATGAGATGACCGTGCTCAAAGCACTCAAGAAGATGTTCGGTAAAAGCGAGGCCGAGCAGCTCGCACCCGGTTCGCCATCGCAGGCCCCCGGCCATCGCAGCGATGCCAGACCGGCCGACCGCCAGGCTCCCGCAGCCACACCGAAACGCGAACCGAAAACCGCCCCTGCCGCCGCACCGGTCACTGAACCGGCCCGCAGCGAAGCACCAAAACCGGCCAGACCACGCCGCGAACCGAAGCCCAAGGCGCCGGTCATTCCCTGGAAACTCGAAGACTTCGTCGTCGAGCCACAGGAAGGCAAGACCCGTTTCCACGATTTCAAACTCGCCCCGGAACTGATGCATGCCATCCACGACCTGGGTTTCCCGTATTGCACGCCGATCCAGGCCCAGGTACTGGGTTTCACCCTCGCCGGCAAAGACGCCATCGGCCGCGCCCAGACCGGCACCGGCAAGACCGCCGCGTTCCTGATCTCGATCATCACCCAGCTGTTGCAGACCCCGCCGCCGAAAGAGCGCTACATGGGCGAGCCGCGGGCGCTGATCATCGCGCCGACCCGTGAGTTGGTGGTGCAGATCGCCAAGGATGCCGCCGACCTCACCAAGTACACCGGCCTCAATGTGATGACGTTCGTCGGCGGTATGGACTTCGACAAGCAGCTCAAGCAGCTCGAAGCCCGTCACTGCGACATCCTCGTCGCGACCCCGGGCCGTCTGCTCGACTTCAACCAGCGCGGCGACGTACATCTGGACATGGTCGAAGTGATGGTGCTGGACGAAGCCGACCGCATGCTCGACATGGGTTTCATCCCGCAGGTTCGGCAGATCATTCGCCAGACTCCGCCGAAAAGCGAACGTCAGACCCTGCTGTTCTCCGCGACCTTCACCGATGACGTGATGAACCTCGCCAAGCAGTGGACCACCGACCCGGCCATCGTCGAAATCGAGGTCACCAACGTGGCCAACGAAAACGTCGAACAGCACATCTACGCGGTGGCCGGTGCCGACAAATACAAACTGCTCTTCAACCTGGTCAACGACAACGGCTGGGAGCGAGTGATCGTGTTTGCCAACCGCAAGGACGAAGTGCGACGCATCGAAGAACGCCTGGTGCGTGACGGCATCAACGCCGCGCAACTGTCCGGCGACGTGCCGCAGCACAAGCGGATCAAGACGCTCGAAGGCTTTCGCGAAGGCAGGATCCGTGTGCTGGTCGCCACCGACGTGGCCGGTCGCGGTATTCACATCGACGGCATCAGCCACGTGATCAACTTCACCCTGCCGGAAGTCCCGGACGACTACGTGCACCGCATCGGCCGAACCGGCCGGGCCGGCGCCGATGGCGTTTCGATCAGCTTCGCCGGTGAAGACGACTCCTATCAGTTGCCGTCCATCGAAGAAAAGCTCGGTCGCAAGATCAGCTGTGAGACGCCACCGACCCATCTGCTGCGGGCGGTTGAGCGCAAGCGCCCACAGTAAGCGACGCCATATAAAGAAGCGCAGCCGGCAACGGACTGCGCTTTTTTTTCGCCTCGGATATTGTCCAACAAAACTAAAAGTCCATAATGGACAAATTAGTTTACATACAATCTCCGGAGTTCAATATGTCCAGCACGCCGTATGTGATTGATCAAACCCGGGCACGGGAGCTTCTGGCCCGGATCGATGTGCCGCAGATTCTGCGCAAACTGTTTCGCGACCTGTCAGCCGGACACGCCGTGCAACCGGCGCAGCAACTGGTGGAATTCCCCCAGGGCGCCGGGGACTTCATCAACTATCTGGGCGTGCTGGCCGAAGATGGTGTGTACGGGGTCAAGACGTCGCCATACATCGTTCGCGAACAAGGCCCGCTGGTGACAGCATGGACGCTGTTGATGTCGATGCAGACCGGTCAGCCGCTGCTGCTCTGCGATGCCGGCGAACTGACCACCGCCCGTACCGCAGCGACCACCGCCGTAGCCGTCGATGCCCTTGCGCCGTTGAAGGCCTCGCGTCTGGCAATCATCGGCAGCGGCAAGGTCGCCCAGGCACATCTGCACTACATCAAGACATTACGTGACTGGCAGGGCATCAGCGTGTACTCGCCATCCTTGACCGAAGACCGGGCAACCGCCAGCCTGCTGCACACTCTCGATCCCCGGGTGAGCATCGCCGACAGCCGCGAAATCGCCATCGCCGAGGCTGATGTCATCTTGCTCTGCACCTCATCCGCAGGACCTGTGATCGACCCGGCAACGTTGAGCAAGCCGGCGCTGATCACCTCGATCAGCACCAACGCACCCCGCGCCCACGAAGTGCCGCCGCAGTGCCTCAACGATATGCAAGTGTTCTGCGACTATCGGCTGACCACACCGGGTTCGGCTGGCGAGATGTTGATCGCCGGCGAACGGCATGGCTGGGACAAAAATGCGATCGTCGGTGACCTTGCGGACCTGCTCAGCGAAAAAGTGCAGCGTCCGGATTATCACCGTCACGTGTTTTTCCGTTCCATCGGTCTGGGCCTGGAAGACATCGCCCTGGCCAACGCCGTCTATCAATTGCAGCGCTGACACCGGAGATTTTCATGGCTCATGCAGATTTCATCATCATCGGCGGCGGGATTGCCGGCGCCTCCACCGGTTTCTGGCTGTCGCAACACGGCAAGGTCGTGGTGCTGGAGCGCGAATCGCACCCGGCGTATCACTCCACCGGGCGTTCGGCTGCGCTGTTCACTGCCGCTTACGGAACGCCGCAGGTTCGGGCACTGACCCAGGCCAGCCGGGCGTTTTTCGATCACCCGCCCAGTGGCTTCTGTGAACATCCGTTGCTGACCCCGCGTGGCGAAATGACCGTGGATTTCACCGGTGACGCCGCCGAACTGAACAATCAATACCTCAGCGCCAAAGCCACGGTACCGGAGATGCAGTTGCTCAGCGCGGAAGAAGCCTGTGTGCGGTTGCCGATTCTGCGTCGGGAAAAGGTTCACGGTGCGATCTACGACCCGACCGCCAGCGACATCGACACCGACGCGCTTCATCAGGGCTATCTGCGCGGCATTCGCCGCAACAACGGGCAAGTCCTGACCGATTGCGAAGTGCTCGGGCTGAACCGTGATGCCGACGGCATCTGGCAAGTGCAGACCAACGGCCAGACCTTCAGCGCGCCTGTCGTGATCAACGCCGCAGGCGCCTGGGCCGACAAGATCGGAGCCCTCGCCGGTGCCCGACCGCTGGGCCTGCAACCGAAGCGCCGCGCCGCGTTCATCTTCGCCGGCCCCGAAGGCGTGGACATTCACCACTGGCCGATGCTGGTCAGCCTCGACGAATCGTTCTACATGAAGCCCGACGCCGGCATGTTCCTCGGCTCTCCGGCCAACGCCGATCCGGTCGAACCCCACGATGTGCAGCCGGAAGAACTGGACATCGCCATGGGCATCTACCAGATCGAAGAAGCGACCACCCTGACCATCCGCCGCCCGACCCGCACCTGGGCCGGCCTGCGCAGTTTCGTGGCCGACGGCGACTTGCTGGCAGGGTTCGATCCGCAGGTGCCCGGACTGTTCTGGGTCGCGGCCCAGGGAGGCTACGGCATTCAGACGTCGCCGGCGATGGGCATGGCCAGCGCCGCTCTGGTACGTCATCAGCCGTTGCCCGAGCACCTGGAACAGTTCGGTCTGACGGCGGCCATGCTCTCGCCTGCCCGTCTGACCTGAGCCTGCGTCCGGATGACTCGCCCGACGGATTGCGGCACACTCGCAACGCCCCCCGGACCACGGGGGCGTTGACGTTGCCTGGAGCTCCACTGTTATGACCGCCCCCGAACAAACGCCCGAGCCGAATGACGCCGCGCTGGATAACTTCCGCGCCATCGCCGATGCCATCGCCACCCTGTTCTTTCCCCACGCTGAAGTGGTGCTGCATGACCTGCGCACGCAGAAGGTCGACTACATCGCCAATAACCTGTCGAAACGGGTGATCGGCGATGAATCGTCGCTGGAAGACATGCTCAGCGAAGACGTCAGCGAACGGAACATCGGCCCGTACGAAAAGCTCAACTGGGACGGCCAGAAGATTCGCAGCCTGAGCACCGTGCTGCGCGACAGCGAGGGGCGTCCGCTGGCGGTGCTGTGCATCAACCTCAATATTTCGCTGTTCGAGAACGCCAAGGCGGCGCTCGACCTGTTCCTCTCGCCGAGCAAACTGATTCCGCAACCGGACTCGCTGTTTCGCGATGACTGGCAGGAGCGGATCAACACCTTCCTGCACGCGTGGCTACGGGAACGGCAACTGAGCCTGAATCTGCTGACCCGCGATCACAAACGCGAACTGGTGCTGGCGCTGCACGCCGAGGGGGCGTTCAAGGGCAAGAGCGCCTCGAACTACGTGGCCAATGTGCTGAACATGGGGCGGGCGACGGTGTACAAGCATTTGAAGGAACTGAAGGGCTGAAAATCTTCATTGGCCGTTTCCGTCCCTTCGCGAGCAGGCTCGCTCCCACACTGGATCTGTGGCGTCCACACATCCCTGTGGGAGCGAGCCTGCTCGCGAAGGCGGCAGATCAGTCGCCGTAGATATCGGACTTGAAGTACTTCTCGGAAATCTTCTGATACTCGCCGCTGGCACGAATGCCATCGATGGCGCTGTTCAACTGGCTGACCAGCTCGGTGTTACCCTTGCGCACCGCAATCCCGGCGCCCTCGCCCACGTATTTCGGATCCTTCAGTTCCGGCCCGACAAACGCATAACCCTTGCCGCGTGGCATCGACAGGAAGTCGGTCAGCGGAATGGTGTCGGCGAAAATCGCGTCGAGACGACCGGCGGCCAGGTCCATGTAGATTTCTTCGTTGTTGCCATAGCGCTTGACGTTGATGCCCTTGGGTTCGAACACCTCGGTGGCGTAGCGATCGGTGGTCGTGGCGCGCTGCACACCGACGGTCTTGCCCTTGAGGCTGGCGTACTGGTCATCGACGGTCGAACCTTCCTTCATCACCAACCGCGACGAGGTGAAATAGTACTTGTGGGTGAAGTCCACGGACTTCTTGCGGTCTTCATTGATGGTCATGGACGACAGCGCCATGTCGATTTTCTTCACTTTCAGGGAAGGAATCAGACCGTCGAACTCGCCCTCGACCCACACGCATTTGACCTGCATCTGCGCGCACAGGGCATTGCCGATGTCGTAGTCGAAACCGACGATCTCACCCTTGTCGGTTTTCGAGGCGAAGGGCGGATACGCCGCTTCGATGCCGATGCGCAGGGTTTTCTCGGCGGCGAACACGCTGCTGCACGCCAACAGGCTCAGCGCCAGACCGGTGATGAGGGGGAGTTTCTTCATGTTCGTTCTCTCGCGGGTTGTTGTTGGTTTGGCAAGACAGAAGAAAGAGCTGAAACGGGAAACGCTTTATTTGTACTTGTAAATCCATACTGGACTTTTACGTACAAACCGTCAATTGGACAAACGCCATCGGCGTCAGCCGATGGTCGGGAGTCGAGGGAGAAGATTGATTGGGGAGAGGCGTTACTGCTTCCAGCGATCCGCCGCCGCATGATCGCTGTCACGACCTTCGACCCAGCGCGGGCCGTCGCTGGTGTTTTCTTTCTTCCAGAACGGTGCTCGGGTCTTCAGGTAATCCATGACGAAGGCGCAGGCGTCGAATGCCGCCTGACGGTGGGCGCTGGCGGCACCGACGAACACGATCGGTTCGCCCGGCTCCAGCGCGCCGATGCGGTGCAGCACTTCCAGCTTCAACAACGGCCAGCGCTGTTCGGCCTCGACGGCGATCTTGCCCAAGGCCTTTTCGGTCATGCCCGGATAGTGTTCGAGAAACATCCCGGCGACATCGAGGCCGTCATTGAAGTCACGCACATAACCGACAAAACTCACCACCGCGCCGACGCCGACATTGGCCGCGTGCATCGCGTTGACTTCAGCGCCGGGATCGAACGCCGTGGACTGCACACGAATTGCCATGTCTCAGCCTCCGGTCACGGTAGGGAAAAACGCCACTTCGTCGCCATCGACCACCGGCTCATCGAGCTGGCACAGGTCTTCGTTGCGCGCGCACATCAGGTTCTGTTCGCTCAGCACCTCGGCGCCGTCACGCTTGGCGAGCAATGCACGCACGTCTTCGACTGTCGCAAAATCACCCTCGACCTTCACCGAATCCACGCCCAGGGCCTCACGGTAACGGGCAAAAAACTTCACGGTCAGGTTCATGGCTGCTCCGCCTGGAAATGCCCGCTCTTGCCGCCGACTTTCTCCAGCAGGCGCACGCTTTCGATGGTCATGCCGCGATCCACGGCCTTGCACATGTCGTATATCGTCAGCGCGGCGACGCTGGCGGCGGTCAGCGCTTCCATCTCCACACCGGTCTGCCCCGACAACTTGCAACGGGCCACGATGCGTACGGCGTCGTCGCCTTCGGCGCTGAGTTCGACCTTGACGCCGGTGAGCATCAGCGGATGGCACAGGGGAATCAGGTCACTGGTTTTCTTCGCCGCCTGAATGCCGGCGATGCGCGCCACGGCGAACACGTCGCCCTTGGGATGGCCGCCGCTGACGATCATCTGCAGGGTGTCGGGCAGCATGCGCACCAGCGCTTGGGCCGTCGCCTCGCGGAACGTCACGGCTTTTTCGGTGACGTCGACCATGTTGGCGCGACCTTGGGAATCGAGATGAGTCAGCACGGGATTACTCCTGATCAGGAGCGTCGATTGTAAACCTGAGGGTCAGAATTGCGCACACAAAAAACCGGGCGACTTTGCAGTCGCCCGGTCCTTTGGCGGGTTACAGGTGCGATTCGGCGTATTCGGCCAGAATCGAGCGTGGCACCCCTTGTAGCGTGATGTGTACGCCGTTGGGGAAGTCTTTGAAACGTTCGGTCAGGTAGGTCAGCCCGGAACTGGTCGCGGACAGGTAAGGGGTATCGATCTGTGCCAGGTTGCCCAGGCACACCACTTTGGAACCGGCGCCGGCCCGGGTGATGATGGTTTTCATCTGGTGCGGCGTGAGGTTCTGGCATTCGTCGATCAGGATCAGGCTCTGCTGGAAGCTGCGACCACGAATGTAGTTGAGCGATTTGAACTGCAACGGCACTTTGCTGAGGATGTAGTCGACGCTGCCATGGGTGTTTTCGTCATCCATGTGCAAGGCTTCGAGGTTGTCGGTGATGGCGCCCAGCCAGGGCTCCATTTTTTCCGCTTCGGTGCCGGGCAGGAAGCCGATTTCCTGGTCCAGGCCCTGCACGCTGCGGGTGGCGATAATGCGGCGATAGCGCTTGCTGACCATGGTCTGCTCGATCGCAGCGGCCAGCGCCAGGATGGTCTTGCCGGAACCGGCGGCGCCGGACAGGTTGACCAGGTGAATGTCCGGGTCGAGCAAGGCGTACAGCGCCAGACTCTGATAGATGTCACGGGGCTTGAGGCCCCAGGCTTCCTGATGCAGCAGCGGTTCCTGGTGCAGATCGAGGATCAGCAGACGATCCTCTTCAATCTCCTTGATCCAGCCGACGAAGCCCTGCTCATCGATGATGAACTCGTTGATGTGCACGGCCGGCAGGTTGTCGATCAGTTGCACCTGGTGCCAGGTGCGGCCATGGTCCTGACGTGTTTCGACCTTGCTCACGCGGTCCCAGAAGGAGCCGGTCATGTTGTGATAGCCGTTGGGCAGCAGGGAGACGTCGTCGACCAACTGGTCGGTGCTGTAGTCCTCGGCGTCGATCCCGCAGGCCCGCGCCTTGAGGCGCATGTTGATGTCTTTGGTGACCAGCACCACCGGTTTCTTCGGATCGCGGGTGTGCAGATCAATCAGCTGGTTGATGATTTTGTTGTCGTTCAGGTGCTCGGGCAGAATCAGGTTCGATTCGGCCTTTTTGCTCATCAGAATTGACAGCAAGCCCTTCGGTCCACTCTTGCCGCGCTGGATCGGCACCCCTTGCTCGACGTCTTCGGGCGAGGCATCGCCCAACGTCTTGTCGATCAGCCGGATCGCCTGGCGGCATTCGGCGGCGACGCTGTGATGGCCGCTCTTGAGCTTGTCCAGCTCTTCGAGCACGGTCATCGGAATCGCGACGTGGTGTTCTTCGAAATTCAGCAGGGCATTCGGATCGTGAATCAGTACGTTGGTATCGAGTACATAAAGGATTGGCTGGTTGGAGGAAGGGCTACGTCCGTGATCATCCATACTCGGTCACCTTTGTGGGAGCCATTCGACGCAATACCTGGGCGGTGCTGCGCCTCGAAGTGACTGCCGAATCCACCTGCGAAGCTTTTGTTCGGAATAGCAGGTGAATTGCACACAAAATGGGTCTTGGAAGACGCCACCTGTGTTGCAGGTTTCGGCGGTCTGACTTCGTAATACTCCAAAACCCGTGACAGAAAAAAGCACTTTGACGCTTTTTTGAAGTTTATTTTGCAAAGTGACGAAAAGCCCTTGGCGGACCGCCGCGCCCCCGTTAGAGTCGGAAGTCCGCTCGCATCAAATCCTGCAAAAAATTCACCCCAAGCCCAATGTTTCCGGGCTCTTGCCGTCTATCAGCGAAAAGCGTCCTGACAGTCTTCCCAGCCGATGCCGCTTTGCGCGGTCTGCGTGATCAGCCACGGCAACGCCGTCTTCACCGCATCCTGCTTCATGTTGAAATTGATCACCCCGTGACGCCACAACAGCATCAGGGTCAGCACCCGCTGTGCGCTCGGGTTGCCCTTGAGCTTGCCGGCGCCGTCCTGGGCATCGATGTCCCACAGCGCCACTTGCAGGCCCTGATTGTGGAAGAAGCCGGCGGCATCGCTGCGGCGCTGGCCGTCCGGTGGACGGAATAACGGCACGTAGTTCTCCGGCAGCTTGCTCTTGACCAGATCGGCACTGCGCCGCACCGAGTCCTGCCAGTCCTGCCAGTGGCTGTGGGAGCGGAACTCCCAACCCTGTACGCCGACGCACTGCCGGGAAAACGCCGCTTGCAGGTTGCTCACCGAACGTTCGGTCAGACGTGCCTGAATATCCTTGCCCAACATGAAGAACGTGCCACTGAGGTTCGACTTGCGCAGGTATTCGGCGAGCCATTCGGTGTTGTCCGGCAGCAGGTTCGCGGCACTGTCGAAGCTCAGCAGGAACAAGCGGTCGTGCATGTCGTCGCCGTTGCGCTCATAGTCACCGAAATGATCGACCTCGCTGGTGGTCTGCGGCGACAGAGCCGCCTTGCGCAGCAATTCATCCAGGTACTGTTGATGGAAGATCCGGCTCGGTTCGGCCCACTTCGTGTAGTAGCTTTCCTCGCTGACCACGAACTTGGCCGCTTGCTCGCGCAGGGTCGGCAGGTCTTCGACGAGAAAGCAGAAGGAAGCGTCCTGATCGCAGCTCTGCTGGGCGTAGTTGTAGCTGGTCAGCAAACGCTGCCACAGACGCTCGCGCAAGCTGTTGATCGCCTCCAGATTGACCGTGCGCAACCCCAGGCGCTGGGCCATTGCGGCCTCATCCAGCGCTTCGCTGCCCAACAGGCCCCGGGCGAACATCAGGACTTCCGCCCGGGAGGCGACGTCGAACAGGGTCGGATTGTCGAGTTTCTCCGGCCAGGTGCCGCGATCGAGCGTGGCAATATCGCCCGGCGCCGCGACGGCACCGACACTCAATAGCCACGCGGTGAAAAAAAGAACAATGCGCAAAGGGGTGTCTCCATAACAAAACCCGCGCGGCACTATAGCCGATCCCACACGATTCCCCTCAGCCACGCTCCCACAAGGAATTGAAAGTGAGCCGCCGATCACCTATGGACCTGATAGCTGGAGTCAACCCGGCCAACCCCCTAGAATCGCCCCCACGATCAAAGGAGACGACTACATGCTGATGGTGATTTCCCCCGCCAAGACCCTCGATTACGAAACACCGCCGGCGACCCCGCGCTTCACCCAGCCGCAATACCTCGACCATTCCCAGGAGCTGATCCAGCAGTTGCGCGAGCTGACGCCTGCGCAGATCAGCGAACTGATGCATGTCTCCGACAAGATCGGCGGCCTCAATGCTGCACGCTTCGGCAGCTGGACACCTGCATTTACGCCGGCCAACGCCAAACAGGCGCTGCTCGCGTTCAAGGGTGACGTTTACACCGGGCTCGACGCCCAGAGTTTCAGCGAAGCCGATTTCGACTACGCGCAACAGCACCTGCGCATGCTCTCCGGCCTTTACGGCCTGCTGCGCCCGCTCGACCTGATGCAGCCGTATCGCCTGGAAATGGGCACGAAACTGGCCAATGCCCGGGGCAAGGACTTGTACGCCTTCTGGGGCACGCGCATCAGCCAATGGCTGAACGAAGCGCTGGCCGAGCAAGGCGATGACGTGCTGCTTAATCTGGCGTCCAACGAGTACTTCTCGGCGGTCAAGCGCACGGCCCTGAACGCGCGGATCATCAACACCGAATTCAAGGACCTGAAGAACGGCCAGTACAAGATCATCAGCTTCTACGCCAAGAAAGCTCGCGGCCTGATGAGTCGCTTCGTGATCCAGGAACGTATCAACGATCCGGCCGCCCTCAAACAGTTCGATGTGCAGGGTTATCGCTACAGCGCCGAACAGTCGAAACCGGACAATCTGGTGTTTCTGCGCGACCACGCACCTGAATAAAGCATGCCCATTGCACGACTCTTTTTATAAGGAGTCGTGCACCTCGCACGACGTCAAAAAAACCTCCCTCCTTTTCGCCGATTTATTGGCGCCATAAAAACATCGCCCCCATTTCTATCTTTTCTTTCACTCGACAGAGGTCATTTTTTTCAGTAGTGGCACCAGATTTTTTTTCGAGTGGTGGCACAAAACCATCCAGGGCGATTATCTGCCTGTCAATAAAGGGCGAAATGGAAAGTGCTATCAATATGAAAGCAGTGCCATCTTTCTCAATATTTCAAGAAATTTCAAAATTCGCGATGGGCGGACCGGAACTATGTCAAAACCCATAGCTCATACCACCGGTAACGATTATCGCCGAGCTTGTACGAGATAACTTACTCAGAGACCAAGACCATGTAACCAAGTTGTCACAGCAACTTGCCCGACTGGGATTACAACTCTGGACAACTATCGAAGGACAGGAGATACGCACCATCAATATCCCCTGCAAGGCCAAGGCCGCGCCCTTGTAAACGTGTTCGCCAGAACACCTGAACGACCGATCTACAGGCCTTCCGCCTGACATCGGGCGCACAACACAAGATTGCACAAACATCCCTTGTTCAAGGGATCGGCTGCATAACGGGGCACGTCATAACAACAAGGCCTGGTTGCGCACATCTTGAGTGCACTTATTTAGACACTCGGAACTTAGTATGCCTGCACACGGCATTGTGACGCCTGCAAGTCACACTTTCGAGTGCACTAAAACCGCTGAACACCATTAACTCCGGCCCTCTAACGGCCTGATATATACAGAGGTAATTGCGATGCGCATCAGCATATTTGGTTTGGGTTACGTCGGTGCAGTATGTGCCGGTTGCCTGTCGGCACGAGGCCATGACGTAGTTGGCGTCGATGTTGCCAAAGACAAGATCGACATGATCAACGCGGGCAAATCTCCCATTGTCGAACCGGGCCTGGGCGAGTTGCTGGCACAAGGGATCGAGACCGGTCGTCTGCGCGGTACGACCAACTTTGCCGAGGCGATTCGTGACACCGACCTGTCGATGATCTGCGTCGGCACGCCGAGCAAGAAGAACGGCGACCTGGAACTGAACTACATCGAGGCGGTGTGCCGCGAGATCGGTTTTGTCCTGCGCGAAAAATCCACCCGCCACACCATCGTCGTGCGCAGCACCGTTCTGCCGGGCACCGTTGCCAACGTGGTGATCCCGATCCTCGAAGACTGCTCGGGCAAGAAGGCCGGCGTCGATTTCGGCGTGGCGGTCAACCCGGAATTCCTGCGCGAATCCACCGCAATCGCCGACTACGACCAGCCACCGATGACCGTCATCGGCGAGTTCGACAAGGCCTCCGGCGACGTTCTGCAGTCGCTGTACGAAGAACTCGATGCACCGATCATCCGCAAGGACATCGCCGTTGCCGAAATGATCAAGTACACCTGCAACGTCTGGCACGCCACCAAAGTGACCTTCGCCAACGAGATCGGCAACATCGCCAAAGCGGTCGGCGTCGATGGCCGCGAGGTGATGGACGTGGTCTGCCAGGACAAGACCCTCAACCTGTCCCAGTACTACATGCGCCCGGGCTTCGCCTTCGGCGGCTCGTGCCTGCCGAAAGACGTGCGTGCCCTGACCTACCGCGCCGGCTCCCTGGACGTCGAAGCGCCGCTGCTCAACTCGCTGATGCGCAGCAACGAATCGCAAGTGCAGAACGCCTTCGACATCGTGGAAAGCCACGACAAACGCAAAGTCGCCCTGCTCGGCCTGAGCTTCAAGGCCGGCACCGACGACCTGCGCGAAAGTCCGCTGGTGGAACTGGCCGAGATGCTGATCGGCAAGGGCTATGACCTGAGCATCTACGACAGCAACGTTCAGTACGCCCGTGTCCACGGCGCGAACAAGGATTACATCGAGTCGAAGATCCCTCACGTGTCGTCCCTGCTCAACGCGGACTTCGACTCGGTGATCGACAACTCCGACGTGATCATCCTGGGCAACCGCGACGAGAAGTTCCGCGCCCTGGCCCAGGAAGCGCCGCACGGCAAACAGGTGATCGACCTGGTCGGCTTCATGGCCAAAGGCACCGATGCCGGCACTCGCACCGAAGGGATCTGCTGGTAAAGCAGCCCCAAGCGACAAGCCTCGAGCTGCAGACCCAGGCGTTTCACTGGCAGCTCGAAGCTTGAAGCTTGTCGCTCAAAGCTCCCCTCACCTTCGGATGACGGTCATGTCCAAGCTCAAACATTTTTTTCTGCAATCGGCCGGCTGGCTGCTGTTTCTGAGCCTGCTGATGGGCCTGGCCCTGATGCTGCCCGCGTCCACGTTCGACTCCGAGTCGAAGGACTTTATTTTCCTGATTGGCGCCGTGGGTATCTGGCGCTACTCGATGGGTGCAACGCACTTTGTGCGCGGCATGATTTTTCTCTACATCGTCTACCCGCACCTGCGCCGCAAGGTTCGCAAGCTGGGCAAGGCGGCGGATCCGTCCCATGTGTTCCTGATGGTGACCAGTTTCCGTATCGATGCGTTGACCACCGCGCAGGTTTACAGCTCGGTGATCCGCGAGGCCATCGACTGCGAACTGCCGACCACCGTGGTCTGCTCCATCGTCGAAATGTCCGATGAACTGCTGGTCAAGGCATTGTGGGCACGGATGAATCCACCGGATCGGGTCAAGCTCGACTTCGTACGTATTCCCGGCACCGGCAAACGCGATGGCCTGGCCTACGGCTTCCGTGCGATCTCCCGTCACCTGCCGGACGACCGCGCCGTGGTCGCCGTGATCGACGGCGACACCGTGCTCGCCGAAGGTGTGGTGCGCAAGACCGTGCCGTGGTTCCAGATGTTCGGCAACGTCGGCGGCCTGACCACCAACGAATTCTGCGAAGTGCGCGGCGGCTACATCATGAGCGAATGGCACAAGCTGCGTTTCGCCCAGCGCCACATCAACATGTGTTCGATGGCCCTGTCCAAGCGCGTGCTGACCATGACCGGTCGCATGTCGGTGTTCCGCGCCTCCGTAGTCACCAACCCGGACTTCATCGCCGACGTCGAAAGCGACTCGCTGCAACACTGGCGCCTGGGTCGTTTCAAGTTCCTGACCGGTGACGACAAGTCGAGCTGGTTCAGCCTGATGCGCCTGGGCTACGACACCTTCTACGTACCGGACGCGGCGATCAACACCGTTGAACACCCGCCGGAAAAGAGCTTCATCAAGGCCAGCCGCAAGCTGATGTTCCGCTGGTACGGCAACAACCTGCGGCAGAACTCGCGGGCGCTGGGTCTGGGCGTGAAACGCCTCGGCGCTTTCACTTCGGTGGTGCTGTTCGACCAGCGTGTTTCGATGTGGACGTCCCTGCTCGGCCTGACCGTGGCGATCATCGCCAGCTTCAAATATGGCGGCGCATTCATCCTCGCCTACCTGCTGTGGATCGGCATCACCCGCCTGATTCTGACCCTGCTGCTGTCCTGCTCCGGTCACCGGATCGGCCCGGCCTACCCGCTGATTCTCTATTACAACCAGATCGTTGGCGCGCTGGTGAAGATCTACGTGTTCTTCCGCCTCGATCAGCAATCCTGGACCCGCCAGCCCACTTCCCTGACCCGTGATCTCGCCAGCTTTCAACGTTGGTTCAACACCTGGTCGTCTCGGACCATGACCTTCTCCGCCGGCAGCATTTTCGTCGCCGTGCTGCTGATGATGGTCTGACCTGCCCCTCTTGAATTAACAAGGAAATCGCCCCCATGAATACCGCCGTCAACGTCAATGTAGTGCATGAATCCGAAGCCCAGCGTCAGCACGCCCGGGTGAAAATCCCGGCCAAACTGCGGTTCTTCGGGCCTGACCGCACACCGGTCGAAGCGCGGGTCATCGACCTGTCCGCCGGTGGCCTGGCGTTCAATGCCGGGCAACTGCCGCTGACCGTCGGCGAGGTGTACAAGGCACGCCTGCAATTCGTCATCGACAACCTCGGCATCGCCATGGACGTTGAACTGCAGGTGCGCTCCTTCGACCGCCAGACCGGCCGCGCCGGTTGCCAGTTCCAGAACCTCGAACCGCAGGACATTTCCACCCTGCGCCACCTGATCACTTCGCACCTGGCCGGCGACATCGTCAGCATCGGCGAAGTGCTGGCGACCCTGCAGCGCGACAACTTCACCAAGGCGCGCAAGGCCAAGGACAGCGGTCACGGCATGACACCGTTCGGGCGCCTGAAAGCGGTGACCTTCAGCGCCGGCATCTTTGCGATCGGCCTCGTGGCGGCGGGTTTCGTTTTCAAGTCGGTGTACAACATGTACTTCGTCAGCCATGCCCAGGCCGGGCTGGTCAGTGTGCCGGGCATGAACATCACCATGCCTCGCGATGGCACCGTGCAGAGTCTGGTGAAGTCCGACGGCGTCGCCGCCAAGGGCGCACCGCTGGCGACGTTCAGCACCAGCATGCTCGATGTGCTCAAGGGCCATCTGGATGAAGACCAGTTGCAACCGGCCAAGGTCGAAGAACTGTTCGGCAAGCAGATGACCGGCACCCTGACCTCCCCTTGTGATTGCACCGTGGCCCAGCAACTGGTGGCCGACGGTCAATACGCGAGCAAGGGCGATGTGATCTTCACCCTGGTACCGCGCAACACCCAGGCCACCGTCGATGCACGCTTCTCCTATCGCCAGTTCGGCGACGTGCGCCCGGGTACTCCCGTGAGCTTCCAGATCGCCGGCGAAGACAAGACCCGCACCGGCAAGATCATCAGCAGCACCAGCCTGAAAAGCGCCGACCTGTCCTCCGACATCCGCGTGCAGATCCAGCCTGACGAGCCGCTGGACAGCACCTTCGCCGGCCGTCCGGTGGAAGTGAACAGCGACCGTGGTCCGAACCTGAACTGGCTGATCGACAAAGCCATGGCTGCCGGTCTTTAAGTCGAGGACATGCCTGTGACTACTCCTGTCTTGACCACACCGCCGACCCTGTGGGAGCGAGCCTGCTCGCGAAAGGATCAGCGCGGTTTGTCTGATGTACCGAGTCGACTGTTTCGCCAGCAGGCTGGCTCCCACATGGGATTGGTGGTGTGCTCGCTGGCGCTGGCAGTCAGTCTGGCCGGTTGCGCCGGCCTGCCCGACCAGCGTCTGGCCAACGAAGCGCTCAAGCGCGGTGACACCGCGACCGCCGCACAGAACTACCGCGCGCTGGCCGATCTGGGTTACAGCGAAGCTCAGGTCGGTCTCGCCGACATCCAGGTCGACAGTCGCGACCCCGAGCAGATCAAACAGGCCGAGGCGACCTATCGCGCAGCGGCCGACGTGTCGCCGCGTGCCCAGGCCCGACTCGGTCGCCTGCTGGTGGCCAAGCCCGGCTCCACCGAGGCCGAACATCACGAAGCCGAAACCCTGCTGAAGAAAGCCGCTGCCAACGGCGAAGGCAATACGCTCATACCGCTGGCGATGCTCTATCTGCAATACCCGCACAGTTTCCCGAACATCAACGCCCAACAGCAGATCGATCAGTGGCGCAAGTCGGGCTACCCGGAAGCGGGTCTGGCGCAGGTGTTGCTGTATCGCACCCAGGGCACTTACGACCAGCATCTGGATGACGTGGAAAAGATCTGCAAGGCCGCGCTGCACACCACCGACATCTGCTACGTCGAGCTGGCCACGGTCTATCAGAAACGCGCCCAGCCAGACCGACAGGCCGAACTGATCAAACAGCTGCAGGCCGCCCACAGCCGTGGCAGCGTCAGTGCCCAGCGAGTGGACTCCGTCGCCCGTGTGCTCGCCGATTCGACCCTGGGCAAGACCGATGAGAAAACCGCGCAGTCGTTGCTCGAACCGATCGCGCCGGGCTACCCGGCCTCGTGGGTGACGCTGGCGCAACTGCTCTACGACTTCCCGGAACTGGGCGACGTCGATCAGATGATGAAGTACCTGGACAACGGTCGCGCCGCCGACCAGCCCCGCGCCGAACTGTTGCTGGGCAAGCTCTACTACGAAGGCAAACTGGTGCCGGCCGACGCGAAAGTCGCCGAGGAACATTTCCAGAAAGCCGTCGGTCGTGAAGTGGCTGCCGATTACTACCTCGGCCAGATCTATCGCCGCGGCTACCTGGGCAAGGTCTATCCACAGAAGGCCCTCGACCATCTGCTGACCGCAGCGCGCAATGGGCAGAACAGCGCCGACTTCGCCATCGCTCAGCTGTTTTCCCAAGGCAAGGGCACCAAACCCGATCCGCTCAACGCCTATGTGTTCAGCCAGTTGGCCAAGGCGCAGAACACTCCGCAGGCCGATGAGCTGGCGACCACCCTCGCGGCGCAATTACCGCCCGAGCGTCTGGCCGAAGCCCAGCGCCTGTTGCAACAGGAACAGGCCAGCCGTGGTGCCCTGAATCAGAACACGCTGCAACTGCACGCCCTGCAAGAAGACGGCGAGGAAAAATTATGAAGTTGAATCCATTCGTGAAGGCCGGCATTGGCCTTTCGTTCGCGCTGATCTGGTCTTGCCCGACACTGGCCGCGATCACTGAAACCAAAAACTTCGGCCTCGAAGTGAAGATCACCGGCCAGTCTGAAGACGACCGCGACCTCGGCACCGCGCCCGGTGGCGACGTCAACGGTGTGGGCCTCGACCTGCGTCCGTGGGTCTACGGCGAGAGCGGCGCGTGGAGTGCCTACGCCATGGGTCAGGCCGTGACCTCCACCGACGTCATCGAAACCGACACCCTGCAACAGTCCGACGGCGCCGAAACCACCGACAGCGGCGACCGCAAAACCAAAAAGAACTACCTGGCGATGCGTGAGTTCTGGGTCGGCTACAGCGGACTGACACCGTATCCCGGCGAAATCCTCAAGTTCGGTCGCCAGCGCCTGCGCAACGACGACGGCCAATGGCGCGACACCAACATCGAAGCGCTGAACTGGACTTTCGATACCACCCTGCTGCGCGCCAACGCCGGTGTCGCCGAACGCTTCAGCGAATACCGCACCGACCTCAAAGAGCTGGCACCGAAAGACAAGGATCGCCTGCACGCTTACGCCGATGCGGCGTATCAGTGGACGCCGGGCCAGTGGGTCGGCATTCGCGGCCATCACACCCACGACAACGGCAAGCTCGATTACGCCGAACCGGGCGTGCCCCGCGACACCCTCGACAAAACCCAGAACGGCGACATCAGCTGGCTCGGCCTGACAGCCGACAGCGACGCCTACAACTGGCGCAACACCAACACCGTCAACTACTGGGGCAGCATCACCGGCATGAGCGGCGACCGCGATACGGTCAACCCGCTGAACGCCGACGGCAGCCGCCCGGCGCAGGCCAAGCGCAGTGAAGACATCAACGGCTGGGCCACCGACATCGGCGTGCGCCTGCGCCTCGATCCACAGTGGCAGGTCGGTGCGGCCTATGCCCGCGCCAGCGCCGATTACCAACAGAACGGTCTGGAGAGCAACCGCTCCAACTACACCGGTACGCGCTCGCGGGTGCACCGCTTCGGTGAAGCATTCCGTGGCGAAATGAACAACATGCAGACCGTCACCTTGTTCGGTTCCTGGATGCTCAACGATCAGTACGACGCCAGCCTGATCTACCACAAGTTCTGGCGCGTGGACGGCAACAAGCCGGTGGGCAGCAACGGCATCAACGCGGTGGAAAACAACACCGACGACGTGACCGGCGCCATCCTCTCCAGCACCTCGCTGCCACTGCAGGACGGCAACAAGGACCTGGGCCAGGAAATGGATCTGGTGGTCACCAAGTACTTCAAACAAGGCCTGCTGCCGGCGGCGTTGAGCCAGTCGATCGACGAGCCTTCGGCGCTGGTGCGTTTGCGTGGCGGCGTGTTCAAGCCGGGTGACGCCTATGGCAGCCAGGTCGATTCGTACATGCACCGCGCGTTCATCGACGTGATCTGGCGCTTCTGATGCAAACCGCGAAGGGAGTGCCCGACATGAACAACCCAAGGAAAGGCTCGCTCAGCCTGCTGGCCGGGGCGATGCTGCTGGCCTCGGCAAGCACCTTTGCCAGTGTCGAACCGGTCGCACCGCAACCGGCCAAACCGGTGACCACTGCCAAGGAGCTGCAACAGGCCAAGACCTACACCGTCAGCAGCGCCCCGACCGACGCGCTGGAACTGGACAAGCCGAAACTGCCCGACCTCACAGGCTTCACCGCCGAGGCCGCCGCCGCGAAAATCGTACGCAGCAAACCGGGCAAGATCAGCGTGCGCCGGATGATGCAGGAAGACGCCCTGAAGGACTTCATCGGCGGCGACAACAAGATGGCCGAATGGGTGGTGCGTCAGCACGGCATCCCGCAGGCGATCTTCGTCGACGACGGCTACATGAACCTCAAGGAACTGGCGCAGAAACTGCCCAAACAATACTTCAGCGAAACTTCGCCGGGCGTGTACCTGGCGAAACTGCCGATCGTGGTCGGTCGCAAAGGCATCCTCGAAATCGATGGCCAGACCCAGGAACTGCGCCTGTCCCAGGAGGCCGGTTCGTTCCTGGTCAACGACGGCCAGTTGTTCGTGCGTGACACCAAAGTCACCGGCTGGCGCGAGAAGGACAACGGCCCGGCGACCTTCCGTTCGCCAAAGGAATTCCGTCCGTTCCTGCTGGCCTGGGGCGGCACCGAGACCTACATCGTCAACAGCAAGATGGCCAGTTTCGGCTACGCCAACAGTAAGTCCTACGGCGTTAGTATTTCCCAGTACACGCCGAACATGGCCAAGGTGCTCAAGCGTCCGGAGCCGACCGGCTGGATCGTCGGTTCCGAGTTCTCGGACATGTGGTACGGCTTCTACTGCTACGAGACCCGCGACTTCGTGGTCAAGGGCAACACCTACAAGGACAACATCGTCTACGGCATCGACCCCCACGACCGTTCTCACGGTCTGATCATTGCCGAGAACACGGTGTACGGCACGAAGAAGAAGCACGGGATCATCATTTCCCGTGAGGTGAACGACAGCTTCATCTTCAACAACAAGAGCTTCGACAACCACCTCTCCGGCCTGGTGATCGACCGTAACAGCATCAACAACATCATCGCCTGGAACGAGATCTACAAGAACCACACCGATGGCATCACGCTCTACGAGTCTGCCGACAATTTGCTGTGGGGCAACAAGGTCATCAGCAACAAGCGTCACGGCATCCGCATTCGTAACAGCGTGAACATCCGCCTCTACGAAAACGTTGCCATGGCCAACGGCCTGACGGGCGTCTACGGCCACATCAAGGACCTGACCGACACCGACCGCGACATCAAGCTCGACCCGTTCGACGCCCAGGTTTCGCTGATCGTGGTCGGCGGTGAACTGGCGGCCAACGGCAGCGGCCCGATGGCCATCGACTCGCCGCTGAGCGTCGAGCTGTACCGCGTGTCGATGCTGGCGCCGACCAAATCCAGCGGCATCAGCTTCAACGGCGTCCTGGGTGACCGTCAGGATGAAATTCTCGACCTGCTGGTGCGCCAGCAGAAAGCCGTGCTGATCGACCCCGTCGAACGCCAGACCGAACTGCAGGACTGAGGATAATTTTATGCACCCACACCTGATCAAATTACTCAGCCTGTCGGCCCTGACCGTGGGCATTCTGGCGGCCGGCAATGGCGCCCGCGCGGATGAAATCCAGCCGCCGAAGTTCACCGCCGAACCATGCTGCAGCCTGTGTCCTGCCGCTCATGACGCGAAGAACTACACCACCCGTTATCAGCAGAACTTCACCACACTGGTGCAGGCGCAAGGCGACTGGCTGTTCCGGACCCAGGAAGATCTGCGCACCGAGTTCAACACCACCCCCGCCGGCTACAAACGCCTGCAACAGCTGCACGATGCGTTCAAGGCCAAAGGTGTCGAACTGGTGATCGTCTACCAGCCGACCCGTGGCCTGGTGAATCGCAACAAACTCAACCCGGCGGAAAAAGCCGCATTCGATTACGAGAAGGCGCTGGCCAATTACAAGACCATGCTCGGCCGTTTCGCGAAGATGGGTTACGTGGTGCCGGACCTGTCGCCGCTGACCAACGAATCGCTGCCCGAAACCTTGCCCGCCCACGACTTTTACTTCCGTGGCGACCAGCACTGGACACCGTACGGCGCGCAGCGCACGGCAAAAATCGTGGCCGAGAAGGTCAAGCAGATCCCGGCCTTCGCCGACATTCCCAAGCGTGAATTCGAGACCAGACGCTCCGGGCGCATGGGCAAGACCGGCACCCTGCACAACATGGCCGGACAGCTGTGCGGCACCAGTTACGCCATCCAGTACATGGACCAGTTCACCACCGAGCCGAAAGGTGAAGCGGGCGACGGCGACCTGTTCGGTGATTCCGGCAACCCGCAGATCACCCTCGTGGGCACCTCCCACAGTGGCAAGAACTACAACTTCGCCGGTTTCCTCGAAGAAGCCATCGGCGCCGACATCCTCAACGTCGCCTTCCCCGGCGGCGGTCTGGAAGGCTCGATGTTGCAGTATCTGGGCAGCGACGAGTTCCAGAAAACCCCGCCGAAAATCCTCATCTGGGAATTCTCGCCGCTGTACCGCCTCGACCAGGAAACCATCTACCGCCAGATGATGGCGCTGCTGGATAACGGTTGCGAAGGCAAGGAAACCCAGATGTCCGCCAGCACCACGCTCAAGCCCGGCGGCAAACAGGAATTGTTGGTCAACAGCAAGAACCTGAACCTGCAGAACAGCAGCCATCAGGTCGACATCCGCTTCGCCGACACCTCGGTGAAAAAGCTGCAAGCCACCCTCTGGTACATGAACGGTCGCCACGAGGACATCAAGATCGAGAAACCGGAAACCTCCGACACCGACGGTCGTTTCGCCTTTGAGTTGCGCACCGACGAAGACTGGGCCTCGCAGAATCTGCTGGCGGTCGAAGTCCAGGGCCCGGATGCGGGCACCGCGCCACAGAAAGTCGAAGCGAAAATCTGCAAACGCAACGTATTCCCCGGCGCCGGGCAACAAACCGCCCAGATCGGGCAATGAGGTCTGCCATGCGAAATCCGACATTGAAATCTTTATGGGCACCGGCCCTGCTGAGCCTGGCGATGTTCGCCGGAGCCGCTCAGGCCGCCGCACCACTGCGTCCGCCTCAGGGCTACTTCGCCGCCGTGGATAAATTCAAGACCACCGACAAGAGCGAAGGCTGCGATGCGACGCCGGCGCCGTACACCGGTCCGCTGCAGTTTCGCAGCAAATACGAAGGCTCGGACAAGGCCCGCGCCACGCTGAACGTGCAGTCGGAAAAAGCCTTTCGCGACACCACCAAAGACATCACCACGCTGGAGCGCGGTACCGCCAAACGGGTGATGCAGTTCATGCGCGACGGTCGCCCGGAGCAGCTCGATTGCACGCTGAACTGGCTGGTTACCTGGGCCCGGGCGGATGCATTGATGTCCAAGGACTTCAACCACACCGGCAAGTCGATGCGCAAATGGGCGTTGGGCAGCATGGCCTCTTCGTACATTCGCCTGAAGTTCTCCGACTCCCATCCCCTGGCCCAGCATCAGCAGGAAGCTCAGGTGATCGAGGCCTGGTTCAGCAAAATGGCCGATCAGGTGGTCAGCGACTGGGACAACCTGCCGCTTGAAAAAACCAACAACCACTCGTACTGGGCCGCCTGGTCAGTGATGGCGACGTCCATCGCCACCAACCGCCGCGACCTGTTCGATTGGGCGGTCAAGGAATACAAGGTCGGCGTCAATCAGATCGATGCCGACGGTTACCTGCCCAACGAACTCAAGCGCCAGCAACGCGCCCTCGCCTATCACAACTATGCCCTGCCGCCACTGGCGATGATCGCCAGTTTCGCCCAGGTCAACGGTGTGGATCTGCGTCAGGAAAACAACGGCGCGCTAAAACGTCTGGGCGACCGCGTGCTGGCCGGGGTGAAAGACCCGGATCAGTTCGAAAGGAAAAACGGCAAGGAGCAGGACATGACCGACCTGAAGGAGGACATGAAATTCGCCTGGCTCGAACCGTTCTGCAGCCTCTACACCTGTTCGCCGGAGGTGCTGGAGAAGAAACACGGCATGCAGCCGTTCAAGACGTTTCGCCTCGGCGGGGATTTGACCAAGGTCTACGACCCGTCCCACGAGAAAGGCAACAAGGGTTCTTGAGGCAGAACACAAACCCCTGTGGGAGCCAGCTCCCACAAGGGTTGTGGTGAATCTGGATGCAATACATCCCCCGGACTTTTCAGTGGGGGGTTTGGGGGGGCTTTGGCCCTTGACTGTTGGTTCAAACATGGAGAGATCGGGATGGTATTTTCATCCAACGTGTTCCTGTTTCTGTTCTTGCCGATCTTTCTCGGCTTGTACTACCTGAGCGGGCAACGCTATCGCAACCTGCTGCTGCTGATCGCCAGCTACGTGTTCTATGCCTGGTGGCGGGTGGACTTCCTGGCGCTGTTCGCCGGCGTCACCCTGTGGAACTACTGGATCGGCCTGAAAGTCGGCGCCGCCGGCGTGCGCAGCAAACCGGCCCAGCGCTGGCTGCTGCTCGGCGTGGCGGTGGATCTGTGCATCCTCGGCTACTTCAAGTATGCCAACTTCGGCGTCGACAGCCTCAACGCGATCATGACTTCGTTCGGTCTCGAACCGTTCATCCTGACCCACGTGCTGTTGCCGATCGGCATCTCGTTCTACATCTTCGAGTCCATCAGCTACATCATCGACGTCTATCGTGGCGACACCCCGGCCACCCGCAACCTGATCGACTTCGCGGCGTTCGTGGCGATCTTCCCGCACCTGATCGCCGGTCCCGTATTGCGTTTCCGTGACCTGGCCGACCAGTTCAACAACCGCACCCACACCCTCGACAAGTTCTCCGAGGGCTGCACGCGGTTCATGCAGGGTTTCATCAAAAAGGTGTTCATCGCCGACACCCTCGCCGTGGTCGCCGACCACTGCTTCGCCCTGCAAAACCCGACCACGGGCGACGCCTGGCTCGGCGCGCTGGCTTACACCGCGCAGCTGTATTTCGACTTCTCCGGTTACAGCGACATGGCGATTGGTCTGGGCCTGATGATGGGTTTCCGCTTCATGGAAAACTTCAAGCAGCCCTATATCAGCCAGTCGATCACCGAGTTCTGGCGCCGCTGGCACATCAGCCTGTCGACCTGGCTGCGCGACTACCTCTACATCACCCTCGGCGGCAACCGCAAAGGCACGCTGATGACCTATCGCAACCTGTTCCTGACCATGCTGCTCGGAGGTCTGTGGCACGGCGCGAACATCACCTACATCGTCTGGGGGGCGTGGCACGGCACGTGGCTGGCGATCGAGAAAATGCTCGGCATCAACACCTCGCCGCGCAGCCTCAACCCGATCCGCTGGGCGCTGACGTTCCTGTTGGTGGTCATGGGCTGGGTGATCTTCCGCGCCGAGAACCTGCACGTTGCCGGGCGCATGTACGGCGCGATGTTCAGCTTCGGCGACTGGTCGCTGTCAGAGCTCAACCGCGCCAGCCTCACCGGCCTGCAGGTGGCGACCCTGGTGGTGGCTTACGTGACCCTGGCGTTCTTTGGCCTGCGTGACCTGTACACCAGCCAGCCGCCGGTCAAGACCAAACCTGCGGTCAACATCGAAAACGACGGCCCTGCCGGTGCTCAACCGGGCCTGATCAAGGCGGCGCCGGGGGAGAACCCGGCGAGCATCCACGAACCGGGCTACACCGTCGGCGTCGACGCTCAGGTGCAACCGGCGTACTGGACGGCGGACTGGTCGCGCTACGTGATGCGCGGGCTGGTACTGCTGCTGTTCATCGCCTCGATTCTCAAACTCTCGGCGCAAAGCTTCTCGCCGTTCCTTTACTTCCAGTTCTGAGGGATCTGCCATGACCCGCTCATTACGCATCTTCTACATCGCGCTGTTTCTGCTGACCCTGCTGGTGCTCGGTCTGTGGTCGGTGCGCAGCTTCTTCGGTTTCAGCACCAATGCCGATGCGACGGTGCTCAACGGCCGCTGGACCAAGGCCGTGGAAACCCACTACGACGATGAATTCCCGATCAAGCGCCTGGGCACCAACCTCTGGGCCGCACTGGATTTCAAGCTGTTCAACGAAGGTCGTCCGGGCGTGGTGCTCGGTCGCGATCAATGGCTGTACAGCGATGAGGAATTCAACCCGATCGTCAACGAAGAGCTGAACCTGCAAGGCAACTACGCGCTGGTCGAAGGCGTGCGCCAGACCCTGAAAGAGAAAGGCGTGAAACTGGTCATGGCAATCGTGCCGGCCAAGGTTCGCCTGTACCCGGAACACCTGGGTGACGTGAAACCGGCGAGCATCCACGCCAACCTCTATCAGGATTTCCACGCCCGGGTCGCGGCGGACAGGATCCTCGCCCCCGATCTGCTCGGCCCGCTGCAAAAGGCCAAGCAGAACGGTCAGCAAGTGTTCCTGCGCACTGACACCCACTGGACGCCGGAAGGCGCGGAAATCGCCGCCAACACCCTGGCCAAAACCATCGCCGACACGTTCCCGCTCAGCGGCGAGCCGCAGCGTTTCGTTACCACGCCAGCGGAAAAGGTCACGCACAAGGGCGACCTGCGTCTGTTCCTGCCGCTGGATCCACTGTTTGAAAACCTGATGCCGGCCAAGGAACCGCTGCAAAAGCGCAACACAGTGGCCGTCGAACAACCTGCCGGTGACGACGCCTTGTTCGCCAACAGCGAAGTGCCGGTGGCACTGATCGGTACCAGCTACAGCGCCAACCCCAACTGGAATTTCGTCGGTGCGCTCAAGCAAGCGCTGCACAGCGACGTCGTCAATTACGCCGAGGACGGCCACGGTCCGATCCTGCCGATGCTCAGCTACCTGAAAAGCGATGACTTCAAGAACAGCCCGCCGCAGGTGCTGATCTGGGAGTTTCCTGAACGATATCTGCCTGTGAACAACGAAATCGGCGACGCCGACCCACAGTGGGTCGCAGAGCTCAAACAAGCCGGCGCGCGCCAACAGAACGTAGCAATCAACACTCAATCCGAGACGCCCGATCGGGCGCAAAACTGAAAGAGAGGTCCACCATGACTTTCACTACAACTCCTCGTCGTCTCGCTAAACGCATTGCTCTGGTTGCGGGTCTGAGCGTGCTGTCGGTCCAGGCGTTTGCCGGTGGCGACGCTGCGCTGTACGGCCCGACCGCACCGAAAGGCTCGACCTTCGTGCGGGTCTACAACGCCAGCAACGCTGAAGTCAGCGCCACCGTCGGCAGCACCAGCCTGAACGACGTCGCGCCGCTGGCCAGCAGCGACTTCAGCTTCATGCCGGGCGGCGACTACAGCGCCAAGGTCGGCAGCCAGACACTGCCGGTAAAACTCGCCGGTGACCACTACTACACCCTGGTCAACAACGCGTCCGGCGCGCCGCAACTGATCGAAGAACCGCCGTTCAAGAACAAGCAGAAATCCCTGGTGCGCGTGCAGAACCTCAGCGACAAGCCGCTGACCCTGAAGACCGCCGACGGCAAGACCGACGTGGTGCCGAACGTGGCCGCCAAGGGCCGTGGCGAGCGTGAAATCAACCCGGTGAAAGTCAGCCTGGCGCTGTACGAGGGCGACAAGAAAGTCGGTGACGTGAAACCGGTCGCCCTGGAGCGCGGTGAGGCCGCCGTGCTCTACGTCACCGGTAACGGCAGCAACCTGTCGCCGGTCTGGGTGAAACGCCCGGTATCGACTCGCTGATCCATTCATGAACTGACGCAGTCCCCCATGTGGGAGCGAGCCTGCTCGCGAATACGGTCCGACATTCAACACCCATGTCGACCGATACACCGCTTTCGCGAGCAGGCTCGCTCCCACAGGACCTCTAACCCAATCGATTTTATGGAGTAAACATTATGATTCCGGTGATCTTGTCAGGTGGTAGCGGTTCCCGTCTCTGGCCGCTTTCGCGCAAGCAGTTTCCCAAGCAGTTCCTCGCCCTGACCGGCGAACACACGCTGTTCCAGCAAACCCTCGAGCGCCTGGTGTTCGAAGGTATGGACACCCCGATCGTGGTCTGCAACAAGGATCACCGCTTTATCGTCAACGAGCAGTTGGCCAACCGCAATCTGGAATGCCAGCGCATCCTGATGGAACCGTTCGGTCGCAACACCGCGCCGGCCGTGGCGCTGACCGCGATGATGCTGGTCAATGAAGGTCGCGACGAACTGATGCTGGTGCTGCCGGCCGATCACGTCCTCGAAGACCAGAAAGCCCTGCAACGCGCGTTGGCCCTGGCCACCGTGGCGGCGGAAAACGGCGAGATGGTGCTGTTCGGCGTACCGGCGACCAAACCGGAAACCGGCTACGGCTACATCAAGTCCACCGGCGATTCACTGCTGCCGGAAGGCGTGAGCCGTGTTTCGCACTTCGTGGAAAAACCCGACGTCAAACGGGCCACCGAGTACGTCGAGTCCGGCGGTTACTACTGGAACAGCGGCATGTTCCTGTTCCGCGCCAGCCGCTTCCTCGAAGAGCTGAAAAAGCACGATCCGGACATCTACGACACCTGCCTGCTGACCCTGGAGCGCAGCACTCAGGACCCGGACACCATCACCTTCGACGAAGCCACCTTCGCCTGCTGCCCGGACAACTCCATCGACTATTCCGTGATGGAAAAGACCCAGCGCGCCTGCGTGGTGCCGCTGACTGCCGGCTGGAGCGATGTGGGCTGCTGGTCGTCGCTGTGGGAAGTCAACGAGAAGGACGCCAACGGCAACGTCAGCAAGGGCGACGTGGTGATCCAGGACAGCAAGAACTGCATGATCCACGGCAACGGCAAACTGGTGTCGGTGATCGGCCTGGAAAACATCGTCGTGGTGGAAACCAAGGACGCCATGATGATCGCCCACAAGGACAAGGTTCAGGGCGTCAAGCAGATGGTCAACACCCTCAACGAGCAGGGCCGCAGCGAAACCCAGAACCACTGTGAGGTCTACCGTCCGTGGGGCTCCTACGACTCGGTGGACATGGGCGGCCGCTTCCAGGTCAAGCACATCTCGGTCAAGCCAGGCGCGTGCCTGTCGCTGCAGATGCACCACCACCGCGCCGAACACTGGATCGTGGTGAGCGGCACCGCTGAAGTGACCTGCGACGAGAACGTATTCCTGTTGACCGAAAACCAGTCGACCTACATCCCGATCGCCTCGGTCCATCGCTTGCGCAACCCGGGCAAGATCCCGCTGGAAATCATCGAAGTACAGTCGGGTTCGTACCTGGGTGAAGACGATATCGAGCGTTTCGAAGACATCTACGGTCGCTCCACCCCGGTCGAACGCGGCGTGTCGGTGAAAACCATCGCGCAGTGATCACCCTGCAACAGGAAGCCCCCGCCCAGCCCGCTGCGTCCCCTATCCGCAGCGGGTTGGGCGGGGGCTTTTTTACGCCACTTTTCTGGCTCCCAGTCTTTTGGCGATAGCCGCTGATCGCGGATTGACGGCAGCCGTCCTGACTTTCTGAACCTTGTGCGTGCTCACGATCCTGGCTAACGACTTGACGGTCAGGTAAGTGCCAATACCACGCAATTTGAAAGGCCGGATGGCCTCGGTGGCCTCGACCGATTCACCCAGGAAGTTTTCCACGCCGGGCTGCGATAACGGGTGAGCAAGTACGTTGCTCACATGAACCGTGCTTTCTCCGCCCTTTGTTGACGAGATACTCAACTCAGCAATGCCATAAATCACTTTGTCCTGACCCTTCTTTTCGACATCGTCGCGATTGATCAATGCGAAGAAGTGCTTGGTGACCGTTTTTTCCTCCGATACATGTGGTTCGCTTGAATACTTGAGGGACGAGGATGTGATCTCGGCGATCTCCTTTCCCAATTCAAGGTTTTGCGCCACGCTGATATTTATGCTCTGCGGATCTTCTTGCCGCATCGAGTCGTGGTACATCTCACGGTACTGGCGCCGGTACATCCTCAAATGACTCATCAGTTCGCGCTTGCTCACTGAAAACTCGGGACTCTCTCCGACTTCAACCAGTTTGAAATCAGCAGACTTGCTGTATTGCCCCCCTCCCGGGTCGAGCCTGGCCACATGTATTTGGGAGGAAAGCAGCTTGAAGGCCAGCTTCACTCGAATGCCCACCTGCGCTTCGTAGGTTCCGGTCTCGGCTTGCAGCCCCAGCGCGTCTCTCATCGTGAGCGGATTGTTGCGAACCATCCGGTAAATATTCAGCCCATCCGGATAACCGGCAGGATCGGCACTGGTCCAGCGTTGCAACCACGGGATGTAGTAACGGAAGCCGTAATAGTAAAGCCCGGTCGCATCGCGCTCCTTGCCCGAGTAACGCATGTATTTGTAGCTGAATTCGCCGTCCCGCCAAGCACTGGTACCGAATGGGTGAAACTTTTCCCGGCTGATCATCGTACCGTCATCGGCGGTTTCCAGACAAACCGAACCCAGGTGATCAACATGTTGGTATCGATACCGATTGTTGAGTCCCGAAGGTGGCGGGCTCTCCCAGTGCTGTACCCGAGCGTTGTCGGCAATGATGACCTGCAACCGTTCACCGGTGCCGTTGTCGGTACGCAACTCCAGAGCGGGCAAATAGCGCACATCGGCAACCAGGGTTCGGGCATTGGTTAACGAAGAGCGGATCTTGCGTACCCGCTGACTGTTGCCATCGTAGAGATAGAGCTCTTGATCGTTGAGCCCGGAGACACGCTCCACCGGGCTGACCGATTGCAGTTGGTTGCGCAGGTTCCAGCTCAGCAGCCGCCCCGGTTCCGGCTGCAGCAGGTTGCCTCTGCGGTCGAATGCGGCTTCGATTTGTGCATCGGTAGGCGGCGTGTCTTCGTAGGGCAGACTGCGGTTGCTGTAACTCGCCGGCTGCAGTTTGCGCCCATGACTTTGCGGGCCGACATGAACCAGCCTGCGCAGGTTGCCGCCGGGATCATATTCGTAAGTCTGCGCATAGTTGCTGATCGCCGTCGGATCGATGCGCTCCATCGATTGCGGACCTTGATTGACAGTGCCGGCTTCCCAGCCGGACGCCTTGATCAACTGGTAAAGACTGTCGTAGACAAAGCGGTTGACTGGCTCGATGCGCCGGTTGGCGAAGTAACGGATCGGCAGTGCCTTGTCTTCGATACTCAGGACATTGCCCATCCTGTCGTATTCATGACTCAGGTGTTGCAGCACGAGACCGTGAGCGTCTTCGGACCGGCGGATCAGCAGGCGACCGTCTTCGGGGCGATATGTGCGGGTAGTTTGCACACCGTTACCGGCAGTTTCCCGCTCGATACTGCCGTAAGCGTTGTAGTGAATATCGCTGATCAGGATTTGTTCAGCCTCCCCCTTCAACTGCAAACGGCGCTCGTGCAAACGGCCATCGACAGTCAGTGCGAACGCATGCCGGTTATCCCGGGCGTCCGTCTGTTCCAGCACATCCCCCAGCGCACCATGGCGCCACCGCGATGTCGCACCGGCGCCTGGCTCCAGCAGCCGTGCACGATCCGCCTCCTGCTCCGGCCAGTCGGGTGTCAGCGGTTGGAGAGTGAAGTGGCGGGTGTCCTCGGTGCATTGGCCGCTGATCGCGAAGGTATCGAACAACATGCTGCCGGCCGGATGGTCATGGCGAATCAACTGAGCATACTGGTTATGCGACTGATCCCCGCTGCCGGGATGACCATAGGTCAATCGCTCGACACAGCGCCGAGGCTCACTCGCCCCGTGTTCGAATATCGCGACTGGCCGCAGCTGCGCATCGTGTTCGATCTCGCGACGGGTCTGACGGCTGTCCCAACTGAGCAGCGTTTGCGAGGCGAGCCCCTTCAACTCGATTTGCGCACCGGCATCGACACTGTCCGAATGTACGACCGAGGCGTCCAGTGCATACACCTGCGTCAGGTTGGCCGGTGTCAGCGGGTCGCCGGCTTGTGACCGCCAAAGTCGCGGATCCCAAGTTTTCACCGCACGCCCTGCCGGATCGCGAAGCGTGCGGTTGATCCGGGACTCGACCGCTCCGTCCTCGACGGCTCGACAATAATCGACCGCACGCACCGGCAAGCCGCGCGGCTCGAACACAGACATCCTCGGTGTATTGATGTGCAAGCTCATGGAGCGTGCTCCCGCACGACCGGCGTTCTTTGTACTTCCGGCATCTGAGCAGGCCCGGCGCGGATTCGACTACTGTCAGAAACTACAGTCCCGACCAATGGTGCCATCGATCAATCCGCGAATGTCCATTCCCGCGCCCCTTCGGTAGGATGGCATTCACACGTTCAAGGAGCGTTCGAACATGTTCATCGGCGTCTTGCTGGTCATTACCTGGCTGGTCCTGTTGTTGCGCTACCCGGCCAAGGCCTTGCCGGTGTCCATGGCCGCCGCTGTCGGCCTCGGGCTGGTGGCGATATGGGTGGTGTGGCTGGACAACCGTGAGATCAAGCAACTGGCGCGACTGGAGTTGCGTATCACCTATGCACCTGAGCAGTGCCCGGCGGATCGCCCTTTGCAACTGAAGATGAACAACGGCAACGACGTGCCGCTGACCGAACTGCGCTGGCGCATCGCAGCATACGCGCCGGGCGACACGGTGAATCTGGCCGACAACCAATACGCCGCCCCTCGCTATCGTGGCCCCGGTGAACTGCAGGCCGGCGGCAACTGGGAAGACTGTTTGCCGCTGCCCCCGCTGCGTCCCGGCTATCGCCCTCAGACTCTGGAGTTTCGCGCCGAGCGATTGCAGGGTAGTTTCTCCGACTGATCCTCTTCCCCACTCTTTTGCACAAGGAACGCGCCATGCCCGTTGCGTTGATTACCGGTTGTTCCAGCGGCATCGGCCGCGCCCTCGCCGATGCCTTCAAAAGCGCCGGCTACGAGGTCTGGGCCAGTGCGCGCAAGACCGATGATGTCGCGGCACTCGGCGCCGCCGGGTTCACGGCGGTGCAACTGGACGTCAATGACAACTGCGCGCTGGAACAACTCGCCGAGCGAATCAACCAGCAACATGGCGGCCTCGACGTGCTGATCAACAACGCTGGCTACGGCGCCATGGGCCCGCTGCTCGATGGCGGTGTGACGGCCATGCAGCGCCAGTTCGAAACCAATGTGTTTTCGATTGTCGGCGTGACTCGCGCGCTGTTCCCGGTGCTGCGCCGGGCCAAAGGTCTGGTGGTGAATGTGGGCAGTGTTTCCGGCGTTCTGGTCACCCCGTTCGCCGGAGCCTATTGCGCCTCGAAAGCGGCGGTACATGCATTGAGCGACGCGCTGCGCATGGAACTGGCGCCGTTCGGGATTCGTGTGATGGAAGTGCAGCCGGGGGCGATTCAATCCAGTTTCGCGAAAAACGCCGGGCACGAGGCCGAGCAATTGATCAACGAACAATCGCCATGGTTTCCCCTGCGCGAAGGCATCCGGGCGCGAGCCAAGGCTTCTCAGGACAAACCGACACCGGCCAGCGAGTTCGCCGCCGAACTGCTCAAGGCTGTGCAACAGAGCAAGCCGCCACGGCTGATCCGCATCGGCAATGGCAGCCGGGCGTTGCCGTTGCTGGCGACGTTGTTGCCGAAGGGGTTGCTGGAATCGACGTTGATGAAGCGCTTCGGGTTGCGCGGGCAACTCTGAAACCGAGTCGGTCCCATCGCGGGCAAGCCCGCTCCCACAGGTATTGAGGCGCGCTCAAGATGCTCAGCTGCCGTGATACCTGTGGGAGCGAGCCTGCTCGCGAAAGACAGGGGCTCGGCCTGTCAGTTATCCACAGCGCCCTGCTTCACCACCACGGTGCAGGTAATCCCCGCCGCCAGCAGCACACCTTCCGGCACTTCATCGATGTGAATCCGCACCGGCACCCGTTGCGCCAGACGCACCCAGTTGAAGGTCGGGTTCACATCGGCGATCAGCTCGCGGCTTTCCGGGTTGTCGCGGTCGTAGATACCGCGGGAAATGCTCTCCACGTGGCCCTTCAGGACTTCGCCGCTCATCAGTTGCATGTCGGCTTTGTCGCCGACGCGCACGTGAGGCAGTTTGGTTTCTTCGAAGAAGCCGTAGACCCAGAACGAGTTCATGTCGACCACGGCCATTTTCGCCTCGCCGATGCGAGCGTAGTCGCCGCGATGGACGTTGAGGTTGGTTACGTAACCGTCCACCGCTGCCCGCACTTCGGTGCGCTTGAGGTTGAGTTCGGCGGCTTCCAGTTGCGCCTGGGCCTGTTGGTAATCAGCCAGTGCGGAGTCTGCGATGTTGCTGGCGTCGTCGCGGTTTTCCTTAGAGATCACCAGGTTGTCCAGGTCAGCGCGGCGATGGGCGTTGACCTTGCGCATCTCCCACGTGGCCTTGCGCGAAGCGACCAGAGACTGCGCCTGCTTCACCGCCAGGCGGTAGTGCTCGGGGTCGATCTGCATCAGCAGATCACCTTTCTTCACCAACTGGTTGTCGCGCACCGGCACGTCCACCACTTCACCGGTCACGTCGGCCGCAACGTTGATGATGTCGGCGCGGACCCGACCGTCGCGGGTCCACGGCGTGTTCATGTAGTGCTCCCACAACGTGCGGCCGATCCACAGCGCCAGGGCCAGCACCAGCAGGGTCGCGAGCAGGCTGAAAAACTTTTTCATCGGGACATTCTCAACGGTAGACAGTCAGCGCCATCGCGCCGAACAGACAGGTAAACAGGCTCAGACGCAGCAGCGCCGGGTGCCAGAAAAAGCGGTACAGATCGAATCCGGACAGGAATCGGTCCAGCGCCCAGGCCAGGGCCGCGGCGACGAAAAACATCAGGGTCATGGTCGGCATGTACACGCCGTGGAAGGCGATTTCACGAGGCATGGGCAAGTCCTTCGGGCTTGGCGATGGCATAGGCAGCAAGGGGCGATTGCGGGTCGAGCAACGAGGTGCGGATGAAGTGCAGGTAGCTTTTCACCCGCCGCAGTGCCGACGTGTCGAAGTGCGGGGCGAACGGCTCATCGGTGGCGGCGACACGGCTGATGGCGTGATCCACCGCCACCAGTGCGCGCTCCAGATTGCTCGCATTCGGTTGCAGGAACAGCCGCACCAACGAGCGCCCCATGACCCGGATTGCCTGGCGCCATGGCTGCGATTCGGCATAGGCCGGATGCACCGGCAGGATCGCCTGTTCCTTGCGCAGCTCGATAATCGCGTGGCCGACTTCCAGCACCACGAACATCCAGCGCAGCAGGTTTTTCTGCACCAGCGGCTGACCGGCCGCCAGACCGTAGGCCTGATGCATCAGATCGCGGGTACGGCTTTCGAAACTCGACGCCAGGCCCTTGAGTTTGCCGCTGATGGCGTACACCACTTGCCCGCGCAGATCCTGTTCCAGACGCTGCCACAGCCAGCGGCTGTTCGGCGGAAGGATGATCGCCCCCGCCGCCGCACAGACCAGCATGCCCATGACCATGGCGATGTAGTCGTTAATGAAGGTGTAGGGGTTGTAGATCGTCAGGTTGTCCGGCACCGAGCCGGTACTGAAGAAGATCAGCAGACCCAGGCCAACCCCCGCGTATTGCGGTCGTGACGCGAGGAACGAGCCGAGCACGATCACCGGCGCGAGCATCACGCACAGCAGCGGGAAACCGTCGATCCACGGGAAGATGAAAAACATCTCGACGAAGCCGATCAGCGCCCCGAGGAACGTGCCGCACGCCATCTGGAATGCCATGCGTTTCGGGTTCGGTGTCGCCGCCGACAGGCCCACGGTAGCGGCCGCGATCAGGGTCATGGTCGCGCCGCTCGGCCACGCGGTGGCGACCCAGTAACTGCCGAGTACAACGAGAATGAACGCGGCACGAATCCCTGAAGCCGCTGCCGCCCACCAACTGGTCTGCGGGGTGAACGGCTCGTCCCAGCGCTCTCGTTCGTGGCGGTGATCGGCCAGCGAGGCGTGGGTCTGTGCGTAACTGTGCAGGTCGTCGACGAAGCGATAGAGCAGTTCATAGGCCGTGTGAAAATCCAGCAACTCGGCCTCGCCCGGCCCGCTTTCCTGGAAGGCCGCCCGCAGGCTGCGCACCCGCGCCGGCAATCCTTCCTTGTACGTGGCGAGCGCCAGCACCAGACGCGCCGCATCCGGGCTGGTCAGGGCACGACCACTGAACCCGTCGAGCACTTCGGCCAGATCCTGCAGGCCCGGTTTGATCGCCGCCACGACATGCGCTTCGTCATTGACGCGCAGACGCTCGAGCAACTGATGCAAGGCGTTGAAGCGGGTGGTGATGCCCATGAATTCGCTGTTCAGGCGACTGAGACGACCGTTGCGCCGACGCATGTGCGGGTCCTCGAACACGGTCACGCTGCGCAGCCCTTCCAGGCCCACCGCTTCGGCGATGAAGCGCACGTTGCTGGCCTCGAACGATTCCGTTTTGCTGCGTCCGCGCAAGCCATCGGTGACGAACAGGGCGAACACACCGAAGCGCTGATACAAGGCGTTGCGCATCGCCGCGCTGGCGGTCTGCGGCAGGATCGCGGCGCTGACCAGGGTCGAGCAGAGAATCCCCAGCGAGATCTCCAGCACCCGCCACACCGCCGCCATGAACGCTCCGTCGGGATGCGCCAGCGCCGGCAACCCGACCATTGCAGCGGTGTAGCCCGCCAGCACAAAACCGTAGGCGCGGAAGTTGCGGCAACGGGCGGCACCGGCCGAGCAGATGCCGACCCAGATTGCCAGCGAACCGAGGAACAGTTCGGTGTTCTGGGCAAACAGCGAAATCAGCGTGACCATCATTGCCGAACCGGCCAGAGTGCCGAGGAAGCGATAAAAGCTCTTGGCGAACACCTGGCCGCTCTGCGGCTGCATGACGATGAACACCGTGATCATCGCCGTGCGCGGCTGCGGCAGTTCCAGGCGCATGGCCAGCCACAGGGTCAGGAATGCAGCGATCAACACCTTGAAGATGTAGACCCAGGTCACGCCATCGCTGCGCGCCCATTCGAAAAAGCCCCGGCGCCATTCCAGGGAGTAGAGCCAGCGCAAGGGTGCGGGCAAGGAAGTCATTCAATTGTGCTCAAAAATTCAGTCTGGACTCGAAACCTGTGGGAGCGAGCCTGCTCGCGAAGACGGCGTCACATTCGACATGGATGGCGACTGGAACACCGCTTTCGCGAGCAGGCTCGCTCCCACATCGGGTTGTGTGTTCAACGCAGGAGAGCCGGGGTTTTCGGTGCCTGGGTTTGTTGCGCGGTCGGCACGTCTTTACCCGCACCAAGACCACCGCCCAACGCCGTCACCAGGTCCGCATGGGCACTCAACCGCGCTGCCTGTACCTGCTGCTGAACCTGCTGCTGTTTGAACAGCAGGGTCTGGGCGTTGAGCACATTGAGGTAATCGGTGAGCCCGCGCTGGTAAGCGATCATCGCGATGTCGTAAGTCTTCTGCGCCGTGGCCACGGATTCGGCGGCGAACGTCTGCTGCTTGTCCATCGACTCGCGGCGAATCAACTGGTCGGAGATGTTCTTCAGCGCATTGACCAGGGTCTGGTTGTAATGCGCCACGGCGATGTCATAACCCGCCGAGGCTTCACCGAGTTCGGCGCGCAGGCGCCCGCCGTCGAAGATCGGCAGCGAGATTGCCGGCCCGACGGTGTAGTTGAGCTTCTTGCCGGTCAAAAACTCCAGCGCCCCGCCACCGGTGGCCATGTAACCGAGGCTGCCGACCAGATCGACGTTGGGATAGAAGCCGGCATGCGCGACATCGATCCCGCGCGCCTGCGCCGCCACTTGCCAGCGACTGGCGACCACATCCGGGCGCTGGCCGAGCAGGTCGGCGGGCAATGCCGATGGCAGTTTCAGGGCCGCACCGAGGGACAGGGTCGGACGCTGCAATTGCGCACCGGCGCCCGGCCCTTTGCCGGCCAGTGCCGCAATCTGGTTGCGGCTCAGGGCGATTTCCTCGTCCAGCGCATCCAGTTGCCGATGGGTTTCCGGCAGCGGGGTTTCAGCCTGACTGACTTCGAAGTGCGTACCGATTCCACCGTCCAGGCGCTTCTGCGCCAATTCGAGAATCTGCTGTTGCTGCTTGAGCGTCGCCGCGACAATGTCGCGCTGGGCGTAATGCAGCGACAGCTCGATGTAGGCGCGCACGATGTTGTTCTGCAACTCGAGCTGCGCCTGCCGCGCTTCGGCAGCGCTCATGTGCGCCAGATCAACCGCTCGTTCGGTGCTGTTGCTTTCACGGCCCCAGAGATCGAGGGCGTAACTGAAGCCCAGCGCGGCGTTGTTGTCCCAGGTGGTGGTATTGGCCAGCTCGCCGGGACCGTAGAACTGGTCGGTCGGCCAGTTGTGGCGCTTGAGAGTCGACTCGCCATTGATCTGCAACGACTCGGCGGCTTCGGCGACACCGGCCATGGATTTGGCCTGACGCACTCGCGCAGCCGCCATGGCCAGGGTCGGGCTGCCTTGCACGGCCAGGTCGATCCAGCGATTGAGTTGCGGGTCGCCATAGGCTTGCCACCATTGGGCGGTGGGCCAGTTTGCGTCACGGGCGGCGTGGGCGATGGCCTCGTCGGTGGCCAGTTCATTGGCCTCCAGAGCCTTGCCCTGCGGGGCAATCCCTCCGGTTCCGATGCAGCCGCCAAGACCTAACGAAATAGCCAGAACACTGAGCGGCAAAAGCGCTCTGTTGATGCGACGCGGCACTGCTGCGAATTCCTGAGGTGGGGGATGTTTCGAGGTGAGCGCAATTCTAGGGGCGGCCCTGAACGGCGATAAGCTGGGTTTTCTGCGAATCTTTGTTACGGTTAACGAGATAATCCCTTGGTCGGGGGTCTCAGCCCCTGAAACTTCGTGTCACAATTTGCCATCTCCCTTGAGAGCACCCCATGGACACATTGCAAAACATGCGCGCCTTCAGTTGTGTGGCCGAAGCGGGCAGCTTCACCGCCGCCGCCGTGCAACTCGACACCACCACGGCCAACGTCTCGCGCGCGGTCTCCAACCTTGAGGCCCATCTGCAAACCCGCCTGCTGAACCGCACGACCCGGCGCATCGCGCTTACAGAGGCCGGCAAGCGCTACCTGCTGCGCTGCGAGCAGATCCTTGCCTACGTCGAAGAGGCCGAAGCCGAAGCCAGCGAAGCCCACGCGCGCCCGGCCGGACAATTGAAAGTGCACACCATGACCGGCATCGGCCAGCACTTCGTGATCGACGCCATCGCCCGCTATCGCAAGACCCATCCGGACGTGACCTTCGACCTGACCATGGCCAACCGTGTGCCGGACCTGCTCGACGAAGGCTACGACGTGTCCATCGTCCTGGCCCGCGAACTGCCGGACTCGGGCTTCGTCTCGCAACGCCTGGGCATCACCTACAGCATCGTCTGCGCCTCCCCGGCCTACGTGAAAGCCAACGGCTGTGCACAAAAACCCAGCGACCTGCTGAACCACGCCTGCCTGCGCCTGGTAAGCCCGGTGATCCCCCTGGAAAAATGGGCCTTCGACGGCCCCGAAGGCCAGGAAATGGTCACCATCAACAGCTCGCCGTTCCTGGTCAACTCCGCCGACGCGATGAAAACCGCGATCACCAGTGGGATGGGCGTCGGCGTGCTGCCGGTGTATGCCGCCATCGAAGGCTTGCGCAACGGCTCGCTGGTACGGGTGATGCCGAACTACCGCTCGCAGGAACTGAACCTGTACGCGATCTACCCGTCGCGGCAGTATCTGGATGCGAAGATCAAGACGTGGGTCGAGTATTTGCGCGGATCGCTGCCGGAGATTCTGGCGGGGCATCAGGCGGAACTGGCGGCTTATGAAATGAGTGGGAGTCTGGCCGGGGTGCGGGTGGCGAATTGACTTGGCCGTCCTACAGACGTGCTGATTTTTGGGGGATGTTTCCGACAAGTCGTGTCGGTTGTCCCTCGGAAACGAGGTGGATAGGCTTTTGGGGTCGCTGACGCATCGGCGGCCGGGTCTGGAAAACCCGAAGTTCAGGATCACAGCACATGACATAATGCGGCGTTTTTTCGCGACGTTATGGTAGCTGTACGTGGGAGACCTCCGGGTCTGCCGGGTTTGATCCTTTCCGGTTTTTCCAGTCCGCGTACAGCTGCCACCTCTTTCGCCTGGAAAACGAAAAATGGCAGCTCCTCCAAGACTTAAGGATCTATGCCATGAAAAAACTTACTCCGAATCCCCCTGAAACCAACGACACCTCGCCCTACGAATCCGCCGATTCAAAAAAACTCCACGAGGCTGCCGAACGCGCCCTCGATCACTACCTGAACCCCCTCCCGAAAAAATGCTCCGGCCGCAAACCGAGCGAAATGTTCCAGATTTCACCGGACATGGACGACGAAAGCCTGCTGGCCCACGCCTGTGAATCCCTGGCCTCGGCCAGCGTCATGGCCAGTGACGTGGCAGCCTATGTCGACTCACCACAGCGTCACCGGATTCTGGGCATACAACAAGTCATCATGCTTGCCGAACTGGCAGTGAACCGCGTGCTGGATAACGTCGAAGTACAGCGTTACCCGACACCCAGCTAAGCCGTTCCGACAAAACCGACCTGCCAGCGCCGACTGCATTCGCTGGCAGATCGATGGGGACGCAGAGCGTGGGAACGATCAAAAGCAAAGCCAGCCCGCACTCGCTTTTCGCTTTTCGCTCTTCGCTTCTCACCACTCAAAACGATGAGCGTTAGCTCGAGTACCGCTTTTGACGTGCCGGCCCCATCGGAAGGCTGAGTGGAGGGATTGATCCGGGGTGGGAGCGCAGCGACCGTTTGGCGAAGCCAAACACATCGAGAGGAGGTGCAGCGAAGCAAACCGTAGGCGATGCCCCCGGATCAATCCCGGAACGAAGGAACACCGAGCCACAGCGAGGTGCCGAACGCAGGGGCCAAGCCTTTTTGGTTACTTTTGAGGCGTTTGTCAAAAGTGACCCGCCGTAAGGGCGGAACCATAATCCGCCACACCCGCAGAAACGGATATTCACCCAAAACCCCAAAAGTCTGGTCGGCCCAGAGGCCGCCAAGACAACCCAAAACAGAAATGTTAGCTTGCTTGGCAACCCAGAACAGCCGAGCCCAATGCCAATGAAAAAAACAGTCCTGGCCTTCAGCCGCATCACCCCACCCATGATCGAACGCCTGCAACAGGACTTCGACGTCATCGTCCCGAATCCAAAGAACGGCGACATCAACGCCCAGTTCAACGAAGCCCTGCCCCACGCCCACGGCCTGATCGGCGTCGGTCGCAAACTCGGCAAGGCCCAACTGGAAAACGCCGCGAAACTCGAAGTGGTCTCCAGCGTCTCCGTCGGCTACGACAACTACGACCTCGCCTACTTCAACGAACGCGGGATCATGCTCACCAACACCCCGGACGTGCTCACCGAAAGCACCGCTGACCTGGCCTTCGCCCTGATCATGAGCAGCGCCCGCCGCGTCGCCGAACTGGATGCCTGGACCAAGGCAGGCCAGTGGCAGGCCAGCGTCGGTGCACCGCTGTTCGGTTGCGACGTGCACGGCAAGACCCTGGGCATCGTCGGCATGGGCAACATCGGCGCCGCCGTTGCCCGTCGCGGGCGCTTCGGTTTCAACATGCCGATTCTCTACAGCGGCAACAGCCGCAAGACCGGACTGGAACAGGAACTCGGCGCGCAGTTCCGCAGCCTTGACCAACTGTTGGCCGAAGCCGATTTTGTCTGTCTGGTGGTACCGCTCAGCGACAAGACCCGCCACCTGATCAGCCATCGCGAACTGGCGCTGATGAAGCCGGAAGCGATTCTGGTCAACATCTCCCGTGGCCCGGTGGTCGACGAACCAGCGCTGATCGAAGCGCTGCAGAACAACCGCATTCGCGGCGCCGGTCTCGACGTCTACGAAAAAGAACCGTTGAGCGAATCGCCGCTGTTCCAGCTGAAAAACGCCGTGACCTTACCGCACATCGGTTCGGCCACGAATGAAACCCGCGAAGCCATGGCCGACCGCGCACTGGCCAACCTGCGCAGCGCCCTGCTGGGCGAACGGCCGCAGGATCTGGTCAATCCGCAGGTCTGGAAAGGCTGATAAAAAAGGGGCAGACGTCGCCGGACGCCTGCCCCTTTTGTCAGCAGAACCCTCAGGCCAGCTTGCCGTGACCCGGCAATACCGGGACCCTGGGTTTACGGAACACCAACACATTGCCCAGCATCACCAGCACCAATCCCACCAACGCCGGCGCTGTCCATTGGTAGCCTTCGGCAAAGGCCGAAACGTTCAGCGCCACCACCGGGAACAGCACCGTGCAATAGGCCGCGCGCTCTGGCCCCATGCGCCCGACCAAAGTCAGGTAAGCGGTAAAACCGATCACTGAACCCGGAATAACCAGATACAGCAGCGCGCCGATGTAGCGCGACGTCCATTCCATTTCGAACGGAATGCCTTTGACCAGACACCACACCGACAGCATCGCCGCACCGTAGGCCATGCCCCAGGCATTGGTGGTCAGCGGCTTGAGACCGGCCTTCTGTTGCAGGCTCGACAACATGTTGCCCGCCGAGAAACACAGGGTGCCGCACAGCGCCAGACCAAGACCGAGCAGGGTTTGCGGGCTGGCGTGATGCCCGGCCAGTTCCGGCCAGAACAACAGGCCCAGGCCAAACAGTCCCAGCGCCCCGCCCATCAGCACATTGCGCGCAATGCGCTGGCCGAAGAACACGCGTGCATTCAGCGCATTCCATAAGGTCGCGGTGGAAAACACCACCGCCACCAGACCGCTGGGGATCCATTGGCTGGCGGTCAGGAAACACATGAAGTTGACGCAGAACAGGCACAAACCCTGCGCCACACAGATCAGATGCCCGCGCCGGTTCATCGGTTGCAGACGGCGACTGAGCAGCAACAGCGCGAACAACACCAGCGCGGCGAGGCCGAAGCGATAGACGATCGACACCGGAATCGCCACCACACCCAGTTGCCATTTAAGGGCGATCCAGGTGGTGCCCCAGATCAGTACGGTCAACACATACAACGACAGGTTCATGGCAGACACTCCTCGATTGGGTTTCAGTGTCCGCCCACGCCATCCACTCGCGCTTGCATAAACTTGCGCTTTTGTCGGCGCGCAGGCTGGCAGCGCGAAATCCAGGGAGTAGGATGCAAGGCGTTGAAGAGAACCGACTGACCATGGCCGCCATCGATACCCTGCAAGTCTTTCAAGCGTTAAACAGCTCGCCGAACGCACGTCTTGTGCACAGCGCCGAGCTGGGCGATGGCCTGTCCGCAGCCCTGTGGACCAACCACCACGATGCCCAGGAATATGAAGCGCCGAGCCATCACACCCTCTCCTGCTACATCGCCGGCGGCACCGGCACATTCCGTCGCGATCAACCCGGGCAGAAAGGTGGGCCGGACAAGCTCTGTATCCTGCCGGCCGATCACGAGTCGGGCTGGGTGATCAACGGTGATATCCGGCTGGCCCACCTGTATTTCAGCGCCGAACAATTTGCCCTGGGTTGCGTCACGCTGCTGGATCGCGAGCCCCGGGAAATGCAGTTGCGCGAAAAGACCTTTCTCGAAGACCCGCAACAGGCCCGACGGTTTCGCCAGTTGCTCACCCTCAACTGGGACGAGCCCGGCGAACGTCTGCTGACCAGCAGTCTGGCCCACGAATTGATCAGCCATACCCTGCTCAGCCAGGTCGGCGTGCGTGAGGGCTTGCGTCTCAAGGGGGGACTGGCGCCGCATCAGCGCCGGCAATTGGTGGAGTACATCGACAACCAGCTGGCCGAGCCGATCAGTCTCGGACAACTCGCAGGATTGTGTGCGTTGTCGGAATATCACTTTGCGCGGATGTTCCGGGTGAGCTTCGGCCTGCCACCGCATCAGTACGTACTGGCACGGCGTCTGAGCCGGGCGCGGGAGTTGTTGCGCGGGACGGTGTTACCGTTGGGGGAGATTGCCCTGGCGTGTGGGTTCGCCAGTGCCAGCCACTTCACCAACCGCTTTCGCCAGGTGCTGGGTGGAACGCCCGGCGAGTATCGCCAGGCGTTTTTGCGTTGAGTCCCTCTCCCTCCGGGCGGTCCGACGTTTCGGGAGAGTCAGGGTGAGAGGCTTTTGATCTTTCCTTAAAACTCCAGCGTGCTCGACAACGAAATCTGCCGTGAATCGCCCATCGACACAAAGAACCGGCTGGCCGCCGAGGTGTAGTAGGTGCGGTCGAACAGGTTCTTCACGTTGAGCTGGAACTTGACCTTCTGCCCTTCAACCTTGGTGTCGTAAGTGGCGAACGCATCGGCCACGGTGTAGCTCGGCAGCTCGAAATCATTCACTGCATTGCCTGCGCGCTCACCGACGTACCGCGCACCGGCGCCAACCCGCAGTTGATCGCCGCCGATCACGCTGCCGAAGTCGTAGACCGCCGATAGCGAGCCGGTATTCTTCGCCACGTTTTGCAGCTTGTTGCCCTTGTAGTCCGGATCTTCGGTAACCTCGGCATCGGTGTAGGCGTAGCTGCCGATCATGCTCCAGCGGTCGCTGAGCTGGCCGGTCACGTCCACTTCCAGACCACGGGAACGCACTTCACCGGCGGCGCTGTAGATCGTGGTCGGGCCTTCGGCGTTGGCCACCAGCACGTTGCGTTTCTTGATATCGAACAGGGCGATGTTACCGGTGACGCGTCCCGGAATGTCGAGACGTGCGCCCAGCTCCCAGGACTTGGCTTCTTCCGGCGCGATGCTGCCGTCGAGCACGGTACTGCTGCCGCTCAGCGGGGCGATGGTCGAGTTCGGTTTGAATGATTCGGTGTAGCTGCCGTAGAACGACAGTGCGTCAGTGTAGCGATACACCAGACCTGCGCGCGGCACCCACTTCTGCCCGTTGCTGTCGGTGTTGGCCTTGAACGGCACGCCTTTGCCGGCGTACTGGTCGTATTCCTGGAAGCGCCCGCCGGCCACCAGAATCCACTGATCATTGAGGTGAATCGAGTCCTGCAGGAATACCGAGTCGCTGCGCAGCAGATCGGTCTGCGCACTGTCCGCCGGGCTGACAGTGGAGCCGGCCACTTCACGACCGTAGACCGGATTGACGTAACTGAAGGTGCTCAGGCTTTTCTGGCGGATCAGGTCGGCGCGGTAAATCTTGCGGTACTCGTCGTCGACGCCGAACACCAGGTCATGCTGCATGCCCAGCACCTTGACCTTGCCTTCGAGACTGGCGGTGGTGAAACGGTCGGTGCTGATCGCACCCTGGGTGCCGTCCATGCTGCGGGTCAGGGTGCCCTTTTTGGTGTCGATGGCGGTGACGCGGACCTGGCTGGCGTCGTAGGTTTCGCGATTCCAGCTGTAGCCGAAATGGGCTTTCCAGTCGTCGTTGAGTTCGTGGTCGGCCTCGAAATGGTAGAGGTCCGAGCGCCCCTCCATGTCGTTGAATTTCTCGTCCAGGCGTTCGTTGCGCGAAATGTCCAGCGGATGGTTGGTGCGCGGGTCGATCAGGGTGCCACGGTCGAACGGCGTCAGGAATTCACGATGCTCGTAAGCGAACAGCAGTCTGGTGCGTTCGCCGTACCAGGCCAGCGACGGGGCGATCAGGCTTTCACGGTGGGTACCGAAGTTGCGCCAGTAATCTTCGTCCTCATGGTCGAGCACCATGCGATAGGCCAGCCCGGAATCGCCCAGCGCACCGGTGCTGTCGAACGAACCACCGCTGCCGTTCTTGCCGTCGCCGTAGGTCGAGCCGCGCAGGGTGACAGCGTTGTACTGAGTCAACTCCGGTTTCTTGCTGACCATGTTGACCACACCGCCCGGGTCCTGAATCCCGTACAGCAGCGAGGCCGGGCCCTTGAGCACTTCGACGCGATCCACGGTGGCGTTCATGCCACGGCCCTGCACCACCGGCATGCCGTCGCGCATGATCGAGCCGTTGCGGTTGTCACCGAAGCCACGGGTCATCACCGAGTCCTGGGTGCTGCCCAGCGTATTGCCCTGGGTGATGCCGCTGACATTGGCCAGCGCGTCATCGAGATTGCGCGGCGCCTGATCGCGAATGACCTGCGCGGGGATCACGTTGACGGTCTGGGGAACTTCCTGGAGCGAGGCCGAGGAGCGCATCACCGAACTGGTTTCCGGTGGCTGGTAACTCAGCGGCTGATTTTCCATCGAGGTGATAGTGGTCGCACCGAGGTTCAGTACGCCGTCGGTGGGCTCGGGCTCGATTGTCAGGGTATGGCTGTCGGTGCGGCGGAAGGTCAGGCCGGAACCGCCGAGCAGGCGTTGCAACGCCTGTTCGGCACTCATCCGGCCATCGACCGCCGGCGCGTTGAGGCCGTAGGGCGCTTCGACGGTGTAGACCACACTCTGGCCTGTCACACGACTGAAGTCACTCAAGGCGTGTGGCAGCGGTTTGGCGGCCAGGGAAAAACTGAACTGTTTCTGTGGCTGAGCGCTGTTGCTTTCAGCGGCCTGCGCCACATTCATCGGCAGCCATGCCAGCGCCGCAAAACCCAGTGCCGAGGCACCGAACCACTGTTTGACCGAACCCGATTTTGCCCTGGACTTCATTGCTCATGACCTGTGTAGAACCGCAACGGATGCGAATGACTCGCAGTTTCAGTCAATACACGGATGGCGTCGGGATTTACCTCACCACAAATCTGAAAATATTTTCAGCGCAGGATAATCAGCCTGCCCAGCACCTGATGCTGCTCGAACCCCAGTACCCCTTGCAGAGAATTCAGCACCGCTTGCGGATCCCTGGACGGAAAGCTTCCGCTGACCTTGCGCGCACCCAGTTCATCGTTGAGCAGCACAATCCGTCCCGGGTAATAACGCCGCAGATCCTGCACCACATCGGCCAGGGTCGACTGGTAATAGGTGAGCCAGCCCTGACGCCAGGCCAGTTGCGCTTCGCTGTCCACAGCGTGCAGTTTTTGCGCGGATCCTTCGCCGTACGCCACTTGTTGCCCGGCGGTGAGAATCTGCTGTTGGGCATCCCGCAATGCCGTCACGCCGACACGCCCGGACAGAACGGTGACTTGTGCCCCGTGTGGCTGCAGGCGCACTTCGAACTGCGTGCCGAGCACCCGAGCCTGGCCTTTTTCGGCCTCGACCACGAACGGCTCCCCGGTATGGGTCACGCTGAAAAATCCCGCGCCCCGACGCAATTGAACGTGACGCTCGCCATGGCTGAAATCCACGGCGATGGCGCTGTCGGCGTCCAGTGTGACCCGGGACTGATCGGCCAGTGTCACGGTGCGGATTTCGCCGGGAGCCGAAACGTAATCGGCGCCCAGATCATCGATCCAGCGCTGCGGCTGCCAACCGCTGCCGAGGCTGATCATCAACAACAGGCAGGCCGCCATCGCCAGCGCTGCGGCCCAACGCCGGACCTGTGGACGACGTGGTCGATCCATCGCGTCGAGATAGCCCTGCAGGACGGACGCGTCTTCGTCAGCCAGCGTGCGCGCCGGGCCTTCGCTCAACTCCCAGATGACCTGCGCCCGGGCGTAGGCCTCGGCATGGGCCGGGTCGGCATGCAGCCATTGGCTGAAGATCAGTTGATCGCCGGTGCTTGGGTGATCATGCAACTGGCTCAGCCAGGCCAGGGCCGCTTGCTCCTGCGCGGGCGTCGGGGTAATGCGGTGGGAGTGAATCACGGTGCTTTCCCTGGCAGGCGTGGCGCGGGTTCGCGCAGACTGGCCTTGCAGGCCTCGAGGGCGCGCATCATATGTTTTTCCACGGCGCTTTGGGACAGGCCCATGACTTTGGCGATCTCGGCGTACTTGCGCCCGTGGATGCGATTGAGCAAAAAGATCTGCCGCGTGCGTTCGGGCAAGGCACGCAGGGCCGCTTCGACGTGGCGCAGATCATTGCCTGCTTCAAGTGCGGCTTGCGGTTCGCTGGCGCTGCTGTCCGGATCATTCGGCTGCCAGCCTTCGTTGACCCGCACCCGCGTGCCCTCGCTACGCAAATGGTCGATGGCGATGTTGCCGGCGCAGCGCAACAGATAGGTGCCGAGCTCTTCGACCTGCACCAGCGGCCGGCGCCAGAAACGCAGGAACAGGTCCTGAACCAGATCCGCCGCCGTCGCTCGGCAACCGACGCGGCGACTCACCAACGCTTCCATTTGCGAGCGCCGGGACAAAAACACCTGCAGAAAATGTGCACGGGCGCCGTGGGGTTCATCTTCGTGGGGCTCGGGGGGATGACTGATCAGCATGTCAGTTCAAGCACCCTGCGAAAGGGAGCGACAGCGGCCGGGCATTGCCTGCCTTGAACCCTCTTTCATGCGTACCCCAGGCCACGAGCGGCGCCGGAGATCGTCGCCAGAATCACGCTGGGCACCAACAGGCCGACCCACGCCGCCCATGCGCTGCGGCAGGCGAAACACCAGAGCACCGCCACCAGATAGACGAGGAACGAGACCGTCATGCCGGTGACGACTGCTTCAGTGCGGTTCAGCGGCAACCACAGGGCTAACGTGAGACTGGCCAGAGCCGCGAGCAGATACCCGCCGAACACCGCTGCGAGCAAACGCGAAGTAACGGCCAGACGATAGGACATGGGAAGTGCGGCGAATTTGGCTTTCATGTTTCGGCCCTGAAACGGTTAACGCCCGATCAACAGATCGAGGCAACAGGACAGCGATTTTAATGATAAATATTCTCATGCGCAAAAGAGTCTGATTGCCGGCATTCGCTCGATGAGCGACTTCTGTGGCGTTCTGATCTGCGCTGAAAACAAAACGGGCCTGCAATGGCAGGCCCGTTCTCATTGGGTGGCTTGGAAAATCAGCGGATCAACTGTTGATCGCTGCCTGTTCGTTCTCCAGAAACTCTTCCTCCAGCAGCCGGTCATTGGCCTTGCCCTGAAGCGGCACTACATTCGCACGTGGCTTGCCGCGCAGCTTGCCGAACTTGTGCTCCAGCGCATGTTCGAGTTTTTCCGCAGCACCTTCGAGCGCCTGCTCCAGCGAGTCGGCCTTGTGGGTCACGGAAATCGGTGGTTGGCCTTTCGGCCGCGCTTCCAGCTGGCAGCGCAGGTCATGGGGACCGGGCTTGTCACCGTTCTCGTCGCTCAAATGGACTTCGACACGGGTCAGGTCTTCCTCATAACGGTCGAGCATGCTCTCAATGGTTGTACGTACCCACTCCTCCAGTCGTTTGCTGCTTTGAATATGGTTGTCGCTGTTGACTTGGATTTGCATAGTTCATCCCTTATTTCAGCTAGCTCACAAGAGGCCCCTGAACAGGATTTCGTGACCTCTTGATGACAACAATCGGCCCGTGTGACGAACATTTCAACCCCTGGAAAAAGATAAATATTCATACGCAAAAAAAGCCGGACAACCGGGCAAAGCGCTGGTAAGGTCGGGAGTCGGGTCGCCCCGCAGCCTTGAAAAATCCGCTCACAATTAGCCATCACTCAACGGGTGCAGGCCGCGAAAGATTTCCGCTTCCTCCACCAGCCAGTCATGCACCGCACGCACGCCCGGATGGCTCAGGGCCCCTGGCGCGTAGAGCAACACATAACGTTTGTGATTGGGCACCGAAATCCCGAACGGCACGATCAGGGTACCCCGCTCCAGCTCGTCATTGAGCAGCGTGCGCCGGGCAATCGCCACGCCCATACCGGCAATCGCCGCTTCGATGGTCAGGTGGTTGCGATTGAACGTGTGCCCCCGCCGCACATCGGCGCCTTCGAAGCCGACAGCATTCAGATAAAACTCCCACTCCGCATATTCATAACTGCCGCGCCACGCCGTGATGTCGTGCAGCAACGGGAAATGCACCAGATCCGCCGGTCCGTGCAGCGGCGGTCGGCCACGCAACAGGCTCGGCGCGCACACCGGAAAAATCTGCTCGTCGAGCAAGGCTGTGGATAACAGGCCCGGATAACTGCCGTCGTTCAAATCGATGGCCAGGTCGAAATCCCCTTCATGCAACGGCACGCTGCTGTCCTCGGCCACCAGCCGCAGCTGAATGTCCGGATAGCGCTGTTGCAGGCGCGGCAGGCGTGGGGTCAGCCATTTGCTGAGGAACGACGGAATCGAACGCACCCGCAGGATCCCGCTGATCATTCCCGCATCGAGGCGACGCAATTCCGCGTCGATGCTGCCGTAAGCCTCGTTGACCGTGATCGCCAACCGCTGCCCTTCCGCGCTCAACTCCACACCTCGGGCGCGACGGTGAAACAGCCGAAAGCCCAGACGCTCTTCCAGTTGTCGGATTTGCTGGCTGACCGCCCCCGGGGTGATGTGCAGTTCTTCGGCACAGCGGGTGAACGACAGGTGCCGCGCGGCACAGGAAAACACCTGCAGCCAGACGTAAGTCTGGGCATGCAATTGACGGCTCATAGTTTAGTCCTGCTAAAGACTTACTTAGGAAGTTTCGTTAGTCACGCCGAAGCGAGGTAGGCAGTATCGCCGACATTGCGCTTGTCCTACAAAAAATGGCGGCGATTCCTACTCCATTGCTTGTAAGGCTTTAGCATGGCTATCAGTGTTTTCGATCTCTTCAAAGTCGGCATCGGTCCGTCCAGTTCCCACACCGTCGGCCCGATGCGTGCCGCCGCCACCTTCGCCCAGACCCTGATCGACCAGCATTTGCTGAACGACGTGCGCCGTGTGGAAATCCGTTTGTATGGCTCGCTTTCGGCCACCGGTGTTGGCCATGCCACCGACCGCGCCACGGTCATGGGCCTGATGGGCGAATGGCCGGACAGCATCGATCCGTCGACCATCGACCCACGCATCCAGCGACTGCGGGAAACCGGCCAACTCTGTCTGGCCGGTCAGAGAGACATTGCCTTCAACTGGCAGCACGATCTCCTGCTTCTGGACGAGAGTCTGCCCTACCACCCCAACGCCATGTCGCTGACAGCCTTTGGCGAATCCGCCGAGCTGTTCACACAGACGTACTACTCGGTCGGTGGCGGTTTCATCATCGAGGCGGCGCAAGTCGAGTCCGGGGCGGCTGTAGCCGGTGACGTTGAACTGCCTTATGACTTTTCCAGTGCTGTGGAACTGCTGGCGCTTTGCAAGCAGCACAATCTGCGGGTGTCCGAACTGATGATGGCCAACGAACGGGCCTGGCGCAGCGACGCCGAGATCCGTCAGGGCCTGCTGCACATCTGGTCGGTGATGCGCGAGTGCGTCGAACACGGCCTGCGTCACGAAGGTGTCCTGCCGGGCGGTCTGAATGTTCCGCGTCGCGCAGCGAAATTGCACCGCAGCCTGCTGGAAATCGGCAAGCCGAATGTCATCAGTTCAACCCTGTCCGCCATGGAATGGGTCAACCTGTATGCCCTCGCCGTCAACGAAGAAAACGCCGCCGGCGGGCGCATGGTGACTGCACCGACCAATGGCGCCGCCGGGATCATTCCGGCGGTCCTGCACTACTACATGAAATTCAATCCGGATGCGTCGGACGATGACGTGGTCGCTTTCTTTCTGGGTGCGGCCGCCGTCGGCATCCTGTGCAAGAAAAACGCCTCGATCTCCGGTGCCGAAGTCGGCTGCCAGGGCGAAGTCGGCTCGGCATGCGCAATGGCAGCCGCCGGCCTGGCCGAAGTGCTCGGTGCCACCCCGGAACAATTGGAAAACGCCGCAGAAATCGGTCTGGAACACAACCTCGGCCTGACCTGTGACCCGGTCGGCGGGCTGGTGCAAGTGCCGTGTATCGAGCGCAACGCCATCGCTGCGGTAAAGGCGATCAACGCGACGCAAATGGCCCTGCGCGGCGACGGCAAACACTTCATTTCCCTCGACCGGGTGATCCGCACCATGCGCGATACCGGCGCCGACATGCATGACAAATACAAAGAGACTTCACGGGGCGGCCTGGCCGTGAGCTGGGTGGAGTGCTGAGGAACACTCCCTGACCGCCTGTAACACGTGAGCCCGAGCAAGAATAATAACGAGGCAAAAACGATGACCGATGTACGCACACCTGCTGCCGAAAATCCCGCTGTAGGCCGCACACGCAGCAAAGAAACCGCCCACAAGGGCTGGAGCAAATTCGACACCACCTGGATGCTCGGCCTGTACGGCACCGCCATCGGTGCCGGCACGCTGTTCCTGCCGATCAACGCCGGTGTCGGCGGCTTCTGGCCGTTGCTGATCCTGGCGTTGCTGGCGTTTCCGATGACCTTCTTCGCGCACCGGGGCCTGACCCGTTTCGTGTTGTCGGGTCGTTCCGGTGACATCACCGAAGTGGTGGAAGAACACTTCGGCATCGGCGCCGGCAAGCTGATCACGCTGCTGTATTTCTTTGCGATCTTCCCGATCCTGCTGGTGTACAGCGTGGCGCTGACCAACACCCTGAGCAGCTTCCTGGAACACCAGTTGCACATCGCCCCGCCGCCGCGCGCGGTGCTGTCGCTGGCGTTGATCCTCGGTCTGATGGCGATTGTGCGTTGCGGTCAGAGCGTCATCGTCAAAGCCATGAGCGTGCTGGTCTATCCGTTCGTCGCGGCCCTGCTGCTGCTCGGCATCAGCCTGATTCCGAACTGGAACGGTGCTTTTTTCGCCAGTGCCCAGGAACCGATGCAAATGTCGGTGTTCATTAAAACCCTGTGGCTGGCGATCCCGGTCATGGTGTTCTCGTTCAACCATTCGCCGATCATCTCCGCCTTCGCCGTCGAGCAGAAACAGCGTTACGGCGAGCAGGCCGAGCGCAAAAGCAGCGGTATTCTCGCCATGGCCCACGGCATGATGGTGGTGACCGTGATGTTCTTCTGTTTCAGCTGCATTCTGGCTCTGTCGCCGGCGGATCTGGCGGCGGCCAAGGCGCAGAACATTTCGATCCTGTCGTACCTGGCCAACCACTTCCAGACCCCGGTCATCGCCTATGCCGCGCCACTGATCGCGCTGGTGGCGATCACCAAATCCTTCCTCGGCCACTACATCGGCGCCAGCGAAGGCTTCCAGGGCATGATCGTCAAAAGCCTGCGCGGCCGCGGCCGGGTGGTGTCGGCGAGCTGGCTGAATCGCGCCACCGCGCTGTTCATGATCCTCAGCTGCTGGGCTGTGGCGACCTTCAACCCGAGCATCCTCGGCATGATCGAAACCCTCGGCGGACCGGTGATTGCCTGCCTGCTGTTCCTGATGCCGATGTACGCCGTCCGCCGCGTGCCAGCCTTGCGCCAGTATTCGGGCCATGCGTCCAACGTGTTCGTGGTGCTGATCGGCCTGATTGCACTGTCGGCGATCATTTACTCGGTTCTGCCCTGAAACGTGCCGCAAACGAAGAAGGCGAGCCATGGGCTCGCCTTCTTTTTTACCGGTTTCATTGTTCGCCAATACTCCCGGCATGTCCCTTGCTTTATCGCTGAAGGAGACAGGACCACGGAAGGGTCAATGGTCAGGTTTGGCGAACCAACCCGATCACGGCCGGTCAACAACTGCACGTTCAATCAGGCGGTGACGCATCATGGACAATCCTTTTCAGATCATTACCGATGCCTTCGCGCCGGACTATCAGATCAATCTGAGCATTCAGGGGCTCGACGGCAGCATCATGCTGACCCTTTCCAGCGGCGGTCGGATCGTCGCCAAACGGATGATCAGCGCCGATCAGCGCAACGACCCCGAACGCCTGAAGCGACTGGTGCAAAGCATCCAGTTCGGCATTGCCATCGAACAGGGCCACAGCGCCATGGCGATCCTCGAAGCCATGACCCGCGGCGACGGACTCAATCCGCCACCGCGCCAGGTCAACGGCCAGCAACGGCCATCGATCGGTCTTTAAAGTTCGCCCTTCTCGATCTCGGGATGTTCACCGGAGCCCGCCCCAAGCTTGCGTTGCGGCTTCTCGATCTTCACCGAAGGGAATTGCGACGAGGCGTAACGCACCACCAGAATCGAAAACGCCAGCAGCAGAATTCCGCCGCACAGGTAGATGATGCCCATGTCCGGCGGATTGTGGTGCGAGACGTTGGAGATCAGCAGGCGCGTCAGTGCGGTGATTGCGACGTAGATCAGGAAGCGCACCGGCATGTGGTTGGTCTTGAAATAAATCCCGACCATCGCCCCCAGTTCCAGATAGATGAACAGCAACAGGATGTCATCGATCTTGATGTGCCCTTGCTCGAGCATACCGAGAAACTCCACCACTGCCGCCCATGCGGTCACCGCACCGATGGCGAACAGTGCCAGATAGTGGAAGGTCTCGACGAACAGGTTGCCCAGGGACTCGGCCAGTTGATGCACGTTTTGCCGCAGTTTCTCGGCCCAGTTGATTTTCACGATGAAGGTTCCTTAGCCCGGTTCGAGCGGATGTTGCACGCTGGACGTGACGGTTATTGCGCACGCATGCAGTGGCATGCAGAAAAGAGGCCACGCCATCATGGCGAGACGCCGCGAAACCCGCGCCGTGGCGTTTGGTCGCACCCGCGCGCAGCCAACGGGCTGACAAAATCCCAATCCGGTCTAAATTAAAAAGCCACTACCCAAGGCGCAGGGATTCGCTTATCCTTTTCGCTGTATATAAATACAGTAGTCGCAAAGACAAACCAATGTGAAGGCATGTGAGGTGGTGAATGGCCGTCGAAGTGGTATACCGCAGCAGCCGAGATCTGGAGCGCTTGTTCATGGATAAAGCCGAAGCTGACCGTCATGACAAAATGCTCGAACTGGCCGAGTTGCTGGCCGAAGTGCTGGAAAAAGCCGTTCCCTCGTTGAGCGAGCAGCAAGTGGAAGAAGTCGGGATCTTCATGGCGAAGAACCGCGATGTGTTCGCCCGGGCGTTCAAGAGCCAGCCTGATGCCCTGTCGGAACTGATCAACGCACCGGCGGCACCGGTTGCGGCAACCGAGACAGCAGAAGCGTCTGACCCGGCAGAAGCGCCCGCCAAACCCGCCAAGGCGGCGAAAGCTGCGAAGTAATCGACAGCTGAATTGAATGGCCCCTGAGTTGAAGGACTCAGGGGCTTTTTCATGTCCGCAAAAACTTCAACGGTACAACACCTTCTCCGCCAGTTCGTCCGCCACCCGCGCCGGCGAACGCTTTTCCGCCTGGGCGTGGGCAAACACTTCGGTCAGCCTTGAACTGATTTTCGACAGGTGCGCGGTGATGGTGGTCAGTTCCTCGCCCCGATGTTTGAGGGACACATAGATCAGTCCGCCGGCATTGATCACGTAATCCGGCGCATACAGAATGCCGCGCCGTTCCAGTTGATCGGCGACGTCCAGATGCGTCAGCTGATTGTTGGCCGACCCCGCCACCGCCGAGCAGCGCAACTGAGGGACGGTGTGGCTGTTGAGCACGCCGCCCAGTCCACACGGCGCAAGGATATCGCACGGCGTGCTGAGCAAAGCGTCGTTGGCAATCGGGTGGGCATTGAGCTGTTCCATCGCCAGTTGCACCTTGCCGTGGTCGATGTCGCTGACCAGCAGTTCGGCGCCGGCGGCGTGCAGTTGTTCGGCCAGTGCGTATCCGACATTGCCCAGCCCTTGAATCGCCACGCGCAAGCCTTCGAGATTGTCGCTGCCAAGCCGCGCCATGGCCGTGGCGCGGATTCCGGTGAACACGCCCATCGCGGCATGGGGCGCCGGGTCGCCAGCGGAGGTGGTGCTGGTGACGTGTCGGGTCTGCTGGGCGATGCAGTCCATGTCCGCCACCGAAGTGCCGCTGTCGATGGCGGTGATGTAGCGGCCATCGAGTTGGTCGATGCAACGACCGAAGGCTTCGAACAGCGCGCCACGGTTTTCCACGTGGGCCGGCCGCACGATCACGGCGACGCCCCCCCCCTGGGCCAGGCCGGCCAGCGCAGCCTTGTAGCTCATGCCCTGAGCCAGGCGTATGGCGTCCGCAACCGCTGCTTCGTCGTTCGGGTAAGCAAGATAACGGCATCCGCCCAGGGCTGGCCCGAGGCGACTGTTATGGATGGCAATGACCGCCTTCAATCCGCTAACCGGATCAACGCTAAGGTGCAGCGATTCCAGGCGAGTGCTTTGCATGAGAGCGAACATCGGCAGGCTCCCGAATCACTTCTGGTAGTCGCCAGTATAGGCTTGCGCGCAAAAATTGCTGAAGCGCACGGGAATAAGCACCTTCACGCTCAGTGCGTGGCGGCATAACCCGACAGCAGAGCACTCCAGCACTGGACGAATGATGGAGACGGAGCTAAAACGAGGCATTCTCCGGAGATTCCGATGAGTGCACGCCAACGTTTTTTCGACTGTCTGCACCGTTCACCGCCCGCGCTGCTGGAGGCCGCGCTGTGGATGGCTGCCGAACACGATAAACACGTCGACCCCGATGCGCTGCTGCAGGACTTCATCGACCTGCAACAGCGGGTGAGCTTTGGTTTGCCGTTGTTACCGGTCAGCGAACTGGCGCAACCGTTGCTGCGGCGCATGGTCGAGCTGGGTTTCGCGCAAGACGATTTTGCGCCGGTGCGCCCGCAGGCGGCGCTGCTGAACAAGGTGCTGCAGACCCGTCGCGGACAACCCCTGGCGCTGGCGCTGATTGCACTGGAGCTGGCGCGGGGTCTGGAGATTCCACTGGTTGGCGTGAATTTCCCCGGGCATTTCCTGTTGAAGGTTCCTGGCGCCGATCACCTGCTCGACCCTTGCGGCGGAAGACGTCTGTATACCAACGACTGCCGCGAACTGCTGCATCGTCAGTACGGCCAGCAGATGCAGCTCAACGCCGATCACCTGCTGACTGCCACACCGCTGCAAATGCTGCAGCGCCTGTCGCGCAATCTGCGCCAGTTGCACCTGACCCACGATGACTGCATCGCGGCACTGATCGATGCCGAACGCGTGCTCGAACTGGGCAACGCCAGCGCCGCCGACTATCTGGCCCGGGCCAGTCTGTATCAGCGTCTCGATTGTCCGAATGCCGAACGTTTCGACCTCGAACACGCATTGCTGCTCAGCGAGGACCCGATTCAGCGGCTTCGCCTGACGGAGCGGCTGGGGCATCTTCCGCCGAACTCGGTCGTCCATTGACGCCTTTGTGGGAGCGAGCCTGCTCGCGAATCAGCCGACACGGTTTCTCTATCAAACCGCGTTATCGTTCTTCGCGAGCAGGCTCGCTCCCACAGGATTTTGCGCAAGCTGCGAAGGCGAACGCACCTGAATGATCAACAACGCCGCCATCACTGCCGGGATCGCGCAGAAGAAGAAAATCTGCTGCACCGGGATGTGCATTGCCAGCAGCAGGCTGCCCAACAGCGGCCCGAGAATCGACCCGAAACGACCCACTCCCAGCGCCCAGCCAGTGCCGGTGGCGCGCACGTGGGCCGGGTAGAAATTGCTGGCGAATGCGTTCAGCGTCAGTTGCCCGCCGATGATGCAGAAGCCTGCCGCAAATACACAGGCCACCAGATAGCGCGGATTGTCGTGATTGAGGCCCAGCAGAATCGCACAGAGCGCCGCGCCCGCCAGCACAGCGGACAACAGACGCACCTTGCTTTTCAATCGGTCGGCGAACCACGCCATGCAGATCGCCCCCAACGTACCGGCGAACAGGAACATCGACGTCACCAGATTCGCTTCGTTGAGTTTCAGGCCACTTTCCAGCAGCAGGGACGGCAGCCAGCTGATCATGAAATACAGCAGGATCAGGCTGACGAAAAAAGTCGACCAGATCAGTAACGTCGGGCGCGCATAACCGTTGCGGAACAACTCCACCACGGTCAGTTTGCTACCCTGCTCCCGCTCGTTCTGCTCGACCGACGCGGCGGGCGGTTGCCAGTCCGGCAACATTTTCGCGGTGACCTTGCGCAGGCGCGCATAGGGCGGCGCATCGCGCAGCAGGCGCGGCAGGGATTCCGGCAGCATCCACCAGAGAAACGGAAACAACAGCAACGGCGTGACACCGCCGGCGAGGAATACGGCCTGCCAGCCGAAACGATCAATGAAACCGGCCGCGACAAAACCACCCGCCGCCCCGCCGAAGGAAAAGCCGCACGCCGCCAGCGTCACCATCAGCGTACGCAGGCGTGGCGGTGAATACTCCGACATCAACGCCATGGCGCTGGGCATCGCGCCGCCCATGCCGATGCCGCAGATGAAGCGCGCGACCATCAACGTATTCAGGGAGTCGGCAAACACCATCAGCACGGTGAGGCTGGCGTAGATCAGCACGCACGCGAGCAAGATCCGCCGCACGCCGAAACGATCGGCCAGCGGCGTCACGGCCAGCGAACCGAGTGTCAGACCGAGCAGGTTGGCGCTGAACACCGGGCCGAACGCCGATTTCTCCAGCCCCCAGTCCTGCGCCAGCGCCGGCACCACGTAACCGAGTACCTGGGCGTCATAGCCGTCGGTGACCAGCAGCAAGGCGAGAAGGATCAGGAGCAACCACTGAAAACGGGACACAGGACGGGCGTCGAGTGCCGCCCGGAAGCTGGCAATCTGGTTGTGCATCGCAAGGTACCTGTTTTGTTTTTATGATTTTTGTCGGGTAACTGCAATGGCTCCCGTGCGTTGCACGGGAGCCATCCAATACTACTTCGGCGTATCCGGCTGGTTCGCGGGATGCGCCGCGATGAACGCCGGATGTTCGGCGGCCAGCGCCGCCACCCGACGAATCCGTGGATACGCCTCAAGCGAAACGTTGAAACGCTCGGCCGCGTACAACTGCGGAATCAGATACACGTCAGCCACGCACGGCCACTCGCCGAAACAGAAGCCGCTGTCGCCGATCAACTGCTCCACCGTCGCCAGACCCTGACCGATCCAGTGAGCGATCCACTCGTTCACCTGCGACTCGTCGTGGCCCAGACCGCGCAGGCGATTGAGCACACTGACGTTGTGCAGCGGATGCACATCGCAACCGATCACCGCCGCCACGCCGCGCACCTGTGCGCGGGCAACAAGGTCTTCGGGCAACAACGGCACCTGTGGATGAAATTCCTCCAGGTATTCGATGATTGCCGGCGACTGAATCAGCAGCTTGCCATCGTCGGTGCGCAAGGCAGGCACTCGGCCCTGGGGGTTGATCGCCAGATACGCCGGTTGCCGATGCTCGCCACCCGGTGGTGCGATCAGATTGACCGGCAACGCCTGATAGTCGAGGCCCTTGAGCGCCAGCGCGATCCGCACCCGGTACGACGAGGTGGAACGGTAATAGGTATAGAGATCCATGAGCCGCTCCTGTCAGCGTGCCGCCAGCACGGTACCACGGCATTCGCCGAAGCCGATCGAGGCGAAACCTTCGCGGGCACAGCGAGCACGCAGAATGATTTCATCGCCGTCTTCAAGGAATTTGCGTACCTCACCGGAGGCCAGTTCGATCGGCTTTTTGCCGCCCTCGGTGATTTCCAGCAGGCTGCCGAACTGACCGTTTTCAGGTCCGGACAAAGTGCCCGAACCGAACAGGTCACCGGCCTGCAACTGGCAACCGTTGACGCTGTGGTGCGCGACCATTTGCGCGACGGTCCAGTACATGTAGCGGGTATTGCTCAGGGTCAGGCGATGAGCCGGCAGGTTCTGCTCGCGCATCTTCTCGGTGAGCAGCAGCACCTCCAGCTCGATGTCGAAAGCACCGCCATCCTGATCGCGCTTGTCGAGCAGATACGGCAGCGGCTGCGGATCGCCTTGCGGACGGGCCGGTTGAGCGGTGCGGAATGGCGCCAGCGCCTCGGCGGTTACCACCCATGGCGAGACACTGGTGATGAAGCTCTTGGACAGGAACGGACCGAGCGGCTGATATTCCCAGGCCTGGATGTCACGGGCCGACCAGTCGTTGAGCAGGCAGAAACCGGCAATGTGTTCGGCGGCATCGCCAATGGCAATCGGCTCGCCCATTTCGTTGCCCTGGCCGATCCAGATTCCCAGTTCCAGCTCATAGTCCAGCCGCGCGCACGGGCCGAAGGTCGGCTCGCTCGCACCGGCCGGCAGAGTCTGACCTTTCGGACGGCGCACGTCGGCACCGGAGGCGCGAACGGTGGATGCGCGACCGTGATAACCGATCGGCACATGTTTGTAGTTCGGCAGCAACGGGTTGTCCGGGCGGAACAGTTTGCCGACGTTCTGCGCATGCTCGATGCCGACGTAGAAGTCGGTGTAATCGTTGATGCGCGCTGGCAGATGCATCTGGCAATCGGCAGCCAACCGCAGCAGTTTTGCGCCCTGGGCTTCGATGTTGCCGCGATGGGTGCTGCCCTCGCTGAACAGTTCCAGCAGACGTTCACGCAGAGCGACGCGGGCGTCGCGACCGAGTTCAAAGAAGGCGTTCAACTGACCGCCGTGCATGGCTTCGACCGCACGGCGTGCGGTACCGTCGAACAGACCGGCTTCAAGCGCCACTTGCAGATCAAAGATATGTTCGCCAATCGCCACGCCAGCACGCGGCGCCGAACCGTCGATACTGAACACGCCCAGTGGCAGGTTCTGCAACGGGAAATCGGCGTGACCGTTGGCCGAGGCGACCCAACTGCGGGTGATGGAATTCTGAGTCATGGATTATCTCCGGGTCGGGTCGAACGTGGCGGGCAGCGTGGCCCAGCAGGCGTCGTAAGTGGATTGCAGTTGCGGGCAATCGAGGGCGAAGCGGCTTGGGCGCAGCACCTGACTGGTCTCGAACATGAAGGCCATGGTGTTGTCGATCTTCGCCGGTTTCAGGTCCGCGTTGATGGCTTTGGTGCAGGTCTCGCCATCCGGGCCGTGGGCGCTCATGCAACTGTGCAGGGACGCACCGCCGGGCACGAAACCTTCGGCCTTGGCGTCGTATTCGCCCTGGATCAGGCCCATGAACTCGTTCATCAGGTTGCGGTGGAACCACGGCGGACGGAAGGTGTTCTCGGCCACCATCCAGCGCGGCGGGAAGATCACGAAGTCGAGGTTGGCCAGACCGTGGACGCTGGTCGGCGAGGTCAGCACGGTGAAGATGGACGGGTCCGGGTGATCGAAACTGACAGTGCCGATGGTGTTGAAACGGCGCAGGTCATATTTGTACGGCACGTTGTTGCCGTGCCAGGCGACCACGTCCAGCGGCGAATGATTGAGTTCGGTGCCCCACAGCTGGCCGAGGAACTTCTGCACCAGCGTCGTGGGTTGTTGCAGGTTTTCGTAGGCGGCGACCGGGGTCAGGAAATCCCGTGGATTGGCCAGACCGTTGCTGCCGATCGGTCCCAGGTCCGGCAGACGCAGCGGCGCACCATGGTTTTCGGCAATGTAACCGCGTGCCTGCGCATCGAGCAGTTCGACGCGGAATTTAAGGCCCCGAGGCAACACGGCAATTTCCAGCGGCGCCACGTCCAGCACGCCGAGTTCGGTGGCGATGCGCAGACGCCCCAGTTGCGGCACCAGCAACAACTCGCCGTCGGCATTGAAGAACACCCGCTCCATCGAACGGTTGGCGCAGTAGTGGTAGATGCTGATGCCGGCCGGTTTTTCGGCAGCGGAGTTGGCCGCCATGCTCACCAGACCGTCGATGAAATCGGTCGGTTCGGCCGGGATTTCAAGCGGGTTCCAGCGCAGGCGATTGGGGGTGACTTCGCCCAACGGGCCGCCCGCCAGTTGCCGCTCCAGTTTGACGAATGCCGGGTGATTGGCCGACGGCTGGATCCGGTACATCCACGTGCGCCGCGCTTCGCTGCGGGTCATGGTGAAGGCGGTGCCGGAGAACAGTTCGGTGTAGAGACCGTAAGGGGCTTTCTGCGGAGAGTTCTGGCCGACGGGCAGTGCGCCCGGCAACGCTTCGGAGCTGAATTCGTTGCCGAAACCGGACTGGTAAGCCAGGGCTGAATCGAGGTTCATGGAGCCTCCTGAACAGGGAGTCGGCATGGCCGGACGCTCTGGGTCAGAGGTCTTGGCACGCCGGGGTTATTTTTATCGTAATTCGATTACGCATAACGTAATTTGCTCGCTATCCAGCGTCAAGCTATAAAGACGCCCATTCGTTCCGGGACACGGCACCACCATGGAAAAAACCAGCGACAGCAACGGCAAACAGAAAGTCCGCTCCGCCGAAGTCGGCACCGACATCCTCAAGGCGTTGGCAGAGTTGTCGCCGTCCACTTCGCTGTCGCGCCTGGCCGAACATGTGCAGATGCCGGCGAGCAAGGTTCACCGTTATTTGCAGGCATTGATCGCCAGCGGCTTCGCCGAGCAGAACACCGCCACCAACCATTACGGCCTGGGTCGCGAAGCCCTGCGCGTGGGCCTGGCGGCACTCAACAGTATGGACGTGCTGAAAGTCGCTGCCCTGCCCCTGGCCGAACTGCGCGACGAACTCAACGAAACCTGTTTCCTGGCGGTGTGGGGCAATCAGGGCGCGACCGTGGTACACATCGAGCCGGCGGCGCGTGCAGTGACGGTAGTGACGCAACTGGGCTCGGTGTTGCCGCTGCTCAGTTCTTCGACAGGTCTGGTGTTCGGCGCCTATCTGCCGCATCGGGAAACCAACGAATTGCGCGAACAGGAAATCGCCGTCGGCGCCCATCCGCTGGCAGACGAAAACGCTTATGCAGTGTTGTGCGAACAGATCCGCGAACGCGGTCTGCATCATGTCCATGGTTTGCTGATGCCGGGTGTCGATGCCCTCTCGGCACCGGTGTTCAACGCCCTCGGGCAGATCGCGGCGGTGTTGACCATCGTCGGCCCGACGTCACTGTTCCACGCCGACGAAAACGGCCCGGCGGCGCAGCGGCTGTTGGCTGCGACGCGGGCCGTGAGCTGGCGAATGGGGTATCAGTCCGCCTGAAGAATTGAATCATCAACCGATGATATGCGTCCGGCTGTCCGCAATCACGTAGGGAGAAACCGCAGCGGTGATGTAACCCACCCCCACCGGCACGCCGGTCGCGGTCGATACGATGTCTGCGATGTCCTTGACTCGTGACAACGCTCCCACCGCTGAAACCGATCCACCCACTCCCGCGATCACACCGACATACAAGAGAATGGAGCTTCTCCAGGCTGTGGCCAGATGCTGCTTGCCCACTTCATCATCGCCCAGGCTGTAGGCAACGATGCCTTGAACGATCGATCGCGTGATCCGTACGATGCTGGTGACCAGCCCTACCGGCGGGACAAACAGCGAGACGATATCCAGCGCCAGTTCCGTGACCACCAGCACCGTGTTCCAGAATCGCTCGGCAGGTGTAGTCGTCTGATAGTCAACGTCCCTTAGCACCCGCGAAATCATGCTGTCGTACTCGAACTTGAAATGAGTCACGGGGTAACTGTTATTCAATGCAGGCGTCGGGAGAGCGTTTACAGCGCTCCGGCAACGAGTGACGAAGTTCTGCACGACGGCCCGGTGCTCCAGCCTTGTCAGTGCAACGACGTGATCGCCCAGATCGGCACCCTTGAGCCCCAGCGTCAGGGACTCAAGCGGGCGAAAGCTCAAACCGTCCGGTGCCTTGGGAATGTAGACCAGCCGTTGCAGTTTACCCGCCACCCCGTGACCGAATGTGTAGGCACCCTCGATACGTCGGCCTTCGAGAACCAGGGTGTAGACGCCCTCCTGCGGCGTGGTTCCAGGCTTGAACGGTTCCTGTTCATGAGGACGGTCATGATCCAGTCCCTCGATCAGGCTCGTCAGCCAATCAAATTGTTCGGAGGACAGGGAACCCTGCATCTTTTGGATCAATGCGACCCTGAGCATTTCGTTTTGCTTGACCTTGCAGAAGAGCTTCGCCTTGAGATCCTGCGACGGGGAGTTGGCGAAACGGTCAACCAGATACCACTCATACGCCATGGCCGGTCGTAGACTTATCAGTGATCCCACGACATTCGCATTCAGGCTACCCAGCGAGATTCCATTGGCGGAAGCCAATGTCACCTGACCGTCGCTCGGCCAGAGCTGCCACTGAATGAACAGCTGGGTGAGTGTCATCCAGTCCTGCCCTCGTACCTTGACGTTCACTTGATCAGGATCGATCAGTGGGTGTTTCGGGTCAGACCGGCGCAGCTGACTGTTGAGCCTTTCCATCACCAGATCTCGGGAAAACGACATCATGGTGGGAATATTCAGCTCATCTTTTGACACTTCATAGATCGCCTTGAACTCCGTATTCAGCCGGTTGAGCAGCTCACGATCCTGTGCCGCCGCGTTCCGGTACCAGACAGGTGTGGCCACTTTTTCCTCTGCGACTTCCCAATCGATGATCCTGTGGACAGCCCCCATCAGTGGGCCATCATCCAGCCCTTGAGACAATTGCACCAATGTCACGCCCTCCCACCACCATGGCTGGAATACCGGGCCCGGTTCACTGAAGGAAAGGTACTCCTTCTCGAAATCCGCACGATCTTCGCTGAATGCCTGAGCGATCAGAAACTCACGGTCCCGCGGCTCGAATCCCCAGGCAATGAACTGTCGCTTCAGTGCCGTAAAATCGGAAAATTCGAACCACTGCTGCCCTGTCGGTGCGCCGGGCGCATACAGAGCATGCATGGAGCGATCAGGCGTCGGTCCTTTCGCACGAAAGGCAAGCATGTCCCTGAACGGTTTGTAGTAACGCCGGAAAGCAACACTCGATGCCTCTATTCCCGGATCCCCAAGCAAATACCGCTGCACCAGATCCTGCGCCTGTGGACTGATGTGTTTTTGCAGGATCGCGGCGAAGTTGCTGACAGCAATCTGCTGCGCCAGCACTTCGCGCATGGCTTCTCTGACAGGCGCCCGTCCAAAGCGATCATTGCGTTCGTTGGCATATTGCACCCGCAGATCAAACTGGCGGATGGCACGTTCGATATTGGACGCTGTCAGCCGCGGGTTATTGTGAAACGCCTCGAACTTGATCGAGTACGCAGCCCCCTTGTCATGCACGCCATACATGAACAGCTGGGTCAGGGTTTTTCGCTCGATATGTTCGATACGCCGGCTGCCCATCGGCAGCGAATGTTGCACCGTCACCCAGATCGCATCAGGGTCCAAGCGTTGGGTGTCGCCTGCGGAAATATGAGTTTCGACGACACCGCGCACATACTCCTGGAATGAAGACACCCCGCCCATCGACTCATGCAATGCCACCTGGCTTTTGAACAATCCCTTTTCCATCGAGGCGAAAACTTCCTGATGGGTGGCGGGAGCATCCTTGAGCCATTGCGGCCGGTTTTTTTGGGTCATCAAGACCAGCAGACGAGCGATGCGTCCCCTGGCGGCATCGATGGCGTCCTCCTGGCGATGGGTCGATTCGATGGAACGAATGATGGCTTGCAGATCTGTGCCGCTTTTTTTCAGTTGGCGAAGATGCCAGGCGATGTCTTTTTGTTGCTTATCAAGCAACTGGGACGTGACTGTCCGGAAGAGTTCACCCCGGATGTTCAGGTAACGGATAGCCGGAATACTTCTGACCTGGGCGGCGTCCTCGAGCGGGACACCCTTGAGCAGTTGCGCCCGGCTTTCTGCGTTTTCCAGCCGCTGCTCCAGAACCCGCTGCATCATGGCCGATGTGCGGAATGTTTCCAGGCCGTTCACATGGGTGAACAGTACGACCCAATCATCGTCACCGGCGATCAATTCAGGGACCGAGCGGCCAGCAAGGTAAGTGACAAAGCAACCGGCCAGCGTCGCGAATCGACCGTCATCCAGTTGCAGAGAAACACTATAGGCCGGCGTGTTGGATGCACCCCTGATGTAGACGGCAAAACTTTCCTCCACTTCCGGCCGCACGCCCTGTAACCGCACTGTCGCATTCAATTCATGCCAGAACAGGGCTGCATGGGCATCCTGAAGCTGACGGCTGCGCGACGGCAGCTCGCGCCCCTTGTCATCCTTGCCGGAAGACGCGGCCCAGTATTGCGTCAAAAAGGGCGGGTACAGATGAACCAGCGAGCCCAACACGTTCCCGATCACTGAGCCGACGGCAACCACATCAAGCCCCAAAATTCGATCCTCGTCATCCGTGGAGTCGGGCCAGTCGTAGACGCCGTATTGGCTGGCGTCATAGACAGGTGCCCGACCCAGCGCCAGGCACTGCATGAATACGTCCATGAGCAGCCCGGTCGGTTGTGGATTGACGATTTCTCGACCTCTTGCGGTGATGTAAGTCTTGCTGATGTAAATATCCGGCAGCAAACTCTGAAGCTCTTTTAACACCACATCCTGCAAAACCGACTTGAACGAAGGCAACGTTCCCAGTGTGCGTTCAAACTCTACAAAACTCTCATCAACTTTCCCCAGACCTGTTTCAATCGATGTTTTTTCCATGGCACTCATAAACAAACTCCGAAAATACACTTTACAACCAGGCAATACGGCATCGCCCGAACCGTGTAATCAACCTAGTTTGAAAAGCACCAATAAAAATACCCCCCACACTTTACGAAGTATTGAAAACTTCAGCCCGATCACATGACCTACAACTTCATTAACTGACAATTAACTGCACAAACCCAAGCATTCTCGCACGCGCCACGGCATATGCCCGACGCGTCATGCTCATTCTGACGTGAATACATCAGACATGAGTTTTAACCGTATGTAATGAGATGAACAACTTGCCCATTTTTCGGTGGGTGTTTCTCGGAGCAATCAGCTCCACAACTTGAGACACTCTCAACTCAATGAACCTTTATCGCCACTTTAAATAGAAAACTTATTTTCCTGCACCCGCTCGACACAAGCACTCAGTCATTAACCCTCAAACCTGATAATCCCGACACATTGAAGTAGCCGGTATCTTTCAAAGCACTACCGGGCAGGGTTTGCGCTTATCGCACGACGATGAGTATTTCGCCCGCCGTCAGCGACAACGCCTGCTCATGGAGGAACGGGATGTTCCACACACAAATGGGAGAATTTTCACCGTTTTGCATCGGCCACTGTTACATGCCCCGTAACAGTGCATGTCCGGAATCGCTATTTTTCCTTTGGTCTCAGGCGCTTATTCTGTGCGGGCTTTCACGGCAGCCCCGCCCACGAAGCAAAAGTCCACGATCGGATCGTCGGCAACCGATTTCTGATGGATTGAAGCGTTTTTCGCTCCATCGCCCAGGTGTTCACTGACGTTGATTTGTAGCTCCTTGATCCAACGTCTTGCCTTGGCCGCTGCGTTTGCAGCGGCCTTTTTTATGGGCGGTGTTTTTTGCAGGAACTCCAAGGCGGGGATGTTTGGCGGGTACGACAGGACTCAGACGAGTCCTGTCAGACGACACAACGGCGTCAAAGCGAATACTTCTGCAGATTCGCCATCATTTCTTTGAGGGCTTCGATATTGTCCTTCGGATGCGCCGCCCCTTCGAAATCACAAATCTGTTGCCAGTGCGCAGCAACATCTTCCGGGCCGAAACCCTTGCGCGGATCGAATCCGGCGCCCAGGCTGCGCTCCCAGCGCACCTTGCCCATCCAGCCGCCGCCGACTTCGAACAGGCCGGCGGTTTCCTGGCATTGTTCGCTGGCCAGATACACCACCAGCGGACTGACCAGTTCCGGTTTCAGCTGTTCGAACACTTGTGGCGGAATCAGGCCTTCGGTCATGCGCGTACCGCCGGTGGGAGCAATGGCGTTGACCAGGATATTGTTCTTGCGACCTTCGATGGCCAGCGTACGGGTCAAGCCGTATAGACCCAGCTTGGCCATGCCGTAGTTGGACTGGCCGAAGTTGCCATAGATGCCCGAGGTCGATGCGGTGAAGATCACCCGGCCGTAATTTTGCTCGCGCAGGTGCGGCCATGCGGCGCGGGTCACCTTGTAGGCGCCTTCGACGTGAACGCGATAGACCAGATCCCAGTCGGCGTCCTCCATTTTGTTGAAGCTCTTGTCCCGCAGGATACCGGCGTTGTTGACCACTACATCGACGCGACCGAACACGTCGAGGGCGTTCTGCACCAGTTTGTCGCCGTCGGTCACCGAGTCATGGTTGGCCTCGGCGATACCCCCGGCCTCGCGGATCTGCGCCACCACCCGGTCGGCGGCCGAGGCGCTGGCGCCTTCGCCCTGGGTCGAGCCACCGAGGTCGTTGACCAGCACCCTGGCGCCCTGCCTGGCGAACAGCAAAGCATGTGCCCGGCCCAGGCCTCCACCGGCTCCGGTGACGATCACGACTTTATCTTCGAAACGCACAGACTCATTCATCGAGGCAACTCCAGCAGGCCTGAGGGACAGTGTCCCGAGTGTCAGGCACGCTGCGTCCGGTCACAACGAACAGGGCAGAGGCTGAATGGTGCCCGATAAGGCAGGGGGATGATGGGACCGTGCAGAGGCGCGAAGCACCTCCACCCGGCGCTCAGGAGCAGGCCACCTTGCGCGGCGGCAGGACGAAATGATCGCGAAATTCCAGATAGTGCTTGAGCACCTGCACCGGCGCTTCGTTTTGCGGGTAATGACCGATGCCTGCCAACTGCACCGTGTCTGCGTCGGGGATCAGCTCGCGATAGCGTTCGACCATGTGCGCGCCGGAGATCGGATCGGCTGCACCATCAATCACCCGCAAAGGCACTTCACCGCGCTGCATCGCCGCGACCCAGCGATCTCGCTGCACACGACGCTCAGGGATGTAGGTGATCAGTTTGTGCATGATCCGCGGCCCGCGGTTGCATTCGACCAGGCTCCAGAAATCATCCATCTCGCTTTCGCTGGGGCAGGTGTCCGGACCGAAGATCTGCCGGAAGCTTTTCACCAGTGCATCACGGGTAAATGCCCGGCCGATCATCCAGCCCAGCGGGCTGAGCAGCAGTTTTTGCGCCAGCAGTGGCCGATGGGTTTCCGGGAACAATCCACCGTTGAGGAACACGCAACTGGCGACTTCGATCCTTTCTTCGTAATGCCGGGCCAGCAGCTCTTGAGCAACGCTGTCACCGTAATCGTGCGCCAGCAGGTGCACCGGTTGTTCGATCTGGAGATGCGCGAGCAAGGCTTGTTGCAGGTCGGCCTGCTCCAGCAGGCTGTAGGTATGGTTCAACGGTTTGGCCGAGTCGCCGAAACCGAGCATGTCGCAGGCGATCACCCGAAAGCGCTGACCCAGCGGTTGCCACAGGTAATGCCAGTCCCAACTGGCCGTCGGGAAGCCATGAATCAACAGCAGCGGTTCACCCTGCCCGGCTGTCCAGTAACGGATCGACTGACCACGGAAGACAAACGACTGGCTGCGTTTGCGCCAGACACTCAGAGGAATCTCGGCGAGCGGCATCAGACTTTATACCCCGGGTCTTGTTTATCGAGTTTGCGCAGCAGCGCCGGCCAGGCGAGCGCGCCACCCATGCCTTGAGCGCTTTTGGTGACGCCGGCGATCATCGCCTTGGCACCGGCCAGGATCTGCGGTTCGATGGCGATCAGTTCGGCACCGCCACTCTGCGCCATGACCTGAATGTCGCAGGCACGCTGGAAGGTGAACATCATCAGAAACGTGTCGGCGATGGTACCGCCACAGGTCAGCAGCCCATGGTTGTGCAGCATCAGGAAATTGTTGTCGCCAAGATCGGCCTGCAGCCGGGCTTTCTCCTCATGATTGAGCGCTACGCCTTCATAGGCATGGAAGGCCAGACTGGACAGCACGAACAGCGATTGCTGACTGATCGGCAACACGCCCTGCTTCTGCGCCGACACCGCAACTCCGGACGCCGTGTGGGTATGCAGCACACAGGTCACATCATGGCGAACTTCGTGGACCGCACTGTGGATGGTGTAGCCGGCAGGGTTGATCTCGTAGGGGCTGTCCATCAGTTTGTTGCCGGCCTGGTCGACTTTCACCAGGCTGGAGGCAGTGATCTCATGGAACATCATTCCGAACGGATTGATCAGGAAATCTTCGGTGCCCGGCACCTTGGCCGAGATGTGGGTGAAGATCAGATCGTCCCAGCCATGCAGGGCGACCAGTCGATAGCAGGCGGCGAGATCGACCCGGGTCTGCCACTCCGCGGCGCTGACCTGGTTTTTTACATCGAGGGATGACGGGACGGGGGCTACGCTCACTGTATGCACCTCTGTTTTTGTTTTTTTCGGCAGGTGTCAGCAGTCTAGTCAGCCCCGCAGGTTCGCGTAGTTGCATTGGCAGCCAGCTTGATGACTGAGCGAGTCAGCTGTGCAAACCGTTTGGATCCGTGTCAAAGCACAGACGCCAGCAAAGGCGCGGAGAACAGATTGAGCAGCCCGGTCAGCACCATTACCAGCCCCGCCACTGAACCTTCTTCACCACCCACTTCATGGGCACGACTGACGCCGGCGCCATGAGCGCCAACGCCAAACAAGGCGCCGCGAGCCAGAGCGCTGCGCAGCGGCAGCCACTTGAGCAACACCCCGCCCAGCATGGCACCGAACACCCCGGTGAACATCACGAACACCGCCGTCAGCTCTGGCACGCCCCCCAGATCCTGTGCCAGCGGCATGGCAAACGGTGTGGTGATCGAGCGTGGTACCAGTGACAGCGTAACCGAGCTGTCCAGCGCCAATGCCCTGGCCAGACCGAACGAGGTAGCGATCGATGCGGCGCTGCCGGCCAGCATGCCCAGCAACAATGCCGACCAGTGCCGCACCAGTAAACGTCGCTGTTGCCAGATCGGTACCGCAAACGCGACGGTGACCGGACCAAGCACCAGCATCAACCAGTGGGTGTTGCTCGCGTATTCGGCGTAAGCGGTGTGCAGCGGCACTGCGAGCGCCAGCAACAAGGCGGGGACCAGAATCAGCGGCGACAGCAGGTAACGCCCGGTGCGGCGATACAGCCAGCGACTGAACAGATAGGCCAGCAAGGTGAACGCCAGCCAGAACATCGGCATCAGTTCAAGCTTCATGGGACCGCCTCAGACGCACGGCCAGTTCAACGGTGAACGCCGTCACCAGCATCACCATCAGCGTACTGACGGCGATCACCAGCAGAATCCGCCAGCCGTCGTCACGCAGCAAGGCGCCGTAATCCAGCAGGCTCATCAACGCCGGGATAAAGAACAGCAGCATCTCGGCCATCAGCAATCCTGCGCCCATTTGCAGCGCCGCCGGCTTGACCCAGCCGAATGCAAAAGCCAGCAGCAGCAATGCCATGCCGATCACGCCGCCGGGGATCGGCATGGCCAGCCATGCGGCCACCTGGCAGCCGAGCAGATAAACGCCGAGCAGCACGGCCAGTTCGGCCAGCAGGCGAGAGAGATACTTGAGGGTCGAGGTTTTCATGGGCGGGCTCCTTTCAGGTGCCTATTTTACGAACCCGTCTACCATCCCCGAAGCGAATTGTTAGACTCAAATCCATTCCAATCTGGAATCGACTCATGGAATTCAAACAGCTCAAAAGCTTCGTCGAAGTCATGCATCAGGGCGGCTTCACCCAGGCGGCGAAAACCCTGCACATCAGTCAGTCCGCCGTGAGCAAGCAGATCGCGCAGCTCGAACAGAGTCTCGGCACGCCGCTGCTCGAACGCCTGGGCTCGCAGCTACGCCTGACCGCCGCCGGCAGCGTAGTGCTGCAACGGGCTGAAAGCATGCTGCGCCTGCGCGATGAATTACTCACGGAACTGGACGATCTCAGCCATCTGGCACGGGGCGAGTTACGTCTGGGATTGCCGTTGCTGGGCAGCGACGCTCTGTTTGCCGGCCTGTTCGCCGAGTACCGGCGACGTTACCCGAACATCAGCGTGCAATTGCTCGAAGGTGGCAGTCGCCATATCGAACAAGCCGTGTTGAGCGGTGAACTGGAGCTGGGCGGCAGTCTGCTACCGAACGATCCGCAATTCGACTGTCAGCAGTTCTGCGATGAACCGCTCGATGCGCTGCTGCCGTTGGAGCATCCGTTGGCGACGAAAGACGAGATCGCTCTGGAGGAGCTGGCCGACACGCCGTTCCTGCTGTATCAGCGCAGCTTCGTGCTCAATGACCGCTTGCTTCAGGCCTGCCAGCAAATGGGCTTCACGCCCAAGGAAGGCGGGCGCAGCGGCCAGGCGGACTTTCTCGCGGCGCTGGTGGCCGCCGGCCAAGGTGTGGTGCTGCTGCCCAGAGTGGTCGCTCGCGGTCTGGTACGCCCAGGCGTGATTCGCCTGAGCTTGAAGGCGCCGGACTACCTGCGCTGGGACATCGCCTTCATCTGGCGGCGCGGCGCCTATCTGTCAAAGGCTGCACAAGCCTGGCTCGCGTTGCTGCGCGAACGCCGGTTCAGCCCTTGAACGCGGCGATCAACTGCGCGAGCCATGGCTCTGCGTCGGTTTCCGGGGTGACGCTTTCGCTGGCGTCGATGCGCAACATGTCCTGCACTTCCCGTACTCCCAGCTCACCGAACAACTCACGCATCTGCTCACCGCCGCCGCAGAAGGTGTCGCCGTAACTGGCGTCACCCAAGGCGATCACCGCGCCAGGCAAACCGCGCCAGGCCGCCGGCAACTGATCGCGAATGCTCGAGTACAACGGTTGCAGGTTGTCCGGCAACTCACCCATGCCGGTAGTCGAAGTTACGGCGAGCAAGGCTTGCGGGCCAAAGGCCTGAAGGTCGGCGAGGCTGGCGCGTGCGTTATAGAAGGTTTCAAAACCGGCGGTTTTCAACAGGTTCTGGGCGTGGCGGGCGACTTCTTCGGCGGTGCCGTACACCGAGCCGGAGAGGATGGCGACTTTCATCAATCTGATCCTGCAACTGTAAAAATGAGCGGCGATAGTAACAGCCGTCGTCGCCCTGTTGCGATTGGCTCTCGATAAGCGCTGATGGCCAGTAGACAGCGCCGTTTGATCTTCTAGAATGCCTGCCACCGACAACCTTGAAGGGATTCAACGATGATCAACGCCAGTCTGCTGCAAATGGTGATCAATGCGTCGAACGATGGCATCGTGGTGGCCGAACGGGAAGGCAAGGACGACAACATCCTGATTTACGTGAACCCGGCTTTCGAACGCCTGACGGGCTACACCAGCGAGGAAATCCTTTATCAGGATTGCCGTTTCCTGCAGGCCGGAGACCGGGATCAGGAGAGTCTGGCGCTGATCCGGGAAGCGTTGCGCAATAACGGTTCGTGCCGGGAAATCATCCGCAACTATCGCAAGGACGGCACGCCGTTCTGGAACGAACTGTCGCTGTCGACGGTAAAAAATGCGGATGACGGACAGACATACTTCGTCGGTGTGCAAAAGGACGTCACTGTTCAGGTCAAGGCACAGCAGCGTGTTGCGCAGCTGGAGGCGCAGGTCGCGGCCCTCGAAGCCGAGCTTGCGGCCCTGAAAGCGACGAACGGCGCAAACAAAACTGCGAACTAAGTGTCATTAACTACAATCACCAATGACTTTGTAATTATTTATTTCGAGTTAGCCATGCAACGCGACGCCCTCCTGACCCAGGATGAGCTGGACTTCATCCAGACCATGCAACACAACCCGCAGCTCAATGTGCGGGATGCGACGTCCAGCCTGCTGGTCAATGGTGGTTCGCAAATCCGTGACCTGCTCACGCGCCTGGCGGCCCATGAGCAGGTCACCATCCAGGCCAGTTTCGAAAACCAGCAAATGACCTTTCCGTTGCATCTGGTGGAGGACGAATTCCACGCGCTGCATCTGCGTCTGGGTGTACCGAGCATTTACGAAGACGGACCGATGGTGCGCCCGTGGCGTCTGACCCTGGAAGAACCGGTCGCCCTGGAGAATGCCAAAGGGCAACCGGGCATGCTGTGGGTTCATGAGGTTTCGCACAAAGGCGTTCTGCTGGAAGTGCGCAACAAGACCAAACCGCCGCGACATTTTGCCCTGTGGTTCAGCCCTTCAGGCTATGAGCGGATTTCCCTGCGCGGTACTTTCGAACGGGAAACCGAAAGCGGCTTCTTCGCCTACGACCTTACCCAAAGCGATGCCGATGAAACCGAGCGGCTGCGCCAGTTCATTCTTCAGCAACACCGACTGACTCACCCGGCCCTGCATACCTGATCTTCAGGTATCCAGCGTCCCTGCCAGAAACCGGTTCATGCGCTGGCGCATGGTCGCCCCTTCGTTACCCAGACAACCCACCGATGAGCCGGCCAGACTGTCCTGCGCCAGGTCCGACGCATCACCGGCCAGCAACAACTGACAGTCGAGACTCAGCGCCAGGCGATTCAGGCGCCGGGGCAATTCCGCCGTCGGCGCGTGATTGGAGAACAGCACCAGCGCCTGGGGCTTGATCTTTTCGCAGACCAGCGTCAATTCGTCGAACGGCTGCCCGGTGGTCAACACGCGTACCCCCGCATCGTGATCACTGAGAAACAGCGCCGCTACCAGCAACTCCAGCTCACGGCACTGCCCGGCCAGGGCACTGACGATCACCTTGCGCGGTTGCGAGCCACGAAGCATGACGATGCGCTGCAACACCCGCGCCCGCAGGAACCCGTCGAAGAACAGCCACTCGCTGGTTTGCCCAAAGGCGTCCTGGCGCTGCAGCATCTGCAGCCAGAGCGGCATCAGGATGTCCTGAAACACCACAGGCAATGGATAAGAGGAGAAAATCTGACCGTAAACCCGGTCGAGGTCCTGATCGTCGAATGAACTGACCGCGCGCTGAATCTGCGCCTGCCACTGCAGGTAGTCGGCCTGCACCAGATCATCGGGAATGATGTGCGCCAGTGCCTTCATCGGTTCGGTCCTGGCCAGGATCTTGCCGACCTTGCTCACTGCCACGCCGCGATCGATCCAGTCGACGATACTGCGAACGCGCTCGATATCGGTCATCGAATACAGTCTGTGCCCACTTTCGGTGCGCGTCGGCTGAATCAAGCCATAACGACGCTCCCACGCGCGCAGCGTAACCGGATTGACGCCGGTCAGCCGTGCCACCTCTCGTATGGGGAAAAGCTCCTCGCGCCCAAGCGCAACAGAAGCTTGCGAAACCGGGCGAACGTCAGTCAGGACAGGCATGTGGGCGGTCACATCCTTGTTGGCGTAGTTGGATCCCATTCTACCTCTGATGCCCCATCCTGATTCAAGGGGATGAAATGGGACCAACGTCTCTGATTTTTCACAATAATCAGGAACAATCCTTGCTAGTCGAAATACGCAGCCCGCTACCCCGGCGCTGCGTCAGGCGAAACTCCTACCCGGAGCGACGCGCATGCAATTCGGAGATACACAATGTCTACTTCCCCCGTCACGCTGATGGTCGCGCGTCGCGTCGCCGATGGCCGCTATCAGGAACTGATCGCCTGGCTGCGCGAAGGCGAACAACTGGCCACCGACTTTCCCGGCTATCTCGGTTCCGGTGTCCTGGCTCCGCCTCCCGGCGATAATGAATTCCAGATCATTTTCCGCTTCGTCGATGAACAGACCCTGCACACCTGGGAGCATTCCGCTTCGCGTACCGCTTGGCTGTCCCGCGGCAGTGATCTGTTCGCCCATCCGAAAGAACATCGGGTCAGCGGCATCGAAGGCTGGTTCGGTGCAGCAGGCGTCCGTCCCCCCCGCTGGAAGCAGGCCGTGGCAATCTGGCTGGCGTTCTTCCCGGTATCGTTGCTGTTCAACTTCGTACTGGGCCCGCTGCTCGGGGAAATGACTCTGCTTGCTCGCGTGTTCGTCAGCACGCTGTGCCTGACACCCTTGATGGTCTACTTCTTCATCCCATTGTCGACACGCCTGTTGGCCGGCTGGCTCAACAGTTCTTCCGCCCGTCCGTTGCCCGGCGCGGCGTCCACGCAAAATCGCTGAAACCATCGCTCGCGTCGCTGTTATAGTTTTTGCTCTGACCTCGACGCGAGCCGTTCATGAATTCTTCCGCCGCTCCCATTCTCATCACCGGCGCCGGCCAGCGCGTCGGACTGCATTGTGCGCAGCGCTTGCTGGAGGACGGCCACAGGGTCATCTTCACTTACCGCAGTGAACGCCCGGGCGTGAAGGTGCTGAGGGATCTGGGCGCCACCGGCGTGTACGCAGACTTTTCCACCGAAGCGTCCATCCTGGCATTCATCACCGAACTGAAAATCCACACCGACAGTCTGCGAGCGATCGTGCACAACGCCTCCGAATGGCTGGCGGAAAACGGCGATGGCGAAGCCGAAGCCTTCACCCGCATGTTCAACATCCACATGCTGGCGCCTTATCTGATCAACCTTCATAGCGCCGAACTGCTGCAACGTTCGAGCCCCGCCGACATCATCCACATCAGCGACGACGTCACGCGCAAGGGCAGCAGCAAACACATCGGTTACTGCGCCAGCAAGGCCGGGCTCGACAGCCTCACGCTGTCCTTCGCCGCGCGCTTTGCACCGTCAATCAAGGTCAACGGCATCGCACCGGCCCTGCTATTGTTCAATCCCGACGATGACGCAGCGTACCGCGCCAGGGCGCTGGCCAAGTCTGCGCTGGGCATCGAGCCCGGCAGTGAAGTGATCTATCAGAGTCTGCGTTACCTGCTCGACAATCCCTATGTCACCGGCACCACCCTGACCGTCAACGGCGGGCGGCACATCAAGTAAATTGCCCCGCGAGGATCCTCCATGAGCCGCTCCCTGCCCGAAAACTACCGCGAGATCCTGATCGGCTTAGGCGAGGATCCCGACCGCGAAGGCTTGCTCGACACACCTGCGCGCGCGGCCAGGGCCATGCAATACCTGTGTCACGGCTATGCACAGAGCGTCGACGAGATCGTCAATGGTGCGCTGTTCGCTTCCGACAGCGACGAGATGATCATCGTCGCCGACATCGAGCTCTACTCATTGTGCGAACATCACCTGCTGCCCTTCATCGGCAAGGCCCATGTGGCTTATATTCCGACGGGCAAGGTACTGGGCCTGTCGAAGATCGCGCGCTTGGTGGACATGTTCGCCAGGCGCCTGCAGATCCAGGAAAACCTGACCCGGCAGATCGCCGAGGCGGTCCAGCAGGTCACCGATGCCGCCGGTGTTGCGGTGGTCATCGAAGCCCGGCACATGTGCATGATGATGCGCGGTGTCGAAAAACAGAATTCGACCATGAACACCTCGGTCATGCTCGGCGCCTTCCGCGAGTCGAGCAACACCCGTCAGGAGTTCCTGCAATTGATTGGACGGAGCAAGTAAATGCCACAACTTCAACCGGGAACGGCGCGTATCCGGGTCAAGGATCTGCGTCTGCGCACCTTTATCGGGATCAACGAGGACGAAATCCTCAACAAGCAGGATGTGCTGATCAACCTGACCATTCTGTATGCCGCCCAGGAAGCGGTGCGTGACAACGACATCGACCACGCGCTGAACTATCGCACCATCACCAAGGCGATTATCGCCCATGTGGAGGGCAACCGATTCGCGCTGCTCGAACGCCTGACCCAGGAGCTGCTGGATCTGGTCATGGCCAATGAATCGGTGCTGTACGCCGAGGTCGAAGTCGACAAGCCTCACGCGCTGCGCTTTGCCGAATCGGTGTCGATCACGCTTGCGGCAAGCCGCTGAGCTTCAAGCTTCATGCGGCAAGCTGTAAACTTTGCCCATCGCCATCCACCTTGCAGCTCGAAGCTTGCCGCTCACAGCTGTGTCGCAGAGACTTCCATGACCGAACAACAACGCCTCGAACTCGAAGCCGCCGCCTTCCGCCGGCTGGTCGCCCACCTGGACAGCCGCAAGGACGTGCAGAACATCGACCTGATGAACCTCGCCGGGTTCTGCCGCAACTGCCTGTCAAAGTGGTACAAGGCTGCCGCCGACGAGCGTCAGCTCGACGTCAGCCTCGACGACGCCCGTGAAGTGGTTTACGGCATGCCGTACGCCGACTGGAAAGCCCAATATCAGCAAGAAGCCAGCGCCGAACAACAAGCGGCGTTCGCCAAGGGAAAACCCAATGAGTGAACTGAACACCCTGCGCGCCAGCCTCAAGAGCGGCGAACACGTTTTTGCCGACACCTTGTCCTTCATCGCTGCCGGGTACGACTACCAGCCTCAGGCGTTCAACAACGGCGGCGTGGAAAACGCGGCCGGGCAGAACGAAGGTTCGTGCAAGACTTTGGGTCTGGCGCTGCTGGAAGGCTTGAGCGATGAAGAAGCGCTGCTGGCGTTCGGCGAACACTACCGTTCGGTCGTGGCAACGCCTGAAGGCAGCGATCACGGCAATATCCGTGCGCTGATCAAGCACGGTCTGGCCGGCGTGAAGTTCGACGCGCAGCCGCTGACCCGCCGCTGATTCCCGAGCGAATCGCAGGTACAAAAAAACCGGCCAATGGGCCGGTTTTTTCGTTTCTGTGATCTTAGAACGAAGCGTTCTGCAGACCGTCCAGGTAACGCTCGGTGTCCAGTGCCGCCATGCAGCCGGCGCCGGCCGAGGTGATGGCCTGACGGTAAACGTGGTCGGCCACGTCGCCGGCGGCAAAGATGCCTTCGACGCTGGTCGCGGTGGCGTTGCCATCACGGCCGCCCTGAACCACCAGATAGCCGTCCTTCAGCTCCAGCTGACCTTCGAACAGCGAGGTGTTCGGAGTATGGCCGATCGCAATGAACACACCGTCGACCTTGATTTCGTCGAAGCTGCCGTCGTTGTTCTTCAGACGCGCACCGGTCACGCCCATGTTGTCGCCCAGCACTTCGTCCAGGGTCGCGTTCAGCTTCAGTTCGATCTTGCCTTCGGCCACACGGGCGTTGAGCTTGTCGATCAGGATCTTCTCGGCGCGGAAGGTTTCGCGACGATGGATCAGGGTGACCTTGCTGGCGATGTTGGCCAGATACAGGGCTTCTTCGACAGCGGTGTTGCCGCCACCGACCACGGCGACCGGCTTGTTGCGATAGAAGAAACCGTCGCAGGTCGCGCAGGCCGAAACGCCCTTGCCCATGAACGCTTCTTCCGACGGCAGGCCCAGGTAACGGGCGCTGGCGCCGGTGGCGATGATCAGCGCGTCGCAGGTGTAGGTGCCGCTGTCGCCGGTCAGGCTGTAAGGCTTGGAAGCGAAGTCCACGGCGTTGATGTGATCGAACACGATCTCGGTTTCAAAACGTTCGGCGTGCTCGCGCATGCGCTCCATCAGCACCGGGCCGGTCAGGCCGTGGACGTCGCCCGGCCAGTTGTCGACTTCGGTGGTGGTGGTCAGTTGACCGCCAGCCTGCATGCCGGTGATCAGCAGCGGCTTGAGGTTGGCACGGGCAGCGTAGACAGCTGCGCTGTAACCGGCAGGGCCGGAACCGAGAATGATCACTCGCGAATGACGGACTTCAGACATGAACCTGTCTCCTGTTGACCGGCCGATACATCAGGCGCGGACGCCGGACTGCCGGCGAGAATAAAAAAGGACTGTGGATAACCTTGGGGAAGGCGTGGGCTCGACAGTCCTGTAAAAAGTTGGGTGCAGCGTATCGAGGGGGGCAAGATTAAGGAAATACGGTTTAACAATCCAGCTCATAGGTGGTCTCTATGCCGAGACACTGACGAGATGGAAGTCTTTGTTACAGTGAATGTCGATCCCGCTGCCGAGCTTTCGCAGCGTATGCAAAGCCGGTAAGGTCGGCGCGTTTTCCCTTGCTCGGAGCACTCTATGCCCGCCCCTGTCCTGTCCGGCCCGCAATACCTGCGCGAAGGCCTCAAACTGGTTCTCAGCCCGGGCCTGCGCCTGTTCGTGCTGCTGCCGCTGGCGATCAACCTGGTACTGTTCGTCGGATTGATCTATTTCGCCGGGCACCAGTTCAGCCTGTGGGTCGACGCCCTCATGCCGTCGCTCCCCGACTGGCTGGGTTTTCTGAGCTACATCCTGTGGCCGCTGTTCGTGGTACTGGTGGTGTTGATGGTGTTTTTCACCTTCACTCTGCTGGCCAACGTCATCGCGGCGCCGTTCAACGGTTTTCTCGCGGAAAAAGTCGAAGTCGTGGTGCGCGGCACCGACGATTTCCCGGCCTTCAGCTGGGGTGAACTGATCGCCATGATCCCGCGCACCTTCACCCGTGAAATGCGCAAACTGGGCTACTTCCTGCCCCGCGCCATCGGCCTGTTCATCCTTTCGTTCATCCCCATGGTGAACATTGTCGCCGCGCCGCTGTGGCTGCTGTTCGGCGTCTGGATGATGGCGATCCAGTACATCGACTACCCGGCGGACAACCACAAACTGGGCTGGAACGAGATGCTCGCCTGGCTGCGCCAGAAGCGCTGGCAGAGCATGAGCTTCGGCGGGATCGTCTACCTGGCGTTGCTGATCCCGGTAGTGAACATCCTGATGATGCCGGCCGCAGTGGCTGGCGCGACACTGTTCTGGGTGCGCGAGCGCGGCGTCGAAAACCTCGTGACACAACGCTGAGCCCACGTCACAAATCCATCATCCGAACGTCACAAGCGCGACATGGCCTCAGCCGACACTGAGGTCATGACGACAGCTCTGCACATCACCCTGATCAGCGAAACCTTCCCACCGGAAATCAACGGCGTGGCCAATACCCTTGGCCGCTTGTGTGATGGTTTGCGAGCACGGGGGCACCGGGTGGAACTGGTGCGGCCGCGTCAGGGTGACGATCCGCAGCGCAGTGAAGACGATGGGCTGTTGTTGTGCCGGGGCTGGCCGTTGCCGGGTTATCCGGGGTTGCAATGGGGACAGTCGTCGATGCACAAGTTGCTGCGACGCTGGACACGTCAGCGCCCGGATGTGCTGTACATCGCCACCGAAGGCCCGCTCGGGTTGTCGGCACTGCGCGCGGCACGCCGTCTGGGCATCGCGGTGGTCAGCGGTTTTCACACCAATTTCCAGCAGTACACCAACCAGTACGGCCTTGGCCTGCTGACGCGTTTGCTGACCCACTATCTGCGCTGGTTCCACAATCGTTCGACGCTGACCCTGGTTCCGAGTGTCAGCCAGCGTCTGGAACTGGAACGCAGGCATTTCGATCGTCTGGCGTTGCTTTCCCGCGGGGTCGACAGTCAGTTGTTTCACCCGACCAAACGCCTGAATGCCTTGCGAGCGCAATGGGGACTGAGCGAGCAGGATATCGCGGTCATTCACGTGGGACGCCTGGCGCCGGAAAAAAACCTCGGTCTGCTCAAGCGTTGTTTCGAAAAACTCGCCAGCGCTTATCCACAGCGCAATCTGAAACTGATCATCGTCGGTGACGGACCGCAGCGTGTCGCCCTGGAAAAGGAATTGCCCGATGCGATTGTCTGCGGCTCGCAACGTGGCGAAGCCTTGGCGGCGCATTACGCGTCCGGTGATCTGTTCCTGTTTCCGAGCATGACCGAAACGTTCGGCAACGTCGTGCTGGAAGCCCTGGCCTCGGGCCTTGGCGTGGTGGCTTACGATCAGGCGGCGGCTGCGCAGCACATTCGCCACGGCTACAACGGCGTGCTTGCCATGCCCGGAGATGAAGAAGCATTTTGCGACGCAGCACAGTGGCTGCTGGAAGAGGATGAAACCTTGCGCTGCATCCGACTGAACGCCCGCCAGCATGCCAGTCGGCAAGGCTGGGCGGCGATCATCGAGCAGTTTGAAAACCATCTGCAGGTGGCTTGCCGCGACGTTCGCGGCAAGCCCTGCGCATCGGTCAAACCAGCGTCATCAACGCCTCACGGCTGAACGGCAGAATGTCCTGCTCACGGCCTTCGCGCACTTTCTGCGCCCAGTCCGGATCCACCAGCAGTGCGCGACCCACGGCCACCAGATCGAACTCATCGTTGTTCAAACGCTCCAGCAGTTTTTCCAGGCTGGCCGGTTGCGCCACCTTGTCGGTGTTGACCATGAACTGCAGGAACTCGCCATCGAGGCCGACACTGCCGACGGTGATGGTCGGCTTGCCGGTCAACTTGCGGGTCCAACCAGCCAGGTTCAGTTCGGAACCGTCGAATTCCGGCTCCCAGAAACGCCGCGTCGAGCAGTGGAAAATGTCCACGCCGGCATCGGACAACGGCTTGAGAAACTCGCCCAGCGCTTCCGGAGTTTGCACCAGACGGGCGGTGTAGTCCTGCTGCTTCCACTGCGAGAAACGGAAGATGATCGGGAAGCCCTCGCCCACCGCAGCGCGCACGGCCTGGATCAGCTCGATGGCAAAACGCGAACGGTTGGCCAGGCTGCCACCGTATTCGTCGGTGCGCTGGTTGCTGCCTTCCCAGAAAAACTGGTCGATCAGGTAACCGTGGGCACCGTGGATTTCCACGCCGTCCATGCCGATGCTTTGGGCATCCTTGGCAGCCTGGGCGAAGGCTGCGATCACATCCTGGATATCTTGCTTGGTCATGCCGTGCACCACGACCTGACCATCCTTGAGCTTCTCGGTCGGGCCATAACCCGGCACGCTGGCATCCGGCTCGGTACCGATACGACGAACGCTGCCGACGTGCCACAGTTGCGGAACGATCTTGCCGCCTTCGGCGTGCACGGCGTCGACGACCTTCTTCCAGCCGGCCAGTGCCGCCTCACCAAAGAACTGCGGCACATTCGGGTAGCCATTGGACGCCCGGTGGCCGACGGTGGTGCCCTCGGTGATGATCAGGCCGACACCGGCCGCCGCGCGACGACGGTAGTACTCGATCACTTTGGAATTGGGTACGCCACCGGGCGAGAACGAACGGGTCATCGGCGCCATGACCACGCGGGTCGGCAGTTCGAGGGTGCCGAGCTGGAACGGTTTGAACAAGGCTTGAACGGGCATCGGAGGCTCCACGAAAAGGTCATCGACGGATACATGATCCATATGACGACGATAATATGCGGAGTTCCAACAGGCTCATAGCACTATTGATCTGAATGATTAAGGGTCAAAAGGCAGGCGAAAAAAATCGCAGCTCGATGGCTGCGATTTTCGCGTTTCAGCCCAGGGCTTTTTCAATCGCCGTGATCACCGCCGGATCATCCGGCGCAGTGCGTGGCGAGAATCGCGCCAGCACGCGACCGTCCTTGCCGAGCAGGAACTTTTCGAAGTTCCAGGTGATGTCGCCGGGAAATTCTGCGCCCTCGCCTGCCAGCAGCCGGTACAGCTGATGGCGGTCATGACCGTTGACTTCGAGTTTCTTCGACAACGGAAAGCTCACGCCATAGTTGAGGCTGCAGAACTCCTGGATCTCCTTCTCGCTGCCAGGCTCCTGACCGGCAAACTGGTTGCACGGCAGGCCCAGCACGCTGAAGCCTTTGCCCTTGTACTGCTGATAGAGGTTTTCCAGCGCCGCGTACTGTGGAGTCAAGCCGCATTTGGAGGCGACGTTGACCACCAGCACGACTTGGCCCTTGAAGGGTGCCAGCGGTAGCTCCTGACCATCCAGGGCTGTCAACTTAAGGTCGTGAAAAGCACTCATGACGGACTCCAGATTCCCGTGTTCTACTCGAAACAGCCACCTGGCGAAACGGCCAGGGACAGCCGCGGACTAAAAAGGCGCCCTCGGGCGCCTCTCCAGTTCTCTGAGCTTAGCGCAGAAAATCAGTGATGATGGCCACCTTCGCCATGGACGTGACCATGAGCGACTTCTTCCTGGCTGGCATCACGGATGGCAACGACCTTCACCTTGAAGTTCAGGCGCTGACCGGCCAGTGGGTGGTTGCCGTCGACGGTGACGTCATCGCCGTCCAGGTCACGGATGGTGACGATCTGCATCTGGCCGTCCGGCGCCGAAGCGTGGAACTGCATGCCGACTTCCAGTTCGTCGACGCCTTCGAACATGCTGCGGCTCAGGGTGCTGACCAGTTCGGCCGAGTACTCGCCGTAAGCCTCTTCCGGCTCTACGGAAACTTCCAGCTCGTTGCCGGCTTCCTTGCCTTCCAGGGCTTTTTCCAGGCCCGGGATGATGTTGCCTGCGCCATGCAGGTAAACCAGCGGAGCGCCGCCGGCGGAGCTGTCGATGACCTCACCAGCGTCGTTGGTCAGGGTATAGTCGATGGAGACAGCCTTATTGGCGGCGATCAGCATGGGGCGAGACCTTTTGCATAAGAATATAGAAAGGACAAGTTTAGCGAAGCAATCGCTCGAAAGCGAACACAACCCTGACAAACGGGATTCGACGATCACCGGTTTCCATCAGGACGAGGACGGTCACTGGGTGGTCCAGCTCTCCTGCGGCCATACCCAGCATCTGCGCCACCAGCCCCCCTGGCAGTCGCGTGAATGGGTGCTGGACGCAACGCAACGTATTGAAAAAATAGGCCAACCCTTTGCTTGCGGTTGGTGCGCTCAGGGCGCGGTTAGCGCTAACCTTGACGCCTGAAAAACGGTGGAAGGCCAGCCACAGGCCCACGCCCTTGCCATGCACCCTTAGAGAATCCGCATGCAAACTTTTTTTATCGCACCCACCGATTTTGGAGTGGGTCTGACCTCCATCAGCCTCGGGCTGGTGCGTACGCTGGAACGGGCCGGGCTGAAAGTCGGCTTCTTCAAACCGATTGCCCAGCCGCACCCGGGCGACACCGGCCCTGAGCGCTCGACCGAACTGGTGGCTCGCACCCACGGCCTGAAACCACCGCAGCCACTGGGCCTGGCACACGTCGAACGGATGCTCGGCGACGGTCAGCTCGACGAGTTGCTCGAAGAAATCATCACGCTTTACCAGCAGGCTGCCGTCGGCAAGGACGTACTGGTCGTCGAAGGCATGGTGCCGACCCGCAGCGCCAGCTATGCGGCGCGGGTCAACCTGCACCTGGCCAAAAGTCTGGACGCCGAAGTGATTCTGGTCTCGGCTCCGGAAAACGAAGTGCTCACCGAACTCTCCGGTCGCGTCGAGTTGCAGGCGCAACTGTTCGGCGGGCCGAAAGACCCGAAAGTCCTCGGCGTGATCCTCAACAAGGTCAAGACCGACGAAAGCATGGACGCCTTCGCCGCGCGCCTGAAAGAGCATTCGCCCTTGCTGCGCAGCGGTGATTTCCGTCTGCTCGGCTGCATCCCGTTCCAGCCGGAACTGAACGCCCCGCGCACCCGTGACGTCGCCGACCTGATGGGCGCCCAGGTACTCAATGCCGGCGACTACGAAACCCGGCGCATGACCAGGACCATCATTTGTGCGCGCACGATGCGCAACACCGTGGACCTGCTCAAACCCGGCGTGCTGGTCGTGACCCCCGGCGACCGCGACGACATCATCCTCGCCGTCAGCCTCGCGGCCATCAACGGCGTACCGTTGGCCGGCCTGCTGCTGACCAGCGATACCCTGCCCGACCCGCGCATCATGGACCTGTGCCGTGGCGCGCTGCAGGCCGGTCTGCCGGTGCTGTCGGTGAGCACCGGCTCCTACGACACCGCCAACCTGCTCAACGGCCTGAACAAGGAAATCCCCGTCGATGACCGCGAGCGCGCCGAGATCATCACTGATTTCGTCGCCAGTCATCTGGATGCCAACTGGCTGCATCAGCGCTGCGGTACACCGCGGGAAATGCGCCTGTCGCCGGCGGTGTTCCGCTATCAATTGATTCAACGTGCGCAGGCCGCCAACAAGCGCATCGTCCTGCCCGAGGGCAGCGAGCCGCTCACCGTGCAGGCGGCGGCGATCTGTCAGGAACGCGGGATTGCCCGCTGCGTGCTGCTGGCCAGACCGGCGGACGTTGAAGCTGTCGCCCGGGCCCAGGGCATCGTGTTGCCGCCGGGCCTCGAAATCCTCGATCCGGATCTGATCCGCGAGCGCTACGTCGAACCGATGGTGGCCCTGCGCAAGAGCAAAAGCCTCAACGCACCGATGGCCGAGCAGCAACTGGAAGACACCGTGGTGATCGGCACCATGATGCTGGCGCTGGATGAGGTCGACGGACTGGTCTCCGGCGTCATCAACACCACCGCCAATACCATCCGTCCGGCTCTGCAACTGATCAAGACGGCGCCGGGTTGCACGCTGGTGTCGTCGGTGTTCTTCATGCTGTTTCCCGAAGAAGTGCTGGTCTACGGCGACTGCGTGATGAACCCGCACCCGAGCGCGAGCGAACTGGCCGAGATCGCCCTGCAAAGCGCCGACTCGGCCGCCGCGTTCGGCATCACGCCACGAGTAGCGATGATCAGCTACTCCAGCGGTGAATCCGCCACTGGTGAAGAAGTCGAGAAAGTCCGCGAAGCCACCCTGCTCGCCCATGAACAACAGCACTCGCTGCTGATCGACGGGCCGTTGCAGTACGACGCCGCCGCCAACGAAACCGTCGCCCGGCAACTGGCGCCGAACAGCCCGGTGGCCGGGCGCGCCACGGTCTTCGTGTTCCCCGACCTGAACACCGGCAACACCACCCACAAGGCCGTGCAACGCAGCGCCGACTGCGTGAGCCTCGGCCCGATGCTGCAAGGCCTGCGCAAACCGGTGAACGATCTGCCGCGTGGCGCGCAGGTCGACGATATCGTCTACACCATCGCCCTGACCGCCATTCAGGCTGCCAACCGACCTCTGGATATCTGACCCGATGCTGGCTTTTCTCCCTGCCACCCTGCGCGGCGTGATCGCCGCGCTGCTGTTGGCGCTGAACACGATTCTGCTGTGCTCGTTCCTGTTTCTCGTGGCGCTGATCAAAGTGCTGCCGTTCGACCTCGCCCGTCGTGCTTCGCGCTGGCTGATGAGCCACACCCACGAAGCCTGGATCAGCAACAACAAGGGCTGGATGAACCTGGTCCGTCGCACCCGGTGGCACCTAAGCGGTCTGCAGGGCCTGGACTACCGGCACTCATACCTGATCACCAGCAATCACCAGAGCTGGGTCGACATTCTGGTGCTGCAATACGTGCTGAACCGGCGCATCCAGCCGCTGAAGTTCTTTCTCAAACAGGAACTGATCTGGGTCCCGGTGATCGGCCTGGCGTGGTGGACGCTGGGCTTTCCGTTCATGAAACGCTATTCGAAAGCCTATCTGGAAAAACACCCGGAAAAGAAAGGCAAAGACCTGGAAACCACCCGCAAGACCTGCGCGAAATTTCGCGACAACCCGGTAGGCATCTTCAACTTCGTCGAAGGCACACGCTTCACCGAAGGCAAGCACGCGCAGCAGCAATCACCGTTCAAATACCTGCTCAAGCCCAAGGCCGGTGGCATTGCGTTCGTGCTGGATGCGATGGGCGAACAGCTGGAATCGATCGTCAACGTCACCATCCACTACCCCGGCGGACGCCCTGGCTTCTGGGATCTGTTGTGCGGCAACGTGCGGGACGTGGTGGTGCATTTTGAAGAACTGAAAATCCCGCCACAGTTCATCGGCAAAAACTACGACCAGGACGGCGAATACCGCCTGCAATTCCAGGGCTGGATCAACCAGCTGTGGCAAGACAAGGATGCGCTGCTGGAGCAGATGCATCGCGAGTATCCAACGAAATAATCAGGCGTCAGTAATGGCCTCATCGCGGGCAAGCCCGCTCCCACAGTGATCTTCAGTGAACACTATTGTTGTATACAGCCGAAAAACCTGTGGGAGCGGGCTTGCCCGCGATGACAACTTCAAGGACACAAAAAAACCGCCGATGATCACTCATCGGCGGTTTTTTCATTTCCAGTCAGCGCTTAAATCGCACCACGCTTACGCAGCAGATCCAGCACTTGCTTGACGCCTTCTTCCAGCGACACGGACTGGGTATCGATCACCAGATCGGCATCCAGCGGCACGTCATACGGGAAGGACTCACCCGGAATGTTATCGCCCCCCGCCGCGTACAACCCTTGCGGATCACGCTCGGCGCACACGGCCGGCGAGGCCTGGACGTAGACCGTCAGCAGACGCTCCTTGCCGATCAGATCCCTGGCCTGTTCACGACCTTCGGCACTCGGTGCCACGAACGCGGCAAGCGTCAGCAGACCGGCTTCGTTGAACTGACGCGCCACGTGCGCGGCACGACGCCAGTTCTCGGTGCGACCGGCGCGATCCTGCGGCAGACCTTTGTTGAGGTCATGACGCAGGTTCTGGCCATCAAGTACAAACACCGCACGCCCCATGTCGAACAGCTTGCGCTCGACCGCGTAGGCCAGCGTGCTCTTGCCCGCGCCCGACAGGCCGCTGAACAGCACGGTGGCCGGTTGCTGACCGAAACGCTGGGCGCGCTCGGTAGTCGCTACATGGGCCAGTTTACCGTGATGGGTGGCGGAGCCATGGGCCAGCGGCTGGGCGACGATCATGCCGGCGCCGACGGTGCCGTTGGTCAGGCGGTCGATGACGATGAACGCGCCGGTTGTGCGGTTGCTGTCGTAACCGTCGAGGGCGATCGGCGCGTCGAGCGCGATCTTCACCTTGCCGATTTCGTTGAGCTGCAACGCGCTCGCCGGGCCTTCTTCGAGGGTATTGACGTCGACCTTGTTGACGATGCTGGCGATGGAGCCCGGCACGTAACTGGTGGCGCGCTTGATGTCGTATTTCTTGCCCGGCAGCATCGGCTCTTCAGCCATCCACACCAGCATCGCTTCGAAGCTGTCGGTCACCGGCGGAACGTTGTCGGCGTGCACCAGCAGGTCACCACGGGAGATGTCGATCTCGTCTTCCATGGTCAGCGTCACCGCCTGACCCGGGCCTGCGTGTTCCAGTTCACCTTCGAAGGTGACGATGGACTTCACACGGCTGCTCTTGCCCGACGGCAGGACCACGACTTCGTCGCCTTTCTTGACGATGCCGCTGGCCAGGGTGCCGGCAAAACCGCGGAAGTTCAGGTTCGGACGGTTGACGTACTGCACCGGGAAACGCAGGTCGGTGAAATTGCGGTCGCCCGACACTTCCACGGTTTCGAGGATCTCCATCAGCGACTGACCGGTGTACCACGGCGAGCGCTCGGACTTGTTCACCACGTTGTCGCCCTTCAAGGCGGACATCGGCACGAAGTGCAGGCTCGTCGGCTGCATCTTCAAGCCTTCGGCGAACTTCAGGTAGTCGGCCTTGATCGACTCGAACACGTCCTGATCGAAGCCCTTGAGGTCCATCTTGTTGATGGCGACAACGATGTGCTTGATGCCCAGCAACGAGGCGATGAAGCTGTGGCGACGGGTCTGGGTCTGCACGCCGTAGCGGGCGTCGACCAGGATGATCGCCAGGTCACAGGTGGACGCACCGGTGGCCATGTTGCGGGTGTACTGCTCATGGCCGGGAGTGTCGGCGATGATGAATTTGCGTTTGGCAGTGGAGAAATAGCGGTAGGCGACATCGATGGTGATGCCCTGCTCACGCTCGGCCTGCAGGCCGTCGACCAGCAATGCCAGGTCGATGTCGTCACCGGTGGTGCCGACTTTCTTCGAATCGCGGGTGATGGCTTCGAGGTGATCTTCGTAAATCATCTTCGAGTCGTGCAGCAGGCGCCCGATCAGGGTGCTCTTGCCGTCGTCGACGTTACCGCAGGTCAAAAAGCGCAGCAGCTCTTTACGTTCGTGCTGGCCCAGGTAGGCGAGGATGTCCTCGCTGATCAAATCAGATTGATGCGACATGACAGCCCCTTAGAAATAACCCTGACGTTTCTTGTCTTCCATCGAGCCTGCACCATCGTGGTCGATGACACGGCCCTGGCGCTCGGAAGTTCGCGTCAGGAGCATTTCCTGAATGATGTCCGTCAGGCTTTCGGCCTCGGACTCCACCGCGCCCGTCAACGGGTAGCAGCCAAGGGTACGGAAACGCACTTTCTTTTTCACGATGCGCGCCTTGTCCTCGTCGGACAGGTGCTCGAGGATGCGTTCGTCGTCGATCATGATCAGCGTGCCGTTCTTCTCGATCACTTCGCGTTCCGCGGCGAAGTACAGCGGCACGATCGGGATGCCTTCGAGGTAAATGTACTGCCAGATGTCCAGTTCGGTCCAGTTCGACAACGGGAATACGCGGATGGATTCGCCCTTGTTGACCTTGCCGTTGTAGACGTTCCACAGCTCCGGACGCTGGTTCTTCGGATCCCAGCGGTGCTTGCTGTCGCGGAACGAGTAGACACGCTCCTTGGCGCGGGACTTCTCTTCATCGCGACGGGCACCGCCGAACGCGGCGTCGAAACCATGCTTGTCGAGTGCCTGCTTCAGGCCTTCGGTCTTCATGATGTCGGTGTGTTTGGCGCTGCCGTGGGTGAACGGGTTGATGCCCTGCGCAACGCCATCCGGGTTGACGTGGGTGATCAGATCCAGACCCAGTTCCTCGACCATCTTGTCGCGGAACTTGTACATCTCCTGGAATTTCCAGCGGGTGTCGACGTGCATCACCGGAAACGGCAGTTTGCCCGGGAAGAACGCCTTGCGTGCCAGATGCAGCATCACGGCGGAGTCTTTACCGATGGAGTACAGCATCACCGGGTTGTCGAACTCGGCGGCCACCTCACGGATGATGTGGATGCTTTCCGCCTCCAGCTGTTTCAGATGCGTCAGTTTGTCGACCATGGCTACTCACGAAAGCTTTCTTATGAACGGCCAGCGGGCCGTGTTCGAGCGAAGAATCCTAGCACAGCGTCATTCTTCTAATCAGGGCGCGGACTAGAACGAAAGAGCATATGAATATGCCCGCCCGTTCGGGTGCATTCCGGGGAAGGTCAGATCGGATTCGGGCAGTCGATGAAGATGTGTTCCAGGGCAAACCGCTTCGCCAGATAGTCACCCAAAGCCTGCACGCCGTAGCGCTCGGTGGCGTGGTGGCCGGCGGCGATGAAGCTGATGTCGTTTTCCCGGGCGCTGTGGAACGTCTGCTCGGAGGCTTCACCGCTGAGGAACAGATCGACACCGGCGGCAATGGCATTGTCGATGTAACCCTGACCGCCGCCTGTGCACCAGCCGATCCGACGGATCATCGCGCTGCCTTCGACCAGCAACGGTTCACGGCCCATGCGCTCCTGCACGCGCCGGGCGAAATCGCGCGCGGTCACCGGTTCGTCCAGCGAACCGACCAGCCCGACGATCTTCAGGTTGTCCGGGTCCAGTGGTCCTTCGACGGTGATGTCGAGTTGACGAGCCAGTTGCACGTTGTTGCCGACGTCCGGATGCAGATCCAGCGGCAGGTGATAGGCCAGCAGGCTGATGTCGTGCTTGAGCAGGGTTTTCAGGCGTCGCTGCTTCATGCCGGTGATGCACGGGTTCTCGCCTTTCCAGAAATAACCGTGGTGCACCAGGATCAGATCGGCCTCGGCCTCGACGGCGGCATCGAGCAACGCCTGGCTGGCGGTGACGCCGCTGACAATGCGCATCACCTGCGGACGGCCCTCGACCTGCAGGCCGTTGGGGCAATAATCGGCAATTTTTGCACTGCCAAGATAGCGGTCGGCTTCTTCGACCAGGGTACTGAGGGCAACGGCCATGAAAGACTCCTGAAAATCCCGTTCAGAGGCGCGCGCGGCCTCGTATAATGCGCGACATTATGGGCGGTCTGACCCCGCCTGCAACTTTTCCAGGACGTGCTTAATGCTCAAGGCCCTGCGTTTTTTCGGCTGGCCGCTGTTGGCCGGCGTGCTCATCGCTCTGTTGATTATTCAGCGTTACCCGCAGTGGGTCGGGCTTCCAAGCCTTGACGTCAACCTGCAACAGGCCCCGCAGACCACCAGCGTGCAGCAGGGGCCGGTGTCCTATGCCGACGCGGTGACCATCGCCGCACCGTCGGTGGTCAACCTCTACACCACCAAAGTCATCGCCAAACCGGCGCATCCGTTGTTCGAGGATCCGCAGTTCCGCCGCTTCTTCGGTGACAACTCACCGAAACAGAAGCGCATGGAGTCGAGCCTCGGTTCCGGCGTGATCATGAGCCCCGAAGGCTACATCCTGACCAACAACCACGTGACCAGCGGGGCCGACCAGATCGTCGTGGCGCTCAAGGATGGCCGTGAAACCCTGGCGCGGGTGATCGGCAGCGACCCGGAAACCGACCTGGCGGTGCTGAAAATCGACTTGAAAAACCTGCCGGCGATCACCGTCGGTCGCTCCGACAACATCCGCATCGGCGACGTCGCACTGGCCATCGGCAACCCGTTCGGGGTCGGCCAGACCGTGACCATGGGCATCATCAGCGCCACCGGCCGTAACCAGTTGGGCCTGAACAACTACGAAGACTTCATCCAGACCGACGCAGCGATCAACCCGGGTAACTCCGGTGGTGCGCTGGTGGATGCCAACGGCAATCTCACTGGCATCAACACGGCGATTTTCTCCAAGTCCGGCGGCTCTCAGGGCATCGGCTTTGCGATCCCGGTGAAGCTGGCAATGGAAGTGATGAAATCGATCATCGAGCACGGTCAGGTGATTCGTGGCTGGCTGGGGATCGAGGTACAACCGCTGACGCAGGAACTGGCCGAGTCGTTTGGCCTGTCCGGACGTCCGGGGATCGTGGTCGCGGGGATTTTCCGCGACGGCCCGGCACAGAAGGCGGGCCTGCAACTGGGCGACGTGATCCTGAGCATCGACGGTGAACCGGCCGGCGATGGCCGCAAGTCGATGAACCAGGTAGCGCGGATCAAACCGACCGACAAGGTCACCATCGAGGTGATGCGCAATGGCAAGGAGTTGAAGCTGACGGCGGAAATTGGTCTGCGTCCGCCGCCTGCTCCGGTCAAGGAACAGGAAGAAAACTGAAGCGAAAAAAAGGGGAGCGAATTCGCTCCCTTTTTTTCGCCCGCTGATCAGAGGTCGCCCAGACCGTCGATCAACGCCTGATTCTGCTCCGGCGTACCGATCGAGATCCGCAGGAACTGGGCAATCCGTTCCTGCTTGAAGTGGCGCACGATCACGCCCTGCTCACGCAGTTTGGCCGCCAGCCCTGCCGCATCATGTTGCGGATGCCGGGCGAAGATGAAGTTGGCCGCTGACGGCAGCACTTCAAAACCCTTGGCCTGCAACTGCGCAACCACCCATTCGCGACTCTCGACGACCAGTGCACAGGTCTTGTCGAAGTATTCGCGATCTTCGAACGCCGCCGCCGCGCCGACATTGGCCATGCGGTCCAGCGGATAGGAGTTGAAACTGTTCTTGATCCGCTCCAGCGCTTCGATCAGGTCCGGATGGCCGACCGCCAGACCGACCCGCAGGCCCGCCAGCGAACGGGACTTGGATAGGGTCTGGGTCACCAGCAGGTTTGGATAGCGGTCCACCAGACTGATCGCGGTTTCACCGCCGAAGTCGATGTAGGCCTCGTCGACCACCACCACGGAATCCGGACTGCCCTTGAGGATCTGCTCGACCGCTTCCAGTGCCAGCAGGCAACCGGTCGGCGCGTTCGGGTTGGGGAAGATGATCCCGCCGTTCGGTTTGGCGTAGTCCACCGGGTTGATGCGGAACTGCGCATCCAGCGGCACCGCATCGAACTGGATGCCGTACAGGCCGCAGTAGACCGGATAGAAGCTGTAGCTGATGTCCGGAAACAGGATCGGCTGATTGTGTTGCAGCAGGCCGTGGAAGATGTGCGCCAGCACTTCGTCCGAACCGTTGCCGAGGAACACCTGATTGCTCTGCACGCCGTAGTAGTTGGCGACGGCGTTTTTCAACAGATCGCTGTTCGGATCCGGGTACAGACGCAGGTTGTCATTGAGCTCGGCCTGCATCGCCGCCAGGGCTTTTGGCGACGGGCCGTAAGGGTTTTCGTTGGTGTTGAGCTTGACCAGACGGGTCAGCTTCGGCTGCTCGCCCGGTACATAAGGCACCAGGTCCTTGACGAACGGGCTCCAGAATTTGCTCATGTTCAGTTCCCCTTCACTTCGTCTTTGATGCGGTACTCGGCGCTGCGTGCATGGGCGCTCAAGGATTCGCCACGGGCCAGGATCGATGCGGTCTTGCCCAGTTCCGAAGCACCGGCCTCGGAGCAGAAGATGATCGACGAGCGTTTCTGGAAGTCGTACACCCCCAGTGGCGAGGAGAAACGCGCGGTGCCGGAGGTCGGCAGCACGTGGTTCGGACCCGCACAGTAGTCGCCCAGCGCCTCGGAAGTGTGACGGCCCATGAAGATCGCACCGGCGTGGCGGATCTGCGGCAGCCAGGCCTGCGGATCGGCGACCGACAGCTCAAGGTGTTCCGGGGCAATGCGATTGGCGACTTCAATGGCCTGGGTCATGTCGCGCACGTGAATCAGGGCGCCACGGCCATTGATCGAGGTTTCGATGATGTTGGCGCGATCCATGGTCGGCAGCAGTTTGTCGATGCTGGCGGCGACCTTGTCGAGAAATTCGGCGTCCGGGCTGACCAGAATCGCCTGGGCGTCTTCGTCGTGCTCGGCCTGGGAGAACAGGTCCATGGCAATCCAGTCCGGATCGGTCTGGCCGTCGCACACCACGAGAATTTCCGACGGGCCGGCGATCATGTCGATGCCGACCTGACCGAATACGTGACGCTTGGCGGTGGCGACGTAGATGTTGCCCGGGCCGACGACCTTGTCCACTTGCGGCACGCTTTCGGTGCCGTAAGCCAATGCGGCAACCGCCTGGGCGCCACCGATGGTGAACACCCGGTCTACGCCGGCGATGCAGGCTGCTGCCAGCACCAGCTCGTTGACCTCACCACGCGGGGTCGGCACCACCATCACCACTTCGGTGACGCCAGCGACCTTGGCCGGAATCGCGTTCATCAGTACCGAAGACGGATACGACGCCTTGCCGCCCGGCACATACAGACCGGCGCGGTCCAGCGGCGTGACCTTCTGACCCAGCACCGTGCCGTCGGCTTCGGTGTAGCTCCAGGAGTCCTGCTTCTGCTTTTCGTGGTAGCTGCGCACCCGGGCAGCGGCTTTTTCCAGCGCTTCGCGTTGTGCCACGCTGATACGGGTCAAGGCCAGTTCCAGGCGCTCGCGCGGCAAAATCAGGTCTGCCATCGAGGCGACTTCGAGGCCATCGAATTTCTGCGTGAACTCGACCAGCGCCGCGTCACCGCGTTCGCGCACAGCCTTGATGATGTCCAGCACCCGCTGATTGACCGAGTCGTCAGACACACTTTCCCAGCTCAGCAGATGATCCAGATGATGCGCGAAATCCGGGTCAGCAGCGTTGAGTCGGCGAATTGCAGTCGGTGCGGTCATAGCGTGAGCCTCATAGGAATGGCGGAAAACTCAGGCGCCCGAAACTACCATTCGATCCGCTTGGGCACCTGAGAATTCTGGCTATGAGGCGGATAGACGGCGCGACACGGGGTCGCGCAGGTACATCAGCCGCGGTGTCGAGACTCCACTGCCTTGCGCAGTGTGTCGATCAACGCCTGGATCCGGGCGTGTTGCATTTTCATCGAAGCCTTGTTGACCACCAGGCGCGAGCTGATCGTGGCGATCAGTTCCTGGGGTTCCAGGCCGTTGGCACGCAGGGTGTTGCCGGTGTCAACCACGTCGATGATCTTGTCGGCCAGACCGATCAGCGGCGCCAGTTCCATCGAGCCATAAAGCTTGATGATGTCGACCTGACGGCCCTGTTCGGCGTAGTAACGCTTGGCAACGTTGACGAATTTGGTGGCGACACGCAGACGGCCCTTGGGCTCGACGGCGCCGACCTTGCCGGCGGTCATCAGCTTGCACCGGGCGATCTGCAAGTCCAACGGCTCGTACAGGCCCTGGCCCGTGTACTCCATCAGCACATCCTTGCCGGCAACGCCGAGGTCGGCCGCGCCATGTTCGACATAGGTCGGCACGTCGGTGGCACGCACGATCAACAGGCGTACGTCTTCCTGGGTCGTGGGGATGATCAGCTTGCGGCTCTTGTCCGGATTCTCGGTCGGCACGATGCCCGCTTCAGCGAGAAGCGGCAGGGTGTCGTCAAGGATGCGGCCCTTGGACAGTGCGATGGTCAACATGGGAAACGTCAGTCCTTATCAAGGTACTCATGTCCGGTCGCAATCGGCGCCGGACATACATCGAGGGTGTCACCACCCCCGATCGAAACGAATTCAACGGACACTTCCCTGTGCCCCGATGCAGCGACTAGCCCGGAACGCGACGGATCTTCGCGCCCAGCATCTGCAGTTTTTCCTCGATGCACTCATAACCACGGTCGATGTGGTAGATGCGGTCGATCAGCGTATCGCCTTCAGCCATCAGCGCCGAGATCACCAGACTGGCCGAAGCCCGCAGGTCGGTCGCCATCACTGGCGCGCCCTTGAGCAGTTCAGCGCCGGTCACGATGGCGGTATTGCCTTCAACCTGGATTTTGGCGCCCATGCGGTGCATTTCGTACACGTGCATGAAGCGGTTTTCGAAGATCGTCTCGATCACTGCACCGGTGCCTTCGGCAATGGCGTTGAGCGAGATGAACTGCGCCTGCATGTCGGTCGGGAACGCCGGGTACGGCGCGGTGCGCACGTTGACCGCCTTCGGGCGCTTGCCGTGCATGTTCAGCTCGATCCAGTCTTCACCGGTGGTGATTTCTGCGCCGGCTTCACGGAGTTTTTCCAGAACGGCTTCGAGGATGGTCGGATCGGTGTCCTTGACCTTCACGCGACCGCCGGTGACCGCGGCGGCCACCAGGTAGGTGCCGGTTTCGATACGGTCAGGCATGACCTTGAAGAAGGCCGAACCCAGGCGCTCGACGCCATCGATGGTGATGGTGTCGGTGCCGGCGCCGGACACCTTGGCGCCCATGGCATTCAGGAAGTTCGCCAGGTCGACCACTTCAGGCTCGCGGGCGGCGTTCTGCAATACGCTGCGGCCCTTGGCAAGGGCGGCGGCCATCATGATGTTCTCGGTACCGGTCACGCTGACGGTATCGAAGACGAAGTGCGCACCGCGCAGGCCGCCTTCGGGGGCCTTGGCCTTGATGTAACCGCCTTCGACGTCGATGATCGCCCCCATGGCTTCCAGGCCACGGATGTGCAGATCCACCGGACGCGAACCGATGGCGCAACCGCCTGGCAGGGCGACTTCGGCCTCGCCGAAACGGGCGACCATCGGGCCAAGCACCAGGATCGACGCACGCATGGTTTTCACCAGCTCGTACGGAGCGACCAGGGTCTTGATGGTGCGCGGGTCGATTTCGACGCTGAGCTTCTCGTCGATCACAGGCTCGATGCCCATGCGGCCGAACAGCTCGATCATGGTGGTGATGTCGTGCAGGTGCGGCAGGTTGCCGACGGTAACCGGACCATCGCACAGCAGGGTGGCGGCCAGGATCGGCAGGGCGGAGTTCTTCGCCCCGGAGATGCGGATCTCGCCATCAAGACGAGCGCCACCGGTAATAATCAATTTATCCATAAGAATCTCGACGCCCTAGGGCTCAGGTGCGCTCGGCCCAGGCCGCGCTGCTGAAAAATTTCATAGTGACCGCGTGGATGCTGCCATCGGCGATCCAAGGGTTCAAATGGGCATAGATGCTCTGCTGACGCTTGACCGGGCTCAATGCTGCCAGTTCATCGCTAATCACGTTCAGCTGAAAGTTGCAGCCTTCGCCTTCGACTTCCACCTGCGTTCCTGGCAACTTCCCTTCAAGGAAGCTCTTAACTTCTACGGCCTGCATGCTCAACCTCAATCGGCGCCCTGTGCGCACGGGTCGGACATCATACAAAAAAGCCCCGCGCCTGCGAACCCCGCTGCGCAGGACTCTGACGGGGGGCTTCTTTATAGATGCGGGTTCAGGGTTGCGCCAACAGCTCGGTCAGTTCGCTGACCTGAGCGATTTCACGCATGTCTTCGGGCATCTCGCGGATGCTGACGGTCTTGCCGGCGGCTTTCGCATCACGAATGAAGCACAGCAGCAACGACAGACCGACGCTGCTGGACTTCTCCACCGCCGAGCAGTCGATCACCAATGCCGGGGCATTGCACGACTTGATCAGCGCCCGGCCCTGCTCCCGAAGGCCGGGGCCGGTGCGATAATCCAGCACGCCAGTGAGCTGCAGCACACTGGCTTCGTCCAGACGAACGGCCGACTCGGTCATTGGGCCGGCTTCTCTTGTTGCTCGGCAGCCTGCTTGGCCTTGGCCACTTCACCGGCCCAGCCGTTGATGGTCTTGTCCAGGTCGTTGCCGTTGCGCTGCATCGCGTCGGCGAACTGGTCACGGAACAGCTTGCCGATGTTGATGCCGTTGATGATCACGTTACGCAGTTTCCACTCGCCGCTGATCTTCTCCAGCGTGTACTGCACCGGATAGATCGCGCCGTTGTTGCCCTTGACGGTCATGCCGACGCTGGTGCGGTCGCCCGACTCATCCTTCGGCGCATCGACGGTGATGCCCTGGTTGTTGTATTCCAGCAAGGCGTTACCGTAGAACTGGAACAGGCCGCGCTTGAAGTTTTCCTGGAAGGTCTGCATCTGCGCCGGGGTGGCCTTGCGCGAATACTTGACCGTCATGATGCTTTTGGAAATACCTTCGGCATCCACCACCGGCCCCACGATGCTGTTGAGCGCGGCGTAGAAGTCCTGCGGATCCTGCTTGTACTTCTCTTTATTGGCTGCCAGATCGGCGAGCATCCGGTTCGTGGTGTCCTGAACCAGATCGTGCGCCGATTGACCAGGCGCAGCATTTGCCAGCAGTGGCAGTGTCGCGAGCAACACCAACAGGCCACGTCGCAAGATAGAGATCATTCAAAAGCTCCTCATTTGGCGTCTTTGCTAACGGTATTGAGCAGGAATTTACCGATCAGGTCTTCCAGCACCAGTGACGACTGGGTGTCATGAATGGTTCCACCATCCTTGAGCCGGGTTTCTTCCCCGCCCACGCTGATACCGATGTACTTCTCGCCCAACAGGCCAGCGGTCAGGATAGACGCTGTGGAGTCGGTCGGCAGGTTGTCGACCTTTTTATCCACCTGCAAGGTCACCCGGCCGGTGAAACTGTCACGGTCCAGATCGATCGCCGTGACCTTGCCGATGGTCACACCCGCCATGGTCACTTTGGCTCTGACCGTCAACCCGGCGATATTGTCGAAGTAGGCATAAAGCTTGTAGGTATCGGTGGTCGAAGTCGGAGACAGGCCACTGACCCGCAGAGCAAGCAGCAGCAAAGCCAGGATCCCTGCCAGCAGGAACAGGCCGACACCGATTTCCAGGGTGCGGTTTTGCATCAGAAATCTCCAAACATCAAAGCGGTCAGAATAAAGTCCAGGCCGAGCACTGCCAGCGAGGCGAACACAACGGTCTTGGTGGTGGCACGGCTGATTCCCTCGGAAGTGGGTTCACAGTCGTAACCTTGAAATACGGCGATCCAGGTCACGACAAAGGCGAAAACGATACTTTTGATCACGCCGTTGAGCACATCGCTGGAGAAATTCACGCTGTTCTGCATGTTCGCCCAGTACGACCCTTCATAGACGCCCAGCCAGTCGACCGCGACCCACGAACCGCCCCAGATGCCGACCACGCTGAAGATCATCGCCAGCACCGGCAGGGAAATGAACCCCGCCCAAAGGCGCGGGGCAATGATGTACTTGAGCGGATCGACACCGATCATTTCCAGGCTGGACAACTGCTCGGTGGACTTCATGTTGCCGATTTCCGCCGTCAGTGCCGAGCCTGCGCGACCGGCGAACAGCAGTGCGGTCACGACCGGGCCCAATTCACGCAACAGGGTCAGCGCGACCATCTGCCCGACAGCCTGTTCCGAGCCGTAGCTGGACAGGATGTTGAACCCCTGCAGCGCCAGCACCATGCCGATGAATATCCCGGAGACCACGATAATCACCAGCGACATCACGCCGACCGAATGCAACTGCTTGACCAGCAGACCGAAACTGCCGCCGATACCGCCACGCCCAAGCAGGGCATGAAACAGGAACAGGGTCGATCGACCGAATACGGCAACGGTGTCGATCCCGGCCTGGCCGAAACGGCGCACACGCTCCATTAAAGTAATTCTTCGCATCAGCGGCGCTTCCCCAGAAGATCTGCGCGGTAATCCGTCGCTGGAAAGTGATACGGCACCGGCCCATCGGGATCACCGGTCATGAACTGACGGATACGCGGCTCATCCGAATTCATCAGCTCGTCCGGCGTACCCTGCCCCAATACCTGGCCATCACCGACCACATAGATATAGTCGGCAATGCTGGCCGTTTCGGCGAGATCGTGGGAAACCACGATGCTGGTGATCCCCAGTGCGTCGTTGAGCAGACGGATCAGACGCACCAGAACGCCCATGGCGATCGGATCCTGGCCGACGAACGGTTCGTCGTACATGAGAATCTGCGGATCGAGGGCAATGGCCCGGGCCAGGGCCACACGACGCTTCATGCCGCCGGAGAGCTCATCAGGCATCAGCTCGATGGCGCCCCGCAGGCCGACCGCCTGCAATTTCAGCAGGACGATGTCGCGGATCATTTCTTCCGGCAATTGGGTATGAACGCGCAGGGGAAAGGCGACGTTCTCGAACACATCGAGATCGGTGAACAGTGCGCCGCTCTGAAACAGCACACCCATATGCTTGCGCGCATCGAACAGATCGCTGCGCGAAAGCGTCGGCAGGTTCTGGCCATTGACCCAGACCTCGCCCTGCGATGGCCGCAACTGGGCGCCCATCAGGCGCAGCAGCGTAGTCTTGCCACACCCGGAAGGCCCCATGATTCCGGTGACCTTTCCACGGGGTATGCGGATATCGACGTTATTGAAAATGCTCCGCGCACCGCGCTTGAAGGAGACTCCCTTCAGCTCGACCGCGTAGGCGTTATCGGCACTCATCTAAACTCCTTGCGATGCAGCCTCTCACTCGGACGCCTGGCTTTCTGGAGAAAGCCCCTACATCCCGGGCAGGCCGAACTGGCGGCGAACTATATCACCGCAAAGGGCGAGCGCCCAAGGCCTCTCCCCGGCCACGTTCAGCGATATGACAGGCCGCAAGCGTCTATTGAGAGGTTTTAACAAGGAGGAATGACAAAGCACGTCGAACTTGCGTGAGGCTTTTCAACATAACCGCTATAATCGTCGCCTTTTCATCGGGCTATACGATTTCTGACATGAGCCAAACCAGCGACCTGATTCAATCGGCACAACGCACCATCCGCCTCGAAGTGGAAGCCATACAAGGCTTGCTGCCCCTTATCGACGCCGATTTCGTACGCGCTTGCGAGATGATTCTGGCCAGCAAGGGCCGTGTCGTAGTGGTCGGCATGGGCAAGTCCGGCCACATCGGCAACAAGATTGCCGCCACCCTGGCCAGCACCGGCACCCCGGCGTTTTTTGTGCATCCGGCCGAGGCCAGTCACGGCGACATGGGCATGATCACCCGTGACGACGTGATTCTGGCCCTGTCGAATTCGGGTTCCACCAACGAAATCGTCACGCTGTTGCCGCTGATCAAACGCCTGGGCATCCAGTTGATCAGCGTGACCGGCAACCCGCAGTCAGCACTGGCCAAGGCCGCGGAAGTCAATCTCAACGTTCACGTCGAGCACGAAGCCTGCCCGCTGAACCTGGCACCCACCTCCTCCACCACTGCCGCACTGGTCATGGGCGACGCCTTGGCCGTGGCGCTGCTGGAAGCCCGCGGTTTCACCGCCGAAGACTTTGCATTCTCCCACCCCGGCGGTGCTTTGGGTCGCCGCCTGCTGTTGAAGGTGGAAAACGTCATGCACGCCGGCGAGGAACTGCCGCAGGTTCAGCGCGGCACCCTGCTCAAGGATGCATTGATGGAAATGACCCGCAAAGGGCTGGGCATGACTGTCATTCTGGAGGCCGATGGCAGGCTCGCCGGGATCTTCACCGACGGCGATCTGCGTCGCACGCTGGATCGCAGCATCGATATTCACAGCGCCACCATCGATCAGGTCATGACCGTACACGGCAAGACCGCCCGCGCCGAGATGCTCGCCGCCGAAGCCCTCAAGATCATGGAAGACCATCGAATCAACGCACTGGTCGTCGTGGACGAGGACGATCGCCCGATCGGCGCCTTCAACCTCTCCGATCTGTTGCGCGCAGGAGTGATGTAAATGAGCACCGATCTGCTGCAACGCGGCAAAGCCATCAAGCTGGCGGTTTTCGATGTCGACGGCGTCCTGACCGACGGGCGCCTGTACTTCCTGGAAGACGGCAGCGAGTTCAAGACCTTCAATACCCTCGACGGCCAGGGCATCAAGATGTTGATGAACGCCGGTGTACAGACGGCCATCATCAGTGGTCGCAAGACTCCGGTGGTCGAGCGCCGAGCGAAAAACCTGGGCATCCCGCACCTGTTTCAGGGACGTGAAGACAAACTTGTCGTCCTGGACGGCCTTCTCGAACAACTGGGCCTAAGCTATGAACAGGTCGCCTACCTGGGTGACGACCTGCCCGACCTGCCGGTGATTCGCCGGGTGGGGCTGGGCATGGCGGTGGCCAATGCGGCTGCCTTCGTGCGCGAGCATGCCCACGGCGTCACCCAGGCCCGCGGCGGCGAAGGTGCCGCCCGTGAATTCTGCGAACTGATCCTGCGCGCCCAGGGCAGCCTCGATGCGGCCAACAACGCGTACTTGTGAGTCAAACCATGTTTAGCAAAAAGTTTCGCAACATACTGCTGTTCGGTTGCATCGCTGCGATTTTCGGCGCAGTCGGCTACTGGAACATCAGCCCGGAACGCTTCCTCGACAAGCCTGCTGTCTCGGCAGAAGAAAGCCCGATCGACTGGTACGCGACCAATACCCACACCTTGCAGTACCTGGAAGACGGCAAGGTGCAGTACGAAATGACGTCCGAGAAGGCCGAACACGTCAAGGCGACCGACATTACACTGGTCACCAGACCCGACCTGAACATGTTTCGCGGTACCGATTTCCCGTGGCACGTAACCAGCGAGCGTGGCGAAGTGAACTCCGGCGGCACCGAAGTCGAACTGATCGACTCGGTCCGGATCAAGCGTACCGACGAAAAGAACCGCGACACCCTGATCACCAGCACCCGCATGACGGTGTTCCCTCAGCAGCAATATGCGCAGACCCAGCAACCCGTTAGAATCGACGGCGCTGGCGGTGTATCGACCGGCGTGGGAATGAAAGCGTATTTGAAGGAAAGCAGGATACACCTGCAATCGAACGTAAGAGGACAGTATGAGGCTCGTTAAAACCCTCCCTATTTTGCTCAGTCTGGGCGCAGCACTGGGAAGCGTGAGCGCCTGGGCTCTGCCGAACGATCAGGAGCAGCCGATCCGCATTCAGGCCGACGATGCCCAGCTGGACGACAAGAATGGCGTTGCCACTTATAAAGGCGCGGTGATCATCACCCAGGGTTCGATGATCGTCAAAGGCGACACCGTGACGCTGACACGCAACCCGGCCGGCGAAATCGATGTGGTGACTTCGGTAGGCAACCTGGCCTACTTCGAACAGCTGCAGACCGCTGGCGACAAGAAACCGGTCCAGGGCTGGGGCAAGACCATCCAGTACCACGCACAGCAAAACCGCGTCGTACTGATCGACAGGGCCAAGGTCGTCGACAAGGACAACAACACCACTCAAGGCGAGAAGATCGTCTATGACACGGTGAAAAAACTCGCCAGCGCAGGTCGCGCCACCGGCACCAAGGTCACCGAAGCCCGTCCGCGCATCGACATGGTGATCCAGCCGAAGAAGAAAACCGACGAGAAAACCCAGTAATGGCAACTCTGAAAGCTCAGCACCTGGCCAAGGCCTACAAAAGCCGCCAGGTCGTGCGCGACGTCAGCCTGTCGATCGACAGCGGTCAGATCGTGGGCCTGCTCGGACCGAACGGCGCCGGCAAGACCACCTGCTTCTACATGATCGTAGGCCTCGTGCAGGCCGATCAGGGCCGCGTCCTGATCGACGACCTGGACGTCAGTCACCAGCCGATGCACGGCCGCGCCAAGGCAGGAATCGGCTATCTGCCGCAAGAAGCGTCGATCTTCCGCAAACTGTCGGTCGCCGACAACATCATGGCCATCCTGGAAACCCGCCAGGAACTCGACAAGGCCGGTCGTCGCAAGGAGCTGGAAAGCCTGCTGCAGGAATTCCACATCAGCCATATCCGCGACAACCTCGGCATGAGCCTGTCCGGTGGTGAGCGTCGCCGGGTGGAAATCGCCCGTGCGCTGGCCACCGCACCGAAATTCATCCTGCTCGACGAACCGTTCGCCGGTGTCGACCCGATTTCCGTGGGCGACATCAAGCAGATCATCCACCACCTCAAGGCCAAGGGCATCGGTGTACTGATCACCGACCACAACGTCCGCGAGACCCTGGACATCTGCGAAACGGCCTACATCGTCAACGACGGCCAGCTGATCGCCGAAGGCGACTCCGCCACCATCCTTGCCAACGATCTGGTGAAGGAAGTGTATCTGGGTCACGAGTTCCGCCTCTAAGCGCGACAGCGTTCGACCAGCCGTCCGGTGCTGTAACGTTGAAGCGCATTTTTATAGGCTTTTATTGTTACAGCGCTCTAGGCAAACACGACAGTTTCGGGCATATAATTTGCTTGAATTTGGCGCTTCGGCGCCCTGTAGTGGATGGCGCATAGCGCCGGCGAATAAGGTGTTAAGCCCCTGCCATGAAACCATCGCTAGTCTTGAGAATGGGCCAGCAGCTGACGATGACACCGCAGCTGCAACAGGCCATCCGCCTGCTCCAATTGTCGACCCTGGATCTGCAGCAGGAGATCCAGGAGGCTCTGGAATCCAATCCGATGCTCGAACGCCAGGAAGATGGCGACGACTTCGACAATTCCGACCCGCTGGCCGACAGCGCCGAGCAGAAGCCCAATACCGAGATTCAGGAGCCTTCCTATCAGGAAACCGCGCCGACGGTCGACAATCTCGAGGACGGCGAATGGAACGAACGCATCCCCAACGAATTGCCTGTGGACACCGCCTGGGAAGACGTCTACCAGACCAGCGCCAGCAGCCTGCCCAGCAGCGATGACGACGAGTGGGATTTCACCACCCGCACCTCCGCCGGCGAAAGCCTGCAAAGCCACCTGCTGTGGCAACTGAATCTGGCGCCGATGTCCGACACCGACCGCCTGATCGCCGTGACCCTGATCGACTGCATCAACAATCAGGGCTATCTCGACGAAACCCTCGAAGAAATTCTCGATGCGTTCGATCCGGAACTGGACATCGAACTGGACGAGATCGAAGCCGTCCTGCATCGCATCCAGCAGTTCGAACCCGCCGGCATCGGCGCCCGCAACCTGGGCGAGTGCCTCTTGCTGCAGTTGCGCCAGCTTTCAGCCAAGACCCCCTGGCTCAATGAAGCCAAACGCCTGGTCACCGATTACATCGACTTGCTCGGCAGCCGCGACTACAGCCAGTTGATGCGGCGCATGAAGCTCAAGGAAGATGAACTGCGCCAGGTCATCGAGTTGGTCCAGAGCCTCAACCCGCGCCCAGGCTCGCAGATCGAATCCACCGAAGCCGAGTACGTGGTGCCTGACGTGATCGTGCGCAAGGACAACGAGCGCTGGCTGGTGGAGCTGAACCAGGAATCGGTGCCGCGCCTGCGGGTCAACGCTCAATACGCCGGTTTCGTCCGTCGAGCCGACACCAGCGCCGACAACACCTTCATGCGCAATCAGTTGCAGGAAGCCCGCTGGTTCATCAAGAGCCTGCAGAGCCGCAACGAAACCCTGATGAAAGTGGCCACCCAGATCGTCGAACATCAGCGCGGCTTCCTGGAGTATGGCGACGAAGCCATGAAGCCCCTGGTCCTGCATGACATTGCCGAAGCGGTGGGCATGCACGAGTCGACGATTTCCCGGGTGACCACGCAAAAATTCATGCATACCCCCCGGGGCATCTATGAACTGAAATACTTTTTCTCCAGCCACGTCAGCACCTCCGAAGGCGGCGAATGCTCGTCCACGGCGATCCGCGCGATCATCAAGAAACTGGTCGCTGCGGAAAATCAGAAAAAGCCGTTGAGCGACAGCAAGATCGCTGGTTTACTGGAGGCACAAGGCATTCAGGTGGCTCGCCGCACCGTCGCCAAGTATCGCGAATCCCTCGGAATCGCGCCTTCGAGCGAACGCAAGCGGTTGATGTAAGCCACGTTACAGCGTTCCAGTGGCAGGCTCTTCGGCCTGCCGCTTTATGCACTGGCAACGAAGGAGAAGCTGTATGCAAGTCAACATCAGTGGACACCAACTGGAAGTTACCCCACCTCTCCGTGAATACGTTGAGCAAAAGCTCAAGAGGCTTGAGGGACATTTCGACAAGATCACCAACGTGCAAGTCACGATGTGCGTCGAAAAACTGAAGCAGAAAATCGAAGCCACGCTGCATATTCCCGGCAACGAGGTCGTCGCCAACGCGGAACATACCGATATGTACGCGGCGATCGACGCGCTGACCGACAAGCTTGATAAACAACTCAAAAAGCATAAGGAAAAGACCCAGAGCCTGCTCCAGGGCGCGACCGGTCGATAACCCCCACCCCCATGATCCGACTTGAAAGCATCCTGACCCCCGGCCGTTCCCTGGTGAACGTGCCGGGCGGCAGTAAAAAGAAAGCCCTCGAACAAATTGCCAACCTGATCGCCCGGGAAGTCCCGGATCTGGAGATGCAAGACGTCTTCGAAGCGCTGATTGCCCGTGAAAAACTCGGCTCGACGGGTTTTGGCAACGGCATCGCCATTCCTCACTGCCGTCTCAAGGGCTGTGAAGCGCCCATCAGTGCCTTGATGCACCTGGAAGCGCCTATCGACTTCGACGCCATCGATGGCGCGCCGGTTGACCTGCTGTTCGTGCTGCTGGTCCCGGAAGCTGCCACCGATGCGCACCTGGAGCTGCTGCGTCAGATCGCCAGCATGCTCGACCGCAAGGAAGTACGCGAGAAACTGCGTCGCGCCACAACCAACGAAGCCTTGTATCAGGTTGTCCTGGACGAGCAAAACGGGCACTAAACATGCGCTTGATCATCGTCAGTGGCCGTTCCGGCTCGGGCAAGAGCACCGCACTGGATGTCCTTGAGGACAACGGTTACTACTGCATCGACAATCTGCCGGCCGGCCTGCTGCCGGAGCTGGCGGAACGCGCACTGATTCATACGGAACTGTCTCAGCCACTGGTCGCGGTATCGATCGATGCACGCAACCTGCCGAGCCATCTTTCGCGCTTTCCGGAGTTGCTCGAGGAAGTCCGCAGCCGGCACATCCAGTGCGACGTCCTGTATCTGGATGCCGATGAAGAAACCCTGCTCAAGCGTTTCTCGGAAACCCGTCGTCGTCACCCGCTGAGCAGTGCAAACCGCTCGCTGGCTGAAGCCATCAACGACGAAACAGCCCTGCTGGGCCCGATCGCCGATCTGGCCGACCTGAAGGTCAACACCACCAATCTCAATCTTTACCAGTTGCGCGACACCATCAAGCTGCGACTGCTGAACCAGCCGGAACCCGGCACGGCGTTCCTGGTGGAGTCGTTCGGTTTCAAACGCGGCATGCCGGTGGATGCGGATCTGGTATTCGATGTACGCTGTCTGCCCAATCCGTACTGGAAACCGGAGCTGCGCGCGCAATCGGGTCTCGACGAGCCGGTGGCCGAGTATCTGGCTGGGCAGCCGGAAGTGGAAGAGATGTTTCAGGACATCTACGCCTACCTGTTCAAGTGGTTACCGCGCTTCGCCGCAAGCAATCGTGCCTACGTCACCATTGCCATTGGCTGCACCGGCGGGCATCACCGATCCGTCTACCTGACCGAACGTCTGGGTCAGGCCCTGCAGAAAACCCTGAAAAACGTCCAGGTCCGCCACCGCGACCTCAGCTAGCCATAGGACTCACACCGCGATGCCTGCTCGTGAAATCGAAATCATCAACAAGCTGGGCCTGCATGCCCGGGCGTCGGCAAAGTTCGTTGGCGTGGCGGGTCAGTTTCCCGACTGCACGATCCGGGTGGGCCGCACGCCCGACACCACGGTCGATGGAAAAAGCATCATGGCCATGATGATGCTCGCCGCAGGCAAAGGCACCAAAATCCACTTGAGCACCGAGGGACATCAGGAACAGGAAGCCATGGATGCACTGGTCGCCCTGATCAACAACTACTTCGACGAGGGCAGTTGAAAATACCTTGCGGTGAGATCCGCCCGAAATTGTGCAGACACAAAAAAGGCGCACCACCCCACCGGGTGGCGCGCCTTTTTTTGTACCAAACTGCGGCTTAACTGCCCGCGACGGTCATCCGTTCGATCAACACAGAACCGGTGCGAATGTTGCTGCGCAGTTCCAGATCGTTACCGACCGCGACGATCTGCCTGAACATGTCGCGCATGTTGCCGGCGATGGTCACTTCCTGCACCGGGAACTGGATTTCACCGTTCTCGACCCAGTAACCGGCTGCGCCGCGGGAGTAATCGCCGGTAACCATGTTCAGGCCATGCCCCATCAACTCGGTCACCAATAACCCACGCCCCATGCGCCGCAGCAAAGCCGCCTGATCTTCATCCCCATGGGTGACGAACAGGTTGTGCACGCCACCGGCGTTGGCGGTGCTCGGCATACCCAGCTTGCGGCCGGAATAAGTGCCGAGGATGTAAGACACCAATTCACCTTTTTCGACAAACGGTTTGGCATAGGTCGCCAGGCCGTCACCGTCATAGGCGGCGCTGCCCATGGCGCGCATCAGATGCGGACGCTCATCGATGGTCAGCCACTCCGGAAACAGCTTCTGCCCCAGCGTGCCTTCCAGGAACGACGCCTTGCGATACAGACTGCCGCCGGACACCGCCGACAGGAAACTGCCGAACAACCCACCGGCCAGTTCAGCGGAAAACAGCACTGGCACTTCGCAGGTCGGCACCGGACGCGCGCCCAGGCGGCTCGCAGCCCGCTGCGCCGCACGCTGGCCGATACTCACCGGATCAGCCAACAAACCGCCCTGGCGATTCACGTCGTACCAGTAATCACGCTGCATCTGGCCCTCGGCCTCGGCGATCATCACGCAGCTCAGGCTGTGCCGGGTGGATGCGTACCCGCCGATGAAACCGTGGCTGTTGCCATACACGCGGCAGCCCTGATGAGTGCTCAACGTGGTGCCATCGGCGTTCTTGATGCGTGCATCGGCGTCGAACGCGGCAGCTTCACAGAGCAACGCCTTCTCGATGGCCTGCTCTGGAGTGATGCCCCACTCGTGGAACAGATCGAAGTCCTGAATATCCTTGGCCATCAGTGCCGGGTCGGCCAGCCCCGAGGCTTCGTCTTCGGAAGTATGTCTGGCAATCGCCAGCGCCGCGGCAACGGTCTCGCGAATCGCATCCGGCCCGGTGGCGGAGGTGCTGGCCGAGCCCTTGCGCTGGCCGACGTACAAGGTGATGCCGAAACCCTGATCGCGGTTGAACTCGACCGTTTCGACTTCACGCTGGCGCACCGAGGTCGACAGGCCCTGCTCCAGCGACACCGCCACTTCGCAGGCACTGGCGCCCTGACGTCTGGCTTCGGCGATGATCTGCTCGACCTGTTCCTGCAGTGCCGGCAATGCCTGCGGGCCGACGCTTTCAACTGCACTCATGCTCATCTCCACTCAAATTCTGCTTTCGGCTGGGGCCTTCGAGCGACCGGGCCGGACAAGCGGCCCCCGACTGGTTATCATGGCGGCGTTTCTTTGCGGACTGCCACCATGGTTGATTCTTACGACGACTCCCTCGATACGGGAGAAAAAAGCAAATCCCAGGTCAAACGCGAGCTGCATGCTCTGGTTGACCTCGGCGAGCGCCTTACGACACTCAAGCCGGACCGGCTGGCCAAACTGCCACTGACCGATGCCCTGCGCCGGGCTCTGGCCGATGCGCCCAAACACGTTGCGCACATTGCACGTAAACGGCATTTGCAGTTCATCGGCAAACTCATGCGCGATCAGGACACCACCGCGATCCTTGAGCTGCTCGATCAACTCGATGCCTCTACCCGCCAGTACAACGAGCGTTTCCACAACCTCGAACGCTGGCGTGACCGCCTGATCGGCGGTGACGATGCCGTGCTGGAGAAATTCGTCGTCGAGTACCCGGACGCCGACCGCCAGCAACTGCGCTCGCTGATCCGGCAGGCCCAGCACGAGGTTGCACATAACAAACCTCCTGCCTCGAGCCGCAAGATCTTCAAATACATCCGTGAGCTGGACGAGACTCAACGCGGTCTGCGTTGATATTCGCCACCGGGTGGCCGCACTGCGCGCCACCCGAAGCTCCCTCCCCGCTTATGCGCCCGTGCCACCCACGGTGATCGCATCGATTTTCAGCGTCGGCTGACCCACGCCCACCGGCACCGACTGCCCGTCCTTGCCACACGTCCCCACACCGCTGTCCAGCGCCAGATCGTTACCGACCATCGACACCCGGCTCATCGCTTCCGGACCGTTGCCGATCAACGTCGCGCCCTTGACCGGTGCGGTGATCTTGCCGTCCTCGATCAGATACGCCTCGCTGGTGGAAAACACGAACTTGCCACTGGTGATATCGACCTGGCCGCCGCCGAGGTTGGCGCAGTAGATGCCTTTCTTCACCGACGCGATGATTTCCGCCGGATCGCTCTGGCCGCCGAGCATGTAGGTGTTGGTCATTCGTGGCATCGGCAGGTGCGCGTAGGATTCACGGCGACCGTTGCCGGTGCTGGCCACGCCCATCAGGCGCGCATTGAGCTTGTCCTGCATGTAGCCTTTGAGCACGCCGTTTTCGATCAGCGTGGTGCACTCGGTCGGCGTGCCTTCGTCGTCGACGCTCAGGGAGCCGCGACGACCGGCCAGTGTGCCGTCATCGACAATGGTGCAGAGTCTGGAGGCAACCATTTCCCCCATCCGCCCGCTGTAGGCCGAACTGCCCTTGCGGTTGAAGTCGCCTTCCAGACCGTGTCCGACCGCTTCATGCAGCAGCACACCGGACCAGCCCGAGCCCAGAACAACAGGCAACGTGCCGGCCGGTGCCGGGATCGCCTCCAGATTCACCAGCGCCTGACGCAACGCCTCACGGGCATACCCCATGGCGCGGTCTTCGGCGAGGAAATAACGGTAGTCGGTACGCCCGCCGCCGCCATGGCCACCCCGTTCGCGACGACCGTTCTGCTCGACGATCACGCTGACATTGAAACGCACCAACGGACGCACGTCGGCAGCCAGGCCGCCGTCGGTCGAAGCGACCAGGATCCGTTCCCAGACCCCGGCCATGCTCACGCTGACCTGCTGGATTCGCGGATCGAGGGCGCGGGTCGCCACATCGATGCGCTTGAGCAACTCGACTTTCTCGGCACGACTCAGCACTTCCAGCGGGTTATCCGGCGCGTACAGTTGGGCGACGTCCTGCGCGCTGAACGCCTGCACCGTGCCATTCTGCCCGGCGCGAGAAATAGACCGTGCCGCACGGGCCGCCGCGCCGAGGGCTTCGAGGGTGATCGCGTTGCTGTAGGCGAAACCGGTTTTTTCACCGGACTGGGCCCGCACGCCGACACCCTGGTCGAGGTTGAAACTGCCTTCCTTGACGATGCCGTCTTCCAGCGACCAGGACTCGGAAATCTGCCCCTGGAAATACAGATCGGCCGCATCGATGCCCGGGCCGGCCAGATCACCAAGCACGCCTTGCAGGCTCTCGATCGTCACGCCGCCGGGCGCCAACAGATGATCACTGACTGAGGACAACAACTCGCTCATAGGTTTACGCCTTAAATTCGTGTTCTGAAGCAGGTCGCTGCGCGCCCTGCGAAAAAAACCGCCGATGATTCGTCACCGGCATGCGCGCCCGGATGGACGCCTGTTCGTCACTGTCACGCTCGGCCAGCAATACGGCCTCGCCTTGTTCCTGTTGCGCCAGCACGCGGCCCCACGGGTCGACAATCGCCCCGTGACCAAAGGTCTCCCGAGGCCCCGGATGGATCCCGCCCTGGGCCGCCGCCAGCACGTAGCACTGGGTTTCAATCGCCCGTGCACGAATCAGCACATCCCAGTGCGCCGCCCCCGTCACGGCGGTGAAAGCCGAGGGTGCGGTAATCAGTTCAGCCCCGGCAGCCCGCAGTTCGCTGTACAGCTCCGGGAAGCGCAAGTCGTAACACACCGTCAGGCCAAGCCGGCCGACAGGGGTGTCCGCCACGACCACGCCACTGCCATAAGCATAGTCATCGGATTCGCGATAACGCCCGCGATTGTCCGCCACGTCCACATCGAACAAATGCAGCTTGTCATAACGGGCAACCATCTCGCCCTGATCGTCCACCAGCAACGAACAGGCATGGGATTTCGCCTCGGGCTGCCCCGCCGGCGGCAACGGCAAGGTGCCGGCCACTATCCATAACCTGAGGTCACGGGCGGTCTGTTTCAACCACGGCAGGATCGGGCCTTCGCCCAGCGCTTCGGCACGACCGATATCGGCGATGTCGCGACGCCCCATGGCGGCGAAGTTCTCCGGCAGCACCGCCAGCTTCGCGCCGGCGCTGGCCGCCTGTTCGAGCAGGCGTCGGGCATCACGCAGATTGGCCAGCACATCGCTCTGGCTGACCATTTGAATCACCGCAAAAGACATGGCGAACTCCGCAAGAGGTAGACGGCCATGCTACTCCATCGGTTTGCGGCGTGGCTGATCAAAACGGCTTGTCGAAGGTGATTTTCGGTTCTTTCCACGGACCTTTGACGGTGTATTTGACGCTGGCGAAGCGCGCCACGCGGTCACCGATCAGTTTGTCGATCAGGAACAGCGCACCACCGACCGCCGGTGCTCCCACGATCAACGCGGCGATGGGCAGGTTGTTGGTGACCGGCAGGGTCACCAGCAATTTGGCGTCAACCTGATCGCCCACCAGATCCAGCGTGCCGTTGAGCTCCAGATTGCTCGACGGTCCGGTCAACCTGATCGGTTCCTGCGTGACGTACACGCCATTGTTCGCTACCAGCAACCCCTTGACCCGGTCGTAACTCAAGCCTTTGCCGAACAGGTCGGAGAAGTCCAGACGCAACCGGCGACCGATGGAGTTGAAATTCAGCAGACCGAACACTCGCAGCGCCTGAGCGCCGCCTTCGACTTCGACGAACTGTCCCTTGGTGAGCGATGCATCCAGCGAGCCCGAGAAACGCTTGGTGGCCAACCATGCCGGCGAGCCCGGCCAGCGACCATCGACATCCATGTGGAACTCTTCACTGGTCACGCTCGGCGCAAAGCCCCAGCCCTTGAGCACATCGGCGAGATTCTTGCCGCCGATCCGGCCCTTGTACCAGCTGGTCGTGGCACCCGGGGCGCCTTCCCAGCCGCCGCTACCCTGCAACAGGATGCCTTTGAGGCCCAGATCGAGATTGTTCAGGGCAATGCCCTTGGCGGTCGGTCGAACTTTCAGCGACCAGCCGCCAACCAGGTCCTGTCCCTGGAACAGCTGATTGATAGTGATATCCAGCGCCGGGATTTTGCTCGGATCGACCGAGGTCAGCGGATCCGGCGAGTTTTCGTCGGCCTGCACCGTCGGGTCGGGCGCCGGCAGGCGCACGTATTGCAGGTTCACCGCAATCGGCACGCCCTTGGCATCCGGCAGGCTGGCCGTGCCTTTGGCCTGCTGACTGTCTAACGCCAGGGCCCAGGCATCGGGTTTACGGTTTAATTGCACGGTAGCCTGATCCAGCGTGGTGCCAAAGGCTGTGAGCTTGCCGACCTTGAAGTCCGCACCGCTGAGCAATTGCCTGGCGCTGCCGCCAGGATCCTGCCCGGCGTATTTGTCCACCAGATCCTGCCAGGGCTTGACGTCCAGCTCGGACAACACGCCGCGCACCCGCAGGCCTTTATTGCCAGGCAGCACCGCCTCGCCGACGCCGAGAAACAGCTCGCCACGACCTTCGGCAAAACTGTTTGGTGGCGCCGCAAAGGTGAAGTTGGCCAGTTGATCGTAGTTGACCCAGTAGCGCCGTTCCTGGCCTTGCAGGCTCATGCGGAACACGGTGTCACGCCCCGTGCTGGCCGACAGGCCGAAAGGCGCAGGCAGGTCCACCGTCACCCCTTTCAGATTGGAGCTGACCATCAATTGACTGTCGGCACCGTCCAGATTCACTTGCAACTGGTAAGGAATCGTCCCGGACACCGGCAACGGCTGCGTCACGCCCAGCCAGTCCGTGAGTTTCTTGACTTCGACCTGTCCCGAAGCCGTCACCCGGGTCTTGAGCTTGCCGGGGCCTCCATCGGCGAAAATCTGTGCGGTGACCGGCTTGTCGAAGGCCCGGGCACTGATGTTCTGCCCGCTCAGGCCCTTGGCGCTGTCAAAACGGAAATCGCCCTTGAGCTGGCTCAGCTCCAGCTTCGGCTCGGCCAGTTTCAGCCGCGCGTTGGCGGTTTTGAAATCCACCAGGATTTTCGGCTGATCGCCCTTGGCCAGCGGCACGTCCAGCTTGAGCCTGCCTTGCAGATCGCCCTCGCCTTCCCAGCCGGCGAAGGTCTCGGCAGTGCCGATCGGCGCTTCCTGGAGAATCTTCAAACCGTCGCTCAGACCGCCGGCGAACTCGCCATCGAGGTACATGTGGCTGTGCTCACCGCTCGGCACATGAGGAATGTTGACGAAGACATCGTTGACCCGGGTGTCGAGCAACTGCCCCTCGCTGGCGACAATCCGCACGCCGCTGTCCTCGATAAACACATCGCCGCTGACCTTGCTCACATGCGGCCAGCCTGGCTGGAATGCCAGCTCCGCGTCGTGCACCTTGAAAAACAGGCTGATGCTGCGATCCGCTTCACCGGCATTCTTGTTCAGCGAACCCTGATACTGGAAAAAGCCCTGATCCACCGCGCCTTTGAGAATCGCCGTGCGCAACCATTCGTCGAGGGCCGGGCTCAGGACTTTGGGCAGGTACTTGGCGGTGTAGCGACCGTCACCCTCCACCAGACCGACCCGCAGGTCCATGTAGTCTTCCTGGTTGTGATCGAAATGCAGGCGGATCAGAAAGTCGCCGGCAATCTTGCCCTCTTCGCCAAGCACCTTCAGGTACGGAGCGATCAGGGTGAAACCTTCCTTGTCGAGTTTCCAGGTCAGCCGGGCATTGGCCTGAATGTATTGCCATGGTTTGGCGAAGATCGGATCGAGATGCAGGACGAAGTCCTTGCTGTCCATGCGCAATTCGCCGCCGCCAAGGTTGCCGCTCAGACTGCCGCTGACATTGCGCGCCGCCGGGGCTCCGTGATAGGCGTCGAAGCCGACCCGGTCGAGGTTCGCGGCGAAACTGAATTTGCTGTCGTCGGTGGCGTTCGGTCGCAGATCCAGCAGTACGTTGCGCAAGCCACCGGTCACCTTCAGATGGTCGACCACCGTCGCAAAACCCTGCGGCAGTGGCCCCAGTGCGTTGAGCAATGGCGTGATCGGGGTCAGGTCGAGGCGATCGGCCTGCAGGTGCCAGAGTTCGTCGACCTTGTCGGTGGCAGCCGTCTGCCTGATCTGCACGCGGGTCTCCCAACGCGTCTCGCCAAAGTTCATCGCCAGCGAATCCAGGGTGACGGTAGCGCCCTCACCGGTCCGCTGAAAGTAGCCGTTGAGCGCCAGATTGTTGATCTGGATCGGCTTGCGCTCGTCGTACGCGCCAATCAGTTGCGGGGCGTTCAGACGAACGGCAGCGCTTTGCAGGGCACCCTCGCTCCAGTTGACCCACAGCTCGCCACCCGCCTTGATCTCGGAAAAATTCCATTGCCGAGTGAGACGCTCGGGCAGCCATTTCGCCCAATCGTTTTGCGGCAGACTGATGTAGCCCTCGACCGTACTGTCCGGCAACTGACCGGGGCGAATCTTCGTACGCAGACTCAGCGCCACGGGTTGCCCGTCGGGCAGGTTCAGACGCGCGTCGAGGCGCTGGCGATTGGTACCTGTCTTGAGATTGATCCCGACATAAGCAAGGGTCAGAGGCGCATGGTCCAGCGGCTGCAAGGTCACCTGACTGTCGAGCACCGACAGTTGCTGAACCATTTGCATGCGGTTGAACAGTTGCTCCGGATCCATGGGCTGGTCCTGCTGCACCGGCAAACCTTCCAGCGCCCACTTGCCGTCCTCGCCTTCCTTGAGGCTGATCTTCAGGCCATCGAGCTCAAGATGAGCAATGCGCACTTCGCGAGCCAGCAGACTGGCCCACAAATCCGGCACCGCACGTACCCGGTCCAGACGCAAGGCATTGGCGCCATCGCCGACCATGACGTCGTGAGCCAGCAGGATCGGCGCAAATCCGCTCCAGTCGCCTTCCAGTTCGCCGATCTGCAACGGCATGCCCAGCGCGGTACCGGCCTTGTCTTCGATGTCGGCGCGGTACTCGGCCACCAGTGGCGCAAGCTCCCGGCCGAGGCTGACGTACAACGCCATCAACACCAGAACCAGCGCGCACAGGCCCAACCCCCAACGGGTCAGTGCGGCAAAAATGCGTGTCAGACGTTCCATGTCAGTTGGCTCCCATGGCAAAAATACTGCAAAAAGCTGAGGCCAGCCGTTTCAGGAAAAAAGTGACGCAGGGGATCAGAGCAGCACCACGTCATATTGTTCCTGGGAATACATGGTTTCCACCTGGAAGCGTATGGTGCGGCCAATGAACCCTTCAAGCTCGGCTACGTTGCCGGATTCCTCATCGAGCAACCGGTCGACGACTTTCTGGTTCGCCAATACACGATAACCCTCGGCCTGATAGGCCCGGGCCTCGCGCAGAATCTCGCGGAAGATCTCGTAACAGATGGTTTCCGGGGTTTTCAGCTTGCCCCGCCCCTGACAGCTGCTGCAAGGTTCGCACAGCACCTGCTCCAGGCTTTCACGTGTACGCTTGCGGGTCATCTGCACCAGACCAAGTTCGGTGATGCCGATAATGTTGGTCTTGGCATGATCGCGCTCCAGCTGTTTTTCCAGGGTTCGCAGAACCTGGCGCTGGTGCTCTTCATCCTCCATGTCGATGAAGTCGATGATGATGATCCCGCCCAGATTGCGCAGGCGCATCTGCCGGGCAATCGCCGTGGCGGCTTCAAGATTGGTCTTGAAGATGGTTTCTTCGAGGTTGCGGTGTCCGACGAACGCGCCGGTGTTCACGTCGATGGTGGTCATGGCTTCGGCCGGATCCACCACCAGATAACCGCCGGACTTCAGCGGCACCTTGCGCTCGAGGGCTTTCTGGATTTCGTCTTCGACACCGTACAGGTCGAAGATCGGCCGTTCGCCCGGATAGTGTTCCAGACGATCGGCGATTTCCGGCATCAGTTCGGCGACGAACTGCGTGGTTTTCTGGAAGGTTTCCCGGGAGTCGATGCGGATTTTCTCGATTTTCGGACTGACCAGATCACGCAGGGTGCGCAGGGCCAGACCGAGGTCTTCGTAGATCACACTTGGCGCGCCGATGGTCTTGATCTGCTCGTTGATCTGATCCCACAGGCGTCGCAGGTAGCGGATGTCCATGAGGATCTCCTCAGCCCCGGCCCCTTCGGCAGCGGTGCGCAGGATAAAGCCACCGGCCTCCTTGATGCCTTCCTTGGCCACACAGTCGCTGACCACCTGCTTGAGGCGCTCGCGCTCGGCTTCGTCTTCGATCTTCAGGGAAATGCCGACATGGGCGGTGCGCGGCATATAGACCAGATAGCGCGACGGGATCGACAGTTGAGTGGTCAGACGCGCCCCTTTGGAGCCGATCGGATCCTTGGTGACCTGCACCACCAGACTCTGACCTTCGTGCACCAGCGCGCTGATGCTTTCCACCGCCGGGCCTTCGCGCAGGGAGATTTCCGAGGCGTGAATGAACGCCGCGCGGTCCAGGCCGATGTCGACGAAGGCCGCCTGCATGCCCGGCAGTACCCGCACGACCTTGCCTTTATAGATGTTGCCGACGATCCCGCGTTTCTGCGTGCGCTCGACATGCACTTCTTGCAGCACACCGTTTTCGACCACCGCCACGCGCGACTCCATCGGCGTGATGTTGATCAGAATCTCTTCACTCATGGCAGGGTCTCGTTCAGGCATGTTCACAATGATGACCGCGTCTCGATCTGTTCGACGGTTACTGCGCACTCAGGCTTTGCCAACAGGGTATGCCGAAACGGCCAAGCAGTTCTGCGCTTTCGCACACCGGTAAACCGACCACGGCCGAATAGCTGCCGTTCAGTCCGGCGACGAACACCGCGCCAAGCCCCTGAATGCCGTAACCGCCAGCCTTGTCCTTTGGTTCGCCGCTGGCCCAGTAGGCAGCGGCTTCTTCCCGACTGATTGCCCGGAACCGTACCAGACTGCGCACCACTTGCGACTCGCAGCGTTCACCCTCCAGTACGGCGATGGCGGTGAGCACTTCGTGCTCCTTGCCGGACAACATCATCAGCATGGCGCATGCGTCGGCTTCGTCCACCGGTTTGCCGAGAATTTTGCCGTCCAGCACCACAGCGGTATCGGCACCCAACACGCAAAACGGTTTGCCGCTGACGACAGAGCGCCGCCCGGCGTCAGCCTTGCCGCGCGCCAGGCGCTCGACATAGGCCGACGGGGACTCATGGGCGAAAGGGGTTTCATCGATATCCGCGCTGACGGCGGTAAACGGAACGCCGATCTGCGTGAGCAATTCACGCCGACGCGGCGATCCCGAGGCGAGGTAAAGCGGCTTCATCCAAACATCTCCCTGTTGAGTGCCCTGCCTCATGGCACCGGTGGGGGCCCATGCCTGACCGAATCAGTTGATTTTGTAACGTCGGCGCAGGCCGCGCAGAGCGAAGCTGACCCAGGGCCAGAGCAAGGCACTGACCAGCGCCGGCAGGACCAGCGCCAGGGTCGGCTGGCGATTGCCGGTCAAGGCGCTGAGCCAGAGTTGTACGAGTTGAGCGAGACCGAAGATTACCAGGATCACCAGGCTCTGCTGCCACATCGGGAACATCCGCAGGCGCTGCTGCAACGACAGCACCAGGAACGTGATCAGGGTCAGGATCAAGGCGTTCTGCCCCAGCAACGTGCCATACAGCACATCCTCGGCCAGCCCCAGGCAGAAAGCAGTCACCATGCCGATCATCTGCGGCATGTACAGCGCCCAGAATGCCAGGAGCAACGCCAGCCACAATGGGCGGAGGATTTCCATGAACTGCGGCAAAGGCGACACGCTGAGCAGCATACCGATCAGAAAGGTCAGCCAGACGATCCAGCCGTTTCGGGAAGCTTTGACACCGACCATTACTCTCGTCCCCCGGTGGTGGCCGGCGCGGTGGCAGGCGGTTTGGCGGCCGGCCGGGCACTGGCTGGCTGGGCGGCTGGTGGCTTGCTGGCCGCCGGCGTCGCTGCAGTCGGTTTCGCCGGTGGTTTGCTTGCAGCAGGTTTGGCCGGCGTTGCAGCAGGTGCAGCGGCAGGCGTGCTCGCCGCAGCGGGGGCCTGAGCCGGTGTGTTCACCGTTTTCGGTACGGTTGCCGGAATGACCGGACCGCCACCGAACGCATCCAGATTTTCCTGAGCCTGCGCCGCATCGTTGGCACGCTCCTCAGCCGTCCGGTTGTCGCTGAACACCAGCAGCAAGTAGCGGCTGCGGTTCAATGCAGCCGTTGGCACGGCGCGGACAATGGCGAATGGCTGGCCGGAATCGTGGATCACTTCCTTGACCGTCGCCACCGGATAACCGGCCGGGAAGCGCTGGCCCAGACCGGAGCTGACCAGCAGATCGCCTTCCTTGACGTCGGCGGTGTCGGCCACATGCCGCAGCTCCAGACGTTCAGGATTACCGGTGCCGCTGGCAATCGCCCGCAGACCGTTACGGTTCACCTGCACAGGAATACTGTGGGTCGAGTCGGTCAGCAGCAATACGCGGGAGGTGTACGGCATCAGTTCGACCACCTGCCCCATCAGTCCGCGTGCGTCGAGCACCGGTTGGCCGAGGACCACTCCGTCACGCTCACCCTTGTTGATGATGATGCGATGAGTGAAGGGGTTGGGGTCCATGCCGATCAGTTCGGCCACTTCGACCTTCTCGTTGACCAGCGCAGAGGAATTGAGCAACTCGCGCAGACGGACGTTCTGCTCGGTGAGGGCGGCCAGCTTCTGCATGCGGCCCTGCAACAGGAGGTTCTCGGTCTTGAGTTTTTCGTTTTCGGCGACCAGCTCGGTGCGGCTGCCGAACTGACTGGCGACACCTTCCCACAATCTGCCGGGCAGATCGGTGATCCAGTAAGCGTCCATCAGCACCAGCGACATCTGGCTGCGGGCAGGCTTGAGCAGGCTGAAACGGGCATCGACCACCATCAGCGCGACCGACAGCACGGCCAGCACCAGCAGGCGAACGCCCAGTGAGGGGCCCTTGGCGAAAAGCGGTTTAATAAGCCGCTCCTCCCAGGCAAATGTTCTGTTTATTCATACGGCATCAAACCGGCCTGGATGAAGACTGACAGAAGATAAACGCCAACAGGCAGCACTGCAAAGTGCTGCCTGTGCGCTCACCCACGTATTGCACCCGGCGACTTATTCGCTGGAGAGCAGGTCCATGGTGTGCTTGTCCATCATTTCCAGTGCACGGCCGCCGCCGCGAGCCACACAGGTCAGCGGATCTTCGGCAACGATGACCGGCAGACCGGTTTCCTGGGCCAGCAGCTTGTCGAGGTCACGCAGCAACGCGCCACCACCGGTCAGCACCAGGCCACGCTCGGCGATGTCGGAAGCCAGTTCCGGCGGCGATTGCTCCAGGGCGCTTTTCACGGCCTGAACGATAGTCGCCAGCGACTCTTGCAGAGCCTCCAGCACTTCGTTGGAGTTCAGGGTGAATGCGCGTGGAACGCCTTCGGCCAGGTTGCGGCCGCGAACGTCGACTTCGCGAACTTCGCCGCCCGGGTAGGCCGTACCGATTTCCTGCTTGATGCGCTCGGCGGTGGATTCGCCGATCAGGCTGCCGTAGTTGCGGCGTACATAGGTGATGATCGCTTCGTCGAAGCGGTCGCCGCCAACGCGTACGGATTCGGCGTAGACCACACCGTTCAGGGAGATCAGTGCGATCTCGGTGGTACCGCCACCGATATCCACGACCATCGAACCGCGTGCTTCTTCAACCGGCAGGCCGGCACCGATCGCAGCCGCCATTGGCTCTTCGATCAGGAACACTTCACGGGCACCGGCGCCCAGGGCCGATTCACGGATGGCACGACGCTCGACCTGGGTGGACTTGCATGGAACGCAGATCAGCACACGAGGGCTGGGCTGCAGGAAACTGTTTTCGTGAACCTTGTTGATAAAGTATTGCAGCATCTTTTCGCAGACGCTGAAGTCGGCGATGACGCCGTCCTTCATCGGACGAATGGCAGCAATGTTGCCCGGCGTACGACCGAGCATGCGCTTGGCCTCGGTGCCGACAGCGACGACACTTTTCTGGTTACCGTGTGTCCGAATGGCCACAACCGATGGCTCATTCAGGACGATGCCGCGCTCGCGCACGTAAATAAGGGTGTTGGCAGTGCCCAGGTCAATGGAAAGATCGCTGGAAAACATGCCACGCAGTTTCTTGAACATGGGAAAGGGACCCTAGGCAACGCGTGGGTAAAAAAGTGCGGCAAACTCTAACAACGACAGGGATTTTGGGCAAGGCGCCAATATGTTAAATTGGCCGCTTTTCTGTGCACCAAGCCCCACAATCGCGGCCTTATGACCGTAGAAGTGCGGTAGTGTTCCGACAAATCAACGCACGGACGCCGTCCGTCCTGTTTTCCACTGGAGAATCCCGATGGCACTAGAACGCTCCGACGTGGAAAAAATCGCTCATCTGGCCAGCCTTGGCCTCAATGACGCCGATCTTCCACATATCACTTCGGCCCTCAACAGCATTCTCGGGCTGGTCGACGAAATGCAGGCGGTCGATACCGACGGTATCGAGCCACTGGCCCACCCGCTGGAAGCCAGTCAGCGCCTGCGCGCCGACGTCGTGACCGAAAGCAATAACCGCGAGGCTTATCAGTCCATCGCGCCAGCGGTCGAAAACGGCCTGTATCTGGTTCCGAAAGTCATCGACTAAAGGGAAAGAGCCCGCAATGCATCAAATGACTCTGGCCGAGATCGCCCGCGGTCTTGCCGATAAAAAGTTTTCCTCCGAAGAGCTGACCAAAGTCCTGCTGGCGCGCATTTCCCAGCTCGATCCGCAGCTCAACAGTTTCATCAGCCTTACCGAAGCGCTGGCCCTCGAGCAGGCGAAAGCCGCCGACGCGCGCCGGGCCAACGGTGAGAGCGGCGCCCTGCTCGGTGCGCCGATCGCCCACAAGGACCTGTTCTGCACCCAGGGCATCCGCACCAGTTGCGGCTCGAAGATGCTCGACAACTTCAAGGCGCCGTACGACGCCACCGTGGTTTCGAAGCTGGCCGCTGCCGGCGCCGTGACGCTGGGCAAGACCAACATGGACGAATTCGCCATGGGTTCGGCCAACGAGTCGAGCTGGTACGGCGCGGTGAAAAACCCGTGGAACCTGGAACACGTCCCGGGCGGTTCGTCCGGTGGTTCGGCTGCCGCTGTTGCGGCTCGTCTGTTGCCAGCCGCCACGGCCACCGACACCGGCGGCTCGATCCGCCAGCCAGCCGCGTTCACCAACCTCACCGGCCTGAAACCGACCTATGGTCGCGTGTCGCGCTGGGGCATGATCGCTTACGCCTCCAGCCTTGATCAGGGTGGCCCACTGGCGCGCACCGCCGAAGACTGCGCGATTCTGTTGCAAGGTATGGCCGGCTTCGATCCGAACGACTCCACCAGCATCGATGAACCGGTGCCGGACTACGCCGCCGGCCTGAACGGCTCGCTGCAAGGCCTGCGCATCGGCGTGCCGAAGGAATACTTCGGTGCCGGCCTCGACCCGCGTATCGCCGACCTGATCCAGAACAGCATCAAGGAGCTGCAGAAGCTCGGTGCCGTGATCAAGGAAATCAGCCTGCCGAACATGCAGCACGCCATTCCGGCTTATTACGTGATCGCCCCGGCGGAAGCCTCCTCCAACCTGTCGCGTTTCGACGGCGTGCGCTTCGGCCACCGCTGCGCAGACCCGAAGAACCTGGAAGACCTGTACAAACGCTCCCGTGGCGAAGGCTTCGGTGCCGAAGTGCAGCGCCGGATCATGGTCGGTGCCTACGCGCTGTCCGCCGGTTACTACGACGCTTACTACCTGAAAGCGCAGAAGATCCGTCGCTTGGTGAAGAACGACTTCATGGCGGCTTTCAATGAAGTCGACATCATCCTCGGCCCGACCACGCCGAACCCGGCCTGGAAACTCGGCGCCAAGAACAGCGACCCGGTCGCTGCCTACCTGGAAGACGTCTACACCATTACCGCCAACCTCGCGGGCCTGCCGGGCCTGTCGATGCCGGCCGGTTTCGTCGACGGTCTGCCGGTCGGCGTACAGCTGCTCGCGCCGTATTTCCAGGAAGGTCGCCTGTTGAACGTTGCCCACCAGTATCAGTTACACACTGACTGGCACACCCGCACCCCGCAGGGGTTTTGAAACGGCTGCGCTCGGTAACGCGGCGTTGAAAACTGGCTCGTAATGCTCATTGACTGAAGTCAACTCCGCTTACTCGCCAGTTTTCGCCTTGCCTTACCTTCGCTCGCGACGTTTCAAAATCCCCAGCAAAAGGCTAGGAGACACACATGCAATGGGAAGTCGTGATCGGGCTGGAGATTCACACACAGCTCACCACCCGGTCGAAAATCTTTTCCGGTAGTTCCACCCAGTTCGGCTCCGAGCCGAATACCCAGGCCAGCCTGATCGATCTGGGCATGCCCGGCACCCTGCCGGTGCTGAATCAGGAAGCGGTGCGCATGGCGGTGATGTTCGGTCTGGCGATTGACGCCGAGATCGGTCAGCACAACGTATTCGCCCGTAAAAACTATTTCTACCCGGACCTGCCGAAGGGTTACCAGATCAGCCAGATGGAATTGCCGATCGTCGGCAAAGGCCACCTGGACATCGCCCTGGAAGACGGCACGGTCAAGCGCGTCGGCATCACCCGCGCGCACCTGGAAGAAGACGCCGGCAAGAGCCTGCACGAAGAATTCAGCGGTGCCACCGGCATCGACCTGAACCGTGCCGGCACGCCGCTGCTGGAAATCGTTTCCGAGCCTGACATGCGCAGCGCCAAGGAAGCGGTGGCCTACGTCAAGGCGATCCACGCGCTGGTGCGCTACCTGGGCATCTGCGACGGCAACATGGCCGAAGGCTCGCTGCGTTGCGACTGCAACGTGTCGGTACGCCCGAAAGGCCAGGCCGAATTCGGCACCCGCTGCGAGATCAAGAACGTCAACTCGTTCCGCTTCATCGAGAAGGCGATCAACTCCGAGATCCAGCGTCAGATCGACCTCATCGAAGACGGCGGCAAAGTGGTCCAGCAGACCCGTCTGTACGATCCGAACAAGGACGAAACCCGTCCGATGCGCAGCAAAGAGGAAGCCAACGACTACCGTTACTTCCCCGATCCGGACCTGCTGCCGGTGGTCATCGAGGATTCGTACCTGGATGACGTGCGTGCCACCCTGCCGGAACTGCCGCCGCAGAAGCGCGAGCGCTTCCAGAGTGCCTTCGGCCTGTCGGCCTACGACGCCAACGTGCTGGCCACCAGCCGTGAACAGGCGGACTACTTCGAGAAAGTCGCGAGCATCGGCGGCGACGCCAAACTGGCGGCGAACTGGGTGATGGTCGAGTTGGGCAGCCTGCTCAACAAGCAGAGCCTGGACATCCAGGATTCGCCGGTTTCGGCCGAGCTGCTGGGCGGCATGCTGTTGCGCATCAAGGACAACACCATCTCCGGCAAAATCGCCAAGGTGGTGTTCGAAGCGATGGCCAACGGTGAAGGCAGCGCCGATGAAATCATCGAGAAGCGTGGTCTGAAGCAAGTCACCGACACTGGCGCCATCTCGGCGGTGCTGGATGAAATGCTCGCGGCCAACGCCGAGCAGGTCGAGCAATACCGTGCGGCAGACGAAGCCAAACGCGGCAAGATGTTCGGTTTCTTCGTCGGTCAGGCCATGAAAGCCTCCAAGGGCAAGGCCAACCCGCAGCAAGTGAACGAACTGCTGAAAAGCAAGCTCGAAGGCTGACCACAATGGAGCCAGGATTCATTGACTGGCTCCGATCCCCTGTGGCGAGGGAGCTTGCTCCCGCTGGTCTGCAAAGCAGACCCGAATCGGATACCGCACTCTTTGAAAAAGAATGCATTGACCGAATTGCGACCTCTTCTCGGTCGAGCGGGAGCAGGTTCCCTCGCCAATTATTTTTGGGAGCCTTTGAAATGAAACGTCTGCTCGGCGCCTGCGCCCTGCTCTCTTTGCTGGCCGGTTGCGCCAGCACCGATGTCATCGACCCGCATGGTTACGACCAGACCGGCGTCGCCTCCTATTACGGAGCCAGACACCACGGAAAACGCACCGCCAGCGGCGAAGCGTTCAACCAGAATTCCCTGACCGCCGCCCACCGCCAGCTACCGTTCGGCACGCGGGTGAAGGTCACCAACCTGAAAAACGACAAGTCCTGCGTGGTGCGTATCAACGACCGCGGGCCGCACACTCGCGGGCGCATCATCGATGTTTCCCGCGAAGCCGCCGAGCGCCTCGGCATGCTGGGCAGCGGCACGGCACGGGTTCGCGTGCAGGCTCTCGACGACTGATGGAGCCCCCACCATTTTCGGACTGAGCGATTTACCGCTGATCAACGTGATCGAACTGCTCAGCGGTCTGGCCCTGCTGATTTTCGGTGCCGAACTGATGGTGCGGGCCGCCGTGCGTCTGGCCGCTCGCCTGCATGTGCGGCCGCTGATCATCGGCCTGACCATCGTCGCCCTCGGCAGCAGCGCCCCGCAAATGGCGGTCAGCCTGCAGGCCACCCTGACGCACAACCCCGACATCGCCGTCGGCAGCGTGATCGGCAGCAGCATATTCAACATCCTCGTGACCCTCGGTCTTTCGGCGCTGATCATTCCATTGCGGGTCTCGCGACAACTGGTGCGCCTGGATATTCCGCTGATGATCGGCGCCAGTCTGCTGGTGTTCGTTCTGGCCTGGAACGAACAGATCGGCCGCTTCGACGGCATCCTCCTGCTCGCCGCACTGGGTTTGTATCTGGGTCTGCTGTTGCGCCAGTCGCGACACTCGTCCCGTCCGCACTCGGAACTGCCGCCAGCGGCGCAAGCGCCCTGGGTGACCAGTCTGCTGATGATCGTCGTCGGGCTGGCCGTGCTGGTCTTCGCCGGACACCTGTTGCTGGGCGCAGCTGTTGCGGTGGCTACGGACATGGGCTTCTCCGAGCGGGTGATCGGCCTGACCGTGGTCGCGGTCGGCACCTCGCTGCCGGAACTGGCCACCTCATTGATCGCCGCCCTGCGCGGGCAGCGTGACATTGCCGTGGGCAACGTGATCGGCGCGAACCTGTTCAATCTGCTCGGGGTACTCGGCGTGACCGCACTGCTCGCGCCGACCCCGCTGTCGGTGTCGCCCAACGCGCTGGATTTCGACTTGCCGGTAATGCTCGGCGTCGCGGCGCTATGTTTGCCGGTGTTCTATTCCGGCTACCGTGTGACCCGCGCCGAAGGCTTGTTGCTGCTCGGTTTGTACCTGGCGTATGCACTGCATGTGGTGTCGTTCACCACCGGCATGCCACTGGCCGGCAAGCTCGAACGTTTGATGCTGTTTTATGTGCTGCCGACGCTGCTGACGTTTCTGTTTTTCACGTCCGTGCGCGCCTGGCGCCGCCAACACCACAAGAGGGATACGCCATGACCGAATCGAAGAAATCCGGGGTTGAAGTCCGCCGCCAGGTAATGGGCGATGCATTCGTCGACCGTGCTCTGGGCAACGCCACCGAATTCACCCGCCCCTTGCAGGATTTCGTCAACGAACATGCCTGGGGCGGCGTGTGGAACCGCGAAGGTCTGCCGCTGAAGACCCGCAGCCTGATCACCCTCGCCGCGCTGACTGCACTGAAGTGCCCGCAGGAATTGAAGGGCCACGTGCGCGGCGCGTTGAACAATGGCTGCACGGTCGAGGAGATCCGCGAGGCGCTGCTGCATTGCGCGGTGTATGCCGGGGTGCCGGCGGCGATCGATGCGTTTCGGGCAGCGCAGGAAGTGATCGATACCTACCAGAAACCTGAGTGACAGATCTGCCCCCTTCGCGAGCAGGCTCGCTCCCACATGAGATCTGTGGCGATCACAATTTCCCTGTGGGAGCGAGCCTGCTCGCGAAAGGGCCCGAAAGATCAAACCCGGTCTCCGGCTAGATCCACCCGCCCCACTGCAGGAAAAAGATCCCGACGTTGGTGGTCACCGCCGCCATCAACGTGGTCAACACAATGATCGCCGCCGCCAGTTCATGATTGCCCTGGGCCGCCCGGGCCATGACAAAACTGGCAGCCGCCGTCGGGCTGCCGAAGTACAGAAACAGAATCCCCAGTTCCGCCCCGCGAAAGCCCCACAGCCATGCGCCCAGCGTGGCGAACACCGGCAGGCCGATCATCTTCAGCAGGCTGGAGCTGAGCGCCATGCTCCCGCTCTTGCGCAGTGCCGCCAGTGACAATGTGCCGCCAATGCAGATCAGCGCCAGCGGCAGCGTGGTTTGCGCCAGGTACTGGCCGGACGTCTCCAGCCATCCCGGCAAACCGATCTTGAACCAGGCAAACGGCGCCGCTGCAATCACGCTGATGATCAGCGGATTGCTGAACACGCTTTTGCAGATGCTCCACGGATCGGACTTGATCACCGGGCTATAGACTGCCAGCACGATGGTCGACAGCGTGTTGTAGAACAGGATCACCAACGCCGCGAGAATCGCCCCGAGGGAAATTCCGTAGTCGCCATACATGCTCGCCGCCAGGGCCAGGCCAATCACCCCGTTGTTGCCGCGAAACGCACCTTGGGTGTAGATGCCGCGATCCTCGCGCGGGCAGCGGAGAATCGCCCAGCCCCAGGCCAGAGCAAAACCGGCCAGGGTGGCGACGGCGAAGTAGACCAGCAACGCCGGTTGCAGCGCCGCGTGCAGGTCGGCATGCAAAATGCCGAGAAACAGCAGCGCCGGCATGCTGACGTTGAACACCAGCGCCGAGGCCGTGTGGATGAAATTGTCGTTGATCCAGTCGATGCGCTTGAGCAATACCCCCAGGAACAGCATGGCAAACACCGGCGCGGTGATATTCAGGGTTTCGAGGAAGATTGCCAGCATGCCGGGGAGCCTTGGAGGTGAGCGTCGTCAGGGGCTAATGATAAGCCAGCCAGTCCCCCGGCGTCTGTCGGATCGCCTTCGCGGTCTCACGTGATCGGCGCCGGATTGAACAACGTAATGTCGTTATGCAGCTTGTGCTTCTCCGCCCACGTCTGCTGCTTGCCGCTCGCCACATCCAGATAGTAGTGAAACAACTCCCAGCCCAGTTCCTCGATGCTCGCGCGACCGGTAGCGATCCGTCCGGCATCGATGTCGATCAGGTCCGGCCAGCGCTGCGCCAGTTCGGTCCGGGTCGACACCTTGATCACCGGAGCCATGGCCAGACCATAAGGCGTTCCACGCCCGGTGGTGAACACATGCAGGTTCATCCCCGCCGCAAGTTGCAGAGTGCCGCAGACGAAATCACTCGCCGGCGTCGCACAGAAAATCAAACCTTTCTGCTTGAAGCGTTCACCCGGGCCGAGTACACCGCTGATCGCGCTGTTGCCGGATTTGACGATCGATCCCAGCGACTTCTCGACAATGTTCGACAACCCGCCCTTCTTGTTGCCCGGCGTGGTGTTGGCGCTACGGTCCGCCTCGCCCTTGGCCAGGTAGCGGTCGTACCAGTCCATTTCACGCACCAGTTCCTCGGCAACGGTTTTGCTCTGGGCCCGTGAGGTCAGCAGGTAAATCGCGTCGCGTACTTCGGTGACTTCGGAAAACATCACCGTCGCCCCCGCCCGCAGCAGCAAGTCCGAGGCATAACCGAGCGCCGGGTTGGCGGTGATCCCGGAAAACGCATCGCTACCGCCGCACTGCATGCCGAGGATCAGCTCGGACGCGGGCACGGTTTCGCGGCGGCGCTGGTCGAGTTTCTTCAGGCGAACGTCGGCCAGTGCCATGATCTGCTCGATCATCTCGGTGAAGCCGTGACTGGAGTCCTGCAAGCGATACAACCACGGCTCGCTCAGATCCACCGACGCATCGTCCTCGTGCATCACCTGCCCGGCCTGGAGTTTCTCGCAACCCAGACTGATCACCAGCGCCTCGCCACCGAGGTTCGGGTTGCGCGCCAGATTGCGCACCGTGCGGATCGGGATGTAGGCGTCGGTGGCCGTAATGGCCACACCGCAGCCGTAACTGTGAGTCAGCGCCACCACGTCATCGACGTGCGGGTACTTGGGCAACAGTTCATCCTTGATGCGTTTGACCGCGTGATCCAGCACCCCGGTGACGCACTGCACGGTGGTGGTGATCCCGAGGATGTTGCGCGTACCGACAGTGCCATCAGCGTTGCGATAACCCTCGAAGGTGTAACCCTCCAGCGGCGCCTGGGCGGCCGGTACATCGGTGGACAGCGGTAGACTGTCCAGCGGTGGCGCGGTCGGCATGCGCAGTTGATCTTCCTTGACCCAACTGCCACGGGGAATCGGCTGCAACGCATAGCCAATGATCTGGCCGTAGCGAATCACCGTACCACCCTCGGGGATATCCACCAGACTGACCTTGTGGCTTTGCGGCACAAAATCCACCGTCACCAGGCCATCGGCAAATGCAGTGCCGGCCGGAACGCCCTGGTCGTTGACCACGACCACTACGTTGTCCCGCTCGTGCAGGCGGATGTAGCGCGGCGAGTCGGAATGTTCAATCAACTGCATGGCGCCGCTCCTCAGGAATGCGCTTGAGACAATTTACCGGTGGCCTCGGAACCGCCATTGGTTGGCGGCTCTTTGAGTACCACACGCTTGATCGGGCCGACGATCACCAGGTAGCTGAACACCGCCACCAGTGCATTGGCACCGACGAATACCAGCGCCCACTTGAACGAACCGGTGGAGCTGATGATGTAACCGATGACGATCGGTGTGGTGATCGAGGCGATGTTGCCGAAGGTGTTGAACAGGCCGCCACTCAACCCGGCGATCTGTTTTGGCGAAGTATCGGAAACCACCGCCCAGCCCAGCGCACCCACGCCTTTGCCGAAAAAGGCCAGGGCCATGAAGCCGACCACCATCCATTCCACTTCGACATAATTGCAGGCGACGATGCTGCTGGAGACCAGCAGACCGGCAATGATCGGCGCCTTGCGGGCGAAGGTCAGCGAGTGGCCCTTGCGCAACAGATAGTCGGAAATCACCCCGCCGAGGACGCCGCCGATAAATCCGCAGATCGCCGGCAACGAGGCGATGAACCCGGCCTTGAGAATGGTCATGCCGCGCTCTTGCACCAAGTACACCGGGAACCAGGTCAGGAAGAAATAGGTGATGCCATTGATGCAGTACTGACCCAGGTACACACCAAGCATCATGCGGTTGGTCAGCAACTGACGGATGTAGTCCCACTTCGGGCCGTCAGCCTTTTTGCCTTGCTTCTGGTCCATGTCGACCATGCCGCCGTTGTCGGCGATGAACTTCACTTCCGCCTCGTTGGCCATCGGGTGCTGGCGCGGGCTGTGGATAACCTTCAACCAGATCAGTGAAAACAGGATGCCGAACACACCCATGACAATGAACACATGCTCCCAGCCAAAGGCGTAGACGATCCAGCCCATCAACGGCGCGAACAGCACGGTGGCGAAGTACTGCGCCGAGTTGAAAATCGCCGAAGCCGTGCCGCGTTCGGCGGTCGGGAACCAGGCTGCCACGATGCGGGCGTTACCGGGGAACGATGGCGCCTCGGCCAGCCCCACCAGAAAGCGCAGCATGAACAGCGCCACGATGGCCGTGGACAGGCCGAACTCACCGACGAAGCCTTGCAGCACGGTGAACATCGACCAGGTGAAGATGCTCAGGGCGTAGACTTTTTTCGAGCCGAAACGATCGAGCAGCCAGCCACCGGGAATTTGCCCGGCCACGTAGGCCCAACCGAAAGCAGAGAAGATGTAGCCGAGGGTGACGGCGTCGATGCCGAGGTCTTTTTGCAGACTGGAACCGGCGATCGCGATGGTGGCGCGGTCGGCGTAGTTGATCGTGGTCACCAGGAACAGCATGAGCAGGATCAAATAGCGGACGTGAGTCGGCCTGGACGATTGCATGTAGATGTACTCCCACTGATTATTTTTATGCGCGGGTGAATCTTCTTTGGTCTTGCTTTTGCGGGAGCCGGGCTTGCCCGCGATGCAGGCGCCCCGGAATGTCTGTCACACCGAGGTGATACTTTCGCTGGCAAGCCAGCTCCCACAGGTAGTGCGTCGGTCAGGAACCGATGTAGCTGGTCTTCACGACGGTGTAGAACTCTTGCGCGTACCGGCCTTGCTCACGTGAGCCATAGGATGAACCCTTACGGCCGCCGAACGGAACGTGGTAATCGACACCGGCGGTCGGCAGGTTGACCATCACCATCCCGGCCTGGGAATGACGCTTGAAATGGTTGGCGTACTTCAGCGACGTGGTGGCGATGCCTGCAGACAGACCGAACTCGGTATCGTTGGCCATGGCCAGTGCAGCTTCGTAATCGGCCACGCGGACGATGTTGGCCACCGGGCCGAAGATCTCTTCGCGGCTGATGCGCATCGAGGCTTCGCTGTCGGCAAACAGGGTCGGCGCAAGGAAGTAGCCCTCGGTGTCGCAGGTCACCAGACCGCCACCGCTGACTACGCGCGCACCTTCGGACTGGCCGATGTCGATGTATTTCAGGTCCTGCTCAAGCTGCGCTTGCGAGACCACCGGACCGATATCGGTGCCGGCCTTCAGCGCGTGGCCGACCTTGATCGACCTCATGCGTTCGGCCATGGCTTCGACGAATTGGTCGTGAATCCCGGCGGTGACAATCAAACGGCTCGACGCCGTACAACGCTGGCCGGTGGAGTAGAACGCGCTCTGCACCGACAGCTCGACCGCCTGCTTGAGGTCAGCGTCGTCGAGAATGATCTGCGGGTTCTTGCCGCCCATCTCCAGCTGAACCTTGGCCTGGCGCGACACGCAGCTGACCGCGATCTGACGCCCCACACCCACGGAGCCGGTAAAGCTGATGCCGTCGACCTTCGGGCTGTTGACCAGCGCTTCACCGACCACGCGACCACTGCCCATCACCAGGTTGAACACGCCGGCCGGGAAGCCTGCGCGGGAGATGATTTCCGCCAGTGCCCAGGCGCAACCCGGCACCAGATCCGCCGGTTTCAACACCACGCAGTTGCCGAAGGCCAGGGCCGGGGCGATTTTCCATGACGGGATGGCAATCGGGAAATTCCACGGGGTGATCAGACCGACCACGCCGAGGGCTTCGCGAGTGACTTCAACATTGACGCCCGGACGCACCGACGGCACGTAGTCACCCGACAGACGCAGGCACTCGCCAGCGAAGAACTTGAAGATGTTGCCGGCGCGGGTCACTTCGCCGATGGCTTCCGGCAGGGTCTTGCCCTCCTCCCGGGCCAGCAGGGTGCCGAGTTCTTCGCGACGGGCGAGGATCTCGCTGCCGACTTTGTCGAGCGCGTCGTGGCGGGCCTGAATGCCCGAAGTCGACCATGCCGGAAACGCGGCACGGGCTGCTTCGATGGCGGCGTTGACCTGAGCCAGATCGGCCTTGGCGTAGTCGCCGATGGTGTCGCTCAACTCGGACGGGTTGATGTTGACCGAGTAATCGTTGCCGGCGACCCATTCACCGTTGATGTAGTTGTCGTAGCGCTTGGTCACGAATCTTGCTCCTGACGCAAAAGGCCGCTGATCGCTCGGCAGCCTTGTTTTTAGAGTGGGTTACTGCGCACCTTGCTTGTCGATCAGCGCGGCGAGCATTTCGTACTCTTCGCGGGTCAGGTCGGTCAGCGGCGCCCGCACAGGGCCGGCGTCATGCCCAGCGATTTTGGCGCCGGCCTTGACGATGCTCACGGCATAACCGGCCTTGCGGTTGCGGATATCCAGATACGGCAGGAAGAAGTCATCGATGATCTTGCCGACAGTCGCGTGATCGTCACGGGCAATCGCGTGGTAGAAATCCATCGCGGTTTTCGGGATGAAGTTGAACACCGCCGACGAGTAGACCGGCACGCCCAGGGCCTTGTAGGCAGCGGCATAGACTTCAGCGGTCGGCAAACCGCCGAGGTAGCTGAAACGGTCGCCAAGGCGACGACGGATCGACACCATCAACTCGATATCGCCCAGACCGTCCTTGTAACCGATCAGGTTCGGGCAGCGCTCGGCCAGACGTTCCAGCAGCGGCGCATTCAGGCGGCAGACGTTGCGGTTGTAGACCACCACACCGATGTTGACCGATTTGCACACCGCTTCAACGTGGGCGGCAACGCCGTCCTGGCTGGCTTCGGTCAGGTAGTGCGGCAGCAACAACAGACCTCTTGCGCCCAGACGTTCGGCTTCCTGAGCGTACTCGATGGCCTGGCGGGTCGAACCACCGACGCCGGCGAGGATCGGCACGCTGCTGGCGCAAGTGTCGACGGCAGTCTTGATGATTTCCGAATATTCACTGGCCGCCAGGGAAAAGAACTCACCGGTTCCACCGGCGGCGAACAGGGCCGAAGCACCATAAGGGGCCAGCCACTCCAGGCGTTTGATGTAGCCCGCGCGGTTGAAATCGCCTTGGGCATCGAAATCGGTCACCGGGAACGACAGCAGGCCGGCGGAGAGGATGGACTTCAGTTCTTGTGGATTCATTATTCGAACACCCTGGTAGCAACGTTTTTTTGTGAGTGGACCGTTCAGCCTTCGCCGAAGTTGTAGGTCATCGTACAACCTAAAAAATAACCGTCAACTGCATTTCATCGCTGGGGGGCAATTTTTGTCGGACAGGATTTCTTTTTGACGTAGGCGTTTTCTGGACTAGGCTCGATTTAGCTGTATATACATACAGTTAAATAAAAACCTGCCGACGACATCTCAAGGAGAAAGAAATGTCCGGTCTACAACCCAAATGCCTTGAAAAATCCACACCGGTCATCGCCCGTTTCGATGATCTTTTCACCCCCGGCGGCATCGCCTTCAGTGCCGAAAACCCGCACCTGGTGCTGCACATTGCCGATTCCCACAGCGATGTCGAACCCTCCCCCGCACTGCCCGGCAAAGCCATGAAAGGCAAACCGCCGCTGCGCTTCGAGGGCGCGGAACACACGGCGATCGGCGATAACACCCGGCTGCGCTTCGTTGAAAACGCCGAGCCGGTACTCGCGCAAAACGTGCCCTTGCATCTGCCGAACGGATTGGCGCTGACCTATGGCCAGGTGCTCGCACTGGGTGGCGATTTCTACGGAATCGTCGACCGGCCGATCAACGAAGGTGCCACTGCGGCGGATCGTCTTCAGCGTTTTTCAGCGGCGTTCGACACCCTCGCCGCTCTACCGGCTTCAAAGGCCGAAGCGCCACAAATTCTGGCGATCATGCAAAAAGAGATCGACGCCGTTAAACAGGCGATCAAGGACGGCAAATCACCCCACGAAGCCTATGACGCGCTGGGAGATACGTTGTCGGAAGAGTGGAACAAAATTACCGGCGGCGGCAGTTTCGTCTCGGCGCTGTTCCCTCTCGGTCGCTATCTGAAACTGGCGGCGAACAATGCCGACCACTTCGGTGAATGGGCCCGGCAGGCCTACATCGCCGGGCACACCGTCGCCCTGCAGACTGCCGCAGCCGCCCACGCCGGGCAGGACGAACTGCAACTGGAACGGGCCTATGCGATGAATGCATTTGCCGACCACTACCTCACCGACCTGTTTTCTTCCGGGCATCTACGAGTGCCGCGCAAGGCCATGGCCGCCGTCGTAACACCGAGCGATCTGGGCTCGTTGATCACTCGCTTCATGCATGACGAAGACAGCAAATTCGGGCTCAAGGTACGCAACGGACATGGCGAGCAATGGCGTGCGTTCGGCGACAAACGCTACTTCGACGCCACGGATGCCGACAACCGAAATCAAGTGAATCTGGCGGTGCAGGATTCGGCGGACGAGGTGTATGCCGCGTATTCAAGCGGCAACGTGCCGACCACCTTCAACGCGCTGCAACGGTTGCCGGATCTGACTGCCGTGATGAACCTGGCCAACAACTTTCCGCCACTGTTCCGCCTTCAGGGCAACAAAGTCCTGCGGCGCAAGGATGTGAACAACCTCAACGACACTGCCACCGTCGACGATTGGTGGGGCTGGAGCACTTACCTGCTGCTCAAGGACTATCACCCGACCGGCAACACGAATTAAGGAGCGATTCGATGAGTATCAAATTGAACGTGGAACTGGCCTCGGGCCAATCGTTGAAAGGTGCGCCGCTGCAATTGCTGCGCGACGGCGTGGCCATCGCCCGGGCGTCGGTGGACGCTCAGGGGCTCGCAATATTCGCCGTCAGGCCCGGCCCGGGCAAACTGGCGGTCAGGGTCGATCGTTCGATTCTGCCCAAGAGCTGAAATGCCCGGACAAGATTGCCCCGGCGCGCCTCACCGATTCGCCGGGTAAAGTGCGATGACTGCCGCGAAGGATCGCGGCAGATCTTTCAAGGAGAACGAAGCATGAGTTTTGCCGCTGCACACCTTCCGCAATTCCCCGACCACGCCAGCGACTCGATCATCCTGCGCCTGTCGTCCCTGGATGATGACCTGATCATCCGCGTACCCGACGGCCAGAACACTCCGCCGAACTGGACCGTGTACCCGATCCTCGGCGAGGACCCGGAAGAGCCTGAATGGCTGGGCCTGTCGGAACCGACCGGTGTCTGGGATGACGCACTCGACGACATGGTCGGCCTGACCGGAATCGAACTGAGCATCCCGAAATTCGAGCTGGAGAAGTACCTGAACAGCACCGTCGAGTTGCGCTACAAGTTTGCCGACGAGTCCAGTATGGAGCCTTGTTCGGAGCCACTGAAACTCTACGTCGAAGCCTGATCCATCAGCCCTGAGCCTGCGCCTCTTCATGCGCCTGACGCAGCCGTTCGCGGCTGTTGGTCAGGTGCAGGCGCATGGCCGCGCGGGCGGCATCGGCATCCTGACGGGCGATAGCCTCGTAGATTTCTTCGTGCTCGCGGCTCAGGCGATTCATGTAGTGCTGCTGATCATCATGGGCCAGACGCGCCGAGTTCAGCCGCGTACGCGGAATGATGCTGGTGCCCAGGTGAGTCATGATGTCGGTGAAGTAGCGATTGCCGGTGGCCAGCGCGATTTGCAGGTGGAACTGGAAGTCCGACGCCACCGCATCGCTGGCATGGGCCACGCTTTCGTTCAGTGCATCGAGAGCGGCGCGCATCGCGGCCAGTTGCTCGGTGCTGCGACGCTGTGCGGCGAGACCGGCGGATTCGACTTCCAGGCTGATACGGAATTCGAGAATCGCCAGCACATCACGCAGGGTGACCACGGTGGCCGGGTCGATCCGGAAACCGCTCGGGCTCGGGGTGTCGAGCACGAAGGTGCCGATGCCGTGGCGGGTTTCGACCTGCCCCGCAGCCTGCAGCCGGGAAATCGCCTCGCGTACTACGGTGCGGCTGACGCCATGGGCTTCCATGATCGCCGACTCGGTAGGCAACTTGTCGCCACGCTTGAGCAGACCGTCGCGGATCTGCTCGGTCAGCACCGTCACCAGTTCCTGTGCCAGGCTGCGGCGCTTGCGAGGGAGGCGCGGGGTGTCGATCGGGGTTTCCATGGTCTGCGGTTGTCTCGAAAATTCAGCGGGAGGGGCATCATAGCCCAAGGGAGTTGTACGATCACTCGGCACACACACTGCAGATATTGTGGGAGCTGGCTTGCCAGCTCCCACAGGTTCCGAGTGAGGTCACGCGGTCACGGTCTGCTCGACCAGATGCCCGCTGTCGATCCGCACATGTCGTGGATGGAAACGCTTGAGGCTGCTGCGATGGCCGACGCTGACGATGCTCAGGCCCGGCAACTGATCGATCAGCGCCTGATACAGCGTGGCCTCGTCTTCTTCGTCCATCGCCGACGTCGCTTCGTCCATGTACAGCCAGTGCGGCGCATAAAGCAGCGCACGGGCAAAGGCCAGTCGTTGCTGCTCACCCGGCGAAAGCATGCGCTGCCAGTGATTGGCTTCGTCCAGTCGTGCCACCAGATGCGGCAGACGGCAGGTTTCCAGCACTTGTGCATAATGCTCCGGCGCGTAGGTGTCGCCCGGCTGTGGATAACTCAAGGCTTCGCGCAAGGTGCCGATCGGCAGATACGGCTTTTGTGGCAGGAACAGATAACGTGCCGCCGGCAGGCGGATACTGCCGTGCCCTGCCGGCCACAAGTGCCCCATCGCCCGCAGCAATGTCGACTTGCCGCTGCCGGACCGGCCGCTGAGCATCACCCGGTCGCCCGGCTCAACGGTCATGTCGGCGCTGGTCAGCAGATGACGACCGTCGGCGAGATTCAGGCCGAGGTTGTGCACTTTCAGCTCGCTGCCCTGATTCTGTACGTCAATGGCCGGTGCACGTTCTTCGTTGTCGGTCATGGCCTGACGGAAACTCAGCAGACGATCACAGGTGGCACGCCAGGCGGCCAGTTCCGAATAGGCACTGATGAACCAGCTGAAGTTTTCCTGCACATTGCCGAATGCCGAATTGATTTGCATCAGTTCACCCAGCTCGATCTTGCCTGCCAGGTAACGCGGCGCTGCAACGATGAACGGGAAAATGATCGCGATCTGGCCGTAACCCGAGGTGAAAAACGTCAGGCGCTTGGAGACCCGCATGATGTCCCAGAAGTTGTGCCAGACCAGACCGAAGCGGCTGCTCAAGCGACGGTTTTCGTTGGGCTCGCCGTTGTACAGCGCAATGCTCTCGGCATTTTCGCGCACACGCACCATGGAGAAACGCAAGTCGGCTTCAAAGCGTTGTTGTTGGTTGTTCAGGCCGATCAGACGCCGACCGATCAAGTGTGCCAGCCAACTGCCGACCGCCGCATACAACAGCGCACACCAGAACATGTAGCCGGGAATCTCGACGCCGAACACCTCGATGCTGCCGGACACCCCCCACAGAATGATCGAGAAGGACACCAGGCTGACCACCGTGCGGATCAACCCCAGCCCGAGGCTCAGGGTGTTGGCGGTGAAGGTATTGAGGTCTTCGGAGATCCGCTGGTCGGGGTTGTCGGTGTAGCCGCCCTGCTCCAGCTGGTAGTAATTCTTGTGGCCAAGCCAGCGTTTGAAATGGTTCTCGGTGAGCCATGCCCGCCAGCGGATGGTCAGCATCTGCGTCAGGTACAGGCGATACACCACGCCCAGGATGGCTACCGTGGCGATACCGCAGAAATACAGGATCAACTGCCAGAACGCCGCCTCATCCTTCTTTTGCAGGGCGTTGTAGAAGTCCTTGTACCAACTGTTGATCCACACCGAGATCGCCACGCTGAACAGCGAAAGGGCAATCACGGCAATCAGCAATGTCCAGGCCTTGCCCTTCTCTTCGCTGCGCCAGTAAGGCGTGGTCATGGCCCACACCTTGCGAAAAAACTGCCCGCGCACAGCATCGTTGACCGCGGAATATTCAGCGTTCTGATTCATGGATAAGGCTCGATAAAGAAAAGAACAGACACGCACCGATCATAGTTGATCGGTGCGCTTTATCGCGAGAGCGGGCAATGGCCGTTCAGCGCCGGTTCAGCGACGAACCGGGCGTTTCTGCAACTTGCGCTGCAAGGTGCGGCGGTGCATGCCCAGGGCGCGGGCAGTGGCGGAAATGTTGCCTTCGTGTTCGGTCAGCACTCGCTGGATGTGTTCCCACTGCAGGCGATCCACCGACATCGGGTTCTCCGGCACCAGGCTGTCGAGGTCGGCGTGTTCGGACAGCAGCGCCGCCAGCACATCGTCGGCGTCCGCCGGTTTGCACAGGTAGTTGCAGGCGCCGCGCTTGATCGCTTCGACTGCGGTGGCAATGCTCGAATAACCGGTGAGGATCACCACGCGCATTTCCGGGTCCAGCTCCAGCAGTTTGGGCAGCAGCACCAGACCGGAATCGCCGTCCATTTTCAGATCGAGCGCTGCATAGTCCGGCAGATCGGCCTGGGCGATGGTCAGGCCTTCTTCGGCGGAACTGGCGGTGCTGACGCGAAAACCACGGCGAGCCATGGCCCGAGCCATTACCCGGGTGAAGGTCGCATCGTCATCGACCAGCAGCAAATGCGGCAGTTCTTCGCCTTCGACTTGGATTTCGTCACTCATGTTGCTCTCCTCGGACGCCGTGGGGCAGGCGCAGCTCGGTGAGCGTGCCGCCTTCCTCATGACTATAGAGTTTCACTGAGCCGCCGGCGCGTGTCACGCTGGCCTTGCTCAAAAACAGGCCCAGGCCGAAGCCCTTGCCCTTGGTGGTAAAAAACGGTTTGCCAATTTGCTCGGCTATTACCAGCGGCACGCCGGCGCCGTGGTCGCGAATACTGATGGTCAGGTATTCCGTGTCCCAGTCCAGGGTGACCTGAAGGTTATCCGGGCAGGCATCGGCGGCGTTGTTCAACAGATTCAACAAGGCCTGGGTCAGATCCGGCGGTGGTGCGACACGGGGCAACGGCCCCTGACCCAGACGCTGGAAGCGGTAACTGGCCTCGGGACGCATCAAGTGCCAGCGGTTGAGGGCTTCGTCGAGCCAGTCGGTGACGTCCTGCATCTCCACCGCCATCCGGCGATTGGCCTCGGCGGCGCGCACCAGTTGTTGCAGGGTTTCCTTGCAGAGTTTGACCTGATCCTTCAACACCTTCAGGTCTTCCTGAAGCATCGGGTCGTGGTGATCCTGCTGCATTTCGTTGAGCAACACGCTCATGGTTGCCAGCGGCGTGCCCAGTTCATGGGCGGCACCGGCGGCTTGGGTCGCCACGGCCAGCAGTTGCTGATCACGCAGGCCTTCTTCACGGCGGATCGCTCGCAATTCTTCCTGCCGGCGCAGCTCTTCAGCCATGCGCGCGGCAAAGAAGGTAATCACCGCTGCCGCCAGCGCGAAGCTCAGCCACATGCCGTAGATCTGCAGGTTTTCCCGCGCTACCGGCAGGGTTTCCAGCGGATAGAAATGCGTCAGCATCAGCGTATACAGAGCCAGCGCAATGCCGGACAGCAACACCGAATAACGCCATGGCAGCGTCACTGCGGCGATGGTCAGCGGCACCAGATAGTACGAAACGAACGGGTTTGTCGAACCACCGGAGAAGTACAACAAGGCGCTGTGGATAAACAGGTCGCAGGCCAGTTGCAGCGCGTATTCAAGTTCAGTGACCGGCCACGAAGTGCGCAGGCGCACGGCGGTGAACACACACAGCAGAATCGAACAGCCGAGGGTCATCACCAGTTGCACCCACGGCAACGGCAACAGCTCCAGCCAGTAGGCCAGGCCCACGGAACCGGCCTGCGCGGCCAGCACCAGGGTGCGAATGAAAGTCAGCCGCCAGAGGTTCTGGCGAGTGGCGGAAGTCAGTTGTACGGGGGCGAGCATGAGCTCTCCTGATGAGCGCTCCAGGCGGATCGCACGGAGTATAACCAAGGCGCGGGCTTGAGAGGCGAAAGTGCGGCAAACGACCACATGGCGCAAAGTTTTTCTGCGGCTATAAGGGTGGCCACCGGCATTGCACACGGCGGCCTGATACTCAAAAAATCAGCGATCTGTTCCCGATTACCGGTTTGCAGGATCAGTCGATTTCACATCCCGTACGTTTGTTGATTAATCAATCCCTGCACGCAACTCCACCCTTCATTCTCTGACCCAAAGGGGCCGCCCACCTGATTGCCATTGAAGTAAACCCAATACGACCAACTGCCGGGACCCCGTTCCTGGAGCTGGACTGAATAGCCTCGACCTTTTGCATCGGCTTGTTCTTGTGCGTTCATTTTCAATTTCCTTATTCGCAATTGTCGTGTTTGAAGCCGAGTGAAATGACGGCTCACAAACATGCTCAATCTGCCGGCGAAATCCGTCTACTGTCAGAACCAACAGGTATCCCGTTTTATACGACGGGCGGTGCACGCTCGCATCTGTATAGAAGTTGTAACTGGGCGAACCGGATCATAAAAGCTAGAGTCTGATGGTTTCACGCAGGCCCCCGAACCATCACCTGCGCCCTCATCAAGGAGCTTTCATGCACACATTTCGCCGCAGCGCCGCCCTTCTCGCCCTGACCGTCGGCAGCGTCGCCAGCCTTCCGGCCCTGGCCGCCGATGAGCTGCACTACAACCAGATTTCCCTGCGCGCCGAAGTCAGCCAGGAAGTGGCCCGCGACCTGATGATCGTGACCCTCTACACCGAAGAGCAAAACACTGATCCGGCCAAACTCGCTGCCGACATCAGCACCACCATGAACAAGGCACTGGCCCAGGCCAAACAGGTGAAAGACATCACCCTGCGCCAGGGCAGTCGCAACAGCTACCCGATCTACGACACCAAGGGCCAGAAAATCACCGGCTGGCGCGAACGCGCCGAACTGCGTCTGGAAAGTACCGACTTCGCCGCCCTGTCCAAACTCACCGGCGAACTGCTGACCGAAATGAAAATGGGCGGCATGGACTTCGCCATCGCCGACCCGACCCGCAAGGCCAGCGAAGACAATCTGCTGAAAGAAGCCGTCACTGCCTTCAAGGCCCGCGCCCAACTGGCCACCGACGCCCTGGGCGGCAAGGGCTACAAAATCGTCAACATGAACCTCAACAGCAATGGCTACCCGCAACCGTACATGCGCGCCCCGATGATGATGAAAGCGGCCGCTGGCATGGACGCTGCGCCGGTCACGCCTGAAGTCGAAGCAGGCACCAGCCAGGTCAGCCTGACCGCCGACGGTTCGATCGAAGTGTTGATGCAGTGATTGAGTGACAGCTGAATGAAAACCGGCGATCAGTGATGAACGCCGGTTTTTTTGTGCCCGGGATTTGAGTTGTCAGCTCTGCCGTCATCGCTGGCAAGACAGCTCCCACCGGTTCTGTGGATTTATTCAAATCGCGCACGACCCTGTGGGAGCGGGCTTGCCCGCAATGAACGACGACGCGGTCTCAAGCTCTCGGATCAACCCGGTCCAGCGCACGGTTCACCGCCAACTCGGCCAGCATGATGATCTGCTGAATACCCAGTGCCGTACTGCGCTGCGAACCGCTGAGTTCATTGGCAAAATTGCTGGCGATGGTACTGGCCGACGCCAGGGATTCGCAGGCGTTGACCAACAGGCTTTCGGTGTCGACGTTGGGCGTGACCATATACATCGTGCTCGGGCGCGGTTTGGAAGGGTTGGGGCACAGGTAATAGTCGAGGGCGCGTTTGATGGCTTCGCGGTTGCGGGCGAGGTCTTCGGCGCGCATGGCTTCTTCGAGGGGGGTGGGTGATTCGAGGGGTGGGTCGGGTATCAGCTTATCCATGTAGCAATTTCTCCAAGTTATGGAGCCACTTTTTCCCGATCTCACTCGAAGAAGAGGTGGCAGCTATGTACGGGGTGAGATCACCGGTATGGACACCCGGCAGGACATTCGTCCACCCGCACACAGCCGCCATAAAGAATCGCTGACAGTCTAAGCTGGCGGCGATTATGAAGGGGCTCGTACAAGTATCCAAATGAATCGCCGGGATCTCACTCCCGGTCGCTGAATTGGCAGCGACAACCAAAGACTAGAGACCGCACTTCCGACGGACAACCTGAAAACACTGTGGGAAGGTTCTGTAAATCCCACACATCTTTAAACATTCGAAAATGGAACGCGGAGCGTCCCGGGCGGCGCTCCCACGCGGAGTGGACTGACCCCCACAAGATCTGGTCGGCTGTCAGGCCTCCATCGCCAGCAGGCTGGCTCCCACAGGAAAGCAGTTCGCTTTCCGCTTCCTACCACTTAACACGATGAGCGTTAGCTCGAGTACCGCTTTTGACGTGACGGCCCCTTCGGCAGGCTGAGTGGAGGGATTCATCCGGGGGTGGGAGCGCAGCGACCGTTTGGCGAAGCCAAACACATCGAGAGGAGGTGCAGCGAAGCAAACCGTAGGCGATGCCCCCGGATGAATACCGTAACGAAGGAACCCCGAGCCCCAGCGAGGGGCCGTACGCCGGGGCCCAGACCTTTGGTTACTTTGGGGCGTTTGCCAAAGTGACCCGCCGTAAGGGCGGAACCATAAGCCGCAACACCCGAAGAAACGGATATGCCCAAAATCCCGCCAGATATACCGAGACAGACGCACCCCCTCAAAAAACGATATTTCCGAACACCCCCAAATCCCCGCTAACCTCAAGGAACAACCACCTCCAGACCCACGGGCCAGACATGCAAAGACCCACCCTAAAACCACTCCTGATCACCCTCGCCCTGACCGCCATAACCCCAATCGCCAACGCAGCAACAACCCTGGTCTACTGCTCCGAAGCCAGCCCCGCAGGCTTCGACCCCAGCCAATACACCAGCGGCACCGACTTCGACGCCTCCGCCGAAACCGTCTTCAACCGTCTCACCCAATTCAAACGCGGCGGCACCGAAGTCGAACCCGGTCTGGCCACAAGCTGGGACGTAACCCCGGACGGCCTCCAGTACACCTTCCACCTGCGCCAGAACGTAAAATTCCACACCACGGATTACTTCACCCCCACCCGCCCCTTCAACGCCGACGACGTCCTGTTCACCTTCCAGCGCCTGCTCGACCCGGACAACGCCTTTCGCAAGGCCTACCCCGCCGAGTCCCCGTACTTCACCGACATGGACCTGAACACCACGATCAAGTCGGTGGAAAAACTCGACGACAACACCGTACGTTTCAACCTGAACAACGTCGACGCCGCGTTCGTGCAAAACCTCGCCATGAGCTTCGCCTCGGTGCAATCGGCCGAATATGGCGCGCAGTTGCTGAAGGAAGGCAAAGCAGCAGATATCAACCAGAAACCGGTCGGTACCGGCCCGTTCGTGTTCAAGCGTTACCAGAAGGATTCGCAGATCCGCTACGCGGCGAACAAGGACTACTGGAAACCCGAAGATGTAAAAATCGACAACCTTGTGTTCTCGATCACCCCGGATGCCGCTGTCCGTCTGCAGAAGCTCAAGACCGGCGAATGCCAGGTCAGCGGCTACCCGCGCCCGGCCGACATCGAAGTGATGGAGAAAGACCCGAACCTGCGCGTGTTGAAGCAGGCCGGCTTCAACCTCGGCTTCCTCGCCTACAACACCACGCATCCGCCGCTGGATCAGCTGAAAGTGCGTCAGGCCCTGGACATGGCCATCGACAAACCGGCGATCATCAAAGCCGTCTATCAGAGTGCCGGGCAACTGGCGCAGAACGCCTTGCCACCTGCGCAATGGTCCTATGACCCGAATATCAAGGACGCACCGTACAACCCTGAAAAAGCCAAGGCGCTACTCAAGGAAGCCGGGGTTGCACCGGGTACAACTATCAATCTCTGGGCGATGACCGTGCAGCGCGCTTCCAACCCGAATGCGCGGATGTCGGCGCAGATGATCCAGCAGGACTGGGAGAAGATCGGCATCAAGGCCAACATCGTCAGCTATGAATGGGGCGAGTACATCAAGCGCGCCAAAAATGGCGAACACGACGCGATGATCTATGGCTGGACCGGTGACAACGGCGACCCCGACAACTGGCTGGGCGTGCTTTACAGCTGCGCCGCCGTCAAGGGCAGCAACTACGCCAAGTGGTGCGATCCGGCCTACGACAAACTGGTGCAACAGGCCAAGGTGTCTACCGATAAATCGCAACGGGTAAAACTGTATCAACAGGCGCAACGGATCCTTAAACAGCAGGTGCCGATCACGCCAATCGCCAACTCCACGGTGTTCCAGCCACTGCGCAAGGAAGTCACCGACTTCAGGATCAGCCCGTTCGGTCTAACCCCGTTCTATGGCGTGGGTATAAATAAGTAACACCCGGCCCCGATCCGGCGCACACATCGTGACCAATGCACCGTTTTGGGGCTCGGTTTGCACCGTAAAAACCGGGCGCAAACGGTTAAATGCGTCAAAAGTTATACAGATGCGACATTAAGGTACGTTCGTGCCACGCTTTGACGCCGCCGGGCGCTCTGGATCTTGCATTGGGTATGGGCCCTGCATAAGTATCCGCAGGCACGACTCACGAGGTCGTACCTCAATATTAAAAAATGACAACAAATCATGAGGCCAACATGCTTAAACACGCGGTCATTCCGTTTTTAGTCGGCGCAGGCTTGTTAGCCTCCGCACCTTTCGCTTCCGCTGCGACTAACCTGGTGTTCTGCTCCGAAGGCAGCCCGGCCGGTTTCGACCCAGGCCAATACACCACCGGAACCGACTTCGACGCCTCAGCCGAAACCATGTTCAACCGTCTGACCCAGTTCGAGCGTGGCGGCACCGCCGTGACTCCTGGGCTGGCGACCAGCTGGGACATCTCCCCGGACGGCCTGACCTACACCTTCCACCTGCGTGAAGGCGTGAAGTTCCACACCACCCCGTATTTCAAGCCGACTCGTGAGTTCAACGCCGACGACGTGCTGTTCACCTTCAATCGCATGATTAACAAGGATGACCCGTTCCGTAAGGCGTACCCGACCGAATTCCCGTACTTCACCGACATGGGGATGGATACCAACATCACCAAGATCGATAAAGTCGACGACCACACCGTCAAGTTCACCCTGAAAGAAGTCGACGCCGCGTTCATCCAGAACATGGCCATGAGCTTCGCTTCGATTCAGTCCGCCGAGTACGCAGCCCAGCTGCTGAAGGAAGGCAAGGCGGCCGACATCAACCAGAAGCCGATCGGCACTGGTCCGTTCGTGTTCAAGAGCTACCAGAAAGACTCCAACATCCGTTACACCGGCAACAAGGATTACTGGAACCCTAAAGATGTGAAGATCGACAACCTGATCTTCGCCATCACCACCGACCCGTCGGTACGTATCCAGAAGCTGAAGAAGAACGAGTGCCAGGTCACCCTGTTCCCGCGTCCGGCCGACCTCGCGGCACTGAAAGCCGACCCTGCGTTGAAGATGCCTGACCAGGCCGGTTTCAACCTGGGCTATATCGCTTACAACGTGATGGATAAGGTCAAGGGCAGCAACGAGCCGAACCCGCTGGCCGACCTGCGCGTTCGCCAGGCGCTGGACATGGCTGTGAACAAGCCACAGATCATCGACTCGGTTTACCAGGGCGCGGGCCAGCTGGCCGTCAACGCCATGCCGCCAACCCAGTGGTCCTACGACACCACCATCAAGGACGCCAAGTACGATCCCGAGAAAGCCAAGGAGCTGCTCAAGGAAGCCGGCGTCAAGGAAGGCACCGAGATCGTCCTGTGGGCGATGCCGGTGCAGCGTCCGTACAACCCGAACGCCAAACTGATGGCCGAAATGCTCCAGTCCGACTGGAAGAAGATCGGTCTGAACGTGAAGATCCAGAGCTATGAGTGGGGCGAGTACATCAAGCGTTCCAAAGGTGGCGAGAACCAGGCCATGATCATTGGCTGGAGCGGTGACAATGGTGATCCGGACAACTGGCTGAACGTGTTGTTCGGTTGCGACTCCCTGAGTGGCAACAACTTCTCCAAATGGTGCGACAAGAAATTCGACGGCCTCGTGAAAGAAGCCAAGCGCACCACCGACCAGGCCAAGCGCACCGAACTCTACAAAGAGGCGCAACACGTCCTGAAAGATGCAGTTCCCATGACACCTATCGCTCACTCGACGGTGTATCAACCCATGCGCGCCAACGTGCAGGACTTCAAGATCAGCCCGTTCGGCTTGAACTCCTTCTACGGCGTCAGCATCAAGTAAAAAACGCAGCGGCGACGTATTCAGCGTCGCCGCTGCTTTTTTCTGCCGAATAGTCAGGAATTTGCCTACATCCATTTCCACTTGGTCTGACCAGGTTGGTATCGGACGTGTCGCCTTTTCCTACGAGTCTTTAGGACTCAGCGCATTTACTGCCAGACCTGCGGCCCCTACCGTCAGGCTCTGACCAGTGACTGCGTGGGCTATCGGTTTGCTGCTGGATTGAGCTCAATGCGGCCACAACTTCCCTGGAAGGGATCGCGGCGCATTGAAAAACACTGAGACAAGAGGGAGCGTCATGCGCCACACCTTGGTTTTTTCCGCATTGCTGGGCGCCGGCCTGTTGGCCGCCACGTCCGCGAGTTTTGCCGCCAGCGACAGTCTGGTGTTCTGCTCCGAAGGCAGCCCGGCCGGTTTCGATACCGCGCAATACACGACCGCGACCGATAACGACGCCGCGGAGCCGCTGTACAACCGCCTGGCCGAATTCGAAAAAGGCGCGACCAATGTCGTACCGGGCCTGGCAACGCGCTGGGAGATTTCCGAGGATGGCCTCAAGTACACTTTTCACCTGCGTGAAGGGGTGAAATTTCATACAACGGCGTACTTCAAACCTACCCGCGATTTCAACGCCGACGACGTGCTGTTCACGTTTAACCGCATGCTCGATCCGCAGCAGCCTTTCCGTAAGGCTTATCCGACCGAGTTCCCGTATTTCAACGGGATGAGCCTCAACAAGAACATCGCCAAGGTCGAGAAGACCGGGCCACTGACCGTGGTGTTTACGCTCAACAGCGTCGACGCCGCGTTCATCCAGAACATCGCCATGAGCTTCGCCGCCATTCTGTCTGCCGAATACGCCGACAAACTGCTGGCCGAAGGCAAGCCGAGCGACATCAACCAGAAGCCGATCGGCACTGGCCCGTTCGTGTTCAAGAGCTATCAGAAAGACTCGAACATCCGCTACACCGGCAACCCGCATTACTGGGATCAGAGCCGGGTGAAGCTGAAGAACCTGATTTTCGCGATCAATACCGACGCCTCCGTGCGCGTGCAGAAGCTCAAGGCCGGCGAATGCCAGGTCACGCTGCATCCACGGCCGGCGGATGTGCCGGCACTGAAGAATGACGCGAAACTGCAACTGATCGAGAAGCCGGGCTTCAACCTCGGCTACATCGCCTACAACGTGCGCCACAAACCGTTCGACCAGCTCGAAGTGCGTCAGGCACTGGACATGGCGGTGAATAAACAGGGGATTCTCAACGCTGTTTATCAAGGCGCCGGCCAACTGGCGGTCAACGGCATGCCGCCGACCCAATGGTCTTACGACGACACCATCAAGGACGCCGCCTACAACCCGGAAAAAGCCAGGGAGTTGCTCAAGGCTGCCGGCGTCAAGGAAGGTACCGAAATCACCCTGTGGGCCATGCCGGTGCAGCGTCCGTACAACCCTAACGCCAAGCTGATGGCCGAAATGCTCCAGGCAGACTGGGCGAAGATCGGCCTGAAGGTGAAGATCGTCAGCTACGAATGGGGCGAGTACATCAAGCGCACCAAGAATGGCGAACACGACATCAGCCTGATCGGCTGGACCGGTGACAACGGGGATCCGGACAACTGGCTCGGCACGCTGTACAGCTGCGACGCCATTGGCGGCAACAACTATTCCATGTGGTGCGACCCGGCTTACGACAAGCTGATCAAAGAAGCCAAGGTCGTCACCGACCGCGACCAGCGCACCGTGCTCTACAAACAGGCCCAGCAGTTGCTCAAGCAGCAAGTGCCGATCACGCCTGTCGCCCACTCGACGGTCAACCAGCCGCTGAGCGCCAGGGTCGAAGGGTTCAAGGTCAGCCCCTTCGGCCGCAACGTGTTTTCGGGTGTCAGCATCGATTAAACCCATAACCGATTAGCCGCAATGCTGAGGAGGCCGTCTACCTCCTCACGCAAGCGCTTTGCCGAAATTTGCCGATCAGGCCTTTTGCAAACGTTTGCGATGTGTGAATGAGTTCTAAAACCAAAAACCGGCCCAACCAAAAAAGCCGGCATAAAAAGAAAGTAAAGGAGCTTCACCCATGAAACTGAGCAGCACCGCGATACTGGCCCTGGCCATCAGCAGCATCACCGCCACGGCGTTTGCCGAGGAACAGAGCCAGGCGTTCACCCCGGTGACCGTCAACGAGAAAAGCGCCCAGGCCGAGGCCACCGGTTTCCTCGAAGGTTCGAAGATCAGCGGCACGACCCGTAACTGGTACGCCAACGAGCAACTCAAGCGCGGCGGCAAGTTCACCTACCGCAAGGACGGCGTTGCGACCCCGACCGATCGCCGTATCAACTGGGTACAGGGCACCATCGTCAACTTCACTTCCGGTTTCACTCAGGGCACCGTGGGTGTCAGCACTGAAGTAGCCGCCTACAACGCCGTGGCCCTGGAGCGCGATCGCAAGTCCCTGGCCTCCAACAACGGCGGTGCGCCGGGTACACGTCCAGGCGCGGGCAACAACCGTACCCTGACCAAGGAAGGCGGTGACGCCGAAGGCCAGTGGAGCAAACTCGGCCTGGCCAACGTCAAGTTCCGCGTTTCCAACACCACCCTGACCGCCGGTCGCCAGAACTTCAGCACGCCGATCGTCGACACCATCGGCAACCGTGCGCTGCCTTCGAGCTTTGAAGGTGTGAGCCTGCACAGCGAAGAGCTGAACAACCTGTCGTTCGACGCCGGCAGCTTCGACCGCGTATCGCCGCGTACCGAAGAAAGCCTGTCGAAATTCCGCACCGAGTACAGCGCCAACGGCGCCGAAACCGATCGCGTGAGCATCGTCGGCCTGAACTACCAGCCGCTGCAGAGCCTGAAGACCAGCCTGTACGCCTCCAAGGCTGAAGACTTCTGGAACCAGTACTACTTCGGCGCCACCCACGAACTGGGTGACAGCAACGTCGTGAGCCTGACCACCGGCCTGAACTACTACAAGACCGTCGATACCGGCAAGAAAGAGATGGGTGAGATCGATAACGACACCTACTCGCTGTCGTTCGGCCTGACTCACCAGGCCCACAGCCTGACCTTCTCGTATCAGGCGATCAACGGTAACGAATACTTCGACTACCTGCACGAAACCAACGGCATCTACCTGGCCAACTCCCTGCTGTCGGACTTCAACGGCCCGAACGAGAAATCCTTCCAGGTCGCCTACGGTCTGAACATGGCCGAATACGGCGTGCCGGGCCTGAAGTTCAACATTTACCAGGCTCGCGGCTGGGGCATCGACGGTACTCACTACACCGGCACGGCGTATGACGTACGCAACATGGACGGCGAGCACCACTACGAATACGGCATCGGTGCCACCTACGCGGTACAGAGCGGCCCGCTCAAGGCAACCACCGTGCGTGCCACCTACACTGCCCACCGCGCCAGCGAAAACCAGGCGGACGGCAGCATCAACGAGTTCCGTCTCGTGACCACCGTACCGTTCAACATTCTGTAAAAACGCGGTCGACGGCTGACTCAGTGACGAGTCGGCCGTTCGGCTTTTTGTCTTCAACCGATTGCAGAGGGTTATCGATGAAAATGCTTCCCCTACGTGCGGCCGTCGCTGCCGCCCTGTTGAGCGCCGCCATCGGCGTCTCGGCCAAACCCTTGGTGGTCTGCACCGAAGCCAGCCCGGAAGGCTTCGATATGGTCCAGTACACGACTGCAGTCACTGCCGACGCGGTGGCCGAAACCATCTTCAACCGCCTGGCCGACTTCAAGCCCGGCACCACTGAAGTGATCCCGGCGCTCGCCGAGTCCTGGGACATCAGTGACGACGGCCTGACCTACACGTTCCACCTGCGCAAAGGCGTCAAGTTTCACACCACCGAATATTTCAAGCCGACCCGCGACCTGAACGCCGACGACGTGGTCTGGAGCTTCCAGCGCCAGCTGGACCCGAATCACCCGTGGCACAAACTGTCGAGCGTGGGTTTCCCGTACTTTGAAAGCATGGGCTTCAAGGAACTGCTGAAAAGCGTCGAGAAAGTCGACGACAACACCGTCAAGTTCACCCTGACCCGCCGCGAAGCGCCGTTCCTGGCCGACATCGCGATGGCGTTCTCCTCGATCTACTCGGCCGAATACGCCGACCAGTTGCTCAAGTCCGGCAAGACCGGCGACCTGAACAGCAAGCCGGTGGGCACCGGGCCGTTCGTCTTCCAGCGCTACAACAAAGATGCCCAGGTTCGCTTCAAGGCCAACCCGGACTACTTCCGTGGCAAGCCGCCGGCTGACGCACTGATTCTGGCCATCGCCACCGACAACAACGTGCGCCTGCAGAAGCTCAAGGCCAACGAGTGCCAGATCGCGCTGTATCCGAAACCGGATGACATCCCGAGCATCAAGAAAGACGACAAGCTGAAAGTCGACGAAATGGACGCGATGACCGTCTCCTACATCGCCATGAACACCCAGCACAAGTACATGAGCGACGTGCGGGTGCGCAAAGCGATCGACATTGCCTTCGACAAGGAAGCCTATGTCAACGCACTGTTCGGCAAGGGCAATGCGACCGTTGCGGTCAACCCGTACCCGCCGACCCTGCTGGGCTACAACCACGAGCTGAAAAATCCGCCACGCGACCTCGACAAGGCCCGCGCCCTGCTCAAGGAAGCCGGCGTACCGGAAGGCACCACCTTCACCCTGTTCACCCGCAACGGCGGCGGCCCGACCAACCCCAACCCGATGCTCGGCGCGCAGATGATGCAGGCTGACCTGGCGAAAGTCGGGATCAAGATCGACATCCGCGTGATGGAATGGGGCGAAATGCTCAAGCGCGCCAAGGCGGGCGAACACGATATGGTGTCGGCCGGATGGGCGGGCGACAACGGTGACCCGGATAACTTCCTGACGCCTATGCTCAGTTGCGAGGCCGCCAAGAACGGCGAAAACTACGCTCGCTGGTGCAACGAGAAATTCCAGACCCTGCTCGACGAAGCACGGGCTAAAGTAGATCCGGCCGAACGCGCCAAACTGTATGAAGAAGCCCAGGCCATCTTCAACAAGGATCAACCGTGGATCAGCATGGCCCACACCCGGATGTTCACGGCAATGCGCAACAACGTCGAGGGTTATCACATCAGCCCTCTGACAACCAATAACTTCGCCACCACCCAGGTGAAGTAGATAAGAAACTCCCGGCCTCCCTGACCCCAGGGTCGCCGGGCACGCCTAACCGGCTGATGAGGTACCACACAAGATGTTTAGTTTTATTGCCCGCCGACTGGGGTTATTGATCCCCACGTTTTTCGGCATCACCTTGCTGACTTTCGCGTTGATTCGCATGATTCCCGGCGACCCCGTGGAAGTGATGATGGGCGAACGTCGGGTCGACCCCGAAATGCACGCTCAGGCAATGGAACGCCTCGGTCTGAACAAGCCGTTGTACGCCCAGTACCTGGACTACATCGGCAAACTGGCCCATGGCGATCTCGGCGAATCCCTGCGCACCCGTGAAAGCGTATGGACCGAGTTCACCTCCCTCTTCCCGGCGACCCTGGAACTGTCCATGGCCGCCCTGCTGTTCGCCGGCATCATCGGTCTGCTGGCCGGCGTGATCGCCGCCCTCAAGCGAGGATCACTGTTTGACCACGGGGTGATGGGCATCTCCCTGGCGGGCTATTCGATGCCGATCTTCTGGTGGGGCCTGATCCTGATCATGTTCTTCTCGGTGAGCCTGGGCTGGACCCCGGTTTCCGGGCGGATCGACCTGCTCTACGACATCGAGCCACGCACCGGCTTCATGCTGATCGACACCCTGCTGGCCGACGACGTCAGTGCCTTCCTCGATGCGCTGCATCACCTGATCCTGCCGGCCATCGTCCTCGGCACCATTCCGCTGGCGGTGATCGCGCGGATGACCCGTTCGTCGATGCTCGAAGTGCTGCGTGAAGACTACATCCGTACTGCCAAGGCCAAAGGCCTGTCGCCGTCGCGCGTGGTGTTCGTGCACGGTCTGCGCAACGCCCTGATCCCGGTGCTGACCGTAGTCGGCCTGCAAGTCGGCACCCTGCTGGCCGGTGCGGTACTGACCGAGACCATTTTCTCGTGGCCCGGCATCGGCAAATGGCTGATCGAAGCCATCGGCGCCCGGGACTATCCGGTCGTGCAAAACGGCATTCTGTTGATCGCCTGCCTGGTGATCCTGGTCAACTTCGTGGTGGACATCCTCTACGGCTTTGCCAACCCACGCATCCGTCATCAGCGCTGAGGTCAATACCCATGAGCACTCCAACATCCTCAGTAGTCACCGCTGCACCTGGCGCGGATCAAAGTCTGCTGTACCCGTCGCCGTACAAGGAATTCTGGCAAGCCTTCGCCAAGAACAAGGGCGCCGTTGCCGGCCTGCTGTTCATGCTGCTGGTGATCTTCTGCGCGATCTTCGCGCCGTGGGTCGCCCCGCATAACCCGAGCGAGCAATACCGGGACTTCCTGCTGACGCCACCGGCCTGGCTCGAAGGCGGGCAGATGCAGTTCCTGCTCGGCACGGATGAACTGGGTCGCGACCTGCTGTCGCGTCTGATCCAGGGTTCGCGCCTGTCGCTGCTGATCGGCCTGTCGTCGGTGGTGATGTCGCTGATTCCGGGGATCCTGCTGGGTCTGTTCGCCGGTTTCTTCCCGAAAGTGGTCGGCCCGACCATCATGCGTCTGATGGACATCATGCTGGCCCTGCCATCGCTGCTGCTGGCCGTGGCGATCGTCGCCATCCTCGGCCCAGGCCTGATCAACACCGTGATCGCGATTGCCGTGGTTTCGCTGCCGTCCTACGTGCGTCTGACCCGTGCTGCGGTGATGGGCGAACTGAACCGCGACTACGTGACCGCTGCGCGCCTGGCCGGTGCCGGCCTGCCACGCCTGATGTTCATCACCGTGCTGCCGAACTGCATGGCACCGCTGATCGTTCAGGCCACTCTGAGCTTCTCCTCGGCGATCCTCGACGCCGCCGCCCTGGGCTTCCTCGGCCTCGGCGTGCAGCCGCCAACCCCGGAGTGGGGCACCATGCTGGCCTCGGCCCGCGACTACATCGAACGCGCCTGGTGGGTGGTGAGTCTGCCTGGTTTGACCATTTTGCTCAGCGTGCTGGCAATCAACCTGATGGGCGACGGCCTGCGCGATGCGCTGGACCCGAAACTCAAGAACGCCGCCTGAGGAGATTCCCATGTCACTGCTAGAAATCAAGAATCTCAACGTTCGCTTCGGCGACAAGAACGCCACACCGGTGGTCGACGGTCTCGACCTCAAGGTCGACAAGGGCGAAGTCCTGGCCATCGTCGGCGAATCGGGTTCCGGCAAGTCCGTGACCATGATGGCGCTGATGGGCCTGATCGAGCACCCGGGCATCGTCACAGCCGACTCCCTGAGCTTCGACGGCAAGAACATGCTCAAACTGAGCAATCGCCAGCGTCGGCAGATCATCGGCAAAGACCTGTCCATGGTGTTCCAGGACCCGATGACCGCGCTGAACCCGAGCTATACCGTCGGTTTCCAGATCGAGGAAGTGCTGCGCCTGCACCTGAAAATGTCCGGCAAGGCCGCCCGCAAGCGCGCCATCGAACTGCTGGAAAAGGTTGAAATCCCCGGCGCCGCCAGCCGCATGGACGCCTATCCGCACCAACTGTCCGGCGGCATGAGCCAGCGTGTGGCAATCGCCATGGCGATTGCCGGCGAGCCGAAACTGCTGATCGCCGACGAGCCGACCACTGCACTCGACGTGACGATCCAGGCCCAGATCATGGACCTGCTGCTGGCACTGCAGAAAGAGCAGAACATGGGCCTGGTGCTGATCACCCACGACCTCGCCGTGGTGGCCGAAACCGCCCAGCGCGTGTGTGTGATGTACGCAGGTCAAGCCGTTGAGGTCGGCCAGGTGCCGCAACTGTTCGACATCCCGGCCCACCCGTACAGCGAAGCACTGCTCAAGGCGATTCCGGAACACAGCCAGGGTGCCGCGCGTCTGGCCACACTGCCAGGCATCGTTCCCGGCCGTTACGACCGCCCGCACGGCTGCCTGCTGTCGCCACGCTGCCCGTACGTTCAGGACAGCTGCCGCGCGCAGCGTCCGACCCTCGATCCGAAAGCCAACAGCCTCGCCCGCTGCTTCTACCCGTTGAACCAGGAGGTGGCGTAATGGCCGTCGTACTTACCGCCCGCGACCTGACCCGTCACTACGAAGTCTCCCGTGGCCTGTTCAAGGGCCATGCGACCGTACGCGCCCTGAACGGCGTGTCGTTCGAACTGGAAGCCGGCAAGACCCTCGCCGTGGTCGGCGAATCGGGCTGCGGCAAATCCACCCTGGCCCGTGCCCTGACCCTGATCGAAGAGCCGTCATCCGGCTCGCTGAAAATCGCCGGGCAGGAAGTGGCCGGCGCCGACAAGGCCCAGCGCAAGCAACTGCGCAAAGACGTGCAGATGGTGTTCCAGAGCCCGTACGCGTCGTTGAACCCACGGCAGAAGATCGGTGACCAGCTCGCCGAGCCACTGCTGATCAACACCAACCTGAGTGCCGCCGAGCGTCGCGAGAAAGTCCAGGCGATGATGAAGCAGGTCGGCCTGCGTCCCGAGCATTACCAGCGTTATCCGCACATGTTCTCTGGCGGTCAGCGCCAGCGTATCGCGCTGGCCCGCGCCATGATGCTGCAACCGAAAGTGCTGGTGGCGGACGAACCGACCTCGGCGCTGGACGTGTCGATCCAGGCGCAGGTGCTGAACCTGTTCATGGACATGCAGCAGGAGTTCAACACCGGTTACGTGTTCATTTCGCACAACCTGGCGGTGGTGCAGCACGTGGCCGATGACGTGATGGTGATGTACCTCGGTCGTCCGGTGGAAATCGGCCCGAAAGAGGACATCTATGCCCGTCCTCTGCACCCGTACACCCAGGCGCTGCTGTCGGCGACCCCGACCATCCATCCGGATCCGGACAAGCCGAAAATCAAGATCGTCGGCGAGCTGCCCAACCCGTTGAACCCGCCACCGGGCTGCGCCTTCCACAAGCGCTGCCCATACGCCACCGAGCGTTGCAGCACGGAAGAGCCGGCCCTGCGCCAGCTCGACACCCGTCAGGTCGCGTGCCACTACGCCGAGCAGTTCCTCGACGGCGCGGCATGAAAAAACCCGCCCTGTTGCCGGGGCGGGTCGTTAAAGCGTTGACCCAACCTCTTCTTCTTCGATTGCGCATCAGTCGGGGAGGAAGGGGTTTTCTTTTGTCTGCGTTCTAGGTCTGGCTGTCGCCATCGTCACCGGAATCAGGATCATCGGTGTCAGGCTCGTCGGTGGTCGAGTCGTCATCATTCTTGCTGCCACCCTGGTCCTGATCGCCGGGTTCGGACTCGGATTTGGCGAGCATGATCACACCCGCGTGCCCCTGCGCCGCATTGAAACCCTGCGCAGGCGCCGCGTTGCTCGCCCACGCTGCCGTGGTGCCAAGCGTCAGCATCAGCAAAACCTTAAGCAACAACACTGTGCGTTGAAAAATGCTCATAAGCGTTTCCATCCTTTCGTGGTTGAAGCCAGAGTGCCGGTCCGGCGCTGAATAAAATCTAGTTCCGATCAGCCGGGTTCACCAGATAGGACGCTAACCCATGCCCGGAAATGCCATGGCTGGACAGACCGCTTTCGAATAAGCCCCATAACCGGATCAACTAAGCGAGGTGACCTTGCGGGTTTGCACGGGCTGGCTGGCCGAGCCGCGCAAACGGGTCGCCAGACAAACCGGCGGAACCGACAGCAGTGCCAGTGCCGCGCTAGCCACCCAGACGCTGTGCCCTCCGAACTGGCCGTAAAGCTGTCCGCTCAGCACCGGCGACAGCAACGCACTCGCGCTCCAGGCCATGAAAAACAGACCGAAGTACTGGCCGCTCTTGCCGCGTTGCGCATGCTGCATGACCAGCACATTCAGCGGCGGCATGAACAGCGCTTCGCCCAGCGTCCAGACCATTGTCGACAGGCAGACATAAAACAATCCGGAACCCAGTGGCAGCATGCCGAGGCCCAGCGCCAGCAACACGCAACCGGCGATCAAGGGCCGACGCGAGCCCCAGCGTTCGCCCCAATGCGAGACTGGAATCTGCAACGCCACGACAAGGACCGCGTTGATCGCGAACTGCCAGCCGATGGCCTCGGTACTCAAGCGATAGTAGTCGCGCAGATAGTTGCCGAGGGTGCTGTAAACGGTGTCGAACGCCATGCCGAGCAAAACGGTCGCTGCCAGCAGCCAGAGAAAGGGTTTGTCGCGGTATGGCAGGCCGGATCCGATCTGCGCCTCTGGGGTTTCGTCCGGGATCAGCACTGTTCGCCGCCAGGTCGTGCGGACGAACCAGAGCAGCGCCACCAGCGTCAGCGCCGCGCTGATGAAGAACACCCAGCGGAAATCCGCCTGCGCCAGCACCCCGCCCGCGACACCGGCGGCGGCCATGCCGAGGTTTCTGGCGATACGGCTCAAGGCCTGCGCCCGAGGCCGCTGCGGGACTTCGCAATACTCCATGATCAGGCGTTGGTGCAACGTACGGATCGCACCGTCGATCGTACCGCTGAGCAACAGCAGCCCGGCCAGCAGCGGCACTTGTGTCACCAGCCCGAGCCCGAGCAGTACCCAGGCTGAAAGGAAGAACAGCGCCGCCGTCAGCCGCGCGGTGCGGATGTGGTCGCTGAGCAAACCGCCCAGCAGCGAACCGATCAACAACCCGCCGCCATACGCCGCCAGCAACCAGCCAACGGTCTCGATGGCGAAGCCCAGCTCCTGACGCAGATACAAGGCCATGAACAGCTTGACCATGCTGCTCAGGCGATTGATGAACAGCAGCGCCGCGAGTACCCAGGCCATGGTGCTGAAGTAACCATCGAATCGCAGCAAATGAGTGAACCGCCCTCTCATTCCATTAATCCTTGAAGGTGCGTGAGCGTTGACACTAGCTGCCAGAAGGCGGGTTGTCGTTTGGACATCCCGTGAAGACAACAATCCGGAGTCCTCTCACCTACAGGCAGGAAAAGGCCTACACGAAGAGCCTGTGCACTCTTTTACATCGCACGTAGCATTCGCATTGAATTGAGAGTGCCTCCAGACAACCAGGCGAACGCCGAAAGCTATGTGCATAGCGTCTCGATAACTGCAACTGTTGGCCCCACTGGCCTGAAAAAAGCGCCTTCATGACCGCAAAATCATCACGAATCCTGGCTAGCCTATAAAACAAAGAAATATTTTCATTTGTGCGTATCTCATCGCCTAACACAAATAAAAATTTTCTTTATCGACTAAAATGATCAGATTTGAAACCTTGCATAATGCAAAATAATATTTTCCTTAAGTCTGAAAAAAGACCACAACACAAAGGAATATTTTTCTTATGCGAATTCAACGTAAAAGTGATGACGCCATTTCTGCTCAGTTAGGTGAGGCTTTGCGCGCGCGCCGCCTGCGCAAGGACATAACACAAGACCAGCTTGCAGAAAGTGTCGGAGTCAGCACTCCCACGATTCAAAAGCTGGAAAAAGGCAAAGGTACCCTACAGCTGCTGATCGCCGTGCTACGAGAGTTTGATTCTCTGGACCTTCTCTCCGGCCTGATCGAGCCTCCACGTGCGAGCCCGATGACTGCGGCCCAGACAGGCAAGACAGGCCGGGTCCGTGCACAGGGAAGCGTCCGTACCCGCGAGGGCCGAATACATGCCTACGGCAGCGCTCAACCGCAAGCATCATCAAAAAACAATGAGCAGGGCAAAGCGAAGCCTTTGCTGATACCAAGGAAGAAATGACGTGACGATAACCGCAGAAGTGTGGATGTGGGATATCAAGGTGGGTGCCGTGCTTTGGGATGAAAGTCAGTCCCCGGCAACAGCGACATTTGAATTCGATCCAGCGTTTGCCGAAATCGGGCTCGAGATTGCACCACTGACCATGCGAGCAGTGGCAGGTGAGGTGTACGCCTTCCCATCGCTGAACGTCCAGGCTTTCAAATCTCTCCCGCCATGCCTTTCAGATTCGCTTCCGGATGACTTCGGTAACGCAGTGATCGACGCCTGGCTGGCCAGGGAAGGGCGCGACCCCAAAAGCTTCACGCCTGTTGAACGATTGCTTTACATCGGCGCCCGAGGCATGGGGGCGCTGGAATTCCGCCCTGCCGTGGACCGGGCCAGGACCAGGATCGAAAAGCTGGAGCTCGATTCTCTGGTGGAGCTTGCCGGACAGATCCTCGAGCAGCGCCAACAGCAGTTTGCCGGGCTGCAATTGGGTCATCACGGCAAGCGGGATGAAGAAGCGCTCAAGCATTTGTTTCAGGTGGGTTCATCGGCTGGCGGCCAACGACCGAAGGCGATCATTGCCATCAATGAAAAGACCGGCCAACTTTGCTCGGGACAAATCACGGCCCCTGAGGGTTACAGCTACTGGCTGTTCAAGTTCGATGTGCCAAAAGGGGCAAACTCGCTGGGGGACCCGGCCGGCTTTGGCCGGGTGGAATACGCCTACCATCTGATGACTGTCGCCTCGGGGATTACCATGACCGAGTGCCGCCTGCACATTGATGGTCCTCGCGCTCACTTCATGACCCGCCGTTTCGACCGGATGGACGATGGTGACAAGATTCACGTGCAAACATTGTGTGCCATGGACATTGCCGACTATACCCAACCAGGCGCGTACTCTTACGAACAAGCGCTGCTCGTAGCGAGGGATCTGAGTCTTCCCAGAGAAGATCACATAGAGCTGTTTCGTCGCGCCGTGTTCAATGTGATTGCACGCAATCAGGACGACCATACTCGAAATATTGCTTTCCAGGTCTGGAGGGACGGGGTTTGGCGCCTGGCCCCGGCCTATGACATGTGCTGGGCTTATCGCGTCGACTCGCCATGGGTATCCACTCACCAGATGACCATCAATGGGAAAAGAGATGGTTTTACAATCGAAGACCTGCTCGCACTGGCGAAACAGATCCCCAGGTTGAACGGGCGCAAAATCATCAAGGAAGTCGCCGATTCGGTTCGTCGATGGCGCGAATTCGCAAGCACCGCCGGCATTGAAAATAAAGAATTGATCGAAGAAATTGAACGCAGCCACCGGCTGTATCTTGCGGACAACCTGTGAAGCAAAACCAAAAAAGCCCTGCAGGCGTAAACCGGCAGGGCTATTCGGTCTGAACCCCGCAGCTCGCGCTGCAGGGAGTCCGCACAATAGTTCAGCGCTTAATGATGCTCACGGGTCGCACGGAATTTCACGTCCGGCCAGCGCTCTTCCATCAGGGCCAGGTTGACCCGGGTCGGAGCGAGGTAGGTCAGGTGACCGCCGCCGTCCAGCGCGAGGTTTTCCACAGCCTTGTTGGAGAATTCCTCCAGCTTCTTCTTGTCGCTGCATTCGATCCAGCGCGCGGAGTACACGGTGATCGGCTCGTAGGAGCACTCGACCTTGTATTCCTCTTTCAGGCGGCTGGCGACCACATCGAACTGCAGCACACCGACGGCGCCGAGGATGATGTCGTTGGTGCGCTCCGGGAAGAACACCTGGGTCGCGCCTTCTTCGGCCAGCTGTTGCAGGCCCTGGCGCAGTTGCTTGGATTTCAGCGGGTCGCGCAGACGTACGCGACGGAACAGTTCCGGGGCGAAGTGCGGGATACCGGTAAAGCCCAGGGTTTCGCCTTCGGTGAAGGTGTCGCCGATCTGGATGGTGCCGTGGTTGTGCAGACCGATGATGTCGCCCGCATAGGCCTCTTCCAGCTGTTCACGCTCGGAGGAGAAGAACGTCAGGGCATCGCCGATGCGCACGTCCTTGCCGGTGCGCACGTGGCGCATCTTCATGCCTTTTTCGTACTTGCCGGAGCAGATACGCATGAAGGCGATGCGGTCGCGGTGTTTCGGGTCCATGTTCGCCTGGATCTTGAAGATGAAGCCCGAGAACTTCTCTTCCACCGGCTCCACGGTGCGCTCGTTGGCCACCCGTGGCAGCGGACGCGGCGCCCAGTCGACCACGGCGTCGAGTACATGATCGACACCGAAGTTGCCCAGCGCGGTACCGAAGAACACCGGGGTCAGTTGACCGTCGATGAACTCCTGCTGGTTGAACTCGTGGCAGGCACCCTGCACCAGCTCCAGCTGCTCAAGGAAGCGCTCGTACTCGTCGCCCAGGTGGGCGCGGGCTTCGTCGGAGTCGAGCTTCTCGATGATCCGGGTTTCGGTGCGTTCGTGGCCGTGACCGGGGGTGTAGACAATGATGTAGTCACCCGACAGGTGATACACACCCTTGAAATCGCGGTAGCAACCGATCGGCCAGGTGATCGGCGCAGCCTTGATCTTCAGGACGGCTTCGATCTCGTCGAGCAGCTCGATCGGGTCGCGGATGTCGCGGTCGAGTTTGTTGATGAAGCTGACGATCGGCGTGTCACGCAGACGGCAGACATCCATCAGCGCGATGGTCCGCGGCTCTACACCTTTACCGCCGTCGAGGACCATCAGGGCCGAGTCCACCGCAGTCAGGGTGCGATAGGTGTCTTCGGAGAAGTCTTCGTGGCCCGGGGTATCGAGCAGGTTGATCATGTGTTCGCGATACGGGAACTGCATGACCGACGTGGTAATGGAAATGCCCCGCTGTTTCTCCATTTCCATCCAGTCGGATGTCGCATGGCGATCGGATTTGCGGGATTTCACCGTACCGGCCACGGAGATCGCCTTGCCCATCAACAGGAGCTTTTCGGTGATCGTGGTTTTACCGGCATCGGGGTGGGAAATAATGGCGAAAGTGCGGCGTTTCGCGACTTCGGCGGCCTGGTTGGTCATGGGAAATCGCCTGGCGGTGATTCAAAAAAGGGCTGCGATTATAGCCCAAGTCAAGACAATTACCGAACCGTTGAGCACATCAAGGGTGGCCAAATGCTGTCCAGGATGGGAACCTTTTAATTCATGGAGACGTCCATCCCCTGTTACGACTTTTCGTCAGGGGCTGAAAAATCAGCAAGTTAGCCTGACGAGGCTGCGCTCATGGCTCGCTTTCGGACCGCTTTTGCCGGGCTGAAAAAAAGCTGCTTCTCGCGAACGACTCTCTCGGCAGCCAAGGCTTGGCATGCCACTCGGGACAGCGTCCGCCGACTATGAAAAAGGAGTCCGCCTGTGGCTATCCGCTATGGCAAAGGGCTGATGGGAGGTGCGGTGGTGATCGCGCTCCTGGCCCTGCTGGTCCGCTGGATCGGCATCAACACGATCGAACACTACCGCGACGATTTGTTGTTTTACCTGCAAGCTCATCTGATTCTTGTCCTCGCTTCAATGCTGGCCGCCCTGCTCGTGGGCATCCCCGCCGGTATCTTCCTGAGCCGTCCGACCATGGTCGGGCGCGCCGAACGTTTCATGCAGGTCTTCAATATCGGCAACACCGTGCCCCCGCTGGCCGTGCTGGCGATTGCCCTGGGTTTTCTCGGCATCGGCAGCGGCCCGGCGATCTTCGCGTTGTTCCTTGCATCGCTTTTGCCGATTGTGCGCAACACCTACGAAGGCCTGAAAAATGTCCAGGGTTCACTCAAGGAAGCCGCCACCGGCATTGGCATGACCCCGCGCCAGGTGCTGTGGCAGGTTGAATTGCCCAACGCCGTGCCGATCATCGTCGGCGGTGTACGGGTGGCGCTGGCGATCAACGTCGGCACCGCGCCGCTGGCATTCCTGATCGGCGCCAACAGCCTTGGCAGCCTGATCTTCCCCGGCATCGCCCTGAACAATCAGCCGCAACTGCTGCTCGGCGCCGCGTGCACCGCGCTGCTGGCCCTGCTGCTCGATGGCGTGGTCACCCTTGCCAGCCGTCTCTGGCTGGAACGCGGTTTGCGCCCGTCTTAAGGCTTCGGCAAAGGAATATTCATGAAACGACTTAGCTTGATTCTGGGCTGCGCCCTGCTGTTCGCAGGATTTGCCCAGGCGGCGGAAAAGCCGCTCATTCGCCTCGGCGCCCGGGTATTCACCGAGCAAACCCTGCTCGCGGAAATCACCGCGCAATACCTGCGCAGCAAAGGCTACGATGCGCAGATCACCGGCGGACTGGGCAGCAATCTGGCCCGCAGCGCCCACGAAAGCGGGCAACTGGACATGCTCTGGGAATACACCGGCGTATCGCTGGTGGCCTACAACCATGTCACCGAAAAACTCGACAGCGAACAGTCCTACGCACGGGTGAAAGAACTCGACGCGAAAAAAGGCCTCGTCTGGCTGACCCCGTCGAAATTCAGCAACACCTACGCCCTCGCCCTGCCGAAAAAGGTGGCCGAGGACTATCCGCAGATCAGCAATATCAGCCAGTTGAACGACGTGCTGAAGGCTGAAGCCAGGACCAATCACCTGGTGGCGCTGGACACCGAGTTCGCCAACCGCTCCGACGGTCTGGACGGCATGGTCAAGCGCTACGACATGAACCTGACCCGCAAAAATATCCGGCAGATGGACGCAGGCCTGGTCTACACCGCCCTGCGCAACGGCCAGGTGTTTGCCGGGCTGGTCTACACCACCGACGGTCGCCTCAACGCGTTCGGCCTGAAGCTGCTGGAAGACGACAAACATTACTTCCCGGACTACACCGCCGCACCGGTCGTACGTCAGGCCTACCTTGATGCCCATCCGCAGTTGGCCGGGCAACTCAAGCCGCTGGCGGAATTGTTCGACGACGAAACCATGCGCCAGCTCAATGCGCGGGTCGATGTCGATCATGAAAGCCCGTCGAAAGTCGCTGCCGATTTCCTGCGCCAGCATCCACTGAATTGAAGGAGGAAAAGTCATGGAATTCCTGAACGCCTTTTCCCACCTCGACTGGCAGCAGGTGATGCACCTGACCTGGCAGCACATCACCCTGGTCGGCATCGCCGTCAGCCTGGCGATCCTCATCGGCGTGCCGCTGGGCATTCTGATGACGCGTTTCCCGAGCCTCGCCGGTCCCTTGCAGGCCAGCGCCACCGTGTTGCTGACCGTGCCGTCGATCGCCCTTTTCGGGCTGCTGCTGCCGTTCTACTCGAAATTCGGTCAGGGCCTCGGCCCGATGCCGGCCATTACCGCCGTGTTCCTTTATTCACTGCTGCCGATCATGCGCAATACCTACCTCGCCCTGACCGGCGTCGAACCGGGCATTCGTGAAGCCGCTCGCGGCATCGGCATGACCTTCGGCCAGCGCCTGCGCATGGTCGAGTTGCCGATCGCGGTGCCGGTGATTCTTGCCGGCGTACGCACCGCCGTGGTGATGAACATCGGCGTGATGACCATTGCCGCAACCATCGGCGCCGGCGGCCTCGGCGTGCTGATCCTCGCCTCCATCAGCCGCAGCGACATGTCGATGCTGATCGTCGGCGCGCTGCTGGTCAGTCTTCTGGCGATCTTCGCCGACCTCATTTTGCAGTGGCTGCAACGTTCGCTGACTCCAAAAGGACTCCTCAAATGATCGAACTTCAAAACCTCAGCAAGACCTTCCAAAGCAACGGCAAAGACGTGAAAGCCGTGGATTCGGTAAGCCTGACCGTCAATGAAGGCGAAATCTGCGTGTTCCTCGGGCCATCGGGCTGCGGCAAAAGCACCACGCTGAAAATGATCAACCGCCTGATCAAGCCCACCTCGGGCAAGATCCTGATCAACGGCGAAGACACCACCGACCTCGACGAAGTGACCCTGCGTCGCAACATCGGTTACGTGATTCAGCAGATCGGTCTGTTCCCGAACATGACCATCGAAGAGAACATTGTCGTGGTGCCGAAACTGCTCGGCTGGGACAAACAGAAATGCCACGACCGCGCCCGCGAACTGATGAGCATGATCAAGCTTGAACCCAAGCAATATCTGCATCGTTATCCGCGTGAACTGTCGGGTGGCCAGCAGCAACGGATCGGCGTGATCCGCGCACTGGCGGCGGATGCGCCGCTGCTGCTGATGGACGAACCGTTCGGTGCGGTGGACCCGATCAACCGGGAGATGATCCAGAACGAATTCTTCGAGATGCAGCGAGCGCTGAACAAGACCGTGATCATGGTCAGCCACGACATCGACGAAGCGATCAAGCTCGGCGACAAGATCGCGATCTTCCGCGCCGGCAAACTGCTGCAGATCGACCACCCGGACACCCTGCTCGCCCATCCGGCGGACGACTTTGTCAGCCACTTCGTCGGCCAGGACAGCACCCTCAAGCGCCTGCTGCTGGTGAAGGCGCAAGACGCGGCGGACAACGCACCGTCGGTGAGCCCGGAAACCCCGGTGGCCGACGCGCTGGAATTGATGGATGAGCATGACCGTCGTTACGTGGTGGTCACCTGTGCCGAGAACAAGGCACTGGGTTATGTGCGACGTCGCGACCTGCACCGCCAGACCGGAACCTGTGCGCAGTTCCTGCGGGAATTCAACGCCACGGCTGCGTACGACGAGCATTTGCGGATTCTGTTGTCGCGCATGTACGAGTTCAATCGGGCATGGTTGCCGGTGCTGGATGCCGAACGAGTGTTCCTCGGGGAGGTCACGCAAGAGTCGATTGCCGCGTACCTGAGTTCGGGTCGATCACGCGGAATGAAGACCAATATTGTGTCGCCGGCCGAAGCGGTGGCCTGATCAAACGCAAAAGGGCTGTTCGACAGCCCTTTTTTTCGATCACCGGATCCTCAAGGCCGGGATTTTTTCGCCGACGATGAGCCGGCAAGAAATATCAACACACCAGAGCGCCGAACCCGGCCGTTCCTGTCAGCTTCAACCAGCAAATCCCCCCTCACCTGCCCTTCTCGCGGCCAACGTCGCCGATGTTGAAGTGATCGTAGTTATCTGAGAGTTGGCGCACATCAGCATCGAACGTGCAGGTATTTTTAACACCTGAAAATTATTTCGGAACATCTGACCGTCATCTCGGTCGGCTACAAAGAGTGATATCCGCAACGCACGTCAGAAGCGTGCAAAAACGCGACATTTTTAGTTGATCTCAGGCCCCTCACGCCCTAAAGTTCGCGCCGAACGTCCATGCTGGAAACGATCCATCCGGCTCAAGTACTGACGACGAGACAGCAAGGCCAAGGGAAAGAAAGACTACATTTCCCATGGCCTTTTTGCTTTCGGCGACATGCCTTGGGAAGTAGGCGAACCAAAGTGGGGATACGGAGGACGTTCAGGAGGGTGTGTCATCAATGAATTCACGAGTGCGCCGGGTCTGCTTTTGCGCAGGGCAAGGCGCGAGGCCTGCAGTTTGGTTGTTCCAAATAAGGGACGAGCAACGCAGCCCTGCGCAAAAGCAGGCCCGGCCCTTCGGGTTGTGCCTGAGCGCGCGCCATGCTGCGTTGCAGGCCTTGCGAAGGGAGCGACCATTAGCGGCGGCCTGCGCCTTGCCTGGCACGCGCTCAGGCGCAACGCCCTCGCGAATTCATTGATGACACACCCTCGCACCCATTGATTTCACGAGTTTGCCCATAGGAGCTCCCAGGTATGTCGATCCAGGTCGAAGACTATTTCGCGCGCGAAACCTTTCAGAAAATGAAGGCGTTCGCCGACAAACAGGAAACCCCGTTCGTGGTGATCGACACCGCGATGATCGCCCAGGCCTATGATGACCTGCGCGCCGGTTTCGAATTCGCCAAGGTCTACTACGCGGTCAAGGCCAACCCGGCCGTCGAAATCATCGACCTGCTCAAGGAGAAAGGCTCGAGCTTCGACATCGCTTCGATCTACGAACTGGACAAAGTGCTGAGCCGTGGCGTCAGCCCGGACCAGATCAGCTACGGCAACACCATCAAGAAGTCCAAGGACATCCGCTACTTCTTTGATAAGGGCGTGCGCCTGTTCGCCACCGACTCGGAAGCCGACCTGCGCAACATCGCCAAGGCCGCTCCGGGCGCCAAAGTCTACGTGCGCATCCTGACCGAGGGTTCGACCACCGCCGACTGGCCGCTGTCGCGCAAGTTCGGCTGCCAGACCGACATGGCCATGGATCTGCTGATCCTCGCCCGCGACCTGGGCCTGGTGCCGTACGGCATCTCCTTCCACGTCGGTTCGCAACAGCGCGACATCAGTGTCTGGGACGCCGCGATCGCCAAGGTCAAAGTGATCTTCCAGCGTCTGAAAGAAGAAGACGGCATCCACTTGAAGCTGATCAACATGGGCGGTGGCTTCCCGGCCAACTACATCACCCGCACCAACAGCCTGGAAACCTATGCCGAAGAAATCATTCGCTTCCTGAAAGAAGATTTTGGTGATGACCTGCCGGAAATCATCCTGGAGCCGGGCCGTTCGCTGATCGCCAACGCCGGCATCCTGGTCAGTGAAGTGGTGCTGGTTGCGCGTAAATCCCGCACCGCTGTGGAGCGTTGGGTGTACACCGATGTGGGCAAGTTCTCCGGCCTGATCGAAACCATGGACGAAGCGATCAAGTTCCCGATCTGGACCGAGAAGAAAGGCGAGATGGAAGAAGTCGTGATCGCCGGCCCGACCTGCGACAGCGCCGACATCATGTATGAAAACTACAAATACGGCTTGCCGCTGAACCTGGCCATCGGTGATCGCCTGTACTGGCTGTCGACCGGTGCGTACACCACCAGCTACAGCGCCGTAGAGTTCAATGGCTTCCCGCCGCTGAAATCGTTCTACGTGTAAGTGTCGCTGGCGTAATGCAAAAAGCCCATGACGCGTCATGGGCTTTTTTGTGGCTGCGGCTCAGGAGTTCTGCCATTCGGCGCAACGGCGAGCGTACGCCTGCGCCAATGCCTGTATTTTCGGATCGGTTGCGCTCGCCAGTGTCTGGCTCGCCACTCGCAGAAAATTCAGGTTGCCGCCGGCCAGCGCTTTCTCCAGCCAGACAATTGCGTCATCGACTCGCCCCTCAGCCGCCAGCACCGCGGCGTAACTGAACTGGCCGCGAAAATCACCGCCCTCGGCCGAACGCCGATACCAGTCACGGGCCGCTACCGGATCCGCCGGGCACACTTGCCCTTCTTCCAGATAACGCCCGAGCAGGTTCATCGATTTGGCATGACCAGCCTCGGCTGCGCGTTGATACAGCGCCAAGGCCTGAAGATGATCGACCGCCACACCGCGCCCGGTGGCCAACAGATTGGCCAGGTTGTACATCGCCCAGTCCAGGCCGGCTTCGGCAGCGATTCGATAGTGCTGCGCGGCAATCGACGCATTTGCCGCGCATCCCCAACCCTGTTCATGGCAGCGACCGAGCATGTTGCGCGCCATCAGGTGACCTTGCCCGGCGGCGATTTCAAACCAGCGCAGCGCCAACGACTGATCCTGCGCAATCCCATGGCCATCGAGCAGAATCTGCCCAAGCAGCGCCTGCGCCTCCAGCACACCCTCACCCGCCGCCATCAGAATGGCCTGGGCGGCACGGGCGGGGCTTTCTTCAAGCATCGCGGTGAGCCGTTCGCCATCGAGGACTTCCTCGCGGCGCAAACGAAAGTCCGCCACTTACACCTCGACCCAGCGACGCAACAGGTTGTGATAGGTGCCGGTGAGGCGGATCAGTGAAGGGTGATCGGGCAGGTCCCGGGTGAGTTGCTGGATTGCACCGTCCATCTCGAACAGCAAGGCGCGCTGACTGTCTTCACGCACCAGGCTTTGGGTCCAGAAGAACGAGGCGTAGCGCGCACCGCGGGTGACGGCGTTGACCTTGTGCAGACTGGTGCCGGGGTACAACACCATGTCGCCGGCCGGCAGTTTCACGCGCTGGGTGCCGTAGGTGTCCTGGATTTCCAGCTCGCCGCCGTCGTAATCCTCGGGTTCGCTGAAGAACAGCGTGGCCGACAGATCCGTGCGCACCCGTTCGATACTGCCTTTGGGCTGGCGCACGGCGTTGTCGATGTGGAAATCGAAACTGCCGCCCGCCGTGTAACAGTTGAGTAACGGCGGGAATACCTTGTGCGGCAACGCGGCCGACATGAACAGCGGATTTTTCCACAGGCGTTCAAGCATCGCCGCGCCGATTTCCTTGGCCAGTGGATGACCTTCCGGCAGCTGCAGATTGTGCTTGGCCTTGGCCGATTGATAGCCGGCGGTGATCTTGCCGTCGGCCCAGTCGGCCTGCTCCAGAGCCTCGCGGATGCGCCGCACTTCGTCTTTTTCGAACAGAGCTGGGATGTGCAGCAGCATGTCGGGGTCACCTGATGGCAAAGAGGCGGCAATGGTATTGATTCTTATTGACTGTGTAAAACCCGCTAGACGAATGAATCGGCAAAAACCGTAAGGATAAATTGTAAAGAATGTAAATTCGTCGCGAATAACAATATTTCGCAATTGATACGAATACCTGTTTACCCTATATTCCGCCGCCTCGAATCCTTGGGGAGGGGAATAAAAATGTCACGTCAACACGCACAATTACCCGTCAGTTCACCACGCCTGCTCGCCTCTGCCATCGGCGTGGCGCTGACCGCCGGTTCCGCAGGCCACATGGTGTTCGCCGCCGAAAAGACCGACAGCAAAGCCTCCGGCAATGCCATCGCCCTGGACGCCACCGCCGTCACCGGCGAAGCGCAGGACCCGACGTCCTACCAGGTCGAAAAAGCCTCCTCGCCCAAGTACACCGCGCCGCTGGTCGACACACCGCGCTCGGTCACCGTCATTCCGCAACAAGTCCTGAAAGACACCGGCGCGCTGAACATGCAGGATGCCCTGCGCACCGTACCGGGCATCACCTTCGGTGCCGGTGAAGGTGGCAACCCGCAGGGTGACCGTCCGTTCATCCGTGGTTTCGATGCCCAGGGAGACACTTATCTCGACGGCGTACGCGACACCGGCTCCCAGAGCCGCGAGATCTTCGCCGTGGAAAACATCGAAGTCAGCAAGGGCCCGAACTCCGCCATCGGCGGTCGTGGCGCGGCTGGCGGCAGCATCAACCTGGTGAGCAAGAAAGCGCACCTGGGCAATTCCTTCGACGGTGGATTCACCTGGGGTTCCGACCAGACCCAGCGCTACACGATGGATGGCAACTACCAGTTCAGCGACACCGCTGCCGGCCGTCTGAACCTGATGAGCCACGAGAGCAACGTCGCCGGTCGCGACAGCGTCGACTACGACCGTTGGGGCATCGCGCCGTCCCTGGCCTTCGGTCTGGGCACCGACACCCGCGTCAACCTCGACTACTACCATCTCGAAAGCAACGACACCCCGGATTCGGGCATTCCTTACACCATCCCCGCCGGCGGCTCGGGGGCGCGTACCAAGTCCAACCCGGACAAACCATACGCCGGCGGCGACCACAGCAACTTCTACGGTCTGGATCGCGACTTCCGCAAGGGCCGCACCGACACCGCGACCTTCGCCATCGAGCATGACCTGAATGACTCGCTGACCATCAAGAACACCCTGCGTCACGGCACCAGCATGCAGGACTACATCCTGACCCAGCCGGACGACAGCAAGGGCAACGTCAACAACGGCAGCGTCTGGCGTCGCGCGAACACTCGCGTGAGCAACACCGAGACCACCACCAACCAGACTGACCTGTTCGGCAACTTCTATGTGGCGGGCTTCAAGAACAGCTTCTCCACCGGTGTCGAGTACACCCGTGAGGAAAGCAGCAAATCCTCCTACAACGTCAACACCGACACCACGCCGCGCACCTCGGCCGTGACCACCAACTGCAACCCGGGCCTGATCGGTGCCGCCAGCGGCTACAACTGCACCTCGCTGTCGAACCCGAACCCGAACGATCCGTGGAACGGCGCGATCTCGCGCAACTATGCCGGCACCGATACCCAGTCCGATACCTACGCCGTGTATGCGTTCGACACACTGGAGCTGTCCGAACAATGGCTGGTGAACATGGGTCTGCGTTATGACCATTTCGAAACCGGCTACAAGACTTACACCAACGCCGGCAACACCACCGCCAAGGGTTCGGACACCAGCGAGTTCGTCACCGGCCAGTTCGGTATCGTCTACAAACCGGCACCGAACGGCAGCATCTATGCATCCTACGCCACGTCCGCCACACCGCCGGGCAACACCCTGGGTGAAGGCCAGGAAGGCAACCCGCTGGGCGGCACGCCGGATCGCAACGGCAACCTGCTCAAGAGCGACATGGAGCCGGAAACCACCAAAAACTACGAAATCGGTACCAAGTGGGATCTGCTGAACGATCGCCTGTCGCTGACCGCCGACCTGTTCCGTACCGAGAAAGAAAACGCGCGTGTCCAGGTGGATACCACCTCGTACGAAAACGCCGGCAAGACCCGCGTGCAAGGTATCGAACTGTCGGCCAGCGGCAAGATCACCGACAAGTGGCAAGTGTTCGCCGGCTACGCCTACATGGACAGCGAACAGGTTGACGGTGGTGACCTGCCGGCCAACAAGGCCAACAACGGCAACGAACTGCCGAACACCCCGAAAAACAGCGCCAGCCTGTGGACCACTTATCAGGTCACGCCGAAGCTGACCATCGGTGGCGGTGCGTTCTACGTGGATGACGTGTATGGCAACGTGGCCAACACCACCATGGTCGATTCCTACGTTCGCTATGACGCCATGGCGGCCTACAAGCTGAGCAAGAACGTCGACCTGCAACTGAACGTGCAGAACCTGACCAACGAAACCTACTACGACAAAGCCTTCTCGACCCACTTCGCCAACCAGGCGGCGGGCCGCACGGCATTGCTGAGCACCAACTTCCACTTCTGATCGCGGAAGGAAGTTCCAGGCCCCGTTCATTCGCTTGAACGGGGCCTTTGTGCGCAATAAAGAACGTTTCTCGATAACCCACGGCATAATGCACACCGTGAGAACAATTTCCGGACGGACAAGGCAAGCGACGTGTTGAAGAAAACCCTGTTCCAGTTGCACTGGTTTTTTGGCATCACTGCCGGGCTGGTACTGGCCCTGATGGGCATCACCGGCGCCGCCTATTCGTTTCAGGACGAGATCCTGAAGGCGCTCAATCCGAAGGTCCTGCAAGTGGAAAAACAGGTCGCCGGCGTCCTGCCGCCCGCCGAGCTGGTGGAGCGTATTCAGGCAGCCTCGGGCATGACCGTTTCGATGCTCACGGTCGAGACCGACAGCGGCAATGCGGCGCGGGTCTGGTTCACCCCGGCAAAGGGTGAGCGCCGTGGCGAGATGCGCTATTTCGATCCGTACACCGGCGAGGTCAGGGGCGATGTCACCGGTGAGGATTTCTTCGGCCTGATGCTGCAGCTGCACCGTTTCCTCGCCATGGGCGACACCGGTCGCAACATCACCGGTGCCTGTACCCTGATGCTGTTGTTCTTCTGCCTGTCCGGCCTGTACCTGCGCTGGCCGCGTCAGTGGAACAGCTGGCGTGTGTGGCTGACCCTGGACTGGAAGAAAAAGGGCCGCAGTTTCAACTGGGACCTGCATTCGGTGTTCGGCACCTGGTGCATGCTGGTCTATTTGCTACTGGCGTTGACCGGCCTGTTCTGGTCCTACGAGTGGTACAACAAGGGACTGACGAAGTTGCTGTCGGATGCACCACAGAACGAGCGCGTGCGCGGCGGTCGTGGCCCGGCTCCCGAAGGCCCGGCGCCGACCGCCGATTACGCCGCCATGTGGCTCAGCATCTACAGCGCCGCAGGTCCGGGCCTCGCCTCCTACAACATCCGCATGCCGCCAGTGGCCGGTCAACCGGCGACGGTGTTCTATCTGCTCGACAGTTCGCCCCATGAGCGTGCGCTCAACCAGATCACTCTCGACCCGGCCACGGGCGTCGTCAAACGGGTCGACCGCTACACCGACAAGAGCTTCAAGGCGCAATTGCTGACCAGCATTTACGCGCTGCACGTCGGCAGCTACTTCGGCCTGGCCGGGCGGATCATCGTGACCGTCGCGTCAGTACTGATGCCACTGTTTTTCATCACCGGATGGCTGCTGTACCTGGATCGCCGGCGCAAGAAAAAGCAGATCAAGGATGCCCGTCAGGGGCTCGAACAGCCGGCGGGCGACGGTCCGGCATGGCTGATCGGCTTCGCCAGCCAGAGCGGCTTTGCCGAGCAACTGGCGTGGCAGACCGCCGGCCAGTTGCAGGCCGCCGGTTTGCCGGTGAAGGTCCAGCCGCTGGCGAATGTCCGCGAACAGGATCTGCAGGCATCAAACAACGCGCTGTTCGTGGTCAGCACCTTCGGTGACGGCGAGGCGCCGGACAGTGCTCGCGGTTTCGAGCGCAACGTGCTGAGTCGCGCCTCGGCTTTCGGCGATCTCAAGTACTCCGTACTGGGGCTCGGCGACCGCCAGTATCAGCATTTCTGCGGTTTCGCCCGACGCCTGCATCAATGGCTGAGCGAACACGGCGGCACGCCCCTGTTCGCCCCGGTGGAAGTCGACAGCGGCGATCCCTACGCACTGCGACACTGGCAGACCCAGCTCGGCCTGATCACGGGGCAAGCGCCGGTCGACACCTGGCAGGCACCGAGCTACAGCAACTGGACACTGGTCCGCCGCGAATTGATGAACCCTGACAGCAGCGGTTCGCCGGTTTATCTGCTGGGACTCACGCCCCCCGATAACAGCAGCTGGCTGGCCGGCGATCTGGTGGAAGTATTGCCGCGCAACTGCCCCTGGACCATCGAACATTTCCTCGACGGCCTGGGCATCCGTGGCGAAACCACCGTGAAGGTCAACGGTCTGGAAGAGACCCTGGAAACCGCCCTCGCCTCCCGCCAGTTGCCCGAGCACCGCGCCCATCTGGTGGGCCTGCACGCTCAGGCGCTGGTGGATGCGATGATGCCGCTGGCGATGCGCGAATACTCGATCGCCTCGATTGCTGCCGACGGCGTGCTGGAACTGATCGTGCGTCAGGAACAACACAGCGACGGCACCCTCGGCATCGGCTCCGGCTGGCTGACCGAGCATGCTCCCGTAGGCGGCAGCATCAGCCTGCGGGTACGCCGCAACAGTGGCTTCCATCTGCCGAACCAGCCGGTACCGATGATCCTGCTGGGCAACGGCACCGGCCTTGCCGGCCTGCGCAGCCTGCTCAAGGCGCGGATCGCCGACGGCCAGCAGCGCCAGTGGCTGTTGTTCGGCGAGCGCAATCGGGAACACGATTTCCTGTGCCGTACGGAGCTGGAAGAGTGGCTGATCAATGGTGATCTGGCGCGACTGGACCTGGCATTCTCCCGGGATCAGGCCGAGAAAATCTACGTGCAGGATCGTTTGCGCGAATCGGCTGATGAACTGAAAAAGTGGCTGGCGGACGGCGCCGTAATCTACATCTGCGGCAGCCTGCAAGGCATGGCTTCGGGCGTCGACCTGGCTCTGCATGACATCCTCGGCGCCGAAGAAGTCGAACGCCTGATCGAGCAGGGGCGCTATCGCCGCGACGTCTACTGACGCCACGCCCTGCGGGAGCGAACTTGCACGCTCCCGCAGGGCTCATGGTGATCAGACCGGCTGCAACTTCTGCTCAAACACCGCCACCCCGTTCAGATCCCGCAACACCACACTCATCTCCCCGCTCTGCCCCTCGATATTCACCTCGCCAAAAAACTGGAATCCGGCAAACGGCGAAGCGTTTTGCGTCGGCGGCGCTTTCTGGAACACCACTTCCGGGCCGAAGGTCTTGTCCAGCGGATTGGGCCCGAAACTTCCGGCGTTCAAGGGTCCTGCGACAAACTCCCAGAACGGTTCGAAATCCTGGAACGCCGCACGGTCCGGGTGATAGTGATGGGCCGCGCAGTAATGCACGTCCGCTGTCAGGAACACGAAATTGCGCACCTGCTGCGCCCGCAGGAACCCGAGCAATTCGGCCACTTCCAGCTCACGGCCCTGAGCCGGACCGGGATCGCCATTGGCCACGGCTTCCCAACGCGGAACGCCGGGGCTGACTTCACCGTCCGGCACGCCCAGGCCGATCGGCATGTCGGCAGCGATGACTTTCCACCGGGCTTTCGAGGCCTTCAATCCGCGCTTGAGCCAGTTCAGTTGCTCGCGCCCGAGGAACGGTTTTTCCGCCCCGAGATTGTCATCGTTGGCGCCGCGATAGCTGCGCATGTCGAGCACGAAGACATCGAGCATCGGCCCATAACTCAACTTACGATAAATCCGCCCGCCACCATCCGCTGCCTGACGGCGCATCGGCGAATATTCGAGCCAGGCCTGACGCGCGCGCCCGACCAGGGTGTGGATATCCTTTTCCTGATAGCGCTCGTCGAGTTGTTTGCCCGGCGACCAGTTGTTGACCACTTCATGATCGTCCCACTGCCAGATCTGTGGCACTTCGGCGTTGAAACGGCGGATGTTTTCATCCATCAGGTTGTAGCGATAGTTGCCGCGATAATCGTCGAGGGTCTGGGCGACCTTGCTCTTGGCTTCCGTGGTGAGGTTGCGCCATACGCGGCCACCTTCGGTGTTCAGTTGCGCCGGCACCGGGCCGTCGGCATAGATGGTGTCGCCGCTGTGGATAAAGAAGTCCGGCAGGCGCAAACGCATGGATTCGTAGATACGCATGCCGCCGATATCCGGGTTGATGCCGAAACCCTGACCGACCGTATCGCCGCTCCAGACGAAACGGATGTTGCGCCGCGCCGTCGGCGCACTGCGCAAGTGGCCGAGCCACGGCTCACTGGCAACACCGGTCTGGGCGTCCTTGAAATACACGCGGTAGAAAATCGCCTGATCGGCGGGCAATCCGGTGAGCTCGACGCGGGCGGTGAAATCGCTGCGGGCATCGGCCAGCGCAGAAACGACACGTCGTGGATGGCGGAACTGACTGCGGGTGTCCCACTCCACCACCATCCGCGCCGGGCGGTCGGTGCGACTCCAGATCATCGCCCGGTCGCCCTGCAGGTCGCCGGACTGCACGCCGTCGGTGAGTTGTGGTCGGTCCTTGACCGAAGCAATCACGGCCGGGGCCAGACTCGGCATCAGCAGTCCGGCGCCGACCACTTGCATCACGCGCCGGCGACCGAGGTTGAAATCGCTCATGGTGTTCTCCCTGAAAAAAGGAAAACTTAACCATCACCAGATGAAGCGGGTGTGACACCTCAGGCGTTGGCCGGCTCCAGCGCCAGATCGAGCGCTTCCGGACGCTTGACCAGCGCATACACAAGCGCCGTCAACAGACTGCCCGCGACGATGGCCAACAGGTACAGCAGCGCATGGTTGATCGCATTCGGAATCGCCAGCACAAACAGGCCTCCGTGGGGCGCCATCAGCTTGCAACCGAAGTACATCGACAACGCACCGGTCAGCGCACCGCCGACAATGCTGGCCGGGATTACCCGCAGCGGGTCTTTCGCGGCAAACGGAATCGCCCCTTCAGAGATGAAGCACAGGCCCAGCACGAGCGCCGCTTTACCTGCCTCGCGTTCGGTCTGGGCGAACTTGCGCCGGGCGATGAACGTGGCGATGCCCAGACCGATCGGCGGCACCATGCCGGCAGCCATGGTCGCGGCCATCGGTGCGTAACTCTGCGAGGCCAGCAGCCCCACCGAAAACGCATAAGCGGCCTTGTTGATCGGCCCGCCGAGGTCGACGCACATCATGCCGCCCAGCAACACACCGAGCAGGATCGCGTTGGTGGTGCCCATGCTGTCGAGGAAATGCGTCAGCGCCGCGAGCATTCCCGCCACCGGTTTGCCGACCACGTAAATCATCACCAGCCCGGTGATCAGACTGGCGAACAGCGGGATGATCAGAATCGGCTTCAGCGCTTCCAGACTCTGCGGCAACGCCACATAACGACTGATCAGCTTCGCCGCGTAACCGGCAATGAAACCGGCGACGATCCCGCCGATGAAACCGGCGCCCAGCGTACTTGCCAGCAAACCGCCGATCATCCCCGGCGCCAGCCCCGGACGGTCGGCAATCGAGTAAGCGATGTAACCGGCCAGCAACGGCACCATCAATTTGAACGCGGTCTCGCCACCGATCTGCATCAATGCCGCCGCCAGCGTGCCTTCTTCCTTGAACGCGGTGATGCCGAACACGAACGACAACGCAATCATCAGACCGCCCGCCACCACCATCGGCAGCATGAACGACACACCGGTCAGCAGGTGTTTGTAGATGCCTGTCTTCTCTTGTTTGGCCGGGGCCTTGCCGTCGCTTGCCGCACTTTCCTGCTTGCCTTCGGCCAGGGCTTTTTTCAGCGTGGCTTCGGACTGCTTCAACGCAATTCCGGTGCCGCAGCGGTAGATTTTCTTGCCGGCGAAACGCTCGGTGGCGACTTCGATATCCGCCGCCAGCAGCACCACGTCGGCTTCGGCAATCGCCGTCGCGCTCAGGGGATTTTTTGCCCCCACCGAGCCTTGGGTTTCCACCTGAAACTCGTAGCCCAGACGCTTGGCCGCTTGCTGCAAGGCTTCGGCGGCCATGAAGGTGTGGGCCACGCCGGTCGGGCACGCCGTGATGGCGACAATGCGTGGTACGCGTTGCTCAACGGCAGCCGGGGCAACTTCACTTGCAACATGAATGTCGGCTTCTTCGGCACCGCGACGCAGCACCGCTTCGACATCCTGCAACGCTTGCGCCGGTGCGATCCGGTACACGCGCTTGCCGACGAAGCGGCTCATGTCGACATCACCGGTGGCCACCAGCAACACCCATTCCGCCGCATCGAGGGTGGCTGCCGACAACGCGCGTTCCGGATGCGCCGCATCCACCACCTCGACGCTGGTGCTCCAGCCCTGACGCTGGGCCGCCGCATCGAGCAACCGGGCGCACAGCACACTGGTGACCATGCCGTTCGGGCAGGCCGTGACAATGGCTAACTTCATGACAAACCCTCTTATTGTTCTGTCAGGGGGCGCACGCGCACGCCCTGTTCGAGCCGCGCCAGTTGCGCGACATCGTGAATGCCGAAACCGATCTGGGTCACCGCCTGTGCCGCAATCGCCGTAGCCGTGCGCAGGGTTTGCTCCGGCGTGTCGGCACTGAGCAGACCGTGGAGCATGCCGGCCAGCAACGAGTCGCCGGCGCCCACCGTGCTGGCGACGCTGACCTTCGGCGGCGTGGCATGCAGCGCCGAGCCGACACTGAACCAGTTCACGCCCTCGGCACCGTGGGAAACCACCACATGCTCGATGCCTTGCGCGTGCAATCGATTGGCCGCTTCTGCCTCTGCGACGTGAGACAGCACTTCACACCCCAGCGCGTCGGCCAGCTCTTCGGTGTTCGGTTTGATCAGCCACGGGCCGGCCTTGAGCGCCGTGCGCAGCGCCTCGCCGCTGGTGTCCAGCGCGACTTTCAGGCCCTGCCCCTTCAGACGCTCGATCAATTCACGCAACCACTTCGCACTGACCCCACGCGGCAGACTGCCAGCCACCACTACCGCGTCATGCCCCGGCGCGATCTGTACCAGACGATCGAGCAACGCCTGTTGCGCCACCACGCCCACAACCGGACCCGGGCCATTGATATCGGTGATGCGACCGCTCTGTTCAGCGACCTTGATGTTGCTGCGGGTTTCACCCGGAACGCGGATGAAGGCATCGACAAAACCGCGCTTGGCGAACAGGTTTTCGAACGCCTGCAAATTGTCCTCGCCGAGAAAACCGCTGACCGTCAGTTGATGCCCGAGGTCAGCCAGAACCTGAGCTACGTTCACGCCCTTGCCAGCGGCGTGGGTGTGCATCTCGTCGCTGCGATTGACCTGACCGGCCACCAGCGTTGGCAACTGCACCGTGAGGTCCAGCGCCGGATTGAGGGTCAGGGTAAGAATCCTGGCCATTACAGGGTCTCCACTAATGCGCGCACTTCGTCGGCGCTGCCCACTGCCAGGGCTTGTTGAGCAAGGGTTTGCGTGCGGGTCAGGCTGAGTTCGCGGATGCGCGCCTTGACCTCGGCGATGCTGCGTCCGGACACGCTCAGCTCATCCACACCCAGTCCGACCAGCACCGGCACTGCCAGCGGATCCGCCGCCAGCTCGCCGCAGACGCCGACCCATTTGCCGTGGGCATGGGCTGCACGCACGGTGATATCGATCAGTTGCAGCACCGCCGGGTGCAGGCCGTCAGCCTGGGCGGACAGGGTCGGATGACCACGGTCGATGGCCAGGGTGTATTGGGTCAGGTCGTTGGTGCCGACGCTGAAGAAGTCCACCTCCTTGGCCAGCACCGGCGCCAGCAACGCGGCGGACGGCACTTCGATCATGATCCCCAGTTGCAGGTCGGCGACCGGGATTTCCCGGCGCAGACGTTCGGTCATCTCACGAGCCTGACGCCACTCTTCGACGCTGCCGACCATCGGGAACATGATGCGCAGCGGGCGGTCGTCCGCCGAACGCAGCAAGGCGCGCAATTGCGCCTCCATGATCTGCGGACGCTGCAGGGTCAGGCGAATCCCGCGCACGCCGAGGAACGGATTTTCTTCCTTGGCAATCGGCCAATACGGCAACGGTTTGTCGCCACCCACATCAAGGGTGCGCACCACCAGCGGGCGCCCGGCGAGCCCGTCGAGGACGCGCCGGTACTCGGCTTCCTGAGTCGCTTCGTCCGGCGCCTGCGGATGGGCCATGAAAATCAGTTCGGTGCGCAGCAGACCGATGCCTTCGGCACCCTGCTCCACCGCACTGCTGACACCGGCGCTTTCACCGATGTTGGCAAACACTTCCACGGCGTGGCCGTCGGTGGTGTGTGCCGGCTGGTGGCGTTGCTCGGCGGCGGCCTTCAAGCGCTGTTCGCGAGTGTCACGTTCTTCGGCGGCGCGTTGCAGGGTCGCGGCATCGGCATCGACATGCAGACGACCGCGCTGGCCGTCGAGCAGCAACGGCGTGCCCGGTTTCAGCAGCAGCACCGCTGCGCCTGCTCCGACCAATGCCGGAATGCCCAGCGCGCGAGCCACGATTGCGCTGTGAGCGGTGGCGCCACCGCGTGCGGTGAGAATCCCGGCGACCCGTGCCGGATCCAGTCGCGCCACGTCGGACGGACCGACCTCGTCCATCACCAGAATGTACGGCTGCTCTGGCTCGGCGGGCATCTGCACGCCACACAATTGCGCCAGTACCCGACGCCCGATGTCGCGCAGATCGGCGGCGCGTTCGGCGAGCAAGGCATCGTGCAAGGCTTCCTGTTGCTTCGCGGCGGCCTCGATCACCGCCATCCAGGCCGCTTCCGCGCTTTCGCCCTGCTTGAGGCGGGTGTCAACTTCATCGGTGAGTTCCGGGTCGTCGAGCATTTCCTGGTGAGTGATGAAAATCTCGCGGATCGCCTTGGCCTTGCTGCGTTCGATCAGGCCCTGAATGTCCTGACGTACCTCGGCCAGCGCGTTTTTCAGACGTCCGCGCTCGATGGCGGCAGACTCGCCACGCAGCGGGTAATCGATGGTTCGCTGGACCTGAATGTGCGCCGGCCCGATGGCAATGCCGGGGGCGGCGGGAATCGCTTGCAGCAGGCTGCCGGAAGCCGGGGCACTCAAGACTTCGGCGATATCGGCCATGATTTCGCGCTGCTGACTGACTGCCGGCAACGGTTCGACCTCTTCGCCGAGACCTTCTTCAATGGCCGCCAGCAAGGCCGGCAAGGCGTCGGCGGCGATGCTCGGCTCGGCGATGATTTCCAGCACCTGACCGCGACGGGCGCCAAGGCTCAGCAGTTTGCTCAGGCTTTTCACCGACACGGCGCTGTCCTGACCGTCGACGATGCGGATGCGGATTTCACCCTCGAAACTTTTTGCCAGCTGCGCGAGGATCTTCGCCGGACGTGCGTGCAGACCATGGGCGTTGGCCAGGGCAATTCGCGCACTGGGCCAGTCGGCAGGCAATTCGCCGCCGAGCACTTCAAGGACTTTGCGGCTGCTGGTGGCGCGGCCCAATTCATGGCCGCGACCTTCGATCAGCAATGCGCACAAGCGCTCGAGCAACGCCTGATGCGCTTCACCAAGACTGGCCAGGCAAAACAGACCACTGAGAGGCTGACCGAGGTAACGCATCGGTTTGTCCGGCGTAACGAAGGCCAGGCCCGGACGCTTCACGGTCTGCTCACTGTGCAGCCACCACAGGCCTTCCCCCAGCGGCAACGCTTCGACTTGCTGCAACACGCCGGCAAACCCGTTGCTCACGCAATCGGCCTGACGCAGCAAACGCGCACCGCGCCAGACCAGTTCTTCGAAATCGTCGGCGGAGACCCCGAGGCCGATCATTTGCGCATCCAGCGCCAATTCCTGTGGTGCGCCCTGCAACAATTTCAGCAGGGCTTCGGGCGAACCGGCACGACGCAGGGCCTGGCCCAGATCGGTCTCGCCGAGGGCACGGGTCAACAGTTGCAGCAGACGCAGGTGTTCGTCGGATTTGGCGGCGATGCCGATGGCCAGATAGACAATCTGGCCGTCACCCCAATCCACGCCGTCGGGAAACTGCATCAGCCGCACGCCGGTGGCGAACACCTGGTCGCGGGTTTCGGGCGTGCCGTGGGGGATCGCAATGCCCTGGCCGAGGAAGGTCGAGCCCTGAGCCTCGCGGGCCTGCAGGCCGGCGAGGTATCCGTCGGCGACAAGGCCATCGGCGACCAGATGACTGGCCAGCAATTGCAAAGCGGCGGGCTTATCCACAGCCGACTGGCTCATGGATATCTGCTCTACAGTGAGCTCGAGCATGCGATCTCCTTTTTGACGCGCTAACGCGCCAGGTATTGTTTTGAATGGTTCCAGCTTAGGCGCTTGTGCGCCTCCCTTTCAGGAGGCCGTTTTGGCGGTTTCACGGCAGCACCGGCCAAAAGCGTCTAAAACGTAGAAAATACGCCTGCTGAAACGTTTAATCTAGATTGATCGGCACGTTACTCGATAATGTCTCATCCTTGAAGTCCAACTTGTCGGTTGCGCTGCGACAATGGTCGCCTGCCTGAATCGGGTAGGATTGGCGAAAATGTGGCGGCAAGCTCGAAAAAACAAGGAAATCCCGGGTTGAAACTCAGTGATATCGCGCGGCTGGCCGGAGTGTCCGTGACCACCGCCAGCTACGTCATCAATGGCAAGGCCGAACAGCAACGCATCAGCAACGCGACTGTCGAGCGCGTGCGGGCGGTGGTCGATCAGCACGGCTTTACTCCCAATCCCCAGGCGGCCGGATTGCGCAGCAGGCACACCCGGACTTTGGGTTTTATCCTGCCGGATCTGGAAAACCCCAGCTACGCGCGGATCGCCAAACTGCTGGAACAAGGCGCCCGGGCGCGCGGCTATCAGTTGCTGATTGCCAGCTCCGACGATGCGCCGGACAGCGAACGGCAACTGCTGCAACTGTTCCGCGCACGGCGCTGCGATGCGTTGATCGTCGCCAGCTGCCTGCCGTCCGGTGACGACAGCTACCGTCAGTTGCAGGCCAAGGGTCTGCCGATCATCGCCATCGACCGGGTGATGGATCCGGAACACTTCTGCTCGGTGGTCAGTGACGACCGAGAAGCCAGCCTGCACCTGACCGAAAGCCTGCTCGACCCGCAACCCAGGCAGATCGTGCTGCTGGGCGCCCGCCCGGAATTGAGCATCAGCCAGGAACGTGCCGCCGGATTCAAACAAGCCTTGGCCGGGTTCAAGGGCGACGTGCTGATCGAGCACGCCGAATCCTTCAGCCGCGAGTGCGGCAAGCAATTGATGGAAGAACTCCTGCAACGCCTCGGGCATTTGCCGGATGCGCTGCTGACCACGTCCTACGTGCTGTTGCAGGGTGTGTTCGACGCGCTGCATGACTTCCCGCTGAAAAATCGCCCGCTGCGTCTGGGCACGTTCGGCGACACCCAGTTGCTGGATTTCCTGCCGCTGCCGGTCAACGCCATGGCCCAGCAGCACCAGTTGATCGCCGACAAAGCGCTGGCACTGGCGCTGGCAGCGGTCGAGCAGTCGGAGTACCAGCCTGGCGTGCAAGCCATCGCCCGTACGTTCAAGCAGCGTATTCACCGGGACTGAGCCGTGGAGCTGATCGACAGCCACACCCATCTGGACTTTCCCGACTTCGACGCCGACCGTGCGGCGTTGCTGGCCGAAAGCCGTGCCCTCGGGGTGCGGCGGATGGTGGTGCTGGGCGTATATGAAGGCAACTGGCAGCGGGTGTGGGATCTGGTGCAAAGCGATCCGCAGCTGTACGCCGCATTCGGTTTGCACCCGGTCTATCTCGATCAGCACAGGTCGCAAGACTTGCTGGCGCTGGGCGACTGGCTGTCACGACTGCGCGATCATCGGCAACTGTGCGCTGTTGGCGAAATCGGGCTGGATTACTTCATCGAAAGCCTCGACCGCGAGCGCCAGCAAGCGCTGTTCGAAGCACAACTGCAACTGGCAGCGGATTTCGAGTTGCCGGCATTGATCCATGTGCGGCGCAGCCATGCGGCGGTGATTGCCACACTCAAGCGTTTCAAGCTCAAACGCGCCGGCATCATTCACGCCTTCGCCGGCAGCCGTGAAGAGGCGCGGGAATACACCAGACTCGGTTTCAAACTGGGTCTCGGCGGCGCCCCCACCTGGCCTCAGGCCCTGCGCATGCACCGGGTGTTGCCCGATTTGCCACTGGACTCGATCGTGCTGGAGACCGACTCTCCGGACATGGCACCCGCCATGTTTCCCGGTGTGCGCAACACACCGGCGCATCTGCCGGCCATCTGTGCGGCGCTGGCGGGATTGATGAACGTCAGTGAAGAACGGCTCGCCGAGGCCAGCACTGCCAACTGCTGCGAAGTATTCGGCTGGTAGTCACTCGCCGTGGGCCCTGGCGGCATCAAGCATCAAGGTCATGTGCTGACGGTGGCGAACAAACCGCACCAGCGCGAAGTACACAAAAATCACGATCAATGACGCATTCAGCTGCTCAGTCACGCTGAGCAACCCTACCCATTCCATCACCAGCGCCACCAGCAGCGCAGTGCACACCGTCACCGATGCACTGAAACGCAACAGGCCCAGTGAATCAAGGGATTTGAAGCGTCTGATCTGTTTCGGGCAACTCAGCTCCAGGGCTTTCTCGCAGTGGGCGCAGGTGAACGGCTCATTGATCGCGATGGCATTGAGTTGCCAGGGTTTGAGCAGCAGCGTGGTCTGACAATGGGCGCAGCGGCCCTGGATTCCCAGGGTTGCAACGGACATGAGAGGCTTCCTCCAGTCGGTCAATTGGCGTGATCTTGAACCATTGAAGACGAAAAATCCGGGCCCGGAGGAAATCAGGATTTGGCTTACAAATGTAAGCAAAAAAGTACTACAAACTGTTCCGAGAACACCCGGCCTCCAATGCAACAGGCCGACTCAGACCCGGAACGCGCTGATCAACTGCTTCAACTCCACCACCTGTGCCGACAGGGCCCGACTCGCATCCTCGGTCCGGTGTGCGCCTTCGGCTGTGCGTTCACCGGCCCGGTTGATTTCGACGATGTTCTGATCAATGTCATGGGCGACGGCGGTCTGCTGCTCCACCGCCGCCGCGATCTGCTGGTTCTGATCGACGATCATTCCCACCGCACCGAGAATGTTTTCCAGTGCCTGCTGGACCTTTTCCGATTGTCCCACGGTGCCGCTGGCCATTTGATGACTGACGCCCATGGCCTTTACTGCTGCGCCGACCCCACCCTGCAGTCTGGTGATCATCTGCTCGATTTCTTCGGTCGATTGCTGGGTGCGTTTGGCCAGGGTTCGCACTTCGTCCGCCACCACCGCAAACCCTCGCCCCTGCTCTCCCGCGCGCGCCGCTTCGATCGCGGCGTTGAGCGCCAGCAGGTTGGTCTGCTCGGCGATGCTCTTGATCACCTCCAGCACGCTGCTGATCGACTGGCTGTCGCTGGCCAGTTGATTGATCACTTGCACCGACTGATCGATCTCGCCGGCCAGCGCCGCAATACTGCTTTGCTGGGACTGCACCAGACCGCGCCCACTGATGGTCTCGCCATTCACGCTGTGCGCACTGCTGACCGCTGCCGCAGCGCTGCGCGCCACCTCCAGTGAAGTGGCCGACATCTGGTTCATGGCCGTGGCCACCTGTTCGATCTGGCTGCGCTGACCGGCCACTGCCTGATTGCTTTGCGCCGAGACATTTTCCACTTGCCCGGCCTGACGCTCGACCTCGCCGACGGTCTGGCCGACCCGCTCGATCAGGTCGTGAATCTTGCGCACCGTACCGTTGAACACCTCGCCCAGCTCGCCCAGCTCATCACGACTGTGGGCCACGAAGTTGACTGTCATGTCGCCGGCCGCGACTTTGTCCATCATTGCGCCCAGGCGTTTGAGCGTGTTGCGGGTCGAAGCGTAGAAACCGCCGTAGAGGTAGAAGATCAGCACGAACACCACCGACAATGCGACCGCCTGCAACACCATGTGCGTGCGGTTCTGCGCCAGACGTTGCTGCAATTGGGTATCGAGGTACTTCAGAGTGGCTTCGTCGAGGTGGTAAGTGCGATCCATCAGCCCGGTGACCTGATCGTAGAACGCCTGCCACGGTGCATCGAGCGTTTCGGCGACCACCACTTGTTCTTCAAAGATTTCACTGGCCTGTTTCAGCGACATCTTGCTGGCATCGGCTGCGCTACTCAGCGAATCCCTCGCCGCGCTGCTCGACCCCAGCGCATCCTGCAGCTTCAGCCCGTACTCGCCTTGAAGTTTTTCAATCTGCGCCAGCAACTCATCGAAACGGGTGCTGGAGGAACTGTTGAGAAATCCTTGTCCCAATGAATAAGAGCCCATGGCCCGCCCTTCACCGAGGATCTGGGTAATGGCGGGCGTGGTGGCGGTCACCAGCTCGCTGAGCTGGCGGATATCACTTTGCGTATCGCGGCCCAGACCGGCCTGGCTGGCGATGATCTGGCTGAAAATCTGCGCACTGCCAAGCAGTTTGCCGATCAGCGCGCTTTTGCTTTGCAGGGAGTTTTCCGCTTGCTGGGCCTTGAACGCAGCAATCATTTCATCGCGTTTGGCCTCAAAGATCTTGATCTGCTCGGGGTCGTCGGTCATCGCCGCGAGCCCTTGCAGGCGCGTCAGAACACGTTGTTCAAGCCCCGTGATCTGCGACTCGACATTCCCGGCCTTGCCCGACTGGCCGAGCGTGACGTTGATCTGTACCAGGTTGTTGAGGGTTTCCAGATCCCGACGCAAGACCAGACTGCTGCCCAGCAGGTCGAGGCTTTGCAACTCCACCCGGGTGCCCTGAAACTGGCGATAGGAATCGCGCACCAGATAGAAATTGGTCACCAGCATCGGTACCAGGAACAGCACGCTGATCAGGCTGAACTTCATGCCGAAGCTCAGGCGGTTCATCAGCGAGACGGCGGGATAGAGCAAGCTCTTCACTGGAAGTCTCCCTTGGTTTTTTTCTTGTTTTTATTGGCAGGCGCGGGCGACAGCAGATAGCCACTATCGGGCGCCATCTCTGTATAGCTCAAATCGAAGGGAGGTTTTGTAACTTAAGGTTAACGACGAAGGATCGCCCGAACACCGATGCGTCCGGACGACCTTTTGCTCATCGAGCGGGTATCAATGGATCAGAACGGTCCACAGGGCAAACCCGGCATACCACAACACTGCCGCACGCAGCAGCAGCTCCCACAGACAATCGAGGGTGTTGATGCCTTCCGGGCCAGTGACGGCAGGCGGAATTTCTCCGGCGGCCAGACCGACTCTGTTGATCAGTTGTGCGGCGCCGATGTTCCAGTTCAACAGTTCATGCAGCATGATCCGGCTGACCGCGACGAAGTTGCCGACCAGCGCGAGACTGGCCGCCAACAGACGCACCGGCACCCAGTCGAAGGCATGTCGCAGTTGCCCTGCACGCTCGGCCAGCGCCGGGGTCTGTGCGTTCTCTTCTGCCAGGGCCAGCAGGCGATAGCTCAGCGCGGCGACCGGACCCAGCACGAAATACCAGAAAATCACCGCGAAAAAACTCTGATACGCCTGCCACAACAGATGCCGCTGCACCTGCTCCAGCAATTGCTCACCGCTCTCGGCGCAGATATCCAGGTCACGCTTGGCCACGTGGGCGGCGGCTTGCAGATCCTCGCGACGCCAGGCGTCACGGAACGGTCCGAGACCGCCGAGCAGATCACCCCGCCCCAGGCTGTAAATCACCACCAGCAAATGCACCGGCAGGGCCAGCAGGCCATAGGCAACCGGCTCCAGCACCAGCAGCAACAACCCCAGCAACGCCACCGGCAGCAGCACCAGAATGGTCAGCACCAGCCAGGGCCGTTTTGACAGGCTGCCGCTTTCAAGTTTGTGCAGTTCGCGGATCCATCCGCCATCGCGTTGAACCCGATGGCGCAAGGCCGAGAATTTCTCGACCCATAGCGCCAGCAGTAACACCAGAAAACTCATTGCTCTTCCTCTTGTGCCAGGGCTGCGCGGTAGCGAGCCCAGTCGAATGCCGGGCCAGGATCGGTCTTGCGCCCGGGTGCGATGTCGCTGTGCCCGCAGATACGGGCGCCGGTGATAGCCGGAAATGCTGTTTGCAACTGCCGGGTGAGCGTAACCAGGGCCTGATACTGCGCATCGGTGAACGGCAGATCATCGGTTCCTTCGAGCTCGATGCCCACGGAAAAATCGTTACAGGTTTCCCGTCCTTCGAAAACCGAAACGCCGGCATGCCACGCCCGCTCGAGACAGGAGACAAACTGGGTGACCTTGCCGTCACGTTCGATCAGAAAATGCGCAGACACCCGCAGGTCGGCAATGCCTGCAAAGTAGGGATGCTCCGTGACATCCAGGCGATTCTGGAAAAATTCCTGCACCTTGCCGGTGGCGAATTGCGCCGGCGGCAGGCTGATGTTGTGAATGACCAACAGCGACACTTCGCCCGCCGGGCGTTCATTGAAGTTGGGCGAGGGGCAGATCTGCACCCCGTGACACCACCCGCTTGCGGGATCCAACTGCATACCGATTCCTTCAACGCCGACTGTGTTGGCGCCCAGTATGCCGCGATCGGCCCCTGACGCGCGATCACTTGCCGTTATTGAGCCGCCGCAGATTGCCGAGCACCGACTCCAGCGCTCGATCGAACAGCAAGGTGTCGTCCAGAGTCCGCACCGTGCCCCGGCGAAATTCCAGGGCCAGGGCGAGACGGTTGCGCTCCCGGACTTTCATCCCGGTGCGATCAACGAATACATACTTGCCAGTGGCCTGGATGATCGCCGCCAGCTTGCAGCGCAGGACGTCCTCGTCATCACCCTCCTCGAACGCCACCCAGCTGCCAAGGCGCAGCTGGTCGACCTGGCGCAGGCTCGCATCGTCGACGGGCAAACGCTCCGGAGTCAAAGTGAGTGCCGCCTCGTCAGCGGTCTGCAGAACGATGGCCCGGGAAACCTCGATCATCGGAGGCAACTCGCTCTGCGCGGGATCAGGCGTTTCGAGCAGGCGCACGTGCAGTCCTTCCAGCTCACTGAAAAACTCGCTGGTGGCAAAGGGGTCGAATGCCGAACTGTTCAACCCGTCACGCAACGACTTGAGCAACCCCGGTACCAGTTTCAACAGGCGCAAGCCTGCGTCGGCATCGGCGTGGCGCTGCACACTCCAGATCAACTGCTCCATGGTCTGCACATCGGCCTGCCATTCGGCGGACTGGTCGCCATGCTTGAGGCAGGTCAGCAGCAATACCTTGCTCCAGGCGGTCTGGACGAAAGACACCACCGATGGTGGCAGCACTTTGCCCAGCAGCGCCCGGGCCATCGCCTGTTCGACACACACACGCGCCAGTTCGGTTTTCGCCCGCCCCTCTTCGGCGTCGCGCAGGCGTTGTTCGAGCAATTCACTGCGGCGACGTTCATCGCTGGTGAAGGTCAGAAAGTCCGCCAGCAGTTCGGAAAAGATTGTCGTGTCGTCAACAAAATCCGTCAGCAGACGTTGCACCACTTGCTCGATGCGCAAGTACAGGCTGCCTCGTGCGTCACCGTCACAATTGCCCCAGCCCATGGCCGCTTCGGCGATTTCATTGAGCAGGCGTCGCGCAGGATGACTGCTGCGGCTGAAAAAACTCTTGTCGATCACCGCGACTTTCAACATCGGAATCTGCAGCCGGGCGATCAGCGCCTTGAGGGAGTCCGGCAGATTGCGGTCGTCGAGGATGCAGTCGAAAACCATGGCGACGAGATTGATCACATCCTCGTCAGCCCCATCGACGACCCGGGATCTACCGCTTTTCACGCTGACCCGGGTGAGCAACTGTTCGAGCTGGTTGCGCAGGTCGAAGTCTTCCTGTCCGGCCAGGGCCGGCGCGTACTGCTGCAAATGCGAAAGCAGGCGCAACAGATCACGGGTGGAAATCGGTTGTGTCGCCGCGCTGGGCTCCAGGGTCGGGGCCACACTGCCGCGCACGTGCAACAGCAACTCCTGGAGCGCGGCAAAGACTTCCTGTACACCGGCATCTGCCGGCGCCTGATCGAGATCTTCAAATTCGCGGTGCACGCCGGCCGTGGCATGATCCCTGGCGCGACGCATCGGTGCCGGTTTCAGTTCAGGCAACACACCGGTGGCGACCAGCAGTTCATTGGCTTCGGCGAACAATTGATCGGTGTCCGCCAGGACATAGCGCTCGAACAGTTTGAGCAGGATCAGCTTGACCTTGATCTCCACCCCCAGATTGCGCCCGGCCTGGAGAAAATACTCGCACAGCATCGCCGGCCCCAGCGGGTTGTGCTGATCATCGAGGGATTTGTCCAGCAGAGCGTTGAGCCGTGCGGTCAGTTGATCGAGCGCGAAACCGTCACGGTTGAGGACCCGGGTGACCATGGTCTCGATGGCAACGTTGCGCTCCATGTCGTCAGTACGCGGCGCAGCGTCTTCGTACTGCAAAACGTGCGAAACAATGTTCGGCGCAGGATCCGGTTGAGTGAGGCCGACAAAGGCCGCAAAGTACTGCTCGAGAAAGCCGCGCTCGATGTTCTTGCGCTTGAGGCGCAAGTCGCGCATGGCTTCGAAAAAAATGTTCTGTTCGACATCGTTGCGGGCCCGATCGGCCATTTCGAACAAGGTGTCGTCGGCGTTATCGAACAGGTCCTGCAAACCATTGCGCAAGCGCTGGGCAGCCTTGTCACGAACCTGAAGCAGAATCACAGGCAAGCGGGCGAGCGGCGAAGGATTCGCCTGACCGATAGTGGCCTTGTGCAAAGGCACTACGTTCCCGTCGTTGTGCATCCAAGCCTCCTCAAACGGTGATTTGCCGACGTCAAAGACATGGCGTCAAATGCAAGGCGGATTATCTTGCAAAAGTTGTCCAGTGCGCCATAGGCCTCAGGGTTTCCCCTACACGAGCGCGCCTGCAAGTGACCACAGCGCGACGTTTTTTGCTCCGAAGAATCGACCAGATGCAGACCGGTACGCGGTTCTTGCCTTGGGTTGGCCCGCGCCATGCCCCTATAATCGGGCCACTTAGTTTGTGGAGCCCGTTATGCCGAATCTACGTCTCGCCGATTTGACCGCCGAAATCGAAGCCAACGTGCGCCGTGCGTTGCTCGAAGACATCGGCAGCGGCGACATCACCGCGCAACTGATCCCGGCCGAACGCCTGGCCAAAGCCACCATCATCACCCGCGACGCCGCTGTCATCTGCGGTACAGCCTGGGTCGATACGGTGTTTCGTCAGCTCGATCCCCGGGTGGCGGTGCACTGGCAGGTGCGCGATGGCGAACGGGTATCACCGAACCAGCCGTTGTTTCACCTGGAAGGCCCGGCCCGTTCGCTGCTGACCGGCGAACGCAGTGCCCTGAACTTTCTGCAACTGCTGTCCGGCGTGGCCACCCGCGCGCAACACCTCGCAGACTTCGTCGCCGACACCGGGGTGAAGCTGCTGGATACTCGAAAGACCCTTCCAGGGCTGCGCCTGGCGCAGAAATACGCGGTGACTTGCGGCGGCTGCCATAACCATCGCATCGGCCTGTACGACGCTTTTCTGATCAAGGAAAACCACATTGCCGCCAGCGGCGGAATCCCGCAGGCCATTACCGCCGCGCACAAGATCGCGCCGGGCAAACCGGTGGAAATCGAAGTGGAAAGCCTGGATGAACTGAAGGAGGCGCTGGCGGCCGGCGCCGACATCATCATGCTCGACGAACTGAGCCTGGACGACATGCGCGAAGCCGTACGCCTGAACGGCGGCAAGGCGAAACTGGAGGCCAGCGGCGGCATCAACGAAAGCACGCTGTTGCCGATCGCACAGACCGGGGTGGACTACATCTCGATTGGCGCGATGACCAAGGATGTGAAAGCTGTGGACCTGTCGATGCGTCTGAGCCTCTGAATCGAGCGTGCAATAAAAAACGCTAGCCCTTTCGAGGCTGGCGTTTTTGTTTCAGACCACAAGATTGTTCATCTCGCAGTACTCCTCCCAATCGACACCCAACACCCCGGCAGCCTCCTTGTGCAGCTCGAGACGCTTGGCCTCGAACTCCTCCGGGGTGCTGGTGTACTTGAGCGTCAGTTCCCACGGTTGCAAACCCTGGGCTTCAGCTTCGTCTTCGAACGCCCACTGGATCTGATCCTTCTGCTCATCCGCAGGCAGATCCTTGATCTCGTCCATCAGCTCTGGCGCATCGAGTTTGTATTTCTCCAACGCTTGTTCGTGGCGTTGTTCCTGGGTCAATTCAGTCATGGCGTTCTCGCTGATCATGGGAATGGAGGATGGAGCTGGATCATCAAGGATCTCTCTGACGCGGATTGTCCGGCCTTCGGAACCATTCGGGATCATCTGAAAACTGCTGGGCGATGCTCATGCAGACAGCGAATATAGGACGTTTGGCAAGCGAATTACACGGGTCTTTACATCTCTCCCACAAAAAGTTGACCTGGGGATCATGGAACGGCAAGAGATGAAGCGAGAGGACTGGTGCCCGAGACAGGAATCGAACCTGCGACCTTCGCGTTACGAGTGCGCTGCTCTACCGGCTGAGCTACACGGGCGGTGGGCTAAACCTAGCACCGGACTTGAAGGTCGGCAACTTTGCAGGAAATCTCATGTTTCACAGACAAAAAAATGCCCCGCCGTTTTTCACGGCGGGGCATTTTCATGGCGCTGCGGCGGCGGGGTGATTAAACGCCCGAAGCCTTGGCCGCTGCCACGTCTTTGATGGACAGCTTGATACGGCCGCGGTTGTCCACGTCCAGTACCAGCACTTCCACTTCCTGGCCTTCTTTCAGGATGTCGGTCACTTTCTCTACGCGAGCGTCGCTCAGCATCGAGATGTGAACCAGACCGTCCTTGCCCGGCAGGATGTTGACGAAGGCACCGAAGTCCACGATGCGCTCAACCTTGCCCACGTAGATCTTGCCGATCTCGGCTTCTGCGGTGATGCTCAGAACACGCTGACGTGCAGCTTCAGCGGCGTCCTTGGTTTCGCCGAAGATCTTGATCGAGCCGTCGTCTTCGATGTCGATCGAAGCCTTGGTCTCTTCGCAGATCGCACGGATGGTCGCGCCGCCTTTACCGATCACGTCACGGATCTTGTCGGTGTCGATCTTCATCGCGATCATGGTCGGAGCGTTGGCCGACAGCTCGGTACGGGACTGACCGATGATCTGGTTCATCTGGCCGAGGATGTTCAGGCGCGCTTCCAGGGCCTGGCCCAGAGCGATCTCCATGATTTCTTCGGTGATGCCCTGGATCTTGATGTCCATCTGCAGTGCGGTAACACCTTTGGCAGTACCGGCCACTTTGAAGTCCATGTCGCCCAGGTGGTCTTCGTCACCGAGGATGTCGGTCAGAACGGCGAACTTCTCACCTTCTTTCACCAGACCCATGGCGATACCGGCAACCGGCGCCTTCATCGGCACACCGGCGTCCATCAGTGCCAGGGAAGCACCGCACACGGAAGCCATCGAGCTCGAACCGTTGGATTCGGTGATTTCCGATACGACACGGATGGTGTACGGGAACACGTCGGCGGCTGGCAGCATGGCCTGAACCGAACGACGGGCCAGACGGCCGTGACCGATTTCGCGACGACCGGCGCCACCCATGCGACCACACTCGCCCACCGAGAACGGAGGGAAGTTGTAGTGCAGCATGAACGGATCTTTTTTCTCGCCTTCCAGGGTATCCAGCAGTTGCGCGTCGCGGGCGGTGCCCAGTGTCGCAACGACCAGCGCCTGGGTTTCACCACGGGTGAACAGCGCAGAACCGTGAGTCTTCGGCAGCACGCCGACTTCGATGTTCAGCGGACGTACGGTGCGGGTGTCGCGACCGTCGATACGCGGCTTGCCGTTAACGATGTTTTCGCGAACGGTGCGGTATTCGATTTCGCCGAAAGCGGCTTTGACGTCGGCAGCCGAAGGCTGGCCTTCTTCGCCGGACAGCTTGGCAACCACCTGGTCACGCAGCTCGCCCAGACGCGCGTAGCGGTCGGCCTTGACGGTGATGGTGTAAGCCTTGGAGATTTCTTCGCCGAATTCGGCACGAATGGCGCCCAGCAGCTCGGTAGCCTCTGGAGCGGCAGACCATTCCCAGGTCGGCTTGGCAGCTTCGGCAGCCAGTTCCTTGACCGCCTTGATGACAGCCTGGAATTCGTCGTGGGCGAACAGTACAGCGCCCAGCATCTGGTCTTCGGTCAGCTCCTGAGCTTCCGATTCAACCATCAGAACGGCTTCTTCGGTACCGGCAACGACCATGTCCAGGCTCGAGGCAGCCAGTTGCTCGTAAGTCGGGTTCAGCAGGTAGCCGGTGCTTTCGTGGAAAGCAACGCGGGCGGCACCGATCGGGCCATTGAATGGAATGCCGGAGATCGCCAGGGCAGCCGAGGTACCGATCATCGCAGCGATGTCCGGATCGGTCTTCTTGCTGGTGGAAACGACGGTGCAGACGACCTGCACTTCGTTCATGAAACCTTCGGGGAACAGCGGACGGATCGGACGGTCGATCAGTCGGGAAGTCAGGGTTTCTTTCTCGGAAGGACGGCCTTCACGCTTGAAGAAACCGCCAGGGATCTTGCCGGCAGCGTAGGTCTTTTCCTGGTAGTGAACGGACAGAGGGAAGAAGCCCTTGCCCGGATCGGCTTGCTTGGCACCGACTACGGTCACCAATACGCTGACGTCATCGTCAACGGTGACCAATACTGCGCCGGACGCCTGACGGGCGATACGGCCAGTCTCGAGGGTAACGGTCGACTGACCGAACTGGAATTTCTTGATTACCGGGTTCACGGTGTCCTACCTTCTTTGTGGCTCTTGGGGGAACTGGTTTCTTGCGAAATTCTTGGGCAACGTCGGGAATCGGCCCGCTGATTGTCCGGGTAAAACGGTAGTTCAGATAAAACTTGAGGCTGGGAGCCTGCCATGCGCCAGCGGGAACCCCGTTGACGCACGACAGACAACCAACCTCTAGCGCAATCGCTGATTAGCGACGCAGACCCAGGCGAGCGATCAGAGCGCTGTAACGGCTCAGGTCCTTGCCTTTCAGGTAGTCCAGCAGCTTGCGACGCTGGTTAACCATGCGGATCAGACCACGACGGGAGTGGTGGTCTTTGCCGTTGGCCTTGAAGTGACCTTGCAGTTTGTTGATGTTGGCGGTCAGCAGTGCAACTTGCACTTCTGGCGAACCAGTGTCACCAACAGCTTGCTGGAAGTCAGCTACGATTTGGGCTTTTTCTTGAACGTCGAGAGCCATGAGGCAATCCTTTTTATCAGGAAACCGTTACAAAAACGGTTTCAACAGGCCAGGGACAAATCCCTGTATCTATAAATGAGTAGTGACCGTGCCTGTTAACAGCCACACTCGTCCGGTCATTCTGACCGAATCAGTCGACGCGGCGCGATGCGCCCGTCTTCGCTCACTTCACCGATGCCGATGAAGCGACCGGTATGATCCTGTACCCGCACCATGCCGAACTTCGGAGCATCCGGAGCGCGTACCGGCTGGCCATTGAGCCAGTAGAACGCACTGTGTTCCGAAAACTGCAGCAGTGGCCAATCCTGCAGGCCGCTGTCCGACGGCATCAGGAAACGGTCGACCGCTTCGTTGCCGCCTTCGGCATGTACCGCTTCGAGCTCTTCGAGGGTCACGGTCTGCGCCAGGGTGAAAGGCCCGGCCTGTGTACGGCGCAGTTCAGCGACGTACGCACCACAACCGAGCTGCTCACCGATATCCTCCACCAGGGTACGAATATAGGTGCCCTTGCTGCAATCCACCGCAAGACGCGCAGTATCGCCTTCGAAGGCCAGCAATTCCAAGCGCGCAATAGTAACAGAACGCGGTTCACGCTCCACTACTTCACCTGCACGGGCCAGCTTGTACAGCGGCTGCCCATCACGCTTGAGAGCCGAGTACATCGGCGGTATCTGATTGATTTGCCCGCGAAATTTCGGCAAGACCGCTTCAATGTCGGCCTGACCAACGGTCACCGGACGCTCCCGCAGAACTTCGCCTTCGGCATCTGCCGTGGTGGTGGTCTTGCCCAACTGCGCCAGGGTTTCGTAACCCTTGTCGGAATCGAGCAGGTATTGCGAGAACTTGGTCGCCTCGCCAAAGCACAGCGGCAGCACGCCGGTGGCCAGCGGGTCGAGACTGCCCGTGTGACCGGCCTTCTCGGCGTTGAGCAACCAGCGAACCTTCTGCAGCGCTGCGTTGGAGGTAAACCCCAGCGGCTTGTCGAGCAGGATGATGCCGCTGACGTTACGACGGATACGTTTGACCTGAGCCACCGAATTACTCCTTGGTGTCTTCAGGTGCAGCCACTTCGTGCTGACTGTCTTCGGCCACCGCGCGCTCGATCAGAGCGGACAGGTGTGCACCACGGGCGACGCTTTCGTCGTAGTGGAAATGCAATTGCGGCACGCTGCGCAACTTCATTTCGCGTCCCAGCTGCATGCGCAGGAAACCGGCGGCAGCATTGAGCACCTTGATGGTCTGTGCGATATCGGCAGCGCCTTCCTGCCCCATCACGGTGATGAAGATCTTCGCGTGACCGACATCACGACTGACATCGACAGCGGTAATGGTGACCAGACCGACACGCGGATCCTTGACTTCGCGACGGATCAGTTGAGCCAGCTCGCGCTGCATCTGATCGCCGATACGTTGGGTACGGCTGTATTCTTTTGCCATGATTTGTTACCTGTTACTGCCCTGCGGTGAAACCCGCGAGGTCTGAAAGCGGCAAACGCCCGGCCTGACAAAAAGCCAGACCGGGCGTTGCGTTTAGAGTCCTGACGCCGTGCCGCGCATGTTCATGCGACGGCCCGACGCGGCCCTTGAAGTGCGCGAGTCAGAGGCTGCGAGCAACCTGAACCTTCTCGAAGACTTCGATCTTGTCACCGACCTTGACGTCGTTGTAGCTCTTCACGCCGATACCGCACTCCATGCCGGCACGCACTTCGGAAGCGTCATCCTTGAAGCGACGCAGGGATTCCAGCTCGCCTTCGAAGATCACGATGTCTTCACGCAGTACGCGGATCGGACGGTTACGGTGAACGGTACCCTCGATCACCATGCAGCCGGCGATGGCGCCGAACTTAGGCGAGCGGAACACGTCACGGACTTCGGCCACACCGAGGATGTTCTCGCGAACATCGCTGCCAAGCATACCGGTCAGGGCTTTCTTGACGTCTTCGATGATGTCGTAGATCACGTTGTAGTAACGCATATCCAGACCTTCCTGCTCGACAATCTTCCGTGCGCCGGCATCGGCACGCACGTTGAAGCCGAACAGTACAGCGTTGGAAGCCAGTGCCAGGTTGGCATCGGACTCGGTGATACCACCGACACCGCCGCCGACCACACGCACTTGCACTTCGTCGTTGCCCAGGCCGTTCAGAGCGCCCTGCAGTGCTTCCAGAGAACCACGGACGTCGGATTTGAGGACGATGTTGAGCGTCTTCTTCTCTTCCTGACCCATGCTTTCGAAGATGTTTTCCAGCTTGCCGGCGTGAGCACGAGCCAGTTTGACTTCGCGGAACTTGCCTTGACGGAACAGAGCCACTTCACGGGCTTTCTTCTCGTCGGCAACCACGCTCATCTCGTCACCAGCGTCAGGCGTACCGTCCAGGCCGAGGATCTCGACCGGAATGGCCGGGCCTGCTTCCTTGATCGGCTTGCCGTTCTCGTCGAGCATGGCTCGCACGCGACCGTAATTCGAGCCGACCAGCACCATGTCACCTTGACGCAGCGTACCGTCCTGAACCAGAACGGTGGCCACCGGGCCACGGCCCTTGTCCAGACGCGACTCAACCACGACACCACGGCCAGGAGCCGATGGAGTGGCCTTCAGTTCAAGTATTTCAGCCTGCAGCAGTACAGCCTCGAGCAGTTCGTCGACACCAGTACCCATCTTCGCCGAAACCGGCACGAAAGGTGTATCGCCACCCCAGTCTTCAGAGGTCACGCCATGAGTCGACAGCTCGCTGCGGATGCGATCGAGATCAGCGCCCGGCTTGTCGATCTTGTTCACCGCGACCACCAGAGGAACACCAGCCGCCTGAGCGTGCTGAACGGCTTCGATGGTTTGCGGCATCACGCCGTCGTCCGCCGCAACCACAAGGATCACGATGTCGGTCGCCTTGGCACCACGGGCACGCATGGCGGTAAACGCGGCGTGACCCGGGGTGTCGAGGAAGGTGACCATGCCGCGCTCGGTTTCAACGTGGTACGCACCGATGTGCTGGGTGATACCGCCGGCTTCGCCAGCAGCGACCTTGGCACGACGGATGTAGTCGAGCAGGGAAGTCTTACCGTGGTCAACGTGACCCATTACGGTCACGACCGGCGCACGTGGAACCTCTTCACCTTCGAACTTCAGGGACTCGGCCAGGGAGTCTTCCAGAGCCGTGTCGCTGATCAGAGTCACTTTATGGCCCAGTTCTTCAGCAACCAGCTGGGCAGTTTCCTGATCCAGTACCTGGTTGATGGTCGCCGGCGTACCCAGCTTGAACATGAACTTGATGATTTCAGCAGCTTTTACCGACATCTGCTGGGCGAGATCGCCCACAGTGATGGTTTCGCCGATTCGCACATCACGCACCACAGGCCCGGTCGGGCTCTGGAAACCGTGAGCATTGCGTTTCTTCAGCTTGGCCTTGCCACGGCCGCCGCGACGGAAGCCATCGCTTTCTTCGTCGGTAGTGCGCGGCGCCACACGTGGAGCCGGAGCCTTTTCCTTGACCGAAGCGCGGTGCGGAGCGTTCTTGCGCTCGCCATCACCACCGCCACGACGGTTGTTGTCGTCGGCACGAGACTTGTCCGGACGGCGCTGTTCGTCACGCTTGCGAGTGTCGGCAACCGGCGCAGCAGGCGCTACCGGAGCGGCTTCACGCACTGGCTCGACCACAGGGGCAGGCTCTGCAACAGGTTCAGGAGCAACGACCGGAGCAGGCTGGCGACGCGCTTCTTCTTCGGCGCGAGCACGGGCTTCTTCTTCAGCCTTTTGACGAGCAGCATTTTCTACTGCACGACGCTCATCCAGTTCACGCTTGCGCTCGGCTTCGATTTCTTCCGGGCTACGCTGTACGAAAACTTTCTTCTTGCGAACTTCAACGCTGATGCTTTTGCTGCCAGCCACACGCAGGGTGCTGGTGGTTTTACGCTGCAGCGTGATCTTGCGTGGTTCTTCCACTTTCGCCTTGTGGCTGCTCTTCAAATGAGTCAGCAGGGACTGCTTCTCACTGTCAGTCACATGTTCTTCGGCGGCGGTGTGCGGCAGACCTGCCTCACGCATCTGCTGCAACAGGCGCTCTACCGGTGTTTTGACCTCATCGGCCAGTTGTTTCACCGTGACTTGCGTCATGCACTTCTCTCCTCAGGCCGCGCCTAATTACTCGAACCAGTGGGCTCGGGCGGCCATGATCAACTTGCCGGCACGCTCTTCGTCGATACCGTCGATGTCGAGCAGGTCGTCAATCGACTGCTCGGCCAGGTCTTCGCGGTTAACTACGCCGCGCACCGCCAGTTCCGCCGCCAGATCCTTGTCCATACCCTCAAGCGAGAGCAGGTCTTCGGCCGGATGGGCGTCTGCCAGTTTTTCCTCAGTAGCGATGGCTTTGGTCAACAGGCGATCCTTGGCACGAGCGCGAAGCTCGTTGACGATGTCTTCGTCAAAGCCGTCGATGTTGAGCATTTCTTCCAACGGTACGTAGGCAATCTCTTCCAGGCTGGTAAAGCCTTCGTCGACCAGCACCTGAGCCAGCTCCTCGTCGACTTCCAGCTCGTCGATGAAGTTGCGCAGGATGTCGCCGGTTTCCGCTTGCTGCTTGGCCTGGATGTCCGACTCGGTCATCACGTTCAGGGTCCAGCCAGTCAGCTGGCTGGCCAGACGCACGTTCTGACCACCACGACCGATGGCCTGAGCCAGGTTGTCTGCGGCGACGGCGATATCCATCGCGTGGGCATCTTCGTCAACGATGATGGCCGCCACTTCCGCCGGCGACATGGCATTGATCACGAACTGCGCCGGGTTGTCGTCCCAAAGGACGATGTCGACACGCTCGCCACCCAACTCGCCCGACACGGCCTGCACACGCGAACCGCGCATACCGATGCAGGCACCCTGCGGGTCGATGCGCTTGTCCTTGGAGCGGACGGCAATCTTGGCGCGCGATCCCGGATCACGGGAAGCGGCCATTACTTCGATGAGACCTTCAGCAATTTCCGGCACTTCGATACGGAACAGCTCGATCAGCATTTCCGGCGCGGTGCGCGACAGGATCAGCTGCGGACCACGGTTCTCGGTGCGGATTTCCTTGAGCAGCGCACGCAGACGCACGCCGACACGGAAAGTTTCGCGGGGAATGATGTCTTCGCGGGCGAGCAACGCTTCAGCGTTATTGCCCAGATCAACGATCACGTTATCGCGGGTCACTTTTTTCACGGTGCCGGAGATGATTTCACCCAGGCGCTCGCGATAGGCGTCTACCACTTGAGCGCGCTCGGCTTCGCGCACTTTCTGCACGATGACCTGCTTGGCGGTCTGCGCAGCGATGCGGCCGAACTCGATGGATTCGATCTTTTCTTCGACGACGTCACCGACCTTGGCGCCAGGGTGCGTTTCGGCAACCTTGCTTGGCCAGGTTTCGATAGCCGGATCATCGAGATCATTCTCTTCGACGACCGTCCAGCGACGGAAAGTTTCGTAAGAACCGGTGTGGCGATTGATTTCCACACGCAGATCAACTTCGTCTTCAAAACGCTTTTTGGTAGCGGTGGCCAGAGCCAGCTCCAGCGCTTCAAAAATTACGCTTGCCGGTACGCCCTTTTCATTGGATACCGACTCAACAACCAGCAGTACTTCTTTGCTCATCGTACGCCTCGCCTTTCGCAAGCCATTGGATCCGCGGGATCCGCGTCTCAGTCAAAACTGGGAATAATGTTGGCCTTGTCGATCATATCGATCGGCAACAGGAACTCATGGTCATCTACCTGCACCACGACATCCTGATCTTCTACACCGCGCAGAAGGCCCTGAAAGTTGCGTCGTCCTTCAAAAGGCGAGCGCAGCCTGATCTTTACTTGTTCACCGGCAAATTTGGCAAACTGCTCAAGAGTGAACAGTGGGCGTTCCATGCCAGGCGAGGAAACTTCAAGGGTGTATTCAACGGAGATCGGATCTTCAACATCCAGCACACCGCTGATCTGACGGCTGACAATGGCACAATCGTCCACCAGCACGCCGCCCTCCTTATCGATATAAACGCGCAACATTGAGTGACGACCTTGAGCCGAGAACTCAATACCCCAGCATTCATAGCCCAGGGCCACGACCACCGGGGCCAACAAGGCCTGCAACTCTTCTAGCTTGCTCGACACCTGAACCCCCTCGTGCATGTATGTGCATGCTTTGCAAAATAAAAAATGGGCGAAACGCCCATCCTTGAAACGCCGTCGAACAGCGGCGTTGAAAGTGTCCAGCTAACAAAAAGCCCCTTAAAAGGGGCTCCTTAAACTGGTTGCGGGGGCCGGATTTGAACCGACGACCTTCGGGTTATGAGCCCGACGAGCTACCAGACTGCTCCACCCCGCGACAAAGCTGGGGCGGAAGTATACGACCGATCCCCTGGAGGGTCAATGTAACCTTCCACCTGCAAGAAAGCCCGCAACAGCGGGCTCTCCTGACTAATTGGTACCGAGAAGGGGACTCGAACCCCTACACCCTATGGGCACAACCACCTCAAGGTTGCGTGTCTACCAATTCCACCACCTCGGCAAAACTACGTTTGAAACTCTTCTTACTTCTGCTCTTGAGCTTGAGGTACGTCAGTCGCTGGACTAGCCGACTTTTGCTCTTGAAGCACCGGGACATCATCAGAAGCCGGTTGTTGCTTTGGAACCTCCAATACCGCTGGGTTTGGCAATCCTGCTTGAGTCAGCTGATGAGCCTTCTCTTTAGCAAAGTATCCTAACCCCAAGCTGGTTATGAAGAAACCGGCGGCAAGTATAGCAGTAAACTTACTAAGAAAGGTAGAGGAACCTTGGCTTCCGAACACAGTATTTGAAGCACCTGCTCCGAAAGACGCACCAGCGTCCGCACCCTTACCCTGCTGCAGCAAAACCAGAGCAACTACGCCCAATGCACCCAGCAGATGAAAAACGACTACGACTGTTTCCAGCATTTTTTCAGTTTCCCGCGGCGCGACAAATCGCACCGAACTCATCTGCATTCAGGGAGGCCCCACCAATGAGCCCCCCATCGATATCCGGCATGCCGAACAGCTCGACCGCATTGGCCGCCTTCACGCTGCCGCCGTATAGAAGCCGCACATTTCGAGCAACTTCAGAATTCTCCGCCGCCAACTGCTCACGAATGGCCTTATGCACATCCTGAGCCTGTTGTGGCGTTGCAGTCAGCCCGGTACCAATGGCCCAGACCGGCTCGTATGCGATCACCGCTTTTGCAAAGGCACCGACACCGAGCTCCTCGATGATGCTGCCCAGCTGACGCCCGACAACTTCAAGAGTCTTTCCGGCCTCACGCTGCTCCAGGGTCTCCCCCACACACAACACCGGAATCAAGCCACATGCCTGTGCCGCTGCGAACTTGCGATTCAGCATCCCGTCTCGCTCGCCCATGATCTGGCGGCGCTCGGAATGCCCGACAAGCACCAGGGAACATCCCGCATCCACCAACTGACTCGGCGCAACTTCACCAGTCAACGCACCCTGCATCGATTCCACCGCAGAGTTCTGCGCACCAACCGAAATCGATTTTCCTTTCAAACCATCAATCACTTGATTGATATGCAGGCAAGGCGGGAATACCGCGACATCAACACCGCTTGGCAAGGCCAGATGACGAAGGCCGTTGATCAGCTCAGCGACGCTGGCGCGGGTACCGTGCATCTTCCAGTTACCAGCTACCATAGGGCGACGCATGCTGTACCTCGTCGGTCAAAGTGGGCGCAGATGTTACCCAACACAATCAAGACTGGCAAGCTGTATCAGGCAGAAACTTCAGTTACCAGTTTTGCCAGCTCTTCGGCATAGCCACGAACCTGGTTTTCGTCCTCACCTTCGACCATGACGCGCACCAGAGGCTCTGTCCCGGACTTGCGCAGAAGCACACGTCCACGCCCAGCCATGGCTTCGGTCACACGCTTGCTGGCCTCCTTGACAGCCGGGTGTTCGAGAGGGCTGTCGCCACCGCCGAAACGCACATTGATCAGCACTTGTGGACATTTGCGCAGGGACTGGCGGGTTTGAGCCAGACTTTCACCGCGAGTCTTGAGCGACATCAGCACCTGCAGGGCCGCGATGATCGCATCACCCGTTGTGGTGTGATTGAAGCAGACGACGTGCCCCGAGTTCTCACCGCCGACCTGCCAGTTGCGCTCCAGCAACTCGGCAATGACATATCGGTCACCCACGTTGGCACGCACAAAAGGAATCCCCAGATCCGCCAGGGCCAGTTCCAGGCCGAGGTTACTCATCAGCGTGCCGACGACACCGCCCTGCAACTTGCCACGCTCATGCAGATCGCGAGCAATGATGAAGATCAGCTCATCACCATCGACTATCGCACCGGTATGATCGACCATCAGCACGCGGTCGCCGTCACCATCGAATGCGATCCCCAGATCAGCCCGCTCGGCAAGCACCGCCGCCTGCAATGGCCCCATGTGAGTCGAGCCACAGTTGTCGTTGATGTTCAACCCGTCGGGCTGGGCGGACAAGACGACGACATCGGCACCCAGCTCGCGAAACACACTCGGCGCGACCTTGTAGGTTGCACCGTGCGCGCAGTCGATAACAATCTTCAGACCGGCAAAGCTGGTGTTGGTTGGCACACTGCTCTTGCAGAATTCGATGTAGCGGCCAGAGGCGTCGTTGATTCGCGACACCTTGCCAATCTTGCTCGACTCGACGACGGTCATCGGTGTGTCGAGCAATTCCTCGATCATCAGTTCCAGCTCATCCGGCAATTTGGTGCCCCGGCCGGAAAAAAACTTGATGCCATTATCATCGTGGGGATTGTGCGAGGCACTGATCACGATACCGGCCTCAGCCTGAAAGGTACGCGCCAGATAAGCGATGGCAGGCGTCGGCATCGGACCAAGCAACATGACATCGGCACCCGCCGATGTCAGACCGGCCTCCAGGGCCGACTCGAACATATACCCGGAAATCCGCGTGTCCTTGCCAACGAGCACCTTGCAGGCGCCCATTTTCCGGAAAGCCATACCGGCAGCCCAGCCAAGCTTGAGCATGAAGTCAGGAGTGATCGGGTACTCGCCAACGCGGCCACGAATGCCGTCGGTACCAAAATATTTCTTGCTCATAAGTGCTCCATCATTCTTATTCGGCTGATTCCACGGCTGCGATCATGCGCACGACATCCACCGTTTCTGCCACATCATGGACGCGCAAAATACGCGCCCCCTTGACCGACGCCAGCGCAGCCAGAGCCAGACCACCAGAAAGGCGCTCCCCCACCGGGCGATCAAGGGTCTGTCCGATCATGCTTTTTCGCGAAACGCCCACCAGCAGAGGTCGACCCAATGCATGGAGAGCTTCCATGTGTTTGAACAAGCTTAGATTGTGCTGAAGGGTTTTGGCGAAGCCGAAGCCCGGATCAAGAATGATCCGTTCGGCGGGTATACCGACTGAGGCGCATCGCTCCATACGCTCGGCGAGAAACTCACCCACTTCCCGGGTGACATCCTGATAATGCGGGTTGTCCTGCATATTGCCGGGCTCACCCAGCATGTGCATCAGGCAGACCGGTAACCCGGTGGCCGCCGCCGCATCCAGAGCGCCGTCACGCTGCAACGATCGAACGTCATTGATCAGCCCGGCCCCCAGACGCGCGGTTTCCCGCATGACGGCTGGGGTCGAGGTATCAACGGATATGACCACATCCAACTCGCGATTGATCAGCTCGACAATCGGCGCCACACGCTCAAGCTCCTCCAGCGGTGACACTGCTCGCGCACCTGGCCGAGTGGACTCACCACCCACGTCGATCAAAGTTGCACCGGCAGAAACCATCGCCTCGGCGTGACGCAACGCTGCATCAAGCTGGCTGTATCGGCCACCATCGGAAAAGGAATCGGGAGTGACATTGAGAATGCCCATGACATGCGTCCGGGCCAAATCAAGAACCCGGCTGCCGCAAGGCAACCGGGTCAGGGACTGTACAGAAGTCATTTCAAACCTTAAACGTCGGCAGCCGGACCGCCAATCGGTGTTTCCGGACGCTCATCCCGAACAACCGGAGGCGGTGTACCGGCGCCACCCGACCAGTCACGAGGCTCACGAGGCGTGCGTCCTGCCATGATGTCGTCGATCTGCTCGGAGTCGATAGTCTCGTACTTCATGAGGGCGTCGGCCATGGCGTCAAGCTTGTCACGGTTGTCCGTCAAAATCTGCTTGGCGGTGCCATAACACTGATCAATGATGCTTCGCACTTCCGAGTCGATCAGCTTGGCCGTTTCACCAGAGAAACTGGCGTTCTGACCACCACCGCCACGACCGAGGAACACTTCGCCTTCTTCTTCCGCATACATCAACGGGCCGAGTTTTTCAGACAGGCCCCACTTGGTCACCATGTTCCGTGCAATCTGGCTGGCACGCATGATGTCGTTGGAGGCGCCAGTGGTCACTCCGTCGAAGCCCAGAGTCATTTCCTCAGCGATACGGCCGCCGTACAGCGAGCAGATCTGGCTGATCAGCGCGCGCTTGGACAGGCTGTAGCGATCTTCTTCCGGCAGGAACATGGTCACACCCAGCGCACGACCGCGAGGAATGATCGAAACCTTGTAGACCGGATCATGCTCTGGCACGACACGACCGACGATTGCGTGGCCTGCTTCGTGATAAGCGGTGTTCTGCTTTTCTTTCTCGGACATGACCATGGATTTGCGCTCGGCGCCCATCATGATCTTGTCCTTGGCCAGCTCGAACTCTTTCATTTCAACGATGCGTTTGCCGGCGCGGGCAGCGAACAGCGAAGCCTCGTTGACCAGGTTGGCCAGATCAGCACCGGAGAAGCCCGGAGTACCGCGCGCGATAACGGCCGGAGCAACGTCATCACCCATTGGCACCTTGCGCATGTGTACCTTGAGGATTTGCTCGCGACCACGGATGTCCGGCAAACCGACCACAACCTGACGGTCGAAGCGACCAGGGCGCAGCAAGGCAGGATCCAGCACATCAGGACGGTTGGTTGCAGCAATGACGATGATGCCGTCATTCATTTCGAAACCGTCCATCTCCACCAGCAACTGGTTGAGCGTCTGTTCGCGCTCGTCGTGACCACCACCCATGCCGGCGCCACGATGGCGACCAACGGCGTCGATCTCGTCGATGAAGATAATGCAGGGGGCGTGCTTCTTGGCCTGTTCGAACATGTCACGAACACGGCTGGCGCCGACACCGACGAACATTTCGACGAAGTCGGAACCGGAAATGGTGAAGAACGGCACCTTGGCTTCGCCGGCAATTGCCTTGGCCAGCAAGGTTTTACCGGTACCAGGAGGACCGACCATCAGTACGCCGCGAGGAATGCGACCGCCCAGGCGCTGAAATTTGCCCGGATCGCGAAGAAACTCTACCAGCTCGCCAACTTCTTCCTTGGCTTCGTCGCAACCGGCAACGTCCGACAGCGTGGTCTTCACCTGATCCTCGGAGAGCAGGCGAGCCTTGCTCTTGCCAAAGCTCATCGGCCCGCCCTTGCCACCTGCGCCGCCCTGCATCTGGCGCATGAAGAACATGAATACCGCAATGATGACCAGAATCGGGAAGCTGGCCACCAGAAGCTGGGTCCAGATGCTTTGCTGCTCAGGCTGCTTGCCTTCGACCACGACATGGTTGTCGACCAGATCGCCGATCAGGCCATTGTCCTGAATCGCCGGACGAATGGTCTTGAAGCTGTCGCCATCGTTGCGCTTGCCGGTAATCACGTAGCCATCGACGGCCACGCGCTCGACCTTGCCATCCTTGACCTGCTGGATGAAGTCGGAATAGTTGAGGGTCTGCGGCTCGTTAGGGCTGGAGAAGTTGTTCATCACCGTCACCAGGACAGCCGCGATGATCAACCACAGGATCAGATTCTTTGCCATATCGTTCAATTAACTACCCTCTGAAGCAAGCTCCGCTGATGGCGCGCGCTTCGCATGATATTCACCGGCTTAACTTACTACATTACCTACAGCTCTGGCAGGCGCCGTCTGTAACCCTTTGTGAAACACTTTCTACACAATATTCGCTTATGCACGGAGGGCGAAATACGAAAAACCTATCACCCCGCCAAAAAAACTCGTTTTACATGCTACCGCCGCGGTAGCCCCAAGCCAGCATGTATTGCTCGCGGGAACTGTCACGGGAAGAATCCGGCTTGATCATCTGGACCTTGTCGAATTTCTGACGAGCGTCCTTCAAATAAGTGTCGAACCCTTCTCCCTGGAAAATCTTGATCAGAAAATTACCACCCGGCTTGAGTATCCGCTCTGCCAGATCAAGCGCCAGCTCGCACAGAAACATGGCTTTCGGCATATCTACGGCAGGCGTACCACTCATATTGGGGGCCATATCGGAAATCACAAGGTCCACTTGCGAATTACCCACGGCTTCAAGGATCTGAGCCAGCACTTCATCCTGGGTGAAATCCCCCTGAATGAAGGTCACGTCCGGAATGCCGTCCATTTCCAGAATGTCCGAGGCGATCAGACGGCCCTGACCACCGATCAGACGGCTGGTAACCTGCGACCAGCCACCGGGCGCAGCACCCAGATCGACCACGCTCATGCCGGGACGAATCAGTTTGTATTTCTCCTGGACCTCCAGAAGCTTGTAACTCGCACGCGAGCGGTAGCCATCCTTCTGCGCCTGTTTCACATAAGGATCGTTGACATGTCGTTTCAGCCAACCAAGGCTTGTCTTGGAACGCGCCATTGGGCACCTCGTTGATTAGGGTCGTGATTAATTGGGCGGATCCACGAGCCCTCGGGTAAAATGGCCGCCATTTTACAGAATCCAGACGAAAGGGTCAGATTATGCCGCTCACTCCAGAGCAGAAGAAACAGTACAAATCCATTGGTCACCATCTGAAACCGGTATTGATCGTGGCGGACAACGGTTTGACTGAGGGTGTTCTAGCCGAACTCGAGCGCGCCCTGGCGGACCATGAGCTGATCAAGATCAAGCTCAACATCCTCGATCGCGAGGATCGCCTGGCGTCCATTGCAGAACTGTGCAAGGCCGGCAATGCCGATCTGGTTCAGGTCATCGGCAAAATGGCACTGATTTACCGCAGGAACTTCAGCGTCAACAAGCAGCTGTCGAACGTTCATCGCTTCAAGTGATGAACAAGGTCAAGGGTGTGCTTCGCGCACCCTGGCACTCCACCCCGGCACCGGCTGCATCACCAGTACCAGCCCGGAAAACCCCAAAACAAGATAACTGAATACCTGCCAGCGCTGCGCATCCGGCCAGCCGACACGCACGGCGACATACATCGCACTCGCATACAGCGCCATCAGCAACACCTGCCCACGAAAATCCCGCCATAAACTGGCAAGGCCCTCGGCCCGCACCAGCACCAAGGCCTGAAAAATCACGCACGCGGCAGCGAAACCCACCACCGGTACTTCAAACGCACTGGCGACCTCGTCGATCAGCAGCGGTGCGAGACCAATCTGGCCCAGCACCGGCCGCAGACCGAGGTGCACCAGCCATAGACCGCCAACCCACAACATCTGGGCCAGCTGCCAGAGCATGGCACCCGCACGCAGCGGGCGCCTTGTCTCAGATGTGACGGACTTCGACAATCTCATACTCGATATCGCCGCCCGGCGTTTTCACGACGACGGTGTCGCCCTCTTCCTTGGCGATCAAGGCGCGGGCGATCGGCGAGCCGACCGAAATCTTGCCGAGTTTGATGTCCGCTTCGTCCTCACCCACGATCTGGTAAGTCACGCTTTCGTCGGTCTCGACGTTGGCGATCTCGACGGTCGTGCCGAAAATCACTTTGCCGGTGTGCGGAATGGTCGTCACGTCGATGATCACCGCGTTCTGCAGACGACCTTCGATATCACGAATACGCGCCTCGACCATGCCTTGTTGCTCACGGGCAGCATGGTATTCAGCGTTTTCCTTCAAATCACCCAGCTCGCGGGCCGTACCGATGTCCTGGCTGAGCTTCGGACGAACGACCTTGGTCAGGTGAGCATGCTCTTCTTCCAGGGCCTTGGAGCCCTGGACGGTCATTGGGTATTTATTCATGCCTTCAATCCTGCGTGTAGATCCTGCAAGCGGCGTACTGTCTTCTCAGGACCGAACTTCAGCGCTTCGCAGATCGCTTCGCCAGCAGCAATAGTGGTGGTGCAGTAGATCTTGTGCTGCAAGGCGTTACGACGAATGGAGTAAGAGTCGGCGATCGACTGGCGACCCTCGGTGGTGTTGATGATCAAAGTGACTTCGTCATTCTTGATCATGTCGACCACGTGCGGACGACCCTCGGTCACCTTGTTCACGCGACGCACTTTCAGGCCTGCGGCTTCGATCAGCTTGGCAGTGCCGGCGGTGGCGACCACTTCGAAGCCCAAGTTGATCAGATCGCGGGCCACGCCTGCAACCAGAGGTTTGTCATCGTCACGCACACTGATGAACGCGGTACCGCCGGTCGGCAGCACTTCGCTGGCACCCATCTGGGCCTTGGCGAAGGCCTCGCCGAAGGTGTCGCCGACGCCCATCACTTCACCGGTGGACTTCATCTCCGGGCCGAGGATCGGGTCTACGCCAGGGAACTTGGCGAACGGGAACACCGCCTCTTTCACGCTGTAGAAGTTCGGAATGATCTCCTTGGTGAAGCCGATTTCCTTCAAGGTCTTACCGGCCATCACGCGGGCAGCGATCATCGCCAGGGAAACACCGATGCACTTCGACACGAACGGCACGGTACGAGAAGCGCGCGGATTGACCTCGATGACGTAGATGTCTTCGCCCTGCAATGCCAACTGAACGTTCATCAGGCCGACCACGCCCAGTTCCAGGGCCATTTTCTTGACCTGCTCGCGCATCTCGTCCTGAATGTGTGCCGGCAGCGAGTACGGCGGCAGCGAGCATGCGGAGTCACCGGAGTGAACACCCGCCTGTTCGATGTGCTGCATGATTGCGCCGATCACTACGTCCTTGCCGTCGCAGACCGCATCCACGTCCATCTCGATGGCGCAGTTGAGGAAGTGGTCGAGCAGAACCGGGCTGTCGTTCGACACTTGCACCGCGTCACGCAGGTAACGCTTGAGCTCTTCTTCCTTGTAGACGATTTCCATCGCCCGGCCGCCCAGTACGTAGGACGGACGCACCACCAGCGGGTAACCGATCTTCGCGGCAGCACGGACAGCTTCATCTTCGCTGCGTACGGTAGCGTTTGGCGGTTGACGCAGATTCAGACGCTCAACCATTTGCTGGAAGCGTTCACGGTCTTCCGCACGGTCGATGGCGTCGGGGCTGGTGCCGATGATCGGCACACCGGCCGCTTCGAGAGCGCGAGCCAGTTTCAGAGGCGTCTGGCCGCCGTACTGGACGATCACGCCTTTCGGCTTCTCGACACGGCAGATTTCCAGCACGTCTTCCAGGGTCACCGGCTCGAAGTACAGGCGGTCGGAAGTGTCGTAGTCGGTCGATACGGTTTCCGGGTTGCAGTTGACCATGATGGTCTCGTAACCGTCATCGCGCAGCGCCAGTGCCGCGTGTACGCAGCAGTAGTCGAACTCGATGCCCTGGCCGATACGGTTAGGGCCACCGCCGAGAATGATGATCTTGTCGCGACCGGACGGCGCCGCTTCGCACTCTTCCTCGTAGGTCGAGTACAGGTAGGCAGTGTCGGTGGCGAACTCGGCAGCGCAGGTGTCGACGCGCTTGTAGACCGGGAACACTTCCAGCTTGTGGCGGTGAGTGCGCAGGTTCTTCTCGGTAACGCCCAGCAGTTTGGCCAGACGCTGGTCGGAGAAGCCCTTGCGCTTCAATTTGAACATCAGGTCGCGGTCGATTGCGGACAGACCGAGGGTCTTGACCTTCTCTTCATCCTTGATCAGATCTTCGATCTGCACCAGGAACCACGGGTCGATCATGTTCATGCCGAAGATTTCTTCGACAGTCATACCGGCGCGGAAGGCGTCCGCCACGTACCAGATCCGCTCGGCACCCGGCACGGTCAATTCGCGCTTGAGCACGCTCATGCTTTCCGGGTTGCTCAGGTCGATTTTCTCGTCCAGGCCGCAAACACCCACTTCCAGACCGCGCAGAGCTTTCTGCAGGGACTCCTGGAAGGTGCGGCCGATGGCCATGACTTCGCCTACGGACTTCATTTGAGTGGTCAGACGCGCGTCAGCGTTGGCGAACTTCTCGAAAGCGAAGCGCGGCATCTTGGTGACGACGTAGTCGATGGACGGTTCGAACGACGCCGGGGTCTTGCCGCCGGTGATGTCGTTCGACAGTTCGTCGAGGGTGTAGCCGACCGCCAGTTTGGCCGCAACCTTGGCGATCGGGAAACCGGTGGCTTTCGAAGCCAGGGCCGAAGAGCGCGATACACGCGGGTTCATTTCGATCACGACCATGCGGCCGGTGTTCGGGCAGATACCGAACTGCACGTTGGAACCGCCGGTCTCGACGCCGATCTCGCGCAATACCGCCAGCGAGGCGTTACGCAGGATCTGGTATTCCTTGTCAGTCAGGGTCTGGGCCGGAGCGACGGTGATCGAGTCACCGGTGTGCACGCCCATCGGGTCGAAGTTTTCGATCGAGCAGACGATGATGCAGTTGTCCTTTTTGTCGCGGACAACTTCCATTTCATACTCTTTCCAGCCGATCAGCGATTCGTCGATCAGCAGTTCCTTGGTCGGCGACAGGTCCAGACCGCGTGCGCAGATTTCTTCGAACTCTTCACGGTTGTACGCAATACCACCACCGGTGCCGCCCATGGTGAAGGACGGACGGATGATGCACGGGAAGCCCAGGCGCTCGAGCACGGCGTTGGCTTCTTCCATGCTGTGGGCGATACCGGAACGCGGGCATTCCAGACCGATGGCTTTCATCGCCTTGTCGAAACGCGAGCGGTCTTCGGCCTTGTCGATGGTGTCGGCGTTGGCACCGATCATTTCCACGCCGAATTTTTCCAGGACGCCTTCGCGCTCCAGGTCCAGGGCGCAGTTCAGCGCGGTCTGGCCGCCCATGGTCGGCAGTACCGCATCCGGACGCTCTTTTTCGATGATCTTGGCAACGGTCTGCCATTTGATCGGCTCGATGTAGGTCGCGTCGGCCATGTCCGGGTCGGTCATGATGGTGGCCGGGTTGGAGTTCACCAGGATGACGCGGTAGCCCTCTTCGCGCAGGGCCTTGCAGGCCTGGGCGCCGGAGTAGTCGAATTCACAGGCCTGGCCGATAACGATCGGGCCAGCGCCGAGAATCAGGATGCTTTTAATGTCTGTACGTTTTGGCATGGGTTGTCACTCAAATCCGCAGGTCAGTCGGCAAGCCGTCTTGATCGATTTCTGAAGTCCCGAAGGGGCCGCCGGTTCCGGGGCCGCCTTCGAGAGCTTCTCGCTACAGTCTCAAGGCGAACGCTTAGCGTCGCTTGGCCATCTCGTTGATGAAGCGGTCAAACAGGGGCGCCACATCGTTCGGGCCCGGGCTGGCTTCAGGGTGACCCTGGAAGCTGAACGCGCTCTTGTCGGTGCGCTCGATACCTTGCAGGGTGCCGTCGAACAGCGATTTGTGGATCGCGCGGACGTTGGCTGGCAGGGTCGCTTCGTCAACCGCAAAACCGTGGTTCTGACTGGTGATCATCACTACGCCAGTGTCCAGATCCTGAACCGGGTGGTTGGCACCATGGTGGCCGTGGCCCATCTTCAGGGTCTTGGCGCCGGAGGCCAGGGCCAGCAACTGGTGACCGAGGCAGATGCCGAACACCGGAATCTCGGTTTCCAGCACTTCCTTGATCGCCTTGATCGCGTAGTCGCAAGGCTCCGGATCGCCAGGGCCGTTGGACAGGAACACGCCATCCGGATTCAGGGCCAGCACGTCGGCCGCCGGGGTTTGCGCCGGCACGACAGTCACGCGGCAGCCGCGCTCGACCAGCATGCGCAAGATGTTGACCTTGACGCCGTAGTCGTAGGCAACCACGTGGTATGGCAGCTCGGAGGCTTCGATGGTCGCATGGCTGTCGGTTTTCAGCTCCCATACAGTGGAGCGCCATTCGTACTGGGTCTTGGTGCTGACGACTTTCGCCAGATCCATGCCCTTCAGGCCCGGGAAGCCTTGCGCAGCGGCGATGGCCGCTTCTTCGGAGATATTGTCGCCGGCCATGATGCAGCCGTTCTGGGCGCCTTTTTCACGCAGGATGCGGGTCAGGCGACGGGTGTCGATACCGGCGATCGCCACAACGTTGTTGGCTTTCAGGTAATCGGACAGGGACATCGTGTTACGCCAGTTGCTTGCTACCAGCGGCAGGTCACGGATGACCAGGCCGGCGGACCAGACGCGATTGGACTCGGCGTCTTCCGGCGTGGTGCCGGTGTTGCCGATGTGCGGGTAAGTCAGGGTAACGATCTGCTGGGCGTAGGAAGGATCGGTAAGGATTTCCTGATAGCCGGTCATTGCGGTGTTGAACACCACCTCACCAACGGTCTGACCGTCGGCTCCAATGGCTTCGCCGCGAAAAATGCTGCCATCAGCAAGGGCGAGTATGGCTGGCTTAGTCAAGAAGACCTCCCGTAAATAACGCATGAAAGGGCAATCGCAGGTTGTAAAAAAGCGGAGTGACGTATGGACACGTCACCCCGCTTCTTCACTGGAATTATTCTGCGCGCTTTTAGTGGACACACTAAAGCTGTAGCTTACAGAAAAAGGGATTTTTGGTCTACCGCCAATGAGCCTGAAAGGCTTGAGAATGCGACAGGGTGTCGCTCGGCGGAGCAAACCCGGCACAAACAGAGCGTTTGCACCGGGCTCCAGCAAGGCTCAACGCAAATCGAGCACGTCCTGCATGTCGTAAAGACCGGGCTCGCGAGCATCCAGCCACAACGCCGCACGCACCGCCCCCTTGGCGAATGTCATGCGACTCGAAGCCTTGTGGGTGATCTCCAGACGCTCGCCCTCGCAGGCGAACAGCACCGTGTGATCGCCCACCACATCACCGCCGCGAACAGTGGCGAAACCGATGGTTTCACGCTCACGGGCACCGGTATGCCCTTCACGACCATAGACCGCGACTTTCTGCAAGTCACGATCCAGCGCATTGGCAATCACCTCACCCATGCGCAGGGCCGTGCCCGACGGCGCATCGATCTTGTGCCGGTGATGGGCTTCGATGATTTCGATGTCTGCATCATCTCCCAGCACCCGAGCCGCCATGTCGAGCAGCTTCAGCGACAGGTTGACACCGACGCTGAAGTTGGCCGCGAAGACGATCGGAATGTCCTTGCCCGCCTCGGCCAGCAACTGCTTCTGGGCGGCATCCAGCCCGGTCGTGCCGATCACCATGGCCTTGCCGGCCTTGCGGCAGAACGCCAGGTTCTTCAGCATGACCTCCGGCAGAGTGAAGTCGATCAGGACATCAAATTCTTCCGCGACCGATTCCAGATTCCCGGACAGCGGTACGCCGATTCGACCCAGCGACGCCAGCTCACCGGCGTCCACCCCGATCAGCGTACTGCCAGGACGAACGACGGCAGCCGTCAGACCGGTCAGCGGCGCGCGCTGCTGCACGGCTTCGACCAGGATCTTGCCCATGCGCCCGGCGGCGCCCATCACAGCTATACGTCGCATGCCGACTCCTTACAGATCGCCGAAGAAGCGCTTCACACCATCGAACCAGCCAGCGGTCTTCGGCGAATGACTGTTGTCATCTGCCAGGGAACTGCGGAACTCTTCGAGCAATTCACGCTGACGACGATTCAGGTTGACCGGGGTCTCGACCGCCACACGACACATCAGGTCGCCGGCTCCGCCGCCACGCACCGGCGCCACACCCTTGCCACGCACGCGGAATTGCTTGCCGGTCTGGGTACCTTCCGGAATCTTCAGCTTGACGCGACCGTCAAGGGTCGGAACTTCCAGCTCGCCGCCCAGCGCCGCGTCGACAAAGCTGATCGGCACTTCGCAGAACAGATGCTTGCCGTCACGCTGGAAGATCTCGTGCTCACGCACATTGATCACCACGTAGAGGTCACCGGTCGGGCCACCCTGGGTGCCCGCCTCGCCTTCGCCGGAAAGACGGATGCGATCACCGGTATCGACACCGGCCGGCACTTTGACGGAAAGGGTTTTGTATTCTTCGACACGACCTTCGCCGTGGCAGGAATCGCACGGGTCGGAAATGATCTTGCCCTGACCATGGCAACGCGGGCAGGTCTGCTGCACCGAGAAGAAACCTTGCTGCATGCGCACCTGACCGATGCCGCCGCACGTCGGGCAGGTCGATGGCGACGAACCTTTCTTGGCGCCCGAACCATCGCATGGCTTGCAGTTGACCAGCGTCGGAACGCGGATATTGACAGTGGTACCGCGCACCGCCTCTTCCAGATTCAGCTCCAGGGTGTAGCGCAGGTCGCTGCCACGCTGGGCACCACCACGGGAACCGCCGCGACCACCACCGAAGAAATCACTGAAGACATCGCCGAAGATGTCGGAGAAATTCTGCCCGCCGAAGCCGGCACCGCCGCCACCCATGCTTGGGTCGACACCGGCGTGACCATACTGGTCGTACGCCGCACGCTTGCTGGAATCGGACAATACTTCATAGGCCTCGTTGGCCTCTTTGAACAGTTCTTCCGATGCCTTGTCACCGGGATTACGGTCCGGGTGATGCTTCATCGCCAATCGACGATAGGCCTTCTTCAGGTCGGCGTCGCTTGAGCCGCGCTCAACACCCAACACTTCGTAATAGTCACGTTTTGCCATAAGTCTTTGCACTCTTGAGGACGTCCGGCAAACCCCTCCTGAGGATCGCCAAACTCGCTGAGCCCCAATACAGGCCCGGACCCAACTCACGTCTATTCAACGATCCTGGTCTTTGATTCATGTGGCACTTTCAGCTCGAAAAGCAGGAGCATTTCCGGCCATGCCACCCACACGCGCACATTGACGCATGCTGTAAAAATTCGCGTATTCCAGATACGCCAACGCGGGAGCAAGCTCCCGCGCGGCGACATCCTACCAGTCACCGCCGCAAGGCAGTCAACCGGGCGACCAACAACTTACTTGTGGTCTTTTACTTCTTCGAACTCGGCATCGACGACATCGTCAGCCTTTTCAGCTTTCTCGTCGTGCTGCGCCGCGCCTTCAGCAGGCTGAGCCTGTTCGGCGTACATCTTCTGGGCAACCGGAGCGGAGACTTTCGACAGCTCTTCGATCTTCGCTTCGATGGCAGCCTTGTCGTCACCCTTCACAGCAGCTTCCAGGGCAACCACGGCGGCCTCGATTGCAGTCTTCTCTTCTGCAGTCACTTTGTCGCCAGCGTCGGTGACCATTTTGCGAGTCGAGTGCACCAGCGCGTCACCCTGGTTACGGGCGCCTGCCAGCTCTTCGAACTTGCGGTCTTCCTCGGCGTTCAGCTCGGCGTCACGCACCATTTTCTGGACTTCTTCATCCGACAGACCAGAGCTGGCCTTGATGGTGATCTTCTGCTCTTTACCGGTCGCCTTGTCTTTCGCACCGACGTGCAGGATGCCGTTGGCGTCGATGTCGAAGGTCACTTCGATCTGTGGCACACCGCGTGGAGCCGGTGGAATCTCGGAGAGGTCGAACTTGCCCAGCGACTTGTTCTGTGCGGCTTGCTTGCGCTCGCCCTGCAGGACGTGAATGGTCACGGCGCCCTGGTTGTCGTCGGCAGTCGAGAACACTTGCGATTTCTTGGTAGGAATCGTGGTGTTTTTCTCGATCAGCGCGGTCATCACGCCGCCCATGGTTTCGATACCCAGGGTCAGCGGGCTGACGTCGAGCAGCAGAACGTCTTTCACGTCACCGGCCAGAACGGCGCCCTGGATGGCAGCACCCATGGCAACGGCTTCGTCCGGGTTCACGTCCTTGCGTGCTTCCTTACCGAAGAAATCGGTCACCGCCTTCTGCACCAGCGGCATACGAGTCTGACCACCGACCAGAATCACGTCGTCGATCTTGCTGGCGTCGATACCGGCGTCTTTCAGAGCGATGCGGCATGGCTCGATGGTGCGGTTCACCAGATCTTCGACCAGCGACTCGAGCTTGGCACGGGAGATCTTCACATTCAGGTGCTTCGGACCGGTCGCGTCTGCAGTGATGTACGGCAGGTTGACGTCGGTCGACTGAGAGGAAGACAGCTCGATCTTCGCCTTTTCAGCGGCTTCTTTCAGACGCTGCAGGGCCAGTGGATCGTTCTTCAGATCCATGCCGGACTCTTTCTTGAACTCGTCGACGAGATAGTCGATCAGGCGCATGTCGAAGTCTTCACCACCCAGGAAGGTGTCGCCGTTGGTGGCCAACACTTCGAACTGGTGCTCGCCATCGACTTCAGCGATTTCGATCACGGACACGTCGAAAGTACCACCACCCAGGTCGTAAACGATCACGGTGTGATCGCCCTTGGCCTTGTCCATACCGTAAGCCAGAGCGGCTGCGGTTGGTTCGTTGATGATACGTTTTACGTCCAGACCGGCGATGCGACCGGCATCTTTGGTCGCCTGACGCTGGCTGTCGTTGAAGTACGCCGGAACGGTGATGACCGCTTCGGTCACCGCTTCGCCGAGGTAGTCTTCGGCGGTCTTCTTCATTTTCTTCAGGACTTCGGCGCTGATCTGCGGCGGAGCCATTTGCTTGTCGGCAGCCTCGACCCACGCATCACCATTGCTGGCCTTGACGATTTTGTAAGGCACCAGCTTGATGTCTTTCTGTACGACTTCTTCATCGAAGCGACGGCCGATCAGGCGCTTCACCGCGAACAGTGTGTTGTGCGGGTTGGTTACAGCCTGACGCTTGGCGGACTGACCGACCAGAATTTCGCCATCGTTGGCGTAAGCAATGATCGACGGCGTGGTGCGCGCGCCTTCGGCGTTTTCAATTACTTTGGCCTGGCCGTTTTCCAGCACGGAGACGCAGGAGTTGGTAGTCCCCAGGTCGATACCGATAATTTTGCCCATGTTCACTCTCCCGAAACTTTGGATTTGGTTGCCGCAGCAGTGGTGGCTAACTGCGGTAATACTTAAACGCTTGACTTCTAAATGGGGGCCTTGCGGCTAATTTCAAGCCTTCTCGTCAATCGAAGGCGAAACCGGCGCCGGCGCCTTGCTGACCACGACCATCGCCGGACGCAGCAGGCGGCCATTGAGCTGATAGCCCTTCTGGAACACCTTCAGAACGCTGTTTGGCTCCATGACGGCACTCTCCTGCATGGCCATTGCCTGATGCTCGACGGCATTGAACGGCTCACCTTCCTGCGGACTGACCGCGACAAGCTGATAGCGCTTGAGGGTGTCCTGGAACATTTTCAGGGTCAGCTCGATGCCTTCGCGCATCGGACGGATGCTTTCGTCGTCCGGATTCGACAGCTCGAGGCCGCGCTCCAGGCTGTCGACGATCGGCAGCAGATCGCCGGCGAATTTTTCCAGCGCAAATTTGTGCGCCTTTTCGACGTCTTGCTCGGCACGGCGGCGGACGTTCTGCAGATCGGCAGCTACGCGCAGAGATTGATCCTGCGCGGCGGCCAATTGCTCTTCGAGCACTTGTACACGGGTCGCCAGGTCATCACCCGAGGTCTCGGGCGCCTGATTGGCTTCTGGATTCTGCGTATCTACTGTCTGTTCGTCAGCCATAGAATTCTCCTTTCAATATCGTCCGCGAGCTCGACTCGCGCTTCTGCCCCGGTATATGGGGCCGCAAAATCAGGCTTCAAGGGCTGACAACGATTAACCCTACAAAAAAGTGCTGCTTTGTCATTTCCAGCTGCGATAAGCATTTGATCGGGTCAAACCAATCGAGCTAAGCGAGGGCATTGTCAGGCCGAAACAAAACACTGTATAAATAACCAGACCTGAAGCCTGGGAGCGGCCTTTATGCTGGTGCACCTGTCCGTACACAACTACGCCATCGTCGAACATCTCGATCTCGAACTCGATCGCGGGATGAGCGTGATTACCGGGGAAACCGGCGCCGGCAAATCGATCATGCTCGACGCGCTCGGTCTCACACTCGGCGATCGCGCCGACAGCGGCGTGGTTCGCCCGGGTGCGGACAAGGCCGACATCCTGGCGACCTTCGATCTGGCCGACATTCCCGAAGCCCGCACCTGGCTGGCCGAGCGCGACCTGGAAAACGATGGCCCGTGCATCCTGCGCCGGGTCATCACCTCCGAAGGTCGTTCACGCGGCTATATAAATGGCACGCCCTGCCCGCTCGGCGATCTCAAGGCCCTCGGTGAGCTGCTGATCGACATCCACAGCCAGCACGAACACCAATCCCTGCTCAAGACCGACACGCATCGTCGACTGCTCGACGAGTACGCCGGCGCCACCGATCTCGCCCGTCAGGTACAACTGGCCGCCCAGCGCTGGCGCCAGACTCGCCAGGAGCTGGAACGTCTGTCCAACTCCGGCGACGAACAGCGCGCCCGCCATCAACTGCTCAGCTATCAACTCGAAGAGCTGGAAAACCTCGGGCTCGGCGAGAACGAACTGGAAGAACTGGAACAGGAACACAAGAACCTGACCAACGCCGAAACCCTGCTGGGTATCTGCCGGCAAGTGGTAGAACAATGCAGCGAAAGCGATTCCGGCAATGTGCTGAACGCGCTGACCGCCAGCCTCAATCGCCTGTCCAGCGTAAACAATTCCATCGGCGCCCTGGGCGAGGCCAGCAGTTTGCTGACCAGTGCGCAGATCCAGGTCGAAGAGGCCGTTGGCGAGCTGAACCGCTTCCTCGACAACTTCGATGCCGACCCGGCACGCCTGCAATATCTGGAGGAACGCCTCGACGCCATCTATACCCTGGCTCGCAAGCACCGGATCCAGCCGACCGAAGTGGCCGAAATGCAGCAAAAACTGCTGGATGAAATCGAAACCCTGAATGCCAACGACGAATCCATCGAACGCTTGGGCGAGGAGCTCGCCTCATTTGCTCGCCACTATCAGGAAAAGGCTCGCGAGCTGAGCGATCTGCGCCATCAGGCTGCTGGCAGCCTGGCCGACGCCGTGGAGCAGGAGATTCAACGACTGGGCATGCCTGGCGGGCGCTTCACCATCGAACTTCGCCCCAACGTCAGCGGCGAGCTCCAGCCCAACGGCCTCGAGCAGGTTGAACTGCTGGTCAGCGCCAACCCCGGCCAACCGTTGAAAGCCCTGGCCAAAGTGGCATCCGGCGGCGAACTCTCACGAATCAGTCTGGCGATTCAGGTCATCACTGCCCAGACGTCGCGCGTGCCGACACTGGTCTTCGACGAAGTGGACGTGGGCATCGGCGGCCCGACCGCCGAGATCGTCGGCCAGTTGCTGCGACGCCTGGGTGAACGCGGGCAAGTACTGACCGTTACGCACTTGCCGCAAGTGGCGGCTCAGGGGCATCAACATCTATTCGTGCACAAGGTGCGCGGTGAACAGGCGACTCACACCGCCGTCTCGAAGCTGAGCAAGAATGACCGTATAGAAGAAGTCGCAAGGATGCTCGGCGGTATCGATTTGACCAAAGAGTCTCTGGCCCACGCCAGGAAGATGGTCGTTACCGCAAAGGTTTGAGCACCACAGAAAGCACGAAGGCGACCCTTGGGTCGCCTTCGTTCGTTTCGCGAACGTGAAATTCGCGCGACATGCTTACTTTTTCTTGCGTACGTACAGCACCAGATTGTGATCCACCAGCTCGAAATCATGCGCCTCGGCGATCGCCTTCTGGAGTTTTTCGATTTCCGGACTGACGAACTCGACAACCTCGCCGGAGTCCACATTGACCATATGGTCGTGGTGACCACCGTCGGCCAGCTCGAATACCGCGTGGCCGCCGTCGAAGTTGTGACGGACCACAAGGCCAGCGGCTTCGAACTGGGTCAGAACACGGTAAACCGTGGCCAGACCGACGTCCTCGCCCGCCTCCATCAACGCCTTGTAGACGTCCTCGGCACTCATGTGACGCTGCTCGGTAGAGTCGAGCATTTGCAGGATCTTGACCCGTGGCAGGGTCACTTTGAGGCCGGCTTTGCGTAGTTCGCTATTTTCAACCATGGTCAGCTTTCTCGCGATGCTGCTTCGCAGCTTCTCTTAATGCGGGTATGATCGGCGTTTACGTTGTCCCAGCCAAGATAGTGGAAGTCGCCCACCGATGCAAAACACCAAGCTCTTGCTAACCAGTTTCACCTTTGTGGGACTGCTCGCACTCGCCGGTTGTTCATTCCCCGGGGTTTACAAAATCGACATCCAGCAGGGCAATGTCGTCACGCAGGACATGATAGACCAGTTGCGCCCGGGAATGACCCGGCCACAAGTACGGTTTATCATGGGCAACCCTCTGCTTGTCGACACGTTCCATGCCGATCGCTGGGATTATCTGTACAGCCTGCAACCGGGTGGCGGTGAACGCCAGCAGGAACGCATGAGTGTCTTTTTCGACTCGAATGACCGTCTTGTCAGCCTCTCCGGTGACTTCATGCCGGGTGTGAGCCGTGACGAAGCCATTCTTGGCAAAGACAGCGGCACCACCGTGACCGCTCCTGCCGAAAACGCCGAGAAGCCAAAACCGGAAAAACCGGTCAAGCCAGGTTCCTTGCTGGATCAGATCCAGAAGGACGTCGATGGCGTGGAAACCGTACCGGTTCCGACACCAGAGCCACTGGACACCTCGCCGCAATAATTTGCGACGCAATAAAAAACCCGGGCATTCCGGGTTTAATGAGATGGTCAGCCTGACCGAGAAGCCCTGCAGGTTTACGCTTGCAGGGCTTTTCTCGTTTTCGGCGGAGGATCTCTCATGAACACGATGACGCTTCTCGGTATCGACATTGGCAAACACAGTTTCCACCTGCATGGCTAGGATGCCAAAGGTCATCAGGTACTGCGCAAGAAAACCAATCGCGGCCAATTGCTCAGCACCTTGGCCCAGCTACCGGCCTGCACGGTGGTGATGGAGTCATGCGGCGGCGCTCACTGGCTGGCTCGACAGATCGGCACTTTGGGCCACAAGGTGAAGCTGATCGCCCCGCAGTACGTCAAACCGTTCGTCAAAGGCAACAAAAACGACTTCATTGATGCCGAAGCGATTTGCGAGGCGGCAAGCCGCCCCGCGATGCGCTTCTGCTCGATCAAAACCGCAGAGCAACAAACGCTTTCAGCGCTGCATCGTGTCCGAGATTCCCTGAGTGGCCATCGCACCGTCGCGATCAACCAGATTCATGGGTTTCTGCTGGAGTTCGGGATCAGCCTGCCTATTGGAACCGCTGCGCTGCACCGTGTGCCGACGTTGCTCGACAACCCGCAACACTTGGTGCCGTTGCGCCTCAAGGGTTTGGTGATGCGTCTCTACCGGCAGATTCAACAACTGGACCAAGAGATCAAGGACATCGAGTCCGACCTCAAGCATCAGTTGAAAGAGGACGACGCCGGAAGCCGTTTGCAGAGCATCCCTGGCATCGGCCCGATCACTGCCAGCGCCTTGCTGGCAGATATAGGGGATGTCTCGAACTATCGCAGCGCACGTGATTTCTCGGCTTCGTTGGGGTTGGTACCGAAACAGCATTCAACCGGCGGAAAGACAGTGCTGCTGGGGATCACAAAACGCGGCGACAAGCACATACGCCGGCTGCTGGTGCAGGGCGCACGAGCCATCATGCAGCATATCGACGGTAGGGATGATGCGTTGGGGCCTTGGGTTCGAGAGCTGCTGACGCGTCGGCACTCCAATATCGTCGCCTGCGCGCTGGCGAACAAACTGGCGCGAATCGTGTGGGCGGTACTGGCCAAAGGCGGCCAGTACGACCCACATCCGAAAGCTTGAATGTACAGCTTTAACACCGGCTTTTGCGACGTCACTGACTGATGACAGTAAACGGCAAACGGCCCGACTGAGAACCTGGCAATAAAATCAGCTTCAGAGGCTGAGGGTTTTTTCAGGACAGTCGGGAGCGGCTACTCATCGAGGGCCGAGCGTTGTGGCGCAACGCTCACAATGAGCCCGGATACATTAGCGCAAGCCAGCTTTACCGAAAACAGCCCATGAGGTTGCAGGAGATGGGCTGACCATACATTTTATTGCCTGCAGATCGGCGTAATCACTGATTTCTCGCTTTGGCCTCGGCAGCCTTGGCGGCCCGCAATCGGCGCACCTCTTTCGGATCAGCCAGCAATGGCCGATAGATTTCCAGGCGATCCCCCGCCTGAACAACCCGCACATCCGGATCGGCGATCACCTTGCCGAAAATTCCGACCGGACAAGCAGTCAGATCCAGCTCAGGAAAATCGGCGCCAATACCGCTGGCCAACAGCGCAGCACGCACGGTTGATCCCTTTGCCACGCTGATCGTGCGCAGCACCTGACGATCAACCGCCGCATACACCACTTCGATTTCGATCACCGGCTCAACCATGCAACTGCTTGGCGCGCTGGCAGAATGCATCCACCAATGTGTTCGCGGCCTGATTGAACAGCGGCCCGAGCGTGGCGCGGACCAGCGGGCCGGCATAATCGAAGGACAGATCGAGGCTGATCTTGCAGGCCTTCTCGTTCAGCGCCTTGAACACCCAGACGCCGTGCAACTGATTGAACGGCCCTTCTTCGAGGTTCATCTCGATCGACTGACCCGGCACCAGGGTGTTACGCGTCACAAAGTGCTGACTCAACCCTCCCTTGGCCACGCCGACACTGGCGCGCATGTGCTCGGGCGAGCTTTCCAGAACTTCTGCGGAGGAACACCACGGCAGAAACTCCGGATAACGCGCCACGTCATTGACCAGGTCGTAGAGAAACTGCGCCGGGTAAGGCAACAGTGCCGATCGTTGAATATGTGTCGTCATGTGAGCGTTACTTCCAGAGCTGGGTGGCAAACACTACAAGAATGCCGATGGGCGCCACATAGCGCATCAAGAACAGAGACAGAGCGAACAGCACCGGGCTGCGGATCGACAATTCGTCACGCACCGCTTCGCGCCCCATCACCCAACCGGCAAAGAGCACAAAGCACAGCCCGCCGAGTGGCAGCATGATTCGCGAGGTGAAGAAGTCGATCACACCAAAGAAGTCCAGACCGCCTGCAGCACCCCATTGGTAGAGATGGAACATCCCGCCTTCGTTCACGAAAAATTTGGCTTCCTTCCAGATATTGAAGGAAAACACCGTACCCAGCCCGACGAACCAACAGGTGAACGCCAGCCAGAACGTCACCCAGGCACGACTGATTTTAGTCCGCTCGACCAGATAGGCGACCATAGGCTCCAGCAGGGAAATGGCCGAACTCCAGGCAGCAATTGCCACCAGGACGAAGAACACCACGCCCATCAATTGACCGAACAGCACGTTACCAAATGCGAATGGCAGGCTGACGAACATCAGCCCCGGACCTTCGCTCGGGTTCAGACCGCCGGCAAACACAATCGGAAACAGTGCCAGACCGGCCACCAATGAAACGAAGGTATCGAGCAGCGCCACACCCACGACGGTGCCGGACAGCGAAGCCTCCTTGGTCATGTAGGCGCCGTAGATCATGATCGAGCCCACGCCCACGCTCAGCGAGAAGAACGCGTGCCCCATGGCCGGCAGCAGGCCGTCGAGGACTTTCTCCGGGTGGAAGTCGAACATGAAATGCACGCCTTCCATGAAATGCCCGGTGGTCATGCTATAGCCCAGCAAGACGAGAACCATCACAAACAGCAAAGGCATCATGATCCGCAGACTGCGCTCAAGCCCGGCAACCACGCCTTTGGCGATCACGATGGCGGAAAGGAGCATGAAAACCGTGTGCCAGAGCGTGATGCGCCAGGGATCGGCGATGACATTGCCAAAATAGGCACCGACCTGATCGGCCGTCGCCCCCTGGAAATCCCCGCGCCCCATGTCGATGATGTAATCCAGCGACCAGCCGCCGACCACGCTATAGAAAGACAGGATCAGCAACGCCGTGATCATCCCGGCGAACGCACCCCACGACCACTTGCCCGAGTATCCCGCTTCCCGGGCCAGCACCTTCAGGGCGTTGGCCGGACTCTGCCGCGCACGCCGGCCGATCAGGGTTTCCGCGAGCATCACCGGGATGCCGATCAGCGCAATGCAGGCCAGGAACATCAGCACAAAAGCACCGCCACCGTAGACCCCGACCATGTAGGGGAACTTCCAGATGCTGCCCAGTCCCACGGCCGAACCGGTCGCGGCGAATATGAAAACCCAGCGGCTAGCCCAACTGCCGTGGACAGAAACCTTGTCTGTCGACATCGTTTATCACGCCCAAGCGTTAGAAAAAGAGGCCGCATTGTCCGGGATTCACTCAACCTGCTCAAGCACGCAGCATCACCGTAGCCGACAGCCATTTATCTCCATATAATGCCGCCCCTATGGCTAAACAGAAGAAACACCCAACAGGGACCATCGCGCAAAACAAAAAGGCGCGACACGATTACTTCATCGAGCACAAGTTCGAGGCTGGTCTGGTCCTGGCCGGCTGGGAAGTAAAAAGTCTGCGGGCAAGCAAGCTGCAACTGGTCGACAGTTACGTCCTGCTCAAGGACGGCGAAGCCTGGCTGCTCGGCAGTCACATCACGCCGTTGACGACTGCCAGCACCCACGTCATCGCCGACCCGGTCCGCACCCGCAAGCTGCTGCTCAACCGCCGCGAGCTGGACAAGCTGGCCGCTTCCGTGCAGCAGAAGGGTTACGCCTGCGTCTGCCTGTCCTGGTACTGGAGCAAGCACATGGTCAAGTGCGAGATCGCTCTGGGCAAGGGCAAGAAGGAATACGACAAGCGCGATACCGAACGCGAACGCGATGCCGGTCGCGAGTTGCAGCGTGCGGTGCGCAACAAGGGCAAGGAAGACTGATTCCTCAACCTTGATCCGGCTCTGTGGCGAGGGAGCTTGCTCCCGCTCGACTGCGAATCAGTCGCCTGGTCTTCATGAAATGACCAGTACCGGGAACGAGCTCCCTCGCCACAATCAATCGTTCACCGCTACATCCCTTTGCGCCGCTCCGCCCGAGCCACGCGCTGAACTTCCTGACGCACCTCTTCCAGCACTTCCTGCACGTACAGAATGTGTCGGCTGGACACCTCTCGCGCCTGCTCCGCACGCCCTTCGATAATCGCCTGATACAGTTCCCGATGCTGAGTGATCAGCATGTCGCGGGTTTCCGTGCGCTGTTTGTACATACCGCCAATATTGGTCACCACGTTGCGCTTGAGCAGGTCGAACAATCCGCGAATGGTGTGCAGCAACACCGCGTTGTGGCTGGCCTCGGCGATGGCCAAGTGGAATTTCGCGTCCGCCGCGCCCTCCTCGGCCCGACTCACTTCGTCATGGCGCGAGTAGCAGTCCTGTAGCTCTTCGAACGCGGCGGTCAGTCGCTCGCGATCCACATCGGTGGCGCGCAATGCTGCGTAATAGGCGCACGATGCCTCCAGTGTGTGGCGAAATTCCAGCAAATCGCGCTGGGCCTCGGGATTGCTTTCCAGCAATTGCAGCAGCGGATCACTGAAAGTCGAGCCCAGGCTGTCCACCACGTAATTGCCGCCACCCTGTTTGCTGACCAGCAACCCCTTGGCCGCCAGTTTCTGGATCGCCTCGCGCAGCGAAGGTCGGGAAACACCGAACTGCTCCGCCAACACGCGCTCGGCCGGCAGTCTCTCGCCAGGCTTGAGCGTGCCCTCAAGGATCATCCCCTCAAGCCGCTCGACAATATCGTCAGACAAACGGCGCTGACGTATCTGATCAAACCCCATCACTCAATTCTCCACGAGCCCGACCATGCGCCGGGCTCTCTATTCTGGCCTATCGACGCCCTGCCGACACCTGCCAGATGAAACGCCCCGGAGCGGATCAGTTCGAGCCTGCACCGGTCATTCGACGAAAGTTTCCGGGCGACAAATTGACACACCGACATCAAGGCTTTTACCCTAGCCGACAGCGATTGTAAATTGGTCTTACCAATTAACCAAGAACGCTGACAGTGCCTGACCAACAACAATTAGGGGCCACCCCATATGCAAACCTGGCAACAGCTCTACAGCCCGCTCGGCAGTCTCGGCGTGTCCGCACTCGCGGCCGTCATCCCCATCGTGTTCTTCTTCCTTGCCCTGGCGGTGTTCCGCCTCAAAGGCCATGTCGCCGGCAGCATCACGCTGGCACTGGCGATCCTAGTGGCGATCTTCGCGTTCCAGATGCCGGTGGACATGGCGTTCGCCGCCGCCGGGTATGGTTTTGCCTACGGTCTGTGGCCGATTGCCTGGATCATCGTGGCGGCGGTGTTCCTGTACAAACTGACGGTCAAGAGCGGTCAGTTCGAAGTCATCCGCAGTTCAGTGCTGTCGATCACCGATGACCAGCGCTTGCAGGTGCTGCTGATCGGTTTCTGCTTCGGTGCCTTCCTCGAAGGTGCAGCCGGTTTCGGTGCGCCGGTGGCGATTACTGCCGCGCTGCTGGTCGGACTGGGCTTCAATCCGCTGTACGCCGCCGGCCTGTGCCTGATTGCCAACACCGCGCCGGTTGCATTCGGTGCCTTGGGGATTCCGATCATCGTCGCCGGGCAGGTCACCGGTATCGATGCGTTCAAGATCGGCGCCATGACCGGCCGCCAGTTGCCGCTGCTGTCGCTGTTCGTGCCGTTCTGGCTGGTGTTCATGATGGACGGCCTGCGCGGCGTGCGTGAAACCTGGCCAGCCGCACTGGTTGCCGGCCTGAGCTTCGCAGTGACCCAGTACTTCACCTCGAACTTCATCGGCCCGGAACTGCCGGACATCACCTCGGCCCTGGCCAGCCTGATTGCGCTGACGCTGTTCCTGAAAATCTGGCAGCCGAAACGCGCCGCCGGCCAACACATTGCCGGCGCGGTTTCCGCCTCGGTGGTGACCGCCAGCGTCGGTGGTTTCGGCCAAAAACGCACCACCATCGAATCACCCTACAGCTTCGGGGAAATCTTCAAGGCCTGGTCGCCGTTCCTGATCCTCACGGTGCTGGTCACCATCTGGACCCTCAAACCGTTCAAGGCCATGTTCGCCGCCGGTGGCTCGATGTATGCCTGGGTGTTCAACTTCGCGATCCCGCATCTGGATCAACTGGTGATCAAGACCGCACCGATCGTCGCCACACCGACAGCCATCCCGGCGGTGTTCAAGCTCGATCCGATCTCCGCCACCGGCACGGCGATTTTCTTCTCCGCGCTGATCTCGATGGTGATCCTGAAGATCAATTTCAAAACTGGTCTGACCACTTTAAAAGAGACCTTCTACGAACTGCGCTGGCCTATTCTGTCGATCGGCATGGTGCTGGCGTTCGCCTTCGTCACCAACTATTCCGGCATGTCTTCGACCATGGCTTTGGTGCTGGCCGCGACCGGTGCAGCGTTCCCGTTCTTTTCGCCGTTCCTCGGTTGGCTGGGTGTGTTCCTCACCGGTTCCGATACCTCGTCCAACGCGCTGTTCAGCTCGCTGCAAGCAACCACCGCGCACCAGATCGGGGTCAACGACACCTTGCTTGTCGCTGCCAATACCAGCGGCGGCGTGACCGGCAAGATGATTTCGCCACAGTCGATCGCCGTGGCCTGTGCCGCGACCGGTCTGGTAGGCAAGGAGTCCGACCTGTTCCGCTTCACCCTCAAGCACAGCCTATTCTTTGCAACGATTGTCGGCCTGATCACCCTGGCCCAGGCCTACTGGTTCACCGGCATGCTGGTGCACTGATACCTACAAGAAGACCACAAGCGACATGGAAATAACCGACGCCGGTTCGCGATTCCGGCGTCAGCAATTCACAACCCGGTCTGTAAGGCTGCTGAAAGCAACACGCTCTATATTCGGCAGCCTCGACAGACGGATAACCGGGTCCACCCGGAGACACGCCTGATGAGCGAGCTTTTTTACAACGCCGTGCCCAACGCCACCCGCGTTGCACCACCACTGCCCGAACCCCGGCAGTACCCGAGCGAGAAACCGTCGCGGGTCTACCTGTTCGGCACCTGCGTGGTCGACCTGTTTTATCCCGAAGCCGGGATGGACGCGATCCACTTGCTGGAACGCGAAGGCATTCGGGTCGACTACCCGCAAGGGCAGAGCTGCTGCGGACAACCGGCCTACACCTCGGGTTACACCGAGCAGGCACGGACGGTGGCGCGCTCGCAACTGGCGTTGTTTGCCGGTGATTATCCAGTGGTGGTGCCGTCCGGCTCCTGCGCGGGAATGATCCGTGAGCATTACGCCGACTTGTTCAAGGACGAGCCGCAAACGCTGAAACAGGTTCAGGCCCTCGCGGCCCGGACCTATGAATTGGCCGAGTTTCTGTTGTTCGTCTGCAAGGTGCAGCTCAAGGACAGCGGCGAGCCGGTCAAAGTGGCGCTGCACACTTCGTGTTCGGCACGACGGGAAATGAACACCCACCTGCACGGCCGCGAGTTGTTGGCGCAGTTGAGCAACGTGGAACGGGTCAACCACGATCACGAAAGCGAATGCTGTGGCTTCGGTGGGACATTCAGCGTCCGTATGCCAGACATTTCCGGCGCGATGGTGGCCGACAAGACCCGGGCGTTGAAGGAATCCGGTGCGCATCAGGTACTCAGTGCCGATTGCGGCTGCCTGATGAACATCAACGGCTCGCTGGAAAAACAGAAGGAAGCGCTGCGCGGGCAACACCTGGCGAGCTTTCTCTGGCAACGAACCGGAGGTGCGCGATGAGCACTTCCACAATGATTCCTGTGGTTGCCGTAGAAGACGACTTCCGCGCCCGGGCCCGCAACGCTCTGGGCGATTCGCAGTTACGGAACAACTTCCGCACGGCGATGGATTCGCTGATGACCAAGCGGGCAGCGGCTTTCAGCGATGCCCACGAAAGAGAACACCTGCGCGCACTGGGCAATGCGATCCGTGCCCGCGCGCTCTCCAAGTTGCCCGACCTGCTCGAGCAACTGGAACAGAACCTGACCCGCAACGGTGTGACAGTGCACTGGGCGGAAACGGTGGACGAGGCCAATGGCATCGTCCTTTCGATCATCCGCGCTCACGAGGCGCGGCAAGTGATCAAGGGCAAATCGATGGTCAGCGAAGAGATGGAGATGAACCATTTCCTCGAGGCTCAAGACATTGAATGTCTGGAGTCCGACATGGGGGAATACATCGTCCAGCTCGACCACGAGAAGCCTTCACACATCATCATGCCGGCAATCCACAAGAATGCCGGTCAGGTCGCGTCCTTGTTCCACGACAAACTTGGCGTGGAATACACCAAGGACGTTGACCAACTCATTCAGATCGGTCGCAGGGTCCTGCGGCAGAAATTCTTCGAAGCGGACATCGGCGTCTCCGGTGTCAACTTCGCCGTGGCCGAAACCGGCACCCTGCTGCTGGTGGAAAACGAAGGCAACGGACGCATGACCACCACCGTGCCGCCGGTGCACATCGCCGTCACCGGCATCGAAAAAGTCGTGGAAAACCTGCGTGACGTGGTGCCGCTGCTGTCATTGCTGACCCGTTCGGCGCTGGGCATTCCGATCACCACCTACGTCAACATGATCTCCGGCCCGCGCAAGGAGCATGAACTCGACGGCCCGCAGGAAGTGCATCTGGTCCTGCTCGACAACGGGCGCAGCCAGGCGTTTGCCGACAGCGAACTGCGCCAGACCTTGAACTGCATCCGCTGCGGCGCCTGCATGAACCATTGCCCGGTCTACACCCGTGTCGGCGGCCATACCTACGGCGAGGTTTATCCCGGCCCGATCGGCAAAATCATCACCCCGCACATGGTCGGCCTGGCGAAAGTCCCGGACCACCCAAGCGCGTCTTCGCTGTGCGGCGCCTGCGGTGAAGTGTGTCCGGTGAAAATTCCAATTCCTGCTTTGCTGCGTCGCCTGCGCGAGGAGAACGTCAAAGCTCCCGACAGTCCTCATCAAGTGATGCGCGGCCAGGGCAGCAAGTATTCGCGCAAGGAACGGTTCATCTGGAATGCCTGGGCGAAACTCAACAGCTCGCCGACTTTGTATCGACTGTTTGCGTTCTTCGCCACACGCCTGCGCGCGCTGACGCCGAACAATGTCGGGCCGTGGACGCAGAATCACAGCGCTCCGAAACCCGCCGCCCGCTCACTGCATGACATGGCCCGCGAGCATCTGGCCAAACAAGGAGATCGTTGATGAGCGCCAAGCAAAACATCCTCGGCAAGTTGCGTAAAAGTCTGACCGGCACCACACCGATTGCCGACAACTTCGATGTCGATCTGGTGACCCGGCCTTACACCTACAGCGCCGAACAACGGATCCCGCAACTGCGCAAACTGATGGAAGCGGTGCACACCGAAATCCATCTGACGTCTGCGGGCGCGTGGCCGGCCCTGCTCGCGCAATTGCTGCGCGACCGCCAGTTACCAAGCCTGCTGATCGCACCGACGACGCCTCACGGGCAACGCATAACACAGCACTGGGCGAACAATCCTGATCTGCCGACGCTGAAATCCTACGACCGACCGGTGGAGGAATGGAAAGCCGAGTTGTTCAACGACACCCCGGCCAGCCTTACCGGCACCCTCGGCGCCATCGCCGCTACGGGCAGCCTGATTCTCTGGCCGACCCGCGAAGAACCACGGTTGATGAGCCTGGTACCACCGGTGCACTTCGCCCTGCTCAAGGCCAGTCAGATCCGCGACAACTTCTATCAGGTGCAGCAGGAATTCGAGTGGGCGCAAGGCATGCCGACCAATGCATTGCTGGTCTCCGGCCCGTCGAAAACCGCCGACATCGAACAAGTGCTGGCCTACGGCGCCCACGGCCCGAAAGACCTGGTGGTGTTGATCCTGGAGGACCAATGACCCTACCGGTGACTTTCCTGCGCGATGCGCAACAACTGATTCCGGCCGAACGGCGTTTCGATGATCCGCTGTCGACACTGGCCTTCGGCACCGACGCCAGCTTCTATCGGTTGATTCCGCAATTGGTGATCCGCGTCGAATCCGAAGATGAAGTGGTGGCGCTGCTGAAACTGGCCCGCCGCGATCAGGTGCCGGTGACCTTCCGTGCCGCCGGCACCAGTCTGTCCGGCCAGGCGATCAGCGATTCGGTGCTGATCGTGCTTGGGGATAACTGGAACGCCCGTGAGATCCGGGGGCAAGGCACGCAAATCCGCCTTCAACCGGGCGTAATCGGTGCTCAGGCCAACGCGTGGCTGGCGCCGTTCGGGCGCAAGATCGGCCCGGATCCGGCGTCGATCAACGCCTGCAAGATCGGCGGCATCGTCGCCAACAACGCCAGCGGCATGTGCTGCGGCACCGCCCAAAACACCTACCATACGTTGGCCGGGATTCGCCTGGTGCTGGCCGACGGCACGCGCCTGGACACCGAAGACGCCGCCAGCGTCGCGGCATTTCGCACCAGTCACGGCGAGTTGCTGGAGCGTTTGGCGACATTGGGCCGCGAGACCCGCGCCAATGCCGAACTGGCTGCACGAATCCGCCACAAATATCGCCTGAAAAATACCACCGGCCTGTCGCTCAACGCCCTGGTGGATTTCGATGAGCCTGTGGATATCCTGAGTCACCTGCTGGTGGGCTCTGAAGGTACTCTCGGCTTCATCAGCGCAGTGACCTACGACACGGTGATCGACCACCCGAACAAAGCCTCGGCCCTGATCGTTTTTCCGGATGTGGAAACCTGCTGCAACGCCGTCACGGTGCTGAAGAGCCAACCAGTGTCCGCCGTGGAGCTGCTCGACCGTCGCAGTCTGCGCTCGGTGCAGGACAAACCCGGCATGCCGGATTTCGTACAGCACCTGTCGAACAATGCCTGCGCGCTGCTGATCGAATCCCGCGCCGCCTCTTCCACTTTGCTGCAAGAGCAACTGGCGCAGATCATGGCATCGCTCAACGGCTTCCCGGTGGAAAAACAGGTCGATTTCACCGAAGACCCGGTCGAAAACGCCCGCCTCTGGGCCATCCGCAAGGACACCTTCCCCGCCGTCGGCGCCGTGCGCAAGACCGGCACTACAGTAATCATCGAGGACGTCACCTTCCCGGTGGAACAACTGGCGATCGGCGTGAACCGTCTGATCGAGCTGTTCGACAAACATCACTACGACGAAGCGATCCTTTTCGGACACGCACTGGAAGGCAATCTGCACTTCGTCTTCACCCAAGGCTTCAACAGTCCGGAAGAAGTCGCACGCTATCAGGCGTTCATGGACGACGTGGCGCAGCTGGTGGCCGTGGAGTTCGGCGGCTCGTTAAAGGCCGAGCACGGCACCGGGCGCAACATGGCGCCCTTTGTCGAACAGGAATGGGGCAGCGACGCCTATCAATTGATGTGGCAGCTCAAGCGCCTGCTCGATCCTCAGGGCATTCTCAACCCGGACGTTGTGCTCAGCGAAGATCCGCAGATCCACCTCAAGCACCTGAAACCGCTGCCGGCCGCTGACGAGATTGTGGATAAATGCATCGAGTGCGGTTTCTGCGAGCCGGTTTGCCCATCGAAAGGCCTGACCCTGAGCCCGCGCCAGCGCATCGTGATCTGGCGCGATATTCAGGCGCGAAAGCGCGCCGGCATCGACACCACCGAACTGGAAAAAGCCTACGAGTACCAGGGCATCGAAACCTGCGCCGCGACCGGTTTGTGCGCGCAGCGCTGTCCTGTAGGCATCAACACCGGCGAGCTGGTGAAAAAACTGCGCGCCCGTAACGCCACCCATACGAAAGCGGCTAACTGGATCGAAGGAAATTTCGCCACCACCCTGCAAGGCGCACGGTTCACCCTGCACGTGGCCAACGGTGCTCGGATGCTGCTGGGAGCACCGCGTCTGGCGAAGTTGTCGGGAACGCTGACGCGTCTGTCCAAAGGCCAGGTGCCGCAGTGGACCAACGCCATGCCGCAGCCGGAAAAAGCCATTCGGGTCAGCCCCGGCCTGTCGGACGGACGCCCGCGTGTGGTGTATCTGGCGGCTTGCGTGTCGCGAGTGATGGGGCCGGCGGCGGGCGACAAGGAGCAGATGTCGCTGTACGACAAAACCCGTGGTCTGCTGGAGAAGGCCGGTTATCAGGTGGTGCTTCCAGACAATCTGGACAACCTCTGCTGCGGCCAGCCCTTCGCCTCCAAAGGCTATGCCGAACAGGCCGAGCACAAGCGCCAGGAACTGATCGGCGCCCTGCTGCACGCCAGCCGTGGCGGGCTCGATCCGATCTACTGCGACACCAGTCCCTGCACCTTGCGACTGGCACAGGATGTAGGAAATGTTCGTCTCGATCTGTATGACCCTGTGCGCTTCATCCGCACCCATCTGATGGACCGGCTGGAGTTCATTCCGCAGGACGCACCGATTGCCGTGCATGTGACGTGCAGCACTCAGCATCTGGGCGAGAGTCAGGCACTGATCGATCTGGTGCGCAAGTGCAGCAAGAACGTGGTGATCCCGGAAGGTATTCATTGCTGTGGTTTTGCCGGCGACAAGGGCTTCACCACACCGGAGCTCAACGGCCATTCGCTGCGTACCCTCAAGGATGCGGTGCAACATTGCAGCGAAGGAATTTCCACCAGCCGGACCTGTGAAATCGGCTTGACGCAACACGGCGGCATCGACTATCACGGGCTGGTGTATCTGGTGGATCGGGTGACCCGGGCGAAAACAGGCTGAAGAAAAATAGAACTCCTTGAAAGCCACGGCAGTCCACAGAACAAGCCCCGCCAAACGGGGCTTTTCCTCCACCCGGTTGCCCGTCCTGACGGCCAGCGAAGTCTGGATCCCTCAGTTCAAGGAGATTCATATGAAACGTTCTGTACTGTTAGGTCTGTTCGTTACGGCATCGATGATGGCATCCGCCTCGTTCGCGGCCGACAAGCCTGCCGACCTGTGCGATGCCAACATCCAGACCATCAACAATGCCAAGGCCCAGCTTTCATCGTCGCCGGAACTGAGCCAGCGCGCCGAAACCAGTGTGCAGAAGGCACAGGCGCTCAAGGCCCAGGGCAAAATCGATGATTGCGTCGCGGAAACCTCGCAGACCATTACGGAACTCCGAAAATCCAGCGGCACCAACAATTGATCGAAGCCCGGCCAACCTTCGGGTTGGCCTCGCGGGCCGTTTGGCGTACACTGCACGTGCTTGTTGCTCCAACAGATGTACCGGGCAATGAGTTCGGGGCCGTTCAGGATTCGACGCCGGTTGCGAAACTCTAGGTGCATGCCGACTTGGTAACAGAAGTCGTAAATCCACTGTTGCAACTTCTTATAGTTGCCAATGACGACCAATACGGTGCTGCTCTCGCTGCTTAATTGCAGCTGACATGCACTTCTGGTGCCTTCGGGCCCAGCAATCATCAGGGGATGTCTGTAAACCCGAAATGATTGTCATATAGAACAGAATCGCCGTGCAGTACGTTGTGGACGAAGCGGCTAAAACTTACACAACTCGCCCAAAGCACCCTGCCCGTCGGGTCGCTGAGGGTTAACTTAATAGACACGGCTAAGCATGTAGTACCGACAGCGGAGTACTGGCGGACGGGGGTTCAAATCCCCCCGGCTCCACCAAATGATCAAACAAAGACGTCCACGGGCGTCTTTTTTTGTGTCTGCGATCCAGTAAATACGCGGCTTCCAGCGCTTTTGCGGTCTTTTGAGAGTTTTTGAGTTCCAACCGTTCGGGTATTCCAGACGGTATTCCAGTCCACCCAGTGCTAATCTTTGGAATACCGAATCAGTGCCTGAGGACAATCTCATGCCTGCTCAAAACCTCCGCCTCTCCGATCGACAACTCAAGGGAGTCAAACCCGCGTCCAAGGATTATGTCCTCACGGATGGTGACGGTTTGCAGCTCCGCGTACGCAGCAATGGCTCGTTGCTGTGGAATTTCAACTACCGCGAACCGGTGACCAAGAAGCGCATCAACATCGGCTTCGGAACCTACCCCGAACTGTCACTGGCGAACGCACGAAAAAAGGCAGTCGAAGCGCGTGAGCTACTCGCACAGGGCATTGATCCCAAGGTGCAGCGCAATACGCTGAATGAAGCCAAGCGCGCAGAAACGGAACACACCTTCGAGAACGTGGCCACCGCCTGGTTCGAGCTCAAGAAAGACTCGGTCACCCCGGCCTACGCCGAGGACATTTGGCGATCGCTCACGCTGCACGTGTTCCCCGATTTGAAGACAACGCCACTGACGAAGATCACCGCTCCGATGGTGATCGCATTGCTTCGCCCAATCGAAGCGAAAGGCAGCCTGGAGACGGTCAAGCGTCTCAGCCAGCGACTAAACGAGATCATGACCTACGGCGTAAACTCCGGCCTGATCTTCGCCAACCCGCTCAGCGGCATCAGGGCAGTCTTCAAGAAGCCCAAAAAAGAGAACATGGCTGCGCTTCCACCCGAAGAGCTCCCCGAGCTTATGCTGGAGATCGCGAACGCCAGCATCAAACGCACCACCCGCTGCCTGATCGAATGGCAGTTACACACGATGACTCGCCCCGCCGAGGCGGCGACCACTCGCTGGGCAGACATCGACTTTGAAAGGCGTGTCTGGACTATCCCGGCGGAGCGGATGAAGAAGCGCCGCCCACACAGCATCCCGCTGAGTGATCACGCTGTCGCGCTGCTGGAATCACTGAAGAATCACAGCGGCCATCGCGAATACGTCTTCCCAGCAGACAGAAACCCACGCACCCACGCCAATAGCCAAACGGCCAACATGGCGTTGAAACGCATGGGGTTTCAGGATCGGTTGGTCAGCCATGGCATGCGCTCAATGGCCAGCACCATCTTGAATGAACATGGGTGGGACCCGGAACTCATTGAAGTTGCACTGGCGCATGTCGACAAGGATGAGGTGCGCAGCGCCTACAACCGAGCCGACTACATTGAGCGCCGGCGCCCGATGATGGCCTGGTGGAGTGAGTACATCCAGAAAGCCGCCACCGGCAGCCTGCTTGCCTCAGCGTACGGCCAAGTCAGAGACAAGAACGTGGTGCCGATACGCTAGCGCTCTGCATGCGCATCAACGGCAGCAACAACAATTGAGCGTTCAAGGTTCAGGGAAAGCAGCCTCGTTTATCCGCTTGTCAGCGCGGGTCCATCCAAACAGGGCTGCAAAGCCGCCCTGTTTGGATGGACCTCACTTTGAAGAGCTAAAAGCCACGACATTGTCCAGGATTTACCAAGGTATTCCACCGATGGATAACCGCTTTTCACGTCCTCAAGAGCACAGAATTTCGGCCCTTGACCGGGTTTATCCACAGGCGTAGAACTGGCGGTGCAAAGGCTGTCGATGACAGCACCCCAGGTGACCCGAGCCTTAAAGGTCACGCCGCTCCCGCGGTGGTTCTCCCCAAGGGCGATTCGCATCCGGCAGCTCGCCCGGTCACTTCCCAGTGATGGATGCTCTTATACATATGGCCCTCGTGCGCCAGATACACCGTACCTCGCTGCCCTGCAGCAACCTAACCGCTTGGCCAAATTTTTGCGCCAACCTGTGCCCGTCTCTTTCTTCTGGAAAGAGACGGGCGCTTCTACCACTGCTGCAGCCCTGAACGCACATGGCTTTGCGGCAATCCCCCTCGTGACAATCGGCGTGACAAACGCCGATGTCACCAGCAACAGCCTTGTAGATGACGGTGCCGCAGACTAGGGAATGGACTGCACCTGACTGACAGTCAGGCATGCCCCGGTCATCGCAGCGCTGCTTGCACATAGCTCAGGATCTTCAGGCACTGGTCTCGTCAGCCAATGCTGCCTCCACCCGCCCACCGCTATCGGTGCTCAGGAGGCCAGATCATGAGATGCCCTTGCTCCCGGTCGTAAGGAGCCGCCAGTCCCGCGTAGAGGACATCCCCACAGGTCGCAGGGGCCTTGATCCCTGATAACACTCAGCATTCTTGGCGGGATGACGTGGGGCGAGGACTGGAGAGCAAGAGATGAGGTGACCGACATGGCATTGGTGGGTAGGCGTGACGGCCGTAATTTTGGCTACGGCAGACAATTGAGCTATGCAGGGCCGCAGGCACTGAAAGACATGTTCGGCGGCGGTCATTACGGCACGGTCAAGGCACACTGTGATCGATGGCAGGCATTCGTGAAGTGGTGCCGCTCAGAACAGGGGCCGGGTATCAATGATGCGCGGCAGATTGATCGGAACGTATTGGCGGACTATGCGGCGTATCTGCGCGACCTGGTTAGGCGCGGTGACCTTGCTGTCAGCACCGCACAAAACCGCCTTTCCAGCGTTAACAGGACTATGGCAGCGCTTCGCGGTGACCAGCATGTGAAACTGCCAAGTCCGAGCAAGGCGTTAGGTATGCAGCGCACCGGGGTTCGCCAGTCTGTGCCACAGGGCCAGGACCGCGAACAGGTGAAGCAGATCGTCGATGCGCTTTGCAGCCAAAATCTGCTCCGGGCCGCCGCGATCGTTCTGCTGGCGCGAGCCACCGGTATGCGCCTGCGTGAGGCCATCCTGGCTGACCTGCCGCGGCTAAATCGTGAGGCGAAAGCGTTCGGTAGGATCAACATCCAAGACGGCACGAAAGGCGGTCGCGCTGGCGCCTCGGCGCCCCGTTGGATTGCGGTGAACGATAATGTTCGAGGTGCACTTGAGTTTGCACGGCAGGTGTCGCCTGTGGGTAGCCACAACCTGATTACACTCCATCAAACCTATCTGAATGTCCTGCAAGAAATCATTCGCCCTGCGCGGGACATCCTGCATGCACACCGCCTAAAAGGCTTCCATGAGCTACGAGCGGCTTACGCATGTGAGCGCTATGAGCAAATCACCCAACACCGCGCGCCCATCAAAGGAGGTCAATGCTACGGGTTAGATCAGCACCTTGATCGTGAGGCCCGGAGGCAAATCAGCAATGAGCTGGGGCACGGTCGAATCGATGTGGTTGCTGCCTACATTGGGGGACGAACATGACCAAGCCATTCGATATGGAGTTGTTCTTGGCTGGCGTGCTGACAGGGTCGCATGCGACGCGGCAACGCCATTTGCGACAGGCGATGCTTATCCAAGCTGAAATTGCAGAACGCTGGCAGCGCGACACTCCTTGGGCTTGGCAGAGAAAGCATTTGGCTTGGTACCTGGAACGCATGAGCCAGCGAAGTGACGCGACGCGGTATTATTATTTGCTAACTGTTCGGCTACTTGTTCGTCGACTAGGGAAATCATGGGTATTCCACAGCAAACGCCAGTAGCTAGCATAACGATGGCTTACAGTAAGCTGAATTGCGAGTGAATTTGTATCGAGTTTTAACTCAAGAACTCAAGGCATTGATCTGTTTCTAGATCAGGCGCCGAGCAGGAAACGTTCGCGATGCCACCGTAAATATGGCCGATGCTCGTTAGCCAGCCAGCGCAATGCCATGCCTGAGTGGATACCAAGGCGATGCAGATCGTTTTGGGATATGCGACCGGCGATTAGCAAGTTTCCGTCATCATCAAAGCTAATCAGAAAGCGATCAAAAAGTGCATCAAGGTGAGCCGCAAGCAGGAAGCCATTGAAGGAATCCAGCCGCTGGACATCGTCGGCGCATTGCGCCCAAGGCTTGGCGTGACTGGCGCGAAGTGTTTCAACTAAGGTGATGCCGGTCACCGCACAGGCACCGCCCCAGTAAATCAATAGCGCATCTCGAAAACGATCCTGCCCTACGCGCTGGCGTACCAGGCGTTCCACTTCTGTGCCTCCGCTTCCGCTCGGCAAGGCTGCTAGTGCCTGCGTAACTGCCGAGTGGTAATCGCGTACAGCCTGATTCGGTAGCGCCTGTGACAAACTGGCCGCGCGGCGGAGCAATGTGGACAGATCGGCTAGAGTGGGCACACAGAATGCACCATCTACCCCCGCCCATGGCTTGAAGCTGCGCAGTAACTCCGACACCAGCGCAGGTGAAGCAGGCTGCAAGCGCACCTCAAACCCGCCGGCCATCGGCACCATTGCCGCTCTACTTCGGTGACGTGCCGAAGCCAGTATCACGGTATTACCAAGTGCGGGCAGCACATGCTCGAAGCCGTTGTCGTGGCCTGCTTTCTCAATCAAGGCGCGTTGTAGAGGATTCACTGCGTCACTCATGTCAACGACTCAAGATTTGCACCCAGACGCCTTCGAAGAAGAAGGCCACTCTCGTTATCGGATGAAAGTCTGAGACGCTCAAAAGACTTGAAAGCCTCAGTGGGCTCAGTTGAAGTGGTGACAATGTATTGGAACGAATCACTTCCACTCGATGCTACATGCCTAAGCAGAGACCATAGTATGGCCTCGCTCATTTCCGCCTCACGAGGAGAGTCATGCAGAAGGAATCCAGGGTGAAAGCTTTCATCTTTCGTGCTGTCTAGCAAGCAGGCAATATCTCCTGCCAGGATTTCCAGAACCTTGAAAGTCGTTGAATGCATTGGCCCCATTTGAAACGGGTGATTGCGGTGCTTGTCCTCATCGTTAAAAACGCCCCACCGGAAAGAGGGTAACGATTTAGCAACAGCTTGCATGGCATCACTGATGACACGGCGACGCCCCTTCACCGCCTCACGCTCTTTCTCAAGCTGTATCTGAAGCTTTTCGCGTTGACGCTGAGTCGATTCAACTTTGAGCTCGACTGCTTCGATATCGGCCGACTGGGAACTGCCTGATGCGATATTTTCGTAATATTCGTAGTCTTCGATGGACTCGTCGAGCAACTGATGTGCTGACAGAGACTGTGCGTATCTTGCATCCAGTTCAGTATTTTGCTGATAGATTGCTGCCAGTTTTGCGTCAATAGGCGCTGCCTCCTCCTTCAACTCATTCAGCCGGTCCTGCAGGAGCGGCAGCTCGCTTTCGAGAGCCTGCTTAGATCGTTGATGCCCCGCGATACGCTGCTTCCGGTCAATTTGCGTCTGTCCGATGCGCTCAGTGACATAGCTGCAATCCTTGAGCAAGCGATTTCCTACATCGCAGCGAGTTGGCAGCCGTTGCTGCAATGACGAAACTTCGTTTTGCAACTCTTCTACTCGCTGGATATCGCCCGCAATCAATGCTTCCACTTGCTCAATCTCGTTGGAGAGAAGATCCATGAGGTTTTTTAGTGGCGCTCGCCTTTCCACCCATGCCTGATGATCTGCAGCAAGATCTTTTCGCTCAGACTCGATTGTCCGCAGTTCCTGCTGATAAGCCTCATGTCTTTGCTTGGCGAAACCGATAAGGTTCGGATGCTCAAGCAGACCGTCCTGCCGGAATGGAGTAGCGGCTGGGACACTGAGGCGTCGAGTCAATTGCCTGCGCACGTGTGTCAGCAAGCGCGCGGGCTCCTCACGCAATGCTTGCAGCTGTGATTTTTGATCCTCCATCTGTTTGGCTGCGCTATCCAAATCACGCAATGTTGTGGCGTTGTGCAGTAGGCCCAGCACGATTTGCATTAGTGCCGCAGGGGACTTCGCCGGCAGGCTAAATCCAACCCCGTCAGCACGCCACTGGTAATAGTTGTGATAGCGAGTGTTTTGGTCGCGGGAACACCAAGCCAGAATCTGATGCCATTCGATGGGTTGTTTCGACGCTGGCAGTTCTTTTACAGGCAGGATTTCGACCAGATGCTGGTGGAGTGCTGCTTGGTAGGCGTTGAATTCGTTCTCAGCGTCACCCGTGGCCAACTGCCGCCAATCGGCTGCGCGTGATGCTCGGTAGTGCTTCTGATGCAGCCATGGTTTCACAACAGTCCAGGCTTCACCACCGACATGAACACGGGCGGCTACTGCGCCTTCCTTCAACTCACGACAGCTCAACAGCTCATCGCGCAACGTCGAACCGCTCGACCAGAGCGGATCATCCAGTACAAAACGCAGCAGCTGGCAGAATGCTGTTTTACCTACACCATGCCCTGAACTTCCTGACCCTGGTGGCGATACGATCAGGTTCAGCCCGCACTGAAATGTGATTTCGCGCAACGGCTGCTGAGTTGTCAGGGATTCCAAAAACCAAAGCGTTTCCACCCATATGCGCGGTTTAGCAGGGCTTGTCGGAAAAGTTGTAGCATCGTCCATATGCATTTATCCCCGTTTGCGTAGCTCATCTGTTTGTGCAGCCGATGTCGAGCCTACCAGCGCTTCTCTCAAGGCAGCATCTTTCTGGCGACGCGCTTCGACCAGGGCCTGAGCCAGCGATTCGGTGCGATGATCGCCAATTACGTTGTGCAATGGTTCCTGATTGCGAATGGATAGAGACGCAGTGGTGGCTACGCCAAATAGATCGCGAAGCCAACCACAAATATGCGTCCAACGCTCTGTATTCAACGGCATCAGCCAATCATGTAGCCACCCTGCATGCGGAGTAGCTTCTGGCAACCGCGCTTCAAGAATGCGTCGCAAGCGATTGTCGTCACACTCTCCGGCATGTACAAGTACATCGCATATGAGGCCAGCCAGCCAATCCTCTGCCTCGGAGGCAGGTGTGCCGCCTTCGGCATAGATAGAAAGCGGCGCGGTACGCCGCGTCGGTTTAACTGCTGGAATGATGAGCGATGGCTGCTCCAACATATCCCAGGCCTCCAGCACCAGCCTTTGGGTGCGATATTCACCGAACTCCTTCAGCTCCTTATTCTTAAGCACCCGGAAAGTTTCACTAGGGTACTCGTCGCCCATGATGTCGGCGGGGTCGAGTATATAGCGCAGCTCGTCACGGGTGAGGCTATAGAGATTGGCGTAGCAGGCGTCGAGTTCAGCGCGAAGGATTGCCCTGCGGTCGGGGTCAAAGGCGAAGGGTGGGCCATCATAGCCCAAATCCTGCGCCCAACTAGCTAGATCGTGGGCGGTGTAAGTTAGCTCCAGTACGCGCGGAACAATAAAAGCGAGATCGGCTTCGGTATAGCGTTCAGGAGGAAGAAAGGGAAACTGCTTCAAGTAGAAGTAGGTTAGCGATGTTCCACCAATTTTTTGGCGAGCGACATAATCCAGAACTAGTGAATTAAAGTTACCCAAAAGCGCCGCCGAATGCTCAACAGATGGTGAGGATTTGGCGAACCATAGTGGAGTTTTATGATTGACTCCGACCCTTGGTATCACCGATGCAATCACTGTTCGCTCTACAGAGCGCAAGGCAATATCTCGCCAACCCATTAGCCAATCTCGCTCCCACTGCCAAACTACGCGACCATCACGGTCGCGTTTGCACAGGCGCTCCTCCACCTCGGTACGATTGATCCAGTAGCGTGGGGTAACGATGAAATCCGGATCATTTCTTTCGGCAAGGGTTGTATCGCGACTGCTGCCATTGTTGTCATACGTTGCCCAGCGGTGGTCAAGCTGGTGTATAAGCTTGGCTTCGTATAGGGGCAGACGGTCCGGTGCAAATTCGTACTTGAACAAATGACTTTCGTTCGACATGTGGAACATCGTCAAAAACGAAATTCCCCATGGATTGACTACAGGCTCTATCACCTTAGCCTGCTTGCCTTTACCTGCGGTCACAGCATCACGAATCAGAACAGGCGCCACACGGTAGAGCTTCTTAGACAGTTCAGCATCGCGCTCACTGCGGAACACTGGGCAGGTAAGTGTATTGGGGTTGATAAGACTGAATTCGCTGGGTGTTAACGTGAACCACTTTGCAGGCTCGTAGAGATCTTGAATTTTCTTGGCATCAAAAAGAAATTCTGTTGAAACTGAATTTCCCAGGGTTAGCAAGCAGAACGACTTTCTGTCGTCTGTTGCTTTGAACCACGCACGCACTTCATAAAGGCTAATCAGCTTTACTAGTCGCTGAGTGCTTGTTAGGTGACCAAAAAAGGCCTTGGTGCTGTCATCAGTAGCAATACCAGTGGGCACGATAAAGCCGGCACGGCCGCTACTGGCTTGGATTTGCAGGATAGTTTCTGAGAACAGCGCATAGGTATTCACATCGCCCACGCCGGTAAGCGGGAAGCGGCCACCATCGTCACCCTTAACATGGGCGAACAGGCTGGCCGCCTCACTGGTACGACGGGCCGATATAAACGCTTGGTAGAGGCGTTTTTCCGCTTCGTCCTCGTGCGTTTCATGGGCAAGTTCGGGGTAGAGGTGGCGCGCCAGCATGCCATCACTGAGCCACTGAATACGCTGAGCGCGCTCGGCCTTGTTGCGGGCCCGAGCCACGTCACTGTGGCGTGTTGCGAAGAACTCTTCCTCTTGCAGCTTGATGCGCTCCCACGGAGGGTTGCCCAGCACACAATCAAAACCACCTTGGGCAAATACCTGTGGAAACGCCAATGGCCAGTGGAGCACCCGGGCCTCTTCGCAGGCTTGCTGTGCCGCAGCCAGCGCCGGCTGCAGTTCAGTAGGCAGAGCATTGCCTAGCAGGGTGAGGTAGAGCGCGGCTGTGGTAGGGATGGCCTGAGCGTTGCCTTCTGTTTTGGGCAACAGGTAGGCCCCCAACAGCAGATTGGCTGCCTGGGCAAGCTGGCCGGTGCGAGCGGTGTGCAGGTAGCGGTCGTAGGCCTGCTTCTTAGCGGCGATCTGTTCACTGCTGTCTTCGGGCAGGGCTTCCAGCGCGCGCAATGCCTCGAGGCCAATATCGTGCCGCTGAACGAGTTCGGTCTGGCCGAAAGTGCGCGCGGTACGCTTTTTCTCCAAGTCTTTGAGGGCGGCGGCATTGACTTTGGCCAGTGCCTTGCACACGTCTTTGTCGTCGCCGCTGAGGGGCTTGAAAGCGTCCTTGGCGATACCTTGTTCCAATACTTTTAAGTCGGTAAGGCCCAGCAAGGCGTCGCCGACTTGCAGGTGATGATCGAGAAATCCCAGCGGGCGCCCTTCCTCGTAGCCCTCGAGCCACAAAGCCATGCGTGCCAGTTCGATAGCCATGGGATTGCGGTCCACGCCATAAATGCAGTGGGCCACCACTTCGCGCAGAGCATGACGGTAGTCCTGAGGCTGGATGGCCCCCTCCTGCCCGCCTTCGAGGCTCCGTAACTGGGCCAGTGTTTCTGCCAGGCGGCGTGCGGCGGCAAGCAGGAAGTGGCCGCTGCCGCAGGCGGGATCGATAACCCGGATAGCCAGCAGCGCCGCGATGGGGTTGGTTGGATTGCCGGCCAAGCGCTGCTCAATGACTGGTTCAAGTGCACTTTTGATCAGCTCTTGCACCAGGCTGTCGGGGGTGTAATAGCTACCGGTGAGCTTACGGGCGTTACCAGCGGTACTTCCTTCCTCGGTAAGGCCGACAAAGCCGAAACGGCGCGCTGGCAAGTCGATGCTGGGTACCAGTTCCAGCAAGCTTTCATATACGCTGCCGAGCTCCTCCGGCCCCATGTTGCGGTAATCTACAGGAGTAAGGCTGCTACCTTTGCCCTGAGCCACCAGAGCCCAGCGCAGTTGTTGCAGAGCAGCCAATAAGTGGGCGTTGTCCAGGCTGGCGGCATCCAGATCGGGGCATTGCTCGGGAGCGAACAGACCGCCCAATGCAGGCAGTGCTAGGCGTGACTCGCCCTGAGCAAGGCCACGAAATACAATACGAATGGCTTGCCATTGATCGTCGTACCGGGTGCGGGCGCGGCGTTTCAGACACAACTCACGCAGGCGAGCCAAGGCATAACCTTCGGTATACGCGCGTCGGGCAGCCACGGACTCGCCACCGTCATCCTTGGGGTGCAGTACACCACGCTCTTCGACTGTGAAGACGAAAATTAAACGATAGATTAGGCGGAGCAGTTGCTGGAAGTAGGCGTCCTTGCTCAGCGTGCCGCTGTCCAATGCAGCCCGCAGGCTGTGGTTGGCATTGTGTTGCAGAAAGCCCGTGCCGAAGGTCAACAGTGCTTGTTCGACGCCGTTGCGCAGCCCATCGCGCACACGGGTGCCTTCTTGCTGGCCTTCACTACGCCATTGCTCCCAGATGCACGTTGCGGATGGCCTCCCCTCACCATGGCCATCCCCCATGAGAGGATATGGGAGCAAAGGAGCACGGCTGGCGTGCAATAGACGCCAGACATTGACGAACTCGGCATAACGCTGGCTGCTGAACAGATCGGCCAGATCGACTTCGAGAAAACTGGGGCGGGTAAGCGAGGCAGCATCACGCAGCAGGCGTAACTGTCTGCCGTTGCTAACGAGGCCCCATTGCAGCGCTTCGCTGGAATTGAGCAGTTCCTGCATAGCTTGGAATGGGGATTTTTTGCGGTTTCCACTGCCTTGCACAGCAAACTGCGTGTCGGCGTCGTCCAACCTCACGGTGTGCGGAGCCACCAGAACAGGTAGGTGACCGGCCATAAGGCTGATGGGATAGCGCAGTTCACCTACCTCTTGCTCTTGCGCAGGTTGCAGGGTGGTGTAGCCAAAAGCATCACGGAGCAGTTCATGAATAAAAGCGGTGGTGAGCTGCGTGGTATTGACGTCGGTGCGTTCCATCTGTGCGGCGAAATGCTGCCATTGAGCACAGGCGATCTGAAAGCCGCGGCTATACTCGTCCTTGAGCTTGACACCCTTAGGGGGGGCATAGTCGGACTCAAGCTGTGCGCTGGCGCGGCCCTCGGCGGCTTTTTCCAGTTGATCGGGCAGGAACAGCCCGCCTTCGAGTTTGAGGGTAGGCAGGTTCAGCGTGGCCTGGGGTTTGCGGGTGCGTTTCATGGTTGTTCTTCTCTAGGCCAAAGCTTATAGCGAGTCAGGCAGCAGCACGTATACACCCATCACATCGACGGGCAGGCAGGGGCTGACGCTGTACTGCCCTACGTCACGGGTGGCCTCGCGCACACGTTGGTGGTCGGTCAGCAGGGTATCGGCACGCTGCTGGGCCAACGCTTGCAGTTGTTGTGGGTGCGCGGCGAGGAAGTCGAGCGCCATACGTACTTCGCGTTGCACGGCTTCAGTAGGCAAGTTGCCGCTGGGCGTGCATTCAAGCAGGCGGCTCACGCTGTCGTCGGCCAGCCACTGTGGAACGTTGCGGCCCTGCACTGCCAAAGCCACGGTTTCCTCGGCCATCATCTGAAAGGGCTCGCGGCGGCGTATGTAGCTGAGCTGGTGGCGCAGGCGCAGCAGATAGAGGGTGGTGACTACTTCAACGTCTTCGGTCAGGGTAACGGCACAGCGGGCGGCCAGTGGATTTTCGCCCCCGAGCGCACCTTCCAACAGGTGCTGGGCCAGCAGACCCACCAATGGGTGGCTGCGGTGCATTTCTCTAAAGTCGATGGACAGGGGTGTGGTGATGCCTTCATCGGCCAGGCGTTGGCGCAGGGCTTCCGGCAGGTGCTGCGGCAGGAAGCGTACGGTCTGCTTGCGGCCAGCTTCCAGCGGCGCCCCCAGACGCACGCAGGCGCTTTGCAAGAAGCGCTGCACGTCGGCCTGGGTGCCCAAAGCTTGTTGCTGTTTATGCCACTCGGGCAACACTTCGTCGGGTTTAATTCGGCGCTGTGCGAAGACGGTACGGTTGGCCTTGGCTTTTTCCAGGGCATCCTGCCATTGCGCTTGTAGTGGCTGTAGTTCGACGTTGGCTTCGGCAAATAGATCAGGCGTGTAGGGTGCTGCCATTCGTTCACGGCCCATCAGGGCGGCCTTGACTAGCGCTTGGTTGATGCGGGCCTCATCTTCGGGTAGCGGAACCAACACGCCCAGCTCCTTCTGGATGGCCTCCCCCTTCTTGAGGATAACATTGAGCACGAAGCCATCCACGGGGTTGTCCTGGCCGTAGAGCATGGTGCAGCGCACTTCTTCGGACGGTTGACCGAAGCGGTCGACCCGGCCTTCGCGCTGTTCGTGGCGGGTGGGGTTCCAGGCCAAGTCGTAGTGTACGACGGCGGTGAATAGGTGCTGCAGGTTAATGCCTTCGGAGAGGCAGTCGGTGGCGACCAGGATACGCTGGTCGGCATCCGCCATGTCGTCCACACGCTCTCGGCGTTGCTCGGGCGTGAGCTCGCCGGTGATGGCTTCGATCGTGGTCTTGGGAAACGCAGCTTTGAGGTGCTCGGCCACGTAATGGGCGGTGGCGATGTAGCGGCAGAACACTACGGGATGGTAGCCATCCTTCACTAGCAGCTCGATATGTTGGATCAGCGCAGCCAGTTTGGGGTCGCCCCTTTTACCGCTGAGCCGGCGTGCATCGGTGATCAGGGTTTGGAGGCGACTGGCATCCCGCACCTGGGTTTGTACTTGCGCAGGTGGCTCTAGGTCGTTGCTGGAGAGGTCGTCAGCTTCGCCATCATGCAGACGTTCGTCGCTGAGAAAGGAATCATCCAGCAGGGCACCTTCAAGCCGAGTGGTCAGTGCCTTGACAGCGGCTGCGGGCGATGAGGCTACGCAGCGCAGCAATGCTAAAGTGGCGTACCAGATGAGACCGGCACCACCTTGGGCATCCTGCTGCTCAATAGTTTCGGCAAGCTCACGACAGTAGTCCTGCACAGCGTCAAAAAACGCGCCCCATTCACCGCTGAGTTGGTAGGTGAGTTCGGTTTTCATCCGGCGGGGGAAGCCGCGTCCATCGTCGGTTTCGGCCTGCCATTCGGCGATGTCCTTTCGGCGGCGCTGAACAAAGTGGCGGGACAGTTCTTGGCGCAGCGGGTCGGTGGCCGTCATTCGGCCTTGCAGGGCGGCAAAGCGCGGGGCGAGCAGCGACAGCAGGTTGTAGAAAGCTGCTTCATCGCCTGAGTGCGGCGTGGCGGTGAGCAAAATCAAGTGGCGCTCTTCGTCTCTCGCCAGGCGTTGTAGCAGTTCAAACCGCAGTTGCTTGCCTGCACCGCTGCTGGCACAGGTGTGCGCTTCGTCCACGATGATGCACTCGGGGGCCGTGGCGAGGAATTGCTCGCGGTTGCGTTCGCTCTTGATGTAATCCAGGCTGACCACTACCACCGGATGATGGTCGAACAAGCGCACGCCATGCGGTAGTTCGCGCTCGATGCGAGCGGCGGAGGATGAGGTCAGCGCAGTGGTCTGAATGTTGAAACAAGTTTCCAATTCGCTTTGCCATTGCTCGACCAGATGCGGTGGGCAGAGGATGGCCAAACGGCTAATTTCGCCGCGATCCATCAGTTCGCGGGCGATCAGACCGGCTTCGATGGTTTTGCCGATACCCACGTCGTCGGCGATCAAAAGGCGCACGGTGGATAGGCGCAGCGCCATCAACAGCGGCACGAGCTGGTAGCTGCGCGGTTCAACGGCAATGTTACCGAAGGAGCGGAACGGGCCGGCTCCGGCGCGTAGGGTCAGACGTAGGGCGTCGCGCAGCAACAGCGAGGCGGCGTGGTTGCCAGCATGCGCGGGATCGGGCCAGGAGAAAGTGGCGGGTTCGACGGGATACAGTTCCAGTTCAGGGATCAGGGTGATGCTTTCGTCATCGGCACCGCTCAATGGGCGCAGGCGCAACCAGTCGCGGCGGGAGTCACTCTGCACCACCCATTCGCGACCACGGGCGCGCACCAGATTGCCGGGCAGAAAGTCGTGTTCGAGAGTTGTCATGCGCCTTTATTCCTTGGAACCGAACACATCGGCGTGTGTGGCAAATTGTCGTGACCAGTGTGAAACGTCCGAAAAATCGAGCACCTGCCAGCCTTTGTCCTGCAATACACTTATGGTCTGCTCATCCACCAGGGATAGAAATACCAAGGCACGGGATGCCTTGTATTGCGCGGCGGCGACGGCTACACCGTTGTTGACGGGCACGTTGAGCGCATCGGGTTGCAATGTGCCAGCCTGCTTGAGGGCTATTAGCCAGGCATCAAGAGGCTCGTCGGCTGCCGTACTGGGCACCGCAGCGGACGGGTTTTGCATTGAGGGCGTTACCTGAGCATTGGCCAGCGCCACCAGCAACTTAAGCGCATCGGCGTTACGGCGGTTGATGTGCTCATGGTCGGGCTGGTTGAAGTAGGACAGCAGGCACTGGTAGCAGCCAGCTTCGCACTGATGATTGCCAAGTTCATTACTGCGTTCAAGTGACGGCAGGTCGTCCATGGTCCATACGCCGTTCTGCGGGGCGCGATAGTGGATTAGTTGCAACGCCTTGTCTGCCACCAAGGCCATATCGGCGGGGCTGTTAGCCAGGCGGGTAAGGACGCCGGCACCACCTTCGGCGGCTTCATAGAACAGCAGGGCACGACGCTCATCAGATTTAGGCAGAGGCTCGGCCACCAGTTCAGATTCCTCGATCTGGAAGGTCATTTCTATACCGCGCTTGAGCGCAGCCTGCAACGTGGCCATGGCCTCCAGTGATAGCACTTGCAGAGGTGCGAGGATCAATAGATTGCGGTGATCCTCGACGAAGGGAACGATGCGCTGGTTGGACACTTTTTCCATCAGCGCATCACCTTCGCCCTTGTCGTCTTCGGCGTCTGGTGCATCCTGTTTACTCCAGGTGCCGGTGATGGGATTGATGTAGAAGCCCAGTTGCTCCTTGTCCTTGCGTCTGCGCCAGCCACGGTTGATGCGCCAGATTTGTGCAGCGGGTGCGTAAGTGAGCTCGCCCAGCACGTCCTCGCCTTGTTGGATTACGGCCTTCTGCTGCTGTATACAGCCATCAGGACCGGGCAAGAAGCGGTAGGTGGTTTGCAGCTCGAAGCCTTGCCGCTGACGCTCCTCGTCGTTGATGGAGATGCGCTCCGTAGCTACTGTCTCCACGGTTTCAATGCGGTAGAGTTCACGCACCCAATCGTGCTCGGTGAGCAGGGCGTCGCAGTTTTCGCAGCGGTTGACCAGCGGCTGCTCGCCTCCAGGCTCACCGAGATGACCGTAGCCACACTGACTGCATACCAGCGAGGCAATGGTAGACAGTTGACTGCTACCGGAGATGTGGTCCGTATTGCCGACGTTGAGCTTGGCGCGCACCACGCGGTACATGCGACCCTGGTGGTAGATGAGGCTGCGTGGGCCGAACTCGGATAGAGCAAGAAAACGCGGTCGGCTGACCATGCTGCCTTCGTCGTCTTTGCCATTGGCAGTCTGCCCGCCACGGGCGGGAATCCACGCCATAAGCGGCAGGCGCGGAAAATTGTAGCCAGGCAGGAAGCCTTGACTAGCTAGGTAACGATAGGTGTAGAAGTCGTTGTTCTGGCCGTTACCGGACTTGAGCAGCACGGCATACTGGCGCGCAGCGTCACCGTAGCGGCGCTGAGCATTCTGGCGTTCCGTATGCGAGGCACTATGGCTCTTTACGATGCGGTCGGCCATGTCCATCTGCTGACGGGTGGCATCGAACAGCACGCGCCAACGCTCCAGTGCCCCGGAGAAGGCCTGCGCCGCGTTGTCGATGACCTGGCGCACATAGTCTTGGGTAAACCAGGAACTGCTCTCGAGCTCCCCCGTGAGTTGGTCGATGACACGTCCCGCACTTACCAATGCCCGCCGCTGGACGGCAGATGACCGCAACGCTTCGTGCAGGGGCTGCTTCAGTGGCTTTCCGGGCTGATCGAGGTCCAGCATGGGTGCGATGCTGTCATCTAATGGCGCCTGGGTGCTGGCCAGCCAGACCGCTTGCAAATGGCTGTCGATGAGGTCGCGGTTGGTCAGGTCTAGAGTTGGAGCGCGCACTACGCCGTGCACCATCTGCTCTGCATTGTGAAAGAACCACTGATCATGCGGACTAAGCGCCGCGCAGTAGGTGATGACCAGGGCCTGCTGCCCTGAGCGACCAGCACGACCGCTGCGCTGGGCATAGTTGGCCGGTGTCGGTGGCACGTTGCGCAGATACACAGTGTTGAGCGCGGAGATGTCCACACCAAGCTCCATGGTGGGCGAACAGAACATCACCGGCAGACGCTCCAGGGGAGCTTCATGAGCCGGGGTCTGCGCCCAGTCCTGTCTATCTTTTTCGGTGTAGCGGAAACGCTGCTCCAGCAGTTGTCGGCGTGGCGCATCCACTTGGGCCGTGTGTTCCTGAGCCTCGAAGTCAAACAGTGGATGCGAGGGCCGTTGTAACATGTCGGCAATACCGAGGTACAAAGCGCGGAAATACTGATTAATACGACTGCTGTCAGATTGCGGCTGATCGGCAATTAGGCACCAGTCCAGTGCTGCCGCGTTCAAGCGCCAGCCCGCGAGCTGGGCATCGATGGGCTGACTCTGCACATAACCGTAGTTCTTGGCAGACTCCAGCAAGGCTTCGATAAGCTCGACCCATTCGATATCCCTCCAATGCAAAACTTCACTGGCGCAGGCGCTGTCGCGCCAAAAGGGTGCGGTCTTGATTTGCCGCAGCAGACGTGAGCGCGGGCCGCCTGTAACCAGATCTGTACGCGGCTTGCCGCGGTACTCCGGTCGCTTGCTGAGAATGAGATAACGACCTGTATCGAGCTTCTCGTCGGGGGCAAAAGCCCAGCGTTCATTCAGATAAGTGTGAGCACTGGTGCGCGCCTTGTCCTGCTCGACCGGGTCGAGGTAACGACTTTCTAGGCACAATTGGCGGCGCAGGGTGTCGAACAGCAGCTCGTATAGAATCGCCCGTTGTGCGACCGTCAATCTGGCGAGGATGTGGTTGCCAGCAAAAATGCTCGAATCAGCACAGAAGCCATCCAGCTCGCGATAACGAATCTGCAACAAACCGAGCTGATCCAGATTTGGGTTGTTGTAGCGCCAGCCGCGGCGCAAATCACGCAATAATCGATAGGCGATGATGAAGCGCAACGTGCGTTGTGCTTCCTGCCGGGCCAGCCCCATGAGTTTTGGGGTACGCAGATACTCCACCAGTGTTGCGTTATCGATTCCTTGAAAACCTAGGGCCTTGAATACGCTTTCGGCAAGATGCTCTTCATCGACTTGACCGCCGCTGCTTTGAAGTGCACCAACCAAGCCGGCGCGCAGTGTCACCAGGAAAATGAAGTCGTTGAAATGCCCCGCCTGCAGAGCAGCGTCCTGACGGTTGTCGGTGAAACCTAGCAGCTTGCGCGGATCAGGCTGGCCTGGTGATGGTTCGGGAAATGCAAATAACTGTTGCAAGGCCGCCAGGGTTATCATGGTGGTAGCAGAAGAGCGGCCTTCACCAGATAGGCTGGAGAGGCGGTTGGCATCCTTACCATGAGCTTCATGTGTTGTTCCGCAGTTCAGGCAGAAGCGGAATTTGCCGGGGATAAACCAGAATTCCGTCCCCGAGCCTGTTTTCCCTTTTGCATCGACAGTGACCATATAAGGAAGGGCATTTTTGTAAGCTGGCTTGACCTTGGGCTCGCTGCGGCTGAGGTCGATCCAGCTTTCCGGCAAGTCTTCGAGCAGGCCGCCGTATTGCTGTCCGCGCACCAGAGGGCACAAAAAGCCATAGCTGGCATCGTCCTCTGCCGCGATGTCGTCGATTTCACGCGAGCTAAAGCTGACAGGTTGCTGTGAGTGCCAGACAGGCAGGTATTCCTGACCGCAATCGCGGCAGAAGTGCGCGGGGTAAAGCAACACATTATCTTGCTGACGTCCCGGCGCGAAACGCTGTGCATCCAACGTAACAAGACGCTTGCCACGCGCTTCCAAAGTGGTGAGCACCTTGCCGGGGCCGCTAATGAACTGGTGCAGCTTGAACGCGAATGGCGGTTTGCCTTGTGGCGTACGCATATTATGGGCGGCCACAAGGAAGCGCTGCAGGGCGGCTCGGGCTTCTTCAGGTCGGCAGTCGGCGTCTTTTGCAAGGCGGCCGCTGGCATCTTCCAAGCGCATAGGGCGGGCTCGGCGCGGAGGCTCATCGGGCGGAAGGTCGATACCTAGAGTCAACTCGACCCAAACAGCCAGCGGATCGTCGCGGAAAGCTTCGAAATCAGCCCAGATATCATGCTCGCGAGCGACGGCCGCAGGCAATGCTGAACGAATTGCATTGATGTCCTTGAGTGGATTGGTGACACGCTCTAAGGTCTCACCGATGACATCATGTTCACTGATATTGGTACCAAAGAGCTTGCTGGCCACATCGGCCACCACACGGTTACGGTCGATCTGTCTGCCCGTGCTGGACATGGTGGCAGATGTGCCAATGCACACCAATTGCGTAGCGTTCAAGCGCTCTCGCAGGCGTCGCACTAGCAAAGCGACATCCGCCCCCTGACGGCCACGATAGGTATGCAGTTCATCCAACACCAAAAACTCAAGACCTTCGCAGTGCTCTACAACCCGTCGGTCGTCTTTGTCGAAACGCGTGAGTATGTATTCCAGCATCATGAAGTTGGTGAGCAGGATATCGGGTGGGTTATCCGCAATCGCTGTGCGTTCTGCTTTGCTTTCCTGGCCGGTGTAGCGTTTGACGGTGAAGGGACGAAGCTCTTGCGCATAGCCATGCAAAAACTTGTCAAGCTCTTCTAGCTGGCTGTTGGCCAGAGCGTTCATCGGATAAATGACAATAGCCCTGGTGCGTGCTTTGTCGTCGGATGACTTTTCCTTGAGAATGCGGTCAATGATCGGGATGAAGAAGGACAGAGACTTCCCCGACCCTGTGCCAGTCGTGACCACATAACTCTGACGTCCTTGACCTTTGGCCAAGGCTTCCAACTGATGCTTGTAAAGATGCAGTGGCTGAGGCGAACCTTCGGTTTTCCCGACCTGGAAAATCTCCGCACAGGCGGCGTGCAAAATGCCCTGGTCCACCAACTGCTGCGCCGTGCCTTGGCGTTGGTAGTTAGGATTGATCTGCACCAGTGGCTCAGGCCAGTAGCGACCTTGAGTGTATTGATGCTCTACCTCTGCTTGGATATCGGGTGCAGCGATGCGTACGAAGCTGCGGGAAAAATTGCCATAGCGTTCAATGAGCTGGTCGCGGAACTGAAAAACGTTATCCATGGTGAGTCCTCACTGATCCGTCTTGCTGCTAGTGGCCAGAAACGCCGTACTAACGTAGATGCCTGCCGAGATGCGCTTCCATTTTGCACCGCGCCCTTTGCCGGTCGGCTCAATCAACCTCTCTGACTTGATGGCCCGAAGCACAAGCCGCACCATATACCGGCTCACGCCGGGACAGGCATTTTCGATGACGTCAAATGTGCGGCGACCAGCCGCAAATTCTGCCGCGACGTGATGTCGTTGTTTGAGTGGTTCGAGGAAGCGTGGGGAGGTACTCGGGACTGAGCGGTTGCATGATAACGTAAGCAGAGGCACGCAAAGGTGCAAATCATAGGGGGCAAATGGCGTACTGTCTCGAAAATCCCTCATAAAATTTGCCGCAGGTGCCGCTGGTCTGACGAACCGTGATCACACTGTCCCTCTTCTCCGGCAGTGATCACCCCTGCCATGTCGAATACGCTAAGTCGCTCTCGACTCAGGTCTCGGTAACCAGGCCGTCACCACACCTGTAAGGAGTCGTTGGCTCTTACCCATCTGCCTCTCATGGCAGACGAGCGATACCTGTCCCCTCTTCCTCTGTACAAGGGATGAAAAAAAGGCTGACGACCTCACGGTTGGCCGCCGCCAAACGACTCCTGATAGCTGACTGAAAGGATCACTATTCAACAATCCGCCGTAATTCCGTGCTGCGCATTCCAAACGGTATTCCACGAAAAATAAAAAACTGAAAAAATCAGGAATTTTCATAGGCTTATAAAATCATTTCAGGTTACCCCGGCCCACCAACTCTCAACAACAAGGCCCGCCAAGTGCGGGCCTCGTCGCATCTGGAAATTCATATCCGAAGAGCGAGCTCCGATCTTCCCCGTTAGCACCCTAGGAATTTTCCCTCAACCCCCGTCGACTTCCATGAACTACCCCCACCTTCCCCACCCGGTTACCCTCCACTCCTCGCAACAAACAGGTGAACGGCACTACCCCGCCGAAGCGCAAGGATCCCCCCTCACATGGAGTCCGGTCATGAAAAAAGATACCCACGATCCATCCGAAGATTCCCCGGTTGCCGAGTCCGGGACGGTCTCGACTTCCGATCACCCCATTTCCGTTGTCCGCAGGCGCGGTTCGCGGTTGCTTCCGGTGGATCAGATCCTGAGCGTGCGTCCCGACGTTGATCTGGTCACGTTGTTGACCCACGCCAGCCAGAACCTCGCGGCGCTGAATGTCATGGCGCATGATCTGGTTCATCGGCCGGACGAGGTGCAGCGTGCGCGGATTGTCGCGATGCATCAGTTGGCGGGATTGGCGGAGTTGTTGGTGGGCAGCGCTCTGAGCAAGCTCGATCCATTGCAGCCGCCAACCGATTCGAAGCCGGTTCTTTGCCACTGACCCTCTTGAAAGAGCCGCAATCCGCGGATATCAGGTCTTGATCTGGAGGTGTAGCGACATGAATTTTTCTTCACAGCCCCTTCACCATCAAACCTGTAAAGTCCGCTCGCTCATTCAAGAAACTACGGTTCGCCCGCTCTCCTGCGGGCTTTTTTTTGTCCGGCGTCTGGCAGCGCGTTTGTATTTTGCTGCCCACCGCGCAATTCTGGTGATCCCCCCTGAAAGCCGGAGCCCCTAATGCCGCTGTTGACCCTCCCCTGCCAACGCCTGACGCTCGCGGTGCTTGACCCGGAACAGGCGTCTCTGGAAAGTGATTTCTACCAACGCAACCAGCGGCATCTCGCGCCGTGGTCGCCGATCCGTACCACCGACTATTTCTCCACCGAACAGATCCGCCGACGCCTCGAAGTACAGGCCAGTGCCTTCGAAGCCGGGTTGGCGGTGCATATGGCGCTGCTGACCCCGGATGGCGAGCAGATGATCGGTGCGTGCAATTTCAGCGGGATCATTCGGGGTGCGTTCCAGGCGTGTTATCTGGGTTATCACATCGATGAAGCGCATCAGGGCAAGGGGTTGATGCAGGAAGCACTGGAGTCCGCCATCGCCTACATGTTCGAGACCCAGAATCTGCACCGGATCATGGCCAATTACATTCCCGGCAATGAACGCAGTGCACGGCTGCTTGAGCGCCTGGGGTTCGAGAAAGAAGGCTACGCCAAGGCGTATCTGAACATCGCCGGGCGCTGGCAGGATCATGTGCTGACGGCGCTGGTCAATCCGGCATTCGAGGCCCCGGATCAGCGTTGGTCGCGGCGACTCGCGTGAGTTTCACAATTTGTTAAGCATTGACGAAGTATGCTCTGGCCTCCCGCCCTTTCCGGTTATCTGAAACCTATGCCGTCGCGTGCCGTCACTTCATTGTTCCTGCTTGCCGCCCTGCTGTTTTTCTTTGCGCTGGGCAATCATCAACTGCAAGGTTCCACCGAGGCCCGCGTCGCCGGTATCGCCATGGAGATGCACCTGGACGATGACTGGGTGACGCCCCGGCTTTTCGGCGAACCGTTTCTGGAGAAGCCGCCCCTGAGTCTGTGGCTGGACGCCGGCGCCATGCGCGTGTTCGGTGTGTCGCCGTGGGCGGTGCGGCTGGCGTCGGCGGTGGCCGGTCTGCTCAGTGTGATGGTGCTATTCGGCATGCTGCGGCGCTTCGGACGACCGAAAGCGATTGCGTGGACAGCGGGCATTCTGCTGGCGACCATGGCCAGTTACTGGAGCAACGTGCGCGGGGTTGGCGAGGATGCGTTGCTCGCGCTGGGCGTGACCACGGCATTGCTGGCGTTTTTCCAGGCGCAGCGCCACTCGACGCCGGGGAATTCGCTGCTGTTTATCGTCGGAATTGCCATCGCCACCCTGAGCAAAGGCGTGCTTGGTCTGGCGATGCCGGGGGTGGTGATTTTCGCTTACCTGCTGGCCGACAACCTGATGGACAAGCGCTTCAAACTGACGGACTGGTTGCGGCCCGGACTGCTGACGGTGGTCGGGTTGATTCCGCTGCTGATCTGGCTTGTGGTGCTCTATCAGCATGGCGGCGCCCAAGCCGTCAGAGAGGTCTTGCTGACCAACAGTGTCGGACGCTTCAGCGGTTCCTTCGTCGAAGCCGGGCACTATGAGCCGTTCTACTATTACATCGCCAAGCTGCCGGAGGCGTTCCTGCCCTGGAACATTCTGGTTTACCTGGGGCTGTGGCACTTCCGCAAACAATTGAAGGCCAATCGTTACCTGCTGTTTTTCAGCCTGTGGATCGTGGCGCAGTTCATCATGCTGACCCTGGCGTCGAGCAAGCGCACGGTGTACCTGATGTCGATGACGCCCGCAGCGGCGGTGATCGCGGCGGAATATGCGGGTGTGCTGTTCGAGAGATTGCAGGGCCGTAACAGCGGGTTTGTCGGATGGATCGCCCGTCATCGTCAGGCCTTGGCGGCCGGTATCCTGACGGTGGTGATCGCCAGTTACCTCGGCGCCGCGCAATGGGCACTGCCGAAGGCGGACAAGGAATTGTCGTTCCTGCCACTGACCGAACACATCCAGAATCTGCAAGCCGGCGGCCATCAGGTCGCGCTGTTCCAGGCCAACGAACGGGTCGGTGGCGCCAGCGTGTTCTATACCCGGAGCGTCCTCAAGGGCCTGGATACCGATGCGCAACTGAAGGATTTCCTCAGTGCATCCTCCACGAACATCGCCGTGATGTCGGGGGACAACGAGCCCGCCGCCCCGTTGAAGGTGCTCAAGACCATGATGGTCGGGCGGCAGGCGTACTACTTCGTCAGTTATTGATGTTGTGAAGCACAAACGAAAAACCGCCCTCACCGGCGGTTTTTTCGTTTGAGTGACGATCACTTATCGGCTGGACAGCGTGCGCCAGTCGGAGGCTTCGATGAAGCCGAGCATTTTCGGCGCCGCCGGGTTGGCAGCGGAAACGAACAGCGAGGAGCCATAACCGGGGGTCGTGGCCGACACCTTGAGGTCTTTTTCCAGTTGCGCCATGCATTCGCTGTGGGTAACCAGAATCAGGTTGCGCCCCGGCACCTTGTGCGCGAGGGCATCCTGCAACATGCGGCCCTTGCAGCTGATCAGCCAGTCTTCGCCGGTCGTCGCGTGGTTGAACATGTAGCCGGCGGTCTGCACGGTGCGGGTCATCGGGCTGTTGTAGATATCGGCATGGTTCAGGCCCAGGTGCTCGAACTGTGCACCGACGGCGACCGCGACGCTGCGCGAACGGTCGGTGATGCCGTCATTGCCGCTCAGGCATGGCGCCGAAGAGTGATCACAGCGCTCGACATGGCGCACCAGCACAATCATGTCGCCCTTGGCCCAACCGGCGGCCAGCGCCTGCGCACCGGCCACGTTGCCGTGGGCCAGATCAGGCACCGCCTTGGGCGCCAGCAGCCACAGGGTCAGCGGCACCACCAGCGCCGCTGCCGCCAGAACGACCCCGAGGTTGCGAAAACGGGCCAGGCCACTCAGGTCGATCGAGCGTTTGACGCCGAACAGACTCAGTCTCAATTCCACAAAAAATCCGCCTTGCCAGTCCGCGGCACTGTCATTTGATCCGGCGAAGGTACAGAGGCCGCCGTGGGCAGCCGGTGAAACCCATGTGAAAAAAGTCTTGAGACTCTTGTTACAAATTCCGCCGGACAAAATCCTTTCAGCTCTCGGATTTGCGGCCGATACAGTCCAGCTAACACCCTTGCTGGCTCAAAAAAACAACAATCTTCCAGCCTGACCGACGATCAAGACGCACAACGTTTTCTGGAGGAATTGTGATGAATAGCTGGTTCGGCAATATCAGCGTGAACCTCAAACTGGGGCTGGGTTTCGGTCTCGTTCTGGCCCTGACCTGCATTCTGGCCCTGACCGGCTGGACCAGCCTCGGCGGCCTGATTGACCGCAGCAACTGGATGAGCGACATCACCCAGCTGAACGCCGGCCTGACCAAGCTGCGCGTGGTGCGCCTGCAATACATGCTGACCAATGGTGATGAAACCGCCGCGCAGAACGTGCAGACCACCCTCGATGGTTTCGCCGCGCAACAGCAGGCGCTGCTGGGCAAGTTCAAGAGCCCGGAAAACGTCAAGCTGCTCAAGGAGCAGGCCGCGACCATCGCCGAGTACCAGACTTCCCTGAACAAGATGCGCAACGCCTACCGCACCGGCAATACGGCGCGCGATACCATGGCCGCCAATGCCGAGACCGCTTACAACTTGATCGAATCGATCAGCAACCGCGTGCGGCAGATGGCGATGAGCGAGGAGCGCTTCGAGCAGTTCCAGGCCATCACCGAAGCCAAGGAAGCGTTCATCCTGGCCCGCTACGAAGTGCGCGGCTACACCGCCACCACCAATGCCGATACCGAGCAGAAAGCCGTCGGCCAACTGGATGTGGCCATCGCCAGCCTGAAACAGTTGAACGCGCACTTCTCCAGCACCCAGCAAGACACCCTGCGTCAGCTGGAAACCGCGCTGACCAACTACCGCAGTGCCTTGCAGGCGTTCAAGAACGCCAACAGCGAAGCCGTGCAGGCCCGCAAGGAAATGACCGATCAGGGCGCCAACATCGTGACCCTGAGCGAGCAGATGTATCAGATCCAGCTCGACCGTCGTGACATGGAAAGCGCCCAGGCCCGCACCCTGCAGCTGATCAGCACTCTGCTGGCGCTGCTGGTGGGCGTCATCGCGGCGTTCATCATCACCCGCCAGATCACCCGTCCGCTGCAGGAAACCATGGCCGTGGTCGAGCGCATCGCCAGCGGCGACCTGAGCCAGAACGTGGTCGTTACCCGTCGCGACGAACTCGGCGTGCTGCAACAAGGCATTGCGCGCATGGGCGTGACCCTGCGCGACCTGATCAGCGGCATCCGGGACGGCGTGACCCAGATCGCCAGCGCCGCCGAAGAGCTGTCGGCCGTGACCGAGCAGACCAGCGCCGGCGTGAACAGCCAGAAGGTCGAGACCGATCAGGTGGCCACCGCCATGCACGAAATGACCGCCACCGTGCAGGAAGTCGCGCGCAACGCCGAAGAAGCCTCGCAAGCCGCAGCCGCCGCTGACGGTGAAGCCCGCGAAGGCGACAAGGTGGTGAACGAAGCCATCGCTCAGATCGAGCGTCTGGCCAGCGAAGTGGTGCGTTCCACCGAAGCCATGAGCGTGCTGCAACAGGAAAGCGACAAGATCGGCAGCGTCATGGACGTGATCAAGGCCGTGGCCGAACAGACCAACCTGCTGGCCCTCAACGCCGCCATCGAAGCCGCCCGGGCCGGTGAAGCCGGTCGCGGTTTTGCCGTGGTCGCCGACGAAGTCCGTGGCCTGGCCCAGCGCACGCAGAAATCCACCGAGGAAATCGAAGGCCTGGTGGCCGGTCTGCAGAACGGCACGCAGCAGGTATCCGCCGTGATGAACAACAGCCGCGCCCTGACCGACAGCAGCGTGGCCCTGACCCGCAAGGCCGGCGACTCCCTGGAAAACATCACCCGCACGGTGTCGAACATCCAGTCGATGAACCAGCAGATCGCCGCGGCCGCCGAACAGCAAAGCGCCGTGGCCGAAGAAATCAGCCGCAGCATCATCAACGTCCGCGACGTGTCGGAACAGACCGCTGCGGCGAGTGATGAAACGGCCAAGTCCAGCGTTGAACTGGCGCGGTTGGGTGGGCAGTTGCAGCAGATGGTGAGTCATTTCCGCGTCTGACCTACAACCAGCGCTGAAGCGAAATCCAATCGCGGGCAAGCCCGCTCCCACAAGATTCTGAGGCGTACACAGAGACTGTGTTCGACTCTTTACCTGTGGGAGCGGGCTTGCCCGCGATTGCGTCAGATCACTTAACGCGTCCCCCGCTGCCGCAACGCCGACGGCATGAAATACGCGTCCTCCGGCATCGGTTGCGAGAAGTCGACGGTGGAAGCCTCTTCGTTATCCAGGTTCTGCACGTAGTACCGACGCGCCTGCAAGTCGTGGAAGACGTCCAGTGCGCTCCAGGTGGTGGGCAGGTCGTAGAAGTTTTTCAGGTAGGCCATCGACACGCGCCACAGCTCCCCTCGCCCGTCGTACTGGTCCACCAGCGCGGCGCCCCAGCTGTCCTCGTCCAGAAACAGCACTCGCTTGGAATAGACATGCCGCGCACCCGGTTTGAGCGTGCCTTCCACCACCCAGACCCGGTGCAGTTCGTAGCGGGTGTATTGCGGGTTGAGGTGGCCGGGGGTGAGCAATTGGGCGTATTTCACCTCGGGGCTGCCGACTTTGTAGTTGTTGTAGGGGATGTAGATTTCCTGCTTGCCCTTGAGCTTCCAGTCAAAACGATCCGGGGAGCCGTTGAACAGGTCGGTGTCGTCTGCGGTGCGCAGACCATCGGATGAGGCGATCGGCGTGTCGTAGGCGAGGTTCGGTGCACGGCGCACGCGGCGTTGGCCGGCGTCGTAGATCCAGGCCTGACGGGGTTCCTTGAGCTGGTCCAGCGTCTCATGAACCAGTGCGGCACCACCGGCGAGACGCGCCGGGCTTTTCACGAAGGCGAGGTAGTAGAACAGGATGTTTTTCAGGTCGGCGAACTGGCCACCCGGGCGGTAGTAGTTGAAGAAGCCCTCCTGCTGCGAGGTCACCAGCGCGAAGCTGCCGTTGCGTTGTACCGGCGCTTCGGAAGCGCGACGGACGACGTAGATGCCGCGATAGCGGGTGATGTGGTTCCACAACACTTCGACACCATCCTTGGGCACCGGGAACGGCACGCCGCCATAGGCATCGGCGAACCCGCTGCCGCCCTCCAGCAGTTTGGCCGAGGTCGCGTTTTTCAGGGTGTTGTCATACAGCCATTGCGGCGCCGAACCGGACCGGCGCGAGGGATAAACCGGCATCTGGAAGGTGTCGGGGTAGCTGTTGAACAGGGCGATCTGGCCCGGTGTGAGATGCGCCTTGTACTGGTCGAGATTGGCCTTGGTGATGGTGAACAGCGGTTTGTCCGCCGCGTAGGGATCGGGGTGATGCTGGCCGGGTTTGTAGCCCGCCGGGGCCTGGGTGATGCCGCCGGTCCAGGCCGGAATGGTGCCGGCAGCATTGCCGGCGCGCTCGGCGCCCATGGGGGTGAGCGAGGTTTTCAGTTGTTCGGCCTGCTGGGGCGAGATGGCGGCCAGTGCACTTGCGGCGGTAAGGCTCAAAAGCAACGCCAGTGTGGTCTTGGTCAGTCGTGATGCAGGAAACATGTTCGTTCTCCGAATTCAAAAACTGTGGGAGCTGGCTTGCCAGCGATTGCGGTGGATCAGCCTGCATTGATGTTGGAAGTGCTGCCGTCATCGCGGGCAAGCCCGCTCCCACAGGGGGATGAGTGCCCTGAAGACCACACTCGAAAATCAGAGGAAATACTTGAGGTTGAACCCGACGTTGTCGCGGTCGCGAATGCCGTTGTTCTGCCCGCCTCCCCAGAACTCGGTGTATTGCAGTTCGGCTTCGAGCCTGTTCTGGTAGTTGGCCTTGACCCCGAGGGTATAGGCCTTGCGCCCGTCGATGGCATTGCCGGCCTGGTAGCTGTTGCCCTTGAAGTCGTCCTTGTAGACGACGTAAGGCGAGACGTTGACCCCGGCGTACACGTCGTTCCAGGTGCCGTTGAACATCACCGTGTAGCTGTAGGAATTGCGGTTGACCTGATCGTCACGATCACCGCCGGACACGTACGACGTGTTGCCGGTGCCGGCGTAGTAGCGGGTGCTGCCGTCGTAGGCGGTGTATTGCAGGCTGCTGCCGCGCAAGTGCTCGGAGGCCAGCTCGAAGATGCCGAACATCGAGTCGAACGACAGGGTCGGGCCGAAGTTGTAGATGCTGCCCAACGACGTGTTGAACGCTTCCACCCGCTCGGCGTTGTTGATCTGACTGTCGAGGGTGACCATTTGCCCGCCGACGTTGATGGCCTTGCCGGACACCGCCGCCGCAGCGCCATTGGCCAGATCGCCGATCAAGTCGTTGGTGGCGGCGATGCCGATGGGCAGGTTCGGCCGATAGGCCAGTTCACCGAACACCGAGGCATTGCCCAAGGTGGTGTTGAAACTGAAGCCGTACATGCGGATGTCTTCGGCATAGCGCCGATGGGCCTGGATGTTGCCCATCACATCGGCGGTCGCCAGCCCGTTGGCAAGAGCCCCGGCCTGACTGCCGGCGACGCTGGAGAGCCTGTTGGTCAGGGCATTCATGTCGATGCCCTTGTAACCGCCGAGGTCGGCAGCGATGGTCGGCTCCTTGGCGTGGTAGTTGACCATGTACAGGCCGAACTCGGTGCTGTTGAGTGCTTCGGCGATGTAGCGAAAGGCAAAGCCGAACTGACCGTCGTTGCGCGCGTTGTAGTCCTTGCCGATGGTCGCCACTTTCAGGGTGTTGCCATAGGCCGGAGTCACACCGTTAGCGTAGAGGCCAGTGGATTTCAGCGCCGGCCCCAGCAGCGGGTTGTTGCCCAGTGCGCTGTACAGCCCGATGACGTTGCCGAACCCCGGCACCGGCGTATCGAGGGCGGTGCCGCTGAAGTTGTTGTAGGCGGTGTTGCCGCCGTCGGCGAACAGGTCGGTCTGCGAGTAGAAGGTGCCGACCGGGTCGATGCGGGTTTCTTTCCAGTTGGTCTGGTAGAAGCTTTCCATGGTCAGGCTGTCGGTCAGGCCGATGTTGAAGCTGACCGCCTCCACCGGCATCAGCACTTCCTTGACCTCGGCACCGGGCAAGCGGTACTTGGCGGCGTCCACCGGGTTGGTGGTGTTGATCCCGCCGCGATAGAAAATCCCCTCGCCCCAGTTGAACACCTGACGCCCCACCCGTGCCGTCACCGGCATCTGCGCAACATCCCAACTGCCATGGACGTAGGCATCAAGCATCTCGATCCGGCTGCCCGCGATGTCGCGGGTCTGGCCAGTGAAACGGTCGTCCTGGGGATAACTCTGGCTCGGCTGCGACGGGCTGTTGTTGTGGTAATAGTCGTTGCGCTTGTCCATCAACTGCGTGTCGTAGAACGCGGTGCCGCGCAGGAACATCCCGTAGTTCTGGTAGTTGGCCTCCAGCTCCGAAGTGATTTTGTACACCTCAGAAACCAGCCCGGTGTCGAAGTTGCGATTGCCGTCGTTGGTGTTGACGTCATCGTTGTGCTTGTCCCGGCCCTGCACCCGCCACAGGCGGCCATAGGACAGAGTCGTGTCGAGCGAGCCGGTGACCTGGTTGTCCAGCACGCTGAACTCGGCGGCCTGCACCGCGTCGACTGCGCAGAGTTGCAGCAGCCCTGCCAGACCGACACCGGGGAGCGCTACGCCAGACAGGCGCAATCGAGTGTTGATCATCTGTTCCTCCTTCCCTGTTCTTATTGTTGTGTGTTGCCGCGATGCTCAGGGCGCCAGTCCCGCGCTGACATAGATCCGGCTGTGGGCGCCGAAATGACCGAGCAGTTTGAGCAATTGTCTATTGAGCTCCGGGTGCTCGAAGGTCTCGCGCTGCAACTGATTGCCCGCGCTGAAATCGCTGGTGACCGGGGCCGTTTCCAGCCATTGGCCGATGGCTTCGTCGAAGGCGGCGGAGTCGTCGACGGACTCGGCACTCACCACTTCGCGCAGGTAGTCCACGGAGTACGGTGGGTAATGCGCGTCCCCGGTGGCATCGGCATAAGCGTCGAGCATCGGATGCGGCTGACCGGCGCGCAGCACGCGACGCAGCCAGGTGGACTGGTATTTCTCGACTTCCATGTGGCGGGTCGCAACCCGTTCGATGGACGCCTGTTTGTCCTGCGCAAAACCGACCAGGGCCTTGCCTTCCAGCAGCAAAAGGCTCGGCAACTCGACGCCCGGCAACGGCTTGGCGTGATACGGCTGGGTCAAGTCCTGAACATGGTGCAGGCCCCAGCCGAGAAAGCGATAACCCCAGTAGGAATGGCCAGTGGCAAACGCCAGCCGCGCCAGCCCCATGTATTGATACGCACGCCAGTCCGGCCAGCTGCGTTCGAGAAATCCGGCGGCTGCGTACACCACCGGGTTTTCATGGAAAAAGCCCATGTGGAACGGCGCCTGGGAGCTGTACTGAAAGCGCGCATCGCCAAACGGCTGCGGGCCGAAGCCGTACAACGCGGCGACTTCGCCGGGGTTGTCGCTGAACAGGTTGATGTCGTGGCCGTAGTCCGGCTCATCGGCGGCGCTCGCCAGCACGGCCAGGGGCGCGACTTTTTCGTGATCGGCCACGCGAATGAAACGCTGGCGATTCCACGGTGAAAGCGTCTGCTCGACCATCACCTGATCGGCCTGCAGATGCTCGCGCTCGGGCAGGTCCTTGCCCGGCAACGGCTGAATGACCATCGCCAGATGAATCAGCGGATTGATCCGCAACGCGGTCAGGAAATCGTGGCGCAGATTGTCGCTCGGCACGGCGGGCAACCGGAGGTTGTCGGGGCGCGGCGGGTACTGCTTGAAGTGTTCACGGGCGAAGCGCTCCTGCTCATCGAGCAACGCGACGATGGCCGGGTATTGCCCGGAGAGAAACTGCTCCAGCGGCTCGACCTCGACGGGCGATGCATCGCGCAACGCCGGCAGATCCTGCAACGCCAGGTAGCTGCCCACCGTATGGTTCGACCAGCCCCACGCCGTCGGGGCCATTGCGCAAAGCAGCAGGAGGGTGATCAGCTTCATTGCTTGTGGTTCTTGTCAGGTGTGCCGTGGAGATCGAGCCTAACAATCGACCCCGCCCCTGACACTGTCCGATCTCACCAGAAAAGTTCTCCGATAGCGCCACGCGCAGGGCGCAAAAAAAACGCCTCCGTCCCCACAAGGGAATGTGTAGTTTTTCTAGGCCGGGTAACCGGTGATCTTGCGGATGCTCCGGTACAACGGCTTGAGCTGCCGGTACATGCGCAGATACACGTCCCTGTACAGTCGTTCATAGATCTTTTGCGCCTCGGGCTGGGGCATGAAAACCGCACCGACTCGGGTCATCGCCGCCATTGCCGTGGGGAAATCCGCGTGCAGCCCGAGCCCCACCGCACAGCAGATCGCCGCGCCCAGACCCGACGCTTCATAGACGTGCGGGCGCTCCGCCGGCAGGCCGAAGATGTTCGCCGTCAGTTGCATCGCTGCATCGCTTTGCGAGCCACCGCCAGCCACCCGCAAACGGGTGACGGAGATCTTCGAGCGCTTCTCGATTTTCTCCATGCCTTGGCGCAAGGCGTAGGCCAGGCCTTCGAGAATCGCCCGGTAAATGTGCGCACGGGTGTGCACGTCGCCGAAGCCGATCATCGCGCCTTTGGCTTCCACGCCCGGTTCGCGAATACCGGGTGACCAATAGGGCTGCAGCATCAATCCCATCGAGCCCGGCGGCACCGCCTCGACCAGCGCATCGAACAGTTGCTCAGGCTCGATGCCCTGCTCTCTGGCCTGCTGCATTTCCCGCAGGCCGAACTCGTTCTTGAACCAGCTGACCATCCAGTAACCGCGATAAATCATCACCTCGCAGTTGTACTGATCCGGCACCGCTGACGGGTACGGCGGAATCAGCGGGACGATTTCCAGATAGCGTGAGCGGGTGCTGGTGATCGTCGCGGTGGTGCCGTAGGACAGGCACACCGTGCCCGAGTCGACGACGCCGGAACCGAGTACCTCACAGGCCTTGTCGGCCCCCGCCGCGATCAACGGAACGCCTTCGGGAATGCCGGTGTGACGACTGGCTTCGGCGCTGATGTGGCCGAGGGTTTCACCGGGTTTGTGCAAGGTCGGCAGTTGCTCCGGACGCACCGCCAGCGCCTGCCATTTCCAGTCACGGGGTGCGGCCCAGCGCAGGCGCTTGAAGTCGAACGGCAGGTAGCCGACGCAACAGCCCACGGAGTCGACAAAGCGTCCGCACAAGCGATGCGTAAGAAACCCCGAGAGCAGCAGAAACTTGTCGGTCGCCGCCCACACTTCGGGTTGATGGCGGGCGATCCAGTTGGCCTCGGCCTGGGCGCGAAAGTAATCCACCGTGGCCTGCGCGCCGGCCAGTTTGAACAGCCAGCCCCACGGCCCCTTGATCCCGCCTTCGACTTCGCTCTGACGCTGATCGAGCCAGAGAATCGCCGGACGCAGCGGTTTGCCCTGAGCGTCGACGTTGATCACCGTACCGCGTTGCGTCGTGAGAGACACCCCGGCGATCCGCGAACGATCGATACCGGTCTGCGCCCACACCTGCTGGCAAGCCTCGCCCAGTTTCGCCCAGTAGTATTCCGGATCCTGTTCGGCCCAGCCCGGTTGCGTCGAGTAATAGGCCTGCAACTCGACCTTGCCCTTGCCGAGCAGATTGCCCTGCAAATCGAAGAGCAGCGCGCGCACGCTCTGGGTGCCATTGTCGATGGCCAGCAGGTAACGCTTGTTCGGGTGGTTGTCCATGGAGCTCTCTTCGGGGGGCATCACTGCGCGATTTCCGGCAGGCCGTGATGGCGTTGCCATAAGGCCTGGTAGCGTTGCTGTTCCTGTTGCCAGTACTCGTCGCTCCAGCCCAGTCGTGACTGGCAGAGTTGGCGAATAGCCGGGAAATACTCCGCGCCGCCATGAGGCAGCAACAGGCCCAGACGGGTGCGGCGCAGCAGCAGGTCATCCAGATGCAGGACCATTTCCGCTTCGCAGGCGAAGGCCAGTTCGGCCCACAAGGTGTCGGTGACGCCGACTGTTTCATGGCCCAGTTCGGCGAGCCGTTGCGCCAGCCTCGGCAGGTCTCGGCCATGTCGCCCGGCCAGACGTCGCCACTGACCAGGGCTGAGGCCGGGGATCGTCAGTGGCGGCACGACGGCAAATACTGGCGCGGCATCGTACTCGAAAGATCGGCCGAGCATGTCGGCGCAGGCCTTGAGCACTTCGATGGCCTGCGGGCGGAACGTCGTGAGTTTGCCGCCGGCCAACGTGACGCAACCCGGCTCCTGCCACAGCACATGCTCACGGGTTTCGTTCGACGGTTTGTCCTGATGCTCACCCGCCGCACTGCCCACCACCGGGCGCACGCCGGACCAGGTTGAAAGTACATCGGCGGCTGTCACTTCAGCGCCGGGAAACTGTTGTCGGCAGGCGGCCAGCAGATAGTCGAGTTCTTCGCCGCTGATGCTCGCGCTCTGGTCCAGATTCTCGCGGTGATCGAGGTCCGTGGTGCCGATCACCGTGGCGCCTTCCCACGGAAACACGAACACCGGTCGCCGGTCCCGCTCGTGCAAAAACGTGAACGCCTGCGCCACCGGCAAGCGCCAGCCCGGCAGCAGCACATGGCTGCCACGCAAGGGTCGCAACTGACGCGGCGCCTCGGGCGGACGCAAGCGCTCGGCCCAGGCCCCGGTGGCCACCGCCAGCACACCACATCGCAATTGCAGCGATGCGCCGGCCTCGCAATCCTCGACCTGAACCCCGCACACCCGCCCGTTTTCCCGCAGCAGGTGTTCGACGCGCATGCCGTTGAGCGCCACCGCGCCATCGGCCCGGGCTTCGCTCAAGACGCGCATCACCAGCCTTGCGTCATCGGTCAGCGCATCGACAAAACAGGTGCCGCCCAGCAAGTCATGCTCTTTGACGCCCGGCGCGAGAAAACGCAGTTGCTGCGCGTCATGAAAACAATGGGCGCGACGCCCGGCCAATGCGTCATAGACCGACAACAAGCCACCCAGCACACGCGGCCCGGGAAAGCCGCCGCGATAGTGCGGCATCATGAAACTCATCGGTTCCACCAGCCCCGGCGCTTCGTCGAGCAGACGCTGGCGCTCGTGCACCGAATCCCGGGTCAGGCGCCACTGGCCCTTGGCGATGTAACGCAAACCGCCATGAACCATTTTCGAGGATCGACTGGACGTGCCCCAGGCGAAATCCCGCTGCTCCAGCAGCAGGCAACGCCAGCCACGCCGTGCGGCTTCACGCAGGATGCCGGCGCCACTGATGCCGCCGCCGATGACGATCAGATCCCAGTTCTCACCCGCCAGCGTCGGCAGGACTTGCCGACGCCATTCGGCGTTCCAGTCCGTGCTCATGGCGGTCACTCCTGCAACAGCGTGCCGGGGTTCAGACGCCCGGCCGGGTCGAAGTGCCGGCTCAGCGCCTGCAAGGTGTCCATCGCCAGCACGCCCTTTTCGCGCGGCAGGTACGGCGCGTGGTCCTTGCCCACGCCGTGCTGGTGGCTGATGGTGCCGTGGTTGTCGACGATGGTCTGGCTGGCCGCGTGCTTGAGGGCCTGCCAGCGGGCCAGGGTCGCGGGATAGTCCGCTGCCGGGCGAAACACGTAGGTGGTGTAGATACTCGAGCCTTCGCCATAGACGTGGGACAAATGGGTGAACACATGCACCCGTTCGCCCTCGGCCGCCAGGGCATCGCGCAGGCTGTTTTCGATGCGGTTGAGCAGGTTGTCGACGTTGCTCCAGTCGGTGGCGGTTTCCAGGGTGTCGACCACATAACCGGCGTTCCACAGGTTCTCCCGCAGGTAGGGAAAACGAAAGCGGTTCTGTGCCCACTTCTTGCCGAGCAGCGTACCGGTGAACACACCACCAAACGCCTTCAGATGCTGACGGGCCTGACTCAGGGACAGCGCATTCTGCTTGCGATTGCCGGTCACGCCGAAGGTCAGCAGGCACTTGCCCTCGCCCGCGCCGCGCAGGCTCAGGTATTTTTCCAGCCAGGCAATCTGTTGCGGATGGCCGGCCAGCGCCAGTTGGGTTTCGGTTTCCACCGCGTTGGACAAGCGCAGCATCGACAGCGGCACCCGCGCCTGGGCCAGTTGCCGGATCGCCTGAAGTGCCCTGCTCCAGTCGGGCAGAAACACACCGTAGAAACGCTCGTCGGCCGGCAACGCACTGACCCGCACCTTGACCTCGGAAATGATCCCGAACCGTCCCTCGCTACCCAGCACCACTTCACGCAGATCAGGCCCGGCTGCCGAGGCCGGGAAGCTCGGGATCTGCAGCGGCCCGGCAAAGGTTTCCAGGGTGCCGCCGGCAAACAGTTGCTCGATCCGTCCATAGCGCAACGACTGCTGGCCGCTGGAACGGCTGGCCACCCAACCGCCCAGCGTCGACAGTTCCCACGACTGCGGGAAATGTCCCAGCGTGTAGCCACGGGCGCGCAACTGGCTCTCGACCTGCGGGCCGCTGGCGCCGGGGCCGAAAGTCGCGAGCAGACTTTGTTCATCGAGGTCGATCAAGCGATTCATCCGCGCCAGCGACACCGTCACCACAGGCCGCGCAGAGTCCGGCGGATTGATGTGCCCGGCCACCGACGTGCCGCCGCCGTAGGGAATCAGGCACAGGTCCTGCGACTGGGCGAGCGCCAGCAACTGGCGGATATGTTCGGCGGTTTCGGGGAACGCCACGGCGTCGGGATAGTTGCCCGGCGCGCCTTCGCGCAACGCCAGCCAGTCCGGCAGGCTCTGGCCCCGGGCATGCAGCAGACGGTCATGGGCATCGATGCTGTACAACGCGTGTTCCGCCAGCCGTGAGACCGGCACCCGGGCCAGCGCCGCTTCGAGTGTCGCATCGGGCAGCGTGCGTCCCTCCCCCAGTCGCTCATGGAGAAAACCTGCGCCCCGGGCCGGCAGTTCGACCACCGTGGTTGCATCGCCCCAGCCGTTCCAGCGTCGCATGCGTGTGTCCTTCTGTGCAGTCCGATCAGTGAGATTTCAGGCCCTCATACTAGTCAGCCGGCCAAAAGTGTCACGGTCGCATCCGGCCAGTTCGAGTAGCCAATTGAGTCAAACGTCGCACAAGCGTCAGCCATTTACTTTAGTCGTGGATTCAAATTACCTTTCAGGGCGCTCATCCGCCCGTGGCGGTCTCGATCAAGGGAATTCGGTCATGCAATCGCTCGGTTTCACCTCTGTTCCGCCACTGCTCAAGTACCTGCGTCATGCCGAGCATCTGGGTCTGGCCATCGAGCCGGCGTTGGCGGCGGCCGGGTTGCAGGCGCAACAGCTGAGCGACAACAGCCTGCGCCTGCCCGGTGAAACCCACGAGCGCTTGCTCGACTACTTTTGCGAGCATTCGGGCGATCCGCTTTTCGGTCTCAACGCCGCCAATTTCGTGCTGCCCAACTCCTGGAGCGTGTTGGGCTACATCACCATGAACTGCGCGACGCTGGGCGATGCCATGAGCCGCATCATGCCGTTCGAAAAACTGGTGGGCGACATGGGCGTCAGCCGTGCCGAGGTGCAGGGCGAGCATGTGCACCTGATCTGGAACTGCCGATTCGAACGCCCGCGGATCCGCCGGCATCTGGTGGAAAACGTGCTGGGCTCCTGGCTGCACTACGCACGCTGGATCGCCGACACCCGGTTGTCGCCGGCCGCGGTGTGGCTGGAACACTCGATCCCGGCGGACACGACGCTGGAACAGTACGAACGTTTTTTTGAATGCCCGGTGCTGTTCGATCAACCGTATTCGGCGTTGATCGTGCCGCTGCCGTATTTGCAGTTGCCGTTGCGCCAGGCCGATGCGCATTTGCTGCGTACCCTGGAAGAACACGCGCAAAGCCTGATGGCGACGCTGGAGGATGCGTCGCTGGAACAACGGGTCAAGGGCATCCTGCGTCAGTTGCTCAAGGAAGGTCTGCCGCGCAAGGAACAGGTGGCCGAACATCTCGCGGTGTCCGTGCGCACGCTGCAACGCCAGCTGCATCAGGCCGGCACGTCGTATCAGCAGATTCTCGATGAGCTGCGTCAGGAGCTGGCCGAGCACTACCTGCTCAACAGCACCTTGCCGATTCAGGACATCGCCCAGTATCTGGGCTTCACCGAACCGCGCTCGTTTCACCGCACCTTCAAGAGCCGGCGCGGCATGCCGCCTGGTGAGTTTCGGCAGACTCACCGGGTGTCGAGCGACAGTTAGAGGCTGATCGCGTTGGTGAACACCAGGCGATTGCCGAACGGGTCGACGATGGTCATGTCCTGGCTGCCCCATGGCATGGCCTGGATGCCCGGGTGCGAGAACTTGTAGTTCTTCGCCAGCAGTTGCTGCTCAAACGCCTCCAGTTCATCGGTCTCGATCCGCAGGGCCGAACCCGGTGTCGCATCGCCGTGATGCTCGGACAGGTGGAGCACGCATTCACCTCGGGAGACTTGCAGGTACAACGGGAAATCCGCTTCGAAACGATGCTGCCAATCGATCTTGAAACCAAGGAAGTCGATGTAGAACTCCAGCGCCTTGGCTTCATCGAAGATCCGCAGGATCGGGGTGGTTTTGCCGAAGCTCATGGGGTGCTCCCTGACTGATTGGCCCCGCAGTGTAGCCGGGGCAGATGTCAGCAATTCGGCTTGGTGATGGCTTTCTTTAATCGCAATGTGCCATCACTGTGACGCACTCCGCGAAACTCAGCGAAAGTTGTCACGCAGATCACCTTCACGGGCCAGAAATCGCCCGGCCCTCTGCCCGTTGGCCTGACCGTCGCGGTAGCTCAATACGCCGTTGATCCACACGCCATCGATACCTTGCGCCGCCCGTTGGGGATCCTTGAAATCCGCGACGTCCTGCACGGTTGCCGGGTCGAACAGCACCAGATCCGCCCAATAGCCTTGACGAATCTCGCCCCGCCCCTTCAAGCCGAAACGTGCCGCCGACAGACCGGTCATCTTGTGCACGGCAGTGTGCAGCGGAAACAGACCGACATCGCGACTGTAATGGCCCAGCACCCGGGGAAAAGCTCCCCACAGACGCGGATGGGGAAACGGGTCTTCCGGCAGGCCATCGGAACCGACCATCGACAGCGGATGGGCAAGGATGCGCCGCACGTCCTTCTCGTCCATGCCGTAATACACTGCGCCTGCCGGTTGCAGGCGTCTGGCGGCATCGAGCAGTGGCATGGTCCATTCGGCAGCGATGGCGCTCAGGTCGCGACCGCTGACTTCCGGGTGCGGCGTCGACCAGGTGATGGTAATGCGGTGAGCGTCGGTCACCTGCTTGAGATCCAGCGTCGAAGAGCTCGCCGCGTAGGGGTAGCAATCACAGCCGACCGGGTGGGTTTTCGCCGCTTCCTCCAGCGACGCGAGCAACTGCGGACTGCGCCCCCAGTTGCCCACGCCGGCGCACTTCAAGTGGGAAACGATCACCGGCGAGCGGGCGTGGCGACCGATGCGAAACGCTTCGTCCATGGCCTCCAGCACCGGTTCGAACTCACTGCGCAGATGCGTGGTGTACACCGCGCCGAATGCCGTCAGCTCTTCGGACAGTTGCATCACCTCATCGGTGGACGCCGAAAACGCGCTCGCATAGGCCAGCCCTGTGGATAAACCGAGCGCCCCGGCCTCCAGGCTTTCACGCAGTTGCTCGCGCATCGCGGCGATTTCATCGTCGGTCGCGGTGCGAAACAGATCGTCGAGGTGATTGCTGCGCAGTGCCGTGTGGCCGACCAGCGCCGCGACGTTCAGGGTGGTGTTGGCCGCTTCCACCGCCGCGCGGTAATCGCTGAAACGGGGATAGACGAATGCGGCGGCAGTGCCGAGCAGATTCATCGGATCCGGCGGGTCGCCCTTGAGACTGACCGGTGCGGCGCTGATGCCGCAGTTGCCGACAATCACCGTGGTCACGCCCTGGCTGAGCTTGGGCAACATCTGCGGCTGACGGATCACCACGGTGTCGTCGTGGGTGTGCACGTCGATGAAACCCGGCGCCAGCACGCGGCCGGCGGCGTCGATTTCGTCGGTGGCGCCGGCATCGCGCAAGTCACCGATGCGTGCGATGCGGCCATCGAGAATCGCCACGTCGGCGGTATAACCCGGAGTGTCGCTGCCGTCGATGACCAGGGCGTTGCGGATCAGGGTGTCGTACTGCATGTCAGTCTCCGGCGGCAGCTCGGGCGTCAGTGTCTGCCCTTGATCAAATGGTGATCGAATCCTTGCTCGATCAGGTAGCGCCAGGCGACCTCGACTTCATCGGGAATCACCTGCTCGACCTGGAAGCCCAGCGAAGGGTAAACCATGATCCGGTGGATATCTCCGACCATTTCGTCGATCAATCCCAGGACCCCGATCAGATTACTCACCTCACCCGGAAAACCGAACGACGGCGCATCCACCCAGGCCTCAAGCCCCGGCCATTGAACGGGCAGGGTCAACGCCACGCGCCGGATCGAATTGGGCTTGGTCAGGAACGTCGCCCGGCGCACGTCCGGGAACAATGCCCTGGCAAACGCGATGTTCTCGGCGAAGTTGGTGGCGCGGGATTCGAGGGTGAATTGATCCGGCGAAACACCCTGGATCATGGCCCGTTGCGCAAAAACATCGGCTTCGGTGCGTTCCCACAAATGCTTCGTCCAGTTGCCGGTGTTGCCGGTAAACAGCAGATGCGGGGCGACGCCTTTTTTCAGCAACTGGCAGGCGTAATCGCAGACCCGCAGGTCGTAGGAGCCGCACACCACGATCAGCTCACAATCGCTGTGTTGGCGCCCTGCTCCGAGGAAATTCCACAGGACGGTCGCGTGTCGCAAGGTCGGTGTCATGAGTGTGCGAACCTCTGGGTAACCTGCCCGCTGATAAACAATCCACCGTCGGCATAAAGGTGCGTATCCACCCCGCCCTGCGAGACCGGGAGCGCCGTGAAATCCGTGTACGTCCGCAGTGCCCCGTGAGCGCTCAGCGTGGGATCGTCGCCAATGCCGATGCACAGCGCGCCACTGCTGACCGCCGACTGCACGCCGCTGACGGAGTCTTCGAAGACCAGGCATTCATCGCTCTGGCGATCCAGTCGGGCGGCGGCCAGACGATAGGGATCGGGAGCCGGTTTGCCGCTGCGCACATCGTCGCGGCAGATGATGCAGTCGAACACCTGCGTCAGGTCATGTTGCTGCAGGACGTGATCGACCCGCGCGCGCCAGCTGCTGGTGACCAGCGCCAGCGGCACGTGCCCGGCGAGATGCTCGATGAGCGAAGCGACGCCCGGCACCAGCGGGCAGATCGAAACCTCTTCGATGGCGTCGACTTCCTGCTTGATCAGCACACGCTGCTGCTCGTCGAACTGGCCGAACAGCGCCTGCAGGGTGTAGCCGCCGGGGCGACCATGAATGTGTTCGTCGATGAAGGCCTGATCGACCGCCACGCCGTACTGGCGTGCCACCGTGGTCCAGGCCCGTTCGATGACCTGACGCGACTGGATCAGCACGCCATCCATATCAAAGCAAACGGCTGTAAAGGTTCGTTGAGTCATCGGTAGCACTTCGCATTTTCGGATAAGCAATGAATGCCAGGACAGTGCCGGTCAACGCAAACAGCGCCATGACGTACCAGGCCCACTGTGGCTGCGTGTCGTACAGATACCCGGCGAAGGGTGTGGCCATGCCCATCGGCAAGGCAACCGCCAGCGAGTAATAGACGCCCTGGGTAAACACCTGCAGCTGCGCCGGCGCATGGTCGCGAATGCAGCGCATGATTGCCGAGTGGTAAGCCGCAAAACTCAAGGCGTGCAGGCATTGCCCCAGCAGAATCACCGCCAGCGCATCGCTGTCGGAAAACAGCGCCCAGCGTATCGACGCACAGACACTGGAAACCATCACGATAGACAGCGGTGAACAATACGCCAGAACTTTGTTGGAGATCGCGAAATAGGTGATTTCCGCAATCACCGCCACGGCCCAGAACATGCCGATCGCGGTGGCCGGGTAGCCCTTGGCGCCCCAGCCGATCGACGCCGTGGAAAAGTACAGGGTGTGGCTCAGTTGAATGAAACTGGCGGCGGCAATCGCGATCAGCAGGCCCTTGTGTGCAAACAGCGCCTTCCAGTCGGGCCGCTTCGTCACACGCTCGGGCGGTTGCAAAGGCGCCAGCGTGACCTGACGTTTCAACCAAAGACACGCCAGGGCAGTGAACAGCATGCTCGTCGCAATCACGATCGGCACCCAAGTCTGGCCGTAGTGCGCGAACAACAGACCGCCGAACGTCGAGGTCAGGATGAACGCCGAAGAGCCCACTGCGCGGACCCGGCCATAGTTCTGCAGGGCCTGCTTGTCACGCTTGAGCAGATAGGACTCGGACAATGGCAGTACCACCATCCACAGCCCGCCGAAGACAATGCTCAGGCACACGAATCCCCACAGGTGCACCGGCATGAAATAGAACAGCAACGTACACAACGCTGCCGAAAAACCGAGAAAAGCCGCGAGCCGAAGTTGGTCCACGCGCCAGTCGGCCACGTAGGTCATCAATACGCCGGTCACGACCTGGGGCCAATAGACCGCCGCGATCAGCAAGCCAATCTGGCTGGCGCTGAAGCCCAGCGAGTCCAGCCAGGTCGGCCAGAACGGATAGATGATCCCCTCCGCGGCAAAGAACCCGAAAAAGATCAGATACATGGGTCAACCATACGCTCGACACTCCTGAACAGGGCTCCGGGGAGCCCTGAAATACACCATCCCTTATTCGAAGCGTTGGCGGGTGAAGCTGTTCTTGCCCTTGCGCCAGACGATCAGTGCTTCACTCATGACCACCAGATCGACCATCCCTTCTTTCAACGCATCCAGTGCATCCTGTGGCGAACACACGATCGGCTCCTCATGACGGTTGAACGACGTGTTGATCAACGCCGCCTGACCCGTGCGCTCGTACCAGGCATTCAACAGGCGATGCATGAACGCGTCACGCTCCGGGCGAATGATCTGTGGCCGCGCCGTGCCGTCGATGTGCACCACCGCCGGACTGGCTTCGCTGAACGGCGGATGACAATCGTAGGTCATGGTCATGGTGTCTGCCGCCACTTGATCCTCATCCCAGCCGACGTAGCAGGCAGCCGCCTGCTCAATGGCGGTGACCGGTCCGAAAGGCATGAACTCCGTGCGGTGCATGCGCTTGTTCAGCCAGTCGTTCACCTCGGCATCCTGCGCGTGGTAGACGATGCTGCGGTTGCACAGCGAGCGCGGGCCGAACTCCATCTTGCCCTTGAACATGCCCAGCACCTGGTTTTCCATCAGTGCGTCGGTCAACACGTCGATGATGTTCGACGGCGCGTGATAACCGAGTTCGGGGTAGTCGCGCTGGATCAGGTTGATGTTCTGCGAAACGCTGCGCGACTCCGGGCCGAGGGTCATGGCCGGGTTCCTGAAGCGGGTGCCGTTTTCCAGGTATGCCGCCCCGACGGCCGCCGCCAGCGCCAGCCCGCCATCGCCCATGCACGGCAGCACATAGACGTTTTTCACCCCCGGAATCTCGCGCAGGCGCTGATTGAGTTTGACGTTGCCGAACACTCCGCCGGCCAGGCACAGGTTGGCGCTGCCGCGTTGCGCCAGATGATGCTTGACGACCGCCACCAGCAAATCTTCGGAGTGACGCTGCACGGCGGCGGCGATGTCTTCCGGGGTTTCCCGGGAGAACAGGGTCTGCAGGGATTCGCTGTAGTTGTGGTAGGACGGCAGGAACAGGTCACCGCAATTCGCCCTGATGCGTCCGTCTTCGAAACGGATCATCTGCTGCATCACCCCCAGCAACTTCTGCGGGTCGCCGAACGCGGCCAGGCCCGTGACCTTGCCTTCATGACGGTTGGGTTTGTAACCCAGCAAGTGAGTGATCCGGCCGTAGAAATAACCCAGGCTGTCGATGCTGGTTTCGCGCTGCAGCACCGTGGTTTCGGTCGGGCTGTACCAGGTCACGGTCAACGACTGGAAATCACCGCGCCCGTCACAGGTCAGGGTCAAGGCTTCATCGAATGGCGAGCAGACATAGGCACCGAGGGCATGGCACTCGTGGTGATCGATGTAATACGCCTTGCCGGTCAGCCCGTTGGCGGCAATGTACTGGTCGAATTCGGCGCGTTTTTCTTTGTCGTTGCGGACTTCATCGGTGACACGCTGGCGGAACTGCGCCAGGCCATCGGGGTTGTTCCTGACTTCTTCGACGATCCGGTCGAAATACAACTCAAGGTGCTTGTCGGCGCTGAAACCGGCATTCCATCCATAGGCCACGTAATCGACATCCTCCAGCGACAGGCCGGCCTGGTTCAACACGAAATCGATGGACTTCGCAGGCCAGATCTTGTGGTCCTTGATGCGGGTGAATCGCTCTTCGCTGACCGCCGAGAGAATCTGACCGTCACGTACCAGGCAGGCACCCGACAAGTCATTATTGGTAATGCCCAAAATGATCATAACTACTCCTTGTTCTTGCCAATTTCGCGGATGAGTTCGTCCACAACCAAAGCGCTCGGTGCGCCGGTCCTGGCCTGTGTCGCCGTTCAGCCCTCAATGGCCGAATGTCATGAACGGTAAGGAGGCGAACCCGACTCGTTCGCCCGAGACGTGCCTTTACGAGAAGGCAGCAGAGTTGCGTCTTGCCATCGCCAATTCCCTTTGCAAAAAAACTCCACGGGCAGTGCCCCACTGACTTGGCCTCATGGCCAGACCACCAGCGGGTTCCGGATATCCTGCAAGCTGGCCATGACACGTGGCCATGGCTGTGCGGGGATCAGGCTAGTAGGAATTTTCTGAACGTTTCGATGAGCCTCGGTGGGCTGTCCTTCTTTTCCGGGGCATAAAAAAACCTGCGGGAGCCGAAGGGCTCCCACAGGTTCGAGTGCGGTGTGAATGTGTGGACTCACAGCATTTCGTTGCGAATCCACTCGATGACCGACGTGCGCTTCGGCGTCCAGCCCAACAGTTCACGGGCGTGTTTGCCGCGCACCCGGCTGTTGGAGCCCAGGCCATAATTGGCCATTTCATAGCCCCACTCTGCCTCGGCGTCTTTCAGCGGCCAGTCTTGTGGCTCACCCAGATTCAGGGCCTCGGCCATGGCGGTGGTCATGTCGATGAACGACGCTTCACCGCTTTCAACGAAGTAGAACGTGCCCGGAACATTTTTGCTCAGGGCCAGCAGGTACAGCGCCACCACATCTTCGATGTGCACGTTGGACCAGATGTTCTGCCCGGTACCGACGTGACGCACCACACCGCTTTTGCGTGCCTGTTTCAGCAGGCGCGGCAACTGCACGCTGTCGCGATGGACGCCCAGGCTGTGGCCGTAGATCAAGGTGTTGCAGATCACGGCCGAGTTCACGCCGTCCTTCGCTGCCGCGAGGATCAGGTTGTCGATGGCCACCCGTGCGGCCTTGTCGACGGTCGGCTCGGGCAGGTTGTCTTCGAAGTAGATGACATCGCTGGATTTACCGCCCGAGGCATCGCCGACGATGCTCGAACCGCTGGTGTGCAGGAACACTTTGTTCGAGCCGCGCAGGGCGTCGAGCAAAGCTTCGACTGCGCCGCGATGGTCGCTGCTGGCTGCGTTGATCACCGCGTCGGCGGCACGGGCCTGTTGAGCCAGCAGCGCGTTGTCGTCGAGGGTACCGATCACCGGGGTGATGCCCAGTGCTTTCAACTCATCGGCCTGCTCGGCGCTGCGCACAAGACCGGTGACGCTGTGGCCGGCCTTGACCAGCCCGGTGGCGATGGAGCCGCCGATAAAACCGGCAGCGCCGGTGACGAATACGTTCATGGAGAAACTCCCTGCGTGAATAAGTGATGCAACGAGTATCGACCGCAGAACCCGGTGGAAAAACCCGTCGACAACCAAATCACTGTTGCGCAGGGGTCACGAATCAGCCTTTGAAATCAGCGCTGGCGTAAGCCGCCAGTTTGCTCTGGATGAAATCCAGGAAGCACTGGATGCGCAGCGCCAATTGTGAGTTGCGGTAGTACACCGCGTTGATCGGCTGGCGATAGCCGCTGTTGAATTCCGCCAGCAGCACCTTGAGGCGCCCGGCGCGAATGTCGTCGATGGTCATGAAATGCGAGAGACAGGCAATGCCCTGGCCTTCCAGCGCCAGATGCCGGACCGTCTCGCCGCTGGAAGCGCTGATCGCCGGGGTGATCGGCCAACGGTCACCGTGCACGTAACGCAGCGGCCACTGGTTGAGGCCTTCGTTCTGGGTGAAGCCGAGCAAGGTGTGTTCGCTCAGATCAGCGACCTGGAGCGGCGCACCGTGTTTTTCCAGATACGCGGGACTGGCGACAATCAACAGCGGGCTGCAGCCCAACGAACGCGCATGCAACGTCGAATCGGCCAGGGTGCCGATGCGGATGGCGACGTCGGTGCTTTGTTCCAGCAAATCAATGATCAGGTCGTTGCTGTTGAGTTCGAGCTGAATGTCCGGGTACAGCCGCCGGAACTCGTCGATGTACGGCACGATGGCATGGAGCATGAAGGGCGAGGCGGCGTTGATGCGCAAACGTCCGGACGGGGTCTGCTGGCGTGACGAGAGGCGCTCTTCGAGTTGATCCATCTGGTCGAGAATCAGCTTGGCCTGTTCGAAGAAATACTTGCCTTCTTCAGTCAGGTCCATGCGCCGCGTGGTGCGGTTGATCAGCGTGGTGTCGAGCTTGGCTTCCAGTCGCGACAACGTGCGGCTGACCGCCGAGGGCGTCTGCCCGACCTGCTCGGCGGCGGCGGAAATCGAACCGCACTCGATCACGCAGACGAAAATCTGCAACTCATCGGATCTGGCTTTCACGGGTGTCCTCGAATCGAAAGGCCTGCGATACAGGCTCAGGCCTTCGATAGTAGCCGAGCGTCAGGCCTTGAGGCCAAACACCTCGCTCAGATGCTGTTCGTAACGCGCCACGTCCGCTTCGATGTTCGGGCGTTTCATCACGTCCACGCAGAGGAAAGTCGGCAGACCGGTCATGCCGAGGAACTGGTTGGCCTTGTGGAACGGGAAGTACACGGCATCCACGCCTTTGGCCTCGAAGAAGTCGGTCGGATCGTCGAACGCCTGCTGCGGCGCGTTCCAGGTCAGCGACAGCATGTATTGCTTGCCGTGAATCAGACCACCGCTGCCGTACTTCTGCGAGGCGTCGGAACGGGTGCGACCGTCACTGGCGTAGAGGCTGCCATGGCCTTCGGTGAAGACTTCGTCGATGTACTTTTTCACGGTCCACGGCGCGCCCATCCACCAGCCCGGCATCTGATAAATGATCACGTCGGCCCAGAGAAATTTGGCCACCTCTTCGGCGATGTCATAGCCCTCGTCGATGAAAGTGGTCTTGACGTCGACGCCGCCACGATCCAGCACACCGAGCGCCGCTTCGTGCAGGGTGGCGTTATAGCGACCGTCGGAGTGGGCGAATTTTTTACCGCCATTGAGCAACAGCACTTTTTTCATGAGACAGCCTCGATCGGATGCCGATACACAGCGCAAAGCGCCGGATGGACAAGGGGAAGAAATTGAATGGCGGCAGATTAACGATGCCACTCGCGCGGAATAAGCGTCGGTTGCGCAAAATTCATTTGAGTAAAACGCACGAATAGAACGTCGATTATTGCCGTAGGATTGGCCGTCATCTGAATCTGAATGGAGTTTTTTGCCATGAGCGAACGCCAGGGTTTCATCCTGCACGCCAAGACCCGCCCGGAAAAAGCCGAAGCCTTCGAAGCGTTTTTCCGCGCTTACGTCGAACCGAGCCGCGCAGAACCTGGCTGCATCGAGTACCACATGCTGCGCGACAAGGAAGACCCGAGCCTGTTCATCTTCTACGAGATCTGGGAAAGCCAGGCGCATCTGGACGTGCACTCGAACCTGCCGCACATGCAGCAGTTTCTCGCCAATCGCATGGAGTACCTGGAGCGGGATTTCGATATCCGTCCGATCGAGATGCTCAGCGCATCGTCCGCTAGCCGCTGATCAGCAGATGGGCGCCCAGCGCGCCCAGACCGATGAAGAACACCCGCTTGAACAACACGGTGCTGATGCGCTGGCGCAGCCATTGCCCGAGCCACATGCCGAGCATGGCCGGAATCAGCATCAGCAGCGAAGCGCTCAATTGCGCGCCACCCAGCGAGCCGCGCCAGAGCAGTCCGGCGGCCAGCGCCAGGGTCGACACGGTGAAGGACAGGCCCAGGGCCTGAACCAGTTCATCGCGACTCAAACCCAATGCCTGCATGTAGGGGACGGCGGGAATCACGAACACGCCAGTGGCCGAAGTGATGACGCCGGTGATCAAACCGCAGAGCGGCCCCAGCCACGGTTCACGGCGACGACTGACATTCAGCGTCGGCAGGAACAATCCGCTCGCCGCATAGAGCAACAGCGCCACACCGAGGCCGCGCACCACCCAGTGCCCGCCCGCCATGCCAATCCACAACGTACCGATGGCTGTACCGAGGACAATCGTCAGCAGCATCGGCCACAGCCGTTTCACCAGTGCGCGTAGATGCCCGCCGAACGCCAGTTGCCAGACATTGGTCAGCGTCGCCGGAATGATCAGCAACGCCGCAGCCTGCGCCGGCGCCATAGCCAGACCGAGCAGCCCCATGGCGACAGTGGGCAGGCCGAGGCCGATCACGCCTTTCACCAGGCCGGCGAGAACGAAGGTCATCAGCACCAGTAAGGACAGCGCCAGACCGAGGTTCTGATAGAAATCTGCGAGTGCGTTCATGGCGATACTGTGCGCCGGCGCGGGTGAACTGAAAATCTGTCTTACACTGAGGCAGCCTCTCTTTCAGCAAGAGTCACGACCGATGCACTTCGACCTCACCGACCTGCGCCTGTACCTGCACATTCTCGACAGCGGCAACATCACCGCCGGTGCCGCCCGCAGTCATCTGTCGCTGGCGGCGGCCAGTGCACGGATCCGTGCCATGGAAGCTTCGCTGGGCACGGCGTTCCTGGAGCGTGGACGTCGCGGGGTCACGCCGACGCCGGCCGGAAAGGCCCTGGCGCAACATGCGCGGCTCTTGCTGCAACAAGCCGAGCGCATGCAGCAGGACCTGAACGAATACGCCCGCGGTGCCAAGGGCCAGGTGCGTCTGTTGTGCAACACCACGGCCATCAGCGAATACCTGCCGGAAGTGCTGGCGGATTTCCTGAGCGAACATCCCAACCTCGACATCGACTTGCAGGAACTGCCCAGCGCGCGCATCACCCACGCCTTGCGCCAGGGAACGGCAGACCTTGGCATCGTCTCCGACGCCGTGGACACCCACGATTTGCAGACCCGGATCTTTCGCGACGACCCGCTGGTGCTGCTCGTGCCGCCGGGGCATGCGCTGGCAGAGTGTCTCTCGCTGACCTTTGCAGAAACCCTGGCCCATGACTACGTGGCGCTGGGTGCCGACAGTGCCCTGGCGATTCATCTGGAAGAACAGGCGCTGCACATCGGCCAGCGCATGGCGATCCGCATCCGCGCCGATGGTTTCGATGGCCTCATGCGCATGGTTGCGCGCGGGGCGGGGCTGGCGATCGTGCCCAAAGTGGCGGTTGAGCGCTGGCCCCGGGCGAACTCATTTGCCTGTGTGCCGCTGGACGACCCCTGGGCCAGGCGGACGCTGCACCTGTGTTCAAGAAATTTCGCCCATCTGCCGGCCTACACCCAAGCCTTGCTGGAGGCACTGACGCCTTGACTCTACCGCTAGGGGCAGACTCTATCCTGTGAGCTTCTTTTCAGGAGTACACACTATGGGCAAACGAATGCTCGTGATTCTGGGACACCCCTCCACCGAGAGTTTTTGCGGAGCACTGAGTGAAACCTACGTTCAGGCGGCCAAGGACGCCGGGCATGAGGTACGGTTGATGCGCCTGGATGCGCTGGATTTCGACCCGGTCCTGCACGAGGGTTACAACAAGATTCAGCCGCTGGAGCCCGATCTGCTGCAAGCGCAGGCCGACATCACCTGGGCCGAGCACCTGACTTTCGTCTACCCGATCTGGTGGGGCGGGATTCCGGCGTTGATGAAAGGCTTTCTGGACCGCATCTTCCTGCCCGGTTTTGCGTTCAAGTACCGCGAGGGCAAAGCCTTCCCGGACAAACTGCTCAAAGGTCGCACCGCCCATTTGCTGGTGACCATGGACACGCCGTACTGGTACTACAAGTGGTTCTACGGTATGCCGGGCCTGCATCAGGTGCGCAAGACCACGCTGGAGTTCTGCGGGGTCAAGCCTATCAAGACCCTGACGTTCGGTCCCATGCTCGGCTCCAAACCGGAGCAGCGCGACGTATGGCTGAAACAGGCGCGAGCCAGCGCCGCGATCTGAATCCGACGCCACTGTCCAACTGACGGCGCTGCCGACGCCGTCAGCCTTCCACGGGCTCTCCCACAAGCCCGTCCGTCAGCTGTGCGCGTCATTTACGCACAGTTGCAACCTGCCGATGGTATTCACCCTATAATCGCCCGCCGGCCAGGCCTCGAGCCTGGCCACGCTACGCCCTGTTTTATCATCGAGATGGATCTTTATGTATATCGGCAAAGCCGCCCAGCTGTCGGGCACCACAGTCAAAAGCATTCGCCATTACGAAGAAATCGGCCTGTTGCCCGAGCCCAAGCGTGAAGGCAAATACCGAATCTACAGTCAGGAGAGCGTCGAGGTCCTGACGTTCATCAAATGCGCTCAGCAATTGGGCTTCAAGCTCAAGGAGTTGCAAGTCATCCTGAACAACTACCGCGGCGACGAATTCCCCTGGGACATGGCACAGAATGCCATCGCCCGAAAAAAAGCCGAGCTGGTGGCCCAGATCGGCGATTTGCAGCAGTTGTACGATGGTCTTGAAGCGTTTGAAAACAACCTCCACGAGGCAAGGCAGGAATGTCAGTTCGAGCGCATCGCCCGGCAGGGGGAAAAAACCCCGGCCGCTACGCTGAACTGAAAACCCTTCTGCGGCGCATGGGCCGGTTCGCCTGTCGGATCAGGGCAGGCGGAACCGGCTCAGGCCTGTTCAGCCCGGTACTGCCTCTGCGTCGAGGCGTTGCGCCCGAGCGGGCTGTGCAACCGGCTCAATTGCGCCGAAGAACCATGGCGAAACCAGCGTCACCAGAATGATGGTCATGACCCCGCTGGAGAACAACGCCATGGCCACCAGTGCCCCCAGGTCGACAATCGGCTTGAAGTCAGAAAACAGCAGCGCCATGAAGCCCACGGAGAAAATCACCACGTTGATCACCGTCGAGCGACCGACGCTGTGCATCGCCTGCAAAATCGCCGCGTCGACTTCAATGCCCTGCTGCACCAGCCATTTGATGCGCGACAACAGGTGCACCGCGTAATCGACCACGCCCACCACCAGGAAAGTCACCAGCGTCGTGCCGATGTTCAGCTGGATCTCGAACAGGTACATGAAGCCGTAGACCGTGACCGAGGTGGTCAGCAGGGTCAACATGCCGAGAATGCCCAGCCGCACCGACTTGAGCCAGTACATCATCATCAGCGTGACGACCAGCAACGCCAGGGAAAAACTCAGGACCTGGCCCTGGGTGATTTCCTGCAACACACCGGTCCAGATCAACGGCGTACCGGCATGCGTCACCTCCAGATTGGCCGGCTTGTTCACCAGCAGCCAGGCGTCGAGGCGATCAAGCATGCCCTGATAATCGCTGGCGACCGACGAGGTCATGGTGTACAGCGTCAAGGCCTTGGAAAAGTCAGCGTTGAGCACGTTGTTCAAGTCCGAGCCGCCACCGTTTTCGAACAGCATCACGTGCTGCTCGATCAGCGAATTGCCCGGCACTTCGAATTGTTCGACCTGCCCGTCATCATTGACGGAGCTCACCTTTTCCATGGCGTTGGGAACGCGCAGGTAATCAGGGTTCATGTCGTTGAGCACCAGGTTCATGCGCTTGACGTAAGTGGCCAGGGAGTAACCGTAACTCACGTTCGGCTGCTGCTTGATGAAGTGGTCGAGCCTGTCGATGAACTGCACCACCTCCGTGGTCAGCACCCCACGTGGCTCCTTGCTGTCGATGGCAATCCAGCCCGGCGCCGTCCCCGCCACGTTGGCGTGGTTGATGAACTGGTCCGAGATGCGGATATGGCTTTCGGGTTTGAAATAGGCAATGCCCGAGTCTTCGATATCGACGCGGAAGGTGAACACAGTGGCCAGCGCCAGCAGCGGCAACATGACCATGAGAATCGGTTTGCGAAAGCGGATCATCCAGGCGCAGAACGCCACCAGATAACGCGAAATGATCGATTCCTTGTGCGCAGCCACCCTGGCCTGCGCCGGTTGATCCTTGCCCCAGAGAGAGATCCAGGCCGGTATCAACAACAACGAAATGATCAGCGCCGCCGTCAGGCCGATGGACATGAACACGCCGAAATTGCGGATGCTGACGATGTTGTTGGTGGTGGAAATCATGAACGTGGCGATGGTCGTCACTGTGGTCAACACCACCGGTACAACCATCAGGCGCTGGGTTTCGCGGTTGGCGTCACGGTTGCTCTTGCCGGCGTTTTTCTGCTCGTAATATTCGGCCATGACATGGATGGCGTCCGAACAGCAGATGGTGAACAGAAACACCGGCAACACGCTGGTCAACAGGTCGAACGGCACCCGCAGCAATGCCATCAGGCCCAGCGTCCAGATGGTGCAGAACAGAATGTTGAACAGCGGCAACAGCACGCCCAGCGGTTTGCGGAAGAAGAACGTCAGCAGCAGGGTGATCAGCAGAAACACGATCGGAAACAGCACCGCCAGGTCATGGTCGATGATTTCCTGTTGGGCCGCGATGAAGATCGGCATGCCGGCAATGAAAATCTCGTCCTTGTATTCCGGATGCTCTGCCTGATACTTGGCGACGATGCCCCGCACGATCTGATAGGCGCGCAGTTGCGCCTGGGCGTCATCCTGCTTGGTGCCGAGTTCGGCCACCAGCATCGCGACTTTCTTGTCCTTCGACACCACCCCGTCGACCATCAGCTCGTTGCCCATGATCTGCGACTCGACCACGGCCGGGTCCATGTCATAGGCGTTGAGGGTCTTGTGGATCAACAACTCGCCACCGTCGGTCAACACGATGTTTTCCAGGTCGCCCATCGACGCCATTTCGCGAATCGGGTTGATCCGCTCGGCGAGGAAGGTCAGGAACAACTGATCATGAGCATCCCAGTTCTGACGCTGGGCATGATCGCGCAGGGCCTTGGCCTGAGCGTAATCATTCTGGGAAAAACCGTCCTCCAGAATGTCCCGGGTCAATAACTGCGCGCGGCTGTCATTCGGGTAGCGGGCGACGATCTGCGTCAGTTGCTCCTTGTCGGCGTCGTTGGCCAGAATCATCTTGCGCACCGACTGCGACATCGAAAACAGCGCATTGAGCGTCTGTTTGTTGAAGACCGTCTGCGGGTTGTTCAACGCCACCATCACCGAGTCGAAGGTGCCGGTGAACTCACCCTGCAAATCGATGATGGTCTTGCGCGCCGGATGGCTGTCCTTGAGCAGATAAGGGTTGGTGTCCGAGATCAGCGCGCCCAGCGTATAAGTGAAATACGCGGTGATCGCCACCAGCAGGAAAACGATCGCCCGCGCATGACGCTCGACGAAGTTCAGGTATCTTTCCATGATCATGTGTTCCAGGGTCGTCGGGAGCGGCGCTTAACGGGCAGACACGGAAAATTCCGGTATGTCACCGGTTTTCAGTCCGCGCTTGATGGCGGTCTGGGTAAACAGTCGGTCTTCCAGCGCAACGTTGTACTGCAACTGGTTGAAGCGCATTTCCGAGCGCGTGCCGTCGATGAAGTGCTCGGTTTCACTGAGCACGATGCTGTCGATTCCGTCGATGGTCTCGACCTTCTGGGTGCGCATCTGCTTGATCAGCACACCTTTGACGTCGAAGAAATCCTGACGCATGACCAGGAAGTTCTGCTTGTCGATCCACACCTTGAGCTGGTTGTAACCGGTCTTGGCCAGCACTTCCGGGGACGCAGGCTCACGTTCGATCACATAGCAGTCACGGCCCTTGATCTGCTCTTCGCCCAGCAATTTCTGCGAGTAATCCTTGACCCGGATCTTGTCCAGGTCGGCATAGGAGTATTCGCTGCCCATGAACGAGCCGCGCTTGTCGGTGGTGGAGATCCGGCGGGTCTGGCGGCTGACCGGCAGGTACATCCACTGGCTGTCTTCCAGGCCCAGAGGCTCATGCGGGTTTTCAATGTGGAACGCGACGTCGCGCACATCGGTCGGTGCCGAGAAATACATGCTGAATTTGTCGCTGTCCGGATAGTCCTTCTGCAGGTAGGTGAATTCACGAACCCGGGTATTGCCCTTCTTGTCGTGGAGGATCAACGACACCTGGGACATGAAGCTTTTACCGTCATTGCGATCACGCACCTGACGAATGATTTCATCGGCATTGCTGCCGTCGGCAGCGCTGGCGCAGACGCCACTGAGGATCAACGCGGTGGCGGTCAGACTTTTCAAAAGCGGCAACATCGGAATTTCCCTTTTCGTCGGATGAGTACATGCGGGCCTGCGCCATCGACGGCAGGCAGGCGTCGCGGGGTTAAAACAGATAGCCGGCGGACAGGCGCACTTGATCGTGCTTGCTGTACTCGCCGAAGGCCCTGTCGGGTTTGCCGAAGAACACGTCCACTTCCAGTCCCAGCTTGATGTAGTCCACGGGTTTGTAGGTGAAGATGCCCTGCAACAAAGCGTTGTCCTTGTACGGTGGCGAGGCGGCGGCCACCAGTCGGCTCTTGAGCCGGTCCTGCCAGTGAGTGCCCTCGGCCGAGAGGGTGAACAGCGGCTCGCGCTTGTCCTGCAGCATCCCGTCCTGCCAGTCGAGCAACACCTGTTCCTGCCATTGCGCCGAAATCAGCCAGTCGCGCCACAGATAGTCGACACCCAGCAGCGACTTGACCATCGAAGTGCTGTCGGCACCATAGGCGCGGGTCGGATTGGTCACGCGCCAATTGTCGAACCACGCGATCTCGCTGCGCACCACGATGCTGTGGCCGGCGTCGATCGCCAGCCCTGCACCGCCCATGGTGTAACGGGGAAACTGGCGCTCAAGGCGCGTACGACCGTCATCGGCCAGACCTTCGACGGCATACACCGGGTCCTGCTGACGTGCGCTCAGCGCCACGAAACTGGTGTCCACCGCACCGATCCGGCCATTGGCGCTCAGACCATAGGAGTAGCCCTTGTCACCGTCATAACCGGGTTTGGAATCCAGCAGGAAATACTCGGGATCGGGCGCCGCAAACAGCGGTGCGGCGAACTCGCTGCCCGCCACCGGCGGCCGGTTCTTGACGAAGTCGGTGATCCACAGCGCTTCCAGCTCCCACTCGCCCACGGGCTGCGTCACGCGCACCATCGGCACGGCGATGCGGCTGTCTTCGAGCAACGGGGTCAGGCCATCGCGATAGTCCAGCGGGTTGATCTGGTCCAGCACACGCAGTTCATCCGCACGCCCCCAGACCACCTGCTGCCAGCCGACCGTCACTTCACCGTCGCCCAGCGAATGACCGACATACAGATGCCGCCAGTCGGCGTCGAAACGATATTTGTCCCGGGCGCGTTCGCTGTACGGGTTGTTGCCGTCGTAGCGGGCGTCATACCGTACGCGGCCCTTGGCCTTGTAATAACCGCCGTCCCAGTTGTCCTCCAGATTGGCTTTGAAATACACGGCCTTCTGCGTGACCTGATCGTCACCGTGCAGGCGCAGCGCCGTGGCCACGCCGATTTCGGCGTCGGCGTAATCGGGCTTGAGATCATCGACTTCCAGGGCCGCGACAGCCGCCGGAGCGGCCACGCACGCCCACACCGCCCAGGCGATGCGGTTGATAGATCCTGGCATCGCTACATTCCCAATCCGACGCCGCCATCGATCACCAGGCTCTGGGCCGTGACCCCGCCGGCTTCAGGACTGGCCAGATACCGCACCATCGCGGCCACTTCTTCGCTCTGGATGAAGCGGCGCATCGGCAGTTTTTTCTTCGCGTTGCGCACGATCTGTTCCTGGGTCAGACCGGCGATCGCCGCTTGCGTCGCCAGCTCGCCCTGGAGCATCGGTGTATCGATCCAGGCCGGCAAAATCGCATTGACCGTGATCTGCCGCGACGCCAGGTCCAGCGCCAGGGCCTTGGTCATCCCGACGATGCCGTGCTTGGAGGCACAGTACGCGGTATTGCGTACTTTGCCGGCCCGTCCGAGGATCGAGGACATGTTGATGATCCGTCCCCGATCCGGCATCAGCGCCAGACACAGCGAAGTCACGTAAAACGTACCGTTGAGGTTGACCGAAATCACCTTGTGCCAGTTGTGCAGATCTTCGGGCTCGTTTTCATTGCAGATACCGGCACTGTTGACCAGCACGTCGACCTGCTTGATCCGGGTGCCGAGCTGCTTGAAAAACGCCTCCATGGCCGGCAGGTCGGCGATGTTCGCCGCATAGGTCTCGACCCGCGCCTTGATCCGCTCCTGCTGTTCGTCTACCCAGCCCTGCAGTTGCGGCAAATCCAGGTCCAGCAGAATCAGGTGATTGTCGCCATTGGCCGCGAAGTCCTCGGCCACGGCGCGGCCGATGCCTTTGGCCGCACCGGTAATCAGAATCGTGCGGCTCATGGCATTTTCAACCCGCCGTTCACCGGCAGGACCTCCCCGGTCAAGTACAGGCCACGGTCGGCGAGGTACAGCACCGCCTCGGCAATTTCCTCGGGTTCGGCGTAACGCTTGATCAGCAACCGCGACTGGATCTGCTCCTCCTGACTGCCGATCAGTGCGGTGCTCATCTCGGTCTTGACGATCCCCGGCGCCACCGCATTGACCCGGATATTGCGCGGTGCCAGTTCGACCGCCAGGGCGCGGGTCAAGGCTTCGACCCCTCCCTTGGCCGCGGCATAGTTGCTCTGGCCCTTGCCGGGCTTTTGCGCGGCGACCGAACTGATATTGACGATGCAGCCACTGCGCTGGCGCAGCATGCCCGGCAACACCTGCTGACAGCAGAGCAAGGTGCCGACCAGATTGGTCTGGATCACGTCCAGGATGTCGCCGGCCGGCATCGTCGCCAACAAGCCGTCACGGGTAATGCCGGCGTTGTTGACCAGCAGGTCGACGCGCTGGAAATGCGCTTCGACCCGCCCGAAGAATGACTCGATGCTGTCGCCACGGCTGATGTCGCATTGCAGCGCCAGGCAATCCACGCCCGACGCCTGCACCTCATCACGCAGGGCCATCGCCGCTACTTCATCACGCACATAACTGAACGCCACTTGATAACCGGCACCCGCCAGCGCCAGGACGATGGCCCGGCCGATGCCACGGCTGCCGCCGGTCACTACTGCTACTTTGTTCGGCATGACCGTTCCTTACAGCGAGTTGTCGGTTTTGAACTGCGCGAGGCTGAACCCGTGGGTCGCGGCCAGTGCGCGGATCTGCTGCACTTGCTCACGGCTGATGTCGCCGTAGGAATAGTGCTGTTTCATGCCCGACAACCCCATCAGTACCGACTCCGCCATGCAGGCATACAACTGCCCTTGTTTGAGGTAGGCGCGAACGTTGGGGGCCAGGCCATCGCCCAGCGGCGTCTGGACAATCCCGCCGTGCATGTACAGCACGTCGGAGCGCTGACCGGCGAGGTTCTGGTCCACGTTCAGCGGAACGGCGATGTCACAGATCACGCTGTTCTCGGCAAAGTGTCCGGCACCGAGAAACGCCTGCGGTGCATTCGCCGCACACAGCACGATGCGCGCTTGCTTCAAGACATCCAGGTCGTTGCTGACGGTGATGAACGCGTGGCTTCCCAGTTGCTCATCGACCAGTTGTGCCACGCGCTGACCGAGATCGACACTGTTGCCGTGGGCTTGCAGCAGGGCGTCGATACCCTGCAGCTGCTGCAGGCGACTGGCGAGACGATCGTGCTCGGCAACCCCCTTGAGGAGGGCGCGGGCAGCCTCGGCGTAAATCTGGTGAGCGGTTTTCTCCAGGCGTCGCAGCGAGCCGTCACGACCACTGCCGATCAGGATCAGGTGCTCGACACGGGTCGACAGCAGCGAGGCGTAGGTCGAAGCAATGTTGCCGGCCGCACCGACCACGGCAGCGGTCTGCCGGCTCAGTTCCAGTCCTTGCTGTTTGCAGCCCTGCTCGATTGCCTCCAGCCCCATGCCGATGGTCAGCGCGTTGCCCGAAGTCAGCGCCATGTCAGGAATTTTCAGCGCCTGACAGTTGTTGGTGACAATCGAGGTGTACATGCCCAGGCCGGCCACGCTGTAGCCGTCGGCGCGGGCATCCTTGATGCGATTGCCGACCTCCTCGCGGATGGTTTCCAGATCACCGCTGGCGATGTAAGCCGCCATCGCATCGGAATCCATGCACAGCGGATAGAGGGTGAATTCCACCGCCGTGCCCAGTTTCGAGCGGATCTGCACCGGGCCGATGGGCGCCGCGCGGCGCTCGGGGGCCATGCGTTTGATGAACTCGCGCTTCTGCTCCGGGCTCAGGGTCGACAGCGATGGGTCGACGTCACTGAGCATGTCCGCATCGATCAGGTGATTGATGAACGCCACGCGTGCTACCACGCGCACGTTCTCGTCAGACTTTGGGAGGCTGTCGGTCTCCGTAAAGCTGACCTCGCGTGCCGGCACATGGTCGATGCTGTCGGCACACACGCCGGCGGCCAGCGGGAATGCATCGCGGCGACGCAGCATGTCGCAGACTTTTTGCAGCGAAGCGATCAGGCCATCGATCTCCTGGAAGGTGATGCACACCGGGGGTTCCAGGCGAATCACATTGGCGTTGCTGCCCGACGGCGCCACACGCAACGACTCGAACTGCAACAGGTAGCCGGCAATGATGTAGCCCAGCGCTTCGTTGTACTGCGCCGACGCCTGGACCAGCGAACTGGCACCGGTCAGGTCATGCAACTGGAAGCCCAGCAGCAGGCCGCGCCCGCGCACATCGGCGATCACGTCCGGATAGGCCGCCTTGAGCTCCAGCAGCGAAGCCTTGAGGTATTCGCCCTTCTTGTTCACATCCTTGAGCATGGCGCTGTCGTTCTCGAACAACCGGCGCAGGGCCGACAGCGCGATGTGGCACGACGCATCGTCTTCAGCGAAGGTCGAGCTGTGGATGTAGCTGAAATCGTTTTCGTAATGACTGGCACGAATCACGGTGGCGGCGATTTTCATCAAGCCGCCGCCCAGTGCCTTGGACAGGCAGTAGTAGTCGCCCTGCAGGTTGAAATGGGTGGCGCCGAGCAAGGTGCCGGTGCGGCCGAAACCCGACTGCACTTCGTCGATGACCAGCGGGCACTGCTGCTCGTTGCACAGGCGACGCAGGCCCAGATAGAACTCTTTGGCAAACTCGTTGATCCCGCCCTCACCCTGGATCGGTTCCAGCAGCACGGCAGTGATTGCGCTGAACGCTTCACGGCGCACGTGCAGGGTTTCGCCGCTCCACTCCAGGCTCAGCCAGTGATGCTGATGGCGGGCCGGCAGGTCTTGCAACTGCTGCGGTTGATCCGGGTCGATGAATTCGACGTTGAGCCCGAAACGGGCAAATGGCTTGCGGTATTGCTTGCCGTAAGTCAGTTGAACGGTGTTCACCAGTTTGCCGTGGAAGCTGCCCCGCACCGCGAGGAAGACCGGCTCGACATGCAGTTGCGCGAGGTTGTGCTGACGCACCGCCTCGGCCACCTGACGCACGGTCACGCTGGTCAGGTGCGGCGGCAACAGGCCGGCTGGCAGTTCGAGATCATCGACCTCCAGCTCGACATAGGCCTTGTCGCTGGTCATCAGGTTCGCCAGTTCGAAATCATGCTCGTCGAACTGCTTCTGCAGGTTTTTCTGCCGACGGTACTCGGCATGCTTGACGGCGATTTCCACCGACTCGGCGCCACTGTTGGAGAACGTGGAAATGTAGCGCTCGGTGTTGTTCAGCTCACGGTTGAACGCTTCGCTGAGTTCGCGCCCCAACTGCCCCGCCGCGCTGCGCACCGACATTTGCGCGTTGAACGGCACATCCGCACGCAACAGGCCGCACAGCTGATCGACGAATTGCGGATCGTTGTGGCCGTACAGCGCAGCACCGTAGCCACCGAGAAAATCGGTGACGGTCACTTCGTCACCCTTTTTGTCGCGGTAGAACAGCTTGCTGCCCTGCGCCCGATGGAACTGGCACTCCAGGCCCAGGGCCTGCATCAATTCAACGAATTTTGGCCGAACGTAATCGCGGTAATCCATGACAGTCATATCCCTTGAGTAAAAATTCAGAAGCGATGTATTGCCTTCAAGCGGTCAGTCGTCCGCCTGCAAGTCGAGTTGGTAACAGGCGCTGAAGCCGTTGTCGTCGCGGTTGATCACCAGGCAATCGTGCAGAACGGCATCCCGTGGTTCGCCCGAGACAAACGGCAGATGCGTATCCACCGGCTGCGTCAGCCCGGCAATCGGCGCGATGCTTTGGGCCTGCAGCATCCGGCGGGCGAGGATCAGGTCGACCAGGCTCGGCGCACCGCTGAGGATGCCGGTCAACGCCGTGCTGCTGGTGATGTGTGCGGCGCCGGTACGGGCCAGCGTGCGGGCCAGATCGGCGTCCTTGTGCGCCGTGCCGGTGGCGCTGCTGATCAGCAGATCGACCTGTTTGTCCGGCAGGCTCAGAGCGTCCAGACGCGGGTGCGCGAACAGCGCCGTCAGGCAAATCTGCGGTTCCGGCGGCAGATCCGCGGCCCGTCGCAGCACCAGCGCAGCGGCGCCTTCACCGGCAATGCCGCCCGAACCTTTTCGGTCGAAGGCGAGCATCTGCCGGGAACCGTCGGTACCGATCACACCGGCCTCGGCGAGCGCGGCCAGCGCCAGCGGGTCGAGCTCACTGCCGGCCCCGACCACGATGGCCACGTCGATGCGTCCACTCTGCAAGGCACTGTGCGCCTGACGCAATGCCGCCAGATTGCCGGCCACGCCTTGCATGTAGGCGTTGCACTCACACTCCAGTTTCAACGCCAGGCTGACCACGCCGAGCAAGCCGTTGCTCAGACTCTTGAGCACCAGAAACGGATCGAGCGCACGCTCCTGCAACACTTGTCGAGCGAGGCGGTTCATGTCGGCTGCGCTGTCGGTCCGGGACTCTTGAAGCAGTTCTCCATAGGAAGCCACCGACGGATGGGTATACCCGCCCTGGCAGCAATAGAGGCCATACCGCAAACCGTCCCGACCGGGTTCGACGCCAGCCTCGGCCAGCGCCTGGCGTGCCGCGCTCACGCCCCAGATCACCGCCGGCGGGCAGTAACGCTGCAGGTTTTGCGCTACGTCCTGGCGACTGCGCTGGTGCGTGGCGTCATCGATCTGTCCGAATGCGGCGATGCGTTCACTGTGAAACAGCGGCGTTTGCAGAGGCGCAATCGCACTGCGACCTTCCCGGGCTGCCGACCAGAATCCCTCGACACCCCAGCCCGTGGGCAACACACAACCGCTGCCAGCGATGGCAATGCGTGCAGTGGCGCTAGTCATTGTCCGTGCTCCCGATATTTGCCAAGTGCCAGCGAGGTGTTCAGCCCGCCGAAGCCAAAGGAGTTGCTGAGGGCGTAATCCACACGACGGCTGACGGCCTGACCGGCGCAATAATCCAGATCGCAGCGCTCATCGGCCTCGTGCAGGTTCACGGTGGGCGTGACCAGATCGTTCAGACAGGCGAGTGCAGTGACAATGCACTCCGGCGCCCCGGCCGCCGCGATCAGGTGACCGAATTGTGATTTGTTGCCACTGACGGCCAGCGTCTGAAAATGCTTGTGCCGAGCGAACACCTGCTTGATGGCCAGGGTCTCGGCGACATCATTGAGTGGTGTCGAGGTGCCGTGAGCATTGATCAGGTCAATCTGTTGCGGCTGCAACCCGGCATCGTCCAGCGCCGCTTGCATGGCCAACGCGGCGCCCCGGCCCTCCGGCTGCGGCGCGGTGACCTTGTAGGCATCCAGGCTGCTGCCGTAACCGAGCACTTCGGCATACGGGGTCGCCCCTCGCGCCAGGGCATGCTCAAGACTTTCCAATACAACGAATCCGCCGCCTTCGCCGGCGATCAGACCGCTGCGGTCACGATCGAACGGTCGGCACAGATCAGCGCCCCAGCGTTGCTCGCCCGAGGCGGCACCCAGCAGGTACAACGCCGCCATGGTGTCGAGGTTGAGCACCGAGTCGGCGCCACCGGCCACGGCAACGTCCACTTCGCCGCGACGAATCATCCGGAACGCATTGCCGATCGCCTGGGACGCGCCGGCACAGGCACTGCTGATATTGATCACCGGACCTTCACAACCGAGGTCGTCGGCAATCACTCGCGCCAGCCGGTCATTCGCCTGACGCAGGGAGCCTTCGGCACTGACTTCCGTGGCCCGCGCCATCAGGTGTCGCCAGTCCGGTGCATCGCCGTCCGGCGCCTGAGTCAGAAGCATGTCGGCGAGCATGTGTTGCGGTGCCCCGGAAGCACACAGCACGGCAGCCTCGCGCAATTGCCCGGGATTCAGCCCACTGTCGGCGACGGCCTGGCTGGCAGCCACCCAGCCAAAGCGACTGCGTTTTTCCAGGGGCAGCGTCCAGGCCGGGTGGTTCTGCAAATGCCCGGGCAATAACGCCATGTCCACGGGCGCCGCGTAGCGAACCGGAAATTCATTGTCCTGCAGGTCTTGCGGCTGCCACGGGCGCACGCAGTGTTCGGCGCCGAGCATTTTTTCCCAGAGGGTCTGCCATTCGAAACCGAATCCGGTTACCGCGCCCATTCCGGTGATCACAATCCGTGTCGCACTCATGCGTACTTCTCCAGGGTTTCACTGGCCAACAGCAATGCGCCCCAGTGACCGGCGCGACCATGACTGACGAGCAAGGTGTAACCAGGCACAGCGCCTGCTTCGCGACTGTGGTGCAAAGCCATGGCAACCTCGGTCAGCAATCCGCTGGCGCCCAGTTCGCCGGTCATTGCGCTGACACTGCGCAGACATTGAGGCTTCGATTCAAACAGGCTCATCAGTTGCCGGTCGGCGGGATTGGCCACCAGATTGGCAACGTCGCCCACACAGAGTTTTTCCTTGCTCAGGGCGCGCTCGATCACGCGTTTGCCGACGGCCAGCGTACGCTGCGGATCCGCGCTGTAGCCTCGGGCAAACCCGGCCACACGCAAGACCTGCGTGGCGTCCTGCAGCGGTTTCGAACTGAGCAACAGCGCCGCAGCGCCTTCACCGTAAACCGGCTCGTCCGCCAGAGCGGGCTCGCGCAGGTACAGGGCCGGTGTCAGGTTCGGACTGCTGCTGACCACCAGCGCCGCATCGGCGTGTCGTTCGGCAATTTGCTGGCAGGCCTCGATCAACGCATCGAGCCCGGCATTGTCCTGGGAGCAGAAGCCGCCCATCGGGCCATGGCAATTCAGCGCCTCGGCCACGTAAGCCATCACGCTGCTGTTGAGCAGTGTCAGCGCATGCAATGGCGGGGTGTTGGCCAACAGTTGCGACAGCTGTTTGTGCGGTTGTTCGAGGATCGCCTGCACGGCATCCCAGCAAGGACTTGGTGCGTCCACCTCCGGGATCGCGGCAGTCAGGGCAATGCGCGCTGCAGGCAGTTGCAATGCCGCCAGCGCGGGTGCCAGCCGTGCAGCGCAATGCAGCAGACGCAGCCCTTGGGGTTCGACGCTGCGCTGGATCTTGCGATCGAACAGATCACTGGCCAGGCGCGGCACGGGCAACGCCAGAGCCTTGCGTTGCAGGTCGAAGGCCAGCGGTTGTGGCACCGGCGGTGTGCCGAGCAGATCGGCGCATTCGCTGCCGGCCGCATTGAGTACGGCAGCGGCATTGATGTAGAGGGGTCTGTTCATGTCATGCCCTCCCCAGAACCAGCGAGCTGTTGACGCCGCCGAAACCGAAGGAGTTGGACATCACCACGTTGATCGACTGACGCATTGGCTCACTGAGGAACTTCAGTGAAGGGTATTCGGCGCGCTCAGGCTCATAGTTCAAGGTCGGCAACAGCACACCGTCGCGCAAGGTCATCAACGACAGCACGGCTTCAATGGCACCGCTGCCCGCCAGAGAGTGACCCATGGCCGATTTGTTGGCGGTGAAGGTCATGAAGTCCTGACATTCGCCAAACAGTCGTTGCAGAGCCAGGGCCTCGCAACTGTCGTTGGCCTGGGTGGAAGTCCCATGGGTGTTGACGTGTTGCACGGCACTGCGCAGCAGCCCGGCATCTTCGATTGCTGCGTCCATGCATTCCTCGTACTTGCTGCCATCCCGGCTGCTGGAGGTCATCTTCTGGGCTTCGCAGACATTCGCGTAGCCCAACACTCGTCCCAATGGCCTGGCCTTGCGGCGCCGGGCATGCTCGGCGGATTCGAGAATCACCAGTGCCGCGCCTTCGCTGAGCACAAAACCACTGCGATCGGGCATGAACGGGCGGCTCTGCTCGCCTGCCGGCAGGTCGGCCTGGCACAACGCGCCGAGGCTGTTGAACATGTAATACGGCAGCTCATTGGCCATCAGTTCCACGGCGCCGCAAATCGCCAGATCCACTTCACCGCGCTCGATCGCCCGGAAAGCGCTGCCGATGGCCATGGTGCCGGCGGCGCAGGCATCAGAGTGGGTCGAGATGCAGTCGCGGATACCGAGCCAGTCCGCCAGATGCTGGGTCTGCTGATCGACCCGACGCACGAAGGCCGAGCCCGACGGTGCCGGATGGTCCAGCAGGCGATCCAGATCGACTCTTCCTGCGTCATCCATGCATCGACTGACCCGCTGCAGATCGTCGCTGTCGGCACAATATTTGTTGGCCCCCAGAAAGAGACCGCTGCGGCTGTGGGCAAAGTCGACCGGTGTCAGACCGGCGTGCTGCAACGCCTGACGCGCGACGTACTCGGCCAGCACGCTCTGACGCGGGTGCAACGCTGCATTGCCACCGAATCCGGCGGCGATCTTCTGCCACTGTGCTTCATCAATAAACCCGGCCGCGCTGTTGCGAAACCCCAATGCCTGGAACCGGGGATGTTCGCGGACACAGGATTGTTTCCGGCTGATGCGCTCGAACAACGTGGCGGCGTCCAGCGCCATGGGCGCCACCAGGCCGAACCCGCTCACATAGACTTCTCGTGCCCGCATGTGAGCTCCTACACCGTCTCTTTGACGTGAGTGGCGACAAACTGCTCGACCAGTTGACGGGAGACTTCGTCGCCATCGGCCGGCACCAGGCGTGCGCTGCAGGCACCGCAGACCACTTGCTGACGCTCGTTGAGCACGGCTTGATGGGCGTTGCAGTCAGGGCAGCTCGATGGCAGGTAATTGAACAGATTGCGGCACTGCTGCGCCCAGTTGAGAACCGTGGTGGCCGCGAACACCTGCGCTGGTTGCATGCCGGCCTTGAGCTGGTCCGGTGCGTAGGCGCTCAGGCTTTGCTCCAGCAGGGCCTTGCCGTTTTCAGTGATCCGGCCATTGGCCAGAAACTCGCTGGCGTCCCCGCAGACAGCCACCGCGTGGTCCAGCACGCTGGTCTTGGGCAAGGTGCAGCCATACTGGCGACCCAGCTGGAAGCTGAGGTCGACGATGTCCAGCGAGTCCGCTCCCAGATCTTCGACGATGCTGCTGTGTTCATCGATTTCGTCAGCGCTCATTACCAACAACTGCGCGAGAATGGCGCGAGTGCTGCCAATGACCTGTTCCAAGTCCAATGGATTGTTCATTTCTATCTCCCTATATGTCGTGTCTGACTCATATTTTCCGTATTCGAGAAGTAACTTTTCCCACAGCAACTTCTCACGCGGCGGAAATCTAAACTCTGCCCTTAAGGGGAGAGTCAACGAACTGTTCAAAGTTTTTTATTGATCTGAGACGAACGTGCACAAGCCCGTAAATGCTGCACTCGATTGGTGCAAGCGTTTGGTCGGAGCGACATATTTACTTAACAATGTCTGCGTAGGGTGGAGCGCCCGCCGCACTCATGTTCAACTATGGAAAGCAACTTAGCGACGACACCTCTGGCGTATCACCAGCCAAATTAAAGCAAGTAATTTTGTTATAAGTTCATAACCTTTGTTCCAGATCAGTACATTCCCTTAATTAAAGTTCCAGGGGTTATTGACTAACCGTTCAGTGCAATCCGTTGTTGCGTTTATGAGCAACTGAATGTCGAACCCTGACAATTGGCAAAGTACCCGGCGCTATAGGGTGCAGCTTCCGCTTCAAGGCCTGCTCTGGAACTCACCAATGACCGCACCTGTTACCGTTTTGCGCGACACCCACCCGCTGCCCGTACTCGACGCCTGCAAATGGGAAAAGCTCGAGGGCGACCCGCACACCGTCAACCTCAACGCCTACACCAGCGAAGATGGCAGCAAGATCATGGGCACCTGGATCTGCACCCCCGGCAAGTGGCGGGTGGATTACGTGAAATGGGAGTACTGCCATTTCCAGGAAGGCTACTGCGTCATCACCCCGGATGGCATGGAGCCTATCCATCTGCGTGCCGGCGACATTTTCGTCGTTGAGCCGGGCATGAAGGGCACCTGGGAAGTGGTCGAGACCGTGCGCAAATATTTCGTGTTCGCCTGATGCAAAAAAGCCGGGAAACCACCCGACGTGATTTCCCGGCAATAAAGGCCTGTGCCGCGCACAGGCCTGTCGACGATTACTGCGGCTTGCGATAGCTGTTGATGATCGCCGAGAAGTCCTTGCCACCTTCCCCACGCTGGCTCATCGCCTGATACAACTGCTGCGCCACGGCGCCCAGCACTACCGGCTGATGGGCCTGGCGCGCCGCTTCGGTGGCCAGCCCCAGATCCTTGAGCATCAGTTCGGCACCGAAACCACCGGTGTAACCGCGCGAGGCCGGTGCCGTTTCGACGATGCCCGGCCACGGGTTGTACATTTCCGAACTCCAGCAACGCCCGGTCGAGCTGTTGATGATCCCGGCAAGCACGCCGGTGTCGATCCCCAGCGCATCGCCCAACGCCATGGCCTCACTGACGCCGACCATCGAGATCGCCAGCAACAGGTTGTTGCAGATCTTGGCGATCTGCCCGGTGCCGACTTCACCGCAGTGCACGATGTTGCGGCCCATCTGCGACAGCACCGGTTGCAGGGTGGCAAACAGTTCCGGTGTGGCGCCGACCATGAAGGTCAGCGTCCCGGCCGTGGCGCCGCCGGTACCGCCGGACACGGGCGCATCGGCCATGGCCACGCCTTGTCTGGCCGCCGCCGCTGCCACGTCGCGAGCGGTCTGCGGATCGATGGTGCTGCAATCCACTGCCGGCACACCTTTGCCGATTCCGGCCAGCACACCGTCCTCACCGAGCCAGACGCTGCGCACATGCACCGCCGCCGGCAGCATGGTGATGACCAGCTCTGCATCCTTTGCCGCTTCGCGAGCCGAGGCGCGAATGGTGCCGCCCAGTTGCTCGAGTTCCGCCAGCACGGTTTTGTTCAGGTCTACCAGGTTCAGTGAATGCCCGGCCTTGATCAGGTTGCGCGCCATCGGCGCGCCCATGTTGCCCAGACCGATAAATGCGATTTTCATGGCCATTCCTCAGCGCAGGTTGATGGTGGTGTTCACGCCGTCGTTGACGCTGTCGTCATCGAACCAGCGCGCCGTGACCGTTTTGGTCTGGGTGTAGAACTGCACCACTTGCTTGCCGTAGGGGCCGAGGTCGCCGAGTTTCGAACCGCGCGAACCGGTGAAGCTGAAGAACGGTACCGGCACCGGAATCGGGATGTTGATGCCGACCTGGCCGACGTCGATTTCGCTCTGGAACTTACGTGCTGCCGCACCGCTCTGGGTGAACAGGCCGGTGCCGTTGCCGAACGGGTTGGCGTTGACCAGCGCGATGGCCTGATCGAGGGTGTCGACTTCCAGCACCACCAGCACCGGGCCGAAGATTTCCTGGGTGTAGATCTGCATGTCGGTGGTCACCCCGGAGAACAGGGTCGGGCCGACGAAGTTGCCGTTCTCGTAGCCCGGTACGCGGATGTCGCGACCGTCCAGTTCAAGTTTGGCGCCTTCCTTGATGCCGCTTTCGATCAGGTCGAGAATTCGCGCCTTGGCCTTTTTCGAAATGACCGGGCCGACATCGGTGCCCGGCTCATTGCCGGCATTGACCTTGAGCTTCTGCGCCAGCGCTTTCAGGTCCGGCAGCCACTGCCTGGCCGCGCCTACCAGCACCACCACCGAAGTGGCCATGCAACGCTGGCCCGCCGCGCCGAAACCGGCACCGACCAAGGCATTGAGCGCTTGCTCACGATTGGCGTCCGGCAGCACCACGGCGTGGTTTTTCGCGCCCATCATCGATTGCACGCGCTTGCCATGTTTACCGGCCAGGTCATAAACGTGGGTGCCGACGGCAGTCGAACCGACGAACGAAACCGCCTTGATGTCCTTGTGGGTGCACAAGCCATCGACCACGTCCTTGCCACCGTGTACGACGTTCAGAACACCGGCCGGAATGCCGGCTTCAATCGCCAGCTCCACCAGCAACATGGTCGACAGCGGATCCTGTTCGGACGGCTTGAGCACGAAGGTGTTGCCGCAGGCGATGGCCATCGGGAACATCCACAGCGGAATCATCGCCGGGAAATTGAACGGCGTGATGCCGGCGCAGACACCGATCGGCTGACGCAGGGTGTAGGTGTCAACGCCGCCGGCCACATTCTCGGCGAACTCGCCCATCTGCAGGCTGCCGATGGAACAGGCATGCTCGACCACTTCCAGGCCACGGAAAATATCGCCCTCGGCATCGGCAATGGTCTTGCCCTGCTCGGCGCTCAGTACCACGGCGATGCGTTTGGAATGTTCGCGGATCAAGGCCTGCAATTTGAGCATGATGCGCATACGCGCGCCGATCGGGGTCAGTTTCCAGGTCTGGAAGGCGCGCTGGGCGGCACTGACGGCAGCGTCGACTTCAGCAGCGGTGGCGAACGGGACTTTGGCCAGCACCTGCTGGGTCGCCGGGTTGACGATGTCATGCCACTCGGTGGTCTGCGACTCGACCCACTCGCCGTCGATCAGCAGCTTGACCTTCTGGACCGTGGTTTCGTTGGGCGTAAGCGATGCGTTCATGCTGGTCTCCGGAAATTGTTTTTATCTTGGGAGCCAAGGCGAAGGTTCGCCTTGAGATGAGGCGTGTGTCACGAATTGGTTGTCGGACTGTTTTTGGAGTATAGATGTGCAAACTTCTAATAAGAACGCACATATAAGCCCGTCCATCATGCAAAAAAACATCACGTCTCTGGGTTCGCTGAACTGGGACGACCTCAAGTTTTTCCTGGAGGTCGCCCGTACCCGCAAGGCCAGCACCGCGGCCAAGCGCCTGGCGGTGGACTACACCACGGTGTCGCGCAGAATCAGTTCGCTGGAAGCCGCGCTGGGCACATTGCTGTTCGAGAAATCCCGCACCAGCGGCTTCGTGCTGACCGCCGAAGGCCAGCGTCTGCTGAGTTATGCCGAGTCGATCGAAAGCACGCTGCACATGGCCTGCGAGCAGGTGTCCGGCTCCGGTGTCGCACTGTCCGGCCACGTGCGGATGGGCTGCACAGAAGGTTTCGGCAGTTTCTTCATCACGCCGCAGCTGAGCCATTTCGTCGATGCCTACCCGGCCATCTCGGTAGACATCCTGCCGCTGCCGCACTTCATCAGTCTGTCCAAACGCGAGGCGGACATCGTCATTGCCCTCGAGCGCCCGGAACACGGGCCGTATGTGTGCTGCAAACTCTGCGACTACCGCTTGCAGCTGTACGCCACCCAGGAATACCTGGACAAGCACCCACCGATCCGCCGCCCCGCCGACCTGGGCAAGCATCAATTCATCAGTTATGTGGATGACCTGGCGTTCAGCTCGGAGCTGCTGTATCTGGCGAACGTGTTGCCCGGTGCCAACGCCCATTTGCGCAGCACCAGCGTCATCGCCCAATTCGTGGCGGCGCAGCAGGGACGTTCGCTGGCGATTCTGCCGTGCTTCCTCGCGGCGCAGGACCCGCGCCTGCTACCGGTGCTGCCGGAGGAAATCGATATCACCCGGCAGTTCTGGATGTACTGCCGGGAGGATTTGCGCAAGCTCAAGCGGATCACCCTGCTGTGGGATTACATCCGTGAAGTGACCGAGCGCAATCAGGGTCTGCTGATGGGGCAGACGCGGGAAATGCAGTTCGCCGACTAGTCGGCACTGACCACGATCGAGACCCGGCGGTTTTCGGTGCGACCGGCAGCCGTATCGTTGGACGCCACCGGTTCGCGGCTGCCGAGGCCTTGCAGCTGGATGTTCTCCTCTTTCATGCCAACCGACGTCAGCACTTTGCTGACACTTTTCGCCCGGCGCAGAGACAACTGCTGGTTGTAGCTTTCCTTGCCCGAGGCGTCGGTGTGACCATCCACGCGAACCCGCTCGATACCGACGCCGAGCAGAGCCTTGCCGATACGCTCGACGATATCGGTGCTTTGTTTGTTCAGACTTTCCACATCACTGCCAAACAGCACTTTGCCCGACAGGCCGAACTCCCAGCCATCGTCGGTCAGTTCAAAGCCCTGCTGCTTGAGCACGGCAATCTGCGCCGGTGTCAGGCCTTTTTGCGGAGCGGTCTGGCAACCGGTGAGGGTCAGCATGACCGTCAGCAACAGAGTGGAAAACAGTCGAACGGAAAGTGAGAACACGGCATCAGCTCCTGGTTTGAACGGGATCGACCGGGTGCTCCGACCCGGCGGTGAATTGGGCGCCACGGGACAGGCGCTTGGCTTGATACATCGCGGCGTCGGCGGCATCGAGCAAGGTGCCCGGCGTAGCACCATGATCGGGATAAACGGCAATGCCGATACTGAGCGAGGTCACCACACTGGTGTCGCCCGGTACGGGAATGGGCGTGTCCATGCTGGCGAGAATCTTGTCGGCGATGCGCTCGGCATCTTCGGTCTTGTGCAACGGCGTCAACAGCACGGCGAATTCGTCACCACCCAGACGCGCCACGAGATCCTCTTCACGCAACTGCGCGCGCACCCGGTTCGCCACCGCCACCAGCACCGCATCGCCGGCAGCGTGGCCAAAATTGTCATTGATCTCTTTGAAACGGTCGCTGTCGAGAAACAGCACCGCTGCGCGCTCGTTGAGTTTATTGGCGCTGCGCAATGCACGAATCAACCGGCCCTCGAAAAACGCGCGGTTGGGCAATCCGGTGAGACTGTCGTGAGTAGCCTGGTGAGCAAGGGTTTCGTTCTCGTTTTGCAGGTGGGTCTGCCACGACTCCAGTTCATCGAGCAGGGCGTTGAAGTCGTTGCCAAGGTTGTCGAGTTCGGCGATTTTCGCCGGAGGTACGCGCCGATCCAGCGCGCGCTCGCTGCGCGCGGCGTGGGCCACTTTGGCGAGGCTGTGCAATGGCCCGATAATGCCGAGCAACTGGCGACGCGCCAGAAAGAGCGCAACCCAGGCGCTGATCGCGGTGCAGAGAATGATGCCCGCCAGACCGCTCAACAAAAATCGCATCAGGCTCCCGCCGTGGCCGGTCAGCAGAATACGTCCGATCTCACGATCCTGATGCAGGATTGGCAGGCTGATCGGTTTTTCCAGAATCGCTCGTGCCACCTGCATTTCCAGCGCGGAAAACAGACCGTTCTCCGGTCGCTGCCAACGGGCGAGTACCTGGCCCTGACTGTCCAGCACCTGCGCGTCAGCCACTTCTTCGGTCGAGGCGATCAGCGCGAGCGCTTCCGTCGCCGCGGCCTTGTCGTTGAATACCACCGCGGCTTCCACGGTGTAATTGATCGAACGCGCGATAAGGTGCAGGTTGTGATCGGCATAGACCCGCAGCGCCAGCACGCCGAGCAGGGTCAGGGACACACTGGCCATCGCTACGGCGACCAGCGCGACAATCAAATGCCCGCGACCGATGACCGAGCCCAGGGTCGGACGTCCGGTGGAAGGGTCGCGCTTCATGGGACCGCCGGTTTGCGGCGCGACAACTGCAGCACGCTTGGATGGATACGAACGCCGCTACGGGCGACGGAGTCGAGATTGACCTCGAAAGACACCTGCTCGTCGCCAACCCGCAAACAGAACAGACTGCCGACCGTACACTGATCGCCACCCTCGCTGATGCTCAGGACCGGATGGCCGATCAGCGACGCGAACAACCGATTGCGCTCATCGGCGGTAAGCTTGCCGATGTACACCGCATCGCACTCATTGGCGACTGTCGGGTTGTCTGCCAGCAGACGACGCACAGCGACAGGACGGCCCGTCGCCTGGGTCGTGCCTTTCACCAGATCATCGGTGTATTCGGTAGGGCCGACGATACACAGACGCAACTGTGCAGGTTCGACCGGCCAGCGCGCATAACTGAGAATGCCCAGCACCACTTGAGTGACAGACCTGGCCCTCTGTTCAGCCATGCTCACCGGCAGTTCCGGCTGAGCAACCGCCACACCCGTGAGCAAGCAGAGCAGAATGGCAAGCAATACTCGTTTGCTGCCAACTACGCGCTCTGTCGCCCAGACAGCCAGCTTCATGCAGGGATTCTCTTGGATCGTTACGAAATGATGCCGCAACGATAGCACAGCGTTGAAACACCAGCGATACAAGCCCCGCTGACCGACTGGTCAGATCGTGCTGGAAAACGCTGACATCTTCACTCTTGAGTCCCCGCCCCGTCCTCCAGTTCAAGCATCAAACCGCTCAAGCGCTTGACCTTGCGCTGCACGGCCTCCTCGAACACCCCGCTTCGCGGCTCGATCAATGTGAACCATTGCCTGGCTCGGGTAATACCGGTGTAGATCAGCTCTTTGGTCAACACCGGATTCAACGCATCCGGAAGAATCAGTGCGGTATGAGCGAACTCCGAGCCCTGAGACTTGTGCACGGTCATCGCATACACGGTTTCTACATCATTGAGCCGGCTCGGCAGCACAAACCTGATGCCGCCGCGCCCGTCATTGCGCGGGAATGCCACCCGCAGGACAGGTTCACCGACGGCCCGTCCGTCAGGTTCAGGCAGTTTGAGCGCAATGCCGATATCGCCATTCATCAGCCCCAGGCCATAGTCATTACGGGTCATCAGCACAGGGCGGCCTTCATACCACTGCTGGTCGCTGTCGATCAGACGCGCCTTGAGCAGCGCTTCGGTGATGCGCCGGTTCAACCCTTCAACGCCCCACGGCCCCTTGCGAACCGCGCAGAGCAGCTGGAACGTATCGAACGCCCGCAAAACCTCTCGCGCCCATTCGAGCCAACCGGGATGTTCAATGGGAGCTCCGGCAGGCGGGCGCTGATTGCGTAAAACGCTTAAATAATGTCGGTAGCCGTGTGGGCCCTCGCCATGCCCATCCAGAACAAGGCGTTCCAGTGCGTGATCATGCTCTCCCTTGAGCGCCAGCGAATACACGTCGTCATGGCTTCGCGCTGCCAGCAACTGGCGAGCCTCATGCGGCAGTTGCTGATTCACCCGGCGTGCAAGCTGGCCGATGCCGCTGCCCTCGCCAAATCGCCGCGAGTGACGCAACATCACCACTTGCTGCGCCAGGGGATGCGTACCCTCCAAGTCCTCGTGCAGACCGGCGCCCTGCAAGGACTCCCCGCTCACGGACTCCAGCCACTGACGTGTCTGCGGACTGTACCAGCCGGCCTCGGCATCGCGGCACAGATCCCCCAGCACCGCACCGGCTTCAACCGAGGCCAGTTGATCCTTGTCGCCCAGCAACACCAGGCGGGCGTGTGGCGGTAACGCATCAAGCAGGTTGGCCATCATCTCCAGGTCGATCATGGACGCCTCATCGACCACCAGCACATCCAGTGGCAGGCGATTGCCGGCATGGTGGCGGAAATGACGGGTGCCGGGACGACTGCCGAGCAGGCGATGCACAGTCGTCACATCGGAAGGAATCTTTTCCCGAACGGCCTCGGCAACCTTCAATGACTGCACCTGCTGACTGATGGACTCGGTCAGCCGTGCAGCGGCTTTCCCCGTAGGCGCAGCCAGACGAATGCGCAAAGGTTGGCCAGCCTCGACGGCAGGCGCCTGGAGCAAGGCCAGCAAACGCACGACCGTGGTGGTCTTGCCGGTGCCCGGCCCGCCCGTGACGATGCTGAAGGCACCTCGGGTCGCCAGTGCGCAGGCCAGTTTCTGCCAGTCGATTGCGTCGGGTTTCCTTGCCGCGCCAAACAACCCGTCCAGCCGCTGCGACAGATCATCCGGTGTCGGTTCGCACTCCGCCAGGCGCTGACGCAGTGCCATGTCGATGCGGCGCTCATAGGTCCAGTAGCGCCGCAGGTACAGGCGTTTACCGGACAGCACCAGAGGGCATTGCCGCGCGGACTCACTGTCGTCGACGGCCAGCGCCACCAGTGGACTGCCGGCCAGAACCTTGCACCAATGCGCCCCGTCAAGGCTCTCGAGCAACTGCGAGGGCAGCAGCAATACACCGGATTGCACATCCCCCTCCGGTGGCAGGGACAGGGCGAAGTCCGGAGCCTTGAGGGTTTCGTACAGATCCAGGCAGACATGACCATGACCGAGTTGATGACTGGTCAACGCGGCGGCCAGCAATACCAGCGGATCGACATCAGGCGCCAGCTCATGAAGAAACGCCACGAATGCCTTGTCCAGAGCCCGCAACCATCCACGCTCGACCCAAAGGTTCAGTAGTTGCAGCAGGTCATGGGCCCGGGTCAGCGGTGTGAGTTGCCCGAGGTCTTCGGCATCCAGCGAAACCGGTGGGAAATCCACGAAGGTGCGGCTCATAGCAATTCTCCCTGTTCCCACACCGGTTCGGTTCTCGGTTCCGGTTTGCCCTGGAACATCCGGTCCAGGCGCTCGATCAGTTCCCGTGGCGGGCGCGCGAAATAAACGCCACCGCTGTCGGCCCGGGTACCGCGCAGGAACAGGTACAACGCCCCCCCGACATGCCGGTCATAGTCGTAATCGGCGAGACGCGCCTTGAGCTGGCGATGCAGTGCCAGCAGGTACAGCACGTATTGCAGGTCATAACGGTTTTCCAGAATCGACTGCTCCATGGCCTGTTCGGTGTAGGCAGCGTCATCAATGCCCAGCCAGTTGGATTTGTAGTCCGCCACGTAGTAACGGCCATCGTGCTCGAAGGTCAGGTCGATGAACCCCTTGAACATTCCATTGAGCTGCACCGCTTCCGCGGCGACCCGGGCTGTGCCCCTGTGGGTGTACTTGCAGACCTGTTCGTCGAGCTTGACCACATCGACCTTGTGGCTGGCGAACCAGAACTCCATCTCGACCCGGTACTGCTTCAATTGCGCCAAAATGATTGGCGGACGACCCGCACCTGCCGGCATCGGTGACTGCAGCAGATGCCGCAGCCAATCGGTAAGGGTGGTGATCCAGCCTTCCCAGCCGCGCCGATTGCAACGCCGGGCGATCGCGTCTGCCAGCGCTTCGCTCGAAACCGCAAACCCTTCATTACCTGCCCACTCAAGCAGGCCATGGAGAAACGTTCCCGGATTCGGACCACGGGGGAAACGATGAATATCGGCGCCTCCGGGGATGATCTCACGGGGGGCATCGGGTTCGAGACGTTCGTCGTCGAACAGCTTCTGCGCTTGCGGGCTGTCTGGTGCCTCGTCGCTGCCCATGGTCAACACGTCACTGATGCGCAATGCACTATAGGAAGCGATCCACCAGTTTTCGCTGGCCTTGCGTTCGGGAATCAACGTGGCACTTGGGGTCGCTACGTTGCGAGGTGGCTGGTAGCGCTCATTTGTCGCCAGTGGCATTTCAAGAACGTTCAGCGCAGGGCAATGCTCTTTCAGATCATCGAGCCAACGGATCAGACCGCTGGAATCACCCAGGGAGGCGCCGCCTCCCAGCAGATAACCTAGCGCTGAAAGATGCAGGACCGAGTTGCTGTTATTACCACGTTTGAGGTCCGCCACACCGAGCCAACAGGCATGTTGCGCACGGGTCAGCGCGACGTACAGCAAACGCAGGTCTTCCGCGAGACGTTCATTGTCGGCCAGGGCAATCAGCTCGGCATCAGGCTTGAGACTGATCCGGGCCTGACCGGATTCATCGTGGTAGTGCAGCGGCAGGCGGCTGCCGTCAACGGGTTTGGCCGAACAAATGAAGGGCAGAAATACCAACGGGTACTCGAGCCCTTTGGACTTGTGGATGGTCACCACCTTGACCAGTTGCTCGTCGCTTTCAAGACGAAGGATCTGCTCCTCACCGGCTTGACCGGATAATGCCAGGTGCTCGGCCAGGTGCCGGATCAGGGCCTGTTCGCCATCCAGTTCGGAGGCCGCTTGTTGCAGCAGCTCCGACAAGTGCAGCAAATTGGTCAGTACCCGCTCACCGTCAGTGCGCGCAATCAATGTCTGCGGCAGCTCAAAGTCATGCAGAAAACGCCGCAACATCGGCAGCACGCCTTGCTTGCGCCACAGCTCACGATAAGCCCGGAACTGCATGACTCTGGCTTCCCAGACCATTTCGTCCTGATTCAATCGCTCCAGCTCGGCCAATGACAGATTCAACGTGGTAGAGGCCAGGGCAGCTTTCAGCGAGCGCTCGATATCCGGTTCGGCACAGGCCTTGAGCCAGGCCAGAAGATCATGGGCCTCCTGGGCGGCGAAAACCGAATCCTTGTCTGACAGATAAACGCTGCGCACTCCCCTGGCGGCAAGTTCGCCGCGTATCGCTTGAGCCTCTTTGCCATCGCGTACCAGGATCGCAATGTCTGCCGGTTGCAGTCCGCGAAACGCCTTGCCGTCCTGGACGAAGCCAGCGCTGCCGCCTTGTCCGCCATTGAGCAAGGCCGTGATTTCACTGGCGCAAGCAGCTGCAAACTGTTGGCGATAGACCGCACCGGAAACCGGCTGCTCGGTGGAGAAATGCCAGATGTTGAGTGCCGGGACGTCGTGCCCCGAAATCTGTAACTGCTCCTTTCGCCCCTGCGAATCCACAGGCTGAAACGGTACCGGGTTGTCACCGGTTTTCTCTCGGAAAAGAAACGCACCCCGTCCCTGTTCCCGGGACTCGGCGCGCTCGAACACCTGGTTCACTGCACGCACCATCCCGTGACTGGAACGGAAGTTCGTGCCCAGTGTATGCAGTCGACCGGCCGTGGCCTGTCGGGCGCGCAGATAGGTGTAGATGTCTGCACCACGGAAGGCATAGATCGCCTGCTTGGGATCGCCGATCAAAAACAGCCCGATATCGGAATCGTTGTCCTCGATGCGGTAAATGCGCTCGAAGATCCGGTACTGCACCGGATCCGTATCCTGGAACTCGTCGATCAAGGCAACCGGAAACTGTTCCCGGATAAGAGTGGCGAGGCGCTCGCCTCCTTCGGATTGCAAGGCTGCGTCGAGACGCAGCAGCATGTCGTCAAAGCCCATTTCGGCACGTCGACGCTTCTCTTCTTCAAAGCGCTCACCAACCCATTTGGCGGCGTGCTGCAGCACAGCGGTATCGGGTGTCGGCAGTCCGTCAAGGCTCGTTTTGAGTGCCTGCATGGCGTCCAGCCCCGGATGGCTTGGTGGCTCGCCTTTCCAGGCTTCGGCCATGCCATCAGGCGTTAGTCGGGTAAATCCGGTTCCGATGTCCAGTTGTTCCTGGGACTCATCTTCAGCCCAGGCCTTGAGCTTCTCGAACCAGGGCTCGAAGTACCGGGCCTGCATCTTGCGCCCGTCGACAGTCTTGCTCGCGACGCCCTGATGACAAAGGGCGAGCAGTTCATCTGCCCACTGATGCCAAGGCTTCTTCAATTCAATCAATGCCGCACGGCGCTCCTGCAGACACGCTTCGATCAGCTCAGCCGGAGTCCTGTACTCCGCCTCTACAGGTTCGGTGCCGAAGAGTCCTCGCAGGCGAGGCAACAACGCTGCCGGTCCACCCCAGTGGCTGCGAACCCAATTCAAAGCATCCCCATGCATCGGGTAGCAGAACAGACGCCAGTAATCGCGGAGCACCTCGCCCAGCAACTCGCTGTGATCGGTCTCCAGTGTCTGGGTAAACAGACTGCCGCTGTCGAAGGCATGTTCGCGCAGCATTCGCTGGCACCAGCTGTGGATCGTCGAAACGGCGGCTTCGTCCATCCATTGTGCGGCAATGTCCAGGCGGTTGGCGCAGCCGGGCCATTGCTGAGGCTCGAACTGCATGCGCAGCTCATCGATCAACGTATCAGGGGGTGGTGTCTCGTCACGGAAAAAACGTGCGGCCTCGGCCAGGCGTGTGCGAATACGTTCGCGCAATTCCTTGGTTGCCGCATCAGTGAAGGTCACCACAAGAATCTGTGGTGGCAGCAGCTCGCGACCGAAACCACTCGCTTCACCTCCGTGACCAAGGATCAGGCGCAGATACAACGCAGAAATGGTGAATGTCTTGCCCGTGCCCGCACTGGCCTCGATCAGTTGACTGCCCTTCAACGGAAACGCCAGGGCGAGAGGTTGCTTTGCGCTCATGAACGAACTCCCGCATCGGCCAGGGACTGCCAGGGAGCCTCGAGTAACGGGCGGTATAAAGCGTTGCACCAATCGGAGAATGTCTCGTCGGCCAGCAGTGCATCGTAATCCGGAAACTGACGGGCCAATGCGGGGCTTTCGCGTCGCTCACCTTCGCTGGTCAGACCATCACCTTCATAAGCTTTACGGGCAGCCGATTCTGCCTTCAGCGAATCACTCTGCCCCAGCCACGCGAATGCAGTTTTCACCGCGATCGGGAGTGGTTGACGCATCCCGGACTGCCAGGCGAGCAGCAGATCTTCGAGTACTCCCCAGGCCCGATCCTGCTCCATCGGTTCAAGTAAAAGAGTGTCGTCACTGGCAACCAGCGCAGTCGTCAGTGAAAGCCCGCTCGCACAAGCGACCAGATGATTGACCCATGGTTTGGTCAGACGGTGCCACTTGCGGCTTTTGACCGAACCGATGCCGTTGGGAATCGTCGTCACCGACAACACTCCGCCATCGGCTCGTTGATGCAGACCGCTCAGCCATCCCTCCAGACGTAAACCTTGCCATTGCAGACTGATCGGTGTCGCACTGGTCAGCGGCGTCGGCCAAAGCGTCAGTAGCTGCTGATAGCGTTGCAGCAAATCAGGCAGTGGTTCGATCAATTCTCGCTGCAGGCACTCACCGAATCCCGCCATGGGCAGCAGTCCACTGTTTTGCAGACGTCTTGCTTGAGCCTCAAGCGCCTGATCGACATTCTCAGGTTGCCTCAAGGCTGCTTCGAGCAGGCTTTCGCTCAGGGCGTATCGTTGCAACGCGTTCAGCACAAAGGGCTCTTCATCCGCCTGGGGAGCCTGTGCCGCTTCGAAGTAGACCTTCAATCGCTGGGTAAAGAAGTGGCGAACCGGGTTACGCAAAAAATCCTGCAGCAATGCGAGGCTCAGTGGCTCTTCCTGCACATGAGGTTCAAGCCTGGATGCTACCCCAGCAGGCTCATGATGCTGGTGCAACACTTGCCATTCACTGGCATAGCTGAACAGTTCGTTGCCTTCATGAAAGTAGCGCGCACTGAATGGCTGAAGTGGATGCTCCTGGGTCAGGGCTTCCAGAATATTGGTTTTTTCATCAGTCGTTCGCCAGCCGCTCGCGAGATGATCACGCAACTGACCGATCAGCACCGAAGGTGGTCGCTCACTATTGTCCCGAATGCTGCGCCCGACCCAGCTGATGTAAAGCTGATGGCGAGCAGACAACAGCGCTTCGAGCAGCAGGTAGCGATCATCCTCACGGCGGGAACGATCTCCCGGCCGGTAATCGCTCCCCATAAGGTCAAAGTCCAGGGGAGGTTGTGCCCGAGGATAGTCGCCATCGTTCATGCCCAGAAGACAAACCAGCTTGAATGGAATGGCCCGCATCGGCATCAGGGTGCAGAAGTTCACCGCACCGGCCAGGAATCGTTGCGACAAACGCCCCTGGTCCAGCCCGGCCAGCCAGGCCTCGCGAACAACGGTCAGCGGTAACTCGTCCTCCAGTCCGACAGACTCGCAGGTCTCCAGCCATGACTCGCGCAGTTCCTCGAGCTGAGTCAACAAGTAGTCATCGTGTTCATTGCTCGGCTTGAAAAACAACTGCATCAGTACCTGTAACCGGCTCCCCCACTCTTGAGGTCTCGCAGGCCTCAGTAATTGCTGGTGCGAGTACTCCAAGGCATCCAGAAGTGCGACCAGAGGACCGATCAACGCCGCATCAAGACCGCCAATTTCATCGTAGGGTTCAATATCCGCGCAGGCACCGAAATCGCCAACCGCATATCCGAGAAGCATCCGCCTCAGGCCGAAACGCCAGCTGTTCTGCTCCAGTTCATTGGGCAATCCCAGCCCGGCACGCTGGTCTGCGTCCATCCCCCAGCGCACACCGGCGCCTTCGATCCAGCGATGCAGTGTCGGCAGATCTCGCTCTTGCACACCGAACCGCGCGCGTAATGCGGGAACATCGAGCAGATCGAGGACTTCACTGACGGGAAAACGACTGTCTGGCAGTTTGAGCAGATGCTCGACAGCGATCAGTAATGGATCGCGACCGCGTTGTCCCTGGTCTGCCAGCGTGAAAGGGATGAAACGTGGGTCATGGCGATCCAGCTGCCCGAATACCGCACGGACATGCGGTGCATAACTGTCGATGTCAGGTACCATCACGATCACATCGCGGGGTCGCAATTGCGGATTGGCACTGAAGCGAGCCAGAAGCTGATCGTGGAGAATCTCCACTTCGCGCTGTGCACTGTGAGCAATGTGGAATCGGATCGACTGATCCTGCTTCAGATCGACATCGGGCCATAACTCACGCGTCTCGCTGAGCGGGCGCAGTTCCAGGATGTCGTCCTGCAATTGGTTGAGGATGTTTTGCGCAAGGGTTTCGCTGAACAGGTCGATGCGGCCGTTGCGAAATGCCCCGCGATAGCTGCCTGGATCGTCATAGCTGTCCAGCAGATTGATGTAGTCACGACCTTGCTTGCCCCAGGCGGCAAGCAGCGGATGGGCGTGTTGATGCAGAGATTCCGGATCCAGCACCACGGGCATGCCGTTCTTGCGAGCCTGACGCTTGTATTGATGACGCAACAGATCCTTGTCGGCAACGATATCGGCCCAATGATAGCGGCAAGGGTTGTGGACGCAGAGCAGGACCTGGCTGAACCGGGCCAGTCCTGCCAACGCTTCCAATACTTGTGCAGGCAGTGAGGAAATCCCGAAAACGATGACTCGTGAAGGCAAACCTGCCGGTGCATTTTCAAGGTTGTTGATGCATTCCATAAATCGCTGATGCACGCCTGCCCGGCTTTGAGCCATGCCTTGCTCACCGACATCTTCAAGCAATGCACGCCATAGCTCTGCCTGCCAGCAACTGGTGCTGGGGAGTGGTTTCACTTCCCCTCTGACATTACGTAGCTGATGACGCCCCTCGGCCCAATCCTCGAGCCAGTCGGCACGGTACACCTGATACTGATCGAACAGGTCTGCCAGTCGCTCGGACAACTGATAGCGCTTGCGCAGGTCCGTGTCATGAGTCAGGAATCGTTGCAGTGGTTCGAAATGCGGCCGGTTGATGACCTGTGGCAGCAAGCGCATCAGTCGCCAGGTCAAAGGGGCCTTGTCGAGCAGGGACTTGGCCGGAATCTCATCTCGTCCCAGAACCATGCGGTAAAGCTGCCACATGAAACTGCCCGGCAATTGCACATCGATGGCGGCAGCAATGCCGCAGCCACCCAGTTCATCCGCTTCAGGATCCTCGGCTAATGCGAGTTTGAGCCATTGGGCGATGCCATTGCTCTGCACGAGGGCAATTTCGTTTTCCAGAGGAGCCAGCGGATAACGCCGCATTATGCTGATCACAAGGCTGCGCAGTTCGTCCAGGCTGTTGCTCTGAACTACCATGAATGCAGCGTTGAGGGACTGAGTGTCCGGCATAAGGCTTCCTTGAAAAAATACAAAAGCTAGGTCTGAACCTTAGCATTGTCGGCTGGCGAGGGCAGCCGCAAGGCGTCCGAGAATGCCGTACGAACTTTCCTGCGGACAAAACAAAACCCCGACTGCTTTCGCAATCGGGGTTTCGGAATTTAATCTTGACGATGACCTACTCTCACATGGGGAAACCCCACACTACCATCGGCGATGCATCGTTTCACTTCTGAGTTCGGGATGGGATCAGGTGGTTCCAATGCTCTATGGTCGTCAAGAAATTCTGTGTGCCGAGTCGTGACAAGATGGCCTCGCTTCAGCAAATCGGGTATGTGACAGCCATCGGTGTTTGTGAACTCGAACTTTCGGTTCGTTTCGTCTTCACACACCGCAATCTGGCTTTTAAGCGCAAATTGCTTGGGTGTTATATGGTCAAGCCTCACGGGCAATTAGTATTGGTTAGCTCAACGCCTCACAGCGCTTACACACCCAACCTATCAACGTCGTAGTCTTCGACGGCCCTTCAGGGAACTCAAGGTTCCAGTGAGATCTCATCTTGAGGCAAGTTTCCCGCTTAGATGCTTTCAGCGGTTATCTTTTCCGAACATAGCTACCCGGCAATGCCACTGGCGTGACAACCGGAACACCAGAGGTTCGTCCACTCCGGTCCTCTCGTACTAGGAGCAGCCCCTCTCAAATCTCAAACGTCCACGGCAGATAGGGACCGAACTGTCTCACGACGTTCTAAACCCAGCTCGCGTACCACTTTAAATGGCGAACAGCCATACCCTTGGGACCGGCTTCAGCCCCAGGATGTGATGAGCCGACATCGAGGTGCCAAACACCGCCGTCGATATGAACTCTTGGGCGGTATCAGCCTGTTATCCCCGGAGTACCTTTTATCCGTTGAGCGATGGCCCTTCCATACAGAACCACCGGATCACTAAGACCTACTTTCGTACCTGCTCGACGTGTCTGTCTCGCAGTCAAGCGCGCTTTTGCCTTTATACTCTGCGACCGATTTCCGACCGGTCTGAGCGCACCTTCGTACTCCTCCGTTACTCTTTAGGAGGAGACCGCCCCAGTCAAACTACCCACCATACACTGTCCTCGATCCGGATAACGGACCTGAGTTAGAACCTCAAAGTTGCCAGGGTGGTATTTCAAGGATGGCTCCACGCAAACTGGCGTTCACGCTTCAAAGCCTCCCACCTATCCTACACAAGCAAATTCAAAGTCCAGTGCAAAGCTATAGTAAAGGTTCACGGGGTCTTTCCGTCTAGCCGCGGATACACTGCATCTTCACAGCGATTTCAATTTCACTGAGTCTCGGGTGGAGACAGCGCCGCCATCGTTACGCCATTCGTGCAGGTCGGAACTTACCCGACAAGGAATTTCGCTACCTTAGGACCGTTATAGTTACGGCCGCCGTTTACCGGGGCTTCGATCAAGAGCTTCGCGTTAGCTAACCCCATCAATTAACCTTCCGGCACCGGGCAGGCGTCACACCCTATACGTCCACTTTCGTGTTTGCAGAGTGCTGTGTTTTTAATAAACAGTCGCAGCGGCCTGGTATCTTCGACCGGCATGGGCTTACGGAGCAAGTCCTTCACCCTCACCGGCGCACCTTCTCCCGAAGTTACGGTGCCATTTTGCCTAGTTCCTTCACCCGAGTTCTCTCAAGCGCCTTGGTATTCTCTACCCAACCACCTGTGTCGGTTTGGGGTACGGTTCCTGGTTATCTGAAGCTTAGAAGCTTTTCTTGGAAGCATGGCATCAACCACTTCGTCGCCTGAAGGCAACTCGTCATCAGCTCTCGGCCTTAAGATCCCGGATTTACCTAAGATCTCAGCCTACCACCTTAAACTTGGACAACCAACGCCAAGCTGGCCTAGCCTTCTCCGTCCCTCCATCGCAATAACCAGAAGTACAGGAATATTAACCTGTTTTCCATCGACTACGCTTTTCAGCCTCGCCTTAGGGACCGACTAACCCTGCGTCGATTAACGTTGCGCAGGAAACCTTGGTCTTTCGGCGTGGGTGTTTTTCACACCCATTGTCGTTACTCATGTCAGCATTCGCACTTCTGATACCTCCAGCAAGCTTCTCAACTCACCTTCACAGGCTTACAGAACGCTCCTCTACCGCATCACTTGCGTGATACCCGTAGCTTCGGTGTATGGTTTGAGCCCCGTTACATCTTCCGCGCAGGCCGACTCGACTAGTGAGCTATTACGCTTTCTTTAAAGGGTGGCTGCTTCTAAGCCAACCTCCTAGCTGTCTAAGCCTTCCCACATCGTTTCCCACTTAACCATAACTTTGGGACCTTAGCTGACGGTCTGGGTTGTTTCCCTTTTCACGACGGACGTTAGCACCCGCCGTGTGTCTCCCATGCTCGGCACTTGCTGGTATTCGGAGTTTGCATCGGTTTGGTAAGTCGGGATGACCCCCTAGCCGAAACAGTGCTCTACCCCCAGCAGTGATACATGAGGCGCTACCTAAATAGCTTTCGAGGAGAACCAGCTATCTCCGAGCTTGATTAGCCTTTCACTCCGATCCACAGGTCATCCGCTAACTTTTCAACGGTAGTCGGTTCGGTCCTCCAGTCAGTGTTACCTAACCTTCAACCTGCCCATGGATAGATCGCCCGGTTTCGGGT
>NZ_CP103374.1:340000-980000 GCF_024981055.1 Pseudomonas sp. BW7P1 | reverse complement strand
TGAAGGTCGGGCCGAACTGCAGCGTGTCGCCACCGAAGCGCACATAGAACCCGGCTTTCCACAATGCCATGCCGGCTTCGAACGGACGCACGATGGCGTCGCCGTCACGGCCCGCGATCTGAATCGCACCGGCCAGGCCATAGTTGCGGATGTCGATTACGTTCTTGGCACCTTTCAGGCCATGCAGAGCATTTTCGAAATGCGGTGCGACTTCAGCCACGCTCTGGACCAGGTTTTCCTTTTGCAGCAGATCGAGTGCCGCCAGACCTGCGGCGCAAGCCACCGGGTGCGCCGAGTAGGTGTAGCCGTGCGGGAATTCCACGGCGTATTCCGGGGTCGGCTGGTTCATGAAGGTCTGATAGATCTCTGAGCTGGCAATCACCGCGCCCATCGGGATCGCGCCGTTGGTGACTTGCTTGGCGATGCACATGACATCAGGAGTCACACCGAAAGTTTTGGCACCGAACATGGTGCCGGTACGCCCGAAACCGGTGATGACTTCGTCGAACACCAGCAGGATATTGTGTTGGTCGCAGATTTCACGCAAACGCTTGAGGTAGCCCTGTGGCGGAACCAGTACGCCAGCGGAACCGGCCATAGGCTCGACAAACACTGCTGCGATGTTCGACGCATCGTGTAGTTCGATCAGCTTCAGCAGTTCATCGGCCAGGGCGATACCGCCCTGCTCCGGCATGCCACGGGAGAAGGCATTGCTCGCCAGCAGGGTGTGCGGCAGGTGATCGACATCCATCATTGCCTGACCGAACAGTTTGCGGTTGCCGTTGACGCCACCGAGGCTGGTGCCGGCGATGTTCACGCCGTGATAACCACGGGCGCGACCGATCATCTTGGTCTTGGTTGGCTGGCCTTTCAGACGCCAGTAGGCACGGACCATTTTCACCGCGGTATCGGCGCACTCGGAGCCGGAATCAGTGAAGAACACGTGGTTCAGATTGCCTGGGGTCAGTTCGGTGATTTTTTCGGCCAGCTGGAACGACAGCGGATGACCGTACTGGAAGCCCGGCGAGTAATCGAGGGTGCCCAATTGCTTGGCCACCGCTTCCTGGATTTCCTTGCGGGTATGCCCGGCGCCGCAGGTCCACAGACCGGACAGCGAGTCGTACACCTTGCGGCCCTTGTCGTCGATGAGCCAGCTGCCTTCGGCACCGACGATCAGACGCGGGTCGCGCTGGAAGTTGCGGTTGGCGGTGTACGGCATCCAGTGCGCGTCCAGCTTCAGTTGGCTGGCCAGTGGCGACGACGCGTTTTCAGGCATGTTCATCGGGCAAAACCTCGCAGGGCAATAAGCTTCAGAGAGATAAAAGTCGTGGTTGCAGCTAAGTTGCCACGCCGATAAAGTCGGTGAAATCCAACTTTTCTAACCTTCAGTTAGAACTTTGCTAAACAATGAGAATAACAATATGAGCAGCCGCCGCCCCGACCCATTGGCCCAGGTCAGTGACTTCGACATTCGCCTGCTGCGGATTTTTCGCAGCGTCGTGGAATGCGGAGGCTTTTCTGCGGCGGAAACCGTGCTCGGCATCGGCCGTTCAGCAATCAGCCAGCAAATGAGCGATCTGGAACAACGCCTTGGCTTGCGTCTTTGCCAACGTGGACGTGCGGGTTTTTCCCTGACCGAAGAGGGCCGCGAGGTCTATCAGTCGGCCCTGCAGTTGTTGAGCGCTCTGGAAAGTTTCCGTACCGAGGTCAACGGCCTGCACCAACACTTGCGCGGCGAGTTGATCATCGGCCTGACCGACAACCTCGTCACCCTGCCCCACATGCGCATCACCCACGCGCTGGCGCAATTGAAGGAGCGCGGGCCGGACGTGCAGATCCAGATCCGCATGATCGCCCCCAACGAAGTCGAGCAAGGGGTGCTCGACGGCCGTCTGCACGTCGGCGTGGTGCCCCAGGCCAGCGCCCTGTCGGGACTGGAATATCAGCCGCTCTACAGTGAACGCTCACTGCTCTACTGCGCAGTCGGCCATCCGTTGTTTTATGTCGATGACAAGCAACTGGATGATGAACGCCTGAACAGTCAGGACGCCATCGCCCCGACTTTTCGTTTACCGGCAGAGATCCAGGCCCACTATCAAGCGCTCAATTGCACTGCCAGCGCTTCCGACCGGGAAGGCATGGCATTTCTGATTCTGACCGGGCGTTACATCGGCTATCTGCCGGATCATTACGCCAGTCTCTGGGTACAACAAGGTCGCCTGCGCGCACTCAAGGCCCATTCCCGCTTCTATGACTTGAGCCTGGCCTCAGTCACCCGCAAGGGTCGGCGCCCGCACCTGGTGCTGGAAAGCTTTCTCGAAAGCCTGGCCGCCACGCGCTGATGACCGGCGTTTTAGTGCCCGGGACTTGTCCCGGGACGACGGTTGCGCTATCAACGCAACTGGTTGCACCCCACAGACAAACCCGGAAGTGCCTATGACCTTTGAAGTCCCAGCCCACGGTGGAAAACCCGCCAGCCGCATTCGTCAGAAAAACGAAGAGACCATCATCAAAGCCGCCGAAGACGAGTTCGCCCGTCACGGGTTCAAAGGCACCAGCATGAACACCATCGCCACCAAGGCCGGGTTGCCCAAGGCCAATCTGCATTACTACTTCACCAACAAGCTCGGGTTGTACGTGGCGGTGCTGAGCAACATCCTCGAGCTGTGGGACAGCACTTTCAATACCCTGACGGCCGAAGACGATCCCGCCGAAGCGCTGACCCGCTACATCCGCGCCAAAATGGAGTTTTCCCGTCGGCAGCCACAAGCGTCGCGAATCTTTGCGATGGAAGTGATCAGCGGCGGTGAATGCCTGACCGAATATTTCAATCAGGACTACCGCGCTTGGTTTCAGGGGCGCGCCGCGGTGTTCCAGGCCTGGATCGATGCGGGCAAGATGGACCCGGTGGATCCGGTGCACCTGATCTTCCTGTTGTGGGGCAGCACCCAGCATTATGCCGACTTCGCCACGCAGATCTGCCGGGTGACTGGTCGCAGCAAATTGACCAGACAGGACATGGAAGACGCCGGCAACAACCTCGTCCGCATCATTCTCAAAGGCTGCGGCCTCACTCCTTCTCTATAAGACGTTTATGCCATTTACCCTCAGCGGCGTTTGCGAGTACCGCGAAGAGATTCGCAAAAGCCGTTTCATCACCTTCGCCGCCCCGATCGGCAGCCCCGCCGACGCGCAAGCCTTTATCGAGCAGCACAGCGACTTGAACGCGTCGCACAATTGCTGGGCATGGAAGCTCGGCGATCAGTACCGCAGCAACGACGACGGCGAACCGGGCGGCCGATTCTTGCGGCCATCGAGGCGCAGGACTGCGATCAGGTCGCGGTGCTGGTGATCCGCTGGTATGGCGGCATTCAACTGGGTACCGGCGGACTGGCCCGGGCCTATGGCGGCGGCGCGAACAAGTGCCTGCAAGCCGCGCCGAGAATCGAATTGATCAGCCGTGTGCCCCTGCGCTGTGCCTGCGCATTTGCCGAACTGGCGTTGGTGAAATTGCGGGTGGCGGATCTCGGCGGACTGGTGGTGGAGGAAAACTTCACGGCAAACGGGGTCGAGCTGCAGTTGGCGGTGGGCGAAGCGCAGATTCCGTTGCTGCAAAATCAGCTGGCCGATCTCAGTCGCGGGCGCATTCTGCTTCAACGCTGAGCACCTGCAATATTCCCGGGTAAGACCCGATTCGCTTATTCCACAGAGTTGCCCACATCACCTGTGTATCCGACTGTGGATAACCTGAGCACACACCGCTGTAACCCTTCTGTCACGTGGCTTTGCGCGATTTGTACACTTTTCGCCCAATGCACATGAAAAAAGTTTAATTCCGAGTAAAAACAATCAGTTAGATCTGTTTATCGCCATTGGAAGATAGCACCGCTGCGCTTATGCCAAGGTTTTCTGATTGCACACAAATACTGTGGAGCAACCTGTGGATAACCCGTTCATGACTTGCGCCGTCGCAGGCTCCGCTTAGCCCCGCCCGACTTGCTCGTTTTTTAACCAGAATTTCATGAACGAAATTAAAGTCCACATTGTCGTTGCTCCGAAAATTCAAGGAGCCACCACGTTAAAGCCTGGAGTATGCTCCGAGGTCAAACACATTCGAGAGGTCCTTGATCCCATCATGTCACTGAGTCCTGCAAAGCACGCACTGATCATCGGCGCCTCCCGGGGCCTGGGCCTGGGGTTGGTGAAAACCCTGCTCGCCGACGGCTGGCAAGTCACCGCCACGGTTCGTAACCCTTCGAATGCCGAGGCGCTGAAAGCGCTGGGTAATGTACAGATCGAAAAGCTCGACATGGACGACCAGCAAGCCGTGATCGCCCTGAGCCAGCAGCTCAAGGGCGAGACCTTCGACCTGCTGTTCGTCAACGCCGGGGTCAAAGGCCCTGAAGTCCAGACTCCGGGCGGCGCGACGCTGGCGGAGGTCGGCCAGCTGTTCTTCACCAACGCGGTGGCGCCGATCAATCTGGCCCAGCGTTTCGTCGGTCAGATCCGCGATGGCAGCGGCGTGCTGGCGTTCATGAGTTCGGTGCTGGGCAGCGTGACCATGCCCGACGCGCCGGAACTGGCGCTGTACAAGGCCAGTAAAGCGGCACTGAATTCGATGACCAACAGTTTTGTCACTCAGTTGGGTGAGCAGAAACTCACGGTGTTGTCGCTGCACCCGGGCTGGGTGAAAACCGACATGGGTGGCGAAGGTGCCGACATTGACGTGGAGACCAGCACCCGTGGGCTGGTGGATCAGGTGGACGCATTTGCCGGCAAGGGCGGCCATCATTTCGTGAACTACAAGGGTGAAACCATTCCCTGGTAAACACTGAACCCTGTGGGGGCTCGCTTCCACAGGGTTGCCCGGTCAGGTTGGACTTGCCCGGCGCACTATTTTGTTTGAAACTCCGCACCTCGTCCTGAGCGGCGACCCTGGATCAGCAGACAGGGCAACACTGAGCTGGCAACCCTGAACCCCACTTTCAGAGGAGCCGGCCACAATGCCTGCGACCCGTATCTGGTTAAAAAATCCCCTCGCCATATTCACGGCCAACAGTCTCGATGCCCGTGGCGGTCTGGTGCTGCAGGACGGTGTGATCACCGAAGTGCTCGGCGCCGGCCAACAACCTTCTTCGCCGTGCAGCGAAGTGTTCGATGCCCGTGAGCATGTGATCCTGCCGGGCCTGATCAACACCCATCACCACTTCTATCAGACCCTGACCCGCGCCTGGGCGCCGGTGGTCAATCAGCCGTTGTTCCCGTGGTTGAAAACCCTGTACCCGGTGTGGGCACGCCTGACGCCTGAAAAACTCGCCCTCGCCACCAAAGTCGCGCTGGCCGAGTTGCTGCTGTCGGGTTGCACCACCGCTGCCGACCATCATTACCTGTTCCCGGATGGCCTGGAAAACGCCATCGACGTGCAGGTCGAAACCGTGCGTGAACTGGGCATGCGCGCCATGCTCACCCGTGGCTCGATGAGTCTCGGCGAAAAGGACGGCGGCCTGCCACCGCAACAGACCGTGCAGGAAGGCCAGGTGATTCTCGACGACAGCCAGCGGCTGATTCACGAGTACCACGAGCGTGGCGACGGTGCGCAGATCCAGATCGCCCTGGCGCCGTGCTCGCCGTTCTCGGTGACTCAGGAAATCATGTCCGCCAGCGCCGATCTGGCGAACAAACTCGATGTGCGCCTGCACACTCATCTGGCCGAGACCCTCGACGAAGAAGATTTCTGTCTGCAACGCTTCGGCCTGCGCACCGTGGATTATCTGGACAGCGTCGGCTGGCTCGGCCCGCGCACCTGGCTGGCCCACGGCATCCACTTCAACCCTGACGAGATCGCCCGCCTCGGCGCGGCCGGTACCGGCATTTGCCATTGCCCGAGCTCGAACATGCGCCTGGCCTCCGGCATCTGCCCGAGTATCGAACTGACCGATGCCGGCGCGCTGTTCGGTATCGGTGTGGATGGCTCGGCATCCAACGATGCGTCGAACATGATCCTCGAAGCCCGCCAGGCGCTGTATATCCAGCGCCTGCGTTATGGCGCCGAGAAGATCACTCCCGAGCGCGTGCTGGGCTGGGCAACCAAGGGCTCGGCAAGCCTGCTGGGGCGCGCCGACATCGGCGAACTGGCAGTGGGCAAGCAGGCGGATCTGGCAATGTTCAAGCTTGATGAGCTGCGTTTCTCCGGCAGTCATGATCCGATTTCGGCGCTGTTGCTGTGCGGTGCGGACCGGGCGGATCGGGTGATGATCGGCGGGAAATGGCGAGTGGTCGACGGGCAAGTCGAAGGGCTGGACCTCAAGGGTCTGATTGCCGATCACAGCCAGGCGGCCCGGCAACTGATCGCCGGCACCTGATCACCCCGCGCTTGAACCTGTGGGAGCTGGCCTGCCAGCTCCCGCATTGGTTTGTGGTGGGCTCAAAGGCCGAGCAGCGACAACATGATGAACGTCGCAAACAGCACAAAGTGGGTCATGCCTTCGATGGCATTGGTCTCACCGTCATTAAGGTTGATCGCGCTGACGATCAGCGTGATGAAGATCATCACCGTCTGCACCGGCGTCATTGCCATCTGAAACGGCTGACCGGTATAGAGCGCCATCGCCTCCATCACCGGCACGGTCAGGATCACCGTCGATAACGACGCGCCCATTGCAATGTTGACCACCGACTGCATGCGGTTTGCCAGGGCTGCGCGCAACGCGGTCAGGATCTCCGGCGCAGCTGAAATCGCGGCCACCAGTATGGCCGTGATCACCGGCGGTGCGCCCGTGCCTTCCAGCCCCAGATCGAGGGTCTTGGACATCACCTCGGCCAGTGCGCCGATCACCACCACACCGAACACCAGAATGCCGATCGACAACACCAGACTGACCGGTTTCGGCTCCTGCTCCACCGGTTCTTTCCTGCGGCGCTTGTCCGGGTAGCTGTAGCTGAAAAAATAACTGTGCGGGCCGACCTGCATACGCAGGAACAACGCATAAAGCAGCACCATCGCGCCGATGGTGAAGGCTGAATAGATTTTCCAGTCGGCTTCGGGAATGAACTCCGGCACCACCATCGAAACGCCCATGGCGGTGAGGATCATCACGCTGTAGCTGCGCGCCGAATCATCGTTATAAGACTGTTCGCCATGCTTGATGCCCCCCATCAGTGCGGCAAGGCCCAGGATGCCATTGATATCGAGCATCACCGCCGAGTAAATCGTGTCGCGCACCAGGGTGGCCGAGGCTTCATTGCTCATCATGATCGCCAGGATCACCACTTCCACCAGCACGGCGGCCAGGGTGAGAATCATCGTGCCGTACGGGTCGCCGACTTTCTCCGCGAGCAACTCGGCCTGGTGGGCAACACGCATCGAGGCGGCCACGATGAACGCGATCAGAATCAGCCCGGCAGTCAGGGCGATGGCCTGACCGCTGTGCAGTAACCAGTGCTCCAGCGGCCAGGCCACGAGGGTGGCGATCAGGGCCAGCAGCAGAAAGCGTTCTTGCTTGAGTAAGGTGAGCATGTCGGGCCTTCGCGTACCGGGGTCGAATGAGCTAGTGACTGCGCAACGGTGCTGATGGTTCGTTACACCTTGGCGCCCCTGCAATGGCGGCTAGTTCGGCAGAGGCGATCCGATCGGTTTATCAATAAGGCCCTACCCCGACTTCCCGGCATTTGTAGCCCCTCCAGCTCAAACCTTTGCTTTGCCATTTTTTCGATAAACAAAACAGGTTGGTCGGGTTTTGCCAATTGTTTCGGCGCGCATCTGTAGAATGCCGTCATTGCACCTGATGAGAAAAGAATATGTACGACTGGCTCAACGCCTTGCCCAAGGCCGAATTGCACCTGCATCTCGAAGGCTCGCTGGAGCCCGAGCTGCTGTTCGCCCTGGCCGAACGCAACAAGATCGCCCTGCCGTGGAGCGACGTTGAAACCCTGCGCAAGGCCTACGCCTTCAACAATCTGCAGGAATTTCTCGACCTGTATTACCAGGGCGCCGACGTGCTGCGCACTTCCCAGGATTTCTACGATCTGACCTGGGCCTATCTGCTGCGCTGCAAAGAACAGAATGTGATCCACACCGAACCGTTCTTCGATCCACAGACCCACACCGACCGGGGTATCCCGTTCGAAGTGGTGCTCAACGGCATCGCCGCTGCCCTGAAAGATGGCGAGCAGCAACTGGGCATCACCAGCGGTTTGATCCTGAGCTTCCTGCGTCACCTGAGCGAAGACGAAGCGCAGAAAACCCTCGACCAGGCACTGCCCTTCCGTGATGCATTCGTCGCGGTCGGTCTGGACAGCTCCGAGATGGGTCACCCGCCGAGCAAGTTTCAGCGCGTGTTCGACCGTGCACGTCACGAAGGCTTTCTGACCGTCGCTCACGCTGGCGAAGAAGGCCCGCCGGAGTACATCTGGGAAGCGATTGACCTGCTGAAAATCCAGCGTATCGACCATGGTGTGCGCGCCGTCGAAGACGAGCGCCTGATGCAACGGATCATCGATGAACAGATACCGCTGACCGTGTGCCCGCTGTCGAACACCAAGCTCTGCGTATTCGATCACATGTCCCGGCACAACATTCTCGACATGCTCGAGCGTGGCGTGAAAGTCACGGTGAACTCCGATGATCCGGCGTATTTCGGTGGTTATGTCACCGAAAACTTTCATGCGCTGCACGAACATCTGGGCATGACCCAGGATCAGGCCAGACGCCTGGCGCAGAACAGTCTGGATGCACGGTTGGTAAAACCGTAGGCAACACTGCAAAACCAACTGCGGGAGCGAGTCTGCTCCCAAGGTTGGACAGGGTTCAGCCCATGCTTTCTGCTTCTGTCAGCTCTTCGAGCGTCCTGCCCCGGGTCTCCATCCCGAAGCGCCACACCACTGCTGCAGCAATCGCAAAGCACAATGCTCCCAACGCAAACACCCCGCCCTGCCCGGTGACCGGGAATACCAGCCCGGTGATCAACGGCCCGAGCAGTGACCCCACACGTCCGATGGCCGAGGCGAAACCCGAGCCCGTCGCCCGCGCCGACGTCGGGTAAAGTTCCGGCGTGTAGGTATAGAGCACCGCCCACATGCCGAACAGGAAAAACTGCATCAGCAAGCCCGAACCGATCAACAGCGCGACATTGCCGCCGAACACTGCACTCTGACCGTACAGAAACGCCATCACCGCGCCACCGAGCAAGGTGACGATGCATACCGGTTTGCGCCCCCAGCGCTCCACCAGCCACGCCGCCATCAGAAACCCGGGAATTCCGCCGAGAGAAATCAGCACCGTGTAATACACCGACTGGGTCACCGCGAACCCCGACTGTTGCAGTAACGCGCTGAGCCAGGAGGTCAGGCCGTAGAACCCGAGCAGTGCAAAGAACCACAGGCTCCAGATCATCATCGTGCGCTGGCGATACAAAGGCGACCAGATCTGCCCGAGGGCCGAAAGGAAGTTGCCCGGTGGCGTGATCACCCGAGGCAGACGAACCGGAGCCGGCAACACAACACCGCCAAGGGATGCCCGCACCCGATCCTCGATCGCACACAACACCTTGTCCGCCGCCTCATGCCTGCCGGCCTGCTCCAGCCAGCGAGGCGACTCGGGAATGAAAAAGCGGATCGCCAGCACAAACACCGCCGGCACCGCCAGCACCAGAAAGATGTCGCGCCAGCCGATCAGCGGCAGCAGGAAATACGACAATACCCCGGCAGCGACAAATCCCAGAGGCCAGAAGCCGTCCATCAAGGCAATGTATCGCCCGCGACGCCGGGCGGGGATCAGCTCCGACAGCATCGACTGGGCAATCGGAAACTCCATGCCCATGCCGACACCCAGCAAAATCCGGAACAGCGTCAGGCTCTCGACCGTCTGCGCGGTGGAACACAGGTAACTGGCCAGCCCCCACAACACGATGCTCCACTGAAACACCGGTTTGCGGCCGAATCGATCGGCCAGCAGTCCGGAAAGCGATGCTCCCAGCACCATGCCGAAAAAACTCGAACTGGCGAGCAGCCCGGCTTCGGCGCTGCTCAGGCCGAATTCGTTTTTGATCGAGCCCAGCAGGAAGGTCATCATCGCCAGATCCATGGAGTCGAAAAAGAACGCCAGGGCGATGATGATGAATATGATCCGGTGATAACCGCTCACCGGCAGGCGTTCCAGTCGATCCGCCGCGCTGAAGCTTCCCGTGTCCATGCCACCTCCTCTCTCCGGAATGTTCCTTGATCGAGTGTGCGCGATAGCCGATGAGCGTTTGTGCCAGATGCGACCTGATCGCAGTCACAGGCGACGCCGGACATCAGGAAGTGCGCTACAACGCCATTTCCAGCTCGGTTTCCCGGGCAAACCGGTGAATCTCCCGCTGCCCTGCCGCTGTCAGTTGCAAGGCACGGGAGTCGTTGGGCAGCATCAACCAGCCGGACTGCATGAACAGTTGCAGCAACGCCGCGCCCAGCGAGCCGCCCATGTGCGGGCGACGCTCGCTCCAGTCCGGGCAAGCGCAGGCCACCTGAACATTGCGATGAGCCAGTGCCTGGATGAAGACCCCGCGACTGGCCAGTTGCGTCGCCCCCTTGTGGGTGACGATCACACGGTGCTCAAGCTGTTCGATCCAGCCGGCATCGAGCAGACGTTGATACAGATCGGCCGCCAGCGTACCGCCCAGATGGTCATCACAAAATCGCGCACGCAGCAGGGAGGACGGAGCGGCCCGGGGCCTGGCCAGAGGTGTGGAGCGTTTGAACACATCTGGAATCTTCTGCGGGGTGCTGGCGATCGTGGCACTGGCCAGAGCCTCGATCGCGGCGCCGACTTCGGGAGCGGCGAGACGGAAGAAACGTTTGCGCCCGCGGATTTCGACCCTCAACAGACCTCCAGCGGACAAGCGCCCCAGATGGGCGCTGGCCGACGACGGAGACAACCCCGCCAGCAGCGCCAGTTCCTCGGTCTGCCGGGCCGAGCCATCCATCAGCGCCCACATCATTGCGCTGCGTTTGGGATCGGCCAGCAGCGTGGCGATCTGGCTGATGCAAGGTGCATGTTCCATGTGTTCACTCCCTGTTGAATCGTATCGTCTACTGCCCGCAGACATCTTGACCAGTAATCAGTCATCGGCCAAACCGCGCAAAATGCCTTGAGCAAAAGACAAGGCAACACCCCGGTCACCGACACTCGTCGTCTTTGGCGCAGCCATCATCGCCACCGGTCAGTGACGATCTGATCACGCCACAACTCCCGCACCGGTGCAGATTTCAGGCGGACGCTAGTATAAGCGGGTTGCTGGCGGCGTCCCGTGCCGGAGCGGGTACGGCTGGTGATTGTTCCTGACAGAAATTTCGCTATTTGCCTGCGACTAATGATCAACCTGCGGAAAAACGGGAAATCGGCTACTCAATTCGGCGCAACGACTGGCGAGCATCTCCCTCAACAGGTTCACCGGCTTACTCAATTGAGCGCGATGGGCGCACAGCAGATTCAGCGGAGCCCTTTCGCAAAGCAAACCCGGCAACAATACTTTCAGGCGCCCGGCAAGCACATCGCCGGCCACATCCAGCCACGACTTGTAGGCGATGCCCGCCCCTGCGACCGCCCACAGACGCACCACGTCGGCATCATCGCTGAAGCGATCGCCACTGACGGTCAGACCGACTTCCCGCTTGCCATCGTGAAAACTCCACTGGTCGTGCACCCGGCTGCCCAGCATGTACAGCAGGCAATTGTGCTGCGCGAGCTGTTCCAGTTGTGTCGGCTCGCCGTGTTTCGCCAGATAGCCGGGAGAGGCGCAAAGCACCCGGCGGTTGTTCGCGGCAATCGGCAGTGCGACCAGACTGGAGTCTTCCGGTTCGCCGTAGCGCAGGGCGATATCCACAGGTTGGCGAAACAGGTCGGCGATACGATCGCCCAACAGCAGGCGCACAGTCAGCTTCGGGTGTTCACGCTGAAATTCATCGAGCCACGGCAGCAGCAGGTTGCGACCGAAGTCCGAGGGTGCCGACAGCTGCAAAATGCCGCTGACCTGATCCTGTCCACTGGCCAGCAGACGGCGACCTTCATCGAGATTGCTCAATGCCGCCCGGGCGTACTCGAGGAAGCCTTCACCCTCTGACGTCAGGCGCAGGCTACGAGTGGAGCGCGCCAGCAAGCGAGCGCCGAGCTGTTGCTCGATACGCTTGAGCGCGGCGCTGGCCACTGCGGCGGACATGTCCATCACCCGCGCCGCCGCCGAAAGGCTGCCCAGATCCGCGGCCCGGACAAACAACTGCAAGTCATCGAAACGCAGCATTTCAGCCTCGATTATCAAAAAAACATTGAAAGAGCCTGCTCTTTTAGCGGGTTTTATCTCGTGTAGAAATAGCCAATCATGCCTCCCATCGAATTCAGTCCGTTTCGGAGTCAACCATGTCCCAGCCCTTCACCGCCATCGCCACCCTGATCGCCAGACCCGGCCAGCAGGAGGCTCTCGAACAACACCTGCGCGCTCTGATCGAGCCGACCCGCGCCGAGGCCGGTTGCGGCCAATATGAGCTGCACCAGGATCTGGCCAATCCGCTGGCCTTCTACATGATTGAACAGTGGGCCAGTGACGAAGCCCTGCAGGCCCACGACGCCAGCGCGCATATCCAGCATTTTCGCAGTCAGGCCGGGGCGTTCCTCGAACACTTCGAACTCAAGCGCCTGCGCGTCATCGCCTGAACCCTTCCTTACAAGCACTTTCCGGAGTCCTCCATGAAAGCCATCGCCTATTACGCGTCCCTGCCGATCAGCGACGAAAAAGCCCTGCAAGACATCGAACTGCCGGAGCCGATTGCCGGCCCGCGCGACCTGCTGGTGGAAGTCAAAGCGATTTCGGTCAATCCGGTCGACACCAAGGTTCGACAGAACGTCGCACCAGAAGGCGGTGCCGCCAAAGTGCTGGGCTGGGATGTGGCCGGTGTGGTCAAGTCTGTCGGCAGTGAAGTGACACTGTTCAAGGCTGGCGACAAGGTGTTCTACGCTGGCTCCATCGCCCGGGCCGGCGGTAACAGCGAACTGCATGTGGTGGATGAACGGATCGTCGGCCACATGCCGAAAACCCTCGATTTTGCCGAGGCTGCCGCGCTGCCGCTGACCGCGATAACGGCCTGGGAACTGTTGTTCGAGCGCCTGCAGATTCGTGAAGGCAAAAGTGACGAAGGCCAGCGTCTGCTGATCGTCGGCGCAGCCGGTGGCGTAGGCTCGATCCTCACTCAACTGGCCAGTCAACTGACCGGGCTCAAGGTGATTGGCACCGCCTCCCGCCCGGAGACTCGCAACTGGGTGACAGAGCTGGGCGCTGATCTTGTGATTGATCACAGCCAGCCGTTGAGCGAAGAACTGAAACGCGCCGGCGTCGACCAGGTGACCCACGTTGCCAGTCTGACCCAGACCGACCAGCACCTGGACCAACTGGTCGAAGCCTTGGTGCCACAAGGCAGACTGGCGCTGATCGATGATCCGAAGTCGCTGGACGTGAGCAAACTCAAACGCAAAAGCCTGTCGCTGCACTGGGAGTTCATGTACACCCGCTCGCTGTTCGAGACGCCCGACATGATCGAGCAGCACAAACTGCTCAACCGCGTGGCGGAGCTGATCGACAGCGGCACCTTGAAAACCACTGTCGGCGAGCACTTCGGCACGATCAACGCGAGCAACCTGCGCCGCGCTCATGAATTGCTGGAAAGCGGCAAGGCCAAGGGGAAAATTGTTTTAGAAGGTTTCTAAAATCAGCAAGACCGCCGCCCCCGCCGATACCCAAAGTATCTGGAACGGGGGCCGCGGTGTTTTTTTGCCGTCAGTCAGATGCTTGATGCTTGTCACAATTGCGATCGTATTCAGGACTACAATCGACAACTCTGCGGTGCAATCTTTTACGTACGGGAGGTCAGCAATGAAGATCCTGATAAAAGAAGTGGCAAAGTCCCAGTGGCAAGTTCGCCTTGACCAGCACGCCGTGACATTTCGCAGTGAAGCCGAAGCTCGCGCCTTCACCCGCACCCTCGAAGCGCGTCTGCACGCGCCCCATCAGATTCCCGACCCCGGTCAGCAGCGCGCTGTCGGCTGAGGTATTTCGTTCTTAAGTTTCAGCCTGCGCCTTTGCCAGCGCCCGGGCATTCTGCATGCGCCGGGTAAGCATTGCTGCACTCACCACCAGCAAGCCGCACAGGCTGATAACCAGCGCCATCGGCACGGCTGTGCCGTCGTGCAATACCCCGACCAGCGCCGAGGCGCCGGCGGCGACGCTGAATTGCATGCAACCGAGCAACGCCGAAGCACTGCCAGCGCGGGCGCCCTGCCCGTTCATCGCACTCGCCGCCGCATTCGGGCTGATGCACCCAAGACTCGCCACGCAAATGAACAATGGAATCAGCAACGGCCACAGGGCCTCGGTATGCAGGGCGCTGACCGCAAGCAGCGTCAGCCCGGCACCGAAGTAGACCCAGACCGCCCGTGACAACAGAAAGGCCGGGCCGCGCTTGGCCAACAGTCGCGCATTGACCTGCGCCACCAGAATGAAGCCCGCTGCGTTGGTGCCGAACAGCCAGCCGAAATGCTCGGCCGGCACGCCATACAACTTGATGAAAATGAACGGGGAGCCGGCGATGTAGGCAAACATCCCGGCGATGGCGATGCCGCCGGTCAGGGCATGCCCCATGTAGATCGGGTCGGTCAGCAGCCGGCCATACTGGCGCAGGGCTCCGGACAGGGGCTGGCGCGGCACATGGGCCGGCAGACTTTCCGGCAGGCCGAGCGCTACCGCCAGACCGGCCAGGGCACTGAACCCGGTCAATACCAGAAAAATCGACTGCCAGCCGGTGGTGTTGACCAGCAAGCCACCCAGCATCGGCGCGAGGATCGGCGCCAGCCCCATCACCAGCATCAACTGGGAGAAGACTTTCGCCGCCCCCACTGCGTCGCATTTGTCGGCGACCACCGCCCGGGAAATCACCATCCCTGCACATCCGCCCAGCGCCTGGACGAATCGCGCAGCGATCAGCCATTCCAGATTCGGCGCATAGGCGCAGGCCACTGACGCCAGAGTGAACAGCGCAAGGCCCGTGAGCAATGGAATCCGTCGACCGAAACGATCCGCCACCGGCCCGTAGGCCAGTTGACCGATGGACAAGCCAAAGAAATAAGCCGACAGCGTCAGCTGGACGTGTTTCTCATCGGTGCCGAACGCCAGCGCCATGGCGGGAAATGCGGGAAGATAGAAGTCGATCGCCAAGGGACCGAAGGCGGTCAAGGCACCGAGAATCAGAATGGTACGAAAGTTCATCAGGCGTCCAGGTTTGGCAGGCAGTTGGGCGGACACTCGGGTAGAGCGTGCAGCCCGACAGTCTAGCCGCGCAGGGACACCTTGAACAATCCGGTAGCTCGCTAACTATTAAACTGTTCAGGCGAGCTTGATGGCGTAACCTTCTTCGCTGATCGCCTCGATCACCTGCTCGGCGCTCAACGCACTTTCGACACCGACTTCCTTCGCCGCCAGATCGACCCGCACACTGGCCGCCGGATCCTTGCTCTGAACCGCTTGGGTGACGGCTTTGACGCAGTGACCGCAGGACATGCCTTCAACAGTGAACACTTGCATGGAATGACTCCTTTGAGTGAGGTTGCCCGCAGTGTCGAGCTTGCCACGATGGCAAGGTCAAGTTCTGCAAACACCTGCCGGGCTGGCAATCGGCGCCGCGCTCGGCCAAGCTGCGTGCATTAATGACATCAATTCAGGAGATTCAGCCATGCGCTGGTCAGCTTTCAGCCTGTTTGGCCTACTCAGCCTCTTTACCTGCCTGCCACAGGCCAACGCGACGGGCGAGGACTACGCCGTTCTGATCATCTCCCGCGAGCGCCTGGAAGTGCCGACCTCCTGTGAGATCGGCGTATACATTCAGGATCAGTTCGCGGCCCGCCTGCTGCAGGAACAGTCCACCTCGTTCAACCTGCCCCATGGCACGTTCTCCATCCGTCTGAAGCTCGAACCCGGCCAGATGCCGGGTTGCCAGGCGGGCATGCTGGCTCCGCCGGCGCAGGAAATCACGCTGAAGGCGGGAGATGTACTGAAGTACCGGATCGCGTCGAACGCCAAAGGTTTGTACCTGCGACCGGCCGCGCTCGAATACTGAGCGAATGGAAATGGGGTAAGCAGGTTTGCTCTCCCCATTTTTTGGCGCTTGACCTTGCCAGCATGGCAAGGTTGATCCTGTAGACATCCACTACAGGGAGTACGACCGATGTCCGATTCCATCACGTTCGATCTGCCCATCAGCGGCATGACCTGCGCCAGTTGCGCCGGCCGCGTCGAGCGCGCCTTGAGCAAAGTCAGCGGCGCCAGCGCCGTCAGCGTCAACCTCGCCACCGAGCAGGCTCGGGTGCAAGCCCCCGGCGACAGCCTGCCGGCCTTGATGGAAGCGGTTGAACGCGCCGGCTACAGCGTACCGCGGCAAACCCTGGAGTTGAGCATCGACGGCATGACCTGCGCTTCTTGTGTCGGTCGCGTCGAACGCGCCCTGCAAAAAGTGCCGGGGGTGAACAGCGTCAGCGTCAATCTGGCCAATGAGCGGGCCCACCTCGAGCTGCTCGGCGCAGTCGACCCGCAAACCCTGATCGCCGCCGTGAGCAAGGCCGGTTATTCGGCCACCGTCTTCGAACATGAACACCAGACCGACAATCATCAGCATCGCCTGAGCCACGAGCGCTGGGCGCTGATCTGCGCCATCGCCCTCGCCATGCCGCTGGTGCTGCCGATGTTGCTGCAACCGTTCGGCATTCACTGGATGCTCCCGGCCTGGGCGCAGTTCGCCCTTGCCACGCCGGTGCAATTCATTTTCGGCGCACGGTTTTATGTGGCCGCGTGGAAAGCCGTGCGCGCCGGGGCCGGCAACATGGACTTGCTGGTGGCCCTGGGCACCAGCGCCGGTTATGGCCTCAGTCTCTACGAATGGGCGACCGCCGACGCAGGCATGCCGCATCTGTATTTCGAAGCCTCGGCAGTGGTCATCGCTCTGGTGCTGCTCGGCAAATACCTGGAAAGCCGCGCCAAGCGCCAGACCGCCAGTGCCATCCGTGCATTGGAAGCGCTGCGGCCGGAGCGGGCGATTCAAGTCATCGATGGCCGCGAACAGGATGTCGCCATCAGCGCCCTGCGCCTCGGCGACTGTGTATTGGTCAGACCCGGTGAGCGTTTTCCTGTGGACGGGGAAGTGCTGGAAGGTCAGAGCCACGCCGACGAAGCCTTGATCAGCGGTGAAAGCCTGCCGGTGCCCAAGCAACCGGGGGACAAGATCACCGGCGGTGCGATCAACGGTGAAGGCCGCTTGCTGGTGCGCACCACCGCACTAGGCGCGGAAAGCGTGCTGGCGCGGATCATCCGTCTGGTGGAAGACGCTCAGGCCGCCAAGGCACCGATCCAGAAACTGGTGGATAAAGTCAGTCAGGTGTTCGTGCCGACGGTTCTGCTGCTGGCCCTCGCCACGCTGATCGGCTGGTGGCTGTACGGTGCGCCACTGGAAACCGCATTGATCAACGCCGTTGCAGTGCTGGTGATCGCTTGCCCCTGCGCCCTCGGCCTGGCGACACCGACCGCGATCATGGCCGGCACCGGTGTGGCCGCGCGGCACGGGATTCTGATCAAGGATGCCGAGGCGCTGGAGCGTGCCCATGAAGTCAGTGCCGTGGTGTTCGACAAAACCGGAACACTGACCTCCGGCACCCCGCGCATTGCTCATTTCAGTGCCCTCGAAGGTGATGAAACCGCCCTGCTGACTGCAGCCGGTGCGCTGCAACGCGGCAGTGAACACCCGCTGGCCAAAGCGGTGCTGGATGCCTGTGCCGAACGCAATCTGAAGGTGCCCGATATCCGCGACAGCCAGTCCCTGACCGGTCGTGGCATCGCCGGTGATCTCGACGGTCGGCGCCTGGCGCTGGGCAATCGTCGACTGCTGGAAGAAACCGGTCTGGACGCCGGCACGTTGGCGGAGTCCGCCAAGGTCTGGGAAACCGAAGGCCGCACATTGTCCTGGCTGATCGAGCAGAGCCCCGAACCCCGGGTGCTTGGGCTGTTCGCCTTCGGCGACACCCTCAAGCCTGGCGCGCTGCATGCGGTGCAGCAACTGGCTGCGCGAGATATCCACAGCCACCTGTTGACCGGCGACAACCGTGGCAGCGCTCACGTGGTTGCGCAGGCGCTGGGCATCGAAAACGTCCACGCCGAAGTGCTGCCGGCGGACAAGGCCGCCACCGTCGCCGAGCTGAAAAAGACCGACGTCGTGGCCATGGTCGGCGACGGCATCAACGACGCCCCCGCGCTGGCCGCTGCCGATATCGGCATCGCCATGGGCGGCGGCACCGACGTGGCCATGCACGCCGCCGGCATCACTTTGATGCGCGGCGATCCGCGTCTGGTGCCGGCAGCGCTGGAGATCAGCCGCAAGACCTACGCGAAGATCCGCCAGAATCTGTTCTGGGCCTTCGTCTACAACCTGATCGGCATTCCGCTGGCCGCATTCGGCTTGCTCAATCCGGTGCTGGCCGGCGCGGCGATGGCACTGTCGAGCGTCAGCGTGGTGAGCAATGCGCTACTGTTGAAAACCTGGAAACCCGAGGACCCGGAGGACAACCGATGAATATCGGCCAAGCGGCCCGCCACAGCGGCCTGAGTGCGAAGATGATCCGTTATTACGAGTCGATCGGTCTGCTCAAGGCCGCCCATCGCACCGACAGTGGCTATCGCATCTACGGCGACGATGACCTGCACACCCTGGCGTTCATCAAACGCTCCCGGGATCTGGGTTTTTCGCTCGAGGAAGTCGGCAAACTGCTGACGCTATGGCAGGACCGCCAGCGCGCCAGCGCCGATGTGAAGGCCCTCGCCCGCCAGCACATCGACGAACTGAATCAGAAGATCCGCGAGCTCGGCGAGTTGCGTGACACCCTGCAGGATCTGGTGGAACACTGCAACGGCGACCATCGCCCGGACTGCCCGATCCTCAAGGAACTGGCGTCGGGCTGTTGCGCGCAACCCGCCCGCGTCTGAGCGGCGAGTAAAAAACCCGGCCGAAGCCGGGTTTCTTTTTCAGACGTTCATTGCATCCATGGGGGTGGAGGCGGTTCGTCGGACTTGCCCTTGGGGTCGTCGTCCGCCGCACGGATCGCTTGCTTGCGCTCCTCATCCAGACGCGCCGCTTCGATTTCACGCAGCACTCCGCGCACATCGGCCAACTCCTCGGGATCCTTGAACTCACCGGTCAGCACACTGCCCGGGTGCAGGGTGCCGGCTTCGTACAGCGCCCACATTTCCTTGGCATAGCGGGTTTTCTTCAGCTCCGGGGCGAAGCGGCCGAAGTACGAGGCCATGTTGCCGACGTCCCGTTCCAGCATGCTGAATGCGTGGTTGTTGCCCGCCGCGTCCACCGCCTGTGGCAGGTCGATGATGACCGGGCCGGTCGGCGCCAGCAGCACGTTGAACTCAGAAAGGTCACCGTGCACCAGACCGGTACACAACATCAGCACGATCTGTGAAATCAGGAACGCGTGATATTCGCGGGCCTGATCCGGCTCCAGCACCACATCGTTCAGACGCGGCGCGGCATCGCCGTACTCGTCGGCCACCAGTTCCATCAGCAGCACGCCTTCAAGGAAGTCGTACGGTTTGGGCACTCGCACCCCGGCATTGGCCAGGCGGAAGAGCGCCGCGACTTCGGCATTCTGCCAGGCGTCTTCGGCCTCCTTGCGTCCGAACTTCGAGCCCTTGGCCATCGCCCGGGCCTGGCGGCTGTTGCGCACCTTGCGGCCTTCCTGATACTCGGACGCCTGACGGAAACTGCGTTTGTTCGCCTCCTTGTAGACCTTTGCGCAACGTAACTGATTGCCGCAGCGCACCACATAAACAGCTGCTTCTTTGCCACTCATGAGTGGACGCAGCACTTCGTCGACCAGACCGTCCTCGATCAGGGGTTCAATGCGTTTTGGAGTCTTCATCAGCTTTTATTGTGGGTCCTTTATTACCAAACACGCGAATGTCAGTCGTTATACGGCAATCCTTGCACCCCGTGGAAGGGTTGCCGACCTGTGAAGCGGTGGATGCACACACTGTGCCGGACCAAACAGGCCCGTCCATTTCCCGTTATCGAACGTTTCGAATCATAGCCGAGCCTGTCGATCCTGTTGGCGCGAGGACTTGAGGGCATTTGCGACAGAATCTGACATTCATCGCCACGCACTTCGCATGAATTTTCTCTTCAAGCCTCAATTTCCATCGCCAGCGGCCGAATTCCTCAGAGACAGAGAAATTTGTCCGACAATCGTTCAAAGAAATCGATGTCGCACTCGGCCAACGAGTGAGCCACAACGTTTTTCGGCTGCCAATAAACCGCGAGTCATCTGCACTGCGTGGGACTACAAGAAAATCTGGAGCGCGGATGAACATCAAACAGAAGTTGACCTGGGCGTTTGCAATCATCGCCTGCTTGCCGGTGGTGCTGGTCGCCACGCTGGTGGTAATGAACCTGCGCAGCGATGCCCGGGAAGGATTTGTCGACAGCAGCGGGCGTGAGATCCGCCAGGTCAGCAACGCCATGCAGTTGTTTTTTGACGGCATCAGCCAGAACGTCGACTACCTGGCGGCGCAACCGCTGGTCAAGAGTGCTGATGCCAGCGTCAGAAGCCGCATGAGCGCCAACGCCGACGACACCCATGACGGCGAAATCGACAAGCAATTGTTCACCCTGTTCGAAAGCCTGGCCAAATCCCACCCCGCGTACTCTTATGTCTCCTATGGCCTGAGCAGCGGTGGTTACGCGTTCTGGCCGGGCGACCCGAAAATGTCCAATTACGATCCGCGCACGCGCCCGTGGTACAAGACCGCCATGGCCAACCCGGGCAAGACCCTGCGCACCGAAGCCTATTACTGGGCCGGTGACGATGCGGTACTGGTCAGCACCGTGCGCGCGGTGGCCAACCAGTTGGGCGCCCAGGGCGGCGTGGTCAACATCGACGTCTCGCTCAAACAGCTCACCGAAATCGTCAAACAGATCAAACTGGGTGAAACCGGCTATCTGATGCTGATGGAAAACAGCGGCACGGTACTGGTCGATCCCAAACAGCCCGAGCACAACTTCAAACGCCTCGACAGTCTCGGCGAGGGTTATGCGCAACTGGCCAAGGCCGGCAAAGGGCTGGTGGACGTCGAGCTCAACGGTGAGCGTTACATGGCCAATGTCTGGCCGTCGGAGCAACTGGGCTGGACCTTCATCGGCCTGATCAAGCAGAACGACGTGATGAGCTCGGCCACCCAACTGACCTGGCTGATCGCGATCATCGCGACCGTGCTGGCGGTGTTCTTCGCGGTGGTCGGCGCCAGTTTCGCCAGCCTGATCGTACGGCCGATCCGCAGTGTGGCCAGCGGTCTGGAAGGCATCGCCCAGGGCGAAGGCGACCTGACCAAAAATCTCGATATCCGCGGCAGCGACGAAACCGCGCAACTGGCGAGCTGGTTCAACCAGTTCCTGATGGCAATCCGCAGCCTGATCCAGCACATTGGCGGTGCGGCCGGGAAAATCCTCGCCACGTCGCAGAGTTCGACCCGGGTCTCCGGTGACATGGCCGAAGCCGCCGGTCGCCAGCGCGAAGCCGTGGACATGGTGTCGACCGCGTTCCACGAAATGGTCGCGACCGCCAACGAAGTCGCCCGCTCATGCAGCCAGGCGGCGGAGTCGGCCGACAGTGGTCAGCGCCAGGCCCGCGAAGGTCAGCAACAGATCGATGCGGCGGTGCACAGCGTCGATCAACTGAGCCAGGAGCTGGAACAGTCGGCGCAATCGATGCAGCAACTGGAACGCGACAGCAACGACATCCAGTCGATCCTCGGCACCATCCGTTCCATCGCCGAACAGACCAACCTGCTGGCGCTCAACGCCGCCATCGAGGCGGCGCGGGCCGGTGAGCAAGGGCGCGGTTTTGCGGTGGTGGCCGATGAGGTTCGCGCACTGGCCAAACGCACGGCGGATTCAACGGCGGAAATCGACGGCCTGCTGGGCAACCTCGCCAAACGCACCAGCGCCGTGACCCAGCAGATGCGCGCCAGTCTCGATGTGTCGCAGCAGTCGGTGGCGCGTATCGGCGAAGCGCGGCAAAGCTTCGGCCAGATCCGTGAGTCGGTGGATGTGATCCGCGACATGAACACCCAGATCGCGACCGCTGCCGAAGAGCAGCATCAGGTGGCCGAAGACATCAATCGGCACATCAGCCAGATTCATGGCGATGCGCAACTGGTGGCAGAACTGGCGAATTCGGCGCGGCTGGATTCGCAGAGTCTGGCGGGGCTGTCGAATGAGCTGGATGGGTTGGTGCGACGGTTCCGGACTTGAGTAACCTTTGGAATTCCCTCTCCGTGTGGGTGAGGGAATTCCTGCTCTTTCAGCGCTCGATGATCGCCGTCACTCCCTGTCCGCCAGCCGCACAAATCGAAATCAACCCCCGCCCCTGCCCCGCCGCATCCAGCAGTTTCGCCATGTTGGCGACGATCCGCCCGCCCGTCGCGGCAAACGGATGCCCTGCCGCCAGCGAACTGCCCTTGACGTTCAGGCGGCTGCGATCGATCGAGCCAAGCGGTGCGTCCAGACCGAGCCGGGTTTTGCAGTATTCCGGATCTTCCCAGGCCTTCAACGTGCACAACACCTGTGCGGCGAACGCTTCGTGGATTTCGTAATAGTCGAAATCCTGCAAGGTCAGGCCATTGCGCGCCAGCAAACGCGGCACCGCATACACCGGGGCCATCAGCAGTCCTTCGGCGCCGTTGACGAAATCCACCGCCGCCGCTTCGCCGTCACGCAGGTACGCGAGGATCGGCAGACCACGTTCTTTCGCCCATTCTTCACTGCCCAGCAACACCACCGACGCGCCATCGGTCAACGGTGTGGAGTTGCCGGCGGTCAGCGTACCTTTGGCGCTTTTCTCGAAGGCCGGCTTCAGGGTCGCGAGTTTTTCCAGGGTCAGGTCGGGACGCAGGTTGTTGTCGCGGGTCAGGCCGAGAAACGGGGTCATCAGATCGTTGTGCCAGCCTTCGCTGTAGGACGCGGCGAGTTTGTGGTGGCTTTCGAGGGCCAGTTGATCCTGCGCTTCGCGTGGGATGCCCCAGGTCTGTGCCATCAATTCGCAGTGCTGGCCCATCGACAGGCCGGTGCGCGGCTCGCCGTTGCGCGGGAATTCCGGGATCAGGTGTTTCGGGCGCAGTTGGAGAAAAGTCTTGAGCTTGTCGCCGGTGGTTTTCGCACGGTTGGCTTGCAGGAGAATCTTGCGCAGGCCTTCGCTGACGCTGATCGGCGCGTCCGACGTGGTGTCGACGCCGCCGGCGATGCCGCAATCGATCTGGCCGAGGGCAATCTTGTTCGCCACCAGCAGCGCGGCTTCCAGGCCGGTGCCACAGGCCTGCTGGATGTCATAGGCGGGTGTGGCCGGTGACAGGCGCGAGCCGAGCACGCATTCGCGGGTCAGGTTCATATCCCGTGACAATTTCAGCACCGCCCCCGCGACCACCTCGCCCAGGCGCAACCCGTGCAGGTTGTAACGTTCGATCAGGCCTTCAAGGGCGGCGGTGAGCATGTCCTGATTGCTCGCAGTAGCGTAGGGGCCGTTGGAACGGGCAAACGGAATGCGGTTGCCACCAATGATCGCGACGCGGCGCAGCTGACTCATGAAAAACTCCTTGTTGATCCGGGCTCATGGAAATCCCTGTGGGAGCTGGCTTGCCAGCGATGGGGCCGGCACTTCCAGGCTCTTCAGTGGCTGACGCTGCGCCATCGCGGGCAAGCCCGCTCCCACAGGGTCGGTGGTGTACTTGCTATCGGGTTCGGCCCCAAAAGTACCGGGGGCAAACTACTCTGCTGTTCTAGCGTAGGCCTTATTGCATGGATCGAACGATTGATTGCCCTTCGCAGTCCACACTTTGAACCCCATCTTCCGGAGAGCGTTCCATGTCTGACCGCTATATCGACTTCGCCAACTCGTCCATCGGCCACCGTCTGGTCGGGGCCCTGGGCCTGCCGTCGCCCGTGCGGCTGGAACGCTGGCAGGCCGGGCGCCTGCGGCCGGTGGACGGAGCACTGCTGATCGGTGGCGGGCCGCTGGCCGAACGGGTCAGCACCTTCGCCAACCGGTTGACCGATGCCATTTATCGCTACGGTGACCAGCCTGTGTCCGCCATCCAATGGATTCCCGGTCATGGCCCTAAACTCAAGGCGGTGGTGTTCGACGCCAGTCAATTGCAGCACACCGACCAGCTCAAGCAACTGCGCGAATTTTTCCAGCCGTTGATGAAAAACCTCGACCACAGTGCGCACCTGGTGATTTTCGGCCGTGCCCCGGAAGCCTTGCGCGAACCATTTGCCGCCAGTGCCCAGCGGGCGCTCGAAGGTTTCTCCCGTTCGCTGGCCAAGGAGTTGCGTGGCGGCGGTACGCTGCAATTGATTTACGTGGGTGAAGGTGCCGAAGATCAGCTGGAAGGGCCGCTGCGTTTCTTTCTGTCACCGAAAAGCGCGTTCGTCTCCGGGCAAGTGATCCGCCTGAACGCCTGTGCGACGCAGGTGAGCGACTGGACTCGCCCGTTGGCCGGGCGCAAGGCGCTGGTCACCGGCGCAGCGCGGGGCATCGGTGCGTCCATCGCCGAAACCCTGGCCCGGGACGGTGCCGAGGTGATCCTGCTCGACGTACCGCCAGCGAAAACCGATCTCGAAGCCCTGGCCGCGCGCCTCGGTGGACGCGCCATCACCCTCGACATCTGCGCCGAAGACGCCGCCGCGCAATTGATCGAACAATTGCCGGACGGCCTCGACATTCTGGTGCACAACGCCGGTATCACTCGCGACAAAACCCTGGCCAACATGACGCCCGAGTTCTGGGACGCGGTGCTGGCGGTCAATCTCAACGCCCCGCAAGTGCTGACCAGGGCCCTGCTCGACAGCGGCACCCTGCGCGACAACGCACGGGTGATTCTGCTGGCCTCCATCAGCGGCATTGCCGGCAATCGCGGGCAGACCAATTACGCCGCGAGCAAGGCCGGGCTGATCGGCCTGGCCCAGGCCTGGGCGCCGACCTTGCTGGAACGTGGCATCAGCATCAACGCCGTGGCGCCGGGTTTCATCGAGACCCAGATGACCGCACACATTCCTTTCGGCCTGCGCGAAGCCGGGCGGCGCATGAGTTCGCTAGGCCAGGGCGGCCTGCCGCAAGACGTCGCCGAAGCCGTCGCGTGGCTGGCACAACCGGGCACCGGTGCGTTCACCGGGCAGGCGCTGCGGGTCTGTGGACAAAGTGTTCTGGGGGCTTAGGCATGAGCATCGAATGGCACACGCTGCACCGCGAGCCGAGCCTGCCGGGGCTGTATGTCCGAGCGGCGACCCGGCGAAAAATCACCGGCACCACGTTGCCCGACACCGGTCTGCGCTGCTGGGTCGACGTCGATGGCAAACGCCTGGCGGCCTACCGCAGGGTCTGCGGCTTTGCCGACGACGGTCTGCTGCCGCCGACTTATCCACATGTCCTGGCGTTTGCATTGCAGATGCAATTGCTCACGGCCAGGGATTTTCCTTTTCCGCTGCTGGGGCTGATTCACCTGAGCAACCGTATCCGCGTGTTGCGGCCGATGGGCGGGATCAGTCGGGCGCAGGTCAGCGTCCGGGTGCGCAACCTCAAACCCCATCCGAAAGGCGCAACCTTCGATCTGCTGACCACCTTCGACGATCAGCTCGGGCCGTTGTGGGAAGCCGAAAGCCGGATGCTCTGTCGAGGCGTGAAGCTTGAGGGCGATGCCCTGGAGCAAGCCTGGGAACCGTCGCTGCCACTGCTGCAGGTGGCGCAGTGGAAAGCCCCGGTGGACATCGGCCGGCAATACGCCAGGGTTTCCGGCGACTACAACCCGATCCACCTGAGCGCGGCCAGTGCAAAGCTGTTCGGTTTTCCCACCGCCATCGCTCATGGCCTGTGGAACAAGGCTCGCACGCTGGCGGCGCTGGCGGATCATCTGCCCCGGGCCAATCTGGAGATCACCGTGCATTTTCGCAAGCCGGTGCGCCTGCCGAGCGAGGTATCGCTGTTCGCCAGTTCGGCAGGCTCCAGCGGTGAGTTGCGTCTGATCGGCGCCGGGGATCTGGAGCACATGGTCGGAAACTGGCGACCGATTGCCTGAAACAGACACCGGCGCAGTCGCCACTGCGCACTGTGCAGGAGGCGATCCAGGCCGGCGCAACATGATCAATTGTGTGTATATAACTTAAGTTTTCACCTCCCGCATCCGCCGTTGCGCCCAACAGGAAGCCTTGATTTTCAAGGCTTTTTTTTGCGCCTTTATATCTTCGGCATTAATCGTTAAGCAGCAGCCGCGGCCATTTATATAAAGGCGTTAATACCAACTCGAGAATGGCGTGGATCCAGCCTTGCGACTGATATGAGCACCACGGGCGAAGGCATTGCCGGCAACAGAATCGGCAAGCCATCGAAGACAACGAACGTTGTGACAGGTGCAAGGAATCAACCTCATGAAAACTCAAGTGTGGTGCAAATCGGCAACAGCGCTGGCATTGATCCTCTCCCTCGGACTGGCCGGCTGCAGCAGCGGCGGTGGCGGTCATCACAGCAGCTCCAGCTCGACTCCGGACAGCTCCACCGCCGGCACTGGCGGAACAAGCGGTAGCGGCGGTACGACCGGGACTGGCGGAACAAGCGGCAGCGGCGGTACGACCGGGACTGGCGGCACTGCCGGAACGGGCGGAACAGGTGGCACCGGCACCACGGATCCGACCAATCCAACAAATCCGACCAACCCGACGGATCCGACCACCCCCACAAATCCGAGCACACCATCGCCACTGGTTACCTCGACGCTGGTGCAGGATGTCGGCAACACCGTCGCCGGCGTCGGCAGCGGTGTCGGTCAGGTCGGCGATTCGCTCAGTGGCGTGCCGGTCGTCGGCGGCGTGGTGCAAAGCGCCGCCAGAACCGCAGGTAATGTGGTGACGACACTGGGTGATGGCGTAGCCAATGGCCTCGGCAAACTGGGCACGACCGACAACGGCCTGGGCGTTACCGCCTCGGCAGTCGGCGGCGTGGTGCAGGATGTCGGCAACGGCGTATCGGACCTCAGCGGCAAACTCGCCAGCGCGACCGGCAGCGTCCCCGTGGTTGGCGGTGTCGTGACCAAAGTCGCGCCGTTGGTCAACGGCGTCGGCGAGAAAGTCACCATGCTCGGCGATACCCTGAGCACGGCTACCACCACAGGCCCCCTCGGTTCGGTGACCAAAGATGTCGGCAACGGTCTCGTACCCGTGATCGCCATGGTCGAAAGCACCACTGACAAACTGGGCAGCACCACCGGCCTGGGTGACCCCTTGAACGGACTGCTGCAGAAAGTCGGTACCACCGTCGACGGTGTGGGTAACAACGTCACGGCGGCCGGCAACGGCAATGCCCTGACCAATACCGTCGGCGGCGCCCTGAGCAATGTCGGCACCACCGTCGGCAAGGCCGGCGGGCTGGTGGACAACGGCACCGGATCGGGCACAGGCGTGGGTGGCGGACTCGGCAACAACGGCCTGCTGCAAACCGTCGGCGGCGCGGTTTCCAACGTCGGTACAGGGCTGGCAGCCGGCAATGGCGCGCTGGGCGCCCCTGGCGGCGTACTGGCCTCGGCCGGTAATACCGTGGCTTCGCTCAACACTGTGCTGGGCGGTTCGGGTACACCGATCACTGCACCCACCACACCACTGGCCACACTGGGCAACAATGTCGGCAGCGGCCTCGCGCCGGTCACCAGTGCCGTCACCAGCCTGACCCAGAACGTCGGCAGCGCCACCGGGCTCGGTACTCCGGTTGCCGGTATCACCGGTCAGGTGGGCGGTGCGGTCAGCAATCTCGGTGGCGCGATCGCCGCCACCAATAACCCGGTCACCACCGCAGTCGGTGGCCTGGTCAGCAACGTGGGCGGCACCGTGGGCGCGGTCGGTGGACTGGTCAACGGTGGCACCTCCACCGGCGGCACTGGCACCAGCGGTGGTCTGGGCGGAGTGCTCGGCGGCCTCAGCGGTGCCCTGGGTGGCAGCAAACCCTGAATTGCACCTGGCCGATTCGACGGCCGAACCTACAGCGCCTACGCTTGGTTGAGAGCGGAAGATTCCCCATGAGTCTTCCGCTTTTTTCTTAGGAAAAACCCTGCCCGGTGCTGCGGTTTGAACATGGAGTGTCCTATGCGCGTTATGGCATCCCTGCTGTTGCTCAGTCTCAGTTCCACAGCTCTCGCCGACACCCTTCCCAGCTTTCTGAACAGTAACGAAACCATCCGCAACCTGCCGGTGCCGAATCTGCCCGCGGACGCCTATCGGCCGCGGGCGGCGCCACTGCAAGTCCCGGAGCCCGGTGCTGCGGCAGCCGAACCGCTGATGATGGGGACGAAGATCAATCTGAAAACCGTACAGATCGAGGGTGGAACGCTTTATCCGCTCAACGAACTGGCAGAAATCTATAAACCCCTGATCGGCCATCAATCCAGTCTCGCCGACCTGATCGAAGCCACCCGCAACATCACCCGACGCTACCAGAACGACGGCTACCTGCTGTCCTACGCGTTTCTGCCACAACAGAGTTTCCAGGACGGTGTGGCGCGGGTGGTGTTGGTGGAAGGCTACGTGAGGGATGTGCAGGTGCAGGGGGATGTCGGCCGGGTCAAGGGACTGCTCGACAGGCTGGCGGCGAAAATCCAGGCGGAACGCCCGCTGACCCGCAAGACCTTCGAGCGCTATACCACGTTGATGACGCGGATTCCGGGTATCACGATCCAGGCCCAGGTGCCACCGCCCGGCACCACCGATGGTGCGACCACGCTGATCGCCCAGGCCAGCCGCAAGCCGTTCACCAGTTCCCTGAGCACCACCGAAGACAATCGCAAGGGCACCCAGGCCCTGCTCGGTGTGAGCAGCAACTCCCAGACGTCGATGGGCGAACAGCTGACGCTCAGCGGGCTGTTTCCACCGGGAAAGGATCACGAGCATTACTACCGTCTGGACTATAGCCAGTTTCTCGACGCCGAAGGCACGCAACTGAACCTGTCCGCCTCGCGCTACCGTGCCGACCCCGGCACCAACGTCGCGCTGGACAACGGCCTGGAGCTCAAGCCCCATCGCGAAAATGACCGGTACTCGGTCGGTTTCAGCCTGCCGCTGATTGCCGCCCCCAATGAACTGTTGACCGCGGGCGCGCGCCTGTATGCGGTCAACGACAAGACCCGCTATAACGTCATCGGCTACCCGTTGAGCGTCGAAGAGCGTACCGACATCCGCGCCCTGGCCTTCGAAAGCGACTGGCGCAAGGCTGACGCCCGGCAGCTGAGGATTCTCAGCGGCGGCGTCTATCAAGGGCTCGACAGCATGGGCGCGCACACCAACAACAGCGCCATCGATCTCAATTTCCTGCGCCTGCGTCTTTCCGGGGTGCAGAGCGACAAGTTCCTCGATAACTGGCAGGGCGTGCTGTCCGGCGCGCTTTACTGGACCGACGACACCCTGCCTGACAGCGAGCGCGCGGTGTTCGGCGGGCAGAACTTCGGTCGTGGCTACCCGGACGATCAGGCATCCGGCGACAAGGGCTGGGGCGTGGCTTACGAGATCAACTACAGCTTCAACCGCGACGGCAACTGGGTACGCATCCTGCAACCCTATGTCGTGCTCGACCGTTCCCGCAGCTGGTTCAACCAGTTGCCGGTGCAGGCCAACAGCCTGTCGTCGGCAGCCGTGGGCCTCAGATTTGGCGATGCCAGGTACTACAACATCGCCCTGGAAGCGGCCAAACCCATGTCCGATGAAGCGCTGGATACCTACAACCGCCGGCCGCGCTACAGCATCAGCTTCAGCTATCAGCTGTAGCCCGGCCGGCTGTGCGGTCAGAAGGCGTAACGCACTTTTGCAGTGAAACCGTCAGCGTCGAACCCGCTGGCGGTCACGTAGTTGTAAGACCCGCCGACGCTCCACGGGCCCATGCGATAGTTGGCGCCCAGACCCAGTTCATAGCTGTCGCGAACCGGTGTCGTGCCCCGGCTGGTGAACGAGTCACCACCCGGCACGAAGGAAGAAGTGGTCGCTGTCCTGTCGCCAATGACGTCATGCCAGGCCATCAGTTTCGCTTCCGGCTCGAAGCTGCCCGAGCCCATCGCAAACGCTGCGGCCAGACGTGCGCCGGCGCCGACTTCACCCACTTCGTAGCGTTGGCTGCCTACATTCAGCGAGACCGAACTGCCCTTCTCGCGATAGCTGTCCATGCTCACGTTGGCGTAACGCGCGCCGACCTGGGGTTCGACCACCACATCCGGCAGCAGGCGCACGGTGTAACCGGCCAGCGCACTGACACCGAACACGTTGCTGTCGTAATCACTCTTGGCCCGCGTGCCGGCGATGTAGCGCTTTGATTCGTTGTCGTTCCAGCCGTACATCAACGACGTATCGGCGAACCAGTTGTCGTGGGTCCAGTTGCCGTACAGGGTCAGCGCATGCCCGGTGACCCGGGTCTTGTTGCCGCGATCGGATTTCACATCGGTGTCGAGGTAGCTGTAGGCCAGACCGACCGCCAGATCGGCATTCAGCTGACCATCGGCACCGACGGCGATACCGTGGCTGTCGGCGTCATAACCGCTGACACCGCGACGCTGATCCTGACTGGCGTCGCTGCTCAAGGCTTGCAGCCAGACGCCTTTTTCCATTGCAGCCGCCGCCTCACGGGCGCGACTGGAGCGCTCGTCGAGCACACCGGAAACCAGCGTCTGGCTGTTGGTGGCGGCCTTAATCACCCCGCGACTGACATCGGGGCTGAGGGTTTCGGACAGCCGCGCCAGTTGTGCGTCGGTACTGGCGTTGGCGAAAGCCTGGAACACCGGATCCTGCTCGTCGAGCCGGGACATCAGACCCGACACGCGGCCCACCGCCGTGGCAGCGTTGCGACTGCCGCCGGCCACAAGGGTATTTTGCGCCAGCGTCTCTTCGGACTTGTTGGTCACCACGGACATGATGTCGTTGCCTGCGACGCCAAAACTCTTCACATCCAGCAATGCGGAGTTGGAGGTTACGTTGAGGTTGTTGCCTCCGATCAGATTGCCCGAGCTGATCAGGGTGTACTTCGTGCCGCCAGGCGTCACGCGAAAATCACTGGAGCGCGCCAGCAGACGCAAGGTCGCGCCGGGTGCGATATCGGTGGTACCGGTGACTTTCAGCACCGGCAACGCCGGGTTGGTGTCGTTGCCCAAATACATCTCCAGCACCGAGTCGGATTCTTCCATGTCGAAGTCGCCGATGATCGTGGTGTGCGGTCTCATCAGGGTCAGCGTGCCGTCTTCGATGGTGACGTAGCCGGATTTGATGGTGGAACCATCGAAGGTAGCTTCACCGTCGACACTCACACCGGACAGGCCGATCAAATCGCCTTTGACCTGGCCGCCATAGAGGTGAAAGTAGCTGACCCCGTCATCTACCTGAATCGCCGCCTGACCACCCTCGATCAGACCTTCCTGCTGATAGATCACGAACGGCAGGCCACCGGCCGGCTGATCGCTGACGTGCACACCGATGGACTCACCTGAAATCGTGCCCTGGTTAAACAGGGCGAAAGTACCCGTTCCTGCCGGGGCACTGTATTTCACGCCCTCCAGCGTCAAGGCTTCGGCGTTTGCCCCGGTGGCGCGAATCGTACCGTTGTTGTTCAAGGCTTCCTTGAGCGTGGCACCGTCGAGAAACAGCCCCAAAGCATCCGTCCCGCTGGCGCTGATGGTGCCGTTGTTGGATACCCCGTTCAGAGTGGTATGCACCAGCATCACGCCGCTGGCGGTCGCACCACTGACATCAATGACGCCATCGTTGAGCAGCGAGCCAGTGAATTGGCTTGCGATATCGGAAATGCCGGCGGAACTGCCGGAGTCGGCCAGGCCGTGGACAGCAATCGAACCCTTGTTGATCACGTTGTAGGCGACAGTGGTCAGCGTTGCACCGGCGGCTCCCAGATTGATGCCGACGCCATGATTGGCCCCATCGATCCGGAGGGTGCCGTTGTTGCGCAACTGGTCAGCGGTCAGGCCCATGAACTGGGCGCCATAGGTAAAAGTCGACGGCGAACCGGGGGCAATGGTCCCGTTGCCGTTCAAATCGACCAGCCCGTAGTTCTGCAGGTTGCTGTTCAGTGGCCCGCCACTCAGGTCGTAATTCAGACTGGCGCCGGCAGCGGTGGTGATCGGGGCATGCAGTATGGCTGCAGCGATGGACAGCGCCAAAAGCGAGTGGCGCAAGCGAGCAGTGTTCAAACGGGATTCCCTTCCAAAACATGAAAAGCAGTTTCAGCAGGGTTCACACATTGTGTCGGACGTCCCTGCCGCGCCGGTCCGGGTCATCCGGATCGGGCGCGGGGAATGTACACGAGCCATCATTTCGACACCACTTCAAAGTCAAACAAGTGGCGTCAACTTCTGAATGAATGCCTCGTACCGGTCATCACGAGATATTGATACCGGGTCTGGGAAACAGGTTGTCGAGGGTTTCCAGCAACCGCACGTGATAGATCGGCTTGCGGAACAGATCCAGCACCTGCAGGCGCAGCATGTCACTGACGTCTTCCATGTCCGCATGCCCCGATGTAACGATCACCGGCAGATGCTGGCGCGAGGTGTGTTCGCGCAGGCGTTTGATCAGCGACATGCCGCTTTCTTCCGGCATGCGCAGATCGGTGATCACCAGGGCGATGTCGGGATGGCGGGTCAGATGATGCAGGGCAAGTTTCACCGAGGTCGCGGTATGACAGACGAAGCCCTCGCCCTCCAGCAACTCCGCCAGTTCCAGCAATGCGTCCTCTTCATCGTCAACCAGAAGCAACTGTTGGCGGGGCAGCGAGGAAGCAGTCATGGGTCAATCCCTGAGAAGCTGAAAGTGAAACCGAGTGTAGTGTGAGAATGGCGCCCCAGCGAGTCAGGGGGTCTGCACGGGTGCGGTTTGTGCGGTGCCACCCAGAGCCACGAGAATATTGTTGAAAATGGCCAGCACCTTGGCGCCTACCGGCGTCACGAACACCACAACCACAACGGCGACCATGGCCACCACAATGGCATATTCAATGGCCGACGCGCCTTCTTTGCTGTGCAGAAAACGCCGGGCATGCAACATCAGGAATTCGAAGAGCATGGCGCTACTCCTTAGTGCCGGGGCACCGGATTGCGGCTTTCAAGGGTGCTCGCGGTTCACGGCCCGGGACACAGGCCGCAAACCGGCAGGCAGGATTCGACGAACGACGTGATCAGGGCACAGGCTTGGTCTGCGCAGTACCGCCAAGAGCGACCAGAACAGAGTTGAAGATGTTCAGCACCTTGGTGCCGATCGGCGTCACGAACACCACGACCACCACCGCGACCATCGCTACCACGATCGCGTACTCGATAGCCGAAGCCCCTTCCTCACTCTTGAAAAACAAACGGGCTCTGGCCAGCAGATAATCGAGAATCATACCTTCACTCCTTTGCGCTCCCGGCGCCGATGTCGCTACAGCGGCAATGCTTCCACCGTGCCATCTGAGCATTGTCAACAAACCACCCCTCAACAACTGTAAGAACGGATTAATCCCAAAGCATTAGTCGCTTCGTCTTTCTGCCCATTTCGACTGCTAATTGGCCAACCCCCATACTTTCGTAGGTTATTTGCCCGCCAGTAATGGCGTTTTGGCTTGTTTCAGCTAGCGTGGAAATAGCGAAATAGTTGGATGTTCATAGCTGCCTGATTGCGATGTTCCCTTGTTGGAAGTGCGGGCTGGTAGTGCAGCTGGAAAGGGAGAGCCATCATGAACAGTCGCGTCACCATGGGCCTTGCCGCCGTGCTCTTGCTGGGAGCCATCGTTGTCGGCTACTGGGGCCTTGTTCTCAGCCGGCAACCGGCTCCCGTTGCCGAGACTCCTGCACCTGCGGTGGTCACCGTGGAAAAGACCGTTGCCGCCGCCGAAGACCAGACCCGCCAGCCCGTGGTCGTCCTGGTGCACGACGTTCCGCCATTCACCCCGCTCACCGCCGCCGACCTGGCCATCGAAAAACTGCGCAGCGCTCCCGCCGGCAGCCTCGGCACCCTCGAACAAGCCGTAGGCCGCACGCCCTGGCGTCGTCTCAGTGCAGGAACCTGGCTCAACGCCGAAAGCTTTGAAGCCGGTGGTGCGCTGGCCCGCATGATCCACAGCGATGAGCGTGCGCTGGCCGTTTCGGTGGATGAAGTGATCGGTGCCGCCGGACAGTTGATGCCCGGTGATTACGTCGATGTGTTGCTGTACCTGCGTCAGGACGCCAGCAACCCGCAACAGTCGGCGCAGATCGTGGTGCCGGCAATGCGCGTACTCGGCGTTGGCGAACAGTACGGCCTGACCAACGACGGCCAGCCAGCCACACCGGCACTGAGCACCGATGACAAGCTCAAACAGGATCAGCGCCGGCTCACCGCGCGCACCGTGGTACTGGCGGTACCGGAGCAACTGCTGAGCCGGATGATGCTCGCCACCCAGGTCGGGACCTTGCGCCTGGCGGTGCGCAGCAGCGAAGAACAGCGCCTGGCCAAATACTGGGCCGGCGAAAAGCAGACACAGGACAAACTGGTCGCCGCCAACAGCCAGCTCTTCCAGTTCACCCAGCTCGCGCTGGGCGCCGTACCGAAAGTCCCGTACAGCGGCGAACACAACGGCGCAGCGCGGCCGGCGGTGGAAGTGATTCGCGGCAATCAGGTCACCCAACAGAATCCATGACTGAGCAAGGATCCAAGTGCATGCAGAGTCGTTCCTGGCCGACCTTCAACCCCCTGCTGCGGGGCTTGCTGTTGATGGGACTGTCGATGAGCGCCGCGCAGGCGGCCACCGGCAACTGCTCGGCGTTGAGCCGGCTGCCGCCAGTGATTGAAGTCAACGAGGGTTGGCAACAAGACATGCAATCGCCGGTGGCAATCACGCGCCTGGCCATCGGCGACCCGAAAATCGCCGATGTGCACGCCACCGGCAATTCGTCATTTCTGCTCACCGGCATGGCCCCCGGCGCCACCAGCCTGATGGTCTGGACCGCGTGTTCGAGCGAGCCGCGTCAGAGCATGGTGTTTGTCCAGGGTGCCGCCACGAACGCGCTGACCGGGAGCGCTCCATTGCCGTCGGAAGATGCGCAGCTGCCATCACAGGTACAGACTGACATTCGCTTCGTCGAAGTCAGCCGCACCAAGCTCAAACAGGCCTCGGCCTCGATCATCGGTACCCGTGGCAATTTCCTCTTCGGCTCTCCGGGGACATTGCCGCCCATCGATGGCGTACCGCAACCACGCCTGCCGGTGGATAACTCGCTGTTCAACTTCTCGTGGATCGGCGGCAAGACCATGGCAATCATCAATGCCCTGGAGGGCAGCGGTTTTGCCTACACCCTGGCCCGCCCCAGTCTGGTGGCGCTGAGCGGACAGAGCGCGAGCTTCCTTGCCGGTGGCCAGATCCCGATTCCGGTACCCAGCGCCGGCAGCGACAGCGTGTCGATCGAATACAAGGAATTCGGCATACGCCTGACCCTGACGCCGACGATCATCAGCCACGATCGCATCGCCCTGAAAGTCGCACCGGAAGTCAGCGAGCTGGACTTCAGCAATGCCGTGCAGATTGCTGGCACCACAGTGCCGGCCCTGACCATCCGCCGTACCGACACGAGCATTTCCCTGGCCGATGGCGAGAGCTTCGTCATCAGCGGTCTGATCAGCACCAGCAACACGTCTCAGGTCAACAAGTTTCCGGGGCTGGGAGATATCCCGGTGCTGGGAGCGTTTTTCAAAAGCTCGCAGATCAAACGCGAAGAGCGCGAACTGCTGATGATCGTCACCCCGCATCTGGTGCATCCGCTGTCGGCAGAGGCGCAACTGCCGTCGCTGCCGGGAGAGAAACTGCGCAACTACGATCCGAACTTCTACCGCATGTTTTTCCTGGAGAACGGCAACTTCGACAAACGCAGCGGGTTGTCCCAATGAGCCAGAACCTGAGTCAGACCTTTCTCGCCATCACCCGCAACAGCACCGATCTGGAGTGGCTGCAAAACGCGCTCGCCCCGTTGGGACAAGTGGTCAGCGCCGGTACGGGCAGCCTCGACGAATTACTCGCGCTGGTGGATGTCACCTTCGCCAGCCTGGTGTTCGTCGGCCTCGATCGTGAACACGTGGTCGCCCAGAGCGCACTGATCGAAGGCGCGCTGGAAGCCAAGCCGATGCTGGCGATCGTGGCCCTGGGCGACGGCATGGACAACCAGTTGGTGCTCAACGCCATGCGCGCCGGGGCGCGTGATTTCGTCGCCTACGGTTCGCGTTCCAGCGAGGTGGCCGGACTGGTGCGCCGCCTGAGCAAACGCATGCCGCCGGTGACCCACAATGCGCAACTGGGTGGCCTGACGGTTCTGTACGGCGTGCAGAGCAGTTCCGACGGCGCGCTGTTGTCCAACCATATGGCACTGGTGGTGCAAAAGAGCGGGCAACAGACACTGCTGCTGGACCTCGGGCTACCCCGCGGCGACAGTCTGGCGCTGCTGGGGCTGGAGAGTTCGTTCCACTTCGGCGATGCCTTGCGCCATGTGCGCAGGCTCGACGCCACGCTGATCGACAGCGCCTTCACCAGCGCCGAAGCGGGGCTGCGGATTCTCGCGTACGCCGACAATGACGAGCCGCTGGAAAGCACCAGCGCCGCCGAGCTGTACATGCTGCTCAGCGCGCTGCGCCAGCACTTCCAGCACATCGTCGTGAACCTCACCGGCCAGCCCGACAGCGAAGCGTTGCGCACCTTCGTCAGCCATTGCGACAAACTGATCTGGTACACCGACCAGAACGTCCTCAATTGCCGGCGTAATCTCGCAGTGTTCAATCTATGGCGGGAAAAAGGCATGAAGCTCGACCACGGACGGCTCTTGGTCGACCGTTATCTGAGCAACGTGGCGCCGGATGCGGAAACCCTCGGCAAGACCTTCAATCTCGAGGTGATCGCCGTGCTGGCCTTGAGTCCGGAGTTGCGTCTGAACGCCAAGAATCAGGGTGTCAGCCTGTTTGAACTGGCCCCCAGGGAAAAACTCACCCAGAGCCTGCGGGCGCTTGGCGAACGACTGGCCAAACGCTCCGAGGGCCTGGCCAAACCCAGGGTCACCTGGTTCGACCGGTTGCGAGGCACCTCATGAGCGCGGAAAAACTCTTCGGTGCCCCGGCGCGCGGTCAGTCGGGCAACAGCGACCACGAAGGCCTGAAACTGGTGCTGCATCGCTACATCATCGATGCCATCGAGGAATCCGGAAAAAATCTGCTGGAAGGTTCGCGGCAGTTGCTGGCGCAGTTCGTCACCGACAAGGTCGCCGAATACATCGCCCGCCTGCACCTGGCGATTTCACGCTACGAGATGGAACGGCTGGCGGAAGAGATCGTCGATGAACTGACCGGATTCGGCCCGCTGGAAGTGTTGCTGCGCGACAGCGCCGTGACCGAGATTCTGGTCAACGGCCCGCACCGCGTGTTCATCGAACGCGACGGCGTGCTGCATCAAAGTGACCTGCGCTTCATCGATGCACATCACGTCGAACGGGTCATGCAACGCATTCTCGCGCCCCTCGGGCGACGGCTGGACGAATCTTCGCCGATGGTCGATGCGCGGCTTCCCGACGGCAGTCGGGTCAACGCGATCATCCCGCCGATCGCCCTTGACGGGCCGTGCCTGTCGATCCGGAAGTTTCGCAAGGACATGCTCAAGAGCAGCGACCTGATCGCCATGCAGACCATCGACCTGGCCATATTCGACTGCCTGCAGGAAGCGGTGGGCAAGCGCTGCAACATCCTGATCAGCGGCGGCACCGGGACCGGCAAGACCACGCTGCTGAACATTCTCAGCCAATTGATCAATCCCCACGAACGGTTGGTGACCATCGAGGACGTCGCCGAACTGCAGCTTGGCCACCCGCACGTAGTACGTCTTGAAACACGCCCGCCGAACGCCGAAGGCCATGGCGAGGTCAAGGCCAGCGACCTGATCCGCAATGCCCTGCGGATGCGGCCGGACCGGATCATCCTCGGCGAGATCCGTGGCGTCGAAGTGCTCGACGTGCTGACGGCGATGAACACCGGTCACGATGGCTCAATGAGCACGGTCCACGCCAACAATGCCCAGGACGCACTGCTGCGTCTGGAAACCCTGGTCGGTCTGACCGGCCGCTCGGTGGCCGAGCGCACGTTGCGACAGATGATCTGTGCCGCGCTCGACCTGATCATCCAGTTGACCCGCATGCCCGATGGCCGACGCTGCGTGAGCGAGGTGGTGGAAGTGGTCGGTGTGCGCGAAGACATCTATGTCACCAACACCTTGTTCCGCCTCGACCGGCGCACCGGGTTCGGCTTCCTGCGCGAAGCGGTCAATCCGGCCGGCGACAAGTTGCGGCACGAATCGAGCCTGGGCTGAGCGCATGGAGCTTTCGTCATGACGGGGCCGGTGATTCTCATCGCCATTTGCCTGATGCTGCTGGGGCTGTCGATCCGCCTGTTCCTGCAGGGCGTGCGCAAGACCGCCAACGAACGGGTGCTCAGCCGCCTGGCCGCCGGACAACCACAGACTGCGCCGGGAAAAACCTCCAGGATCGGGCTCGAGCGCATGTTCCTGCGCGCAGGTCTGGGCCGTCCCGGCGAGCGTCTGGGGTTATGGCTGGCGCTGTGGGTCATCGCGATGATGCTCGGTTACCTGGCCGCCGACTGGGTCGGTCTGTTGATCCTGACGCTGGCGCCGCCTCTGGCGCTGCGGCTGTACATCGCCTGGCTGTATCGACGGCGGCTCCGTCGCATGATCGAGCAACTGCCGCAGTTGCTCGATCACACGGTGCGCAGCCTCAAATCCGGGCGCACCCTGAGCGACGCCGTGCTCGGCGGCATCGAGTCCAGCGAGGATCCGTTGAAAACCGCAATGGGCCGGGTACAGCGCAACGTGCAACTGGGGGTGAACCTGCCGGATGCCGTGAACGACTTCGCCGAGCTCTACGAACAGGACGAACTGCGCATGTTCGCCCTGGGCCTGAAGGTCAATCACCGCTACGGCGGCAATGCCAGCGAGCTGCTGGAAAACCTGATCAAACTGATCCGCGAGCGCGATCAGGGCGCCCGCCAGCTGCGCGCCCTGACCGGCGAAACCCGCCTGACGGCGTGGGTGCTCGGATCGCTGCCGGTGATCCTGGTCAGCTATTTCATGCTGACCAATCCCGGTTACATGCTCGGCATGTGGAAAGACCCCGGTGGCCAGACCATGCTGATCGTCGCGGTGGTGTTGCAGGTGATCGGCAGCCTGGCGCTGTGGCGCATGTTGAGGAGTGTCTGAGATGGTGATCCTGGCCAGTCTCATGCTGCTCGGGGCGCTGATGCTGGTCGGCAACCATCTATTGACTGAACGCCGTCGGGTGCGTCAGGTCAACCAGCGCCTGCAAGGTCATCTGGTGCGCGAAAGCCGTCTGCGCAACTGGATGCGAGCGCTGGGCAACAGCCGTTTCGGCCAGCGCTCGGTGAGCATGGACAGCGAAACCCAGACCCTGCTCAACCGCCTCGGCTGGCGCCGCGCCAGCGAGCGCTCGCTGTTTGCCGCGTGCCAGATCGGTACGCCGCTGCTGGCATTGGGCATCGGGTTGTTCTTGCAGGAAGTGTTCTTTCCCCAGACGCCCAAGGGCTGGCTGGTGCCGATGTTCGCCACCGGCACCGGTTATCTGCTGCCCAAGCGCCTGCTGGCCTATGCCGCCGCCCGGCGGCAGAAAAACATCGCCGTGGAGGTTTCGACGTTCCTTCCTCTGCTGCGCATCCTGTTCGAATCCGGCATGGCGGTCGAACAGGCGTTGCGTGTGTTGAGCATCGAAGGGCAGAAACTGTTGCCGGAACTGACCAGCGAATTGCGCCTGATTCTGGCCCGCGTCGACTCGGGGCTGGAACTGGGTCAGGAACTGAACAACGCTGCGACGATGCTGGCGGTGGATGAGTTCACCGACACCTGCGTGATCCTCCAGCAACTGATTCAACAGGGCGGCGGCGCGATGAAATCGCTGCTGGCGCTCAAGCAACTGCTGGATGACCGACGTCTGACGCGTTTGCAGGAGTACATCTCGAAGATGTCGGCGAAGATGTCGATGGTCATGATGCTGTTCCTGTTTCCGGCCTTGCTGATCGTGCTGGCGGGCCCCGGATTTACCGCAATCACCCGGGCGTTCGCGTCCTGACATGGAGAGCGTTTGATGAAAGCACTGATGGTGGTGGCGAGCCTGTTGCTGCTGGGCGGTTGCGCAACCGATGGCCAGGCGCCGTGGACAGCCATGCTGGCGCCCGCCGGTTGCAGCAAGCTGAGTTCGGAGCAGGAGCTGTCGCTGAATCTGGTGGACGAACTGGCCAACGACGGCAAGCTGCACGCCAGTCTGGCCAACCTGCAGGGTCTGCCCGACACCCTGGTGGAAGTGCGTCTGCGCAAGGCCAAGGTCTATCGCCTGCTGGGGCGCAGCGAAGCCGAACCGCTGTATCGCGGTCTGCTCGGCACCTGCCTGAGTGCCGACGCCGAACACGGTCTGGGTCAGCTGTATGCCGCCCGGGGCGATAACGGTCAGGCGCAGGCTCACCTGCAACGGGCCGTTCGGCTGGCGCCGACCAATGAAAACATCCACAACGATCTGGGCGTGGTGTACCTCAATCAGTTGCGACTCGAAGACGCGCGCTTCGAGTTCCTGACAGCCATCGAACTCAAGCAGAACAATCAACTGGCGACGCTGAATCTGGTCACCCTGCTGATCTACCAGAACAACTGGCAGCAAGCCGCCGAAATCGTCAGTCGTGCGCACCTGAGCCCGGAACAGTTCACCGAGGCTCAGGAGCGCGCAGAAAGACTCAAGGCTCCGGTTCCGGCCAAATCTGCCGCAAGCAATCAGGTCGCGGCGGTGGCCGATCCGCAACCGGCAACCCTCAAATGACCCTCAAGGAGCTGCCATGCACATCTTCAAGACACTGTGCTGCCTGAGCCTGCTGAGCCTGCCGCTCGGCGTACAGGCCATCGACGCCGGCCCTGCCTCGGCCCAGCAGCAGGAAACCGAGGGCTGGCTGCTGCTGCAAAGCCGTAACAAGGCCGCCTCCCCGGATCCGCAGGCCGCCACGGCCACCGAGCGGGAACTGGCCATGCAACGCTGGCTGAAGAAATACAAATACGACATCCCCGACTTCTATGACCAGGATGCCGGAGGCAAGATCGACACCAAGAATTGAGGGGTAAGGCAGCCGTCGGTGATCTGACTCTGACGGCTGCAAAGCCCGGTCAATGCTCCGTGACCCGCTGCCGCAAAGCCGCTGCGCTCGGCGAAAGGGCCAGCGCCAGTTGGGTGCGGTTGTGCATATGGGTCAGGCGCAGCACCTGCGAGACGTAAAGTTTCACGGTGTTTTCGGTGATGCCCAGTTCGCAGGCAATCTGATAGTTGGTCTGCCCCTTGCCCACCAGTCGCGCCACATCCAGTTGCCGTGGGGACAACTGATTGAAGATGGCCGGGATCTCCAGTGCATCCGCGTCACCCGATGCCTGTTCGCTGACGATTGCCGGCCCGCGGCGCACCCTGTCCAGATCCTGATACAGATCATCGATGGACGACGACAGGTCCTGCAATTTCTGGTTCAAGTGCCCCAGTTGCAGGGTTTTCTGCCGCTCCTGCAGGACCGTTTCCTGGCGCTGCAAGCCTTCGAGCAACTCGTCGAGATTGACCGGCTTCTGGTAGTAATCGGAAATTCCGGCGCGTAACGCCTTGATCACGTCCTGCTTGTCGGCGCGACCGGTCAGCATGATCGCCTCGAACACCCGCTGCTTGCCGGCCTGGCGTTGCAGCTCCTGCACCAGTTGAATGCCGTCGAGGTCCGGCATGTGCAGATCGCACAGCACCAGACCGATCGCCGGATCTTCGGCAAAACGCTCGACCGCCTCCCTGCCGGACCCGCAGGGTACACAGCGAAACCCGCTGCTCTCGAGAAACTCGCAGAGCTCCTCGACGATCAATGGCTGATCATCGACAACGAGGACCTTTACCGCAGACGTAAGCTTGTTCACGTGCCACTCCATGCCCGGGCCAAAACTGACCATTCCTGTACTGTCAGCCGTTGGCTGTATAACCAGTACATTGAAAGTAGACGCACTTTCCGACTATGTACATAAGACTAGTGGCGTTTGGCGACTAATGGATCCAGGGGAGTGCCAGCAAAAAACCGACCAGCACGAACGGCGCAAATGGCAGCTTTTTTGTCATCGATGGCGTCATATATCGAAGACGATGCCTAAGTCCTTGACTCATATGCAGCCAGAGTCTTGGCGCCAGCAGGATCCAGACCAGGCTCGCTGCGCCGGCACCGACAAAAACACCGAGCAGCGACAGACCGTCCGTCGCCAGACCGAGGGCTGTCATTAATTTCACATCGCCGGCCCCCATGCGCCCCATGAAATACCCCGGCAGGGTGAACGCCAGCGCCAACAGACAAGCCCAGCCCCCCTGCACCGCTGCGGCCCCCGTCCAGGTCGTTCCGAAATACAGCAGATAAACCAGTGCCAGGGCACCAACACCCAACGTCATGATGTTGGCAATCCTGCGTTGCCGGGCATCCTGGACCGCGCACAGGGTCAGCCAGATCAGAAGAACAAGACTTTGCATCCGGTAAAAACCGTCCGTTTTGGCTGAATGATTCTATGCTGGTACTACGCAGTGACTGTCAGGGTAGACGCACGGATGAAAACCGGCTCTCGGAAGGCGCAAAAAGGCGCGGTGGCGATCGAGTTCGCCCTGGTGTTCGTGATCTTTTTCGCGGTGTTTTACGGCCTGGTCAGCTACGCCCTGCCGCTCGTGCTGATGCAGACGTTCAATCAGGCCACGGCCGAGGCGGTACGTCGAAGCGTCGCGGTCGACCCCACGACGCCCAACTATTCGACGGTTGTCGTCAACACCGCCAATGCCGCCCTGACGCAGCAGTTTTCAGGCTTGCCAGCCTCCCTGAACGTGGTGGTTGGCGTGGACACGTCGGCGACCTATGACGCCGCGCAAGGCACGCTCACCGTCAGCGTCAACTACCCCGTCAGCAAGCTCAATCAGGTCATTCCGTTTCTGGTGTTGCCGGGCATCGGCGCTGTTCCGAGCCTGCCCACCCATTTGACCGCCAGCTCGAGCCTGAAATTTTGACGCCCGGGGACAATCTGTTCGGTCGCCTGCTCAAGCGCGGTCCGCTCGCCGGCGACGTGCCGGATGTGCTCGGCTCACCGGCGACGGGCCTGCATCTGTACCTCGATGGCGAAGGTTCTGTGTTGCAAATCGCCGGACCGTTGCGCCACCTGCTGGCGCAGCAGGTGCCCCGGGATACACCGCTGCCACTGCGCGACCATCTGTTGCCCCACAGCACTCTGACCATCGAAGGCCGGCCCCCGGACTGGCAAGGGCAACTGCTGGACCTGGACTTCACCGGTCTGGGCGAGCAGGTCCTGCACCTGCGCGGCTGGGTACAGCCGTTGGGCAACGGTTGGCTGCTGCAACTGATCGACATTACCGATCTCTTGTCCGAACGCCGGCAGGCCCATCAACGCGAGGCGTGCCACGCCATTGCCGAGCAGATCAGCAAGCAGTTGCGCAGCTGCAGCCTGGGGCGACTGCCCACGGTCGTCAGCGATCAACTGCAGATGATTGCCCAGCGCTGGCAGATCCCGTGTGTGGCACTCGCACTGCTCAATGAACAGGAACAGGGGTGGCAGATTCACTGCGAATTCCACGCCCACGATGCACCGGCGCTGTGGCATGACGGCCAGCGCCTGGGCACGCCGCTGGACAGTCTCAATGGCACCGCCCCGCAACGCTTGGGTGCGCATTACGGCCAGTATGAACATTCACGGGTCCAGGGCCTGTTCGGCAACGCCGAGGGGTTCGCCGTGCCCTACAGCGACGATCGAGGCGTCATGGCGTGGCTGCTCTGCGGCTTTTACGCCGTCGACAAGACCGCCCCGTACCTGACCGACCGCGACTGGCTGATGCTGGCCGGGGCATTGGCGGGGCCGCTGCTCGGGCGCTTGCGCGAGCAACAGCATCAACTGCAACTGGAACGCCTGGAATCGTTGCAGACACTGCTGGGCACCGGCTGGTGGGAAATCGGCAGCGGTGGCGAACATATCCAACTGGCGCCGACACTGACCACCATTCTGCAACAGGACAGTTCGACGCTGCCCCTGGAAAACTGGCTGAACCTGATCCACCCCGCCGACCGCGAAGAAGTGCGCAGCCGATTGCAGTCGCTCCAGCTGCATGGAGAAATCCTCGACCTGTGCGTGCGCCTGCACCCTCATGACGCCAGTCAGACGCCAGCGTGGTATCGCCTTCAGGGACAGGTCAGCGGCACCGGCGATCACCGTCGGCTGGCGGGCTTCATGCTGGACATCAGCGACATCAAGAATCAGCAGCAACGGGCCGCGGCGGCTCATGCGCGGCTGGACAATCTGATCGCCAGCTCGCCGGCGGTGATCTATGTCCAGCACTACGTCGAGGGCGCGTTGCTGCCGGCGTTTTTCAGCGCCAGCCTGCAACCGCTGCTGGGCTGGAGCCTGGAAGACTGCGATGCCGCTGCGCTGGTGGAGCGGATTCATCCCGATGACCGGCCCCTGTATTTCGAACGGACCCGGCAGCTGTTGCGCGAAGGCTCGGTGCGTGCCCGTTATCGCCTGCGCGACCATCGCGGCGATTATCACTGGTTGCTCGATGAAGCCCGCCTGCTGCGCAACGACCTTGGCCTGCCGGTGGAAGCCGTCGGACTCTGGCTGGACGTCACCGAGGCGACGCTGGCCGCCGAGCAGGTCAGGCAAAGCGAAGAACGCTACCGGATCCTGGTGGAAGACTCCCCGGCGATGATCTGCCGCTATCGTCCGGACCTGATCCTGACCTTCGGCAACCGCCCGCTGGCGAAGTATCTGGAATGCGCTCCCGAAGCGCTGGCCGGCGTCGATCTGGGCAGCTGGATGTCCGATGCGCAGCGCACAGCATTCGTCGAACGCCTGGCACAGTTGACCCCGGAATCCCCGGTCAGCACCGCCGAAATCAATCTGCAATTGCCGGGGCGCGAGCATGCGTGGTGGGTGTGGTCGGATCGCGGCGTGTTCGATGAGCACGGGAAACTGATCGAAGTGCAGGCCGTGGGCCGCGACAACACCGAAGTGCGCCGCTCCCAGCAACAGCTGACCCAAAGCGCGAAAATGGCCACCCTCGGCGAAATGGCCACAGGCCTCGCCCACGAGATCAACCAGCCGCTGAACGTGATGCGCATGGCCATCGTCAATGTGCAGAAACGCCTGAGCAACGGCGATGCACAGATCGACTACCTGACCGACAAACTCAACCGCATCGACGCCCAGGTCCAGCGTGCCGCGAAAGTCGTGGACCACATGCGGGTGTTCGGCCGCCGCTCGGAGATCGAGCAGCAACTGTTCAACCCCGCCAGCGCCATCGAAGGCACGCTGTCGCTGCTGGCCGAAGGCATGCGCGGCAAGGGTGTGGACCTGCGCATCAGCGAAACCGCATTTGAGGTTCAGGTACGCGGATACGTCGATCAACTGGAGCAGGTGTTGATCAACCTGATGGTCAACGCCCGGGATGCGCTGCTGGGCAAACGCGAGTCCGATACGGCGTTCAAGCCATGGATTTCGATCTACGCCGAGCGTGACGAGCAGAAGGTGCGTCTGTGGGTCGAGGACAACGGCGGGGGTATCGACCCGCGTCTGCTGGAGCGGATTTTCGAGCCGTTCTTCACCACCAAACCGGTGGGCGTGGGGACCGGTCTGGGGTTGTCGGTGAGTTACGGCATCATCGAAAACATGGGCGGCCATCTGAGCGTAAGCAACTCGGCGGACGGTGCGCGGTTCTGCATCGAACTGCCGATCGCCCACGACGACTAGATGACGAGATAGGCCTTGCCGGTCTGACCGCAGGTCATATTGGCGCCCACGTCCACGTCCATCAGATTGATCCCCAACCCATTGAGCAAGTTGTTGAGCAACGGGTCGAGCAGCGGACTGACGAGATTGGTGATCAGCGGTTGCAGGATCGTCGTGACATCGCTGATCAGGCTGGCGACGCCGGTCACGATGGCCCCGAGCGGATTGCTGCCCTGCGGCCTGTAGACGATCAGATTGATCCCGGCGAGGGTGCTCGCCAGGCTGTTGACGATATTGCTGGTGGGCGCGACGGCAATCACGCTCGGCGGCAGCTTAAGGTTGGGCGGAGTGGCGAACGGCGTGCCGCTGGAAAACAGCAGATCCTGAGTGTTCTGCGCCACACTGGAGTTGACCATGATTGCAATGCCGCCGGCACCGTATTGCACGTGGGTGCTCGGGTCGCAGGTGCCGATGCCAAGGATCTTGTGGCACGTCACGATGCCCAGGTCCACCAGCGGCAACGGCGTGACCGTGGGTTCGGCCGAGGAAGAAAAGGCGTTGGTCGGATCGATCTTGCCCAGTTTGAGGTCGGCTACGGAGGTAAGGGTGTGGGCCGTCAGGCTCTTGGTTCCGGTATTACCGGCGGGGCAACTGTAATCGGTGACATAACTGACGGCCCCGCCGGCATCGAGGCTGATGTCGATTTCCGGCGAGGGCAGCAGTTGCGGGTCCAGTTGCTGACAGCCGGCACCCAGCAGGCAACCCACCGAGTTCAGGGTGGCGACCAGATTCAGGCTGAGCAGCGCATTGAGTGTCGGGGTCAGTGTGCCGACCAATCCCAACACCGCGTTGGTCAGTCCGGTCACTCCGGACAGGACCGGCAGATTCACCGAAAGCATCGTGCGGATCTGCGCAGTGCGCACATAAATCCGGTTCGGCCCCTGCGGGTCGGCCTTGGCCAACGCCGGATCGCCGATGGCGGAAAATTGCGGCGGCTCGACGACCTTGACCCGCACCGTGACATTCGCCAGCCCCAGCACGCTGATCGGCAAGGTGGCGGCCACGGCGCTGTTGCTGTTGGCCAGTTGGATCACGCCCTGGATCAGTTGCAGCAATTGCAGATTGGCGTCGAGCCCGGCCGCTGTGGTGCCGGTCTGCAACTGCAGAATATCGCCCAGCTTGAGCGGCGCGGCATTGATCGCCGCCACCTGCAATTGTCCCAGCGCGGTGATCACGTCGGCGGTGGCGCCGTTGAGCTGAACCACCGTAATCGCGGCCTGGATCAGTTGCGTCACGGTGGTCTGGGTATTGAGCAGCTGGGTGTAATTGCCGGCGGCGACGTTGAGGTTGATCGCCAGTTGATTCAGATAGCTGAGCAGATTGATGTCCGTGTTCAGCAGGCCGTTCCAGCCCAGGGCCGTCAGGTTGACGTTACCGCCGAGCAGGCCGGAAAACAGCGGATTGAGGATGTTCGACTGGGCGGTGCTGATATTGGCCAGATTGCTGCGGATATTCAGCTGGGCCACGGTCGGCTGGGGTTTGGCGGCCACTGCCGAGGCATAAAGCACGGTGTTGAGATTGAACGGCGTACCACTGAACAGTGACTGTACGCCGCCGGCGAAACTGGTGGTCACGCTGTGATTGGCGGCGACCTTGACCGCCACCGCCTGAGTGGCGTCCACGCTGAATGTGCGCAAACCGCTGGAAGCTGTCACCAGTGTGCCGCAGTCGACCACCAGCACATTGTTGGCATCGGCGACAAAACCATTGCGCGCCGCACTTTGCCCGGCGTAAGCGGCGGCAGTAAGGCCCGGCAGGCAATTGCCGCCACGGCTGACCGCTTCCAGCGCCGCATTGTCCACCAGCCGCTGAAGTTTGCGCTGCTCCATGTACAAACGGCCGGTGTCCACCATCAGCAACATCAACACCAACGCCAGGCTGAGGGTGGCGGCCGCCATCAAGCCGATAGCCCCCCGCTGCCGGGCAGGGCCGCGACACTGCGAACGACGCGACATGGCGCACTCCTTTGCCGGCGCACGGCCGGGCGCAAGCTCCGTGGGTGGATTTCAGTGTAGACGCGGCATGACGACACTGCTGGCAACGCGCCAGCCGTCCCTTCGAAAAAAAACGGGAGCCCCTGGGCTCCCGTTATGTGGCGCTCACCTAGCGCGGAGGGTAGTTCGACAGGATACGCGTCACCGTTTCATGGATGGCGCTGCTGCGATCCGCCGGGTTCGGCGTACGACTGAGCATCTGCTCGTCGCTGCCACGCCACACCAGTTTGCCGTCCTTGCCGTCGAGAAGATCGATCTGGATGGTCGCGACCTTGTACGTGATGTTGCGGGTTTCGTTGTACATCGGCCCGCCCCAGTAGCCATTCCATGGGCCGCCCCAACCGCCGCCATAGTTGGTGGTGACCTGTTGCTGACGATCCTCGACGATCAGATAGGCCTGTACGTTCAAATCACCTTTGCTGCCCGCTGCGGCCGGACGCAGGCCGCGCTGGTCCAGTTGATCGGCGACGGACTGACGAATTCGCTGTTCGGTCAGGTCGCTCTTGATCCGTGGGTCGTCCGGACGGTATTGCAGGGCGGGTTCTTTCCAGCTCCAGCTGCGGTAGGCGGCAAAGTCGCGGCTGGCGTCGTAGTCATGATTGACCTGGTTGGCGGCGCAGGCGCTGAGCAGCGCGGCCATGGCCAGTAAAGCAAAACGGCGGAACATGGTTTTTCTCCGGTGGAAAACATGAACCTGGGGGAGCTTCCGGTTCACGGGAAGCTAACCGGGAGGATACGCCGACATGGCCTTTTCCACAGCCTCGCGGATCGCATCGGCCCGGTCACTCTGATTGCCTTGCGTGCCGGTTTCGGCGCTGGCACTCCAGACCGGCTGACCGGTGCCGGCATCGAACAGATCGATCCGCACCACCACGACCTGTTCCTGATAAGTGCGAACAATGGGCACCGAGTTGTACATCCCGTAGCCCCGGCCGTAGCGGTCATAGCCGCCGTATCCGCCGTAGTAGCCGTAATCGTCCTGGACCTGGCGCAAGCGGGTTTCCAGACTCAGGTTGGCGCTGACGAACAAGTCGGCCGGACGGTTGTCATGCAACGGCCGCAAGCCACGCTGGTCCAGCGCACTGCTGACGGCTTCGGCCACCTGTGCCGAATCCGCCCAGGCACTGCCCGGGGGCAGGCGCCCGTTGAGCCACGCCCAGCTGCGGTAGCGCCCGTAATCCCGTGGCGGCGCGGGATAGGCGCTGCGGTCGAAGGTGGTCGCGGCTTGCGCTGGCGCCGGCGGCAGGGGCCGTGACTGCGCGACATAAGGGTTGCTGCCCTGGCACGCGGCCAGACCCAGACAGATCAGCAATACCCCGGAATGACCTTTCATTTCATGCTCCGATCAGATCGGCCGGCAGATCCAGTGCAGGTAGCGCCCAAGCCCGGCGAAGCTTGGGTGACGACGGTGGGCGAGCTCCATCTCGAGCAAATCGATCAACTCGGCGCGGGCCTGGAATTCCACCGGCATGTAATCATGGAAAACCCGCACCCCGCTCTGGATTTCGACCTGCCACAACCCTTCGAGTTGCGTGGCCAGTTCGCGGGGATCCAGCGGCTGCTGAGGCGTCAGGCTCTGCTTTTCGCCGGCCATGTCGTTCCTGCGCATTTTCTTGAAATGACCTTTGAGCAGGTTCCGGTAAACCAGCGCATCACGGTTGTAGAACGCCAGCGACAGCCAGCCGCCAGGTTTGGTCAGTTGATGCAGCACCGGCAGGATCGAGTGCGGTTCGGCCAGCCATTCGAGCACCGCATGGCAGATCACCACGTCATAGGGTTCGGTGAGCTGGCCGAGCAGGGCCTGCCACGGTGCTTGAATGAACGTCGCGGTCTGTCCGGCCTCGGCGAAACGCTGGCGTGCGCCTTCAAGCATCGGCTCAGCCGGTTCGGTGAAGGTCACGTCGTGCCCGCGCTCGGCCAGCCACAGCGACATGTGGCCCAGGCCGCCGCCGATATCCAGCACCCGCAACGGACGATCCGGCAGGACTTCGGCGAGATCGGCCTGCAGCACCGCGAGGCGGATCGCGCCTTTGGCGCCGCCGTAGATCTTCTCGGCGAAGCGCGTCGCCAACTGATCGAAATGACGGTCGCTCATCAGCTGAACCGCCGTTCGCTGTCGGCGAGCTTGCTGCGCACCACTTCATTCATGTCCAGCCCCAGCTCGCTGCACAGCAGCAACAGATACAGAACGATGTCACCGACTTCCTGCCCGGCATGGGCCAGTTTATCGGCGGACAATTCGCGGGACTGGTCTTCGCTCAGCCACTGGAAGATCTCGACCAGTTCGGCCATTTCCACACTGGCGGCCATGGCCAGGTTTTTCGGGCTGTGAAATTGCCGCCAGTCATTGCGGTCGCGAATGGCGTGCAGGCGTTCGGTCAGTTCAACAAGGTTCATCGGGTTCTCCTGAAGGCGTATAGCTTCGGGGGGATGCGGATCGAAGGCAAGGGCCAGCCACCGGTTAAAACCCTCTATGCTTGCAGGGAACTCGGCCGCACCCGCTGCGGCCCAAGGCTCAGCTCTTTCATCAGGATGCAAACATGCAGGTAGAAAGCTTTTTCGAATGGCTGGGCCAGGCGCTCGGCTCGATCATCCGTTTTATCGTCGACGGCCTGAGCGGTCTGTTCAACGTGTTGAGCCATGCCGGCGGCAACTTCGTCGACGGGTTGGCGAAGGCGCTGGGCATGGACACGTCGATCATCAGCATCATCGCGTTGATCATCGGCCTGATGCTGCTGTGGTCGGCGATCCGCGCCTTCATGAACGCCTCGATCATTGCCGGGATCATCTGGTTGCTGCTGGGCCTTTGGCTGTTGAGCTGGATCATTCACTGACCTCACCCGTTACAATGCCGCTCCCCAAGGAGCCCGCATGCGCAATCTGATCACCGACTGGCGCGACCGCCCGACCCATCGCCGGGTCTGGGCCCTCGCCGCCCCCATGATCCTTTCCAACATTTCCGTGCCGCTGGTGGCGCTGGTCGACAGCACCGTCATCGGTCACTTGCCCCACGCCCATCAATTGGGTGCCGTTGCAGTCGGCGCCAGTCTGTACACCGTGCTGGCCTGGGCCATGGGCTTCCTGCGCATGGGCACCACCGGGTTCGCCGCGCAAGCCGCCGGGCGCAGCGATGGTGCGGCTTTACGACAAATCCTGTTGCAGGGCCTGTTGCTGGCGATGGGGCTGGCATTGCTGCTGGGTGCCGTGGGCGTGCCATTGAGCGGGGTCGCCTTGCACTTCATGCAGCCGTCGCCGGAACTCAATGAACTGACCCGCGACTTCTTCCACACCCGTCTGTTCGGGCTGCCGGCGGCACTGGCCAGCTATGCGCTGGTCGGCTGGTTCCTCGGCACCCAGAACGCTCGGGCGCCGCTGGCGATTCTGCTGACCACCAACCTGATCAATATCGTACTGAACCTGTGGTTCGTGATCGGTCTGGACTGGGGTGTGGTCGGTTCGGCCAGGGCTTCGGTGGTCGCCGAATGGTGCGGCGCCCTGCTCGGTCTGGCGCTCACCCGCAAGGCCTTGCGCGCTTATCCCGGGCATATCGTCTGGGCGGCATTAAGGGCGTGGCAAAGCTGGCGTCCGCTGTTGGGGGTCAATCGCGATATCTTCATTCGCAGCCTGGCGCTGCAATCGGTGTTTTTCCTGATCACCGTACAAGGCGCGCGACTGGGCGACGCGACGGTGGCGGCCAATGCGCTGCTGCTCAACGGCCTGCTGTTGACCGCCCATGCACTGGACGGACTGGCCCACGCGGTCGAAGCCTTGTGCGGCCATGCCATCGGCGCCCGCGACCGCCTCGCCCTGCGCCGTTCACTGGTGGTGGCCGGCGGCTGGTCGTTGCTGGCGAGCCTGGGCTTTGCCGGACTGTTTCTGTTCGCCGGCCACCTGTTCATCGAAATGCAGACCGACATAGCGAGCGTACGCGAGACCGCCTTCATCTATTTGCCCTACCTCGCCGTGTTGCCGTTGATTGCGGTCTGGAGCTACCTGCTCGACGGCCTGTTCATCGGCGCCACCCGCGCCAGGGAAATGCGCAACGGCATGTTGTTGACGGTGACGCTGTTGCTGCCCGTCGCCTGGGCACTGAGTGGATTGGGCAACCATGGTCTGTGGATATCCTTCCTGCTGTTCATGGTGTTGCGCAGTCTGACGCTCGGAACGCTGGCGTGGCGTTTGCGGCACAACGACGGTTGGTTCGCCGGAGCCGCTCACGGGGGCAGCGCTCACCCTTGATCGTTCTGCCAGCGGCGGCGCACATGCTCGAGCCGCTCACGCGGCGTCAATCCCGGCGGCGGTTGCACCAGCACCGCCCGTGGATGCTGCAAGCGTAGCCATAACCAGTCGTCCAGTATGCTGCGCTCGCTGAAACCCAATGACAGCCCCTGCTCGAACCAGTTGGACAACGAGCGATAACCAGCACCTGTCGCCCGGCTCCAGCGCCACAGATGCTGGTCCAGCAGGCAGCGATGCAGGTGTTCTCGCTGCCGTCGGGTCAGGTTTTGTTCAATCGGCAACGGTTCGACGGCCAGCCCCGGATTGCTCAGTTGCTGCCAGCCCTGGCTGCCGTTCGCCCGATCGACCCACGTACCGCCGAACCAGCGCAGCCAGTCGATCGGACCCAGCCATTGACTCAACTGTCGGGCATCACAGGCGTCGAAAAAGTAACTGGCGGTCTGGGCGTTGTAATAATTGAGCAGCGCACGGTGATTCAGACCGACCGTGACCGTCAGCATCCGCTGCAAATGGCCACGCATGGCCTCGGCAGGAGCCCTGCTGCCCAGCAACAGCCCGCACCAGGTCTGCGGATCGGAATGACACAGCGCCGACAGGACCGGCCGGTCGCGCAGGTCGATCAGCAACGGGCCGAGATCGGCTGCGGGCTGAAACTCCGTGCCGTCAAACAATCTCATGCTCGGCACACCCGCAAACGCCTGCTGCAATACGTTCACGGCCTGCGCCGCCTGTGCGACATCCAGCAACAGCCATTGCGCACTCTGCCCCGGCCCCCTGCCGCTCATCGCCCGTCGCCCGGGCCGACCCCGGCAACCAGCCGACAACTGCACACCGACGCCCGACAGTGTCGATAGCTGCCACCTCCGGGCATCAGGCATAGCAGGAGCAACGGCTCACCGCGAAGCAGCCATTGCGCCAGTCCGTCACTCTCCAGGACATCGGGCAGTGGCGGCGGTTCGTCACGCTCGGGGCATTCGAAAGGTACAGGCGGTTGCAGAACACCACTGATCACCGGCTGCTCCGGATCGCCTTCCAGAAAACTCACCACCACCTCGACACCTTCACGCATTGACGCCAGCACGTTGTCCGCCAGCGCGGGAGCCAAAGGCAGCCAACAGTGGCTGGGCCGTGCGCCCTCGCCCTGATAAAGCCAGTCGAATTGCACCGCGACGGGCCGCGAACGGTCAGGTCGTGGTTCATCGACCGCCACGACCCAGGCCCGTTGCAGACTGCTCATGCGCGGTGCCGGATGCTCGACGAGCGGCACATTGACCCGCAAGTGTTCGGCGGCGCAGAGGCGATTGACATAGGAAGGTTCGAGCATCCGGTCGGCACGATGCTCGATCCGGGTCAGCAGCCAGTCCGTCGCACCCTCTGCAAACGGTGCCGGAGCCAGGCTCAGCCATTGTCCGCAGCGCAGACTCGGCACATCCGAATGCCCCTGTGCGGTGCGAATCCGCCGGACACGTTCGCCGCCTTCTCCAGCTCGCTCCCTGATCAGCCAGCGCCGCACTGCCGGCACCTGCCCCTCGATATCGAATCGTACAGTTCCGATTCGGGACAACCTCGCCGGATCATCCCCGAACACCACGCAATGGCCGTCATGCCCATGTTCGAAGTGATAGTGAATCCGGGCCTGCCGACACAAGCGCTGTACCAGTTGCAGATCCGACTCGCCGTATTGGGTGCAGAACATCCGGAGCGGATACTCGGCCTGCAATTCGAACCGTCGTCGCAGACCTGTGATGCCATGCTCCCTGAGGACCTGATCCAGAATTTGCGGAACGGATCGACCACTGAAGATTCGCTGGCTGTGGCGCAGTCCCAGACAGCTCAATCGAGGCTCCAGCCGTGTGCGACACAACCTGGGCCCGTGACCGTGTTCGTGCTGGACAAGCCCCTGCAACTGGCCGTGCACACCATTGCCCGGCGGCCCGAAAGACAAGTACGCCGAGCGATGCAGCAGCCCGGCCAGGTCAAGATGAGGATCCTCGATCAACAGATCGACTTCAAACGCATACGGCTCGCTGATGGCCTCGCACCCGGTAAAGGCCAGGACTTCGAGCGGGGCGGGCAGACCCGCGACATCGAGGCGAAACGACGGCTCGTCGGCTGGATCGAACATAAGCGATTCTCTACAGGAAGGCGGGCGGGGATTCTCGCCGAGAGCCATGGCCGAGTAGAGAGCCGAAGTACAGATTCGGAAATGACCTACGCGAAAAGCAGACGACATCACTTTTCTCGTGAGGGCGACGGTCAATTCGCAAGTCGAAGAAGAGAAGTCTCACCAGGTCATCTGAAACTTCCGCTTGGTGCGGAACAATTTCAGACAACCCGATGGAGCTGGAACCTGCCGTCAGGAAGACAGGTAGGAGGAGCGGGTCAGGCCCAGGCGCAACGCATCGAGGAACTGGGTGCGCTCGCTGGCGCTGATGCGGGCACTGGCGCACTTGTCGCGGTAGTGAGTCATCAGCTCTTCCGGCGACAGGTGCACGTAGCGCAGCATGTCTTCGATGGTGTCGTGGGTCTCGATCCCGGCGTGGTACACGCTGCCGTCGGCGTTCTGGTAGATGTTCACCGAGTCGGTGTCACCGAAAAGGTTGTGCATGTCGCCGAGGATTTCCTGATAGGCGCCGACCAGGAACACGCCGAGCAAGTAGTCTTCGCCTTCGTTCAGCGCATGCACCGGCAGGCTGGTCTCGATGCTCTGCTCGTCGACGTACTGGTTGATCTTGCCGTCGGAGTCGCAGGTCAGATCCTGCAGTACCGCACGACGCAGCGGCTCTTCGTCGAGACGGTGCAGCGGAATGATCGGCAGCACCTGATCGATCGCCCAGGTGTCCGGCAGGCTCTGGAACACCGAGAAGTTGCAGATGTACTTGTCGGCCAGCTTGTCATTGAGCTCGTCCAGCACCTGACGGTGCGAACGCTGACGTGCCTTCAGCGAGTTGTGCAGGCGACGGCACACGGCGAAATAGCACTGCTCGGCCAGGGCTTTCTCGGCCAGGGTCAGTTTGCCGTCGGCATACTGGGCAGCGACATCGCTCATGTAGTGGGTGGCGCGCCAGTAGGTTTCGGTGACCATTTCGATGTCGGTCGGCCCGAGCAGGTCGACCAGCCACTGCACGGTTTCCGGCAGCGCTTCCTTGTTCTCGATCTGCGGCACGTCGTCGTTGTGCTTCTCGACGTCGGTCACCTGCACCACCAGCATCGCGTGGTGGGCGGTCAGCGAACGGCCGCTCTCGGAGAAAATGTGCGGATGCGGCAGGCTCTGCGCATCGCAGAACTCCTTGAGCATGCCCACCACGACACCGGCGTAGTCGTCCATGTCGTAGTTGATCGAGCTGGCATTGCGCGAGTGGGTACCGTCGTAGTCCACGCCCAGACCGCCGCCGACATCGATGTGATCGACCGGCAGGCCGAGGTTGCGCAACTCGCCGTAGTAACGGATCGCTTCCTTGAAACCATGCTGGTAGTCAGCCAGGTTGGCGATCTGCGAACCCATGTGGAAGTGCAGCAGGCGAATGCCCTGGTCCAGGCCGGCCGCGCGGAAGCGCTCGACCACCGACAGCAGTTGCGCCGCCGACAGACCGAACTTGGATTTCTCGCCACCGGTATCCGCCCACTTCGACGATGCCAGCGACGACAGGCGCACCCGCAGGCCGACCTGTGGCTTGACCCGCAGCGAAGCGGCCTCTTCGATCACCAGACCGACTTCGGACTCTTTCTCGATCACGATGAACACGTTGTGGCCGAGCTTCTGACCCATCAGTGCCAGACGGATGAACTCGCGGTCCTTGTAACCGTTGCAGACGATGGTGCCGCCCTTCGGCGCCAGCGCCAGCACGGCCAGCAGCTCAGGTTTGGAGCCGGCCTCCAGGCCGATGGAGACATTCTGGGTGGCGATGATGTTTTCGATCACCGCTTCCTGCTGGTTGACCTTGATCGGGTACAGCGCGGTGTACTTGCTCTGGTATTCCAGACGCTCGATGTTGGCATCGAAAGCACCGGTCAGCTGACGCACGCGGTCTTGCAGGATGTCGGGGAAGCGCACCAGCAGCGGCAACGACAGGCCGCTCTTGCGCAACTGGTCGACTTGTTCGAACAGGTCGATCGGCGAACTGTTCGGGCCGTTCGGACGAACTTCGACGCGACCGGCGTCATTGATCGCGAAATACCCGGCCCCCCAATGGCGAATCCCGTAAACACTGCGGCTGTCCGCAACTGTCCATTGGCTGCCATCGTCTTTGCGTGTGCGTCGTACGGACATCGAAGTCCCCTATAAAGAAGTCATGGTGCGTCGCCTGGTTGCAGGCCGGCGCAGTCTAAAGAATGAAAATGACGGTTCGTCAGCGGGGCGGTAGACCGCGCTGACAGCGTTGAGTTTAGAAACCGGTCTTGAACAGGCTCTGTGAAAACCATGGAGACGACGCCGGAACCGATGATCATCAGTGCCGGATCAAGCCACCGGTGGTTTTCACAGAGGCTGCTAGCCGCCGGACTTCTTCGCCTTGAAACCGTGCTTGACCAACTCGGCCAAGAGTAGCTCGACGTGATCGCCCTGGATCTCGATGACCCCGTCTTTCAACGCACCGCCGGTGCCGCAACGTTTCTTCAACGTTGTCGCCAGCTCCTTGAGCGCGTCTTCGGCCAGGGGCACGCCGGTGATGGTGGTCACCGTCTTGCCGCCACGACCCTTGCTCTCGCGACGCACGCGGGCAATGCCGTCGCCGGCCGGGATCACGGTTTGTCTGCAGATACAGGCGTCCACCGGCTTACTGCATTCCGGGCAATGACGACCTGCGTCGGTGGAAAATACCAGGCCGCCCAAGGCGGCGAAGGATGCGGCTTTTTTGGCCACCGGCAATCCTCTCGGGAGGACAAAGACTGATCGCAGCCTTGGGCAAGGCTATCGACCGCGAAGCCCCACTCAGGCAGGGGCAGCGCTACTGCACCGGTTGCTTCCAAAAGGCAGGCCGGCACAGCTTGAAAAGGTCGCGCAGTGTAACGGCAAAAACGCCGATTGCTAAGTGCCAATCGGCGCCAATTTACGAGTTCTTTGCGACGTCGCCCTGTCGGGCTTTCAGATAGCGTTTCAATGCGGCCAGAGAGTCCGGGCAATAAGGCTTCTGCTCGATTTCCAGCATGACCTGATCGACCGGAATGAAGCGCGCTTCAAGCACTTCTTCCGGCTGCAGGATCAACGGCCCGTCCCACACGGCCGAAAACGCCGAACACCACAGGCGATTGCCGGGGTCCTCGAAGAAAAAATGGTCATGCGCCATCAACTCAACGCCGCTCACGCCCAGCTCTTCTTCCAGCTCACGGGCCGCCGACTCGGCGTAGGTTTCGTCCGCCTGCACCATGCCGCCCGCCGCCACGTCCCAGTAACCGGGATAAATGGCTTTGCTCAGGGTCCGCCGATGGACACAGAGCTCACCGGCGGAGTTGAACAGCATGATGTAGGTGCCACGGCCGATCAGCCCGCGCGCGCGCAAGTCGGAGCGGACGAGGGAGCCGAGCAGGTTGTCCTGCTCGTCGACCCAGGCGATCCGTTCGGCATCCGAGGCGGCGCGGTGGGCCGCCTCTCTGGCGTTGTCGCTCATGAATCAGCCTTGATTGAGCAGTTGACGAAGATCGATCACGGCGGCGTTGGCCCGGGAGATGTAGTTGGCCATGACCAGCGAGTGGTTGGCCAGGATCCCGAAGCCGCTGCCATTGAGGATCATCGGGCTCCAGACGGTTTCCTGGGAAGCCTCCAGCTCACGGATGATCTGGCGCACGCTGACCGTGGCGTTCTTCTTCGCCAGCACGTCGGCGAAGTCGACCTCGATGGCGCGCAGCAGGTGCGACAGCGCCCAGGCCTGGCCACGGGCTTCATAGAACACGTTGTCGATCTGCATCCACGGCGTCTCGACGACTTCCTCGTCCACCTGCGGCACTTCACCCACCGCCGGGACTTCGGTTTTCAGCGCGGTGTTGAGCTTGACCCGACCCACACTGGCCGACAGTCGTTGCGACAGCGAACCCAGACGAGTCCCGACATCACCCAGCCAGTTGTTCAGGTTGTCGGCGCGGGCATAGAACAGCGCATTCTTTTGCGTCGGGTCGGACAGGCGCGCCTGATAACGGCTCAGGGAGTTGATGCCTTCCTGGTATTCCGACTCGCTGGACGGCAGGATCCAGCTCTTGTTGTCGAAGTTGAAGCGCGGCTCGGCCTTGGCCAGATCGGCGTCCTCAGCCGACTGCGACTGCGAGCGGGCGAAGTCCTTGCGCAAGGCACGGGTCAGGTCGCGCACCTGAACCAGCACGCCGTATTCCCAGCTCGGCATGTTGTCCATCCACAGGCCAGGCGGGAAACGATCGTTGGAAATGTAGCCACCCGGCTTGTTCAGCAGGGTGCCGGCAACCGTCTTGAGGGTTTCGACGGTGGTGTAGCCGACCACCATTTGCTTGCCTTCTTTCTCGGCGGCCAGCTGGGCATTCTGCGCCACCGGGAACAGGGCCGGCTCCTCGCTCCAGTACCAGCCCAGGGCGATGGTCACCAACAGGTAAATACCGACCAGCGTGGCCAGCGCACGGCTGAACAACAGGCCGCCCACATAACTGCGGGTGGCGGATTTCGGCTCGGCGGCACGTTCGGGCGCGCTGCCCGCGCGATTCTTCCAGTCCAGCATGGCGATATCCTTTCAAACTTGGGTTCAACGGTTCGACAGCAACCATACAACAACGTGCCTCGACCCGGCACCCACGAATGGAGCATCGGGGAAAATCAATCGGACGTTGCCCGTGAGCGAAAGAATAGACGCCTCTCTCAGACGTTGAAGATCCTCATTGCGATCTGCCGGGTATCGTCCGGCATGAATAGATGGGCAATGCCGGCACCGTCGGTTCGGCGCTGGATGGGGACCCCGTCAACCGTTGCAATGTAGGGCTGCTGCGACAGCGGCTCGCCGGTCATGCTCTCGACCAGACGATAGATTCGCGGAATCCGGACTGGCTGGGCCGGAGGATTGTTCATCAGATCGAGCACCGCCTGATCGAAGGCAGCGTCGTAGACCGGCCAGTCGCCGCCTTCTGTTTCACCCGTGAGCAGCAACCATTCGCCCTGTTCGATCTGCTCCAGCACCTCGCTGTCCAGATCGACCACAAGGCCGGCCCGCAGCTGATCCAGGCCCTGGATCGGTTGCCGGTCGAGCAATGCCTTGCATACCCGCTCCAGTGCCTGATCCACGGGATAAGCCTGTCGGCGTTCGAGCTGGGTAACGTGTGATCGATGAATCAGCCTCATGCCTGGCCCTCGCTCTGCCATTCATCGGAGCCCATCGTCCGGCTGATCTCGTGTCGCCAGTAAATGCGTCGATAGCTGAACTGGACTTTTTCCCGTTGCGTCAGGTGCGAGGCGGCGGGGTCCTGACAGTCCGGCATAAAGACTTCGGCGCTGACGATCTGCGCGTCCTCCAGTTCAATCGTATAAAAATGCTCCTGAATGCCATGGGCCGATGTGCGATACATCTCTACACAACACTTGCTCAGCAGCTCACCCGAACACATTGCCATCTGGATCAGCGGCGACGACTTGTCGATGACCTTGGTAATGACCAGAGGCTTGTGCATCCGCCGCCCGGCACCCGATCCCTTGGGCAGGAAAATGCCATGACTGAAGGCCTGAACCATGATCTTGTCTTCCCGCCCGCTCTGGTAGCTGTTGCCCACCGACGGTTCGGTGAAGGCACCAGCGCTGATCAAGCCCTGACGGCTGCCGTAGATCGTCATGAACGCGGGGGTTGGCATGGTATTGCTCCTTGTTCGGGTTGAGGCGGGGGAAAGGGATGAGGTACTTCATCGACGTGCTCCATACCCTCGAATCGCCAGGGTTTGCTGAGTTCCAGGGTGATGAGATAGCGCTCCTGGTCGGGGTGCCTGGAATCGGCGAATCGTCCAATGAACAACATCACTTCGTACTGGTCGCCGGCCTTCCAGTAAGTGGTTCCAGTCCGTATCCCCGGTCTTAGATAAGCTCGCCACTCCGGGGTGTCCGCGATGGTGGGATGCAACGGGGTCCCCAGCGGCCTCCACCCTTTCGCGCACCATTGGGCTTGCAGATCGAGAACGACCTTCAAGGCATCATCGATCAACAAGGGTTCGATCTGAGGAGACATACGAATATTACCGACCAGATGGCCCTCGAACGTGAACGTAAAGAACCGCGCCGGCGGCGTTTCGAACCCGTACTGCGGATCGACAAATCGCAGGCGCGCAGGTGTTTTGGAAGCGCCACCCCAAACGGGCCTGCCAACATGGCCCCATATAGCGAGGGGTGCGGTCGAATGGTCACGCATGTATTCATAGGTTCCGCCTATGGACATGGCGATCACGGAGTCGCCCCACAATGGCTGCGTCAACTGGCGTGCGGCAGCCACGGCCAGAACACCACAAAGCATCAGCCATGCCCAACAGCGCCATCTGGACAGACAGGATCGCAAGCGCATCAAGCGTCTTCCCTGGCAGCGATTTCTCGAATGGATTGCGCCAGTGCGTCCCTGTTGCTGTCATTGAGCATCTGGTCAAAACGGGCTGCCGCCCGCAGGACAAACTCCATTCGCTGATCGATGTCGGACAGATCCGCCAGCGGGTCGCGGCCAAAATCGATGGTGCGACCGTCATCGACCCGCTGACACTGACTGGTGAGGGTCAGCTCGATGGCCTGGGCCACACCGGAAGGGAAGCCGGTCACGTAGGAAAAATGGTTGCTACGCAGCAGCATTACCAATTGACGGTTTTCGTAGATGCTCGGCTGAAGAATGTTTTGCTGTTCGTGCCAGGCCAGATGCTGCACGCTTGAGGCAATTTTCCCCGCATCTATCGCTTCGAAGGCGTTCAGAATTTGCTCAAATGCTTGCCCAAACGGGAGCGCTTCCTGACCGACGGGCCAAAGCACGGGAAACTTCGCGTGCCCATAAATTCGTTCACGCTCTTTCAAGCACTTCTTCAACTCCTCCCACCCACGCACCGCATAAAACCGATGCAACGGATAGACATCCAGAAACAACGTGGTATTGCCCATCGCCATCATGTCGTACACGTGGCGGTACTGTTGCTGCACCAACGACAGCTCTTCACCCGGTAGGCGCAGATCCAGCGCAGGCACGGGATTGCGGTTTCTCGCCTGTTCGTAGTCACTCAAGGCCTCCGCCTGCCCGGGCATTCTGGCCGGGGTCAGCAGTCCGGACTCGCGGCGTCCTTCCCGCATTCGCTGCCGTGCCTCGTGTTCCTGACGAATCAGTTCGATGCTGTCGGCCGCATGCAGCAACCCGCAGCCCACCTGCTTCGATGCAAACGCTGCAAGACCTGCCCACTGGAATCGCGCGTCATGCAACCACAGCCGGGCATAGGCGGCGTTGATCGCCCGGTTGCGTTGCACCGGATCGGCAATCAGCACGCCATCGGGGGCGACAACGGCTTCGGCTTCCTGCTGAAAGCGACGCCAGATGCACTGGCACGTCAGCACGGGGACCTCAGTTACCCGCCTCTTCTCGCCATACAACGTTTCTTCGTTGCATTCACAATCTGCAACCGGCTGGGTGCTGTGATTCAGACGCTGGTTATCGCTGGGGTGTTCGTTGAAACACTGGCTCATATCCGGAGAAATTCTTGTAGGGGTTTCCCTGACCCTACCAGTCCGAAATCCTGCCGAAACCGCCTCGGGGAAAAATCAGAATGCGCTGACAGACAAAGCCCTCACGCCACCGGGACGCTTCCTCAAAAGCCTTGGGAAACTTCCCGAAGAACCCTGTTCACGGACACTTGATCGACGAGCAGGTCCGGGACGAAACCACGCGGTCAGAAACTGAATAGTGACGTACCGCAGATTATTGACGTACGACACTCATGTAAGGGAAAAGAGGTGCTAGCATAGAGCCACCAGTCGACCTCAGCATGCAGCCTAACTAGTAGTCAGGATATGACCGAGCCAGAAGACCCCAGCCGTGAGCGCCTCAAGCACCACTTTGCCCAGCGGGTAATTCATCAGGCACGTCAGATTCTTGAGATATGGCAGCGCCTGCAACGCAGCGAGTGGTCCACGGCCGACCTCGCCGAGCTGAGCGAGGCCAATTTGCGCCTGTTGCGTTTCGCCGAGCGCTTCGAACAGCCCGAGCACACCCAACTGGCCCACCACATCAGCCAGTCACTGGAAGCGGTGGACGCCAATCGCGGGCGCCTGAGCAGCGGCCTGATCACCGACCTCAACCGCTTGATGCAACGTTTGTCCCGCACCGGCCTGCGCCATGGTGACCAGCTCGACCAGACCTTCCTGCCGCCCCTGCGCAAACCGATCTACGTGATGCTTCAGGATCACGACCGCGCCGAGCGGCTGGCCAAGCAACTGGAGTTCTTCGGCCTGAGTGCCCAGGCGCTGGACAGCGTGTCGGCGTTTCGTTCATCGATGGTCGAGCGCCTGCCGGCCGCCATCGTCATGGACGTGGATTTCAGCGGCGCCGGCGTCGGCCTGAAACTCGCCGCCGAAGCCCAGCAAGGTCTGGAAGAACCCTTGCCACTGCTGTTCTTCAGCCTGCATGAAACCGACACACCAACCCGCCTCGCCGCCGTGCGCGCCGGCGGTCAGGAATTTCTCACCGGCACCCTCGAAGCCTCGAGCCTGCTGGAGAAAATCGAAGTACTGACCTGCGTCGCCCAGTATGAACCCTATAAAGTGCTGATCATCGACGATTCCCGCGCCCAGGCCCTGCACACCGAGCGGCTGCTCAACAGTGCCGGGATCGTGACCCGTACGCTGATCGAGCCGATTCAGGCAATGGCCGAACTGGCGGACTTCCAGCCGGATCTGATCATCCTCGACATGTACATGCCGGCCTGCACCGGCACCGAACTGGCCAAGGTCATCCGCCACAACGACCGTTACGTCAGCGTGCCGATCATTTATCTGTCGGCCGAAGACGACCTGGACAAGCAGCTCGATGCCATGAGCGAGGGCGGCGACGACTTCCTGACCAAGCCGATCAAGCCGCGGCACCTGATCACCACCGTACGCAATCGCGCCGCCCGCGCGCGCAACCTGAAGGCACGCATGGTCCGCGACAGTCTCACCGGGCTGTACAACCACACGCACATCCTGCAACTGCTCGAAGACTGTTCGTTCCGCGCCCGTCGCGAGAACAAGCCGTTGAGCTTTGCCATGCTCGACATCGACCACTTCAAGCGGGTCAACGACAGCCACGGCCACCCCATGGGCGACCGAGTGATCAAGAGCCTGGCGCTGTTCCTCAAGCAACGTTTGCGCAAGACCGACTTCATTGGTCGTTATGGTGGCGAAGAGTTCGCCATCGTCATGCCCGATACCGATATAGAAGCTGCCCATAAAGTGCTCGACGAAATCCGCCAGCGCTTCGCCGAGATTCATTACCCGGCCCAGCCTCAGGATTTGTGGTGCACCTTCAGCGCCGGCGTGGTGGAAATGCGCGACGATTCCGACAGCCTGATGATGGCCAGCCAGGCCGACGAGGCGTTGTATCGCGCCAAGGCACAAGGCCGAAACCGGGTGCAAACCGCGCGGGAGCAAAGTGCCACTTTTTCATCGGAATCGACCGATTCGGTCATAACCCTGTAACAGAACCGCAATAAATTCAGGCGCTTACCATTACTGCCGTTGGTAGCCGTCATGCGCCTGAAGTTGCTCACCAATCTCAACACGCTGTTGCTGGTCGCCGTCTGCGTGGCCCTCGGCGCCACGCTGTGGTGGTCGCAGAAAGCCCTCGAGCGTCCGTATCTGTTGATGGAGCGCTACCTCGCTCTGTCGCAGCAATTTCAGAATGAAGTCGCACGCAACGTCGAGGACTACCTCGGCAGTGGCGACGCCCTGCGCCTGAGCAGTGCCAGCCAGGCCATCGACAGCCTGCAGAAAGAACTCGGCGAACTGCCACCGGCGCTGGCCGAGACGCTGCGTCCGAGCCTGTCGAGCCTCGAAGAATTCAGCAAGACCGACCTCCTCGCTGCCGGCAAACTGGCCGGTGATCCTCAGGCATTGCTGCTCCAGGCCGAGCGCGAGCTGAGCGCCAGCCTCGACCAGCTCAGTACCTATGCGGGCGGCAACCCGGCCTATCTGGTGCCGTTGCTGGCCGCGTCGCAACACCTGGGCAAATTGTCGCTGGCACGGGACAAACTGGTCAGCAGCGGTCGCAGCGAACTGGCCGCCGATGTCGAGCGCGAAGTGAGCAGCATCCGTACCCGGGCCCAGGCGATCGACGCCTTGCCCTTGCTTGGGGTGGTGACCAGCAGTGAGTCCGGCAGCGACGATTTCGCCTCGTTGATGGGCATCGAAAGCACCGAAAAAGCGGTTGCCGAAGATGCCGGCGTAGGCCTCAAACGCGACCTCAACAGTCTGCTCAATCGCTATCCGGCCGAACTGGCACGTACCCGCGAGCAGATCCAGAAACGCACCGACCTCAGCGCCGCGACCCACCAGAAAATCGCTGCCGTGCAACAAGCCATCGCCGGACTCGAACCGGTGGTACGCGCCCAGCACGGGCAGATTCAGGGCGAAGTGCGTCTGATGCAAGGCGTGATGATCGGCCTGATCCTGTTGATCGCCCTGCTGATCGACACCCTGCAGCGACGCCTGGCCCGCACCCTGACCAACCTCGCACCCGCTTTGTCTACCTGGGCCGAAGGCGACTTCAGCCGCGATATCCATCTGGGCAAGACCAACCGCGAGCTGCACGACATCGAAGCCTCGCTCAATCGTCTGCGTGCCTATCTGGTGGATCTGGTGGGCACTATTCGCGGCAATGCCGAACAAGTGGCGGGCAGCAGCCGCACGCTGGCCGAACTGAGCAACGACTTGCACAGCGGCGCCGAACATCAGGCCGGTGACACGGCGCTGATCCGCGACTCCCTCAGCGAACTGGAAGCGACCATCCAGCAAGTCGCCGGTGATGCGCGTCAGGCGGCGGATGCCAGTCGCCATGCCGGCCTGGCCGTCGAGCACGGGCAGAAAGTCATCGGCCAGAGCCTCACCGGCCTGCATGCCCTGGTCGGTGAAGTACAAGGCAATGCGCAGATGATCGAACATCTGGCGCAAGAGTCGGCGACCATCGGTGGCGTACTGACAGTGATCCGCTCGATTGCCGACCAGACCAACCTGCTGGCGCTGAACGCAGCAATCGAAGCCGCCCGCGCCGGTGAAATGGGTCGCGGCTTCGCCGTGGTGGCCGAGGAAGTCCGCTCGCTGGCGCAACGCACCGCCGGCGCCACCGCTGAAATTCAAACCCTGATCGCCGGCCTGCAAACCGCTGCCCGACAATCGGTCGAAGGCATGCGCGCACAAGTGGAGCATGCCGAAGCCACGGCCAGCCAGGCGCAATCGGCGGACGGTGCGCTGGACAAGATCGTCGGCGCGATCCAGACCATTTCCGACACGGCGGTCCGCATCGCCGAAGCCACGGCACAACAAAGTGGCGCGGTCAGCGAGATCCGCGATCACAGCGAACGAATCCATCAATTGGGTGGGGATAACCTGCTTCGTATCGGTGAAGGACGCGAACAGGGGGAGAATCTGCTGGTATTGGGTGGGCAACTGCACACTGCGGTGCAGGCATTCCGCGTCTGATCGCGATAATGCGGTCTTGGGTGCCCGAATGACCGGATCTCACTGCCCAGTCACATATTTCGCGCAAACATCGGAGATCGTGCTGGCTATTGCAGAGAACTGGACAGTCACAAAGCCTTTGCGGCATAGTCGCCGGGTTCTGATAAAGGCTCACCCAAAACAAGGAACACGCAGATGGCGACGCTACTGGTGCTGCATGGCCCCAACCTGAACCTGCTCGGCACCCGGGAACCCGGGACCTACGGGTCGACCACCCTGGCGCAGATCAATCAGGATCTGGAACGCCGCGCCCGCGAAGCCGGCCATCATCTGCTGCACCTGCAAAGCAACGCCGAGTACGAATTGATCGATCGCATCCATGCCGCCCGCAGCGAAGGCGTGGACTTCATCCTTATCAATCCGGCAGCTTTTACACACACAAGTGTCGCATTACGTGACGCGCTGCTGGGAGTGAGCATCCCATTCATCGAAGTGCATTTGTCCAACGTGCACAAACGCGAACCTTTCCGCCATCACTCTTACTTCTCCGACGTAGCGGTGGGAGTGATCTGCGGCCTTGGCGCCAGCGGTTACCGACTGGCCCTGGAGGCTGCACTAGAGCAGCTTGAACAACAAGCTATACGCCCCTGACCGACCCTTGGGAGTTGATGATTCATGGATATCCGTAAAGTTAAGAAACTGATCGAATTGCTGGAAGAGTCCGGCATCGACGAGCTCGAGATCAAGGAAGGCGAAGAGTCCGTTCGCATCAGCCGTAACAGCAAGACTCCAGCCCAGCAGTACTACGCTCCGGCGCCTGCAGCCGCTCCGGTTGCCGCGCCAGCCGCTGCCGCTGCCGCAGCTCCTGTTGCCGCCGCTCCGGCTGCCGCGGCTGCTCCGGCGCTGAACGGCACCGTTGCCCGTTCGCCGATGGTCGGCACTTTCTATCGCAAATCTTCGCCAACCTCGCCAGCCTTCGTTGAAGTCGGCCAGACCGTGAAGAAAGGCGACACTCTGTGCATCGTCGAAGCCATGAAGATGATGAACCACATCGAAGCTGAAACCAGCGGTGTGATCGAATCCATCCTCGTCGAAGACGGCCAGCCGGTTGAGTACGACCAACCGCTGTTCACCATCGTTTGAACTGCGGAGAGCCTTTGATGACTGCGAAGTTGGAAAAAGTTCTGATCGCTAACCGCGGTGAGATCGCCCTGCGGATTCTGCGTGCCTGCAAAGAGATGGGCATCAAGACCGTCGCCGTTTACTCCAAGGCCGACAAAGAGCTGATGCACCTGGGTCTGGCAGACGAATCCGTCTGCATCGGCCCGGCTTCCGCTGCGCAATCCTACCTGCACATCCCGGCCATCATCGCAGCCGCTGAAGTGACTGGCGCCACTGCCATTCACCCAGGCTACGGTTTCCTCGCGGAAAACGCCGATTTCGCCGAGCAGGTCGAGAATTCCGGCTTCGCCTTCATCGGCCCGAAAGCCGAGACCATTCGCCTGATGGGCGACAAGGTGTCGGCCAAGCACGCGATGATCGCCGCTGGCGTTCCAACCGTTCCTGGTTCCGACGGCCCGCTGCCGGAAGACGAAGAAACGGCACTGCGCATCGGCCGCGAGGTCGGCTATCCGGTGATCATCAAGGCCGCCGGCGGCGGCGGTGGTCGCGGCATGCGCGTGGTGCACAAGGAAGAAGACCTGGTCGCATTCGCCAAACTGACTCGCACCGAAGCTGGCGCGGCGTTCGGCAATCCGATGGTCTATCTGGAAAAATTCCTGACCAATCCGCGTCACGTCGAAGTGCAGGTGCTGTCCGACGGCCAGGGCAATGCCATCCATCTGGGCGACCGCGACTGCTCGCTGCAGCGCCGCCACCAGAAGGTTCTCGAAGAAGCGCCGGCACCGGGCATCGACGAGAAGGCCCGCCAGGAAGTCTTCGCTCGCTGCGTCCAGGCGTGCATCGACATCGGCTACCGTGGTGCCGGCACCTTCGAGTTCCTGTATGAGAACGGTCGTTTCTACTTCATCGAAATGAACACCCGTGTTCAGGTGGAGCACCCGGTTTCGGAAATGGTCACCGGTGTCGACATCGTCAAGGAAATGCTCAGCATTGCCGCCGGCAACAAGCTGTCGATCCGCCAGGAAGATGTGGTCATCCGCGGCCACGCGCTGGAGTGCCGGATCAACGCCGAAGACCCGCGCACCTTCATGCCGAGTCCGGGCACGGTCAAGCATTTCCACGCACCGGGCGGCAACGGCGTTCGCGTTGATTCGCACCTGTACAGCGGTTATGCAGTTCCGCCGAACTACGACTCGCTGATCGGCAAGCTGATCACTTACGGCGCCACCCGCGACGAAGCCATGGCACGCATGCGCAATGCCCTGGATGAAATCGTGGTCGACGGGATCAAGACCAACATTCCGTTGCACCGTGACCTGACCCGCGATGAAGGCTTCTGCAAAGGGGGCGTGAACATTCACTACCTCGAGCACAAGCTGGCCGGCGACAAGCACTAAGCTTTCACCGGCACACGACAAGGCCGCCTTCGGGCGGCTTTGTTGTTTGCGCAGTTTTCATCTGCTCACACATTACCCGCTCCCACAAAACCGTCGCGCTCGCGTAAACTTGCGCGCTTCTCGCAGCCATCTGGCTGCAATCAATCTTTTTCACAGGTGCCCGCCATGCCTTGGCTGCAAGTACGTCTCGCCATCAGCCCGGAACAAGCCGAAACCTACGAAGACGCTTTCCTTGAAGTGGGCGCCGTATCGGTGACCTTCATGGACGCCGAAGATCAGCCGATCTTCGAACCCGAACTCAATACCACCCCGCTGTGGACGCATACTCACCTGCTGGCCCTGTTCGAGGGCGGTACCGAAGCGGCGCCGGTTCTGGCTCATCTCGAATTGTTGACCGGCAGCCCGTTGCCCGAACATCACAGCGAAGTGATCGAGGACCAGGACTGGGAGCGCAGCTGGATGGACGGTTTCCAGCCGATGCAATTCGGCCAGCGCCTGTGGATCGTACCGAGCTGGCACGCCGCACCGCACCCTGACGCGGTCAACCTGCTGCTGGACCCAGGCCTGGCATTCGGCACCGGCACCCACCCGACCACCGCCCTGTGCCTGGAATGGCTCGACGGTCAGGATCTGAAAGACTGCAACGTCCTGGACTTCGGCTGCGGCTCGGGGATTCTGGCTATCGCCGCCCTGCTGCTCGGCGCGAAAGAAGCCGTGGGCACCGACATCGACGTGCAGGCGCTGGAAGCGTCCCGCGACAACGCCGGGCGCAACGGCATTGCCGACGAACTGTTTCCACTGTATCTGCCGCAGGATCTGCCGCAGGTCAAAGCCGACGTGCTGGTGGCCAACATTCTGGCCGGCCCGCTGGTTTCCCTGGCGCCGCAACTGTCAGGCCTGGTCAAGTCCGGCGGGCGTCTGGCGCTGTCCGGGATCCTCGCCGAGCAGGGCGAAGAAGTCGCTGCCGCGTACGCGCAGGACTTCGATCTCGACCCGATCGCCAATCGCGATGGCTGGGTGCGCATCACCGGCCGTCGGCGCTAGAATGACCGCTTGCTCAATCCGGATCGCCGCATGACCGACAGCTTCGTCACCCAGTGCCCGCATTGCCAAACCAGCTTCCGCGTCAGCCATACTCAGTTGAGCGTGGCCCGCGGGGTGGTTCGCTGCGGCTCCTGCCTGCAAGTGTTCAATGCCGCCAAACAGCTGCTCGAACAACGCGCAGGCAAGGAAGCTGTCACACCGGCGGCGCCGGCCAGGATCGAACCGGCACCGGTAACCGAAGCACCGGTCGTCGCCAGACCACCCGAGCCACCTGAACCGCCCCAACCGCGCGCCATCAGCCAGAAGCAGTGGAGCGCCGCAGAGCTGGATCTCGACAGTCTGGATCTGGACGGGGAACTGGCTCGTCTCGAACAGCGGGAAATCCAGCCGACCACCGAATTCGGCGGCGCCCGCGAAGAGTCCCTCAGTGCTCGCCGCGACGACCACGAACCGGATAACGAGCCGTGGTCGGACAGCCTTTTCAGCGAACCAGCCGACGAACGGATCGTCGAGGCCGAACACGCAGACGATGTCGCCGATTTTGAACCGGTAAAGCCGGAACGCACCGAGCCATCCCTGTCACTGGTCCCGGTAGACCTCGATGACGAACCCGCCATTCCACAACTGCGCCTGCATGACCCGGTCGATCCGGCAGCTCGCCACGAACGCCTGTCGGCCGATACGGAAATCGATAACGATCCGCCAGCTGTCGAGCCCCCCCGCAAAAAGCGCGAACGCAATGAACCCGGCGTGCGCGCCGAAGCCTTGCAGGATCTGACCGACGATCCGCTGCAACTGGACTGGCAGAAGCGTCGTTCGCCCTGGGGCCGACGCCTGCTCTGGCTGCTATTGGTAATGCTGGCAACTGCCGGCCTCGCCGGCCAGTACATCGCCTATCACTTCGACGAACTGGCCCGTCAGGACCAGTACCGCCCATGGTTTCAGCAACTGTGCCCGCAGATTGGCTGCACGGTGCCGTCCAAGGTCGACATTGCCAAGATCAAGAGCAGCAACCTGGTGGTACGCAGCCACCCGGACTTCAGTGGCGCACTGGTAGTGGACGCAATCATTTATAACCGCGCGCCTTTTTCTCAACCGTTCCCGCTGCTCGAGTTGCGCTTCGCCGACCTCAACGGCCACCTGATCGCCAGTCGCCGATTCAAACCTGGCGAATACCTCAACGGCGATCTCGAAGGCATGGCGGAAATGCCGCCACAGACGCCCATCCACATCGCCCTGGACATTCTCGATCCCGGGCCGAAAGCGGTGAACTACAGTCTGAGTTTCCACTCTCCCGAGTAAAGCGCCTCACCACAGCGTCATTGACGGCAGTTTTCTGACTTTGCCCCGTACGACCAAACCACAGGCAATAACGGAATGACTGTTCAGATTTTGTTCAATTCAGCCTTTATCCAGTCATCGAGAGCGGGTATCATGCCAACCCTTTTTCGAACTCTCATGATCCGGCCCCACTTCAGGGAAGTCCTATGTCGGCGGTACGCATCGGCCCATATACATTACAGAACGGCTTGATTCTCGCCCCCATGGCGGGTGTCACCGACCAGCCCTTTCGTCAGTTGTGCAAGCGATTGGGCGCAGGGCTTGTAGTCTCGGAAATGGTCACCAGTGACATGAGCCTGTGGAACACCCGCAAGTCGCGCATGCGCATGATCCACGAAGGCGATCCCGAGCCACGCTCGGTGCAGATCGCCGGAGGCGACGCGCAGATGCTGGCGGATGCAGCCCGGGCCAACGTCGAGCTGGGCGCGCAGATTATCGACATCAACATGGGTTGCCCGGCCAAAAAGGTCTGCAACAAGGCCGCCGGCTCCGCGTTGTTGAAAGATGAAGCGCTGGTTACCGAGATCCTGCACGCCGTCGTGGCGGCGGTTGATGTGCCGGTGACCCTGAAGATCCGCACCGGATGGGATCGCGACAACAAGAACGGCCTGACGGTGGCGAAGATCGCCGAGCAGGCCGGGATCACGGCGCTGGCGGTGCATGGCCGCACCCGCGCCGACCTGTACACCGGCGAAGCCGAGTACGACACCATTGCCGCGATCAAGCAGGCCGTGTCGATTCCGGTCTTTGCCAATGGCGACATCGTATCGCCGGAAAAGGCCCGCTACGTGCTCGACGCGACCGGTGCCGACGGCCTGTTGATCGGCCGGGCCGCCCAGGGGCGACCATGGATTTTTCGTGAGATCGAACACTTCCTGCGTACGGGAGAAAAACTCCCGGCGCCGGAGCTGTCCGAGGTGGAACGCATTCTGCTTGAGCATCTGGCCGCCCTCCACGCCTTCTATGGGGACGTGATGGGCGTACGCATTGCCCGAAAGCATGTGGGCTGGTATCTCGCAACCTTGCCGGGCGCCAGGGAGTTTCGCGCCCGTTTCAATCGTTTGGATGGTACGGAAACACAATGCGCCAACGTTCGGGAGTTTTTCGCCGAACGTTACAAGAGCCTGACAGGGGACGAAGAAGGGGTGGCCGCATGACGATGATGACCGAGACTTTAGTGAGTGGAACAACACCCGTGAGCGACAACGTGAATTTGAAACAGCACCTCAACACCCCGAGCGAAGAGGGCCAGACCCTTCGCGGGAGTGTCGAGAAAGCGCTGCACAATTATTTCGCCCACCTTGAGGGCGCAGCCGTCACGGACGTGTACAACCTGGTGCTCTCCGAAGTCGAGGCTCCCCTGCTCGAAAGCGTGATGAACTACGTCAAGGGCAACCAGACCAAGGCCAGCGAGCTGCTCGGGCTCAACCGCGGCACGCTGCGCAAGAAACTCAAGCAGTACGATCTGCTGTAAGCATTCAATCCAACCAGAAAGGCGCCCGCGTAAAACCGGTCGCCTTTTTTGCTGACTTCCCTTGCTTTTGATGGAAATTGAGATGACCGACCAGACTACCCGCCTGCCGATCCGCCGCGCCTTGATCAGTGTTTCCGACAAGACCGGGATCCTCGAATTCGCCAGGGAGCTGGAAGCCCTGGGCGTGGAAATCCTTTCCACCGGCGGGACCTTCAAACTGCTGCAGGACAACGGCGTGGCCGCAGTGGAAGTCGCGGATTACACCGGTTTCGCAGAAATGATGGACGGTCGGGTGAAAACCCTGCACCCGAAAATCCACGGCGGGATCCTCGGTCGTCGCGGTGTCGATGACGCGATCATGAGCGAACACGGCATCAAGCCGATCGATCTGGTGGCCGTCAACCTGTATCCCTTCGAAGCCACCATCAGCAAGCCTGGCTGCGACCTGCCGACCGCCATCGAGAACATCGACATCGGCGGCCCGACCATGGTTCGTTCGGCGGCGAAAAACCACAAAGACGTAGCGATCGTGGTGAATGCCAGCGATTACGCCAACGTCCTGGAAAACCTCAAGGCCGGCGGCCTGACCTACGCGCAGCGTTTCGACCTGATGCTCAAGGCGTTCGAACACACCGCCGCCTACGACGGCATGATCGCCAACTACATGGGCACCGTGAACCAGGCTGCCGAAACCCTCTCGACCTCCGGCCGCAGCGAATTCCCGCGCACCTTCAACAGCCAGTTCATCAAGGCCCAGGAAATGCGCTACGGCGAGAACCCGCACCAGAGCGCGGCGTTCTACGTTGAGGCCAAGCCTGCCGAAGCCGGCATCGCCACCGCGACCCAATTGCAAGGCAAGGAGCTGTCGTACAACAACGTGGCCGACACCGACGCCGCACTGGAATGCGTGAAGAGCTTCGTCAAACCGGCCTGCGTGATCGTCAAGCACGCCAACCCGTGCGGCGTGGCCGTGAGCCCGGACGCCGAAGGCGGCATCCGTCAGGCTTATGAGCTGGCCTACGCCACCGACACCGAATCGGCATTCGGCGGCATCATCGCCTTCAACCGTGAACTGGACGCCGAGACCGCCAAGGCAATCGTCGAGCGTCAGTTCGTCGAAGTGATCATCGCCCCGAGCGTCAGCGAAGAAGCCCGTGCCGTCGTCGCCGCCAAGGCCAATGTGCGCCTGCTGGCCTGCGGTGAATGGTCGGCGGATCGCGCTCCGGCCTGGGACTACAAGCGTGTCAACGGCGGTCTGCTGGTGCAGAGCCGCGACATCGGCATGATCGGCGCTGACGACCTGAAAGTGGTGACCAAGCGTGCACCGACCGAGCAGGAAATCAACGACCTGATCTTTGCCTGGAAAGTGGCCAAGTTCGTCAAGTCCAACGCCATCGTCTACGCCAAGAACCGTCAGACCATCGGTGTCGGCGCCGGCCAGATGAGCCGCGTGAACTCGGCACGTATCGCTGCGATCAAGGCTGAGCACGCCGGTCTGCAGGTCGCAGGCTCCGTGATGGCATCCGATGCGTTCTTCCCGTTCCGCGACGGTCTGGACAATGCGGCCAAGGTCGGTATCACTGCGGTGATCCAGCCAGGCGGCTCGATGCGTGATGCCGAGGTGATTGCTGCTGCTGATGAAGCCGGCATCGCCATGGTATTCACCGGCATGCGCCACTTCCGCCACTAATCAGACAACGGCCGCACTGAAGCCGGCATCTGCTGCGTTGGAGCCGACCTCGATGATGCTCATTGCCAAAAGGCAACTCCGCTCACCGAGGTCGGCTCCGCCTTGCATCTACCGACTTCATTGCGACCTCCTGGAGCGTGAAGCGCTTCAGGTTCTAAAACAGAATCAGCGTCATCCGAGGTTTTTGAAATGAATGTTTTGATCATTGGCAGCGGTGGCCGCGAACACGCCCTGGCCTGGAAAGTGGCTCAGGATCCGCGTGTACAGAAGGTTTTCGTCGCACCGGGCAACGCCGGCACCGCGATTGAAGCCAAGTGCGAGAACGTCGCCATCGACGTGCTGGCACTCGAGCAACTGGCGGATTTCGCCGAGAAAAACGTTTCCCTGACCATCGTCGGCCCGGAAGTACCGCTGGTCGCCGGTGTTGTCGACCTGTTCCGCTCCCGTGGCCTGGACTGCTTCGGTCCGACTGCCGGTGCCGCACAGCTCGAAGGCTCGAAAGCCTTCACCAAGGACTTCCTGGCGCGCCACAAGATTCCGACCGCCGACTACCAGAACTTCACCGAGATCGAGCCAGCCCTGGCTTATCTGCGTGAAAAAGGCGCACCGATCGTGATCAAGGCCGACGGTCTGGCCGCCGGCAAAGGTGTGATCGTCGCCATGACCCTGGCCGAGGCCGAAGACGCCGTTCGCGACATGCTCGCGGGCAACGCGTTCGGCGACGCCGGCTCCCGCGTCGTCATCGAAGAGTTCCTCGACGGCGAAGAAGCCAGTTTCATCGTCATGGTCGACGGCAAGAACGTCCTGCCGATGGCCACCAGCCAGGACCACAAACGTGTCGGCGACGGCGACAGCGGCCCGAATACCGGCGGCATGGGGGCTTACTCCCCGGCCCCGGTGGTCACCGCCGACGTGCACCAGCGTGTGATGGACCAGGTGATCTGGCCGACCGTGCGCGGCATGGCCGAGGAAGGCAACGTCTACACCGGTTTCCTGTACGCCGGTCTGATGATCGACAAGGCCGGCAACCCGAAGGTCATCGAGTTCAACTGCCGTTTCGGTGATCCGGAAACCCAACCGGTGATGCTGCGCCTGCAGTCGAGTCTGGTGCTGTTGGTCGAGGCGGCATTGGCTCAGGCACTGGACAAGGTCGAAGCGCAATGGGATCCGCGCCCGAGCGTCGGCATCGTGCTGGCGGCCGGCGGTTACCCGGGCGACTATGCCAAGGGCGCGAAGATCAACGGTCTGGACGCGGCAGCCGCACTGGAAGGCAAGGTCTTCCATGCCGGTACCGCACTCAAGGACGGCAACGTCGTGACAGCCGGTGGTCGGGTGCTGTGTGCCACCGCCATGGGCGCCAGCGTAGGCGCCGCTCAGGAGCAGGCCTACAGGCTGGCCAAGGCCATCGACTGGGAAGGCTGCTTCTACCGCACCGACATCGGCTACCGTGCCATTGCCCGTGAACGCGGCGAAACCCGCTGATAAGCTACGCTGTGTGTCCGGCAGGGACCTTGCGTCCCTGCCGGACTGTTCCGACGCTGCGCATCGTTATATTCTGGCATCAACCTACGAAGGGATTTCGCCGTGCGCTGGCTCAGGATTGCCATAGGCTTCACCGCCACCTTGCTGACCTTGCTCTGCATGCTTCCGGCCCAGGCCGCGCAAGGCAGTGGCTGGTCGATATTGCTCGACGATCAGGGCATTCTTCAGCTGAGCGATATCCGCTCCGCCCGCTACACCAACCAATTCAGTCCCATCGAGCTCGACCGCCTGACCGCAGCCGAACCCGATGGCGCATTATGGCTTCGCTTCAAACTCGCTCCCGGCAAGCACGAACAGGTGCTGCGGATCTTTGCCCCCGACCTGTCGCACCTCAATCTGTACGTACTGGACGGCGAGCAACTGATCGAGCAACGGGAAACCGGCACAAGGCAGGCACAGGCCGAGCGCCCTCTGCCCAGCAGTGACTTCCTGCTGCCGCTGCCGCAAAGCGACAAGCCCCTGGACGTTTATCTGCGACTGGTCTCCGAACACCAGTTACGCCCCTACATCACCCTGCAATCGGCGGTGATGGGCGCGGCCAACCATAACCAGACGCTGATCTACGGGCTGCTGTTCGGCTGCCTCGGCATGCTGATCCTGCACAACCTGATCCGCTACGCCTACACCCGCTCGCGCAGCAGCCTGTGGCTGGCGGTGTGTGAAGGCCTGCTGAGTCTGAGCCTGTTGCTGCTGCTCAACCTGGCCGGCCCGTGGCTGCCGAACTGGCATGCGATCCAGACCCCCGGCGCCTATCTGGCGCTGCTGCTGACGGCACCGGCCGGCCTGATGTTCGCCTACCGTTTCTTCGCGCCGCTCGGCGAACATCCGCTGAACAAGCTGCTGCTGGGCGACATCCTGCTCATCGTGATCTGCAGCCTGCTGCTGTTGTTCGTCAACACCCTGCCGCTGAACATCATCACCTACGCACTGGTGGCGCTGGCCGGGCTGAGCATGCTGCTGGTGGGTTTCTATCACTGGCAGAAAGGCTACCGCCCTGCCCGGCTGTTCGTCGCCGCGATGGTGGTGTTCAACATCGGCACGCTGATCATCCTCCCGGCCCTGCTGGGGTTGACCCTGGTGGCGCCGCAAGGTCTGATCATGACGCTGATGGGCTTTATCTGCATCAGTGGACTGCTGATGAGCATTGCCCTGGGCGAACGCCAGCGCAGCATCACCGAAAGCCGTTTCAGCATCAGCCGCGACCTTGCCGCAAGCAACGCCGAGATCAATGCCAAGGCCGAGTTCCTGGCCAAGATCAGCCACGAAATCCGCACCCCGATGAACGGCGTGCTGGGCATGACCGAGCTTTTGCTCGGCACGCCGCTGTCGGTCAAGCAACGAGACTATGTGCAGACCATTCACAGCGCCGGCAACGAACTGCTGACCCTGATCAACGAGATCCTCGACATCTCCCGGCTCGAGTCCGGACAGATCGAGCTGGACGACGTGCAGTTCGACCTCAATGCCCTGATCGACGATTGCCTGAGCATCTATCGGGCGAAGGCCGAGCAGCAGAGCGTGGAACTGATCAGTTTCATTCAGCCGCAGGTGCCCCGGGTCATCAGCGGTGATCCGACGCGCTTGCGCCAGACCTTGCTGAGCCTGCTGGAAAACGCCCTGAAGAAAACCGAGGAAGGCGAAGTGCTGGTGGTGGTCGCCCTCGATGAACGCAGCGTCAGGCCGCGCCTGCGCATCGCCGTGCAGGACAGCGGCCAGCCGATGGATCAGGAAGAGCGCGACGCGCTGATGCACGCCGAACTGCACAGCAAGCATTTCCTGTCGGCCAACCGGCTGGGCGGCAATCTCGGGCTGGTGATCGCAAGGCAACTGATTCGTCTGATGCAGGGCGAGTTCGGTATCAAGAGTGGCGGCTCCCAGGGCAGCACACTATGGCTGACCCTGCCCCTGGATCCCGATCGCCTGGAGCATCCGACCTCCGACCTCGACAGCCCGCTGCAAGGTGCGCGGGTACTGGTGGTCGACGACAACGAAACCTGCCGCAAGGTGCTGGTGCAGCAGTGCAGTGCCTGGGGCCTGAACGTCAGCGCCGTGCCGTCAGGCAAGGAAGCGCTGGCGCTGCTGCGCACCAAGGCGCATCTGCGCGACTATTTCGATGTGGTCCTGCTGGATCAGAACATGCCCGGCATGACCGGCATGCAACTGGCCGCCAAGATCAAGGAAGACCCGAGCCTGAATCACGACATCCTGCTGATCATGCTGACCGGCATCAGCAACGCACCGAGCAAGATCATCGCGCGCAACTCGGGGATCAAACGCATCCTGGCCAAACCGGTGGCCGGTTATACCCTCAAGACCACGCTGGCCGACGAACTGAACCAGCGCAATCGCGGCCAGGTAGTGTTCCAGCCTCAAGTGACCGGCCCGGCCACGACCGTCAAGGTTCCGAGCGACTTCCGCATCCTCGTCGCCGAAGACAACACGATCTCCACCAAAGTGATCCGCGGCATGCTCGGCAAGCTCAACCTGCAACCGGATACCGCCAGCAATGGCGAGGAAGCCTTGCAGGCCATGAAAGCCCAACGCTACGACCTGGTGCTGATGGACTGCGAAATGCCGATCCTCGACGGCTTTTCCGCGACCCAGCAACTGCGGGCCTGGGAAGTCGTCAATCAGCGCATCCGCACGCCGATCGTTGCACTCACCGCGCACATCCTCGCCGAGCACAAGGAACGCGCGCGTCAGGCCGGCATGGACGGCCACATGGCCAAACCGGTGGAACTGTCACAACTGCGCGAGCTGATCGAGCACTGGGTGGCCCAGCGTGATCAGCACAATCGCACGACAGCCCGTACTCCCTGACCCCGGTCAGCACTCACGTCTTCGATTGGAACATCGTGTGATCAAGCCAGAGCCGCCTGATAGACTCCGTTCAACTTTCGTCGGCGCGAGTTTCAATCATGCTCCATGAGTTGTTCAGCGTTTACCTGAAGATGCTGGTGCTCTACAGCCCGTTCTTCGTGTTGTCCTGCTTCATCAGTCTGACCCGGGGTTATTCGCGCAAGGAACAACGCCGACTGGCCTGGAAAGTGGCGATCGCCACACTGGTTTCCAGCGTCCTGCTCTATCTGTTCGGGCGATTCATATTTGAGATATTCGGCATCACGGTGGACGCCTTCCGCATCGGTGCAGGCAGCGTGCTGTTCATCTCGGCGCTGGGCATGGCCCAGGGCAAGCCGGCGGTGCAGGCTGACAATGTGCAGCAGGATGTGACCATCGTCCCGTTGACCATCCCGCTGACCGTCGGCCCCGGCACGATCGGTGCGCTGCTGGTAATGGGCGTCAGCCAGCCGCACTGGGACGACAAGCTGATCGCGATCATGAGTATCGCGCTCGCCAGTTTTACCGTCGGCGTGGTGTTGTATCTGTCGAACCGGATCGAGCGGATTCTCGGCGATCAGGGATTGCAGATCGTCAGCCGGCTCATGGGATTGTTTGTCTGTGCCCTGGCTGCACAGATCATCTTTACCGGGGTGAAGGGTTATCTGGGTTGACTCGCCATCCCTGAATTGAAAAAGCGGCTCCGAAGAGCCGCTTTTTCATGCCTCAGGTTTCGGGTTTCTCGCCATACCAACGCGGCGTATACACCCACTCCCCGCCTTCGGCGCGAGGGAATGTGCAGGTTGTGGAGGATCCCACCAGCACCATGGTGCGCATGTCCACCTGATCCGGGGTCAGTGCGCCAAGTGTCGTCACCCGCAGTGTCTGCCCCGGACGGCCGATATCACGGCCCAGTACCACGGGTGTTTGCGGCGTGCGGTGTCGGGCGACGATTTCCAGCGCTCGTCCCAATTGCCACGGACGGGCACGGGAGATCGGGTTGTAGAACGCCAGCGCCAGATCCGCCTCGGCAGCCAGATCCAGACGCTTCTCGATGATCGACCACGGCTTGAGGTTGTCCGACAGCGACATCACGCAGAAATCGTGACCCAGGGGCGCACCGGCCTGAGCGGCGGTGGCGAGTGACGCGGAAACCCCCGGCAGGATTTCCAGGTCGACGCTGTGCCACGCCGGATCCGTCGACTCGTGAAGCGCTTCGAGCACCGCCGCCGCCATGGCGAACACACCCGGATCGCCGGAGGAAACCACGATCACCGAACGGCCCTGGGCAGCCAGCCTGAAGGCGTGACGGGCGCGCTGCATCTCTTCGCGGTTGTCGGTGCAGTGCTGCACCTGGTCATCGCGGAACGGGCCGGCCATGCGCACGTAGGTTTCGTAACCCAGCACATCGGTGGCCCGGGCCAGTTCGGCCTTCACCGCCGGCACCATCAACTCGGCGGCGCCAGGACCAAGACCGATGACGGCCAGGCGTCCGCGCGGGCGACCGATTTGCGAAACCTCCAGCGGCTGCTCGGCCACCGCGATGGCGATATCGTGGGCGGTCGCGATGATCCGGGCATCGGGGACAGCGTGGCGGGCCAGCTCGGCCATGTCATTTGCCGGCGCCACAAAGCGCAGCGGCACGGCCAATTCAAGCGCGGCTTCACGCAATGCCGGGCTGGCCATCTGAACGTCAGCCGCCACCAGACAGGCCAGCGACTGAATCGCCACACCGGCCTGCAGCATCGCCTTGCGAATCGCATCCGGCAGGTCGGCCACATCGGCACCGACCGCCACCGCCACGCTGCGCGGATAAATCAGCAGCTCGCTGGCGCTCGCCGCCCGGGCATCGCTGCCGACATGAATCGAGCGCTGCGCGTGCGGGTCTTCCGGCAGTTGCGCCTGATCGAGCCACGGCGCATCGCCATCGATGCGCACGCTGTGACCGGCCAGCAGATCGGAGACAAAACGTTTGCCCTGTTCCAGATCACCAAGGGTATAACCGCCGGGCGGATTGAGCAGACAGGTGCCGAAACGCAATTCGCCGCTGGTGGTGATCGCCGCAGCCACTTCAAGCGCCGTACCGATCTCGCGGGCCATGACATTCACCCCGCCGAGGCCGCCGAGCAGCGGCACCACGGCGCTGCCGTCTTCCGCTACGGCAAGCACGGGGGGCTCGACGCCCTTCTCCAGCAACAGCGGCGCCAGGGTGCGAATGACGATCCCCGCCGCGCACAGGGCAATGATCGGTGTGTCTTGCCGATACAGCTCGCGCAGGGTTGCGCCGAACTCGCTGTAAGTCAGATCGGCGCCTTCGACGCGACCGGACAGGCCATGGATCTGCGCACCCGGATAGACCTGCTGAAGGCGACGGGCCGTGGCAAGCGCGCCCTGGCCGAGAATGACGATGGCCGGTGTGGATTGAGTCATCAGCCTTGCCACCGTTCGCCGGGAACAATGATCAGCGAGAAGTACGGCGACGACATCGGCTCGACCTCGTCCAGCGGCACGATCTTCTGGTTGGCCATGGTCGCACGCTCTACGTACAACGCTCGTTCGGCCAGTCCCAGCTCGCCCAGCACCTCACGTACTTTGGGGAAGTTGCGCCCCAGCTTCATGATCACTGCCGCATCGGCGTCCGCCAGACGACGCTTGAGCTCTTCGTGAGGCAGCACACCGGACAGCACCGACAGGCTCTGGTTGCGATACACCAGCGGCGCGCCCAGTACCGACGCCCCGCCCAGCATCGAGCAGACGCCCGGCACCACTTGCGCTTCGTAACGACTGGCGAGACGGTCGTGCAGGTACATGTAGGAACCGTAAAAAAACGGATCACCTTCGCAGATCACCGCCACATCGCGACCGGCATCCAGATGCGCGGCCACTTCCTCTGCCGCGTCATCGTAGAAATCGCTGATCACCTGTTCGTAGGACAGCGGCGCCGGCAGCACTTCGGTGGTCACCGGGTACACCAGCGGCAGCAGGTTCTGCGCATCCTGCAAGTGCGCTTCGATGATGCCGAATGCGTTGCCCTTCTTGCCCTTGGCCACGAAGTACGCCACCACCGGCGATTCGCGCAGCAGACGCAGAGCCTTGACGGTAATCAGTTCCGGATCACCGGGGCCGACGCCCAGGCCGATCAAACGTCCTTTTGCCTGCATCATTCGACCTCCGTGGCAAGGGCGTTGACCGCAGCGGCGGCCATGGCGCTGCCACCGAGGCGGCCCTGCATGATCACGAACGGCACGCCACGGCTGTTGGCGGCCAGCTCGGCCTTCGATTCGGCTGCCCCGACGAAACCCACCGGGAAGCCGAGGATCAGCGCCGGTTTCGGCGCACCGGCGTCGAGCATTTCCAGCAGATAAAACAGTGCGGTCGGCGCATTGCCGATCACCACCACGCTGCCTTCCAGATGCGGACGCCACAGCTCCAGCGCCGCCGCCGAGCGGGTGTTGCCCAGCTCACGCGCCAGCTCCGGCACGCTGTCATCGCGTAGGGTGCAGATCACCTCGTTGTTGGCCGGCAGGCGCGCACGGGTCACGCCCTCGGCAACCATCCGCGCATCGCACAGGATCGGGGCGCCAGCGACCAGCGCATCGCGCCCGGCCTTGCCGGCGCCTTCGGAGAACTGCAGCCCGTCGATGGCTTCGACCATGCCGCAGGCGTGAATCACCCGCACCGCTAGCTTTTCCAGGTCGGCCGGGATGCGCGCCAGATTGGCCTCGCGGCGAATGATCGCGAAGGAGTTGCGATAGATCTCCTGACCGTCGCGGATGTAATCAAGCATCAAGGGGACTCCGTGAGCGATCGGCGAGCAGGGTCGCGACCGCTTCGATAGTAAGGTTGTGAGCGTGCAGCGCGCCGAAACCCGGCTGCGCCGCATCGCGAAAATAGAGATTGTAGTGACCGGGGGCGACCGCCAGCAGCGTCGCCGGGGCACGGTGTGCAGCAGCGCAGGACCGCGAGCAGCCGGACAAATGCACATCCACCGCGTGTGGCAACAACGCAGCCAGAAGGCGGGCATCGTGTTTGGTATCGGCCAGGCCTTTGCCACAGCCACTGGAGCCGGTGCAGGCGATCAGGTGCGACAACGGGTCGTCAATCCGGGTCAGCAGGTTCAGCTTGCTCAGAGCATCGAGCACTTGAGCGGCATCTGCCTCACGCACATTGGGCACCAACAGACTCTGCCAGGGCGTGAAACGCAGGCTGCCGTCGCCAAAGGTTCTGGCCAGTCGCGCGGCGCCACGCAGCATAACCGGATCGAGGCGGCCGAGGGCCGGTGCGGCGCCGACATACACTTGACCGGCCAATGGCTGAGGATGGACTCCGAGGTGCAGACCTTCCGGCGCCGCTTCGCGCTGCCAGTCACCGATGCTCTGCAGCCTGATCCGCCGACCGAGCTTTTCCAGGAACATCGGCGCCGGGCATTCATCCAGCAGATGTCGCATTCGCGTCTGCTCCGGCCTGGCCAGATCGAGGAACAGTTCCAGCACCGCCACCACCAGTGCATGGCCGTCCGCAAGTGCCACGCCAGCCAGCGGTCGATCCGTCGGGCAACCCGCCAGACCGAACGCCAGCAGCGTATCGCCGTGCTCTTCGTACGCCGACAACCACAGATCGTGGGGATGTTCGAGCATCGCCAATGCTTCACCGCCATCCAGTTGCACGGCGAACTTGGCGCTCAGTTCATGGAAACGCGGATGGCTTTGCAGGGTTTCGAGGATCTGCCCGGCCAATGGACGCGTGTCGAAACGCATCTGCGGATCGATCCCGGCGGCCGGGCTGAGCATCAGGTTGCGCACGTCGTCACCCGCTGCGGTACGCGGGCCGAGACCGGCGGCCAGCAAGCTGTCGATCAGCGCGGCGGACCGGTCGCCGATGCCGCGGATCTGCAGATTGCTCCGATTGGTCGCCTCGATCACCCCGCCGGCAAAGCGTTCGGCGGCACTGGCCAGTGCATCGGCCTGATCGGCGGTGATCGAACCGCCATCGAGCTTGATCCGACAGATACCGCCATCCAGCGCCTGGACGATACGCAGCAACCCCGGGCAGGCCGAGGGACGTATGGCTGTGGACATCAGGCGTTCGTTCAAGGGGCTGACCGGCTCAGTGGGAAAGGCTTCGTACGCGAAGGCGCGGTATTATGCCTGCTTTGTCCGACGGCATGAAAAGTCTGCCCGTCGGAACAGCTCGTTTGCGGACACTTTCTTGAGGGCTACAGATGTCACCCTGGCTGACAGTAGTAGGAATCGGTGAAGACGGCTTCAAGGGCCTGGGCAAAAACGCCCGGCGCGCCCTGATGGACGCCTCACGGATCATCGGCGGCCAGCGCCAGCTGGAGCTGTTGCCGGTGTGCATCCGTGGCGAGCGCCAGCTGTGGCCGAGCCCGTTTTCGCTGGCCCCGGTTCTGGAGCGCCGCGGCGAAGCGGTGTGCGTGCTGGCCAGCGGTGATCCGATGTTCTACGGCGTCGGTGCGAGCCTGGCTCGTCAGATTCCGGACGCAGAGATGCGGGTACTGCCGGCGCCGTCCTCTTGCTCGCTGGCGGCAGCCCGTCTGGGCTGGCCGTTGCAGGACGTCAATGTGTTGTCGCTGGTGGCGCGCCCGCTTGCAGCCCTCAACGCCCAGTTGTCCAGCGGCGTGCGCCTGTTGCTGCTGAGCAACGACGGGCAAAGCCCGGCAGCCGTCGCACAATTGCTGCGCGAGCGCGGATTCGGCGCCAGTCGCCTGAGTGTTCTGGAACATCTGGGCGGCAGCGCCGAACGCCGCATCGACAGCATCGCCAACGACTGGAACGAGCCGGCCATTGCCGATCTCAACGTGATCGCCATCGAGTGCCTCGCCGATCCGCAAACTCCACGCCTGTCACGCCTCGCCGGCCTGCCGGACACTGCGTTCAAACATGACGGCCAGTTGACCAAACGCGACGTGCGCGCCATCACCCTCGCCCGCCTCGCCCCGACGCCGGGTGAACTGTTGTGGGACGTCGGCGCCGGCAGCGGCTCGATCGGTATCGAGTGGATGCGCGCGCACCCGAGCTGTCGCGCGCTGGCGATCGAGGCCGACGCAGGTCGCCAGCAATTGATCGAGCACAACCGGGATGCGCTGGGCGTTCCCGGCCTGCAACTGATCCGGGGCAGCGCACCGCAAGCCCTTGCGGGCCTGGAGCGTCCGGACGCGATATTCATCGGTGGCGGCGTGACCCGCGAAGGCGTACTCGACACCTGCTGGGCGCAACTCAAACCCGGCGGCCGCCTGGTGGCCAACGCCGTGACCCTGCAAAGCGAAATGACCTTGATGAACTGGCGCGAACACCACGGCGGCGAGCTGACCCGCATCCACATCGCCCAGGCGCAACCGCTGGGCGAGTTCGACACCTGGCGTCAGGCCTTGCCGATCACCCTGCTCGACCTGGTCAAACCCCTCGATGCGTGACGAAACCGCCGAACAACCCGCGCCCCTGCGCAGCGGCCTGACCACCGGCAGTTGCGCCACGGCCACCAGCCTCGCCGCCGCCCGCCTGCTGCTTGGCGGCGTGGTGGCGGACGCCGTACAGATCGTGTTGCCCAAGGGCAAACAGGTGCAGATGCGACTGGAATTCTGTCGTCTGACCGAAGACGGCGCCGAAGCCGGAACCCTCAAGGATGCCGGCGACGATCCCGACGTGACTCACGGCGCCCTGCTCTACTCGCAGGTCAGGCTGTTGACCGAGCCGGGAATCCGCTTCATCGCCGGCAAAGGCGTCGGCACCGTGACCCGTCCGGGTCTGGTGCTGGGCGTTGGCGAACCGGCCATCAATCCGGTGCCGCGCAAGATGATCAGCGATCACCTGTTGCTGCTCGCCGCTGAAACCGGCTATCGCGGCGGCTTCGAGGTGACGGTCAATGTCGAGGGCGGCGAAGCCCTGGCGTTGAAGACCATGAACCCGCGCCTGGGCATTCTCGGTGGCTTGTCGATTCTCGGCACCAGCGGCATCGTCCGGCCGTTTTCCTGCGCGGCGTACATCGCCTCGATCCATCAGGGTATCGACGTGGCGAAAACCAATGGCTATCTGCACATCGCCGCCTGCACCGGCAACGCCAGCGAAGACACCATGCGCCGGGTCTACGACCTGCCGGAAATCGCCCTGATCGAAATGGGCGACTTCGTCGGCGCGGTACTCAAACACCTGCGCAAAGTGCCTGTGGATAAACTCAGCCTGTGCGGCGGCTTCGGCAAGATCAGCAAACTGGCGGCGGGGCACATGGATCTGCATTCGCGTCATTCGAGCATCGACCTGCCGCAACTGGCCGGATGGGCGGCGGCAATTGGCGCCGATGACGCCTTGCAACAAGCCATTCGCGGGGCGAACACCAGCCAGCAGGCATTGGCGATGGCCAGTGCGGCGGGTGTTGCACTGGGTGACGAAGTTTGTCGCCACGCCCTGAAATTCGCCCGCAGCGTGGTGCCGGCGCAGGTGCAGGTCGAGGTGTTTGCGATTGATCGTCAGGGCGGCATCGTCGGTCATGCGGGAGCGTTTGCATGAAACGGATTCTGTTGCTGGGCGGTGTGACTGAAGCGTTGGCCATCGCGCGCACTTTGGGGCCGGAACACATTTACAGCCTTGCTGGCGTCGGCCGTGTGCCGACCGATCTCAACTGTCGGGTGCGCGTCGGCGGCTATGGCGGCGCAGAGGGGCTGGCGCAATTCGTTCGCGATGAAGGCATCGGTCTGCTGCTGGACGCGACCCATCCGTACGCCGCGCAAATCAGCCACAACGCCGCCACCGCCGCGCAACTCACCGGCATCCCCTGCTGGGCCCTGCGCCGCCCCGCCTGGCAACCACAGCCGGGTGATGACTGGCGCGAAGTCACCGACTGGGCGGAACTGATCGCCGCTCTCGCCCCTTTTCGTCGCCCACTGTTCACCCTCGGCCGCGAACCGCTGCAACACCTGCACGAAATCCCTGAACACCAGTTCTGGACCCTGCGCGCCCTCGACGTTTATCCCGGCAACGAACGCTGCGAAGTCATCGGCGCCCGGGGGCCGTTTCTGCTGGAAGATGAGCGGGCATTGTTCGAACGACGGCAGATCGACGTATTGATCAGCAAGAACAGCGGCAGCACCGCGACCGAGCCGAAGCTGGACGTGGCGCGGGCGCTTGGGGTGCCGGTGATGGTGTTGAAGCGGCCGGTGTTGGCGGGGGTTGATCGGGAGTTTTGGACGCTTCAAGAAACACTTGTTGAATTGGAGACGATCAACTCCTGAGGCAAGATCCACGGCTTGCATGATAAGTAACCTATTTGTTACCTTCAGGGCCGACTGTGATCACACTCGAAGAATATCTACTAGAAAACGATTCAAGCCCGTTTGGCCGTTGGATCGACATTTTGAGCGTGCCGGCCGCAGCGAGGGTTTCAAAAGCCTTGGCACGGTTGGAAGCGGGCAACACCTCCAATATCAAGTGGTTCGATGGTCTCGGCGAATACAAAATAAACTGGGGTCCTGGCTATAGAATTTGGGAAAACGACTGATCATCTTGTTCGGTGGAGGAGATAAATCAACACAGAGACAGGACATCAAACAGGTGAAAGCACTGATAGCTGAATTTCGAACTCGAAAAAAAGCTGAACAGAACCAGAGGTAATTAGATGGCGCTCACTCGAAGCTACAAAATTTCAATTTCAGAGCGTGCACAACGTGATCCCGAATTTGCCCAGGCATTACTGGACGAAGCCGCAACGCTTTTCCTGAATGGTGAGCCAGAAGTTGCCAGGATAATTTTGCGCGACCTCGTCAATGCAACTGTCGGATTCGAAGAGCTTGCAAGGGAAACCGAAAAGCCCAGCAAAAGTCTGCATCGAATGTTGTCCGCCAAAGGCAACCCGAGCATGGACAATCTGGCGAAAATTTTTTCGGTAATCCGAGCTACGCTGGGAGTAGACATGGAGGTTCACGCGGTACCAGTGAACTGAGCGATTGGTTGATGAGATGGCTGCGACACCAAACCGCATGACGCTTTTTTACTTATCGGCCCTGATCAGGCTAAATAGCCACGCCTGATTGCCCATCCTACGGACCTGTCCCATGAACCGACGCCGGCTCGCAATTGCCTGGATCGCCTGCTTTGCAGTGCTGTTCAACATGCTTGCCATGCCGTTGACGGGCACGATGGCGCAAGCGGCGCAAACGCCGGCCGAGCAGTTGCTGTGGAGCAGTTTCTGCACCGGCAGCGGCACGAAGATGGTGGCGATCGACATCGGCAGCCTCGATCAGAAAGCACCGCAGAGCGGTGACAATCATTCGACCATGCAGCATTGCTGGTGCTGTTCCGGATCGGCGCCCGTGGTGGCGTTGCCGGGGCATTCGCCGCAGCTGTATTTCGCGCAATACGAAAGCAATCGCAGCGTGGCGCCCGCCGTGCTGCAAACTCCGACACCGCGCCAGCAATGGCCGAACCTCAATCCCCGTGCGTCCCCTCTGGTCTGATTTGTTCCCGCATTTGACCTGCGTTTCAAATCGTTCTGGAGAACTGCCATGTTGAACAAACTCATCGTCATCGCTGCGCTGTTGCTGCCTGCGTGCTTCACCCATGCCCACGAATACAAGGCCGGCGAGCTGGAAATCGCCCACCCGTGGTCACAGGAACTGCCGCCGAATGCGCCGACCGTTGCCGCGTATTTCATCATTCACAACAACGGCAAGTCTGCTGACCGCCTGCTCAGTGTCGACTCGCCCATCGCCCCGAAAGCCGAGTTGCACGAGCATGTGATGCAGGGCGATCTGATGAAGATGCAACAGGTGCCGAGCGTGGCGATTCCGCCCGGTGGAAACGTGACCTTCGCGCCGATGGCCTATCACGTGATGCTGATGAACCCCACCGACCGCAGCCTGCTGACCGATGGAAAGCGTTTCCCTCTGACCCTGCACTTCGAAAAGGCCGGTAACGTGACCGTCGAAGTCGCCGTGCAGAAGAAACCTCCGCAGGACATGCCGGAACACGCGCACGCCCAATAACCGTTCCGGCAGACCCCGCCCGTGCGCCCGCGCAGCGCCAGGGTATCCGTGCAACGCCGTCAGACCGAATACCTGACACGCGGCAGCTGGATCGCCCTGTTCGCCATGTTGATGATCTTTATCGGCCCGCTGATTTCTCAGTCGATGCCGATGGATCGGCACGCCTCGACTTCCATGCCCATGGACATGTCGATGGCCATGGCGGGCATGGATCATTCCGCCCATGAAGCAAAACCCGCGGCCGAACACTGCCCGCCGCAATCGTCGCACCATGTGCTGTGGGAAAAGTGCGGTTATTGCAGCCTGCTGTTCAACTGCCCGGCGCTGACCGGCGGCGGCAGTTTCGCTACGTTCAGCATTCCTTTCGTCAGTCCCTTCACCCCGCCCTCCCCGCGTCTGGGCCATGCCCGGCAGACCTTCTTCCCCGGCGCCCGCAGCCGCGCCCCGCCCGTCGCAGCGTAAACACCCACCTCTGATTGCACACGGTCGAGAAGACAGCTTCAGGCTGCCGGCCGTGTCGTTTACGACTGTTTGATGGAAATTGTCATGTCCAGGTTTTCTGCTGTCCCACGCCCGGGTTCTGCCCAGGCGTCCTTTGCCCTGAACGAATCGCGCATCCGTTTCAGGCACGCTACCGCCGTCCTTTGCGGCGTCCTGCTGTCTCCGCTGGTGCTGGCCGATGAGCACGCCGGCCACACCGAAGAACTGAGTCCGACGGTGATCACCGCCATCGCCCCGAGTTCGCCGCTGACCATCGTCACCCACCCGAAAGACCCGCGCCAACCGGTGCCGGCCAGCGATGGCGGCGACTATCTGAAGACCATTCCCGGCTTCGCCCTGGTACGCAACGGCGGCACCAACGGCGATCCGGTACTGCGCGGCATGTTCGGTTCGCGCCTGAACATCCTCACCAACGGCAGCATGATGCTCGGCGCCTGCCCCGGTCGGATGGACGCGCCGACCTCGTACATCTCGCCCGAAACCTACGACAGACTCACCGTGATCAAAGGCCCGCAGACCGTGCTCTACGGACCGGGTGCATCCGCCGGCACAATCCTCTTCGACCGTGAGCCGGAAAGCTTCGGCGAACTCGGCACCCGGGTGAATGCCAGCGTGCTGGCCGCCTCCAACGGACGCTTCGACAAGGTTGTGGACGCCGCTGCCGGCGGCCCATTGGGCTACGTGCGGGTGATCGGCAACACCGCGCATTCCGACGACTACCGCGACGGCAACAACGACACCGTCGCCTCGCGCTATGACAAGTGGAACGGCGACGTGGCGCTGGGCTGGACCCCGGACGCCGACACCCTGATCGAATTGACCGCCGGCAAGGGCGACGGCGAAGCGCGCTACGCCGGGCGCGGCATGGACGGCTCGCAGTTCCTGCGCGAAAGCCTCGGCCTGCGCTTCGAGAAATCCAACATCACCGACGTACTGGAGAAGCTCGAAGCGCAGGTCTACTACAACTACGCCGACCACGTGATGGACAACTACACCCTGCGCACGCCGTCCGGTACCGGGATGATGGCCGGTCCCATGGCGTCCAACGTCGACCGGCGCACCCTCGGCGCACGGATCAAGGCGACCTGGCGCTGGGCCGACATCCAGCTGATCACCGGCCTCGACGCGCAGACCAACGAACACCGCCAGCGCAGCGGCATGGGCATCGATACCTACAAGGATCAGCCGTACACCAAGGACGCCGACTTCCATAACTACGGTGTGTTCAGCGAAATGACCTGGTACGCCGCCGACCGTGATCGCCTGATCACTGGCGCACGGGTCGACCGCGCCTCCGCCAAAGACTTCCGGCAGACCACCGGTTCGGGAATGATGTCCCGGCCGAACCCGACTGCCGGCGATACCCGCGCCGACACCCTGCCGAGCGGCTTCGTGCGTTACGAGCATGACCTGGCCGACAGCCCGACCACGCTTTACGCCGGCCTCGGCCACGCGCAGCGGTTCCCCGATTACTGGGAGCTGTTTTCGCCCAAGTCCGGCCCGGCCGGTTCGGTCAATGCGTTCGATTCGATCAAACCGGAAAAGACCACCCAGCTCGACTTCGGCGTGAACTACAAGGACACCGACCTCGAAGCCTGGGCCTCGGGCTACATCGGCGTGGTGCGCGACTACATCCTGTTCGACTACACCCCGACGAGGATGGGCATGAGCACCTCCCGCGCCGAGAACATCGACGCGCGGATCATGGGCGGTGAACTCGGTGCCGCGTACAACCTCACCGACAACTGGAAAGCCGATGCGACCCTGGCTTATGCCTGGGGCAAAAACAGCAGCGACGGAAAGGCCCTGCCGCAGATGCCGCCACTGGATGCCCGTTTCGGTCTGACCTACAGCGAAGACAACTGGAGCGCCGGCGCACTGTGGAGGGTGGTGGCCTCGCAAAACCGGATTGACCAGAACAAGGGCAACGTGGTCGGCAAGGATTACGACAAGAGTTCGGGCTTCGGTGTGTTCTCGCTCAACGGTGCCTACCGGATCAACAAGAACTGGAAGGTCAGCACCGGCGTCGACAACCTGTTCGGCAAGGCTTATGCCGAACACCTGAACCTGGCGGGCAACGCCGGGTTCGGCTACCCGGCCAACGACCCGCAAGCCATCAACGAGCCGGGGCGCACGCTCTGGACCAAAGTGGACATGAGTTTCTGACCCTCAAGGACACTCGCTCCCGTTGAGGGGAGCGAGTGACAAAAGACAACCAGAAGATCCAAGCCAAGCGGAGCACTCGTGATGAAACAACCCAAACCGAATTTCTACAACCTGGCCTGGCGTTGGCATTTTTATGCCGGATTGTTCGTCGCGCCGTTCATGGTGATGCTGGCCCTGACCGGCATCATTTACCTGTTCAAGCCGCAACTCGATTCGCTGATGTACAGCAGCCTGCTGAACGTCCCGGCCGGCCATCACACCGTGCCGGCCGATGACCTGCTGCAAAAGGTCAAAAGCGCTTATCCACAAGGCCAGGTCACCCAGTACCTGCCACCCGCGAACGCCGAACGCAGCGCGCAATTCGTGGTGAAAAATGCCGGTCATGAGCTGAACGTGTTCGTCGACCCGTACCACGGCGACATCCTCGGCGAGCAGGACGCCAAGCAGAACCTGCAGGCGCTCGCCCGGGCGATCCACGGCGAACTGATGATCGGCACTGTCGGTGACCGACTCATCGAACTGGCCGCCGGCTGGGGCGTGGTGCTGGTGGTGTCAGGGGTTTTCCTGTGGTGGCCGCGCGGCCAGGCGGCGGGGATTCTGTGGCCACGCCTGAACAGCCGCAGTCGCGTGCTGTGGCGTGACCTGCATGCGGTCACCGGTTTCTGGGGCGCCGCGTTGCTGCTGGTGATGCTGCTCAGCGGCATGACCTGGACCGGCTTCTGGGGCAAACAATACGCCCAGGTCTGGAACGTGTTCCCGGCGGCGATGTGGAACAATGTGCCGACCTCCGACGTCGAGGCCGGCAGCCTCAACAACGCCGCCCGCCAGACCGTCCCGTGGGCCATGGAAAACACGCCGATGCCGATGTCCGGCGATCACGCCGAACACATGGCCCACGGTGGCATGCAACACGGCCCCGCCGCGCCGATCATCAGCCTTCAGGAAGTACAGAACATCGCCATCGAGCGCAAGGTCGAGCCCGGCTACAGCATCACCCTGCCGACCACCGCCACCGGCGTGTTCACCATCGCCGTGTTCGCCGACGACCCGCGCAACGACGCCACGCTGCATGTCGATCAGTACACCGGCAAGGTGTTGGCTGATGTGCGATTCGAGCACTACGGCGCCGTTGCCCGGGCTACCGAGATCGGCGTGATGCTCCATGAAGGCAAGATGTTCGGCACCTTCAACCAGATCATCGTGCTGCTGATCTGTCTGATGATCCTGCTCAGCGCCGTCAGCGGCGTGGTGATCTGGTGGAAGCGTCGCCCGCAGGGCAAGTTCGGCGTACCGCCGCTGCGCCACGATCTGCCGAAGTGGAAAACCGGCGTGGCGATCATGCTGGTGCTGGCGGTGGTGTTTCCGCTCGTGGGGGCTTCGCTGGTGGTGGTATGGCTGCTGGACCGACTGCTGTTGTCGCGTCTGGGCCGGCAAACTGAATCGGCCTCAACTTCATCATGAGACCGGCGAGATGCACGTTTCAGACGAGTCCTTAAACTGGCGGACCTGATATTCGGCCGATTTAAGTGTTACTGTATAACCAGTTTTCAGCTCATTGCCCGCCGCCCATGCTGCGGGCTTTCTTTTGCGCTGACCGGCTGCGGGCAATGGAACGGCCGGATTCACTTCATGGACTTCAAGCTGAACAACACATGACTTCACTGACGCTCGCCGATCTCGCCTGGTCCCCCTTGGGCCACGGTCACTGCCATCACCAGTTCCGACTGCGTGACGCGTCGTTGCACGTGGCCGCCGGTGAATTCGTCGGGCTGATCGGACCCAATGGCAGTGGCAAGACCAGCCTGTTGCGCTGTGCCTATCGCTTCAGCCAGCCGGAACACGGTGAGGTCAGACTCGATCACCACAACGTGTGGAGGCAATCCTCGCGTTGGTGCGCACAACGTATCGCTGTTGTCCTGCAGGAATTCCCCGACACCTTCGGCCTGACGGTCGAAGAAGTGGTCGCCATGGGGCGCACGCCGCACAAGGGCCTGTTCGATGGCGACACGCTGGAAGATCGCCATCTCGCCACCCAGGCCCTCAAGTCCGTAGGCATGGACGGCTTCGAAGACCACGCATTCGCCACGCTGTCCGGTGGTGAAAAACAGCGGGTGATCCTGGCCCGCGCCCTGACCCAGCAGCCGCAACTGCTGATCCTCGACGAGCCGACCAATCACCTCGATCCGCGCTATCAGCTGGAACTGCTGCAGCGGGTCAAGCGTTTGCAGATCGGCACCCTGGCGAGCATCCACGACCTGAACCTGGCCGCCGCGTTCTGTGACCGCCTGTACGTGATCAATCACGGTCGCATCGTCGCCAGCGGAACGCCGCAAGAAGTGCTGACCGTCGAATTGCTGCGCGATGTGTTCGGCGTCGAAGCATTGATCGATCCTCACCCCCTCCACGGCTACCCGCGAATCACCTGGATAACCCGACCATGACTGTGCGTTCCCTGCTTTGCCTCGCTCTGTTGCTGGGCACCACCCACGCCTTCGCCGAGGCCACGAAGTACCCGCTGACGATCCACAGCTGCAACCGCCAGGTGACCTTCAAGCAAGCGCCGAAACACGCGGTCAGCCACGACATCAACATGACCCAAATGATGCTTGCCCTCGGCCTCAAGTCGAAGATGGCCGGCTACAGCGGCGTCAGTGGCTGGAAATCGGTAACGCCGCCAATGCAGAGTCTGCTCGACGGATTGCCGGAACTGGCGGCCAAGTACCCGTCGGTGGAAACGTTGCTCGACGCCAACGTCGATTTCTTCTTCGCCGGCTGGGATTACGGCATGCGCGTCGGCGGCGATCTCACGCCGCAAACCCTGCAACCGCTGGGCATCAACGTCTATGAGCTGACCGAGTCCTGTGCCTTCGTGATGAAGCGCCCGGCTGCCACCCTGGACGACACCTACAACGACCTGCGCAACCTCGGCAGAATCTTCGACGTACAGGATCGAGCCAACGTGCTGATCACCGACATGCAAAATCAGGTTGCGCAAATCCGCAAAGACCTTCCCGCCGAAAAACCGCGAGTGTTCCTGTACGACAGCGGCGAAGACCGCGCCATGACCTCCGGCCGCCTCGGCATGCCGCAAGCGCTGATCGATGCTGCCGGTGGGCGCAACGTTCTTGATGATGTTGAAGCGAGCTGGACCCGGGTCAACTGGGAAACCGTAGTCGAGCGTAATCCGCAGGTGATCGTCATCGTCGACTACAGCGAAATCACCGCCGAGCAGAAGATTGAATTCCTGCTGCAGAACAAGGCCCTGCAATCGGTGGACGCGATCAGGAACCAGCGCTTCATCGTCATTCCTTACGTACAGGCCACGCCGGGGATCGACAACGTGCTGGCGGTTGAAACCCTGGCCAAAGGTTTCCACGGCGCATGATCAATCGTCGTTACGGCTGGCTGCTGCTCGCCCTCGGCGCCGGGTTGCTGGTGTCGTGCGTGGTGTCGCTGGGCTTCGGCCCGGCGCGGGTTCCGGTGGACGTGGTGTGGCGGATTCTGCTGCATAAATTGTTCGGTCTTGGCGTGCCGGACTGGAGCGCCGGCCAGGAGCCCATCGTCTGGCTGATCCGTGTGCCGCGCATGTTGCTCGGTGCGCTGGTCGGCGCCGGGCTGGCGTTGATCGGCGCGGTACTGCAAGCGGTGACGCGCAATCCGCTGGCCGATCCTCATCTGCTCGGTGTCACTTCCGGTGCGACCCTCGGCGCAGTGATCGTGGTGCTGCACGTCGGTGAAATCGTCGGTCTGCTGACCTTGCCGATCGCCGCGTTCATCGGCGCATTGGCGAGCATGTTTCTGGTGCTGGGCATCGCCAACCGACGGGGTCGGCTGGACAGTGACCGTCTGCTGCTGTGCGGCGTGGCGGTGTCGTTCGTGATGATGGCGATCGCCAACCTGCTGCTGTTCATGGGCGATCACCGGGCCAGTTCGGCGGTGATGTTCTGGATGCTCGGCGGCCTCGGTCTGGCGCGCTGGGAGTTGCTGGCAGTGCCGGCGCTCAGCGTATCGCTCGGGTTGATTCTGCTGATCGGCATGGCCCGTCCGCTGAACGCCTTGATGGCCGGCGAACAGACCGCCGTCACCCTCGGCCTGAATGCCCGGGCGGTGCGTCTGCGGGTGTTCGTGATTGCTTCGTTGATGACCGGGGTGCTGGTGTCGATCAGTGGCTCCATCGGCTTTGTCGGGCTGATGGTGCCGCACATCGCCCGGCGTCTGATCGGTGCAGAACATCGGCGTCTGCTGCCGGTGTGCGTGTTGCTCGGCAGCGTGTTTCTGGTGTGGGTCGATGTCGCCGCACGCACGTTGATCGCACCGGAAGACCTGCCCATCGGCGTCGCCACAGCAGCCCTCGGCGGACTGTTTTTCATTGGCTTGATGCGCCGCCGCTGAACGCTCGGGGGTCGCGCCCCAATCTGGCGCACCCCGCTGCACCCCTGCATGTAACACGTCCCTTCATGGTGCGCCGGATCTGCGCACAACCGCTCTAAACCGACATTTTCCTGCCCAAACCCGACCGGGCACAGCCCTTGCAAAACAGCCTTCAGTCGTTCGCATCTGCCAACCATAAAAAACTTTAACGTTCGTGGAGATCGCACAATGAAGCGTCGCAGTTTGATCAAGGCTTTCACACTCACGGCATCCATTGCCGCGATGGGCATGACCTGGACGGTACAGGCCGCCGAGACCATCAAGGTCGGGATTCTGCATTCGTTGTCCGGCACCATGGCGATCTCCGAAACCTCGCTCAAGGACATGGCGTTGATGACCATCGACGAGATCAACGCCAAAGGCGGGGTGAACGGCAAGATGCTCGAACCGGTGGTGGTCGACCCGGCGTCGAACTGGCCGCTGTTCGCGGAAAAGGGCCGGCAGTTGCTGACCCAGGATAAGGTGGCGGTGGTGTTCGGCTGCTGGACCTCGGTGTCGCGCAAATCGGTGCTGCCGGTGTTCGAGGAACTCAACGGTCTGCTGTTCTACCCGGTTCAGTACGAAGGCGAAGAAATGTCGCCGAACGTGTTCTACACCGGCGCCGCGCCGAACCAGCAGGCGATCCCGGCGGTTGAATACCTGATGAGCGAAGACGGTGGCGGCGCCAAACGCTTCTTCCTGCTCGGCACCGACTACGTCTACCCGCGCACCACCAACAAGATCCTGCGCTCGTTCCTGCACTCCAAAGGCGTAGCGGACAAAGACATCGAAGAGGTCTACACCCCGTTCGGCCACAGCGATTATCAAACCATCGTCGCCAACATCAAAAAATTCTCGGCCGGCGGCAAGACTGCGGTGATCTCCACCGTGAATGGCGACTCCAACGTGCCGTTCTACAAAGAGCTGGCCAACCAGGGCCTGAAGGCCACCGACGTACCGGTCGTAGCATTCTCGGTGGGTGAAGAAGAATTGCGCGGCATCGACACCAAACCGCTGGTGGGCAACCTCGCGGCGTGGAATTACTTCGAATCGGTGGAGAACCCGGTGAACAAGAAGTTCGTCGCTGACTGGAAAGCCTACGCGAAGAAACATAACCTGCCGGGCGCCGACAAAGCCGTGACAAACGACCCGATGGAAGCCACTTACGTCGGCATCCACATGTGGGCGCAGGCGGTGGAAAAAGCCAAGTCCACCGACGTCGACAAGGTCCGCGAAGCCCTCGCCGGCCAGACTTTCGCTGCGCCGTCCGGCTACACCCTGACCATGGACAAGACCAATCACCACCTGCACAAACCGGTGATGATCGGCGAGATCCAGAACGACGGTCAGTTCAACGTGGTGTGGCAGACCGAAGGGCCGATCCGTGCGCAGCCGTGGAGCCCGTTCATTCCGGGTAACGACAAGAAGCCGGATTATGCGGTCAAGAGCAACTGAGCCATTGGATGTCAGGCTTGAGCGCAAGGCTTGAGCCTGACACCGATCCTGTGGGAGCTGGCTTGCCAGCGATGGCATCACCTCGGTCCAACAGATGCACCGAGCCGCCTGCATCGTTGGCAAGCCAGCTCCCACAAAATCCAAGCAAGGCGACTCTCCATGCCCACTGCCCTTTATCGCTTGATCCTGGCCCTTGCACTTTTGCTGCCGATGGCCGCCCATGCCGGGGACGCCGAAGACTTCGTCGCCGCCAACCCTGTGCAACAGGCCAAACTGCTGGAAGCCTGGGCCGCGCAGCCCGATCCGGCCCGTGTCGAACTGATCTACGCCCTGCAACAAGGCGAACTGACCCTCGACGGCCAAACCAAAACCCTGCGCCTGAACAACCGCCTGCGGGGTCTGATCGACACCGCGCTGGCCAGCCACCAATTGCTCGCTGCCGACGCCAAAACCCGTCTGACCGCCGCGCAGCAATTGCAGAAAAGCGCCAAGCCGGCGCAGCTGAAATTCCTCGACCGGCAACTGGCTGGCGAAACAGATGAAAACGTCCACGCCGCCCTGAGCCTGGCGCTGGCCAACCTGCAACTGGTCGACACGGACCCGGCGGTGCGTCTTGCGGCTGTGCGTCTGCTCGGTGAAACCGGCGACCCGCTCGCCCGCACACGCCTCGAAGGTGTGCTCGAACCCGGCGTCGAAACCGACGCCAACGTGCGCACCGCCGCCGAAACCAGCCTCGCTCAGGTCAAGCGCAAACTGCTGGTCGGCGAACTGCTTGGCCAGGCCTTCAGCGGCATGTCCCTCGGTTCGATTCTGTTGCTCGCGGCGCTGGGTCTGGCGATCACCTTCGGCCTGCTGGGCGTGATCAACATGGCCCACGGCGAGATGCTGATGCTCGGTGCCTACTCCACTTATGTGGTGCAGTTGATGTTCCAACGCTACGCACCGCAAGCCATCGAGTTTTATCCACTGATTGCGCTGCCGGTGGCGTTCTTCGTCACGGCGGCCATCGGCATGGCCCTGGAGCGCACAGTGATTCGTCACCTCTACGGCCGGCCGCTGGAAACCCTGCTCGCCACCTGGGGCATCAGCCTGATGCTGATTCAGCTTGTCCGGTTGCTGTTCGGTGCGCAGAACGTGGAAGTCGCCAACCCGGCGTGGCTGTCCGGCGGGATTCAAGTGCTGCCGAATCTGGTGCTGCCGTACAACCGCATCGTGATCATCGCCTTCGCGCTGTTTGTGGTGGCGCTGACCTGGCTGCTGCTGAACAAGACCCGCCTCGGCCTGAACGTGCGCGCCGTCACCCAGAACCGCAACATGGCTGCCTGCTGCGGCGTGCCCACCGGTCGCGTCGACATGCTTGCCTTCGGCCTCGGTTCGGGTATCGCCGGGCTCGGTGGCGTGGCGCTGAGCCAGATCGGCAATGTCGGCCCCGACCTCGGTCAGAGCTACATCATCGACTCGTTCCTGGTGGTGGTGCTCGGCGGCGTCGGGCAACTGGCCGGCAGCGTGTTCGCCGCGTTCGGCCTGGGCATCGCCAACAAGATTCTCGAACCGCAGATCGGTGCGGTGCTCGGCAAGATCCTGATCCTCGCGCTGATCATTCTGTTCATCCAGAAACGTCCGCAAGGCCTCTTCGCACTGAAAGGACGGGTGATCGACTGATGAACCAGCCCCTGCTAGTCACGGCCACACAAAAGGCCGGCCCCAAAGTGTCCCTCGCTGTCGGCGCGGTTGTTCTCGCCTTGCTGATCGCCCTGCCGCTGCTGTCGCTATTGCCGCAGGACAACGCACTGCACGTCTCGGCTTATACCCTGACGCTGGTCGGCAAGATTCTCTGTTACGCCATCGTCGCCCTGGCACTGGATCTGGTCTGGGGCTATGCCGGCCTGCTGTCCCTGGGTCACGGACTGTTCTTCGCCCTCGGCGGTTATGCGATGGGCATGTACCTGATGCGTCAGGCTGCCGGCGATGGCTTGCCGGCGTTCATGACCTTCCTGTCGTGGAGCGAGCTGCCGTGGTACTGGAGCGGCACCGGCAACTTCCTTTGGGCGATGTGTCTGGTGGTGCTGGCGCCGGGATTGCTGGCGTTGGTATTCGGCTTCTTCGCCTTCCGTTCGCGGATCAAGGGCGTGTATTTCTCGATCATGACCCAGGCGCTGACGTTCGCCGGGATGCTGCTGTTCTTCCGTAACGAGACCGGCTTCGGCGGCAACAACGGTTTCACCAATTTCCGCACGATCCTTGGCTTCGGCATCACCGAACCGGGTACTCGTGCGGTGCTGTTTCTGGCGACGGTGCTGTTGCTGGTGGCGAGCCTGTTCATCGGCTGGCGCCTGGCCCGCAGCAAGTTCGGCCGGGTGCTGACCGCGTTGCGTGATGCGGAAAATCGCCTGATGTTCTGCGGCTACGACCCTCGCGGTTTCAAGCTGTTCGTCTGGGTATTAAGCGCGGTGCTGTGTGGTCTGGCCGGTGCGCTGTACGTGCCGCAGGTGGGGATCATCAACCCCGGCGAAATGTCGCCGACCAACTCCATCGAAGCCGCTGTGTGGGTAGCCCTTGGCGGGCGCGGCACGCTGATCGGCCCGCTGCTCGGCGCCGGTGTGGTCAACGGCATGAAGAGCTGGTTTACCGTGGCCTTCCCCGAATACTGGCTGTTCTTCCTCGGCGCGCTATTCATCGTCGTGACGTTGTACCTGCCCAAGGGTGTGATCGGTCTGCTGAAGAAACGAGGTGAATCATGAGAGTCACGGCGAGCGCTGAATTCATGCTGGAACCGGCCTTTTTCCCGGTGGAGCCCAACAAGGACGAAGGCACCAGCCGCGACTCGATCGGCCTCGGGCAACGCGTCGGTCCGGGCCTCGACACCCGTCACGGCACGATCCTGACCCTGGAAGACATCAGCGTCAGCTTCGATGGCTTCCGCGCGCTGAACGCGCTGAACCTGTACATCGGCGTCGGCGAACTGCGCTGCATCATCGGCCCCAACGGCGCGGGCAAGACCACGCTGATGGACGTGATCACCGGCAAAACCCGCCCGAGCCACGGCAAGGCCTGGTTCGGCGAAACCCTCGACCTGACGCAGATGAGCGAGGTGCAGATCGCCCAGGCCGGTATCGGTCGCAAGTTCCAGAAGCCGACGGTGTTCGAAGCGTTGAGCGTGTTCGAGAACCTGGAACTGGCGCAGAAAACCGACAAGTCGGTGTGGGCCAGTCTGCGGGCACGGCTGAGCGGTGAGCAGAAAGACCGGATCAGTGAAGTGCTCGACACCATTCGCCTGACCTCCTCGGTCAATCGTCCGGCGGGGCTGCTGTCCCACGGGCAGAAACAGTTTCTGGAAATCGGCATGTTGCTGATGCAGGACCCGCAACTGCTGCTGCTCGATGAACCGGTGGCGGGCATGACCGATGCCGAAACCGAGTTCACCGCCGAACTGTTCAAGTCGCTCGCCGGCAAGCATTCGCTGATGGTGGTGGAACACGACATGGGCTTCGTCGGCTCGATCGCCGACCACGTCACCGTGTTGCATCAGGGCGGCGTGCTGGCCGAAGGCTCGCTGGAGCAGGTGCAGGACAACGAGCGCGTGATCGAAGTCTATCTCGGCCGCTGAAGAGGAATTCCAACATGCTGCAAGTCGACAAATTGCACCAGTACTACGGCGGTAGCCATATCCTGCGCGGCCTGAGCTTTGACGTGAAGGTCGGTGAAGTGACCTGCCTGCTCGGGCGCAACGGCGTGGGCAAGACCACGCTGCTCAAATGCCTGATGGGCCTTCTGCCCGCGAAAGAAGGTACGGTGAACTGGGAAGGTCAACCGATCACTACATTCAAACCGCATCAACGGGTGCATGCCGGAATCGCCTACGTACCCCAGGGCCGGGAAATCTTCGGGCGACTGACCGTGGAAGAAAACCTGCTGATGGGTCTTTCCCGTTTTCCCGGCAGCGAAGCCAAGGAAGTTCCTGCGTTCATCTACGAACTGTTCCCGGTGCTGTTGCAAATGAAGCAACGGCGCGGCGGCGACCTGTCCGGTGGCCAACAACAGCAACTGGCGATCGGTCGCGCACTGGCCAGCCGTCCGCGCCTGCTGATCCTCGACGAACCCACCGAAGGCATCCAGCCGTCGGTGATCAAGGAGATCGGTGCGGTGATCAAAAAACTCGCGGCCCGTGGCGATATGGCGATTCTGCTGGTGGAGCAGTTCTACGACTTCGCCGCCGAACTGGCCGATCAGTACCTGGTGATGTCCCGGGGCGAGATCGTGCAGCAGGGTCGCGGAGAAAATATGGAAAGCGAGGGTGTGCGCGGGCTGGTTACGATCTAACCTCTAGCGTCCTGACGATAATCAGAAAACATGAATCTACCTTTAGCGACTGCCCTGTTTACCCCGAGCTGGCACGCCGAGCTTGAGCTGGCCTACACCCGCTTCGGCGATTGCACGCGCCCGACCCGTCGCCGTCACCTCGGACCGCTGCGGGTGCAAAAGCATCTGTATGCCGAAGGGCCCGAGGTCTGCCAGCACATCGTCGTCCACCCGCCGGGCGGCATTGCCGGCGGTGATCGGCTGAACATCAGTGCCCGCGTCGAACAGGACGCCTGGGCGCAGATCACCAGCCCCGGCGCAGCCAAGTGGTATCGCGCGACGGGCCCTGCTTATCAGTCCCTGGAGCTGCACATCGCTGATGGCGCAACACTGGAATGGCTGCCCCAGGAAACCATCGTCTACAGCGCCGCCCAGGCGGAACTCACGACCTCGATCGACCTTGAAGGCGATGCGCGACTGTTTTACTGGGACGTCGTGGCGCTCGGGCGCCCGGCCAGTGGCGAGCGTTTCGACCTCGGGCATTTCCAGGCGCATCTGGATATTCGCCGCGATGGCCGGTTGCTGTGGCATGAGCGCCAGCGCATCGCCGGCGCTGATGGCTTGCTTGATTCGCCGATTGGCCTTGATGGCCATCCGGTATTTGCGACGTTGCTGGTGACTGGCGAAATCGATGCCGAACTGCTGGAGCGCTGCCGCTCGCTGGGCCATGAGGTTCGCGGGGATCTGACGCAATTGCCCGGTCTTCTGGTCGCCCGTTGCCTGGCCGGTGAAGCATTGCTGGCGCGGGCCTGGCTGATCGATCTGTGGCGATTGCTCAGGCCTGTGTTGCTTGGCCGTGAAGCCTTGCCTCCCCGAATCTGGAACACCTGATTTTCTTCAACTGCCGACAATGGATTTCAAACGATGGACCTGACCCCACGCGAAAAAGACAAGCTGCTGATCTTCACCGCCGGCCTCGTGGCCGAACGCCGACTGGCCCGTGGCGTGAAACTCAACTACCCGGAAGCCATGGCCTACATCTCGGCGGCGCTGCTCGAAGGCGCCCGTGACGGCCAGACCGTGGCCGAGCTGATGCATTACGGCACCACCCTGCTGACCCGCGATCAAGTGATGGAAGGCATCCCGGAAATGATCCCGGAGATCCAGGTCGAAGCGACGTTTCCCGACGGCACCAAACTGGTCACCGTCCACCAACCGATCGTCTGAGGCCGCGCCATGACTTACACCATTCGCGATGCCCTGCACGCCGACCTGCCGGCGATCCGCGACATTTACAACGACGCCGTGCTCAACACCACGGCGATCTGGAATGAATCGGCCGTCGATCTGGGCAACCGTCAGGCGTGGTTCAGCGCCCGCCAGGCCCAGGGTTATCCGATCCTGGTGATCGTCGACGCCGACAACGCCACCCTCGGCTACGCTTCGTTCGGCGACTGGCGACCGTTCGACGGTTTTCGCCACACCGTCGAGCACTCGGTCTACGTGCGCAGCGACCAGCGCGGCAACGGTCTCGGCCCGCGGTTGATGACCGCACTGATCGAACGGGCGAAGAGCTGTGGCAAGCACATCATGGTCGCGGCCATCGAAAGCGGTAACGCCGCGTCGATCCACCTGCACGAACGCGCCGGGTTCATCACCACCGGGCAGATGCCGCAGGTGGGCACCAAGTTCGGTCGCTGGCTCGACCTGACCTTCATGCAACTGACCCTCAACCCTGGCGCGGAACCACCGCCCGCCCGCAAGGAGTGATACCGATGAACTCCGCCCAACTGCGACGCGTCAATGCTGAAAGTTTTGCCCACTATCGTCAGGGCCTGATCGACCTGCTGCTGGACGCCGTGGGCCATGGCGCCAGCGTCGGCTTCATGGCCGACCTCGATGCCGTTCAGGCCCGCGCCTATTTCGATGAAGTGCAGGACAACCTGAACAGGGGCAACGTCTTGCTGTGGGTGGTGGTCAAGGACGAACAGGTGCAGGCCAGCGTGCAACTGAGCCTGTGTCAGAAGGCCAATGGCCTGAACCGTGCCGAGGTACAGAAACTGCTGGTGCGCGAACAGGCCCGGCGCCGGGGCCTCGGTCAGCAACTGATGGAAGCGCTCGAATTGGCGGCCCGCCAGCACAGGCGCGGCATGCTCTACCTCGACACCGAGGCCGGCTCCCCGGCCGAAGAATTCTACAAGGCCCTGGGCTACACCCGCGCCGGGGAGATTCCCGACTACGCCTGCGATCCGCAGGGCACGTATCGCCCGACGGCCCTCTATTACAAAGTCCTGCAAGGAGCGAACTGATGATTCCCGGCGAATACCGGATCCAGCCCGGCGATATCGAACTCAACGTCGGTCGCCGTACGGTCAGTCTGAAAGTGGCCAACAGCGGCGACCGTCCGATCCAGGTCGGCTCGCACTATCACTTTTTCGAAACCAACGACGCCCTGACCTTCGATCGCGCCGCCAGCCGCGGCATGCGCCTGAATATTCCGGCGGGCACCGCCGTGCGCTTCGAGCCCGGACAGAGCCGCGAGGTGGAACTGGTGGAATACGCCGGCCATCGGCGGGTGTTCGGGTTTGCCGGGCGGGTCATGGGTGACCTCGACTGACCAGTGGATTCCTGTGGCGAGGGAGCTTGCTCCCGCTCGCGTGCACAGCACTCGTAAACCCGGGAAATGCGGTGTATCTGACGAAAATCAATCACGGTTTTTGGGGCCGCTGCGCAGCCCGGCGGGAGCAAGCTCCCTCGCCACAATAAATTTGTGCAAGGAATTGAAATGAAGATCTCGCGTCAAGCCTACGCCGACATGTTCGGCCCCACCGTCGGCGACAAGGTGCGCCTGGCCGACACCGAGTTGTGGATCGAAGTCGAACAGGACTTCACCACCTACGGCGAAGAAGTGAAATTCGGCGGCGGCAAAGTGATCCGCGACGGCCAGGGTCAGAGCCAGTTGCTGGCCGCTGAAGTGGTCGACACGCTGATCACCAACGCGCTGATCATCGACCACTGGGGCATCGTCAAGGCCGACGTCGGCCTCAAGGACGGGCGTATCGCCGCCATCGGCAAGGCCGGCAACCCGGACGTGCAGCCAGGCGTGACCATCGCCATCGGCGCCAGTACCGAAGTGATTGCCGGCGAGGGCATGATCCTCACTGCCGGCGGCATCGATACCCACATCCATTTCATCTGCCCGCAGCAGATCGAAGAAGCACTGATGAGCGGCGTCACCACCATGATCGGCGGCGGCACGGGACCGGCCACCGGCTCCAACGCCACGACTTGCACTTCCGGGCCATGGCACCTGGCGCGGATGCTCCAGGCGGCGGATGCATTCCCGATGAACATCGGCCTCACCGGCAAGGGCAACGCCAGCCTGCCGGAGCCGCTGATCGAACAGGTCAAGGCCGGTGCCATCGGGCTCAAGCTGCACGAAGACTGGGGCACCACCCCGGCGAGCATCGACAACTGTCTGAGCGTTGCCGATCAGTACGACGTGCAGGTGGCGATCCACACCGACACCCTCAATGAGTCCGGCTTCGTCGAAACCACCCTCGGCGCGTTCAAGGGCCGCACCATCCACACCTATCACACCGAAGGCGCGGGCGGCGGCCATGCGCCGGACATCATCAAGGCCTGCGGTTTCGCCAACGTGCTGCCGAGTTCGACCAACCCGACCCGGCCGTTCACCCGCAATACCATCGACGAACACCTCGACATGCTGATGGTCTGCCACCACCTCGACCCGAGCATCGCCGAAGACGTGGCGTTCGCCGAAAGCCGCATCCGCCGCGAAACCATTGCCGCCGAAGACATCCTCCACGACCTGGGCGCGTTCTCGATGATCAGCTCCGACAGCCAGGCCATGGGCCGCGTCGGCGAAGTCATCACGCGCACCTGGCAGACTGCCGACAAGATGAAAAAGCAGCGCGGTCCTTTGCCTCAGGATGGCGAAGGCAACGATAACTTCCGCGCCAGACGCTACATCGCCAAGTACACGATCAACCCGGCGATCACCCACGGCATCAGCCATGAAGTGGGTTCGGTGGAAGTCGGCAAATGGGCCGATCTGGTACTGTGGCGCCCGGCATTTTTCGGCGTGAAACCCACGCTGATCCTCAAGGGCGGCGCCATCGCCGCGAGCCTGATGGGCGACGCCAATGCCTCGATTCCGACTCCGCAACCGGTGCATTACCGCCCGATGTTCGCCAGTCATGGCGGCTCGCTGCACGCTACCAGCCTGACTTTCATCAGCCAGGCGGCGCAGGAAGCGGGATTGCCCGAAGCCCTGGGCCTGAAGAAAAAAATCGCCGTGGTCAAAGGTTGCCGTGACGTGCAGAAAACCGATCTGATTCACAACGACTACCTGCCGGACATCGACGTTGATCCGCAAACCTACCAGGTCAAGGCCGACGGTGTGCTGCTCTGGTGCGAGCCGGCGGAAACACTGCCGATGGCGCAGCGGTATTTTCTGTTCTAGGCTCGCCGACACACGGAAAAGGCCTCGGGCTCACGCATGTCGCGCGGGCCGAGGCCTTTTCCGTATCTGCCGCTTGTCTGTGCAGGGCGGAACTCTCGAATGGTCGTGTGATTCTTGCCAGACGGACTACGCTTCGAGACGCACACTGCAATTCCCGCTCAGGTAATCCTCCATGCGTCTTTCCGTATTCATCGAAACCCATGTTGATGAAATCGTCGGTGAATGGGAAAAATTCGCCCGAACCATGACACCCGCAGCCGATTTCCTCGACGGTCCGGCCTTGCGCGATCATGCCCGTTCGATTCTGCTGGCTGCCGCCCGCGACATGAGCAAACCCCAGACGCCCCGAGAGCAGATGGCCAAGGCCAAAGGCGAAGGTCCGGAAAAAACACCCAGTCTGGACAAGGCGGGTGCGAGCCATGGGGAACTGCGCCACACGGTAGGCTTTGATCTGATCCAGATGACCTCCGAGTTTCGGCATTTGAGAGCCTGCGTGATCCGGCTGTGGATCACCCATCTGAAATCTCCGGACATGACGGCTTTCCAGGACATGATCCGCTTCAACGAAGCCATCGACGAAGCCTTGACCGAATCGACGGCGGCCTATGCCGAACAGGTCAATCGCTCGCGGGACATATTCCTGGCCATCCTCGGCCATGACCTGCGGGCACCGCTGCAGGCCGTCAGCATGTCCGTCGAATTGCTGATGCGTAAAACCGCCCTGCAGGACGAAGCGCTGCTCTGCGCACAGAACATCAGGCAGGGTTCGCGGCACATGGCAGCGATGGTCAGTGATCTGCTGGAACTGGTGCGCAGCCGTCTGGGCAAGAGTCTGCCGATCGAGCCGGCGCCCATGGATCTGGCCGACACGGCCCGGGCAGCGATTGCCGAAGCCTGTGCCGGCAACCCGCAAAGCGATCCGACGCTGATCATCGAAGGCGATACCCGCGGCGTCTGGGATGCCGGACGACTGGCCCAACTGCTGCAGAACCTGATCGGCAACGCCTTGCAGCACGGGACGCACCCGCGGGATCTGATCGTGACATTGAAAGGTGAAGGCGATGTCGTGAGCCTGACGGTGCACAACCATGGCGAGCCGATTTCCGAAGAGGCCATCGGCACGATTTTCGATCCCCTGGTGCGCAGCTCCGATGAAGAGCTCGGTCAGGCATCGACCAGCCTCGGGCTGGGCCTGTTCATCGTCAAGGAAGTGGTGACCGCCCACGGCGGGACCATCGAAGTCAGCTCAAGCGAAGCCGAAGGAACACTGTTCAGCGTGACACTGCCCAGACAGGTCTGAGCGTTACTCCACCACCAGCCGCGCCAGTCGCTGGCGCAACATGCGGTTCTCCGCTCGCAGTTCCTTCACCTCGTCCAGCAGATCCAGCGCCAGGGCGACGCCTTCCCATTCCAGCTCCAGGTCGCGCCGCAACCTCGCGGCACGTTTGGCCAGGGCCAGCTCATAGTCGGTGAAGCGCCATTCCCTGGGCTGCGTACCCTGAGGTTCGAGGATGCCGTGATCGACGATTTCGATCACCCAGGCGTCCGACAAATCGGCCGCCTTACAGAATTCTGTCATGTCCAGTTGAACGATCAGGGTGCTGCTCATGATGGGCTACTCCGTCGTCGGATTCAGAAGTTCTCTCGCGGATTGAAAGCGGCTTTCTTCGCCAGTTCCTGCCACAGCGCCTTGACGTCATCGCCCGTCGCCTTCGGCATGACAGCCTTGAGCTGGACGAACAGGTAACCGCGCTCACCTGCCTTGTTCTGCAGACCGTGACCCTTGGCACGCATGCGCTGGCCGTTCTGGCTGCCGGCCGGCACCTTGAGGTTGATCTTGCCGGTCAGGGTCGGCACCGCCACTTCGGTCCCCAGCGCCAGTTCCCACGGTGCCAGCGGCAGGGTGATGATCAGGTTTTGGCCTTCGACATCGAATTTCGGGTGTGGCGCGAAACGGATGGTCAGGTACAGATCGCCACTGGCGCCACCACCGATGCCCGGCGCGCCCTGACCCTTGAGGCGGATGCGCTCGCCGTCGGTCACGCCCGCCGGGATTTTCACGTTCAGGCTCTTGCTGGTGTTGCTGACGTGCTGGCCGTTGGCGTTGTATTGCGGCACCTGGAAGCTGATCTTTTTCGATTCGTTCGACAGGGTCTCTTCCAGGAAAATCGGCAATTCCAGTTCCACGTCTTCTCCCCGGCGCCCGGCGCTGCGAGATTGCCGACCGCCGCCGCCACCGAATCCGGGACCACGATTGCCGAAGATCGAACTGAAGAAGTCCGAGAAGTCACCGGTGTCGCCACCGCCGCCAAAACCACCACGGCTCTGCCAGCCCGGCGGCCCCTGGAATGGCTGGCCGTGCTGACCGTAGCGGCGCAGGTCGTCGTATTCGGCGCGCTTGTCGGCGCTTTTCAGCGCTTCATAGGCTTCCGAGACATCCTTGAACTTGGTCTCGGCGTCTTTTTCCTTGCTGACATCGGGGTGGTATTTGCGCGCCAGCTTGCGATAGGCCGCCTTGATCGCCTTGTCGTCAGCCGTCGGCTCCACGCCGAGTATCTTGTAATAGTCTTTGAAGTCCATCGAAGGAATCACCATCCGTTATCGATTTCGCGCCGATGCCAGCATGCGCCGATTCGCGCGTGCCGGGTTGACCGATCTCAAGGTTGTGACCGGGTGGCGCAGCAGAAGTTTATCGGCAGTGGACGGCGGTTCTTGCGACCGCCGGTGTGTCTGCCGGCCCATGCCAGCAAGTTTGGGGCAAAGCGGCGACTTTCAAGCAAGCATAGTCGTGAAATAGCGGATGACCGGCCTTCGAATCTGCTGCGCACTGGCATACACTGCGCGGCCGTTTTTTTGACCGGAACCGAAAGACATGAAAGACGCCTCTCCAGCCCGTGCCTGCGGCATCGACTTCGGCACGTCCAACTCCACCGTCGGCTGGCTGCGCCCCGGCATGGAAACGATGATCGCGCTGGAAGACGACAAGATCACCCTGCCGTCGGTGGTGTTCTTCAATATCGAGGAGCGCCGCCCGGTCTACGGTCGCCTGGCGCTGCACGAATACCTGGAAGGCTACGAAGGCCGGCTGATGCGCTCGCTCAAGAGCCTGCTCGGCTCCAAGCTGATCAAGCACGACACCAGTGTTCTGGGCACTGCGATGCCGTTCAAGGACTTGCTCGGGCTGTTCATCGGCCAACTCAAGAGCCGCGCCGAAGCCGCCGCCGATCGTGAGTTCGAGCAGGTTGTGCTGGGTCGTCCGGTGTTCTTCGTCGACGACGATCCGCTGGCCGACCAGGAAGCCGAAGACACCCTGGTGGAAGTGGCGCGCAAGCTCGGTTTCAAGGACGTGTCGTTCCAGTACGAGCCGATTGCTGCGGCATTCGACTATGAGTCGACCATCGAAAGGGAGGAGCTGGTACTGATCGTCGACATCGGCGGTGGTACCTCGGACTTCTCGCTGGTGCGCCTGTCGCCGGAGCGTCGGGGCCTGGACAACCGTCACGACGATATCCTCGCCACCGGCGGCGTGCACATCGGCGGGACCGATTTCGACAAGCAACTGAGCCTGCAGGGCCTGATGCCGCTGTTCGGCTATGGCAGCCGCATGAAGAGCGGCGCGCTGATGCCCACCAGTCACCACATGAACCTGGCGACCTGGCACACCATCAACTCGGTGTACTCGCAGAAGTCGACCCTGGCCCTGGGCAGCATGCGCTACGACATCGAAGACACCGGTGGCATCGACCGTCTGTTCAAGCTGATCGAACAGCGCGCCGGACACTGGCTGGCGATGGAGGTGGAAGAAACCAAGATCCATCTGACCCACAACGACAGCCGCCATGTAGCACTGGATCGCATCGAGTCCGGGTTGAACGTGGAACTCAGTCGTGCCTTGTTCGAATCCGCCATCGACTCGCAACTGGAACGTGTGCGCGGCAGCGTCACGCAATTGCTGGCGGACGCGAATGTGGCGGTGGGTCAGGTCGATACGGTGTTCTTCACCGGCGGTTCCAGCGGCATTCCGGCGCTGCGCAACAGCGTTTCAGCGATGCTGCCGAATGCCCGCCATGTGGAAGGCAACATCTTCGGCAGCATCGGCAGCGGTCTGGCGATCGAGGCCATGAAGCGATACGGCTCGATGAACTGACACCACGATGATCGTTCCCACGCTCGCGTGGGAACGATCACCTGCTAAACCATCCCTCCCAACTTCAACTCACTCTTCAGATACGCGTAATAAATCGGCCCCGCCACCACCCCCGGCAGGCCGAACGCGGCTTCGAACACCAGCATCGCCAGCAGCAACTCCCAGGACTTGGCACTGATCTGCCCGCCGACGATGCGCGCGTTGAGGAAGTATTCGAGCTTGTGGATAAAGATCAGGTAACCCAGCGCGGCAACCGCCACCCAGATCGACAGCGACAGGCCGACAATGGTGATCAGCGTGTTCGACATCAGGTTGCCGATCACCGGCAGCAGGCCGAGCAGGAAGGTCAGCACGATCAGGGTCTTGGTCAGCGGCAGCTTGATCCCGAACAGCGGCAGGATCACTGCCAGGAAGATCCCGGTGAAGAAGGTGTTGAGCAGGGAAATCTTGATCTGCGCGAAGACGATATTGCGAAACGCCTGAACCAGCAGGTGCAGACGGTCGAACAGTGCGGCCGCCAGCGGCTTGCGCTTGGTGACGTCCGGCACGCGCTGCAAGGCGATGATCGCGCCCAGCACCATGCCGATCAACAGGGTCACGAACATGTGCGCCGCATCCTTGCCCACCAGTTGCAGCTCGGACAGGTGTTTGCTCGCCCATTGGCCAATGGCGACACGGAACTCGGCGGCACTGGCCGGCAGGTAGCTGTCGAGAAACGGCGGCAGTTGCCCCCGGGCACGGTCGACCACACCCATGAATTTATCGAGGGAAGCCCCGGGGTTCTCCGCCTCGTGCAGAAGGAAACTGATGGCCCCGGCAAAGATCAGCGCCAGCACACTCACCACCAGCGTGCCCAGCAGAGCCACCGCCAGCCAGCGCGCGCGACGGCCTTCGATCAGCCTTTGCAGTTGCGGGGTGAGCATGTTGACCAGCTCGAATACCAGCAGCCCCGCCAGCAGACTGGGCAATAAACGCAGCGGCAGTACCAGCAGCAAACCGCCGAAAATGATGATGCAACTGACCCAGAACACAACATGACGCTCAGAAAACGTTGGCATACAGCCTCAAAACGAACGGCGTAAAAGGATTGGCAGTCTGCCAGCGATCCGGGATGAGCACTAGGGATATGCAGCCAGACCTGCAGGGCCTCATCGCTGGCAAGCCAGCTCCCACAGGTCAAGTGTCGAACACCCATGTCGTGAACCGCTTGAATACCTGTGGGAGCGGGCTTGGCCCGGGCGGCGATCCGACGCTGAGGCCGACCTGCTCACCACAAGTCCAACCGGTTATTTTTTCTTCAGGCAATCACTCATGAACGCCTTGCGCGCATCGCCGGTCAGGGCCTTGGTTTTCGCGTCGGCGTTACAGGTCTTCATCTTTTCCTGCTGCGGGGTCAGGGTCTTGGCGTCGTTGGCAGCCGGCGCGGCCTTCAGGCAAGTGCTCATGAAGGCTTTGCGCTCGTCGCCCTTGAGGCTCTTGGCCGTGGCGTCGGCGTTGCAGGTGGTCATCTTGTTCTGTTGCGCCGTAGCGGCGAAACCCTGGGAGCACAGCAGCAGACCGATCATCAACAAAGGGACACGCAGCATCTTCATGGAGTTTTCTCCTTGTCGCCGCATCGATGGATACGGCCTCCGGCTGAGTGTAGTCAAAGCTTGTTACACCTTCCTGCTCTCCAGATGACTGCGCCGGTATTGCTCCGGCGTACAACCGGCCTGCCGGGCGAACATGGCGATGAACGCCGAGCCGCTGCTGTAACCGAGATCGAAGGCGATTTCCTGCACGCTGCGTGAACTCTCCAACGCCTCGATGGCGGCGAGATAACGCAGGCGCTGACGCCACTCGCCGAAACTCATCCCCAGCTCCCGGACGAATTGCCGGGCCAGGGTGCGTTCACTGACATGCACCTGCTCCGCCCAGTGCGCCAGCGGTTCATTGTTACCGGGCTCGGCCTGCAGGGTTTCGAGGATGATCCGCAAACCGGGACTGCTGGCGTACGGCAGATAACACTGATGAACCGGCGACTGACGCAGTTGATCCACCAGTACCCGGGCCAGTCTCTGGTCGGCCTCGAGCGCAGGAATCTTCACATCCCGGGCGGCGAAGTCCTTGAGGATGGCCTTGAGGATATCGCTGATCGCCAGGGTGCACGCTTGCGCCGGCAAATCCGCGCACACCCCGGGCGCCAGGCACACCGCCCGGTAATTCACCGGCTGATGACTGTAGAAACTGTGCTCGACCTGCGGCGGCACCCACACCGCGTATTGCGGCGGCGACATGAAGCGACTGCCGTCGACCTCCATGTGCAGCACGCCGTGAGCCGCGTACTCCAGCGTGCCCCATGGATGACGATGGGGCGCGGCGTATTCGTGGGCGTTGAAGTCGGCATAGCGGAAATACACGGCCGAGGGCAGTTCGCTGAAATCCAGCAGATCGATGTGTTTACTGTTCATGCTGTCCGGAATCAGAGGCAGGTTGTCCGGTTCGCAGTATAGGCCTGCATCCGGACAAGGGATAATCAGCGCTCATCAATGTACTGGTTTCTCCTCCCATGCAATACGCGTTTCCCCTGCTGGCGATTTTCATCTGGGCCGGCAACACCGTGATCAACAAACTCGCGGTCGGTGCCATTTTCCCCGCCGAGATCGGCTTCTACCGCTGGCTGTTCGCCGGCCTGTTGTTCACTCCGTTCATGCTCGGGAAAGTGCTCGCGCACTGGCCGCAGATCCGCCCGAACCTGGGCAAAATCTTCATCCTCGGCGTGCTCGGGATGGCGGTCTATCAGAGCCTGGCCTATTTCGCGGCCACCATGACCAGCGCCACCAACATGGGCATCATCCTGTCGCTGATGCCGTTGATGTCGCTGACCATGGCGATCTTCAGCCTCGGTCAGCGCCTGACCGCCGGGGCGCTGGTCGGTGCGGTGCTGTCCTTCGCCGGTGTGTTGGTGGTGGTGTCGTCCGGCAGCCTCGGCGCACTGCTGCAACACGGAGTGAACCTGGGTGACGCGATGATGCTGATCGCCACCCTCGCCTACGCGATCTACAGCACCCTGCTGAAGAAATGGCAGCTGCGCCTGCCACCGCTGGTGTTGCTGTATTTGCAGGTGCTGGTGGCGGTGGTGGTGCTGTTTCCGCTGTATGCCGTTTCACCGAAGACCGGCCTGAGCGTGCAGAACATTCCGTTGGTGCTCTATGCCTGTCTGCTGGCCTCGATGCTTGCGCCGCTGGCGTGGATGCAGGCCGTGCAGCGTCTGGGGCCAAGCCGGACCACGCTGTTTTTCAACCTGCTGCCGCTGATCACCGCGCTGATTGCTGCGGTGGTGTTGAAAGAACAACTGGCGATGTATCACCTGGTCGGTGGTTTGCTGACGCTGGGTGGAGTGATTCTTTCCGAACGCTGGACCACCGTGCTCGGTCGCCGAGTCAGCGTTGCCTGATTCCCACATGGCTATAAACCAGCGGCTTTCAACCGCGCCGCATGCTCGACGAACAGCCGCACCGGGTCCGCTCCTCTACCGACCAGTCCCAGTGACTGGTTGACGATGTCGAAGTGGTCCAGCGGGTAGTCATCGCCGATGACCGTGCCCAGGTGCGAGCTGTAGCGTCCGACCATGCCGTCGCACTGCCCCGGCTCACGCACGAAGGTTTTGGCGAACAACCGGCAACTGCGGTTGGTGCCATCGAACAGGTTGCCGCCACGATCGGTCTTGCCCGGCTGCAAAGTGCCGGACCACGAGTAATACCGCACACCGTTGACCTCTTCCGCCCCGTGCCCGCCCCAGGTGTCCGGCAACCCCTGTGGATAACGCTGGTTGAACAGCGCCACGCCCTCGGTCGTCAGGGAATGGTGCGAAGCGTGAATATCCACCGGCAGTTTCGGCCCGTGGTAACCGGTCTCCAGCAATGCCATCAGCCAGCCGACAAACCGCAGCAACGCCTCGAGGATGCGGCCCCGGGCGCTGTCTACCGGATAGTGTTTCGCCAGATAATCGGCCAGTTCCGAACCGTGATTGGGGCCGGCCACAGAGGTTACCGACGCCACCAGATCCGGACGTTTCGCCGCCGCGTAACGTGCCGTCAGCGAACCCTGGCTATGGCCGAACAGATTGACCCTGGCCGCGCCGGTCTCGCGCAGGATTTCATCGATGCGTGCCAGCAACTGCTCGCCCCGCACTTCGGTGGAATTGAGCGGCGACACCTGCACCGCAATCACCGTCGCCCCGCCCCGACGCAGCGCCTTGATGATCCCGTACCAGTACGGGTACAGCACCAGCCGGATGAAACCGAGCATTCCCGGCACCAGCACCAGTGGATAACGTGTGGCCGATTCCTGCGACATGGGCAGACATCCCTGTGGTCGGTGGGTGGATGCGAGACGTGCAAAACGCCCGCCAAGCATCTTCCGTGATGATGACAACTCCACGACCAGCCTACTTCAGCCCCACCACCCCCGCCACAATCAGCCCCACCGACAGCACCTTCACCGGCGTCAGGCTCTCGCCCAGCAGCGCAAAACCGAGAAACACCGTGCCCAGTGAACCGATGGCGGTCCAGATCGGGTAGGCGATGCTGACCGGCAATTCACGCATCGCCAGGGTCAGGAAATAAACCCCGCCCACCGCCGCCACCACCGTTATCAACGATGGCCAGAGCCGGGTGAAACCCTCGGCGTACTTCATGCCCATGGCGAAGGTGACTTCGAAACCGGCGGCGATCAGCAGAAACAGCCAGGCCACCTAGAACTCCCGGGCGAGATCAAGCAAACGCTGCTCGGCCTCGGCCACCGACACCGCAAAGGTGCGTTCGGCGGATTCCTCGCCCTCGGCAGCGACCACCGAGACGTCGTTGATACCGATGAAACCCAGCGCCGTGCGCAGCCAGGGATCGGCGTGATTCAGTGCCTCCAGCTCGCCGCCCGGGCCGAAGCCGAAGCCGCCGCGCGTGGTGACGATCAGCGCCTTCTTGCCGCGCAACAGCGGCGTGTATTGGGCAATGCCGTTGTCCAGGGTGTGATCGAACGTCAGGCCCAGACGCACGATCTGGTCGACCCAGGCCTTGAGACCGCTGGGCACGTTGAAGTTGTACATCGGCGTGGAAATCAGCAGCAGGTCATGATCGAACAACTCGCCCACCAATTGATCGCTGAGGGCCAGATCGGCCTGCATCGACAGTGGACGCGCTTCGGGCTCGGGGTAAAACGCCGCGGCGACGAACGCCTCATTGACCGCCGGAATCAGTGCCCTGCCCACTTCGCGGCGGGTGACTTGCGCCTGCGGATGACGGACTTGCCAGGCACTGAGAAAGCTTTCCGCCAGGCGCCGCGAATGGGAACGCTCACCGCGTGGGCTGGCATGGATTGCAAGAATCTTGCTCATCTGAAACTCCTTGTGGCTAGACTTGAGTGACTGTGTGGCGCCAGATTGCAGGCATCACTTCTTCACCTCAAATGAGCAAAAATCAGTCTGGATGAATCCATTTCATCCGTGGAGTTTTCCATGTTCGCTTCACTGCCACTGACCGCCCTGCGCGCGTTCGAATCCGCTTCACGCCTGTTGAGCTTCAAGGCGGCCGCCGAAGAACTCGCGGTAACACCAACGGCGATTTCCCATCAGATCCGTTCGCTGGAGGACTGGCTCGGCGTGGCGCTGTTCGAACGCCTGCCCCGCCAGGTGCGCCTGACCGAGGGCGGCGAGCGGCTGTTCCGCAGCCTGCACGGCGCGCTGCTGGAAGTGGCGCAAAGCGTCGACACCCTGCGCCCGCAGCGCAGCGGCAGCAGCCTGACACTGTCGACCACCGCGGCGTTCGCCGCACTGTGGCTGGTGCCGCGACTGGGGCGGTTTTACGCGAAACACCCGAATATCAACGTGCGGCTGGACACCCATTGCGAAGTGATCGACCTGCATCAGGACGCCAGCGTCGATCTGGTATTGCGCTACAGCCTCGACGATTACCCGAACCTGTACGGCTTGTGCCTGTTCGATGAATCGTTCGGCGTCTACGGCTCGCCGGAACAAGTGGCGCTGGCCACCCGTCGCACTCCGACGCTGATCAGCGTGCGCTGGCATAACTCGAAACTGTATGCCCACGGCTGGGAAGCCTGGTGCGCGCAGTCGGGAGAGCACTGGCTGAATCAGCACCCGGCCGTCCGCGAATACGACGAAGAACATTACGCCCTGCAGGCGGCCATCGCCGGGCAAGGGCTGGTGCTGGCGAGCAATATCCTGGTGTCGGAGAGTGTCGCCAGCGGCTTGCTGGTGCCGTACAAAGGTGAGGTGCAGGTCGATGGCGCGGGCTACAGCGCACTGTGCGTGCCGGGGCGCGAGCGGCATCCACCGGTGCGGGCATTCTTCGCCTGGTTGCAGGAAGAGGCGCAATTGTCCGGGCTGTCGCCGAGGTCCGCGAAAAATACATAAAACTTTTTGCCGCTCGCATCACTCACAACCTGAGTAGCGATCACGTCGGCCGAACGTGGCGCCCACCGGATTAGCCTCCAGGAGACTGAAATGAGCGACCTGCATCTGTCTGATGTTCAAACCCTGCGCGAGCGCGCACGACAACACGTCGAAAACGGCGCGGTGACCGAAAGCTACAGTGCCAATCGTGAGGAAGTGCTGCGCCTGCTCAATGAATCGCTGGCCACCGAACTGGTCTGCGTATTGCGCTACAAGCGCCATTACTTCATGGCCAACGGCCTGAAAGCCAACGTCGCCGCCGAAGAGTTTCTCGAGCACGCCACGCAGGAAGCGGAACATGCCGACCGCCTCGCCGAGCGCATCGTGCAGCTGGGTGGCGAACCCGAATTCAACCCGGATCGGCTGTCGAAGCTGTCCCACGCGCAATACGTGGCCGGCAACACCTTGAAGGAAATGGTTTACGAAGACCTGGTGGCCGAGCGGATCGCCATCGACAGCTATCGTGAAATCATCCAGTACATCGGCGATAAAGACCCGACTACCCGTCGCATTTTCGAAGACATCCTGGCTCAGGAAGAAGAGCATGCCGATGACATGGCGGACATCCTGAAAGACCTTTGATGTCTCCGGATCCAATCGCGGGCAAGCCCGCTCCCACAGGGTTTTCACTGAACCTGTGGGAGCGGGCTTGCCCGCGATAGCTTTCTGATAAACGTTAAAGAATCATTGAGTGGGTTTGACGGTCACGGGCGCCTTGCCCGCCTTCATCTGTTCCAGCAACGGCGCGCACTGGTTCGGTTCACCACCGCTCGGCGCCACCAGCGCCAGCAATCCCGCCGCCGGGGCGGCTATCACGCCCAGCGCCACCATGCCGGCACCGCGCAGCATCAGCGGTACCGCTTTGACCCCGGCATCCGGCTTGATGAACTTGCCGCGCACGTACAACGGCGAACGCAGGGAGATCAGACGCCAGCCCTTGGACTCCGGCGTCACCGTCAGATCCAGTTGTTCGGTGGCCATGTTTGCCGTGCCGTCGATGTAGACGATGGCGTTCTCGGTATCGAACACGAACAGTCGCGTCGTCGCCAGACCGGTCTTGATATCGAAGTCCGCCGCCGCGCAGTTGATCTTCACTTCCTTGTCGCCAAAGACTTTGCCGACCACGTAGTTGCCGACATTGAGCCCCGCCAGTTCCATCAACTCACGGCTGATGGCGCCATCGTTGATCAGCATCTTCAGGTTGCCGTTGGCGCCCCCCAGCAACTTGGCCACCGAGTTGCCGCGCCCGCTGATGTCGGCATCGCCGTTGAGCTCGCCGAAACTGGTCTTCATCGGTTCGAAGGTCGGGAACAGTTGCTTGAGCTTGAACTTGCGTGCAGTCAGTTTCGCCCGGCCTTCCAGTGGCTCGGTGCGGCCGTTGAGGCGGATCTGCGCATCGAGATTGCCGCCGGCGACGCCGAAGCGCAGTGGCTCAAGGCTCAGCTCGCCGTCATTGAGTTTGAGGTGCGTATACAGGTCGGTGAACGGCAGTTTCTCGCTGTGGACGATGCGCTTGCCGGTGAACTCGACGTCGGCATCCATCGCCCGCCAGCGGTCAGTCTTGAACTCTTCCACCGGCAGCACCTTGTCCGCCGGTTGCTTGCTCTCGCCACCACGGGCCTTTTGCTTGTCATTGGAATCCGCGCCGATCAGCGGCGCGAGGTCGGCGAACAGCAGTTGATTGGACAGCAACGCCCCGCTGAGTCTGGGTCGTGGCTGACTGGCGACGTAGGCCAGGTCGCCGTGAATGTCGCTGCCGCCGATCTTGCCGTTGAACTGTTCGTAGCGAAACTGCGCGCCATCCGGCTCATGGAGTTTGGCGATCAGGTGACCGTCGGTGGAATACGGCGGCGTGTCCGGCAGGGTCACGCCGGTCAGTGGATAGAGATTGCCGAGGCTGGCGCCCGCCAGTTTCAGGCGCAGGTCGAGCGCGCCGAGGTTCAACGGATCGGTCAGCGTGCCGGCCAGCTCGATGCTGGTATCGCCAATTTTCGCCTGCGCCTGCAACGGGAACGGTTTTGCCGCATCCTGCAAGGCCAGCAGACCGCCGATCTTGCCCTGGCCGGCGAGCTTTTGCCCGTGGTACTGGCCGGTGACTTTCAGCGCGAACGCATAATCCTGCGGCGTACCACCCTTCTCCAATGCAGTTTTCGCCGCTTTGTCGCCGACGATATCGCTGAAGGGAATCGGCTTGCCCAGAGGATCGATCAACAGATCGAGACGGGTCTTGAGGGTCTGGTCATCCAGGGTGACATGGCCCTTGTCGAATCCGATGGCACCAATGTCCACCACCCAGTTCGAGGGTTCTGCATCCGGGTCCTTGGGATCGAATTTGAAGGTCCAGTTGGCGCGGCCATCGGCCATACGCTGCAATTGCGCGTTGGGCTCGGTCAGGTCGATGCGCGGGATCGTCACCCGCTGCGCCAGCAATGCCAGCGGCGAAATGCGCAGCTCGACCCGTTTGAGGGTGGCCATCTGCGGCTGCTTCGACCAGTCCGGATTGCCCAGCGTCAGGTCTTCGGCCACCACATGCGGCCACGGCACCCAGGCGCGCCAGCCGCCCTCGTCCGGCTCGCGCTGCCAGACCACGGCGAGGTTGCCGTTGATGGCGAACGGCCGATGCAATTCTTCCGAAACTTTGGCATTGAGCGGCGGTTTGATCCGGTTCCAGTCGAAGAACACGATGATCAGGACCAGCACCGCCAGCAACAGCAGGAAGGTGGCGAAGGTCCAGGCGAAAATCTTACGGCTGCGCGTCATGCACAAAGCTCCTGAAAACGACGGCGGATCGACACCGCTTGAACGACGGGCCTTGCCAGGCCCTCATGAAATCTACGACTGGCAAACAGCCCGCAGGTTTAATCGAAAGCCCCATCAAGGCCAAAAAACGCTCGCCATGCTGACCGATCGGTCGAGTCGACGTTACCGCCCCCGCACTTTTGCGAGGCAAAAGTGGGTGGAAAATACCCACTCCGGTGCAAAAGCGCTCGCCTGAAACGCCCGAGCTAGAGCCTCTCAAGCGAACAATCAATTCTGTTGATTATTACCATTGTGTTTATGAACTTTTATATCGACTTATCGAGAGTAGCATTGGCTTCGTACCCACTTTATCGCCCTCCCAAGGAGCAACCCATCATGAAACGCCAAATTCTGTTCAGTCTTGCCCTCTCGATGCTGGCCAGCACCGCTTTCGCTCTGCCAGCCGCCGACCAGGCTACTCCACAAGTGAAATCCAGCCACTCGGTGTTCAGCCAGACCGTTGCTGCTGACGGCTCGGACCGCACGCCACAAGGCCAGACCCTGGCTGAAAACGGTCGTAACCGCCTGGAAGAAAAAGGTCTGGTTCAAGATGGCTATGACAAGACCCCACAAGGTCAAACGTTAGCCGAAGGCGGCCGTGATCGCCTGGAAGAGAAAGGTCTGGTTCAGGACGGCTACGACAAGACTCCACAAGGTCAAACCCTGGCTTCCGATGGCTACGACAAGACGCCTCAAGGTCAGACCCTCGCAGCTGACGGCTACGACAAAACCCCACAAGGTCAAACCCTGGCCGAAGGTGGCGGTGACCGCGTGATCGAACGCAACAGCGCCCTGAGCTAAGCCCGTGGCGGCCTGGAAAAAAAGCCCAATCCCCGGATTGGGCTTTTGACTTTTCAGGAGCCGGTATGAAGAAGTCGCAAAACCTCGCTGTATCCCCGCTGCCGTTCGACGCCGACAAAGCCGATTTGCTAGAGTGCGGCGCTTGTCTTGCCTAAGAACACACCCTTGCGATGCTGCCCCGCGCCGAACAGAAACAACAGACCCGCAACGCCCTGATGGACGCTGCCCGCCACCTGATGGAAAGCGGCCGAGGATTCGGCAGCCTGAGCCTGCGTGAAGTGACGAAAACCGCCGGCATCGTGCCCACCGGTTTCTACCGGCATTTCGCCGATATGGATGAACTGGGCCTGGTCCTGGTCAGCGAAGTCGGCCAGACCTTCCGCGAAACCATTCGTCTGGTCCGCCATAACGAATTCGTCATGGGCGGAATCATCGATGCCTCGGTGCGGATCTTCCTCGACGTGGTCAGCGCCAACCGTTCGCAATTCCTGTTTCTGGCTCGTGAGCAGTACGGCGGATCGTTGCCGGTACGTCAGGCCATTGGCCGCTTGCGTGAGGACATCAGCTCCGACCTCGCGGCGGACCTGGCCTTGATGCCCAAGCTGCAACACCTCAATCGCGAAGGTTTGAGCGTGATGGCCGACCTGATCGTCAAATCGGTGTTCGCCACCCTGCCGGACATCATCGACCCGCCATCCGAAGCCCTGCCCGAGCATTTGACGCCGCAGGCGAAGATGACCCAGCAACTGCGCTTCATCTTTATCGGGCTCAAGCATTGGCAAGGACTCGGGAGTACCGAGTGAGTCAGCAAAAGATCGCAGCCAAGGCTGCGATTTTTTTTGTGCCGCAAAAGGGTGCATGTAAAAAACTTCACGCACCAAAACACCTCACAATCCTGCAACATCTTGAAACATCCGCTACGCTCCGACAGGGTTTTCCTACAAATCGTCCGGTTGGCAAGCCCCTTGCTCTAGCCTGAGCATTGTCAATGGCAGGAAGCTTTCCGATGCTGGTGATTCACCGCCGAATCGACCCTCAACCCCTCTGGGCCGCCGAATTGCACCTGACCTTCGAGGCCAGGAGCAAAAGCCGCCTGCGCTGTTTCAGTGCCGAAGGCGAAGACGTCGGGCTGTTTCTGGAGCGTGGTCAACCGCCGCTGTATGACGGCGAATGCCTGCAAGCCGAAGATGGCCGGATCGTCCGGGTCTGTGCCCGCTCCGAACAACTGCTGCACGTCACCTGCGCCAACACCTTCGAACTGACCCGCGCGGCCTATCACCTGGGCAATCGCCACGTCGCGCTGCAAGTCGGTGACGGCTGGTTGCGTCTGCTTGACGATTACGTGCTCAAGGCGATGCTGGAACAGCTGGGCGCGCAGGTTGAATCCATCGAAGCGCCGTTCCAGCCGGAACACGGCGCCTATGGCGGTGGCCATCACCATTCGCGTCACGGCGACGAAGACTTCAACTACGCGCCGAAACTCCACCAGTTCGGCGTCCGTTTGTGAACCCGGCCTGGGCGCTGCTGCGCCTGGCCAGTCCGCAATTGCCGATTGGCGGCTACAGCTATTCCCAGGGTCTGGAGATGGCGGTGGACAACGGCCGGGTGAACAACCCGGACAGCGCCCGGCGCTGGATCAGCGATCAATTGCTGCTCAACCTCGGGCGATTCGAAGCGCCCATGCTGCTCGCCCATTGCCAGGCCGCAGCGGAAGAAAACTGGGATGAGCTGCTGCGTATCTGCGAGCGACATCGCGCCAGCCGCGAAACCCGCGAACTGCATCTGGAGAGCCGGCAGATGGGTTATTCGTTGCAGCAATTGCTCAATGGCTTGCCCGAACTTGATCAGGCCGCGCGGGACTTTCTCGAAGACTGCGACGAACCTCATCTGGCCCTGTGCTGGGCACTGGCCGCCCGCGCCTGGCAGATCAGCCCGCAGGACGCCCTCGCCGCGTGGCTGTGGAGCTGGCTGGAAAACCAGCTCGCCGTACTGATGAAAACCCTGCCGCTGGGCCAGCAAGCCGCCCAGCGCCTGACCAGCGAACTGCTGCCGCTGCTGCAACAGGCGCAGCAGGATGCCACCCGAATCAATCCCGAACACCTCGGCAGCGCCGCGTTCGGTCTGTCCCTGGCGTGCATGGCCCATGAGCGCCAGTACAGCCGTCTGTTCCGTTCCTAGGGCCTTTCAGTCTGGAGAATAACATGAACACACAACCCTTGCGCGTCGGCATCGGCGGCCCGGTCGGTTCCGGGAAAACCGCGTTGACCCTGGCCCTGTGTCTGGCGCTGCGCGAGCGCTACAACCTGGCCGTTGTGACCAACGACATCTACACCCGCGAAGACGCCGACTTTCTGGTGCGCAATGAAGCGCTGGCACCTGAGCGCATCATCGGCGTGGAAACCGGCGGCTGCCCGCACACCGCGATTCGCGAAGACGCTTCGATCAATCTCGAAGCCGTGGATCAACTGAACCGGCGTTTCCCGGGGCTGGATCTGATTCTGGTGGAGTCAGGTGGCGACAACCTCTCTGCGACCTTCAGCCCGGAACTGTCCGACCTGACCATCTACGTGATCGACGTGTCGGCCGGCGACAAGCTGCCGCGCAAGGGCGGGCCCGGGATCTGCAAATCCGACCTGCTGGTGATCAACAAGATCGACCTCGCGCCGCTGGTCGGCGCCTCGCTGGAGATGATGAACAGCGACACCCAGCGCATGCGCAACGGCAAGCCGTTCGTGTTCAGCAACCAGAAAACCGGGCAGGGCCTGGAAGACATCATCGCCTTCATCGAACGTCAGGGCCTGCTGACGGCAGCCTGAATCACTGATCAACAAGGAAGCTTATCCATGACACTCAAACGCATTCTCGGCGCCGTCGCACTGCTGCTGACACCGGCCCTGGCCTTCGCCCATCCAGGCCACGGCGATTCTGGTCTGGTGGCCGGCATCAGCCACCCGATCGGCGGCCTCGACCATTTACTGGCGATGGTGGCCGTCGGTCTGTGGGCCGCGCAGCAGCAAGGCGCGGCGCGCTGGGCGCTGCCATGCACCTTTGTCGGCACCATGCTGATCGGCGGCATGCTCGGGTTTGAAGGGCTGGAATTGCCGGCGCTGGAAGGCGGGATTGCCGCTTCAGTGTTGGCGCTGGGCCTGGCGGTGGCGCTGGCGGTGCGTCCGCCACTGGCGATGGCAGTGGCCGCAACGGCGCTGTTTGCGCTGTTCCATGGCGTGGCCCATGGCCTGGAGTTGCCGGACATGTCGAGCCCGTGGGCGTATGCCGCCGGTTTCGTGGTCGCGACAGCTGCCCTGCATGCGGCCGGTTATGCCGTCGTGCGCTTTCTGCCTCAGGCTGCCGCGCCGCTGGTTCGACTGGCGGGAGCGGCTTCGGCGGTGACTGGTGCGTGGTTGCTGACCGGCTGAATGGCACCTCTGATCGTTCCCGCGCATGGCGCGGGAACGTTCGGTCGCCACTCTCTGCTACCATGTCGCGCAATCGCCCCAGCCGTGACGACGTCCGCCCATGCCCCACGCTTCCCGCTCCACCTCCCTGCCTGAATTGACCACCCTGTTCGGTGAAGTGCAACAGCACTTTCTGAACGTGATCGTGCCCCTCTGGCAAGGACCGGGCTGGAACGCCGACATGGCGCTGCCCTACGAGGCGCTGGACGCCGCGCATCAGCCGCTGCCGCCGCAGCGCTATCGGGCCATGGCCTGCGCACGGCAGCTGTATCTGTTTTCCAGCCTGATCGGGGTTGTGGATAACGCCGAGGTCCGGGCGGCCGCGCTGTTTCGCTCCCTGCAACGGCACTTCCACGACGCCGAACACGGCGGCTGGTTCTACAGCATCGATCCCCAGGGCAAGCCGCTGGATCAGCGCAAGGACCTCTACACCCACGCGTTCATCCTGTTCGCCTGCGCTCACTACTGGGAAAAGTCTCGCGAGCCGTTGGTCGAATCGACTCTCAATGCAGCGCTGGAAGTCATCGGCCGACGTTTCGCCACCGGCGACGGTCTCTACGAAGCCTGCCTCGACCGCGACTGGAACACGCTGGAAACCGGCCCGTTGCAGAACCCGCTGATGCACCTGGCCGAAGCATTTCTGGCCACGCTGGCCGTGCGCGAAGATGCGCCGGTCAAGCAGGCGCTGAGCGAGTTATGCACAGCCATGCACAAGCACTTCGTCGATCCGCAGGCCGGTGTGCTCATGGAAAAACCGCTGGGGGCCGTGGATAACTGGTACGAGCCGGGTCATCAATTCGAGTGGTACTTCCTGCTGGCCTCCTCGCCGCTGCTGCGCGGTTCGAAACTGCATGCCGCGCTGGACCGGGCGTTTGCCTTCACCGAGCAGTACGGCGTGGTGCGGCCGTCCGGTGCCGTTCGCGCAATGCTCGACCTGAATCTGGACGGGCGACCGAAAGATTCGACCCAGCGCATCTGGGCCCAGGCCGAATACCTGCGCGCCCTGACGTTGCGTCCGGGCAGCGAAGCCGCCGTGCTGCGCCAATTGCAGGCGTTGCAGCAGCGCTTCCTGCATGCCGGGGGCTGGCATGAATGCCGTGATGAACAGGGCGAGGTCAGCCGCAAGGACATGCCGTCGACCACGCCGTATCACCTGGCGACCTGCTATCGCGGCCTTGCCGACTATCTGAGCTGACAACAGTGGCGAGGGAGCAAACCCCCTCGCCACATGACATCAGGCAATCCACTTCCTGTCGCCGGTGAAGCTGATGGTCAGCCAGCGCGCCGCATCCGGTTTGCCCAGCTTCGCGGAAATCGCCTCGCGCAGCCCATCCAGCTGACCGACGCTCTGCAGCCGGTAATCCGCCGGCAATACCACATGAATCTCGATGAATCGCGCCCGCCCGTGCTTCTGCACGTAGGACACGTAATCGTCGAAGCCATGCTCGACCTTCGCCGCCTCCATCACTTCGCGCACCTGCTCATCCAGCGTGTCCGGCGCAATGCCGAGCACGTCACGCAGCGCCGGGCCGAGGATCTTGAAGGCCGGCGGCAGCATGGTCAGGGCCAGTACGATGAGAATCAGCGGGTCGACGAACTTCGCCCACTCGCCATAGCCCCGGGACTTGAGCAGCAACGCCGCCAGGAAACTGATCAACAGGCCCACCGACAGCATCGCGTCCACCAGCCAGCTGATGTTGTCGAACTGGATCAGGCTCGACTTGAGCTGGCGATTGCGGTGGCGCACGTAGAAGAAGTAGGCGAACTCGACAACGGTAAACACCGCGGCGTAGATGATCACCAGCCCCAGCTCGATCTCACGACCGCCGTTGATGATGCCGAACACACCGTTGAGAAACGCGTAGATGGCGATCAGCAACAGGAAGCTGCCTTCGATCAGCAGCACCATCGGCTCCAGGTGCCAGAAACCGAACTGGAAGCGCTGGTTGCTTTGCTTGGCGATCAGCTTCGCGGTGATCAGCATCAGGACTTTGATGAACGTGGCAATCAGCGAAAAAAAGCCATCGAACAGGATGGACTGGGAACCTGAAACAAAACCGGTGACGATCCCGGCGATCGACACGGCCAGCATCAGAAGGGTCGATTGTTTGAGCAGCGACTGCTCACCTCGGTTACTCACTTTGACTCCTCGAAACACCTTGAAAACCGCTGGGTGCGGTGGGGTTGTTGCGAGAGGAGTTTACCTCATAGCCTTCTACTGCCCGTCCCGGCCTCTTCGCGGGCAAGCCCGCTCCCACAGGTTTCAAGGCGAACCCAAGGCTTGGGACACCGATAACCCTGTGGGAGCTGGCTTGCCAGCGATTAGCCGTTACGCGGTGTCAGACCTTGTTACGCTCGATGGCAAAACCCGCCCAGGTCTGGCTCACCGGCATCAGTTCCAGGCTGTTGATGTTGATGTGCGCCGGGGTGTTGAGCACCCAGAAAATCGTCTCGGCGATGTCCTGCGGCTGGATCGGCTCGGCGCCGGCGTAGGTCGCGTCATAACGCGCCTGGTCACCGCCGAAGCGCACCAGCGAGAACTCGCTCTCGCACAGTCCAGGCTCGATGTTGCTGACGCGAACGCCGGTGCCCTGCAAGTCGCAACGCAGGTTCAGCGAGAACTGTTTGACGAACGCCTTGGTCGCGCCATAAACGTGGCTGCCCGGGTACGGGTAGTTGCCGGCGATCGAACCGAGGTTGACGATGCCGGCGCCGCGACCATGGGCGATCAGACGCGGCAGCAACAGGCGAGTGCTGTACATCAGGCCTTTGACGTTGGTGTCGACCATGGTGTCCCAATCGTCGAGGTCGCACTTCGGTGCCGGGTCCACACCCAGCGCGAGACCTGCGTTGTTGATCAGGCCGCGCAGTTTGGCGAACGACGGCGGCAGGTTGGCAATCGCCTCCTCCATTGCCTTGCGATCACGTACGTCCAGTACCAGACCGTGCACTTCGGTCTGCTTCGACAGCTCGGCGCACAGCGCGTTGAGGCGTTCTTCACGACGACCGGTCAGCACCAGTTTCCAGCCGGCCTCGGCAAAACGACGGGCACAGGCTTCACCAAAACCGGACGTTGCGCCGGTGATAAACAGGGTGTTGGACATCGTGTTCTCCTTGCTTCGGCTACCCGGGGCAGCCATTGGAATAGAAAATCAGCAGGCAGCATGCCCGGCCCGGCATTCACGAGCAACCGTCGACCGGCATACATTTCTGCTCAGAATTTGATCAACCTTCTCAACGCCTTGTCTGACGTGGCCTGTAGCCACATGCCCGCATGTTATCCACATGCCCTTCCACAGTTTCCGGGGGCAAGTGGAAAAGCGCAAAGCCGCGCCACACAAGGCTTTGCGCGACAAAGGCAAAGTATTTCGCTTGACCCGGATCCGCCGATTGTGCCGGGCAAGGCATTCTGCACGACCGACCGGTCACCACCATGATTGCCCGGGGCCAGCAATTACGGCCCTCTGCGCAGTCTTTCCAGAGTTTGATCACAGACTTATCCACAGGCTTGCACACAGGCGACCCCGTGTTCTTCCGCGACCATAAAAGGGTTGACAAAACGGCGGGCGGCAACCGGCAAATGGCCTGTTCAAAAAACGACCTATCGCCTGAACAGCACGTCTTTAAAGGCTTTCAGCCAGCTACTCCCACGTTATTCACAGCCGGCTCCACAGCAACCGGGGACAAGTCAAAACGGTGGAAAAACAGCTATTTGCAGCGTCTATATGTCGCGCTTTGGCAGGTTCCGGATTTTGTTTTCCACAATTTCGGGAATGGTCTGGATCGTGATGGATTCTGGATACAAAAAAGCCCCGGGACGGGTGTCCCGGGGCTTTGTTTTCTGTGGAGAACCTTTGACTCAGTGCCCGCCAAGATAGGCGTTACGCACCTCCTCGTTCACCAGCAGTTCCTGACCGGTGCCACTGAGGCGAATCTCGCCGTTGACCATCACATACGCCCGGTCGGACAGTTTCAACGCATGGTTGGCGTTCTGCTCGACGAGGAAAATGGTCATGCCGGTTTTCGCCAGTTCCCGCAGGGTGGTGAAGATCTGTTTCACCACGATCGGCGCCAGCCCCAGGCTCGGTTCATCCAGCAGCAGCAACTTCGGTCGGCTCATCAGCGCCCGGGCGATGGCGAGCATCTGCTGCTCACCGCCGGACATGGTCATTGCACGCTGATTGCGACGCTCTTCGAGCCGCGGAAACAGCTCGAACATGCGCTGCATGTCTTCCTTGGCGTACTTGTCGCCGATCGGGATGGTGCCCATCAGCAGGTTTTCCTCGACGGTCATGTCGGGGAACACCCGCCGCCCTTCCGGCGACTGCGCGATGCCGTTGGAGGCGATGTAGTGCGATGACTTGTGGGTGATGTCCACGCCCTGATAAAGGATCTGCCCGCCCGCCGCCCGGGGCTGGCCGAAGATCGACATCAGCAGGGTCGACTTGCCGGCGCCGTTGGAGCCGATCAGGCTGACGGTTTCCCCTTCGTTGATCTGCAGCGAGACGCCTTTGAGGGCCTGGATCGGGCCGTAGAACACGTCCAGTTCCTTGAGTTCGAGGATCGGTTGCGTCATACGACTTCCTCTTCATCGGCGCCCAGATAAGCCGCAATCACTTTCGGATCGTGGCGGATATCGTCCGGACCGCCCTCGGCGATGACAATGCCGTGGTCCAATACCACGATGTGATCGGAAATGCTCATGACCATGCCCATGTCGTGTTCGATCAGCACCACGGTCAGATCGTGCTCGTCGCGCAGCAGCCGGATCATCGCGCTCAGCGCTTCGGTTTCCTGAGGGTTGAGGCCGGCGGCCGGTTCGTCGAGGCAGATGATCTGCGGCCGCGTGCACATGGCCCGGGCGATCTCCAGACGACGTTGCTGGCCGTAGGACAGCTCACCGGCCAGACGGTTGGCGCAGTCCACCAGATCCACCACTTCCAGCCAGTAGAACGCGCAGTCCAGCGCATCGCTTTCGGCCTTGCGATAGCCCTTGGTGTTGAGGATGCCGGCCAGCATGTTGCGGTTGACCCACATGTGCTGGGCCACCAGCAGGTTTTCCAGCACCGACATTTCCTTGAACAGGCGAATGTTCTGGAAGGTCCGGGCCAGGCCCGCACGGTTCACCAGGTGAGTGCCGCCAAACATCTTGTAGTACAGGCGACTGGCGAAGTTCTTCGGCGAGACGAAATCGGTCGGCTTGAACGACTCGCCCAGCAGCTTGATGACGTTGGTCTGCTGACCGCGCACGTTGAGTTCGATCTTGCCGCCGGATGCCTTGTAGAAGCCGGTCAGGCAGTTGAACACCGTGGTCTTGCCGGCGCCGTTGGGGCCGATCAGGGCGAAGATCGAGTTGCGTTTGACCTTCAGGCTGACGTCGCTCAAGGCCTTGATGCCACCGAAGTGCATCATCAGTTTTTCAACAGAGAGTACGACTTCACTCATGGCGCAGCCCTCTCATAGTGAATGGCACCTTTGCGTGGAGTGACCCCGGTACGGCTGATGCGGATCAGTCCGCGAGGTCGCCAGATCATCATCAACACCATCAGGATGCCGAACAGCAGCACGCGATATTCGGCAAAGCTGCGCAACAGTTCCGGGGCAACCGTCAGCACGAACGCGGCGATCACCACGCCGATGGTCGAGCCCATGCCGCCGAGCACGACGATGGCGAGGATCAGCGCCGATTCGAAGAAGGTGAACGAGGTCGGGTTGACGAAACCTTGATAGGTGGCGAAAAACACACCCGCCAGACCTGCCGTGGAGGCGCCGATGGTGAACGCCGAGAGTTTGACCAGCACGTGGTTCAGCCCCATCGAACGACAGGCGATCTCGTCTTCACGCAGGGCTTCCCAGGCACGGCCGACCGGCATTTTCACCAGACGATGCTTGATGTACAGCACGGCCAGTACCACCAGGAACAACACCGTATAAATGAAGTAGTACTTCACGTCCGGGTTGTAGGCGATGCCGAAGAACTCGTGGAACGGTACCCCGCCATCCTTCGCCCGCTTGCCGAATTCCAGACCGAAGAAGGTCGGCAGTGGCGCCGGCATGCCGTTCGGGCCGCCGGTCAGGGACAACCAGTTGTTGAGCACCAGACGAATGATTTCACCGAAGCCCAGGGTCACGATCGCCAGGTAGTCGCCGTGCAGGCGCAGCACCGGAAAACCGAGGATGCAACCGGCCAGGCCAGCGGTGATGGCCGCCAGTGGCAGCACCGTCCAGAAGCCCAGACCGAGGTACTGATAACCGAGCGCCAGACCGTAGGCGCCAATGGCGTAGAACGCCACGTAACCCAGGTCGAGCAGACCGGCCAGACCGACCACGATGTTCAGCCCCAGGCCCAGCAGCACGTAGATCAACCCGAGGATGACCACGCCCAGCAGGTAGGAATTGGAGAAGAACGGCAGCGCCACGGCGATGGCGATCATCACCGGGATGATCCAGCGCAGGCGCGATTTGTAGTCCGGTGGCAGCACGTGCACGCCGGAGCCGGTGCTCTCGAATCCTTCGAGAATTTTCAGGCCCCTGGGCGTCTGCAGGAACAGGCTCAGGAAAAACCGCCCCGCCATGACGATGGCGATGATCCACGCCACGCGGGTGGGTTCGAGGTTGAAGCTGTAGCCGTCGAGTACCACGCCGACGATCGGCCCGAACACGATCAGGGCGATCAGACCGGCGAGAATCGCCTCAACCAGGCTTTTTTTGACATCAATGGATTTTGCAGTGGTTGAAGACATCGCTTACACCTTCGACACAAGAGGACGGCCCAGCAGGCCCTGAGGCCGGAAGACCAGAACAAGTACGAGCAGCGAGAAGCTGAACACGTCTTTGTAGTCGGAGTTGACCAGACCGGAGAACAGCGACTCGGAGATCCCGAGGATGATCCCGCCGAGCATGGCGCCGGGCAGCGAGCCGATCCCGCCGAGCACCGCAGCGGTAAACGCCTTGATGCCGATGACGAAGCCTGCGTAGAAGTCGAACGTGCCGTAGTTCATGGTGATCAACACGCCGGCCAGGGCCGCCATCGCCGCACCGATGATGAACACGTAGGAAATCACCCGGTCGGTGTTGATCCCCAGAATCGAGGCCATCTTGCGGTCTTGCTGGGTGGCGCGGCACATGCGGCCGAGCTTGGTGTACTTGATCACATAGGTCAGCAACCCCATGCCGATGAACGCGGCCACGAGAATGAAGACTTTGGTGTAGGTCAGCTGGACGAAGCCCGAGCCGACGTCGATGCGCCAGGCGCCGGTGAGCAGCGTCGGAACACCTTGCTGGCGGGCGCCCTGACTGATCTGGGCATAGTTTTGCAGGATCAGGGAGATACCGATGGCGCTGATCAGCGGCGCCAGTCGGGTGGAGTTGCGCAGTGGTTTGTAGGCGATGCGTTCGATGACCCAGCCATACACCCCCGTGACGACGATGGTGAAGACCAGGGTGCCGAGCATCAGCAGCGGGAAGGATTCGATACCGAAGTAAGCCAGCAGAGCCAGACTGATTGCCGCGAGGTAAGCGGAAATCATGTAAACCTCGCCGTGGGCGAAGTTGATCATGCCGATGATGCCGTAGACCATTGTGTAGCCGATGGCGATCAGGCCATAGACCGACCCGAGGGTCAGGCCGTTGACCAGTTGCTGCAGGAAAATACCATCCATAACGCAATCTCACGCAGTGAGAACCTGCGCGCACCGCAGGCGCGCGGTTCTTCTAGGAAAAATACAGATTTACGTCGGAGCGCTGTCAGACAGGCCACCACCGCCCCTCTTGTGGGAGCTGGCTTGCCAGCGATAGCGGCAGAACATTCAACAGTTGTCGTCTGTCAGGCCGTCATCGCGGGCAAGCCCGCTCCCACAGGGGTGTGTGGCGTCCGGTTGATCAAGTCAGCCGTTATTTCTGTTTTTCCAGCTGGTGATATTTGCCGTCCTTGTCCCACTGGTAAACCACGTAGTCGGAGACTTTCAGGTCGCCCTTGGCGTCCCAGGCCTTCTCGCCCATCACGGTTTTCACAGGGTTGGCTTTCAGCCATTTGGCAGCGTCTTCGCCCTTGTTGGACTTGGCGCCGTTGAAGCCGGCGGCCAGGGCCTGGATCGAAGCGTAGGCGTACAGGGTGTAGCCTTCAGGCTCGGTGCCGGACTTGCGGAACTGCTCGACCACGGTCTTGCTGTCCGGCAGCAGGCGCGGGTCGGCGCCGAAGGTCATCAGCACGCCGTCGACGTATTGCGGGCCACCGGCGGTGGTCACCAGCTCGTCGGTCACGATGCCGTCGTCGGACATGAACTTCACGTCTTTCAGGCCTTCGGTACGCAGTTGCTTGACCAGCGGACCGGCTTCAGGATGCAGGCCGCCGAAGTAGACCACGTCGGCACCGGCCGCACGGATCTTGGTGACCACGGCGCTGAAGTCTTTCTCGCCACGGGTCAGACCTTCGTACAGCACCGGTTTCACGCCGCGTTTTTCCAGCTGTGCCTTGGTCGCATCGGCCAGGCCCTGACCGTAGGTGTCCTTGTCGTGCAGCACGGCCACCTTCTTGCCCTTGAGCACGTCGACGATGTAGTCGCCGGCGACGATGCCCTGCTGGTCGTCACGGCCGCACATGCGGAACATGGCGCTCAGACCGCGCTCGGTCACCTGCGGGTTGGTGGAGCCCGGCGTAATCGCGATGATGCCGGCCTCGTCGTAGATCTCCGACGCAGGAATGGTGGAGGACGAGCAGAAGTGGCCGACCACACCGGCCACTTTCTGGTTGGTGAGGTCCTTGGCGACCGTCACCGCCTGTTTCGGTTCGCAGGCGTCATCGCCCTTGACCAGCACGATTTTCTCCCCGTTGACGCCGCCCGCCGCGTTGACCGCATCGGCCGCCGCTTGTGCCCCCTTCATGTACTGCTCGCCAAATGCCGCGTTGGCGCCGGTCATGGGGCCCGCCACACCGATTTTCACATCAGCTTGTGCAAACGCAGAAACACCCAGCGCAGTAGCGACTGCGAGGGCCAGAAAGCCTTTCTTGTAAAACGTCTGGGACATGAGGTGGTGCTCCAAGGTTTTTTTTAGTTGGCACTGCGACTTCACTGGAATGCTCAGAGCAAGGGCCGTGCCATCGGTTTTTTATTCTTCAAAAAGTCGCTGCTTTCTTGCTTTTTCGACTGTTTCGTTCCCATTTTCATTGGGCGTGCAACCGTCTAAACCGCGGAAGGTGAAACCAACTGTTTTTTCAGGCGCAACCCGCACGCGCCATCATTGCAACCGCGGCGCCAATCAACGTGCAACCAGCCTGTAACAACCCGCGTCACCGAACTGCACACTGCTGGTGCGGGACTGCTACAACCCGCACCATTACAGGCTAGTCGCTGCGTTAAAAAGCGCCGCTTTGCGCAACAAAATTCAACATTCAAATGACGATGCGCAGGCACTGGCCCGCGTGATATAGCGAGAACCCGGCCTCGTACAGGCAACTGCGCAAGCCCGCGCCTGCCAGGGGCTGCATCGGTGCAAAGGGAATCGGCAAGGCTTGAGGATTTCCGTTACACAGATAATCGGCGAAGGCCTTGCCGACCACCGTACCGGTGGTGACGCCGCGACCGTTGTAACCGGTGACGGCCACCAGGCCCGGCGCCGGTTCGAACAGGCGCATCAGGTGATCGGGGGTGAATGCGATGCGCCCGGTCCAGGTGCATTCCCATTCCACGGGCTTGAGGTTGGGGAAATAGTGCTGCTGCACCCGGTCGGCCCAGGCCTTGAGAAACCAGATCGGTTTCTGATTGCCGTTACCCAGGCTGCCCAGCAACAGACGCCCGTCCTTGTCGCGGCGGATGCTGCTCAACACCTGGCGGGTATCCCACGAACCCTGCCCGCCCGGAAGGATTTCCTGAGCCGCATCGTCGGTGAGCGGCACCGAAGCGACCTGATAGTAGTAACCGGGGAAGAAGTTGCGCTTGAGTTCGGTCCAGTCACCTTCGGTGTAGGCGTTGGATGCGATCACCACTTGTTCGGCGATTACCGAACCCTGCCCGGTCTGCACCGACCACTGCTGGCCCTGCCGTTCAAGGCGGGTGACCGGCGAATGGTCGAACATCCGGCCACCAAGCCCTGCCACCGCTTTCGCCAGCCCGGTGACGTAAGCCATCGGATTGAGCGTACCGGCCCGCCGATCCAGTAGCGCAGCCGCTATCTTTTTCGTGCCGGTCGCTTGTTCGCAGGCTTTTCCGGTCAGCAGTTCGACCGGCGCACCGCGGCGTTTCCATTGTTCTTCGCGACTGCGCAGATCCGCCTCACCCTTGGCGTTGTGCGCCATGTGCAGGGTGCCTTCGCGGCGCAACTGGCAATCGATGCCGTATTTATCCACAAGGCTGAACACCAGCGCCGGCGCCGCACCGAGCATGCGATTGAGCTGGCTGCCGACCGCCTCGCCGAAGCCGGCCTCGATCTCGTCCGGCGGGATCCACATCCCGGCGTTGACCAGCCCGACGTTGCGTCCCGACCCGCCCTGCCCGGCGCGATGGGCTTCCAGCACGCAGACGCTTTTGCCTTTTTCCAACAGATGCAGCGCCGCCGACAGCCCGGTAAACCCGGCGCCGATCACGCAGACATCGACTTTGACCTCGCCCCTGAGCGCCGTGTTATCCGGTCGTTGCGGCGTGAGCTTTTCCCACAGACATTCTTCGCGTAACGGCATTGCCAGACTCCAACAGAAACCTAACAAACACACAGCTGAACCTGTGGGAACGGGCTTGCTCGCGAAAGCGGTGTTTCAGCCAACATCTATATCAACTGACCTTACGCTTTCGCGGGCAATCCCGCTCCCACAAGGGGATCTCCACTTGACCGAAAGGATCAGTCGAACGTAATGCCCTGCGCCAGCGGCAATTCCAGCGAGTAGTTCACGGTGTTGGTCTGGCGGCGCATGTACGCGCGCCAAGCATCCGAACCTGACTCACGACCGCCGCCGGTTTCTTTTTCGCCACCGAACGCGCCGCCGATTTCCGCACCGCTCGGCCCGATATTGACGTTGGCGATGCCGCAGTCGCTGCCGACCGCCGACATGAATTTTTCGGCCTCACGCACATCGGTGGTGAAGATGCACGACGACAGGCCTTGCGGCACGGCGTTGTTCAGGCGCAGCGCCTCATCGAAATCGGTGTAACCGACCACGTACAGGATCGGCGCGAAAGTCTCGCTGCACACCACGTCGCTCTGCTCCGGCATTTCAACGATGGCTGGCGACACGTAGTAGGCATTCGGGAATTGGTCTTCCAGCTGGCGCTTGCCGCCGAACACCCGGCCGCCCTCGCTCAGCGCCTGCTCCAGCGCGTCCTGCATGTTTTCGAAGCTGTGCTTGTCGATCAGCGGGCCGATCAGGTTGCCTTCCAGCGGGTGACCGATGCGGACTTTGGAATAGGCAGCCTTGAGGCGAGTGACGATTTCTTCTTTCACCGACTCATGGGCGATCAACCGACGCAATGTGGTGCAACGTTGACCGGCGGTGCCGACGGCGCTGAACAGAATGGCGCGCACGGCCATGTCCAGATCGGCGCTCGGGCCGAGGATCATGGCGTTGTTACCGCCCAGTTCGAGAATGCTGCGAGCGAAGCGTGCGGCGACTTTCGGTGCCACTTCGCGCCCCATGCGGGTGCTGCCGGTGGCGCTGATCAGCGCCACACGCGGATCATCCACCAGCGCTTCGCCGGCATCGCGGCCGCCGATGATCACCTGGCTCAAGTGCGCCGGGGCGTCGCTGAAGTTCTTCAGTACGCGCTCGAACAACGCCTGACAGGCCAGCGCGGTCAGCGGCGTTTTTTCCGACGGCTTCCACACCACCGGGTTGCCGCAGACCAGCGCCAGCGTGGTGTTCCACGCCCACACCGCAACCGGGAAGTTGAACGCACTGATCACGCCTACCACGCCCAGCGGATGCCAGGTTTCACGCATGTGGTGACCAGGGCGCTCGGAGGCGATGGTCAAGCCGTACAACTGTCGCGACAGGCCGACGGCGAAGTCGCAGATGTCGATCATCTCCTGCACTTCACCCAGACCTTCCTGGGTGATCTTGCCCGCTTCCCACGACACCAGTTCGCCAAGGTCGGCCTTGTATTCGCGCAGGATTTCGCCGAACTGACGCACCAGTTCGCCGCGCCGCGGGGCCGGCACCTCGCGCCAGTGTTCGAACGCATGATCCGCGCGACTGATGTGCTGCTCGACTTCCGCCGGGCCTTCCCAGTTCACGGCGCCGATGCGGCTGCCGTCGATGGGCGAATGCACCGGCACTTTGCCGTTCTGGTACAGGGCCGGGTTCACACCAAGACGATCAAGCAATGCGGCAACCATGGGTCACTCCTCAAGCAGAAAACTGAATGTGTGCGGACGCGTCTTCACGCCCGGGCAGGTCATTAGTTGTAGCTTCAGGAAGGCCAGGCAACAAACGACCTTTACGCGAGATATCATTCCGTTTATTCATGCTGCGCAGAAAGACAAGAAAAGGATCACCCATGCTGAACAAACGCCACTTGCCGTCGATCACCGCGTTGCAGTGCTTCGAAGCCGTGACCCGGCACCTGAGTTTCACCCGGGCCGCCGAGGAACTGAACCTGACCCAGAGCGCCGTCAGCAAGCAGGTGGCGCAACTTGAGGAATTGCTGCAGCACTTGTTGTTCCGTCGGGTCCGCCGCCGTTTGCAGATGACCCCGGCTGGCGATCTGTACCTGGTGGAAGTCAGAAAAATCCTGACCCAGGTCGAGATGTCGACCCATTACCTGCGTTCCTATGGCGGTGAGACCGAAGTCCTGCGCGTTTCCACACCGTCCACTTTCGGCGCCCGCTGGCTGGTGCCGCGCCTCAAGGGCTGGCGCCTGCGCCATCCGTCGATTCATCTGGACCTGTGCAACGAGCAAGAAGCCGATGATCTGCTACAAGGGCGCAGCGACCTGGCGTTCTATTTCGGCCAGGGTTCCCGCCCCGGCACCGAGTGCCTGAAGCTGTTCGGCGAAGAACTGGTTCCCGTGTGCGCGCCGGGCAGCCTGCCGCAGAGGCCGCTGACTGATCCAACGCAACTCACCGATCTGGTCCTGCTGCAGAATGCTTCCCGCCCGCAAGCGTGGCACGACTGGTTCGACAGCCAGGGTTACCAGACCGAACACAGCTACCACGGCCCGCGCTTCGAGACCTTCTACATGTGCATCCGCGCCGCCCAGGTCGGCTGCGGTGTCGCCCTGCTGCCGAGGTTTCTGGTGGAAGAGGAATTGGCCGACGGCAAACTGGTCATTCCCTGGCAGCATGCAATGCCCAGCACCGATGCGTATTACCTGGCGTACCCGGAACATGCGGCAGAAGTACCCAAGGTGCGGGATTTCGTGAAGTGGATGCTGGAGCAGGTCGACAGTCCGGTTTGAAGTTGTATTCAGTCCCTGTGGCGGTCAAAAAATTGCTGGCAATCCACACCCCGTATATGCGCCACTAGCGCCATTGATTGATACCGCGCCAACGCGCGGCCCGCCTGGAGACCCCGTTATGAGCGAGAGTGTGTTTGCCGATCGCATCGTGCAGAACCTGCTCGACACCGACTTCTACAAACTGACGATGATGCAGGCGGTGCTGCACAACTACCCCAACGTCGAAGTCGAATGGGAGTTCCGTTGCCGTAACAGCGAGGATCTGCGCCCGTATCTGGCGGAGATCCGTTTTCAGGTCGAGCGTCTGGCCGAATTGAGTCTGAGCGCCGATCAGTTGAGTTTTCTCGAGCGCATCAGCTTCCTCAAACCGGACTTTCTGCGTTTTCTCGGCCTGTTCCGCTTCAATCTGCGCTACCTGCACACCGGCATCGAGAACGGCGAGTTGTTCATCCGCCTGCGCGGGCCGTGGCTGCATGTGATTCTGTTCGAGGTGCCGCTGCTGGCGATCATCAGCGAAGTGCGCAATCGCTATCGCTACCGCGAAACGGCTCTGGAACAGGCCCGCGAACAGCTGTACCGCAAATTCGACTGGCTGACGGCCAACGCCTCGGCCGAAGAGCTGTCGCACCTGCAGGTCGCCGACTTCGGCACCCGCCGGCGGTTTTCCTACCGCGTACAGGAAGAAGTGGTGAACGTGCTCAAGCATGACTTCCCCGGACGTTTCGTCGGCACCAGCAACGTGCACCTGTCCCGCGAACTGGACATGAAACCGCTGGGCACCATGGCCCACGAATGGATCATGGCCCACCAGCAACTCGGCCCGCGTCTGATCGACAGCCAGATTGCCGCCCTCGATTGCTGGGTTCGTGAATACCGCGGCCTGCTGGGGATCGCCCTGACCGACTGCATCACCACCGATGCCTTCCTCGGCGATTTCGATCTGTTTTTCGCCAAGCTGTTCGACGGCCTGCGCCACGACTCCGGGGATCCGGTGAAGTGGGGCGAAAAGTGCATCGCCCATTATCACAAACTCGGCATCGACCCGATGAGCAAGACCCTGGTGTTCTCCGACAGTCTGACGCTGCCCAAGTCGCTGGAGATTTTCCGGGCGCTGCGCGGGCGGATCAATGTCAGCTTCGGCATCGGCACCAACCTGACCTGTGACATTCCGGGTGTCGAACCGATGAGCATCGTGCTTAAAATGACCGCCTGCAACGGCCAGCCGGTGGCGAAGATCTCCGACGAGCCGGGCAAGACCCACTGCAAAGACCCGAATTTCGTCGCCTACTTGCGACACGTTTTCCAGGTTCCTGCCGTTTCCAGCCTATCTAGCAAGGAGTGAATTCATGCAAGCCGTACAGCGTGAGATTGCTGAACAGCTCAACGTTCAGCCACCGTTCGCCGATCACCAGGCCCTCGAAGCGGAAGTCGCCCGTCGTATCAGCTTCATCCAGCAATGCCTGACCGATTCCGGGCTCAAGACCCTGGTGCTGGGCATCAGCGGCGGCGTCGATTCGCTGACCGCCGGCCTGCTGGCCCAGCGCGCCATGCGTGAACTGCGCCAGCGCACCGGCGACGAGGCCTACAAGTTCATTGCCGTGCGTCTGCCGTACGACGTGCAGTTCGACGAGCACGACGCCCAGGCCTCGGTGGACTTCATCGCCCCGGACGAGCGCCACACCGTCAATATCGGTCCGGCGGTGAAATCCCTGGCAGGCGAAGTCGCGGCGTTCGAAGGCAAGCACGCGGTATCGAGAGATTTCGTGCTCGGCAACACCAAGGCGCGGATGCGCATGGTCGCCCAGTACACCATCGCCGGTGCTGCCCATGGCCTGGTGATCGGCACCGACCACGCCGCGGAAGCGGTGATGGGTTTCTTCACCAAGTTCGGTGACGGCGCCTGCGACCTGGCACCGCTCAGCGGGCTGGTAAAGAATCAGGTCCGGGCCATCGCCCGCAGCTTCGGTGCACCGGAATCGCTGGTGGAAAAAGTGCCGACGGCGGATCTGGAAGACTTGTCGCCGGGCAAACCGGACGAAGCATCCCACGGCGTCACCTACGCCGAAATCGACGCGTTCCTGCACGGCCACCCTGTGCGTCAGGAAGCGTTCGACATCATCGTCAATACGTACAGAAAGACTCATCACAAACGAGTCATGCCGTTTGCGCCCTGAATCCCGGGCATGAAAAAAGCGTCCCTCGGGACGCTTTTTTTTGGACTGCGAGTTTCTTACTTCACAACCACGGTGCCTTTCATCATCGAGATGTGGCCCGGGAACGAGCAGAAGAAACCGTAATCGGTGCCGGCTGCCAGTTTCGATACGTCGATGGTCAGCGAATCCTTTTCGCCGGCGCCGATGATCTTGGTGTGGGCGATGACGCGCTCGTCGCCGTCCTTGAGGTAGTTCTTGTCGATGCCGGCGGCCAGGCCGTCGGTGGCGATCGGCTGCATGTCGGCGGTCTTGCTGACCACCAGGTTATGGCCCATGACGTTCTTCGGCAGGCTGCCGGAATGGGTCAGTTCGACGGTGAAGGTCTTGCAGCTCTTGTCGATCACGATCTCCTTGGTGTTGAAGGACATCTGATCGGTGGAGTCGACGGTGGTTTTGCACTCGGCAGCCATCAACTGGCTGCTGGCCAGTGCCAGCAGGGATACCGCAACAACTTTGGAAAACATGGTGAATCTCCAAGGCAGGGTTAACAAAACACGAGTGGTTGGAAGACTGCCTGAAATCTTCGCAAGTTCCTATGACTTGAGTCAAAAATTGTATACAACTTTCAGGCTATGACATTCATCGAAACAATCTAACAGCCAGACGTCTGGCCGGACCGTATCTTCAGGGCTCAACTCAACTGGAGCATCAGTCATGTCCTTCAACAGCCTGTTGTGCAGTCTGCTCGCCGCCTACGCCTGTGGCGCCAGCGGCACCTGTGAAACCCCGAAACGCGAAGTCTAGCCCTTGGATCGAGGCCTGCCAGCCATTACCCTGTGACGGATTGACCCAGGAGGAAGGCATGTCTCTCACATCCGTTTGTGTATTTTGCGGTGCCAACGCCGGCACCACCCCGGCGTACACCGAAGCCGCCATCGCCCTCGGCACGGCCATTGCCGAGCGCAAACTGAAGCTGGTCTACGGCGGTGGCGCCGTGGGATTGATGGGGATCGTCGCCGACGCTGCGCTGGCCGCCGGTGGCGAAGTGATCGGCATCATTCCGCAGAGCCTGATGGACAAGGAAATCGGTCACAAGAACCTGACGCGCCTGGAAGTGGTCGACGGCATGCACGCCCGCAAGGCGCGGATGGCCGAACTCAGCGATGCGTTCATCGCCTTGCCCGGCGGCCTCGGCACCCTGGAAGAGCTGTTCGAAGTCTGGACCTGGGGCCAGCTCGGCTACCACGGCAAGCCGCTGGGGCTGCTGGAAGTGAACGGGTTCTACAGCAAACTCACCGCATTTCTCGATCACATCGTCGGCGAAGGCTTCGTTCGTGCTCCGCACCGCGACATGCTGCAAGTGAGTGAGGCGCCGCAATCGCTGCTCGATGCACTCGATCAATGGAAGCCGACCGTCACGCCCAAATGGGTCGACCAGAAACCCGGTTGATCCTGCCGCCTGTCACTCCAGAGGCATCACGGTGACCCGCACCTCGGGATCATGGCGACCGCCTCCCAGAATCACCCCGCGCAAAGGAGACACATCGGAAAAATCCCGGCCCCAGGCCAGGGTGATGTGCTCCAGTGCCGGTTGCACGTTGTTGGTCGGATCGAAATCGACCCAGCCCAGCACCGGGCAAAACACCGACACCCACGCATGGGACGCATCGGCGCCGATCAGGCGCGGTTGCCCCGGTGGCGGCCGGGTCAGCAGGTAACCGCTGACGTAACGTGCCGCCAACCCTCGGGAACGCACGCAGGCCAGCATCAGGTGGGCGAAGTCCTGACAGACCCCGCGTCGCCGCTCCAGCACCTCGACCAACGGCGTCGCCACCTGCGTGGCCTCGGCATCGAAGGTAAATTCGACGAAGATCTTTTCCATCAACGCCTGCACACCCAGCAGCAGTGGTCGCCCTGGCGGAAAACAGCTTTCGGAAAACTCGACGAAGCTGCGCTTGAGGTGAACATAGGGTGACTGGAACCGGTAACGACAAGCCTCCAGCCATTCGGCAGACAGCGGCTGGCTGCTGTAGGTCAGCGCATTGCGTGTCAGCTCCCAGGCCGCAGACAGATTGAAATCCGGCGCCGGCCGCGCCAGCACCTCCATCGTCAGCCGGGCATTGACCTGCAGTTGATCATGGGGGCGTTCGAACGCCAGGCGTGTCAGCGGATTGCCGAACACGTCCAGTTCGTCACGACGGGTGGTCGGTTGCGGACTGATCAGCAACTGCCGTTCGGTGCAACGTTGCCAGGCGCACTCTCGGGGCCACAGATGGGCCAGTTGCTGTGCCAGCGAAACCGGGTTGTCGTATCGATAACACGTGTCGTGAAGGATCTGGTAAAGGGCATTCATCAGACGGATACCGTGCGCTGGCTGACATCATCGACATGGGCGAAATGGCGCAGCGCCAGACGATCGGACACCTGGCCGCAGGCATCGGCAATGGCTTGCAGCAGATCCGCCAAACCATCCAGTGCGGCCCGCACGCTGGATTCACCGAACAGGGGATTCTCCAGGCAAGCCAGGTCGAAACGCGCCAGACGCTCGACCAATGCTGACAAGACGACGTCCCGAGGCGCGTCGAAATCATCGCTCAGGCGTTTGAGCGTGCGCGTCACCAGCTTCAACTGGAACAACACCGCGTGAGGGTTCTGCTCGTCCAGCAGCAACAGGTCGAGCACCGGGATCAGTTGTGCCATCGCCAGATAGCGCGAGCGATAGGTGATGCTGCTGTTGCCCAGCTCCAGCAACCACTCCAGCCCGCCCTGATCGAACGCACCGGCGCCGCGCAGGAAGCCTGCAAGGCTGCTGCCGAGAAATTGCAGACGCTCGATCCGTCGACCGATCATCAGGAAACGCCAGCCTTCGTCGCGGGTCATGTCGTCCAGGGCAAACCCGGACAACGCCGCCAGCGACATCACCAGCCGGTTGAGAAAATCCAGCAATTGGCCGAAGTCCGGTTCGGCGGTGTCCAGCGCCGTCGCCTCGCGCTGCAACTCCACCAGCGCCTGCCAGTTCTCCCGCGAAAGCTTGCCGCGCACCTGCGATGCCGCCCACTGCAAGCGTTGCAGGTTGGAGCGCAGGCTGAACGACCAGTCCTCGCCCAGCACAGCCGCGAGCAGGCGCTCCGGCAGCTCGCCTTCATCCGGCAGCAGCATCAGTCGCTCGCCAAGTTCCACCGCCGCCTGCAAGGCCTGCGGATCGTCACCGTCGACGTAACGCGCCAGCATGATCCGCAACAGCCGCGCGCTGTCGTCGCAACGCTCGCAGTAACGGCCGAACCAGAACAGGTTTTCCACCACCCGCGATGGCAGGTAGGGGTCGCGGCGCACCAGATCCGGCACGCCGATGTTGCGCCGGGACTTCCACTGCTCGCCACTGGGTGGCCGGTCACCCAGCACCCAGGTGTCCTTGCTGGCGCCACCGCGCTGCATCGACACCACTTCGGCATCGGCTTCGGCCGCCACCCGGGTCAGGCCTCCGGGCAACACCCGATAACCGTCATGACTGGCCACCGCATACATGCGCATGCCGATGGCCCGCGGTTGCAACCGGCCCTCCTCGGGCTGCCAGACCGGCGCGAGGGACAGCTGCGCGAGCTCTTGCGCCACGTAGACATAAGGCCGGGCCTGAATGCGCCGGGCAAGCGCCTGGCGCTGCTCGTCACTCAGATCGCGCCCGAAGACCGGTGCAAAGCTCTGCGACGGGAAGGCCGGCTTGATCAATAGTTCCGGCAGTTTCTCCAGTGCCTGGGCCAGCACGGGCGCTTCTCCGCACCACCAGGTGGCGATGGAGGGCAGGATCAGTTCTTCGCCGAACAGGAATTGATTGATCTTCGGCAGAAATCCCAACAGCCCCGGCGACTCCAGCACGCCGCTGCCCAACGCGTTGGCCACCAGCACCCGGCCTTGACGCACAGCCTCGAGCAATCCCGGAACACCCAGTGCCGAATCCGTACGCAGCTCCAGCGGGTCACAGAAATCATCGTCGAGCCGACGCATGATCGCGTGAACCCGACGCAGGCCGCTCAGGGTTTTCAGGTAGACCGTGGCATCGCGCACCGTCAGGTCTCCCCCCTCCACCAACGGATAACCGAGCTGACGCGCGAGATAGAGATGCTCGAAATAGCTTTCGTTGAAGCGCCCCGGGGTCAGCAATACCACCAGCGGCGCCTCGTCGTCACAAGGCGCCTGACGGGCCAGGGTTTCCTGCAAGGTACGGAAGAAGCCGGCCAGGTGCTGCACCTTCAGATCCCGGTACAACTCCGGAAAGGCCCGGGACACGATGGTGCGGTTTTCCAGCGCATAACCGGCACCCGATGGCGCCTGGGTGCGATCCGCCGTCACCCACCAACGCCCGTCCGGCGTGCGCGCCAGATCCACCGCATACAGATGCAGAAAGGCCCCGTCCGGCGGCGCAATGCCCTGACAGGGCCAGAGAAAATTGTCGTGGCCGAACACCAGTTCTGCCGGCAGCAAGCCTTCGCGGATCAAGTGCTGCGGACCATACAGATCCGCCAGCACCGCATTGAGCAAACGCGCACGCTGGGCGATCCCGGCCGACAGTCGCTGCCATTCATCGTCAGCGATCACATGGGGCAGCAGATCCAGCTCCCATGGACGATCCGCGCCCTTGGGATCGGCATACACATTGTAGGTGACACCGTTTTCCTGAATCTGCCGGGCCAGCAGCGCCTGACGCTGCGCCCGTTGCGCCGGGGTGCTGCGCTGCAACTGGTCGAACAGTCGCTGCCAGTGCGGGCGCACCGCGCCGCCGGTGTCGAGCAGCTCGTGATAAGTGCCCGCCGTCAGCGGGTAGCGGTCAAGCAGATCAGGCATGGAAAGCTCGGCAGCCAGCAGGTTGGGGTCAGACTAACGCAGGCACATGGCGCCGGGATATACAAAAATCCACCTGCGGCCGTGGGCGAGCCTGAGCGTATTCGAAAGCGCGCAAGACTTATGCCATGCAGCGGTCCTCGCGCGTTTGCAGGATGCTCAAGGCAGTACAGCACCAAAATCGGGCATGCAGTGAAAGGGGCCGACACGCCTGCACGCAAATGTTGCGAGGCACAACGCAAAACGCCAACCCGAAGGTTGGCGTTCTGTTCAGCTCAAGTGCGTTTCAGCGCGGAACGACCGGCTTGCGGGCCGGCTTCGGCCCCTTGCCTTTCGCCGCCTCCTTGCGCTCCTTGGCAGCCTGCTGGTTACGGGCGAATGCCGCAGCCTTGGCCTGTTCACGCTTGTCCCACGGATTGCCGCCGTCGCTGGCGCGCGGTGGCAGACCGGTGTGCTGGGTGAGAATCTTCGTGCTCTTGTCTTTCGCGACCTTGTGGCTGCCGGCCGGTGTCGAGTTCTTGCGACGGGCACTCTGATAGCTGTCGGTCGCCGGCTGGTGCAGCGGGATCAACTGGTGCTTGCCCGGCCCGATCAGGTCGCCGCGACCCATGCGGATCAGCGCTTCACGCAGCATCGGCCAGCCCTTCGGATCGTGGTAACGCAGGAACGCCTTGTGCAGGCGGCGCTGCTCCTCGCTCTTGACGATGGTCACGCCGTCGCTCTTGTAGGTGACCTTGCGCAACGGGTTCTTGCCCGAGTGATACATGGCGGTGGCCGAGGCCATCGGCGACGGATAGAACGCCTGCACCTGGTCGGCACGGAAGCCGTTGCCCTTGAGCCACAGGGCCAGGTTCATCATGTCCTCGTCGGTGGTACCCGGGTGGGCCGCGATGAAGTACGGAATCAGGTATTGCTCCTTGCCCGCTTCCTTCGAGAACTTCTCGAACATGCGCTTGAAGCGGTCGTAGGTGCCGATCCCCGGCTTCATCATCTGGTTGAGCGGACCTTCCTCGGTGTGTTCCGGGGCGATCTTCAGGTAACCGCCGACGTGGTGGGTCACCAGTTCCTTGACGTACTCCGGCGACTCGACCGCAAGGTCGTAACGCAGGCCGGAGGCGATCAGGATCTTCTTCACACCCGGCAACGCACGGGCGCTGCGGTACAGCTGGATCAGCGACGAGTGGTCGGTATTCAGGTTCGGACAGATGCCCGGGAACACGCAGGACGGCTTGCGGCACGCGGATTCGATTTCCGGGCTCTTGCAGGCAATGCGGTACATGTTCGCGGTCGGGCCGCCGAGGTCGGAAATGACGCCGGTGAAGCCAGGTACCTTGTCACGGATCTCTTCGATTTCGCGAATGATCGATTCTTCGGAACGGTTCTGGATGATCCGGCCCTCGTGCTCGGTGATCGAGCAGAAGGTGCAGCCGCCGAAGCAGCCACGCATGATGTTCACCGAGAAACGGATCATGTCGTAGGCCGGAATCTTTTCCTTGCCATAAGCGGGATGCGGAATACGTGCATAAGGCATGCCGAACACGTAGTCCATTTCTTCGGTGGTCATCGGAATCGGCGGCGGGTTGAACCAGACGTCGACCTCGCCATGCTTCTGCACCAGCGCACGGGCGTTGCCCGGGTTGGTCTCCAGGTGCAACACGCGGTTGGCGTGGGCGTACAGGACCGGGTCGTTACGTACCTTCTCCATCGATGGCAGGCGGATCACGGTCTTGTCGCGGGTCATCTTCGGGCTGGCCAGGATCTGCACGACCTTGGCTTCCTGCGGATCATCGACCGGGCCTTTTTCCTGTTCGATGGCGCAAGCCGCCGTGTCCTGGGTGTTGACGTACGGGTTGATGATCTTGTCGATTTTGCCCGGACGGTCGATGCGCGTGGAGTCGACTTCGTACCAGCCCGCCGGCGTGTCGCGACGGATGAACGCGGTGCCGCGCACATCGGTGATGTCTTCGATCTTGTGGCCGTAGGACAGACGCTGGGCGACTTCGACAATCGCCCGCTCGGCGTTGCCGTACAGCAGGATGTCGGCGCTGGCGTCGATCAGGATCGAGTTGCGCACGCGATCCTGCCAGTAGTCGTAGTGGGCGATGCGACGCAGGGAGGCTTCGATGCCACCGAGCACGATCGGTACGTGCTTGTAGGCTTCCTTGCAGCGCTGGCTGTAGACCAGACTCGCGCGATCCGGACGCTTGCCGGCCATGCCACCCGGTGTGTAGGCGTCGTCGGAACGGATTTTCTTGTCGGCGGTGTAGCGGTTGATCATCGAGTCCATGTTGCCCGCCGCGACGCCGAAGAACAGATTCGGCTCGCCGAGCTTCATGAAGTCGTCCTTGGACTGCCAGTTCGGCTGCGCAATGATTCCGACGCGAAAACCTTGAGCTTCCAGCAGCCGGCCGATGATCGCCATGCCGAACGACGGATGATCGACGTAGGCATCACCGGTGACGATGATGATGTCGCAGGAATCCCAGCCGAGCTGATCCATCTCCTCCCTGCTCATCGGCAGGAACGGCGCGGGCCCGAAACATTCGGCCCAATATTTTGGATAGTCAAATAACGGCTTGGCTGCTTGCATGTCGATAACCGGTGTTGGCTTTCATTGAATTTCGCGGGCGCGGAATATAGCACAAATTTTGACCAATTCCGACGACCGTGGTCGGATTCTCTCCCCTTCGCCCGCCTGCGGCCCACCGGCCCCCAAGGATACTCTTCAACTTATTCAAGGATGAATAAAGATGCCTGCAAAACCACCGTCAAAAGGTGTGACCACCGCCGAAGTGCACAACCCGCCTTCGCGATCGGCCCAGGACCTGCCGCCACGGCACGGCACTTCGCCCGCTATCCGCTCAGTCGCGCAAAGCCTCGTCGACGGCCAGACACCGGGCAGAAACCCGGGCAGGGCAGATCCCGACAGAATCTCTGCGGCGCCATCGGTGAACGTCAGCGAAATCCATTCATCCCCGCCTGCGATACCCTCGGCACCTGCACTGGAAACCTATCGGGTCAGTCCGGGCACCCGACTGCCCCCCGCGGACGCAAGCGGCTTCAGAGTGTTCAAGGGGCGGTTGTTCGTCGACATGCATGATGGCAGCATCCTGCAAATCAGCCTGGATCCCGAGATGGCGCTCTATCGGGCCAGCCTGGGAAGCGAAGCACGGCCTTCGGGCCCGGTTCTTTTCCATGACCCCCGCAGTAACCGTTGGTACCCGCTGTCCGACTTCGAAGAGAGCGCCCTTCCGCTTTCTGCCGGCCGGCTGACGACCTTCCGGACAACGCTGGATTTCTCCGGAACAGCTCCGGACAGCGACGGTTTGCATGGTTTCGACGGCAAACGCTACGTCATCATCGAGAATCATGCCCATCAGGTGATGCACGACGTTGACGCTTCCTCTCCCGAACGCAAGGTCTGGCGCATCGTCAATCCGAAAGACCCGGTCGCCGGCGATCGCGAAAACATCTATCGCGCCAGCCGGGCCGGCGAAACGCTGGCCATCACCCGCAATGCCGAAGGGATCTGGACCACAAGTCTTGATGGACTCAAGGGAGGCATGCGTCGCACTGCGCAGACCCAAGACAACAAAGCCTATTTGTTTCTGCGATATGAGCCTGTCAGAAATGCCTTCGAAGCCTTGGTCGCCTCCAACAGGCGTTATGGAGAACTCTGGGACGGCGCCCGGGATCTTCCGGAGGGAAGCCAGGCCGAGAAAGAGGCGCTGATCAAACTTGAAGTGCATATCATCAAGCACACAAGAATGCAGGCCGAATACGTCAAATCACTGATCGACAACAAGGACTGGTTGATCCTGTTGAAGGCAGGCGGGCTCTACAAAAGCGAACTGCATACCCTTCAGTTGAACAGAATCGATTACTTCAACAAGCTGATCGCCGTGATGGATCGCAGGGTCTATCCGAGCGTGCATGCAATCACGGTGGAGTCGCTGAAGAGCAATTTCGCCCATCTCAACAAAAAGCTGAAGATCATGGACGATCGTCAGGAAGTGATGGACCAGATTCGCAAAGCCGACCGCAGTGCCACATCCAAACTGGATGAGCTGAACCGTGGCGTACCCACCGTAGACCAGATTTATTCCAGCCAATACAACATCTGCCTGCGCCTGATTTCCGACGACCCCGAAAACCCGGCGCCTTTCGGCATGCGCAGTGCAATGGCCATGCACCTTCTGAATAAGGATCTGCAAGAGGTTTCCGGCTACTCCGAACCGCTGGCACTGCAATTGACGCTGGAAAACATCAGGAGTGACAGAGCGGCGTTCGAATCTCTGGCCTTCGAATCTCTGGACAGCTCAGCGGCTCCGGCAAAAGCCGCATATGTCAGCCGGGCGTTGTCTTTGCTGGACAGGTTCGTATCGAAAATCGACACCCGTCTGAACGAAATCCACGAGCAGATCGACAGTAACAGCCAATTGCCTCACTACGATCAGGATATCGATTTTGATTTTTTCCCGGAGCAGTCCTCCGGAGCCGCCGAGGCAGCCGCCCCGCGAAAACTGTTCCGGACACGCCATCATGGTACTTATCGGGTTCTGGTCGGAGTGAAGGACACCGCAGCGGACGGCAGCGTGACGCTCGAGGTTCCCGATCTTTTCAAGCCGGATGCGCCACCCCAGCGTTACCAGAAAATAAGGAATGAATGGCGACGCATCCGCCCTGCCAGCGCTCCTGCGCCCAGACCGCAACTCATGCGCAACGCGACTGAATGCCTGGCGCGGGTGAATGAACACGTTACCCAGGCCCGGCTGATGGAAGCCCGCAAAGCCAACCCGACCAATATCGTCGAATTTCTGGGTGCCGAATCGGACCGCCTCAAGGATCTGGCACAGCGTCTGGAATCCACTGAACGGGCAGCAGAGGATGCCGAGGCCACCGGATTGATCAACCGCCTCGGAGCCGCCGCTGCGTCAATGGATGTCGAAGGGCAATCCATTCTGATACGGATGTACAAAAACAAGGATGTGCTGGATGTGCTGCGCCTGAACTTCCTGCTCGATCACTCGGAACTGAAGATAGTGAAAACGGTAGAGCGCAGACAAACGGGCAAGGGAAGGAACAAGTCGTTCCTCGATGTCTACTCGATCAATGACCGCTCGGACAACGCGCCGTTATGGGAGGCGCACTTTCACTATGACAGGCAAGACCGCCAGGCGCTGGACTACACACTCAAGGGGGCACACATGAAGACCCTGGAACAAGGCAAGCTCGGCAGCGCGTTTCAACAGCGCGAAGAACAGGCAGGTCGGCCCCACCAGAGGATCTGGCGGGAGCTCATCAGTCCGCGGGTTGCCCAGAAACTGTTCGATCACCTGGCATGAATCGCGCTATTCGTCATCGTCGAAGTTATAGCTGCCCGGTGCGAGGTTTTCGAAGCGCGTGTACTTGCCGATGAAGGCCAGGCGAACGAAGCCGATCGGGCCGTTCCGCTGTTTGCCGATGATGATTTCGGCGATGCCCTTGTGTTCGGTTTCCGGGTGATACACCTCGTCCCGATACACGAACATGATGACGTCGGCGTCCTGCTCGATCGCTCCGGATTCCCGCAAGTCGGAGTTCACCGGACGCTTGTTCGGGCGCTGCTCCAGGGAGCGGTTGAGCTGCGACAGGGCAACCACCGGGCAGTTGAATTCCTTGGCCAGGGCTTTCAGGGACCGGGATATCTCGGAAATCTCGTTGGTCCGGTTGTCTCCGCTGGAGCCCGGTATCTGCATCAGCTGCAGGTAGTCGATCATGATCAGGGCAATGTCACCGTGCTCGCGCACCAGACGTCGGGTCCGTGCACGCATTTCCGACGGGCTGATGCCCGCGGTGTCATCGATGAACAGCTTGCGGTCGTTGAGCAGGTTCACTGCCGAGGTCAGGCGTGGCCAGTCGTCATCTTCCAGTTGGCCGGAACGCACCTTGGTCTGGTCGATGCGCCCGAGGGACGACAGCATACGCATGATCAGCGATTCGCCTGGCATCTCGAGCGAATACACCAGCACCGCCTTGTCGCTGCGCAGTACCGCGTTCTCCACCAGGTTCATCGCGAAGGTGGTCTTGCCCATCGACGGACGACCGGCAACGATGATCAGGTCGGCCGGTTGCAGGCCGCTGGTCTTCTCGTCGAGGTCGGTGTAGCCGGTGGACAGGCCGGTGATCGCATCCGAGGTGTTGAACAGCGTGTCGATACGGTCGATGGCCTTGGTGAGCAGGTCGTTGACACCCACCGGACCGCCGGTCTTCGGCCGCGCCTCGGCGATCTGGAAGATCTGCCGTTCGGCTTCGTCGAGAATCTCTTCAGCGGTACGCCCTTCAGGATTGAAGGCGGCGTCGGCAATATCGTTACTGATGCCGATCAACTGGCGCAACGTCGCACGCTGGCGGACGATCTGCGCATAAGCCTTGATGTTGGCGACGGACGGTGTGTTTTTTGCCAGTTCGCCAAGGTAACCAAGGCCGCCGACTTGCGAGGTCTGACCTTCCTTGTCCAGTTGCTCGGCCAGGGTCACGACGTCGATCGGCGAGTTCTGATCGGCCAGTTTGGCGATCGCACGGAAAATCAGACGGTGGTCATGCCGGTAGAAATCACCGTCGGAGACCTGATCGAGCACGCGTTCCCAGGCGTTGTTGTCCAGCATCAGACCACCGAGCACAGCCTGTTCGGCCTCGATGGAATGCGGCGGTACTTTCAGGGCGGCGGTTTGCAGATCGTATTGCTCAGGAGCGGAGATTTCGTTCATGGCCACTTGTTTTATTCAGGAAAAGCACGGTTTGCAGAAAGACAAAGGGCACGACCTGTAAACAGGATCGTGCCCGATGTTAACCGCCTGACGGGCAAGCCGCCAGCCGATCAGGTGTTGCTTAAGCAGCTACAACGACAACGCGTACGGTTGCTTCGACTTCAGCGTGCAGGTGCACGGCTACGTCGAATTCACCCACGTTGCGGATGGTGCCGTTCGGCAGACGAACTTCGCTTTTCGCCACTTCAACGCCGGAGGCGGTCAGTGCGTCAGCAATGTCGTGAGTACCGATCGAACCGAACAGCTTGCCTTCGTCGCCAGCGGTGGCAGTGATGGTCACTTCCAGCTCGGCCAGTTGGGCAGCGCGGCTTTCAGCCGATGCTTTACGCTCGGCAGCGGCTTTTTCCAGCTCAGCGCGACGCGCTTCGAACGCAGCCAGGTTGGCAGCGGTCGCAGCGGTGGCTTTGCCGAAAGGCAGCAGGTAGTTACGACCGTAGCCGGCCTTAACCTTTACTTTGTCGCCCAGGTTGCCCAGGTTGGCGATTTTTTCCAGCAGGATCAGTTCCATTTGGTATTAACCTCTTAACTTTTAACCTTCACCGTTCGCGTTATCGATGTCTTTCGACACGTGACGACCGCGAAAATCAATCAGGCTGTCGACAATGGCCAGAACCACAAGCAACGGACCGAGCAAGTGCATGAAAGGCACGAGCGTGACGTATATCCCCACCAGCCAGAAGCCGGCCAACCGTTTCTGCGCCACCAGCCCGTGAACCAGGGCCAGACCGGCGAAGAACAGCGGTACGCTGCACAACGGCATCAGGACCAGTGCATGCAGACCGAAGAACGGTGCCACACACATGACGGCCAGAAGCGACAGCGCAACGCCTTTCGGCAGTCGGATGGCGCGAAACTCGCGACCGAAACCGCCGGGGTTATACAACAACGCCTGCCAATAGCGCCCAAGAATCAGGCACAGCACGCTAAAAACCTGCAACGACAGTGCTGTCGAAATGATCGACAGAGGAACCGCCAACCCCGTGAGAATCGCTTTCTGGTCTGCCGAGAATTTCTCGTAGACCTCACCCATTGCCAGCGGCAGGACTTGTTCAAACGTCTGCGCCAGCGCTTCGGTGAAGGAACCGAACACGGTCCCCAGACTCACGGCAATCAACAATCCCACGGCCACGCTGACCAGCAGCACGCGATTCCAGGTGTGTCCGGCGCGTAAAACCAGCGCCAGACCGCAAGCCCCGAGCAACACGATCAGTGCTGTCGGGTCTTTCAGGTAGTGCCAGCTCACTAACGCCGACAACATGCCCACACCCAGGACGCTCAAGGCGTCCGAACCGCGCCGCAGGAGCACAAGGCAACCTGCAGCGGCACTCAACCAGAACAACAGCGGCAACGCCGCAGATCCGGCCACGACCAGCGTGGCCTGCATACGCCCCCGCATGATGAATTCAGCCAAGGCACGCATGCATTCGATCCTTTACTTCTTGTCGACTACCCGGTCTCAGCGGCCGTGGCTGTCGGTGTAGGCCAGCAGGGCCAGGAAGCGGGCGCGCTTGATAGCGGTGGCCAGCTGACGCTGATAACGAGCTTTGGTACCGGTGATACGGCTTGGAACGATTTTGCCGGTCTCGGATACGTAAGCTTTCAGAGTGTTGAGATCTTTGTAGTCGATCTCCTTCACGTCTTCAGCGGTGAAGCGGCAGAATTTACGACGACGGAAGAAACGTGCCATTTGATAGGCTCCTTAAAAGGTCCGTGGATTACTCGTCAGCGTTATCGCTGTTGTCGCTGTCGCTATCGCTGTCATCGCCATCGGCGCTGCCATCGTGCTCAGGACGCTCGCGACGCTCACGGCGCTCACTGCGGTTTTCTTCAGCCTTGAGCATCTCGGACTGGCCAGTGATGGCTTCGTCGCGACGGATGACCAGGTTACGGATCACAGCATCGTTGTAGCGGAAGTTGTCTTCCAGCTCGGCCAGGGCCTTGCCGGTGCACTCAACGTTCAGCATCACGTAGTGAGCCTTGTGAACATTGTTGATTGCGTAGGCCAGTTGACGACGGCCCCAGTCTTCCAGACGGTGGATTTTGCCGCCGTCTTCTTCGATCAGCTTGGTGTAACGCTCAACCATGCCGCCGACTTGCTCGCTCTGGTCAGGGTGGACCAGAAAGATGATTTCGTAATGACGCATGAATGCTCCTTACGGGTTGTAGCCTGCCGCTCAAAAACGGTCAGACAAGGAGTGAATGACACTTATGGACTTGCCGGCACGGGGCACATGGGTACCCGCCGTCACAGCAAGGGGCGCAATTGTAGAGAAGGGACAGAAGAGGCGCAAGGCAATTGGTGATTATTTGAACAGCAGCTGCAAGCTTCGAGCCTCAAGCTGTAAGCAAGGACTGCTTTCAGCTTGAGGTTTGCAGATCGAAACTTATGGCTTGCGCGACGCGGCGGCCTTGGCCCCGCGCTGGCGTTGGGCCTCGAAGAGGCATACGCCAGTTGCAACCGATACGTTGAGACTGCTGACGCTGCCGGCCATCGGCAGGTGCACCAGGTAGTCGCAATGCTCACGGGTCAGACGACGCATGCCCTTGCCTTCGGCGCCCATGATCAGGATGGTCGGGCCGGTCAGGTCCTGGTCATAGAGACTGACCTCGGCCTCACCCGCCGTACCGACAATCCACAGACCGCGCTGCTGGAGTTTTTCCAGGGTACGCGCGAGGTTGGTCACGGCCACCAGCGGTATCACCTCCGCCGCGCCGCAAGCCACCTTACGCACGACCGGCGTCAGGGTCGCCGACTTGTCTTTCGGCACGATCACCGCCAGCGCACCGGCAGCATCCGCCGAACGCAGGCAGGCGCCGAGGTTGTGCGGATCGGTCACGCCGTCGAGCACCAGCAGCAGCGGCGCGCCTTCGGTCCGATCAAGCAGTTCGTCGAGCATCGCCTCGCCCCAGACCTGGCTCGGACTGACCTCCGCCACCACGCCCTGATGCACGCCTTCGACCCAGGCATCCATCTCGCGGCGTTCGGCCTGGCCGATCTGCACGCGGTTTTCATTGGCCAGCTCGACCAGCGTCTGCACTCGCGGATCGTTGCGGCTTTCAGCCAGCCAGATCTGCTTGACGCGTTTTGGGTGGTGACGCAACAACGCTTCTACCGCATGAACGCCGTAGATTTTTTCCAACTGACTCATGACTTCGCCTTCGGTTTACGTGCCCCGCCACTTTTGGCTGGAGCGGAACCCGACTTCGGCGGGCCCTTGCGGTGCTTGCTCGGTTTGCCTGACTTGCCGCCGGAAGCCTTGTCGGGTGTCGACCTTCCGGTTTTTCCCGAAGGCGCCGCTTTACCGCCGTTCTTGGCTTCGGCCAGCAACGCTTTCTTCAATTCACGGCTTTTGCGCAGCTCGGCGTTTTTTGCCACGGCATCGCTCGGACGGTAAGCGTCGGAAACCTTTTCCTTGGCCGGACGACGGCTGGCGGTTTTTGCCGGGGCCTTTTCTTCCACAGCCCTGGTCGCCGGAGCAGCCGTTTCGGCGCCTCGTTTCTTGCGACCGATGGGGGCACTGATGGTTTTCTCGGCCATCTCGAAGTCGATCTTGCGCTCGTCGAGATCCACACGCATGACGCGCACTTCAACGGTATCGCCGAGACGGAAGCTGCGACCGGTGCGCTCACCGGCCAGGCGATGGTGCACGGGGTCGAAGTGGTAGTAGTCGCCCGGCAGCGCCGTGACGTGCACCAGACCTTCGACGTAGATATCGGTCAGCTCGACGAACAGACCGAAACCGGTCACTGCGGTGATGACGCCCGGGAACGACTCGCCCACGCGATCCTTCATGAACTCGCACTTGAGCCAGTTCACCACGTCGCGGGTCGCTTCGTCAGCGCGGCGCTCGCTCATCGAGCATTGTTCGCCGAGCTGCTCCAGTGCCGCCTCGTCGTACGGATAGATGCGCGCCTTCGGAATGGTCATCGCGCCGGCACGACGAACGTGCAGCGTGTCCTGTTTCGAATGGATCACGCTGCGGATCGCCCGATGGGTGAGCAGGTCCGGATAACGACGGATCGGCGATGTGAAGTGGGTGTAGGCTTCGTAATTCAGGCCGAAGTGGCCATCGTTTTCAGCGCTGTACACCGCCTGGCTCAGGGAGCGCAGCATCACGGTCTGGATCAGATGGAAATCCGGGCGATCCTTGATGCTCGCCAGCAAGGCCTGATAGTCCTTCGGCGTCGGACCTTCCTTGCCCTTGTGCAAGGACAGGCCGAGCTCGCCAAGGAACGCGCGGAGTTTTTCCAGACGCTCCGGCGGCGGACCATCGTGAACGCGGTACAGCGCCGGAATCTCATGCTTTTGCAGGAACTCTGCCGTGGCCACGTTGGCCGCGAGCATGCATTCCTCGATCAGCTTGTGCGCGTCGTTACGAGTGGTCGGGCGGATCTCGGCGATCTTGCGCTCGGAACCGAAGATGATCCGGGTTTCCTGGGTCTCGAAATCGATCGCGCCACGTACGTGACGGGCGGCCAGCAATACCTTGTACAGCGCGTAAAGCTGCTTGAGGTGCGGCAGAACGTCGGTGTATTCACCGCGAAGCTTGCGCGCTTCGGTAGCCTTCGGCGTTTCCAGCATCGCGCTGACCTTGTTGTAGGTCAGTCGTGCGTGAGAATGGATCACCGCTTCATAGAAGCAGTAGTCGGTCATTTCGCCGGACTTGGAGATGGTCATCTCGCAAACCATCGCCAGACGATCAACGTGTGGATTCAGCGAGCACAGCCCGTTGGACAGCTCTTCGGGCAGCATCGGCACCACGCGCTCGGGGAAGTACACCGAGTTGCCGCGGACCTGAGCCTCGGCATCCAGCGCCGAACCGATTTTCACATAGCTGGAAACGTCGGCAATCGCCACATACAGCTTCCAGCCGCCGGAAAACAGGCGCAGCTTGCCCGGTTTGGCTTCGCAATAGACCGCGTCGTCAAAGTCGCGAGCGTCTTCGCCATCGATCGTGACGAACGGCAGATGACGCAGGTCGACGCGTTTCTCTTTATCCTTTTCTTCGACTTCCGGCTTGAGCTTGCGGGCTTCCTTGACCACGGCCTCAGGCCAGACGTGAGGAATATCATAGGTACGCAGGGCGACATCGATTTCCATGCCCGGCGCCATATAGTTGCCAACGATTTCGATCACATCACCCTGTGGCTGAAAGCGTGGAGTCGGCCAGTGGGTGATCTTCACCTCGACGAACTGACCGATCTGGGCATTGGCGTTGCGCCCGGGCGTGACCAGCACTTCCTGCTGGATCTTCGGGTTATCCGCAACAACGAAACCGATGCCGCCCTCTTCGAAGTAACGACCGACGATGCTTTCGTGAGCACGGGACACCACTTCGACGATCACGCCTTCGCGGCGACCGCGACGGTCCAGACCGGAAACACGGGCCAGGGCGCGGTCGCCGTCGAACACCAGACGCATTTGCGCCGGGCTCATGAACAGGTCGTCGGAACCGTCATCCGGCACCAGGAAACCGAAACCGTCGCGGTGACCGCTGATGCGGCCGAGGATCAGGTCAAGCTTGTCCACCGGCGCATAAGTGCCACGACGGGTGTAAATCAGTTGAGCATCACGCTCCATGGCACGCAGGCGGCGGCGCAGAGCCTCGATCTGGTCGTCCGTGGTCAGACCAAACTCTTCGACCAGTTGCTCACGGGCAGCCGGCGAACCCCGGTCAGCAAGGTGCTGAAGGATCAGTTCGCGACTGGGAATGGGGTTTTCATATTTTTCCGCTTCACGAGCGGCCTCGGGATCGAGGGACTGCCAATCGGCCATTAGAGAGTTTTCACCTTGTCTATATGCGGGTTAGTTTGGCATAGGCGCCATCAAACGGGAAATTTCCGACTCTATAAGGCGCGTCTTGAGACCTTTATCGACGTCCGAAAAGCGTTTTGGACACCGCTGGTAAAAAAAACCATTTTTTTTGCTGACAGGGGTTTACAGTTAAAAAGACGCTCCGTATAGTGCGCGCCATCGACGACGTACTGACGCTGTCGAGATGCCCAGGTGGTGAAATTGGTAGACACGCCAGCTTCAGGTGCTGGTGACCTTACGGTCGTGGAAGTTCGAGTCTTCTCCTGGGCACCAATTTCGAGTTTGAGACTGAAGCAGTTTCAAGACTCACACAAAAACCCGCGAAAGCGGGTTTTTTGCATTCTGAGCCCGCATTTTTTCTGAAATTGATTTATTAAAATCAAATCAGGGGTTTACAGATCAAAAGACGCTCCGTATAGTGCGCCACATCAACAGCGGCAACGCTGAAGATGAAGCCCAGATGGTGAAATTGGTAGACACGCCAGCTTCAGGTGCTGGTGACCTTACGGTCGTGGAAGTTCGAGTCTTCTTCTGGGCACCAATTCAGATTCAAGGTCACGATCTTGAATCTCACAAAAACCCGCGAAAGCGGGTTTTTGCGTTTCTGGCCTCCTGAAAACTCAATCCGCCTTACCAGCCCCTTCCACGGCTCGCAAGGAGCATTTGAGAACAAATATCGTTTATCATTGTTGCAAGTTTTTGCAATGCGACAGTGAGGAACCCTGCGAATGATGTTTCGAAATACCCTGCGCCGCGGCTTGACCTTCACCCTGCTCGGCCTGGCACTCGCCACTCCCCTCACCCAGGCTGCCGACACGGTTTCCCTGACACTCTACAACGGTCAACACAAGGAAGTGGGCGACGCCATCGCCAAAGCCTTCGAAGCCAAGACCGGCATTCACGTCAATGTGCGCAAGGGCAGCAGCAACCAGCTCGCCAGCCAGATCATCGAAGAAGGCGACCGCTCCCCGGCCGACGTCATCTACACCGAAGAATCCCCACCGCTGAACAACCTCGGCGAACTGGGCCTGCTGGCCAAGTCCGACGACGCCACCCTGGCAGTCCTGCCGAAAAAGTACGTCGCCGGCAATGGCACCTGGATAGGCGTCACCGCTCGGGTTCGCGTCGTTGCGTTCAACCCGAAGCTGGTCGATGAAAAAGACCTGCCCAAATCGGTACTGGATTTCGCCGATCCACAGTGGCAAGGCAAAGTCGGTTTCGTGCCCACCAGCGGCGCATTCCAGGAACAGGCCGTCGCCATCATCAAAAAGCACGGTCGCGAAGCCGCCGAAGAATGGTTGACCGGCCTGCGCGCCTTCGGCAAGACCTACAGCAACAACATGGTGGCCCTCAAAGCTGTGGAAAACGGCGAAGTCGCCACTGTCCTCGTGAACAACTACTACTGGTTCGCCCTGCAGCGGGAAAAAGGCAAGCTCGACTCCCGACTGCATTACTTCACAGGCGGAGATGTCGGCGGATTGATCACCGTCTCCAGCGCAGCCGTGCTGAAGTCCAGCAAGCATCCGAAAGAAGCCCAGCAATTTCTCGCCTACATGGCCAGCGAGGAAGGCCAGCGCGTGATCACCCAGACCACCGCCGAGTATCCGCTGCATAACGGCATGGAATCGGATCGCGGCCTCAAGCCATTCAGCGAGCTGGAAGCACCGGACGTCACGCCCGCCGATCTGGGCAATGCCGAGGAAGCGCTGGATCTGGAACGCGAAGTTGGCTTGAACTGATGAGCGCATTGCTATCCGCTCCCGCCACCCGCGGAAATTACGTGCCACGGCGCAAGCGCCCTTCGGTCTGGCTGGTGCTGCCGGTGTTGCTGCTGGTGGTGATGAGCCTGTTACCGCTGGCCTACGTCGGGCTCAAAGCCTGGCAGGCCGGCTGGAGCGAGGCGCTGCACTTGCTGTGGCGACCCTACGTGTTCGGCCTGCTGCGCAACACGCTGGCGCTGATGGTCGGCGTAACCGTGACGTGTGGTGTGATCGGCCTGTCGCTGGCCTGGCTGCTGGAGCGCAGCAACCTGCCTGGCCGGCGCCTGTGGGGCGTGATTCTGTGTTTGCCGTTTGCGGTACCGGCCTTCGTCAGCAGCTTTACCTGGGTATCGCTCAGTGCACAGTTCGAAGGATTGGGCGGGGCGATTCTGGTGATGAGTCTGTCGAAATACCCGCTGATCTTTTTGCCGGTGGCGGCCACCCTGCGCAATCTCGATCCTTCACTTGAAGAATCGGCACGGACGCTGGGACAGAATCGCCGGGGCGTGTTTTTCCGCGTCACCCTGCCCTTGCTCTGGCCTTCGCTGCTGGCCGGCTCGTTGTTGATTGCGCTGCACATGCTGGTGGAGTTCGGCGCACTGTCGATCATCGGCCTGCAGACATTTACCACCGCGATCTATCAGCAATTCGAGCTGGAATTCAGCAATGCCAACGCGGCGATGCTGTCCGCGGTGTTGCTGGCACTTTGTTTGATGCTGCTGTGGCTGGAGTTGCGAGTGCGCGGCAAGGGTCGCCATGTGCGCACCGGCCAGGGCGCAGCGCGGCGTGCCGAACAAGTGCAGCTTGGGCCGTGGGCGATTGCCGGTCAGCTGTATTGCCTGATACTGGCGATTGTCGGGAGCGGAATCCCGCTGGGGATGCTGGCTTACTGGCTGGCGGTCGGATCGTCAGCCGCTTTCCCGGTGGCAGCAATCACCGAGGCCTTGCTGTCGTCGCTGGCGCTGTCATTCGGTGGTGCGGGACTGTGTCTGGTGCTGGCGGTGCCGGTCGGGTTGCTGGTGGTGCGTTACAAAGGCCAGCTGGCGATCTGGGCCGAGCGGCTGCCCTATCTGCTGCACGCCCTTCCGGGATTGGTGATCGCCCTGACGCTGGTGTATTTCGCCCTGCATTACGTGCCGGCGCTGTACCAGACGTCCCTGTTGCTGCTGATCGCGTATGCGCTGCTGTTTCTGCCGCTGGCTCAGGCGCCGATCCGCACGGCATTGAACAAGGCCGCACCGCAGCTGGAAGAGGCCGCCCGCACCCTTGGCGCATCGTCGTTCACAGCGTTCTGCCGAGTGACTTTACCGATCATCTTTCCGGCACTCGGTGCGGCGTTCGCGCTGGTGTTTCTGGATGCCATGAAAGAACTGACAGCAACGCTGCTGCTGAGTCCGACGGGGCTCAATACTCTGGCGACCGAGGTATGGGCCCACACAGCGAATGTCGAGTTCGCCGCAGCGGCGCCTTATGCAGCGTTGCTGATCGTGGTATCGGGCTTGCCCGTCTACTTGCTGACCACCCGAATGTATTTGAGCCGATAAAAAAATCGCAGCCGAAGCTGCGATTTTTTTTGCCCGCACTATCAGGCCCGGAACTGCCCCAGACTGGCCTTGAGCTGCGCCGCCAGACCATCGAGCACCTTGCCGCTGGCCGTGGTTTCGACCACCGCTTGAGCGGCTTTCTCGGCCTGGGCATGAATCGTCTCGACCCGCCCGCGCACAGCCTGCGCACCCTGCGCCTGATGGGCCGCTGCCTGGGTCGCCAGACCGATCGCCGTATGCACCTGCTCGACCGACGCCTGCACCGATTGCTGCAAACGTGCGCTGTCACGCAATACCAGCAATCCTTCACTGGCCTGACGCCCGGCCTGACCGATTGCCTCGACCGCCTCGCGTGCGCCCTGCTGCAGCGCCACAATGTGCGCCTGAATATCGCCAGTGGAGCTTTGGGTCTTGCTGGCCAGCGCCCGTACTTCATCCGCCACCACCGCGAATCCTCGTCCGGTCTCACCGGCCCGGGCCGCCTCAATGGCGGCATTGAGCGCCAGCAGATTGGTCTGCTCGGCGATGCCGTGAATCACGGTCAGCACCACTTCGATCTGCTCGCTTTGCTGTGCCAGCCGCTCAATGACTTTCGCGCCGGTATCAACTTGCCCCGCCAGCGCCTCGATGAGACTCCCGACCCTGGCCGACGTGCGGGTGTTCTCTTCGGTGGCCTGACGAATATCCACCACCTGCTTTAGCGCCGCCTGCATCGCATGGCTTTCCGACTGCGCCTCATCGGCCATTTGCGACAGCGCCCGCAGACTTTCGGCCACTTCATCGCGCTGCATCCCCGCCGCTGCATCGGCACCGGCGTTGCGCAGGGTCATGGCGCCGATTTCCAGGCCGGTGCGCTGAGCCACATCCCCGGCTTCGCGCACGATCGGCTGCAATTTGTCGACAAAGCGATTGACCGCCGAGGCCATGTCGCCGATTTCGTCCTTACTGTTGATCTGCACACGCTTGGTCAGATCCCCTTCGCCCGCTGCCAGATCATCCATGGCGGCGTTGAGCATCTTCAAGCGATTGACCACTCGATGGCCGAGCACGACCGCCAGCAGCAACAGCACCCCGGCGCCGACCAGTGCCAGGCCCATACCGATACGCCAACGCAGCGTGGCAGCAGCGTCCTGCACGGTACTGGCTGTGTTGGCTTTCATCTCGGCGGCGGTGGACTGCGCCGACTGCAGTCGCGCCCGCATGGCCGCAGCACTGTCCGCCGCCGCACCTTTGAGGCTATCGCCCACCAGTTGATCACTGCTGGCAATGAGCGCCGAGAAGCGCTGATCGAGCGCTGCCAGATCGGTTTCCACCGAAGCCGTCGAAACCCCCATCAGCACTTTGCCGATTTCCACCCCGTTGGGATTGATCGACGCTTCGATGTAATAAACAGAAGGGTCATTTTTCGCCGCATCCAGCACTTTATCCAGCGCCCGCTCGCCCTGGCCCTTTTCGAGCAAGGCCTTGTTGATGGGGTTTTCGCGGTTGAGATAGCGGGTCAGATGCTGGCCGGTAGCATCGTCATAAACCACGAACAGTACATTGGGATTGCGTTGTGCCCGGCGGGCGAACTCCGACAATGTCGGCACATCGCTGTCCCACATGGCCCGAGGCGCCACCGAAGCCAACAACTGGGCCATGTCGTTGGCCGAGTCCTTCAGGTCTTTCTCCAGCGTCATACGCAGTTGTGCCTGCTCCTCCTTCAGACGCGAGGACAGGCCGGCAGTCAGACGCTGGCGAGTATTGGTGGATAACGTATCGAGGCTCGACGTGACTTCACGCCCGGCCTGCTCCAGCTCACCGGAAAGCTTCTGGCTGTCGGCGCCCAGGCGAGTACCGAGGTCGGCCTCCAGCGCAGTGACCGTGCTCCGCGTCAGGGCGACGGCAACGAGTACCTGCACCAAAAGGGCGATACCGAGAGTAACGAAAACGGGCCGCAACAAACGGCTTTGTAACAGTGAGAGAACGGCCGACACTGTGAATCCCTCTACGTCTGACGCCATTAAATTGATGGCATTCTTGTAGACAGATTCACAGCAAAGGTCATGCCGTCCAACAGGCATAAACGACAAAGGCCCCGATAAAGGGGCCTTTGTGTTTTTACATCAACGACTTATCAAGCGAACGGATGACGCAGAACGATGGTTTCGTTGCGGTCCGGGCCCGTCGAAATAATGTCGATCGGCGCGCCGACCAGCTCTTCGATACGCTTGATGTAGTTGCGTGCAGCCTGTGGCAGCTCTTCCAGGGTCTTGGCACCCAGGGTCGATTCGCTCCAGCCCGGCATCTGCTCGTACACCGGCTCCAGGCCAATGTAGCTGTCCGCATCGGTCGGTGCGTCGATCATGGCACCATCAGCGTTCTTGTAGCCTACACAGATGTTGATGGTTTCCAGACCGTCCAGCACGTCCAGCTTGGTCAGGCACAAGCCCGAGATGCTGTTGACGTCGATGGCGCGACGCAGAATATTGGCATCGAACCAGCCGCAACGACGGGCACGACCGGTGGTCGCGCCGAACTCGTGACCACGCTTGGCGAGGAACGCGCCAACATCGTCGAACAGTTCGGTCGGGAACGGGCCCGACCCGACGCGCGTGGTATAGGCCTTGGTAATACCGAGGATGTAGTCGATGAACATCGGGCCGACACCCGAACCGGTCGCGATACCGCCGGCAGTGGTGTTGGAGCTGGTCACGTACGGGTAGGTACCGTGGTCGATGTCCAGCAGCGAACCCTGAGCGCCTTCAAACATGATGTCCTTGCCGGCGCGACGCAGGTCGTGCAGCTCGGCGGTGACGTCGAGCATCATCGGCTTGAGCAGTTCGGCGTATTCCATGCACTCGTCGAGTGTCTTCTGGAAGTCGATGGCCGGCTCTTTGTAGTAATTGACCAGTACGAAGTTGTGGTAATCCAGCAACTCGCCCAGCTTGGCGGCGAAACGCTCACGGTGGAACAGGTCACCGATGCGCAGGCCGCGACGTGCAACCTTGTCTTCGTACGCCGGGCCGATGCCGCGACCGGTGGTGCCGATCTTCATCTCGCCACGGGCCTTTTCACGGGCCTGGTCCAGTGCCACGTGGTAGGACAGGATCAGCGGGCAGGACGGGCTGATGCGCAGGCGCTCGCGCACCGGTACGCCCTTCTCTTCCAGCTTGGTGATTTCCCGCAGCAGGGCGTCAGGTGCAACCACCACGCCGTTGCCGATCAGGCACTGCACGCCTTCGCGCAGCACGCCCGACGGGATCAGGTGCAGGACGGTTTTCTCACCGTCGATCACCAGGGTGTGGCCAGCGTTGTGGCCACCTTGGTAGCGCACTACGGCGGCAGCATGTTCGGTCAGCAGATCAACGATCTTGCCTTTGCCCTCATCACCCCACTGGGTGCCCAGGACTACGACATTCTTACCCATAACACTTGTCCTCATTCGCGCAAACTTGGTGCCGGCGATGGCCGGCAGGAAAACTCAGGAAGCCAGTGGCGATACTTGCCAAAGCCCGTTCTGCTGGATCAATTGCCGGTCGCAGTCCGCATCACGGGCGGCGGCCAAAGGTTGTCCAGGCAATGCCTGAACGACACGCTGACCCTCACTGCGCAACTGGCAAACCTGCTGCCAGAGTGCCGCATCCGTACTGTCAGGCATCCAGATACCGCCAGACGGCAGCTCGACCTCAGCACGCCCCAGGGTCACCAGGGTTTTCAAATCGGTGGAAAAACCGGTTGCCGGACGGGCGCGACCGAAGTCGGCGCCGATGTCGTCATAGCGACCGCCCTGAGCGATTGACTGGCCAACACCTGGCACGAACACCGCGAACACCACACCGGTGTGATAGTGGTAACCACGCAGCTCGCCCAGATCGAAGTACAGCGGCAGTTCCGGGAAGCGCGCCGACAACCGCTCGGCGATCGCCAGCAAATCTTCCAGCGCCGCCAGCACCGGCGCCGGCGCACTGGCCAGACGCTCACGGGCAGCGCTCAACACTTCACGGCCGCCGCACAAGTCGACCAGTGCCCGCAACATGCCGGACAGATCGGCCGGCAGACCTTCGGTCAACGTAATGACCTCATCGATGGCCTTGCGTTGCAAGGCATCGAACAGCTGCTGCTCGACTTCACCCGACAGACCGGCCGCCTGCGCCAGACCGCGGTAGATGCCGACATGCCCCAGGTCCATGTGCACATCCGGCACATCGGCCAGTTGCAGCATGGCCAGCATCAGACTGATGACTTCAACGTCGCTGCTCGGGCTGGCATCGCCATACAACTCGGCACCCAGCTGGATCGGGCTGCGCGAAGACGACAAGGCACGCGGCTGGGCATGCAGCACACTGCCGGCGTAGCACAGACGGCTCGGGCCTTCACGACGCAGGGTGTGTGCATCGATACGCGCCACTTGCGGCGTGATGTCGGCACGGAAACCCATCTGCCGGCCCGACTGCGGGTCGATGACCTTGAAGGTACGCAGATCCAGGTCCTGGCCCGCGCCGGTCAGCAGGGATTCCAGGTACTCGATATGGGGAGTCACGACGAACTCGTAACCCCAGCTCTGGAACAGATCCAACACCTGACGACGCGCGACTTCAATGCGCGCCGCTTCCGGTGGCAGTACTTCTTCGATGCCATCTGGCAGCAGCCAGCGGTCTACCGTTGCCATTACGCCATTCCCCTTAGATCCGGGCGGCCAGCCCGAGGGCGAGCCTTGAGTGAAGCAGAAAATGACCGATCCGTTCAAAACGCACGCGCATGAACGACGCGACGAAAGGCCTGTTACCGGCTTCGCCCATCACTTTCCTCGAATAACTGTCGGGCCATTCAACCCGATCTTCTGCAACAAAAACAGCAATCAAACGTGCAGACGCAAAAAAGCCGGGAATTTCCCGGCTGCCGCATCATACACACGTTTTCCGAAAGGATCACCCCGCCCGAGGTATTAGCCGCCGGGCGGAATGATTCAGGTCAACGTCGCATCAAGGCTTGGGCTTCTCCAGGTACTTGAAGAAGTCGAGGCTCGGGTCGAGCACCATGACGTCGGACTTGTTCGCAAAGCTTTCACGGTAGGCACGCAGGCTACGGTAGAACGCGTAGAAATCCTGATCCTGACCGTAGGCCTTCGAGTAGATCGCAGCGGCCTGGGCATCACCGTCACCGCGAATCTCTTCGGATTCGCGATAAGCCTCGGCCAGCAGCACGCGGCGCTGGCGATCGGCGTCGGCGCGGATGCCTTCGGCCAGCTCGTTACCCTTGGCGCGGTGCTCGCGAGCTTCACGCTCACGCTCGGTGCTCATACGCTCGAACACACTGCGGTTGACTTCCTTCGGCAGATCGATGGCCTTGACCCGGACATCGACCACTTCGATACCCAGCTCCTTTTCCGCCATCTTGTTCAGTGAAGCCGTGATGTCGGCCATGAGCGCATCACGCTCACCCGATACCACCTCATGCAGGGTGCGCTTGCCGAACTGGTCACGCAGACCCGACTCCAGACGACGGGAAAGACGCTCGTCGGCGATCTGCTTGAGGCCGGAAGTCGCGGTGTAGAAGCGCTCGGCATCTTTCACGCGCCACTTGGCGTAGGCATCGACCATCACCGCCTTCTTTTCCAGGGTCAGGAAGCGCTGTGTCGGTGCATCCAGCGTCATCAGACGTGCGTCGAATTTACGCACCTGGTTAACGTAAGGCACCTTCACATGCAGCCCCGGCTGAACATCGGCCTGAACCACACGACCGAACTGCAGCAGCACAGCGCGCTCGGTCTGAGCCACGATGTAGAAGCAGTTCCAGCCAACCAGCACCACAACAACGCCAACGATCAGGGCGATCAGCGATTTATTGCTCATCAGCGGGTCTCCCTTGTACGTGTCTGCGGCAGGTCGGTGACATGCGGCACGACATCCGTGTTGTTGCCGGCAGCAGCAGAACCGGTAACCGGTGCGTTATTGCCAGGACTGTTCTGGATCATCTTGTCCAGCGGCAGGTAAAGCAGGTTGCTCTGGCCGTTCTTGTTGCCGGTCACGAGAACCTTGCTGGTGCTGCTGAAGACTTCCTGCATGGTGTCCAGGTACAGACGCTGACGAGTGACCTCCGGCGCCTTGCGATATTCGGCCACCAGCTTGGTGAAGCGATCAGCCTCACCCTTGGCGCGCGAGACCGTTTCGTCACGGTAGCCATTGGCGTCTTCAAGGATGCGCTGGGCCTGACCACGGGCTTCCGGCACCACGCCGTTGGCGTAGGTTTCAGCCTGGTTGCGCGAACGCTGCTCGTCTTCACGGGCACGGATCACGTCATCAAAGGCTTCCTGTACTTCACGCGGTGCGGCTGCGCTCTGTACGTTGACCTGGGTGACGGTGATACCGGTGCGATAGGTATCGAGGAAACGTTGCAGACGTTCCTTGATTTCGCTCGCCATCAGCTCACGACCTTCGGTCAGCACCTGGTCCATCGCCGTGGAGCCCACCACATGGCGCAGCGCACTGTCGGTTGCATGTTGAAGGCTGATTTCCGGCTGGTCGACGTTCAGCACGAAGTCCTGCAGGTTGCTGATCTTGTACTGCACGGTCAGCGGCACTTCGACGATGTTCTCGTCTTCGGTCAGCATCTGGCCCTGCTTGGTGTAGGCACGCTCACGCGTGACGTTTTCCATGTACTTCCTGTCGATCGGCGGGAAATAGATATTCAGGCCCGGGCCGACAGTTTCGTAGTACTTGCCGAAGCGCAGCACCACGGCCTGCTCCTGCTCGTCCACCACGTAAACCGCGCTGTACAGCCAGACGGCCGCCAACACGACAAGACCAATGCCGAGCAGGCCGCCGAAGCCGCCACTCTTGCCCGGACCGCCCCCGTCGTCACCCCGTTTCTTTCCACCACCGAACAACCCGTTCAGGCTTTCCTGCAGCTTTCGGAAGGTCTCGTCGAGATCCGGCGGCCCCTTGCGGTCGCCATTGTTGCGACGCTTGCCACCCCAGGGATCCTGATTGTTCGAGTTGCCACCCGGCTCATTCCAAGCCATAGCGCTCTCCATCTGATAAAGCAAAGACGCACCCACGGCGCGCCGACCAATGCTACAGAATGCCTGCCGTTGCGGCACAACCGCTTTTTCAGGCTTTTATTGCAAAGTGTGTTGCTCGATGAACTCCGTCGGCACAACGCCTTCACGGCTGACCAGTCGATTGAGCTCCGAACGCGGCAATCGCACGGCCAGCAAGCTGACACCTTCTTCGTCGTATTCTTCTTTCTGTACCGCGCCCAGCTCGAAGAACTGCGCACGCAGACGCGCAAACCGCTGGGGCAGACGCAAGGTTCCGACAAACAAATCATTGCCCAGCAATTCGGCAATGGCTTGCTCAAGCAGCTCCAGACCAGTGCCATCACGCGCCGACAACCATACCCGTTGAGGCTTGCCGTTCTCGTCGCGCTGGATTTGTGGCTCAACGCCTTCAAGCAAATCGAGTTTGTTATAGACCTCGAGGATCGGCAAGTCCTGGGCCCCAATCTCGCCCAGCACCACCATCACCTGCTCGATCTGCAGCATGCGATCCGGTTCGGCCGCATCGATCACGTGCAACAGCAAGTCGGAATTGCTCGACTCTTCGAGCGTAGACCGAAATGCCTCGACCAGTTTGTGGGGCAAATGACGAATGAAACCCACGGTATCGGCCAGGACGATCGGTCCCAGGTCGTCCAGTTCCAGACGGCGCAGGGTCGGGTCCAGTGTGGCGAACAACTGGTCGGCCGCGTACACCTCCGATCTCGTCACGTTATTGAACAGCGTGGATTTACCGGCGTTGGTATAGCCCACCAGAGACACGGTAGGAATTTCCGCACGGGAACGCCCGCGACGTGACTGTTCACGCTGGCTGCGCACCTTTTCCAGCCTGCCCTTGATCTGGCGCAGACGAACCCGCAGCAGGCGCCGGTCGGTTTCCAGCTGGGTTTCACCCGGACCGCGCAGGCCGATACCGCCCCCCTGACGTTCAAGGTGAGTCCAGCCGCGAACCAGGCGGGTACTCATGTGGTCAAGCTGGGCCAGTTCAACCTGGAGCTTGCCCTCATGGGTACGGGCGCGTTGGGCGAAAATATCGAGAATCAGACCGGTACGGTCGATCACGCGACACTCGAAGACACGTTCGAGGTTGCGTTCCTGACTCGGCGTAAGGACGTGATTGAAGATCACCAGATCGGCTTCTTCGGCATGTACCAGGTCGCGCAGTTCCTCGACCTTGCCGCTGCCGATCAGGTATTTGGCGGTTGGCCGATGACGCGGTACGTTAAAAAACGCAACGGTCTCGGCGCCTGCCGAATTTGCCAGCTCCTGAAACTCCTGCGGATCTTCGCGCGCCTCAGGGTCCTGTCCATCCAAGTGAACGAGGATGACTCGCTCACCACCACCGTGGCGCTCAAAGAACAAAGGACACTCCTATCAGGCGTTACCTGGCTCAGCGTCACCTGCATCGGATTCGGATGCACTTGGCAGACGAATTGGACGAACTGGCACGACTGTAGAGATAGCGTGTTTGTAAACCATCTGGCTGACGGTGTTCTTCAGCAGGATGACGAACTGGTCGAACGATTCGATCGTGCCTTGCAGTTTGATACCGTTGACCAGATAGATGGAAACCCCAACTTTCTCTTTACGTAAAGTGTTCAAGTAAGGGTCTTGTAGCGAATGCCCTTTTGACATGTGCCGCACTCCTTTAAGGATTCAATATAAAAAATAGGTAATCAGATGGCTTTTGCCGCCACTCCCCCAAGGATAGACGGCAATTGCAAGGACTCAGCTCAATATGGAGATGGTCCCAAGGTATTTCAAGGTGCGTGGCAGATTGTCGCAATCCAGACTGTCAAGCCAGTGCAAATCGCTCCAGCTGCGCAGCCAGGTAAACTGGCGTTTGGCCAACTGGCGCGTGGCAATGATGCCCCGCTCCTGCATTTCGGCCGCCGTCAGCTTGCCATCCAGGTAATCCCAGACCTGTCGATAGCCTACCGCACGTATAGACGGCAACCCGGCATGCAGGTCACTTCTATTACGCAGGGCTACGACCTCGTCGATAAATCCCTGTTCCAGCATATTTGTGAATCTTTGTTTAATGCGTTCATGCAGTACCTGACGATTTGCCGGGGCAATCGCCAAGTTCGCGACAGTATAGGGCAATTGTTGCCGTCCCGATGCCGCTGCATCAGTCGTTTGCCGAGATTGTTTCAAGCGCAGCTCGGTCATGCTCTGACCACTGACCCGAAAGACTTCCAGCGCACGACTTAGGCGCTGTGGATCGTTCGGATGAATACGCGCCGCTGACTCTGGATCGATTGCCGCCAATTGATCATGCAGGGCCTGCCAGCCAAGGCGTGCAGCCTCTTCTTCAATCTGTGCGCGAACGTCGGGATCTGCCGCCGGCATATCCGCCAGGCCTTCGACCAACGCCTTGTAATAGAGCATCGTGCCGCCCACCAGCAGCGGAATGTTTCCGCGTGCGGTGATTTCGGCCATCGCCTGCAAGGCATCACGGCGGAAATCCGCAGCCGAATAGGCTTCGGCCGGATCAAGGATGTCGATCAGGCGATGAGGATATTCGGCCAGCAGTTCCCTGGAGGGTTTGGCCGTGCCAATGTCCATGCCGCGGTAGACCAGGGCCGAGTCAACGCTGATCAACTCGCAGGGCAGTACCTTGGTCAGCTCGATGGCCAGATCGGTCTTGCCCGCAGCGGTCGGGCCCATCAGGAAAATCGCTGGAGGAAGCTGGCTCATCAACGACCGCGCAGGAACAGTTTGTCCAGATCGTCCAGGCCCAGCTGGGTCCAGGTCGGTCGGCCATGGTTGCATTGACCGCTGCGCTCGGTGTTTTCCATGTCACGCAGCAGGCCGTTCATTTCCGGCAAGGCCAGGCGGCGGTTGGCGCGGATCGCGCCGTGGCAGGCCATGGTGCCGAGCAGCTCGTTCAAATGCGCCTGGATCCGGTCGCTGGTGCCATATTCCATCAGGTCCGCCAGCACATCGCCCACCAGACGATTGGCCTCGGCCTGCTTGAGCAAGGCCGGAATCTGCCGGATCGCCAGGGTTTCCGGGCCCAGTCTCTGCAACTCGAAGCCAAGGCGCTGGAACCATGCCGCGTGCTCTTCGGCGCAATCGGCCTCGCGCTGACTGACCGCCAGCGACTCTGGCACCAGCAGCGGTTGACCGCTCAAGCCTTCGCTGGCCATGGCGATCTTCAGGCGCTCGTACATGATCCGCTCATGAGCGGCGTGCATGTCCACCAAAACCAGGCCATGGGCGTTTTCGGAAAGAATATAAATGCCCTTGAGCTGCGCCAGCGCATAGCCCAGCGGCGGAATATCTTCCTGGCCGGCCGGCAATGCATTGGCATTCGCTTCCGGCAACGGCGCAAAAAACTCGCTATACGCGGCCTGCGCCTCGGCAGCCGGCACAGCCGATTGCGGACGCGGTGTGTATTGATACTGATAAGCGCCGCCAGCATTGGCACCCGACGACGTATTGAACGCCGGTTGCGCTTGCGGTTGCTCCAGCAAGGAGTTGGCAGCCAGGCGCATTTCACCCTGCGGACCGAACTCACCGGCTTCGAGGCCGGTCGGTCGCTGGATCGCAGTGGTGACGGAACCGGCAAGCTGATCTTCAGGCCGCACATCGCCCAGCGCACGGTGCAACGTGCCGTAGAGGAAGTCATGCACCATGCGTCCGTCACGGAAACGTACTTCGTGCTTGGTCGGGTGTACGTTGACGTCGACAGCGGCCGGGTCGACCTCGAAAAACAGCGCGAATGTCGGATGCCGGCCGTTGAACAGCACATCGCGATAAGCCTGACGCACCGCGTGAGCCACCAGTTTGTCGCGCACCGCGCGGCCATTGACGAAGAAATACTGCAAATCCGCCTGGCTGCGGTTGAAGGTCGGCAGACCGACCCAACCCCACAAGTGAAGACCGTTGCGCTCGATCTCGATCGGCAGGGCCTGCTCCAGGAAACCCGAACCGCAGATCGCCGCCACACGCCGGGCGCGGGCCGCATCGTCGTGGGCCTCGTGCAGGCTGAGGATGGTCTTGCCGTTATGGCGCAGATGGAATGCCACATCGAAACGCGCCAGCGCCAGACGTTTGATCACTTCCTGCAGGTGATCGAATTCGGTTTTTTCGGTCTTGAGGAATTTGCGCCGTGCCGGGGTATTGAAGAACAGGTCGCGGACTTCCACCGAGGTGCCGACCGGATGAGCCGCCGGCTGCACGCGGGGCGCCATGTCGCGGCCTTCGGTTTCGACCTGCCAGGCCTGATCGGCGTCACGGGTGCGGGACGTCAGGGTCAGGCGTGCCACGGAACTGATCGACGCCAGTGCTTCACCACGGAAGCCCAGACTCATCACCTGTTCGAGGTCTTCAAGATTGCGGATCTTGCTGGTGGCGTGACGGGCCAGGGCCAGTGGCAGGTCATCGGCGGAAATCCCGCTGCCATCGTCGCGCACCCGCAGCAGTTTGACACCGCCCTGCTCGACGTCGACATCGATGCGTCTGGCGCCGGAGTCAAGGCTGTTTTCCAGCAGTTCCTTGATTACCGAGGCCGGGCGCTCCACCACCTCGCCGGCAGCGATCTGGTTCGCCAGCCGCGGGCTGAGCAGTTCGATACGGGCAGCATTCAGAACCTGATTCATTCTTTGGACGCCAGCTCGGTGCCTGGAATGGTCAGGTGCTGACCGACCTTCAACTCATCGCTGCTCAGGTTGTTGGCACTGCGCAGAGTGGCTGCCGACACCTGATAACGCACGGCAATCATCGCCAGGGTTTCACCCGGGCTGACCCGGTGATCACGCGGCCCCTGGGCGATCTTGCCCGAATCACGCAGCCACGCAATGTAGGTGCCCGGTGGCGGGTTCTGCTGGAAGAACTGGCGCACGCCGCTGCTGATCGAGCGCGCCAGCGCCTGCTGGTGGCTCGACGCCGATAGCTTCGAAGCTTCGTTGGCATTGGAGATGAAGCCGGTTTCCACCAGGATCGACGGAATGTCCGGCGACTTCAGCACCATGAACCCGGCCTGTTCCACACGCTGCTTGTGCAGTGGCGTGACGCGGCCGATGTTGGTCAGGACTTTCTGGCCGACGTTGAGGCTGGAGGTCAGCGAAGCGGTCATCGACAGGTCGAGCAGAACACCGGCCAGCATCCGGTCCTTGTCGTCGAGGCTGACGTTGCCGGCACCGCCGATCAGGTCGGAACGGTTTTCGCTGTCGGCCAGCCAGCGGGCGGTTTCCGAGGTGGCACCACGGTCGGACAAGGCAAACACCGACGCTCCGAACGCCGCCGCAGATGGCGCGGCGTCAGCGTGGATCGAAACGAACAGGTCGGCGCCTTTCTTGCGGGCAATTTCGGTGCGGCCGCGCAGTGGGATGAAGTAGTCGCCGGTACGGGTCAGTTCGGCGCGGAAGCCTTTCATGCCGTTGACCTGGCGTTGCAGTTCACGGGCGATCTGCAGCACCACGTCTTTTTCGCGCTGGCCGCGTGAGCCGGACGCCCCCGGGTCTTCACCGCCGTGACCGGCGTCGATCACGACAATGATGTCGCGTTTGCCGGCAGGGGCCGGAGGCAGTTTGATCGCAGGCTCGGCCGGCGTCACAGGCACCGCGGGAACAGTGGCGACCGTTGGCGTCGGGGCCGGTGTTGGCGGCGGCGCAGCATCGGCCGGGTTGTCGAACAGGTCGACCACCAGACGGTTGCCGTATTGCGCGTTCGGCGCCAGCGAGAAGCTTTTCGGGGTGACGGCTTTCTTCAGGTCGATGACCACCCGCAGATCGGTTGGCGTACGCTGGGCCGAACGCATGGCGGTGATCGGTGTGTTGGCGGTGGAGACTTTCAATGGCGCGCCGAGGGTAGCGCCGTTGATGTCGATCACCAGACGGTCCGGGGCCGTGAGGGTGAAGACGCTGTGCTGCACCGGGCCGGTCAGGTCGAACACCAGACGCGTGTTGTCCGGCGCCCGCCACAGGCGCACGCTGTTGACCTTTGTCTCGGCCACAGCGTTGACGGTTACTGCCATCAACATCAGTCCAGCGGCAGCCACCAACGCGCGAAAGCGCATACCTAACCCCATCATTTATTTGGATTCCAACGCCAAAGCGGCACACCAGGCCTCGCCACGCGAGCCTTGGGACAAAATAGTCAGCGAACGCCCGCTGTCTTGCGGGCTAATGGTAATGGTCAGGTCAGGCTTTGGCAAAAAGCCTGCACCTTTATCGGGCCACTCGATCAGGCACAGGGCGTCGTCTTCGAAATAGTCGCGAATACCGAGAAACTCCAGCTCTTCCGGATCGACCAGGCGATACAGATCGAAGTGGAAGGCACGGATGTCACCGATCTCGTAGGGCTCGACCAGGGTGAAGGTCGGACTTTTCACCGCACCGACATGCCCCAGCCCGCGAATGATGCCCCGCGACAGCGTGGTCTTGCCCATGCCGAGGTTACCTTCGAGGAAGATCAGGCCATGCCCCCCGGTCACGCGGGCGATCCGTGCGCCAAAGTCGCTCATCGCCTGTTCATCGGCCAGGTACAGGGTTACTTCAGACACGGTGCATGCTCCTCCAACAACTGACGAATGGCTGGAATCAGATCACTGGCCGCCAGCCCACGGCCGAATTTACCTTGTTGCGCCCCGGCGTTGGCGTGCAGCCAGACCGCCAGACACGCCGCGTCGAACGGCTCCATGCCCTGGGCCAGCAACGCCCCGACCAGCCCGGCCAGCACATCGCCGAGGCCTGCGGTGGCCATCGCCGGATGGCCTTGATGACACAACGCCAGGCGCCCGTCGGGGTGGGCGATCAGACTGCCCGCGCCCTTGAGCACCACCACCGCTGCGTATTTTTTGCTCAATGCCAGCGCAGCGGCCGGGCGATCCGCCTGTACCTCGGCGGCGCCGAGCCCCAACAGACGCGCCGCTTCCCCCGGATGCGGCGTGATCACACAGCCCTTGGGCAAACTGACGAAACCGGTGGCCAGCAGATTCAACGCATCGGCGTCCCACACCTGCGGCAGCGGCGCATCGGCGGCGGCCGACAGCAGTGCCCGGCCCCAACTCGCCTGCCCGAGTCCCGGACCGACCACCAACACGGACACCTTTTCCAGCAGCCCCATCAGTTGATTGGCCGATGAAGTGCCCAGCGCCATGGCTTCCGGCACCCGGCTCAACGCTGCCGGGACATGTTCCGGACGGGTCGCCAGCGACACCATCCCCGCCCCGCTGCGCAAGGCGCTTTCGGTACTGAGCAGAATCGCCCCGCCAAAGCCATGATCGCCACCGATCAGCAGGACATGGCCAAAACGCCCCTTGTGCGCAGCCGGCGCCCGAGCTGGCAGACGCGGCAGGTTACCGGTGTCGAGCCGGCGGGCAGCGATGGCGATGTCACTGCAGGTTTCGGCCGACGCTTGCAGATCGTTGAACAGCAGGACGCCGACGTGATCTGCCGCGTCCCCGGTTAACAGGCCAAGCTTGAGACCGATGAAGGTCACGGTCAGGTCAGCCCGCACGGCACTGCCCAGCACATGGCCAGTATCGGCACACAAACCGGAAGGAATATCGACCGCCACCACCGGCAGGCCACTGGTATTGATGGCTGCGATGGCAGATGCATACGGCTCACGCACGTCCCCGCTCAGACCGGTGCCAAGCAGCGCATCGACAACAATTCCGCGCAATTCACCGGAAGCACTCCACGCCGCAATCGCAACGCCTTCGGCCAGCGCCTCGGCATGTGCCAGAGCCGCATCACCCTGCAGACGTTGCGGATCACCGACGGCCAGCACCTGTACCGCCCAGCCTGCACGACGGGCCAGCACCGCTACCAGATAACCGTCACCGGCGTTGTTGCCGTGCCCAGCCAGCACAGTCAATGCGTCCGCCGAAGGCCATTGGCGCACCAGTGCGCGCCAGGTGGCATGGGCGGCACGTTGCATCAGTTCGAATCCCGGCGTGCCAGCGGCAATCAGCCGTGCGTCGAGGGTCCGCACCTGCGCGGCGCGGTACAGCGCGTCGGGTAATTGATCTTTAGTGTGCGGCATGCGTCTTCGGGCTCCGATGTCTGGCAGAATTATACGCACCTCAGCTCCGGTTTCTCTCGTCTCATGTCCGCCATTACCACAGATCTTCCCGCCCTCGCCCAATCCATCAAGGACTGGGGCCGCGAGCTGGGCTTCCAGCAAGTCGGCATCAGCGGTGTGGACCTGGCCGAGCATGAGCGGCACCTGCAACGCTGGCTCGAGGCCGGCTATCACGGCGAAATGGACTACATGGGTGCCCATGGCAGCAAACGCTCGCATCCCGACGAGCTGGTGCCGGGCACCTTGCGCGTGGTGTCCCTGCGCATGGACTACCTGCCGGGCGACACGCAAATGGCGCAAATGCTGGCGAAACCGGAAAAAGCCTACATCTCCCGTTATGCCCTGGGCCGGGATTATCACAAGTTGATCCGTAAACGCGTGCAACAACTGGCGGACAGGATTCAATCCGAAATCGGCCCGTTCGGTTTCCGCGCGTTCGTCGACAGCGCACCGGTGCTGGAAAAAGCCATTGCCGAACAGGCGGGCTTGGGCTGGATCGGTAAAAACACCCTGGTGCTGAACCGCAAGGCCGGCAGTTATTTCTTTCTCGGCGAACTGTTCGTCGACCTGCCGCTGCCGGTCGATGAACCCCACAGCACCGAACACTGCGGACGCTGCACTGCGTGCCTCGATATCTGCCCGACCAACGCGTTCGTCGGTCCGTATGTGCTGGATGCGCGACGTTGCATTTCCTACCTGACCATCGAACTGAAGAACGCCATCCCCGAAGACCTGCGACCACTGATCGGCAACCGGGTGTTCGGCTGCGACGACTGCCAGATCTGCTGCCCGTGGAACCGCTTCGCCAGCCCGTCCGGCGAAAGCGATTTCAAGCCACGGCACAATCTGGACAACGCCGAACTGGCCGAGCTGTTTCTGTGGGATGAAGACAAGTTCCTCAGCAGCACCGAGGGTTCGCCACTGCGCCGCGCCGGATATGAGAGCTGGCTGCGCAATCTGGCCGTGGGGCTGGGGAATGCGCCTTCGACGATTCCTGTGCTGGAAGCGTTGAAGGCGCGACGGGAATATCCGTCAGAGCTGGTCAGAGAGCATGTGGAGTGGGCGCTGAAACAACACACACGACCTTCACCCGCGAACCCGACAAGTCAAGTACCCAAGTCATAACCTTGGCACTGGCGCTTTCGTTTTGTGCCTGGCACTGCCGGACCGCGTGATCCTTGCCTATTTTTTTTCCTTATGGTGGCCACCCAGCTGCTTGATGATGACAATCCTGTCTCTAGTGTTTTCCGTAAGGTAAATCCGGTCACCTTTCGACAAATAAAGATGCATCGACTTCGACGAGGAGCCGGATGGCCCGTACATTGGCGTGTACTCGGCATGAATGAGCGCGGCAGCGGAAGTCGGGGAGTTACCCGCCTCGATATGCTGCATGAACGCTTCCGCCTTGGCCTCTGAGGCCTCGAGCGCTTCGGTCCTGAGATAGTTCATTTTGTCTTTGGGCCTGACCAGCGTCCATTTCGTTTCGACCGGCTCCTCAACCGGCGCACTCGCTTTCTTCGCCGCTGCCCTGGCGCCTTTCCCCTTGGGCTTTTTCCCGCTGGCGAGCGCTTTGCCCATTTCCTTCGTGCCCTTGGAACTGAGTCCCTGCTCAAAGGCCGAGGCCAGTTTTCTGCCAGCGTTCACAGCCACTTTTGCACCGGCTGCCAGTCCTGCACCGAACGAAGCCAGATCGAGGCCAACGCTGACCCAACCCAATACCTCACCGGCTTGGGAATCCGGCGCAAGCCCATTGACCACCTCGCTGGCAATGCCTGCCAAGCCCGAAGCAACCGCAAACCCCAATGCCGCCACAGCCAATGGCGTTGCGGCACTCATCGTCAGCACGCTGGCAACAATTCCGAGAATAGCTAATCCGATCCCCAGAATCGATTGAAAGGAAATATGTCCTGTCGGGTCGACACGATTGACGGGATCGCCCAGGCAATAAGCGTAGGCATTCAATCCTCCCCCATCGAACGGACTCATGCTGTCGGGGCCGAGAAACCGCATCAACGTCGGGCTGTAAGCGCGATAACCGTTGCCCAGCAGATAAAGGCCGGTAACCCGGTCGAGTTGCTCACCATTGAACCCCGCCAGACTGAACAGGCCACCTTCGACAGGACGATGCCCATAAGGGCTATAAACACAATCGTTCAGCTGATCTTCACCCAGTTCCGCCAGCACACTTTGCTGCTGATCAGTGCCGAACAACTGCGTGCCGGCGTTGATACCGACTTGCTGCTGACCGACAAGCAATCCGCCGTGACGCATGATACTGGATGAGTTCTTTTCGCTTACTTCATGACAGACCCGGCCTTCATGGTAATAACGCTGGGCAGCGACCGCATTCGGTTGCGACAGCTCTACCAACTGGTCGAAACCGTCGTAATGGTATCCGCGAATGACTCCACCGCCCGCGCCGGTCAGCTTCTCGAGACGCCCGAATGCGTCATAAGCCAGGGTTCGCGCCTGATCATCCTTGATCATTCTGCCATTGGCGTCGTATTCCAGCGTCACTGCCGATGGATAGTCGGCGTGCGAATGCCTGACTGCACTGACCTGTACAGGGTCAGGATTGTCGTAACTGAAGGTAGTCAAGTTCACACCCAACGGGAACCGCGTCTGTACGGTCAGCAGGTTATCCAGCGCATCGAACGAAAAGGTCTGCTGGACAATTTCCTTGCCATAAGGATCCCGGGGCTTGTGGGTTCCGGAGCAGTCATACTGGATCAGACGCCCACGCACATCGTAGGCAAACTGTTCATCTCGCAATACCTGCGTGCCGCGTCGGAACACTTTCCGCGCCAGCTTGCCGGCAAGCGTATAAGTCGACTCCAGCATCTGGTCGGGCTGGCCCCTGACCTCGAAGGTACGGCGGATTTCACGACCGATATCGTCATAGGCAAACCGGGTGATCATTTGACGCTTGATCGAAGTTTCTTCGGTCTTCGTCCATTCCAGCATGCCTGTCTGGAGGTTGTAGTGGAATTCGGTTTTCAACGAACCCTGCAAGGTTGACAGCAAGCGGCCATGGTCATCGTATTCGGACCTCAGCTCGGTTCCGAGTACATCGACATGGGTAATCGGTCGCCCCTCAAGGGAATAGGTAAAGGAAGCCGCTTTGCTGATCGTGCCGCTGGTCATCGTTTCAGATTTGACGCGCCCGGAAGGGTAATACGTGAAACGGCGCTCCCTGCCGCTTTCGACGCAAGTCAGTGGCTGGCCACTGACGGGGTCGTACGTCATCGTCGTGAGCAAATCGCCCGCCCTGCGCTCAGTCAGCAAACCGCCCAGATCGCGCAAATAAGTGAATTCGATTTTCTTGCCGTCGGCACTCCTGTACCACTGTGGCTGACTGAAGCCCCCTTCGTAACCGGCTTCGGACTTGCGCCCGCCCACTGTACTTTCTATCAGACGATTCAACCCGTCATAGGTTTGCAGGCCCAGTACTTTTCCATTGACCTGAATGCCGACGCGCAGCGCTTCGTCACTGTGATCGGCGTAGTCGGTTACCACTTCGCTGGCATCAGGCAGGACGCTGCGGATCATCCGGTCAAAGACGTCGTACTCATATCGAGTGGTGTTGCCGGCCGGATCAGTCTGGCTGATTGTGCGTCCGAGACCGTCATAGGTGTAACCGGTTTTGCCGAGACTCTCGCCTTGTAGATTGAAGCTCTCGACACTCACTGGTTTGCCGAACCCGTTGACGCGAGTAACTGTCTTCCCCATCCCCTGGAGCCAGTTCGTTTGCTGGCGGGCGACGGGCTCGACCTCGCTGTGTTCGATACGCCCATCGGCATGGAGTATCTTGCTGATCTGGCCCCAGTCATCGAATTGATAGCGGGTGATCACCGGGCAAGGTTTGCCATTGCGCCAATCGGTGAGCGTCACTTGCACCCTGTGACCCGCCGAATCATGAATGGCGGAGTAGATGATGCGAGCCTGAGAAAGCCCACTCTCGTCAGGATGGTCACAATCCTTTTCCTGTACGGTGTTCACCCGCTCCAGGCCATCATAGGTCACACGTTGTTCGCCGCCGGCAGGATCTGTGGTGACCATCATGGCCGGCTGATTTTTGCTGGCGGCCCGATAAGCCCACTGGGTCGATGATGCATAGGGAGTGTCGCGGGCAACGGTTTTGCGCACCACTCTGCCGATCTCATCGTATTCATGTTCGATGTGCTCGCCATCGACACCGACCTCTGACAACTGTAATCCGGTCAGCGTAGAGAGTACTTTCTCGTGGGTCTGCAGCGTGCCATCAAACCCGCGCGTGCATGACTTCACTCGCAGGCTGGAACCCTCAAGCTCATAGGAGAATTGCGTACAGGTCCTTTTGCCGTTACGGGTGATGCTTTGCTCTTTCATGGCCCCGTGCTTGAGCGGGTCCTGCGGCGTATTCAGGTAACTTTTTTCGGTTTTCGATCGCAGGATCCCAACCCCTTTCACGACCTCGAAAAAACGCTCTTCAGCCGGCAGGATGAATGCCAGGCCTGCCCCCTCCAACGCGGGATGCAGCACATGGTCGAAGTACGTGACAGTCGGGTTTCCACCCTCCGCCGCAGGGATGACCGTTCGCTTTTTCTGGAATCGGGTGAAACCCAGCGGATCCTCCGGGCAAGTGTCTCCTCCGCTCGGCGGATAAAACTCCGACAAAGTCGTCACCCCGCTCGGCTCGACATACTTGAGCAAGTTGCCTTCGTCGTCGAACTCGGTGACGGTGGTTTCCTCGCGCGTCTGTTGAGTGCGCCGATCGATATAAGTCACCTTTTGAACCTTCGGCATGCGGAACTGAGCCGGCTGCTCATTGAATGGCTTGGTGACGGAACAATGATATTCAGTGGTGGTTGTGGTCCGGGCGTCGCCACAGGTCGTCACTTCTTCGACCAGCAAATGGAATTTGTTGTAGGTGCGTTTGATCCAGGTGTGCACCTTGCCATTGACCAGCAGTCGCTCGTCGCAGGAATAAACGTATTGGGCGGGCGCCAGGTAGAGTGGGTCTCCGTCGTTACTTCTGGGCGAGACAAGGCCATGCCCGAGAAAATTATGGTCGGAGTATGTGTACGTTTTGCACAGCCTGGGCTGGTTGCGCCCTGGGTAGATATCGTGCGCGATGACAAACGGCAGAGTCTGTTCCACGTCATTCACGAAGTGGTGACCTTTGCGCTTGTAGCGGATGAACTCCACCCCGCGTAACGGGTTGACAATACGCCACAAATAGATGGCTTCATCAATGACTTCATATTCAAGTTCCCAGCCACTGCCGACCGGAAGTTCGATTGCCGTCACCCGACTGTTTTTCAAGATCAACCTGAACTCGGAACTGGCGGAGGTATCGGGATACCGGGCCAATGTCACCTGACCGGCCTTGCGTGAAATTTTCAACAGACATCGCTGGGCGTCGCGAACTTCGCTCAACAGGGGCACTTGATTGAACAACTCATGCTTCAGCGCGATGCTGGCTCCGTTCGGGGCAATGATTTTTTCCGCAACCGCGATGTGCGTGCCGGCCTGAACTTTAAGCAGTTCACGCCGACCATCCTTGTACCGCACTTCATAGCGCCCGGCCCCGGTTTTCAGGACCTTGGCCGTTTGCAGTTTCATTTCCTTGAAATTCAATCCGGAAGAAGTCTCCACGGCCTTATAGCGCTCACCGTTGGACAACGTCATGACTTTGCTGCGCAAGTCGTATTGCGTCATGGTCAAAGACCAGCCGATGCCGAAACCGCTGTCTGACTGATTGAGCGGATTGAAGCCCAGCGAAAGTCCAAGTACCGGACCATTGAGATCCACCGAATGCAATTTTCCCAAGGAAAAGGCGCACGTATACATACCGGTGCGAGGGTCAACCCCTCCAGAAACAAACTCACCGAAATTGAAAGCATTTGAATGAACAGCGAAAGATGAATTACTTTCCATTGAAAATCGTCCTTTTATTTCCAGATCCAAATATTGGCAAATCAACTTGACCAGAAACAACTCACTGGCCGCATGACGAAATCAGACAAGCTGTTTCATTGGCCGCCTGGACTCTTCCAAAATAAAAGTACGCTGCTCCTTGTTACCATCGATACGAAGTCTGTGCTCCGTACCGAACTCATCGATTACTACAAACTCGAATGCGTCTTCAGTTTCTCGTCCTACTTGCAGATCAGCAGAAACATACTGAACAAGCGTCAACTGTCCAGGTACTTTGTTGATCGGCACCGTCACGTAGCCGAGGGGGCCACGAAAGCTTGTTTTCAGTCCATAAATCGGTGCCAGATAACCATAAAAGTTTCTGCGACCATCCTGCGTACCGGGAATATTGCCTGACACATACACCTGCACCGCGTTTTCAGAATCATACTGATCCAATTTCACTTCACTGCTGAACCAGTCCAGAAGGTGAATCTGCCGGCCTTCTGCATGCAGACCGATATGATGGCTCTGGATCCAGTCATATCGGGCTACCTGTCGCTTCTCATCAAATCTGCTCAATGAGAAATTGCTCACTGGATACACTTTCGGCGGAATCGCCTCCAGCGTGACACTGCTGTCAAAACCTACTCCGTTGGTTCGCAATGTCACGTCGTTCATGACAATCTCGGCAGCGACTTCCATGATGCCGGGCCTGGAGGCGGAAACCCAGAACTCAAAAATCTGCACCGGGTCAGACTCGTCACTTATCCGATTGTCCCTGACACGCGGAACTTCAGTCACCCGTGCTGCACCGCCCGACATTTCATGAGCGTAACGGTTTTCCTGTACGGTTACGTTCCAGTCACCTTCCAGTGGTCGTGCACCGTTATAGGCAATCAACCGCAGTGACTTAAGAGCGGGATGCCCATACAGTGACGCGCCGTTTCCATTGTTATCGACGCCATGCAAAAGTACCAATACGCGTACCTGCATGCGACCGTTGGCGTACACAACTTTATGTCGGCCAGACTTTGCGGAATCGACCTTCAATTCGATACGGGAAATATCAATTTTCTCTTCAAACATCAAACAACACCTTGGCAATTAACAAATAGCGCTCGCTACCTGGAGCGCGCCAAAGCATTGACCCACAAACAACAAATCAGAAAAAGACCGAACACCCTACAAAACATTAACAACAACCACCAGGGAAACATTCCAATATCAAAACAAAAAACTCACACACCCTCTCAAACATCAAAAAAACGACACGTTACAGCTTGCAAGATTTACGCACTCCCTTTTCGGCCTTTGATTGCGGAGCTTTAATAAACATTCTCCTCCTGATTCCGGCCGAGCCGAAAGCAGAAGAAGAACGTTGAGCTACTTATATTTATCCAATCATGTTTGAAAAACACGACGACTGTTACTTTCATCAACAATCAGTCACTGTCCGAGCCGGTCCCGAATCCGCTCTCTGACGAGCCACTCTCAAACTCCGCCTCTGAAAGTGGCTCTTCGATCTGAATTTCAATTTTCCGATCCATACTGGAATTATCCAGATACTGGATAACGCGCTGCCTTGACGCGTTACTCAAGGGGTTATTCACCAGGCCGACAAACAAATCCTGTGTATCCGGAATATCGAATAATTCATCACCCAAATCGGAAATATCATTATCCTGCAGCGCCAGCACCCGGAGTTCTCCCAGGGCATCTACACCTGTAGGAACCTTGGAAAGACTCGCCTCATACAACGTCAATTCTTTCAAATCCGGCATGAAGCCTACATGCGGAGCGACTTTCAGAGGATTGCGTGCCAGATTCAACACCGTGAGCGTTTCTATTCTTGACACTCCTTCAGCCGTCGCCTCTGTGAGTTCAAGCGAACAATTATTCAGTGTGAGCTGACGCAACGCACGCATCTGAAAAATGCCTGGCGGGAGCTGTTCCATTTCTACACCAGCGACCATCAAGTATTGAACGTTGGGAAAACTGTCGAGGAACGCACCTATTCGAGTCCCCGGTATTCTGGCCTTCAATACCAGCTCTGTTACGTACTCGAACCGGGCGGATAACCCAGGTAATTCGCCAGAAAAATCGATGTCGGACGAAAAATGATAGTCACCGTATCCCCATCTCGAAACCGACTTGCGCTGCCAGATATCTTGCAGCATTGCGCTGAATTGCTCGCGCGCCTGGCGCTGCGCCGGAGATACCCAATGAGGTGAGGCCTTCCTGTCACGCCAGAGCGCCAGTTCATCACGCAATGTCTCAAACTCTTTTTCCAGTCGGGTCAATGTTCCCCACGGATCACTCTTCAGACGCTCGTTGATAAACGCCGTCTGCTCCTCATTCGAGAGCTGCGGATAGAGATCTCGTACACGGTCCGCAACCGACTTTGCCAACCTCGGATTGTTACCGGCTCCCCCTCTCATCCCTGCCGTTTGCCCGTAATGCACGGCGGCGGGATCGACAGCCAGCGGAAGTGGCGCCCGCCCCGGCGCTTCACTCACAGGTTCAACCGTTCGCCCGTGCAGCGAATTAAACCTTGCCATGTGATTGCGTGGATCGCTGTTGTCCAGCGCAACCCAGAACCGGCCCTCGCTGTCCGGTATCAGTAACGGGCCAGAAGGGCTGAGTTCTCTGGCTTGCATGGCGCGAAACAGGCCACTCTCGGGATCCGGTGCCACTTGCACAAAATGGACATCGTCAACGGGCACATACTGACGCTGCTTGAACATCCGGATGCCCTGGGCATCGGCCTCGCCGAGGCTTTTGGGCCTGGGAATCCGGTAATCGGTCAGGGCGGCCCCGGCGGCAAGCAGCGCAAACTCGTCGTTCGCGGGAAACAACGGGCTCACCTCCATAGCGACCGACGGCGTCACCGCGATCGAGTCAGGCGGCCGACTGGAAGGTTGCGACGGTTCCAGGCGAAGCGTCACGGGCAAATGCGGCATTGACGAAGGGGGAGACGGTGGCCGATATGAACCCACCGCGCCGGAATCGGGTGTTTTGTTTGGGTCGGGTACAGGTTTGACCTTTGGCGGTTTGCCAGCCATGAATGCTCATCCTTGAGGTGCTGTTGTGTTGACCCCGCATCATTGAAGGGTCAACGCCAGAATTGAGGTAAAGCACTTCCATGCAATTACCACGGGATTGAACATCACAGCTTATTGGCAGACACAGGTAAAACAGCTTAGATATCTACCACCCCCCCCCAAAACCTGGGTCAGCCTCGTTCCAGATAGATATTGCGCTCGATGAAATTCATGCGAATGGCCAGCCTGTGTTCCGTACCATATTGATCAATGGCACGAAAGTGAAACACATCGCCGAATCTGGACGCTGGCGCAAATGACGAGTATTCGGAAAGCGCTTGAACGACGGTCAGCTCGCCGTCGTGATCATTGACCCTGACAGCATAAAGCTTGTCGTACCGTGTAATTGCGTCATCAAAAACAAAGGCGATTGAATCACCGATAAATGGCAACTTTACACTCAGTTCACGTCGTTCAGGACGCACAACCGTGGCGCGCATATAGTTTGTTTTTGATTCATTGAGTTTGTTACCCCCTGCAAAATCATGGTCAACACCGGCATCAATTCCATCTGCAATCCAATCGACCAGTTTGATCTGCTGCCCTTGGGGATACAGACCCAGATAATAGTTCCAGATGCGATTGCCGGGTTCCTCATTACCGCGCCTGGTTTGATACCAGCGGAACTGTTCAATGGCATAGGTCTGCGGGAGCTGGGCCTCGATCGTTACGCTGCTGTCATGGACGCTGGAAAGCGTCGTGCCGTTACTCAGGATCCGCTGTCCGTTCAGCTTCAGGCGCGCAGCGATCTGGGTCGTCCCGGCCACCGAGGAAGATACCCAGAAGGTGCGCACCTGAGGATGGACACTGTCATCTTCCGCAACGTCGTCATTGACCTCGGAGGCAGTGAGCGAAGTTTTGGCTTCAAGGGGATACCGCCCTTGTTCGGTACTCGCGGCCCAGCCGTCGCGCAATGTTTTCCCAGTGCTGTAGTGAACAAGTTCGATGCTGTCCATTACATCCGCCGCCAGGTGCATCGCATTGCCGTCAACATCGACACCGGAAACCAATACTTGCACTTTCACCTGCATGCGGCCATTACCGTACAACGATTTACTGCGAGCGCCGTCACCGGCATCAAACTTCACTTTGAAATTTGAAAGGTACTGGATGACGGGCGGAATAATTTCCTGACCGGATGTTGCTCCTGCATTTTCATTCATGACGCTCTTCCTTTGAAGGTTTACTTATTGAAGACGGACATTGAAAAACCCATCAATCAAACAAGTAGCACAACCTCCAAAAAACCGAAAAAGCAAAAAATGTAAGAAACATTAATTTGCGAGTTACCAACAACTTGCAAAGCTGTTACTCAACAAACAAATGACTGCAAGAAGTATCAATGTTCGTCGTTATAGACAAACTTCGGCATTTCCCAATGGAAGCGAATCGCCAACAACCGCAGAAGAAAGCCACCGAACAGGGTGATCAGAATTGCCTGTTCACTCGGCACATTCAGATACAGACAAAGCATGTAACACCACGCCGCAGCGAACGAGACGCTGGCGTAGAGTTCACGGCGGAAGATCAACGGGATGTCGTTGCAGAAGATATCTCGCAGGATACCGCCGAACACCCCGGTGATCACGCCACTGACCGAAGCCACCAACATGCCGTGGCCCATTTCCAGCGCAGTCATGCAGCCAATCAGAGTGAATGCAACCAGACCGACTGCGTCGAGTACCAGAAACAGCGAACGCAGGTGACGCATCCAGCGGGCCGTGAACACGGTAATCATTGCCGCGACTGTGGTCAGCACCAGATATTCCGGGTGCTTGACCCAGGTCAGCGGGTAGTGGCCGAGCAGTACATCGCGCACCGAACCGCCGCCCAGCGCCGTGACGCAGGCGATCAGCACCACGCCGAACCAGTCCATGCCTCGGCGGCCCGCAGACAGGGCGCCGGTCATGGCTTCGGCAGTAATGGCGACGAGGTAGAGCATCAGCAACATGGTGGCGATCCTGGCGGGAAGGCGCGCAGTCTAGCCATTTCAGGGCTGCACCAGAAGAGGGCTTTGCTGAACGTGCGTGATGAGGGAAGGCGACAGCAAGCCCCCTCATCACATCGGTCAGCGATCTCAGAACTTGATGAAATGCTTGCGGTAGTGCTGCAACTCGGCGATGGACTCACGAATGTCGTCCAGCGCCAGATGGGTGCTGCCCTTCTTGAAGCTGTCACGCACGTCCGGTGCCCAGCGAGCCGCCAGCTCCTTGAGCGTGGAGACGTCGAGGTTGCGATAGTGGAAGTAGCTTTCCAGCGACTTCATGTGGGTATAGAGGAAGCGACGATCCTGGCAGATGCTGTTGCCACAGATCGGCGACTTGCCTTTCGGCACCCACTTTTCGAGGAAGGCGATGGTTTCGGCTTCGGCCTCGGCCATGCTCACGCGGCTTTCACGCACGCGCTGGGTCAGGCCGGAGTTGCCGTGGGTGCGAGTGTTCCACTCGTCCATGCGGGCGAGCACTTCGTCGCTGTGGTGGATGGCGATCACCGGGCCTTCGGCCAGGGTGTTCAGGTCACTGTCGGTGACGATGGTGGCCATTTCGATGATCACGTCGTTTTCCGGATCCAGACCGGTCATCTCCAGGTCGATCCAGATCAGGTTCTGTGGGTTCTGCATATTTCGACTCCTAGGCAATGCCGCGCAGTTTAGCCTAGGCCGATGCCCGGGCGTGCTAAACTCGCGGCCGTTTTACCTAATCGCTGCATTCTTCAGACGGAACACCCATGGCCAAACGCCAACTCAATCGTCGCCAGAACTGGCGCATCGAAAAGATTCAGGGCGAGCGCGCCGCCCGCGCCGCCAAACGCGAGTCCTCGGCGGTCGAGGCGCTCGAAGGCGGCGACCTGGGCCCGGAGCAACACGGCCTGGTGATCGCCCACTTCGGTGTGCAGGTCGAAGTCGAGGCCGTTGACGGCGAACTGGCCGGCCAGGTTTTCCGCTGCTATCTGCGAGCCAACCTGCCCGCGCTGGTGACCGGCGACCGAGTGGTCTGGCGTGCCGGCAACCAGGGCATCGGCGTGATTGTCGCGCAACTGCCGCGCACCACCGAGCTGTGCCGCCCGGACAGCCGTGGCCAGCTCAAACCGGTGGCCGCCAACGTCGACATGATCGTCATCGTCTTCGCCCCGCTGCCTGAGCCCCACGCCAACCTGATCGACCGTTATCTGGTCGCGGCCGAACACGCCGGCATCCGTCCGTTGCTGCTGCTGAACAAATTCGACCTGATCGACGAACAGAACGCCCCGGCGCTGAACGCGTTGCTGGCGGTGTACCGCACGCTGGGTTACCCGGTGCTGGAAGTCTCGGCACATCACGGCAATGGCATGGCACAGCTGCAGAAGCAGCTCGACGGGCGCATCAGCGTATTCGTCGGCCAGTCCGGTGTCGGCAAGTCATCGCTGGTCAACAGCCTGCTGCCGGATGTCGAAACCCGTGTCGGCCCGCTGTCCGAATGGTCCGGACAGGGTCAACACACGACGACCACCGCACGGCTGTTCCACTTCCCGGGCGGCGGTGAGCTGATCGACTCCCCGGGCATCCGCGAATTCGGCCTCGGCCACGTCAGCCGCGCCGATGTCGAGGCAGGGTTCATCGAGTTCGACGACCTGCTCGGTACCTGCCGCTTCCGTGACTGCAAGCACGATCGCGAACCGGGCTGTGCCTTGCTCAAGGCCCTTGAAGAAGGACGCATCCAGCAACAGCGGATGAACAGCTACCGCTCGATCATCGCCAGCCTGCCCGAAAACGGGTACTAGGCAACCGGACACAAAAAAGCCGCGATCATCTCGCGGCTTTTTTGCAGGTCACTGTTTCGGCGCAGGAGCCGGTGCAGTGGCCGGTGCAGCAGGCGCCGGGGCTGGCGCCGCGCTGCCCGGTTCGGCCGGTTTCGGCAGCGGGTCGTCGAACAGGTTCAGCCGTTCGCGCAACTCGTGGGCCGGCACCGGCTGCTGATCCGCCGGCAACGCGTTCGGATCGACCGGTTTGGCCGGATCGGCGCCGTTCTGCCCTTCTGCGGGTTTCGCCGGTTCAGCGCCTTGCGAACCTTCGATGGCCGCCTGGGCCTTCTTGGTCAGCACCACAATGTCGATGCGACGGTTGACAGGATTGAATGGGTTCTCCTTGTCGAACAGTGCCGACGAGGCGTAACCCACCACCCGTGCCACCTGCCCGTCCGGATAGCTGCCCGCCACCAGCGCACGCCGGGCGGCATTGGCACGGTTGGCCGAGAGCTCCCAGTTGCCGAAGTCGCCGGTGCCGGTGTACGGCTTGGCATCGGTATGGCCGCTGATGCTGATCTTGTTCGGCACTGCCTTGATGGTGTCGGCCATGGCCAGCAGGATGTCTTCGAAGTACGGCTTCAGGCGTGCGGAACCGGAGTCGAACATCGGCCGGTTCTCGGCGTCCATGATCTGGATGCGCAAGCCGTTCGGCGTGATTTCGAACAGGATCTGATCCTTGAACTTCTGCAGTTGCGGGTTCTCGTCGACCTTGTTCTGCAGTTCCTGCAGCAACAGTTCCAGACGTTCCTTCTCGACCTGCTCGGCCATGCCTTCGACCTGATCGGTGTCGACCGTGACCTTGTCCGGTTGCGGCTGAGACTTCACTTCAGGGTTGAGGGTGTTCTCCGGCGCCAGGGTCGGTGTACCGCCCAGATCGATGATGTAAGGCGTGCCGCTTTCCGAGAAGCCGACCGGGTCCTTGAAGTAACCGGCGATGGCGATCTTCTGCTCCGGTGTCGCGGTGGACAGCAGCCACAACACCAGAAAGAACGCCATCATCGCCGTCGCGAAGTCGGCGAAGGCGATCTTCCACGCCCCGCCGTGATGCCCGCCACCGTAGCGCTTGACGCGCTTGATGATTATCGGCTGGTTATTTTCCATGACTTAGCGACCGCGAACCGCTTGTTCCAGCTCGGCGAAGCTGGGGCGGTGAGCCGGGTACAGAACCTTGCGCCCGAATTCCACGGCCAGCGACGGCGGCATGCCGGAAGCCGAAGCCACCAGCGAAGCCTTGATGGCCTCGTAGACGTTAAGCTCTTCCTTGGCATCGTGGGCCAGGGAATGCGCCAGCGGGCCGAAGAAACCATAGGCCGCCAAGATACCGAAGAAGGTACCGACCAGTGCCGCACCTACGTGCAGACCGATGGATTTCTGGTCGCCGTCGCCCAGCGACGCCATGGTCACCACGATACCCAGTACCGCCGCGACGATACCGAAACCGGGCATGCCGTCGGCGATGCCGTTGACCGCGTGGGAAGGGTGCTCCAGTTCTTCCTTGAGACTGTACAGTTCCATGTCGAACAGCCCTTCGAGCTCATGCGGCGCCATGTTGCCGGACGACATGATGCGCAGGTAATCGCAGATGAACGCAGTCATGCGTTCGTCTTTCAGCACCGCCGGGTATTTGGCGAAGATCGGGCTCGCCGCGGCATCTTCGATGTCGCCTTCGATGGCCATCATGCCTTCGCGGCGGCTCTTGTTGAGGATTTCGTAGATCAGGCCGAGCACTTCCAGATAGAAAGTGTGGCTGAAACGCGAGCTGAACATGCCCAGAGCTTTCTTGAGCACGTGCATGGTCATGTAGCCGGGGTTGGCCTGGAGGAACGCCCCGAGTGCCGCACCACCGATGATCATCACCTCGAAAGGCTGGATCAGGGCGGCAATCTTGCCGTGGGAGAGCACGTATCCGCCGAGCACGCTCGCGAATACGACGATGATGCCGATAATTTTAGCCATAGATAGAAAGTACTTGTTTAAGTCGGGTTCAAGGTCATATTCGGAAGTTAAAAAATCTCTTCTTCTACTTATCGGCAAAACTGCGCCAGACTATAGCCAGTTCAGGCGAAAAGCCAATTTAGCCCGTGCCGGGCGCGTCTACAGCAGATCAAGATCCCGTCCAGACATGGCTAATGAAACGAACGTCCCACACGCAAGACCGACCACACTCGATGGCTGGGTGAAACTGCTCGATGGCGTGCGCCTGCCGGTGCCGCAAGAGGCTCACGACAAGGTCTGCCGTGCGATCCGCGACAATCGCAGCTCGTTGCGCGACATTGCCGACCTGATGCAGGACAGCCCGGCGCTGGCCCTGAGCATCATCCGCGAAGCCAACCGCCATACCTTGGGCAGCCTGACCGCACCGGCGGAAAACCTTGAAGTGGCGATCAATCGCCTCGGCCTTTCCCGCACCGAGGAGCTGCTGGCACGCCTGCCCGCCGAACCCCAGGCGCAAATCCCCCAGGCCCTGCGCCAGTTGCAGATGATCAGCCAGCACGCCACACAACAGGCCAACGGTTTTTTCGCCAGCCGCCTGGCGCGCCTCTGGCAGGACATTCACTGGGGCAGTCTGCTGTTTCTGTCGCCGCTGTGGCCGTTGGCGCTGATCTTTCCCAAACTGCTCGAAGAATGGGAAGTACGGGTCATTCATAAGGGCGAATCGGCCCGCGACGTGGAAAAACAATTGTTCGGCGTGCGCCTGCTGAAGATCGGTCAGGCACTGGTCGACGTCTGGCGCCTGCCGATCTGGGTGCAGCAGGGTTATCGCCTGCTGCTCAACGAACAGCGCGAACTGGTCAAGGTCTTGCGCATCGCCCGCGACGTCGATCACCCGCTGCGCCAGCAAAATCGCCTGGATGACGACCCGACCCTGCGCAACTGGCTCAATCAGCCGGCCAACACCGTGCTGCTGGCCAACGGTCTGGCGCTGTCGGCGCAACAGGCCTGGGACAGTCCGCACAGCGAGCGCTGGCAGTACCTCACCAGCCTCTATCTGCAGATTTCCCTGGACGAAGTGCAACAGCAACTGCACCAGCAAGCTGCCAACAGCGCGCGCCGGCATTCGATGCCGGATCTGTGGCATCCGGCAGTTTCGCTGCTTTGGCCGTCGGGCACTCGTCGCCTGCCTGCCGGCCTGCTGCCCGCCGCAGCACCCAATGCCGAAGACCTCGCCCAATGGCGCCGGCAATGCGCCGAGCTGTTGGCCGAGCCCAGCCGTTTCACCAATGCCATGCACCTGACCATCGCCGCCCGCGACGCGCTGGTGGCCAGCGGCATGCGACGGGTCATGATCCTGATGGCCGATCGCACTCAGTCCAGCCTGCGGGTGCAGCAGATTGCCGGTTTGCCGAAGGAAGCCGCTGCGCTCAATTTCGTCGTCAGCCAGAGCACGGTGCTGCAACGTTTGCTCGCGCAGCAGGCACAGGTGCGGATCACCCCGGACAACAACGCCCAGTTTTCCGCTCTGCTGCCGCCGTCCCTGCGCACACTGTTCCGGGGCGAACATCTGTTTCTGCGCTCGCTGGTCCATAACGGCCGGGTGATCATGATCGTGGTGGCCGATCAGGGCGGCGGGCCGTTCGCCGACATCACCGTGCAAGCCTTCGGCAAAACCGCGCAGTGCATCGAGAAAGCCCTGCACAGCTTTAGCCAGCGCGGCCAATGACAGCTACAATCCTTCCCCTTTGTGCTCTGGAGACCTCACATGTCTGACTTCTCTGGCCTGGCGCTGGTGATCGAGCCGAGCGACCTGCTCCCGCGCCTCGACGCCCGCAACCTGATTCTGGTGGATCTGACCAGTGCCGCCCGCTATGCCGAGGGTCACATTCCCGGCGCACGCTTCGTCGACCCGAAGCGCACCCAGCTGGGCCAGGCACCGGCTCCTGGCCTGTTGCCGACAAAAGAAAAACTCGAAGAGCTGTTCGGCGAACTGGGCCATAACAAGGACGCGGTGTACGTGGTCTATGACGACGAGGGCGGTGGCTGGGCCGGACGCTTCATCTGGCTGCTCGATGTCATCGGCCACGACAAGTATCACTACCTCGACGGCGGCCTGCCGGCGTGGCTGGCGGAAGGTTCGCCGATGTCGATCCAGGTCCCGCCTGCCGTCGGCGGCCCGGTATCCCTGACCCTGCACGACGAACCGACCGCCACCCGCGAGTACCTGCAAAGCCGCCTCGGCGCCGCTGACCTGGCGATCTGGGATGCCCGCGGGCCGCTGGAATATTCCGGCGAGAAAGTGCTGGCAGCCAAGGGTGGACACATTCCCGGCGCAGTCAATTTCGAATGGACGGCAGGCATGGATCAGGCGCGTCAGTTGCGCATTCGTACCGACATGCCGCAGATCCTGGAAAACCTCGGGATCACCAAGGACAAAGAAATCATCACTCACTGCCAGACCCATCACCGGTCCGGTTTCACTTATCTGGTGGCCAAGGCCCTCGGTTATCCGCGGGTCAAGGGTTATGCCGGTTCCTGGGGCGAATGGGGCAACCACCCCGACACCCCCGTCGAGCTTTAAGAATTTTCAAGGACAGTCATGAAAGAGCGTTTGTTTATCATCAGTCAGTACCTGCTGCCTCACCACTTGCTGTCGCGCCTGGCCGGCTGCATCGCCGAGTGCCGCGTGCGCTGGTTCAAGAATGCCTTCACCACCTGGTTCGCCAAGCGTTATCAGGTGGACATGTCCCAGGCACTGGTTGAGGACGTGACCGCTTACGAGCACTTCAACGCCTTCTTCACCCGTGCACTGAAAGACGGTGCACGCCCTCTGGATCAGACACCGGGCGCGATCCTCAGCCCGGCCGACGGTGCGATCAGCCAGCTCGGCCCGATCGAGCACGGTCGCATCTTCCAGGCCAAGGGCCACAGCTTCAGCGTGCTCGAACTGCTGGGTGGCGATGCCGCCAATGCGGCGCCGTTCATGGGGGGCGAGTTCGCGACCGTTTACCTGTCGCCGAAGGATTACCACCGTGTACACATGCCGCTGGCCGGCACCCTGCGCGAAATGGTCTACATCCCGGGCCGGATCTTCTCGGTCAACCAGACCACCGCGGAGAACGTTCCGGAACTGTTCGCCCGCAACGAGCGCGTAGCGTGCATCTTCGACACCGAGCGCGGGCCAATGGCCGTGGTGCTGGTGGGCGCGATGATCGTGGCCTCGATCGAAACCGTGTGGGCCGGTCTGGTCACGCCACCGAAGCGCGAGCTGAAAACCTTCCGCTACGACGAAGCCGCCCGAGCGCCGATCCATCTGGAAAAAGGTGCGGAACTGGGGCGCTTCAAGCTGGGTTCGACCGCGATCGTGCTGTTCGGGCCGGACCAGGTGAAATGGGTCGAGGAACTGAAAGCCGGTTCGCCGGTACAGATGGGTCAGGCCCTGGCGCTGTCGAACGCCTGAACCTGCCGATCCGCCCCTGCGCACGTCTGCGAAGGGGCGGACACGACCTGAACGGCGCCTTTACTCTATCTGCCCACGGAAGCCGATCGGCCCTTCGTTGGCGTAGGTATTGGTGCCACTGAGGTTTTTCCCGCCGTCACTCGAGGTGACATTCAGCGCGATAACATTCTGGTTATCCCGACCGCCGATCACCCATTTGCCACCTGGGTGCCATGGGGCATCGTTGCCACCCCACTGGTTCTCGACGTTGTACTGGTTCTGGCCAGTGCGCTGAGCCTTGAAGCCAATAGGGCCTTCGCCGGCGTAGGTCATGGTGCCGGTGAAGGTTTTGCCGCCGTCGCCGGACTTGATGTCGATGGCGACGACTTTCTGGTTGTCCCGCGCGCCCAGAACCCAGGTTCCACCCGGATGCCAAGGTGCCGAACTACCGCCCCATTGGTTTGCCACTGCGTATTTAGACATGAACCTCATCTCCTTGAAGTTGTTCAGAGACCTGCCCGACGTTGGCGGCAAGCCGTGCAACCGTGCGTTTCCGATCGCACGCCAAAGAGCCTAGTAGCGCCTGAGGAAATGGCATCAGGCCAGCAGACCAACGGTAAAAAAGCCTGACAAACGCCTGCGAAACAGGCCACAGCTGCTAGAGTTTTTGGCATTGCCCTATTCGCCGCCGGAGCTGGTCACGGCATGAGTGAGACTCGACAACCACCTCAACTGAGCGCCCCGACGCCCACTCAATTGCGCCTGTCTTTCTGCGACGCGACCCCGCGCGACCTCAAACGCTGGATCGCCGGACTGCCCAAGGCCAACATCGGCGAAACCGCACGCCAGCTCTATCAGGGACTCGGCGAACTCAATCAATTGCTGACGCGCAGCGACAACCGCCTGCAACTGCTGGAGCTGCTGCGGCCCGAGGTGTATTTCGTCTGTCAGCACCTTGAACGGCACTTTCTGCATCAGGCGATCATGCTCGACGAGCGCTCACGCAAGATCAGCAATCTGTGCCAGGCCCTGCAGGGCCATCTGGCCACCGGTTACAAACAGATCGTTTTGCGTATCGCCCCCAAATACACAAAGGACCGTGCAGCCCTGTTGAGCGAGGCCCTGCAACGCGCCACCCATGCGCTGAAAGGACAACTGGTGCGCGCCACGCAGCTCTACAGCCCGGCGCCGGAGCAACTGTGGTTTGAGCTGCACCAGTTGTTTCGCTGCGCCTGTGACTTGCAGCTGCAGCATCGTCGGGTACGTGATGAGCTGGCCAGCCTGACCGGTGAACTGAGCGTCGAACAGACCTATATCGCCGCGCTGTTGCTGGGCAGCGCTCGCTGCAATCAACTGCGGCAGAACCCGATCGCTCAACTCGCACAGGTCATCGAGCCTTGGAGCGCATGGCTGAAACTGCATCCCGGCCATTCGGGCGAAGGACTGTTTGCCATTTCCCCGGAGATCGACGCCGGCCCACGTTATCGCAGCAAGTTTCGCAGCGAACAACAGCCCGGTCTGCTTGGCTTCGATCCACAACCACTGGTGAAAGCCATCGAAGCTCACCTGCTGCATCAGGACACTTCAACACCGCTGCCCGTCCCCACGAGCCTGACCCTCGATACCTTGCAACATCTGTACGCCACCTGGGGCGAGGCGGCCGAGCGCAGTTTTCAGCGTACCGTCGGCCAGGGCACCCTGACCGTGTGTGTCGGCATGAGCGCCCTGCACTTCTATCTGGGTGGTGAACGCACGTTCAGCGAACTGCTCAAGCACCCTGGCTCGCGTGCCGCGAACTTCAGCCGGACGGTGGCTCAAGGCGAAAAGGACAGCTGGAGCCAGGCCTTCGACGCTGCTCCCCAGCGTAAGGCCGACGAGTTTCTGCCCTACGAGGAAATCCGTTACGAACCGCTGGCCGACGACGAGAGCGACGCCGACAGCCCGCCGCACTATCCGACTTACGCCCTGCCGGTCATCAACCACAGTCCCGGCGGTTATTGCCTGGCATGGCCCAAAGAGGTGCCCGCCGAGTTGCAGACCGGGGAAATGGTCGGCATTCAGGACACTGCCCATCAGGGCTGGAGCATTGCCGTAGTGCGCTGGATTCGTCAGGTACGCGGGGCCGGGACACAGATGGGCATCGAACTGGTCGCGCCACACGCCCGGCCCTGCGGGTTGCAACTGGTGCGTTCGCGGGACGAACACAGCCACTACCTGCGCGGTCTGCTGCTGCCGGAAATCAGTGCAATCGATCTGCCTGCAACCTTATTGGCGCCACGTCTGCCGTTTCAGGAAGGCAGCAAAGTACTGATCAACACCCAGGGCGAAGAGCACCGCGCCGGGCTGGATCGGCGGGTGGCAAGCACACACAGTTTCAATCAGTTTGCCTATCGTTCGCTGGAGACCGCGCAGGATGGCGGGGGCGAAGAGGATTTCGACGCGTTGTGGAAATCGCTTTGAGCCAGGACCGCAGTCGACGACTGCGATCCTGTGTCGCTGTCAGAGCTGCCCGTCGCGATCCCGGAAGCCCAACAGATACAGCACGCCATCCAGCCCGAGGGTCGAGATTGCTTGCTTCGCCGACTGCTTGACCAGTGGCTTGGCCCGGAACGCCACGCCCAGTCCGGCAATCGCCAGCATCGGCAGGTCGTTGGCACCGTCGCCCACGGCAATGGTCTGCTCCAGACGCAATCCTTCTTTTTCAGCCAGTTGCTTCAGCAGATCGGCCTTGCGCTGGGCATCGACGATCGGCTCGATCGCCACGCCCGTGCACTTGCCGTCGACCACTTCCAGTTCGTTGGCGAACACGTAGTCGATGCCAAGCTTCGCCTGCAGTTGCTTGGCAAAGTAGGTGAAACCGCCGGACAGGATCGCCGTCTTGTAGCCCAGACGCTTGAGTTCGGCGAACAGGATTTCGGCACCTTCGGTCAGGCGCAGGGAGGCGCCGATCGAGTCCAGCACACTCACATCCAGGCCCTTGAGCAGTGCCAGGCGCTCTTTGAAGCTGGCACGGAAATCCAGTTCGCCGGCCATCGCCCGCTCGGTGATCGCCGAAACCTGGTCGCCCACACCGGCGGCCTTGGCCAGCTCGTCGATGACTTCGGCTTCGATCAGGGTCGAATCCATGTCGAACACCGCCAGACGACGGTTGCGACGGAACAGCGAGTCTTCCTGGAAGGCGATATCGACGTTCAGTTCATGGGCCACGCTGAGGAATTCGGCGCGCAGGGCCTGTGGATCGGCGGCTTCGCCACGTACAGAGAACTCGATGCAGCCCTTGCCTTTGTCAGCCGGCGTGCCCAGCGGCATACGACCCGACAGACGGTCGATGTGGTCGATGTTCAGGCCATATTTGGCCGTGATCGAGCTGACGGCCTGCAACTGGCCGGCGGTGACCTTGCGGGTCAGCAGCGTGACGATATGGCGTTTCTTGCCTTGATTGCCCACCCATTGCTGGTAATCCTCTTCGGACACCGGGGTGAAACGCACTTGCTGGTCGAGCTCGTAGCCCTTGAACAGGATGTCCTTGAGCACCGACTTGCCTTGCTCGGTGTCGGGAATCTCCACGAGGATGCCGAACGACAGCATGTCGTGAATCACCGCCTGACCGATGTCGAGGATATTCACACCACCCTGAGCCAGGACGCCGGTAATGGCCGCAGTCAGACCCGGACGGTCGGCTCCGGTGATGTTAATCAGGACGATTTCGCGCAACGCGCACCCCCGCAACTGGAAAAAAACCGCATTCTACCCACTTTCAGTGACCATCGGGCACCGCCAGCGCTTTGCCGGTCTAGGGCCTGTCGCTATACTGCGCGTCAACTTCACGGACAAAAGAGCCGAGCTCAGTGAACCGGCCCACGCCAGTTAAAACCGATAACTTCTTCCTGCTGATCTTCCGTGCACTGCGCCACCGCCGTGTACCGATTGCATTGCGCATCGCCAGCCATAACGTGATCCTGGTCGCTCTGGCCCTGGTGATCTATGCCTGCGTGATGGGCTTGCAGTTCAAGCAGGCCATGCACGAGCAGGCGGATGCCCTGGGCGAAAGCCTGACCACGCAGACCGCCACTTCTGCCACCGAGCTGCTGGTGTCCAACGACATCCTCAGCCTCAACGTGCTGCTCAACAACCTGACCAAGAACAAGCTGGTAGCCCACGCCGCCATCTACAGCGTGGACAACCGCATCCTCGCCGAATCCGGTCAGCGGCCCAAACACGGCCTGCTGGGCGAAGCCGAGGGCATGTACGAGAGCAAGATCACCTTCCAGGACGTGACCGCCGGGCAACTGCGCATCAGCCTGGACATGGACCAGTTCCAGCAGCCGATGACCATCAGCCTGCAGAGCATGGGCATTCTGAGCGCGATCCTGCTGGCACTGTCGCTGGCTCTGAGCCTGCGCCTCGGCCGGCATATCTCCACACCGCTGCTGCAACTGCGCGTATGGCTGCGCCGGATCGACGAATTTACCCCGGGCACCGAGCGTCAGGACGAAATCGGCGACCTTGCCCGGCAACTGCACGCCAGCTACGCCCCGGAACCGGCCCCCAAACCTGAGCCGGAACCGGAACCCGAGTTCGAGGATGACGACATCGAGCCGGAATTCGAAGTGCGCAACCTGCGCGACCCGAGTTTCGACGAGAGCCGTCCGATGGCTGCGCAAAAGCCTGCGCCGCGCCATGTGGTCAGCACTGTTGAAGACGACGATGACGAAGATCCGTTTGCCGATCTGCGTGACGAATCGCTGAACGAAACCGCACAACCGGCAGTACGCCGGCCGACTCCGAGCGTGCCGCAACACACGGCGGTGCTGGCGGTGCAACTGGGTTCGCAAGAGCAATTGCGCCGTCTGCCACGGGCACGCCTGGAAGAGTTGCAGGAGCGTTATCGCGATTGCCTGGAGCAGGCCGCTTCGCTGTATCAGGGTGAAATTGAAACCCTGAACGACGGCAGCACGCTGATGCTGTTTCACACCGAAGACAGCGGCGACGATTACCTGACCAACGCCATCTGCTGCGGCGAGCTGCTGCGGGCTCTGGGTCATCAGTTGCAGATCGAGGTCGCCGACAGCGGCATCACCCTGCAATTGCAGTTGGGCCTGACCCTGGGCGATGAACTGTTCGGCCTGAGCCAGATCGACCTGCTGCTGACCGACTCCGCCCAGGATGCCCTGGCCCTGTCACAGCACAGCCGCAACCTGTTGCTGGTGGAGCGCAAGGTCGGCGACGACGCGCTGATCCGCCAGCGTGCGCGGATCCGGCCGATTGCCAGCCCTGAAGGCGCCTGCTGTGTTGAGCGGTTGATGGAGCCTTATCCGTCGATGCTCGAACGGCAGCTGGCGCGGATGCATGAGCGCCGGGCCTGAGGCCTTGTCCTTGATGTGAAGAAGCCCGCAGATGCGGGCTTTTTTGTTGCCTGCAAGCGCTCTTTCGCGAGCAGGCTCGCTCCCACACTTGATCAACGGCGTGCACATACCCTGTGGGAGCGAGCCTGCTCGCGAAGAGGCCAGCCCACACAATGCGGATCTTCAACTTCTGCATCGGTTGCGCGTGCTTCATCAGTCCTCTGCAGGGGACGGCTTGCTTGCGAAGAACACTGATGCCATGCAGCAGGCTCCCGGCCACCAGACATAACAAAGCCCGCACAAGGCGGGCTCTGTCCTGACTCGATACAGCCTTAGAAGCGGAACACTTCCATATCGGTACGAATCGGCGAGGCCATCGGGATCTTCGGTTGCTTCTCGGCTTCCACCGCCGGCGCTGCCGGTTTCGGTGCCGGTTTGCGTGGAGCTTCGGCAACCGGTGGCTGGTTGGCCAACGGCTTGAGCGCGACCGACAGTTGCTCGGCCAGGCGCTGCAGCAGAATGCCTTGCGCCTGAACCTGAGAAGCCGTACTGCCGTTGTGCAGCTCTTGCAAATGAACGATGCGGTTGTCACGCACCTGGCCACGACGGTCAAGCAGCCGCCACTGCGCGTCGAGAATCGCCGGCTGTTTCGCGCCCGAATCCAGGCGAGTGATGGTCAACAACACTTGAACATCCGGAGTGAACCCGGTGGTCGCCGGAGCCAGCACTACCCGCTGGCTGTCCAGACGACCGGCGACCTGACGCAGCAGCAGTTGATCGATATCCGACGACAGGCTGCCGGCCCAGCGACCATCGACCGCCGCCTGCAGGCTGCCATCGGGCTGGCGCTGCAACAGGGTTTCACGTTGCAGGTAGTCGGCAACGATTACAGGGCCCAGCAAAACCGCCATGCCCGCGCTTTGCGCAGGCTGAGCCGGACTTCCGCTGTCCAGCTGATACAGCGACACCGGCTGGTGTACGCTGCAACCCGCCAGGCCAAGCACGCCGGCGAGCAGGAAAATAAGGGGGCGCAGAGAAGTCATCATCCCGTCCAGGTGGTCGCCGCAAGGCTGACCACAGTGAAAATACTCAATAAATATGAAGATCGCTCGGCCACGCCGGCGTTTGCAAAGGCCATATCATCCGTGAATATGCGCTCCGACTCCAGCGCCAAAGCGCCGATCCACGGGTTAAATCGTAGATCGGGCGCTCTAGAGAGGCGTTCTCACTTGTTTTCTCCTGCATGGAGGTCAGTGCGAACGCCCGTTGGTCGCTTAATTGAGATTTTCGACGATCAGCGCGTCCACCCGCTGGAAGCCCCGCGGCAACTTGTTGCCACGCCGACCACGCTCACCCTTGTAGTGTTCGAGGTCATCGGCCTTCAGCGACAAGGTACGTTTTCCGGCCTGCAGCACCAGTGTGGCGCCTTCAGGAAGAACGGCGATGTCCGTGACATATTCTTCGCGACTGGCCACACGCTCACCGGAGATGCCGATGATCTTGTTGCCTTTGCCCTTTCCTAATTGTGGCAGATCGCTGATTTTGAAGATCAACAGGCGCCCCTCGGTCGTCACCGAAGCCAGCCAGTTCTGATCACGGTCGGGCACCGGACGCGGGGCGATGACCCTGGCGTTGTTCGGCAGGCTCAACAACGCCTTGCCCGCCTTGTTCTTGGCTTGCAGGTCTTCACCCTTGACCACGAAACCGTAACCGGCGTCGGATGCAATCACGTACAACGCATCGTCCTCGGGCATCAGTACGCATTCGAAGGTGGCGCCAGGCGGCGGTGTCAGACGGCCGGTCAGCGGCTCGCCCTGGCCCCGCGCAGAAGGCAGGGTATGCGCGGCAACCGAATAACTGCGACCCGTAGAGTCGATGACCACGGCGGACTGGTTGGAGCGCCCCGCCGCCGACGTCTTGAAACCGTCGCCAGCCTTGTACGACAGGCCGGTGGCGTCGATATCGTGGCCCTTGGCCGAACGAATCCAGCCCTTTTCCGACAGCACGACGGTGACTTTCTCGTTAGGCAGCAGATCGTGTTCGGTCAGCGCCTTGGCTTCTGCGCGCTCGACGATTGGCGAGCGACGGTCGTCGCCGTAGGTTTCAGCGTCCTTGAGCAGTTCGCTGCGAACCAGTTTTTTCAGTTTGGCTTCGCTGCTCAGCAGCGCTTGCAGTTTGGCCTGCTCCTTGAGCAGTTCGTCCTGTTCGTCGCGCAGCTTCATCTCTTCCAGTCGCGCCAACTGACGCAGACGGGTGTCGAGGATGTAGTCGGCCTGGATTTCGCTCAGAGCAAAGCGCTCGATCAATTTGGCTTTCGGTTGATCCTCGGTACGGATAATGTGGATCACCTCGTCCAGATTGAGGTAAGCGATCAGCAAACCGTCCAACAGGTGCAGGCGACGCTCGACCTTGTCGAGACGGAATTGCAGGCGGCGACGCACGGTCAGCACGCGGAATTCCAGCCACTCCACCAGCAAGGCACGGAGGTTTTTCAGCTGCGGCTTGCCGTCCAGACCGATGATGTTGACGTTGACCCGGTAGGTCGACTCCAGCTCGGTGCTGGCGAACAGGTGCTGCATCAGCGCTTCGTGATCGACACGGCTGTTGACCGGAATGATCACGATGCGGCATGGGTTCTCGTGGTCGGATTCGTCACGCAGGTCGGCGATCTGCGGCGCCTTCGACGGCTTGGCCTGCATCAGCGCGGCGATCTGCTCCAGCACCTTGGCCCCGGAGACCTGATGCGGCAGTGCGGTAATGATGATGTCGCCGTCCTCGACGTGGTACACGGCGCGCATGCGCACCGAGCCCTTGCCGGTTTCGTACATTTTCAGCAGGTCGGCGCGCGGGGTGATGATTTCCGCTTCAGTCGGGTAATCCGGGCCCTGGATGTGTTCGCAGAGCTGTTCGACCGTGGCTTTCGGCTCATCGAGCAGGCGCACGCACGCCGTGGCGACTTCGCGCAGGTTGTGCGGCGGCACGTCGGTGGCCATGCCCACGGCAATACCGGTGGTGCCGTTGAGCAGGATGTTCGGCAACCGGGCCGGCAACACCAGCGGCTCCTGAAGGGTGCCGTCGAAGTTCGGGCCCCAGTCCGCAGTGCCCTGGCCCAGCTCGCTGAGCAGCACTTCGGAATAACGCGACAACCGTGCCTCGGTGTAACGCATGGCGGCGAAGGATTTCGGATCGTCCGGCGCACCCCAGTTACCCTGGCCGTCCACCAATGTGTAGCGATAGCTGAACGGCTGGGCCATCAGCACCATCGCTTCGTAACACGCCGAGTCGCCGTGGGGGTGGAATTTGCCGAGCACGTCGCCGACGGTGCGCGCCGACTTCTTGTGCTTGGAATCGGCGTCCAGCCCCAGCTCGCTCATGGCGTAGACGATACGCCGCTGTACCGGTTTCAGACCGTCGCCGATATGCGGCAGGGCACGGTCCATGATCACGTACATGGAGTAGTTGAGGTAGGCATTTTCGGTGAAGTCAGCCAGCGACCGGCGTTCTACACCGTCCAGGCTGAGATCAAGGGAGTCGCTCATGCGGGCCTCATCGGTTCGTTGTCTGGCGCAGCAGCATGGTGCCACCGCGCTGGGTAAATTCAAGTTTGTTCAGGGCGCTCATGCCGAGCAGCACCTGATCGCCATGCAGACCGGGCGCCACCAGTGCGCGGACGTCCCGCAGCACGATGTCGCCCAGTTGCAGGCGGTCGATACGGGTGCGATAGCCCTGGCTCAGGCCGTTGGCCGTGCTCAGGGTCACACCGAAACCTTCTTCCAGTCGCAGGTCTTTAGCCACCTCGGCCGGAATTGCCACGTCGGTCGCGCCGGTGTCGAGCATGAACTCCACCGGCCGGCCATTGATCAGTCCGCTGACGACGAAATGTCCCTGGGCGTTACCCGCCAGTTTCACTTCGATCACGCCGCCCACCTGCTGCGAACTGACCACCACATTGGGATTGCGCTGGCGGTCTTCCCACTGGCCGAAAAACCGCGTCGCCAGAAACAGGGCCGCGCACCAGGCCAGAATCATCAACACCCGACCGGCGCGCTTGCCCGGTGGCTGCTGGCTCAAGGTCTGGCACTCCAGCCACCCTCGGGAGCGGCGAAACGCCAGACGATCGGGCGGACCTCACCATCGGCACGGGGGCCGAAATTATTGTCGACGCCAACCCATGCGCCATCGGCATCGATGACCAATGCCTCTTCCAGTCCGAAATTCTGTGCGTAACGACGATTGCTCTGCAGCAGCTCGGCCGCGTACGACCAGCAAAGCTCGACCTTGGCCGTTTGCGGATCGCGGCGGCAAATCTGGTAAGCGTTGCGTTCAAGGGTGAACAGTTTGCCGTTGAACAAGGACAGGTCGGAAAAGTCCCGATTGACCGGTCTGGCCTTGGGAAACTGCGGCGGCTGCATTTCCATGCCACCCTCGCTGAGCAACACGCAGCGGCCATCGCAGTCCCACACCGTCTGCTGGCGTTTGATCATCAGCAGGCCACGGTTTTGCCGTTCGGCGGCCAGCCACATCTGATCACCCGCCGGGTTGATCGCCAGACCTTCGAAGATCGCATTGAACTGCAGCAGCATGCCGCTGGCCCGCGCCTCGCGGACCATCATCGGCGAGATTTTCATCCACGATGATGGCCCCTGCGGCGGCACTTGCAATACGGCGGCGTGGCCTTCGCTCACTACGTAGCGATTGCCGGCACTGTCGCAGGTGATCCCTTCGAAATCCAGGTCGCCGCCGCGAACAAACGACGCCGCCCAGGTCCGCGATTTGATGCCCCACGGCAAACCGCTGTCAGGCACCGGCGGCGGATCGATGCGCACGGCCGTGGCCTGCCAGACCGGGTGGCGGGTGTCGAGGCGATAGATCTGATCGTCGTCCCGGTCCGAAACCGTCCACAGTTCGTTGCCGCACGAGGCCAGCCCCGAGAGGTTGCCGCCACGCATGCCTTCGACCGGATGCTCGGAGAGCACGCGCAGTTCCTGCACGGGCTCCGCCGATACGGTCATCGAGCCCAGCAGCAACGCACCCGCCAGGACCCGGCCGAAGCGCATCAGACCAGGACCTCGGCCAGGTTGCCCTTGGATTCGAGCCAGGATTTGCGGTCACCGGCGCGCTTCTTCGCCAGCAGCATGTCCATGATCTCCGAGGTCTGAGTGAAGTCTTCGCCGAGGGTCAACTGCACGAGACGCCGGGTGTTGGGGTCCATGGTGGTTTCACGCAGCTGCGGCGGGTTCATCTCACCCAGGCCCTTGAATCGGGTGACCTGTGGCTTGCCACGTTTCTTCTCGGCCACCAGACGGTCAAGAATCCCGTCACGCTCGGCTTCGTCGAGGGCGTAGTAGATTTCCTTGCCCAGGTCGATGCGATACAGCGGCGGCATCGCGACGTAGACGTGACCGGCCTCCACCAGCGGACGGAAATGCTGGACGAACAAGGCACACAGCAAGGTGGCGATGTGCAGGCCGTCGGAGTCGGCGTCGGCGAGGATGCAGATCTTGCCGTAGCGCAACTGGCTCATGTCCTCGGCGCCCGGATCGACACCGATGGCCACCGCGATGTTGTGCACTTCCTGGCTGGCCAGCACTTCACTGCCGTCGACTTCCCAGGTGTTGAGGATCTTGCCCCGCAACGGCAGGATCGCCTGGAACTCCTTGTCCCGCGCCTGCTTGGCCGAACCGCCGGCGGAATCACCTTCCACCAGGAACAGCTCGGAACGCATCGGATCCTGCCCGGCACAGTCCGCCAGTTTGCCCGGCAGCGCCGGCCCCTGGGTGATGCGTTTGCGCTCGACTTTCTTGCTCGCTTTCAGACGCCGGCCAGCGTTGCTGATCGCCAGCTCCGCCAGCGCCAGACCGGTTTCCGGGTTAGCGTTGAGCCACAGGCTGAACGCATCCTTGACCACACCGGAGACAAACGCCGCCGCCTCACGTGAAGACAGACGCTCCTTGGTCTGACCGGAGAATTGCGGCTCCTGCATTTTCATCGACAGGACGAAGGCGATGCGTTCCCAGACGTCCTCCGGCGCCAGTTTGACGCCACGCGGCAGCAGGCTGCGGAATTCGCAGAACTCGCGCATTGCGTCGAGCAGACCCTGACGCAGACCGTTGACGTGGGTGCCGCCCTGCTCCGTCGGAATCAGGTTGACGTAGCTTTCGGTGACCGAGGTGCCACCTTCAGGCAGCCACAGCAGGGCCCACTCGACCGCTTCCTTGGCGCCGGCCAGGTTGCCGCAGAATGGCGCGTCCGGCAGGCGTTCGAATTCGCTGACCGCGTCGACCAGATAGGAACGCAGGCCATCTTCGTAATGCCACTCGACCTTTTCGCCGGTGCCTTTGTCTTCGAAGCTGATCAACAGACCCGGGCACAGCACGGCCTTGGCCTTGAGCACGTGCTTGAGGCGGCTGATGGAGAACTTCGGCGAATCGAAGTATTTCGGGTCCGGCGCGAAGTACACGCTGGTGCCGGTGTTGCGCTTGCCGACGGTACCGATCACTTGCAGGTCGGTGGCCTTGAAGCCGTCGGCGAAGGTCATTTCATATTCGTTGCCGTCACGCTTGACCCGCACCCGCACCTGAGTGGACAAGGCGTTGACCACGGAAATGCCCACCCCGTGCAGACCGCCGGAGAACTGGTAGTTCTTGTTGGAAAACTTGCCGCCCGCATGGAGCTTGGTGAGGATCAGCTCAACGCCCGACACCCCCTCTTCCGGGTGGATATCGACCGGCATGCCGCGGCCGTCGTCGCAGACTTCCAGCGAGTGATCGGCGTGGAGGATGACCTGGATCGATTTGGCGTGGCCGGCCAGGGCTTCGTCGACGCTGTTGTCGATGACTTCCTGGGCAAGGTGGTTCGGCCGACTGGTGTCGGTGTACATGCCGGGGCGCTTGCGCACCGGGTCGAGGCCCGAGAGGACTTCGATGGCGTCGGCGTTATAGGAGCTAGCGCTGGGAGTGGCCATAAGGTCTCGTCGTCAGTGATTCAATGAAAATGGGGCAAGGCTTCACAGTGTGTTGAAGTCGATTGCCTGATAGGTATCGGCGCCAATCCCGGCAAAGCTGAGCAATGCCGGCAATTGTGTAACAAATCCCTGAAAACTGTGGTCGCCACCGGCCTGAATGCGCAAGGCACAAGCGCGGTAATACTGCTGGGCAAGGCGATAATCCAGCGTTTCATCCCCGGTCTGCAACCATACCTGATAACGCTGCGGATCCTGCGGCGCCGGCACTTCCAGTTCGGCCAGGGCCGTCACATGGTCGTGGGTCAACTCCCAGGTTTCGTCGGTGTACAGGTTTTTCTGGGTACCCAGGTATCCGTCGAACATCCGGTGCGGACTGACGGCCGGGTTGACCAGCAGGGCTTTCAGGCCATGGCGCTCGGCCAGGTGAGTCGCATAGTAGCCGCCGAGCGAGCTTCCCACCAGCAACGGCCGGCCCAGCTCGGCGATTGCCTGCTCCAGCTGACCGATGGCTTCCCGGGGGTGATGATGCAATGCCGGGACACGCAGTCGATCGCTCAGACCCAGCCGCTCCATCACCTCGACCAGCTGACAGGCCTTCCTGGAAGCCGGTGCGCTGTTGAAACCGTGGATATAGAGGATCGAACCGGACATTTGAGCTCCCTGGATGTCGGCTAAAGAAAGCGGAGTTTACAGGGAGTCGAGGGTCGTTGGGCCAGCACCCGAGCAAATCAGCGCTGCGCCCCGGAATCAGTAACCGTTGGAGCCGTAATCGACCGTGAACCGGAAATCGGTGACACGTTCCACACCCGTTTCGATCCGCCCGTCCGGCAGCAGTCGCAACCAGCGATAGCCCGGCGCCTGTTCGCCGACCTTGAAGTCCTCACTGCCCGGCTCGAACTGAATGCAGGTCGATGGCGAGGCGATCAGCCGCACGCCGTTGCGCTCGCGATCGATCTCCTGATGCACATGTCCCCAGAGCACGGCTCGAGCTTGCGGGAAACGGTCGAGCACCTCGAAAAAGGCTTCCGGATTGCGCAAGCCGATCGGCTCCATCCAGGCGCAATCGATCGACACCGGATGATGGTGGAAACACACCAGATGATGACGCTCCGGCGCTTCGCTCAGGGCGCGGGCCAGCAATTGCAGCTGGTCATCCTGCAAGTACCCCGGCACCGAACCCGGCACCGCCGAATCGAGCAGGGTCACGCGCCAGTTGCCGATGTCCACTATCGGTTCCAGCAGCGCACTCTGCACCGCGGCCATTTGCATGATCTGCGGTTCATCGTGATTGCCGGGGATCCAGCGGGCCGGAGCCTGGATCTGCGCGGTCAACTGGCGAAACTGCTGGTAGGACTCCAGCGTGCCGTCCTGGGACAGATCGCCCGTGGCGATCATCAGATCGATTCGCGGCTGTTGCTCAAGCACCAGCTCGATGACCTTTTGCAGGCTCTCGCGAGTTTTCATGCCCAGCAGTGCACCGTCCGCCTCGGCGAACAGATGACTGTCGGACAGTTGCACCAACAGCGCCGCATCGGCGGTGGTCAGAGTCGATACGCTCGGCAAGGCGTTCTCCCAGGGCGGAATCGCCGGATCGGACAGGTTCGCAATTATGCTGGGGGATGCCCCCGGGAAGAAACCGCCGAACCGGACGCAGTTCACAACTTGCCGCTGTTATCGAAGCGATCGACGCTAGCGAACGGCAGCGTACTCGTGACCGCAGGCCAGGCAATGGCTCAGCCATTCGCCGAGGAACAGATTGAGCTGGGATTTTTCATCCGGCTGGTGCATGGCCGCGTTCGGGTAAGGATAGATGCCACGAAAGCGTCGTGCATGTTCGGCACTGATCACTTCGGCCATGCGCGCGTCGTGGTAGACCTGCACTTCCAGTTGCGGCACCGGCAGCCACGGCAGGCTGTGTTCCTGCCGCACTTGCAGGGTCGTGGTGTAGGGGCAGGTCTGCAACACTTCGATGGCCAGCACGCCCAGCATCTGGTCGCCCTGGGTCACGGCGATGCGCCGCGCTTCGGGATGGCGGCGCATGTCCGGCAACAGTCGCATCAGGCGCGCGTAGTTGGCTTCGCAGGCGGCCTGCAGGCCCGCGAGGTCGACACGATAGCGATCGCGCAGTTTGTTTACGACCATAGCCCCCTCACTTCGGCGCGATTGAGCGCCAGCCACTGCAAGGCGATGATGCTCGCCGCATTGGCAATCTGTCCGTCGCGTACAGCCTGCAAGGCATCTTCGAAAGCCCAGACCGTGACGCGGATATCTTCGGCTTCTTCCTCCAGCCCATGCAGGCCGCCTGCGCCTTCCGTGCTGCAACGCCCCAGGTACAGATGCACGAATTCGTTGCTGCCGCCCGGCGATGGAAAGTATTTGGTCATCGGCCACAGGGCCTTGATGTCCAGCCCAGCTTCCTCCTGCGCTTCGCGGTGAGCAACTTCTTCAGGCTGTTCATCCTTGTCGATCAGACCGGCGACCAGTTCCACCAGCCACGGGTTGTCGGCCTTGCCCATGGCGCCGACACGAAACTGCTCGATCAGCACCACTTCGTCGCGCTGCGGATCGTAGGGCAGCATGCACACGGCATCGTGGCGAACGAACACTTCACGATTGATTTCGCGGCTCATGCCACCGGAGAACAGTTCATGGCGCAAATGCACGCGATCAAGCTTGTAGAAGCCCTCGTAGCATTGCACCCGCTGCACGATATCGACGGCGGTTGGAATGGCATTGGCAAAATCGGTCATGGGCATCCTCGTTTACTGCAGATCCAATACGAGGTTCCTTTTTTGTGACGGGCCACCTCGACTTCGCGCCATCCTAACGCGCCCGCGACGTTTGATGCAGCCCCTTTACCGTCAGCGGGATGGACGGTGGAGGCGAAACCCACTCTAATTAGCTTAGTGGCGAACTGACCGCTTCGTTGAGAGTCGAAGCGGTAACTTTTTGCCTTCCCCTGCTTCAGAAAGGACGCCCATGTCGCTTTTCAAAATCGCCTCCGTGGCGGCCATCGCCCTGACCTTGGGCGCCTGCGCCAGCCTGTTCCAGCCCAACTACCGAACGCCGCTGGAAAGCACCCGCGACGCCTCGGAAACCCTGAAACCCGGTTGTTCCAACCCTGACTGCCCGCTGGTGAATATCGATACCCTGCACTTCCCGGCCGAACCTGCGCTGGACGGCATCATCGAAAAACGCCTGCTGCAATTTACCCGCACCGAGCCGAACGCACCGGTGGCGCCGACTCTGGCGGCTTACCGCGAGCAATTCCTGCGCACCGCCGGACCGCGCAACAGCAGCTATTTGCAGGCGAAAGTACGCGAGCAGCATGACGGTCTGGTGATTATCGAAGTCTCGAGCTACCTCGACACCGGTGGCGCGCACGGCACGCCGGGGCGCGGTTTCATCAACTATTCGCGCCAGCAGCACAAGGTGCTGACCCTCTCGGACATGCTGGTGCCAGGCCAGGAAGACGCCTTCTGGAAGGCTGCTCAGGTGGCGCATAACAGCTGGCTGATCAGCACCAAACTCGATCAGGAACCGGAGTACGTGAAGAACTGGCCGTTCGTCAAAACCCCGCATGTGGCACTGACCTACGGCGGCGTGATCCTCAAGTACGACGTGACCACCATCGCGCCTTATGCGCTGGGCCACGTCGAACTGAAGATCCCTTATCCGCGTCTGAACGGCATCATCAAACCCGAACTGTTTCCCGGCCGTAACTGAAAGCCCGGCCCAGCACCAGTTGCAGCAGCCCTGCCAGGACCAGCGCCGGCAGGGTTGCGCCGACATCCGGATAGAGATTGGCCAGCAAGTGATAGGTGCTGATGCCACCCAGCCAGGCCAACAGCGCCGGCCAGCGCAATGCGGCCGATGCCACCTGAGCGCTGCGCTTGCGCAGGATGAAGTGATCCACCAGCACCACGCCGAACAGCGGCGCGAACACCGAGCCGATCAGCAGCAGGAAATTCTGGTATTGCGCCAACGGCGCGAGCAGCGCGATCAAGGTGCAGATCACACCGATGAGCAGCGCCAGATGCTCGACCTTCAAACGCAACAGAATCCCGCTGGACACCGCCGCCGAGTGAATATCGGCAAAGGCGTTTTCCGACTCATCCAGCAGAATCAGCAACAGTGGAATTCCAAGTCCGGCACCGGCCAGCGCCAACAACAGCGCGTTGACTTCACCGCTCGGCGCGAACGCCAGCGTATAGGCGACGCCCAGGCTCATCAGCCAGAAATTGCCGATGAAGAAACCGATGGCCGTGCCGCCGAATACGTTCTTCGCCCGCTTGCCGAAACGCGAGTAGTCGGCAATCAGGGGCAACCACGACAACGGCATCGCAATGGCGATGTCGAAGCCCACGGCGAACGGCATCGAACCATCCCCGGCCCGTGCCCACAAGGCAGCCAGATCGGCCTTGGCGAACAGGTTCCAGGTCAGCCAGATGCACGCGGCCAGAATCAGCCAGATACCCCATTTGCGCAGAATCTTGCGCACGAATGTCAGCGGACCACTGACGGCGAGCAACGTCGCCAGCGCACCGAAGCACAACGTCCACAGCATCGGGCTGGCCCACAACGAACCTTCGCTGAACGCTCGGGTGCCGAGCAGGCTGGCGGCATCACGCATAACGATGATTTCGAACGAACCCCAACCGATCAGTTGCAGCAGATTGAGCAGCGCCGGCAGGCTCGCCCCCTTGCTGCCCAGGCTGAGCTTCAGCGCCGCCATGGATGACAGGCCGGTGTCACTGCCGATCACGCCGACGGCGGCCAGCAACAGCACGCCGACCAGCGTGCCCAGAAAGATCGCCTGCAACGATCCCGACAGGCCCAGCCCCGGCGCCAGCAGCGCGCCGGTCTGCAACACCATCAGGCCAATGCCGAGGGAAAACCACAGGGAAAACAGATCGCGACCGCCGAAGACACGCCTGTCGGCGGGCACGGCGAGGTCGGGGGAATAAGTACCGGGTTGAATGCTCAAGGGTGGTATCTCAGAGGGACATTTGTTGTTTTTTGATCGCCATCGCGGGCAAGCCCGCTCCACAGTGTTTTACGCTGCTCACAGGATTGGTGTTCAGCGATGATTCTGTGGGAGCGGGCTTGCCCCGGGCGGCGTTCCGACGATGACGGCGGCGCGAGCGCCGCCGGACTCAGGTCAGATCAAACCTTCCTGTACAGCTGACTGCCTTCCTTCTTGAACCGCTCGGCCTGTTCCGCCAGGCCCTGGGCGACGTCCACGTCGACCGCGTCGATCCGTTGGTTGGCCGCGTATTCGCGAACTTCCTGGGTGATCTTCATCGAGCAGAATTTCGGCCCGCACATCGAACAGAAATGCGCGACCTTCGCCGAGTCCTTCGGCAGGGTTTCATCGTGATACGAACGGGCGGTGTCCGGGTCCAGGCCGAGGTTGAACTGGTCCTCCCAACGGAACTCGAACCGCGCCTTGCTCAAGGCATTGTCGCGGATCTGCGCGCCCGGGTGGCCCTTGGCAAGGTCGGCGGCGTGCGCCGCGATCTTGTAGGTGATGATCCCGGTCTTCACGTCATCCTTGTTCGGCAGCCCCAGGTGTTCCTTCGGCGTCACGTAGCAGAGCATCGCGCAACCGAACCAGCCGATCATCGCCGCCCCGATTCCCGAGGTGATGTGGTCGTAGCCCGGTGCGATGTCGGTGGTCAGCGGGCCGAGGGTGTAGAACGGCGCCTCGTCGCAGCACTCCAGCTGCTTGTCCATGTTCTCCTTGATCAGTTGCATCGGCACGTGACCCGGGCCTTCGATCATGCATTGCACGTCGTGCTTCCAGGCGATCTTGGTCAGCTCGCCCAGGGTCTCCAGTTCGCCGAACTGCGCTTCGTCATTGGCGTCGGCAATCGAGCCCGGACGCAGGCCGTCGCCCAGCGAGAAGCTGACGTCGTAGGCCTTCATGATTTCGCAGATTTCCTCGAAGTGGGTGTAGAGGAAGTTTTCCTTGTGATGCGCCAGGCACCACTTGGCCATGATCGAACCGCCACGGGACACAATGCCGGTCACACGCTTGGCGGTCAGCGGCACGTAGCGCAGCAACACGCCGGCGTGGATGGTGAAGTAGTCGACGCCCTGCTCGGCCTGCTCGATCAGCGTGTCGCGAAACAGCTCCCAGGTCAGGTCTTCGGCCACGCCGTTGACCTTTTCCAGCGCTTGATAGATCGGCACGGTGCCGATCGGAACCGGCGAGTTGCGGATGATCCACTCGCGGGTTTCGTGAATGTGTTTGCCGGTGGACAGGTCCATGACGGTGTCCGAACCCCAGCGGATGCCCCAGGTCAGTTTCGCCACCTCTTCTTCGATGGACGACCCCAATGCACTGTTGCCGATGTTGCCGTTGATCTTCACCAGGAAGTTGCGGCCGATGATCATCGGTTCCAGTTCGACGTGGTTGATGTTCGCAGGAATGATCGCGCGGCCACGGGCGATTTCCTCGCGCACGAACTCAGGGGTGATTTCCTTCGGAATGCTTGCGCCGAAGCTGTGGCCGGCGTGCTGCTGGTTCAGCAGGCCGGCAGCGCGGGCTTCTTGCAGCTTCATGTTTTCGCGGATGGCGACGTATTCCATCTCGGCAGTGATGATGCCTTTGCGCGCGTAGTGCATCTGGCTGACGTTGGCCCCGGCCCTGGCCCGGCGCGGGTTGTTGACGTGGGCGAAGCGCAGCTTGGTCAGCTCCGGATCGGCCAGGCGCTCCTGACCGAACTTCGAGCTCAGGCCCGACAGACGCTCGGTATCGCCACGGTCGTCGATCCACGCCGAGCGGACGTCGCCCAGACCTTTGCGGACATCGATCACCACATTCGGATCGGTGTACGGGCCCGAGGTGTCGTAGACGGTGACCGGCGCGTTGATTTCGCCACCGAAGTCGGTCGGAGTCACATCGAGGGTGATTTCGCGCATCGGCACGCGGATGTCCGGGCGAGAGCCCTGAACGTAGACCTTCTGCGAACGGGTGAACGGTTGGACCGACTGCTCGTCGACCTTGGCCGAGTCACTCAGGTTGATCGCGTTTTTAGATTTTGTAGTCATCACGGGCTCTCCAGACAGCATCCAGGCAGTGGATTGTCGGAGCAGAACCTGAAAGGCACGGACGCACCGGGACTGGTGCTGTGCATCGTCGTCGAACGTTTGATTGTCGAACAATTCCCCGGACGAAGCACAAGAGGACTCGCCGGGTGACGAGAAATCTTGTTCCCTACGCAGGCGCTAACCTGATCAGGTTCAACGGGATCCGAAATTATTCGATCTCAGCCTCATAGCAAGGCACCCCGACAAGAACCCGGCCAGTCTAGACACAACCGGCAAAGAACGCCAACACCGCGGCAAACACCATGATGAATGGCGCAATTGCGGGCGCCGACAGGATTGTGAGCGCCTCAATGCACAACTACACTCGCCTTGCCCTGCTGCGCCCTGGCGCCAAGCCTTGACGATGCAGTGCACGCGCCCTACCTTTGGCGCCCGGATTATTTCCATAATATTCATGCTAGGGATCGCCTCATGCTGCGCAAACTCTCACTGGCTGTTGCCGTGTCTTGTGCGTCCAACGCAATGGTCTGGGCAGCGGAAGCGCCGTTGTCGACCCGGACCGATCTGGTCAGCGTCTATCAGGAAGCGGTCGACAACAACGCCGATCTGGCCGCCGCCCGCGCCCAGTACGGTGCCCAGAAAGAAGTCGTGCCACAGGCCCGCGCCGGGCTGCTGCCGAACCTCTCCGGCGGTGCCGAAACCGCCGCCGTGCGCACCTCGATCGACGAGCCATCGGCCATTGCCAACCGCAGCGCACATTCCTATCAGGCGACGCTGGCGCAGCCATTGTTCCGCGCCGATCGCTGGTTCCAGTACCAGGCCGCCAAGGACGTCAACGAGCAGGCCGCGCTGCAACTGTCGGCCACCGAACAGAACCTGATCCTGCAATCGGCCGAAAGCTACTTCAACGTCCTGCGCAGCCAGGACAACCTGGCCTCGACCAAGGCTGAAGAAGCCGCGTTCAAGCGCCAGCTCGACCAGTCCAACGAGCGCTTCGACGTGGGCCTGTCGGACAAGACCGACGTGCTGCAGTCGCAGGCCAGTTACGACACCGCACGGGCCAACCGGATCGTCGCGCAGCGTCAGGTCGAAGATGCGTTCGAAGCGCTGATCACCCTGACCAACCGTCAGTACAACTCGATCCAGGGCATCGTCCACACCCTGCCGATCCTGCCGCCGACGCCGAACGACGCCAAGGCCTGGGTCGACACCGCCGCCAGACAGAACCTCAATCTGCTGGCCAGCAACTATGCGGTGAGCTCCGCCGAGCAGACACTGAAACAACGCAAGGCCGGTCACCTGCCGACCCTCGACGCCGTGGCCAAATACGAAAAAGGCGACAACGACGCCCTCGGTTTCTCCAACCCGAACGCCTTCGGCACGCCTTATCACGGCAACGTCGAGCAGAGCACCGTGGGCCTGCAACTGAACATCCCGATCTACAGCGGTGGGCTGACCAGCTCTCAGGTGCGCCAGTCCTATGCACAACTGGATCAGAGCGAGCAGCAGCGCGAAAGCCTGCGCCGGCAGATCGTTGAAAACACCCGCAACCTGCACCGTGCGGTGAATACCGACGTCGAACAGGTGCAGGCGCGCCGCCAGTCGATCATCTCCAACCAGAGCGCGGTGGAAGCCACGGAAATCGGTTATCAGGTGGGGACGCGCAACATCGTCGACGTGCTCGACGCCCAGCGCCAGCTCTACACCTCGGTGCGCAACTACAACAACACCCGCTACGACTACATTCTCGACAACCTGCGCCTGAAACAGGCGGCGGGGACATTGAACCCCGGTGACTTGCAGGATCTGACCCGCTACTTGAAGGCCGACTACAACCCGGACAAGGATTTCCTGCCGCCGGATCTGGCCAAGGCAGCCGAAGAACAGCTCAAGGCCCGGCCTTAAACAAAAAACGCAGCCCTGAGGCTGCGTTTTTTATGGGCGGTCGATCAAACGTCCCAGACCATCGAGCAAGCGCTGCAACGCGCCCTGATTGCGGCGCATCACGTTCAGCCCGGCCTCGGCCATGCGCTGAGCATCACGCGGCAATTCGAACAGGCGCTGCACTTGCGTCGCCAGACCTTCGGCGTCATCCACCTCGGCCAACGCGCCGGCGTCACGCAGCTGTGCGGCGATGTCGAGGAAGTTGAACAGGTGCGGGCCGCTGATCACCGGTTTCGCCAGAGCCGCCGGCTCCAGCAGGTTGTGGCCGCCATTGGCCACCAGGCTGCCGCCGACAAACGCGCTGTCGGCCAAGGCGTAGAGAAACAACAATTCGCCCATGGTGTCGCCCAACAGCACCGAGGTGGCGCCATCGACGTTTGCACCGGTCGAACGACGCACCGTGGCGAAACCTTCGCGCTGGCACAGTGCGAACACCGAGTTGAAGCGCTCCGGGTGACGCGGCACCAGAATCAGCAGCGCATCGGGATGGTTGGCCAGCAGGCGACGATGGGCATCGAGCACCACTTCATCTTCGCCCTCATGGGTGCTGGCGGCGATCCACACCGGACGCTCCTGCGCCTGCCATTGGCCGCGCAGTTCAGCGGCGCGTTGCTGCAATTGCGGGTCGATGGTCAGGTCGAACTTGATCGAGCCGGTGACCTCGACCGTTTCCGGGCGTGCGCCCAAATCGCGAAAGCGCCGGGCTTCGGCTTCGGTCTGCACGGCGAACAGGCTCATCTCGGCCAGCATCGGTGCGATCAGTTTGCTGAACCGGCCATAGCCTTTGGCCGAACGCTCGGACAAGCGTCCGTTGGCCAGCGCCACCGGGATCCCGCGCTTGGCACACTGATGAATGTGATTGGGCCACAGTTCGGTTTCCATGATCACGGCAAGCCTGGGCTGCACGCGATCGAGAAAACGCGCCGCCGCGCAGGGCAGATCGTACGGCAGGTAGCAATGCCGGATGCGTGGCTCGTTGGCGAACATCGCCTGAATGCGTTCCGAGCCGGTCGGTGTCATGCAGGTCACGGTGATCGGCAGGTGTGGATAACGTTGCAGCAGCGCACGGATCATCGGCGCGGCCGCGATGCTTTCGCCCACCGACACGGCGTGAACCCAGATACCACCGGGTTGCAATGTCGGCATGCCATAGGAGAAGCGTTCGCCAATCCGCTTGGCATACGCCGGCGCCTTGCGCGAACGCAGCCACAGCCGAATCGCCACCAATGGCAGCCCCAGGTAAAACAGCGCGGTGTACAGAGTTCTATTCATGGCGGCGGAGTTTATCGACTTTTGCCGCCGATCGCCCGCAGGTGTATGGCAAATCGCTCCGCCAACCAACGCGCCGCCGGCCCCAGCGGTTCGTCACGGCGCCAGACCAGTTCCACCACCAGCGCCGGCGGCGTCCATTCGCTGTCCAGTTCCACCATCAGCCCCTGATACGCGGAATACTGCACCACATGGCGCGGCAGCCAGGCCCAGCCGAGGTCGCGCACCAGCCATTCAGCCATGACGTAGAAACTGTCGGCGCGCCAGACCTGCGGACTGGCCGGTTCGTTGCCGGGGTAGACGCTGGTCTGGGTCGACATCAGCAGTTGGCGATGTTGGGCCAGTTGCTGGCAAGTGACGTAAGACTGCACGGCCAGCGGATGGTTGACGCCACAGACCGTGACCATTTCCACACTGCCCAACACCCGACGCTCCAGCGCTTCGGGGATTTCATCGTGATAGAACAGCAGCCCGAGATCGGCCCGGCGTTCCACCAGTTTGCGCGACACTTCGCCCTGGGCGGCGCTGGTCAGTTGTACCTCCAGGCTCGGAAACTGTTCGGCCAGTGCACCGAAGCTTTCAACCAGCGCCTGATAAGGCATCGCTTCATCCTGGGCGACCCGCAACTGCGCTTCCTGGCCACGCACCATGGCCATGGCCCGGCCGTTCAGGCGCTCGCATTGACGCAGCACTTCCCGCGCCTCTTCAAGCAGGGCTTCGCCCGCTTCGGTCAGAATCGGCTGACGCCCGCTGCTACGTTCGAACAGGCTGACGCCGAGATCGTCCTCCAGCATCGCAATGGCGCTGCTGATCGCCGATTGCGCCTTGTGTTGCCGGCGCGCCACGGCGGAGAACGACCGCTGTTCGGCCACCGCCACAAACAGGCGCAATTGATCCAGATTCCATTGCATATCCATCAGGCAACCCATCTCCAGAACAGATAGGTAATGACTTTACCCCATCTGGGGACTCACTAGAATGCCGCCTCAGAAAGCAACGCTTCGCACGAGGATTTGAACATGAACGCTTACGTCTATCTGGCCATTGCCATTTGCGCCGAAGTGATCGCCACCGTTTCGATGAAAGCCGTCAAAGGCTTCAGCACACCATTGCCTCTGATGCTGGTCATCGTCGGTTATGCCATCGCCTTCTGGATGCTGACGCTGGTCGTGCGCAGCGTGCCGGTGGGCGTGGCGTATGCGGTGTGGGCCGGCATGGGCATCGTGATGGTCAGTGTGGCGGCGCTGTTCATTTACGGGCAGAAGCTGGATATTCCGGCGATGCTCGGGATGGGCTTGATTGTGCTCGGTGTGGTGGTCATCCAGCTCTTCTCGAAAACCGCTGGCCATTGACCTGTATTACACAGATCCCGGTGGGAGCGAGCCTGCTCGCGAAAGCGTAGTGTCAGATATGTCACCGGCAACTGACACGCCCTCTTCGCGAGCAGGCTCGCTCCCACATCCGGATTTGCATCAGCCTTGTTGATCATCGACAAATCCCCTTTTCCCCGAGTCTGTATACTGCGCCCTCGTCTTGAACACTGAGGTCGTTGCATGCCATCTCCCATTTCCACCGACGTGCTGATTGTCGGCGCTGGTATCGCCGGCCTCTGGCTGAATGCGCGCCTGCGCCGCCAGGGTTTCTCGACCGTGCTGGTGGAAAGCGCCAGCCTTGGCGGCGGACAGAGTGTGAAATCCCAGGGCATCATCCACGGTGGCGCCAAGTACGCATTGCACGGCGCGCTGACCGGCGCCTCGGAAGCCATCGCCGACATGCCGCGCCGCTGGCGCGAAGCCCTGGCCGGCGATGGTGAACTCGACCTTTCCGGCGTGCATCTGCTGTCCGAAGCCCATTACCTGTGGTCGCCGGGTACGCTGGCCGGCAACCTCACCAGTTTCTTCGCCAGCAAAGCCGTGCGCGGACGGGTCGATCAGGTCAAGGGCGACCAGTTGCCGCCGGCCCTGCAGGACAAGCGCTTCAAGGGCAAGGTCTACCGCCTCGCCGAACTGGTGGTCGATGTACCCAGCGTGATTCAGCGCCTGGCCGACCTCGCCGGTGACGGCCTGCTCGCCGGCCAGAACATCGAGCCTTTGCTGGAAAGCGGCGTGCTGGTCGGCCTGAAGGTCGACGGTCGCGAAATCCACGCCCAGCGCATCGTCCTCAGCGCCGGTGCCGGTACCGCAGCGCTGCTGGAAACCCTCGGTCTGACCCAGCCGGCCATGCAGCGCCGGCCGCTGCACATGGTCATCGCCAAGGGCCCGGGCCTGAAACCGCTGTACGCTCATTGCCTCGGTGGCGGCACCAAACCGCGAATCACCGTGACCACGCACCCGGCCGCCGATGGCCAGTGGGTCTGGTACATGGGTGGCGACATTGCCGAGTCCGAAGGCGTGGCCCGTGAGCCGGCCGAACAGATCGCCACTGCACAAAAGGAAATCGCCCAGTTGTTGCCCTGGATCGACCTGAGCAACGTGCAATGGGCGACGCTGCGCGTCGACCGCGCCGAACCGCTGCAAACCGGCCTGACTCGTCCGGACAATGCGTTCCTTGCCGAAGAAGGTCGCCTGCTGGTCGGCTGGCCGACCAAACTGGCCCTGGCCCCGGACTTCGCTGACCGGGTGATCGCCTCTCTGGAGCGCGACGGCATCCAGCCGGGCCATCCGGCGCCGTTGCCGGAATTGCCGAAACCGCCAATGGGCGTTCCTGCATGGGAGCAACTGCTGCCATGAGCCTGCCGACCCTGCACGACCTGCATCGCCCGCTGGGCAGCACCGGCCTGCTGGTTTCACCGCTGGGCCTGGGCACCGTCAAACTCGGCCGCGACCAGGGCGTGAAATACCCCAACGGCTTCCAGATTCCCGATGACGACGCCGCACGCATGCTGCTCAAACAGGCGCGGGAACTGGGCATCAACCTGATCGACACCGCCCCGGCCTACGGCCGCAGCGAAGAGCGCCTCGGCCCGCTGCTGCGTGGCGAACGCAAGGACTGGGTGATCGTCAGCAAGGTCGGCGAAGAATTTACCGATGGCCAGTCGACCCACGACTTCAGCGCCGCCCACACCCGGATGTCGGTCGAGCGCAGCCTGAAGCGCCTGGAAACCGACTTCATCGATCTGGTGCTGGTGCACTCGGATGGCAATGACATGGCCATTCTTGACGACAGCGAAGTCTACGCAACCCTCGCGGCACTGAAGGCCGAGGGCAAGATTCGCGGTTTCGGTTTCTCCGGCAAAACGGTCGAAGGTGGCCTCAAGGCACTGGAGCAAGGCGACTGCGCGATGGTCACCTACAATCTGAACGAACAAAACGAGAAGGCAGTCATTGACTATGCTGCTGACCACGGCAAAGCCATTCTGGTGAAGAAAGCCCTGGCCAGCGGTCACGTATGCCTGAGTCCCGGGGTGGATCCGGTACGCGCCAGCTTCGAGTTGCTGTTCGCCCGGCCCGGCGTGGCCAGTGCCATTGTCGGGACAATCAATCCGCTGCACCTCGCCCACAACGTTGCGACCGTTGCCCGGGTCCTTCGTGGTCACTGACGCCGCCCCGCGGCCTTAAGCAGGAGCCGACATGCCGCGTACGCTCATCAGAAAGAATCCGAGCAACTTCAAGACACTGCCGCTGTTCGTCGAAGCGACACCCGAAGGCCTGACCTACCAGAGCGTGGGCATGCCGCTGAACTTCGCCCAGACCCTGCAACGGCGCAAACCGGTCAGCGTGGCCGACGCCGAGCGCTTTGCGCTGGAACTGGCCAACCTCGGCGTTTCGGTGCGCCTGACCCTGCACTGGCAGAACCGCGATTACTGGGTGCTGGTGCGCCAGCGCCGGCAGGATCGCGGCGACGTGGTGCTCAAACTGATTTCCGGCTACGTGCCGGCCCACGAACTGAATATCCCGCTGCACACGGCGATCCAGGAGATTGCCGAGGAGTGCCTGCTGGAAACACCGGAAGGCTGGCTCGGCGGGCGCTTCAACGACACCTGGCTGCCGGCACCCTATGCCTCGGCGCTGCACTACCGCGAGGCCCTGCCCTTTCGCCTGACGCCGCTGTCCGGTTCGGCGCGGCCGGTGCGCTGCGCCAACCTGCAACTGGTCGAACGGCCACGGGCGTACGTGCACCTGCCGACCGCGTCTCTGCAATTGATCTACGACCTGCGGCTCGATGTGCCGAAGGAAGCCAAGAACCTGAGCCTGTTCCATGTCGACGAACGACTGGAAGGCGATCAATTGGTCGCCCGGCTCGACCGCAAACGCCCCGACCTGTACCTGATGCCGTTGCAGGACGGCGAGCCATTGCCCGAGTTGTATACGCTGAAGAAAGGTCAGCTATCCCCGGCAGGCACTCGCGGCCTGTATCTGGCGGAGAGTTTCGCCCGGCAGGACGGCTGGCTGGTGCGCGATGAGCGGATTCGCTGGAAGGACTGGCTGCGGCAACAGGGTCTGACACCGCCGCCGAAGGACACGGGGCTGGCGCGGTTGCGCGGCAAGGCGAAGCAACTGCTGAAGAAGCTCGTGCCGCGCAAGGCGGGCTGAAAGCCAGGCGGTAGACCTGTGTGGCGAGGGAGCTTGCTCCCGCCGGGTTGCGAAGCAGCCCCAATTCGTTCAATGCGCGCCGTTGGCCAGGCACATTTTCCGTTTTGCGAGCGCTTCACATGCAAGCGGGAGCAAGCGCCCTCGCCACAATTGGCTTGAATCAATTACCGCGGATTTTTTCCACAATCGCCGTGGTCGAGCTGTTTTCCACCAGCCCCAGCACTTTCACGGTGCCGCCGTAGGCCTTGACGATATCGGCGCCGACAACCTGGTCGATGCCATAGTCCCCCCCCTTCACCAGCACATCCGGCTTGACCTCGCGCAGCAGGTTTTCCGGGGTGCCTTCAGGAAAGCTGATCACCCAGTCCACCGCGCCCAGTCCTGCGAGTACCGCCATGCGCCGGTCGACGCTGTTGATCGGTCGGCCCGGGCCTTTCAGGCGGCTGACCGAAGCGTCATCGTTGATCGCGACGATCAGGCGATCGCCTTGCGCTCGCGCCTGCTCGAGGTAGGTCACATGGCCTGCGTGCAGAATGTCGAAGCAGCCGTTGGTGAACACGATTTTCTCGTTGTGCGCCCGGGCATCGGCGACTGCCAGCAGCAGTTGCTCCAGACCCAGCACACCGCGCTCGGAACCTTCTTCGCGCTGAATCGCACGGCGCAGTTCCGGGGCGCTGATCGCCGCCGTACCCAGTTTGCCGACCACGATGCCCGCCGCCAGGTTGGCCAGCGCCACCGCGTGAGGCAACTCTTCGCCTGCTGCAATTGCCGCCGCCAGGGTGGAAATCACCGTGTCACCGGCACCGGTCACGTCGAACACTTCACGGGCACGGGCCGGCAGGTGCAGCGCCGGATGATCCGGACGCAGCAGGGTCATGCCGTGCTCGCCGCGAGTCACCAGCAGCGCGCCGAGTTCGAGATCGTGCATCAGCTTCGCGCCCTTGCTCACCAGTTCGTGTTCGTCGGCGCAGCCACCGACAATGGCTTCGAACTCGCTGAGGTTCGGGGTGATCAGGCTCGCACCCCGGTAGATCGAGAAATCCTTGCCCTTCGGGTCGGCCAGCACCGGAATGCCTTTGGCCCGGGCAGCCTGGATCAGCGCCTGGTGGTTTTTCAGGGCGCCTTTGCCGTAGTCGGAGAGCACCAGCACCTTGATGCCTTCCAGCAGGTCACAGACCTGGGAAACGAGCGCGCGCGCGTCGGTGGCGAACGGTTCTTCGAAATCGATACGCAGCAATTGCTGGTGCCGGCTCATGACCCGCAGCTTGACGATGGTCGGCTGGTGCGCAATGCGCTGGAACAAGGCCCGCACGCCGGCACCCTTGAGACTGTTGCTCAGGCTGTCGGCGGCTTCGTCGTCACCGGTCACTCCGACCAGCGACGCCGGCGCACCCAGCGCGGCAATGTTCAAGGCAACGTTGGCGGCACCGCCCGGGCGGTCTTCGATTTGCTCGACCTTTACAACCGGAACCGGCGCCTCAGGGGAAATCCGTGAGGTACCACCATGCCAGTAACGGTCGAGCATGACATCGCCGACCACCAAGACAGGGGCTTGATCGAATCGCGGCATGGACAACTTCATGGAGCAACCCACATACAAAATGAACAGGGGCGCGATATTAACACAGGGTGGGCGAAGGCTTGTGCGGTGGCTGCAACTGGATGAAACGAGAGGCTTTTCTGCTCATTTGTTGAGCAACAGGGCCGCCAGTCGATGGCAGGCGTCGGCCAGTTCGACCTCGTCTGTGTCAATCCGGCACTCGGCCGCCAGCGAGACTTCATAGGGTGCCTCATTCATAGCCAAGCATCTCGTAATCCCGCGCATAGACTCGCCGTACCAGGCGCCGGGTACGTTGCGTACAGAAGTCACGCGCCGGCTGCGGGCGACGCTGCCTGGAACCATTGGCGTGTTGCAGCCGGCTTGCCAGCCCGAGACGCTCGCACACCAGTTGGAAATCCCGTGCCAGATGCTCCTGATACCCGATGAAGTCCAGGGCGAGCCGGCCCAACGAATCAGTGAGAAAGTCGGTTTGCGCGGCGAAGTGCAATTGTCGCCCGATCGTGTCGGCATGCAGCCAGCGCGCAACGAAGTCGTCGAAGTCGCGGTAGTGCCTGACCAACTGCTGCGCGGCGTGATCACGCCCGCTCAGTTCGTTGCCGTGCAGGAAGGCATAGGCCGAATAGGCACGCTCCAGCGGATCACGCACGAAGGCAAATTTGAAGGCGGCGGCGAACTCCGCAGGAAACTGCTCTTCGTACCAATACAACGGCAGATGACCGGGACGCCAGCCATCGAACATCGCCTCGCACACACTGCTGCCGGCGCACTTGGGAACATGAATGAACAGACAGGATCGGCGGTCGAAGGCTTCGGGAAAGCGCAGGTTCGCCGACATCGATTTGTTTACCGCCTGTCGATCGACCACGGACAGGCGCCCCAGCAGAAAAGCCCGCTGCGGTTTGGGCAGCAGCTTCCACAGATAGCGTTGCAGCATGAAAGTACCCGCACGACGGGGATGGCCCCTTCGATGGAAGTCAGAGTTCTTCCGGGAACATAGCAAGCGCGGTGTCGGGTTTTATGCAGGTTTGGTCAAGAAGGGTAAGCCATTTGATACAAAGCATCGGGTGCATGGTGCACCCGATGACTTCATGGCCGGATCAGGCGATGTCTTCGGCCGGGGCATCGAGGCCCATGGCATTCAGGCGCGCGTAATAGCCATTCTGCGCCAACAGTTCATCGTGAGTGCCACGCTCGACGATCTGTCCCTGGTCCATGACCAGAATCAGGTCGGCCTTCTCGATGGTCGACAAGCGGTGGGCAATCACCAGTGTGGTGCGGCCCTTCATCACCTGGTCCAGGGCTGCCTGGATATGGCGCTCGGATTCGGTATCGAGGGCGGAAGTGGCCTCGTCGAGAATCAGCAGCGGCGCGTTCTTGAGCAAGGCGCGGGCAATTGCCAGGCGCTGGCGTTGACCGCCGGACAGCAAGACACCGTTCTCGCCCACCTGGGTATCGAGCCCCTGCGGCAGCTGCGCGATGAAGTCCATGGCGAAGGCATCACGCGCGGCTTTTTCGATGTCTTCACGCGGCGCCCCGGCCAGATCGCCGTAGGCGATGTTGTTGGCCACGGTGTCGCTGAACAGCGTGACGTGCTGGGTGACCTGGGCGATGTGGCGACGCAGGTTCAGCAGTTTGTACTGCTCGATCTCCACACCGTCGATCAGGATTTCGCCCTTGTCGTGGTGATAGAAGCGCGGGATCAGGTTGGCCAGCGTCGACTTGCCGCTGCCGGAGCGACCGACCAGCGCCACCATCTGCCCTGGCTCCACCGAGAAACTGATGTTGTCGAGCACCTGACGCTCGGTGCCTGGGTAGGTAAAGCTGAGGTTGCGTACCTCCAGACGACCGGTGACCGAGTCGCGCTCGACCGTACCGGTATCGACTTCCGGCTCGACGTCGAGCTGCTCGAAAATGCTTTCGGCACCCGCGACCCCCTTCTGGATGGTCGAGCTGACTTCGGACAACTGACGGATTGGCTTGGGCAGCAGGCCCGCCAGGGTGATGTAGGCCACCATGTCGCCAGCGGAGGCATCACCGCGCAGGAACAGCACCAGGAACATCAACACCGCCATGGCGGTGTAGATCACCAGTTGCAGCATCGGCGTGTAGATCGCGCCGGTGCGGGTCATGCGCAGCTGTTTGTCGGTGTTGCTCTGGCTGGCATTGAAGAAGCGTTTTTCTTCGTAGGCTTCGCCACCGAAACTGCGCACCACGCGATAGCCCTGGATGGTTTCCGATGCAACGTGGGTCACATCGCCCATCGCCAGCTGGATTTTCTTGCTCTGCTTGCGGAATTTCTTGCTCGCGGTACGCACCATCAAGGCGATGAGCGGCAGGATCGCCACCATCACCAGTGTCAGTTTCCAGTTCATGAACAGCAGCGAGGCGAACAGGAAGATTACTGTCATGCCTTCACGGATTACGACCTTGATCGCATCTGTTGCCGCCCCCGTGACCATGGTGACGTTGAAGGTGATGCGTGAAATCAGATGACCGGAGTTATGCTTGTCGAAATAGCGGTTCGGCAGCACCAGCAGATTGTTGAACAGTTGCACCCGCAGATCATGCACCAGCCCCAGGGAAACCTTGGCCAGGAAATAGTTGCCCAGATAGGAGCCGAAACCCTGCCATGCCGCGATCAGGATGATCAGCAGCGGTACGGCCTGCAGCAGTTGCAGGTCACGCAGGTAAGGGACGGTGGGAAACAGCGCGGCCTCCGGGTTGGAAAGCCCGTCGACGAAATACTTGAGAATGTAACCGAGCATCGGCTGGGTCGATGCGAAAATCAGGAATCCGACGATGCTGATCAGGAACAGACTGATATACGGCCGGACGTAGCCGAGCAGTCGGAAGTAGATTTTCAAGCTCGAAGGGCTTGCGGCGGGACTGGAGTCGGTCATATCACGGGAAAGTCGATAAAAAGGACGCTGACTTTAGCACAGCTTCTTCAGGGTTCTGGCAATCGCACAAAGGCTGTTATTGTTATGCGTCTTTTTCAGTGTCGAACTGCCATCAACGAAATGGCCGATCAATTTCAGGAATGAATCTCACAGCATGCAACTTCGCGGCTTCAGCAGTACGTCCAGTCGAATTTTCGACTTCATCAGCCTGTGGATACTTCCAGCCGGCTATTTCCTGCTTCTGTGCGCATTGTTCTTTCTGCCAGGGCGCAGCCTGCATCACAAGCTGTTCTATGGCCTGTTCAGCATCCCGGCACTGATCGCCCTTTGCCTGCGACCGCAGGCGTTCAAGGAACTGTTGCGCGAACCGATGATCGTCGCACTGCTTGTGTTCATCGCCTGGGCAATGCTCAGCCTGAGCTGGGGGCCCGTCGACGGCGAATCGTTCGGCGGCATGTTCAAGCCACCGCTGCACACACTGTTGCTGTTCGTCGGTTGCTATCTGCTCGTGCGGTACCGCAGTGAGATTCTTGCGCCAATACTGTTCGCCGCCGCCCTGGTCGCGCTGGTCGCCACCGCCTGTTTCCTGATCCCCTTTATCCAGCATTACCAACCCGGAATGCGTCTGGTCGGCGGAGGCGCTTTCGACAATCCACTGCTCAGTTCCCACCTGTTCGGCTTCTTCTGCGCCTATTGGCTCAGCGTCAGCATGTGCTGCAAGCATGCTCGCCTGCTCTGGCTCAGCCTGCCGGCGATGCTGATCATGTTTACCGCCGTGATCGCCACCGGCTCCAGAACCCCTCTGGTCGCACTGACTCTGGCTGCCCTGTGGCTGAGCTTCATTTGCTGGAACCGTCGCTCACTGTTGATGCTCGGAGCACTGGGTGCCGTCGGTATCACGGTCGTCGGCGTGTTTTCCAGAATGATCACCGAGCGGGGCGATTCCTACCGTTTCGAAATCTGGCAGATCGCCTTGCAGAAAATTGCCGATCACCCATGGATCGGCCACGGCTTCAACGCCGATCTGGCGATCGATCCGGGCGTCGGGTACAACTTTCAGGAACCCCACAGCTTTGCCCTGGGCGTCCTTTATTACGTCGGGGTTCTGGGTTTGCTGCCCTGGCTGTTTTTCCAGGCGTGGGGTTTGCTGAGCAGTTGGCGTCAACGGGTTCAGCCGCTGCTGATCATCGCGTCCACCTGGCTGGTCTTCGGCATCGGTGCCGGATTGACCGAAGGCGGAGGCATCATCTCGCGCCCGAAAGAGCACTGGTTCCTGCTGTGGATTCCACTGGCGCTGATCGCGGCACTGAGCATCAATCAGCGAGCCCGGCGCCTCTTGACCGTACCGGTGCAGAAACTGTCGGCCAGCGGTCTGCAACCATTGGCGGTCAATGCCCAGGTGATCGAAGAAGACGGCCTCGGCCCCAAGGTCCTGCGCCTGACCGATGGCAGCTTCCTCAAGCTGTTCCGCCGCCGCCGCTGGTACACCTCCGGTAACTTCAACCCGTATTCCGAACGTTTTGCCATCAATAGCGAACAATTGCGTCGGATGGGCATTCCGACCCCACAGGTGCTGAACCTGTACCGTCTCGACGACGGCAGCAGCGCGGTGCATTACGCGCCGTTGCCGGGGCACACCTTGCGCCAGGTACTTCAGGGCATCACCGCACCGGCCGTGCGGCAGGCTCTGGTCGAGCGTTTCGGCAAGTTCATGGCGCGCCTGCATGAACAGGGTGTGTATTTCCGGTCGCTGCATCTGGGCAACGTACTGGTGCTGGAGGACGGTGAGTTCGGATTGATCGACCTGGCGGATCTGCGCATCTACCCGTCCCCTTTGAGCCTTTCCCTGCGTCAACGTAACCTGCGCCACATGCAGCGCTACACGGAAGACAAGCGCTGGCTGTTCGAGGACCACTTCGATGCCCTGCTCCAGGGTTATTCGACGACGGCTTCCCAGGCGGCTGTCGATAATTTGCACAGGCAAGTGCAACAGGGAGGTCGCCCTGCCCGGGCCCACTGACCATGATGGAAACCAATCCTGTCTTCGCCGCGGTCGCGTATCTGCTCGCCATCGCGACTTCGATAATGTTCCTGCGCCTGGTTCCCAAGGCCGCCCTGCACCTGCAGCACAATGGTGAAAACCGCTACGGCACCATTGACGGCTTGCGTGGCTACCTGGCCTTTGGCGTTTTCATACACCACGCGATCATTACCTGGTTCTACCTGCACACCGGCGTGATCGACTTTCCGCCGAGCAACTTCTATTCGCAACTGGGTCAGGCCAGTGTCGCGCTGTTTTTCATGATCACCGGTTTCCTGTTCTGGAGCCGCCTGCTCAATCAGGGGCGCCAGCATGACTGGCTGGCATTTGCGGTATCACGGGTGTTTCGGCTTTATCCCCTATACCTGCCGCTGATGCTGATCGTGTTTGTCACCGTGTTCAATCTGCAGGACTGGGAACTGAAGGACTCTCCCGTAGAACTGGTCGGACAGGTATTGGGCTGGCTGACTTTCGACCGTCCGGATATCAATCAATACCACCAGAGCGGCATGTTGATCTCCAACGTGACCTGGACGCTGGCCTACGAAGTGTTCTTCTACCTGGCACTGCCACTGCTGGGCCTGGTGTTCATCTACCGCGGCCCCTGGCTGCAGGTCGTTCTGTGTCTGATCGGAGTCTATGCCCTGTACCAGGTCATCGGCTGGGAGCATTCACTGAAAAAGCATTTTCTGGCGAGTTTTCTTGGCGGCATCGCGGCGGCCTATTGGGTACGACGTCCGCACCTGGTCGCATGGGGGCGGACCCACGCCGCCACGGCGGTTGCCCTGTTGGCCCTGATTCTGGCAATGACCCTGTTCAAGCGCGCCTTTAGCCTGATGCCGCTCCTGCTGCTGGGCATGTTTTTCGTCGTCGTGGCATCGGGCAACCCGCTTTGGGGCGCCCTGCGCCTGCGCAGTGTCCGCTGGCTGGGAGAGATCAGCTACAGCACCTATCTGCTGCACGGTTATGTACTCTGGATCATGGTGCAGCAACTGCCGCACCTGATGTCCTTCAACCCACAGAACCCGGTCTCCTACCTGCTGTTGATGGCAGTCTGCAGCTGCCTGCTGATCGTCATCGCCAGCCTGACATTCCTGTACATCGAGAAGCCTGGAATCGAAGCCGGAAAGACATTCCTGCACTGGCTACGCCAGAAGCAGCGGCCGAAAAAACTGGCCGAGGAAGCCGCCCGGGAACGTTGAGCGGCTATGAGGTCTGGCGCTGGCGGGCATAAGTGAGGAATCCCTCGATGTCGTCACTGCACAGCGTTTGCGCCAGGCTGTGCAGTTCGGCTTCCGGCCAGTCCCACCAGGCACTTTGCAACAGTTGCTGGCGCTGCTCTTCAGGAAAGCGCCAGCGCAGGAATTTCGCCGGATTGCCCCCCATGACCGCATAAGGTTCGACATCCCGCGTGACCAGTGCGCCGGCCGCGATGATCGCGCCACTCCCGATCGTCACGCCTGACAGGATGGTGCAGTTGGAGCACAGCCAGACATCGTTGCCGATCGTCACATCCCCGTGAGTGCCGCTGTAATCGCGAATGTGCGCGGCCTGCGGCAGCATCGCCGGGAACGGGAAGGTGGTCACCCAGTCCGCCCGATGATGCCCGCCGAGAAAGATCTGCACGCCTTCGGCAATCGAACAGTAGGCGCCGATCTGCAGCGTCGAGCCTTCCTTCCAGTCATGAACGATCGGCAGGCCATAGCTGCCCCGGCCAAAGCTGTAATCAGGATAAGCCTGGGTGAACCGTGCAGCGCCGCGCTCGATCTTCGGCAACTTGCGAATCGCCCGTTTGGCGCGTCGCTCACGCCAGCGCTGAAGCCAGCCCATGAATCAGTCCTTTTCCAGCGGCGAAAACAGCAACCGGCCCAGACCGCGCCAGGTTTTCTTGTTCCAGGCCTTGAACGGGATCTGCGCCAACAGTTCTCGAGCCAGTTTGCGGTTGCGGTTGGCTGTTTTCAGGAACATCGAATTGAGCGATTTGTAGCGCACCTCGTCGTACAGAGGGTGATCGCTGAACAGCGCGTAGGTACGAAGGATGTTTTCGATCATGAAGCGGTGGTTCTTGTAGGAGTTGGTGGCGTGCTTGCGATAGCGCGCCATCACGACGTTCAGACCGTCGATGAAATACCCGGCGCGGGTGATTTTCAACTCGATGTACAGATCCTCGAGACGAATCGTCGGATCGAATCCGCCCACCTTGTCCAGGGCCTCACGGCGGATCATCAGGGTCGGTGCCGGCGGATACGGTTTGCGCTCCAGGAACATGTCATCGAAGTCCAGACGCCGGAACGGCACGTCCCGGCGCTGACGCTTCTCCGGGTAAAGGTTGCCGTCGGCGTCCATCAATTCGATGTTGCCGGCGCAGATGCCGACTTCCGGTTTGCCGTCCATGTAGGCGACCTGGGTGGCGATACGATCCGGGTACATGATGTCGTCGGAACCGAACGGCACGATCAGACTGCCCCTGGCCCGTGCGATCGCGCCGTTGAGCGTGTTGGTCAGGCCCTGGTTCTGCTGCACGCGGAAATCGAACCCGTACTTTTCCTGCAAGGCCTTGATGCGCTCGACACTGTCATCCTTCGAACCGTCGTCGACCACCAGCAGCTCAATATTCTTGTAGCTCTGGTTAATGACGCTGAGGATGCTTTCCTCGATGTACGGTCCGTGGTTGTAGGACGCGATGATGACGGTGACGAGGGGCTGGGCATCGCTCAGGGCTGCTGACTCACTCATGGCTCTTTCTTCGCTCACGGCTGCTCCTTGCGGGCCTGCTCAAGGCCGGAGTCGATGAGGTTCAGGTATTCCTGGCGGAAGACCTCGATATCGTGCTGTTCCTGCAAATAGCGGTAGGCCTGTTCGCCCTTGGCCTTGAGCTCGTCATCCGAAAGCCCCAGGTAGGTGTCCAGCGCCGCAACCAGGCTCGGCACGTCCTTGGGCGTGATCGCCAGGCCGCCGGCGCCTTCGATCAGCGGCAACATGGCCGGTACGTTCGACGCGATCACCGGCAAGTGCCCGCTCATGCCTTCCAGCAGGGCCAGGCCCAGACCTTCGGCCAGCGACGGCATGGTCCAGATATCGAACGCACGCACGTACTGCAGGGCGTTTTCCTTGAAGCCCAGCAAGTGGGCGCGACCGCTCAGGCCGAGCTGCTCGATCTCGGCGGCCAACGGCGCTTGCAGGCGTCCGGCACCGATGATTGCCAGTTGGGTGTTCGGGTATTTGTCTTTCAGCTGGGCGAAGGCCTGCAACAAATAAGTGTGGCCCTTCACCGACACCAGCCGCCCCAGCGCACCGATCAGGCGCACATTCGGGTCGACGCCCAGCAGCTCGCGGGCACGCTCGCGGCTGTGCTGCAAGCCTTCGGCCTGTTCGATGTCGATGGCGTTGGTGATCGCACAGGTATTGCGGTCAGTAAAACCGCAATCGCAGTCCAGCAGGTACTGTTTGACCGCCGGCGATACGCCGACGAAACGCCAGTGCCGGTCGATCAGGCGTTGCGTCTGGCGACGACGGTAGAAGCGGTCGTATTCGCCGAAACCGTGAGAAATACCGATGCACAACGGCACTTTCAACCAGCGGTTGAGCGTCAGCATCATGTTCACCGGTTTGAAGCGGTTGCAGATCACCACATCGAACTTTTCCCGCCGGCAGAACTTGTACAGCTGCCACATCGCCCGCAGGCGCATGCCTTTGAGGGCCTTGTCGGAAAACTCGAAATACACCGAACGGTCGGCCCGGCTGACGGCTTCCCCCGGGCCGGGTTTGCCACGCAGAAATGCCGCCGTCACCTCATAACGATCCGTCGGCAGGGCCTTGACGATCTGTTCGGCGAGGTCGGCAAAGTCATGGGATTTGACGTTGTAGTCGGGTTGCAGCTGCAGAACCTTTGCGCGTTGACTCATGACTCTCCCCGTTGCGCACCCGTCGCGCCTGTTTCACTCTGCTTCAGCAGCCAGAACAGCTCCTGGCGCCTGACCGCTTTGCGGAAAAATTCGTTCTCGCCGTAGACCGACGGCCTGCGCCCGGCCAACAGCCGTTGAATCAGCCGGCGCAGGCGCCGCTTGAACGGTGCCGGCGGCTGCAGGTCATGCATCATGCCCAGCGCCATCGCCTTGTCCCGTTGCAACTCGATCGGCAGCGGCAGGCACAACGGCTGCATCGCGACTGTCGCATCGAAGGTCGGTGGCAAGGCAATGCCCTGCCCGCTGTCGCCCATCGGCCAGCGGTCGTTGTCGTGCAGGTGGTTGGCGTAACCGAGCAGCGTCGGCTGCCAGTCCAGGCCGCGCAAGGCTTCCAGCACGGCTTCCTGGGCGCAGATATGGTCGGGATGCGGATCCAGCGTCGGGTGTGGCAACACGATCACGTCCGGGCGCGCACGATTCAGAACCTCACACAGGTCGGCCAGCAGATTGTTCCAGGTCGGTGCGCCGTCGGCATCGCCGGGCAACGTAAACGGATTCAACTGGCGGAACAGGCGCGTATCGCTCAGATCGGCTTCCCGCGAGCCCACCGGTCGATTCGGCGCAGCCTGCATCGCCGCCAGTTGCAGACAGAAGTATCCGAGCTGCACGCAGTGGTCCTGCGGCACGCCGGCCCAACGCGGCACGGCGAGGCTGTCCCAGGCCCGCAGACGGCCCTTGAGACGTGCCGCCTCGACCTTGTTCAGACCCATTTGTTGATAATGTTCGGCTTCGATCTCGCCGGCGGTCAGGGTCACGATCCAGGCTTCTTTGGCCTGGCTGTACAGACCGTAGGCGGCCAGTTCGGCATCGTCGGCGTGAGGCGCGATGACCATCACCCGCTGCTGGCGGTAGTCCGGTTGTTCGAGCGCCCACAGCATCGGCTCACCGGACACCCGGCAAAAGCGCCCGCGCAGACGCAACTGGCCTTGCGACAAGGCTTGCGCCTGACCGCTGAGGTTCAGATATCGCAGACCGTTGACACCACGTTCGAACGTCTGCGCATCAGGATTGGCGCCACCGGCCAACTCGACCCGAGGATCGAAGAAGCGTCCCAAAAAGCTGCTTTTGACCTTCACGGCGAGGATCAGCGTGGCATCGTCCACCAGCATCACGCCCTCGTCGAGACGCAATTGCTCACCGTCCAGATACACTTTCGGCTGCGGGGTGAACGGCGGAAAACTGTATTGGTAATCGTCCTTCGGCGAATAGAACAGGTGATCGGCGAACCACGCTTCGTGGACAATCCAGCCGATGACCGCCAGCACCGGCGGCAACCACCAGGCCACCAGCACGCCGAGGGCGATCAAGACGATCAGCGCGATCAACAGGCCGATCCGTTTATTGCGCCGATGACGCTTGAGCAGTTGCTGTTTGCGGCTCATGGGCTGACTCATACGGTGAAGACCGGCACGGGATTGCACCAGCGATCCTTGTATTCACGGTCGGCACGACCGAAGGAAAAACGCAGCGGCTTGTTCAGTGCCCGGGCTTGTTCCCAGGCACTTTGCGTATTGAGGAAACTCAGAACGCTGCCGGGACTGAATTCGCGGGTTTCAGGGTCGACACCGCCGTTGATGTACTCGACGCTGATCCACTCCGGGGCTTCGACGCGATACACCAGTTGAATGGCAATCGGCGCATCGTTGAGGAAGATCACCGAACCGATCAACAGCTCGCGCAACAGCTCGATGACCTCGGCCATGCGTGCCGCGCCAGTGGCCGGAAAACCCCAGCGGCGCTGGAACAGATCGCAATAAATCGCCGACAGTTCGCTACTTGAGAATTCGCTGACCGACCGCACCACACCGCCCGCCTCTTCCAGCAGGCGCAGTTCGCGGCGCTGGTTGTAGCGAAACTTCTTCGACAACTCTTCAGGGGTACGGGCCATGGCCAGTTGTTCGGCCTGCAACTTGAGGCCGCTGAAACGACTTTCGTTGAGCGCCGACAGGTAGCGCCCGCGATGACGCAGCGGGGCCCGGGCATCGGCGGCGGCCGGCAGGATCAGCTCGGCGTTGCCGAGGTCGAACAGGCCTTTCTTGCCACTGCGCTTGAGCACGTCCTTGGACAAGGCCAGATCGCGGCCCCAGGTCGGGATCGCCGCCTTGACTTCGCCTTGCTGCTCCCAGGCCAGATAACGCACCGGGATGCCGGCCAGATTGGCCAGCCGTTCGACGACCATGGGATGAGTCGCGACGCTGCCGCCAAATCGCTGCCAGGCCTGTGCATAAGTTGAGGCGTCAACGGGCGACCAGCCACGCTCGCGCCAGCCTTGAAATCGGTTGAGCATCAGCCCCTCGGTGCCAGATCGGTAACTTGCGGCAAATGCCAGAAGGTGTCGCGTACGGCGCGGTCGGAGAAGCGCTCGCGCAGGCGGTCGAACATCAGCTCGGCGCACTGGCGACGCTGCTGCTCGTCCATGCCGGCCAGGTGTTTCAGGCCCTGGGCCAGATGCTCGGCATCACCCAGCGGGAACAGAATGCCCACGCCCTCGACCACTTCCTTCGCCCCGCCGCACGCCGTGGCCAGCAACGGCACGCCGGCGGCCATGGCCTCCAGCAGCACCATGCCGAACGGCTCATGGTCGGAGCTCAGGGCAAACACATCGAATGCACGGAAGTAATTGCGCGCATCCGGCACCTGACCGAGAAACAGCACGCGATCACCGATCCCCAGCTCGCGGGCCAGGGCCTTGAGTTCGTCCTCAAGACGGCCCTTGCCGAGAATCACCAGTTGGCTGTTGGCCGGCAGACCGGGCAGTGCCGCGGCAAAACCGTGCAGCAGCGTGGCCTGATCCTTGTCCGGGTGCAGGCGACCGACGTTGCCGACAATGAATGCATCGGCAGAAAGCCCCAGGGTCTCGCGGGCTTCACGGGCGGACACCTGACTCATCTGCAACGCCGAAACATCGATGCGGTTGTAGAGGGTCTGGATGCGGGTCGCCGGCCATTTCGGCAGGCAGCGGCGCATGTCGTCGCGCACCGCATCGGACACGCCGAGCAGGCTCAGGCGCTTGCGGAAAATATGCGCGAACAGTTTGCGCGAACCGCGTTTGTAATCGCCAAACGCGTGATGCACGCCAATCACCGGCAGCGAAGTGCCGAGCAAGGCGATGTAGATCGGCTTGAAGCGATGGGCGATGCAGAAACTGAAATTGCGTGAAGCGGCGATCTTGCGCAGATCGCCGATGGCGCCCAGCTTCAGGCCACGAATGGCCTTGGAGCTGTATTCCATGAACAACACTTCGTCGGAGGCGCAGGCCGCGGCCACCTCGCTATCGGCCGCCCCGGTCAGAAAGACCGTGGTGACCCGATAACCGGTGCCCGCGAACAGGCTGGCGTACTGCCGCGCGCAGTCCAGGAACGGCCCGTCATAGCCGTGGCAGAACTGCAGCACATGGCGTTCAGCCGAGCGTGTCATAAGCGTTTGCGCCTTCTTTGACTACCAGGATGTCTTCCATGATCAGGTACTGCAGATCCGAGCCGAAGAACATGTTCAGGGCGTCGGTCGGCGAGCAGATCATCGGCTCGCCACGGCGGTTGAGCGAGGTGTTCAGGGACACGCCGTTGCCGGTCAGCACTTCCAGCGCCTTCATCATGTCGTAGTAGCGCGGGTTGTATTCGCGCTTGAGCACCTGGGCCCGGGACGTGCCGTCTTCGTGGACGACTTCCGGCACGCGGGTCTTCCACTCCTCCGCCACTTCGAAGGTGAAGGTCATGAACGGCGCCGGGTGATCGATCTTGATCATCTGTGGCGCCACGGTGTCGAGCATCGACGGGCAGAAAGGCCTCCAGCGCTCGCGGAACTTGATCTGATGGTTGATGCGATCAGCCACGCCGGTCACGCTCGGGCAACCGATGATCGAACGACCACCCAGCGCACGCGGACCGAACTCCATGCGGCCCTGGAACCAGGCCACCGGGTTGCCGTCGACCATGATTTTGGCGATCTGCTCCGGCATGTTGTCGAGCTTGCGCCAGGTCGGCTTGTTCTCGTGACGAGCGCAGGCGGCGATCACGTCTTCGTTGCTGTACGACGGGCCGAGGTAGACGTGTTCCATCTTCTCGACCGGTACGCCACGGGCGTTGGACACATAGGCCGCTGCGCCGACTGCGGTGCCGGCATCGCCGGAGGCCGGCTGTACGAACAGCTCCTTGACGTCGTCACGGGCGATGATTTTCTGGTTGAGCTTGACGTTCAACGCACAGCCGCCGGCGTAGGCCAGTTTGCCGGTTTCCTTGAGCACGTCGCCCAGGTAGTAGTCGATCATCTGCAGCGCGATTTTTTCGAACAGCGCCTGAATGCTGGCGGCGTAGTGGATGTACGGTTCGTCGGCGATGTCGCCTTCGCGCTTCGGACCCAGCCACTCGATCAGCTTCGGCGAGAAGTAGTAACCCTTGCCCTTCTCTTTATAGCGACGCAGGCCGATCACGTTGGCGTAGTCGGTATTGATCACCAGCTCGCCGTTCTCGAAGGAAGCCAGGCGGGAGAAATCATACTTGCTGGCGTCGCCGTACGGCGCCATGCCCATGACCTTGAACTCGCCGTCCAGCATGTCGAAACCGAGGAACTCGGTAATCGCGCCGTACAGGCCGCCGAGGGAGTCCGGATCGAAGAATTCCTTGATCTTGTGGATCTTGCCGTTTTCCCCGTAACCGAAGAAGGTCGTGGCGTATTCGCCCTTGCCGTCGATGCCGAGGATCGCGGTTTTTTCTTTGAAACCCGAACAGTGGTAGGCGCTGGAAGCGTGAGCCAGGTGGTGTTCAACCGGTTCGATCTTGATTTTCTTCGGATCGAAGCCCAGTTGCTCCAGGCACCAGACGATTTTCTTGCGATAGCGCTTGTAGCGACGGTTGCCCATCAGGATCGCGTCGAGCGCGCGGTCCGGGGCGTACCAGTAACGCTTGGCGTACTGCCAGCGGGCCTTGCCGAAAATGCTGATCGGGGCGAACGGAATCGCCACCACGTCAACGTCGGACGGCTTGATGCCGGCCTGTTCCAGGCAGAACTTCGCCGATTCGTAGGGCATGCGGTTCTTTGCATGTTTATCGCGTACGAAGCGCTCTTCCTCAGCCGCCGCCACCAGCTTGCCGTCGATGTACAGGGCCGCGGAAGGATCATGGCTAAGGGCGCCGGACAGGCCAAGAATCGTCAATGCCACAGGGGTCTAGCCTCTTTAGTCTGCATTCAGGCGCGATGCGCCTTGAAAAATGATGTGCCCTCGCACCGGGCGAGAGACAGCTAAAGGGCGGGATTATAGCTTAAAAGCGCCGACAAACCTCTAGCGGAACTGGCCGGCCGGTGCGTTGACACTCGAGCAGCATCGACATAGACTCCAACACAAATGGACTGGGAGATCCCGGTCGGCGCTAATGCCTCGGTGAGATCATCGGGGCTTTTCGCTTTCTGGGGATGGGAAAATCTTCAACCCCCAATTCTCGAAACCCTCTCCAACCTTGCTCCGCCCTCCGCTGCAATAGAACTTGCGCTTGAGCACGTCAAAAGCACGGTTTCCCTGACCCGCCCTCAAAACGTTCATGCCAATGGGCCTCGCAACAAGATCGGCTAGCTGCAGGCCGGTGGAGTTCACCTGCTTAGTTGCAAAAACGATGTCAAACGGCAGTTGAATGCCCCATCGATTCGCCCCGCCACACATCCTGCGAAACTCCAACTCAAGCTCGTTATCCTCTCGCCTTCCTCGGCGCTCGAAAATCACATGCGTCAGTGCCTCTTGTTGATTCTTCTCCTGCAAAAACTCATAGAGCGTTTCCAGACAAAAGCCGAGAGCGAGGTGATAAGGATTGTGTCCCGTGCCCTGTTTCTCGCGAAGGGAAGCCTTGTCCACGACGCAACTGATCAGAACGAAGTTGCTGGCTTCAATGATGCAAGTCAGCTCCTCAAGAAAAGCACTCTTGTGCTCTCTCGACATGAAGAGGCCAGAAAATGCTCCTTTTTCTTTACGAATTTCGAGTTCATGCAGACCGATCAGATCGTGCCCCATATGGGCAAACTTGAATTTCTGCAGTGCCGGAATGACCTTCTCGCAATAATGCCTCTTATGAAAGGCACAAAACGCGAGCACGAAGACTGGATAGTTGGGATCCAGTCTCTGCATCCCATGATCACCGCTCTCATCGACATAAACGATGACGTCACTGTATTCAGTGGTTGTGGGCAAAGTAATTACCCACGGCCTGGCCGCCAATAAACACTGATATTCCCGTCCGCCGCCTGGCGATAGATCGTGTACGGAAGAAAAGCCGTGTCAAATACCCCGGACAGAGTCATGTCGAGCAGAACGGCCGGCACCAGAATTCCGGTGGGATCGGGCGGTGCGTGCAGCAGGCAGAAATCATGGGCGAGTCCGCTGTAGATGCGCGGAATGGACTGGCAGTAGGTCTTTTGTTTGCGCAAGCTGCGCGTGGCGTCTTCGTCGCCCTGCAACACGGTGACGGCGGTGCCGCAGCCGGTCAGGGCCAGTGAAAGTGCACCGATGGTGATAGCCGTTTTGATGATCAAGGTTTGCCCTCCTGAAACGTCGGGGCAAACTAGCATCGGAGCTTTATGGGAGGCAGTTCATGGGTTCTGACCAAGCCGTAGGACAAATCACAAGGATTTGTCGCCACATGCCCTACCCAATTTCTATTGCAGAAATGTCTTACTCGATTGAGACAGCAATCACGCAGCGCCCGATACATCCTTTGGCAAACGCTGATCAATCACCTGATACAGCGCACTGCTCTGCGGCCAGTTACGCATGAACCTTGCGCGATCCCGGGCATAGGCCGGAGCGAAGCTGCCCGCCGAGCCGTGCTGGCACATCGAGTCCAGATCGATCAGTGCCCAGCGATCCTGGTGCCAGAACAGGTTATGGCCCTTGAAGTCGCCATGACTGATTCGCTCTGCAATCAAGCGTGCAAACAGTTGATCGAGCGCCTGCAACTCGGCTTCCGGCGCTTCGCCGCTTTCAACATACGGCGCAAATCGCTCGATGATATCCGGCCCGGCCAGGTACTCGGTGACCAGATACGCCTTGCTGCGCAGCCAGAAAAACCGGGTTTCCAGCACCGCCAGCGGTTTGGGGGTAGCGATGCCGAGGAACGCCAGGCGATTGCCTTCGCGCCAGGAGTGCCACGCCCGGCTCGGGCGCCAGAAGCGTTTGAGCCAATGGGCAACATTCTTGATGTTGTAGCGTTTGATCACCAGTGGACGCCCGGCCACTTCGACCCTGCCGACGCTCGCTGCGCCGCCGGTCTTGTACAGATGACCCTGATCGAGCAAGGCATCGGCCTGTTCCAGCACCGGCAGCATCGCGGGCTCTTCCTCGCGACGGATCGAGCGCAGACCGAACGCCCCGCGTCGCACGCTGAACAGCGTGCATTCACGACCGACCTTGATCAGAAAATCCTTCAAACGCCAGGCCCGCACCTTGTCGATCTGCTTCTGCAGGGCTTCCAGAGGCAGGGCGTGCTCGCTGTTGCTCAGCAGGTAATACACCAGCAGCTCTTCGGTGAACGGCTCCAGGGATTTGGGCAACTGGGCGAAAAAAACACCCAGATTCTCCAGCACTTTCTGCCGGGACAATGACTGACCGGCGGTTTCCGCACGGATACCGGCGCCATCGATCAGATACAACTGACCGTCGTGGCGCAGCAGGTTGTCCAGGTGCAGGTCTTCCTGCCACAGGCCTTTGCCGTGCAGCTGGCCAATGGCACCGAGCGCTTCGGCCAGCACTGCCGACTGTTCGTCCGCCAAGACCTGCAAGGATTCAACCTTGCCCCATGCATCGCCCAGGCTTTCGGCGCCTTCGAGGAATTCGAACAGTAACCAGCCACCCTCGCCGTCCTTCAGGCCATCGGCCAGCAGTAACGGCGTGGTCATGCCCTGGGCGGCGAGCAGTTTCACGCCCTCCAGCTCACGCTGAAAATGTCGTGCAGCCTTGCTGCCGACCAGCAACTTGGCCAGCACCGGGCGACCGCGCCACACGCCGGCGCCGACATAACGCTGCCCCGGCAATACCCGCAACAGGCTGAGCAATTGCAGATCAGCGGTACCCGCGGCATCCGCCAGGGAAACCGTCAACGGCAGGCTCGGCGTACGTCCGGCGTTTTTCAGGTCGGACAGTTGCATCAGCGGGTCTCCTTGCGACTGCGCCGCGCGGTCAGCCGCGAGACCCAGCTATCGACCAGCGAACTGTCGACCGACTGATCGAGATACGCGGCCAGCAACTCGCGCAACTGAGCCTCGCTCCATTCCGGCGCACGACGCAACAGCGGCTCCAGGTCCTTGACCCGATCGCGCTGACCGAACAGCAAGGGCCGGGTCTTTTCCAGATCGATCAGTTGCGCCCGATAACCAGCGCCTTCGGCACGCAGGAAAATATGCTTCGGATAAAAGCAGCCGTGCACCTGGCGCACGCCGTGCAGATGCCGCGCCAGTTGACCGCAGGCCTTGAGAATCGCCGACTGCTGCGCGACCTCGAGGCTCGACCAGCGCTGCAACAGCGAATCCAGATCATCCCAACCGTCGAGAGCCCGGGTCAGCAGGATCGCGCGCACCTCGCCATTGACCTTGCGCTGACCGAAAAACGCCGCCTGCAATGCGGGAATGCCGAGGGAGCGATAGCGACTGATGTTGCGAAACTCCCGGGCAAAGGTCGGCTCGCCGAACGGTGCATGCAACGTGCGAGTCAGGTAATTGCTCTGGCGCTTGAGGTAATAGCCGCGACCTTCGAGCTCAAGGCGGAACACGCTGCTCCAGCCGCCGCCGTCGGTGTTCGGCTCATCCACTGCGTCGAGCTGCTTGGCCCACAGCGCATCGAACGTGCCGAGACCGTGACGCTCCAGCAGCGGGCGGTCCTCAGCGGCGAGAAAATCAGTCATTCGCGTCCCTCGAAAAATCTCACCACGTGACGAATCCGTTTTTTGTCGGCGGCATTGAGCCGGTCACGCTGACGGTATTGCAGGTAGAAGCGCAGGCGCTGGGTATTCGACAGGTGATATTTGGCCACTTTGTCGAGACAGGCCAGATCCTTGGTGATCCGGTACTTGAGCCAGAAACCGCGCCAGAAATCGCCGTTCGGGCAGTCGATGAGAAACAGCTGTGCCTGATCGTCGATCAGCAGGTTGCGCCACTTCAGATCGTTATGGGTGAAACGATGATCGTGCATCGTACGGGTGTAGACCGCCAGTTGCCGGCTGATGCCGTCGACCCAGCCGTGATTCTTCAGCTTGGGGTCATTGCGCTCGGCCAGCGCCGAGAGGTCCTCGGTACGCGGCAGCTCACGGGTGATCATCGCCCCGCGATCGTAGGCCATGCCTTTGCGCTCCAGGCCCCAGGCCACCACTTCGGCGGTGGGAATGCCCCATTTGGCGAAGCGCTTGAGGTTCTGCCACTCCATTTTCACCCGCGGCTTGCCGAGGTAACGGCGCAACCCCTTGCCAGCGCCGGAATAGCGCTTGACGTAGTAATTGACGCCGTTGCGTTGCACGCGGATGACTTCGGACAGCGGATCGCGGGTCAGGCGCTCGCCCTTAAGCGCGAATACCGCTTCAAGACTGCCAAAATCCGCTGCGAGATCGCTGTACCCGGGTTCAAGATTCCAACCCGCCATCAGAGCGCATCCCCGTATCGCTGCTTGCGCGCGTAGAGCTTGTTGGCCTTGCCTTCGAGCCAGCTCAGCAACGACGCTTCTTCAGCCAGGATCTGGCGCAGCGGTTGCTGGAAGTAGCCTTTAAGAAAGCGCAGCTTGTCGCGGCGGGTCAGACCGATGTCCAGCGCGGAAAAATACAGCGCCGCCAGATCCTTGTTGCGCCAGCGCCGGGTAATCGCCGGGCGGGTCTGGGCGCGGTGCAGATCGATGACCGAGAGCTTGAAATCTTCCGCAGTCACCGGTTTATCGGTGTGCAGCAGAAAGTGGCAGATATAGCAGTCACGGTGATTGACCCCCGCGCGATGCATCATGCCGGTCATGCGCGCAACCTCGGCGATCAGCGCACGCTTGAGCTTCGGCTGCGGCGGCTGCCTGACCCAGTCGATGCTGAAGTCTTCGAGACTGATGGTCGGCGCCAGTTCTTCGGTAACGATGAACGAATGCTGCTCTGCCGGGTTGCCGCCCTTCTCGCCGTATGCAACGGCGGTCATGGTCGGTACGCCGACTTCCTGCAATCGCTGGATGGCTTTCCATTCCTGGCCCGCACCGAGTACCGGCAGTTTGGCGGTCAGCAGGTTCTTGAAGATTTCACCCCAGCCGATGCCACGGTGGATCTTGACGAAAAACCCGTTGCCGTCGACTTCCGTGCGCAGCGTCCGCCGAGCTTCCAGCTCGCGGTAGACCTCGCCCTTGAGCGCCTCGACTTCGGCGAACGGGTCGCGTCCGGTCCAGAGGCTCTTGAACGGTTCAGCCAGCATCAACTTCATTTATGCGTGCTCCGCCAGAATCACATCGGCCGCGTGCTGCGGCATGCTGTAGAGGTCGGCCGTCTCGGCAAAGGCCAGACCGTTACGGCTCCAGGCCGCCCGTGCAGCGTCGTCGTTCAACATGTCGGTCAGGTATTGCGTCAACTGCGCCTGATCGAACGGCTCGTCCAGCACGCGCCCGGCATCGGCCTCGGCAATGTAATGGGCGTAACCGCAAACCGCGCTGACCAGCACCGGCAATCCGGCGACCAGCGCTTCGAGCAGCACCGTACCGGTGTTTTCGTTGTAGGCCGGGTGGATCAACAGATCGGCACCGAGCAAGAAGCGCGGGATATCGCTGCGTCCCTTGAGGAACGTCACGTTGTCGCCCAGACCCAATGTTGCACTCTGCATCTGGAACAATTTGGGGTCATCCTGGCCGATTACAAACAGCCGGGTGCGCTTCTTCAGTTCGGCGGGCAATGCGGCCAGGGCTTTCAGGCTGCGATCGACACCCTTGGTCTTGAAGCCGGAGCCGATCTGCACCAGCAGCAGCTCGTCGTCCCCGAGGTTGAATTCGGCGCGGAAACCGGCGCGGATCTCGTCGGCATCCTTCGGGCGGCGACGATCCTGAGCGATGCCTGGCGGCAGCAGGTGGAAACGCTCCAACGGCGTGTCGTAATGCTTGATGAACAGCGGCTGCTGCACTTCGGAAATCATCAGCACTTCGGTCTTCGCGTCTTTGGCGAACACCGCGCGCTCGTACTCGGCGAAATGGCGGTAGCGGCCCCAACGGCGGTACAGCGAATGGCGCAGGTTCTGCGCCTTGTCTTCGAAGCAGCCGTCGGCCGCGTAGTAGACGTCCAGCCCCGGCATCTTGTTGAAGCCGATCAGGCGATCCACCGGGCGCTTGGCCAGATCCGCTTCCATCCACGCGCTGAGCTTTTCGTTGCGGCGGTGATTGAAGAACGCCTTGACCGGCGCCACCAGCACTTCGAAGCCGGGCGGCACGTCACCTTCCCAGATCAGGGTGTAGACGCGTATCTGATGACCACGCTTCTGACATTCGAGGGCGATGCGCATGAAATCGCGCTGCAAACCGCCGAACGGGAAATATTTGTAAAGGACAAATGCCAGTTGCATCAACGCAGCTCCTCAGCCATCAACAACGTGCTCAGTCGGCTGGCGACACGCTCGGGATTCAGACGCGTGAAGCACAAAGGCCACTCGCGTTTCAGGTCAAACTGACGGGCATCCTGCGCGGTCGGTTGATACGTACATTTCTTTTGCAGGCAAGGCGCGCACGGGAAATCGCTGGCGAGGTGAATCTGCAGCTTGCCGTAGGCGCCGGTCAGGCCCGGATTGGTCGGGCCGAACAGGGAAATCGTCGGCACATCCAGTGCTGCGGCGAGATGACCGAGACCAGTGTCCACCGCGACGCAGGCCTGGGCGCCGGCCAGCACCTTGCCGACCCCGGCCAGGTTCAGCTTCGGCAAGACTTCGGCATGTTTGAAACCGGCGGCGATGCGCTCGGCCCGGGCCTTCTCCTGTGGGTTGCCCCACGGCAGCCTGATTCCCACGCCGAGGTAACCGACCCGCTCGGTCAGCTCACGCCAGTAGCTTTCCGGCCAGTGCTTGGTGTCCCAGGTGGTGCCATGCAGGAACACCACATAGGCAGTCTTGCGCGGCAGTTCGACCAGACGCTCGACATTGAGGCCGTAATCACCCAGGCCTTTGGGCAAGTCGTAACCCAAAGCGATAGCGAACAACTGACGCACACGCTCAACAGCATGCTGCCCACGGGCCACCGCCAGCTTGCGGTCATAGAATCGAGCAGCGATCGGCTCCCGGGCCGAGCCCTTGTCGAGACCCGCCACCGGGGCCTTGACGTAACGGGTCAGCCAGGCGCTTTTCAGCAGGCCCTGAGCATCGATCACCAGGTCATATTTGCTGGCACGAACGGTTTGCTTGAAGCGTTTCCACTCGCCGCTCTTGAAGGTTTGCCAGAGGTTCTTGCGCCAGCGGCGGATCGCCACCGGAATCACCTTGCCCACGGCCGGGTGCCAGGTCGGGATTTCGGCGAAACCCTCTTCCACCACCCAGTCGAACTGGATGCCGGGAATCGCCCGGGCCGCGTCGGTCAGCGCCGGCAACGCATGAATCACGTCGCCCAGCGATGAGGTCTTGATCAGCAATACCCGCAACTTATTGAACCTCGACCACGGAGCCCTGCAACCGCTGCAAGGCATCGTTGACCGCGTCCGGCATCAGCTGGCGCAGGCAGTTGTAATGGCCGAAACGGCAGGTCCGATCGAAACACGGGCTGCAATCGAGGCCCAGACGGACGATTTCCACGTGTTCGGCCAGCGGCGGAGTGAAGCCCGGCGAGGTCGAACCGTAGACCGCCACCAACGGGCGATTCAGCGCAGCGGCCACGTGCATCAGGCCGGAATCGTTGGAGACCACGGAGTCCGCGCAGGACATCAGGTCGATGGCTTCGGCCAGTGAAGTGCCGCCACTGAGATTCACGGACTCTTCGCGCAACCCCGGAATCAGTCGCGCACGGATGTCTTCGCCGACCGCGTGATCGTTCTTCGAGCCGAACAGCCAGACCTGCCAGCCTTCGCGAATGCGCGCTTCGGCAACTTTGGCGTAATGCTCGGACGGCCAGCGTTTGGCTTCACCGAATTCGGCGCCGGGGCACAGCACCAGCACCGGACGATCGAGGGTCAGACCGAACTTGGCCAGAGCGGCCTCGCGGGTCACCGGATCGATCTGCAGGCTCGGGCGCGGATAGGGTTTCGGCAGCTCGGCGTTCGGCTCGTAGGCCAGCGCCATGAAACGCTCGATCATCAGCGGATAACGTTCTTTATCCAGCGTGCGCACGTCGTTGAGCAGGCCGTAGCGGAACTCGCCGCGCCAGCCGGTGCGTTTCGGGATGCCGGCAAAGAATGGCACCAGCGCCGACTTCAGCGAGTTCGGCAGCAGGATCGCCTGGTCGTACTGGCCGGCCAGGGATTTGCCGATCCGCCGACGGGTCGCCAGCTCCAGCGCGCCGTGGCCGAGCGGGAAGCTCAAGGCCTTGCGCACTTGCGGCATGCGCTCGAGGATCGGCCGGCTCCACTCGGGGGCCAGCACGTCGATTTCGCACTGCGGGTGGCGCTGCTTGAGACACTGAAACAGTGTCTGCGCCATCACCATGTCACCGACCCAACTGGGCCCAACGATCAGAATATTCATGTGGTTTCCATAAACGAACCGGGGAGGCCTTACGCCTCCCCGTCTCGAGAATCAGCTTAGCCCCAGCTCTCGCCAGATCCGCATCACCTGCCGCCGTTCGTCCGCGAACTGGTCGCCCGGTATCACCCCGGCCTCCTTCTGCAAGGCCTGCCGGTGGGCGGCGGAACGGTAGGCCTTGTAGGCCTCGCGCAACAGGCCGGCGTCTTCGACGGGCATCAACCCTTCGTGTTCCAGCTCTTCCAGAATGCGGATATTGTCCGTCCAGCGCAGCAGCGGCGGATGGCTTTGCGACCACGCCAGGGCCGCGTATTGCACCATAAATTCAATATCGACGATACCTCCGGCGTCCTGCTTGAGGTCGAACGGCGCCGACGCCTCGAAGGCATTCGCCCCGGTGCCGGCGGCCGTGCTCTTGCTACCGAGGTTGTCGCGCATCTTGGCGCGCATCTCGCTCACTTCCTGTTGCAACTTCGCCGGATCCCGCGTCTTGCCCAGCACCTGGGCCCGCACTTTCTCGAACGCCTGGCCGACATCCTGACTGCCCACCAGTACCCGCGCCCGCACCAATGCCTGATGCTCCCACGTCCAGGCTTCATTTTCCTGATAGCGGGCAAACGCCCCGAGGGAGCTGACCAACAGCCCGGACGCCCCGGACGGCCGCAGGCGCATGTCCACTTCATAGAGCTGGCCGGAGTTGGTCTGCGCTGTCAGCAAGTGAATGATCCGCTGGCCGAGCCGGGTAAAGAACTGCGCGCCATCAATCGGTTTTGCCCCGTCGGTTTCCGCCTGCGGATCGCCGTCGTGGATGAACACCAGATCCAGGTCCGAACCATGCCCCAACTCGATCCCGCCGACTTTCCCATAACCGACAATGATGAAGCCGGGATCGCACAACGTGCCATCGGTGCGCAGCGGCGTGCCGTACTTGGCCACGGTCTGGCGCCAGGCCAGGGCCAGCACTTGCTCCAGAATCGCTTCGGCCAGCCAGGTCAGGTAATCGCTGACTTTCATCAACGGCAGGCTGCCGGCGATTTCCGAGGCGGCGACGCGCAAGCGGTGCGCCAGTTTGAAATGACGCAGGGCTTCCATCTGTTGCTCGAGGTCGTCTTCCGGGATCCGGGTCAGACGCTCGCGCAGCTCGGCCGCCAGTTCCGGTGCCAGCGGCGGCTTGAACAGGCGACCTTCGTTGAGCAGCTCGTCGAGCAGCAGCGGGAAACGGGTGATCTGCTCGGCAATCCACGGACTGGCGGCGCACAGGGTCAGCAAGCGACGCAACGCACCGGGGTTTTCCGTCAGCAACACCAGGTAAGCCGAACGCCGGGCCACCGCTTCGACCAGCGGCAGTACCCGTTCAAGCACCAGATCCGGATTGTCGTGCTCCACAGCCTGAGCGAGCAGGCGCGGAATAAAGGCGTCGAGGCGTTCACGCCCCAGACGCTGCATCGCCCGCAGTTGCGGACTGCTGCGCAGACCGGCCAACGCCTTCAAGGCCTTGGTGGCATCGGCAAAACCGCCCTCTTCCAGCTGGCGACAGGCGGCTTCTTCGTCCTGCGCCTCTTCCCACAGCGGCAGCCATTCCCCGCCGACCACCACCTCGCAATCGGTGCCCTCTTCTTCATCGGGGTCAGCGATCACTTGCGCAAAGTGCCAGGCCACCCGGCCACGCCAGAACATCAGCTTTTCATGGAAGGCGTCCCAGTCGGCGAAACCGAGCATGAAGGCGATGCGCGCCTGATCCTGTGCCGTGTCCGGCAGCATTTGGGTCTGGCGGTCGGCAATCGCCTGGATCGCGTGTTCGGTGTAACGCAGGAATTCGTAACCTTCACGCAACTCGCTGACCACCGCCGGCGGCAGATAACCCTGCCCTTCCAGCGTGCCCAGCACCTTTAATAGAGGCCGCTGCTGCAGGCTCAGATCGCGACCGCCGTGGATCAACTGAAAGGCCTGAGCGATGAATTCGACCTCGCGGATGCCGCCGGAGCCCAGTTTGATGTTGTCGGCCATGCCCTTGCGCCGCACTTCCTGCTGGATCAGTTGCTTCATGGTGCGCAGCGCTTCGATCGCCGAGAAGTCCAGATAACGCCGGTAAACGAACGGCCGCAGCATGTCCAGCAACTGCGCACCCGCCACCTGATCGCCGGCGACCACCCGCGCCTTGATCATCGCGTAGCGTTCCCAGTCACGGCCCTGATCCTGGTAATACTGCTCCAGCGCATTGAAGCTCAGCACCAGCGCACCGGACGAACCGTACGGACGCAGGCGCATGTCGACGCGAAACACGAAGCCATCGACGGTGATCGGGTCGAGGGCCTTGATCAGGCGCTGACCGAGGCGGATGAAGAATTCCTGGTTATCCAGCGGGCGCTTCACACCAACGGTTTCGCCGCCCTCGGGGTAGGCGAAGATCAGGTCGATGTCCGACGACAGGTTGAGCTCCACCGCGCCAAGCTTGCCCATGCCGAGAATGACCATCTGCTGCGGCAGGCCGCTGCGCCGACCGGTCGGCACGCCGAACTGCTGACAATGGCGGCTGTACAGCCATTGATAAGCCTGGTCGATACTGGCGTCGGCCATATCGGAAAGATCGCGGCAGGTCTGCACCAGATCGGCCTGACGAGTCAGGTCGCGCCAGATGATCCGCACCTGATGCCGGGCGCGCTGACGACGCAGGATGCGGCCCAGTTCGTCCTCCGTTTGTGCCGTGTTCACCGCAGCGGCAATCTGCGCGCACAACTCGCCGGGAGCGAACGGCCGGTCGAGTTCGCCGGACTGCACCAGCGACAGCAACATCAAAGGGTCACGAACACTCTGTTCAATCACGAAATCGCTGGCGGCGGTGACGCGGTCGAATTGCGCCCGGCGTTCCGGAGTCCAGGTGGAGAAGCCGAGATCGTCTTCAAGTCCGGCGATGGCCGTACGGAACGACTGCTCCGATCGACTGACCAATGGCAGGAGAATGGCGGGCAGTTCGGCAAGCGCGGGCAGGGTCATGGTCTATCCTTGATCGGCGTATAAATGGCCGCTTGTAGTGATGAATGAAAAACCGCTACGCGAAGGACTGTCGAACAAAAGTGAGAAATAGCTGAAATTTCTTTTTCTTTGGCAGCCAACATCAAACTTTCACCTTTTTCGGATGGCAAAAGACCAACCTTAACGATTATTCTCACAACGCAGCCGGAGGCCACAAGCCTTTCATCTGTAGTTTTACTACTCGTCTATACATTCGAAAGGCTGAAATGCCAGATGATTTGTAGTAAAACTACACGCCGCCGGAACAACCTGTCGGCAATCCAAGAATTTTAAATCGTCTGCCCACAAGGCCAGTCGCAAACTCAGGCAACCGATTCTGGAAGCCTTTCCGCCCTGGAGCAAGCCATGCAAGACCTCGATCCCGTCGAAACCCAGGAATGGCTGGACGCCCTGGAATCGGTTCTCGACAAAGAAGGCGAAGACCGTGCTCACTATCTGATGACCCGTATGGGCGAACTCGCGACCCGCAGCGGTTCGCAACTGCCTTACGCCATCACCACGCCTTACCGCAACACGATCCCCGTTACCCACGAAGCACGCATGCCTGGCGACCTGTTCATGGAACGCCGCATTCGCTCGCTGGTGCGCTGGAACGCGTTGGCCATGGTCATGCGTACGAACCTGAAAGATTCTGACCTGGGCGGTCACATCTCCAGCTTCGCTTCCAGTGCCACCCTGTATGACATCGGCTTCAACTACTTCTTCCAGGCCCCGACCGACCAGCACGGCGGCGACCTGATCTACTTCCAGGGTCACGCATCGCCAGGCGTCTACGCCCGTGCGTTCATGGAAGGCCGCATTTCCGAAGATCAGATGAACAACTTCCGCCAGGAAGTGGACGGTAACGGCCTGTCGTCGTACCCGCACCCTTGGCTGATGCCTGATTTCTGGCAGTTCCCGACCGTGTCCATGGGTCTGGGCCCGATCCAGGCGATCTACCAGGCACGTTTCATGAAATACCTGGAAGCCCGTGGCTTCATCGAGCCAGGCAAGCAGAAAGTCTGGTGCTTCATGGGCGACGGCGAGTGCGACGAGCCGGAATCCCTGGGCGCCATCTCCCTGGCCGGCCGCGAGAAGCTGGACAACCTGATCTTCGTCATCAACTGCAACCTGCAGCGCCTCGACGGCCCGGTTCGCGGCAACGGCAAGATCATCCAGGAACTGGAAGGCGTGTTCCGCGGTGCACAGTGGAACGTGAACAAAGTGGTATGGGGCCGTTTCTGGGACCCGCTGCTGGCCAAGGACACCGACGGTATCCTGCAACGCCGCATGGACGAAGTCGTCGACGGCGAGTACCAGAACTACAAGGCCAAAGACGGCGCGTTCGTACGCGAACACTTCTTCAACACGCCTGAACTCAAGGCGATGGTTGCCGACCTGTCCGACGACGAAATCTGGAAACTCAACCGCGGTGGCCACGACCCGTACAAGGTCTATGCAGCCTACCACCAGGCGGTCAACCACAAAGAGCAACCGACCGTCATCCTGGCCAAGACCATCAAGGGTTATGGCACCGGTGCCGGCGAAGCGAAGAACACCGCGCACAACACCAAGAAAGTCGATGTCGACAGCCTGAAGTCGTTCCGCGACCGTTTCGACATCCCGGTCAAGGACGAAGACCTGGAAAACCTGCCGTTCTTCAAGCCTGAAGAAGGCAGCGCCGAAGCCCGTTACCTGGCCGAGCGCCGTGCCGCGCTGGGTGGTTTCGTGCCACAGCGTCGCGCCCAGAGCTTCAGCGTGCCGACCCCGCCACTGGATACCCTCAAAGCGATCCTGGACGGCTCGGGCGACCGCGAAATCTCCACCACCATGGCCTTCGTGCGCATCCTGGCGCAACTGGTCAAGGACAAGGAAATCGGCCCGCGCATCGTTCCGATCATCCCGGACGAAGCCCGTACCTTCGGTATGGAAGGCATGTTCCGTCAGTTGGGCATCTACTCCTCCGTCGGCCAGCTCTACGAGCCAGTCGATAAAGACCAGGTGATGTTCTACCGCGAAGACAAGAAGGGCCAGATCCTCGAAGAAGGCATCAACGAAGCGGGCGCCATGAGCTCCTTCATTGCAGCCGGTACTTCGTACTCCAGCCACAACCAGCCGATGCTGCCGTTCTACATCTTCTACTCGATGTTCGGCTTCCAGCGTATCGGCGACCTGGCCTGGGCGGCCGGCGACAGCCGTACCCGCGGCTTCCTGATCGGCGGTACTGCCGGGCGCACCACCCTGAACGGTGAAGGCCTGCAGCACGAAGACGGTCACAGCCACATGCTGGCTGCCACCATCCCGAACTGCCGCACCTACGATCCGACCTACGGCTACGAGCTGGCGGTGATCATCCAGGACGGCATGAAGAAGATGACCGAAGAGCAACAGGACGTCTTCTACTACATCACCGTGATGAACGAGTCCTACCAGCAGCCAGCCATGCCGGCCGGTGCCGAAGAAGGCATCAAGAAAGGCATGTACCTGCTCGAAGAAGACACCCGCGACGCGGCGCACCACGTTCAGCTGATGGGCTCCGGCACCATCCTGCGTGAAGTCCGTGAAGCGGCGAAGATCCTGCGTGAAGAGTTCAACATCGGCGCCGATGTGTGGAGCGTCACCAGCTTCAACGAACTGCGTCGCGACGGCCTGGCCGTAGAGCGCAGCAACCGTCTGAAGCCAGGCCAGAAGCCTAAGAGCAGCTACGTCGAAGAGTGCCTGAGCGGCCGCAAGGGTCCGGTCATCGCCTCGACCGACTACATGAAACTGTTCGCCGAGCAGATCCGTCAGTGGGTTCCGTCCAAGGAATTCAAGGTCCTGGGCACCGACGGTTTCGGCCGCAGCGACAGCCGCAAGAAACTGCGTCATTTCTTCGAAGTCGACCGTCATTTCGTGGTGTTGGCAGCCCTGGAAGCACTGGCTGACCGTGGCGATATCGAACCTAAAGTCGTGGCCGAGGCCATTACCAGGTTCGGCATCGACCCGGAAAAACGCAACCCACTGGACTGCTGAGGAGAAACTCTGTGAGCGAACTCATTCGCGTACCTGACATCGGCAGCGGTGAAGGTGAAGTAATCGAACTGTTTGTGAAGGTCGGCGACCGTATCGAAGCCGACCAGAGCATCCTGACCCTGGAATCGGACAAGGCCAGCATGGAAGTGCCGGCCCCGAAGGCCGGCGTCATCAAAAGCCTGAAAGTGAAGCTGGGCGATCGCCTGAAAGAAGGCGACGAACTGCTGGAGCTGGAAGTCGAGGGCGCCGCGCAAGCGGCCCCTGCTCCGGCTGCTGCGCCTGCCGCCAAGGCTGAGGCTGCACCGGCTGCCGCTCCTGCTGCTGCCGCGCCAGCCGCTGCCCCTGCTGCCGCTTCGGTCCAGCAAGTGCACGTGCCGGACATCGGCTCGTCGGGCAAGGCCCAGATCATCGAGATCCAGGTCAAGGTCGGCGACAAGGTCGAGGCTGACCAGTCGCTGATCACCCTGGAATCCGACAAGGCGAGCATGGAAATTCCGTCGCCCGCCGCTGGCGTGGTCAAGGCCATCAGCGTCAAGTTGAACGACGAAGTCGGCACCGGCGACCTGATCCTGGATCTGGAAGTGGCGGGTGCGGCAGCCCCCGCGGCTGCCGCTCCAGCCCAGGCTGCTGCTCCAGCCGCTGCCGCAGCGCCGACACCGGCTGCCGCACCTGCTGCTCCGGTTGCCGACAGCGTTCAGGACATCCACGTTCCGGACATCGGTTCGGCCGGCAAGGCCAAGATCATCGAAGTGCTGGTCAAGGCCGGCGACAGCGTCGAAGCCGACCAGTCGCTGATCACCCTGGAATCCGACAAGGCGAGCATGGAAATCCCTTCGCCTGCCGCTGGCGTGGTGGAAAGCGTTTCCATCAAGCTGGACGACGAAGTCGGTACCGGCGACCTGATCCTCAAGCTGAAAGTCAAAGGCGCCGCCCCGGCTGCTGCTCCAGCTGCCGCTGCTCCGAGCGCTCCTGCGCCAGCCGCAGCTGCTCCGGCGGCCGCTGCACCTGCTGCAGCTCCGGTTGCTGCTCCAGCCGCTGCTCCAGCCAAGCCGGGCGCGAAGGTTCACGCCGGTCCTGCCGTGCGTCAACTGGCTCGCGAGTTCGGCGTCGAGCTGAGCGCTGTCGGCGCCAGCGGTCCGCACGGTCGCATCCTGAAGGAAGACGTGCAGGCTTACGTCAAAGCCATGATGCAGAAGGCCAAGGAAGCTCCGGCCGCCGCTGCAGGCGCAACCGGTGGCGCGGGCATCCCGCCGATTCCGGTCGTCGACTTCAGCCGCTTTGGCGAAATCGAAGAAGTGCCGATGACCCGCCTGATGCAGGTCGGCGCCGCCAACCTGCACCGCAGCTGGCTGAACGTGCCGCACGTGACGCAATTCGACTCGGCGGATATCACCGAGCTGGAAGCGTTCCGCAATGCACAGAAAGCGGTGGCCGAGAAAGCCGGCGTCAAGCTGACCATCCTGCCGCTGCTGCTCAAGTCCTGCGCCCACCTGCTCAAGGAACTGCCGGACTTCAACAGTTCGCTGGCACCAAGCGGCAAGGCGATCATCCGCAAGAAATACGTGAACATCGGCTTCGCCGTCGACACCCCGGACGGCCTGCTGGTACCGGTCATCAAGAACGTCGACCAGAAGAGCCTGCTGCAACTGGCCGCCGAGGCCGCTTCCCTGGCTGAAAAAGCCCGGACCAAGAAGCTCTCGTCGGACGAGATGCAAGGCGCCTGCTTCACCATTTCCAGCCTCGGCCACATTGGCGGCACCGGCTTCACGCCGATCGTCAATGCGCCGGAAGTGGCGATCCTGGGTGTTTCCAAGGCAACCATCCAGCCGGTCTGGGACGGCAAAGCCTTCCAGCCGAAACTGATGCTGCCACTGTCGCTGTCCTACGATCACCGAGTGATCAACGGCGCCGCCGCTGCACGCTTCACCAAGCGTCTGGGCGACCTGCTGGCGGACATCCGCACCATCCTGCTGTAAAGCGCTCGGCCCTCCGGCAACGGAGGGCCGACCGCGTTCCACCTTTTCGAGCGCCACACGCTCGTACCTCAACCCCGTCACCTGGCGGGGCTTTTTTTTGCCTGAAATCACCATCGACCACACTTTTCCCACAACTTGTGCTGACTTCAGCTACAAGCCAAATCCACCTCCATTCGATATTTTTTATAACCATCCAACTAACCTTGGATCACCAAAATCTGCCATCCAGTATTTAATCACCCACTTGCAATCAATATTTATTCGAATGGAATCGAACATGCTGAAGCCGACCGTCGGCCCCATTATCGGGCACACCACAACTAACCAGGCACGCATATTCTTGCGGGGTGAGTTCCAGGAAAATGCCGCCGTATTTGCCGGCATCCGTTATCGAGTCACCGACTCAAAACAATGGGAGAAGGGTCGATTCATCCGGCTTGATGCGAAACGGGACATGTCCGGCGTATTGATTCTGGACAACTTGAGCGCCGACACCGATTACGAATACCAGACCGGATGGTTCAGCCCGATGAACCCGGCCCACACGCTCGAAAGCGTGGCGGAGTTGCCGCTGCAATGGCCCCGGGAGACGTACCGCCTGCGTACCCGCAGCGAGCGGCCACTGACACCTCGCGCTTACATCCTCGGCTCCTGCCGCTATCTTCGCCTGACCGCGGGCATCCCTGTGCTGCCCCAGCTCGGTGACCGGATCTTTGCTTCGATCAGCCAATTGATCGAAGGCGCACAACCTCCGGTGAGCGCGATCATGATGAGCGGTGACCAGATTTACGCCGACGACTTGAACGTGATTGCACCCGATCGTGAATATAAAGAGTTCATTGCAAAGTATCGTGCGGCCTTTTCCCAACCCAACATCCGGCGACTGATGTCCGGCACTTCGACTTATATGATTCTCGACGATCATGAAATTGAAGATAACTGGCCGGCGCATGCCGACACATCAAATGAAGCATTGTTTCGCAATGCAATGACCGCTTATGAAACTTATCAAGCCAGTCATGGCCCGGCCTGTTCGCTGACAACTAACGGGCAAGTGGATCACGCTTCGCTGAAGCACTACTGGTATCCATTCAGCGATGGCGATATCGAATGGTTTGTCACCGACAGTAGAACCCGTCGCAACTTGTCGGACGATAACCGCCAGATGATCGATGACGAGCAGGAACAAGCCTTGTGCAAGTGGTTGATCGAGAGCAACGCACGGGTCAGGTTCGTGGTCACCAGCGTCATGCTCTACCCTGACCGCAAGATCAACAGCGAAGACGCCTGGGGAGGCTTTCCCGAGCAACGCTTGCGTCTGCTGGAATTCATCCGCCGGCACCGGATCCGCAATGTCATGTTCATCAGCGGTGACGTGCATGGCTCACTGACGGCCCGCCTGTCCCACAGCCAGGACCCTGATTTCGAAGTGCACACCATCGTTTCTTCACCGCTGCACAACAGCAAACTGCTGCCCTATGCCACGACCTCGACATTCATTCTCGATCAACCGTTGGCGCGCACTGACACGGGAGAGTATCGACAGGAGCTGACCAGTCAGGTGATCAGTCAGGATAATTTTGCCCACATGGTGGTCGAGCCAGAGCACATCCAGGTCAATTACCATGACCGGGATGGCAAACACCTGCAAACGGTCAACATTCCCCTTCGCTGAATGAAACGGCATCACAGTCAAAATCGACCGAAGGCTCTGGAACGGCACTTTCCGGGCAGCTCTCGATTACTTTCCGTCACTCGCTGGAGAAATGCCCGCCGCAGCCGACATATTCTTATAGCACTTGGCCTTCATGTCTCTTGTCAGTCGGTGCCGCAATGATGCAACCTTGCCGCAGGCAATAGTAAAGAGGGCGAGAGCCCGGCGCGTTCAGCAAATTTCCAAGCGAGTTCCCTTCATGAAGAGCCAACCCGATGCCGCCAGCCGTATGGCGGCCGAGGTAGTGACGCAGTTGCCTGTGCCCTCGCGGCTCGGCATGCTGCGTTTCGAGCGCCTGAATGAAGCCAGTTGGGCGATGCTGTTTCTCGATCCCAACTGCGAACGCCAGTTCGGCCAGCCCGCCGTCGAACTCTGCGCCCTGGTCGGCTCGCCCTATGCCAGCCTGATGGAGCCCGAAGCACGCTATCAGCTGCACGACGCGATCCAGCAGCAACTCGGCCAAAGCCCGCATTATCTGGTGCGCTACACCCTGCATACCGCCGCCGGCGCCTTGAGCATTCTCGAACTCGGCGAGGCCTACAAACAGCACAACCGTCACTTGTTGCGCGGTTACCTGCTGGCGGTCGACGACGTATTTGACGAGGCGCCCGCACTGCCGTCCGTCGACCTGGAAACCCAGAATTCACGCCTGCAGATCGCCCTTGAGCTCAATCAGCGCGCCCAGCAGGAACAGCTGCAGCATCTGGAGCGGGTCCGCGCCCAGCAGGACCTGATCCTGTTGCTGGCCCGCCAGCGCTACAGCAGCCAGAACTCCCTGCAGGAAGCCGCCGAACTGATCACCCGCTGCGCCTGCGATATCTACGAAATCGACTGCGCCAGCCTGTGGAACCTCGAAGGCCAGAAGCTGGTGCCGATCTCGGCGTATCACCGCGCCACCCAGGAATACATCCTGCCGGACGCCATCGACGTCAGCGGTTTTCCCGATTACATGGAAGCGCTGCACGGCAGTCGTGCCATCGACGCGCACAACGCGATGCGCGATCCGCGCACCCGAGAGATGGCCGAAGCCCTGCGTCCCCGTGACGTCAATGCCATGCTCGACGCCAGCATCCGCGTCGACGGTCAGGTGGTCGGCGTGCTGTGCCTGGAGCAGACCGGCGTCACCCGCGCCTGGCAGTCCGACGAAATCGCCTTTGCCGGTGAACTGGCCGACCAGTTCGCGCAGGTCATCAACAATCACAACCGGCGCACCGCCACCAGTGCACTGCACCTGTTCCAGCGGGCGGTGGAGCAAAGCGCCAACGCCTTTTTGCTGGTCAATTGCGACGGCGTGGTCGAGTACGTCAACCCGAGCTTCACCGCCATCACCCAGTACACGACCGAGGAAGTCCACGGCCAGCGCCTGTCGGAACTGCCGGCGCTGGAAAACCTCAGCGAACTGCTGTTCGACGCGCCCTCTTCGCTGGCCAAGAGCAACAGCTGGCAGGGCGAATTCAAGAGCCGCCGCAAGAACCTCGAACCCTACTGGGGACAGTTGTCGATCTCCAAGGTCTATGGCGACAACCGTGAGCTGACGCATTACATCGGCATCTACGAAGACATCACCCAGACCAAACTGGCACAACAGCGCATCGAGCGTCTGGCCTACACCGACAACCTCACCAACCTCGGTAACCGGCCTGCATTTATCCGCAATCTGGACGAACGCTTCGCCCGAGACAGCGATACCCCGATCAGCCTGCTGCTGGTGGACATCGACAACTTCAAACGCATCAACGACAGCCTCGGCCACCAGACCGGCGACAAACTGTTGATCAGCCTGGCCCGGCGCCTGCGCAACAGCCTGAGCCCGAGCGGCAGCCTGGCGCGGTTCGCCAGTAACGAATTCGCCGTGTTGCTGGACAACACCGACCTGGAAGCCGGCCAACAGATCGCCAGCCAACTGCTGATGACACTCGACAAACCGATGTTCGTCGACAACCAGTTGATCAGCGTCACCGGCTCCGTGGGCCTGGCCTGCGCGCCGTTGCATGGCCGTGACCCGCAGACCCTGATGCGCAACGCCGGCCTCGCCCTGCACAAGGCCAAGGCCAACGGCAAACATCAGGTGCAGGTGTTCACCGAAGCGCTGAATGCCGAGGCCAGTTACAAACTGTTCGTCGAAAACAACCTGCGCCGCGCCCTGACCCAGAACGAGCTGGACGTGTTCTACCAGCCCAAACTGTGCCTGCGCAGCGGTCGGCTGCTGGGCATGGAAGCGCTGCTGCGCTGGAACCACCCGGAACGCGGCATGATCCGCCCGGACCAGTTCATCAGCGTCGCCGAGGAAACCGGCCTGATCATTCCGATCGGCAAGTGGATCGCCCGACAGGCCTGCCGCATGAGCAAGGCGCTGACCGCCGCCGGCATGGGCAATCTGCAAGTGGCGATCAACCTGTCGCCCAAGCAGTTCTCCGACCCGGACCTGGTGGCCTCCATTGCCAACATCCTCAAGGAAGAAGCGCTGCCGGCCAATCTGCTGGAACTGGAGCTGACCGAAGGTCTGCTGCTGGAAGCCACCGAAGACACCCATTTGCAGCTCGACCAGCTCAAGCGTCTGGGCCTGACCCTGGCCATGGACGATTTCGGCACCGGTTACTCGTCGCTCAGTTACCTGAAGAAATTCCCGATCGACATCATCAAGATCGATCGCAGCTTCATCCACGAAATCCCGGACAACCAGGACGACATGGAAATCACCTCCGCCGTGATCGCCATGGCCCACAACCTGAAACTCAAGGTCGTGGCCGAAGGCATCGAGACCGCCGAGCAACTGGCGTTCCTGCGCCGGCATCGCTGCGACGTCGGCCAGGGCTACCTGTTCGACCGGCCGATTCCGGGCAGCGAGCTGATCCAGGCGCTCAAGCGCTACCCACGCGGCCCGCTCTGCCTGTAACCCACTGGCACTATCCGCACACTTTGCCTGGTGATTAACTTGGCATCATTGGGCACACTGGTGGTCTGCTTATTTACATCCCATCCTGACTGAGAGGAACGATCATGGTTCTGCGCTCGGAAATTCTGGTGAACAAAAACGTGCTACCGACAAAAGATCAAGCTCTGCCCGGCCGCGAAACCCCGATGGCCTTGCCGGAAACCCACTTTGTTTTTACCGATACGCCGCTGCTCGGCCCGTTCTTTGACGACGTCGACTTCGCGATCTTCGGCCTGGGCTGCTTCTGGGGGGCGGAACGTCGCTTCTGGCAGCGCGAAGGCGTGGTCAGCACCGTGGTCGGCTACGCCGGCGGCTACACGCCGAACCCGACCTACGAAGAAGTCTGCTCGGGCCTGACCGGCCACGCCGAAGTGGTGCTGGTGGTGTTTGACAAGGCCAGGGTCAGCTACGAAGAGTTGCTGGCGATGTTCTGGGAATTGCACAACCCGACGCAGGGCATGCGTCAGGGCAATGACATCGGAACCCAGTACCGCTCGGTGATCTACGCCACCACGCCGGAGCAACTGGATGCGGCGCGCAAGAGCAAGGCCGTGTATCAGGCGGAGCTGTCGAAAGCCGGTCTGGGTGAAATCAGCACCGAGATCGAACAGGCCCCGACCGTTTACTTCGCCGAGGCCTATCACCAGCAGTATCTGGCGAAAAATCCGGAAGGCTACTGCGGGATTGGCGGCACCGGCGTTTGCATGCCACCGAGCCTGGCGGGTAACTGAGCCCGCCCTGATCGCTCCCGCGCTACGTGCGGGAGCGCTTGACGGTTGATCAGCTCTCGGCGATCAACCAGTCCATCTGCCACCCACCCTGGGTCTGTCCAAGCTTCTTGGACAACCACGGCAGCAGCTCACGCAATTCTTCCTCCAGCCCCCACGGCGGATTGGCAATTGCCAGGCCAGAGCCGTTCAGGCTGTTCGGCGTGTCCAGCGGATGCACCAACAGCTCGACCCGCAGCAACTTCGGCGCACCGGTGCCGGCCAGATCCTGATAGAAGCGCCGCAGTGCGCGCTGATCCTTCACCGGATACCAGATCGCCGCCACCGTCTGGCGCATCCGACCGATTGCCTCTTTCAACGATGCGGCGCAACGCTGCATCTCGTCGAGCTTCTCGAACGGCGGGTCGATCAGCATCACCGCACGTTTCTCGGCCACCGGCAGCAACGCCCGCGCCACATGCCAGCCTTCCCCCAGATGCACCGCCACACGACGATCACCCTTCATGTTGTCCTTGAGCAGCACGCCGTCTTCCGGGTGCTTCTCGTTGAGCAACACCCGATCCTGGGAACGGGTCAGACGCCGCGCCAGCTCCGGCGAGCCCGGGTAATAGCGCAACTGGCCATCCGGGTTCATCTCGTGCAGCACTTTCATGTAGTCGGCGGTCAGCGCCGGCAGATCCGGCTGGTCCCACAAGCGCGCAATGCCTTCCAGATACTCGCCGGTACGGTTGGCCTGATCGCCCTGCAGGTCATACAGACCGATGCCGGCGTGGCTGTCGAGATAGGCAAACGGCTGCTCCTTGCGCGACATCAGGGCGATGAGGCGGGTCAAGGTCAGGTGTTTGAACACATCGGCGTGATTGCCGGCATGGAAGGCGTGACGATAATTCATGGCTGCTCCTGCGAGGGCCGTGAAGTTTACCTTTTACCGGGCGGCAAGTCAGGGGTTGGGGGCTGAGTGGGTAATAACCTTCCAGAAGCCTCTGATAAATCGGGATCAATTATTGGGATCGCCCAACCAATTCAGAGCGGAATCAGCCTGGTTCCGACCAATGGTCTCTCTTCAAACGGAATCACGGCCTCTACCTGTCAACTTTGACAGTAGTCAAGCTGAAAATTGAGTGTTCCATTAGCGAGGTAAATTGCTTACCCAATTTACGCTCCGAATCATATGGAAAAGGAATATTGAAATGGCAAAAGCTATTACAACCACAACAACTACGGGCGTAGTTACCAATCTCAGAGTGGAAAACAAAGGAGGCCCCGGCCCCCTCAATATCGCGACTGTCACTCTTGATAGTGGCGAATGCATGTCGATCTCATCTTTCAGTAGCTTATATGTGAGTCAGGGGGACAAAGTCAGGTGCGTAATCAGTGATGGACCTGCGGGCAAAATGCTCGCAAGCATTCAAACAATATCGTGAAGCAGTTCACCATCCCGCCATGACCGTACTCGGTTAGAAAACAATTCGAATCGAGTACGCTCATCTCCAGTAAAAAGCCATATCAGCGACGAGTTTAAGTACGTAGTCTCCGTCGAATCACATCCAACACCTCACAGCCGTCGCGCAATGGAATAACGCAGAGCTGGGCGAAGTCGCTGAGGATGACTGAGTCGCACTCGACCGAGCCGCGCATGCACATGTTTTCCAGGACCTGGATCACGGCGCGGATACGGTAGTTGGCAGCGTCCATCAGCACATCGAGCGGGGCGTGGGTGTCGATGAACAGGGTGGGCATGTCGTTGCAGTTGCTGGTCAGCGCCATGAGGCGGTTGTTGGGGTGAGGGATGAAGGGTTCATAGGGTGGATCTGGATGAAGTTTGCTCATTCTTTAACCTCTGGTAGTGAAGTGAGCTTCCACCGTTCCCCTCCTACGGATTGGGTGGCAGCCATGCGCGGGGTAGGAGGACTGAGACCAGAGCACTCAGCCACGCCGAAGCGTGCCCGCGCATAACCGCCGCAAAGGATCTTACGGTCGAGCGAAGACTGCCGCAAATCGGGCAACGACGCTTATGCACTGCTCTGAAATCAGGGCTCCTACGCCCTGTCTCCATACTTGCGGAGACAGCCAAAGACTATCCCCGCACCACCGCGCCCACCAGTTCACGCAAACCGCCGCAACTCGCAGGAAACGTCCGAAGCCTTTGCCCGGAAATTTCACTCTGACTCGTCCCGCAAGTAGTCCAGCAATGCCGAAGCCGACGATTGGTCCGACGCCGAAACCGCAAAAAACCTGACAACCTTGCAGCGCAAGACATCAGCGGGAAATGCCTCGAACAATGCAGGATGTTCCTCGCTCAACCACTGCAAGGTATTGTTGATTCGAGCATCACCGCCGAACTGCGCCAGCAGTTTTTCCGGCACCGACCACCAAGGAAACTCTCGACCCAAGACCCGCGCCCTGCCCCCGATCTCGACGGCCTGACCGTTGATCAAGCCTCGCGTGAGGACCGGCAGCCATTGCCCCGCATCCACTTCGGGCGACTCAAGGATCGGCAACAAAAACCGCCCATCCCAGAACCGGAAGAACACTGCTTTCCCGTCCGGCATCAGCACTTGGGTCAAACTGCGAAAGTGCTCGACCACCACCTCAAGGCTGGCCGAAGAAACCGCCAGCCAACCCCAGTCACGCGCCTCGGTGGTCGCGACCCAATCCAGAAACTCACTGCCTGCATCGACAATTCCCACATAAGGCATCACCGCATCCCACTCGGCATAGATCGTTTCGGCCCAAACCGACTTTGGCGCCTGCGCATTCAGTGGCCAGGCTTCCAAGGGATTCACCGCACTGACACCACTGAAGATCGCAAACAATTGTTCCGACGACTTCAGCGGCTCGTGCTTCAACCATTGCTCAGGCCGCACAGACACCCTCCCTGCAGCGCTCGCATTCTTCGCAGAACGGCGCGTCTCCCTTGAGACTCATGATTTGTGCGGCCGTCAATATTGCTGGCGGTGTAGCCGTCAGCGTTTGCGGCAACCCCGGCACGGTCGGCGCGGCGCTCATCGCCGCCATCGGCGCACCACCCACCACAATCGGCACGCTGCTGAAGATCCCGCCGGGGCCGATATTGATCCACTGCCCGCCCGCCTGAATCGTCGCGCTCGCCCCGCCGTCGATCACCACCTGCTGGCCGGCGCTGAGGTGGAATTGAGCACTGGCGTTGATCGCCTGATTGCTCACGCGAATGTGCCGGTCACCGGTCACCGTGAGGTGGTCGTCCTGCTTCACTTCGGTCTGGCGCTGGCCGTGGGTGATGCGCTGTTCATCGGCCTTGAGTTCGTGTTTAGCGAGGCCTGTAACAACAACGCTGCGCTGGTTATCCACCTGCACCTGCTGATCGTTCAGCACATGCTGGGTCCAGTTTCGCTGTGCCCGCAGGTAGATTTCCTCGGCGCCTTTGCGATCTTCGATGCGCAATTCGTTGTAACCGCCGCCGCCCGGACTGCTCTGGCTGCGGAAAATGCTGCGGGTCTTGTCGGCCGGCAGGTCCAGCGGCACCGGCGTCGCGGCGTTCGGCAGACAACCCACAACCAGCGGTTTGTCGGCATCGGAATCGATGAACCCCACCAGCACTTCCATGCCGACCCGTGGAATCAGCACGCTGCCATAACGGTCATGGGCCCAGCCGCTGGCGACCCGCAGCCAGCAACTGGAATGCTCGTTGAGTTCACCTGCGCGATCCCAGGCCAGTTGCACCTTGACCCGACCGTACTCGTCGCAATGAATTTCACTGTCTTTCGGGCCGGTGACCACCGCCGGTTGATAACCGAGCATCCGTGGCTTTTCCGGCACCATCGGTGGACGGAAGAACACGTCCCACGGCGTGGCGAGAAAGCTATTTCGGTAACCCTGGAATTCTTCACTATCGCTGGTGACCGATTCCTCCAGCACCTGCGGTTGTCGGCCATGGTGCTCGATAGCGGTCAGCAACCAGAGGTCATTCAAATCCTGACGCGGATGCTCGGTCAGTTGCAGGAAATGTCCGCTGACCAGGCCGGATTGATCGCTGCGGCCCTCGGCCTGACGGTAGTCGGCGAGATGTCGTTCAAGGGCGCGCTGAGCCAGTTGTTTGCCGGTTTCCCGCTCAGTGAACTGGCCGGGAAAGTGGTAATCCTCCAGCACCGGGCGCTGCTCGCTTTCCACCCGACTCTGCAGCGACAGGCGCGGTTTGGTGAAGTCGTAATCACGCCGGGTGACCACGCTGGTACGGGTTTCCACCCGCACGGTGAAACGCTTGATGGCTGGCGCGGCTGCGGCCATGCCGCTGCCCGGAAGGTACTTCGTCGGCTCGGCCAGACGCGGAAACACCGTCTGATCGTCGCCGAACACCAACAGATGCCCGTCCGGGCTGTGCTGAAAGTGGAAGTGAATACCGACCTCGGCACACAAGCGCTGAATGAACGCCAGATCACTCTCCGCATATTGCACACAATACTCACGGGGCGGGTAATCGCTGCCGAGGCGAAACTCGAAGGCATCGCGCAGGATTGCGTGATCCTTGAGGATTTGCGTCACGATCTGCGGCACGCTCTGATGCTGGAAGATCCGCTGATTGATCCGATGGCCGAGATAAGCCAGGCGTGGAACAAGACTGACGTGATAGCGGGTCAGACGCTTGCCCGAGTCCCCCTGGCCGACCCGATAGATCTGACCGTGGATACCGGAACCGGCGCCATCGAAACTCAGAAAGGCCTGACAGTGCAGCAGGCTTTCAAGGTCCAGATCCGGTCGCTCGCTGATCAGTTCCAGGTCAAAGCGAAAGGGCTGGCTGATGGCTTCCTTGCCCGTGAACTCAAGCACTTTGAGGTCAAACCGGGCGCCTTCGACGGTCAACGTGAAACGCGGTTGATTGGCAGGCGCGAACATCCGATGTCTCTCTGCGATATGAAGGCGGGCGATTCTGCATGAGGGGCAAGAGGTGCAGGACAGGTGACTAAAAAATCAGATTTTCCCTACTTGAAACTTCGATCACCCCTTCAAAAATCAGCGCATTCGACTACAGACTTTTCTTTCAGAAAAATCACAGGCAATAAAAAACGGCCCGTTTCCTGGCAGGAAACGGGCCGTTTTCTTGTGAGCTTCAGCTCATTGCCATCACTTGTTCAGATGGTAATCCTGCTCCGCCGCCTCGAAGCGCTGAACCATGCCGGTGCTCGGCTGGCCCATCAGGCTGACCAGATAGATCGCCAGACTGGCGAAAATGAAGCCGGGGATGATTTCGTACAGCCCCAGCACTTCAAAATGCTTCCACACGATCACGGTGATCGCGCCGACCAGGATGCCGGCCAGTGCGCCGTTGCGGGTCATTTTTTTCCAGACCACGGAAATCAGCACGACCGGACCGAACGCTGCGCCGAAACCGGCCCAGGCATAGGACACCAGACCCAGCACGCGGTTTTCCGGGTTCGCCGCCATCGCGATGGCGACCAGCGCAACCAACAGCACCATGGCGCGACCGACCCACACCAGTTCCAGCTGCGAAGCGGATTTACGCAGGAAAGCCTTGTAGAAGTCTTCGGTCAGGGCACTCGAGCACACCAGCAACTGGCAGCTCAGGGTGCTCATCACCGCCGCAAGAATCGCCGACAGCAGCACACCGGCGATCCATGGGTTGAACAGGATTTTCGCCAGCTCGATGAACACGCGCTCGTGGTTTTCGGTCACTGGACCCGCCACTTCCGGGTGCGCCGAGAAGTAAGCGATACCGAAGAAGCCAACGGCCACGGTTCCGCCCAGGCAAAGGATCATCCAGGTCATGGAGATGCGACGGGCGTTGGCGATGGATTTCACCGAGTCAGCGGCCATGAAGCGCGCCAGGATGTGCGGCTGACCGAAGTAGCCCAGACCCCAGCCCATCAGCGAGATGATGCCGATGAAGGTGGTGCCCTTGAGCATGTCGAAGTTGCTCGGATCGTTGGCTTCGATGGCCAGGAACGTGGTGTCCACGCCACCGGTCGCCAGCAGCACGATGATCGGCGTCAGGATCAGCGCGAAGATCATCAGGGTGGCTTGCACGGTGTCGGTCCAGCTGACCGCGAGGAAACCGCCGACGAAGGTGTAGGCAATGGTCGCCGCAGCACCGGCCCAGAGTGCAGTCTCGTAGGACATGCCGAAGGTGCTTTCGAACAGGCGGGCGCCGGCCACGATGCCGGAAGCGCAGTAGATGGTGAAGAACACCAGAATCACCACTGCGGAAATGATCCGCAGCAGACCGCTCTTGTCTTCGAAACGGCTGGAGAAATAGTCCGGCAGGGTCAGCGCATCGCCGTTGTGTTCGGTTTGAACACGCAGACGACCGGCGACGAACAGCCAGTTCAGGTAGGCACCGACGATCAGGCCGATGGCGATCCAGCTTTCGGAAAGGCCGGACATGTAGATGGCGCCGGGCAGGCCCATCAGCAACCAGCCGCTCATGTCGGAAGCGCCGGCGGACAATGCGGTCACCACGCTGCCCAGGCTGCGGCCGCCCAGAATGTAGTCGGAAAGATTGTTGGTGGAGCGATAGGCCATGAAGCCGATCAGCACCATTGCTGCGATGTAGATCACGAACGTGATCAGGGTTGGATTGCTTGCGCTCATTACGTACGTGCCCTGGCTTTGTTTTTATGTAGAGGCGGCGGTTGCACCGTTTGCAGACCGATGCCTGACAGACGATTCGCACAGCCGCGCATTTATGACCAATGTTTCCCCAGGAAAGCCATTGGCCGGTAAACCGGGTTTCCCGGTTGCACCTTGGGCGCGAATCCTATGCAACAAAGCAAAACAGGTGCAACCAGTTTCTTGGGAATCAGTTGCACCTACGTCGGATTTTTTACTGAAAAACGCCGTTTTTGCGCGCTTCCGGTGCAACGACACCGGATCGTTCGCCGCGAAAGCACTGATTTAGAGCGGCCATCGAAAAGCTGAAATTTATTCCTGACAAACTGCCGAATATTCCGACAAAAAATGGGTTGCACCCGGTTGCACCTCTTTCAGCTCACGGCTAATCTTGCCGCCAGCTGCTGCCGCGCAACTGCGGCACCCATGAGGATAAAAATATGGCTACCACCACCCTTGGGGTCAAACTCGACGACCCGACCCGCGAGCGCCTGAAGGCCGCCGCAACCTCGATTGATCGCACGCCGCACTGGCTGATCAAGCAGGCGATTTTCAATTACCTGGAAAAACTCGAGGGTGGTGCAACCCTGACCGAGCTGAACGGTTTGACCGCCAAGGACACCGACGACGCAGGTGAAGTCCATACCGATCACGCCCACCAATGTTTCCTCGAATTCGCTGAAAGCATCCTGCCGCAATCGGTGCTGCGCGCCTCGATCACCGCCGCTTACCGTCGCCCGGAGCCGGAAGTGGTGCCGATGCTGATCGAGCAGGCTCGCCTGCCGGCGCCGATGGCCGAAGCCACCAACAAACTCGCCGCGACCATCGCGGAAAAACTGCGTAACCAGAAGAGTGCCGGCGGGCGTGCAGGCATTGTTCAGGGCCTGCTTCAGGAATTCTCCCTGTCATCTCAGGAAGGTGTGGCGCTGATGTGCCTGGCCGAAGCGCTGCTGCGTATCCCGGACAAGGGCACTCGCGATGCGCTGATCCGCGACAAGATCAGCACCGGCAACTGGCAACCGCACCTGGGCAACAGCCCGTCACTGTTCGTCAACGCGGCGACCTGGGGTTTGCTGCTGACCGGCAAACTGGTCTCCACCCATAACGAAGCCGGCCTGACATCGTCCCTGAGCCGCATCATCGGCAAGAGCGGCGAGCCGATGATCCGCAAGGGCGTCGACATGGCCATGCGCCTGATGGGCGAGCAGTTCGTGACCGGCGAAACCATTGCCGAAGCCCTGGCCAATGCGAGCAAGTTCGAAGCCAAGGGCTTCCGTTATTCCTACGACATGCTCGGTGAAGCGGCGCTGACCGAACACGATGCCCAGAAGTACCTGGCCTCGTACGAACAAGCCATCCACTCGATCGGCAAAGCGTCCCATGGCCGTGGGATTTATGAAGGCCCGGGCATCTCGATCAAACTGTCGGCCCTGCATCCGCGTTACAGCCGCGCCCAGTACGAGCGCGTGATGGACGAGCTGTACCCGCGCCTGCTGTCGCTGACCCTGCTGGCCAAGCAATACGACATCGGCCTGAACATCGATGCCGAAGAAGCCGACCGCCTGGAGCTGTCGCTCGATCTGCTCGAGCGCCTGTGCTTCGAACCGCAACTGACTGGCTGGAACGGCATCGGTTTCGTGATCCAGGCTTACCAGAAGCGTTGCCCGTACGTGATCGACTACGTGATCGACCTGGCTCGCCGCAGCCGTCATCGCCTGATGATCCGTCTGGTGAAAGGCGCGTACTGGGACAGCGAAATCAAGCGTGCCCAGGTCGAAGGCCTGGAAGGCTATCCGGTCTATACCCGCAAGGTGTACACCGACGTTTCCTACATCGCTTGCGCCCGCAAACTGCTGTCGGTACCGGAAGTCATCTACCCGCAGTTCGCCACGCATAACGCCCATACCCTGTCGGCGATTTATCACATTGCCGGTCAGAACTATTACCCGGGCCAGTACGAATTCCAGTGCCTGCACGGCATGGGCGAACCTTTGTACGAGCAGGTTGTAGGCAAGGTTTCCGAAGGCAAGCTGAACCGTCCGTGCCGTGTGTACGCCCCGGTCGGCACCCACGAAACCCTGCTGGCGTACCTCGTACGTCGTCTGCTGGAAAACGGCGCCAACACCTCGTTCGTCAACCGCATCGCCGACCAGTCGATTTCAATTCAGGAACTGGTGGCCGACCCCGTTGCGCAGATAGAGCAGATGGCAACCGTGGAAGGTGGTTTCGGCCTGCCGCACCCGCGCATTCCGCTGCCGCGTGACCTGTACGGTTCCGAGCGTGCCAACTCCAGCGGCATCGACATGGCCAACGAACATCGTCTGGCATCGCTGTCCTGCGCCCTGCTGGCCACTGCGCACAACAACTGGAAAGCCGCACCGATGCTGGGTTGCGCCTCCAGTAACGAAGCGCCGGCACCGGTGCTGAACCCGTCCGATCTGCGTGACGTGGTCGGCCATGTGCAGGAAGCCACCGTCGAAGACGTCGACAATGCCATTCAATGCGCCCTGAACGCCGCACCGATCTGGCAGGCCACCCCGCCGGCCGAACGTGCTGCAATTCTGGAACGCGCCGCTGACCTGATGGAAGGCGAAATCCAGCCGCTGATGGGTCTGCTGGCCCGCGAAGCCGGCAAGACCTTCGCCAACGCCATCGCCGAAGTCCGCGAAGCCGTCGACTTCCTGCGTTACTACGCGGTGCAGGCACGCAACGATTTCAGCAACGACGCCCACCGCCCGTTGGGTCCGGTGGTGTGCATCAGCCCGTGGAACTTCCCGCTGGCCATTTTCAGCGGCCAGGTCGCCGCCGCACTGGCCGCCGGTAACCCGGTGCTGGCCAAACCGGCCGAACAGACTCCGCTGGTAGCCGCACAAGCCGTGCGCCTGCTGCTCGAAGCCGGTATTCCGGAAGGCGTGCTGCAACTGCTGCCGGGTCGCGGTGAAACCGTCGGCGCCGGTCTGGTTGGCGATGAGCGCGTCAAGGGCGTGATGTTCACCGGTTCGACCGAAGTCGCGCGCCTGCTGCAACGCAACATCGCCGGTCGTCTCGACAACCAGGGTCGTCCGATTCCGCTGATCGCCGAAACCGGTGGCCAGAACGCGATGATCGTCGACTCTTCGGCACTGACCGAGCAAGTGGTCATCGATGTGGTGTCGTCGGCTTTCGACAGCGCCGGCCAGCGTTGCTCGGCCCTGCGTGTCCTGTGCCTGCAGGAAGATTCCGCTGATCGCGTCATCGAAATGCTGAAAGGTGCGATGGCTGAAAGCCGTCTCGGCAACCCGGAGCGTCTGTGCGTGGACATCGGCCCGGTGATCGACGCCGAAGCCAAGGCCGGCATCGAGAAGCACATCCAGGGCATGCGCGACAAAGGTCGCAATGTGTATCAGGTGGCCATCGCCGATGCCGAGGAAGTCAAACGCGGCACCTTCGTCATGCCGACCCTGATCGAACTGGAAAGCTTCGACGAACTGCAACGCGAGATCTTCGGGCCAGTGCTGCACGTGGTGCGCTACAAGCGTAAAGAGATCGACCAGTTGATCGCCCAGATCAACGCCTCCGGTTACGGCCTGACCCTCGGCGTGCACACCCGCATCGACGAGACCATCGCCAAGGTGATCGACAACGTCAACGCCGGTAACGTCTACGTCAACCGCAACATCGTGGGTGCAGTGGTCGGCGTCCAGCCGTTCGGTGGCGAAGGCCTGTCGGGTACCGGTCCGAAGGCCGGCGGCCCGCTGTATCTGTACCGCCTGCTGTCGACACGCCCTGCGGACGCCATCGAACAATCCTTCGCTCGCGGTGATGCGGCCGTGGCACCGGACGTTCGCCTGCGCGACGCCCTGAGCAAACCGCTGGTTGCCCTGAAAGCCTGGGCCGACGGCAACAAGTTCGCCGACCTGAGCACTCTATGCGTGCAGTACGCAGCACAGTCACAAAGCGGTATCACCCGCGTACTGGCCGGCCCGACCGGCGAGAAAAACAGCTACGCGATCCTGCCGCGTGAGCACGTGCTGTGCCTGGCGGACATCGAAGGTGATCTGCTGACTCAACTGGCGGCGGTGCTGGCGGTGGGTGGCTCGGCGGTCTGGCCGGAATCCGACACCAGCAAGGCATTGTTCGCACGCCTGCCGAAGGAGATTCAGGCGCGGATCAAACTGGTTTCCGACTGGAACAAGGACGATGTGGTATTCGATGCGGTTCTGCATCACGGCCATTCCGACCAGTTGCGCGAGGTCTGCCAGCAGATCGCCAAGCGTGCCGGCGCCATCGTCGGGGTTCAGGGCCTGTCCCAGGGCGAGACCAACATTGCGCTGGAGCGTCTGGTGATCGAGCGTGCGCTGAGCGTCAACACCGCGGCAGCGGGTGGTAACGCCAGCCTGATGACCATCGGCTAAACCCGATAAACCGGGCACTACACAAATGCCCGGTTCAGAAGAAATCCCTGTGGGAGCTGGCTTGCCAGCGATAGCGATGTATCAGGCACCGTCAGTGGTGACTGATCTACCGCCATCGCTGGCAAGTCGAGTCGTCGCACCGCAGCTCCCACAGTGGATTGTGGTGTTTGCTAAGCCGGCGCGCGGCTCCAACATCACGCTTATCAATCTTCCTGTTCAGTCTTTATTCGCACGCCTAGACTCGGCCCATTCCAAAAAAAGGTAGGCCGCCATGTCCGAGACGTTGCTCAGTTCCCGCAATCTGGCTTTCGAACTTTACGAAGTCCTCGATGCCGAGGGCCTGACCCGGCGCGAACGGTTTGCCGAGCACAACCGCGAAACCTTCGATGCCGCCATCGGCACGGCACGCAACATCGCCGAGAAGTACTTCGCGCCGCACAATCGCAAGGGCGACGAGAACGAGCCGCGCTACGAGAACGGTAAGGCGATTCTGATTCCCGAAGTGAAACCGGCGGTGGATGCCTTCCTTGAAGCCGGATTCCTCAACGCGGCGCGCAGTTTCGACGCTGGCGGCATGCAACTGCCTACACTGCTGTCTCAGGCCTGTTTCGCCCATTTCCAGTCGGCCAATGCGGCGTCGACCTCGTACCCGTTCCTGACCATGGGCGCAGCCAACCTGATCGAAAGCTTCGGCACCGAAGAACAGAAGCGGCGTTTCCTGCAGCCGATGATCGACGGTCGCTTCTTCGGTACCATGGCGCTGACCGAACCCCATGCCGGTTCGTCGCTGTCGGATATTCGTACCCGCGCCGAGCCTGCGTCCGACGGCACCTATCGCCTCAAGGGCAACAAGATCTTCATTTCCGGCGGCGATCACCCGCTTTCGGAGAACATCGTGCACATGGTGCTGGCCAAACTGCCGGACGCACCGGCCGGGGTGAAGGGTATTTCGCTGTTCATCGTGCCCAAGTTCCTGGTCAACGATGACGGCAGCCTGGGCAAGCGCAACGACGTGTTGCTGGCCGGCCTGTTCCACAAGATGGGTTGGCGCGGAACCACGTCCACGGCGCTGAACTTCGGCGATAACGGCGAATGCGTCGGCTATCTGGTGGGCAAGCCGCATCACGGTTTGAGCTACATGTTCCAGATGATGAACGAAGCGCGGATCGGCGTCGGCATGGGCGCGGTGATGCTGGGTTACGCCGGTTACCTTTATTCGCTGGAATACGCTCGCGAACGCCCGCAGGGTCGGGTGCCGGACAGCAAGGATCCGACCACGGCACCCGTGGCGATCATTCAGCACGCGGATGTCAGACGCATGCTGCTGACACAAAAATCCTACGTCGAAGGGGCATTCGATCTCGGTCTTTATGCAGCACGACTGTTCGATGACACCACCACGCTTGAGACCGAAGCCGAGCGCAAACAGGCTCACGAGCTATTGGATTTGTTGACGCCGATCGTCAAATCCTGGCCGTCGGAGTTCTGCCTGAAAGCCAACGAACTGGCGATCCAGATTCTCGGCGGCCACGGTTACACCCGCGAATACCCGGTGGAGCAGTATTACCGCGACAACCGCCTGAACCCGATCCACGAAGGCACCCACGGCATACAGTCGCTGGACTTGCTGGGACGCAAACTGGCGCAGAACGGCGGCGCCGGGCTCAAGCAACTGATTCGCCTGATTGCCGATACCGCCGAACGCGCGGTGGCGTACGAGTCGTTGACTGCGTTGCGTGAGCCACTGGAGAAACTGGTGGCACGCTTGCAGAGCGTAACCATCGGTCTGCTCACCGATCTGGCTCAGGGCAAGGTCAACAGCAGCCTGGCGAATTCGGCGTTGTACCTGAAGGTGTTCGGGCACGCGGTGATCGGCTGGCGCTGGCTGGAACAGGCGATTCGTGCCGAGGAAGGGTTGGCCAAGGGAAATGCGGCGGATGTCGACTTCTATAAAGGCAAGTTGCAGGCGGCGCGGTATTTCCTGACGTGGGAAGTGCCGGGTTGCCAGCATGAGCTGGCGTTGTTGGAGTCGCGGGATGAGACGTGTCTGGGGATGCAGGATGCGTGGTTCTGATCCGGATTATGTGTCGCTTCTGATGCCGTCTTCGCGGGCTTGCCCGCGAAAGGGCCGTAACTGACGACACATCAGCTCAACTTGAACCCACCCATCTGCCGCGCCAGATCATCCGCCAGTCGCTGCAACATCTGACAATCCTCGCGGCAGGCCCGAACTTCCCCCGCCGTCGCCCGGGCCAGATCGGAAATCCCCTGCACGTTGCGGTTGATCTCCTCGGTCACCGCCGACTGCTCTTCGGTCGCCGTCGCCACCTGATGGTTCATGTCGCTGATGCGCTCGACCTGCCCGGTAATTGCCGTCAAAGAGGCTCCGGTACGCTGGCTCGACTCAACTCCGGTGCCCGTCGCGGCCTGTCCGGTGCGCATTGAAGACACCGCATTCTCCGCCCCCTGCTTGAGGCTGCCGATCATCTGCTGGATCTCGTCGGTAGACGCCTGGGTCCTGCGCGCCAGCGTCCGCACCTCGTCCGCCACCACCGCAAAACCACGGCCCATGTCCCCGGCCCGCGCCGCTTCAATCGCCGCGTTCAATGCCAGCAGATTGGTCTGCTCGGAAACACCGCGAATCACCGCCAGCACCTGATCGATCGACGCTACCTGATGCGCGAGCTCACCCACGGCACCTGCCGCGACGCCGATTTCATCGGACATGCTTTCTATATGGCGAATCGAACCACCGACCACCTCCCGCGCCTGCATCGCTTCATCTCGCGCCGTTTGCGAGGCGAGCGCCGCATTGCCGGCGTTCTGCGCGATTTCCTGCACGGTCAGGCCCATTTCGTGAACCGCGGTGGCAACCATGTCGGTCATTTCCTGCTGGCGACCGGAGCGCTCGGCGGTGTTATCCACAACCCTGGCCACCTGGCCGACGGCGACACGCAGACGCTCGCTGGTGGTCAGCACCTCGCCGATCATCCCGCGCTGGCTGTCGAGGAAACGATTGAAGCCCCGAGCGAGGTCGCCCAGTTCATCGGCGCGGCTGGAATCTAACCGATGGGTCAAATCTCCACCACCGCTACCGATTGCTACCAGTGCAGCTGTTACCTGACGAATCGGTCGCACCAATCCCTGAGCCAGCCATATCACCAGCGCCAGGCAAACCAGCGCCACCGCCAGACCGATGCCGCTGCTCATCCACATTGCCCGCCGGGCTTCGGCGTAGATCTGCGACTGCGGCACTTCGGCCACCAAAGTCCAGCCGAGGTCGCGCAAGGGCAGACTGAAGGCGAGGAAGTCTTCGCCGTCGCGCTGGAAGCTGCTGCTGGTCGCCACTTTATGGCCCATGACCGCTTGCGCCGCGCTGGCACCGATCTGCTCCGTGAGGGTGCGCTTGCCACTGAACTGCGCCTCGGGATGAACCTGGATCAATCCGTCGGAACGCACGAGATAGACCTTTCCGCGCTCGCCGAAGCTGAAATTGTGAATCAGCTCGGACAGCTCTTTCATGCTCAACCCAAGCCCCGCGACACCCACCACTTTTCCGGCCTGCTCGACCTTCAGATCGATGAACAGCGCCAACTCTCCAGTGGCCCCGTCATTGTCGATGTTCAGGGTCCGGGGCTGATTGCTGTCGAGAAACGAGTAAAACCAGGCATCGGCCGGTTTGGTGCGACTGAGGGTGCGATCCAGGCCTTTTTCGGTGATGTAGTGATTGGAGTCGGTGCCGATGATCAACGCAGTAAACGCTTTGTGTTCGGCGCGGATGCCTTCCAGATACTGCGCGAAGCCAGCCGTTTTGGCGGAGTCTTCACCGTTGGCCAGCCAATCGCGGACCATGGTGTTACTGGCAATGTCCTTGGCGGCGGTGAGAGGTTGAACGAGGATTCTTTCGATGTCGTTGCGCGTCGCTTCGATGCTCGACGGCAACGCCTGTTCGACCAGATAACGCTGGGCGAGGCGGTTGACCACCAGGGTATAAATGCCAACCACGATCAGGATGCTGAGCAGCAGGGCGGTGCCCATGCCGAGAATCAGCTGCCATTGAATACTGCGACGCCAGAACTGCATGGAGCACCCCCAAAGAATAAGAGGCTGAAACACTGCAACAGCCGTGCCGATTGTATACAACGCAATCGACAATCTTATTCTTTGGTTGTGCGCAGCCCCATCAACCCTGATTGATGGTCTTGGCGATGGACTCGACCGTGGCGCTGACTTGCTCTTGGTAACGCTCGAGTTCCTGCTGGTGCTGTTTCTTCATTTCAATCTGCTGCGAGCACAGATTCATCGCCGCCAGCACCAGCAGACGATCGCCGATCAGCGTCGGGTATTTGCGCTTGGTGTCGGCCAGCGCGGCCTTGAGCATCAATGCGGCGTCCAGCAGGGTCTGTTCTTCCCCGGCCGGTGCCTTGATCGAATAGTCCTCTCCCATGATGGAGATGACTTTTACCCCTGCTGTGCCGTGGTTCATGCGCTGACAGGGCCTGCGTTGACGCGATCGACCAGAGCCTGGATGCGTGCGGCGGTGGCGCCGTGTTTTTCTTCCTGCTCCATCAGGCTCAGTTGCAGGCTTTCGTTTTCATCCTTGGCTCGGGCCAGCTCCGTGGACAGGGTCTGGTTGGTTTCCGACAGTGTCTGGTTCTGTTGCACCAGGTCACTGACGAGCTGTTCCAATTGGCTGAGGGATGCTTCCAACATTTTGATCTTCCAGGGCTTTTTCAAAGGGCGCGTACGATAAAGAAAAGTCGTCGTGGATGCCAGGGTTAAGCCGGCGCAAAGCCTTGATTTTCCTGGCAGTCGACCCTTCCTGCGAGTGCAAGAGACTGTGATCTGCCAATTGGGTTCCCGCACTTCGTCGCCCGGCCCCCGGTGTGACAAATACGCGCACCGCCTCAAGACTTTAGTCGTATGACCGATAAGTCATCCAACAGCAGTCTCAGCCCGCACGGATGCGGCCCTTCCCTGGTAATCGCACCATGTCCCTTCGCAATATGAACATCGCCCCCCGGGCGTTCACCGGTTTCGCCCTGATCGGCGGCCTGATGCTGATTCTCGGTGTCTTCGCCCTGAACCAGATGAGCAAGATCCGCGGCGCCGCCGAGAACATCACCACCAGCAGCGTGCCAAGCATCAAGAACCTCGACGAATTCACTCAGCTGACCCTGCGTCTGCGGGTACTGTCCTACCGTTTGCTGGTGAACCGCGAGCCGGATATCCAGCAGAAAACCATCGAGCTGCTGGAGATGCGCAATCAGCAGATCCGCAAGGCGCAGGCGGACTACGAGCCGTTGATCAGCAGCGCCCAGGAGCGCGCGGCCTACGATCAATACGTGCAGTTGCTGAGCCAGTACCGCCAGATCGAAGACCGGATGAAAACCCTGTCGCGCAACAATCAGGTGGATGAGCTGCGCAACCTGCTGAACACCCAGTTGCTCGACAATTCCGAAGCGATGAACACCGTGCTCAACCGTCTGATGCAGATCAACGGCGAGCAGATCAGCAACACCAATCAGCAAGCCGCCGAGCAATACTCGACGGCCTTCAGTCTGGTGGTGACGCTGCTGGTCATCGCTACCGGCCTGACCTTGCTCTTCGCCTGGCTGCTGACCCTGAGTATCACCAAACCGATTGCCAAGGCGCTGGATGCAGCGGAAACCATCGCCGAAGGCGACCTGACCCGGCCCGTCCATGTCGACGGTACCGACGAAGCCGGCCGCCTGCTGGCCGCCATGGCCAAGATGCAGTCGAAACTGCGCGACACGCTGCAACGGATTTCCGGCTCGGCCACCCAACTGGCGTCCGCCGCCGAGGAGCTGAACAGTGTCACCGACGAGAGCGCCCGTGGTCTGACCCAGCAGAACAACGAAATCGAGCAGGCCGCCACAGCCGTCAACGAGATGACCAGCGCCGTGGAAGAAGTCGCACGCAACGCAGTCAGCACCTCGGAAGCCTCGAAGAACGCCACCACTTCCGCCGGCGACGGTCGCGATCTGGTACAGGAAACCGTCGCCGCCATCGAACGCATGAGCGCCGACGTACAGAGCACCGCAACCCTGATCGGCGATCTGGCCAACGAGTCCCGTGACATCGGCAAGGTACTGGACGTGATCCGCGGGCTGGCCGACCAGACCAACCTGTTGGCATTGAACGCCGCCATCGAAGCGGCCCGTGCCGGTGAAGCCGGGCGCGGCTTTGCGGTGGTGGCTGACGAGGTCCGTGCACTGGCGCACCGCACCCAGCAGTCGACCAGCGAAATCGAGCGCATGATCGGCAGCATCCAGAGCGGCACCGAACACGCCGTGGATTCGATGCGCAACAGCACCGAGCGCGCCGAGTCGACCCTGAACATCGCCCGTGGTGCCGGTCTGTCGCTGGATACCATCAACACCGCCATCGTCGAAATCAACGAGCGCAACCTGGTGATCGCCAGCGCCGCTGAAGAACAGGCGCAGGTGGCACGGGAAGTGGATCGCAACCTGGTGAACATCCGCGACCTGTCGGTGCAATCGGCGACCGGCGCGAATCAGACCAGTGCGGCGAGCAACGAGCTGTCGCGTTTGGCGCTGGACCTGAACAATATGGTCGGGCGGTTCAGCCTGTAATCACGCTGACGCGAGGTGGACAAGCCCCCTGTGGCGAGGGAGCTTGCTCCCGCTCGGCTGCGAAGCAGTCGTAAATCCTGCAACCGCATTTCACCTGAAGAAATCGTAGCGTCTGATTTTGGGGCGCTGCGCACCCCAGCGGGAGCAAGCTTCCCCGCCACGGTTATCACCCGGCGCACTTTCAATGTGCTGCCTACGCAAAAAGCTTTTTGACACCATCACATTTCAACAGGTTAGAATCGCTGGCACGCAGACTGCATGGTCAGTTTGCGCCCGTCTTTCCGCTTCCGGAGTACTGCCTTTGAATGCGACGACCATCAACAGCCTGTTCTTGATCGGCGCGTTGCTGGTAGGTGCGAGCATTCTTGTCAGTTCCCTTTCGTCGCGTCTCGGCATCCCGATTCTGGTGATCATCCTCGCGGTCGGCATGACCGCCGGGGTCGATGGCGGCGGCATTATTTTCGATAACTACCCGACGGCCTATCTGGTCGGCAACCTCGCGCTGGCAGTGATCCTGCTCGACGGTGGTTTGCGCACCCGGGTATCCAGTTTCCGCGTGGCCTTGTGGCCGGCCCTGTCGCTGGCCACGGTCGGGGTGCTCATCACCACCGGCCTCACCGGCATGGCCGCCGCGTGGCTGTTCGACCTCAATCTGATTCAGGGCCTGCTGATCGGCGCCATCGTCGGTTCCACGGACGCCGCGGCGGTGTTCTCGCTGCTCGGCGGCAAGGGCCTGAACGAGCGGGTGACCGCCAGCCTGGAAATCGAATCCGGCAGCAACGACCCGATGGCGGTGTTCCTCACCGTGACCCTGATCGACATGCTCGCCAGCGGCCAGACCGGCCTGCACTGGAGCCTGCTGACCCACCTGATCCGCGAGTTCGGCATCGGTGGCGTGATCGGCCTCGGCGGCGGCTGGCTGATGCTGCAACTGGTGAACCGGATCAACCTCGCCACCGGCCTCTATCCGATCCTGGTGATCGCCGGCGGTCTGGTGGTGTTTGCCCTGACCAACGCCCTGCACGGCAGCGGCTTCCTTGCCGTTTACCTGTGCGGTCTGGTGATCGGCAACCGCCCGGTGCGCAGCCGCCACGGCATCCTGCACATGCTCGACGGCATGGCATGGCTGGCGCAGATCGGCATGTTCCTGGTGCTGGGCTTGCTGGTCACTCCGCATGACTTGCTGCCGATCGCCCTGCCTGCTCTGGGGCTGGCGCTGTGGATGATTCTGTTTGCACGGCCCCTGTCGGTGGTGGTCGGGCTGCTGCCGTTCAAGGCTTTCCACGGTCGCGAAAAGGCCTTCATTTCCTGGGTCGGCCTGCGCGGCGCGGTGCCGATCATTCTGGCGGTGTTCCCGCTGATGGCCGGGCTGCCGAATGCGCAGCTGTACTTCAACCTCGCCTTCTTCATCGTGCTGGTGTCGCTGCTGGTGCAGGGCACGAGCCTGCCGTGGGTGGCCAGACTGCTCAAGGTGACGGTGCCACCGGAGCCTGCACCGATCTCCCGTTCGGCCCTGGAAGTGCACATCACCAGCGAGTGGGAACTGTTCGTCTACAAGCTCGGCGCGGAGAAATGGTGCATCGGTTCGCCCCTGCGAGAGCTGAAAATGCCCGAAGGCACCCGTATCGCAGCCCTGTTTCGCGGCCAGCAACTGCTCCATCCGTCGGGTAGTACAGTGCTGGAAGTCGATGACTTGCTGTGTGTCATCGGCCATGAACACAACCTGCCGGCCCTCGGAAAACTGTTCAGCCAGGCGCCGCAACGGGGTCTCGATCTGCGCTTCTTCGGCGACTTCGTGCTCGAAGGAGACGCCCAGCTCAAAGCGGTTGCCGCCCTCTACGGCCTGTCGGCCGACGGTATCGATCCGGACATGACCCTGGGCCACTTCATTGCCCAGAAAGTCGGCGGCGCGCCGATCGTCGGCGACCAGGTGGAATGGAACAACACCCACTGGACGGTCGCGGTCATGGACGGGAACAAGATCGCCAAAGTGGGCGTCAGATTCCCCGAAGGAAGTCGCCCGGGCCCCGGGCTCTTCCTCTAAACTGCGTCCACCCTCACTTGCTTGACCGGTCTCTATGCCTACCCTGCGCTCCTTTTTCGTCGCGGCCCTGCTGGGCCTGAGTCTCACTGTCGGCCCGCTGCAGGCCGCCGAACCGCCGTCCAGCGATGCCGTGCAGGCCAATCTGGACAAGATCGCCGACAGCAAGCTGCCCGAGGCTGACAAGAAGACCCTGCAGACGCTGCTGCAAAACACCCTGAACCAGCTCAACAACCGCCGTGACTACGAGCAGAAACTGAATGATCTGAAGCAACTGCTGGCCACCGCGCCGAAGCAGACGATCGAAAACACGCGCGAACTGGCACGACTCAAGGCCACCGCCGTGGTGCCGGTGGCGCAACGCTTCACCAAGGAAAGCATCCAGCAGCTGGAGCAGATACTCACCGAGCGTTCGACCCAGCAAAGCGATCTGCAAAAGGCCCTGGCGGACGCCAACAGCCTGATCATCACCGCCCAAACCCGACCGGAGCGGGCACAGGCCGAAATCTCCACCAGCCAGACCCGCATCCAGCAGATCAACGGCATCCTCAAGACCGGCAAGGACAGCGGCAAGACCCTGAGCGCCGAGCAACGTGACCTGCTCAATGCCGAGCTGTCCGCGCTCAATGCCTTGATCCCGTTGCGCCGCCAGGAACTGGCCGGCAACAACCAGTTGCAGGATCTGGGCAACAGCCAGCATGACCTGCTCACGGAAAAGTCCGACCGTCTGGACCATGAGATTCAGGAACTGCAGACCCTGATCAACCAGAAGCGTCTGACCCTGTCTCAGGAAACGGTGACGCAGCAATCGATCGAGGCACAGAAGTCAGGCAGCAGTACCCTGCTGGCCACTGAAAGCGCGGCCAACCTCAAGCTTTCCGACTACTTGCTCAAAAGCACCGACCGTCTCAACCAGCTCACCCAGCAGAATCTGCAGACCAAGCAGCAACTGGACAGCGTGACCCAGAGCGACTCGGCCCTCGACGAACAGATCAACGTGCTCAAGGGCAGCCTGCTGCTGTCGAAGATTCTCTATAAACAGAAGCAGGCGCTGCCACGCCTCAAGGTCGACCGCGACCTCGCAGACCAGATCGCCGACATTCGTCTGTACCAGTTCGAGATCAACCAGCAGCGCGAACTGCTGAGCAATCCGGCGACTTACGTGGACAATCTGCTGTCCACCCAGCCACCGGAGCAAGTCACGCCGCAACTGCGCAAGAGTCTGCTGGAGCTGGCCAACACCCGCGTCGATCTGCTGGAACGGCTGAGTCGCGAACTGAGCGCAATGCTCAATGAATCGATCACCCTGCAACTGAACCAGAAGCAATTGCTGAGCACTGCGCAAAGCCTGCGCGCGACCCTTGACGAGCAGATGTTCTGGATTCCCAGCAACAAGCCGCTGGACACTGAATGGATTCGCGGCGTGCCGGAACGGCTGAAACGCCAGATCGACACCCTGCCGCTGGCCTCGAGCCTGAGCGAACTGACCGACGGCCTGACTCAGCGTCCGCTGCTGTTCCTGCCTCTGGCGCTGTTAATCGGCGCACTGCTGTGGCGTCGCAAACAACTGTATGCCCGTCTGAACAAGGTTCACCAGGACATCGGCCATTTCAAGCGCGACAGCCAGTGGCACACGCCGCAGGCGATTCTGATCAACATCCTGCTGGCGATGCCCGTGGCATTGGGCCTGGCGCTGTGCGGGCTGGCACTGCAGATCGATGCCCGGGGCCAGAACGCCAACATGGGCGCGGCCCTGCTGCAAATGGGCCAGGCCTGGCTGGTGTTCTACACCGCGTACAGGATCCTCGCCCCCGGCGGCGTGGCCGAATTGCACTTCCGCTGGGAGAAACCGCAGGTCGAATTCCTTCAGGGCTGGGTGCGTCGTCTGGGTCTGGTGGTGATGGCGCTCGTGGCCGTGGTGGCGGTGGCCGAACTGCAACCGGCGGCGCTGGCCGATGACGTGCTGGGTATGCCGGTGGTACTGACCTGCTACGCCCTGATGGCATGGCTGCTCAGCCGCCTGCTGATCAGCAGCCCGACCCACGAGAACGCCTCGCTGTTCCGCAAGGCCGTGGGAATCATGTTCACCCTGCTGCCCATCGCGCTGTTCGTCGCGGTGTGCTTCGGCTACTACTACACCGCACTGAAACTCAGCGACCGCTTGATCAACACCCTGTATCTGCTGATGTTCTGGCTGGTGATCGAAGCCACGTTCGTCCGCGGTCTGGCGGTTGCCGCCCGGCGTCTGGCCTACCAGCGCGCCCTGGCCAAGCGTCAGGCAGCGAAAGAAGCGGGCGACGGCGAAGCGGTGATCGAAGAACCGACCCTGGACATCGAAAAGGTCAACGAACAGTCCCTGCGCCTGATTCGCCTGGCGCTGCTCGGCGGTTTCATCGCCGCGCTGTACTGGGTCTGGGCCGACCTGATCACGGTGTTCTCGTACCTCGACAATATCACCCTCTACGAATACACCAGCGGCACCGGTGCCAACATGAGCATGGTGCCGATCAGCATCGGCGACATGCTCGGCGCGCTGATCATCATCGGCATCACCTTTGCGCTCGCACGCAACCTGCCGGGCCTGCTGGAAGTGTTCGTGCTGTCGAAACTCAACCTGGCCCAGGGCAGCGCTTACGCGACAACCACGCTGCTGTCCTACGTGATCGCCGGGGTCGGTTTCGTCTCGACCCTGTCGACCCTCGGCGTGAGCTGGGACAAGTTGCAATGGCTGGTGGCGGCGCTGTCCGTCGGCCTCGGTTTCGGCATGCAGGAGATCTTCGCGAACTTCATCTCCGGCATCATGATCCTGTTCGAACGCCCGGTGCGGATCGGTGACACCATCACCATCGGCAACCTGTCGGGCACTGTCAGCAAGATCCGCATCCGCGCCACGACCATCACCGACTTCGACCGCAAGGACATCATTGTCCCGAACAAGACGTTCATCACCGGCCAACTGATCAACTGGTCGCTGACCGACACCATCACCCGCGTGACGCTGAAACTCGGTGTCGATTACGGCTCGAACCTGGATCTGGTCAAGGAACTGCTGCTCAAGGCCGCTCGGGAAAACCCGCGCGTGCTCAAAGAACCCGAACCGCACGTATATTTCCTCAACTTCGGTGAAAGCACCCTCGACCACGAGCTGCGCATGCACGTGCGCGACCTCGGAGACCGCAACCCGGTCATCGACGAGGTCAACCGCTTCATCAACCGCGAGTTCAAGAAACAGCACATCAACATCTCGTTCCGGCAGATGGAGGTTTACCTGAAGAACCTTCACGGCCAGGAATACAAACTGGTGCCGGTCGAAGACGACAGCAAAGTCATCGCCCCGAGCGGCAACGAGCAAAAACCGTTGCAAGAGCCGCCGCCGGCCAAACTCGACTAACCCGAGCATTCCCAGCAGAATGCTCGGACATTCTGCTGGAGCCGGCCCTTGAAAGCCCTCGACGAACTGACCTTCGACAACCGCTTCGCCCGCCTGGGCGACGCGTTCTCGGCCCATGTGCTGCCCGAACCGATCGATAACCCGCGACTGGTGGTCGCCAGCCCTGCGGCTCTGGCATTGCTGGATCTGGATCCGGCGACGGCCGACACCCAGGCATTCGCTGACCTGTTCGGCGGCCACAAGCTGTGGGCCGACGCCGAACCGCGGGCGATGGTCTATTCCGGGCATCAGTTCGGGGGTTACACCCCGCAACTGGGCGACGGTCGCGGGCTGTTGCTGGGCGAGGTTTACAACAATGCGGGCGAGCACTGGGACTTGCACCTCAAGGGCGCCGGACAGACGCCGTTTTCACGCATGGGCGATGGTCGTGCGGTGCTGCGTTCGTCGATTCGTGAGTTTCTGGCGTCCGAAGCGCTGCATGCGCTGGCCATTCCGTCTTCACGCGCCGCCTGCGTGATCGGTTCCGATACTCCGGTGTGGCGTGAAAAGCAGGAACGCGCCGCGATGGTGCTGCGTCTGGCGCCGAGCCATGTGCGCTTCGGGCATTTCGAATATTTCTATTACACCAAGCGGCCCGAGCAGCAGAAGCAGCTCGGCGAACACGTGCTGGCGATGCACTTCCCCGAGTGCCTGGAACACCCGGAACCCTATCTGGCAATGTTCCGTGAAATCGTCGAGCGCAACGCCGAACTGATCGCCAAATGGCAGGCCTACGGTTTCTGTCACGGGGTAATGAATACCGACAACATGTCGATCCTCGGCATCACCTTCGACTTCGGCCCGTTCGCCTTCCTCGATGACTTCGATGCGAACTTCATCTGCAACCATTCCGACGATCAGGGCCGCTACTCCTTCAGCAATCAGGTCCCCGTCGGCCAGTGGAACCTCAGTGCCCTGGCTCAGGCCTTGACGCCATTCATCAGCGTCGAAGCCCTGCGCGAAACCCTCGGCCTGTACCTGCCGCTGTTCCAGGCCCATTACCTCGACCTGATGCGCCGCCGTCTGGGCTTGACCACTGCCGAGGACGACGATCAGCAACTGCTGGAGCAACTGCTGCAACTGATGCAAAACAGCGGCGTCGACTACACGCTGTTCTTCCGTCGTCTGGGCGAGGAACCGGCAGACCACGCGGTTGCCCGGCTGCGTGATGACTTTGTGGATATTCGAGGTTTCGATGCGTGGGGCGAACGGTATGTCGACCGCGTCGCACGGGATGGCGTGACCGATCAGGAACAACGCCGAGCGCGGATGCACGCGGTGAATCCGCTGTACATCCTGCGCAATTACCTGGCGCAGAAGGCGATCGATGCGGCCGAACAGGGTGACTACTCAGAGGTGCGCCGGCTGCATGCGGTGTTGAGCAATCCATTCGAGGAACAGCCCGGAATGGAAAGTTATGCGCAGCGACCGCCGGAGTGGGGCAAGCATCTGGAGATCAGTTGTTCGTCGTAAGCGGGAACGACTGAACCTTGATAATCGATCCGTACGGCTCCAGATCAGTCGTACGATCCCGTTTTATTCATCGAGCTGATCATGACCGACCCACTCCTCATCCCCTGCCCCGCCTGCAACGGCCTCAACCGCATCCCCGCCGAGCGCCTCAGCGACCACCCGAAATGCGGGCGCTGCAAGTCCGAGGTGGTGTTGAACAAGCCTTTCGAACTCAAGCAGGGCGATTACGCCAGCCAGATCAAGGGCGATCTGCCGTTGCTGGTGGATGTCTGGGCGGACTGGTGCGGGCCGTGCAAGTCATTTGCGCCGGTGTTCGAACAGGCGGCGACGCAACTGGCGGGCAAGTGCCGGCTGGCCAAGCTGGACAGCGAGGCCAATCAGCAGTTGTCGGCGCAGTTGGGAATCCGTTCGATTCCGAGCCTGATCCTGTTCAGGAACGGCCGTGAGGTGGCACGTCAGAGTGGGGCGTTTCCGCTGCCCCAACTGATGGCCTGGCTGCGTAGCCAAGGTATCTGAGACATCACCACACAAAGTGGGAGCTTGCTCCCACTTTGTTTTTTTCAGGCGTCTTCGAGCAAGTTGTGCAGTTCGACGAACTGCTGCGTCAGCTTGTGTCGCGGATCGAGATGAATCAGCGGTGTACTGGCCTGGTGCGATTCGCGCATGCGCACCGAACTGGCCAGATACACCGGCAGCACCGGCAAACCTTCGGCGATCAGTTCATCGAGCATCTGCTGCGGCAGGCTGGCCCGGGCCTGGAACTGATTGACCACAATGCCTTCGACTTCGAGGCCTTCGTTGTGGTCATCCTTGAGCTCTTCGATTTCCGACATCAGGCCATACAGCGCTTGGCGCGAGAAGCTGTCGCAATCGAAGGGAATCAATACCCGATCAGCGGCGATCAACGCCGACACCGCGTAAAAATTCAGGGCTGGCGGCGTGTCGAGGTAGATCCGATCGTACTCTTCGCCCAATTCATCCAGCAACTTTCTCAGCTTGTTGATCTTGTGCTTGGCCTCGAGTTTGGGCTGCAAGTCAGCCAGCTCTGCCGTTGCGGTGATGATGTGCAGGTTGTCGAACGGCGTTTCGTAGATATCCGCCTGGTTCTTTCTGGAGAACGGGCCCGAGGACAAGGTCTGCTTGAAGAAATCGGCGATGCCCACCGGAATGTCATTACCGGTAAGCCCGGTCAGGTACTGAGTGGAGTTGGCCTGGGCATCGAGATCCACCAACAGCGTGCGATAGCCCTCGCTGGCGCTGACCGCCGCCAGATTGCAGGCGATACTGGATTTGCCCACGCCACCTTTCTGATTGAACACCACGCGCCGCATGACAAAACCTCCGTGTATCAAAGAATGACCGAGTGTAGTGTCGCCCAGCCCTGCTTCGCTACCTTCATGGATGCGGACTACAGAGTCAGACGTAAATGTCTTAATGAACACGCCGTCAAGACTGCCATTGACCACAGATACGCCTGACAGACAAACCCGGCGTGATCTGGATAATGGCCAAGTGACATTTTTCGCCATGTACCCTTTGGTCCATTTCAGCGCGCAAAATGTAACCAGCATTTGCTACACACTCGTCGCACCGGGATAATGCGCGCCACCCGGGGCCAAGCGCCACGCCACTTCCGGCAAGGTCAGCACACTTGCGGTGCTGGCAAAACAGCGTCAAATGAGCCCGCAGGGGCGGAATGAATGTCCGAGATCAACTTCAACATCGCCCAATGGCGCGCCTGGGCTCCCGGGCTCGACAGCGTGGACGCCTGGCAGGCCTGGAGCCGACAGCCGGTTGCGCTCCCCGGCAGTGATGCCGCGCCCGATGTGTCGTTCCTTCCGGCCATGCAGCGGCGCCGACTCAGTCGCCTGGCGCGCATGGCCTTCAGTGTTGGCTGGCCGCTGGCCGAGGGGCAGGAAAACCTGCCTCTGGTGTTCATATCACGCCACGGTGAAACCCCGCGTACGTTCGAGATCCTCAGCGATCTGGCCCGTGAACAGCCCCTGTCGCCGACCCAGTTCAGCCTCTCCGTGCACAACGCGATCATCGGCCTGTGGTCGATCATGCGTGGAGAAACCAGCGAAATGACCGCTCTTGCCGCCGCCGGCGACGGTCTCGAACACGGCATGCTGGAAGCGGCCGCCCTGCTGGCCGAAGGCGCTCCGGCGGTGCTGCTGGTGATCACCGAAGAACAGCCTCCCGAAGCCTATTCGGCCTGGGTCGATGATGTGCCGTTCCCGTATGCGGTGGGCTTGCTGCTGACCCCCGGTACCGACTGGCGGCTGACCCTGAACAGCGCCCCGCAAGCACTGTCCAAGGCGCAATGGCCCCATGCGCTGAACCTGCTGCAAACCCTGCTCGGCCAGCAAACCCTTTGCCAACATGCCTGGAAAAATCGTGTATGGACCTGGCAACGCAACCCGTGACCGAAAAGCACCGCGATGCCTATTACTGGCGTCTGTTCGCCACCGCCTTCAGCTTTGTCCTGTTCGGGCTTGGCGGGCTGTGTCTGCGTCTGCTGGTGTTTCCGCTGCTGGGCTGCCTGCCGGGTGATGCGAAGGCTCATCGGGAACGGGCACGGCAGACCGTCAGTCGGCTGTTCTGGTTTTTTGTCCGGTTCATGGCCAGGACCGGGGTGCTGACCTATGACATTCAGGGCGCGGAACGCCTCGGCCGCCCCGGGCAGATGATCATCGCCAACCATCCGTCGCTGATCGATGTGGTGTTCCTGATCGGCCTGGTGCGCCACGCCAATTGCGTGGTCAAGAAAAGCCTGTGGGAAAACCCTTTCACCCGCGGCCCGCTGCGCAGCACCGAATACATCAGCAACGATGGCAGCATGGACATGCTCGATGCCGCCGCCGATGCCCTGCAAAACGGCCAGACCCTGATCATTTTCCCGGAAGGCACGCGTACCCGGCCCGGGCAGGCACCCGCCTTCCATCGGGGCGCTGCAGCCATTGCACTGCGCGGTGCGAAAATCGTCACACCCGTGATCATCAAGGTCAGCCCGACGACCCTGACCAAGGCCGAACCCTGGTATCGCATCCCGAGCCGCCGGGTTCACTTCAGTTTTCGCGTCGGGGCCGATATAGACCCACAGACTTTTGCCGCGCAAGGCCCTGCACCGCAGGCTTCGCGCAAGCTCAACGACTTTCTGCACCATTTTTTCATCAAGGAGCTCGCCGAAGATGAGCGATCTGCACCGTGAGATAAAACTGCTGATCATCGACGCCCTGGGCCTCGAAGATATCAGCGCCGATGACATCGGCGACAATCAGACGCTGTTCGGCGAAGGCCTGGGCCTGGATTCCGTCGACGCGCTGGAACTGGGTCTGGCGATCCAGAAAAAGTACGGCATCAAGATCGACGCCGACGCCAAGGACACCCGCAACCATTTCACCAACGTGGCGAGCCTCGCGGCGTTCGTCACGGCAAAACAGGCAGCTTGAGACCGGACCATGCAAACTCGTGACGACATTTTCAACACCCTGCGCGATGCCCTGGTCGAGCTGTTCGAACTGGATCCGGCCCGGGTGAGCCTGGAATCGAACCTGTATCAGGACCTGGAAATCGACAGCATCGACGCGGTCGACCTGATCGACCACATCAAGCGTCAGACCGGCAAGAAAATTGCCGCCGAGGAATTCAAGTCGGTGCGCACTGTCGGCGACGTGGTCGAGGCGGTCTACCGTCTGGTTCAACCGGCCGCATGAGCCGACTGATCGGCCTCGGTCTGCTGCTGGCAGGCCTGTTGTATCCCTTCGCGGTGTATTTCGGCATGGAGCACTTTGCACCGTGGCAGTTCGGCCTGCTGCTGGGCTGCCTGTGGCTGGCTCGTGCCCTGACCGGCGAGCGCAAGCCCGGCAGCCTGTGGATGGCCAGCGTGGCCATCGTGTTCTGCCTGCTGCTGGCGCTGTTCGACAGCCCGCTGTTGCTGCGCTGGTATCCGGTGCTGATCAGCGGGTTCATGCTGGTTCTGTTCAGCTTGAGCCTGAAATACGGCCCGCCGATGGTCGAGCGCCTGGCACGGATTCGCGAGCCGCAATTGCCGCCCGAGGCGATCCGCTACACCCGCCGGGTTACCGTGGCCTGGAGCGTGTTTTTCTTCTGCAACGGTCTGTGCGCCGCCCTGCTGACCCTTTGGGCGCCGCTGCATTGGTGGATGTTGTACACCGGCCTGATCTCCTACGGATTGATCGGCCTGATGTTTGCCATTGAATGGCTGATACGACAACGGGTAAGAGGTCGCCCATGAACTGGATAAAACTTGAGCAGCTATTGCTCAAGGACATGCCGCAACGCGCAATTACCCTCGCGCCGGCACTCGATCACGCACACCTGCGCGAGCAGGCGCTGAGCCTGGCCGCCGGCCTGGAGGCCAGGGGCGTGCAGCGCCTGGCCGTGCATCTGGAGGATGCCGCAGAGCTGGCCGTGGCGCTGCTGGGGGCCTGGCGCGCCGGCGTCAGCGTGTTGTTGCCCTCTGACCTGCAGGCGCAGACCCGCCAGCGCTGGTCGAACGAAGTCGACCTGTGGCTGACCGATCATGTGAATGATGCACACCTCAACGATTTGCAGCTCACCGCTCTGGCGGGTGCCGAACTGGATCTTGACCAGTGTCGCCTGAGCCTGTGTACGTCCGGCTCCAGCGGCGAGCCCAAACGCATCGACAAATCCCTGCGCCAACTGGCCAACGAAGTCGAAGCCCTCGAACAACTGTGGGGTGCGGATCTTGGCGACGCCTGCATCATCGGCAGCGTCGCTACCCAACATATTTACGGTCTGCTGTTCCGTGTGCTTTGGCCGCTGTGTGCCGGGCGCCCGTTCCTGCGCAAGCAACTGGCCTTTCCCGAAGACATGCAGCGCGCCAGCCGCGAACACCCGGCCTTCGCCTGGGTGGCCAGCCCGGCGCTGCTCAAGCGCATGGGCGACAACCTCGACTGGCCGGCCCTGAGCGCCGTGCGCCGGGTGTTCTCCTCAGGCGGTGCGCTGCCCGCGGATGCCGCGCAGAGCCTGCACCAGCGCCTGCAACAGTGGCCGACAGAAATCCTCGGCAGCTCGGAGACCGGCGGCATCGCCTGGCGTCAGGGCCAGCAGTTGTGGCGGCCGTTCGCCGGTGTCGAGCTGAGCCAGAATGACGACGGCGCCCTGTTGATCGCCTCGCCGTACCTGCCCGTCGGGCATGTCGAACACACCGCCGATGCCGCACGCATCGAAGCCGATGGTCGCTTCGAACTGCTGGGTCGGCTGGACCGGATCGTCAAGCTGGAAGAAAAACGCATTTCCCTGCCGATGCTGGAACAGGCCCTGGTCGCTCACGATTGGGTCACCGAAGCGCGACTCGGTGTGGTGCAGGAAAACCGTGCCTCCCTCGGCGCCTTGCTGGTGCTCAGCGAATCAGGTCTGTGTGCCCTGCGCGAACACGGCCGCCGCAGCCTCACCGAAACCCTGCGCCGTCACCTCGGCGAGCATTGCGAAGCCCTCGCCCTGCCCCGGCGCTGGCGCCTGTTGCGACAACTGCCGCTGAACCCTCAGGGCAAGCTGCCTCAGGCCGACGTCGAAGCGCTGCTGCTGGCAACGCGTCCGAAGGCACCGGAAGTTCTGGAACAGACCGAAACCGAGGGCGAGTGGAGCCTGCAACTGAGCGTGCCGCCAGACCTCGCTTACTTCAGCGGTCACTTTCCCAAGGCCCCGGTGCTGCCCGGCGTGGTGCAGGTCGAGTGGGCGCTGAACTTTGGTCGTCAACTGTTGAACCTGTCCGGCGCCTTCGCCGGGATGGAAGTCCTGAAATTCCAGCAACTGGTGCGCCCCGGCGATGAAATCCAGCTGCACCTGCGCTTCGACCCTGAACGCGGCAAGCTGTATTTCACCTACCGCAACGACACCGCCACCTGCTCCAGCGGGCGGATTCTGTTGGTGACCGGCAATGCATAATCCCTGCGCGGTCATCCCGGTCTACAACCACGAAACCGCCATCACCACCGTGATCGAAGCCCTGCTCGCCCAGGGCTTGCCATGCATTCTGGTGGACGACGCCAGCAGCAAGGCCTGTGCAGCCGTGCTGGACGTTCTGGCCCAACGCGAGCGGGTGTATCTGGTACGACTGACCGCCAATCAAGGCAAGGGCGGTGCCGTGATGACCGGATTGCGTGAAGCTGCGCGACTGGGCTTCAGTCATGCCTTGCAGGTCGATGCGGATGGCCAGCACGACTTGCGGGATGTCGGCCGCTTCATCGAAGAGTCCCTCGCCCATCCGCAGGCCCTGATCTGCGGTTATCCGCTGTACGACGCCAGCGTGCCAAAAGGGCGCCTGTACGCCCGCTACCTGACTCACGTGATGGTGTGGATCAACAGCCTGTCGTTGCAGATCCGCGATTCGATGTGCGGTTTTCGTGTCTACCCGCTGGAACCGACACTGGCGGTGATCGATTCGGCGCGGATCGGCAGGCGCATGGATTTCGACTCGGACATCCTCGTGCGGCTGTCCTGGCGCAACCAGCCGATGCGCTGGCTGCAGACCCGCGTGCATTACCCGCTGGACGGCGTGTCGCACTTTCGCCTGCTTCACGACAACGTGCTGATCTCGAGCATGCACACACGTCTGTTCTTCGGCATGTTGTTGCGCTCGCCCGTCATTCTCTGGCGACGGTGGCGCGCATGACCGTCGAAACCGACAAGAAGCACTGGGCCGACCGCGAAGAGCGCGGCAGTTTCCTGCTGATGAAATTCACCGCGTTCGCCGCCAGAGTCCTTGGCCGGCGCCTGCTGAGCCCTTTGTTGTACGGCATCGTCCTGTACTTCTTCCTGTTCGGTCGCACGGCGCGGCGCAGTGCCTGGCAGTACCGGCAGCGTCTGGCCGACTGGAGCGGACGCCACGAATTGCGCCCGAGCCTGTGGCGCGTGTTCGGGCAGTTCATGGCGTTCGCCGACTCGCTGCTCGACAAGCTCGACGTGTGGAATCGCAAGTTGAGCATCGAGCAGATCGAAATCATCGACCCGGCGCTGCTGCGTCATCAATTGCGTGGCAGTCGCGGGCAAATGCTGGTGGGCGCGCATCTGGGCAACCTCGAAGTGTGCCGCGCGCTGGCGGAGATCGGCGAAAAGGTCACCATGAACGTGCTGGTGCACACCAAGCACGCCGAACAATTCAACCGTCTGCTGGGCGAAGCCGGGGCGACCAATCTGCGGCTGATCCAGGTCAGCGAGCTGGATCCGGGAATCATGCTGCAGCTCAACGAGCGTCTGGAGCGCGGCGAGTGGCTGGCGATTGCCGGCGACCGCGTGCCGCTGCATGGCGGGCGCACCGTGACCGTGGAGTTTCTCGGCCATCCGGCGCGGTTTCCGCAAGGTCCGTGGCTGCTGGCCGGCCTGCTGAAATGCCCGGTCAATCTGCTGATGTGCCTCAAGCAACCTGACGGGCACTACCGCCTGACCCTCGAACCGTTCGCCGATGCCGTGACCTGGACCCGCCGCGACCGCGAACAGGTCATTCATCAGTGGGCGACCCGCTACGCCGAACGCCTGAGTCACTATTGCCTCGAAGCACCGAAGCAATGGTTCAACTTTTACCCTTTCTGGAAGACCGATGACGACGCCAACCCATGAGCCGGTAACCTTCGGCGAACGCCCTTTGCGCATCGAAGACGTGCTGGCCCTGGCCAACCGTCAGGCGCCCGTGCAGTTGCAGAGCGACGCCGACTACCGCGAACGCATCGCCAAGGGCGCGCGGTTCCTCGATTCGCTGCTGGACAAGGAAGGCGTGATCTATGGTGTGACCACCGGTTACGGCGACTCCTGCGTGGTCGCGGTGCCGCTGCATCACGTCGAAGCATTGCCGCAGCATCTCTACACGTTCCATGGTTGCGGTCTGGGCAAGCTGCTCGACGCCCAGGCTACCCGCGCAGTGCTGGCGGCGCGTTTGCAGTCACTGTGCCACGGCGTGTCCGGGGTGCGCATCGAGCTGCTGGAACGTCTGCATGCCTTCCTTGAACACGACATCCTGCCGCTGATCCCTGAAGAGGGCTCGGTAGGTGCCAGCGGCGACCTGACGCCGCTGTCCTACGTGGCCGCGACCCTGTCCGGCGAGCGTGAAGTGATGTTCCGTGGCGAACGCCGCCAGTCCGCCGACGTGCACCGCGAACTGGGCTGGACGCCGCTGGTGCTGCGCCCGAAAGAAGCGCTGGCACTGATGAACGGCACCGCCGTGATGACCGGTCTTGCCTGCCTCGCCTACGCCCGCGCCGATTACCTGCTGCAATTGGCCACCCGCATCACGGCGCTGAACGTGGTGGCGCTGCAAGGCAATCCGGAACACTTCGACGAGCGCCTGTTCGCCGCCAAGCCGCACCCGGGGCAGATGCAGGTCGCCGCGTGGCTGCGCAAGGATCTGGCGATCGACGCACCGACCGCGCCGCTGCATCGCCTGCAGGATCGCTATTCCCTGCGTTGCGCGCCGCACGTGCTCGGCGTATTGGCCGACAGCCTCAACTGGCTGCGTTCGTTCATCGAGACCGAACTCAACAGCGCCAACGACAACCCGATCATCGACGCCGAAGCCGAGCGCGTGCTGCATGGCGGGCACTTCTACGGCGGGCATATCGCATTCGCCATGGACAGCCTGAAAAACCTCGTGGCCAACGTCGCCGACCTGCTTGACCGGCAACTCGCGCTGCTGGTGGACGAGCGTTACAACCATGGATTGCCGAGCAACCTGTCCGGCGCCAGCGCCGACCGCGCGATGCTCAACCACGGCTTCAAGGCCGTGCAGATCGGCGCCAGTGCCTGGACCGCCGAAGCGTTGAAAAACACCATGCCGGCCAGCGTGTTTTCGCGCTCCACCGAATGCCACAACCAGGACAAGGTGAGCATGGGCACCATCGCCGCCCGCGACGCCATTCGCGTGCTCGAGCTGACCGAACAGGTGGCTGCCGCCACCCTGCTCGCGGCCAATCAGGGCGTGTGGTTGCGTGGTTGCGATGAAGATGCACGACCACTGCCACCGTCGCTGGCCGCCATGCACGAAGAACTGGCCAAAGACTTCCCGCCGGTGATCGAAGACCGCGCCCTGGAAGGTGAATTGCGCCTGTGCCTGCAACGTATCGCCGAACAACACTGGAGGCTGCATGCGTAGCGCTGGAGTGCTTCACGCCGATACGGAAATCCTCGTGCCGTTCTTTGACGTCGACACCATGCACGTCGTCTGGCACGGCCATTACGTGAAATATCTGGAAGTGGCGCGCTGCGCGCTGCTCGACAAGATCGGCCACAACTACAACCAGATGGTCGATTCGGGCTATGCCTGGCCGGTGATCGACCTGCAATTGCGTTATGTGCGTGGAGCGGTGTTCGGTCAGCGGCTGAACGTGCGCGCCAGTCTGGTGGAGTGGGAAAACCGCCTGAAGATTCACTACCTGATCACCGACGCCGAGACCGGCGAGCGCCTGACCCGCGCCAGTTCGGTGCAGGTCGCTGTCGAGGTGAGCAGCCGCGAGATGCAACTGGCGTCGCCGAAAGTCTTCACCGATGCCGTGGAAAGGATGCTGCGATGAATGCGCTTGTGAAATCCCTTGGGGCCTTGGCGCTGCTGATGCTGTCGTCACTGGCCAACGCCTTCGACCTGCAACAGCTGAGCGATCAACTGGCGAAACCGGACGTGATCCACGGCCAGTTCATTCAGGAAAAACACCTGCGTGCCCTGCCCCGGCCGCTGATCAGCCAGGGCAGCTTCGTGCTGGCGAAAAATCACGGCCTGCTCTGGCTGCTGAAAACTCCGCTGCAGCAGGACTACCGTATCGACGCCAGGGGCATCGCACGTCGTGACGTAAATGGTTGGCAATTGTTGCCCGGCAAGAGTGCCGGCGCGGAGCAGAACCGGTTGTTCCTCGCCGTGCTGCAAGGTGACAGCAGCGGTCTGCAACGGGATTTCGAACTGGCCCTGAGCGGCGACGCACAACAATGGCATCTGACGCTGACCCCACGCTCGGTGCTGCTCAAGCAGGTGTTCAATCAGATCAACATCACCGGCGGCACGTTGGTGAACACCATCGAACTGCTGGAAACCCAGGGCGACAGCACCGTGCTGCGCATGCAGGGCAGCACCGCCGGCCAACCGTTGAGCGACGCGGAGCAACATGACTTTGCCGAGTGAACGCAGGCTGCCCTGGCTGTTCCTGATCCTGTTGCTGGCCGTCGGCGCACTGGGCGCCTGGCAGTGGCGCGATGGCGCACCGCTGTCGGCGAACCTGATGGAGCTGGTGCCCGGCACCCATCCGGACGCCATCGAGCAGCGCGCCGAACAACGCATGCAGGAACCGCTCAACCGGGAAATGCTGGTACTGGTCGGTCACGCTGATCGCCAGCAGGCCATTGCCATGGCCCGGACGTTGGGCGAGCAGTGGCAGGCCAGCGGGCTGTTCGAAAAGGTCCAGTGGAACCTGCAAGCAGACCTGCCCGCCCTGCGCACGCAATTGCTGCAAGGACGACTGGCAATGCTCTCGGACGATGATCGACAACTGCTGATCGAACACCCGGATGCCTTCATCCAGCAACGGGTGCAGGCACTGTTCGATCCGTTCACCGGTTTCAGCCTGGTGCCGAGCCAGGACGACTGGCTGGGCCTGACCGGACGCATCCAGAACAGCCAGCCGCAGCACGGTTCGGTGCAACTGGACATCGCCAGCGGCGCGCTGATCGCCGATGCCGACGGCAAAAGCTGGGTGCTGCTGCGGGCACGCACCACCGGCAACGCCTTCGACATGAACCTGCCGCTGCAGGTCGCCGCGCTGCTGCAACACAGTCGCGAGCAAGCGGCGAAAGCCGATGTGCAACTGTTGGCCGCCAGCGGCTTGCTCTACGCGGCCAACGGTCAGCAACAGGCTACGCGGGAGATCTCCTGGGTGGGTGGCGGCGCGACACTCGGCATTCTGTTGCTGCTGTTGCTCGCCTTCCGCCGCTGGCGGGTGTTGCTGGCGTTCGTTCCGGTGCTGGTGGGCATGCTGTTCGGCGCGGTGGCTTGCGTGGCGCTGTTCGGGCATCTGCATGTAATGACCCTGGTGCTCGGTTCGAGCCTGATCGGCGTGGCAGTGGATTACCCGCTGCACTATCTGTCCAAGAGCTGGAGCCTCAAGCCCTGGCGCAGCTGGCCGGCGCTGCGGCTGACCGTCTCGGGCCTGACCCTGAGCCTGATCACCAGCGCCATCGGCTATCTGGCGCTGGCGTGGACGCCGTTTCCGGCCCTGACCCAGATCGCCGTGTTCTCCGCCGCCGGACTGCTCGGCGCCTACCTGTCGGCGGTGTGTCTGCTGCCGGCGCTGTTGAGCAATGTTGAAATCCAGCCGGCACAATGGCCGTTGCGACTGGCCGAGCGCATGGTCAGCCTTCGGGAATCCCTGCTGGAGCACGTACGCACACCGATTCTGGCGGCACTGTTGATCGCCTTCTGCGCCGGTGGCCTGATCCAGCTGCAAACCCGAAACGACATCCGCCAATGGGTCGGCGCGCCGCAGCATCTGACCGATGAAGCGCAGACCATTGCCCGTATCACCGGTTATCAGCCGACCAGCCAGTTTTTCCTGGTGCGCGCGGACAATCAGGAGCAACTGCTGGAGCGTCAGGCTGCGCTGAGCGAACGACTGGAGCAACTGGTCAACCTCGACAAGTTGCAGGGCTTTCTGGCGCTCAACCAGTTGGTCAGTCCGCCGAGCCAGCAACAGCAGGTGCGCGAAGCGCTGAACAAGTTGCCGCAATTCTGGCAACCGCTGCTGGAAGTCGGCGTACCACTGACAGCGCTGCAAACCGAACTCGCGCAGTTGCAAGCGCTGCCCGCCGAAGACATCGACACCGCGCTCGGCGGCCCGCTCGGTGAGCCTTACCGTACGTTGTGGCTCGGCCCGGTCGAAGGCGGCGTGGCGGCGATGGTCAGCCTGCAAGGACTGAACAATCCGTCGCTGCTGCGGGTACAGGCGCTGGACCTGCCCGGCGTGGAACTGGTGGATCGCCTCGGTGACCTGAATCGGGTGTTTGCCGAAACCCAGATCAGCGCCGCCGAATTGAAACTCGCCTCCTGCGTGCTGATCGTGCTGGTGCTGATTCTGCCGTTCGGTCTCGGCGGCGCGTTGCGCATCGTTTCCCTGCCACTGCTCGCGGCCCTGTGCAGCCTGGCCAGCCTCGGCTGGCTCGGTCAGCCGCTGACACTGTTCAGCCTGTTCGGCCTGCTGCTGGTGACGGCGATCAGCGTCGATTACGCGATCCTCATGCGTGAACAGATCGGCGGCGCAGCGGTGAGCCTGCTCGGCACCTTGCTCGCGGCGCTGACGACCTGGCTGTCGTTCGGCCTGCTGGCGGTGTCGAGTACGCCGGCGGTGAGCAACTTCGGGTTGTCGGTCAGCCTCGGGCTGGCTTTCAGCTTCCTGCTGGCGCCGTGGGCCGGGCGTCATGCTCACGCTGTGACAGCTGCGGAGCGTCCGGCATGACGATCGCGGTGTTCTGGCTGATGGCACTGATCCTGTTCGCCATCGCGACCCGTATCGGCCGGCATTTCGGGCTGATTCCGATTGTCAGCCAGTTGCTCCTGGCCAGCTTCATCCTGCCCCTGTTGATGTATTTCTGGATCGAACCGGGCTGGCAGCTCAGTGGTGCCGATCTGATTGCCCCGGACTGGCTGAAAAACCTCTATAGCCTGGGTTTCGCCCTGTTGCTCGGACACATTCTCAGCGACGTGATCGACCTGCGTCTGGATCGTCAGAGTGTGAAAATCGCCCTGCCGAGTTTCGCCGTGCCCTTCGTCTGCGGTCTCGCGACGGCGTACTGGCTGCTGCCGACGCAACCGTGGATCCATTCGCTGGCCATCGGTCTGGTGTTCGCCATCACCGCCATCCCGGTGCTGTATCTGTACCTGCGGCATATCGACTATCCGCCCGCCGCAACCCGGCGTCTGGTGCAGACCGCGATCCTGATCGACCTGACCTGCTGGACCCTGTTCGGCCTCGCTCAAGGCAGTCTGCACCTGAGCAGTCTGTTGCTGCCGCTGGGGCTGGCCTGTGTGCCGTTGCTGCTACGGGTGTCCGGCATCCGTCGACCACTGACTTACAGCCTCGGTTTTTTTGCGCTGCTGGTGCTGGCCGAACACTACAAACTCAATGCGCTGATTTTCGGCATCGGCTATCTGCTTTGCATGGCCGCGCTGAAGGTACCGCTGGTGCTGCCGTTGCCGGAACGCTGGATGAACCGTTTGCAGACGTGGATCGCGATTCCGCTGATCCTCACCTTCGGCATCGTGCAGATCGATGTGCACAGCGCCCTCGCCAGCCTCGGTGCTGTGCAATGGGCGGTGCTGTTGCTGTTGCCGATCGCCGGCAAACTGCTCGGTAACTGGCTGGGTCTGGGCTGGGCCGGTGCATCGTTCGAAGGCGCCAGCCGCTGGCGCGAAAGTGTGCTGCTGAACATCCGCGGCTTGAGCGAAATCGTTTTTCTCAACCTGCTGTTGCACCAACAGCTCATCAGCCCGGCGCTGTACTTCGCGCTGATGCTGATGGGTCTGATCGCGACGCTGTTGCCGGCCCTCATCGGTCTGCACCGCGTATCGCAAAACCCAATTGCCGCACCCAGGAGTTCGCGTGCCAATCGTTGAAATGGAATCCCGTCAGGTCGTGATCATCGGCGCCGGCCCTTCCGGCGCCATCGCTGCCACGTTGCTCAAGCGCAAGGGTCACGATGTGCTGGTCATCGAGCGTCAGCATTTCCCGCGGTTTTCCATCGGCGAAAGCCTGCTCAGTCATTGCCTGGATTTCGTCGAAGAAGCCGGCATGCTCGATGCGGTGAACGCCGCCGGATTCCAGCGCAAGACCGGCGCCGCATTTGCGTGGGGCGAACGCTACAGCGCGTTCGATTTCGGCGATACGTTCAGCGGCGGCAAACCGACCACCTTCCAGGTACAACGCGCCGACTTCGACAAACTGCTGGCCGATCAAGCCGCGCTGCAAAGTGTGGAAATCCGTTATGGCGATGCCATCGTCAGCGTCGATTTCGACCGCCCGCGCCCGCAACTCGAAGTACGCCACGAGGACGGCAGCGAGTACCGCGTCGAGGCCGGTTTCGTTCTCGATGCCAGCGGCTACGGTCGTGTGCTGTCGCGCTTGCTGGATCTCGAGGCGCCCTCGAATTTTCCGCTGCGCCAGGCCGTGTTCACCCACATCGAAGATCACATCGATCACCCGGCCTTCGACCGCGAAAAAATTCTCGTCACCACCCATCCGCGGCATCGCGACATCTGGTTCTGGACGATTCCGTTCAGCAACGGTCGCTGCTCGGTGGGTGTGGTGGCGGCTGCCGAACATTTCGAAGGCCGCGATGCCGACCTCGATGCCTGCCTGCGCGGTTTCATCGCTGAAACCCCGAGCCTGGCGAAGGTGCTGAACAACGCCGTTTGGGATACCCCGGCGCGCACCCTCGGCGGCTATGCGGCCAACGTCAAAACCCTGCATGGTCGCGGTTTTGCCTTGCTGGGCAACGCGGCGGAGTTTCTCGACCCGGTGTTTTCCTCCGGCGTGACCATCGCCATGCGTTCGGCGAGCATGGCCGCTGGCGTGCTGCACCGGCAGTTGCAGGGCGAAACCGTGGACTGGCAAAGCGAGTTCGCCGAACCCTTGAAACGCGGCGTCGACACCTTCCGCGCCTACGTCGAGGGCTGGTACGCCGGCACCTTCCAGGACGTGATTTTCCATGAGCAGGCCTCCCCGGACATCCGTCGCATGATCTGTTCGATCCTCGCCGGCTACGCCTGGGACGAACGCAACCCGTTCGTCAGCGAAGCGCGCCGCCGGCTGAAGACGATTTCCGAACTTTGTGCAAAGGACGCCCCATGAACTACTTGAGCGACAGCTACGTCGAGGAAACCCGTTTCGGCTTCTGGTTCCTGCGCAGCCACACCTGGCAACATCATGTGTTGCGCGTGGCGATCAATGATTTGCGCGGGTTGTTCAGCGAAACGCTGCCGGCCAACCCGGTGCTGCTGGATGCAGGCTGCGGCCAGGGCAAATCCTTCGGCCACCTGCGCCTGACTTTCGCCCCGCAGCGTTTGATCGGCGTCGATGCCGACCCGCACAGCCTGGAACTGAGCGCCGCAGAGGCGGCGCGCCTGGGTTTCGATGTCGAGCTGATCGGCAGCGATTGCGCGACGCTCAATGTTCCGGATGCAAGCGTCGATCTGCTGTTCTGTCACCAGACCTTCCATCATCTGGTGGAGCAGGAAAAAGCCCTGGCCGAGTTCTACCGGGTGCTCAAGCCGGGCGGTTATCTGCTGTTCGCCGAGTCCACCGAGGCCTACATTGATACGTGGGTCATCCGTTGGCTGTTTCGCCATCCGATGCATGTGCAGAAGAGTGCGGCGCAGTATCTGGAGATGATCCGCCAGCAGGGCTTCGAGTTCGGCGAACGGAATGTTTCCTACCCGTACCTGTGGTGGAGCCGGGCGAAGGATTTCGGCCTGCTGGAACGTTTTGGCCTGCGCAAACCGAAGCCGTTTGGCCAGCGTGAGGAAACCCTGGTCAATGTCGTGGCGCGCAAACCGCTGGAAGGGACTTGCTGATGTCGCACTTTACTTGTGGGAGCGAGCCTGCTCGCGAAAGCGGTAGATCAGCTTGCATCGGTGCTGGATGTGCAGACGCCATCGCGAGCAGACTCGCTCCCACATTGTCCGCATTGATACGACTTATTCTGCTGGCTTGCATCAGCCTGCTCGGTGCCTGCGCCAGCCAGGCGCCGCTGCCTGTGGATAACCCGACGCTGCCCTTGCCGCTGCAATTGCACATCGAGCGCCAGCAAGCCGGACAGCGTCAGGACTGGTTGCTGGTAATCCAGCGCGAGGGCCAGGGCATCCGTTGGTCGATGATGGATCCGCTGGGCATTCCCCAGGCCCGCCAGCGACTGATCGACGGACACTGGCAGGCCGACGGCCTGCTGCCGCCCGATCCGGAAGCCCGGGAGCTGTTCGCCGCGCTGCTGTTCGCTCTGACGCCTGCGGGCGAGCTGTCGCGCAATTACCCTGGCGCACTGCAAAGCGACGGACAACGTTCACTGCCGGAACGCTGGAACATCCGGTATGCACAACCGTTGCGCTTCGAATTGAATCTGCCCCAAGGCCCGCACTATCGCGTGTCTCCTTTAGGTGAATCGACGCCATGACCGCCTACCTCAATGCCCTCGGCGTGATCTGCGCCCTGGGCCGTGACAAGCAAGAGGTCGCCCGCCAACTGTTCGCCGGCGATTGTTCGGGCATGCGCCACGAGTCTGGCTGGGTGCCGGAGCGCGAGTTGCCGGTAGCCGCCGTGCGCGGTGATCTGGCACCCGTCCCGCCGCAAATGGCGGCGCACAAGAGCCGCAACAATCAGTTGCTGCTGGAAGCCGCATTGCAGATTCGCGACGACATTGACGCCGCGATTCAGACCTATGGCCCTGATCGCATCGGCGTGGTGCTCGGCACCAGCACCTCCGGGATCGACGAGGCCAGTCAGGGACTGGCGCACTACATTCGCCACCAGCAGTTCCCGACCGATTACGACTACCGGCAGCAGGAACTCGGCGCCCCGGCGACTTTTCTCGCCGACTGGCTGCAACTGAGCGGCCCGGCCTACGTGATTTCCACGGCGTGCACCTCCAGCGCCCGGGCCATGATGAGCGCCAGACGTCTGCTCGATCTGGGGTTGTGCGACGCGGTGCTGTGCGGCGGCGTCGACAGCCTGTGCAAACTGACGCTCAATGGTTTTTCGTCGCTGGAAGCGGTCTCCGGCGAGCGCTGCAATCCGTTTTCGGCCAACCGCGACGGCATCAACATCGGCGAGGCGGCGGTGCTCTTCATCATGAGCAAACAGCGCAGCGACGGCCCGGCCATTGCCCTGCTGGGCGCCGGCGCCAGTTCCGATGCACATCATATTTCCGCGCCGGAACCGTCCGGTCGTGGCGCGTTGCAGGCCATGCAGCAGGCACTGGATCGCGCCCACCTGCAAGCGTCACAAGTCAGCTACCTGAACCTGCACGGCACCGCCACCCAGCACAACGACGCCATGGAGAGCCTGGCCGTTTCCACCTTGTTCCCGCAGGGCGTGGCCTGCTCCTCGACCAAACCGATGACCGGCCACACCCTCGGCGCGGCCGGCGCACTGGAAGCCGCGTTCTGCTGGCTGAGCCTGAGCGCCGATAACCCTGACCACGCCTTGCCGCCACATGTCTGGGATGGCCAGGCCGATCCGGACATGCCCGCGCTGAAGTGGGTGACCGCGAACGAACGCCTAGCGTCCACTGCTCCGCGCTACCTGATGAGCAATTCGTTTGCCTTCGGTGGCAATAACGTCAGCCTGATTATCGGAGACGCCCCATGACTGACTGGCCGCTCGCCGAATTGCTGCCCCACGCTGGCGACATGATTCTGATCGACCGGATCCTCGGCTTCGACGACGAGCAGATCCACACCACCCTGACGGTCAGACCCGGTGGCCTGTTCAGCCTGCCCGACGGCAGCCTGCCGGCATGGGTCGGCGTCGAGCTGATGGCCCAGAGTGTCGCCGCGTTCGCCGGCTGTCATGCACGGCAGAAAGGCAACGCAGTGGAGTTGGGTTTTCTGCTCGGCACTCGCAAATTCGAATGCAATGTCGAGGCGTTTCCGGTCGGCAGCGAGCTGACCGTTCACGGCATCCGCTCGCTGGAAGACGACAACGGCATGGGCGTGTTCGAGTGCCACATCACGGCGCCCGGCATCGAAGCCAGTGCCCGGCTGAACGTGTTCCGCCCACCGCACGCAGCGCAATATCTTGAACAATTGAAGGAGTCGAAGGATGACTGAATTCACACTGGTCACCGGCTCCAGCCGTGGCATCGGCCGTGCCATCGCCCTGCGCCTGGCCCAGGCCGGCCACGATATCGTCCTGCATTGCCGCAGCGGCGTGGCCGAAGCGCAAGCGGTGAAAGCCGAAATCGAAGCCCTGGGCCGCCATGCGCGCATCCTGCAATTCGACGTGGCAGACCGCGAAACCTGCAAAGCCATCCTCGAAGCCGACGTCGAAGCTCACGGCGCCTATTACGGCGTAGTGCTGAACGCCGGTCTGGCCCGCGACGGCGCGTTTCCGGCCTTGAGCGATGATGATTGGGACGCGGTATTGCGTACCAACCTCGACGGTTTCTACAACGTCCTGCACCCGGTGATGATGCCGATGATCCGTCGCCGCGCCGCCGGTCGCATCGTCTGCATCACCTCGGTTTCGGGACTGATCGGCAATCGTGGCCAGGTCAACTACAGCGCTTCGAAGGCCGGTGTGATTGGCGCTGCGAAGGCATTGGCGATCGAACTGGCCAAGCGCAAAATCACGGTGAACTGTGTCGCGCCGGGCCTGATCGACACGGCCATGCTCGATGAAAACGTGCCGGTGGAAGAACTGATGAAGATGATCCCGGCACAACGCATGGGCACCCCGGAAGAAGTGGCCGGTGCGGTGAATTTCCTGATGTCGGCGGAAGCGTCGTACATCACCCGCCAGGTCCTGGCGGTCAACGGAGGCTTGTGCTGATGAAGCGCGTTGTCGTCACCGGCATGGCCGGCATCACCTCGCTGGGCAGCGACTGGGACACGATTGCCCGCAACTTTGCGGCCAACCGCAGCGGCATCCGCCGGATGGACGAGTGGGATCGTTTCAGTGAACTCAACACTCGCCTGGCCGGGCCCATCGATGATTTCCAGGTGCCGGCGCACTGGACCCGCAAGCAATTGCGCAGCATGGGCCGGGTGTCCCGGCTCGCCGTGGCCGCAGCGGAAAAGGCGTTGGCCGATGCCGGTCTGCTCGGCGACGAGTCGATCAAGGACGGACGCATGGGCGTGGCCTGTGGCTCGTCCACCGGCAGCACCGACGAGATCAAGGCGTTCGGCAACATGCTGCTCAATTCGGTGGCCGAAGGGCTCAATGCCAATTCCTACGTGCGGATGATGCCGCATACCACGGCGGCGAACATCAGCATCTTCTTCGGCCTCACCGGGCGTCTGATCCCGACCTCCAGCGCCTGCACCAGCGGCAGCCAGGGCGTCGGTTACGCTTACGAGGCAATCAAGTTCGGTCGCCTGCCGTTGATGCTCGCCGGCGGCGCCGAAGAACTGTGCCCGACCGAGGCCATGGTGTTCGACGCGCTATACGCCACCAGCCTGAAAAACGATGCGCCGCAGACCTCGCCACGTCCCTACGACAAGGGACGCGACGGCCTGGTGATCGGTGAAGGCGGCGGCATGCTGGTGCTCGAAGAGCTGGAACATGCCCTCGCTCGCGGTGCGCGCATCCACGCCGAAATCGTCGGCTTCGGCAGCAATGCCGACGGCCAGCACACCACCCGTCCGGAACAGATCACCATGCGCCGGGCCATGGAACTGGCGCTGGAAGACGCGGGGCTCCCGCCAGACGCCATCGGTTACGTGAACGGGCATGGCACGGCCACCGAGCAGGGCGACATCGCCGAAACCCTGGCCACCAGCAGCCTGTTCGGCGAACACATGCCGATCAGCTCGCAGAAGAGCTTTCTCGGCCATACCCTCGGCGCCTGCGGTGCGCTGGAATCCTGGTTCAGCATCGAAATGCTCAACCGCGACCTGTACGTGCACACGCTCAACCTCGACGAAGTCGATCCGCACTGCGGCCAGCTCGACTACCTGCGCGGCGAGTTTCGCCAGATGCATCACGAGTACGTGATGAACAACAACTTCGCGTTCGGCGGGGTCAACACCTCGCTGATCTTCCGCCGCTGGACACAACCGAATTAATCCAGGTCAAGGAGACCTCCATGCGTTTCAAGCAACTCGCCGCCACTCTGCTCATCTGTGCCTTGCCGGCCGTCAGCCAGGCCCGTGACACGGCGGTCTACCTGCCATTCGACAAAGCGGTCGCGGAGGCAACCCGCACCGGCAAGATCGACGGCAGCGTGAAGTTCTTCCTGGCGGGCAACACTCCTGCCGGCAAAGTCACCGTTGTCAGCCCTGGTGCGGTGACCAACAAGAAAACCAACGCCTTCAACAAGTCCGACCAGGCAGCCTGCGAGTGGGTCGTGCAATCGGCCATCATCAGCCTGCACCAGGCGGCGAAAAACGCCGGCGCCAACGCCGTGACCAACATCGTCAGCTTCTACAAGAGCAACGAGCGCAAGGATGCGAAGAACTACGAATGCCACGCGGGCGCGATCATGGCAGGCGTTGCGTTGAAGGGTGATCTGGCGACGGTTCAGTAACCGCCGGAAACGACAAAGGGCGCCTTTCGGCGCCCTTTCACAAACAGGTTGGCTTGTCATCGCCTGTCACCTGCCTGGCTCTGCGATAGCTGGTTGCCCAGGATCCTCAGAGTCTCACAAGCCCCTTTCGGGAACGCCGGCAATACTGCCTGAAAAGGTATTTCCGACAACACCGGCATTTCGCTGCACCTCTGCATGGACCATCTACACTCGCTCAAACAGGCCATCGCACAGCGCCTGCCGGAACGGCGAGCCCGGTCGCTCGAGCACTCGCGGTTCGCTTTCACCGTCAAGGAGACAACCATGCAAGCGAAAGCCCTGATCGCCACTGCCCTCTTCAGCCTGCTTCCCAGCGCCAGCCACGCTACCAACCTGATGTACATGCCGTTCGAAACCGTGCTGTCGGATGCGATTCGGGCCGGGCGGCTGGATGGCAGTGTGAAGTTTTACCTGATCGGCAATGGGCCACAGGGGACTCAGCGCCTGTTGCAGCGCGGCGTGGTCAGCGATTTGAAGACCAACGGCTTCAACAAGAGCGATCACGACTCCTGCGAGTGGGTGCTGCAATCGAACCTGATTGCGCTGCAGGCGCAGGCCAAGCGCGTCGGGGCCAATGCGGTGACCAATATCGTCAGCTACTACGACCAGCATGTGCGCAAGGATCTGAACACCTACGAATGTCGGGCCGGGGTGTTTGTGACGCGGGTAGCGTTGAAGGGCGATCTGGTGCGGCTGCCCTGATCAGCCGGCTTCGACCTTGCGCGTCAGCAACTCGACAAACGCCTTGGCCATCGGCGATTTCTGATCCTTGCGCTGTACCAGCCACACCGCCGTTACCGCTTCAGGATCCAGCAACGGTCGATAGACCACACCGTCGATGCGCATCCGCTGATAGGACGCCGGCAGCACCGACACCCCCAGTCCCGCCGCTACCAGACCGATGATGGTCATTGCCTCCCCCGCCTCTTGAGCGAAGTGCGGGCTGAACCCGGCGTCACGGGCCAGGCTGATCAGTTGCGAATACAGACCACTGCCGTAACTGCGCGGGAAGAACACGAACGGCTCCAGCGCCAGCGCCGAGAGAAACAGGCCTTCTTCGCTGCCTTGGGCCAGCGGGTGTTTGGAACCGAGCACCGCCACCAGAGGCTCGCGCATCAACTCGACCACACTCAGCGAGTCCGGCAAACCGAGCGGGCGCATGATGCCGACCTCGATCGACTCGTCCACCAGTGCGTCGGCCACCATGGTGCTGCTCATCTCGCGCAGGTTCAGGTGCACGGCCGGGAAGCGCTGGCGGAAGGAAAATATCGCCTGGGGAATGGTCGAGCTGAACGGCGCCGAGGAGGTAAAGCCGATCTTCAGCTCACCCAGCTCACCGAGTTGAGCGCGGCGAGCCACATCCGCCGCCTTATCGACTTGCGCGAGCACCAGCCGCGCTTCTTCCAGAAACAGCCGCCCGGCCTCACTGAGCTCGACCCGACGATTGGTACGTTCGAAAAGCCGGGCGCCGACTTCCTGTTCCAGTGCCTGAATCTGCTGGCTCAGCGGTGGCTGGGAGATGCCCAGTACCTGTGCGGCGCGGCCGAAGTGCAGCTCTTCGGCGACGGCGATGAAGTAGCGCAAGTGACGCAATTCCATGAACACTCCATTAGGTCGTTAAAGCTATCAAACAGGTCGAACAATATATTGGATAGAAACATTAGCCAGCTATATGATTTTTTCATTGCTTGCCTGCCCGCGCCCCCCCGAGGTCTGATGTGAAAACCGCCGTCGCTCCACTGGCCCATGAAGTCCCGCCCGCTGCGGCGGATGATGTGATGACCGAACTGCAAGAGATCTACATCGAGAAAGGCACACCCGCGTTCATGCGCACGGTGCTGGCGCTGTTCAGCGGTGGCTTCGCGACGTTCGCCCTGTTGTACTGCGTGCAGCCGATGATGCCGCTGCTGTCTCAGGAATATTCGATCAACGCAGCACAAAGCAGCCTGATCCTGTCGGTGGCCACCGGCATGCTGGCCTTCGGTCTGCTGATCACCGGGCCGATTTCCGATCGGGTGGGGCGCAAACCGGTGATGGTCGCCGCGCTGTTTGCCGCAGCCCTGTGCACCATCGCCAGTTCGATGATGCCGAGCTGGCACGGCGTACTGATCACGCGCGCGCTGATCGGGCTGTCATTGAGCGGTCTGGCGGCGGTGGCAATGACGTACCTGAGCGAGGAAATCCATCCGCAGCACATCGGTCTGGCGATGGGTTTGTACATCGGCGGCAACGCGATCGGCGGGATGAGCGGGCGTCTGATAACTGGCGTGCTGATCGACTTCGTCAGTTGGCACACAGCGATGATGGTGATCGGTGGTCTGGCGCTGATCGCGGCGGCGGTATTCTGGAAAATCCTGCCGGAGTCGCGCAATTTCCGCTCCCGCTCGCTGCACCCGCGCAGCCTGCTCGACGGCTTCACCATGCACTTTCGTGATGCCGGCCTGCCGCTGCTGTTCCTTGAGGCGTTCGTGCTGATGGGCGCGTTCGTCACCCTGTTCAACTACATCGGCTACCGTCTGCTGGCCGAGCCGTATCACTTGGATCAAGTGTTCGTGGGGCTGTTATCGGTGGTGTACCTGTCGGGCATCTACAGCTCGGCGAAAATCGGTTCGCTGGCCGACAAGCTGGGCCGCCGCAAAGTGCTGTGGGCCATCATCGCCCTGATGTTCGCCGGCCTCGCCCTGACGATGTTCACACCGCTGCCTCTGGTGATCATCGGCATGCTGATCTTCACCTTCGGCTTCTTCGGCGCGCACTCGGTGGCCAGCAGCTGGATCGGCCGCCGGGCGCTCAAGGCCAAGGGCCAGGCGTCTTCGTTGTACCTGTTCAGCTATTACGCCGGGTCGAGCATCGCCGGGACGGCGGGCGGGGTGTTCTGGCACCTGGCCGGGTGGAACGGGATTGGACTGTTCATTGGCGCGTTGTTGCTGGTGGCACTGTTGGTGGCGTTAAAGCTGGCGAAGCTGCCGCCGCTGGGTGGTGTCAAAGCCTGAATCACGCCCACAAAAAACGCCCGGCACAAGCCGGGCGTTTTTGTTTTCCAACATTAGAGCTGAGCGCCGATCACTGGTGATACTGCGCCGACAACTCATGCACCGCTCGCAAGAACGCGCCAGCGTGTTCCGGATCGACTTCCGGGGTGATGCCGTGGCCGAGGTTGAATACATGGCCGCTGCCCTTGCCGTAGCTGGCGAGGATGCGGCCCACTTCAGTACGGATCGCTTCCGGTTTGGCGTAGAGCACGGTCGGATCCATGTTGCCTTGCAAGGCAACCTTGTCGCCAACGCGGGCGCGGGCGTTGCCGATGTCGCAGGTCCAGTCCAGGCCCAGTGCGTCGGCACCGGCCTCGGCGATGCTTTCCAGCCACAGGCCGCCATTCTTGGTGAACAGGATCACCGGCACCTTGCGACCGTCGTGCTCACGAATCAAGCCGCTGACGATTTTCTTCATGTAGGCCAGGGAGAATTCCTGATACGCCGCCGCCGACAGGTTGCCGCCCCAGGTGTCGAAGATCTGCACCGCTTGCGCGCCGGCCTGGATCTGGCCGTTCAGGTACGCCGTCACCGACTGCGCCAGCTTGTCCAGCAGCAGGTGCATGGCTTGCGGGTTGTCGTAGAGCATCGCCTTGGTCTTGCGGAAGTCTTTCGACGAGCCGCCTTCGACCATGTAGGTAGCCAGTGTCCACGGACTGCCGGAGAAACCGATCAGCGGCACACGGCCGTTCAGTTCGCGGCGGATGGTACTGACCGCGTCCATCACGTAGCCGAGGTCTTTTTGCGGATCCGGGATCGGCAGGGCTTCAATGTCAGCCAGGGTACTGACGACTTTCTTGAAGCGCGGACCTTCACCGGTCTCGAAGTACAGGCCCTGGCCCATGGCATCGGGGATGGTGAGGATATCGGAGAACAGGATCGCCGCGTCCAGTTGCGGATAGCGATCCAGCGGTTGCAGCGTGACTTCGCAGGCGAATTCCGGATTCATGCACAGGCTCATGAAATCACCGGCCTGGGCGCGGCTGGCGCGGTATTCCGGCAGGTAGCGGCCGGCCTGGCGCATCATCCACACCGGGGTGACGTCTACGGGTTGCTTGAGCAGGGCGCGGAGGAAACGGTCGTTCTTCAGGGCAGTCATGTCGGCATCCGGAAAAAAAGTGCGGGCATTTTCTCAGAGCGCGACGCAAAAGGCACGGATGCAGGTCAGCCTTTTGTCTATCGGGTCAATTTGTCGCGCTGGAAATGCGCCATCAGCAACACCGAGAAACAACTGTGGGAGCGGGCTTGCTCGCGAATGCGATGTGTCAGCCACCGGTGATGGTGACTGATCCACCGCATTCGCGAGCAAGCCTGCTCCCACATTTTGATCGCATTCCAATGCTGGAAGTGATCAGACGCCCAGGTAATCCAGGATCCCTTCAGCTGCATTGCGGCCTTCGAAGATCGCCGTCACCACCAGGTCGGAACCGCGCACCATGTCGCCACCGGCGAAGATTTTCGGGTTGCTGGTCTGGTGCTTGTACTGACCTTGCTCAGGCGCAACGACGCGACCCTGGCTGTCGGTCTGGATCTCGAACTGTTCGAACCACGGCGCCGGGCTCGGGCGGAAACCGAACGCGATGACCACGGCGTCGGCCGGGATGATCTCCTCGGAACCCGGGATCGGCTCGGGACTGCGACGGCCACGGGCGTCCGGTTCGCCGAGACGGGTCTCGACCACTTTCACGCCTTCGACCCTGTCTTCACCGACGATGGCGATCGGCTGGCGGTTGTAGAGGAATTTCACACCTTCTTCCTTGGCGTTCTTCACCTCTTTGCGCGAGCCGGGCATGTTCGCTTCGTCACGACGATAGGCGCAGGTCACCGATTTGGCGCCCTGGCGGATCGAGGTACGATTGCAGTCCATCGCCGTATCACCACCGCCCAGCACCACAACTTTCTTGCCTTTCATGTCGACGAAATCTTCCGGCGACTTTTCAAAGCCCAGGTTGCGGTTGACGTTGGCGATCAGGAAGTCCAGCGCGTCATACACGCCCGGCAGGTCCTCACCGGCAAAACCGCCCTTCATGTAGGTGTAGGTGCCCATGCCCATGAACACCGCATCGTATTCGGCGAGCAGTTGCTCCATGGTCACGTCCTTGCCGACCTCGGTGTTGAGGCGGAACTCGATGCCCATGCCGGTGAAGACTTCGCGGCGATTGCTCAACACGGTCTTTTCGAGCTTGAACTCGGGGATGCCGAAGGTCAGCAGACCGCCGATTTCCGGGTTCTTGTCGAACACCACCGGGGTCACACCACCGCGCACCAGCACGTCGGCACAACCGAGGCCCGCCGGACCGGCACCGATGATCGCGACACGCTTGCCGGTCGGTTTGACCTTGGACATGTCCGGGCGCCAGCCCATGGCGAACGCGGTGTCGGTGATGTACTTCTCGACCGAACCGATGGTCACTGCGCCGAAGCCGTCGTTGAGGGTGCACGCGCCCTCGCACAGACGATCCTGCGGGCACACCCGACCGCAGACTTCCGGCAGGGTGTTGGTCTGGTGCGACAGTTCGGCGGCCTGAAGGATGTTGCCCTCGGCCACCAGCTTCAGCCAGTTCGGAATGAAGTTGTGCACCGGGCACTTCCATTCGCAATACGGGTTGCCGCAACCCAGGCAGCGGTGGGCCTGGTCGGCCGACTGCTGGGGTTTGAACGGTTCGTAGATTTCCACGAACTCTTTCTTGCGTTGACGCAACAGTTTCTTCTTCGGATCCTTGCGCCCGACATCGATGAACTGGAAGTCGTTATTCAGACGTTCAGCCATTGTTAAAACCTCATCAAACTCTTCAGGCGCATATCACTGCGGGTTGGCACGGGTGCTGGAAAGCAACGACTTCAGGTTGGCAGCCTTCGGCTTGACCAACCAGAAACGGCGCAAGTAGTCGTCGAGGTTCTCGGCGAGTTCACGACCCCACTCGCTGTCGGTTTCCGCGACGTACTCGTTCAGCACGTTCTGCAGGTGGCTGCGATAGGCTTCCATCGCCTCGCCGCTGATCCGCTGGATTTCCACCAGTTCGTGGTTGACCCGGTCAACGAAGGTGTTGTCCTGATCGAGCACGTAGGCGAAACCGCCGGTCATGCCTGAGCCGAAGTTGTAACCGGTCTTGCCCAGAACGCAGACGAAACCGCCGGTCATGTACTCGCAGCAGTGATCGCCGGTGCCTTCCACGACCGTATGGGCACCGGAGTTGCGCACGGCGAAACGCTCGCCCGCGGTGCCGGCGGCGAACAGCTTGCCGCCAGTGGCGCCGTACAGGCAGGTGTTGCCGATGATGGCGCTGTTCTGGGTCTGATAAACGCTGCCCTTCGGCGGCACGATGACCAGTTTGCCGCCGGTCATGCCCTTGCCGACGTAGTCGTTGGCATCGCCTTCCAGGTACAGGTTCAGACCGCCGGCGTTCCACACGCCGAAACTCTGACCCGCAGTGCCTTTGAAGCGGAAGGTGATCGGCGCCTTGGCCATGCCCTGGTTGCCGTGCTTGCGAGCGATTTCACCGGAAATCCGCGCGCCGATCGAACGGTCGCAGTTGCAGATGTCCAGATCGAACTCGGCCCCGCTGAGGTCGTTGATCGCCGACGTCGCCATCTCGACCATCTTCTCGGCCAACAGGCCCTGGTCGAATGGCGGGTTGCGCTCGACGCCGCAGAACTGCGGTTTGTCCGCCGGGATATGATCGCTGCCCAGCAGCGGGGTCAGATCCAGGTGATGTTGCTTGGCGGTCTGGCCTTCGATCACTTCCAGCAGATCGGTACGACCGATCAGCTCTTCGAGGGAACGCACGCCCAGCCTGGCGAGCCACTCACGGGTTTCTTCGGCGACGTAGGTGAAGAAGTTCACCACCATGTCGACGGTGCCGATGTAGTGATCCTTGCGCAGCTTCTCGTTCTGGGTCGCAACACCGGTGGCGCAGTTGTTGAGGTGGCAGATGCGCAGGTATTTGCAGCCCAGCGCGATCATCGGCGCGGTACCGAAACCGAAGCTCTCTGCACCGAGGATCGCCGCCTTGATCACGTCGAGGCCGGTTTTCAGGCCGCCGTCGGTCTGCACCCGGACCTTGCCGCGCAGGTCGTTGCCGCGCAGGGTCTGGTGGGTTTCGGCCAGGCCAAGTTCCCACGGTGCGCCAGCGTATTTGATCGAGGTCAGCGGCGAAGCACCGGTACCACCGTCGTAGCCGGAGATGGTGATCAAGTCCGCATAGGCCTTGGCCACACCGGCAGCGATGGTGCCGACGCCCGCTTCAGCCACGAGTTTCACCGAAACCAGCGCCTGCGGGTTGACCTGCTTCAGGTCGAAGATCAGTTGCGACAGGTCCTCGATGGAGTAGATGTCGTGATGTGGCGGCGGCGAAATCAGGGTCACGCCCGGCACGGCGTAACGCAGCCTGGCGATCAGGCCGTTCACCTTGCCGCCGGGCAGTTGCCCGCCCTCGCCCGGCTTGGCGCCCTGGGCGACCTTGATCTGCAGCACTTCGGCGTTGACCAGGTATTCCGGGGTCACCCCGAAACGGCCGGTCGCGACCTGTTTGATTTTCGAACTCTTGAGGGTGCCGTAACGCGCCGGGTCCTCGCCACCTTCGCCGGAGTTGGAACGCGCACCGAGGCGGTTCATGGCTTCAGCCAGTGCTTCGTGTGCTTCCGGCGACAGGGCGCCCAACGAGATACCGGCGGAATCGAAGCGCTTGAGCACCGATTCCAGCGGTTCGACTTCGCTGATGTCCAGCGGCTTGTCGAGGGTCTTGACCTTGAGCAGGTCGCGGATCATCGACACCGGACGGTTGTCCACCAGCGAGGTGTATTCCTTGAACTTGGCGTAGTCGCCCTGCTGCACGGCGGCTTGCAGGGTGTTGACCACATCCGGGTTGTACGCGTGGTATTCGCCACCGTGGACGAACTTCAGCAGACCGCCCTGCTGGATCGGCTTGCGCGGGCTCCAGGCTTCGGTGGCCAGTGCTTTCTGCTCGGCTTCGATGTCGACGAAACGCGCCCCCTTGATGCGGCTCGGCACGCCTTTGAAACTCAGGTTGCAGACTTCTTCGGACAGACCGATGGCTTCAAACAGCTGAGCACCGCGATAGGACGCGATGGTCGAGATGCCCATCTTCGACAGGATCTTCAGCAAACCTTTGGTGATGCCTTTGCGGTAGTTCTTGAACACCTCGTAGAGGTCGCCCAGCACTTCACCGGTACGGATCAGATCGCCCAGCACTTCATAAGCCAGGAACGGATAGACCGCCGAGGCACCGAAACCGATCAGCACGGCGAAGTGGTGCGGATCGCGTGCGGTGGCGGTTTCCACCAGGATATTGGAGTCGCAGCGCAGACCTTTTTCGGTCAGACGGTGATGCACCGCGCCGGTGGCCAGCGAGGCATGGATCGGCAGTTTGCCCGGCGCGATATGGCGGTCGCTCAGGACGATCTGGGTACGACCGGCACGCACGGCTTCTTCAGCCTGATCGGCCACGTTGCGGATAGCCGCTTCGAGACCGACGCTTTCGTCGTAGTTGAGGTCAATGATCTGCCGCTCGAAACCCGGGCGGTCAAGATTCATCAGCGAGCGCCACTTGGCCGGGGAAATGACCGGCGAGCTGAGGATCACGCGCGAGGCGTGTTCCGGCGATTCCTGGAAGATGTTGCGCTCGGCACCGAGGCAGATTTCCAGCGACATCACGATCGCTTCACGCAGCGGGTCAATCGGCGGGTTGGTGACCTGCGCGAACTGCTGACGGAAATAGTCGTACGGCGTGCGCACGCGCTGGGACAGCACGGCCATCGGCGTGTCGTCGCCCATCGAGCCGACGGCTTCGTAGCCTTGCTCGCCGAGCGGACGCAGCACCTGGTCGCGCTCTTCGAACGTGACCTGATACATCTTCATGTATTGCTTGAGCTGATCGACGTCGTAGAAAGCCGAACCGTGATCGTTGTCTTCCATGGTCGCCTGGATGCGCAGGGCATTCTTGCGCAGCCATTGCTTGTACGGATGACGGGATTTCAGACGGTTGTCGATCGCGTCGGTGTCGAGGATCTGACCGGTTTCGGTGTCCACGGCGAGGATCTGACCAGGACCGACGCGGCCCTTGGCGATCACGTCCTGCGGCTGGTAGTTCCAGACGCCGATTTCCGAGGCGACGGTGATGAAACCATTGGTGGTGGTGACCCAGCGCGCCGGGCGCAGACCGTTACGGTCGAGCAGGCATACCGCGTAGCGACCATCGGTCATCACCACGCCGGCCGGACCGTCCCACGGCTCCATGTGCATCGAGTTGTACTCGTAGAACGCACGCAAATCCGGGTCCATGGTTTCGACGTTCTGCCACGCCGGCGGAATGATCATCCGCACGCCACGGAACAGGTCGATGCCGCCGGTGACCATCAGCTCCAGCATGTTGTCCATGCTCGAGGAGTCGGAACCGACACGATTGACCAGCGGGCCGAGTTCTTCCAGATCCATCAGATCGTTGGTGAACTTGGTGCGACGAGCCTGGGCCCAGTTGCGGTTGCCGGTAATGGTGTTGATCTCGCCATTGTGGGCGAGGAAGCGGAAAGGCTGGGCCAGCGGCCATTTCGGCAGGGTGTTGGTGGAGAAGCGCTGGTGGAACACGCAGATCGCGGTTTGCAGGCGCTGGTCACCCAGGTCCGGATAAAACGCGGCCAGGTCGGCCGGCATCATCAGGCCTTTATAGATGATGGTCTTGTGGGAAAAGCTGCAGATGTAGTGATCGGTATCAGCGGCGTTGGCCACCGACGAACGACGACGGGCGCTGAACAGCTTGACCGCCATGTCCTGATCGCTCAGGCCTTCGCCGCCGATGTACACCTGCTCGATCTGCGGCAGGCGCTCGAGGGCGAGGCGGCCGAGGACGCTGGTGTCGATCGGCACTTTGCGCCAACCGATCAGTTGCAGGCCTTCAGCGAGGATCTCGCGGTTCATGTTCTCGCGAGCAGCTTCGGCCTTGGCCGGATCCTGGTTGAAGAAGACCATGCCCACGGCATATTGCCTGGGCAGCTCGACGCTGAAGGCTTCCTGGGCAATGGCACGCAGGAAGGTGTCGGGTTTTTGAATCAGCAGACCGCAACCGTCACCGGTCTTGCCGTCGGCATTAATCCCACCGCGGTGGGTCATGCAGGTCAGGGCCTCGATGGCCGTTTGCAATAGGGTATGACTGGGTTCGCCCTGCATATGGGCTATCAGGCCGAAACCGCAGTTATCCTTGAATTCATCTGGTTGGTACAGACCTGCTTTCATAGACACTTTCTCACCAGGCTGCCTCTTTTCGAGGCAAATTTCTTTTCAATTCAACCACTTGCATCTCGCGCCGAACGTACGCCGGCTTTGCGGGGGCAAAAGGGTGGTCATTGTACACAGCGACACAGACGCTCACAAATTTGACGACGAAATGTCGCAAATCCATGTCGCATTTGTGAAAGGTTTAAAGCGATCTGCTGTGCTAGTCAAAACTTTTTTAATTCTGACCGCAACGACTCAAAGACTACTGTGACGCAGACACCACAAGGCACGCGACCTGAAAGGAAGCGCGCACTTGTAGAAATTTTGAGGTGCTTGGAGAGGCGGCCTGGGTAAGGCCGCCGAATCTTCAGCGAGTTGTTGCCAGTTCCTGTTGGACGCTGGCGACAGTGCGAGGCCAAGGTTTACCAGCCTGAACCTTCGCTGGCAAGGCCTTGATGGCAGAAACGGCCGCATCACGGTTGGCAAAACTGCCATAGGTGATCACGTAAAGCGGCTTGCCGTTGAGGACTTTCTTGAAGTAGCGGTACTCGCCGCCCTGCTCCTTGACGAAGCTTTGCGCTGCCGCTTCGGAGCTGGTACCGAGGATCTGCACCACGTAGTTGCCCGGGGCTTGACCTGCGTACCAGCTGCCACCGGCGGCCTTGGCGACGGTAACCGGCTTCTCGGCGGCTTTCTCGACCGGTTTGGCCGCAGCCACAGGCTTGGCAGGCGTCGGGGCTGGCTTGGCAACTGGCGCAGCCGGAGCAGGCGCTGGCTTGGCCGTGGCAACCTGGGTGGGTGCCGGCGTCGGCTTGGCCGCAGGGACCGGAACCGGCGTCGGTGCCGGGCCGGCAGGCACACCGGCCGGTGGCGCGGTAGTGGTTACGGTCGGCGGCGTGTTGCTCGAGCCTTCCAGCGGCACGCCATCGTCACCCTCGGTAATCCCGCCCGCCGCTTCGGCCAAAGGCTTGCGCATCACCGGTTGCGAATTGCCGACCAACGGCAACGGCATCGGTTGGGTGTTACCGGCGAACTCCACGTTCGGCGCACCGCCCTGTCCCAGCGGCAGCTGAGCCTGTTCATTGGCCGGCGCCCCGGCGGTCGGCGCCTTGTTGCGACCGGGCATCAGCCAGGCGGCAGCGACCGCCACCACAACGACGGCGGAAATCGCCAATACGTGTTTCTTCGGCATGTTGAACCCCATACTTGGACGCTTCACCGCAGAGCGGCTGGCAATCATGACTTCGATCAGTGCATCGCGGGCGACCTGGTTGATGTTGCCGGGCCAGCCCTCGGAGCTTTCGTGAATATCAGAGATCTGATCCGCGGTGAAAAGTTCGACACCCCGACCGGCTCCTTCCAGCCGCTGATCGAGGTATTCGCGGGTTTCCTCTTCGGTGTACGGCTGCAATTCGATGACGTGAAAGCGCTCTTCCTCAAGGTGCAGCGCCTCAAGTTGAGCTATCAGCGACGATTCGCCGAACAGGAACACATGCGGGCGACCTTCCGGCGCGCCGGCGCCCAGCGCCATCAGGGCTTCGAGCGCGGATTCGTCGAGCTGCTCGGCGTCATCCACCAGCAGATAGACTTCCTGACCGGTCAGCGCCAGCTGTACGACCTGATCGAGAATCGCCCCGACCTCGGCCTGGGCAACGTCCAGTCCCTGGGCGACCTGACGCAGCACACCGGCCGCATCGCCGGCACCACGGGCGGAGACGACGACACTTTGAACCGACTGTTTGTTGGTACTGGCCACCAGTGCCTGACGCAGCAGCGTCTTGCCGCTGCCCTGAGGGCCGGTGACCACCAGCAGCAACTGGCTGTAACGCGCCAGATGATGCAGTTGCCCCAGCACGGGTTTGCGCTGGGCCGGAAAAAACTTGAAGCCCGGGACCCGTGGAGCGAAAGGGTCGTGACTTAACTGGAAATGGCCGAGAAACGCCTCGTCGGCATGCAAACTAGTCATCGGAATCTTATTAACCTTTAAGCTGAGCCAGAGCGCGGTAGTCCGCTCCCAGCGTGGCCTGTAGAACCTCTTTCGGATAATCGTCGGTCACCACCGCTTCGCCCATCCGGCGCAGCAGCACCAGGCGCAAACGACCGTCGATCACTTTTTTATCAATTGCCATGTGTTCGAGAAAATCGGCTTCGGTCATTTCTTCCGGCGGAATGACCGGCAGGCCGGCCCGCTGAAACAGACGGATGCCACGATCACGCTCCTGCTCGCTGATCCAGCCGAGGCGCGCGGACATGTCCAGCGCCATTACGGTGCCAGCAGCGACCGCTTCGCCGTGCAACCAGACACCATAGCCCATGTGGGTCTCGATGGCGTGGCCGAAGGTGTGGCCGAGATTGAGCGTGGCGCGCACGCCGGTTTCCTTTTCATCGGCACCGACCACCGCAGCCTTGGCGGCGCAGGAGCGCTCGATGGCATAAGTCAGGGCTTTCTGGTTCAGCGCACGCAGGGCGTCGATATTGTCTTCGAGCCAGCTCAGGAACGGTTCGTCGCAGATCAGACCGTACTTGATGACCTCGGCCAGGCCCGCCGACAGTTCTCGCTCTGGCAGGGTCTTCAGGGAGGCCGTATCGATCAGCACCACGTTCGGCTGGTAGAAGGCGCCGACCATGTTCTTGCCCAGCGGGTGGTTGATCCCGGTCTTGCCGCCCACCGACGAATCGACCTGTGACAACAGCGTGGTAGGAATCTGGATGAAATCGACACCGCGCTGGTAGCAGGCGGCCGCAAACCCGGCCATGTCGCCGATCACACCGCCCCCCAGAGCGATCACTGTGGTGCGACGATCATGACGGGCGGTCAGCAGACCGTCGAAGATCAATTGCAGGGTTTCCCAGTTCTTGAAGACTTCGCCGTCAGGCAGTACCACGGAAATCACCGAATACTGCGCCAGGCTGCGAGTCAGACGCTCGAGATAGAGCGGCGCAACGGTCTCGTTGGAGATGATTGCCACTTGCCGCCCGTGGATGTGCGGAGCCAGCAGTTCAGGCTGATCCAACAGACCTTCGCCAATATGAATCGGGTAGCTGCGCTCGCCTAGATCGACCTTGAGTGTCTGCATGTGTCCCCACAGTGAAGATGGAAGCAGGCGTCCTGCCTTGAATTATCGGATGTCCCCGGTCTTGAGGGTGTGACGCCGCTTGCGTGCGATGCGCCACAACCCTCGACAGGACGCCGAGGATAGCGCATTTCCGGCGAGGCTTTAACGGGGCGGAAGCTGTGCCAGGCGGTCAAGAATGTCGAGCACCACCATGCGCGGTGGCCGCTCGTCGGTTTCCACCACCAGATCGGCGATTTCCCGATAAAGCGGATCACGGATCGCCAGCAGGTCGCGCAGGGTTTTTTCGGGATTGGCCGTGCGCAACAGCGGACGGTTGCGATCACGGGAGGTGCGACCGACCTGCTGCTCGACGGAGGCGTGCAGGTATACCACCCGCCCGCCTTCGTGCAGCGCCTTGCGGTTGGCATCGCGCATCACCGCGCCACCGCCGGTTGCCAGCACAACGCCGTCGAACGCGCACAGCTCGGCGATCATCGCCTGTTCTCGATCACGAAAACCGGGCTCGCCTTCCTTGTCGAAGATCCACGGAATATTGGCGCCCGTACGCAGTTCAATTTCCTTGTCGGAATCCTTGAACGGCAGGCGCAGCTCTTTGGCCAGTAATCGGCCGATGGTGCTTTTCCCAGCGCCCATCGGTCCTACAAGAATCAAATTTCGCACAGAATCAACGACTCACAGCAATCGCCTGGTTATTCATGATACGCGGAGTGAGGAATACCAGCAGCTCGGATTTTTTCTCCGAAACCACATCACGCCGGAAAAGGCGGCCAAGATACGGCACATCGCCAAGAAATGGCACCTTATCTACGACCTTGCTTTGAGTATTTGAGAAAACCCCGCCAATCACGATGGTCTCGCCGTCGTTCACCAGCACCTTGGCATTGACCTCGTTTTTCTTGATCGGCGGCACATCCTGCACCTTGTTCAGGTAATCCGGTTCGTCTTTGGTGACTTTCACCTCCATGATGATGCGGTTGTCCGGGGTGATCTGCGGCGTGACTTCCAGCGACAGCGAGGCCTCCTTGAAGGACACCGACGTGGCACCACTGGAGCTGGCCTCCTGATACGGGATCTCGGTGCCCTTGAGGATCTTCGCTGTCTCCTTGTCGGAGGTGACCACCTTGGGCTGCGAGACGATTTCGCCGTTGCCGGTCTTCTCCATCGCCGTCAGCTCGAGATCCAGCAAGACGTTGTCGGTGATGAAGGCGATGCCGATCCCGGAGGTGTTGTTGACCGTGCCCATGTCGACGAACGGCGAGTTGGTACTGGTGCTGCCCGGCGTACCGATGGTGGTCGACGAACCATTGCTCACCCCGGAAGTGTTCCAGTTGCCCTTGTTCTGGATCGAACCGCCCCAGCGCACGCCCAGGCTCTTGTCGTAATCGACGTTGGCCTCGACGATTCGCGCCTCGATCATCACCTGGCGCACCGGAATATCCAGCTGCGCCACGATCCGCCGCAGCTCGTCCAGGCGATCCTGGGTCTGATAGGCGATGATGTTGTTGGTGCGCTCATCGACGGTGATCGAGCCACGCTCGTCGACCTTGGCCTCGGCGCTGGTGACCGACTGGAACAGCTTGGCAATGTCCGCCGCCTTGGCGTAGTTCACCTGCAGCAGTTCACGACGCAGTGGCGCCAGCTCGGCGATCTGCTTCTGCGACTCCAGCTCCTGCCGTTCGCGAGCGGCAATTTCATCTGCCGGCGCCACCAGCAACACATTGCCTACCTTGCGCTTGTCCAGTCCTTTGGTCTTGAGCACCAGATCCAGCGCCTGATCCCATGGCACGTTTTGCAGGCGCAAGGTGATACCGCCCTGCACCGTGTCGCTGGCCACCAGGTTGAGGTTGGTGAAGTCCGCAATCAACTGCAGCACCGAGCGCACATCGATGTCCTGAAAGTTGAGGGACAGTTTCTCACCACTGTAGTTGTTGCGGTCGGCGTTGCGTTTCTGCAGATCGTCGATGGTCAGTGGCCGGATACTCACGGTCAGCTTGTTGTCGGTCTGGTAGGTTGAATAGTCGAACGTGCCGCCGGGCTCGACGGTAATGATCGCCCGATCACCGCTGACGGCGGCGTTGACGAACTGCACCGGGGTGGCGAAATCCTTGACGTCGAGACGCACCCGCAACGGTTCCGGCAACTGGGTACGGGCAAAGTTGAGAATGATCTTGCCGTCATGTTCCTGAATGTCCGGAGCGATGGCAGGGTCGGACAGGTCGATGACGACGTTGCCCTCGCCTGCAGTGCCGCGCTGGAAGTCCACACCACGGATGGCCCTGGCGACTGGCGCATAAGCCCGCGCCGGCGCCGCGACCGGCGTGGCACGCGGCGTCTTCGCGGCAGGTCGCGGCGCAGCGGGCCTGGTGCCTTGTCCGACCACCACGAACAGCGTGTTGCCCTCGACCCGGGTGTCATAAGGTGCCAGCTGCGTCAGATTGATGATCAATCGGGTACGGTCGTTGGCTTCGACCACCGTGGCGGAGCGCGCATTGCCACTGCCAAGGTCGCGGGTCTTGTTCGCAAGCTGGCTGGCCACTCCCGGCAGATCAAGGGCGATCCGCGCCGGCGAGTCGGTGGTGTAACCCTTGGGTTGCGGCGGCGGGCCGTCGAACGACAGCTTCAACTCGACGCGATCCCCCGGCAACGCCGCCACGTCCAGCATCTTCAGGTTGGCCGCTTCAACCATCGGTGACAGCAGCGCTATCCATAGCGAAAAACCGAGGGTGGAGAAAATCCTGTTCATTGTTCGACTTCCACTATGAGTGCTCTTTCAAAGGAATGGTGCGCGGCCGCTCCAGCCAGGCGCCTTCGCCGTCCGGAACGATCTCGATCACATCGACCTGGGAGGCGCTGATGGCGACGATGCGCCCCTCGTTGCGCCCCAGGTAATCGCCGACTTTCAGCCGATGCACCCCGCCGGCACCGCGCAACAGCGCATAGAAGCCGGAGGCATTGGCAATCGTGCCGACCATCTCGAACTGCTCGATGTTGAAACCTTCGAGGTATTGCCTGACCCGGTTCGGATCGGGTTTGACGTTACGTGAACCGTGCTGCTGCCCGGCCAGATCGACCCGAACCTGACGCGAGAACGGGCTGCGCAGATTGGCTGCGCTGTAGGTGAACGTCGGGTAGGAACGAAAGGTCGGTGTCGGTTCGATCCTGCCTGGCGGTCGCAGGCGCACCTCATTCATGTAGGCATCGAGATCGCTGAAGTCACGGTCGCCGCAACCGCACAACCCCAGGGTCAATGTCGACAACAGAAGGAATCGGATCGGGCTCATTTCTGCAGCCCCTTGTCGTTGTAGCGGTAAGTCTTGGCGAGGATGCTCATGCGCAGCTTCGTCCCGCCCTCAGGGTTGGCCGGGGCCAGTTCGAAATCATGCAGGGTCACGATCCGCGGCAGACCGGCCACACCGCTGACGAAGGTGGCGAGGTCATGATAGGCGCCGGTAACGGTGATCTGGATCGGCAGCTCGATGTAGAACTGCTGCGTCACTTCGGGCAACAGTTTGATCTCTTCGAATTCAAGACCGCTGCCCAGTCCGGTGCGGGTGATGTCCTCCAGCAACCCGGGCACTTCGGTATCGCTGGGCAATTGCCGCAGCAGCACACCGAACGAATTCTCCATCTCGCTCATCTGCTGCGTGTAAAGCTCCAGGTTGGCCGCCATGCGCGCCTTGCTGGCGAATTGTTCCTTGAGCGTGGCTTCTTCCGTACGTTTGGTTTCAAGCCCGCTTTCCATGTCACTGATAAAGAAGTTGTAGCCCAGCGCCAGAACCAGAATCATCAGCAGCGCCCCGGCAAGGCCTTTCACTGCCGGCGGCCACGAGCCGATGTTGCTGGTGTCCAGATCGTTGAAATCGATATTGCGCAGGCTGGCCAGCCATTCGGACGGTTTCATGGCTCGTCCTCCAGGTTCTTCGGCCGGGTCTGGTGAACAGTCAACTGGAAAACGTTGGCCTGATCCAGCTGCCCTGCCGTGGTCGCCTTGACTTCATTCAGGGTCGGCGCATCGAACCAGTCGGACGCTTCAAGGTTGCGCATCAGGTCCGATACCCGATTGTTCGATTCCGCCGCGCCACTGATCGACAGGGTCTTGCCGACCATTTTGACGCTGGTGAAATACACACCGTCAGGCAGGGTACGCGCCAGTTGATCGAAGATCCGCCCGCTGACCTGCCGGTTACCCTGCAAGTCCTGGATGATGCGCATGCGCTCCACCAGTTGCTGACGACGCGCCTTCAGTTCGCTGATCTGCTTGATCCGCTCATCGATCACGGCGATCTGTTTGCCGAGGTAGTCGTTACGAGCCTGTTGATGCTCGATGGCCATACTGAGCACCTGCGCAGCAATGAAGAGCGCACCGATCGAGCCGACCACCACCCCGGTCAGGGCCAGCAGAAAGCGTTTGCGCCGTTCTTCGCGGCGTTCCTCACGCCAGGGGAGAAGGTTGATCCGCGCCATCAGTCGAAACTCCTGAGCGCAAGCCCGCAGGCAATCATCAGGGCCGGCGCGTCACTGGCCAGTGCTCCGGCGTTGACCTTGCTGCTCAGGGCCATGTCGGAAAACGGATTGGCAACCTGGGTCGGCGTGCCCAGGCGTTCTTCGATCAAGCGGTCCAGACCTGGCACCGAGGCCGTACCGCCGGCCAGCATGATGTGATCGACCGCGTTGTACTGACCGGAAGCGAAGAAGAATTGCAGGGAACGCGAAACCTGCTGCACCAGCGCCTCGCGAAACGGCTGCAGGACTTCGCTGACGTAATCGTCCGGCAGGCCGCCCTGCTTCTTGGCCAGCCCGGCCTGCTCGAGGGTCAGGCCATAGCGACGCTGGATCTCCTCGGTCAGCTGGCGACCGCCGAACAGTTGTTCGCGGGTATAGATGATCCGCCCGTTATGCAGGACGCTGAGGGTGGTCATGGTGGCGCCGATGTCGACCACCGCGACGGTGAGGCGCTCCTGCGTGGCGGCCAGTTGCGTGGCCAGCAGACCGAACGAACGTTCCAGGGCATAGGCCTCGACGTCCACCACCCGCGCTGTCAGACCGGCCAGCGCCAGTGCCGCCTCCCGGACTTCGACGTTTTCCTTGCGACAGGCGGCCAGCAGCACATTGACCCGCTCGGGGTTGCGCGGCGAAACGCCCTGGACTTCGAAATCGATGGCCACTTCGTCCAGCGGATAGGGAATGTACTGGTCGGCCTCGATCTTGAGCTGGTTTTCCAGCTCATCCTCGGACAGGCCGGCATCCATCTCGATGACCTTGGTGATCACTGCAGAGCCGGCCACCGCCACTGCCACGGATTTCAGCCCGGTGCGCGCCTTGACCAGGACCCGGGACAGGGCATGCCCGACGCCTTCGAGTTCGGCGATGTTCTTCTCGACCACGGCATTGGCCGGCAAAGGCTCCACCGCGTACGCCTCGACCCGGTAGCGCTCCCCCTGGCGACTGAGCTCCAGCAACTTCACCGAAGTGGAGCTGATATCGATCCCCAGCAACGTATTGGTCTTTTTATTGAAGAGTCCTAGCACTACCAATTCCCTATGACTTTCCGTGAGTTACGGACTCTGTAATGCGCATTGCGTTCCCTCGCCCCGTCTTGACAGAAGCGCAAATGACGCCCCCAGCGGAAAAGTGCTTATAATGCCCAGCGATTTTTTCCGCTTTGTACCGCCAGCGCGGGCCGTTCTGTGTGTTCCCGGAACCCTGGCGCCAAATTCATTCTTTGCCCTGGATGTCCAAAAGCCTTGATTCGTCTGCTGAAATTCTTCGGTTGGTCCATCGTCGCCGTTTTCTGCGGACTGCTTTTAGTTCTCAGCGGCGCGTTTCTTTACCTTAGTCCGGGTTTGCCATCTGTGGAGGCGCTGAGAAGCATTCAGTTGCAGATTCCGCTCCGGGTGTACAGCAGCGACAACAAGTTGATCGCAGAATTTGGCGAAATGCGCCGCACACCGATCCGTTTCGCCGACATTCCCCCCAATTTCATTAATGCGTTACTAAGTGCTGAAGACGACAATTTCGCCAACCACTACGGCGTCGATCCGAGCAGCCTGATGCGTGCCGCGACCCAGCTGGTCAAAAGCGGGCACATTCAGTCCGGCGGCAGCACCATCACCATGCAGGTGGCGAAGAACTTCTTCCTGACCAGCGAACGCAGCTTCTCGCGCAAGGCGACTGAGATCCTCCTGGCCCTGCAGATCGAGCGACAGCTGACCAAGGACGAGATCCTCGAGCTGTACGTGAACAAGATCTATCTGGGCAACCGCGCCTACGGCATCGAGGCGGCGGCGCAGGTGTATTACGGCAAGTCGATCCGCGAGGTCAGCCTGGCGCAGATGGCGATGATCGCCGGCCTGCCGAAAGCCCCGTCGCGCTTCAACCCGCTGGCCAACCCCGCCCGCAGCAAGGAGCGTCGCGACTGGATCCTCGGGCGCATGTACAAACTCGGCAAGATCACCGAGGCCGACTACACCGCCGCCATCAACGAACCGCTGAACGCCAGCTATCACGTACCGACCCCGGAAGTGAACGCGCCGTACATCGCCGAGATGGCCCGCGCCGAAATGGTCGGCCGCTACGGCAGCGACGCCTATACCGAGGGTTTCCGCGTCACCACCACGGTGCCGAGCAACCTGCAGGAAATGGCCAATACCGCGCTGCACGAAGGCCTGATGACTTACGACCAGCGTCACGGCTACCGTGGTCCCGAATCGCGCCTGCCGGGCAAGACCCGTGAAGCCTGGGCCGTCGAATTGACCAAACAACGCACCATCAGCAGCCTCGAACCGGCCATCGTCACCCAGGTCGACAAGAACGGCCTGCAGGTGCTGACCCGTACCGGTGAAGAGCATGTGGCCTGGGACACCATGAAATGGGCGCGTCCGTTCCTCAATACCAACAGCATGGGCGCCGCGCCGCGTCAGCCTTCGGATGTGGCGCAGGTCGGTGATCTGGTGCGCGTGCAGCGTCAGCCGAACAATTCGCTGAAATTCAGCCAGATTCCGCAGGCGCAAGGTGCACTGGTATCGCTGGACCCGCAGAACGGAGCAATCCGCTCGCTGGTTGGCGGCTTTGCGTTCGAGCAGAGCAATTACAACCGGGCATTGCAGGCCAAGCGCCAGCCGGGTTCGAGCTTCAAGCCCTTTGTCTACAGCGCCGCACTGGATAACGGCTACACAGCTGCCAGCCTGGTCAATGACGCACCGATCGTGTTCGTCGACGAGTATCTGGACAAGGTCTGGCGTCCGAAGAACGACACCAACACCTTCCTCGGCCCGATCCGCCTGCGCGAGGCCCTTTACAAGTCGCGCAACCTGGTTTCGATCCGCCTGCTGCAAGCCATGGGCGTAGGCAAGACCATCGACTACATCACCCGTTTCGGTTTCAACAAGCAGGACCTGCCGCCAAACCTTTCGCTGGCACTGGGCACCGCAACCCTGACGCCGATGGAAATCGCTACCGGCTGGAGCACCTTCGCCAACGGTGGCTACAAGATCACCCCGTACATCATCGACAAGATCGAAAGCCGCAATGGCGACACGCTGTTCGTCGCCAACCCGCCGACCGTGCCGCAGGGCGGCGAGGCCACCGACGGCATCGCGGCACCGGCGACCCCATCGATCACCGTCGACGCAGCACCGGTTCCGGGTGAAGCACCGGGCAGCGCCGCTGTGCCGCAAGCACCGGCAGTCGCCGAGCGCATTGTCGATGGTCGTACCACGTACATCCTCAACAGCATGCTGCAGGACGTGATCAAGCTCGGCACCGGTCGTCGCGCACTGGCCATGGGCCGCAGCGACATCGCGGGCAAAACCGGGACTACCAACGAATCCAAGGATGCGTGGTTCTCCGGTTACAACGCCGATTACGTGACCACTGTGTGGACCGGTTTCGACCAGCCGGAAAGCCTTGGTCGACGGGAGTTCGGCGGCACCGTGGCACTGCCGATCTGGATGAACTACATGAGCGCGGCACTCAAGGACAAGCCACCGCATGTCCAGCCGGAGCCGGAAGGCATCCTCAGCCTGCGGGTAGACCCGGTCAGCGGCCGCGCAGCTTCGCCGAGCACACCGGGCGCCTACTTCGAACTGTTCAAGGCCGAAGACACGCCGCCGTCGGTCAACGAGATCGGCAACGGCGCCGTGCCGGGCAGCCCGCTGCCGGCGGATGAACAGGCGCCGATCGATTTGTTCTGATCCGGATCCGCTAAAAAGCCCCGCCTTCGTGAGAAGTGCGGGGCTTTTTATTGCTTGAGGGAGTTACAGTGGATGGAACCGGCCCCATCGCTGGCAAGCCAGCTCCCACAGGTTTTGTTGAATGTCCACAGTGTGCGCCTCACTTCATTTTTTGTGGGAGCTGGCTTGCCAGCGATGAGGCCTGCGTACCCAATACAAAACCCTCAGGCACAAAAAAGCCCCGACTCTCACGAGCCAGGGCTTTCGCTTGAAGCGTTACAACGACTTAGCCGTTGAACACGTCATCCACGCTTTTCAGCGGGTAGTGCTTCGGATACGGCAGGGTCGCCACACCGGTCTCGATGGCGGCCTTGGCCACGGCGTCGGAGACGACGGTGATCAGGCGTGCGTCCATCGGCTTCGGAATGATGTACTCACGGCCGAACTCCAGCGCGTCGACGCCGTAGGCGGCGCAGACTTCCTTTGGCACCGGCAGCTTGGCCAGATCCTTCAGGGCGTTGGCGGCAGCGATCTTCATTTCTTCGTTGATGCGCTTGGCGCGAACGTCCAGGGCACCACGGAAGATGAACGGGAAGCCCAGCACGTTGTTGACCTGGTTCGGGTAGTCCGAACGGCCGGTGGCCATGATCACGTCGTTACGGGTGGCGTGAGCCAGTTCCGGGGAGATTTCCGGATCCGGGTTGGAGCAGGCGAAGACGATCGGGTTGGCCGCCATGCGCTTCAGCTGCTCGGCGCTCAGCAGGTTCGGGCCGGACAGGCCGACGAATACGTCAGCGCCTTCGATGGCGTCGTCCAGGGTGCGCTTCTCGGTAGCGTGAGCGAACACAGCCTTGTACTGGTTCAGGTCGTCACGGCCAGCGTGGATCACGCCGGTACGGTCGATCATGTAGATGTTTTCGACCTTGGCGCCCATGCTCACCAGCAGCTTCATGCAGGAGATGGCGGCAGCGCCGGCGCCCAGGCAGACAATCTTCGCGTCCGCCAGGGTTTTGCCGGCGATTTCCAGGGCGTTGATCATGCCGGCAGCGGTCACGATCGCGGTGCCGTGCTGGTCATCGTGGAATACCGGAATGTCGCACTGCTCGATCAGGGCGCGTTCGATCTCGAAGCACTCCGGAGCCTTGATGTCTTCCAGGTTGATGCCACCGAAGGTGATGGAAATGCGCTTTACGGTGTCGATGAAGGCTTGCGGGCTTTCGGAGTCGACTTCGATGTCGAACACGTCGATACCGGCGAAGCGCTTGAACAGTACACCTTTACCTTCCATCACAGGCTTGGAGGCCAGTGGGCCGAGGTTACCCAGACCGAGAATCGCGGTGCCATCGGAAATGACTGCAACCAGGTTGCCCTTGCCGGTGTACTTGTAGGCCAGCTCAGGATCGCGGGCGATCTCGCGCACTGGTTCAGCTACGCCGGGGCTGTAGGCCAGCGACAGGTCGCGGGCGGTAGCAGTGGCCTTGGTGAGCTCGACACTCAGCTTTCCTGGACGAGGATTGGCATGATATTCGAGAGCGGCAGTTTTCAGATCAGACATTTTGGCATTCCGCTTTTTACTGTTGGACAGACTGGTCAGCGAGGATACGCGCCTCGCAAAGTCCCCACAAGACTGCCCGGTCACCCCTGTCAAGCGCCCTGCCCTACGACTTTGGGCCAAGAGCCACGGCGCACAAGGGCTCGACTGTTCACAATCGACAGAAAAAATGTCTACAATTTTTCTTCAGCGAGATGTCTGCAACATGGAAGGATCGGTCAGCGGCAACAGCCAACGGGCCTGACCCGCTTTCAGTCCGCCCCTTCGTGAACGATCGACTACCCAGCCCCGGGCCTCGATCTGCCTGCCCTTCAGCGCTTGCAGGGCGTTGCCATCGAAGCGCTCCAGCAGATTGGGTGCAACACGCAGTACAAGCTTGTCCTGCAACTCGATCCAGATTCCGCCACGATTGCGCTGAACCTTGCTCACACGCCCGCTGACGATGGCGAAACCCGAGCGCTCGATCTGCTCCGCTTTCAGTACAGGTGAGCGTCTCCAAAGACCGAGCCCGGCCTGCCGAGCACTACGTTCGGCGGCTTGCTGACAATCGACAAGATCGACATTCGGTGCCACCGCGACGTGGAAACCCAGGCCATCGGCGAGCATTTGTGCCTCGAGACTGGCGCCGCTGACGCTGTAGAGATGGGCGAGCGTACGCCCGTAATGGTCTTTTTCTTGCGCACCAAGGCGCAAACCCACCCGTCCGCCACTGCCAGCCACCAGGGCTTCCAGGCGTTTGCGCGCCGCCACGGCAAACGGTTCGTCGCTGCGGCCCTGCTTGCCCAATTCAGGTGTGTTGAGACCGATCAGGCGTACGCTGCGGCCATCACTCAGGCGCACCGTGTCACCATCGACGACCCGTTGCACCACAACGCCGGACACGCCCGAAGGCGCCGGACAAAAGGCCTGGGCAGCGGACAGCCAAATCGCGGACACAAAAAAGGCGCCCGCAAGGGACGCCTTTTTCATCAGTCCGGAAAAGCCGCTGAGGTTTTCCAGAATGAAGGGCCTCAGGCCTTTTTCGCGCCGAAAGCACCGAAACGGTCGGCGAACTTCTGAACGCGACCACCGGTGTCCAGAGTCTTCTGCTTACCGGTGTAGAACGGGTGGCACTCGCTGCAAACGTCGATCGCCAGGGCTTTGCCGAAGGTCGAACGGGTTTCGAACTTGTTGCCGCAGCTGCAAGTTACTGCAACTTCTGGGTAATTCGGGTGGATATCGGCTTTCATGGTGTTTTCCTCAGCTGGCGTGCCGCCATCCAACACGATTGTTGAATACCGCACGTAATTAGGCCGCGGATTCTACCAGACAATGCCAATCACGCAAGCTGTCACTGAGACCGACCGTCTGCTAGGCTCGCGCCCCAAATGCTGATCATCCGCACGCAAACCTGTGGGAGCGGGCTTGCCCGCGAAGAGGCGCATAAAGTCGGCATCTTCATCGACTGTCAGGACGCTTTCGCGGGCAAGCCCGCTCCCACAGGGTTCGCGCTCAGCCTTTCATACTGCCCGCTCACAGAGAATCCTCCGCGTGCCCGACGCCATTCTGCGCCTCGCCCTGCCTTCGCCCCTGCGCCGCCTGTTCGATTACCGGGCCCCGGCCGGTGTCCGGCGTTCGCAGTTGCAGCCGGGCATGCGCCTGCGGGTACCGTTCGGTCGTCGGGAGATGATCGGGATTCTGGTGGAAGTCAGCGACACCAGCGAAGTCCCGGCGGACAAACTCAAGCCGGCGCTGGCCCTGCTCGACACCACCGCGCCCCTGCCACCGGCCCTGTTCAAGCTGTGCCTGTGGACCGCCCAGTATTATCAGCACAGCCTCGGCGACACCCTGAGCTGGGCGCTACCCGTGCTGCTGCGTCAGGGCGAACTGGCCGAAGCGCGCCAGGAACGCTTCTGGTCCGTCGCTCCCGGCGCCAGCCTCGATGACCCACGTATCACCCGCGCACCACGTCAGCGTGAGGCCCTGGCAACGCTGGCCCAGCATCCTCACGGCGTCGCCCATCAGTTACTGAGCAAACTGATGCTGAGCAAGGACAGCCTCGACCTGTTGCTGGCCAAGGATCTGGTGCAGGTCGAAGTGCGCCGCCACGCCCCCGGCGTGCGTCACGAGCACTGGCTGGCCCAGCCGGAGCTGCCGCTCAACGGCGAACAGCGCGCCGCCTATGAAGCGATTCGCGCCGGTTTCGACAGTTATCACGCGTTCCTGCTGGCGGGTGTCACCGGCAGCGGCAAGACCGAAGTCTATTTGCAGCTGATCCGCGAAACCCTCGAGGCCGGCAAGCAGGCGCTGGTGCTGATCCCGGAGATCAACCTCGGCCCGCAAACCCTGGTCCGTTTCGAACAACGCTTCAACGCCCGCATCGCCCTGCTGCACTCGGCAGTCAACGACCGCGACCGTCTGGATGCCTGGCTCGCTGCCCGTGACGGCGAGGCCGACATTATTATCGGCACCCGTTCGGCGCTGTTCACCCCGATGAAAAATCCGGGGCTGATCATCATCGACGAAGAGCACGACAGCTCCTACAAACAGCAGGAGGGCTTGCGCTATCACGCCCGGGATCTGGCGCTGGTGCGGGCGCGACAGGAAGACATCCCGATTGTCCTCGGCTCCGCAACGCCATCGCTGGAAAGCCTGCACAACGCTTACACCGGTCGTTACGGACTGCTGCGAATGAACGAACGGGCCGGCGGCGCCAAACCACCACGATTCCTGCGCCTGGATGTAAAAAGTCGCCCGCTGGACAGCGGCATTTCCGGACCGATGCAACAAGCCATCGGCCAGACCCTCGCCGCCGGCCAGCAGGTGCTGGTGTTCCTCAACCGCCGCGGCTTTGCTCCGACACTGCTGTGCCACGATTGCGGCTGGATGTCCGAGTGCCAGCGCTGCGATGCACGGATGACCGTGCATCAGCGTTATGGCGAATTGCGCTGCCACCATTGCGGTTACGTCGAGCGCGTGCCGCGCCAGTGCCCGAAATGCAACAAGGTCGACCTGCGGCCAGTAGGCGCCGGTACCGAACGGGCCGAGGAGAGGCTGGCGATTCTGTTCCCGGATTACCCGGTGCTGCGCGTCGACCGCGACAGCACCTCGCGCAAGGACGCGATGAACCAGTTGTTCGCCACGATCCAGAAAGGCCAGCCGTGCATTCTGGTCGGCACCCAGATGCTGGCCAAGGGTCACCACTTTCCCCGGGTGACGCTGGTGTCGATCCTCGATGCCGACGGCGGCCTGTTCTCCGGCGACTTCCGTGCCAGCGAACGCATGGCGCAATTGATCGTGCAAGTTGCCGGGCGCGCCGGGCGGGCTGAGGAACCGGGCAAGGTGATCATCCAGACCCATCTGGCCGACCATCCTTTATTGGTGCAATTGACCGAGCAGGGTTATTTCGCCTTCGCCGAACAGGCCCTCAGCGAGCGCCGCGCCGCTGGCCTGCCGCCGTTCGCTCATCTGGCACTGTTGCGCGCCGAAGCGCACAAACCGGGGCAGGCCGAAGGTTTTCTCGACGAGGCGTGCAGCGAAGCCGAGCGCTTGCTGGCCGAACAGAACCTGAGCGGCATCGAGCTGCTGGGACCGGTGCCGGCACCGATGGAACGCCGGGCCGGACGCTTCCGCGCTCAATTACTCTTGCAGGCCACGGCCCGGGCACCGCTGCACCGGTTGCTGGCGAGCTGGCTGCTGACGCTGGAGCAGATGCCGAGCGGGCGGGCGGTGCGCTGGTCTTTGGATGTCGACCCCGTCGATTTGTATTGATTGATCGATGGCTTCGCTGGCAAGCCAGCGCCCACAGGGGAATTGTGTTGTTCTTGTGGGAACCGGCTTGCCAGCGATGGCTGACGAATTGTCACCACACATCCACATCCTGCCTGCTAAGGTTGGCAAGCCCGTCTTCGCAACGGATAATGCCCAGTTTTTCCACCCGCGCATCGATGCGCCGCCGCGCTTGCGGTCGAAAGAGAAGACCATGAAAGACACCATTCGCCAGCTGATCCAACAAGCCCTCACCCAACTCGTCAACGAAGGTGTGTTGCCTGAAGGCCTGACGCCGGCGATCCAGGTGGAAAATGCCCGGGACAAGACCCACGGCGACTTCGCCAGTAATATCGCGATGATGCTGGCCAAGCCTGCAGGCATGAAGCCACGTGACCTGGCGGAAAAAATCATCGCCGCCCTGCCGGCCGACGAGAACGTCAGCAAGGCCGAAATCGCCGGTCCCGGCTTCATCAACTTCTTCCAGAACACCCAGGCACTGGCCTCGCGCCTCGACGCGGCCCTGGCGGACGCTCACGTCGGTGTGCGCAAGGCCGGCCCGGCGCAACGCACCGTGGTCGACCTGTCGGCACCGAACCTGGCCAAAGAGATGCACGTCGGCCACTTGCGCTCGACCATCATCGGCGACGGCGTGGCCCGGGTACTCGAATTCCTCGGCGACACCGTGATCCGTCAGAACCACGTCGGCGACTGGGGCACCCAGTTCGGCATGCTGATGGCGTATCTGCAGGAAAATCCGATCACCAGCGACGAGCTGTCGGACCTGGAAAACTTCTACCGCGCCGCCAAGCAGCGTTTCGACGAATCCCCGGAATTCGCCGACCGCGCCCGTGGCCTGGTGGTCAAGTTGCAGGCCGGCGATGCCGAATGCTTGGCCCTGTGGACCCGGTTCAAGGACATCTCGCTGTCGCACTGCCAGAAGATCTACGAACTGCTGAACGTCAAACTGACCATGGCCGACGTGATGGGCGAAAGCGCCTACAACGACGACCTGATCAACGTGGTCAACGACCTCAAGGCCGCCGGCATGCTGGTTGAAAGCAACGGCGCGCAGTGCGTATTCCTCGACGAATTCAAGAACGCCGAAGGCGAGCCGCTGCCGGTGATCATCGTCAAGGCCGACGGCGGCTACCTGTACGCCACCACCGACCTGGCCGCCGTGCGCTACCGCAGCGGCAAACTCAAGGCCGACCGTGCGCTGTACTTCGTCGACCAGCGTCAGGCCCTGCACTTCCAGCAAGTGTTCGCCGTGGCGCGCAAGGCCGGTTTCGTGACCCATCCGATGGAAATGGAGCACATGGGCTTCGGCACCATGAACGGTGCCGACGGCCGTCCGTTCAAGACCCGTGACGGCGGCACCGTGAAGCTGATCGATCTGCTGACCGAAGCGCAGGAACGTGCTTACACCCTGGTGAAAGACAAGAATCCCGAACTGGCCGAAGACGAACTGCGCAACATCGCCAAAGTCGTGGGCATCGGCGCCGTGAAGTACGCCGACCTGTCGAAGCATCGCACCAGCGACTACAGCTTCAACTTCGACCTGATGCTCAACTTCGAAGGCAACACCGCGCCGTACCTGCTGTATGCCTACACCCGTGTGGCCGGCGTGTTCCGCAAGCTGGGCAAGGATTTCAGCGAAGTCGACGGTCAGATCGTTCTTGAAGCGGCGCACGAGCAGGAACTGGCGGCCAAACTGGCGCAGTTCGGCGAAGTGCTGAACAACGTCGCGGAAAAGGGCACGCCGCACACCCTGTGCACCTACCTGTACGACGTCGCCGGCCTGTTCTCCAGCTTCTACGAGAACTGCCCGATCCTCGCCGCGGACACCCCGGCACAAATGCAGAGCCGCCTGCGCCTTGCCGCGCTGACCGGCCGTACCCTCAAGCAAGGCCTGGAACTGCTCGGCCTGGAAACCCTGGAGCGTATGTAAGTTGGCTGCCAAGAAAAAACCTGCACCCAAGCGTGGCGCCAGCCGTTACCAAGCTCCTGCGAAGCAACCGATCCCGGGCTGGCTGTGGATGGCCATCGGCCTGACGGTCGGTGCGTTCATCGTGTTCCTGATGAAACTGGAGCCGGGCAAGGGCAGCGACACGGTCAAGCGCGAGAAGGTCGAGCAACAGCAACAACAGAAAGCCACCAAGATCGCCGAGGCCAACAAGACCCCGCCGAGCCCGACGCAACCGGTGAAGCCGAAGTACGACTTCTACACCCTGCTGCCGGAATCGGAAGTGATCGTGCCGCCTGACGCCGTTCCGGAGAAAACCCTGCCGACGCCACAGGTGCCGGCGATTCCGACCACACCGGTGACCCCGGCGGAAGCGGCGAAGATCGACACCGCACGCGCCCAGGCCGCACTGGCCGGGATCACCCCGCCGCCAGCACCGCCGGTGACCAAGGCTGCACCGGTGACCAAGTTCTTCCTGCAGGCCGGCTCGTTCCGCAAAGAGGCCGATGCCGACAAGGTTCGCGCGCAGATCATCCTGCTCGGTCAGGCAGTGGCGGTCGAGTCCGGGACGGTGAAGGAAGAAACCTGGTACCGCGTACTGGTCGGTCCGTTCAGCAACCGCGAACAGCTGACGACCGCCCAGAAGCAACTGGCGGGCGCGGGCTTCAGCAACCTGCTGTTACAACAACGCCAGAGCCGCTAACCCCCACACTGATCGCTCCCACGCTCCGCGCGGGAGCGATCATGTACAAACCACCGCTCGTCCCCTCTCCCGCCCCGCAGTTGAAATCCTCTCCACCACCCCCATATGAAGGGGCATAAGGCATTTTCGCCCCGCAGTGTGGAGACTCTTCCCTTGACCACCATCGTTTCAGTCCGCCGCCACGGCAAAGTCGTCATGGGCGGCGACGGCCAGGTTTCTCTCGGCAACACCGTGATGAAAGGCAACGCGAAGAAAGTTCGTCGCCTGTACCACGGCCAGGTCATTGCCGGTTTCGCCGGTGCCACCGCCGACGCCTTTACCCTGTTCGAACGTTTCGAAGGCCAGCTTGAGAAACATCAGGGCCACCTGATCCGTGCCGCCGTCGAACTCGCCAAGGAATGGCGCACCGACCGCTCCCTGAGCCGCCTCGAAGCGATGCTCGCGGTCGCCAACAAGGACGCCTCGCTGATCATCACCGGCAACGGTGACGTGGTCGAACCCGAAGATGGCCTGATCGCCATGGGTTCCGGCGGCGCCTACGCGCAAGCCGCCGCCAGCGCCCTGCTGAAGAAGACCGACCTGTCGGCCCGCGAAATCGTCGAGACCGCTCTTGGCATCGCCGGCGACATCTGCGTATTCACCAACCACACCCAGACCATTGAGGAGCAGGATCTCGCTGACCAAGCCTGACGCGGCCCCTGTGCCACGGCTTGTTTCTGCTTGAGGACCGTCAATTATTATGTCCATGACTCCCCGCGAAATCGTCCACGAACTCAACCGCCACATCATCGGCCAGGACGATGCCAAGCGCGCTGTCGCGATTGCCTTGCGCAACCGCTGGCGCCGCATGCAGCTGCCTGAAGAGCTGCGCGTTGAAGTGACCCCGAAGAACATTCTGATGATCGGCCCGACCGGTGTCGGTAAAACCGAGATCGCCCGTCGCCTGGCCAAGCTGGCCAACGCACCGTTCATCAAGGTCGAAGCGACCAAGTTCACCGAAGTCGGCTACGTTGGCCGCGACGTCGAATCGATTATCCGGGATCTGGCCGATGCCGCGATCAAGATGCTGCGCGAGCAGGAAATGACCCGCGTGCGCCACCGCGCCGAAGACGCCGCCGAGGATCGCATCCTCGACGCCCTGCTGCCACCGGCACGCATGGGCTTGGGCACCGACGACGCGCCGACCCAGGATTCCAACACCCGCCAGCTGTTCCGCAAGCGCCTGCGCGAAGGTCAGCTGGACGACAAGGAAATCGAGATCGAAGTGGCGGAAATGTCCGGCATCGAGATCGCCACGCCTCCGGGCATGGAAGAGATGACCAACCAGTTGCAGTCCCTGTTCGCCAACATGGGCAAGGGCAAGAAGAAGTCCCGCAAGCTGAAGGTCAAGGAAGCGCTGAAACTGGTGCGCGATGAAGAGGCCGGTCGCCTGGTCAACGAAGAAGAGTTGAAGGCCAAGGCCTTGGAAGCGGTCGAGCAGCACGGCATCGTGTTCATCGATGAAATCGACAAGGTCGCCAAGCGCGGCAATGTCGGTGGCGCCGATGTGTCCCGCGAAGGTGTGCAACGCGACCTGCTGCCGCTGATCGAAGGCTGCACCGTCAACACCAAGCTGGGCATGGTCAAGACCGACCATATCCTGTTCATCGCCTCCGGTGCGTTCCACCTGAGCAAGCCGAGCGATCTGGTGCCGGAGCTGCAAGGCCGTCTGCCGATCCGCGTCGAACTCAAGGCCCTGAGCCCGGAAGATTTCGAACGCATCCTCAGCGAACCGCACGCTTCGCTCACCGAGCAATACTGCGCGCTGCTGAAGACCGAAGGCCTGAACATCCAGTTCCAGCCTGAAGGCATCAAGCGCCTGGCGGAAATCGCCTGGCAGGTCAACGAGAAGACCGAGAACATCGGTGCCCGCCGCCTGCACACGCTGCTCGAGCGTCTGCTGGAAGAGGTGTCGTTCAGTGCCGGCGACCTGGCCAGCGCCCATGACGACAAGGCGATCCTGATCGACGCCGAGTACGTCAACAGCCACCTGGGTGAATTGGCGCAGAACGAAGATCTGTCCCGTTATATCCTGTAAGCAACTCTTACAGATATAGCGGAACTGTGGGAGCGAGCCTGCTCGCGAAGATGGCGGTACACTCAACCATTGTGTTGACTGAACCACCGCTTTCGCGAGCAGGCTCGCTCCCACAAGGTTCCGCACTAGACGGATACCTGCTCATGCTCCCCACCGACATCAAACTGCACAAAGCCTCGAAAACCCTGTCGCTCAAATACGCGTCCGGCGAGGAATACACCCTGCCCGCCGAATTCCTGCGCGTGCATTCCCCCTCCGCCGAGGTCCAGGGCCACGGCAAACCGATCCTGCAATCCGGCAAGCTGCATGTCGGCCTGACCAAGGTCGAACCGGCCGGTCAGTACGCCCTGAAACTGACCTTCGACGACGGTCACGACAGCGGCCTGTTCACCTGGGATTACCTCTACGAACTGGGGCGACGTTATGACGCACTCTGGGCGGATTATCTGGCCGAGCTCAAAGCTGCCGGCAAAACCCGCGACCCGGACCAGTCCGTCGTCAAGCTGATGCTCTAGTCCGCACCTCGGACTGTTTAGAGGGCATTTTCTAGATTCATCTGTTTGAATGCTCCGCTAAAGCGGCCCGGGATCGGCTGCTTGCGAAAAAAATCAATCTCGGGTAACCAATGGAACTGGCAAGTTCCCTGCAGTGCTCTACGACTGTAAAGCAGCTATGCAGAATCAACGGTCACCCGAGCAGTAGTACCTGGCATTGGCTGTGGAACTGCACAGCAGAAAACCGGGTACTCGTCTCAGGACAATGGAGCGTCGTAGATGAGTAACAAGAATAACGATGATTTGAAGTACCAGGCCTCGGAGAACACCCTGGGGCTGAATCCCGTCGTTGGGCTACGCGGAAAGGATCTGCTGGCCTCTGCTCGAATGGTGCTGACCCAGGCCATCAAACAACCGATCCATAGCGTCAGACACGTCACTCATTTCGGCCTCGAATTGAAGAACGTGCTGTTCGGCAAATCAGAACTGCAACCGGCAGGCGATGACCGTCGCTTCGTCGATCCGGCGTGGAGTCAGAACCCGCTGTACAAACGTTACCTGCAAACCTACCTGGCATGGCGCAAGGAACTCCATGCCTGGATCGACGACAGCAGCCTCTCGCCCAAGGACATCGCGCGCGGCCACTTCGTGATCAACCTGATGACCGAAGCCATGGCGCCGACCAACAGCATGGCCAACCCGGCGGCGGTCAAACGCTTCTTCGAGACCGGCGGCAAAAGCCTGCTCGACGGCCTCTCCCATCTGGCCAAGGATCTGGTGCACAACGGCGGCATGCCGAGCCAGGTCAACATGGGCGCATTCGAGGTCGGCAAGACCCTGGGCGTGAGCGAAGGCGCAGTGGTGTTTCGCAACGACGTGCTGGAACTGATCCAGTACAAACCCATCACCGAGCAGGTACACGAACGTCCGCTGCTGGTGGTGCCGCCGCAAATCAACAAGTTCTATGTATTCGACCTGAGCCCGGACAAGAGCCTGGCGCGCTTCTGCCTGCGCAACAACGTGCAGACCTTCATTGTCAGCTGGCGCAACCCGACCAAGGAACAGCGCGAGTGGGGCCTGTCGACCTACATCGAAGCCCTGAAGGAAGCGGTCGACGTGGTCACCGCGATCACCGGCAGCAAGGACGTCAACATGCTCGGCGCCTGCTCCGGCGGCATCACCTGCACCGCCCTGCTCGGCCACTACGCCGCCACTGGCGAGAACAAGGTCAATGCCCTGACCCTGCTGGTCAGCGTGCTCGACACCACCCTGGACAGCGACGTCGCACTCTTCGTCGACGAGCAGACTCTGGAGATGGCCAAGCGTCATTCGTATCAGGCCGGTGTGCTGGAAGGCAAAGACATGGCCAAGGTCTTCGCCTGGATGCGCCCCAACGACCTGATCTGGAACTACTGGGTCAACAACTACCTGCTGGGCAACGAACCGCCGGTGTTCGACATCCTGTTCTGGAACAACGACACCACCCGGTTGCCGGCCGCGTTCCACGGCGACCTGATCGAGATGTTCAAAAACAATCCACTGACCCGCCCCGATGCACTGGAAGTGTGCGGCACACCGATCGACCTCAAGAAGGTCACGGCCGACATCTTCTCGCTGGCAGGCACCAACGACCACATCACGCCATGGAAGTCCTGCTACAAGTCGGCGCAGCTGTTTGGCGGCAAGGTGGAATTCGTGCTCTCCAGCAGCGGGCATATCCAGAGCATCCTGAACCCGCCGGGCAACCCGAAATCCCGTTACATGACCAGCGACGAAATGACCGCCAATGCCGATGACTGGCAGGAAAACTCGACCAAGCACACCGACTCCTGGTGGCTGTACTGGCAGGCCTGGCAGGCGGCGCGTTCGGGCGAGCTGAAAAAGGCGCCGACGAAACTGGGCAACAAGGCGTATCCGGCGGGAGAAGCCTCGCCGGGCACTTATGTACACGAGCGGTAACTGACGCACCTCACTCCCCTGTGGGAGCGGGCTTGCTCGCGAAAGCGGTTGATCCGCCAACATCAATGGCGACTGACACGACGCCTTCGCGAGCAAGCCCGCCCCCACAAGGGGGACAAGGTGATATCGAGATTGACCCACAGGGCCCTGAAGCATGCCGCAACCGTTCATCTTCCGTACCGTCGAGCTGGATGGCCAGACCCTCCGGACCGCCGTACGCCCCGGCAAGCCTCACTTGACGCCCTTGCTGATTTTCAACGGCATCGGCGCCAACCTGGAGCTGGTGTTTCCTTTTGTCGCGGCGCTGGACCCCGACCTGGAGGTGATCGCCTTCGACGTGCCCGGCGTCGGCGGTTCCTCGACGCCGAGCCGGCCATACCGCTTTCCCGGGCTGGCGAAGTTGACGGCACGCATGCTCGATTACCTCGACTACGGTCAGGTCAACGTCATCGGCGTGTCCTGGGGCGGCGCGCTGGCGCAGCAGTTCGCCCATGACTATCCCGAGCGCTGCAAGAAACTGGTACTGGCCGCCACGGCGGCAGGCGCGGTCATGGTGCCGGGCAAGCCGAAGGTGCTGTGGATGATGGCCAGTCCGCGCCGTTACATCCAGCCGTCCCATGTGATCCGCATCGCCCCGATGATCTACGGCGGTTCGTTCCGGCGTGACCCCACCCTCGCCGCCAGCCATGCGGCCAAGGTGCGTTCGGCGGGCAAGCTCGGTTATTACTGGCAACTGTTTGCAGGCCTCGGCTGGACCAGCATTCACTGGCTGCACAAGATCCATCAGCCGACCCTGGTGCTGGCCGGCGACGACGATCCGCTGATCCCGCTGATCAACATGCGTCTGCTCGCCTGGCGAATTCCCAACGCGCAATTGCACATCATCGATGACGGGCATCTGTTCCTCATCACCCGGGCCGAAGCCGTGGCGCCGATCATCATGAAATTTCTCCAGGAGGAACGCCTTCGCGCAGTGATGCATCCCCACCCGACACCGCTGGGCGGATAACGGTTCCGACACGGTTTTCTGGACAGTTCCTTGCAGGGCTTTTTGCAAGTGCGTGGCAGGACGCCGCGCAGGCAACAACCCGCAACAGCGTCTATGGTGTTCTGGTTCGGTGTGTTTGTTATTGACCTGAAGACGAAGGAGTGTTGAGTCATGCGCGACAAACCAGCGACGGGCGCAGTGCCCAGTCCTGCCGTGTTCATCAATGCACAGAGTGCAATGGCCGGCCTGCGTGGCCGCGATCTGATTTCGACGTTGCGCAGCGTCGCCGCCCATGGTCTGCGCAACCCGATCCACAGCGCCAAACACGCGTTGAAACTCGGTGGCGCGCTCGGACGCGTGCTGCTCGGCGAAACACTGCACCCGACCAACCCCAACGACAGCCGCTTTGCCGACCCGGCCTGGAGCCTCAATCCGTTCTACCGCCGGAGCCTGCAGGCCTATCTGAGCTGGCAGAAACAGGTCAAGAGCTGGATCGACGAAAGCAGCATGAGCGACGACGATCGCGCCCGTGCGCACTTCGCTTTTTCCCTGATCAACGACGCCGTGGCGCCTTCCAACACGCTGCTCAATCCGCTGGCGATCAAGGAGCTGTTCAACTCCGGCGGTCACAGTCTGGTGCGCGGCCTGAGTCATCTGTTCGATGACCTGCTGCACAACGACGGCCTGCCACGTCAGGTGACCAGGCAGGCATTCGAGGTCGGCAAGACGGTTGCCACCACTACCGGCTCGGTGGTGTTTCGCAATGAATTGCTCGAACTGATCCAGTACAGGCCAATGAGCGAAAAGCAGTACTCGAAACCGTTGCTGGTGGTGCCGCCGCAAATCAACAAGTACTACATTTTCGACCTGAGCCCGAACAACAGCTTCGTCCAGTACGCCCTGAAAAACGGCTTGCAGACCTTCATGATCAGTTGGCGCAATCCGGACGTGCGCCATCGCGAATGGGGCCTGTCGACCTACGTCGAGGCCGTGGAAGAAGCGATGAATATCTGCCGGGCGATCACCGGCGCCCGGGAAGTCAACCTGGTGGGGGCCTGTGCGGGCGGGCTGACCATCGCCGCGCTGCAAGGGCACTTGCAGGCCAAGCGGCAATTGCGGCGGGTCTCCAGCGCCACCTATCTGGTGAGCCTGCTGGACAGCCAGATCGACTCTCCGGCCACACTGTTCGCCGACGAGCAGACCCTCGAAGCGGCCAAGCGCCGTTCTTATCAGAAAGGCGTGCTGGACGGTCGCGACATGGCCAAGGTGTTCGCCTGGATGCGACCCAACGATCTGATCTGGAGCTACTTCGTCAACAACTACCTGCTGGGCAAGGAGCCGCCGGCGTTCGACATCCTCTACTGGAACAACGACAGCACCCGCCTGCCGGCGGCGTTTCATGGCGATCTGCTGGACTTCTTCAAGCACAACCCGCTGATTCATTCAGGAGGCCTGGAAGTCTGCGGCACGCCGATCGACCTGCAGAAAGTCACGGTCGACAGTTTCAGCGTGGCCGGCATGAATGACCACATCACGCCGTGGGACGCGGTCTATCGCTCGACCCTGCTACTGGGCGGCGAGCGGCGTTTCGTGCTGTCCAACAGCGGCCATGTGCAGAGCATTCTCAACCCGCCGAGCAACCCCAAAGCCACCTACGTCGAGAACGGCAAGCTGAGCAGCGACCCGCGCGCCTGGTATTACGACGCGAAAAAAGTCGACGGCAGCTGGTGGCCGCAGTGGCTGGAATGGGTGCAGCAACGTTCCGGCACCCTGCATGAAACCCGGATGACCCTGGGCAACGCGAATTATCCACCGATGGAGGCGGCACCCGGCACTTACGTGCGCGTGCGCTGACCGACCCCGACCCTGTTAAGAAGACTGGATGAAAACAAGCGAACGGATCCTCGAATGTGCCCTGCAGTTGTTCAACGAGAAGGGCGAGCCGAACGTCTCCACCATGGAGGTTGCCAATGAAATGGGGATCAGCCCGGGCAACCTCTACTACCACTTCCATGGCAAGGAACCGCTGATTCTCGGGCTGTTCGAACGTTTTCAGAACGAACTGGCGCCACTGCTCGACCCGCCCGCCGATGTCGAACTGGCGCCAGAGGATTACTGGTTGTTCCTGCACCTGATCGTCGAACGCCTGGCGCAGTACCGGTTCCTTTTCCAGGACCTGTCGAACCTGGCCGGGCGCCTGCCGAAACTGGCCAAGGGCATTCGCCAGTTCCTCAATATCCTGAAGCGCACGCTGGCGTCACTGCTCGCGCGATTGAAAGCATCGGGGCAACTGGTCAGCGATACCCAGGCGCTGGGACAACTGGTGGAACAGATCACCATGACCTTGCTGTTCTCGCTGGACTATCAGCGGATTCTCGATCGCGAGGGCGAAGTGAGGCTGGTGGTTTACCAGATCATGATGCTGGTGGCGCCGCATCTGTTGCCGCCGGTGAAGGTGGCGACGGAGCGGATGGCTTTGCAGTATCTCGAAGATCACGAGTAGTCGCACAAACAAAAACGCCCGACCTTCACAGGCCGGGCGTTTTCCTGAGCCCTGAAAATCAGGACTGACTGGTCGGCGTCGACGGAGTCGATGCAACAGTCGAAACTGGCGCCGGGGCTGGAGCCGAGGCGGAGTTCGACGTGCTGGCCAGTGCTTGCGGTACGCTCACCGGTTTCGGCGCAGCGGCTTTCGGCGCGGCCGGTTTTTTCACTGCAGGCTTTTTCGCTGCTGCCGGTTTGGCCGCAGGCTTGGCAGCGGGTTTGGCGGCAGCGGTTTTCGCTGCTGGCTTGGTCGCCGGTTTTGCAGCAGGTTTGGCGGCGGCCTTGGCTGCAACCGGTTTGGCCGCGGCTTTCGCTGCCGGTTTGGCTGCTGCGGTTTTGGCCGCTGGCTTGGCAGCCGCCTTGGCCAATGGCTTGGCAGCAGGTTTTGCCGCTGGTTTGGCTGCTGCGGTCTTGGCCGCCACAGGTTGGGCTTTGAGGCCGGTGAGTTTTTCGATCTGCTTGGTCAGAGCGTCGACCTTCTTGTGCAGATCCTTCACTTCGTTGCGGCTCGGTACGCCCAGGCGCGAAATCGCACTGTTCAGGCGCTTGTCAAAAGCCCCTTCCAGTTGATCCCACGTACCCAGCGCACGATCTTTCACGCCACTGATGCGCGACTTGGCCGAAGAAGCGGAGTCCTTGGCGGCATCGACTTTCTTGCCGACCGCTGCCTTGGTGAGCTTCTCGGCTTTCTCGCCGTCTTTGACCAATGTCTCGAAGAGCTTGCTGCCGTCAGTGTCGATCTTCGAGTACACGCCTAAACCAGCCAGCCAGATCTTGCGGGAATAGTCTTCGACTTTTCCGATCCACGAGCTGCCTTCTTTATCGGTGTTCTTTTTACCAGCCATCCCGTTCTCCTTAAGATTTACGCGCGGCGCGTTCGAGCAATGCCGTCAGCTCATCGAGCTTAGCAGAGAGTGCCTCAACGTCATGTTTAGACGGAATGCCGATACGATTCAAGGCACTGGCGACGCGCGTGTCGAACGCCTTCTCGACCTTGTCGAGCTGAACTTCGACGCGACCTTTGAAAGAACTGACTTCGCTCTTGGCCTCATCGATCTCGGCATTGGCCGCTTCGAGTTTTTCGGTGACGGCTTTTTTGCCTTTTCTTTCAACGGTTTGACCCGCCTTGATCAACTCCTGAAAGTACTCGCTGCCCTCCTGACCGACCTTGGTGTAGGCACCCAGGCCAGCCAGCCAGATCTTGCGGGCATAGGATTTGACGTCGCTCAGGGCAGAAGTCGAGGCGTCGATTTTTTTCTTCAAAACAGCTTTGGCCATGGTGCACCTCACGCGCAGAAGGTTTGAGGAACTGCCCTGACGAGTGTCGGGCTCAGGTACAAAGTAGGGAGAAAAATTAGAAACGGCACCCTAACAACTGACATAAAAGGCAGGTGTGCGAGAAAAGAAAGGGGAGCCCGAAGCTCCCCGTTTGTCCTGATCAGACCAGCGCTTTGTCCAGCGCTTTTTCGATCTCGGCTTTGATCATGCCGCTCATGGCCGACATCATCAGGCCCAGTTCCACGTCGACCCGGATCGAATCCTCGGCCACATGCACCGCGCCCTTCACGCCCGAACGTTTGAGGTTCAGGGTGTCGCCCGACCATTGCGGCTCCAGGCCATACTGATCGGACAGTTTCTTCGCCAGTTTATCGGCTTTCTCGCGGGCCGCTTCCTTGCCCAGGCTGTGGGCACGCTCAACACTGATTTGGGCCATTGAATGACTCCTGCTTTTTGAATGGGGCTATGAATGCCTGCAACGAATCTTGACCGCCACTGCGGCAAATCGTCCCGAAGGTTGCCCATCTTACCTTTAGCCATTCCAAGACAAAGCATGGCTTGGGGATTAGAATGTCGCGCATTCTCTTTTGGTGACAGCGATATGACTGATCAGCGCAAAGGCAGCGATGCCGAACCCACCACTCACTTCGGCTTCAAAAACGTTCCGGAAAGCCAGAAAGCGGAAAAAGTCGCTGAGGTGTTCCACTCCGTGGCCGCCAAGTACGACCTGATGAACGACCTTCTGTCGGGCGGCATGCACCGCCTGTGGAAGCGCTTCGCGATCGAACTGTCGGGCGTGCGCCCAGGCAACCGCGTGCTGGACATCGCCGGCGGCACCGGCGACCTGACCAAGAAATTCTCGCACCTGGTCGGCCCGACCGGTCAGGTCGTTCTCGCGGACATCAACGAATCCATGCTCAAGGTCGGTCGTGACCGCCTGCTGGATGTCGGTGTCTCGGGCAACGTTGAATTCGTCCAGGCCGACGCAGAAAAACTGCCGTTTCCGGACAACCATTTCGACTGCGTGACCATCGCCTTCGGCCTGCGCAACGTGACGCATAAAGAAGACGCCCTGCGCTCGATGCTGCGCGTGCTCAAGCCGGGCGGACGCCTGCTGGTGCTGGAATTCTCCAAGCCGACCAACGCGCTGATGTCCAAGGCCTACGACGCCTATTCCTTCGCCTTCATGCCGTTGATGGGCAAGCTGATCACCAACGACTCGGAAAGCTATCGCTACCTGGCCGAGTCGATCCGCATGCACCCGAATCAGGAAACCCTGAAGTCGATGATGGTCGACGCCGGTTTCGACCGCGTGACCTATCACAACATGACCGCAGGCATCGTCGCCCTGCACCGCGGCATCAAGCCCTGATGCTGCTGACCGGGCTGCTGGCCAGCGTCGAACTCGGCCTGAATCGGGTGCTGCGTCTCGACAGCACGGCGCTGCCGAGGCTGGCGCATCTGACCGGCAAAGTGATTGCCGTGGATTGCCGCAGCCCGGCGCTGCAACTGTTCATCCTGCCGAGCGACGAAGGCCTGATGTTGGCCTCTCACTGGGAAACCGGCGTCGACTGCACCTTGCGCGCCCCGGCTTCGAGCCTGATGAAACTGGCCCTGAGCAAGGACAAGACCGCCGTGCTGCACGCGCCGGAAGTCGAACTCGACGGCGACAGCGGTGTGCTGCTGGAACTGGCGGGTGTGCTTCAGGACCTGGAGCTGGACTGGGAGTACGAACTCTCGCGCTGGCTCGGCCCGGTCGCCACGCAACTGGTCGGCGGTCACCTGCGCAGCCGCGCTCGCTGGTATCAACAAGGATTTGCCAGCCTCAACCAGAACCTCGCCGAATACCTGGCCGAAGAGTCGCGCACCCTTGTCGGGCAGCGCGAAGCTGAAGCCCGCTTCAGCGAACTGGACCGGATCAAACTCGATCTGGAACGTCTCGAGGCGCGCTTCGAGCGCCTTTCCCGATCCCTCGACCCAAGCGATAACGCATGAAGCTGCTCGCCGTCCGCCGTCTGTTGCGCATCCAGCGCGTCGTGATCCGCTACCGCCTCGATGACCTGCTGTTCGATCTGCCCTTGCCGTGGTTCCTGCTGGCGCTGCGCTACGTCCTGCCATGGCGCTGGTTCCCGCGCAGGCCGCTGGACCTGAGCCGTGGCGCACGCCTGCGCCTGGCCTTGCAGGACCTGGGGCCGATCTTCATCAAGTTCGGGCAGATCCTCTCGACCCGCCGCGACCTGCTGCCGGAAGACATCGCCGATGAGCTGATGCTGTTGCAGGACCGCGTGCCGCCGTTCGATTCACAGCTGTCGGTCAAGCTGATCGAAGAACAGCTGGGCAAGAAGATCAACGAAGTGTTCAGCCGTTTCGACGTCGAACCGCTGGCCTCGGCCTCGGTGGCGCAGGTGCACGCCGCGCAACTGAAGACCGGCGAAGAAGTGGTGGTCAAGGTGATCCGCCCGGGCCTGAAGCCGGTGATCGCCCAGGATCTGGCGTGGCTGTTCATCCTCGCCCGTGCCGCCGAAAAGGTCTCTGCCGACGCGCGCCTGCTGCACCCGGTGGACGTGGTCAGCGACTACGAAAAAACCATCTACGACGAACTCGACCTGTTGCGCGAGGCGGCCAACGCCAGCCAGTTGAGGCGCAACTTCGAAGGCTCGCCGCTGCTCTACGTGCCGCAGGTCTATTGGGACTGGTGCAGGCCGAAAGTGCTGGTGATGGAGCGCATCTACGGAATTCAGGTGACGGACCTGGCGACCCTCGCCGACCAGCGCACCGACATGAAGATGCTCGCCGAGCGCGGCGTGGAAATCTTCTTCACCCAGGTGTTCCGCGACAGTTTCTTCCATGCCGACATGCACCCGGGCAACATCTTCGTCAGTACCGTCAACCCGTGGAGCCCGCAGTACATTGCGATTGACTGCGGCATCGTCGGCAGCCTGACCCCGGAAGACCAGGACTATCTGGCGCGCAACCTGTTCGCCTTCTTCAAGCGCGACTATCGCCGCGTGGCGCAATTGCACATCGATTCGGGCTGGGTGCCGGCGGAAACCAAGCTCAATGAATTCGAAGCGGCGATCCGTACCGTGTGCGAACCGATCTTCGAAAAACCGTTAAAAGATATTTCATTTGGCCAGGTGCTGATGCGCCTGTTCCAGACCGCGCGCCGCTTCAACATGGAAGTGCAGCCACAACTCGTGTTGTTGCAAAAGACCCTGCTGAACATCGAAGGCCTGGGCCGTCAGCTGTACCCGGAGCTGGATCTGTGGAACACCGCGCAGCCGTTCCTCGAGCGCTGGATGCGCGAGCGTGTCAGCCCGAAAGCCTTGATCGGCAATGTGCAGAGCCAGTTCGAACAACTGCCGCACCTGGCCAACATGGCCCGCGACCTGCTCGAACGCATGTCCCAACCCCATGCCAGCGACCCGCCGCCACCGTGGCAGAAACGCAAGGACGACTGGTTCCTGCGCCTGCTCGGCAGCGCTCATCTGGCGGGCGGCACGATCCTCGCCGCCGGCGGTCCGTTGAACGAACTGGGGCATTGGCCCGCCGGGATCATGGTGGCAGTCGGCTTGTATCTGGTCGTTCGCCGATAGCCAGTTGCGTGATCGACTGGCACACTGTTTCAACGCCTGAACCCGACTATTGAAGTGTGGGTTCGCTGTCGGAGTCGAAGATGAAAAACTGGCTGGACGAGATCAAGTGGGACGCCGATGGCCTGGTGCCGGCGATTGCCCAGGATCACAAGACCGGACGCGTGCTGATGATGGCCTGGATGAACCGCGAAGCCCTGGAGCTGACCGCATCCGAAAACCGTGCCATCTACTGGTCACGTTCCCGTGGCAAGCTGTGGCGCAAGGGCGAAGAGTCCGGCCATGTGCAGACCCTGCATGAAATGCGTCTGGACTGCGACGCCGACGTGATCATCCTGATGGTTGAACAGATCGGCGACATCGCCTGCCATACCGGCCGCCAGAGCTGCTTCTACCGCGTCTTCGAAAACGGCGACTGGAAAACGGTCGACCCGGTCCTGAAAGACCCGCACGCTATCTACTCATCCGGACACAAACATGAGTGACACTCTGAACCGCCTCGCTCAAGTACTTGAAGAGCGCAAGGGCGCTGCTGCCGACAGCTCATATGTAGCTAGTCTGTATCACAAGGGCCTGAACAAGATTCTGGAGAAGGTCGGCGAAGAGTCGGTCGAAACCATCATTGCCGCCAAGGACGCCGTCGTCAGCGGTGACTGCAGCGACGTGATCTACGAGACCGCCGACCTGTGGTTCCACAGCATGGTCATGCTCGCCCAGCTGGGGCAGCACCCGCAGGCTGTACTCGACGAGCTGGATCGTCGCTTCGGCCTGTCCGGACACGTCGAGAAAGCCTCGCGTCCGTCCGCCTGAACAACTTTTAGAGAGGAACAGCAACATGGGCATTTTTGACTGGAAACACTGGATCGTCATTCTGGTTGTCGTGGTGCTGGTGTTCGGCACCAAGAAACTGAAAAACCTCGGCACCGACGTCGGCGAATCGATCAAGGGCTTTCGCAAGGCCATGAACGACGACGAGAAACCGGCCGATCCGACCGTCACGCCTGCGCAGCCGGTACCACCGGTCCAGCCGCAAGCCACCGCTCAGGCCAACCCGCCGCACACCATCGACGTGCAGGCGCAGAAAGTCGAAGAGCCGATCCGCAAAGACGTGTGAGCACTGACTAATGTTTGGTATCAGCTTCTCTGAACTGCTGCTCGTCGGCCTCGTTGCCCTGCTGGTGCTGGGCCCCGAGCGTCTGCCGGGCGCTGCACGCACCGCCGGCCTGTGGGTCGGGCGGCTGAAGCGCAGCTTCAACGCGATCAAACAGGAAGTTGAACGTGAAATCGGTGCCGACGAAATCCGTCGGCAACTGCACAACGAACACATCCTGTCGCTGGAGCAGGAGGCGCGAAAAATCTTCACGCCACCGGTTCAGCAGGAGCCGACGCCGGTGCAGCCAGTGGCAGAACAGACCCCTGCGGCTCCCGTTGCGGAGCAGCCGGCGAGCGTCGAACACGTCTCTGCCGCAGCCGCTGAAACTGCCCCGGTCATGCAACCGATCGAACCCGTTGCTCCAGCCGCCGCGCCAACCACGCCGGCCCCTCACGACCCAACATTGCCGCCGCGAGCCCCATGAGCGATCTTCCCGAAAACGACCAGCACATGCCGCTGGTATCGCACCTCACCGAGTTGCGCACCCGCCTGCTGCGTTGCGTCGCGGCGATCTTCATCATCTTCGCCGGGCTGTTCGCCTTCACCCAGCAGATCTATACCTTTGTCTCGACACCGCTCCGCCAGTACCTGCCGGCCGGCGCGACAATGATCGCGACTGACGTGTCGTCGCCGTTCCTGACGCCGTTGAAGCTGACCATGATGGTGTCGCTGTTCCTGGCGATTCCGGTGATCCTGCACCAGATCTGGGGCTTCATCGCGCCGGGTCTGTACAAGCACGAGAAGCGTGTCGCGGTGCCGCTGCTGATTTCCAGCATCCTGCTGTTCTACACCGGCATGGCGTTCGCCTATTTCTTCGTATTCCCGCTGATCTTCAAGTTCTTCGCCTCGGCCACCCCGGCCGGCGTGGAAATGATGACCGACATCACCAGCTATCTCGATTTCGTCATGACGCTGTTCTTCGCCTTCGGCGTGGCGTTCGAAATCCCGGTGGCCGTGGTGCTGCTGGTGTGGATCGGCGTGGTCGACGTCAAATACCTGAAGAAGATCCGCCCGTACGTGATCATCGGCTGCTTCGTGGTCGGCATGATCCTGACCCCGCCGGACATCTTCTCCCAGACCCTGCTGGCCGTACCGATGTGGATGCTGTTTGAAGTCGGCATCCTGTTCGGCAGTCTGGTCAGCAAGCGCGAGCGCCCGGACGAAACCGTCGACGACCACAACGACCAGCCGCCAGCGACCCAGCCATGAACCTGCTGCTGCTCGAAGAGGCCGATTTCATTGCGGCCGACCGCGTCGTGCTGCGCGACCGACGCCTGACCCACATGCAGGAAGTCCACCGTTCGGAAGTCGGTGACAGCCTGCGGGTCGGGCGTATCGATGGTTTGATGGGGTCGGCTCAAGTGCTGCGCCTGGATGCCAATGAAGCAGAATTGCGCGTGTCGCTCGATCAACCACCACCGGCGAAGCTTCCGCTGACTCTGGTACTGGCCCTGCCTCGCCCGAAAATGCTGCGTCGGGTGTTCCAGACCGTGGCGACCATGGGTGTGTCCAAGGTGATTCTGGTCAACAGCTATCGCGTCGAGAAGAGTTTCTGGCAGACGCCGTTTCTGGAGCCGGAGGCGATTCGCGAGAATCTGATCCTCGGTCTCGAACAGGCCCGGGATACCGTGCTGCCGCAGATCATCATCGAAAAGCGCTTCAAGCCGTTCGTCGAAGACCGCCTGCCGGCCATCACCGACGGCACCCTCGGCCTGGTCGGCCATCCCGGCAACTTCCCGCCCTGCCCCCGCGCGCTGAACGAACCGGTGACACTGGCCATCGGCCCCGAGGGTGGCTGGATTCCCTACGAAATCGACCTGCTGACCAAGGCCGGACTGCAAGCGGTACAACTGGGCGAGCGCATCCTGCGCGTAGAAACCGCCGTCACTGCCCTGCTCGCCCGTCTGTTCTAAGACACACACGAAGCCACTGTGGCGAGGGCGCTCGCTCCCGCTCGGCGGCGCAGCCGTCGCAAAAACGGCAACCCCTTGCTCATCTGAAGAAAGAGCGATGGCCGCTTCGCGCCCAAGCGGGAGCAAGCGCCCTCGCCACAAAATCCGGCATCACATCAAATAAATGATGTTACAGATTGCCATCATCCAGCCGATACAGTCTCCATAAGTCCAATTAGTGGTCCGAGGGGAGTCGTCGCATGTACCGTTGGTTAGCCGAGAATCTTGGAAACGTCAGCGTCAAACGCAAGCTGGGCATCGGTTTCGGCCTGGTGCTGCTGCTGACGCTGTTGATCACCTTCACCGGCTGGACCGGCATGAGCGGCATCATCAGCCGCGGTGACAAACTCGGTTTCATCTCCAGCCTCAACGAGCTGACCAAGGACCTGCGCCTGGCGCGCCTGGATTACGAAATGCGTCGCGGCGAACAAGGCCCGGGCACGGTCAACGACCTGCTGGGCAAACTCGACAGCGGCCTGCAGACTGCACGCGGCCTGATCGAACAACCCGCCGACGCGGCGAAAGTCGATCAGCAACTGGCGGCCGTCGCCGAATACAAACGCGCCTTCGCCGACATGGTGCAGGCCGGTGCCAACCGCGAAGATGCCCGCAGCAAACTCGGCGCTACCGCCGACAACGCCGTGGCCAGGGTCGCCGAAGTCGAAAAATCCATGCTGCAGGGCGACAGCGTCGCCCAGTTCAACGCGGTGATCGACCTGAGCAAACTCATCCAGCAGGCCCGCTTCCAGGTCCGTGGCTACACCTACAGCGGCAAGACCGAAGCCGAGCAACCGGCCCTGGACGCCATCGACAACGCCCTGAAAAACCTCGAGACCCTGCCGGCCAAGCTGCCTGAGCAACACATCGCCAACCTCCAGCAGGCCACTGACTCACTCAAGGCCTATCGTGCCGCTGTCAGCCAGTTCCGCGACTCCCAGGTGGCCAGCGCCAAGGCTCTGGCCCGCATGTCGGTGCAGGGTGACATCCTGCTCGATGTCAGCAAGCAACTCACCGAATCCCAGACAGTCGTCCGCGACACCGATGCCGCCAGCGCGAAGCGCCAGCTGCTGATCGCCACCCTGCTGGCCGTGGCCTTCGGCTTGCTGGCGGCATGGGCGATCACCCGGCAGATCATCATTCCGCTGAACCAGACCCTGAAAGTGGCCGAGCGCGTAGCCTCCGGCGACCTGACGCACAACCTGATCTCCCTGCGTCGCGACGAACTCGGCCAGTTGCAGCGTTCGATGCAGAGCATGACCCAGGGCCTGCGGGAGCTGATCAGCGGCATCAGCGACGGCGTGACCCAGATCGCCAGCGCCGCCGAGGAGCTGTCCGCCGTGACCGAGCAGACCAGCGCCGGCGTGAACAATCAGAAAGTCGAGACCGATCAGGTCGCCACCGCCATGAACGAAATGGCCGCCACCGTGCAGGAAGTCGCGCGCAACGCCGAGGAAGCTTCGGAAGCCGCCGTCGCGGCTGACCAGCAGGCCCGCGAAGGCGACAAGGTGGTCGGTGAAGCCATTGCTCAGATCGAACGTCTGGCCACTGAAGTCGGCCACTCCACCGAAGCCATGGGCGAGCTCAAGCGCGAAAGCGACAAGATCGGCAGCGTCCTCGACGTGATCAAATCCGTGGCCCAGCAAACCAACCTGCTGGCCCTCAACGCCGCCATCGAAGCGGCCCGTGCCGGTGAGGCCGGACGTGGTTTTGCGGTGGTCGCCGATGAAGTGCGCAGCCTCGCCCAGCGCACCCAGAAATCCACCGAAGAGATCGAAGAGCTGATCGTCGGCCTGCAGAACGGCACCCAGCAGGTGGCGACGATCATGGACAACAGCCGCACGCTGACCGACAGCAGCGTCGAGCTGACCCGCCGCGCCGGTGGCTCGCTGGACAGCATCACTCGCACCGTTTCGGCGATTCAGGCGATGAACCAGCAGATCGCCGCGGCCGCCGAACAGCAGAGTGCCGTGGCCGAAGAGATCAACCGCAGCGTGCTGAACGTGCGGGATGTGTCGGACCAGACCTCGGCGGCCAGTGAAGAGACGGCGGCCTCCAGCGTCGAGCTGGCACGCCTGGGCACTCACCTGCAAACGCTGGTGGGCCGGTTCAAGGTTTGATTCATCTGCCTCGGTTCACTATGGACCGAGGTGATACTTTCGCGAGCAAGCTCGCTCCCACAGGGATCCTGGTGGAACACAGGATTTGTGTTCACCACCAGACAATGTGGCAGCGGGCTTGCTCGCGGAGACGGCCGAACAGGCGCCGCAGTTACAAAACCTGCCGCAAAAACGCCTGGGCTCGCGGATCCCTCGGCGCATCGAAGAATTCCGTCGGCGAGGCGTCTTCCAGCAGTTTGCCGTGATCGAAGAACAGCACCCGGTCCGCCACCTCCCGGGCGAAGCCCATTTCGTGGGTCACGCAGACCATGGTCATGCCTTCAACTGCCAGGTTTTTCATCACATCCAGCACCTCACCGACCATTTCCGGGTCGAGGGCCGAGGTCGGCTCATCGAATAGCATGACCTTCGGGTCCATCGCCAACGCCCGGGCGATCGCCACGCGCTGCTGCTGACCGCCGGACAGACGCGAAGGGTATTCGCGGGCCTTCTGCGCAATGCCGACCTTTTCCAGCAGCGCCATCGCCTTGGCCTCGCTGTCCTTCTGGCCACGCTTGCGCACGACTTTCTGTGCCAGGCAGAGGTTTTCCAGTACGGTCATGTGCGGAAACAGGTTGAAGTGCTGGAACACCATGCCGACTTCACGGCGATAGGCGTTGATGTCGGTTTTCGGGTCGGCCAGTTGCAGGCCGTCGATGCTCACCGAGCCGGAATCGAATTCCTCAAGACCATTAAGGCAGCGCAGGAAGGTCGACTTGCCGGAACCGGACGGGCCGAGCACCACCAGCACCTCGCCCTTGGCGACGTTGGTGCTGACGTTATCCACCGCACGCACCACCTGACCACGGGTGTCGAAGACTTTTACCAGATCGCGGACTTCAATCACTTTGCGCGAGCCTCCGCTCGAGCCGGCTGGCGATTTTCGACAGCGGCAGGTTGATCAACAAGTACAGGCCGGCCACGCAGAACAGGATTTCGAACGGCGAAAACGAGGTGGTGATGACTTCACGGCCGCTTTTCAGCAGCTCGGTAATCGCAATCACCGACACCAGCGAAGTGTCCTTCACCAGACTGATGAACTGCCCGGCCAACGGTGGCAGCACGCGTTTGAACGCCTGCGGCAGCACCACATGGCGCATCGACTGGCCGGCGCTCAGACCCAGCGAACGCGCCGCTTCGTTCTGCCCACGGGCAATCGACTGCACGCCGGAACGAATGATTTCCGCCACATAGGCGCCGGTGAACAGCGACAACGCGGCGATCCCGGCGAACTCCCGGGACAGGTTCATCACCGTGCCGATGAAGAAGTAAAAAATGAAGATCTGCACCAGCAGCGGCGTGCCGCGCACCAGTTCGACATAGATCGTCGACAGGTCGCGCAGGGTCGGGTTGCTCGACAACCGGCACAGGCCGGTGGCCAGACCGATCAGCAGACCGAGGACACCGGACACCACCGACAGCCAAAGCGTCGTCCACAGCCCCCACAGCAGCGGACCCGCCGCCCAATGCCGGGTCACGCCCACAACGTCGCCTTCGGCCACATCGTCGCCCTGGGCGAATTGCAGGCTGTTTTCGTCGACGGTCAGGTGCTGCTCGTCACCGGCATCATTGCGCAGGGTGACCTGAGCACTGCCGCCCTTGCGTACCAGTTCGCTGACGGTGGAAATGTCAGTGGCGCGCTGGGTTTCCTCGGCCTGATAGGCGAAGTACTGCGGCACACGGTTCCAGCGCCATTCGTAGGACATCAGCGACGTGGCGTAATACAGCGCGCCCGCCAGGCCGACCAGCACCAGCACGGTCAGGACGTGCCAGGGCCATTGGGCTTTTTTCTGTTTCATCTAGAGGTAAATCCATAACGATCAGGGCGCTCACTCCCTCTGTGGCGAGGGAGCTTGCTCCCGCTGGGTTGCGAAGCAGCCCTGAAACCGGCCTCTGCGCAACATCGGGTAGAACGAGTCAACCGGAGACTACGACTGCTTTGCAGCCGAGCGGGAGCAAGCTCCCTCGCCACAATGACCGGGCTTATTCCATGTCCTTGAGCCACTCGGTGCTCTTGAACCACTTGTCATGGATGCGATCGTAGGTGCCGTCTTCGTGGATCTGGTGCAGGAAGTTGTTGATGAAGTTGAGGCTGTCGTAGTCACCCTTCTTCAGACCGAAGGCCAGCGGTTCGTAAGTGAACGGCTTGTCGAGGAACACCAGTTTGCCGGCGCCGACCTTGTTTACCGCGACGACGTTGTACGGCGCGTCATAGATGAAAGCGTCGGCCTTGCCGTTGACCACGTCGAGCACGGCTTCCTGCTCGTTGTCGTAGCCGTGGTACTTGGCCTTGGCGATAAGTTTTTTGGCGACCATTTCGCCGGTGGTGCCGAGCTTGGAGGTGATGCGGTAGTCGGCGGTGTTCAGGTCTTTGTAAGACTTGATGGTGCCTTCCAGTTCCTTGCGGATCAGCAGGGTCTGGCCGACCACGATGAACGGTTCGCTGAAGTTCAGGCGCAGGTTGCGTTCCTGGGTCAGGGTCATGCCGCTGCCGATCATGTCGAACTTGTCGGTCATCAGTGCCGGGATGATCCCGTCGTAACCGGTCGAAACCAGCTCCAGCTTGACGCCCATGGCCTTGGACATGGCTTTGAGGATGTCGACTTCAAAACCGATGATCTCGCCGCGCTTGTTGGTCATCTCGAACGGCATGTAGGTCGGGTCCATGCCGACTTTCAAGGTGCCGCGCTTGACCGCGTCATCGATTGCGCCGGCCTGCGCCGCAGTGACTGCAACCAGTGCCGTGACGCCGACCAGCAGCATCGACAGATACTTCTTCATCTTCAAGTCCCCAAAACCATTGCGTTTGCGGCGCGAAAACCGACAGAGATGGACAAATGTGTCCGGGTGCGCCAATTCGGGGACGGATGCTAACGCACTCGTCCGTTTGCACAAGTTTTTTCATGAGGGACTGACCGATGCCAGCATTCGGCAGGCAAAAAAAACCCCGCTTTCGCGGGGTTTCTTCATCAGGCCGGTTGCGCTTGCAGGCTCACAGGCTTGAGCGGCAGCAGCGGCGCATGGGGATCGGCTTTCACCGAGGCCCGCCAGGCGTCCAGCCACTCGGCGTGACCTTCGGCCCACACCTGCTCGTGCAGACGGGCCAGGGCCACCGGATCGCTCAGCAGTTGCAGGCGATCGTGGTTGTTCAGCCCGGCCGGGCCGACCTTGATCGCGTGACGCACACGTTCCTGACGCAACCACTCGATCGGCTCGGCCTGACCGTGACGCGAGGTCGCCAGCGAGCACGCCAAAGCGTTCTGCTGCGGATCGACCACGGCGCGGACGAAGCCGTCGTTAAGCGCATGCCAGCGGTTTTCGTGGGTGTACTGATCGGTGGCCAGCAGCGCCTGTGGCGGATTGTATTCCTCGGGGATGAGGAACAGGCTCTCGTCACGGGATTTGAGGCCCAGGCCCACGCGGCTGGAAATCACCGACACCGGAATCGACAGCATCAGCGAACCGACGATCGGCACCAGCCACCACAGGAAGCTCGGGTTCAGCCAGATCACCAGCAGCGCCCAGAAAAAGCCCAGCAGGGTCTGCGGACCGTGGCGCTTGATCGCTTCGCTCCATGGCGTGGAGTCGTCGTCACGCTGTGGCGAGTTCCAGGTCGCCGCCCAGCCAAGGAACGCGGCCAGAACGAAACGGGTGTGGAAAATCATCCGCACCGGCGCCAGCAGCATGGAAAACAGCATCTCCAGCAGCATCGACAGGGTCACCTTGAACTTGCCGCCGAACTCTTTCGCGCCCTTGGCCCAGATCAGGATGACGCTCAACAGCTTCGGCAGGAACAGCAGCACGATGGTCGTCGAGAACAGCGCGATGGCCTTGTCCGGGTGCCATTGCGGCCACAGCGGATAGAGCTGGCGCGGCTCGAGGAAGTACTGCGGCTCCATGAGCGTGTTCACCGCCAGCAGCGCCGTCGACAGCACCAGGAAGAAGAACCACAACGGCGCCGACAGGTAGGACATCACGCCGGTCAGGAACACCGCGCGGTGTACCGGGTGCATGCCTTTGACCAGGAACAGGCGGAAGTTCATCAGGTTGCCGTGGCACCAGCGACGGTCACGCTTGAGCTCGTCGAGCAGGTTTGGCGGCAGTTCTTCGTAGCTGCCCGGCAGATCATAGGCAATCCACACGCCCCAGCCGGCACGGCGCATCAGCGCGGCTTCGACGAAGTCGTGGGAGAGGATCGCACCGGAGAACGCCCCCTTGCCCGGCAACGGCGCCAGGGCGCAGTGGTCGATGAACGGCTTCATGCGGATGATCGCGTTGTGACCCCAGTAGTGGGATTCACCCAACTGCCAGAAGTGCAGGCCGGCAGTGAACAGCGGACCGTAAACCCGCGTAGCGAATTGCTGCATGCGCGCATACAGCGTGTCCATGCCCGAAGCACGCGGCGCGGTCTGGATGATACCGGCGTCCGGCGTGGCCTCCATCAGGCGCACCAGGCTGGTCAGGCACTCGCCGCTCATCACCGAGTCGGCGTCGAGCACGACCATGTACTTGTAATCGCCACCCCAGCGACGGCAGAAGTCATCGAGGTTGCCGCTCTTGCGTTTGACGCGACGACGACGGCGACGATAGAAGATCTTGCCGAAGCCTTTGGCTTCGCGGCAGACGTCCAGCCAGGCCTGCTGTTCGGCAACGCAGATATCGGTGTCGTTACTGTCGCTGAGCACGAAGAAGTCGAAGCGATCCAGGTCACCGGTGGCCGCGACGGACTCGAAGGTCGCCCGCAGACCGGCGAACACCCGAGGCACGTCTTCGTTGCAGATCGGCATCACCAGCGCGGTGCGTGCGTCTTTCGGAATCGGCTCGTTACCGGCACTTTTACCGGAGATCCGGTATTTATCGTGGCCGGTGAGCAACTCGAGGAAGCCCATCAGCGCAGTCCAGAAACCGGCTGACACCCAGCAGAACAGAATCCCGAACATGATCAGGATGCTGGTCTGCAATGCATACGGCAGCACTTGCGTGGCGGTTTGCAGCAACGGTTGATGCAGGACTTCTTCCAGGTCGACGAACGACCAGCCCTGATACGGCATGATGCCTTTCATGTACCAGCCGGCGACAATGGTCTGGCCGAGCATCAGGAGCAGCAGGATGTAGCGACGGATCGAACCGACGGTGCGCCAGCGGGCGGCCGGCAGCACGTTCTGGTCCTTGGGCGGCTGCGGCGGATTGGTCCGGCCGGTCAGGCGACGCCAGCCACGCACCAGGATGTTGGTGCGCCACGGCTCCGGCACGACCTTGGTCCGACGAATCGGCGGCGTGGCCTTGAGGCTGACCCGGCCGCTGGCATCGAGCACCAGCATTTCCGCGTCTTCCAGCTCTTCGGCAGTGCTCAGGGTCAGGCGCTTGCCCACCGAAGCCTGGGCGGCTTCGGTCGGGGCGTCGAACGTCGAGGACGACAGGCGTTGATGCAATTCGCTGAAGGACTGGCAGCCCGCGAGTTCCGCGCGCTGCTCGTCGGTCATCGGCAGATGCGCCAGGTACTCGGACAGAGACTCTGGCTGTACTTGAGAATTACTCATCGGCAGGCAACTGATAGCTCCAGGTCTCGGTCAGGACTTGTTCAGTCGCGGCCGGTTCCGGTGTGGCTGGGGCCGCTTCTGCAGCGGCTGGCTGCTTGGCGTCTTTGTTGGCCTTGTCCTTGGCTTGTGCCGCCGGCTTGGCGTCGGCCTGTTTGGCTTCGGCCTGTTTGGCTTCGGCCGCCTGGGCGTCCTTGTCGGTTTTTTCCTGCTGCTTGGCGGCAACCTTGTCAGCCTTGGCAACGGAGGAGTTCGACGCCGGCAACGAGGTCTTGGCCAGATCCACAGGAATTACGTGCTGCACCAGCGCCGCACGCATTTCGGTGGCCTTGCTCGCGTCCTTGACCTTCAGACGCAGGGTCAGGCGCCAGCCTTTGGTTTCCGGGTTGTAACGCACGCTGTTCTCGACCAGCTCGGCGTTGTCGCCGACGCTGACCTGGCTACGCACATCGGCATCCGGCGACAACGCCGCCAAGGACGGACCTGCGAAGTCCACCAGGTAGGCCACGGTGCCATCCGGCTGACGGATCAGGTTCGATTGCTTGACGTCACCGGTCGAACGCAGGGTCTGCTCGACCCAGGCACTGTCGATGGCGTGAATTTTGGATTCGTCGTTGGTCCAGTGCATGCGGTAGGCGAAGTCCAGCGGCTGGCCCGGCTCCGGCTGTTTTTCCGGGTTCCAGAAGGCAACGATGTTGTCGTTGGTTTCGTCGGCAGTCGGGATCTCTACCAGATCGACAGTACCCTTGCCCCACTCGCCCTTCGGCTCGATCCAGGCGCTCGGACGCTTGTCGTAGCGGTCGTCGAGGTCTTCGTAGTGGCTGAAGTCGCGGCCACGCTGCAGCAGACCGAAACCACGCGGGTTCTCGACGCTGAACTGGCTCACGGACAGGTGTTTCGGGTTGTTCAATGGACGCCAGATCCACTCACCGTTGCCGGCATGGATCGACAGACCGCTGGAGTCGTGCAGTTCGCGACGGTAGTTGAGCACTTTCGACGGCTGGTTGGCGCCGAACAGGAACATGCTGGTCAGCGGCGCGATACCGAGCTTGCCGACCTTGTCACGCAGGAACATCTGGCCTTTGACGTCGACGATGGTGTCGCTGCCCGGACGCACGATCAGACGGTACGCACCGGTGGCACGCGGGGAGTCCAGCAGGGCGAAGATCACCAGGTGCTTGTCGCCCGGTTTTGGCTGCTGCACCCAGAACTCGCGAAAACGCGGGAATTCTTCGCCGGACGGCAAAGCGGTATCGATGGCCAGGCCACGGGCAGACAGACCATAGGTGTGACCCTTGCCGACGACGCGGAAGTAGCTCGCGCCCAGCATGGTCATGATTTCGTCTTGCTTGTCGGCCTTGTTGATCGGGTACAGGACACGGAAACCGGCGTAGCCCAGTTGTTCAGTGGCCTTCGGATCGAACTGCAGATCGCCGAAATCGAAACGGGACGGATCGTATTTGATCTCTTCGACGGTGTTTGCCGTGATTTCGTTGATTTTCACCGGCGTATCGAAGTGCATGCCCTGATGATAGAAGGACAGCTTGAACGGCGTCTTCTGGTCGGCCCATTCGGCTTTTTCGGTGCGGAAACGAATTTTCTGGTAGTCCGCGAATTTCATGTCGCGGAATTCGTTTGGCAGGTTGCTGCGCGGGGCTTCGAATTTCTGCCCGGCCAGCTCTTTGGCCTTGGCCGACACATCGTCAAGATTGAATGCCCAAAGCTGACCGGCGCTGAGCAGGCAGACGAGTGCCGAGCCCGCTACCAGAGCGCTTCGCAAGCGTTTGGCAGACAATTTTGCTGCATTACAGGGACTAACAATCACGAGCAACCCTCGCCGAAAACAGATCAAAAAACCAACGGCCAGATGAAGTGTCTGTCAGGGATCCGGTACAAAAAAACCGCTCCTGCAGAACACCCTTGCCAAGTTGGCGAGCATTGTTCCGACTCCGCTGGGGCAAAATGATTCCCCAATCGGATCCGGACAAGTCTCTACCTAAGTCAAAATGGACCAACGAACGCTGATCCCCGTAGCGCGCGATTATCTAGCAGCCCGCGTGACAACGCATCAGGGGTAACAAAGTATTTATCGCGAAAATTCCCTGTTTTCAGTCGAAAAGCCCTTAAAAACTTGTTTCAAGCACTTTCATGTCTGTAACAGGAAGGTTACCGGGCCGTCGTTGACCAGGTGCACCTGCATATCCGCGCCGAATCTACCTGATGCCACAGTGCCATGCATCTGTTTCGCTTTACTTAATAGATAGTCGAACAATTCCTCGCCCAGTGCCGGAGGGGCGGCGGTCGAGAAACTCGGGCGCAACCCGCTTTTGGTGTCGGCAGCCAGGGTGAACTGAGAGACCAGCAGCAGCCCGCCGCCCACATCCGCCAAAGACAGATTCATCTTGCCTTCGGCGTCACTGAATACACGATAGTTAAGCAGCTTATGCAGAAGTTTGTCGGCGCTGGCCTGCGTGTCGTCGGGTTCGACCGCCACCAGCACCAGCAGCCCCTGATCGACACTGCCGACCACCTCTCCCGCCACTTCGACCCGCGCGCCCTTCACGCGCTGCAAAAGCCCCTTCATGCTTCTTCGGGCGGCAGGTCGAGCAGGCGCCGGGCCATTTTGCTGGCGGCGCGCACCAGCGCATCGGTGATACCCGGTTCGGACGCGGCGTGCCCGGCATCGCGGATGACCTGCAGCTCGCTGTTCGGCCAGGCCTGATGCAGCTCCCAGGCATTGTCGAGCGGGCAGATCACGTCGTAGCGGCCATGGATGATCACGCCCGGCAGATGGGCGATCTTGCCCATGTCGCGGATCAACTGGTCCGGTTCGAGGAAGGCGTTGTTGGTGAAATAGTGGCACTCGATCCGCGCAATCGACAGGGCGCGCTGCGGCTCGGAGAAACGGTCGACCACCAGCGGGTTCGGGCGCAGGGTCGCGGTGCGTCCTTCCCAGATCGACCAGGCCTTGGCGGCATGCATCTGGGCGATCTGGTCATTGCCGGTCAGGCGTTTGTGGAACGCGCCGAGCAGGTCGTCGCGCTCGTCCAGCGGGATAGGCGCAATGTAGTCCTGCCAGTAATCGGGGAACAGACGGCTGGCACCGGCCTGGTAGAACCATTCGATTTCCTGCGGACGGCAGAGAAAGATCCCGCGCAGGATCAGACCATGCACACGCTCCGGGTGGGTCTGCGCGTAAGCCAGCGCCAGGGTCGAACCCCAGGAGCCGCCGAACAGCACCCATTTATCGATGCCCAGGTGTTTGCGGATGCGCTCGAGGTCTTCGACCAGATCCCAGGTGGTGTTGTTTTCCAGGCTGGCATGCGGGGTGGAGCGTCCGCAGCCGCGCTGGTCGAAGGTGACGATGCGATACAGATTCGGATCGAAGTAGCGACGGCTCTGGGCATCGCACCCGGCACCGGGACCACCATGGATGAACACCACCGGCAAACCTTCCGGTGAACCGCTTTCGTCGACATACAGCGTGTGGGTGTCGTCGACGGCCAGATCGTGCCGTGCGTGAGGTTTGATCTGCGGAAACAAAGTCTGCATTGCGCGCTCCGTAAGGGTCGAGGTCATCCCTGGGGGGACTTCTATTATTCTGCCGTCCGGCATCATAAACCCGATTTACGTCAATGAGCATGCCCGCGCGCTGTCACATTTTGTCAGCCATGAACCCCAGCAGGTTTTCGTAAAGACGATCGACTTCGGCCACCTGATGGCGGGCCCGCAGGCAGCCGTGAACCAGCCCTTCACCGTAATACAGCGTGGCTTCGCACCCGGCGGCGGCCAATCGTTCGGCGTAAAGCACACCGTCGTCGCGCAACGGATCGAACTGCGCCACGGCGATCCAGGCCGGGGGCAGTCCGCTGAAATCATCGGCGAGCAACGGCATGGCACGGGCATTGGATTGTGGCGTGCCGCGCAGGTACAACGCGTGATAACAATCCACGTCACTGCTGGACAGCAGCGGCGCATCGGCGCATTCGCTGCGCGACGGCAGCGTTTCACCACCACCCAACCCGGGATAGATCAACACCTGGGCCGTGGGCAGCGGCTCGCCGGCATCACGCAAGGCCACGCACAACGCGGCCGCCAGATTGCCTCCGGCGCTGTCGCCGGCCACCAGCATGCGTTCGGGATCGAACCAGAACGGCCCGCTGCGCAATGCACGCCAGACACTCAGGCAATCGTCGAACCCGGCCGGGAACGGATGTTCCGGGGCCAACCGGTAATCCACCGCCACCACCATCGCCCCCAGTGTCATGGCCAGTTCGCTGCAAATGAAGTCGTGAGAATCCAGCCCGCCCACCACCCAGCCACCGCCGTGCAGGTACAACACGCACGGCCAGCCGCCGGACGCTGGTTTGACGGGCGGGCGATACGAGCGCACCGCCACCCCGCTCAACTGAAAATCCACGACATCCAGCCCTGCCGGCCTCGAAGGCGTGAAAGCCCGGCACATCTCGTCGTAGGACCTGCGCAACCCCGCGAGACTGCTGTCATCGCTGGCAAAGCTTTCGGTCCTGACGACGAACGCGGCCATCGCCGGCGACAGTGGATAAGTGCTCATCAGTTTTTCAGACTGGCCTGAACCGTGGCCACTCCGTCCTTGCCGTCGAAACTGCTGACCCCCGCCAGCCAGCGTTGCAGGTCTTCGGGATGCTCACGCAACCAGGTCTTCGCCACGTCCTGAGGTGTCTTGCGCTCCATGATCGGCACCATCAACTGGCTTTCCTGGGCGGCGGTGAAGGTCAGGTTTTCCAGCAAGCGATGGACATTCGGGCAACGTTCGGCGTAGTCCGGCGCGGTGACGGTGGAAACGGTGGCAGCGCCTTCGTTGGGGCCGTAGACGTCTTCGCTGCCGGTCAGGTAGGTGATTTTCATGTTGATGTTCATCGGGTGCGGGGTCCAGCCGACGAATACCACGAACTCCTTGCGATTCATCGCCCGCTGTACGGCGGCAAGCATGCCGGCCTCACCGGACTCGATGATCTTGAAATCCTTCAGGTCGAAATGGTTGGTCTCGATCATGGTCTTGATCGTGGTGTTGGCGCCGCTGCCGGGCTCGATGCCGTAAATCTTGCCGCCGAGCTGATCCTTGAATTTTGCGATGTCGCCAAAGGTTTTCAGCCCTGCCGCCGCGACGTAGTCCGGCACTGCCAGCGTTGCCTGGGCATCCGCCAGGCTGGGCTTGTCCATGACCTTGACCTGATTGGCGGCGAGGAACGGCGCAATGTTCTTGTCCATCGCCGGTTTCCAGTAGCCGAGGAAAATATCCAGACGCTTGTCGCGGATGCCGGCGAAGATGATTTGCTGCACGGCGCTGGTCTGTTTGCTTTCGTAGCCGAGACCGTTGAGCAGCACGTCGGCCACGCCGCTGGTGGCGATCACGTCGGTCCAGTTGACCACGCCCATGCGCACGGTTTTGCAGGAGGCATCGTCGGAAGCCATGGCGCCGGCGCTGAGCAGCGCACTGCCGGTGAGGATTAACGCACAACGAGTGAACAGTCTTTTCATGTGGGGTCGTCTCGTGCGGCAGCGGTTTATTGTTCGGATCGGTGTCTTCTTGCACCGTGGCCGAAACATTACGCAGCAGGCGAGACGGAAAAGCGAACTGTGGCGACCGGGATTTGCACGGTGGCGACCCTCTACCCGGAATGAAGCGAACCTGTGGCGAGGGAGCTTGCTCCCGCTCGGCGGCGAAGCCGTCGCAAAACCGGGTGGCCGGATTTAGCCGATGAATCCCGGTTTCGGGGCCGCTTCGCAGCCCGGCGCGAGCAAACTCCCTCGCCACAAGGTATTTCAGCGCTGATAGTGCTTTTCGCCCCAGGCGAGCAGCCCCTGCAGCAACTCCTTGAGCACCACCCGCGTCGGCTCCGCCAGATCGGCGCGGTAGCGGAAGGGTTCGAACTCTTCCATATACGTACACTGGCCCAGTTCCAGTTGCACGGCGTGGATATTCTCGGCCGGATTGCCGTAGTGACGGGTGATGTGACCGCCCTTGAAGCGACCGTTGAGCACATGGCTGTAATTGCCGTGACGGGCGCAGATCGCTTCCAGTTGCGAAGCCAGTTGAGGATCGCAACTGGCGCCGTTGAAGGTGCCGAGGTTGAAGTCCGGCAGCTTGCCGTCGAACAGGTGCGGGATGATCGAACGGATCGAGTGCGCATCGAACAGCAGTGCGTAACCGAACTCGGCCTTCAGCCGCGCCAGTTCTTCCTGCAAGGTACGGTGGTAGGGCGCCCAGATCTGCTCCAGGTACGTCGCCCGTTCTTCTTTCGAAGGTTCCTTGCCTTCCTTGAACAACGCAATGCCATCGAACAGCGTCGCCGGATACAGCCCGGTGGTCGCGCCCGCGTACAGCGGTTTGTCGTCGGAAGGCCGGTTCAGGTCGATGACGAACCGCGAGTATTCCGCTGCCAGGGTGCTGGCGCCCAGTTCGGCAGCAAAATCGTAGAGCTGCGGAATGTGCCAGTCGGTGTCCGGCAGGCTTTTCGCGTCCGGGATCAATCCGGCCTCGACCGCCGGGGTCAGGCGCACGCCGGCATGCGGCATGCTGATCAGCAGCGGCACGCGGCCTTGTTTGAAGTTCAGAACCTTTTCCACAACCGCTCTCCTACAGACTTGATTCAACGCCGTGACGCACGACGCGCTTGTCGAGCTCACCGCCCAGCCAGTACGCCAGATCCGCTGGCCGGTCGATCTGCCAGGCAACGAAATCCGCGACCTTGCCGACTTCCAGCGAGCCGTGGGTATCGGCCATGCCCAAGGCTTGCGCCGCATGAATTGTGGCGCCGGCCAGGGCTTCTTCCGGGGTCATGCGGAAGCAGGTGCAGGCCATGTTCAGCATCAGGCGCAACGACAGCGCCGGCGAAGTGCCGGGGTTGAGGTCGCTGGCGATGGCGATTTTCACCTTGTGTTTGCGCAAGGCTTCCATCGGCGGCAATTGGGTTTCACGCAGGAAGTAGAACGCGCCCGGCAACAACACCGCGACAGTATCGGACTTGGCCATGGCAATGGCGTCGTCTTCATCCATGAATTCCAGGTGATCGGCGGACAACGCCTTGTAGCGGGCCGCAAGGCTGGAACCATGCAGCGACGACAATTGTTCGGCGTGCAGCTTCACCGGCAGACCGAGTTTTTGCGCACTGATGAACACCCGCTCGACCTGCTCCGGCGAGAACGCCAGGTATTCGCAGAACGCATCCACTGCATCCACCAGCCCTTCGGCGGCCAGTGCCGGCAGCATTTCGGCACAGATGTGATCGATGTAATCGTCGGCGCGATCCTTGTATTCCGGCGGCATCGCATGGGCGGCCAGGCAGGTGCTGCGCACGCTGATCGGCAGCTCGGCGGCGAGGCGGCGGATGACCCGCAGGATCTTGCGCTCGCTGGCCAGATCGAGACCGTAGCCGGATTTCATTTCGACCGTGGTCACGCCATCGCGCATCAGGCTTTTCAGGCGTTTGGCGGCGCTGGCGAACAGCTCGTCTTCCGACGCTTCGCGGGTGGCGCGCACGGTGCTGGCGATGCCGCCACCGGCCGCTGCGATCTCGGCGTAACTGACGCCTTGCAGGCGTTTCTCGAACTCGCCGCTGCGGTTACCGCCGAACACGGTGTGGGTGTGACAGTCGATCAGGCCGGGGGTCACCCACGCGCCTTGCAGATCGTTGACCGCCGGGTATTCGCCGGACGGCAATTGGCTGCGCGGACCGATCCACTCGATCAGCGCACCGGACGTCACGATGGCCGCGTCCTCGATGATCGAGTAGACGCCTTGCGCCATGGTTGCGACGTGGCAGTGTTGCCAGAGGGTTTTCATCCCTTAGTCTCCACAGTATTCAAAATCGATTTCGCGAGCAGGCTCGCTCCCACAGAGGATTGCATTTCAACTGTGGGAGCGAGCCTGCTCGCGAAGAGGCCATCACAGGCTAGGCAGCAACTTCGCCGGAACCAGCTCATTCAGCGTGCGAGAAGCCAGCAACTCGATCGCCGCATTGATGTCCGGCGCAAAGAAGCGGTCCTTCTCATAGAACGGCACTTCGCGACGCAGAATGCCCCGGGCCTTTTCCAGTTTGGCCGAGGTCTTCAGGCCGTTGCGCAGGTCCAGACCCTGCACCGCCGCCAGCCATTCCACCGCGAGAATGCCGCGGGTGTTCTCGGCCATTTCCCACAGGCGCTTGCCGGCGGCCGGGGCCATCGACACGTGGTCTTCCTGGTTGGCGGAGGTCGGCAGACTGTCCACCGAATGCGGATGGGCCAGCGCCTTGTTATCGCTGGCCAGCGCCGCCGCAGTCACCTGAGCGATCATGAAGCCCGAGTTCACGCCGCCATTGGCCACCAGGAACGGCGGCAGTTGCGACATGTGCTTGTCCATCATCAGCGAGATGCGGCGTTCGCTCAGGGAACCGATTTCGGCGATGGCCAAGGCCATGTTGTCAGCGGCCATGGCCACGGGTTCAGCATGGAAGTTGCCGCCGGAAATCACGTCGCCTTCGGCGGCGAACACCAACGGGTTGTCGGAGACGGCGTTGGCTTCGATCACCAGCACCTCGGCGGCCTGACGGAACTGGGTCAGGCACGCGCCCATGACTTGCGGCTGGCAGCGCAGCGAGTACGGATCCTGAACCTTCTCGCAGTTCTGGTGCGAATCGGAGACCTCGCTGCGCTCGCCCAGCAGATCGCGGTAAGCGGCGGCGGTGTCGATCTGGCCTTTCTGGCCACGGGCTGCGTGAATACGCGCATCGAATGGCGAGCGCGAACCGAGCACCGCTTCCACGCTCAGGCCGCCGATGGCCAGCGCGCCGGCAAACAGGTCTTCACCTTCGAACAGACCGCGCAGGGCGAATGCGGTGGACACCTGCGTACCGTTGAGCAGCGCCAGGCCTTCTTTCGCGGCCAAAGTCAGCGGGGTCAGACCGGCCACTTTCAGCGCTTCGGTGGCTTCCATCCACTCGCCCTTGTAACGGGCCTTGCCCTCGCCCAGCAGCACCAGCGACATGTGCGCCAATGGCGCGAGGTCGCCGGACGCCCCCACCGAACCTTTCAACGGAATGTGCGGATAAACCTCGGCATTGATCAGCGCGATCAGCGCGTCGATCACCACCCGACGAATGCCGGAGAAACCACGGCTGAGGCTGTTGACCTTGAGCACCATGATCAGGCGCACCAGCTCATCACTGATCGGCTCGCCGATGCCGGCGGCGTGGGACAGCACCAGCGAGCGCTGCAGGTTTTCCAGGTCGGCGCTGGCGATGCGGGTCGAGGCCAGCAGACCGAACCCGGTGTTGATGCCGTAGGCGGTGCGGTTCTCGGCGAGGATCTGCTCGACGCAGGCGACGCTGGCTTCGATCTGCGCGGCGGCGCTGTAGTCGAGCGTCAGTTTGACCGGGTTCTGGTAGACGTCACGCAGTTGCGACAGGCTCAGTTGGCCGGGGATCAGGTTCAGCGCAGTCATCTTGTGCTCCTTTTGAGAGTTTCTTGTTAACTCGCCAGACGCTCCGGAGATGTCCGTTGTCCGTCGCGTCTGCCCTTTTGGGGAGCCGCGCCTTGGCACGCTGGCGTGGGTAGTTTTCAGTGCAGGTCCGGCAGAGCCTTGTGCAGCAGTTCCGGGTCTTTCAACACACTCGCAGCCGCCGCAATATCGGGCGCCAGCCAGCGGTCCTGATCATAGGCAGGGACCTTCTCGCGCAGCAGTCGCCACGCCACATCGGTGCCCGCGCCGAAGCGCTGTTCCTTGAGAAACTCAAACGCCTGGGCCGCCAGCAGGTACTCGATGGCAAGGATCTGCGTGCAGTTTTCCAGTGCACGATGCAGCTTCAGCGCGGCGCTGGTGCCCATGCTCAGGTGGTCTTCCTGCAGGCCGGAAGTGACGTAGTTGTCAAGCACCGCCGGTTGCGCCAGCTGGCGGTTTTCCGCACACAGCGACGCGGCGACGTATTGCACGATCATCATCCCGGAGTTCACCCCCGGATTGGCCACCAGAAACGCCGGCAGGCCGCTGACGTGGGGATTGATCAGACGATCCAGACGCCGTTCGGCAATCGAGCCGATTTCGGCCATCGCGATGGCCAGCAAATCCGCCGCCAGCGCCACCGATTGCCCATGCGGGTTGGCCTGGGACATGACCCGGAATTCGTCCGGTGTGCCCAGCAGCAACGGGTTGTCGGTGCAGCCGTTGAGTTCGGTTTCGATCTGTTTGATTGCATGCGCCAGTTGATCGCGGGCGGCGCCGTGCACCTGCGGGATCGAGCGGATGCTCAGCGCATCCTGGGTGCGAATGCCTTTGCTCGACGCAATCACTTCACTGCCATCGAGCAGCGCGCGCAGATTGACGCCGACCTGTTGCATGCCCGGGTGCGGCTTGAGCGCGATGATCTCGGCGTCGAACGCGGCGATCTGGCCGCGCTGGGCTTCGAAACTCATGGCACCGACCACGTCGGCCCATTGCACCAGACGCGTGGCATCGGCAATCGCCAGGCAGCCGAGGCCGGTCATGCATGGCGTGCCGTTGACCAGACACAACCCGTCCTTCGCCCCAAGTTGCACCGGTTGCAAACCTTCTTCAGCCAGCGCCTGCTGCGCGGAAATCACTTGCCCGCGATAGCTGACATTGCCCACGCCCAGCAGCGCGATGCCGATGTGGGCCATGTGGGTCAGGTAACCCACCGAACCCTGGGACGGCACTTGCGGGGTGATACCGCGATTGAGCAACGCCAGCAGCGCTTCGACCACTTGCCGATGAATCCCGGATTTGCCGTGGCTGTAGTTGCGGATCGCAGCGCACAGGATGGCGCGGGTCTGCTCGTCGGCCAGTACCGGGCCGACGCCACAGGCATGGCTGAGCAAGGTGTTGCGCGACAGCTGGCTCAGCTGTTGGTCTTTCAGCGAGACGTTGGACAGACCGCCCAGCCCGGTGTTGACGCCATAGGCGCGCTCGCCGCTGGCGACAATGCGCTGGACGATGGCCTGAGCATTTTCGATGCGTGCCCAGGTCTGGGCCGACAGCTCCAGCTGCGCACCGTGCCGGGCTACCGCGACCACATCCTGCCAACGCATCGGGGCGTCGGCGATAACGATTTTTTCAGCCTGGGACATCTGGAACCTCATACCAATTCTGTTGATGCAGGTAACCCTGTGGCGAGGGAGCTTGCTCCCGCCGGGCTGCGGAGCAGACCCAAAAAACCTGCGACGGGAGCAAGCTCCCTCGCCACACAAGCGGTGCTGTTAAACCACCGCCGCCCGCCGCTGCACGAACCGGTCGACATATTCGTCCGCCGGCGAGTGCAGGATCTCTTTGGGCGTGCCGACCTGAATCAGGCGACCGTCCTTGAGAATCGCGATGCGGTTGCCGATGCGCACGGCCTCGTCGAGGTCGTGGGTGATGAAGACGATGGTCTTGTGCAGGGTCTTTTGCAGCTCCAGCAACTGATCCTGCATCTCGGCGCGGATCAACGGGTCGAGGGCGCTGAACGCCTCGTCCATCAGAATGATGTCGGTGTCCGCCGCCAGGGCGCGGGCCAGGCCGACACGCTGGCGCATGCCGCCGGAGAGCTGGTGCGGGTATTTGTTTTCGTAGCCTTTGAGGCCCACGGTGTTGATCCAGTGCAGCGCGCGTTCGGCACACAGTTGCTTGCTCTCGCCGCGCACCTTCAGGCCGTAGGCGACGTTGTCGAGCACGGTCCTGTGGGGCAGCAGGCCGAAGCTCTGGAACACCATGCTGATCTTGTGCCGGCGAAATTCACGCAGGGCGTCCATGTCGTATTGCAGGATGTCCACGCCGTCCACCAGGATCGCGCCGCTGGTCGGATCGATCAGGCGGTTGAAGTGGCGCACCAGCGTGGATTTGCCGGAGCCGGACAGGCCCATGATCACGAAGATCTCGCCGGTGCCGATGCTCAGGGACAAGTCATTGACCCCCACCACACACCCGGTCTCGTTCAGCACCTGTTCCTTGGTCTTGCCCTGACCGACCATCGCCAGGGCGTCCTTGGCGCGGTTGCCGAAAATCTTGAAGACGTTTCTGACTTCAATCTTGCTCACGGTTGCGTTGCTCATTTGCTCACCTCGTGCCGTGGCCGACCATATGCCTGGGTAATGCGGTCGATGACCACTGCGAGAATCACGATCGCCAGACCGGCTTCCAGGCCACGTCCGACGTTGAGGGTCTGGATGCCTACCAGCACGTCTTCACCCAGGCCACGGGCGCCGATCATCGAGGCGATCACCACCATCGACAGGGCCATCATGGTGGTCTGGTTGATCCCGGCCATGATGCTCGGCAGGGCCAGCGGCAGTTGCACGCCGAACAGCTGTTGCCAGCGGTTGGCGCCGAAAGCGTTGATCGCTTCCATCACTTCACCGTCGACCTGGCGGATGCCCAGATCGGTCAGACGGATCAGCGGTGGCGCAGCGTAAATCACGGTGGCGAAAATCGCCGGCACCTTGCCCAGGCCGAACAGCATCAGCACCGGGATCAGGTACACGAAGCTGGGCATGGTCTGCATGATGTCGAGCAACGGCATCAGGAACGAACGCAGGCGGTTGCTGCGGGCCGAGAGAATCCCCAGCGGCACCCCGATCAGCACCGAGATGACCGTGGCGACCATCATCAGCGCCAGCGTCTGCATGAGCTTGTCCCACAGGCCGACGGCACCGACCAGGAACAGCAGGCCGACAATCACGGCGGTGGTCACGACCTTGCGGGTGGCGTGCCAGGCCACACCCGCGACGATGGCCAGCATCAACCACCACGGCGCGGCGCGCAGCAGGCCTTCAAGGTTGACGATGGCCCACAGCAGGGTGTCGGAGATATGGCGGAACACGTCGCCGTAGTTGGTGACCAGTGCATCGACCCAACCGTTGACCCAGTCGGCGATGGAAAACGTAAAGCGTTCGGGAAACATAAGCGGCTCTCAATCAGAAATCTCAATCAAGCGAGTACGGCAAATCTCCCGGCCAGCCTCACGGTTGACCGGGAGGTATCGACCTACAGCGCCGCGTCGATTTTCTTGGCAGCGTCGTCGCTGACCCACGCATGCCAGACCTCAGGATGTTCCTTGAGGAAGATTTTCGCCAGTTTCGGCGACTCGATCCGCTCCTTGGTCATGCGACCCAGGTTCTGGTTCAGCAGGTCGATCGGCAGGTTGACCTTTTCCAGCACGGCCACCAGCTCGGGCGCTTCGTCATGGAAGGTCTTGGAAAGGCCCACTTTGATGGTCACACGCTTGTCGACGCCGGGTTTCTCTTCCAGTTTGACCGCGTCGATCTGGCCCATCAGCGGGGTTGGCGACCAGTAGTAGAACAGGATCGGCTCGCCGCGCTTGTAACTCGACAGCACTGCCGCATCCAGCGCCGGGCCGGTGCCCGGGCGGAAGTTGGTATAGCTGTTTTCCAGGCCGTAGCTTTTCAGCATTTCGCTGTTGTCCAGCTCGCAGGTCCAGCCGGCCGGGCAGTTGTAGAAACGGCCCTTGGACGGTTCTTCGGCATCCTTGAAGATCGCCGAGTATTTGCCCAGGTCCGCAATGTTTTTCAGGTCCGGCGCCTTGGCTTCGATCTTGCGCTTGGCATCACCTTCGATCACATAACGCGGCACGTACCAGCCTTCCACCGCACCGACCACCGGGGCGCCGACTCCGACGACCTTGCCGGCCTTCTCGGCCTTGTTCCAGACCTCGCTGCGGCCGACCCACTCTTCGGCGAACACTTGAATATCGTTGCTGCTCAGGGCGTTTTCCATGGTGATGGAGTTGCCCGGCAGGCTGTCGGTCTTGCAGTCATAACCTTTCTCCAGCACGACCTGCAGCACGTCGGTCAGCAACATCGCGCTTTCCCAGTTCAGGCCGGCGAATTTCACCGGTTTGCCGGATTCGCACCAACCGGCGGCCTGGGTGGCGCCGGCACTGGCCAGCAGGCCCATGGACAGCAATGTGGTCAGCAGGGTCTTGTTCGATTTCATTGTTGCGACGCTCCTAATCATGAATTGGCTTACGGCAGTTCAAGAGGCATCCAGCCCTGTCCACGTCCAGTCAGGCCTGCGCCGCAGCGCGGCCGGTCCCGCTTGTTTCAGTTGATGCAACGCTGTTCTGCTCGACCGGCAGAATCAGTTTGTCGGGTACGCTGCCATGCCATTTTTTTGCGCATACGTAGTAAAGCGCAGCAGGCAACACCAGACCGATGATCCACGAGATATCCACATCCCCCAGCGCGGCCACCAGCGGACCGGTGTAGAACTTGGTGGAGATGAACGGCAGCTGCACCAGCACACCGAACACATAGACGCTGATCCCGAGGAGGTTCCAGCGGCCGTAGCGACCGTTCGGATCGGCCAGCGCCGGGACGTCGTAGTGCTCACGGGTGATGCAGTAGTAGTCCACGAGGTTGATCGCGCTCCACGGTGTGAAGAACGCCAGCAGGAACAGAATGAAAGACTTGAACGCCCCGAGGAACGAGTGCTGGCCGAGCAGGGCGATCAGGGTCGCGGCACCGACGATCACCAGCACGAACACCAGACGCTGCATGCGGCTGACCGTCAGGTGGCCACGGAAGCCACTGATGATGGTCGCGATGCACATGAAGCTGCCGTAGGAGTTCAGAGTGGAGATGGTGACCTTGCCGAACGCGATGCTGAAATACAGCAACGCTGCGGTAGCCCCGGTGCCGCCCAGACCGACGATGTAAGCCACTTCATGACCGGCAAACTGGCCGTTCGCCGAAGCCGCCGCGAACACACCGAGAATCATCGCCACCTGCGCGCCGATCACCGAGCCGGCACCGGCAGCAAAGAAGGTTTTCACCGAGGACACCTGGCTCGGCAGGTAGCGGGAGTAGTCCGCCACGTAGGGGCCGAAAGCGATCTGCCAGGACGCCGCCAGCGACACCGCCAGCAGGAAACTGCTCCAGCTGAAGTGGCGGATCTGCAGGAGTGCACCGACATCCACCTGACTCATCAGACGGCTGAACAGATAAACGAAAGCGATCACGCCGATGGCACTGGCGATACGGCCGATCCAGTGGATCACCCGATAGCCGAGCACCGTGACCACGACGATGACGCTGGCGAAAAGCAGGATGCCGACCGTGTCGCTGACCCCGAACAACTGGCCCAGCGCCTGCCCCGACAGCACAGTGCCGGTGGCGGTGAAACCCAGGTACATCAGGCACACCAGCACGATGGGAATCGCCGCACCATAAACCCCGAACTGCACACGGCTGGAGATCATCTGCGGCAGACCCAGCTTCGGCCCTTGCGCCGCGTGCAGCGCCATCACGCCGCCGCCCAGCAGTTGACCGATCAGCAAACCGATCAACGACCAGAACACATCGCCGCCCAGCACCACGGCCAGAGCCCCGGTGACAATCGCGGTGATTTGCAGGTTGGCACCCATCCACAGAGTGAACTGACTGAATAGACGACCGTGTCTTTCCGCTTCCGGGATGTAGTCGATCGAACGCCTTTCGATCAACGGTTTGTTGCTTGCACGATCGGTGTTGCCAGCCATGATTCAACCTCTGTGGATTGTTCCGGGTTTTGTTGTTGTGTTGGCTTGCGCGGGAACGAGCACGCTCGCTCCCGCATTTTTATTTGCCGGTGATCATCGGCAGGTTCAGCCCCTGCTCCCTGGCGCAGTCGATGGCGATCTGGTAACCGGCATCGGCATGACGCATCACACCGGTGCCCGGGTCGTTGTGCAGCACGCGAGCGATGCGCTCGGCCGCCTCATCGGTACCGTCGCAGACGATCACCATGCCCGAGTGCTGGGAGAAGCCCATGCCGACGCCGCCACCGTGATGCAGCGAGACCCAGGTCGCGCCGCTCGCGGTGTTGAGCAAGGCATTGAGCAGCGGCCAGTCGGAGACGGCGTCGGAGCCATCCTGCATCGATTCGGTTTCGCGGTTCGGGCTGGACACCGAGCCGGAGTCGAGGTGGTCGCGGCCGATCACGATCGGTGCCGACAGCTCGCCGCGACGGACCATTTCGTTGAACGCCAGACCCAGTTTGGCGCGCAGACCCAGGCCGACCCAGCAGATCCGCGCCGGCAGACCCTGGAAGCTGATGCGCTCGCGAGCCATGTCCAGCCAGTTGTGCAGGTGGGCGTCGTCCGGGATCAGTTCCTTGACCTTGGCGTCGGTCTTGTAGATGTCCTGTGGATCACCCGACAGCGCCGCCCAGCGGAACGGGCCGATGCCACGGCAGAACAGCGGACGGATGTAGGCCGGCACGAAACCCGGGAAGTCGAAAGCGTTTTCCACGCCCTCTTCCTGGGCCATCTGACGGATGTTGTTGCCGTAGTCGAAGGTCGGGATGCCTTGCTTCTGGAAGTCGAGCATGGCTTTGACGTGCACCGCCATCGACTGCTTGGCGGCCTTGATCACTGCGGCCGGTTCGGTCTTGGCGCGGGCGCGGTATTGCTCCCAGGTCCAGCCGGCCGGCAGGTAGCCGTTGAGCGGATCGTGGGCGCTGGTCTGGTCGGTGACCATGTCCGGACGCACGCCACGACGGACCAGTTCCGGGAGGATTTCGGCGGCGTTGCCACACAGGGCGATGGAGATCGCCTTGCCTTCTTGGGTGTACTTCTCAATGCGCGCCAGGGCGTCGTCGAGGTCCTTGGCCTGCTCGTCGACGTAACGGGTCTTGAGGCGGAAATCGATGCTGGTCTGCTGGCATTCGATGTTCAGCGAGCAGGCACCGGCCAGGGTCGCGGCCAGCGGCTGGGCGCCGCCCATGCCGCCGAGGCCGGCGGTCAGGACCCAGCGGCCCTTGAGGTTGGAGTCGTAATGCTGGCGACCGGCCTCGACGAAGGTTTCGTAGGTGCCCTGGACGATGCCCTGGCTGCCGATGTAGATCCAGCTGCCGGCGGTCATCTGGCCGTACATGGCCAGCCCCTTGGCATCGAGTTCGTTGAAGTGTTCCCAGGTCGCCCAGTGCGGCACCAGGTTGGAGTTGGCGATCAGCACGCGCGGCGCGTTGCTGTGGGTCTTGAACACGCCGACCGGCTTGCCGGACTGCACCAGCAGAGTCTCGTCGTCATTCAGGTTGGTCAGGCTTTCGACGATCTTGTCGTAGCACTCCCAGTTGCGCGCAGCGCGGCCGATGCCGCCATAGACCACCAGCTCTTTCGGGTTCTCGGCCACTTCCGGGTCGAGGTTGTTCATCAGCATGCGCAGCGGCGCTTCGCTCAGCCAGCTCTTGGCGGTCAGCTGGTTGCCGCGGGCAGCGCGGATTTCGACGTCACGGAATTTGGTAGTTTTTGCGTCAGTCACGAAAAAGGCTCCTCAGCGATCAATTCAAACCAACCCTGGCGATGGGCAAGCGGCTTGTGCGCTTCGATGCGCGACAAGCGAATCAGGGACGCTGCGGAGAATCGCTGACGACTCATACGCATACGTCTTTACTTGTACATACAAGCATATGCAATCGAGCGGCCAACTCTTTGAAGGATCGTTCAAGAAAATCGCCAGGCACCGCTGGAGGACGCCTGAATCAAGGGCCGGGACGTGTGTGATTTTTTTTGCGGAGTTGATTGGTGCAAGTGAGGGACTGTTACACAAGTGTGGTTTTGCGCCACGCTGGGGCGTTCGGTAACAAGTTGGTGCGCCGGGGGAAACAGGATTTGAAATGCAAAAGTGGCGAGGGAGCTTGCTTCCGCTGAAGACCGAAGGGCGCCCGGTTCTGGCGAATTCCAGACCGGGGCCGCTTCGCAGCCCAGCGGGAGCAAGCTCCCTCGCCACAATGTGTTTTACATGCGCAGATGTATCAGCGTGTCGTCAGCTCGATCACGCAGCATCCGGCATTGACAGCAATCTCCACCAGACCGGTGTTGCCGTCCAGTTGCAGGCAATCATGTCGGCCAAGTTGCGCAGCGCTGTCACCGGTCTGCACTTGCAACGACTCGCTGACGCTGAACACGAGAACCGTGCCGGCGGAGCTGAAAAACCGCTGCTCGCCCTCCAACCACTGCAAGCGCGCGCTGTAACGCTGCGGCGAGTAGATCAGGTTGAAGTCGCGGATCGCTCCGCCGAGCAACGTACAGGACACTTGGCTTTCGCCGCTGAAGGCGAACGGGTCAAGGGGTAACAGCGGTCGTGTGTCGTCACCGTCGACACACAAGGTCATGCCGTCGCCCTGCAACACCGTGATCACCCGCTGATAACCGCTGAACGTCGAGAAACCGCCGGATTCGGCGATGTCGGCAATCGACAGGCGCCAGCCGAAACCGTCGAGACCGGCACCGGCGTCTCGGGTGATTTCCTCGGTGCTGCCGCCGCCGTTTTTCCACGGCATGCGCGGGTAGCCTTCGGCGCGTAGAACCTTCAACTCGCTCATTTATGCTCTCTGTTTATGCTTTTTATTTATGAAACCGACCTTCCAGACGATGACGGGAACCGGGGTGGATCAGACGCGCAGCGGTCACCGGCTGACGGCCCGACCAGGTGCGGCGGCGGATCAGCAGGCACGGCTCACCCTTTTCGATCTGCAGCAATTTGCATTCGGACGGCTCGGCGAGGATCGCTTCGACCACATGTTCGCCTTCGGTCAGCGGCGCAACCTGGTTCAGATAGGCATATGGCGTTTGCAGGGTGAAATCCTGCTTGAGGTATTCCGGCGCGACCAGCGCGTTGACGAAGCGATCTTCGATCTGCACCGGTATGTCGTTTTCGTAATGCACGATCAGCGAGTGGAACACCTTTTGCCCTTCACGCATGTCCAGCGCCAGGGCGCGCTCGGAGCCGGCGGCTTCTTCTTCCAGGGTGATCACCTGGCAGGTGTGGCGATGGCCACGGGAGGCGATTTCGTCGGCAATGTTGTGCACTTCGAACAGCGCGGACTGGCTCTTCGGCTCGGCGACGAAGGTACCGACGCCCTGCATGCGCACCAGCAGACCGTCGGCGGTCATCTCGCGCAACGCGCGGTTGATGGTCATGCGGCTGAAGCCCAACTGGCTGACCAGTTCGCTTTCCGACGGTACGCGGTAATGCGGCGGCCAGTTACCACTGTCGATCTGCTGGGTGATCATCTGTTTGACGCGGGCGTACAAGGGCGCCGGACTGTCGCCCATGTTCGCGGCCAACGGAGAGACTGGAGGCGGAGTCGGCACGATGGATCCCTGTTCATTGGATAAGGTTGCTAGCTTGCCGGAGTTTACCGGGCAGGCAAACGTCTGTATATGTATATACAAATAACACACGATGGGGTGCTGAACCATGTCCGCCTTCTTTGCCGAACGCGCACTGCTGCCTAACGGATGGGCCAACAATGTACGTCTCGAGGTCAGTGCCGATGGCGTGTTGACCCGAATCCAGGCCGATTCCACCGCAGAGGGCGCCGAACGGCTGAGCGGTCCGCTGCTGCCGGGCATGCCGAATCTGCACTCCCACGCATTCCAGCGAGCGATGGCGGGACTGGCGGAAGTGGCCGGCAATCCCAACGACAGTTTCTGGACCTGGCGCGACTTGATGTACCGGCTCGTCGGAAAAATCAGCCCGGACCAGCTCGGCGTGATCGCCCGTCAGCTGTACATCGAAATGCTCAAGTCCGGTTACACCTCGGTGGCCGAATTCCATTACGTTCATCACGATCAAAGCGGCCAGCCGTACGCCGACCCGGCGGAGCTCGCGTTGCGCATCAGCCAGGCCGCCAGCTCCGCCGGCATCGGTCTGACGCTGCTGCCGGTGCTCTACAGCCACAGCGGTTTCGGTGGCCAGACGCCCAACGACGGTCAGCGCCGCTTTATCAACAGCACCGAAAACTACCTGAAACTGCAATCGCGCCTGCAGCCGTTGCTCGCTCGGCAGAAGGCGCAGTCGCTGGGATTGTGTTTCCACTCATTGCGCGCGGTCACGCCGCAGCAGATCAGCGAAGTGCTGGCGGCCAGCGACAAGCATTGCCCGGTGCACATCCACATCGCCGAACAGCAGAAGGAAGTCGACGATTGCCTGAGCTGGAGCGGTCGCCGTCCGTTGCAATGGCTGTACGAAAACACCGAAGTCGATCAGCGCTGGTGCCTGGTGCACGCCACCCACGCCAATCCGGACGAAGTCACGCTGATGGCCAAGAGTCGCGCCATTGCCGGCCTGTGCCTGACCACCGAAGCCAATTTAGGCGACGGAATTTTCCCGGCGGTGGATTTCCTCGCTCAGGGTGGACGCATGGGCATCGGTTCCGACAGCCATGTGTCGTTGAGCGTGGTGGAAGAATTGCGCTGGCTGGAATACGGCCAGCGTCTGCGCGACCAGCGACGCAACCGCTTGTATGGCGCGGATCAACCGATGGTCGGGCGCACGCTGTATGACGCCGCCCTGGACGGTGGCGCTCAGGCACTGGGCCAGCCGATCGGCGCGCTGGAGGTCGGCAAACGCGCCGACTGGATCGTGCTCGATGGCAACGATCCGTATCTGGCCACCACCAGCGGCGACGGGATCCTCAACCGCTGGCTGTTTGCCGGTAGTGACCGTCAGGTTCGCGATGTGCTGGTCAACGGTCAGTGGGTCGTACGTGAAGGCCGGCATGCCGGGGAAGAAGACAGTGATCGCGCCTTCACCCAGGTGCTGCGAGAGTTGTTGGGCTGACATAAAAAAACCTGTGGAGGACATCCTCCACAGGTTTTTTGTTATGCGTCAGTTGGACGTCCTGGCCATCTGCTGATCCGACGTCCGCCAGATCAACCGCGTGGTGTCGTACCCCTGCTGCCGCGCCTTGCTCAGCAGGTCCTCACGCACGACACCATTGACGGTCGGCGTGCGCGACAAAAGCCACAGGTAACGTCGGCTCGGGTCGCCAACGATGGCGGTCTTGTAGTCGTCACTGACGTACAGCACCCAGTATTGGCCCTTGGCCAAACCCGGAATCAGCCGCGAAAACCAGGTATCGAACTCGACCCACAATTTGTCGGTCTTGCCCGGCACCTGTGGATAAGCCTTGCCCTTGACCTCTTCCCATTGCCAGTCCTTGGTCAGGCAACGGTTGAACACCCCCAGGTTGCCGTCAGGCTCGAGGGTATACCGGGCTTCGGATTGGGCGCAGTTGCGCTGGAAATACATCGGCAGCCGCGCCAGCTCATACCAGGTGCCCTGGTAACGCTTGAGGTTGACGCTGTGAACTGTCTTCGGCGCCAGCGGATCTTCACCGGTCGTGGCGCAGCCGGCCAATACCAGGCCGGCAAAAAGGATAAGCAATAACCGCTTCATTGTTTTTCTCCCGTGGGCGCGTAGCCCCGGTTTACTTCAGGCCTTGGCCGGAAAACATCAGCACTTTGTCACCGGCGTACTGCACGCTGATAAAGCTGTTCTTGTCGCCCCAGGTGCAACTGGACATGCCGAGCGCGCCCGAGCAATCGGTGGGTTTGCCGAGCAGCGTTTCCACTTCCGCCTTGGCCATGCCGGTCGAGAGCTTCGAATAGTTTTCCTGATTGACCTTGCTGCAGGCGGCCAACAGCACGCAAAACGACAGAAGGGCGATAGATCGCAGCGACATGGTGTAACTCCTGGAACGGAAGGGGGATGGCCTGGCGCCAACCAGAAGCTTAGAAGAGAAAACCCCTGTCTGGTTCCCTCGGCAGGCGGCTATTTATTGACCCGCTCGTCCGGCTTTCATCGATAAATCAGACACTTTGTAGGGCTATTGAGCATTTCGTCGCCTTTAACGAAAGCGTTCTCATCTTTGACGCGCAGCGGTCGAAATAAGAGCAGCGCAAAGCCCGAGAGTGTGGCAAATTGCCGCCCTTTCTTGACCAGCCCCTTCGCGGTAGCTCACTTAATGACCAGAAACATGAAATTCAGCCACAAGATCTTGTTGGCTGCCGCCCTCGTGGTGGCCGTTGCGTTCGCCTGTTTCATTTTGTTCAACGACTATCGACAACGCGAAGCCCTGAGCAACAGCACCGAATCCTCGATGCAGGAACTGGGCAGCCTGACCACCAGCAACATCCAGACCTGGCTGGAAAGCCGAATCCAGCTGCTGCAATCGATGTCGCAGCAGGTGGTCGCCGATGGCAGTGCTCCGGCCAGCCTGAAACGCATCATCGACCTGCCTGCCTACACCGGCAATTTCCAGCTGAGCTATTTCGGCGGCGCCGATGGCGTGATGTTCTCGATTCCGGCCGGCAACCGCGCACCGGACTATGACCCGCGCGCCCGTGGCTGGTACAAGGCTGCGAACAGCGCCCAGCAGACCATCGTCACCGAGCCCTACATCGCCGCCTCGTCGGGCAAACTGGTGATCACCATCGCCACCCCGGTGCAGCGTCAAGGCCAGATGATCGGTGTGGCCGGCGCCGACATCGACCTGACCAGCGTCAGCGCGATCATCAACTCGCTGAATTTCGGCGGCCACGGCCACGCCTTCATCGTCAGTGCCGACGGCAAGATCCTGATCCACCCGGACAGCAAGCTGGTGCTCAAGACCCTGACCGAGGCCTATCCCAACGGTGCGCCAAAAGTCAGCCCGGGCCTGAAGGAAGTCGAGTTCGACGGCAAGACCCAACTGATCTCCTTCACCCGGGTCAATGGCGTGCCATCGGCCGACTGGTACGTGGCCCTGGTGCTGGACAAGGACACGGCGTTCTCGATGCTCAGCGAGTTCCGCACCTCGGCATTGATCGCCATGGTCATTGCCGTGGTGATCATCATCGCGTTGCTCGGCATGCTGATCCGCGTGCTGATGCAACCGCTGCTGACCATGGGCCGCGCCATGCATGACATCGCCGAAGGCGAAGGCGACCTGACCAAACGCCTGACCATCCATGGCCACGACGAATTCGGCGCGCTGGGTCTGTCGTTCAACCGTTTTGTCGAGCGTATTCACACTTCGATCCGCGAAGTGTCTTCGGCCACCGGGCAGGTCAACGAAGTCGCCCTGCGCGTGGTCGCAGCATCCAACTCGTCGATGTTCAATTCCGATCAGCAGGCCTCGCGCACCAACAGCGTCGCCGCGGCTATCAATCAACTCGGCGCCGCCGCCCAGGAAATCGCCCAGAACGCCGCCCTCGCTTCGCAACACTCGAGCGATGCACGCAGCCTGGCGGTCGACGGCCAGCAGGTTGTGGATAAAACCATCCATGCGATGCAGCAACTGTCGGCAAAGATCAGCGACTCCTGTGGCAACATCGAAACCCTGAACAGCAACACCGTGAACATCGGGCAGATTCTGGAAGTGATCACCAGCATCTCCCAGCAGACCAACCTGCTGGCGCTCAACGCCGCCATCGAAGCGGCCCGCGCCGGTGAGGCCGGTCGTGGGTTCGCCGTGGTCGCCGACGAAGTGCGCAATCTGGCGCACCGCACCCAGGATTCGGCGCAGCAAGTGCAGAGCATGATCGAAGAATTGCAGGTGGGCGCACGTCAGGCGGTCGGCATCATGATCGAGAGCCAGCGCGAGAGCGAAAGCAGCGTCGGCATCGCCAACCAGGCCGGCGAACGCCTGGAAAGCGTGACCCAGCGCATCGGCGAGATCGACGGGATGAACCAGTCGGTGGCGACCGCGACCGAAGAGCAGACGGCGGTGGTCGAGTCGATCAACGTCGACATCAATGAGATCAACACGCTGAACCAGGAAGGCGTGGAGAACCTGCAGGCGACGTTGCGCGCTTGTGCGGATCTGGAGCAGCAGGCTGCGCGGTTGAAGCAGTTGGTGGGTAGTTTCAGGATTTAAGGCACTGCCGCAGGCCTCTTCGCGAGCAGGCTCGCTCCCACACTGAAAAGTATTTCAAATGTGGGAGCGAGCCTGCTCGCGAAAGCGGCCCCAGCAACAACGGAGATTCAGAATCTGGACCCGGGCTCGGAAAGAAACACCAACTCCTCCACCGTAGACTCCCTTCCCAACACCGCATTGCGATGCGGAAACCGTCCAAATCGCGCAATCACCTTCTGATGCCGCTCGGCATAATCCAGATTGTCGGCAAACACCCCGCGCTCCGCTTCCGGCTGTTCGGCCACCAGTTCGATGAACCGCGAAACTGCTTCGTTCTGCACCGCGAGGTTTTCGCAGTGTTCGAAGACGAGGTAGATGAAGAGTCGCTGAATCGGTTTCAACTGCCGGTCGAAATCCGCCGCGATGCCTTGGGCAACCAGCTTCTGCGCCCGCAGATCGCCGGAAAAAGCCTTGGGGGTATCGCGAAAAATCATGCGAGGAAGCTGATCGAGCAGCAGCACCACCGCCAGCCAGCCTTCGGGACGTTGCGTCCACTCGGTCAATCCGCCGGCGAGAGCCTGATCGACAAGGACCCCGAAACGCTCACGCGCTTCGAGGTCCTGGCGGTCTTTCTTGCCGAACCACAACTTGCCCTGTTGCGCCGTCACTTCAGTAGCCGACTCGGCATGGCCGAACCACCAATCGAGCAACGGCTGCCAGGGCGCGGTCATGGTTTATTCCTTGTGGTAAGCCGTGGCGCGGGCGACTTCTTCTTTCGAGCCGAGGAACACCGCTACGCGCTGATGCAGGCCTTCAGGCTGGATGTCGAGGATGCGCTGGTGACCGTCGGTGGAAGCGCCACCCGCCTGTTCCACCAGGAACGACATCGGATTGGCTTCGTACATCAGACGCAGCTTGCCCGGCTTGGACGGCTCACGGCTGTCGCGCGGGTACATGAACAGACCGCCACGGGTCAGGATGCGGTGTACGTCGGCCACCATCGCCGCGACCCAGCGCATGTTGTAGTTTTTTTTCAGCGGGCCTTCTTCACCGGCCAGCAGTTCGGAAACGTAGCGCTGTACCGGGGCTTCCCAGTGACGCTGGTTGGACATGTTGATCGCAAATTCCTGGGTGCTTTCAGGAATGGTGATGTCTTCGTGGGTCAGGACGAAGCTGCCCATTTCGCGGTCCAGGGTGAAGCCCTTCACGCCGTTGCCCAGGGTCAGGATCAGCATGGTCTGCGGACCGTAGATCGCATAACCGGCAGCGACCTGCTGGGTGCCTGGCTGCAGGAAGGCCTTTTCGTTCAGGGCTTCGTTCTGGCTCAGGTATTCGTTCGGGCAGCGCAGTACCGAGAAAATGGTACCGACCGGGGCGTTGATGTCGATGTTCGAGGAACCGTCCAGCGGGTCGAACACCAGCAGGTAGGCACCTTTCGGGTATTTGCCCGGGATCTGGTAGGCGTTGTCCATTTCTTCGGACGCCATGCCGGCCAGGTGACCGCCCCACTCGTTGGCTTCGAGCAGAATTTCGTTGGACAGCACGTCCAGCTTCTTCTGCACTTCGCCCTGGACGTTCTCGGTGCCCATGCTGCCCAGCACGCCGCCCAGGGCGCCTTTGGACACGGCGTGGCTGATCTCTTTGCAGGCACGCGCCACCACTTCGATCAGGAAGCGCAGATCGGCAGGAGTGTTGTTGCTGCGGGTCTGCTCAATCAAATAGCGACTCAGGGTAACGCGGGACATGGACGGCTCCGGTGGAATGGGGGGCTGAAAACCCGCGCAGTTTACAGGGAGTCTGAAAACGTAGCGAGCAATGACGCCCGGTAACGTGCGTCGAGTGCAATTCCTGCTATCAGACGTGATCGGACCGGGAGAGTTCAGGCACGGTTTTCAGCGTAGTCGCAAACCCGACGGGTGTAGCGGCCACACCCGTCCGATTCAGGATTTGGCCGGTGGTTTGCGCAGCAGACTGAACGCCATCGCCGCCAGAAACAGCACGCTGAGGAGCAGCACCGCCCACAGGCCGAATTTCTTCCAGTTGGTGTCCGTCGTGGCCGAGGTGGTAGTCGTCGTTGTCCGGGTTGCCACCGCTTCACCTTGCACCGTGGCCTTGCCCAATGTGGCCAGTTTCTCCGGTTTGAAATCGGGGATCAGCGTGCTCAGCGGCAAATTCGCCGTTCTCACCGTCGGATTGCCCAAGGCCAGGCTGTAAGGCCCGTCACCGCGGGCGAGGAAGATCACCTGAGTGGCGCGCACCGCGTACCTGAGGCTCGGGGCCTGTTCGCCGAGACCGCCGCCGCGTTCGTCGACCGTCATTTTCAACTGCTGTACGGTCTGCCCGTAGAGCTGCAATTCGTTCTGCACCACGTCCTGGCCATTCTGGGTCAGGCGATAAAGCAGACCACTGCTCATCGTCTGCCACGGCAGACTGGTTTCGCGGCGTCCCGACAGCGTCACCGGCGCCAGGCTGTTGGGCTGTTTCAACTCGACCTGAACCCGTTCGACATTCAGCCCCATCGGCAGCTGCCAGGTGTATTCACCGGTCCTGGTGCTGCTGCCGGCCAGCGCCGGTGACCAGACCAGCGGCAACGGCAGGTTTTGCGGGTCGCTGCTTTTCAGTTGCGCCGAGGTCAGCGTTGGTGCCGCATTGGGCGAATCCCACAGCAGGCGCAGATAACGCGCCGATTGCCCCGGCAGCGCGACTTCATGCTGTTCGATGCGCTCATCGGAAAAGGTCAGGCGTGCAATCTGGCCTTCACCCCATGGTTGCCAGTGCTGCAAGTCGTCGCTGGCCTCGATGCTGAATCGCTGGAAGCCATCCCGCTCGCTGGTCCAGTCGAGGATCAGTTGCTGCAACGGCGCCTTGATTGCACTGGCATCCAGCAACCAGCCGCGCAGCACCTCTTCCCCCGCTTCCAGCTGGCTGGATGGCTGCACTTCCACCAGCGTGCCGGTGGTGGTCGACTGAACCCGCACACTCGGAGCACGTTCTGTGGCATCCGCCGAGTTGTACAGCGGGAACCACTTCACCGCGTTCAAGCGACCGTCGTCGCGGATCTGCGCCGATTCTCGGGCCAGCGCATAGGCCTGCGGTTCACCTGCGGCGTTGAACACCCGCAGATCGCTGAGATCGGTCTGACGCGCCTGCAACTGCACGTTCAGCGGCAGTTCGAGGCGATACCACGGACCCGCGCCAGTGACCGACAACGGCACCTGCGCCGCAAAGTCCGCCGGTTTTTCCTGGCCGACGGCCGTCATGGCCACACTCAGCAACAGCCACCCCAGATTCAATAAGCGACTCAAGACGACACTCCTTCGGTTTCCGGGGCCGGTTTGTCCGCCTCCGGTGCAGCTTCGACGCGTTTGGGCGGCAGCGGCGCGAAATAACCCACCACCAGCAGCAACACGCCGACGCCGATAAACGAGACGATCCGGGCCAGACCGCCACGGTTGCTCAACTCGACAAAAATCAGTTTGGCCACCACCAGCGCAATCAGCGCCGCACCGATCAGCCACACTTCGCGGCGATGGCGCAGGTGCCCGCCGATCATCAGCCCCAGCGCCATCAGCGTCCAGACGATGGACAATCCGGCCTGTACCAGCATCGATTCGAGCAACAGATCCAGCTCGAACGGGATTCCCGCCCAATGATGCGCGGCGCGGGTCACCAGCGCGGTGCAGAAGGCGAACAGCGAAACACCGGCGATCAGTTGCGAGGCATGAGCGGCGTAATTCTTGCGGATCGACAGCTCGGTCACCGCGCTGCGTGACCAGACATAAACGCTGAACAACGCGATCAGCAGCCCCAGCTCCAGGGGGTTGATCAGCGGCACGTAGGGCAGCGGCTCGGCATTGCCGTCGCTGACACCGTTCGCCAGCCAGAACCAGATCAGCATCAACAGCGCCAGCGGCGCCGCCGCGTACAAGCGGTACTCGCGAGCGAACGCCGCCACCGGCCACGGCCAGTTGCGCGGCGCGGCCATCAGCAACAGATACACGCTCGGCAGAATCGCCCAGCCCAGCCAGCGCCAGGCGTTGTATTGCTCGGACAACAGCAGCAGGCCATAGCGCAACTCCAGCGCCAGCACGCCGATCAGCAACCAGCAGCCGAGCACATGGGCTGTGCTCAAGGCCCGCGCCGGCAACATCGACGCCAGACGCCGCAGGCTGAAGAAATGCACCGCGAACACTGCCGCCCACGCCAGCCAGCCGACGTTGGCCGCCGGGTGATAACGCGAGTGCCACGCGGCGAGCAACACCAGCCCGGCCGCCGGAATCAGCAAGGTGCAGAGCAACCCGAGCGACGGCCATTTCAGGCGCGATGCCAACAGCGTCCACAAGGCGACACTCAGCGCGGCGACCAGCAGCAATAACGTCGCCTGCAGATTCAGCGGCGCAAAACGCAGCACCTCACTGACCCACGCCAGCGCCCACCAACCGGCACCCCACACCAGCAGCACTTCGGACAGTCGCTGCAAACTCAGCACATCGAACGCCGAAGCATGATTGCCCAGTTGCAGGCGCCACGCACCGATCATCGCTGCCAGCCCAAGCACCAATGGCGTCCAGAATCCACCATGACCCAGCGGCCGCAGACCTTCACTGGACAAAGGCCCGAGCAGTTCGGGCCCGGCCAGCAAGAACGCCGCGCCGCCGATCAACTGCAACAACAGACCGAAGACAAAACTCACGCGCTGCTTGAGGTACAGACTGAGCCAGATAATCAGCAAGCCACTGGCTGCCCACACCGCACTCGCCGTCTGCCACGGCAGCACGAACAACACCGCCAGATTGATCAGCACCAGCCCCGCCAGCAGCACCACCGACAAGCCGCGCAGCAGCCGCACATCGCTGCGCACCATCTCGTCACGCGCCGCCAGCAACATGCCGGCGATCAGTGCCAGACCGATCAGCGATGCGCTGAGCAAACCACTCCAGCCGGCGCTGAACACCGCCGCCGAATCCTCGCCCGCCCCTTGCAGGCGCAACAGGAACAACGCACCACCCAGCAGTTGCACGGCAAATGCGGTGAACAGGAACGTGCGCGATTGCAGGCGCAAGCCGGCGAACAGCGTCACCAGACCGGCCAAGGCCCAACTGATTGCCGTGCCATGGGTGAAGAAAAACAGCGGCGCCAACAGATAGAGGAAAGTCAGACCAAGACTCGCCAACACCGGCAGGCCCTGGCGCTCCCACGCCGCGGTGTGGTCCACCGAGGCTTTGCGCAACTGATGGAAACTGAACAGCAGCGCGATACCAAGCATCAGCGCGCCCAGCGGTGCTCCGTCGAGCAGGCTGCTTTCGCCGACGCGCAATTGACCGAGAAACGCAAGCGCCGAGCCCAGTTGCAGTAACAAAGCAAAGACTCGGGCGAACGGGCGATGTTGACGCAAGCCAAGCCAGAAAATCCCCGCGCCCTCCACCGCCCAGGCCGCAGAGGTCCAGCGCGCATCCAGCCCCAGCGGAATCGCCAGGCTGGCGAAAATCACCCCGAGCGCCAGGCAGGTTTCGCCCAGCAACAAGGCGCGACCGCCCATCAACAATCGAGCCAGGGTCATGTAAATCATGCCCAGCGCCAATGCGCTGAACGCGGCGGCAAATTCCAGATGCTGCACCAGCGCGAATTGCAGGCCGAAACCCACCAGCGGCGGACCGAACAGCAGGGTGCCGTCGACGTAGTCGCCCTTGCGCGCCGACCAATGCAGCAGCGCCTCACGGTCGCCGTCTGCCGGGGCGTCCGGCATGTCCAGCAACTTGCGTCGGGCGAACAACAAGCCGATGGCCAAGTACATCAGGAAGAACAGAATCAGGAACGGCTCGGTGCTCCACAACAGCTCCGGCGCATACGAACGCACCCCCCAGGCGAAACCGATGCCGAAAGTGCCGGCGAAACCGATCAGGTTGAGCAGACGCCAGGCCTTGAACCAGGCGATGGCGAGAATGCCGGCATTGAGCAACGCGAAATAGCTGAACAGCGCGACATGGTTGCCGGCGCCGGTGGAGGTCAGGATCGGTGCGGCGAAACCGCCCAATGCGGCGGCGCAGGCCAGGGCCAGAGAATCCTGGGTGATCGCCAGGATCGCCGAAAACACCGTCACGGCCACCAGCAAACCCAGGGCGGCGGATGGATCGAGCAGCGGATGCAGGCGCATCGCTGCGAAGACCGTCAGGTACAACACCGCAATCCCGGTGCCCTGCAACATCAGTGCATAACTGCTGTTGCGATGGCGCAGCCACCAGCCCAACGCCAGCAGTCCCAGTGCGGCTGCGGCAACTCCGGCGTAGCGCATTTCGATCGGCACCACCATGCCTTCGGTGGCGTAACGCAGCAGGAACGCCAAGCCGAAGAACAACAGCACCACACCCACCCGCAGCACGGTGTTGCCACCGAACAGCCAGTTGCGCGCAGCGCTGATGCCACGCTCGATGAGGTTCGGGCCACGGGGTTCGGCGGGCGGTTGTGGTTCAGGCGTGACGGCGTCGAGTTGCCAGACATCGGCCGGCAACGGTTGATGGGTTTCGCGGGCCTCGGCAGCGACCGGTTCGAGTTCGGGCGGCAGTTCCCAGACCAGCTCGGGTACTGCGGCGGGGGCTTCTTCGGTCACCCGGAGCGGTTCGACAGCGGTCTCTGGAGCGGGCTCGACGCCCGGTGAGGTGTCCCGCACGCCGGCGCCTTCGAGCAGAAACAAACGCTGCTCGACAGCCTGCAAGGCGATTTTCGCCTGTTCAAGTTGAACCTTGTGTTCGGCACTCTGCGAACCAAGCCGGGCGATCCGGATCGTCTGGCCGATCACCAGGCCCAGCAGCGCGCCCAACAGCGCAGAACTGAACGACTCGTCGAGCAGCCAACCGAGCAGCAGCCCGATCAACATGAACATCCATTGCATGGTCGATATCCCTGAGCAGCCCCGGAACGGGGCGAAATCAGGGCTCAGTATATCGGCCCGGCCCAACGAGCGTGGGGCCGGGCGCACATTTGTCGCTAAAAGTTACTCCAGTGCCTTCCAGATATCCGTGGCGTACTCGCGAATCGTCCGGTCCGACGAGAACCAGCCCATCCGCGCGGTGTTCAGCACAGCCGAACGCCACCAGTTGTTCGAGTCGTGCCAGAGCGCATCGACGCGCATCTGCGCTTCCCAGTACGCATCGAAGTCGGCGCAGACCAGGAAGCGGTCGTAGTCCATCAGCGAATCGATCAGCCCGGTGTAGCGCGAGGTGTCATCCGGCGAGAACACACCACTGCGAATCGCCTGCAATACATCGCTCAGACGGTGAGAGGCGGCGATGTCCGGCGCGGCACTGAACTCGTGGTTCTGCTTGCGCGCTTCGACCTGCTGGGCACTCAGGCCGAAAATGAACATGTGCTCGGCACCGATGCGCTCGCACATTTCCACGTTGGCACCGTCGAGGGTGCCGATGGTCAGCGCGCCGTTGAGGCCGAACTTCATGTTGCTGGTACCCGACGCCTCGAAACCGGCGGTGGAGATCTGCTCCGAGAGATCCGCCGCCGGAATGATGCTCTCCGCCAGGCTGACGTTGTAGTTGGGCAGGAACACCACCTTCAGCAGGCCGCGCACGGTCGGGTCGTTGTTCACCACCCGGGCAATGTCGTTGGTCAGTTTGATGATCAGCTTGGCCTGGTGATAACTGGCCGCCGCCTTGCCGGCGAAGATTTTCACCCGCGGCACCCAGTCGGTTTCCGGCTGGGCGCGAATCGCCTGATACAGCGCGACCGTATGCATCAGGTTGAGCAACTGACGCTTGTATTCGTGGATCCGCTTGACCTGCACGTCGAACATCGCCGCCGGATTGACTGCGATCCCCAGCCGTTCGTGAATCAGATAGGCCAGCGCTTTTTTGCTGTGCAGCCGTTGCTCGGCGAAGGCCTTGCGGAAGGCCGCTTTTTCGGCGAACGGTTCAAGATCCAGCAAACGCTCTTCGGGGTTGTCCAGCACATCCGGGCCGAGGGCATCGACCAGCATCGACGTCAGCTCCGGGTTGGCCTGGTACAGCCAGCGGCGGAAGGTGATGCCGTTGGTCTTGTTGTTGATCCGCTCCGGATACAGCTTGTGCAGTTCGGCAAACACGGTCTTGCGCATCAGTTGCGTGTGCAGGCCCGACACGCCGTTGACGCTGTGGGAACCGAGGAACGCGAGGTTGCCCATGCGCACCCGACGGCCGTTGTCTTCCTCGATCAGCGAAACCGCCCGCAACACGTCGAAATCGTGAATGCCTTTGGCCCGCAGCGAATCGATGTGCTGGGCGTTGATCAAATAAATGATCTGCATGTGCCGCGGCAGCATGCGCTCCATCAGCCCTACCGGCCAGGTTTCCAGTGCTTCTGGCAGCAGCGTGTGGTTGGTGTACGACAGCGTATCGACGGTGACTTGCCACGCCGCATCCCAGGCCACGTCGTAGACATCCACCAGCAGCCGCATCAGTTCGGCGACGGCAATCGAAGGGTGAGTGTCGTTGAGCTGGATCGACGCGTGATCGCCAAGGGTCAGCACCGAGGTGTGCATGTTGCGATGACGGCGCAGCAGATCCTGAAGCGACGCGGCGACGAAAAAGTATTCCTGACGCAGGCGCAGCTCCTGCCCGGCCTCGGTGCTGTCCGCCGGATAAAGCACGCGGGAGATGCTTTCGGCGCGCGCCACCTCGGCCACGGCACCCAAATGGTCACCGGCGTTGAAGCGCTCCAGGTGCAGATCTTCCATCGCCCGGGCCCGCCACAGGCGCAAGGTGTTGACGCTCGCCCCGCGCCAGCCGACCACCGGGGTGTCGTAGGCAATCGCCCGCACGGTTTCGGCCGGCTGCCAGACCTGTTTGCTCTTGCCGGTGACATCGGTGACGGTTTCGACGCTGCCGCCGAAGCCAATGGTATAGACGACCTCCGGCCGTTCGAACTCCCACGGGTTGCCGAAATCCAGCCAGTGCTCGGTCTGCTCCTGCTGCCAGCCGTCGACGATGGCCTGGCGGAACAGGCCGTGCTCATACCGAATGCCGTAGCCGTGGCCGGCGATGCCGAGAGTCGACATGCTTTCCATGAAGCACGCCGCCAGCCGTCCCAGGCCGCCGTTGCCCAGCGCGGCGTCGGGCTCCAGCAGGCGGATGCGCTCCAGATCCACGCCCAGCTCGGTCAGCGCCTCGCGAGCGACGTCAAGCAAGCCCAGATTGCTCAGGCTGTCGTACAGCAAACGGCCGATGAGAAACTCCAGCGAGAGGTAATACACCCGCTTCTGCCCTTTGCGGTAGATCTGTCGGGTGTGATCCATCCAGTGCTCGACCATGTGATCGCGCGCCGCCAGGGCGATGGCTTCGAACCAGTCATGGTCGAAGGCGTGATCCGGGTCTTTGCCCACCGCGTAGGTGAGCTTGGTCAGGACGGCGTCGCGGAATGCGGCCACCTCTGCTTCGCGAACTAGTGGTTCTTGAGTCATCGATAGGACCTCGAGCAAGCGGGGAATTGTCAGAGCCTAGACGGTCTGACCGACGGTAGCGGCTCTGGTTCGGCAGTTTTTCCTGAGAGTGAGCGTTCGTCCGGCAATACCCTGGCGAATGCCTGAATGAATGCAGGGGCCATGCCGAATTGTCGGCTTCGGTGATGACAGAAAGAAAAAACCGGCGAAAGGTTGTTCAAAAATCCACCCGTCCCGGTATGATCGCGCGCCCTGACGCACACGCCTGGTAAACCCCGATGATGAAGCCCAACCTGATCGCCGCCGCCGAGATCGACCGCCTCGAAACCTGGGCCAAATACTCGGCCCCGATGTGCGGCTCGTGCGTTTCCAGCTGCTGCACACTGCCGGTCGAGGTCAAGATAAAGGACCTGGTGCGCATCGGCGTGGTCGACGAGTTCGAACTGGGCGAGCCGCCGAAAAACATCGCCAAACGCCTGCAAAAGGAAGGTCTGGTGGAGCGCTTCAACCAGAAGTCGGGGATCTTCACCCTGCAGCGCATGAGCAACAACGATTGCTACTACCTGGATCGCAAGAGCCGGCTGTGCACCATTTATGACAAGCGCCCGGATACCTGCCGCAACCACCCGAAAATCGGCCCGCGCCCGGGGTATTGCGCGTACAAGCCGAAGGAAGTGGAGCGGGTGCAGAATTCGCGGTCGATCGAGAAGTTCTGATCGGCCCTGAGATGTCCGGCGACTGATCGGCCGCCTTCGCTGGCAAGCCAGCTCCCACAGTGATTTTTGCTGTACGCAAACTTCAGATACGACTCATGACACTGTGGGAGCGGGCTTGCCCGCGATAGCGCCGGGACACATACCACGCAAAGCCCGGACAAACAAAAACGCCCCCGGTCTCTCGACCGGGGGCGTTTTTTTCATGCCTGGCTAAAGCTTATGCCTTGGCTTTCTTGGCAGCGCGGGTGCGCTCGCCTTCGTCCAGGATCTTCTTGCGCAGACGGATGGACTTCGGCGTCACTTCGCACAGCTCGTCATCCTGGATGAATTCCAGAGCCTGTTCCAGGGTGAAGCGGACAGGTGGAACCAGGGCGATGGTTTCGTCTTTACCCGAAGCACGCATGTTGTCGAGCTTCTTGCCCTTGGTAGGGTTGACGCCCAGGTCGTTGTCACGGCTGTTCAGACCCACGATCTGACCGTTGTAGATCTCCTGGCCGTGTTCCACGAACAGCTTGCCACGCGCCTGCAGGGTTTCCAGGGAGTAGGTCAGCGCCTTGCCGGTTTCAACCGATACCAGAACACCGTTCTGACGGCCGGACATGTGGCCGGACTTCATGGTGTCGTAACGATCGAAGATCGAGGTCAGGATGCCTGCGCCGTTGGTCAGAGTCAGGAACTGGTTACGGAAACCGATCAGACCGCGAGCCGGGATGTTGTACTCCAGGCGCACACGGCCCTTGCCATCCGGGGACATGTTGGTCAGGTCGCCTTTACGCAGACCCATCTCTTCCATGACCTTGCCCTGGGATTCTTCAGGGATGTCGATGGTCACGTTTTCGAACGGTTCCTGCTTCACGCCGCCCACTTCGCGGATGATCACTTCAGGACGGCCCACAGCCATCTCGAAGCCTTCGCGACGCATGGTTTCGATCAGTACCGACAGGTGCAGCTCACCACGACCGGATACCTTGAACTTGTCGGCGGAGTCGCCTTCTTCGACTTTCAGGGCAACGTTGTACAGCAGCTCTTTGTCCAGACGTTCCTTGATGTTGCGGGAAGTCACGAACTTGCCTTCTTTACCGCAGAACGGCGAGTCGTTGACCTGGAAGGTCATGGAAACGGTCGGCTCGTCGACGGTCAACGGCTTCATCGCTTCGACAGTGTTCATGTCGCACAGGGTGTCGGAGATGAACAGCTCGTCGAAACCGCTGATGCAGACGATGTCGCCGGCCTGGGCTTCTTCGACGTCAACGCGGTGCAGACCGTGGTGACCCATCAGCTTCAGGATACGACCGTTGCGGCGCTTGCCTTCGGTGTCGATGGCGACGACCGGAGTGTTCGGCTTGATGCGACCACGGGCGATACGGCCAACACCGATCACACCCAGGAAGCTGTTGTAGTCCAGTGCGGAGATCTGCATCTGGAACGGACCGTCACGGTCAACGGCCGGCGCTGGAACGTTGTCGATGATCGACTGGTACAGCGGGGTCATGTCTTCGGCCATGTCGGTGTGGTCCAGACCGGCGATGCCGTTCAGGGCCGAGGCGTAGACGACTTTGAAGTCCAGCTGTTCGTCGGTGGCACCCAGGTTGTCGAACAGGTCGAAGATCTGGTCCAGAACCCAGTCAGGACGCGCGCCCGGACGGTCGACCTTGTTGATCACGACGATCGGCTTCAGACCGGCTTCGAACGCCTTCTTGGTCACGAAACGGGTTTGCGGCATAGGGCCGTCCTGGGCGTCGACCAGCAGCAGCACGGAGTCGACCATGGACATGACGCGCTCTACTTCGCCGCCGAAGTCGGCGTGGCCCGGGGTGTCCACGATGTTGATGTGGTAGCCGTTCCAGTTGATGGCGGTGTTTTTCGCCAGAATGGTAATGCCGCGCTCTTTTTCCTGGTCGTTGGAGTCCATCACGCGCTCGTCGTTGAGCTCGTTGCGCTCCAGGGTGCCGGATTGACGCAGGAGTTTGTCTACCAGGGTGGTTTTACCGTGGTCAACGTGGGCAATGATGGCGATGTTACGTAGATTTTCGATCACTTGTGTATCTCGATCAGAGGATTCGGTTTGCTGACAAGTCATGGCAGCGATTGGCAGTAGTGTCCGGCATGGCCGTTACAGCTTGACGGCAGTGTCGGGGGGCCGGTGACGCAGGCCACAGGCAAACAGCCCCGGGCACTTAGCTCGGTCGATAAACGCGCACATTGGCATGCCCCTCACTGAGCAGATGATGGGCATGCAGGCGACTCATCACGCCTTTGTCGCAATACAGCAGGTACTGGCGAGTCGGATCCAGTTCCTTGAAACGAGCGTTCACTGCGTAGAACGGCATCGTCTGTACCTCTATGCCGGCGAGTTCCAGCGGATCATCCTCGGCAGCATCCGGGTGACGGATGTCGATGACGATCTGACCGGCCAGCGCCTCGCTGACTTCTTCGATTTGCAAATCCTGGCCCAATTCGTCGATCACCCGATCGATCGGCACCAGTCTGGCGTTTGCGAGCGCACGCTCGAGCACCGCCATATCGAATTCCTGCTCTTCGTGCTCGACCCGGCCACGCTTGGCGGCGGTCTTCGGGTTGACCGAGATGACGCCGCAGTACTCCGGCATGTGCCGGGCGAAGTCACCGGTACCAATCCGGTCGGCCGTGTCGATGATGTCCTGCTTGTGGGCGACGATCAGCGGACGCAGGACCAGCTTGTCCGTGACGCAATCGATGACCGACAGGTTCGGCAACGTCTGGCTCGACACCTGGGAAATCGCTTCACCGGTGACCAGCGCATCAATGTGCAGGCGTTCGGCAATGCTCGACGCTGCGCGCAACATCATACGCTTCAATACGACGCCCATATGACTGTCGTCGACCTTGCCGAGAATTTCGCCCAGCACTTCTTCGAACGGGACACTGACAAATAGCACGCGTTGCGAGCTGCCGTACTTCTTCCAGATGAAATGCGCGACTTCCATCACGCCCAGCTCGTGGGCACGACCGCCCAGATTGAAGAAGCAGAAGTGCGTCATCAGGCCGCGGCGCAGGATCTGGTACGCAGCAACCGTCGAGTCAAAGCCGCCGGACATCAATACCAGCGTCTGCTCCAGCGCACCGAGCGGGTAGCCGCCGATGCCATTGTGCTGGCTGTGGATCACGAACAACCGTTTGTCGCGAACTTCGATACGGACTTCGATTTCCGGCGCTTTCAGGTCGATCCCGGCGGCTCCGCATTCACGGCGCAGCTTGCTGCCGACGTATTTTTCGACATCCATCGAGCTGAACGAATGCTTGCCCGCACGCTTGCAGCGCACCGAGAAAATCTTCCCGGCCAGCAAGTCACCGAAGTGCTGCTTGCACTTTTCGGTGATGTCGTCGAAGTCACCTAGCGGGTACTCGTCGATCTGCAGAAAGTGCGCGATGCCCGGCATGCAGGTCAGGCGCTCACCCATTTCTTTCAGGGCCCTGGGATCGGTGACGCGGGTTTCCAGCTCGAGATTGTCCCATACGCCGTTCACCACCACGGCCGGATCCAGGTCACGGAGCACGGTGCGAATGTTCTTGGCCAGCTGGCGGATGAACTTCGTCCGGACAGGTCGGCTTTTGATGGTGATCTCGGGGAAGACTTTAACGATTAGTTTCATGAAAACAGCGCGCGCTGGGCCAGCCGAAAAAGGGGGGCGCGGATTATAGCGGAAATTGCTCAAGGTTTAACCAGTTAATGTGCAGAAGGTTTTTCATGCACCAAAACAGGTCATTTTCGAATCAAGGCGCTACATTAAAGGGCGAGATTTTTACCGTTTGTGCATTTTGCACCCTTATAAGCGTGAATTTGGGGCAGAAAACCCATGCTGGGGCACTGGCATGCAATTTGCTCCCTTGTGAGGCAGGTTGCCTTGGCAGATATTCGCGCCGGCATCACCAACATTTAAGGGCATCCACTACCAGCCCTAAGCCACCCGGAGGACACTATGTCGAAGTCGGTTCAACTCATCAAAGATCATGACGTCAAGTGGATTGATCTGCGCTTCACGGACACCAAAGGCACTCAGCACCACGTGACCATGCCGGCTCGCGATGCGCTGGAAGACGACTTCTTCGAAGCGGGCAAGATGTTCGACGGTTCCTCCATCTCTGGCTGGAAAGGCATCGAAGCCTCCGACATGATCCTGATGCCGGACGACGAAACCGCCGTTCTGGACCCGTTCACCGAAGAACCGACCCTGATCCTGGTGTGCGACATCATCGAGCCTTCGACCATGCAGGGCTACGACCGCGACCCACGCGCCATCGCCCGTCGCGCCGAGGAATACCTGAAGACCACCGGTATCGGTGACACCGTATTCGCCGGTCCCGAGCCTGAGTTCTTCATCTTCGACGAAGTGAAGTTCAAGTCCGACATCTCCGGCTCGATGTTCAAGATCTACTCCGAGCAAGGCTCGTGGATGTCCGACCAGGACGTGGAAGGCGGCAACAAGGGCCACCGTCCAGGTATCAAGGGCGGCTACTTCCCGGTTCCGCCGTTCGACCACGACCACGAAATCCGTACCGCCATGTGCAACGCACTGGAAGAGATGGGTCAGACCGTTGAAGTTCACCACCACGAAGTGGCAACCGCCGGTCAAAACGAAATTGGTGTCAAGTTCAACACCCTGGTGAAGAAAGCTGACGAAGTTCAGACTCTGAAATACGTTGTACACAACGTGGCCGATGCCTACGGCCGCACTGCGACCTTCATGCCGAAGCCACTGTACGGTGACAACGGTTCGGGTATGCACGTGCACATGTCCATCGCCAAAGACGGCAAGAACACCTTCGCTGGCGAAGGCTATGCCGGTCTGTCCGAAACCGCCCTGTACTTCATCGGCGGCATCATCAAGCACGGTAAGGCCCTGAACGGCTTCACCAACCCGGCCACCAACTCCTACAAGCGTCTGGTGCCAGGTTTCGAAGCTCCGGTGATGCTGGCCTACTCGGCTCGCAACCGTTCCGCCTCGATCCGTATTCCTTACGTCAACAGCCCGCGCGGCCGTCGTATCGAAGCACGTTTCCCGGATCCGGCCGCCAACCCGTACCTGGCTTTCGCAGCGCTGCTGATGGCCGGTCTGGACGGCATCCAGAACAAGATCCACCCAGGCGACGCAGCAGACAAAAACCTGTACGACCTGCCGCCTGAAGAGGCGAAAGAGATTCCGCAGGTTTGCGGCAGCCTGAAAGAAGCCCTGGAAGAGCTGGACAAGGGCCGTGCGTTCCTGACCAAGGGCGGCGTGTTCTCCGATGACTTCATCGATGCCTACATCGCGCTGAAATCCGAAGAAGAAATCAAGGTCCGCACCTTCGTACACCCACTGGAATATGAGCTGTACTACAGCTGCTGATCCGGTAGCGCTGCGCTACGCAGCGTGACAAAAGAGAGGCCTCCTTCGGGAGGCCTTTTTTTTGGAAATTTCCGACAACTTTCATCCAGATATCCGAAAGCAACTGAAGCATCGTCCGGCATCAACCCCTTTGAGCGACCCGTAGCCTTTTCCCCCTTACGGCCACTCAAGGAATCAGACGATGAAACAATGCCTTTTCCAGATACTGCTTGCCATTCTGGCGACGCTGTCCATGCAAGGCTGCACCTCCCCCCGGGAACCCGGACAGATAGAGCGCAATCTTTTGCTTGAAAGCCGCACATCGTGGGACGGGACCGCCTACACGAACTACCCCGATGCCGCTCCCCGACTGTCGGTGCTCAAGCTCAACATCCCTGCCAACACGCCGCTCCAATGGCATACCCACCCCATTCCCAACGCCGCCTATATTCTCTCCGGCGAACTGACCATCGAACGCAGGGAAGATGGCCGCCGCAAACGATTCAAACAGGGAGAAGCCGTCGCCGAAATGGTCAACCGCAGTCATCGCGGCATCACTGGAAACGAACCCGTGGAGCTGGTTGTGTTCTATGCTGGCGGCGAGGGCATTCCATTGTCGGAGTGATATCCGCTGCTCACAGGACGTTCGAATGCGGCCACTGCTGATGATTCTGTCGTTGATTTGCGCGTACACCGCCTCCGCGCAGATCTACAAGTACACCGACGCCAACGGCAACACGGTGTACAGCGACCATTCGCCGGATGGCGTGAAAGCGCAGCCGGTTGAGCTGCCGCCACTCAACAGCGTCCAGCCCCAGGCTCCGGGTGCGCCGTCGTCGAACACAGACGGCCGCACACCTGTGCGCAATGCCTACGAAGTGCTGGAGCTGACCGGCCTGCCCACCGAAGAAGCCTTGCGCGCCAACAACGGCACGTTCACCGTCAGCGTGCTGATCAAACCGCGCCTGCAGGCACCTCATCAATTGCGCCTGCTGCTCGACGACGCGCCTTATGGCCAACCGAGCAACGTGCCGATCCTGCAACTGGTGAACGTCGACCGGGGCGAGCATCGGCTGGCGGTGCAGGTGATCGATGGCGCGGCGATCATTCAGCAAAGTCCTGCAGTGGTCTTTACCGTGCAGCGGGTACACAAACCATGACTCGCGGGTTGATCGCTGCATGTCTGGCGTTGCTCGCGTGTGGCGCCTCTGCCGAGGTCTTTACTTATGTCGACGCGCAGGGCAATCGGGTCTACACCGATCAACCGCGTGGCAACGCCAAGCGTGTGCCATTGGCCACCAGCAATCGCATGGCCTCGAACCCGACCGGGGCGGCGCCCGTCACTCCGGTGAAAAAAACCCCGGAACAACCGCTGTTTCGCTACGACATGCTGCGGGTGCTGGTGCCCGAACCGGACGCGACCCTTCGCAGCAGCGCCGGCGAGCTGATCGTCAGTGTCACCAGTGAACCCGGCCTGCAGAAGGGCCATCGCTATCGCCTGCTGCTGGATGGCCAGGCCACCGGCGAACCCGGTCTGAGCCCGGTATTCCCGCTGAGCAATATCGATCGTGGCAGCCATAACCTGTCGGTGGAGATCCTTGACGAACAGGATCGCATCGTCGAGCGCACCGCCAATCAGCCGTTCCACATGCAACGCATTTCGCTGGCGCAAAAACGTCAGGTCAAACCCTGCACGACCGACGACTACGGCGTGCGCCCGGAATGCCCGCTGAAAGACAAACCCGCCGAACCCAAAAATCCCTTCCTGCGTTTCTTCTAACGCCGTTCAGCTTTGCGCACTATATTGGTGCAACAGATTGCACCGTACCCACACAACATCCCATTTTGGTTCGAAAGTACCCGCCAGGGGCGGCCTGTCGCCACGCAAACGAGCGTCAAACGCCTGTTTCAGGGGATGAACGCTTCTTTTCGGAGCCTTGGTTTGGTTTTTGCATTTTCCTCGCACCGGCGCTTCGTTTCTTGCGCACGCCTTGCTCCAAAAGAGGTCCTGATGACCATAAGCGACGCACTCCACCGATTGCTGCTCGACAACCTGACCACCGCCACCATCCTGCTCGACGCCGAATTGCGCCTCGAGTACATGAACCCGGCGGCGGAGATGCTGCTGGCCATCAGCGGACAGCGCAGCCATGGCCAGTTCATCAGCGAGCTGTTCACCGAATCCACCGAAGCGCTCAATTCATTGCGCCAGGCGGTGGAACAGGCGCACCCCTTCACCAAGCGCGAAGCGATGCTCACCGCCCTCACCGGCCAGACCCTGACCGTGGACTACGCGGTGACACCGATCCTCAGCAACGGCGCGACTCTACTGTTGCTGGAAGTTCACCCGCGCGATCGCTTGCTGCGAATCACCAAGGAAGAGGCGCAACTGTCCAAACAGGAAACCAGCAAGATGCTGGTTCGCGGCCTTGCCCACGAGATCAAAAACCCGCTGGGGGGCATCCGTGGCGCCGCGCAACTGCTGGCCCGGGAACTGCCGGAAGACAGCCTGCGCGACTACACCAACGTGATCATCGAAGAGGCCGACCGCCTGCGCAATCTGGTCGACCGCATGCTGGGTTCGAACAAACTGCCGTCGCTGGCCTTGTGCAACGTTCACGAAGTACTGGAGCGTGTCTGCCAACTGGTCGAGGCCGAAAGCCAGGGTTGCATCACGCTGGTGCGCGATTACGACCCGAGCATTCCCGACGTGCTGATCGACCGCGAGCAAATGATTCAGGCGGTATTGAACATCGTCCGTAACGCGATGCAGGCGATCAGCAGCCAGAACGAGCTGCGCCTGGGCCGCATCAGCCTGCGCACCCGCACCATGCGCCAGTTCACCATCGGCCATGTCCGCCATCGTCTGGTGACCAAGATCGAGATCATCGACAACGGCCCGGGGATTCCAGCGGAACTCCAGGAAACCATTTTCTTTCCCATGGTCAGCGGACGTCCGGACGGTACCGGACTCGGCCTGGCCATCACCCAGAACATCATCAGCCAGCACCAGGGCCTGATCGAGTGCGAGAGCCATCCAGGCCACACCACGTTCTCGATCTTTCTGCCACTGGAACAAGGAGCCACATCGACATGAGCCGTAGTGAAACCGTGTGGATCGTCGATGACGACCGTTCTATCCGTTGGGTCCTGGAAAAAGCCCTGCAACAGGAAGGCATGACCACCCAGAGCTTCGACAGTGCCGATGGCGTGATGAGCCGCCTGGCCCGCCAGCAACCGGACGTGATCATCTCCGACATCCGCATGCCGGGTGCCAGCGGTCTTGACCTTCTGGCGCGGATTCGCGAGCAGCACCCTCGACTGCCGGTCATCATCATGACCGCTCACTCCGATCTGGACAGCGCTGTCGCCTCCTATCAGGGCGGCGCGTTCGAATACCTGCCCAAGCCGTTCGACGTCGACGAAGCGGTTTCGCTGGTCAAGCGCGCCAACCAGCACGCCCAGGAACAGCAAGGTCTGGAAGTGGTGCCGGCCCTGACCCGCACCCCGGAAATCATCGGCGAAGCGCCGGCGATGCAGGAAGTGTTTCGCGCCATCGGGCGCCTGAGCCACTCCAACATCACCGTGCTGATCAACGGCGAATCCGGCACCGGTAAAGAGCTGGTGGCCCATGCCCTGCACCGCCACAGCCCGCGTGCCGCCTCGCCATTCATTGCGCTGAACATGGCGGCGATCCCGAAGGACCTGATGGAGTCCGAGCTGTTCGGTCATGAGAAAGGCGCATTTACCGGCGCGGCCAACCTGCGGCGCGGTCGTTTCGAACAGGCGGATGGCGGCACGCTGTTCCTCGATGAAATCGGCGACATGCCGGCGGATACCCAGACCCGACTGTTGCGGGTGCTGGCCGACGGCGAGTTCTATCGCGTCGGCGGGCATGTGCCGGTCAAGGTCGATGTGCGGATCATTGCCGCGACCCACCAGAATCTGGAAACCCTGGTTCACGCCGGTAAATTCCGTGAAGACCTGTTCCACCGCCTCAACGTGATCCGCATCCATATTCCGCGCCTGTCGGACCGACGCGAAGACATCCCGACGCTGGCCAGACATTTCCTCAGCCGCGCCGCACAGGAACTGGCGGTCGAGCCGAAACTGCTGAAAAGCGAGACCGAGGAATACCTGAAGAACCTGCCGTGGCCGGGCAACGTGCGACAGCTGGAAAACACCTGTCGCTGGATCACCGTGATGGCGTCCGGACGTGAGGTGCACATCGGCGACCTGCCACCGGAACTGCTGAGCCTGCCGCAGGACTCGGCACCGGTGACCAACTGGGAACAGGCGCTGCGCCAGTGGGCCGACCAGGCCTTGGCACGGGGTCAGTCAAGCCTGCTCGACAGTGCAGTGCCAGCGTTCGAGCGGATCATGATCGAGACCGCGCTGAAGCACACCGCCGGTCGTCGTCGGGATGCCGCCGTGCTGCTGGGCTGGGGCCGCAACACCTTGACCCGCAAGATCAAGGAACTCGGCATGAAGGTCGATGGCGGGGATGACGACGAAGGTGAAGAAGGCTGACTGCACCGCCGCAAGGCACCGTGACCCTTAATCGGGCACGGCAGCCGGCTCGATCTGACGTCACAACACACTGAAAAAACCATCCGGTGAAAAGACGAAGGCCCCGTATTGCGGGGCCTTCGTCATGGTGAAGGCTTTTTTGTTTCAAAATGACAAAAACTGGCACGCCCCCTGCAATATCCCCTTCAGGTGATTCGATTCACCCACCCTTTCGGGGGCCTTGGTACAGGCAGGCCGGGGATTCCCCTCTTTACGCCGGCTCACACCACAAACGTGATGAGCCACCCTTTTGGGGCCCTTGATACAGGCAGGTCAGGGGTTCCCTCTTTACACCGGCTCAGCACGCCCTGCGATGAGCCCGCCCCTTTCGGGAACCTTGGTACAGGCAGGCCGGGGATTCCCTCTTTTATTGCTCCCGGAGATGGATCTCCAGCCGCCAGCGGTCATCGACCGCCTGGCCGGCCCACTCCCCTTGCAGCGGCCGCGCTGCCAATACCGTCAGCAACAACCCGCCATCACTCGGGCGAGTCCGCCAGATCACATCCTTGCCGTTGAGCTTCAACTGGCCTTTGCGAGCCGGCCCCTCGGCCTGGAACAGCAATGCGACGGTGCCGTCGACCATCTCGCCGTGCAGCTTCGGTTCGTTGTTGAACCAGACCGCCAGGCCACCATCGATCACCTCGACCTGTTGCAATACGCTGGGGTCAGGGTTGGTCAAGCGGCCGATCATCAATCCGACCATCAGGCCGAAAATCGCCAGCGAACCCATGACCCGCGGGAATAGTTTCGAACGCGGGTCGGCTGGCGGCGTAGAATGCGCGTCATCTTTACCTGCGGAGCCGTGCATGTTTCACGTCATCCTTTTTCAACCGGAAATTCCACCGAACACCGGTAACGTTATCAGGCTGTGCGCCAACAGCGGCTGCCACCTGCATTTGATCGAACCGCTGGGCTTCGAGATGGACGACAAGCGCCTGCGCCGCGCCGGCCTCGACTACCACGAGTACGCCACGCTGCAACGCCATGCCGACCTCGCCAGTTGCCTGGAAAGCCTTGGCCATCCAAGGCTGTTCGCCTTCACCACCAAAGGTTCACGCCCGTTTCACGATGCCGCGTTCGTGCCGGGCGATGCCTTTATCTTCGGCCCGGAAAGCCGTGGCCTGCCACCGGAAGTGCTGGACGCCCTGCCCGGCGAACAACGCCTGCGCCTGCCGATGCGTGAAGGCTGCCGCAGCCTGAACCTGTCCAACACCGTGGCAGTGGCCGTGTACGAAGCGTGGCGGCAGAACGGTTTCAAGTAACGATCATCGCCCATGAAAAAAGCGCCTGTAACGGCGCTTTTTTCGTTGTTGCATCGACCGATTACTGAACGGTCGGCGTCTCGCCAGCTTCCTGCATGCGCTGCAGCTCTTGCGCATAGAGGGCGTCGAAGTTCACCGGAGCCAGCATCAGGGCCGGGAACGAACCGCGGGTCACCAGGCTGTCCAGTGTTTCGCGAGCGTACGGGAACAGGATGTTCGGGCAGAACGCACCCAGCGTGTGGCTCATCGAAGCCGCGTCCAGGTTCTTGATCAGGAAGATACCGGCCTGCTGAACTTCAGCGATGAAGGCGACTTCTTCACCGTTTTTCACGGTCACGGACAGGGTCAGCACGACTTCGTAGAAATCGCCTTCCAGCGCCTTCTGGCGGGTGTTCAGATCCAGACCGACGCTCGGATCCCACTGCTGGCGGAAGATCGCCGGGCTTTTCGGAGCTTCGAAGGACAGGTCGCGTACATAGATGCGCTGCAGGGAGAATTGCGGTGCGGTTTCTTCTTCGCTGGCTGCAGTGTTCTGTTGGTCAGTCATCTCAGATCCTTTCTGATCTTGGGTCTTTTGGGTTCTTGGTGAGGTGCAGCAGTTCAGGCCTTGAGCAGCGCGTCGAGCTTGCCGGCGCGCTCCAGGGCGTACAAATCGTCACATCCGCCGACGTGGGTGTCGCCGATCCAGATCTGCGGCACGGACGTGCGTCCGGCCTTCTGGGCCATGGCGGCGCGCACCTGCGGCTTGCCATCGACCTTGATCTCTTCGAAGGCCACGCCTTTGTTCGCGAGCAGGTGCTTGGCGCGCGAGCAGTAGGGGCAGTAATCGCTGGAGTAGACGATGACGTTACTCATATCACTTCACCAGTGGCAGGTTGTCGCCTTTCCAGCTGGAGATCCCGCCGGACAGCTTGGCGGCGGTAAAGCCGGACTTCATCAGCTCGCGGGCATGGGTGCCGGCAGTCTGACCCAGGGCGTCGACCAGAATGATGGTCTTGGCCTTGTGCTTTTCCAGCTCGCCGATACGGGCGGCCAGTTTGTCCTGGGGAATGTTCAACGCACCGACGATATGACCGGCGGCGTATTCCTTGCTCGGACGGATGTCCACCACCACGCCGGCTTCCTTGTTGACCAGTGCGGTCAGCTCGCCCGTGCTCAGGCTTTTACCGCCGCCCTGCACCGTGTGCGCCAGCAGCAAGGCCAGCAGTACGACGAAGATACCGACAAGAATGTAGTGGTTAGTGGCAAATTCAATCAGGTGAGCAACCATCGAAGGAGGATCCAGGGCGTTAAAATGTCGGCCAGTATACACAGCCACTATGGTGGGCCAAACCCCGTCCGGCGGTGACGCCGCAGGAACTTAGCTTTAAACTGCCACTCCCTTTTCCATCGCCCTCTTCTTATTAGCCACGAGTGGATTCCATGACTACCACGCCTAAACCTTTGGTCCTGATGATTCTCGACGGCTTCGGTCACAGCGACAGCCCCGAATCCAATGCCGTCTTCGCAGCCAAAAAGCCTGTGCTGGATCGCCTCTGGGCCACTGTGCCGAACGGCCTGATCTCGGGCAGCGGCATGGACGTCGGCCTGCCGGACGGCCAGATGGGCAACTCCGAAGTCGGTCACATGAACCTGGGCGCCGGTCGTGTGGTGTATCAGGACTTCACTCGGGTGACCAAGGCGATCCGCGACGGCGAGTTCTTCGAGAACCCGACCATATGCGCCGCCGTGGACAAAGCCGTGGCCGCCGGCAAGGCCGTGCATTTCATGGGCCTGCTGTCGGACGGCGGCGTGCACAGCCATCAGGATCACCTGATCGCCATGGCCGAGCTGGCCTTCAAGCGTGGCGCCGAAAAAATCTACCTGCACGCCTTCCTCGACGGCCGCGACACCCCGCCGAAAAGCGCCGCCTCGTCGATCGAACTGCTCGACGCGACCTTCCAGGCCCTGGGCAAGGGCCGCATCGCCAGCCTCATCGGCCGTTACTACGCCATGGATCGCGACAACCGTTGGGACCGTGTGGCACAGGCCTACAATTTGATCGTCGACGGCCACGCCGAATTCAGCGCCGCCACCGCCCAGGAAGGCCTTGAAGCCGCGTACGCCCGTGGCGAGAGCGACGAATTCGTCAAGGCCACCTGCATCGGTGAGCCGGTGAAAGTCGAAGACGGCGACGCCGTGGTGTTCATGAACTTCCGCGCCGACCGTGCCCGCGAGCTGAGCCGCGTGTTTGTCGAAGACGGTTTCAAGGAATTCGAGCGCGCACGCCAGCCAAAAGTGCAGTACGTCGGCCTGACCCAGTACGCCGCCAGCATCCCGGCCCCCGCGGCCTTTGCGCCGGGCAGCCTGGAAAACGTGCTCGGCGACTACCTGGCAAAAAACGGCAAGACCCAGCTGCGCATTGCCGAGACCGAAAAATACGCCCACGTGACCTTCTTCTTCTCCGGCGGTCGTGAAGAACCGTTTCCGGGCGAAGAGCGCATCCTGATCCCGTCGCCGAAAGTCGCCACCTATGACCTGCAGCCGGAAATGAGCGCACCGGAAGTCACCGACCGTATCGTCGACGCCATCGAGCACCAGCGTTACGACGTGATCGTGGTCAACTACGCCAACGGCGACATGGTCGGCCACAGCGGCGTGTTCGAAGCGGCCGTGAAAGCCGTGGAATGCCTGGACACCTGCGTCGGCCGTATCGTCGACGCCCTGGAAAAGGTTGGCGGCGAAGCGCTGATCACCGCCGACCACGGCAACGTCGAGCAAATGGCCGACGAAGCCACCGGCCAGGCGCACACCGCACACACTACCGAGCCGGTGCCGTTCATCTATGTCGGCAAACGTGATCTCAAGGTCCGAGAAGGCGGCGTACTGGCAGACGTAGCGCCGACCATGCTCAAGCTGCTGGGCCTGGAAAAACCGGCAGAAATGACTGGCACTTCGATTCTGGTGTAATCGCCCGTCTGAAACACTGAAAAACCCTGTGGGAGCTGGCTCGCCAGCGATAGCAATCTGACAGCCAACATCTATGTTGAATGTGCAGGCGCCATCGCTGGCAAGCCAGCTCCCACAGTGGTTTATGGAGTTTTCGAAATGGAATCGGGCCTATTGCTTGCCCCAGTTATCACACAGCCCCAATTGGGCGTTTTTTTTGCCGCGTGGGCCGGGCATACTAGGCCGTCCCTTACCCTGGTGCCGCCCGCCCTTATGCTCCGCGTCCTGATCGCTCTCGCTCTGACATGCCTGCTCCAACCGGCCTTCGCGGATGAGCGCGCGCAAACCCAACAGCAACTGGACGCCACGCGCCAGGACATCGCCGAGCTGAAAAAGCTGCTGGGCAAGCTCCAGGAAGAAAAGTCCGGCGTGCAGAAAGAGCTCAAGGGCACCGAAACCGAGATGGGCAAGCTCGAAAAGCAGGTCGATGCCCTGCAAAAGGAGCTGAAGAAGAGCGAATCCGAGCTGCAAAGGCTCGATGCGGAGAAAAAAAAACTCCAGAGCGCGCGCACTGAACAGCAGCGACTGATCGCCATCCAGGCTCGCGCGGCCTATCAGAATGGTCGGCAGGAATACCTCAAGCTGCTGCTCAATCAGCAGAATCCCGAGAAATTCGCCCGCACCCTCACCTATTACGACTACCTGAGCCAGGCCCGCCTGGAGCAGCTGAAGAATTTCAACGAAACCCTGCGCCAGCTGGCCAATGTCGAAAAGGACATTTCCGCGCAACAAGCCCAGTTGCTGGTACAGAAAACCGACCTCGACACCCAGCGTGACGCCCTCGACAAGGTTCGCAAGGAGCGCCAGCAGGTGCTGGCCAGGCTCAACGACGACGTGAAGGCCCGCGATCAGAAACTGGCCGCCCGCGAGCAGGATCAGGCAGACCTGTCTAAAGTCCTTAAAACCATCGAAGAGACCCTGGCCCGCCAGGCCCGTGAGGCAGAAGAAGCGCGGCAGAAAGCGCTGATCGCCCAGCAGGAAGCCGAAAAAAAGCGTTTACGTGAGGCCCAGGCCCGCGCCGATGCGGACTCGGACACCAGCGACGCCCCGCGCAAACCGGCCAGACCCACACCTGGCGCGCTGGTATCCAGCGGCGGCGAGACATTCGGCGGCCCTTTTGCCGCCACTCGGGGAAAACTTCCATGGCCGGTTGATGGTCGACTGCTGGCACGTTTCGGTGAAACCCGTGGCGACGATGCCCGCACCAAATGGGACGGCGTGATGATCAGCGCCTCCGCCGGCAGCCAGGTACACGCCGTACACGGCGGACGCGTGGTGTTTGCCGACTGGTTGCGCGGTGCCGGACTGCTGGTGATCCTCGATCATGGCAACGGTTTTCTGAGCCTTTACGGTCATAACCAGACGCTGCTGAAGTCGGCTGGTGACGTGGTTAAAGCCGGTGAGTCCATCTCCACTGTCGGTAACAGTGGCGGGCAGGACACGCCAGCGCTGTATTTCGCAATTCGTCAGCAGGGTCACCCGAGTGATCCGGCACAATGGTGCCGCGCGCAAGGATAAGCGCGGGCAACCTAAATTAGGAGTTCGTTCGACATGCTGCATTTGTCCCGCCTTACCTCGCTGGCCCTGACGATCGCCCTGGTGATCGGCGCGCCTCTGGCGTTCGCCGCGCAACCGGCTCCGGCTGTCGCCCCGGCAGGCACTGCCGCGACTTCCAAGGCCCCGTTGCCGCTGGAAGAGCTGCGCACCTTTGCCGAGGTGATGGACCGGATCAAGGCGGCCTATGTCGAACCGGTGGACGACAAGACCCTGCTGGAAAACGCCATCAAGGGCATGCTCAGCAACCTCGATCCGCACTCTGCCTACCTCGGTCCGGAAGACTTCACCGAACTGCAGGAAAGCACCAGCGGCGAGTTCGGTGGCCTGGGCATCGAAGTCGGCTCGGAAGACGGCTTCATCAAGGTTGTGTCGCCAATCGACGATACGCCTGCCTCGAAGGCCGGCATCCAGGCCGGTGACTTCATCGTCAAGATCAACGGTCAGCCGACCCGCGGCCAGACCATGACCGAAGCCGTGGACAAAATGCGCGGCAAGATCGGTCAGAAAATCACCCTGACTCTGGTGCGTGACGGCGGTACGCCGTTCGACGTGACCCTGGCCCGCGCCGTGATCCAGGTGAAGAGCGTCAAGGCGCAATTGCTGGAATCGGGTTACGGCCTGATCCGCATCACCCAGTTCCAGGTCAAGACCGGCGAGGAAGTCTCCAAGGCCCTGGCCAAACTGCGCAAGGACAACGGCAAGAAGCTCAACGGCATCATCCTCGACCTGCGCAACAACCCGGGCGGCGTGCTGCAGGCGGCGGTAGAAGTGGTCGACCATTTCATCACCAAGGGCCTGATCGTCTACACCAAGGGCCGGATCGCCAACTCCGAGCTGCGCTTCTCCGCCACCGGCAAGGACGAAAGCGAAGCAGTGCCGATGGTTGTGCTGATCAACGGTGGCAGTGCCTCGGCCTCGGAAATCGTCGCCGGCGCCCTGCAGGACCAGAAACGCGCCGTGGTCATGGGCACCACCAGTTTCGGCAAGGGCTCGGTGCAGACCGTGCTGCCGCTGAACAACGATCGTGCGCTGAAGATCACCACGGCGCTGTACTTCACACCGAACGGCCGCTCGATCCAGGCCCAGGGCATTGTCCCCGACATAGAGGTACGCAAGGCCAAGATCACCAACGAAGCGGACGGCGACTACTTCAAGGAAGCCGACCTGCAGGGTCACCTCGGCAACGGCAACGGCGGTGCGGATCGTCCGAGCGGTTCGGGCGGCAAGGCCAAGGCGATGCCACAGGATGACGATTACCAACTGGCCCAGGCGCTGAGCCTGCTCAAAGGCCTGAGCATCACATCCGGCCGTTGAGGATGTCCTTGCGTTTTGTTCTTGCCCTGCTGTGCTGTCTGGCGGGTGCTGCTTACGCAGAATCCGCCAGACCGGCACCTCAAAAAGCCTATCTGACGCTGATCATCGACGACCTGGGGCAGAACCTGCCCCGGGACCGTCGTGTGCTGGCCCTGCCCGGGCCAGTGACCACGGCGATCATGCCCGACACCCCGCACGCCACTGAATTCGCCCGCGAAGCCCATCGCGCCGGCAAGATCGTGATCCTGCACATGCCGATGGACCCGGCCACCGGCCCGTTTGCCTGGCACCCCGAACTGTCTGTCGAAGAACTCGAAAAACGGCTGAACGCCGCGTTCAAAATGGTCCCCTACACCGCCGGCATCAACAACCACATGGGCAGCCGCATGACGGCACAACCGGTGGCGATGGCATGGTTGATGGGCGAACTGCAACGTCGCCACAAGTTCTTCGTCGACAGCCGCACCAGCGCGCAGACTGTCGCGGCGCAGCAGGCACAGAAAATCGATCTGGCAAGCGTTTCAAGGGATGTGTTTCTCGATGACGAACGCACCGAAGCGGCGATCTACACCCAGTTGCAGACCGCGATAAACCTGGCGCGCAAACAGGGTTCGGCGGTGATGATCGGCCATCCTTATCCACAAACGCTGGCCGTACTTGAGCGGGAGCTGCCGAAGCTGAAAGCCCAGGGCATCGAGTGGATCGACATCAGGCAGATGATCAGTGTGCGCAGCAATCGCGCAACGACCGCCCACGGCAAGGACGGCATCTACCGATAAATGTCTGGAAACACCCTCCACATATAGTTACTGCCCGATGACTCGTCCGAGTCTGGATAGTCAGTCCTGCAACTGTCGGTGACTTTGCAAGTCACCCTTCAAACATCAGGACTGACCATGACGACCGAAAACAGCAATACCTCTGCCGGGCAACCTGAACCGATCAGGTGCGGCAACCTGCTGATCAGTTTCACCAGTGAATTCCACCGGGTCTGGGACAGCCGGGGCTCCGGCGCCGCGGTCGGGAGCTTTTGGCGCCCGGCCCCTGCGCCCGATCTCCTGCCGGGATATTTCCCGCTGGGAGACCTGGCCGTGACCGGCTACGACAACGTCAACGGTAACCGGATCGTGGCTGTCGTCTGCGAAGGCGAGACATCAAATGACGGCGCCTCTCAAGGCAAGGCACTCAGTCCACCCATGGACTACGAAAGAGTCTGGCGTGACTCCAACTCCGGCGCCGCCGCCGATTGCACGGTATGGCGCCCGCTTCCTCCCGCCGGTTATGTGGCGCTGGGATTCGTCTGCTCCAACGGCCGTGACAAACCCCTGCTCAACGCGATCCGTTGCGTACGCAAGGATCTGGTCATCCCGGCCAGCGTCAGCGACCTGATCTGGGACGATAAGGGCAGCGGCGCCAGACAGAATTTCAGCGCCTGGAACATTGATCCTCCTCAGGCTGCCGCAGGCGAAATCTACTTTTCACCGGGCACGTTTTTCGGTGCCCAAAGCCACTCCAGGCCCGAGACGTCCAACGCCTATGCGTTACGGATGCAGATGCCTCGCCAGACATTACCCGCTCCCGTGACACCGAAGCTGTCAGGGTATGGAGCACCGCCGGAACCGGAACCGGCCGGGGTCACTCAGACCGTCCGGATTCCCTGGTTCGCGGTGAGCGATCATCTGCTCCCGGAGGAGCAATGGCGCACCTCTGCGTTCTACCGTCTGGAGCGGTCTGATCAATATGTACTGGCAGGTTATGGCCACAACACCAGCCAGCGGCCTCGTCCGTTCAAATGGCGGGCACTGCGGACCCAGAACTCGCAGACGCTGCAGGTTTTCAGCATTCTCACGTCCATCGAGGTTGCCACCGCTTGGCCGCCAAAGCCGTCGAACGGCGCCCGGGCCATCAGGTTCTCGGCGCATCTGCACAAGGACTTTACCTATACCGAGACATCCTCCCGTGGCTGGGAAGACGCCCGCCCACTGGACATCGTCGCCATGGCTGCCAAAAACAAGGCCGTGGCGATCTATCAGATTCAGAGTTTCTATACGCTCAAGCGGGCGGACGGCACTCCGGTGGGGATCAGCATTGGTTATACCGATGACGAAAGCCTTTACCTGACCGAATATCCGCCGGAAACCGACAGTACGCTCACCTTCACTCCACAACTGGCGACAGAACCCTTCGCCAGCCAAGGCCCGGCAGACAATGAGAACGAAGATGTCGATACCGCTTCTCAACCCATGAGAGAGGAAATTCGAGTTACAGATAGCGCCCCATGATCTCGTCGACCACACCGTCCTTGCGCATCTGATCGAGCGCTGCCTGAAGCCTGACAACCGCCTCATCCGGCACTTGCTTGTTCAGCGCCAGATACAGTTCGGCGCTGTTGAAGCGAAGTACGGTCTTGAGCCCCGTCACGCCGTCCTGCCGGGCAAGATAACGCCCGGCAGGATCGCCGGTGGCCCACAGATCGATCTGGCCGCTGACGAGCTTTTTCGCGTTGTCCTGATCGCGCAGTACCACCACCGGCTTCAGGCCCTGCCGGGTCAGCGTCTCGGCAATCGCATCGCCCTTGTAGGCGCCGATCTTGTATTTGCGCGCGTCATTGAGGGTTTCGAGGGTGATCTTGCTGTCGGCCTTGGCCAGCATGACCCAGTCGTCCGGGCCGATCGGGCCGACCCACTTGAACAAGGCCTCGCGATCCGGCAGGCGCGCCATCACGAAGGCACCGTAACCGGGGTTTTCCAGCGCCAGCTTGTAGACCCGCTCCCAAGGGAAGCGCAGGGTCAGGCTGTACGTGATGCCCGCACGCTTGAACATCTCGCGCACGATGTCCGTGGCGATACCGTTGATGTTTTCGTCCTGGGCGAAATTCTTGCCGTTCTTCGCCATGTTGTATGGCGGGAAGTTTTCGGTGAGGAGCACCAGATCGGTGTCGGGACTTTCTGCGGCATGGCCAGTGTCGATCAACAACACGGAGGCACTGACGAGGGCGAGAAGCAGGCGTTTGATCATGTCGGGCTACCGAAATCCATGGCGTGCCCAAGAGTGCCTCGGGTACGCCATGCTGTCCACTGGCCTGTATGGATGTTTAACGCATTACGATACCGCGGTGAGCCATGTAGGCTTTGGCTTCCTGAACCGTGTATTCGCCAAAGTGGAAAATACTCGCTGCCAGCACCGCGCTGGCGTGGCCTTCAAGAATGCCATCGGCCAGATGCTGCAGGTTGCCGACACCTCCCGAAGCGATCACCGGAATGCCCAGCGCATCACTGATGGCGCGGGTCACGCCGAGGTCGAAACCGTTTTTCATGCCGTCCTGATCCATGCTGGTCAGGAGGATTTCACCGGCCCCCAGGCCTTCCATTTTTTTCGCCCACTCGACCGCGTCGAGACCGGTCGGCTTGCGGCCACCGTGGGTGAAGATTTCCCAGCGCGGGGTTTCGCCCGGGCCGGACACCTTCTTCGCGTCGATGGCGACGACGATGCATTGCGAGCCGAAGTGCTGCGCCGCCTCGCCGACGAACTCGGGGTTGAACACGGCAGCGGTGTTGATCGACACCTTGTCCGCACCGGCATTGAGCAGGTTGCGGATGTCCTGCACGGTGCGCACGCCACCGCCGACAGTCAGTGGAATGAACACCTGGCTGGCCATGCGCTCGACGGTATGCAGCGTGGTGTCACGGCCATCGACACTGGCGGTGATATCGAGAAAGGTAATCTCGTCGGCACCTTGCTCGTCGTAGCGACGGGCGATTTCCACCGGATCGCCGGCATCACGGATGTTTTCGAACTTCACGCCCTTGACGACCCGGCCGTTGTCTACGTCCAGGCAAGGGATGATGCGTTTGGCCAGTGCCATGGTCAGTCCTCAGCCTTGGTACGAGTCGCAGAAAGCTTGCGCTTCGGCGACGTCGAGAGTGCCTTCGTAGATCGCCCGGCCAGTGATGGCGCCGATGATGCCCGGCGCCTTGGCGTCGAGCAGCGACTTGATGTCACCCAGGTTGTGAATGCCGCCGGAGGCGATCACCGGGATTTTGGTGGCCGCAGCGAGTGCGGCGGTGAACGGTACGTTGCAGCCCTGCATCATGCCGTCTTTGGCGATGTCGGTATAAACGATCGAGGACACGCCGTCGGCTTCGAACTGTTTGGCCAGGTCGATGACCTGCACCTGGCTGATCTCGGCCCAGCCGTCGGTGGCGACAAAACCGTCTTTTGCATCGAGGCCGACGATGATCTTGCCCGGGAATGCACGGCAGGCTTCAGCAACGAACGCAGGCTCTTTGACAGCCTTGGTACCGATGATCACGTAGCTCACGCCCGCCTTGACGTAGTGCTCGATGGTTTCCAGCGAACGGATGCCGCCGCCGATCTGGATCGGCAGGGTCGGGTAGCGCTTGGCAATCGCGGTCACCACTTCGCCGTTGACCGGCTGACCTTCGAAAGCGCCATTCAGATCGACCAGATGCAGACGACGGCAACCGCCTTCCACCCACTTGGCAGCCATGCTCACCGGGTCATCGGAGAACACTGTGGAATCTTCCATGCGGCCCTGGCGCAGACGAACGCAGGCACCGTCTTTTAGATCGATAGCGGGAATAATCAGCATCTGGCAAACCTTCAAATTTGAATGTTCAGCTTGGCTCGGAAATCAGTTTTTTTCGAGCGCCCACAGGTCGCTTTCGATGCTTTCAAACCGCTCCTTGAGCTGGGCCTGCACATCGAAAATCGCCCTGTTGTAATAGTGCGGAGCAATTTCACGGGTAAACAGCTCAAGAATTTCCGCCGCCTCGAACGAACCCAGGTCCAGTTCGAATCGATCCGCCATGAACCGCTGGATCTTGCGGTTGGCGTCGCTTTCCTGCTCCGGCGTGAGGGTCAGGATCGGCGGTTTCTTTCTGGCGGCCATTTACCAGCGACCGTCCCACGCTGCGAAGTTCTGCAGCAATTGCAGGCCATGGGTATGGCTCTTCTCCGGATGGAACTGCACGGCGAAACGCGAACCTTCAGCCAGCGCCGCAGCGAAATCGACGCCGTAATGACCGCTGCCGACCACTTGGCGTGGGTTACCGGCGGCGATGTAGTAGCTGTGCACGAAGTAGAAACGCGCCAGGTCCGGAATGTTGTGCCACAGCGGGTGATCCACCGACTGCTTCACTTCGTTCCAGCCCATGTGCGGGACTTTCAGGTGCTCGCCGTCTTCATGCAGGTCTTTGCCGAAGAACTTCACCGCCCCCGGAAAAAGGCCGATGCAGTCGACGCCGTCGTTTTCTTCGCTGGTGTCGAGCAAGGCTTGCATGCCGACACAGATGCCGAGGAACGGGCGATCCTGGCTGACTTCACGTACCAGCGAGTCGAAGCCCAGACGACGGATCTCCGCCATGCAATCGCGAATCGCGCCGACACCGGGGAAAACCACGCGGTCGGCTTCGCGGATCACGTCCGCATCGCTGGTGATCAGCACCTTGCCGGCGCCAACGTGCTCGAGGGCCTTGGCCACCGAGTGCAGGTTGCCCATGCCGTAATCGATGACTGCTACCGTCTGCATCACAGCACGCCCTTGGTCGAAGGCATCTGGCCGGCCATGCGCTCATCCAGCTCGACGGCCATGCGCAGCGCGCGGCCGAAAGCCTTGAACACGGTTTCGATCTGGTGGTGAGTGTTGGTACCGCGCAGGTTGTCGATGTGCAGGCTGACCAGCGCGTGGTTGACGAAGCCCTGGAAGAACTCCTGGAACAGATCCACGTCGAAACCGCCAACGGTGGCGCGGGTGTACGGCACGTGCATCTGCAGGCCCGGACGGCCGGAGAAGTCGATCACGACACGCGACAGCGCCTCATCGAGCGGCACGTAGGCGTGGCCGTAGCGGCGGATGCCTTTCTTGTCGCCGATGGCTTGCGCGAAGGCCTGGCCGAGGGTGATACCGACGTCTTCCACGGTATGGTGGTCGTCGATATGCAGATCGCCCTTGCATTGGATATCCAGGTCGATCAACCCGTGACGGGCGATCTGATCCAGCATGTGCTCAAGAAAAGGAACACCGATATCGAATCGGGCCTTTCCGGTGCCATCAAGGTTGATCGAGGCTTTGATCTGGGTTTCCAGAGTGTCGCGCTCGACAGACGCCTTACGTTCGGCCATCACCAGCTCCGCAAAATCATTGGGCGAAAAAGGCAGCCATTATAGGGGTGCGGGGCGCAAACAGAAACACGAGACGTGATATGGCAGACGGATAGAAGCCCGTACTGTCGGGGATAGACATGTCCATACAAGACATTTCGGACAGCCCGAAACAACTGTGAGAGCGAGCTTGCTCGCGATGAGGGCCATACTTTCAACATCACTGTCGACTGTCAGACCGCTATCGCGAGCAAGCTCGCTCCCACAGGATCTGGCGCTGACCTGAAGATTGTCAGGCCAGTGCCTGGCTACTTAGTGAAACAGAACCGCCGTCTTCTGCAGGGTCACCCACACACCCCACGCCAACGGAATCCCTACCACCAGCCACGCAGCGATCGCCAACGGCTTGCTGCCCGGCGCGGCTTTCCACTCGAGCACGGTGCTGCTGTCGGCACCCTTGTCGTGACCCAGTGCCTGCTCGGCCGCCAGTTCAGCGTCGGTCATGAAGTACTTGTCCGCCACCGGGCGCACCAGCAGGTTGCACAGGAAACCCAGCACCAGCAGGCCGGCGAGGATGTACAAGGTGATGTCGTAAGCGGCGGCGCGTTCGACACCGATGCTCAGCTGATACTCACGCAGGTAGTTCACCAGCACCGGACCCAGCACGCCAGCGGCAGCCCAGGCAGTCAGCAGACGACCGTGGATCGCACCGACCATTTGCGTGCCGAACAGGTCGGCCAGATAGGCCGGAACGGTTGCAAAACCACCGCCGTACATCGACAGGATGATGCAGAACGCCGCCACGAACAGCGCCACGTTGCCCAGATGACCGAGGTTCGGGATCAGCGCGTACAGCGCAAAGCCCAGCGCGAAGAACACGAAGTAAGTGTTTTTGCGACCCAGATAGTCCGAGAACGACGCCCAGAAGAAACGACCGCCGATGTTGAACAGGCTCAACAGACCCGTGAAACCCGCCGCAATTGCAGCGATCGAAGCCAGTTGCCCGGCATCCAGCTGACCGAACGGCAGATCATTGCCCAGCAGCTTGCCGCCGAACACTTCCTGCAACAGTGGCGAAGCCATGCCGAGGATGCCGATACCGGCGGACACGTTCAGGCACAGCACCAGCCACACCAGACGGAATTGCGGGGTTTTCCACGCCACATTCACGTGAACATGACGATGAGTGATCATCGCATTCGAGGCTTTCTTCGCCGGCGCGGTCCAGCCTTCAGGCTTCCAGCCGGTCGGCGGCACGCGGTAAGCCAGTGCACCACCGATCATGAACACGAAGTAGATCGCCGCCATGGCCACGAAGCTCTGCCATACGCCGACACCGGTTGGCGAAGCGAAATGGCTCATCAGCGCGGTCGCCAGTGGAGCGCCGACCATCGCGCCACCACCGAAGCCCATGATCGCCATGCCGGTGGCCATGCCGCGCTTGTCCGGGAACCACTTGATCAGAGTCGATACGGGCGAAATGTAGCCCAGGCCCAGACCGATGCCGCCGATCACGCCGGAGCCGATCCACATCAGCCAGATCTGGTGGGTATAAATACCCAGCGCGGAAATCAGCAGACCGCCGCACCAGCACAGTGCCGATACCACACCGGCCTTGCGTGGCCCGGCGTGTTCGAGCCAGCCACCCCAGATCGCTGCCGAGCAGCCGAGGAAGATGAAGAACAGGGTGTAGATCCAGCCGAGCATGGAGATCGGCCAATCACATTGCGACGAGAAAACCTGTGCGATGAAGCTCATGTCCGGCGCGCAAGCCACCGGCGCCGTAACGCCCAGCGCCTTGGACAGCGGCAGCCAGAACACCGAAAAGCCATAGGCCATGCCGATGCACAGGTGAATGGCCAGAGCGGCCGGTGGAACCAGCCAGCGGTTGAAACCGGGCCTGGCGATGATGCGTTCCTTGGACAGGAACGCAGGCTGGGCGGCGCTGAGGCCGTCCGCCGTGATGCTCGTGCTCATTGTGTATCCCCCAATTATTAGTATGTGTTCGTCAGCCACTGCTCACCCCCGGCCTTTATGCACGCAGGCATGACCGTGTTGGTGGGTGGAGCTCCTTGAAGCGCGACCAAAAGTCGCAGAGGGACGGACGAACGGGCGAAGGTTACCATCTGCAGGTGACAGAAAAACCAAACTGATATCACCTTTTTCGAGTCATCTGATCTCATCCGGCGGGGGAACCCTCCTGTCGACCGTTGTCGAAGCGCTGCACGCCGCGGCTCGCCGGGCTCCTCGGGATACCGCGCAGTACGGGGTCAGGCAGCGCTATACTCCCCGGCTAAATTACGAATTCGACTAACTACAAGGACTCGCCCATGAAAGCGTTCGGCAAAATCCTGGGTCTGGTAATTCTCGGGCTGTTGCTGATCATTGTGGCGGCGGGCTTCGCCCTGACCCACTTCTTCGATCCCAACGACTACAAAAACGAGATCCGCCAGATAGCCCGCGACAAGGCCCACATCGAGCTGACGCTCAATGGCGATATCGGCTGGAGCCTGTTCCCGTGGCTCGGCCTGGAATTGCACGAGGCCAGCGTCGCCACGCTGATCAAACCTGACGAACCGTATGCCGATCTGCAGATGCTTGGCCTGTCCGTACGCGTGCTGCCGCTGCTGCGCCGCGAAGTGCAGATGAGCGACGTGCGCGTTGAAGGCCTGAACCTGCGCCTGAACCGTGACAAGAACGGCCACGGCAACTGGGAAGACATCGGCAAGCTGCCGACTGCCGCTCCTGCGCCGGGCAGTACCCCGCCAGGCGCCGCCGGCGAACCGGTCGTCGAAACACCCGCCCAGCCGGAAAAACCGCCACAGCCGATCCGCCTCGACATCGACAGCCTGACCGTCAACAACGCCCGGGTTGAATACCACGACGAGCAGACCGGCAAGCAGTTCAGCGCCGAAAGCATCCAGTTGAGTACCGGTGCCGTCCACGATTCGACCAACATTCCTCTGAAAGCCACGGCGTTCCTCAGCACCAATCAGCCCGTGCTGCGAGTGCGCACCGAGCTGAACGGCGAGCTGCGCATCGAGCGCGCCCTGCAACGCTACAAGTTCGAAGACCTGAAGCTGTCGGGCGAACTGACCGGCGATCCGCTGCAAGGCAAAGCCATGACGTTCTCCGCCCAGGGGCAGATGTTGCTCGACAAGGCCGCCAACGTCGCCGAATGGACCGGGATCAAGATCTCAGCGAACCAGTTGCGCGCTCTGGGTGAGCTGAAGGCCAACGATCTGGACAAGACCCCGCAAATCACTGGCGCGATTTCCATCGCCCAGTTCGATCTGGCGAAGTTTGTCGACAGCATCGGCCAGACCCTGCCGGCCATGGCCGAAGGCAGCTTGAGCAAAGTCGAGCTGGTCAGCCGTGTCGCTGCCACACCGACCAGTCTGGCGCTGGACAACATCAACCTGAAACTCGACGACAGCAGCTTCAGCGGCCGCATCGCCGTCGAAGATTTCGCCAAGCAATCGTTGCGGGCGATCCTCAAGGCCGACACCTTCAACGTCGACCGCTACCTGCCGCCGAAATCGGAAAAAGCCGCCAGCGCCACCCAGGCGCGTCAGAGCGAAGTCGCCAACACCGAAGCCGATGCCATGGCCGGCGCCGGCAGCACCCCGCTGCCGGACAAGCCGAGCAAAAGCGCCTGGAGCACCGAACGCCTGTTCCCGGTGGAGCGCCTGAGCAAACTGGACGTGAACGCCGACCTGACCTTCGGCCAGTTGACCCTCGACAAACTGCCGATCCAGAACGCCGCATTGAAAGCCACCGGCCAGGGCGGCCTGCTGACTCTGGAGAACCTGCGCGGCGAACTCTACAACGGCGACTTCGAAGCCAAGGGCACCCTCGATGTGCGCCCGAGTGCACCGCTGTTGAATCTGCAAACCCGGATCAACCGCGTGCCGGTGGAAAAAATCCTCGAAAGCCAGGGCAAGAATCCACCGGTCAAGGGCCTGGTGAACCTCACCAGCACCGTCACCGGTAGCGGCAACAGCCAGCAGGCGCTGATCGACACCCTCAACGGCAACGCCAGTTTAGTGATCAACAACGGCGTGTTGCTCAATGCCAACCTCGAACAGCAGTTGTGCAAGGGCATCGCCACCCTCAACCGCAAAACCCTGAACGGCGAGCCGCGGGGCAAGGACACGCCGTTCCAGGAACTCAAGGGCAACCTGACGTTTCACAACGGCGTGGCCAACAACCCGGACCTGAAAGTGCGCATCCCGGGCATGACCGTCAACGGCGACGGCGACATCGACCTGAAAGTGCTGGGCATGGACTATCGCGTCGGCATCATCGTCGAAGGCGACACCAGCGCCATGCCGGACCCGGCCTGTCAGGTCGGTGAGAAATTCGTCGGCATCGAATGGCCGCTGCGCTGCCGCGGCCCTCTGGAACTCGGCGCCAAGGCCTGCCGCGTGGACAACGAGCGCCTGGGCCAGGTCGCGACCAAAATGGCCGGCGACAGGCTCAGCGAAAAAATCGACGAGAAACTGGGCGACAAAGTCAGCCCGGAACTGAAAAACGCATTGAAGGGGCTGTTCAAGCGATGAGAGCGGAGCAGTTTTCCACGGCGGTGCTGGAATGGTTCGACCGCCACGGCCGCCATGATTTGCCCTGGCAACAGAACATCAATCCGTACCGGGTATGGGTCTCTGAAATCATGCTGCAGCAGACCCAGGTCAGCACCGTGCTCAATTACTTCGACCGCTTCATGGCCGCGTTGCCGACGGTCGAGGCCCTGGCCGCAGCACCCGAGGACGAAGTGCTGCACCTGTGGACGGGCCTGGGTTATTACACCCGCGCGCGCAATTTGCAGAAGACTGCGAAGATCATCGTCAGCCAGTACGGCGGCGAGTTTCCCCGCGATGTCGAGAAGCTAACGGACTTGCCGGGCATCGGCCTCTCCACCGCCGGCGCGATTGCCAGCATCAGCATGGGCCTGCGGGCGCCGATCCTCGACGGCAACGTCAAACGGGTGCTGGCGCGGTTTACCGCGCAGGAGGGCTATCCCGGTGAGCCGAAGGTCGCCAAACAATTGTGGGCCACTGCAGAACGTTTCACACCGCAGGATCGGGTCAACGCCTACACCCAGGCGATGATGGATCTTGGCGCCACGCTCTGCACCCGCAGCAAGCCAAGCTGCCTGCTGTGTCCGCTGAAAAAGGGTTGCGAAGCGCACCTGCTCGGCCTGGAGACCCGCTATCCGGTCCCCAAGCCGCGCAAGGCCATTCCGCAAAAACGCACGCTGATGCCGCTGCTGGCCAACGACGATGGCGCGATTCTGCTTTATCGCCGCCCATCCAGCGGATTGTGGGGCGGGTTGTGGAGCCTGCCGGAACTCGACGACCTCGACGACCTGCAGCACCTCGCCGCGCAGCACTCGCTGGAACTGGGCGAGCAGCAGGCGCTGCCGAACCTTGTCCACACCTTCAGCCACTTTCAGCTGTCCATCGAACCCTGGCTGGTTCAGGTGCAAGAGGCCGGCGGTCACGTGGCCGAGGCCGACTGGCTCTGGTATAACCTCGCCACCCCGCCGCGCCTGGGCCTCGCCGCCCCGGTCAAGACATTGCTCGAACGCGCGGCCGCCGTCTTGAATGCAGGAGAGTCGACATGACCCGCACCGTAATGTGCCGCAAGTACAAAGAACAACTCGAAGGCCTGGAGCGTCCACCGTACCCGGGCGCCAAGGGCCAGGACATCTTCGAACACGTTTCGGCAAAGGCCTGGGCCGACTGGCAGAAACACCAGACCCTGCTGATCAACGAAAAACGTTTGAACATGATGAACGCCGAAGACCGCAAATATCTGCAGGGCGAAATGGACAAGTACTTCTCCGGCGAGGAATACGCCCAGGCCGAAGGCTACGTTCCGCCGGCCGAATAACCCCCGGTTTTCGTAAGCGACGGAATTAATTTAAGAAATTTTAAAAAAGTCGTTGACGTAAATCCGAAAAACCCTTTTAATGCGCCCCGTTGCCCAGATAGCTCAGTCGGTAGAGCAGGGGATTGAAAATCCCCGTGTCGGCGGTTCGATTCCGTCTCTGGGCACCAAATACCGAAACCCTGAATCGCAAGATTCAGGGTTTTTTTATGCCTGCGATTTGATCACGGCCGGATGCCGTGCTTTGCGCAGGCCGCCATTCGCGATACTTTGCCCAGCCCTTACGGAAGAGGGTCATCCCCGCGATGAACCAGAAAAGAACCCGCGTCCCCCTGCCCCATCCGCCACCCCGCCGCCAGAGCTGGATTTCATTCTGGCTGACTGTTCTCGTCGGCCTGTTGCTGATGTTCGCCATTGGCGCATCCCTCTACATGATGGTCGAGAGTCTGATCACAGGCTCGATCACGACGAACAATCGAGGCCCGCGCAAAACCTGGCTGCGGGACCTGCAACCGCACAAATACTGGTTCGAAGTGATATGGCAAAGCCTCGGCACTCTGTTCCTGTTGGCGATTTCGCTGTTCGGGTTACGGGTTTACCTGAAGGTACGCAAGTCATCGTGAAGGACGGGACTCAGGGCGAATCCCGCCCTTGTCGACGCTATTGATGCCAGTCCCAGTGAAACACCAGATTGCTGGCCCCGCCGCTGCCGACATTGGCAACGTCCCGGCGCACCTCGCCGTTGCGGGTAGCGACCACGGTGTACTTGCCCGGTGGCAACTGTGCATAAACCAGAGGCCCGATCTGGCTCAGGTTCAGCACCGGTTGTCCCGTCGCCTTCTGGACAACCAGATCGACGTCCGAGGTGTACAGATTTTGCGCACCGACAGCGAAGGTCATGTGCAAGTTGTAACCGGCGGACTGCTGAATGGCCCGCGACTCGTCCAGGCCGATCCCGCCGGAGAGGTAATTGATCCCGTTTTGCTGTTGCTGCTGGACTTGCACACCGGCACTGTCGATCGGCTCGACACTGCTGGCCTGCGCCATGAGCGGAAATATCAGAATCGCCACAGCGGCGACGGGCAACATGAATGAAGTGACGCGTTTCATGACTAGAACTCCCGGGCTCTCGCAGAACCCAATCGTTACTCCTGTTTAGATTTTGCGATGCGGGGCAGGTTTTAGATTGTTTGGGAGTTGTCTTGAATGCGAAAAGGCCTACGCGTTGTATTCGCCAATCATTGCAGTCCTGGGTCAGATCCCGCTCAAGCATTTCCAATTCGTGACGCACTGCGTCACGAATTGAGCTGGCCCCATTATGGCCGCTTGATACAGGTGGAAAGCGAAACGGCTCGCGAGTGGTACATGAACGACTCCGCCTCGCAAAACTGGTCCAGCCGCGCTCTGGATCGACAGATCAACACTCTCTACTACGAGCGGCTGCTGCTGAGTCAAGACAAGGCTGAAGTTTTTGAAGAGGCAGCGAGCAACATCGCGCGGAACTGAATCGTGAACAGCTTCAGCTCGAAGAGCGCCTGCGTAATCGGTCGAGTGAATAAACACCGACGGATTGTTCACCAGAGCTGCCGAGACTATCGTTGGCAGCTACTTCGCGAAGGTCGAGAGCCATGGGTTTTCAAGAGACGCACGCACTGGAAAATGCTCAGAACAGAGTCGCCCTCACAAGCGACGTTCAGGACGAACCGTTCCACGAGCCCGCCGCCGATGGTTATCCCCTTGGCGGCTTCAGCTGGCGCCATGCATTGCCCGACCCGCTTCGTTCAGTGGTCGTCATTAACGCCGCTACCTCGGTGCGCTGCCGTCACTATTCACGTTTTGCGGCGTACCTGTTCGCCAATGGCTTCGACGTGATGATTTATGACTACCGGGGCATCGGCGAGTCTCGCCCCAAGTCGATGAAGCGGCTGCAGGCGTCATGGACGGACTGGGGCGCGATGGATTTCGAGGCGATGCTCAAACGCGCACAGCGTGAGTTCCCCGGTCAGCCGATCGATGTAATCGGCCACAGTTTCGGCGGCTGTGCGGCAGGACTGGGGGCTTCCGGGCAGGCAATCCGACGACTGGTAACTGTCGGTGCACAGTTCGCTTACTGGCGCGATTACGCCCCGGAACACCGTTGGCGGATGTTCGGCAAATGGCACCTGCTGATGCCGCTGCTGACACTGTTCTGCGGTTACTTTCCCGGCAAGCGACTCGGCTGGCTGGAAGATACCCCTGCCGGCGTCGTACGCGACTGGAGCACGCCTGCCGCAAGCTATGAGCGACGTCCGAGCGGTCGGGCGCTACTGGTGAAAAATGGCCACCTGCCCTTCGCCAACGTTCGTGCAGACACCCTGGCGATCAGCATCAGTGACGATCCCTACGGGACCATTCCGGCGACCGAACGCCTGCTCGATTACTTCCACAACGCACCAAAGACCCATCTGCGACTCGAACCACGGGACATCGGCGAACAGGAAGTCGGACATTTCGCCTTTTTTCGCAGCGCATACCAAGCCACACTATGGCCCATCGCGCTGACCTGGCTGCAGACCGGCGCACTGACCTGCGACACACCCGGGCGGCAGATACCGCGCAGCTGAGTCCCCTCCAACGCATCACGGAACACACACCATGGCTTCTGCCAACAAGCAGCAAAAACGCGCCGCAAGGGCCAAGACCAAGGCCAAACAGAACCGCACCAAACGCGCCGAGGCACCGGTCGAGCTGGATCCGAACGACGAGCGCATCGATTTCGAGGCGGTGGACCTGACCGAACTGTTCAAGAAAATGATCGACGCCGCAAAGATCAGCCAGCAGGCCATGTGCACGGCGTTCCTCGAAGACCCGCTGCTGGAGCTGGTCGTCGAACAGGAAGGCGAGGAAGGCGCCATGGATTTCATCCTCGCGGCCCTGATCGAGTACCGCCAGTGGTCCACCGAAACCGACGAAGCCGGCGCCCTGGCGTGGATCGAATCACCTGACTTCCAGAAAGACTATGTGGCCGCGTCCGACGCGATCGCTGCACAAACCCAACAGAAAAACTGAGTTCCCATGGCATCCCTGAACAAGCAACAGAAACGCGCCAAACGCGCCAAGGCCAAGGCCAAGCACATCCGCATCGCCGGCCGCAGACCGCTGCCCCAGGACGACGATCTCGGTCATCTGGCCGAACCGATTCCGGAATACACCCTGGCGATGTTCAGCAAGATGCGCGACGCCGAAGCCGTCAGCCGCAACGACATGCTGCTGACGCTGCTGCGGGAGCTGGCGTTCATCATCGTTGATCACCCAGAACTGCTGGACATGGAAAACGCCGAAGACGAAGGCATGGCCGCCACTCACCTGGCTGCCGACATGCTGATCGACTACCGCATGTGGGCCGACGGCATGGATCGCGAGACCGCCCAGGCCTGGCTGAGCGAGCCGCAGTTCATCACTGATTTCGGCAATGCTCTGGACACCTATGGCCAGTCGCGAGAAGAACAGGAAGAAAAGAGCGAATAAACCTCGCTCATTAACAAAAACGGCCGCTTGTCATCGCTGACAGCGGCCGTTTTGCATGACGCGATACGAATCAGTTCAGCACCACGGCACCACGGTTTTCAGCTTTTCGACGACGCGCCACGAGCAGGCCGGTCGCGACAACCAGCAGGCTCAGCAGGCCGGTCGCGAGGATTTCCACACGATGGGCTTCCTGGAACAGCATGATGGTCAGGGCAGCCACGATGAAAACGATCACCGCATAGGTCAGGCCCGGGAACAGCCACATGCTGAAGACGATTTTCTCGCCGCGAGCCATGCGTTGCTTACGCATGCGCAGTTGCGAAATCGCGATCACCAGGTACACCAGCAGCGCGATGGCGCCAGAGCTGGCCAGCAGGAACTCGAACACCGCAGCCGGGGCCACGTAGTTGGCGAAGGTGCACAGGAACGCCGCGCCGGTGGACAGCATCACCGCCCAGTAAGGGGTGCCGCTCTTGTTGGTGCGGGTCGACATGGCCGGCGCATCGCCACGCTTGCCGAGGGAGAACAGCATGCGCGAAGAGGTGTAGAGCGCCGAGTTCAGGCAGCTGGTCACCGCTACAAGAACCACGATATCGACGATCATCTTGGCATTAGGGATGCCCATGCGCTCCAGCACGGTCTGGTAGGAACCGAGGTTGGCCAGTGCAGGATCGTTCCAGGGCACCAGGGCCACGACGATGAAAATCGACACGAGGTAGAACAGACCGATCCGCCAGATCACCGAGTTGGTGGCCTTGGAAATCTGCTTGCCAGGGTTCTTCGATTCCGCAGCCGCAATGGTCACGATCTCGGTACCCATGAAGGAGAACATGGTGGTCAGGATCGCGCCCAGCACGGCGCCCAAGCCGTTTGGCAGGAACCCCTGAGTGTCGAAGATGTGCGAAACACCGCTGACCTGGCTGTTCGGCAGGAAACCGAAAATGGCCGCGATGCCGAGGATGATGAAGCCGATGATCGCCACGACTTTGAGCAGGGCGAACCAGAATTCGAACTCACCGTAGTTTTTCACGCTGAACAGGTTGGTCACGGTCAGCAGCAGGGTGATCACCAAGGCGAAGGCCCAGATTTCCACACCCGGGAACCAGGCGTGCAGGATGGTCGCGGCGGCGTTGGCCTCCAGCGGGATCACCAGCACCCAGAACCACCAGTACAACCAGCCGATGGTGAAGCCGGCCCAATGGCCGATGGCGCGGTCGGCGTAAGTCGAGAAGGAGCCGGTATCCGGCGAAGCGACAGCCATTTCGCCGAGCATGCGCATGACCAGCACAACCAGCATGCCTGCAGCGGCGTAGGCCAGAAGCACGGCCGGGCCGGCGGCAGCGATGGCGTGGCCGGAGCCGACGAACAGACCTGCACCGATCACCCCGGCGATCGACAACATGGTCACATGACGCGATTTGAGGCCCTGTTCGAGGCCATTGGAGCTTGGGGTACTGCTCATTGAAACTACCTTTGCAAGGAAAGCGATTGCGTCCGGCCCGTCTGGCGTTCCTTCTCGTAAAAAGAATCCAACGGGGCGTTCCGGATTCTGCACGCAATAATTGCGCCAAAATGTTTCAAACTCTTCTGGCCTGCGGTTTTCAGCGCGACCGGACAGTCATCGCAAGTCATTGAGAATACTGGCCTTTCGCCAAAGCGTTACCCTGCGACCCACTTTTCAGACGAATGAGCGCACCAGAAACACACTGAAAAATTACCGGACGCACAATAAAAGGGCGAATAAGGAACGTTCGGCCGGATAGCGCTTCCAAGACCCCGCCAAAGGTGGCAACATCGCGCCTTTTTTTACGCGACACCCACGGGTATCAACGTTCAAACACCCGTTCGGTTGTTGACGGGGCGACAGTCTGCTGCGCCGATGCGACAACCTGCCACACGCCATCCGTTTACCGCCCGTAGCGCTGTTGGCTGCCATTGAAACGCTATGCTAGCTTGGCCGCCTCGCCAGGAAGGCCACCCGACAGCTGGAGCGCAACATATATGAGGAACGCACATGGCTGAGGCCACGCCCGCGCTTGAAATCCGCAACCTGCACAAACGCTACGGACAGCTGGAGGTGCTCAAAGGCATCTCGCTGACCGCCCGCGACGGCGATGTGATCTCGATCCTCGGTTCCTCCGGTTCCGGCAAGTCCACGTTCCTGCGCTGCATCAATCTCTTGGAAAACCCGCATCAGGGCCAGATCCTGGTCGCCGGCGAAGAACTCAAGCTCAAGGCCGCCAAGAACGGCGAACTGGTTGCCGCCGATGGCAAGCAGATCAACCGCCTGCGTTCCGAGATTGGTTTTGTGTTTCAAAACTTTAATCTTTGGCCGCACATGAGTGTGCTCGACAACATCATCGAAGCCCCACGCCGCGTGCTGGGCCAGAGCAAGGCCGAAGCCATCGAAGTCGCCGAGGCCCTGCTGGCCAAGGTCGGCATCGCCGACAAGCGCCACGCCTATCCGGCCGAGCTGTCGGGCGGCCAGCAACAGCGTGCGGCGATTGCCCGCACACTGGCGATGCAGCCCAAGGTGATCCTGTTCGACGAGCCCACCTCCGCCCTTGACCCGGAAATGGTCCAGGAAGTACTTAATGTCATCCGCGCATTGGCCGAAGAAGGCCGCACCATGCTGCTCGTGACCCACGAAATGGGGTTTGCCCGTCAGGTGTCCAGTGAAGTGGTGTTTCTCCACCAGGGCCTGGTCGAAGAGCAAGGATCGCCACAGCAGGTGTTCGAAAACCCGCTTTCGGCGCGCTGCAAACAATTCATGTCCAGCAACCGCTAACGGAGCTACCCGCATGCAGAATTACAAAAAGGTCTTCCTGGCCGCCGCCGTCTCCCTGGCGTTCAGCGCCGGTGCCATGGCCGAGACCCTGAAGATGGGTATCGAGGCGGCTTACCCGCCGTTCAACAACAAAGATGCCAGCGGCCAGGTTGTCGGGTTCGACAAAGACATCGGCGATGCCCTGTGCGCCAAGATGAAAGTCGAATGCAGTGTCGTGACCTCCGATTGGGACGGCATCATCCCGGCCCTGAACGCCAAGAAGTTCGACTTCCTGATTTCCTCGCTGTCGATCACCGAGGAGCGCAAGGGCGCGGTGGACTTCACCGACCCGTACTACTCGAACAAACTGCAGTTCATCGCGCCGAAAAACGTCGACTTCAAGACCGACAAGGACGCGCTCAAAGGCAAGATCATCGGTACGCAACGCGCGACCCTGGCCGGCACCTGGCTTGAAGACACTTACGGTAGCGATATCGAAGTCAAACTGTATGACACCCAGGAAAACGCCTACCTGGACCTGACCTCCGGTCGCGTCGATGCCATCCTCGCCGACAAGTACGCCAACTATGACTGGCTGAAAACCGACGCCGGCAAGAACTACGAGTTCAAGGGCGACCCGGTCGTGGAAAGCGACAAGATCGGCATCGCCGTGCGCAAGGGTGACCCGCTGCGCGAGAAACTGAATGCCGCATTGAAGGAAATCGTCGCCGACGGTACCTACAAGAAAATCAACGACAAGTATTTCCCGTTCAGCATCTACTGATCCTGACGTGCGGGACCTGCGCCGTGATCCGACGGCGCGGGCTCCCGGCCTTGCCTGCCGCGATTTGAAAAGAAATCCATGATTATCGACCTCTACGGATTCGGCCCGGCGCTCGCCGCCGGCGCGCTGATGACCGTCAAACTGGCACTCACGGCTCTGTGCCTCGGGCTGGTGCTCGGCCTGCTCGGCGCCCTGGCCAAGACTTCCCCGTACAAGCCTCTGCAATGGCTCGGCGGCACGTATTCGACCCTGGTACGCGGCGTCCCGGAATTGCTCTGGGTACTGTTGATCTACTTCGGTACGGTCAATGCCATGCGCGCGCTCGGAGAGTTCTTCGGCAACCCCGGCCTGGAACTCAGCGCCTTCGCCGCCGGCGTCATCGCGCTGGGCCTGTGCTTCGGCGCCTATGCCACGGAAGTGTTCCGTGGCGCGATCCTCGCCATTCCCAAAGGGCATCGTGAGGCCGGCGTGGCCCTGGGCCTGTCGAAATGGCGGATCTTCACCAGGCTGATCATGCCGCAGATGTGGCGCATCGCCCTGCCCGGTCTGGGTAACCTGTTCATGATCCTGATGAAGGACACCGCGCTGGTGTCGGTCATCGGCCTGGAAGAAATCATGCGTCACGCGCAGATCGGCGTGACCGTCTCCAAACAGCCGTTCACTTTTTATATGGTCGCCGCCCTCATGTACCTGTGCCTGACGGTGCTGGCGATGACCGGCATGCACTTGCTGGAAAAACGCGCCGCACGTGGTTTCGCGAGGAGCGCTCAATGAACTGGGAAGTGATCATCAAGTGGCTGCCCAAGCTGGCTCAGGGCGCGACCCTGACCCTGGAACTGGTGGCCATCGCCGTCATCGCCGGTCTGCTGCTGGCTATCCCGCTGGGCATCGCCCGCTCTTCGAAGCTGTGGTATGTGCGCGCGTTGCCCTATGCCTACATCTTCTTTTTCCGTGGTACGCCGCTGCTGGTTCAGCTGTTCCTGGTCTATTACGGCCTGGCACAGTTCGACGCGGTGCGTAACAGCTCGTTGTGGCCGTACCTGCGCGATCCGTTCTGGTGCGCGACCGCGACCATGACCCTGCACACCGCCGCCTATATTGCCGAGATCCTGCGTGGCGCGATCCAGGCGATTCCGCCGGGTGAAATCGAGGCGGCGCGAGCACTGGGCATGTCCCGACCGAAAGCGCTGTTCTACATCATCCTGCCGAGAGCTGCGCGCATCGGCCTGCCGGCCTACAGCAACGAAGTAATCCTGATGCTCAAGGCCAGCGCCCTGGCCAGCACGGTGACGCTGCTGGAACTGACCGGCATGGCCCGCACGATCATTGCCCGCACTTACCTGCCGGTGGAGATCTTCTTCGCGGCCGGCTTGTTCTACCTGGTGATGTCCTACGTGCTGGTTCGCGCTTTCAAACTCCTGGAACGCTGGCTGCGCGTCGATGCATGCCAGGGACGCTGACGCTTCTGACGTGCTGACGGGCGAGGCCTTACTCGCCCGCTTCACGGCGCTGGATACATTTCTCACAGCGCATCAGGCGCTGTGGAAACCCCGTCCGTTCACTCATCTGCATTTGCCTTGGGAAACGTCCTGTCCGGAGCTGGCTTCGTGGCTACGTGGACGCTCGCTGGAGGATGCGGAAAACGCCCACAACAACCCTGCCGGACTCTTGAGTGCGCCGGAGCCGTTTGCTTCATTGGCGGCGTTGTCGCTTGAACTGAGTGCGGTGGGTGAATTGCCCGCACATTCACTGGAAGCCGCCGGCCATCGCCTGAATGTCGATGTGCCGGGACGCAAATGGCAGCAGATCGAGGCTTTCGCCAGCCGCCTGTCGTTTGCCTCGCAACCGAAGCACTGGCTGGATTGGTGTTCGGGCAAAGGCCATCTGGGGCGACGCCTGCTCGGCGCCGGCCAGCGACTCACTTGTCTGGAATATGACCCGGCGCTGGTCGCCAGCGGGCAGGCGCTGAGTCAGCGTCATCACCTGCAGGCGCGGCATGTCGAGCAGGATGTGCTTGCGGCGGACACGGCTTTATCACTGAACAGCGAACACACAGCCATCGCCTTGCACGCTTGCGGTGACTTGCATGTGCGGTTGATGCAACTGGCCAGCGCCGCCGGCTGCAAACAATTGGCCATCGCACCCTGTTGCTATAACCGGATCAGTCGCTCGGAATATCAGCCGTTGTCCTGCGCCGGTTCGCGATCAACCCTGCAGCTTTCGCTGGAAGATCTGTCGCTGCCAATGAGCGAAACCGTCACCGCCGGTGCCCGCGTCCGACGCCAGCGTGACACGTCAATGGCCCGCCGGCTGGCTTTCGATCTGTTGCAACGGCAAGTGCGCGGCATCGACGAATACCTGCCGACACCTTCCTTGCCAAGTGCATGGCTGGAAAAACCGTTCGCCGACTTCTGCCGCGATCTGGCGGCACTGAAAGAGTTATCCACAATCGGCGGGCAGGATTGGCCGGCACTGGAAATCGCCGGTTGGAAGAGATTGGCCGAAGTTCGCAACCTGGAATTGCTGCGCGGATTGTTCCGACGACCACTGGAGCTTTGGCTGAATCTTGATCGGGCACTTTTTCTCACCGAGCAGGGATACGTCGTACGCCTCGGCACCTTCTGCGAGGCGCCGCTCACACCGCGTAATTTCCTGCTGCTGGCCGAACACGCTTGATTCTTTACAGCCTGTGGATAACTCTGTTGATGGATTTCTCATGGATCCAATATCCACGGTAGTTTCAAGCCATCAGCTGTGCTGGTCATTTTTTGTTCACATAAATAAAGAACCGGTAAAACAGGGATTTGCGATTCAAATGAGAACCCGTCCACAGAATCCAGCCTGAGCCGGCCTGCTTAAAAGCCCGTTGTGCATAAGCCTCCAAGCAAAAGGACATAACCGCCGAATCGCGGACGCAGGGAACGGAAAATTGCACCCGCCTTCCACCCTTGCTATACAGGCTCACACCGTGCCGGCGGGGCACGGAATAACAAAAAGAAACCGATCGACAGGGAGCGACCGTGACGTTCATCTCTTATGCACAGAATTTCGAAGATATCCGCCTGTGGCGCGCCCTCAAGTGCTTTGAGAACGGCTTCTACATCGACGTCGGCGCCAACGACCCGACACACGATTCGGTCACCAAGGCGTTCTACGATCACGGCTGGAGCGGCATCAACGTCGAGCCGATGCAGAACTACCACGACGCCCTGCGCCAGCAACGTCCCCGCGACACGACTCTGCAATGCGTGGCCAGCGACCATCCGGGCGAAATGACGTTCTATGGCATCCCCGGTACAGGCCTTTCGACCGCCGACCCGGTCGTCGCTCGGGAACGCAAAGACCTCGGCATGGATGTAAGAAGCCTTACCGTCAGCGCTCGCACGCTGACCTCGATCTGCGAGGAGCACGCCGGCGACCGCCCCATCCACTTCTTGAAAATCGACGTTGAAGGTCACGAAGAAACCGTGCTGCGCGGCATGGACTTCAGCCGCTTCCGCCCATGGATCATCCTCATCGAAACCCCTTGGCAGCGTGACCATACCTGGGAACACCTGGTGACCGACGCCGGCTACACCAACGTTCTGTTCGACGGCCTCAACAGCTTCTTCCTCGCCAGCGAGCACATGGATCTCAAACCCGCATTCGACCTGCCACCGTGCAACCTCGACAACTTCCGGCTGTGCAAAGGCCACAACCTCGCGCACCCGGTAGAATCTGAACTGGAGGCCGCCCTGCAACGCGCCGAAGACGCCGAAGCCCGACTGCGCGCCATGCAAAACAGCCGAGCCTGGCGAGCTGTGCAAAAGCTGCGCAACGTCCTGCGCCGGGCCTGATTCGCAGAGGGCGCAAAAATAGTCAGAATTCAGGGGTTTACAGAACCCGCGCAGTCGCTATAATCGTCGCCCACACGCCGGTATAGCTCAGATGGTAGAGCAACTGACTTGTAATCAGTAGGTCCCGGGTTCGATTCCTGGTGCCGGCACCATACAAGACGAAGCCCCTGCAGAAATGCAGGGGCTTCGTTGTTTCTGCAGGCTCGATTTCAAGAGCCCCCATCTCGCAAAGCGCTGTTCAATAGCATCAATCAGTGCCCGGCACTCTGCCCACCATCCACATGCAGAATCTCGCCAGTCACAAAGTTCGCGTGATCGAGATACACCACCGCCTGCGCAATATCGTCGACCTCGCCCATATGTCCGACCGGATGCAGCGCACCCAGTGCCGCGTGGGTCTCTTCGCCATGCATCGGCGTCTTGATGATGCCTGGCGAGACCGCGTTCACCCGGATCCCGCGTTTTGCGTATTCAATGGCCAGGGATTTGGTGGCGGCATTGAGGCCACCCTTGGTCAGTGAAGCGAGGACCGAGGGCACGCCGTCGATGGCGTGGTCGACCAGGCTGGTGGTGATATTGACCACGTGGCCCTTGCCCTGTTTCTCCATCTCGGCGATGGCCAGTTGGGTGATGTAGAAGAAGCCGTTGAGGTTGACCGACAGCACCGCCGCGTAGTCTTCCGGAGTGTAGGCGGTGAACGGTTTGGCGACGAAGATGCCGGCGTTGTTGACCAGGGTGTCGATGCGGCCGAAACGCGCCACGCCTTCGCTGATCACACGTTGAGCGGTGGCCGGGTCGCCGATATCGCCGGCGATGGTCAGGATCTGCGGGTCGTTCGACGGTTTGATCGAGCGCGAGGTGGCGACGATGTTGTAACCCAATTCACGGAAGGCCTTGAGCATGCCTTCGCCCAGACCTTGGGAAGCACCGGTGATAACGACGGTTTTTTTCGAGTGGCTCATGATGAAATCCTCAACAGATTGATGGTGATCGACAAGACAGCGGGCGCGGTCAGGACTGATTTCGCTCCGCCAGCTGCCGGCGGTATTCGGTGGTGGTGATGCCGGCGTAGCCCCAGTTATCGGTGTCGACTTCTTCGATCACGATGTGGGTCAGGTCCGGGCGTTTGTTGAGGACGCGCTCCAGGGTTTCAGTGATTTCGGCGATCACCTGAGCTTTCTGCTCACGGGTAACACCGTCGCGGGTGATGCGTACGCTGACAAATGGCATGACGACTACTCCAGTGACCTGCCCTCGGGAATGAGGGTCAGGTGTTGGAGCTCAATTTAGGTATGTGTCGGGCGGGGAAAAAGTAGGGGAGGAGTACTTCATTTGTGAGGTGGTGTAATGAATCGGCTCGCTGAAGTACCCAAACCGTGCACTTTTTTTGACCCCAATCACCCCCGCGTCACCAAAAATCCCGATTCTGTGTCAGCCTCCAGCCATCGGCAGGGGCATCAATTCGCTACTAATTGCGCGACAACTATGCTCAGGTACAGGAATATAGCCGGCAAATGGAGCCGTTCGGGCCGTCACGTACACAACAATACCCAGCCCACTTCAGAGGGCATTACCCATGGATAGCAGAACCTTACGCAACCTCATGCGCATCGTGCAGACCGGCTCGTTGTCGGCCGCAGCCGAGCATTCGTGCCTGACTGTGCAGGCCCTGGCCGCACAGTTGAACAAGGTCGAAGAACAGTTCGGTTTCCGCTTGTTTCGCCGTTCCAACAAAGGCCTGACGCTGACGCCGCAAGGCACAGAGCTGACGCCTTACATGGATCGGGTGCTGATAGCCACGCGGCAGATGGAAGAGAAAGTCGAGGCGTTGAAGGTGCCGGGACAGCGCACGTTGAAAGTGGCGTTGAACACCACACTGGACCCGGATTTCAACCGGCGATTGATCGGGCGCCTGATCGATGTGTTCCCCGACTACCAGATGGAATTCAGCTACGCCGAGTCGATGGAAAATCTCAGCAAGCTGAAGAACGAAGACTTCGACCTCGCGGTGCTGATCGGTCCGCAGCGTCCAGGTCTGCCGAGCATTGTCCTGCCGGAGGTGCAGGTGCAGGTGGTCGGCGCGCACTGTGGTCAGGAGAACGATCCGCTGACGTTGCTCGGCAACAAGTTTCAGGTGCGTCCGGCAGAAGATTGTCCGTATTCCCATAGCTTTTTGCGTTTTCTCGACGCCGGGCTGGGCAATCACGAAAACAGTCAACGGACGATTTATTCCTGCAGCGAAACACTGACCCTGTCGCTCATCACGCAGATGGACGCTATCGGCATGGTTTCCCGCGAAGCCGCGCAGAAGAACGGCCTGACGATTTTTCCCGGGTTCGAGGATTTCCTCGAAGTTCGCCTGGCGGTGAACAATCCGGATCTGTCCGGTCAGGCCCTGAACGACGTTGTCGATCTGCCGTTACATGAACGAGCCGAGCGCAATGTACGCGGCCGTCCCAACCGCCACACTGAGAAAGAGGTTTTTGCTGAAATACGCACATAACAGCGTCGGAATCGCTGCATAGAATTCCGGGCGATCGAGCTGTATGTGCTGATCCTTGATCAACAAGGGTGTCAGGCTGATCGCAGCAACGATCGCCACCGGCAGGTATTCCAGCGCCCGGGCGACGAAGGGCGGCCAGTGCTCGGTGTTGACCTGCAGCGGCAGCGCCCGGGGCAGAAAGGTCACGGCCATCATCAGCGCGACCACCAGGATCAGGAACGTCTGGTCAGGCATACACCCACTCCGCAGCCCACAAACGTGGCGATGAAAACGTTGAAGGGCGAGCTGCCAACCAGGCTCAGAGCCCCCATGCAGACCACAGCGGCCAGGGCGGCGATGAGTTTTTTGCGGGTGTTGCACAGCGAGACCAGCACATAAAGCATCATCGCGGTCAGCGCATAGTCGAGCTGGTATTTGATCAGGTGCGACGCGTACTGCGCACACAGGGCCCCGAGCAATCCGCCGATCACCCAGGAGGTGTGGCAGAACAGGTTGAAGCCGATCAGATAACGGATATTCACCGGTGCGCCAGTGCCCAGCTTGACGCTGTGGAAGGCGAACGATTCATCGGTCAGGCCGCCGGCGTAGCACCAGCGCTCCATGCGGCTCAAGCCCAGTGCCCGCAGGGCCTTGGCCATGTAGACGGACATCAGCATGTGCCGCGCGTTGATCAGAAACGTGGTCAGCACGATGGTGGTCAGCGACGCCCCGCTGCTGATCAGCGCCAGCGCGGCGAATTGCGAAGCCCCGGCATACACGAACAGACACATGGCCACCGGCAGCCACAGCGGCAGCCCAGCGTTGACCGCCATCAGTCCGAACACGAACGACACGGTGAAATAACCGGCCACCACCGGGCTGGCTTCGGCAAACGTGCGCGACGGCTGACGGTCGACCATCAGCGGCGCACTGCCGGACGTTTCATTCATAGATCCCTCTCAAATGTCCGTTCGCCGTGAGGCTCGCAAAAACCCTGGGCAGCCCAGAAACGCTTGCCCGCGAGGTTAGCATCATCGACGAACAGGAACATCCGCAGCACACCGACCCGCTTCATGTCGGCCGACGCCGCTTCCACAAGACGCTGACCCACGCCCTGACTGCGAAAGCGCAAGCTGACCGCCAGATGGTTGATGGTCCCGCGACTGCCGAGCATGCCGCCCAGTACCGCACCGACGATCTCGCCTTCGACATCGAGGGCGAGATAGGCCGTGGTGGTTTTCTGGATGAGCACCCCGCGCAGGCATTTGGCGTCCTGCCATTCACAGAATGACACTTCGTCGAACTGGCGGAAAAAACGCTCCATGCGCTGCGCGTCCTTGGCCGTCGCGCGCCGCAGCACCACCGGCGTCGAGCATTCGACGCCGTCGATTTGAGTGATCTGATTAGCGAACAATGTCGAAAGCGGTCCCGGGCCGCGAGAAGGAAATCGCCAGAATCTGCCGGTACGCCATGGCATGGGAATGGGTGTTGCGCGCCGGTGTCACGTAGTGGCGCATGTCGCGGTCGAGAAAGTAAGTGGTGTCGAGGATTTCCTGGTAGGTGGTCGACGCCAGTTGCTGCTCGTGAATGTCGTACAGGCGGCTTTCAGCACCTTCGACGTTGTTGCGGCCCCAGAAGTGCACACCGCTGAACGGGTAACCGTCGCAGTGAATGCCCTCCGGCGTGATTTCCAGTTGTTTGCCGGGCTTGATCTCGATGCGGATCTGGTGGATCTGGCATTGCCAGATTTCATCGTGCAACTCTTCCGGCAGCACGTTTTTGTACACTTCGAAATCGGTGTCGATCAGGCTGCGCATCACCGGCGAGCCGATGACTTCGTCCGAGAAGTCCTGGAAGTGCCGCACCACGCCGCCCACATAGCTGTTGTTGGCCTTGGACTGCACGTACGCGCGATGTTCCAGCTGTTTGAGTTCGCGAGTCTTGGGGTTGTATTCGAAGTCGCTGTAGCGACGGTAACGCATACCGGCATCGGCCTGACCGTAGTAGCTGTCAGGCTCCATGTTTTCCCAACTTTTGGTCAGTCTGACGAAGTCGGCGAAATGACCGTAGAGATTGAAGTCAGCACCCTGCACATTGGCGTACTTGTCGCGCCGTAGCGATTCGCCCACTTCTCTGGTTAAAACGATCATTACCAAATTCTCCGCTGCATTGAGCGGCCTAATCTATTAGGTGGAGAATTTGCGTCCATGAGAAAGAATTTCAGGCATTTAAAGCGCTGTTTGAAGCGCGATTTGAAACGGCCTGAAAGTGCATTTCAAATGACAAAAACACGGGTTTTTATACTTTTTTCAGAAAAACTGTCAAAAAAAAACCCCGAACCAGTCGGGGTTTTTATCGCGTTTCGCGGGTTCAACCGATCATCAGAAGATGTTGATCGGGTAATCCACGAATACTCGCAGTTCGTTGCCGCTGACGTTGTACTCGCTGGATTTCTGCGATACACGCAGGATCGAGCTGCGCAGTTTCACGCTCAGGTCTTTGGCCGGGCCGCTCTGCACGACGTACTTGAACTGGTTGAAGATCTCGCGCTCGGTGCCGCCTTCGCTGGTGGACGTGGTGATGTTGTCGCCACGCACGTAAGCGAAGTTGTAGCTCAGACCCGGTACGCCGAATGCGCCGAAGTCCAGGCCGTAGCCCAGTTGCCAGCTGCGCTCGTCTTCAGCGTTGAAGTCCGACCAGTAGGAGTTGGCCAGATAGATGGTGTTGCCACCGTCACCTACGCGACCCTGACCTTTCTGGTAGCCGCCGTAGGCATAACCCAGGTTGCTGTCGCCGGTGGAACGCTGGTGCGCCACGGTGAAGGAGTGCGGGCCGGTGGCGAAGGTCGCTGCCAGGCTCCAGATCTTGTTGTCGTCGCCGGTCACACCGTTTTCGCGGACGTAGGAGTCGTCCAGCTTGGTGCGGTAACCGTTGAAGTCCAGGGTCAGAGATTGATCCTTGTCGATCGGGAACACGTAATTGGCGTTCACATATTGCTTCTTCAGCACGTCTTCAACGTCGGAAGCGTACAGCGCAGCCTTGAACTGCTCGGTGAACTGGTAGCTGCCGCCCAACACGTTGATCGACTTCAGACCACCGCTGTCACGGCCTTCAGCGCTTTTGCGCGATTCGGCGGTGAAACGACCGGCATCCAGTTGCAGACCTTTAATCTCTTTGGAAGTTATCAGGGTACCGGTGTAGCTTTCCGGCAGCAGACGCGAGTTGTCGTAGTTCAGCACCGGCAGGGACGGCATCTGGTCGCCGTATGTCAGGGTAGTGCTGGACAGACGGAATTTGACCGCTGCGCCGCCCTTGGACAGGTCGTCCGCCGGTTTGCCACTGTCGCCCTTCTTGAAAAAGTCGATACCACCTGCACCGCTGCGATCTTCGCTGCGTTCCAGGTTCAGTGCGTACAGACCGAATGCGTCCACACCCACACCGACGGTGCCCTGGGTGAAGCCGGAGGAGAACGTACCGATGGCCGCCTGGCCCCACTCGGATTTGTCCTTGTTGCCGTCTTTGTAGTCACGATTGATGTAGGCATTGCGCAACAGCACTTTGAGGCTGCTGTCTTCAACAAAACCCTTGGACTCGGCCTGGTCGTTAGCCATGGCCTGAGTGGCGCTCAACATCCCCAATGCGATCAGACTGATTCGCTTGTTCAACATTTTGTTTTCCTTATTACGGGTTGAAACGCGCTGTGTCGAACGGCTGAAACGGCGCTTGATGCACTCTTTTATTCACCCCGAAACAAAAAGACCCGCCCAGGACATTGTCATGGCGGGCCTGCTCCTGATTTTGTGTCATGGCGGTTAGCCACAGGCGTTGGGCCGAATCGTAGCCGCGCCCTGAACAATGTGTCAATTTCAAGAATCGTCTTTAAATAGGCAAAAATCGTCTAATAAAAGTAAATTTTCCGATGGCTTCGTGCAGGGAAACGCCAGTAATAAGTGATTTTGATGCCCTGTCACGCGCAACCGTCGAGGCCACAGACCGGCAAGGCTTGCGTGTCGGGTGCCGACGGGATCGACTCGCTCAACCATTGTGCAAACGCCTGCGGTTTGCCGAGCCACGGGCCGATATCGATCAGGGTGAACTGACCATCCTGTTCCAGCGCGAAGGTCGGGAAGCCTTGGCCACCGAGTTTCGCCAGCAATGCGCGGCTGCTCTTTATGTGTTGATCGGTGTCGGTCGCTTGCAGTGTTTTGAGGAAAACTTCCGCCTCGTAGCCAAGTTCGACCGCGCATTCCACCAGCACGGCCTCATCGGCAATCCGCCGGCCTTCTAAATAGTGTGCGGTTTGCAAACGGCCCAGCATTTCCAGGCCACGTCCATCGATGCTTTCTGCTGCCATGACTGCGGCAGTCGGTGGCGCGGAATCAAATACCGCCGTGTGATCACGCAACAGGCCTTCGAAATAGGCTTCGCCAAATGGCTGTCCGGTGTACTCGGCAATGCGCCGGTCGTGGGGCATCACGTAATTGCGCAGTTGCGGTGAAACGCTCTGACGGTTGGCACCGGTCATCATGCCGCCCGCATGGGTGATAACCGGCAGCACATGCTGTGCGGCTTGAACGAGCGGTTTGGCGCCGTAGCACCAGCCGCACAGAGGGTCGTAAATGTAGTGAAGGATCATTTGAAAACTCCGGGAAATCGATGGCTGCCACGTTAATCCCTCGGCCGTTGCGGAAAAACGCCGGAATGGCTTTCAGTCTGTTTCGGCAATCGGTCGAATGCGTTTGTTGTGAGTCCCGTGACAGCCTTGAAACAGACTAGAAACAAATTGACACAATCAAACCGCGGAACTTTTCCAGAACAATTAACGGAAGCAAATGCAAAGCATTACCATTCGCGCGCTCGAATTCTTCCACCCTTTCGGATGCGCTTTTCAATGCCTGCCCCGTTCCGTCTCACGCCCGTCACGCTTGGGCTTTCTGCCTTTTTGTCCTCCGGTTTCGCTTACTCCGCGACCGAGCTTCCCGCCACTTCGATCAGCGTCGAGTCGCAGATCGATGATCCGCGTGTGAAGGTCAGCAGCACCGCGACCCGCACCTCCACTCCGGTACGCTATGTGCCCCAGGCGATTGATTCGATCAAGACCGCCAACGTCGCGGATTACGGCATCAATGACATCGAAGACGCCCTGAGCGGGATTCCCAACGTCAGCGGCGGAGGCGACACACGCTTCGACAGCCTGCGCATCCGTGGTTTCGACGCCAGCAATGACTTTTATCTGGACGGCATTCGCGACGACAGCCAGTACAAGCGCGATCTGCACAACATCGAACGCGTAGAAGTGCTCAAGGGCCCCGCGGCCGTGCTGTATGGCCGCGGCAGCCAGGGCGGGATCGTCAACCGTGTCAGCAAGGCACCCGAGGCCGGTCGCCGCTCGACCATCGAGGCCCAGGGCGGCAGCGAAGACCTGCGCAGTCTGTACGCCGACCTCAGCGCCGACCCTAGCGAGAACATCAGCCTGCGCCTGAACATGGGCAACATGGACGAGAACAGCTTCCGCGACGGCGTCAGCGGCAACCGCAAACTGTTCGCACCGTCGATGAGCTGGCAACTGACCCCTGACCTGAACTGGCTGGTGCAATACGAATACAGCCGCTACAACCGCACCCCGGATCGCGGCATTCCCGGAATTGGCGGGCGCCCGGGCGACGTCGGTCGGGACACGACTTACGGCAACGATCAAGACTTCATCGACGACAAGACGCAATCCCTGCGCTCGCGACTCAGTTATGAACTCAATGACAATTGGCAGCTGCGTCACACCCTCGGCGTGTTCAAGCTCGACAGCGATTTCGACAATACCTACCTCACCGGCTTCGACGCGAAGACCAACAAGGTCACCCGCCAGCACTGGCAACAGGACCTGACCACCCGTAACGTCTACAACAACGTCGAGCTGGAAGGCGGATTCGACACCTTCGGCCTTGAGCACCGTCTGCTGACCGGGATCGAAACCGGCAGCCAGCGCCGCGACCCGACGCTGTACAACGCGGCCACCGGCCGGGGCACTCAGCCGGTGCCGTCGCTTGATCTATACAATCCGGATCGCAGCCAGCGCCACACCGGGCGCATGCAGGTGTCGAGCAGCAGCCACACCGAAGTCGAAAGTCGTGCGATCTACGTTCAGGATCAACTGCGCCTGAATGATCAATGGCAACTGCTGGCCGGTTTGCGCTACGACACCTTCGACATCGAGTCGACCAACAAGCTGCGCAACATTTCCGAAGACCGTGACAGCCACAGCACCAGCCCGCGTTTCGGCGTGGTCTGGACGCCACTGCAGAACCATTCGTTTTACGCGTCGTGGACCAAGACCTTCTCGCCGGTCGGTGGCGGTCTGATCGGCATCACCCCCGGTGCGACGGGCAACACCAACGACCTGAGCCCGGAGCTGACCAAACAGAAAGAAATCGGGGTCAAGAGCGACTGGCTCGACGATCGTCTGAGCACCACTCTGGCGATCTACGAGCTGGAGCTTTACAACCGTCGCACCACCGATCCGAACGACCCGACCCTGACCGTACTCAATGGCCTGCAACGTTCGCGCGGGATCGAACTGACCGGCACCGGCAAGATCGTCGGCAACTGGTACGTGCGCGGTGGCGTCGGCGTACAGGACGCGACCATCGAGAAGGACAACAACGGTCTGGAGGGCAAACGCGTCAACAACGTGGCCAAGCACAATGGCAGCCTGTTCCTGACCTGGAAACCGGAGATGGGCTGGTACGGCGAAACCGGCCTGACCCTGGTCGGCCAGCGTTACGCCGACAACGCCAACACCACGGTGTTACCGGGTTACGGTCGCTGGGACGCGCTGGTCGGTTACCGCCACAAGGACTGGGACCTGCGTGCGGCGCTGAACAACATCACCGACCGCGAGTATTACGCCTCGGCCACCAGCGCCTTTCAGATCCAGCCGGGCGCGCCGCGCAGCCTGGTCATGACGGGCACTTACAGCTTTTGATTCGCGCCCATAAAAAAAGCGCTGCCATCCCGGCAGCGCTTTTTACAATCCCTGTCTGTTCTTCTTATCCTTCCATCACATCCCAAAGTGCGTCCAGTTCGGCCTCGCTGAACAGGCCAGCGGGGTAACGCTCGATCATCATCCGGCGCGGATCAGGTTCCCTGATCTGACGCGTTCCATTGGACTTCAACCAGTGCGCGACAATCTGGAGCGACTCACTATTTACAGCCATGGGATGCAACGTCCGCTCGCTGATTACGTTCACTTCGGCGTTCATGTCAGCGCTCTCTCCCCGTTCGTGAGCGGCTAAGTTATCCAAGGTTTATGACAGAACTGTTGAAGTTCTCCCCCCCTCCCTAGTGCGTCATGAGCGATACAAGAGCTATGCCAATGTCTGCCAATTGTCGACCAGCGGACATAAAGAAACCCGCAGTCCTGACGGGCTGCGGGTTTCTGCCAAAGCGCGGACAACAAATGACTGCCTGGTCGCTTTTTCCAATCAACTCAAGCTGTTACATCCGCACTCACTCTTTGTGCGCAGCGGGTTGCTGTTGGGTAAGGCAGTGAATGTTGCCGCCGCCCAGTAACAGTTCGCGGCCTGGCACCATCACCACTTCGTGCTGCGGGAACAGCTTCTGCAGGATCTCCCGGGCCGGAGCGTCCATCGGGTCGTCGAAGCTTGGCGCGATGATGCCGCCATTGACGATCAAAAAGTTCACGTAGGAACCGGCCAGACGCACGTTCGGGTTGCGCTCCTGAGTGCCGTCCACCGGATCCACGCCTGCGCACTCCTCTTCGGTGGCAAACAGCGGCCCCGGAATCGGCATCTTGTGCACTATGAACGGGCGGCCCTTGGCGTCGGTGCTGCTTTCCAGCACCTTCATCGCAGCCTGGCAGCGCGGGTAGTTCGGATCCTGCGGATCGTCGGTCCACGCCAGGAGCACTTCACCCGGACGCACGTAGCAGCAGAAGTTGTCCACATGACCATCGGTTTCGTCGTTGAACAGGCCATCCGGCAGCCAGATGATCTTGTCCACCGACAGGTTGTCACGCAGTACCGCCTCGATTTGTTCGCGGTTCAGGTGCGGGTTGCGATTGCGGTTGAGCAGGCATTCCTCGGTGGTGATCACAGTACCTTCACCATCGACATGAATCGAACCGCCCTCCAGCACGAAGCCTTCGGTGCGATAACGCGGGCTGCGTTCGATCTCGAGAATCTTGCCGCCAACCTGGGAGTCGCGGTTCCACGGCGAATACAGACCACCGTCGAACCCGCCCCAGGCGTTGAAATCCCAGTTCACACCGCGCACTTCGCCGCTGTGGTTGATCACGAACGTCGGGCCGCTGTCGCGAACCCAGGCGTCATCGCTGGACATCTCGACCACGCGGATATTCGGCACATCGAGGCGTGCACGAGCGTTTTCGTACTGGCCGGCGGACACCGCTACGGTCACCGGTTCGAAACGTGCAATAGCCTTGGCCACCGCAGCGTGGGCGGCCTGCGCCGGCTTGCCGCCCAGACGCCAGTTGTCCGGACGCTCGGGCCAGATCATCCAGGTCTGGGTGTGCGGCGCCCACTCGGCCGGCATGTAGAAGCCATCGGCGCGTGGGGTACTTTTCAAGGTGGTCATGTCGATCAGGACTCCAGGGAACGGTCGAGGTTGTTCAATGCGCCGAACAGGTTTGGACGACGGACGATGGCGACTTTATAAACGATAAATATCGACTTTAAAAGCTAAAAACAAATGTCAGTTTTTGTTTTTACCGATTAATACCGATAGAAATCGGCATTAATCGGCCCTCGCAGGCTCAGAGGCCTTCTTCCAGCACCTTCGACAGCATGTCGACAAAGAAATCCACGCTCTGCCGGGAAGTGACCATCGGCGGCTTGATCTTGAGAATGTTCAAATCATCGCCGGTCGGCTGCATGAAGATTCCCAACTCTCTCAGACGATCGCACAGCAACGTGGTTTCTTCGGTCGCCGGCTCCAGGGTCTGCCGATTGCGGATCAGTTCGACCCCCAGATAGAACCCCGAACCGTGAACCGCGCCGACCAGCGGATGTTTATCGATCAACGCCTCCAGTCGCTGCTTGAAGTGCCCGCCGACGACCTGGGCGTTTTCCCAGAGCTTTTCTTCTTCCATGACATCCAGCACCGCCATGCCGATCTGGCAGCTCACCGGGCTGCCACCGGCAGACGAGAAGAAATAACCCTCGGCCTCCAGCGCTTCGGCGATCTCCCGGCGGGTGATCACCGCGCCCAGCGGCTGGCCGTTACCCATGCCTTTGGCCATGGTGATGATGTCCGGCACCACGCCCTGCTCTTCGAAGCCCCAGAAGAAGCGGCCCATGCGCCCGTAACCGACCTGCACCTCGTCGGCGATGCACACGCCGCCCCGGGCACGCACCAGTTCATAAACTTTCTTCAGATAGCCCGGCGGCAGCGAGATCCCGCCCGCGTTGCCATAGACCGGCTCGCAGATGAACCCGGCCAACTGGCGTTTCTGTGCGTCGATTTTCGCCAGATGATGCTCGACGCTGCGCACATAGTCCGGCGCAGAATCGAGCCCGCGGAATTCACCCCGATAGATATTCGGTGCAGTCACCGGGTGCACCCAGTCCGGGCGGCTGCTCAGGGCCTGCGGGTTGTCGGCGATCGAAGTCGACACCGCATCCGCGCCGACCGTCCAGCCGTGATAGGCCTCGAGCACGCTGAGCATGTCGCGCCCACCGCTGTAGGCCCACGCCAGGCGAATGGCCAGGTCGTTGGCTTCGCTGCCGCTGTTGACCAGAAAGACCCGGTCCATGCCTTGCGGCGCCAGTTTCAGCAAGCGCTCGGAAAACTCCGCGACCGCCGCATAGTTGAATCGCGAGTTGGTATTGAGCAGTGACCACTGTCGGCTCGCGACTGCCGCCATGCGCGGATGACCATGGCCCAGCACCGCGACGTTATTAAGCATGTCGAGGTAGGAGCGGCCCTGCATGTCGATCAGGTGATTGCGCCAGCCGCGTTCGATACGGGGCGGGTCGACGTAATAGTGTTTTTGAGTACGGGCGAAACTGGCGTCACGGCGGGCCAGCAGGGTTTTCGCGTCCAGCTCCGGCTCAGCGTCGCAGGCCAGGCCCAGCAGTGCTGCCGGCGATGGTGCCAGTGTTTGCCACGCCAACGCACGCGTCGGTGTACAGAACAGCGGGGCCTCGAGGTGGGCATCGCGAACCAGTTGCACGATCAACGCACCGTCAACCGAACCCAGCACCTGGCCTTTGACCAGTGCTGCGCCGCTGTGCAGCGACGGCATCACACCCCGCAGGCGTATGCTCAACCGCGGTCCATCCAGCCGCAGCGTACCGTCATCCGAAAGATGCAGCGCACCGGCGAACGGCGCTTGCACAGCCGTCCCCCGAGGTACTCGCAACTCCACGTGCAAGGGGAACGTCTCGGGCTCCACGGCGCTGTCAGGCCGGGTGCGGGACAACCGGTATTGCCCATAGCGACTGGCGGCAAGACCATGAACCACGGCAGCCTCGTCCAGCAACCGCTGATCGATCCCGGGTTGTTCCCAATTGCCCGCCTCGAAGTGCGCACTCAACACACCAAGATCGATCAATGCGAATTCGCGCCCGACCAGATCCGGCAGCAACGGTGCGAAACCTTCACTGTCGATGGCCGGCATCGTCTGCCCGACCGCCGAGAGAATCGCCGCTTCCATCAGTGCCAATGGCACCGACATGGCAACCCGAAAAATCTCCCACTCATGGATCAGGTTGTCGCGGCTGTAAGTGTTGCCCGGGTCGATGGCGACTTGCTGCTCGCCACTGAGCACCAGCACCGCCGCCCGCATCACGATCAGCGGCCACAATGCCTGCAATTCCTCGTTTCGCAGCGGATTCACCGCGTGATAAGCCTGTACCGCCGGCAGAATCACAAACGGATCGCCTGCGGCGTGATGCAGCAGCGCGGCACAGGTGACGGACAGATCGGTGATGCGCCATGTACGCACCAGGTCACCGAAATCGATGACGCCCTGCAACTGCCAGTGCCGCCGGGCATCACGCTGCCAGACCACATTGTCATCGGTGATGTCCATGTGGATCGCCTGCACCGGCAACTTGTCCAGCAACGGCTGCAGACGGTGCCCGGCCGCTTCCGCGGCCTCGGTGATCAAGGCGCGCTGGCGCTGATCCTCGATCACCGGCAGCAGATGCTCGATCAAGGCACCGGCGTGGCGTGCGTCCCACTGCAAGGTGCGCTCAAGTCCCGGATGGTCGAACCCGGCCAGGGCCAGGTCCATTTCGCCGCAGAGCCGACCGAATCCGGCAACGACTTCGTGGCCGAGATGATCGAGCGCCGTCAGCGGCTGACCCTCGATGTAATCGAGCAGCCGCACATGCACCGCTTCACCGTCGATCTCCAGCGATAACAGGTCCTGGCCGTCATTGGTCGGGATGACCCGGGGAACGTGGACATCGCAATGTTCGGCCAGATACTTCAGGCCGGCGTGCTGGGCCTGCAGCTCCACCAGTGAATAGTCGCCCCGGCAGATCTTCAGCACGAACCGCCCACGCTCACTGTCCACGCGATAGTTGAGGTCCTGCTGGCTGCCCAGCGCCTGCAGCCTGCCGTTCAACCCGTAATGCTGCTCCAGCACATGCAACGCCTGCTCGGCGGTGACCTGTGGACCGGGAAGACTGGCGCGATGAATCAACGTGGCGAACGACATGGAACGACCCCTGAAATTTTATTAGGCGCCTATATCGCCATCGCTTCAGGCGATAAGCAACCCCCTGCCATCCGTCCCTTTCGGCCTCGCGCGCACGACGTATTTGCAAGTCGGCACTCGCGCCCATCGGCACTTTGCGCAAGAATGTCGCCCATCCAACCTGCCACCGGAAAATATTCATGAATGTAATCACCACCGACTTGCCCGGTGTTCTGATCATCGAACCCAAGGTATTTGGTGACGAGCGCGGCTTCTTTTATGAAAGCTTCAACGCCAGGGCTTTTCAGGAAGCGACCGGTCTGGACACGCAGTTTGTCCAGGACAACCATTCCCGCTCGCAGAAAGGCGTCCTGCGCGGTTTGCATTACCAACTGGAAAACACCCAGGGCAAACTGGTCCGCGTCACGGCCGGTGAAGTGCTCGACGTAGCGGTCGACATCCGTCGCAGCTCGCCTCATTTCGGCAAGTGGGTCGCGGTACGGCTGTCGGCAGAAAACCATCGCCAACTGTGGATACCGGAAGGTTTCGCACACGGTTTCGTGGTCCTCAGCGAATTCGCCGAATTCCTCTACAAGACCACCGATTACTACACCCCATCCGCCGAGCGGAGCATTCGCTGGGACGACCCGGACCTGGGTATCGACTGGCAACTGGACGAAGCCCCGAAACTGTCGGCCAAGGATCAGGCTGCGGCGCTGCTCAAGGATGCCGACGTCTTTTCCTGAAGTGCTTCAGGCCTAGGCATAATGCGCCTGTACTCCCAGGCGCCCGATGCTCATGACTCCAACCGTCCCCCGCCGCCCCCGCTGGCGCAGTCTCGCCTTGTTGGCCCTTTGTCTGGCGCCGTTGCTGTGGCCGCTGCAGCATCTGGCCGAGCGCTACTACCGCAGCGAATTGATCGGTCAGAATCGCCAGACCCTCGACCTCTACGTCGCCAACCTGCTGGGCACCCTGCATCGCTACGAAGTGCTGCCACAGATCCTCGGCGACCTGCCGGCCCTGCGGGCGGTCATCGGTGCACCGGACGATGGTGTCACACAGGGCAACGCCAATCGCCTGCTGAAAAACATTGCCGCCCAGACCGGCGCCGAAGTCATGTACCTGATGGATACCAGCGGCAAGACACTGGCAGCCTCTAACTGGGACAAACATGACAGTTTCGTCGGGCGCAACTTCTCGTTCCGGCCCTACTTCAACGAGGCGATGGCCGGGCGGCTGGGGCGCTTTTTCGGCCTTGGCACGACGTCCGCCAAGCGCGGCTACTTCTTTGCGGCGGCCGTGCGCAATGGCGAAAAAATCATTGGCGTACTGGTCATCAAGGTCGATCTGGACCACACCGAAAGCCTGTGGGGCAAAACCCCGGAACAATTGCTGGTGACCGATCACAATGGCGTGGTCATCCTTACGTCGCGCCCGGAATGGCGATTCCGCTCGACTCGCCCGTTGAACGACGACGAACGCTCGGCGATCACCGCCATACAGCCTTATCCGACCCGTTCGCCGCGCCCGCTGAATCTCAGCCCGACCGCCTGGCTGACCCAGACCCGGGAAATCGAAGAAACCGGCTGGAGCGTCAGTATTCTCGCTCCGCGCACGCTGATCGACCGTCCGGTGCGCACCGTTGTCGCCGTCGGCGGCGCCACGCTGCTGGTGGTCATGCTGTTGCTGGGTTTGATGATGCAACGCCGTCGTCATTATCTGGAACGGATCGCCTTCGAGGCCAAGGCGCGACGAGAGCTCGAAGGCCGGGTCGCCGAACGCACCAGCGACCTGGAAGGACTCAACCGGCGTCTGAAACAGGAAGTGCTGGAGCGTGAACAGGCCCAGCAGGAACTGGTGCGTGCCCAGGACGATCTGGTACAGGCCGGCAAACTGTCGGCGCTCGGAACGATGTCGGCGAGTATCAGCCACGAGCTCAATCAGCCGCTGGCGGCAATCCGCAGTTACGCGGAAAACGCCGAAGTGCTGCTCGATCATCAGCGCATCGATGATGCTCGCGGCAACCTCAAACTGATCAGCGAACTGACCGGGCGCATGGCCTCGATCATCGCTCACCTGCGCGCCTTCGCCCGCCGTGATCGCCATGCCCCGGAAAGTGTGGCCTTGCAGCCGGCGCTGGACGATGCCCTGGCATTGCTGGCCAAACGACGCCGGAGCATGGACGTCGAGCTGATCCGCGACCTGCCCGCCGCGACGCTGTGGGTCGAGGCCGGAGAAACCCGATTGCGTCAGGTCCTTGGCAATCTGTTGGCCAACGCCCTCGATGCCCTGACCGAGAAAGGTCCGCCGCGCAAATTGTGGCTGAGTGCCGAATCCACCGGCGAAGGCGTCAATCTGTACATTCGCGACAACGGCCCTGGCTTCTGCATGGAAGCGCTGGGCCGCGCCAGCGAGCCGTTTTACACCACCAAGACCCGCACTCAGGGCCTGGGGCTGGGCCTGGCCATTTGCGAAACCCTGATGCGCGCCTTCGGCGGTGAACTGTCGTTCGCCAACCACAAGCAAGGCGGCGCCTTGATTACCCTGCGGCTGCGCGCCGGCGCGCCCGGAGTCAGCCTGCAACCGTCCGAGGATCGAAGTGCATGACCATCGACAACCGCATTCAGGTGGTGCTGATCGACGACGATCCGCATCTGCGCCAGGCCCTCGGCCAGACGCTGGATCTGGCCGGTCTGAAAATCCTTCCGCTGTCCGAAGCCAAGGGGCTGGCCGCGCAACTGGAACGTGACTGGCCCGGGGTGGTGGTCAGCGACATCCGCATGCCCGGCATGGACGGTCTTGAGTTATTGAGCGAACTGCATGCTCAGGATCCCGAACTCCCCGTGCTGTTGATCACCGGACATGGCGATGTACCGTTGGCCGTGCAGGCCATGCGCGCCGGCGCCTACGATTTCCTCGAAAAGCCCTTCGCCAGCGATGCCCTGCTCGACAGCGTGCGCCGCGCACTGGCCCTGCGGCGCCTGGTGCTGGATAACCGCAGCCTGCGCATGGCCCTGAGCGACCGCAATGAACTGAGCGCGCGACTGGTCGGCCAGTCGGCCCCGATGGCGCGCCTGCGCGAGCAGATCGGTGCGCTGGCCGCGACCAAGGCTGACGTCCTGATCCTCGGCGAAACCGGTGCCGGCAAAGAAGTCGTGGCCCGCGCCCTGCACGACCTGTCGGGTCGGCGTAACGGCCCGTTCGTGGCGATCAATGCCGGGGCACTGGCCGAGTCGGTGGTGGAAAGCGAGCTGTTCGGCCACGAGCCCGGCGCCTTCACCGGCGCGCAGAAACGCCGGATCGGCAAGTTCGAATTCGCCAATGGCGGCACGCTGTTTCTCGATGAAATCGAGAGCATGAGCATGGACGTGCAGGTCAAATTGCTGCGCATGCTGCAGGAGCGGGTCGTCGAACGCCTCGGCGGCAATCAGCTGATTCCGCTGGATATACGCGTCATCGCTGCGACCAAGGAAGACCTGCGCCAGGCCGCCGATCAAGGCCGCTTCCGTGCGGACCTGTATTACCGGCTCAACGTGGCACCGCTGCGTATTCCGCCGCTGCGCGAACGGGGTGAGGACGTTCTGGTGCTGTTCCAGCACTATGCCGACGAAGCCAGTGCCCGCCACGGTTTGCCGCCCCATGAACTGCAACCGGCACAACGGGCGTTGCTGCTGCGTCACTCATGGCCGGGCAATGTGCGGGAATTGCAGAACGCGGCGGAGCGTTTCGCCCTCGGCCTGGAACTGGCGCTGGACAACTCTCGACCTGACGGCGGCAGCGCGACCGTCGAAGTCACCAGCGCAGGCCTCAGTGAACAAGTGGAACAATTCGAGAAGTCCTTGATCGCCGCCGAGCTGGCCCGCTCGCACAGCTCGGTGCGCAGCCTCGCCGAAGCCCTGGGCATTCCACGCAAGACCCTGCACGACAAACTGCGCAAGCACGGTCTGAACTTCGCCGACAGCAGCAACCATGGAGACGAATCCGAATGAAGCACGACAGCCAATATCTTGAATCCGTCCTCCATCACGACATCCCGCTGACCCGGGACATGGGCCTCAAGGTGCTCGACTGGCAGGAACAGCAACTGCGCCTGCACTTGCCGCTTGAGGCCAACGTCAATCACAAGAGCACCATGTTCGGCGGCAGTCTGTATTGCGGCGCGGTGCTGGCCGGCTGGGGCTGGCTGCACCTGCGTTTGAAGGAAGAAGGCATCGACGACGGACACATCGTCATTCAGGAAGGACAGATCAGTTATCCGCTGCCGGTGACCGGCGATGCCATCGCGATCTGCCCGGCGCCGGATGCGGCGGTGTGGAAGAAATTCCTGGCGATGTATCAGCGTTACGGGCGGGCTCGATTGACCCTGCAGACACGGATCGTCAATGCGGGCAGCGATGAGGAGGCGGTGACCTTCAGCGGGCAGTACGTGCTGCACCGCTGAGGTATGGAAATGTGCTCAGGAACGGGCCAGTTCCAGCAGTTTCGCGCGCCATGCGGCTTTTGCCGGCAGCGCCAGGAAGAACTCGTTCAGCAGTGATTCCCGCGCCGGGTAGCAGAACGCTTCACCGTTCAAACCCAGCACCTCGCCACCCGCGCCTTCCAGCACGCCTTGCGCCGCGGCTGTGTCCCACTGGGATGTCGGCGCCAGTCGCGGATAACAATCCGCCGCGCCTTCGGCCAACAGACAGAACTTCAGCGAACTGCCGATGTTGGCCAGTTGCAACTCGCCAAGGCTTGCACTCAAGCCGGCCAGCAAGCGCTCCTGTTGCGGGCTGGAATGACGGCGGCTGGCGACCACAGTAAATGCTTCGCCAGGGCCTGGCACGTCACGCACCTGAATCGCCACCGGCGTGCCGCCCGTATCGCCCCGCCAGGCACCCAGCCCGGCACCGCCGACGTAGAAGCGTCCATTGGTCGGCATCGAAACCACCCCGAACACCACGCGGCCATTTTCGATCAAGGCGATGTTGACGGTGAACTCTTCGCTACCGCTGATGAACTCCTTGGTGCCATCCAGCGGATCCACCAGCCACCAGCGCTGCCAGCCGGCGCGCACGCTTTGCGGGATGCCGGCGTCCTCTTCGGACAACACCGGGATGCTCGGGTCCAGGGCCGTCAGGCCGGCGACAATCACATGGTGCGCGGCGATGTCCGCCGCGGTCACCGGCGAATCATCGGACTTGGCGGTGACTGCCACATCGGCGCGCCAGAACGGCAGGATCGCCTCGCCGGCCCGCAACGCCAGTTCAACCACCGGTGCCATCATCGGATGGGGGAAATTCATTGATATCTCACTCATGACTGGAAAAAGCCGCGCTGGGTCAGCAGATCGCGGGCCAGGTACAACGCCGCCAGGGCACGGCCTTCGGAAAATTGCGGATTTTGTGCCAATGAAGAGAGATCCCGCAGGTTGACCTTGTCCACCCGCATCGGCTCCGGTTCATCGCCTTCCAGTCGCTCTTCGTACAGATCGCTGGCCAGCACCACCTGGATTTTCTGGCTCATATAGCCGGGGGACAACGATAACTCTGTCAGGTGCTCCAGTTGCCGCGCACCAAAGCCTGCCTCTTCCTTGAGCTCACGCTCGGCCGCCGCCAGCACATCCTCGCCCGGTTCGATCAACCCTTTGGGCAGGGACAGTTCATATTCGTCGGTACCACCGCAGTATTCCTCGACCAGCACCGCGTGTTCGGCATCGAGCATGGCCACGATCATCACCGCGCCATAACCGGCGCCTTTGCCCACCAGCCGCTCGTAGGTGCGCTCCACGCCGTTGGAAAAGCGCAGCTTCAGCTCTTCGACACAGAACAGACGGCTGGTGGCGACGATTTCCCGGGCGAGTACGGTAGGTTTCTGGCGCATGCAAAGCTCCTTGGCGTGAACGCGCTACTATAACGCGGCTTTTCCGATAGTTTGCGTCGGATATCTTTCTACCGTTCGAGACGTTGCCATGCCTTCATTACCGTGGTCCGACATCGATACCGTTCTGCTGGACATGGACGGTACGTTGCTGGATCTGCACTTCGACAACCACTTCTGGCTGGAACACCTGCCACAGCGCTACGCCGAACTGCACGGTGTGAGCCGGGCCATGGCGGAGATGGAGTTGCAGCCGTTGTTCGAACGCCATGCCGGTCAGTTGCAGTGGTATTGCCTGGATTTCTGGAGCGCGGAGTTGAAGCTGTCAGTACGTGAACTGAAGCTGGAAACCGCCCATCTGATTGCCCTGCGCCCCGATGCCGACACCTTTCTCGCGGCGATCAAGCGTGCCGGCAAACGCGTGGTGATGATCACCAACGCGCACCGCGATTCGCTGTCGCTGAAGCTGGAGCGGGTTGAACTGGCGCCGTACTTCGAGCGGTTGATCAGTTCTCACGATTACGGTTTTCCCAAGGAGAACCCGCAGTTCTGGGATGCGTTGCAGGCCGACATCGGTTTCGATCCGGCACGCAGCCTGTTCATCGACGACACCTTGCCGATCCTGCGCAGTGCGCGGGATTTCGGGGTGGCGCATCTGTTGGCCGTGAAGGAACCGGACAGCCGCAAAGGGCCGAAGGACACGGCGGAATTCGCGGCGGTCGGGGATTATCGGGATTTGCTCAAAGGGCTTTAGACCGCGCGGACTTCATCGCGAGCAGGCTCGCTCCCACAAAGGAAATACATTCCTGTGTGGGAGCGAGCCTGCTCGCGATTGCGGTTTCGAAGATTAATCAGGAATACGCAGCGTCTGCCCCGGATAGATCTTGTTCACATCCTTGAGCATTGGCTTGTTGGCCTCGAAGATCTTGTTGTACTGGTTGGCATTGCCGTACACCGCCTGGGAAATCGCGCTGAGGGTGTCGCCCTTTTTCACCACCACAAAACGTGCGGCAGCCACGACCGGCCCGGTCACGGTGATCTGGTCATCGACACTGCCCACGCCCTCGATATTGCCGACAGCCAACAGAATCTTTTCTTTCTCTTCCTGGCTCGCCACCTCGCCGGTGACTGTCACCTTGTCGCCATCCACAGTGGCCTGGACGTTCGGGTTACCCAACCCGACCTTGCTGATGTGTTCCTTCAACTGCTCGCTGGCATTGGCGTTGCCGGGGGTCAGCAGATCGATCAGTTTCTCACCTGCTTCTTTTACAAAGCTCAAAAGACTCATGGCGCACACTCCTTGATTTAAGTTCCAGACGCCCAAGCCTAGACCACCGTGAACCCACCCGGTTCCGGCCCGACCAATGACCCTGCCCCCGCGCAAGCGGTAGAATCGCCCACCCTTGCCAGCGCCCCGGAGCGAAGATGGACATCAAGCAGCTGAAATTCCTCATCGCCCTCGACGAAACCCGCCATTTCGGCCAGGCCGCCGCCCGCTGCCACATCACCCAACCGACCTTGTCGATGCGCCTGCGCAGCCTTGAAGAAGAGCTCGATCTGCCGCTGGTCAATCGTGGTCAGCGCTTCGAAGGTTTCACCGCACCGGGCGAGCGGGTGCTGGCCTGGGCGCGCACGGTACTGGCAGCCTATGACGGCCTGCAGGCGGAAGCGGCGGCCTGTCGCGGCAACCTGATCGGCACCTTGCGCCTGGGGGTGGTCCCGCTGTCGAGTTTCGATCCACTGCCGCTGATGCAACGCCTGCACGCTGCACACCCGGAGCTGCGCTTTGAACTGTCGGCGCTGAGTTCCGAACAGATCCTCGAACAACTGGCGGACAACCGCATCGACCTCGGGGTGTCGTATCTGGATCGTCTCGACAACGAACGTTTCGAATCACTGGCGTTCGACGAAACCCGCATGGGGCTGTTGTATGACCAGCGCTCCTTCAGCTTCGGCGAGGCGCCCCTGAGCTGGCAGGCGCTGATCGAACTGCCGCTGGGCATGCTCACCAGCGGCATGCATTTTCGCCAGTCCATCGACCACAACTTCCACAGTCGGGGCCTGACACCGCGGCCGCTGTTGCAGACCGACGCCGTGCACCAATTGTTACAAGCCGTGCATGGAGGATTCTGCTGCGCGATCATGCCGCTGGACGGCGGCCTCGACAGCCTCACCGATCACCTGCGTTTGCAACCGATCGAAAACGCCCAGACCCTCGCCCGACTGGGCCTGATCATGCGCCGCGGCGCCCCGCGTTCGGCACTGGCCGAGGCCTGTTTCGCGCTGTATCAGAAATCGCCGGCGGCCGCTTGATCGACGGCATCTATCGATAGATCGACACTAGCGATTAGACGCGACAAGTTGCCGCGCCTAGTCTTAACGTTGATCAATCCGTCGGTGATGCCATGAACGCCAAGCGCCCGGCCTGCGCGGCGCCTGCACTCGAAACGCCCGCGCCCGCCGCCAGTCAGACCTACAGCTACAGCGACCTGCCTCTGGCGGAGTCGGCCAGCACTGCGCTGGCCGAGGAAGTTGCATTGGCGATTGCCTACAACGGCATCAGCCAGGCCGTGATGCTGGTGACGCCGACCGACCTCGAAGACTTTATCGTCGGCTTCAGCCTCGGCAGCGGCATCATCGAAGACGCCACCGACATCTACGACCTGCAACTGACCGGGTCGGGCTCGGCGCAATACGCCCAGGTGACCATCGCCAACCGCGCGTTCTGGAATCTCAAGCAACAGCGTCGACAACTGGCCGGCACCAGCGGTTGCGGCTTGTGCGGCGTGGAAGCGGTGGAGCAGGCGCTGCCCGATCTCAAGGTCCTGCCTGGCGCCCCTTTGCCGCCGGTCGAATGGCTCGAAGGTCTGCGCCAGCGCATCGGCGCCTACCAGCCACTGGGCCAGCATTGCGGTGCGGTGCATGCGGCGGTGTTCATGAATGCCAGCGGTGAATTGCTGCTGGGCCGTGAAGACATCGGCCGGCACAACGCTCTCGACAAACTGATCGGCGGCCTGGTCCGGCAAAAGATATCCACAACCGGCGGCCTGGCGATTGTCACCAGCCGCTGCAGCCTCGAATTGATCCAGAAAGTCCTGCGCGCCGGGATCCAGACCCTCGTCAGCCTGTCCGCCCCTACCGGCCTCGCCGTGCAGTGGGCCCGGCGCCATAACCTCAATCTCATCCACCTGCCGCAGAAGAACGCGCCGCGGGTGTATAGCCCAGAAATGGAGAAACACCCGTGAGCCAACACCATCAAGCCGACCAGAAACCCGTCCCGCGCTACAAGCCTTACAAGGGCCCTGCCGGTGGCTGGGGCGCACTGATCAGCGTGGCCCAGGCGTGGTTGACCAGCGATAACGCGCTGAAAAACCTGCGCATGATGCTCAAGACCAACCAGAACGGTGGCTTTGACTGCCCGGGCTGCGCCTGGGGCGATTCACCGGAAAGCGGCATGGTCAAATTCTGCGAGAACGGCGCCAAAGCGGTGAACTGGGAGGCGACCAAGCGCCGGGTGGACGGCAAGTTCTTCGCCAAACACAGCGTCACCGCTTTGCTGGAACAGAGTGACTACTGGCTCGAGTACCAGGGTCGCCTGACCGAGCCGGTGGTGTACGACGCCGAAACCGATCGCTACAAACCGATCAGCTGGGACGATGCCTACGCCCTGATCGGCAAGCATCTGCGAGCCCTGTCGAGCCCGGATCAGGCCGAGTTCTACACCTCGGGCCGCGCCAGCAATGAAGCGGCTTATCTGTATCAATTGTTCGTGCGTGCTTTCGGCACCAACAATTTCCCCGACTGCTCGAACATGTGCCACGAGGCCAGCGGCGTAGCGCTGGCGCAAAGCGTCGGTGTCGGCAAAGGCACGGTGACCTTTGACGACTTCGAACACGCCGACGCGATTTTCGTCTGGGGTCAGAACCCCGGCACCAATCACCCGCGCATGCTCGAACCGCTGCGTGAAGCGGTGAAACGCGGCGCTCAGGTGGTCTGCATCAACCCGTTGAAAGAACGCGGTCTGGAGCGCTTCCAGCATCCGCAGCACCCGATCGAAATGCTCACCAACGGTGACAAACCCACCAACACCGCGTATTTCCGCCCGGCGCTGGGTGGCGACATGGCGGTGCTGCGTGGCATGGCCAAGTTCCTGCTGCAATGGGAACGCGATGCGCAGAAGGCCGGTGCGCCGGCCGTGTTCGATCACGACTTCCTCAATGAACACAGCGTCAACGTGCTGGAGTATCTCGGTGTCGTCGACGACACACCGTGGGAACAGATCGTCGCGCAGTCCGGCCTGACCCTGGTGGAAATCGAGCAGGCGGCGCGCATGTACGCCAAAGGCAAGAACGTGATCATGTGCTGGGCGATGGGCATCACCCAGCACCGCCACTCGGTACCGACCATCCAGGAAATCGCCAACCTGATGCTGCTGCGCGGCAACATCGGCAAACCCGGCGCCGGTCTGTGCCCGGTGCGCGGCCACAGTAACGTACAGGGCGACCGCACCATGGGCATCAACGAACGTCCGCCGGTGGCGTTCCTCGACGCCCTTGAGCGCCGCTTCCAGTTCAAGGTGCCGCGCCACAACGGGCACAACGTGGTCGAAGCGATTCACGCGATGGCCGAAGGCCGCGCCAAGGTGTTCATCGGTCTGGGCGGCAACTTCGCCCAGGCCACACCGGACAGCCCGCGCACCTTCCAGGCCCTGCGCAACTGCGACCTGACGGTGCAGATCAGCACCAAGCTCAACCGCAGCCACCTGGCCCATGGCAAGGATGCACTGATCCTGCCGTGTCTGGGTCGTACCGACATCGACATCCAGGCCGAAGGCCCACAGGCCGTCACCGTGGAAGATTCGTTCAGCATGGTGCACGCCTCCAACGGGCAGTTGCAGCCTCTGTCGAACCAGATGCGCTCGGAGCCGTCGATCATCGCCGGTATCGCTGCGGCGACCCTGGGCAGCAAACCGGTGGACTGGAACTGGCTGGTGGCCGACTACCGGCGCATCCGCGAACTGATCGCCGATACCATCCCGGGTTTCAAGGATTTCAACGAGAAGGTCAAGAACCCGGGCGGTTTCTACCTGGGCAACAGCGCTGGCGCACGCAAGTGGAACACCACATCGGGCCGGGCCAATTTCAAACCGAACATGCTGCCCAAGGACCTGATCCACGAACGCACCCGCGCCACCGGCAAGCTGCCGGATCTGATCCTGCAATCGATGCGCTCCCACGATCAGTACAACACCACGATCTACGGTCTCGACGACCGTTATCGCGGAGTCAAGGGACAGCGCGATGTGTTGTTCGCCAACGAAGCGGACATCATCCGGCTCGGCTTCAAGCCTGGCCAGAAAGCCGACATCGTGTCGCTGTGGGAAGATGGCCGCGAGCGTCGGGTGAATGGCTTCACGTTGCTGGCGTTCGACATTCCGGCGGGACAGGCAGCGGCCTATTACCCTGAGGTGAACCCGCTGGTGCCACTGGAAAGCATCGGAGATGGCAGCCATACGCCAACGTCGAAGTTCATCGCGATCCGTCTGGAAGCGGCGAGTGAGGCCGGACTGATCATGGCCAGATCGGCCTGACGGCAACTTTGTCAGCGCCCAAAAAAAAGGCCGCTTTTGCATAAAAGCGGCCTTTGTGAAGTAGCTAGAGACCGGCCAAAATCAGTTAAGTTCCGTCCATAAATCAGTAACTTGCATAATTGTATACAAGTCGTGCTATTCGTCGGATTTCGGTTGTCAGCCTTGTTACACAGCCTCAGGATCGCGCCGTCATCCCTTTGAGGCTCCTCTATGAAGTTCTCCCAGATTCTCTTGTTGTCCCTGGGCCTGGTCAGTGGCTTCGCCTCTGCCGGAGGCACCACCGAAGCCGGTGTGGGCGGCGCATTGGGCGGGGTTCTTGGCTCGGTCGTCGGTCAATCCTTGGGCGGCAGCACAGGTTCAACCATTGGCGCGGCCCTGGGCGGCGCGGGTGGCAGCGCGGTTGGCGCCAACAAACACAGCCGTGGCGAAGCCGCCATTGGCGGTGCATTGGGCGCAGCCGGCGGTAACGTGATCGGCCGCAGCATGGGCGGCACCACCGGCAGCCTGATCGGCGCCGCAGCCGGTGGCGGCGCCGGCGGCGCGCTGGGCAACTACATGGGCAACGAGAGCAATCGCGAAGACCGTTATTACGATCGCGGTCGTGATGATCGCCGCTACTACCGTGACCATCACCCGGGTCGCGGCCATGCCTACGGTCATCGCAAACATCACCGCTACTACCGCGACTGAGGCCGGACCTCGTTGCAGGCAAAGCCGGATCGCAGCTCCCCCGAGCTGCGATTTTTTTTGCCTGTCAAACTGCCAGACGCTCCAATGCCTGACGCAAACCGGCCGGAATGGCCACCGGCTGGTTCGACGCCCGATCAACGAACACATGCACGAAGCGCCCCGCCGCACACGCTTCATGTTCGCCAGCCTTGAACACGGCCAACTCATATTGCACTGAACTGTTGCCCAGTTTGCCGACCCGCAAACCGACTTCGATCAAGTCCGGGAATGCAATCGAGGCGAAGTAATCGCAAGACGAACTCACGACAAACCCCACCACTTCGCCGTCGTGAATATCCAGTCCACCAACCTGGATCAGGTAGGTGTTAACGGCGGTATCGAAAAAGCTGTAGTACGTGACATTGTTGACGTGGCCATAGGCATCGTTGTCGTGCCAGCGAGTGGTGATCGGCTGGAAATGCGGATAATCGGTGCGTTGCGGCATCGGGTTGGACATCAGTGTCGATTCCTTGAGTGATCGGCCCAGTCTAAAGGTAAAAACCCTTGCCTCGCGCCGCCAGCTCGCCAATCAATTGCGCCGGTCGCCACTGATCCCCCTGGCGGGTCTCCAGCGCCAGCAACCGCTTGTGAATGTCTGCCAGCCCCTGGTCGTCCGCCCAGGCCATCGGTCCGCCCCTCTGCGCCGGGAAACCATAGCCGTTCAGGTACACCTGATCGATGTCGTGGGCCGATTCGGCAATCCCTTCCTGCAGGATTTTCGCCCCCTCGTTGACCAGGGCCAGAAGGCAGCGTTCGAGGATTTCCTCGGAGCCGATCTCACGGCGATGAAACCCCAGACCTTCGCTGACACTCAATACCAGTGCATCCACCTCGGGATCGTGCTCGGCCTGACGACTGCCCGGCTCGTAGTGGTAGTAACCGTTACCGGATTTCTGTCCGAACCGCCCCAGCTCGCACAGACGGTTATCCACTTGAACCTCCGGCGCATCCTGGCCTTTGCCGGCCAGCTCCCTGGCACGCCACTCCAGATCGATGCCGACCACGTCGTACATGCGAAACGGTCCCATCGCAAAGCCGAAGCCCTGCAACGTCGCATCGATCTGCTGCGGCCAGGCCCCTTCGAGCAGCATCTTGCGCGCCTCCAGCACATAAGGATGAAGCATGCGATTACCGATGAAGCCGTGACAGTTGCCCGACACCACACTGACCTTGCCCATGCGTTTGCCCAGTTCAAGCGCAGCTTCCAGCACGGCCGGCGAGGTTTGCGCACCACGGACGATTTCCAGCAGTTTCATGATGTGCGCCGGGCTGAAAAAATGCAGGCCCAGCACTTGAGTCGGACGGCGCGTCGCAGCGGCGATCGCATCGATGTCCAGCGCCGAGGTGTTGCTCGCCATCAGGGCCTCTGGCTTCAACACACCATCGAGTTCACGAAAGATCTTTTGCTTGAGCTCGAGATTCTCGTACACCGCTTCAATCACCAGATCGACATTTCGGATCGACACGTAATCGGTTGCGGTACTGACTCGGGCGATTCGCCTGTCGGCCTCCGCCTGATCGATCCGCCCCTGACGCACGTTGTGCGCACAGGTATCAGCCACCGCCTTCAGCGCCTGCTCGAGCATTTGCGGATTGTTGTCGACCCATTGCACTGACACACCGGCGTTGGCCAGGCACATGACAATGCCGCGACCCATGGTGCCGGCGCCGATCACGGCGGCCTGGCGGATTTCGAAGGATGTCTGGCTCATGTTGTTCTCTTGTTGAAGACCCGGAGACAGCCTTCACCATAGTCAGCCATCGGGCATTTTTGAAGTTCACTACCGTGATGACCGGCATTCAGCAGATGGATTCGCCGGTTCGCAAATGTGCCTGAGCCCACGCCCGCACATCCGCGTAAGGATAGTCCTCCAGCGCTGCATATCCGGAGAGGGTCCGCACCTTGAGCCTGGTGAACAGCGGCACACTGATCCCGCACAGAAACCGCGCCAGACGTTCCGCCGAAGGAACACACCCGGTCTGTTGCTCGTGCCTGTGGATAAAGTCGCCACACAGTGTCGGGAAACTCTTATCCACAAGCGCCGGCAAGTCGGGAGGCGCCGGCAGCCGGGCAACCTGCCCGTGACACACCGAGCAATGACCACAATGTGCCGGGGCATTGTGATCGCCGAAATACTCCGCCAGTCGATGGCCCAGGCAGCGTTCGGTGGCGAAAAGTTCGAGCATCCCGTGAATCCGCGCCACTTCCGCCTGTTCGTGACGGGCAAAATAATCATGCAACTCGCCACTCAGGGCATGGCTGTCGAACGAGTCGTCCAGGACGTTGTAGACCTCGGTAATCTGTTTGCTTTCCAGCTCGATCCAGCCCTTTTCCTGGAAGTAATCCAGGGCCTTCACCACACGATTGCGCTCAGCCGAGTACTGCGTATACATCGCCTCGAAACTCACCGTGGCCCAGGTCCGCGCGCGGCTTGAGGTCTGGATGATCGCCGCGACGAAATCCCTGCGCTCACCCTCAAACCGCTCAAGCAACGCCTCGGGTTCCAGCAGGTACTTGAAACGATATTCGGCGTAATACGCGTAGCGCGGGGCAATCAGCCCCCGCAGCTCCAGTTGCACCAGCAACGTCTTCAATGGCAGCGCGCGGATGTTGCTCTGATCCGCCAGCGGCCCGAGCAGAAATTCCCATTGGCCTTCAGGCGCAGCGGCCTGCAACTCCTCCAGCACATGGCGAATGCCATCGCGCTCCGGCGTGTCGCCGTAGACGAAGTTTTCCAGCACATTGAGGCTGTCGCGGTTGGCCAGCACCAGGCAGTCGGAAGGTTGCCCGTCCCGCCCGGCGCGGCCGATTTCCTGGCTGTAGTTTTCGATGGACTTGGGAAGATCGAAATGCACCACGTTGCGGATGTCGCTCTTGTCGATGCCCATACCGAATGCGATGGTCGCGACAATGCAATTGGACTGCCCGTCCATGAAGCGCTTCTGGATCACTTCCCGTTGTTCGTGGGGCAGACCGGCATGATAAGCCTCGGCCTGAATGCCATTGCGATTCAGATGCTCGGCAATGTGCTCGGCTGTTTTCTGCAGGGTGACGTAGACGATGCTCGGCTGGCCTACCCGCCCGGCCATCCACTCCACCAGCCGTCGACGTTTGTCCTCGCCGCGCACCGGTTCCACCAGCAGATTGAGATTGGGCCGATAGAAACCGGTGGTGACCACATCCTCGGCGGCGATGGCAAATTTCGCCTGCATGTCGGCGATGACTTTCGGCGTTGCCGTTGCAGTCAGCAGCAGGGTCTGCGGGATGTAGAACTGGCGCTGATAGTCCGGCAGCTTGAGGTAGTCGGGCCGAAAGTTGTGGCCCCATTCGGAGATGCAGTGCGCCTCATCCACCACCAGCAGCGAGATCGGCACCTGCTGCAAAAAATTGCGGAAGCGCTCGTTCTTCAAACGCTCGACGGAAATCATCAGGATCTTCAGCTCACCGGAACGGGCACGGGCCATCACATCATTGGCATCTTCGCGACTCTGTGCAGAGTCGATGCTGCCTGCCGAAATACCGTGTCGTTGCAGGAATGCGAGCTGGTCCTGCATCAGCGCCAGCAACGGCGAGACCACCAGCGTCAGGTGTGGCAGCAGGAGAGCCGGCACCTGGTAGCAAAGGGATTTGCCGGAGCCCGTGGGAAAGATCGCCGCCGCCGAACGCCCGGCCAGAACGGCACTGATCGCCGCTTCCTGACCGGGTCGAAACTGTGGATAACCGAAAACCTGTTCCAGGGTGCTGTGCATGCGCTGTCACTCCGTTGACCGCTGTGATGCCAACAGCCTAGCGGGCGATCGCAGCGAGTCGAGAAAAGGCCGGGGGCAAATCGATACGGGATGATACAGCGTCGGCAGCCCTGTCACCGGATCAAACAAATGAAACACTTTGTTCATCGCCATGTGAGTCGACCCGAGGGTAATGTCCGTCACGCTTCGAGCCAGGAAGGCCGATGCCTGTCACTTTTATCAAGGAATGAACATGCCGAATCTTTTGAAACGCCCCCTCGCCCTGATCCTTGCATCCCTGTTGCTGGGCGGATGCACGCCTTCTCCCGACAACTTTCCACCGCCTTGGGCATCCGCCATGACCGCGAGTGCAACCGCTTCGGTCTGACACCCGCAGACGCAGCGTCATGGGTGCAACACGGCCACCCGCAGTTGCTCATCCAGCACCCGCTCATGCACGTTCAGGCTCTTGCTTGCCCACTGTGCATGAGCCGGGCTGATATCGCCCGTGAATGCCGCCGCCAACTGACGCAAGTCCGCGACACTGCGTACCCGTGGGCAAAACGCTTGTTCGTCGCAACTCTGGCTGGCGTCGTGATAAGTGTTGAGCAAGCGATCCCACAGGCCGTCGCGCACCTGCCGGATCGACTTGAGCTGCATCTGCTGCACGCCCAATCGTTGTTTGAGTCCCGTTTCGTCCAACGCTTCGCTGGCCAGAAGGGCCTTGCCGAAGATCAGCACTTGCGCGCGGGAGGCTGTGTCGATGCTGTCCTGAGTGGTGAGGGCCTCCGGCCAGCCACTGCGCTCCAGATTGGCCAGTGCCAATCCGTTGCCCGCATCGGAGGCCATCGTCAAACGACAACCACTGGCCCACAGCAAAATGATCGAGGCCATTCGTAGCCACTGCATACCCAATTCCCTTTAAGCGTGTGTCGGACGCCTGGAAACGCCCTACGGATTCTGGCGCGCACCATACAGAGGTTTAACGGGAATCGCCCGACAAAAACGTCGGAAATTTCCCTGCTCAGGGTTTTGCTGTGCAAAGACTGCAAAAACGCGTAGGGCAAATACCCGAACGCCGGAAAAACCCCTACGAACTCTGTCCATCGTGGCTGTCTTGTCCCGGTCGAGGGCGCCCTTCTATAGTGGCCGGCGCGGCTGAAAACACTGTGTCGGCCCGCGACTTCGTAAGGACACACCCGATCATGAACATGTTCAAACCGCTAAACACCCGATACCGCGCACTCACAACCAGCTATAGCGACACGCCCGTGCTGGTCATTGATACCGAAGCGAGCCACCGCGATCTCCTCGATGCCGCCGATCAGCGACTGCGTGCAGCCAACAACCTGCTGGAAACGCTTTACTGCCTGTGTTTCAAACAGGCCGATGTAAAGGACATCCCCAATATCGTCAGTGCGCTCTATCTGCTGACTCAGGACGGCTGTGACTTGCTGGAAGTTGCCAGGCATCGGACAGGCAACCAGCGCCATCAGACGAGCTCCCAAAGCTCGCAACAATGACTGCAATGCTCAGAATCTCTCTGTCTGCACTCACATCAACAACCTCGACCTCACCGAAATCGATCTGCGAAACCACACCGTGGCTTCCTGCACCGGGTTCCCCGCAAGCCCCCAGCCATATACCGAAAAGGTATCGCGCAAGGCACCCGCGAAATCGTCGTCTCCCCAAACTACGTCATCATCTACGCAATCAAAGTTGATGGTGTGGAGGTGCTGCGAGTGCTGCATACCAGACGGCAATGGCCATGATGGCTGGAGAAAAAATGCTTGGGAGTTCGCGGCTCCTCAAGCAGCATTATTCTGGCTGCTTAGCGCGGACTCCGCGGGAATAATGGCAGTTGATCTGACAACGAAGTCCAACCAGTCACCCACAAAAAAGCCGCCCCTGAGAGGCGGCTTTTTCATTCACCAGAACCAGGTCTTACAACTTGGGCCCGGCAGCCTTGATCGCGTCGCTCACGTCGAACTTCTTGAAATTCTCGATGAACAGACCGGCCAGAGCTTTGGCAGCTTCGTCGTACGCAGCCTTGTCAGCCCAGGTGTTGCGCGGGTTGAGCAGGTTGGTTTCGACGCCCGGTACGGCCAGCGGCACGTCCAGGTTGATGGTGTCCAGGTGTTCGGTTTCGGCACCGACCAGAGCACCGCTCTGGATCGCAGCGATCACGGCGCGGGTGGTCGGGATGTTGAAGCGTTTGCCGACGCCGTAGCCACCACCGGTCCAGCCGGTGTTGACCAGGTAGACCTTGGAGCCGAAGCCCTTGATGCGCTTGATCAGCAGTTCAGCGTATTCGCCAGCCGGGCGCGGGAAGAACGGTGCCCCGAAGCAGGTGGAGAAAGTCGACTTGATGCCGCTGCCCGAACCCATTTCGGTCGAGCCCACCAGTGCGGTGTAGCCGGACAGGAAGTGGTAGGCCGCCTGCTCGTTGTTCAGGATCGACACTGGCGGCAGTACGCCGGTCAGGTCGCAGGTCAGGAAGATCACAGCGTTTGGCTCGCCGCCCAGGTTCTTCGCGGAACGCTTGGCAACGTGCTCCAGCGGGTAGGCCGCGCGGCTGTTCTGGGTCAGGCTGACATCGGCGTAGTCGGCGTGCTTGGCATCGTCGATCACGACGTTTTCCAGCACGGCGCCGTGCTTGATGGCTTTCCAGATGACCGGCTCGTTCTTCTCGGACAGGTCGATGCACTTGGCGTAGCAGCCGCCCTCGATGTTGAACACAACACCTTCGCCCCAGCCGTGTTCGTCGTCACCGATCAGGTAACGGCTTTCGTCGGCGGACAGGGTGGTCTTGCCGGTGCCCGACAGACCGAAGAACAGGGTCACGTCGCCTTCTTCGCCAATGTTGGCAGCGCAGTGCATTGGCAGCACGTCAGCGGCCGGCAGCAGGAAATTCTGCACCGAGAACATGGCTTTCTTCATTTCACCGGCGTAACGCATGCCGGCGATCAGCACTTTCTTCTGGGCGAAGTTGATGATCACGCAACCGTCGGAGTTGGTGCCGTCACGCTCGGGCACGCACTCGAAGTTGGCCACGTTCAGCACTTGCCACTCTTCGCGACCGGCCGGGTTGTACCGGGCCGGGTTGATGAACAGGCAACGACCGAACAGGTTCTGCCAGGCAGTCTGCGTGGTCATCTTCACGGCCAGGTAGTGATCTTCGGCCGCGCCTACATGCACGTGGGAAACGAAATGCTCTTGCGCGTTGTTGAATGCTTCAACACGAGCCCACAGCGCGTCGAACTTGTCGGCCGGGAACTTGCGGTTGATCGGGCCCCAGGCGATGGCGTCCTGGGTGGAAGGCTCTTCAACGATGAAACGGTCGACTGGCGAACGGCCGGTGCGGTGACCGGTGCGAACGACCAGAGCGCCGGTATCGGCAAGCACGCCTTCACCGCGCTGCAGGGCTTCTTTTACCAGATCATCAACACTCAGATCGGTGTACACGGCGTTATTGGCTTGCGTCATGAGGTTCCCCGTCGGCCAGTGGCCGAGTGTGCTCCAAACGTTTTGTAGTAGAAAGTCATGCACTACTACCGCGAAAAAAGTGGGCCGGATTATGCCAGAAAAGCCCAAAAAGAGTAGGGCCCTCCCGTCGTAACGGCGTTATTCCGTCGTTGAGCAGTGAATTTACCTGCGCTGAACCGTTTTAGTGCCGGGTATCTGACGGCGTCTCGACACCCGCACCCGCGAACAATTGAGCGATATCCGCTGCATCGAACACGTAGCGCTGGTTGCAGAACTGGCAATCGATCTCCACACGGCCACCCTGCTCGGCCACCAATTGCTGCGCATCCTCCAGACCCAGGCTGACCAACGCGTTGCCCGAACGCTCACGGGAGCAACTGCAGTGGAAGCGCAGTTTCTGCGCATCGAACAGCCGTACCTGCTCTTCATGGTAGAGACGATGCAGAATCGTTTCGTTGTCCAGGCTCAACAATTCATCGGCGGTCAGGGTATTGCCCAGTGCGGTGATGTGCTGCCAGCTGGCGGCGCGTTCTTCTTCATCTTTCAGGCGATCGGCCGGCAGTTGTTGCAGCATGAGGCCACGCGCGCGACGACCATCGGCGCACAGCTTGAATCGGGTGCCGACCTGCTGGGACATGACGAAGTAGTTGGTGAAGCAATCGGACAGGGTTTCGCCGTCCAGGTCGACGATGCCCTGATAACGCTGGCCGACCGCCGGGTCGATCGTCAGGGCCAGGACACCGTTGGGCATCAGGTCGGCCAGGGTCGCATCCGGGCCGATCAGATCAGCCTCGTACCGCGCCAGGCCACGGATTTCACGCTCGCTGGAGCATTCGATCATCAGCAGGGGAATCGGGCCTTCGGAACGCGCCTGGAGAATCAGCAAGCCATCGAATTTCAGGGTGCCCACCAGAAGCGCTGCGGCAGCCATCAGTTCACCCAGCAGTTGCGCAACCGGCTCGGGATACGGGTGCTTGGCGAGCACCTCGGCATAGCTGCGCTCCAGCGACACCAGTTCGCCGCGTGTGTCGCTGTCATCGAAGATGAAGCGTTGGGTGTAATCGGTATCGAGGAAATCGGTCATAGGTCTAGGTTCTGAATTTAATGACAAAAAGGTTACAAAGAATGAAAATTCCGCGCTTCCGGCGTCGATTTTGATGCTTGCGTTCAGCCACGGGAGGCATTTTATGAACAATCCGGGTTTGTTCCAAACAAGGTGGAACCTCGGCCGGCTGGTTCTGTGCAATGCGGTGCCATTGGCACTTCTGGCTTTCTGGTTATGGCCTACAGGTCAGATGCTGTGTGTGATTTTCGACGAGTGGCTGTTCCGCTCACTCAACACTCCGCTGGCCAGCAACCCCATATGGCTCCACATATGGGCAATTGCAAGTCTGCGTCCGTTCGACATTGTCGTCGGGCTGATTCTGCTGACGCTGCTGATCAAGGGCGACTGGGTCTTCAAGGCGATTGACGTACGCCGCGCCTTCTTCGGCTTTTTCTCCATCCTGCTGCTGATGGTGGTGATTCGCGCGCTGTTTTCCAAGTTCGCCGACCACATGGGCTGGCAGCACAACAGTCCCTCCATGGTGCTCGAAGGCGCCATCCATATGAGTGACTACTTCCCGCATCTGGAAAAGACCTTAGAGCTGAAAGATCGCTCGAGTCAGAGCTTTCCCGGTGACCATGCTTCGGTGTTGCTGATCTGGGCGTTGTTCATGGGTGTGTTCAGTCGCTCGGCCGGACAGTTCCTGACAGTCTGGGGCCTGGCGCTGCTATTCATGCTGCCGCGTCTGGTGGCCGGTGCGCATTGGGGCCAGGACGATTACATCGGCGGCATGCTGCTGGCCGTATGGGCACTGGGCTGGGGTTACTACACACCGTTTGCGTACCACGCGGCGAACTTCTGGTTGAAGGTCACGTCGCCGGTTTTCCGGCTGTTGGGCAAACTGCCGGTGATTTCGCGGATGAGTGTAGTGTCCGCGCAGTAATCAAATGGCTGAAAAAAACGCAGCCGCCGGCGGGTCTTGAACCCAGTCCGGCAGGCTGCGTTTTTTTATTCGCCGCTACTGTTCCCACGAAATTTAAACAGATCCCGACGCTGCTTCTTGCTCGGTTTACCGTCAGTGGTCACGCCCAGGGCGCCGGCCTTGCGCATCGCAGCAGCCGATTCACGTTTGGCAATACTCGCCTCGGTCTCGGCATACAGCGTCTGCGCCTCAGGTGCGCCGCGACGCACGATCGACAAGGCCTGAACCACAACGGTCTTCTCGTCGAAGCCGGTACGAATCTCGAATTCATCGCCAATGCGTGGTTCTTTGCCAGGTTTGCAGCGCTCTCCCCGACAATGCACTTTGCCGCTCTCGATGGCAGCCTTGGCCAACGCGCGGGTCTTGAAAAAACGCGCAGCCCACAGCCACTTGTCGAGACGGACCTTGTCGTCCTCTTCCTGTTTTTGCGCCATATGAATTCCTCGTTCAGCCAGTAGTCGGAACTGTACTACCGATTCTGTCGGGCGCAAGAATCCGGCCCTCCAGATAAACTGTGATCTTCGCCGGTTCAACGGCTTGGAGTGATCGAGTGACCAAATTTCCGTCTTCATTGACCTCACCCAAATCCGGGTGCGCGGGTTGCCAGCAAAGCGAACCGCTGGGCTTCGATTTTTCCTTCGCCTATCAGCCCATCGTGGATCTGCGTGACGAGTCGGTGTACGCCTACGAGGCACTGGTTCGTGGTGTGACCGGTGAAGGCGCTTTAACCGTGCTGGATCAGGTTACGGAAGATAATCGCTACCGTTTCGACCAACTCTGCCGGACTCGCGCCATCGAAGGCGCAGCCGAACTAAATATGCAGACACACTTGTCGATCAACTTCATGCCCAACGCCGTCTATCGTCCAGAGTTATGCATTCGCAGCACCCTGGAGGCTGCCAGGAAACACAATTTCCCGATCGACCGGCTGATTTTCGAAACCCTGGAAAGCGAGCACGTAGATAACTATCGCCATTTGACCAATATTCTGCGTGAATACCGCGAATTCGGCTTCAAGACGGCCATCGACGATTTCGGTGCCGGTTATTCGGGGCTCAATCTGCTGGCCGATTTCCAACCGGATCTGATCAAACTCGACATGTCGCTGATCCGCGATATCGACCGTGACCGTGTTCGTCAGGCTATCGTTCGGGGGATTGTCACAATCTGTGCTGAGTTGAACGTTACAGTCATCGCCGAAGGCATAGAGAGTGCGGGGGAACGGGATTTCCTGGCGGACTGCGGAATATTTCTGATGCAGGGTTTCTGGTTCGCCAGGCCCGCATTCAAAGCGTTGGCCCAGGTGTCCCCTGAAGCGTGGACGCGTTAATCGTTGGTTTTTTCCTTTGAAGACATTTGACCATTTGACCGTTGTCGGTCTGCGCGAGTGGGTGGCGCTCCCGGATCTGGGAGTCGCAGGCCTTCGGGCAAAAATCGACACCGGCGCCAGCACCTCCAGCCTGCATGCCACCGACATCGAACCGTTCGAACGGGACGGCGAGAAGTGGGTGCGTTTCACCGCGCATCTGGGCACGGTGGTGCAGTTGCGTCACCGGCGTTGCGAAGCGCCGCTGGTGACCCGCAAGACTATCAAGAGCTCCAACGGCCAGGCCCAGGTGCGCTACGTGATCAGCACCACACTGGCCCTCGGTGACCGGGTATGGCCGGTGGAGTTCACCCTCGCCTGCCGCAAGTCCATGCGCTATCGCCTGTTGCTCGGTTCCAAAGCCCTGATCGACGGCCAACTGGTGGTCAATCCGGGCATCAAATATGTACAAGACAAGCCGGTGTTCCCGGTATCTACCTCCTCCACAGGTGTTGCATGAAGATCGCTGTGCTGTCGCGAAATCCGCGTCTGTATTCCACCCGCCGTCTGGTCGAAGCCGGAACCGAACGCGGGCATGAAATGGTGGTGATCGACACCTTGCGCGCCTATATGAACATTGCCAGCCACAAGCCGCAGATCCACTATCGCGGCAAGCCGCTGGAAGGTTTCGATGCGGTGATTCCGCGGATCGGTGCATCGGTCACGTTCTATGGCTGCGCGGTGCTGCGTCAGTTCGAAATGATGGGGGTTTTCCCCCTCAATGAATCGGTGGCCATCGCCCGCTCCCGGGACAAGCTGCGTTCGCTGCAACTGTTGTCACGTCGCGGGATCGGCCTGCCGGTGACCGGCTTCGCCCACTCGCCCGACGACATTCCCGACCTGATCGACATGGTCAACGGCGCGCCGCTGGTGATCAAGGTGCTCGAGGGTACCCAGGGCATCGGCGTGGTTCTGTGCGAAACCGCGACGGCGGCGGAGTCGGTGATCGAGGCGTTCATGGGCCTGAAGCAGAACATCATGGTGCAGGAATACATCAAGGAAGCGGGCGGTGCGGACATCCGCTGCTTCGTGGTCGGCGACAAGGTGATTGCGGCGATGAAACGCCAGGCCAAGCCGGGGGAATTCCGCTCCAACCTGCACCGGGGGGGCAGTGCCAGCCTGATCAAGATCACCCCGGAAGAGCGCATGACCGCGCTGCGCGCCGCCAAGGTGATGGGCCTGACGGTGGCAGGCGTGGATATCCTGCGCTCCAATCACGGACCGCTGGTCATGGAAGTGAACTCATCGCCGGGTCTGGAAGGCATCGAAACCACCACCGGCAAAAACGTGGCAGGGATCATCATCGAGCACCTCGAAAAGAACGGTGGCCCGAACATGACCCGCACCAAGGGCAAAGGATAAAAAACAGCAGCGAGCTACGAGCTGCATGCGGCGAGTAAAATCCGCTTTTGCTTGCAGCTCAAAGCTTGCAGCTCGGGGCTGCTCTCAAACGGCATCCCTTGGCAACATCAATCCCAGCGGCAACCGCACCCGCGCCTCCAGTCCACCACCGGAACGGTTGCGCAGCTCGACATTGCCACCGTGCATCGATGCAATCCGCTTCACGATCGCCAGGCCCAGCCCGGTGCCCTTCCCGCCTCGTGCGCGATCACCACGGGTGAAAGGGTTGAAGATCGCCTCGAGCTCCGACGGATCGATCCCCGCCCCACGGTCCATCACGCTCAACACCACATACGGCGCACTGTTGTCACCCGACACGTAGGCCGCGACTTCGACGCTGCCCCCCGCATGGTTCAAGGCATTGCCGATCAGGTTGTTCAGCAGGCGTTTCATCGACACGCGACGCAGCGGAAACGGCTGGATCGGTTCCAGACGCAAGCGCACCTTCTCTTCGCTCTGGTTGTATGGCGCTGCGACCTCACGCACCAGATCGCTCAGATCAACTTCCTCCACCGACTCGTCCCGACCATCACGAATAAACGCGAGGAACTGATCGAGAATCGCGTCCATGTCTTCGATGTCACGCACCATGTCGTCGGTCAGGTCGGTGCGGTCGCCCATCAACTCCAGCGAGAGCCGCAGCCGCGTCAGCGGCGTGCGCAAGTCGTGGGAAACACCGGCCAGCATCAGCTCGCGCTCACGCCCGGCCTGTTCGACGTCTTCGGCCATCTGGTTGAAGGCGCGATACACCTCGGTCATTTCGCTGGGCGTATCACTGATCGGCAGACGCACGCTACGGCCCTGTCCCAGTTGCCGCGCCGCATAAACAAGGCGCTTCAAAGGCTGGTTGAGCTGGCTGACGAAAATCCATGCCGACGCGGTCGAGAGCAAACCGATGGCGAGGAACCAGCCGAGCACGTTCCAGATTTTCTGGCCGCGCAACGGATGCGGATACAGCGGCACTTTCAGCCAGCCATCACCGAGGCTTGGCGCACGCACCCACAGTGCCGGCGGTGAATGCATGCGCAGCCGGACTTCGGTATCGGCCCCCAGTTCCGCCTGCATCTGTCGCTGATAGATTTCGCTGTAGGGCCAGTGCTGTTCACCTTCCGGCACACCTGCACCAATCACCCGGATCAGGGTCGCGGCATCGGCGATCTTCGCGCGGTTTTCTTCATCGGCCGCCCAATAGGCACGCAGCGTCAGGGCGACGCCGTGACTGTACTGACGGTCAACCAGCACGTCCTCGTTCATCAGCAGATAAACCAGGGTCAGGGCCTTGGAGAACAATACGACGATGAGCACCAGCCAGAGGGTGCGGGAGAAAAAGCTTTGGGGGAACCAGACAGGGGTTTTCATGGATAACCGCTACGCGCTTGCAGGAGCGAGCAATGCTCGCATATTGCAGATGGCGAGTCTGTTGGCGCAGCGCTTCGCGCTTGCCTCCAGACCCGCTCCTGCAAATCAGCCGTCACTTGGTGGAGTTGCCATCCGGCACGAATACATAACCCACGCCCCAGACAGTCTGGATGTAGCGCGGCTTGGACGGATCGGGTTCGATCATCCGGCGCAGACGGGAAATCTGCACGTCGATGGAGCGCTCCAGGGCATCCCACTCCCGGCCACGGGCCAGGTTCATCAGTTTGTCGCGGGTCAGCGGCTGACGAGCGTTCATCACCAGTGCCTTGAGCACCGCAAACTCACCGGTGGTGAGCATGTGTACTTCGTCACCGCGCTTGAGTTCGCGGGTGGCCAGGGACAGCACGTAGTCGCCGAACGTGACATTTTCCTCTTCACTGCCCGGCGCGCCCGGCACCGGTGCGGCCTGACGGCGCAATACCGCTTTGACGCGGGCCATCAGCTCGTCCGGGTTGAACGGCTTGGCCAGGTAGTCGTCGGCACCCAGTTCCAGGCCCTTGATACGACTCAGCTCGTCGCCCTTGGCGGTGAGCATGATGATCGGGATCTGGTTATTCGCACCACGCAGGCGACGGCAGGCGGTCAGGCCGTCTTCGCCCGGCAGCATCAGGTCGAGAACGACCAGGTTGAATACTTCACGAGACAGCAGACGATCCATCTGCTCGGTGTTCGGTACGGCGCGGGCACGGTAGCCCTTGCTGACGAAGAAGCGTTCCAGCAGGCTGCTCAGCCCAGGATCGTCGTCAACAATAAGAATTTTTTCGCCTTCAGCAGTTTGTGCAGTGCTGCTCATTGGATGCTCCTTTTAGCTCGGCGCGCATTATGGCGTAGCTGCCGTTATACGCACCGTGTGCATTGTTAGCAGATTTTTCCTTCACTGCCAGAAAACCGGGGCTTGAGCCTACAGACCCTGTCGCCCCCGAATGACAGAACGCCGGTTATAATGCGCGGCCTTTTGAGTCAGGCAACGTCTGAATCGTTACCGCAGTTGGCCGCACCTTATTTTCATGGGCGACGCAGTAATTGTTCGATTTCACGGGTCAACGGAATGCCTTTTGACCCAGGCAGCGGCCGTGAGCGAGCCGCCCCACCAGACTCCGGGCCTTCATTTACATGCCTGCGAGCCTGCTTTTCACAATTTGTCAGGTGGTTTTATGGACAGCATCAACAGCCGCATCGCCGAGGAACTCGGCGTACGCCCGCAACAGGTCGAAGCGGCCGTCGCGCTACTCGATGAAGGCTCGACAGTTCCCTTCATCGCCCGTTACCGGAAAGAAGTGACCGGCAGCCTCGATGACACTCAACTGCGTCATCTGGAAGAGCGTCTGCGCTACCTGCGAGAACTCGACGAACGGCGCATCAGTATCCTCGCCAGCATTCAGGAGCAGGGAAAACTCACCCCTGAACTGGAGCGCGAAATCAAACTCGCCGACACCAAGACCCGCCTCGAAGACTTGTACCTGCCGTACAAGCAGAAGCGCCGTACCAAGGGCCAGATCGCCCTGGAAGCCGGCCTCGGCGAGCTGGCCGACGGCCTGTTCAACGACCCGAACCTGGCCCCGGAAACCGAAGCCGCGCGCTTCATCAACGCCGAAAAAGGTGTGGCGGACATCAAGGCTGCACTGGAAGGCGCCAAGTACATCCTCATGGAGCGTTTTGCCGAAGACGCCAACCTGCTGGAGAAACTGCGCAACTATTTGAAGCAGGAAGCCACCCTCAGTGCCCGCGTGATCGCCGGCAAGGAAGAGGAAGGCGCCAAGTTCCGCGATTACTTCGAACACGACGAACCGCTCAAAGGCGTGCCGTCGCACCGCGCGCTGGCGATTTTCCGTGGTCGCAATGAAGGTATCCTCAGTGCTGCGCTGAAAGTCGGCGAAGAACTGCCGGGCACTTTGCACCCGTGCGAAGGCATGATCGGTCAGCACGTCGGCATCCAGAACCAGAACCGTCCGGCCGACAAGTGGCTGAGTGAAGTGGTGCGCTGGACCTGGAAGGTCAAGCTCTACACCCACCTGGAAACCGACCTGCTGGGCGAACTGCGCGACGGCGCCGAAGCCGAAGCGATCAACGTTTTCGCCCACAACCTGCATGACCTGCTGCTGGCCGCTCCGGCCGGTCCACGGGCTACCCTGGGCCTCGACCCGGGCCTGCGCACCGGCTGCAAGGTCGCGGTGGTCGACGCTACCGGCAAGCTGCTGGACCACACAACCGTCTACCCACACGTGCCGCACAACAAATGGGACCAGACCATCGCGATTCTGGCCGCCCTGTGCGCCAAGCACTCGGTTGACCTGATCGCCATCGGCAACGGCACCGCCAGCCGTGAAACCGACAAGCTGGCCATCGAGCTGATCAAAAAATATCCAGCCATGAAAATGACCAAGGTCATGGTCTCCGAAGCCGGCGCATCGGTGTATTCGGCATCGGAGCTGGCAGCCAGAGAGTTTCCGGATCTGGATGTGTCGATCCGTGGCGCGGTTTCCATCGCCCGTCGCCTGCAGGACCCGCTGGCCGAACTGGTGAAGATCGATCCGAAATCCATCGGTGTCGGCCAGTACCAGCACGACGTGTCGCAACTGAAACTGGCGCGCGGCCTGGATGCCGTGGTCGAAGACTGCGTGAACGCCGTGGGCGTGGACGTGAATACCGCGTCGGTGGCGCTGCTGGCGCGGATCTCCGGCCTCAATGCGACCCTGGCGCAGAACATCGTGACTCACCGTGACGAAAACGGCGCGTTCAAGACTCGCGCCGCGCTGAAGAAAGTCGCGCGTCTGGGCGAGAAAACCTTCGAACAGGCCGCCGGCTTCCTGCGCGTGATGAACGGCGACAATCCGCTGGACGCTTCGGCCGTTCACCCGGAAGCCTACCCGCTGGTGCAACGCATCGCCGCCGAAACCGACCGCGACATCCGCTCGCTGATCGGCGACGCCGGGTTCCTCAAGCGTCTGGATCCGAAGAAATTCACAGACGAGACCTTCGGTCTGCCAACGGTCACCGACATCCTGCAGGAACTGGAAAAACCGGGCCGCGACCCGCGTCCGGAGTTCAAGACCGCCGAGTTCCAGGAAGGCGTCGAGGACCTGAAAGACCTGCAACCGGGGATGATCCTCGAAGGCGTGGTGACCAACGTCACGGCGTTCGGTGCGTTCGTCGACATCGGCGTTCACCAGGACGGTCTGGTGCACATCTCGGCGCTGTCGGAAAAGTTCATCAAGGACCCACGCGAAGCGGTGAAGGCCGGTGACGTGGTGAAAGTGAAGGTCATGGAAGTCGACATCCCGCGCAAACGCGTCGGCCTGTCGATGCGCATGAGCGACACCCCGGGCGAGAAAGTCGACGGTGCCCGCGGCTCGCGTCCGGGCTCGGCGCCACGCCAGTCGCAGGGTTCGGCTCCGCGCAAGGAAAGCACCCCGGCTGCCCCGGCGAACAACGCCATGGCCTCGCTGTTCGCCAACGCCAAGCAGTTGAAGAAACGCTGATGGAAATTCCGGCCGGGCTCGTCGAGAGCGCGTTTTACAAGCTGTTGGGCTGCCGCCTGCACAGCCTGGAAACCGGGGTGGCGCAAGTCGCCCTGGTGCTGGAACCCGAACTGCGCAACCGTGGCGGCAAGCTGCACGGCGGCGCGCTGTTCAGTCTGGTCGATATCGCCATGGGGCTGGCCTGTTCCAGCACCCACGGTTTTGACCAGCAGAGCGCTACCATCGAGTGCAAGATCAACTACATCCGCGCCGTCTCCGAAGGCGAGGTGATCTGCACGGCCCGGGTGATCCACCCGGGCCGGCGCACGCTGGTGGTCGAAGCCGACGTGATGCAGGGCGACAAACTGGTCGCAAAAGCACAAGGCACGTTCGCTGTCCTGTAGCTAGTCGTCATCGATTTGGGTTAATTTCGGCGCTGTGATCGCAGCGTCGAGCTTTTCTGTGGGAGCGGGCTTGCCCGCGAATGGGGCGTATCAGCCAGTATCAACTAGTCTGAAACACCGCTTTCGCGGGCAAGCCCGCTCCCAAAGGGATTGCGTAATCTTCGCCCGCATCGGCCAGATTCAGGGAGCGAAGTTGGCGTTTCAACGGGGGCTTCAGGGCCCGAAAAACCAGGCGAAAACGCCAGTTTCAACTTCACCCTTGTAGACCGTCCTGCCCACCCCCATATTGGGGCGACTGACGCGTGAAGGAATCCAAATTGAGCGAACTTCTCAACCGCCGCCTGGCTCTGCTCGGTGAGCGCGCCAACCTCTCTCTGCTCCAACAGTGTCTGCACGGCATCGAACGCGAATGCCTGCGCGTGACCGGCGAGGGTCGACTGGCGCAAACGCCGCACCCCGAAAGCCTGGGTTCCGCGCTGACCAACGAACAGATCACCACCGACTACTCCGAGTCGCTGCTGGAATTCATCACCCCCGCCCTGTCGGACCCGGCCGATACCCTGGCCAGCCTGGACAGGATTCATCGCTTCGCCTACAGCAAGCTCGGCAACGAGTACCTGTGGAGTCCATCGATGCCGTGCCCGTTGCCGGCCGAGGAGGACATCCCGATCGCCTATTACGGCACCTCCAACATCGGTCAGCTGAAGTACGTCTACCGCAAGGGCCTGGCCCTGCGTTACGGCAAAACCATGCAGTGCATCGCCGGGATTCACTACAACTTCTCCCTGCCGGAAAAGCTCTGGCCGCTGCTGAAAGAAGCCGAAGGCTTCGTTGGCACCGACCGGGATTTCCAGTCGTCGTCCTATATCGCGCTGATCCGCAACTTCCGTCGCTACAGCTGGCTGCTGATGTACCTGTTCGGCGCTTCGCCGGCACTGGATGCAGGTTTCCTGCGGGGCCGTCCGCACCAGTTGGAACAGTTCGATGCGGACACCCTGTACCTGCCTTACGCCACCAGCCTGCGCATGAGCGACCTCGGTTACCAGAGCAACGCCCAGGCCGGCCTGACCCCGTGCTACAACGACCTGTCGAGCTACACCGACAGTCTGCGCAAGGCTGTGGCCACGCCGTACGCACCGTACGTGAAAATCGGCACGCACCAGGATGGCGAATGGGTGCAACTCAATACCAACATCCTGCAGATCGAAAACGAGTACTACTCCAATATCCGCCCGAAACGCGTGACCTACACCGGCGAGCGGCCGATCCAGGCCCTGATGGCCCGTGGCATCCAGTACGTCGAAGTGCGCTGCCTGGACATCAACCCGTTCCTGCCGATGGGCATTGACGTCACCGAGTCGCGCTTCCTCGACGCATTCCTGTTGTACTGCGCGCTGAACGACAGCCCGCTGCTGACCAACATCAGCTGCGGCAATGCCACTTCCAACTTCCTCAGCGTGGTCAAGGAAGGTCGGCGTCCGGGCCTGCAACTGCAGCGTGATGGCCAGCCGGTCGATTTGAAGGAATGGGCGACAGAACTGCTGGAAAACATCGCTCCGCTGGCAGCGATGCTCGATCAGAGCCATGGCGGCGAGGCCCACAGCAAGGCCCTCGACGCTCAACTGGCCAAGGTCAGGGACGCGTCCCTGACGCCTTCGGCCCAGGTGCTGGCAGCCATGACCGAACACAAGGAAAGCTTCGCGCAATTCTCCCTGCGGCAGAGCCAGGTTCACGCCGAGTTCTTCCGCAGCGAGCCGCTGGCCGCTGAAGAACAGGCGAAGTTCGAAGAACTGGCGAGCTCATCGCTGGCGCAACAGGCTGAACTGGAGCAGAACGAGGTCGGTGATTTTGACGTGTTTGTCGGGTCGTACCAGGCGAGCATCCTGGCGATCAGCAACTGACATCAGAAGGTTCTTCGAACCATTTCGCGAGCAGGCTCGCTCCCACAGAAGACTGTAATCTGATGTGGGAGCGAGCCTGCTCGCGAATGACCGCGCAGCGGTCACGCTCAGATTTTTCTGCTCATAAGCTAAGTCTAAAAAGTTATTTATTTTTAGTTTCTTAGATCATTTAGTCTCCTTTCATGCCGACGCCCGGTCGCCTGATATGGAGCTCTTCTATGAAACTGAATGTCCCGCTTCGCCTGCTGGCCGTGGCCTCTCTGGCTGCCGCGAGCTTCCTGGCCCAGGCCGCCGACCTCACCGTCGCCTACCAGACCACCGTCGACCCGGCGAAAGTCGCCCAGGCCGATGGCGCGTACGAGAAAGCCACCAAGGCCGACATCAGCTGGCGCAAGTTCGACAACGGTGCGGACGTCATCTCGGCCATCGCCTCCGGCGACGTGCAGATCGGTTACCTCGGCTCCAGCCCGCTGACCGCAGCCGTCACCCGTAAGGTCCCGGTGGAAACCTTCCTCATCGCCACCCAGATCGGCGCCGCCGAAGCATTGGTCGCCCGCGACGGCGCCGGCATCAAGACGCCGCAGGATCTGGTCGGCAAGAAAATCGCCGTGCCGTTCGTGTCCACCGGTCACTACAGCCTGCTCGCCGCGCTGAAACACTGGAACATCGACCCTTCGAAAGTCACCGTCCTCAACCTCGCCCCGCCGGCGATCATTGCCGCGTGGAAACGCGGTGACATCGACGCCACTTATGTCTGGGATCCGGCGCTGGGTGTGGCCAAGGAAAACGGCAAAGTGCTGATCACCTCCGGCGAACTCGCCAAGTTCGGTGCGCCGACCTTCGACGCCTGGATCGTGCGCAAGGACTTCGCCGAGAAGCATCCGGAAATCGTCACCGCGTTCGCCAAGGTCACCCTCGACGCCTACGCCGACTACCGCAAGGATCCGAAAGCCTGGATCGCCAACCAGAGCAACGTCGACAAACTGGTGAAATTGTCCGGCGCCAAGGCCAGCGACATTCCCTTGCTGCTGCAAGGCAACGTCTACCCGCTGGCGGCGGATCAGGTCAGTGACCTCGGTGCGCCGACCACCAAAGCCATCACCGACACCGCTGCGTTCCTCAAGGAGCAAGGCAAGGTTGAAGCGGTACTGCCGGACTACGCGCCGTACGTCACCCCCAAGTACATCACCAACTGATCCGGAGTTAATTGCGATGGCCTTGCTACAACTGGAGCGCATCAGCGCACAGTATCCCGGCAGCCCGGAACCGGTACTGTCCGACATTTCCCTGACCCTCGGCCCTCAGCAACTGCTGGTGGCCCTCGGCCCGTCCGGCAGTGGCAAGACTTCGCTGTTGAACCTGATTGCCGGTTTCGTCGAACCGAGCGCCGGCCGCATCACCCTCGACAACGTGCCAGTCAAGGGCCCGGGCGCCGAGCGCGGCGTGGTGTTCCAGGATGACGCCCTGCTGCCCTGGCAGGATGTGCTGGCCAACGTTGCCTTCGGTCTTGAACTGGCCGGTGTGGCCAAGGACAAACGCGAACAGATCGCCCGGGAAATGCTCGCGCTGGTCGATCTCTGCGGGTTTGAACACCGCCGCATCTGGCAGCTCTCAGGCGGCCAGAAGCAACGTGTCGGCCTGGCTCGCGCCCTCGCCGCCGACCCGCGCGTATTGCTGATGGACGAACCCTTCGGCGCCCTCGACGCCTTCACCCGCGAACAGATGCAGGAATTGTTGCTGCAGGTCTGGCAACGCACCGCCAAACCGGTGTTCCTGATTACCCACGACATTGAAGAAGCGGTGTTCCTCGCCACCGACCTGATTTTGCTGGCACCGAATCCGGGACAGATCGTCGAACGCCTGCATCTGGATTTCGGCAAGCGCTATGCCGCCGGTGAATCGGCGCGGGCGATCAAGTCCGATCCGCGCTTCATCGAAACCCGCGAACATGTGCTCGCCAGAGTGTTTTCGCAACGCAGCGCCGTTCAACGGCAGGAGCGCGCATGAGCAGTTACGACGTTTCCGCCACCGAAGTAAAACCCGCCGCCACTTCGGTGGTGATTCCCGTGCGCCGCAGCCTCAGCACCCGCTGGATCAGCCTGCTGACCTTGTTCGCGTTGCTGGTGATCTGGTGGGCGGTGACCGCCACCGGTCTGATCGAACCGCTGTTTCTGCCGCCACCGTCCGCCGTGCTGCAAAAAGGCTGGTTGCTGGCGACCACGGGCTATATGGATTCGACCTTGTGGCAGCACTTGGGCGCCAGCCTCAGCCGCATCGGTCTGGGCCTCGGCTTCGCGATTCTGACCGCCGTGCCGGTGGGCATCGCCATCGGCGCCAACCGTATAGCCCGTGGTGTGCTGGATCCGCTGATCGAGTTCTATCGCCCGATTCCACCACTGGCCTATCTGCCGCTGATCGTGATCTGGTGCGGCATTGGCGAGTTGTCGAAAGTACTGCTGATCTACCTGGCGATTTTTGCCCCGATCGCCATCGCCACCGCCACCGGCGTGCGCACCGTCGACCCGGCCAAATTGCGCGCCGCGCAGTCGCTGGGCGCGACTCGCGCACAACTGATCCGCCATGTGATTTTGCCCAGCGCCCTGCCGGACATTCTGACCGGGGTGCGCATTGGTCTGGGTGTCGGCTGGTCGACCCTGGTGGCCGCCGAATTGATCGCGGCCACCAGCGGTCTGGGCTTCATGGTGCAGTCGGCTGCGCAATTCCTGGTCACCGATGTGGTGGTGCTGGGGATTCTGGTCATCGCCCTGATCGCCTTCGCCATGGAAATGGGTCTGCGCGCCCTGCAACGCAAACTGGTGCCGTGGCACGGCCAGGCCCATTGATTTTTCAGCACTGACTACCCCGACAGTTTCGGGGCCCCGGAATTGAAGAGAACCACCATGAGCAGCCTGAACATCACCCCGTTAAGCTCGGCCCTCGGCGCACAGATCAGCGGCGTCGACATCAGCCAGCCGCTGAACCTGGAACAACGCGACGCCATTGAGCAGGCGCTGCTCAAATACCAGGTGCTGTTCTTCCGCGATCAGCCGATCGAGCCGTCGCAACAGGCGCGCTTCGCCCACTATTTCGGCGACCTGCACATTCATCCGATCTACCCGAACGTGCCGGAACAGCCTGAAGTGCTGATCCTCGACACCGCCGTCACCGACGTGCGCGACAACGCGATCTGGCACACCGACGTGACCTTCCTGCCGACCCCGGCCATGGGCGCGGTGCTCAGCGCCAAGCTGTTGCCGGAGTTCGGCGGCGACACGTTATGGGCCAGCGGGATAGCCGCGTATGAAGCACTGTCGGCGCCGATGCAAGCGATGCTCGAAGGGCTGACCGCGACTCACGATTTCACCCGCTCGTTTCCGCTGGAGCGCTACGGCAACACCCCGGAGGCACTGGCGCAGTGGGAAGAAGCGCGGCGCAAGAATCCACCGCTGTCGCACCCGGTGATTCGCACTCACCCGGTGAGCGGGCGCCGTTCGCTGTTCGTCAACGAAGGCTTTACGTCGAAGATCAATGAACTGTCGGAAACCGAGAGCGAGGCGGTGCTGAAGTTCTTGTTCGCCCACGCGACACGACCGGAATTCACCATTCGCTGGCGCTGGCAGAAGGATGACATCGCATTCTGGGACAACCGCGTGACGCAGCATTACGCAGTGGATGATTACCGTCCGGCGCGGCGGGTGATGCAACGGGCTACGGTGTTGGGGGATGTGCCGTTCTTCAAATAGGCCCCGATTTCCCTGGTGCTTGAGCCGGCCTCTTCGCGGGCAAGCCCGCTCCCACAGGGGCCGAGCCGTACACAAAATCTGCGAACACAGCTGTATTTGTGGGAGCGGGCTTGCCCGCGAAAGCGTCAGAGCAGGCGCCGAATGACTCGGCGCCAGCCACTTATTCCGCCGTCGAAGGCTTCTCCCAGAGATTGATCCCGCCCTCCTGGGCAAACCGGTCGATCTCCGCCAACTCCTCCACACTGAAACTCAGGTTTTTCAACGCCCCGACGTTCTCGACAATCTGCTCCGGCCGGCTCGCGCCGATCAGCGCCGAAGTCACCCGCGGATCGCGCAGCGTCCACGCCAATGCCAGTTGCGCCAGGCTCTGCCCGCGACGCCTGGCGATTTCATTCAGCGCCCGCACGTGAGCGATGTTGGCCTCGGACAAGTGCGAAGCCTGCAACGAACCACCGCCCGGACGATTGACTCGGGCGTCCGCCGGTACGCCATTGAGATACTTGTCGGTCAGCAGCCCTTGCGCCAGCGGGGTGAAAGCAATCACACCGGTGCCAAGCTCTTCGGTGGTATCGAGCAGATCCTTTTCCACCCAGCGGTTGAGCAGGTTGTAGGCCGGTTGGTGGATCAGCAGCGGCACTTTCCATTCCTTGAGCAACGCGGCGATTTCGCGGGTTTTCACCCCGGAGTACGACGAGATACCGATGTACAACGCCTTGCCCTGCTGCACCGCCGTGGCGAGGGCACTGGCGGTTTCTTCCAGCGGGGTGTCCGGGTCGAAACGGTGCGAATAAAAGATATCCACATAGTCCAGGCCCAGGCGTTGCAGGCTCTGGTCGAGACTGGCCAGCACGTATTTGCGCGAGCCGCCGCCCTGGCCGTATGGGCCGGGCCACATGTCCCAACCGGCCTTGCTGGAGATGATCAGTTCGTCGCGGTACTGCTTGAAGTCTTCGCGCAGCAGGCGGCCGAAATTGATCTCGGCGCTGCCGTAGGGCGGGCCGTAGTTGTTGGCCAGATCGAAGTGATTGATCCCCAGGTCGAACGCGGTGCGCAGCAACGCGCGCTGGGTGTCGATCGGCGTGCTGTCGCCGAAGTTGTGCCACAGGCCCAGGGACAGCGCCGGTAACACCAGACCGCTGCGTCCGACGCGGCGGTAAGGAATGGAGTCATAGCGGTTTTCGGCAGCGGTGTATGTCATCGAATCCTCTCTTGTCGGTATTGAACGGGTATCGACTTTCACAGGCCGCCCAGCATACGCCGTGTGGAACACCGATAGACCCGGAATACGACCAATTGCTGAAACGTTTCAAAAAAATCTGCCCATCGTCAATGCAGCCCCGAAGGCTGGCAAGAAAGGATTAAAGGCTGACCTATGCTCAACAGATGCAAAGTCACTCTTTGATCCCCCAACCTTCAGGCGAAACTCACCATGCACACCGCAATCATCATCTTCTTCGGCCTGGTGCTGCTGGCGCTGATGCTCTACATCGGCGAGCGCATCGGCTTCAGCCGCCAGACCATGGCCTACGGTTTTGCAGCATTGTGGCTGGCGCTGACGGTGATCAACGGCACGGTCGGCGTCGTACACGCGAAGCAGCCGCTGGGGTCGGAGATTGCGATCGGCAGTGCCGTGTTCGGGGTGCCGATCGCAGCGATGGTGTTGTTCATGGTGCTGAGCGCCGAGACCTGAAACCGCCCCGGCGCCCCGTTCCGGTCAACGCACCAGATGCAGGAACTGCATGTGCCGTTCGTACTGGTCGAGGATGTCGTTGATGATCTGTTCTTTGGTGTAACCGACCAGATCGTAATCCTGGCTACCCTCGCTCAGATGCACTTCGGCGCGGTAATAGCGGCGGTTGTTGAGCTGCTTGGAGCCCATGCCGCCGCGGGCGAACGACGGCGTGAAGTAGCCGCGCATCTGCACCTGATAGATGAACGGATGCAGTTCGCCATGGCCGATTTCCAGACTGACGCTGTCGTGAGCCGGATCGGGCTGCGTAACGACATGCAGCCCCTTCTCGACGAATACCGCCGTCACTTCTTCGATGGCCGGTTTCACCGTGGTGTCCATGAAGCGGTACACCTCGTCCCTCGACGGGAAGTGCACGGCCTGACTCAGGCGCTGTCGCCAGCCACCCTTGCCGCGCCGCGAGCCGGAGACCGGCGCCAGCGAATGCAGTTGCGCGATCTGCTTCTGCGACTCCAGGTAGAACGCCTTGTGCAGGCCCCACATCATCAGCAGCAGAATCAGCGAGAACGGCAGCGAGGTCAGCACCACCGCTGATTTCAGCGCATCGATGCTGCCCGAAAACAGCAGTCCGCTGGTGATCAGTGCCGTCATCGTCCCCCAGAACACCCGCAGCCACTTCGGACCGTCCTCATCCGGATTCCCCCCCTTGGCCGACAGGGTCGAAAGCACCACGGTGCCGGAGTCGGCGGAGGTGACGAAGAACACGAAGCTGATGAACACCGTCACCGCGATGACGGTTTTGCTCCACGGGTAGGTCTCCAGCAGCAGGTAAAGGGTCATCGACGGGTTGTCGAGGGCCGACATGCCCAGCGCCGACATGCCGTGGTTGAGCACCTGATCGATGGCGCTGTTGCCGAAGATCGACATCCACGCGAGGGTGAAACCGAGCGGAATCAGCAGCACGCCGAAGACGAATTCGCGAATGGTGCGGCCACGGGAAATCCGTGCGATGAACAGGCCCACGAACGGCGACCATGCGATCCACCAGGCCCAGTAGAACACCGTCCAGCCGCCGAGCCAGTCGCTGGGTTTGTCGTAGGCGTAGAGGTCGAAACTCTTCATCGGCAACGCGCCGAGGTAGTCGCCCAGGTTCTGGATCAGGGTGTTGAGCAGGTGCTGGGTAGGACCGGCGAACAACACGAACAGCAGCAGCGCACAGGCCAGCAGCATGTTGATGTCGGACATGACCCGCACGCCCTTGTCCACACCGGAGACGGCGACGACGATCGCTGCGCCCATCATCAGTGTGATCAAACCGACCTGAATCCACTGGGTATGGGCGATGCCGAACAGGTAGTCCAGACCTGAGTTGAGATGGAGCACGCCGAAGCCCATGTCCGCACCGAGGCCGAACACCGTGGCGATGATGCCGAAGCCATCGACCGCATAACCGATGGGGCCGTTGATACGCTTGCCGATCAGCGGGTAGAGCGCCGAACGCAGGGCCAGCGGCAGGTTGTGCCGATAAGCGAAGTACGCCAGCGCCATACCGACGAAGGCGAACACGCCCCAGCCGTGCAGGCCCCAGTGCAGAAACAGGATCTGCATCGCCTGACGCGCCGCATCCGCCGTGCCGGCTTCGCCTTGCGGCGGCTGGAGCATGTGAGTCAGCGGCTCGGACACACAGAAGAAAAACAGCGTGATGCTGATCCCGGCGGCGAACAGCATGCCGGCCCAGGACAGGTAACTGAATTCGGGTTCGTCGTGGTCGGCACCGAGTTTGATCTTGCCGTAGCCCGATAACGCGGTGACCACCACGAAGACCAGATACAGGGTCATCGCGAGCATGTAATACCAGCCGACCGTATTGGCCGCCCAGTTTTGCGCTTCAAGCAGCCAGGCACCGGCCTGCTCCGGCATGGCGATGACCGTCAGGCCGAACAGCAGGATTACCGTGGCGGCGAACCAGAACACTGGCGGATTCATGCGTACCAGGCCGCTGGCGGGGGTGGACGATGCACTCATGAGCGGTGCACCTCCAGGGGTTGGAAAATGGCTGAAATGATCGGACTCAGCAAAGGCAAGCCTCCTGTTGTGAGCGGGCAGCGAACCGCCGGTTTAACTTGAATGAACGTTCAAGTTAAACATGGATAGCACGCTCAGGACTAATCGCAGGGCTCAGCGGTACCGTTCGTACGCTGGCTCAGGGAGGGGTATGACGCTGCGGCGAGGGCGTTCGTTCCCGCCTTGCGCGGGAACGAACGGACAGGAAAATTACTTCTGCGCCCCGTCATCATGCTGCAGATTGGCCTGAGTCAGATTGCACCCGGCCGGCACGCTGCGGGTCAGCCACACGTTGCCGCCGATGGTCGAGCCCTTGCCGATGGTGATCCGCCCGAGAATCGTCGCCCCGGCGTAAATCACCACGTCGTCCTCGACGATCGGATGTCGTGGGTGGCCCTTCTGCAACTGGCCGTCCTCGTCCGCCGGAAAGCGTTTGGCGCCCAGGGTCACTGCCTGGTAAATCCTGACGCGCTCGCCAATGATCGCGGTCTCACCGATCACCACGCCGGTACCGTGATCGATGAAGAAACTGCGCCCGATCCGGGCGCCCGGGTGGATATCGATACCGGTCGCCGAGTGAGCGATTTCCGAGCTGATCCGCGCCAGCAGCGGCAGGCCTGCGCGATACAAATGGTGCGCGAGACGATGGTGGATCACCGCCAGAATGCCCGGATAGCACAGCAGCACTTCATCGACACTGCGCGCCGCCGGGTCGCCGTGATACGCGGCCAGCACATCGGTGTCGAGCAGACTGCGCAGGCCCGGCAATGCCAGGGCGAAATCCTGGATGATGCGGATCGCCTGCGCCTCGACTTCGCTGTCGTCCCGTGCGCTATGGCGAGCGACGTAACGCAGTTCGAGTCGCGCCTGGGCCAGCAATGCATTCAACGCAACGTCGAGGGTGTGCCCGACGTAAAAATCTTCGCTCTCTTCACGCAGATCCACCGGCCCCAGACGCATCGGGAACAACGCGCCGCACAAGGCTTCGAGAATCTGCGCCATCGCGTCACGGGACGGCAGTTCGCGCCCGCCCTGCTCGCCGCTGGCGCGGCCGTTTTGCGTACGCCACTGATCCCGCGCGGTACGCAGCTGGCTGACGATGGTCTGCAATTGCCAATGGCTGGAACGCTCGCTCACGGTAAAGACTCCTCACGGGCGGCCGGACTGTCTGGCCGCGTCAACGGCCACTACTTTACGGCAACGCCGCCGAGGCGAATTAAGAACCGATAGTGCTGGCCCAAGTACATTTGGCTATAAGCGATTGGCGGTTGCCCCGGCAAATCGGCGTGCCTATAGTCCTGTGATCTCTCTCCGCCAGTACGGGCTCATGATCAAACAACAGCTGCAACGCTTTAACCGTCTCGAACTGCTGGGACAACCCACGCCTCTGGAAAAACTCGAACGCCTGTCCACCTGGCTCGGTCGCGACGTGTACATCAAGCGCGACGACCTGACGCCGCTGGCCATGGGCGGCAACAAGCTGCGCAAGCTCGAATACCTTGCCGCCGATGCCCTCGCCCAGGGCGCCGACACGCTGATCACCGCCGGCGCACTGCAATCGAACCACGTCCGCCAGACCGCTGCGCTGGCCGCGAAACTGGGCCTGGGCTGCGTGGCCCTGCTGGAAAACCCGTTGGGCACCGACGACAGCAACTACACCGGCAACGGCAACCGCCTGCTGCTGGACCTGTTCGACACCAGGGTCGAGCTGGTCGACAACCTCGACAACGCCGACGAACAACTCGCGGCCCTCGCCGTGCGCCTGCGCAGTAACGGCAAGAAGCCGTATCTGGTGCCGATCGGTGGCTCCAACGCCATCGGCGCACTGGGTTACGTACGGGCCGGCCTGGAACTGGCGCAACAAATCGAGGACTCCGGCCTGCAGTTTTCCGCCGTGGTCCTGGCCTCGGGCAGCGCCGGCACTCACAGCGGCCTGGCGCTGGCCTTGAGCGAAGTGTTGCCGCAACTGCCGGTGATCGGCGTGACGGTTTCGCGCAGCGAAGAAGATCAGCGCCCTAAAGTGCAGGGCCTGGCCGAGCGCACTGCCGATCTGTTGGGCGTGGCGCTGCCGGAGAGTTTCAAGGTCGAACTGTGGGACGAGTATTTCGGCCCGCGTTACGGTGAGCCGAATGCCGGGACGCTGGCAGCGGTGAAACTGCTGGCCGGTCAGGACGCCGTGCTGCTCGATCCGGTCTACACCGGCAAAGCCATGGCCGGGTTGCTCGACGGCATCGGTCGCGGGCGTTTCGACGACGGCCCGATCATCTTTCTGCACACCGGCGGCGCCCCGGCGTTGTTCGCGTACAAGGATTTTCTCTGATGCGCTCGTTCCCATGCTCTGCGTGGGAATGCAGGCCGGGACGCTCCGCGTCCCTTTGCGTCCGTTGAAGCCATCCCGCGCAATGCGCGGGATCAACCGGAATACGGGAATCATATATTCCACATACGAATAACAAATATTAAATTCATTATTTTCCATTCTAAAAGAACAGTCTTATAGTCTCGCCGCAGGCGAATTTGGCGAGAGACGCATAAGCTGCTTTAAGGCAGGATAGCGCTGTCGTCCAACTCCCGGATTCACCAAACTTCCTTAAGCGTCTTCCATAAGAAAACACAGGGGCTTGTCATGATTCTTTCCGCACTACGTCGAAATCTGCTGGTAGGTTCGCTGGGCCTGGCACTGAGCGCCGGTCTGATCAGCAGCGCCGTTGCCGGTGAGCAACTGCAACAGATCAAGGACAAAGGCGTTATCAACGTCGGCCTGGAAGGCACTTATCCACCGTTCAGCTTCGTCGATGAAAACGGCAAGCTCGCCGGTTTCGAAGTCGAGCTCTCCGAAGCGCTGGCACAAAAACTGGGCGTGAAAGCCAAGATTCAGCCAACCAAATGGGACGGCATCCTCGCCGCGCTGGAATCCAAGCGTCTGGATGTGGTGGTCAACCAGGTGACCATCTCCGACGAACGCAAGAAGAAGTATGACTTCTCCGAACCGTACACCATCTCCGGTATTCAGGCGCTGGTGCTCAAGAGCAAAGAAGCGGCGCTGAACATCAAGACCGCCGCCGACCTGTCCGGCAAGAAAGTCGGCGTAGGCCTGGGCACCAACTACGAGCAATGGGTTCGCGCCAACGTGCCGGGTGCCGACGTGCGCACCTACGACGATGATCCGACCAAGTTCGCCGACCTGAACAACGGTCGTACCGACGCGATCCTGATCGACCGTCTGGCGGCACTTGAATACGCCAAAAAAGCACCGAAAACCGTGGCCGCCGGCCAGGCCTTCTCCCGTCAGGAATCCGGTATCGCCCTGCGCAAAGGCGAGCCTGAACTGCTGGCAGCCGTGAACAAGGCCCTCGACGAGCTGCGTGCCGACGGCACGCTGAAAAAGCTTTCGGAAAAATACTTCAGCGCTGACGTCACCCAATAATGGAAGCAGCCTTCCAACTCGCACTGGACTCCGCGCCCTTCCTGTTGAAGGGCGCGTACTACACGGTAATCCTCAGCCTGGGCGGCATGTTCTTCGGCCTGTTGCTGGGTTTTGGCCTGGCGTTGATGCGCCTGTCGCGTTTCAAGTCGGTCAGCTGGCTGGCCCGCATCTACGTGTCGTTCTTTCGCGGCACGCCGTTGCTGGTCCAGCTGTTCGTGATCTATTACGGTCTGCCGCAACTGGGCATGGAACTCGACCCGCTGCCGGCGGCCCTGATCGGCTTTTCGCTGAACATGGCCGCCTACGCCTGTGAAATCCTGCGTGCCGCGATCGGCTCCATCGAACGCGGTCAGTGGGAAGCGGCGGCGAGCATCGGCATGACCCGCGCGCAGACCCTGCGCAGGGCCATCCTGCCGCAGGCGATGCGCACGGCGTTGCCGCCGCTGGGCAACAGCTTCATTTCACTGGTCAAGGACACCGCGCTGGCCGCTACCATCCAGGTACCGGAGCTGTTCCGTCAGGCACAACTGATTACCGCCCGGACTTTCGAAGTCTTCACCATGTATCTTGCCGCCGCGCTGATCTACTGGATTCTGGCCACAGTGCTGTCGCACTTCCAGAACAAGCTGGAAGCGCGGGTCAATCGGCACGACCAGGAGTCCTGACCCCATGATTGTCGTGGAAAAACTGACAAAGCAGTTCAAGGGTCAAGTCGTGCTCAACGGCATCGATCTTGAAGTGAAGGAAGGCGAGGTCGTGGCCATCATCGGTCCCAGCGGCTCGGGCAAGACCACGTTCCTGCGCTGCCTGAACTTCCTCGAACAACCCACCAGCGGCCGGATCAAGGTCGGCGAGATCGAGATCGATACCAGCCGCCCGCTGAACCAGCAGCAGAACCTGGTACGCAACCTGCGCCAGCATGTGGGCTTCGTGTTCCAGAACTTCAACCTGTTCCCCCACCGCACCGCCCTGGAGAACGTCATCGAAGGCCCGATCGTGGTCAAGAAGACGCCCCGTGACGCAGCCATTGCCCTGGGCAAGAAGTTGCTGGCCAAGGTCGGCCTGGCGGGCAAGGAAGATGCCTACCCACGGCGCTTGTCCGGCGGCCAGCAACAGCGCGTGGCGATTGCCCGGGCGCTGGCGATGGAACCGGAAGTGATCCTGTTCGACGAGCCGACCTCGGCCCTTGACCCGGAACTGGTGGGCGAAGTACTGGCGACCATTCGCGGTCTGGCCGAAGAAAAACGCACCATGGTGATCGTCACCCACGAAATGGCATTTGCCCGGGACGTGGCCAACCGTGTGGTGTTTTTCGACAAGGGCGTGATTGTCGAGCAAGGTGAAGCCAAGGCGCTGTTTGCCAATCCGAAAGAAGAACGCACACGGCAGTTTCTCAGCAAGTTCCGTAACAACGGCTGATAACTTCGCAAGTGCCAACACTTACTTCCAGGGACGGAAGTAGTGCGCTGGCCAGCGCTACTTTTCTTCTTCCAAAGAAAACCAATAACCTCCCTCAGAACGCAGTACATATATATGTCCTGCAACAAGTTGCGCGCGCGTAAAACTCGCCGAGGCCTGACTTTCCGTTTCGCAGGAGCACACCAGAGAAACACGCCAAAACCGCGGCAATCTGTGGTCTTCATCCCCGTACAGCATCAGCCAAAGGCTGTACCAATGTAGGAACCTTCTGATTAATCGGTAATTCATGGATTAACTAATCCACTCGCTTGACACCTCTTCCGGCGAACTCTTATCTAGTCACCAACCGGCGCCCGCCAGTTCAACACGACACTTTAAAACGTGAAAAAACTCCGAAGTTTCATTGCCGGTTAATTCACGCCATTCGTTCTTTCAGACACGGACTTCGCCGCAAGACTTCAAGGAGAGAAACCGATGACCTGCATTTCAAACATTCCGCTATTGCCTCCGCCGACTCTGGGGCAGACCCACGGGGTCGGAATCAACCTCATGGCGGCCGCCAACCTGTCGGTCGCAATCGAACCCTATGACGATATGGACAGCGGCGACCTGATCGAGCTGTTCTGGGATGACTGCTATGTAGCCTCCCGCGTGCTGACTGCCGGTGATATCGGAACCACCGTCACTCTCAGGGTACCGGAGAGCTTCATCGTCAACGGTTCACCCTGCGTGCATTATCGGGTCATGCAGGTCGGGAGAAACCCGGTAATGTCGTTCGGCGCCCGGTTCCAGGTGAAACTCGACTGCCCGGGCGGTCAATTCGCAACAGGCAGCGCAGAAGAAAATCAGTACCTGCTGCCGGTCAATCTTCCCGAAACCATTCGCCGGCGCGGGATCAACCCGAGCCAGGTCAAGCGTGGCGTGCCGCTGACCATCGAGCCTTACCTGAACATGGCCGAGGGTGATGAAATCACTCTGCGCTGGGGTGACGTGCGGATGGATCTGCCTCCTGTGACGCACGCCGGTGTCGGCGTGGGAATCCAGGTCTGGGTGCCACCGGCAATCATTGTCGAAGCAGGTGAGGATCTGCGGCTTGATGTGACCTATTGCATCATCGACCGGGTCGGCAACAACTCGCGCTGGGCGCCTCCACGAACGCTGAGGATCGGCGGCGTGAATACTTGTCTGAAAGCGCCCGAAAGGCGCGCTCCATTAACAGCGCAGCGGAAGATCAGATGAGCTTTTGATCTTCTATGCATATTCCTAAAAGTTAGTTTATTTAAATTTTATACGCGCTTAGGGTATATACACCGGACCACCGGACATTCTTTCGTTCGCCGCGCTTTTGCGGCGTTTTTCATGAGATGTGAGGTAGGTAGCATGGTCCGGAACCCAATCACCCCAGTGGAGATCGCCAGGGCATTGCGTGCAGCCAGGGAGTGGCACTGATGTCCAGTCTGGCAGACGCAAACGTCCAGAGTGACCTGGATATCGCCCCGTTGTTGTTGCCCGCGCAAGTGCTGCGCAACGACGCTCAAGCCCTCGAGGCCGCTCACGAACTGGCGCAAGTCGCCCGCGTGCAGGCCGCCAGACGCGACCGTCAGCGCAAGCTGCCGTGGGCGGAAATCGAACAGTTCACCCGCAGCGGCCTCGGCAGCATCGCGGTTCCGCGCGAGTATGGCGGCCCGCAGGTATCCTTCGTCACCCTGGCGGAGGTTTTCGCAATTATTTCCGCGGCCGATCCGGCGTTGGGCCAGATCCCGCAGAACCAGTTCGGCATCATCAACCTGATTCTCGGCAGTGCCACCGAAGAGCAGAAAAAACAGCTGTTGCAAAGCGTGCTCGAAGGCTGGCGCATCGGTAATGCCGGGCCTGAGCGTGGCACCAAAGACACTCTGGAGCTGAAAGCGCGCATCACCGCCGACGGCGATGACTACGTGATCAACGGCCAGAAGTTCTATTCCACCGGCGCCCTGTTCGCCCACTGGGTAGCGGTCAAGGCGCTCAATGATGACGGCAGGCAAGTACTGGCCTTCGTCCGGCGCGGCACGCCGGGATTGCGTATCGTCGATGACTGGTCCGGTTTCGGCCAGCGCACCACCGCCAGCGGCACGATTCTTTTGCACAACGTGCGGGTCGACGCCGGCCTCGTGGTGGACAACTGGAAAATCAACGAAAAGCCCAACACCCAGGGCGCGGTGTCGCAGTTGATTCAGGCGGCCATCGACGCCGGCATCGCCCGTGGCGCGATCGATGACGCCATCGAATTCGTCAAGACCCGCGCCCGGCCGTGGATCGACGCCAAGGTCGAGCGTGCCAGCGACGATCTCTACGTGATCGCCGACATCGGCAAACTGAAAATCGAACTGCACGCCGCCGAAGCGCTGCTGCGCAAGGCCGGGCAAGTGCTGGATCAAGTGCATGCCGCACCACTCACCGCCGAGTCCGCCGCCCGCGCCTCGATTGCCGTGGCGGAAGCCAAGGTGCTGACCACCGAGATCTCGCTGCTGGCCAGCGAAAAACTCTTCGAACTGGCCGGCAGCCGCGCCACCCTCGCCGAATTCAACCTCGACCGTCACTGGCGCAACGCCCGGGTGCATACCCTGCACGACCCGGTGCGCTGGAAATACCACGCGGTCGGCGCCTGGCGCCTCAACGGCAAATTGCCGGCCCGCCATTCCTGGATCTGACGACCAGAACACTTTTGACCAGATCTCTGGAGAAACACATGACTCTTTCCCATCCCGTCGCGGTCATCACCAGCGACGAGCAAGCCCTGATCGTCGCCAGCGACCTGGCCGAAGATTTCCAGCGCGACAGCAACCTGCGTGACCGCGAACGCCGCCTGCCGCTGCCGGAGCTCGACGTGTTTTCCCGCTCCGGCCTGTGGGGCATCAGTGTCCCCAGGGAGTACGGTGGCGCCGGCGTGTCCAACGTGACCCTGGCCAAGGTCATTGCCCTGATCGCCCGGGCCGATGGCTCGCTCGGGCAGATTCCGCAGAACCATTTCTATGCCCTGGAAGTGCTCCGGGTGAACGGCAGCCACGAGCAGAAACAACGCCTCTACGCCGAAGTCCTCGCTGGCCGGCGCTTCGGCAATGCCCTGGCGGAACTGGGCACCAGGACCGCCCATGACCGTGTCACCAGCCTGAAGCGCGACGGCAGCGGTTATCGCATCAACGGCCGCAAGTTCTACGCCACCGGTGCGATCTACGCCCAGCGCATTCCAACGTCCGTGGTCGATGAAAACGGCGTGCAGCAACTGGCCTTCGTCCCCCGCGACAGCCAGGGCCTGACCGTGATCGACGACTGGAGCGGTTTCGGCCAGCGCACCACCGGCAGCGGTTCGGTCGTGTTCGAAGACGTGTACGTCGCCGCCGAAGATGTCATGCCCTTCCAGAGCGCTTTCGAACGCCCGACCACCGTCGGCCCGCTGGCGCAGATCCTTCACGCCGCCATCGACACCGGCATCGCCCGCGCCGCTTATGAAGATGCGCTGCACTTCGTGCGCAGCAAGACCCGTCCGTGGATCGATTCGGGCAGCGACAAAGCCACCGAAGACCCGCTGACCCTCAAAAGCTTCGGCCACCTGAGCATCCGCCTGAGCGCCACCGAAGCCTTGCTCGAACGCGCCGGCGAGTTCCTCGACGCGGCCCAGGCCGAGACCAGCGCCGACACAGTAGCGGCGGCCTCGATTGCCGTCGCCGAAGCCCGGGCGATCAGCACCGAAATCTCTCTGGCCGCCGGCAGCACGCTGTTCGAACTGGCCGGCAGCCAGGCCACCTTGAGCGAGCACGGCCTCGATCGCCACTGGCGCAACGCCCGGGTACACACCCTGCACGACCCGGTGCGCTGGAAATATCACGCGGTGGGCAATTACTACCTCAACGATGAAAACCCTCCGCTGCGGGGGACCATCTGATGGCCGCCGGCAAAAAGAAAATCCTGCTCAATGCGTTCAACATGAACTGCATCGGCCACATCAACCACGGGTTGTGGACCCATCCACGCGACACCTCGACCCGGTACAAGACCGTCGAATACTGGACCGAACTGGCGCAACTGTTGGAGCGCGGGCTGTTCGATGGATTGTTCATCGCCGATATCGTCGGCGTGTACGACGTCTATCAGAACTCGGTGGATGTCACCCTGAAAGAGTCGATCCAGTTGCCGGTCAACGATCCGCTGCTGCTGGTGTCGGCGATGGCTGCGGTGACGAAGAATCTCGGCTTCGGCCTGACCGCCAACCTCACCTATGAGCCGCCGTATCTGTTCGCCCGACGCATGTCGACCCTCGATCATCTGAGCCGCGGGCGTGTGGGCTGGAACATCGTCACCGGTTACCTGGACAGCGCCGCCAAGGCCATGGGCCTGAGCGAACAGGTCGAGCATGACCGGCGTTACGACCAGGCCGACGAGTACCTCGAAGTGCTCTACAAACTCTGGGAAGGCAGTTGGGAAAACGATGCGGTACTCAACGACCCGCAGCAGCGGATCTACGCGCAGCCGGACAAGGTGCACAAGGTCGAACACAAGGGCGAGTTCTATCAGGTCGAGGGTTATCACCTGTGCGAGCCGTCGCCGCAGCGCACGCCGGTGTTGTTCCAGGCCGGCAGTTCGGATCGCGGTCTGCTGTTCGCCGGGCGTCATGCCGAATGCGTGTTCATCAGCGGCCAGAACAAGCCGTCGACCAGGGTGCAGGTGGATAAGGTCCGCGCCAGCGCCGTGGAAGCGGGTCGCAACCCTGACGACATCAAGGTGTTCATGGGCCTCAACGTGATCGTCGGCGAGACCGAGGAAGCGGCCTGGGCCAAACATGCCGAATACCTGAGCCATGCCAGTGCCGAAGCGGGCGTGGCGCACTTTTCGGCCTCTACCGGCATCGATTTTTCCCGGTATGAAATCGACGAGCCGATCCAGTACGTCAAGAGCAACGCCATCCAGTCCGCCACCAAAAACCTGCAGAACAACGACTGGACCCGGCGCAAATTGCTCGACCAGCATGCCCTTGGCGGACGCTACATCACGGTGGTCGGTTCACCGCAGCAAGTGGCGGATGAACTGGAATCGTGGATCGCCGAAACCGGCCTCGACGGCTTCAACCTGACCCGCATCGTCACCCCGGAAAGCTATGTGGATTTCATCGATCTGGTGATTCCGGAACTGCAGCGGCGCGGGTCGTACAAGACCGCGTACGACACCGGCAGCCTGCGGGAAAAACTGTTTCACGGCGAAGCGCATTTGCCGCAGCGACACACGGGCTTTTCATACCGCCGCTAGCAGCATCGCTGGCAAGCCAGCTCCCACAAGTTTCGTGAACACCACACAATTCATGCACTGACTGGATAAACCCTATGACCAAGAAACTTCTTTCCCACCCGGTCAAAGCACTGGCCCTGGCCTTCGGCCTGTTCAGCTCGGTGGTGTTCGCCGCCGACGCGCCCTTGAGAATCGGCACCACCGCAGCCTTCGCAATCCCGCTGGAAGCTGCCGTCGAAGAGGCCGGCAAGCAAGGCCTGAAAGTCGAGCTGGTGGAGTTCACCGACTGGATCGCACCGAACGTCAGCCTCGCCGCCGGCGACATCGACGTGAACTACTTCCAGCACATCCCGTTCCTGGAAAACGCCAAGGCTGCCTCCGGTTTCGACCTGGTGCCGTTTGCGCCGGGGATCATCAACAACGTCGGGCTGTACTCGAAGAAATACAAAAGCTTCGACGAACTGCCGCAAGGCGCCAGCGTCGCCATCGCCAACGATCCGATCAACAGCGGACGCGGCCTGCAGCTGCTGGCCAAGGCAGGGCTGATCACCCTGAAACCGGGCGTCGGCTACAAGGCCACCGAAGACGACATCGTCGCCAACCCGAAGAAAATCAAGATACTCCAGGTCGAAGCCGTGCAACTGGTACGCGCCTACGATGACGCCGATCTGGTCCAGGGCTACCCGGCCTACATCCGTCTGGCGAAGACCTTCGATGCCGGCTCCGCGTTGCTGTTCGACGGCCTCGACCACAAGGAATACGTGATCCAGTTCGTGATCCAGCCCAAGACCAAGGACGACCCGCGCCTGATCAAGTTCGTCGATATCTACCAGCATTCGCCAGCCGTACGCGCCGCTCTGGATAAAGCCCACGGCAAGCTGTACCAGGCCGGTTGGGAAAGCTGAGGATGAGCGCGGCCATTCAACGGCGACTGGATCTTCCAGAGCCACCCGCGCGGGCTCAGCGCACCGAACTGCATCCCGAGCTCAACCGCGCCCATGTGCGTTTCGTCGGGCTCGGCAAAACCTACGACGGCAAACAAGGCCCGATCGCCGCCCTGCAAGGTATCGACCTGGCGATCCAGCGCGGTGAAGTGTTCGGCATCATCGGTCGCAGCGGCGCCGGCAAATCGTCGCTGATCCGCACCATCAACCGCCTCGAACAACCGACCTCGGGCCGGGTGCTGATCGATCAGGTGGACATCGGCGAGTGCGACGAGGATCGCCTCGTTGCCCTGCGTCGGCGGATCGGCATGATCTTCCAGCACTTCAACCTGATGTCGGCGAAAACGGTTTGGCAGAACGTCGAACTGCCGTTGAAGGTTGCCGGTGTCCCGAAGGAGCAACGGGAGAAGAAAGTTCGCGAACTGCTGGAGCTGGTGGGCCTGCAAGCCAAGCACAAGGCCTATCCGGCGCAACTGTCGGGCGGGCAGAAACAGCGTGTCGGCATCGCTCGCGCACTGGTACACGATCCAGACATTCTGTTGTGTGACGAAGCCACTTCGGCGCTGGATCCGGAAACCACCCAGTCGATCCTCGGCCTGCTGCGCGAAATCAACAAACGCCTGGGCCTGACCATCGTGTTGATCACTCACGAAATGGCCGTGATCCGCGAGATCTGCGACCGCGTCGTGGTGCTGGAACATGGCCGCATCGTCGAACAGGGCCCGGTCTGGGAAGTGTTCGGCAACCCGCAGCATGAGGTCAGCCAGACCCTGCTCGCACCGCTGCAACACGCCTTGCCCGAAGAATTGCAAAGCCGTTTGCAGGCCCGACCGCTGTCGTCCGAGGCCTCGGTAGTGCTGCGTTTGCAGTTCACCGGCAACCAACAGGACGAACCGGATCTGGCAGCGTTGTTCGCCGCCCTCGGCGGCCGGGTGAAGTTGCTGCAGGGCGGCGTGGAACGGATTCAAGGGCACGCGCTCGGGCAATTGTTGCTGGCGGTGGCGGGATCAAAGTTGAACGTCGAGGAGTTGCGCCAGCGCGCCAGCCAGTGGGCACAACGCACGGAGGTACTGGGTTATGTGGTTTGATCGCTTGCTGCAGGGTTTCATCGACACGTTTCTGATGGTCGGCGTGTCATCGTTGATCGCGTTGCTGGCAGGCATTCCGATGGCGGTGATTCTGGTCACCAGCGACAAGGGCGGCATCTACGAAGCGCCGGTGCTGAATCGTGCGTTGGGTGCGTTCGTGAATCTGTTTCGCTCGATTCCGTTCCTGATTTTGATGGTGGCGCTGATTCCGTTCACCCGGCTGATCGTCGGCACCACCTACGGCGTGTGGGCAGCGGTTGTGCCGCTGACCATCGCCGCCACGCCGTTCTTTGCGCGGATTGCCGAAGTGAGTCTGCGCGAAGTCGACCACGGCCTGATCGAAGCCGCGCAGGCCATGGGCTGCCGGCGCTGGCACATCGTCTGGCATGTGCTGCTGCCCGAAGCACTGCCGGGCATCGTCGGCGGGTTCACCATTACGCTGGTGACGATGATCAACTCATCGGCGATGGCCGGAGCGATTGGCGCCGGCGGTCTGGGCGACATCGCCTATCGCTACGGCTACCAGCGCTTTGACAGCCAGATCATGCTGACCGTGATCGTGCTGCTGGTCGCGCTGGTGGCGGTGATTCAATTGGGCGGTGATCGTCTGGCAAGCAGGCTCAACAAACGCTGAGCTCATCAATGACTCAGCAGGCCGCTCAGCAACTGGCTGTCTGCAGTTCTGGCCAGATGCAGAGCCTGCAGACTCCTGGCGGCGTAAATGATGCTGTCGGCATTTTTCGAGGCCATCCAGGTCCGGACGAACGGGATCAAATTGAACAGCTCGATGGCCGCCCGGACATCCAGTTCTCCGGAGAATCCCAAACCCTCTTTTACACCGGCCCTGAAATTGCTGTGGTCACTCGTAAATCCGTCCAGATAGGCCAGCGTCATGCCTCCCTGCATGATGATTTCGGAAATACCTCGTTCGGCAATGTCGTAAGCAGGCACTGGACGATCCAGAGCATTTGCCATTTGCGCATCCAGATAGAAGTAATCCACTGCACCTGGCCCGACCCCCTTGAATCGGTTGATTCTGTTCGTATGGAGCATTTCATGACCCAGAACGACTGCAAAATCTCCCTCTTCAACATGATTCAGACTGATGAAGAAGCGGCCATGAAAATCGAGCGGGTACATCCACGCCTTGCGATCCCGGTCAAACGCCACACCCACGAACTTGTCCTGTCCCCAGGGCCCCTGATACTCCGTTGAAAGCGCCTCACCGCGCGACAGGCAATCGCTGATGCGACTTTTGATGAGTTCATGTTGCTTGCCGAAATAGCCCTTAAAAATACTTTCAGCCTCGACGTAGCCAGCAGCGAGCCCTTTGCCTGCGTCGGTAAATATCCGGTGCGTGGCGTTCAGTTCTGCACGCAGGATGGCTGAATGTCGGGGTTCAAATTGACTCATTCCTCTTGCAACGATCCTCACGCGTCCTGAAGCTTGACGCTCGAACAGGTCATCCCGGCCTTCATAGAGCTTTCCGGGCGCCGTTGTAGCTCTGGTGTCCATTGCAGGCTTGTGACCGGTCAGATCCAGAGGCGGCCGGGCACTGATGACATTATCGATTCCGCCCGGAATCGACAGTTCTCCGGCGTACCACAGCATCGTCCGGGGATCCAGAGCCAGCGTCGGCCCCGAGGCCATAGCCTCGGCGGGAAGCATCGCCCGGTACTCACCTGTGGTCGCGTCCTGCCTGACCTGCACGATCTCGCCCGGGGCGACGTCAACGAACTCACGTCCCTTGAATCGCCTGATGCCTTGCCCATCGGCGACAGGCATATGGGGAGGGAGTTTCAGACGAAAACGCTCAAGCGACATCCCCACCGACCGGATAGAGACATTTTCCATCGTGGGCAAACCGGTGACAGTGACACTCACATCGGAACCTGACGGCATTGCCTGATCCCACGACGGAACCCGCCGCGCGACCTTGATTTCCGGCGCTTGAAACATGGTCATCTCGCCCGGTCGCTTAAGGCCTGGCACCGAGTCTGTCGCAAGACGCGCGGGGGATGATGAAACGTGAGTCTTGCGGCCGTTGACCATAGAAAATCCTGCCTTGAAGAAACCATGTTGAAGGAGTCGGTATCGCGACAGTTGCCTGTCGCACAGACGCTATTTCAACGGATACGGGGTCGCTCATTGCGGTACAGGGTGACTACCTGTGCGCGGGGCTGATCGTGTATGGCGTATATTGGCCGGACCTACCTCTCACCGCAGCCATACCATGAAGCAGACCTCCAGCGACCTTGAGCAGATCACCGCCAGAACCCTTGGCCACTACAACTCGGTGGCCGAGGATTTTCGTGAAGGCACCCGCGATCACGATGTCAGCCAGAACATCGATGCCCTGCTGCGGCATATTCAGGGCGAAGCGCCGTTTTCCATTCTCGATTTCGGCTGTGGACCGGGACGGGATTTGCAGACCTTCACACGGATGGGTCACATCGCCGTCGGCCTCGACGGCGCGGAAAAATTCGCGCAGATGGCTCGAGAGGACAGTGGCTGTGAAGTGTGGTGTCAGGACTTTTTGAAGCTGGATCTGCCGGCAGAACGCTTCGACGGCATCTTCGCCAACGCGGTGCTGTTTCATGTGCCGCTGCAGGAGTTGCCCCGGGTTCTCAAGCAATTGCACGGGACACTGAAACCGGGCGGCGTATTGTTCAGTTCCAATCCTCGCGGGGATAACCGTGAAGGCTGGAACGGGCCGCGTTATGGCTCGTATCACGATCTGCAGGCATGGCGCGGGTTGTTGACCGCTGCCGGATTCGTGGAACTTGAGCATTACTACCGGCCGACAGGGCTGCCACGGGAGCAGCAGCCGTGGCTGGCGAGTGTCTGGCGCAAAACCTGAAACTCAGGGCCTCGCCTCAACCTGAAACCGGGTCGGCGCACCTGCGGGTGAACGCACCGTGAGGCTCCGCCCGGGCAGCGTCTGTCCCTGTACTTCACGCGCCTGAATATCAAAGTTGGCCAGCAATCGCGTGCCGTCTTCAAAGGAGGTCTGCTGAACCAGCCGGTCCGCGCTCAACCATTCGAAACCGGTGAGCGCCTGGGTCGCCAGACGTTCATGCAAAGGCCGGAAGAACGCATCCTGACGGGCAATCTGCGGCAATCGCTGCGCAAGCGTGTCAGCACTGAGGTGATACAGCGGCACAACGTTGTAGAGCAACTGCGCGAGTTCGTTGTCCGCCCGTACATTGGTCAGTTTCAGACTATCGAACAGCCAATGGTGGGACGTGATGACCGACCCATGGAACACCGCCTGATACAACGGCAAACGGCTGGCGGGATCAAAGTGAATACGCCGCAAAGACTCTTTGGTCGGCACAGGTTTGAAGAAAACTTCTGGCTTCTCCGGCGGATACCACTTGCCTGCAAAGTACCTGGATTCGGGGTTCTTGCTCATTTCGACGTCACCCCAACCGATCACCGGGGTCTGCATGCCGTGAGTGAAAAACACGCCTTGCGCGGTCGTTGCGTTGCCATCCTCTGAACCGGTGGGCAGTTTCAACACTTCATTGATCCAGCGTGATGCCCCGATGTTGCCTTCGGCATTCTGGGCCTGGGTCATCGTTGCCCCGGGACGGTAGCTGTCGAACAGCATGCCGGTGGCATAGGCATCGAGAAACCAGCTGTTGAAACCGGCGGCGTCGCGAATCGCCGCGACCCGCTGTTCAAGCAACGGCCACACACAACGGGGATCGGTGTAATGCCCAGATTGCTGGAAGCCGCTTTTCAGCGTTCCGTCGCTCTTTACGATTGCGCATTCAAGATTGGCCTTGTCCCCCAGATGGGCCGTGGTCCAGTCAGGGTTTTCATTGCGGCTCAGCGCCGTTTCATAGGAGTCATACGGTGCGATCAGATAACCCGCCGCCACGCCGGCCTTGATCGCCTCGGGATGCCACAGGCCACCTTCCCAACCTTCGCCCAATCCCAACCACAGACGCGACAGACCGGCATTCTGTACTTGCCTGATCGTCTCCAATGACAAGGTGCTGCCCCAGCGCTCGGGATCGGGTGTCAGCGCCTCACCGAAGTCGGCTGCCACTTGCGCCCGCACATCAGCGTAACCGTTCACCAGAGCCTGCATGTCCGGCACGGCACGGGCCTGCCAGGTCTTGCGCGCCTGCGTATTCAAGGCATTGTTGAGACTGCGCAGAAGCACTTTTTTCTGATAACCGTTCAACGCCGTGCCAGTGGCAAGGATCTGCAACGCCTCCCGATCCATTCCCGCTTTCAGGTCACGGATCAACGCGCCACCTCCGCGCAAGGTGTCGAGCAGCACCGACCAACTGCGTACATCCTTGGCTCCCAGCAGATCATTACCCCACAGGTACAGATGACTGGCGCCCGACAGCCGCTTCGCCTCAGGTGTTTTTTCGAATTTGCTGCTCAAGTTTTCATGGCGGCCGTTATCGATCAGCCACTGCCGGTAGCGTTTGGCCCCGGCCAACGGGTCGGCCGCCCCGAGAAACAGGGTGAATGTCATTGGCGCCGACGGATCGAGGGAGGTGAAACGATGCCGGGCGGACAGTGCCAGAGCCTTGCCCTCATCACTGAACAGCAGCCGATTGTTGTAGGGATTGGTCATCAGCCAATGCAGGCTGAATCCGTCATGTTCGACACCCCAGAGCGGCAAACTCAGATCCTGAGTGGTATTGAACTCCCCCTGATTCAACAGAAAGGCCTGCCACACCGGATCGCCATGCGGCACGTAGTGCCCCTCGGCCAGAGGCCAGATCAGCGCCTTGCCCATCGCGCCAGCGGGTTGATGGAGAAATTCCAGTTCTGCCGGCTCACGCGCCGTGATCGAGAAGGACAGATCACGTTGATCGAGCGTGGCGCTGAGGGTCCAGGCTCCGTCATCCCATTGCCAGTCGATGCGGTTGTCGCGTCTGCTCAACTGACTGACTTTGTGCGGGGCAATCCCCGCCGATGCCTGCACCGTCTCGCCGCCGGCCGGGGTGACCCGGACAGCCAGCGTTGCCGGATCGAGTTGCACGCGCCACAGCGAGTTTTCCAATGACGTGTCGGCCCATGACAGGGATGAAACGCACAATCCGGCAATCAGCAATAGCGCGCGCAGCCAGCGAATAACGGTAAACATCAGACGTCCCTTCTCCCAAAGGATCGGGGACGTTAACTGAATACACCGACGCTGTAAGTCAGACCCTTCGCAAATATGTAACACGCCTGCTCACTGTGCCGATGTCGAAGCGTCCTTCTTCGGCTCGCGAATCTTGTACCAGGCCACATACAGCGCCGGCAGAAACAGCAGCGTCAGCAGTGTCGCTACCACAATCCCGCCGATCATCGCATAGGCCATCGGCCCCCAGAACACTTCCCGGGCGATCGGGATCATGCCCATGCTCGCCGCCGCAGCGGTCAGCAGGATCGGCCGACGCCGGTGTTCGGTCGCTTCCACCACCGCATCCCAGGGCGAGTAGCCCTTGTGTTCGAACTCTTCGATCTGCGTCACGAGGATCACCGAGTTGCGGATGATGATGCCGATCAGCGCCAGAATCCCCAGAATCGCCACGAAGCCCATCGGCGTGCCGGTCGGCACCAGCGCCAGCACTACGCCAATCAGCCCCAGCGGCGCGACGCTGGCCACCAGGAACAGCTTCTGCACGCTGTGCAACTGGATCATCAGGAAGGTCGCCATCAGAAACAGCATCAGCGGTATGACTTTGGCGATTGGCCCCTGAGCCTTGCCGCTCTCCTCGACCGTACCGCCTGTAGCGACTTTGTAGCCTGCCGGCAGCTTCGATGCGAAAGCGTCGATGGTGGGCTTGAGGACTTTCACCAGGTCGGTCGGCTGGATCTCGTCGCGCACCGAGGCCTTGATGGTGATGGTCGGCAAACGGTCGCGACGCCATACCAGCGGCTGCTCCAGTTCATAACGCACTGTGGCGAAGGCCAGTAGCGGAATCGACGTGCCGTTGGGCGTGACGATCTGCAGGTTCTGCAGGGTTTCCGGTGTGCCCCGCTCGGAATCCACCGCCCGCCCGACCACGTTGACCAGGTAGATATCGTCGTCGACCTGGGTCAGCGGCGAGCCGCTGACAATGCTGTTCATCAGGTTGGCCACATCCTCCGACGACAGGCCGAGCTGACGCGCCTTGTCCTGGGCAATGTCGATGCGCAGGACTTTGCCGGGTTCGTTCCAGTCGTAAATGATCTCGCCGATGTGCGGGCTCTTGTCCAGTTCGGTGGCGAGGTCGATGGCATGCTTGCGCACCTGATCGATGTCCTTGCCGCTGACCCGGTACTGGATCGGACGCCCCACCGGCGGCCCCATTTCCAGCGCCTGCACGTAACTGCCGATGCCGACGAAGTCCTTGCGCAGGCGATCACGCAGACGCTGGCTCAAGGCCTCGCGGGCCTCGAAGTCCTTGCTCACGATCACCAGTTGCGCGTAGTACGGGTTCTGCAATTGCTGATCCAGCGGCAGGTAGAAACGGATCGCGCCCTGGCCGATGTAGGTGCTCCAGCGCACGATGTCCGGGTCGCCCTTGAGCGTGGCCTCGAGTTTGTCGACCACCTTGCGGGTTTCATCGATCGAGGCGTTCTGCGGCAGGTTCAGGTCGACCAGAATCTCCGGGCGATCGGAGGACGGGAAGAACTGGTTCTGCACGAAACGCATGCAGAACACCGCAAGCACGAAGCACAGCACGGTGATGCCGACGGCCCACCAGCGATTGCGCATGCACCACAGCAGACCGCCGTTGAACGCCCGTCCGATGCGTCCGGGTTCAGCCTCATGGGGCTTCACGTTGGTGCTGAGAATGTGCACGCCGATCACCGGCGCGAAGAACACCGCCACAATCCACGACACGATCATCGCCACCGCGATCACCGCAAACAGCGTGTAGGTGTACTCGCCGGCGGAGCTGGCATTGAGCCCGATGGGCACGAAACCGGCCACGGTCACCAGTGTGCCGGTGAGCATCGGAAACGCCGTGGAGGTGTAGGCGAACGTCGCCGCCTGCTCCTTGGTCTCGCCCATTTCGAGCCGCGTGACCATCATTTCCACGGTGATCATCGCGTCGTCCACCAGTAGCCCGAGGGCAATGATCAGCGCACCCAGGGAAATCCGCTGCATGGTAATGCCGCTGTACTCCATGTACACGAACACCATCGCCAGCACCAACGGGATCGAGCACGCCACCACCAGACCGGCACGCATGCCGAGGCTGATGAAGCTCACCACCAGCACGATGATCACCGCTTCGAACAGCGCGCTGGTGAAACCACCGACGGCCTCCTCAACCACTACCGCCTGATCGGAAACCGTGTGTACGCCGACGCCTACCGGCAGATCCGCAGTGAGTTGGTCGATACGCTCATGCAGCGCCTTGCCGAAGGCCTGGACGTTGCCGCCCTTTTGCATGGCGATCGCCAGCCCGATGGCCGGCTTGCCATCGAAGCGGAACTCCGGGGTGGCCGGGTCGACGTAACCTCGGCTGATTTCGGCGATATCGGCCAGGCGATAGAAGCGGTCATTGAGCTTGAGATTGACTTCGGCCAGATCTTTTTCCGAGGCGAACTGCCCGGACGTTCTCACCGAAATCCGCTCGGGGCCAGCCTCGATCACACCCGCCGGGGTCACGGCGTTCTGCGATTGCAGGCTCTGCACCACTTGCCGTTGATCGATGCCCAGCGCCGCGAGTTTACGGGTGGAGAAGTTCAGGTAGATCACTTCATCCTGCTGGCCGACCATCTCGACCTTGCCCAGCCCCGGCACATTGCGGATCTCGGCGCGCGCCTGTTCCACATAGTCGCGCAGCTGGCGCATGGTCAGGCCATCGGCGGTGAACGCATACACCGAGCCGAAGACATCGCCGAACTCATCGTTGAATCCCGGCCCCTGAATACCCTGGGGAAACTGGCCGCGAATGTCGTCGATCTTCTTGCGCACCTGGTACCAGATTTCCGGGATGTCCCTGGCGCTGGTGGTGTCGCGCAGGTACACGTAGACCGTCGATTCACCGGGGCGGGTGTAGCTTTTCACGTAGTCGAGCGAGTCGAGTTCTTCGAGTTTTTTCTCGATGCGGTCGGTGACCTGCTTGAGGGTTTCCTCCTGGGTCGCGCCCGGCCATCTGGTCTGGATCACCATGGTCTTGATGGTGAACGACGGGTCTTCCTCGCGCCCGAGGTTGAAATACGAGAACACCCCCATCAGCAACGCGACGAACATCAGATACCAGACGAACGACTGATGCTTGAGGGCCCATTCGGAGAGATTGAAAGACCCTTTCATTGACTGTCCTCGTCGAGTTTCACGGCTTGTCCGGGTTTGAGGCTGTTGACGCCGGCGCTGACCACACGCTCGCCGGACTTGACCCCGCCGGCCAGCACCACGGTGCTGTCGGTGCGGCTGGTCACGCTGACGTCACGGGGCGCAACGGTTTTGCTTTGCGGATCGATCACCCAGATCCGCGTCTTGCCGTCGGCCTCCTGCAAGGCTGTCGTCGGCAGTTCGATGCGTGGCTTGATCGCCGAGCTGAGGGTCACGCTGATCGCCGTGCCGAGGCGCAAGCCCGGTGGCGTGCTGGCCAGGGTCAGGCGTGCGCGGCGGGTACGGGTGGCGCTTTGCGCCTGGGGCTCGATTTCGCGGATGACGGCCGTGGTGTTGATGCTCGGATCGAGTTGCGCGGCCACCGAAAACACCACGTCTTGGGGAATCTGGTCGACCAGCGTATCGGGCAGGTCGATCACCGCTTCCTTGATGTCCGGTTGCGCCAGCGTCACCACCTGCTGGCCGGCCGTCACCACTTGCCCGGCCTCGGCATTCCATGCGGTGACCACGGCTTTGTGGTCGGAGCGCAGTTCGGTGTAACCGAGCTGATCCTTGCTCTGGTTCACCGCCGCCCGCGCCTGATCGAGGGACGCCTGGGTGGTCTTCAGATCGGTGGTGGCGATGTCCAGTTGCGCCTGGGCGCCGACCCCGCGATCAAACAGCGCCTGCTGACGCCGGGCGTTGGCCTTGGCGTTGATCAGCTGTGCTTCGACTCTCGCCAGATCACCCTGGGCCGAACGCAACTGGTTCTGCTGGTCGGACGGATCGAGCGTGGCGAGCAACGTGCCCTTCTCCACCTCGGCGCCGACGTCGACGTTACGGCTGGCGATCCGGCCGCCAACACGAAAACCGGTGTTGCTCTCGTAACGTGCCTGGATGCTGCCGGCGAAACGGCCGAGATTTTCTTCGCTCAAGGCTTCGACCTTGATCGACAATACCGGCCGTACCGGCTCCGGTGGCGGCTCGCTTTTGGAACAGGCACCCAGCAGCAACCCGATGGACACCACCCACAAAGGCCTCATGGCTGTGCTCCCGGTTGCAGTTCCTTATAGGTGTTCTCGGCGATTTCGACTTTCATGCCCGGATGCAGCAATTGTCCGCCGGCAACAATCACCTTTTCGCCGCCCTTGAGCCCTTCGCTGATGATCACGTGCCCGGTCAGGTAACGGCCGACGGTGACGTTGTGCAGTTGCGCCTCGCCCTTGTCATCCACCATCCATACTGCCGGTTCGCTGATGTTCTTGGTCAGCGCCGACCAGGGCAGCTCCACCGCTGATTTGCCGCTGCCCTTGGCGGTGGCGCTGACCACCGAGCCAAGCTGCATGCCTTGCGGCAGGCTGTCGAGGGTGACCTTGACCTGGACCGTGCCGGACTGCGCCGACACCGCCGGAGTGATTTCACGCACGGTGCCGGTGGTCTTGATGGAGGGCTTGTCGAGCAGGCTGACGACAATCGAGCGCTCCGCCGGGCGCTCGGCCAGAAGTGACTCGTACACGTTGAATACCGCGTCGCGATCACCGTCCCGGGCCAGGCTGAAGATCGGTGCCGTGGCCTGCACCACCTGACCGACTTCGGCCTGACGCTGAGTGATGATGCCGGGCGCATCGGCGATCAGCGCGGTGTAACTCAGTTGATCTTTGGCGTTGGCCAACTGCGCCTGAGCCGCGCTCAAGGCACTCTGGCTGCTGCGCAACGCCGCCTGTGCGGAATCGAATTCGCTCTGACTGGTGTAACCCTTGGGCAACAGTTTCTGCTGGCGGACGAATGCCGCGGCGCTCTGTTTGACCCGCGCCTGTTCGGCCAGCACCTGCGCCTGGGCGGAATCGACGTTGGTCTGCAAATCCTTGGGATCGAGTTTGGCCAGCACTTGTCTGGCCGAGACACGGTCACCGACATCGACCATGCGCTGGATGATCTTGCCGCCGACCCGGAATGACAATTCGGTCTGCACCCGGGCCTGAACGTCACCGGTGAGGGTTACCGACGCCGCGAAGTCCGCGGGTTTGACCTCTTGCACAAAGACTCGCGGCAGATACTCCTGAGGCGCCTTTTTTTCGCCGCAAGCGGCGAGCAATGCAAACAGGCTCAGCAGGACCGCTGTTTTCAATCCGGGACTCGCCATGCAGACTCCTTCCTGTGTACGAACGTGCAAGTGACGATACGACTGTGAGCTTAGAACAGGGTTCAACCTTCGTCCGGGCGATATATGCATTTCTGTGCAGCAGTTATCCTGACGCGGATTTCGGCGCACCCAGGAAGGATTTTCATGCTCAAGACCCTCGCGGTGGCCAATTACCGCTCGATCAATAAACTGGTGATTCCGCTGGGTCGGTTGAACCTGATCACCGGCCCCAACGGCAGCGGCAAATCCAACCTTTACAGGGCGCTGCGACTGCTGGCGGAAACGGCTCAGGGCGGAGTGGTCAATGCGCTGGCTCGGGAAGGCGGGCTGGAATCGACCTTCTGGGCCGGGCCGGAAACCATCAGCCGGCGCATGCGCAACGGCGAAGTGCCGATCCAGTCCACCGTACGCCAAGGCGTGAAACGATTACGCCTGGGTTTTGCCGGGGAAGACTTCAGCTATTCGATTGCGCTGGGCTTGCCCGAACCGAGCCTTTCGTTCTTTTCCCTCGATCCGGAAATCAAAAAGGAGTGCCTCTGGGCCGGCCCGCTCTATCGCCCGGCCAGCCTGCTGGTGGATCGCGACGGTCCGATGATCCGCAGCCGCGACGGTCGCCGTTGGGACGTGCTGGCGCAGCACACGCCGAACTTCGACAGCCTGTTCGATCAGGTCGGCAGCCTGCGCAGTTCGCCGGAAGTGTTCCAGATGCGCGAGTTCATCCGCCGCTGGCGTTTCTACGATCACTTTCGCAGCGACGCCGACGCCCCGGTGCGCCAGCCACAACTGGGTACGCGCACGCCAGTGCTGCATCACGACGGCCGGGATCTGGCAGCGGCGTTGCGCACCATCATCGAAATCGGCGATCCCGAGGCATTGCAGACGGCGATCAGCGACGCGTTTCCCGGCGCACGGCTGAACATCGCGCCGCTGGCGGGCGGACGCTTTGCCATCGAGTTCTTTCAGGAAGGCTTGTTGCGACCATTGTCGGCGGCAGAGCTGTCGGATGGCACGTTGCGCTATCTGCTGCTGGTCGCCGCGCTGCTGACGCCGCGTCCGCCTTCGCTGATGGTGCTGAACGAACCGGAAACCAGTCTGCATCCGGATCTGTTGCCGGCGCTGGCGCGGTTGATCATTCGCGCATCGCAGGAATGTCAGGTGTGGGTGGTTTCCCACGCACGACGATTGATTTCGGCATTGCAGGAAGATGAGGAGTGCAATTGCATCGTGCTGGAAAAGACCCTTGGCCAGACGGGCGTCGTCGGGCAGAGGGTGCTGGATGAGCCGGCGTGGAACTGGCCTGATTGATCGTTCCCGCGCAATGCGCGGGAACGATCAAGAGTTTAGCCTTGCCACTTCCCGCCTTCGACAATCACGCTCTCAGGCCGGGTGTCATCACTCAGTTCCTTACGCACATATTGGTCATACAGCTTGAGCAGGTATTTCTCCTCCCCCAGCCTGGCCAGTTCCGCGTTCACCCAGTCGCGCAATTCGATATTGCCCTTCTTCACCGCCGGTGCAATCGGCGCTTCGGCGCCGAGTTTTTCATCCAGCACGCGGTAGCCCGGATTCTGCTTGGCCCAGCTGAACAGCACCAGGTTGTCCTGGGCGTAGGCATCGCCACGGCCATTGGCCAGGGCTTGCAGGGACTCGGAGTTTTTCTCGAACTTCAGCAGTTTCCAGTCCGGGTGGTTCTTGGTCAGCCAGATATCGGCAGTGGTTCCGGTGGTGACGATGGTGGTGCGGGTCGCCAGATCATCGAGTTTTTTCACCTCGCTGCCCTGCGGTACCAGCGCCTGCACCGCGACCTTGAGGTTCGGGTTGGTGAATTCCACCGCCTCCTTGCGCTCCGGGGTCACGGTCATGTTGGCGAGGATCAGGTCGACCTTGTCACTTTGCAGGAACGGAATGCGGCTCGCCGGCTCTACGGCCACGAACTCGACCTTGTTTTCGTCGCCCAGCAGATCCTTGGCGAATTGCCGGCCGATGTCGGTATCGAAGCCGACGTAGCGCCCGGCTTCGTTGACGAAACCGAACGGCGGTTTGTCGGTGAACACGCCGACGATCAGTTTGTCGCGGGCCTTGATCTTGTCCAGATAACCCGCTGGCGCCGTGCTTTCGCTGGCGACTTTCGGCTTGGCCGGTTCTTCGGTCTTGTTGCAGCCGGCCAGCAGCGCGAGGCTGATCAGCGGCAGTGCGAATAGAGCTTTGGCAGTTTTCATGGCAGTTCCGGTTCCTTGGCTTGATTCGTTTTGGGTGAAGTCGCAGAAGTCAGCGCTTCGACGTAGGAGAACTTCTCCAGGAACTGCTGCGCGCGTGCGGTTTGCGGGTTCGTAAAGAAAAGCTCGGGCAGGTTCTGTTCAAGGATGCGCCCGGCATCCATGAACACGATGCGGTCGGCCACCGCGCGGGCGAAGGCCATTTCGTGGGTGACGATCAACAGGGTCATGCCTTCGCGGGCCAGGCCCTGAATCACCTCCAGCACCTCCTTGACCATCTCCGGATCAAGGGCGGCGGTGACCTCGTCAAAAAGCATCACGCGCGGGTTCATGCACAACGAACGGACGATGGCGATGCGTTGCTGCTGGCCGCCGGAGAGCTGGCGCGGGAAGGCATCGCGCTTGTCCAGCAGGCCGACACGTTCGAGCAAGGCTTCAGCTTGCTGTTGCGCTTCGCGGCGTTGGCGCTTCTGCACTTTGAGCGGGCCGAGCAGCAAATTGTCGAGCACGCTCATGTGCGGGAACAGGTGATAACTCTGGAACACCATGCCGATCTGCTGACGCACTTCGCGCCAGTCGGTGGACTTGTCCAGCAGCTCGCGGCCAGCGAATTTCAGACTGCCGCCGTGGGCAACTTCCAGGCCATTCAGGCAACGCAGCAGGGTGCTTTTTCCGCAGCCGCTGGGGCCGAGGATGACGATGACTTCCCCGGATTTCACTTGCAGGTCGATGCCCTTGAGCACCTGCTGTTCGCCGAAGAATTTGTTGAAACCCCGAAACTCGATCAATGCGCTCATGCTTGCGTCCAGCGCCGCTCCAGCACGCGTGAGGCGGCCGACAGCGGGTAGCAGATGAAAAAGAAAAACAGGAACAGCGCACCGTAGATCAGCACCGATTCGTAGGTGCGCTCGATGATCTGCTGGCCGACCTTGATCACATCCACCACACCGATCAGCACCGCCAGCGAACTGGTCTTGATGATCCGCGTGTAGACGTTGATGGTCGGTGGCGTCATGCGTTTCAGCGCCTGGGGCAACAGCACGTAGCCGTAGAGCTGCGCCGCGTTCAGGCCGATCGACAACCCCGCTTCACGCTGCCCGCGTGGCAACGAATGCAGCGCACCACGGGCCACTTCGCCGACCTCGCTGGCGCCCCACAGCGACAGCACCAGCACCGCGCACCAGAAGCTCGGCAGGCTCAAGCCGAAGAAAATCGGTAGACCAAAGAACAGCAGATACAGCCAGACCAGCACCGGTATCGCCCGGAACAGCTCCAGGTAAATCCGCAACACTGCGTTCAGCCACGTCGCATTGAGCGTACGCAACACACCGTAGAACACGCCGCCGACGGTGCTGAGGGCAATGCTCAGGAATGAAATCGACAAGGTCTGCCCGGCGCCTTTAGCCAGTTGCGGCAACGACACCCACAGCAGTTCAAGACCCGAACTGGCCATGCTGGAGCCTCCTTTCCAGACGGCTCAGCAGCAGCGACAGCGGCAGAAACAGAAGCACGCAGATCAGCGTCAGCACGGCGAGCATTTCGTAGGTCTTGTAGTAGAGCGCGATGTAGCTCTTGGTGGTGTAGAGAATCTCCGGCACCGCCACGGCCGAGACCACGGTGGTCTCCTTGAGCAGGAAAATGAAATTGGCGAACAGCGACGGCAGGCTGAGGATCCCCGCTTGCGGCAGGATCACGTAGCGCAGCAACTGGCCGTGAGACAAGCCGATGGATCGACCCGATTCCAGCTGCGCCTGAGGCACCGCATCGACGCCGGCGCGCAGCACTTCGGTGAGATAGGCGCCACCGAGAAAGGTCATGGTGATGATCGCCGCAGTGAAACCGGAAACCTTGATCCCCAGTGCCGGCAATGCGAAGTAGACGAAAAACAACTGGATCAACAGCGGCGTGTTACGCGCCAGTTCCACGTACAGCCCGACCAGTTTTTGCAGGTAAGGCGTGCGGAACACCAGTATCGCCGCGTTGAGCAAAGCCACCAGCAGCGAGGTGCCGATAGCGATCAAACCGACTTGCAGCGTCACGCCAACGGCTTTGAGAAACGCCGGCAACGTGCTGAGGATAAATGCGTAATCGAAGGTCATGAAACATCCTGACGCCGCTTGATAAGCGACGGTGGTGCAGTCCATGGACAGCGGGTAACTGTCCTGCAGGCACCGACTTTAAAGGCATAAAAAGAAGAATTTAAATACCGTTAAAGCATATTGATATCACGCAAAAAACTAATCAGCAGGTTTGCCGGGAAGAAGTAGGAAGGCTATTGTCCCCACCGCTGTAGGACGGATCTTTTTTTCATGAAAGCCCTCCAAGGACGAACAGCGATTGGCCAGACTCCCCGGCCGAACCCATAACAAGGAAGAGAACATGGACGTAAAAGTGCCGCAGCGACTGGATCCGCAGGACATCGTGAAATTGTTGGTGGCGTTGCGCCGGGCGTTGAAGACCGGGATAGCCTGAGCTTAAAGATACCCTCACCCGCACACACAAAAACGCCGATGACCATCACTGGCCATCGGCGTTTTCATACCTTGAAGGGGTGTGTCGCTGCGTCAGATCAGAACGCCGGCAATACCGCGCCGTTGTACTTCTTCTCGATGAACGCTTTGACTTCAGGGCTGGTCAGGGCAGCGGCCAGTTTCTTGATGGCGTCGCTGTTCTTGTTGTCTTCACGGGCGACCAGGAAGTTCACGTATGGCGAATCCGCGCCTTCGATCACCAGGGCGTCCTTGGTCGGGTTCAGCTTGGCTTCCAGCGCGTAGTTGGTGTTGATCATGTCCAGATCGACTTCTTTCAGAACACGCGGCAGCAGGGCCGACTCCAGTTCCTTGAACTTGAAGTTGTGCGGGTTCTTGGCGATGTCTTTCGGCGTGGCCAAGGCGTTTTTCGGATCTTTCAGTTCGATCAGGCCGGCCTTCTGCAGCAGGATCAGCGCACGACCGCTGTTGCTGCCTTCGTTCGGAATGGCGATGGTGGCGCCGTCCGGCAGTTCGGCCAGGGTCTTGTACTTGCTCGAGTAGCCGCCGAAGGGTTCAACGTGCACGCCCTGCACGGTCACCAGGTACTTGGCCTTGTCGTCCTTGTATTTGCCCTGGTTGAAGCTGTTCAGGTACGGCAGGGTCTGGAAGTAGTTGGCATCCAGACGCTTCTCGCCCACCTGCACGTTCGGCTGGACGTAGTCGGTGAAGACCTTGATTTCCAGATCCACGCCTTCTTTGGCGAGAGTCGGTTTGATCAGCTCGAGGATCTCGGCGTGGGGAACCGGGGTCGCGGCAACCACCAGTTTTTCGCCGGCCTGGGCCAGGGAAGCAGTCAGAGCAGCCGCCAATGCGGTAAACAACAGAACCTTTTTCATGCAGTGTCCTTAGTCGAAAATCACGGTCGTCATCGACGACGGCATTAATACGTGTGCCAGCGATGTGCTACTGCTGGCGTGAGTCGGACAATACCGGGATTTTTTATTCCCGGACAATAACGTTTATTCAGCTTCATATTCCATTTTGTTCATGTTGAACAAAATGGTTACAAAGCCTCGCTCAGGCTCAGCAGCAATGCTTTCAATGCCTTACGTTCCTCGGCAGACCCTTTGGCGCTGATGCTCGCCACCTGACGTTCGATCTGAACCAGCGACCCAGACGCCTCGGGCAGGTTCAGGTGCTCAGGCAGGATTTCATCGCCAGTGCTTACCAGCAGCGCAAAGTGAATGACGTTTTCCAGTTCCCGGGTGTTGCCCGGCCAGCTGTGCTGCTCCAGCACCTGCTGCGCCGCTTCGCTGATCAAGGGCACCGGCAGATCGAGACGCTGGCTGTAGATACCGAGGAAGTATTCGGCCAGCGGCAGAATATCGCCGACCCGCGCACGCAACGCCGGCAACTCCAGATGCCCTTCACTGAGATAGTGATAGAGCCGCTCGTGGAATTTCCCCGCCGCCACCGCTTGCGCAAGATCGATGCTGGTGGCCGCCACCAGGCGCACATCCACCGGGCTCGGCTGATGGGCACCGACCCGGGTGACTTCGTGGTTTTCCAGCGCAGCGAGCAACTTGATCTGGATCGGTAACGGCAGGTCGCCGATTTCATCCAGGTACAAAGTGCCGCCGTTGGCCGAGCCAAACCAGCCGGCGCGACTGCTGGCCGAACCGCTGTAGCTGCCGGCGGCATAGCCGAACAATTCGGCATCGGCGTAAGTCGGGCTGATCGCCCCGCAGTTGACCGAGACGAACAATCCGCTGCGATCACTGGCGCGGTGGATATGCCGGGCGAGCAATTCCTTGCCGGTGCCGGTCTCGCCGCGAATCAACACCGAGATCGAGCGCGGTGCGAGCCGGGCCATTTCCTCGCGCAATTGGCGCGAGCGTGGATCGACGAACACCAACGCCTTGGCGCGAATGCTCAGGGGGCTTTTTTCCGCATCGGGAAAGGTCAGCAACGGCTGACCGAAGGTTTCGAAACTCATGGCAGACTCCCGCCCCAAATCGCCGGGAGACGGGGGCGCTGAAAAAATAAAAATGCTCAGGCGAGGCGCCGGGCGTGGTGTTCCATGCGGTTTTGCAGGCGATACAGATACGCGAATCCCTGCTCCCAGCGCTGATGCCCGGACTTCACGTTGATGTGGCCGGCGCCCGCAAGAATCCCTGCCTCGGCGCCCCAGTTGCGTGCCAGTTCCAAGGCACGCGGCGCACTGACGGCGGCGTCGTTGTCAGAGCTGACGACCTGGCTCGGGAAAGGCAGCAGATCGGTCGGGATCGGCGCGAAATTGCGCAGTGCCGGCACACAGGCCGGACGCTCCACATCTGCCGGCGCGACCAGCAGCGCCCCGCGCACCTGACGCAATTGCTGCAATGGCGCGGAGGCCGCCCAATGTGCCACGGTAATGCAACCCAGGCTGTGGGCGATCAGGATCACTGGCGTGCTGTCGGCGGCAATCGCCTCGGCCAGCGCCGCGACCCAGTCTTCACGACGCGGCGTCAGCCAGTCGGCCTGCTCCACCCGCGCACTGTTCGGCAGGCTGTTCTGCCAGTGGCTTTGCCAATGATCTTCTGGCGATCCTTGCCAGCCCGGCACAATCAGATAGCGGATTGATTCGTTGCGCATGGGGGAGCTCTCCTGCGTCGTGTCTGTTCCTGATCGAGTATAGGGACGGGATTTATATTCGTTAAGGAATAAGAAGCTATTTATTAAGACCTGAAATGAATATCAAGTCTTAAACAAAAAAGGGGCCGCACCCTGCCAAGGAGACGGCCCCGGAAAAACGTGAAACCCTTATCGTGCAGTGATCACCGACAGCTTGGTGATGCCCGCCCGCTCAATCGATGCCATGGCTCGCGCCACTTCGCCGTAATTCACCCCGTCGTCCGCCTGCAATTGCACGCGCACTTCCGGATCCTTGGCCTTGGCCGACTTGAGGTTGAACTCCAGCAGGTCCGGCTGGATTTCGTCCTTGTTGATAAACAGTTTTCCAGAACCGTCGATGCTCACCACCAACGGGTCTTTCTGCTCGACCGGCGCCACTGCTTCGGTCTTCGGCAGGTTGATCGGTATCGCGTTGGTCAGCAGCGGCGCGGTGACGATGAATACCACCAGCAGCACCAGCATCACGTCCACCAGCGGCGTCACGTTGATCTCGCTCAGCACCTCGTCGCTGTCTTGCGTGGAGAAGGCCATATCAGGAGGCCTCCTTCACTTTTGTTGCATTGCCCTGGGCCGCAGCCTTGTGCGCGGTCGGGTGGATCAGCACGCGGAACGCACTCTTTTGCGCCAGGCTGTAGAAGTCATGGGCAAAGTCGTCCAGGTCCGCCGCCGTCAGTTTCAGACGACGCAAAAAGTAGTTGTAAACCAGCACCGCCGGCACCGCGACCGCGATCCCCACACCGGTGGCGACCAGCGCTGCACCGATGGGACCGGCCACCGTTTCGAGGCTCGCCGAGCCCGCCGCGCTGATGCCTTTCAACGCTTCCATGATTCCCCACACCGTGCCGAACAGACCAATGAACGGCGAGGTGCTGCCAATACTCGCGACCACCGCCAGGCCTGTTTCCAGCGAACGGCGCTCGCGCACGATCTGCTGGCGCAAGGCACGTTCGAGGCGGTCCTGATGGTTGATCGCCTGGCTCAGGTCATTGGCCTGCGGCGCCTCGCCCACCTGAATCGCCGCGTAACCGGCCTGTGCCACCCGCGCTGCCGCGCCAGGCTGGGTTTCGCTCAACTCGGCGGCGGAGTCCAGACTCGACGCCGCCCAGAAGCGTTTGTGAAATTTGCGGTCCTGCGCCTTCAACCGACCGAACTGCACAGCCTTTAGCAATGCCAGGCCCCAGGTGGCGACAGAGAAGACCACCAGCAGCCAGATCACCGCGCTTTCGATGGATTCCAGTGGAGATGCCAGTAACGTCATGATGTGTTCCCTCGTGTAAACATTTCGCGCGAATTTGGTTTCGGTTTAGTGAATCTTGAAATCGATGGGCACGCTGACCCAGCCGTCCTGGGCGACATCACCCTGCTTGGCCGGCACAAAGCTCCAGCGCTTCACGGCATCCAGCGCCGCGTCGTCGAGCTGTTGCCGGCCACTGCTTTTTTGAATCTGGATCTCGCCCGGTTTGCCACTGGCCAATACGTGCACCCGCAGCAGCACTGTGCCTTCCCAGCCGCGACGCTGGGCCAGTGACGGATACTCCGGCGCCGGGTTCTTCAGGTACGCGGCGTTGGCCGAGGCCGGTGTCACCGGAGCAGGTGCCGGTGGTGCAGGTGGCGCAGGCGCGGCGACCGGAGCGGCCGGTTGTGGCGGAGCCGGTGGTTGCTCGACCGCTTTGGGCGCCGGTTTTGGCACCGGTTTGGCGACCGGTTTCGGTTTGGGAATCGGCTTCGGTTTGGGTGGTGGCTTGGTTGCCAGTTCGTCCTCCACCGGCGGCGGAGGCTCAACCACAGGTGCCGGTGGCGGCGGTACAACTTCTGGCGGCGCCGGGGGTGCCGGGCGCGAAAATTCGATGGTCATCGGTGGAATTTCCGGCGGCACGATCGGCAGCGCCGGCGTCGGATGCTGGTTGATCCAGTCAATCACCGCGCCATGCACCACCAGCGCCAGAACGCCGAGCAGAATTGTTTCGCGGCGGTTCAGAATGCCCTTGGGCGCCCGCTGCAAACGCTGCTGCCCCAACGGCACACGATGGGGTCGGCCGAGATCGACCAACTCGCCGCTCGGCGCCTGGCGCCATAGCACCTCCTGTGCACTGGCGGCGGTCTGGACATTACCCATTGATTGACTCCCTGCGGTCTCTTTGCGTTTTTTCGCGTCGCCGATTCGCCGTTTGTTGAAGCCCCCACGGCGTAATCGATGGGTCAATCATTGGGCTGCAGGCTTATCTCCGAAAGTAATCTTTCATGTTATGAATAGACGCTTATGGAATATAGGAAACGATCATTTTCGCCAGAGCCACGGCCCGCAAGGCTTTCAGCGATTCGCCGGAATCGACATGCTTTCCCGGCATAAAAAGTATTCGTTCAAGGCATCGGGTTATCGATGAACCGGCGCCAACGGATAGCAAGGTGACAGGTAACTGACTTTTCAAAGGACAAACAAAAAGCCGATACATGTTTAATGCATCGGCTTTTGCTTCACAGTTTTTCTTATTGCCTCACAAACTCGCTGGCCAGAACGACCCGATACGATTAAGTGGGTGAACGAACTCGCAACTTAGGCTCATCCGTTCAACAAATTTGCAACGGGCACCATTCAAGTCGCGCACAACTTGATTCGAATTTGAACAGCCTTGATAACTAACGACTGGCACTGGTCTGCTGCACCCCGATGGCTGGCGCAATCACCGCGGTTTCCGAACGCGGCGTCCCTGCCGGCACCCAGTCATAACTTACAGGCAGAGCCCGATAGACCCAGTTGCTGATCGCGTCGCTGCCCGGTGCCTTGCCCAGATAGGGGCTGACGTATTCCCAGACGTTTTCGCCGCTGGCCGTCACCTGGAAAAACCGCCCGTTCATGCCTTCGTCGATCAGCGTATTGCCGTTGGGCAAACGTCGCGCACTGCTGATGAACGAGCTGTAGAACGCCCATCCCGGCTGCTTCGAATTGGCCGCGCTGTACTGCCAGACGATTTCATTTTTCAACGGGTCGATCTCCAGCACCCGCGAGCCGGAAATCAGACCCAGCGTGACGTTCGGATAGCCCGCCGAACCCTGATTGTCGAACACCAGCAGATTGCCGGCGCCGGGTAATCCCGCCGGGATGATATGCGCGTCATGCTGGCCGACGAACTGGTCCACCGGGCGTGGAATCTGCTGCGCGGTTTTCGGATTGGCCAGCGGCAGGTTCGGCCCGAGGCGCCACACCACTTTGCCGCTGTGCTTGTCGATGATCGCGATGACGTTCGCGTTGCGCGAATCGATCAGCAGGTTGTCCGGGTTGAAGCGTTTGTCGCCGGCATCGAACCACTTGTTCGGCCCGACCAGACTGAGGTTGTTGATGTGCAGGTAATCCGGATTTTCGCTGGCGCGCACCAGCTTCAATTGCTCGGCAGTGAAACCGAATTCGTTCAAGTGATCCGACGCCAGCCACTGCCACTTCACCTCGCCCGCAGGGCTGACTTCGTAGATCGCATCGTCGATCACCTCGGGCACTTTGAAGCCTTTGACCTTGTGCACTTTGTTCGCCAGCACCACGGTGTTGCCGTTGCTCAGGCGACGTTGATCGTGATGCTGTTGCGCAGCGCCACCGGGCGCCTTGTCGCCCCATTCCCAGATGACTTTGCCGTTCCAGTCCAGCTCGCCAACGCTCTGATTGCCCAGTCCGTTGCCAGCGGAACCGAGCTTGCCCGGCTCCTTGTCACTCAGTTGCAGCAACACATGACCACGCTCGCCACCCACCAGTTGCGGGTCGATGATTGCCGACGGGAATCCCGCCTGCGGCCAGTTCTTCACTTCGTTGCCGTTCATGTCGATCAGGTGCGTCTGCTTGTCGGCACCGCTGAAGATCACATATTGATTGAAGGCTTTGGCCGGGTCATAACGGGTGACGCCGGTAGGGTAGACACTGGGCGCGGCGAGCGCCCCGGCACTGAGCACGGCGCCGGACAACAACACCGGTAGAGCGGTTTTGATGCGCAACATGATGCAGCTCCTTGAAGGATCGATCAGAAGTCGTAGCGACCGGTGACGCCGAGGGTGCGCCGTGTGCCGAGCAGGCCTTCATAACCGCCGTTGCCGCCGGTCCACAGGGTCGTGTAGTAGGTTTTGTCGAAGGCGTTTTTCAGCCACAGCGAGACGTCCCACTGACCCTGATTGAAATCGCCGCGCAGGCCGGTGGAGAGGTTGACCACCGCGTAACTCGGGATCTGGCCGTAGTCGGAGTCCTCGACCGTGCCGACTGCCTTGGAGCGGAACGCATAACTGGCCGTGACATACGGTTGCAGACCGTTGGCCAGATTCCATTCGTACTTGCCGTTGGCGTTGCCGATCCATTTCGAGGCGCCGACGACCTGATGCCCACTGAGGTCGCAAGAGGCCGGAGCCCCCGGCGCCAGACTGACTTCCGGCGGGCACGGCGCATCCTTGTATGAGAGGTAGCTGACATCGTTGAACGAGCCGTTGAAGTTCAACGTCAACCCGCGGAGCGGGATAACGGTGCTTTCGAATTCCACACCACGGGAGCGCACTGAACCGGCGTTGGTCAGGTACTGCACGCGATTGATGTCATCGTAGGCATTGGTCTGGTAGGCGTTGACCTGGGTCCAGAACAGGTTGGCGTTGAGCTGCAGGCGGCGGTCCCACAAAGTACTCTTGAAGCCGAGTTCGGCGTTGTTGGCGCGCTCGGTGCCGATCAGCAGCGAGTCGGCGCCGGCAGTCGGGGCCGAACCGACCACGAGGTTGACTCCGCCGGATTTTTCACCGTGGGACAGTGTGGCGTAGCCGAGCAGATCATCGGTGATGCGATAGCTGAGATTGAGCAATCCGGACGGGCTGGAGCTGTACTGATTCAGATCACCGGAATCGTAGGCGCCGGTCCGGCCGCGTCGCGCAGTGGCAGCGGCGCCAGTGACCGTAGCGCCACCGACCGGCGCGTCGCGATTGACCCACGCGTTCTTCTCTTCATAGGTGCCGCGCACCCCGGCGGTGAAATCCAGGCGCGGGGTGAGGTGCCAGGTGCCTTGGGCGAACAGCGCAAAACTGTCGGTCTTGATGTGGCCGCGACCGACGCTGCCGACATTGGCCAGGGCACCCCGTGGCGTGCCGTTCCAGATGTCGGCCTGGGGGCCGTAATAAGCGAAGGATTTGTTGTCCAGATCCGAGCCGAAGTAGTACGCGCCAAGCACGTAATCGAAGGACTCGCCCTTGGGCGATGCCAGGCGAAATTCCTGGGAATACTGCTTGTCCTCTACCGAAACACCTGCGTTATAGGTCGCCGCGACATTGAGACCGTCGTCGTTGGCCGGGGTGAAGTTCCAGTAACGGTAGGAACTGATCGAGGTCAGGGTGAAATCGCTCGGCAGTGTCCAGTTGGCTTCCACCGAAGTGCCGCCCTGATGCACGGTGACGTGCTGGTCATTGTCCAGATTGACCTTGCGGTGCGATCCGTTGACCAGCGTCGCACCGGCAGCATTGGCCCGGGACTGGTAGAGATTGACGCGGTTGATGGTCGGCCCGGTGTTGTACAGCACGCGAGTACCGGCGCTGGAATCTTCTTCGTTGTAGTCACCGATCCAGCGCAGATTGAAGTGCTCGTTGGGCTTGAACAACAGCTGCGCCCGGAAGCCGTCGCGGGAACCGCCGTTGAGGTCATGGCCGTCGAATTCGTTTTTGATGTCGCCGTCGCTGCGGGTGCGATAAGCGGAAATGCGCCCGGCCAGTTGATCGTTGAGCGGCCCGGAAAGCGTGCCCTTGGTCTGGAAGTAACCGTCCTCGCCGACGGAGGTCTCGATGCTGCGCTCCGGGGTGAAACTTGGCGCCCGGGTACTGATGTTGATCACCCCGGCAGTGGTGTTCTTGCCGAACAACGTCCCTTGCGGCCCGCGCAGGACTTCAAGCTGTTCGATGTCCATCAGATCGAACACCGCCATCCCCGGACGGCCCAGATAAACGTTGTCGATATACAGCCCGACGCTGCCTTCCAGGCCATCGCTGGCCGGGTTGTTGCCCAGGCCGCGGATCGACACGCTGGACTGGCGCGCATGCATGTAGGCGACGTTGACGCTGGGCACCAGTTGCTGCAGATCCTGGATGCGATAGACCCGCTGCGTCTCCAGAGTCTGGCCGCTGACCACACTCATCGGCGTCGGCACGTCCTGAGAACTTTCTTCGCGACGACGGGTGGTGACGGTGACGGTTTCCAGTTGCGAAGTGGCGGTCGCAGTTTTGCCTGTTGGTGCCGGGACAGGCGTTTGGGCTTCATCGGCGTAACCCTGATTCCAACTCGCGCTCCCTGCCAGCAACAGGGCCAGGGGCAGACGTTTGAGCCGTCGTGGCGGCGGCGGTGAAGCGAGGTTCAACGGACTCATGGGACTGCTCCTGGTCAAAAAACACGCAGACATCTTCTGTGCCGCATATTCTTTAAAGTTATTTATTTATGTTTTTACAAAGATTTACTGCATAAGAGATTGCCTTTATAAGGAGTCGACCTAATGCATATCCAATGCATTTCCCGGATATTTTTTATGTGAAAAATGCATATCGACTTGCGCCAACTCCGCCACTTCATCGCCCTTGCCGAACAACGCAGCTTCGTCGCCGGCGCGCAGGCGGTGAACCTGTCGCAGTCGGCGTTCAGCCGCAGTATCCAGGCGCTGGAACATAGCGTCGGCTGCCAGTTGGTGGATCGCGGACGCAAGGATTTGCCGCCGACCAAACAGGGTCAGGTGCTGCTCGAACATGCACGGCGACTGGTCAGCGGCGCACAGCAAATGGCCAACGAGATCAGCCAGTTCAACGGGCTGGAGGCAGGAGAGCTGCGCTTCGGATGCGGCCCGGCGCCGGCAGCCGGGTTGATCCCCCGAGCCATCGGCGCCTTCATCGGTCGCTACCCGAAAGCGCGCGTGCAATTTCAGGTCGATGACTGGCAAAGCCTGAGCAAAAGATTGCTGAGCGAAGAGTTCGAATTCTTTGTCGCCGACACCCGGCATTTCGAGGCGGATCCGGATTACCTCACACACCGGCTGCGGCCACGCAAATGGCATTTCTGCTGCCGTGCCGGACATCCGCTGACCGATCTGGATCAGGTCACGGCAGAACAATTGATGAGTTATCCACTGGCCGTGAGCATTCGTCCGCCGAACCTGCGCAAGGTCATCGTCGACCTCAGTGGCCGGCCCGATTTCATCCCGAACGTGGAGTGTGAAAACAGCGCCAGCCTGCTTGGCGTGGTGCTGCGCTCCGATGCGATCGGCATCGTTGGTGCCTATTCGGATGCGCTGCATCAGGCACGGGGCGAACTGGTGTGTTTGAAAATCCAGGGGTTGGCGGAGGATCGCGAGGAGCTGTACACCCGTTACGGAATTGTCAGCCGCGCCGGGTATCGGCTGTCGCCGCTGGCCGAGGCGATGATCGAGCAGATCAAGGCGATTGATGCGGTGGAAGAGGAGGTGTGTTCACTGGCGAATCTCGCCGTTTGAGTTCATGCGTTTCATGCATCACACGCATTCCCCGAATGCACTTGCCGAACACCGTCTCCGAAAGCGAAAAACCTCACCTGTCTTTCTGACTGGTGAACCCAATGTCCAACCTGCAAAACCCCGTACGCAACGTGCTGTACATCATGTGCGATCAACTGCGCCGCGACTACCTGTCGTGCTACGGCCACCCGCACCTGCACACCCCGAACATCGATCGCCTGGCCGCTGCCGGCGTGCGTTTCAGCCGTGCCTACACCCAGGGCACGATTTGCGGACCGTCGCGGATGTCGGCCTACACCGGGCGCTACGTCAGCAGTCATCAAGTGGCGTGGAACGCCGTGCCGTTGCCGCTGGAAGAAATGACCATCGGCGACTACCTGCGCCCCCACGGCATTCGTACTGCACTGGTCGGCAAGACTCACGCCACGGCCAACGTGGACGCCTTGCAGCGGTTGGCGATCAACCCTGAAAGCGAGCAGGCCGAGGTGTTGAACGAAGTCGGCTTCGAGCCGTACTTCCGTCACGACGGCATCTTCCCCGACGACCCGCTGTTCGACGACAAACGCGAATCGGCGCCGTACACCCATTACCTGCGCGAACAGGGTTTCGCAGGGCGCAACCCCTGGCACGACTGGGCCAATGCAGCCGAAGGCGACAACGGCGAAATCCTCAGCGGCTGGCACATGCGCAATGCCCACCTGCCGGCGCGAATTCCCGAGCAACATTCAGAGACTGTCTACACTACAAATCGAGCCATCGACTTCATAAGTGAGCAAGGTGAAAAACCATGGTTTTTACACCTGTCCTATATCAAACCCCATTGGCCCTATATCGTACCGGCTCCGTACCACACTTTGTACAGTACGAAATCGATTCTCGAACCGGTCCGAAATGCCTCTCCAAGCGACCATCCCGTCTATCAGGCCTTTTGCCAGCATGAGGAAAGCCTGAACTTCTCCAAAGACCCGGTACGACTGAACGTAATCCCGACGTACATGGGCCTGGTCAAACAGGTGGATGATCAGTTGGGGCGGCTGTTCGATTTCCTGCAAAGCAACGGACGCTGGGACGACACCTTGGTCGTGTTTACCAGCGATCACGGCGATTTCCTGGGCGACCACTGGCTGGGCGAGAAAGAATTTTTGCTGGAGCAGGCGGTGGGCGTTCCCTTGATCGTGCGCGATCCGCGTGCAGCGGCGGACGTCACACGGGGCACGGTGGACGAGCGTCTGGCGGAAACCATCGACGGCGTACCGACATTTCTCGAAGCGTTGGGGGTCGGGGGCGCCGAGCATCGACTGGAAGGTCGCTCATTGATTCCACTGCTGCACGGCAAAAAACCTGACTGGCGCCGCTATGCGATCAGCGAATACGACTACGCCTTCCAGGCCCCGGCGCGGGAACGACTGGGCCGGCCGATCGACCGTTGCCGCATGACCATGGTGCGCAGCGAACGCTGGAAATACCTGGCGTACGACGGCTTCCGGCCGCAGCTTTTCGATCTGTTGAATGATCCGCAGGAGCTGCAGGATCTGGGCGCGGATCCGGCGTATGCGGCGGTGCGCGAAGAACATGCGGGGTATCTGTTCGAGTGGGTGCGCGGGTTGAAACGGCGCACGACCATCAGTCATCAGGAGATTGATTTGCGCGGCCAGCGGTTTCGTTATGGGGAGCCGGAGACCGAGAAAATCGTGCAGATCGGGGTTTGGTGACCGAAAGCATCGCTGGCAAGCCAGCTCCCACATGGTTGCGGCGTACACAAATCCTGTGGGAGCTGGCTTGCCAGCGATGAGGCCTGGTCATGCGCCGATGATTTCAGCACCTTTGATGGTCTGGCTACGCTGCCCGTTCGCCCCGACCGGCACTTCCCCTTTCAGCGTCACCCGACGCACCACCCGATCCTGGGTTCCGTAATCATCAATCGCATAGTGCTGCGTCGAACGGTTATCCCAGATCGCCACATCACCGGCCTTCCAGCGCCAGCGCACGATGTTCTCCTGACGGATCACATGGCTCTGCAACAGGCCAAACAAATGCGCCGAATCGGCCTGGGAATAACCCTTGATGCGTTTGACGAAATGCCCCAGCAGCAAGCTTTTTTCGCCGCTGACCGGATGCACGCGCACCACCGGATGCTCGGTCTCGTAGACGGTCGAGGTGAAAATCTTGCGATAGCGCTCCAGCTTCTCCGCCGACACGTCCGGTTTCACGGCAGCGTAATCGTATTCGTTGCTGTGCACGGCCACCAGTTTGTCCGCCAGTTCGCGCAATTCGGTCGGCAGTTCGTTGTACGCCGTCGCCGTGTTGGCCCAGAGGGTATCGCCACCGAATGCCGGAGCCACCACCGAGCGCAGGATCGAGGCTTTCGGGTAGGCATCGACGAAGGTCACGTCGGTGTGCCAGGAGTTGGCGCGCTGCCCTTCGGCGCCGTCCAGTTCCAGCAGATACCGGGTGCCCTCACGGGACGGCACGGTCGGGTGCGCCACCGGCTCGCCGAGCAGATGGGCGAAGGCTTCCTGCCGCTGGTCGTCGAGCTGCGTCTGCTCGCGGAAGAATACGACCTTGTACTGGACCAGCGCCTGTTGAATGGCTTCAACCGTCGCGGCATCCAGCTCACCGGACAGTTGCACGCCACGGATTTCAGCGCCGATACGGCCGGCCACCGGATGAATGTCCAGCGCCTGGACAACGGGTTTTACAGCGAGTGCGGCATTGCTCATGGGTAGACCCTCATCGACTGCTTGCGGTTGGACGGCAACGAAACAACGCTCTATCAATATTCCATTTACATCTAATAGATATTCACATGCTTCGTTGACGGAATAAGAGCTTGCATTTAAAACCTCAGTCAGCCTTCGTCGCAAATGCCTTCGAGCTATTTTTAGGATGCCGGAAAAGCATATGGATCTTCGCCAGTTGCGCTACTTCATCGCCCTCAACGAACACCGCAGTTTTGTCCGCGCAGCCGACGCCATGGGCATCACTCAACCGGCGTTCAGCCGCAGCATCCAAGGGCTGGAGCAGGAGTTCGGCTGTGTGCTGGTAGATCGTGGCAACAAGGATCTGCGCCCCACACCCGAAGGCCAGGTGGTGCTGCAGCACGCCCTGACGCTGGTGCAAGGCGCTGCGTTGCTCAGCGCCGAAGTGACGCAGATGACCAAGCTCGACGCCGGCGAACTGCATTTCGGTTGCGGTCCGGCGCCAGCCGTCAAACTGGTGCCGGATGCAGTGGCGCAATTCATCAATGCGCACCCGAAAGTGCGTACCTGTTTTCAGGTGGATAACTGGGAAAAACTCAGCCGCGCCCTGAGCCGCGAGGAGATCGAATTCTTCATCGCCGACATTCGCCACTTCGAATCCGACCCGAACTTCCAGACTCGACCGTTGACACCCAAGCGCGGGGTGTTTTTCTGCCGGCCGGGGCATCCGCTGCTGGCCAAGGAAAGCCTGTCGACCAACGACATGTTCGACTACCCGCTGGCGACCACGCTGATCCCGCCGGGCATTCGCAAACTGCTGGCGAATCTCAGCGGCCGGATCGATTTCTCACCAACCATCGAAACCGAGCATTTCCCGGCGCTGGTGAAAGTGGTGCTGCAATCCAACGCGATTGGCGTGGGTACTGAAGAAGCGTTTGTCGAGGACATTGCCCAGGGTTCACTGGCCCTGCTGCACTGGCGCAACCTGCCGCAGAACCTGGAGAGCATGAATGCGCGGTGCGGGATTGTGAGCCGCACGGGATTCCGGCTTTCACCGGCGGCACGGGCGATGATCGAGACGCTGGTGGCGGTGGATAAACAGGAGATCAGCGTCGCGGTTTGAGGGTCATTCCCACGCATTGCGCCGGAATGACCCCATTTCTCAGAGCTTCGCAGCCGCCAGCTCGGGCACCACCCACTCGTTCACATTGAACGGTTTGCGAATCAGCTTCTGCTGCGCCGCCAGATCCACCTTGCCCTGCAGGTTTTCGAGGAACAGCGGGTCCAGTGTCGAGGGGAATACTTCGCTCAGATTCTGATCCTTCAGATCCTGGCTGAGGATCACCGAAGGATAACTCGCCAGACCCGACACAAGCTGCACGTAAGCGTCCTTGTTGCTGTCCTGAGTCAGCCACTCCACCGCCTGTTGCTGCGCCTTGAGCAGCTTCGCTACCGCTTCCGGGTGCCCGTCGACAAACTTGCCGGTGCCCACCAGCACCGACTGCACGCTGCCGGCGCCGCCGAGATCCTTAGTGTTCAGGGGCAGCTCGGCCAGGCCCTTGGCCTGCAATGCTGTCAGCCCGGAACTGCCCCACGACGCATCGATCTGCTTCGCCGCCAGCGCGGCCACCGCTGCGTTGAAATCGAGGTTGATCACCTTCACATCCTTCTCGCTCAGGCCCACGCTGGCCAACGCGGCATCGAATGACAACTGGGTCGCGGTGCCCCTGAAGATCGCCACGCGCTTGCCCTTGAGATCCTGCAACGTCCTGATTCCCGAACCCGGCACTACGCCGAGGTATTGCTTCACACCTCGCGCGCTGGCGCTGAGCAGGCGCGTATCCAGTCCGTTGGACTTGCCGATGATGGCCGCCAGATCCCCGAGATAAGCCAGGTCCACCTGACCGTTGGCGAACGCCTCGTTGATCACAGGGCCGGCGCCCTTGAAGAAGCTCCACTGAATCTTGATGCCCTGATCGGCGAAGGCCTTTTCGAAAATCTGCTGATCGCGCAGCACGTCCACAATGCCCCCGCCGCTGTGTTGAGTACCCGCGCTCAGATCAGGCACGGCAATCCTGATTTCCTTGAGCTCGTTGGCCTGGGCAGAGAACGCCAGCAGACCCGCAAGCGCTGGTGCGGCAAACAGACTGATGACACGTTTGAAGGGAAGGTTCATGGGTGCGGCTCCTGATCACGGCGGGCATTGAGGAGCCGAAAGTAGGCGTAATTCGTATCAGCACTTAAATACTTAAAAAGCACATTTTTATAGCTTTTAAAGCTAAACCAGCAAAGTTGGGACATGCAGAGCGATATGCATGGAGAGCATCAAAAATATTCTTCGAATGCATTGGATGCGTGCAGGGCTGGAGGCCTTAAATGGCGCTGCTTATCTCCAAAATGATTATTTTCTTATTCACTTATAACGATAAGTTCACAGCTAATTCCGCTGACACGATCCAACCCGACAACGGAGGTCATCATGGCCCGTGAATCCCTGCTCAGCCTGCCACTGGCCGCACCGCCGTTGAAAAACCGGCGCGCCTGGCCAAGCCTGAGCCACCGCGTTTTACCCTGGATATTGCCGCTGGGACTGTTTGTCCTGTGGTGGTTGGCGGCGCGCAATCAATGGATGAGCGAACAGATCCTCCCCGCGCCGTCGCTGGTGTGGAACAGCGCGGTCGAGTTGTCTCAGGGTGAGTTGTGGAGTCACTTGTGGATCAGCCTGCAACGGTTGTTCTGGGGGCTGCTCGCCGGGATCTCGGCCGGTGCCGTACTCGGCGCGGCGCTGGGTTTCAGCCGTCGTCTCGAACGCCTGATCTTCCCGACCTTTGCCGGCCTGGCCCAGGTGCCGACACTGGCGTGGGTTCCGCTGTTCATGGTGTTTTTCGGCATCGGAGAAACGCTGAAACTGGTGGTACTGGTCAAGGCCATCGTGGTGCCGGTGACCCTGCACACGTTGGTCGGCGTGCGGGACTCGCAGCCGAAACTGCGCGAAGCCGCCGCCGTGTTGCGCCTGCCGCCACACCTGCTGATCCGTCGACTGGTGTTGCCCGCTGCTCTCCCCGCATTCATGGCCGGCGTGCGTCTGGCGCTGGCCGCTGGCTGGACTTCGCTGCTCGCCGTTGAGCTGCTGGCCTCCAGCGAAGGCATCGGCTACCTGATGGTCTGGGCACGGCAGTTGTTCATGCTCGATATCGTGTTCGTGTGCATTGTTGTGATCGGTCTGATCGGCGTGGCGATGGATCGCGGCATCGGCCTGCTGGACAAAAAACTGGTGCACTGGCCGCACCCGGCCACGGCGGAGATTCGTCGCGGCCCACGTTATGACGGCTGGCAGCGCGTGCAGCCGTGGCTGTTGCCGCTGGGGTTGTTTGCGCTTTGGCAACTGGCAGTCGATCAGCAGTGGGTCGACGCCAACATTCTGGTCAGCCCGCTGGCCGTGCTGGAGACCACGAAGCATGGCCTGCTCGACGGCACGTTGATCAGCGGCATGGCCCTGAGCCTGGGCCGCACCCTCGGTGGCTTGCTGCTGGGTGGTGGGTTCGGCTTTACGCTGGGCCTGTTGTTGGGGCTCTCGCGCACCAGCGAACGTGTGCTCGGCCCTACCCTCGCTGCCTTGCGCCAGATCGCGATTTTCGCCTGGGTGCCACTGCTGACCGCATGGTTCGGCCTGGGCGAGCTGGCGAAGTGGGTATTCGTGGCCCTTGCCGCCTTCTTCCCCCTGTTCATCGCCACCCAGCGCAGCGTCGCCAACCTTTCGCCGCAACTCGACGAAGCCGCGCAGGTGCTTCGCCTGAGCCTCGGCCAGCGCCTGCGTCGACTGGTGCTGCCGGGCGCCGCGCCGGGGATTTTTGCCGGGCTCAGATTGAGCCTGATTTACGCTTGGCTCGGCACCATCGGCGCCGAATATTTCATGCCGTCCAACGGCGGTATCGGCAGCCAGATGATCGGCGCCCAACAACTGCTGCGCATGGACCTGATCATGGCCGGGATGTTGCTGGTCGGCCTCACCGGCGCCCTGCTCAACCTCATTGGCCAACGCCTGGAAATCCGCGCCACCCGCTGGAGACACGCATGAACGCACCGATTGTCAGCTTCTCTCACGTAGGCAAATCCTTCGACGTCGACGGTTTCGAACTGGAGGCGATTCGCGAATTCAACCTCGACATCGCCGAGGGCGAGTTCGTCGCCATCGTCGGCTCCAGCGGCTGCGGCAAGTCCACCTTGCTGCGCTTGCTGGTGGGTCTGGACACGCAGTTTCGTGGGCAGATCACCGTGGACGGCAAAGCCGTCAGCGGCATTGGCGGCGAACGCGGGATCGTGTTTCAGGAACATCGTTTGTTCCCGTGGCTGACCGTGGCCGACAACATCGGCCTGGGTCTGGTGAACGAACCGCTGAGCACCGCTGAAAAGCAGCAGCGCGTCAACGATTTCATCGAGCTGGTGGGGTTGCGCGACTTCACCCGCGCCTATCCGCATCAACTCTCCGGCGGCATGGCCCAGCGCGTGGCGATCGCTCGCGGGCTGGTGGCGAGCCCACGAATCCTGCTGCTCGACGAACCCTTCGGCGCCCTCGACGCACTGACCCGCCAACAGATGCAGGACGAACTGCTGGCGATCCGTGAGCGGGCGAAGATCACCACGATTCTGGTCACCCACGATGTCGAAGAAGCGATTTTCCTCGCGGATCGCGTGGTGGTGATGGAGCCACGTCCGGGCCGGATCAAACAGGTGGTGGGCATCACCCTGCCCCATCCTCGCCAGCGCAGCAGTTTTGACTTCCATCAATTGCGCGAAGAACTGCTGCACGAGCTGACCAGTGACGATCATTATCAACCGAGCGCACCGGTGCAGATCCGTGATCTGCCGTTGTCGTTCATTGCCTGCTGAACAGGAGTCTGTTGATGCCGCAACGTCCCAATTTTCTGGTGATTCTGGCCGATGACCTCGGCTTCTCCGACATCGGTGCCTTCGGTGGTGAAATCGCCACGCCGAACCTCGATGCCCTTGCCGGCAATGGCCTGCGCCTGACCGATTTTCACACCGCACCGACCTGTTCGCCGACCCGCTCGATGCTGCTCACCGGCACCGATCACCACATCGCCGGCATCGGCACGATGGCCGAAGCGTTGACCCCGGAACTCATCGGCAAACCGGGCTACGAGGGTTACCTCAACGACCGTGTCGTCGCGTTGCCGGAGTTGCTGCGCGAGGCCGGTTACCAGACCTTGATGAGCGGCAAATGGCACCTGGGCCTCACCGCGGAACTGGCGCCCCACGCCCGTGGCTTCGAGCGTTCGTTCTCGCTGCTTCCCGGCGCGGCGAACCACTACGGATTCGAACCGACCTATGATGAACACACGCCGGGCCTGTTGAAATCCACGCCTGCGCTGTACATCGAAGACGACACGTTCATCGACCAATTACCGAAGGATTTCTATTCCTCCGACGCCTTCGGCGACAAGCTGTTGCAGTACCTCAAGGAGCGCGATCAGAGCCGGCCATTCTTCGCTTACCTGCCGTTTTCCGCGCCGCACTGGCCGTTGCAGGCACCAGCGGACATCGTCGAAAAATACCGTGGCCGCTACGATGCGGGACCGCAAGCGCTGCGCCTCGAACGGCTGGAAAAACTCAAGTCGCTGGGGCTGATCGAGCCGGAGACCGAACCGCATCCGCTGATCCGGCTGACCGCGCAATGGGACGCGCTGAGCGATGAACAAAAACGCATTTCCGCCCGGGCGATGGAAGTCTACGCCGCGATGGTCGAGCGCATGGACTGGAACATCGGTCGCGTCGTCGATTACCTGCGTCAACAAGGCCAGCTCGACAACACTTTCATCCTGTTCATGTCCGACAACGGTGCCGAAGGCGCGCTGCTCGAAGCCTTTCCCAAGTTCGGCCCGGAGCTGCTGACCTATCTGAACCAGCATTACGACAACAGTCTGGACAACATCGGCCGCGCCAATTCCTACGTCTGGTACGGGCCGGACTGGGCGCAGGTGGCCACCGCACCTTCACGCCTGTTCAAGGCATTTACCACCGAAGGCGGGATTCGGGTTCCGGCGCTGCTGCACTATCCGCAGTTGCCACTGAAAGGGCAGATCAGCCATGGTTTCGGCACGGTGATGGATATCACGCCGACCATTCTCGATCTGGCCGGTGTGCGCCATCCCGGCAAGCAATGGCACGGCAAACCGGTGGCGCCGTTGCGCGGCAAATCGTGGCTGGGCTTTTTGTCCGGCGAGACCGCGCAGGTGCATGACGAACATACCGTCACCGGTTGGGAATTGTTCGGACGCCGGGCGATTCGGCAGGGGCAATGGAAAGCGGTGTGGATCCCCGGGCCTGTAGGGCCGGCGACCTGGCAGCTTTATGATCTGGGCAACGATCCAGGGGAGATTCATGACCTGGCGTCGAGTCAGCCGCAAAAGCTTGAAGCGCTGATCGGGCATTGGCAGCGGTATGTGGAAGAGACCGGGGTGATTTTGAGCGAGTCGCCGTTTCAGCCGGATTGAGGGTGGCTGATGCAGGGCTATCGCCGGTTGGCCGGCGATAGCTTCGGCTACCTTCAAGCCTGAGCCGTCTGCGCCTCTTTCTGTACGATTTCTTCCTTGCGAACAAACCGGTTCGCCCGCCCGAACGTCCCGAAATCGTTGAACCGGACACCCATCTCCCGCATCACCTTGTGCGCCACCGGCACCGTCAACTGGCGAATGTAGAACGGCTCCTTCACCACGAAATGATGAATCCCGTGGCTGCTGCCGAAGTTGAAGCAGAACGCCTGCAACGGCCACAGCCACCATGGATTGAGCACCTGGCACTGCTGCAACACGTTGCCCGGCTCCACATCACCGTAGTAATGCATGTTCGAGCTGATGAAGTGCAGGCAAAACGTGCGCAACACGTTCGGACCGATGATCACCACGGCGGCAATATCGATCACTTGCATCACTGACAAGGTGGTCGCTGACCATTCAATCGGCGAGCCCATCAACCAGGCGATACCGTTGGCCCCATGGAACCCGAGAAACACGTACCACGCGCCCCAATGCAACAGCGCCAACGGCGCGTAGACCTTCAGCGAGCGCTTGATGATGCTGAATTTATGCGCCCAGGTCTTGGCTCGCAGCATGCGGATGAACGCCGACATCACGTTATCGCCGACCATCAGCAACCGCGCAAAACCCCATGGCTCGCCGTTGGTAATCGCCCGCTCCTCCATGTCGGCTTCGGTGCCGGAGACCTTGTGATGATTGAGGTGCAAATGGCGGCGGATCCACGGGTTGATCGTGCTCGGCCGCGCCAGCCACACCAGGCCCATCATCAGGTTGTGCGGCACCCGCTGTTTGCGGAAATACATGCTGTGGATAAGGTCGTGCTCGAGCTCATGGGTCAGCGAGGCAAAAAACGCATTGAGCAACAGACACACCCACCACGCCATGTGCCCGTTGATGTAGAGCGCCGCCGAAACGATCACCCCGGCCAGGGCAAAGGCCAGAATTCCCGCCCCGATGGCATCCTGATGCTGGAGAATCGGGTAGCGCTCGCGCAGCTCGACGCCTTTGGCCAGCACCACTTCGCGAATATGCGCTGATCGCTGGGCAGCATTGTGTCGCCGGGGACTTGCAGAAGTACGGTCCATGCTTCCATCCTCTGGTTATTGATGTTCGCATCCTGCCCCGCGCAGGATCCGGATGCGGTAGCCGAGAACGCCAACCTGTTGACCGGAAGCGCCAATCAGCATGAAGGAACCGACTTCTCTCGCCAGCTGGACCCGTGCCCTGCGCAAGCAACTCGATGCGCTGGGTCTGGACAGCACTGACCTGTGCCGGCAGGCCGGGCTCGATCCGCAATGGATGGACGATCCGAATGCGCGTTATCCGTTGTCCGCCACCACACGCCTGTGGGAAATCGCGGTGCAAGTCAGCGGCGATCCGGCGATTGGTCTGCGGGTGTCGCGGTTCGTCAGCCCCACGACATTTCACGCACTGGGATACGCGTTGGTGGCCAGCGGCAGCCTGCGGGAAGTGTTCGAGCGGATCGTGCGCTATCACCAGGTGGTCAGCGACGCCCTGGAACTGGAGCTGACCCGCTCGGAAGACCGCTACCGGTTTCGCCTGAAGATTCCTGCCGGTAACCCGGCGCCGGCGTTCGAGGCCATCGACGCCTTCGCCGCGATCTACGTGCGCACCTGCCGCAATCGCCTGGGCCGCGACTACGCGCCGCTGGCGGTGTATTTGCGCCGCCCGGAACCGGCCGATGCGCATCAATGGCACAAGGTGTTCCGCTCGCCGGTGCATTTTGCCGCCGAAGAAGACCGCATCGAATTCGCCCTCAACGACTTCGACAGCCACCTCGACGACGCCAACCCGGAACTGGCCGAACACAACGAAGCCGTGCTCAAACGCACCCTCGCCCAGCTCAAGCCGCTGACCTGGGAGCGCAAGGTGCGCGACGCCATCGAAGAACAACTGCCCGAAGGCGAGCCCAGCGCCGAGCGCATCGCCCAGGCCCTGCACCTGAGCCTGCGCAGTCTGCAACGGCATCTGGCGGACGAGGGTTGTCGTTTCGACACGTTATTGAATGAAAGCCGCGAAAACCTCGCGCTGCTGCACCTGCGTGACCCGCAATGCTCGCTGAGCGAGGTCAGTTATCTGCTGGGATTTGCCGATACCAGCAGCTTCAGCCGCGCGTTCAAGCGCTGGACCGGAATGACGCCGGGGCAGTTTCGGGATCAGTTGCGCTGACGGGTCTGGAATTTGTATTGAGTCGACCAGCCTCTTCGCGGGCAAGCCCGCTCCCACAGCGATAGTGGCGGAAACTAAAGGGTGGCGAGTGCTCGCAATCGTGCGGCGTCGAGGATTTCGATCTCGCCATAACTCAAGCCGATGATCCCTTGCCCCTGCAACTCCTTGAGAATCTGATTGGTGGTCTGCCGCGACAGCGACAGCATCGACGCCAGTTGCTCCTGGGGCAGTTGCAATACGCGGCGCGGCGGGTCAAGTTCGCCGTAGCCTTCGGCGATCAACAGCAGGCGATGGGCCAATCGCGCCGGGGCCGGCAGCAGGCTGAGCTGTTCGAGATTGATGAAGGTCAGGCGCAGTTTCTGGCTCATCAGCAAGGCGAGATGCCGCCAATAGACAGGGTGTTCGTCGAGCAATTTCAGCAGCGTGGCTTGAGGGATATTCAGCAACAGGCATGGGCCGACCGCGTAAGCGTCATGGGTACGGGGCTGGCCATCGAACAGGCAGATTTCGCCGAACCAGTGTGGGGCCTCCACCAGACTCAGCAACGCCTCCTTGCCCTGCTCGCTGACCGCGCCGATACGTACCGCGCCGTCGAGTACCGCGTACAACCCGCACGGCGCATCACCGCGCTGGAACAGCCGCTGCCCCGACGCCAGGCGTCGCTCCCGGGCAGCTGCCAGCAGACTATCCTGAAAGGATGATGGCAGATGACTGAACCATTGCCCGGTCAGCAGGCGTTCGCGCCAGACCTTATCCATGGGTTCTCCTGAAGATTGTCGCCTGCCTGACAGAGCGAACCGTGAACACGGGGCATGATTCGATCACCCTACAGGAGGAACAACAATGAAAAGCCTCGTCGATCATTTGAGTCAATACGCCGCTTACCACCGCGATCCACGCAACATCGCCAGCCACTTTATCGGGATTCCATTGATTGTGGTGGCAGTGGCCGTGCTGTTGTCGCGACCGGAATGGTCGATGGGCGGGTTGTGGATTTCCCCGGCGGTGATCATCGCCCTTGCTTCGGCATGGTTTTACCTGCGCCTGGAACTGAAGTTTGGCGTGTTGATGACGTTGCTGATGGGTCTCTCGGTCTGGGCCGGGCATGTTCTGGCGCAACTGAGCACTATGGTCTGGCTCAGCAGCGGTCTGGCCATGTTCGTGATCGGCTGGGCGATCCAGTTTGTCGGGCACCACTATGAGGGACGCAAACCGGCGTTTGTGGATGACTTGAGCGGGTTGATTGTCGGGCCGCTGTTTGTGGTGGCGGAACTGGCGTTCATGCTCGGGATGCGCCATGAGCTGAAAGAACAGATCGAGGCGCGGGCGGGTGTGGTGCGGGTCAATCCGAATCGCGCGGCTGTCTGAACTGCAGACCGGTTCGCTCGTTCCCACGCCGTGGACTGCACCCCATCGGTTGTGTCCAACCTTTGGGGTGCAGTCCACTCGGCGTGGGAACGAGCGATGCTGTTACAGGCTTGCGACTTTCTGCCAGACCTTCGGCTTGAAGAACAGTGTTTCCCCCTTCGCCAGGCCGGTCAGGCTGTCGTGATCCTTCACCACTTCCGCCTCGATCAGATCCGCCTGCCCTTCAACCTTCAACGTCACCCGCGTGGTCGCGCCCAGCGGACGGATATCGCGGACTTCGGCAGCGTGGTGATCCTCCAGCTCATGCCGCGACAGTGACACTTCGTGCGGACGGAACAGCACGTGATTGTCATCCCCCAGATGCAGACGGTTCGAATCGCCGAGGAAGTGATAGACAAAATCGGTGGCCGGGTTTTCGTAGACGTCGCCCGGTGAACCGATCTGCTCGATCACGCCCTTGTTCATCACCACGATGCGGTCGGCCACTTCCATCGCCTCTTCCTGGTCGTGAGTCACGAACACCGAAGTCAGGTTGATGTCTTCGTGCAGGCGCGCCAGCCAACGGCGCAGTTCCTTGCGCACCTTGGCGTCGAGGGCGCCGAACGGCTCGTCGAGCAGCAGCACTTTCGGCTCTACCGCCAGTGCGCGAGCCAGGGCGATACGCTGGCGCTGACCGCCGGACAGTTGCTCCGGGTAACGATCCGACAGCCAGTCCAGTTGCACCATGTTCAGCAACTCGTGGACCTTGGTCGCGATCTGGCTTTCGCTCGGGCGCTGATTCTTCGGCTTCATGCGCAGGCCGAACGCGACGTTGTCGAACACCGTCATGTGGCGGAACAGGGCGTAGTGCTGGAACACGAACCCGACGTTGCGATCACGCACGTCATGGCCGGACACGTCTTCGCCGTGGAACACGATGTTGCCGTTATCCGGGGTTTCCAGACCGGCAATGATGCGCAGCAAGGTGGTCTTGCCACAGCCGGACGGGCCGAGCAACGCCACCAGCTCACCGCTGTGGATGTCCAGGCTGATGTTGTCCAGCGCCTTGAACGCATTGAAATTCTTGCTGACGTTACGCACTTCGATCGACATGAATTATTCCTCCGCGGCGCTGGCGCGCAGGCGGTTGATACGGTTTTCGCTCCACTGCTTGAGCAGCAGGATGAAGAGCGCCAGGAGCAGCAACAGGCTCGCCACGGCGAATGCGGCCACGTGGTTGTATTCGTTGTAGAGGATCTCGACGTGCAGCGGCAAGGTGTTGGTCACCCCGCGAATGTGCCCGGAAACCACCGACACCGCACCGAACTCACCCATGGCCCGGGCGGTACACAGCACCACGCCATAGATCAGACCCCACTTGATGTTGGGGACGGTCACGTGCCAGAACATCTGCCAGCCGTTGGCGCCGAGCAGGCGCGCGGCTTCCTCTTCCTGAGTGCCTTGTTCCTGCATCAGCGGGATCAGCTCGCGGGCCACGAACGGCACGGTGACGAAGATCGTCGCCAGCACGATGCCCGGCAGGGCGAAGACGATCTGGATGTCATGATCCTGCAACCACGGCCCGAACAGACCCTGGGCACCGAACATCAACACATAGACCAGACCTGCGATCACCGGCGACACCGAGAACGGCAAGTCGATCAGCGTCACCAGCATGCTTTTGCCGCGGAACGAGTATTTGCTCACGCACCACGCGGCACTGACACCGAACACCAGGTTCAGCGGCACCGAAACCAGCACCGCGATCACCGTGAGTTTCAGCGCCGACAGGGCATCCGGCTCAAAGATCGCGGTGAAAAACGCACCGAGGCCGTTCTTCAACCCCTGCGACACCACGATAAACAGCGGCAGCAGTAGAAACAGGAAGAAAATCAGCCAGCCGAGACCGATCAGGACTCTGCGCGAAGTCGCGCTGCCGCGGCGGGCAGCGTTGGCCGAGGCAGCGGCCGCAATGGACGATTGGGACATGGTTCGCGCCTCCTTAAGGGGTTTCGATGCGCCGCTGCAGCAAATTGATCAGCAGCAACAGGACAAAGGAAACCACCAGCATCAACACGCCGATGGAGGTAGCGCCGGTGTAATCGTACTGGTCGAGCTTGACCATGATCAGCAGCGGCAGGATCTCGGTTTTCATCGGCATGTTGCCGGCGATGAAAATCACCGAACCGTACTCGCCGACGCCCCGTGCAAACGCCAGGGCGAAACCGGTCAGCCAGGCCGGCAACAGCGCCGGCAGCAGAATGTGACGGAACACCTGCAACGGTTTCGCACCGAGGCATGCCGCCGCTTCTTCGACTTCACGGGGGATATCGGCCAGCACCGGTTGCACCGTGCGCACCACGAACGGAAGAGTCACGAAGGTCAGCGCCAGGGTGATCCCGAGCGGGGTGTAGGCAATCTTGAAACCGAGGTCGGCGGCGAACTGCCCGACCAGTCCGGTCGGCGTGTACAGTGCCGTCAGGGCGATGCCGGCCACAGCCGTGGGCAGGGCGAACGGCAGATCGATCATCGCATCGATCACCTTGCGTCCCGGAAACGTGTAGCGCACCAGCACCCAGGCCAGCAACGTGCCGATGATGCCGTTGATGATCGCGGCGCACAGCGCGGTGCCGAAGCTCAGCTTCAGTGCAGCGAGAACGCGGGGCGCGGAGATGATCGTCCAGAACTGATCCCAGGTAAGTTGAGCGGCGTGGACGAACATCGCCGCCAGCGGGATAAGCACAATCAGGCTGAGATACACCAAGGTGTAGCCCAGCGTCAGCCCGAAGCCGGGTATGACGGGGGAGATACGACGCGACATAAAAGTCCCTGGTTAAAAACGCATCAGTGTGGGAGCGAGCCTGCTCACGAAGAGGGAGTATCAGTCAACATCCCTGTCGACTGAAATACCGCCTTCGCGAGCAGGCTCGCTCCCACATGTTTTGTGCCTGAGCATCAGGCTCGTTTCATTCGAGATTACTGCGCCTGATAGATCTGGTCGAACACGCCACCGTCGTTGAAGAATTTCGGCTGAGCGGTTTTCCAGCCGCCGAAGTCCTTGTCGATGGTCACCAGTTCCAGTTTCGGGAACTGCTGGGCGTACTTGGCGGCCACGTCCTTGTCACGCGGGCGGTAGAAATTCTTCGCCGCGATTTCCTGGCCGGCCGGGCTGTACAGGTGCTTGAGGTAGGCTTCGGCGATCTGCTCGTTGCCCTTCTTCTCGGCGTTCTTGTCGACCACGGCCACCGGTGGTTCGGCGAGAATCGACAGCGAAGGCACGACGATGTCGAACTTGTCCTTGCCGCCGTCCTCTTTCAGCGCCAGGAAGGCTTCGTTTTCCCAGGCCAGCAACACGTCACCCTGGCCGTTGTTGACGAAGGTGATGGTCGAGCCACGGGCGCCGGTGTCCAGCACCGGAACGTGCTTGAACAGGGTCTGTACGTATTCCTTGGCTTTCGCTTCGTTGCCGCCGTTGGCTTTGAGGCCGTAGGCCCACGCCGCGAGGAAGTTCCAGCGCGCACCGCCGGAGGTTTTCGGGTTCGGCGTGATCACCGAAACGTCGTTCTTGATCAGGTCACCCCAATCCTTGATGCCTTTCGGGTTGCCCTTGCGCACAAGGAACACGATGGTCGAGGTGTACGGAGTGCTGGCGTCCGGCAGACGCTTCTGCCAGTCGAGCGGCAGGGTCTTGCCAAGCTTGGCGATTTCGTCAATGTCGCCGGCCAGCGCCAGAGTCACGACGTCGGCACGCAGACCGTCGATCACCGCACGGCCCTGCTTGCCCGAACCGCCGTGGGATTGCTGGATTTTCACGGTGTCGCCGGCATGCTCTGCCTGCCAGTACTTCACGAATTCGGCGTTGTAATCCTGATACAGCTCGCGGGTCGGGTCATACGACACGTTGAGCAGCTCGTAATCCTTGGCAACCGCAGAACCGGCAAACACAGCGCTGGCCAGAGCAGCCAAAGCGTAACGGCGAATCGACGACATGGTGAAAGCTCCTGGAATTCTTGGTGGTGGCTTTTTCTTATGTACTGCGGGAATCGGGTTGCCTCTAAAGATCACCGCCTGCGCCCGCTCTTGCATTGATCCCCGGCAAGAGCGGGCGCAGGCTGGGATCTTTTTGCGTTCAGCCCGATTTGTTGCCCGGTTGCTGCAGACGGAATTTCTCTTTGCGTTCGATCTGGACGACTTGGGCGTTGTGCACAGTGATTTCCACCGCGCCGAAACGCAGGTCGCGCAAGGCGCTCTGGATTTCACGCAGGATGGTGGTTTCGTCCTGACCGTCAACGCTACGCAGGGATGCGCTCATGGTGCTGCTCCTTTGTATGGGATATGCCTGGCAGTGGCGGCACTGCGTTCGGCGTGGGAGCAATATAAGAGAGGCGCAGATATTCTTAAAAAGACTATTTAAGAATGTTTATATAACTGGAAAACATTATGTGATGCAGCAAGGGTTTGCGGCGGATTTGCCCGTTCGCAAACCCGCTGCGCACCTCCTTCAGCCGATTGCCGGCGCTCTGGCCCAGTCGATCTGAGCTTCCGGCACTGGCCGCCCGAACCAGTAGCCCTGGCCCAGATCGCACGCCTGTTCGAGCAAAAACGCCGCCTGCTCGGGCTGTTCAATACCCTCGGCATGCACCTGCATGCCCATGCTCCGGGCCAAAGCGATGATCACCCGGACAATCGCGGCATCGTCTTCGTCCCAAGGCAGGCCAGCGACGAAGCCTTGATCGATCTTGAGCTTCTGAACCGGCAGGCGTTTGAGCCGCAACAGCGACGAATAACCCGTGCCGAAATCATCGATGGCCAGACGGATGCCCAGTTCGCGCAGACGATGCATCTGCTCCAGCGCCACTTCCGGATCATCCATGACTGCGCTTTCGGTGACTTCCAGCTCCAGATAGGCTGGATCAAGCCCGGTGTCATGCAGCACCTTTGCCACCTGCTGATACAATTCGCGGCGCGCGAACAGTCGCGACGACACATTCACCGCAACAAACGACAGCACCACCCCGGCCTGCTGCCATTGGCACATCTGCCGACAAGCCTGCTGCATCACCCAGGCATCGATTTCCGAGATCATCCCGGTGCGTTCGGCAATCGGAATGAACTCCGCGGGTGACACAAGGCCACGCTGTGGGTGCTCCCAACGCACCAAGGCCTCTACACCTACCAGACGACTGGTCTGCAGGTCGTGAACCGGTTGGTAGTAGACCCGCAGCTCTTGTTGCTCCAACGCTCGACGCAATTCGAAGGCAATCTCGACCCGTTGCTGCGCGTGGGCGGTCAGTTCTTCGGTGTACAGCGCATAGCCGTTTCGGCCGCTGCTCTTGGCCTTGAACAACGCCGCATCGGCATTGCGCAGCAGTTGCTCGGCACTCAAGGCATCGCTGGGAAACAGACTGATGCCGAGGCTGGCATTGATGAACAACTCGTGGCCGTCGAGGCAGAACGGCTCCTTGAGGGCATCGAGAATGCGTTGGGCCAGGGCCGCGGCCTGCGCCGGCTGTGGACAACTTTCCATCAGCACCGCGAACTCGTCGCCGCCCAGGCGCGCCAGCGTGATACCTGACCCGAACAGCGCCTGCAAACGCACGGCGACCGACTTGAGCAGGCGATCTCCGATGTTGTGGCCGAGGCTGTCGTTGATCAGTTTGAAGTGGTCCAGATCGATCATCAGCAGCGCGCAACCACGCTTGTGGGTCTGCGCCGAAGCCAGTGCCTGTTCGGCGCGGTCACTGAACAGCAGGCGATTGGGCAGGTCGGTCAACGGATCGTGGTGGGCCAGGTGCTTGAGTTCGTGCTCCGAATCCTTGATCGCACTGATGTCGGAAAACACTGCCACGTAGTGACTGAGGCGGCCATTATCGTCGCGAATCACCCGGATGGTTTGCCACTGTGGATAAATCTCCCCGCTCTTGCGCCGGTTCCAGATCTCGCCACTCCACTCATCCTGCGTCTGCAAGGTGGCGAACATCGCCTGATAGAACCCCGGCGGATGGTGCCCGGACTTGAAGAGACTGGGCTGACGGCCAAGCACTTCGTCGTATTGATAACCGGTGATTTCCATGAAGGCTCGATTGACGTGCACGATCAGGCCCTGTCGATCCGTGACCAGCACGCCCTCGCGGGTGCAGTCGAACACCGCGGCGGCCTGCCGCAGGCGTTCGCGATCGGCCTGACGCTCGCGCAACCGGGCACCGATGCCCAGACATTCGAACAGGCGCGCCCGGGCGAGGAAGATCAGCCCGGCACTGAGCGCCACAAAGACATAACCGTTGATCAGTTGCCAACGCACCAGATCAGCAGAGCTATCGAAGAAACTGTTCAATAAATAACCAGTACCTTGCAGCCAGACAACGGCAAGAACCAGGTAAAGCAGCGCTGCACGCAAGGCATCGCGGTATGTGGCAGACATTCGGCCGTCCATGTCCCTACAAAAAATGTCGGGATTATAGGTCAAGAAACATCCAGCCATCTCTTATCTGAAAGGGCGACTGGTTTTATCTGTGTGCTTGGTGATAATGCAACGGCTGTTTTTTTCTCTATCGAGGGCCCTATAGCCTATGTGGTACGAAGGTTTTCTTGGCTTGTCGGCCTGGTCGCTGGTCGCCGTGACCCTGCTGATGACCCACGTGACAATTGTTTCCGTCACGGTCTATTTGCACCGCTACTCTGCCCATCGCTCTTTGGAGTTGAATGCCGGACTGAAGCATTTTTTCCGTTTCTGGCTGTGGCTGACCACTGCACAGAACACCCGCGAGTGGACCGCCATCCACCGCAAGCACCACGCCAAATGCGAAACCGAGGATGACCCGCACAGCCCGGTCGTCAAAGGTCTGTCCACGGTGCTGCGCAAAGGTGCCGAGCTCTACCGCGAAGAAGCGCAGAACCCCGAGACCCTGCGCATCTACGGCAAGAACTGCCCGGAAGACTGGATCGAACGCAACCTCTACAGCCGCTATCGCTTGCTGGGCGTGGCGCTCATGGCCGTCGTCGACCTGATGCTGTTCGGCACCATCGGCATCACTATCTGGGCGATCCAGATGATGTGGATCCCGGTCTGGGCCGCCGGCGTGGTCAACGGCCTCGGTCACGCCGTCGGCTACCGCAACTTCGAATGCCGCGATGCCGCGACCAATCTGGTGCCGTGGGGCATCCTGATCGGTGGCGAAGAGCTGCACAACAACCACCATACGTACCCCAACTCGGCCAAGCTGTCGGTCAGGAAGTGGGAGTTCGACCTCGGCTGGGCCTGGATCAAGGTTTTCTGTTTCCTGCGCTTGGCCAGGGTACAACGGGTCGCTCCGATCGCTCACCGCGTGGCAGGCAAGGGCAGCCTCGACATGGACACCGCCATGGCGATCCTCAACAACCGTTTCCAGATCATGGCCCAGTACCGCAAGCTGGTGATCGGGCCGCTGGTCAAGCAGGAACTGGCCAAGGTCGATCACTCGGTGCGTCACCAGTTTCACCGCGCCAAGCGTCTGCTCTCCCGTGAAACCAGCCTGCTCGAGGATCGTCATCACGCACGCATCCAGAACATGCTCGAGCACAGCCAGGCGCTGAAGGTAATTTACGAAAAACGCCTGGCCCTGCAGCAGATCTGGGTCAAGACCAGCGCAAATGGCCACGACATGCTCGCGGCCATCAAGGAATGGGTACACGAGGCCGAGGCCAGCGGTATCCAGTCCCTGCGTGAATTCGCCGATCAGTTGAAAACCTACTCGCTACGCCCTGCCTGATTGTGGCGCGGGAGCCTGCTCTCGCGAAGGCTGCACAGCAAACGCAAAAGCTGGCGACGTGTTTTCTGCGGAACACGTCGTCACTACCGCCCGGCGGGAGCAAACTCCCTCTCCACGAAAGCGCGGAACTTCACCCGCGATACCCTATCTCAAAGACACTTCGCCACTCTGGCGGGCTATCCCGTGGCCGTTGTCGACTTCCCGGCACGCCCTTTGAGATCCGTGTCGATGGTCAACAACAATCAAAAAGACTCGTCCCCTCCCCAGTGGCCAGAAGCCGCGCAAACCTTGATGGCATTGATGCACGCACAGGGCGAAGTCGCGCGCCTGAGCGAACGCGAACAGTTGTTCAGCTCGCTGCTGGTCAGTGTCAACGCCGTGCTTTGGGCCTTCAACTGGGAAACCCGTCAGGTGCTGTACGTCAGCCCCGCCTATGAGCGGATTTTCGGCCGCTCGGCTGCGCTGTTACTGGCCGACTACAACCAGTGGCGCGACAGCATCTACCCCGAAGACCTCGAATATGCCGAGCGCAGTCTCGCCGAAGTGCTGCACAAGGGCGCAGTGGAAGACCGCGAATACCGGATCATCGATGCCGACGGCCAGGTACGCTGGATCAGCGACAAGTGCTTCATCAACCGCCAGGAAGATCCGGGACAACCGGTGATCATCGTCGGTCTCGCCGAAGACATCACCGAAAAGAAACAGATGGAAAGCGAGCTGCAGCGCCTGGCCACCACTGACGTGCTGACCCAGAGCAGCAACCGCCGGCACTTCTTCGAGTGCGCCAATCGCGAGTTTGAAGAGGCTCGCCTCCAGGGCGCGCCCTTGGCGTTCCTGCTGCTGGACATCGATGATTTCAAAGTGATCAACGACACCCATGGCCATCCGGAAGGCGACAACGTACTACAACGGATTGCTGAATGCGGACGTGCCTCATTGCGCCGGGGTGACCTGTTCGGACGAATTGGAGGTGAGGAATTCGCAGCGGTGTTTCCTGGCTGTGCGCCGGACATGGCGATGCAGGTGGCCGAGCGTCTGCAACGGGAAATTCAGCGTCTGAGTTTCAGTCAGGGTGAACAGGCGTTCGGTATCACGGTCAGCCAGGGTCTGACCAGCCTCACCCCGGAAGACGAGAATCTCGACGCCCTGTTCGCCCGGGCCGATGCGGCGATGTATGAAGCCAAGCGTCAGGGCAAGAACAGGATCATCTCGGCCTGACACCGGATTTTCGACTCGACACAAAACCCTGTGGAAGCCGGGCTTGCCTGCTTCAGCAGGTTATTTGCGCATCCGCGTCAGCTCAGGCAATCCAATCTTCAGCAATCGCGCCGTGCGGCTCTGCGCCAGTTCTTCTACGCCCTCATGCTCGGTCAGCCGCGCCATCTGTGCCGCCATGTTCATCACCAGCGCCTCGCGCGAGTAGACCCCGCCACCGAGCTGATAAACCGAGGCAATCAACTCGCGCAACTCCAGCGGCAGGCGCCAACGGGTGCGCAGCGCCGAGCCGTACGCCGCACCGAATTCGGCCAGCGCATCGCCGATTTCCTCCAGCTCGTCCAGCTCGCCGCCCGCCTGCTTCCACTCTTGCAGACAGCGCAACAACGCCAGATCACCGAGACGATGCAACATCCCCGCGCAATAGCAGCGCTCCTGATCGAGGTCGAGCAGACGTGCCAGGGTGCGCGCATATTCGGCGGTGTGCAGCGACAGGTCCCAATAGCGCTCGGCGTAGTCCGCGAGGCACGGATCGCTGAGCCTGGCGCTGCGCTTGAGGGCCAGGCCGAGAATCAGGTTCATGCTCTGCCCGGTGCCCAGACGATGCAGCGCCTGGGCCAGCGTCTGTACCGCGGCACCATGATGTTGTGCAGCGCTGTTGGCGGCGGCGATCAACACCGCCGTGATTTGCGGATCGGTGCGGATTTCCTCTTCCAGCAGTTTCAGGTCGAGCCCGTCGGGATGGAGACTGCGCTTGACCGCCAACTGCACGTCAGTCATCAGCGGTGCGCCATCGGCCTGCTCACGGCGACGCTCAAGGAATACCGACAAGGTCATCCCCGGCGCCAATGCAGGCACTTCGCAGAGCACTTCCTGGCCGGCATCAAGCAGCAACCCTTGCAGGCGCTCGGTGAGGTTTTCCATGTTCAGGGGTTTGGCCAGGTAGGCCGTCGGCGCCAGCGGCAGGGCTTCACGCACACTGGCGCTGTCGTTGCGGCTGCTCATCAGAATGAACGGCAGCGGCGGATTGCGTTTGCGCTGGCGGACACTGCGCAACACGTTCAAGCCATCGACGCCAGGCAACTCCCAGTCGACGATGGCCAGGTCATAAGGCACTTCACTGAGCAGAGACATCGCCTCCTGGCCATCGGCGCACAGATCCAGCCGTGCATCGCAGCGCACGTTCAGCAGAACCTGTTTGAGCAAGTCGCGGGACCACGGATCGGCCTCGGCAATCAGGACTCGGGGTACAGCGGGTAATTCGACGGCTGTCATGCTCGCCCTCCCTTGCAATGCTTCAACCTTAGCCAATGCTGGCGCTTCGATACAGCCCGAACGCACAGGATGTGTTTCAACAGGCGTAAAAAAACCCGCCGAAGCGGGTTTTTGTTGAGCCGATCACACAGTACCCGGACTTACAGTTCCGAGAAGCACTCTTCGATGATCGCCAGACCTTTGTCCAGCTGCTCATCCGGCGAGGTCAGCGGAACCAGCACGCGCAGTACGTTGCCGTAGGTGCCGCAGGACAGCAGGATCAGGCCCTTTTCACGCGCCTTGGCCACAATGGCAGCGACTGCGGTCGGGTTCGGCTTGTGGCTGTCGCCATTTTCGAACAGCTCGACGGCAATCATCGCACCCAGGGCACGCACTTCACCGATGACTTTCGGATACTTGGCTTGAATACCCTTCAGACCGGTTACCAGACGCTCGCCGACAGCCTTGCAGCGATCCAGCAGTTTCTCTTCTTCGAACACTTCCATCACGGCCAGGGCCGCAGCGCAAGCAATCGGGCTACCGGCGTAGGTGCCGCCCAGACCGCCTGGCGCGATGGCGTCCATGTATTCGGCCTTGCCGCACACACCGGCCAGCGGGAAGCCGCCAGCGATGGATTTGGCGAACGTGGTCAGATCGGCGGCAACGCCCATCTGTTCCATGGCGAAGAACGTGCCGGTACGGCCAGCGCCGGTCTGCACTTCGTCAGCGATCAGCAGAATGCCGTGCTGGTCGCACAGGGCACGCAGACGCTTCATGAATTCCTTGGGCGCAACGTAGAAACCACCTTCACCCTGAACAGGCTCGATGATGATCGCGGCAATGTCTTTCGGCTCGGCGTCGTTCTTGAAGATGCGCTCGATCGAAGCGATCGAGTCGTCGATGCTCACTCCGTGCAATTCGTTCGGGTACAGCGCGCGGAAGATGCCGCCTGGCATCAGGCCCATGCCAGCCGAGTAAGGTACGACTTTACCGGTCAGACCCAGGGTCATCATGGTACGACCGTGGTAGGCACCGGTGAAAGCGATCACACCAGCGCGGCCAGTGGCGGCACGGGCGATCTTCACGGCGTTTTCGACGGCTTCGGAACCGGTGGTCACCAGCAGGGTTTTCTTGGCGAAGTCGCCCGGCACGCGTGCGTTGATTTTTTCGCACAGCTCGACATACGGCTCGTAGGCCAGAACCTGGAAGCAGGTGTGGGTCAGCTTGTTCAGTTGCTCGGTCACGGCGGCGATGACTTTCGGGTGCACGTGGCCGGTGTTCAGCACGGCGATACCGCCGGCGAAGTCGATGAACTCGCGACCTTCGACGTCGGTTACGGTCGCGTTCTTCGCGGAATCGGCGAAGATCGGGTGAATCTGGCCGACACCACGTGGAACAGCAGCGGTACGACGGGCCATCAAGTCAGCGTTAGTCTTGCTCATTACAGTCCTCATTCACCGCTCATCGGGCGGCGTGGTTCAAGGATTAAGCGCAAGGATTGGCGGTGACAGCATGCGATGATCGACTGCCACGGCGTTCCCGGCCGCAGAGAAAATTCCGGTTTGAAACGACGCAAAGGGACAGCGCTCTCGTGCCCTTTGCGTTTACAGCGATCTTCTACCGGGCTCAGATGCCCAGGCAGAGGTATTTGATTTCCAGGTAATCCTCGATGCCGTACTTGGAGCCTTCCCGGCCCAGGCCGGAGGCCTTGATGCCGCCAAACGGCGCGACTTCATTGGAGATCAGCCCGGTGTTGACGCCGACCATGCCGTATTCCAGGGCTTCCGCCACACGGAACACGCGACCCAGGTCGCGAGCATAAAAGTAGGAAGCCAGACCGAATTCGGTGTCGTTCGACATCGCGATCACTTCCGCTTCGTCTTTGAAGCGGAACAGTGGCGCCAGCGGGCCGAAGGTCTCTTCCTTGGCCACAGCCGCGTCTTTCGGCACGTTGGTCAGGATGGTCGGTTCGAAGAAGTTGCCTTCCATTTGCTTGCCACCGGCCAGCACGGTAGCGCCTTTGCCCACCGCGTCAGCGATGTGCTCCTGCACCTTGGCCACGGCTTTCTCGTCGATCAGCGGGCCGGTTGTGGTGCCCTCTTCCAGACCGTTGCCGATCTTCAGCTTGGCGACGGCCGCTTTCAGTTTCTCGGCGAAAGCGTCGTAGACCGAATCCTGAATGTACAGACGGTTGGCGCAGACGCAGGTCTGACCGTTGTTGCGGTATTTGGAAATGATCGCGCCTTCGACGGCCTTATCCAGATCCGCGTCGTCGAACACGATGAACGGCGCGTTACCGCCCAGCTCCAGCGAGACTTTCTTGATGTCGTTGGCGCATTCCGACATCAGCTGACGACCGATTTCGGTCGAACCGGTGAAGGACAGTTTGCGCACGATCGGGTTGCCGGTCAGCTCGCTGCCGATGTCGCCGGCACTGCCGGACACCACGCTGAACACACCTTTGGGGATACCGGCGCGCTGGGCCAGTTCGGCCAGGGCGAAAGCGGAGAACGGGGTTTGCGAAGCAGGCTTGAGCACCATGGTGCAACCGGCGGCCAGCGCAGGGCCCGCTTTACGGGTAATCATTGCCGCCGGGAAGTTCCACGGGGTTATGGCGGCGGTTACACCGATCGGTTGTTTGATCACGATCAGGCGCTTGTCAGGCTGGTGGCCTGGAATCACGTCACCGTAGATACGCTTGGCTTCTTCGGCGAACCACTCGATGAACGAAGCGGCATAAACGATTTCACCCTTGGCTTCGGCCAGCGGCTTGCCTTGTTCGAGGGTCATCAGGCGAGCCAGGTCGTCCTGGTTCTCGATGATCAGTTCGAACCAGCGACGCAGTTTGCCTGCGCGTTCCTTGGCGGTCAGGGCGCGCCAGGCCGGCAAGGCCTTGTCGGCAGCCTCGATGGCACGGCGGGTTTCGGCAGCGCCCATCTTCGGCACGGTGCCCAGGATTTCGCCGGTGGCCGGGTTGTTGACCTTGATCGTCTGACCGCTGTCCGCATCGACCCAAGCGCCATCGATGAAGGCTTGCTGGCGGAACAACTGGGTGTCTTTAAGCTGCATGTCGGCTTTCCTTAACAGCACCGCGACCCGCGCGGAGCAAAATTATGATTGTAGAAAGGCGCCTCGCAAGGCTGCCGTCAGGGAAATCATTCAACGGGCTGGAGCACCTCAATGGTGCACGGTTGAAAACACGTGCGGCTCGGCACCCGATCAAAGAGCGTTTGAAATCTCAAACGGATCCTAGGATCAAAGGGGGTAAAGGACAATAGGTCGTTCGAAAAAAAGAACAAAAACACCGCTATTGCTGAACATTTCAGATCAGCGTGCATGCGTTGACGTTCCCTGCCGGCGCCGAACGGCAGGGGACGAGACGTAATGACTACTTGTTCTTAAACGACTGGAGAACCGTCAACAGGCTGGTCAGGTTGTCGGCAACCCCGGTCTGCCCCACTTTTTCCGTCGCGCCGGCACTCGCCGTGGTATCCAGGCTGTAGATCTGCATCACACCCTGGTTGGTCGCCGCCTGCGCCAGTGTGTTCTGTTGCTGCTGGGCGCTGACAGCGTTCTCGAACAGAATGCCGGTCGAATGCGCCATGCTCTGGTAGACGTTGCCCATCGCCATGGCTGGCGCCTCGGCGACAACCTTGACGCTGCTCTGGGTGACCGCATCGGTAATCTGATCATTCACGGTTGCCATCTTCCGACTCCTTTCAAGGGACAGTGGATGTTGCAAATATTGCTCAGGCGCCCGAGGTACGCTCGGGATGACTGGCGTTGAACCGGGCGATGCTCTGATCGATTCGCTCAAGAGCCTGGTTCACTCCGTCGGCGTCCAGCACGCCGCTCGCCGCGGCCACCGCCGCAGCGCCGCCCACCAGAAGATGGGTATTCAAGGCGCCGAGCGCACTTTCGGTGGCGGCATCGAGGTCGTCCTTGATGATGCTCTCGGTCATCTTGCGCAACAGCACGCCTTGCGAGGCCAGGGCGAGTTTGGTAACTCCGTCGAAATAACTCGCCGCCGATTGCGCCACCAGCCCGCTGGCCTGTCGAACCAGCAGTTCCGATCCCAACTGCGCCAGGGCGGGCGCATGGGAAGCAAGCTGAGCATTGAGCAGGTTCACCGCTTCGACAATCTGGCGGTTCAAGGCTTCGGCGCCCACGCCATCAGCCGATTGCTTGAGCAAATGCTCATTGAGCGACTCGAGCAACGCCGCCGCAGCGGCGGCAGGGTCGACTGCCGGTTGCTCCACGTTTTCGCCCTGCGCGTTTTCCCCGGCCATCAGGATCGCCCTCCCACCGACAGAATCTGCTGCACGGCGGCTGCAACCGTTGCATTACCGATGATATTCATCGCTTGCTGATGGCTGACCGCGTTCTGCAGCGCCAGACTGACCGCATGGCCGGTGACCTGGGTCAGCGTGGCAATGGCCGTGGCCGGTGCGCAACCGACCACCTGTACGTTCGACTGGGTGACGGAGTCGGTGATTTGAGGATTGACGACGCTCATGCTGTTCTCCCTGAGTAAGGCGATCGAGAAACCCGCCGCAGGAAAACAATAGAACAGCTGCGCCAAACTGCCACGAGAGCGTTTTGCAGGACGTTACAGCCTTTTGGAATGCGCCCCGAACCCGACACAAACACTGACAATGGCCCGGCAAAAACCGGCATGGACGCCCCGAGCCGACCTAGGTATGATGTCGCCCGCTGCACCAGTAGCTCAGCTGGATAGAGTACTGCCCTCCGAAGGCAGGGGTCGTGGGTTCGAATCCCGCCTGGTGCGCCATGAACAAAACGAAAAAGCCCCGGACTGCAAGGTCCGGGGCTTTTTTGTGTCTGCCGACTGACGACTCACTCCGTCGTCCAGTCAAACTCGTCGTACTCATCATCGTCTTCTCCGTCCTCGATCCACTCCTCATCGAAAACGTCGTCCTCCGGGTCTTCCTCAGCCTGTCTGGCCAGAAGAAACTCCTTGCGACTCTCCGTCACTGCCCGCCGCATTTCCTCACCCTTCACCGGGCAGTTGAGCATTTGGGCGATGCGGTCGATTTTTTGGGCCACGGCATCCTCCAGCGCATCGGCAATGCCCCGATAGTGCGCGTTTTTGCAGGGCAATGCCAAATGGCTGGACGATCAGCCGGTCAGTTCTGGCGAATTTGTTCCAGACGCAGGTCCAGATTCACACTCGGGTAACGCTTGTGCAGATTGTTGTACAGAGCGTCAGCCGCTTGCGATTGACCGGATTCGCGCAAGCGCAGGACTTCACGAAGCTGCTCATCCAGACCATTGGCCGGGACGGCGGCGCGTTTGCTGATTTTGGCTTCTTCTGCCCTGTCGGCGCTGATCGATTCGCTTTGCATCGGCGCAGCCATTTCCGCCATCGGAGCAGGCGCGGGTGCGGACAGCGCGCCCGTGGGGGCCGATAATTTCCTGGCGTCCACGGCTTCCTTGCGGGGCAAGGGTGCAGCCGGTCTGGCGGCAGGGGCAAAATCATAATGAGCCACCGGCTCCGGAGCGCGTTGCACCAGCGACAGCATCAACGCAATGCCGACAAGACTGGCGAAGGCCACCTGGTAGCGCGGTGTCTGGCAGATCCTGAGCCAGCGCTGCCACAGGTTTGCTTTGGGCACCGAGGCCTGGCGACGCGCGGCATCGAGAATCAACGCATCGAGATTCGCCGGCGGTTCGCCATCCTGTTGCTCGCGAAAGTGCCTGAGCACTTGCTCCTCGGGTGTCTGGCGCATGTCCGTCATGTCAGTACCTCCTCGGCCAGCAGCCGACGCAGTTTTTGCTGGGCGTAGCGCAAGCGGCTCTTGACGGTTTCCAGCGGTGTTTCGGTAAGACTGGCGATTTGCGCCAGATCGAGGTCGCCCTGGGCGCGCAGCAGGAATACTTCACGCTGCTCGGCAGGCAAGGCTTGCAATGCGCTGTCCAGGCGTTGGCTGTCGCGGCTCAGGCTCAAGAGTTGTTCGGGGTCGCTCGCATCATCACTGACCGCATGGGTCTGCTCGTCGTAGCTGTCGTACAGCGGTTGCCGGGTACCGTGCTTGCGCCAATGGTCGATCAAGCGATTGCGGGCAATCTGGAACAGCCAGGTACGAAAAGTCGCCCGGCCTTGTGGCTGACTGTCACTGCGGATCAGGCTCAACCAGGTTTCCTGATACACCTCTTCAGCCAGTTCCGGCTTGCCGCTCAAACCGAGCAGAAACCGGTACAGACTCTGGCGATGCCGGGCATACAGGATTTCGAACGCCCTGCCCTCGCCCTCGCGATAACGGGCCAGCAACGATTCGTCGCTGCTGGCCTCAAGGTTGTCGGCGCTGGCAAACAACTGGCTGATAAAGCCCTTAAGACGGCTCACTATTCAACCCGTCGCTCGGTTGGCAACGTATTGGAAGCGATCGAGGCCCGCAGACTCTGTGCCAGCTCCACCAGTTGCACGAATTCGTTGCGCAGGCCGAATCGGTCATCGCCCAGGGCACCGCGAGCAAGGGTTTCGGTGTCCTTGAGGCTGAAATCACCGGTGTAACGACCGTCCTTGAGCTGTTGGGAGAACGCAGCAACGGCGGCAGCAAAACGCAGGTCTTCGCTGGCCGGTACAACCTGGCTGGCAATCGGTCGCTCGATCAGCAGACTTTTCCCACCCTCAGGCTTTTGATATCGCACACGCAGCATTGCCAATTCTCCGCTCTTTCCGGAAGCAACCGACTCCGATTGACCGTAGCGCAGCGGCTCCAGCCAGCCCTTCTCGCCTGTCGGGACAATTTCATACAGCGCCGTCACCGTATGCCCTGCACCGATTTCACCGGCATCGACCTTGTCATTACTGAAGTCCTCACGCTTGAGCGCGCGGTTTTCGTAACCGAGCAGCCGGTATTCACTGACCTGCGCCGGGTTGAACTCCACCTGCAACTTGACGTTTTTCGCCACCACGGCGAGGGTCGAACCCAACTGATCCACCAATACCTTGCGCGCCTCGCGCAGGTTGTCGATGTAGGCATAGTTGCCGTCCCCGGCATCCGCCAGTTGCTCCATCAGGTGTTCATTGTAGTTATCCACACCGAAACCCAGTGTGGTCAGGGAAATCCCGGTCTTGCGTTTATCCACAGCCATTTGCTTGAGGCTGTCGAAGTCGCTGACGCCGACGTTGAAGTCACCGTCGGTGGCCAGCAGGATGCGGTTGATCCCTTTGGCGATGAATGCTTGTTGCGCCATCTGGTAGGCCATTTCGATGCCGGAAGCGCCAGCGGTCGAACCACCCGCCGTCAACTGCTCGATGGCCGTGCGAATTTTCGCCTTTTCCCGTCCGGAGGTCGGCTCCAGCACCACTCGTGACTCGCCGGCATACACCACCAGCGACACGCGATCCTGTTCACGCAATTGATCGACCAGCAACTTCAGGGTGCTTTTGACCAGCGGCAGTCCCTCACGACGATCCATCGAGCCGGATACGTCCACCAGAAATACCAGATTGGCCGGTGCCAGTTCCGCCACCGAGCGGTCGGAGGCCTTGATGCCGATGCGCAACAAACGGGTGTGCGGATTCCACGGCGTCGCGGCCAGCTCCGTGGTCACGCCGAAGGGTGATCCGTCGGTGGGCAGCGCATGGCCGTAGGGAAAGTAATTGACCATCTCCTCCAGCCGAACCGCGCCCTCTGGCGGCAAACGACCCTGATTGAGCAGTCGGCGGACGTTGGCATAGGCACCGGTGTCGACATCGGCGCTGAAGGTGGAGACGGGTGTTTCGGCAACGCTGTGGATCGGGTTATCGGCCAGGTTGGCATATTGCTCGCGCGGCTCGGCGCGATAGCCCTGTGGATAACTTTCCCCGGCAGGCATCGGGGCGAAACTGGCCATCGGCGCTATGGGTGCGCTGCGTTTGGCCAGCGCGCGATCAGCCATGAGCGCTTCGTGCTGCACCGAAGGACTGGATTCGGGCTGTGCCGGTGGTGGCACGGCAGCCGATTCCGGACTGGAGGAAACACCGCAACCGGCGACGACCAACAGCACACCGGCAGCCAGGGGTCGCAGAAGCATCGAAGAAAGAGACATGGGGGCTGACCTCGAGGAAGAATTGATCCATTCAACCTCTGAGACGGGCAGCCCTTTCAGTTCGGGTTAAACGCCGCTGAATATTTTTCAGCGGTGATAACGCCGCACCGCACTGCTGTTGCGCAGCACATGGCCTTTGATCTTTTCCAGCAACTGGGCGCGGGTCAGGCCGGCCGGCAACGCATCGGGGGCCAGGTCCAGGGCGTAGATCTGAATGATGTAGTGATGGGCACTGTCACCGGTCGGCGGGCACGGACCGACATAGGTGGTCGTGCCTTTGCTGTTGGTCCCGCCGACGCCTTCGAAGGTCGGCTTGGTGCCGATACCGGCAGGGATCTGCCGGGTCGTGGCCTTGATGCCGTAATGAACCCAGTGATCGACACCCAGGCCTTTCTGGCCGTCCGGATCGTGCATCACGATGGCATAGCTCTGTGTGGCGGCCGGGCCGGCGTTCCAGCTCAGCGCCGGGGACAGGTTCTTGCCGCCGCAACCGGCAGCGTCGCTGGCGGCGGCCGCGGTGAACAGACGATTGTCCGAAACACCGGGAATGCTGAGGGTGAAGCGTTCCTGGGCCTGCGCCGGGAACTGCACGCAAAGGGCGACGGCAACGGCCGCCAGCCAAGGGTTGAGAGAGGTCAATCGGGTCATCCGGGAGCACCTTGTGCAGTTGGGCCTTCGTCGGCCTGCAAACTATAGCCGTACCGTTCGCACCGTGGCAGTGGGAAATGGCTGAACCTCGTGATCCGGACCAGACTCGTAAGAGAAATACCCCGTGGAGCACACTCATGTCCCTGCATCGTGTCGCCCGTTTCGCCGATGTACCTGAAGACCGTGGCCTTGAAGTGCAGATCGGCGACTGCCGGATTGTTCTGTTGCGCACGGCTGGCCAGTTACGCGCGTTTCAGGGCGAATGCCCGCATGCCGGGGCACCGCTGGCGGAGGGTGCCGTATGCCATGGCCGGTTGATCTGCCCTTGGCACAAGGCAGCCTTTCGTCTCGAAGATGGCGCCTTGTGCGAACCGCCGGCGCTGGACAGCCTCAAGCGCTACCCGCTGGAACTGCGCGGTGATGATGTCTGGGTCGATGACCAGCCTTTGCCGGAGCCTCACAGCCCACCACTGGACGACCAACGCACCTTTGTCATCGTCGGTACCGGCGCCGGAGGAACGGCGTGTGGCGCCGCCCTGCGGGAGAAAGGCTTTGGCGGGCGGATCGTAATGATCGACCGCGAACCGGAAGCCGGCTATGACCGCACGGTATTGAGCAAATTTGTCCTGTCCGGCGAGATGCAATCACAGCAAACCCCGGCCTTGCGTGATGAAGACTTCTACCGCGAGCACCACATCAACCGGGTTTCAGGCGAAGTCGTGGCCCTCGATGCGCCGACCAGAACCCTGCATCTGGCCGATGGCCGGACGCTGAATTACAGCGCCGCCGTCCTCGCAACCGGCGCGACGCCCGATACGCTGACTTTGCCCGGTGCAGATCTGCCGCAGGTATTTGTCCTGCGCTCGCGGTCCCAGGCCGGACAGATCATGAGAGCTGCAGAGCCAGGACAACGCGCCGTCATCATCGGTGACAGTTTCATTGCCCTCGAGTGCGCTTCGGCCCTGCGCCAGCACGGTCTCGAGGTGACGGTGCTGGCGCGCCACGCCACGCCCTTCGCGACGCAGTTCGGTGAGGCCACGGGCAAGGCTGTCCGCGCGCTGCACGAAGAGAACGGGGTGAAATTCATCGTCGATCACAGCGCCCGGGAGATCACTGGCGATGGCAGGGTCGAGGCGGTGTTGCTCGATAACGGTCTGCGTCTCTCGGCGGATCTGGTGCTGGCGGGGATCGGCGTGCATCCGGCGACCGCGGCGTTCACCTCATTGCCACTGGAGGACGATCAATCGATTCGGGTCGATGCCGGCATGAAGGTCACCGACCACCTGTGGGCCATCGGTGACATCGCCACCTTCCCGTCATGCGGCAAGCCGACACGCATCGAACACTGGCGCCTGGCCCAGCAACACGCACGGATTGCCGCCGCCAATATGCTCGGCGCCGACGAACACTACCTCGACGTGCCGTATTTCTGGACCTGGCACTTCGGTCGCAATTACGACTATCTCGGCCATGCCGAACAGTGGGACGCCATCGAATTCATGGGCGAGCCCGAACAGCCGCCCTTCATCGGCCTGTTCGGCGCCGACGGCCTGGTGGTGGCTGCGGTGGCCTGTGAACGGGAGCGCGCCATGGCGCTGTTGGCCGAACGCCTGAAGCAGCCGCTGCCCATGGAAGAGGCCTGGCGGCTGATTCGCGCGGTCAGTTGAGCCGGTTCGTGGGATCGCGGTTATCGTCGTCCTCGGCGTGCAGAAAGATCACCCGCGGGTGCTCGAGCGGAGCCAGCGGTGGCGGCAGTTCCGCAGGTTCAACCGGCCACAGGTGCGGCACGACATGGCTGACATCACCGTCCTGATTGTTGTGGATGGTGATGACGCCCGGGCTGCGCAGCTTCTGCAGGCGGTCATCGCACAGCTTGAAGCTTTTGCTCAAACCATCATCGTCGACCACCGGCGCGGCCAGACGACGCTGGGCGAAACTGCGGCTCTTGCGCTGTTGATAACGGGCCCAGGAAATCAGGATCACGGCATTGATCAGCGCCACCCACAGATAAACCTGCAGCGTGCCCAGGGCCTCGAACGCCGAGTTGTCGATGCGCGGGCCGCCGGCATGGGTTTCAATCAAAGGCCACAGTCCACGTACCAGCAGATACAGCAGGCCGACCCAGGCCAGCACGGTGAGGATCACATCGATCACCACCAGAAAAGGTCGCTGGCGGGTCCGGATGATTTTCATTTGATGACCTCCTCTTCGTCGTCCCCGACCGGCTTGATCCCCCGATCGGGACTGACCCAACGCGCACGCTTCTGATGCTGGCCGAACAGCACCTTGGGAAAGCTGACCAGCGTGGTCAGCAGACTGATGAACCAGAACACCAACGGATACCAGACCACCCAGAACATAGTCCGGCCGAGGCCCGGTTCGTAACGCCGGTCAATCACGATACTGACCGCGAACTGCACCAGGCAGACAAACGCCAGCAACAGCCCGGTGAACGCCGGCGGCATCAGGTGATGCACGGCAATTGCGTCGGGCAGGACCACGAATTTGCCGACGGCCCAGAAGATGACCGACAACAGGAACGTGAACGCCCAGCCGGTCGAGAGGCAGTATTCGAACAGCAGCGGCCACAGGTAGCGATGGCGGTACTGCCAGATCCCGCGAATATTCTTGAACAGTACTTCGGCGCCGCCCTGGGCCCAGCGCAGGCGCTGTTTCCACAGACCGCGCAGGGTTTCCGGCATGAGGATCCAGCACAGGGCGCGGGGCTCGTAGAAGATGCTCCAGTGATCGAGTTGCAGTTTCCAGCTGATGTCGATGTCTTCGGTGATCATGTCCGGGCTCCAGTAGCCCACCCGGTTCAGCGCGGTGCGGCGGAACGCGACGATCACACCCGACACCGTGAAGATCCGTCCGAATACCCGCTGCGTGCGCTTGATCAGGCCGATGATCGACGAAAACTCGCCGACCTGGACTCGCCCGACCAGTGTCGAACGTGTGCGGATCCGCGGGTTGCCGGTCACCGCGCCAAGCCGTGCGTTGTCGAGCATCGGCGCCACCAGGTAGGCGGCAGTGTTCGGCGCCAGCAGCGCATCACCGTCGATGCATACCAGATATTCGCTGCGCGCCGCGATGGCGCCCATGCGCAGGGCCACGGCCTTGCCCTGGTTTTCCGCCAGGTGCAGCACCCGCAGTCGTGGGTCTTCCTTGGCCAGGGCATCCAGCACTTGCGCGGTGTTGTCCTTGGAACCGTCGTTGATCGCGATGACTTCGATGTTCGGGTAATGCTGGGCCAGCGCCGCGTGAATGGTGTCGGCAGCGTTGTCGCCTTCGTTGTAGCAAGGGATCAGGATCGAAATCAGCGGTTCACCTGCCAGCGGCGGCGGCAGCGTGTCGTCCTTCCACGGCCAGTGCCGCTCCCAGTGCAGCCAGAAATACAGGCCGCCGGAAATCCACAACCCGGACATGAACAGCGGGTAGAAGAACACGAAGTCCATCAGGAATTGCCCGGTGACCAGAAAGATCAGCCCCAGCGGGACGCCGAGGACGATCGCCAGAACCAGCAGGGCCAGCAGTCTATCCAGCATGTCATGGGTTCCATTTGTTGGAGAGCGCAGGCCGCACGGTTTTCAGGTCCGGCAGGTTCTCGAGGAAGTTGTCCGGGTAGTAGCCGAAACTGGTCGCGCCCTGGCGCTTGAGACGCCCCATCCAGTCGGCCAGTTGTGCGCCGTCGATGTCGGCCTGATCCTTTTTCGTCCAGTCCCGGGCCTGCAGTTCGAACACTGTGCGATCCAGCGCACCGGGGCGCTGCTTGATCTTCGCCACCAACTCTTCCAGCCACGGGCCGGATTGCGCCTGGGTCTGTTTTTCCATGAGCGGCATGGCCATCGGCGCCGTCCAGTCGTAGCTCACGAGGAAATCGTCGAGGTTCTGCGCGAACCAGGCTTCGCTCTCGGGATTGAGAATCGGCTCGGCGAAGAGGTTGCGCGCAGTAAGCACCTGCGGTCCCCGGATTGCCCGGACCTTGGCGGTCAGTTCGTGGGTGAAGTCGATCAGGTAACGGCTCTTGAACCGGGTCCAGCGCTGCATGGCCGCCGGATCATCGCGCAGGGCCGCAATCGAGCCCGGCAGACCGTGGGCAGCGTAGGCCTTCAGGGCTTCAGGGCTGGCGTCCTCGAAGTCCGACAGCACGGCGTCGTCGTGGTAGAGGATGCCGTCGACCGAAGTCAGGCGCGCCACGTCTTCGTAGATCTCACCGATGATCCGCCGCACTTCGGGATCGAACGGCGACAGCCGCTTGTACTGATCCGGGTCGATCGACGTGGTGCCGGTCTGCGGATCCCAGCGCGTGACCCGCGGCAATTTCGGATCCAGTGCAAAGCTCAGCACCGGCATCCAGGCAAACACTTTCACGTGGGCCCGGGTACGCAGTTGCCAGGCGACACGGTCGAAGATATCGGCACGTATCGGCAGATGACGGTTGGGGAAATACAGCGAATGCACCAGTCCATCGCCTTTCGGATCGGCGAAGGCTTGCAGGAACACGGTGTTGGCGCCCATGTCGGCCATGCGCTGGATCAGCTTGCCGAGGTTGACTTCCTGTTGTGCGGGGTCCGGGTCATAAACATTGTCCAGGTCGACGTGCACCACACGCATGGGAGAGTCGGACTGCACCGCGACGATGCTGTTGGCAAAGTGCTCGCCATCCGGGTCTGACGCGACGAGAAAACGCGGGCTGCTCATCAGATTGTCGAGGGCATCGAGACCGTCATCGAGGGTCAGAGCCATTTCGTAACCCTGCTCGCCCACGACCGTCAGCGAAGTGCCATCCGCCGTACCGTAAGGCCAGACCCAGACCCGAGGTTTCTTGCCGGTGGCCTTGCGGATTTTTTCCGAAATGGCGGCCACGTCAGTGCGGATCCGCGCCTGGAAATCCGCCTCGGATTCATAGCGTCTGGTCACTGGATCGTAACGCCGGGTCGCGGCCGCCGGCTGCATGTTGCCTTGCGGGTTGGCGAGGATGCCTTTGTGGCTGGCATCCGTGTGGGCGGCGATTTCCACGAGGCCCGATTGCGAGATTTCCCGTATCTGATCCCACGTCAGAAAATCGGAGCGCTGACGCGGAGTCCCGGCGAAATCCACGGGCTGATTCAGCGGTGTGTCGATCCAGACGCCCACTGGTGCCAGCAGCGCATGCCAGTTGTAGGCGCGCAGCACCGGCATCACGCGGGTGTAGAAACTCGAATAGCCATCGTCGAAGCTGAGCAGGATCGCCTTGGGCGGCAGTTCCGCGCCGCCCTTGCGCGCGGCCATGATCTGATCGACCGTCACCGGCTTGTAGCCGTTTTCCCGCAGCCACGCCAGTTGCTCGATCATGCGCTCGGTGCGCACGGCCACCACGGCCTGATCGGGGTCGCGATCCTCGACGTCGTGATAGGCGATACCCAGCACGTGGTTTTTCGGCCACGGCTTCTCATTGGCCGCCACCGGACGCTCGTACGGCGGCGCGAAGGCCGGAGCCTGCTGGGCGCAGGCGCTGACCAGCAGCACTCCCAGCAAAAGGATGAAACGCGAAATCAAAGGCATCTTCAAACTCTTCTAGAAGCGGAAAGTGAGGTCGACGAGCAGACGCAGATCGGTTTCCCGGTCACCGTCGTAGGGCCGGTTGATCACACTGAACAAACCGCCCACCTCGAACACGTCGTTCCAGGCATAGCGCTGGCCGTAGCCCAGCATCGCCATGCCGCCGGTGCCGTGGTCACGCTGGCTGTACGTGCCCGCACCGGCCTGGAACTGCTGGCTCCAGGAGGTTTCGTAGCGGTGGTAGAGCACGTGGTTGACGTTGACCGTCGGCATCACGCTGAAGTCCGACTTCGGGTTGAAGTACGGCACGTCTTCGGATTTGGAGTTATGACTGGTGCTGACCTCCAGACCGGCGTCGACCTGCACGTGGGGGGTGCTGTAGACGCCTTCGCGGCCGGTCAGCAAGGCTTCGACCCGGTTGTTGCCATCGCTGAAGTGCGACGGGCTGACCGACAGTTTCCATTCGCGGCTTTCGTTGGCGCGCCAGCGGATGAAACCACTGCCGCCGTTGGCTTTGATGTTGCTGTTCAACGCACGCAGCGGGGTGTCCGCCGACAGGTATTCAAGACTGCCGCCATACTGCCAGTGGTCATTGATGTCCCGGGCAATCGCCAGACGCGCGCCCTGCTTGTCGCCGTAACCATAGGAATGGTTGGAGACTTCGGCTTCAAGGGTCATGTCGCGGGTGCGCCGTTCCAGACCGACGCGCTGGAAGCGGTGGTTGCCGGTACCTTCAGCGAAATCGCCGGTGGCATAACCGATCCCCGCGAACACACGCCAGTCTTCATCGATCGGCGGGCTGTACAGCGTGCTCTGGATACCGAAATCGCGGCTGCCGCTGACCGCTCCCGCCCCGCCGCTGCCGCCACCGTTGGCCTTGCCGCCATAGGCTTCGACGCGCAGTTCGGACATGTCATGCACCTCACGCTCGCGGGCGGCACGCTGCACCTGACGGTTGTCCGGGAAACGTTCCACGACATCGTCGGTCAGGGCATCCATCTGCCGCCATTCCTGAAGCGTCATGGCGGTACGGGCCTGAGCCACTTCCAGGCCCATGTCCCGGGGCACCATGCTCTCGACTTCCTTGAGTTGGGTCTCGGCGCGGCGCGGCCACTGACGCGCCAGGTAAAGATCGGCCTGGGACAGACGCAGGCCCACGTTGCCCGGCGCCTGATCGACCAGCGTCTGCAAGCGATCCTCACCATGGGGCAAGTCCGCGCCATAGGTGCCGGCGGCCTGGGCCGACAGCAGTTGCGCATCCATCCAGTCGTCGCTGGGGTTACCGATCGGCAAGCCCTTGAGTTCGACGCGTGGTTTCTCGTTTTTGGCCAGGTCCTCGGCGACCTTGCGCGCTTCTTCGGTGCGGTCGCTCTCCAGCAGCGAGTAATACAGTGCGGTGGTGTCTTCGAGGCGATCACCGGCATCGGCGTCCGGTGCCGAGAGCACCTGGCGATACAGGTCGGTGGAGACTTCCGGCTGACGCTGATCCAGGTAGGACGCAGCCACCCAGCGCAGGGCGTAGGTCGGGATCTTTACGCCTTCGGCTTGCAGTTTCTGGTATTCGGTAATGACGTCGGCAGTACGCGCCCGGGCCTTGAGCGCGCCCATGCGGTCGATGCGCCAGCGGGTCACATCGTCGTGGGCGCCGGCATCCGGAGTCCAGGTGGCGAGCAGTTTGTCGTAGTCGGCCAACGCCCGGTCTGCGATCACATAACGTTCTTTTTCGCTGCGGGTCGCGAATTCGGCGAGACGCACCCGTTCGGCAGCCAGATCGCCTTCGAGGCGGCGCAGGGTCACCGGATCGATCAATCCCGGACGCTGGTTGGCCAAGCGCAGCGCAGGCTCGGGCAGACGGGCCTTTTGCAGGGCGACCACGTATTCACGGGCGACTTCCGGTTTGCTGCCGGCGCGAACGAAGGCCTGGTCGTATTCGAACAGTGCGTCGTATTGTTTGCCGGCACGGGTCAGGGCGTAGCCCAGTGCAAGGCGGCGCGAAGGATCATCGGGTTTGGCGGCAACCAGCGCCCTGGCGCGGGTCACGGCTTCGTCGGGTTTGCCGGAGTCAGCCTGGGTCAGCGCCAGACCGAGTTGCAGGTCGGCATTGTTCGGCTCCAGCGCCAGGGCTTTGTTGTAGACCTCGATAGCCTGATCCCAGCGCTTGAGATTGCGATAAGCGCGGGCGGTGGAGGTCAGGGCCTGAATCGGCAATGTGCGGTCGCGTCCCTGGGTCTCGTAGACCTGTACCACTTCCGCATCGAGCCCGGCCCAACTGGCGATTTGCAGATGATCGCTGATCTGCCCCGTGGTGGCCTGGGCTGGCGGCACCTGACGCAAAGCGGTCAGCGCAGGCGTGTAATGGCCTGCACGGGCATCGAGCACCATTTGATCGTAGGCCGTATCGGCCAACGCAAGCGCAGGCCAGAGCAACTGGCTGCACAGCGCGACTCGAAACAAAGGGCGTAAACCACGATGTAATACAGGAACATCAATACGCGGCATTCGTCAGCATCCTTACATGGCCAGCCGGGTAGCTACGCCCCCCTTGCCCGATTCGTGACGGCGGCCAAGTCAGTATCACTTGGCCAAACTTATCCAAGCAGTCTTGCACGCAAGCGTAGACCAATATTCAGAACACAATATTTGTTCAGATTCATGACCGAAAACACCGCTTCGCGCCGCCGACGAGAACGCCAGACAGCAAAACGCCCGGCCTTCGCGGATAGCGAAGGCCGGGCGCCGGGTATTGCGAAGGTTTACTGTTCCTGGCTGACGCTGACGCCGGCGAATTTACTCATCAGGAAGCCGACGAATTGCTCGACGGTCATCTTCTGGCCGTTGAACTCCACCTGATTGGCGGCGTAATGCAATTTGGTCGTCACATGTGTGCCATCCAGCGTCGCCAGTTGCGAGCCCACGGCCATGCCCGAGAACATGTCAGCGGCAGCGCTGGCCTGATCGACAATGGCTTTGGCGTCGGTCTGGCCGTCGACCTGCGCCTGCACGCTGAGCAGATCCACCAGCATCGGCTTGGACACCTGCACATTGAGGTCGAGCAGGGCGATCAGTTGCTTGCCCAGTTGATCCGGCGGCAGGTCCATCGAAGCCGGTTTGGTCAGGTCGAGCACCAGATTGGCACGGCTCTCGCCGTTGGCGGTTTTCAGCGACAGATCTTCCAGCGCCAGTTGCGGCCCGGCGGCCAGCAGTTTCTGCAGGTCAGCCTTGACCTGCGCGGACTCGGCTTCGGTCAGATTCAGCTCCGGTGCCGGCAAACCGGCGGCGGTCGCTTCGGCGGCGGCCTGCTCATAAGGCTGCAGTTTGGTCTGATAGATCTGCATCAGCGACATCGCCGACGGAATGTCGAGATTCTTCAGGCTCATGGCCAGGTTGGCCGAACCGATTTTCTTGTCGTTGAGCGTGATTTCACCGATTTTGTAGTCCGCACGACCGGAAGCGCTGCTGCCGTTCTCTTCGGTGAGGTTCTTCATTTCGAAGTTCTTCACGCCCAGCACCGACTGTTTGGCACCGAAGGTAGTCTTGCTGCCGGTCAGCTCCAGCGTGTTCTCGCCGGTGTAGTAGCCGTAGCTGCTCTTGGTCAGGTTGCTGGCCAGGGTCAGGCCATTGAGCTCGACCTGAACCGGCGCCTGATCTTCGGCCACGGTGGTCAGGTGCAGGCTGTCCATGTAACCGTTGGCCTTGACCTTCTGCGCCTGAGCGCTGGCGGAAATGTCCATGTTCAGCCCGGAAAACTTCAGGCTCGTCTTGTCGTCCAGCGCGGTTTCCAGCGGCAGCAGTTCGATGTTGCCGGTGGTGGACTGGTCGTAGCCGATATTGACCACACCTTTCAGTGGCGCGGCGCCCTTGGTGGCGGCGAACCATTTTTCGGTAACCGGGGTCTTTTCCAGCTCATAGTGACTGGAGGCCATGACCGGCAGCCATTTCAGCGATACCAGACGCGAGAAAGGCAGCGGACCGTGTTCGATGTGATCGACGAACAGCAACTCGACCGGCGCTTCGCCGAACATCTCGCCTTCGCCCTTGAGGCGATAGTGTGCAGTACTGCTGAAGGTATGACGCTCCAGCGACACCAGCTCCAGCGATGCGCTGCCGTTGGAGCCGGCCATGGCGGCCTGCAGCTCTTTGTTGGCGTCGACGACGGCGTTGTTGAGCACGCCTTCGATCCTGGTGCCGGTGTACCAGGCCCCGCCGACGCTGATGGCGCCGATGGCAACAACGATTCCGAGAAGCACGCCTGCTGATTTATTCATGAATGACCTGATCGATTTCCGTGGCTGAAGGTGTGGTCGTCTTCCGTGAACCCGTGACCGGGCCGTGGCTCGACTCCGCTGAATTTAGCGGTGGAGATTAGCACTGGCCGCAGGCGGCGGCCCAATGTTTAAAGGTTAAAGAGTGTCCACAGGACATGGACAAACAAAAAGATCGCCGGATTCGGCGATCTTTCGGAAGGTCAGGAATACTGCACCTCGATTTCATCCAGCTGATGATCGAAGCTTTTCAGCCGTGCGCTCCAGGTGTACACCAGCACCTCGAAATCCCGGTCGATCACCGCCCCGCCAGGACCGTCGCCGCGCGGGTCGCAGAAGTCCAGCTGATAACGCTCACGGGCCATGGCCGTGGCGACGTCGGACAGTTCCCGGGCGTTGTTAAGCCAGTGCCAGCCTTCATCGGCGACTTGCCTGTCGAGTTCCAGGCATTGTTTTTTCAAGGCTTCGAGGCTCTTTTCCAGCGGGGTGCCGGTCAGTTCGCCCATGACTTCGGCGAAGGTGCGCCCCGGTTGCCAGTAGCTGCCCCAGAAGTAGCGGTCGAACACGGTTTCGACCTTGCGCAGCGCGACTTTGGTGTCCCAGATCAGCAACAGGGTCTTGCTTTGTTCAAGCTGTCTTTTTTTGAGCCGCTGCACCTGCACCGACGCCCAGGCCACCACCACGATCGCCATGACCGCGATCAACGCGGTCGCGCTGTCGAGGAAGACCATCGCCTTGTCGATTTGATGGGCCAGCATGATGCCGTAGAAATAGGTGGCCGATAGCAGCACCAGTGCGACCAGCGCGCACCAGAAGCCGAGAGCGTAAGGGTTTTTCATTATTGGTTTCCCCTGGACCTGCGCTAGCAATGTGCACTGAAAAGGCGCCTTGCTCAGGGCGCCCCCCAACACTTCAAAGCATAGCAACGGCTTCAGGGTTTGCTGGCGCTCGAGGCTTGCGTTCGTCCGCTTTCCCAGCCGCCGCCGAGGGCCAGGAACAGATCGATCTGGCTCATGGCGACCTGGGTGTTGGCAGCGGCCAGTTGCGCGGTGACATCGGTGTAGGTGCGAGTGGCTTGCAGGTCGGCGAGGAACGACTCGCGGCCCGCCTGGAAGAAACGGTGAGTCTGATCAGCTGCCAGCTTCGCCGATTGCTCGGCATCGGCCAGGGCATCGCGGCGTTGCAGCAGCGCAGTGTACTGAGCCAGGCCGGTCTGGGTTTCGCGAATGGCATTCAGCACCACGCCATCGAAATGTGCCAGTGCACCCTGGGTCGAAGCCTCGGCTTCACGAATCCGCGCCCGCGCAGCGTTGGTCGGCACCTTCCAGCTCAGCGACGGACCGAAACCCCAGCGATTGGTCGACGGATCGCCAAGATCGGAAACAATCCCGACCGTGCCGATCGTCGCGCCAAAGCTGATGTCCGGGTACAGCTCGCCGGTGGCGATGCCGATCCCCGCGGTCGCAGCCGCCAGTCGCCGCTCGGCCTGGCGGATGTCCGGACGACGCTTGAGCAACGCGGCGCCATCGCCGACCGGCACCAGTTGAGCGATTTTCGGCAGCTCGGCGCAGGTCGCGGTGCCGGCCGGCAATTGATCGACCGGTTTGGCCAACAGCATCGACAGACGGAACAGACCGGCCTGACGCGCGGCCTCATAACGTGGCAAATCGGCACGCAGCGACTTGAATTGGGTTTGCGAGCGCGTGACCTGTGTTTCATCGCCGCGCCCGGCATCGCGCAGACGCTGGATCAGCTCGGTGCTCCGGGATTGCAGGTCAAGGGAATGCTCGGCGATTTCCCGTTCTTCGTTGGCCGCACAGACCTGGGTATAGGCCCGGACGACATCGGCCACCAGAGTGATGCGTGCGGTATCGGCTGCGGCCTGGGTCGCGTCGGCGTTGGCTTTCGCCGCTTCGATCCCGCGTTGCAAAACACCCCACAGATCGAACTGATACGAGGCACTGATGCCGATATCGGCGACGTTGGCCACCGGGACCTTCTCCGGCAGCAGGAACGCCTGACCGGACTCCTGCAAACGCTGGGCGCCCATTTTCACGCCGCCGCTCCAGCCACCGGCCGCCTCGGCCTCATCGACCTGTGCACGGGCCCGCGACAGATTCGCCGCCGCCACCCGCAGATCGGTGTTGGACGCCATGGCCTGCTGCACCAGTTGGTCCAGACGCGGATCCCGATACAGCCGCCACCAGTCCGCCGGCACCGGACTGGAAACCACAGGCTTGCCGGCCACCGCCAGGTCACCTTGAAAATCCTTGCGCTGAATCGCTGCGTCAGCGGGCAAGTGATAGTCCGGCCCGACCATGGAACAGGCCGACAGCATCATGCCCAGACCGACGATCATCAGGGCCCTGCTCATTTTGCGGGCTCCTGTTGATCATCGATGATCGACACCGTGGCGGTACGCCCGGCGATCATGCGGAAGTCTTGCGGTACGTCGTCGAAGGCGATACGCACCGGAATCCGCTGGGCCAGTCGCACCCAGCTGAACGCCGGGTTGACGTTGGGCAGCAGGTTGCTGCCGCTCGAGCGGTCACGGTCCTCGATACCGGCGACGATGCTCTCGACATGCCCGCGCAAACGGGCGCGGTCGCCGATCACACGAATGTCCACCGACTGACCGATGTGGATGCCATCGAGTTTGGTCTCTTCGAAATAGCCGTCAATGTGGAACGAGTTACTGTCGACCACCGACAGCACAGGACGCCCGGCGGTGACGAACTCCTGGGCACGCGGCGCACGATCATTGACGTAGCCGTCCACCGGGCTGCGGATCACCGACCGGTCGAGGTTCAGTTGGGCGCTGTCCACGGCCACCAGCGCTTCGGCCAGTGCCGATTGCGCGCGGGCGACTTTCGACTGACTTTCTTCCAGTTGCTCGGTCGGCACCAGATTACCCAGGCCTCGGTTACGCTTGGCTTCACGCTGGGCCTGGGCGAGGGTTTCTTCGCGGTCGGCAACGGCCGCCTTGGCCTGACGCAACGCCAGTTTGAAGCGGTCCTGATCGATGCTGAACAGCACCTGGCCGCGCTTCACCAACTGGTTGTCCTTGACCTCGACCTGTTGGATCAGCCCGGACACGTCCGGAGCGATCTGCACGATATCGGCGCGGATGTGGCCGTCACGGGTCCAGGGGGCGAACATGTAATACATCACCATGCGCCAGACCACGACGACGGCGAAAGCCACGATCAGCAAGGTCAGCATCACGCGACCGATAGTCAAAAACGGTTTTTTCATGTCATCAGGTATCGACTGAGTGCGTCCACGCCGTACAGCATCACGGCGTAGAGGGCCACGTTGAACAATGCCCGGTGCCAGACCAGACGGTAGAAATGCAGGCGTGTGAGCACGCCATGTACCAGCACGAACAGCACATAGGTGATGCCCATCAGCACCAGCAGGGTCGGCAGGAAGATGCCGCTGATATCCAAGTCACCGATCACAGGGGCGCTCCTTCGGGCAGGGGTTCTTCGGGCTCGGCGCTGGAGACGAATTCGACGCCGGGCAACAGCGCCAGCCGCAAACCGCTCAAGGCGTGCAACAGGTGCAGCCGGGTTTCTTCATCGCCGTGGCCGTTGAGCGCACGACGGGTGCGGTCCATGGTCATCAGCAACGGGCTCGGCGCCGGCAGGCGCTCGCCGGCCTTGAGGCAGGTGCGGAAATACTCGCCGACCTCGCTCACCACCTGCTGCAACAGCGCGTTCGGCGCGCCGGTCACGCGCGGGGTGTAGGCCAGCAGATCAAGCAGGTTCAGGCCCACGCGCACTTCACGCATGGCGATGCCGGTGTCCTGACCGGTCAGCGCCAGACGCGGCAGGTGCTGCATCAGGCGGTCGAGCAATTGCACACCCAGTTGCCGGTGCTCGGCGAGGTTCGCCGGTTCGGTCATGTTGACGATGTCTTTCCAGCTGAAACGGGTCAGGCGCTTGGCCGCCAGTTCGGCACCGAACGGGCGGGTGATCAGGGTCCAGATAAACGCAAACAACAGCCCCATCGGGCCCGCCAGGTTGGAGTTGGCGAACGCAAAGAAATCGGCGTCATACGCACCGGAAATGCTGATGAACGACGACGTGTTCACCAGCGTCAGGAGCATGCCGAGATAGAACCGTGGTTGCACCGTCAGGGTGCCGACGCAGATGAACGGAACGGCAAACGCCAGCACCAGCATCGGGAAGTCATGCAGGTTCGGCAGCACCAGAAACAAGTACAGACTGGCAAACAGCACTGACATCCCGGTCCAGAAAAAGAACCGGTAAATCTGCGGTGCCGGGTCGTCCATCGAGGCGAAAAAACTGCACGACACCGCCGCCAGGATTACCGCACTGCCGCCGTCGGTCCAGCCCAGCAGAATCCACAGCACGGAGGCAACGATGATCGCCAGAATGGTCGAAGCCACCGAATACAGCATCAGCCCACGGTCCAGGAACGGCGTCAGACGACCGAGGCGCCAATGGCGATAGACCGCACGCCAACTGTCCTGGCGTTCGCACAGGATCGCGTCCTGCAGACTGCGGCAGTCCTGCCACAGATCGATGAATTCGCCGAGGCGGTACAACGCGTTGGAAAACAGCAGTTGCTTGCGGTCTTCCAGTGCTTCGGCACTTGGCTGCAAGGCTTCGAGCTGATTGCGCAGGGCTTGCCAGCGGTCGAGATCGGCATCCTTGAAACCGAGCCACTCGCGGGTGGCGCTGAGCAGCGGCGCGAACTTTTCCACCAGTTCCGGCGTGCGCCGTTCGAGAGCGTAGAGCGAATCTTCCAGCGCATCGATCACCGGCAGCAGATGAATCATCCGCCCGCGCAGTTCCTTGGTGTTGCGAACCGTCTGCGGTCGCGCGCCTTCGTGGGGCAACTGGCCGATCATCAATTCCAGGCTGTTGAAACTGCCGACCATGGCCATGCGCAGGGCAGTGACTTCTTCGGGATTCACGTCACGGCTGAGGAATTTCAGGCTGTAAGTGGTCGCATCGGCGAACCACTTGCCCACGGCATCGTTGAACACCGGCGCCAGGCGCCGAGGCCAGAACATCGCACCGACCACCGCCGCCACCGCGATGCCGAGGAAGATCTCTTCGGTACGTGCTTCCGCCACGTCCCACACCGCCAGCGGGTTATCCACCACCGGCAGGGCAATCAGCGGCAAGGTGTAGCCGGCGAGCATCAACGCATAGTTGTTGGCGGTGCGCAGATGCAGAGACAGGAACAGCAGAATCCCGGTCCACAACGCGATGACCACCACCAGCACGTACGGGCTCTGGACGAACATCGGCACGAACAGCACCGCCGCAGCAGCGCCGAGGAACGTACCGATCGCCCGGTACAACGCCTTGGAACTGGTCGGGCCGAGAAACGGGCTGGAGACGATGTACACCGTGGCCATCGCCCAATACGGACGCGGCATCTGCATGAGCAAAGCGATGTACAGCGCAATCATCGAGGCCGCGAAAGTACGGATCCCGTAGAACCAGTCGCGGGCCGCAGGAATGCCGGTAAAAAAGCCGTTCACGGATGGATCACCGCTGGCGGGCTCGCCGCCTCGAAAGCTCTCAATACTCGAAGCGTAGCTGCCAGATCACTCTGATCGATGCCTTCGAGCACTTCATGACGCAGACGCACCAGTTCGGTTTCCACCGCTTGCACCAGCTCGCGGCCGGTGTCGGTCAGGCTCAGGCATTTGGCCCGGCGATCCTGGGCGTCTTCAGTGCGGCACACGTAGCCGGCGTGACACAGCTGATCGAGCAACCGCACCAGCGAAGGGCTCTCCATCCCCGCTGCCTGCGCCACCTGCACCTGACGCACACCTTCGCCCAGACGTCCGATCATCAAGAGCGGGACGGCGCAGGCTTCGGAAATTCCGTAGTTGACCAGCGTGGTCTGGCAGATCTTCCGCCAATGCCTGGCGGCCACCACCATGGCACTGCTGATGTTCATCTGGAGGGATTCGAGGTCGTTCGGCACGAGGGAATGCACACACTGTTAGTTTGCTAACTATCAATATGGCATTGGAGGGGAAATTCAGTCAAGTTTTGAAACAAATCCATGTTCGAGTGTGAATTCAGAAAAATGATCTCTCCCTGACTTCTGCGCTGTTTTTTTTACAACCCACCAGTTTTTTTACATTTCGGTCTTTTCAAACATTTCTCTACACCCCCCGCCCCTTCCTCAACATCACATCCAACTGATCCACCACCTCCGCCCAGTCCGCATCGTCAAGAATCTCGTCCCGCAAGAAATCCGCCTGGCTTTGGGTCCAGAAAAACGCGTCACACAGGTGCAGTTCGGGCTTGAGCGGTGAATGGGCGGCGATGAACTGGTCGATGCTGACCGGGTCGTTGGGCAGACCGAGCTGTTTGAACAGGGACGGAAGGCTGTGCGTCGGGTTTTCCATGTCGCAACTCCTGCGAGATTGATAGGGTGTGAAAGGTTTTTCGCGAGCAGGCTCGCTCCCACAGGGTTATCGCAGCGCCTGTGGACGCCAGCCTGCTGACGATTGGCGTCGGCCCGGACGCCGAAAAACCTACTGACTCAACTCCCGCACCTGCGCATGGGGCACCATTCTCAGAAACTCGGGCATGCTCATGTGCAGCAGGTTGTTGTGGTTGCCGGCCTCCAGGTAGATGTCTTTCTGCCGGGTCACCAGCGGGTCGATGACCATGTCCAGGCCATAGGAATCGCCCAGCGGCGGCACCGCGCCACGCTCGCAGTCATCGAACAGGTGCGCCAGGGTGCTTTCGCGGGTGATCTGCCACTCGCCGCTGGTGCGCACTTTGCTCAGGTCCAGATGGCGGCTGGCGGGCAGCACGGCCATCAGGTAATGACCGTGGTGGTCGTCGAGGATCACCGATTTGGCCACCCGTTCCGCCGGAATTCCCGCAACCCGCGCTGTTTCCAGGCTGCTGCTGGAGTGCGGATGGGCGACGATGTCGTATTCGCATTGCGCCCGGGTCAGGCTGCTCTGCACTTTTTTTGCCATGCGCATGATGCACCTCGGTGCCCGCCGACGCTGCGTGGCGGGCAGTGATGAACGTTTTTCCCGCTCTTGAAAGTCTAGTCGGACGCAGGGAATTCCGCTCATTGGCGGCACGGGCGAGTCGACCGGCATTCATCCAGCCCCGGGCTCAACTAGACTGTAAAGAGAACCCCTGACTCTCCCGGAGGGTCACGTGAACATCCATAGCTGTGTATTTGCCCTGTTGCTGCTGAGCGGATCGGCGCTGGCGGCGGACACTTCGCTACCGGCCGCCAGCCCGATCGGCCTGTGGCTGATCACCCTGGGCATCGTGTTTCTGATCGCCGAAGCCGCGTTGCCCAACTACGGCGTCATTGGCCTGGGCGGCATCGTCATGTTCGTGATCGGTGCGCTGATCCTGAGCAACGCCGAATTGCCGGTACCGATGATGATCGGCCTGGGTCTGGTCAGCGCCCTGTTGCTGATCGCGTTGCTGATTCGCGCTCTGAGAACCCGGCCACGCCATCCGGTCAGCGGCGACGCCGGCCTGGTCGGCAGTGTGACGGCAGTGACCGGGGTGGAATCGCAGGACACCCGCAACGGCTGGGTGCAATTACAGGGAGAACGCTGGCAAGTTTCCAGCGCCACACCGCTGCACACCGGGCAACCGGTGCGGGTGGTCGGGCGCAGGGGCTTGTGGCTGCAAGTGGCCGCGACGGATGCGGCACCGCTCGGAGAGTGATCATGGGTCTGCAAATCGGTTTTGTCGCGCTGCTGCTGTTGCTCATTGCCATGGCCGGCTCGACGTTTCGCATCCTGCGTGAATACGAACGGGGTGTAGTGTTCCAGCTCGGGCGCTTCTGGCAGGTCAAGGGGCCGGGGCTGATTCTGCTGATTCCGGTGGTACAGCAAATGGTCCGGGTCGATCTGCGCACCATCGTGCTCGATGTGCCACCGCAGGATGTGATCACCCGCGACAACGTTTCGGTCAAGGTCAACGCGGTGCTGTACTTCCGGGTACTCGACCCGCAGAAGGCGATCATCCAGGTCGAGGACTTTCTGACCGCCACCAGCCAATTGGCCCAGACCACACTGCGCGCAGTACTCGGCAAGCATGAACTGGACGAACTGCTGGCCGAGCGCGAACAGTTGAACATCGACATTCAGCAAGTGCTCGATGCCCAGACCGACGCCTGGGGCATCAAAGTCGCCAATGTCGAAATCAAACACGTCGACCTCAACGAATCGATGATCCGCGCCATCGCCAGGCAGGCTGAAGCCGAACGGGAACGGCGGGCCAAGGTGATCCACGCCGAAGGCGAATTGCAGGCCTCGGAAAAACTCATGCAGGCCGCCGAGATGCTCGGCCGCCAGCCCGGTGCCATGCAATTGCGCTACATGCAGACCCTGAGTTCGATTGCCGGTGACAAGAGTTCGACCATTGTCTTCCCGTTGCCGATCGAGTTGCTCAAGGGGATGGCGGATCAATCGGCCAAGACCTGAAGGCGCAGGCGCTCAAGCGCTTCATAGGGTGCCCGCGCACAACGCTCCACTTGCGCCCGTAACAGCGTTGAGGCTTCGCGGCGCTTGCTGTCGCCGTCGGCGACAAACATCTGAGACGGCTGTTTCGCATGCGGCGCAGAGCCTGCCAGGGCCTGTTCGCCTTGCGTGGCGTTCAGGCGGAAAAAACTCGCCAGACGTCCCGCCATGGCCTCGGGCAACTCGCTGTAATTCACCGCCAGACCGCCCGACTCTGCGCAATGCAAACGTCCGGCCTCCAGCAAGCGACCGAGTCGTCGGGCGATGAAGTCCTCACGCCCCACGAACGGCAAGCCATCGTCCAGCACACATTCACCGAGCATGTCCGGCACCATATGCATGCCCGGACGCCGCAGATGCGAGACGGCGATTTCCAGCGGATCGCGATAGACAAACAGCCACGGTGTATCGGGGAAACATGCCTGCAGCGACGGCCATTCGCCGATGTTCCAGGCATCGAGTTTGATCACCAGTCGTTGTTCCATGCCGCGCCGACGCTGTCCGTAGGCCGAGAGCAACCCTGCGATGGCTGCCCGACGTTCGACATCCGGCAGATCACTGCGCAGCAAGGTATCGAGGGGCGGAGGTTCCGAGATCACGATGTGATCATCGAGCCGCGCCAGCATCTGGCTGATCAACGTCGAACCGCAGCGCGAGGCATGCAGGATGAAAGCGCTCGGTGCCAGACCCGGGCTGACCGCTTGCCAATCGGCCAGCGTCGACAAGGGCGTTTGCCGACGAAACGCCTGATTGAACGGCAGTTGCAGCGCCTGCTCCACCGCCTCGCGAAAAAACGGCTGGCGCAGGGGCGATTCACCGAACCAGCACCAGTCGACCTGCCATTGCCCGGTGGCTTTCCAGATGCGGATCGGCAACCAGCCGTGCAGATTCAGACTCGCCATTGTTCGTTCCAGGAACGACGTCCCTTGCGCATCGCCGCCAGCAGTTCTTCCCGGGAGACAGACAAACCGCGCCCGGTGGCCAATGCCAGTGTCTGCTGGATAAACGCTTCGGGGTCGTGCAGTGCCTGCAAAGCTGCGGACAACGACGGATCCGCGACCAGCAGACGTTCAAAGCGCTGTAACGCCGAGTCTTGTGCATCAGGCTGCGGAGTGCTCGGCAGCCCCTCGGCAATCATCTGCTCCAGCCAGGCGCCGGGTCGGCAATCGAGTACCAGATGAATGCGCGCCGTGCTGTCGCGGTTGTCGACCCGATGCGGTCGCGCAAGATCCAGAAACCAGCACTCCCCTGCCGCCATCGGCATGCGCAAGCCATCGAGCCAGAAGTCCACGGCGGGCGGGCTGAGCAACGGGATGTGCAGTCGCCGGTCAGCGCCCGGTCCTTCAAGGTCGTAATCACGATGTTCATGGATCTGCCCGCCCGGTCCCAGGCGCAACAGTCGCGCACTGACGATCTCCAGCGGCAGTTCGCGCAAGGCCTGCTGCCAGCGACGGTCGTTCAGCCAAGGGGCACGCTGCACGGGTTCGGCGCTTCCCGGGGACAATTCGGTCAGGGCATCAGCGGCCGAGATCAGCGCCACCCCGCTCCAGTCGCCGGCGAAGTAGGCGGTGTTGAAATGACCACGCCAGGCATCGTCGGCAATCGCCGCCAGCGCCTGCAACAACAGCGGCAGATCCACCGTCACCGGCAGCCGCGAAAACGCTGGCCGGTTCATGTCCGGGGCAGTACTGCGGACTCGCCGAGCCAGGTCAGCAAACGATCCAGGCAGGCGTCGACCGACAGCGCTCCGGTGTCCAGCACCAGCGACGCCTCCACTGGCGGTTCGTAAGGAGCGGAAACGCCGGTGAAACCCGCCAGCACATCACTTCGCGGAGGCATGGGCCACCGGCACCGAAATATCCCCCGAGGCCCACGCCGCCTCGCGGTTGGCCAGCGCCGTGGCAATCGACTGCACTTCGGTCGACTGCACCTGATCCGGCAACGGATCGAGCCCGGCACTGGCGAAGATCTGACCGTAGGCATTGCGCAGATCGGCGTAGGACAGATCGCGACGCAAGTCCGCCTGCAGGTTGTTCAGTTCGCCCTGGATCAGATCCAGTTCGCCGATGCCCGCCGCCTGATGGCGGTTGCGCAACTGGCCGACGATTTGCCCGTCGATATCCGACAATTGCTGGTTGGTCTTGAACTGACGCAACGCCTCCTGATAGTTGGCGTTGGCCACGTACAACTGCGCCAGCACCGCAATCGACATGGCCTGACGGCGTGCGGTAGCGACTTCTTCGCCAGCCTTGGCCACATCGATGGCGGCCGGTGCGGAGATCACGTTGAACAGGTTCCAGGTCACCTTCACGCCATAGTCGGCCCAGCGATCGTTCACCAGAAACGAGTTGCTGTCGTAGTGCCCGCCGGCGGAAAACTCCAGGCCCGGCAACATGCGCAGCATGGCCTTGCGGGTTTCGGCGGCGCTGATCCGGGTCTGGTAATCCTGCTCACGCAGCTCCGGACGGCTGGTCAGGGCTTCCTGTTCCAGTTTGGCGATATCCACCTTGAGTTCCGGGATCTGATAACCGTCGTCGGTGGCCAACGTCAGGTTAGTGCCCATCGGCAGGTTGATCAGGGTCGCCAGCTCGGTTTTCGCCAGCGACAGTGCGCGGCGCTGTTCTTCCAGTTGCCGGGTGGCTTCGATCAGCGAACGCTGGTAGCCGAGGGACTGCACCGGATCGCCGATGCGTTGCTCGCTCATGCTTTCACTGTTGCGCCGGGCGCTGTCGACCCGCGCCATCAGGCTGTCGATCTGCTTGAGCAGACGCTCGGCCGCCATCGCCCGCCAATAGGCCGAGCGCACGTCCTGAACGATGGTGTTGATCACCTTGCGCCGGCGCTCCTGCACGATCAGGCGCTGGTCGCCCTGCTGTTTGGCGTTGATGTAGCTGACACCGAAATCGAGCACGTTCCAGACCATGGTCAGGTCGGCGACGTTGCGGTCGCGGTCCTGGGAGGTCGAGGGTTCCAGGGATTGGGTGCCGGTACGCACGCTCTGGCTGCTGGAAGCGCTGACGTTGTTGCGCCCGACGTAACCGGCGTCCAGCGCCATGCGCGGCAGCATGTCGAAACTGGCGAGGTCGAGCTGCCGCTTGGCCAGCGCTTCCTCCATGATCTTCAGGCGCCCTTCGAGGTTGTATTTCACCGCGCGGGCCATGGCCTGATGCAGGGTCAGCGGACCGCGCAGCGGTTCCTGGCCCTTGTACATGGTTTGCAGGTCGGCTTTGGCCCGTTGCTCGCTGACACTGCGCTCGATCGGTTCACTGGTGACTGCACATCCGCTGATCGCCAACGCCAGCAGGCTGGCGCCGAACAGTTTCTGACCTTTCTTCATCCCTGGATCGCCCCTTGGGTCCCGCATAATTGTTGAATTGTTCTGGTTGGTCAGGCCGGCATTTCGCTGATGCCGACCTGTTGCAGCGCCGCGGCCAGGTTATCCACCCGATGCTGCTCGCTGTCCTTGATCTGTTGCAGTTGCTGGCCCAGGGTCGGCGCGCCGAACACACCGCGCAGTCCCTGGGAGATATCGCCGCCCTTGAGCGAATGGCTGCCGAACGTGTTCAAGGAATCTCGCTCGGCAGCACTGTTCTGGTTGAAGAAACTCGACAGGGTGCTGCTGGCGAACACGCCGCCATCGCCACCGCCGAAGCCGAGGAAGCCATGGCCGGAACCGTCACCGCCGCTCTCGCTGCTGCCAAAGACCTGAGCGATGAAGCTTGGGCTCAAGGCACCGTGGTTGATGAAGATGTCACCCAGAGGACGCAGGCCGTTACCCAATACCCGCTGCTCGAACAGCGGCGCAAAGGTCAACGGTGAACCGAGGTCACCGGTGGGTGGCGCAAAGACCAGCGGTTGCAGCGGCACGTTCGGCAGCGGTGGCTGCACGACCGGGTCGCTGCTGCGGAACTCAGGGTCCGGCGGCACCACGACGAGCGGTGAAGTCGGCGAAACGGCAGGCACCGTGTTGATCACATAGTTGCCCGACTGACTGATTCCGCTGCCACTGTTGCCCGACAGGTCGCTGACCCCGGCGCTGTTGACGCTGATCGCATTGCTGGCGCTGTTGACGTTGGCGTTCGGCGTGAGAGTCGCGGTCCAGGTCTTGCCACCATCGCTGCTGCTCAGGTTGGACAAGGTGCCGTTGGCCACGCTGATGTCCGACAGGTCGAAACCGGTGACCGCCTCATTGAAGGAAATGATCACCTGCGAGGTCTGGCCGATGCCCAGATTCGGATTGGCGACCACAACCGTGGCGGTCGGCCGTTCACTGTCGAGGGCGTAATTGTTCGACACCGCCACCGTGCTGCCGGCATTGCCCGCCAGATCAGTGACGTTGCTGGTGTCCAGGGCAATGAAATTGCTCGGGTCGGTGACATTCGCGGTCGGCGTGAACGTCGCGGTCCAGGTCTTGCCGCCGTCGCTGCTGCTCAGGTTGCTCAGATCCCCGTTGGTCACGCTCAGGTCCGACAGATCGAAGTTGTTCACCGCCTCGCTGAAGGTAAAGGTGACCGTGGTGGTCTGGCCGATGCCCAGGTGCGGGTTGGCGACCACAATGCTCACCGTCGGCCGGGTGGCGTCGAGGATGTAGTTGTTGGAAATGGCGATGCTCGCGCCGAGGTTGCCGGCCAGGTCCTGGACGCCGCCGGTGTCGATCAGGATCAGGTTGGTCGGGTCGTTGACGTTGGCTGTCGGCGTGAAGGTCGCGGTCCAGGTCACGCCGCCGTCGCTGCTGGCCAGGTTCGACAACGAACCGTTGGCGACACTGATGTCCCCCAGGTCGAACCCGATCACCGCTTCGCTGAAGGTGATGGTCACGGTGGTGGTTTCACCGATGCCCAGGCGATTGTCGGCGACCACGATCGTGGCGGTCGGCAGCGCGGTGTCGATGGCGAAGTTATTGGAGTCGGTCGTACCGATGCCGCTGTTGCCCGACAGATTGGTCACGCCGGCGTTGTTCAGGGTGATCAGGTTGGTGGCGTCAGTGACATTGGCCGTCGGGGTGAACGTCGCGGTCCAGGTGATACCGCCGTCGCTGCTGCTGACGTTGCTCAATGTGCCGTTGGCGATGGTCAGGTCGCTGTTGTCGAAACCGCTCACCGCTTCGCTGAAGGTGATGGTCACCAGCGAGGTTTCCCCGGCCTTGAGCGAAGTGTCGGCCACCACGATGGTGGCGGTCGGCACCTGGGTCTGCACCTGGTAGTTGGCCGAGCTGGTGGTGCCGGTGCCGCTGTTGCCGGCCAGGTCGGCGATGCCGGTATTGTTCAGGACAATCAGGTTGGTGAGATCGGTGACACCGATATTCGGGGTGAACGTGGCCGTCCAGGTAACGCCACCGTCGCTCGACGTCACATTGCTCAAGGTGCCGTTGGCGACGCTCAGGTCCGAGTTGTCGAAACCGGTCACGGCCTCACTGAAGGTAATGGTCACCAGCGCCGTTTCGCCGGGGCGCAAATCGCTGTCGCTCATGACAATGGTGGCCGTCGGGCGCTGACTGTCGACCGCGTAGTTGTTGGAGTCGGTGGTGCCGCTGCCGGCGTTGCCCGCCAGGTCGGCGATGCCGGTGTTGTCCAGGGTGATCACGTTGGTGGTGTCGGTGATCCCCGCCGCCGGAGTGAAGGTCGCGGTCCAGGTGATACCGCCGTCACTGCTGCTGACAGCACTCAATGTGCCGTTGGCGATGGTCAGGTCGGCGTTGGTGAAACCGGTCACCGCTTCGCTGAAGGTGATGGTCACCAGCGAGGTCTGGCCGACGCCCAGTGCGGTATCGGCGACCACGATGGTTGCGGTCGGACGCTGGGTATCGATGGCGTAGTTGTTGGAATCCGTGGTGCCGACACCGGCGTTGCCGGACAGGTTCTGGACGCCGCTGTTGTCCAGCGTGATCACGTTGGTGGTGTCGGTGATGTTGCTGGTCGGCGTGAAGGTCGCGGTCCAGGTAATACCGCCGTCGCTGCTGCTGACCGCACTCAACGTACCGTTGGCGATGGTCAGGTCGGCGTTGGTGAAACCGGTCACCGCTTCGCTGAAGGTGATGGTCACCATCGACGTTTCACCGATCTTCAGACTGGGGTCGGACACGATGATGGTCGCGGTCGGCACCATTGTATCGATGGTGTAGTTGTTGGAGCTGGTCGTGCCGCTGCCGGCATTGCCGGCCAGATCGGCGATGCCGGTATTGGCCAGCGTGATCACGTTGGTCGCGTCGTTGACGCCCAGGTTCGGCGTGAAGGTCGCGGTCCAGGTGATGCCGCCGTCGCTGCTGCTGACCGCCGTCAGCGTGCCGTTGGCAATCGTCAGGTCGGCGTTGGTGAACCCGCTGACCGCTTCGCTGAAGGTGATGGTCACCAATGAGGTTTCGCCGGCAGTGAGGTTGCTGTCGGCGACCACGATGGTCGCGGTTGGCCGCACCGTATCAATCGCGTAATTGTTGGAATCGGTGGTGCCGCTGCCGGCGTTGCCCGCCAGATCGACGATGCCGGTGTTATCCAGGGTAATCAGGTTGGTGGTGTCAGTGATGCTGGCGCTCGGCGTGAACGTCGCCGTCCAGGTGATGCCGCCGTCGCTGCTGCTGACTGCGCTCAACGTGCCGTTGGCGACCGTCAGGTCAGCGTTGGTGAACCCGCTGACCGCTTCGCTGAAGGTGATGGTCACCAGCGAGGTTTCACCGATCCGCAGGTTGTTGTCGGCCACCACGATGGTCGCGGTCGGACGCTGGGTGTCGATGGCGTAATTGTTCGAATTGGTGGTACCGCTGCCGGCGTTGCCGTTCAGGTCAGCGATGCCGGTGTTGTCCAGGGTAATCAGGTTGGTCGCGTCGGTGATGCTGGCGGTCGGCGTGAACGTCGCCGTCCAGGTGATGCCACCGTCGCTGCTGCTGACCGCGCTCAATGTGCCGTTGGCGACGGTCAGGTCGGCGTTGGTGAAGCCGGTCACCGCCTCGCTGAAGGTGATGGTCACCAGTGAGGTTTCACCGATTTTCAGGTTGTTGTCGGCCACCACGATGGTCGCGGTTGGTCGTGCGGTGTCGATGGCGTAGTTGTTGGAGTTGGTGGTGCCGCTGCCGGCGTTGCCGGCCAGGTCACTGACCCCGGTGTTGTCCAGCGTCACCAGGTTGGAGGTGTTGGTGATGTTGGCGGTCGGCGTGAGCGTGGCGGTCCAGGTGATGCCACCGTCGCTGCTGCTCAGGCCGTTCAGGGTGCCGTTGGCCACCGTCAGGTCGGCGGTGGTGAAACCGCTGACCGCTTCACTGAAGGTGATGGTCACCAGCGAGGTCTCGCCCGCCGTCAGATTGCTGTCAGCGACGACAATGGTTGCGGTCGGGCGCACCGTATCGATCACGTAGTTGGCCGAGTCGGTGGTGCCGCTGCCGGCGTTGCCGGCCAGGTCGGCAATACCGGTGTTGTCCAGAGTGATGACGTTGGTGGTGTCGGTGATGCTGGCGGTCGGGGTGAACGTCGCGGTCCAGGTAATGCCGCCGTCGCTGCTGCTCACCGCGCTGAGCGTACCGTTGGCGATAGTCAGGTCGGCGTTGGTGAAACCGGTCACCGCTTCGCTGAACGTGAAGGTCACCAGCGAGGTGTCGCCAATCTTCAGCGCGGTATCCGACATCGCGATGCTGACGGTCGGCCGCGCGGTATCGATGGTGTAGTTGGCGGAACTGGTAGTGCCGACTCCCGCCACGCCGTCGTTGATCGCGGTCACGCCGGTGTTGTCCAGGGTGATCAGGTTGGTGGCGTCGGTGATGTTGTTGGTCGGCGTGAAGGTCGCCGTCCAGGTGATGCCGCCGTCGCTGCTGCTCACGGCGCTCAGCGTACCGTTGGCAATGGTCAGGTCGGCGTTGGTGAAGCCGGTCACCGCGCGGCTGAAGGTGATGGTCACCAGCGAGGTTTCGCCGATTTTCAGCGCCGTGTCCGACATCACAATCGTGGCGGTTGGCGGTTCCACATAAGCGGTGTTCAGGGTGCCACCGTTGTTGTAGATCGCTGCAAAAGCCAACGGCACGGAACCCGTGACGCCGCCCCCCAGCTCCAGACCACCGGAGCCGCTGCCCGCCGCGTTGCCGCTGATCGCACTGAAGTTGGAGGCGGTAATCAGTACCGTGCCGCCCTGGTTCCAGATCGCACCGACCCCGCGTCCGCCGTCACCGCCATTCTGGTTGTTGCTCCCCTGACCGCTGCCGCCGCCGCCACCGCCGCCCGCACCGATGTTATTGCTGATGACCGACGTGCCGACGATTTTCAGGGTCCCGGTAGAAGCGTTGTAAATGCCGCCGGCGGCGTTACCGCCCGCGCCGCCGACCTTGTCCCAGCCGGAGCCGCCACCGCCGCCACCGATGGAAATCGTGCCGTTGTTGGCCGTGCCGCCGTTGCCGCCGTTGCTGTAATACGACACGCCGACGCCGCCCGCACCACCGGTGGTGGAACCGCCGCGCCCGCCCATGTGCGTTGCGTCATAACCGCCGCCGTAGCCGCCGACGCCACCGCTGCCGGCCTGGCCACCCAGCGTACCGGTGCCCGGCCCGGCAGTACCGCCATGGCCGCCGCCCTGGCCGCCAAGACCGCCGCCACCGCCGCCGCCACCACCGTAGTTGGCGGCGGTGACACCCCCGCCACCGCCACCACCCGCGGCTGCGTTGCCGGTGACCGAAACATTGTTCAGCGTGAGTATGCCGGCGTTGAAGATCCCGCCGCCCATGGCGCCGGTGGCGCTATAGCCGCCATTGCCGCCGTTGCCGGAAACGAGGCCGCGAGTGATGACCAGCCCGTCCAGCGTCACCGTGCTGCCGGAGGTGATTTCCACCACACGGGTCCTGTACTGGCCGTCGAGAGTCACGTCCGCGACGCCGTCGTTGTTCAGGTCGCCGTCGACCGTGATGTTCTTGTTGATCAGCAATTCCGAGGTGAGCTGCACCGTCATCCCGCTGCTGAAGGTCACGATGTCGCCGTTCTGCGCCGAAGCCAACGCTGCCCGCAGCGAGCCGACGCCGGTGTTCAGGTTATTGGTCGCGGTCCAGGTGGCCAGGCCCCACTGGTATTCGCTCATCGCCTGCGCCGAAAGTACGTTGGCACTTTCGATCTTGCCGGTGGCGATCTCCAGATCCCAGTCGCCGCCCACCCCGGTGCGGTTGTTCGATGCCGCGACGTCGCGACCGGTCATTTGCGCCAGGGAATCGACGAAGCTCAGTCCACGGTCACCCTCGGCGGTGTAGCAGCCATAGATCAGGATGTCGCCGCCGACGTTCATGTCCTTGCCGATCTCTGCCAGCACCGCGCTGCGTTGCGCGACGTTGTCCGCCGAAAGGTAGCTGTTACCCAGCCACAGGTCACCCGCGTTGCCGTGGGCGATGATCTGCACCGAGCTGACGCCCGAGTGCTGGTCGAGATAGTCGGCGATCTGCTGCAAGCCGTCCTTGCTCGCGTCGAGCCTGACCACTTGTGTACCGGGAGCGACGCCTTTGAGCAGGCTGTCGGCATCCTTGACCCGGGCATCGACGAACACCACGGTCTGGCCCGGCACGGCAACCGGGCTGGCGGCGGGTGTGGCGTCCGCCTGGCCGTGGGTGTCCTTGCTGGCCACCGGATGATCGGCGGTCGGCGCCTTGGCGGCATCGGCGGTGGGGTGGCTGTCGGGCTGGGCTGCAGCAGTATCGGCCACAGTGGCCGCGACCGCGCCGTCGAACAGCATGCGCGGCTCCAGCGACATGATCAGCGGCGCAGCCAGCGTCCGTTGGCCCTCGGTTACCCGCGACTTTTGCTTGCTCCACCACATGTTGCTCACCCGGACTCGAACAGTTGTAAACGCATCAATGAAAAACGCCGCGATCAACTGATCGCGGCGTCGGACTTCATACGAATCACATTGGCAGCGCTGGCCGAGCCATCGAGCCAAAAGGACAGATCGGCGTATTGCTTGAACAGATCCGGCGGCAGGATCGTGCGCCGGGACTCCAGGGCGACCCTGGGTTTGACCTTGTGCAGACCGGCCACACCAAGAGCCTGATCGAACTCCGGCGCGTCATAGGCCAAGTGTTCGAAATCGTGCTCGAACCAAGGCTCGCCGATGAAGTCGTAAACCAGCCGCAGCACCCGCTCCGGGGCCTGGGTCAACAAATCGTAATCGACGATCAGCAGCGAGTCGGCATGCTCGCCGTAATAGGCTTCCTTGAGCGCCGCCCAGGCAAAACCCACCAGGCGGTTGCGCTGGGCCAGGGTTTCGCAGCGGCTGTAGACCGTGTTGCGCTCGACGGCATCGCCGAACAGCTTGGTGTTTTCGTAGGGGTTGGCGCGGTACAGCCGCTCCAGGCTGTCCATCACCCAGGCGACGTTGCGCACGCAGGCAATGACCCTGGCTTTGGGAAACAGATCGTTGATCGCCGGCAGGCGCGCGCTCCACTGACGGTTGGTGTCGAACACCACCTGTTTGTCGGCCTTGTCGGCGTAGTAGGAGTCGAACAGGCCGCGCAACAGACGACGGCGCATGTCGGTGTCGATCACCGCGCCGAATTCGCTGCCGGCGCTGCATTGTTCGAGAACACCGGAGAACAGCGCACCGACCGGACTGGTCATGCCGGCATGAAAGCGCGGGTTCTGCAAAAGGATCGCAGAAAGGAGGGTCGAGCCTGAGCGCGGCAAGCCGGAGATAAAGTGGAACTGCTGCAATCCCTTCACCTTACTTTGTAAGTCCTTTTGTCCGACGAGCGTAGTCCAACAAAGCCCTTTCGACTAGTAGTGTTTTGACATCAACATAGAGCAAAACGGACTTGCCAGACCTTTTTTTATTGCCAGCCGTAAGGTGAAGCGTTTAAGTCACCCCCCGTTGGTACGATCGTCCTTTTCCAGTACGAAAAGTCGCGCTTGCGCCCCGCCGGCATTGAACTGTTCACGTAACTGCCAGGTCTTGGGCAGCGGCAGGAACGGGTCCGGGACTTCCGGATCCAGATCGCCGATCAGCCAGACCCGGGAACTGCCCTGCGGCAGTTCCGCAAGACGATCCAGATACACCTCGTCGGACACCAGCGTGCCAAATCCGTAACGGTTCGGACGGGTCGAACGACCCTCGACAGTCGGTGGTGTAAACAGCCGCACTTGAGCATCGGTGCGGTTGTAATAGACATAACTCAAGTACCAGAGCATGTCGCTGGTGACGATCCGGTCGCCGCTGATGAAGTGGTGGTTGATGTGCTCGACCATGACATTGAACTGATCATTCGGATCGACCGTGGCGTTGGTGTTCACACCGACCATTTCGATGCCGACAAATGCCACCAGCATCGCCAGCGCCCATACGCGAGCGCGGCTGTACAAGCGGTCGATGGCCAGCGCTGCCAGCATCGGAAGGCCCAACGCGTAGGCTGTCAGATATCGGTCAACAAACACCGGAGTGATGAACGACACGGCGAACACCAGAAACAACGGTACCCCGGTGTAGAGCGCCAGCAATACGCTGCCATGGTTCACACTGCGATCGCGGGTGACGGCCACGCCCGCCAGCACCAGCATGGCCAGCGGCATGCCGCAGAACAGCAGCAACGGAAGATGATCGCCCTCGCTCAGGGTCAGCCAGAGCCAGATCATCGACGGCAGTGACGACAGGGTCACCGGGTCTTCCCAGCCCACATCGTTCCCGACCTTGAGTTCAACCATGTGTCGCGTCAGATCGAGCAGGTTCGGCAGCCACGGCAGGTAGAGCGCGACGATCGCCAGATTAGCCAGCCACCAGTCGCGGCGCTGGATATGCCTCAGACGATACCCCGGCAACAGGCGGATCAGCCCGAGGTACAGCCAGTGGCTCAACGCCGCCAGCACAGCAAAGTAGTGGGTGTACAACGCCGCGCTCATCAGCAGGGCGTAGAGCACCAGATACCGTCGACGCTGCGGGCGTCTGACCCAGCAGATCAGCGCCAGGGTGGTGCCGACCAGCAGCAGGCCGAGCAGCGAGTACATGCGCACATCCTGGCTGTAGCCAACGGCGGTCGGCAACAGCGCCAGCAGTACCCCGGCGATGATCGCCGCGCGGCGGGTCGCCAGATGATCGACCAGGCACATGCCCACACCGACTGCGGCAACACCCGCCATGGCGCTGAGACTACGAATCGACTGAATGCTTTCGCCAAACAGGCCGACCCAGCCATGCAGCAGCATGAAGTACAACGGAGGGTGAACATCATACGCCGCGTGCTCCCAGATGCCGCTCAGCGAATAACGCGCCAGCAATACACTCGAACCTTCGTCGCCCCAGATCGCGGTAGCGGTCAGGCCATAGAACCGCACGGCTGTCGCCAGCAGCAGAATCGGTATCAGCCACTGTCGACGGACCCAGCGCAGCAGACGCCGGACACCGGCATTCGGTGCGGCAAACGGATCCTGGGTATCCCCCAGCGGAGTCTCGCGACGGACTTCCATCAAGCTTCCCTTAGATTTTTCCGAGTACAGAACAGCTTCGATCATTGCGCTCACTGTAGGCCAGCGGCGAAGCCGACGCGCGACCGCGACGACGTCCGGCAAGTCCGCCGATCCGGGTCTACGCTACGGCTTGGCGTGACCTGCCCGCGCAAGCGGCGGGTGTCGTCGGAGTCTTTCACCGGCCCCGACAACACAGGCTAACGCGCGGCGCGCCAACCACATAACAGAAGGATGAGGAACCATGGAAGTCTTTATGGGTACGATTCAACCGTTCGCCTTCAACTTCGCCCCCAACGGCTGGGCCCTGTGCAATGGACAGACCCTGTCCATTGCACAATACAACGCGCTGTTCGCGTTGCTGGGCACCTACTACGGCGGCAACGGCACGACCAACTTTCAGTTGCCCAACTTGCAGGGGCGCGTGCCAATGGCCCAGGGCAACGGTCTGGGCCTGACGCCGCGTGTCATCGGCCAGGTGGCCGGAACCGAAAGCGTCACCGCCACCATTGCCAACATGCCCAACCACACCCACGCGATGACCGGCCTGAGCGCCAACACCGCGCTGCAACTGGCCGTTCCGGCAAGCAATCCGGCGACCGTGCCGACCGCCACCAATTCCTACATCGGCGCCTCCGGCGGCGGCCCTGGCTCGGCGAACATCTATTCCGACGCCCAGGGCGCCACGCCAGTGCCGATCAAAGGCCTGACCACCACCGTCACCGGAGACATTTCGTCCACCGGCGGCAGCCAGCCGCTGGGCATCATGAACCCTTTCCTGGTGCTCAACTTCAGCGTTGCCCTGAACGGCCTCTTCCCGTCGCGCAACTGAGTGATCGTCCGGGGGCCCCGAGCCCCCGGACGTTTCGTTTTCTCTCTGGAGTCAGACCATGTTGCAATCGGTTCAGATCGAACACCTCCAGCCGTTGCTGGGGCAACAACGCACACTGCACCTGCCGGATGGCACGGCGCTGCCGATTCTCCTCGCCCACCTCGAAGAGGTCCCGTCGGCAAAAATGCGCTACAGCGAACGCATGCCCTTCTGCCTCGAATTCAACAGCCTGGTGCCGACGGAATTCGTCGACGGCCTGTGTGCACTGGAGCTGCCGGAGTTCGGCCGGTTGGAGGATATTTTCGTGTCCCGGGTACCGGCCATGGGGCGGGATTCGCAGTTGGGGTATTTCTGCATTTCATTCAACTGATACCCCGGACAGAATCTACGCCAAACCTTGTAGGCAAAAGATGTAGGAGCAAAACCGGATCCTTGTAGTCCGGGGACTTAAACCAATTTATTGGGAAACGTCCGACATCATTTCCCCGATCACCTTGTTAGCGTTGTTCCGAATCCGTCACTGGACGAGGAACAACGGATGTTCGATGCCAACGCACGCTTTCGCCTTACGATCGACGACGTTAAACACGATTTTCAGGTGCTGTCCTTCAGCGGCAGCGAAGCCATCAACGAGCCTTTTTCTTTCCGGATCGAACTGGTCAGCCCGAGGCCGGATGCCGACCTTCCAGGCCTGCTGAATCAGCTGGCCTTTCTTGCTCTCGATGACCAGGAACACGGCATCCATGGACAGATCCAGCACATCGCCCGAGGCCACATCGGCAAACGGCTGACGCGATACCGTCTGACCCTTGCGCCTCTTCTGGCCAATCTGCGTCATCGCATCAATCAACGGATATTCCAGAACCTGAGCGTCCCACGCATCATCGCGCAGATCCTCGAAGAACATGGCATTCACGCTGACCGCTATCGGTTGCGCATCGGTCACCCGCTGCCGGACCGTGAGTATTGCGTGCAGTACAACGAGTCCGACCTGCACTTCATCCAGCGTCTGTGCCAGGAAGACGGTTTGCATTACCACTTCCGTCATGGCCGTGACGGGCACCTGCTGGTCTTTGGCGACGACCAGACCGTGTTTCCCCGCCTCTCACGGCCAACACGCTTTAAACCGCACAACGCCATGGTGGCCGACAGGCCGGTGATTCAGCGATTCGACTACCGGCTCGAAACCCGGCCCGACCACACCTCCAGCCGCGCCTACGACTTTAAAAAGGCGCGAATGACGCTGGAGGCGGATGCCCGAAAATCCGATCGGCATCTCCAGCCAGATCCCGGGGTTTACGAATACCCGGGACGTTACCTCGATCGCGAGCACGGCAAGCAGCTGGCCCGGCGAGCCCTGGAGGGTCACCGCGCCGATGGTTGCCTGGGAGAAGGCGACAGCAACGAACCGGCGCTGGTGTCGGGGCATTTCTTGTCACTGGCCGAACACCCCGATCCGACATTGAACGACCTGTGGCTGCTGACCGAAATCCGCCATGAAGGCAAACAACCGCAAGTGCTGGAGGAAACCGCCAGCCACGCGTCGGCCGATCCCGAGAAAGACTTCATCCAGGGCTATCGCAACCACTTCACCGCAACGCCCTGGGAGGCAATCCATCGACCGCCGTTGCGCTACCGCAAACCCCGCATCGGCTCGACCCAGACCGCCGTGGTCACCGGCCCGGAAGGCGAAGACATTCATTGCGACGCGTATGGCCGGGTCAAGGTGCAGTTCTTCTGGGATCGCGAGGGCCGCCACGACGACAAGAGCAGTTGCTGGCTGCGCGTGGCCTCGGGCTGGGCCGGCAATGCTCATGGCTGCATGATCGTTCCGCGTGTGGGCATGGAAGTGCTGGTGACCTTTCTCCACGGCGATCCCGACCATCCGGTGATCAGCGGCTGCCTGACCAACAGCGCCAACCCGGTGCCTTACGAGTTGCCGGCGCACAAGACCCGCAGTGTGTTTCGCTCCCGCAGCTCGCCGGACAGCTCAGGCTTCAACGAGCTGATGATCGAAGACCGCGCAGGCCAGGAGCAGATTTACCTGCGCGCCCAGCGCGACCTGCGACAGAAGGTCGAGCACGACAGTCATCTGGACATCGGCAACCAACGCCGGGAAACCATCAGGGGCAACAGCTTCAGTGCGCTGCACGCTGAGGAACACCGCCTCGTGACCGGTCATCGCAAGACCCATCTCAAGGCCAGCGATTACCTGCACGTCGGCGACAGCAGCCACACCCGGGTCGGTCAATCACTGACCACCGAAGCCGCCGGACAGCTGTGCCTCAGCGCTGGCGAACATCTGGTGCTGGAGGCCGGAAAAAGCATCAGTCTGAAAGTCGGTGGCGAGCATTTTGTCCTCGATCACAGCGGCCTTTTCGGCAGCAGCGACCTGCTGATCGGCGGCGTGCCCGCGCCCTTGCTGCGCGCCCCGCTGCTGCAGCCCGACGGTATTGAAAATCTGCCGGTTCCTGCACCCCTGCCGCCATTGGTCGCGCCTTCGCAACAGGCACTGATGGCTGCCAGTAAAACCCTGGGGGCCGACTTCTGCCCGATCTGCGAAGCCTGCCGCGCCGGAATGTGCACGGTGCCGGAGGCCGCTGCATGACCGACGCCCCTGTACGACGCTGGCTGCTCGAGCAGCACCGTGCCGACCGCCTCCTGTGCCTGGTTCTCGATTCACAGAACGAACGCGAGATGCGTCAGCGCTGGCTGAAAAGCTGCCGTTACGAGCAATACGCCAGTGTCTACGGCGAAACCACCGTCGCCGAACTGGCAGACACCGGCCCGTTCCTCTTCACCTTCGACCAACCCGATGACCGTCGTCTCGACGCCTTGCTCGACAGACCGGACAGCCACTGGGGGTGGTTCGCCAGCCTGGGCAAAGGCGATTTGAAGGCGTGGGTCCGACACTGGCAGGAGCGGCTGATCATCGGCACTCGTCCGCATCAGGCGCTGTACCGCTTTCACGACAACCGCGTACTGGGCCGGGCGCTGAAACATTTGCCGGTCGAGGCGTTGCCGGCGTATCTCGGGCCGGCGATCAGCGTTTGCCATTGGCAGGGTTCGCACTGGCAGGTCACCGACAACCCCGCGCCGGGCAGCTACCCCGTGCCGGACACGCCGCCGTGGCTGCAACTGTCGATACCTGACGAGCAAGCCATGGAGATCCGCCTGGCCAATACCCACCGCTTTCTGCTGGCCGGGCATGTACAGGCTTACGCCGAACTGGCGCGCTCCCGGGATCCGCACATCTGGCTGCAAGAACGGCTGACGCTGGCCGAAGCCTGGGGCTGGCTGGCGCCGGAACGGCTGGAGTTTCTGCTGATCCAGAGTCTCCATACCCCCAATCTAGCGCCCCATTGGCAAGCCCGCCCGGAGGAAACGCCGGAGGAACACTTTGATCGGGTTTACCAGCTTTCGAAGAGCTGGAACGGGGAGACACCTTGATGAAGATTCAGCTCAAAAGCCTCGGTCTGATCGGCTGTTTCGCGGCACTGGGCGGCTGCAGGAGCGAACTGCCCAACACCTTCACTTTCACTGCCGATCTGCCACCGGGATTCGCCTATGTCGCAGCGGTGCATTACGCCCCCGAAAAAGGCCAGACCTGTACCGTCGACAGACGCGACAACCTTGCGCCGGTGTTCAACAGCAAGTGGCGAACGGACTACAAACCGGATGCCGAAATCACGATTCGCAAGACGGTTAAAGGATGTCCTTTGGTGGTCAGAAAAATCTCCCTGGAAATCAACTCTGCGTATGGCAAGGACTGGGGAGACATCAGCGGTGATCAAGGCATGGTGATCATTCGTGATGTGCTGGAAGAACAGTACAAAAACACCTTCAACGATGCTGGAGAAAGCTTCATTTACAGCCAGTGCGAATGGCGGTTCCGCACAGTGGGGACCAACCGTCGTATCGTCAAAATTCTTGATTGCTCCTCATCCAATGCTCAAGGAACCCGAGAGCAGGGCAAGACATTTTCCGCCTTCACCCTTGAACAACTACCGGGCAAGACCATGGAATTGAAAGTCAGGTTGGCCAAGGAAGAAAAGCCTGCCATCGGCGACACATGGGTCAAAGTACCAAATGGATGGAAACGCTGTATGGGCGACAACGCTGAGGATCAGTACGCCTTTTGTTACGGCAACTACAAAGACTTCAGCAGCTTTCAAATGCCAGATGGGAAGCAATGCACTGTATATCCCGGATGCACGGAATAAGGAGGTTTCGCAATGACATCACTGGAAAAGGATCTGCAATCGCCATTGAGCAGCCGTCTGCTGAACTGTCCTGTCGGTGGAAACTGGACCAGTTTCCAGCTCATCGACGAGTTCTGCTCGGGTAAACCCTATGCGGGACTAACCTATGTCGCCACCGACTCTGAAGGCTACAAATACACAGGCCGCCTTGACGCGGAGGGCAGAGGCAGGGTGGATAATCACTTTGCGGGGCCTGTATCGCTGCTGTTTGATCAAGCGTATGAAGGTAAGGAAAAGTACTATTCATATCTGCAAGTCAGACCACATTACCCTCTGAAAATAACCGAGATTCAGGTTCGCGCAGAAGCAACCCGCTACCTGAACCCGAATGCCACTCGCACGCGTGAACGACCCGAGGTTGCAAACGGAGGGGATTACTTTCAAGTTGAGGTCCGTCATCTGGTCAGACACGTTTCACACCTGCCACCGGAGGTATTTCGCGATTACCCCCTAGATTCCGGGTGTGCAGCCATCATGCGTGAACACGGCAAATTCGGCGCCGCCCTGATGCCGCAACGTCACACCGTTCTGGAAGTGCGCCCGCTCCGATCGTTGCGTCCAATGTTGTCCACAGCCCCGGAGTTCTGCGCACTCAATCTATACCAGCTCGCATTGATGGCAACTCTGAGTTACTGCCCTTTCGGCCAGAAGCCCAAAATTCCCTCCGCAGAAACAAAAACAGTAGGCTTTCCTCTGCAACCAAGCGTTGGCAATTGGTTTGGTGATTCCTTGGCCAAATGCGAAGAGCTGTGGAAAGTCGACAGCGCTCAAAACCAAGCTTACTACCCGCTTTATGAGGACGTACCCTACTCGAGGCGGCTAGAAATCATACCATTCGATCCAAACCTCTACCCCATGAACAGACCGACGCCTGAAGGAGATCTGGAACACCCGGCCAGTGTTCACTTCCTCGACGACATCGGTAATAAAGACAGCACCGACACCCAAGCCTTTATTACCCACAATGACGAACTCATTTTGATAGCTGTACGTGGTACTGCCGAGATAATCGCCGACGGATTGCGCGATGCCGATGCCCTGCAAGTGCCATTTACTGAAGGTGATGGCCAAGTCCATCGTGGATTCTATGAAGCAGCTAAAAAGGCCGCAGCCTTTGTGGTCAGCTATCTTGATCGCTTTTACACCGGCCAAAACCTCCTGATCTGCGGCCACAGCCTCGGAGGTGCGATCACATTACTGCTCTCGGAAATGCTGCGCCGAAGAGCCGGGTTCAACTACAACATCCAGCTCTACACCTACGGCGCCCCCCGCGCCGGGGACGCGGATTTCGTCAGGGGTGCCGCCGATCTCGTGCACCACCGCATGGTCAATCACAACGACCCGGTGCCCAGCGTGCCCGGCAGCTGGATGAACACCAAGGCCGACATCTACGGCACCGGGGCGGCGCTGACGTTCGTCAATGTGCCGGTGGGCTTGTCGGTGTTCGTTGCCGGGATCACCAACTGGACTGGCGAAGCCTATGACCATCACGGCCATCTGCGTCATGCCATGCCGGTGGAATTCAACCGTCAGCAGATGTCGTCGATCCTCTGGGAACCGGGATGCGACACCATCAGCCAACACGCCGCGTGCGACGTGGCGATCCGGCAGCAGCGAGGTCTGCCGGATCGCCCGTCCCTGCTCAGGCAGATCTTCGACGCCAGGCATCATTCGATGACGGGCGCTTACATTCCGGCTTGCTGGGCAGTGTTGCGACGCTGGCAGGAAGCACTGGACTCAAACCGAACGCTGGTGACCGAGCGGGAATTCGCGCTGGTCGAATCGGCCCTGCAACGCATCACCGATCAGCTGCGCACCCAGCGCAACAATCTGCGGGGGCGGCCGGACAGCTATGTCCGTAGCCGGGAAAAAGTTCTCCAGGCGCTCAATCGAGAGGTCGATCTCATTCGAACCACCCGTGAACGACTGGTCCGGCTGCGGCATCGACGCATGACGGCCATGGATGTCTATGGCGTGCCGGCAGAACACCCGGAACGCCTGGCCGAAAGCCTGCCGCGCTGGCAGGCGCACCCGGAAAACCTCGTGACGGAACAATTGGCCATGGCGCCGGACGCCAGTGAAGATGACCCGTTAATGGCGACACTTTATGGCCACAGGATCGGCGCTCCACACACCTTTGATATCGACTCGGTCATCTGACTCAGCCCTGGGGATACCACACCAGACGCTCCGCCGCCGGGTTGCGCTCTTCCACGGTAAAGCCCAGCGCCAGATAGTGCTGACGTGCATGGGGATTGTTGGCCCAGACCACCGTCGCCACCGGGCAACGCACTTGCTGCGCGGCCTTTTGTACGCCTTGCAGCACGGTTCGTCCGTAACCCTTGCCCCGGGCCTGAGGGATGAAGGCGATGTACAACACGCGGATTTCATTGGGGCCAAAATCGGTGCTCAGCGCACCGATGGGCGTGCCGAGTTTTTCCACGACGTAGTGCATGGCATTGGGGTGGTTTTCACCCATGCCCTGCTCCTGCACCTGAAACTGCTGGGCAACGATTTGCTGCACCTGTTCCTGCTCGCCGTCGATCCATTGCAGATCCGGCCGCGCCGATTGATACAGGCTTTGCAAAAAGGGGCCGTCAGTCGCCCGCGAAGGCCGCACCACCAATCCGTCCGCTGCCAGGTTTTCCGTCATCTTCATGCTCCCTAGAAACCGCTTTCCCTGACGCCCAGCGCCGCCAGCCGTCGCCAGGCCACGCCGAGTACGGATTCGCCGCTGCCCTGCAACACCACCACGCCGCGCAATGGCTGCGCCGGTGTCGATGGCTGATCCAGCGTAGTCAATCGTGCACCGTATTGCGCCTGCACCGGCTCCGCCCGTTGCTGTTGGTCGCGGCGCACGGCGATCGGTCCGTGATGATCGGAGGTCAAGGCTTCCTGATCGACATAGGCCACGCCATTGGTATCGATTTCATCGAGTTTCACGGTGATCGCCGGGTGCATCGGGTCGTCGGCGATAAACCGCCCGGTGGCGCCCGGTCTGACCCGCCACAATTCAGCTTCGGCCACATAACCGCGCAGGCGCGAGCCGTCTTCGACGACCCGCGCCAACGCATCATTGCTCGACAGCCAGCGACCCGGCGTGAGGTTCGGCAGCACATCACGCACGGTGCCGGCATGGGGCGCCCGCAGCAGCAGGCGTTCACGGCGGGCACTCAGGCCACGGTATTCCGCCACGGCTTCGGCCAGTCGCTGTTCGACGATGCCGGCATCGGCGGCCGTTTCGCTGCGGCCGGCCTGACGGCGCATCAGCAATTGTTGAATCCGGATTTCCCGACGGACGATGGCCTGCCGCGAATCCAGGTCCGGCGATTCCAGCTCGATCAGCACATCACCCTGAGCGACAGTCTGGCCGTCGACAACCTTCACGGTTTTGATCCGTGCCGCCATCGGTGCATGCAACGCACTGGCCCGACCGCCCTCGAGCATCGTCGGCAATTCCACGGCGCTGCGCCACGGCACGATCAGCACCAGCAGCAGGCCAAGCACCGCCAGGCTGCTGAGCAGCACGCGCGGGCCGTGAGCCTGTTCGCGGCGGCTCCACCACTGGCGCCACTCACTCATGATCGGCAAAAAGATGAACCACACCAGTTCCACCAGCATCAGGAAGATCCCCAACACCTTGAAGAACAGGTGATAGACCGCCAGCGCGATCCCGAAAAACAACGCCGCACGCCATAACCACGAGCCATACCCCCAGATCAGCAAACGCCGCTGCATCGCCGGCGACCAAGGCTCCGGCGCCGGTGCGCCATAGCCGAACAAAAACTCACGCAGACGCCAGCGACAGTAGGCAAATGCCCGGCCCTGAAGGTTGTCGACTTCCCACAGATCGCTGAGCAGAAAGTAACCATCGAAACGCATGAACGGGTTGAGGTTGACCACCAGCGTGGTGATCCAGGTCGCACTGGCGAGCATGAACGCCGCCGTGCGCGCCGGCCCGTCGGGCAACAGCGACCAGACCAGCAAGGCGATGCACGCCAGCAGCAATTCCGCCAGCACCCCGCCGGCACCGATCAGCAGCCGCGCACGCCGGTCGTTGACCCGCCAGGCATCGCTGACGTCGGTGTAGAACATCGGCAGCAAGACCATGAACGCCACGCCCATGCTCTGCACCCGACACCCTGCGCGCTTGGCCATGAAGGCGTGGCCGAATTCGTGGCAGAGCTTGGCGAAGAACAGCGCCACACCGAACGAAATTGCCCCGCCGAGGCTGAACAGGTGGGGGAAGGTGCCGACGAAGCGCTGCCAGTCCCGCGATACCAGAAACACCCCGAGCCCCAGGGTCGCCGGAAAACCGTAGCGCAGGATGTTGGGACCCACGCGCTGTAGCCACGGCCACACCCGATTGAGAAACGCGTCCGGCCGCCACAATGGGATCCGGAAAAACAGATATTGATGCAGCAGGATTTTCCACAGGCTCTGGCGTTGTGCGAGGGCCTTGAGCGGGTAGCTGGCGCGTTGCTGATCGTCGAGGGCGCTGATCAGGTCATGCCCGCGCAGAAACGTCAGCAGTTGCTCCAGTTCAACGCCATCCAGCGGCAGACCCGGTTCGCGATTGGCGGCGCGCAGCACTTGCTCGGGATCGCCCAGGGACCAGTGGCGCAACAGGCGCATCGCCGCCGCACCCAGTTTGAAATAGCGGCCGCGCACCGGATCGGCCAGGGTCCAGCGCGGCGAACCGTCCAGTGCCGGCGCCGCGGGCGACAGTTGCAGGTCGGCACGCAGGCTCGGCAGGTTCATTTACAGGCCCACACTCTGACGCAAACCGGCCAATGGCCTGCGCAGCAGGTACAGCGCCAGCGGCGCGCGTTCACCGAAGATCTTCGCCGTACCCCGCAAACCGATGCGCGGCGGTGCATCGGTAAAGTTCGCATCCAGCCGATAGGCCAGTTGGCCGCCAGCGGTGGGTTGCGCCTCGTAGGCGGAGCGTTCAAGTCTGGCGACGTGGCGTTGCAACGGATCGCTGTCGAGGAACAGCGCAATATCGGCACCCGGCTCCAGCGCAATCGCGTCGCCCACCGCCAGTTCGATGCGCAATTCGGCCTGATTCGGGTCGGCAATTTCCATCAGTCGCTCGCCGGTCTGTACCGGTTTGCCGGTCCAGCGCTCGGCGTCGGCGAATACTGCAATGCCGTCACGCTCGGCACGCACTTCGCTGCGGTTGAGCAGTTCCCGGGCGTAATCCCGCTCGGCGCGTTTCTGCTCGACGCGGGCGGCCAGCAGGTCCACCCGTGAGCTGGATTCGGCGTCGGCGAATGCACGTTGGGAATTGGCTTTGAGTTCGGCTTCGGCGACGCCGAGCGCACGCTCGGCGACATCGGCCTGGGCCTTGAGCGTGGTGCTTTCAAAGCGCAGCAACAGATCACCGGTTTTCACGCTCTGATTGGGTTTGACCAGAAACTCGGCGATCACCCCGTCCAGCGGCGCCGCCACCACGCGCCCGCCCAGCGGTACCACTTCGGCCGGGGCCAGCACCGACTGGCGCACCGGGATCAACAAACCGAGCAGCAGCACAGCGACCAGCGCCACCTGGCGTTTGCGGGTCCAGCGCAGGCGCCACGGTTTGCGCGGTTGCAAGGCCAGCCAGGCGTGGCTGTAGGTGTCGCCCAGTTGCGACAACAGCACTTGTTCGGAAGGATTCCACGGCACGTCGCGGGCCAGCCACAATCCGCCGAACATCTGGCCCTCGCGGTCGATCAGCGGCAGCCAGAATACCTGCAACGCCGACAGACTGCGCCAGTCGCTCTGGATCGACTCGCTGACCATTTCAGGCGAAATGACACGGGCCACCTTCAACACATCCTGCTTGAACAACTGCGCCACCGCCTGCTCGACGAAGGCCACGAACGGCGCATTCGGCTCAACGGCACTGACGCCGGTCACCGCCTGCACCTTGCCGGCGATCAACAGGGCCGCATGGCGATAGCCGAACAGCGACTGCCCGTCATTGACCAGACTGTAGGCCAACTGCGAAGCCTCGCGGGCGGCGCGGGTCTGCCGTTCGAGATCGAGAAACCGCGCGAACACCTGCTCGGCGCCGCCGCTCACCGGGGCGTTCACTTGAGCTCCGGGAAACGCGCCGTGCCGCTCATGCCGGCGAGCAAGCCTTTGGCTTCGGGCAGTGTTGCTACCAGCAACAGCGTCTGACTGCCCTCATCGATCCGCGCGCCGAGGCGCTTGACCGTGGCGTCGATCGGCTGCCCGGTTTCATCGGGAACAAAGCTGAACGTCTGGCCGGGCTTGAGTTTCGCCATCCAGCGCGAAGGCACCAGCAAGTGAATTTCCAGGGTGCGGTTGTCGACCACATCGAGCAGCGGCGCACCGGCGGCCACGCTTTCGTAGCGCTGCACCTTGCGCTCGACCACTTGTCCGTCGAACGGCGCGACCACACTGCAGCGCTTGACCTGAACTTGATAAACCTGAGATTGCGCCTGGGTTTCGCTGACCTTGGCCTCGGCCCGCGCCACTTCGAAACGCCCGACCGAATTGAGCGCCGCCAGTTGCCGGTTGTGCGCCAACTCTTCGCCGGCGCCACGGCTGGCGGCCTGCGCGGCATTCAACTGAGCCTGATAGGCCGAGCAGTCGAACTTCGCCAGGGTATCGCCCTTCTTGAACGACTCTCCCTCGCTGAACGGCAACTCGACGATCCGCCCGGACAGCTCGCTGGCCAGCGTCGCCTGATCCCGCGCCCGCAATACACCCCGCGCCTCGCTGCCGGCCGAGGCATTGGCAGCGCCGACGTTATCCTGCAGCGGATCGTCTGGCACAGGCGTTTGCGCCTGGACTGCACACGTAACAAAGGCCACTCCGATAACCCAACCACGAAAACGCTGCATGACCGCTACTCCCTGACGGATGAGCGGAGTCTACGACAGCGGGGTTTAGCGTCAAGCTAAAGGCCATCACTCATCCGCAGGGCTGGCGAAATTCTATGTAACGACTAAGATCAATTCATCGAAAATATAACCTTGAAGGAATATTCCATAACATTCATATTCGCCACCCATGAATTGGGATATCGAATACACCGACGAGTTCGGCAATTGGTGGGAAGATCTGACTGAAAACGAGCAGAGCTCGGTGGCTGCGAGCATCAAATTGCTAGGGCAATTCGGACCAGGCCTGCGCTTTCCACACAGCAGCGCGATCAAGGGTGCGCGACATGGCCATCTGCGAGAACTGAGGGTTCAACATGCCGGACGACCGTACCGCATACTTTATGCATTTGATCCGAGGCGATGTGCGCTGCTATTGATCGGTGGAGACAAAACCGGTCAGGATCGCTGGTATGAAGTCAATGTCCCGCTCGCCGATCAATTGTACGATGAGCACCTCGATACATTGCGCAAAGAGGGTTACAAAGATGGCTAAGAAATTTGCCGAACTCGAAGCGCGTATGACACCCGAAGCCCGGGCACATGCCGATTCGATCTACGAACAACACATCAAGGAAATGCCGCTAAACGAATTGCGACAGGCCAAGGCTTTGAGTCAAGCGACACTTGCCGAGACCCTGCACATCAATCAGGCGGCGATCTCAAAGATGGAACGACGCACCGATATGTACATCAGCACGCTGCGCAATTACATCCGCGCGATGGGCGGCGAACTTGAAATCATCGCTACATTTCCTGATGGGCAAATCAAAATCGAAAACTTTGCAGGTTGAGCAGCCAAAAACGCTGCACAACCTGCTTTTTTGTTTTCCGCACGACCATCAACGCTGCGCCATCTCCCCCACCGGATACACCGACTCCCATCCCCCGCCCAACGCCCGGTACAACCCGACCATCGCCAGTGAAACGCCGGTGGAGCTTTCCACCCATTGTTCCTGGGTGGCGAGCAACGCGCCTTGTACGGTCAGAACGTTGACGAAGTCCGCCACACCTTCGACGTATTGCTGTTGGGCGGTGCGCAGAGCGATCCGGTTCTGGCGCACGGCTTCGGCGAGGCTGTCGCGGCGGCGCTGGCTGGCGTTGTAGGCGGTCAACTGGTCGTCGATTTCATGCCAGGCGCGCAGCACGGTCTGTTGATAACCGATGGCAGCCTCCTGTTGCTGGGCTTCGCGCAGTTGCAGCACGCCGCGCAAGCGGCCACCGTCGAACAGCGGCAGGCTGAATTGCGGGCCGATACCGAAGGCCCGTGAGCCCCAGGAGCCGAAGTCACTGAGTTGCATGGCTTGCGAGCCGAGGTTGCCGGACAAGGTGATGCGCGGATAGAAATCGCCCTTGGCCACACCGATGTTGGCAGTGGCGGCGTGCAACCGGGCTTCTGCCCGGCGGATATCCGGTCGGCGCTCGGCCAGTTGCGACGGCAAGCCGATGGCGACTTCCGGCGGCGACTGCGGCACCGGCGCGTCTGTGGATAACGCTTTGGCCAGCGCTTGTGGCGGTTCGCCCATCAACAGGCTGATGGCGTTGATCAGTTGTGCCTGACGCTGCTCCAGCGCCGGCAACCGCGATTCGATGGCCGCCACTTGCGCCGCGGCTTCGGCGACGTCGAGATCGGTGGCTACACCGTCATTGAGGCGCAGTTGCGAGAGTTTCAGACTGTGTCGCGCCACATCGAGGTTCTGTTCGGTGACCGCGCGGGTGTTTTGCACGCCGCGCAGCTGGATGTAATTCTGCGCAGTGTCGGCGAGTACCGCCAACAGAACACCGCGCCGGTCGTTTTCCGCGACTTCGAGGTTGGCGTCGGCGGCTTCGGTTTCCCGACGCACACGGCCCCAGAAATCCAGCTCCCAGGAGGCGGAGAAACCGGCGTCCCACAGGTTGAAAGCAGAATTCCCGTTGTGTCCGGACGGATCGTTCAAACCTTCACCGCTGTTGCGTTTGCGGGCGTAACTGCCGGTTGCGGCGGTCGTTGGATAGCGGTCGGCAGTGATCACCTGGCGGGCGGCGCGGCTTTGTTGCAGGCGGCTGCTGGCCAGTTTCAGGTCGAGGTTGCTGCTCACGGCGCGCTGGGTCAGGGCTGAGAGTTGCGCATCGTGGAAGACGTCCCACCAGCGTTCGTTCAAGGGTTCGCTGACCGCCTGACTCGGGGCGGGTTTTGACGGCTTTGCCCATTCGGCGATTCGGGTGGCTTCGGGCTTCTGAAAGTCCGGGCCGACGGTGCACGCCGCCAACGCCGAAAGGCTCAGGACCATCGTGATGGACTGAACACGTTTCATCGCTGCGTCACCTCGCGCACCGAGGTTGCCGAGCTTTTGGTATCGATGCTCGCCTCCACCGACATGCCGACCCGCAGGCGCTCGGCCAGCGGCTGGCCCGGCTCCAGCAGGATCTTCACCGGAATCCGCTGCACGACTTTGGTGAAGTTGCCGGTGGCGTTGTCCGGTTTCACGGCGGCGAAGGTCACGCCGGTGGCCGGGGCAATGCTTTCGACACGACCGCTGAGGGCTTCACCACCAAGACTGTCTACCCGCACGACGACATCCTGCCCCGGCTGCACGTCGGTGAGCTGGGTTTCCTGAAAGTTGGCCACCACATAAGCCTGTTTCAACGGCACTACCGCCAGCAGCTTGCTGCCCGGCGTCACATAGGCGCCGACCCGCACGGCACGCTCGCCGATCATGCCGTCCTGAGGCGCAGTGATGCGCGTGTAGGACAGCTCGAAACTGGCGATTTCCAGCGCCGCCTGAGCTTGCTTCAAGCTGCCTTCGGCGGCATCGCGCTGCGCCGTGAGGATTTCGATCTGTTTGCGTTCCGCCGCCAGTTTTGCCGTGGCGGTGTCCAGTCGCGCAGTCGCCTGATCGATGCGAGTGCGTGCCTGCTGGGCGTTTTGCACGGTGCCTGCACCGACACCGGCCAGATGGTTATAGCGGTTCAACTCCTGCTGGGCGAAAGCCATTTCAGCCTTGGCCGAAACCACCGATGCCTGCGCCTGAGCGATCACCGAGGCCTGCCGCTCCAAAGTGGCTTTGGCGTTCTGCAATTGCGCACGGGCAACCACGGTGTGCGCATCGGCGGCTTCGGCGGCGGCGCGCAAGTCGCGATCATCGATCAGCGCCAGCAACTGCCCGGCCTTGACCTGTTGGTTGTCTTCCACCAGCACTTCCTTGATGAACCCCGCCACACGCGGCACCACCAATGTGAAATCGGCAGAAACAAAGGCATCGTTGGTGCTCTGCTGAGAGCGCTTGCCGAACAGGCCGGGCATCGCCAGAGACACCAGCACGCCGACCGCCAGCGCGGCCGCCACGGCCACCGCGAGTTTTTGCTTTGCTTGAGTCGTCATAAAAAACCTTCTGTTCCAGTCAGGTCGGCGCACGAGGCGGATAGATCCGCGTCGGCAGCCAGAAAATCAGCAGGATCAGCGCCGCCGCGACGCCAGCCATGCACAGATAAAGATCCGAAGAAGTCAGCACCACCGCCTGTTCGTGCAGGCGATGAGCGAGTGCCGGGTCGTTGCTTGCGGCCAGCGGCGAATTGCCGAGGCGATCAACCAGCATGGTCGAGTGAAAGTGCAGGCGCGCCGTGGTCAGCGCCTCGATCACCCCGGTGGCGACCACCGCTGCCAGGCCTTTCACGGTGTTGAACCAGGCCGAAGCGAATGGCCCGTCCTGGGGCTGGATGCTGCCGGTGGAGAGCATCAGCAACGGCAACACCGCCATCGGCTGGCCGAAAATCTGCAGCCATTGCAGGACGTAGAAATTGTCGCGAATCCACACCGAAGTCAGCTGCGATCCGCCAAGACAGGACAGCACCAGCATGCTCAGCCCGAGGCCGAGCACCCAGCGGCAGTCGACCCAGCGCAAGTTGCACAGCGCCGCCACCAGCGGCAGTGCGATCAATTGCGGCAACGCCGCCAGCAGCATGATCGGCGCGGTCTGCACCGGCCGATAACCCTGCACCTGAGCCAGATAGCTCGACGGAATCAGCACCACCGCCAACAACACCACCAGCACCCCGGCCAAGGTCATCAGGGCGAACGACAGGTTGCGAATGCCGAGCATCTGTAACTTGAAAAATGGAATCGGCTGCGACCATTCATGAATCATGAACGCCACCAGCAACAGCGAGCCGGCACCCAGCAGCGCGCAAATCAGGTTCGACTCGAACCAGTCCAGGCGATTGCCCTGCAACAGGCCGATCACCAGCATGCAGATCGCCGGAAACCCCAGCAACAGGCCTTTCCAGTTGAAGGTCTTGAGACGCTCCAGGCGCAACGGGTCCTGAGGGATGCCGTACGCCACCATCGCCATGGCGATCAGACACGGCACGATGATTTGCCAGAAGGTCCACTGCCAGCCGACAAATTCGGTCCACAACCCGGCCAGCGGCGTACCGAGACCGGGGCCGAACGTGGCAGTCAGGGCGTAACCGGCGAGGCCGTAAAGTTTGAAGTTCGGCGGTAGAAACCGCAGGGCTACGGTCATCAGCATCGGCGGCAACGCGCCGCCGGCCAGGCCCTGCAGGATGCGCATCAACAGCAGGCTTTCGTAGTTCGGGGCGAACGGGCAGAGCACCCCGAGCAAGGTGAACAGGCCGATGGCGCACAGGGTGAAACGGCGCAGGGAGAACGTCACCGAGCACCACGGTGCAAACGCCATGGCGGCCACCGAAGTCGCGGTGTAACCGGCAACCAGCCAGGTACCTTCGTCGTAGCCGATGCTCAGGGCGCCACGAATGTCGGCCAGGGCGACCTTGGTCACCATCTCGTTGAGACCCGACACCAGCACCGCCAGCAGCACGCCGACCAGGCCGGTGATGATCCGCGCCCCGAACACCGGTGGCGCGGCGGCCATCGGAGCGGCAGCGGCCATTGGCGCCGTAACCGTCAGGGATGTCATGCAGGCAAACTCCGGAGGGAAAAATACCGGAGCATCTTAGTAAGGCTTAGTGCTGACGAAAATTGACTTATCGGCAGCTTATAAGTGCGCCAGACGCAATCGTCAGGGTTGCGCCGCCAGCCAGGTTTCGTCGCAGCAGGTCTTGAGCGTTTCCCGCAGCCAGCGGTGGGCCGGATCCTTGTCGAAACGCGGGTGCCAGGCCTGAGTCAGCATCAGCGTCGGCAGCGGGATCGGCAGATTGAACGAGCGCAGCTTCAAACCCAGCCGCCGCACGCTGAGCAGCGCTTCCTTGGGTACCGGCAGAATCAGATCGGAGTCCGGCAGGGCGAACATTGCCGCGTGGAAACTCGGCGCGATCACCGCCACCCGCCGCTCCAGGCCCAAGGCATTCAGCGCCGTGTCGATGGGGCCACGGGCAATGCCGCGACGGGACATGCTGATATGGGAAAACCCGGCATAACGCTCGGCGGTGATCTCGCCGTCCAGCAACGGATGATCTTCACGCACCAGACCGACGAAGTGGGTGGAAAACAGGTTCTGTACTTTGACTTCCGGGGTCACCGGGCGCGTGTTGCTGACGCTCAGATCAATCCGCCCTTCTCGCAGCGCTTCATCGTCACCGTCACCCTCGGGAACGAAGCGCAACTCGCAATGCGGCGCCAGTTGATCCAACGTATCGAACAGTTTGCCGCCGTACACGCCGACGAAAAAATCGTTGGCGCGAATGCTGAAGCGTCGGCGCAACGTGCCCAGCTCCACGGCATCTGCCGAGCGGAACAGCAGCGCTGCCTGCTCGACCACATCACGCACCTGCTCGCGCAGCTCCAGCGCTTTGGGCGTCGGCACCAGTCCCCGACCGGCACGTACCAGAATCGGATCGCCGATGGCTTCGCGGATCCGCGTCAGTGTGCGGCTCATGGCCGCCGCGCTGAGGTTCATCCGCCGCGCGGCGCCGACCACACTGCCCTCGTCGAGCAAGGCGTCGAGGGCGACCAACAGGTTCATGTCCGGAAGTTGCATGCTGAGCACTCGTAACCGATCAGGATTGATCCGCACGCAATGCTAGCAGATCAAAAAATCAGCGCTGCATGCCCCAGCGCTTCACCGTCACCCGTTCCAGCGTGTCGAACACCAGGTTTTCCACCAGCAGACCGATGAGAATCACCACCGCCAGCCCGGCGAACACTTTGTCGGTGTACAGCTCGTTGCGGTTCTGGAAGATGTACCAGCCCAGGCCACCCTTGCCGCTGGTGGCACCGAACACCAGTTCGGCGGCGATCAGGGTGCGCCAGGCGAAGGCCCAGCCGATTTTCAGCCCGGCGAGGATCGACGGCAGCGCCGCCGGGATCAGGATGAACAGTACGAAGCGCATGCCCTTCAAACCGTAATTGCGCCCGGCCATGCGCAGGGTTTCCGAAACGCCGAGAAACCCGGCGTAAGTGTTCAGCGCCAGCGCCCAGAGTACCGAATGCACCAGCACGAAAATCAGGCTGTTCTGCCCCAGGCCGAACCAAAGCAACGCCAGCGGCAACAGGGCAATCGCCGGCAGCGGGTTGAACATCGAGGTCAGCGTACTCAACAGATCCCGGCCAGACTGAGTCGAGACCGCCAGCGTGGTCAAGGCGAAGGCCAGGACGATGCCGATCAGGTAACCCTTGAGCAGCACCAGTAGCGAGATCCACACCTTGCCCGGCAGTTCACCGCTGAGCAGGCCGTCGTATAGCGCGTGACCGGTCTGCAAAAAGCTCGGCAGCAGCAAGTCGTTGTTCTGCACCCGGGCCACTATTTCCCAGAGCACCGCGAGCAGAATCAGAATCACGCTTTTGCGCAGCCAGCCTTGCTGCCACAGGCGCTGGCCCAGTGGCAACCGGCGCTCCACCGGCACGCTGGTCAACGGTTGCAGATGGTTTTCGAATTCCTGGCGTACAGACGATGAATGGCTCATCGGGCGATCCTCCGGGTGGCTCAATAAGCGATGCGAATGTCGTTGAAATCGTGTTCGCGTTCGGTTTCCGGTGATTGACCTTCGTCGAACAGCAGCCGATGAATACGCCGCGCCGACTCCTGAAACGCCACTCCGCCGAGGCTGTGCAGATCGTATTGATGACTGTGCACTTCTGCCCTCACCCGACCCGGGTGCGGCGATAAAAGCAGGATGCGATTGCCCACCACCAGCGCTTCTTCAATCGAGTGGGTGACAAACAACAAGGTGAAACGCACCTCCTCCCAGAGCCGCAGCAACTCCTCCTGCATCTTGCGCCGGGTCAGGGCGTCCAGCGCGGCGAACGGTTCGTCCATCAGCAGGATTTTCGGCTGCATCGCCAGCGCCCGGGCAATCGCCACTCGCGCTTTCATGCCACCGGACAAGGTGTGCGGATAGGCATCGGCGAATGCCGCCAGACCGACCTTTTCCAGGTAATGCAGCGCACGCTCTTCGGCCTCCTTTTTCTTCAACGTGCGCGAAGCCAACAGCGGAAACATCACGTTCTGTTTGACGGTTTTCCACGGTGGCAGTTGATCGAATTCCTGAAACACCACGATCCGGTCCGGCCCCGGCGCGTCGACGCGCTGACCCTGCAGACGGATCTCGCCCTCGCACGGCGCAATGAACCCGGCGACGGCTTTAAGCAACGTGGATTTACCGCAGCCGGACGGGCCGAGCAGCACGAAGCGATCCTGTTGATCGACTTCGAAACTGACCTGGTGAGTGGCACGCACGACGCGCTGCGGCGTGCGGTATTCGAGGCTGACCTGGTCGACCGCCAGCAACGCTTGCGCGGCGACGATCGGGTTGCTGGCCGCGTGGCCTTGCAAAGGGGCGTTCATGTCGATCAGCTCCCCTGCAGCGGTCTGGCGTCCTGGAAGAAGTAGTCCTTCCACGATTCGGGTTTGTTCTTGATCGCGCCGACGCGGTAGAGGAACTCGGCGAGCGGGTAAGTGTTTTTTGGCGTGACGCTGAATTCGAACTGCGGGTTTTCGATGATTTTCAGCAGCTCGGCGCGGTCGATTTTGGCTTTGGTTACGCGCAGGTAGGTGTCCGCCGCCGCGCCTTTATCGTTCTGCGCAAATTGCGCGGCTTCGGTCAGGGCTTCGACAAACGCCTTGTAGGTCTTGGGGTTCTCGTTGCGGAATTTTTCGGTGGCGAACAGCACGGTCGGCGAGTTCGGCCCGAGCACATCATAGGAATTGAGGACGACATGCACGTTCGGATTTTGCAGCGCCTGATCCTGGAACGGCGGGTTGGAGAAATGCCCGGTCAGTTCGGTGCCGCCGGCAATCAACGCAGCGGTGGCGTCCGGGTGCGGGACGGCGATGGTGTATTTGTCGAGGCGATTGAATTCCTTGTCGCCCCACTGTCTGGCCGCTGCGTATTGCAGGAAGCGCGACTGCACCGAAACGCCAACCGCCGGCACCGCGATGCGGTCCTGGTCGGTGAAGTCAGCAATGGTTTTGACCTTGGGATTATTGCTGACGAGGTAGTACGGAAAGTTGCCGAGCGAAGCCACGGCCTTGACGTTCTGCTTGCCGTGGGTGCGATCCCATATCGTCAGCAACGGCCCGACGCCGGCGCCGGCAATGTCGATGGAACCGGACAGCAGCGCATCGTTGACCGCCGCGCCGCCGGACAACTGGGTCCAGTCGACCTTGATATCGAGCCCTTCCTGCTTGCCGTACTTCTCGATCAGTCCCTGATCGCGCACCACATTGAGCAATAGATAAACAATGCCGAACTGTTCGGCGATGCGAATTTCACCTTCAGCGTGGGCCGCCGCCGGCGCCACCAGGCTGCCGGTGAGAAGGCTGAAACCGAGGCCGATGGCCGCCGCCAGCGGCGCGAATGGAAGACGTTTGGACATGATCGGGTCTCCGGTAAATCAGAAAGGCGCGTCGCCCTGGATGGTGGTGCGATACAGCTTGCGGCGCAGGTGCGCAGGGCAGCCGGCAGCCAGGTGGATCAGCGAACGGTTGTCCCAGAACACCAGGTCGTGGGGCTGCCATTGATGGCGGTAGATGTTCTGCGGCAGCACGCTGTGGGCGTAGAGCTCGTCGAGCAGTTGTTTGCTCTCGTCTTCCGGCAGGCCCACGATACGGGTGGTGAAACCTTCACTGACGAACAACGCCTTGCGGCCGTTTTCCGGGTGGGTGCGGACCACCGGATGCACGACCTCGGCGACCTGAGCCAATTGCTCCGGGGTCAGGGTCGGGCGCCAGTTGCCCTCGAATTTGCTTTCGCTGTAACGCGCGGTGTAGGAATGCGCAGCCGAGCGGCCTTCGACAGCTTTGCGCAGTGCGTCGGGCAGGCTGTCCCAGGCTTTGTGCATGTCGGCAAACAGGGTGTCGCCGCCTTCGGATGGCAGCTCCTGGGCGTGCAGCATCGAGCCGAGGCTCGGCAGTTCTTTGTAGGAAAGGTCCGAGTGCCAGAACTTGCCGGCATCACCGAGGCCGATGTTCTGGCCGTTCTCGACGATGTTGGAAACGATGAGGATTTCCGGGTGATTGGCCAGCAGGAACTGCTTGAGTACGTGGATCTGCAACACGCCGAAACGACGGCTGAAGTCGATCTGCTGTTGCGGGGTGATGCGCTGGTCGCGGAACACCACGACATGGTGATCGAGGTGCGCGCGGTGAATACGGGCGAAATCCTGATCGTTAACCGGGCGGGTCAGGTCCAGGCCAATGATTTCGGCGCCGACGGCACCGTTGAACGGGCGAATCTCGAAGACTTGCGGCGCGACAGTCGCGGCGCTTGGGGTAGCAGTAGCTGCGGACATCATCAATCTCCCACGCACGGCACGCTCAAGGGCACGCGCGTCGATCAGAAACTCACGCTGGATTGCGTGTGGGTTCGTGTCGTGCGGCGCGCCGATTGGTCGGCAGGTACGCAGGATGCTGACTTTATAGATATAAGAAGACTAATTTAAATACCGTTAGCGAATAACGATATGGCGATTGCTTAGGAATGGACTGGATGGTGAGTGACCATTTGTGGCACTTCTGTGCGTAACGTGGCGAATTCACTTACGCCATCGCGGGCAAGTCGAATCGTCGCACCGCAGCTCCCACAGCGACCCGGGGTGGACACAAGCTTGTGTGTTTACCACGGAATCTGTGGGAGCTGCGGTGCGACGATTCGACTTGCCAGCGATGAGGACCGAAAGACCAATGAAGATCTAGCGCTCGTGCAACGCCTCGGCCCGCGCCCGGATGATCGGCTTGAGCAGGTAGCTCAGCACGGTCTTCTTGCCGGTGATGATGTCCACCGACGCCACCATCCCCGGGATGATCAGCAACGGCTTCTCGTCAGTCCCGAGATGGCTGCGCTCGGTGCGCAGCTTGATGACGTAGTAAGTGGTTTTCTTGTCTTCATCGGTGATGGTGTCGGCACCGATCTGTTCGAGTTTGGCCTTCAGACCACCGTAAATGGTGTAGTCATAGGCGGTGAATTTTACCGTGGCTTCCTGCCCCGGATGCAGGAACGCGATGTCCTGCGGGCGGATCTTCGCCTCGACCAGCAGGGTGTCGTCCAGCGGCACGATTTCCACCAGATCGCTGCCCGGCTGGATGACCCCGCCGATGGTGTTGACCAGCATCTTGTTGACGATGCCTCGCACCGGCGAAGTGACGAGCGTGCGGCTGACCCGGTCTTCCAACGCCTTGCCGGTTGCCTGGGCCTTGTTCAGGTCGGTGCGGGCCTCGTTGAGCTGGGTCAGGGCTTCGCTGCGGAACTTGCCGCGAGTCTCGTCGATCTTGCGTTGCACTTCCTTGATTGCCGACTCGGCACGTGGAATCGCCAGGGTGGTGGCGTCGAGTTGTCCCCGGGTTTCCACTTCGGCGCGTTTGAGCCGCAGCACTTCCACCGGTGACACCGCGCCCTGGGCCACCAGCGGCTCGGACATGTTGATTTCCTGGCGTTGCAGGCCGAGTTGCTGGCGGTACTGCGCCTGCTTCGAGGTGAATTCGCGCAGCTCCTGCTGACGCTGGATCAACTGCTCCTGCAAGCCGCCGACCTCGTCGTGCAGTTGCTGACGACGGCTGATGTACAGGGATTCTTCACTCTTGGCCTGACCCGGCACGGCCTTGAGCACATCCTCGGGGAAATTCAGCGGACGGTCATCGACCTCGGCGCTCAGACGCTCGACCCGCAGCAGCATCGACAGACGATCGGCTTCGGTTTCGCCGACGTTGGAGGCAAACCGCGTGTCGTCCAGACGAATCAGCGGCGCGCCGGCCTCGACGATCTGACCTTCCTTGACGAACAGCTCGGAGACGATCCCGCCCTCGAGGTTCTGGATTTTCTGGATCTTCGACGATGGAATCGCCTTGCCGTCGCCCTTGGTAACTTCGTCGATCACGGCGAAGTTGGCCCACAGCATCATGAACACGAAGAAGCCGATGATCGCCCAGATCGTCAGCCGCACCACACGCGGAGCGTCCTCGATCAAGGCCTTGTTGACTTCCGGCAACGGCTGGCCCTGCAGCGAAGCAGAGCCCTTGAAGTAGCGACGGATCGAATCCTTGAAACCCGACTTAAGCAACACTGATCTGCCCCTTCTTCAACGCTTCCATCACGGCGGCTTTCGGGCCATCGGCGAGAATCTGTCCACGGTCGACCACCAGAAGGCGATCCACCAGCGACAGCAGTGATGCCCGGTGCGTCACCAGCACCACGGTCTTGTTTTCAACGACTGCAGCCAGGCGTTGCTTGAGGCGTTCTTCGCCGGTGTTGTCCATGGCGCTGGTCGGTTCGTCGAGCAGCAGGATCGGCGGATTGAGCAGCAGCGCCCGGGCCAGGGCGACGTTCTGCCGCTGGCCGCCGGACAGATTCTGTCCGCGCTCGCCGACTTGCAGTTCATAACCCTGCGGGTGCAGACGGGCGAATTCGTGGACGCCAGCCAGCTCGGCGGCTTGCAGGACAAGCTCGTCTTCGACGTAACGGGCACCGGAAATCAGGTTGTCGCGCAGAGTACCGGCCAGCAGCTGGATGTCCTGCGGCACGTAACCGATGTTGTAGCGCAGCTCGCTGACGTCGATCTGGCGGATGTCGACACCGTCAACCAGCAACGCGCCGTCGTCCGGCTGATACAGGCCCACCAGCAGTTTGGCCAGCGAACTCTTGCCCGAGCCGCTGCGGCCGATGATGCCGATCTTCTCGCCGGGACGGATCACCAGGTTGATGTTTTTCAACGCCGGGTTCTGTTGTTCCGGATAGGTAAAACTGAGTTGGCGGCATTCAATGGCGCCTTGCAGGACCTTGCGGCTCAGCGGGCGCTCTTCGAAATTGCGCTCCTGCGGCAGCTCCATCATCTGGTCGACCGAGGTCATGGTCACTCGCGCCTGCTGGTAACGGGTCAACAGACCGGACAGCGACGCCAGCGGGCTCAGTGCCCGGCCACTGAGCATGTAGCAGGCGATCAGGCCGCCCATGCTCAGGTTGCCGGCGATGATCTGGTACACGCCGAAGACAATCATGATCACCCCGGCCAATTGCTGGATCAGCAGGGTGATGTTCATCGCCAGGCCGGAAAGCATCTTCACCCGCAATTCGAGACGGCTGAGGGTGCCGATGGTCTGTTCCCATTGGTACTGGCGTTCGCTTTCGGCGTTATTGACCTTCACCGCGTCGAGGCCGGCGAGGGTCTCGATCAGGCTCGACTGACGCTCGGCACCCAGCGCCATGGTGCGCTCCATGGTGGCCACCAGCGGCTTCTGCAACGCATAACCGATCAGCAGCGCAATCGGGAAGGCCAGCACCGGAATCCACACCAGATGCCCGCCGAGAATGGCGATGACAATGAAGATCAGAATGGTGAACGGCAGATCGATCAGGCTGGTCAGGGTCAGCGAGGCGAGGAAATCGCGCAGGCTCTGGAACTCGTGGATGTTCTGGGCAAAGCTGCCGACCCGTGCCGGGCGGTACTTCATGGCCATGCCGACGATGCGTTCGAACAGCGTGGCGGAGATGATCAGGTCGGTTTTCTTGCCGGCCAGATCCAGGCACAGACTGCGCAGGCTCTTGAGGATCAGGTCGAACAGATAGGCACCGGTGATGCCCAGTGCGAGCACCCACAGGGTCGCTTCGGCCTGGTTCGGCACCACGCGGTCATAAACGTTCATCACGAACAGCGGCGCGGCCATGGCGATGATGTTGATCAGGAAACTCGCAGCGATGGCGTCGGCGTACAGCCAGCGTGAACGCTTGAGGGTGTCGCGGAACCACGAACGTGCACGGGGAATCAGCGTGCCGTGGTTGACGTCGAATTTGTGCTGGGGCTGGGCAAAGAACACTTTGCCAAGGTAATCGTCGGCCAGCAATTCGCGGCTGACGAGGGACTCACCGCCATCGGTTTCGCTGAGCAGCACCCGGGCTTCGTTCTCACCCTGCCAGCCGAGCAGGACGGCACTGCGGCCATCCTTGAGGAGCAACAGCGCCGGCATGGCGATGGCCGGAATCTCTTCCAGCTTGCGTTGCAGCACCCGCCCCTGCAGACCGGCGCGCGCGGCTGCGCGGGGAAGCAGTTCGACGCTCAGGCGCTGTTTGGGCAGCGGCAGGCCGGTGGTCAGCATCGCCGCACTGGCAGGCTTCTGGTGCAGCATGCAAAGAGCGAGCAGACCATCCAGCAACGGATCGTCGTGCATCGCGCGTGGATCATGACTGAGATGAACTCGACTGACTTCTGATTCCACGCTCGACACTCTTTAACAGTTGAAAAGGGACAACTCAATTCATCCCGGGCAGCTGAACCTTGGGCTTCACGTCGTTCTGCACAACGGATGCCATCGGCGCGACCACTCCCTGGCTCTTGAGCAACTCGCCCATGGTCGCCTTGATTCGGTATTGAGTAAATAACTGAATGTTCTTGATCTCGGCCAGACGGCGCGAAGCGGTGAACAGTTCGTTTTCACTGTCGAGCAAATCCAGCAGGGTTCGTTCGCCCAGACTGAACTGACGCTGGTACGCGGTGCGCACCGCGGTGCTGTGATCGACGTACTGCTGAGCGATCGGCACCTGGGCGTTGGCATTGTTCAGGGCGTTCCAGGCCAGGCCCAGCTCCTCGTTCAACTGACGCAGGGCGTTGTTGCGAATGTCCAGCGCCTGGTTCGACAGGTAGGCCTTGGATTCCAGGTCAGCCTTGTTGCTTCCGCCCGAATAGAGGTTGAAACGCATGCGCAGCATCGCCTGCCATTCATTGTTGTGACCGTTCTGGCCGTCCAGGTCATTGTCGGCGGTGCGGCCCAGCTCGGCATCGAAACGCGGATAGAACGTCGACTTGGCGGTTTCGTACTGTTTTTCGGCAGCGGCGATGTCGGACTCGGCCGAACGCAGGATCGGGCTGTTTTCCAGCATCTGCGCGCGAGCTTCGTTGAGATTGGCCGGCATCATCGCCATGAACGGCGCCGGACGCTCCAGTTGATCGGGCATCTGGCCGACAGCACTGAGGAAGTTGGTTTCCGAGTCGGCGAGGTTGGTCTGTTCAGTGATCAGGTTGTTGCGGGCCTGGGCCATCCGCGCTTCGGCCTGGTCGAGGTCGGCACCGCTGCCGACACCGCGCTGGGTACGCAACTGGATCTGGTCGTAGATGCGCTGGTGGCTCTTGAGGTTTTCCTCGGCCAGGCGCACGAATTCGCGGCGGGTCAGCACATCCAGATAAACCTGGGCGACCGTCAGCGCAGTGCGCTCGGAGGTGCCGAGCAAGGCGTACGCGCGGGAGTTGACGGTGGCTTGTTGACGCCCGACTTCACTGGACGTCGCAAAACCGTCAAAAACCATTTGCGACAGACGTAAACTTGACTCGCCGCGGTTCAGGGTTTCCCAGTGATTACCACCGCCATTGGCGCGGGTGGTGACGCTGTCGGTTCCTTCACGGCCATAACCACCGAGCAGATCGACCTTGGGCAGGTATCCCCCTTTGGCAGCCTTTAACTGATAATCCGCAGCCAATCGACTGTTGACCCCTGCCTGGATTTCCGGATGGACATCCAGCGCCTGTTGCATGGCTTCGGGCAGGGTTTGTGCTTGTGCGAAAGACGCGGCGAGAGCGAAAGGCAGTGCCTTGAACAGGGGCGAACGCATGGTGAGGATTTTCCCAGAACTTCTTGTCGTGAATCACAGCAAACAAGGGTGCTGCGTCGGATGATGGCAACCGGTATGACCGTATGTCGGAAATTTTAAAACCGGAACTGGATCACATGCTCAAGGGCAAGTCGCCGGTAAATATCAATGTGACATTAGTGGGGCGATTGTTTAGGATGGCACCCAGAAGGTCAATAGTTTGGCATAAAGTTAATAGCGAAAGAATCTAGCCAAAATATTGACACAAATCAGCGTCAAACTTGATCCACATTTTTTTAAAAGTACGTCCAGACTGAATCGGCGCAGAAAGGCCATCAGGTCTATGGAAGTCAACTGAACGTGACACCCGGAGAGTCTTCAATGAGCAGTGTTGTTGCCATCGTCAAAAGCATTGTCGGTCAGGTTTTCGTGGTGTCCCCGGAGGGCGTCCGTCGCGTACTCGTTGAAGGCGACCGCTTGTTCGCAGGCGATCAGGTCGATACCGGCGTCGCTGGCGCGGTGTCCCTGGAACTGGCAGATGGCCGCACCCTCGATCTGGGTCGTGATACCCAATGGAGCGCCGATACTCCGGACTCCAGCACTGACCTGGCCGAGGCCACTGCGCAAGCCGCACCGTCCGTTGAAGAACTGCAGCAAGCCATTGCCGCCGGCGCCGACCCGACCACCGCGCTTGAAGCCACCGCTGCCGGCCCGACCGCTGCGGGCACCGGCGGTGCCGCCGGTGGTGGCCACAGCTTCGTGATGCTCGACGCCACCGCTGGACGCGTGGACCCGACCATCGGCTTCCCGACCGCAGGCATCAATTCTGCCGGTCAGGCCGCCCAGAACATCACCGGCGGCCAGACCACCGACACCACCACCAACGCCCTGCGCGACTCGACCCTGAGCCTCAGCGCCACACCGACCATCACCGAAGCCGGCGGCGTGCTGGTGTACACCGCGACCCTGACCCAGGCGCCGCTGACCGACCTGACCGTCACCCTGTCCAATGGTGCGGTGATCGTGATTCCGGCCGGCTCCACCACCGGCACGGTCAACGTGCCGCTGGCACCGAATGACACGGTCTACAACGACGCCAGCCAGATCAACGTGACCGTCACCGGCACCACCGGCGGCAACGGCATTACCGTCACCGTGCCGACCACACCGGCCGTGACCCAGGTCACCGACACCATCGACACCACCACCGTCACACTGACGGCGGGCAGCAGCGTCACCGAAGGTGGCCAAATCACTTACACCGCGACCCTGACCAACCCGGCGCAGACGCCAGTCACCGTCACTCTGTCCAACGGCTCGACCATCACCATCGAAGCCGGCCAGACCACCGGCACCGTAAACGTCCCGACCGCGCCGAATGACGTGTACAACAATGGCAGCACCGTCACCACCACGATCACCGGTGCCACGGGCGGCAATTTCGAGAATCTGGTGGCGAACCCGACGCCAGCCGTCACCAATATCGTCGATTCGATTGACACTACCAACCTGACCCTGACCGCGACCGGCACCGTGGTCGAGGGCGGCCAGATCACCTACACCGCGACGTTGACCAATCCGGCGCAGACGCCGGTCACCGTCACCCTGTCCAACGGCTCGACCATCACCATCGAAGCCGGCAAGACCAGCGGCAGCGTCAACGTGCCGACCGCACCGAATGACGTCTACAACAATGGCGGCACCGTCAGCACCACCATTACCGGCGCTACCGGCGGCAACTTCGAGAATCTGGTGCCGAATACCACGCCGGCGACCACCACCGTCACCGATTCCATCGACACCACCAATCTGTCGCTGTCCGCGACCGGCTCCGTGGCCGAGGGCGGTTCGATTGTTTACACCGCAACGCTGACCAACCCGGCCGGCACTCCGGTGACCGTGACGTTGAGCAACGGCTCCGTCATCACCATTGAAGCGGGCAAGACCACCGGCACCGTGACCGTTCCGGCACCTGCCGATGACGTTTACAAGGACGCGGGCAAAGTCGAAGTCAGCATTACCGGCACCACGGGCGGCAACTTCGAGAACCTAGTGCCGAGCACCGTTCCGGCCGTGACCGAAGTCACCGACACCATCGACACCACCACGGTGAAACTGACCGCGACCGAAACGGCGTCGGAAGGCGGCACCATCACCTACACCGCCACTGTCGGCGCACCTGTGACCGGCTCCCCGGTCACCGTGACCCTGGCCAATGGTCAGCAAATCACCATCGAAGTCGGCAAGACCACCGGCACCGTGACCACCACCGCGCCGAATGACGCGCTGACCGGCAATCCGCCGCTGACCAACTCCATCACTGGCGTGACGGGCGGCAACTACGAAAACCTCGTGGCCGACAAAACCCCGGTTTCGACCACGATCACCGACACCGTCGACACCACCAACCTGACCCTGAGCGCCACTGGTACCGTGGCCGAGGGCGGTTCGATCGTTTACACCGCGACCCTGACCAATGCCGCCGGCTCGCCAGTCACCGTGACCCTGTCCAACGGCGCGGTGATCACCATCGAGGCCGGCAAGACTACCGGCACCGTGACCGTTCCGGCCCCGGCCGATGACGTCTACAAAGACGCCGGCAAAGTCGAAGTCACCATCAAGGACGCGTCCGGCGGCAACTTCGAGAACCTGGTGCCAAGCACTGTTCCCGCGGTTACCGAAGTCACCGACACCATCGACACTTCAACCGTGAAACTGACCGCTGACACGTCGGTCGCTGAAGGCGGCACCGTCACTTACACCGCCACCGTTGGCGCCCCAGTGACCGGCTCACCAGTCACCGTGACCCTGGCCAATGGTCAGCAAATCACAATCGAAGTCGGCAAGACCACCGGCAGCGTGACCACCCCGGCGCCGAACGATGTACTCAACGGCCACGCGCCGCTGACCAATTCGATCACCGGCGTAAGCGGCGGCAATTACGAGAACCTCGTGGCCGACAAGGCCCCGGTTTCGACTACGGTCACCGACACCGTCGATACGACCAACCTGACGCTGACCGCGACGGGTTCCGTGGCTGAAGGCGGCTCGATCGTCTACACCGCGACACTGACCAACCCGGCCGGCACCCCGGTTACCGTGACGTTGAGCAATGGCTCCGTCATCACCATCGAAGCCGGTAAAACCACCGGCACCGTGACTGTTCCTGCGCCAGCCGATGACGTCTACAAGGATGCGGGCAAAGTCGAAGTCACCATCAAGGATGCCTCTGGCGGCAACTTCGAAAACCTCGTGCCAAGCACCGTTCCAGCGGTTACCGAAGTCACCGACACCATCGACACCACCAACCTGACCTTGAGCGCTACCGGCTCCGTGGCCGAAGGTGGTTCAATCGTTTACACCGCGACACTGACCAACGCTGCCGGCTCGCCAGTCACCGTGACCTTGTCAAACGGTGCTGTCATTACCATCGACGCCGGTAAAACCACCGGCACCGTGACTGTCCCGGCGCCAGCCGATGACGTCTACAAGGACGCCGGCAAGGTCGAAGTCACCATCAAGGATGCGTCCGGCGGCAACTTCGAGAACCTGGTGCCAAGCACGGTTCCAGCGGTGACCGAAGTCACCGACACCATCGACACCACCACGGTCAAACTGACCGCGACCGAATCGGCAGCTGAAGGCGGCACGGTCACCTATACCGCGACTGTTGGCGCACCGGTGACCGGTTCGCCAGTCACCGTGACCCTGGCCAACGGTCAGCAAATCACCATCGAAGTCGGCAAGACCACCGGCACCGTGACCACCACTGCGCCGAACGATGCATTGAATGGTCATGCACCGCTGACTAACGCGATCACTGATGTTTCCGGTGGCAACTACGAAAATCTGGTTGCCGATAAAACGCCGGTCAGCACCACCGTGACCGATACCGTCGACACCACCCATCTGTCGTTGACCGCGACTGGCACCGTGGCCGAAGGTGGTTCGATCGTCTACACCGCGACACTGACCAACCCGGCCGGCACTCCGGTGACCGTGACCCTGTCCAACGGCGCGGTGATCACCATCGAGGCCGGCAAGACCACCGGCACCGTGACCGTTCCGGCTCCGGCCGATGACGTCTACAAGGATGCCGGCAAAGTTGAAGTGACCATCAAGGACGCGTCGGGCGGTAACTTCGAGAGCCTGGTGCCTAGCACCGTCCCGGCCGTCACTGAAGTCACTGACACCATCGACACGTCGACTGTGAAGCTGAGCGCCGATACTTCGGTGGCTGAAGGTGGCACTGTCACCTACACCGCAACGGTCAGTGCGCCTGTGACCGGTTCGCCAGTGACTGTCACGTTGGCCAACGGTCAGCAAATCACCATCGAAGTCGGCAAGACCACCGGCAGCGTCACCACCACTGCACCGAATGACGCGTTGAACGGTCACGAACCGTTGAGCAACTCGATCACTGACGTCAGCGGCGGCAACTACGAAAACCTCGTGGCCGACAAGACCCCGGTTTCGACTACGGTCACCGACACCGTCGACACGACCAACCTGACACTGAGCGCGACCGGCACTGTGGCCGAAGGTGGTTCGATCGTTTACACCGCGACGCTGACCAACGCTGCGGGCACTCCGGTGACCGTAACCTTGAGCAACGGCGCCGTGATTACCATCGAAGCCGGGAAAACTACCGGCACCGTGACCGTTCCAGCACCGGCCGATGACGTCTACAAGGACGCCGGCAAGGTTGAAGTGACCATCAAGGACGCGTCCGGTGGCAACTTCGAGAACCTGGTGCCGAGCACCGTTCCAGCGGTGACCGAAGTCACCGACACCATCGACACCACCACGGTCAAACTGACCGCGACCGAATCGGCAGCTGAAGGCGGCACGGTCACCTATACCGCGACTGTTGGCGCACCGGTGACCGGTTCACCTGTGACCGTGACCCTGTCCAACGGCCAGACCATCACCATCGAAGTGGGTAAAACCACCGGCACCGTTACCACCACCGCGCCGAACGATGCGTTGAACGGTCACGCGCCGCTGACCAACTCGATCACTGGCGTGAGCGGCGGCAACTACGAAAATCTGGTGGCCGACAAGACTCCGGTTTCGACTACTGTCACCGACACCGTCGACACCACCAATCTGACCCTCAGCGCCACAAATTCGGTCGCCGAGGGAGGTTCGATTGTTTACACCGCGACATTGACCAACCCGGCCGGTACTCCGGTGACCGTGACCTTGTCGAACGGCGCCGTGATCACCATCGAGGCCGGCAAGACCACCGGCACCGTAACCGTTCCGGCGCCAGCCGATGACGTTTACAAAGATGCCGGTAAAGTCGAAGTGACCATCAAGGACGCGTCCGGCGGCAACTTCGAGAACCTGGTGCCGAGCACCGTTCCGGCCGTCACCGAAGTCACCGACACCATCGACACCACCACGGTCAAACTGACCGCGACCGAGTCGGCGGCTGAGGGCGGCACCGTTACTTACACCGCGACGGTTGGCGCACCGGTGACCGGTTCACCTGTGACCGTGACCCTGTCCAACGGCCAGACCATCACCATCGAAGTCGGCAAGACCACTGGCACCGTGACCACCACCGCACCGAACGATGCGTTGAACGGCCATGCACCGCTGACCAACGCGATTACCGACGTAAGTGGCGGCAACTACGAAAATCTGGTCGCCGATAAAACGCCGGTCAGCACCACCGTGACCGATACCGTCGACACCACCAATCTGTCGTTGACCGCAACCGGCACCGTGGCCGAGGGTGGCCAGATCACCTACACCGCCACACTGACCAACGCTGCGGGCACCCCGGTGACCGTGACCTTGAGCAACGGCGCCGTCATCACCATCGACGCCGGTAAAACCACCGGCACCGTGACTGTCCCGGCGCCTGCCGATGACGTCTACAAAGACGCCGGTAAAGTCGAAGTGACCATCAAGGACGCGTCCGGCGGCAACTTCGAGAACCTGGTGCCTAGCACGGTGCCGGCTGTTACTGAAGTCACCGACACCATCGACACCACCACGGTCAAACTGACCGCGACCGAGTCGGCGGCTGAGGGCGGCACCGTTACTTACACCGCGACGGTTGGCGCACCGGTGACCGGTTCACCTGTGACCGTGACCCTGTCCAACGGCCAGACCATCACCATCGAAGTCGGCAAGACTACTGGCACCGTGACCACCACCGCACCGAACGATGCGCTGAACGGCCATGCACCGCTGACCAACGCGATTACCGACGTAAGTGGCGGCAACTACGAAAATCTGGTCGCCGATAAAACGCCGGTCAGCACCACCGTGACCGATACCGTCGACACCACCAACCTGACACTGACCGCGACGCCGGAAGTCAACGAAGGTGGCCAGATCACCTACACCGCCACACTGACCAACGCCGCCGGCACTCCGGTGACCGTGACTCTGAGCAACGGCGCCGTGATCACCATCGAGGCCGGCAAGACCACCGGCAGCGTGACCGTCGACGCGCCGAAAGACGACGTCTACAAGGACGCCGGTACCGTTGAAACGACCATCAAGGGCGCCACCGGCGGCAACTTTGAAAATCTGGTCACCAGTACTGCCCCGGCGATCACCACCGTCCACGACACCATCGACACGTCCACCGTGTCGCTGACCGCCACCGCCAACGTCGCCGAAGGCGAAACCGTGGTCTACACCGCGACCGTGACCGCGCCAGTGACCGGTTCGCCAGTGGTGGTGACCCTTTCCAACGGCCAGACCATCACCATTGCCGTGGGCGAGACCACCGGCACCGTGAACTTCGTCGCGCCGAACAGCCCGCTGGCGGGCGGCAGCTCGCTGAGCGTGACCATCGACAAGGCCACCGGCGGCAACTACGAAAACCTCGCGGTCGACAGCAAACCGGCCAACACTTCGGTTTCGGACACTGTCGACACCACCAACCTGAACCTGACCGCCACCGATTCGGTAGCCGAGGGCGGTTCGATTGTCTACACCGCGACGCTGACCAACCCGGCCGGCACCCCGGTGACCGTGACCCTGTCGAACGGCGCCGTGATCACCATCGAAGCCGGCAAGACTACGGGCACCGTGACGGTCCCGGCGCCAGCCGATGACGTTTACAAGGATGCCGGCAAGGTCGAAGCAACTATTTCGACCGTCACCGGCGGCGGTTTCGAGAACCTGGTGCCGAGCACTGTTCCGGCCGTGACCAATGTCACCGACACCATCGACACCACTACGGTGAAACTCACCGCGACTGAATCGGCAGCTGAAGGTGGCACCGTTACCTACACCGCGACGGTTGGCGCACCTGTAACCGGCTCGCCTATGACCGTGACCCTGGCCAACGGTCAGCAGATCACCATCGAGGTCGGTAAAACCACCGGGACCGTCACCACCACCGCGCCGAACGATGCGTTGAACGGTCATGCGCCGCTGACCAACTCGATCACCGGCGTGAGCGGTGGCAACTACGAGAATCTGGTCGCCGACAAAACTCCGGTCAGCACCACGGTGACCGACACCGTCGACACCACCAACCTGTCGCTGACCGCCACCGATTCGGTAGCCGAGGGCGGTTCGATTGTCTACACCGCGACGCTGACCAACCCGGCCGGCACCCCGGTGACCGTGACCCTGTCGAACGGCGCCGTGATCACCATCGAAGCCGGCAAGACTACGGGCACCGTGACGGTCCCGGCGCCAGCCGATGACGTTTACAAGGATGCCGGCAAGGTCGAAGCAACTATTTCGACCGTCACCGGCGGCGGTTTCGAGAACCTGGTGCCGAGCACTGTTCCGGCCGTGACCAATGTCACCGACACCATCGACACCACTACGGTGAAACTCACCGCGACCGAGTCGGCAGCTGAAGGTGGCACCGTTACCTACACCGCGACGGTTGGCGCACCTGTAACCGGCTCGCCTGTGACCGTGACCCTGGCCAACGGTCAGCAGATCACCATCGAGGTCGGTAAAACCACCGGGACCGTCACCACCACCGCGCCGAACGATGCGTTGAACGGTCATGCGCCGCTGACCAACTCGATCACCGGCGTGAGCGGTGGCAACTTCGAGAATCTGGTCGCCGACAAAACTCCGGTCAGCACCACGGTGACCGACACCGTCGACACCACCAACCTGTCGCTGACCGCGACCGGGACTGTGGCCGAAGGCGGCCAGATCACTTACACCGCAACGCTGACCAATCCGGCCGGCACTCCGGTGACCGTAACCTTGAGCAACGGCGCCGTGATCACCATCGAGGCCGGCAAGACCACCGGCACCGTGACCGTTCCGGCTCCGGCCGATGACGTCTACAAGGATGCGGGCAAGGTCGAAGTCACCATCAAGGATGCAACCGGTGGCAACTTCGAGAACCTGGTGCCCAGCACGGTTCCAGCGGTTACCGAAGTCACCGACACCATCGACACCACCACGGTGAAACTCACCGCGACCGATTCGGCAGCGGAAGGTGGCACCGTTACTTACACCGCGGCGGTTGGCGCGCCGGTGACCGGTTCGCCGGTTGTCGTGACCCTGGCCAATGGTCAGCAAATCACCATCGAAGTGGGTAAAACCACCGGTACCGTGACCACCACGGCGCCAAACGATGTGCTGACCGGCCATGCACCGTTGAGCAACGCGATTACCAACGTTTCCGGTGGCAACTACGAAAATCTGGTCGCCGATAAAACACCGGTCAGCACCACCGTCACCGACACCGTCGATACCACCAACCTGTCGCTGACCGCGACCGGCACCGTGGCCGAAGGTGGCTCGATTGTTTACACCGCGACCCTGACCAATCCGGCCGGCACGCCAGTGACCGTAACGTTGAGCAACGGCGCCGTGATCACCATCGACGCCGGCAAGACTACGGGCACCGTAACCGTTCCGGCTCCGGCCGATGACGTCTACAAAGACGCCGGTAAAGTCGAAGTGACCATCAAGGACGCGTCCGGCGGCAATTTCGAGAACCTGGTGCCAAGCACTGTTGCAGCGGTTACCGAAGTCACTGACACCATCGACACGACGACCGTGAAGCTCACCGCTTCCGAAACCGCCGCCGAAGGTGGCACCGTCACCTACACCGCGACTGTCGGTGCTCCAGTCACCGGTTCGCCTGTGACCGTGACCCTGGCCAATGGTCAGCAAATCACCATCGAAGTCGGCAAGACCACCGGCACCGTGACCACCACCGCACCGAACGATGCGTTGAACGGTCACGCACCGCTGACCAACGCGATTACCGACGTAAGCGGTGGCAACTACGAGAACCTCGTAGCGGACAAGACCCCGGTCAGCACCACCGTCACCGACACCATCGACACCACCAACCTGTCGCTCAGTGCGACCGGCACCGTGGCCGAGGGTGGCCAGATCACCTACACCGCCACACTGACCAACGCTGCGGGCACCCCGGTGACCGTGACCTTGAGCAACGGCGCCGTCATCACCATCGAGGCCGGCAAAACCACTGGCACCGTCACCGTTCCGGCGCCAGCCGATGACGTCTACAAAGACGCCGGCACTGTGCAGGCCACCATCACCAATGCCACTGGTGGCAACTTCGAAAACCTGGTGACCAGCAACACGCCAGCCGTGACCAACGTCACCGACACCATCGACACCACCACGGTGAAACTCACCGCGACCGAGTCGGCAGCTGAAGGTGGCACCGTCACCTACACCGCGACTGTCGGTGCTCCAGTCACCGGTTCGCCTGTGACCGTGACCCTGGCCAATGGTCAGCAAATCACCATCGAAGTCGGCAAGACTACCGGCACCGTGACCACCACCGCACCGAACGATGCGTTGAACGGCCATGCGCCGTTGACCAACGCCATCACCAACGTCAGCGGCGGCAACTACGAAAATCTGGTCGCCGACAAGACTCCGGTTTCAACCACCGTCACCGACACTGTCGACACCACCAACCTGACCCTCAGCGCCACCAACTCGGTTGCCGAGGGCGGTTCGATCATTTACACCGCCACACTGACCAACGCGGCGGGCACTCCGGTGACCGTAACCCTGAGCAACGGCGCCGTAATCACCATCGACGCCGGCAAAACCACCGGCACCGTCACGGTTCCGGCTCCAGCCGATGACGTTTACAAAGACGCCGGCACTGTTCAGGCAACCATCACCAATGCCAGCGGTGGCAACTTCGAAAACCTGGTGACCAGCACCGCTCCGGCGGTGACCCAGGTCACCGACACCATCGACACCACCACGGTGAAACTCACCGCGACCGAATCGGCAGCTGAAGGTGGCACCGTTACTTACACCGCGACGGTTGGCGCGCCTGTAACCGGTTCGCCGGTTGTCGTGACCCTGTCCAATGGTCAGCAAATCACCATCGAAGTCGGCAAGACCACCGGCACCGTGACCACCACCGCACCGAACGATGCGTTGAACGGTCACGCACCGCTGACCAACGCGATTACCGACGTAAGCGGTGGCAACTACGAGAACCTCGTAGCGGACAAGACCCCGGTCAGCACCACCGTCACCGACACCATCGACACCACCAACCTGTCGCTCAGTGCGACCGGCACCGTGGCCGAGGGTGGCCAGATCACCTACACCGCCACACTGACCAACGCTGCGGGCACCCCGGTGACCGTGACCTTGAGCAACGGCGCCGTCATCACCATCGAGGCCGGCAAAACCACTGGCACCGTCACCGTTCCGGCGCCAGCCGATGACGTCTACAAAGACGCCGGCACTGTGCAGGCCACCATCACCAATGCCACTGGTGGCAACTTCGAAAACCTGGTGACCAGCAACACGCCAGCCGTGACCAACGTCACCGACACCATCGACACCACCACGGTGAAACTCACCGCGACCGAGTCGGTAGCTGAAGGCGGCACCGTTACTTACACTGCGACTGTCGGTGCTCCAGTCACCGGTTCGCCTGTGACCGTGACCCTGGCCAATAGTCAGCAGATCACCATCGAAGTCGGCAAGACTACCGGCACTGTGACCACCACCGCACCGAACGATGCGTTGAACGGCCATGCGCCGTTGACCAACGCCATCACCAACGTCAGCGGCGGCAACTACGAAAATCTGGTCGCCGACAAGACTCCGGTTTCGACCACCGTCACCGACACCGTCGACACCACCAACCTGACCCTCAGCGCCACCAATTCGGTTGCCGAGGGCGGTTCGATCATCTACACCGCGACCCTCACCAACGCTGCGGGCACTCCGGTGACCGTGACCCTGAGCAACGGCGCCGTAATCACCATCGACGCCGGCAAAACCACCGGCACCGTCACGGTTCCGGCTCCAGCCGATGACGTTTACAAAGACGCCGGCACTGTTCAGGCAACCATCACCAATGCCAGCGGTGGCAACTTCGAAAACCTGGTGACCAGCACCACACCAGCGGTGACCAACGTCACCGACACCATCGACACCACCACCGTGAAGCTGACCGCGACCGCAACAGCGGCCGAGGGCGGCAACGTCGTCTACACCGCCACCGTGGGCGCTCCGGTCACCGGCTCGCCGGTTGTCGTGACACTGTCCAACGGCCAGACCATCACGATCGACATCGGCAAGACCACTGGCACCGTCACCACGACTGCGCCGAACGACGCGTTGACCGGCCACGCACCGCTGACCAACGCCATCACCAACGTCAGCGGCGGCAACTACGAAAACCTTGTGGCCGACAAAACGCCGGTCAGCACCACCGTGACCGATACCATCGACACCACCAACCTGTCGCTGACCGCGACCGGCACCGTGGCCGAGGGTGGCCAGATCACTTACACCGCAACGCTGACCAACGCCGCTGGTTCGCCGGTGACCGTAACCCTGAGCAACGGCTCGGTAATCACCATCGACGCCGGCAAAACCACCGGCACCGTCACGGTTCCGGCTCCGGCCGATGACGTCTACAAAGACGCCGGCACCGTGCAGGCCACCATCACCAATGCCAGTGGTGGCAACTTCGAAAACCTGGTGACCAGCACCACACCAGCGGTGACCAACGTCACCGACACCATCGACACCACCACCGTCAGCATCACCGGCAGCACCTCGGTGACCGAAGGCCAGACCGCCAGCTACACCGTAAGCCTGACGCACCCGGCGCAAACCGAAGTGACCCTGAAGATCGTCTACAGCGGCACCGCCGCCGACGGTTCGGACTTCACCGGCGTGTACACCGTGAAGATCCCGGCGGGCGCCAGCAGCGCACAATTCAACGTTGCGACTATCGACGACAAGATCACCGAAGGCACCGAGAACTTCGTAGTCAAGATCGACTCGGCCACCGGCGGCAACTTCGAGAACCTGGCCGTCAGCAGCACCAACGGCAGCGTCAGCACCTCGATCATCGACAACGATGCGCCACCGGTGATCGACCTCGACGCCAACAACTCCAGCGGCGCCACCGGGGCCGACTACAAGGTGACCTTTACCGAAAACACCCCGGGCGCGGGCGTGTCGATTGCCGATACCGACATCAGCATCACCGACCCGGACAGCACCATGCTGACCGGCGCCACCATCGTGCTGACCAACCGTCAGGACGGCGATGCGCTGAACCTGGGCAACAGCGTCAACGGCATCACCATCAACGCCAACAGCACCAATGGCACGATCACGCTGACCCTCTCAGGCAATGCGACGCTCGCCGACTACATGCAGGCGATCAAGAACATCACCTTCACCAACAGCAGTGAAGACCCGAGCACCGTGCCGCGGATCATTACTGTGACGGTCACCGATGGCGGCAATTACTCCAACGTCGCCACCACCACGGTCAACGTGGTGGCGGTCAACGACGCGCCGGTCGCTGCTCCGGTCAACGTCACCGGCACCGAAGACACCCCGCTGATCCTCGGCTGGTCGACCTTCGGCGTCACCGACGTCGACAGCCCGGCCTCGAGCCTGGGCGTGAAAATCACCCAGCTGCCGGGCGAAGGCAAACTGCAGTACCTGGACGGCTCGACCTGGAAAGATGTCGCCACCAACCAGACGTTCAGCAAGGCCGACATCGATGCCGGCAAGCTGCGCTTCCTGCCGGACGCCAACGAATCGGGCGCGAACGGCTACGGCGGAAACGGTGTGGGCAACAATCAGGCTGACTACGCACAGATCAAGTTCCAGCCAACCGACGGTCAACTGCTGGGCAACACCGGCACGATCAAGATCGACATCACGCCGGTGGCGGATGCGCCGACCCTGTCGGTGGCCGACAACAGCGTGAAGTCCACTGGCTTGATCAAGGAAGTCTGGACCGGTCTGTCGGGCCTGGGTACCGACGGCAGCGGCGCGAACTCGACCACCCTGAAAAACGTGATCGACGGTGCCGGCACCGCGAACTCCAAAGGCAACGTGACCAACGTGCAGTCCGACGGCAACGTGGCGGCAGGTACGGCGTCGAAGACGTCCGGCCTGATCTACCTCGAAGCCGGCAAGACCTACACCTTTACCGGCACCGGCGATGACAGCCTGCTGGTGAACATCGGCGGCAAGAACGTGGCCTCCACGACGTGGGGCGCTGGCGGCAACCTGAACGGTTCGTTCACCCCGACCACGAGCGGTTACTACACCCTGGAGATCTACCACCACAACCAGAGCGGTCCGGGCAGCTACGACGTCAACCTGTCGGTCAACGGCGCTGCGCCGATCGACCTGAGCAGTGCCGGCGTGCCGATCTACACCGGCGTGCAGGATCTGGTGAACTCCGGCGTGACCGTTTCCGACCTGCATGGTACCAACGGCGAAGGCTATTACGACGGCTACAAGCTCAACACCGGCGCTGAAGGCACCACCGTGAAACTGTCGTCGATCAGCACCGCGCTGACCGACACCGACGGCTCGGAAACCCTGAGCATCAAGATCAGCGGCGCACCGGTCGGTTCGGTGCTCAGCGACGGCGCGGGTCACAGCTTCACCGTGACCGCCACCAGCGGCGACGCCAACGTCACCGGCTGGAACCTCGGCAGCCTGACCGTGACCCCGCCGGCCTACTACAACGGCCAGTTCAACCTGACCGTGACCTCGACCTCCACCGAGGCCCTGGGCGGCTCTGCCAGCACCACCGCGACCATTCCGGTCACCGTGGTGCCGGCGGTGTACAACTCGATTGTCGCCACCTCGGCCGACGACACCGTCACCGGCACCGATGGCAACGACATCATCGTCGCCGACATCGGCGGCCTGACCGTGGTGCCGGGCACCAACTACAACATCGCGTTCATGGTCGACAGCTCGGGCAGCATGAGCACCTCGTCGATCAACGCCGCCAAAGACTCGCTGACCTCGGTGTTCAACACCCTCAAGCAGAGCATGGGCAACAACTCGGGTACGGTGAACATCTTCCTGGTGGATTTCGATACCCAGGTCAACAAGTCGGTGTCGGTGAACCTCAACGACCCGAACGCGCTGACCAAGCTCAAAGCGGTGCTGGACTCGATGACCTCCGGCGGCGGCACCAACTACGAAGACGTGTTCAAGGCCACGGCCAACTTCTTCCAGAGCACCGAAGCGGTTGCCAATACCGGGGCGAAGAACCTCACGTACTTCATCACCGACGGCCAGCCGACCTACTACCAGAGCGGCGAACAGACCAACCCGACGCTGTACGGCAACGTGAAGCTCGACGACGTGGTGAAGACCAGCAACTACAAACTGGGCGACAGCTTCAGCACCTACATCGACAGCACGCACTACCTGACCATCAGCACGGCCGGTGCCGTGGTGCTGCAGACGTACAAGAACGGCAGCTGGAACTGGAACAGTCTGGGTACGATTCACGCCCAGGGCGACGGCACCTACGAGCTGTCGAACCTGGCAGGTTCCGGCAGCAGCACCAGTTCGGCCACCACCGACAACGCCAACAGCGCCTTCGCGCTGCTGGGCAACCTGTCCAACGTGGAAGCCATCGGGATCAACAGCGGTGTCAGCCTCAACGACCTGAAACCTTACGACACTGATCACAACCCGCAGACCAACATCGATCCGAAGGACCTGGCCAACTCGATCATCGGCCACACCGAAGCGACGATGCCGGGTAACGACACGGTCAACGGCGGCGACGGCAACGACATCCTGTTCGGCGACCTGGTGAGCTTCAACGGCATTGCCGGCGAGGGTTACCAGGCGATGCAGGCGTTCGTTGCGCAGCAGACCGGCGTCGATGTCAGCAAAGTCACCACCAGCAACGTGCACCAGTACATCACCGAGCACTATCAGGCGTTCGATGTGTCCGGTGCCCACGACGGCAACGACACGCTGCTGGGCGGCGCAGGCAATGACATCCTGTTCGGCGGTGGCGGCAATGACGTGCTCGATGGTGGCAAGGGCAATGACATCCTGCTGGGCGGCTCCGGCAACGACACACTGATAGGCGGTCAGGGCAATGACATCCTGATCGGCGGTTCCGGTGCCGACACTTTCGTCTGGAAAGCAGGCGACACCGGCAACGATGTGATCAAGGACTTCAACGCCAGCGAAGGTGACCGCATCGACCTGCGTGACCTGCTGCAGGGCGAGACCGGCAGCACCATCGACAACTTCCTGAAAATCACCACGGTCGACGGCGTGTCGTCGCTGCAAGTCAGCTCGGCGGGCAAGTTCAACTCCGCCGATGCGGCTGCCGCCACACCGGACGTGACGATCAAACTGGAAGGCAACAACTGGTCCACTGCCAACATTCACAACCTGATTGCCGGTAGCGACCCGACCATCAAGGTCGACCACAACAACAGCTGATGCGTGAACAAAACGACCGCCCCAATGGGGCGGTCGTCACGTTTGCGCCTTTCTTTGCGGTGACGACTTCGTCGCCACACCGCATACTCCCGTGCAGTTGGCTATGCTGCTGACAGCATGACGCCAGTCCATTTTCGAGGGATGCTCAATGTTTTACGTGCAACGCGATGCGCAGGGTCAGTTGAGTCGCGTGGAGGCTGCGGCCTGGGCCGAGGCCACGGAAACGCTGCCGGCCGACCACCATGAAATCCAGGCCTGGTTCGCCAACGCCGCCGTGGAAAACAGCCTCAAACAGCTCAAACAGAGCGATCTGGAAATGATCCGGGTGCTTGACGACCTGATCCAGGTCCTTACCCAGAAAGGCGTGATCCGCGTCACCGACCTGCCGCCGGCGGCACAGGCCAAGTTGATGGACCGGAACCAGGCCCGGGTAGCGTTGGGCGGATTGAGCCAGTTGATCGATGATGAAGAGACCGGGTTGATCTGATCTTTTTGTCCTGTCAGTTCCCACATGGTGGGTGGGAACTGACAATTCATCACCAGGGTTTCGGCTCACCGAATAGCTGCCCCTGAACCCCGTACAACCCCATCTCGCGAATCACCGACAACTCCCCTTCCGTCTCCACCCGCTCGGCAATCAGCGGCAGATCGATGCTGTGCGCAGCACGCTGGATGGCCTCGATGAACAGGCGCTTGTCGCTCTCCTGATCGATCGCGCGAATGTAGCTGCCATCGATCTTCAGGTACGCCAGCCCCAGCCGCGCCAGATTGCCGATCATGCTGAAGCGCCCGCCGAAACGCTGCAGGCTCAGGGAGAAACCGAGTTCGCGCAGGCGTCGGGTCAACTGCTCCAGCACCGCTTGCTCCGGCAATTGCTCCTCGCCGATTTCCAGGGTCAGACGCGAGCCGAGATTGGAATGCGAGCGCAGGATCTCGAACACCTTGTTCAGCGCCTGTTGATCGGCCAGGGTCGCCGAGGACAGGTTCAGCGCCAGGGATTCTTCATGGCCAGCCATTTGCTCCAGCACTCGTTCGAGCATCAACCGATCCAGTCGCGCGGTCCAGCCAAAGCGCTCCAGCCATGGCAGAAAACGCCCGGCGGGAATGGTCTGGCCCTGCTCGTCGAGCAGGCGTGACAGCACTTTGTAATGCAGCACCAGTTGCGTGTCCTGCGCCGCCACCACAGGCTGGAAGAACAGTTCGAAACGCCGCTGATTCAGAGCCTGATCGAGCAAACGATGCCAAGCGTGATGATCATCGCCGACATCCGCCACCAGGCTCTGATCGAGGCACGCCCAGTTCTGCTCGCCCTGACCTTCGGCCTGGGCCAGCGCCTGATCTCCCAGGCTGAGTACCGCTTGCGGTGAATCACCGTGGGCGAACGGCGCCAGACCGATGGAAGCCACAGCAGGCACATCAGTAGCACCGGTGGCGTGCAAACTGCCCAGAGCGCTGTCGAGATTCTGCGCCAGTTGCAGCGCTTCTTCACGGGTCAGGCCCGGCGCCAGCACGGCGAACTCACCGCCACGAATGCGGGTCACGAGGTTTTGGGTTTCCGGGTATCTGGCGCATTCGCGGGACAGTTGCTGACCGACCGCTTTCAATAATTCGTCGGTGCGCTGACCGCCGAGACGCTGGTTCAGCCCGGCCAGGTCCTTGACCCGCAACAGCAACAGGTAACCGGAACTGGCCTGCTCCGGATTACTCACGCGGGCGTTCAGTTGCATCTCGAAGTAGCGCCGGTTGGCCAGCCCGGTGAGGTTGTCCTGATAGGACTCGGTGCGCAGTTTTTCGCTGCGTTCGGCCTGCTCCTGGAACAACGCCTTGAGCTTCTCGACCATCTGATTCATGGCCAGCACCACGCGACGCAGTTCAGGTGTGCGCGGCAAGTCGGGCAGGCTGAGGAATTCGCGACGGGCGATGGCATGGGATTGCTTGACCATGTAATCCAGCGGCCGCAACTGGCGACGCAGCAACAGCGCGCCGAGCACCGCACTGACGGCGCCGCAGACCAGCAGCCAGCCAAGGCTGCCGAGTGCGCTCTGCCAGAGCTTGGCCAGGGCGAACATCGGATGGCTGACCACTTCGACCCGCGCCGCCTGCTCCCAGCCACGGCTGACCAGCGCATCGCCACCGGCCGGCTCCAGGCCGATCAGCTTGACGAACCAGTCCGGAACGTTGGTGACGGCGGGAATGCCACTGCGTTCGACGATGGTCTGGTCGGTCTTCAGATCGACCACACGGATGCTCGAGTAATAACCGCTGTCGAAGATCGAACTGACCAGCAGCTCGACCATCGCCGGGTCATCGATATTCGGTGTCAGCGACAGCGCCAGCGCCGTGGCGGCGTCCTGGGCGTGGGAGCGCAACTGGTTGACGTACTGGGTGCGCGAGCTCTCCAGACTGACCATGAAGCTGCCGGTGAAGGCGACCACCAGGAACAGACAGATAGCGATCAACAGCTGTTTGAACAAAGACATCTGAGCGCGTGCTCCTAGTTAGTCGTCTCGACCGGGAATCCTTCGGCCTGCATTTTCTTCAACACATCCTGCCAGCGTGACAGGCGTTTGGTGTCGCCGACCTTTTTGTTGCCCTTGGCGCCCGGCAGGTACAGACCTTCGGCATTAAAAGAGTAGACCGGCAGCAAATCGGTTCGCTCGGAGGCCGGTTTGATCGGGTCGATCAGGCTGTCGAGCACCAGCGGCATGGCATCGGGACTGGAATAGTAGGTCAACACCATGTGCGCCCGGTTCTGGCGAAGAGCCTTGACGTAGGTGATGCGCAACTTGTCACTGGCCACGCCGAGGTGGCGCAGGCTGAAATACTTGGCGATCGCGTAGTCCTCGCAGTCACCGGCGCCTTTCCACAAGGCTTCGATGGGGGTTTCCCAATAATCGACCTGGCCCCACAGGTCGATGTCCTCGACATAGCGCATCTGTTTGTTGAAAAACAGATTCACCACCTTGAGCTTTTCCATTTCGCTGACCTGCTTCTGCGTGGCCAACAGGTTCTGCCAGGCATCGATCCGCTGTTGCCCGGCGCCCAGCGGTCCGTACAATGCCGTGGCCTTGCGGCTGATCGCGGAAAAATCCCAATCGGCATGCAGGCCGCCCAGCATGATGCCGGCCAGCAGCAGCGCGCAGACAAGCCAGCGCACGAACCGGGGGATCGCGAAACGTACCGCCAATGCTAGGCATCCAGGGCAGGAGGAAAGGCGTCTGATGGTGAAGGTTAGTCCAGCAAAAAACAATGGCACCCTGAGATCATCGCATGCGCGCTAAACTTCAGTTGTGACAGGGTTCTTCTACACGGTTTGACAACCCGTAGAGCAATCACTAGTGTCCTTTGGATCCAAATTTCGCAGTCAACAGGGTGTGCAGTTGTGACCCAGAAGCCCAAGCCACTCCACAGCATCAAAGTCGACGGGCCGATTCCCGCGCATCTGGCGCGCTCGGTCATCGAAGAAACACTGCGCTCGGCGATCCTTGACGGACGCCTGCCGTGCGGCACCGCCGTGCGCCAGCAGGATCTGGCGGACCTCTTCGGCGTCAGCCGCATGCCGGTGCGCGAAGCGTTGCGTCAACTGGAAGCCCAAGGCCTGTTGAGCGTGGTCGCCCACAAGGGGGCCGTGGTGGCGCCGCTGATCCAGGGCGACGCGACCGAAACCTACGAGCTGCGGATCCTGCTGGAGTCCGAAGCGTTGCGCCAGTCGATCCCGCTGCTGACCAGCGCCGATCACGAACGCGCTGCCGGTTATATCGAAGAGCTGGAAACCGAGCACGATTACACCGAAATCGGCCGGCTCAATCGTCTGTTCCACATGGCACTTTATTGCCAATCCCCGAACGGTCGTCTGCTGCGGCTGGTCGAGGACGGCTTGAATGAAGAGGAACGCTTTCTGCGCTTCAACCTCGAGGCCATGGGACTGGGCAAGATCTCTCAGGACGATCACCGGGCGTTGCTGGAAGCCGTGAAGCAACAGGACACCCCGCTCGCGGTGGCATTGCTGGAGCAACACCTCAATCGCGGTGTCGAGGTCATCACCCGATACCTTGCCAGCACCGCTGCCCAGAACCGCAAGACAGCCCGCTGACTCTCCCCCTTCCGGGTGGACTCGCGTTCACCCGGTGAATAACCCGCTTACAAATCCCCATCCTGATCGCGCTCAATTGCCGTGGCACTTGCGTGCCTGCGCTCTAACCTCCCCCCCAGCTTCGGACAGCCCGGAATTTGCACCGCAAGGAAGTCATTTTCGACGATAGCCGCGGCGCCGAATTACGCGCACCCTTGGATCGCCAACCCACTATAGAACGGGGACGCGCCGCCCCGGCAGCAGTCCCCGCACCAGGAACCTACGGAAGGAGCCTTGTCACGGGAAAAGGAAGATACGCCGCCGTACCAGGCCAACTTCATCCCCTCAGATCATCTCAATCAATTCATTAGAAAGTTGCTTCGAGTGAGGCATTCACTCTTGTTATTCAATTTTGGTCTTTAAACACCGAAAGGAGCAACTACGCCCAAATAAAACTTTAATCAAAAGTTTTATCAGCCCAACTCATACCCGAAAAACAGCAAACTTAAATTAATTGAAAATATACTTGTGAAGTTGTTTTGCGATGTATTAGTTTTTCTTCGCCGGGTTTTCTATCGCACCGAAAAACCGGCGAGCTCCAACAGTTAGGCCCGGCGCATGCCAGTCTTTACCGGCGTGCCGTTGTACCAGGCCTCTTTCTACAACTTCAACTTTCATCGAAACGAATGAGGCTATCGCTCGCCTGGAATATATATCCAACGTTGTTAGCCATTGATTGAGCAGTCCCTATATCCCTATAAGCCAGAGGCTCGCATCATGCCAACTAAAGAACAACTCGCCCAAAAGAAAGCCGAACTCAGCGTTCACCCGATCTTCTCCGAAATCGATTCGCTGTCGGTGTTGCGACGCTTCATGGAATCCCATGTATTTGCCGTATGGGATTTCATGTCGCTGACCAAACGCCTGCAACAGGAACTGACCTGCACCCGACTGCCGTGGCTGCCGCCGCGCGATCCGCACGCCGCGCGGCTTATCAATGAAATCGTGCTGGGTGAAGAGTCGGACGACCGGCTGTCCCACGGTCATTACAGTCATTTCGAGTTGTACCTGGATGCGATGCGCGAAGTCGGTGCGAACACCTCGGCGGTGGAGCGTTTCGTCGCGTTGCAGCAAGAGGGCGTGAGCTACGACGTCGCGCTGCAGAGTGTCGATGTCGATCCGGCTGCCGCACAGTTCGTCCGCGACACCCTGCACACCGCGCTGCACGCGCCAGGACACAGCGTTGCCGCGGCTTTTCTGCATGGGCGCGAGAGTGTGATTCCAACCATGTTCCAGCGCATGCTCGATGCCTGGGGCATCGGTGTCGAACAGGCGCCGACCTTCCGTTATTACCTGGAGCGACACATCGAAGTCGACTCCGAAGATCACGGCCCGGCCGCCGAGCATCTGCTGGAGCGCCTGGTCGCTGGTGATCCGCAACGTGAGGCCGAGGTCTATGCCAGCGCCATCGCCGCCGTGGAAAGCCGCATCGCGCTATGGGACGGCCTGCGCCAGAGCATGCGCGAGCCGCTGACGGAGGTGGCCGAATGAACGCCGCCGACTACCAATCCTTCGCCGACGCCTGGGAAAGCCGCGCCACCATCCGCACCCGGCCGCGCCGCATGCTGGAGGACGATGCGCGGCTGATCTATCCGCTCAGCCGCCAACCTTTGGTGCTCAGTGAAACCTTCCTGCGCGAATGCCCGGAGCAACGAGATTTTGCCCTGGTGCAGACGCTGTACAAGTTCATCAACGACGTGGTGATTTTCGAGACCGAGATCGTCGACAAGACCGCCCGCAGCATCGCCAAGAACCGCTTCGCCGTGGCGTTCCCGTTCGCCTGTCGCTACGACGCCATGACCGTTGTCGTGGACGAGGATTACCACGCGCTGGTGGCAATGGATTTCATGCAGCAGACCGTCGCCATGACCGGTATCGAGCCCATCGAGTTGCCGAATGAAATCGAACTGAGCCGGGCGATTCCTGCTGCGGTGGAACTGGCTCCGGAACATTTGCGCAGCGCTGTGGAACTGATCTGCGTCGCCATCGCCGAGAACACCGTGACCGGCGATGTCGCAGCGTTCGCCCGGGACGACACGGTCAAGCCGTCGATCAAGGGCCTGATGGCCGACCATCTGCTCGACGAGGGTCGCCATTCGAGTTTCTGGGCGCGGATGGTGCGCATCTACTGGAACACCGCAAGCGATGCGGATCGCGAATGCATCGCACAAATCCTGCCGGTGTTCATCGGCCATTACCTGACCAACGACATCCAGAAGTCCTTCGACCTGCGCCTGATCGATGCCTTGCCGGTCAACGATGCGACTCGCCGCGCACTGAAGGACGAGATGGCCGGGCTGGCCTTCCCGATCAATCGCCACCACCCGCTGGTGGGCAACATCGTGCGGTTTTTCCACAACAGTTCACTGCTCGACACACCGTGCGTACGGCACGCCCTGCGCGACTACCTGGTATGACAAGGAGGCTGACATGAGACGTCTCGACATTTTGCTGAGGGGCCGCAGCCAGGCCTTGACCGACCTGGCATTGGCGCTCGAACAACACGGTCATTCATTGCTGACGGAATCTGCACTGTCGATGGATCTGGTGATCGATGACGGCAGTCTTGCTCCGCAGGCTTACGGCGCGACACCGCAGCTCACATTGCGCCTGGGTGTGGGTGCAACGGGCAGCGGCGGTTTGCCGGTGCTCGATCTGCTGTGCCTGTGCAATTCGACACTGCTGAGCCGCGTGCCCATCGCCGACGAACTGTCCGGCAACGGTCAGGCCCTGCGCCAGCGAACACTCGCGCTGGTGGTGGACGAAGTCGCGCTGCTGGTCAGCCGCTTCTCCCGCGATGCCGAGTATTTCCAGCACGCAACGACGGCCCGGGCGCCGGACTTCGAGCAGGTGGAAAACCTGCTGTTTCTCGACAGCCTGGCCTACGTCCATCGCTTCAATGCCACGGCCAATCCGCTCTTGTTGCAACAGGCGCAGACCCCGCTCATCGAGCGCCTGCAACAAAGCCTGGCCAAGCACGCGGAGCGCCCGGCGCTGCACCTCGCCGAACAGTCGATCAGCTATCGCCAGCTGCATGAACACAGCCGTGCGATCCAGCAGCGATTGCTGGCAATACTCGAGGCACAACCGCAACCGTGGATAGTAGGGATTTGCCTGCCCAAATGCGATGCGCTGTTTGCCTCCATTCTGGCAATTCTCGGCAGCGGCGCGGTGTATCTGCCGCTGGAGCCTAGCCACCCGCTGCAGCGCCAGCAATACATCCTGGAAAACGCCGGGGCGGTGTTGTTGCTGCACGATGGCGAACATCCGCTGAGCGGTTCGATGCCGGGGCTGGATGTCAGGCGGATCGACAAGTCCGACGCAGATCTCTCACTGCCGTTGCTGCGCCAGCGTCCGCAGCTCGATTCGCCCTGCATGGCGCTCTACACCTCGGGCACCACCGGCCATCCGAAGGGTGTGCTGCTCAGTCAGGCGAACCTGGCTCATTTCACGGCGTGGTACGCCGATTACGTGCAGTTGCACGCTGAGAGCCGGGTGTTGCAGTTCTCGTCGCTGAGTTTTGACTCGTCACTGATCGACATCTTCCCGACCCTGCTCGAAGGCGCGGAACTGGTGGTGCCCGATGACAATCAGCGGCGCGATCCACTGCAACTGACGGCGCTGATCCGCCGTCGACAGCTGACTCACGCATTCCTTCCGCCGGCACTGTTGAGCATCCTGCCGCTGGAGCAGTTGCAAAGCGTCGGGCAGATCATGACCGGCGGCGATGTCTGCGAGCCGTTCGTGATCGAACAACTGACGCGTCAGGGCAAGCTGCACAACCTTTACGGCCCTACCGAGGCCACGGTGCTGATCACCGCGCGGCAACTACAGCCGGGTGACAGCAATCGCAGCCTTGGCGGGCCGATTGCCAACAGTCAGGTACTGATCCTCGATGACGATCTGCAACCTGTACCCGAGCAGACCGTGGGTGAACTGTTCATCGTCGGCCCCGGTGTGTGCCTGGGTTACCTGAACAATCCACAGCAGACCGCCGAGCGCTATCTGGATCTGGAGTTGCCGGACGGCCAGCGTCTGCGCGCCTACCGCAGCGGCGATATGGCCAAGTGGGGCGAAGACGGCATCGAGCTGTGCGGGCGACGCGACAATCAGGTGAAGATCCGCGGCTTTCGGGTCGAGCCTGAAGAGATCGAGCGGTGTCTGCGCGAGAGTCAGCTGTATCGGCAGATTGCCGTGGTGATCGACAGCCACCGGCGGATTCTGGCCTTTATCGCCCAACCGCAAACGGATGCCGCACGCGATGCACTGAAGGCACATGCCCAGCAGTTCTTGCCCGACTACATGCAACCCGTAGCGTGGACGGAACTGCCGAACATGCCGTTCGCGGCCAACGGCAAAGTCGATCGCAAGGCGTTGCTGGAGCTGCCGGTCAGCGTGCAGGACAGCGGCCCGAAATGCCTGCCGGCCAACGCCGACGAAGCGCTGCTGCTGGAGATCTGGGGCGAACTGCTGGAGCTGCCGACCAGCGACATCTCCACCGACGAAAGCTTCTTCAATCTCGGCGGTCACTCGATTCTGCTGTCGCGCATGCTCCTGCGTCTGCGGGAGGAATTCGGTCGCAGCATTTCGATCAACCGCTTCATCGAACTGCCGACCATCGCCAAGCTCGCTACGCTGGTGCGCGGCACCGATGACAGCGCGGTACTCAGCGCCCAGGCGATGGCCGACGCCGAGCGAGCGCTGGATATCGAACCGTTGCCGATCAGCCGCATGGGCGATGTACACAAGGTGATCGTCACTGGCGCCAACAGTTTTGTCGGCGTGCACATCGTCGAGGCGCTGCTGGGATGGGGTGCCAGCGAGGTCGCGTGCCTGGTGCGCGACGGCGCCGGGCAAACGGCGGTGCAGCGCTTTGCCCAGGCGCTTCGGGAGAACCGGCTGGAGCATCTGGACCTGAGTCGGGTGCGGGTCTATTCGGCAGACATCAGCCGGCCGCAACTGGGCCTGTCCGATGACGACTACGAGCGACTTGACCGTGAGTTCGGCGCGCTGGTGCACAACGCAGCGAACGTCAATCACGTCCTCGATTACGAGTCGCTGGCAGCGGACAACGTCGAGCCGGTTTTCGAACTGCTCAGGTTGTGCGAAGGGCGCAGCAAGAAGGTGTTCAATTTCGTTTCGACGCTGTCGGCGTCCAGCACGGTGGACGACGCAGGCCGGGTGCTGGAACTGCCCGCCGCCCCGACGCCGCCGATCTACATCCGCAACGGTTACAACCTGTCGAAATGGGTCGGCGAACGCATCCTCGAACGGGCGCGGGAACGTGGGGTGCGGGTCAATCTGTATCGGCCCGGCAACATCAGTTTCAACAGCCTCAGCGGCGTCTGCCAGCCGCACAAGAACCGGCTGATGCTGATGCTCAAGGGCTCGATCCAACTCGGTCAGGTGCCGGCCTTCGCGCTGAATTTCGACCTGATGCCTGTGGACTTTCTCGCCCGCTTCATCGCCTTCCACGCCAGCCGCTACTCGCCCGAACGGGCGGTGTTCAACCTGCACAACCCGGAGCCTCTGAGCTGGGATGCCTACGTCGCGTCGTTCCGTGAAACCGGCCGCGAGTTTGCGCTGGTCAGCGTCGCCGACTGGCAGCAGCAACTGGGCCGGGTCGATGCCGACAACGCGCTGTTCGGCGTGCTCGGTTTCTACCTCAACGGCTTCGAGGAAGACATCGGCGACATCTCCCTGATCGGCCACGCCAACGCTCAGGCCGGCGTGCAGCAGATGGGCGCGCGCTACCCGGAAAAATCCCCGGCGCTGCTGCGTCGCGGCTGCGATTACCTGAAAGAAATCAACTTCATCTGACTCAACCAACAAGGAGCAACACCATGAGCAATCTTCAACCCGACACCCTGATCAAGAACCCTCACGGCTGCCACGTCGTGTCTTCGGTGGAAGTGCCGGTGAACGCCAGGCAGGTGTGGGAGGTCGTCGGCAAATTCGACGGTTTCGACCGTTTCATTCCGGCGCTGTCACACATCGAGATGACCGGTGAAGGTGTGTCTTCGCTGCGCAAGAAGTTCTTCAAGGATGGCAACGTCGTGGTCGAGCAACTCAACTCCCGGGATGACCAGGCGCTGAGCATGACCTGGACCACCATCTACAACACCCTGGGCGTGGCCAATCTGTGGGCAGCGATGAATGTGGAGGCGCTGGGTTCGGAGAAGTCGCGGGCGACCTGGACGATCATCGCCGAGCCGGCCAGCGGTGGGCCCGAGGCGCTGCCGGGGTTCAAGGATTTCGTGCAGGGGTTCGCCGATGATGCGATGGGCAATGTGCTGAAGCTGTTTGTATAAGGCATGAAAAAGCCCGCTGCGGATCACTCCGCAGCGGGCTTTTTTTTGACCGCAAGCGATCAGATCTTGAAGCTGTCGACCAGTTGTTTCAACCGGTTGGCCTGCTGCGACAACGCATCGCAATCCTTCAACGTTTCATTGAGGTTGGCCACGCTCTGCTGGTTCAGCAGGTTGATCTGGTTGACGTCGACATTGAGGGTTTCCACCACGGCGGTCTGCTCTTCGGTAGCCGCTGCCACCGATTGGTTCATGCCGTCGATTTCGCCGATGCGCTGGGTCACGCTGACCAGACGCAGGCCCGCCTGGTTCGCCACTTCCACGGATTGCTCGCTGGACGCCTGACTGGCGTTCATGGTGCTCACTGCTTCGCGGGAGCCGACCTGCAGCGAGGTGATCATCTTGTGGATCTCTTCTGCCGATTCCTGGGTGCGATGAGCGAGGTTGCGCACTTCGTCCGCCACCACCGCAAAGCCGCGACCGGCTTCCCCGGCACGGGCCGCCTCAATGGCCGCGTTGAGTGCCAGCAGGTTGGTCTGTTGGGAGATACCTTTGATCACATCGAGAATGTGGCCGATGTTGTCAGTGCTCGCGTTCAGGGTTTCGATCTGGGTGCACGACAGGCTGATCTTCTGCGACAGCTCGGTCATGGCCTGAATCGTCTGCTCGACCACCTGGCGACCGTCATCGGCCTGCTCGCTCGCACCGCTGGCGTGTTGCGAAGCATCGGCGGCGTTGCGGGCGATTTCCTGGGTGGCGGCGCCCAACTGATTGATCGCGGCAGCCACGCTGTTGGTACGTGCGCTTTGCTCGTCGGAACCGATGATCGAGGCGTTGGACGATGCCATCACCCGTTGCGACAGGTCGTGTACGTGGCGAGTCGCAGAAGACACTTCGGAAATGGACGCGTGAATACGCTCCACGAACTGGTTGAACGAACTGCCCAGCTCACCGAACTCGTCCTTGCTTTCAACCACCAGACGACGGGTCAGGTCACCTTCACCCTGGGCGATGTCCTGCATCGCGCGGCCCATGGTGATCAGCGGACGCATCAGCACAGTGATCAACAGGCTCAGGAATACCGCAATCGCGCCTACCGCGACGAACATCGCGATCAGTGCCGAGGTACGGAACTGACTGAGTGCTGCGTAGGCCTTGTCGCGGTCGATCGACAGACCGATGTACCACTCGGCATTCGGCAGGCCGGTGACCGGAGTGAACGACAGAATGCGCTCCTGGCCATTGAGCACCACGTTCTGGTTGCCCTTCTGGATGCGCACATCGGCGTTCGGGTAGATGTCCTTGAGGTTCTTCATCACCTGGTCTTTGTCCGGGCTGACGATCACCTGACCGTCACCGCTGACCAGGAATGCGTGGCCCAGGCCGCCGAAGTCCACCGAGTTGATGATCTTCACCAGGGTTTCCAGGCTCAAATCACCACCAACTACACCGAGCAGCTCGCCGTTCTTTTTCACCGGCATGGCAATGGTCACCACCAGACCGCCGACGGCAGCCATGTACGGCGGGGTCAGCATGGTTTTGTCGGCGGCCACGGCCTGCTTGTACCAGGGACGCTGACGCGGGTCGTAGCCATCCGGCATCTTCGCGTCCGGACGCTGGGTGAATACACCATTGGCCTGGCCGACGTAAGTGAACTGGAAATTCGAGGTGAAGGCCGGTTGATCAACCAGACCCGGGAAGTCGGCATTCTTGCCCTGATGAGCGACGTTCTGCGCGAGGTTTTCCAGCACCAGAATCCGCCCGCTCATCCAGTTCTGCACACTGCTTGCGGTCAGATCACCCGCTTGCTGGACAGAGGACTGGAGATTCTGGCGAATGGTGTTTCGCTGCAGGTAATCGTTGTAAAAAGTGAACAACGCGAACGCCAGGACCACGACGCCCGAGGCGGCCAACAAAATTTTATGGCTGAACTTGAGATTCATTTCATGGGACTTCTTATGCCAAAAGTGGGGATGCGTTCCAGATGCAACATTCCATGTACAGCGCAGGCAGCGTTCTGACGGCTGCTCTACTTTGGTGCACGCATGTCTCATCAATCTGTCGGCACGATTCGAAGAAAACTTAGCGCTTTGTATGAAATGGATGGCATTTCTGCCAGATTCCCGCCGAATGGTGTGCTCCCGCGAGCCCTGAAAAGACAAAACCCCGACTGCTTTCGCAATCGGGGTTTCGGAATTCAATCTTGACGATGACCTACTCTCACATGGGGAAACCCCACACTACCATCGGCGATGCATCGTTTCACTTCTGAGTTCGGGATGGGATCAGGTGGTTCCAATGCTCTATGGTCGTCAAGAAATTCTGTGACCAGCCCGTTACAGCAGTAACGTTCCGGCAAAAACTGATGACTTCTACTAAAACAAAACCCCGACTGCTTTCGCAATCGGGGTTTCGGAATTTAATCTTGACGATGACCTACTCTCACATGGGGAAACCCCACACTACCATCGGCGATGCATCGTTTCACTTCTGAGTTCGGGATGGGATCAGGTGGTTCCAATGCTCTATGGTCGTCAAGAAATTCTGTGTGCCGAGTCGTGACCAGATGGCCTCGCTTCAGCAAATCGGGTATGTGACAGCCATCGGTGTTTGTGAACTCGAACTTTCGGTTCGTTTCGTCTTCACACACCGCAATCTGGCTTTTAAGCGCAAATTGCTTGGGTGTTATATGGTCAAGCCTCACGGGCAATTAGTATTGGTTAGCTCAACGCCTCACAGCGCTTACACACCCAACCTATCAACGTCGTAGTCTTCGACGGCCCTTCAGGGAACTCAAGGTTCCAGTGAGATCTCATCTTGAGGCAAGTTTCCCGCTTAGATGCTTTCAGCGGTTATCTTTTCCGAACATAGCTACCCGGCAATGCCACTGGCGTGACAACCGGAACACCAGAGGTTCGTCCACTCCGGTCCTCTCGTACTAGGAGCAGCCCCTCTCAAATCTCAAACGTCCACGGCAGATAGGGACCGAACTGTCTCACGACGTTCTAAACCCAGCTCGCGTACCACTTTAAATGGCGAACAGCCATACCCTTGGGACCGGCTTCAGCCCCAGGATGTGATGAGCCGACATCGAGGTGCCAAACACCGCCGTCGATATGAACTCTTGGGCGGTATCAGCCTGTTATCCCCGGAGTACCTTTTATCCGTTGAGCGATGGCCCTTCCATACAGAACCACCGGATCACTAAGACCTACTTTCGTACCTGCTCGACGTGTCTGTCTCGCAGTCAAGCGCGCTTTTGCCTTTATACTCTGCGACCGATTTCCGACCGGTCTGAGCGCACCTTCGTACTCCTCCGTTACTCTTTAGGAGGAGACCGCCCCAGTCAAACTACCCACCATACACTGTCCTCGATCCGGATAACGGACCTGAGTTAGAACCTCAAAGTTGCCAGGGTGGTATTTCAAGGATGGCTCCACGCAAACTGGCGTTCACGCTTCAAAGCCTCCCACCTATCCTACACAAGCAAATTCAAAGTCCAGTGCAAAGCTATAGTAAAGGTTCACGGGGTCTTTCCGTCTAGCCGCGGATACACTGCATCTTCACAGCGATTTCAATTTCACTGAGTCTCGGGTGGAGACAGCGCCGCCATCGTTACGCCATTCGTGCAGGTCGGAACTTACCCGACAAGGAATTTCGCTACCTTAGGACCGTTATAGTTACGGCCGCCGTTTACCGGGGCTTCGATCAAGAGCTTCGCGTTAGCTAACCCCATCAATTAACCTTCCGGCACCGGGCAGGCGTCACACCCTATACGTCCACTTTCGTGTTTGCAGAGTGCTGTGTTTTTAATAAACAGTCGCAGCGGCCTGGTATCTTCGACCGGCATGGGCTTACGGAGCAAGTCCTTCACCCTCACCGGCGCACCTTCTCCCGAAGTTACGGTGCCATTTTGCCTAGTTCCTTCACCCGAGTTCTCTCAAGCGCCTTGGTATTCTCTACCCAACCACCTGTGTCGGTTTGGGGTACGGTTCCTGGTTATCTGAAGCTTAGAAGCTTTTCTTGGAAGCATGGCATCAACCACTTCGTCGCCTGAAGGCAACTCGTCATCAGCTCTCGGCCTTAAGATCCCGGATTTACCTAAGATCTCAGCCTACCACCTTAAACTTGGACAACCAACGCCAAGCTGGCCTAGCCTTCTCCGTCCCTCCATCGCAATAACCAGAAGTACAGGAATATTAACCTGTTTTCCATCGACTACGCTTTTCAGCCTCGCCTTAGGGACCGACTAACCCTGCGTCGATTAACGTTGCGCAGGAAACCTTGGTCTTTCGGCGTGGGTGTTTTTCACACCCATTGTCGTTACTCATGTCAGCATTCGCACTTCTGATACCTCCAGCAAGCTTCTCAACTCACCTTCACAGGCTTACAGAACGCTCCTCTACCGCATCACTTGCGTGATACCCGTAGCTTCGGTGTATGGTTTGAGCCCCGTTACATCTTCCGCGCAGGCCGACTCGACTAGTGAGCTATTACGCTTTCTTTAAAGGGTGGCTGCTTCTAAGCCAACCTCCTAGCTGTCTAAGCCTTCCCACATCGTTTCCCACTTAACCATAACTTTGGGACCTTAGCTGACGGTCTGGGTTGTTTCCCTTTTCACGACGGACGTTAGCACCCGCCGTGTGTCTCCCATGCTCGGCACTTGCTGGTATTCGGAGTTTGCATCGGTTTGGTAAGTCGGGATGACCCCCTAGCCGAAACAGTGCTCTACCCCCAGCAGTGATACATGAGGCGCTACCTAAATAGCTTTCGAGGAGAACCAGCTATCTCCGAGCTTGATTAGCCTTTCACTCCGATCCACAGGTCATCCGCTAACTTTTCAACGGTAGTCGGTTCGGTCC
>NZ_CP103374.1:0-335000 GCF_024981055.1 Pseudomonas sp. BW7P1 | reverse complement strand
CCAGCGCCCCCCAGGAGATGCCATACCGAGCAGAGTTGAGACAGGTGAACGGACCTTTCAGACCGCGCACGTCTGGGAAGATGTTCTCTTCCGGCACGAAAACGTTGTCCATGACGATTTCACCGGTGATCGAAGCCCGCAGGCCGACCTTGCCGTGAATCGCTGGAGCACTCAGACCTTTCCAGCCCTTCTCCAGGACGAAGCCACGGATGTCACCAGCGTCGTCCTTGGCCCAAACCACGAACACATCGGCGATCGGGCTGTTGGTGATCCACATCTTGGCGCCGGTCAGGCTGTAGCCGCCTTCGACCTTGCGTGCACGGGTAATCATCGCGCCCGGGTCGGAACCGTGATTCGGTTCAGTCAGACCGAAGCAGCCGATCCACTCGCCGGAAGCCAGTTTCGGCAGGTACTTCTGCTTCTGTGCTTCGGTACCGAATTCGTTGATCGGCACCATCACCAGCGAAGACTGCACACTCATCATCGAGCGGTAGCCAGAGTCGACGCGCTCGACCTCACGAGCTATCAAACCATAGCTGACGTAATTCAGACCGCTGCCACCGTACTGCTCGGGAATGGTCGCACCCAACAGACCGACCTCACCCATTTCACGGAAGATCGCAGGATCGGTCTTCTCATGGCGGAAGGCTTCTAGAACGCGTGGTGCAAGGTTGTGCTGGGCGAATTGCTCGGCGGTATCGCGGATCATGCGTTCTTCTTCAGTCAGCTGTTGATCCAGCAGCAGTGGATCGATCCAGTTGAAGCTAGCTTTACCGCCCATGAGTGAGTCCTCGCAAATCGGGTGAATTGACGTGGAATCGATCCTAGGCCCGCTTCGCCATCCCGACAAACGAAGATTTTGCATCCTGTTGTGCTACTTTCTCACTCCGAAACGTCGCCAGGTGCCTTCCATGCGGCGTATTAGTGAGGTTGACGTACATGCGCCGCAAGATACCGAGCACCACCGCCCTGATCAGTTTCGAAGCCGCCGCCCGCCATGAGAGCTTTACCCGGGCGGCTGAGGAACTTTCTCTCACCCAGGGCGCCATTTGCCGACAGATCGCCAGTCTCGAAGACTTCCTCGGTGTCGAACTGTTCCGACGCTCCCGACGTGGGGTAAAGCTGACGGAAGCGGGCCTTTCCTACAGTCGACGAGTCGCTACCCAACTCGATGCGGTAGAACGCGACACCCTGTCAGTGATGGGACAACAAGGCACCAATGTCATCGAACTCGCTGTGGTGCCGACCTTCGGCACGCAATGGCTGCTGCCGAGACTGAAGGACTTCCAGCTCAAGCATCCGGAAGTGACGGTCAACTTGACCAACCGCACCCGTCCGTTCCTGTTTGCCGATACCGACTTCGATGCCGCCATATATTTCGGCGATGCGGATTGGTCGGGCACCGAATCGCACAGACTGATGGGTGAAAACCCGATGCCGGTATGCAGCCCCGCCCTGCTCGGCAACCGGAAGCTTCTGACACCCGAAGAAGTCGCGAACCTCCCCCTCCTCCAACAGACCACTCGGCCCTATGCCTGGCGGCAATGGTTCAACTCACAGCATCTGAGCATCCCCCGCGACATGACAGGTCCGCGCTACGAGCTATTCTCCATGCTGGCCCAGGCGGCCATGCACGATATGGGCATCGCGCTGATCCCGCCGTTCCTCATTCAGCGCGAACTGGCCGAGAAACGTCTGGTCATTGCCAACCCCAACGCGCTCTCCAGCGTCAAGGCGTATTACCTTATGATTCCGGAGCGCAAAGTCGAATCGGCGTCCCTCAAGGCGTTTCGCGACTGGCTGGTGAATCAGGCACACAGCTACAGCCCTGAAGATTAAAGGGCTCCATCAATTACTAACCCCGTAGTCAGAAAAATCAAAGCCCTACAGATATAACTATTTGTCGCAAATCGACAGACTGTATACGAAGGTCGTACAGACGTCCCAAAAGCGCCTGCCGACGTGGCTTTGCGCCCTCATTCACGACTCATTGCAGTCTATTCACGTCACCGATGAGAAAATTCTTCAAATTCATCCAGACTCCTTGAAAGGCACGGCCTGCAAGGGATTCATCTGGCCATCTGCGACATTCGGTCACGGGATGACTTGTAGTTAATTTTCCGTCACCCGTCATAATCCCTTGAAGGGCATAAACTTCGCCTGCAAAATGCCGCGCCCCGCCCTGATTCGGCGGGATCGTGCTGATCGGCCGCCCCAGTCGCACCATCCGTAGTGCATGGGTTTACTCAATAAGATCACGCAGGAGATTTGACGTGCACATTGGTGTTCCTCTCGAAACCCAGACCGGTGAAACACGGGTTGCTGCAACGCCGGAAACCATCAAAAAGCTGATCAGCCAAGGTCACAAGGTCACTGTGCAAAGCGGCGCCGGCGTTAAAGCCAGCGTTGTCGACAGTGCCTATGAGGCGGCGGGCGCAACCATTGGCAGCGCCAATGACGCGTTTGGCGCCGAGCTGATTCTCAAAGTGGTCGCACCAAGCGATGCCGAGCTGACGCTGATCAAGCGCGGCACGGTACTGGTCGGCATGCTCAACCCGTTCAACAACGACATCATCACGAAGATGGCCGAGTGCGGCATCACCGCGTTCGCCCTGGAAGCGGCTCCACGCACCTCGCGGGCCCAGAGCCTCGATGTGTTGTCCTCCCAGGCGAATATCGCCGGCTATAAGGCCGTGCTGCTGGCCGCCCACTACTATCCGCGCTTCATGCCGATGCTGATGACCGCTGCGGGCACCGTGAAAGCGGCGCGCGTGCTGATTCTGGGGGCGGGCGTGGCCGGGTTGCAGGCGATCGCCACAGCGAAACGTCTAGGCGCCGTCATTGAAGCGTCCGACGTCCGGCCGGCCGTAAAGGAACAGATTGAATCCCTCGGCGCCAAGTTCGTCGACGTGCCTTACGAGACTGATGAAGAACGCGAATGCGCGGTCGGTGTCGGCGGTTACGCACGCCCGATGCCGGCGAGCTGGATGCAGCGTCAGGCCCAGGCCGTGCACGAGCGCGCCAAGCAGGCCGATATCGTCATCACCACCGCACTGATCCCGGGCCGCAAGGCACCCGTGCTGTTGAGCGCGGACACCGTGGCGCAGATGAAACCCGGCTCGGTGGTCATCGACCTCGCAGCCGCTCAGGGTGGCAACTGCCCGTTGACCGTGGCCGATCAGGTCGTGGTCGAGAACGGCGTGACCATCGTCGGGCCGACCAACCTCGCCGGTGAAGTCGCCGCAGATGCCTCGGCACTGTACGCACGCAACCTGCTGGACTTCCTGAAACTGGTGTTCACCAAAGAAGGCCAGTTCGAAGTGAACCTCGAAGACGACATCGTCGCCGCGTGCCTGATGTGCCGCGACGGCCAGGTCATCCGCAAAAACGCCTAAGCAGGGATTCAGACGATGGAAGAGCTTATCTCCCCCGGTATCTACAACCTGATCATCTTCGTGCTGGCGATTTATGTCGGCTACCACGTGGTCTGGAACGTTACACCTGCGCTGCACACGCCGCTGATGGCGGTCACCAACGCGATTTCCGCGATCGTGATCGTCGGCGCCATGCTCGCTGCCGCCCTGACCGTCACGCCACTGGGCAAGACCATGGGCACCCTCGCCGTGGCACTGGCCGCTGTCAACGTGTTCGGTGGCTTCCTGGTCACCCGCCGCATGCTTGAGATGTTCAAGAAGAAAGCCCCGAAAGCAAAAGAAGAGGCGCCCAAGTAATGAGCATGAACCTCGTCACGACGCTCTACCTGATCGCGTCGATCTGTTTCATCCAGGCCCTCAAAGGCCTGTCGCACCCGACTACGTCACGCCGCGGCAACCTGTTCGGCATGGTCGGCATGACGTTGGCGATCCTGACCACCATCGGCCTCATCTATAAGCTCGGCGCGCTCTCTTTAGAACAAGGCGGGGCCACTGCCGGTATTGGCTACGTGATTGTCGGCCTGCTGATCGGTGGCACCGCCGGTTCGATCATGGCCAAGCGCGTTGAAATGACCAAGATGCCGGAACTGGTCGCGTTCATGCACAGCATGATCGGTCTGGCAGCGGTGTTCATCGCCATCGCGGCGGTGGTCGAGCCGCAGTCGCTGGGCATCGTCAAGCAACTGGGCGATTCGATCCCGGCGGGCAATCGTCTGGAGCTGTTCCTTGGCGCAGCCATCGGTGCAATCACCTTCTCCGGCTCGGTGATCGCCTTCGGCAAGCTGTCGGGCAAGTACAAGTTCCGACTGTTTCAGGGTGCACCGGTACAGTTCAGCGGTCAGCACAAGCTGAACGCGGTACTGGGCCTGGCAACACTGATCCTCGGCGTTACCTTCATGCTGACCGGCAACCTCGCCGCGTTCGCACTGATGCTGGCTCTGGCGTTCGTCATGGGCGTGCTGATCATCATCCCGATCGGTGGCGCCGACATGCCGGTGGTGGTATCGATGCTCAACAGCTATTCCGGCTGGGCGGCAGCGGGTATTGGCTTCTCCCTGAACAACTCGATGCTGATCATCGCCGGTTCGCTGGTGGGTTCGAGCGGTGCGATCCTCTCGTACATCATGTGCAAGGCGATGAACCGTTCCTTCTTTAATGTACTGCTCGGCGGTTTCGGCAATACCGCGGACGCCGGTCCTGCTGGCGAGAAAGAAGCCCGTCCGGTGAAATCCGGTTCGGCTGACGACGCAACCTTCCTGCTGACCAACGCCGACACCGTGATCATCGTTCCAGGCTACGGTCTGGCGGTGGCCCGTGCACAGCACGCGTTGAAAGAGCTGACCGAGAAGCTGACCCACCACGGCGTGACCGTGAAATACGCGATCCACCCGGTGGCCGGTCGGATGCCTGGCCACATGAACGTATTGCTGGCCGAAGCCGAAGTGCCGTACGACCAGGTGTTCGAGATGGAAGACATCAACTCCGAGTTCGGTCAGGCCGACGTGGTGCTGGTGCTCGGAGCCAACGACGTGGTCAACCCGGCCGCCAAGAACGATCCGAAATCGCCCATTGCCGGCATGCCGATTCTCGAGGCGTTCAAGGCCAAGACCATCATCGTCAACAAGCGCTCGATGGCCAGCGGCTATGCCGGCCTGGACAACGAACTGTTCTATCTGGACAAGACCATGATGGTGTTCGGTGACGCGAAGAAAGTCATCGAAGACATGGTCAAAGCGGTCGAGTAAACCGCTGATTGTTGTACCCGGACGCCCCGACCTGTCGGGGCGTTTTTGTTTGCAAAAACCGTCGGACAATTTGCCGCGTTGTTGCAGATCCGGTAACGGTGTTTTACTTGAAACCCGCTAAATAGACGCCTCGTTTGCGACCTTGGTAGCGGGACAGGCGTCCGCGAAATTCACTAGACTGCGCATCCTGCTACTCGCTGCCCGAGAAAATAATCCATGTACCGTGACCGTATTCGCCTGCCTTCGTTGTTGGATAAAGTGATGAGCGCCGCCGACGCCGCTGCGCTGATTGAGGACGGCATGACCGTCGGCATGAGCGGCTTCACCCGCGCCGGCGAAGCCAAGGCCGTTCCCCATGCACTGGCCGAGCGCGCCAAGGTCACGCCGCTGAAAATCAGCCTGATGACCGGTGCCAGCCTGGGCAACGACCTCGACAAGCAACTGACCGAGGCCGGCGTCCTGTCCCGGCGCATGCCGTTCCAGGTCGACAGCACCCTGCGCAAGGCGATCAACGCCGGCGAAGTGATGTTCATCGACCAGCACCTGTCGGAAACCGTCGAGCAACTGCGCAACCAGCAACTGAAGCTGCCGGACATCGCAGTGATCGAAGCCGTGGCCATCACCGAACAGGGCCATATCGTGCCGACCACCTCGGTGGGCAACTCGGCGAGCTTCGCGATTTTCGCCAAACACGTGATCGTCGAGATCAACCTGGCGCACAACGCCAACCTCGAAGGTTTGCATGACATCTATATCCCGACCTATCGTCCGACCCGCACGCCCATCCCTCTGGTAAAAGTCGACGACCGTATCGGCAGCACCGCGATCCCGATCCCGCCGGAGAAGATCGTCGCCATCGTCATCACCCAGCAGCCGGATTCGCCGTCTACCGTCTCGTCGCCGGACGTCGACACCAAAGCCATCGCCGATCACCTGATCACCTTCCTCAAGCAGGAAGTCGATGCCGGACGCATGACCAACAAGCTCGGCCCGCTGCAGGCCGGGATCGGCAACATTGCCAACGCGGTGATGTGCGGGCTGATCGATTCGCCGTTCGAAGAACTGACCATGTACTCCGAAGTGCTGCAGGATTCGACCTTCGATCTGATCGATGCGGGCAAGCTGAGCTTCGCCTCGGGCAGTTCGATCACCCTCTCGGAGCGGCGCAACAGCGACGTGTTCGGCAACCTGGAGAAGTACAAGGACAAACTGGTGCTGCGCCCGCAGGAGATCTCGAACCACCCTGAAGTGGTTCGTCGCCTGGGCATCATCGGCATCAACACGGCACTTGAGTTCGACATCTACGGCAACGTCAATTCCACCCACGTCTGCGGCACGCGGATGATGAACGGCATTGGCGGTTCGGGTGACTTCGCGCGCAACGCACACCTGGCGGTGTTCGTGACCAAATCGATCGCCAAGGGCGGAGCGATTTCCAGCGTGGTGCCAATGGTCAGCCACGTCGACCACACCGAGCATGACGTCGACATCCTGGTGACCGAGGTGGGTCTGGCCGATCTGCGTGGCCTGGCGCCACGGGAGCGCGCCCGGGTCATCATCGACAACTGTGTGCACCCGGATTACCGCCAGGCGCTGAACGACTATTTCGAAAAAGCCTGCGCCATCGGCGGTCACACTCCGCACATCCTGCGTGATGCCCTGAGCTGGCATATCAATCTGGAAGAAACCGGGCAGATGCTGACGGCGTAATCCGCATCGATTTTCCGCTGGCGCAAACACAGTTTCGCCAGCGGGATTGTGAAAATACTTCACACCGCTAAAAACTGTACTACTGTATCGGTCTTTTTTTACGGATTTTGCCTACACAATCCTACGAACCGGATAAAAATGCACCAAATAAGCGCAGACAGGTACAGTTTGCTCGATTTTGACCCGTACACCCCCTATAAACAGTTAACTGGTCACGCACAATACAAGTGAACTGTATCTAGAGAGTCTGGCCAAACGAGAGGATCATGGGCACCAGTTAACCACTACCTGATCCCGCCACAAGCGGAAGGATGTCAACCATGGAACGTACACTCAGTTCCGAACTGTTCTTCGAAGACAAAGCTGCAAAAACCCAGGCTTCCCTGCCTCTGCGCGTTATCGCCAACCTGATGCTGTGGCAGCGCCGCATCTCCAGCCGCCATCAACTGGCTCGTCTGGATTCGCGTCTGCTGGCTGACGCCGGTATCAGCGAAGCACAACGTTACGAAGAGCTCAGCAAGCCGTTCTGGCGCTAAGTAGCGTCGCTGGCTCTGGTCGCGAGACCCACCGCCAGCAACCCGAATTGAACACACAAGACCCGTCGCGGGAAACCGCGACGGGTCTTGTCGTTTTGGGCTCGGGAAACATGTGACACAGATGCCTGCCCCGCAGACAGGTTCAGTTTTGTTTGAGTACAAACTGAACCAGTACAATTATTTCAGGGTGTCTCTGCCTTCCCCACGGCATCCGGTTCAACATGACCTTCCGCCGCTACTGGAAGAAGGAAGACGTCATGAATCACTTACAGGATGTTTCAGCAATCACGGTGAACCGCTCTGCTCGTTTCAGTCGTCTTCGGCGGCTGGTCAGAGATTTCTGCCAACGTCTTGAACGCGTCAGAACACGGCGCCTGCTGGCCCAACTCGATGCGCGGGATCTCGCCGATCTCGGCCTCAGCCACGCGGATCGACTGAACGAACTGGAGAAACCCTTCTGGCGCTAGCAATCTGCCCACTGTGCGAAGCTCGTGCACAGGCCTAATATCCCGGACAGAACGTGGCGAATGCCGTGCGACTGGCGTCTGACTACCCAGACACCAAGCCACCTCTCAATACGAAATTTCCAGAGGAGTTACACCATGTCCCGTCTTCGCCTGCTCAGTGCTGCAGCCTTGCTGGCCGTGGCAGCCAATGCCAGTGCCTCCAGTTTCATCGTCACCACAGACGCCGTTGTGGGTGCGCTGAAGTCTTCTTCGGACGCCACTTCCGACGTCAGCTCTTCGCTGCGTGACAACAAAGTCGTGATTGCCGCCCGTGACGACGCTGCCAGCTTCGTTGCCAGCGAAGGCCGGATCCGCGGCGTGAAACTGGAAAGTGCCCTGGACCTCATCCGCCATCAGGCACCTCAACTGAACGCGACCGACGCACAATTGGCGCAAGCCATCCTGGCGATCTGATCGGATATGGCGGGACGGGACACGTCAGTCGTGTCCCGATGTTTCGCCGCTGGCTCTGGTCCGGTCATTACGCTAGCCTTGGGGCTCACTTACAGCACCCGAGACTCATGCGTTTTCTTTCAAATCTGCTTATCCCTTCTGTCCTGTTTGCTGCCGGCTGGGCGACGTCGGCCGATGCCTTTGACGTCTCGACGCAAAACACCGTTGTCAGCGGTTACGCCACCAGCATGGTGTCTTCCGCGCCTTTCGACCGTAAACTAATGCTTGCCGCCCATGACGATGCCGCGGCATTCGTTGCCAGTGACGGCCAGTTACGAGGCGCTCAGCTGGAATCCGCACTGCATTATCTGCGCAAATCCCGGCCAAAACTTCATGTAAGCGACCTTGAACTGGCACAGGCAATTCTCGTCCAATAGTCATTCTTGTCCCTCCCGGAGTCGTTCCATGCGTAGCCCGCTGATTGCTGCCGCCCTTGGCCTGCTGTTGTTGGCCGATATGGCCCAGGCGCACACCCTGGTAGCCACCAGTAACATCATCGTTCGCGCCTCCCAGCGCACCATCGATTTCACGTCCGACACCACCACGTCGATCCGCGATTCGAAAATCATCCGCGAAGCCCACGACGACGCCGCCAGTTTCGTCGCCAGCAACGGTGATATCCGTGGCGCGCACCTGGAAGCCGCCCTCAACACCTTGCGCACCCGCGTGCCGGAAGCACGCGACGCCAGCGACCAGGTACTCGCCGAAGCCATCCTCGCATTGTGAAATCTCTCAACGCCTGGCTGCTGGCCGGGGCGTTGCTGCTGATCGGCAGCAACGCCCACGCCAGCCTGCAATTGCGGCTCAAGACCGACGGTCTGAGCCCCGCCCAACAACAGGCCAGCCAGGCGCTGCTCGATGAAGCGATGCAGAAACTGCCGCCCAGCTTCATCGAGCGCCTGGATAGGCGCATCGATGTCGGCTGGACCGACGACATGCCCGCCAACGCCTACGGGCAGGCGACACTCGTTTCCGAGCTGGATCTGAACCGCAAACTGCTCGCCAGCCTCACCGACGGCAGCGCGGCCCGACAAAAGACCAATCGCCCCCACGGCACCGTGCGTCAGGAGTTGCTGGCTACAGTGCTGCACGAAATCACCCACATCTACGATCGCGCACGCCTGTGGCCAGCCGCCGAGCGCACGCTGATCCAGCGCTGCACCCGCCGCAACAACAGCGCCGGACTGGTAGGCCTGCCGGATGAATGCCGGGGTCAGAACGATCGGCGCTTCACCCTCAGCGATGACCCGCGCCTGCTTGACCTTGCAGGCTGGCAGCAATACGTCGGTCGTCGAGGCGAACGCGAGCAGCACAACCGGCAGATCGCCCGCAGCCCGGACTTGTACGAAATCTCCAGCCCGAAAGAGTTCGTCGCGGTCAACATGGAGTACTTCCTCCTCGACCCGAGCTACGCCTGCCGCCGTCCGGCGCTGTACCGCTATTACAAGGAACACTTCGGCTGGGCGCCGCCGGAAAAGGACACCTGCGCCAAATCCTTCGCTTTCCTCAATGCCGGTAACGACTTTGCCAAACAGCCGCTGGGCCAGGTCGATCCGGAGCGGGTCTACGCCATCGACTACCTGCTGGCCGAAGCGAATCAGAACTGGGTCAGTCGCTGGGGTCACAGCATGTTGCGTTTGGTGATCTGCGCACCGGGCCGGCCCCGTGGGCCGGACTGCCGGCTGGATCTGGACCAGCATCTGGTGCTGTCCTACCGCGCATTCGTCGGCGACGTGCAGCTGTCGAGCTGGGACGGACTGGTCGGCAAGTACCCGTCGCGTCTGTTCGTTCTGCCATTGGCACAGGTGATCGACGAATACACCAAGACCGAACTGCGCAGCCTCGCCTCGGTGCCGCTGAACCTGTCGCGCAGCGAGATCGAAGACGTGGTCGAGCACGCCGCCGAAATGCACTGGAGCTACGACGGCAACTACTTCTTCCTGTCCAACAACTGCGCGGTGGAAAGCCTGAAGTTGCTGCGCAGCGGCAGCAATAACTCGCAGCTTGTCGGTCTCGACAGCATCATGCCCAATGGCCTGCTTGAGGTGCTCAAAGGTCGGGGGCTGGCCGATACCAGCGTGCTGGACGACCCCAAAGAGGCTTTGCGCCTGGGTTATCGTTTCGACTCGTTCCGTGATCGCTATCAGGCGATGTTCGAAGTGCTGAAGAAACAATTGCCGATCAAGCAGACCAGCGTCGAGGAATGGCTGTCGCTGTCGGCCGAAGAACGACGGCCCTGGTTCGAACGTGCCGATTTGCGTACCAGCGCTGCTCTGCTGCTGTTGGAGCAGGCGAGTTTCCGGCGCCAGTTGCTGTTGGCTCAGGATGAGGTCAAGCAACGCTACCTGGGTGCCCGGGAGCTGGAAAACGGCGGCATGGATAAAGCCAACGCGACGTTGCAGCAGATCCTCGCCAACAGCGGCTTCCTCAGTCGCCCGGCGGAACTGCTCGACTCTCGTGGTTATGGCCTGCCGCAACCGAGCGAATTCGGACGACTGGAAGCCGAAAGCAGCCAGCGCCAGAAACAGCTGCTGGCACTGAGCGGTGATCTGGACAAGGAAGTACGTGCGCTGCTGGAACCGAAGCGAGCGGCAGAGATTGCCGCCAACGAGGCCAACGTGAAACAGATCGGCGAACATTTGCGCAAACTTCACAAGGCCTCGGGGGGTCTGGAACTGCCCTGAAAACAACGACCCTGAAAAACAAAAGACCGCAGCCTGTGCAAGGCTGCGGTCTTTTTCATTGCCTGCAAATCAGTACAGAACGCCATCCAGAATTTCGTAGACGATACCGGTACCGACCGCGATCAACACGATATCGCCGCCGGCCCGGCGCCACTCATAGCCCGGATACACCGGCAAACGCCCCAGTGCCCGGGGATCCAGCCGCTCACCATAATACCCGTGGGGCAACGGCCGGCCGCGTTCCAGACGAATACCCGGAGGTGGCGGTGCACCGCGAACGAAGTAGCCATGGTTGTCACGGATCACCTGGCGCACCGGTCCGAAGTCACGTGGTGGTGGGCCGCCACGGTGGCTGCTTTGCCAATCATGGTGATCGCCACCGCGATCATCGTAGTGGCCCTGCTGCGGGCCGCCGTGGTCGTGATCGTCGCGCGGGTCGGCGCTGGCCAGCAGCGGCGTGGCGCTGATCATCAGCACGCCCAGACTGGCAATCAGACGTTTCGGCATTTTCATGGGTTTTCCTCACTGCACTGACAGCAAAAAGGGATTCAGAACGGGTTCTGAATCCCTCGGTCTTGCCGAATTAGTCTGTGCCGCGAGGCGCTAATTCCTCTGTATCAGGAACTTTACCTTCAGCTGACGCGAGCCTTACGCACGCCTTCGGACAGCGCCGAGCACAGGCTCAGCACGCCGTCGATGGCCTGAGCCGGCGTAGTCGCGTTGGCAATGTGATCGATCAGTGCCGAGCCCACCACCACACCATCGGCCAGACGCGCGATGGACGCGGCTTGCTCCGGCGTACGGATACCGAAACCGATGCTGATCGGCAGATCGGTATGACGTCGCAGACGCGCCACCGCTTCCTCGACGTGTTCCAGAGTCGCCGCACCGGCACCGGTCACACCGGCAACCGACACGTAGTAAACGAAACCGGAGCTGCCGTTCAACACTTTCGGCAGACGCGCATCATCGGTGGTCGGCGTGGTCAGACGGATGAAGTCGATGCCTGCAGCCTGGGCCGGGTCGCACAGCTCCGAGTTGTGTTCCGGTGGCATGTCGACCACGATCAGGCCGTCAACGCCGGCCTCCTTGGCTTCGGCGATGAAACGCTCGACGCCGAACTTGTGGATCGGGTTGAAGTACCCCATCAACACTAGCGGCGTGTCGCTGTTGTCCTTACGGAACTCGCGAACCATTTGCAGGGTTTTGATCAGGTTCTGCTTTGCGCCCAAGGCACGGATGTTCGCCAGTTGAATCGCCGGACCGTCGGCCATCGGGTCGGTGAATGGCATGCCCAGTTCGATCACATCGACACCGGCTTTCGGCAGGCCCTTGAGGATCGCCAGCGAAGTGTCGTAGTCCGGGTCACCGGCAGTGACGAAGGTCACCAGGGCGGCGCGGTTCTGTTCCTTGAGTTCGGCAAAGCGGGATTGCAGGCGGCTCATCAGTGTTTCTCCTGCTTCGATTGCTCTTGTTGAGCGTGTTCCATGTGGTGCATGACGGTCTGCATGTCTTTGTCACCGCGACCGGACAGATTGACCACCATCAGGTGATCCTTCGGCAGCTTCGGTGCGCGTTTGAATACTTCGGCCAGGGCATGGGCGCTTTCCAGAGCCGGGATGATGCCTTCGAGGCGGCAGCACTGGTGGAATGCAGCCAGCGCTTCGTCATCGGTTACCGAGGTGTACTGGACACGGCCGATGTCATGCAACCAGGCGTGCTCAGGGCCGATGCCCGGATAGTCGAGGCCGGCGGAAATCGAATGGGCGTCGATGATCTGGCCATCTTCATCCTGCAGCAGGAAGGTACGGTTGCCGTGCAACACGCCCGGTACGCCGCCGTTGAGGCTGGCCGCATGTTTGCCGGTTTCGATGCCGTAACCGGCGGCTTCGACGCCGATGATTTCCACGCTCTTGTCATCGAGGAACGGGTGGAACAGGCCCATGGCATTGGAACCGCCGCCGATGCACGCCACCAGGCTGTCCGGCAGGCGGCCTTCCTGCGCTTGCAGTTGCTCGCGGGTTTCCTTGCCGATCACGGCCTGGAAGTCGCGAACCATCGCCGGGTAAGGGTGCGGGCCGGCCACGGTGCCGATCAGGTAGAAGGTGCTGTCGACGTTGGTCACCCAGTCACGCAGCGCTTCGTTCATCGCGTCTTTCAAAGTGCCGGTACCGGCGACCACCGGGATCACCTCGGCGCCCAGCAGCTTCATGCGGAACACGTTGGCCTGCTGGCGCTCGATATCGGTGGTGCCCATGTAGATCACGCATTGCAGACCGAAGCGAGCAGCCACGGTGGCGGTGGCCACGCCGTGCATGCCGGCGCCGGTCTCGGCGATGATGCGTTTCTTGCCCATGCGCCGCGCCAGCAGAATCTGGCCGATGCAGTTGTTGATCTTGTGCGCGCCGGTGTGATTCAGCTCTTCGCGCTTGAGGTAGATCTTGGCGCCGCCGCAGAACTCGGTCAGGCGCTCGGCGAAATACAGCGGGCTCGGACGTCCGACGTAATCGCGCTGGAAGTAGGCCAATTCCTCCTTGAACGCCGGATCTTCCTTGGCCGCTTCGTATTCGCGGGCCAGATCGAGGATCAACGGCATCAGGGTTTCGGCGACATAACGGCCGCCGAACGAGCCGAACAAGCCGTTGGCGTCAGGGCCGTTACGCAGATCGGAGGTGTTCGAAGTCTGGGTCATGGTTCGCTCCAGCGGATTTCACGAGAAGACAATGGCGTTCACTCTACCCCTGACCTTCCAGGCTGAAAACCGATAAGATCGCCACAACCTGTCAGAAAAACTCACAGATATCATGAGCCATGACCTTCCCCCGCTGAACGCCTTGCGTGCGTTCGAAGCCACCGCCCGGCTGAACAGCGTCAGCCAGGCTGCCGAGCAGCTGCACGTCACCCACGGCGCGGTCAGCCGCCAGCTCAAGGTGCTTGAGGAGCATCTGGGCGTCAGCCTGTTCGTCAAGGATGGTCGCGGCTTGAAACTCACAGATGCCGGCATCCGTCTGCGCGACGCCAGCGGCGAGGCGTTCGATCGCTTGCGCAGCGTGTGCGCCGAGCTCACCCAAAGCACCGCCGACGCACCGTTCGTGCTCGGTTGCTCCGGCAGCCTGCTGGCGCGCTGGTTCATCCCCAGATTGGGCAGGCTGAATGCCGATCTGCCGGATTTGCGCCTGCACCTGTCGGCCGGTGAAGGCGACCTCGACCCGCGTCGCCCGGGACTGGACGCCTTGCTGTTGTTCGCCGAGCCGCCATGGCCAGCCGACATGCAAGTGTACGAGCTGGCCAGCGAACGGATCGGCCCTGTCATGAGCCCGCTGTTCAGTGGCTACCCGAACCTGCAATCGGCACCGCCCGTCGCTCTGCTCGGCGAGCCCTTGTTGCATACCACCTCTCGCCCGCAAGCCTGGCCGAGCTGGGCACGGCAGAGCGGCCTCGACGCCAAGGCGTTGAAGCTGGGACAGGGTTTCGAGCATTTGTATTACTTGCTGGAAGCAGCCGTTGCCGGTCTGGGTGTGGCGATTGCGCCAGAACCGTTGGTGGTCGAAGACTTGAAGGCAGGACGCCTGGTCGCGCCATGGGGCTTTTGCGAAACCCCGGCGCAACTGGCGTTGTGGCTACCCAAGCGCGCCGCCGACGGGCGCGCCCGGCAATTGGCGCAGTGGCTCAGGAACGAGTTGCGCCAGGCGGATCATTCGCCTCGCTTGAACAGCAAGTAGGCGGCCAACAGACCCAGCGCACCGACCGCCACACCGGCGGTCGTCCACGGATGTTCCTGCGCGTAATCACGGGTGGCGATTCCGGTCTCGCGGGTTTTGACTTTGACTTCTTCGTAGGCATCGCTGAGCAGGCTGCGCGAATGTTTCAGCGCACTTTCGGCGTTGCCCTTGAGCGCCTTGAGGGTCTTGCGCGACTCGTCCGAAGCGTCGTCTTTGAGGCTTTCCAACGATTTGAGCAGACTCTCGATCTCCGCTTCCATGCTTTGCAACGAGGCTTTGCGTAACGAGGTGTTGGCCATGGTGGCTCTCCTGCATTGGTGATGAGTGGCGTGTGTTGTTTGGGACTTCACGGGTTCTGGAAAGTGCAGAAAATCTGAACTCCGGTTTCTCCCGGCGACCGAAATCAACAGCGCAAATCGCTGCTAGGCTCAAATCCACACGTCAAGGAGATCGCCATGAGTGACCATCACACCTACAAGAAAATCGAGCTGGTCGGTTCGTCCACCAGCAGCATCGAAGACGCCATCAACAATGCACTGGCCGAGGCCAACAAGAGCATCAAGCATCTGGAATGGTTTGAAGTGGTCGATACGCGTGGCCACATCAAGGACGGCAAGGCTGCCCATTTTCAAGTGACCCTGAAAGTCGGGTTCCGGATTGCCAGCAGTTGAGTTTGGACTACGCTTCTGAACTTGCGCGCTGGCCGAATGCCATAGGAATGGCAAAGCGCTACAGGGTGAGCGCATCGAGTGAACTCGGTGCCCGCCTCTTTTAATCCGACCAGGGAGTGCGACCGATGAAGAAGTTCATGTTGGCAGTAGGTTTGTTGAGCCTTGCCGGTGGTGCGTTTGCTGCCGGCAAGCCTTGTGAAGAGCTGAAAGCCGAGATCGCGGCGAAACTGGATGCCAAGGGCGTTTCCGGTTATTCGCTGGAGATCGTCGATAAAGGAGAACACGGCGGGAAAGTCGTTGGTACTTGCGAAGGCAAGACCAAGGAAATCGTCTACAAACGCGGTTGATCGCCTGAAATGCAAAAGCCGACGCAATGCGTCGGCTTTTTTGTACCCGGATACTTTGCACAACTATCAGGCCTCAGCCCTTCATCACCTGCGCCAGCAATTCGTAGGAATGCAGGCGATCGGCGTGTTCGTACAGATCGCAGGTGAAGATCAGCTCATCAGCCTGGGTCTGTTCGACCAGCACTTCCAGCTTCGCACGGATTTTCTGCGGACTGCCGACCATCGCCAGGCCCAGGAAATCGCCTACGGCTTCACGCTCATGAGGCAGCCACAGGCCATCCATGGTTTTCACCGGAGGACGCTGCACCAGGCTTTGTCCGCGCATCAGCGCGAGAATACGCTGGTACACCGAGGTCGCCAGGTAGTCGGCCTGTTCGTCGGTGTCGGCCGCGACCAGCGGCACGCCAAGCATCACGTACGGTTTATCGAGTACTGCGGACGGCTTGAAGTGATTGCGATAGACGCGAATCGCCTCATGCATGAAGCGCGGTGCGAAATGCGAGGCGAAGGCATAAGGCAAACCGCGCTCGCCGGCCAGTTGCGCACTGAACAGGCTGGAGCCGAGCAGCCAGATCGGTACGTTGGTGCCGGTACCCGGCATTGCGATCACACGCTGATCCGGCGTACGCGGGCCGAGGAAGCGCACCAGCTCGGCGACGTCTTCAGGGAAATCATCGGCGCTGCCGGAGCGCTCGCGACGCAGGGCCCGGGCGGTCATCTGGTCAGAGCCGGGCGCGCGACCCAGACCGAGGTCGATGCGCCCCGGATAGAGGCTTTCGAGCGTGCCGAACTGCTCGGCGATCACCAGCGGCGCATGATTGGGCAGCATCACGCCGCCGGAGCCGACACGGATGGTCGAGGTGCCGCCAGCCAGATAGCCCAGCAGCACCGACGTGGCGGAGCTGGCGATACCGTCCATGTTGTGGTGCTCGGCCACCCAGAACCGGGTGTAGCCAAATTTCTCGACATGCTGCGCCAGATCCAGCGAGTTGCGCAGCGACTGGGCCGGGCTGCCATTTTCGCGCACCGGCACCAGATCGAGAGTGGAAAACTTTACGTCGGACAGTTGCTTCATGAACCTGCATCTCCGATTGAGGGCGCCGGTGTGTTCCTGACGAACGCAAACCTGCCCAATTCATAAGCGTGTTCTGTGCAATAAGGGCATATACCCGAGTTTCAATAGCCTATCCGAAATTTCCTACTAAAAAAGTCAACGACTCAGCCGGGCTGAACTTTGTCCTGGCGTCTATCCTCAGAAGCCTTGCAAGTAAAAACCCTGACGGCGCGGCTTTCGCGCCCGATCCTGAGGAGGCACACATGGCTATCGTGAAGAAAGCATCCGCACACTGGGAAGGTGACCTGAAAACCGGCATCGGCTCGATCTCCACCGAAACCGGCGTCCTGCGGGAGGCGCCCTACGGCTTCAAGGCCCGTTTCGAGGGCGGCAAGGGCACCAACCCGGAAGAACTGATCGGCGCCGCCCATGCCGGCTGTTTCTCCATGGCGTTCTCGATGATCCTCGGCGATGCCGGTCTGAAGGCAGAAAGTATCGACACCCAGGCTGAGGTCACCCTGGATCAGGTTGATGGCGGTTTCGCGATCACTGCAGTGAAGCTGATTCTCAGGGCGAAGATTCCGGGCGCCACCCAGGCGCAGTTCGAAGAGCTGAGCAACAAGGCCAAGGAAGGTTGCCCGGTGTCGAAAGTCTTGAATGCGAAGATCAGCCTGGATGCGTCACTGGTCAACTGATCGACTTGAGCAGAATCAGAACCCGCCAGGCAAAAATGTGGTCGAATAAATGACAGCAGCTTTCGCGCATCGTCGTGCGCACTGCTCCCGGGAGCTTCAACCATGAAACGTTTTGCTTTGGCGGTTTTCTGTAGCGTGCTGGCAACCTCGGCCTTCGCTGCGCCCAAGGATTGCGAAGAACTCAAGCAGGAGATCGAAATCAAGATTCAGGCGAATGCCGTGCCTTCCTACACGCTGGAGATAGTCTCCAAAGAGGAGGCTGAAAAGCACGATGTCGCCATGATCGTCGGCACTTGCGAGAACGGCACCAAGGCCATCATCTACCAGAAAAACGACAGCTGATTCAGGCTAGATGGCGCAAAAGGTGTCGCGATCCTCGGCGACGATTTCTCGCTTGGCGTTATACAGCCGGGCACTGGGAGTAAACATCAGGGAGCGACCCTCCAGTACGTAACGCTGCCCCGCTTCGAAATGGTCGAAGCGGATGGTCAGGTAGCACAGGCGCTCCACGGGGTCGTTCAACATGCCAGCGCCTCCACCGGGCGCCTCGAAATCGAAACGCACCAGCAACTCATGGCTGCCGGGCGTCACCTGAAAGAAACGTCCGTCATTCAGGCGCTGATTGTCGAGACGATCGGCCATCAGCAGTTTTCCGCCCGGGGTTGGCGTCGAGAAGTCGACCCAGGCCATGTTGGGGTCGACCGGAGGCATCGGTGTCTGACAACCGGCAAGCACACCAGCAATCAGCAACAGCATCGTCTTGCGCATGATGAATGTCCGTGGATTCGGACATTCAGCATAACGCCGATCAGGTGCGCTGGCAGCCTGCCGGTTTACCTTGGCCGACTACATTTCGCTGCTGGTCGTAGAGCCTGGCCCACGGCCGGAACCCGACATTGCCGGCCTGGAGCTGGTAGCGCTGGCCGGCGTTGAAGTCCGTAAATTTCAGGTTCAACTGGCAATCGCGCCACAGCGGTTCAGCATCGGGGCCGATGTTGGTTGCCTCCACCGGAAACTGGTAGCGCACCTTCAGTTCGTGGCTGCCGGGCTGTACCTCGAAATAACGTTTGTCGACGGCGGCCTTCCTGTCGACTTCCAGCGCTTGCAGTGCTGTGTCCTGTTGCCGCGAATCCAGATCGATCCAGGCTTGCGTGGGGTCAGGCGAAGGCATTCCGAATCCGGCACAACCGGCCAGCGTCAGCAGGCCTCCCGTCAGTATCAAGATGCGCATGGCGAAGCTCCAATGGGCGGGATAGTCTTGCGTTCAGACTTTCCTGGGATGTTCTTATTGTGTTCAGGCCGTTTCCAAGCCTTGGGTTACTTGATCGCGTTTTGCGGGTTTTGTTTCCGGGTGTGCTGTTTTTGTTGCTCAACGGTTGCTCCAGCATCAGTTATTACAGCCAGTTGGCCAACGGTCAGCTGCAATTGCTTCGGGCACGGGAGCCGGTAGCCAAGGTGATTGCCGACCCGAGTCGGGACGCAACGTTGCGCGCACACCTGACTCAGGCACAAAAGGCCCGGGATTTCGCCAGCCAGCATCTGCATCTGCCGGATAACCAGAGCTATCGCCTGTACGCCGACATTCACCGACCGTACGTGGTGTGGAACGTGTTCGCCACGCCGGAGTTTTCCCTGAGCCCGCAGAACCACTGCTTCCCGATTGCCGGCTGCGTGGCCTATCGCGGTTACTACAGCCAGAGTGCGGCACGGGGCGAAGCCGCGATTCAGCGCCTGCAAGGCATGGATGTGTCGATCGGCGGTGTCGAGGCCTATTCGACCCTGGGCTGGTTCAACGACCCGATCCTCAACTCGATGATGGGCTGGGGCGATGAACGCTTGGCCACGCTGATCTTCCATGAGCTGGGTCATCAGCGTTTCTATGTGAAGGACGACACCGGGTTCAACGAGTCCTACGCCACCTTTGTCGAGCAGGAAGGCACCCGACAGTGGCGGGCGTTTCGTGGCCTGCCGCCCGAAAATGATGCTCAACTCAAACGCCGCGATCAGTTCATTCAGCTGATCCTCGATACCCGGGGCCGGCTGGAAAAGCTGTACACGCAACAGATGCCCGTCGAACAGATGCGCGAACGCAAGGCCGCCGAGTTCGAACGGTTTCGCCGGGACTATCGGGAGATGCGCGATCACCAGTGGGCCGGGGACAAACGTTATGACGCCTGGGTCAATGCACCGCTGAACAATGCACGGCTGTTGCCGTTCGGGCTGTATGACCAATGGGTGCCGGCGTTTGCGGCCCTGTTCAGGCAAGTCGGTGGGGACTGGCAGAAGTTTTATGCACAGGTGGAAAAACTGGGCGGCTTGCCGGCTGACAAGCGAAAGGCAGCGCTGCGTGAGCTGACCACCCTTCGCTCCGATTGACGGTCAGCGCTGCAGAAATGCCTGATGCAGCTCGGCCAGAGTCTCAAAGTGATAGGCCGGCGTCTCGGCGCTCAGCTCTTCATGGCTGCCGAAGCCGTACCCCACCGCCACAGCATCCAGCCCGTTGCTGCGAGCACCGATCAGGTCATGCTTGCGGTCACCGATCATCAGTGTATTGACCGGATCCAGCCCTTCTTCGGCGATCAGGTGTGCAATCAGCTCCACCTTGTTGGTGCGAGTGCCATCCAGTTCACTGCCGTAGATCACCTTGAAGTGTTTGGCGAAATCGAAGTGCCGGGCGATTTCCCGGGCAAACACCCATGGCTTCGAAGTCGCGATATACAACTGCCGGCCCTGGCCATTCAGGGCTTCCAGCAACGGCATGACGCCTTCGAACACGCGATTTTCGTACAACCCCGTGACCTTGAAGCGCTCGCGATAGAAATTCACCGCCTCCCAGGCCCTGGCTTCATCGAAACCATAAAATTGCATGAACGCCTGCAACAGTGGCGGGCCGATGAAATGTTCCAGTTTGGTGAGGTCAGGCTCATCGATGCCAAGTTTGCTCAAGGCGAACTGGATGGAGCGGGTAATGCCTTCACGCGGGTCGGTGAGGGTGCCATCGAGGTCGAACAATAGGGTCTGGTGATGCATGAAAAATCCCGGGCAATGGAGAGGAAAATCAGAGCTGGTCGTAGCCTTCGGCCAGATGCAGATCCTTGAGCTTCACGTAATTCGCCGCGCTGTAGGTGAAAAAGGCGTTTTCCTTGTCGGTCAGCGGACGAACCTGTTTCACCGGGCTGCCCACGTACAGAAAACCGCTTTCCAGACGTTTGCCCGGTGGCACCAGGCTGCCGGCGCCGATGATCACATCGTCCTCGACCACCGCACCGTCCATGACAATGCTGCCCATCCCGATCAGTACGCGGCTGCCGACGGTGCAGCCATGCAGCATGACCTTGTGGGCGATGGTCACGTCATCGCCGATCAAAAGGGGAAAGCCGTCCGGGTTGAACGGGCCGGCATGGGTGATGTGCAACACACAGCCATCCTGCACGCTGGTGCGCGCGCCGATACGGATACGGTGCATGTCACCACGGATCACGGTCAGCGGCCATACGGAGCTGTCTTCGCCGATTTCGACGTCGCCGATCACCACCGCGGAGCCGTCGACAAAAGCGCCTTGGCTCAAGCGTGGGGTGTGATTCTGGTACTTGCGAAGGGACACGATTGGTTCTCTCTCTGTCGCCGATAGCTGCGGTGGGTGTCGATTGTAATTAAGATGGGCGCATGTTTCTTCCAGCCAAGGTGCCAACCGTGAGCGTGAACAACCCTCTTCTGCAGTCCTACGACCTGCCGCCGTTCTCCGCGATCCGTGCCGAACACGTGCAGCCGGCCATCGAAACCATCCTGGCCGACAACCGCGCCGCCATTGCCGAAATCCTCAAAACCCAGGGCCGGAACCCGACCTGGGCCGGTCTGGTGCTGGCGATGGACGAACTCAATGATCGCCTGGGCGCCGCCTGGAGCCCGGTCAGCCACCTCAATGCGGTGTGCAACAGCGCCGAACTGCGTGAAACCTACGAGTCGTGCCTGCCGGCATTGAGCGCCTACTCCACCGAAATGGGGCAGAACCGCGAACTGTTCCAGGCCTATGAAGCCCTGGCCAGCAGCCCGGAAGCCGCCGGGTTCGACGTGGCGCAGAAAACCATTCTGCAACACGCCCTGCGTGACTTCCGCCTGTCGGGTATCGACCTGCCGGAAGCCGAGCAGAAGCGCTACGCCGAAGTGCAAAGCAAGCTGTCCGAGCTGGGCAGCCGCTTCTCCAACCAGTTGCTCGACGCCACTCAAGCCTGGACCAAGCACCTGACCGACGAAGCCGCCCTCGCCGGCCTGACCGATTCGGCCAAGGCGCAAATGGCTGCCGCCGCACAGGCCAAGGGCCTCGATGGCTGGCTGATCACCCTGGAATTCCCGAGCTACTACGCGGTGATGACCTATGCCCAGGATCGTGCGCTGCGTGAGGAAGTCTACGCCGCCTACTGCACCCGCGCGTCGGATCAAGGACCGAATGCCGGCCAGTTCGATAACGGCCCGGTCATGAGTGAAATCCTCGACCTGCGCCAGGAACTGGCCAGGCTGCTCGGGTTTTCGAGTTTCGCCGAGCTGAGCCTGGCGACCAAAATGGCCGAATCCAGCGATCAGGTACTGAGCTTCCTGCGCGATCTGGCCAAACGCAGCAAACCGTTCGCCGCCCAGGATCTGCAACAGCTGAAGGCTTACGCCGCCGAACAGGGCTGTGCCGATCTGCAAAGCTGGGACAGCGGTTTCTACGGTGAAAAACTCCGTGAACAACGCTACAGCGTCGCTCAGGAAACCTTGCGCGCCTACTTCCCGATCGACAAGGTACTGGGCGGTCTGTTCGCCATCGTTCAGCGCCTGTACGGAATCGAAATCGCCGAACTGAAAGGCTTCGACACCTGGCATCCGGACGTGCGCCTGTTCGAGATCAAGGAAAACGGCCAGCACGTCGGCCGCTTCTTCTTCGACCTCTACGCCCGCGCCAACAAGCGCGGCGGTGCCTGGATGGACGGCGCCCGCGATCGTCGCCGCACGATCGACGGCGTACTGCAAAGCCCGGTGGCCAACCTGGTGTGCAACTTCACTCCGGCCGACAGCGGCAAGCCTGCGCTGCTGACCCATGATGAAGTGACCACCCTGTTCCACGAATTCGGCCATGGCCTGCACCACCTGCTGACCCGCGTCGAGCATGCCGGCGTGTCCGGCATCAACGGCGTGGCGTGGGACGCGGTCGAGCTGCCGAGCCAGTTCATGGAAAACTGGTGCTGGGAACCGGAAGGCCTGGCGCTGATTTCCGGGCATTACGAAACCGGAGAACCGCTGCCGCAGGACTTGCTGGAGAAAATGCTCGCGGCGAAAAACTTCCAGTCCGGCCTGATGATGGTGCGCCAGCTGGAGTTCTCGCTGTTCGACTTCGAACTGCACGCCACCCACGGTGACGGCCGCAGCGTCGCGCAGGTACTGGAAAGCGTGCGGAACGAAGTCTCGGTGATGCGTCCGCCGGCCTACAACCGTTTCCCCAACAGCTTCGCGCATATTTTCGCCGGCGGTTACGCCGCGGGCTACTACAGCTACAAGTGGGCGGAAGTGCTGTCGGCGGATGCCTTCTCCAGGTTCGAGGAAGACGGCGTGCTCAATGCCGACACCGGCCGCGCCTTCCGTGAAGCGATCCTGGCCCGCGGCGGCTCTCAGGAGCCGATGGTGCTGTTCGTCGACTTCCGTGGCCGTGAGCCTTCGATTGACGCACTCTTGCGCCACAGCGGCCTGAGTGAGGACGCGGCAGCATGAGTGAGGCGCCTGTGAAGACCAAAAAACGCTTTATCGCCGGGGCGGTCTGCCCGGCGTGCAGCGAGCCGGACAAGCTGATGATGTGGAGCGAAGACGACGTCCCGCACCGCGAATGCGTGGCATGCGGCTACAGCGATACGCTCAATGCCCAAGGGCTGTCGGTTCCGAAGGAACTGGGTACGCGAGTCAACACCAGCGCACTCAAGCCTGCAGCGGACAAGACGGTTCAGGCAGTGCAGTTTTTCCCGAACCCGAAGCTGAAGAAAAAGCCCGACGAACAACACTGATCCGGCACCACCTTCCATCGATGTCCGGTGGAAGGTGGTATTGGCTTATCACCTGTCCCCTGCACTTGCTTCATAGGCTGGCCGTTTCCGCCATGCCTCGAAGGAAGTTGCCGTGCCCGACATCAATCCCCTCCTGCAACACTGGATCCTGCCGCCCTGGCCGGCGATTCGCGCCGAGCATTTGCTGCCGGCGATCAACAGCATCATCGACGACCACCGACGAATCATTGCACAAGTGCTCGCCACTCAGCTTGAGCACCCCGGTTGGGACGACCTGGTACTGACCATCGACGAAGCGGATGCCCGCATCCGTGAATTCCGGTCGATTCTCGTAACGCTGTCCACGGTCAAATCCGACGCTGCCGACTGGCTCGTGGAAAGCGCCAAGGCTCAAATTGCGCTCAATCAATATCGCTCCGAGAAAGCCCGCAATCGCCCGTTGTACGAGGCTTACCTGCGTTTGGCACAGAGCTCGGTCGCAGCCTGTTTCGATGAGTCACGCAAGATCGTGCTGGCGCGCAAACTGCGCCAGTTCAGGCAGTCAGGCATTGCGCTTGCCACTGCGCAACAGCGGGAACTGGCCCGTTTGAACCTTGAGATCGGCGGCCTCGAATCCGCGTTTTTGACCCACCTGGAACGTTGGAGCGCGACCTGGAGCAAACGGGTCGACGATATCGCACTGCTCGCGGGCCTTTCCCCGGCGATGAAGGAGCGCCTCGCACTCAATGCTCGCCAGGCCGGTCATGACGGCTGGCTGATTCGCCTGGATCAGAACACCTGCCAGCACATTCTCAAATACGCCGAAAACCGTGCCTTGCGAGAAGAGTGCTGTGTGACCTACCTGACCCGCGCATCCGATCAGGGACCGCTGGCGGGACGTTTCGATAACGGTCCGGTGCTGACGAAGCTGCTGGCCTTACGCCAACAGAAAGCCCGCTTGCTTGGCCACGAAAACGCCGCACAACTGAGCCTGACCAATAGCATGGCGGGAACGACAGCCTGGGTCAGGGATTTTCTCCGGTGCCAGGTTGCGCAATTGGCGCCTGTCCTTGAACAGGACGCTCTGCAATTGGCAACCTTCGCGCAGCAACTCGGTATCGACCAGGTTCAGCCATGGGATGAAGACTTTCTCGCCGAACAATGGCGCCAACGGCAGTTTCCCGGAGCACTGGAAAACCTGCGTGATTACTTCCCGCTCGATGGCACCCTGCGCCGGCTCTACGTGTTCTGCGAACGCATGTTCGGAATCCGTATCGTCGAGCAGCCCGGTGGAAGGCACTGGCATGAAGACGTACGGCTACTGGAAGTCAGCGAACATGAGCAGGTCGTCGGCTACCTCTATATCGATCCCTTTCATCGCGACAACGCCGTGGACTTTGCCGCAACAACGACACTGCGCAATCGCCGGATCAATGCCGAAGGCCGGCCGGCACTGCCCATTGCCGTCCTCCAGAGTAATTTCACGGCGGCCACCGACAGCCAGCCCTGTCTGCTCGACCTCAGTGACTTGCGCGTTCTTTTTCACGAGTTCGGCCACTGCCTTCAGCAGTTGCTGACGCGCTCACCCCATCACACCCTTTCCGGCATCCTGCAATTGGGTCATGAGGCGGCGGAGTTCTCCGGGCAACTGTTCGAGCAGTGGTGCCAGTCGCGGGAGTTCGTGCTGTGGCTCGGTGCACATTTCCAGACCGGCGAGCGCCTCAGTGCTGAACGGGTCGACGCGGCACTCTCGGCCAGCGAGGCCCATTCCAGCCGACAACAGGCCTTGATACTGATGGGTGCGATGATCGACATCGAGCTTCACGCCACTCATGGCGATGGGCGTACTGTCGAAGACGTTTGCGCCGATGTGCAGCGCAAAATGGGTGCCCGGCTACTCCCCGACAATCATCGGTTCGCCCAGAGTTTCGATTACATGGTGACCCAATACGACGCTTCGGTTTACGCCTATGTCTGGTCGCAAGAGCTGGCGCGGGAAGCGTTCAAACGCTTCAGCCGCGACTGGGTATTCAATGCGCAGACCGGCCGGGCGTTCCGGGAGACGTTCTTTTCGCCGGGAGCCGGTCGGCCGTTGCTGGAAGCAGTGGAGAGGTTCATTGGCCAACCGGTCAGAGAAGATCTGCGTAGCGACCGGTCGGCCGGGCGAATTACTTCAGGTTGACTGTCTGGAACCAGCTCTTCATCGAGCAGGTAGCGAACGCACTGGTGCTGCAATCGCCATTGGCCAGCGCGGTGCGTAACTTGTCGACATCGGCCTGCATCACGTAGCGAACACCGTCCTTGAAGTGGCCACTTTCGCCGAAGCCACCCTGAGTCATTTCGTTCAACGCGTCTTCCTTGCTCCAGCCCTGCACGACGATGCGGTACATCGCCGCCATCAGGCCGGTGCGGTCGGAGCCGTGCTTGCAATGCATCAGCACCGGACCGTTGGCCTCGGCGGTCTGGATCGCACGCAGGGCCTTGAGGACGTCACTGTCATCGACGTGATTGGTGCGATAGGGCAGTTGTACCTGGTTGATACCCGGGGCTTTCAGCCAGCTCGAGTCCGCCTCGGGCAGGAAGTTGATGACCGTGGCCACTTTCAGGTTTTGCAACAGCGGCACCGCACCGGCATCAGGCAGCGCACTGCGATAGAGCGTGGGCGACATCTGGAAGAAGTTGTATTTCACCTCGACCGGTTGCGCCCATTCCGCAGGGCGAGAAGCCGGTGCATCGGCGGCATGGGCCGGGATCGAGCCGAACAGGGCAAACAGCGAGAAACAGATCGCAGAGGAAAAACGCTTCAAGGACATGCTGTGCGGTGACCGTGTGGGATTCGTCAGTGAGGGCGGCAGCTTGAAGGTTGTCCAGTCAAATCCCTGTGAGGCGATTGTCAAAGAAACGTGAAGCCGGGGCATGTTTCGTCGCCATTTCGGGCTTTTTTCGGCTGAAGCGATTCATCCGGTTGGTTAGCCTGCTACCATTTGTCACATCATGTTGCAGATGTCCCCCTTTTCCCGGCCACGTCGTCGCAACCGACCACTTCAAAGCCGTTCGCAGAAACGGCTGATAACCTTCAATGCCTGATGAGGTGCCCCCATGTCTGATCAAGATCAAGACAACCCACGGCGTGAGTTCTTGCGCAAATCCCTGACCCTGATCCCGGTGGTCACCCTCGCCGGCAGCGGTCTGGGCAGCAGCGTGCTGCAAGCGGCTCCCGAAAGCTCGCCCGCCCCGGCCCCCGCCAAATCGGTTGCCGCCGATGCAAGCGCCTACCAACCGAGCTACTTCACTGCAGAAGAATGGGCGTTCATCAATGCCGCCGTCGCGCAGTTGATCCCCAACGACGCCCAGGGCCCCGGTGCTCTCGAGGCCGGCGTGCCGGAATACATTGATCGACAAATGAACACTCCGTACGCCGCCGGTGCGCTGTGGTACATGCAAGGCCCGTTCAACGCCGACGCCGCACCCGAGATGGGCTGGCAGAGCAAACTGGTGCCAAAAGAGATCTATCGCCTGGGCATTGCCGCCACGGATCAGTGGGCAAAATCCCTCAACGGTAAAACATTTGCCGAGCAAGACAGCGCTACCCGAGACGATCTGCTCAAGCAGCTCGAAGCCGGAAAACCGCAATTCGACGCTGTTCCGGCGAAGATTTTCTTCAATCTTTTGCTGCAAAACACCAAGGAAGGGTTCTTCTGCGACCCGATCCACGGTGGCAATAAAGGCATGGTCGGCTGGACCATGATCGGCTTCCCCGGCGCCCGCGCCGATTTCATGGATTGGGTGGAACGCAACGAGCAATACCCCTTCCCGGCAGTTTCGATTCGCGGCGAGAGGGCGTGAGCATGGCAACGGTAATGAAAAAGGTCGACGCGGTGATCGTCGGTTTCGGCTGGACAGGCGCGATCATGGCCAAGGAGCTGACCGAAGCCGGGCTCAACGTACTGGCGCTGGAGCGCGGGCCGATGCAGGACACTTACCCTGACGGCAACTATCCCCAGGTGATTGATGAACTCACCTACAGCGTGCGGAAAAAGCTCTTTCAGGACATCTCCAAAGAGACCGTTACCATCCGTCACAGCGTCAACGACATCGCCCTGCCGAACCGCCAGTTGGGTGCGTTCCTGCCTGGCAATGGCGTGGGCGGCGCCGGCCTGCATTGGTCGGGTGTGCATTTTCGCGTCGACCCGATCGAGCTGCGCATGCGCAGCCACTACGAAGAACGCTACGGCAAAAGCTTTATTCCCAAGGACATGACCATCCAGGATTTCGGCGTCAGCTATGAAGAGCTGGAGCCGTTCTTCGACTTCGCCGAAAAAGTCTTCGGCACTTCCGGCCAGGCCTGGACCGTCAAGGGCCAACTGGTCGGCCAGGGCAAGGGCGGCAACCCATACGCGCCGGATCGTTCGAACCCGTTTCCGCTGGAAGCGCAGAAAAATACGGTTTCCGCGCAACTGTTCGGCAAAGCGGCTGCCGAAGTCGGTTACAAACCCTACAACCTGCCTTCCGCGAATACTTCGGGGCCATACACCAACCCCTACGGCGCGCAAATGGGCCCGTGCAACTTTTGCGGTTTCTGCAGTGGTTACGTTTGTTACATGTATTCCAAGGCCTCGCCGAACGTGAACATTCTGCCGGCGCTTAAACCGCTGCCGAATTTCGAACTGCGGCCCAACGCCCACGTCCTGCGGGTCAACCTCGACAGCACAAAAAGCAAGGCCACCGGCGTCACCTACATCGACGGCCAGGGTCGGGAGATCGAGCAACCGGCGGATCTGGTGATCCTCGGTGCATTCCAGTTGCACAATGTGCGGCTGATGCTGCTCTCCGGCATCGGCAAACCGTACGATCCGGTCAGCGGCGAGGGTGTGGTAGGGCGTAACTTCGCCTACCAGAACATGGCCACGATCAAGGCGTTCTTTGACAAGGACACGCACACCAACAACTTCATCGGCGCCGGTGGCAACGGCGTGGCGGTGGACGACTTCAACGCCGACAACTTCGATCACGGGCCTCACGGTTTCGTCGGAGGCTCGCCGATGTGGGTCAACCAGGCTGGCAGCCGGCCGATCGCCGGCACCTCCAACCCGCCGGGCACCCCGGCCTGGGGCAGTGCATGGAAACGCGCAACCGCTGATTACTACACCCACCAGGTGTCGATGGACGCCCACGGCGCGCATCAGTCCTACCGGGGCAACTACCTCGATCTGGACCCGGTGTACCGCGATGCCTACGGCCTGCCGCTGCTGCGGATGACGTTCGACTGGCAGGAAAACGACATCAGGATGAACCGTTTCATGGTCGAAAAAATGGGCAAGATCGCCGAAGCCATGGGTCCGAAAGCCATTGCGGTGATCGGCAAGAAAGTCGGCGACCACTTCAACACCGCGTCCTACCAGACCACCCACCTCAACGGTGGCGCGATCATGGGCACCGATCCGAAGACCAGCGCGCTGAACCGCTATTTGCAGAGCTGGGACGTGCACAACGTGTTCGTTCCGGGTGCGTCGGCATTCCCGCAGGGTCTGGGGTACAACCCGACCGGGCTGGTTGCCGCGCTGACCTACTGGTCGGCAAAAGCGATTCGCGAGCAATACCTGAAAAACCCCGGCCCGCTGGTTCAGGCTTAAGGAGCGATGACCATGAAGACCCTCGTTATCGCATCCCTGGCGCTGCTTGGCAGCGTCGCCGCTCACAGTGCCGAACTCGATCACTCGTTGATCAAAAAAGGCGAATACCTCGCCCGTGCCGGCGACTGTGTGGCCTGCCATACGGCCAAGGACGGCAAACCCTTCGCCGGCGGCCTGCCGATGGAAACTCCGATCGGCACGATCTATTCGACCAACATCACCCCGGACAACACCGGGCTGGGCGGTTACAGCTTTGAGGAGTTCGATCAGGCCGTGCGTCATGGCGTCGCCAAAAACGGTAGTACCTTGTACCCGGCGATGCCGTACCCGTCCTACGCCCGTGTCAGCCAGGATGACATGCAAGCGCTGTACGCCTATTTCATGCACGGTGTTGAGCCGGTGGCGCAGGAGAACAAGGACAGCGACATCCCGTGGCCACTGAGCATGCGCTGGCCGCTGACGGGCTGGCGCTGGCTGTTCGCGCCGAAAGTCGAGGATTACAAACCCACGTCGGAAGACGCCGTCCTCAACCGTGGGGCGTATCTGGTGGAAGGCCTCGGACACTGTGGCGCCTGCCATACACCACGGGCTCTGACCATGCAGGAAAAATCCATGAGTGCAGCCGAAGGCAGCAGTTTTCTGTCAGGCAGCGCACCGCTGGAAGGCTGGATCGCCAAGAGTTTGCGTGGCGACCACAAGGACGGTCTCGGCAGCTGGAGCGAAGAGCAACTGGTGCAATTCCTCAAAACCGGTCGCAGCGACCGCAGCGCGGTGTTCGGCGGCATGAGCGACGTGGTCACCCACAGCATGCAGTACATGACCGACGCCGATCTGACGGCGATTGCCCGTTACCTGAAATCACTACCGGCCAACGACCCTGCCGACCAGCCGCACCAGTACGATGAAAAAGCCGCCAGGGCCTTGTGGAACGGTGATGACAGCCAGCGCGGTGCCTCGGTATACATCGACAACTGTGCCGCGTGCCACCGCACCGACGGCCACGGTTATACCCGGGTGTTCCCGGCGCTGGCGGGCAATCCGGTGCTGCAATCGGACGACCCGACTTCGCTGATCCATATCGTGCTCAAGGGCGGAACATTGCCTGCGACACACACGGCACCGTCCACCTTCACCATGCCGGGTTTCGCCTGGCGTCTGTCGGATCAGGAAGTGGCGGATGTGGTGAGTTTCATTCGTGGAAGTTGGGGTAACAAGGCATCTTCTGTCACCGCGAAAGATGTGGCCAGGTTACGTACGGACGATATGACTACAACCTCTGCCGGCGATCTTGGACAAGTAACGAACCACAACTAAGCGCAATAACCCCTGCATGAAAAATCATGCAGGGGTTATATATTCAATCACTGTTACGGATTGGTAATACTGGCATAGGCTTTGGCCAGGGCAGCCAGTTTGGCCCGATCCTGCTCACCGACTTCACCGTCACGATCCACATCATGCTCCAGGCGGCCAATACTGAAGGTATGCCCGCCATCCGTGGAGGTCGCGGTGACGAAAATGGAGTCCACCAGTCTTTCCATCGGCTCGTCCGCCTCGGCGTCCCAGCCCTGTTCCTTGCGCGCAAGTTGCATGGAAACCAATGTATTCGGCTCCGATGGACCGGGTTGCAGCAATTGCAGAAAAACACCGCGCGAATTAAAAAACGACATCATCAAATCCTTTTGCATTTCATTTAAACAAGTGTGGTAAAGCGGGGCCAATACTATGAACTCAAACAATAAACCACCAGCCAACTTATGTTTCTTTGATTTTCACCTGCATGAACTTTTATTTAAATAAGCGCCCAACTAATCCAGCCTGTTACTGATCGACGGCCGAACGGTAGTGGATCATCCTGCCTGCAGCAGATACTGTATGCATATACAGATACAGGAAATCCGTGATGACCAGCCCCCTGCCCCCGCGCGGTCGCGGTACCGCCACCAACCCGCACAACCGTTTTGCACCCAGTCGTTCGGTGGCCGAGGACGACGGCTGGTATCAGGAAGTGCCCGACACCCAGGGCACCGAGGTGCGGATCGAGACGGCGAAGACCGTCATCACCCGCAACACTTCGCCGGACCTGCCCTTCGACCGCTCGATCAATCCCTATCGCGGCTGCGAGCATGGCTGCATCTATTGCTACGCACGACCGAGCCACGCCTACTGGGACCTGTCGCCCGGGCTGGATTTCGAAACGAAGCTGATTGCCAAGACCAACGCAGCCCAGGTGCTGGAAGAACAGCTGGGGAAAAAAGGCTATCAATGTGCGCCGATCAATCTGGGCTCCAATACCGACCCGTACCAGCCGATCGAACGCGAACACAAAATCACTCGTCAGATCCTCGAAGTGCTGCTGCGCTACCGGCACCCGGTGACCATCGTCACCAAGGGCTCGCTGATCCTGCGGGATCTCGACCTGCTGACTCAGCTGGCGCAGCATCGGCTGGTGGCGGTGATGATCAGCCTCACGACGCTGGACGATGAGCTTAAACGCATCCTGGAACCCCGTGCCGCGGCGCCCAAGGCGCGATTACGGGCCATCCGGGTGATGCGCGAAGCAGGGATTCCGGTGGGTGTGCTGTGCTCGCCGATGATTCCGATGATCAACGACCGCGAAATCGAAAGCCTGCTCACAGAGGCCCACGCCGCCGGAGCCCAAAGCGCTGCGTACATGATGCTGCGCCTGCCGCTGGAAGTGGCGCCGCTGTTCGAGGAATGGCTCGAGGCGCACTACCCGCAGCGTGCCGCCCATGTGTTGAGCCTGATCCGCCAGAGCCGTGGCGGCGAACTGTACGACAGCCGTTTTGGCGCCCGCATGCGCGGTGAAGGGCCGTTCGCCGACCTGCTCGCCCAGCGATTCGCCAAAACCCTCAAGCGTCTGGGGCTCAATCGCCGCGAAGGTTTCAATCTCGACTGCACGGCCTTTTGTCCGCCGGGTCGTCAAATGGCGCTGATCTAGGGGCAATCAACCTCTGGTCGAGCAACACGGTCACGTTTTTTGTGACCTGGAACACACGTTCTAGAGCGTCCGATTCAGTTTGAGTTAAGTTTCGGCGGTTACCTTGCTCATCGAGTGACTGATGGGTCAGGACGGCCCGGATCTTTTGAACAGCCACTGGCTTCATACCGGAATACACGGGAATGACTCCCAGAATCCGCCAAAGAGGATGAATCATGAGTGACAAGGATAAACAGCCGTTGGCTGCGTCGGCGCCAGCCGTCCCCGGGGCGGCATCCGCCGATGCAGCACTGCGACATATCGTCGACGGCTTTTTGCATTTTCATCATGAGGTCTTTCCGCAGCAGGAAGAACTCTTCAAGAAACTCGCCACGGCCCAGTCGCCACGGGCGATGTTCATCACCTGCGCCGACTCGCGCATCGTTCCCGAACTGATCACCCAGAGTTCCCCCGGCGATCTGTTCGTGACCCGCAATGTCGGTAACGTCGTTCCACCTTACGGCCAGATGAACGGCGGCGTTTCCACCGCCATCGAGTACGCGGTACTGGCGCTTGGCGTGCAGCACATCATCATCTGCGGCCACTCCGATTGCGGCGCCATGCGCGCAGTACTCAACCCGGGCAGTCTGGAAAAGATGCCGACGGTCAAAGCCTGGCTGCGTCACGCCGAAGTCGCGAAAACCATGGTGCACGACAACTGCCACTGCACCGACGAAAAAGAGAGCATGCCGATCCTCACCGAGGAGAACGTCATCGCCCAACTGCAGCACTTGCGTACCCACCCTTCGGTAGCCTCGCGCATGGCGAACGGTCATCTGTTCATCCATGGCTGGGTCTACAACATCGAAACCAGCGAAATCAAAGCTTACGACGCGGATCAGGGATGCTTCCGACCGCTCGACGGCAGCCATCCGATTCCGGTGGCGACGCCCAAAGCGCGCTTCTGAATCCTCCTAAATATCCGTGTGGCCGGCCGCCGTTTCGGCGGCCAGGCCTGGCCACGCCTGAAAAAAGCTTCGGGAGAATCATCATGCGTGCGGCTCAATTGAAAGCGGTGTTGCCACGGGAGCTGCTCGCTTCGGTGGTGGTGTTTCTGGTCGCCCTGCCACTGTGCATGGGCATTGCGATTGCTTCAGGGGTGCCGCCGGCCAAAGGGTTGATCACCGGGATCATCGGCGGGCTGGTGGTGGGCTGGCTGGCGGGGTCGCCGTTGCAGGTCAGCGGGCCGGCGGCAGGGCTGGCGGTGCTGGTGTTCGAACTGGTGCGCCAGCACGGGATCGAGATGCTCGGCCCGATTTTGCTGCTGGCGGGCTTTCTGCAACTGGTGGCCGGACGCCTGAAGCTCGGCTGCTGGTTCCGGGTTACGGCACCGGCGGTGGTGTACGGCATGCTTGCCGGGATTGGCGTGCTGATCGTGCTTTCACAGGTGCATGTGATGCTCGATGCAGCACCGAAACCCTCCGGGCTCGACAACCTCACAGCGTTTCCCGGGGCGGTGGCGCAGGCCTTGCCGTCCTTTGGCTGGCAGGCCGGGTTGCTGGGGCTGTCGACCATCGCCGTGATGTGGCTGTGGGAGAAACTCCGCCCACAGTCACTGCGCTTCATTCCGGGCGCGTTACTCGGTGTCGGCCTGGCGACCGGTGCCAGTCTGCTGCTGGCGTTGCAGGTCAAACGGGTCGAAGTACCGGCGAACCTCACCGAAGCCATTGACTGGCTGAAACCGACGGACCTGCTGAACCTGGCCGATCCGTCTGTGCTGATCGCCGCGTTTGCCGTGGCCTTCATCGCCAGCGCCGAAACCCTGCTGTCCGCCGCTGCGGTAGATCGCATGCACAGCGGCCCGCGTTCGGACTTCGACCGCGAACTGTCGGCGCAAGGGGTCGGCAACATGCTCTGCGGGCTGGTCGGCGCACTGCCGATGACCGGGGTGATCGTGCGCAGTTCGGCCAACGTCCAGGCCGGTGCGACCACGCGCTACTCGACGATTTTCCATGGCCTGTGGCTGCTGGCCTTCGTGCTGTTGCTGTCGAGTCTGCTGCAAAGCATTCCGGTGGCGAGTCTGGCCGGGGTGCTGGTCTACACCGGTTTCAAACTGGTGGACCTGAAAGCCTTTCGCGGCCTGGGACGTTATGGCCGAATGCCGATGTTCACCTACGCCGCAACGGCGCTGGCGATCATTTTCACCGACCTGTTGACCGGTGTGCTGATCGGTTTCGGCCTGACCCTGGTGAAACTGGCGTTCAAGGCTTCGCGGCTGAAGATCAGCCTGATCGATCTGCCGCAGGAGGGGGAAATGGAGTTGCGGCTGGTGGGTGCGGCGACATTCCTCAAGGTGCCGGCGCTGACTCAGGTGCTGGGCAGTATTGCGCCGGGCACGACGGTGCATGTGCCGCTCAACAATCTGAGCTACATCGACCACTCCTGTCTGGAACTGCTGGAAGAATGGGGTCGAGCCAATGCGGCCAAAGGGTCGAAGCTGTTGATCGAGTCACGGGGATTGAAGCGCAGACTCGAGGGGCGGGTTCGCACCACTACCGGCATCGGTGCGGCAGGCTGAAAACACCTGGGGGAACAGAGCAATCTGTTCCCCCAATCGTTTGCGCAGAGATCAAGCCGCAGGCTGATCCAGCTCCAGGCCCACGCCCAGGCGGCGGCTCATGCACGGCCAGCGTTTCCAGGCCGCACCGGTGTCCGGGCTGCTGAGTTTTTCGCGGTAGGCTTCCACCGACTCCAGTGCAAAGCTGTCGTCGTCGAGCATGCTGTCCACCGCGTGGTGCACCACTTCATCGAGTTGATTGGCAAATTTCTCACCGAGCAACTGGTGAGCAATCAGATTGGCGACCGTCATGTCCAGGGGGATCAGTGGCTGGCCGAAATGCTTGATGTACAGGTCGTTGACCTCTTCGACAAAGCGGTGGGCCAGATAGGCCTCGTCCAGCAGACTGTCCAGACCGACCGGCGGCTGGAGAAAGTACTGCTCGGCGATTTTCAGCACCGGTTTGATCTGTGACTCGATTCCCGCTTCCCTGGCGACTTCATTGGCTGCATCCAGCAGGTCTGGCACTTCATCGATGTAGGCGGCGACAAAATGCGTCAGCACGCCGATGGCGTCGGTTTCCGGCAACTGGATGGCCGGGTGAAGGTGTTGCAGTTGGTGTTCGAGCTGACGGGTCAGCTTTCCGGTTTCGATCTCGTGTTGTCGGGCTATGTGGATCTGCTCGCGCAATGCGGCGGTGTTCATGAAAACTCCAGGAAACAAGGCAATGAAATAGGGAAGACATAACTTAGCTGGCTTACGAAAAATGCTAAGACGCATTTGTCATAATTATTTCATCCTTGATGCACCTGCGTTATATCGGTTTGCCACCACTCGTCTGCATGCTTCTCCATTCGTGCCGTGGAACGCAAGTACCACCCGTTTCATCCGATTTACGCCCGCACATTGCATTTTTCAGCCGCTGTCTATACTCGCCATTGAATGGAGTTAGCTGATGACGCCCGACTGCACCCGCAGCAAGGCCCGGCAATTCAAGTTCGTAGTCTGATGCAGCCGCTCCCTTGCCGCAGGCGTTACGCCTCCGGGATAACAAGAACGATAAGGGGAACCCGCAATGATGCGACATCCACACGTCTGGATGGGCCTCCTGTTGTGGTCGATTTTCAGCCAGGCCAACGCGGCCTGGACTGTGAATATGGCGCCTGGAGCGACTGAAATCAGTCACGCAGTATTCGACCTGCACATGACCATTTTCTGGATCTGTGTGGTGATCGGGATCATCGTCTTCGGCGCCATGTTCTGGTCGATGATGGTGCACCGCCGTTCTACCGGACAGGTCGCCGCAAAATTCCACGAAAGCACCACCGTCGAGATCCTCTGGACCGTCGTCCCGCTGCTGATCCTGATCGCGATGGCCGTTCCGGCGACTGCCACGCTGATTCGCATGTACGACACCAGCGAGCCGGATATCGATATCCAGATCACCGGTTACCAGTGGAAGTGGCACTACAAATACCTGGGCCAGGACGTCGAGTTCTTCAGCAACCTCGCCACGCCTGCCGAACAGATTCACAACAAAGAAGCCAAGGGCGAGCATTACCTGCTCGAGGTCGACAAGCCACTGGTGCTGCCGATCGGCGCCAAGGTGCGCTTTCTCGTCACCTCCGCCGACGTGATCCACTCCTGGTGGGTGCCGGCCTTCGCGGTCAAGCGCGATGCGATCCCCGGGTTCGTCAACGAAGCGTGGACGCGCATCGACAAGCCCGGCATCTACCGTGGCCAGTGCGCCGAGCTGTGCGGCAAGGATCACGGTTTCATGCCGATCGTGGTCGACGTCAAGGAGAAGGCCGACTACGAGAAATGGCTGGCCGACCGCAAGGCCGAAGCGGCGCAGCTCAAGGAGCTGACCAGCAAGGAGTGGACCCTCGACGAGCTCAAGGAGCGCGGCGACAAGATCTACCACACCACGTGCGTGGCCTGTCACCAGGCCGAAGGTCAGGGCCTGCCGCCGATGTTCCCGGCGCTCAAAGGCTCGCCGATTGCCACCGGGCCGAAAGCCGATCACCTGCACCGCGTGTACTTCGGCAAGCCGGGCACCGCCATGGCGGCCTTCGGCAAGCAACTTTCGGAAGTCGATATCGCAGCGGTCGTGACCTACGAACGTAACGCCTGGGGCAACAACAAGGGCGACATGGTCACGCCAAAAGAAGTGCTGGAGCTGAAACAGGCGGAAAGCAAATGAGCCGGTCTATTGCGTACTGCGTGAACCGGCCGGGGCAAGGCGCCCCGGCCTGCCAAGTCCACTCACTTGAAGGAGACCGGCCATGAGCGCTGTCATCGATGACCACGGTCACGCCGACCACGCCCACGGCCCCGCCAAAGGCCTGATGCGCTGGGTGCTGACCACCAACCACAAGGACATCGGCACGCTGTACCTGTGGTTTGCGTTCTGCATGTTCCTGCTCGGCGGCTCGTTCGCCATGGTGATCCGCGCCGAGCTGTTCCAGCCCGGTCTGCAGATCGTGGAGCCGGCGTTCTTCAACCAGATGACCACCATGCACGGGCTGGTGATGGTCTTCGGTGCAGTGATGCCGGCGTTCGTCGGCCTCGCCAACTGGATGATCCCGCTGATGATCGGCGCGCCGGACATGGCCCTGCCACGGATGAACAACTTCAGTTTCTGGCTGCTGCCAGCGGCATTCCTGCTGCTGGTTTCGACCCTGTTCACCCCCGGTGGCGGGCCGAACTTCGGCTGGACGTTCTACGCGCCGCTGTCCACCACCTATGCGCCGGAAAGCGTGACCTACTTCATCTTCGCCATCCACTTGATGGGGATCAGTTCGATCATGGGCGCGATCAACGTGATCGCCACCATCCTCAACCTGCGCGCCCCCGGCATGACGTTGATGAAAATGCCACTGTTCGTCTGGACCTGGCTGATCACCGCGTTCCTGCTGATCGCGGTGATGCCGGTGCTGGCCGGGTGCGTGACGATGATGCTGATGGACATCCACTTCGGCACCAGCTTCTTCAGTGCCGCCGGTGGCGGTGATCCGGTGCTGTTCCAGCACGTGTTCTGGTTCTTCGGTCACCCCGAGGTGTACATCATGATCCTGCCGGCCTTCGGTGCCGTCAGCCAGATCATCCCGACCTTCTCGCGCAAGCCGCTGTTCGGCTACACCTCGATGGTCTACGCCACGGCGAGCATCGCGTTCCTGTCGTTCATCGTCTGGGCGCACCACATGTTCGTGGTGGGCATTCCGCTGGTAGGCGAGTTGTTCTTCATGTACGCGACGATGCTCATCGCGGTGCCGACCGGAGTGAAGGTGTTCAACTGGGCCAGCACCATGTGGCAAGGCTCGCTGACCTTCGAGACACCGATGCTGTTTGCCGTGGCGTTCGTGATCCTTTTCTCCATCGGCGGCTTCTCCGGGCTGATGCTGGCCATCGCCCCGGCGGACTTCCAGTACCAGGACACCTACTTCGTGGTCGCGCACTTTCACTACGTGCTGGTGCCGGGAGCGATCTTCGGGATCTTCGCCTCGGCCTACTACTGGCTGCCGAAATGGACCGGCCACATGTATGACGAAACCCTGGGCAAGCTGCACTTCTGGTTGTCCTTTGTCGGCATGAACCTGACGTTCTTCCCGATGCACTTCGTGGGACTGGCAGGGATGCCCCGGCGGATTCCGGACTACAACCTGCAGTTCGCCGACTTCAACATGGTCTCGTCGATCGGCGCGTTCATGTTCGGCGCCACGCAGATCTTCTTCCTGTTCATCGTGATCAAGACCATCCGTGGCGGCGCGCCGGCTCCGGCCAAACCCTGGGATGGCGCCGAAGGGCTGGAATGGAGCGTGCCGTCGCCGGCGCCGTATCACACCTTCACCACGCCGCCGGAAGTGAAATGAACACTTTCTGCCTTGTGGAAACGCCTGTGGGAGCGGGCTTGCCCGCGATGGCGGCCCGCCTGAAACACCGCGTCGGCTGCATCGCTGGCAAGCCAGCTCCCGCAGGATTCTCGGTCGAGGGCAAAGATCATGGCTGACTCGATTTCACTGAAGAAACTGGTGACCCGACTGCTCGGCGTGGTGGTGGCGATGTTCGTCTTCGGTTTTGCTTTGGTGCCGCTCTATGACGTGATGTGCAAGGCCTTCGGCATCAATGGCAAGACCGCCGGGCAGTACGAAGGCGAGCAGGTCGTGGATCAGTCGCGGCAGGTGCGGGTGCAGTTCCTGTCGACCAACAATATCGACATGCCGTGGGAGTTTTATCCCAAGCATGACGAACTCACAGCCAATCCCGGGGCGGTGAACGAGATGATCTTCGTCGCCCGCAACCCCACCGACAAACCGATGAGCGCCCAGGCCGTGCCGAGCATCGCTCCGAGTGAAGCGGCGGCGTATTTCCACAAGACCGAATGCTTTTGTTTTACCCAGCAGGTGCTGCAGCCCGGTCAGCAGATCGAGATGCCGGTGCGTTTCATCGTTGACCGCGACATGCCCAAGGACGTGAAGCACCTGACGCTGTCCTACACGCTGTTCGATATCACCGCCCGACATCCTCCGGTGGCTGCAAACACTGGCGGTTAAGCGTGCCCGATAAGGAGAACAATAAATGGCAACTCACGAGCACTATTACGTCCCGGCCCAGAGCAAGTGGCCGATCATCGCCACCTTCGGCATGGTCATCACTGTCTACGGCCTGGCCACCTGGTTCAACGATCTGAAAGCGGCGCGCCCGGAATCCCATGGGCCGTACATCTTTTTCGTCGGCGGACTGTTGCTGGCGTACATGCTGTTCGGCTGGTTCGGCGCGGTGATCAAGGAAAGCCGCGCCGGGTTGTACAGCCCGCAGCTGGATCGCTCGTTCCGCTGGGGCATGAGCTGGTTCATCTTCTCCGAGGTGATGTTCTTCATCGCCTTCTTCGGCGCGCTGTTCTACGTGCGGCACGTCTCCGGCCCGGCACTGGGTGGCGAAGGCACAAAAGGCATTGCGCACATGCTCTGGCCGAACTTCCAGTTCACCTGGCCGCTGCTGCACACGCCGGATCCGAAACTGTTCCCGCCGCCCAAGGAAGTCATCAGCCCTTGGGGCCTGCCATTGGTCAACACCATCCTGCTGGTGAGCTCCAGCGTGACCATCACCATCGCCCACCATGCCCTGAAGAAAGGCCATCGTGGCGCGCTGAAGCTATGGCTGGCGATTACCGTACTGCTGGGCTGCGGCTTCCTCGCCCTGCAGGCCGAGGAGTACATGCACGCCTATCACGAACTGGGCCTGACCCTCGGTTCGGGGATCTACGGCGCGACGTTCTTCATGCTCACCGGGTTTCACGGCGCCCACGTGACCATCGGCACGATCATCCTGTTCGTGATGCTGATGCGGATCATGAAGGGCCACTTCGACAACGAGCACCAGTTCGGCTTCGAAGCCGCGAGCTGGTACTGGCACTTCGTCGATGTGGTGTGGATCGGTCTGTTCATCTTCGTTTACGTGCTCTGAAGGACAGAGCTACCAGGGCGCGTGCGACACCAGTTGGCCGCTGTAGAAACCCCAGGCAATCAAGCCGACGGTGCAAGCGGCCAATGCCACCCGAACACTCAAGGCGATGACCAGGCGATTCGAGCTGCTGTCGTCCTTGACCAGGAAAAACAGGCCGCTGAACAGGCTGATCACCGTGGCAATCAGCATCAGGACGATCGCTGCTTTGAGCATGGGAAGACTCCGGGGGTACAGGCGATGCAATCAAGTATAGCGGTCGCATTCACTGCTTTTCTGGCGCAGCCATGAAGCGCTTCCGGCCAGGCCTTGTGCCGACGCTGGTGGTCGCCTTGCTGCTGCCGCTGCTGATTTCGCTGGGCTTCTGGCAGCTGGGCCGGGGTGCGGAAAAAACCGCCCTGCTCGCCAGTTATGCCGAGCGTCGGGCCGCCGAACCGATGGCCAGCACCGAGTTGCTGCACAGCACCGATCCGGCCTTTCGCCGAGTGCATCTGCATGGCCGGTTCGATGCGGCGCACAGCCTGCTGCTGGATAACCGGCAGCGTGACGGCAAGGTCGGTGTCGAATTGCTGCAACCGTTTCAGGATCAGCGCACCGGCCTCTGGCTGCTGGTCAATCGCGGCTGGCTGCCATGGCCGGACCGCCGCGTAACCCCGCAATTCAACACACCGGCCGATGCCGTCAATGTCGACGCCTGGGTGTACGTCGCCCCCGGCGCGACCTTCCAGTTGCACGCCGACCCGGTCAGCAGCACCTGGCCGCAGACCATCACCGCCGTCGATCCCGCGAAGTTGTGGAAAACCCTCGAGCGCGATGGCTTCGCTTATGAGTTACGCGCCGAACCCGGCCCTGCCAGCTATCAGGCCGACTGGCCGGTGGTCGCCATGGGCCCGGAAAAACATCTCGGTTATGCCGTGCAGTGGTTCGCCATGGCCACCGCCCTGTTCGGTCTCTACCTCTACCTCGGATTGCACAACGCGAAGGAGAAACACCATGGGAGCGGCCATGAATCCACCCAGCATGTCTGAAGTCAAAGTCCCGGCCAGTCGCCGCCGCGGGCGCATTCAACTGCTGCTGATCCTGTTTGGCGTGATCGGCCCGATGATCCTTGCCACCGGCATGTACAAGTTGCAGTTCTGGGTTCCTGACGGTCGCAGCTACCACGGCGAGCTGATCGGCAACGGCCAGAGCCGCGCCGATCTGGGCGTGACGGCTGACGAAACGCGCTGGCAGATGTTGGTGACCGCGCCAAGAGACTGCGCGGTGGACTGCCAGCAACTGGTGTACCTGGCGCGGCAGATCCAGATCGGTCTCGGCCGCGATGCCGGACGCGCCAGCCACGCACTGGCCGCCGCGCAACCGCTGAGCGCCGACTACCAGGCCAAACTCACTCGCGAATATCCGCAACTGCAACGTTATCCGCTGGACGCCGCCGCGTTCAGCAAGGCGACCGGCGACAAAACCACGCCGCAGCTGTGGATCATCGACCCCCACGGCAATCTCGTGCTGCGCTACGACCCGAGTGTGAAGGGCAAGGATCTGCTCAACGACCTGCGTCACCTGCTGAAACTGTCGAATATCGGATAAGGGCATCGTCATGGCCAAACCTGGATTTCGCCTCGCGCTGTTCGCCACATTGCTGGCACTGATCGTGGTGCTGCTCGGCGCCTACACCCGCCTGACCCACGCCGGGCTCGGCTGCCCGGACTGGCCCGGCTGCTACGGCTTCATCAGCGTGCCGAAAAGCGAAGCCCAGCTGGCCCATGCCGAACTGCATTACCCCGACTCACCCGTGGAGGCGCACAAAGGCTGGAACGAGATGATCCACCGCTATTTCGCCGGCACCCTCGGCCTGCTGATTTCGATTCTGGCCGGGCGCGCGTGGGTCCACCGGCGGCATCCGGGACAGCCACTGAAACTGCCGCTGTTCCTGCTGGCGGTGGTATTCGCCCAGGCGGCGTTCGGCATGTGGACGGTAACGCTCAAGCTTTGGCCGCAAGTGGTGACCGGACATTTACTGGGCGGCTTCGCGACCTTGAGCCTGTTGTTTCTGCTGACCCTGAGACTGTCCGGCGTGCTGCCGGCACTGACCGTGCCCAAACGTCTGCAATATTGGGCCACCGCCGGATTGCTGCTGGTGATCGGCCAGATCGCCCTGGGCGGCTGGGTCAGTTCCAACTATGCGGCGGTGGCCTGCATCGATTTCCCGACCTGCCATGGCCAATGGCTGCCACCGGCGGACTTCGCCAACGGCTTTCATCTGACGCAACACATCGGCCCCAATTACCTCGGCGGACAGCTCGACAGCGACGCCCGCACGGCGATTCACCTGACCCACCGCATCGGCGCCTTGCTGGTGACGATGGTCCTGCTCGGGCTCGCGTGGCAATTGAAAGTGGTGGGCATGACGCGACTGGCCGGACTGGTTCTGGTCGCCCTCGCAGCACAGATCACCCTCGGAATCAGCAACGTACTGTTCCATTTGCCGCTGCCGGTGGCCGTGGCGCACAACGCCGGCGGCGCGGCGCTGCTGCTGACCATGGTGCTGGTCAATTATCACGCGCGGACCAGCCTGGTCAGGGTCAAGCAGCCGATGCTCGCGCGCTGGCGTCTGAGTCCGCGTAAACAGTCGGCGGCGCCCATCACGATAAAAGGAGAGACGCCATGGCGATTCTGATCGGCGAACGTCCCGGACAGGCGATCTGGCGTGATTACCTGGAGCTGACAAAACCGAAAGTCGTGGTGCTGATGCTCATCACCTCGCTGGTCGGCATGTTCCTCGCCACCCGCGCCGGCGTGCCGTGGACAGTGCTGGTGTTCGGCAACCTGGGCATCGCGCTGTGCGCCGGGGGCGCGGCGGCGGTCAATCATGTGGTGGACCGGCGCATCGACGCCGTCATGGCTCGCACCCACAAACGGCCGCTGGCCGAAGGCCGGGTTGCGCCCATCGCGGCACTGACCTTTGCGCTGGTGCTGGCACTGCTCGGCCAGGCCTTGCTGCTGACCTTCACCAACCCGCTGACCGCGTGGCTGACCCTGGCCTCGCTGCTTGGCTATGCGGTGATCTACACCGGTTTCCTCAAACGCGCGACGCCGCAGAACATCGTCATCGGCGGCCTCGCCGGCGCCGCCCCGCCACTGCTCGGCTGGACCGCCGCCACCGGCCATATCGGTGCCGAACCGTTGCTGCTGGTACTCATCATCTTCGCCTGGACCCCGCCGCACTTCTGGGCGCTGGCAATCCATCGCAAAGAGGAATACGCCAAGGCCGACATCCCGATGCTGCCGGTCACCCACGGCGAGCACTACACCAAGGTGCACATTCTGCTGTACACCTTCGCTCTGCTGGCGGTCAGCCTGTTGCCGTACGTGATCCACATGAGCGGCGCGCTGTACCTGATCTGCGCCCTCGGGCTGGGCGCAAGGTTTCTGCAATGGGCCCTGGTGCTGTACCGTGGCACTCGGCCGCACGCGGCGATCAACACCTTCAAGTACTCTATCTGGTACCTGTTTCTGCTGTTCATCGCCCTGCTCGTAGACCACTACTTACTGTTGAACCTATGACTCGAACCCAGAAAACCGTCTTCATCCTCGTGGCCGTGATCGCGCTGATCCTCGGCCTGACCGTCAACAAAGTGCTGAGCGGCAAGGGCCAGGGCGACCCGACGGCACTGATCGACGCCGGCATCATCCTGCTGCCGCAAAGCCGCAACCTGCCGGACGTGACGATGACCGATCAGGACGGCCAGCCGGTCACGGTCAACGAGCTGAAGGGCAAATGGAGCCTGCTGTTCTTCGGCTACACCTTTTGCCCGGACATCTGCCCGACCACCCTCGCCCAGCTGCGCCAGATCAAGAGCGAACTGCCGAAGGACGCTGTGGATAAATTGCAGATCGTGCTGGTCAGCGTCGACCCGAACCGCGACAACCCTGCGCAGTTGAAGCAGTACCTGGGTTACTTCGACAAGCAGTTCATCGGCCTGACGCCGAAGTCGATCGAGGAACTGCAGAAGGTGGCGAACGCGGTAAGCATTCCGTTCATTCCGGCGGATACCAGCAAACCGAACTACACGGTGGATCACAGCGGCAATCTGGCGGTGATCGGGTCTGATGGTACGCAGCGCGGTTTCATTCGGGCGCCGTTGAATAATGCCAAGCTGATTGCGCAGTTGCCGGTGATGTTGAACCGCAAGTAAAAGCCCGGATCAAAAAAAACCGCAGCCTGAACTGCGGTTTTTTTATGCCTGTAAGCCAGGATCAGAACGCCGGCAACACCGCGCCCTTGTACTTCTCGGTGATGAATTTCTTCACTTCCGGGCTGTGCAGGGCTTCAGCCAGTTTCTTCATGGCGTCGCTGTCCTTGTTGTCCGCACGGGACACCAGGATGTTCACGTAAGGCGAGTCGTTGCCTTCGATGACCAGCGCATCCTTGGACGGATCGAGCTTGGCTTCCAGCGCGTAGTTGGTGTTGATCAGCGCCAGATCGACCTGAGTCAGCACACGCGGGATGGTCGCGGCTTCCAGTTCGCGGATCTTCAGGTCTTTAGGATTTTCGGCGATATCCTTGACGGTCGACAGGATGTTTTTCGAGTCCTTCAGCTTGATCACGCCCGCCTTGTCCAGCAGCAACAGCGCACGGCCGCCGTTGGTGGCGTCGTTCGGGATAACCACATTGGCGCCGCCTGGCAGGTCTTCGATTTTCTTGATCTTGCTCGAGTAGGCGCCCAGCGGCTCCAGGTGTACGCCGGTCACGGCCACCAGGCTGGTGCCCTTGGCCTTGTTGAATTCATCGAGGTACGGCTGGTGCTGGAAGAAGTTGGCGTCCAGACGCTTTTCGGCGACCTGCACGTTCGGCTGAATGTAGTCGGTGAAAACCTTGACCTTCAGATCCACGCCTTCTTTGGCCAGGGCAGGCTTGACGAACTCGAGGATTTCCGCGTGCGGCACCGGGGTGGCGGCAACGGTCAGGGTTTCCTCGGCATGGGCCGAGAACGCTGCAACCGCAGCCAGAGCAACGATCAGTTTTTTCATTCAGCTAACTCCTTTTGAGGTGCCCGTGTGGCACCTGCCAGCGAATGGCCGGCTCATTTTTTGATTACCAAACCGGGTTATTTGCGCGAAAAATGCACGACCAGCCGGTCGCCCACCATCTGCAGCACTTGCACCAGAATCAGCAGCAGCACCACGGTGACGATCATCACGTCGGTCTGGAAACGCTGATAGCCGAAACGGATCGCCAGGTCACCCAGACCACCGGCACCCACCACACCCGCCATTGCGGTGTAGGAAACCAGTGTAATCGCCGTCACCGTAATCGCTGCGAAAATGCCCGGACGGGCCTCCGGCAACAAGGCGTTCATGATGATCTGGCGGGTAGTCGCACCCATCGACTGGGTCGCTTCGATGATGCCGCGATCGACTTCACGCAGAGCGGTTTCCACCAGGCGCGCGAAGAACGGTGTCGCACCGACCACCAGCGGCGGAATCGCACCGGCCACACCCAGCGAGGTGCCGGTGATCAGCACGGTGAACGGGATCATCACGATCAACAGAATGATGAACGGCAGCGAACGCAGGATGTTCACCACCAGCGACAGCAAGGCGTATACACCTTTGGCTTCGAGCAATTGCCGCGGGCTGCAGAGAAACAGCAGCACACCCAACGGCAGGCCGAGCAGCACAGTGAACAGCAGCGAACCGCCGAGCATCATCATGGTGTCGCCGGTGGCCAGCCAGATTTCGTACCAGTCGATATTGGTGAAGAAACTCATCAGGTCTGCCATTAGCGCAACACCTCCATGTGAACGTCAGCGGCGGTGAAGCGGGCAAAAGCCGCTTCCATGTCGCCACCGGTGACGGCGAGGGTCAATTGCCCGTAAGGAATGTCTTTGATGCGGTCGATACGACCGGCCAGGATGCTGTAGTCCACACCGGTTTCCCGGGCGACGGTACCGAGCAACGGTGCGTAGGTCGCGTCGCCCTGGAAGGTCAGACGCACGATGCGACCCGGCACGTGAGCGAAGTCATCGCGCTGCTCGCTCTCGTCGATCTGCTCGTCTTCCTGCACGAAACGCTTGGTGGTCGGGTGCTTCGGATGCAGGAACACTTCAGCCACCGAGCCCTGTTCGACGATCACGCCGGCATCCATCACCGCCACTTGATCGCAGACACGGCGGATCACATCCATCTCGTGGGTGATCAGCACAATGGTCAGTTTCAGCTCGCGGTTGATCTCGGCCAGCAGTTGCAGCACCGAGGCGGTGGTCTGCGGGTCGAGGGCGCTGGTGGCTTCGTCGCACAGCAGGATTTTCGGCTTGGTCGCCAAGGCGCGGGCGATGCCCACACGCTGCTTCTGGCCGCCGGACAACTGCGCCGGATATTTCTTCGCGTGATCGGACAGGCCGACCCGCGCCAGCAATTCGGCCACACGCCGGTCGATCTCGGCGCGGGACAGTTCACCGGCCAGGGTCAGCGGCAGCGCGACGTTGTCGGCCACGGTCTTGGAGGCCAGCAGGTTGAAGTGCTGGAAGATCATTCCGACCTGCTGACGGAAACGGCGCAGGCCATTGGCGTCCAGCGCGGTGACTTCTTCGCCGTCGACGATGATCTTGCCGCCACTGGAATCCTCCAGGCGATTGATCAGACGCAGCAGGGTACTTTTTCCCGCGCCGGAATGGCCAATCAGGCCGAACACCTGACCGTTCTCGATGGAGAGGCTGGTCGGATGCAGCGCGGTGATGTCCTTACCGCCGACGCGGTAAGTCTTATGGACGTTTTGAAACTCGATCACGTAGCGAACCTTGTGGGGCGCGTTGGAAAAGGATCAGCGGTTAGCCGGGCGCGCATTTTAGCCTGTCCGTATAGAGGTTCTTAGCATTTATTTCGCAATTAACCTTCAATTTGGCAATAACAGGATCAAAGGTCATAAAAAAGGAACGCCCGAAACCCTCATCAGTCACTAGTTAAGCGACTTGAAACCCTGGGTGCCGTGCCCGGGAACCACTCGAGCGGCCCGGCGCAATGCCCCGGGCATACAGGAGTTCACGACTGATGAGTACGAAAAAACCTGCCACTGACAAGAGCCAACTGGCCGGCACCGACACCCCGGATCGCGCCAACACCAACGCCAAACTCGACAGCCTGGAAAAATTTCGCTCCGACGCCACCGGCCAGGCGCTGCGCACCAATCAGGGCGTGAAGATCGCGGACAACCAGAACACGCTCAAGGCCGGGCCGCGTGGGCCGTCACTGCTGGAAGACTTCATCATGCGTGAGAAGATCACGCACTTCGACCACGAGCGGATTCCGGAGCGCATCGTCCACGCCCGCGGTACCGGCGCCCATGGTTTCTTTCAAAGCTACGAGAACCATTCGGCGCTGACCAAGGCCGAGTTCCTGCGGGATCCGGGGAAGAAAACACCGGTTTTCGTACGTTTTTCCACGGTGCAGGGGCCACGGGGCTCCGGCGATACCGTGCGTGACGTGCGCGGTTTTGCCGTGAAGTTCTTCACCGACGAAGGCAACTTCGATCTGGTGGGCAACAACATGCCGGTGTTTTTCATCCAGGACGCAATCAAGTTTCCCGACTTTGTCCACGCCGTAAAACCCGAGCCGCACAACGAAATACCGACCGGCGGCTCGGCCCACGACACCTTCTGGGATTTCGTGTCGCTGGTACCGGAATCGGCGCACATGGTCATCTGGGCCATGTCCGACCGGGCCATCCCGAAAAGCCTGCGCAGCATGCAGGGCTTCGGCGTGCACACCTTCCGGCTGATCAATGCCGAGGGTAAATCACGCTTCGTGAAGTTCCACTGGCGCCCCACCGCCGGTACCTGTTCGCTGGTGTGGGACGAAGCGCAGAAACTGGCCGGTAAAGATACCGACTACCACCGACGCGATCTCTGGGAGGCCATCGAGACCGGGGACTACCCGGAATGGGAACTCGGCGTACAGGTCATCGAGGAGGAAAACGAGCACGACTTCGATTTTGACATTCTCGACCCGACCAAACTGATTCCCGAGGAAATCGTCCCGATCACGCCGCTGGGCAAAATGACCCTCAACCGCAACCCGGACAACTTCTTCGCCGAAACCGAACAGGTCGCGTTCTGTCCTGGCCATATCGTCCCCGGGATCGACTTTTCCAATGACCCGCTGCTGCAAGGTCGGCTGTTTTCCTACACGGACACGCAGATCAGCCGGCTCGGCGGGCCGAATTTTCATGAGCTGCCGATCAATCGCCCGGTGGCGCCGTTCCACAATGGCCAGCGCGATGCCCAGCACCGCACGGTGATCGACAAAGGCCGCGCGTCCTACGAGCCGAACTCCATCGATGGCGGCTGGCCGAAAGAAACCCCGCCGGCTGCGCAGGACGGCGGTTTCGAGAGCTACGCAGAGCGCATCGACGCCAACAAGATCCGCCAGCGCAGCGAGTCGTTCAGCGACCACTTTTCCCAGGCGCGCCTGTTCTTCAAAAGCATGAGCAAGCACGAGCAGGAGCACATCATTTCGGCGTACAGCTTCGAGCTGGGCAAGGTTGAACGGGAGCACATCCGGGCCCGGGAAGTGAACGAGATTCTGGCCAACATCGATCTGGAGCTGGCGCGTCGGGTGGCGACGAACCTCGGTTTGCCGGCTCCCACCCAAGGCACGGTCGAGGTGCGCAAGACCTCACTGGATCACTCTCCGGCGCTGAGTCAGGCCAATCTGTTGCCCGAGAACATCAAGACCCGAAAAGTCGCCATTCTGGCGGCCAACGGCGTCGATGGCGCGGCGATTGAGGCAATGAAAAAGGCTTTGGCCGCAGAGGGTGCGCACGCCAAATTGCTCGGCCCGACCTCCGCGCCGGTGAAGACGGCGGATGGCAAAAGCCTGGCGGTGGATGCGTCGATGGAAGGTATGCCTTCAGTGGTGTTCGATGCGGTATTCGTGCCGGGCGGCGCGGCTTCGGTCAAGGCGTTGAGCGGAGACGGCGTTGCGTTGCATTACCTGCTGGAGGCGTACAAGCACCTGAAGGCGATTGCCCTGCAAGACGAGGCCGGACATTTGCTGGACGTGCTGAAGCTGGAGGCGGATGCCGGGTTGATCGAAGGCAAGGACGTGAAGGCGCTGACCAAACCGTTTTTTGCGGCGATCGGGCAGCATCGGGTTTGGGACCGGGAGGCGAAAGCCAAGGCTATTCCGGCCTGAAAAAAACCGCAGCCTGCGAAAAGCAGGCTGCGGTCAATTCAAGGTTTGCGCGGGCTCAGAACCATCTGTGCCGGGACCGTGCGCAAAATCTGCTTCTCGATCTGCAGATCGAAATCCGGATCCAGCTTCTTCACGCGCTTGGTGATCAGTGTCGCCAGCCATGGATAATCGTTGGTGCGCGGCGCCTGAATGCTCACCGCACAATCGTAATTCACCACATCGGCGGCAATCGCGTCGAGTTGACGGCGAAGTTTGCGGCTGTCGGTGATATTCAACGCGACCGTGGTGCTTTCGGCGGTCGGATCGATCACCTTCGCTTTCGGCTTGGCCTCGGCGGCCTGAAGTGCCGCTTCGGCTTTCTCCAGCTCAGCCTTGCGGGCTTCGGTGATCGCACCGTTGACGCCGCCGGTCAGTGCCGGGGCCTTGGGCATCAGCGCGCGGGCACGGCTCAAGGCGGTCGCCGCAGCATTCACATCGCCCTTCTGCAGGACGATCTGGCTGCGACGCAGATAGGCTTCGGCCAACTGGCGCTGGTACTGCTCAAGGGAAGGATCGTTGGGCGTTTCGGCCTGCAAGGCTGCCAACTGGTCTTCGGCAGTGGCCAGTTCGCTGCTGGCCAGGTTTTGCTCCAGCTGTGCAATGGCCGTGGCCCGTGCATCGGGGACTTCGGCCACCGGCGGCGAGCTTTGGCAGGCGCCCAGCAGCACTGAAAATGCGACAAGGAGCAGATAACGGGAGGCGAACGGCTTCATTCCTGCGACTCTCTATTTGCGCAAAAAACGAGCAAGTCTACACCCCTCGACGGGGCAGAACAAAACTCAGCAGAAACAGTGCGGCCGCCGTCACAACGATTGACGGGCCGGCCGGGGTGTCCTTGAACCAGGACAGCGCCAGCCCGCCACACACGGCGAGCATGCCCAGCAGGCTCGCGCCGAGTGCCATCTGCTCCGGCGAGCGGGCGTGACGTTGTGCCGCAGCTGCCGGGATGATCAACAGCGACGTAATCAGCAATACACCGACGATTTTCATCGCCACGGCGATCACCACCGCGATCAGCAGCATCAGCGCCATGCGCAATCCGGCCACCGGCAGGCCTTCGACCCGGGCCAGTTCTTCGTGCACGGTGATCGCCAGCAGCGGCCGCCACAGCGTCACCAGCAACACCAGCACCGCCGCGCTGCCGCCAAGGATCCAGGCAAGGTCAGTCGGGCTGATCGCCAGCAGGTCGCCGAACAGATAGGCCATCAGGTCGATCCGCACTTCATGCATGAAGCTTAGTACCACCAGGCCGAGCGAGAGCGTGCTCGGTGCAAGAATGCCCAACAACGTGTCGGATGCCAGCGGCTGGCGTTGTTGCAGGGTCACCAGCAGCACCGCCAGCAGCAGGCAGCCCACGGTGACCGCGACGGTCGGGCTGACATCCAGCAAAAACCCCAGCGCCACGCCGAGCAGCGCGGCGTGAGACAGGGTGTCGCCGAAATAGGCCATGCGCCGCCAGACCACGAACGAGCCCAGCGGCCCGGCAACCACCGCCAGCGCCAAGCCTGCAAGCAGGGCGTAGAACAGAAAATCAGCCATGCTTGCAGCTATCTCCATGAACGTGAGGTTGGCCTTTCACAGGCCCTTTGACCACCGAACCATGCAGGTCGTGGGCGTGGTCGTGATGGTGGTGATAGACCGCCAGGCTTGGCGCGTGATTGCCGAACAGCTCGACGAAGGCCGGGTCGCCGCTGACCTGCTCGGGATGCCCGGAGCAGCAGACGTGACGGTTGAGGCACACGACCTGGTCGGTGGTGCTCATCACCAGATGCAGATCGTGGGAGACCATCAACACGCCGCAACCATGGCGATCACGCAGGCGAGTGATCAGGCTGTACAGCTCGGCCTGACCGGCCACATCGACGCCTTGCACCGGCTCGTCGAGCACCAGCAGTTCCGGTTCGCGCAACAGTGCCCGGGCCAGCAGCACGCGCTGCATTTCACCACCGGACACGCTCTGCACCGGGCTGTCGATGACGTGCTCGGCGCCCACTTCCTTCAGTGCCGCCAACGCTCGCGGACGATCGACGCCCGGCACCAGCCGCAGAAAGCGCAGGACTGACAGCGGCAGGGTCGGATCGACGTGAAGCTTTTGCGGCATGTAACCGACGCGCAGCTTCGGCTTGCGCCAGACACTGCCGCTGTCGGGTTTCAGCAGCCCGAGCACGGCGCGTACCAGCGTGGTCTTGCCGGCGCCGTTGGGGCCGATCAGGGTGACGATCTGCCCCGGCTCGACGCTCAGGTGAATGTTGTCCAGCACGTTCTGCCCGGCAAACCGGACAGCCACTTGCTCCAGACGGATCAACGCATCGCTCATCAAGCCCCCCGGCAACCAGAGCAGAGACCCACCACTTCGACGGTCTGGGCCTCGACGATGAAGCCGACGTCACTGGCGCTGTGGACGATGGCGTCACTGATGGTTTTTTGCTCAAGTTCGATGGCCGCGTGGCATTCGCGGCAAATCAGAAACTGGCCCTGGTGCGAATGCTTTGGATGAACGCATCCGACGAAGGCGTTCAGCGAAGCGATGCGGTGCACAAGGCCGTTTTCCAGCAGGAAATCCAACGCACGGTACACGGTCGGCGGCGCGGCGCGACGACCGTCCTGCTCGCTGAGCACTGCGAGGATGTCGTAGGCGCCCAGCGGTTTGTGGCTCTGCCACACGAGTTCCAGCACCCGCCGACGCAATGCGGTCAGGCGCAGGCCTTTCTGTGCACACAAGGCATCGGCCTCGGACAGGGCGCTGTGGACGCAATGGGAATGGTCGTGGGGACGGCTGGCAATCGGTGTAATAGGCATGAGCGGCGACGAGCTTGGCTGGAGACGTTATTATGTTACCCGTTCTCGCCTCCTTGAGTGGTCATCGTGTCCCGACTTTTTTCTGTTTTTGTGGCTTTTGTCGCCAGTTTTCTGCTGATCGGTTCGGCTCAGGCCGAAGTCAGAGTCCTCACCAGCATCAAGCCACTGCAATTGATTGCCGCTGCGGTGCAGGACGGTGTGGCGATTCCGGAAGTGCTGTTGCCGCCGGGAGCCTCGCCGCATAACTATGCGTTGCGCCCGTCCGACGTGCGCAAAGTGCAATCGGTGGATCTGCTGTACTGGATCGGCCCGGACATGGAAGGTTTCCTGCCCCGCGTGCTGAATGGTCGTACGCTGCCGAGCGTCGCCGTGCAGGACCTGCCGGGCATGAAGCTGCGCCGCTTCGCCGAAGACAGCCACTCCCACGCCGAAGACGCCGATGAGCATGATCACGACCATCGTCCCGGTACGCTCGATGCGCATTTGTGGCTTTCGCCAGTGAACGCGCGAGTGATTGCCGACAAAATGGCCGCTGACCTGAGCGCCGCCGACCCGGCCAATGCCGAGCGCTATCAGAGCAATGCCAAGGCGTTTGACGAGCGTCTCGATGCACTGGATCAGCGATTGAAGAAACGTCTGACCAGCGTTGAGGGCAAACCTTACTTCGTCTTCCACGAAGCCTTCGACTACTTCGAAGACGCCTACGGCTTGAAACACACCGGTGTCTTCAGTGTTGCCGCAGAAGTACAACCGGGTGCGCAGCATGTCGCAGCGATGCGCGCGCGGTTGCAGGAAGTCGGCAAGACCTGCGTGTTCAGTGAACCGCCGCTGCGTCCGCGTCTGGCCGAGACCCTGGTGGCGGGCCTGCCGGTGAAGCTGGCGGAACTGGATGCGTTGGGCGGGTATACGCCGGCGACGGCTCAGGGTTATGAGCAGGTGCTGGAGAAGCTGGGGAATGATCTGGCGGGTTGTCTGGAATCGCTGTAAACACGGGCATCAGTATTGCCCCATTCGCGAGCAGGCTCGCTCCCACATCAGATTTGTGATCGACACAAAGCCAATGTGGGAGCGAGCCTGCTCGCGAAGCTTTTAAAGGGCGAAAGGCAAAGGTAAGTGGACCTGTTGCCGTTGCGCCAGCCGCTGCTCGAACTCTTTCGGATCGTGAATCAGCACGTCCTGCCCGGCGAAGGATTCCGCCGCGATCAACCGCGACAGCCAGAACCGCACACACGCCACACGCAGCATGGTCGGCCACAACTCGGCCTCGGCCGCCGTAAATGGACGCAGTGCCGCATAGGCGCCCAGGAAGGCCCGCGCACGCGGGCCGTCGATCAGGCCGTCATCGTCCGAGCACCAGTCGTTCAAGGCAATCGCCACGTCGTAGAGCATCGGCCCGGAGCAGGCGTTGTAGAAGTCGATCAACCCGGTCAGGTGCGTGCCTTCGAACATCGCGTTGTCACGGAACAGGTCGGCGTGGATGTTCGCCCGAGGCAGCGCGAGAATTTTCTCTTTCTGTCGGGTGATTTCTTCCAGCGCGGTCTGCAGCAGCGCACGCGGCTCATCGCCGAGGCGCGAAAGAAACTGCGTGCCCTCCTCCAGCATCCAGTCCAGGCCACGATCGGTCTTGCGCTTGATCATGCTGTCGCCCTGGGTCGCCAGGTGCAGATGGGCCTGCAAGTCACCAACCTGCGCGCAATGCTGGGCGTTCGCCTGTTTGATGTGCTTGCCGGACAGACGCGGTTGCAGCAGCGCCGGCTTGCCTTTCAGCTCGCGCAGGGCCACACCGTCGGTGGTCCGCAGTGCGTAGGGCACCGGAAGGTCGGCTTCGTGCAGAACGTCGAGCAGGTCGATGAAAAACGGCATTTCCTGCACCGGGCCGCGCTCGACCAGGGTCAGGACGAACTCGCCCTTTTCCATGCTGATGAAGAAGTTGGTGTTTTCACTGCCGGCGGCGATCCCCTGGAAATCAAGCAGACGGCCGAGCCCGTAAGGGGCGAGAAAGGTTTCCAGCTCGGGCCGAGCCAGGGGGGTGAACACAGACATGGTTGAAAACTGCTCAGTTCTGGCGCCGCCATCGAGCCGGCGCCGGTTGAAATTAAGAAACTACTTCCACTCGAAAATCTTCCACGCGGGGATCAGCATATCCGGCTGGTCCGAGCGGATGAAGTTTGCATCAGTACCGTCCGCGCGCACCAGAAAATAGGGCGGGAAACCCTTCTGAGTCACCTTGATCGCGTACAGGAAACCGTTTTGCCGGTACTCCTGGATGGTTTTGTCACCCTCGGTGCGGATAGTGACTTCCGGCTCCGCGGACGGCGCGTCATCCGCCGCGATCGCAGGCAACGGTGAGACAGCAATCAGACTGACCAGCAGCAAGCGATTTAACGTACGCATGATAACCTTGTCCCTTTGTCGTCAACGGTCCCGCTATTCTAGCGCCGGACCCGCCGAAAAGGTTGATCCTGCTCATGAGCCAAGCCCCCCTCGTCCTGGTGGACGGTTCGTCCTACCTGTACCGCGCCTTTCACGCGCTGCCACCGCTGACCACCTCCAAAGGCATGCCGACCGGTGCGGTCAAGGGCGTGCTGAACATGCTCAAAAGCCTGCGCAAGCAGTATCCGGACAGCCCGTTCGCCGTGGTGTTCGACGCCAAGGGCGGGACATTTCGCGATGAGATGTATGCCGAATACAAGGCCAACCGCCCGAGCATGCCCGACGACATGCGTGTGCAGATCGAACCACTGCACCAGAGCGTGAAGGCGCTGGGCTTTCCGCTGCTGTGCGTCGACGGCGTTGAAGCCGATGACGTGATCGGCACCCTGGCCCGCAGCAGCGCGGCCGCTGATCGTCCGGTGATCATCTCCACCGGCGACAAGGACATGGCGCAACTGGTCGACGGGCACATTACCCTGGTCAACACCATGTCCGGCAGTTCGATGGACGTGGAGGGCGTAAAGGAGAAATTCGGTGTCGCTCCGGAGCAGATCATCGATTATCTGGCCCTGATGGGCGACTCTTCCGACAATATTCCCGGCGTTCCCGGCATCGGCCCGAAAACCGCTTCCGGCCTGCTGGTCGGTGTCAACGGTGGCCTGACCGAGCTCTACGCGCAGCTCGACATCGTGCCGACCCTGCCGATCCGCGGCGCCAAGACCCTGCCGGCCAAGCTCGAAGAACACAAGGAGATGGCATTCCTCTCCTATCAACTGGCGACCATCAAGGTCGACGTACCTCTGGAAATCAGTCTCGACGACCTGCAGATGGGCCCGGAAGACCCGGCCAAGCTCTACGAGCTTTTCACCCTGCTGGAGTTCAAGAGCTGGATCAACGATCTTGAGCGCGACGCCAAACGCCAGGAACTGAGCAACGCCGCCGCCCCCGAGCCGGTCGTCGATCTGTTCAGCGCCCCGGCAACCGAAGCCCCGGTCGCCAGCACTGAAAACCAGTACGAAACCATCCTCGACCAGACCCGCTTTGACGTCTGGCTGGAAAAACTGAAGAAAGCCGAGCTGTTTGCCTTCGACACTGAAACCACCGGGGTCGACGCTCAGCAGGCGCAACTGGTCGGTTTGTCTTTTGCGGTGCGGGCCAACGAAGCGGCCTACATCCCGCTGACGCATTCCTACATCGGCGTGCCGGAGCAACTGGATCGCGACACGGTGTTGCGCGCGCTCAAGCCAATCCTCGAAGACCCGAACAAACTCAAGGTCGGCCAGCACGCCAAGTTCGACATGAACATCCTGGCCAACTGCGCCATCGGCGGCGACCAGAACGAAGGCATCACCGTGCGCGGCATCGCCTTCGACACGATGCTCGAGTCCTACGTGCTCAACTCCACCGCCACCCGTCACGACATGGACAGCCTGGCGCAGAAGTACCTGGATCACACCACCGTGAGCTTCCAGGACATCGCCGGCAAGGGCGCCAAACAACTGACTTTCGACCAGATCGCTCTGGAACAGGCCGGGCCGTATGCCGCCGAAGATGCTGACGTGACCCTGCGTCTGCACCAGACGCTGTTCGAAAAACTCAGCGCCATTCCGAGCCTGGCCAGCGTGCTGACCGACATCGAGATCCCATTGGTGCCGGTGCTGGCCCGCATTGAGCGTCAGGGTGCGTTCGTCGATGCCGCACTGCTGGGCGTGCAGAGCATCGAGCTGGGCGACAAGATGGTCGCGCTGGAGCGTGAAGCCTTCGAAATCGCCGGTGAAGAATTCAATCTGGGCTCGCCGAAGCAACTGGGCGTGATCCTCTACGAAAAACTCGGCCTGCCGGTACTGAAGAAAACCGCCAAGGGCCAGCCGTCCACTGCCGAAGAGGTGCTGGCGAAACTGGCCGAAGACGATCACCGCTTGCCAAAAGTGCTGATGGAACACCGCTCCATGAGCAAACTGAAAAGCACCTACACCGATCGCCTGCCGGAGCAGATCAATCCGCGCACCGGGCGTATCCACACCTCGTATCATCAGGCTGTGGCATCGACAGGTCGCTTGTCGTCGAGCGACCCGAACCTGCAGAACATCCCGGTGCGCACCGCCGAGGGCCGACGCATCCGTCAGGCCTTTGTCGCGCCGAAAGGCTACAAACTGCTGGCGGCGGACTACTCGCAGATCGAACTGCGGATCATGGCGCACCTGTCCCGCGACGAAGGCCTGATGAACGCCTTCCGCAACAACCTGGACGTGCACACCGCAACGGCAGCCGAAGTGTTCAAGGTCGAGCTGGGCGAAGTGACGTCCGACCAGCGCCGCAGCGCCAAGGCGATCAACTTCGGTCTGATCTACGGCATGGGCGCGCAGAAGCTGGGCAAGGACATCGGCGTCGACACCAAGACCGCCAAGGCCTACATCGACACCTACTTCGCGCGCTACCCGGGTGTTCGCGAATACATGGACCGCACTCGCGCCCAGGCAGCGGATCAGGGCTATGTGGAAACGATCTTCGGCCGTCGTCTGTACCTGCCGGACATCAACTCCAACAAGCCGCAGGAGCGCGCCGCTGCCGAACGCACGGCGATCAACGCGCCGATGCAGGGCACCGCAGCAGACATCATCAAGAAAGCCATGGTGGCGGTGGATAACTGGCTGAACGCTTCGGCGCTGGACGCCAAAGTCATCCTGCAGGTGCATGACGAACTGGTGCTGGAAGTTCGGGAGGATCTGGTGGATCAGGTTCGCGACGAAATTCGCCTCCACATGAGCGAAGCGGCGAAGCTGGACGTGCCATTGCTGGTGGAAGTGGGCGTCGGCAACAACTGGGACGAGGCGCACTGAGGCCTCTGGGCCGTGATTTTGCCGCGACAGGGCGTCGCGGCAAGGTCATCGACAGGGCTTAGCGCTGATCGTTCTTGAGCTTATTCCAAACTTTTTTGAAAAGAATCTGAACTAATCTTGCGACAAACCACTCAGAGATACTGAATGGCTGGTGAAGCCCTTCGATGCTCCTATGTTGTGTTAAGTGTTGGCAGATATCTGAACCCCGCCCTAGCGGTTCGGAACTTGAACCCCGGAACTTCTCCCTCCCCATATGAAGTCCGGGGCTTTTTTTGCCTCAAAACTGGCTGTGGCGCCGCCAGACTGCGTTAAAAGCATCGCTAAAAATGCTCATTTAGGTCCCCTAAACTCCGCTTTTTAGCAATGCTTTTGCCTTGCCTGACAGCATCACAGACAGTTTTGAAATCCCCTTACTCTGCCGCCGCTTCCGCACCCTTATCCGCCAGTTCCATCCAGCCCGCCAGCCTGATGTAGGCCTCCTCAAGGCCCATGCGCTTTGGCGCGGAGAACAGCTGGATCGTCACCAGATCGCCCCATCCCTTGCGGATTTCCGACTGCACCTTGAGCAGTGTGTTCTTGGCTGCACCGTAGGTCAGCTTGTCGGCCTTGGTCAGCAGGATGTGCATCGGCATGCCGGCGGCAACGGCCCAGTCGAGCATCAGCTGGTCGAAGTCGGTCATCGGGTGGCGGATATCCATAAGCAGAATCACCCCCTTCAAACTCTCGCGGCCGCCCAGATAGGCTTCGAGGTGACGCTGCCAGTGTTGCTTGAGCGGGATCGGTACTTTTGCATAACCGTAGCCCGGCAGGTCGACCAGACGCCGTTCATCGTCTAGCTTGAAGAAGTTCAACAGCTGTGTGCGACCCGGGGTTTTCGAGGTGCGCGCCAGGCTGGCGTGAGTCAGGGTGTTCAGCGCGCTGGATTTACCGGCGTTGGAACGACCGGCGAATGCCACTTCGAAGCCTTCGTCGTCGGGGCACTGATCGACCTTGGCGGCACTGAGCATGAACGTGGACTGTTGGCAAAGGCCGAGGATGGGATTCTTGAGTTGCATGGGATTTCCGATGTGGGCGGCGCCAGGATTGGGCGCGGAACGCGGTGTCGCTTCCGTTTCAGTGACGCCAGTATATAATGCCGCAGATTTTGTGTGTGCTTTGTCCCGGCGAAGGATGAAGCTCACGAGAGCGACAGACTTTGATTGCGCAACAGAACGCAGATCGCTCTCAACCCTGAAAAGGTCGTTTTATGACGAAATGGCTGCTGGCTGCCGGAGTTCTGATGCCGCTTTGCGGCGCACAGGCTACACAGGATCCGGAAGCCGTGTACAACCGTGTTTGTGGTGCCTGTCATTCCGGCCAGCTACCCATGGCGCCCGAAAGAGGCGATCAGGCAGCCTGGACGCCGAGGTTGGCGAAAGGCATGGGGACGCTGGTGCAACACGTGACCCAGGGTTTCAAGGCGATGCCGCCGCGTGGTTTGTGCATGGACTGCAGTGCCGAGGATTACCAGGCCATCATCCTCTGGATGAGCGAGAGTAAACCCGGTCCATAACTCTTAACCCTTAGCCGTAGTTGGATTAGCTGATGAACAAACTGATCGTGAGTCTGCTGTTGACCGTGGGAATCTCAGGTTTCGCCCATGCTGCAGGCGATGCCGCCGCAGGCCAGGCGAAAGCGGCCGTATGCGGGGCCTGTCATGGCCCGGATGGCAACAGCATGGCGCCAAACTTTCCAAAACTGGCCGGTCAGGGTGAACGCTACCTGACCAAGCAACTGCACGACATCAAGTCGGGCAAACGCACCGTTCTGGAAATGACCGGACTGCTGACCAACCTGAGCGATCAGGACCTCTCTGACATCGCCGCCTATTTCGCCAGCCAGAAAGGCAGCGTCGGCGCCGCCGACCCGAAAATCGTCGCTCGCGGTGAAGCCCTGTTCCGTGGCGGCAACCTGGAAAAAGGCCTGCCGGCCTGCACCGGTTGCCATTCGCCGAACGGCGCGGGCAATGCTGCCGCCGGCTTCCCCCATCTGGGTGGCCAGCACGCTCAATACATCGCCAAGCAGCTGACCGATTTCCGCAAGGAAGAAGCCGGTCGCAACAACGACGGCGATGCCATGACCATGCGCACCATCGCTCGCAAACTGAGCGATGAGGACATCGCGGCAGTCTCCAGCTACATTCAAGGGCTGCACTGAGGCCCGGTCTACGATGGTGATTCGAGCGTTGCGTGTGAAGGACAACCCCCGCCACGTTAACGCTCGATTAATCCATTGCAGCAAGTATAAAAAGGGTGGCTTTGGCCGCCCTTTTTTGTGGCCGCTGCCGTTACACTACAGAACTCATGCCCGCCAGGATCTGTCTGAAAACAGGTCGCGCGAGGCGACCCAATTTGCCCAGGAGTAAAGCATGCGTAATCTGATCATCAGCGCCGCACTCGTCGCTGCCAGCCTGTTCGGCGTGACGGCCCAGGCCGCCGAAGCACCTGCCGCCCCTTACGTCGAACTGAGCAACCCGGTACCGGTTGCCGTGCCTGGCAAGATCGAGGTGGTGGAGCTGTTCTGGTACGGCTGCCCGCACTGCTACGCTTTCGAGCCGGTGATCAATCCTTGGGTTGAAAAACTGCCTTCCGACGTCAATTTCGTTCGCATCCCGGCCATGTTCGGCGGTCCCTGGGACGCCCACGGTCAGATGTTCCTGACCCTGGAAGCCATGGGCGTCGAGCACAACGTGCACGCTGCGGTGTTCAACGCGATCCAGAAAGAACACAAGAAACTGACCGACAAGAACGACATGGCTGATTTCCTCGCCACTCAAGGCGTGGACAAGGACAAGTTCCTGGCCACTTTCGACTCCTTCGCCATCAAGGGCCAGATCGTCAAGGCTCGCGAACTGGCCAAGAAATATGAAATCTCCGGCGTTCCAACCATGATCGTCAACGGCAAATACCGCTTTGACATCGGCTCTGCCGGTGGTGCCGAAGAGGCTCTGAAACTGGCCGACCAACTGGTCGCCAAAGAGCGAGCGGCCAACAAGGCAGCCGCCAACTAAGCGCGGCAATCGCCATGCGCCGCTGGGGAACCGAACGACTCGTCGGCCTGCATGATCCGCAGGTCAACGAGCTCCACCTGGAATCCACGGGCCTGCCCGCAGACAGCCGTTTGCGCTTGCTCAGCTTCAATATCCAGGTCGGCATCAGCACCGAACGTTATCGGCACTACCTGACCCGCAGCTGGCAGCATCTGCTGCCGCATCCCGGGCGCTCCGGCAATCTGCAGAAGATCGGCAATCTGCTCGGCGACTTCGACCTGGTCGCCCTGCAGGAAGTCGATGGCGGCAGCCTGCGTTCAGGCTACGTCAATCAGGTCGAACACCTTGCCCATCTCGGCGCTTTCCCCTACTGGTATCAACAGCTCAATCGCAACCTCGGCCGACTGGCCCAGCACAGCAACGGCGTGCTCAGTCGCCTGCGCCCGTGGGCGATCGAGGACCATCCGCTGCCGGGACCAAAGGGTCGCGGAGCGATACTGGTACGCTTCGGCGAAGGTCCCGACGCGCTGGTGGTGGTGATGATGCACCTGGCGCTCGGCGCACGGGTACGCACCATGCAATTGGCCTACATCCGCGAATTGATCGGCGGCTACCAGCACCAGGTGCTGATGGGTGACATGAACACCCACGCCAACGACCTGCTGCAACACTCACCGTTGCGCGACCTCGGCCTGCTGGCCCCGCAACTCGAAGCGACATTCCCCAGCTGGCGGCCCCAGCGCTGCCTGGACCATATTCTGCTCAGCCCGACCCTGACCCTGGAAAAGGTCGAAGTGCTGGCCCAACCGATTTCCGATCACCTGCCCGTCGCGGTAGAGATTCGTCTGCCGGGTTCGCTCACGGCCGATGCATTGCCCGCGTTGAGTCCTGCCCCTCGCGGAACGCCTGAATGAGCGACGAAGCCCAGCGCTGGAAAGAAAAATACCTCAAGAGCATCGAACAACAGGAAAAGCTGGAACGTCGATGGGACGCCCGGCTCGACCTGCTGCGCCGCGGCCTGGTGCGCAGCACCCTGGCGGCGGAAGGCACCGACCGTGTGGTCGATCAATACATGAAAGAAATGCGCGACGTGATACGCACCGACGACATGGATGCCGGCCTCGCCGCCCTGTTGCCGCGTCTGGAAAAAGCCGTGCTCGATTCGGAGCAACGTCGTGAAACCCGCATCGAACAGGTCAGCACCGCGCTCAACGCGCTGGTCACCCAGCTGCAATCATTGCCGCTGCCGCGGGAAGTTGCCCAGCCGCTGAAGAAATTCGCCAAGCAACTCGACGGTCGAGTCAGTCAGGCCCGGGAAATGCCGCTGCTGCTCAGCGAACTCAGCGGCTTGCAGGGCAAGGCCTTGAGCCAGTTGGAGACGCCGGCTGAACCGGTACGCCCCGGCTTGTTGCAGCGTCTGTTCGGCAGTCGTGACAGTGAAGAAACGCCTGCGCCTGTGGCTCAACCTGCCGGAACTGCTCCGGATGCTCAACTTGTGCAGTCTCCCGCCGCTGCGCCTGAAGCAGTGCCAATGCAGGAAGCGCCTGTCGCCTCTGCCGAGCCTGTTGCCATTGCTGCCGCCACCCCGCCGCGAGCTTGCGCACCAACGCCCGAGCATGCGGCGGAGCCAGAGCCGGAAGTGGTCGCCTCCGAGCCTGTCAGAATCGTTCCCGAAGTCGTCACCGCCCCCGGCGAGCCGGAGGCCTTCGATCCGGAACCTCAGCCACCAGCCGCCGCGCTGCCTCCGGTGTTCGCTGCGTCGACGCCAATGGCCATCAACCCTGATGAACTGATCCATCCCGGTGACAACCCGCCCCCGCTCATCCTCGACAGCCTGCCCTTGCCCGAGCCTATTGCGCAGGCCCTGGCGGCCATCGATCCGGAGCAGTCCGAGCACGACATTCTCTACGCCCTGCCGGACTCACCCGAACCGTCCTACAGCTCGGTAGCCAGACACATCGAAGACACGTTGATCGGGCTACTGGATGACCTGACCCTGCCGGAGCGCCATCGCCCGCAAGCCGAAGCCATGCGTGAACGGCTGAAAAACGGCTTGAACTGGTACGAACTGCTGCCGATCCTCGACGATCTGGCGACCTTGATGCTGGCTATCACCGACAGCGGCCAGCACGAATTCGAGGCTTATCTGCAGCAACTCAACGAACGCCTCGAAGCATTCCAGAGCAACCTGCAGGCCGCCAGCGAAGGTCATGCCGACAACAGCTCTGCAGCGCGGGCGATGGACACGCAGATTCGCGAACAGGTCGACGGTTTGCAGAACAGCGTGCAGGAAGCGGCGGACCTGGACGACCTCAAGCAGGTACTGGAAAACCATCTCGAAGGCCTGCTCGGCACGATGGACCAGCACCAGAAACAACGCGACGCCCGTGAACAGGAAGTGGCCAACCGCCTCAAAAGCCTCGCCGAACGTGTGGCCCACATGGAACAGGAAGCCCTCGGCTATCGCGAACACCTTGAAGAGCAACGCCAGAAAGCCCTGATCGACCCGCTCACCGGCCTGCCCAACCGCGCCGCCTGGAGCGAGCGTCTCGACCATGAAATCGCCCAATGGCAGCAACACGGCAATACCCTGAGCCTGGCCATGCTCGACCTCGATCACTTCAAACGAATCAACGACAACTACGGGCATCTGGCCGGCGACAAGGTGTTGAAGATCATCGCCACCGTGTTGCGCAAACGTCTGCGGGGCAACGATTTCATTGCCCGTTTCGGCGGCGAGGAATTCGTCCTGCTGCTGCCGGCCACCCCGCCGGCTGTCGGCGTCAGGTTGCTGGAAACCCTGCGTGCCGCGATCGAGGCCTGCCCTTTTCACTTCAAGGGCGAGCGGGTGACGATCACCATTTCCATGGGGCTGGCATCGTTCAAGCCAGGAGAGCGAAGCGATCTGGTGCTCAAAAGGGCCGATCAGGCGCTGTACCGGGCAAAAAATGCGGGTCGCAACCGGGTCGAACTGGGCTGAAGACAATTGTTCCATTTCATTTAAATCAGCCCTTTTGCCGTTCGCAGGTGGGTCAGTACGTTACACTGTTGCATTATTGTCTTGTGTGTACTGCTCTCTGCCATGAAACTCCTTGCTCTCATTGCGTCGCTGCTCATCCTGGCCGGTTGTGCCAGCGGTCCGCGCTACGACACCAGCCATCCTTCCGCAAACCACGACAGCCGAGCGCAGTTCGTGATCGTGCATTACACCTCTGCTTCCCTGCAGCGCTCGCTGCAACTGCTGACCCACGGTGAAGTCAGCAGCCACTATCTGATCGGCGACGACAAAAACGGCACAATCTACAAGCTGATGGACGAAAACCTGCGTGCCTGGCATGCGGGCGAAAGCGAATGGCAGGGGCGCACCTGGCTCAACTCCAGCTCGATCGGGATTGAAATCGTCAATCCCGGCTTCAAGGACACGCCGACCGGCCGCGTGTGGTATCCGTACAGCGAAGCCCAGGTGCAGTCGCTGATCGTGTTGCTCAGGGACATCAGCAAACGCCACGGCATCAGCCCGGACCACATCATCGGACACAGCGATATTGCACCGCTGCGCAAGCTGGATCCTGGCCCGCTGTTCCCGTGGAAACGCCTGGCTGCCGAGGGGCTGGGGCTGTGGCCCGACGAGCAGGCGGTCGCTCGCCAGCAGGTCAGATTCGACGTCGAGTTACCGAGCATCAGCTGGTTCCAGACGCAACTGGCACGCCTGGGTTATGCAACCCCGCAAAACGGTGAACTGGACGTGGCCACCCGCCATGTACTCGCCGCCTTCCAGATGCATTTCCGCCCTTCCCGCTTCGACGGCACGCCGGATGCGCAAACGGCAGCGTTGCTGCTGGTGTTGAATCAGACAAAATAATGACGCCCGCCCGACGGTCGAGGCGAAAACGCAATCAGCAGCTATAACTCATTGGTAATTCTTCGGATATCCATATGGTTGCTACCCGAGAGGCGCTGCGCAGCTGGTTTTATCGTCCGTGGTTTCTGGCGATGCTGGCGGCTGTCCTCAGCGCCAGCCTGCTGATCACCGGCGGACTGTTCGTGGCCATGCATCAGGTCGAACAGAGCGAAAGTCAGGAAATGAACGCCCAGGGCGAGCGCTTTCTGGCTCGCCTGGAACAGTTGTTCGGCCAGTTGCGCGAAAGTCTCGACGACCTCGAAGCCCAACCGTTGCGCAGTTGCGACGACGAGATGATCGCCACGCTGCAGCAAGTGACCTTCAACTATCGCTTCGTCTATGAAGCGGCCTACATGGATGCCTCCCGCCTCTGCTCCAATCGTCCGCGCCAGGAAGGTCTGTCGGTCGTCCGTCCACCGGATATCAAGGGCCCGACCTACAGCTACTGGCTGAACACCACCACCGAACCCGATGAAAACCGTGCGGCACTGATGCTCGGACGGGGCAACTTTCGTGTGGCCACCTCGCGTGGACACTTGACCGACATGGTCGACCTGCCTCCGGAAAGCAGCCTGCTGGTGGTGCTGGATCACGGAACCCGAGCCATTCCGGTGCTCGGCGTTCCACAGGCCTGGCCACCTGCCGAGCCGTGGCCACCGAAGTCCACCGACGCGCTGCAGATAACCCAGACACAGCTCATCTACCGCATGCCGACCGATAATCCGGAGTATCAATTAGTGTTGATCACACCGCGCACCGGCATGCACGTTCCGGAGCTCTGGTGGTGGATGGTGCCGTTCTGTCTGTTGCTGGGGGCATTTGTCGGGGTCCTGGTGTTCTGGCTGGTCCGCCAGCGTCAGTCGCTGGATGCCGAACTGCACGGGGCGATCCGCCGCGGTGAGCTTCAAGTGCTGTATCAACCGATCTTCGATCTCGACAGCCGCAATTGCGTCGGCGCCGAAGCGTTGCTGCGCTGGCGGCGACCGGACGGTACGCTGACCAGTCCCGACCTGTTCATCCCGATGGCGGAAAACACCGGGCAGATTCGCCAGATGACCGATTTCGTCCTGCAGCGCCTGCTGGAACAGCTGGGTCAACTGCTTCGGGCCAATCCACAGCTCTACATTTCGGTGAATCTGGCAGCCTGTGATGTGATGGTGCCGCGCATCGGCCAGGTCATGGCGCGGTTACTGAGTCTGCACCGGGTAGCGGCACGGCAGATTGCATTTGAAGTGACCGAACGCGGGCTGATCGATGTCGTGGTGGCCCGGGAAAACCTGCAAGCGTTACGCGATGTCGGTCACCAGGTGTTGATCGACGATTTCGGCACCGGCTATTGCAGCCTCTCCTACTTGCAGACCCTCCCAGTGGACTGCTTGAAAATCGACAAGGCATTCATTGATGCGCTCGGCCATGACGCGGCCAGCAGCGGCGTCGCCCCGCACATCATTCACATGGCCCAGGCCCTGGACCTGAAGGTCATCGCCGAGGGTATCGAACATGAATCCCAGGCCGCACTGCTGAGCAGCGAAGGTGTGAAGTTCGGTCAGGGCTGGCTGTTCGCCCAGGCCTTGAGCGCCGTGCAATTCATCGAGCTCATCACACGAGGCCGACGACTCGCCGGCCGCCGCATGGACGACGAGGCCTAGACCGCCAGCGCCATGTAGAACTGCGTGCCCTGCCCCGGTCGCGAGTAGACGCCCATCCGCCCGCCATGCAGCTGAACGATTTCCTTGCACAGTGCCAGTCCGAGACCCGCGCCACCCTTTTTGCGCCCGACCTGCACGAAGGGCTCGAAGATCCGTCCCTGCTGGCCGTAGGCAATGCCTTCACCGTTGTCTTCAACGCTGATGATGACCCGCTCGCCATGGCGCCGCGCCTGCAGACGGATCAGCCCGTCGCGAGCAGTGTGGCGCAAGGCGTTGTCGATGAGATTGTCGAGCACCCGATCCAGTTGCGCCTGATCGGCCTGCAAGCGCGGCAAGGGATTCTGCACCTCGACACTCAACGCCACCCCCTTCTGCGCGGCAGCATCGGTGAACCGTGATTGCGCCTGCGTCAGCAAATCTTCGATGGAACACGGTGCCAGCGTGAGTTTCTGCAAACCGCTCTGATAGCGTGAGAAATTCAGCAGGTCGTTGATCAACTGCATCAGGCGCTGCATTTCTTCGTTGACCGTATCGAGCAGATCCGACTCGCGGGAGTCCGCCGGGAACTTCGCCCGTTCGCGAAACAGCCCGAAGGCCATGTGCATGCCAGTCACCGGCGTACGCAGTTCGTGGGAGGCGCGCAGTACGAACTCGCTGCGCACCCGCTCGAACGCACGTTGTTCGGTGACGTCGTGCAACACCATCACTGCGCCGAGGATATGCCCTTGGGTGTGGCTGACCGGAGTCAGGCTGTAGGTCAGCAGCCGCGATTCGCCGTCGACCTCGATGCTCAGGTCTTCCGGCGCGCGCTCAAGGGTGCCGCCGCGCAATACCAGTTGCAGTTGCGCATCCAGTTCCGGACGTTGCAAGGCGCTGCCCAGTCCCTCGCCGAAACGGTCGCTGTCCCAGCCCAGCTGTCGCTGTGCCACCGGGTTCAGGTGTTCCAGATGACCCTGGCGGTCAATCATCAGCAAGCCGTCATCGATACTGTCGAGCACCGCCTGCAAGCGCTGCTGACCGGCCAGCAATTCGTCGACATTGGTCGCCTGATGCTCGCGAAGGGCTTCGGCCATCAGCCCGAAACGGCGGGTCAGCAGATTGATTTCCATGGCCGAGGACACTGGCAGGGTCACTTCGAAATTGCCCTGGCCGATGCTGTCCGCCGCTTTCGCCAGCGCCTCGATCGGTGCACCGAACCGGCGGGCGATCCCCTGGGCGGTGATGAAACCGATGATCAGCACCGCCAGCCCCACCAGCCCGAGCAGACCGGCCACCAACAGCGCCCGGTCCCGGGCGTCATGCTGTACCGCGTTGATATTGTCCAGTGCGTGCTTGTGTTCGGAAATCAGACCGTTGCGCAAGACATTGAAGCGTTCGCGCAAGTCCCCCCCACCACTCAGGGCCGCGCCCGGATCGCGGGACAGGTCGAACGCCTGCAGAAAATTCAGGTAATCGGCCTTGGCCTGACGGAACCCGTACTGGCGGTCATCGTCTTTCTGCTCCTGAGCGATGCCCTCGTCGAGCAGCTCGAAGTAATGCTGCTTCGATGCCTCGAACGCCACCGGATCAGGCTTCTCGGCGAGCATCATGATCAGCTGATCGCCCAGGGTCTGGCGCAGCTTGAGGCCCAGATCGAGGGTGACGAAGTTGTTGCGGATCAGCGCTTCCTGAGTCCCGGCCATTTGCATCACGCTGACCAGCCCGAGCAGCAGCCCGAGCAAGGCCACGGTGATCAGTGCGGAAATACTCAGAAACAAGCGGGTCCGCAACTTCATCGCCAGTTTCATCGGCGGGTGCTCACAGGTTGTACTGCTTGCGCTTGCGATACAGGGTCGAGGCATCGATCCCGAGGGTCTTGGCAGCCTGGTCGAGGGTGCCGGCGGTCGCCAGCACCGCACCGATATGAGCCTTTTCCAGTTCGTCGAGGCTGAGGGCCGCGCCGACTCGCGGGGCATTGTTGGCCGGTTGTTCGGCCATGCCGAGGTGGCTGATTTCCACCCGTTCCTGCGGGCAAATGATGCTCGCCCGCTCGACCACGTTGCGCAGTTCGCGAATGTTGCCTGGCCAGCGGTAACCCAACAGGGCTTCCCGGGCCTCGTCACTGAAGCCCCGGGCCGGGCGAGCGTATTCCTTCACAAAGCGCGCGAGGAAACGGTCGGCCAGGGTCAGGATATCCTCGGCCCGTTCGCGCAAGGGCGGCAGATGCAGCGTGATGACGTTCAGGCGATACAACAGGTCTTCACGGAAACGACCGTCGCGCACCATGTCCTCAAGATTGAGGTTGGTGGCCGCGAGGATGCGCACGTCGGCGCGGCGGGTGACCGGATCGCCTACCCGCTCGTATTCCTTGTCCTGAATAAATCGCAGCAACTTTGGCTGCAACGTCAGCGGAAAATCGCCGATCTCGTCAAGAAACAGCGTTCCACCATCGGCCTGATTGACCCGGCCCAAGGTGCTTTCGCTGGCGCCGGTGAACGCGCCGCGACTGTGACCGAACAGCTCGCTTTCCATCAGTTCCGCAGTCAGGGACGGGCAATTGATGGTGACGCAGGATTTCTTCTCGCGCTTGCTCCAACCGTGAATGGCCCGGGCCAGTTCACCTTTACCGGTACCGGACTCGCCGAGGATCAGGATATTGGCATCGGTACTCGCCACTTGCCGTGCCGTTTCCAGTACGACTTTCATCGCCGGGCTGTGGGAATCCAGGCCGTCCTTTGGCTTGCGGATCTCGCCTTCAAGGGCTTCCAGACGCGCCGAAAGCTGGCGCACTTCGAGCTGCTTGGCGGTGGCCAGACGCAACTGGTCCGGGCTGCACGGTTTGACCAGATAGTCGGCGGCGCCGGCCTGAATGGCATCAACCGCCGTATCGACGGCCGAATGGGCGGTGACGATCACCACCCGCATCCAGGGCGCCTGAATGCGCATCTGCGCCAGCACATCGAGACCGTTGTCTTCACCAAGACGCAGATCGAGGAAGCACAGATCGAATACCTGACGCTGCAACAACGCATCGGCCTGCGCAGCGCTGTTGGCGGTGGCGACGGTATAGCCTTCGTCTTCGAGGCAATAACGGAAAGTTCGCAGGATGGCGGATTCATCATCCACCAGCAGAATGCGGCCTTGATGCTCAGTGGCTGATTCCATGTTTCCTACGCTCCATAAATGAATGTATTGAATTAGTCCCGTAAAAATCGGGCAAGTTGCATGGTGGATTCTGATCCATTCCAGTCATGGCAGGGTAGCTCTCTCCTGCCCTTTCGGCTAATGCCCTGATTTTGTTGATGTTTTGAACAGTCGCCGATTTTCAGACGCTTGCCTGCTGCCTTTTCTGACATCCACACCCTGCTCTCAATTCAAAAAGAATGATTTCTCCTACGTCGCATTCGTGCATTTCGCACGACCGCGAAACGGCCATCGTGCAGGATGCGTCGTCAAAAAAATTCATCTCAAACATAACTAATTGATTTTATTAGTTTTTTTTAAACAAAAAAGCTGGCATGCCGACTGCAATACCTCTATCAGCCCGGGCAGACATGCACTGCCCCAACCCGACAAGAGTGAGGAAACCAGGATGACTCGCCAACGTGCCGCCCAAATGCGTATTTCGCCCCTGCATCTGCAGCAGGGCCTGTTTGGCGCACTGGCGCTGCTGATCACCCTGATCGCCTGCCAGCAATACCTGCTTTGGGAACAGAGTCAGCACCCCGAGCCTTTGATTTCAATGCAACACGCCACTCAGACACACTTTCGCGCCGTCACCAGCAGCCAGGTCGATAACGGCGCAATGCGCATGATGGATGTCGACCAGCCGCAACCGTTGGGCGACATGCCGCGCGAGGAACGCTGGGTTTTCTGATCCACGAATCTGGGCGCCGCAGCGCCGAGACCGGCAACATCCCTAAATAGAAACAAGGAGAATCACCATGTTGAGCTGGGCAATTACATTCCTGATCATTGCCATCATCGCTGCAGTCCTGGGCTTCGGTGGTATCGCGGGCACCGCCACGGGTATCGCCAAGATTCTCTTTGTCGTGTTCCTGGTGATGTTCATCGCGTCGTTCTTCTTTGGCCGTCGCGGCCGAGGTTGATCATGAGTGCTTTAAAGACACTGGCAGCCGCCCTGCTTCTGGGCGGTAGTGCCATGGCGATGGCGGCCAATGATGGCCAGACCCGGGTCAATGAACTCTTGAGTTCGGACCCGCAATACCGGGAAACCTGGGAAGGCGTGGTGAAAAAGGAAGAACGCCTGCCGGAATGGGTCATGAACCTCTCCGGCGCGCCGGACCAACAGATGAATGCCGTCACGGAAGACGGCGACAAGTACCTGGTGGGGCCGCTCTGCGAATCGCAGGACAAGTGCCTCAACCACCGCTTGATCGTCGCTTTCAGCTTCGACAAGAAACACGCCTACGCCATGCTGGTCGATGTGCCCGAAGGATTGCCGGCCGACAAGTCGCCAACGCGACACGCCACTTACCGCTTCCTCGGCAAACCCGACCAGGGCATGCAGGATCTGTTGATGGAAACGCTGAAGAAAGATCCGAACTGGTATTGAACATGAAGGCAGCCGACCGCTGCCTTCCATTGCGCCCGCCCGAGGAAGGCCGGTGCATGACCAGGGGGCCGGGACGTTCTGACTGTTTCAGGGTCGGAGTGACCTACGGGTACAGGGAGTGCCTGCGATGAGGGCCGGGTCAGGGTAAAAGCTGCAACGCAAGTTCGCCAACCCGCAGTGGTTCGACGGGCTTGCGCTGAGCTTTCAAAGTGACAAAACATTGATCCAGAGCGTTCCGCTCATCTTTTTGTCGTTCACACTGCGCGCGAAAAGCGTTTCGCGGTGTTTCCTCGCGACCGTATATCGAGAAAGAGTCGATAAAGCCTGTCAGGGTTTTGTATTCCAAACGTAGGCTTTTTCCGAAAATTTTCGTCGAAATCACTCGCTCAAAAAATAACCAATCTACGCTGTAATGGCCGGTTCACGGCACTTATGCCTGCCGAAATGTCGTATTCGAACCGGTTGGGACGCCAGTTTCACTAGAAAAAACTCATGCCGATTCTGCATAGGGTAGGCGTTTACGGCATTAGACGGCGCAACCCCGCATCGGAATAGTTGCGCCTTTTTTCGCCTGCCGGAGAGCCGTAATTACGCGCTTCGGGGCACCTTATACGGAGGCAGATGCACAGACTTTTCCGCCAAGAGCGTTCCAGTTCCTGCATGTGCCTTGAGTCAAACGCAAGTAAGGGTAAAGAATATGAAGAAGGCAAAGCTCAGCCTCGCCTGGCAGATCCTCATCGGTCTGGTATTGGGGATTGCAATCGGTGCGTTGCTCAACCATTTCAGTGCCGAAAAGGCCTGGTGGATCAGCAATGTCCTGCAACCGGCAGGCGATATCTTTATCCGTCTGATCAAGATGATCGTGATTCCGATCGTCATTTCTTCCCTTATCGTCGGCATCGCCGGCGTGGGCGACGCCAAGAAGCTCGGGCGTATCGGCCTGAAGACCATCATCTACTTCGAAATCGTCACCACCATCGCCATCGTCGTCGGCCTGCTGCTGGCCAACCTGTTCCATCCGGGTGCCGGCATCGACATGAGCACCCTGGGCACCGTGGACATCTCCAAGTACCAGGCGACCGCCGCCGAAGTACAGCATGAACACGCGTTCATCGAGACCATCCTCAACCTGATCCCGTCGAACATCTTCGCGGCCATGGCCCGCGGCGAAATGCTGCCGATCATCTTCTTCTCCGTGCTGTTCGGCCTCGGTCTGTCGAGCCTGCAGTCGGACCTGCGCGAGCCGCTGGTGAAGATGTTCCAGGGCGTCTCGGAAAGCATGTTCAAAGTCACCCACATGATCATGAACTACGCGCCAATCGGTGTGTTCGCGCTGATCGCGGTGACCGTGGCCAACTTCGGTTTCGCCTCGCTGCTGCCGCTGGCCAAGCTGGTGATTCTGGTTTACGTCGCCATCGCTTTCTTCGCCTTCGTGATCCTGGGCCTGATCGCCAAAATGTTCGGTTTCTCGGTGATCAAGCTGATGCGCATCTTCAAGGATGAGCTGGTTCTGGCTTACTCCACCGCGTCCTCCGAAACCGTGCTGCCGCGCGTGATCGAGAAGATGGAAGCCTACGGCGCACCGAAAGCGATCTGCAGCTTTGTGGTTCCGACCGGCTACTCGTTCAACCTGGACGGTTCGACCCTGTACCAGTCCATCGCAGCGATCTTCATCGCCCAGCTGTATGGCATCGACCTGTCGATCAGCCAGCAACTGCTGCTGGTCCTGACGTTGATGGTCACCTCCAAAGGCATCGCCGGTGTGCCGGGCGTGTCTTTCGTGGTCCTGCTGGCCACGCTGGGCAGCGTCGGCATTCCGCTGGAAGGCCTGGCGTTCATCGCCGGTGTCGACCGTGTGATGGACATGGCGCGTACCGCTCTGAACGTGATCGGCAACGCCCTCGCCGTGCTGGTCATCGCCCGTTGGGAAGGCATGTACGACGACGCCAAGGGCCAGCGCTACTGGAACTCGCTGCCGCACTGGCGCAGCAAGGAACAACTGCCGGCCGGTGACGTTTCGAAAAACTGATCCCCGCCCGCCAGGCTACCTGACAAACCCCGGAGAAATCCGGGGTTTGTCGTTTCTGGCGACCCCGCTATCATTCGCCGCATCTTCCGGGGGATTTGACTGATGCTTAATGGCCTGTGGCTTGGCTTCTTCATCGTGGCAGCCGTGTCGGCGCTGGGGCAGTGGCTGATCGGCGGCAACGCCGGGATCTTCGCGGCGATGGTGGAAAGCATTTTTGCCATGGCCAAGCTGTCGGTCGAAGTCATGGTGTTGCTGTTCGGCACACTCACCCTGTGGCTGGGCTTTCTGCGCATCGCCGAGAAGGCCGGGATCGTCGAATGGCTGGCCAAGGTGCTCGGGCCGCTGTTCCTGCGGTTGATGCCGGAAGTACCGGCCGGGCATCCGGCGCTGGGCCTGATCACCCTGAATTTCGCCGCCAACGGCCTGGGCCTGGACAACGCCGCCACGCCGATCGGCCTCAAGGCCATGAAGGCGCTGCAGGAACTCAACCCCAGCTCGACCGTCGCCAGCAACGCGCAGATCCTGTTCCTGGTGCTCAACGCTTCGTCCCTGACCCTGTTGCCGGTGACGATTTTCATGTACCGCGCCCAGCAAGGCGCGCCGGATCCGACGCTGGTGTTCCTGCCGATCCTTTTGGCCACCAGTTGCTCGACCATCGTCGGCTTCCTGTCGGTGGCGTTCATGCAACGCCTGCGGGTCTGGGACCCGGTGGTGCTGGCTTATCTGATTCCCGGTGCGCTGATCCTCGGCGGTTTCATGGCGCTGCTGGCCACGATGTCGGCCACCGCACTGGCGGGCCTGTCGTCGATTCTCGGCAACCTGACGCTGTTCGGTCTGATCATGCTGTTTCTGGTGATCGGCGCCTTGCGCAAGGTGAAGGTTTACGAAGCATTCGTCGAAGGTGCGAAGGAAGGTTTCGACGTCGCCAAAAACCTGCTGCCGTATCTGGTGGCGATGCTCTGTGCAATCGGCGTATTGCGAGCGTCCGGTGCGCTGGATTTCGGCCTCGACGGCCTTCGCCATCTGGTGCAGTGGGCAGGCTGGGACACGCGCTTCGTCGATGCGCTGCCGACCGCGATGGTCAAGCCGTTCTCCGGCAGCGCCGCCCGGGCGATGCTGATCGAAACCATGAAGACCTCAGGCGTCGACAGCTTCCCGGCGCTGGTGGCGGCGACCATCCAGGGCAGTACCGAGACCACGTTCTATGTGCTGGCGGTGTACTTCGGCGCGGTGGGCATCCAGCGGGCGCGACATGCGGTGGGATGCGCGCTGCTGGCGGAACTGGCCGGTGTGCTCGGCGCAATCGGCGTCTGCTACTGGTTCTTCGGCTGATAGAAAACCCTGTGGGAGCGGGCTTGCCCGCGAAGAGGGCCGCACATCCAGAATTTCTGGTGACTGACACACCGCCATCGCGGGCAAGCCCGCTCCCACAGGGGCTATGGTGAATCAGGGTTTTGCGGGGGCGAATTTCTGGCCTTGCTCCACCGCCCATGCAACAACTTTCGCGGTGAGGCGATCACTGGCCTGACCGAATCCGGCCACCACCGCCGGTACCTTCACATCATTGAGCGGCTGACGCTCTTCAAAGCGGCGGCTGGCGAGAATCTTCTGGTCATGGCCGCGCACCAGCAACGCATCGACCCGCACCACGACGCTGGCCTGATTACCCTGATATTCCGTCTGGAATGCCTGCAGGCTGCCGCCCAGTTCCAGATCTGCCTGGAAGTTGCTGTCGTCGGTACTCAACAGCGACACCCGGCCATCGCGCTGGAAGCCATCGAGCAGCCGGTTGCGCATCAGCACCGGCGCCGGGTCGCTCCAGCGCGAAGCCTTGTAAGTGCTGATGACGTCACCCTGGGGAATCACCGCGATGCCCGGACGGTTCAGCGCTTCGCTGGCCTGCAGTTTGTTCAGGCGCAGCGACCAATGCTGAGTCGCCGAAGCGGCCGAGGCGGGCGTCTGCGCAGAAGGCAGGCGGTAGACATCCAGCGGCTCGGACTTGGGCAGGATCGAGCAGGCGCCGATCAGCGTGAAGCCGGCGAGGAGGGCGAGGCGAGTCAGCTTCATGGCGTGAATTCCTTGTTCTTGTCACTGCCCAGCAGGTAACCGCTGGGGTTGGCCTCCAGACGTTGGGAAATGGCCCGCAGCGAGGTCAGGGTTTCACGCAGTTCGCGCACTGCCGGCGCGAGGCCGTTGAGGCCCTGCATGCCGCTGTCGAGGGAATTCTGATTCTTGCTCAGCAGGCCGTTGATGGTGGCGCTGCTCTGTTCCAGCGACTTCATCGCTTGCTCGGCACTGCCCAGCGCCTGTTTGCCCTGATCGTTGAGCAAACCGTTGGCATTACGCATCAGCGCTGATGTCTGCTCGAGCATGCTGCCGGCCTGTTTGCCGACGGTCGCCAGTTGCTGCATGGCCTGGCGCAGGTCGCCGCGTTGATCATTGATCGAACCGGTGGTCTGCTCCAGATGTTCGAGGGTTTTGCTCACGCGCTCGATGTTGTCGGCGGAGAACATCTGATTGGCGTTGCTCAGCAGCGTACTGACTCCGCTCATCAGGTCATTGCTGTCATTGAGCAGCCGCGAAATAGGCGAGGGCGAAGCGACGATGGTCGGCAGGTTGCCGTCATGGCCGCGCAGTTTCGGGCTCTCGGGCGTACCGCCGCTGAGCTGGATGATCGACGTGCCGGTGATCCCGGCCAGGGCCAGTTTGGCCAGGGTGTCTTCCTTGACCGGCGTGTCGCCGCCGAGGCGAATCCGCGCCAGCACCCGGCGCGGGTCCTGCGGGTCGAGGCGCAGGCTGACCACGTCGCCGACCTTGATCCCGCTGTACTGCACCGGGCTGCCCCGGGACAGACCGCTGACCGCCTCGTTGAAGACGATTTCGTAATCCTTGAACTCGGTGTCGACGCTGGACTTGGCCAGCCACAGACCGAAGAGCAGGGCGCCGGCCACCACAATCACCGTGAACAGGCCGATCAACACATGATGGGCTCGGGTTTCCATGTCAGACCTCGTTGAGCAGTTTGGCGGCGTCCAGCGCCGAGCGGCCGCGAGGGCCGTGGAAATATTCGTGAATCCACGCGTCGTCGGTTTCCGAGACCACGTCGATGGGCCCGGCCACCAGCACTTTCTTCTGCGCCAGCACCGCCACGCGGTCGGTGATGGTGTAGAGCGTGTCGAGGTCGTGAGTCACCAGAAACACACTCAGTCCCAGCGCATCGCGCAGGGTCAGGATCAACTGGTCGAACTGCGCTGCGCCAATCGGATCGAGGCCGGCGGTCGGTTCGTCAAGAAACAGGATGTCCGGGTCCAGCGCCAATGCCCGGGCCAGGGCTGCACGCTTGATCATGCCGCCGGACAACGAGGCGGGGTACTTTTCCGCCGCCGACAGCGGCAGCCCGGCCAGTGCCAGTTTCACCGCCGCCAGGTGCTCGGCGTCTTCACGGCTCAGGCCGGCGTGTTCAATCAGGGGCAGGGCGACGTTCTCGGTCACCGTCAGCGAAGAGAACAGCGCGCCTTTCTGGAACAGCACACCGAAACGTCGCTCGATCAACGAACGCTCGTGCTCCGGCAGGCTCGGCAGGTTCTGGCCGAACACCTTGACCATGCCTTCGCTGGGCCGGCGCAAACCGACGATGCTGCGCAGCAACACCGATTTGCCACTGCCGGAACCGCCAACCACCGCGAGGATCTCGCCCTTGTACAAGTCCAGGTCGAGGTTCTCGTGCACGCTCTGGCTGCCGAAGCGATTGCACAGGCCACGGACTTCGATCACCGCTTCGGACAGCATGCGGGGTAGACGACTCACCAGCCCATCTCCATGAAGAACAGCGCGGCAACCGCGTCGAGCACGATCACCACGAAGATCGATTGCACCACGCTCGAGGTGGTATGGGCGCCGACCGATTCGGCGCTGCCGCTGACCTTGAAGCCTTCCAGACAGCCGATGGCGGCAATCAGGAACGCGAAGACCGGGGCTTTGACCAGTCCCACCAGAAAATGTTGAATCCCTATGTCGCTTTGCAGCAGCGAGAGGAACATCGCCGGGGAAATATCCAGCGACACCGCACAGACCACGGCGCCACCGATGATCCCGCAGATCATCGCCAGAAAGGTCAGCATCGGCAGGGCTACCAGCAACGCCAGCACCCGCGGCACTACCAGCAATTCCATGGGGTCGAGGCCAAGCGTGCGGATCGCGTCGATTTCCTCGTTGGCCTTCATCGAACCGATCTGCGCGGTGAAGGCACTGGCGGTCCGGCCGGCCATCAGGATTGCCGTGAGCAACACGCCGAATTCCCTGAGAAAGGCGAAGCCCACCAAGTCCACGGTAAACACGCTGGCGCCGAAACTGGCCAGCACCGTCGCCCCGAGAAACGCCACCACCGCGCCGACGAGAAAGGTCAGCAGGGCGACGATCGGCGCGGCGTCGAGGCCGGTCTGTTCGATGTGCGCGATCATCGGCGTGATCCGCCAGCGCTTGGGCCGGAACAGGCTGCGAGCGATGGTTTCGAGAATCAGACCGACAAAACCGAGCAGTTGCAGGGTGTCCTGCCACACCGTATCGACGGCCCGGCCGATCCGGGTCAGCAACTGCACGCTGACGCTGATTTCCGGCTCCTTGACCGGTACACAGAAGTCGGTCAGCGAGCGATATACGGTTTGCAGCAAGGCGCGGTCGGCTGTGGAAATCGTGCAGTCGGGATGTTCGGCGGACTTGCCCAGTCGCTCGGAGCCAAGCAGCTCCACCAGCAGTGAAGCGCCGGCGGTGTCGAGCGCGCCGAGGCCGTTGAGATCGATGGTGGTGCTGGCGTCGTACTGACCGCGGAGCGTTTCGCTCAGGTGCTTGAGTTCGGCGTAATGGGCAAGCGTCCAGTCCCCGGTGACCCGCAGGCGGGCAGGGCTGATTGACGTGTCCAGTCGGGCATTACCGGTCATCGCGCTGCTGGTCATAGACTCCGTGCTTGTTCTGCGGCTGAGCGAATCTACGTAATAGCACGAACCGGATTACTTTTCTTTGATCGGTGTGCTGTCCGTCACTTCGAAGCGCAGTACGCCGATCACCTGATCGTCTTCGGTCAGCACCCGCACCTGCCAGTCACCGACCGGACTGCCGGGGAAGTTCTGCTTGTGGGTCCACGCCCGATAGCCTTCCTTGCGCCCGCCGTGGATGTCGAGGGCAATGCGGTCGACCTCTTTGCCGTTGAACTGCCACACATGGTAGATCCGCTCATCGAGCCCGCGCGGCGCGTTGATCGCGGTGTAGGCGTAGAGGCCGCCGCTGCGTATCTGATCGGCACTGACTTGCTCCAGGCTGGCGCCGGGAGTGCGGTCCTGCACCTGAGTGCTGATCGCCACGTCAGTCATCCACAACGTTGCCGGCGGCACCCACGAGCGCAGGACCCAGCCGACGCCACCGATACCGATGGTGATGCTGAGGATCGCCAGCGCATTGCGCACGGTACGGATCGGGAAGATCGATGCCAGGCTCGGGAACGACAGCACCACGGCAATGCCCAGCGCCCACTTGAAGCTCTGGGAGGTGGTCAGGTGCATGATCACCGGCAGGGCGGTGAGCAGGGCCGCGAACAGGGTCAGGGTGTGCAGCGCGAGAAACGCCCAACGCCGGGGCGCCAGCCATTTGTAGTAGAGCGGATCGACGATCGAGATCAGCGCCGCGATGCACAGCAGCCCGGTGAAGACCAGTTGGCCGCTGTTCCAGGTGGTGGTGATGAAGAAAAACGGCAGGACGAAAAACAGGCTTTCCTGATGGATCATCTGCGTCGCATAACGCAGCAGCGGCTGGGGAATTTCCCGTTTGAAGACCCGTGTGAACAGCTCGGTCAGGCTGTTTTCCAGCATCAGCCAGATCCAGCTCAGCAGCATGATCGTGGTGATCCAGCTCGCCAGTCCCTGTTGCCGGTCGACCAGGATGAAACTGCCGACACCGGAAATGAAACCGCCGAGTGCGATGACCCCGGGGTAGCGCTTCATCAGTTCGAGGATGCGCTGGATCAGGAGGTTCAATTTGGGCATGTGGGCGGTTCACGACAGTCGAGGAAAAAAACCTCGACAGAGTACCGCCCGCCGGGGCCTGTGGCGAGGCTGCCGGTCAGTCTGAAGGCACGGATTTTCGCCGGCGCAGTCGCCAGCCAAGCAGGAGCAGCAACACAACGCCCAGACAGCCACCCATCAGCCACACCACCTGATCGTCACTGAACAATGCTTTCTCGATGCGCAGATACCCCGGCTGCAATAACAATTCGCGCATGGCCTTGTTCGCCGCTTCCAGCGTCACCCCTTGCAGTTCCCGGGCAGGATCGGCGAAGCGGCCATCCTCATAGTCGCCCAGCGCGCTCCAGTAATAGTCGGCCATGCCGCTGTTGCCCTGCACGGCCCAGGCCTGGTGGGCGATGGCTGCCTGTTTGATGCGATTGAAGGTGTCGGCATCGAGGCCGTTCTTCAGCAGGCTGGCCTTGAGGTCTTCCAGCACCTGTTCGGCTTCGGTGATGTCGCCACGATCCAGATCGGCGTTGAGGCTCATGAAACCGACACCGCCGAACACCTCGCGCTCGGCCCAGGGTCCATAGGACAAGCCATGGTTCAGGCGCAGCTCGCGGTACAGCGCCCACTCCAGATATTCCTTGAGCAAATCGAACGTCTCGTCGTACTGGTCGTCGAGCACCGGCTCCGGCACCAGCCAGTGCAGCTTGGCGCCATTGCCGATGAAGCCGCGGGTCAGCGTGCGCTCATGGGCAGCGCTGGTGCGGATGTCCGGCAGCGACCGATGCTCGCTCGGATCGACCGCCTCGAGCGCGCCCCACGTCCGTTCCAGATACGCCGGCAGCAGCTTGTCGAGGTCACCGACGACGATCAGGGTCATGTTGTTCGGCGCGTACCAGGCCTTGCGCACCTTATCCAGCTGTTCGCGGGTCAGGCCATCGACTTCGGCCCGTTGCGGGCACTTCAGCCCCAGCTCCACCGCCAGCTGATTGCTGGCGCTGTGGCCCAGGTCCTGACGGTCGAGAAAGCGCCGCAGACGGGTGTAATGGCCGCCATCCTCGCGCTCGACCACCCGTTTGGCGGCGTTGATCGCGTTGTCGTCGAAACGGGTCTGAGTCAGCAGATCCAGCAACAGGTCGAGGACCTTGCGCTGGTTTTTCGCCGGGGCTTCGATGACGAACGTGGTGTCGGCGTTGCTGGTGAAGGCGTTCCAGTCACCGCCCAGAGCCTGCATGCGCTCTTCGAGGCCACCTTCGCCAGTGGCGTCGATGCCGCTGAACAACAGGTGTTCGAGCAGGTGCGGCAGCTCCTTTTCATTGCAGTCGAAATCGTCGAGGCCGACGCCCACCACCAGGCGGATCGCCACATGCCCCCGTTCGGTACCGGGTTTGAGCAGCAATTGCAGGCCGTTGGGCAGGGCATAGCCCTCGACCTGGAAACGATCCAGGGCGAGGGCGGGCAGGGAACCGAGCAGCAGACAAGCGAACAACAGGCAACGCATAACGAGCTTCCATACAACTGAGTCGGAGATCCGTGTCGTCAGTCGGATCGCTTTCGCGAGCAGGCTCGCTCCCGCAAAGGAATGCCTTTCAAATGCAGGAGCGAGCCTGCTCGCGAAGGCGTCCTTGAGGCTGAACCATGAGCTACTGACTGACCACAGCCCCAGACGTTCAAGGCGAATGCGTGATGTCGGCCATTTCGTCCGCCGCCAGCGCGCCGGTGTCGGAAGTTTCCAGCACCACGTAGGCACTGCTGCAGAACAGCGAGTTCAGGCGTTTCATGTCGGCAATCAGCTCCAGGTGCAACGAACTGGTCTCGATACTTTGCACGATCTTGCGTTGCAAACGGCTGACATGGGCATGGGCCAGACGACGTTCCTGAGCACGGAAGCGACGTTTCTCGCGCAACAGCTGGCGGGCGCTTTCCTTGTCGCCGCTGAGAAACACCGACAGCCCCAACCGCAGGTTGGCGATCAATTGCTGATGCAGCCCGGCCAGTTCTTCCAGCCCGTCTTCGGAAAACGAACGGCGCTGGGACGTCTTCTGCTGCTGCACCTTGCGCAGCATGCGTTCGATCAGGTCGCTGGCAAGCTTGAGGTTGATCGCCAGTTCGATGATTTCCGCCCAGCGCCGACTGTCCTGCTCGCCAAGATCCTCCCGGGGCATCTGCGCCAGATACAACTTGATCGCGCTGTACAGCGCTTCGACGTCATCGCTCAGCTTGCGCATTTCCTGGGTGACTGCGGTCTGTTTGCCGCGCAGCACGTCGAGGGTGGCGTCGAGCATGTTGTCGATCAGGTCGCCCATGCGCAGGGTTTCCCGGGCGGCGTTGGCCAGCGCCAGGCTTGGCGTGACCAGCGCGGTGAGGTCGAGGTGACGCGGTTTGGCGGTGCCATTGACCTCCGGACGCTCCGGCAACAGCCAGGCGCACAGGCGAGCCATCGGTGCGACCGTCGGCAGCAGGATCAGGCAGCGTGCGGTGTTGTAGAGCAGGTGGAAGCCGATGACCATTTCCTGCGGACTGTAATCGAGGCTGTCGATCCAGTGCGCCAGTGGGTCGAGTACCGGAATGATCAGCAACAGGCCGATCAGTTTGTATAACAGACTGCCGAGTGCCACTTGCCGGCCGGCGGCGTTCTGCATGCTGGTGCTCATGAACGCCAGCACGCCGCTGCCGATGTTGGCGCCGATCACCAGACCGATCGCCACCGGCAGGCTGATCACATTGGCACCCGCCAGGGTCGCGGTCAGCAGTACAGCGGCAAGGCTGGAGTAGGAAATCATCGCGAACAGCGCGCCGACCAGGGCGTCGAGCAGGATGTCGCCGGTCAGCGAGGCGAAAATCACCTTCACGCCTTTTGCATGAGTGATGGGCCCGGCGGCCTCGACGATCAGTTGCAGCGCCAGGATGATCAGCCCCAGGCCGATGGCCACGCGGCCCATCTGCCCGAGCCGTGTCTGTTTGCGTGACAGAAAGAAAATCACCCCGAGGAAGATCAGCAGTGGCGACAGCCATGACAGATCGAAGGTCAGCATCCGCGCCATCAGTGCCGTACCGACGTCGGCGCCGAGCATGGTGGTCAGGGCCGGGGTCAGCCCCATCAGCCCCTGGCCGACGAAGGAGGTCACGAGCATGGCGGTGGCGTTGCTGCTCTGCACCATGGCGGTCACCAGGATGCCGGCGATGAACGCCAGCCAGCGCCTGGACATGTTCTGGCCGATCACGTGCCGCAGGTTGGTGCCGTACACCCGCAGGATGCCGGTTCGGACGATGTGCGTGCCCCAGATCAGCAGGGCCACGGCAGACAGCAGATTGAGCAGGGTGAGCATGCAGACCCCCTGTAGTTGCAGCGCCCCAAAGGGACAAGTTGACGATACCGCGCAGTTTCTACGTGTTGTTCTTAAGCTGTAGTTGGCGAATGGTCCGGGCGCCAGCATTGCACAGCTAAAGTGCGGATTGAAATAAAACCGTCATGAAAACAGGTTCATGCAGCCATGAAAAAAGGGCCCGAAGGCCCTTTGATCATCAGCGCAGCGTTGCGGTTACTGACCCGGAACATCCTTGCGCAGTTTCACCGGATCCTGCTGTTTTTTCCTGCGGGCAATCGCGCCGCGCATCTTGATGTTGATCGCTTCGACTGCCAGCGAGAAGCCCATGGCGAAGTAGACGTAGCCTTTCGGTACGTGAACGTCGAACGCTTCGGCGATCAGCACGGTGCCGACCACCAGCAGGAACGACAGCGCGAGCATTTTCAGCGACGGGTGCTTGTCGATGAATTCGCTGATCTTGCCCGAGGCCGCCATCATCACCAGCACCGCCACGACGATCGCCGCCACCATCACCGGGACATGGGAGACCATGCCGACGGCGGTGATCACCGAGTCCAGCGAAAACACGATGTCGATGATCGCGATCTGGATGATGGTGTAGAAGAAGTTGCCGCCCTTGCCCGAAGGCGCATCGCCGGCTTCGTCTTCACCTTCCAGCGCGTGGTACATCTCCTGGGAGCTTTTCCACAGCAGGAACAGGCCACCGAAGAACAGGATCAGGTCACGCCCGGAAATGCCCTGACCGAACACCACGAACAGGTCGGCGGTGAGACGCATGACCCAGGTGATCGACAGCAGCAACAGGATCCGCGTGATCATGGCCAGGCCAAGACCGAAAATCCGGGTGCGCTGCTGCATGTGTTTGGGCATGCGGCTGACCAGGATCGAAATCATGATGATGTTATCGATGCCCAGGACGATCTCCAGGGCGGTCAGGGTGAAGAAAGCAACCCAGATTTCGGGGTTGGTCAGCCAATCCATGTGTATTCCTTTGAGCGAGTGTTAAACCCGTACGCCGGCAGGCCGTCGGCGCACGGGTGATTTGATGCCGTTACAACGTGCTGAACAGCGGGAACGTCCCCAACAGCAGTGCGGCGGCCAGTATGCACAGGCAGACCAGCACTGCCCACTTCAGGGTGAAACGCTGGTGATCGCCGAACTCGATCCCGGCCAGTGCCACCAGCAGATACGTCGACGGCACCAGCGGGCTCAGCAGGTGAACCGGCTGCCCGACGATCGAGGCGCGGGCCATTTCCACTGCAGTGATGCCGTAATGGCTGGCTGCTTCCGACAGCACCGGCAGCACACCGTAGTAGAACGCGTCGTTCGACATGAAGAACGTGAACGGCATGCTCACCAGTGCGGTAATCACCGCCAGGTACGGGCCGAGGACATCAGGGATCACCGCCAGCAGGCTTTTCGACATGGCATCGACCATGCCGGTGCCCGACAGGATACCGGTGAAGATGCCCGCCGCGAAGATCAGACTGACCACCGACAGCACACTGCCGGCGTGAGCGGCGACACGATCCTTCTGCTGTTGCAGGCAAGGGTAGTTGACGATCATGGCAATACTGAACGCCACCATGAACAGCACCGGCAGCGGCAACAGGCCGGCGATCAGGGTGCACATCAACGCCAGGGTCAGCAGGCCGTTGAACCAGATCAGTTTCGGACGGCGGGCATCCGGGAACTGCGACACGCTGATTTCGCTGTGATCGATTTCGTCGCCGATCAGGTGCAGCTCACCCAGACGCGCACGTTCACGTTTGCCGTAGAAGTAGGCAATGATCAGGATCGCCACCACACCGGCAGCCATCGCCGGGATCATCGGCACGAAGATGTCCGACGGGTCCACGTGCAGCGCACTGGCGGCACGGGCGGTCGGGCCGCCCCATGGGGTCATGTTCATCACGCCGCCGGCGAGGATGATCAGGCCGGCCATGATTCGCGGGCTCATGCCGATGCGGCTGTACAGCGGCAGCATGGCGGCCACGCAGATCATGTAGGTGGTCGCGCCGTCACCGTCGAGGGAAACGACGAGCGCCAGGACGGCGGTGCCGACCGAGACCTTCAGCGGGTCGCCCTTGACCAGTTTGAGGATCTTGCGCACGGCCGGGTCGAACAGGCCGGAGTCGATCATCAGGGCGAAGTACAGAATGGCGAACATCAGCATCACGCCGGTCGGCGCAAGCTTGGTAATGCCTTCGAGCATCATCGGGCCGATCTTCGGCGCGAAGCCACCGAACAGGGCAAACAGGATCGGGATGATGATCAGAGCGATCAGCGCGGACAGGCGCTTGGTCATGATCAGGAACATGAACGTGATGACCATGGCGAAGCCAAGGAAAGTCAGCATGGGAAAACTCCAGGCGTAGCGCGGCTAGGTAAGTAAGCAGATCGAGGGCGATCAGCGCAGAACGGGAAGCACGAGACGTACGGGCGGAGTTGGAGCGAGGAGGCGGGCTACAGAGGACATCAGAATCACCATTGTTGTTGTTAATCGGGCCTGACGTGCGAGCAACTGCACGCGTTGGCCAACCGGTCTGTTGCCGGTAGTGGCGGCGATCCTAATGGGGCAACCTTTCAGCCAGCTTTCGCAGGTGAAAGGTCTGACGAGAGGCTCGGACAGTTTCTTGCAACAAGTGAATCTGCAGTGGAATGTGATCGTAAGGCCCTTCCGAAGATTTTGAAGGGCCCTGTCCACCGCTGTATGGAAGGCATTCGCAATGCTAGGCTTGCGACCACTGCAAAGTTTGAGAGGAGCTCCAACCAATGCTCAACAGCGTTGATTTAGACAATTTCGGCCCATTACAGAAAATTCGCTGGAGCAAGCTCTCAAACCTGAATCTGATCATCGGTGCAAACAGCGCTGGCAAAACCTTTTTGCTGAAGGCGCTGTATTGCACGATGCGAACACTCGAAGAGTACCAGCGGGGAAATGATCAGCGTTCGGCCGCAGAAATCCTGACTGACAAGCTTTATTGGACATATCAGGCGGACAAGATTGGCGATCTGGTAACCAAAAGCGCAGACAGCCCTTTGTCCTGCAGAGTCAAGGTGGATGCGCGTGAATTTCGTTACAGCTTCGGCAAAGACACGGCGAAGAACATCTCCTCTTTGGAGAGTCACGTTCCACCTCGGAGCAGCAATTCAATTTTTCTTCCTCCCAAGGAAGTGCTTTCGTTGCAACACATCATTCTGAAAAGCCGCGATATCGATAAGGATTTCGGATTCGACGACACTTATTACGACTTGGCCAAAGCCCTGCGTCTCCTTCCTACGAAAGGAAAAAACCACGCGCACTTCGCAAAAGCTCGAGAGAACCTGGAAGAGATGTTCGGGGGAAAAGTCGAATTCGATAGCAGTGCAAATCGCTGGCAATTCAAGAAGGGCAACCAGAAGTTCCAGATCGGATCAACGGCTGAGGGCATCAAGAAAATTGCCATTCTTGATACCTTGCTGGGCAACCGTTTTTTGACGAAAGACTCGATGGTATTCATTGACGAACCGGAGTCAGCTCTTCACCCGGTTGCCATTACCAAATTGGTAGAAATTATCGTATCCCTCGCTGGAAGTGGCATTCAGTTTTTCATTGCCAGTCACTCGTACTTCGTCATCAAAGCTTTGTATCTGGCGGCTCAAAAACAACAAATATCCATTCCGGTCTTGTCATCCATTGATGGCGAATGGATTGGTGATGATTTGCTCAAAGGCATGCCGACAAATCCGATTGTTGATGAATCAATTCGACTCTATGAGGAAGAAGTGGAGTTGGCATTGGGATGAGTATTTCAATCCAGGAATCCGGAATGAATTTCGGGCCTTACCCTGAGGAGAAGTGCTTTCCGATTGAGACCAGCCCACTTTTCACCAGATTGGGAGAGGGGTTAAAGGTCTCTGAGTTCGTTCTGTTGCGAGATGCGCCAAATAATACTCAGGCAGCTTGGTTCATAGAGGCAAAATCAAGCGCACCACGAGAGCATGCGATCTACGTTGAGGAAATCCGACAGAAATTTACAAACTCGGTACAGCTGACATTTGCTGCCTGCCTCAAGCGTCATGATGATGTAGAGGATCTTCTTCCTGCGGAGTTCAGGGAGCTTAATCTTGGCAATTGCCCGGTAAAGTGTGTTCTGGTGATCCGAAATTTTCGTAAAGAATGGATTGCCCCCCTGCAGGAATCATTGAGCAGAGAAATGAGAACGCTGGTAAAAACCATGGGCTTCAGCCCTACGTCGGTCGTAGTCATCAACGACGAGAAGGCGCGCGAACTCAACTTGATCACCTGATCCGACGGTGGAATCCCTATGACTGATTTGCACAGCGGTGGCTGCCATTGCGGACATATCCGCTATCAGTTCAGCGGAGCGTTGCGCGACATTGCCCACTGTCATTGTTCGATTTGTCGAAAGGTCAGTGGCGGCATCGTCACCACCTGGATCACGCTGCCAGCGGCGAATTTCCAATGGCTGACCGGAACACCTTCACGCTATGACTCGTCAGCCAGTTGCGCACGGTTCTTTTGCCCGAACTGCGGCGCGCAGCTGGCGCTGGTGACATCGCTCAGCCCCGAGAGCATCGATCTGACCATCGCCACGCTGGATCACCCGGAACAAGCCGCCGCCGAGCGGCATATCTGGACCGGCAGCCAATTGCCGTGGCTGCACCTGGACGAGCATTTGCCCGGCGGGCCCGAAGAAACCATCTGATCAAAAAACAGACAGGTCCAGCGGACGCATCGCACCCATCCAGATTGCGTGCTCGGTGTGATCGAGCAAGTCATCGCCGGTGTCCGGGTGCAGGAACACCACCAGTCCCTTGCGATGGAGTGCCAGCCACGGCAGCACATCGCCAATCAGCTCCGGGCCGAAGGCCAGCTGGCAACTCCAGTCCGGATGCGGGCCCACCGGGCGTTCATGCATGCGGCCCATCTTCAATGGAAACAACGCTGCCGCCTGCTCACACAACGTCCGCGCCTGCTCGATGGTGCCGGCGTCGTAATAAACGTGGGCGTGGTAACCCTTGATCGTCTGCATCGCAAACCCTCTGAATCGGTTCGAACCCTTGGCGTTGGCAATATGTCACACGCCATACAATGGAAATCAAAAGGGACCTCAGCCATGAAAAATGCCGAAACCCCGGTGGTGAAGGTGGTGCTCTATGGTGCCATGAGTAGCCTGGGCAGTGCGTTGATGGCTGAACTGCTGCGCCGTCAGCACGAAGTCATCGCCATCCTCGACGACCTGACCGCCCTAGCGCCACGCCCGGGCCTGCGCACCAAAGGCGGCGATCTGTTCGATGCCGAACGGGTCAACCAGAGCGTGGCCGGCAGCTCGGCGGTGATCTGCCTGCTGGGTGCGCCGGGCCTGCCGTTCAGCAGCGATCATGTGGAAAAGACCGTGGTGCTCGGACCGGTGGAGCAGGTGCTGGCGGTGGATGCGCTGATCGATGGCCTGCAAGCGGCGAGCGTATCCCGGTTGTTTGTCGTGGGGGATTTCGCGCTGCTGGACGAACCGGGTCCGGATGATCGCTTGCAACGCCACGCCGCCGGGGAAATCCGCGAAGCCCTGCAAGGCAGCTCACTGCGCTGGACATTGGTCGATGCGCCCCGTGGAGTGGCGGGGCTGACCATCGAGCATTTCAGCCAGGTCGGCGCAACGCTGGAGCCGGGCCTGGCCGAACCGTTGGAGCGTCTGCACCGGGTGGCGGTCGGAATTGCCGATGAACTGAGTCTGAACCTGCATACAGGTGAACATGTGAGTTTTGTTGCCGCATCGAAGCCTTGATCACACGGCGATCGAAGGCAACGCCATGCCCGTCAGCGACTGCGCGCTGCTGGCCTGTTCGGCCATCAGCCAATCGACAAACCGCTGAATCAACGCCCCACGCCGTTTGCGCTGGGGCAGCACCACGTAATAACCGAGGCGCGAAAGCGTGGTTTCTGCAATCGGGCGGCACAACAAGCCTTGGGCCAGCAAGTTATCCACAAGGTGCCGCCAGCCAATCGCCACGCCCTGACCGCCAATCGCCGCTTGAATCAGCAACGTGTAGTTGTCGAAACGCAGCTGGCCCGGCGCGGGCGGCGTGTGGATGCCCAGTGCGCGAAACAACCCGCTCCAGTCGAACCAGTTACTGCTGTTTTCGCCACGCAAGTGCAGCAGCGGGAACTCCAGCAGGCCCTGGGGCGGCAAGGGCAGAACGCGATCCTTGAGCAATTGCGGGCTGCACACCGGAAACACTTCTTCGCTGAACAGCCAGTGACTTTCGCCCTGTTTGAAGCGACCGTCGCCGAACAGCACGGCAACGTCGATATCCGGCCGGAGCATGTTGTGATTGCGCTCGCTGGTGACCAGGCTGACATCGATCTGCGGATTGGCTGCGTGAAAACGATGCAGACGGGGCATCAACCAGTAGGCGGCGAAGGCGAAGTCGGTGGCGACCTGAAGCACTTCATGCTGTTGCTGTGCGCTGATCGCACCCAATCCTGCGTCGATATTCTGCAAACCGAGGGTGACTTGCTCGAAAAGGATTGAACCAACCTCAGTCAGTTCGATGCCTCGGTAAATCCGGTCGAACAGTCGCGTTCCGAGCTGCTCCTCCAGTCGTTTGATCTGCTGGCTGATGGCCGGCTGAGTGGTGCCAAGCTCCACAGCGGCGGCGGTAAAACTGCGATGACGGGCCGCCGCCTCGAACGCGCGCAGCAGGTCGAGGGACAGGTCACCGAGGGCTTCATACATAAGCTGTGCTTATCCTAGTCATTGTCCGGCGCGGGCTTTACCGGAAATTGAGGGGAATCCATGCTCGATCGCAGCAATGTCGCATAAATATTCACTATGGAATGCCGCGATCACATGAAGCGCAAGAACATTCTCTTCATCATGGCCGATCAAATGGCCGCGCCAATGTTGCCTTTCTACGGCCCGTCGCCAATCAAACTGCCGAACCTGAGTCGTCTCGCCGGACAAGGCGTGGTGTTCGACGCCGCATATTGCAACAGTCCGCTGTGCGCGCCTTCGCGTTTCACCCTAGTCAGCGGTCAACTGCCAAGCAAGATCGGCGCCTACGACAACGCCGCCGATTTTCCCGCCGATATTCCCACCTATGCCCATTACCTGCGTCGCCTCGGTTATCGCACCGCGCTGTCGGGCAAGATGCACTTCTGCGGCCCCGATCAACTGCACGGTTACGAAGAGCGCCTGACCAGCGATATCTACCCGGCCGACTACGGCTGGGCGGTGAACTGGGACCAGCCGGATGTGCGGCCGAGCTGGTACCACAACATGTCCTCGGTGCTGCAGGCCGGGCCATGTGTGCGCACCAATCAGCTCGATTTCGACGAAGAGGTGGTGTTCAAGGCGCAGCAATACCTGTTCGACCACATCCGCGAGGACGGCGACCAGCCGTTCTGCCTGACCGTTTCAATGACGCACCCACACGATCCGTACACGATTCCCAAGGCATTCTGGGATTTGTACGACGAAGCGGATATCCCGCTTCCGACCACACCGGATCAGCATTCACTTGATCCGCACTCGCAACGTTTGCTCAAGGTCTACGATCTGTGGGGCAAGCCGTTGCCTGTGGACAAGATTCGCGATGCGCGCCGGGCTTATTTCGGCGCCTGCAGTTATATCGACGCCAACGTCGGCAAACTCCTGCAAACCCTCGACGATTGTGGGCTGACGGACGACACCATCATCGTCTTCTCCGGCGACCACGGCGACATGCTGGGTGAGAAAGGCCTCTGGTACAAAATGCATTGGTTCGAAATGGCCGCGCGGGTGCCCCTGTTGATCAGTGCGCCCGGTCAGTTCAATGCAGGCCGTGTGAGCGCTGCCGTGTCCACCGCCGATCTGTTGCCGACCTTCGTGGAACTGGCAGGTGGCAGCCTGGAACCGGATCTGCCGCTGGATGGCCGCTCTCTGATGCCGCATCTGCGAGGGCAGGGCGGTCACGATGAAGTGTTCGGCGAATACATGGCCGAAGGCACCGTCAGTCCGCTGATGATGATCCGGCGGGGCGCTTTCAAATTTATTTACAGCGAAACCGACCCTTGTCTGCTTTTCGATGTGGATAACGATCCACGCGAAGAAGAGGAACTCAGCCAGTCACCGCAACATCGCCAACTGTTCGACGATTTTCTCGCCGAAGCGCGGGCCAGATGGAACATTCCGGCCATTCATCGCGAAGTGCTCGAAAGCCAGCGACGTCGGCGTTTTGTTGCCGAGGCGCTGACGATCGGCAAACTGAAGAGCTGGGACCACCAGCCGCTGGTGGACGCCAGTCAGCAGTACATGCGCAACCACATCGACCTTGATGACCTGGAGCGCAAGGCCCGTTATCCACAACCCTGCCAAAACCAATAACGTCGAGGGGAAGTCCATGGTCAAGTTATCCACAGTTGTGTCGGTCAGTCTGCTGGCGCTGGGCAGTGCCAGCGCGTTCGCCGAGAGCTGCGACACGGTGAAAATGGCCGATCCCGGCTGGAGCGACATTGCCGCGACCAATGCCATCGCGGGCTTTCTGCTCGACGGCATGGGTTACAAGGCCAAGGTCGATACGCTCGCGGTGCCCATCACTTTCGGCGGCTTGAAGGACGGCCAGGTCGACGTCTTCCTGGGCAACTGGATGCCGGCGCAGCAGGGCTTCTACGACAAGTTCGTGGCCACCGGCGATGTCACGCAACTGGCGAAGAACCTCGACGGCACCGAATTCACCCTGGCCGTGCCTGACTACGTGTGGGATGCCGGTGTGCATGACTTTGCCGACCTGAACAAATTCGCCGACAAGTTCGATCGCAAGATCTACGGCATCGGCTCAGGCGCTCCGGCGAACATCTCGCTGCAGGAGATCATCAAGAAAAACGATTTCGACATGGGTCAGTGGAAGCTGGTCGAGTCCAGCGAACAGGCAATGCTGGCCGAAGTCTCGCGGGCGGTGAAGAAACAGAAATTCGTCACCTTCCTCGGCTGGACTCCGCACCCGATGAACGTGCAGCTGAAAATGCGTTACCTCAAGGGTGGCGAGAAATACTTCGGCGACACCGGCAGCGTCTACACCCTGACTCGCAAGGGCTACGCACAGGCCTGCCCGAATGTGGGCAAATTGCTGACCAATCTTTCGTTCACGCAGGAGATGGAGAACAGCATCATGGCCGACGTGGTGAACAAGAAGATCAGCAATGCCGATGCGGTGAAGGCCTGGATCAAGGCGAATCCGGGGGTGTTGGAGAAGTGGCTCGACGGCGTGAAGACCGTGGACGGGAAGGATGCGTTGCCCGCTGTAAAAGCCCGGCTGTAAATCATTACCTCCGCTTTGTGGCGAGGGAGCTTGCTCCCGCTGGCGTGCACAGCACTCCCGATCCCGCAGACTCGGCCAGTGAGAAATACATCGTTGTCTGTTTTTTGGACTGCTACGCAGCCCAGCGGGAGCAAGCTCCCTCGCCACAATGATCAGCCCTGTACTGTTACGCTTGCGTAAAATTTCACCCGAGAGGACCCATGGCCTTCCCCAGCCGCCGCTCACTGTTCCCTTTCCTGGTCTGGCTGCCCCGGCAGACCCGCGCCAGCGTCGGGCGGGACCTGATCGTAGGCCTCAGCGGTGCGATTCTCGCGCTGCCGCAGTCGATTGCGTACGCCCTGATCGCCGGTCTGCCACCCGAGTACGGACTCTATGCGGCGATCATTCCGGTGCTGATCGCCTGCCTTTGGGGCTCGTCCTGGCATCTGATCTGCGGGCCGACGGCGGCGATTTCGATTGTGCTGTTCGCCAGCGTCAGTCCGCTCGCCGTGCCGGCGTCGCAGGACTACATCACCCTGATCCTGCTGCTGACATTTCTCGCGGGGATTTTTCAGTGGCTGCTCGGCCTGCTGCGCTTCGGCGCGCTGGTCAATTTCGTCTCGCACTCGGTTGTGCTGGGTTTCACCCTGGGTGCGGCGGTGGTGATTGCCATCGGGCAATTGCCGAATTTGCTCGGGCTGGATCTGCCGGCCAGGGCGACGGCGCTGGCCAGCCTGCTGGATCTGCTGCGACATCTCGGGGCTGTGGATAAACCCTCGCTTGTCCTCGGCGCCGCTACGGTGGTGGTGGGCGTATTGCTCAAGCAACTGCTGCCACGCTGGCCGACATTGTTGATAACTCTGGTCCTCGGCAGTCTGATGGTGTGGATGTGGCCGACGATGTTCGGCCATGTTCATCTGGTCAGTGCCTTTGTCGGGCGCCTGCCGCCGTTCAGCGGATTGCCGCTGGATATGGATCTGGTTTTAAGGCTGCTGCCCAGCGCCGTGGCGGTGGGCATGCTCGGGCTGGTCACCAGTCTGTCGATTGCCCGCTCGATTGCCGCACGCTCGCAACAATTGCTCGATGCCAATCAGGAGGTCCGCGCCCAAGGGCTTTCCAACATCGTCGGAGCGTTCTTTTCGGGCTCGTTGTCCGCCGGTTCGTTCACCCGTTCCGGACTGAGCTATGAGGCCGGCGCCTGTTCACCGCTGGCCGGGGTGTTTTCGGCGTTGTGGGTGGCGCTGTTCGCGATTTTCGGTGCAGGGCTGATCGCGCACATTCCGATCCCGGCCATGGCCGGCAGCATCCTGTTGATCGCCTGGGGACTGGTGGATCATCGCGGCATTCGTGCGCTGTTGCGGGTCAGTCGGGCCGAGTTTGTAGTGATGGGCCTGACCTGCGTCGCCACGTTGCTGCTGGAATTGCAGACGGCGATCTACGCCGGTGTACTGGCATCACTGTTTTTCTACCTCAAGCGCACTTCGCAGCCGAGAGTGCAGCATTGGCGCGATGGCGATGACGATGTGTTGCGGGTCGGCGGATCGATCTTTTTCGGCGCCAGCCACTACCTGCAAGTGCGCCTGCAACGGATGCACGGCACACGGGTGGTAATCGAGGCGCAGCAGATCAACTTCATCGACTATTCCGGCGTGGAAATGCTCCATCAGGAAGCCCGGCGCCTGCTGCGCCAGGATCGCAGCCTGACCTTGCGTCAGGCGCGACCGCAGGTGGTGGAGGAGTTGCGCAAACTCGAAGGGCCGGAGAAATGCCCGATCCGCTTCGAGGACTGACGGTGGCTTACAGCGCCAGTTGACGACGCAGTTCCGCCAGAACCGGCGCCGTGTCGGGACGTACGCCCCGCCACAGGAAAAACGCTTCCGCCGCCTGTTCCGCCAGCATGCCCAAGCCATCCATCACCACGCCCGCGCCCTGTTCGCTGGCCCAGCGGCAGAACGCGGTCGGCTCCTTGCCGTACATCATGTCGTAGCACAGGGTCTTGCCCGGTTCGATCAGGCTCGCAGCAATGGGCGGCACGTCGCCGCTGAGGCTGGCGGAGGTGGCGTTGATGATCACGTCCACCGGCTCGCGCAGCCAGTCGAAACCGCTGGCCGACACCGGCCCCAGATCGCAGAACAGCTCGGCCAGCCGCTCAGCCTTGTCCACGGTACGGTTGGCAATGATCACCGAGGCCGGTTTCTCCGCCAGCAACGGCTCCAGTGCGCCACGCACCGCGCCACCGGCTCCGAGCAGCAGGATGCGCTTGCCGGTGAGGCTGAACCCGGCGTTGACCGTCAGGTCCCGCACCAGCCCGGCGCCGTCGGTGTTATCCCCGAGCAGGCTGCCGTCGGCGAGTTTGCTCAGGGTGTTCACTGCCCCCGCCCGTTGGGCACGGTCGGTCAGGCTGTTGGCCAGGCGGTAGGCCTCTTCCTTGAACGGGACGGTCACGTTGGCGCCGCGACCTTCGCGGAAAAACGCCGTGACGCTGCCGGAAAAGTCGTCGAGCGGCGCCAGAAGGGTGCTGTAATCGAGGCTCTGCCCGGTCTGCTCGGCGAACAGCCTGTGAATCATCGGCGACTTGCTGTGGCCGATCGGGTTACCGAAAACGACGTAACGATCCATCAGAAATCCTCAGGCCTGGGCCAGCCAGTCGCGGTCTTGCAGGAAGTAGTCGGTCAGGCGTGCTTCTTCACTGCCCGGTTCGGCCTTCCAGTCATAGGCCCAGCGCACCTGCGGCGGCAGCGACATCAGAATCGATTCGGTACGCCCGCCCGATTGCAGACCGAACAGGGTGCCACGGTCGTAAACCAGGTTGAACTCGACGTAGCGACCGCGACGGAATTCCTGGAACTCACGCTGTTTGGCGGTGAACGCATCATTCTTGCGACGCTGCACGATCGGCAGGTAAGCGTCGATATAGGCATCGCCGATGGCACGCATGAAAGCGAAACTGGTGTCGAAATCCCATTCGTTCAGGTCATCGAAGAACAGACCGCCGATGCCCCGTGGTTCATGACGATGCTTGATGTGGAAATAGGTGTCGCACCAGGCCTTGTAGCGCGGGTAGACGTCCGCACCGAACGGCGCACAGGCCTGCTCGGCGACGCGGTGCCAGTGGATGCAATCTTCTTCGTTGCCATAGTACGGGGTCAGGTCAAAGCCACCGCCGAACCACCAGACCGGTTCTTCGCCTTCCTTCTCGGCGATGAAAAAACGCACATTGGCGTGGGACGTCGGCACATGCGGGTTGTGCGGATGGATCACCAGCGACACGCCAAGGGCTTCGAAACCGCGCCCGGCCAGCTCCGGACGATGGGCGCTGGCGGACGGCGGCAGACCGCTGCCGAAGACGTGGGAAAAGTTCACGCCGCCCTTTTCGATCACCGTACCGTTCTCGATCACCCGGGTGCGACCGCCACCGCCGGCCGCACGGGTCCAGGCGTCTTCGACGAAGCGTGTGCCGCCGTCTTCGGATTCCAGCGCCGCGCAGATGCGGTCTTGCAGGTCGAGCAGATAGGCCTTTACGGCATCGGTGCGGGTCGTCATGGCATCACCTTGGATCGGGCATCGCCCCGTGGGCGAGGGGCGGCGCAAATGGGCGCGTAGCATACCATCGCAGGCCGGCACGCCGCAGTTGACGAAGATCAAGCAGGGGAGTTCGATAGGGGCCTTCCGAATCGTCCCGAGGAGTAGGCAGATGGCCAAGCGAATCCAGTTCCGCGCCCATGGCGGCCCCGAAGTGCTCGAATACGTTGATTACCAGCCCGCAGAGCCCGGCCCGCAGCAGGTCCGCGTGAGCAACAAGGCCATCGGCCTTAACTTCATCGACACCTACTATCGCAGCGGGCTGTATGCGCCGCCGGCATTGCCGTCGGGTGTGGGTGCGGAAGGCGCGGGCATCGTCGAGGCCGTGGGCAGCGCGGTTACCCGGTTCAAGGTCGGTGACCGCGTGGCGTACGGCAGCGGTCCGCTGGGCGCGTACAGCGACGTGCATGTCCTGCCCGAAGCGAATCTGGTGCACCTGCCGGACGCCATCAGCTTCGAAACCGCAGCGGGCGTAATGCTCAAGGGTCTGACCGTGCAGTACCTGCTGCGCCAGACTTATGAACTCAAGGGTGGCGAAACCATTCTGTTTCACGCGGCGGCCGGCGGCGTCGGTTTGCTTGCCTGCCAATGGGCGAAAGCTCTGGGCGTGAAGTTGATCGGCACCGTCAGCTCGCAAGCCAAAGCCGAACTGGCCAAGGCCCACGGCGCCTGGGAAACCATCGATTACAGCCACGAAAATGTCGCGCAACGAGTGCTGGAATTGACCGACGGGAAGAAAGTCCCGGTCGTCTACGACGGCGTCGGCAAGGACACCTGGCTCGCCTCTCTGGACTGCGTGGCACCACGGGGGCTACTGGTGAGTTTCGGCAATGCGTCCGGCGCGGTGGACGGGGTCAATCTGGGCATTCTGGCGGCGAAAGGCTCGCTGTACGTCACCCGGCCAACCCTGGCGACCTACGCCAACAACGCCGAGAACCTGCAGCGCATGGCGGATGAGCTGTTCGGGATGATCACCAGCGGCAAGCTGAAAGTGGATATCGGTCAGCGTTATCCACTGGCGGATGCGGCGAAGGCGCAGACCGAGTTGGCGGCGCGGCGTACCACTGGCTCGACCATTCTGTTGCCATAGCCCGAAGGAGGCGAGGGCGTTTGCTCCCTCGCCACAAATCACCACGGTATCAGGCCGGGCGCACGACCTTGCCGGTTGCCAGGTCGCGGATCAGGCTCGGGTTCTTGCGCCCGCCCAGCATGCCGCCCAGCACCAGATCGACCTGCCCGCGAAAATACTGCTCGACCCGCAAGCGACTCTTCGCCGCCGGCCGTCCCTGCGGGTTGGCCGACGTCGAAATCAGCGGCCCCACGAGCGAGCACAGATCCCGCACCTGCGGATGATCGCTGACCCGCAGTGCCACGGTGTCATGCACACCGGTCACCCACTCCGGCAACAGGTTCTGATGCGGCACCAGCCAGGTGTTCGGACCCGGCCAGGTACTGGCCATGCGGTCGATCCAGTCCTGGGGGAAATCCTCGAACAGGAAATCGAACTGCCGAATGTTGTCGGCGACCAGAATCAGTCCCTTGTCCACCGAACGGTTCTTGATCGCCAAAAGGCGATCCACCGCTTCTTCATTCCATGGATCGCACCCCAGCCCCCAGACGGCTTCGGTTGGATAGGCAATCACCGCCCCGGCGCGAATCTCTCGTGCGGCTTGTTGCACACGCCAACTGTTGACCATGAAAAAACTCTCCGCAAACAGGTTTCGCGCAGTTTACCGATCTTCAATGTAAAACCTAGCTTGCCCGTGCAAACCAGCGACCGTTTTCGCACACCGCTCGCCCCTCCATCTCCAGTTCGGTCAGTGCCGCCAGCACTTTGGGCAACGCCCAGCCACTGCTCTCGGCCAGCCCTTCGCTGGTGTGTGGTGCCGCATGAAGCAGGCGCAGCAACGGGCTGTCGGGATCCGGAGCGGTTGCGGACATCGGCAGGCGCTGCCAGCCACGCAGGGCTTCGAGGATGTGTTCGACGGTCTCCACCAGCACAGCGCCGTCACGGATCAACTGGTGGCATCCGCGCGCACCGGGATGGTGGATCGACCCCGGAATCGCGTAAACCTCGCGGCCCTGTTCCGCCGCCAGTCGCGCCGTGATCAGCGAGCCGCTGGCCACACTGGCCTCGACCACCAGCACGCCGAGGGACAAACCGCTGATGATCCGGTTACGCCTGGGGAAGTTGCTCGCCGTCGGTCCGGCGTCCAGTGGAAACTCCGAAAGCACCGCGCCGCCAGAGGCAATCATCGCGTCCGCCAGTCGTCGATTGCGCTGTGGGTAAAATTTTTCCAGCCCGGTGCCCAGTACGCCGACAGTCTGCCCGCCGACGTCCACCGCCGCCTGATGGGCCGCTGCATCGATCCCCAGGGCCAGGCCACTGGTGATGACGAAACCGGCTCCGGCCAGACTCCGGGAAAACGCGGCGGCTGTGTCCATGCCCGGACGCGAAGCGCGTCGGCTGCCGACCATCGCCAACTGCGGTTTTTCCAGAATGGCGGGATCCCCGGCGACAAACAGCAAGGGCGGTGGATCAGGAATCTGCGCCAGCAACGCCGGGTAATCCGCCTGGTCCCACATCAACAGATGCTGCTGTGGCCGCTCTAGCCAGCGCAGTGCGTGGCTGGCGCCGTCGCGTACGTCAGGACAGCGGCGAGCTTCGGCGCTCGCCACCGGCAATCCCAGCGAGCGCCAGGCACTGGCCGGCGCGCTGAGGGCCTTGGACGCAGAGCCGAACGCTTCGAGCAATCGGGCAAAACGTTTCGGGCCGATTTCCGGCAGGCGGTGCAGGCGCAAACGCGCCTCCAGTTCCGCCGGGGAAACCGGCATACAGACAGGCATCATCATGGATCATCCTTGATCGTCATTTGCCCCGAACCCTTCGGAACAAGCTGTGGATAACTCTGTTGGTAACTTGTGAAGTCAGCTAAGGATTTCGCACCTTGTCCAGCACTGCCAGCGAGCGCGACGCGTTCAGGACGAGCCCGTAACTGAGCTTGTCGTAGGTACGGAACACCATCAGCAATCCGGCACGTTCATCGGGGATTTTCAGCGGCTGACCGGTGATCCGGTCGCGTACGGTTTCCCCGGTTTTCATCACCACCAGCACATTGCCCTCGGCGAGCCCGTCGCGCTTGCCCTTGTTGAGAGTCACCACGTCCATCGCGCCGATCTGCGTGACGCCACGCGGCACATCGATGATCAGGCCGTTGATGTCGGTGGCGGGAGCACTGGGCATGAAGGTCGAGTTGATCGAACGCTCTTCGCCACCGAACAGACGGTCGCCGAGGCGTACTTCCTGGGTCGTGCGTTGCAGGGCGAGGGTGGCGACGTCGCCTTCGGTGGCGACGATTTCACCGCCGCCGACATCGTCGGCGTTGATCCCCAGGAACTCCTTGGTCTGAGGATCGGTATAGACCTTGCCCTGACGGAAGATGCCGTAGACCGGCTGGCCCGGATCGAAATGGCCACGGGCGAAGATCCGGTCGCCGGTGCCGCTGAGCACGCGCTCCGCATCGCCGGCGACGATGTACGGCGCCTTGTCGAAGTCCTCGACCTTGTCGACGATGCGGTTGCTCAGCAGAAAGCTGTTGATGGATTTGAGCGGAATGCTCGGAATCGCCTCGGCCACCGGGCTGCTGCGAATCCTGGGCGACAGTTTGATGGTGCCGCGCGACGCCCCGCGATTGAGGGTCAGACGTGGCTGGCCGTTGACGTAACTGAGCGTCAGGGTGTCGCCCGGATAGATCAGGTTGGGGTTTTCGATCTGCGGATTGGCCCGCCACAGTTGTGGCCACTGCCAGGGTTCGCGCAGATATTTGCCGGATATGTCCCAGAGTGTATCCCCCGAAACCACCGTGTATTGCTGTGGAAAACCTTCCTTGAGTTGCACTTGCCCGTATGCGGTGCCGGCCGAGGCCAGAAACAGCAGGGCGAGTAGTGATTTCCTCATGCGGTGAATCCCTTTATCATGTGCGTTCGCGTGAAACGCCAGAGCCCCCGTGGCTCGCTCCCTGCTCTATGCTGAAAAGCAAGGCGCTACGTTTCACAACGGTAGCCTGCATCTTCGGACCCGCCAGGCCATCGACCCGACTTTACCTCACACGTGCAGCAATCAAGCTTATGGCCATTTTGAACATCCTCGAATTTCCGGACCCGCGTCTGCGCACTATCGCCAAACCTGTGGCCGTAGTGGACGACGAAGTGCGTCAACTGGTCGATGACATGTTTGAAACAATGTATGAAGCGCCGGGCATCGGCCTTGCCGCGACCCAGGTCAACGTGCACAAACGTATTGTCGTGATGGACCTTTCCGAAGACCGCACCGAACCTCGGGTGTTCATCAATCCCGAGTTCGAACCGCTGACCGACGAAATGGAGCAATATCAGGAAGGCTGCCTCTCGGTGCCGGGCTTCTACGAAAACGTCGACCGCCCGCAGAAGGTCAGGATCAAGGCGCTGGACCGTGACGGCCAGCCATACGAACTGATCGCTGAAGGCCTGCTCGCGGTGTGCATCCAGCACGAATGCGACCACCTCAACGGCAAGCTGTTCGTCGATTACCTGTCCACGCTCAAACGCGACCGGATCAAGAAGAAACTGGAAAAGCAGCACCGCCAGAACGCTTGATGCCCCTCTCCAAAGGCTTGCCGCGGCAAGCCTTTTTCTTTTTACGAGATTCCCCCCATGACTGAGCCATTGCGCATCGTTTTTGCCGGTACCCCGGAATTCGCCGCCGAACATCTCAAGGCCCTGCTGGACAGCCCTTACGAGATCGTCGCCGTCTACACCCAACCGGATCGTCCGGCCGGTCGCGGACAAAAACTGATGCCGAGCCCGGTCAAACAACTCGCCCTGGAAAATAATATCCAGGTGTTGCAGCCGCCGACCCTGCGCAATGCCGACGCTCAAGCCGAACTCGCGGCATTGAAACCGGACTTGATGGTGGTGGTCGCCTACGGCCTGATCCTGCCGCAAGCGGTGCTGGATATTCCGCGTCTGGGTTGTATCAACAGCCACGCCTCGCTGCTGCCACGCTGGCGCGGGGCAGCACCGATCCAGCGCGCTGTTGAAGCAGGTGACGCCGAAAGTGGCGTGACCGTGATGCGCATGGAAGCCGGCCTGGACACAGGGCCGATGCTGCTCAAGGTCGTGACCCCGATCAGCGCCGAAGACACCGGCGGCAGCCTCCACGACCGCCTCGCCGAAATGGGCCCGCCCGCCGTCGTGCAGGCGATTGCCGGGCTCGCCGCCGGCACCCTGGAAGGCGAAGTGCAGAACGATGACCTCGCCACCTACGCCCACAAACTGAACAAGGACGAAGCCCGCATCGACTGGAGCCGCCCGGCCATCGAGCTGGAACGACTGGTCCGCGCCTTCAACCCATGGCCGATCACCCACAGCACGCTCAACGGCGAAGCATTGAAAGTGCTGGCGGCGACGCTGGCCGAAGGCAAAGGCGCGCCGGGCACCATCCTTGGCGCCAGCAAGGACGGTCTGCTGGTCGCCTGTGGCGAACAGGCGCTGTGCCTGACCCGCCTGCAATTGCCCGGTGGCAAGGCACTGAACTTCAGCGATCTGTTCAACAGCCGTCGTGAGAAATTCGCCATCGGCACCGTACTGGGTGCAGCGGTGGACGCGCCATGAACCCGCGTCTGGCCGCCGCCAAGGCACTCGCCGCTGTCCTGAGCGGCAAGGCTTCGCTCAACAGCTCCCTGCCGGCACAACTGGACAAGGTCGAAGACCGCGACCGCGGTTTCACGCAGGATCTGGCGTTCGGCACTGCCCGCTGGCAACCACGCTTGTCGGCACTGGCGGAAAAACTGTTGCAGAAGCCGTTCAAGGCGGCGGATGCCGATGTCGAGGCGCTGCTGCTGGTCGGCCTCTATCAGTTGCTCTATACCCGCGTCCCGCCGCACGCCGCCATTGGCGAAACCGTCGGTTGCGCCGACAAGCTGAAAAAACCGTGGGCCAAAGGTCTGCTCAATGCCGTGCTGCGCAATGCCCAGCGCGATCATGAGACGATCTTCGCCGAACTGGAACGCGACCCGGTGGTACGCACCGCCCACCCGCGCTGGCTGCAAAAATCCCTGAAGGCTTTCTGGCCTGAACAATGGGAAGCCATTTGCGAAGCCAACAACGCCCATCCGCCGATGATCCTGCGGGTCAACCGCCGTCATCACAGCCGTGACGCCTACCTCGGCCTGCTGACGCAAGCGGGTATCGCCGCGCAGCCTTGCACCTTCAGCCGCGACGGCATCGTGCTGGATGCCGCCGCTGACGTGCGCAGCCTGCCGGGCTTCGCCGAAGGCTGGATCAGCGTGCAGGACGAAGCCGCGCAATTGGCCGCCGACCTGCTCGATCTCGCACCGGGCCAACGGGTACTGGATGCCTGCTGTGCGCCGGGCGGCAAGACTTGCCACATCCTTGAAGCCGAACCGGCGCTGGCCGGTGTCGTGGCGGTGGATCTGGAAGCCAAGCGGCTGGTACGGGTGAAGGAAAACCTCGAACGCCTTGGCCTGAGCGCCGAACTGATTGCCGCCGACGGGCGCGACACCTCCGTATGGTGGGACGGCCAACCGTTCCAGCGCATCCTCCTGGACGCGCCGTGTTCGGCCACCGGGGTGATCCGCCGTCATCCGGACATCAAGCTGACCCGCCAGGCCGACGACATCGCCGCCCTCGCGCAACTGCAAGGCGAACTGCTCGACGCCATGTGGAAAACCCTCGAAGTGGGCGGCATCCTGCTCTACGCCACCTGCTCGACCTTGCCGACCGAGAACACCGAAGTCATTGCCGCGTTCCTTGAGCGCACGCCGGGCGCCCGGGAACTGGATCTGGCCACCCAGGCCGGGATCAAACAACCTCATGGTCGCCAATTGCTGGCCCGGCAGGGTGGGCATGACGGGTTCTACTACGCCAAGCTGATCAAGATCGCCGCCGCGCGCGGCTAAACGGATTCAATGGAGTGACGGGTTGAAAATCATCATCCTCGGCGCGGGGCAGGTCGGCGGTTCGCTGGCCGAACACCTGGCCAGCGAAGCCAATGACATCACCGTGGTCGACACCGATGGCGACCGTCTGCGCGACCTCGGCGACCGTCTCGATATCCGCACCGTACAGGGCCGAGGCTCGCTGCCGAGCGTGTTGCGCCAGGCCGGCGCCGACGACGCCGACATGCTGGTGGCCGTGACCAACAGCGACGAAACCAACATGGTCGCCTGTCAGGTCGCCCACACCCTGTTCCACACGCCGACCAAGATCGCCCGCGTGCGTGAAGCTTCGTACCTGACCCGCGAAGAACAGCTGTTCCAGAACGAAGCGATTCCGGTCGACGTGTTGATCAGCCCCGAGCAAGTGGTCACCAACTACATCAAACGCCTGATCCAACATCCCGGCGCCTTGCAGGTGATCGACTTCGCCGAAGGCCAGGCGCAACTGGTGGCAGTACGCGCCTACTACGGCGGGCCGCTGGTGGGGCAGCAACTGCGTCAGTTGCGCGAACACATGCCGAATGTCGAGACACGGGTTGCCGCCATTTTCCGACGCGACCGCCCGATTCTTCCTCAGGGCGACACGGTGATCGAGGCCGACGACGAAGTCTTTTTCATCGCCGCCCGTGAGAACATTCGCGCCGTGATGAGCGAAATGCGCCGCCTCGACGAAACCTACAAACGCATCGTCATTGCCGGCGGCGGGCAGATCGGCGAGCGCCTGGCCGAGGCCATCGAAAGCCGTTACCAGGTGAAGATCATCGAGATGAACCCGGCGCGGTGCCGCTACCTTTCCGACACCCTCGACAGCACCGTGGTGCTGCAGGGCAGTGCGTCGGATCGCGACCTGCTGCTGGAAGAGAACATCGCCGACGCCGACATCTTTCTCGCGCTGACCAACGATGACGAGGCCAACATCATGTCATCGCTGCTGGCCAAGCGTCTGGGGGCGAAGAAGGTGATGACGATCATCAACAACCCGGCCTACGTCGACCTGATCCAGGGCGGCGACATCGACATCGCCATCAGCCCGCAACTGGCGACCATCGGCACCTTGCTGGCCCATGTGCGCCGTGGCGATATCGTCAGCGTGCACTCCCTGCGCCGTGGTGCGGCGGAAGCCATCGAAGCGGTGGCCCATGGTGATTCGAAGTCGAGCAAGGTCATCGGCAAGGCCATCGAGAACATCGCCCTGCCTCCGGGCACGACTATCGGCGCAATCATTCGCGATGAAGAAGTGATCATCGCCCACGGCGATACGGTCATCGCCGCGGGTGACCATGTGATTCTGTTCCTTGTGGATAAAAAGTATATCCGCGATGTGGAGAAGCTGTTCCACGTGGGACTGAGTTTTTTCTGACCGACTTCGAGGCGAAACCGATGATCGAATCCCTGGAAAAAATGCTCGCCAAGGGTGTGGATAACTCATTGCTGCGCTTCGGCCTCGGCAAGGGCTATCTGGATCAGGGGGAAAATGCAAAGGCAGCCGAACATTTTCAGCATTGCGTCGGTTTCGATCCGAAGTATTCGGCGGCCTGGAAACTGCTGGGCAAGGCGCAGTTGGCACTGGGCGACACGGCGGCTGCGCGACAGGCCTGGGAGCAGGGACTGGAAGCGGCCCGGGCTCATGGCGACAAGCAGGCCGAAAAGGAAATGACGGTGTTTCTGAAGAAGCTGGATCGGCAAAAGCCGTGAAATCTGTGGATAACCTCGCAGGCGAGATTATCCACAGATGAACGCGTGGATCAGTACCAGCGCGCTTCGCCCGGCGGGCGCTTCTTGAAGCGTTTCATGCTCCACATGTACTGGCTCGGATAAGCCGCCACGTAACGCTCGACCACCTGGCTCATTGCGGCGCAGGAGGTTTCGGTATCGGTGCTGTACATGGCTTCCGGCGCCGCTTCCAAAATCACTTTGTAACCGGAACCGTCCGGCAGACGCAGGGCGTGCAGGAATACCCCGACAGCCTTGCCACCGGCGAGCATGTTCGGCACGAACTTGCTGGTCAGGGCCTGGGTGGCGAAGAACGGCACGAAGATCCCGGCGGATTCAGCCGGCTCCGGGTCCGCCGGAATCCCCACCTGACCGCCCTTGCGCACCTCCTTGATGACACTGAGGATGCCTTCCTTGGTCGACGCCGCCACACGGTTGCCTAGTTGCACCCGCTGCTTGCGCAGCAATTCATCCACAGCCTTGAGCTTCGGCGGACGATAGAAAATGATCGGTTTGCACTGGCTGCAATAAAAGTGGTTGAGCACTTCCCAGTTGCCCAGGTGGCTGGTGATGCCGACCACGCCTTTGCCCGACGCCAGCGCCTCCTTGAGGATGTCGAGGCCTTCGACTTCGCGTACCAGATCAATGGAACGCTGGGCCGGCCAGATCCAGGCGCAGGCGCTTTCGGTCAGGGACTTGCCGATGTCTTTCAGACTCTGCCCCACCAGACGCTCACGTTCGGCCGGGTCCATCTGTGGAAAACATTTGGCGAGGTTGATCCGCACCACATCGCGGGAACGGTTGGGGGTTTTCCACATGATCCAGCCGATCGCCGAACCCACGGCCTGCACGGCCCGCCACGGAAGCATGGCAAACAGCCGCAGAGCGCCGACCAGCATGGCGCCTTTAAACTTTTCCACAGGTCACTCCTGATCTTGTGCTGTGCGCGAGGCGGCCATTCTAACCGCCGTTGACCAGCTGCGCGTAGCGGTCGCAATCCTGAGTGTGATCCATGACCATGCCCGAAGCCTGCATCAGGGCATAACAAATGGTCGGGCCGACGAAGGTGAAACCGGCCTTTTTCAGGCCTTTGCTCATGGCCACGGCTTGCGGGGTAATGGCCGGAACTTCGCTGCGATCCTTGAAATGATTGATGATCGGGCGGTTATCCACAAACGACCAGAGGAACGCCACCGGGTCATCCAGTTCCAGCCACGCCTGAGCGTTGCGCCGGGCGGCATTGAGCTTGAGACGGTTGCGGATGATCCCCGGATCGAGCATCAACTCATCGATTTCCGCGTCGCTCATCTGCGCCACGCGCTGTACGTCGAAGCCGTACAACACCTCGCGATATCGCTCGCGCTTGCGCAGCACGGTGATCCAGGAAAGCCCGGCCTGGAACCCTTCGAGCAAAAGCAACTCGAACAATCCCTGCGCGTCGCGTAGCGGCGTACCCCACTCCTGATCGTGGTAAGCCATGTACAGCGGATCATCGTTGCACCAAAAGCAGCGTGGCATAAGGCTCCAGGGGGTGGAGGTGCGACTGAATCGGGTATACTCCCGCTCTTTAAATCGCAGCCCAAGAAACAGGTGAATTTCGTGAGCCAGCCTACGCCAGCCGTGCGTACCTTCCAAGACTTGATCCTCGCGCTCCAGCAATACTGGGCCGAGCAAGGTTGTGTGGTACTTCAGCCCTACGATATGGAAGTAGGCGCCGGCACTTTCCACACCGCGACATTCCTGCGTGCCATCGGCCCGGAAACCTGGAACGCCGCGTACGTACAGCCAAGCCGCCGTCCGACTGACGGCCGTTACGGCGAAAACCCGAACCGTCTGCAGCACTACTATCAGTTCCAGGTGGTCCTGAAGCCGAACCCGGACAACTTCCAGGAACTGTACCTGGGCTCCCTCAAGCATGTCGGCCTGGACCCGCTGGTCCATGACATCCGCTTCGTCGAAGACAACTGGGAATCGCCGACCCTCGGCGCCTGGGGTCTGGGCTGGGAAGTCTGGCTCAACGGCATGGAAGTGACCCAGTTCACCTACTTCCAGCAGGCGGGCGGCATCGAGTGCTACCCGGTGACCGGCGAGATCACCTACGGCCTCGAGCGTCTGGCCATGTACCTGCAAGGCGTGGACTCGGTCTACGACCTGGTCTGGGCCGACGGTCCGTTCGGCAAGGTGACCTACGGCGACGTGTTCCACCAGAACGAAGTGGAGCAATCCACCTACAACTTCGAGCACGCCAACGTCGACAAGCTGTTCGAACTGTTCGATTTCTATGAAAGCGAAGCCAAGCGCCTGATCGAACTTGACCAGCCGCTGCCGTTGCCAAGCTACGAAATGGTTCTGAAGGCCTCGCACACCTTCAACCTGCTGGATGCGCGCCGGGCGATCTCGGTGACCGCGCGTCAGCAATACATTCTGCGCGTTCGCACCCTGGCGCGTTCCGTCGCCCAAGCCTACCTGCTGGCCCGCGCCAAGTTGGGCTTCCCGATGGCAACCCCGGATCTGCGTGACGAAGTACTGGCCAAGCTGGAGGCTGCACAATGAGTGCTCAAGATTTTCTGGTTGAACTGGGCACCGAAGAACTGCCACCCAAAGCCCTGAACATCCTGGCCGAAGCGTTTCTGGCCGGTATCGAAAAGGGCCTGCAGACTGCCGGTCTGAGCTACGAGTCCAAGGCTGTCTACGCCGCGCCACGTCGTCTGGCCGTGTTGATCACCAAGCTGGACACCCAGCAGCCGGATCGCAGCATCAACCTCGACGGCCCGCCACGTCAGGCCGCGTTCGATGCCGAAGGCAATCCGACCCAGGCTGCATTGGGCTTCGCCAAGAAATGCGGCGTCGAGCTGAGCGAAATCGACCAGAGCGGTCCGAAACTGCGCTACAGCCAGAACATCGCCGGCAAGCCGACCGCCAGTCTGCTGCCGACCATCGTCGAAGACTCGCTGAACGATCTGCCGATCCCGAAACGCATGCGTTGGGGTGCACGCAAGGAAGAGTTCGTACGTCCGACCCAATGGCTGGTGATGCTGCTCGGCGACCACGTCATCGATTGCACCATCCTCGCGCAGAAGGCCGGCCGTGAATCCCGTGGCCACCGTTTCCACCACCCGCAAGCCGTGCGCATCGGTTCGCCGTCGAGCTACCTGGCCGACCTGCGTGCCGCTTATGTACTGGCTGACGCCAACGAACGTCGCGAGATCATCAGCAAGCGCACCGAAGAACTGGCAACCCGTCAGGAAGGCACCGCGATCGTGCCGCCGGCGTTGCTCGACGAAGTGACCGCGCTGGTCGAATGGCCGGTGCCGCTGGTGTGCTCGTTCGAGGAACGCTTCCTCGACGTGCCGCAGGAAGCACTGATCACCACCATGCAGGACAACCAGAAGTACTTCTGCCTGCTGGATGCCGACGGCAAGTTGCTGCCACGTTTCATCACCGTGGCCAACATCGAATCCAAAGACCCGCAGCAGATCATCGCCGGTAACGAGAAAGTGGTTCGCCCACGTCTGACCGACGCCGAGTTCTTCTTCAAGCAGGACAAGAAGCAGAAGCTCGAAGTGTTCAACGAACGTCTGCAGAACGTGGTCTTCCAGGAAAAGCTCGGCAGCGTCTACGACAAGGCCGAGCGCGTGTCGAAACTGGCTGCGTACATCGCGGCGCGTATCGGCGGCAACGCTTCGTGGGCTGCCCGTGCAGGCCTGTTGTCCAAGTGCGACCTGGCCACCGAAATGGTTGGCGAGTTCCCGGAGATGCAAGGTGTCGCCGGCTACTACTACGCCCTCAATGACGGCGAGCCGGAAGACGTCGCCCTGGCGCTGAACGAGCAGTACATGCCGCGCGGTGCCGGCGCTGAACTGCCAGCCACCCTGACCGGTGCGGCCGTGGCCATTGCCGACAAGCTCGACACCCTGGTCGGCATCTTCGGCATCGGCATGCTGCCGACCGGCAGCAAGGACCCGTATGCCCTGCGCCGTGCGGCACTGGGCGTGCTGCGGATCCTGATCGAGAAACAACTGGATCTGGACCTGAACGACGCCGTGGCGTTCGCCGTGAATTCCTTCGGCGCGAAGGTCAAGGCTGCCGGCCTGAGCGACGCGGTGCTGGAATTCATCTTCGACCGTCTGCGTGCGCGTTACGAAGATGAAGGCGTGGATGTCGCCACCTACCTGTCGGTACGTGCCCTGAAGCCAGGTTCGGCGCTGGACTTCGACCAGCGTGTGCAAGCGGTTCAGGCCTTCCGCAAACTGCCGGAAGCGGCAGCGCTGGCGGCGGTGAACAAGCGGGTGTCGAACCTGCTGAGCAAAGTCGAAGGCTCGGTGCCGACCGACGTTCAGGCCAAGTACTTCGACAACGCCAACGAGTTCTCGCTGTACTCGGCGATCCAGCAGGCGGACCAGGCGGTACAGCCAATGGCTGCGGCGCGTCAGTACAACGAATCGCTGGCACGTCTGGCTGCACTGCGCGAGCCGGTGGACGCATTCTTCGACGCCGTGATGGTCAATGCCGAAGACGCCAATGTGCGGGCCAACCGTTACGCGCTGCTGGCGCGCCTGCGTGGCCTGTTCCTGGGCGTTGCCGACATTTCGCTGCTGGGTTGAGGGATTGCTGTTGAAACTGCTGATTCTCGATCGGGACGGAGTGATCAATTACGACTCCGACGCTTACATCAAGTCGGTAGAGGAGTGGATTCCGCTGCCCGGTTCGATCGAAGCGATTGCGCAGTTGAGCAAGGCCGGCTGGACGGTGGCGGTCGCCACCAACCAGTCGGGCATTGCTCGCGGCTACTACGACCTCGCCACCCTCGACGCCATGCACACGCGCCTGCGCGAACTGGTGGCGGAGCAGGGCGGTGAAGTCGGGCTGATCGCGTATTGCCCGCACGGGCCGGACGAGGGTTGCGACTGCCGCAAGCCGAAACCCGGCATGCTGAAAACCATTGCGCAGCATTACAACGTGGCACTGACCAATGTCTGGTTCGTCGGCGACAGCCTTGGTGACCTGGAGGCTGCCAAAGCCGTCGATTCACAGCCCGTTCTGGTAAAGACCGGGAAAGGCGAAAAGACCCTGGGCAAGACCCTTCCGGTCGGCACCCTGATTTTTGACGATCTGGCGGCGATTGCCGCAGAACTTATCCACAACTAGAGTACTTCTGAAGTTCCTGACCAGGGATTGATCGGGAGTGCGCTTGAACAGTCGGGCATCGCCCGTAACGGTAAACGTCGCCATGTCGATACTGCAGGCCATCAGAATTGTCCTCTTTTACCTGCTGCTGGGTACCACCGCCTTGCTGTGGTGCAGCCTGAGCTTTTTTATCGCGCCCTTTCTGCCGTTCAAGGCGCGCTATCGCTTCATCAATGTGTACTGGTGCCGCTGCGCCTTGTGGTTGACCAAGGTGTTCCTGGGTATCCGTTACGAAGTCAAAGGCGCGCAAAACGTGCCTGACCGGCCCTGCGTGATTCAATCGAACCATCAGAGCACCTGGGAGACGTTCTTTCTCTCCGCTTACTTCTCGCCCTTGAGCCAGGTGCTCAAGCGCGAATTGCTGTATGTGCCGTTCTTCGGCTGGGCGATGGCCATGCTGCGGCCGATCGCGATTGACCGCGACAACCCGAAAGCCGCGCTCAAACAGGTGGCGGCAAAAGGTGATGATCTGCTCAAGGACAATGTCTGGGTGCTGATCTTCCCGGAAGGCACTCGTGTACCTCACGGCACCATCGGCAAGTTCTCCCGCAGTGGCAGCGCGCTGGCAGTCAATGCGCAGTTGCCCGTGTTGCCGGTTGCGCACAACGCCGGCAAGTTCTGGCCGAAAATCGGCTGGGGAAAAAAGCAGGGGGTGATCACCGTAGTCATCGGTGAACCGATGTATGCCGAAGGCACCGGCCCCCGCGCCATCGCCGATCTGAATGACCGGGTGCAGGCGTGGAACGAACAGGCCCAGCGAGAAATGGGGTCGCTGCCACCGGCGCCACAAGCACCGGCTACCCACGATCAGGCGACGGTCTGATTTTTGTGGATAACCTGTGTACGGTTTGTTGGCAACGTTCAGAAAATAATAAATAAGTGACTGATTTTCTTATATATTTCTGAACCTGCTAAAACGCCGTAAAAGGTGCATAAGTTTTTTTCGGAAGTAAGGAAACCGGCTGATATAGCCGGTTTTTTTATACCTGTTCTTCGGCAATCATCGGTAACGCCAGACGAAATGTCGTGCCTTGATCGACAACGCTGAGACACTCGATCCGGCCACTGTGGTGATCCACCACGGCCTTGACCATCGATAGCCCCAGGCCCACTCCATCGATACCCTGGGCTGAAGAAAAACGGCGGTACTGACTGAAAAGTTCGGGCAGTTCTTCGGCAGCGATGCCTTTGCCCTGATCGGTCAATTCACATTGCAGCCAGTCATCGTGACAGCGAACGCGCAATCTGACCGTGGAGCCGACCGGGCTGTACTTGATCGCGTTTTCCAGCAGATTGAACAGCGCCCGGGTCAGCAAGCCCTGGTCCGCCATCACCAGACGTTCCTGTGATTGCTCATCCATCTCGTTCAGCAGTTCGATACGCTTTTGCTGGGCGATGGGCAGTGCCTGGTCCAGGACGTCCATCACCAGCATCGCGAACAGAGTCGGCTGGAACTGATACGCCTCGGATTCGGCCCGGGCCAGCAATACGAAACCGTCGGTCAGTTCCAGCGCGCGGCGCACCTGACGTTCGATTTGCTCGAACAACGGTGCATCGGTCCCTGCCTGGTGCCGATGGACGTCGAGAAGGGCGAGAATCGCCGAGTGGGGGGCCCGCAAATCATGGGAGAGAAAACGCAGCAACACGCTGCGCTGTTCTTCGGCGGCGCGCTCGGCACTCAGATCGGTGAGGCTCAGCAGCCAGCCAATCGGCGTATCTCCATCCACTGGCAACAATGCGGCGCGTTCCAGACGCAGGCTGCGTTCCTTGGGGTCGCGAAATTCCAGCAGAGGTAAATCAGATAGTGACGGGCGCGGTTCCGTAGACAACTGCGGATAGCCCAGACCCGCCAGTTGGTCGAGGACATCCTCACCCACCAGAGGATGATCGAACAGGCTCCGGGCCTTGCGATTGCCCAGCAGGATTTGCCCCCGTGGATCGCTGATCAACGTCGCTACCGGCAAGTACTCCAGCCCATCGGCTATGAACCGTCGAGTATCGCGGGTGCGGCTCATGGCTTGCTCAAGGGCCATGATCTGCCCCTGCAGGCGATCCGCGCTGGAAAACTGCGCCCGGCGTCGCTCGGGGAACACCTTCGGTTCATTGTCGAGCCGTGACAGCTCCCAGCCGAAGTACGTGAGTACGACACTCAGCCGACGCCAGTTCCAGATCAGATAGCCAAACAGCATGCCCAGCGCCGCCGGTGTCGGTGACCACCAGAGGCGCATTTGCGCCAGGCCGGCACTGGTCAGCAGCACACAGGCAATCCCGCCGAGCGTCACCCAGATGGCCAGGCGAGGGCGCCACAGCAGCAACCCCAACACACAAGCCACCAGAGCGACCGACAGCATCGCGCCGATCGCCGGTGCCGATTCCTGCAGATTGACCTGCGCACGCCACGACAACAATGCAGTCAGCGGCAACAGCACTAGACTTATCCACACCCATTCGCGTACCAGTTGCCGAAACAGGCGTTGAACCTGACTTTGCACACGGCTTTCGTGGCGGCGGCGATTAATCATGGAATACCGGACTGGGCGGGTTGAATGGTTTCACAGGCGACAGGTCTGAGGATGTAGATCCGAAGAATCATAGCGGCTCCCCTCACGGCGTGCCGCTTACTTTCATTTGCTTTGCCATAAAACCAGCGACAAGGAATCCCGCGTATGCGCGTTGCGATACTGGATGATGAACCCGCCGAACTGCGCCGGGTCGAGCAGACCCTGCAACAAATGGCCGAGGCCGGCGAACAGCGCTGGTCACTGCACAGTTTCGAACGCGCAGAAGACCTGCTGCGACAGCTGCGTCGCGAAACCTTCGACCTGCTTATACTCGACTGGCAGCTTCCCGACCTCACCGGACTGGCGTTGCTGCGCTGGACCCGAGAGCACATGGAAGCTCCGCCGGCCGCCATCATGCTCACCAGCCGTGACGGCGAGAGCGACATCGTACAGGCGTTGAATACGGGAGCCGACGACTACGTCAGCAAACCATTCCGTCCCAACGAATTGAAGGCCCGGGTCACCGCCGTGCTGCGTCGGCACAGCCATCAACGCCCGGCTGCGGCCAATGTCCTGCGTTTCAATGATCTGGTGTTCGACGATGCCGAGCTGACCGTTACCCGTGAAGGAAAACCGATCATGATGACTGAGCGCGAATACCGGCTCGCTCATTGCCTGTTCAGCAACCTCGGCCGACCACTGTCACGGGACTATCTATACGAAAGGTTCTGGCCCCATGAAGAGATGGCCTCGTCACGACCGCTGGATACCCACATCTATCGCCTGCGCAACAAGCTCGGGCTGACAGCGGATCGGGGTTGGCAGTTGCTGACGATTTACGGGTACGGGTATCGATTGGAGAGTGTGGCATCTGACGGCCAATAAACGACAGGCAAATAAAAAAGGCCAACGCGAATGCGTTGGCCTTTTTCGTTGGTACCGAGCGGGATCAGAAATCCAGGTTCGAAACCGACAGGGCGTTGCTCTCGATGAAGTCACGGCGAGGTTCGACCGCATCACCCATCAGGGTGTTGAAGATCTGATCCGCGGCAATGGCATCTTCGATGGTGACCTTCAGCATGCGGCGCACGGTCGGATCCATGGTGGTTTCCCATAGCTGATCCGGGTTCATCTCACCCAGTCCTTTGTAGCGCTGGATGGTATGGCGCTTGGTGCTTTCGGCCATCAGCCAGTCCAGAGCGTCCTTGAACTCGGTGACCGATTTTCTGCGTTCGCCACGCTGAACGTAAGCCCCTTCGTCCAGCAGAGTGCTGAGCTGGGCCCCCAGGGAGACGACGGTCTTGTAATCGTTGCTGCCGAAGAAGTCGCGGTTGAAGGTGACGTAGTTCGACAGGCCGTGGGAGATCAATTCAACCTCTGGCAGCCACACACCACGCTCGCGGTCTTCACGCAGGCTGGCCTTGTAAACCAGACCGGATTTCTCGACGGTGCGCAGACGGGTTTCGTACTGAGCCAGCCAGGCTTGCATCTTCGCGTGGTCGCCCAGCATTTCCAGGCTGACGGCCGGCAGATAGATGAAGTGCTCGGTCAGCTCCTGAGGGTACAGGCGCGACAGGCGCTTGAGGGTCTTCATCACCATGCGGAAGTCATTCACCAGACGCTCCAGCGCTTCACCGGAAATGCCCGGGGCGTCTTCGTTCAGGTGCAGGCTTGCATCTTCCAGGGCCGACTGCGTCATGTACTCTTCCATGGCGTCGTCGTCTTTGATGTATTGCTCTTGCTTGCCTTTCTTGACCTTGTACAGCGGCGGCTGGGCGATGTAGATGTAGCCGCGCTCGATCAGCTCCGGCAACTGACGGAAGAAGAAGGTCAGCAGCAGGGTACGGATGTGCGAACCGTCGACGTCAGCATCGGTCATGATGATGATGTTGTGATAGCGCAGCTTGTCGATGTTGTACTCTTCGCGACCGATACCGCAGCCCAGTGCGGTGATCAGGGTGCCCACTTCCTGGGACGAGATCATCTTGTCGAATCGGGCTTTCTCGACGTTGAGGATCTTGCCCTTCAGCGGCAGGATCGCCTGGGTCTTGCGGTTACGTCCCTGCTTGGCAGAGCCGCCCGCGGAGTCACCTTCCACGAGGTACAGTTCGGACAGCGCCGGGTCTTTTTCCTGGCAGTCGGCCAATTTGCCCGGCAGACCGGCGATGTCCAGCGCACCTTTGCGACGAGTCATCTCACGAGCCTTGCGCGCCGCTTCACGGGCACGGGCGGCATCGATCATCTTGCCGACAACCAGTTTGGCTTCGTTCGGGTTTTCCAGCAGAAAGTCGGAGAAGTACTTGCCCATCTCCTGCTCGACCGCGGTCTTCACTTCGGAAGACACCAGCTTGTCCTTGGTCTGCGAGCTGAACTTCGGATCCGGCACCTTCACCGAGATGATCGCGGTCAGGCCTTCACGGGCATCGTCACCGGTGGTGGCGACCTTGTGCTTCTTCGCCAGACCTTCCTGCTCGATGTAGTTGTTCAGGTTTCGCGTCAGCGCGGAACGGAAGCCCACCAGGTGGGTACCACCGTCGCGCTGCGGAATGTTGTTGGTGAAGCACAACAGGTTCTCGTTGAAGCTGTCGTTCCACTGCAGGGCGATTTCCACGCCGATGCCGTCATCACGCTGGATGTTGAAGTGGAATACCTGGTTGACCGCAGTCTTGTTGGTGTTCAGGTATTCAACGAACGCACGCAGGCCGCCTTCGTATTTGAACAGCTCTTCCTTGCCGGTGCGCTCATCCTTGAGGACGATACCGACACCGGAGTTGAGGAAGGACAGTTCACGGATACGCTTGGCCAGAATGTCCCAGCTGAAGTGAATGTTCTTGAAGGTTTCCTTGGAAGCCTTGAAGTGGATCTGGGTACCGGTGGTTTCGCTGTCGCCAACGATGGCCATCGGCGCCTGAGGTACGCCGTGGACGTAGGTCTGTTCCCAGATCTTGCCACTGCGGCGCACGGTCAGGACCAGTTCTTCGGACAGCGCGTTCACCACCGAAACGCCTACACCGTGCAGACCGCCGGATACCTTGTAGGAGTTGTCGTCGAACTTACCGCCGGCGTGGAGGACGGTCATGATGACCTCGGCAGCGGATACGCCTTCCTCTTTGTGCACGTCTACCGGGATGCCACGACCGTTGTCTCTGACGGTGATGGACTCATCCGGGTGGATGATGATGCTGATATCGTCGCAATGGCCGGCGAGGGCTTCGTCGATCGAGTTGTCGACCACCTCGAACACCATGTGGTGCAGACCGCTGCCATCATCGGTATCACCAATGTACATACCGGGACGTTTGCGCACGGCATCCAGGCCTTTCAGCACTTTAATGCTCGATGAGTCGTACGTATTTTCTTCGCTCAATGCCTTCACTCCCGATGGTCGTGGGTCTGGGTGATACGGCCCTGTTCCACGTGGAACAGAGCGACTGGCGTTTCCGTCTGCCAGCCTTCCCTCAATAATTCATGATCTACACAGGTGATAAAAACCTGGCAGCGTAAGTCTTCCAGCAAGCGGCACAGCGCGCGACGGTGGCTCTCGTCCAGCTCGGACGGCAAGTCATCCACCAGATAAATACACTGACCGCGCCGGGCCTGGCTCACCAGATGCCCCTGGGCAATCCGCAACGCACAGACCACCAGCTTCTGCTGACCCCGGGACAAGATGTCCGCGGCATTGTGTGCGCCGAGTCTAAGACGCAAATCAGCACGCTGCGGCCCGGCCTGGGTATGACCCATTTGCTGGTCACGCTGCAAGGATCCGGCAAGCACGTCACTCAGTTCCCGATCCTTGTCCCAGCCTCGGTAATAGCTGAGCGTCAAACCTTCAAGCTCAACCAGTTCGCTCAAGGTTTGCTCAAAGACCGGTTTCAAGGCTTTGATATAGGCGCGGCGGTATTCATCGATTTCAGCGCTGGCCTGGCACAGTTCCCTGTCCCAAACCGCCTGCGAAACGGCGTCAAGTGTACCATGCCGCAGCCAGGAGTTTCTCTGGCGCAAGGCCTTCTGCAAACGCTGCCAGGTAGCCATGAAGCGCGGCTCGACATGGAATACGCCCCAGTCGAGGAACTGCCGGCGGATCTTCGGTGCGCCTTCCAGCAGACGAAAACTGTCCGGATTGATCAACTGTAGCGGCAGCATTTCCGCCAGTTGCGCGGCGCTACGGGCATTCTGACCGTCGATGCGGATCTGGAATTCGCCCTGACGGTCGCGAGAAATCCCCAATGCGCTGTGACCACCCTCAGCGAGCTCCACCTGCCCGAATACGGTACAGGCGAGTTGCTCATACTGGATGACCGGCAACAGCCGCGTGCTGCGAAACGAACGGGCAAGCCCCAGCAGATGAATGGCTTCCAGAACACTGGTTTTGCCGCTGCCGTTGGCGCCGTAAAGAATATTGATTCGGGGAGAGGGGGAGAAGGTCACCGGGTGCAGATTGCGCACCGCGGTGACCGAGACGCGACTTAGCGACATCCAGAGTCAGCTGATTACAGACGCATCGGCATGACAACGTAAGCCGAATCGTCGTTATCGGACTCCTGCAGCAGCGCACTGCTGTTGGAGTCGGACAGGATCAGGCGAACCTGCTCGGTGGTCATCACGCCCAGTACGTCGAGCAGATAGCTGACGTTGAAGCCGATTTCCAGCGAGCCGCCGTTGTATTCCACGCCCACTTCTTCTTCCGCTTCTTCCTGCTCCGGGTTGTTGGCCTGGATCTTCAACTGACCGCTGGCCAGTTGCAGACGAATGCCGCGGTACTTCTCGTTGGACAGAATCGCGGTACGGCTGAACGCTTCGCGCAGCGCCTGGCGATCACCCAGTACCAGCTTGTCTCCGCCCTTTGGCAGAACGCGCTCGTAATCAGGGAACTTGCCGTCGACCAGTTTCGAAGTGAAGGTGAATTCGCCGGTGGTCGCGCGGATGTGATGCTGACCGAGGACGATGCTGACGTTGCCGTCCGGCTCGGTCAGCAGACGTGCCAGTTCGAGAATACCTTTGCGCGGCACGATCACCTGGTGGCGATCCTGCTGACCGATATCGGCCTGCATCGAGCACATTGCCAGGCGGTGACCATCGGTCGCCACGGCACGGATCACACCAGTCGACACTTCCAGCAACATACCGTTGAGGTAGTAACGCACGTCTTGCTGAGCCATGGCGAAACTGGTGCGCTCGATGAGGCGACGCAGTTTGCTTTGATCAAGGCTGGTGGTCAGCGAGCCCGGGCCTTCTTCCACGGTCGGGAAGTCATTGGCCGGCAGGGTCGACAGGGTGAAGCGGCTACGACCGGCCTTCACCACCAGCTTCTGCTCGTCGACCCTGATGTCGATCAGCGCATCGTTCGGCAGGCTCTTGCAGATATCCATCAGCTTGCGCGCCGGCACGGTGATGGAACCTGTTTCGGCAGGTTCCTCAAGTTGAACGCGACCGACCAGTTCGACTTCCAGGTCGGTACCGGTCAGCGACAGCTGCTGGCCATCGACAACCAGCAGCACATTGGACAGTACCGGCAAGGTCTGTCGGCGCTCGACGACGCCTGCGACCAGTTGCAGGGGTTTCAACAGGGCTTCGCGTTGAATGGTGAAATGCATGGTCTAGTCCCTTGCCTTAATAAGCTGCGCTGGTGTTCATCAAGTGGTCAGAGTACGCAGCAGGTTCTTGTAGTCCTCGCGGATGTCCGCGTCGGATTCCTTAAGTTCGTTGATCTTGCGGCAGGCGTGCAGCACCGTCGTATGGTCACGACCGCCAAACACATCGCCGATTTCCGGCAGGCTGTGGTTGGTCAGTTCCTTGGACAGCGCCATGGCCACCTGACGCGGACGAGCGACCGAGCGCGAGCGGCGCTTGGACAGCAGGTCGGAGATCTTGATCTTGTAGTACTCGGCGACGGTGCGCTGAATGTTATCCACAGAGACCAGTTTATCCTGCAATGCCAACAGGTCTTTCAGGGATTCGCGAATCAGCTCGATGGTGATGTCGCGGCCCATGAAGTGCGAATGGGCGATCACGCGTTTCAGCGCGCCTTCCAGCTCACGGACGTTGGAGCGAATGCGTTGGGCGATGAAGAACGCCGCATCGTGCGGAAGCTCGACTTTGGCCTGGTCAGCCTTCTTCATCAGGATGGCTACGCGGGTTTCCAGCTCCGGCGGTTCGACGGCGACCGTCAGACCCCAACCGAAACGGGATTTCAGGCGCTCTTCAAGGCCTTCGATTTCCTTCGGGTAGCGGTCACTGGTGAGAATGACCTGCTGGCCACCTTCAAGCAGGGCGTTGAAGGTGTGGAAAAACTCTTCCTGGGAACGTTCCTTGCGGGCGAAGAACTGAATGTCATCGATCAGCAAGGCGTCCACCGAGCGATAGAAACGCTTGAACTCGTTGATCGCGTTCAGTTGCAGCGCCTTGACCATGTCGGCGACGAAACGCTCGGAATGCAGGTAGACGACCTTGGCATTCGGGTTCTTCTTTAATAGATGGTTGCCCACCGCATGCATCAAGTGCGTCTTACCCAGGCCCACACCGCCATAAAGGAAGAGCGGGTTGTAGCCATGCTTGGGATTGTCTGCCACTTGCCAGGCCGCCGCACGGGCGAGCTGGTTGGATTTACCTTCGACAAAGTTTTCGAAGGTAAACGTGCGGTTCAGATAACTCGTGTGCTTGAGTGCGCCTTCAACCTGCACGGTGCGCTGTTCGGCACGAACCGGAGCTTGCTGCGAGGCAGCGCCTGCCATCGGATCGAAACTGTCGCGGGACGGCTCTTCGCTGACTTCCTCGGTTTTCTGCGTCGCCGGCTTGGCCGGGGCAGAAGCCGGAACCGGAGCCGGAGCGCTGACTGGAGTCGCGCTGGCTTGCAGCTGTGACGCTGCCGCCGCAGCCAGCGGAGCGTTCGGCGCTGCGCGTGGGGCAGAGCTGCGTTTGCTGCCTATTAATAAGGAAAGCGATGGCGCCAGACCGTTGCCATGCTCATCCAGCAGTTCAAGGACGCGCCCGAGGTACTTTTCGTTGACCCAGTCCAGAACAAAACGGTTCGGTGCATAGACACGCAACTCGTCGCCTTCGGCTTCGACCTGTAATGGACGGATCCAGGTGTTGAATTGTTGGGCTGGCAGCTCTTCGCGCAAAAGCTCCACGCACTGCTGCCAAAGTTCCACTGACACGGAAATCCCCTAAGTTGAAAGCCGGTGAGGCAAAAACAAGCGGCCATTGTAGCGGCGGGACGTTCACTTATCCACACGCAGGTTGCCCGGTGGACATGATTTATCAATACGTTAACCCACGAAAAAGCGACCGACGGTGTGTGAATAAGCTCTGTGGATAAATGCAGTTGAGAGCACTGGACAACCGGGAGTGAAAGCCGGTGGATAATCCGCCTGTGGATAACACCACCTTCCACACACAGGTTATCCGGTCGCGCAGCACAGGCTGATCACGGTTTTCCACTGTAGTTGTCATTCTCTGTACATCACGTCGAATAAGGACTTGAGCCAGTTATCCACAGAAATGGGCTGACCTAGCTTTTACAAGCTTTACAGAAAAGCTTTAAATACTTCGCTTCTTTATTTTTATGTCTGGCCGACAAGGTTTCGAGCGTCGAGGCATCCGGGATCTATTTATAAGGAAACGTTGGTTGGAAATTGACCTGTGGACTTGCTTTCTCTAGAATCCCCGGTCTCTTAAAACGGGGGCCATTCCGGCCCGTTGTGGACGAACCAGGTAACACGACATGAAACGTACTTTCCAACCAAGCACTATCAAACGCGCTCGTACCCACGGTTTCCGTGCTCGCATGGCTACCAAGAACGGTCGTGCCGTACTGTCGCGTCGTCGCGCCAAAGGCCGCGCACGTCTGGCAGTTTGATAATCCGGCACTGGAGGTGAGTCAGGACTTCAGTCGGGAAAAGCGTCTGCTTACCCCCCGGCACTTCAAGGCGGTCTTTGACTCCCCTACCGGCAAGGTTCCGGGGAAAAATCTCCTGCTCCTTGCGCGCAACAACGATCTCGATCACCCCCGTCTAGGGTTGGTCATCGGGAAAAAGAGCGTAAAGCTCTCCGTCGAGCGCAATCGTCTCAAACGTCTTATGCGCGAATCGTTTCGCCTGCACCAGGATTCACTGGTCGGCTGGGACATCGTTATCGTCGCGCGCAAAGGTTTGGGCGATGTAGAAAACCCCGAATTGATTCAGCATTTCGGCAAACTCTGGAAACGTCTGGCGCGCAACAAGCCGGCACCAGCAGCCAAAACCGAAACTGTAGGGGTAGACAGTCCAGATGCGTAAACTGGCACTCGTTCCGATCCAGTTTTACCGCTACGCCATTAGCCCCCTGATGGCCAGTCACTGTCGTTTCTACCCCAGTTGTTCCTGCTACGCGTTGGAAGCCATCGAAAATCATGGTCTTCTTCGCGGTGGCTGGCTGACCTTTCGTCGTTTAGGTCGCTGTCATCCGTGGAATCCCGGTGGTTATGACCCGGTTCCACCTGTCCCTACCTCCCGTTCTTCTTCGATGGCCGAGTAATCATGGATATCAAACGCACGATCCTGATCGTCGCCCTGGCAATCGTGTCCTACGTCATGGTTCTTAAATGGAACCAGGATTATGGCCAGGCTGCCCTGCCGACTCAGAATGTTGCTTCCAGCACGACCACCTCCGGTTTGCCGGACACCGTTCCTGGCAATAACGCTTCCGTCAGTGACGATATTCCGCATGCCGCAAACGATACCAGCGCACCTGCAGAAGTCCCGGTCGCTGCCAGCAAGGATCTGATCAAGGTCAAAACCGACGTGCTCGATCTGGCGATCGATCCACAGGGCGGTGACGTTGCACAACTGACCTTGCCACTGTATCCACGTCGTCAGGACCGTCCGGATGTTCCGTTCCAGCTGTTCGACAACGGCGGTGAACGTACTTATCTGGCGCAAAGCGGTCTGATCGGCACCAACGGACCGGACGCCAATCCGGCCGGTCGTCCGGTCTACTCCTCGGAGAAGAAAAGTTATCAACTGGCCGACGGTCAGGACCAACTGGTCGTCGACCTGAAATTCAGCAAGGACGGCGTCAACTACATCAAGCGTTTCACCCTGAAACGTGGCCTGTATGACGTGACTGTGACCTACCTTGTGGATAACCAGAGCGCTCAACCCTGGACCGGTTCGATGTTTGCGCAGTTGAAGCGTGACAACAGCGCCGATCCTTCGTCGACCACCGCTACCGGTACTGCGACTTACCTGGGCGCCGCCCTGTGGACAAGTGCCGAGCCGTACAAGAAAGTGTCCATGAAGGACATGGACAAGGGTCAGCTCAAGGAAACCGTTACCGGTGGCTGGGTCGCCTGGCTGCAGCACTACTTCGTGACGGCATGGGTTGCGCCGAAGGGCGAAAACAACATCGTCCAGACCCGTAAAGACAGCAAAGGCAACTACATCATCGGTTACACCGGTCCTTCGCTGACCGCGGCACCAGGTGCAAAAGTTGAAACCAGCGCCATTCTGTACGCCGGCCCGAAAAGCCAGGCTGTCCTGAAGGAGTTGTCCCCAGGTCTGGAACTGACCGTCGACTACGGCATTCTGTGGTTCATTGCCCAGCCGATCTTCTGGCTGCTGCAACATATCCACGCGATTGTCGGCAACTGGGGCTGGTCGATCATCTTCCTGACCATGCTGATCAAGGGGATTTTCTTCCCTCTGTCGGCCGCCAGCTACAAGTCGATGGCCCGCATGCGTGCCGTGGCTCCGAAACTGGCTGCGTTGAAAGAACAACATGGCGATGACCGGCAGAAAATGTCGCAAGCCATGATGGAGCTGTACAAGAAAGAGAAAATCAATCCGCTGGGTGGCTGCCTGCCGATCCTGGTGCAGATGCCGGTTTTCCTTTCGCTGTACTGGGTTCTGCTGGAAAGCGTGGAAATGCGCCAGGCGCCGTTCATGCTGTGGATCACCGACCTGTCGATCAAGGATCCGTTCTTCATCCTGCCGATCATCATGGGCGCGACCATGTTCATCCAGCAGCGTCTGAACCCGACTCCGCCGGATCCGATGCAGGCGAAGGTCATGAAAATGATGCCGATCATCTTCACCTTCTTCTTCCTGTGGTTCCCGGCCGGTCTGGTGCTGTACTGGGTTGTGAACAACTGCCTGTCGATTGCCCAACAGTGGTACATCACGCGTAAGATCGAATCGGCGACGAAAAAAGCCGAGGCGTAACTTACTCTGTGGATAACACCACTCGAAACGCCCCCTAGTGGGGCGTTTTGCTATCTGCCATTTTTGTCTGGATACCGGTTTATGAGCGTACCTCGTGAAACCATCGCAGCCGTCGCCACCGCCCAAGGCCGTGGTGGCGTGGGCATCGTTCGGATCTCCGGGCCATTGGCTGGCGTTGCAGCCAAAGCCATCAGCGGCCGTGAACTGAAACCACGGTTCGCTCACTACGGCCCGTTCTTCAGTAACGATCAACAGGTGCTGGACGAAGGTCTGGCGCTGTATTTCCCCGGGCCGAACTCGTTCACCGGCGAAGATGTGCTGGAACTGCAGGGCCACGGCGGTCCGATCGTCCTCGACATGCTGCTCAAACGTTGTCTTGAACTGGGTTGCCGTCTGGCCCGTCCGGGGGAATTCAGCGAACGCGCTTTCCTCAATGACAAACTCGACCTGGCCCAGGCCGAGGCCATCGCCGACCTGATCGAAGCCAGTTCTGCACAGGCTGCACGTAATGCCTTGCGTTCCTTGCAGGGCGCGTTTTCCCAACGTGTACATAACCTCACCGAACAACTGATCGGCCTGCGAATTTATGTCGAGGCTGCCATCGATTTTCCGGAAGAAGAAATCGACTTCCTTGCCGATGGCCATGTGCTGAGCATGCTCGACAAGGTTCGTGACGAGTTATCCACCGTGTTGCGTGAAGCCGGGCAGGGTGCGTTGCTGCGTGACGGTATGACCGTGGTGATTGCCGGTCGTCCGAATGCCGGCAAATCCAGTCTGTTGAATGCACTGGCCGGGCGAGAAGCCGCCATCGTGACGGAAATCGCCGGTACGACCCGGGATATCCTGCGCGAACATATCCACATCGATGGCATGCCGCTGCATGTCGTAGACACTGCCGGATTGCGAGATACCGACGACCATGTGGAAAAGATCGGTGTAGAACGTGCGCTGAAAGCCATCGGCGAAGCCGATCGAGTACTGTTGGTGGTCGACGCTACGGCTCCGGAAGCGGTCGATCCTTTCGCGTTATGGCCCGAATTCCTTGAAACCCGGCCGGATCCGGCAAAGGTCACCCTGATTCGCAACAAGGCGGACCTGACCGGTGAAGCGATTGCCCTGGAAGTCAGCGACGATGGTCATGTGACCATCAGCCTGAGCGCCAAGGCTGCCGGCGAAGGCCTGGATCTGCTGCGCGATCACCTCAAGGCTTGTATGGGTTACGAGCAGACCTCGGAAAGCAGCTTCAGCGCACGTCGTCGCCATCTGGAAGCCTTGCGCCATGCCAGCGCTGCCCTTGAACATGGCCGTGCACAGCTGACCCTGGCGGGTGCCGGCGAGTTGTTGGCAGAAGATTTGCGTCAGGCTCAGCAGTCCCTCGGGGAAATTACCGGGGCGTTCAGCTCCGATGATCTGCTCGGGCGGATTTTTTCGAGTTTCTGCATCGGTAAATAACCCTTCTGTTGTCCACAGACAGGTCCGTTCGCGTCCTGTCTGTTCTCTTTTTCGCATTCCTTCCCTTCCAGTGACGGGCAGATTCCTTCTCCCTGAGCGGATTTCTCCTGTCCGTTACGTGCTCATTCATCCGAATATTGTGGATCAAGCCCTGTGAATAACTGCCGTTAAGGACAGTTGATAACAGAGCTTCAAAACTGGATATAACCGCCTCTGTGGATAACCATCTCATTCATCCACAGGCTTACACCGGTTATCCAAGGGCCTCACGGTGACATGGGCACAGGGTTTTGAATCTCTGTACACATCGAAAATAAAGGGCTGTAGAAATCTATCCACAGAAATCCAGTGCAGTAAGAATAAGCTTTAAAACAAGGGTTTTATAAATTTCTCTCTTTTTTATTCCTTTAACCGCGAGTTCTCCACAGCTGGTTAAATTTTGTGCAAAGGGTTCTTTAGGAAGGGCGAAGTCCCTATACTTGTCGACCAGGTCCAGAAACCTGATCTCAAACTATTCCTGAATACCTACTTAAGCAGGCACGAGGTGCGTGGTGGATTTCCCTTCCCGTTTTGAAGTGATCGTCATCGGCGGCGGTCATGCCGGTACCGAGGCAGCACTGGCCTCAGCACGCATGGGGGCAAAAACCCTGCTGCTGACGCATAACGTGGAAACCCTCGGTGCCATGAGTTGCAACCCGGCCATCGGCGGCATCGGCAAAAGCCATCTGGTCAAGGAAATCGATGCCCTCGGCGGCGCGATGGCCATGGCTACCGATCTGGGTGGCATCCAGTTTCGTGTATTGAACAGCCGTAAAGGCCCGGCCGTGCGTGCAACCCGTGCACAAGCCGACCGGATTCTTTACAAGGCCGCTGTCCGCGAAATCCTGGAGAACCAGCCGAACCTGTGGATATTTCAACAGGCCGCTGACGACCTGATCGTCGAGCAGGAGCAGGTTCGTGGTGTGGTCACGCAAATGGGTCTGCGCTTCTTTGCAGATTCCGTGGTATTGACCACCGGTACGTTCCTGGGCGGACTTATCCACATCGGTTTGCAGAACTACTCCGGCGGTCGCGCCGGTGATCCGCCATCCATTGCGTTGGCTCGTCGTCTCCGTGAACTGCCACTGCGTGTCGGCCGGTTGAAGACCGGTACACCACCGCGTATCGATGGCCGGTCTGTGGATTTCTCTGTCATGACCGAGCAGCCAGGCGATACGCCGATCCCGGTGATGTCGTTTTTGGGCAACAAAGAACAGCATCCGCGGCAGGTGAGTTGCTGGATCACCCACACCAACGCCCGTACCCACGAAATCATCGCTTCGAACCTCGATCGTTCGCCGATGTATTCCGCTGCCGGAGAAATCGAGGGCATCGGTCCGCGTTACTGCCCGTCCATCGAAGACAAGATCCACCGTTTTGCCGACAAGGAAAGCCATCAGGTGTTCATCGAGCCTGAAGGCCTGACCACCCATGAGCTGTATCCGAACGGGATATCCACAAGCCTGCCGTTCGACGTGCAATTGCAGATCGTGCAATCGATCCGCGGCATGGAAAACGCGCACATCGTGCGTCCGGGTTACGCGATCGAGTACGACTACTTCGATCCACGGGATCTGAAGTACAGCCTGGAAACCAAAGTCATCGGCGGTCTGTTCTTCGCTGGCCAGATCAACGGCACCACCGGTTACGAAGAAGCCGGTGCGCAAGGTTTGCTGGCTGGCGCGAACGCCGCACTGCGAGCCAAGGGCAAGGAAGCCTGGTGCCCGCGTCGCGATGAGGCGTACATCGGGGTATTGGTCGACGACCTGATCACCCTCGGCACCCAGGAGCCGTACCGCATGTTCACTTCACGTGCCGAGTACCGCCTGATCCTGCGTGAGGACAACGCAGACCTGCGCCTGACCGAAAAAGGTCGCGAACTGGGTCTGGTCGATGACGCGCGTTGGGCGGCGTTCTGCAAGAAACGCGAAAACATCGAACTTGAAGAACAGCGCCTGAAAAGCACCTGGGTTCGTCCGGGCACGCCGCAGGGGGATGCGATTGCGGAAAAATTCGGCACGCCGCTGTCCCACGAATACAACTTGCTCAATCTCTTGAGTCGTCCGGAAATCGACTACGCTGGTCTGGTCGAAGTGACCGGGCCGGGTGCGGAAGACCCACAGGTCGCCGAGCAGGTCGAGATCAAGACCAAATATGCCGGTTACATCGACCGTCAGCAGGACGAAATCGCCCGTTTGCGCGCCAGCGAAGACACGAAATTGCCTGTGGATATCGAATACACCAGCATTTCCGGTCTCTCCAAGGAAATTCAGAGCAAGCTGAGCGCCACGCGTCCCGAAACGCTGGGCCAGGCTTCGCGGATCCCGGGCGTGACCCCGGCAGCGATTTCGCTGTTGATGATTCATTTGAAAAAACGCGGCGCGGGCCGTCAGTTGGAGCAAAGCGCTTGAGTTCTAAGGTCACTTCGCAACACGCCGAAGAGTTATCCACAGGAGCCCGTGAGCTCGGTGTCAATCTCACAGAGACCCAGCACGAATTACTGCTGGGTTATCTGGCCCTGTTGATCAAATGGAACCAGGCCTACAACCTGACTGCCGTTCGCGATCCGGACGAAATGGTTTCCCGCCATTTGCTCGACAGTCTGAGCGTGATGTCGTTCATCGAAAACGGCCGCTGGCTGGATGTCGGCAGCGGTGGAGGCATGCCGGGTATTCCTTTGGCGATCCTGTATCCGGATTCGCCAGTGACCTGCCTGGACAGCAACGGCAAGAAAACCCGCTTTCTGACCCAGGTCAAACTCGAGCTCAAACTGGACAATCTGCAAGTTATCCACAGTCGCGTCGAAGCCTTCCAGCCAGCAGAACCTTTCAACGGGATCATTTCCCGGGCATTCAGCAGCATGGAGAATTTCACCAACTGGACTCGCCACCTCGGCGACGCCGATACGCGCTGGCTGGCAATGAAGGGCGTTCATCCGGCCGATGAGCTGGTAGCATTGCCGGCAGACTTCAAACTCGATAGCGAACACGCCCTGGCCGTACCCGGTTGCCAGGGCCAACGCCATCTGCTGATACTGCGCCGCACGGCATGATTGGGAACACAAGCAAGAATGGCTAAGGTATTCGCGATAGCGAACCAGAAGGGTGGTGTGGGCAAGACCACCACCTGCATCAACCTCGCAGCATCCCTGGTCGCGACCAAGCGCCGGGTGCTGTTGATCGATCTCGATCCACAGGGCAACGCCACCATGGGTAGCGGTGTGGATAAACATGGCCTGGAAAACTCGGTCTACGACCTGTTGATCGGCGAATGCGATCTGGCCCAGGCCATGCATTTTTCCGAACACGGCGGTTATCAACTGCTGCCGGCCAACCGTGATCTGACGGCGGCCGAAGTGGTGCTACTGGAAATGCAGATGAAGGAAAGCCGCCTGCGCAGCGCGCTGGCGCCGGTCCGTGAAAATTACGATTACATTCTGATCGACTGCCCGCCATCGCTGTCGATGCTCACGCTGAACGCTTTGGTTGCCGCCGACGGGGTAATTATCCCCATGCAGTGCGAATACTTTGCGCTCGAAGGTTTGAGCGACCTTGTGGATAACATCAAGCGCATCGCCGAGCTGCTGAACCCGGACCTCAAGGTCGAAGGCCTGCTGCGGACCATGTACGACCCGCGCCTGAGCCTGATGAACGATGTATCGGCGCAGCTCAAGGAACACTTCGGCGATCAGCTGTACGACACGGTGATCCCGCGTAACGTCCGCCTGGCCGAAGCACCGAGCTACGGCATGCCGGCGCTGGCCTACGACAAGCAGTCGCGTGGAGCGCTGGCCTATCTCGCTCTGGCAGGTGAGATGGTTCGCCGCCAGCGCAAAAATTCACGCATCGCCGCTGCCCAGCCAACTTAAGGAATCCCCATGGCCGTCAAGAAACGAGGTCTCGGACGTGGACTGGATGCACTGCTGAGCGGTCCGACTGTCAGCGCCCTGGAAGAACAGGCTGCGCAGGCTGACAGCCGTGAGTTGCAGCACCTGCCGCTGGATCTGTTGCAGCGTGGCAAGTATCAGCCGCGCCGAGACATGGATCCCCAGGCGCTGGAAGAGCTGGCGCAATCGATCAAGACTCAGGGCGTGATGCAACCGATCGTGGTTCGCCCGATCGGTGGTGGCCGCTTTGAAATCATCGCAGGTGAACGTCGCTGGCGTGCCAGCCAGCAGGCCGGGCAGGAAACCATTCCGGCCATGGTCCGTGATGTGCCGGATGAAACCGCAATCGCCATTGCCCTGATCGAAAACATCCAGCGCGAAGACCTGAACCCCATCGAGGAAGCGGTGGCCCTGCAGCGCTTGCAGCAGGAATTCCAGCTCACTCAGCAACAGGTTGCCGAGGCCGTGGGCAAGTCTCGTGTCACTGTGGCCAACCTGCTGCGACTCATCGCATTGCCGGAAGTCATCAAGACCATGTTGTCCCACGGCGACCTGGAAATGGGTCATGCCCGTGCATTGCTCGGTCTGCCGGACAATCAGCAGGTGGAAGGGGCGCGACATGTTGTCGCACGCGGCCTCACCGTGCGCCAGACTGAAGCACTGGTTCGCCAGTGGCTGAGTGGCAAACCCGCGCCGGTCGAACCGGCAAAACCCGACCCGGATATCGCCCGGCTCGAACAACGTCTGGCCGAGCGCCTTGGCTCTGCGGTGCAGATCCGCCACGGCAAGAAGGGAAAGGGTCAACTGGTGATCGGTTACAACTCGCTCGACGAGCTTCAAGGTGTGCTTGCACACATCCGCTGAAACAATTGCTCTTGTAGCGCGCAGTCGGAAATCACTACCTGACAGTTGAATAGGGGCAGAACCGCCCCTATACTCTGCGCGCATTTTGTCGGCACAAATTATGCCAAGTTATTGAATTTCGGCAGCCGACCATTGGAGAGCAATCGTGATGGAAACCCGCAAGCCAAACCGCCTGCCCTTCCATCGCCTGGCGGTTTTTCCGGTGTTGATGGCTCAATTTGTCATTTTGCTCATTGCCGCTTTGGCGCTATGGCAATGGCACGGAGTCGTTGCCGGATACTCGGGACTTTGCGGAGGCCTGATAGCCTTGCTGCCCAATGTTTATTTCGCTCACAAGGCATTTCGGTTTTCCGGCGCCAGAGCAGCCCAGTCCATCGTCCGGTCTTTCTATGCCGGCGAGGCAGGCAAACTGATTTTGACGGCAGTGCTTTTTGCACTGGTGTTTGCAGGTGTGAAGCCACTGGCGCCGATCGCTGTATTCGGCGCCTTCGTGCTGACTCAGTCGGTCAGCTGGTTCGCTCCCCTGCTGATGAGAACAAGACTTTCGAGACCTTAGGGCGTTTGAGGCAACCATGGCAGAAACAACCGCTTCGGGCTATATCCAGCACCACTTGCAGAACCTGACCTTCGGTCAGCTACCCAACGGCGGCTGGGGCTTTGCCCACACCGCAGCAGAAGCCAAGGAAATGGGTTTCTGGGCTTTCCACGTCGACACCCTCGGCTGGTCGGTCGCACTGGGTCTGATTTTCGTCTTTCTTTTCCGCATGGCGGCGAAGAAGGCGACTTCCGGTCAGCCAGGTGCACTGCAGAACTTCGTTGAAGTGCTGGTCGAATTCGTCGATGGCAGCGTGAAAGACAGCTTCCATGGCCGTAGCCCGGTGATCGCACCGCTGGCACTGACCATCTTCGTCTGGGTGTTCCTGATGAACGCCGTTGACCTGGTACCGGTCGACTGGATTCCTCAACTGGCCATCCTGATCTCCGGCGACCACCACATCCCGTTCCGTGCCGTGTCGACTACCGACCCGAACGCGACCCTGGGCATGGCGTTCTCGGTCTTCGCACTGATCATTTTCTACAGCATCAAGGTCAAAGGTATCGGCGGCTTCATCGGCGAGCTGACCCTGCACCCGTTCGGCAGCAAGAACATCTTCGTTCAGGCGCTGCTGATCCCGGTGAACTTCCTGCTGGAATTCGTGACCCTGATCGCCAAACCGATCTCTCTGGCCCTGCGTCTGTTCGGCAACATGTATGCCGGCGAGCTGGTGTTCATCCTGATCGCTGTGATGTTCGGCAGCGGCCTGCTCTGGCTCAGCGGCCTGGGCGTTGCGCTGCAGTGGGCGTGGGCGGTGTTCCACATCCTGATCATCACCCTGCAGGCGTTCATCTTCATGATGCTGACCATCGTCTACCTGTCGATGGCGCACGAAGAAAACCATTAAGACCGGTCTCGGCCGGTCTGATGTCCCTCCCGGTCAAACGGGAGGGGGCTCCTCACGGGGCCGCTGAAACGATTTGTTTTACCGCTTTAATCTAAAAAACCTAAACCATACGACGTAAAAGTCGGGAGGAAAGATGGAAACTGTAGTTGGTCTAACCGCTATCGCTGTTGCACTGTTGATCGGCCTGGGCGCACTGGGTACCGCAATTGGTTTCGGCCTGCTGGGCGGCAAGTTCCTGGAAGGCGCAGCGCGTCAGCCGGAAATGGTTCCAATGCTGCAAGTTAAAATGTTCATCGTTGCCGGTCTGCTCGACGCCGTAACCATGATCGGTGTTGGTATCGCTCTGTTCTTCACCTTTGCGAACCCGTTCGTTGGTCAGATCGCTGGCTAATCATTCGGATCTTCCGATTGATTTGATGTGATGGACAACGTAACTGCGAGGTGTTGGCGTGAACATTAATGCGACCCTGATTGGCCAGTCCGTTGCGTTCCTGATTTTTGTACTGTTCTGCATGAAGTTCGTATGGCCTCCGGTCATCACGGCACTGCGCGAACGTCAAAAGAAGATCGCCGATGGTCTGGACGCTGCCAACCGAGCAGCTCGCGACCTGGAGCTGGCCCAAGAGAAAGCGGGTCAGCAACTGCGCGAAGCGAAAGCTCAGGCAGCTGAAATCATCGAGCAAGCCAAGAAACGCGGTAACCAGATTGTTGACGAAGCCCGTGAACAGGCTCGCGTCGAAGCTGACCGTGTGAAGGCTCAGGCTCAGGCCGAGATCGAACAGGAACTGAACAGTGTCAAAGATGCGCTGCGCGCCCAAGTGGGTAGCCTGGCCGTTGGCGGTGCTTCGAAGATCCTGGGCAAGACAATCGATCAAAACGCGCACGCAGAGCTGGTTAACCAACTGGCTGCTGAAATCTAAGCGAGGGCGATCATGGCAGAACTGACCACGTTGGCCCGACCTTACGCTAAGGCGGCCTTCGAGCACGCTCAGGCCCACCAGCAACTGGCCAATTGGTCAGCCATGCTCGGCCTGGCAGCAGCGGTGTCGCAAGACGACACCATGCAGCGCGTGCTCAAGGCCCCGCGACTGACGAGCGCAGAAAAGGCCGCCACGTTCATTGACGTGTGCGGCGACAAGTTTGATGCCAAGGCACAAAATTTCATTCACGTCGTTGCCGAAAACGACCGTCTCCCGCTTCTGCCGGAGATCGCTGCTCTTTTCGACCTGTACAAGGCCGAACAAGAGAAATCGGTAGACGTTGAAGTGACCAGTGCTTTTGCATTGAACCAAGAACAGCAAGACAAACTCGCCAAGGTTCTCAGTGCACGACTCAGCCGGGAAGTGCGCCTGCAAGTTGCGGAAGATGCATCCCTCATCGGGGGTGTTGTCATTCGCGCCGGCGACCTGGTTATCGATGGCTCAGTTAGCGGCAAACTCGCGAAACTGGCCGAAGCATTGAAATCTTGAGTTTGAAGGGGCAGCAGAGCAATGCAGCAACTCAATCCTTCCGAAATTAGTGAAATTATCAAGGGTCGCATCGAGAAGCTCGATGTAACCTCCCAAGCCCGTAACGAAGGCACTGTCGTCAGCGTGTCTGACGGTATCGTGCGGATTCACGGTCTGGCCGACGTCATGTACGGCGAGATGATCGAGTTTCCTGGCGGTGTCTACGGTATGGCCCTCAACCTGGAGCAAGACTCCGTAGGTGCCGTTGTACTGGGCGCATACACGACTCTGGCTGAAGGCATGAGTGCCAAGTGCACCGGCCGCATCCTCGAAGTTCCGGTTGGTAAGGAACTGCTGGGTCGCGTTGTCGACGCACTGGGTAACCCTGTTGACGGCAAAGGTCCACTGGGCAACACCGAGACCGACGCGGTCGAGAAAGTTGCTCCGGGCGTGATCTGGCGTAAGTCGGTAGACCAGCCTGTACAGACTGGCTACAAGGCTGTGGATGCCATGATTCCTGTCGGCCGTGGCCAGCGTGAGCTGATCATCGGTGACCGTCAGATCGGCAAGACCGCTCTGGCGATCGACGCGATCATCAACCAGAAAGACAGCGGCATTTTCTGCGTATACGTAGCGGTCGGTCAGAAGCAGTCGACCATCGCCAACGTGGTTCGCAAGCTGGAAGAAAACGGTGCATTGGCCAACACCATCATCGTTGCCGCGAGCGCTTCGGAATCTGCAGCACTGCAGTTCCTGGCTCCGTACTCCGGTTGCACCATGGGTGAATTCTTCCGCGACCGCGGTGAAGACGCGCTGATCGTTTATGACGATCTGTCCAAGCAAGCAGTGGCTTACCGCCAGATTTCCCTGCTGCTGCGCCGTCCACCAGGACGTGAAGCCTACCCAGGCGACGTGTTCTATCTCCACTCCCGTCTGCTGGAGCGCGCATCCCGCGTTTCGGAAGAGTACGTAGAGAAGTTCACCAACGGTGCAGTGACTGGCAAAACCGGTTCCCTGACCGCACTGCCGATCATCGAAACCCAGGCTGGCGACGTTTCCGCGTTCGTTCCGACCAACGTGATCTCCATCACCGACGGTCAGATCTTCCTGGAATCGGCCATGTTCAACTCGGGCATCCGCCCTGCAGTGAACGCCGGTGTTTCGGTATCCCGTGTGGGTGGTGCCGCTCAGACCAAGATCATCAAGAAGCTGTCCGGTGGTATCCGTACCGCTCTGGCCCAGTACCGTGAACTGGCGGCATTCGCCCAGTTCGCTTCTGACCTGGACGAAGCGACCCGCAAGCAACTTGAGCATGGTCAGCGCGTTACCGAGCTGATGAAGCAGAAGCAATACGCGCCAATGTCGATCGCCGACATGTCGCTGTCGCTGTATGCCGCTGAGCGTGGGTTCCTGACTGACATTGAAATCGCCAAAGTCGGCAGCTTCGAGCAAGCGCTGATTGCTTACTTCAACCGCGATCACGCCGATTTGATGGCCAAGATCAACGTGAAGGGTGACTTCAATGACGAAATCGACGCTGGCCTGAAAGCCGGTATCGAGAAGTTCAAGGCCACCCAAACCTGGTAAGCCGCAGCGGGAGCCGCAAGGCTCCCGCTTGCTAACCTGATAGGTGTTACATGGCAGGCGCAAAAGAGATTCGCAGTAAGATTGCGAGCATCAAAAGCACGCAAAAAATTACCAGCGCCATGGAAAAAGTGGCGGTCAGCAAAATGCGCAAGGCACAAATGCGCATGGCTGCTAGCCGCCCTTATGCGGAGCGTATCCGCCAGGTAATTGGACATCTGGCCAACGCCAACCCGGAATACCGCCATCCGTTCATGATCGACCGCGCCGTCAAGCGCGTCGGCTATGTCGTGGTGAGCAGTGACCGTGGTCTGTGCGGCGGCTTGAACACCAACCTGTTCAAGGCCCTGGTCAAGGACATGGCGGTAAACCGCGAAAACGGCGTCGAGATCGATCTGTGTGTCGTTGGTAGCAAGGGTGCGGCCTTTTTCCGCAACTTCGGCGGTAACGTCGTTGCAGCTATCAGCCATCTGGGTGAAGAGCCGTCGATCAATGATCTGATCGGCAGTGTCAAGGTGATGCTGGATGCTTATCTGGACGGCCGTATCGACCGCCTGTCCGTGGTGTCCAACAAGTTCGTCAACACCATGACCCAGATGCCAACCGTGGAGCAGTTGATTCCACTGGTGGCGACCCCGGATCAAGAACTCAAGCACCACTGGGACTACCTCTACGAACCGGACGCCAAAGAGCTGCTTGACGGCTTGATGGTGCGTTACGTGGAGTCGCAGGTGTACCAGGCGGTGGTCGAGAACAACGCGGCCGAACAAGCTGCGCGGATGATCGCGATGAAGAACGCTACCGACAACGCCGGTGATCTGATCAGCGACTTGCAGCTGATCTACAACAAGGCGCGTCAGGCTGCGATCACCCAAGAGATCTCGGAAATCGTCGGCGGCGCTGCCGCGGTTTAACGGTTCAAATATTCAGAGGATCCAGCTATGAGTAGCGGACGTATCGTTCAAATCATCGGCGCCGTTATCGACGTGGAATTTCCACGCGACAGCGTACCGAGCATCTACGACGCCTTGAAGGTTCAAGGCGCCGAAACCACTCTGGAAGTTCAGCAGCAGCTGGGCGACGGCGTGGTTCGTACCATTGCGATGGGCTCCACCGAGGGTCTGAAGCGCGGTCTGGACGTCAACAACACTGGCGCAGCCATCTCCGTACCGGTCGGTAAAGCGACCCTGGGCCGGATCATGGACGTACTGGGCAACCCGATCGACGAAGCCGGCCCGATCGGCGAAGAAGAGCGCTGGGGTATCCACCGCGCCGCTCCTTCCTTCGCTGAACAGGCAGGTGGCAACGACCTGCTCGAAACCGGCATCAAGGTTATCGACCTGGTCTGCCCGTTCGCCAAGGGCGGTAAAGTCGGTCTGTTCGGTGGTGCCGGTGTAGGCAAGACCGTAAACATGATGGAACTGATCCGTAACATCGCCATCGAGCACAGCGGTTATTCCGTGTTCGCCGGTGTGGGCGAGCGTACTCGTGAGGGTAACGACTTCTACCACGAGATGAAGGACTCCAACGTTCTCGACAAGGTAGCCCTGGTCTACGGTCAGATGAACGAGCCACCGGGAAACCGTCTGCGTGTAGCGCTGACCGGTCTGACCATGGCCGAGAAGTTCCGTGACGAAGGTAACGACGTTCTGCTGTTCGTCGACAACATCTACCGTTACACCCTGGCCGGTACCGAAGTATCCGCACTGCTGGGTCGTATGCCTTCGGCAGTAGGTTACCAGCCGACTCTGGCTGAAGAGATGGGCGTTCTGCAGGAACGTATCACTTCGACCAAGCAAGGTTCGATCACTTCGATCCAGGCCGTATACGTACCTGCGGACGACCTGACCGACCCGTCGCCGGCCACCACGTTTGCTCACCTGGACGCCACCGTCGTTCTGTCCCGTGACATCGCTTCCCTGGGTATCTACCCGGCGGTAGACCCACTGGACTCGACTTCGCGTCAGCTGGACCCGAACGTGATCGGCAACGAGCACTACGAGACCGCTCGTGGCGTTCAGTACGTGCTGCAGCGTTACAAAGAACTGAAGGACATCATTGCGATCCTGGGTATGGACGAGCTGTCGGAAACCGACAAGCAGTTGGTAGCCCGTGCTCGTAAGATCCAGCGCTTCTTGTCGCAGCCGTTCTTCGTGGCTGAAGTCTTCACCGGTGCTTCGGGTAAATACGTTTCCCTGAAAGACACCATTGCTGGCTTCAAAGGCATCCTCAACGGTGACTACGACCACCTGCCAGAACAAGCGTTCTACATGGTTGGCGGCATCGAAGAAGCGATCGAGAAAGCCAAGAAACTGTAATCCAGGCGCCCGGCAACGGGCGCTAATTTAGGTTGAGGCAATCAGATGGCTATGACAGTCCATTGCGATATCGTCAGCGCGGAAGGGGAAATCTTCTCCGGTCTGGTCGAGATGGTGATTGCGCACGGTGCTCTGGGTGATCTTGGTATCGCTCTGGGCCACGCGCCGTTGATCACGAATCTCAAGCCGGGTCCGATCCGCCTGATCAAGCAAGGCGGGGAAGCCGAGGTGTTCTACATCTCCGGTGGTTTCCTCGAGGTTCAGCCGAACATGGTCAAGGTGCTTGCCGATACCGTGCAACGTGCCGCCGACCTGGATGAAGCTCAGGCCCAGGCAGCTCTCAAGGCTGCCGAGGCCGCTCTGCATGAGAAGAGCGCAGATTTCGACTACGGAGCTGCGTCCGCACGTCTGGCCGAGGCTGCAGCTCAGCTGCGCACCGTCCAGCAGATCCGCAAGAAGTTTGGCGGTTGATCCGTCAGCCCACTTGTTGTGCGATTGATAAAAAAGGGTAGCCTCGGCTACCCTTTTTTCTTTTCCGACTTTCAAAAAACCGGTCGCAATTGCTGACCACCCAGGATTGGTAGCCAGTCATGTCTCTTGAAATCGTTATCCTCGCGGCCGGTCAAGGCACCCGCATGCGTTCGGCATTGCCAAAAGTGCTGCACCCGATTGCCGGCGACTCCATGCTCGGCCATGTTATCCACAGTGCGCGTCAACTTGATCCACAGCGCATTCACGTGGTTATCGGCCATGGCGCCGATGTGGTGCGCGAGCGTCTGGCTGCCGATGATCTCAATTTTGTGCTGCAAGACAAGCAGTTGGGCACCGGCCACGCGACCGCTCAGGCCGTACCGTTCATTACCTCCGACACCGTTCTGATTCTCTACGGAGACGTGCCGTTGATCGAGGTCGAAACCCTGCAGCGTCTGCTCAAGCATGTCGTTCCAGGGCAAATGGGCCTGTTGACTGTCGAGCTGCAGGATCCGACCGGCTACGGCCGTATCGTGCGCGATGCCAGCGGCAAGGTGGCGGCGATCGTCGAGCACAAGGATGCCACTGAAGCGCAACGCATGATCACCGAAGGCAATACAGGCATCCTCGCGGTGCCGGCCAGCCATCTGGCCGACTGGATGGGACGCCTGTCGAACAACAATGCCCAGGGCGAGTACTACCTGACTGACGTGATCGAAATGGCGGTCGGTGATGGCCTGGTGGTTGCAACGGAACAACCCCATGATCCGATGGAAGTGCAGGGCGCCAATGATCGCAAGCAGCTGTCCGAGCTGGAGCGCCACTATCAGTTGCGCGCCGGTCGCCGCCTGATGGCGCAGGGCGTGACCCTGCGTGACCCGGCCCGCTTCGATGTACGTGGCGAAGTGACCGTCGGTCGCGACGTGCTGATTGACATCAACGTGATACTCGAAGGCAAGGTGGTCATTGAAGATGACGTGGTGATCGGCCCGAACTGCGTCATCAAGGACAGCACCCTGCGCAAAGGCGTGGTGATCAAGGCCAACAGTCATATTGAAGGCGCGGTGCTGGGGGAGGGCAGCGATGCCGGTCCGTTTGCACGCCTGCGCCCGGGGTCCGTGCTGGAAGCTCGCGCTCATGTGGGTAACTTCGTCGAACTGAAAAACGCCCGCATGGGCGAGGGTGCCAAGGCCGGGCACCTGACTTATCTGGGCGACGCCGAGATCGGTGCCCGCACCAACATCGGAGCCGGCACCATCACCTGCAACTACGATGGCGCCAACAAGTGGAAAACCGTGTTGGGCGAAGATGTATTCATCGGTTCCAACAACTCGCTGGTGGCGCCTGTGGATATCTCCTCCGGTGCGACCACTGCCGCCGGTTCGACCATCACTCAGAATGTGGATAACGCCCAGCTCGCCGTGGGGCGTGCGCGGCAGAGAAACATTAATGGCTGGAAGCGTCCCGAGAAAATCAGCAAGAGCTGAGTTATCCACAACACTTCAATCCACAGAATCGCTGCCCCAGGGCAGCGATTTTTTTTCATCTTCGGCTTGACGATTTTGTGTCGATCGGTTTTGATTGCTTCCGTTATCTTTCGAATCGAAACTTATCAGACCATGTCGAAACGCAATACGCCCCAACGCCGCCACAACATACTGGCCTTGCTCAATGAGCGAGGTGAAGTCAGCGTCGACGAGCTCGCCAAGCGTTTCGAAACTTCGGAAGTTACGATTCGCAAGGATCTGGCCGCGCTGGAAAGCCATGGCCTGCTACTGCGCCGTTACGGCGGAGCGATCACCATGCCTCAGGAACTGGTGGCCGATGTCAGTCAGAACGTTTCCAAATACAAACAGGCGATTGCCCGCGCCGCGGTCACCCGTATTCGCGAGCACGCCCGTATCATCATCGACAGCGGCAGCACCACGGCCGCAATGATCCCCGAACTTGGCCAGCAACCCGGGCTGGTGGTGATGACCAACTCCCTGCATGTCGCCAATGCCCTGAGCGAACTTGAACATGAACCTGTCCTGCTGATGACCGGTGGCACCTGGGATCCTCATTCGGAATCCTTCCAGGGCCAGGTCGCCGAGCAGGTACTACGCTCTTACGACTTCGATCAATTGTTCATCGGTGCCGATGGCATCGATCTGGTGCGTGGCACCACCACGTTCAATGAACTGCTCGGCCTGAGCCGGGTGATGGCGGAAGTGGCGCGGGAAGTGATCGTGATGGTCGAGGCCGACAAGATCGGTCGCAAGATTCCAAACCTGGAGCTGCCATGGAGCAGCGTCCATACCCTAATCACCGATGATCGCCTGCCTCAGGAGGCACGGGATCAGATTCAGGCTCGCGGTATCAATTTGATTTGCGCGACGGTCAGTCAGGAGAAATAAGCATGTGTGGAATTGTCGGCGCGGTAGCTGAACGTAATATCACCGCCATCCTGGTCGAAGGCCTCAAGCGCCTCGAATACCGGGGTTATGACAGTGCCGGTGTGGCGGTGTACACCAATGACGGCGCTTTGGAGCGTACCCGTCGTGTGGGCAAGGTCAGCGAACTGGATGCGGCCCTTGCCGAACATCCGCTGGTGGGGCGCCTCGGTATTGCCCACACCCGCTGGGCTACCCATGGCGCGCCAAGCGAACGCAATGCTCACCCGCATTTCTCCGGCAATGTCGCGGTGGTGCACAACGGCATCATCGAAAACCACGAAGTGCTGCGTGAGCAACTCAAGGCGCAGGGTTATGTGTTCTCTTCCGACACCGACACCGAAGTCATCGCACACCTGCTGACCGAAAAACTCAAGGCGTTGCCGGATCTGACCGACGCCTTGAAAGCCGCGGTCAAGGAACTGCATGGCGCCTATGGGCTGGCGGTGATCCACGCCCAGCAGCCGGATCGTCTGGTTGCGGCTCGAAGCGGCAGCCCGCTGGTGATCGGTCTGGGTCTGGGCGAAAACTTCCTCGCTTCCGACCAACTGGCTCTGCGTCAGGTCACCGACCGTTTCATGTATCTGGAGGAAGGCGATATCGCCGAAATCCAGCGTGACAAGGTGCAGATCTGGGACCTGACCGGCAAAGCCGTCGAGCGCCAGACCGTGCAGTACACCGATGGCGCCGAAGCGGCCGACAAAGGCGAATTCCGCCATTACATGCTCAAGGAAATCCACGAACAACCGTCTGTGGTGCAACGCACGCTGGAGGGGCGTCTCAGCCCGAACCAGGTGCTGGTGCAGGCATTCGGCCCACAAGCGGCCGAACTGTTCGCCAAGGTGCGCAACGTACAGATCGTGGCCTGCGGCACCAGCTACCACGCCGGCATGGTTGCCCGTTACTGGCTCGAGGAGCTGGCGGGAATTCCGTGCCAGGTCGAAGTGGCCAGTGAGTTCCGCTACCGCAAGGTCGTGGTGCAGCCGAACACGCTGTTCGTCACCATTTCTCAGTCCGGCGAAACCGCGGACACCCTGGCGGCGCTGCGCAACGCCAAGGAACTGGGTTTCCTGGGCAGTCTCGCGATCTGCAACGTCGGCATCAGTTCGCTGGTGCGCGAATCCGATCTGACCCTGCTGACCCAGGCCGGTCGTGAAATCGGCGTGGCCTCGACCAAGGCGTTCACCACGCAACTGGTTGGTCTGCTGCTGCTGACCCTGTCCCTGGGCCAGGTGCGCGGCACGCTGGGCAAAGACGTTGAAGCCACGCTGGTCGAAGAACTGCGTCGCCTGCCGACCCGTCTGGGCGAAGCGCTGGCCATGGACAGCACGGTGGAAAAAATCGCCGAACTGTTCGCCGACAAGAACCACACCCTGTTCCTTGGTCGTGGTGCGCAATATCCGGTCGCGATGGAAGGGGCCCTGAAACTCAAGGAAATCTCTTACATCCACGCCGAAGCTTATCCTGCCGGCGAACTGAAGCATGGCCCGCTGGCGCTTGTGGATAACGACATGCCGGTGGTGACCGTGGCGCCGAACAACGAACTGCTCGAGAAGCTCAAGTCCAACCTGCAGGAAGTTCGTGCCCGTGGCGGCGAACTGATCGTGTTCGCTGACGAGAAGGCCGGGATGACCAACGGCGAAGGTACTCACGTGGTACAGATGCCGCACATCCATGACATCCTGTCGCCGATCCTCTACACCATCCCGCTGCAATTGCTGTCTTACTACGTCGCCGTGCTCAAGGGCACTGACGTGGACCAGCCGCGCAACCTGGCGAAGTCGGTGACGGTGGAATAAGTTATTCACAGGCCGTAACAAACAACCACAGCCTGGAAACCCATCGGGTTTTCCAGGCTGTGGCCCGTTCCCACTTTTTGTTACCGAACACCCCAGCGTGGTCCAATGCCACGCTCCTGTAACAGCCTCTCTGCTTTCAAAAAGCGCCCCTTCGAAAAAAATTCAATCACTCGATGCCCCATGATTTCGGCGTCCTCAACGATGTCCGTCGGTTTTGTTAGACAGCTTCTCCATAAGTTGGCCGTTCAATTGCATATGCTTGTATGTACAAGTAAAGACGTATGCATACGAGTTGAAAGAAACCGAGCATCACGTCCACTGATTCGCTTGTCGCGCATCGAAGCGCACAAGCCGCTTGCCCATCGCCAGGGTTGGTTTGAATTGATCGCTGAGGAGCCTTTTTCGTGACTGACGCAAAAACTACCAAATTCCGTGACGTCGAAATCCGCGCTGCCCGCGGCAACCAGCTGACCGCCAAGAGCTGGCTGACCGAAGCGCCGCTGCGCATGCTGATGAACAACCTCGACCCGGAAGTGGCCGAGAACCCGAAAGAGCTGGTGGTCTATGGCGGCATCGGTCGCGCTGCGCGCAACTGGGAGTGCTACGACAAGATCGTCGAAAGCCTGACCAACCTGAATGACGACGAGACTCTGCTGGTGCAGTCCGGCAAACCGGTCGGCGTGTTCAAGACCCACAGCAACGCGCCGCGTGTGCTGATCGCCAACTCCAACCTGGTGCCGCACTGGGCGACCTGGGAACACTTCAACGAACTCGATGCCAAGGGTCTGGCCATGTACGGCCAGATGACCGCCGGCAGCTGGATCTACATCGGCAGCCAGGGCATCGTCCAGGGCACCTACGAAACCTTCGTCGAGGCCGGTCGCCAGCATTACGACTCCAACCTCAAGGGCCGCTGGGTCCTGACCGCCGGCCTCGGCGGCATGGGCGGCGCCCAGCCGCTGGCCGCGACCCTGGCCGGTGCCTGCTCGCTGAACATCGAATGCCAGCAGACCAGCATCGATTTCCGCCTCAAGACCCGTTACGTCGACGAGCAGGCCAAGGACCTCGACGACGCCCTGGCGCGCATTGAGAAGTACACCCAAGAAGGCAAGGCGATCTCCATCGCCCTGTGTGGCAACGCCGCCGAAATCCTCCCGGAACTGGTCCGTCGTGGCGTGCGTCCGGACATGGTCACCGACCAGACCAGCGCCCACGATCCGCTCAACGGCTACCTGCCGGCCGGCTGGACCTGGGAGCAATACCGCGCCCGCGCCAAGACCGAACCGGCCGCAGTGATCAAGGCCGCCAAGCAGTCGATGGCGGTGCACGTCAAAGCCATGCTCGACTTCCAGAAGCAAGGCATCCCGACCTTCGACTACGGCAACAACATCCGTCAGATGGCCCAGGAAGAGGGCGTGGAAAACGCTTTCGACTTCCCGGGTTTCGTGCCGGCCTACATCCGTCCGCTGTTCTGCCGTGGCATCGGCCCGTTCCGCTGGGCGGCGCTGTCGGGTGATCCACAGGACATCTACAAGACCGACGCCAAGGTCAAGGAACTGATCCCGGACGACGCCCACCTGCACAACTGGCTGGACATGGCTCGCGAGCGCATCAGCTTCCAGGGTCTGCCGGCGCGGATCTGCTGGGTCGGCCTGGGTCTGCGCGCCAAACTGGGTCTGGCGTTCAACGAAATGGTCCGTCGCGGCGAGCTGTCGGCACCGATCGTGATCGGCCGCGACCACCTCGACTCCGGCTCGGTGTCCAGCCCGAACCGCGAAACCGAATCGATGCAGGATGGCTCCGACGCCGTCTCCGACTGGCCGCTGCTCAATGCCTTGCTCAACACCGCGAGCGGCGCGACCTGGGTCTCGCTGCATCACGGTGGCGGCGTCGGCATGGGCTTCTCCCAGCACTCGGGCATGGTGATCGTCTGCGACGGTACCGATGAGGCGGCCGAGCGCATCGCTCGCGTGCTGCACAACGACCCGGGCACCGGTGTGATGCGTCATGCCGATGCCGGTTACCAGATCGCCATCGACTGCGCCAGGGAGCAGGGCTTGAACCTGCCAATGATTACTTCGGTTAAAGGAGCCTGAACATGACTGCGCTGAACCTGATCCCCGGCCAGCTGAGCCTGTCGCAACTGCGTGACGTCTACCAGAACCCGGTCAAACTGACGCTCGACTACAGCGCCGCCGCGCAGATCGAAGCCAGCGTCGCCTGCGTCGAGCAGATCCTCGCCGAGAACCGCACCGCCTACGGCATCAACACCGGGTTCGGTCTGCTGGCCTCGACCCGCATCGCCAGCGCCGACCTGGAAAACCTGCAGCGCTCGCTGGTGCTGTCCCACGCCGCCGGCATCGGCGAGCCGATCAGTGATGAGCTGGTGCGCCTGATCATGGTGCTCAAGGTCAACAGCCTCAGCCGTGGTTTCTCCGGCATCCGTCGGGTGGTGATCGACGCGCTGATCGCGCTGATCAATGCCGAGGTTTATCCGCACATTCCGTTGAAAGGTTCGGTGGGGGCGTCCGGCGACCTCGCGCCATTGGCGCACATGTCGCTGGTGCTGCTGGGCGAGGGCAAGGCCCGTTACAAGGGCGAGTGGATGGAAGCCACCGAAGCGCTGAAAGTGGCCGGTCTGACCCCGCTGACTTTGGCCGCGAAAGAAGGCCTGGCGCTGCTCAACGGTACGCAGGTGTCCACCGCATTCGCCCTGCGCGGTCTGTTCGAAGGTGAAGACCTGTTTGCCGGCGCGCTGGCCATCGGCGGCCTGAGCGTGGAAGCGGTGCTCGGTTCGCGCTCGCCATTCGATGCGCGTATTCACGCAGCCCGTGGCCAGAAAGGCCAGATCGACACCGCCGCCGCTTACCGCGATCTGCTGGGCGAGCGCAGCGAGGTCTCCGATTCGCACCAGAACTGCGAGAAGGTTCAGGATCCGTACTCGCTGCGCTGCCAGCCGCAAGTCATGGGCGCGTGCCTGACCCAGTTCCGTCAGGCCGCCGAGGTGCTGGTGATCGAAGCCAACGCCGTCTCCGACAACCCGTTGGTGTTCGCCGCCGAAGGCGACGTGATTTCCGGCGGCAACTTCCATGCTGAACCCGTGGCCATGGCCGCTGACAACATGGCCTTGGCCATCGCCGAAATCGGTTCCCTGAGCGAACGCCGCATCTCGCTGATGATGGACAAGCACATGTCGCAACTGCCGCCGTTCCTGGTGGCCAATGGCGGCGTGAACTCGGGCTTCATGATCGCTCAGGTGACTGCGGCGGCGCTGGCCAGCGATAACAAGGCGCTGGCCCATCCGCATTCGGTGGACAGTCTGCCGACCTCCGCCAACCAGGAAGACCACGTGTCGATGGCCCCGGCCGCCGGCAAGCGCCTGTGGGAAATGGCCGAGAACACCCGCGGCATTCTCGCGGTGGAATGGCTGGCGGCGGTACAGGGTCTGGACCTGCGCAACGGCCTGAAGACCTCGGCCAAACTGGAAAAGGCCCGGGGCATTCTGCGTCGCGAAGTGCCGTTCTACGAGAAGGACCGCTTCTTTGCGCCGGACATCAATGCGGCGATCGAGTTGCTGGCTTCTCGCACGCTGAATGAGCTGGTTCCGGCGAATCTGTTGCCGAGTCTGTAAGTGCCTCGTCGCCAACAGGCTGTCTTCCACACTGCGTGGAGGCCGGCCTGTTGGCGTTTCGGTTTTTGCGTCGAATAAAAATAAATAAGGACGAAAAATGCAGCAGTCAGCAAAAGGTTTGAAACGCGGGCTCTCTGCCCGACACATTCGCTTCATGGCTCTGGGATCGGCAATCGGTACGGGGCTGTTCTACGGTTCTGCCTCGGCCATTCAGATGGCCGGTCCTGCGGTTTTGCTCGCGTATCTGATCGGTGGCGCGGCGGTGTTCATGGTCATGCGCGCCCTCGGCGAGATGGCGGTGCACAACCCGGTCGCCGGCTCGTTCGGGCAGTACGCCAGCACCTACCTCGGGCCCATGGCGGGTTTCATTCTCGGTTGGACCTACGCCTTCGAAATGGTCATCGTCGGCATGGCCGATGTGACGGCATTCGGCATCTACATGGGCTTCTGGTTTCCGGAAGTCTCGCGCTGGATCTGGGTGCTGGGCATTGTTTCGGTGGTCGGCGGGCTGAACCTGTGCAACGTCAAAGTCTTCGGTGAAATGGAGTTCTGGCTGTCGTTGCTCAAGGTCGCGGCCATCGTGGCGATGATCCTCGGTGGCTTCGGCATCATGCTGTTCGGCATCAGCACCGCCCCGGGCCAGACCACCGATATCAGCAACCTGTGGACTCAGGGCGGCTTCATGCCCAATGGCGTGGGCGGTCTGATCGCCTCGTTTGCCGTGGTGATGTTTGCCTTTGGCGGTATCGAGATCATCGGCGTGACTGCCGGCGAAGCCAAGGACCCGCACCGCGTGTTGCCCAAGGCGATCAACGCGGTGCCGATGCGCATCCTGCTGTTCTATGTGCTGACGATGCTGGTACTGATGTCGATCTTCCCGTGGCAGCAGATCGGCAGCCAGGGCAGCCCGTTCGTGCAGATCTTCGATCATCTGGGCGTCAGCTCGGCGGCCACCGTTCTGAACATTGTGGTGATCTCGGCGGCGGTGTCGGCGATCAACAGCGACATTTTCGGCGCAGGCCGGATGATGTACGGCCTGGCCCAGCAAGGGCATGCGCCGAAAGGCTTCGCGCGCCTGTCGCGCAATGGCGTGCCGTGGCTGACGGTGATCGTGATGAGCTGCGCGCTGTTGCTGGGCGTGTTGCTGAACTACCTGATCCCGGAAAACGTGTTCCTGCTGATCGCTTCGATTGCGACCTTCGCCACCGTGTGGGTTTGGCTGATGATTCTGTTCACCCAGGTGGCCATGCGTCGTTCCATGACGCCGGAGCAGGTGGCGCGACTGAAATTCCCGGTGCCGTTCTGGCCGTATGCGCCGATGGCGGCCATTGCCTTCATGCTGTTCGTGTTCGGCGTGCTGGGTTACTTTCCGGATACTCAGGCAGCGTTGATTGTCGGGGTGGTCTGGATCGGATTGCTGGTGCTGGCGTATCTGACGTGGGTCAAACCGACAGCCGGGCAGGCTGCGCGGGTGACCGGTGATCACCCGGTCTCTCAGTCCTGACCTGATCGGGAAACGTTCCGGGCCTGCATTGCGTTGTCGGGGTGCAGCCCCCCGGAGTCGAATCACAGATGAATCGCAGCCGTCGCTGCGATTTTTTTATCCACATCGGGGACACCATGGATCGCTTCCAGGAAATGCAGGTTTTCGCAGCCGTTGCTCAGGAACAGGGCTTTTCCGCTGCCGCGCGGCGTCTGGGTCTGTCGGCGGCCAGCGTCACCCGGGCGGTGGCGGCGCTGGAGCAGCGGATCGGTACGCAATTGCTGATTCGCACCACTCGCAGCGTGCATCTGAGCGAGGCGGGCCAGCGTTATCTGGAAGACTGTCGGAGGATTCTTGCCGAAGTGCAGGAAGCGGAAGACTCCGCTGCCGGCAGCCACACCCAACCCCGTGGGCAATTGACGGTGACCGCGCCGGTGTTGTTCGGCGAGCTGTATGTCACACCGGTGATGGCGGGTTATCTGACGCAGTATCCGGACGTTTCCATCAACGCCCTGTTGCTGGACCGCGTGGTGAGCATGGTCGAGGAGGGCGTCGATGTGGCGATCCGCATCGGTGATCTGCCGGACAGCAACCAGCATGCGATCCGGGTCGGCGAAGTGCGTCGGGTGATCTGTGGTTCACCGGGATATTTTGCCGCTCACGGGCGACCCACTCATCCACAGGCGTTGGCCGGCGCGCCGGTGGTGGCGACATCGGCCATCGGCCAGTTGCGCAACTGGCCGTTTCTGGAGGACGGTGAGGCCTTGAGCATCAGGCCCGAACCGAGATTGGTCGTCACCGGCAATCAGGCCGCAATTACCGCCGCCTGCCTCGGGCTCGGATTGACCCGGGTGCTGTCCTATCAGGTCGCCGGCAAGATCGCTTCCGGTGAACTGGAAATTGTCCTTGCCGAGTACGAATTGCCGCCGCTGCCCATCCATGTGGTGTATCAGGGTGGACGCAAGGCGCCGGCCCGGGTGCGCAGTTTTGTCGATTACACGGTGAACGCCTTGCGAGAGCATCCAGCCCTGAAAAACGCGGCTTTATTTCACCTGGAGAAATAATGGATTGCGTTTGCTGGTGATTCTGTTGTTTTCGCGATAGGGAGAAGATGACGGCCACGGTTGTCGCCCATCCCGGGCGGCCCCATCGTCCAGCGGAGTCGACCATGCAAGCGATCAAACTCTACAACTTCCCGCGTTCCGGCCATGCCCACCGGGTCGAGCTGATGCTGTCCCTGCTGCAATTGCCGACCGAACTGATTTTCGTCGATCTGGCCAAGGGTGAGCACAAGCAGCCCGAGTTCCTGGCGATCAATAGCTTCGGGCAAGTGCCGGCCATCGATGACAACGGCGTGGTGCTGGCCGACTCCAACGCCATTCTGGTGTATCTGGCGCAGAAGTACGGCAACGGACGCTGGCTGCCGAGCGATCCGGTCGGCGCCGCGCGGGTCCAGCGCTGGCTGTCGGCGGCGGCAGGCCCGATCGCCTTCGGCCCGGCGGCGGCGCGGTTGATCACGGTGTTCGGTGCAAAATTCAACGCCGAAGAAGTTATCACCCGTGCGCACAACCTGCTCAAGGTGATGGATCTGGAGCTGGGCAAGACCCCATATCTGGTGGGTGACGAGCCGACCATCGCCGACGTGTCGGCCTACAGCTACATCGCCCATGCGCCGGAAGGCAACGTGTCGCTGGACGACTACGCCAATGTGCGCGCCTGGCTGGCGCGCATTGAAGCGTTGCCGGGTTTCGTCGCGATGCCGCGCACCGTCGCCGGTCTGCAAGCCACCGCTTGAGTCTCGTCATCCAGACTGCGCCGCTGGCGTGGGGGAGAGGTCGTCATGGAACGTTCACCCTGGCACGCCGGCGAACGGCAACTGCAAGCGCAGGTCGGTGTCGCCGAGCGCATGGAGGCATTCGGTCGCAAGGTGATTCGCACCTGGATGCCGGATCAGCATCGTCAGTTCTATCAGCAATTGCCGTTCATGCTGTTCGGCGCGGTGGATGCCGATGGTCGTCCCTGGGCCAGTGTGCTGGAGGGCGAGCCGGGTTTCGCTCACTCTCCCGAGCCGACGCAATTGCACTTCGACAGCCTGCCGGCCGTTGATGACCCGGCGCAGTTGCAGGCCGGCGCAGCCATCGGCCTGCTCGGCATCGAGCTGCACACCCGCCGACGTAACCGGCTCAACGGCCACATCGGCAATCTTGGCGCGGGCGGATTCGATCTGACGGTGGACCAGTCGTTCGGCAACTGCCCACAGTACATTCAATTGCGCCAGTTCCAGCGGGTGCCGCTGACGGATCCCCAGACCCGGCCAGCCGAGCATTACAACGGGCTTGATGCCGCAGCGGTCGCCGTGATTGAAACGGCGGACACTTTCTTTGTCGCCAGCTACGTCGATGTCGACGGCGAGCGTTCTGTGGATGTTTCTCACCGTGGCGGCCAGCCCGGTTTCGTGCGGGTGGAGGGCAATCGCCTGACCATCCCGGATTTTGCCGGCAACCTGCATTTCAACACTCTCGGTAACTTGCTGCTCAATCCCCGGGCCGGTTTGCTGTTCATCGACTTTTCCACAGGCGACCTGCTGCAGCTCAGTGGCCGCACCGAGGTCATTCTCGACGCACCGCAAATCGCAGCCTTCCAGGGCGCCGAGCGATTGTGGACATTCGAGGTGGAAAAAGCGGTGCGGCGCCCGGCGGCGCTGGCCTTGCGCTGGCGCTTCGACGGCATGTCGCCGACCAGCCTGTTGACCGGCACCTGGGCCCAGGCCGATGCACGTTTGCAGGCTCAGGCTTTGGGTGACAGCTGGCGGCCTCTGCGGGTAACACGGATCGAGGCGCAGAGCCGGCACATTCGGTCGTTCTACCTCGAACCCGTGGACGGCGCCGGTCTGCCGGTGTTCCAGGCCGGTCAGCATCTGCCGCTGCGTTTCACCCTCGATGGCGAGGTGTACATCCGCACTTACAGCCTTTCGGGTGCGCCGTCGGACGACTTCTTCCGGATCAGCGTAAAGCGTGAAGGGCGGATATCGACGTTTCTTCACGATCAGGTGCGCGTTGGTGATGTGCTGGAGGCGCGGTCGCCTCAGGGGCATTTCACCGTGGCCCCGCTGGAGCGTCGGCCCTTGGTGTTGCTGGCTGCCGGTGTCGGGATCACGCCGTTGCTGTCGATGTTGCGCGAGGTGGTGTATCAGGGCCTGCGCACCCGGCGGATTCGTCCAACCTGGCTGATCCAGAGTTCGCGCAGTCTTGCCGATCAGCCGTTTCGCGCAGAATTGGACCGCTTGTTGGAGGACGCCGGCGATGCGGTGCGGGTGTTGCGCCTGCTCAGTCAACCGGAACCCGATCTGGTGGAGGGAGAGGACTACGACCTGCACGGGCGCATCGATGGCGCCTTGCTGAGGAATCTTGTCGACGAATTCGATCAGGTGGACTTCGTGCTCTGCGGCCCCGGCGGATTTACCCAGGGCCTTTACGACAGCCTGCGTGAACTGGATGTACGCGATGACCAGATCCACGCCGAAACCTTCGGCCCTTCGACCCTCAGGCGCCAGGCCGATCCGGACGCCATCGTGATCGAACAATTGCCGGCGGCCACGACTTCAGTGCCGGTGGTCTTCGAGCGTTCGGCCAAGGAAGCACGGTGGCAGCCTGACGGCGGCAGTCTGCTGGAGCTGGCCGAGAGCCGTGGCCTGCGTCCCGAATTCAGCTGTCGCGGAGGTTCATGCGGCACCTGCAAGACGCGGCTGATCAGCGGCGCGGTGAATTATCCACAGCCCCCGGCCGAAGTGCCGGAGGAAGGGCAGGTGCTGATCTGCTGCGCGGTACCGGCGCAAAGTAACCAGCCGCTGGTGCTGGATCTGTAGAGGATCAGGCGTAGGACAACGCCTTTTCTTCCAGCAGCTCCTGATACAGCTCGGTCCACTTGCAGCCCATTTCATCGGCGGTGAATAACTGCCGGTAACGGGCCTCGGCCTTGAGGCCCATTTCGGCGGCGCGGGCCGGGTTTTCCCACAGGGTTCGCATCGCTTCGCGAAAGGCCTGTGGATGACTTGGCGGCACCACCAGTCCGGTTTCGTTGTGGATATTGATGTAACTGGTCCCGGTGCCGATCTCGCTGGAGATCATCGGTTTGCCGTACATCGCGCCTTCCAGCAGGGAAATGCCGAACGCTTCCGAACGCAGGTGCGACGGGAAGACGATGGCGTAGCTCAGTTGCAGCAGGGCGACCTTGTCTTCATCGCTCAGACGGCCGAGGAAATGAATATTGCGCAGGCCCAGCGCGGCGGCCTGGGCGTGCAGTTCCTGCTCCAGCGGGCCGGCGCCGACGATCACCACCGGATAGTCCACGTCTTTCAAGGCGTCGAGCAGGATGTGCAGGCCCTTGTAATAGCGCATCACCCCGACGAACAGGAAAAATTTGTCCCCAAGCTGCTGGCGCCAGCGGTTCATGCGCTCGGCGTCAGGCTGTGGATAACCGGACTTGTTCAGGCCGTAAGGAATCACACGGGTCTTGTCCTGGAACTGCTGCAACACATCGCTGGTGTGCAGGTAGTTCGGCGAAGCGGCAACGATCCGGTCGGCACTGGCGAGAAAGCGGTTCATCAACGGGCGATAAAGCTTGAGCAGGTGCTTCTGGCGAATGATGTCCGAGTGGTAGGTCACCACACTCGGCTTGTTCAGGCCGCTGGCGAAATGCACCAGGTCCATGAACGGCCACGGGAAGTGATAGTTGATCACGTCGGCTTCGGCGGCCAGCTCGCGAAACTGTTTGAACACGCTCCAGGAGAAACCGGTGGAAGCGAACTGGATATCCAGTCTGGCCCGATGCACTTCGTGCTGGCCCAGTTGCAACACCGCAGGTTCGGGATTGGCGCTGAGGGTCAGCACCTGACCTTCGATGCCGTGCTGGGCGCCGCTTTCGCAGAGCTGGAAGATCACCTGTTCGATGCCGCCAACCGAATCAGGCAGGTACGTCTTGAAAAAATGAAGGACTCGCATTCAACCTCCCATGGCCTGGTGGTAGGCGCCGGCCGTGGCCTGCGCGCAACGTTTCCAGGAAAACCGCCGTGCCTGCTGCAATCCGGCTTCTCGGCATGCCTGCCAATGCGCTTGATCGTCGATCAGGCGACTCAGCGCATTGCGCAAGCCGTCTGCGTCGTCAGTCTCAATGTAGTTACCGGCGGCCCCTGCGACTTCCGGCATCGCGGAAGAGCGGGTGACCACCACTGGCGTGCCGCTGGCCATCGCTTCCAGCACCGGCAGGCCAAAACCCTCATACAACGAAGGGAAAACCAGCGCCCGGGCGCCGGCCAGCAATTGCGCGACCTGTTCATCCGGCAGGTAGCCGAGCAGGCACACATGACCGCTGGCCAGCGCCTCGCGCAATGGGTCACTGAACTGTTCGCGCTGCCAGCCGGCCATACCGGCGATCAGCAACGGGAAGCGCTGGCGCACGGCTTCGGGCAATAGCGCGTGGGCGCGCAAGGCCAGGCTCAGGTTCTTGCGTGGTTCCAGCGTGCCGACACACAGGAAATACTCCCGCGCCTGCACGGCATGGGCCTTGAGCACGGCGTCGATGGCGTGCGGCTCACGCGGATGAAAGCGTTCGGCAACCCCCAAAGGCGCCACCACGAAGCGCTCGGCGGGCAATCCGAAATAGTGTCGGGCCTCGTCAGCGATGGCCTGCGAGTCGGTCAGAATCACCTGCGCCCGCTGGATGCCTTCGGCCAGCCGCCGCTCGATTTCCCTGAGCCGCGCCGCTGGCTGGGTCTCGGGGAAATGCAGGTGCGTGAGGTCGTGCAGGGTGATCACGGTCGGGCCGTCGAAGGCCAGCGGCCACAGGCTCGGCTCGTGGTACAGATCGACGGGATGCGCAGGGCCCTGATCGAAGCGTTTCTGCTCCAGCCAGCGTCGCGCCTGATAGGCGCCGGGGATCTTGCGCAGTATCGGGGTCAGGCGCGAGTAACCAGGCATCGCCGCTTCCGGTAACCGGGCACTCCAGCCCCAGCCGTGAAACAGCGCCACGTCGATATCGGTTTCGGTGTGCAGGGCATTGACCAGTTCGGCGACGTAATGGCCGATCCCGGTGCGCGGCGCCTGGAGAATCCGTGCGTTAAGGGCTATGCGCATGGGACCTCGCTTGCGTCGCAGGGGCTTGCAGCACATGGCGTGCGGTGCGTTCGGCCAGTTGCTGACTGGCTTCGCGCCAACCGATCCATTGCCAGTCGGTCACATCGCGGGCGGCGGGGAATTGGCCGCTGCGTTCGAAGGCGGTTACCAGGTCGGCAAGGCGTTGTGGATCGTGCAAGTCGAAGTAGGCCATGAAGTCGCCGCCAATCTCGCGGAACACTGCAATGTCGCTACCCATGGCCGGCAATCCGCGTTGCATGGCTTCCACCAGCGGCAGGCCGAAGCCTTCGACGAACGACGGAAAAACCAGGGCGCTGGAATGGGCGTAGGCGTATTCCAGGCTGGTGTCGCTCAGGTCGTTGAACATGAACAGGCGCCTGTTCAGTTCGGCGTGGTTGCGTACCCGGGCAAGCAGGGCATCGCACTTCCAGCCGATGCGCCCGGCGATGCACAGGCGTGCCTGCGAACCGGCTGCCCAGGCGCGTTCGAAGGCATCCAGCAGATAGTCGTGGTTCTTGCGAGGTTCGATGGTGCTGACCATCAGGAACACGGGCTCTGATGTTGTGAACACACGCTCCAGCTGCGGTTCGACGGCGGCATCGACGCTCTGCAGATCCAGCTCCGATCCCAGGTGGAAATAGTCGAACCAGCGCTTTTCGACTTGTGCTGGACCGAGACGGTGTTGCACTTCTTCGCGCACCTGATCGCGCACGGTGGCGGAAATCGCCAGGTAACCGTCGGCGTTACGGGTGATCCAGTCAAACCATTCGCTGAAGACCTGCACCAGCCGAGTGTCGTAAAACTGCGGGTGGGTCAGGGGAATCAGGTCGTAGATCACCGCGACAATACCCATACCTTGGCGTTTGAGCCGTTCGGCGTGCAGGAAAAAGTCCGAGTGCCAGGACGAATCCAGCAACACCAGTTGGTCCCCGGGCCGGTGTTCCAGTGGCTCGCAGCGTTTGGGCAACTGATGGCGATTGACTTGTTCGATCAATCGCAGGGGGATACCGAACAGACCGAATGAGCTCAGCCGATAGCCAACGTACAGGACCCGTCGTGCCGTTTTGTTCCGGCAACGGCTGTCGAGGCGCTGATGCAACTGCCAGAAACGATGGGCCAGCCGTTCCAGGCGCTCGCCGAATGTGACGACGGCATTGAACAGGGGGGCGTCCAGGGGCGCCAGGCGCTTCACGCGGAACAGCTCGCCTTTGAGCAAGACCACCGGCACGCACTCGACCCCTTCAGCGCTTGGCGGCAGTTGCTTGATGACGTTGCGCACCACTCGCTGAATGCCCGAATTGACCTTGGGGTGTTTGAACACGTGGGTGCATTCGACCAGCAGGCGCTTCATGGTGCACGCTCCGCGAAGCTGTCCGCATGGCGGATGATCGAGGTTCTGGCACCCAGCCAGGCACAGCCGACGAAATCTTCCCGGCGGTTGTTGATCACGTGGAACACCAGGCCGTAGTCGCGCCATTCGAAATTGCGGTCCAGATGCGAGTCCAGCCGTGAAAGGCTCAGAGCCACGGAGTAATTGCCCTTGCCCAGGCCCATGACGAAAGCGAAGCGATAGGTGATGCGCTCACCGGCGCGCAGATCGTCCAGCGCCTGGTTCTGTCGGTGGGTGTTGATGCCGTACATGGCCTGGCCCAGGCGATCCTTGATCAGGAAGCCGAGCACCAGCCGTTCGATGTCCTGACGAATCTCCACCTCGACTTCCAGTGTCACCGGCTGACCGACTTCGGCGGCGTCGATAGAGCGTTCGTGTTCATCGAGCAGGCGCACGCTGAGGATCCCGGCCTCGCCGGTACCGGACACGGTGCGTACCTGACCGCCGTCGAGCAGTTCCTGGCGCACGGTCTGGCCTTCGCGTTCGGCGAGCAGGGCATTGTAGTAATCCATCACCGCTTCGGGCTTGTCGTGCATCACCATGTGGCCGCCCTCGAGCAGGATCGCCGAGTCGCAGATCGACTGGATCGCCGAGCGGTCGTGGGACACGATCAGCAGCGTGGTGCCGGCCTTGCGGAAGTTGCGGATGCGGTCGAAGCTCTTGTGTTGAAAGTAAGCGTCGCCCACCGACAGCGCTTCGTCGACGATCAGAATGTCCGGGCGGCGTGCGGTGGCGACACTGAAGGCCAGACGCATCTGCATGCCGCTGGAGTAGGTGCGCACCGGGTGATCGATGGCTTCGCCGATTTCCGCGAAGCGTTCGATGTCCGGCATCAGTGCTTCAATGTCTTCGACCTGCATGCCCAGCAGTTGCCCGGCCATCACCGCATTCTGCCGACCGGTGAAGTCCGGGTGAAAACCCATGCCCAGTTCCAGCAGCGCCGCAACCCGGCCCTCGAGCTGTATCTGGCCGCAGGTCGGTTGCGTGGTGCCGGTGATCATTTTCAGCAGGGTGCTTTTGCCGGCGCCGTTGACCCCGACGATGCCCACCGCTTCGCCGGGGGCGATTTCGAAATTCACGTCCTGCAGCACCCAGTGCTGGCGATGGCGCATCGGTGAAAACGGAATCAGCCATTCGGCCAGACGACTCCAGCGGGTGGGGTATTGCTTGTAGGCCTTGCCCAGGCCTGTGACGCGTATGTACCCCATCAGAGTTCATCCACCATTTCGCCGACCCGCCGGCGGAACAGGCGCAGGCCGATCGCACACAACAGAAGGCCGATCACGAAGATCGGCAGCAGCGAACTCCACACCGGCCACTGACCATAGAGAAACAGGTTCTGATAACTGCCGATCAGATTGGTCAGCGGATTGAGCTGCAACAGGCGCTGCACCCACTCGGGCAGGATGCTCAGCGGGTACACGATCGGCGTCAGCCAGAACCAGAACTGCAGGCAAATGGCGAACAATTGCCCGACATCGCGAAAGAACACGTTGAGCACGCCGAGGATCATGCCCAGTCCGGCGCAGAACAGCACTTGCAGCGCCAGCAACGGTGCCAGTGCCAGCAGGGCCATTCCCGGCCAGCGTCCGGTGATCAACAGAAAACCGAGGAACAGGCCGATGATGATCGCGAAGTTGATCCCGGCATTGAGCAGCACGATCACCGGCAGGCAGAGGCGCGGGAAGCTGATTTTTTTCAGCAGGTTGGCGTTTTCCAGAAACATGGTCTGGCTGCGCAGGGTGATTTCCGAGAACAGGCCCCAGGTCAGCAGCCCGGCGCACAGGTAGACGCTGTAGGCCATGCCGTCGTCCACGCCGGGCAGACGGGCGCGCATGATGTGGGAAAAGATCACCGTGTACACGATGATCATCGACAGCGGGTTGAGTACCGTCCACAGCGCGCCGAACAGCGAATTGCGGTACCGCGCTTGAAACTCCCGCTTGACGCTGCCGAGGATGAAACCCCGGTAGTCATGCAGCGAGCGATACAGGGAAAGCAGCATTCACACTGTCCTGCCGTACTGGTCTTCGAAGCGGACGATGTCGTCCTCTCCCAGGTATTCGCCACTTTGCACTTCGATGATCACCAGGTCGATCACGCCGGGGTTCTCCAGGCGATGCTTGTGACCGGCGGCAATGAATGTCGATTCGTTCTTGGCCACCAGCGTGGTGCCGGTGCCGTTGTTGGTGACCTTGGCCATGCCTTCGACCACCACCCAGTGTTCGTTGCGGTGGTGATGCATCTGCAACGACAGCTTGCCGCCAGGCTTGACCACGATGCGCTTGATCTTGAAGCGCGGGCCTTCCTCGAGCACGGTGTATGTGCCCCACGGACGGCTGACAGTGCGATGCAGGCGGTAGGCTTCGTGGGATTTGTCCTTGAGTTGCTTGGCTACGCGGCGCACATCCTGGGCACGGTCAGCGTGGGCGACCAGCACGGCGTCGGCGGTGTCGATCACGATCAGGTCTTCCACGCCCACCGCCGCCACCAGCCGGCCTTCGCTCTGGACGAAATTGTTGCGGCTGTCGATGAAGATTGCTTCGCCACTGGCGCGGTTATTGTCCGCATCCGCCGGTACCAGCGCCGCGACCGCACCCCACGAACCGATGTCGCTCCAGTCGAAACCGGCGGGAACGACCGCGACTTTTTCCGAGCGCTCCATCAGTGCGTAATCAATGGAAATGTCGGTGATCTCGGCGAACAGTTGTGGCGACAGTTCCTGTTGCAGGCAGCCGGCGGTTTCCACCGGTTCGCTGGCGGCCATGCAGGCGCGGGTCTGTTCCAGCAGCTCGGGGGCGTGCCGTTCCAGCTCGGCGATCAGGGTCGCGGTAGTGAAGCAGAACATCCCCGAGTTCCACAGGAAATTGCCGCTTTCCAGGTAACCGGTGGCGGTCTGCAGGTCGGGTTTTTCCACGAAGCGCTGCACCTTGGCTGCGCCCCTGTCATCCAGTGGCGCGCCGGTCTCGATGTAGCCGAAGCCGGTTTCCGGGGCGGTCGGCACGACGCCGAAGGTCACCAGATAACCGTCCTTCGCCAGATTGACCGCATGTTCGACGGCACCCTTGAGCGCCTCTTCGTTGACGATCAGGTGGTCGGCAGGCATCACCACCATGATTGCGGCATCACCGTGCAGCGCCTGCAGCGACAGCGCTGCTGCCGCAATGGCCGGGGCGGTGTTGCGCCCGGTGGGTTCGAGCAGGAAGTGCCCGCGATGTCGGGACAGGCGCGCGGCCTGATAGTGATCCTTGCTCTGGAAGTAGTATTCGCGGTTGGTCACCGTGACGATGTCGCCCCAGCCGTCCAGCAGGCCGGCGGCGCGCCGGTAAGTCTTGCCCAGCAGCGACTGGCCGTCGGGCAGGGTCATGAACGGCTTGGGATGGCCTTCGCGGGATACCGGCCACAAACGGGTGCCGGCACCGCCGGACAGAATCACGGGGATCAGCATGGCCTACTCCTTGGCGACGCGTTTCATGTCCGCATCCATCATCATGCGGATCAGGGTGTCCAGATCGGTCTTCGGTTTCCAGCCCAGCACGCGCTGGGCCTTGGCCGGGTTGCCGAGCAGCACTTCGACTTCTGCCGGGCGGAAGAACGCCGGGTCGATCTTCACGTAATCGCGGTAGTTCAGGCCCACGTGATCGAAGGCGATGCGGCACATCTCGCGTACCGTGGTGGTGACGCCGGTCGCGACCACAAAATCATCGGGCGTGTCCTGTTGCAGCATCAGCCACATGGCTTCGACGTAGTCACCGGCAAAACCCCAGTCACGCTTGGCGTCGATGTTGCCCAGGGCCAGCTCCTGCTGTTTGCCCTGTTTGATCCGGGCCGCCGCGTCGGTGACCTTGCGGGTCACGAATTCGATGCCGCGCAGTGGCGATTCATGATTGAACAGGATGCCGCTGCTGGCGTGCAGGTTGAAACTTTCGCGGTAGTTGACGGTGATCCAGTGACCGTAAAGCTTGGCCACGCCGTAGGGGCTGCGCGGATAGAACGGCGTGCTCTCGTCCTGCTGCTCGGCCTGGATCAGGCCGAACATCTCGCTGGTGGAGGCCTGGTAGAAGCGGGTGTGCGGACTGAACTGGCGGATCGCCTCGAGCAGGTGAGTCACGCCCAGGCCATCGACGATGCCGGTGGTCACCGGCTGGTTCCAGGAGGCGGCGACGAAGCTTTGTGCGGCGAGATTATAGACTTCGTCCGGTGCCGACTGGATCACCGCGCGCTGCACCGAGCAGGCGTCGGCCATGTCACCGTCCAGGTACACGATGTCGGCTTCGACGCCCATTTCCCGCAGGCGCCAGCGTGAATCGCTGCTGCGTCGCGCGACCAGGCCATGAACCTTGTAACCCTTGTCGAGCAACAGTCTGGCCAGATACGCGCCGTCCTGGCCGGTGATCCCTGTGATCAATGCACTTTTTGTCATTCTTGTTTTACTCGCTGCTCCCAGTCGGACAGGATCGCCCGCAGAGATTGTTGTATAGAGATTTGCGGCGTCCATCCTGTGGTCCGGGCAAGCCGTTGATGGCTGCCACGGACGCGACGCTGATCGGCGCGGCGCATGCGCGCAGGATCCTGCACCAGTTGCAGCTCGACCCCGGCCAGATCGGCCAATTGTTCGATGAGGCTGCGGATACTTTGCTCATGACCCGAGCAGATGTTGTAGACCTGTCCCGGCACGCCTTTTTCCAGCAGCGCGAAATAGGCCGAGATCACGTCGTCGACATCGAGGAAGTCCCGGGTGACGTCAATGTCGCCGACTTCCAGTTGCGGACCTTGCAAGCCTTGTCTGATGCGGCTGATCTGACGCGCAGCGCTGGCGATGACGAAACTGTCCTTCTGCCCGGTGCCGATGTGATTGAACGGGCGCGCCACCAGCACCGGCCAGTCTTCGCTGAGGCCCCATTGCAGGCAGAGATGCTCGGCGGAGAGTTTGCTCACCGCGTAGGGATTGCGCGGGCAGGGCGGCTGTTGCTCGGTGATCGGCAGTGCGGCCTCGTCGACCTGGCCGTACACGTCACCGGAGCTGACATACAGGAACGGGCCTTTGAAGCCTCTCGCCTTGAGAGCCTGCAACAGGTTGAGGGTGCCGAGCAGGTTGATCTCGAAAGTGCGGGCCGGATCGCGGAACGCTTCAGGCACGAAGGTCTGTCCGGCCAGATGGATGATTGCATCAGGCAGTTGCGGCCAGAGATCGACGAGGCTTTGCGGTTTGGTCAGGTCGTAGGGCGAAGCGGCAGGCAGCAGCTCCCACGCCGAGTCATCGAGCATCAGACGCGACTGGATATGTTGTCCCACGAATCCACCGAGACCCGTGATGAACAGACTTCTTTTCAAACAGCGACCCCTTGGTCTTTAACTCTCACCTTCCCCGCAGGCTTGAGGGGATGTCTGTCAGACCGTGTGCAAGTCGCGGCAGAAAGACGGGTGATGTCGTTGTTGTAGTTGTTTGGTTGCCAATCTGTGCCAATTGCTCGGCAATTTCAACTGGCCAAACCGTGACCGGCCAGTTCTCGTCAGCGTAGCCCGTTTTTTCTCGCCGGGCGGTTCCCGAATCCTGAACGGATGTGTTTAGAATGCCCCTCGTCGCGGTTTCCCGAACGTTGCCGGAGTGACTTCGCAGTTCGGTCGAACTGACCACTAAAACAAGAACGACGACGTGCTTCGGACACAGGACGAATGCCGGCCATGCCGACCCGATCCGATGCCTGGCCGTCATAGCGTGAGGCTGCCGGGATGGCGGTCGCACCGTGGGATGCCATGAATTTCATTCTCTACTCGGATGTCAACGACCGCTCCATCAGCCAGAGTCTGGGGCGTCCCGAATACAGCTATTACTTCGTGCTCAAGGCCTATCGCCCGGTGCTCGAAAGTCTGGGACGGGTGCATGTGGTGTCCAGCAGCGCCGAGGTCGATCCCCTCTATCGACAACTGCTCGCCGCCGGTGAGACCAGCGTTTTCCTGTCCTTCACACCGCCGCAGAATACGCCGGCCGATCTTGAATGCCCGACCATCTGCGTGATTGCCTGGGAATTCGATTCGATCCCGGATGAGTCGTGGGATGGCGATTCACGCCAGGACTGGACGCGGATGCTCGCACGGCAGGGACGGGTCATCACCCTGTCGAGCCACACCGCACGAGCCATTCGCCGAGCCATGGGCGAAGATTTTCCGGTGCTGGTATTGCCGACGCCGCTGTGGGAACAGTTCGCGGCCATTCGTGAGCAGCACGTCAGCGCTCCGATCAATACCGGAGCGACCCTGGCGATCAAGGGCTGCATTTTCGACAGCCGCACGCTGGGATTGTCTGCCGATGATTTGCTGCCCAAACCGCTGACCGCCGAGCAACTGGCCGAGATCGAGGCACAGCGTCCGCCACCCCTGACACTCAAACGTCGACTGGTCATTGCCCGCCATTACCTGCGTCTGTGGGCGTTGAATCCAGGCGATCAACCCAAGCCCATGGCCCGCGTGAAATATCTGCATCACGGCTACTGGGAAGGTTTGCGCGACCTGATGCCGGACAAAGTCCACGCCTGGCTCGAGCGGCGCCTGCCGGACATTGCCGGTCCCCATGAAGTGGCGGTAAATGAACCGCCGCCCCCTGAGCTGCCGGACACGTCCTGCGTCGTCGAAACCACGGTCGATGGCGTGATCTACGTGACCGTCTTCAACCCCAGGGACGGTCGCAAGAACTGGCATCAACTGATCACGGCGTTCTGCTGGGCCTTTCGCGAAACCCCTGATGCGACGCTGGTGCTGAAGATCACCCAGAACGATCTGGCGTCCTACTACAGCGAACTGATGACCCTGCTCGCGCAGCTCACGCCGTTCGCCTGCCGGGTGCTGGTGATGCACGGTTACCTGGATGATCCGCAATATGCGCGGCTGTACCGGGCCGCCAGTTTTTACGTCAACGCCTCGCGCTGCGAAGGCCTGTGCCTGCCGCTGATGGAGTTCATGTCCAGCGGCAAACCGGTAATCGCGCCGGATCACACGGCGATGGAAGACTACATCGACGACTCGGTGGCGTTTGTCGTCCGGTCCAGCGAAGAGCTGACAATCTGGCCTCAGGACACCCGCATCATTTACCGCACTCTGCGCTATCGACCGGACTGGGGCTCGCTCAAGACGGCCTACGAAAACAGTTACCGGATGGCCAAAACGCAACCGCAGGACTACCACCGAATGTCGGTTGCAGCCATTGAGCGCATGCGCGACTACTGCGCGTTCGCTCCGGTGCAGCAGCGCCTGGCGGATTTCTTCGGACTTGTGCCAGCGGTTGCCGATACCGCGCCCGTGACGGACAACGCCTCATGCTGATCATCATTCATTCGGAAACCAACCGGCACACGATCGCGCAGAACCTCGGCCGCTCGGAGTACAGCTATTACTTCGTGCTCAAGGAATATCGCCCGGTGCTCGAACGTCTCGGGCGGGTGCTGGAAGTCACCGACCCGGCCCGGGAAGTCGATGCGTTGTATCTGGATTGTCTGTCCCGTGGTGAACCGTGCGTGTTTCTGTCGTTTTCGCCGCCGCACCGCACGCCGATCCATCTGGCATGCCCGACACTGCCGGTGTTCGCCTGGGAATTCAGCACCATCCCCAATGAGCCTTTCGACAATGAGCCTCGCAACGACTGGCGCATGGTGCTCAAGGCCTGCGGTGCCGCGATCACCCATTCCAGCTACACGGTCAACGCCGTGCGCGAGGCGATGGGCGCCGATTACCCGATCGTCGCGGTTCCGGCGCCGGTGTGGGATCGCTTCGCGGCCCGGGGTGCGCAGCTTCAGGGGCAGCCCTCGACGGGGCCGGTGCGCCTGACGATCAAGGGGCTGGTGGCTGACAGTCGCGAGCTGGATCTGAATGCCTTCGGCCCGAAGCCTCTGCGCCGTGGCCAGGGTATCGATTTCGGCGCGCCGGTCCGCGAGCAGGAGTTGGTGCTGGACGGCGTGGTGTACACCTCGGTGTTCAACCCCGGCGACGGGCGCAAGAACTGGGAAGACATGCTCAGCGCGTTCTGCGTGACCTTCCGCGATGTGGAAGACGCCACGCTGGTGCTCAAGCTCACCCATCACGATGCCGAAGAAGCGCTCAGTGACATTCTTCATCATCTGTACAAAAACCAGTCCTACCGCTGCCGCATCGTGCTGATCCATGGCTACCTGGCGGACGCGGACTACGAGCGTCTGGTGCAGGCCACCCGCTACGTGGTGAACACGTCCTACGGTGAGGGCCAATGCCTGCCGCTGATGGAGTTCATGTCCTGCGGCAAACCGGCGGTGGCGCCGCGCACCACGGCGATGATCGATTACCTGAGCGAAGACAATGCATTTCTGGTCGAGTCCACCGATGAGCTCACCGCCTGGCCCCACGACCCGCGCAAGGCGTTTCGCACGCTGCGCTACATGACCAACTGGGCGTCGGTGTGCAGCGCGTATCGCGCCAGTTACGACGTCGCGAAGCAGGATCCGCAGCGTTACGCGCAGATGTCGTCGCAGGCCGTTGCCAGTCTCCAGGGCTTCTGCAGTCAAGCGCTGGCCGAGCAGCGTCTGCGCGATTTCCTCGCTCAGGTGCATGAAAGCCGCACTGTCGTTGCAACGGAAGACGCAGGCACATGATCCGCGCATGGCTGAAGCGTTTGCGTCCGGTTGCGCACCCGGCGCCGGTAGCGGTGACTGAACCGGTTGCCGCGGGTGTGTCGCCGAGGGACGTCGGTCTGCACGATGCGATGCTCGATGGCTGGTTCAACGGCGACAGCGGCGAGTTGCTCAAGGGCTTTGCCATCGCAGCGGATGACACCCTGCTCGATGTGGGGTGCGGCGAGGGCGTGGCCACACTGTTCGCCGTGCGCCAGGGAGCCTCGGTGATCTTCACCGACAGCGAACACGACAAGGTGCGCGACCTCGCCCGTCAAGTCGAAGCCCGGAGCCGAAAGGCCAGTCTGGGCCTGGTCAGCAACAGCCTGCCCCTGCCGTTGAGCGATGGTTGTGCGAGCAAGGTGGTGTGCATGGAAGTGCTGGAACACATCGATCACCCCGAACCGTTCATGGCCGAGCTGGTGCGCATGGGGCGTCCCGGTGCCTTGTACCTGCTCAGTGTGCCGGCGCCGACAGGTGAGCATTTGCAGCAGGGGATCGCCCCGGCCAGTTACTACCAGGCACCCAATCACGTGCAGATCTTTACCCCGGAGCGCTTCGCGGCACTGGTGGAAGAGGCCGGTCTGGTGATCGAGCATCGCCAGGCCAACGGGTTTTTCTGGGTCATGGGCATGATCTTTTTCTGGGCCAGCGAACGTGCGGCCGGGCGCGACCCGGGCGGTGCCGTGCGCGACCGGATCCAGGCGCCGTATCCACCTTTGATGGAGGGATGGGCCAGAACCTGGCAGGACTTGCTGGCGCAGCCCGACGGGTTGGCGATCAAGCGGATACTGGACCGGTTCATGCCCAAGAGTCAGGTGATCATCGCCCGCAAGCCGCTCGATGCAGGACGTGAGTCATGAGCACCAGGCGGATCATGGACATCGAAGTCCTGCGTGCTGTCGCGGTACTCGGCGTGCTGTTTCATCACTTGCAGGGCAGCCTGTTCACCGATCCGGTGCCGCTGCTCGAGAGGATTCACGTCTGGGCCCAGCCGTGGTGGGGCGTTGACCTGTTTTTTGCCATCTCCGGGTTTGTCATCGCCCGCAGCCTGATCCCGGCGCTGCAGGGGTGTTCGACCCGTCAGGAATACTGGGAACAGACCCGCAACTTCTGGTTGCGTCGGGCCTTTCGTCTGTTGCCGTCGGCGTGGCTATGGCTGGCCCTGATGCTGCTGGCGTGCCTGTTTCTCAATCGCTCCGGAGCTTTCGGTACGCTGCACGCCAACCTGCAGGCGACGCTGGCGGGCGTGTTGCAGTACGCCAACTTCCGGTTTGCCGACAGCTTCTTTCATTACGAGTACGGCAGCAGTTTCGTGTACTGGAGCCTGTCGCTGGAAGAGCAGTTCTATCTGCTGTTCCCGCTGCTGATTCTGGTGTGCCGCAAGCATCTGGTCTGGGCGTTGCTGGCGCTGGTCGCCGTGCAGCTGTTCACCCTGCGCACGCCGATACTGATGGTGGTCCGCACCGACGCGCTGGCCCTCGGTGTGCTGCTGGCGATGTGGAGCGTGCAGCCGTCCTGGCGGCGCTGGGAGCCGACTTTCCTGCGTCGCCCGTGGGCCGGTGTGTCTGCGCTGATCGTGCTGGCGCTGTTGTTGAGCTACATGGCCACCGATCGTTTCACCTTCGCCTCTTACCGGATCGGCTCGATTGCCGTGCTTGGTGCGCTGCTGGTGTGGATCGCTTCGTACAACCGCGATTACCTGCTGCCGGCGGGCAGAGTGCAGCAGTTGATGGCGTGGATCGGCAGCCGTTCCTACGGCATGTATCTGATCCACATCCCGGCCTATCAACTGGTGCGGGAACTGATCTTCCGCTTGCAGGGCGCCGGGCTGCCCAGTCCTGCCGGGCATCCGGTCGTGACGCTGCTGATTGCCGGTGGCCTGATCGTGCTGCTCAGCGAGCTGAATTACCGTTTCATCGAAATGCCGATGCGCAATCGCGGCGCCGCCCTGGTGCGGCGCCTCGGTACATCGCGTAACGCCGTCCCATCCTCTGGAGCCACCTCATGCTGAGCCTTTTGAAGAAACTCACGGCGCCGACGCCTGCCCCGACTGCCGCGCAGCCTGCTGCCGACAAGGTCGATCCGTACATGCTCGGCCTGCACGACGCGATGCTCAGCGGCTGGTTCAACCAGGAGACCGGCGAGCTGTTCAAAGGCTTCCCGGTGGGCGCCGATGACACCTTGCTCGACGTCGGCTGCGGCGACGGTGGCAACGTGCATTTTTGCGGCATGCGTGGGGCGAAGATCATCATCGCCGACATCGATGCAGCCAAGGTCGAAGCCACCCGCCAGCGCTTGAGCGATACGCCGGCCCGCGGCGTCGAATGTCACGTCACCGACTGCAACCCGTTGCCGATCGCCGATGGCACCGCCACGCGCGTGGTGTCCACGGAAGTCATCGAGCACGTCGACGACCCGGCGCAGTTCCTCGCCGAACTGGTGCGTGTCGGCCAGTCGGGTGCGCTGTACCTGTTGAGCGTGCCGCACCCCAGTTCCGAGGATCTGCAGAAAGACATCGCGGCGCCGGAGTATTTCCAGAAGCCCAACCATATTCGCATCATTAGCGAAGAGCAGTTCAAGGCGATGGTCAGCGAGGCCGGGCTGGAGATCATCAGCCACAGCCAGTACGGGTTTTACTGGTCGTTGTGGATGATGCTGTTCTGGGAAGCCAAGGTGGAATTCAGCAACCCGGATCATCCGCTGCTCAATCATTGGGCCGAGACCTGGCAGGCGGTGCTCGATTCGCCGCGCGGTGCGCAGATCAAGCAGGCGCTGGATGCGGTGGTGGCGAAGAGTCAGGTAATCATTGCCCGCAAGCCCTGAGTGCTTTTGTGTAACCTTGCAGCCTGATGTCTCAGGGATCTGCAAGGTATGCGCTTTTTCGTCGGGTGGTCGGCCCTTGTGGCCACATTGCTGCTGTGTGCCTGCGAACGTCAGGACACCGTGCCGCTCGATCAACAACTCTATGTCTGGCAGCGGCAATGGACGCCGGCCCATGAACGTGCCCTGAAGGACAGTCGCGGCGACTTCTCGACGCTTCGGGTGCTGGCGCTGCAAGCGTTCCCGAATGACGGGTGGCGTCGGGCGCGAGTGGATTTCGAGCTGCTGAAACAGGATGCCCGGCCGCTGATCGCAGTGATACGCCTCGACGGCCAGCTCAAGGCGCTCGATCAGCAACAGGTCACGGAACAGATTCTTCAGGTGCTCGCCGACTGGCAAGAGCAGGGCCTGACGCTCAGCGGTGTCGAGATCGATCATGATGCCGGCAATGCCCGACTGCCGGGCTATACCGAATTCCTCGTTCATTTGCGCAGCGCGCTGCCGGCCAGTCTGCCCTTGAGCATCACCGCATTGCCCGCATGGCTCGACAGCCCGCAATTGGCGGCATTGCTGGCGAGCGTCGACAGCAGCGTATTGCAGGTGCATGCCGTCAGTGATCCGCGTCGCGGTCTGTTCGATCCCGGGCAAGCACAACGTTGGGCCAGGGCCTGGGGGCGGGTGGCTGAAAAACCGTTCTACCTGGCGCTGCCGGCCTACGGAGTGGCGCTGTTGCCGGACGCCGGTGGCGCTCCAGTGGTGGAGAGTGAAGTCACACTGGAGCGCAGCGGCCAGCGACGGGAGTTGCTCGCCGATCCCCAGCAATTAAGCCGGCTGGCCAATGAATTACGCGAGGATCGCCCGGCGCATCTGGCCGGTCTGATCTGGTTTCGCCTGCCGCTGGCCAACGACCGCAGGGCCTGGAGCCTGGACACGCTGCGGGCGGTCGCCCGAGGGCACGCGTTGAGCAGCCATCTCAGCCTGACGTTCACCGAACAGAACGGCCTGCAGGACATCGCTCTGCGTAATGTCGGCAACCTCGACAGCGTCTGGCCCGCTCGCATTACCCTAAAGGCCCGGGGTTGCGAAGGCGCCGATGCGCTCGCCGGTTATGCATTGCAACAGAACGCGGATCTGCTTACCTTCACCCGCTTGCGCGACGGTCGATTGCCGGCGGGCGGGCAGCGCGCCATCGGTTGGGCGCGTTGCGCAACCATTGATCAAGGAGGTTCGCATGTTGACCCGTAACTGGCCCCGCCATCTGCTGTGCCTGAGCCTTGCCCTGCCGTTGGGATCGGCGCTGGCCTGCGGTCCGGATTTCCCGATGCGTCTGCTCGACGATCGCGGACAATCGCTGGCGGAATTGCCGGAGGGCAACTTCAGATTCGAGATCAGTCGCCTCGGCAAAACCATTGCCGGGCTCAAGAACGTCACAACGGCCACCTACAACCCTGATGCCTCCTATGGCGAAGCGAATGACCCTTCCGATCAGCGTGAGAAGGCCGAACAGCTCGGGCTGAGCGCGGAGCAGCAGGCGCTGGTCAAACAACTGCGCAGCCTGACCGATGCGCGTCAGGCCGAGGAGCAGGGCGCGAGCCTGCCGGCGGAACTGCGCCTGTATGTGGCGGGCGCCGTAGCGTTCGGCGCCGGTGATCATCCATTGGCTGTCGAATACTTCCGCCAGTTGCTGGCACTGCCGGCCGACCAGCGTCCGTTGCGCAGTACCTGGGCCGCTTATTCGCTGGGCCGGGCGTTCTTCGCCATGAGCAGCGAAGCCGGTGATGCGCTCGACGCGCTGGAAAACGCCATTGATGCGTTTCGTCAGACACGGCAATTGAGCATCGACGGTTTCAACGATCCGCTGGAGCTGGGTGTGGCCAGCCTCGGCGAAGAGGCACGAGCGCTGCGCACGGCAGGCAGTTGGGACAAGGCCATCGAACTCTACGCCACGCAAAACCTGCATGGCTCGGAGGTCGGCTACACCTCGCTGAAACTGTTGATGAACGATCTGGCCGAAGAACCCGAAGACCGGCTGGAAAAGTTGCTGCGTGGCAAAGCGGTGCAGCAACTGGTGACCGCCTCGCTGATCAGCCGGATCGGCTGGTCGTTCGGCGATGAACCGCCCAGCCAGAAGAAACTCATCAAGGCGTTGCAGGACAGTACCCGCGGCAGCCTTGACAACGCTGATCGCCTGGCGGCCATGAATTACCAACAGGGCGATTACGTCAGCGCCAGGGCGTTCCTCGAACACGCCGGCGACAGTGGCCTGGCCTGGTGGCTGCGGGCGAAACTGGCGGTGCGTGACGGCGATAAAAATGCCGCAGCGGCGGCCTATGCCAAAGCCGCGCAAGCCTTCCCGCAGGACGAATCCTGGGGCGAACGGCGCACGGCTGACTGGAATCTCGAGACCCTGCAGCCCAAGTGCCGGGTCGAGGGTGAAAGCGCGATTCTGGCGCTGCAACGTGGCGAATACCTGCAGGCCTTCGATCAGTTGTATCGCAGCAAGGCCATTTATTGGTTCGACGCCGCGACCGTGGCCGAGCGGGTGCTGACGCTCGATGAGCTCAAACAGTATGTCGATGCCAAGGTTCCGGCGCCGCCGGCGTTGAGTCAGCAGGATCGCGACAATTACGTGCCGCTGCCGGTGGCTGCGAGCCTGCGCAATCTGCTGGGCCGCCGGATGTTGCGCGAGGGCCGTTATGAAGAGGCCGTCGGGTATTTCGACAATCCCGATCTGCAGCACAAGGCCCGGCTCTACGGTGAGCAACGCCTGAAAGCCGATTCGGCGTGGTGGCCGACCAAGCGTGCCAATGCCTTGTTCAATGCGGCGTGGACGGCCCGCGAGTGGGGCATGGACATCCTGGGCTATGAAATGGCCCCGGATTACGCGACCTTCGGTGGCAACTACAGCCTGGAAACCACCGAGCTGAAAGTCGGGCCGCTGGTGAGCGAAGCCGAGGTGCAACGGCAGAAGGCCACTGAAGCGCAGCCGGACGAACGTTATCACTATCGTTTTGTCGCCACCGCGCTGGCCAGTCGCGCCGCGGACAACCTCCCTCATACCAGCCAGGCGTTCGCCGCCGTGCTGTGTACGGCGGCCGGTTTCAACAGCAGCCTGCAGGAACAGAAGGCGCTGTATCAGCGTTATGTGAAGGAAGGTCCGTACATGGGCTGGGGCGGCTATTTCGGCCAGCAATGCCCTTATCCGGATTTCGCCAACGCTGACAAACGCTACGTGACTCAAATTGTCGATGCTGTACGCGGAGTGTTGCGACCCTACAAGCGGGCCGTGCAGATCGGCGCCATCGTCGGGGTGACGGCCATCGCGCTGGTGATCATTACCCGTCGCCAGCGCAAGGCCCGCAAAACCTAAGCCTGCTGGACCAGCGTCAGGCGTACGGCAAAGCCGATCAGCAGGCTGCCGAACAACCACTGTTGCACACGTTGGGCCGTCGGGCTGTGTTTCAGCCAGCGGCCCAATGCGCTACCGAGCAAGGCATAGACGCTGTCGAACAGCAATCCGGCGGCCACCAGCATCGCGCCGAGCGCCGCGAATTGCCTCAACACCGGCGCGCCATCCGCCACGATGAATTGCGGCAGCAGCACCGAGCAGAACAGCAGGGCTTTGGGGTTGAGCAGGTTGGTCAGCAGGCCGCGACGGATCGCTGCGCGCCATGGGCCATGGCTATCCGTCACGGTGCCGGTGTTCAGGTCCGGCAGCAGCGTGGTGCGCAGGCACTGGACGCCGATCCACAGCAGGTACGCCGCTCCGGCCATTCGCACTGCATCGAACGTCCACGGCGCCGCCTTGAACAGCGCCGCCAGCCCCAGTGCTGCGAGCGCGACATGACAAGCCCGGGCGATGGCCAGCCCCACCGCCGTGGCGAGCGCTGCACGGCGACCCTGACGGGCGCCGGTCTGCAACAGCAGGATCATGTCCGGGCCGGGCAGCAGATAGACCACCGCCAACGCCAGGAAAAACAGCCAGAGACTCGCCATGTCGTACCCCTTTCGTTGTCGATTCGGTGCAACCAGTCTATGGCCGAGGGGCAGGGCAGGTGCTTGCGTAGTTGGCTTCTAAAGCGGTCTGGATTGGCATAACCTGCTTTCTTTTTGCGGTTAAACCATCAGGATCTGCCAACCATGAAACTCGACGCCTTTGATCGCAAGATTCTCGCCGCGCTGCAACGGGACGGGCGCCTGAGCAACGTGCAACTGGCGGACGAGATCGGCTTGTCGGCATCACCGTGTCTGCGTCGGGTGCGGATGCTGGAAGAGGCGGGCGTGATTCGCGGTTATCAGGCGATTCTGGATCGTGACGAAGTGGGGCTGGGGCTGACGGTGTTTGTCGGGGTCAAGGTCGAGCGGCACAACGATGAACAGGCCGACGCGTTTCACCGGGCGGTGACTGCGTTGCCGGAGGTGATATCGGCGTTTCTGGTGTCCGGGGAATCGGACTTCCTGCTGCAGGTCGTGGTGCCGGATCTGCGCGCCTATGACCGTTTTCTCACCGGTTGCCTGTTGAAACTGCCGGGTGTCAGCGATATTCGCAGCAATTTTGCGATTCATACCGTAAAAACCCCAGGGGCGTTGCCGCTGGGGCATTTGCCGTCCTGACACCTACATTTGCGTTGCCATGCCCTCGACGTTCATGGCCGCCTGACGCAGCGCTTCGGAACGGGTCGGGTGAGGATGGCAGGTCAGGGCGATGTCCTCGGCCGACGCACTGAATTCCATGGCCACGCAATACTCGCCGATCATTTCGCTGACGCTCGGACCGACCAGATGCACGCCAATCACTTCGTCGGTGTGCGCGTCGGCGAGGACTTTGGCAAAACCTTCGGTTTCGTGATTGATCTTCGCCCGGCTGTTGGCGGTGAAGGGGAACTTGCCAACCTTGTAGGCCCGGCCTTCGGCCTTGAGCTGCTCCTCGGTCTTGCCGACGCTGGCCAGCTCCGGCCGGGTGTAGATCACATTGGGGATCAGGTCATAATTGACCTCGCCCGCCTTGCCGACAATCTGCTCGATGCAGGCCATGGCTTCGTCTTCAGCTTTGTGGGCCAGCATCGGTCCTGAAGTGACATCGCCGATCACCCACACGCCCGGCGCTTCGGTGCGATGGTGCTTGTTGGCGAGCATGCCGCGTTTGTCGGTGTGCAGGCCGACGTTCTCCAGCCCCAGGCCCCGGGTATAAGGGCGACGGCCGATGGCGACCAGCACGTAATCCGCTTCCAGTAGCTCGGCGCTGCCGCCAGCGGCCGGTTCGATGCTCAGTTGTACGCCGCTGGCCGAAGACGTGGCGCTGGTGACTTTTGAACTCAGTTTGAACGTGATGCCCTGTTTGCTCAGTGAGCGTTGCAGGGTCTTGCCGGCTTCGCCGTCCACACCCGGGCAGATGCGGTCGAGGTATTCCACCACCGTTACCTGCGCCCCGAGCCGCCGCCAGACCGAACCCAGTTCCAGGCCGATGACGCCGGCACCGATCACCACCAGATGTCTGGGCACTTCGCTCAGGGACAGTGCGCCGGTGGAATCGAGGATGCGCTGGTTGTCGATGTCGACGCCGGGCAGGGGCGTGGGCTCGGAACCGGTGGCGATGACGATGTGGTTAGCGGTCAGTTCAATGCGGCTGCCCTGATCGCCGGTCACGCTGACTTTTCCGGGGCCGTCGATGTGGCCCCAGCCCTTGATCCAGTCGACCTTGTTCTTGCGGAACAGAAATTCGATGCCTTTGGTCAGTCCGGCGACGCTTTCGTCCTTCTGCTTCATCATCTGCGCGAGGTTGAGCGTCGGTTTGACCTCGATGCCGAGGTTGGCAAATTCCCCGCCCGTCGCCGCGTCGTACAGTTCGGACGCATGCAACAACGCCTTGGACGGCATGCAACCGACGTTGAGGCAGGTCCCGCCCAGCGTGTTGCGGCCTTCCACGCAAGCGGCCTTGAGGCCCAACTGGCCGGCGCGGATTGCTGCGTTATAACCGCCGGGCCCGCCGCCCAGAATCACTACGTCATAGTTGCTCATGCGCTTACTCCTGGCTGAAGAATGCGGATCGCTAAAAATTACGTACGTAATATGTGCGTTTCTGGACATTTCGGTCAAGGCTTCAGGAACGCGACAGGTTAGACATCCTTGAATGTGAAATTGAGTACAAATATTTCACGGATTTCGTTATATCGTAACGAGTTGTGCAGTGAGCCAGGGGTTTTGGGGGGATATGCAAGTCGATCTGGACGTTGATGGCACGCAAGTCACCGGTTTGCCGCGCTTTCAGCAGGCGACGGCCCAAAGGCGTCGATTGCGCCGGTTGGCCATTGGGCTCGGTGGGTTGGCCGTGGTCGGGGTGGTGCTGGCGTTTTTTGTGGGCCTGTTTGCCTCGCAATCGCTGTGGCCCGCGCTGTTGGTCAACCAAAGTGCGGCGTTGCTGGTGCTGGTCGCCGGGTTGCAATCGGCGTGGTGGGTGACCGATTGGCGGGCGCGGGTGATCAGCCCGGTGGCGGCGGTTACCGGCGAGGAGGCAGTCCCCGGGCCGGACGGCTGGTACGAGCGACTGCTGGATCGGCTCAGTCGTCGCAGCCTGCATCTGCTGGGGCAGATCGGAGCGCCGACCTTGTGGCTGGGCGGTCTGGCGCTGTTGGCATTGCTGGGTATCGAGCAGGTGTGGAACCTGGCATTGCCCTCGGGCGCCGTGGGCATGTCCGCCTCCGTCAGCGCGGCGATTGCCCTGCTGCTGGCGTTCGGCCTGCTGGTGCTGGAGCGGCAACTGGCCCAGGAACATCCGGCGCAATGGCCCGAGGCCGGTGCGCTGGCGCAACTGACGCGCGTGACCATCATCAGTCTGGTGCTGGGCGCGTTGTGCTTGTTGTTCGCCAGCGAGAATTCGGTCTGGCCCGTACGCCTGGCAGTGCTGATCGGCATCTTGCCGGGGCTGGTCGCTGCGGAGTTGCTGCTGCGCGCTGTGCTGTCGCTGTTCAGCCCGCGTCGTGAACAGCTGGAGCCGGTGCTGCTGGCCCGCAGTTTCGTCGCCGATCTGCTGCGCTGGCCGCCGCAACCGTTACTCGCGTTGCAGCACGAATTGCATAACCGCTTCGGTATCGATCTGCGGCAGATCTGGGCGTTCAGCTACATGCGTCGCGCATGCCTGCCGGTATTGGTGCTGGTGGCGGCAGTCGGCTGGTTGCTCACCGGCGTTCATGAAATTCCACTGCAAAGCCGTGGCATTTACGAGCGCTTCGGCAAACCGGTGCAGGTGTTCGGCCCGGGTTTGCATGCCGGTCTGCCATGGCCGTTGGGCCGGGTACTGAATGTGGAGAACGGTGTGGTGCACGAACTGGCGACCAGCGTCGGCGAGAACCCGGTGCCGGTTCAGGCGGATCCGGCGGAAGGTCCGGCACCGGTCACTGCCAACCGCTTGTGGGACGCCAGCCACGTCAATGACAAGTCACAGGTCATCGCCAGCAGTCGTAACGAGCAGCAGAGCTTCCAGATCGTCAACATGGACGTAAGGTTTGTATACCGCATAGGTCTCAGCGATCAGGCCGCATTGGCCGCGACTTATAACAGCGCGGATGTGCCGTCGCTGATCCGCAGTACCGCGAGCCGGATTCTGGTTCACGATTTTGCATCGCGCACCCTCGACGGTTTGCTGGGGCAGGACAGGGTAGGGCTGGCTGACGAGATCGGTCGCGCGGTGCAAAGCGATCTGCAGAAACTCGACAGTGGCGTAGAAATTCTCGCCACCGTGGTCGAGGCGATTCATCCTCCGGCAGGTGCCGCCAATGCCTATCACAGCGTGCAAGCGGCGCAGATCGGCGCCCAGGCGTTGATCTCTCGCGAGCGTGGCGCGGCGGCTGAAGCGAGCAACCAGGCGCAGTTGCAGGCCAGCCTCGCGCGCGATCAGGCCAGTGCCAATGCCCACGAAACCAGCTCGAGCGCCCGTGCGGCGGATCTGAAATTCAGCGCCGAACAAAAGGCCTATGCCAATGCCGGCCAGGCCTTTGTGCTGGAGCAATACCTCAGCCAGCTCAGTCAGGGATTGGGCAAAGCCAAACTGTTGGTGCTCGACCATCGTCTGGGCGGCAGCAGCAACGCGCCGACTATCGACCTGCGTACGTTCACGCTGCCGGCTGACCCGTCGCCGGCGCGCACCACCGCTCAACCAGGAGCCACCCATTGAGCCAGTCGCACACACACGATCACCCTGACCACAGTGGTCACGACCATGCTCATGGCGGCCACCACCATCACGGGCATCATCACCACCATCATCATGGCGCGCCGGAGGAGGCGGGGCCTTTCCCGTGGCGCCGCATGGGCTGGGCCGTTTTACTGGTGGCGTTCGCCATCGCAGCGGCCAGTCTGGTGCAGGTGCGCTCCGGCGAGGCCACGGTGATCACCCGTTTTGGCAATCCTTCCCGGGTGTTACTGGAGCCGGGTCTGAGCTGGCGCTGGCCGGCACCGTTCGAAGCGGCGATTCCCGTGGATCTGCGCCTGCGCACCACATCCAGCGGTTTGCAGGACGTCGGCACCCGTGACGGTTTGCGCATCATCGTGCAGGCGTATGTCGCCTGGCAGGTGCAGGGTGATGCGGACAACGTCCAGCGTTTCATGCGTGCGGTGCAGAACCAGCCGGATGAAGCGGCGCGGCAGATTCGCACCTTTGTCGGCTCGGCACTGGAAACCACCGCCAGCAGTTTTGACCTGGCCAATCTGGTGAACACCGATGCCAATCAGGTGCGCATTGCCGATTTCGAGGCACAGTTGCGCCAACAGATCGATCAGCAATTGCTCGCCACTTACGGCGTACGTGTGGTGCAAGTGGGGATCGAGCGACTGACTTTGCCGTCCGTGACCCTTACCGCGACAGTCGACCGGATGCGCGCCGAGCGTGAAACCATCGCCACGGAACGTACGGCTATCGGCAAGCGTGAAGCGGCCCAGATTCGTTCGGGTGCCGAGCGTGATGCGCGCATCGTACAGGCCGATGCCACGGTGAAAGCGGCGGAAATCGAGGCGCAATCACGGGTCGAAGCCGCGCAGATTTACGGCCGTGCCTACGCGAGTTCTCCGCAGCTGTACAACCTGCTGCGTTCGCTGGACACCCTCGGCACCATCGTTACGCCGGAAACCAAATTGATCCTGCGCACCGATGCCGCACCGTTTCGCGTGCTGGTGGACGGCCCGCCGACACTGGATAGCAAGCGTGGAACGCAGCCATGAGCGATGAAGTTCCACGTGGAACACAATCACTGAACAGTCCGTGGATTCAGGCGGGTCGCCTGGCCTTTTTTGCCTTGTACGCGGTAACGGTTCTGGCAGCGTTGGCCTGGGCGTTTTCCAATGTGCGGCAGATCGACCCGCAGAATCGTGCAGTGGTCATGCATTTCGGCGCATTGGACCGCATCCAGAATGCCGGGTTGTTATTGGCCTGGCCGCAGCCGTTCGAACAAGTCGTTCTGCTGCCGGCAGCCGATCGGGTCATTGAGCGTCGTGTGGAAAATCTGCTGCGCAGCCCTGCCGCAATACAGGCGGATCGCGTCGCAACCTTCGCCACGCCAATCAGCGATGCATTGGCCGGTTCCGGCTATTTGCTCACGGGTGACGCCGGTGTCGTTCAGCTGGATGTGCGGGTGTTCTACAAGGTCACTGATCCTTATGACTTCGTGCTGCAAGGCGATCATGTGCTGCCAGCACTGGATCGACTGGTGACCCGCAGCGCGGTGGCCCTGACCGCGTCACGGGATCTGGACACCATTCTGGTAGCGCGACCGGAGCTGATCGGTGCCGACAATCAAGCTGCCGAACGACGCGAGCGGTTGCGTGGCGATCTGGTGCAAGGCATCAATCGGCGCTTGGCGCAATTGAAGGCGAGCGGGCAGGGCATCGGTATCGAAGTGGCGCGGGTCGATGTGCAGTCGAGTCTGCCCGAGCCGGCCGTCGGTGCGTTCAATGCTGTGCTGACTGCCAGCCAACAGGCCGACAAGGCTGTGGCCAATGCTCGCACCGATGCTGAGAAAATCACTCAGACCGCCAACGAACTGGCCGACCGCACCTTGCAGGTCGCCCATGCCCAGGCGGGAGAGCGTCTGGCCAAAGCCTCTGCCGATACTGCTACCGTGCTGAGTCTGGCAGGGCAACAGCACTCCGACCCGCAAATGCTGCTGCGCCTTTACCGCGAACGAATACCGAAGATTCTCGGCCAGGCCGGTTCGGTCACCACGGTCGATCCGAAGGACGATTCCCGCCTGATCATTCAGGGAGCCAGTAAATGACTGTCACCACTGCCACACCGAGCCTGTTGTCCTCGGCCGAGCAACGTCGCGCTGCGCGCCAGTTGACCCTGGCGATGCTCGCTCTCGGTTTGCTCGGGCTGGGGTTGATCTGGCGCTGGTTGCTGCCTGAACAGACAGGCGTCAGTCAGCTGCTGCTGGGTGTCGCGTCTTTGCTGGTGGCAGTGCCGGTGATGCGTTCGGCATGGTTCAGCCTGCGATACCCAAGCCTGCACGGCATCACCGATCAATTGATTGCGCTGGCGATGCTCGGGGCCTGGGCCACCGGTGATCTGCTCACTGCCGCATTGCTGCCCATCATCATGATCTTCGGCCATGTGCTGGAGGAGCGCAGCGTGATCGGCTCGCAAGAGGCGATTCATGCGTTGGGCCAGCTCACTCGCAGCCATGCGCGAAAAGTTCAGGCAGATGGCATGGTCATCGAAGTCGATAACGGCACGCTCAAGGCCGGTGACACCGTCGAAGTCCGGGCCGGCGATCGAGTGCCGGCGGACGGTCGCGTGTTGTCCGGCCAGGCCAGTCTCGACACCGCGTCGATCACGGGTGAGTCGGTGCCCGTTGAGGCAAGCGTCGGAATGACCGTGTTCGGCGGGGCGATCAATCTCGACGGCCTGTTGCGGATTGAAGTGACTCGCACCGGCGATGAATCGACTCTGGGCAAAGTCATCGCCCTGATGCAGAACGCCGAGCGCTCCAAGCCACCGATCACCCGGCTGCTGGAGCGTTATGCCGGCAGCTACATGGTGCTGGTGTTGCTGCTGGCGGCAGTGACCTGGTTTGTGACCCACGATGCGCAGGCGATGTTGGCGGTGCTGGTCGCAGCCTGTCCTTGCGCATTGGTGCTGTCGGCACCGGCCACGGCGATTGCCGGGGTGGCGGTGGCGGCGCGGCACGGGATTCTGATCCGCAGTTCAGCTTTTCTTGAAGAACTGGCCGACCTTACTTCACTGGTGGTGGACAAAACCGGCACGCTGACTTACGGCACGTTGCGCTTGCAGTCGATCAGCAGCGCGCAGGCGGATCACGATTCGGTGATGGCACTGGCCGCCAGTCTTGGTGCTGCGAGCAGTCACCCGGTCAGTCGGGCGCTGGCGGGACTGGTCCAGGCAGACCAGATGCTGGTGCTGTCCGACATTCACGAACGCCAGGGGCTGGGTGTGGTCGCCCGAACGGCGCAAGGTGAAGCCGCGCTGGGTCGCCCGGAGCTGTTCGCGCAACTGGGCATTGCGACCACATCTATTCCCGAACATGACGGCCCGATTGCCGGCCTGGCGTTGAACGGTGAATTCCTCGCCTGGCTCTTACTGGCCGACAGCGTCAAGCCGGAAGCGAAATTCGCTTTGAGCGAACTGCGCGATTTGGGCCTCGGTCGGCAACTGCTGCTGACCGGCGACCGGCAGAGCGTGGCGTACACCCTGGCCCGGGATGTCGGCTTGCAGGAAGTCGAAGCTCAGGCGTTGCCCGAAGACAAACTCAATCGGGTATTGAAGGAAATCGACCATGGATTCCGGCCAATGGTGGTCGGCGACGGCATCAATGATTCGCTGGCACTCAAGGCCGGTGTGGTAGGCGTTGCGATGGGCGCGGGTGGGGCGGATATCGCGTTGGCGTCCGCCGACATCGTGCTGATCGGCAGCGATCTGCGCCGGCTCGGCACCTGTGTGCGCCTGAGTCGCCAATGCCGGCGCACGCTGCAGGTAAACGTGATCATCGGTCTGGGCTGGACGTTGGCCATCGTCGTATTCGCTGCATTCGGTTGGTTGGGGGCGGCCGGGGCGATGATTGCCGCGTTGTTGCACAACCTGAGTACCTTGCTGGTACTGGGCAACGCCGGGCGCTTGCTGCGATTCCAGGAACCGTTGTTGAAGATTGACGGGCAGAGCTGATCATTTTTCGAACGGTGCGCCGATCCCGCAGTCTTCTGTACAGGCGCACCGCAGGAGGGAGATCGGTGCTGCTGTGTGATAGGTGCCGACTATTGAATCGATAGCCTGCTAATTTTCAAGGATGGTCTACCCTCAGATCAGACGTCTGAAACCAGGGGGATATTCCATGCTCGCGCAACTTCCACCGGCCTTACAGAATCTGCGGCTTCCGCTTCGCCTGCGACTCTGGGACGGCCATGAATTCGATCTTGGGCCCGAGCCCAGCGTGACCATCGTGGTCAAGGATCCGCAAATGGTGGCCCAGCTCACCCATCCCAGTCTGGATGCGCTGGGGGGCGCATTCGTCGAGGGTAAAGTCGAGCTTGAAGGCTCGATCAGCGAGGTCATTCGCGTCTGCGACGAGCTGAGCACCGCGCTGCTCGATGAAGATGAAGGCAGTCATCCCGTGCGCACCTTGCACGACAAGGAAACCGACGCCCAGTCGATTTCCTACCACTACGACCTTTCAAACGAGTTCTACCAGCTGTGGCTGGACAGCAACATGGTGTACTCCTGCGCCTATTTCGAGACCGGCAGCGAAACCATCGAGCAGGCGCAAGAAGCCAAGTTTCGCCATTTGTGCCGCAAACTGCGGCTACAGCCGGGCGAGTATCTGCTGGATGTCGGCTGTGGGTGGGGTGGGCTGGCGCGCTTCGCTGCCCGGGAATTCGGTGCCAGGGTTTTTGGTATCACCCTGAGCAAGGAGCAGTTGGCGCTGGCCCGTGAACGGGTGAAAGCCGACGGCCTGGAAGATCAGGTCGAATTGCAGTTGCTCGACTACCGGGATCTGCCCCAGGACGGGCGGTTCGACAAGGTCGTGAGCGTGGGCATGTTCGAGCATGTCGGTCACGCCAATTTGCCCGAGTACACCCGCATCCTGTTCGGTGCGGTGAAAGAGGGCGGTCTGGTGATGAACCATGGCATCACCGCCAAGCATACCGACGGCCGCCCGGTGGGGCGCGGCGCCGGAGACTTCATCGAAAAATACGTATTTCCCAACGGGGAGTTGCCACATCTGGCGATGATCACGGCCAACATCAGTGAAGCAGGTCTGGAGGTTGTCGATGTCGAGAGCCTGCGCCTGCATTATGCGCGAACCCTCGATCACTGGAGCGAACGTCTGGAGGACAATCTGGAAGCCGCCGCGAAACTGGTACCGGAACAGGCCTTGCGGATCTGGCGCCTGTATCTGGCCGGATGTGCCTATGCGTTTGCCAGGGGCTGGATCAATCTGCACCAGATTCTCGCCGTGAAGGCCCATCCCGACGGCAGTCATGAACTGCCCTGGACACGTGACGACATCTACAACCCTTGAACTAGAGAATCGGTGAAATCAGCCGGGCGATCCGCATGCCGAGCTGTTGCAGGCGATGGATCTCCCGGCTTTCTTCCTTGGCGATTTCGTAAGACAGGGCGAAGTCGTCGTTGAGCATCTGTTCCACGTGGCTGGCGAATTCGCTGTCGACCGTGAGCAGCATCACTTCGAAATTCAACCGGAACGAACGGTTATCCAGGTTGGCGCTGCCGATGGCGCTGATCTCGTTATCCACCAGCACCACTTTTTGATGCAGAAAACCCGGTTGGTAGCGGAACACCCGCACTCCGGCGCGCACCGCTTCGAATGCATAAAGGCTCGACGCGGCATAAACGATCCGGTGATCGGGACGCGAGGGCAGTAACAGTCGCACATCGACACCGCGCAGAACTGCAAGACGCAACGCGGCGAATACCGCTTCGTCAGGAATGAAGTAGGGACTCGTGATCCACACGCGTTCAGTGGCGGCATGGATGGCTTCAACGAAGAACAGCGAGCAGGTTTCACAGGCATCCGCCGGGCCGCTGGCGAGCAGCTGGCAGAGTACGCCGTCATCCGGATAAACCTCGGGCAGGATCAACGGCGGCAGCGTGCGCGCGGCCCAGAACCAGTCTTCGGCAAATGACTCCTGCATGCAGGCGACCACTGGTCCCCGCACCTGCACATGCGTATCGCGCCAGGGTGCCAGGGGTGGTTTTTCGCCCATGTATTCGTCGCCGACGTTGTGCCCGCCGACAAACCCGATCATTCCGTCGACCACCACGATCTTGCGGTGGTTGCGGAAGTTCACTTGAAAGCGATTGAGCCAGCCGCTGCGGGTGGCGAAGGCCTTGACCTCGACACCGCCGTCGCGCAATTGCTGCACGTAGCTGTGGGGCAGGGCGTGGCTGCCGATGCGGTCATAGAGCAGATGAATGGCGACACCTTCGGCGGCCTTCTGCAACAACAGTTGGAGCAGGCGCTGACCGAGGCGATCGTCGTGAATGATGAAAAACTGAATCAGCACCGCTTCCCGTGCCTGGCTGATTGCGTGGAAAATCGCCTCGAAAGTGTTGCTGCCGTTGATCAGCAACTGCACTTGGTTATTGGCCAGGCACGGCATGCGTCCCAGCTTCGGCATCGCCCGCAACGAGTCGTAGGCGTTTGAAGCGCGAGCCGTCAGGGCTTCCTCTACCCAAGGGCGCCAGTTCAGTTCGGATACGGCCTGGCGCATCTGTTCGTTGGCCTGGCGCCGGGCCTTGATATAACCGTCGAAGGTGCTGCGACCGAACACCAGATAGGGAATGAGCGTGAGATAAGGGATGAAGACCAGAGACAGCGCCCAGGCGATCGAGCCTTGTGCGGTACGGACGGTCAACACGGCATGAATGGCGGCAATGGTGCCCAGAGTATGTATCAGTGCAATCAGATAACCGAAGATGTGCGGGCCGAAATAATCCATGGGGCAACCTTGCTCCTGAAGATTCAATGCTTAACAGACCATGTTCCTTTGCGCTTGTCGCTATTTTATTTTCAGCCGTGAAAGCCGCCCATGAACCGAAACAAGCGGCGGGCGTCTAACGGCCACTACTGATCAGGAGTTTTGCAATGAACGTTCGTCTGCTGGGTTTGGCGCTGGGTCTGGGGTTGGCCTTGCCGTTGGTGGCTCAGGCGCAAATGCTGCAGCCGGGGTTGTGGGAAATGACGTCGAGCAACGTGAAAGTCGATGATCAAGCCATGGACGTGCAATCGATCCTTGGCCAGATTCAGGGCCAGATCACTCCGCAACAACGGGCACAGCTGGAAAAGCAGGGGATCAATATCGGCGGCAAGGGCATTCGTGCCTGCCTGACGCCACAGCAAGTGGCGACCAATGATATTCCGCTGGCAGACCCGCAGTCGGGCTGCAAACAGCAGATCACCGAGCGCAACGGCAATCAGTGGAAATTCCGCTTCAGTTGTCCGCGAGCCCAGGGCACAGGTGTGGCCACGTTCATCAGTGATCGCGAGTTCACGACCGTCGCCAACGGCACGTTCAATGCCATCGGGATCAACCAGAAGGGCAGTCTGGAAACCCGCGCCGTGTGGCTGGGACAGGATTGCGGCACGGTCAAACCAAGAGCCTGAAAACCGAACCGCCCCCACAACATCGCGGGGGCGGCTTTTTAGCGCATGAATCGCAGCGGCAATCCCTGACACCCGTCATGCAGGCGATTGCCGTGCCACGCGACCTGTCCCGATACCAGCGTCGTACTCACCCGATGGCGGAAGCTGCGACGGGCAAATGGCGTCCACCCGCACTGTGACAGAACAGGTTGCCGCGATACCGCGAGACCCTCGGGTTCTGTCTGAATCAATACCAGATCCGCCCAATATCCCTCTCTCAGATAACCGCGATCCGGAATGGCAAACAGATCCGCCACCCGATGGCTGGTCTTCGCCACCAGGGTTGTGATCGGCAGAACGCCGTCCGCGACCAGCTCCAGCAACGCCGGCATCGCATGTTGCACCAGAGGCAGTCCGGACGGCGCCCGGGCGTACGACAGCTGTTTCTCCGCCCAGGTATGCGGGGCGTGGTCGCTGCCGATCACATCCAGACGATGACTGAGCAAGGCGAGGCGCAGCGCATCGCGATCAGCCCGGGTCTTGATCGCCGGGTTGCATTTGATCTGGTTGCCGAAGTCCGGATAGTCGCGATCATCGAACAGCAGATGATGCAGGCAGACTTCCGCCGTAATGCGTTTGTGCGCCAGCGGCTTGTCCTCGAACAGCTCCAGCTCCCGGGCGGTGGTCAGGTGCAAAACGTGCAGGCGAGTGCCATGGCGTTTGGCGAGATCAACCGCCAGTGAAGAGGAGCGGTAACAGGCCTCGGCATTTCGGATCAAGGCATGGGCGTCGGGCGGAAGATGGTCGCCGAAACGCTCATACAGCTTTGCGGTGTTGGCCTCGATACTCGGCGTGTGTTCGCAATGGGCCAGCAGAATCGTCGGTACCTCGGCGAATAATCGTTCCAGCGTCCGGGGATCATCGACCAGCATATTGCCGGTCGACGCGCCCATGAACACTTTGACCCCGGCCACCTCACTGGGATTGAGCGCCGCGACAGTGTCCAGGTTGTCGTGGCTGACACCGAAGTGAAAGCCGTAGTTGGCCACTGAATTGATCGCCGCCCGGCGCTTTTTATCAGCCAATGCTTCGAGGCTGAGGGTGGCCGGGTTGGTGTTGGGCATGTCCATGAAGCTGGTGATGCCCCCGGCCACCGCGGCGCGGGATTCGGTGTAGATGCTGCCCTTGGTCGGCGAACCCGGTTCACGGAAATGCACTTGATCATCGATCATTCCCGGCAGCAGCCATTGACCGGCAGCGTCGATTTCCAGCACGGCGTTTTCGCCTTCGATACTGGGGGCGATCTTGATGATGCGTCCGTGGCTGACCAGCAGATCGGCGTCGAACTCACGTCCTTCATTCACCAGTCGCGCATTGCGAATCAGCACACTGTTCATGGTTCAGAACTCGTTCTGCAGGGCCTTGTAGCCGCGCACCAGATCGACATTGGTGCGCGCCACGTCTTCGGAAAACTCTGAAGCGCTGACACTCACTGGCGGGTACTGCGACAGATCGGTGTTCGGCCCGATACGGGTGGTTGAGGGGACGTAGAACGCATCCGGCAAATCCCGGCCATCGACCACCGAGTTGTGCCGCACCACACAACCGTTTCCGACCACGCAATTGAACAACACGCTGTTGAAACCGATGAACACCCGGTCGCCGACTTTGCACGGGCCATGCACGATCGAGCGGTGGGCGATGGAGCTGAACTCGCCGATGGTCACCGCTGCGCCAGACTTCGAGTGAATCACCACGCCATCCTGGATGTTCGAGTTGGCGCCGATGATGATCGGCTCCATTGCGCCCGAGGCGTCCACTTCATCGGCGCGAATAACCGCGTAGGGACCGACGAACACGTTGTCGCCAATCACCACTTTGCCGCAGATGATTGCGGTTTTATCGACGTAGGCAGACTCGGCAATTTGCGGCAGATCGCCGGAAGGATTTTTTCGGATCATGGTTGGCTCAGGGCGTTGTAAAGCGTGTTGAGGTTGGATTCGAACAGGCCGGTGAACGTGCCGGCCGGACCTGAAGCGGAGAGGGCGTCGGAGTACAGTGTGCCGCCGATGTGCGCGCCGCTTTCGTCGGCGATCTGTTTGAGCAGGCGCGCGTCCTTGATGTTTTCCATGAACACGGCTTTGACCTTGGCCTGGCGGATCTGGGTGATCAGCGCGGCGACTTCGGCGGCGGAAGGTTCGCGCTCGGTGGACAACCCTTGCGGCGCCATGAAGTCGATCCCGTAGGCCTGGCCGAGATAACCGAACGCGTCGTGGCTGGTGACGATCTTGCGATTGCCGGGCGGCAGTGAACCCAGTTTGGCCTTGGCTTCGGCGAGCAAGGCGTAAATCTGTTTCAGGTAGGCCTTGCTGTTGCGTTCGTAGTCGGCCTTGTTCGCCGGGTCAGCGGCAATCAATGCCTTGGTGATGTTGGCGACGTACAGTTCGGTGTTGGCCAGGTTGTGCCAGGCGTGCGGATCGGGAACGGTTTCGCCGTCTTCTTCCAGAGCGCGGGGGATCACGCCGTGGCTGGCGCTGATGACCGTGGCTTTGGTGTCGGTGCTGGTCACCAGTCGATCCAGCCAGGGTTCGAAGCCCAGGCCGTTTTTGACGATCAATTTTGCTTTCAGCAGTGCCTTCGCATCTTCCGGTGTCGGTTCATAGGTATGGGCGTCGGCGTCGGGGCCGACCATGTTGGTAATCTGGATATGCTCGCCGCCGACCTGATGCACCATGTCGGCAAGGATGCTGAAACTGGTGACCACTGGCAGTTTTTCCGCAGCCGACAACGACATCGACAGCATCAGACTGAACAACACAAGTAGAGCGCGCATCGGGAAACACCTCATTGGGATGTGAACAAGGGTGGGTGACGCAGCAGGCCATGAACCGGCCCGAGCACGACGGACAGCAGGTAACCGATGCCTGCGACCAGCACGATGGCCGGGCCGCTGGGCAACGAGTAATAGAACGACAGCAGCAGCCCGAACCACACCGACAGGCAACCGATCACGGCGGCAATGCTGATCAGGATCGGCAGGCGTCGGCTCCAGAAACGTGAAGCGGCGGCAGGCAGCATCATCAGTCCGACCACCATCAACGCGCCGATGGCCTGAAATCCGATAACCAGGTTGAACACCACCAGCGTCAGGAACACCCCATGGGCGATCGGGCCGAGTCGGCTGACGGTGCGCAAAAAAGTCGGGTCGAGGGTGTCGAGCAGGAGCGGGCGGTAGATCAGTGCAATAGCCATCAGACTTAGCAGCGACACGCCCAGCATTCCGTTCAGGGTGGGACCGTCGACGGCCAATGCCGAACCGAACAACAAGTGCAGCAGGTCGAGCCGTTTGCCGGCGATGCCCAGAATCAGCACGCCGCTGGCCAGGGAGATCGGATAGATCGCTGCGAGGCTGGCGTCTTCGCGCAGGCCGGTACGACGGGTTATCCATGCGGAGAGACCTGCCATGCTGAGGCCGGCGCCGAGGCCGCCGAGGGTCAGCGCGGGAAGGCTCAGGCCGGCAAACCAGAAGCCAAGTGCGGCGCCGGGAAGGATGCCGTGGGCTACGGCGTCGCCGATCAGGCTCATGCGTCGCAGGATCAGAAACACACCCAGTGGTGCGGTGCTGCATGCCAGCAGCAGACCGCCGAGCAGGGCGCGGCGCATGAACACGAACTCAAGAAACGGTTGCCAGAAATGCGCAGCGCTGAGCATCAGGCCACCTGCACGTCAGGTGTTTGCTGGATCAGTTCGACACTGGGGCCGAACACGCAGCCGCTGTTTTTGATCAGCAGCGTTTGTGGAATGTGTTGGCGGACGGCGGCGAGGTCGTGGCACACCATGACCAGTGTCCGGCCCTGCTCATGCCAGGTATGAAGGTGTTTCCACAGTAGTGCCTGGCCCAGTTCATCGAGCGCCGCGTGGGGTTCGTCGAGCAGCAGCAAGGGTGAGTCGGCCAGGCTCAATCGAGCGAGCAGGGCGCGTTGCAGTTCACCGCCGGAGAGCGCCATCAGCGGACGCTGTTCCAGACCGCTCAAGTGCCAGGCTTCAAGTGCCTGGGACAATCGTTGTGTGCGCAGTCGCGACGACAGTCGGCGTCCCCAGAAACCGGCGGCGACCAGTTCCTGAAGACTGATCGGGAATTGGCGATCCAGGTGCTGTTGCTGGGGGAGGAATGACAGACCACTTTGGCGAGGCACGCCCAGCGCTACGGTGCCGGCGAGCGGTCGCTGCAATCCGGTGATGACTTTGAGCAGGCTGCTTTTCCCGCTTCCGTTCACCCCGATGATCGCGGTGAGACTGCCGCGTTCCAGTTCAAGGCTCAGCGGTGGTGTGAGCGGTTGGCCGGGTGCGCCCCAACTCAATGACTGCAAACGGATCATGCTGTCTCCCGGCTCCAGTAGCTTTCAGCAACTGCATCGTGGGCGTGAAGGCTTTCAGCGTGGATCACCCGTAGATGGAATTCGCGGATGCCGGGTGAGCGACGCAGTGCCAGATTCAAGCGTCGAGCGGCGTCTTCGCAGAACATCAGGTTCTGGCCATTGGCGAGGGCAAAGGCTTGTTCGTCGGCGCGTTTTACCGCGGTTTGCACAGCGGTGCCGAGAGCGGCTTCGGCGTCGTTGATGGTTGAGGTGAGCGGTAGCCCGTCGACGAACTCTTCGAGCTGCAGATGCAGTTGTGCAGTGCTGCGCTGGCTGTGAGGGGTCGCGATGATCCCATGAGTCGAGCCCAGCCAGGCGAGGACCTCAGCATGTTGCAATGGTTTGTTGGCAAAGTCGTCGACGAATTGCTGCTGGATCAATTGCCTCGCCAGAGCGGCCGAGCAGGGGCAAGTCGATGAGTAAGCCACTTCAATTTTCAGTTCCACGTGGAACACTGTGTTTTTCAGCGTGGCTGAAATGCTCACCGGGTAGGTTTTCCAACCGGTCAACGGACTGACCAACGCAGGTCTTTTGAGCAGCAGATCGGTATGGATATTCAGGTAAGCGCTGTTAGCCAAGCCTTCATGGGTGTCGAGAAAACGCTGCAGAACCTGGTGCAAAAGTCCCGGCGTCAGATTTTGCTGTTCCAGCATTTCCAGCGCCAAATACAGTCGTGACATGTGAATGCCACGGGCTTCGCCGTCATCCAGGCTGACACCCGCATCGGCTTTGGCAGCCAAGCGCTGGCCTTCGAAAAATACAGGTAGAGCGATGCCACGCATTCCCACCCAATCAAGCGGCAAGGCTTGGCGGGCAGCTTGCGCGGCGATATCCGGCAACGTCAGCGCATTCATGTTCAGTACCATCGTGTTGATTGGTTTTAATGTTACATTATAACAAATCAAACCACGATGCCTTTTTCATGAATGGGCTTTCTCATGCACAGACGTCATTTGCTTAACCTGATGTTGGCCAGCGCTGCACTGGCTTTTCCTTTCAGCGTCAATGCCACGCAGATTCGTAACGCTCGCCTTTGGCGTTCGGATGACAAGCTCCGTCTGGTCTTTGATTTGAGTGGGCCGGTGACTTACAAGACGTTCACATTGAGCGCGCCTGATCGTTTGATCATTGATCTGAGTGGTTCCAGTTTGAACGGGGATTTCAGTCAGCTGGCGCTCAGCGAAACGGTTATTCGCAGCATCCGTTCCGGGCACTTTGGAAAGGGTGACACGCGTATCGTTCTGGATTTGAATCACCCCGTCCAACTGAATGCTTTCCTGTTGGCGCCTCAGGATGGGCAGGGGCATCGCCTGGTTCTGGATCTTTTGAGCGATGAAAAAGTGTCCAAGCCAAGTGTTCCACGTGAAACGCCGGCGAAAACCAGTCACCCAAAACGCGACATCATTGTCGTGGTGGACCCCGGCCATGGCGGCAAAGATCCTGGGGCAGTCGGTGCAAAGGGCGAGCGTGAGAAAGACGTTGTGCTCTCGATTTCGCAACTTCTCGCACGTCGATTGAAACGGGAAAAAGGCTTCGAAGTGAAACTCGTGCGTAATGACGACTTCTTCGTACCGTTGCGCAAGCGGGTCGATATCGCCCGTCAACACAAGGCCGACATGTTCATCTCGATTCACGCGGATGCTGCGCCGCGTCTGACAGCTTCCGGCGCTTCGGTGTATTGCCTGTCTGAAGGAGGTGCAACATCCGCCACGGCGCGCTTTATGGCGCAGCGTGAGAACGGTGCAGATTTGCTTGGAGCGACGAGCCTGCTGACCCTCAAGGACAAAGATCCAATGCTCGCTGGCGTGATCCTCGATATGTCGATGAATGCCACCATTGCCGCCAGTTTACAGTTGGGCAGCACAGTCCTGGGAAGCCTGGCTGGCATCACTACGTTGCATCAAAAGCGCGTGGAACAGGCGGGGTTTGCGGTGCTGAAGTCACCTGATGTGCCATCCATTCTCGTGGAGACAGGGTTCATTTCCAACGCGCGGGACAGTCAGCGACTGGTTACGGCGCGCCATCAACAGGCAGTTGCCGATGGATTGTTTGAGGGATTACAGCGCTATTTTCAGAAAAATCCACCGGCTGACAGCTATATCGCCTGGCAGCAAGACCAGCAACAGATGCGCGTCTAGCAGCCAGTAATTCGACTGCAGGTGAACTTTGCGCTGCTTCCGCCGGAGCTGGAAAAACGGTTGATTGTCGTCCAGCCCACCCGGCGGTTGTAGCCGACCCAGGTTTCGCCGTCCGAGGCGATCCCGGTGAAGAACGTCAATTGCCCGTAAACGCTATTGGTTTGAGCCCAATAGCGCCGGCCGATCTTGTCGAAACCGCGCAGATAAATCGTCTTGCCGGCCGTGTTGACACTGTAGGCGCTGCCATCGGCATCGACACACGACAGCAGGTTCGCGCTCCGTGTGCAGGCGGCAAGTCCCGGGGCTTGTGCCCATGCATCAGAGATCATCAACGCCAAAGCAAGCAGTGAGAGTTTCAGCGCAGTTTTCATGAGACGACTCGCAGCGAAGTGTTTTCAGCTTCCGGCCCTTTGTCATTTCCGGCAAGAAGAATGTGGATCTTTGATATTGTTATACTATAACATATTTTTGATCGAGCTTTCCGTGGCGCCCTGTTTACAAGCGTCTGCTGCTTCATTGACGCCCGAGAGCGCCTGCCGCCGAGAGCATTTTCTGCGTTTAGCTACCGCTTGAAGAGGTTTATCCCATGTCTTCTAAACTTCCCGTGACCGTCTTGTCCGGTTTTCTCGGCGCCGGAAAAAGTACACTTTTGAATTACGTACTACGTAACAGGGACGATCTGCGTGTAGCTGTCATCGTCAACGATATGAGCGAAATCAATATCGATGGCGGCGAAGTCAGGCGGAATGTCGACCTGAACCGCGCAGAAGAAAAGCTCGTCGAAATGAGCAACGGTTGCATCTGCTGTACGCTACGCGAAGATCTTCTGGAGGAAGTGGCGAAGCTGGCCCGGGAAAACCGATTCGATTATCTGCTGATCGAATCCACCGGGATCTCCGAACCGTTGCCGATAGCCGAAACCTTCACCTTTCGCGACGAGCAGGGGCAAAGCCTGGCCGACATCGCTCGCCTCGACACCATGGTCACTGTAGTCGACGGTTTGAATTTCCTGCCTGATTTCCAGGCGGCCGAGAGCCTGGCCTCCCGGGGTGAAATGCTCGCAGAAGAGGATGAGCGTTCGATCACCGATCTGTTGATCGAACAGATCGAGTTCGCCGACGTTCTGCTGATCAGCAAGATCGATTTGATCAGTCGCAGCGAGCGGGAAGAGCTGATGGCGATCCTCAGGCGGCTGAACGCCAACGCCGAGATCATCCCGATGGTGATGGGGGAAGTACCGCTGAAAAAGATCCTCAATACCCGTCGCTTCGACTTCGACAGGGCAGCGACGGCACCGGGTTGGCTCCAGGAGCTGCGTGGCGCGCACGTGCCGGAAACCGACGAATATGGCATCGCCTCCACGGCCTATCGGGCGCGCCGTCCCTTCCACCCACAGCGTTTTTTCGACTTCATCGCCAGCCCTTGGATGAACGGCAAACTGCTGCGCTCCAAAGGCTACTTCTGGCTGGCAAGTAAACCCACGGATGCCGGCAGCTGGTCCCAGGCCGGCGGTTTGATGCGCCACGGTTTCGCTGGGCGCTGGTGGCGCTTTGTGCCGAAGAATCAGTGGCCGCAGGACCAGGAAAGTACCGCGGCGATCATGGAAAACTGGACCGCCAGTGTAGGAGACTGCCGTCAGGAGCTGGTGTTTATCGGTCAGAACATCGATTTCGCACAACTCGAATCAGCCCTGGACGACTGCCTGTTGACCGATGCGGAGATGGCGCTCGGGATTGAAGGCTGGCGATTGCTGGCCGATCCGTTTGGCTCCTGGCATGAAGAGGTCGCGTGATGCTTGCGCTCCAACCGCGGCAAAACGGAACACGCCATCAAGTCTTCGGCCCGACCCCGCAAACACTCGCGAGCATTCTTGAGGATGAAATCAACCTCGCCGTCTGGCAGCGCCAGCTTCCGCTTCACGTCGCTGAATTTGCGAGCTTATTGCTCTCGCTGGATGAACCTTATGCCGAAGCGCTGAGCCTTGAATTGCCCGATGAAGACAGCGAACCGGACCTGAGCGGCCTGGCCAGCGAATACCGTGATCTGGAAGGTCATGAAGGGTTTATCGCTGACCTGAGATGGTTGACCGGCGCCTTCGCGTGCCTGCTCGGCGCCCGACGGATCGGCTTGCGGTTGCGTGTGCTGGACAAGGCCATGTGCCCGCGTTTTCACGTTGACCATGTGCCTGTCAGGCTGATCACCACCTACGCGGGCATTGGCAGCGAGTGGCTGAAGGAAGGAGAAATGGATCGCCGGCAACTGGGAAAACCGCTCGCTGAACCGCAGGAAAAATCGCGGATTCAACAGCTGACGAGCGGTGAAGTGGCGTTGCTCAAAGGAGAGAAGTGGCATGGCAACGAAGGGTTCGGCCTGATCCATCGCTCACCGAAACCGGCGCCGGGTGAACGGCGTCTGGTGCTGACCCTCGACTGGTTGGGCTGAAGGCTCAAGGCTTGAGCCAGTTACCCTGGCCCTGGTTTTCGCAGTACGGCTTCAAATACATCGCATCGGTGGCCACGCCGTAATAGTGGATATCCTGGCGATAAGGCATATTGGCGACGTGCGCGTTGCTGCACACGCCAAACGCCCCGGCGGGGCACTGATCGACGTATTGCACGTCGACTGTCTGCCCCGCCAACGTGGGTTGGCAGAAGCCGTCATTGAACAGTTTCTCCGGGATGTTGCGGTTCTGTTGGCAGACCTTCACGTCGAGGCGTTCCGCCTGGCTGTGCACCACACACGCCTGTGCCAGAGCTTCGCCCGACACCAGCGCCAGCAGCAACGACCATCCCATCCACCGCATTCCCGACCTCCAGAAATCCTTGATCATGTTGCAGAACATTCCCACCCATGTCATCGCAGGCCCTTTGGGCGCCGGCAAGACCAGCCTGATCCGCCAGCTCATGACACAGCGACCGGCCGATGAGCGCTGGGCTGTGCTGATCAACGAGTTCGGCCAGATCGGCATCGATGCTGCACTGTTGACCCGGGACGCCGATGGTATCGCACTGGGCGAAGTCGCCGGGGGCTGTTTGTGTTGTGTGAATGGCGCACCGTTTCAGATCGGATTGGGACGACTGCTGCGCAAGGCTCAGCCGGACCGTCTGTTTATCGAGCCTTCCGGACTCGGGCACCCGGCGACATTGATGCAGCAACTGCGTGATGCGCCATGGCGAGGCGTTCTTGCGGTTCAACCCAGTGTGCTGGTACTGGACGCTCAGGCGCTGGCGGCAGGCAAGGTACTACCGCCAGCGCAACGGGAGGCGATTCCGAATGCCGGTTTGCTGGTGTTGAACAAGGCGGAAAACCTCGATAAGCCTGCGCGAGAGCGGATCGCCCGCCAGCTGCCATCCGCCCGGTTGGTCTGGACGCAACAGGCGTCGTTGCCACTGAGTGAGCTGCCTGGAGTCAAGGAACAGGCGCAGACAGGTGTGGATAAGTTCGTCGTTCCCAAGGGGCCGGCGCAGATGCCGACCGTCTGGAGCGATCCGGCTTTGCCGATCTGCCTGAGCCAGGCGCAGGAGGGCGGCTGGAGCATCGGCTGGCGCTGGCACCCCGGCCAGACGTTTGACGTGATTCGCATCACTCAGTGGCTCGAATCCGTGAACTGGCGTCGGGCGAAGCTGGTTATCCACAGTCTGACTGGTTGGGAATCTGCCAATGCCCTGGATAACGCCAAACTGGAATGGCGGCCCAGCGAGTGGCGCAAAGACTCACGGATCGAGCTGATTTTCGACCAGCCGCAGAGGATCGACGAATTACAGAGGGCATTGGCCGGCTGTCGGATTCAAGCGGTGTAGCTCAAGGCTTCCACTTGGTGTGCTCCTGGCGCCACTGGCTCAGCTCGATGACTTGTGCGCTTGGCTTGGCCACTTCTACCACCGGCAGCGTGTCGTCGAACGGTGCCGGGTAGGGCGCCAGCTCGATCTGCACGCTGTGGGGGCCGAACTGGGTGATGCTGCCGTTGTGACGGGTTTCGCCGGTCACGGTGAATTCGAAGTTGTAGACCCGCGCCAGACGACGCCGACCGCTTGCATCCTTGATGAAACCGATCTTCTTCAACGCCACGTTGCCGTCGAGCAGTTCGACGCCGACATTCACGCAGTGCTGCTTGACCCGTTCCAGCGCCCGTTCACGCAGGCCGTGGTTGTGCCACAGCCACGCGCCGGCAACGGCGAACAGCATCAGCACGAAAATGTTTTCCAGGGTCAGCATCAACGAAAAACTCCAAAAGTTGGCGTCAGCTTAACTGCGTCGCCGGTCTGTCGTACAGGCTGCGTTTCGTCGCATACTGCGCGGCTTGAATTTCAATCGTTTTACGGAAAAACCCGAATGAAACGTACGCCTCATCTGCTCGCCATCCAGTCCCATGTGGTGTTCGGCCACGCCGGCAACAGCGCTGCGGTTTTTCCGATGCAGCGGGTCGGGGTCAATGTCTGGCCGCTCAACACCGTGCAGTTTTCCAACCATACCCAGTACGGCCAGTGGGCCGGGGAAGTGCTGGCACCACAGCGGATTCCGGAACTGGTCGAGGGCATCGCGGCCATCGGTGAGCTGGGCAATTGCGACGCGGTGCTGTCAGGCTATTTAGGCAGTGCGGCACAGGGACGGGCGATTCTCAGTGGCATCGAACGGATCAAGGCGGCCAATCCCAAAGCCTTGTACCTGTGCGATCCGGTGATGGGGCATCCGGAGAAGGGTTGCAGCGTGCCGGCCGAGGTCAGCGATTTCCTGCTCGACGAAGCCGCGGCGGTCGCAGACTTCATGTGTCCGAACCAGTTGGAGCTGGATAGCTTTTCCGGGCGCAAGCCTCAGTCGCTGTTTGATTGCCTGGCCATGGCGCAGGCGCTGCTGGCTCGCGGACCGAAAGCGGTGCTGGTCAAACATCTGGATTACCCGGGTAAGCCGGCGGATGGCTTCGAGATGTTGTTGGTGACGGCCGAGGGCAATTGGCATCTGCGGCGGCCACTGTTGGCGTTTCCGCGTCAGCCGGTAGGAGTGGGCGACCTGACGTCCGGCCTGTTCCTGGCCCGGGTGCTGCTTGGCGACACCCTGCTGGCGGCGTTTGAATTCACGGCGGCAGCGGTGCATGAAGTGCTGCTGGAAACCCAGGCCTGCGCCAGTTATGAGCTGCAACTGGTGCGGGCGCAGGACCGGATTACGCATCCGCGCGTGAAGTTCGAGGCCACGCCGATCAGTCTGTAAGACCGCGTTGCCCTCATTCGCGAGCAAACCCGCTCCCACATTTGGAATGCGTTCCTCCTGTGGGAGCGGGCTTGCTCGCGAAAACTATCGACAGAGCGCCAGAGATCGAAGGGCTGATCAGGCGTCGCCCTTGATTTCCTGATAGCGCTTTTCCAGCTCCTGGCGAATCTGCCGGCGTTGCTGGGCCTGCATGTAGCGGCGCTTGTCTTCGCTGTTCTGCGGCTGCAATGGCGGCACGGCAGCCGGCTTGCGCTGATCGTCCACGGCGACCATGGTGAAGAAGCAGCTATTGGTGTGGCGTACCGAGCGTTCGCGGATGTTTTCGGTGACCACTTTGATACCGACTTCCATCGAGGTATTGCCGGTGTAGTTGACTGACGCCAGGAACGTTACCAGTTCGCCGACATGGATCGGCTCGCGGAAAATCACCTGGTCCACCGACAGGGTCACCACGTAGCGGCCGGCATAACGGCTGGCGCAGGCGTAGGCCACTTCGTCGAGGTATTTGAGCAGGGTGCCGCCGTGGACATTGCCAGAGAAGTTGGCCATGTCGGGGGTCATCAGTACCGTCATCGACAGCTGGGCGTTTCCGGGTTCCATAACGTTCTCACGGGTCAAGGCAGGTTGCTGGAAGATGCACCTCTGCGGGTGCCTGGTCGCTTTTCAAAAGCACCGTTATCGGGACGCCGGGCGACTGGTCGCCGTCACGCTTGGGTCGATCTGTTTCCATATATTGCACCGCCTTTCAGCCGGAAGTCGCGGTGTTACCCTGCAAAAGCCCACCCCAAGGGCGATTCCTGCACCAAAAGCGGATTTTTACCCAGCTCGCCCAGGCATTTCTCACCCTGTGTCGCGGGCATCGTCATTCAAGGAGCCCACGCCATGCATGCCATCAGCTTCATTCAGGATCTGGCAGTGATCATGTTGGTCGCAGGCGTGGTGACCGTGCTGTTTCATCGTTTCAAACAGCCGGTGGTGCTCGGTTACATCGTCGCCGGCTTCATCATTGGCCCGCACACCCCGCCGTTCGGCCTGATTCACGACGAAGAGACCATCAAGACCCTCGCGGAGCTGGGCGTGATTTTCCTGATGTTCTGCCTGGGGCTGGAATTCAGTCTGCGCAAGCTGTTCAAGGTGGGCGCCACGGCGTTTATCGCGGCGTTCCTGGAAATCATCCTGATGATCTGGATCGGCTACGAAATCGGCCGCTGGTTCGACTGGAACACCATGGATTCGCTGTTCCTGGGCGCGATCCTGGCCATTTCCTCGACGACCATCATCGTCAAGGCGCTCAACGACCTGAAGATGAAAAACGAGCGCTTCGCCCAGTTGATCTTCGGCGTGCTGATCGTCGAAGACATTCTCGGCATCGGCATCATCGCCCTGTTGTCGAGTATCGCGGTCAGCGGCACGGTGAGTTCCGGGGAAGTGTTTTCAACGGTCGGCAAACTCTCATTGTTCATGATCGTCGCGCTGGTCATCGGGATACTGCTGGTGCCGCGCTTGCTGGCTTATGTAGCGAAATTCGAAAGTAACGAGATGCTGCTGATCACCGTGCTCGGGCTGTGTTTCGGCTTCTGCCTGCTGGTGGTCAAGCTCGAGTACAGCATGGTACTCGGCGCGTTCCTGATCGGCGCGATCATGGCCGAGTCACGGCAATTGTTGAAGATCGAGCGCCTGATAGAGCCGGTTCGCGACCTGTTCAGTGCCATCTTTTTCGTTGCCATCGGCTTGATGCTGGATCCGATGATCCTTTTGCAATACGCGTGGCCGATTGCGGTGATCACCGTCGCCGTGGTGCTGGGCAAGATGCTGTCCTGCGGCCTCGGGGCGTTTATCGCCGGCAATGACGGACGCACCTCACTGCGAGTCGGGATGGGTCTTTCGCAGATTGGCGAATTCTCCTTCATCATCGCGGCGCTGGGCATGACGTTGCAGGTCACCAGCCATTTTCTCTACCCGGTCGCCGTGGCGGTTTCGGTCATCACTACGTTGCTGACGCCCTACCTGATCCGCGCAGCCGATCCGTTGTCGATCAAGCTGTCGGCCGCCATGCCAAAACGTCTGGGTCGGGTATTCGGGATGTACGGCGAATGGTTGCGCAGCATCCAGCCGCAGGGCGAAGGCGCGATGCTGGCGTCGATGATCCGGCGGATTCTGCTGCAGGTCGGGGTCAATCTGGCGCTGGTGATCGCGATCTTCTTTGCCGGTGCGTTCTTTGCCGGGCGCCTTTCGACGTGGCTGCAGGACTGGATCAGCGATCCCAGCTGGCAGAAAGCGTTGATCTGGGGTGGGGCATTGCTGTTGTCTCTGCCGTTCCTGATTGCGGCGTATCGCAAGCTCAAGGCGCTGTCGATGCTGCTGGCGGAGATGGGCGTGAAGCCGGAGATGGCGGGGCGACACACACAGCGAGTGCGACGGGTGATCGCCGAAGTGATCCCGATCCTCTCGCTGCTGGTGATTTTCCTGCTGCTGGCAGCCTTGTCGGCCAGTATCTTGCCGACCAACAAGTTGCTGGTGCTGGTCGCCGTGGTCGCGGCCGCCGTGGCGGCGCTGCTCTGGCGCTGGTTCATCCGGGTGCACACGCGGATGCAGGTGGCCTTGCTGGAAACCCTCGACAATCATAAGGAGTCGTCGGGGCATTGACCCGGCGGGGCGGCTGGCGGCTCAGCTTTCCAGCCAGACGTCCCGGGCCCAGTGCCAGACCGATTCCCAGGACTCTTCGGTGATCAGCTCTTCTTCGCCGGACCACAGCACCACGGTGCCGTCTTCTTCGACGCAGTAGTAGTTGTCGCCGTCCTGGCAGATCGGGATCAGATCGCGCGGTACGCCGGCATCCCAGGCGTTGGCCGCCACCTCCGGCAGATAGGTGTGGGACTGCGGGTCGGTGACGGTCACCGGCTCCAGGCTGCCATAGACCACATCGCTGACGGTCAGCAGGAACTCCTTGAAGACGAACGGGATGTTGATGAAGAGCTCTTCTTCGATTTCCACCAGCTGATCTTCATCAGGCAGCTCCAGTGGAACGGGCACGGGTTCGTTGGCTTCGCGCAGTTGTTCGATGATTTCTTCCACGTCCGGGATCCTCTTGCTTGAATGGCGCGGTGTATATGGGCCGGTTTATACAGTAGCTCGCTATAGATGCAACCGCGAAATAGAAAACCCCGGCCTGGGCCGGGGTTTGCTTTGCTGCATCTTTGACGTCGAAGGGATCAGCCGTTCTGGCGGATACCGGCGACCAGCCAAGGCTGGTTTTCGCCTTGAGGACGTTCCATGTTCCAGCTTTCGCTGAACGTTTCTCCCTGGTCGAAACGCGAGGTTTTCGACACGCCGCTGAAGGTCAGGGTGGCGATGGTCTTGTCCGCCCGATCATCCACGCCATCCAGCTGTACCTGAAGGTTGTCGATGTAGGTGGACTGGAAGCCGTCACCCAGATCGGCACGCTCACGCTTGAGGAACTCAAGCATTTGCGGGGTCACGAACTCGGCGATCTTGTCCATTTCGTTGGCATCCCAGTGCTGCTGCAGCGCCTGGAAGTGGCTGCGGGCGGCCTCGAGGAAGCGCTGCTCGTTGAACCAGGCCGGCGCGTTGATCACCGGACGGGCGGCAACCGGAGCGGCCGACCCGCCGAAGATCGAACCCATGGCGGCAGGTTTCTGCTCGAACACTTCACGCTGCATCGGTGCGCCGGCCGGAGCGAACTGCTCCTGCTGCTTGCGGCGACGAGCGGCGATGAAGCGGAAGATCACGAACGCGATCACGGCCATGATCAGGATGTCGAAGAACTGCATGCCCTGGAAGCCGCCGCCCATGAACATGGACGCCAGCAGGCCACCGGCGGCGATGCCGGCCAGAGGGCCGAGCCATTTCGAAGCGCCGCCGGCCTTGGCAGCAGCGCCTGCGGCACCGGCAGCTCCGGCGGTCGCAGCCGCGCCGCCCATGGCTGGAGAAGAAGGAGCCATCTGGCTGGTCTGGTGCGTCGGCGCAGCGCCGGCGCTTTTGCCACCACCGAAGCGCTTGGCGTTGGCGTCGAGGCTCATCGTCAGGCCGATGCACAACGCCATGGCGATGCTAAGAAAACGTTTCATAAAGGGAATTCCCGTTTGTGGAGACACGCGCGCCATGTTGCACAGCTGAAGTGTCACTGGCTAGCGAGAGAGTGTTTCGGGCTTTTGCCTGACAGGTTACGTTCAGCTCGGTCGAGGCAATAAGACCATGTACTTTTGTCTGTAGGAAAAGGATGTAGGTTCAGTGGGAGATTGATCAGCGTTTAAGCGCCAGCATCACCACGCCTGCCGTGATCAAGCCGATGCCACCCCATTGGCGCAGGTCGAGTTTCTCGCCCAGCAGGATCACGCCGAGCACGGCCACCAGTACCACGCTGAGCTTGTCCACCGGAGCGACCAGCGAAGCCGGCCCGACTTTCAATGCACGGAAATAGCACAGCCACGAGGCCCCGGTACCCAGCCCCGACAACAGCAGGAACAAATAGCTTTTGGCAGTGATCGATCCCAGAGACTGATATTGGCCCGTGGCGTACAAAATCAAGGCCAGGCTGACCAGTACCACGATTGTTCGCAGCAGGGTGGCGAAGTCGGAATTGACGTTTTCGATGCCCACCTTGGCGAAGATCGCCGTCAGCGCGGCGAAGGTGGCCGAGAGCAGGGCCCAGAATGTCCAGGAAGAAAAGAAGCCTGAGCCCATGGATAACGCCCCGTTGTCTGAATGGTGACATGAACCCTGCTCGCGATGGCCGCACCGTGGTTTATCGGGTAAACCGCGGCGCTTCGATTCGCGAGCTGGCTCGCTCCCACAGCACAGCAAAACCGGATTTCAGATCGCTTCCAGCTTCGCGTAACCCAGCATCAGCCACTTGCTGCCTTCGCTGAAGTTCACTTGAACCCTGGCCTGAGCGCCGGTGCCCTCGAAGTTGAGGATTACGCCATCGCCAAAGATCGAGTGACGGACGGCCTGGCCGAGGCTCAGGCCGGTTTCCGGAATCTCGCTGCCGCTGAACAGGTTGCTGCCGCTCATCGACTGATTGCCGCCGAACGGCCGGCTGACGCTGTTCGACAGCCGCACTTCCTGGACCAGACCTTTCGGCACTTCCCGTACGAATCGCGATACCTTGTTGTAGGTTTCGCTGCCATACAGGCGCCGGGTCTCGGCATAGGTCATCACCAGATTCTGCATGGCCCGGGTGATACCGACATAGGCCAGGCGTCGCTCTTCCTCAAGACGCCCCGGTTCTTCCAGACTCATCTTGTGCGGAAACAGGCCTTCTTCCATCCCCACCAGAAACACGTAAGGGAATTCCAGGCCCTTGGCGCTGTGCAGGGTCATCAGCTGAATGCTGTCTTCATGTTCGTCGGCCTGGGTGTCACCGGCTTCCAGCGAGGCGTGACCGAGGAAAGCCGCCAGCGGCGTCAGGTCTTCGTCTTCTTCGGTGTTCTCGAAGTTGCGCGCAGCGCTGACCAGTTCTTCAAGGTTTTCCACCCGGGCCTGGCCTTTCTCGCCTTTTTCCGCTTCGTGGTAAGCGATCAGGCCGGATTGCTCGATGACGGTCTGGGTCATCAGGTGCAACGGCATCTCGGCGCATTTGGCGGCGAGGTTCTCGATCAGCTCGATAAACGCACCGAGGGCGCTGGCCGCGCGACCGGTCAGGCCTTTGTTGGCCACCAGCTGGCGCATGGCTTCCCACATCGACACATCGCTGTGGCGTGCATGTTCGCGGATCGCCTCGACGGTTTTCTCGCCGATGCCCCGTGCCGGAACGTTGATCACCCGCTCCAGCGCTGCATCGTTGCCGCGGCCTTCCAGCAAACGCAGGTAAGCCATGGCGTTCTTGATTTCCGCTCGCTCGAAGAAGCGCTGACCGCCATAGATACGGTATGGAATGCGCTCGCGCAGCAAGGCTTCTTCCAGAACGCGGGATTGGGCGTTGGAGCGGTAGAGAATCGCGATATCGCTGCGAGCCAGGCCGGTTTTCAGCGCGCTTTCGATGGTTTCGACAACGTAGCGTGCTTCATCGTGTTCGTTGAACGCGGCGTACAGATTGATCGCTTCTCCGTCGCCTCCGTCGGTCCACAGCTCTTTGCCCAGACGCCCGGTGTTGTTGGCAATCAAGGCGTTGGCCGCTTTCAGGATGCCGGCGGTGGAGCGGTAGTTCTGCTCCAGACGGATGGTCTCGGAATCCGGGAAGTCGGAGGAATACTGATGAATGTTTTCGATTTTCGCACCGCGCCAGCCGTAGATCGACTGGTCATCGTCGCCGACCACCATCAGGCTGTCGCCGCCCTTGCCCAGCAAGCGCAACCAGGCGTATTGCACGGCGTTGGTGTCCTGGAACTCGTCCACCAGGATGTGCCGGAAACGCTTCTGGTAATGCGCCAGCAGGCCCGGATGGTCGCGCCAAAGGTCGAGGGCGCGCAGCAGCAGTTCGGAGAAATCGATGACCCCGGCGCGCTGGCAGGCAGCCTCGTAGGCCTCATAGATGCCGCGCATGGTGGCCAGGTACAGGTCGCCGCTGGCCTGAATGTGTTGCGGGCGGAGACCTTCATCTTTCTGCCCGTTGATGAACCACTGGGCCTGACGGGCCGGCCAGCGCTGTTCGTCCAGCCCCAGCTCACGGATCACCCGCTTGACCAGTCGTTGCTGGTCATCGCTGTCGAGGATCTGGAAGGTCTGGCTCAGCCCGGCTTCCTGCCAGTGAGCCCGCAGCAAGCGGTGCGCCAGGCCGTGGAAAGTGCCGACCCACATGCCGGCCGGGTTGATGCCCAGCAATTGCTCGATGCGGTGACGCATCTCGGCGGCGGCCTTGTTGGTGAAGGTCACCGACAGGATCGAGTGGGGCGAGGCGTTTTCCACCTGGATCAACCAGGCGATACGGTGCACCAGCACTCGGGTTTTGCCGGAGCCGGCACCGGCCAGGACCAATTGACGCCCGACGGGGGCCGCTACGGCCTGGCGTTGGGCGTCGTTAAGGGAGTTCAGCAGAAGGGAGAGATCGTCGCGCATCGGGGCATTCTAGGGCGCGTCGCAGGCCCGGGCAAACCGAGCTTTGCATTAGCCGATGAAAGTGCTGTCAATGACGACCGGTCGGTCATTGGCCACAGGTGTTGGCCCGCCTCGCTTCGGGGCTTTGACGGGTGACGGGAGACTGAAAAGTTTCGGTGAAATTATGATCTGGAGCAGTTTGGCAAGTGGTTGGGCTTGTGTATGCTCCGTCCACGTTTCCGGGCGCATGCTCACACTTATAAAAACAAGAACGTTGCCTATGACCCTCAGCTTCGACCTGTCGGGCCCCTCTGTGGAACCCCGGATGATCCGCAAGCATTACGCCACCCAGATGGCGGTCGAACGCACGCGTCTTCTCTATCAGGGTTCGCTGTTGCCCACCCTGTTCATGTTGATCAATGGTCTGGTCTGCGCCGTCATGCTCTGGAGTCCGCAGCGCTACTTCGTGGTCAGCGTCTGGCTGATCTGGCTGTTGTCGCTGGTGGCGTTGCGGGTGATCCAGGTCGCGGCATTCGATTCGGCGATACCCGATCGCCAGGCACGGCCGGTCTGGGGCCGGATGTTCCTGCTCGGGTCGTCCATGACCGGTTTGACCCTGGCCGCAGCCGGCATCGCCCTTGTGCCGGCCGACAACTTCCTGCAACAGGCATGGGTTTTCGGCCTGATCGGCGCCGCGACGCTGTCAGCCAGTGTGGCCTACGCCGTGAGCATTCCGGCCTTTCTATCCTTTACCTTGCCGTGCCTGCTCCCGGCCATCGGCTATCTGTTCTGGGGAGGCGACGAACTGGCGCGTGGCTGGGGCTGGCTCGGTCTGATTCTGCTCGGTTCCCTGAGCGTGGTGGCATGGCAGGTCAACCGTTTGATCGACCGTGGCTTGCTGCGGCGCTTTCAGAATCAGCACCTGATCGAACACCTGCAACAGGCGCAAACTCGCAGCGATCTGCTCAATCAGGCGTTGGCGAAGGAAATCGAGCAGCGTCGCTCGGCCGAAGGCAAGTTGCGTGAGGCGCAGGCCGAGCTGGAGGATCGGGTGGCCCGGCGCAGTCGTGAACTGGATCTCGCCAATCAGGCCCTGAGCAAGAGCGAAGCACGCCTGGCCCTGGCGTTGAAGGCCAGTGAGCTGGGGTTGTGGGACTGGAACCTGCAGACCGACGAGGTTCACCACACGCAGATCCAGGAATTGTTCGGCATTGACCCTGAATACGTCACCGGCTTGCTCAGGCATTTACGGCCACGCTTGCATCCCGAAGATGTGCCGCCACTCAAACGGGCGCTGATCGAGCATTTGAAAGGCCGCAGCGAGGACTATCAGATCGAATACCGGGTGCGCCATGGCGACGGGCACTGGGTCTGGATCGAAGACCGTGGCCGGGCGGTCGAGCGCGATGAAAGCGGGCGGGTGATCCGTATGGTCGGTACCCGACGCGACATCAGTGCCAGCAAAAATCTGGAGGCCCAGCAGCAATTGGCCGCGACGGTGTTCGAGGCGGCCAGTGAAGGCATCGTGATCCTCGACCCGAATTATTCGCTGATCGCCATCAATCAGGCCTTCAGCCGGGTCACCGGTTATGACATCGATGACATGCTCGGACGCAATGTCGTGGAATTGCCATGCAGCCGCGACGCCCGGCGGCACTACGTCACCATCCGCCAGGCGCTGGAGCAGCACGGCAGCTGGCAAGGCGAGCTGGTGGAGACCCGCAAGAACGGCGAGCTTTATCCGCAGTGGCTGCAATTGAATGCGGTGCGCGACAGTCGGGGAAATGTCAGCCATATCGTGGGCTTCTTCGCCGATCTTTCCGCCCGTCGCGAATCCGAGGAGCGGATGCGCTATCTGACCCACTATGACGAACTCACCGGCCTGGCCAACCGCTCGCTGTTTCGCGAAAGGTTGCACGAAGCGCATCAGCGTGTGCGACAGGGCGTGCGACGGAATCTGGCGCTGCTGCACATCAACCTGGATCGCTTCAAATTGCTCAATGACAGCCTGGGCCATGAGATAGCCGACCAGTTGCTGCAAAGGATGTCGCGGCGTCTGGTCAGTGCCTTGCCGGAAGCTGACACGATCGCTCGGCTATCCGGCGACGAGTTTGCGGTGTTGTTCGATGCTTACAGCAACCTGTCGAGTCTGGCGCGGGTCGCGACACGGTTGTCGTGCAAGCTGCGTCTGCCGCTGACGGTGGAAGGGCACGAACTGGTGGTGAGCGCTTCGATGGGGATCAGCATGCTGCCGGATAACGCCCGGGAGATCGCCGCGCTGGTCAGTCAGTCGAACATGGCGATGCAACATGCCAAGCATCTGGGCGGTAACAACTTCCAGTTCTACACCGACAGCCTGCAGGCCAGCACGCTGGAGCGTCTGCAGCTGGAAAACCAGCTGCGCAAAGCCATCGAAGAGCGGCAGCTGAGCGTGTTCTACCAACCGAAACTGTGCCTGGCGACGGGCCGTCTCAACGCCGCCGAAGCACTGGTGCGCTGGGATCATCCGACCATGGGCCGAGTGCCGCCGGGGGATTTCATCGGGCTGGCGGAGGAGACGGGGCTGATCGGTCCGATCGGCGAGTTCGTGCTGCGTCAGGCATGCCGGCAGGCGTGCGAGTGGCAGCGTCAGGGACTGGAGCCGATCCGGGTTTCGGTGAATCTTTCAGTGCATCAGTTGCGCCAGGGAAAACTGGCCAGCCTGGTGCGCCAGGTGCTGGAAGAAACCGGGCTGGCGCCGCATTACCTTGAACTGGAGCTGACCGAAAGCCAGTTGCTCGACAGTGTCGAGCACATCATCGCGACCTTTCAGCAGCTGCGTGACCTGGGGGTGAAGCTGGCGATTGACGATTTCGGTACCGGTTATTCGTCATTGAGTTATCTGAAGCGGATTCCGGTGGATTACGTGAAGATCGATCAGGCATTCATTCGTGGATTGGGGGAGGGTGGCGAAGATGCGGCCATCACTCGCGCGATCATCGCCATGGCCCATGGACTGTCGCTGAAGGTGGTGGCCGAAGGCGTCGAGCGGCAGGAGCAACTTGATTTCCTGAAAGCCGAGGGCTGTGACGAGGTGCAGGGGTATCTGATCAGCCGTCCGGTGGAGGCCGCCGGTCTCGCTGGCTTGTTGCGCCAGCAGGAAAATCCCCGGTAAAGGGCTACATGCAATGCATGTCGCCGGATACGGGGCGATCCGGTTACGCATTGAGCAGGCAAAAAGCCGATTCATGTAGTATAACTACAAGCTTGCTACATCCCCGGCATCTGGCCAAAGCACATCTTTCCATAACAAGAGTCCAGCCCCTTGAATCTGCTGCAACACATCTCCCAGTCACGTCACCTGTTACGCAAGTCGGAGCTCAAGGTCGCCGACCACGTGCTGCTTGACCCTGCGGCGGTGATGCACAGTTCCATGGCTGACCTGGCCCACAGCGTCGGCATCAGTGAACCGACCATCGTGCGCTTCTGTCGTGCCATCGGTTGTTCCGGTTTTCAGGACCTGAAACTCAAGCTTGCGCAAAGCCTCGCGGCGGGCGCGAGTTTCGGTCAGTTCGCGATCCATGAAGACGACTCGGTCGCCGACTACAGCCTGAAAATTTTCGACACCACCCTGCACACGCTGATGGAAGTTCGCGAGAAGCTCGATCCGCAGGAGTTGCAGCGCGCGGTGACGCTGATGTCTCAGGCCCAGCGCGTCGAGTTCTATGGTTTTGGTGCATCGGGCGCAGTGGCTGCGGATGCGCAGCACAAGTTCTTCCGTCTGTTGCTGACTGCTGCGGCGTATTCCGATCCGCACATGCAGGCGATGTCGGCGGTGACGCTGAAGCCCACCGACGTGGCGATCTGCATTTCCCAGTCCGGCCGTTCCAAGGATTTGCTGATCACCGCCAACCTCGTTCGCGAGAGCGGTGCATCGCTGATCACCTTGTGCCCGAGCCAGACACCGTTGGCCGAGCTGTCGACCGTCAACCTGGCGATCGACGTGCACGAGGACACCGAAATCTATACCCCGCTGACGTCGCGCATCGCCCACCTGGTTGTGATCGATGTGCTGGCCATGGGCGTGGCCATGGCGCGGGGTCCGAGTCTGGTCAACCACCTCAAGAGCGTCAAACGCAGTCTGCGCAGCTTGCGCCTGTCGCCAAAAGCGGTCAAAGCGCTGGATGACTGAAGGTCATGGAATGAGGCCAATCTTCATCTGTCTGTAACCCCGGCGAAGCCAAACCGTCATCCCCCGCGCCTATCGTGAAACTCCCGTACTCGCCTTGGGAGACTCGAAATGGCTCAGCCTTACGAAGAACGCAACAGCGCCGCGAAAACCCGTCGTCAGCAGGAAGACCAGCGCCGCATGGAATTTCGTCGCGCCATCGAAGATCGCTTCGAACTTCGTCAGCTTCAGTGCGAAATCAGCGATTTTCCCGAGGATATCGAACTCAATTACTGGCAGGCATCTCCCGCGGCTTCCCGTCGAATCGTTCAGCCAGTGCGCTGACCTGCGCCCGCTCGCTACGGATGAATGCCAGGAAGGCATGGGCCACCGGTGACAGCCGCTTGGCCTTGGCCTGTACCAGGCACCAGCTGCGAAAGAGCGGCAGTTCTTCGACCGGAAGCTCCACCAGGCCGCCGGTCGCCAGCTCCAGGTTCAGGGCGTGACGTGTCAACAGCGCCACGCCCAGACCTGCCACAACGCATTCACGCTGAGCTTCGGCCGACGCTACTTCCTGTGTCTGCGTGAAGTGCACGCGTTTTTCCTTGAAGTACTCCTCGCAGGCCAGTCGAGTTCCCGAACCGGGCTCCCGAATCAGTAGTGTGTAAGGCTCAAGGTCCTGCAAGCGCAGCGGCCCCATGTGCGACAGCGGGTGATCCGGCGGGGCGACCGCGACAATCGGATTGTTGAGAAACGGCAGAAACTCCAGGCCCATGTCCTGCGGCACCATCGACATGATCACCAGGTCGTCGCGGTTGTCGGAAAGACGGCGGATCACCTGGCCGCGGTTGACCACCGTCAGTTGCAGATTGACTTCGGGGTGCTGGCGCCGGAAAGCGGCGAACAGGTGCGGCACGAAATACTTGGCGCTGGATTCCACCGCCAGTTTCAACTGCCCCTGCAAGGAGCCCTGCATGTCCGACAACTGCATGTCGAGGTTTTCCAGGCGGCCGAAGATGTCGCGGCTGGCGCGCTGAAGTGCTTCGGCGGCCTCGGTCATGTAGAGTTTTTTGCCGACATAGTCGAACAGCGGCTGTCCTATCAGCTCTTCCAACTGACGAATCTGTAGGCTGACGGCCGGTTGCGTGAGAGACATTTCCTCGGCAGCGCGGCTGTAAGAGCGCAAATCACACACTTCGTTGAAGATCTGCAATTGACGCAATGTCATACGCATCAAGGACTTACGCATTTTTAACCGACTCTGGCCGCTGGCTGATGCTGTGACTATAAGTCTTTACTTATGCCTGACCCAATTTTTATTCATTTTTGTTAATTCCTTGTGAGCGCTAGTGTGAAGCCGCGACCAGATTGAAACATTTGGTCACGCGTCGACCTGGGTCTAGCAGGTCGTGGGTACCACCGGCTCAAGGGAACCTCCAAGTGATAACAAAGATCCTGATCGCCAACCGGGGTGAGATCGCCGTACGAATCGTGCGTGCCTGCGCCGAAATGGGCATTCGCTCGGTTGCGATTTTTTCCGACGCCGACCGCCATGCCTTGCATGTGAAGCGTGCCGATGAGGCCCACAGCATTGGTGCCGAGCCGCTGGCCGGTTACCTCAACCCGCGCAAGCTGGTGAATCTGGCCGTGGAAACCGGTTGTGATGCGCTGCATCCCGGGTACGGTTTCCTTTCGGAAAACGCCGAACTGGCAGAGATTTGCGCCGAACGCGGAATCAAATTCATTGGCCCCTCGGCGGAAGTCATTCGCCGCATGGGTGACAAGACCGAAGCGCGCCGCAGCATGATCAAGGCCGGCGTACCGGTCACGCCGGGTACCGAAGGCAACGTCTCGGGCCTGGAAGAAGCCTTGAGCGAGGGCGACCGTATCGGTTACCCGGTGATGCTCAAGGCCACCTCCGGTGGTGGCGGTCGCGGTATCCGTCGTTGCAACAGCCGCGAAGAACTCGAACAGAATTTCCCTCGGGTCATTTCCGAAGCCACCAAGGCTTTCGGTTCGGCGGAAGTGTTCCTGGAAAAATGCATCGTCAATCCGAAGCACATCGAAGCGCAGATCCTCGGCGACAGCTTCGGCAACGTTGTGCACCTGTTCGAACGGGACTGCTCGATCCAGCGTCGCAACCAGAAGCTGATCGAAATCGCCCCGAGCCCGCAACTGACCCCGGAACAGCGTGCCTACATCGGCGATCTGTCGGTGCGTGCAGCCAAGGCAGTGGGTTACGAGAATGCCGGTACCGTGGAGTTCCTGCTCGCCGAGGGCGAGGTGTACTTCATGGAGATGAACACCCGGGTGCAGGTGGAACACACCATCACCGAAGAAATCACCGGGATCGACATCGTCCGCGAACAGATCCGCATCGCCTCCGGCCTGCCGCTGTCGGTGAAGCAGGAAGATATCCAGCACCGCGGTTTTGCCCTGCAGTTCCGGATCAACGCTGAAGATCCGAAAAACAACTTCCTGCCGAGCTTCGGCAAGATCACCCGTTACTACGCTCCCGGCGGTCCGGGCGTGCGTACCGACACGGCGATCTACACCGGCTACACCATTCCGCCGTTCTACGACTCGATGTGCCTGAAACTGGTGGTCTGGGCGCTGACCTGGGAAGAAGCGATGGACCGTGGCCTGCGAGCCCTGGACGACATGCGTCTGCAAGGCGTGAAGACCACCGCCGCGTATTACCAGGAAATCCTGCGCAATGCTGAATTTCGCAGCGGCCAGTTCAATACCAGCTTCGTGGAAAGCCACCCTGAACTGACCAACTACTCGATCAAGCGCAAACCCGAAGAGCTGGCCCTGGCCATTGCCGCCGCCATCGCCGCCCACGCAGGCCTGTGAGGAATAGAACAATGACTAAAAAGATTTTCGTAACCGACACCATCCTGCGCGACGCCCACCAATCGCTGCTCGCCACTCGCATGCGCACCGAAGACATGCTGCCGATCTGCGACAAACTCGACAAGGTCGGCTACTGGTCGCTGGAAGTCTGGGGTGGCGCGACCTTCGACGCCTGCGTGCGCTTCCTGAAAGAAGACCCGTGGGAGCGCCTGCGCCAACTGCGTGCCGCGTTGCCCAACACGCGCCTGCAAATGCTTCTGCGCGGCCAGAACTTGCTGGGCTACCGGCATTACAGCGATGACGTGGTCAAGGCGTTCGTCGCCAAGGCAGCGGTCAACGGCATCGACGTGTTCCGCATCTTCGACGCGATGAACGACGTGCGTAACCTGCGCGTGGCGATCGAAGCGGTGAAGGCTGCCGGCAAACACGCCCAGGGCACTATCGCCTACACCACCAGCCCGGTGCACACCATCGATGCCTTCGTCGCCCAGGCCAAACAAATGGAAGCCATGGGTTGCGACTCGGTGGCGATCAAGGACATGGCCGGCCTGCTGACCCCGTACGCGACGGGCGAGCTGGTCAAAGCATTGAAAGCCGAGCAGTCGCTGCCGGTGTTCATTCACTCCCACGACACCGCCGGCCTGGCTGCCATGTGCCAGCTCAAGGCTATTGAAAACGGTGCCGACCACATCGACACCGCGATCTCCAGCTTCGCTTCGGGCACCAGCCACCCGGGTACGGAATCGATGGTTGCGGCCCTCAAGGGCAGCGAGTTCGACACCGGTCTGGACCTGGAACTGTTGCAGGAAATCGGCCTGTACTTCTACGCCGTGCGCAAGAAATACCATCAGTTCGAAAGCGAGTTCACCGCCGTCGACACCCGTGTTCAGGTCAACCAGGTACCGGGCGGGATGATTTCCAACCTGGCCAACCAGTTGAAGGAGCAGGGTGCTCTCAACCGCATGAACGAAGTGCTGGCGGAAATCCCGCGTGTGCGTGAGGACCTTGGCTTCCCGCCGCTGGTGACACCGACCTCGCAGATCGTCGGTACCCAGGCGTTCTTCAACGTGCTGGCCGGCGAGCGCTACAAGACCATCACCAACGAGGTGAAGCTTTACCTGCAAGGCGGATACGGCAAGGCGCCGGGCACCGTGAACGAAAAGCTGCGTCGTCAGGCCATCGGCAGTGAAGAAGTGATCGACGTGCGTCCCGCCGATCTGCTCAAGCCGGAAATGACCAAGCTGCGTGCGGACATCGGCGCACTGGCCAAGTCCGAAGAAGACGTGCTGACCTTCGCCATGTTCCCGGACATCGGGCGCAAGTTCCTCGAAGAGCGTGCCGCCGGCACCCTCACGCCGGAAGTGCTGCTGCCGATCCCGGAAGCGGGCAAGGTGGCCTCGGCCGGCGGCGAAGGTGTACCGACCGAGTTCGTCATCGACGTCCATGGCGAAACCTACCGCGTGGACATCACCGGTGTCGGCGTCAAGGCCGAAGGCAAGCGCCACTTCTATCTTTCCATCGACGGCATGCCGGAAGAAGTGGTGTTCGAGCCGCTCAACGAGTTCGTCGGCGGTGGCAGCAGCAAGCGCAAGCAGGCGTCGGCACCGGGCCATGTCAGCACCACCATGCCGGGCAACATCGTTGATGTGCTGGTCAAGGAGGGCGATATCGTCAAGGCGGGCCAGGCTGTGCTGATCACCGAAGCGATGAAGATGGAAACCGAAGTCCAGGCCGCTGTTGCCGGCAAGGTCACCGCCATTCACGTCGCCAAGGGCGACCGGGTGAACCCGGGTGAGATCCTGATCGAGATCGAAGGCTGAGATAACGGCCTCGATACAACGCTTTAAACCTCGGGGGAGCATGTGCTCCCCTTTTTTTTGCCGCCACGCCCCGAACAGGACTCAGAACGCCATTCGCCATTGTCCCGATACGCCGTGGTTGCGGCTGTCGGAGCCGATCCCTCCGGACAGACCGATATCCAGCGTGTGACTGTCCGAGAGTGCCAGTTCCAGTCCTGTGTCGAGTTTTAAGCTGTTGCGATCCAGTTCTGCTCCATAAACGGTGTAGTCGGACCCGCCGGCGACCAGCCGTTGTCGGGTGCTGGTGACGGTCTCTCCGTAAACGTGTTTCCACCCTGCGCTGAACCGCGGCGTGAGACGCAGGCCGTTATCCAGTGTGCCGACCTTCGCCATGCGCAGCCCGATGGTGGTGTTGAAGTTGCCCTGGGTTTGCGCATGAACCTTGAGCGCCGCCGCGCCACCTGTTTCGGTGTAACCGTTGCGCCGGTAGTGCTGGTAACCGACACCGGCAAAGGGTTCGACGGTCACGTTGGCCCCTCCCAGGTTGTATCCCGACTCGATGAACGCTTGTCGGGTGCTGGCGTGGTAGTTGCCCTTGAGCCGGTCCTGGAAGCGACCGAATGCGACTTCGCGGCGGGTGCGGCCTTCATGACCGCTCCAGATTGCACCGAAGCGAAGTGACGACGGGCCGCTCTGGCGCAAGGCGTAGGCACCCAGGTGCCAACTGTCGAGATCGCCGTTCAGTGCTTTACTGTCGATGCGAGTGTCGGATATCCCTCCCATCAATCCCAGGTGCCATTCTTCGGTAACGCGCCAGTCCGTACCCAGCAGCAATCCTTTGGTGGAATGCTGCATGGGTTCCACATCGCGATCCAGTTTGCCGCCATGGCCGAGAGCCTGCAGCCAGACCCTGCCGCTGTCTGTGCTTGCGGCCGCATGACGTGGAGCGTTTCCCTGAACATCATGGGTGCCATCGAGTTGATGCATGGCCGACAGCAGGCTGTCGCTGACCGGTGTGACACTGCTTAAAGTCGCCTTGGCGAGGGTGGCCTTGCTTCCGCCCGCCAGTTGATCCCAGGCGATGGCGGCTGTGGTTTCGTCGACAGCAAGCACGGCTTCGATGGCTGCGTTGCCGACGGATGGAGGAGCATCCGTTGACGCAGGCAGCTCAACCACTTGGGTTTGTTGAGCTACGGGCGTTCCGGCCAGAGCCGGTTCCGGTGACGGCACCGGTTTTTCGATGCTTTCTTCGAGCGCGCTGCCACTTTCTGTCGTGGCGAGCCTCTTGGAAGGAATGTCATCGGAAGAAATGCCATCGGATGTGTGAACTGGAACCACCAAGTCCTTGGTGCTGACCGGGCTTGTCATGGGCGTCGGAGTGTTCCTTTCTTCAGGAGGGGGTTCTTCAGCGGGACTGAGTGGAGCAGGTATTTCCTTCTTCTTGCGCGGCTTTTTGACCTTCACTTCGATATCGACGTGCGCGTCGGGCTCGGATTGCTCCGCGAGTGAAAATTCTACGCAACCGGTAGCCAGCGCAATGGCCAGGACAAGATGTTTGAGCTTGGAATTATGTTGAAGGGGCATTCCGTTCGGCCTCTTGAAGGGTGAGGCCAAACTGTAAAAGTCGAAGCAGGTGCCTCGATGCCGGGCGATTCCGAACCGTACGAAGGGCTTGGCGTCCGCTTTTGTAGCTCAATCAATGGCGAGTCATGAACCCGCCATGATTACTTGATCGACCGGACGCTTTTGCCTACAGCATCCGCTGAAGTATCGATTGGCGAAACCTCAGAAACTCATCTGCCATTGCCCGATCAATACGTGATTGCGACTGTTGTTACCGATCTCGCCGCTGTAGCCGAGCCCGAGCGTCTGCCGTGCCGAAACACCCAGATCCAGCCCTGCTTCGAGGACGAGGCTGTCACGATCCAGCGAGCTGCCATCGACGCTGAACGCCGTACCGCCGACAACGAACGCCTGGCGGGTCGAGCTGCTGACATCTCCATAGGTGTGCTTCCAGCCGGCCGCCATCCGTGGTGTCAGGCTCATGCCATTGTCCAGTGAGCCGAGGTGCGCCAGGCGTACGCCGAAGGTGCTGCTGAAGTTGTCCTGGGTCTGGCTGTCGACCTGCAACGTCGCCGCGCCGCCCTTTTCCTGATAGCGGTCGCGGTGATAACGCTGGTAGCCGAGGCTGGCGTAAGGTTCGGCGCTGAGCCGGCCGCTGCCCATGGCGTAGCCGAGTTCGGCGAAGGCCTGCTGGCTGTTGGCGTCGTAATCGCCTTTGGGGCGGTCGCTGAAACCGTTGAACGCGACCGTGCGTTTGCTTTCGCCTTGATGACCGCTGTAAGCCGCGCCCAGGCGCACTGCGAACGGGCCATTCTGATGCTGGGCGTAGACCCCGGCATGCCAGCTCTCGACATTGCCGTCGACACCGGTGGCGTCCAGATCGGTCTTCGAATACCCACCAAGAATGCCCAGTCGCCATTGTGGATTCAGCGCCCAATCGGCACCGAGCACGCTGCCCCTGGTGCGCTGCTCGAGACTGCCGTTGCCGTGTTCGCCATCGAGCTTGCCGTAGCCGCCGATGGCTTGTAGCCAGAGTCGTCCGCGAGCGTTCGGGTCATTCAGATTGCGCGCTTCGGACGGTACGCCGTTGGCGGCGAGGATCGGTGTGTCACGCTGATCGAGGCCGACCATCAAGCCGGGACTGCCACCCATTTGCCGCATCGCTGAAAGCATGCTGCCGCCCACCTGACTGCTGGCGCCGAGGGTGGCGCTGGTCAGGTTGGCGTTGCTGGCGCCGGCCAGTTGCTCGATGGCCGCTGGGGCACCGCTTTGAGTGGTGTTGAGCAAGGCGTTGTACAGCACGTTGTTCTTGCCTATCGAGGCCAGGCTGTTGGCGGCGTTGCGGCCGTTGCCGGTGACGGCGAATTCATTGAACGCCACATCATTGCGGGTGTAGGTAAGATCAACCTGAGTCGGCGAGTAAGCAAGCGTCGGGGTGAGAAAGGCGTAGTCGCTGGTGACCGCACCGAACGTGCCGTTGACCTGCGCAGCCTGCAACACCGTGTATCGGCTCTGCCATGGATAGGTGCCGGTGCCGGGATTGACCGCGAGCGTCGCACCGTTGAGGTTGGCAGTGCCGCCGACCTGGACCGGTGCGCTGCTGCCATCGGCATTGACACCGTAAGCGAGGGTGGATGCGCTGCCCATGTTCAAGTCGTGCACGACTGTCGCGGTGCCGAGTCGGGTGTCGGTGCGCAACGTACCCTTCACATTGAGGTTGTCCACTGAGCCACCGCCGGCATAAACGCCGCCGGCGTCTACGGTCAGGCTGCCGGCGATGCCGCCCTGGTTGATCAGGGTGGCGCCATTGCGCACGGCACCGCCGTCGCTGAAATCGCCGCTGCTTGTGAGTGTCCAGGCGCCTTGTTTGACCTCCAGCCATTCGAAATTGCGGCTGTTACCAAAGCTGCCGCCCGCCGCATCGTCCATCACCACGCGGTCATAACCGGTGCCGCCATCGACCACACCAGTAAACCGGCTGCCGCTGCGCAGGGTCAGGCTGTCGTTGCCGCCGCCCAGATCCAGCGCCAGGCCGTTGCTGCCGCTGAGAGTGCCGCCGTTGATCACGTTGTCGGCGAATTCACCGACGAACTTCACGCCGAAACCGTCGAGCCCTTGAATGGTGCCGTAGTTCTCCAGCGTGGTGGCCGCCAGCCCCGAGCCGCCGCTGCCGTCGTCCACCAGAATCGCGCTGTTGGCGCCGCTGATCAGTGCACCTTTGGCGTTGAGGATGTAACCGCCGCCCAGGGCGATGCCTTCACTGCCGTTGGCAAAACCACCCTTGTCCACGCCGCCGGCGCCGACGCCCTGGATGGTGCCGTAGTTTTCGATGTGGGCGATCTTGTCGATATCCACGCCGTCACCATCGCCATTGGCTTGCAACCCGGAATACGCGCCAGTGAGGGTGCCGTGGTTGATCACCGTGCCGTCGCCATCGGAGCCGAAACCCGAGCCATTGCGCCCGGTGATCTGCCCGTAGTTGACCAGCGTCGCGCCAAGGTCGGTGGTGATGCCGTGGCGTCCACCGGAAATCACACCGTAGTTGGTCACGCTGACACCGGTTGCACTGTCGATATCGATGCCGTCGAACTTCTGGTCGGCGTTGAGCGAGTCGCCGGTCGATATCTCGCCGTAGTTGCTGATGGTCGCGTTGGCACCGGTCTTCATGCCGTCGCTGGCGTCGCCACGAATCAGTCCGCCCGCGCGGTTGATGAGCGTGGTCTTCACGCCGTCGCTGCGCAGCGCATCCAGATCCAGGCCCTGGCCTGTGGTCGAACGAATGGTGCCGCTGTTGTCGATCAACAGGCTGCCGCTGACGAAGTTGCTGTCGATGCGAATCGCGTCGTTGGAGCCGAGAATCTGCCCGCCGCTGCGGTTGTAGATCGCGTAGTTGCGTGCCTGGGTCAGGTCGCCGCTGCTGTCGATGGCCCGGCCACCGGTGGAGATGATCTTGCCGGCATTGTCGATGATCACGCCGGCACCGCGGGTGCCGTCCTTGAGGCTTACGGCCTTGCCGCTGTTGGTGATGCTGCCCGGCGCCGAAATCGTCAGGGTGTCACTGCCGCCCAATGTCTGCGACGCGGTGGTGGCGGTGTCGATCACGACATTCTTGCCGTGGGCGGCACTGGTGGCGATCAGCAGGGCGGTGGCAAGCGACAGGCGCTGAGGCGGGAGCGGCATGGGGAGAACGTCCTTTTAGTTATTAGAGAGGGCGTTCTGTATAGCGAATGGGGTTTACAGAATGATGTCCGTGATGAACTCGGCTGCATATGCATTATTTTGCATTCGTCGAGAAATTTGATCGCCTTGTCTGCACTTTAATGCAGATAAAGGGTCATCTTGATCTCCAAAAATGCACTATATTGCAGTTCTGATTCACTAAATATTCGCTGGGGTGCATTTAATTGCAGATAAGGGCCGCATGCATTATTTGACATTGCAGATATTCGAAGCCGGTAAATGGCACGACGCGATGGTGTTGAGTTTCGACTCGCCCGAAAAAGGCTTCGAAAGCCGTTGCAGCTTTGGTTACGAGTCGGCGTATCTGGTCGAAAACCATGAGGCCATTGGCTCTGCGTTTTCCAGGGCCGTGAGTGCGTCGTATCCGCTGGATTGGGAAGGCCGGCGATCCATCACGCCTGCGTTCGTGCATGACATTGCACCGGCAGGCGCTGCCAAAAGGTTTCTTCTCGCACGTCTGGGGCAGGAGAAACCTGCAGACATCAGTGCTGATCTTTATCTGCTCGGACGCTGCACCCCGGCTCCGATCGGCAATATGCGGATAAAGGAATCAGCCGAGGCTGTCGACGAGCGCAAACCCATAGGGTTTCAGCGCCAGGATGTCGTCAGCCGTGACCACCGGTTTCTTGAATACGCCTACGAAATGGGGGCTGCGATTGGCGGTGCGACGGGAGCCGGAGGTGAAGCGCCCAAGATTCTTCTGGCTGAGGATCGTGCCGGTTTTTTGTACCCCGATGCAGTGCTGGAGGATGGAAACGTCCGTCAGCACTGGTCTGTGAAATTTGCCCGGAATAAAGGCAGTCAAACCGATCAAGACATCCTGCGCAGCGAATTCCATTACTACCAGGCGCTTCAGGCACTGGGTATCGAGACCGTCGCAGCGGAAGGTCTGGCGTTAGAGGAAGCGAGCAAGCCGAGCTTGTGGATGCAGCGTTTTGATCGTCAGGTGACTGAGCGAGGTGTAGAGCGTTTTGCTGTGGAGTCGATCTACTCACTGGCCGGAGTGACGACGCCGGGCAGTGCGATGAACCATATGGATGTCATTCGCATGCTCGCCAGGCTCTGGCGCGAAGCGGGGCAAGCGGATGAGATTCCGGCACTTGTCGCAGACTATTTACGTCGGGATCTGATCAACAAGATTCTTGGCAACTCGGACAATCACGGTCGCAACACCGCAATCATTCGTGATGTCGACTCGTATCGTCTGGCCCCCATTTATGATCTGGCCCCCATGGTCATGGATGATGAAGGTGTGACCCGCACGACCAAGTGGCCAAAAGAGCTGGAGAGGGCGGGTGATGTTGATTGGCGGGGTGTTTGCCGCGCATTGGCGGACATTTCCGATCCGGATGACCCATTGGCATTGTCCGACGCGCCGGAGTCTTTCGAGCGCTTGCGTGAAGATGCGCAGTGCCTGGCCGAGTTGCCGGATATTTTGAGCGCCAGCGGTTTGCCTGACCGGACGATGAATCATCCGGGCGTTCACTTGAAAAACCTGGAGCAACGTTTGAAAGACTGGGATTTGAAATGAGCATGACCGTCGCCGAGCGCACCGTGCTCATCGAAAGCATTCAAGAAGCACTGGCTCAGGGAACCGTGGAGATCGGTGAAGCCGTTCGCCGTTTGCGCGTGGAGGTCACCGGGTTGCATCAGACCCAGTTTGCGAAGATGTGCAGGATTTCGGTACGTACGCTGGTGCACATCGAGCACGGGGAGGGTAATCAGACATTGAAATCGTTGAATGCCGTGTTCCGCCCGTTCGGACTGAAGATGGGGGTGGTGCGGGTTCGGCGAAACGACAGCTGAACCCGCAACCCGATCAGTGTCGATCGAGTTTCAGGCGCGGCACTCGACCAACCCCTTCACCTGCCCCTCGGCCGTCTGGTTCTTATCGCTTAACCAGCGCTCGAACCCTGCCGCGATGGACGGCCATTCCGTATCCAGAATCGAATACCACGCGGTATCGCGGTTCCGGCCTTTCACGACCATGTGCTGGCGAAACACGCCTTCGAAGCTGAAACCCAGGCGCTCGGCCGCGTACTTGGAGCGGGCGTTGCCGTTGTTGCATTTCCATTCGAGGCGGCGGTAGCCGAGGGCAAAGGATTCCTTGGCCAGCAGGTACACCGCCTCGGTGCTTTTCGGCGAGCGCTGCATGGGGGCGCCGAAGGTGACGTGGCCGATTTCGATACGGCCATGAGCCGGGACGATCGACATCAGACTGAGAATGCCTTGCACCTGGCCGCTGGCGCGGTCGATGACACTGAAGAAATACGGATCGCTGTGGGCCGCATGGTTGTTCAGCCAGTCATTGAAAGCGCTGCGTTCCGGGAACGGGCCGTAGGGCAAGTAATCCCAGAGTTTCGGATCGGCGCCGGGGCCTTGCAGAGCGTTGAACAGGTCGTCGCCGTGGCGCGCCGGGTCGAGTTTTTCCAGGCGAATGAAGCGGCCTTCGATCAGGGTGGTCGAAGGCGGTGGAACGCCTTTCCAGTCAGCGAGAGAAATCGTCATGCGCGTGGATCCTTAAATGGCTTTGCGAAACTGGATGAAACCCGGGCGTTCGGCGATGCGCTCGTAGAGCTGGATCGCGGTGGCGTTGGTTTCGTGGGTCAGCCAGTGCACCTTGCAGCACCCGTCGGCCTTGGCCGTGCCGTAAACGTGTTCGATCAGCAGGCGTCCCACGCCTGTGCCACGGGATTTCGGCTCCACCAGCAGGTCCTGCAGATAGCAGGAGTTCTCGATGCTCCAGTTCGAACGATGGTAGATGAAGTGCACCATGCCCACCGCTTTGCCGTCGGCCCAGGCGAGTGCGGCGTGAGTCGGCTCGTTCGGGTCGAGAAAACGCTGCCAGGTGCTTTGGCTGACGGTGTCCGGCAGCTCGGTGTTGTAGAAGCGCAGGTAGGCCTGCCACAGCGGTAGCCAGGCCGCGTGATCGGCGGCGCTGACCGGACGGATGTCGATCTGACTCATGGTGATTTCCTTAACGCATCAGGTGAGCGAGGGTTTGATCGTTGATGTCGGAGCTGGCGGCCAGGCCTTCGCGTACGCCGGCGATATCGGCGGGGCTGCGGTTCTGACTGAGCTTGCGCTTGCCTTCGAGGCGGTCGATCGGGATGGCAAAGCCGACGATGGCCTTGAGCATGCCGTCGATGTAGTCGGCCGGGGCATCGTCGACCGACCAGGGCTCGGCACGGCCAGCCTCATGGCGATCGGTGAGGGTGCTGACGATGTCCAGCAGGCGACCGCCATCGCTGAAGGTTTCGGCGTGGCCGTAGGCGTGCACGGCGACGTAGTTCCAGGTCGGTACGACTTTGCCGTGTTCGGCCTTGCTCGGGTAAAAGCCCGGGCTGACATAGGCATCGGCACCTGGAAAAACCACCATGGCTTCGGCGCCGTCGCGCAGGTCCTTCCATTGCCCATTGGCCTTGGCCAGATGCCCGTACAACGTACCGTTCGGACCTTGTTCGCGATGCAGCAGCACCGGCACATGGCTGGCCTGCAAACCGTGCTCACCGTGGGTCACCAGGATGGCGAGGCGGGTGGCGAGGATCAGTTCGTGCAGTTGGGACAAGTCGTCGATGGCAAAGGCGCGGGGCGTGTACATGGAGAGATTTTCCTTGGCGAATGCCTGCATCGTAGGCAGGCTATTGGTCTGTTGTAAGAGCCATTGAAGACCAATTTCATAGGTCCATTGCCATGCCCGATCCGACCACACTGTCGTTGTCGTTCAATCCTGCCGGCATCGAGCTCGACCGCCGCAAAGGACTCAGCCGTCAGCTCTATCAGGCACTGCGCCTGCGGGTGCTGGACGGGCGTCTGGCCAGCGGAACCCGTTTGCCGGCCAGCCGGGATCTGGCCGCCGCGCTGTCGGTCTCCCGCAACAGTGTGGTGCGGGCTTACGATCAGTTATATGCCGAAGGATTTATCGAAGGGCGGGTCGGGGACGGTACTTACGTGGCGCAGTTGCCCGAATCGATAACGCCGACGAAAAAACTGTCCACACAAGTATCCACAGGCTTTTCAACAGGGTTGCCCACAGACTTATCCACAAAATCCGTCGATTCCACTGTCTATTCATCCAGCAAAGTTGTCCACAGTGGTGCGTTACAGCGGCTGGAACATAACCATTTGCCCCTGCCGCCGAGCGGACCGCCACGGGCGTTTCGCGTCGGTGTTCCGGCCTATGATCTGTTCCCGTTCGACGTCTGGGCCAAGCTGAACGCGGCGTTCTGGCGCAAGCCCGATCTGCAGCAATTGTGTTATGGCGATCCGGCAGGTGATGCGCGTCTGCGCGGTCTGGTCGCGGCCTATTTGCGCAGCTCTCGTGGCATGCAGTGCTCGGCTGAACAAATTGTGATCACCAGTGGTGCCCAGCAGGGAATCAGCCTTTGTGCACAGTTGCTGGTGGAACCGGGTGCGGGGGTGGGCATCGAGAATCCCGGATACCGCGCAGCGGGTCATGCCTTTGCGCTGGCCGGCGGTCGCCTGCGCGGCATTGCCGTGGACGAGGAGGGCATGGACTGTGCGGCGCTGGCCGCTGCCGAGGATTGCCGGGTGGCTTATGTGACGCCGTCGCATCAATACCCGACCGGCGTGGTGATGAGCCTGGCACGACGCCTGGAACTGCTGGCCTGGGCGGAGCGTACCGGCGGCTGGGTCGTCGAGGACGACTACGACGGCGAATATCGCTATACCGGTGCACCGTTGGCCCCGTTGGCTGCGCTCGATCGCCAGGGGCGCGTGCTGTACGTCGGCACTTTCGGCAAAGTCGCGTTTCCGGCGCTGCGTCTGGGCTATCTGGTATTGCCGCCAGGACTGGTGCGAGCGTTTACGCAACGGCGCGCGGTGGATGTGCGGCATTCGGAAGTGAGCACCCAGGCCGTGATGGCCGAGTTCATGGCCGCGGGGCACTTCCAGCGACACATCCGACGAATGCGCCGTGCGGCGCTGAGCCGCCGTAACACCCTGTTGGCGGGGTGGCCTCGAGGCATGCCCGGTGTCGGCAGCCTGCCGAGCGTCGCGGCAGGGCTTCACCTGACGGTCGCGGTCGATTCATTGGCCCGGGAGCAGGCGCTGGTCGAAAGCGCCGCCCGGGCTGATGTCGAGATCAACGGGTTGAGCAGTTACTGGTTGCCGGATTCGGACAGCCCCATGGACCGGCGAGCCGGACTGGTTCTGGGATTTGCAGCGGTGCCCGAGGCCGGCATCACGGCCGCTTTGAGGCGCCTGGAACAGGCCTGGCGGTAACGGAGATAAACGCTCCGCCGCGGTGTAATCGTCGTTCGGTGTTTCAGGGGCGAGGTAAAGAAGGACCCGCGCAGGCGCGGGTCGCTCGATGTTGTCAGTCGCGGCCTCTCTGTCTCAGGTGCCGGACTTGATCTTGGTCCACGCCCGGGTTCGTGCCCGCTCCGCATCGCGCGGCAGCGGCTGCAGGGTGTAGAGCGTATTCATCGCCGCTTCGGTCGGGTACAGGTTGGGGTTGTTGCGGATCGCCGGATCGACGTGTTCGGTGGCGTCCTTGTTCGGGTTCGGATAGCCGACAAAGTCGCTGACCGGCGCAATCACTTGCGGTTGCAGCAGGTAGTTGATGAAGGTGTAGGCGTCCTGCGGGTTCTTCGCGCCTTTCGGGATGGCGAGCATGTCAAACCAGATCGGCGCGCCTTCCTTCGGCAGGCGCATGTCGACCACCACGCCGTTCTTCGCTTCCTTGGCACGGTTGGCGGCTTGCGAGAAGCTGCCCGAATAGCCGACCGCGACGCAGATGTCACCGTTGGCGATGTCGGCCATGTATTTGGACGAATGGAAATAGGTCACGTACGGACGAATCTTCATCAGCAACGCTTCGGCCCTGGCGTAGTCCGCCGGGTTCTTGCTGTTGGGATCCAGACCCAGATGTTGCAGGGCCAGCGGCAGGATCTCCGACGGCGAGTCGAGCAGAGCGACGCCGCATTGCTTGAGCTTGCTGATGTTTTCTTCCTTGAAGATCAGATCCCAACTGTCCACCGGCGCGTTGTCACCCAAGGCAGCCTTGACCTTTGTCGGGTTGAAGCCGATCAGGATGGTGCCATACATGTACGGCACGGCGAATTTGTTGCCCGGGTCGTTGGCCTCGATCAGCTTCATCAGTTTCGGGTCGAGGTGGTTCCAGTTCGGCAACTGGCTGCGATCCAGCGGCTGGAACACCCCGGCCTCGATCTGCTTGGCCAGGAACACGTTGGATGGCACCACCACGTCGTAGCCGGAGTTGCCGGTCAGCAACTTGGCTTCCAGCGCTTCGTTGGTGTCGAAGATGTCGTAGACCAGTTTGGTCTGACTGTTCTGCGCCTTGAAATCCTCCAGTGCCTTGGGGGTGATGTAGTCGAACCAGTTGTAGACGCGCAGGGTGCGTTCTTCGGCGTGGGCCACGCCGTTCAGCAGCACCGCGCACAGCGCGGGAGCGATGAAATGCTTGAGACTTTTCATGACTCGAAACCTTCCAGCACGTTCACCGCATTGATGCCGATTTCTTCCACTGCGTAGCCACCTTCCATCACGAACAGGGTCGGTCTGCCGAGGGCGGCGATGCGTTTGCCCATGGCCAGATAGTCCGGACTGTCGAGCTTGAACTGCGAGATCGGGTCGTCCTTGAAGGTGTCGACACCCAGCGACACGACGATGATGTCGGCACCGAAGTTTTCGATCTCCCGGCAGGCCTGTTCCAGTGCAGCGCTCCAGACATCCCATCCGGAACCCGCCGGCAGCGGATAGTTGAAGTTGAAGCCTTCGCCGGCCCCTTCGCCGCGCTCATCCTCGTAACCAAGGAAGAACGGGAATTCCGCTTCCGGGTGCCCGTGGATCGAGGTGAACAGCACGTCGCTGCGCTCATAGAAAATCGACTGGGTGCCGTTGCCGTGGTGATAGTCGACGTCGAGGATCGCGACCTTCTTGTGGCCCTGGTCGAGGAATGCCTGGGCGGCAATGGCAGCGTTGTTGAGGTAGCAATAGCCGCCCATCAAATCACCGGCGGCATGGTGTCCCGGTGGACGGCACAGAGCGAAGGCGCTGCGGGCGCCCCGCTGGATTTGCGCTTGCGCGGTCAGCGCAACCTGCGCTGCGCTGTACGCCGCTTGCCAGGTGCCAGCGGTGATCGGCGCGCCGCCGTCGAAGCTGTAATAGCCAAGCTGGCCGTGCAGGCTGGTGGGTTTGACCTGACGCAGGGTGCGCGCCGGCCAGGTGTAAGGCAGCAAGTCGCCGTCGGTGTTGAATTCGGTCCAGCGCGCCCAGGCGCCTTTGAAGAAATCGAGGTAATCGCGGCTGTGGATGCGCTCGATCGGTCCGAGGCCGAAATCCTTCGGCGCTTCGACCGGGCCGAGGTTTTGGGTTTTTACCCGTTGCAGCACGTGGTCGGCGCGGGACGGCATCTCGAAGCAAGGCTTGAGCTGGCCGTCGATCAATTCGCAGCGGCCATGGTGCAGATGGTGATCGTCAGAGTAGATCGTCAGCATTTGTTGTTCTCCGCAGGGGCTGATTCGGTTGATCCCAGTGTTGCGGCGCGGGGCGAATCGGAGAATGGCCAGAGAGGCCAAAAGGGGATCGATGTGGCCAAAAATGCTGACCTGATATCGCCCCTGGACGGTTTAACCGTGTGGGCGGAATTGACTGGGCGCCACGCCGCTCCAGCGCACGAAGGCATGGCGGAAGCTTGCGGTCTCGCTGAAACCCAGGGTTTCGGCGATGCGGTAGATGGGTAGCTGATCCTCGCAGAGCATCTGCTTGGCTCGCTCGAAGCGCAGTTCGTCGAGCAGTTCCTGATAGCTGCAACCCATGTCTTTCAGATGTCGTCGCAGCGTGCGCGGCGAGCAATTCATCTGCTGCGCCAGACCTTCCAGCCCCGGCGCGGCGTTGAGTTGCGCGCTGAGCAGCTGGCGGATACGCCCGAGCCACGCCTGACGACCGGTGAACTCGGTGTTCTGTTTGCGGCACCGCTCGGCCATGGCCTGGTGGGTAATGATGTCGGCCAGTGGCAGCGGTTGGTCGAGCCAGCGCCGGTCGAAAGCGAAGGCATTGTCCCTGGCACCGAAGTGCAGAGGGGCATTGAAGTGTTCGGCGTAGCTGTCGCGGTAGTCCGGAGCGGCGTGTTCGAAGCGGGCGGCCAGCAGTGGCAGTGAATGACCGAGCAGGTCGTCGCAGATGACTTTCAGCGACACCAGACAGAACTCGGCATTGAACACGGCCATCGCCGGACTCTCGCGGTAATCGGCGGCGACGAACCAGACGCGCTCGCCGTCGTCCTCCATGCTCAGTTCGAAAAGTGTTCCCAGCAGCGCCGGATACCGGATCGCCAGCCGCAAGGCGTCACCGAAGGTGGCACAGGTCAGTAGTGCGTAACCGAGGATGCCGTAGCAGGAAACATGCATGCGTCGGCCCAGCTCCAGGCCGATGTCGTGCTTGAGCGCGACGGCGTTGGCGCACACCTGCATTTCCTGATTGGTGGTGATGCGGGTGTCGGCCCGGCTCAGATCCGCCGCGCTGATGCCGCTGCCGGCCAGCAGTGCTTCGCTGGAAAGGCCTTCGGTCTTGAAGGTGTTGAGGATCAACGAGACCGCATTGAGCGTTGTGAGGTGGGAGTGGAGCATGGGATCTTCCAGCCTTGGGGTGCTGGAAACGGCAGCAAGTTACATGCCGGACGAAGAGTCAATTGTGGGAACGGGCTTGCTCGCGAATGCGTTGTGTCAGACGACATCAACGTATCTGACATACCGATTTCGCGAGCAAGCCCGCTCCCACAGGGGGGTGACGTGGTCTCAGACCAACTCGCCGCACAGGTCGAGTTCGACCAGACGCCGCACTTCAGCCGTCTCGAGACCTGCACCCAGCAAGGCATTCAACTTGCCGAACGCTGCTTCGCGAGTCATGCCGCCACCGGACAGCACGCCAACGCCCCGCAAGCGACTGCCGGCTTCGTAGATATCCAGCTCCACGCCGCCCTCATGACACTGCGTGACCGCAACCACCACGACACCTTTATCCTGCGCCCGACCGAGGCTGGCGAGAAACTCCGGGTTGTCGCTCGGCCCGGTGCCGCTGCCGTAGCACTCCAGCACCAGACCCTGAATGCCGCTGACGAGCAAACCGTCGATGATCTCGGCGCCGATGCCCGGGAACAGTGGCAGTACTGCAACCCTGGCCAGTTGCTTCGGCTGGTTGTAGTTCAGTGCTGCCGGCAGGGACGTGGCTTTCACGCCGCCGCCCTGACGTTCCAGACGTTTGAACGGATGACGGCCGAAGCTGCGCACTTTTGCGCAACGGGTCGGAGCCAGCAGCTCGCCGTGGAAATACAGATGCACGCCCGGCGCAAGGCCGTGGCCGAGGGCGACCAGTGCGCCGCTGAGGTTTTCCCAGGCGTCGCTGTCGGTGACGCCGGCCGGCAGCATCGAGCCGGTGAAGCACACGCGGGCATTCAGGCCCAGTAGCTGGAAGCTCATGGCGGCGGCGCTGTAGGCCAGGGTGTCGGTGCCGTGCAGGATCAGCACGCTGTCGCAGCCTTGCACATCGACGGCGTCGACCACGGCTTCGCGCAGTTGTTGCCAGTAGGCCGGCGTCATGTTGGCGCTGTCGATCAGCGGCGCCATTTCGCGAAAGCGCCACTGCGGCACGATCAGCTCGGGCTGGCTGTGCAGGTAGTCGCGCATCCGCGCTTCGAAACCGGAGGCCGGGGCCAGGCCGTTCGCGCTGGCCTGCATGCCGATGGTGCCACCGGTGTACAGCACCATGACGTGCCGGGCGGCAGGGTAGGAGTTGGCAATCATCTGAAGGTCTCCACAAGAGATGACATGTGGGAGCGGGCTTGCTCGCGAATGGTGTGTCAGCCAAAGATGTTTCGACTGATTCACCGCATTCGCGAGCAAGCCCGCTGCCACAGGTAATGCATTGCACTTTAACTGACGGGCGCAGGGGATGCGCCCGTCATTCACCCATCAGCGTTGCGCTGCAGGAATGCCTTGCGCCTGAGCGTCCGCCTTGGCAGCAACCGAGGAGTCGGTCGGCCAGGCCTTCAGGTCCAGGTCCAGATCGCTGAACTTGCTGGCGTCGAACACCGGCTGGTCGACACCGGCACGGCGCTGCTCGTCGTAGTCGCGCATCACACGCAGGCCGACCTTGAACAGCATGGCCAGGGCCATCAGGTTGACGAAGGCCAGGCAGGTCATGGTGATGTCGGCGAAGGCAAACACGGTCGACAGGTCCTGCATCGAACCCCAGATCACCAGCGCCAGTACCAGGCCACGGAACGTCATCAGCACAGCGCGGTTGCGGCTGAGGAACTGCAGGCTGTTTTCGCCCAGGTAGTAGTTGTAGAGGATGCAGGTGAAGACGAACAGCGACAGTGCCACGCTGACGAACAGGCGGCCCCAGTCACCGACCACGGCGGCCAGCGAGTTCTGGGTCAGGACGATACCGTCCCCTTCGAAGCCCGGCGTGTAGAAGCCCGACAGCAGGATCAGCAGCGCGGTGCAGGTACAGATCACGAAGGTGTCGAGGAATACGCTGAAGGCCTGGACCACGCCCTGGGCGCCCGGGTGCTTCACAGCCGCCACGGCAGCGACGTTCGGCGCACTGCCCAGGCCCGCTTCGTTGGCGAATACGCCACGCTTCACGCCCATGACGATGGCGCTGCCAAGCAGACCACCGAAAGCCGGGTCGAGGCCGAAGGCGCTCTTGAAGATGGTTTCCAGCATGGCCGGCACGTGTTCGATCTGGGTGCCGATCACATACAGAGTCACGGCGATGTAGGCCAGGGTCTTGATCGGTACCAGCAGGTCGGACACCGCAGCGATGCGTTTGATGCCACCGATGAAGGTAATGGCCAGCAGCACCGCCAGGACGATACCGGTGTGACGCGGGTCGAAGGCAAAGGCGTTCTGCAGCGAATGGGTCACGGTGTAGGACTGCAGGCCGATGAAGGCGAAGCCGTAGGTCACCAGCAGCAGGATGGAGAACACCACTGCCATGCCTTTGAGCTTCAGGCCGTGCTGGATGTAGTAGGCCGGACCGCCACGATACAGACCGTCACCGTCGGCGCGCTTGTAGACCTGGGCCAGGGTGCATTCGAAGAAGCTGCTGGACATGCCGACCAGAGCGGTCACCCACATCCAGAACACGGCGCCCGGACCACCGAGGGTCACAGCGATGCCGACACCGGCGATGTTGCCCGCACCGACACGGCCGGCGAGGCTGAGCATCAGGGCCTGGAACGAGCTGAGTTGACCGGCGTTGCCTTTGAGGCTGTCGCGGAACACCGCGAACATGTGGCCGAAGTGACGCAACTGGACGAAACGCGAGCGAATCGTGAAGTAGCTACCGAGCCCGACAATGAGCACGATCAGTACTTTCCCTGAGAGGAAGTCGTTGATGACTTCGAGCATGGATTTTTCCTCGCTGTTTTTTGTGTAAGCAAATACTGGATGGTTGGAAACATCGCGTTACACCGGTGTGCGTGCGGCACATCAGGCGAGGCGAAGGTTCGTCCCGGTTCCATATCGCGGGTTTGTTATTAGTTCGGGTTTCGCATGGGTTATGGCCTCGTTACCGACGACCGCTCACGCGAAGAGGGGCGGCACTATACCGATCAGTGCGGCGCCCGTCTGCACGGTTGTGGTGCAAGCGACGAAACGAAGCTTTGAAACACCCGACGTTACCGGCGTCGGGTTTGTCTGAAAGCCGGTGTTCGGCCAGCTTTCATACATACGGTTCTCAGGTTTAAACAGTTAAAAAAAAGGGCTTGGGGAGAGTCCCCCAAGCCCTCAAAAGGTGAGAGGTGTCTAGTCCCTCGACCTGGTGAGCGGTGCTACGAGTAACGCGTCGGGTCAGGCCTTCAGAGGCACCAGACGCGGAGCAATCATGTTTTCCGGGCGCAGGATGTCGGCGAGCATGGCATCGTCGAGCAGACCTTCTTCGCGCACCAGTTCCAGCACGCCGCGGCCGCTTTCAAGCGCGATACGGGCGATGCGGGTGGCGTTTTTGTAGCCGATGTACGGGTTCAGCGCGGTAACCAGACCGATCGAGTGTTCGACCAGTTCGCGGCAGCGGGCTTCGTTGGCGGTGATGCCGACGATGCAGTGCTCGCGCAGCATGTCCATGGCGCGTTGCAGCAGGCGGATCGAGTCGAGGATCTTGAAAGCGATCAGCGGCTCCATCACGTTCAGTTGCAGTTGGCCACCTTCGGCCGCCATGGTCAGCGCCAGATCGTTGCCGATGACCTGGAAGGCCACCTGGTTCACGGCTTCCGGAATGACCGGGTTGACCTTGCCTGGCATGATCGAGCTGCCTGGCTGACGCGCCGGCAGGTTGATTTCGTTGATGCCGGTGCGCGGGCCGCTGGACAGCAGGCGCAGGTCGTTGCAGATCTTCGACAGCTTGACCGCCGTACGCTTGAGCATGCCGGAGAACAGCACGAAAGCGCCCATGTCGGAGGTGGCCTCGATCAGGTCGGCAGCCGGTACCAGCGGTTGACCACTGATCAGCGCCAGACGCTGTACCGCCAGGGCCTGATAGCGCGGGTCGGCGTTGATGCCGGTGCCGATCGCGGTGCCGCCCAGGTTCACTTCGGTCAGGACTTCCGGAGCCAGCGTCTTCAGACGGGCCAGATCTTCGCTCATGGTGGTGGCGAAGGCGCGGAACTCTTGACCCAGGGTCATCGGCACGGCGTCCTGCAGCTGGGTACGACCCATTTTCAGGACGTGATTGAATTCTTCACCCTTGGCCGCGAACGCCTGGATCAGGCTGTCGAGGCTGGCCAGCAGCGCGTCGTGACCCAGCAGCAGACCCAGGCGGATCGCGGTCGGGTAGGCGTCGTTGGTCGACTGCGCCATGTTGACGTCGTCGTTCGGGTGCAGGTACTGGTATTCGCCTTTCTGGTGACCCATCGCTTCCAGCGCGATGTTGGCGATCACTTCGTTGGCGTTCATGTTGGTGGACGTACCGGCGCCACCTTGAATCATGTCGACCACGAACTCTTCGTGGAAATCACCGCGGATCAGACGTGCACAGGCTTCGCTGATGGCAGCGTGCTTGGCCTCGCTCAGGTGGCCCAGCTCACGGTTGGCGTCAGCGGCGGCCTGTTTGACCATTGCCAGGCCGACAACCAGTTTCGGGTAATGCGAAATCGGAACGCCGGAGAGGCGGAAGTTGTTCACCGCTCGCAGGGTCTGGATGCCGTAATACGCTTCAGCAGGGACTTCAAGGGAGCCAAGCAGATCGTTTTCTGTGCGGAAAGATGCAGCGGAGGACATGATGGAAATCATCTCGATATGGACCCGGTCTGTGCCGGAACGCTGCGAATCCTAGGCTTCTGCGATTTTTTGGGCCAATGCTGTTAAACACTGCCCTATGCATATTCGGCATAATGCCCGTGTGACGCCGCGTGCGCGGCAGACGTGTGACCTGTTTTGGTGCGTGTCCGGGAGGACGTGATGAATCTGGAAAGCAAATGGCTTGAAGACTTCAGTGCTTTGGCCGCTACCCGCAGCTTTTCGCAGGCGGCCGAACGGCGCTTCGTGACCCAGCCGGCGTTCAGCCGGCGGATCCGCAGCCTGGAGGCCGCGCTCGGCTTGACGCTGGTCAACCGCTCGCGCACGCCGGTGGAGCTGACGGCGGCAGGGCAACTGTTTCTGGTGACCGCGCGCACTGTGGTCGAACAGCTCGGCGAAGTGCTGCGCCATTTGCATCATCTGGAAGGCGGGCAGGGCGAAGTCATCCAGGTCGCGGCGGCGCACTCGCTGGCGTTGGGCTTCTTCCCGCGCTGGATTGCGCAACTGCGTAACGAAGGCCTGAACATCGCCACGCGGCTGGTGGCGACCAACGTCGGCGATGCCGTGCACGCGCTGCGTGAGGGTGGCTGTGATCTGATGCTGGCGTTCTACGACCCGGATGCAGCGATGCAGATGGACCCGGAAATCTTCCCCTCGCTGCATTTGGGCCAGACCGAAATGCTCCCGGTGTGCGCGGCGGACGCCAACGGCAAGCCGTTGTTCGATCTGGAAGGTGACGCCAGCGTGCCGCTGCTGGCCTACAGCGCCGGAGCGTTTCTCGGGCGATCGGTGAACGGTTTGCTGCGTCAGCGTCAGCTGCGTTTCACCACGATTTATGAAACCGCCATGGCCGACAGTCTGAAAAGCATGGCCCTGGAAGGCCTGGGTATCGCCTGGGTTCCGCAATTGAGCGTGCGGAACGAACTGGCCCGGGGCGAACTGGTGGTGTGCGGCGGCCCGCAGTGGCATGTGCCGCTGGAAATTCGTCTGTACCGCTGTGCGCTGGTGCGCAAGGCCAACGTGCGGCTGTTGTGGCGCAAGCTGGAAGGCGGCGCGGCACACGGTACGGCCGGTGCGTGAAATCTGTCTCGTTCACTGACCTTCGAGTCAATAAAACCGGGCTTTTGCGGCAGATGACAGATGGTCGCAACGGGGGCTGTTTATTGCTTTCTTTGCGGTATACTGCGCGGCCTTCGGCCGGTTCGTCCGGCCATTTTTCCTACAACAAGCCACGCGATCTGCGTGGCTTGTTGTTTTTGACGCGCCTGCGGGCGCCCAGAGAGAAGAGGCGCGACGATGAGTGCACTGGTTGGCGTGATCATGGGCTCCAAGTCCGATTGGTCCACCCTTAGCCACACCGCCGATATGCTGGAAAAGCTCGGCATCCCGTACGAGGTCAAGGTGGTTTCCGCCCACCGCACCCCGGATCTGCTGTTCCAGTACGCCGAAGAGGCCGAAGGCCGCGGCATCGAGGTGATCATCGCCGGTGCCGGTGGCGCAGCCCACCTGCCAGGCATGTGTGCGGCCAAGACTCACCTGCCGGTGCTGGGCGTGCCGGTGCAGTCGTCCATGCTTTCGGGCGTCGACTCGCTGCTGTCGATCGTGCAGATGCCGGCGGGCATCCCGGTTGCCACCCTGGCCATCGGCAAGGCCGGCGCGATCAACGCTGCGCTGCTGTCGGCGAGTATCCTGGGCGCCAAGCATCCACAATTCCACGCGGTACTGAAGACCTTCCGTGCCGAGCAGACAGACAGCGTCCTGGACAATCCAGACCCACGTATTGCCTGAGGGTGTCGAGATGAAGATCGGTGTAATCGGTGGCGGCCAGTTGGGTCGCATGTTGGCCCTGGCGGGTACTCCGCTGGGCATGAACTTCGCATTCCTCGACCCGGCGCCGGATGCTTGCGCCGCTGCGCTGGGCGAACACCTGCGGGCCGATTACGGCGATCAGGATCATCTGCGCCAATTGGCCGATGAAGTCGATCTGGTGACCTTCGAGTTCGAAAGCGTCCCGGCCGAAACCGTGGCCTTCCTTTCGCAATTCGTACCGGTCTACCCGAGCGCCGAAGCCCTGCGTATCGCCCGCGACCGCTGGTTCGAAAAGAGCATGTTCAAGGACCTGGGGATTCCGACCCCGGCGTTCGCCGACATCCAGTCGCAAGCCGACCTGGACGCCGCCGTCGCGTCGATCGGTCTGCCGGCCGTGCTGAAAACCCGTACCCTGGGTTACGACGGCAAGGGCCAGAAAGTCCTGCGCAAGCCTGAAGATGTGGTCGATACCTTCGCTGAACTCGGTAGCGTGCCGTGCCTGCTGGAAGGCTTCGTGCCATTCACCGGTGAAGTGTCGCTGATCGCCGTGCGGGCCCGCGATGGCGAGACGAAATTCTATCCACTGGTGCACAACACCCACGAGAGCGGCATTCTCAAGCTGTCGGTCGCCAGTTCCGATCACCCGCTGCAGGCCCTGGCTGAAGACTATTCCAGCCGCGTGCTCAAGCAACTGGACTATGTCGGCGTGATGGCGTTCGAATTCTTCGAAGTCGACGGCGGCCTCAAGGCCAACGAAATCGCCCCGCGCGTACACAACTCCGGGCACTGGACCACCGAAGGCGCCGAGTGCAGTCAGTTCGAAAACCACCTGCGGGCCGTTGCCGGTCTGCCGCTGGGGTCGACCGCCAAGGTCGGCGAGAGCGCGATGCTCAACTTCATCGGCGTCGTGCCGCCGGTTGAAAAGGTCATCGCCATCGACGATTGCCATCTGCATCACTACGGCAAGGCCTTCAAGGCCGGACGCAAGGTCGGTCACGCCAACCTGCGCTGCAAGGACAAGGCGACCCTCGAGCAGCAGATCCTCAAGGTCGAGGCACTGATCGCCGAGTAACGAGAGTTTCATCTGGCAGCGGCGGAACCATTACGGGGCCGCCGTTCTCTGATGGCAGGATGCCAAAGTCTGACTAGGCTTTTGCATAACGACCAATTCAGAGGGAAATGCCATGGGAATTATCGGAACCATCTTTATCGGCCTGATCGTCGGCCTGCTGGCGCGGTTCCTCAAACCGGGTGATGACAGCATGGGCTGGATCATGACCATCCTGCTGGGTATCGGCGGTTCGCTGGCAGCCACCTACGGCGGCCAGGCCCTGGGCATTTATCAGGCGGGTCAGGGCGCAGGCTTTTTCGGCGCGCTGGTGGGTGCGATCATCCTGCTGGTGATCTACGGCCTGATCAAAAAGAACTGATCCAAAGCGACAAGGCCCTCTCCGCCAAACCTGGGGAGAGGGCTAGAATGCTCGGCGATTTACCGTTTCCTCCTTCTACGAGCATCTTCATGCGCCGTTTTCTGTTGACTCTCCTTTTGCTGGGCTGCGGTCTGGCCCATGCCGGCGAACTGCCGGAAACCGACTGGCTGGAGCTGATGCCCAAGTCGGATCAGAAAGCCCTCGAGGCCATGCCGGAAATCGACCACAACTCCCCGGAAGCCACCGGCACCTTCACCCAGAAAGGCGGGATGAAGCAGGCCAAGGGTTTGCCGGCGGTGATGTATTCGACCAAGACCGTGGCGTCGATGAACGACAAGCACATCCGCATCGGGGGTTACCCGGTGCCGCTGGAATCCGACGCCAAGGGCCGTAGCACGTTGTTTTTCCTGGTGCCGTACCCGGGCGCCTGCATCCACGTGCCGCCACCGCCGCCGAACCAACTGGTGCTGGTGCGTTATCCAAAGGGTCTGAAGCTGGATGACATCTACACGCCGCTGTGGGTGACCGGCACGTTGAAGATCGAAAAGGTCAGCAATGACCTGGCCGATGCGGCTTATGCGCTGGACGCCGACAAGGTGCGGGTGGTGCAGGAGTCCGATCTCTAAGGCTTGGCGCAGAACCCAATGTGGGAGCGGGCTTGCTCGCGAAAGCGGAGTGCCAGTTACATCGATTTGTCTGTCACAACGCCTTCGCGAGCAAGCCCGCTCCCACAGTTGTTTTGCACCAGGGTTTAAAGCGATTTGGAACCGACGCTGACACCCAGGGTGTGACTGGCCTGCGGTGCCAGGGTCACCACGTCATCCATCACATTCGCCGTCTCGATGCACAGCATGCGCTGCCAGCCGTCGTTGTCCATGTCGCTGAACGCGGCGGCACGGTCGATCCACGGGTTCCAGATCACGGCGCTGCGTGAGCCGGTTGCCGTCAGCAGGATGCGCCGCTCCCAGGCGGGATCGACGATGCTCAAGTGCGGCGGAGCATCGAGGTAGATGCGGTCGGTTTCCCCGGCAAAACGCAGATCGCCTTGCTGGTGGTGAGTGTTCCAGTCGTCCAGCGTCTCGATGTAATCCAGACCCTCGACCCCTTCAACGCGCACGTTGCGCACATCGCTGACGGCGAAATAGCTGTGCAGAGCCTGGCTGATGCTGACCGTATCGGTGCCACGGTTGTGGCTGGTCAGGCTGATGTGCAACTGATCGTCGAGGCGCAGGGTCAGCGTCAGGTCAACCTGATGCGGCCAACCGGGAAACCCGCCTTCGGGGCAGGGCAGGGCGAATTCCACCTTCAGGCTTTCGCCCTCGGTTTCGATGCCGCCCAGTTCCCAGTCCGTTGCCCGGACAAAGCCGTGAGCCGCCGCCGGCTCTTCGCTGACACGCATCGCCTGCACGCTCTGCGGGTTGCGGGCGAAGACGCCGAACCACGGCCAGCACACCGGCACGCCGGCGCGGATGCTTTTGCCGGTCTTGAACACGGCCTTGTCGTTCAGCCAGATCAGCGGCGGCTGGCCGTCCACCTGATAACTGAGGATGTGCGCGCCTTGCTGGGCCACCAGCACTTCGGCCTGACCGTGGCGGATGCGCCAGCAGTTCAGTTCATCCAGTTTCACGGCTTCAACATTGGGCGTGTTCATGGGGCAACTCTCGAATCAGCAACTGGGGACGACTATCGACCTGCGAACGGGCGCAAGGTTTAACGTGCGCGCGGTGGAACCGAACGAGTGCGACCGCTGCCATCGATGGCCACGAACACGAACACGGCTTCTGTCACTTTACGCCACTCGCTGGACAACGGATCGTCGCTCCACACCTCGACCATCATCTGGATCGAGCTGCGGCCGATTTCCAGGGTCTGGGTATAAAAGGACAATTGCGCGCCGACGGCCACCGGCACCAGAAACGCCATGCGATCGATGGCAACGGTCGCGACACGACCGCCGGCGACGCGGCTGGCCATCGCCGTACCGGCCAGGTCCATCTGCGCCACCAGCCAGCCGCCGAAAATATCGCCAAAGCCGTTGGTTTCGCGGGGAAGTGCGGTGATTTGCAGGGCCAGGTCGCCTTGCGGGATCGGATCTTCTTGTTCGAGTTCTATCATGCCGGGGGTGCCTCGGACCCGTGACTCTTCGTTTGGTATCGCTGGTGGTAGCCGTCTTCAGGAAAAACGATTCAGCACCGAACATACTACGTTCGTCACGTTTTCCATAAGGCAACTGAAGGGAAACTCTGCGAAACCGGCTGGATCCACGCACCAGGGCGACCAACGACGTTTTCGCACAGCAACCCCTTACAAGCCGGAGCAGGATTGCGAGTATATCGGTCGGTAGACTCCGCGACGACCATCCGGTTCTCATTTCGGCCGTCAAATGCGCGCCTCTATGTGCTTTTTCGAACAATTTGCTATGGTGCCGAACCTGCCGGAGCCACAGCCAGCGTTGTTGTGGCGGCAGATCCGACTATAAGAGAAGACCTTGCCATGACCACAGCGCCCTCGAGCATCGCGCAGCCGGACCAGCCCGCACGACCCCTGACCCGCAATGACTACAAGACTCTGTCGCTATCGGCCTTGGGCGGTGCGCTGGAGTTCTACGATTTCATCATTTTCGTGTTCTTTGCCACCGTGGTCGGCAAATTGTTCTTCCCCGCCGACATGCCCGAGTGGCTGCGCCTGATGCAGACCTTCGGCATTTTTGCCGCCGGCTACCTGGCGCGGCCGCTGGGCGGTATCGTCATGGCGCACTTCGGCGACCTGCTGGGGCGCAAGAAGATGTTCACCCTGAGCATCTTCATGATGGCCGTCCCGACCCTGATCATGGGCCTGCTGCCGACGTACGCGCAGATCGGCCTGTGGGCGCCGATCCTGCTGTTGTTGATGCGTGTGATCCAGGGGGCGGCGATCGGCGGCGAAGTGCCCGGGGCATGGGTCTTCGTTTCCGAACACGTACCCGGCAAGCACATCGGCTATGCCTGCGGCACTCTGACCAGCGGCCTGACGGCGGGCATCCTGCTCGGTTCGCTGGTCGCCACCGCGATCAACAGCATTTATACGCCGGTGGAGGTTTCGGATTACGCCTGGCGGATTCCGTTTCTGCTCGGCGGCGTGTTCGGCCTGTTCTCGGTCTACCTGCGCCGCTGGCTGCACGAAACCCCGGTGTTCGCCGAACTGCAGCTGCGCAAGGCCCTGGCCGAAGAAGTGCCGCTGCGCGCGGTGCTGCGTGACCATCGCGGGGCCATCGCGGTCTCGATGCTGCTGACCTGGCTGCTGTCCGCCGGCATCGTCGTGGTGATCCTGATGACCCCGACCGTGCTGCAGACGGTCTATCACTTCTCGCCGACGGTGGCGCTGCAATCCAACAGCCTGGCCATCGTATTCCTGAGCTTCGGTTGCATCATTTCCGGCGCACTGGCGGATCGCTTCGGTGCCGGTCGTGTGTTCGTGTTCGGCTGCCTGGGTCTGCTGGCCAGTTCCTGGACCTTCTATCACAGCCTCGCCGATCACCCGGGCTGGCTGTTCCCGCTGTATGCGCTGACCGGTTTCCTGGTCGGCACCATTGGCGCAGTGCCATACGTGATGGTCAAGGCATTCCCGCCGGTGGTGCGCTTCAGCGGTCTGTCCTTCTCTTATAACGTCGCCTACGCGATCTTTGGCGGCTTGACCCCGATGGTGGTCAGCCTGCTGCTGAAAGAAAGTGCGATGGGGCCTGCCTATTATGTGGCGGTGCTTTGCGGGATGGGGATACTGGTGGGTGCGTGGTTGTGGAAGAAGGGACGCTGATTCAGTTCCAGAACTCAGGGCTTTCGCCAGTGCGAAAGCCTTGTTTCACATTCGCCAACCGGCAGTCGAGCACCATGCGCAAGCATGTGAGCCAAAGCAATTGCGGCTTCTGTTTCGTCGATGACTTGGTGTTCTACCATTAAGTCGAGCAGCCATAGCGCGCCGTGAACCTGTAGCCCATCTCTTTGGGCCTGGCGGCGCAACCTGCCATCTCCGGTGAGTAAAGGACGGCCCGTTTCCTGTGCAAGCAGGTAGCAGGAGACGTCGGCTAAAGAGCTGTTGTTGTGTTCAATCCTCAACCTCGACAATCGTTTTACACCTGCCTCATCGAACGATTCGACGATCAATCCTCGGTCGAGCAGTTCGTCGTGTGAAAAGTCGTCGAGTTCGTACATTACGAAGTCAGTGCAACACAGCGTAAACGGCAAGCTGAACATCTGCTCCAGTAACCCGGCATTTCTGAAGTCGATCCAGATATTCGTATCACTGATGTAGATCAGACTCATGCACTCTCCAGTGAGCCCAGGAAATTGGGATCAAGTGCGCTCACTGGTTTGCGCAGTAGTTCAGCAGCCCGCGACTTGCTGATCAATCCTTCCGCCAGTCCCCAAAACACCAGCGAGTCAAAGCGTTGGGGTGGTTTGCATGGCATAGGTTCAGGCTCGGCCTTGCGCCAGCCATTGGCACTGAACTGAATAGTGAGGGACTTGTACCCGCTTTCGCTAAGCAGCTTCAAATCCTTCAGTCGTCTCAACGCAGCGTGCATTGATATTCCGTATTGGCGTTTGGCGATCAGTAGCTCTCGTGGGTGGACTCTGGACCGGGGATGACTGCCGAAATCGCCGGTTACGCTTTTGGCAGGGTAGAGAAATGCGCCTGCAAAACGGTGGCAACAGTTTTCTTTGTCTTTCTCTGGCATGTCTTCAGGCAATGCCATAACCCAATGACCAAGTTCATGAGCAGCGGTAAATCTGATCCGCTCACCCGGACGGTCAGCATTCAAAGCAATTAATACATGTTCGCCGTCAGCGGTAGCAGCACAAGCACCGTCGAAATCATCTGGGCCATTGAGCATTGCAACCTTGATGCTGTGCTCTTCCAGTTGCTCAGTCAGATTGGAAATTGGATCGCTTCCGATTCCCCAAAACTGGCGAAGCTTTTCGGCCGCCAGCTCAGCCTCTTCGAGGGTTGACACCGTAAGCATCTGCGCGGGGGTGGCAGGGGTCTGGATATCTGCTGGATCAAAACATTGCTCAAGCGAAATGTAGCGTTCGAGATGTTCCCGAATTTTTTCTTCCACTTGGGCTTGGCGATATTTGGGCATTCTGGCCAGTTTTCGAAACTCCAGAGGTGCCAGCGCAATACCCTCTGCGCGGAAAAAATATTCGGGGCTGACCTGAAGTGCCTTGGCCAGTTGCAGCAGGCGAGAAGAGTTTGGAGTGCTCAACCCTTTCTCATATTTGCTTAACGCTTGTTTGGTGATGTCGCCAAGCTGGGCCGCAAGCGCCTCAAGGGTGAGGCCTCTTTGTAGGCGGGCGCGACGAATTCGGTCGTTTATCATGAGTTCCTCTCGTGGTTGACAAGGCTATATATTGTCTTTGATTTGTCAACCTGTCGCGGAATTCATTTTTTGTGGCATCTCGGATGCTGGCCTTTCATCCAATTGTCATATTTCAGCCATAGAGTGTTCACACGGCCTGCTGATACTTGGCCCCGACTTAACACCCCCTATCTGCTAGGAGTAAGGCATGAAACTGAAGCGTTTGATGGCGGCAATGACTTTTGTCGCTGCTGGCGTTGCGACCGCCAACGCGTTCGCCGCTGTTGACCCGTCGATCCCGAGCTACACCAAGACCACCGGTGTGTCGGGCAACCTGTCCAGCGTCGGCTCCGATACCCTGGCCAACCTCATGACCCTGTGGGCCGAGAACTACAAGAAAGAATACCCGAACGTAAACATCCAGATTCAGGCCGCCGGCTCCGCCACCGCGCCACCTGCGCTGACCGAAGGCACCTCCAACCTGGGCCCTATGAGCCGCAAGATGAAGGACACCGAACTTGCAGCTTTCGAGCAGAAATACGGCTACAAGCCAACCGCCATCCCGGTTGCCGTGGACGCCCTGGCGGTGTTCGTACACAAGGACAACCCGATCCAGCACCTGACCATGGAACAGGTTGACGCGATCTTCTCGTCCACCCGTCTGTGCGGCGCCAAGGCCGACGTGAAAACCTGGGGCGACCTGGGCGTGACCGGCGACCTGGCCAACAAGCCGGTGCAACTGTTCGGTCGCAACTCGGTATCCGGCACCTACGGCTACTTCAAGGAAGAAGCCCTGTGCAAAGGCGACTACAAGCCTAACGTCAACGAACAACCAGGCTCGGCTTCGGTTGTGCAGTCGATCAGCTCCTCGCTGAACGGCATCGGTTACTCGGGTATCGGTTACAAGACCGCCAGCGTGAAAACCGTTGCTCTGTCGAAGAAAGGCAGCACCGATTTCATCGAAGACACCGAAGAAAACGCCCTGAACGGCAAGTACCCGCTGTCCCGCTTCCTGTACGTGTACGTGAACAAGGCCCCGAACAAGCCTCTGGCCCCGCTGGAAGCCGAGTTCGTGAAGCTGGTCCTGTCGAAACAGGGTCAGGAAGTGGTGGTGAAGGACGGTTACATCCCGCTGCCAGCCAAAGTGGCTGCAAAAGCACTGGCTGACCTGGGCCTGCAGGAAGGCGGCGCTGAAGTCGCAAAAAAGTAACAAACTGAGTCAGGGGTGAACCCCGCCTGACTCCCGTGTGGGGCCCGGCCCGCAAGCGGCCCGGCCCCCACACTCCGCGAATTCTTTTATCCACTGCCAGTACCCTGCTGGCGGCGGATTTGGTGCGTCACTGCATTGTCATCTTTCTGTCATACAGGATCGCTAGGGTGTGCGCATGAATGATCTGGCCAATTCCAAAATGACTACGAACCCTCCCAAGCGCATTGATTTCAATACGCCTGAGTTGCAACGCAAGCGCCGCATTCGCGCGCTCAAGGATCGCTTCACCCGCTGGTACGTCCTCGTCGGCGGTCTGGCGGTGCTGGCAGCCATCACCCTGATCTTCTTCTTTCTCGCCTACGTCGTCGCGCCGCTGTTCAAGGGGGCCGAGCTGACGGCCAGAGACGCACTCACCCCGGCCTGGATGCAGGACGCCGGCAAGCCACTGATGATTTCGCTCGAAGAGCAGAATCAGGTGGCCATGCGCGTTTCCGACAAGGGCCAGGCGCTGTTCTTCGATGTCGACAGTGGCGCTGAATTGAAGCGCGTCGATCTGCCGTTGCCGGCAGGTGCCAGTGTGACTTCCATCGGCGAAGATCAGCCGGGCCATCCGCTGGTGGCGGTGGGCCTGTCCAACGGCCAGGCACTGGTGTTCCGTCACACCTATAAAGTCAGCTACCCGGAAGGCAAGAAAACCATCACCCCGGCGCTCGAGTTCCCGTACGGCGAAGCGCCGATAGCGCTCAACGAGAACGGCGGTGCGCTGGAGCACGTCAGCCTCAATGCCACCGATTCGACCCTGCTGCTGGCCGGCTCCACCGGTTCGCAATTGCATGTGCTGTCGCTGACCAGCGAAGAAAACATGATGACCGGCGAAGTCACCAACGAGCAGAAGCGCATTGATCTGCCGCAGATGACCGAGCCGGTGAAGAACATCTTCGTCGACCCGCGCCAGCAATGGCTGTATGTGGTCAACGGGCGTGCCCAGGCCGACGTGTTCAGCCTGCGCGACAAGAGCCTCAACGGTCGCTACAAGCTGCTGGAAAACGCCGATGCGCAAGTCACCGCATCCACTCAGTTGGTGGGCGGCATCTCGCTGATCGTCGGCGACTCCACCGGTGGCCTGGCCCAGTGGTTCATGGCCCGTGACACCGATGGCGAGCTGCGTCTGAAGCAGATCCGCACCTTCCAGATGGGCAAGACGCCAATTGTTGAAATCGCTGCCGAAGAGCGCCGCAAAGGCTTCGTTGCCCTGGATGCCGGCGGCAAGCTCGGCGTGTTCCACAGCACCGCGCACCGCACCTTGCTGGTCGATCAGGTCGTCGAAGGCCAGGGCCTGTTCGGTCTGTCGCCGCGCGCCAACCGTGTGATCGTCGAAGCGGGCGGCAAGTTGCAACCGCTGCTGCTCGACAACCCGCACCCGGAAGTGTCGTGGAGCGCGCTGTGGAGCAAGGTCTGGTACGAGAACTACGACGAGCCTAAATACGTCTGGCAATCGACCGCGGCCAACACCGATTTCGAACCGAAACTGAGCCTGTCGCCACTGACCTTCGGCACCCTGAAAGCCGCGTTCTACGCGATGCTGCTGGCGGCGCCGCTGGCCGTTGCCGCGGCGATCTACACCGCGTACTTCATGGCCCCGGGCATGCGCCGCAAGGTCAAACCGGTGATCGAACTGATGGAAGCGATGCCGACGGTGATCCTCGGCTTCTTCGCCGGCCTGTTCCTGGCGCCGTATGTGGAAGGGCATCTGCCGGGCATTTTCAGTCTGCTGATGCTGCTGCCGATCGGCATTCTGGTGGCCGGTTTCGTCTTCAGCCGTCTGCCTGAGTCGGTTCGCCTGCGCATCCCGGATGGCTGGGAAAGTGCGCTGCTGATTCCGGTGATCCTGTTCGTGGGCTGGCTGTCGCTGTACATGAGCCCGTACATGGAAAACTGGTTCTTCGGCGGTGACATGCGCCTGTGGATTTCTCACGACCTGGGCATCACCTACGACCAGCGCAACGCTCTGGTGGTCGGTCTGGCCATGGGCTTCGCGGTCATCCCGAACATCTACTCGATCGCCGAAGACGCCGTGTTCAGTGTGCCGCGCGGTCTGACCCTGGGCTCGCTGGCCCTCGGCGCCACACCATGGCAGACCATGACTCGCGTGGTGATCCTGACCGCCAGCCCGGGCATCTTCTCGGCACTGATGATCGGCATGGGCCGTGCAGTCGGCGAGACCATGATCGTGCTGATGGCCACCGGCAACACCCCGGTCATGGAAATGAACCTGTTCGAAGGCCTGCGCACCTTGGCGGCCAACGTCGCGGTGGAAATGCCGGAGTCGGAAGTCGGCGGCAGCCACTACCGCGTGCTGTTCCTCTCGGCGCTGGTGCTGCTGCTGTTCACCTTCATCATGAACACCCTCGCGGAACTGATTCGTCAGCGTCTGCGCAAGAAATACTCGTCGCTTTAAGAAAGGTAGAAGTCTGTGAAACAGAACTCCCTGAAAGGATGGTTCAAGAGCGGCGCCCCGGGCGTCTGGATCAGCGGTGGCGCGGTGTCCATCGCGGTCATCATGACCATTGGCCTGCTGGCGGTGATTGCCGTGCGTGGTTTGGGTCACTTCTGGCCGGCGGATCTGATCCACGCCAGCTACGACGTCCCGGGCCAGGGCAATCACCTGGTCATCGGCGAAGTGGTGCAGAAGGAAGAAGTACCCCGTGCACGCCTCAAGAGCGCCGGCCTGCCGGTGCCTGACCAGGGCCCGGAATTCATGACCCGTGAGCTGATCAAGGTCGGCAACCGGGACCTGAACGGCAACGACTTCACCTGGATCGTCGGCGAGTGGCTGAACGACCAGAAAAACCCGCCGGAACTGATGGCGCTGGAGCGTCGCGAGTGGGGCAACTTCTACGGTTACCTGGTCAACGTCAAACAGGACGGCAAGGTCATCGCCGAGGGCGAAGCCGCGTGGCCCGAGCTGCAGGCGCGGATCGACCGCGTGAGCAAGCTCGCCGCGCAATTGAAGACCCTGGAAAAAACCGACATCGGCGCGATCAACGCCGGTCTCGAGCGCATCCGTCTGCATGGCCGCAAACTGGAACTGGAAGGCAAGCTCGACGCCACCGCGCAAGCGGACATGGATGCCGAGCGCGCCGAGCTGAACGCCCGCTATCAGGACGTCGAAGCCCGTCTGGCCGACCTGCACGCGCAGTTCAACCGCGACGCTTTGACGGCTCGCGATGCCAACGGCAAGGAAGTCGAAATCGGCCTGGGCAAAGTGGTTCACGCTTACCAGCCGAACGCCATGGGTACTTTCACCAAGGTCGGGTTCTACTTCAGCAAGGTCTGGGAATTCCTCTCTGACGACCCGCGCGAAGCGAACACCGAAGGCGGGATTTTCCCGGCGATCTTCGGCACCGTGATGATGACCCTGATCATGGCGATGATCGTGACCCCGTTCGGCGTGTTGGCGGCGGTGTACCTGCGTGAGTATGCGAAACAGAACACCCTGACCCGGGTGATCCGGATCGCGGTGAACAACCTGGCGGGTGTTCCGGCCATTGTTTACGGCGTGTTCGGTCTGGGCTTCTTCGTCTACGTGCTGGGCGGCTCGCTGGACCGTCTGTTCTTCCCGGAAGCGCTGCCGGCACCGACCTTCGGTACGCCGGGCCTGCTCTGGGCTTCGCTGACCCTGGCGCTGCTGGCGGTGCCGGTGGTGATCGTGGCCACTGAAGAAGGTTTGGCGCGTATTCCGCGCACCGTGCGTGAAGGCTCGCTGGCCCTCGGCGCGACCAAGGCTGAAACCCTGTGGAAGATCGTTCTGCCGATGGCCAGTCCGGCCATGATGACCGGCATGATTCTCGCCGTGGCTCGCGCCGCCGGTGAAGTGGCGCCGCTGATGCTGGTGGGTGTGGTGAAACTGGCGCCGTCGCTGCCGGTGGACGGCAACTACCCGTACCTGCACCTGGACCAGAAGATCATGCACCTGGGCTTCCACATCTATGACGTCGGCTTCCAGAGCCCGAACGTCGAAGCCGCACGACCGCTGGTGTACGCCACCGCGTTGCTGCTGGTGCTGGTGATTGCCGTGCTCAACCTGTCGGCGGTGTGGATTCGTAACCACCTGCGCGAGAAGTACAAGGCGCTGGACAGCTGATCGCCGTTACAAGCATTGAAGGGCTGCCGGTCTGATTCCCGGCAGCCAACCGAACCGAATTTGTTAGCACAGGGGATCTCCCATGCAGCACGAAACACATACCCACGGCATCAACATGTCTGCCCTGGGCCGCGACAAGCAGAGCCTGAACCTCGAGCAGGAAACCGTGGCCATCGAAGTGCCGGGCCTGAGCCTGTTCTACGGCGAGAAACAAGCGTTGTTCGACGTCAGCATGAACATCCCGAAACAGCGCGTGACGGCCTTCATCGGCCCGTCCGGCTGCGGCAAGTCCACACTGCTGCGGACCTTCAACCGCATGAACGACCTGGTGGACGGCTGCCGCGTCGAAGGTGCGATCAACCTCTACGGCAACAACATCTACCGCAAGGGTGAGGACGTGGCCGAGCTGCGTCGCCGGGTCGGCATGGTATTCCAGAAGCCTAACCCGTTCCCCAAGACCATCTACGAAAACGTGGTCTACGGCCTGCGCATCCAGGGCATCAACAAGAAGCGCATTCTCGACGAAGCCGTCGAGTGGGCACTCAAAGGCGCGGCCCTGTGGGACGAAGTGAAAGACCGTCTGCATGACTCGGCCCTTGGCCTGTCCGGCGGTCAGCAACAGCGTCTGGTGATCGCCCGTACCATTGCTGTTGAACCGGAAGTGCTGCTGCTCGACGAACCGTGCTCGGCACTCGATCCTATCTCGACCCTGAAAGTCGAAGAGCTGATCTACGAGCTCAAATCCAAGTTCACCATCGTCATCGTGACCCACAACATGCAGCAGGCGGCGCGGGTGTCCGACTACACGGCGTTCATGTACATGGGCAAACTGGTGGAATTCGGCGACACCGATACCCTGTTCACCAATCCGGCCAAGAAGCAGACCGAAGACTACATCACCGGTCGTTACGGCTAGCAGACGCTGGTTGTCGCTCACTGAATTGACGCTCGCACCTTACCGGACGCTCCAAGGACGCCAACATGATTAGTAAAGAAGGCCTTACCCATCACATTTCCGCGCAGTTCAACGCCGAACTGGAAGAAGTGCGCAGCCACCTGCTGGCCATGGGCGGGCTGGTCGAGAAGCAGGTCAATGACGCGGTCACCGCGCTGATCGAGGCCGACTCGGGCCTGGCCCAGCAAGTGCGCGAGATCGACGATCAGATCAACCAGATGGAACGCAACATCGACGAGGAATGCCTGCGCATTCTGGCCCGCCGTCAGCCGGCGGCGTCGGACCTGCGTCTGATCATCAGCATCTCCAAATCGGTGATCGACCTTGAGCGCATCGGCGACGAAGCGACCAAGATCGCCCGTCGCGCCATTCAGTTGTGTGAAGAGGGTGAAGCGCCGCGCGGTTACGTCGAAGTGCGTCACATCGGCGACCAGGTGCGCAACATGGTGCGTGATGCACTGGACGCCTTCGCCCGTTTCGATGCCGATCTGGCGCTGTCGGTGGCGCAGTACGACAAGATCATCGACCGCGAATACAAGACCGCCCTGCGTGAGCTGGCGACCTTCATGATGGAAGACCCACGCTCTATCTCGCGGGTCTTGAGCATCATCTGGGTGCTGCGTTCGCTGGAGCGCATCGGTGACCATGCCCGCAACATCTCGGAGCTGGTGATCTACCTGGTGCGCGGCACCGACGTGCGCCACATGGGCCTCAAGCGCATGAAGGAAGAAGTTGAAGGAACAAGCGGCGAAACCGCTAATGTTCCGGGCGATGCTGACGATAAGTAAGATTGCCTGAGAAAAGCGCCCGGCCCTTTGGCCGGGCGTTTTTGTTTGTGCATTTCCAGAATGCGCAATCGAATTAAAAAGCAGCACCCGCGAACGAAAAGTCCCGGCGTGACTGAAGAGTTTTGGCAATGTGCCATCAGCCAGCGTTATGCTTGCCGGGATTTTAATAGGGGTGTTGGATGAGCAAGATCAGTGTGTTGGTCGTGGACGATGCATCGTTCATTCGTGACCTGGTGAAAAAGTGCCTGCGTAATTACTTCCCGGGGATCCGCACCGAGGACGCCATCAACGGCAAGAAGGCCCAGGCCATGCTGGCCAAGGAAGCCTTCGACCTGGTGCTGTGCGACTGGGAAATGCCGGAAATGTCCGGCCTCGAACTGCTCACCTGGTGCCGTGAGCAGGACAACCTCAAGACCATGCCGTTCATCATGGTCACCAGCCGTGGCGACAAGGAAAACGTGGTGCAGGCGATCCAGGCCGGCGTTTCCGGCTACGTCAGCAAACCGTTCACCAACGAGCAACTGCTGACCAAGGTCAAGCAGGCCCTGAACAAGATCGGCAAGCTCGATGCCTTGATGAACAGCGCCCCGACCAAGATGAACTCGGCATTCGGCAACGACTCCCTGAGCGCGTTGACCGGTGGCAAGGCTGCAGTGGTCGGCTCCGCACCGGCGGCGCCTGCGGCCAACCCGTTTGCCAAGCCTGCCGCTGCTGCGCCGGCGCCGGCTGCCGCTCCGCAACGTGGCTTGCTCAACAGCCCGCCGGTGAAAGCACCGGCCGCTTCTGCCGCCCCGGCCAGCGGTCGTGGTCAAGGCCAGTTGCGCCTGCCAGGTGGCACCCAGCAGTGTGTGATCAAGGCCCTGAGCATCAAGGAAGCGCTGTTGGTGGTGAAGCGTACCGACAACCTGCCTCAGATCCTCGACAGCGCCGTGCTGGACCTGGAGCAGGGCGATAACGCCGAGATCGCTCGTCTGAACGGTTACCTGCACGCGGTGGTCGCCCACGAGCCGAAGCCGGACAGCGAATGGCTGCAACTGACCTTCCGTTTCGTCGATCAGGACGCACAGAAGCTCGACTACATCTCCCGTCTGATCGCCCGCGGCACGGCGCAGAAGCACTTCGTTCCGGGCGCGTAAGCGTCGCGGGCAAAAAGAGACCGCCGCCTGTGCCGGGCCGCGGTCTTTTTTCTGGCTGTGCCAAATTTGAAACATCTGTCGACTAGCCTGGTCTGCTTCAGCTGCTAGGCTCATTCCCAGACCTCACTCGACAGAACGTTTGCCCATGCCCCTGCGCCTGCTGTTTTTCTGTGGTCTGTTCATGGCCTCCACCTCGACCGTGGCCATGACGATCTACAAGTCCACCGATGCCAACGGAGTGGTCTCGTACAGCGACCGTCCGAGCAAAGGCTCCCAGGTGTTCGTGTTTCAGGACCGGATGGTCGAGCGGCTCGAGCGCCAGGTCTATCTCGACATCAAGAAGCAGAAGGGCACGGACGTGGTGTTCGTGCGCAACGATCTGTATGCGCCGGTGGAGGTCGCGCTGGCGTTCACCGGGCTGAGCAACGTACGCGGTGCACCGACGCAGACGATCCGCCGGGTGCTGCCGGCGCGCAGCAATACGCGGCTGGCCTTACTGACGGGGGTGTCCGCTGGCAAGCCGCTGGTGTATACGCCGCAGTTCCAGTATTCCCTCGGCGACCCCGCTGGCGCCGCCCAGAGCTATCGCTATCCGTTTCCCTGGCGAGGCGGGCCGTTCCGTCTGAGTCAGGGCGCCAATGGCGATTACAGCCATTATGGACCGAAGAACAAGTACGCGATGGACATCGCCATGCCGGTGGGCACGCCGATCATCGCGGCGCGCGCCGGGGTGGTGGTGAAGACCGAAAACTCGCAGAACGGGCGCGGCACCGATCCTTCCGGCAACTTCGTGCGGATACTGCACGACGACGGCACCATGGGTGTGTACCTGCATCTCAAGCAAGGGTCGGTGAGCGTGCGGGAGGGGCAACGGGTAGCGGTGGGCAGTCCGCTGGCGCTGTCCGGCAATACCGGCAACAGCAGTGGCCCGCACCTGCACTTTGTGGTGCAGCGCAATACAGGAGGAGGGCTGGTGTCGATTCCGTATCAGTTCAACCAGCCGCTGGGGGCGTTGCCCAACTTTGCGCTGGGCAAGCGATAAACTGTGGCGAGGGAGCAAGCTCCCTCGCCACAAAAGCTGCCCCGCAATACGGCTCAATCCAGCATCAGCACCTTGGCCAGAATGATCTTCGGCCCTTTCATCTTCTTGATGATGATCCGCAGACCTTCGACTTCCAGCACCTCTTCTTCTTCCGGCACCCGCTTCAGGGTTTCATAGACCAGCCCGGCGAGGGTTTCGGCTTCGATATGGTCCAGATCGATGCCCAGCAGGCGCTCGACCTTGAACAGCGGCGTATCGCCCCGCACCAGCAGCTTGCCCGGCTGGTAGGCGAGGATGCCGCGTTCGGCCTTGCGGTGTTCGTCCTGGATATCGCCGACCAGCACTTCCAGCACGTCTTCCATGGTCAGGTAGCCGATGATGTTGCCGTCGGCCTCTTCGACCACGGCAAAGTGCGAGCCACCCTTGCGGAACTGCTCCAGCAACTGCGACAGCGGCATGTGTCGCGATACCCGCTCCAGCGGCCGGATCAGCTCGGCGAGGTTGAACGACTCCGGAATGTGATCCAGGGCTGCCAGTTCCAGCAGCAGGTCCTTGATGTGCAGCAGGCCGACGAACTCCTTGCGCTCGCTGTCGTACACCGGATAGCGGCTGAACTTGTGACGGCGGAACATCGCCAGGATTTCTTTCAACGGCGCGTTGAACTCGAGGGTGATCAGGTCCTCCCGGGAGTTGGCCCAGTCGACCACTTCCAGTTCGCCCATTTCCACCGCCGAGGCCAGCACGCGCATGCCCTGGTCGCTCGGGTCCTGGCCGCGGCTGGAGTGCAGGATCAGTTTCAGTTCTTCCCGGCTGTAATGGTGCTCGTGATGCGGGCCCGGTTCGCCCTGGCCGGCAATGCGCAGGATGGTGTTGGCGCTGGCGTTGAGCAGGTAGATCGCCGGGTACATGGCCCAGTAGAACAGGTACAGCGGCACCGCCGTCCACAGCGACAACAGCTCGGGTTTGCGGATGGCCCAGGATTTGGGGGCCAGCTCGCCGACCACGATGTGCAGGTAGGAAATGATGAAGAACGCGGTAAAGAACGAAATGCCTTTGACCACTTCGGCCGACTGCACGCCGACCGCGCTCAGCACGGGCTCCAGAAGGTGCGCGAAGGCCGGCTCGCCGACCCAGCCCAGGCCGAGGGAGGCGAGGGTGATGCCGAGCTGGCACGCCGACAGGTAAGCATCGAGCTGGCTGTGCACCGTGCGCAGGATGTGCCCGCGCCAACCGTGCTGTTCAGCGATGGCTTCGACCCGGGTCGAGCGCAGTTTGACCATGGCGAACTCCGCCGCAACGAAGAAGCCGTTGAGCAGAACCAGGATCAGAGCGAAAAGAATCATGCCGAAATCGGCGAATATCGTTGCGAGGGACAAGCCAGGGGAAGGGTCCATGATGGAGTTTTGCGGGTTCCGTGTGATTCGTAATGGAGAAAGATTCGCACCTGAAAGGCAGGCGCAAGTCAGCCAATGTAGCGGCTGACCTGGCGATTGCCTAGTCCGGCATTACTCAGCGGTGCTGATGACCCGTGCCTGTGCGATCTGCGCCGGGGCGAAATGGCAGGTGAAAGTGCTGCCGTGGCCGGGCACGCTGCTGATCTCCATCCGCGCGCGGTGACGCAGCAACACGTGTTTGACGATGGCCAGGCCCAGGCCCGTGCCGCCGGTGTTGGAGTTGCGGCTGGAGTCGACGCGGTAGAAGCGTTCGGTCAGGCGCGGCAGGTGTTTGCTGTCGATGCCGATCCCGGAATCCTGCACGCTCAGGTGCGCACCCTGATCGTCGCCCCACCAGCGGATCCGGATGTTGCCTTCGGCCGGCGTGTATTTGACGGCGTTGAACACCAGGTTGGAAAACGCGCTGCGCAGTTCCGCCTCGCTGCCCTTGAGCAGGATGCTGGCGTCGGCCTCCAGGGTGATTTTCTGATTCTTCGAGCCGGACAGTTGCTGCGCATCGCTCTTGATCGATTGCAACAGGGTGTCGATGTGCACGGGCTGGTTGTCCGACGGGTAATCGGTGGCTTCCAGCTTGGCCAGCAACAGCAAGTCGTTGAGCAGGGTCTGCATGCGCCCGCCCTGTTGCTGCATCTGTTGCAGGGCACGGCTCCACCGCGGGTTCACTTCCTCGACGTTGTCGAGCAGTGTTTCCAGATAACCGCAGATCACCGTCAGCGGGGTGCGCAGCTCATGGGAGACGTTGGCGATGAAGTCCTTGCGCATCTGCTCCAGCTGATGGATGCGCGTGACGTCGCGCACCAGCATCAGGTGTTCGTTGTTGCCGTAGCGCGTGAGGTACATCTGGATGCGCACGCGGTCGTTGGTCGGCGAAGGGATTTCCAGCGGCTCGGCGTAGTTTTCCTGCTCGAAGTATTCCTTGAAGCGCGGATGGCGGACCAGGTTGGTCACGGGTTGGCCGCTGTCTTGCGGGGTCTTGAGGCCGAGCAGGGTTTCGGCGGCGCGGTTCCACCATTCCAGGTTGCCGTCGCTGTCGAGCATGATCACCGCGTCTTTCAGCGCGGCGGTGGACTCCTGGACGCGGTCGATCACCGCTTGCAGGCGCCCGCGTACCCGTTGGTCGCGGCGTTGCAGGTGGTAGATGCTGTCGAACACTTCGCCCCACAGACCATAGCCGTCGGGCGGTGCTTCGTCGGGTTGATGCAGGCGCAGCCATTCGTGCAGACGCAGCAACTGCTTGAGCGTCCAGGCCAGGTACAGGCCCAGTCCCGCCGCGAGGCTCCAGCCGTAGTAGCCGGTGATCAGGCCGATCACCAGACAGGCGGTGACCAGCAACAGCATGTGGCGGATCAGGGTGCCATGCCAGTTTTGATTCACGGAGCGTCCTTTACTCAGTTTCAAGCTGCAAGCCAAGGCGCATCGGCTGCTTGCAGCTGGAAGCCTGCAGCTGCTTTTTTATGCCTTGGTGGAAAACCGATAACCCGTGCCGCGCACGGTTTGTACCAGATTTTCGTAAGCATCGCCGAGGGCCTTGCGCAGGCGCCGGATGTGCACGTCGACGGTGCGTTCTTCAACATAGACGTTGCCGCCCCAGACCTGGTCCAGCAACTGCCCACGGGTGTAGGCGCGTTCCTGATGGGTCATGAAAAACTGCAGCAACCGGTATTCGGTCGGGCCCATTTCGGCCGGACGGCCATCGATGGTCACGCGGTGGCTGATCGGGTCGAGCAGCAGGCCGCCGACTTCGATCGGCGCTTCGCCATCGGTCGGACCGGCGCGACGCAGCACGGCCTTGAGGCGTGCCACCAGTTCGCGTGGGGAAAACGGCTTGGTGATGTAGTCGTCGGCGCCGACTTCCAGGCCCTGGATCTTGTTGTCCTCTTCACCCTTGGCGGTGAGCATGATGATCGGGATGTCCCCGGTCAGTTCGTCACGCTTGAGGCGGCGGGCCAGTTCGATGCCGGAGGTGCCGGGCAGCATCCAGTCGAGCAGGATCAGGTCCGGCTTGCGGTCGACGATGATGGCGTGGGCCTGCTGCGAGTTCTCTGCCTCGAGGCAGTCATAGCCGGCCATTTCCAACGCAACGGCGATCATTTCGCGAATGGGCGCTTCGTCGTCGACGATCAGAATGCTCCTGCCAACCATGCCTTAATCCTCTTGTCATTTAACTGTCTTGCGCCGCATTAGATAACGGAATTATTGCAGTCGTGTGACAGTATTTTAGTCCGGCGGCGATTGTGCAAATCCTGGACTAAGCTCTAAGTCCGAATCCTGACAACCACAAAAGAAGGTTTCCATGACTCAAATGACTGCTTCCTTCAAAGCCCTGCTGATGACCGCCGCGCTGACGCTGCCGGGACTGGCGATGGCGGCCGAACCGGCCATGATGAAAGACGGCATGATGGTCGATCACAAAGGCATGACCGTTTACACGTTCGACAAGGACGCTGGCGGCAAGTCGATGTGCAATGACAAATGCGCCGAGAACTGGCCGCCGATGATGGCTCCCGCAGGCGCCAAGGCCGAAGGCAAATGGACGGTGATCAAGCGCGATGACGGCAAGATGCAGTACGCCTACGACGGCAAACCGCTGTATACCTTCAAGATGGACACCAAGCCGGGTGACATGATGGGCGACGGCAAGATGGATGCGTGGCACGTGGTTCACGAGCACAAATAAGCCATCGTCAGTGAAACGGCATCGCGGCCCGCAGGCATTGCCTCGGGCCGCGGTTCTTTCAGATCAGCGCAACGCGTAATCCAGCACGATCCCGACGAAAATCGCCATCCCCGCCCAATGGTTGTGCAGAAATGCCTTGAAGCAGCGCATCCGGTCGCGATCGCGGGTGTACCAGAACTCCCACGCATAGCACCCGGCCGCCACCAGCAGGCCGAGGTGGAACCAGATCCCCAGCTCGAATCTCGACCCGGCCAGCAGCAGACAGCCCAGCGACAATGCCTGCAAGGTCAGGATGATCACCCGGTCGGCATCGCCGAACAGGATCGCCGTGGATTTCACGCCGATCTTCAGGTCATCGTCGCGGTCGGTCATCGCGTAATAGGTGTCATAGCCCACCGTCCACAGCAGATTGGCGATCCACAGCAGCCAGGCCGACGCCGGCAGCTCGCCGGTCTCGGCGGTGAACGCCATCGGCATGCCCCAGGAAAACGCCGCCCCCAGCACCACTTGCGGGTAATAGGTGTAGCGCTTCATGAACGGATAAGTGAACGCCAGCGCCAGGCCACCCAGCGACAGCCAGATCGTCGCGGCGTTGGTGCACAGCACCAGCAGGAAACTCACGCCCATCAGCAGGGCGAAGAACACCAGCGCCTCTTTCGAGCTGATCCGGCCAGCAGCGAGCGGGCGTTCGGCGGTGCGCTTCACGTGGCCGTCGACCTTGCGGTCGGCCCAGTCGTTGATGACGCAGCCGCCGGCACGGGTCAGCACCACGCCGAGGACGAAAATCACGATGTTGGCCAGCGAGGGCGAACCTTTACCGGCGATCCATAACGCCCAGAGCGTCGGCCACAGCAGCAGGTAGATGCCGATCGGCTTGTCCATGCGGGTCAGTTGAATGAAATCCCAGGCCCGGGGATTCAGGCGGTTCAGGGACTTGAGCAGGCTCTGGTACATCAGCAATTCTCCGGGCGGGCGCGGACGGCATTCCACAGGGCCGGCAGGAAAATCTCTGCCACCAGCACGCTCAGCGCACCACGGTCGAAACGCGAACGGCGCCCCCACAATCCTGAAGCGCGAGCGGCTTCGGGCAGCCATCGATCAGGATAGTCACAGACTTCGATGGCCTGACGCTGGAAGGCGTTATCGCAGAACAGCAGTTCGCCCAGAGAGCGGTTGCCCAGTTCATCCATATGCAGGCCGTCGCCCTGCAAGGCGTCGCGCGAAGCCACGCTGCGGGCGAACACCCAGGCTTCGCCATGACCGCGCAGATAGACCTCGCGCACCCAGCCTTCGCTGCCTTCAGCCAGTTCCAGCGCCGCGCATTCGTCGTCGCGCAGGGTCTGCCAGCCTTCGAACAGCGGCGTGACGCTGAAGCCGTCATCGGACAGGCGGGTCAGGCGTCGGGTCAGGGAGCCTTCGTCGAACAGCCAGTCGAGGGTGGATGTGTCGGGGAGGGGATCGAGGTGGCTTCGCAGGCGCCACAGCGGGGCGTTTGAGTGTTGCACAATGAGTCATTATTGGCAGCGAAAGAGGCGGCGAGCTTACCATGGCGAGCCGCGAGTTTGATTGATCTGCCGCGCCGTTGCGCCGAACAGGCTTGCATCCGGCCGGTTCGATCAGTACAAAACGCCCTGAGCCGGACGGCAACGCTGCACCATCGACCGTCCGCGCCGGACACCGCCTGAATCCTGAGGAAATACCTGAATGAAGAAGTGGCAATGCATCGTCTGTGGCCTGATCTACAACGAAGCCGAGGGTTGGCCGGATGACGGCATTGCGCCGGGCACTCGCTGGGAAGACGTGCCGCAAGACTGGCTGTGCCCGGACTGCGGCGTCGGCAAGATGGACTTCGAAATGATCGAAATCGCCTGAGACCCAACACTGAAGGAGTAGGAAATGAGTGCACCTGTCGTGATCGTCGGCACCGGGCTGGCGGGCTACAACCTGGCCCGCGAGTTTCGCAAACTCGATGGCGAAACCCCGCTGCTGCTGATGACCGCCGATGGCGGTCGTTCCTACTCCAAGCCGATGCTGTCCACCGGTTTCGGCAAGAACAAGGATGCCGACGGCCTGAGCATGGCCGAACCGGGCGCCATGGCGGAGCAATTGAAGGCCGAGATCCGCACCCATACCCGGATCAGCGGCATCGACCCGGGTCACAAGCGTCTGTGGATCGGAGAGGAAGCGGTGAACTATCGCGACCTGATCCTCGCCTGGGGCGCGGAAACCGTGCGTGTGCCGATCGAGGGCGATGGCGGCGACCTGGTATTCCCGATCAACGATCTGGAAGACTACGCACGCTTTCGTGCCGCAGCGGCGGGCAAACGCCGTGTGCTGTTGCTCGGTGCCGGCCTGATCGGCTGCGAATTTGCCAATGACCTGATCCTTGGCGGCTACGAAGTGCAACTGGTTGCGCCGTGCGAGCAGGTGATGCCGACCCTGCTGCACCCGTCCGCTGCGGCAGCAGTGCAGGCAGGGCTGGAAAGCCTCGGCGCGCGTTTCCACCTCGGCCCGGTGCTGACCCGTTTGCAGAAGGTTGCCGATGGTCTGGAAGCGCATCTTTCCGATGGTCAGGTGATTGCGTGCGATGTGGTGGTGTCGGCCATCGGCCTGCGCCCACGGATCGATCTGGCAGCGGCTGCCGGCATCCAGACCAATCGCGGCGTGATGGTCGACCGTCACCTGCAAACTTCACACGCCAATATCTATGCCTTGGGCGACTGCGCCGAAGTCGACGGGCTGAATCTTCTGTACGTCATGCCCCTCATGAGCTGTGCGCGAGCGCTGGCGCAGACCCTGGCCGGCAACCCGACAGCGGTGAACTACGGGCCGATGCCGATCACCGTGAAAACCCCGGTCTGCCCGCTGGTGGTTTCACCGCCGCCACGGGGCCGCGAAGGTGTCTGGACGGTCGAAGGGCAGGGCGCCGACGTCAAGGCGCTGTGCCACGACGCCGAAGGGCAATTGCTCGGCTATGCGCTGACCGGCGCCGCGGTGATGGAAAAACTCGCCCTGAACAAACAGCTTCCGGCCTTGCTGGCGTAAATACCGGTCGTTCTGTCGGAATCACCCCGCTTTTGCCCCCACAAAGGTCGCGGGGAGACTGGCGCCGCCCGTATCCGCGTGCCATTCTCACTCCCGTCTGCCGCAGAGTAGAGCCTGCGGCGCCTTGGGCGCTGTTCCAACGAGAACAGCACGGACATAACAACAAAAAACCGACTCAAAGGGGCTTCACTAATGCGTAAACCAGAACTCGCCGCTGCAATCGCTGAAAAAGCGGATCTGACCAAAGAGCAGGCCAACCGCGTTCTCAACGCCGTCCTCGAAGAAATCACCCGCGCCCTGCACCGCAAGGACAGCGTCACGCTCGTCGGCTTCGGCACCTTCGAGCAACGCCATCGCGGCGCTCGCACCGGTAAAAACCCGCAAACCGGTGAACCCGTCAAGATCAAGGCCAGCAACACCGTAGCGTTCAAGCCGGGCAAGTCGTTGAAAGAGAGCGTCAATCCGTGATCCACCACCCGCATGGCGGGGGAGCGGCATAAAAAACGGGCATACCGATTGCGGTCGGATGCCCGTTTTTGTTGGCGTGGCTATTTCCGAAAACAAGCTTTGCCGTTGCCGAAATCCACCGCCAGGCAATTGGGTTCGATGGCGAGTTGCAGATCCTCAAACAAAGCGGATAAATCGTTACTGGAAGATGGTTTGGTTTCGCTTTTCAGCGTCAACGTGCTGTTTTCTACATGCCATGTACCTTTTGCAAAACCGTCAGCGCTGCCATATGCCACGCCTGCGTCAAAGGTTCCGTCCTTGCGAAGCAGCAGTTCCGCGCCCATCTCCATAGCGCCTTGCAGAACATAATGTCCATCCAGCGACCGAGTATCTGCGGACGCCTCGGTAGCAGGCAGTAACAGCAGCGCCGTGAGAAACAGGGGTTTCAATTCCATGAGTTGTTGCTCCTTACCAGCTTCCGAAGGGGATGCCGTATTTTTCGATGTAGGTTTTGGATACTTCTTTGAGAGGTCGATGCTGACCTCCGGATTTACCGTCATAGGGACCTTTGGGGTTGATAGTTCCTTCGACTCGGGTAATTTCGACTGACTTCAAGCACGGCCCGCTTAGCCACACCTTGGCAATGCCGCCAGGCGCCAAGCCGATACCTATGCGATCGCGGTAGTCCGTGATCCATTTGCCATCCAGTCTGCAGTACGCCTTTTCCGGTTTGCGCATGATTTCCCGCGCAGACTCGGGAATCACAATGTAGGCCTCATAAGTTTGAGGCTCAGCCAGTGATTGCCATCGCACATAGATCAAGCGGGGAAGATCGGCACCGGTGACGTCACGTCCGGCGCCGCTACCGGGGCTGTCAGGCCAGCCTGCGGGCTTGCCCTTGTTGTCGGCGGGGGTGTTCACCGAGGCAATCCCGGCGCCGGCGCGTTTGAACACACGTTCACGGATATCCACCACGTCGGCCGTTTCAATCCAGACCTCCATGTAGGCGGGTGCTCCGAAGCCGAGGTACCAGGGCCGTTTGGTGATCGGTTGGGCATGACTTTGAGTGCAAAGCACCAACAGCAATCCGAAGACGAACCCAGTGTGTTTTTTGATGGGCCGAGTGAATTTATTCATGGGGGTGTACCACTCGTTGTTGGTCTTTTGTCGGCCGGTTTATGAAAACAATGCTCATGTCGCTGTTGTTAAAGTCCTTGGCAGCGTTCCAGTGCGCAGAAAGATGGATATAGCGGCTGCGTAACAAAGCGCGTTCTTTGATGGTCAGTCCCTCAACGGATGAATTTCCAAGTGCATAAGCCTCAAGCTTGGTGTGAATCGGGATCAGTTCCTCAGGCAGCGAAAGTTTTGAATCGTTTTCGTCAATCGCTTCAAATGGCACACCATGTCTGACTCCAAGCTCACGCATGATGCGTAGATACACCAGCGACAACTCACCGTGTACCGGGCGCTCAATCATGGCCGCAGCATAAACCCGCTTCTGGGGATCCGGTGTGGATCTGCCTCTTTCCTGTCGTTGAATTACAGGGGTTTCCCAGAGTGCGACCCGCAGTTGATTGCCTGGAGTGTCATCTTCGATAACGCCTTTCGTATACCAGGCAAACGCCTCCTTTTCGGCCGCGACATAGGCTGCGCTGCGGGTCGCTTCCTTGCTTTGGCTGATGTTGCTGGTGACCGGCCTGCTCAACAGAAGCTTCTCCCTGGCTCTGGGCAGATAACCACCTCCCAGATCCGAGTGCGCGCCAGGTAATACCAGATCAATCTCACCCAGGCTGTTAAGGGCGAAGTTCTCGCGATGTTCATCTCGCGCCACCAGATGCACCACTTTGTTGGCGCAACCATCACGCAGCTTCAAGTCCAGCCAGGGATTTCTGCTGTTGGCGCCTGTGAAGTCCAGCAACCATGGATTGGTGATTGCTGCGACGGTATCAAACAGACCAATGAAATTGATGCTGATACTTGATTGTGGATCCCAGTCAAAGCTACTTGCTAAAGACGGAGAGCCCGCTGGCAGCGCCTTTGCAAGAATGCTGCCCTTGCCTTTGAGCACCTCGTTTGCGAAGTGCCGTGCAGCGGCGGCGCCTCGACTGAAACCGAAAATATCGAACTCGATACTTTCTATTAGTGCGTTGGGGTTGTTTTTTATCAGTGCCCGCATTTGCTTAATGATTTTTTCAGGGCTCTGCTCCACACGAGCCAGGACTCCCGTTTCGCCTCGGCCTGTTGCCTGTGCGTAAAGTGAATCGCCTCCGTCAGCTGTCGTACCGATGCCTTCGATGTACACGCGCAAGGAAGCCTGCTTCGTTTTCTCCGGTAATACCTCGAAGGCATGGTCCGTATACAGCTCATACAACCGCACAATGTTGCTCACATCATTCCCATAACTGTTATCCGGCGAGTTGCCATTTCCGTCATAGCCATAAGTGGCGCAGTGCTTCTGAATCTCTTCGGCTGCTTCAGCCAGATTGGCATCTGGCGCATAGCAAGCCGCGACCGTTTCGCTGTTGGCCTTGTTGTTCCCCGTCCCATCGAAAAACACACCAATCCGCAACGTAATCCCGGCAGGGGTTTCATCCTCCAGTTCGACCTCTTCCTCCTCTTCCTCGAGTTCGCCGTCCTCAAGATCCTCTGTGGAGGCAGCCGTCGGTCTTGCTGCCAGGGCGCCTGACCTGTCGGTCGCCGGAGACTCAGCGGCGTTGCCAGCGGATGATTTGCCGCCCGTCACGATTTCGGTGCTGCTGAAGATTCCGCCCTCGTCGATCACGATGTGATGACCACCCGCTCTCAGCGTGATACTGGCGCCTGCATCCAGCAGCACATTCGCGCCGGCCTTGATCTGTGCCTGCTGACCCGCCTCGACCGTGATGACCTTGCCGGCAGTCGTCTGGCTGTTGCCGTTGATGCTTTCCCATCGATCGCGCCCGACTTCCAGCCGGCTGTCATTGAGAATCTGCCGCTGCATGTCGCGCTGGGCGCGCAGGTAGATCAGTTCCAGTCCGGCGCGGTCTTCAAGTGTCAGTTCGTTGTAGCCGCCGGTGTCGGGTGAGCTGCGGCTGCGCAGCACGGTTCGGGTCTTGTGTTCAGGAAGTCTGTACGGTGCGGGTGTGAGCTTGTTGACCACGCAACCGGTAATCAGCGGCTGGTCGGGATTGCCTTCCAGAAAGGTCACCACCACTTCCATCCCGACGCGGGGCAGGGTGACGGCACCAAAACCATCGCCGGCCCAGCCGGACGACACCCGGACCCAGCAACTGCTGCGCTCGCTGTTCAGCCCGGCCCGGTCCCAGTGGAATTCAATCTTCACGCGACCGAATTCATCGCAGTAGATCTCTTCGCCTTTCGGTCCTGTCACCCGGGCGGTCTGGCTCACCAGCGCAGGTCGGCGCGCTGGCAGTGGCGGGCGGAAAACCACCTCGGCAGGCATGGCGCGAAAGCTGTTGCGGTAACCCTGAGTAAAATCGTCTGTGGAGGACGTTTCGTGGGTGGCGTACGCCTCCAGCACTTGAGGCTGTCGTCCGGTGTGACGGACTTCAAGTAATTGCCACAGTCCGTTGTGTCGCTTGCGGGGATGCCCGGTCAGTTCGAACAGGTGGCCACAACGCAGGGCAGGCTGGTCGCTGTCACCTTCAGTCGTTTCATAATCGGTGCGATGACGTTCCAGGGCCTGACGGGCCAGTTGTTTGCCGCGTTTTTCGTTCTCCATCGCCAGCGGATATCGATAGTCCTCGAGTCGGGGCGTGAACTCGGCAACAAAGCGGCTCTCGAGCGAAAGATGAGGGCGTTTGGGGTCGTAGTCGCGACGTGTGACGCGGCTGGTACGCGTCCGGGCCTGCCAGGAAAACCGGCGGACCACCGGGTGTTCCGCCACCATGGCGCTGTCGCGCCGGTAGGGTGTGGCAGACAGTGTTGGCAGAAACACCGTGTCATCGGTGAACACCAGCAGGTGTCTCTCCACCGAATGCCGGTGGTGCCATGCGATGCCGTCTTCGGCACACAGGCGCTGGATGAACTCGAAATCCGTTTCGCCATATTGCGTGCAGTACTCCCGTGGCGGCTGCGGCTGCACATGGAACCTGAAGGCGTCGGTGAGGATGCCGTGCCGTTTGAGTACGTGAGTGATGATCTGCGGGACAGTCAGGTTCTGGAAAATCCTCTGGTCCTGACTGAACTGCAGGTAATGAAGGGTTGGAACCAGCGTCAGGCAATAATGCGCCAGGTGTTTTCCCGACTCGCCCACCTGCACTTCTTCGATACGCCCGTGTATCCCTTCGCCATCCAGACCGAAACGCAGGAATGCCGAATGGGCGAGCAACGCTTCCATGTCGAGATCATGACGTTCGCTGACGAGCTCAACCTTGATGGCATAAAGCGTACTGACGGCCTCGGAGCCTTCGAAAGACAGCACCCTTAAGTCGTGGGGAACGGCGGGGATTTGCAGTGTAAAGCGCGCAGAAGTGACAGCTTCAGGCATACGCTTGTCCTTAAGCAGAGAGGGGGTCTGGCGTGATGTCGAAACCCTCCCTGGTCAACGGACGCGAATGTTTCCCGGCACGCTAACAAGGTATGAAACAAACTTATGTAAGAAACATCTCTGGATGAAGTCGGACGGTTCCGCGTTGTAAAACAACGTTCAGGGTGTGGGAAGTGTCTGCAGGAAAGTGAATCGGGAAGATAAAAAATACTGTGCGGCAACACGGCTGTTACAGGTGTTCAAATAATATTCAGTGCGTGAATTGCCATCAATTTGATGGCACTTTTATTGATCACGGTTGTCCGCCGTGATTTGTTAATAGATGACGGCGGATTTTCGGAAGCGTCCTACTTCAAATTTTTTCGCTTTTTGTCATGCTTTCTCCCGTATTTGTGGGACGGGCGTACGAAACGCGACAGGCATCGGTACGGACCGCTCTAGATCAATGCTCGCGGGGTTGGAGACGGAAAAAGCGGAATATAAACCGATATCAGGGAAACCCTTGTTGCATATAGGGCGATCTCCTACACACCCCAATGAACAGTTCGTCTTGTTGTTTAATCAGATGCTTGCTAGTGGCCATCATAGTGATTACGATGCGCGCACTTGCAAGAGCACATACTCAATTGGATGAGTCTTTACACTGCTCTTCGATACTGTCCCCGCGCCGCTTCAACTCCAAAAGGCGTACGACCGTAATCCAAAACAAAGGCCATGGATGTCCTACTCAAGCAAACTTTCCGCCCATTACCTCGATCTCGCTAAAGCCTCTGTTTCCAAAGAGAATTTCGCGGGTGAAGACGTTCGTTTCTCGAGCGAGTTCGAGGCGCTGGAAAGCGAGCTGGCCAAAGCTTCGTCGATGCACGAAAGCGGGCAGGTCGACTGGCTGAAAATCCGCGAAAACAGCGAAAACCTGCTGCGTACCCAATCCAAGGATCTGCGTGTCGGCGCCTGGCTGACCTGGTCGCTGTACCAGCGTGAATCCTTCCCCGGCCTGCTGGCCGGCCTCGCTTTTCTGCACCATCTGTCTGAAAACCATTGGGCCGACGTTCACCCGCTCAAGCCGCGCACCCGGGCCGCCGCCATTGGCTGGCTGGTACCGCGTCTGGAGCAGGTACTCACCGAAAACGTCGCGATCAAGGAGCAACTGCCGATGTTCCGGCAGTTGTCCGAGCACCTGTCCGGTCTTGACGCAGCCTGCACCGAACATCTGGGGGACGACGCGCCGCTGCTGCTGCCGCTCTCCCGCCGCCTGAAAACCATGATCCAGCGCGCTGCCGACAACCAGCCGGCGCCCGGCGTGGTGGGCGCGGCGGTGGCTCAGGTCAAGCAGGCAGCCACACAGTTGCTGACTCCCGGCGCCCCGATCGACAACGAGAAGGAAGCCCACAAGGCCCTGCGCGCCCAGCAGGAAAGTGCCCGTCCATTGTGCGCCTGGTGGCTCAAGCAGAAGGCCACCGACCTGCGTGCCCTGCGCCTCAACCGCACCTTGCTGTGGATGACCATCGACGCAGTGCCCGAGCGCAATGCCGAGCAGATCACCGTGCTGCGCGGGCTGCCAGTGGACAAGCTCAAGCAGTATCAGGACCGCTTCGACCAGGGCAAATACGCTGACCTGCTGGTAGAACTGGAGGCGAGCCTGGCGAAGGCGCCGTTCTGGTTCGATGGCCAACGAATGGTCTGGGAATGCCTTCAGAACCTCAACGCCGAGCTGGCCATGCGCGAAGTGGAAATCCACTTCGCGCTTTTGGTTCAGCGCCTGCCCGGCATCATCGAATTGCGTTTCCATGACGGCACTCCGTTCGCCGATCCGTCCACCCGGGCGTGGATCGCCGCCAACGTCATGCCGCACCTGCAAAGCGCCAGCGCGCCGCGCAAGGTGGAAACCGAAAACGTCGAAACCCGGTCAGCCTGGGAAAAGGCCCTCGAGGACGTCCAGCCGATCCTGCGCAAGGAAGGCCTCAAGCCTGCGGTGCAGATCCTCAAGCAGGGGATGCAGTCGGCTCACGGCGGGCGCGAACGCTTCTTCTGGCAGTTCGCCCTCGCGCGGCTGTGCTTCCTGGCCAAGAAGTACGAACTGGCCAGGAACCAGCTCGAAACCCTCGATCAGACATTACAGGACTCAGGCCTGCACGCCTGGGAGCCCGATCTTGCATTGGAAGTGCTGCACCTGCTGCACAGTTGCTGCGAGTTGTTGCCGCAGAACCATGCCGTACGTGAACGCAAGGAAGAGATTTATCGCAGGCTGTGCCACCTCGACCTCGAAGTGGTACTCGAATAGGCCCCAGGGCCACAACCGCAAGGAGAAAAGCCATGGCCAAAGAAGGCTCGGTAGCCCCCAAGGAACGCATCAACGTCACCTTCAAACCCGCCACCGGCGGTGCTCAGGAAGAGATTGAACTGCCGCTGAAGCTGCTGGCAATCGGTGACTACACCCACCGCAAGGACGATCGCAAGATCGAGGATCGCAAGCCGATCAGCATCGACAAGATGACCTTCGACGAAGTGCTGGCCAAGCAAGAGCTGGGTCTGACGCTGAGCGTGCCCAACCGTCTGCAGGAAGATGGCGAGGCTGACGAGCTGGCCGTGCAACTGCGCGTCAACTCCATGAAGGACTTCAACCCGGCCAGCCTGGTCGAGCAAGTGCCCGAGCTGAAAAAACTGATGGAACTGCGCGATGCGCTGGTGGCCCTCAAAGGCCCGCTGGGTAACGCACCTGCGTTCCGTAAAGCCATCGAAGGCGTGCTCGCCGACGACGAATCCCGCGGTCGCGTACTCGGTGAGCTGGGCCTGAACGCCACAGCCCCGGACGCCTGAGACTCCAGCAGCCAAGGAAGCCAACACAATGAGCACTAGCGCAGCACAACAGAACGCCGCCGAGAACGGCGAATACAGCATCCTCGACAGCATCATCGCCGAAACCCGCCTGACGCCGGACGACGAAGCCTACGACATCGCCAAGCGCGGTGTGTCGGCGTTCATCGAAGAGCTGCTCAAGCCGCAGAACAATGGTGAGCCGGTCAAGAAAGCCATGGTTGACCGCATGATCGCCGAGATCGATGCCAAGCTCAGCCGTCAGATGGACGAAATCCTGCACCACCCGGACTTCCAGGCGCTGGAATCGTCGTGGCGTGGCCTGCAACTGCTGGTCGACCGCACCAACTTCCGCGAAAACATCAAGATCGAAATCCTCAACGTCTCCAAGGACGACCTGCTGGACGACTTCGAAGATTCGCCGGAAGTGATGCAGTCGGGCCTGTACAAGCACATCTACACCGCTGAATACGGCCAGTTCGGTGGTCAGCCGGTTGGCGCGATCATCGCCAACTACTACCTGTCCCCAAGCTCGCCGGACGTGAAGCTGATGCAGTACGTCTCGAGCGTGGCCTGCATGTCCCACGCGCCGTTCATCGCCGCTGCCGGTCCGAAATTCTTCGGCCTCGAAAGCTTTACCGGCCTGCCGGACCTGAAAGATCTGAAAGATCACTTCGAAGGCCCGCAATTCACCAAATGGCAGAGCTTCCGTACCTCGGAAGACTCCCGCTACGTCGGCCTGACCGTGCCGCGTTTCCTGCTGCGTAACCCGTACGATCCGGAAGAGAACCCGGTCAAATCGTTCGTGTACAAGGAAAACGTTGCCAACAGCCACGAGCACTATCTGTGGGGCAACACCGCTTTCGCCTTCGGCACCAAGCTGACCGACAGCTTCGCCAAGTTCCGCTGGTGCCCGAACATCATCGGCCCGCAGAGCGGCGGCGCGGTTGAAGACCTGCCTCTGCACCACTTCGAAAGCATGGGCGAGATCGAGACCAAGATTCCTACCGAAGTTCTGGTTTCCGACCGTCGCGAATACGAGCTGGCCGAGGAAGGCTTCATCTCCCTGACCATGCGCAAAGGCTCCGACAACGCGGCGTTCTTCTCCGCAAGCTCGGTGCAGAAGCCGAAGTTCTTCGGCATCAGCGCAGAAGGCAAGGCTGCAGAGCTGAACTACAAGCTCGGCACCCAGCTGCCGTACATGATGATCGTCAACCGCCTGGCTCACTACCTGAAAGTGCTGCAGCGCGAGCAACTCGGTTCGTGGAAAGAGCGTACCGACCTCGAGCTGGAACTGAACAAGTGGATCCGCCAGTACGTGGCCGACCAGGAAAACCCGAGCGCCGAAGTCCGTGGCCGTCGTCCGCTGCGCGCTGCGCAAGTGATCGTCAGCGACGTTGAAGGCGAGCCGGGCTGGTACCGCGTCAGCCTGAACGTGCGCCCGCACTTCAAGTACATGGGTGCCGATTTCACCCTGTCGCTGGTTGGCAAGCTGGACAAAGAGTAAGAGCGACTCATGGACGGATACGGCAGCCTTTTCGAACGCCTCAACGGCGATGCGGAACTACGCAAGGGCAAGAGCCTCGAGGCTTCTGCCATGGCGTCGGTGGCTGCCCACCTGGCCAAAATGCTCAGCACCCGGGCCGGCAGCGTGCAAACGCTGTCCGACTACGGGTTGCCCGATCTCAATGACATGCGCCTGAGCCTGCACGACTCCCTGAGTCAGGCCCGCCTGGCCATCGAAAGCTTCATCGAAGCCTACGAACCGCGCCTGAGCAACGTGCGTGTCATTTCCCTGCCGCGAGACCACGACCAGCTCCGCCTGGCCTTCAGCATCGAAGGCCTGCTGGAAGTCGAGGGCTTCAAGCGTCAGGTCAGTTTCGCCGCGCGCCTGGATGGCAGCGGTCAAGTGAAGGTCAACTAAGGAGAACCCCGATGTCTGGCAAACCGGCAGCACGCGTATCCGACCCCACCGCTTGCCCGCTCCCCGGCCACGGCACCAACCCGATTGCCGCCGGTTCCGGCGACGTGTTCTTCGACGGCCTGCCGGCCGCTCGCCAGGGTGATGCCTCGGCGTGTGGCAGCGCGTTGGTCGGCGACCTTGCGACCACGGTTCTGATCAACGGCAAGCCGGCTGCCACCGTTGGTTCGGTCGGGGCCCATGGCAACAAGGTCACTGCCGGCTCCGGGACGGTAATCATCGGGAATTCGCATACGCCAGCACCATTCTCGGGGCTGGCAGCGGTTGCGGTCGCCGCTGCTCTGGAATACCGACTGGGTCTGAAGTCGGGTGGCAACTCGGTTTTGACCCCGCTGGAAATACCGGACTTCGATGAACTGAAGTCCGGAACATCGAAAAACCGCGAACTGGTCGACTTCGTCGTCGAGAACCGGATGGACGCGGCAGATAGTGTGAAGCTGGAAGTGCTGGACGGTGAAAAGCCGGTTTACACCGAAGCCAATACCGCCCCGTTCTTGCCCCCTGGCAAGCACCCGTGGCAATGGGATGGGTACGACACTGCCGGCATCCTCGACACCAAAATCCTGAAAAGCCCGAACCTCAAAGTTCGTCTGACCGCGACCGGAGCGGGCAAGCAGCAAGTCACCGAAGTGAAGCTCACTTGTTCGGCTGAAGAGGTGAAGTGGGTCGATGTGCGTATTGATCGCAATGCCAAGACCGTGGAAGTAACGCTGCGCCCGAGCTTCTCGGATGGTGGCAGCAGTGGTTCTACGCCTGGCCTGGTGCCTACGCCGTTCAGCACTTTGCTGGGTTGGGCCAAGGAAGGCATCGAATTGTATTGGTCACGCAATGGTTCGCGCGGTGGTGGTATCGCCGAAGGGATCGCCACCAGCAAAGGGGTCTACAAAGTCACGGTCAAGGCCGAGGTTAACGTCGAGCCCAAGGCCGGGAACTTCCCGCTGATTGACTCGTTGTCCAAGGACTTTGGTCGTTCCACCAGCCTGGCAATAGCCCGGAAGGTCTATCACAACGCTGGCTATGCGTATGACAGCTACGTAGTTCAACGACGCCGAACTTTAGAGTTCGCGAAAGATATTGCCAAAGAAGAGTTCAAGGAAACGTCCGCCCATGAGTTTGGCCATCTGATTCTCAATGAATACGGTGGAGGACTCATCCCGAATTATTCGTGGACTCACAAAGAAACCTCCACATTGATGCAAAACCCCAAAGACAACCATCCAACGCCGAACGCCGGTGAGGTGGATGTCATGCATTACTTCAGTAGTTACACACAGTCCGCCGCTGATCTGCAAAAGCGTATGGCGGCGTCTGAACAGGATGTGAAGAGTCTGTTATGGCTGGCGAGGGTCGAGTTCGATGACTAGGTCGGTCGGTCTCATCCTGCCGTTCGTTTCCCTTTACGGCTGCGCGGCTCAGCAGGTCTACAACAACCACGTATACATCGAAAACCGATGTGGTCAGCTCTTGGAGTTGAAGGTTTTCAACAGCTCCAACATGCATACGCTCGATCGCAACATGACTGCTATGGCGGGGTCCCGTGCTTTGGTTGCAAGTTTTGTTTCCTATGGCGAGGACGTTATTGAGCAGGTTCCGAATCACTATTTGCTGACAATCAATGATACCGCTGGCAGTAAGACCATTAACTCAAGTGAGTTGAAGCGGCACTTGATTGGCGCGCAGAAGATCAGTGAAGGGACTCAGCGCGAATGGACGATCAGGGAGGCATCGATTTGTCCATGAAACAGCCAAGGAAGAGTTTTATGTTGCGAGGGGTGAGCCTCTTCGCGTGCTTCGTTTCGCTAACGGCATGCGCTGCACAGCAGGTCTATCGCAATGACGTGTACCTGCAGAACACTTGTGGAGTACCTCTGGAGCTGACGTTGGCAAACGACTCCAACTACGACGATCAACCACGCAGCTTCACGTTGGCTCCGAATGAGCGCAGCTCCGTCGCCAACTATCAATCCTTCGGCGAAGACGTATTGGGTCAGATCAGTGACCAATACAGCCTGATGCTCAAAAGTCCGGCCGCGACTAAAACCATCGACGCGCAGACATTGCGAAAAGCCTTGGCGAGCATAGAAAAAATAGAAGAAAGGGGTGTTCGTTCATGGACGGTCGATAACGGGGCTTTCTGCCCATGAAGCGCCTTGGCGCTGATCACCCACCCGGTTTTCTTGAAAAAACGATAAACAGGTAACTCTCCGTGTCCTTTAACCACTACTACCAAAGCGAACTCACCGCACTGCGCCAGCTGGGCCGCCGTTTGGTGAAAATGGGGACTGTCCCCGATGTCACTTTGATGCCTGATTTAAAGGCGGCCTCGCTACCTGAGAAAGTTGGAGAGCGGTAATCATGGACGCAATGAGTTTGCAGGGGTATCTGGCCGGTGTTGCTGACAGTGATCTGTTTGGCTGCCTGGCCCTGTTGAGCTTGGTATTGCTCCTGACTGCCTCACATCGGGCTGCTCGAAATTCTCGTCTTCATCGCGCACTAACGCTCTCGGTTTTGGCGGCTGTTGTAGCTATCCATGGCCTTGGAACGTGGTACGGAAACCTGAGACCAGCATGAGCAATTACTCGCGTATCGCCATGTGCCTGTTTGTCCATGCCTTCGGATGCGTGGCCTACGTGTTTTTGAATGATGCAGTCGTACATGCCTACAAGCATCTGAACGGTGGGTTCACCACTCGTGGAGTCGCCATCGGTATGGCCAGCTACGCGATGTTTTACATATTTCTCGGGGTCAATCTGATTGCCGCGCTGATTCCAAGCCTCGTTGCCAAGCTGGTGATTCTGAGCCTTATGGTGGGCTTCATCCTGCTTTGGATGCTCCCCGACAACCCATTGAGAGCCCTGTTTTATGGCGTGGCTCAAGGTTGCGTCACCTTGCTGGCAATCCTCGCTTCTCAAGTCATCGAGTTGCGCTGGGTATCAAGAAACATCGCTGGACGCATCCAGCCGAACCAGCCTGAGAGTGCCATCCAATGACCAGGTCAGGTATCGAGCGTAATCCGCAGGACAGTTATTCCATGAGTTCCACTACCAGGCAGGTAACCCGTGTCCTTTAACCACTACTACCAAAGCGAACTCACCGCACTGCGCCAACTAGGCCGCCGTTTCGCCGAGCGTAGTCCGGCGCTGGCGCCGTTTCTGGGGCAGGCCGGGCGGGATCCGGATGTGGAGCGGTTGCTGGAGGGCTTTGCGTTTCTGACCGGGCGTCTGCGTCAGAAGCTCGATGACGAGTTGCCGGAGCTCAGCCATTCCCTGATGCAGTTGCTGTGGCCGAACTACATGCGCCCGCTGCCGGCGTTCAGCATTCTGCAGTTCGATCCGCTCAAGCGTTCGGGGCCGGCGCTGAAGGTCGAGCGTGATACGCCGATCGAAAGCGTGCCGATCGAAGACGTGCGTTGCCGTTTCCGCACCTGCTACCCGACCGAAGTCATGGCGCTGGATCTGGCTGCGCTCAACTACTCGGTGAAGGGCGACGGTTCGCTGCTCAGCCTGCGCCTGGAGATGAGCGCCGACGGCCACCTCGGCGAGCTGGAGCTGAGCAAGCTGCGCCTGCACTTTGCCGGCGAGCGCTACATCAGCCAGATGCTCTACCTGAGCCTGCTGCGCAACCTCGACGGCATCGAACTGATCCCCCTCGACGGCGCCGGCAAGCCAATCGACGGCGTGAGCGGCAAGCCGATGGCGTTCAAGATTCCGGGCGACCGCGTCAAACCCGTGGGCTTTGCCGAAGAAGAGGCGTTGATCCCTTATCCGCTGAACACCTTCCGGGGTTATCGCTACCTGCAGGAATACTTCGCCTTCCAGGACAAGTTCCTGTTCGTCGATGTTCACGGTCTGGACATCCTCAAGGCGCTGCCGGAAGACACCCTCAAGCAGATGCGCGGCCTGGAAATGCGCTTCGATATCCGCAAGAGCGGGATCATGCGCATGCGCCCGACCCTGGATAACGTGAAGCTGTTCTGCACGCCGATCGTCAATCTGTTCAAGCACGACGCACTGCCGATCCGCCTCGATGGCAAGCAGGACGAATACCTGCTGCTGCCGGCGGAATTCGACCTGGAAAACTGCGGTGTGTTTTCGGTGGAAGGCGTGACCGGCTGGAAGCCCGGCGGCCTCGGCTATCAGGAATACGTGCCGTTCGAATCCTTCGAGCACGACCCGAGTTTCGACGTGCCCAACAGTCGCCCGCATTACAGCATCCGCCAGCGCTCGTCGCTGCTGCATGACGGCCTCGACACTTACCTGAGCTTCGGCATCCGCCACACCGAAGCCCACGAAACCCTGTCCATCGAGTTGGTCTGCACCAACCAGAACCTGCCGCGCAAACTCAAGCTCGGGCAGATCTGCATGGCCTGCGAAGAGACCCCGGAGTTCCTGAGTTTCCGCAACATCACCCCGGCCACGTCCAGTTTTGCGCCGCCGCTGAACCGCGACTTCCTGTGGAAGCTGATCAGCAACATGTCGCTCAACTATCTGTCGCTGGCCGACGTCAACGCACTGAAGGTGATTCTGGAAACCTACGACCTGCCGCGCTACTACGACCAGCACGCGGAGAAGGTCAGCAAACGCCTGCTCGGCGGTCTGAAACTGATCAAGCATCACCACGTGGACCGGTTGCACCGCGGCCTGCCGGTGCGCGGGCTGCGCACCGAGCTGACCATCGACCCGGAAGGGTATATCGGTGAGGGCGACCTGTTCGTCTTCGCCTCGGTTCTCAACGAGTTTTTCGCGCTTTACGCCAGTCTCAATTCGTTCCACGAACTGCGGGTAAAAAGCACACAGGGAGAGGTGTACCAATGGACACCACGTATGGGCCTGCAGCCCCTGCTTTAAGCGGGCTGAGCCGGGTAATACGCGAGTACTCGCTGTTTCAGGCCGTGCTGCTGGTGATCGACCGGCTGCGCGAGGCGCACCCGTACCTGAGCGAAGAGGATCTGTACGACCAGCTGGAATTCCAGGCCAACCCGAGCCTGGGGTTCCCCGGCAGCGACGTCGACCGCGTGGAGTTTTTCGAGGAACACGGGCAGATGCGCGCGCGTCTGCGTTTCAACCTGATCGGTCTGGTCGGTTCCGGTTCGCCATTGCCGGCGTTCTACGGCGAGCAAGCCCTGGGCGACAGCGAGGACGGCAACCCGACGCGCAACTTCCTCGACCTGTTCCACCATCGCCTGCAACGGCTGTTGCTGCCGATCTGGCGCAAATATCGCTACCGCGCCAGCTTCCAGAGCGGCGCGGTGGATCCGTTCTCTTCGCATCTGTTCGCGCTGATCGGCCTCGGCGGCGACGAGATCCGCAAGGCCAAGGAACTGAACTGGAAGCGCCTGCTGCCGTACCTCGGCCTGCTCAGTCTGCGGGCGCACTCGGCGGCGCTGATCGAAGCGGTGCTGCGTTACTACTTCAAGCACGAAGACCTGGTCATCGAGCAGTGCATCGAGCGCCGCGTGGAAATCCTCGAAGAGCAGCGCAACCGCCTCGGGTTCGCCAACAGCGTGCTGGGCGAAGACCTGGTGCTGGGCGAGCACGTGCGCGACCGCAGCGGCAAATTCCGCATTCACATCACCGAACTCGACTGGGAGCGATTCCACGAATTCCTGCCCATCGGTTTCGGTTACCAGCCGCTCTGCGCGCTGGTGCGGTTCACCCTGCGTGACCCGCTCGATTACGACATTCGCCTGGTGCTGCGTCCGGAGGAAATCCGCGAACTGCGCATTGGCGAGAAGAACGACTGTCGCCTGGGCTGGACCAGTTGGCTGGGCTGCGAAAAAGCAGACGGCGTGGTGACCCTGGGCAGCAAAATTCATTAAGGACGTGAGCCATGATCAACGTAGACCTGCAACAACTCATCCAGGCGCTGGACGCCGAAACCCGCCGCGATCTTGAGCGTTCGGCCGAGCGTTGCGTCGCCCGTGGCGGGAGCAAGATTCTGGTCGAGGACTTGCTGCTGGGCCTGTTGGAGCGTCCGAACGGTCTGCTCTCCCGTGCGTTGCAGGATGCCGACGTTGATGCCGGCGAGCTGAGCGCCGCGCTGCAGACGCGAGTCGAACACAGCGCTTCGCGCAACCCGGTGTTCGCTCCGGAACTGGTGCAGTGGCTGCAGGATGCGTTGCTGGTGGCCAACCTTGAACTGGGCCAGACCTCGGTCGAAGACGCGGCCCTGATCCTCGCGCTGCTGCGCAACCCGATGCGCTATGCCGGCAGCCGCTATCAGCCGTTGCTCGCCAGACTGAACATCGAGCGCCTGAAAGAGTTTGCCCTGTCGCAACAGCCCCAGACGGCGGCGAGCGGCAAACCGGTGGCCCCGGGTGAATCGCTGCTGGAGCGCTTCACCCACAACCTGACCCAACAGGCCCGCGACGGCAAGCTCGACCCGGTGCTGTGCCGCGATGGCGCGATCCGCCAGATGGTCGACATCCTCGCCCGTCGTCGCAAGAACAACCCGATCGTGGTCGGTGAGGCTGGCGTGGGCAAGACCGCCATCGTTGAAGGCCTGGCCTCGCGCATCGCTGCCGGTGAAGTGCCGCAAGTGCTCAAGGGCGTCGAGCTGCTGGCACTGGACATGGGCCTGTTGCAGGCCGGCGCCAGCGTCAAGGGTGAATTCGAACGGCGTCTGAAAGGCGTGATCGACGAGGTCAAGGCCTCGCCGAAACCGATCATCCTGTTCATCGACGAAGCCCACACCCTGATCGGCGCGGGCGGCAATGCCGGCGGTTCCGATGCGGCCAACCTGCTGAAACCGGCACTGGCTCGCGGCGAGTTGCGCACCATCGCCGCCACCACCTGGGCCGAGTACAAGAAATACTTCGAGAAAGACCCGGCACTGGCCCGTCGCTTCCAGCCGGTTCAACTGCACGAACCGACCGTGAGCGAAGCCGTGACCATCCTGCGTGGTCTGGCGCAGGTCTATGAAAAGAGCCACGGCATCTACCTGCGCGATGACGCGGTGGTGTCGGCGGCGGAACTGTCCGCCCGTTACCTGGCCGGTCGGCAACTGCCGGACAAGGCCGTCGATGTGCTCGACACCGCGTGCGCCCGCGTGCGCATCAGCCTCGCCGCCGCCCCGGAAAGCCTGGAGCGCCTGCGAGGTGAACTGGCCGAAGGTGGTCGTCAGCGTCAGGCCCTGCGCCGCGATGCCGAAGCCGGTCTGCCGATCGACCTCGAGGCGCTGGAGGCACTGGAAGCGCGGCTGGACGAAGCCGAGGCTGAAAAGGTCGCGCTGGAAACCCTGTGGACCGAGCAGAAGCAACTGGCCGAGCGTCTGCTGGAGCTGCGTCAGCAACTGGCCAAGGCCCGCGAAGCGGCGGCGGTCGAGCCGGTAGTGACTGTTGAAGAAGACGCCGAAGGCACGGTGATCGAAACCGTCGCTGCCGAGGTTGAAGCAGGCCAAAGCGTCGAGGAGCTGGAAGCGCAACTCAACGAAACCCACAGCGCTTTGACCGCCGCCCAGGTCAAGGAGCGACTGGTCAGCTTCGAAGTCTGCCCGCGTCTGGTGGCCGAAGTGATCAGCGCCTGGACCGGCGTGCCGCTGGCACAGCTGGCCCGTGAACACAACGCCAAGGTCGCGAGCTTCGCCACCGACCTGCGTGCCCGCATCCGGGGTCAGGAACAAGCCGTGCACGCGCTGGATCGTTCGATGCGCGCCACCGCCGCCGGTTTGAACAAACCTGATGCACCGGTCGGCGTGTTCCTGCTGGTGGGCCCGAGCGGCGTCGGCAAGACCGAAACCGCACTGGCCCTTGCCGATCTGCTGTACGGCGGTGACCGTTTCATCACCACCATCAACATGTCCGAGTTCCAGGAGAAACACACCGTTTCCCGGCTGATCGGTGCACCGCCAGGCTACGTCGGTTACGGCGAGGGCGGCATGCTCACCGAAGCGGTGCGCCAGAAGCCGTATTCGGTGGTGCTGCTCGATGAGGTCGAAAAGGCCGACCCGGACGTGCTCAACCTGTTTTATCAGATCTTCGACAAGGGCGTGGCCAACGACGGCGAAGGTCGCGAGATCGACTTCCGCAACACGCTGATCCTGATGACCTCGAACCTGGGCAGCGACAAGATCAGCGACCTTTGCGAAAACGGCGAGCGTCCGACCGCCGAAGTGCTGGAAGAAACCATTCGTCCGGTGCTCAGCAAACACTTCAAGCCGGCGCTGCTGGCGCGGATGAAAGTGGTGCCGTACTACCCGGTCGGCGGCCCGGTATTGCGCGAGCTGATCGAGATCAAGCTCGGTCGTCTGGGCGAGCGTCTGAACCGCCGTCAGCTGGATTTCACCTGGTGCCAGAACCTCGTCGATCATCTGTCCGAGCGTTGCACCCAAAGCGAAAGCGGTGCGCGTCTGATCGACCACCTGCTCGATCAGCACGTGCTGCCGCTGGTGGCTGACCGCTTGCTCGACGCCATGGCCACCGGTGAAAGCCTCAAGCGCGTGCATGCGACGCTCGATGGCGAAGCCAGCGTGACCTGCGAGTTCGCCTGAGGTGAGCGTGATGTTCACTCAAGTGCCACAGCCATTGGTCTATGCCGAAGCCTTGCTGGCGCAGTTCGCCAGCCTGTCGCGGGCGGCGGACGGTGCTGCGCTGCTGGGTGATTTCGTGCGCGGCGTGGCCGGGTTGAGCGGTTGCGAGCTGACGCAGCTGTACCTGCTCGACGCTACCCACACCTGCCTGGGGATGAACGCCGAGTGCCTCGACGGCGTGTTGCAGCCCCGTGGCGCGGCGAGCCTGCCGGCGGATTACAACGGCGAGCAGTTGCTGCAATTCGCCCTGTGTCAGAACCGCGTGGTGTGCCTCGACGATCTGGGCGGCAGCCTGCACGAAACCAGCTTCCTGCCGGCCTCGGCCATGCCGTGGCAGTCGCTGTTGTGCGTGCCGCTGGTCAATCAGCAGAAGGCCGTCGAGGGTCTGTTGCTGTGCGCCAGCCGTCGTCACAGTAACCTGCAAGGTTTCGCCGACTCCCTCGGTCAGCTCGGCTCGTTCGTGCTCGGCCAGTTGCATTTGCTGCAGCGCCTGCGCCAACCGGCGGACGCCGTGGCGCCGGTGGTCCGCAGCGAGCCGAGCATCAGCGGCTACGGCCTCATCGGTAAAAGCGCGGCGATGCGCCAGACCTACTCGCTGATCAGCAAGGTCCTGCACAGTCCTTACACCGTACTGCTACGTGGCGAGACCGGCACCGGCAAGGAAGTGGTGGCCCGGGCGATCCATGATTGCGGGCCGCGCCGGTCCCAGGCATTCATCGTGCAGAACTGCGCGGCGTTCCCGGAAAACCTGCTGGAAAGCGAGCTGTTCGGCTATCGCAAGGGGGCGTTCACCGGTGCCGACCGCGACCGCGCCGGGCTGTTCGATGCGGCCAACGGCGGCACGCTGCTGCTCGACGAAATCGGTGACATGCCGTTGTCGTTGCAATCGAAGCTGCTGCGCGTCTTGCAGGAAGGCGAGATCCGTCCGCTGGGCTCCAACGACACCCACAAGATCGACGTGCGCATCATTGCCGCCACCCACCGCGATCTGGCGGTGCTGGTCAGCGAAGGCAAATTCCGCGAAGACCTGTATTACCGCCTCGCGCAATTCCCGATTACCTTGCCGGCCCTGCGCCAGCGTGAAGGCGACATCCTCGATCTGGCGAAACATTTCGCCGAAAAGGCCTGCGCGTATTTGCAACGGGATCCGGTGCGCTGGTCGGACTCGGCGCTGGAGCACCTGTCCGGTTACACCTTCCCCGGCAACGTTCGTGAACTCAAGGCGCTGGTCGAGCGTGCGGTGTTGCTGTGCGAAGGCGGCGAGCTGCTGGCCGAGCATTTTTCCCTGCGCATGGAGCCGGCGCCGGAGGACGACAGCAGCCTGAACCTGCGTGAACGTCTGGAGCGGGTCGAGCGCACATTGCTGCTCGATTGCCTGCGCAAGAACGACGGCAACCAGACCCTGGCGGCCCGTGAACTGGGTCTGCCCCGGCGCACGCTGCTGTACCGGCTGGGCCGCTTGAACATCAATCTGGGTGATTTCGATGGGTAGGCAAAAGTCCGTCGGCTTCACCTCGTCCGCTTGTTTCAGCGCCGCCCGGAAGGGTCGGCGCTTTGTGCTTTGTCTACACCTGGAGACTCTCTGATGTCTGTTCGTCACTGGCACGCTGTCCTGCTGACCGTCGTCGTTCTGTGCGGCCTCGGCGGTTGCAGCGGCAATTACAAATTCAACGATAACGATTACCGCCCATTGGGTGATCCGCAGGCGGCCAATCGCGGCAAGTGACCGCAAGGAGCATCAAACATGGAATTGGTTTTCGAAATGCTGAACACCAAGCAGTTCGTGCCCACCGAACTGTGCCAGCGGACCTTCAAGCAGGCCGGCGGCGTGATCGGGCGGGGCGAGGACTGCGACTGGATCATCCCTGACCGCAAGCGTCACCTGTCCAACCACCACGCGATCGTCAGCTATCGCGAGGGCACGTTCTACCTGACCGACACCAGCAGCAACGGCGTCCAGGATGGCGACAGCGGCGCGCGCCTGCACAAGGGCGAACCGGTACGCATCGAGCACGGCAGCACTTACGTGCTGGGCGACTTCGAGATTCGTGCGCGACTGGTGCGCGATCCGGCGACCTTCGACGGTGAAGTGGGCCTGCCCCGCGCCGCCGGCAGCATCATCCCGGACGATGCCTTCCTCGATCTCGATCCGCTGAAATCGCTGGAGCAGCAGGAGCGCGTGTACTCGGAATTCGAGGAGATGCTCGCACCGGTCACCGACCCGCAAGACTCCCGTCAGCGCGCCGACTATGCACGCATCGACATGGAAAGCCTGATGGTGCCGGAGCTGATCGTCGAGCCCAAGCCTGAGCCGGCTCCGGCACCGAAAGCCGTCGAGCGTCAGAGCGAAACCTTCTGGGACAAGTTCGGCGCGGCACTCGGCGTGAACGTGAAGAACCTCAGCCACGACGAACGTGAAGCGCTGGCGCTGAACGCGGCACGTCTGCTGCGCCAGAGCATCGGCGGTCTGCAACAGAGCCTGCGCACCCGTTCGGAATTGAAGAACGAACTGCGTCTGGCCCAGACCACCGTGCAGGGCACCAACAAGAATCCGCTGAAATTCGCCGTCGACCCGAGCGAGGCGCTGGACATCCTGTTGCAGCCGCACAAGCCGGGGCACTTGCCGGCCGAGCAGGCGATCTCCCGGGCATTCCGCGACTTGCAGGCGCATCAGGTGGCGCTGCTGACCGCCAGCCGGGCGGCGGTGCGCGGCACGCTGGAGCACTTCTCGCCGGAGCAGCTGACCCTGCGTTTCGAGCGCGACAACAAGCCGTTGCTCGCCACCGCCGGCGGTCGCTGGAGAGCGTTCAACCGTTACCACCAGGCGCTGCGTCAGGACGATGACTGGAGCGAGCGTCTGCTGGCCCGCGACTTCGCCCAGGCCTACGAAGAACAGATCCGCCTGATCTCCACCCTCCACACCGACCACCAAGGATGATGCGCATGTCTCGCCGCTCGACCGCTTTTTTCAAGACGCTGACCGCGCTCACCCTGATGGTGCTGCTCGCCGGTTGCTCGTCGCTGTCGCCGTATTCGAAAGTGACCAAGATCAACCTGAAACTGACCGGCAGCGATCAGCTGAATCCGGACCTCAACGGTCGTCCGTCGCCGATCGTGGTGCGGCTGTTCGAGCTCAAGCACCCGGTGACCTTCGAAAACGCCGATTTCTTCAGCCTCTACGAGCGCGCCAAGGAATCCCTCAACCCGGATCTGGTGGCCAGCGAAGAACTCGAACTGCGCCCGGGTGAAACCGTGGAACTGAAACTCAGCGTGGAGGAGGGCAGCCGTTACATCGGCATCCTCGCCGCTTACCGCGACCTGCCGGAAACCAAATGGCGTCACACCTTCCCGGTCACCCCGCTGGAAGTCACCGAGGCCGACCTGACCCTGGATCAGGCCGGTATCCGCAAAACCAATGAAGTGCTCGCCAAGGCGGATGACTGATCATGAATACCCATAAAGTCATCTGGCAGGAAGGCATGTTGCTGCGTCCGCAGCACTTCCAGCACAACGACCGCTACTACGACCATCAGATGAAGACCCGCACCCAGTTGCTCGGCGGCTACACCTGGGGTTTTCTCAACCTGCAAATCGACTTGCAGTTCCTCAACATGGGCAAACTGGTGATCAGTGAAGCCTCGGGGATCCTGCCGGACGGCAGCCTGTTCGAACTCGGCGGCAACACCGAACCGCTGGCCCTGGACATTCCGCCGAACACCGGCAACATGCCGGTTTACCTGGCGCTGCCGCTGGTCACCGGTAACCACATCGAGGCCCGTCGCCCGGAGCAGTCGGACGTGCTCGCACGCTACACCGCGTATGACGCCGAAGTGGCCGACTCCAATGCCGGCGACGATTCCGCCAGTCAGGTCAGCTGCGGTCGGCCGGACTTCAAGCTGTTGCTCGGCGAGCAGCAGAGCGATCAGGCCTACGTGAAGCTGAAGATCTGCGACGTACTCGACACCACGCCGGACGGCGTGATCAGCCTCGACCCGGACTTCGTGCCGACCTACATTCAGGCCCACGCCTCCAGCTACCTGCTGTCGTGCCTGAAGGAAGTGATCAGCATGCTCGGTCACCGGGGCGACACCATTGCCGAGCGCATTCGTTCCAACGGCAAGGTCGGCGGCGCGGAAATCGGCGACTTCATGATGCTGCAACTGATCAACCGCACCGAACTGCTGCTGCGCCACTACCTGGGCCTGGAGCAGGTTCACCCGGAAGAGTTGTACCGCACGCTGCTGACCATGCTCGGCGATCTGGCGACTTTCTCCAGCGACAGCAAACGCCCGCGTCTGGACAGCCGCTACTCCCACGCCGACCAGGGTGCGAGTTTCCGCAAACTGATGGAGTCGATCCGTCAGGTGCTGTCGATGGTGCTGGAACAGCACGCCATCGAACTGATCCTGCAGGCGCGTCAGTATGGGATCATCGTGTCGCCGTTGCACGACCACAAACTGCTGGGCTCGGCGTCGTTCGTGCTGGCAGCCAGTGCCAACTGCGACTCCGAAGAATTGCGCAATCGCTTGCCTGCGCACCTCAAGGTCGGCCCGGTGGAACGCATCCGCCAACTGGTCAACCTGCACCTGCCGGGGATCAAGGTCAAACCGTTGCCGGTGGCCCCGCGGCAGATCGCGTTCCACTCCAACAAAACCTATTTCATCCTCGAACTCAGTTCCGAAGACTTGGCGCAACTCGAGCGCTCCGGCGGCTTCGCGTTCCACGTGTCCGGCGAATTCGCCGAGCTTGAACTGAAATTCTGGGCCATCAGGAACTGACCGACATGATCAAGGACATGGAACACAACCAGGACGACAAAACCGTCCTGCTCGACCGTCAGGGCCATGGCCCGGCGTCGAGTCCGCTGACCGACTTCGCCGCGCCGCCGCGCTTCGAACAACTGGAAGAACGGATGATCTACGCCGCGCGCCTGCGCCCGGCGGAAGCCTTCAACATCAGCCTCAATTCGCTGGTGGCGGCGTCCTCCGAACTGCTGTCGGAAGTGGTGCGCCTCAAGCACAGCGAAACCCGCGAGGATCTCTACGCGCTCAACGAGCGCCTGACCGCCGGGCTCAAGCTGTTCGAAGTGCGCGCCCTGCACAACGGCGCCGAAAGCAGCCAAGTGATGGCCGCCCGTTACGTGCTCTGCACCGTGGTCGACGAAGCCGTCGTCACCACGCCGTGGGGCAACGAGAGCGAGTGGTCGCAGATGAGCCTGCTCAGCAGCTTCCACAACGAAACCTTCGGTGGCGAGAAGTTCTTCCAGCTGCTCGATCGGCTGTCGAAAAACCCGGTCAAGCACCTGCCGATGCTGGAGCTGATGTACCTGTGCCTGTCCCTCGGTTTCGAGGGCAAGTACCGCGTGCAGGCCCGCGGCATGCTGGAGCTCGAAGGCATCCGCGACGCCCTGTACCGGCAGATCCGCCAGTTGCGGGGCGATGTGCCGCGTGAACTGTCGCCGCAGTGGGAAGGCCTCAACGATCAGCGCCGCAACCTGGTGCGCATCGTGCCGGCGTGGATGGTGGTGCTGTTCACCTTCGTCTGCCTGGTGATGATGTATTCGGGCTTCGCCTGGGTCCTGGGCGAGCAGCGCGACACCGTTCTGCAACCTTATCAGCCGCTTGATCCGGCCGCGGCCCAGCCGCAGTCGCAGCCGTAAACAGGGACGTGTGATGAAAAAGTTCTTCAAGAAAGTCGGCGCCTTCCTGCGCCAGACCTGGGTCTGGACCTTGCTGCTGGTGCTGTTCGTGGCGCTGCTGGTGTGGTTCGTCGGTCCGTTGCTGGCCGTGGATGACTACAAGTTCTGGGAGAGTCCGACCTCCCGCCTGCTGACCATCGCCGTGCTGTTCCTGATCTGGGGCCTGACCATGGTCTTCGTCAGCTGGCGCGCCGGCATCCGCAAGAAAGCCATCGAGGAAACCGAAGACGGCCAGGACCGCATCCGTCGCGATGACCTGATCGAGGAAGAGCAGAAGGAATTGAAGGAGCGTTTCAAGGACGCCCTGAAAACCCTGAAGACCTCGAGTCTGTATCGCGGTCGCAGCGAACGCTGGCGCAGTGACTTGCCGTGGTACTTGCTGATCGGCCCGCAGGCCAGCGGCAAGACCAGCCTGCTGGATTTTTCCGGGCTGGAATTCCCGATCAACAAGATCGACCGCAAGCTGACCCGCGACACCCACGGCACCCGTCACTGCGACTGGTACTTCGCCGACCACGGTGTGCTGATCGACACCGCCGGCCGCTACCTGACCCAACCGGATCCGGAAGTCGACGGCAGCGCCTGGACCACATTGCTGGAGCTGCTGCGCAAACGTCGTCGCGGCCGTCCGCTGAACGGCGTGCTGGTGACCATTCCGGTGGAAACCCTCACCGGCGGCAGCGAGCAGGACATCGAAACCCTGGCCCGTCAGGTGCGTGCGCGTCTGCAGGATGTGTATCAGAAGCTGCACGTCGACGTGCCGGTGTATCTGGTGCTGAGCAAGGCTGACAAGCTGCTGGGCTTCGACGAGTTCTTCGATCAACTGACCCGCGAAGAAAGCGATCAGGTGCTGGGTACCAGTTTCCGCAAGGATCAGGTCGGCACTGACGTGGCCGTGTTGCGCAACGAATTCGAAGAGCTGCTGCGCCGCCTCAACAGCCAGGTGATCATGCGCATGCACTCCGAGCGCGACACCCAGCGCCGTGGCCGCATCCTCGATTTCCCGCACCAGATGGGCCAGATCGGCGAGCGCCTGTGCCTGTTCGTCGACATGGCGTTCACCGGCAACCGCTACCAGCGTGCGACGCAACTGCGTGGCTTCTACCTGACCAGTGCTCCGCACCTCACTCAGGAAATGGATGCGACCACCGCCGGTATCGGTGCAAGCCTGGGCATGAACGCCGGCGTGCTGCCGACGTTGCGCAGCGGTCGTTCGCGTTTCATCCACCATTTGCTCAGCCGGGTGATTTTCCCCGAGGCCGATCTGGCCGGTCTGGACAAGCGCGAGCGCAGCCGCATCCACTGGGGCCAGCGTGCGCTGTACGTCGGTGCGCTGGGCGCGCTGGCGCTGTTCGGCATGCTTTGGGCCGGCGGGTTCTCGGCCAACTACGAGCGCCTGGAAAACCTGCGCAATCTGGCGCAGAACTGGACTCAGCTCCGTACGGCGCTGTCGCCCCGCGACGATGCCATGGGCACGCTGAAAACCCTCGACACCAGCTACGCCGCGACCCAGGTATTCCCGAAAAAGGGCGATGCCGCGTACCACGAGCGCGTCGGTCTGTATCAGGGCCAGGACGTCAATCCGGTGGTTCAGGAAGCCTACGAGCGCGAGCTTGAGAAGCAACTGTTGCCACGGGTCGCCACGATGCTCGAGGGTCAGATCCGCGCCAACATGAAGGACCGCGAAAAGCTGATCAACAGCCTGCGCGCGTACCTGATGTTGAACATGAAGGATCGTCGCGACGCGGCATGGCTCAAGGATTGGATCGCCACCGACTGGTCCCAGCGCTACACCGGCAACACCGCAGTGCAGAACGGTTTGAACGCGCACCTCGAGCGTCTGTTGAAGCTGCCGTTCATCTATCCGCTCAACGAGCAACTGGTGACCCAGGCGCGTCAGGTGTTGCGCAGCGAGTCCCTGGCCACCGTGGTCTACCGCATGCTCCGCGAGCAGGCGCGCAACCTGCCGGACTACCGTTTCAGCCAGCACCTCGGCCCGCAAGGTTCGTTGTTCATTGGTACCGAGTACGTGATTCCGGGCTTCTACACCCAGTCCGGCTATCAGCAGTACTTCTCGGTGCAGGGCTCTGCGCTGGTCACCGACATCCTGCGTGACAACTGGGTGCTGGGCGAGGGCGCGGGCATCAGCGACATGGACCTGCGTCGCCTGATGGTCGAGTTGGAGCAACTGTACTTTCGCGACTACGCCAACTACTGGAGCGAGGCCGTCGGCCAGGTGGCACTGCCGCCGATCAGCGATGCCGGTGAAGGCGCCGAGCAACTGGCAGGCCTGACCTCGGCCAACTCGCCGGTGCTGGCGCTGCTGACCGAAGTGCGTGAGAACACCCGCTTCCCGGCCGCCCCGGAACCGGTGGACGAAGCCGGCGAAGCCGCCGATGCGCTGGCGGGGCAGAAGGGCAAACTGGGCAAGGTCGGCAAGATCGCTTCCGCGTTGACGGACAAGGCTGCGGCCATGAACGTGGCGAAGAACCTGCCGGACACCGCCAAGAAGGCCCTGCAACGTCGCTTCGAGCCGCTGCATAAATTGCTCGACGACAACAACGGCCCGGCTGCCGACCTGACGCCGGCCTTCACCGCGCTCAATGACCTGCAACTGCAACTGGCGGGCCTCGCCCGTTCCAGCACGCCGGAGCAGGCCGCGTTCGAACTGGCCAAGACCCGTATGAGCGGCCAGCGCGATGCGCTGACCAACCTGCGCAATGCCTCCGGTCGTCTGCCGCGTCCGCTGAGCGTATGGTTCAACGTGCTGGCCGAAGACTCGTGGCGCCTGGTGCTCAATGATGCCTACCAATACCTGAACGGCCGTTATCAGAGCGAGCTGTACAGCGTGTATGGCAAGACCATCAGCCAGCGTTATCCGTTCAGCGCAACAAGCACCAGCGATGTGGCGATCAGCGATTTCCGCGAGTTCTTCCGGGCTCAGGGCACCCTCGACCGCTTCTTCGACAACTACATGCGTCCGTTCGTCAGCGGTGACCCGGGCAACTACCGGATGCGCAGCGTCGACGGGCGCAGCCTGCCGGTGTCCAAGGTCTTCCTCGATCAGATGGCCGCCGCACTGAACATTCGTCAGAGCTTCTTCTCGATCAATCCGGCCGAGCCGACCGTGCAGTTCAAGCTGGAGCCGTACACCCTCGATCCGGCGGTCAGCCGTTCCGAGTTCAAGTTCGGCGACAAGACCATGGAATACCGCCACGGTCCGATCCTGCCGATGAACTTCAAGTGGCCGACCGATGCTGAAGACGGTCGCACCAGCCTGGTCATGGACAAGATGGCCGGGCGCCCGATCGGCATCGAGAAGAACTCCGGCCCGTGGTCGCTGTTCCGTCTGTTCGACCTGATGCAGACCGAGTACCTGACCGGTCGCGACGTGCTGGTGCTCAAAGCCGATGTGGGCGGCCTGCGCGCCAACTACCTGCTGACCAGCCAGCGCACGCCGAACCCGTTCGACATGGGTGTGATGCGTACCTTCCGTATGCCGGTGCAGCTCTGATGCTGGTGGCCAGTCCCTGGCGCAGCGCGGCGCGAACCGACCCGGGCAAGGTGCGGTCGCGCAACGAAGATGCCTTCCTCGACACCCCGCAGCATGGGCTGTGGGTGGTCGCGGACGGCATGGGCGGTCATCACGCGGGCGACGTCGCCAGCCAGATGATCGTCGCCAGCCTGGCTGAACTGCCGCAGCACGAGGATTTCGACGAACGCCTCAAAGCCATCCGCCAGTGCCTGCACTGGCTGAACCGGCGCCTGGGGCAGGAGTTGACCGTCACCGCCGGGCGTCACGACAGCATCATGGGCAGCACCGTCGTGGCGCTGCTGATGGAAGGCAATCGTGCGGCCTGCATCTGGGCCGGCGACAGCCGTTGCTACCTGTGGCGCGGGCAGCGTCTGTATCAGCTGTCGAAGGATCATTCGCTGCAACAGCAACTGATCGACGAGCAACAGATGAGCGCCGAGCAGGCGGCGGCGCACCCGGCTGCCCAGGCTTTGACCCGGGCGGTCGGCGCGGCGGAACAGTTGACGCTGGATGTGCTGGAACTCGAGGTCTACCCGGGCGATGTGTTCCTGCTGTGCAGCGATGGTCTGTATCAAGGCCTGAGCAGCGATGCCCTCGGCAATGCGCTCAGCCTGGCGGCGCCGCAGGTGGCGCTGGAACGTCTGTTCGACGGCGCCCTGCGTGGCGCCGCCCGGGACAATCTGACAGCCGTGGTGATCCGCCAATGACTGAACTCGAATCCTCGGTGGACGACCTGCTGATGAGCGAAGAGCAGGCCAACAACCTGACCTACTTCGCCTTCGCCAGGGAAAACAAGGCAGAACCCTTGCTGGCGCCGACCAGGGCCAGCATCGGTGCGCTGCCGGACGTACTCGCCGGTCGCTATCACCTCGAGCGCCTGCTCGGGGCCGGCGGCATGGGCGTGGTTTACAGGGCCCGGGATCTGCTGCACGAACAGTTTGGCGATCCCGATCCTTACGTTGCGCTGAAAATCCTCAGCGAAGAATTTGCCGAGTCGCCGGACGCCAGTGCCTTGCTCTACAGCGAGTTCGCCCTGACCCGACGCCTGCGCCACGACAACGTGCTGCGCGCGCACACGTTCGAAGTGGACACCGATTGCCAGCGGGCCTTCATCACCATGGAACTCATGCGTGGCCTGACCCTGGACAAACTGCTCTGCGAGCGGCCGCTGGGCCTGCCGTGGAAGGAATTGCGCGACATCGCGCTGCCGCTGCTCGACGCGCTGGCCTGTGCCCACCGTCGTGGCGTGCTGCACGGTGACATGAAGCCGAGCAACGTGATGCTCAGCGAAGACGGCGTGCGCCTGTTCGACTTCGGTCTCGGGCAGGCCGAGGAGGGCATCCTGCCCGGCCTGCCGCACCTGAGCCGCGAGCGCTTCAACGCCTGGACCCCGGGCTACGCCGCCCCCGAACTGCTTGAGGGCCAACCGTTGTCGGCCAGCGCGGACGTGTACGGCGTGGCCTGCGTGATCTATGAACTGGCGGGGGGCAAACACCCGTTCCGCCGTTTGCCTTCGACCCAGGCCCGTGACGAACACCTGGATCGCGAACTGCAAGCCCCGGCACATCTGCCGACACACTGCTGGCCGGCGCTGCGCACCGCGCTGGCCTTTGACGCGGCAGAGCGCAACATTTCTGCCGACCAATTGCGTGACGCCTTGGGCGCCACTTCGTCCTGGTTGCAGCGTTTGCGGCTGAGGGCGTAACGGATGACATTCGAACAGGGAGCTCCTTATGTTCAACCCAGCTAACGAAACGCACTTCAGCCTGACCGTTGAAGACTACGTGGGCGACCTGCAAGTCCTGTCGTTCACCGGCACCGAAGGCATCAGCCAGCCGTTTCGCTTCGACCTGGAACTGGTCAGCGAAAACCCGGATCTGGACCTGGAAAAGCTCCTGCACAAGCAGGCGTTCCTCGCCCTCGACCCGCAAGGCTCGGGCATCCACGGCCAGATCTACCGTGTCGCCCAGGGCGATGCCGGCAAGCGCCTGACCCGCTACAAGGTTTCGCTGGTGCCGCAATTGCAATACCTGCATCACCGCACCAACCAGCGCATCTACCAGCAGATGTCGGCGCCGAAAATCATCGCGCTGATCCTCGACGAGCACGGCATCAAGGGCAACGCCTACAGCTTCCAGCTCAGCCAGCCGTGCCCGGATCGCGACTACTGCGTGCAGTACGACGAAACCGACCTGCACTTCGTCCAGCGCCTGTGCGAAGAAGAAGGCATTCACTACCACTTCCAGCACAGCAAGAAAGGCCACCTGCTGGTGTTCGGCGACGACCAGACCGTGTTCCCCAACCTCGGCCAGCCGACCGCTTATGTGCAGGGCAGCGGCATGGTCGCCGAAGAGCCGGTGATCAAAGGCTTCAAGCTGCGTCTGGAAACCCGCCCCAGCCGCACCACCCGCCGCGACTACGACTTTGAAAAGCCGCGCCTGCAAATGGAAGCGGCCTACAAACCGGATGGCGAGAGCACCGAGCCGGACCTGGAAGACTACGACTACCCCGGCCGCTTCATCGACCGCGCGCGGGGCAAGTTCCTCAGTCAGCGCGCCCTCGAACGCCACCGCGCCGACTACCGTCAGGCCGAAGGCCGCAGCGACCAGACCAGACTGGTCAGCGGCCACTTCATGGAAATGTCCGACCACCCGCGCAGCGAATGGAACGACCTGTGGCTGCTCACCGAAATCTTCCACGAAGGCAAACAGCCGCAAGTCCTTGAAGAGTCGGTGACCAGCGACACCACCGACAACAAGGACGATTTCCACCAGGGCTACCGCAACCGCTTCCTCGCCACCCCGTGGGACGTGTTCTACCGCCCGGCGCTGGAACACCCTAAACCCCGCGTCCTCGGCAGCCAGACCGCCCACGTCACCGGCCCCAAAGGCGAAGAAATCCACTGCGACCAGTACGGCCGCATCAAGGTGCAATTCCACTGGGACCGCGAAGGCCTGGCCGACGACAAGACCAGCTGCTGGCTGCGCGTCTCCAGCTCCTGGGCCGGCGACCGCTACGGCGCCATCTCCATCCCGCGCATCGGCATGGAAGTCCTCGTCACCTTCCTCGAAGGCGACCCCGACCAGCCACTGGTCACCGGCTGCCTGTACCACAAGGAAAACCCGGTGCCCTACGCCTTGCCGGCGAACAAGACCCGCACCGTCTTCAAAACCCTCAGCTCCCCGGGCGGCGGTGGCTACAACGAACTGCGCATCGAAGACAAAAAAGGCGCCGAACAAATCTTCATCCACGCCCAGCGCGACTGGGACGAAAACATCGAGCACGACCAGAAGATCCGCGTCGGCAACGAACGCCACGACACCGTGGAGAAGAACACCTACACCGAACTCAAGGCCGAAGAACACCGCACCACCATCAGCGACCGCAAGATCGAAGCACGGATGGACGACCACCTGACCATTGGCGAGAGCCAGCATGTGAAGCTCGGTACTGCGCAACTGACGAGTGCCGGGAAAGAGATTCACATCAAGGCTGGGGACAAGATTGTTATTGAGGCTGGGACTGAGCTGACGATTCTCGGCGGCGGCAGTTTCATCAAGCTCGATGGCGGTGGTGTGACGGTAGTTGGGCCGGTGGTGAAGATTAATGCTGGCGGTTCGGCTGGGTCGGGGACCGGGATCGGGATTAAACCACCGGTGCTGCCGGGGGCGGCGGATAAGGATAAGGCGGGGAGTTTGATGGATCAGGCGTTGGTGAATGCGCCGCCTGAGAAGGTTAAGCCGAAGGCTTTTTTTGTGTTTTCTGAGTGAACACTCATTTGTCTGAAGGGTTTGATGCATGAGCTATCAATATAAATTAGTTATTACATTGATGATGTCGATGTTTGGTTTTTTTTCAAACTACGCAATGGCAGGCGACACTGATTCAAACTCTTGTCCATCGACAAAGTTTTCAGAGTTTCTCTCTGTTTATATGGAAAATCCTTCCATTCAGCAGAGGTTTACTAATAGTCCGTTAAAAAAAATAATTACGGTGGATGCTGAGCCTGAACCAGAGCAAAAAACAGTCCTGTTGGATAAGGATAAAGTAGTTTTTCCAGTGATTTTTGGAAAAGAGAAACGAGTTGCCGCCGGCGTTGAAGTGGCGGTCTTGGAGAATAGCAACGGTGTTGCAAAAATAAAAATAGAGAAGCCGGATACCGATTATCAAGTTTTTTATGTGTTTAAGTTTGAAGGGTGTTGGTTTTTGGACGAAGTTCAAGATTATTCACTTTGATAAAAGTTTAATAAGGAAGTTTTATGTCTTTCAATGAAGTGATGCTCCGTGTTCTGCCACCAGTTGATGGTCACCAACCTCACATTACAGGAGTTTATGGCGAGCAGCGTGCGAGTGGCCCTCATGGAGGGACTGATTTTAATTATGTTGGTGGCCAGAACGGGATTAATCTGGAGAACCCCAAAGTCTATGCGCCAATAGCCGGTACCGTAACATTTACCGGTGGGAATTACGGTACGATAAAAATCAAAGACGCTGACGGTAATAGCCATGAGATTCTGCATACGAGCAGCCATGTTGTAAGTCAGGGAGCAACCGTTGCCGCGGGTGATGAAATTGGCACTATGGGGGGGAAGGGGCCGAATGGCGTAACTCAGTATCCACGCCATGTTCACTATCAAATGAAGGATCCGAACGGCAACCTTATTAGTCCAGAGGTCTGGTGGGGGCAACAGACTGTTGCTCCGAGTTCAGCGGCACCTGAATCAACTGCGTTTAGCCTTCTTAACTTTCAGTTTCCATTCCGAAAATCCGGTGGCGGACGGTATAAAGACGCTGAAGAGATTTTTTCTGCAATCCAAGGTGAAACTTCAGGTAATTATCTTCTCGGTAGTCACAAATTTTGGCATGGGGGGATTCATATAAGTAGTTCAAGTGCTCCTCAATGCATTAGTGATGAACCCATTCGCTGTATGGCTGATGGAGTGGTCGTCGCCTACCGTCTGAACAAAGATTACGAGACGTCAGAGTTTGAGGGTGAAAGTGGTTCTGAGGCGTTAAAGTATTCAAGTTCTTTTTGTTTGGTTCGGCATGATTACAAATCTCCACCCAATACTCAGGTTACTCCTAATACAAATAACATTTTGACGTTCTATAGTTTGTACATGCATTTGCTGCCGTTTCAGCACTACCCGCTAGAACAGGGTGGAGGAACTATTGCTCGTTCTAAACCAGGGTATTGGCAAGGTAAAGTTCGTGCGAAAGTCACTGGTAGTGGTCTAGTCCTACGGAATGCACCTTCTACTTTGACTGATGGGGCCAATGCCGGAGCGAAAAAAGGCAGCTCCATGGTCTTGAGCACTAATAGCATTATCGAGTTCGATAGCTCGAAAATCCTAAATCTTAAGCTTAATGGAAAACTGCTTAGGATGGCCGAGTGCGTATTTATTCCGAGCTCCTCGAATCCACCCACCGGACTAAAAAATCAAAGTGCAACTGTGCCGTCAAGTTTTTGGGCCTGTGTAGAGGATGTAAGCCCCAATCGTGTTGTTGAATGGCAAGACTTAACGCCTGCAAGTTTCGATGTAGTTGTACCAATGAATATGAAAATTAAAGCGGGAGACACGATTGGATACCTAGGCCTGAATGAGGTCTTGGCTGGGCCTGATGGGGGGGTAGCCCGTAAGCACCAAGTTCATTTGGAGATTTTTACACTTGATCCCAAAGTCGACGATTTTCTGAAAAATACGGCCGGAATAAAAAAGGGAAAACGATACATTCACCTACCCTCTGGTACTGTTTTGACCAAAAAAGCTCCTGACGTAGGAAGTGTGACACTAGAGGTGGATCATTGTGTTGAGTTGAGTAAGTCTCCGATATTTAAAGACCCTGCCGAATGGTACGAAGTGTCTGTTAAGGAAAATGGTCAAGATATTAAAGGACTAATAAAGAAGGCAGAAGCGAAGCTCGTAACTCAACATGACTGGGAGAAGCTGGGCTTTCGTGTTGTAAAGGAAAGTAATTCCAATGCTGACGGTTTTTTAGATCCTGATGAAATGCCACCTTTCTTCAAAGAGCTATATGATGATCTGGATAGATTAGGCAATCACGATGGCAAGATAACGCCGGAAGACTTTCCTGAAGCAATGAAAAATGCAGAGTTTCGAGATCATTGGTCTAAGTTGGTGGCATATCATCCCACTGAGTGGAAGGAAAAATCAGAGTCAGCAAAATGGAGTCGTCTAAACCAGCTGCTTGAAGGCTCTCCCGCGATTCTTAAGCTGGAAAAGGAACGGATTGATAAACTGGTATTTTGGGATGATCCAGTTATTCAGGAGAAGGGTCTTGGTGATGGAAATATTTGGCATTTTCATCCAATTGCAATAATCGGAAATTTCTTAGCAAAGGAAGCGTCAAAGGCTGGTCAAATTACCTACGATGCTGAAGGTAATGACATTCCTGGCTCACCGTTTTTTAGCCGCCATATACACTGGCCGGGCAACGACTTGTCAGGGGTCACCTTGGGACGCGGATATGACATGGGATTTAGATCCGAAACGGAAATATACAACCATATGATCGCTGCTGGGATAGATGATGCTCAAGCTACGAAGATATCTAAAGCTCGGCAGTATAAGGGCACTAATGCAAGAGATTTTGTGGCTCAGAATCGCGCCGATATAGGAACGATAACGATTGAGCAGCAAGAGGCTCTATTCGATTTAATTTATCCGGGGTATGTCGTAAAGGCTGTCTCAAACTACAATTATTGGACAACCCCTTTCTCCGAGCGGTTGGAGTGGGATGCATTAAGTCAGATCGTTAGAGATATTTTGGTGGATTTTGTCTATCAGGGATTCACAAAAGGGGCAAATCCAATGAAGGCAGGGATGAAGGATGATGTTGATCAATTAATAAGTTATATCGAAAATAATCCTACAATTAGTCAGTACGAAGAAGGTCGAAAGCGTGCTGCTTATCTGAGAAAAAATCGTTAGGTATATATATGAGAAATTTGTTTATTCTTTCTGCTTTCTTAATACCTTTGTCAGTTTTTGCGGCGCAACCGGACTGCGCTAATATTTCTACCAGTCAGCAAGTAGATGTCTGCGCAAAACAGGCGAAGGAGTCCGCAGATGCTAAACTTAATAGCAGCTATAAGGATTTAATAAAAAGGGTTGGATCTCAATATCAAGCTGACGCCAATCTTCACGACGAATTCATGAAGAAGCTGAAAGAGTCTCAGCGTGCATGGCTGAAACTACGTGATACGAATTGTGCTCTCGAGGCGTTTGAGGTAGAGGTTGGACAGCCAGCTTATGTAACTACTGTGAATAACTGCGTCGCGCGAATGAGTCTGGATCGCTCTGTTTATTTAGATAAAACTTTGCCGGATCTGTAATTGGAAACGGGGGCGATAAGCTACTTTTATAGTTATTTGCTCCCCGTTTTCAGTAAAAAGCAATAAAAGTTGGTAAGAGGCGACTGCACGACCGAGCCGTGGCTGTTTATGTCTTCAAATCGTTGTGAGAGCAGCGCATAGTCTAGACCATAATGCTTCTGGTAGGTTCGGCTTGAAAGGGGCGTTAGGTGGCATATCGAGATGGATAATCGAGACCGGTTAACTCGAAGGATAAACAGTGAAAAAACTGCTGGTGTTATGCATGGGCTGGTTTCCGTTAGTTGCGATGGCAATGGATATCTGCATTCAGGTAACGGACGCCAGATACTTCCTCTCGAAATGGTCTGAGAGAGGTGAAGAGTCAGAGGACATGCTTTCCAGGGTGGATGGAACAGAGTTCTCAGTTGAGTCCGGTGACGTGATCTACACCGGCGATCTCAATGGAGATGGCATCGAAGATTTCATCTTCAATTCCCGTGTGGGTATTGGATCATCCATGGACAGCACATTCGCCTTCCTGATTCAGTGCCGCGGTTACTTGAAGCATGCCGGCGGCGATTACTTTGCCGGGGTCAAGGTTTTGGACGGTTCGCCCAAGAACGGTGGCGACTTCAAAGACATCGAAATCTATTCCTACATCAGGGATAAACGCGACCAGATTCGTTACAAAGGCAAGGAGGCCATGACCCGGCCACATCTGTGGCAATTCAACCCGCAGACGCAGCGTTATGAAGGTCAGTCCGAATAGATTTCAGTTAAGGAGTTACAGCGTGAAAGGATGTTCAGTTCTACTCGGCAGTCTCTTGGTCATTGCCACGTCCGTGGCTTACGCCGCCAACCCAGCCTTCAAGGATTACACCGTCACCCCGGTGTTCACCGGCATCAATCACGAACCGGTGCCGCAAGAACACAGCAACCCGAGGGTGGATAAGGATCGTGCACAGGCACTCAAACGCAAGGTCAACTTTGCCGGCCACTACATCCTGTACCGAGTCGGTTGTGGTGGCAGTGCCATTTGCGGCGAAGTGCTGGATGCGCGTACGGGGGAGGTTGTCGGCGGACTGCCGAATGCATACGACGGCAATACCTTCAGCCTGTCGAACAAGCCCGATAGTCGTCTGCTCATTGTTTCCGGCATTGCGGCCGATACCGAAGAGGACGCGCAGGGTAATGAGCTGGTAAGCCGCTACAGGACCCGCTACTTCGAGTTTGTGAACAACGAGTTCCGGCTGCTGACGTTCAAAGACTTGTGAGCGCCGCCGTTTGATTAAGGATGATTGGATGAACCGCTTTTCCATTCGGCCCATGCTGAGTGCACTTCTACTGTTGCCCCTCACCTACGCCATTCCGGCAACTGCCGAAGCCGGGAGTTGCTACGGCTATCTCACCGAAATGGTCAGGAGCAGCAACTTCCCGTTCCGCTATGTCGGCAAAGACAAGGTCAACCTGTTGATTGACGATGACGACGGTGAGTCCGTTCAAGCCCAGTTGCTCTTTGATACGAACGGCACCGGCACTATCGGCTGGATCAAATACACCCCGGCCACTCGGGTGTTGCTCAACACCTCGGCTGAACTGGAAGAGCCGGTGGAACTGTCATTCGATACCAAATTCGCCGACGGCTACGCAAAGTGCCTGGCTGGACAACAGGCCGGTTAACTGCAAAAAAATGAGAAAAATAAATGAGTAGGATGTGTTTGTTGTATTCAATGGATTTGCTTTCGAACCCTGATGCGCTTGTCGAAAAAATTCTTGGATGGCTGATTTAATGAAAAAAGTATATTCGCTACAAGTTATTTTATCGTTAACTTTTCTATTTTTTAGTTCTTTCGCACTTTCCGCTAGTTTCGATTGTGGCAAGGCTTCGACGGATGTGGAAAAGAAAATTTGTAATTCTCCCTCTTTGTCCATAATGGATGAAAAGTTGAGTGAATTTTTCAAGCCGCTGAAGAGTAGACGAACTTTTCAAGTAATCGAGAGTGATTGGCTCGAGTCAGAGCGCAATTCTTGTGAGTCTGTTGAATGTTTAGAGGAAGCTTATGTTCATCAGATTCAGTTTCTGTCACCGGTTACTATTGCGCCCAGGCCGACTCAGAAAGATATTAAGTTGATGTTGGGCGATAAAGCGTATACGCAGTTTGAGCGTTCGTGGAAAGTCGTTGATTTAGCATGGCTTCCCAATGAGAAAGGCACTGTTGAGCGATTTGTAATCTCCGCCGAAACAATCTCAGGCATGTTGCATGTCATCGTATTTGAAGGGCACTTTGATCCAGCGATGGTTGCGTACCGGGGTAATCTATATGAGTACGTTGATCGCAACGATAGGCCCGTGCTGCACACGATTGCAAAAGATATCGGCTTTGATGGTGCCTTGAATTTGGGTTCGAACGACGAAGGGAAAAGGTTTGCTGGAATCTTGGATGGGGCGTTTTACTATCGACAGCAGCTTTCGAAAAATCAGTTGCGGGGGATGGTTTATAAACTCGGCTCCAAGCTGCCGCCGGCTGAAAGTAGTTTATTGTTCCAGCAGTGGCCAAATACTGATGAAAACGCTGTTAGTGGATTGACATTCGGTTGGGGTGGTGATTATGGGAAGTTGCAAGCGTATTATTCGCACACCAAAGGATATGAGACGATAGCTCCGGTTGGCCGGCCGGAGGTGGGTTGGAATATTTATAGTCCGATTTGGAGCAAATCCCGACCGACGTTTTACTTCAAAAATGGCAATGAAACTATTTGGCGTGCCAATGTTGCGGATAAGACGCTGACGAAAATTGCAATGGCCAGTGATGGCGGAATGATTAATAACCCTACGCCTGTCGATATAAACGGGCGCGAAGCAGTCGTTTACCTGAATGGATATACTCTGAAAATGGCTATATCGCTTGATGAATAAGCGCGACTTAAAGTATGCCTTCGAAATCTGTTGTTAGAATTTTCCGGGAAAAGGTGACAGATTTATTTGTGCGCACGGGGGAGGTTGTCGGCGGGTTGCCGAACGCATACGAAGGCAACACGTTCGATACGTCCTTCGTGCCTGACAGCCGATTGATCATCATTTCCGGCGTCACGGCCAATGGTGAAAAAGACAAGCGAGGCAATCGGTTGAAAAACCGGTACCGGGATCGTTACTACGAGTTTGTGAACAACGAGTTTCAGTTGATGAAGAGGGTGGACGCAGAGCCGCCGACGCTTGATGAAGAATGATGGGATGAACCGGTTGATCGCGGGCATTCAGATCCGCGCTACGGCGAGCGCGCCCTTTGCTGCGAATGGAAAAACACTCCCGCTGAATTGAGACGGGTTAGTTCAAAGGAAATGAAGTGAAAAGACTGCTGTTGTTATGTATGAGCTGGTTGCCGATGGCAGGGACGGCGTCGGATTTCTGCAACGAGGAAAGCGATACCAAGACTTTTCTTACGCAATGGAAAGACAGCGGAGAAAGTGTCGAAGACATACATTCTGGCTTCTACGATGGCGAATTTTCTCTAGAGCGTGGCAAGGTGGTGTACCAAGGTGATCTCAATGGCGATGGCCGAGACGATTTCATCTTCCTCTCCTATTCAAGTCACGGTTCGGCCGGCGACATGACGTACGCCTTCCTGATCCAGTGCCGTGGTTACTTGAAGCATACCGGCGGTGATTACTTTGCCGGGATCAAGGTACTGGATGGTCCGCCGAAGAACGGCGGCGACGTCAAAGACATCGAGATCTATTCCTACATCAGGGATAAGCGCGGGCAGATTCGCTACAAAAACAACGTAGCCATGACCCGACCACATCTGTGGCAATTCAACCCGCAGACACAGCGTTATGAAGGTCAGTCCGAATAGATTTCAGTTACGGAGTTAAAGCGTGAAAGGACGTTCAGTTCTACTCGGTGGCCTCTTGGCCATTGCCACATCCGTGGCTTTCGCCGCACACGTGTTTGCTGCCCCCCAAGTCCTCAAGGAAATCCCGGCAAGCTTGTTGGGGGATGGATCACGGCAAAACGTGTTCGTTCTGGCGGGAGACGCGGACGAGGCATCCAACCGGTTGTTGATCGCGCCGGTTCAAGGGCGCAATGAGGACATATTGCTCGATACGTCCAAGGCTTTGCCGCTGACGAAGAGTCAGTACTCGTCTGATCTTCTGGATAGTTTTAGCGTTCGGGTTTTCAACGGTCGGCCTGGAGCCATGACGGTTGTGGACCCACAAGAGGAAGAGGTTCTGGTCAAGCAACGGTTCGTTGAAGCGGGGGACTACATCGCGCTGGTGACCAACGAAGAAGACAACGCTGTTTTTAACTTCAATCTTTTGTTCACCTTCAATAACGGCTCAAAGCAGTTTGAGCTGAAGAAAGTGCTGCAAGTGGTCAATAACCACTACTGCGATCGCTCGCTTGTGAGCGTAGCGGAGCTGCCGATTGAGACGTTGGGCCCAACCACCCTGGCTTCACTCAACGGCCTTGAAGCGCTTGAAAAGTTGCGGGCTGCAAACGTTGGCAGTCCTCAGGGCGGTTATAAAAAACTGATGACAGTCGGTTCGGCTGACCTGCTGGATAGAGCGCTGGCAGCCTATCGGAAGGGCGACAACAGCACGTTCAAGGAGGTGATGAGTAATATGTTGATGGGATATGACTCGCATGGTGCGTGCTCTCCGGAAAGTTATATCGTCGGAAAGTACTTCTTCTCGCAGCAACCCGGTTGGTCCAACGATGTCGGTTTTCTGCTGGGCGAGGCGGGTTATTACACGGAGTCTATCCAGTTGCTGAATGCGGTGATTGCCCACAACCCGGAACGGACGGTGGCTTACCTGAATCTCGCAGACAGCTATTGGGCCATGAACGATAAAGAGCGCGCGGTGCCGGCGTACAAGCAATATGCATCGCGCATGTCGGAAGCAGGAAAGGCTTCGAAGATTCCTGCTCGGGTTGCTGAGCGCAGCTCCGGAGTATCCGGATCATGATCAAGCTCAGGACGTTCCTTGAACTGGTCGCGGGTGTTTCATTGGCTGCTTTGCTGGTTCCAGCGCATGCTCAGGAAACCTGCAATCCCGACAGCTTTTCCAATCCCGATTTGATCATTTGCGGTCAGCAGTCTTTCGAGAAAGTCGATGCAGTGCTGAATGAGCAATACAAGAAAGCGTTGGTCAGTCTGGCGCCCGCCGACAAGAAGCAACTGACTGATGTGCAAAAGAAGTGGGTGCGCTTCAAAGAGACGTATTGCGAGGATGTCTATCAGTCGGCCTTGCCCGGCGCAGAGGCGCCCATCGAAAGGCTTGGGTGCCTGGTGCAAACAAGTAATGCCCGGTTGGGGGAATTGGTTGCTCTGCAGACGGGGTTACCTCTGGACGGTTTTTATAAAGCTGCATCGGCCATGGCGGGGCAGGATCGAGAAAAAGGTCTGGCGGCTTCGATGGAACGATTGGGGGGTGGCAACTTCGACGAACCGTTGTGGCGGCAGTACGTCGATGGGCACTGCGAAATGAGTGAGCGTGTGTTCCGGGAGGACATCGCTAACTGTGTAGTGCGAATGCGCTTTCAATTACCTCTTAATCGTTGAAGGAATGAACGGTTTGAAAACTGCCTCAATGTTCTTTGTTGCGTTGCTGTGTCTTTCTCCGCTTGCCGCCCATAGCGAAGTCTCAACGCGGGTTTCTTGCTTTCGCTCACTTGATGGAAAAAACATCAATTTTGAATTCAGAACCTATTTCGACACTGTCACCAAATGGGGCGGCGCAGGTGTCAGGTATAGCAAGTCAAAGAAAGCTATCCCCCTTGTCTATCGGAACACCGAGGACGAGGTCATGACTGAGGAAGGCCCTCATCAGTTCACGACGACGTGGGTAGAGGTTTCTGACGGTGTGGTGACTGGAGAGTATGAAAGGGCAACTCAGGGTGCCAGGGTAAATTCGATGTACTACAGGAATTACAAATCGGGCAAGCAGTACTCGTTCGATCAGGACATCACCATGGAGGCGACACCTGAGACCGGTTGCCAATGGTAAGAACGGATAGTTTCGAAAGGGGACTCAACGTCCCCTTTTTTCCGCCCGCGATTCAGCTACGGCTTGACCTGATACTCCCGAAACTCAATGTGATCGAGCGTGCCTTCCACCATCAACCTCACGCCGTCCGCCATTCTGCTCAGGCCCAATGCCATCGAGCGGCGGGGGCCGTCGAGGTCGTCGGCCAGGTTGGCGGCGAAGGCGCTGATGGACAGGAGGTCTTCGGAGGCGTTGGCCATGAGAGCTTCGGCGTCGGCGTTGGGGCAGAGGGCGAACAGGCCGCCCAGGCGTTTGGAGCGTGTGGCTCTGGGTTTGAAGTGGTGGTCGAGGGCGCGTTCGGCGGCTTCGTGGAGTTTCTTCGAGTCTGGGAATTCGTAGGGGGAAACTTCTTCGTCAGTGAGGGTTGGATCGATCATCGGTGTAAATCCTTTTGAGTTGGAAAGATTTGCCCCGGTTTTCGGACTTGCACATCCGGTCTCCGATTTTGCGGTGACACACAGAGGCTATCGGTGATGTCCCAGCCTGCCTAGTTCATGGACAGCACCGCAGTTTGAAGGACATTTCCCAAGGATCTGCGAGGTAGTGGATCAAAAGATCGCAGCTCCTACAGGAATGTGTTTCTTCAGGTGTAGGACGGGCGGAGCGTCACGGGATGCATTCCCACGCAGAGCATGGGAACGATCAGGTAAGCGTGACTTGGCAGTCATCATGCGAGAAAAGCCATGCATCGTCTTCTATCCATGCAAGATAGTGGCGAATCCGTCCGAATCCCTTACACTCCCCCGGCCGTTCATTTTCCTTTTGAGGCTGTGCGCATGAAATTTCGTTTTCTTCTGTGGATGCTGGGTCTGTTGATGGGTAAGGCCAGTCGGACAAATCCTGCGTTCCAGCAGCAGTTGGGTGACAAGGATCTGGTGTTTCAGCTGCAGACTCTGGACGGGAAGGTGGCGCGGCATTTCGTGGTGAAGGACCAGCGCATTACCAGCAAGTCCGGGGTGGTGGCGGAGCCGGCGTTTGCGATTGCCTTTAAAGACGCGGCGTTCGGGTTTGCCACGATGCAGGCGAAGAACAAGCAGCTGGCGTTCATGCAGGGGATTCAGGACAAGACCATCCAGCTCAAGGGCAATCCGGCGCTGGTGATGTGGTTTCAGGGGTTGATGAAGTATTTGATGCCGCGCAAGGCCAAGCCGAAGTCATAAACCTTTCAGGCGGCTCGCCTCTTTAGCTGTCCGGCTCAGGAGGCTCGCCGTCCAGTGGCTGGCTCCGGTAGGTCTTGTAGATCTGCTGGACTTGCGGGTTGTCCAGGTTCTCGTAAGTGATGTCTTCCTTGTCCAGGCCATCCAGGCCTCGGATGCCACTGATGGTCTCGGGCCATTCGTCACGGCTGGATATGTCGACGACGAACGGGATGAGGTAGCGATCGAGATGCCGTTCGCGAGGTTCGCGGATCTCGTCGCTGAGTGCCCGCAAATAGTCGTCCTTGTTTGTCCTCGACCAGTCGATGGCGAACCCGGCCCGATAACAGAGCTCCATGAAAACCAATAGAATCGTGCGTCCGTTGCCGTCGAGGAAGGGGTGCGCGAACGCCAACTGGCCCATCACTCTGCCGGGATGGTCTCTGAAGCGTTGCTTGTCTGCTGCGAGCTTGAGCGCATAGTCGACGGACATTTTGATGAAGTCCGGGCGCTCGAAGAGGGTGCTGCGGGGATCGTTGAGGGGGCCCTTGAAGACTGCCAGGTGAGGGACCAGTTCGTTCCGGTCTTTTCCTGCCCAGTGGTAGAAGCCGGAAAACAGGATCTCGTGAACCTTGAGTACCGTCTGGTAATCGATGGGCTTTTTCCCGGCCAGATAGGCGAGTGCATCTTCGATACTCAATTCGAACGAAAGATGCTCCGACTCTTTTACTTCAACGGGATCTTTCAGTTGCAGCGAGTTTTGAAGGTATCCAGCCGTTTCGAAGTCGCCGAACGGGTCAAAAGTCATGCGCTGCGTTTCTTCGCACGCCTTTCCTGAAGATAGCGCCCCTGCAGCGCCAGGATTTCAGACTTGCTCAGGACGCCTTTTCGCTTGAGATTGACGAGTAACTGTTCGATGCCATCCAGCTCGACGACATCACCAGACAAGCGGGTAATGCCCACGGCCATACGACTCATGCCGTCACGACTGGCCGTAACCTTGTTGTCTTTGGCAAGCTTGCGGACTTCGCTTGCAACGCTGACAGCCTCTTTTTGGGTCATCGGAAATCCCTCTGTTTGCCGTCAAATCATAGCAGGGCGCTTGTTTGCTGTCGTTGCAGGCAAAGTGATCGAAATCTGTGGAACCGGGGCCTTGTCTGCAATCAAAAAAGGCCCTGGGTGACGTTCCGAAGAATGCTTTAAGCCTGGCTGAACTGCGAAGCCAGTTCCCGCAACAGCACTTCCGCCTCAAGCACTTTGCTGACCACGTCATTGGCCTTGTCGCGAGTCAAACCAACACGCTCCAGCAGCGCATCCGGGATGTCTTCATCCGGCCCGGAGCCGATTCCGCGACTACGCAGCAGGCGCACGGCCAGGCAGACGAGGTTCGGGTATTCGGCGTAGGCGCCGTCGTAGTGCGGGTCGTGCTGGAAGCGCAGGGCAGTGGCCAGTTCGTCCGGCATGTCCCAGTAACGCATCAGCCAGGAGCCGATCTGTTCGCGGCTGATGCCCAGCAGGTGTTGCTCGACGTAGCTGTGGCACAGGTGCGGGTTGACCTCCAGGTGGCGGCAGATCAGCGAGAAGTGCGGCGGGAACACGTGGGCCAGCAGCAGGTAGCCGAAGTTGTGCAGCAGGCCGGCGAGGTAGGTCAGGCCGGCTTCCGGGCGCTGGGCGCGCGGCATGGCGCGGGTCAGGCCTTCGATGACGGCGGCGGTGTAGATCGACTGCTGCCAGTACGGCGTGGTGTGTTGCGGGTGATCCTTGGGCAGACTCAGGGTCTTGCCGAGGGCCAGGCCCAGCGCCAGGTTGATTACCAGATCGAAACCCAGCACGCGCACGATGGCGTCTTCCACCGAGCGGATCTTGCCCGGCGAGGCGTAGTACGGCGACGCCGCCCAGCTCACCACTTGCGCGGCCAGCGCCGGGTCGGTTTCGACCACGCCGGTGATGTCGTCGATGGTGGCGTTCGGGTCGACGCGCAGCTTGATGATTTTTTGTGCGGTTTCGGCCAGCGGCGGAATTTCGATGGTCGCTTCCAGACGTTGCTGGATGCGCCGTGCGGTGAACGCCTGCACGGCCTGGGTGATTTCCTCGCGGTCATCGTCCGGGCGGTCGAGGTTCGGGCGGATGCTGCTCAAGGCTTCGCCGAAGTTGGCGGCGCTGGCCTTGGTCAGCATGGTCTTGAAATCTTCGCTGGCGATTTCCAGCAGCAGGCCCGGCTCGCCGGAGTTGATCAGCAACTTCGGCTCGCGCAGCAGGCTTTCTTCGTAGAGGCACGGCGAGCTGGTCAGCGCCGGCAGGCCCGGCAGCAGGCTCAGGCTGTGTTTGCCGAGCATCTTTTCCAGGCGCTCGGTGGACACGGCGGTCAGGCGACGGCCCGTCAGCTCGGCGAGGCGGTTGAGATCCAGCAACTGGCTCTGTGGAAACAGCACCATCAGCGCACCCACTGCATCGTCCAGCAACGCGGCCTGCACTTTGCGCGAGGCATTGAGGCCGTGGTGATCGAGCACTTCTTCGTAGGCGACGCCCAGCTTGTTGAGCAGCAGCCGAATAACAGACGGAGCGTGCGGGAGTTCGGGGGCGAGAGCAGCTTCGGTCATGGTCTGTATCCGTTTTTGAAACAATTGCTTGAGTATAACCAGCTTGGTTGGAACGGGCTTTGAGAAACTGCGACAGTGCTCACACTTGGCCGTATTGCTGCCCGTGTCGCAGCCAGCGGTCGAGCAGCGGGCTGACATGGGTCGGCCAGCGCTCCAGCAAGGCCTGGGCGGCATCGCGCACGGCGGGCAGCAGATCGGCGTCACGCATCAGGTCGGCGACCTTGAATTGCAGCAGGCCGGTCTGGCGGGTGCCGAGCATTTCGCCGGGACCGCGCAGTTCGAGGTCTTTTTCGGCGATGACGAAACCGTCGTTGGTCTCGCGCATGATGCCCAGGCGCTGGCGGCCGATCTGCGACAGCGGCGGATGGTAGAGCAGCACGCAATGGCTGACCGCGCTGCCCCGGCCGACGCGGCCGCGCAACTGGTGCAGCTGGGCGAGGCCGAGGCGCTCGGGGTTTTCGATGATCATCAGGCTGGCGTTGGGCACGTCGACGCCGACTTCGATCACGGTGGTGGCGACCAGCAGTTGCAGGTGGCCGGCCTTGAATTCGGCCATCACGGCGGCTTTCTCGGCGGGTTTCATGCGACCGTGGATCAGCCCGACCTTGAGCTCGCCGAGGGCGGCGGTGAGGTCTTCGAATGTGGTTTCGGCGGCCTGGCAGGTCAGCTCTTCGGACTCTTCGATCAGCGTGCACACCCAATAGGCCTGACGGCCCTCGGCGCAGGCGCTGCGCACGCGCTCGATGACTTCGACACGGCGGGTGTCGGTGACCAGCACGGTGTTGACCGGTGTTCGACCGGGCGGCAATTCGTCGAGGATCGAGGTGTCGAGGTCGGCGTAGGCGCTCATCGCCAGCGTCCGTGGAATCGGCGTGGCGGTCATGATCAATTGATGCGGACACATGCGCCCGCCGACACCTTTCTGCCGCAGCGCCAGACGCTGTTGCACGCCGAAGCGGTGTTGTTCGTCGATGATCACCAGCGCGAGGTTCTTGAACTGCACTTCATCCTGGAACAGCGCGTGGGTGCCGACCACCATCGGCGTGCCGCTGGCGATCTGTTCCAGTGCGGCCACGCGGTTCTTGCCCTTGAGCTTGCCGGCCAGCCACGCCACTTCAATGCCCAACGGTTCGAGCCAGCGCTTGAAGGTGATGAAGTGCTGCTCGGCGAGGATCTCGGTCGGCGCCATCAGTGCGACCTGATAACCCGCCTCCAGTGCTTGCAGCGCGGCGAGAGCGGCGACCACGGTTTTACCCGCGCCAACGTCACCCTGAATCAGCCGCAGCATCGGCTCGTGCTGACTGAGGTCGTAGGCGATTTCGTTGCCGACCCGCTGTTGCGCGCCGGTCGGGTTGAAGCCGAGGTTGGCCAGATACCGCGCCGGCAGTTTTGTGGCTTTCGGCATTGCCGGTGCGCGCAGGGCGCGCATGCTTTCGCGCAGTCGCTGTTGGGACAGTTGATGGGTCAGCAGTTCTTCGAACGCCAGACGATGCTGGGCCCAGTGATGGCCGAGGGCGAGTTCGTCGACGTCGGCATCGGCGGGCGGGTTGTGCAGGTAGCGGATCGCATCGGCCAGCGGCGCCAGTTGGTAGTCGCGGGCCAGCTCGGTCGGCAGCCAGTCGGGCAGGGTGGCCGGTTTGAGCAGGGTCAGGGTCTGCATGCACAACTGGCGCAGGCGGGCCTGGGTCAGGCCTTCGGTCAGCGGATAGACCGGGGTCAGGGTTTCATCCACCGGCGGTGGTTCGTCGCCGTTGATGGCGCGGTATTCCGGGTGGTAGATCTCCAGCCCCGAGGCGCCGGGCCGGGCTTCACCGTAGCAGCGAATCCGCGTGCCACGCTTGAGGCCTTCCTTCTGCGCGTTGCTGAAGTGGTAGAAGCGCAGGCTCAGGCCGCCAGTGCCGTCCTGCAGACGCACGACGAGGCTGCGGCGTCGACCCATGACTACATCGGCGCCGCTGACGGTGCCTTCGACCACGGCGTCCTGCCCCGGTCGCAATGCGCCGATGGGAACCACGCGAGTGCGGTCCTGATAACGCAGCGGCAGGTGGAACAGTACGTCCTGAAGGTTCTCCAGGCCGACCTTGGCCAGTTTTTCGGCCATGGCCTCGCCGACACCCTTGAGTGCGGTGACCGGGACCTGCGACAGCTCTGTCATGACGCTGGCTTAACCGGCCGTAACCGGCGCGGCGGGTTTGGCGACCGAGCACAGGCGAATGGAGTCGGCGAGGATCTCGATGGCTTTCGGCCGCGGGAAACTGGCGCGCCAGGCAATGGCCACGGTGCGGTAGGGCACTGGCGCCGACAGCGGTCGGACTTCGATCACGCCCGGGGCGTAGTGATGGCTGTCCACCGCCGACAATGGCAGGATCGAGATGCCCAGGCCGGAGGCGACCATGTGGCGGATGGTTTCCAGCGAGCTGGATTCGACCGTGGTGTGCTTGGCGCCGTCGTTGCCCTTGGTCAGGGTCGGGCAGGCTTCCAGCACCTGATCGCGGAAGCAGTGGCCTTCGCCGAGCAGCAACAGGCTCTTGTCGTTGAGCAGGGCCGGGTCGATGGATTCTTTTTGCGTCCACGGATGCTGGGCCGGCATCAACACGTAGAACGGTTCGTCATAGAGCGGCAGGGTCAGCACGTCGGCTTCGTTGAACGGCAGGGCGATGATGATCGCGTCCAGCTCGCCATTGCGCAGTTTGTCGCGCAGCACGTGGGTGAAGTTTTCTTCGATGTACAACGGCATCTGCGGGGCGACCCGGTGCAGTTGTGGAATCAGGTGCGGAAACAGGTACGGACCGACGGTGTAGATGGCGCCGACTTTCAGCGGGGCGGTCAGCTGGTTCTTGCCGGCCTGGGCCAGTTCGCGGATGCCCTGGGCCTGTTCCAGCACTTTCTGCGCCTGGGCGACGATGCTTTCGCCGACCGGGGTCAGGCGCACGGCGCTTTTGCTGCGCTCGAAGATCAGTACACCGAGTTCGTCTTCAAGCTTTTTCACGCCCACCGACAGGGTCGGCTGACTGACGTGGCAACGCTCGGCCGCGTGGCCGAAATGCTGCTCTTGGGCGAGGGTAACGATGTAGCGTAATTCTGTGAGAGTCATAGCAAGCGTCCATGAAGATGCGGGCCAAGCATACCGGCTGCGATCGATAGACGCACGTTATCAGACTGAGTGATAGATGCGACACCGCGCAATGCCGGTTTGCCGTTTGCAGATATGACAAAGGCACCTTTCGGTGCCTTTATTCATTGGGCTGCGGCGCCTGCGCGCTTGAGTCAACTCAGCGGCGCTGTTCGATCGTGTACAGAAACGGTGCAGTAAGTTCGATGGGGCCGTTCTTCATCATGTCGGCCGGTGGCTTGGGCAGCGGCTGGGCACGACGGATCATTTTCAGGGTGGCCCGATCCAGATCGGCGTTGCCGGAGCTGTCTACCAGTTCGAATGACAGTACGTTGCCCTCACCGTCGACGATGAAACGCAGACGGTTAGTTCCAGTCTTTTTACGTAACCTGGCATTGTCCGGATATTCCTTGTATTTCTGCAGGTGTGCGAGCAGCGCGCTTTGCCAACTGGCCTTGGCCGCCACTTCTGCGGGCGACGGGCCCGGTGCCGGCTGGGCGGATTTCTCCGTCGGTGCCTGAGTCTGTTGAGGTTCTGCCGGTTTTTCTTCGGAAGGTTTTTCCTTCACGGGCTCCGGCTTCTTCTCGATCGGCTTGGGCGGTTGCGGTTTTGGCTTGGGTTTTGGTTTCGGCTTGGGCACGGCAATTTCTGCCTTGGGTGCTTCGGCCAGTTTCGGGATCGGCAGTTCTTCAACCGGAGCCGGCGGCTGCGGTGGCGTGACGACCTTCGGCGGTGCAGGCGGTGGCGGGGCCGGAACCGGCGCCAGCTCGACCATCATTGCCTGGGGCGGCAGTTCGATGGGCGGGCGGGCGGTCCAGTTCAGCGCCAGCGCAATGGCCAGTGCATGCACACCCAGCACCACGGCCAGGCTACCGCCGTAACGCGTCAGCTTATGGCGCGTCGTGATCATTTCTTGGTTGCACTCTCGAGGCCGACCAGACCGACCTTCAGGTAACCGGCGCTGCGCAGCTTGTCCATCACGCTCATCAGGTCGCCGTAATCCACACCCTTGTCGGCCTGGAAGAAGATGGTGGTGTCTTTCTTGCCTTTGGTCCTGGCGTCGAGCGTGGCGCCGAGGGTTTCGGCTGTGACTTCGTCGTCGCCGATGTACAGCCGCTGGTCAGCCTTGACGCTGAGGAACAGCGGTTTCTCCGGCCGCGGTGCCGGCTTGGCGGTCGAGGCAGGCAGGTCGACCTTGATGTCCACGGTGGCCAGCGGCGCAGCCACCATGAAGATGATCAACAGCACCAGCATCACGTCGATGAACGGCGTGACGTTGATTTCGTGGTTCTCGGCCAGATCGTCGTCTGCGCCTTCTTTCAAATGCAGGCCCATGGCCGATTACCCCACTTTCACCATGTGCGGTTGCGAGACGCTGCGCTCGGGCTGGTGGTCGAGGTCGCGGCTGACCAGCAGCAGGACTTGTGCCGATGCGTCGGACACCTGGGCCTTGTAACCGGCGATGGAGCGGGCGAACACGTTGTAGATGACCACGGCAGGAATCGCGGCGACCAGACCCAAGGCGGTAGCCAGCAACGCTTCGGCAATGCCCGGCGCCACGACGGCGAGGTTGGTGGTCTGGGTTTTGGCGATGCCGATAAAGCTGTTCATGATGCCCCACACGGTGCCGAACAGACCGACGAACGGTGCGGTGGAGCCGATGGTGGCGAGTACGCCGGTGCCGCTGCTCATGTTGCGGCCACAGGCGGCCACCAGGCGCTCGAGGCGGAAGCTGACGCGCTCCTTGATGCCTTCTTTCTCACGGGCGTTGGCCGACAGGCGCATTTCTTCGAGGGCGTCATGCACCAGCAGGTTGGCGAGGGTGCCTTCCTTCGCTGCAGTGGCGCTGGCTTCCTTGAGGGTGGTGGCTTTCTTAAGGGCGGCGATTTCACCACGCAGGCGACGCTTGGCGCCCATCAGCTCGAAGCCTTTGGCGATCCAGATGGTCCAGGTGATGATCGATGCGATGGCAAGACCGATCATCACCATCTTCACGATGATGTCGGCGTTCTGGTACATGCCCCACGGCGACAGGTCGTGGGCCATGCCCAGGGTGTTGTCGGCTTCGAGGACTTCAGGTGCGTTTTCGGCGCCGGTATCCACGGCCTGAACCGGCTCGGTCGTCGCTGGCGCTGCGGCGGGAGCTGCCGGGGCGGTCTGTTCGTGGGCGGCTGGTGCGGCCGGTGCCTGGGCGTCAGCGAAAGCGGCGACCGGCGCCAGCGTCAGGCTGAGGAGCAGGGCGGCCAGCGCGCTCCAGGCGCGAGGTCGTTTGGTTGGCGAAGCGGGGTTCTGAATGCGTGTCATGCTGGCCGGACCTGAGATAGAAAAACGGTGATGCTCTTCCAGGCCTCGTAAGGCCGAGAACAAAAGTGACGTGCATTATTGCAAGTAATTCTTGTTAACAGAAGCAATAGAGTTGCTTTTTTTCCTTCATTGCTAGCCGCTCGTCCCTTGTCAGGGCTAGTCTGTAGCTTTGCGCCGGGAGTTTTTTGATGTCCGCCCCCTCTGTATTGATCGCCGGCTGCGGCGATGTCGGCAGCCGTCTGGCCACGCAATTGCTGGCCGCAGGCTTTCAGGTATATGGCCTGCGCCGGGATGTTTCTCGGTTGCCGGCAGGTGTCATCGGTGTGGCCGGTGACCTGTTCAATGAGGAGTGCCCAGCGTCCTGGCCAGTGGGGGCCGTGGATTACCTGGTGTATTGCGCAGCCGCGACCGAGCACGATGAAGCCGGCTATCGCGCAGCTTATGTGCAGGGTCTGCAGCATGTGCTGGGCTGGCTGAATGACTACGGACAAGTACCTGATCGGCTGTTGTTCGTTTCCAGCAGCAGCGTTTACGGGCAGAAAGACGGGGAATGGGTGGATGAGTCCTCCGAAACCGTGGCGGCGGGTTATTCCGGGCGGTTGATGCTGGAGGCAGAGCAAATCGCCTTGAACAGCGGCATTGCGGCGAGCATCGTGCGTCTGACCGGCATCTACGGGCCGGGCCGTGAATGGCTGCTGACTCAGGTGCGTCGCGGTTATCGCGTGGCGGTCGATCCGCCGTTGTATGGCAATCGTATTCACGCCGATGATGCGGCGGGCCTGATGGCGTTTCTGCTGGAATCGGATCGCAAGGGCAGGACGCTCGATGATATCTACATCGGCGTGGACGATGCGCCTGCGCCGCTGGCCGAGGTGGTGGCGTGGCTGCGGGAGTATCTGGGCGTCACGCAATGGTCGGAAGACGAAAGCGTGCGCAGAACCGGCAGCAAACGTTGCAGCAATGCACGGGCGAAAACGTTGGGCTGGGCGCCGAAGTATCCAAGCTATCGCGAGGGTTACGCCGCGATTCTTGAGGGGCGCTGCTGACTTTCAAACACTGCAAAACAACTGTGGGAGCGAGCTTGCTCGCGATGGCGGCATAACAGTCAGCATAAATGTTGAATGCCAAGGCCTCATCGCGGGCAAGCCCGCTCCCACAGGGTTATAGGCTGCTCTCAGGTGCAGTTACTGCTTCTTGAGCAGCCACTTGCGCTCACCCGGGCTGAACTGCGGCTGTTCATCCGCCAGTGCCGTGTTCACGGCCTGCAGAATTTCCAGCTCCTTGCCCTTTCGAACGAAGATCCAGTTGTTGCCCTGGCCGTTCTGCTGCAACCACATGCTGTCGTTGCCGCTGCTCATCGATGCGCAGTCGCCCGCCAGGCACAGGGCGTAGCGGTCGACACCGGGCAGGCCGGAGACTTGCCCGTCCGCCTGGAATTGCACGGTGGCGCCTTCGCCCTGGCCGCTGGCGATTGTCCAGTTACCGCCCAGGTAGGCCGAATACAGCGCACGTTCGAAGCTGGCGCCGATCGGCGCGCCTTCGGGTACCGGGATCTGTGCACGGTCGAACAGCTGTTGTGGTTCGTTTTCGCTGGCAGCCTGGTGCAACTGGCCTCCGTCGCGTTTCAGTTCGCTGGCGGAGCTGCCGTAGAAGTCGACTTTCCAGGCGCCGGACTGTTCACCCTGCAGCCGTCCTTCGACGTTCTCGAAACCGTTGGTGTAGCGGGCCTGGCCGGCCCTGGTGTTGATGTCCCATTCCAGATTCGGGCCGTAGGCCTGAAGCGCTTCACGCAGGGGGCCGCCCTTGGCGGCGGCATCGATGGCGACCTGATTGATCCAGGTGCCGCTGATGTCACGGTCGGCCGGGTTGCTGGCGCAACCGCCGAGGAAAATGGCGAGCAGCGAGAGAGCAAGCGCTTTGCGCATGGTGGAATCCTTTCAAAACCTTTTCTTTACCGCAGAGCAGTTGGCGCGGCTCTCGGTAAGCCGCGCCGTGCGCATCACTCGATGACCAGAATGGCATCCATTTCAACCTGCGAACCCTTCGGCAGGGCAGCAACGCCGATGGCGGCGCGGGCCGGGTATGGCTGTTCGAAGTATTTGCCCATGATCTCGTTGACCTTGGCGAAGTGGCTCAGGTCGGTGAGGAAGATGTTCAGCTTGACGATGTCCTTGAACGAACCGCCGGCGGCTTCGGCCACGGCTTTCAGGTTCTCGAAGACCTGTACGGTCTGGGCTTCGAAGCCTTCGACCAGTTCCATGGTTTTCGGGTCCAGCGGGATCTGGCCCGACATGTACACGGTGTTGCCGGCCTTGATCGCCTGGGAATAAGTGCCGATGGCGGCCGGGGCCTTGTCGCTGCTGATAACGGTCTTGGTCATGTATGACTCCTTGTATTGTTTGAGTTATGCACGCATGCGGGTGATGCGGATGACCCCGGTCAGGGCGCGCAGTTTCTTGATCACGCGGGCCAGGTGCACGCGGTCGTGGACGCTGACCACCAACTGGACGACGCTGATGCGGCCATCGCGTTCGTCCATGCTGATTTTCTCGATATTGCCGTCGGCCGCGTTGACGCTGCTGGCCAGCAGGGCGATCAGGCCACGCTGGTGCTCCAGCTCGACGCGCAGTTCGACGTTGAATTCGCCGGTGACATCCTTGGCCCACGAGAGCTGGATGCATTTTTCAGGGTTGTGGCGGATTTCGCTGATGTTGCGGCAGTTTTCCAGGTGCACGACCATGCCTTTGCCCGCCGACAGGTGACCGACAATCGGGTCGCCCGGGATCGGTGTGCAGCATTTGGCGTAGCTGAGTACCAGGCCTTCGGTACCGCGAATCGCCAGCGGACCTTCCGGACTTGGCAATTGTTCACCCTCGCCCAGCAGTCGACGCGCCACGACGTACGCCATGCGATTGCCCAGGCCGATGTCTTCGAGCAGGTCCTCGATCAGTTCGAGGCGGTACTCGGTCAGCATCGCTTTCACGCGTTCTGGCGGAATCTGCTCCAGCGCGCTGTCGAATCCGTTGAGCACCTTGTTCAGCAGGCGCTCGCCAAGGCTGATGGATTCGGAGCGGCGTTGCAGTTTCAGGGCATGGCGGATGTGGGTGCGCGCCTTGCCGGTGACCACGAAGTTGAGCCACGCCGGGTTTGGCCGCGCGCCGGGAGCGCTGACGATCTCGACCGTGGAGCCGCTTTGCAGCGGTTCGGACAGTGGCGCCAGACGACGGTTGATCCGGCAGGCAATGCAGCTGTTGCCGACGTCGGTGTGCACCGCGTAGGCAAAGTCGACGGCCGTGGAGCCTTTGGGCAGCTCCATGATCCGGCCTTTTGGCGTGAACACGTAGACCTCGTCCGGGAACAGGTCGATCTTCACGCTTTCGATGAATTCCAGCGAGTTGCCGGCACGTTGCTGCATTTCCAGTACGCCTTTGACCCACTGACGGGCCCGGGCGTGGGTGCCTTTGGGCTGTTCGTCGCCGCTGGACTTGTACAGCCAGTGCGCGGCGATGCCGTTGTTGGCCATTTCTTCCATTTCACGGGTACGGATCTGGATCTCGATCGGTACGCCATGCATGCCGAACAGCGTGGTGTGCAGCGACTGATAGCCGTTGGCCTTGGGAATCGCGATGTAATCCTTGAAGCGTCCCGGCAACGGTTTGTACAAATTATGCACGGCACCCAGCACGCGGTAGCAGGTGTCGACCTTGTCGACGATGATCCGGAACGCGTAGACGTCCATGATCTCGTTGAAGGCCCGACGCTTGCCGCGCATTTTCTTGTAGATGCCGTAGAGGTGTTTCTGGCGACCGCTGACTTCGCCCTGGATGCCGTCGATGGCGAGGCAGTGGCCGAGGGACTCTTCGATCTTGTTGACGATTTCCTTGCGGTTGCCGCGGGCGCGTTTGACCGCCTGGTAAATCCGCGCAGAACGCATCGGGTGCATGGCCTTGAAACCGAGGTCTTCGAACTCGATGCGCACGGAATGCATGCCCAGCCGGTTGGCGATGGGGGCATAGATCTCGAGGGTTTCCTTGGCAATGCGCCGGCGCTTTTCGCCGGACAGCACTTCCAGGGTGCGCATGTTGTGCAGACGGTCGGCGAGCTTGACCAGGATCACGCGAATGTCGCGCGCCATGGCCATCGCCATTTTCTGGAAGTTTTCGGCCTGGGCTTCGGCCTTGGTCTCGAAGTTCATCTGGGTCAGTTTGCTGACCCCGTCGACCAGTTCGGCCACGGTCTCGCCGAACTGCGCTTGCAGCGCTTCCTTGGCGATGCCGGTGTCTTCGATCACGTCATGCAGCATCGCGGCCATCAGGCTCTGATGGTCCATGTGCATGTCGGCAAGAATGTTCGCCACGGCAAGAGGATGCGTGACATACGCCTCGCCGCTGCGGCGGCGTTGGCCGTCGTGGGCTTGTTCGGCGTAGAAATACGCTCGGCGGACCAGATTGACCTGGTCCTGACCGAGGTAGGTCGATATTCGATCGGCGAGGGCGTCTATGCTCGGCATGATGACTCCTGCCGCAAGCTGTGATCCCGCGCCTTGCTACGTCGACCAGGCATAGGCTTAAACGGCCTCGTTGGACTCGTCCTCTGGAGCAAAGGCAGCGAAGACCGGGTCTTCGGTGACAATTTCTTCGGCGGCGATGAATTCGGGAGTCACGATACCTTCAGCGATTTCGCGCAGGGCGACGACGGTAGGCTTGTCGTTTTCCCATGCCACTTTCGGCTCTTTGCCGCCGGTGGCCAGTTGACGGGCACGCTTGGTAGAGAGCATGACCAGCTCAAAGCGGTTATCCACGTGTTCTAGGCAGTCTTCAACGGTTACGCGGGCCATGGTATTCCTCGGAGCGAATGCAATATGCGCGCTGCCCGGTTGGGCGAGCGGACTCGACAGTTTAAAAAATCACCAGCGATTAGGGAAGCGCTGATTTTTTGACCAGACCCTTCAACGCGCTGCAAGTGCCAATGTAAAGCCGTTGCAGCAGTTTTGGGAAGGGCTGTTTCAGCCCAGTAATTCAGCCAGCAATTTGCCGAAGCGCACTTGCTGACGTTTTTGTTGCAGCTGATTGGCGCGGAAAATCGCCTTCAGATCATCCAGGGCGTGGGCGAAATCGTCGTTGATGATCAGATAGTCGTACTCGACGTAGTGGCTCATCTCGCTGACGGCCTCACGCATCCGGCCGGCGATGATCTCGTCGCTGTCCTGACCACGATTGGTCAGACGCTGGTGCAGGGCCTGCAGCGAAGGCGGCAGAATGAAGATCGAACGGGCCTGGGGCATCAGCTTGCGCACTTGTTCGGCGCCTTGCCAGTCGATTTCCAGAATCAGGTCATGACCTTCGTCCAGGGTCTGCTGCAGGCGGCTTTGCGAAGTACCGTAGAAGTTGCCGAAGACTTCGGCGCGCTCGAGGAAGTCGCCGTGCTCGCCCATTTTCACGAACTCTTCGCGGGTCACGAAGTGATAGTTCACGCCGTCCACTTCGCCCGGGCGCATGGCGCGGGTGGTGTGGGAAATCGAAACGCGGATTTCCGGGTTGGCGTCGGTCAGGGCCTTGACCAGGCTGCTTTTGCCCGCGCCCGAGGGGGCGGAAATGATGTACAGGGTGCCGGTGCTGTGGGTCATGTCGGGGGTAGCCTTACTCAATATTCTGTACTTGTTCGCGCATTTGCTCGATCAACACCTTGAGGTTGACCGCCGCCTGGGTGCTGCGCGGGTCGAAGGCCTTGGAGCCCAGTGTGTTGGCTTCGCGGTTGAGCTCCTGCATCAGGAAGTCCAGGCGCCGGCCGGCGGCACCGCCGGACTTGAGGACCCGGCGAACTTCGATGATGTGGGTGCTCAGGCGATCCAGTTCTTCAGCCACGTCGCTTTTTTGCGCGAGCATGACCATTTCCTGTTCCAGGCGCTGGGGGTCCATCTCGGCCTTCATGTCGGCGAAGCGGTCGAGAACTTTCTGGCGCTGGGCGGCGAGCATCTGCGGAACCAGTTCGCGCAGGGTTGCCACGTCTTCCTCAATGGAGGTCAGGCGATCGTTGATCAGGCGCGCCAGCTCCGCGCCTTCGCGCTCACGGCCAGCCTTGAGTTCCTTCAAGCCTTGATTGAACAGCTCCAGCGCTTCTGCGTTGAGGGCTTGCGGGTCGCTCGCATCGGCCACCAGCACGCCGGGCCAGGCCAGCACCTCCAGCGGGTTCAGCGCCGCCGGGTGCTTGATCAGGCCGGCGACGGTTTCGGCAGCGGCGACCAGTTGTGCGGCACGCTCGCGATCCACTTGCAGCGGCTTGCCGGTGCTTTCCTCGGTGAAACGCAGGGTGCATTCCAGTTTGCCGCGCGACAAACCCTGACGCAGGGCTTCGCGAACGGCGCCTTCGAGGTCGCGGAACGACTCGGGCAGGCGCAGGTGGGGTTCCAGGTAGCGGCTGTTGACCGAGCGCAGTTCCCAGCTCAGGGTGCCCTGAACGCCGGCTTTTTCGACGCGGGCGAAGGCGGTCATGCTATGCACCATGGCGGTGACCTCGCGATACAAATCGGCGCGAACTGAAGCTTCGCAGCTCGATATCAGTGAATTTAAGCCGACTGGCAGCAAAGGCGCAGGATTGTAGCGCAGTGCGACAGATGCGCCCAAACACACGGTGTGACAAAGGGCTGCAGGCCGTCGGCGAAGCGCGTTTCAGGGCTCTGGATCGACGGCTGGAGTTTTTAGGCAGTGCCCAGGCGCGGTGCGCAGCTTTATAATGCTCCGCAGTTTTCCGTCCTCAGTACAGGTATCTCCTATGAAACGTCCAAGTGGTCGCGCTGCCGATCAGCTCCGCTCGATCCGCATTACCCGCAACTACACCAAGCACGCCGAGGGATCGGTACTGGTCGAATTCGGTGATACCAAAGTCATCTGCACCGTCAGCGTCGAGAACGGCGTGCCGCGCTTCCTGAAAGGCCAGGGCCAGGGCTGGCTGACCGCCGAATACGGCATGCTGCCGCGCGCCACCGGCGAGCGTAACCAGCGTGAAGCGAGTCGTGGCAAGCAGGGCGGTCGCACCCTGGAAATCCAGCGCCTGATCGGCCGTTCCCTGCGCGCTGCACTGGACATGTCCAAGCTGGGCGACGTCACCCTGTACGTCGACTGCGACGTGATCCAGGCCGATGGCGGCACCCGCACCGCGTCGATCACCGGTGCCATGGTTGCGCTGGTCGATGCCCTGAAAGTGATCAAGAAGCGCGGCGGTCTGAAAGGCGGCGACCCGCTCAAGCAAATGATCGGAGCCGTTTCCGTGGGCATGTACCAGGGCGAGCCGGTGCTGGATCTGGACTATCTTGAAGATTCCGCCGCCGAGACCGACCTCAACGTGGTGATGACCGGCACCGGCGGCTTCATCGAAGTGCAGGGCACCGCCGAAGGCGCACCGTTCCAGCCTGAAGAGCTGAACGCGATGCTGGAGCTGGCCAAGAAAGGCATGAACGAGATCTTCGAACTGCAAACGGCCGCACTGGCCGACTGAGACGGTTCGCAACCCGCAAGGAGAATGCGATGAGTGATGAGCAAGAGTTGCTGCCCAAGCCGAGCCACGAGGTTCGCCAGTGGGCGATGTTTTGTCACTTGTCCGCTTTGCTGGGGATCTGGGTTCCGTTCGGAACGCTGATCGGGCCGTTGATCCTGTGGCAGATGAAGCGCGAGACGGATCCATTTATCGATGCCCAGGGCAAGGAGGCTCTGAATTTCCAGATTACGGTCGCGATTGCCTCGATGATCTGCTTCTTGCTGATGGTGCTGGTGATTGGCTTCTTCCTGTTTGGCCTGTTGGCCATCGGTGCGCTGATCCTGACGATCATTGCAGGTGTGAAGGCTAACGAGGGCTTTCCGTACCGTTATCCTTTCACTTGGCGGTTGATCAAATAACGAACGATCGCGCACAAAAAAACCGACGTTGATGTCGGTTTTTTTGTGTCTGCGAAAGGGCGCTCAGATGGTCAGCGTCCAGTCGTAGTCGACGATCAGCGGCGCGTGCTGCGAGAACCGAGGCTGACGCGGCAGGCGTGCGCTGCGCACGAAGCGTCGCAGGCCCGGGGTCAGGATCTGGTAGTCGAAGCGCCAGCCCAGATTCAGCATCTCGGCCTGTTCGTTGTCCGGCCACCAGCTGTACTGGTCGCCTTCGCGGCTGACTTCGCGCAGGGCGTCGACATAACCCATGTTGCCGACAATCTCGTCCATCCAGGCGCGCTCCGGCGCCAGGAAGCCCGGGGATTGCTGGCTGTCGCGCCAGTTCTTGATGTCGAGCTTCTGCTGCGCGACGAACAGCGAGCCACAATAAATGTACTCGCGACGTTTGCGCCGCTGTTTGTCCAGGTACTTGCCGAAGTCGTCCATGAGCTTGAACTTCTGGTTCAAGTCTTCATCGCCGTTCATCCCCGAAGGAAGCAGCAAGGTGGCAATACTGACTTTGTCGAAATCTGCTTGCAGGTAGCGCCCGTAGCGGTCGGCCGTCTCGAAGCCGAGACCGCTGATGACAGCCTTCGGTTGCAACCGCGAATACAAAGCCACGCCGCCTTGGGCAGGGACTTCAGCATCGCAGGCATAAAGGAAGTAGCCGTCCAGTTGGAAGGCTGGGTCATCCAGTTCAAAGGCGGAGGCACGGGTGTCCTGCAGGCAGATGACGTCGGCATTCTGTGCCTGCAGCCAACTGAGCAAACCGCGCTCGACTGCAGCCTGAATACCATTGACGTTCACACTGATGATCCGCATAAATGGCCCCAAAAATCGCGTGCGTGTATGATACACGGCGTCAAGCTAATTAGCTAAATCCGTGGTATTTGGGGTTTTTTTCATGCAAGCGTATCAGCGCGATTTCATTCGTTTTGCCATCGATCGCGGCGTTTTGCGCTTCGGTGAGTTCACCCTGAAGTCCGGACGCACCAGTCCTTACTTCTTCAATGCCGGCCTGTTCAACTCGGGTTCCGCGCTGGCGCAGCTGGGCCGTTTCTACGCCGCCGCCATCGCTGACAGCGGTATTCCCTTCGACGTGCTGTTCGGCCCGGCCTACAAGGGCATCCCGCTGGCAGCCACCACTGCCGTGGCGCTGGCCGAGCACCACAACCGTGACCTGCCATGGTGCTTCAATCGCAAGGAAGCCAAGGCTCACGGCGAAGGCGGCAGCCTGGTCGGCGCGCCACTGACCGGCGACGTGCTGATCATCGACGACGTGATCACCGCGGGTACCGCAATCCGTGAAGTGATGCAGATCATCGCCTCGCAGGAAGGCGCCAGGGCCGCCGGCGTGCTGATCGCCCTGAATCGTCAGGAGCGCGGCAATGGCGAGCTGTCGGCCATCCAGGAAGTCGAGCGTGATTTCGGCATCCCGGTCATCAGTATCGTGTCGCTGAACCAGGTGCTGGAGTTCCTGGCAGACGATCCGCAGCTCAAGCAGCATCTGCCTGCCGTTGAAGCCTATCGCGCCCAGTTTGGCGTCTGATCGCTTCTCCCAGGCAAAAAAAGACCCCGCTCAGTCAGGCTGAGCGGGGTCTTTTTATTTACGCGATCGCTTACGGACGCTTGCGATTGCTGATCAGCGTACCCACACCGGTGTCGGTGAAGATTTCCAGCAGGATCGCGTTCGGCACGCGACCGTCGATGATCAGCGAACTGCCCACGCCGCCCTGAACCGCTTCCAGTGCGCAGCGGATCTTCGGCAGCATGCCGCCGTAGATGGTGCCGTCGGCGATCAGCTCGTCGACCTGCTGAGTGCTCAGACCGGTCAGAACCTTGCCCGACTTGTCCATCAGGCCGGCGATGTTGGTCAGCAGCATCAGCTTCTCGGCTTTCAGCGCTTCGGCGACTTTACCGGCCACCAGGTCAGCGTTGATGTTGTACGACTCGCCGTTTTCACCCACGCCAATCGGCGCGATCACCGGGATGAAATTGCCTTTGACCAGCAGGTTCAGCAGTTCGGTGTTGATCCCGACCACTTCGCCTACCTGGCCGATGTCGATGATTTCCGGCTGGGTCATTTCCGGGGTCTGACGGGTGACGGTGAGCTTCTTCGCCCGGATCAGCCCGGCGTCTTTGCCGGTCAGGCCGATGGCGCTGCCGCCGTGACGGTTGATCAGGTTGACGATGCTTTTGTTGACCTGGCCGCCAAGGACCATTTCCACCACGTCCATGGTCGCCGCGTCAGTGACGCGCATGCCGTCGACGAAGTGGCTTTCGATCGACAGGCGCTTGAGCAGATCACCGATCTGCGGGCCGCCGCCGTGAACCACCACCGGGTTGATGCCCACGGCTTTCATCAAGACGATGTCGCGGGCGAAGCCGGTTTTCAGCTCCTCGCTTTCCATCGCGTTGCCGCCGTATTTGATCACCAGGGTCTTGCCGACATAACGTCGGATGTAAGGCAACGCTTCGGACAGGACCTTGGCGGTTTGGGCGGCGGCTTCGCGTTCGAGGGTCATTCAGGGCTCCGGGTGAATCAGAACGGTAGTTGGAGATCAGGTGCAACACGTTTCAACTGGGCATGGAACACAGCCTTGATGCGCTGCAATTCAGCCTCGTCATCGGCCTCGAAGCGCAGCACCAGCACCGGTGTGGTGTTGGACGCGCGCACCAGGCCCCAGCCTTTGGCGTAATCGACCCGCACGCCGTCAATGGTGGTCAGGTCGGCGCCTGGACCCCACTGCGCATCGTGCAGTGCATCAATGATGCTGAATTTGCTCTCTTCGGTCACATGGATATTGATTTCCGGCGTGGAAATATCGTTCGGGAAGGTCGCGAAGAGCGTTTCCGCGTCGGATTTTTCCTTGCTGAGGATTTCCAGCAGCCGTGCGGCGCTGTAAATGCCGTCGTCGAAACCGAACCAGCGTTCCTTGAAGAAGATATGTCCGCTCATTTCGCCGGCCAGCAACGCGCCGGACTGCTTCATTTTCTTTTTGATCAACGAGTGACCGGTCTTCCACATTAGCGACCGGCCGCCATATTCCTTGATCAGCGGGATCAGTCGGCGGGTGCATTTGACGTCGAATATGATTTCCGCGCCCGGGTTGCGGGCCAGCACGTCGCGGGCGAACAGCATCAACAGGCGGTCGGGGAAGACGATGCTGCCGGTGTTGGTCACCACGCCGACGCGGTCACCGTCGCCATCGAAGGCCAGGCCGATATCGGCCTTGGTTTCCTTGACCTTGGCGATCAGGTCGACGAGGTTCTCCGGTTTGCCCGGATCCGGGTGGTGGTTCGGGAAGTTGCCGTCGACTTCGCAGAACAGCGGGATGACTTCGCAGTTCAGCGCTTCGATCAGTTGCGGGGCGATCACGCCGGCCACGCCGTTACCGCAGTCGACCACGACTTTCAGGCGTCGGGCCAGTTTGATGTCCTGGACGATTTCGGTGGTGTAGCGGTCGAGGATCTCGACCTGGGTCACACTGCCTGTGCCGCTGCTCAGATTGCCGTTTTTGATGCGCTCATGCAGGACCTGGATCTGTTCGTTGGCCAGGGTGTCGCCGGCGATCACAATCTTGAAACCGTTGTAATTCGACGGGTTGTGGCTGCCTGTGAGCATCACCCCGGATTTGCCGGCCAGCACGTTGGCGGCGTAGTACAGCGCAGGCGTCGGCACCAGGCCGACGTCGCTGACATGGCAGCCGCTTTCGGCGATGCCGCGGATCAGCTCGGCAACCAGTTCCGGGCCGGACAGACGGCCGTCACGGCCAACGGAAACATTCGGTTCACCTTGGGCCAGGCTCTGGGAGCCGATGGCGCGACCGATCCAGTAAGCGGTTTCGGCATTGAGGAATTCCGGCACGGTGCCGCGAATGTCATAGGCGCGGAAGATGCTGTCGGGAAGCTTCGGGGCGACTTGGGCGGGGGTGCTCATCTGCGAAAATGCTCCATCTCGAAAGTGGCGGGACACACCGGCGAATCATCTCGACGGCAGGCTCAAACTGAAGGGTATGACGGCGGTTTTCACAGAGAGTTCGTGGTGTGAAAGGGCCATGACGCCTTGTCCGGCGTGGCTTTGACCTGCCAATGCCTTGATTTTCGGCGGTAAAACCAATTTCGAAGAGCAATCATATTTGTGGCGAGGGCGCTTGCTCCCGGCGGGGCGCGAAGCAGACCCGAAATCTTGTGGGTGCTGCGCACCCAAGCGGGAGCAAGCTCCCTCGCCACAATGGATTTCCCTCAGTTATTTGGTGCCGGAATGGCCGAAACCACCCGCGCCACGCTCGGTTTCGACGAACTCTTCAACCATTTCGAAGTGCGCCTGCACCACCGGCACCAGCACCAGCTGCGCCAGACGCTCGCCCACCGGCATGGTGAATTCGGTCTGGCCACGGTTCCAGCAGGACACCATCAGCGGGCCCTGGTAATCGGAGTCGATCAGGCCGACGAGGTTGCCCAGCACGATGCCGTGCTTATGGCCCATGCCCGAGCGTGGCAGGATCAGCGCGGCGAGGTTCGGGTCGCCGATGTACACCGACAGACCGGTCGGAATCAGCACGGTTTCGCCCGGCTTGATCACGATGTCCTGTTCCAGCATGGCGCGCAGGTCGAGGCCGGCGGAGCCCGGTGTGGCGTATTGCGGCAGCGGGAATTCGGTACCGATGCGTGGGTCGAGGATCTTGGCTTGCAAAGCGTGCATGTAAATTAAACCTGGTTCAGACGTTCGGCGATAAAAGTGACGAGCTGGCGAGCGATCTTGCTCTTGCTGGTCTGGGCGAAAACCGTGGCGTGCAGCCCACGGTCGATGACGCTGCAGGCATTTTCTTCGCTGTTGAAACCGATGCTCGGGTTGGCGACGTCGTTGGCGACGATCAGATCGAGATTCTTGTCTTTCAGCTTGCGCGCAGCGTAGTCGAGCAGGTGTTCGGTCTCGGCGGCGAAGCCGACACTGAACGGACGGTCGGGACGGGTGGCGATGGTGGCCAGGATGTCCGGGTTGCGCACCATTTGCAGGACGAAGCCGTCACCGCTCGTAGGATCTTTCTTGAGTTTTTGCGGGGCGACGACTTCCGGGCGGTAGTCTGCGACCGCCGCCGAGGCGATGAAGATGTCGCAAGGGATCGCGGCTTCGCAGGCAGCGAGCATGTCGCGTGCGCTGACCACGTCGATCCGCGTGACGCGGTCCGGCGTCGGCAAATGCACCGGGCCGCTGATCAGTGTGACACGGGCGCCGGCTTCCACCGCGGCTTCAGCCAGGGCGAAGCCCATTTTGCCGGAGCTGTGGTTGGTGATATAGCGCACCGGGTCGATGTTTTCCTGGGTCGGGCCGGCGGTGATCACCACGTGCCTGCCGGTCAGTGCCTGACGCTGGAAGCAGTCCGCCGCGAGCTGGGCCAGGTCGGTGGCTTCCATCATGCGGCCCATGCCGACATCGCCGCAGGCCTGGCTGCCTGAAGCCGGGCCGAAGGTCTTCAGACCACGGCTTTCAAGGAGTTGCAGGTTGGCCTGGGTCGCCGGATCGCGCCACATGGCCTGGTTCATGGCCGGAGCGACCGCGACGATGGCGTCGGTGGCCAGCACCAGCGTGGTCAGCAGATCGTTGGCGATGCCTTGGGCCAGACGGGCGAGCAGGTCGGCGGTCGCCGGGGCGATCAGCACCAGATCGGCCCATTTGGCCAGTTCGATGTGGCCCATTGCCGCTTCGGCGGCCGGGTCGAGCAAGTCCAGGTGAACCGGGTGGCCGGACAGGGCCTGCATGGTCAGCGGGGTGATGAATTCGCTGCCGCCACGGGTCATGACCACGCGCACCTCGGCGCCCTGATCGATCAGGCGGCGCACAAGATCGGCGCTCTTGTAGGCAGCGATGCCGCCGCCGACGCCCAGAACGATGCGTTTCCGATACAGCCGCTGCATAGGTCTGCCTTTCATTTCGTGGGTGACATGCGTTGCGAAACCCCCTCCCCAGGGTGAATTCGCCCGCAAAAAAGATGGGCTACGATATCACAGCGACCGCTATGGAACAGCGGCGCCCATAGACAAGGAGTGTGTATGAGTATTCGCGATTGGCCGGCGGCGGAAAGGCCGCGGGAGAAGCTGCTTGAACAGGGCTCGGGAAGTCTTTCCGATGCCGAATTGCTGGCGATTTTTCTACGGACCGGCGTATCCGGTAAAAGCGCGGTGGATCTGGCGCGACACTTGTTGAATCAGTTCGGCAGCCTGCGTGCGTTGCTGGAGGCTGATCTCGGCGCGTTCAGCGAGCAATTGGGCCTGGGGCCGGCGAAGTTCGCCCAGTTGCAAGCCGTGCTGGAGATGGGGCGGCGACATTTGGCCGAGCGCATGCGGCAGAAAACGGCTCTGGAGAATCCACAGGTGGTTCGCGATTACCTCAAAGCCATGCTGCGCCACGAGCCGCACGAAGTATTCGGCTGCCTGTTTCTGGATTCCAAGCATCAAGTGCTGACGTTCGAGCCGCTGTTTCGCGGCTCCATTGACAACACTGCCGTGCATCCCCGTGTAGTGGTGAAGCGCTCGTTGGCCAATAACGCGGCGGCCGTGATCCTGTGTCATAACCACCCGTCGGGGAACAGCGATCCCAGTCAGGCAGACCGTGTGCTGACCAAGCGCTTGCAGAAGGCTCTGGAACTGATCGATGTGCGGGTGCTCGATCACTTCATCGTCGGTGACGGGGAACCACTGTCGATGGCGGAGTGTGGCTGGATGTAGCTTGCAGCGACTGCAGTCGCTGCAAGCCGGGGCGGATTACTTGAGGGTGACCTTGGAGTAATCCTGCCGACCGAACGGGCTCACCGAATAACCTTGCACATCCTTGCGCGTCAGCGCATACGCTGTCGGATGCGCCAGCGGCAGCCACAGCGCCTGCTGCTGGATCTGCGCCTGGGCCTGTTCATAGAGCTTGGTGCGCACGCCCTGTTCGCTGGTGGTCTTGCCGGCGCTGATCAACTTGTCCAGGTCGGCGTTGCAGTAGCGGGCGAAGTTGGTGCCGGACTTCACCGCTGCGCAGGAAAACTGCGGGGTGAGGAAGTTGTCCGGGTCGCCGTTGTCACCGGCCCAACCCATGAACAGCAGGTCATGTTCGCCGGCCTTGGCCCGACGGATCAGCTCACCCCATTCGATCACGCGGATTTCCGCCTGAATGCCGATTTCCGCCAGATCCGACTGCAGCAGTTGTGCACCGAGGCTCGGATTGGGGTTGAGCAGGCTGCCGGACGGGCGTGTCCAGATGGTGGTCTGGAAACCCTCCTTCAGCCCGGCCTTGGCCAGCAAGGCTTTGGCTTTGTCCACGTCGTGCGGGTAGCCCGGCAAATTCCTGGCGTAGCTCCAGGTATTCGGCGGGTACGGGCCGTTGGCGGGTTCGGCGGTGTCTTCGAACACCGCTTTCAGGTAGTTGCTCTTGTCGAAGGCGAGGTTGATCGCCTGGCGCACTTCCGGCTTGTCCAATGGGGGATGCTGGCTGTTGATGCCAACAAAAGCGGTCATGAACGCGTCAGTCTTTTCGACTTTCAGCGTCGGCTCTTCCTTGGCGGCCTGTACGTCGAGTGGTTTGGGCGACAGGGCAATCTGGCATTCGTTACGCCGCAGCTTTTGCAGGCGCACGTTGGCGTCCGGGGTGATGGCGAAGATCAGCGGATCCACCGCAGGCTTGCCGCCGAAGTAATCCGGGTTGGCCTTGTAGCGGATCGATGCGTCTTTCTGGAACCGGGTGAACACGAACGGCCCGGTGCCGATCGGCTGGCTGTTGAGCTTGTCGGTCGCGCCGGCTTTCAGCAGTTTGTCGGCGTACTCGGCGGAATAGATCGAGGCGAAGCCCATGCTCAGGGTCGCCAGGAATGTCGAGTCCGGATGGTCGAGGGTAAAACGCACGGTCAGCGGATCCAGCGCGTCGATCTTCTTGATCAGGCTGGGCAACTGCATCGACTGAGCGTGGGGAAAGCCGCTCTGGGCGACCTTGTGCCATGGATTGGCCGGGTCGAGCATGCGGTCGAAGCTGAATTTGACGTCTTCGGCGGTCAGTTCGCGGGTCGGCTTGAAGTACTCGGTGCTGTGGAATTTCACCTGCGGGTGCAGTTTGAATATATAAGTCAGGCCGTCGGTGCTGACTTCCCAGCTGTCGGCCAGGCTCGGGACCACCTTGCCGGTCGCCGTGTCGAAGTCCACCAGGCGGTTCATCAACACATCTGCCGAAGCGTTGGTGGTGGTCAGCGAGTTGTACTGCACCACGTCGAAGCCTTCAGGACTGGCCTCGGTGCAGACGCTCAGGGCGGCGGCATGGGCCAGTGGGCTCAGCAAGAGCGGGGCGAGCAGCAGGGGGAGGGCAGCGAGGCGCATGGTCGGCTTCCTTTACAGATCGAAGGCCCATCTGCAAGTGCAGTCTGGAAAAGGCCTACCCTAGTGGTCGCGATTGCAAATGACTATCCCCTTTTTGCTTTTTCGGGGTCTGGGGGCGGGGAAATTGTCGGAATTGGCGGCAGGAAAAGTCGCGATTGCAGGTATGATCGATTTTCTTCGACGAATGGTAAAAATTGCCGGCAGCCTTTACCCAAGGCGCTTGCAGGCAGGAAAAACGGCTTTTTAGCCATTCATTGCGCACGGAAAGTTGTTGCTCCGTGGTCTTTCTGGTATAAAGCAGCGCTCTTTTCTAGGGGCCCGGTTCCTTCGCTTGTAGGTGTAGCCGGTAAGACCTCTAAAGAATCGCGGCGCCTGGCGCCACAATGACTAGAGATTAAGCGGCCAACCCATGCCGGGTTGGGCATGTGGTTTTAGAGGGCTGAGGCATGTCTAGAGTATGTCAAGTTACCGGTAAGGGTCCGGTAACCGGGAATAACATTTCCCACGCAAACAACAAAACCCGTCGTCGTTTCCTGCCGAACCTGCAGCATCACCGCTTCTGGGTTGAAGAAGAGAAACGTTTCGTACGCCTGCGCGTTTCCGCCAAAGGCATGCGCATCATCGACAAGCGTGGCATCAGCGTTGTGCTGGCCGAGCTGCGTCGCGACGGCAAGATCTAAGGGAGCTAATCATGCGTGAATTGATTCGTTTGATCTCGAGCGCCGGTACTGGTCACTTCTACACTACCGACAAGAACAAGCGTACTACCCCGGACAAAATCGAGATCAAGAAATATGATCCGGTTGTTCGCAAGCACGTGATCTACAAGGAAGGCAAAATCAAGTAATTGATTTTCCCGACCGACGAAAAAGGCCCGTATCTCACGATACGGGCCTTTTTTGTTGCCTGGCGAAAGGCATCAGGCCTTCTGTTCAAAGATCACATAGACCTTGCGGCAGGCTTCCAGCACTTCCCAGGTGCCACGGAAACCGGCCGGAATCACGAAGCGGTCACCCACGCGCAGGGTCTTGGCGTTGCCTTCGCTGTCTCGCAGCACCGAAACACCCTGCAGGATTTCGCAGTATTCATGCTCGGTGTAATTCACGGTCCACTGACCGACCGCGCCTTCCCACACACCGACGCCCATCTGCCCGCAAGGGCTGTCGTACTGATTGAACACCGCCTGCTCGGGATCGCCTTTGAGTACTTTGGCCGGGTCCGGGCGGTAGCGCTCGGCCTGGTCCATGGTCAGGCTGATGTCGACGACGTTCTGGATGTTCATTGTTGTTTTCTCCTGTAGTGACGGCGCGGTGGCTTGAGGGGCCAAAGTCTATGTTTATTAAAATGAACACCGCAAGGCCGTATCACGAGCTTATGTCAAATATATTGAAACAAACCCGGCCGCTGGTTTAGGGTGGTGGGTGCCTCGGGCCGAAAACAGGCTGGCCGGGCAGAATTCCTGAGGTCGCCGGCGAAGATTGCGCGGCGCTCGTACTCAACAAGAGGAGGACACTTGAATGACCACGCTGACTCGCGCCGATTGGGAACAACGCGCCCGTGACCTGAAGATCGAAGGTCGCGCCTACCTCAATGGCGAGTACACCGATGCCGTCTCCGGCGAGACTTTCGAGTGCATCAGCCCGGTCGATGGCCGTCTGCTGGGCAAGATTGCCAGCTGTGACGCCGCCGACGCCCAGCGCGCCGTGGAAAACGCCCGTGCCACCTTCAATTCCGGTGTCTGGTCGCGCCTGGCACCGACCAAACGCAAAGCCACCATGATCCGTTTTGCCGGCCTGCTGAAGCAGCACGCCGAAGAACTGGCCCTGCTCGAAACCCTCGACATGGGCAAAACTATCAGCGATTCGCTGTACATCGACGTTCCGGGCGCGGCGCAAGCGCTGAGCTGGAGCGGTGAAGCGATCGACAAGATCTACGACGAAGTTGCCGCTACGCCGCACGATCAACTGGGTCTGGTGACCCGTGAACCCGTGGGGGTGGTCGGTGCCATCGTGCCGTGGAACTTCCCGTTGATGATGGCCTGCTGGAAGCTGGGTCCTGCACTGTCGACCGGTAACTCGGTGATTCTCAAACCGTCTGAAAAGTCTCCGCTGACGGCCATCCGCATCGCCGCCCTGGCAGTCGAGGCCGGTATCCCGAAAGGCGTGTTCAACGTGCTGCCAGGTTATGGCCATACCGTCGGCAAGGCGCTCGCGTTGCACATGGACGTCGATACCCTGGTGTTCACCGGTTCGACCAAAATCGCCAAACAACTGATGATCTATTCCGGCGAATCGAACATGAAACGCGTCTGGCTGGAAGCCGGCGGCAAGAGCCCGAACATCGTGTTTGCCGATGCACCGGACCTGCAGGCTGCGGCCGAATCCGCCGCCAGCGCCATTGCCTTCAACCAGGGCGAGGTCTGCACCGCCGGTTCCCGTCTGCTGGTCGAGCGTTCGATCAAGGACAAATTTCTGCCCATGGTGATCGAGGCGCTGAAAGCCTGGAAACCGGGCAATCCGCTGGACCCGGCCACCAACGTCGGTGCGCTGGTCGATACCCAACAAATGAACACTGTGCTGTCCTACATCGAGTCGGGCCACACCGACGGCGCCAAACTGGTGGCCGGCGGCAAGCGCATCCTTCAGGAAACCGGTGGCACCTACGTCGAACCGACGATTTTCGACGGCGTGAGCAATGCGATGAAGATCGCCCAGGAAGAGATCTTCGGCCCGGTGCTTTCGGTCATCGCCTTCGACACGGCCGAGGACGCGATCCGCATCGCCAACGACACGCCTTACGGCCTGGCGGCAGCGGTCTGGACCCAGGACATCTCCAAGGCGCATCTGACTGCCAAGGCCCTGCGTGCCGGCAGCGTTTGGGTCAACCAATACGATGGCGGCGACATGACTGCACCGTTCGGCGGCTTCAAGCAGTCGGGTAACGGCCGTGACAAGTCGTTGCACGCGTTCGACAAATACACCGAGCTGAAGGCGACCTGGATCAAGCTGTAAACCGTTGAGGGGAGCCCGGGCACCCCGGGCTCCCTGACGAAACAGAGATCCCATGTGGGAGCGGGCTTGCTCGCGAAAGCGGTGTGACAGTCGACATACCTGTTGAATGTGACGCCGCTTTCGCGAGCAGGCTCGCTCCCACATTGGTTTTGTCTGAATAAAAAATATCCACAGGAGCGTGGACCATGCGTTGGGCGACGTATTTCGCCGTGTTGGCGTCTGTCTTGAGTGTTGGCCTGGCCCTTGGCGTCAGTATGCCGCTGGTGTCGTTGCGTCTGGAGGGCTGGGGGTATGGTTCGTTCGCCATTGGTGTGATGGCGGCGATGCCGGCCATTGGCGTGTTGCTGGGAGCAAAGGTGTCGAGTCATCTGGCGGCGCGCTTCGGCACGGCGAACCTGATGCGTCTGTGTCTGTGGGGCGGGGCATTGTCCATCGGTCTGCTGGCGCTGCTGCCGAGCTACCCGATCTGGCTGGTGCTGCGCTTGATGATCGGGGTGATCCTGACCATCGTCTTCATCCTCGGCGAAAGCTGGATCAACCAGCTGGTGGTCGAGCAGTGGCGCGGACGGCTGGTGGCGCTGTATGGCAGCAGTTATGCGTTGAGCCAACTGTCCGGTCCGTTGCTGCTGGGCGCGCTCGGCACCGAACATGATTACGGCTTTTGGGTCGGGGTCGCTCTGCTGATGACTTCGCCGTTGTTGTTGCTGGGTCGCAGCGGGGCGCCGAGCAGTGAAGCCAGCAGCGTGACCTTCGGCGATCTGTGGGGTTTCAGTCGCGAGTTGCCGGCGATTGCCTGGGCGGTGTCGCTGTTCGCCGGGTTCGAGGCGATGATCCTGACCCTGTTGCCGGTGTACTGCCTGCAACAGGGCTTCACGGCGGAAATCGCGCTGGCGATGGTCAGCACCGTGGTGGTGGGCGATGCGCTGCTGCAATTGCCCATCGGGGCCCTGGCCGACTACCTGTCACGGCGAACCCTGTTTGCCGGTTGCGCGGTGGTGCTGATGTTGTCGAGCCTGGCGATTCCCGTGCTGCTCGACACCTTGCTGATCTGGCCGTTGTGGGTGCTGTTCGGCGCCAGTGCCGGTGGCTTGTTCACCCTGTCGCTGATCCTGATCGGTGAGCGCTACCGCGACGACGCGCTGGTACGCGCCAATGCGCATGTCGCGCAGTTGTGGGGTGTCGGTTGCCTAATCGGGCCGCTGGCAGCGGGGGCGGGCAGTCAATGGATCAGCGGACACGCGTTGCCTTGGTTCATGGCGGCCGGGGCGTTCGGACTGGTGATTCTGCTGTTGCGGCAAGGGGCGTTCGGCAAGGTGCCGGAGCCCGCTTGACAGGCCGCCCGGGGCGGATGGCTAAAGCATCCGCTCCAGTCCCACCGTGGTGCTGAACCACGCATTGAAGCGCCGCCACCAGCTGCCGGGTTCCTTGGTCAGCGTGTGCATCTGGCCGTTGTCTTCGGTGACCCAGACGAGTTTCCCGTCCTGCAGTTTTGCCTCGTAACTCAGCGCTGGCGCCATGCCCTGCAAGGCCAATTCCCGAACATGGGCAGCCAGTTCGGGGCTGTCCACCAGCACGCCGACCTCGGTGTTCCACAACACCGAGCGCGGGTCGAAGTTGAATGAACCAATAAACGATTTTTTCCCGTCGAAGATCATCGCCTTGCTGTGCAGACTGGAGTCCGAGCCACGAAACGATTTGCTGTAAAACAGGTGCGGGCCACTGCCGAAGTTATCCCCAGGCTGGCGCCGCAGTTCATACAGCTTCACGCCATGTTCCAGCAACGCCTTGCGATAAGGCGCATAACCCCCGTGCACCGCCGGCACATCGGTGGCTTCCAGCGAGTTGGTCAGCAGGCTCACCGACACGCCAGCATCGGCCCGCCCGGTCAGGTAAACCAGCCCCGGCTGGCCCGGCACGAAGTAGGCGGAAATCATCATGAGCTCTTTGCTCACGCCCCGCAGCTCTGGCGCCAGTTGCGTGGTCAGCAGCAGCTGCGGGTCTGGTTCGCCGTCCGCCAGCACCTTGCTCGGCGCGTCCCACAATGCCTGGTTCCAGGCCCAGATCAGTTCCCGCCGCCAGATGTCCATGCGCGGATGCGTGGTGAAGGTCATCAGTTGTTGGTAGAGCGCGTGGTTCTGTTTGCGGGTTTCCTCCAGGGATTCTTCCAGGCGCGTGCGAGTGTTTTGCAGATCCTTGGCCGAGGGCTTGCTGGAGAGGAATTCCTCGATCGGCTTGCTCAGGGCGCTGTTCCAGTATTGATCGAAGCCGTGCCCGAGTTGTTCGGCGACCGGTCCGACGCTGAGCATGTCGATGTCGGTGAAGTTCAGGTTGGGCTCGGCATCGAAATACTCGTCACCCAGATTGCGCCCGCCAACGATCGCGGCGCTGTTGTCCGCCAGCCACAGTTTGTTGTGCATCCGTCGGTGTTGCTGCGACAGGTTGAACAACCGGCCGGCAGCCCGGGTCACGCCGGTGCTGCGGCCCAGGTGCAGTGGATTGAACAGGCGGATCTGGATGTTCGGATGCGCCGCCAGCGTGGCAATGATCAAATCGAGGCCGTCGCTGGTGGTATCGTCCAGCAGGATCCGCACCCGCACACCACGGTCGGCAGCCTTCAACACTTCTTCCACCAGCATGCGGGTGCTGATGCCGTCGTGGACGATGTAGTACTGCAGGTCGAGGCTGCGTTGAGCGTTGCGGATCAGCTCGGCGCGGGCGGTGAAGGCTTCGGTGCTGTTGGACAGCAGGCGGAACCCCGACTGACCTTTGTACGGCGCGGCCTGGGCCTGGATGGAGCGCCCGAAACTCGATGCCGAGGCCGGCAATGCCTGGCTTGGCTCGCGCGGCACGTCGAGGGTCGCGCAACCGCCCAGGAGCGCGGCGAGTAGAGGCAGGGCAAGCAGGGGCTGTCTGAGGCTCACGCGGGATTGTTCCGATTGGCGGCAAGGGTCGGCATATGGACGCGGGGCTCTTGAAAAAGGTCAGTCGGTTTCAGCGAGCAATTTGATCGCCGCCGCACCGACCTTGCGCACGGCTTCTTCGATGAGCGGTGTCGGCTTGGCAGCGTAGTTCATGCGCAGGCAATTGCGATACTTGCCCGAGGCGGAAAAAATGCTGCCGACGGCAATCTGTACGCCCTGATCGTGCAGCGCACGATTCAGTTTCAGGGTATCGAAACCTTCCGGCAGTTCGACCCAGAGCATGAAGCTGCCCTGCGGACGGCTGGCGCGGGTGCCGGCAGGGAAATAACGGGTCACCCAGTCGATCATCACGTCGCGATTGCGCTGATATTGAGTGCGCATCCGCCGCAAATGCGGTTCGAAGTGCCCGGCCTTGAGAAATTCGGCGATGGCGATCTGTGGCTGTGGTGCGGTGGAGCCGGTGCTGATGTACTTCATGTGCAGTACCCGTTCGAGGTAGCGACCCGGCGCGACCCAGCCGATGCGCAGGCCCGGCGCGAGGGTCTTGGAAAACGAGCTGCACAGCAGCACGCGGCCGTCTTCGTCGAAGGATTTGATCGTGCGCGGACGCGGGTAGGTGTAGGCCAGTTCGCCATACACATCGTCCTCGATGATCGCCACGTCGAAGCGCTGTGCCAGCGTCAGCAACGCGCGTTTGCGCGACTCCGGCATGATGTAGCCGAGCGGGTTGTTGCAGTTGGGCGTGAGCTGGATGACCTTGATCGGCCATTGCTCCAGCGCCAGTTCCAGGGCTTCTAGGCTGATGCCGGTGAGCGGGTCGGTGGGGATTTCCAGGGCTTTCATGCCCAGCCCCTTGAGGGTCTGCATGGCGCCGTGAAAGCTTGGCGAATCCACCGCGACGATGTCACCCGGCTCGCAAATCGCGTGGATGCTGGTGGACAGCGCTTCGTGGCAACCGGTGGTGACGACGAGGTCGCTGGCGCTCAACTGGCAGCCGGAATCGAGCATCAGCCGGGCGATCTGTTCGCGCAGTTCGAGGGTGCCGTGGATGTTGTCGTAATACAGACCGGGCATGTCCTGACGGCGGCTGATACGGGCCAGTCCGCGCAGCAGCGGTTTCATCGTCGGTGACGAGATGTCCGGCATGCCGCGACCGAGCTGCACGACGTCCTTGCGCGGTACGGCGCGAATCAGTTCCAGCACCTGATCCCACTGGGAAATCTCCACCGGGCGCTGGGCCGGACGCCCGATGGCCGGCAGTTCGGGAAGCTCGCGGCCGACCGGCACGAAGTATCCGGATTTGGGTTTCGGGGTGGCCAGGCCGCTGTCTTCCAGCATTCGGTAGGCCTGCTGCACCGTGCTCAGGCTGACCCCATGTTCTACGCTCAAGGCGCGCACTGACGGCAGGCGATCACCAGGACGGTAGAAGCCTTGTTCGATGCGGGTGCCGAGCAGTTCGGCAAGGTTCACATACAGGGTCATGGCACTGCCTCGATGCAGGTGATTCGAAAAACCAGTACAGATGCGGCGTAAATCGACAATTCAGTCCCGGAGACAGCAAATCTGTATGGAAATAATACAGATGCGTTGAATCTGTAATGCTTTTGTCGGCCCGCGCATCATGGAATCTCTGGCTACCCAAGTAAACAGGAGCGACAAAAAATGAACGGCTTGAGCGATGTGCGGCTGACGTTACACAGTCAGGAACTGGAGGCGGGGCAACAGGACAAGGCGCGCAACGAGATATTGCGCAACGCGCCGTCCGGCCTGAGTCGCTGGGGTCTGTTCTGGCATCGTCTGCACACGCGCAAGGCCCTGCTGGGCCTGACGCCGGAGCAACTCAAGGATGTCGGGCTGACCCGGGAGCAGGCGCTGGAGGAGGGGTTGAAGCCGTTCTGGCGGATCTAGAAGGATCGTTCCCACGCGCGTGGGAACGAGCTCAGACCAGCTCTTTGAGCCGATGCCACAACATCCCCAATGCCAGCAGCGGCGAGCGCAAATGCTTGCCGCCGGGGAAGGTGATGTGCGGCACTTTGGCGAACAGATCAAAGCCACCGCTGTGCTGACCGCTGATGGCTTCGGCCAGCAGCTTGCCCGCCAGGTGTGTGGCATTCACGCCGTGCCCGGAATAGGCCTGGGCGTAATACACGTTCGGCTGATCGCTCAGCCGGCCAATCTGCGGCAGACGGTTGGCACCGATGCCGATCATCCCGCCCCACTGATAATCGATCTTCGCTGAGGCGAGCTGCGGGAACACTTCCAGCATTTTGGGCCGCATGTACGCGCCGATGTCCTTTGGATCACGCCCCGAATAATGGCAGGCACCACCGAACAGCAGGCGCCGGTCCGCCGAGAGCCGGTAATAATCCAGCGCCACCCGTTGGTCGCAGACTGCCATGTTCTGCGGCAGCAGTTCCCGAGCCTGTGCTTCGCTCAGGGGTTCGGTGGCGATGATGTAGCTGCCGGCCGGCAGCACCTTGCCGCTGAGTTGCGGATTCAGGTTGTTGAGATAGGCATTGCAGCCGAGCACCAGCGTTTTCGCTCGCACTGAACCTTGCGCCGTGTATACCCGGACTTCGCGGCCGTAGTCGATGCGGGTGACTGCCGATTGTTCGAACAGCTTCACCCCCGCTTGCTGTGCCGCTGCGGCTTCGCCCAGTGCCAGGTTCAACGGGTGCAAATGACCGGAGCCCATGTCGATCAGGCCACCGACGTAACGCTTGGAGCCGACGACCGTGTGCATTTCGTTCGCTTGCAGCAGACGGGTTTCGTAGCGGTAGCCGAGACTGCGCAGTTCTTCGGCGTCTTCGGCGAAGCCTTCCAGGTCGGAAGGTTTGTTGGCGAGGTCGCAGTAACCCCAGGTCAGGTCGCAGGGGATCTGAAATTTCTCGACGCGCTGTCGGACGATTTCCACCGCTTCCAGCCCCATGAGTTTCATCTGACGCACACCGTCGGCGCCGATCACGTTGGCGAACTGGTCGAGGCCGTGACCGACCCCGCGAATCAGTTGCCCGCCGTTGCGGCCGCTGGCGCCCCAGCCGATCCGGTGCGCTTCCAGCAGCACGACGCTCAAGCCGCGTTCTGCCAGCTCCAGCGCGGTGTTCAGCCCGGAAAAACCGCCACCGACCACGCACACATCCGCAGTCAGCTCACCTTGCAGCACCGGGTGGTCGGGCTGCGGCAGGCTGCTGGCGGCGTAATAAGAGGCAACGTGGGGTTGGCTCGCGAAGGCGTGGGCGCGGGCATTCATGGGCGTCATCCTGAACGGGTGTCGAGAAAATTTGACGGAGCATAAGCCGCAGGCCCGAGGCCGGGCAACATCGGTCGGCCTGTAGTGTCTGGATCACCGCTTTTGCGGCACAATTGCCGCCTATTTCGCTCCGGTTACCGCTGCAATGAGCTGCAACAGTCAGAAAATCCGCACCCTGCGCCAGCAGATCCCCACATTCGAGTGCGTTCCGGGCTGCCACGACTGCTGCGGGCCGGTGACCACTTCGCCCGAGGAAATGGCCCGGTTACCGCGCAAGACCCGCGCCGAGCAGGATGCGGCCATGGAAGCACTCAACTGCGTGCACCTGGGGCCGGACGGCTGCACGGTGTATGACGAGCGGCCGCTGATCTGCCGGTTGTTCGGCACCACCCGGACCTTGCCGTGCCCCAACGGCCGGCGGCCCGTGGAGCTGATTCATCCACGGGTCGAGAAGCAGGTGTTCGAGTACATGGCTGCGAATCGACAGGTGCTGGTCTGAGCGATCAATCCGGAATCGGCAGGCTCAGGCTCTCCTTCACTTCTTCCATCACGATGTAGCTCTTGGATTCGCGCACGTGCGGCAGCTTGAGCAGGATGTCGCCCAGCAACTTGCGGTACGAAGCCATTTCGGAAATCCGCGCCTTCACCAGATAGTCGAAATCCCCTGACACCAGGTGGCATTCCAGCACGTGGGGCAGCTTCAAGACGGCGCGTCGGAACTCTTCGAACGTGTCGCCGGATTTGTAGTCGAGGCTGATCTCGACAAACACCAGCAGGCTGCCCTTCAAGTGCTGCGGATTCAGCCGGGCGTTGTAGCCCATGATGATCCCCTCGCGCTCCAGGCGCCGCACGCGCTCGGTGCACGGCGTGGTGGAGAGCCCGACCTTCTCGCCCAGTTCAGTGAATGATATCCGCCCGTCCGCCTGCAGGATCCGCAAGATGTTGCGGTCGATCTTGTCCAGCTCACGTTTGGTCTGAGTGTTGGTACGCATAGGGGATGCGCCTCCGTGAAAAGGGTTTTTGCCGAGAATTGTCGCCAAATATAGGCGCTTATACAGTGAAAAGCACTGGCGAATCTTTCTTACACTGCGCGCATCATTGCTCTAACAACAGACGTACGCGGCACGCCGCGAGAGGGATACAAAAATGCGCGTTATGGTCTTGGGTAGCGGCGTCATCGGTACCGCCAGTGCTTACTATCTGGCCCGTGCCGGGTTTGAAGTGGTGGTGGTCGACCGGCAGCCAGCCGCGGCCATGGAGACCAGTTTCGCCAACGCAGGCCAGGTCTCGCCGGGTTATGCCTCGCCGTGGGCTGCGCCGGGCGTGCCGCTCAAGGCCATCAAGTGGCTGCTGCAACGCCACGCGCCACTGGCGATCAAGGCCACCGCCGATATCGACCAGTACCTGTGGATGGCGCAGATGCTGCGTAACTGCACCGCCAGCCGTTACGCGGTGAACAAGGAGCGCATGGTGCGTCTGTCCGAGTACAGCCGCGACTGCCTCGACGAATTGCGCGCCGAAACCGGCATTGCCTACGAAGGCCGCAGCCTCGGTACTACTCAGTTGTTCCGCACTCAGGCCCAGCTGGATGGCGCCGCCAAGGATATCGCCGTGCTGAAAGAGTCCGGTGTGCCGTTCGAAGTCCTCGACCGCGCCGGCATTGCCCGCGTCGAGCCGGCCCTGGCCAGCGTCACTGACATCCTGGCCGGTGCCTTGCGCCTGCCGAACGACCAGACCGGTGACTGCCAGATCTTCACCACCCGCCTCGCCGAAATGGCGGTGAACCTGGGTGTGGAATTCCGTTTCAACCAGGACATCCAGCGCCTCGACTTCGCCGGTGATCGCATCAACGGCGTGTGGATCGACGGCAAGCTGGAAACCGCCGACCGTTACGTGCTGGCCCTCGGCAGTTATTCGCCACAAATGCTCAAGCCGCTGGGCATCAAGGCTCCGGTCTATCCGTTGAAGGGCTACTCGCTGACCGTGCCGATCACCAACCCGGCGATGGCCCCGACTTCGACCATTCTCGACGAAACCTACAAGGTGGCGATTACTCGTTTCGACAACCGCATCCGCGTCGGCGGCATGGCGGAGATCGCCGGTTTTGACCTGTCGCTGAACCCGCGTCGGCGCGAAACCCTGGAGATGATCGTCAACGACCTTTATCCTCAGGGCGGCAATCTGGCCGAAGCCAGTTTCTGGACCGGCCTGCGTCCGACCACGCCGGACGGCACGCCGATCGTCGGCGCCACGCCGTTCAAGAATCTGTTCCTGAACACCGGTCACGGCACCCTCGGCTGGACCATGGCGTGCGGCTCCGGTCGCCTGCTGGCTGACCTGATGGCGAAGAAAAAGCCGCAGATCAGCGCCGAAGGCCTCGATATTTCCCGTTATGGCAACAAGACCCAGGAGTCCGCAAAGCATGGCAATCCAGCGCCAGCTCACCAATGAGCGCATGAGTCAGATCGTCAGCCACAACGGTATCGTGTACCTGGCCGGACAGGTCGGTGACGATTTCAACGCCGGGGTCGAACAACAGACTCGCGACGTGCTCGCGAATATCGAGCGTCTGCTGGATCTGGCCGGTACCGACAAACAGCATCTGCTGTCGGCGACGATCTACCTGAACGACATCGAGGCGCACTTCGCCGGGATGAATTCGGTGTGGGATCAGTGGCTGCCCAAAGGCGCCGCGCCGGCCCGTGCCACAGTCGAGGCGAAGATGGCCAGGCCGGACATCCTGGTGGAAATCTCCATCGTCGCCGCGTTGCCGTAACCTGCTGCAAAGATCCCTCTCCCGGTGCTGTTGGCGGTTCACGCCGTCAGCCAGCGCCGGTTTTTATTCCCATGACCGCCAAGAAGTCTGCTGCCATGCGTCCTGCCCGTGCCCTGATCGATCTAGAAGCCCTGCGTCACAACTACCAAATCGCCCGTGAAGTCACCGGTGCCAAGGCACTGGCGGTGATCAAGGCCGACGCCTACGGTCATGGCGCAGTACGTTGTGCCCAGGCGCTGGAGGCACAAGCGGACGGCTTCGCGGTGGCCTGTATCGAAGAAGCCCTGGAGCTGCGTGCTGCGGGGATTCGCGCACCGGTGCTGTTGCTTGAAGGCTTTTTCGAGGCCGATGAGCTGGCGCTGATCGTCGAGCATGACTTCTGGTGTGTGGTGCATTCGTTGTGGCAGCTCGAAGCGATCGAGCAGGCCACGTTGAGCAAACCGATCACCGTGTGGCTGAAGCTCGACTCGGGCATGCACCGCGTCGGCCTGCATCCGAAGGATTACCCGGCGGCGTACCAACGCCTGCTGGCCAGCGGCAAAGTGGCGAAGATCGTGCTGATGAGCCACTTCGCCCGGGCCGATGAACTGCATGAGCAAAGCAGCGCCGATCAGGTTGCCGTGTTCGAAGCTGCGCGTCAGGGCCTTGCCGCCGAAGTCAGTCTGCGCAATTCGCCGGCGGTGCTGGGATGGCCACAGATTCAAAGTGACTGGGTGCGCCCGGGCATCATGCTCTATGGCGCCACTCCGTTCGAAGAAGCCAACGCCGTGGCCGAGCGCCTGCAACCGGTGATGACCCTGGAATCGAAAGTCATCAGCGTGCGCGAACTGCCGGCCGGCGAGCCGGTGGGATACGGCGCTAAATTCGTCACCGACAAACCGATGCGCATCGGCGTGGTCGCCATGGGTTACGCCGACGGCTATCCGCGTCAGGCGCCGACCGGCACCCCGGTGCTGGTGGCCGGTAAACGCAGTCGCATATTGGGCCGCGTGTCGATGGACATGCTGTGCATCGATCTGACCGACGTACCGCAAGCCGGTCTCGGTTCGACCGTGGAGCTGTGGGGCAAGAACATCCTCGCCAGCGACGTGGCGAAGTGGGCGGACACCATTCCATACCAGATTTTCTGCAACCTGCGCCGGGTGCCAAGGCTCTATTCCGGGGGTTGAAGCCCGGGCCGGGCCCAAGTGTTGTAAATACTGAACGCTGTCGCCATGATAACGCTCAATATTTCTACAACACTCAGGAGGCCCAAGCCTTGGACGTCGGTGAACGACTGCAATCGATCCGCAAGCTCAAAGGGCTTTCCCAGCGTGAACTCGCCAAGCGTGCGGGCGTCACCAACAGCACCATTTCGATGATCGAAAAGAACAGCGTCAGCCCTTCGATCAGTTCGCTGAGGAAGGTGCTGGGCGGGATTCCCATGTCCATGGTCGAGTTCTTTTCAGAAGAAATCCTCCAGGAAAAACCGACCCAGATCGTCTACAAGGCCAACGAGCTGATCGACATTTCCGACGGCGCCGTGACCATGAAACTGGTCGGTCGTGCGCACCCGAGCCGGGCCATAGCCTTTCTGAACGAGATCTATCCGCCAGGCGCCGACACCGGTGAAGAAATGCTCACCCACGAAGGCGAGGAAACCGGAATTCTGGTGGAAGGTCGTCTGGAGTTGGTGGTGGGCCTTGAAACTTTTATCCTCGAAGCCGGTGACAGCTACTACTTTGAAAGTACCAAGCCGCATCGTTTTCGTAATCCGTTCGACGCACCGGCGCGACTAATCAGCGCAGCCACGCCGGCGAACTTTTAAACCGAGAGACGCCAGACCACTGCGGCAAAGGTGTCCGGACTGTCTGACCGATGCGCAACAAGACCCCTTTAACTTTGGGGTTGTTTCAGTGTGGCGGGCTACCCGCTATACTTGCGCCCGCCTGCGAACCGTGGCCGCAGGCGTGAATAGCCACCATTGAGGGTGAACGCGTGAATCTAATTATGAAAATGCTGGCTGCACCAGCAACCGTACTGGCCCTCTGGGCTGTCAGCGCTCAAGCTGCGACGAATGACGACATTGCCAAACGCCTCGAGCCTGTCGGCCAGGTATGTGTTCAAGGGCAAGAGTGCAAGGGGATGGAAGTGGCCGCTTCGGCGGGCGGCGGTGGCGGAGCGAAGACTCCGGACGAAGTGATTGCCAAACACTGCAACGCTTGCCACGGTACCGGCCTGCTGGGCGCGCCGAAAATCGGTGACACAGCAGCCTGGAAAGACCGTGCCGATCACCAGGGCGGCCTCGACGGCATCCTCGCCAAGGCGATTACCGGTATCAACTCCATGCCGCCGAAAGGCACCTGCGCCGACTGCTCGGATGACGAGCTGAAGGGTGCGATCCAGAAGATGTCCGGCCTGAAATAAGGCGCTCTTCTGCTGAAAAAAACCGTCTCCGGACGGTTTTTTTGTGCCTGCGATTCAGGGCTGAGGCTGTTCATTGCAGCAAACAACCGGCAATCTCGGTCGTACCTCTATTCACGGAACGGGCAGGAGGCTTCAGATGGTGCAGTTGTGTTCGATCGAACAGGCAGTGGACGACGTACTGGCACGGCTGCCGGCGCACATCCACATGGGACTGCCGCTGGGGCTGGGCAAACCCAATCCCTTCGTCAACGCGCTGTACCGGCGCATCGCCGGTTTGCCCGAGCGGCAACTGACGATCTACACCGCCCTGTGCCTCGGTCGCCCGGCCTTGGGTGACGGTTTGCAGAAGCGCTTCATCGAGCCCTTCGTCGAGCGGGTGTTCGGCGATTATCCGGAGCTGGAGTTTCTCGCTGACCTGCGCCGCGACAGCCTGCCGTCCAACATCCGTATCGAGCAGTTCTTCATGCAGCCCGGCAGCCTGCTCAACAGCGCGCCGGCCCAGCAGGACTACGTCAGCAGCAACTACAGCCATGCCGCCCGGGATATCAACGCCGCCGGCCTGAATCTGGTGGCGCAGTTGCTGGCCAGCAGCAGTGAATATCCCGATCGTCTGAGCTTGAGCTGCAACCCGGACATCACCCTCGACCTGTTCCCGATGATCGCCAGACGCCGGGCAGCGGGGGAAACGATCCTGCTGGTCGGCCAGGTGCACACCGGGCTGCCGTATATGCCGGGTGATGCCGAAGTCGACATCGACACCTTCGACCTGCTGATCGACGAAAAGGACAGCAGCACACTGTTTTCCACGCCGAACATGCCCGTCGGGTTTCAGGATCACTTGATCGGCCTGCACGCCAGTACCCTGGTGCGCGATGGTGGCACCTTGCAGATCGGCATCGGTTCGATGGGCGATGCGCTGACTGCCGCGTTGCTGGCGCGGCAGGCCGACAATGCCGGATACCGGGCTTTGCTGGCCGATGTGAACCTCGGCCAGTGGGCGCAGCTGATAGAGCGCGAGGGCGGCATCGAGCCGTTCGCCAAGGGCCTTTACGGTTGCAGCGAAATGTTCGTCAACGGCCTGCTGGTGCTGGCGGACGCCGGGATCATCCGGCGCAAGGTCTACCCGGACATCGAGACTCAGCGACAGGCCAACGCCGGCACCCTCGACGAGGCGGCGCAAACCGACGGCATTTCAGTGCACGGCGGTTTCTTCCTCGGGCCGCGCAGTTTCTATGAGCGTCTGCGCGAGCTGCCCCACAGCAAACGTCTTGAATTCAACATGACCCGCATCAGTTACATCAACGAGCTGTACGGTCAGGAAGAACTCAAGCGCCTGCAGCGCCTCGATGCCCGGTTCATCAACACCGTGTTCACCATGACCCTGCTGGGCGCGGGGGTGGCGGACCAATTGCAGGACGGACGGGTGCTCAGCGGCGTCGGCGGGCAATACAACTTCGTCGCCCAGGGCCATGCGCTGCACGATGCCCGCTCGATTCTGCTGCTGCGCAGCTGGCGCGAATCCGGCGGAGAAGTCAGTTCGAATATCGTCTGGGAATATGGCCACTGCACGATTCCCCGGCATCTGCGTGACATCGTGGTCACCGAGTACGGTATCGCTGATTTGCGCGGCAAGCCGGACGCCGTGGTGATCGAGTCGTTGTTGAACATCAGCGACTCGCGCTTCCAGCAGAGCCTGATCGAACAGGCGCAGAAGGTCGGCAAGTTGCCGAGGGATTTCCGTCTCGATCCACGCTTCACCGACAACACCCCGCAGCGCCTGCAGGCGATTGCCGCCCGGCACCCGAATTTGTTTCCGGAATATCCGCTGGGCTGCGATTTCAATGAGGTCGAGAAGGATCTGTTGCGGGCGCTGAACTGGCTCAAGAGCAAGTTCAAGCTGACGGAGATTCTGGAGCTGGGCAAGGCAGCGCTGGACGCGCCTGAGGCTTCGCTGTATCCGGAGCATCTGGCGCGCATGCAGCTCACCCACCCGGAAGGCCTGAAGGAAGACCTGTTTCAGCGGTTGTTGCTCACTGGCCTGAAGGCGACCAGGTCATAACGACCAATACAAAACCTGTGGGAGCCGGCTTGCCAGCGAAAGCGCTGTATCTGCCGACATTGATGCAGGCTGACAGGGTGTCATCGCTGGCAAGCCAGCTCCCACAGTTATCGAATCGCTGGGTTACTCGATGAAAGTAACCACGCCATCCTTCAGCGACTTCACGCGAGCCAGCGACTCGACGCGGTAGCCCTGGGAATCCAGCTCGGCGCGGCCGCCCTGGAACGATTTCTCGATCACGATACCCAGGCCTGCCACGGTGGCACCGGCCTGCTTGATGATCGAAATCAGCGCCTGGGACGCCTTCCCGTTGGCCAGGAAGTCATCGATGATCAGCACGCGGTCGCTGCTGGTCAGGTGGCGCGGGGAAATGGCCACGGTGCTTTCGGTCTTCTTGGTGAACGAGTAAACGGTTGCCGACAGCAGGTTTTCAGTCAGGGTCAGGGACTGCTGCTTGCGGGCGAAGATCACCGGCACGCCGAGGTTCAGACCGGTCATGACCGCCGGAGCGATACCCGAGGCTTCGATGGTGACGATCTTGGTGATGCCCGAATCCTTGAACAGCGCGGCGAACTCGTCGCCAATCAGCTTCATCAGGGCCGGGTCGATCTGGTGGTTCAGAAAAGCGTCGACTTTCAGGACCTGGTCGGAAAGCACAATGCCTTGTTCGCGGATTTTTTGATGCAGGGCTTCCATGAAGCTGTCCTCAATTGGCGCCCTTGGCGCCGAAGGTCTAGTAAAAGTGGTCAATTCTAGCGCTTTAGCATCGCGCGTATATCGGCCAATGCGTTGTTGCCGCGAACGGCTTTGACTTCGGTCGGGGTGTCGTCATTGCCTTCCCAGGCCAGGTCGTCCGGCGGCAGCTCATCGAGGAAGCGGCTGGGGGCGCAGTCGACGATCTCGCCGTACTGTTTGCGCTTGGCGGCGAAGGTGAACGCGAGGGTCTGGCGTGCGCGGGTGATGCCCACGTAGGCCAGGCGGCGTTCCTCTTCGATGGTGTCGGCTTCGATGCTGGAGCGGTGCGGGAGGATTTCCTCTTCCATGCCCATGATGAACACGTAGGGGAATTCCAGACCCTTGGACGCATGCAGGGTCATCATCTGCACGCCTTCGGCGCCTTCTTCCTCTTCCTGCTGACGCTCCAGCATGTCGCGCAGGACCAGTTTGCCGATGGCATCCTCGACGGTCATCTCGCCGTCTTCGTCTTTTTCCAGGGTGTTCTTCAAGGCCTCGATCAGGAACCAGACGTTGCTCATCCGGTAGTCTGCGGCCTTGTCGCTGGAGCTGTTGGTGCGCAGCCAGTTCTCGTAGTCGATGTCCATGACCATGCTGCGCAGGGCCGAGATCGGGTCCTCGCCGGCGCACTGCTCGCGGACCTTGTCCATGAAGCGTTTGAAGCGCGACAGGCGATCGGTGAAGCGGCTGTCCAGATGTTCGCCCAGGCCGAGCTCGTCGGTGGCGGCGTACATCGAGATCTTGCGTTCGGTGGCGTAGTTGCCGAGTTTTTCCAGGGTGGTCGAGCCGATCTCCCGGCGCGGGACGTTGATCACGCGCAGGAAGGCGTTGTCGTCGTCCGGGTTCACGATCAGGCGGAAGTAGGCCATCAGGTCCTTCACTTCCTGGCGGCCGAAGAAGCTGTTGCCGCCGCTCAGACGGTACGGCACCTGATGGTGCTGCAGTTTCAGCTCGATCAGTTTGGCCTGGTAGTTGCCGCGATAAAGGATCGCGAAATCACTGTACGGGCGGTCGGTGCGCAAGTGCAGGCTGAGGATTTCCATGGCCACGCGCTCGGCTTCGGCGTCTTCGTTACGGCAGCGGATCACGCGGATCTCGTCGCCGTGGCCCATTTCACTCCACAACTGCTTTTCGAATTCGTGAGGGTTGTTCGAGATCAGCACGTTGGCGCAGCGCAGGATGCGGCTGGTGGAGCGGTAGTTCTGCTCCAGCATCACCACTTTCAGGGACGGGTAGTCTTCCTTGAGCAGCATCAGGTTTTCCGGCCGCGCGCCACGCCAGGCATAGATCGACTGGTCGTCGTCGCCCACCACGGTGAACTGGTTGCGCTTGCCGATGAGCATTTTCACCAGCAGGTACTGGCTGGCGTTGGTGTCCTGGTATTCGTCCACCAGCAGGTAACGCACCTTGTTCTGCCACTTTTCGAGGATGTCGGCGTGCTCTTCGAAGAGCTTTACCGGCAGCAGGATCAGGTCGTCGAAGTCCACCGCGTTGAACGCCTTGAGCGTGCGCTGGTAGTGGGTGTAGACGATGGCGGCGGTCTGTTCCTTGGGGTTGCGGGCGTTTTCCAGCGCCTGGGCCGGCAGGATCAGGTCGTTTTTCCAGGCGCCGATCATGTTCTTGATCTCGTCGACGCCGTCGTCGCCCGCGTATTCCTTCTGCATGATGTCGGTCATCAGCGACTTCACGTCGGTTTCGTCGAAAATCGAGAAACCGGGCTTGTAGCCCAGCCGTTCGTGCTCCTTGCGGATGATGTTCAGGCCCAGGTTGTGGAAGGTACTGACCGTCAGGCCGCGACCTTCGCCGGCACGCAGCAGGGTGCCGACCCGCTCCTTCATCTCGCGGGCCGCCTTGTTGGTGAAAGTCATGGCGACGATGTACTGGGCGCGGATGCCGCAATTCTGGATCAGGTGCGCGATCTTGCGGGTGATCACGCTGGTCTTGCCGGAGCCGGCGCCGGCGAGCACCAATAGAGGGCCGCCGACGTAGTTCACGGCTTCTTGCTGCCGGGGATTGAGTCGGGACAT